>NZ_JYLK01000009.1 GCF_001439805.1 Pseudomonas trivialis | reverse complement strand
TTATTTTCAGAAGCTTTCGAAGAATTCTTCAACAACTTCAACCACTTGCGCTTCCGATCTCTCGTTAGCGGGAGGCGAATTCTACAGCGTTACACGCTGCTGTCAACACCTCTTTTTATCCGCTTTCGACCGAGAAGATCGAAACGTTAATAGCGCCAAACAACACCGCACTATCAACTTCTTCCAGGCTTCGATGAACTGAAGCAACTCGCTGTCGAATCTTGCATAACTACTTGTTTACCAAGGAGTTTTCCGTTTCGACTGCGCCGGAAGTGGGGCGAATTATAGACGTCCAGGATTTGCCGTCAAGCACTAATTACAGTTTTGTTGCAGAAGCAGATTTTTTCGCAATAAGCCGGGGAATACGGCGCATCACAGGCGGGATTCGCAGGATCAGAAGCAACGCGCCTATAGAGGCGTAGACCGCCCACTCCTTCAGGTCTGCCCGTACGATCCACAACATGTGCAGCAACCCAAGCCCAAGAACCCCATACACCAGCCGGTGCAGCTTCTTCCAACGACTACCCAGTCGCCGCTGGCTATAGCGATTCGACGTGACCGCAAGCACCAGCAAACACAGGAAGCCCAGCGTTCCTACAATAATGTAAGGTCGCTTGCGCAACTCAACGCCCAGCTGTGACCAGTCCAACCCCAGCACGAACACGCAATAAGCTGCCAAGTGCAGCACCACGTAAGCGAAACACCACAACCCCAATTGCCGGCGCACGGCTATCCACCCCGCCCAGCCACTCAGTTTTTGCAGGGGCGTCATACAAAGCGTGATCAGCAACAGAATCAAGGTGCCCAGGCCAAGACGATCAACCAGGACTTTACCCGGGTCCGGGCCCAGCGCAGAGCTCCACGCCTCATAGAGCCAGAACAACGGCCATACAGCCGCTGCTATAAAGACGCCGATGCGCCAGATGGGATAACGCATCAGTAATTCTTCCGCAAATCCAGACCGGTATATAGAGAAGCGACCTCATCTGCATAGCCATTGAACATCTGAGTCTCCCGAACATTCGGGCTGAACAGGCCACTCGGCAATCGCCGCTCCCGGGCTTGTGTCCAGCGTGGATGATCAACCGCAGGATTCACGTTCGCATAAAAGCCATACTCATCGGCCGCGATACTCTGCCAGGTTGTTTTAGGCTGCTCGCTCACCAGACTGATGCGCACAATGGACTTCACACTCTTGAAGCCATACTTCCACGGCACCACCAAGCGCAACGGCGCGCCATTTTGATTGGGCAACTCACGCCCATACATGCCAACGGCAAGAATCGCCAGCGGGTTCATCGCCTCATCCAGGCGCAACCCTTCTACATAAGGCCAGTCGATCAGGCCGAAATTCGAGCGCTGCCCAGGCATGCTTTTTGGATCTTGAAGGGTTTCGAAACGAATGTACTTGGCCTTGGACGTAGGCTCGACCTGCTTGAGCAAGGCCGAAATTGGAAAACCAATCCAGGGAATGACCATCGACCACGCCTCGACACAACGCAAACGGTAGATCCGCTCTTCCAACTGATAGGGCTTCATAAAATCTTCCAGGGCATAGCGCCCTGGCTTGCCGACTTCACCATCGATCACCACGCTCCAGGGTTCGGTCTTGAGTGAACCCGCGTTACTCGCCGGGTCACCCTTATCGGTACCGAACTCATAGAAATTGTTGTAGTGGGTCGCGTCCTTGAACGGTGTGATGGCTTCGTCCTTGACGGTCACCGCCTGCCATTTCGTACCTGGCAACTTGTCGGCAAACCAGTTTGGCGCTTTGCCCGGCTCAACATCGGCATAGCGCGCCGTGTCCTCGGCAGCGGCCCAACGCGGCAGGCTGGCTGCAGCCACACCGGCAAGCGCACCACCAAGCATGCTGCGGCGGGAGAGGTAAAAGGATTCAGGCGTGACATCCGATTCGTGGCAATCGGACGCTTTAGGCAATTTGATTAACATGGCAACTCCGCAGCATTGGAGGACAGATGCACCAATAGACTGCGGAGTATGGGGGAAATTACATTAAGACAATGTTTTGTCCCGACGCATATGCAGCAGGTACTGAATCGGTCCGGAAGCCGCGTAGACCAGGAAGGCCAGCAGCAGGATGCGCGGCGGATCGCTGAATACCACCGCAAACATCAGCACCACTACCAGGATGGCCACAAAAGGCACTCGGCCCTTGAGGTCAAACTCCTTGAAGCTGTTGTACTTGATGTTGCTGACCATCAGCATGCCGGCAGCCGCAACCATCAGCGCCACCAGGAACGACATTTTCGAACCCTGGATGCCGTAATCACTGAATGCCCAGACAATGCCCGCGACCACACCGGCAGCTGCCGGGCTGGCGAGGCCGATGAAGTAACGCTTGTCGGCAGTACCGACTTGCGTGTTGAAGCGCGCCAGGCGCAGCGCGGCACCTGCGACATAAATGAAGGCGACCATCCAGCCCACCTTACCCATGTCACCCAGTGCCCAGGCAAATGCCAGCAGCGCGGGCGCCACACCAAAGGCAACCATGTCCGACAGCGAGTCGTACTCGGCGCCGAAGGCACTCTGGGTATTGGTCATTCGCGCTACACGGCCATCAAGGCCATCCAGCACCATGGCCACGAAAATGGCGATGGCGGCAAAACCGAAATACTTGCTGGCACTTGCCGCGTCACCTGCCGCCAGCGCGCTCTGGGCGCTCATGGAATTGATGATGGAATAGAAGCCGGCAAACAGGTTCGCCGTGGTGAACAGGTTCGGCAGCAGATAGATGCCACGATGCCTGACCTTGCGGCCTTCAGCGTCATGCCCTTCTTCGACATGTTCATCGATGGGCAGCATGCTTTCGGCGTCGTAAGCCTGGTTTGGCTCTTCGGGACGTTCGCTCATGGACTTTACCTTGCAACGGTGTGAAAAAAATTCGACAAATACTTGCGGCGAGTGTTCGCCCGCAAACGATGCAGCTTTATACCAGAACACGCCTCCCAAACGAAAAAACGCGGCCTAGGCCGCGTTTTCACTTGATGCGTACGACTTAGTTCTTGGCTTTGTCGACGATCTTGTTGGCACCGATCCACGGCATCATGGAGCGCAGTTGCTCGCCGATGACTTCGATACCATGAGCGGCGTTGTTACGGCGCTTGGCGGTCATCGAAGGGTAGCCGGTAGCACCTTCGCTGATGAACATTTTGGCGTATTCGCCGTCCTGAATACGTTTCAGAGCGTTGCGCATCGCCTGACGGGACTCGGCGTTGATCACTTCCGGGCCAGTCACGTACTCGCCGTATTCGGCGTTGTTGGAGATCGAGTAGTTCATGTTGGCGATACCGCCTTCGTACATGAGGTCAACGATCAGTTTCAGTTCGTGCAGGCATTCGAAGTAGGCCATTTCAGGCGCGTAGCCCGCTTCAACGAGGGTTTCAAAACCGGCTTTGACCAGCTCGACGGTACCGCCGCACAGCACGGCTTGTTCGCCGAACAGATCGGTCTCGGTCTCGTCCTTGAAGGTGGTTTCGATGATGCCGGTACGACCGCCACCCACGCCGGAAGCGTAGGACAGCGCAACGTTTTTGGCGTTGCCCGATGCGTCCTGGTAGATCGCGATCAGGTCAGGGATACCGCCGCCTTTGACGAACTCCGAACGCACGGTGTGGCCCGGCGCTTTCGGCGCGATCATGATCACATCGAGATCGGCACGCGGCACAACCTGATTGTAGTGAATCGCAAAACCGTGAGAGAAGGCCAGGGTAGCGCCCTTCTTGATGTTCGGCTCGATTTCATTCTTGTACAGCGCGGACTGGAACTCGTCCGGGGTCAGGATCATGACCACGTCGGCAGCTGCCACGGCGGAAGCCACGTCGGTCACTTTCAGGCCATGGGCCTCAGCCTTGGCGACAGTGGCCGAGCCTTTGCGCAGGCCGACGGTGACGTCAACGCCGGAATCCTTGAGGTTGCAAGCTTGCGCGTGCCCTTGGGAACCGTAGCCGATGATGGCGACTTTCTTGCCCTGGATGATCGACAGGTCACAATCTTTATCGTAATAAACTTTCATGAGGTTCCTCTATATATCCAGGCCGTAAGGCCATTCGCTAATTTGGGTTAGACGCTGAGTACTTTGTCGCCACGGGCAATGCCAGTGACACCACTGCGTACGGTTTCCAGAATCGAGGCCGTCCCGATCGACTGGATGAAGCTGTCCAGCTTGTCGCTTGTACCGGTCAGTTGAACGGTATAAACGCTGGCGCTCACATCGACGATCTGCCCGCGATAAATGTCGGTGGTCCGCTTGATCTCGGCACGTTGGGCACCCGTGGCCTTGACCTTGACCAGCATCAACTCGCGCTCAATGTGAGCGCTTTCCGACAGGTCGACCAGCTTGACCACCTCGATCAGCTTGTTGAGGTTCTTGGTGATCTGCTCGATCACCTCATCGTGGCCCACAGTGGTCAACGTCAGACGCGACAGCGTCGGGTCTTCGGTCGGTGCCACGGTCAGGCTTTCGATGTTGTAGTTGCGTTGCGAAAACAGGCCGACAACACGAGACAGAGCGCCGGGTTCGTTCTCCAGAAGCAGGGAGATGATGTGCCGCATGATTAGGTACGCTCCGTCTTGTTCAGCCACATGTCGCGCATGGAGCCGTCTTTGATCTGCATCGGATAGACGTGCTCGCTGGTGTCCACTTGAATATCGAGAAACACCAGGCGGTCCTTCATGGCGAACGCCTCTTCCATCTTCGGCTTCAAATCTTTCAGATCGGTGATGCGCATGCCGACGTGGCCATAGGCTTCAACCAACTTGACGAAATCCGGCAACGACTCCATGTAGGAATGGGAGTGACGGCTGCCGTAGCTCATGTCCTGCCACTGACGAACCATACCCAGCACGCCGTTGTTCAGGCAGACGATCTTCACCGGAAGGCCGTACTGCAGGCACGTCGATAATTCCTGAATGTTCATCTGAATGCTGCCCTCGCCAGTGACGCAGGCGACATCGTCATCCGGGAAGCTCAGTTTCACGCCCATGGCAGCAGGAAAACCAAAGCCCATCGTGCCCAGACCACCGGAGTTGATCCAGCGGTTGGGCTTGTCGAAGGTGTAGTACTGCGCGGCGAACATCTGGTGCTGACCCACGTCGGAGGTCACAAAGGCATTGCCCTTGGTCACTTCACACAGGGTTTCGATCACGGTTTGCGGTTTGATGATGCTGCCGTCGCCCTTGTTATAAGGGAACAGGCCGCGATCACCGCGCCATTCGTCGATCTGCTTCCACCAACTGGCGACGGATTCCTTATTCGGCGTTTCGCCAATGTCCTTGAGCGCAGCGACCATTTCGGTCAATACGCTTTCCACTGGTCCCACGATCGGCACGTCGGCCTTGATGGTCTTGGAGATGGACGCGGGGTCGATATCGATATGGATGATCTTGGCATTCGGGCAGAACTTGCTCGCGCCGTTGATCACTCGGTCATCGAACCGCGCGCCCACGGCCAGGATCACGTCGGCGTGGTGCATGGTTTGGTTGGCCGTGTAGCTGCCGTGCATGCCAAGCATGCCGACGAACTGACGGTCGGTGCCCGGAAATGCGCCGAGGCCCATAAGGGTATTGGTCACCGGCAGGTTGAGCAGCTTGGCCAGCTCGGTCAGTTGTGCGGAGCCGCCACCCAGAATCACGCCGCCACCGGAGTAAAGCACTGGACGCTTGGCCGCCAGAAGCATTTCTGCCGCCTTGCGGATCTGCCCCGAGTGCCCACGCACGGCCGGGCTGTAGGAACGCAGCTTGGCTTTCTTCGGAAAGATGTATTCGAATTTTTCAGCCGGATTGGTCATGTCTTTCGGGATATCGACCACCACAGGACCCGGACGACCGGACTGTGCGAGGTAGAACGCCTTCTTCATGACTTCGGGGATCTCCGACGCGTGCTTGATCATGAAGCTGTGTTTCACGATCGGCCGGGAGATACCGATCATGTCGGTTTCCTGGAATGCGTCGGTGCCCACCAGGGTGCTGGCCACCTGGCCGGAGATGATCACCATCGGAATGGAGTCCATATACGCAGTCGCGATGCCGGTAATGGCATTGGTTGCGCCTGGGCCGGAGGTTACCAGGACCACGCCGGCTTTACCGGTGGCACGGGCATAACCGTCAGCCATATGAGTCGCGGCCTGTTCGTGGCGAACCAGGATGTGGGTAACAGCCGGTTCCTTGAACAGTGCGTCATAAACATGAAGCAGAGCACCACCTGGGTACCCGTAGATATAGTCGACGCCTTCGTCACGCAAAAAGCGGACGAGCATCTCACCGCCAGATAAAAGCTCCACGTTGTTCACCTCTAAAACGCCAGAATACCGTCCGTTGAAAAACCGACGGGTCTTAATAGGTTTACTTCTCAACAGAGCATGAGCGACGGTGGTCGCCGACTACGTCAGCACTGACTGAGCAAGTATTGGGATCGTCCCAAGTGTTGCGGGCTTTTCCCACCCAGCGCGAGGTAACGCGTTGCGGGTGTAACAGGTCGGCGCGGATGTGCGCCTCATGATCTGCCGAGCGGGCCTGCTTCTGGCAGTCCCGATACAGCGGACTTTGGATTCTTCTGTTTCAGGCCGTTCAAGTCAAGCAATAATTGCGCTTTTTTCCAACTAAGCGCATGAGAACGTAGAAGAAAGGCGTTGGAGGAGGGATAAAACTCGCCTGAATGTCGTCAAGCGGTAGAAATATGCGCAAGACTGCCGAAAAACCCGACAGCCAGGCAATTAACGAGCGTCGACGATCAATTGGTCGAACTTTTTCAGCGCATTGCGCAATCCAAGGCTTTCCCGTGGCCGATCGGCATAAACCATCTCGGCCATCTCCAGGATCCCTGAAGCGTTGGGCAATGGCAGATCCTGTTCAAGAATCTTCTTCATGCGTACCAGGAAGATCCACTGCAGCCACTGGTGAAAGTCCAGTGTGTCGACCGAGAAAGGCTCGACACTGCTGAGCGCCTCCATGCTGGGGGATTGCTCATCCCACCAGCCTTGCACACGCAACTCGCGCTCAATCAGCAATAACTGTTCGGCAATCGCTGGAAAACGCTCATCCATCAGAGGCTGACCTTGGCTTTCTGGCGGGCCTGGGCAGCGCCGGCAGCATCGCCCTGGGCGGCACGCGCATCACCGATCAAGGCCCACAGGCTGGCTTGCAGGTCGGGGCGACCGTTGGCCAGGCTCAGCCCACGGCGGGCAAACTGTTCGGCTTGCGGTGCATCGCCCTGGGCCATGCGCACTTGCGCCAGGCGATACAGCACTTGCGGTTCACGCGGCGCCACACGCTGGGCACGTTCAAGGCTTGAGGATGCACCGTTCAAATCGCCACCCGCCTGTTGTTGCTGGGCGGTGGTGAGCAAAGCCAATACCGGGCCATCCAATTGCTCGTCAGCAGACAGGCCACCGCCAGCGGAGGACGACGGAACGCCGCTGGGCGCCGACGGCATGCTGTACGAACCCTGATTGATCGGTGCCGCCTGGACCGGCGCGGTGTCGATCGGTGCGGAGCTGCTCGGACCGGGTGTCCACGGCTCGGAACTGATCGGTGCCGCAGTGGCGGCGCCGCTGCCCGGCACCATCACCACCACGCCCGAATCCTGAGGCATTGCCTGAGGTTTGGCCTGCGCCGGACGGTTGGTCACGGTCTGGCGGAAGCCGCCGTTAGCCGAGATCCGGTCATTGCTGGAAGCGTTGCTGCTCGCATCCACCACGGGAATCGAGCCGCGCTGCACGCTGGAGCAACCGCCCAGCAAGGCCAGGACGGTAATAGCTGGAATCCACAACTTGTTCACTTGAAACCCTCGTTTGCTTAATGCATCCAGCCCTTGACCCAATCCATCACCGAATCCGCATCCGCAGGCGCACTGCCACCGCATGCGGGACCGGGTGGTGGCTCGCTGCCGCGAATATACGGCATCTGTACTGCGCCCGGACAGTTGGCATCAGAACCTTGCCCACTGTGCGGATCAATCCAGGCCTGCACAATGTTGTCCGGCTGCGGCATATTCAGCGGCAACGGGTCGGCCTTGCGCATGAAACTGGTCCACACCTGCAGCGCACCGGTCGCGCCGGTGAACGGCGTCTTGCCGTTATCGTCACGGCCCAGCCACACCACCGCCAGCACATCCTGGCCGAAGCCGGCGAACCAGCTGTCGCGCGAATCGTTACTGGTACCGGTCTTGCCCGCCAGTGTCAGGTTCGATGGCAGCACTTTATAGACCGAGCTACCGGTGCCTTCACGCATCACGCGTTGCATGGCGTTCTGGATCAGGTAGATGGAGCCTGCATCGAAGCGCTGCTGAATCTGGAACGGGTAACGCTTGAGCGGCTCACCGTCGGCCGTGAGCACACTGCGAATCCCGCGCATCGGCGTGTTGAAGCCGCCGTTGGCGAGGGTCTGGTACATGGTCGTGACCTCCATCGGCGTCATCGCACCCGCCCCCAACAGGATCGACGGGAACGCCGGGAATTCGCGGGTGATACCCAGCCTTGCCAGCGTTTTGAGCACATTAGGCACGCCCACTTCGAGGCCCAGCCGCGAGGTGGAGATGTTGTAGGAATGCGCGAGCCCCTGATAGAGAAACACCGTGCCATGGGAGCGTCGATCAAAATTCTGCGGCGTCCACACTTGGCCGTCAGCCCCCTTGACCGACAACGGATCATCGGAGAGCCAACTGGTGAGGGTGTATTTGCTCGGTTTTTCCAACGCCGTGAGGTAGACCGCCGGCTTGACCAGCGAGCCAATCGGCCGCACCGCATCCAGTGCGCGGTTGAAGCCGGCAAAACTGGGCTGACGGCTGCCGATCATGGCCTGAACTTCACCGGTCTCCGGGTTGGTCACGACCATGGCCGCTTCGACTTCATCGGAACCTTTACGCCCGGTAAGGCGCTTGAAGGTGTCGTTGACGGACGCCTCGGCTTTCATCTGCAAAATCGGGTCAAAACTGGTGAAGATGCGCAGGCCCTCTTCGGTCAAGTCTTCGTCGCGATAGTCTTCACGCAACTGGCGTTTGACCAGATCGATAAAGCCCGGGAAGGAACTGTCCGCCAGCTTGCCGCGGGTCGTCACGCCCAAGGGCATTTTCTTCGCCGCGGCAACCTGTTCAGCGGTAGCGACGCCCTGCTGCTCAAGCACATCCAGTACCAGGTTACGACGCTCCAGCGCGCGCTCCGGGTTGCGACGCGGGTTGTAGTAGGAGGGGCCCTTGACCATGCCCACCAGCAAGGCGACTTGATGCAATTTCAATTCGGACAACGGTTGGCCAAAGAAGAATTGACTGGCCAGACCGAAACCGTGCACCGCACGCTGGCCATCCTGGCCGACGAAGACCTCGTTGAGGTACGCCTCGAGAATCTCCTGCTTGCTGTAGTGCAGCTCCAGCAGCATGGCCATCATGGCTTCGGTGAGCTTGCGGGTCAGGCTGCGCTCACTGGTGAGGTAGAAGTTCTTGACCAATTGCTGCGTCAGCGTACTGCCGCCCTGGGTCATCTTGCCGCCGGACGTGTTGATCCAAATGGCGCGTGCAATCGACTTCGGCGAGACGCCCCAGTGGCTGTAGAAATCGCGGTCTTCCACGGCGACCAGGGTTTCCAGCAGGTAAGGCGGCACCTGATCGAGCTTGATCAGGATGCGGTCTTCCAGGTTTTTAGGATAAATCCCACCGATCATCAGCGGTTCAAGGCGCACCACCGGTAGCTTCGAGCCGTTGAGCGACGACAGCTCGGCCACGTAATCACCGGAAAACCGCACGCGAACCTGCTGGGCTTTTTCCAGTCCTTCATAGAACTGGAAGCCGCGCGTGTTCAGGTCGACGGTGTTGCCGCTGACAGCCGCAGCGCCAGGACCATTGCTCACGGGTTCGCGGCGATAGCCCAGGGCATCGAGCTCGGTGAGGAAGTCGTCCTTGCTCAGCTTTTGGCCGGTAAACAGCTCCAGCGGGCGGGCGTAAACCTTGGCCGGAATGGTCCAGCGCTTGCCGGAGAATTTCTCCTGCACCACCGCATCGAGGTACACCGCGAAGCCGGCGAGCACGACCAGGCCCACGAGGCCGAGCTTGAGCGCCCAGCCAAGCCATGGGCGCAGGCCACGGGAAGGAGGTTTTTTACGGGAACGGGGAGATCGGGATCGAGTCATGGCGGCGGATTATACGCACTTTATTTGATGATCAACATGAGCCGGACAGCGGTTTGCACGACCGTCCGTAGCGGCCATAATGCCCGCCATGAATTTTTCCAGACTCTGAAGGATCGCCCGTGAGCCAGTCCCTGATCGCTGCCCTGCAAAACCCGGCGTTGTACCCGCATCCGGTTGAAGCGTTCCACGTCATTGAGACCCATATTTCCTGGGTCATCCTCACCGGCCCCTACGCCTATAAATTGAAGAAACCGATGAACTTCGGCTTCCTGGATTTCACCGATCTGGAAAAACGCGGTCACTTCTGCAATGAAGAACTGCGCCTCAACCAGCGCCTGACCAAAGATTTGTATCTTGAGGTGTTGCCAATTACCGGCACTGCCGAATCCCCACAGGTGGGCGGCGACGGGCCGGTGATCGAATACGCCCTGAAAATGCGCCAGTTTCCGCAAAGCCAGATGCTCAGCACCTTGCAGGCCAATGGCGAACTGACCAGTGCACACATCGACGAGATGGCCCGGCAGATCGCGCACTTTCACCTCACCGCCCCCAAAGTTCCTCAGCAACATCCGGCCGGCACGCCGGACGAAGTGATGGCACCGGTGCGGCAAAACTTCGAACAGATTCGTCCCTTCCTTAGCGACAAGGCCGACCTGCTCCAGCTCGAAGCACTGCAAGCGTGGGCCGAAAGCAGCTTCGAGCGCCTCAAGCCACTGCTGGCCCAGCGCAAGGCCGAGGGTTTTACCCGCGAGTGTCACGGTGATATTCACTTGGGTAACGCCACCGTGATTGATGGCCAGGTGGTGATTTTCGACTGCATTGAATTCAACGAGCCGTTTCGTTTCACCGACGTATACGCCGACACCGGTTTCCTGGCCATGGACCTGGAAGACCGTGGGCTCAAGTCTTTGGCACGGCGTTTCATCAGCCAGTATCTGGAACTGACGGGCGACTATCAGGGCCTGGAAGTGCTGAACTTCTACAAAGCGTATCGCGCGCTGGTACGCGCCAAGGTCGCGCTGTTCAGCATGCCAAGCGAAGCAAGCCCGGTGCAACGCGCCACCACGCTGCGCCAGTACCGCAATTACGCCAACCTGGCGGAGAGCTACAGCACTATTCCGTCGCGCTTTCTGGCGATTACCCACGGTGTGTCGGCCGTGGGCAAGAGCACCGTCAGCATGCGTCTGGTCGAAGCGCTGGGCGCCGTGCGCCTGCGTTCGGACGTGGAGCGCAAGCGTCTGTTTGGTGAGCAGCAGGTTGAAAACGTGCCACAGGCGGGCATCTACGCAGCCGATGCCAGCGCGAAAACCTACGCGCGCCTGAACGAAATCGCCGACACCGTGCTGCGCGCCGGCTTCCCTGTGGTGCTGGACGCTACCTTCCTGAAACGCGAGCAACGCGAAGCCGCCGCCAAGGTTGCCGAGGCCACAGGCGCGCCGTTCCTGATTCTGGATTGCAAGGCACCGCAAGCCGTTATCACCAATTGGTTGGCGCAGCGTCAGGCGGACAAAAACGATCCTTCCGACGCTACGCTGGCGGTTATCGAAGAACAGCACGCCAATCGTGATCCGCTGACAGCCGAGGAGCTGATCCTCAGCCAGCGGGTAGAAACCAATGAAAGCGGCACGCTGGATGCGTTGGTCGCGCATATCCGTCAGCGTTTGCCGGGCTTGTAAGAAAAGTTTCTTGGTCGTGTCGTCGGCTTCGTCGCACGACCATGCAATAGTGGCACTATAATGGCCTACAACCTCTAGCCGGTATTGCCATCATGAGTCAGCCGAAGCTTCTTGATACCCCGCTCTACTCGCTTTTGCATAAGGACGATATTCGCGGCTTCAATCAGGAGCGCCCCAAAAACGGCGTAATCGATATGCGCGGTGGCGACTTCCGTGGGCTGGACCTGCGCGAACTGGACACCGCCGGTGTGGACTTCACCGACGCATATTTCCGCTCAGCCGATTTGCGTGGCCTGGATCTACGCGATTGCCCGCTGGAGGGCGCAAGCCTGGCCCACGCGCAGATCTCCGGGACTTATTTCCCACCGCAATTGACTGCCGATGAAATCCTCATGTCGGTCAACTTCGGAACCCGCCTGCGCTATCGCACCAAGTAACGCCCGCCCCATCGTCCGGCTACGTATAACGCGTGGCACGGACGCTGCCGTCAAAATTTTCGCGCCATTCTTATAAGCATTTGGCCGTTTTTTCGTAAAGAATCACGCTTTTCCTGCTGAGCGCTACACTCCTTTTCAGGCTTGCCTGGTCACGATACCCACCGCACCATTCGGCCGTCGCAAGGAGGCTTGATGAACGATGAGCTGCAACTCCTGAAAAATCTTGGCAAGACGTCGGCGCAATGGCTGCATGCGGTAGGCATCCACAGTGCGTCCGACCTGCGCCGCCTGGGCGCGGTCGACGCCTACCGCGCCGTGCGCACGCGCGGTTTCCGCGCCTCGAAGGTGTTGTTGTATGCCATCGAGGGGGCATTAATGAATGTTCACTGGAATGACATCCCCGCCGAACGCAAGGAAGCGTTGAACCGCCAGCTGGACGCAATGGCTGCGCGTCAGAAGAATTAATTTGTGGGCTGTTTCGAACAAGCGTTTGAGGAAAACACAGCGTCGTTCAAAACAGCTGTTGACTCTCAAATGAGAATCGTTATGATTATCACAACTGGTCGCGAGATCAGCCGATAACTGAAAGGCCATTGGTTCGGACTCTCAGATTATCTCCTCATCAGGCTAATCACGGTTATTTGACCCGGCTCTTGCCGGGTCTTTTTTTGCCCGTAATAAAGTCCTGCTAGCGAGCAATGATCAGCGGATGTCCACGTTCCGGGTGCGGCTGCACCAACACATCAAGGCCAAATACGGCTTTGAGCGGGCCGGGCCGCAAGACCTGCGCCGGCGTGTCCAACGCATGAGGACGTCCCTTTTCCAGCAGCAGAATTCGGTCGCAATAACGTGCGGCCAGGTTCAAGTCATGCAGAATCACCAGCACTGCCGCGCCTTGATCGGCAAAGGTGCGTATCGCCTGCAAAACAGTGTGCTGGTGCAGGGGGTCAAGCATTGATGTCGGCTCGTCCAACAGCAACGTCTGCCCCGTCTCACCCGGCCATAACTGCGCCAAAACCCGCGCCAGGTGCACACGCTGACGCTCGCCGCCGGACAGCGAGAGGTAGCTGCGACCGATCAAGTGCCCGACATCCGCCGCCTGCAACGCGGCCTCAATGATTTCATCATCACGTACTCGCCCGGTTTGATGGGGCAGACGCCCCATGCCAACCACCTCTTCGACGCGAAAGGCAAAATCGAGGGTCGAGGACTGGGGCAGCACGGCCAGGCGCTGGGCGCGTTGCGCGCCGCTCCAGTGCTTCAACTCCTGCTGGTCCAGCCACACCTTGCCCTGGTTGGGCTGCAACTCACCGCACAACGCACCGAGCAAGGTACTTTTGCCAGCGCCATTCGGGCCCAGTACACCGAGCACCTCGCCCGGCAACAGCGCCAGGGTGACATTCGCCAGTACGGTTGTGCGACCCCGACGCACCTGCAGCGCCTCTACTCGCAACATCAGGCGCGCCCTCGTAACAATAAATAGAGAAAAAACGGCGCGCCAATAAACGCCGTCACAATCCCGATCGGCAATTCAGCCGGTGCCAGCGCCAGACGAGCCACCAGATCGGCAAACAACAGCAGACTCGCACCCGCCAATATCGATGCGGGCAGCAACACCCGATGGTCGGGACCGGCCAGCAATCGCACCAGATGGGGCACCACCAACCCGACAAACCCGATCATCCCCGCCGCCGCCACCGCCGCGCCTACGCCGAGCGCCGTACAAAACACCAGTTCACGCTTGAGCCCTTCGACATCAATACCCAGGTGCCCAGCCTCGGACTCGCCCAGCAATAGCGCATTCAACGCCTTCGCGCGGCGCGGCAACCACAGCGCCACAGCCGCGCTCACCAGCAATAAAGGCCACAACCGCGAATAACTGGCGCCGTTCAGGCTCCCCAGGTTCCAGAAGGTCAAGGTGCGCAAGGTGGCGTCGTCCGCCAGATAAGTGAACAGGCCCACCGCAGAACCGGCCAGCGCCGTAAGGGCGATGCCGGCCAGCAGCATAGTCGCCACATGGGTCTGCCCGTTTCGCCGGCCCAGGCGGTAAACCAGCGCCGTCACGCCCAAACCGCCGAGGAATGCACACAACGACAACAGATAAGGGCCGACCGCATCCGGCAAGCCGCCGAACAACGAACCGCCAACAATCGCAACCGCTGCGCCCAACGCAGCACCGCTGGACACACCCACCAACCCGGGATCGGCCAACGGGTTGCGAAACAAACCCTGCATCGCCACGCCCGACAAGGCCAGCACGCCACCGACCGCCAGTCCCAGCAAGGTGCGCGGCAAACGAATCTGCCCGAGGATCAGCTCCGCCTGCTCCAAACCTTGAGGGTCAATCGGCAAGCCCATCAAACGCAAAGCGGCCCTGAGCGTATCCAGCAACGGCAGGCTCACAGGGCCCAGCGCCAACGAAAGCCAGATCGCCAGGACACATAACAATGCCAAGCCAATAAACAGGGTTTTGGGTCTGACCGGCGTCGTCATGGGGCGGATTCAGCTTGAGACGGATAAAATCCGGCAGACAGTTTCACCAGGCTTTGCGGCAGACGCGGTCCCAGCCCGCCCACCAACAGGGTTGGGTCCAGTTCAACCACGCGGCCATTTTTGGCGGCAGGCGTTGCGGCCAGGATCGGATTTTCCTTGAACAACGCCGCACGCGCCGCTTCGCCGGTCAGGGCCCGATCAGCAAACACCAGCACATCCGGACTCAAACCCGCCAGCGACTCGGCCGAGAACGGCTTGTAACCGGTGTGGGTCGCCAGGTTATGCCCGCCCGCCTGTTGCAACAGCCAATACGCCGCCGTGTCCTTGCCGGCGATCAGCGGCTTGCCCCCCGCGTGGCCGAGCAGCAGCAACACACCCGGCGCCTGTTGCGTGCTCTGCGCCTTGACGAGCGCGCTTTTCTGCTGATTCAGCGCTTGCTCGTACCCGCTAAACAATTGGCGAGCCTTGGCCTCATTGCCCAGCAACTTGCCCAAATGCTCAAGGTTGCCCTTGAGGGTCGGCAAATCCGGCTGCGCGGAGAACATCTCCACCTGCACACCCGCGCCGCGTACCTGCGCCAGCACCGGCGGCGGGCCCATTTCTTCGGTACCGATGAGTACCTGCGGGCGCAAGCTCAGAATGCCTTCAGCCGACAATTGCCGCTGATAGCCAATACTGGGCAGTGCCTTGACCGACTCTGGGTGCTGACTGGTCGTGTCCACCCCCACCAGTGTCGACTCGCCGCCCAGGGCGGCCACCCATTCGGTCAGCGCACCACCGGCACTCACCCAGCGTTGTGGCAGTTCCGAGGCGTGCGCCCCTGGGTTGACCAGCAGTCCGACAACAAGCGCGATAGCGCTGGTACACAGGCGCATAACAGGGTTTCCTTGCAAGGGGCGAAGCCGCTCCGGCACTCGTTGATGTGACAGATAACCGCTGCCGGGCATCGTACTGAGCGCAAGATCAACTGACGAACGAAGCCGGCATTTGATAACTGTTTTCATTTGGACGTCAAGGCACTTGAGGATTGAAATGAAGTTCGTCTGCCCCTCCGATACCCTCGCGCCCGACAGCAGCCTCGGTTTTGAAATAGACGGTTGCAAGCTGTTGGCCGTGCGCCGCGATGGCATCGCCTACTTCTATATCAACCGCTGCCCTCATCGCGGCATCCCGCTGGAATGGCAGCCTGATCGCTTTCTCGACGAGAGCGCCAGCCTGATCCAGTGCGCCACTCACGGAGCGCTGTTCCTCATTGAAAGTGGCGAGTGCATCGCCGGGCCGTGCGCAGGTCAAAGCCTCACGGCCCTGCCTGGTCGCGAAGACGAACACGGCCTGTGGGTGCAACTCTAATCGCCGAGCAGCACCTGGAGTCTGCGGTCCACCACGATTTCTTCGTGGGTCACGCGCACGCCATAGGCCAGCACCTCGACACCCGCCGCTTTGGCCTCACGCAAAGCGCCAGCGTAGCCGGCGTCGATTTCCACGGCAGGCCGCACCGCTTCGATCCCGGAAAGATTCACGCAATACAGTTGCACCGCACGCACCCCGCTGCGAGCCAGGTGTGCCAGTTCGCGCAAGTGTTTCGCGCCACGCTGGGTCACCGCGTCGGGAAATGCCGCCACCGCCGAACCGTCAAAGCCCAAGGTGACGCTTTTGACTTCGACATACGCCGCCCCCTCCGGGTACTCCAGGCGAAAGTCGATCCGGCTTTTCTCCTGACCGTACGGCACCTCTCGCTTCAGCGCGGTAAAGCCGTTGAGCTCGCTGATCACCCCGGCGCGCAGCGCTTCCTCGACCAACTGATTGGCACGCGCCGTGTTCACGCACGCCAACCGGCCCTGAGGGGTTTCAGCAATTTCCCAGGTGCCGGGCAACTTGCGCTTGGGGTCATCGGAACGGCTGAACCAGACCTGCCCGCCCTCGACCATGCAATTGAGCATCGAACCGGTGTTCGGGCAGTGAATAGTAAGTAACTCGCCGGTAACGGTCTCGATATCGGTGAGAAAACGCTTGTAGCGGCGAATCAGCCGCGCTTCTTCAAGGGGAGGATAAAAGCGCATCAGCCTTGCCAGCTCCGCAAGCCACGGGCGATGCGTTCCACCGCCTCCTGCAGACGCTCGATGTTTTGCGTGTAGGCAAAACGCACGTGATGACCGGCCTGGTAGCGGCCAAAATCCAGTCCGGGCGTAAATGCCACGTGTTCGGTCTCGAGGAAGTGCCGGCAGAACGCAAAGGCATCGCCGCCGAATGCGCTGATATCGGCGTACAAATAAAACGCCCCTTCCGGCTCCACCGCGATACCAAAGCCCAGTTCGCGCAGGGCCGGCAGCAGGAAATCACGGCGGCGGCCGAACTCGGCGCGGCGCGCTTCCAGAATGCTCAGGGTTTGTGGGGTAAAGCAGGCAAGCGCAGCGTGCTGGGCCATGCTCGGCGCGCTGATGTAGAGGTTTTGCGCCAGCTTCTCCAAATCCGCCACCGCATCGGGGGGCGCCACCAGCCAACCGAGGCGCCAGCCGGTCATCCCGAAATACTTGGAAAAACTATTCAGGACAAATGCTTCATCATCAACTTCCAGCACGCTGGCGGCATCGGTGCCGTAGGTCAGACCGTGATAGATCTCGTCCACCACCAAATGACCATTGCGCGCTTTGATTGCACTGGACAGTCCGGCCAGTTCATCCCGCGTGAGCAGAGCGCCGGTCGGGTTGGCCGGCGATGCGACGAGGGCGCCCACGCTGTCCGGGGCCCAGTGTTTGGCCACCAGCTCGGCGGTCAGTTGATAACGCACGTCCGGCCCAACCGGCACCAGTTGAGCGGCACCCTCCACCAGGCGCAGAAAATGTCGATTGCAGGGGTAGCCGGGGTCAGCCAACAGCCAGTGCTTGCCAGGATCGACCAGCAGGCTGCTGGCCAATAACAAGGCGCCGGAGCCACCGGGCGTAATCAGAATACGCTCAGGGTCTACGTTCAATCCGTAGCGCTGCTGATAAAACCCGCTGATGGCCTCACGCAACTCGGGCAACCCACGGGCGGCGGTATAGCGTGTCTTGCCATTGGCCAGCGCGGCCTGGCCGGCCTGGATGATGGGCTCGGCAGTGGTGAAATCCGGCTCACCGATTTCCAGGTGAATCACATCCAGGCCCGCCGCCTGCAGCTCATTGGCTCGCGCCAGCAACGCCATGACATGAAACGGTTCGATGGCGCGGCTGCGCGCACTGTAGGGCTGGGCCATTAGCCTTCCTTAAAGCGTGAGAACAAAGTCAGGATTCTACCGAACCCTTGCGTTAATACATGCTCTATTGCCTGTTCGGTCGCCCAAGAAGGGGCCAGCACGTGCCAGCAAAACGACTAAAATCAACCTTCGAGGCGCTCCACGCCTAACCATGGCGGGCTGCAGCCGTTGGCAGCCCTGTCGAGATACCTCGACAACCGGGAGTGGCGCACCCCGAATCTATCTGGTAAGTTCGCCCGCTTGCAGCCGCAGGGCCGGCAGGTGTCGGTGACGTTGCAATCCTGCGCAATGGATTAGAAGAGTGAGAGGCGGTCTATTCATGTCCACCCAAGCAAAGCAACAGCAGACTCAAGGCCTCGGCGGCTTCGACCCTTATGTGGAAAAAAAGGGCGAGGAGTACATGGGCGAGCCCATGCGCGAGCACTTCACCAAGATCCTGAACAAGTGGAAACAGGACTTGATGCAGGAGGTTGATCGTACCGTTGACCACATGAAGGACGAAGCAGCCAACTTCCCTGACCCGGCCGACCGTGCCAGTCAGGAAGAAGAGTTCGCTCTGGAGCTGCGCGCCCGTGATCGCGAGCGCAAGCTGATCAAAAAGATCGACAAAACGTTGCAACTGATCAAGGACGAGGAATACGGCTGGTGCGAATCCTGCGGCGTCGAGATCGGTATTCGCCGCCTGGAAGCCCGCCCAACCGCGGACCTGTGCGTAGACTGCAAGACCTTGGCTGAAATCAAGGAAAAACAGGTCGGCAAGTAATTGCTGCCGAACTGAACGAATGGGGCGTGCAAACGCCCCATTTGTGTATCTGGCGTTCCTGTTTCCAGTAGTATCCGGCCCATGACAGCCTCTACCTATATAGGGCGTTTCGCCCCCACGCCCAGCGGCCACTTGCATTTCGGCTCCCTGGTCGCCGCCCTCGCCTCCTACCTCGACGCCCGCGCCAACCATGGTCGCTGGCTGATGCGCATGGAAGACCTCGACCCTCCCCGCGAAGAACCTGGCGCGCAGGCCGCCATCCTGCACGCGCTGGAAAGCTATGGCTTTGAATGGGATGGCGAACTGGTCCGACAAAGCGAGCGGCACGAAGCCTACGCCAAGGTGCTGAACGACCTGTTCAACCATGGCCTGGCCTACGCGTGCACCTGCTCACGCAAACAGCTGGAACCCTACAACGGGATTTACCCCGGCCTGTGCCGCAATGCCGGGCACGACCAGCAGGACGCCGCGATCCGCCTGCGCGTGCCCGAACTTGCCTACCATTTTACCGATCGCGTTCAAGGTGAATTCCGACAGCACCTGGGCCGCGAGGCTGGCGATTTCGTCATCCGTCGCCGCGACGGTCTGTACGCCTATCAACTGGCCGTGGTGCTCGACGATGCCTGGCAGGGCGTGACCGATATCGTGCGCGGCGCCGACCTGCTCGATTCCACGCCGCGCCAGCTCTACCTGCAGGAGCTGCTGGGCCTGCGCCAACCGCGCTACCTGCACGTGCCGCTGATCGTGCAGCCGGACGGCAACAAGCTGGGTAAATCCTACCGTTCGCCGCCGCTGACTCAGGACCAGGCCACCCCGCTGCTGCTGCGCGCCTTGCGCGCCCTCGGCCAGCAACCCGGTGACGAACTGCTTCACGCCAGCCCACGGGAACTGCTGGATTGGGGCATCTGTCACTGGAATCCGCTACAGATCCCGCGCACGCTCACCCTGGCCGAAGCGCAATTGAGTTGAAGGCGCTTGCAGCCGGCCCGGCATCCGTTACCATCGCGACAGTTTTTTAATCAGAGGCCAACATGTACATCTATCGATTGGTCCTGCTGCTGGTCGTCGGGATCTACCTGTTTTCCCCCGCCATCATGGATTGGTGGATCGACGCCACGGGCGCCTGGTATCGCCCTTATCTGCTGTGGCTGATCCTGATCGTCGTGACTTTCATCCTGCAGAGCCAAAAAGATGCCGATGAGCTTTAGCCTCACCCAGATGCTGCTGATCAGCGCCGCCTACCTGGCCGCGCTGTTCGCCGTCGCCTGGATCAGTGAGCGCGGAATGATTCCGCGGGCGATCATTCGCCATCCGTTGACCTACACCTTATCCCTGGGCGTGTATGCCAGCGCCTGGGCGTTCTACGGCACCGTCGGCCTGGCCTACCAGTATGGCTACGGGTTTCTCTCCAGCTACCTCGGGGTGTCCGGGGCCTTTTTGCTGGCGCCGGTGCTGCTGTACCCGATCCTGAAAATCACCCGCACCTACCAGTTGTCCTCCCTGGCCGACCTGTTCGCCTTCCGCTTTCGGAGCACCTGGGCCGGCGCGCTCACCACCATTTTCATGCTGATCGGCGTGCTGCCTTTGCTGGCCCTGCAGATCCAGGCGGTAGCCGACTCCATCAGCATCCTCACCCGCGAGCCGGTGCAGCACCGCGTGGCCCTGGCCTTCTGTGCGCTGATCACGCTGTTCACGATTTTCTTCGGCTCACGGCATATCGCCACCCGCGAAAAACATGAAGGCCTGGTGTTTGCGATTGCCTTCGAGTCGGTGATCAAGCTGATCGCCATCGGCGGCGTGGGCCTTTACGCACTCTACGGCGTGTTCGACGGTCCGCAACAGCTGGAACTGTGGCTGCTGCAAAACCAGACCGCCCTCGCTGCCCTGCACACGCCGCTGCAGGAAGGCCCCTGGCGCACGCTGCTGCTGGTGTTCTTCGCCTCGGCGATTGTGATGCCGCACATGTACCACATGACGTTCACCGAAAACCTCAACCCGCGCTCGCTGGTCAGCGCCAGCTGGGGCCTGCCGCTGTTCTTGCTGCTGATGAGCCTGGCGGTGCCGCTGATCCTGTGGGCCGGCCTGAAACTAGGGGCCACCACCAATCCGGAATACTTCACCCTCGGCATCGGCATCGCCGCCAACAGCCCGGCCCTGGCATTGCTGGCGTATGTCGGCGGTCTGTCGGCGGCCAGTGGGCTGATCATCG
Organism: Pseudomonas trivialis; assembly: GCF_001439805.1. GTDB lineage: Bacteria > Pseudomonadota > Gammaproteobacteria > Pseudomonadales > Pseudomonadaceae > Aquipseudomonas > Aquipseudomonas trivialis. The sequence goes on along the minus strand of NZ_JYLK01000009.1, from coordinate 180,194 downwards.
TCACCACCCTGGCGCTGTCGGGCATGGCCCTCAACCACCTGGTGCTGCCGCTGTACCAGCCGCCGGCTGAAGGCAATATCTACCGCTGGCTCAAGTGGACGCGCCGCGCGCTGATCGTCGCGATCATCATGGCCGGTTATGGCTTCTACCTGCTGCTGGGTGCCGGCCAGGACCTGGCTAACCTGGGCATCGTTGCCTTCGTCGCCACCTTGCAGTTCCTGCCGGGCGTGTTGTCGGTGCTGTACTGGCCGACCGCCAATCGTCGCGGTTTTATCGCCGGGCTGCTGGCGGGTATCCTCGTATGGGTGGTGACCATGCTGCTGCCGCTGGTCGGCAACCTGCAGGGCTTCTACATCCCGCTGCTGAACATGATCTACGTGCTCGACGACACCAGCTGGCACATGGCGGCGATTGCCTCGCTGGCAGCCAACGTGCTGATGTTCACGCTGATCTCGCTGTTCACCAACGCCAGCCCCGAAGAAACCAGCGCCGCCGAAGCCTGCGCGGTGGACAACGTACGCCGCCCGCAACGCCGCGAATTGCACGCGGCCTCGCCCCAGGAGTTCGCCACCCAACTGGCGAAGCCGCTGGGTGCCAAGGCGGCGCAGAAGGAAGTCGAGCAGGCGTTGCGCGACCTCTACCTGCCCTTCGACGAACGCCGCCCCTACGCCTTGCGCCGCCTGCGCGACCGTATCGAAGCCAACCTGTCCGGCCTGATGGGCCCCAGCGTGTCCCAGGACATGGTGGAAACCTTCCTGCCCTACAAGGCCGGCGGCGAAAACTACGTGACCGAAGACATCCACTTCATCGAGAGCCGGCTGGAGGACTACCACTCGCGTTTAACCGGCCTTGCCGCCGAACTCGACGCCCTGCGCCGTTACCACCGCCAGACCTTGCAGGAATTGCCAATGGGCGTGTGCTCACTGGCCAAGGATCAGGAAATCCTGATGTGGAACAAGGCCATGGAAGAACTCACCGGCATTGCCGCGCAACGGGTGGTGGGCTCGCGCCTCAATACGCTCGGTGATCCATGGAAAGAATTGTTGCAGGGCTTTATCAACCTGCCCGACGAGCACTTGCACAAGCAGCACCTGGCGCTCGATGGCCAGACCCGCTGGCTCAACCTGCACAAAGCCGCCATCGACGAACCCCTGGCCCCCGGCAACAGCGGCCTGGTGCTGCTGGTGGAAGACCTGACCGATACCCAGATGCTCGAAGACAAGCTGGTGCACTCCGAGCGCCTGGCCAGCATTGGGCGCCTGGCCGCCGGCGTGGCCCACGAAATCGGCAACCCGATTACCGGTATCGCGTGCCTGGCGCAAAACCTGCGCGAAGAGCGTGAGGAAGACGGCGAAATCACCGAGATCAGCGGACAGATCCTTGAGCAGACCAAGCGCGTGTCGCGCATCGTGCAGTCGCTGATGAGCTTTGCCCATGCCGGCGCCCATCAGAATCAGGACGAGGCGGTGTGCCTGGCCAAAGTAGCCCAGGATGCCATTGGGCTGCTGGCCTTGAACCGGCGCAATTTCGAGGTACAGTTCTTCAACCTGTGCGACCCGGAACACTGGGTCGACGGCGACTCACAACGCCTGGCCCAGGTATTGATCAACCTGCTGTCCAACTCCCGCGATGCAACGCCCGCCGGCGGCGCCGTGCGGGTCAAGACCGAGGCTTTCGAGCACACGGTGGACCTGATCGTGGAGGACGAAGGCAGCGGCATTCCACAGAACATCATGGACCGACTGTTCGAACCTTTCTTTACCACCAAGGACCCCGGTGAAGGCACCGGTCTGGGCCTTGCGCTGGTCTATTCCATCGTTGAAGAGCATTATGGACAAATCACCATCGACAGCCCGGCTGACCTTGAAAGCCAACGCGGCACCCGTATACGGGTGACCTTGCCGCGTCATGTCGAAGCGACGTCCGCTGTGAACTGAGACCGTCGAGAGAATTGAATCAATGCCGCACATTTTGATCGTCGAAGACGAAACCATCATCCGCTCTGCCTTGCGTCGCCTGCTTGAGCGCAATCAGTACCAGGTCAGCGAAGCCGGCTCGGTGCAGGAAGCGCAGGAGCGATTCAGCATTCCCTCGTTCGACCTGATTGTCAGCGACCTGCGCCTGCCTGGCGCACCGGGCACCGAGCTGATCAAGCTGGGCCAGGGCACCCCGGTGCTGATCATGACCAGCTACGCCAGCCTGCGTTCGGCCGTGGACTCCATGAAGATGGGCGCGGTGGACTACATCGCCAAGCCGTTCGACCACGACGAGATGCTCCAGGCCGTGGCGCGCATTCTGCGTGACCGTCAGTCGGCCGGCAGCACACCGCCCGAACCGCGCCCTGCCGGCAAAACCGCCGAAAAACCGGGCGTCGACAACAGCAATGGCGAGATCGGCATCATCGGCTCCTGCCCGCCCATGCAGGATCTGTACAGTAAAATCCGCAAAGTGGCGCCCACCGACTCCAATGTATTGATCCAGGGCGAGTCCGGTACCGGTAAAGAACTGGTGGCCCGTGCACTGCACAACCTGTCCAGGCGCGCCAAGGCGCCGATGATTTCGGTTAACTGCGCGGCGATTCCCGAATCCCTGATCGAGTCCGAATTGTTCGGCCACGAAAAAGGTGCGTTCACCGGCGCCAGCGCCGGACGTGCGGGGCTGGTGGAAGCGGCGGATGGCGGCACCTTGTTCCTTGACGAGATTGGCGAGCTGCCACTGGAAGCACAGGCACGGTTGCTGCGGGTATTGCAGGAAGGCGAGATTCGACGCGTCGGCTCGGTGCAGTCGCAGAAGGTCGATGTGCGCCTGATCGCCGCGACCCATCGGGACCTCAAGAGCCTGGCCAAGATCGGCCAGTTCCGCGAAGACCTGTATTACCGCCTGCACGTGATCGCTCTCAAGCTGCCGGCCCTGCGTGAGCGTGGCGCCGACGTCAACGAGATCGCCAATGCGTTCCTGCTGCGCCAGAGTGCGCGGATCAACCGTACCGACCTGACGTTTGCCCCGGACGCCGAGCAGGCGATTCGGCACTACTCGTGGCCGGGTAACGTGCGCGAGCTGGAGAACGCAGTGGAGCGTGCGGTCATCCTGTCGGAGAGCCCGGAGATTTCCGCCGAGCTGCTGGGTATCGATATCGAACTCAGTGATCTGGAGGATGACGACTTCATCGGCCTGGCGCCGCAATCGGGCGGCGGTAACACCAGTCATGAGCCGACCGAGGATCTGTCACTGGAAGACTACTTTCAGCATTTCGTGCTGGAGCATCAGGATCACATGACCGAGACCGAACTGGCGCGCAAGCTGGGTGTGAGCCGTAAATGCCTGTGGGAACGTCGTCAACGCCTGGGCATTCCGCGGCGCAAGACCGGCGTTGCCAGCGAGAGCTGAGGGGGGCGCCCTCACAGGTAACACCCTCAGATGTGAAAAAACTGTTACCGCAGATATTTCGCGTAACAAAAGCCGGGGCTTACGGTAACGAAGCCCCGGCTTTTTTTCGTCCGCCCCCAACCTGAAACCACCTCAACCCCCTGCTTTTGCTGGGCGCCACCAAAGTTGGCACGCACCCTGCTATATGCTTAGTACAAAAACAATAACAAGCTCTGAACAAGACAATAAAAATAAGACGAATCGACTCACGCATAACAAAAACAACACGGCGGAGGCGCAGCTAACTGATTCTTTTGGAGAGGCGTTGCATTTGGGGCTTGCCCCGCAACCAGGCCGAGAACAACAAAAACTGCCCTAAGGCAGAGCCTGAACTGGTTGGATCGTAGATCAGCAACACAGCGACCAAAGCAATCCGTTTGCTCTTGGCTCCCGATTGGGAGTGTCATGAAGGTAAAGCTTCCTGACGAGGGCGATCAATAAAAACAAAAAGCCCGACACCAATAATAAAAATAGAGTACGCAACTACTTCTGGGGGAGCTTCGGCTCCCCTTGTAGTTTCTGCGATTTCCCCCCTCCTGGCAGTCGTTTGAAGCTTTCAGAGCAACGCTTGCAGCTTGTTCCTACACCATCCCCTGACTAAATGCTAGAATCCCGGCCCATCATGCGGTCATTCTTCGTTATGGCCGAACATTCCTTCAAACAGTGCATCCCATGCTGAAGAAGTTGTTCCAGTCATTCCGTTCTCCCGTGCGTCGTACGCAACACATTCGCAGCACGCCTGAAGTGCTTAACAGCAATCAGCATTCATTGCAGCGCGCTCAGTTCAGCCGCTACGCGGTGAACATCGTCGAACGTTTGCAGAACGCCGGCTACCAGGCCTATCTGGTGGGCGGCTGCGTACGCGACATGCTGCTCAATATCACGCCCAAGGATTTCGACGTCGCCACCAGCGCCACGCCGGAACAGGTGCGTGCCGAGTTTCGCAATGCGCGCATCATCGGTCGCCGCTTCAAGCTCGTGCACATTCACTTCGGTCGCGAAATCATCGAAGTCGCGACCTTCCGTGCCGGTCATCCGCAAAACGATGAAGAGGAAGACACCAACCAGTCTTCCCGCAATGAAAGTGGGCGCATCCTGCGCGATAACGTCTACGGCACCCTGGAAGAAGACGCGCAGCGCCGCGACTTCACCATCAATGCGCTGTATTACGACCCGGTCAGCGAGCGCATCCTCGATTACGCCAATGGCGTGCCCGATATCCGCAACAACCTGATCCGCCTGATCGGCGAACCGACACAGCGCTACCAGGAAGACCCGGTGCGCATGCTGCGGGCCGTGCGCTTTGCCGCCAAACTGAATTTCGGCATCGAGAAACACACCGCCGCACCGATTCGCGAATTGGCGCCGATGCTGCGCGAAATTCCCTCGGCGCGACTGTTCGAAGAAGTGCTCAAGCTGTTCCTTTCGGGTTATGCGGCCGACACCTTTGAGATGCTCGTCGACCTGCAGTTGTTCGATCCTCTGTTTCCGGCCAGCGCCGAAGCCCTGGAATACAACCCGACGTACACCCACACCCTGATCAGCGAAGCGCTGGCCAACACCGACCTGCGCATCAAGCAGAACAAACCGGTCACCCCGGCGTTCCTGTTTGCCGCGCTGTTGTGGCCAGCCCTGCCCAAACGTGTGCTGCGTCTGCAGGACCGTGGCATGCCGCCCATTCCGGCGATGCAGGAAGCCGCTCACGAGCTGATCACCGAGCAGTGTCAGCGCATTGCGATCCCGAAACGCTTCACCATCCCCATCCGCGAGATCTGGGACATGCAGGAGCGCCTGCCACGCCGCAGTGGCAAACGCGCCGACATGCTGCTGGACAACCCGCGCTTCCGTGCCGGCTACGACTTCCTGCTGCTGCGCGAAAGCGCCGGCGAGCAGACCGACGGCCTGGGCGAATGGTGGACCGATTACCAGGACGCCAACGACAGCGGGCGCCGCGACATGATTCGTGAGCTGGGCAGCAAAGGCGATGGCGAAGGCGCGGCGCCCAAAAAGCGTCGGCGCAGTAGCAGCAGCAAGCGCAAACGCAGCGGCGCCGATGCCTCGGGCGCCGCAGGCGAATAAACGTGGAACGTATCTACATCGGCATGGGCAGCAACCTCGCTGCCCCGGATCAGCAATTGCGCAGCGCTATTGAGGCGCTGGCGCAGTTGCCAGGCACCACCGTCGTCGGTGTCTCCGCCTTCTATCAAAGTGACTCCCTGCTCCCGGGCCAGCCGCGCTACACCAACGCGGTGGCCGCCCTGAACAGCAGCCTTGCGCCCTTGGAACTGCTGGATGCGTTGCAAGCCATCGAGAACGATCAGGGCCGCGAGCGCCTTGAGCGCTGGGGGCCACGTACACTCGACCTGGACATTCTGCTGTTTGGCGATCGCCTCATCGACGAGCCGCGCCTCAAGGTGCCGCATTACCAAATGCATCTGCGGGCGTTTGTGCTGTATCCGCTCGCCGAATTGGCGTCGGCACATTTCCTGCTGCCGGACGGTCAGCCTTTGAGCCACCTGCTGGCGGCTTGCCCGTTCGAAGGCCTGGAACGCATGTCCCAGAACTGACGCGGTCAATGTGGGGGCTTCACCGCCTTCAACCTGCTGAATCGCGTCAGTAACAGGGGTAACAGTGCCCTCGTAACAATGCGGTAACACATCCAATTGACTTCCCGTGTCCTCCTCACGACTATAGGCGTCCCGCTGCCGCCAACCCGGCAATAAAGGGCGCAATCCAGGCCTTATAAGCACTGCTCTCAAGACGGTGCGCCTGTATAAACGAAGACTCACGCGCGTTACTCGCTGTTTCCAAGCGCCTGAACGAGGACCCTTTCGATGCCAGACATTACCCTGACCACCTTGCAGAGCCTCAAGCTCAAAGGTGAAAAAATCACCATGCTGACCTGCTATGACGCCACGTTCGCCAACGCCTGCTGCCAGGCGGGCGTCGACGTGCTGCTGGTAGGTGACTCCCTGGGCATGGTTCTTCAAGGGAATGACAGCACGCTCCCCGTCACCACCGATGAACTCGCCTACCACACCGCCAGCGTCAAGCGCGGTAACAACGGCGCGTTCATCATCGCTGACCTGCCGTTCATGGACTACGCCACCGTCGAACAGACGTTTCTCAACGCCGGCAAGTTGATGCGCGCCGGTGCGCACATGGTCAAGGTCGAAGGTGCGCTGTGGCTCGCCGAGTCGATCCGCCTGCTGGCCGAGCGCGGCGTACCGGTGTGCGCTCACATGGGCCTCACGCCGCAGTCGGTGAACCTGCTCGGCGGTTACAAGGTGCAAGGCCGCAGCGAAGCCCAGGCGCGCCAGATGCGGGCTGATGCCATCGCACTGGAACAAGCCGGCGTTGCCATGATTCTGCTCGAATGCGTGCCCAGCGACCTGGCCGCGGAAATCACCCAGGCCGTCAGCGTGCCGGTCATCGGCATTGGCGCGGGCAGCGCCACCGACGGCCAGGTGCTGGTATTGCACGACATGCTCGGCCTCTCGATCACCGGTCGCGTGCCCAAGTTCGTGAAGAACTTCATGGCCGGCCAGGACAGCATCCACGCGGCGTTGAGCGCGTATGTCGCCGAAGTCAAAGGCGTGACCTTTCCCGCCGCCGAACACGGATTTTCTGCATGAACACCGTAAAAACCCTGCGTGAACTGCGCGCTGCCGTGACCCACGCCCGCAGCGCCGGCAAGCGCATCGGCTTCGTGCCGACCATGGGCAACCTGCACGAAGGCCATGCCACCCTGGTGACCAAGGCCGCGCAGCAGGCTGACTTCGTGGTCGCCAGCATCTTCGTCAACCCGCTGCAATTCGGCGCCAACGAAGACCTGGACAAGTATCCCCGCACCCTCGCCGCCGACCAGGAAAAGCTCCTGCAGGCCGGCTGCAACCTGCTGTTTGCACCCACCGTCGAGGAAATGTACCCGGGCGGCATGACCGGCCAGACCCGCGTCAGCGTCCCGCACCTCTCCGAAGGCCTCTGTGGCGCCAGCCGTCCCGGGCACTTCGAAGGCGTCGCCACGGTGGTCAGCAAATTGTTCAACATGGTGCAGCCGGACATCGCTGTGTTTGGCCAGAAGGACTACCAGCAGTTGGCGGTGATCCGCGCCATGGTGCATGACCTGAACATGCCGATCCAGATCATCGGCGAGCCCACCGTGCGCGCCGAAGACGGTCTGGCGCTGTCCTCGCGTAACGGCTTTCTCTCCGGGCAGGAACGCGCAATCGCACCGGTGCTGTATCGCAGCCTCAGCCACATCGCTGCGGCCATCAAGGCTGGCGACCATGACTTCGTCAGCCTGCGTGCCGAACAGGTGCGGCAGATCGAAGCCGCCGGACTGCGCCTGGACTACCTCGAAGTGCGCCACGGCGTGTACCTGCGCCCCGCCACAGCGCAGGACAAGGACATTGTGATTCTGGTCGCGGCATTCCTGGGCAACACCCGGTTGATCGACAACCTGCACCTGAACCTCAACTGACCCCGCCCGGGCAGCCCGCCTGTTGCCCTGATCGCCGTGCCGGTATAAAAAAGTACCGGCCACGGCGCAGACAAAGCCAAGACATATCAACACGCTAGGTTTAATGTAATCGCCCGGCGCTAAGGTTAGTGCTGTCCGCAACCCAATTGTTGCGACAAGACTGGACGTTCCGGGCTTTGAAGTGTCCTAAAGGCAGTCCCCGTAATAAAAGGAAACCCGCAGCGATGGCGTACTACCGCACTCCTCATGACGTTACCGCGCTGCCCGCCTGGCAAGCGCTCACTCAACATCGCCAAGCCATGCAGGATTTCAGCATGCGCGAAGCCTTTAATGCCGATCCGCAGCGCTTTTCCCAGTTCACCCTGAGCAGCTGCGGGCTTTTCCTCGATTACTCGAAGAACCTGATCACCAGCCAAACCCGTGACCTGCTGGTGGGCCTGGCCGATGAAGTGGGCCTCAAGGACGCGATCAACGCGCTGTATGCCGGCGAACCGGTCAACTCGTCCGAGGGTCGCCCTGCCCTGCACACCGCCCTGCGTCGCCCGGTGGGCGACAAGCTGTCGGTCAACGGCGTGAACATCATGCCGGACGTGCACAAGGTACTGAACCAGATCACTGACCTGGTCGGCCGCATTCACGACGGCCTGTGGCGCGGCTACACCGAGAAGCCGATCACCGACGTGGTGAACATCGGCATCGGTGGTTCATTCCTCGGCCCGGAGCTGGTCTCCGAGGCGCTGTTGTCCTACGCCCATAAGGGCGTGCGCTGCCACTACCTGGCGAATATCGACGGCAGCGAGTTCCACGAGCTGACCATGAAGCTGCGCGCCGAGACCACGCTGTTTATCGTCTCGTCGAAATCGTTCAACACGCTGGAAACCCTGAAAAACGCCCAGGCCGCCCGCGCCTGGTACCTGGCCCAGGGTGGCTCAGAGGCCGAGCTGTACCGCCACTTCATCGCCGTGTCGAGCAACAACGCCGCAGCGGTGGCCTTTGGTATCCGCGAAGAAAACATCTTCCCGATGTGGGACTGGGTCGGCGGCCGTTATTCGCTGTGGTCGGCCATTGGTCTGCCCATCGCCCTGGCCATCGGCATGTCCAACTTCAAGGAACTGCTGTCGGGTGCCTACACCATGGACCAGCATTTCCTGACCGCACCGTTCGAGCAGAACATGCCGGTGCTGCTGGGCCTGCTGGGCGTGTGGTACGGCAACTTCTGGGGAGCGCAAAGCCATGCGATCCTGCCGTACGACCACTACCTGCGCAACATCACCAAACACCTGCAACAGCTGGACATGGAATCCAACGGCAAGAGCGTGCGCCAGGACGGCACACCCGTGGCCACCGACACCGGCCCGGTCATCTGGGGCGGCGTGGGCTGCAACGGCCAGCATGCGTACCACCAGTTGCTGCACCAGGGCACCCAACTGATTCCGGCCGACTTCATTGTGCCGATTGTCAGCTTCAACCCGGTGTCCGACCACCATCAATGGCTCTACGCCAACTGCCTGTCGCAGAGCCAGGCACTGATGCTCGGCAAGACCCGCAGCGAAGCCGAGGCCGAGCTGCGCGACAAAGGCGTCGCAGAGGACGAAGTGCAGAAGCTGGCCCCGCACAAGGTGATCCCGGGCAACCGTCCGAGCAACACCCTTGTGGTCGAACGCATCAGCCCGCGTCGTCTCGGCGCGCTGGTGGCTATGTATGAGCACAAGGTGTTCGTGCAGAGCGTGATCTGGGGCATCAACGCCTTCGACCAGTGGGGTGTGGAGCTGGGCAAGGAGCTGGGCAAGGGCGTTTACAACCGCCTGACCGGCGCCGAAGAAACCTCGGCCGAAGACGCGTCCACCCAAGGCCTGATCAACTACTTCCGCGGTCGTCATCGCGGCTGATACCTGCCTCAACGCGACCCCGGCCTGCTCAGGCCGGGGTTAGCTGTTAAACTCCCCGCCCCTGTTTTCCTCATTTACAGCAAGGCGCGCTCCATGTCCCCCCTGAACCAGGCGCTGCGCGCCGCCCTCGACCATCGCCAAGACCTGATCAACGAACTGCACGCCCAGGACACCGACTGCTATCGGCTGTTTCATGGCAGCCAGGAAGGCGCCGGCGGCCTGACTATCGACCGCTATGGCCCGCAATTGCTGGTGCAAAGTTTTCATCAGTCGCTGGACACCGCAGACCTGCTGGACCTGCATCAGCAGATCAATCAGTTCATGGGCCTGGAGTTGCTGCTGGTGTACAACGACCGCTCCCGTGGCAACTCGCGCATCGACCGTGAAGACGCGGTGTATCGCGCCGAGTCGGCGGCGCTGGAGGATCTGATCGGCCACGAATGGGGCCTCAATTATCGCGTACGCGGGCGCCACGCCGGGCAGGACCCGCTGTTGTTCCTGGACCTGCGCAACACCCGTGGCTGGGTCAAGGCGCACAGCGCCGGCAAAAGCGTGCTGAACCTGTTCGCCTACACCTGCGGTGTTGGCTTGAGCGCGGCGGCCGGCGGTGCGCGCGAGGTGTGCAACCTGGACTTTGCCGAGGGTAACCTGGCGGTCGGTCGCGAGAACGGTCTGCTGAACCCGCAATTGCCAACCATGGAATTCGTGCAATCCGATTACTTTCCGGCGATTCGTCAGTTGGCCGGCCTGCCGATTACCCAGCGGCGCGGTCATACACTGCCAGCTTACCCGCGCCTGGAGCAACGCCAATACGACCTGGTGCTGCTCGATCCGCCCGCGTGGGCCAAGAGTGCGTTCGGTACGGTCGATTTGTTGCGCGACTACCAGAGCCTGCTCAAGCCGGCGTTGCTGGCAACCGCCGACAATGGCGTGCTGATCTGCTGCAATAATTTGGCCAAAGTGGGCATGGACGATTGGCGTGAGCAGGTGCTGCGCTGTGCCGAAAAAGCCGGGCGGCCGGTACGTGACTGGCAAATCATGACGCCGGGAGCCGACTTTCCATCGCAGGATCAACAGCCTCCACTGAAGACCCTGATCCTGCAGTTGTAGTCCTTTTCCCAATAGGCCCGGTGCTTCGGAACCGACAACCCGTGCCATACTCCAAGGCACTCCTCTTCGAGATAGATGGCGTCGCCCATGTCCAAAGGATTGATCCGCGCCATTGGCGCACTGCTGACCGCACTGGCTCTGTACAGCTTGCTGGGTTTTCTGATTTTGCCGGGTATCGCGCTTCGTATCGCCAACCAGCAACTGGCCCATTACGCCACGGTGCCGGCAAGACTGGAACGTATCGAACTCAACCCGTTCAGCCTGGAAGTGACAGCCTGGGGCTTGAAAATCGGCGAACCGGGCAAGGAGCAGGTCGGTTTTGAGCGCCTCTATGCCAACCTTCAGCTCGACAGCCTGTGGACCCGCGCGCTGCACCTGGCGGATGTGCAGTTGGACCAGCCCAAGACCGAGCTGCTGTTCGACAAGTCCGGCACGCTGAACCTGGCGCAGCTGTTCAAGCTGCCGCCCAGCGAGCCCACCCCGACAGACCCGGACGCCAAGCCATTCCCCCTGCGTATCGACAGCGTCAAGCTGGCCGGTGGCTACGTGCACTTTCAGGACCTGCGTCCCAGCGAACCCATCGAATTCCTCTACGACAAGCTCGACTTCGAGCTGAAAAACCTCAGCACATTGCCTGAAGACAATGCCGACATGACTCTGGTGGCCGCCGGCCCTGCGGGCGGGCAAATCGACTGGAAGGGCAATTTCAGCCTGGTGCCCATCACCTCTGAAGGCACCTTGAAAGTCACCGATGGCAAGATGAAAGCCTGGTGGCCCTATGTGCGTGACGCCTTGCCGCTGGTGCTGGAAGACGGGGTGCTGAATTTCGATACGCATTACACCTTCAGCCTGGCCAAGGAAACCGAACTCAAACTGACCAACACCACGGCCAGTATCGCGCCATTTGCCATCAAAGCCCCGGATGGCCGGCCGCTGGTGCGCCTGGAGCGTCTGGACGTGAGTGACACCACGGTCGACCTGGCCAGGCAGCAAGTGGTGGTTGGCAAAATCCGCAGCAACACGCTGGAAACCTGGGCCGCCCGCGAAGCCGATGGACAACTGGACTGGCAGAAACTGTTCGCCAGCCAGCCGAACAAACCGGCCAGGGCGCCAGAACCCGCCAGCGCCCCGGCGACGGCCGACTCGCCCAAGCCCGCCCCTGCAGCACCAAGCAAACCGTGGCAAGTGCTGCTCAAGGACGTGCAACTGCGCAACTACCAGGTACATCTGGCTGACCGTCAGGCTCAACCCGCCGTCGCGCTGGAGCTGGGCCCGCTGAACGTCGATGTGCAGAACTTCGACAGCCTCAACCAGAAACCCTTCACCCTCAAGCTCGACAGCGGCCTGGGCAAGCAGGGCAAACTCCAGGCCAGCGGTGAGGTGAACCTCAACCCGGTCAGCGCCAGGTTGAAGGTGAACACCCAGGATATCGACCTGCGGGTGGCGCAGTCCTACATCAGCCCGTTCATCCGCCTGGAACTGCGCAGCGGCATGCTCGGCAGCAACCTGGATGTAAACCTCACCAGCACCGATCCGCTGAAGCTGCAGGTCACCGGCCGGGCGCAGGTCGACCAGTTGCACACGCTCGACACCCTCAAGACCCGTGACTTTCTCAAATGGCAGCGCCTGGTGCTGGAAGGTGTGAATTATCAGCACGGCGACAGCCTGTCCATCGACAAAGTCAACCTGCTGCAGCCCTATGCGCGCTTCATGATCAACGATGACCGCACCACCAACATCGATGACCTGCTGATTCCGCAGCCGGCCGACAATGGCGCCAAGTCGTCGGCCAAGCCGGCAGCGAGCAAAGACAATCCGCTGGCCATCCGAATCGGCCAGGTGGCGATCAATGACGGTTCGGCCAACTTTGCCGACTTCAGCCTCACGCCCAACTTCGCCACTGCCGTGCAGCAGCTCAACGGGCAAATTGGCACGATTGACAGTCGCCAGGGCAAACCGGCCAGTGTCGACATCAAGGGCAAGGTGGACCGCTACGCACCAGTCACCATCAAGGGCAGCGTGAACCCGTTTGATCCGATGGCAGCGCTGGACATTGCCACCAGCTTCAAACGTGTCGAGCTGACCACGTTGACGCCCTACTCCGGGAAATTCGCCGGTTTCCGCATTCGCAAGGGCCGCTTGAACCTCGACTTGCACTACGTGATCACCAAGGGCCAGCTGAAGGCTGAGAACAAGGTGGTGGTCGAGCAATTGCAACTGGGTGAAAAGGTCGACAGCGCCGATGCCGTGGACCTGCCGATTCGTCTGGCGATTGCGCTGCTCAAGGACACCAACGGCAGAATCTCCCTCGAGTTACCGGTGAGCGGCGACTTGAATAATCCACAGTTCAGCGTGATGCCGATTGTGTGGCAGACCCTGCGCAACCTGGTTGCCCGTGCGGCCACCGCGCCGTTCAAGTTCATTGGCGGGCTGGTGACGGGCGGCGGTTCGGAGGATCTGGGCAGTGTGTCGTTTGCGGCAGGCTCCAGTGACTTGGACAAGAATGCCGAAGGCGCGCTGAACACGCTCGCCAAGGCCTTGAAGGAACGCCCTGCCCTGCGCCTGGAAATTGAAGGCACGGCGGCAGCCAGCAGCGACGGGCCGTTCCTGGCACAGGAGCGTCTGGAGCGTGAGTACCAATACAACTACTACAAGATTCTGCAGCGCCGTGGCGACAAGGTTCCCGCCCAGGCATCACTGCTGGACGTACCGGAGAAGGAAAAGGCGCCATTGCTTGAAGGCATCTATCGCACGCGTCTCAAGCAGCAACCGCCCGCTGAATGGAAAGGCTTGAGTGACGCCGAACGCGCGGCAAAACTGCGCGACGGTGTGCTCAAGTTCTGGAGCGCCAGTGATGTGTTGCTGCGTCAGCTGGGTCAGGACCGAGCCAGTACCATCAAGGATTACCTGGTGGACAAGGGACAGTTGGAAGATGACCGGGTGTACTTCATCGACACTCAACTGGGGCAGGCAGAGAAAGATGGCCGCGTGGTCACACCGATGCATCTGGATGCCGAGTGACCTGAAACCCTGTAGACCCAATGTGGGAGGGCGCAACCCCCTTCCACTTTTTTTGATTTGGGTACATCAGCCCCACAATAAAACAGGCCCCGGCACAAGTGCCGGGGCCTGTAATGACCACATCCGTGTGGTCGGTCGCATGAACTCCAGGGTGCGTTGGGTGGATATCTGACTCACCCGCCGCCGCCATCCAGTTCAGCTGAACCGTTGAGCGTTACTCTGCTTTCAGGCCATCAGCCGAAACAGCTTTAACGCCTTTGATTTTCTTGGCGATGTTCACAGCAGTGGTTTTCTGAGCTTCAGTCACCGCTACGGTGGAAGACAGGGAAACTACGCCTTTGTTGGTTTCGACTTTGATGTCGGTACCAGGAATGCCTTTCTCGGTTACCAGATCAGCTTTGACTTTGGTAGTGATCCAAGTGTCGCTGGTAGCGCCTTTGGCGTCATGAGCTGCGCCTTTGGTCTTGTCGATGTTGTCTGCTTTGGTAGCGCCGCCAGCCAGCAGGCCGTCAGCGGAAACAGCATTCACACCTTTGATTTTCTTGGTGATGGCTACAGCGGTCGCTTTCTGCGAGTCCGAGATAGCTACCTTGGAGGACAGGGAAACCACACCTTTGTTGGTCTCAACCATGATGTCCGAACCTGGGATGCCTTTTTCAGTCAGCAGGTCAGCTTTGACTTTGGTGGTGATCCAGGTGTCCGAAGTAGTCTCTTTAGCCTGGGTCATTTCACCGGCGGCCAACGTCATCGGGGCTTGGGAAGTCTGAGCAAAGGCTACGTTAGCACCCATGGCCAGAGTCAGAGCGGTAGCAGTAGCGAAAGCGAACTTCTTCATACGAGTAACTCCTGTTTTATTAAAAGTCTGCGGCGCGTAAACCTAGATGCTGCAGCGTTAATGGGGATATTGCAGGCAGTGTGCCAAGTTGCCGCAAGGTATTAAATCCTTTAAAAACAATGGGTTATAAAACCTCTCTTTTCCCGGAATCGTGCAACTTGCATGAAGACGGCCGGATCTGCATGCAAGTTGCGGCTTTTGTCCGTGGTGCTAAACGCCTGATCACGCTTAACTTTTATGGGCCCATAAAAAAAGGACTCCGAAGAGTCCTTTTTCAGCGTGAAGCCTGGGGGTGATTAGACGCCCGAGGCCTTGGCTGCTGCAACGTCCTTGATGGACAGCTTGATACGGCCGCGGTTGTCCACGTCCAGTACCAGCACTTCCACTTCCTGGCCTTCTTTCAGAATATCAGTCACTTTCTCCACGCGAGCATCGCTGAGCATGGAGATGTGAACCAGACCGTCTTTGCCCGGCAGGATGTTGACGAATGCGCCGAAGTCGACGATGCGCTCAACCTTGCCGACGTAGATCTTGCCGATCTCGGCTTCGGCAGTGATGCCCAGAACGCGCTGACGCGCAGCCTCTGCAGCTTCCTTGGATTCGCCGAAGATCTTGATCGAGCCGTCGTCTTCGATATCGATCGAAGCCTTGGTCTCTTCACAGATCGCACGAATGGTCGCGCCACCTTTACCGATGACATCACGGATTTTGTCGGTGTCGATTTTCATCGCGATCATGGTCGGAGCATTTTCCGACAGCTCGGTGCGCGACTGGCCAATGATCTGGTTCATCTGGCCGAGAATGTTCAGGCGCGCTTCCAGGGCTTGGCCCAGGGCGATCTCCATGATCTCTTCGGTGATGCCCTTGATCTTGATGTCCATCTGCAGCGCGGTCACACCTTTGGCGGTACCGGCTACCTTGAAGTCCATGTCGCCCAGGTGATCTTCGTCACCCAGGATGTCGGTCAGGATGGCGAACTTCTCGCCTTCTTTAACCAGACCCATGGCGATACCGGCAACCGGTGCCTTCATCGGCACACCGGCGTCCATCAGCGCCAGGGAAGCACCGCAGACGGATGCCATGGAGCTGGAACCGTTCGACTCGGTGATTTCCGATACAACACGGATGGTGTACGGGAACACGTCGGCGGCCGGCAGCATCGCAGCGATCGAACGACGGGCCAGACGGCCGTGGCCGATTTCGCGACGACCAGCGCCACCCATGCGACCACACTCACCGACCGAGAACGGCGGGAAGTTGTAGTGCAGCATGAACGGGTCCTTTTTCTCGCCTTCCAGGGTGTCCAGCAGCTGTGCGTCACGGGCAGTACCCAGCGTCGCAACGACCAGCGCCTGAGTTTCACCACGGGTGAACAGGGCCGAACCGTGCGTCTTCGGCAGCACGCCAACTTCGATGTTCAGCGGGCGTACGGTGCGGGTGTCACGGCCGTCGATACGTGGCTTGCCGTTAACGATGTTTTCGCGAACGGTGCGGTATTCGATTTCGCCGAAAGCGGCTTTGACTTCGCTGGACGAAGGCTGGCCTTCCTCACCGGAGAGCTTGGCAACAACCTGGTCCTTCAGCTCGCCCAGGCGAGCGTAACGATCGGCCTTGACGGTGATGGCGTAAGCCTGGGAGATCGCGTCACCGAACTCCGAGCGGATAGCGCCCAGCAATTCTGTGGCTTCCGGCGCAGCAGCCCAGGTCCAGGTCGGCTTGGCAGCTTCGGCGGCCAGTTCGGTGACAGCCTTGATGACAGCCTGGAATTCGTCATGAGCAAACAGTACCGCGCCCAGCATCTGGTCTTCGGTCAGTTCTTTGGCTTCCGATTCAACCATCAATACGGCTTCGGACGTACCGGCAACGACCATGTCCAGGCTCGAAGCTTTCTGTTGCTCGTAGGTCGGGTTCAGCAGGTAGCCGGTGCTTTCGTGGAAAGCAACGCGGGCGGCGCCGATCGGGCCGTCGAACGGAATGCCCGAGATAGCCAGGGCAGCCGAGGTACCGATCATCGCAGCGATGTCCGGATCGGTCTTCTTGCTGGTGGAAACAACGGTGCAGACAACCTGCACTTCGTTCATGAAGCCTTCGGGGAACAGCGGACGGATCGGACGGTCGATCAGTCGGGAAGTGAGGGTTTCTTTCTCGGAAGGACGGCCTTCACGCTTGAAGAAACCACCAGGAATCTTACCGGCAGCGTAAGTTTTTTCCTGGTAGTGAACGGAAAGAGGGAAGAAGCCTTTGCTTGGGTCAGCGGTCTTGGCGCCAACAACGGTCACCAGTACGGTAACGTCGTCATCAACGGTAACCAGCACTGCGCCGGAGGCTTGACGGGCGATACGGCCTGTCTCGAGGGTAACGGTCGACTGACCGAACTGGAATTTTTTGATAACCGGGTTCACGGTGTCCTACCTTCTTTGTGGCTCTTGGGGAACTTGTCTTCTTGCGAAATTCTTGGGCAATGTCGGGAATCGGCCCAACGCCTGTCCAGGGTAAAACGTGTATCCAGATAAAACTTGAGGCTGGGAGCCTGCCATGGGCCAGCGGGAATCCCACTGACACACGGCAGACAACCAACCTCTAGCGCAATCGCTTGTTAGCGACGCAGACCCAGGCGACCGATCAGAGCCTGATAACGACCCAGATCCTTGCCTTTCAGGTAGTCCAGCAGCTTACGGCGCTGGTTTACCATGCGGATCAGACCACGACGGGAGTGGTGATCTTTACCGTTGGCCTTGAAGTGACCCTGCAGCTTGTTGATGTTGTGGGTCAGCAGTGCAACTTGCACTTCTGGCGAACCAGTGTCACCAACAGCTTGCTGATAGTCAGCTACGATTTGTGCTTTTTCTTGAACGTCGAGAGCCATGAGGCAATCCTTTTTTCAGGAGACCACCCAAAGGGCAGTCTCAACAGGCCAGGGACAAATCCCTGTATCTAAAAATGAGTGTTGACCATGCCTGTTAACAGCCACACTCGTTCGGTCATTCTGACCGAATCAGTCGACGCGGCGCTATGCGCCCGTCTTCGCTCACTTCACCGATTCCGATGAAACGACCGTTGTGATCCTGTACCCGCACCATGCCGAACTTCGGAGCATCCGGGGCACGTACCGGCTGGCCGTTGAGCCAGTAGAACGCGCTGTGCTCCGAGAAGTGCAGCAATGGCCAATCGAGCAAACCGCTGTCCGATGGCATCAGGAAGCGATCAACCGCTTCGTTGCCGCCTTCGGCGTGAACCGCTTCCAGCTCTTCCAGCGTGACCGTCTGAGCCAGACTGAACGGGCCGGCCTGGGTGCGTCGCAGTTCTGCCACGTATGCACCGCAACCGAGCTGTTCACCAATATCTTCCACCAGGGTACGGATATAGGTGCCTTTGCTGCAGTCCACGGCCAGGCGTGCGGTGTCGCCTTCACAGGCGAGCAATTCCAAGCGCGCAATAGTAACAGAACGCGGTTCGCGCTCCACTACTTCGCCCGCGCGTGCCAACTTGTAAAGAGGCTGGCCATCACGCTTGAGGGCCGAGTACATCGGCGGTATCTGGCTGATTTGCCCGCGAAAAGCGGGTAAAGCTGCCTCGATATCAGCACGACCAACGGTCACATCACGCACCTGCAGAACATCGCCCTCGGCATCGGCCGTGGTGGTGGTCTTGCCCAGCTGCATCAGGGTTTCGTAACCCTTATCCGAATCGAGCAGGTATTGCGAGAACTTGGTGGCCTCGCCAAAGCACAACGGCAACACGCCGGTGGCCAGGGGATCGAGGCTGCCGGTATGCCCGGCCTTTTCGGCATTGAGCAACCAGCGAACCTTCTGCAAAGCGGCATTGGAGGT
The DNA here is from genome assembly GCF_001439805.1 of Pseudomonas trivialis. GTDB lineage: Bacteria > Pseudomonadota > Gammaproteobacteria > Pseudomonadales > Pseudomonadaceae > Aquipseudomonas > Aquipseudomonas trivialis. The sequence continues at coordinate 161,600 of NZ_JYLK01000009.1, read as the reverse complement.
AAAGCCAATGGGCTTGTCGAGCAGAATGATGCCGCTGACGTTGCGACGGATACGTTTGACCTGAGCCACCGCTTACTCCTTGGCGTCTTCAGGTGTGGACGGGTGCTGGCTGTCTTCCGCCACGGCGCGCTCGATCAGTGCCGAAAGGTGCGCACCACGCACGACGCTTTCGTCGTAGTGGAAGTGCAACTGAGGCACACTGCGCAGCTTCATTTCGCGGGCCAACTGCATGCGCAGGAAGCCTGCCGCAGAGTTGAGCACCTTGATGCTCTGCGCGATTTCTTCACTGTTGTCCTGCCCCATCACGGTGATGAAGATCTTGGCGTGACCCACGTCACGACTGACTTCAACGGCAGTGATGGTGACCAGGCCGACACGCGGGTCTTTGACTTCGCGACGGATCAATTGAGCCAGCTCGCGTTGCATCTGATCGCCGATACGCTGGGTACGGCTGTATTCTTTTGCCATGACTTGTTACCTGTTACTGCCACACGGTGAAACCCGTGGGGTCTGAAAGCGGCAAACGCCCGGCCTGACAAAAGCCAGACCGGGCGTTGCGTTTAGAGTCCGGACGCTGCGCGGGGCATTTGCATGCCCACACGCCGCGTGGCTCCTGAAGTGCGCGAGTCAGAGGCTGCGAGCAACCTGAACCTTCTCGAAGACTTCGATCTTGTCGCCAACCTTGACGTCGTTGTAGCTCTTGACGCCGATACCGCATTCCATGCCGGCACGTACGTCGGCAGCGTCGTCCTTGAAGCGGCGCAGGGATTCCAGCTCGCCTTCGAAGATAACGATGTCATCACGCAGTACACGGATTGGACGGTTACGGTACACGGTACCTTCAACCACCATGCAGCCGGCGATCGCGCCGAATTTCGGCGAGCGGAACACGTCACGCACCTCGGCGATACCCAGGATGTTCTCCCGAACGTCGCTGCCAAGCATGCCGGTAAGGGCTTTCTTGACGTCTTCGATGATGTCGTAGATGACGTTGTAGTAACGCATGTCCAGGCCTTCCTGCTCGACGATCTTGCGAGCGCCAGCATCGGCACGCACGTTGAAGCCGAACAGTACAGCGTTGGAAGCCAGTGCCAGGTTGGCGTCGGACTCGGTGATACCACCGACACCGCCACCGACAACGCGCACTTGCACTTCGTCGTTACCCAGGCCATTCAAGGCGCCGTTCAACGCTTCGAGGGAACCACGAACGTCAGACTTGAGGACGATGTTAAGCGTCTTCTTCTCTGCCTGACCCATGTTCTCGAAGATGTTTTCCAGCTTGCCGGCGTGGGCACGGGCCAGTTTGACTTCGCGGAACTTGCCTTGACGGAACAGAGCCACTTCACGGGCTTTCTTCTCGTCGGACAGCACGCTCATCTCGTCGCCAGCGTCCGGGGTACCGTCCAGGCCGAGGATCTCGACTGGAATGGAAGGACCAGCTTCCTTGATAGGCTTGCCGTTCTCGTCGAGCATGGCACGTACACGGCCATAGTTCGAACCGACCAATACCATGTCGCCTTGACGCAGGGTGCCGTCCTGAACCAGAACGGTTGCAACCGGGCCACGACCTTTGTCGAGACGCGATTCAACCACAACACCACGACCCGGGGCCGACGGGGTTGCTTTCAGTTCCAGAACTTCAGCTTGCAGCAGAACAGCTTCGAGCAGTTCGTCCACACCGGTACCGACTTTCGCCGAGACCGAGACGAATGGCGTATCACCGCCCCACTCTTCTGAAGTCACACCGTGAACCGACAATTCGCTGCGGATGCGATCAAGATCGGCGCCCGGCTTGTCGATTTTGTTCACCGCAACCACCAGTGGAACACCGGCAGCCTTGGCGTGCTGGACCGCTTCAATGGTCTGCGGCATCACGCCGTCGTCCGCTGCAACGACCAGAATCACGATGTCGGTCGCCTTGGCACCACGGGCACGCATTGCGGTAAACGCGGCGTGACCCGGGGTGTCGAGGAAGGTGACCATGCCGCGTTCGGTTTCAACGTGGTACGCACCGATGTGCTGGGTGATACCGCCGGCTTCGCCAGCAGCAACCTTGGCACGACGGATATAGTCGAGCAGGGAAGTCTTGCCGTGGTCAACGTGACCCATTACGGTCACGACGGGCGCACGGGAGAACGTCTCACCTTCAAACTTCAGGGACTCGGCCAGGGAATCTTCCAGGGCGGTGTCGCTGACCAGGGTCACTTTGTGGCCCAACTCTTCAGCCACGAGCTGAGCAGTTTCCTGATCAAGCACCTGGTTGATAGTGGCTGGGGTACCCAGTTTGAACATGAACTTGATGATTTCAGCCGCCTTGACCGACATCTGATTGGCGAGGTCGCCAACAGTGATGGTCTCGCCGATCTGCACATCACGCACGACAGGGCCGGTTGGGCTCTGGAAACCGTGGGCATTGCGTTTCTTCAGCTTGGCCTTGCCGCGACCACCACGACGGAAGCCATCGCTTTCTTCGTCGGTAGTACGTGGGGCAACGCGTGGCGCAGGCGCTTTCTCTTTGACCGAGGCACGATGTGGAGCGTTTTTGCGCTCGCCATCGCCACCACCGCTGCGACGATTGTTGTCGTCGGCACGTGGTTTGTCCGGACGACGAGGTTCGTCGCGCTTGCGAGCGTCGGCTGCCGGAGCAGGCGCGGCGGCAACCGGAGCGGCCTCACGCACAGCTTCAACAGGCGCAGCAACCGCGTCAGTGGCAGCAGGTTGCGCAGCAGCAGGCTGGCGACGCGCTTCTTCTTCGGCGCGACGCTTGGCTTCTTCTTCAGCCTTCTGACGTGCAGCATTTTCTACCGCGCGACGTTCTTCCAGATCGCGTTTGCGCTCGGCTTCGATTTCTTCCGGGCTGCGCTGTACGAAGACTTTCTTCTTGCGTACTTCAACGCTGATGCTCTTGCTACCCGCAACACGCAGGGTGCTGGTGGTTTTGCGCTGCAATGTAATCTTGCGCGGTTCTTCCACTTTCGCCTTGTGGCTGCTCTTCAAGTGAGTCAGCAAAGACTGCTTCTCACTATCGCTCACACCTTCGTCGGCGGCGGTGTGCGGCAGACCTGCCTCACGCATCTGCTGCAACAGGCGCTCTACCGGTGTTTTGACCTCATCGGCCAGTTGTTTCACCGTGACTTGCGTCATGCACTTCTCTCCTCAGGCCGCGCCTAATTACTCGAACCAATGGGCTCGGGCGGCCATGATCAACTTGCCGGCACGATCTTCGTCAATGCCGTCGATGTCGAGCAGATCGTCAATAGACTGCTCGGCCAGGTCTTCGCGGGTAATTACGCCGCGCACCGCCAGTTCCATCGCCAAATCCTTGTCCATACCCTCAAGCGAGAGCAGGTCTTCGGCCGGATGGGCGTCTGCCAGCTTTTCCTCAGTAGCGATGGCTTTAGTCAACAAACGATCCTTGGCCCGAGCGCGAAGCTCGTTGACGGTGTCTTCGTCAAAGCCGTCGATGTTGAGCATTTCTTCCAACGGTACGTAGGCAATCTCTTCCAGGCTGGTGAAGCCTTCATCCACCAGCACCTGCGCCAGGTCTTCATCGACTTCCAACTCTTCGATAAAGTTTCGCAGGATGTCACCGGTTTCAGCTTGCTGCTTAGCCTGGATGTCCGATTCGGTCATCACGTTCAGGGTCCAACCGGTCAGTTGGCTGGCCAGACGCACGTTCTGTCCACCACGACCAATGGCCTGAGCCAGATTGTCTGCGCCAACGGCGATGTCCATTGCATGGGCATCCTCGTCAACGATAATTGCCGCCACTTCAGCCGGCGACATTGCGTTGATGACGAACTGGGCCGGGTTATCGTCCCACAGCACGATATCAACACGCTCACCGCCCAACTCACCCGACACTGCCTGTACGCGCGAACCACGCATACCGATGCAAGCGCCCTGCGGGTCGATACGTTTGTCCTTGGAACGGACCGCGATCTTGGCGCGCGAACCCGGATCGCGGGACGCTGCCATGACTTCGATCAGACCTTCGGCGATTTCGGGCACTTCGATACGGAACAGCTCAATCAGCATCTCCGGCGCGGTACGCGACAGGATCAGCTGAGGGCCGCGGTTCTCGGTGCGAATTTCCTTGAGCAGTGCACGCAAGCGCACACCCACACGGAAGGTTTCGCGCGAAATGATGTCTTCACGGGCCAGCAACGCTTCGGCGTTGTTGCCCAGGTCAACGATCACGTTGTCGCGGGTAACTTTTTTGACGGTGCCGGAGATGATTTCACCCAGGCGCTCGCGATAGGCGTCAACGACTTGAGCGCGCTCGGCTTCGCGAACCTTCTGCACGATGACCTGTTTAGCGGTCTGTGCAGCGATACGGCCGAACTCGATCGATTCGATCTTTTCTTCGACGACATCGCCTACGTTGGAGCCAGGATGCGTTTCGGCAACCTTGCTCGGCCAGGTTTCGATGGCCGGATCATCAAGATCGGCCTCTTCAACAACTGTCCAGCGACGGAACGTCTCATAGGCACCGGTGTGGCGGTTGATTTCCACACGCAGATCAACTTCGTCTTCAAAACGCTTTTTGGTAGCAGTGGCCAGGGCCAGCTCCAGCGCTTCAAAAATCACGTTTGCCGGTACACCCTTTTCATTGGATACCGACTCAACAACCAGCAGTACTTCTTTGCTCATCGTACGCCTCGCCTTTCGCAAGCCATTGGATCCGCGGGATCCGCGTCTCAGTCAAAACTGGGAATAATGTTGGCCTTGTCGATCATATCGATCGGCAACAGGAACTCATGGTCTTCTACCTGCACCACGACATCCTGTTCTTCCACACCGCGCAGAAGGCCCTGAAAGTTGCGTCGCCCTTCGAACGGGGAACGCAGCTTGATCTTCACTTGTTCACCGGCAAATTTTGCAAACTGATCAATAGTGAACAGTGGGCGTTCCATGCCTGGCGAGGAAACTTCGAGGGTGTATTCAACGGAAATCGGATCTTCAACATCCAGCACACCGCTGATCTGACGACTGACAATGGCACAATCGTCCACCAGCACGCCGCCCTCTTTATCGATATAAACGCGCAACATTGAGTGGCGACCTTGAGCCGAGAACTCAATACCCCAGCATTCATAGCCCAGGGCCACGACCACCGGGGCCAGCAAGGCCTGCAACTCTTCTAGCTTGCTCGACACCTGAACCCCCTCGTGCATGTATGTGCATGCTGTGCAAAATAAAAAAATGGGCGAAACGCCCATCCTTGAAACGCCGTCGAACAGCGGCGTTGAAAGTGTCCAGCTAACAAAAAGCCCCTTAAAAGGGGCTCCGCTAAAACTGGTTGCGGGGGCCGGATTTGAACCGACGACCTTCGGGTTATGAGCCCGACGAGCTACCAGACTGCTCCACCCCGCGACAAAGCTGGGGCGGAAGTATACGACCGATCCCTTACAGGGTCAATGTAACCTTCCACCTACAAAAAAGCCCGCAACAGCGGGCTCTCCTGATAATTGGTACCGAGAAGGGGACTCGAACCCCTACACCCTATGGGCACAACCACCTCAAGGTTGCGTGTCTACCAATTCCACCACCTCGGCAATACAGCGTTTACAACCCTTCTTACTTCTGCTCTTGAGCTGGAGGCACGTCAGTCGCTGGAGTAGCCGACTTTTGCTCTTGAAGCACCGGGACATCATCAGAAGCCGGTTTCGCTTTTGGTACTTCCAACACTGCCGGGTTTGGCAAACCTGCCTGAGTCAGCACATGAGCTTTCTCTTTAGCAAAGTAACCTAACCCCAAGCTGGTTATGAAGAAACCGGCGGCGAGTATAGCAGTAAACTTACTAAGAAAGGTAGAGGAACCTTGGCTTCCGAACACAGTATTTGAAGCACCTGCACCGAAAGACGCACCAGCATCCGCACCTTTGCCCTGTTGCAGCAAAACCAGGGCAACTACGCCCAGAGCAGCCAACAGATGAAAAACGACTACGACTGTTTCCAGCATTTTTTCAGTTTCCCGCGGCGCGACAGATCGCACCGAACTCATCTGCATTCAGGGACGCTCCACCAATGAGCCCCCCATCGATATCCGGCATGCCGAACAGTTCGACCGCATTGGCCGCCTTCACGCTGCCGCCGTATAGAAGACGCACACCTTGTGCGACTTCAGAATTCTTTTCCGCCAGCTGCGCACGAATGGCTGCGTGCACATCCTGCGCCTGTTGCGGTGTAGCAGTCAGCCCGGTGCCAATGGCCCAGACCGGCTCGTAGGCAATGACCGCGCTTGCGAACGCATCAACACCCAGCTCGCCAATGATGCTATCCAGCTGACGCGAGACAACTTCAATCGTCTTGCCCAACTCACGCTGCTCGAGGGTCTCCCCTACGCAAAACACCGGAATCAAGCCACTGGCCTGCGCCGCTGCGAACTTGCGATTGAGCATCTGATCGCTTTCGCCCATCAACTGACGACGCTCTGAGTGCCCGACCAGCACATAGGCGCAACCCGCATCAATCAACTGACTCGGCGCTACTTCACCTGTCAGCGCACCTTGTCCGGACTGCACCGCAGCGTTCTGCGCGCCCACCTGAATCGACGTGCCTTTCAAGCCATCAACCACTTGGCTGACGTGCAACAAAGGCGGGAAAACCGCGACATCGACACCGCCAGGCAGGGCCAACTCACGGAGGCCGTCGATCAGCTCAGCGACACTGGCGCGGGTACCGTGCATCTTCCAGTTACCAGCTACCATCGTGCGACGCATGCTGTACCCCGTCGGTCAAAGTGGGCGCAGATGTTACCCAACCACACCATCACTGGCAAGCCGAATTCAGGCGCAAACTTCAGTTACCAGTTTTGCCAGGTCTTCGGCGTGGCCGCGAACCTGAGTTTCATCCTCACCTTCGACCATGACACGCACCAGAGGCTCCGTACCGGACTTGCGCAGCAACACGCGCCCGCGCCCTTCCATTGCCAGTGTCACGCGCTCGCAGGCCTCTTTGACAGCCGGATGTTCGATTGGATTTTCTCCACCGGCGAAACGCACATTGAGCAATACTTGCGGGCACTTGCGCAGCGCCTGACGCGCCTGAGCCAGGCTTTCCTTGCGCCGACGCAGGGCCAGCAGCACCTGCAGCGCGGCAATAATTGCATCACCGGTGGTGGTGTGCTGGAAACACACGACGTGCCCTGAGTTCTCGCCGCCCACCAACCAGTTTCGTTCGATCAGCTCGGCAATGACATAACGGTCACCGACATTGGCACGGATGAACGGAATACCCAGGTCAGCCAGCGCGAGCTCAAGCCCGAGGTTGCTCATCAATGTGCCGACTACACCACCTTGCAGCTTGTTACGCTCATGCAAGTCACGTGCGATGATGAACAGCAGGTCATCGCCGTCTACCACGGCGCCTGTGTGATCCACCATCAACACGCGATCACCGTCACCGTCAAAGGCAATACCCAGGTCGGCATGCTCGGCGAGCACAGCCGCCTGCAGTTGCTCCATATGGGTGGAACCGCAGTTGTCGTTGATGTTCAAGCCGTTGGGCTGGGCCGACAGCACGGACACGTCGGCCCCCAGCTCCTTGAATACGCTTGGCGCGACTTTGTAGGTGGCGCCATGGGCGCAATCGACCACAATCTTCAACCCGGCAAAACTGGTGCTGGTTGGCACACTGCTTTTGCAGAATTCGATATAGCGACCGGAGGCGTCGTTGATCCGCGAAACTTTGCCCAACTTGCTGGACTCGACCACCGTCATCGGCGCGTCCAGCAACTCTTCGATCATCAACTCGATCTCGTCCGGCAACTTGGTGCCCTGCCCCGAGAAGAACTTGATGCCGTTGTCATCATGCGGGTTGTGCGACGCACTGATCACGATACCGGCTTCAGCGTGAAAGGTACGCGTCAGGTAAGCAATCGCAGGCGTAGGCATTGGGCCCAGCAACATCACGTCGGCACCCGCGGCCGATAAGCCGGCCTCCAGGGCTGACTCGAACATGTAACCCGAAATGCGCGTGTCCTTGCCTACCAGAATGCGGCACGCGCCCATGCTGCGGAACGCCATGCCTGCCGCCCAACCCAGCTTGAGCATGAAATCAGGGGTAATCGGAAATTCGCCGACCCGACCACGGATACCGTCGGTGCCAAAGTATTTTTTAGTCATAAGTGCTCCGTCATTCTTATTCGGCTGATTCTACAGCGGCAATCATGCGCACCACATCAACAGTCTCGGCAACATCATGCACACGCAGAATGCGCGCACCTTTGGCTACAGCGAGCGCGGCCAATGCAAGGCCGCCATACAACCGCTCACCTACCGGGCGATTCAAGGCCAGCCCTATCATGCTTTTGCGGGAAACCCCGACCAGCAACGGTCGGCCAAGGGCATGCAGAGCTTCCATATGCTTGAACAGGCTTAAATTGTGTTGCAGCGTTTTGGCAAAGCCAAAACCCGGATCAAGAATAATCTTCTCAGACGCAATACCTGCTGAGGCACACTGCGCCACGCGCTCAGCGAGAAAACCACTGACTTCACCCACCAAGTCGTCGTAATGGGGATTGTCCTGCATATTGCCGGGCTCGCCCAGCATATGCATCAGACAGACCGGCAGACCGGTCGCTGCAGCAGCATCCAGGGCGCCATCACGCCTGAGCGCACGCACATCATTGATCAGGCCGGCGCCCAGCCGCGCGGTTTCGCGCATTACAGCGGGCGTGGAAGTATCGACTGAAATGATCACGTCCAGCTCGCGGGCGATGCGCTCGACAATCGGCGCTACACGCTCAAGCTCCTCCAGAGGAGAGACCACTCGAGCGCCCGGCCGGGTCGACTCACCCCCCACATCAATCAAGGTCGCGCCGGCCGATACCATAGCCTCGGCATGACGCAAAGCGGCATCCGACTGGCTAAAGCGGCCACCATCCGAGAAAGAATCAGGGGTTACATTAAGAATGCCCATAACGTGTGTATGGGCCAAATCAAGAACCCGATTGCCGCAAGGCAACCGGGTGGAGGACAACACAGAAGTCATTTCAAACCTTAGTGGTCAGCTGCAGGACCGCCAATCGGGGCTTCAGGACGTTCGCTCTGAACCACGGGCGGAGTGCCCGAAGTGCCCGAACCACCTTCCCAGTCGCGCGGCTCACGCGGAGTACGACCGGCCATGATGTCGTCTATCTGATCAGCATCGATGGTCTCGTACTTCATCAGCGCGTCAGCCATGGCGTCCAGCTTGTCGCGATTATCAGTCAGGATCTGCTTGGCCGTGCCGTAGCACTGGTCAATGATACTGCGTACTTCGGAGTCGATCAGCTTGGCTGTTTCACCGGAGAAGCTTGCACTTTGACCGCCACCGCCACGCCCCAGGAACACTTCGCCTTCTTCCTCGGCATACATCAATGGACCCAGTTTTTCCGACAACCCCCACTTGGTCACCATGTTCCGCGCAATCTGGCTGGCGCGCATGATGTCGTTGGAGGCACCGGTGGTAACCCCATCGAAGCCCAGGGTCATCTCCTCAGCGATTCGACCGCCATACAGCGAGCAGATCTGGCTGATCAACGCACGCTTGGAAAGGCTGTAACGATCCTCTTCCGGCAGGAACATGGTCACACCCAGGGCACGGCCGCGAGGAATGATCGAAACCTTGTAGACCGGGTCATGCTCAGGCACAACACGACCGACGATGGCGTGACCCGCCTCGTGGTAAGCAGTGTTCTGCTTCTCTTTCTCGGACATGACCATGGATTTGCGCTCGGCGCCCATCATGATCTTGTCCTTGGCCAGCTCGAACTCTTTCATTTCCACAATGCGCTTGCCGGTGCGGGCCGCAAACAGCGAAGCCTCGTTGACCAGATTGGCCAGGTCGGCACCGGAGAAGCCAGGGGTACCACGGGCAATCACGCCCGGGGCCACATCGTCGCCCATTGGTACTTTGCGCATGTGTACTTTCAGGATCTGTTCACGACCACGGATATCCGGCAAACCAACCACAACCTGACGGTCGAAACGGCCTGGACGCAGCAACGCGGGGTCCAGCACGTCCGGACGGTTGGTCGCGGCAATCACGATGATACCGTCATTCATCTCAAAACCGTCCATCTCAACCAGCAACTGGTTGAGGGTCTGCTCGCGCTCATCATGACCGCCGCCCATGCCAGCACCACGATGGCGACCCACGGCGTCGATTTCATCGATGAAGATGATGCATGGCGCGTGTTTCTTGGCCTGCTCGAACATGTCACGAACACGGCTGGCGCCGACGCCGACAAACATCTCGACGAAGTCGGAACCGGAAATCGTGAAGAACGGCACCTTGGCTTCACCGGCAATCGCCTTGGCCAGCAAGGTCTTACCGGTACCCGGAGGACCGACCATCAGCACGCCGCGAGGAATACGGCCGCCCAGGCGCTGGAACTTGCCAGGATCGCGCAGGAATTCAACCAGCTCGCCTACTTCTTCCTTTGCCTCGTCGCAACCCGCGACGTCCGCCAATGTGGTCTTCACCTGATCTTCAGAGAGCAGGCGCGCCTTGCTCTTGCCGAAACTCATCGGCCCGCCCTTGCCCCCCGCGCCACCTTGCATCTGGCGCATGAAGAACATGAACACGGCAATGATCACAAGGATCGGGAAGCTCGCGACCAGGAGCTGGGTCCAGATACTCTGCTGCTCAGGCTGCTTGCCCTCAACGACCACGTGGTTATCCACCAGATCGCCAATCAGACCGTTGTCCTGGATTGCCGGACGGATGGTCTTGAAGCTGTCGCCATCGCTACGCTTACCGGTAATCACATAGCCATCAACCGCTACGCGCTCGACCTTGCCATCCTTGACCTGCTGGATGAAGTCGGAATAGTTGAGGGTCTGCGGCTCGTTAGGGCTGGAGAAGTTGTTCATCACCGTCACCAGGACAGCCGCGATGATCAACCACAGGATCAGATTCTTTGCCATATCGTTCAATTAACTACCCTCTGAAGCAAGCTCCGCTGCTGGCGCGCGCTTCGCATGATATTCACCGGCCTAACTTACTACATTACCTGCAACTCTTGCAGACGCCGTCTGTAACCCTTTGTGAAACTTTGACTACACAATATTCGTAAAGCTTCATTACGAAAGCGATTTAAAAAAAACTATCGCCGTGCTCGAACACATCAGAATCGCTCTTCGCTTGCCGCACCTTCCACTCCGCGAAACCCGCGGCACAGCAGGTACTGTTCACGGGATCTGTCACGGGAAGAGTCCGGCTTGCGCGTCTGCACCTTGTCGAACAGCTTGCGGATGTTCTTGTGATACTCGTCAAAACCTTCGCCCTGGAAGACTTTCACCAGAAAATCACCACCAGGACGCAACACACGGCCTGCCAGATCCAGCGCCAGTTCACAAAGAAACATGGCGCGCGGCATATCGACAGCCGGTAACCCACTCATATTGGGGGCCATGTCGGAAATCACAAGGTCCACCTGAGAATTTCCCACGGCTTCCAGAATCTCGGCCAGGACCGAATCCTGGGTGAAGTCACCGTGTACAAAGGTCACATCGGGGATGCTGTCCATCTCAAGGATATCGGAAGCGATCAAACGACCCTGCCCACCAATCAGACGACTGGTCACCTGGGACCAGCCACCCGGTGCCGCGCCCAGGTCGATGACGCTCATGCCTGGACGAATCAGTTTGTCCTTGTCCTGGATCTCCAGCAGTTTGTAGCTGGCCCGCGAACGGTAGCCGTCCTTCTGCGCCTTTTTGACGTAAGGATCGTTGAAATGCTCTTGCAGCCACTTAAGGCTAGTTTTGGAACGGGCCACGGGCCACCTCGAAAATAAAACGGGTCGTGATTAACTGGGCGGTCCCGGACTCGCTCGGGTAAACTGGCCGCCGCTTTTTACAAGATCAGACGCAGGGGTCAGATTATGCCGCTCACTCAAGAGCAGAAGAAACAGTACAAATCCATTGGCCACCATCTGAAACCAGTTTTGATTGTGGCTGACAACGGTTTGACTGAAGGTGTTTTAGCCGAACTTGAACGCGCATTGGGCGATCACGAACTGATCAAGATCAAGGTCAACATCCTTGATCGCGAAGCGCGCCTGGCGGCCATTGCAGAACTGTGCAAGGTCGGCAAGGCAGACCTGGTCCAGGTCATCGGCAAGATGGCGCTGCTGTATCGCAAGAATTTCAGCGTCAACAAGCAACTGTCGAACGTTCATCGCTTCAAGTAACAAAAAGGGTCACGGGCGTGCTTCGCGCGCCCCGCCACTCCACCCCGGCACCGGTTGCATCACCAACACCAGGCCGGAAAACCCTAACACAAGATAGCTAAACAGCTGCCAGCGCAATGCTTCCGGCAGCCAGATATGCACCGCGCAAAACATCGCGCAGGCATACAGCGCCATCAACAGCAGTTGCCCGCGAATATCCCGCAACAAACTCCCAACGCCTTCTGCCGTAACCAGCACCAGCGCCTGGAGCGTCACGCACGCTGCTGCAAAACCCACCAGCAGCGCACTCAATAATCCGTCAATCTCGTCAATCAGCATCGGCGCCAGGCCAATCAGGCCCAACGCCGGCAACACGCCGATGTGCAACAACCACAGGCCACCGACCCACAGCATCTGGGCCAGTTGCCAAAGCATGGCGCCCGCACGCAGCGGGCGCCGTCTTTCAGACGTGACGAACTTCAACAATCTCGTACTCGATCACGCCACCCGGTGTCTTCACGGCCACTACGTCACCCTCTTCCTTGGCAATCAAGGCGCGGGCCAGCGGTGAACCTACGGAAATCTTGCCGAGTTTGAAGTCAGCTTCGTCCTCGCCGACGATGTGGTAGACGACACTTTCGTCAGTCTCGACGTTGGCGATTTCCACGGTCGTGCCGAAAATCACCTTGCCGGTCTTCGGAATCGTCGTCACGTCGATAACCACCGAATTCTGCAGGCGGCCCTCGATATCGCGAATCCGCGCCTCGACCATGCCTTGCTGTTCGCGAGCGGCATGGTATTCGGCGTTTTCCTTCAAGTCACCCAGCTCGCGGGCCGTACCGATGTCCTGGCTCAGCTTTGGACGTACGACCTTGGTCAGGTGGGCGTGCTCCTCTTCCAGGGCCTTGAAGCCCTGGACGGTCATTGGGTATTTGGTCATGCCTTCAATCCTGCGTGTAGATCCTGCAAGCGACGCACGGTCTTTTCCGGACCGAACTTGAGCGCTTCGCAGATGGCTTCGCCAGCAGCAATGGTGGTGGTGCAGTAGATCTTGTGCTGCAAGGCATTACGACGAATGGAGTAGGAGTCCGCGATCGACTGGCGACCTTCGGTGGTGTTGATGATCAACGTGACTTCGTCATTTTTGATCATGTCGACCACGTGCGGACGACCTTCCGTCACCTTGTTCACGCGGCGCACCTTCAGGCCGGCAGCTTCAATCAGTTTGGCGGTGCCGGCGGTAGCCACGACTTCGAAGCCCAAGTTGATCAGATCACGAGCGACCCCTGCAACCAGTGGCTTGTCGTCATCACGCACGCTGATAAACGCAGTCCCGCCGGTCGGCAGCACTTCGCTGGCGCCCATCTGGGCTTTGGCGAAGGCTTCACCGAAGGTGTCGCCCACGCCCATCACTTCACCGGTGGACTTCATCTCAGGGCCCAGGATCGGGTCCACGCCAGGGAACTTGGCGAAGGGGAACACCGCCTCTTTCACACTGTAGAAGTTCGGAATGATTTCCTTGGTGAAGCCGATTTCCTTCAGGGTCTTACCGGCCATCACGCGGGCAGCGATCATGGCCAGGGACACACCGATGCACTTGGAAACAAACGGCACGGTACGCGAAGCACGCGGGTTGACTTCAATGACGTAGATATCCTCGCCCTGCAGCGCCAACTGCACGTTCATCAGGCCGACCACGCCCAACTCCAGAGCCATTTTCTTGACCTGTTCGCGCATCTCGTCCTGGATGTGCGCCGGCAGCGAGTACGGCGGCAGCGAGCATGCTGAGTCACCGGAGTGAACGCCTGCCTGTTCGATGTGCTGCATGATTGCGCCGATTACCACATCAGTGCCGTCGCACACCGCATCCACGTCCATCTCGATGGCGCAGTTGAGGAAGTGGTCGAGCAGCACCGGGCTGTCGTTGGACACTTTCACCGCATCACGCAGGTAACGCTTGAGCTCGTCTTCTTCGTAGACGATTTCCATCGCACGACCGCCCAGCACGTAGGACGGACGCACCACCAGCGGGTAGCCGATCTTGCTGGCCGCACGGATGGCTTCGTCTTCGCTGCGCACAGTGGCATTTGGCGGCTGACGCAGGTTCAAGCGCTCAACCATTTGCTGGAAGCGCTCACGGTCTTCGGCACGGTCGATGGCGTCCGGGCTGGTGCCGATGATCGGCACGCCGGCGGCTTCAAGGGCGCGCGCCAGTTTCAACGGGGTTTGGCCGCCGTACTGCACGATCACGCCTTTTGGCTTCTCGACGCGGCAGATTTCCAGCACGTCTTCCAGGGTCACCGGCTCAAAGTACAGGCGATCGGAGGTGTCGTAGTCGGTGGAAACAGTTTCCGGGTTGCAGTTGACCATGATGGTTTCGTACCCGTCTTCGCGCAGGGCGAGGGCGGCGTGTACGCAGCAGTAGTCGAACTCGATGCCCTGACCGATACGGTTGGGGCCGCCACCGAGGATCATGATCTTGTCGCGTCCCGACGGCGCGGCTTCGCACTCTTCCTCGTAGGTGGAGTACATGTACGCGGTGTCGGTGGCGAACTCGGCCGCGCAAGTGTCAACGCGCTTGTAGACCGGGAAGATGTCCAGCTTGTGACGATGGGTGCGCAGGTTTTTCTCGGTCACACCCAGCAGCTTGGCCAGGCGTTGGTCGGAGAAGCCTTTGCGCTTGAGGCGGAACATCAGGTCGCGGTCGATAGACGACAGACCGAGGGTTTTGACCTTCTCTTCTTCCTTGATCAGGTCTTCAATCTGCACCAGGAACCATGGGTCGATCATGTTCATGCCGAAGATATCTTCGACCGACAGGCCGGCACGGAACGCGTCCGCCACGTACCAGATGCGCTCGGCACCCGGCACGGTCAGCTCACGTTTGAGGACACTCATGCTTTCCGGGTTGCTCAGGTCAAGCTTCTCGTCCAGACCGCAAACGCCAACTTCCAGGCCACGCAGGGCTTTCTGCAGGGATTCCTGGAAGGTTCGGCCGATGGCCATGACTTCACCCACGGATTTCATCTGGGTGGTCAGGCGCGCGTCAGCCTTGGCGAACTTCTCGAAAGCAAAGCGCGGCAGCTTGGTCACAACGTAGTCGATGGATGGCTCGAAAGACGCCGGCGTGGCGCCGCCCGTGATTTCGTTTTGCAGCTCGTCCAAGGTGTAGCCGATAGCCAATTTGGCAGCGATGCGCGCAATCGGGAAACCGGTCGCTTTCGAGGCCAGCGCCGATGAACGCGATACACGCGGGTTCATCTCGATCACGACCATGCGGCCGGTGTCCGGGCAAATGCCGAACTGAACGTTGGAACCGCCGGTTTCAACGCCGATCTCACGCAATACCGCCAACGAGGCGTTACGCATGATCTGGTATTCCTTGTCCGTCAGGGTCTGCGCTG
Source organism: Pseudomonas trivialis (assembly GCF_001439805.1). GTDB lineage: Bacteria > Pseudomonadota > Gammaproteobacteria > Pseudomonadales > Pseudomonadaceae > Aquipseudomonas > Aquipseudomonas trivialis. The sequence continues at coordinate 146,037 of NZ_JYLK01000009.1, read as the reverse complement.
GCGCAACAGTGATCGAGTCACCGGTGTGCACGCCCATCGGGTCGAAGTTTTCGATGGAGCAGACGATGATGCAGTTGTCCTTTTTGTCGCGGACAACTTCCATCTCGTACTCTTTCCAGCCGATCAGGGATTCGTCGATCAGCAGCTCTTTGGTCGGCGACAGGTCCAGGCCACGGGCGCAGATTTCTTCGAACTCTTCGCGGTTGTAAGCAATACCGCCACCGGTGCCGCCCATGGTGAACGACGGACGGATGATGCACGGAAAGCCCAGCTTTTCGAGAACCGCGTTGGCCTCTTCCATGCTGTGGGCGATACCGGAGCGCGGGCAGTCCAGGCCGATGGACTTCATGGCCTTGTCGAAACGCGAACGGTCTTCAGCCTTGTCGATGGTGTCGGCGTTGGCACCGATCATCTCCACGCCGAACTTCTCCAGGACGCCTTCGCGCTCCAGGTCCAGGGCGCAGTTCAGAGCAGTCTGGCCACCCATGGTCGGCAGCAATGCGTCCGGACGCTCTTTCTCGATGATCTTGGCAACCGTCTGCCATTTGATCGGTTCGATGTAGGTGGCGTCGGCCATGTCCGGGTCGGTCATGATGGTGGCCGGGTTGGAGTTCACCAGGATGACGCGATAGCCCTCTTCGCGCAGGGCTTTGCAAGCTTGGGCGCCGGAGTAGTCGAATTCGCAGGCCTGGCCGATCACGATCGGGCCAGCGCCGAGAATCAGGATGCTTTTTATGTCTGTACGTTTTGGCATGGGTTTGTCACTCAAATCCGCAGGTCAGTCGGCAAGCCGTCTTGAACAATCTTGAAGTGCCTGCGGGGGCCACCGAAAACCGGGGCCGCCCGCAGGCCGCTCAGTCAGCGTCGCTTGGCCATTTCATTGATGAAACGGTCGAACAGCGGTGCTACGTCGTTCGGGCCCGGGCTCGCTTCAGGGTGGCCCTGGAAGCTGAACGCGCTCTTGTCGGTGCGCTCGATGCCTTGCAGGGAACCGTCGAACAGCGACTTGTGAATCGCGCGCACATTGCTTGGCAAGGTCGCTTCGTCCACCGCGAAACCGTGGTTCTGGCTGGTGATCATCACAATGCCAGTGTCCAGGTCTTGCACCGGATGGTTGGCACCGTGGTGGCCGTGCCCCATTTTCAGGGTCTTGGCGCCGGAGGCCAGCGCCAGCAGCTGGTGGCCCAGGCAAATACCGAACACCGGAATCTCGGTCTCCAGCACATCCTTGATGGCCTGGATCGCGTAGTCACAAGGCTCGGGATCGCCCGGGCCGTTGGACAGGAACACGCCGTCCGGTTGCAGGGCCAGTACGTCGCTGGCAGGGGTTTGCGCCGGCACCACGGTCACGCGGCAGCCACGCTCGACCAGCATGCGCAGGATGTTGTACTTCACGCCGTAGTCATAAGCGACCACATGGTAAGGCAGCTCGGCGGCAGCGATGGTCGCGTGGCTGTCGGTCTTCAAGTCCCAGACCGTGGAGCGCCATTCGTACTTCTCTTTGACGCTGACGACTTTCGCCAGGTCCATGCCCTTGAGGCCTGGGAAACCCTGGGCTGCGGCAATCGCCGCCTCTTCGGAAATATTGTCACCGACCATGATGCAGCCGTTCTGCGAGCCTTTTTCACGCAGGATGCGCGTGAGGCGGCGCGTATCGATACCGGCGATCGCCACAACATTGTTGGCTTTCAGGTAATCGGACAGCGACATCGTGTTACGCCAGTTGCTCGCCACCAGCGGCAGGTCACGAATGACCAGACCGGCCGACCAGACACGATCAGACTCGACGTCTTCCGGCGTGGTACCGGTGTTGCCGATGTGCGGGTAAGTCAGGGTAACGATCTGTTGGGCGTAGGAAGGATCGGTAAGGATTTCCTGATAGCCGGTCATGGCAGTGTTAAACACTACCTCTCCAACGGTCTGACCGTCGGCTCCAATGGCTTCGCCGCGAAAAATGCTGCCATCAGCAAGGGCGAGTATGGCTGGCTTAGTCAAGAAGACCTCCCGTAAATAAAGCCTGAAAGGGCGATCGCAGGTTGTAAAAAAGCGGAGTGACGTATGGACACGTCACCCCGCTTCTTCACTGAATTATTCTGCGCGCTTTTAGTGAACACACTAAAGCTGTAGGTTACAGAAAAAGGCTTTTTGGGTCCACCGCTAATAAGCCTTGAAGACAGGGCAATGCGACAGGGCGTCGCTTAGCGGGTCAAAACGGAGCCCAGGAATAGTCCTGAACCCCCTTTTTGGCGACTGCCTAGTGCAGGTCCAGCACATCACGCATGTCGTAAAGGCCCGGCTCGCGACCCTCCAGCCACAGCGCAGCACGTACCGCGCCCTTGGCAAACGTCATACGGCTGGAGGCCTTGTGGGTGATCTCCAGTCGCTCGCCTTCGGTGGCGAACAGCACGGTGTGATCCCCCACTACATCTCCACCACGAACGGTGGCGAAACCAATCGTGTCACGCGCACGCGCGCCGGTATGACCTTCCCGACCGTAAACCGCGACCTTCGACAAATCACGACCCAGCGCATCGGCAATCGCCTCACCCATGCGCAGCGCGGTACCCGATGGCGCATCGATCTTGTGACGGTGATGGGTCTCGATGATCTCGATATCCGCCTCATCTCCCAGTACGCGCGCCGCCAGGTCCAGCAACTTGAGCGAAAGATTCACGCCCACGCTGAAATTGGCCGCGAACACCACAGGAATATCCCTGCCCGCCTCCACCAGCAGCTGCTTCTGCTCGGCATTGAGGCCCGTGGTGCCAATCACCATGGCCTTGCCCGCCTTGCGGCAGAACGCGAGGTTTTTCAGCATCACGTCCGGCAGGGTGAAGTCGATCAAGACGTCGAACTCGTCAGCCACCTGTTCCAGGTTGCCGGACAGCGACACACCGATGCGCCCCAGCGAGGCCAACTCACCGGCGTCCGCACCGATCAGCGTACTGCCCGGACGCACAATCGCCGCAGTCAGCCCCGACGCCGGCGAGCGCTGCTGCACCGCCTCGACCAACGTCTTGCCCATGCGCCCGGCAGCGCCCATCACGGCTATACGTCGCATACTCATTCCTTACAGGTCGCCGAAAAAGCGCTTCACGCCATCGAAGAAACCCGTGGTCTTGGGCGAGTGGGAGTCGTCGCCTTCCAGCGAGCTGCGGAATTCCTCCAGCAGCTCACGCTGGCGGCGGCCCAGATTGACCGGAGTCTCTACCGCAACACGGCACATCAGGTCGCCCGCACCGCCACCGCGCACCGGCGCTACGCCTTTGCCACGGATACGGAACTGCTTGCCGGTCTGGGTGCCTTCCGGGATCTTGAGCTTCACGCGACCATCGAGCGTCGGAATTTCCAACTCGCCGCCCAACGCCGCATCCACAAAGCTGATCGGCACTTCACAGAACAGGTGCTTGCCATCGCGCTGGAAGATCGAGTGCTCGCGCACACTGATCACCACATACAGGTCACCCGTAGGCCCACCCTGGGCACCCGCCTCGCCTTCGCCCGACAGACGAATGCGGTCACCGGTATCCACACCTGCCGGCACTTTCACCGAAAGGGTCTTGTACTCTTCGACACGCCCCTCGCCGTGGCAGGAATCGCACGGATCGGAAATGATCTTGCCCTGACCATGGCAACGTGGGCAGGTCTGCTGCACCGAGAAGAAACCCTGCTGCATGCGCACCTGGCCAATGCCGCCACAGGTCGGGCAGGTAATCGGCGAGGAGCCCTTCTTGGCACCCGAACCATCGCACGGCTTGCAGTTGACCAGCGTCGGCACACGAATATTGACACTGGTACCGCGCACGGCTTCTTCCAGGTTCAACTCAAGGGTGTAGCGCAGGTCGCTGCCACGCTGAGCGCCACCGCGCTGACCACCCCGACCACCGCCAAAGAAGTCGCTGAACACGTCACCGAAAATATCGGAGAAATTCTGCCCGCCAAAGCCGGCACCGCCGCCGCCCATGCTCGGGTCGACGCCCGCATGACCATACTGGTCGTAGGCCGCACGCTTGTTGGGGTCAGACAGACATTCATAGGCCTCGTTGGCCTCCTTGAACATCTCTTCGGATTCCTTGCTGTCCGGATTACGGTCCGGGTGATGCTTCATCGCCAGGCGACGGTAGGCCTTTTTCAGGTCCGCCTCGCTGGAGCCACGCTCCACACCCAACACTTCGTAATAGTCACGCTTTGCCATAAGTCTTTGCACTCTTAAGGACGTTCAGCCAGACCCTCCTGAGCCTCGCCAAACTCGTTGAGCCCCAATACAGGCCCGGACCCAACTCACGTCAATTCAACGATCCTGGTCGTTACTGCCTTTTAGCCAGGCAGCCGGCCAAAAGCGCGGTATTTATTGCTCGGAAAGCAGGAGCATTCCCGATCACACCGCCAGCATCCGAACACTGTCGCATGCTGTAAAAATTCGCATACCCCAGACACGCCAACGCGGGAGCAAGCTCCCGCGCGGCGACATCCTACCAGTCACCGCTGGAAAGCGGTCAACCGGGCGACCTGTTACTTCTGGTCTTTGACTTCTTCGAACTCGGCATCAACCACGTCATCGTGCTTGGCTTCAGGCTCTGCCTGTTGCGCAGCACCCTCGGCCGGCTGACCTTGCTCGGCGTACATTTTCTGAGCAACCGGCGCGGAGACTTTCGACAGTTCCTCGACCTTCGCTTCGATGGCAGCCTTGTCATCGCCTTTAACGGCAGCTTCCAGGGCAACCACGGCAGCTTCAATCGCGGCCTTCTCTTCAGCGGTCACTTTGTCGCCAGCGTCAGCGATCATCTTGCGAGTCGAGTGAACCAGCGCGTCACCCTGGTTACGGGCACCGGCCAGTTCTTCGAACTTCTTGTCCGCTTCAGCGTTGGTTTCAGCATCACGAATCATCTGTTGAATTTCTTCATCAGACAGACCGGAGTTGGCCTTGATGGTGATCTTCTGCTCTTTACCGGTAGCCTTGTCTTTCGCGCCGACGTGCAGGATGCCGTTGGCGTCGATGTCAAAGGTCACTTCGATTTGCGGCACGCCACGTGGTGCTGGTGGAATCTCGGCCAGGTCGAACTTGCCCAGGGACTTGTTCTGCGCAGCCTGCTTACGTTCGCCTTGCAGCACGTGAATGGTCACGGCGCCCTGGTTGTCATCGGCAGTCGAGAACACTTGAGATTTCTTGGTAGGAATCGTGGTGTTTTTCTCGATCAGCGCGGTCATTACGCCGCCCATGGTTTCGATACCCAGAGTCAGCGGGCTGACATCCAGCAGCAATACGTCTTTGACGTCGCCAGCCAATACCGCGCCCTGAATGGCAGCACCCATGGCAACAGCTTCGTCCGGGTTCACGTCTTTACGTGCTTCTTTACCGAAGAATTCGGTCACCAGCTTTTGCACCAGTGGCATACGGGTCTGACCACCGACGAGGATGACGTCGTTGATCGCGCCCACATCGATGCCCGAGTCTTTCAGCGCGATGCGGCAAGGCTCGATGGTGCGTTGAACCAGGTCTTCAACCAGTGCTTCGAGCTTGGAGCGCGAGATTTTCACGTTCAAGTGCTTTGGACCGGTGGCGTCTGCGGTGATGTACGGCAGGTTCACATCGGTCGACTGCGAGGAAGACAATTCGATCTTGGCTTTTTCGGCAGCTTCTTTCAGGCGCTGCATGGCCAGCGGGTCACCTTTGAGGTTCATGCCGCTTTCTTTCTTGAATTCGTCAACGAGGTAGTCGATCAGACGAATGTCAAAGTCTTCACCCCCCAGGAAAGTGTCGCCATTGGTGGCCAACACTTCGAACTGGTGCTCGCCGTCCACTTCCGCGATCTCGATCACGGAGACGTCGAAGGTGCCACCACCCAGGTCATAAACGATCACGGTGTGGTCGCCCTTGGCCTTGTCCATGCCGTAAGCCAGAGCGGCTGCGGTGGGCTCGTTGATGATACGTTTAACGTCCAGGCCCGCGATGCGGCCGGCGTCTTTGGTCGCCTGACGCTGGCTGTCGTTGAAGTAGGCCGGAACGGTGATCACTGCTTCAGTGACGGTTTCGCCCAGGTAATCTTCGGCAGTCTTTTTCATCTTTTTCAAGATTTCGGCCGAGATCTGCGGCGGAGACATTTTCTGGCCGTTTACTTCAACCCAGGCGTCACCGTTATCGGCCTTGGCAATTTTGTAAGGGACCATCTTGATGTCTTTCTGTACGACTTCTTCGTCGAACTTGCGACCGATCAGACGCTTCACCGCGTACAGGGTGTTATGCGGATTGGTCACAGCCTGACGCTTGGCCGACTGACCTACCAGAATTTCGCCATCGTTGGCGTACGCGATGATCGACGGCGTGGTACGCGCGCCTTCGGCGTTTTCGATAACTTTAGCGACGCCGTTTTCCAGCACTGAGACGCAGGAGTTGGTGGTCCCCAGGTCGATACCGATAATTTTGCCCATGATTTACTCTCCCGAAACTTGAATTTGGATGCCGCAGCAGTGGTGGCTAACTGCGGTAGCACTTAAACGCTTGACTTATAAATGGGGGCCTTGCGGCGGATTTCAAGCCTGCTCATCAATAGAAGGCGCAGCCGGTGCAGGCGCCTTGCTGACCACCACCATTGCCGGGCGCAGCAAGCGACCGTTAAGTTGGTAACCCTTCTGAAACACCTTCAACACACTGTTAGGTTCCAGGTCATGGCTTTCCTGCATGGCCATGGCCTGGTGATGTTCGGCGTTGAACGGCTCTCCGCCCTGCGGATCGATTGCCTCCAACTGATAACGCTTCAAAGTGTCCTGGAACATCTTCAGGGTCAGTTCGATACCTTCGCGCATCGGGCGGATGTTTTCGTCGTCCGGGTTGGACAATTCAAGCCCACGCTCCAAGCTGTCGATGATCGGCAGCAGGTCGTTGGCGAATTTTTCCAGCGCGAATTTATGAGCCTTTTCCACATCCTGCTCGGCGCGGCGGCGGACGTTCTGCAGATCGGCGGCAACACGCAGAGACTGGTCCTGCGCGGCGACCAATTGCTCTTCGAGCACTTGCACACGAGTCGTCAGTTCATCGCCGACAGCCGAATTGGCGTCTGGCGCTTGCGTATCCTGCGTCTGTTCGTCAGCCATAGATTTCTCCTTTCAAAATCATGCGCGAACTCAACTCGCGCTTCTGTTCCGGTATATGGGGCCACAATTTTCAGGTTCAAGAGCGCGGTCGTTACCAAAAATCTTTCGTGCACTCATGCACACTTCCTGCGTATTCATTCTGCATTGCGCTAAAAAAACCGATTGACCAAGCAAATCGAGCTAAGGGGGAGGATTGTCAGCCCTGAATAAAACACTGTATAAATAACCAGACCTAAAGCCTGGGAGCGGCCGTCATGCTCGTGCACCTGTCCGTACATAACTACGCCATCGTTGAACATCTGGATCTTGAACTGGATCGCGGGATGAGCGTAATCACAGGCGAAACCGGCGCCGGCAAGTCGATCATGCTCGACGCCCTGGGCCTGACACTGGGCGACCGTGCCGACAGTGGCGTGGTGCGCCCCGGCGCAGACAAGGCCGACATATTGGCTACCTTCGACCTGGCGGACATCCCCGAGGCCGAAACCTGGCTGGCCGAGCGCGACCTGAACCATGAAGGCCCCTGCATCCTGCGCAGGGTCATCACCGCCGAAGGGCGTTCGCGCGGCTATATCAATGGCACCCCCTGCCCCCTCGGCGACTTGAAGGCCTTGGGCGAATTGCTGATCGATATCCACAGTCAGCATGAACATCAGTCGCTGCTGAAAACAGACACCCATCGCCGCCTGCTCGACGAATACGCAGGCGCCACCGAGCTGGCGCGCCAGGTCCAACTGGCCGCCCAGCGCTGGCGCCAGACCCGCCAGGAGCTGGAACGCCTCTCAAACTCCGGCGACGAGCAACGTGCTCGCCACCAGTTGCTCAGCTATCAGCTTGAAGAACTGGAAAGCCTGAGTCTTGGCGAAAGCGAACTGGAACAGCTGGAACAGGAACACAAAAACCTCACCAACGCCGAGACCCTGCTGGGCATATGCCGCCAAGTGGTCGAGCAATGCAGCGAGAGTGACTCGGGTAACGTACTGAATGCACTCACGGCCAGCCTCAATCGGCTTTCCAGCGTAAACAACGCATCCGGCTCGCTGAGCGAAGCCACTACCCTGCTTACCAGTGCGCAGATCCAGGTAGAGGAAGCCGTGGGCGAACTCAACCGCTTCCTTGACCACTTCGATGCCGACCCGGCACGCCTGCAGCACATCGAAGAACGCCTGGACACTATCTATACCCTGGCGCGCAAACATCGCATCCAGCCTACTGAAGTGGCTGCGATGCAGCAGAAACTGATGGATGAAATCGAGACCCTGAACGCCAATGATGAATCCATCGAGCGCTTGGGCGATGAACTTGCTTCGTTCGCCCGACATTATCAGGAAAAGGCCAGGGAGCTGAGCGAGCTTCGTCAGCAGGCATCCACCCGCCTGGCCGGCGCAGTGGAGCAAGAGATCCAGCGACTGGGCATGCCAGGCGGCCGCTTTGTGATTGAGCTTCGCGCCAATGCCAACAACGAACTGCAACCCCATGGTCTGGAACAGGTCGAACTGCTGGTCAGCGCCAACCCCGGCCAACCACTCAAGGCTCTGGCAAAAGTGGCGTCCGGTGGTGAGTTGTCACGCATCAGCCTGGCGATCCAGGTCATCACCGCACAAACGTCACGCGTACCAACGCTGGTGTTCGACGAAGTGGACGTGGGGATTGGCGGCCCAACTGCGGAAATTGTCGGCCAGTTGTTGCGTCGGCTTGGGGATCGCGGCCAGGTGCTGACCGTGACTCACTTGCCGCAGGTGGCAGCCCAGGGCCATCAACATTTGTTTGTGCACAAGGTCCGAGGCAGTGATGCGACCCACACGGCCGTGTCCAAGCTGAACAAGTCCGAGCGCGTGGAGGAAGTGGCTCGGATGCTCGGCGGCATCGACTTGACCAAGGAGTCCCTGGCTCACGCGAAGAAAATGGTGGTGGCAGCCAAGGCTTGAGCTGAATTTTTCTCTTTCATAGAAAGCACGAAGGCGACCCTGGGGTCGCCTTCAATCGTTTTGCAGAGCGAATCTGCAGCGATTTTTACTTTTTCTTACGTATGTAGAGCACGAGATTGTGATCAACCAGATCGAAGCCATGCTCCTCAGCAATCTTGTGCTGCAGGGCTTCGATTTCAGGACTGGTGAACTCGATAACCTCATTGGTATCCAGGTCGACCATGTGGTCGTGATGACCACCATCAGCCAGTTCGAACACTGCGTGACCGCCGTCGAAATTATGGCGAACCACCAGCCCTGCGGCTTCAAACTGGGTCAGCACACGGTAAACCGTGGCCAGACCTACGTCCTCGTTAGACTCCATCAGCGCCTTGTAGACATCCTCGGCACTCATGTGGCGCTGCTCAGCAGAATCGAGCATTTGTAGAATCTTGACTCGAGGCAGAGTCACTTTGAGACCGGCTTTGCGTAGTTCGCTATTTTCAACCATGGTTAGCTTTCTCGCGGATGCTGCTTCGCAGCTTCTCTTAATACGGGTATGATCGGCGTTTACGTTGTCCCAGCCAAGATAGTGGAAGTCGCCCACCGATGCAAAACACCAAGCTCTTGCTAACCAGTTTCACCTTTGTGGGACTGCTCGCACTCGCCGGTTGTTCATTCCCCGGGGTTTACAAAATCGACATCCAGCAGGGCAATGTCGTCACGCAGGACATGATAGACCAGTTACGCCCCGGAATGACCCGACGGCAAGTACGGTTTATCATGGGTAATCCCCTGCTGACCGACACTTTCCATGCCGATCGCTGGGATTATCTGTACAGCCTTCAACCGGGTGGCGGTGAACGCCAGCAGGAACGCGTCAGTGTCATTTTCAATGGCAATGACCAGCTCGTCAGCCTTTCAGGCGACTTCATGCCTGGCGTAAGCCGTGATGAAGCCCTGCTCGGCAAGGACACCGGCACTGCGCCTGTGCCTGCTCCCGCGCAGCAAAGCGAACAGCCCAAGTCCGAAGTACCGGCCAAGCCTGGTTCTTTGCTGGACAAGATCCAGAAAGACGTCGACGGCGTGGAAACCGTGCCAGTCCCGTCGCCACAGCCACTGGACACCAGCCCGCAGTAAGTTGGCGGCGCTCGATAAAAAGCCCGGCATGCCGGGCTTTTTGTTGCCTGCCCATTGGCAGGCCTAACCGTTTTGCTGTCTGGCCAGCGCAGCCTTGGCCGCACGCAGCCTGCGCACTTCCTTGGGGTCTGCCAGCAGCGGGCGATAAATCTCGATGCGATCACCTGACTGCACAGGGCGAGTCTCGGTGTCCGTCACCACCTTGCCAAAAATCCCCAAGGGACAATCGGCAAAAGCCACTTCAGGAAATTGCGCATCAATCCCTGACGCCAGTACAGCGGCACGCAGACAGGTGCCCGCCGGCACGCTTACCGCCAATAAAACCTGGCGTTCGGCAGTGGCATACACCACTTCAATCTCAACCATGCAGTTGTTTGGCTCGTTCACAGAAAGCGTCCACCAACGTATTCGCCGCCTGATTAAACAGGGGCCCCAACGTCGCCCGCACAATCGGTCCGGCGTAATCAAAGGACAGATCCAAGCTGATTTTGCAGGCCTTCTCGGTCAATGCCTTGAACACCCATACGCCATGCAACTGCGTAAAAGGGCCTTCCTGCAGATTCATTTCGATGGATTTGCCAGGCACCAGGATATTACGCGTGACAAAGTGCTGGCTAAGACCGCCCTTGGCGACGCCAACACTGGCAACCATGTACTCGTCACTGCCTTCCAGCACTTCAGCGGTCGAGCACCAGGGTAGAAATTCCGGGTAACGCGCCACGTCGTTGACCAGGTCATAGAGCGCCTGTGCCGGATAAGGCAGCAGGGCCGAACGTTGAATATGCGTCGTCATGTGAGCGTTATTTCCACTGCTGAGACAAACATCGCGAAAAAAACAGCCCAATCCGCGAGAGAAAAAAACCAAAGAACTGCCCGCATTGTCCGGGATTCGCTCAACGCGCTCAAGCACGCAGCTTGACCGTAGCCGACACGCTCGCAACTCCCTATAATGCCGCCCCTATGGCTAAACAAAAGAAACACCCTACAGGGACCATCGCGCAAAATAAAAAGGCGCGACACGATTACTTCATCGAACACCGTTTCGAGGCTGGTCTGGTCCTGGCCGGCTGGGAAGTAAAAAGTCTGCGCGCCAGCAAGCTGCAACTGGTCGACAGCTATGTGCTGCTCAAGGATGGCGAGGCGTGGCTGCTCGGCAGTCATATCACCCCGCTGACCACCGCGAGCACCCACGTGATTGCCGACCCGGTACGCACACGCAAGCTGTTGCTCAACGCCCGCGAACTGGAAAAGCTCGCCGCTGCCGTGCAACAGAAAGGCTATGCCTGCATCTGCCTGTCCTGGTACTGGAGCAAACACCTGGTCAAGTGCGAGATCGCATTGGGCAAGGGCAAGAAGGAATACGACAAGCGTGACACCGAACGCGAGCGCGATTCCAATCGCGAGCTGCATCGCGCCGTGCGCAATAAAGGCAAGGAAGACTAACCTTGTCACGGCGTAGCCCCGGGAACATCCCGTGGCTACATGCCCTCGCCTCCCACAGACGTCCTCCCAATAACGCCAGCGCATACGTACCGGTTCACCGGTATGCTGATGACCTGCGCGTAACAGGATAGGAATCGACACCGGACAGCGTCTCCGGCGTCCGCTGTTTCTGGAGGAATGTCGCACAGCTGATCCCGAAAGATCGGCGTTTCGACGACCCGCTTTCGACCCTTGCCTTCGGCACCGATGCCAGTTTTTACCGACTGATCCCACAACTGGTGATCCGTGTAGAGTCGGAAGACGAAGTGGTCGCGCTGCTGCAATGGGCACAACGCGATGGCGTGCCAGTGACATTCCGCGCGGCGGGCACCAGCCTGTCCGGGCAGGCTATCAGCGATTCGGTGCTCATCGCCCTCGGAGACAATTGGAACGGCCACGAGATTCGCGGGCAAGGCATGCAAATTCGCTTGCAACCCGGCGTAATCGGCGCCCAGGCCAATGCCTGGCTCGCCCCGTTCGGGCGCAAGATCGGGCCGGACCCGGCGTCAATCAATGCCTGCAAAATCGGCGGCATCGTCGCCAACAACGCCAGCGGCATGTGCTGCGGTACGGCGCAGAACACCTACCATACCCTCGCCGGCATTCGCCTGGTACTGGCCGATGGCAGCCGCCTGGACACCGAAGACGCGGCAAGCGTGACGGCATTTCGCAATCGACACGACGCGCTGCTTGAGCGTCTGGCGACACTCGGTCGCCAGACGCGGGCGAATGCCGAATTGGCCGCACGCATCCGCCATAAATACCGTCTGAAAAACACCACCGGCCTGTCACTCAACGCCCTGGTGGATTTTGATGACCCACTGGAGATCCTCAGCCACTTGCTGGTGGGCTCCGAAGGCACCCTGGGGTTTATCAGTGCCGTGACCTACAACACGGTGGTCGACCACCCGAACAAAGCCTCGGCGCTGATCGTATTCTCGAATGTCGAGACATGCTGCAACGCCGTAACCGTCCTGAAAACCCAGCCAGTTTCCGCCGTGGAACTGCTGGACCGACGCAGCCTGCGCTCCGTGCAAAACAAGCCAGGCATGCCCGAATTCGTACAGCACCTATCGGAAACAGCCTGCGCCCTATTGATTGAATCCCGCGCGGCGTCGCCGTCATTACTCCGTGAGCAACTGGCGCTGATCATGAAGGCCCTGGCCTCCTTTGCGGTGGAGAAGCAGGTCGACTTCACTGAAGACCCCGTGGCAAACGCCCGGCTGTGGGCGATCCGCAAAGACACCTTCCCCGCCGTCGGCGCGGTGCGCAAGACCGGCACCACCGTCATCATCGAAGACGTGACCTTCCCGGTCGAGCAACTGGCCATCGGCGTAAACCGTCTGATCGCGCTGTTCGACAAACATCACTACGACGAAGCCATCCTGTTCGGACACGCTCTGGAGGGCAATCTGCACTTCGTGTTCACCCAAGGCTTCAACAGCGCGGAAGAAATCACACGCTATCAAGCGTTCATGGATGACGTGGCGCAGTTGGTGGCCGTGGAATTCGGCGGCTCGTTGAAGGCCGAACACGGCACCGGCCGCAACATGGCTCCATTCGTCGAACTGGAATGGGGCAGCGAGGCCTATCAACTGATGTGGCAGCTCAAGCGCCTGCTCGACCCCAACGGCATCCTCAACCCGGACGTAGTGCTCAGCGAAGACCCGCAAATCCATCTCAAGCACTTCAAGCCCCTGCCGGCTGCCGACGAGCTTGTGGATAAGTGTATCGAGTGCGGATTTTGCGAGCCGGTGTGCCCGTCGAAAGGGCTGACCTTGAGCCCGCGCCAGCGCATCGTGATCTGGCGTGACATCCAGGCCAGGAAACGCGCGGGCGTGGATACCGCCGAACTCGAAGCCGCCTACCAGTACCAGGGCATCGATACCTGCGCCGCCACCGGGCTGTGCGCCCAGCGCTGCCCTGGAGGCATCAATACCGGTGACCTGATGAAAAAGCTGCGCAGCCGAGACGCCGACCGCAGGAAAACTGCCGAATGGCTCGCCACCCATTTCGCCACTGCGCTGCAAGGCATGCGATTCACCCTGCATGTCGCCAACGGCGCGCGCATGCTATTGGGCGCCCCGCGCCTGGCAAAGTTGTCGGCGCAGATGACCAGGTTGTCCAAGGGACAGGTTCCGCAGTGGACCACTGCCATGCCGCAACCGGAAAAAACCATTCGCTTCAGCCCCGCAGCCACCGACGGACGTCCGCGCGTGGTCTACCTCGCCGCTTGCGTCTCACGCGCGATGGGGCCGGCGGCGGCAGATAAAGAGCAAATGTCGCTGTACGACAAAACCCGCAGTCTGTTGGAAAAAGCCGGTTACCAAGTCGTCATCCCCGACAACCTCGACAGCCTGTGCTGTGGCCAACCCTTCGCCTCAAAAGGCTACGCCGAACAGGCCGATCACAAGCGCCAGGAACTGATCGGCGCCCTGCTCCAGGCCAGCCGTGGCGGCCTCGATCCGATCTACTGCGACACCAGCCCCTGCACACTGCGCCTGGTGCAAGACCTGGGCGAAACACGCCTGGACCTCTACGACCCCGTACGATTTATCCGCACCCACCTGATGGACCGCCTAGACTTCACTCCTCAGCAAGCGCCAATCGCCGTACACGTCACCTGCAGCACTCAACACTTGGGCGAAAGCCAGGCACTGATCGACCTTGCACGACGCTGCGCCAACACCGTGGTCATTCCGGAAGGTATCCACTGCTGCGGTTTCGCCGGCGACAAAGGCTTCACTACGCCGGAACTCAACGCCCACGCCCTGCGCTCACTCAAGACGGCGGTGCACTCTTGCAGTGAAGGCATTTCCACCAGCCGCACCTGCGAAATCGGCCTGAGCCAACATGGCGGCATCGACTACCATGGGCTGGTGTACCTCGTTGACCGCGTCACAAAAGCACGTACACATTAAACCCGCAAAAAAACAGAACCCCTGCGCACTGGCGTAGTCATCTGCATAGGCCTCGACGAACGAGGCTCATCAGTGATGTCGCTGGCCGCCGTTCAACGCCAGCAGCGTCGAGCCCTTTTGCGCAAGGAGATACCCGATGAAGCGTTCCGCTCTTGCTGGCTTGTTTGTTACCGCTGCGATGCTGGCGTCCCCTGTGTTCGCCGCGAGTAATGACAAAGACCTGTGCCAGATCAACCTCGACAAAATCAACAACGGCAAAGCCCTGCTCGCCACCGACACCAGCGGCAAAAGCGGCGAAATCAACACCGCCTTCTCCCAGGCCAAGGCTGCTCATGCAGCGGGCGATGACAAGAAGTGCATCGAGATCAGCTCCAAGGCCCTGCAGGACCTGCAAAACAGCGAAAAAGGCGGTCAGTAAGCGAGAGGGCCAACCTTCGGGTTGGCCTTCCGTGACGATTTGACGTACACTGCACAGGCTTGTCACTCACTAAGAAACAACGAGTTACAAGCACGGGGCCGTTTAGGATTCGACGCCGGTCGCGAAACTTTAGGTGCATGCCGAGTTGGTAACAGAACTCGTAAATCCACTGTTGCAACTTCTTATAGTTGCCAATGACGAAAACTACGGCCAGGAATTCGCTCTCGCTGCGTAAGCAGCCTTAGCCCTGAGCTTCTGGTACCTTCGGGTCCAGCAATCACCAGGGGATGTCTGTAAACCCAAAGTGATTGTCATATAGAACAGAATCGCCGTGCAGTACGTTGTGGACGAAGCGGCTAAAACTTACACAACTCGCCCAAAGCACCCTGCCCTTCGGGTCGCTGAGGGTTAACTTAATAGAAACGGCTACGCATGTAGTACCGACAGCGGAGTACTGGCGGACGGGGGTTCAAATCCCCCCGGCTCCACCACTTCATCATCTAAAGACGTCCACGGACGTCTTTTTTTGTGCCTGAAATCCAGTAAATACAAGGGCTTCAGAGCTTATGGGATCTTTGGAGGGTTTCTGGGTTCCAGTCGCTTTGGTATCCCAGGTGGTATCCCGGGACCTACGGGGTCAACTCCGGGCTGATTTTTGCGAACCCCCTTAATGGAATTCGGGCGGTGTTCAAGAAACCTAAAAAAGAGAACATGGCTGCGCTACCACCTGAGGAGCTTCCCGAGCTCATGATGGAAATCGCGAATGCCAGCATCAAACGCACGACCCGCTGCCTGATCGAATGGCAGTTACACACGATGACCCGCCCTGCCGAAGCAGCCACCACACGATGGGCAGATATCGACTTCGACACGCGCATTTGGACCATTCCGCCAGAGCGCATGAAAAAGCGCCGGCCGAACACAATCCCCCTCACCGATCAGGCACTTTCGTTACTGGAAACGCTCAAGCAACTCAGTGGTAGAGCATATCCAGAAGTCGCCAAATCGTGTGCTTGCCAGCGCTGCTCATGCCAAGCCTCTGCACACGGGAAGGCTCCGCATTCCCGTGTGCAGAGGCTCACTCCATCAGGTATTTCCGGTGGACCTGCGGCGCCAATCCGCGTGTCAGAGGCATCGCCAGTGCAGTGCAGACCAGCGCCATCAACAGGAGTGCCGTTAGGCAGCTTTGCGAAATAATCCCTGCGTCGTAAAGCGCGCGAAGGACAACTATCTCCATCAGCCCCTTGCTCTGCATAAGCGCCCCCAGTTGCAAGGCTTCGCGCCAACTCCATCCCCACGCGTGCACGGGGATGGCTGTACTGATGATTTTAAGGCCGCTGCCCACCACCACGCTAAGCATGAAGAACATCCACGCAGGGCTGGCGCTGATGTCGAGGCTGAGCCCTGCCGATACAAAGAAGAAGGGCAGTAGCACCGCGTTACTGAAGGGGGCGGTCAGCTTGGTGAAGTGCTGACGCAGTGCCTTTGGCAAGAGCATGCCGAAAATGAAAGAGCCGATCACCGCATGCATCCCCAGCATTTCGCTGACGCTGGCTGAAAGGAAAAGCCCAACCAACACAATGCTTAGCGCACTTGTCGAAAGCTCCTTCATTTGAGTCAGGCTCTCGAACCATTTGCGTAGCCACGGACGAAATATAAACCCGGCTGCCAGCAGTACCGGCAAAAGCAGCCAAACCCAGGCGTGTTGCGCAGCATTTGGTTGTGAAGTTGCCAGCATCAGGGCGGTCAGGCAACTCCACAATAGCAGGTCATTGATGGCGGCCAAGGTGAGCGATGTGTGGCCAAGCCGACTGCTGGAAAGATTCATCTCGCGCAAAATCGCCGCCAGGACGGGAAGTGCAGTTACCCCGAAGCAAATCGAACCGGCCACGGCAAAGACCCCTGATGTGGCGCGCTCCCCCACCAGCTCCGGCCATTGATGCCCCGCCCACCAGGCGAAGCATCCGCCCCCCACCGCAGGAATGAGATAACTCAGGAAACCTGCATGCAGTACTCGGCGTGCCTGATGCTTGAGTTCGTCGAGTTCCAGTTCCATGCCGGCGATAAAGCCCACGCAGACGATTGCCAGTGCCGAGAGGCTCGACAGGGCCACGCCCGTATTGGGTGGAAATACGCTGGCGTAAAGCTCGGGAGCCAAGCGGCCCAGCAAACTCGGCCCAATCAATATGCCACACAGGATCTGGACTAGCACGAGCGGTACGAAGCGCCGCAGTGGCAACCAGAATAACAACGGCATGCTGAAGATCAGCGACGCCTGAATAAGAAAGTTCATGGCAGGATCCTGTAGACGGGGCACAGCGGCTGCACGTACTGAAGCGAAACTTTTCAGTTACTCGCCACACGCAGGTCGTTAAGGTAATCAGCTTCCAGGCCCGCCAGGGCCGCACAGCGTTCGAGGACATCACGGCGGCGCAGCTTGCCGGTGACCTGCGCCATCACCATTAAGCTTTTGAGTACGCTTGCCTCCTCGGCAAAGCGTGCAACTCGCTCCTGGATGACGTCCGGCGCTGCCGTTATGGCGAGGTAGCGGGCAAAGCAATGACGTGAACCCGCCAGTAGCGTGAACACGTCATGCAACGCCCGATACTTGGTCGTATCGCACGCCAATGAGTTATCCAGCACAGGTTCAAGGTTGTGATAGAACCAAGTGTCATCGGTGCGGTTGTTCAGAAACGTTTCATGACGCCGGCGGATCACGGGTTCGATATCGCTCAGAGGCGTCGGAGTCCACTCCAGACAAAACATGCGCCGACCACCGTCATTCTGGAAAAACTGATCGAGGACTTCTTGCGGGTAGCGGTACTCGCACAGAACACTGGCGGCATTGTCATCCACAATGTCCCAGGTACCATTTGCATTCGCTTGGCGCAGCACCACGACATGCTGGGCATGCTTGCTGCGGTATTCGGGGCAATGGGCGAAGTAGTACACGTCACCCGATAAAAAGGCACACCCATTAGCTTGGATCTGCTGGTGGATGACCGGCAGCAGGTCATCCAGGGACTCAGCGTGCTGCTCATGAACCCCCACCCCAAGCAGCGCCAGGTCTTCTTCAGCGAAGTAGGGGCTTTGCAGCGCGTACTTAGGTTTATTTTCCACCACCATTTGCTGGAAAATACTGCCTGCCGTAGGCAAGGCATTGTAGAACAGCCAGTCCACCTCGATACCTAGGCGCTTCATGAAGACTACGGCGTGTCGCTGGAAGCAATTGAGGAAGCGCCGGTCGTATAGGTGCACATCATAGGGAAACGGTCGTTCTTCCATGGGAGCGATCCTTCGCTTAAACGGTCAGGTAGTGATCCAGGAGCAGGGCCGTGACGGACGCCGGGCTGCCGAGAAACTGGGGAGCAAGATGATCGGTCTGGAACTCGACTTGGAACTGGTCTTCCAGACGTGTGACCAACAGCATCAGTTTCATCGAGTCGATGCCCGCTTCAAGAAAAGACAGGTTTGGATTGTCCTGGACGCTCTGGGGGGCCACTTCCTTCATGAGGTGGTTGACCTGCGCCAGCACAGTGTGACGATCAACCATTTTGGTATCGAAACTCATTGTTTACCTCCATTGATCATTTATAAGCGGGCCAGCGGAAGGGGCTGTGCTTGTCGACGTAATTGAGCCAACCCCAGCAGCCCGGTGGCGCTGACTACGCCGGTGCCGATCATCAATGCAGGCCCACTGGCGGGCCCGAAGATCGACGCGGTGGTGGCAAAGGTCAGCAGCAATGGCGCGGTGGCCTGCATCGAGTACGCACAGAACGTGCTGCGACTGCCAATCAGTGCGGCCTGAGCATCATTGTTGGCCGCCCGCATCAGTTGACTACGCACCACGATTCGCAGGTGATTGGTAATAAAACCCACCAGAAATGCGCCCACCATCGACAGCAGCACTTGGGGGGCGAGCACCATCAGTGCATCGACCACGATCAGAGCCGTCGCAAACATTGCCAGTCGATGTTTGCTCAGTGGAATCAACGCGGCCAGGAAGGCGCCGAGGCCCGCAACGCCAGAAGCAACCCCGTAACTGGTGGGACTCCAATGGTTAACCTGTTGATAGACGATGGGCATCATGCTGTTGAATGCGCCGATATGCAGGGCGATCAAGCCCAGGCACGCCATCGCGGCATAGGGCATTTGGAAAGGCGCGGGGCTGGCTTGAGATGTCGGACGCTGCTCGTGTCCCTGAGCGGCAACCGGCACGCCGCGCTTCATCCGTGCCAGTAATAGCGCAGGGCTGAGCGCAGCGCCTGACAACGCCACGCATAGCAGGAATGTGGAATCGCTGAACAGGCCCAACAACCCGCCTCCCGCCAGCGAGCCACTGAAACCGCCGACTTGTATCGCCGTTTGCATATAGCGCGCGGCATTATCGGCTGGCAGCCAACCAGCGACCACTCGACGAGTATTTTCGATTTCCAGCGAGCTGGCCGTGAGGAAGTCGACCGTACCCACCATCAGCGCGATTAACAAAAAAAAGCTCAGCGCCGTGGCCAGTCCGCACCATGCAAATAGGGCCGCTACAAGGAACGCCACGATGCGCAAGGCAACCAGCCACGTCGCACTAATATCGGCAGCGCGCCCACGACTCGCAAGGTCCAGCACAAACGGTACTGCGACCGATAAACACAGCACGATGCCCAGTGGCAGGGTTGACCCGGATAACTTCAGCGACATCCAGACGACCCCAGTCAGCACGGCCTGATCACAAGCCGTCGCCAGCGCAACTACAGCGTAAAACAGATAGTTTCGCGACAGCATGAATGAAGCTCCCGGTGGGTCTGTCGTGGATGAACGAGTGGCCAAGGCAGGGATCATCAAGGACGTCCGAAAATACCCAGGCCGTGTAAGGGGACGCAACTTGCGTTAGCAAAACTAAAGGCAACTGCAAAAACCTAACGCAACGCCCCGAGCGTGTTTACCGGTAGTAGGCTTCGAATCACCAACCGGTTGCAGGAGCGGGCAGCGTGAAGAGCGAAAGACTGGACACACTCATTACCCAACTCAAAGACAACCGGCGCAACACCGTGGTGTTTCATAGCCGCACTGATACAGAGTGTCTGCACTTCTCGCAGGTCTATGAGGCTGTTTGTCTTGTAGCGCAGCAGCTCCAAGCCCATGGCGTGGAAGCCGGTATGCAGGTCGTCCTGGTTGCAGAGAATGGCAAGTCGGCACTGATTGCCGATCTGGCTTTACTGCACCTCGGGTGTACGGTTTTACAACTTCCAGAAAAAAATCCTGAAGACGCACTGGCGGTCATCGGGCGTGCCAGCATCGCCTACTTGCTTGCCAGCGCCTCTTACGACGGCATTGCCCCTACCGATTCATGGGCCCCCCTGGGACAGGTCTGTGGATTGGAATTTTTTCAAAACCTCGCGGTTGACGGTTCAACGAACGCGGTGTCCGGCCCGATCATTTTCTCTTCTGGAACCAGTGGTAAACAAAAGCAGATCAGGGTTAATAACGCGACAGTCCTGGCCAATGCGCGGGGGTTTTTCTCAGCCATTGACGCCAGGACTGACGATAGCTTTCTGATTTTTTTGCCGCTGTCCAACTACCAGCAGAAGTTACTGATCTACGGGTGCATCGACGCCGGCATCAATATCGCCGTGAGCAGCATGCAGCACGTCATGCAGGCACTTAAGCAAACGTCTCCGAGTCTGTTCCTGGCTCCTCCCCTTTTTTACGAGGCGATGTGGCGTTTGTGCGATGGCAGCGAGGGAGCGTTGCGCGAGGCATTCGGTGCAAACATTCGGCAGATGTGGAGCGGCATGGCTGCGTTGCCACTGGCCGTTCTGGATGGCTATCGCACTGCCGGCCTGCCGCTTCTGGAAGCCTACGGCATGACCGAGTATGGGCCTATCGCGGTCAATACACTGCATCACCATCGACCTGGCTCGGTGGGCCGTGCATTGGTTCCAGGCAGTGTGACGCTGGGAAGTGATGGGGAAATATTGCTCAACTCGCGGTGCCGGCTGACCTGTGGATACATCGGCCAGCCCGCAGAAGTGGAGCGCGCTGTTTATCGCGACGAAACGCTGATTGCCACTGGCGATATCGGGCGTATGGATGATGATGGATACCTCTTTATCGAGGGTCGCAAAAACGACACGATCATTACCTCCGGTGGCCTGAAAATCCATCCCACCTCCGTTGAGCAAGCCTTTAATCGTTTGCCAGGTGTGCTCCATGCCGTTGCCCTGGGAGGTAGCAGGCCGCACTTGGGACTGTTGTTGGTGGTCGAGCAGATTGATACCCGCGCGCATCAACTGATTGAAACGACCATCGACGACTATAACGCCTGTGCCACAGTCCCTATACGCAACTATTTTTTATCGACCGAACCCTTCACCTCGGAGAATGGTTTGCTCACCTTGAACTTGAAACTACAACGCCAGAATATAGCGTCACGTTATGAAACTTCCGTATTCAGCTGAGTGGTCACGCAGACAAAAAACTTACAACCTGGAAGACAAGGAGATTTAACGTGAATCAGTTAAAAGAAGACTTCGGGCTTAGTGATGAAGACATAGCTTTTTTCTTCAAGAATGGATATGTAAAGCCCTTTAAGGTTTACGAACCGGAGGAGATGGAAAAACAGTGGCGAACGGTTCGCCTGCAAACCTTGGATCGCAGCAATGCGGTGTATGCCGACAACACGTTATCCAACGCTGGCAATAATAATCTGGCCAACTATGATCGACACTTGGATATCCCCTTTCTCGGCAGTCACGTGTGCCATCCCAAGATCGTACACAAAGTGCGCAGCCTGATGGGCAAGGATTTGCTTTGCTGGCGTACCGAGTTTTTCTCCAAGTACCCGGGCGATGCTGGCACCGACTGGCATCAGGCAAACACCTTTGCTGGCGTGGCGGGGCGTCCGCATATCGTCTGGCCCGATGATTCCGGGCGTCGAGGCACTTTGACGGCGTGGACCGCTTTCACTGATACGATGAAAGACACGGCGTGCATGGCCATCGTGCCCGGCACCCACAACATGATGCATTACGACGAAGAAAAGCGTCTGATCTTCAACCCTGAAAAAAACAATGATGTTGTCAAAGACGGTGTGCGTCGCGGGTTATGGGGTTATGACTACCGCGATTTGCAGATCGATCCCGACTGGAAGCCGGATGAATCAAAAGCCGTCTATTTCGAAATGAAAGCCGGCGAGTGCGTGATCTTCTGGTCTACGGTCCTGCATTCTTCGCTGCCCCATCTGGGCCTGACCGACAAGATGCGCCTGGGTTATTCCGCGCGCTACGTACCGCCGGAAGTGTTGATCCACCCTGATACGGACATACTCCACGAGTTTGGCGGGGAGGTCAGCCTGGAAAACTACGGGGCCGTCGTGGTCGCGGGCGAAAACCGCTACACGCATAATCGGATCCGTGACACGAATATGCTGGGCGAGCCTTTTATTCCGGCGTGACAGCGCTTGGGTCGGATAACCTCCGACCCCGTTCTGCGACAAGGAAGATGCGGATGCACATAACTATTGATGCGTGTTCTTACGTCTTGGGCGAAATTGAACGGCCCTATCAAGATGTCCCCGACTTCAAAAATATGCTTGGCCGCTATGGCTATCCCGATGAGCCTTCGGTGTTTGGCTGGGGCTCTTATTTCAAGACCGAAGGCGACATCTTTGACTTGGGCATCAAGTCCGCACGTCAGACATTGGCGGCAAGCGGCGTGTCCGCAGATGACGTCGATTTCGTGATGTTCTGCTCTACCTGCTTTCCGGGAAACGAGATTGAGTACATTAATTACAATGTTCGAATTCAAAAAAGTCTTGAATTAAAAAAAGCATTCCCCATCGGCATCACATTGAATAATTGCATTAGTTTCATGAGTGCGATCGTGATGGCGCAACACCTGGTGCTGAGTGGAACGTATAACAATGTGTTGATCATCACCGCTGACAAGGTGTACGACGAATGCATACGCTTTAACAACTTTGCCTTACTCAGCGATTCGGCTGCCAGTTGCATGGTTTCCCGGCGTGAAGTCGCTGGCCTGCAAATATGCTCGGCTGGTTTCGGTGTCAGCCAGGACCCGATGACGTCCAACCATGGAAAAGATGAGCCTGAGCTATATGCGCGAATCCTCCAGAACGTATTGGCTGACGCAGCCACCCCCTTGAACGAGGTCAGCAAAGTTTTTTGCAATAACATTTTCCGTCCCGTCACGCAGCTCAAGGAAACCCGCCTCGGTTTTTCTCGCCGCCAACTCTATCTGGATAACGTTGCTCGCTGCGGGCACTGCTTTTCAGCGGATACATTAATCAACTATCTCGACTACGCCCGACAGACTCCGCCCGCTGAGGGTGAGAAATTTCTGTTCTCGGTCGATGCACCCAATCTGCGAGCCAACATGCTCGTTCAATGCAAACAATAGCCGAGCCGACTCACCCATCCGCTCCCCGGAGGAACGCCATGAACATGCCCATCCAGCAATCCCAAACCCAGACCGGTGCCAACCCTTTGCCGACGATCCTCGCCATTTGGGCTGAGGTGCTCAAGCAACCGGCTCAAAACGAACAGGCGGATTTCTTCGACGCTGGCGGTAACTCCATGCTGCTGATCGCAATACTGAACCTGATCCACGAGCGCCTTGACCGTGAGATTAGTCCGGCCGCGCTGGTCCACGGTATCACCCCTGCCCGGCTGGCTGAGCTGGCAGCTTGAGGATGAACAGGCCTGGATATTTTCAATGGGCTACGCAGAGACCGACAGGAAGGAATTTGTATGATCGAGTTCATTGATCCTCGTGGCGTACCTGTGCGAGTGCAGGACGCCGCCGAAGCAGACGAATTGGAGAATGCCCTCACCGGCATTCTTGGGATGGAGTTCGATCCACTTCCCCTGCTTCAGCAGCGCGAAGTGCGTTGCCCTGTTTCGCGGCTGATCGAGTGCGCAGCCAGGCTGTCGAGTATGGAAGATCGACAGATTCATCAGGCAAAGGGGCTGCTCGACAGCCTGGCTCATGAAGAGCTTGATCAACGTGAGCAGGGGCACCTGGCAGCTTGCAATCACTGGGTCAATCAGGACTACGAGCTCGCACATGGCTGCTGGCGTGAGTTACTGACCCGACATCCGCGGGATGTGGTGGCCTTGTTCAGCGTACACATGCTCGAGTTCAATATGGGCTGGACGGAGCGGATGCGTGAAACCCTTGTTTCAGTCACACCCTACTGGGGGCCGTCACATCCTCACTATGGTTACGTACGCGGTATCGAGGCCTTTGCCCTGGTGGAAAACGGTGACTATGACACCGCCAGCATCGCGGCAGAGTGTGCGTTGGCAATCAATCCCCGGGATATCTATGCAATACATGCAGCCTGTCATGTCGGGTATGAGCGTGGGCATTACGCGCAAACCCTGAAGTGGCTGGACGATACCCAGAGCAATTGGGCGACTAATCCATGTATGCGCATTCACCTATGGTGGCATCACGCGCTGTTTAATCTTTACATGCAGCGCCCGGAGGACGTGCTACACACCTTTCATCAGAAAATCAGAATCAAGAATGATCCCGACGGGTATGAAGACCTCGACGCTGTCAGCCTGCTATGGCGCTTGTCACTGACTGGCGTGGATGTCTGCGAGCTATGGCAGGAAGTCGCGCAACATTGGATGCCGTCGATCGACCAATCTCAGTACTGGTTTAATGATGTGCATTCGATCATGGCCATGGCCAGCTCTAATCATCAAGTCTTGGTGCAGCGCATCCTGCGGCGTATCGACGCCACTTACGGCAAAGTCCCGCAGGTTGCCACTGTGACACGCACCGTGTGCCAAGGGTTGGTTGCTTTCCAGCAAGGCGACTACGCTGCTGCTTATGAATTGTTGAGCAATATCCTGCCGGCGGTGCGTGCCATTGGAGGCAGCAACGCGCAACGTGATCTCCTGGAGTTGACCACGATCGAAGCGGCGATCCGAGCACGCAAGTTCGACCAGGCCGAGCAGCTCATCGAATGCGGACGCAGCTTGCGTCATCCTTCGCCGTTTCGTACGTTTTTTGTCGATCGCCTACGGGATCAGGAGCCGATCCACCGGCGTGCATGAGCGGATCAACACGGGCGCTGCATTACGCCAAAGGACGTAATGCACTACGCTCCAGGCCGTCGTCATTGCGCGTGCATTGGGCTCCTGTCAAGCAGTCGCTGCATGTTTGCGGCAAATATCAAACTGGCTTCGTGATGGCTGATACCCTGAGCGGGATCGAGAATGAACGCATGCAGGCGTTTGTTGATCACCTCATGATTGTTGATTGGCCAGTCCGTCCCGAAGATGATCTTGTGATTGATCTCACTATCGAACAATGTCTTCAACGACGCGGCGTTACCGCGAGCATCGATCGCGTGTTGAGCGCCACTCACATCCAAGTAGACGTTGGGTCGGTATTTGCACAACTGAATACACTGTGCCTGATCATTGACCGCACCATGCGCCAGGATAAACGGTGTGTCACGGTAGCGTCGTGCAGGCTCGTCCACCCACATGGCCTGGGCCTGGGCGAAAGACAGCACGGGAGAAGTGGGCCCGATGTGCAGCAGCACTGGAAGGCGATGGGCGTTGCAATACTCGTAGAACGGTGTCAGCAGCGGATCATTGGCTTGGTATCCACAGGGCGGATAGAGTTTCAAGCCGCTGAACCCATACTCCTCGACACCTCGAATGAACAGCTCAAGCCCGTCCCTGCCCCAGCGCGGGTCGACGCCGGCAAACACCTCAAAGCGTCCGGGATGACGCAGGAGAATGTCCCGGTGCTCGTTGAACATTTCTTCTATGTTCAGTGGTGTATCCGGCAATGCAAAGGAAAAGTCTGGCAGTAACAATACCGAGCGATTGACGCCCGCTCGGTCCATGGCGGCGACTTGAGCATCCCCCTGGTGGTCACATAATTCGCGCAGAAACTGGTCGACAATCCTTATTTTTGCAACTGGGTACCCGCTGGCGCGAAGCTTCACTTCGATATTTTCCGCCACGCCTTCCAGGAAACTCAATGGCGTGAAGTGCGTGGACGCGATGTGGCTGTGGCCGTCAATAACGGTCAGTGCGCGGGTGCTGTCGGAGTCATCATTCATCGTCCACCTGCTGCTTGCGCAGGAAGCGTGCGTACCGCTCCATAATTTGCTTGACCACCCCGTCTGTCTCCCGATCAACGCCGAAAACGTAACCCGGGAAATCCAGTTCCTTCTGTACGCTCCAGATTTGCTCGTGCTGGTCCGGAGAAAAGAATTGAGCGGGATCGCCCACGGCGATCCAGCCAATCGGCAGCGTTGCGCCGCTCTCCACCACCGTCTTGATGTGAACGACCGCGTTGATGCGCAACTCCGCGCCCTTGCCGATGCGCGCTCCGTTAAACACGGATGCGCCAGTGGCGACAAAAACCTCATCGCCGATACGGCAACCGGTCAAATGGCTATGTGGCCCTACCAACACGTGGTTTCCGATATGGCAATCATCATGGGACGTGCTGCGAATCACGGCATGCTCCATGATGACGCAATCCTCCCCGATGGTCAGTGTACCTCCTTGCGCAACCAGGACCGCGCCGTGGCTTATAACGGTGCCCGCACCGATGGTGATATTGCCTTCCAGAATGGCGCTAGAGGCAACTTGGGCAGTCGAGGCGATGGCCTGGCGTACAACGGCATTGCGTTCGGCTTTGTCAGTCATAAAGTGCTCCATGATTCCATTCAGTTACTGTTTCTCTCCAGAAACAAAGAATACGCCTATGCCTGCCCATCCGCCCGGCCCCTCGATGCATTCCTTGACGGCCACCATTTCACGCTGGGCCTCCTGCAACTCGTTTTCTGGAATCACTTCCATCTTGTAACCAAAGACCAAGTCACAGAACGCCGTCGCACCGATCAATGATGTAGAGACCAAGAGCATGCTGCACCGAATATCAGCGTATCCGGCTTCTTCCAGGTAGCTCGCCAGCTTGCTGCCCACATGTCGATCCCCGCCTCGGGCGGCCTGAGCTCGAGCAACACGTGCCAGGAAGGACTGCAGTTGAGGAGGGTTTGGTGCCGACCCGAACCACCGGTCGTCGATATCGCATATGCACAGGCGTCCTGCGATAGACAGGCTGCGGTGAATGTTGCGCAGGGCCAGCAAGGGATCGGACAAATGCTGGAAAACCAGGCGTGCATAGCTGAAGTCGAAGGACTCAGGTTCAGCCAGGTTATCGTCGTAGAGATTGGCCTGGCGAACCTGAGCCTCGTCGAACCCCTCACTGACCAGTTGCCGGCGCGTCTCCGTTATGCTGGTTTGATTGCAATCAAGCGCCACAAGCCGGCTCGGCTGGGTTCGTAGCGCAATCTGCGTGGTAATGATGCCTGGACCGCAGCCCACATCCAGGACTCGTTGCCCTTGAGCCAACCCTGCTTGTCGCAGGTGTTCGAACTCCAGGTCCAGCGCGATACCCGCCTGTGATTTCAGGCGTCGCAAGGAGTCTTCGTTGTCACGAAAACTGCCCAGCTGATACGACTCATCAACGATCAATGCCATGGGTAGTGCTCTCCATTTTTTTCTGTAGCCAGACTATGTCGACCCGATGATTCTCCAGTCTCGCAATCTGGGGGATGCGTACGCATTCTGAAAAACCCTGGGAGATACAACCGCGCGCACTGGCGTGATTAGGCCCCAGAATAATTGCGACCAAAGACTCGAAAGCCGCTGCCCGCGCGCAGTCCTCAAGGGCGCGCAACAATCGAATACCCACGCCACGGGCTCGCATGTCCCGTCGTACATACACGGCGACTTCAGCCATTGTTTGATCGTCAGGCCGGGCGGAAAACGGCTTGAGCGCACCCCATGCAATGGTGTCGCCCGCGTTAGAGAGATAAACCAGCACGGCAAAGCGCGGATGTTCTCCGAAATAGGTCAATGCGAACTTTTTGATATCGCGATGGGGAACATCGCAGTTGGCAAATACCTTATCGGCGATCGCCTGGTTATACGTTTCTACCATTGACGGTAAGTCTGCAGGGACGGCTGGCCGAATCATCTAGAGGAGCTTCCGATAGAAGACATTCAATGTAGAGTCTGCGCTGGCAGTGACCCTACCTCCGAGCACAAAAGGACTGGCGCAGTACCAATCGATGTGCGCACTCATCTTACTGTCAATAAGGCTGATCATTGTATGAACTCCCTGTTTCGTCCCCTCACGTACACAGGCGGTAGCCAAACTATCAAATGTAGAAGGGCACGAGGAGGTTTCATCACTGTGCAGAACTAACTTCATACTCCCGTCATAACCTGCACGTTCATGAAAGCGAAAATATACGGCCCAGCCCAATCGGCTGCCATATCGATCGGTACAGCAATAAGCCCCCCCCGGTCGGTGCGGGTTGAATACTTCTGCCACGCACTCATCCGGGCATGAAAAACGCGGGGCCAGTACGTACTTCCAGGTGACTTCTTCTTTGCTGTCAATGAGGAGTTCCAACAAGGCATCAGGTGACAAGGGCTGTGTGTGATGATCTCGGTGTCTACAGATGGTCACAGTGGCACGCCCTCGCTTATCTGATTTTGAATCATTTCATTCTACGCCCAAGCCATTAACACCGGCATCGCGTTAGTTTTTTTAAAGCTCAATAACTTTCACTTAGCAGACTTGACTTCGGCGCAAAAAAATCATTCGCATATTGATTTCAGGGACGTGCTCGCGCTATCAATAATCCGCTTACCGACAACCTCGTTGACTACGGAGTGATTCGTCCAACCATGCCAGTAGAGGGGTTCCAGATGGCTGCGTTGTGGCATCAAGTCCACTAACTGCCCATCGGCAATATGAGGAGCAGCGATATCCATGGGTATCAACGTATAGCCAATTCCGGCTAACACAGCCTCCTGAACCATGGGTAATGAAGGAAGATAATGGCAAGGAAAGCTCTCGATAGAGACCCCTAGCAGCTTGCGCAGGAAGGCTGTATGGCGCGTATCATTGCGGCCTCGTGTGATGGCTGGCGCGTCAAGCAGTGCATGCACACCCAAGCCCTTCGCAAAATGGCGGTGCATAAAATCGGGTGTGCTGACGCACTTATATTCCATAGCACCAAGCGCATGCACTTCAAAACCATCAAGTGGCTCGGCAATGACTGACACACATCCTTGAACGTCTCCGCGTTTCAGAATATTCAAGTTACAGCAACGGTCATCTGAAATAATTTCGACGCAAACCTGTTTAGCCTTCATCAGCTCTATCAACAAAGGCGCAAGCCATGTAATGAGCGAGTCAGGATGAACACCAATAGCCACTTTTGACTGCATATTATTTTTATGCCGCAGCAACTTGTGCACGTCATGCTCAAGTGAGCGCAGTGTCGATACATGCTGAAGCAAGACTTGCCCAGCTGACGTCGGATGGATGGGGCGCTCACGAACAATTAAAATGGTTGAAAGCGAGTTCTCCAATGACTTTATGCGTTGCGATATAGCACCGCCAGTAATGTTAAGCGCTGAGGCTGCACGCTCAAAGCTTTTATATTCAATGACACACGCAAATGCTTCCAGCTGTTGGCGATCTAACATGTCGACCTCCTTATAGACCATTAGGCGTTACCGGGTTCAATAATGCACACGCGTGAACATATGGGTATTCATGGCAATGTTGCCACTACACCATTTCACTTGGCAGTTATCCGAAAAGCCGGACAGGTTGAAGAAGGGATATGCTGTGGGGACCGCAGCTCTCTGTGGAAAGATAGTGCACGTTGACTTAATGTCATGTCTTTATTTTCACGAATACCAATCAAGACGTTTGCGGCCTGAGGTCGCAAAGACTACAGCCTAAACAGATGAGGATGCCGCTATAGAAGACCCTCAACTTTACTAACTCGTCTTACCTCTATATCATTGGATTTTTTATGGAGCCATTAACATGCAACAGAAAGACAGACTCAAAAAGACGTGCACGGATATTGGTAACAAAGTCAAAAACCTGCGAAATATAAGAGGGTTATCACTTAGTGAACTTTCAAAACTTTCCGGGGTTTCAAAAGCTGCACTTTCGCAGCTTGAATCAGGAAACTCCAACCCCAGAATTGATACTCTTGACTCAGTGGCTATCGCTCTGCGCTTACCCTTGGGTGATCTGCTTTTAAGTCAGGAAAACATTTATCCGCGCATTGAGCGATTCAAAGAAAAAACTGGCAAACTTTCTCAAGACATGCTGTTTCGGATCAATCTCGGGAACATATCTGAAATCTGGAATCTCCGCATGGACCCCGAAGTAGTTATCAACAGCCCCGCACACAACCGGGGTACAAAAGAGCATATATTTGTTCATGAGGGCATTTTAACACTGGACATCGACGGCGTAAAAGAGACGTTAAATAAAGGTGATTTCTACGCATTTTCTGGTGATTCCGATCATTCGTATCAAAGTCACAATTTATCCGTTCAGGCGACCGTTGTCATGTCTTATGCTACCGGTTGACGTGCTGAGTTCGCATGTTTCGTAGAAAGCTATCAGTTCGTTGAACACGAGACGGGAGTGAGACTGAAGAACGAAATGTCCACCCGATACACTGACCAGCTTTATTGGTGCACCAAAGAGCTCCTGCCATTTATCCATATCTGATGTTACCAATGGGTCATCGCGCCCATAAATAATGAGACCCGGTGCATTGCCTAATAAAGGCAAGTTGAAAGGCACCTGATCGGCTAAAAGCAAGTCATCGGTCAACTTCCTGAACAGTTGATTTCTCAGCCAGTCATCTGCCATCACACTGTCCGACACCCCGCCCATTTGTTCGCAAAAATCGTTTAGAAAGTCAGTCCGCTTTTTTTCAGGGACACCTCTTAAATAGTATCGGCGCTTATGGATTGGTTCGTTCGCTAACAGCACAAGCGTGATAGACCTTTCCGCCTGGGCGATCCTCATGTGGTGCGCAACCAACAACGCAAGGTACGCGCCAAAACTATAACCAATAATGACGACAGGGCCAGTTTCAGGAATAACACTTATCAGGTCTGATAACACATCAGCCAGCGCAGTGACCGGCAACTCACTACGCCGTCGCCCACGCCCGGGCAATTCGTAGACGGTAACATTGAACCTCCCCTGAAGGACTGCAGAGAACTCACGCAGCTCCGACGCACTGCCGCCCGCATGAGGTATGAGCACCGCATCAATTAGATCGTTTTTGCAGAGCATCTCGATTCTCCTCTGCCCATCGCCCTAACAGTGCAGCAGCTACAATCATGACGCCGCCCACCATCTGAACGATATTGAAACTGTCTTTCACGATGAGAACTGCAAACAGCGCTGCGAAGAACGGCTCAAGCGATAAGATGAGTCCGACTCGTGTTGAGCTGGAGACCTTTGCAGCGTAGAGCTGCATGATAAAAGCAAAGGCGGTCGCAAAAACGCTCAAGAACACTATGTATGCCCAGAGTTCTGCAGTGAGACCGTCGAACTGGGACGCTTCAAAACCTCCGAAGACAAGAACATTGATAGCTGCCAGCGACGCGACTACAACAAGCTCAATCAGCGTGATATTGGTGAGCGAAAACTTTTCCCCTGGGCTTTTCCTGCCAAACATGTAGATCTGATAGCCCCGAACCAGGGCGGCCAGAAGAATCAGCGCATCGCCTGAATTGGCTCCCGAAAACCCGCCCTTCCCAAAACATAGCAATCCACAACCGACAATCGAGATGCCTCCCGCCATGAAGACGGCGCTGTGCTGTTTGCGTCCTCCCAGAATTCGCTCAAAGAAAGGAACCAGCACGACCGACACTACGATAAGAAATCCAGCGTTTGAGGCGGTCGTGTATTTAACACCGAGGGTCTCGAAAGTCAGAATCACGTACAGCAGTGCGCCGAAGAACACACCGCTGACGACCTCCCCCTTTTTGATATTGAAAATGGATTTTCTTGCCCCTAATGCCATGAACGGTATCGCCAGCAGAAACCTGAGCATGAGAAATAAAGGCACGCCCACACCCGCATGAACGATGATTTGCATTAACGAGTAGCTGGCCCCCCAGGCAATGGCGACAACAAGAAGTCCAAGATCAATCAGATAAATTGTTGACCGGGGAAGCCTTTCACTCACTTCACTCATGATACCGCCTCCCTTATTGATGATTGACGTCGTAACTCACCCTCAACACACCCTTTTTCAACTTGAGGGACTTGATTTGAAACTCGACGAGTCTTGCCGTTTTATCGATATGGGTGCCTGCACATTGCATCGCGTCGAAACCCTCGATCAGGCAATACCTCACGCCCGCTTCATCCCAGGTCTTGACGTCCTTTCCAGACAGAATCAGCTCCTGAATTCGCTGCTCCACTTTTTGTTTCAGCTCATCATCGACCGGCAGTGCGCCTTGTGCGGCGAGAAACTCAACCCTCGACTCACCCGGAAAATGGTGACCTGACTTTGCAATCCACCCCATCTCACCCAACACCCAATTGATCATGTGCCCGGCAGTGTGCAAAGCGGCGTGGCGTTTCCTGAGCTCGGCATCGACTGAAACATCGACGCGCTCGCCAACGCTAAAGACGTGATCAGTATCCACATGGAGCACTACCAGACCATCCTGATGGCGCGAAAATGAAACCGCTTTATCATTTACCCAACCGCAATCGGAAGGTTGCCCGCCGCCCTGCGGATGAAATAAATTATCCTCAAGCGCAATCCATTGCCCTCTATCATCCGTGCCCACACCACACACAGATGTGGAGGCGTGATAATGATAGGTATCGCTCAGATAAGTAGGGTGCTGCTCCATGATGGCGTTCTCGATTAGACAGTCAGCTTATTAAAGGGCTTGCCGCGAAGTGTTTTTTCAGCAATGGCATTTTTTGGATTCAGACTTTGCCCAGCCACCACGACACTGCCAAACTTCTCAAGTGATGTTTTGCCGCCATACTCGTGAACGGTATCGGTGTCAGGATAGATATCGACGAAGCTGGGTGCATAGCGCGTTGCGAACCCCATTCGGTCATCTTTTTTTGACGTGTTGGGATAAGACGCGTGCATTAATGTCGACCAGAAGATCACGCATTGCCCCGCTTTCATGACCAGAGGCACTGCCATCGCCTCGTCCGGCTTCCAGTCAGGGTCGACTTGAAGTTCACGGTAGTCATAACCGAAGAACCCGCGCTTTTTCCCTTCCTTCTCAAGCGTATTGACGCTGTCGCCGTCATATTCCATGCGCTTGGTTTCGTCGTAGTTCATCTTGAGATGGGTGCCTGGCATGATTTCGAGGCATCCGTTTTCGATGGTCGAATCAGTGAAGGCGGTCCAGACAGTCAATGTACCTTTCCCAAAAGCAGACTCGGTTTCACCTGGCCACAAAATTTGCGGCTTACCACTGGCATTGGCAAACGTGTCGGCCTGATGCCAATCGGTACCTTCATCGCCTGGGTATTTTGGGAAAAACTCTGTGCGCCAGCAGATCACATCGGGACCCAGAATGCCGGTCACGGGAGCAACAATCTTCAAATTCGTGACGTGCTCCGCGAGCTTGTCGACATCCAGGTGTCGATCATAGTTGGATATGTTGGTCCCGCTGCCAAAGGAGTCTGCCGGATACGCTGCGCTGCTTCGGTCAGGCAGCGCTCGTCTGACTTCATTCCAGATGGCATGCATATCTTCAGGCGTGTAAATCGTCAAAGGTCCGATGAAGCCATTCTTTTCAAAGGAAGCCAGTTGTTCTTCCGTGAGAAAATAACGTTTGTCCATGGTCATCTCCCTGTTACTGATTCAACGAATGATTGATGGCGTCCGCAATGCTTTTATTGAATAGTTTCTCGATTGAAACTTCAATGTCGTACTTTTTACGAAGACGCTTATTCAGCTCAAGGGCAATCATTGAATTACCGCCAACATCAAGAAAGTTTTCGTCTTGGGCCACCGGGTTTTCCAGTGCCTCTTCAATCCAGGCCGTGTAGTCTGCGGTAATATCCGCCTTCAACGTATCTTCCAACATTCAGAGTCCCTCCAGATTATTTTTGATAACACGCTTGTCAACTTTTCCATTAACGGTCTTTGGAAACACTGGAATTTTCTTGTAACGCAACGGGTGCATGTAACCGGGAAGCGTTTTCCTCGCGCGTTGCTTGAGTTGTTTGACGGTACTGGCTTCGTCACTGGACGAGGAAAAGCAGCAGAACAGGTAATCGCCCCATTCAGCGTCTTTAAAAGGAAGCACACAGACTTCAAGCACATCCGCCACCTGCTCAAACGTCGACTCGATATCGCCCAACTCTATCCGGTAGCCATTAATTTTGACTTGCTGATCGGCGCGACCTATATAAATAAGGTCGCCGTTGTCCGCCACATCGACTAGATCCCCCGAACGATAAAAGCGTTCGTGATACCCCTCGCGCATTATGAATCTCTCTGCCGTCAACTCGGGCCGGTTCAGGTAACCGTCCGCAACCTGAGGACCACTCAGTATCAACTCTCCACCTACAGTGTTCGGCGACTCTTTGAGTACCTGATACGAAAATCCCGGTAACGGCTTACCAATCACGGAAGAAGGCTCTAAGGACTCTTTCTGGGTCAGAATATGCAGCGTGGCATGTACGGTAACTTCGGTGATGCCATACATATTGACCAAGGCCGGCCTGGAATCGCCAAAAACGCTGAACCAGTTTCGCAGTGTGCTCGGGTTGAGCCTCTCACCACCAAATATGATGAATCGCAACGCCAGTTCATCAACGGGAAGTTTCACCAGCGATTCCGCGTTGATTGCAAATGCAGAAGGTGTCTGGTTAAGGACGGTCACCTGTTCGGTTTTGATAAATGCCGCAAACCGATCCGGCGATAACTTTATTTCGGTTGTCGGTATCAGCAGCTTGCCCCCGAACCCCAGCGCACTTGATATTTCCCAGACAGAGAAATCAAACGCATACGAGTGATACAAAACAACGATGTCTGCGTGATTGAATTGAAAAACGGGCTGGGTGCCTTCGAACAAAGCGGCCACATTGCCATGTGTAATCGGTACACCTTTCGGTCGCCCAGTGGTTCCGGAGGTGTAGATGACGTAGGCGCGTTGATGGGAGCCAACAGCCGCAAAGGCATACCCGTCAGTGTCCGGTTGTACCAACTGAGAAGCCGGTATGAACGTTTTTTCATCCCTAAGCGAGCTGTCAGGCTCTCCGACGATCAACCTGGGATTACAGTCGCAAAGGATGGCTGTGTTTCTTTGTACTGGAGCGGACTTGTCCAAAGGCACGTAGGCGGCGCCGCAGAGTTGGACCGCCAGTAAAACAGCGATCAAATCAACCGACGGCGTCATTTCGACAGCGACGAAGTCAGACGACATCACACCCCGTTCACGGAGTCCGCACGCCAGTTGTTTGACTAAACGTGCCAGTTGACCATATGAAAGTTCACAGACCGAGTCCTTTGCAGCCAACGTATCCGGAGAGGTAGCCGCGATGTTGAAGAAGCGCTCGATAACCAGCGATTCGCCTACAGCGCCGTTGTCACTTCTTACAGGGACAGAATCCGTTTTCTCCGGGGCGTTCATTTCTGGCATCCGTTCCGCTTAAAAGACGATCGGACACTATAACGAACATTTTTTTAAGTCAAGCATGACCCATCAAGGTTTTTTGCGGACGATTTCATGGGCGAAGACGCTCTGTGTTCATCAGGAGGATGGCCACACGTTAAACGTTTCAGCCGGTTAACGGCCTGTCGATTGGCTACCGGGACCGGGTCACGAGACGCACTGAAGCATGCGCCTCGCTGAGGTTTGTCACACTAGGCCGTCTGTTCGCGGGGCACGCCGATGCCAAAACGCTCGCGGTAAGCAGAGGGTGGCAGTCCGACTGCATTTCGAAACGCCTTGCGAAAGCTCTCTACCGAACGATAACCACAGACCCTCGCAATACCGGCTGCGCTCTGATCGGTGCTTTCCAGCAAATCCCTGGCACGGTTCAGACGCTCCTGCTGCAACCAGACCTTGGGGGGTAACCCGGTCGTCTCGACAAAACGCCTGAGGAACGTGCGCTCGCTCATCGCGACCTGACTAGCCATGTCGCAAACGCTTAGTGGCTTGTCCAGATTTTCACGAGCCCATTGAAGTACGCGGGTCAGCTCGTTACGCGGCGATTTGCTCACAGGAGCCACGATGAATTGTGACTGGCCTCCCGTTCGCTGAGGCGCCATGACCAGGCGCCTGGCCACCGAATTGGCAATGTGGGTACCGAAGTCGCGCAGGATCAGGTGCAGGCAGGCGTCAATGCCCGCAGCGCTGCCCGCCGAGGTAATGATCTGCCCGGAATCCACATACAGTACGTTCGGGTCAACCGTGATCGCCGGAAAGCTTTCGGCCAGCTCTTCACTGAGCTGCCAATGCGTCGTTGCCGTTTTGCCATTGAGCAAACCGGTGGCAGCCAGAACAAATACGCCTGAACAGATCGACAACAGGCGGGCGCCTCGTGCATGGGCATTTCGCAACGCCTCCAACAATGCCTCAGGTGGTGCTTCATGACGACTGCGCCATCCCGGAATGATGATTGTCCGGACGTTGTCGAGCATCTCCAGGCCGGCATCGACACTGATTTGAATGCCACCCAATGCATGCATGGGCCCTTGCTCGACCGCAACAGTCAGGCAGGTGTACCAAGGGACATCGATTTCCGGGCGTGGCAGACCAAAGATCTCCAGCGCGATGCCGAACTCGAATACACAGAGGCCTTTGTAGACAAGGATCGCAACTGTTCCAGGATGATCAAGCATTTGGCGAAAATTTACCGTTTATTGGCGGGTGCCGCACTGTAGCTGACCGATCGAGTCCCCTACAATCATTAGCGACAATCCTGAGAAGAACAGACGACCACGCTTTACCCAAGCGAATGTCGCAGTGTTGGCGCAACCCTGAATGCGCTGACAGACGATTGTCCACTGTCCATACAATGAACAGTTTGACTGACACGCCGTGCCCCATCGTTATCAACCTGTTATCGGCGCTGGCTCAAGTCTATGAAGCACTTCAATCCTGCCATTAAATAACCCGTCACCTCGACGCATTAACAGCCAGAGCAATACTGGCTGATCGCGGTGGAGAGGGTCATAACGCGTGAACGCCCGTTAATGACCGATTGCTGTATGAGATTAACCAGGACGCGATTGGGGACAGGGATTATGTTGTTTGTACAGATCTTGTTTGTAATGCTGACGGCAAAGTTGCTCGGCGCCGTATTGGCACGTTTTGGCCAGCCCCAAGTGGTAGGGGAAATGATCGCCGGTTTCGTACTGGGACCGGTTATTCTCGGTCAATTATTCCCAGGCTTTCATCAACGACTGTTCGATGCAGACGCAATGCGTCAATTGAAAGTTCTCAGCGAATTGGGACTTTTGCTGTTTACCTTCGTCATTGGCGCTGAATTCCGCTTTCCTGCCAAAGGCAGCAAGACCGGCGTCAAGGCGCTGGTGATTGGCGGGTTCAGTATTGTGATCCCCTTTGCGCTGGGTGTGGCGATCGCTCCCTGGCTGTTCGAACGCTTTGCACATCCAACAGTGTCAGCGTTGGGTTTTACGCTGTTCATAGGCACGGTGTTTTCGGTCACGGCATTTCCGGTGCTGGCGCGAATTCTCAAAGAGCGGGCGCTCCTCGACACTGAGGTGGGGACAATCGCACTAGTGGCGGCAGCCATGACCGATGTGGTCGCATGGCTGCTGATTGCTCTGGTGG
This sequence comes from Pseudomonas trivialis, assembly GCF_001439805.1. Lineage (GTDB taxonomy): Bacteria > Pseudomonadota > Gammaproteobacteria > Pseudomonadales > Pseudomonadaceae > Aquipseudomonas > Aquipseudomonas trivialis. The sequence continues at coordinate 108,386 of NZ_JYLK01000009.1, read as the reverse complement.
CGATGGTCAGCGGCCACGACGGCAGTTGGCTGATGCTCGGCGGGCGAGTAGCCGGACTTTTATCCCTGGTAGCCGTATCGTTTTTCCTGCTCAAGCCACTGCTGTGCAAATGGCTGGCCGCCCAAGAACGGCTTGCCCAGCCAAAGGTACTGATAGCGCTGGTCGCCGGCGTGCTGATTTATGGCAGCCTGACTCACGCCCTCGGCGTGCATGCAGTGTTCGGCGCGTTCATGTTCGGTTTGTGCCTGCCACGAGATCAGCAGTTGCTTGAAATGATCATCGAGCGTCTGGAGCATGTTTCGCTGATCATCCTGATGCCCTGCTTCTTCGCTTTGACCGGCTTAAGTACCAGCGCTTCGGCATTCTCCAGTCTGGGCTTGCCCGTGCTGGGGGTCATTCTGACTGTCGCCATTATCGGCAAGATTGTCGGCAGCGCCCTCGGCGCCCGATTGATGGCCTACCCGTGGTCGATGTCACTGACGCTCGGTGTCTTGATGAACACCCGCGGCCTGATGGAGTTGGTGGTGCTCAAGATCGGTCTCGACCTGGGCATCATCGGCGCCGAACTGTTTACCGCTTTAGTGGTAATGACCATTGTCACCACTTTAATGACCGGTCCCTTGTTGAGTTTGAAAAGGCGTCGATGGCCGGCCCTGCGCACAGCGCATCAATCACACATTTAATAATGTGCTATCTCGATCAATAAAAAAGGAAAGGAGCCCCTATGAAAACTCAGCAATCCGGCTTGGCGGTTAATGCACTTGAGCAGCAACTTGAAAAGCACTTTCAAACCATTCTGTCCGATGAAACGCGAATGAAGAAAATTCGCAATGAATTTCGCCGCGACGGTTACTTTAACTTCAAGAACTTCTCATTCCTGCCACGCACTGTGTTGGAAGATGTTCATAAAGAAGTGCATGAACTGCTGAACGAGTATTCGGTACGTCGCGACGTCACTGTCCCGTCCACCGGCAACACTTACCGCAAAATGTATAACGTCAACCAGCCGGAAATCGCTGAAGGCGGCACGTTGATTCCAGCCCTGTACACGTCTGAAGCCCTGCGCACATTTCTCGGTAATATTGCCGGTGACGACCTGGCGTCCTGCTGGGAGCAGGAACAGTACCTTGTGACCAAACTCAGTCATCCGGGCGACACCCACGGCTGGCACTGGGGCGACTACCCGTACACCATGATCTGGATCATCGAAGCGCCTGAGGACCCGGCGATCGGTGGCGTCCTGCAGTGCGTGCCGCACAGCGAGTGGGACAAGGAGAATCCGCAAATCTGGAAGTACATCCTCAACAACGACATCAAGTCCTATCACCACCTCAAGGGCGATGTGTACTTCCTCAAGTCCGATACCACCTTGCACCACGTTGTGCCGATCCAGCAGGAAACGACTCGCATCATTCTCAACACCTGCTGGGCAAGCGCCCATGATCGCCGCGCCGATGTCGCCCATGAAAGCATCGACGTCATCTGGGGTACCGAAGCGCGCAACGCCGAAGCTTCAGAAGCCTGATCTACTCGCTACCTGACGATCGCGGCCACCGCAGGGTCTGTGCCTAATACCGTTGCTTTTGTATCCTCAAGGAGAATCACCATGTCCATCAGTCAAGAAACGTTCCAATCCGAATCCGCTTACGTTGTACGAGACAGTGGCGTCGATCTGGAACTGAAGTTGTTCATGGATGAGCAGATTGACTACATCCTCAAGCACCGTGCCACTGAGCACCCGTTCCTGAATGCCTATGCGCAGAAAGGCCTGAGTCCCGAGCACAGCAAGGTGCTGTATCTGGAAACGCTGCACTACTTCAAATTTCTGCCGTTCTACGTGTGCGGTATTTCCACCATTACCCGTGACGAAGCGGTGTTGCGCACAATCGCCTTCAATGCTCGCGACGAACTGGGCGAAACCCAATCGCACTCGGACCTGTATCGCAAGTTCCTTCACAACAAGGGCATCGACGAGGCACAGATCGAGGCTTACAAATGCCTGCCGAGCACCCAAGCTCTGAACGATGGCATTTGCGCGCTCTACAACACACCGCCGCTGCAGAAAGCCCTTGGCGGCCTGTTTGCCGATGAAGCGATGTCGGCATCGATGGTTTCCAAGTACAACGACGGCCTGATACACGAAGGTATGGACGAGCGCGGCCGGTTTTTCTGGACGTTGCACATGGAAGTGGAAGTCGGCCATTCCAACGCCGTATTCAATGTCATGGGAAAACACTTGCAGACCCAAGAGCAGCGTCGGCTGTTTGCCGAAGGCATTGAGCAGTACTTGCATCTGATGGAAATGTTCTGGGACGGCATCGAACGCAAACTCAATGCAGAGGCACTCCAATGAATGCAAAAAACGAGTCTGGCAATGGCGTGGCGTTCGGTCTCGGTGCCACCCTTCTATGGGGTTCGTACCCACTGTGGTACAAGCCGCTGGCAGGGCTGGATGCCTATCACCTGCTTTCGTGGCGAGTGGTATTCGCGGAGCTGTTCCTCGTGGCTCTGTTGCTGCTGACCGGGCGCCTGCCGGTGCTGCGCTCGACCCTCAAAACAGTGCGTCCGATCAACGTGCTGACGGTCGCAGCGGTGCTCGGGCTGTGGTGGCTGATGTACATCTACGGGATTATGACCGGACGCGTGCTGGAGGTCGCTTTCGGTTACTTCCTCAGCCCGATAATGAGCATGCTGGTGTCACGGTTGATCTTCAAGGAGCGGCTGACAACCTTGCAGACCTGGGCGATTTTGCTTGCTGTAACCGGTGTCACCTTGATGGCCTTTGAGCTGCTTAATCTGCGGTCATTCCCCTGGATAGCATTAGTAATAGGCTTCTGCTATTCCTTCTACGGCATATTCAAGAAGAAGGTGCCCGGAGACCCGGTCGTGGTGCAGACGCTGGAGATCGGCGTGTTGTTGCCGTTCGCGGCCGTGTTCCTGATGCTGGCTCATGCGGCGGGCCAGGGGCATCAGTTCCTGCTATCGACCAGCCACGACCTGCTGCTGGTCGCCACTGGCCTGATCACCGTACTGCCGTTGTGGTGGTACAGTCTGGCAGCCAAACGTCTGTCGATGATCACGCTGGGTTTCCTGCAATTCGTCCCACCGATCTGCAACTTCGTACTGGCCGCCTTCGTGTATGGTGAGCCAGTCTCGTCACTGAAGCTGGCTGCTTTCGCATTTATCTGGCTGGCATTGACGCTGTTTACCTGGAACTCGATTCGGGTGCAACGGGCTAACGCCGCTTCCAACCCGGCGGTACAACTGCGTACTGCATGAGCAACCCGCGCGCCGTCGTTTCGACGGCGCGCGGGCATATAAGGAGATTCGAATGAAAAAAATCGCTGTGGTCGGATGCACCGGTGCCGTAGGCATGACCATGCTCGAACTGCTGGAAAATACTGCGTACGAGGTCGTGTGCATGGCCTCGCAGCGCTCGGCCGGCAAGCGACTGAAGGTGGGTGACAGCGAGCACTTGATCGAGCCATTCTCGGTCGAAGGTTGCGCCACCTGCGACATCGTCTTTCTTTGTGTATCGGGGTCGTTCGCCCTAGAGTATGGCGAGCGTCTTGCGCAGTCTTCCTATGTTATCGATAACTCGTCCGCATTCCGTTACGCAGATCACGTGCCCCTGTTGGTTCCGCCCATCAATGGCCAGCGCTACGCCGGTGAAAAGCTCATCGCCAACCCCAATTGTTCGTCAGCCATCGCGCTGATGGTACTGGGCCCGTTGCACGACGAATACCAACTCGAAAGTGCGATCATCTCCACTTACCAAGCCGCCAGCGGCGCCGGTCAGCCTGCAATGGAAGAGCTTCGGGAGCGGGCCAGATCATTCACCGATTACGGTGATAACGACAGTGCCGAGCACTTCGCGCATAACCTGGCATTCAATGTCATTCCTCAAGTCGACTCGTTTGAAGACAACGGTTACACACGCGAAGAGATGAAGGTGGTCTGGGAGTTGCGCAAGGTTCTGGGCGAACCCGACCTGGCCATCAGCACAACCGCCGTACGCGTACCCACCTTGCGCTCCCACGCGGAAGCCCTGAGCCTGCGCTTCACAAAACCTGTCCAGTCGCTGGACCGTGTTCGCCAGTTGCTAGCCGCTGCTGCAGGCGTTGAAGTCGTGGATACGCCCGCGACTGGGAGTTATCCGATGCCGATGACCTCCACCTACAAACACGCGGTCGAGGTCGGCCGGATCCGCTACAATCTGATCTACAAGGAACATGGCCTGGACATGTTCATCAGCGGCGATCAATTATTACGAGGGGCGGCGCTGAACGCGTTCGAGATCATGCAATTGTTACCCGACTGAAATCGACTATCGTCTGCGATTGCCTGCTCAGCGATGTAATCCAGGCGAGCACAGGTGGATCCCAGGCACCCATTGATCATCTAAAGACGTCCACGGACGTCTTTTTTATGACTGCAACCTCCCTACCCCCTCCCCCTGCGCTCAAACGCCGCCAACACCGTCCGCTCCGACTGCACCAAATACCCCTCCAGCATCACCACCGCATCCCCCGCACGCCCTTCCTCAACACACCGAAGTATCGAAGCATTCATGTCCAGAAACGGCAGGTGCAAAAACTGCGGATCATTAAGCAAGCCAAACGCCAGCCGCAACTCAGCCGAGATTTGTCCATAAAACACCAGCAGGCGCGGGCTGTCGGCGAGTTCGACGATGGCGGTGTGGAACGCCATGTTGGCCGTGCCCACTGCCACCCAATCCTTGGCTTCGCGTGCGCGTGCGCCGGCTTCGACGGCTTGCTGCATGTGCAGGGCGCCGGGGTGCTGGGGGTAGCCTTGGGCGATTGCCTTGCATTCGATGAAGCGGCGCACGCGGTAGAGGTCGATGATCGAGGCCATGTCGGGCGCTGCGACGGTGACGCCGCGGTTGGGTTCGTGTTTGAGCAGGCCTTCGCGGGTCAGCACTCTGAACGCTTCCCTCAGGGTGTTGCGCGAGATATCCAGAGTCTCGGCCAGTGCGGCTTCGGACAGGCGTTGGCCGGGCACGAGTTCGCCTTCGACCAGCATTCTGCGTATTTCCTGGGTGATGGATTCTCCCAGCGTGCGAGGAAGAGTGGGAGGTGCGTCGTTCATAAGAAATCCAAGGTAGGAATAACCGCGCGGTTATTCCATCAGAGCTGGGTGCAAGGCACAAGGATGACGCAGGGAGCGTGCTTCATTAAGTAGCAGCTTGCGGGCTTTGGGTAACAATTGAGTGCACATGAATCACTCATTAACAACAGATTGTTCAACAATAAACCCTTTATCAACCCACACTTAGGTGCCGATTCATGGCTTCTGGCACACACATTGCTCAGTCGAGGTATCTCTCACTGTAGGAACGATGCCGTGACACAGACTCCTCAAGCGTTCACAAAAGACCGGCGCGCCTCTCTGGTGGCGGCGATTTTCATGATGGCGACGTCGGCCATCGGGCCGGGCTTTCTGACGCAGACGGCGACATTCACGGCGACCCTCGGCGCGGCGTTTGCGTTCGGCATTCTGGCCTCGATCCTGATCGACTTCGTGGTGCAGTTGAACGTCTGGCGCATCGTGTCGCTGACGCGGATGCGCGCCGCGGACCTGGCCAACGCGGCAATCCCCGGGAGTGGCTACCTGCTGACGTTGCTGGTGCTGTCCGGCGGTCTGGTGTTCATGCTGGGCAATATCGCCGGTGCGGGCCTCGGCTTGAATGCGTTAACCGGCCTGGACCCCAAATGGGGCGGGGCGTTGAGTGCGCTGCTTGCCATCGCGATTTTCTCGTCCCATCGCGCCGGCATTGCCATGGACCGCATCATGATGGCGCTGGGCATTCTCAAGGTGTGCCTGATCCTGTTCGCCGCCTTTGCCACCCATCCGCCGTTGGGCGAAGCCCTGCGTCAATCGGTGTGGCCTGACTTCATCGACTTCGCCGCCATCACCACCATCGTCGGCGGCACGGTCGGCGGTTACATCACTTATGCCGGCGCGCACCGCCTGCTCGACCGGGGCACGGTGGGTGTGGAAAACATTGAAGCGGTTTCCAGGGCAGCGCTGACCGGCATTCTGGTCACGGGCGTGGCGCGTTATGTGTTGTTCCTGGCGATTCTCGGGGTGGTGGCCAGTGGCGTCGTCATCGATGTGTCCGGCCAGGGCGCCAACCCAGCGGCCCAGGCGTTTCATGCGGCGGCGGGTAATATCGGCATGATGATGTTCGGCCTGGTGCTGTGGGCGGCGGGGATCAGCAGTGTGATCGGCGCTTCGTACACGTCGATGTCCTTTATTACCGTGTTTTCAAAGCGCATCACCGAGCGCGTGCGTCACTTGGCTACCGTGGTGTTCATCATCATTTCGCTGGCCGTTTATCTGGTGCTGGGCAAACCACCGGCGGCGTTGCTGGTGTTCGCTGGCGGCTTCAATGGGCTGATCCTGCCGCTCGGTCTGAGCATCTTCATGTACGTGGGCTGGCGCCGCTCCGATCTCATGGACGGCTACCACTATCCTCGCGGGTTGCTGGTGCTTGGTATCCTCACCTGTCTGCTGTCGTGGTTCATGGCCTACAAGTCGGCGGGTGCCATCTTTGCCTTTATCGGCGCGGCCTGATTTAACCGGAGGTTACTTTTGATGCGTGCAATTGATCTTAACAGCGACCTGGGCGAGAGCTTCGGCGCCTGGAGCATGGGCGACGACAGCGCGATGCTCGATGTGGTGACCAGCGCCAACGTCGCCTGCGGTTTTCATGCCGGCGACCCGGCCGGCATCCTGCGCACCCTGCAAGCCGCCGCCGCCAAAAACGTCACCATTGGCGCCCATGTGGCTTACCCGGACAAGGTCGGCTTCGGTCGCCGCAACATGGACCTGGCCAGCGATGAACTGACCGCCGACGTGATCTACCAGATCGGCGCGCTTCAAGGCCTGGCCAGGGCTGCGGGCACGGCGGTGCGCTATGTAAAACCCCACGGCGCGTTGTACAACACCATCGCCCACGACCGTCGCCAGGCGCTGGCGGTGATCGCCGCCCTCCGCGCCATCGATCCCACGCTGATACTGGTGGCCCTGGCCGGTTCCACGCTGATCCAATGGGCGCGCGACGAGGGCTTGCAGTGTGTCGCGGAGGCCTTCGCCGACCGCGCCTACACGCCCCAAGGCACGCTGGTGTCGCGACGTGAACCGGGTGCGGTGCTGCACGATCCGAAACAGGTGGCCCAACGCATGCTGCGCCTGGTCGAGGACGGCACCATTGAAGCCATTGATGGCACGCGCACCCGCATCGAGGCCGACTCCATCTGCGTGCATGGCGACAGCCCCGCAGCGGTGGACATGGCGCGCGAACTGCGCCGAGTGCTGGAGCAGGCCAACCTGTCCGTGCGGCCGTTTGCCGGAGATCGCCCATGAATGCGTTCACCCACGCGCCCGGCCACCTGTTCATCACCGATGTGCCTGACAGCACTTGCCACGTCTAGGAGCTTCCCGTGCGCTTTCTACCGGTCAACCTGGACACCCTGCTCGTCGAATTGAACGACCTCGACCAAACCCTGGCCCTGTTCGACGCCCTGATGGCGGAGCCGATTGCCGGCGTGGAAGAAATCGTGCCTGCCGCGCGAACGTTGCTGATCCAGTTTCGCCCCAGCGCCATCGAGCGCCAGGCGCTGGTCGAGCGCATCGCCGGCCGGGACCTGAGCCAGCGCCGCGAAGGCGAGCAGCGCCGGGTGGAAATCCCCGTGCACTATAACGGCGAAGACCTCGATGAAGTCGCCACCCTGCTGGGTATCAGCCGCACCGAAGTGATTCAGCGCCACACCGCCCATGACTACAGCGTGGCCTTTTGTGGCTTCGCACCGGGTTTTGCCTACCTCACCGGCGGCGCCGGTTTCCAGGTGCCGCGCCGGCGAACCCCGCGCACCCGCATACCGGCGGGCGCCGTGGCCCTGGCCGGGGACTTCAGTGGCGTCTACCCCCAGGCCAGCCCCGGTGGCTGGCAGATCATCGGCGTCACGCCGTTGCAGATGTGGGACCTGAACCGCGCCGAACCGGCCCTGCTGCGCCCTGGCTATAAGGTGCGATTCACCGACGCCGGCCCGCTCCCGGCCGGCGGTTTGCCCGCTCCCGCAGCCGCCGCGCGTGCCGCCGCCCCCAGCGGCGCCTGCCTGGAAATCATCAGCCCCGGGTTACACAGCGTGTTGCAGGACATGGGCCGCCCCGGCCAGACCGATCAGGGCGTGTCGCGCTCCGGCGCGCTGGACCTCGGCGCCCTGCGCGCGGCCAACCGCGCCGTGGGCAACCGCTCGGACATGGCCTGTGTGGAATCGGTACTCGGCGGCCTGAGCTTTGTTTGCCACGGCCATGCAGTGATCGCGGTCACTGGCGCGCGCACGCCGGTCACCATTACCAGCGCCAGCGGCCTGCACTGGACGGCCGACAACTACCAGCCCATCGAACTGGCCATGGGTGATCGTGTGAGCCTGGGCGCACCGTTGGCGGGGCTGCGCAGCTACCTGGCGATACGTGGCGGTTTTGACGTCACGCCGGTGCTCGGCAGCCTGTCCACCGACACCCTGGCCCAGGTCGGCCCCCCGGCGCTCGCCGTCGGCGACCGCCTGGGCTTTACCCCACGCACCACCGGCACCAGCGTATCGCTGCAGGAAGCGCCGGCCTTCGAACTGCCGACGGCAGCGGACATCGTCACCCTCGACGTGGTGATGGGGCCACGCACTGACTGGTTTACCGAAGATGCCGTGCAGCGCCTGAGCAGTCAGCTGTGGCGCGTCACCTCGCAGTCCAACCGCGTCGGCATTCGCCTGGCCGGGGACATGCCGCTGACGCGCAGCAATCACCAGGAATTGCCCAGCGAAGGCACCGCCGTCGGCGCCATCCAGGTGCCGGCCAGTGGGCAACCGGTGCTGTTCCTGGCCGACCACCCGCTGACCGGCGGCTACCCGGTGATCGCCGCCGTGGCCAATCACCACCTGGACCTGGCCGGGCAGATACCGATCAATGCGCAGATTCGCTTCAACCCGCTGAACACATTCAGCGAACTCCAACCGCGCACAGATGCCTCTTTTTCAACTGCCGATGCGAAGAAAAGCCCATGAAAAAATTACTGATCGCCAACCGTGGTGAAATCGCCATCCGCATCGCCCGCGCCTGCCGTGACTATGGGGTGCAATCGGTTGCGGTGTACGCCGACGCCGACATCGACGCCCTGCACGTGCGTCAGGCCGACGAAGCCTATGCCCTGAACGGCCAGCGCCCGGCAGACACCTACCTGGATATCGAAAAACTCCTGGCCATTGCCAAACGCAGCGGCGCTGATGCCGTGCACCCAGGTTACGGTTTTCTGTCCGAGCGCGCCGACTTCGCCCGCGCGGTGATCAACGCAGGGCTGGTGTGGGTTGGCCCGAATCCCGAGACCATCGACGTGCTGGGCGACAAGGTCGAGGCGCGCAAACTGGCGCAGCAGGTCGGCGCACCGCTGGTGGCCGGTACGCCAGGCCCGGTCGAAAGCGCGGCCCAAGTGCTGGCGTTTGCCGAGCAGCATGGCCTGCCGATTGCCATCAAGGCCGCCTTTGGCGGTGGCGGGCGCGGCATGAAAGTGGCCTGGCGCCTGGACGAGGTCGCCGAACTGTTCGCCTCGGCCGTGCGCGAAGCTGAAGCGGCGTTCGGCCGTGGTGAGTGTTTCGTCGAACAGTTCCTCGACCGTCCTCGACACATCGAAGCGCAAGTCATCGCCGACAAACACGGCAAGGTCGTGGTGGTCGGCACGCGTGACTGCTCGCTGCAACGCCGTAACCAGAAGCTGGTGGAAGAAGCCCCCGCGCCGTTCATCAGCGACGCACAGCGCGAGCGTATCCATCAGTCGGCCCACGCTATTTGCGCCAGGGCCGGTTACGTCGGCGCCGGCACGGTGGAATTCCTGCTCAGCCAGGATGGCACGCTGTCGTTTCTGGAGGTCAACACGCGTCTTCAAGTCGAGCATCCGGTCACCGAGGAAACCACCGGCGTGGACCTCGTGATCGAGCAACTACGCATCGCCGACGGTTTGCCGTTGTCGTTCAGCGAAACGCCAGTGCCGCGCGGTCACAGCTTTGAATTTCGCATCAACGCCGAAGACCCGGGCAAAGGCTTTCTACCCACCCCCGGTCACATCAGCGCGTTTCAGCCCCCTTCCGGCCCCGGCGTGCGCCTGGACAGCGGCGTGGTCACGGGTTCGAGCGTACCCAGCACCTTCGATTCGATGATGGCCAAGCTGATCGTCAGCGGCGCCACCCGCGAACAGGCCATCGCCCGCGCCCGCCGTGCCCTGGCAGAGTTCAACATCGAAGGCATCGCCTCGGTACTGCCCTTCCACCGGGCTGTGATGGAACATGCCGACTTCACCGGCGCCGACCGCTTCGCCGTGCACACCCGCTGGATCGAAACCGACTTCGCCGAACAGATCACCCTCGCCCCACGCAGCGCCTTGTCGGCCGACCCCGAGGTGCTGCGCACCTTCGTCGAAATCGACGGCAAGCGCCACGAACTGGGCCTGCCCGCCGCCCTGTTGCGCGGCATCAGCCTGAACGGACCGGCCCCCGCCAGCGCCAGCCCAAGCGAGGCCGCAGATCCACAAGCGGTGCTGACACCGGTAGCGGGCAACCTGCATGCCTGGGTCGTCGGCGACGGTGAATCGGTCAGCGCCGGCCAAGTGATCGCCGTGGTGGAAGCGATGAAAATGGAAACCTCGATCCTCGCCCCCTGTGCGGGCGTTGTTCAGATTGCCGAACAGGCAGGTGCTTATTTCGAGGCTGGCTGCGTGATTGGGCGAATCAAGACAGCCAATTGAGTTGAACGCTTTGTTCACAGGCTGCACGCGCAACGGGGGATTAGCTCGATTGCCGCGTGCAGCCTGCAGACAACCGCACTCTCGTTCACGGATTGTTAAGAAACACCTCCCTATACTTGCCGATTGCCATGTCCGCTCCCCCGAGCGGTCCCCTGCCCCGGTAGCCACACTCCATGACGCGTCCCGTTCCTCTGCTGCTTCTGCTCGTTGGTCTGTTGTTCTTCTTCGCCCTGGGTAACCATGAATTGCAAGGTTCCACCGAAGCCCGCGTGGCCGGGATTGCCATGGCCATGCACCTGGACAACGACTGGGTGGTGCCGCGCCTGTTTCAGGAACCGTTTCTGGAAAAACCGCCCCTGAGTTTGTGGCTCGACGCCGGTGCGATTCGGCTGTTTGGCGCCAGCACCGGGGCGGTGCGTCTGGCGTCGGCGTTTGCCGGGCTGTTCAGTGTGATGCTGTTGTACGGGATGCTGCGTACTTTCGGGCGGCCGAAGACGTTGGCGTTCAGCGCAGCGCTGATCCTGGCGACCATGGCCAGTTACTGGGGCAATGTGCGCGGCGTGGGTGAGGACTCATTGCTCAGTCTCGGCGTGACCACCGCACTGCTGGCGTTTTACCAGGCCGTGCGGCCTGATCGCGAAGGCTCCAGCACCTGGGCCTGGGCGCTGTTCGCGGCCGGTATGGTCATCGCTACCCTGAGCAAGGGCGTGCTGGGCCTGGCGATGCCGGGCATCGTGATCTTTGTGTACCTGGTCAGCATCAGCCTGATGGACAAGCGCCTGAGCATCGGCGACTGGCTCAAGCCGGCGCTGTTTACCCTGCTGGCGTTGCTGCCGCTGGTGATCTGGCTGGGGTTTCTGTTTCAGCGCGACGGGATGCAGGCGGTGGGCGAAGTGCTGTTGACCAACAGCGTCGGTCGCTTCAGCGGCTCGTTTGTCGAAGCCGGGCATTACGAGCCGTTTTACTACTACCTGGTGAAGCTGCCCGAGGCGTTTTTGCCGTGGAATATTCTGGTGTACCTGGGCCTGTGGCACTTTCGCAAAAGCCTGGTGCGCAACCGTTATCGCCTGTTTTTCAGCGTGTGGCTGGTGGCGCAATTTACCTTGCTGACCCTGGCGTCCAGCAAGCGCACGGTGTACCTGATGGCGCTGACGCCGGCGGCCGCCGTGCTGGCCGCCGAATATGTGCGCGTGCTGCTGGCATGGCTCAAGGAACACAAGCCGGCGCTGTACGCGCACCATCGGCGCGTGATCGGCGCGGTATTCACCCTGGCCATCGCCTGCTACCTCACGGCGGCCTTCTGGTTCGCGCCCAAAGCGGACGTGCGCCACTCGTTCGTGCCGGTGATCAGCGAGATCCAGACCCTGCGGGACCAGGGCAAAAACGTGGTGCTGTTTCAACCCAACGAGCGGATTGCGGGCGCCAGCGTGTTCTATCTGCGGGCTTATCTGCCGATCCTGCGCACCGAACCGCAATTGCGCAGCTACCTGACCGCAAACCCCGGCAATGTGGCGCTGGTGGATCGCACCGAGCAACTGCAGGAAAAGGTCACGGTGACCAAACAGATGTCGATCAATCGCCAGCCTTACTACTTTATCGAGCAGTAAGGCCGGCGCGGTGCATCAGTGCTTGGTGAGTTTGTCCAGATAACCCATGGCGAACGCCGAGACCACGAAGGTCATGTGGATGATCACGTACCACATCAAATGCTGCGGATCGACGTTCTTGGCGTCCATGAAGATGCGCAGCAGGTGGATGGAGGAAATCGCCACGATGGACGCCGCCACTTTCATCTTCAGCGAAGAGGAGTCCATGGTGCCCAGCCAGTTGAGCTTTTCCTTGTTGTCATCGATATCCAGTTGCGAGACGAAGTTCTCGTAGCCGGAAATCATCACCATCACCAGCAGGCCGCCGACCAGGGCCATGTCGATCAGCGACAGCAGCACCAGGATCAGTTCGGACTCGGCCATCGAGAACACGCTCGGCAGCAGGTGGATCACTTCCTGGAAGAATTTCAGCGCCAGGGCCAACAAGCCCAGGGACAGACCGAAATAGATAGGCGCCAGCAGCCAGCGCGAGGCGTACATAGCATTTTCGATAAAACGTTCCATTGAATCTCACACAGCGTGGCTAGAAATGGCGGCGAGTATACCAGCCGCCGCCAGCCGCCTGTCACCGCGAGAAAACTGACGTGTACGGCATCTGTAAGCGCGTTTATCTGCTAGTGTCGAGCCCATCAAATCGACTCAATGCTGTCGGACAGGAAAACTTGCAATGATGGATGTGCGATCTCCCTTGGCCAGCGTCGGCCTGTGCGCGGCATTGCTGCTGACCAGCGGCTGTTCTCCCAGCGAAGAGCAGAAGCAGGCCACCCTCGAAGAGAAAACCGCCACGTTCGAACAGTCCCTCGACGGCATCCAGGACCCCAAGCTGCGTGACGCCATCGCCGACCTCGGCGGTTCGCTGTTGCTGCTTGAACGCGCGCAAACCAAGCTTGCCAGCAAACCCATCGAGCCCGAGTACGGCGAAGACTCCCTGGCCCTGCTCAAGCACTACGCCACGCCGCAGGCCTTGGTCGACACCTACATCAACGGCCTGTTCGTGCTGCGCAGGGCCTCCCATTCGGACTACCTGACAGATTTGCAGCCGGTATTCCCCTTCACTTTCAATGTGCCTGAGCAGTTTCCTTTCCCCCACAACCTGGAATGGCAGTCGGTCACCTTGAGCAACAACAAGGTGATTCCATTCCAGCCGGAATGGTCGGAAACCGATCCCGGCATCCAGTTGAGCCCCAGCAGCTCCAACCTGACCAACCCCGACGACCTGACGGTGACCTACCCGTTCTTCGACGGCATCGAGACCGAAAACAAGAGCCAGCCGCAGCCGGTGAGCCTCAAGGGCGCGGTGGAAGTGGTAGCACCCGGCAAGGTGCTCAGCTTCGACCTGTCGAAAAAGGACGTCGGTCACACGCGCACCGAAGGCACTGTCACCGTCAACCTGCTGCTGCTTGAAAAGAACTACGCCGAGCTCGAACTCACCAACAGCGCGCCCCTGGCGCCGGAACTCGCGGATGATTCGCCCAACCCGCTGCTGGTCCAGGCACGGGACATTACCGGGCAGTTTCTGACGCGTTCGGGCTCGATCAACGAAAGTGCCGCGCAAGTGGCGTTCTACGAAAAACAACTGGCCGAGCTGCAAAAGCAAAAAGCCTGGTCGCCGGCCCTTGAAAAACAGCTGACCGATGAGCAAAAAGCCTTCGAGCAAAAACAGCACCGGTATTACGCCAAGGTCTACTTCAATGGCGTGATCGACGCCCTGCAAGTCAATGTGCTGGACTTTTCCAGGGTCACCGTCACCCGCAAGGACCTCGACCTGCCGGTTCTGCGGTTTGACAAGAACAGCCTGGAAAAGACCGTGCAAGCCTTGCCGATGCCCGTCACGGTGTACGACGACGGCGCCGCGAGTTGGCTCAAGGACGCGTCGATGACCGAAGAGCAGCTGAAAAACAGCGTCACCATCAGCCAGTCCGTCGACGATGCCAGCGCCGCGCATGTGGTGTTCGATCACCCCTTTACCTTCAACGACGATTTGGTGGGCGCCGAACGCAACAGCAGTGAGGCGCCGGTGACGTTTTTTACCGCCGACGAAAAAGGCGAGCGCGGCGACCCTATCGAGTTGCCCACCGAGGCCTTCGAACTGAACCCGGCGCGCGGCCTGCTCACCTACGACCTCAACCTGTTCCCGGAGAATCCGGCGTTTGTGGTGGGCTCGATCCCGCTGTTTCTGGCCACTATCGAAAAAACCACGCTGGATGCGACCAAGCTGCCCAAGGGCCTTTCGCTCAAGGACAACGCGCTGATCGTCGATCAACAAGCCTTTCCCGCCGACAGCTGGCGCTTCTACGCCAAGGACGCCAGCGGCAATTACCTCAAGGAAATCCTCGGCGTCAGCCACCGCGCCGAGGAATACGGCACGGCGATGTTCGACGTGCATTACTTCTACGGCCAGCCGACCAGCCTGGAAGGCTACCAGCGCACCGACCTGAGCACCGTGCAATATGGCTTCGAGGTCAAGCTGGACAAGCCTGAAAGCAAATAACGCGGCGATTAGAGGACAAGGCGTTCTTGCCTGCGATTGAGTTGGCGCAGGTAGGCCTGCAAATGCAGGCCCCATATCGGCGGCTCGCGCCTCTGCACATAGCCTTGCAGCGTGAGGCCGTCGACAATGGTGCCCAGCAGGGTTTCAGCGGCGCAGGCCCCATGAAACGGGCCCTCGGCCTTGATGGCGGACGGCTGCTCGCCGGCCATGCCTGCTGCGAATAACAACATCCATAACCCACTGTCCCCGGCAAGCGGGCGAACGGTGCATTCGATACGGGTTTCCAGGCCCAGGCATTGACGGGTAAGGCAAAGGTTGCGCGGCATGGCGGCGCCCCTCGGTAGACTGGTTTACCTCAGAGTAGAAGAAAACCAAGACAAACCAAGGCTGTAGAGACCAACGGCGACAAACCGTCAATTTAACGTCTCGCAGCACACAGGTGCCTCTGTGGCGAGCGGGCTTGCCCCGCGTTGGGGTGCGAAGCGCCCCCAATCAATACCAACGCGGTGTACCTGACACTGCGCAGAGCCTGGTTTTGGGGCTGCTGCGCAGCCCAACGCGGGGCAAGCCCGCTCGCCACAACAAGCCCGCTCACTACAGAGATGTGGTTGCCTGAAACTTCAGTCTTTAAACTCAAAAAATCAGGTTGTATTTGAGAAGGGGGGTGGCCCCTTCCCACATTGGTTACTCAGCGTCAGGTCGGTTTGGCTTCGGCCAGCGCCAACTGTGCCAGTTCCTTCTCCGCTTCTTTCAGGTCTTCCTCGCTGATCATCTCGGCAATCGCGCGCAGGCGCTCAACCACCCGCGCGTTCACCGTGCCTTCGGGGAATTGCCCTTCGTCGTCGGGCTCGCCGGCGTCCTCGCCCACCAGCAGGCTCAGCGCTTCATCCGCCTGGCGCACCGCATAGATGTGAAACTGCCCGGCGCGCACGGCCTGCAGCACTTTCTCATCCAGCATCAGCGTGGTCACGTTGGCCTTGGGAATGATCGCGCCCTGCTCGCCGGTCAGCCCGCGCGCTTCACAGAGGCGGAAGAAGCCCTCGATCTTCTCGTTGACCCCGCCCACCGCCTGCACTTCACCAAACTGGTTGATCGAGCCGGTAATGGCAAAGCACTGCTTGAGCGGCGTTTTCGACAGTGCCGAGATCAACGTGCACGCCTCGCCGAGGGACGCACTGTCGCCGTCCACATAACCGTAGGACTGCTCCAGCGCGATACTCGCGGAGATCGCCAGCGGAAACTCCTGGGCATAGCGGCTGCCCAGGTAACCAGTGAGGATCATCACGCCCTTGGAGTGAATCGGCTGTCCGAGGTTAACCTCGCGCTCGATGTCGACAATGCCGCTGCCGCCCGGGTACACCGTGGCGGAAATCCGCGCGGGCACACCGAACGCCGAGTCGCCGACTTCCAGCACGGTCAGGCCGTTGCACTTGCCCACCGCAGCGCCGGCAGTGTCGATCAGGATCACCCCGGCGAGCATGTCATCCAGAATCCTCGCCGAAACCCGCCCGGTGCGCGTGGCCTTGGCCTTGAGCGCGCGCTCGATATGCCCGGCGTCGGTCATCTCGTCGCCCGCCAGGTGGCGAATGAAATCCGCCTCGCTCACCAACTGGAACAAATCACCGATGCGCGCCGACAGGCGCCCCTGGTGTTCCGCCAGGCGTGCGCTGTAAGTGGCCAGCCGCGCCACGGCGTCCGAGGTCAGCGGCGCCATGCCTTCTTCCGACGTGCGGGTTTTGAGCAACTGGGCGAACTGCTCCAGGCTTTCGTCGACCATCGGAATGTCTTCGTCGAAGTCCACCAGCACCCGGAACATCTCCTGGAAGTCCGGATCGGCATCCTGCAACGCGTAGTACAGCTGGCGCGAACCGATGATGATCACCTTGACCTGCAGCGGAATCATCTGCGGGTTGAGGGTCACAGTGGCCAAACGGCCGAGTTCGCCCAGGGGCGACTCCATCTTCAGCTTGCGCGATTGCAGGGAGCGCTTGAGGGCGTCCCACACGAACGGCTCGCCGAGCATTTTTTCGGCTTCAAGGATCAGGAAACCGCCATTGGCGCGGTGCAGCGCGCCCGGACGCAGTTGGCGATATGTGGTGTAGAGCGCGCCCTGGTCGGTGCTGTATTCGATGCGGCCAAACAGGTTGTCGTAGGTCGGGTGCGGCTCGAACACCACGGGCGCGCCACCGTTGACCGCATGGCCCACCACCAGGCTCGGGCAGTATTGCTCTTCGAGCAGCTTGCGCGCCTGGGCGTCGGTCTTGGCGTCGTCCACCAGTTGCTCGACCACGGTTTTGAGCAGGTACACCTGCATGGCTTGTAGATAACCGCAAACGCCTGCGTTCTCGGCGTACTTTTCGGACAGCGGCGCGAGCAAGGGTTGCAGGGCCAGGGTGATGGTTTCTTCGTTGAACTGGCGCAGTTGGTTGTTCGACTCACGCTTCCACTGCGGCAGGCTGGCCAGCTCTTCGTTGAGGCGCTCTTCCAGTTCGGAGATGTCCGAGTGGAAGCGCTCGCGATCAGCCTCCGGCAACTGCGAGAACTCGGCCTCGTCCAGGGCCTTGCCGTCGAGCATCGGGGTGAAAGCGATGTTGGTGCTGTCACGGTACAGCGCCACGTCCTTTTCCAGGGCCAGACGTTCGATCACGTCCAGGGCCTTGTCGTAGCGCTGGTTGAACGCGCGGTCGATGGCGCTTTTGCGCTGTTGATAGGTGGGGTGTTCGAACACCGCCGGGAAGGTTGCCACCAGGTTGTCGACCAACCCGTTGATATCGGCGATGAACGCCGCCGCGCAGCCGCCCGGCAATTCCAGGGCACGCGGTTCGCGTGGCTCGTCGAAGTTATTCACATAGACCCAGTCCGATGGGGTCTGCAGGCGCTTGCCTTCGGCTTTCAGGTAGCGTTTGACGAACGAAAAGCGACCCGTGCCCGGCTCGCCCATGACAAACACGTTGTAACCGGGGCGTGGCATGGCCACACCGAACTGCAAGGCTTCAACCGCACGTTCCTGGCCAAGCACACCGCGAAAGGGCTCCAAATCATTGGTGGTCGAGAAGCTGAACTGTTCAGCGGAGAAAGGGCGAGTCAGCGCTTCGGGCGCTAGACGCAAGCTGGCAGCAACAGGATCAGGCATCGGGCTTCCTTACATCAGGCGGGGCAGATAACGGCATTCTGGCTCCCCCTTGCGCGCTCTGGCAAGGCGAGCCGTAGGGAAAGCATAGACACCGAGCGCGTCCTGCAAAAAAATCGCGACAACGGCGATTGTTTTATAAAAACCCACGGAACCCTTGGAACGTGCCTAAACTCCAAACTGCGCGGGTTGGACTAATAACTGGCCCCTAGGGCGTGATCAAGCGCCTGAACCCCTTGTCCATTGGTTTGCACACAAAGAGAACAAAGCTATGAAACGGATCCTTCTTGGTACTCTTTTCACCGTCGTCTCCCTCAATGCAATGGCAGAAGCACCAGGCGGCCCAAACTGCGGTTGGGGCAACATGTTGTTCGAAGGCCAGCGCGGCACTCCAGCTCACTTCCTGGCTTCCACCACCAACGGCACCTCGGGTAACGCCACCTTCGGCATGACCTCGGGCACCAACGGTTGCAGCACCAACAGCGCCCTGACCTACGGCGGCAAGTCCTGGATTGCCATGAATGGCATGATGAACGAGCTGTCCGAAGACATGGCCAAGGGCAACGGCGAAGCACTGACCACCTACGCCGTGGTACTGGGCGTGGCGCCAGAAGATCGCGAGCACTTTGCTGCCGTGACCCACGAGCACTTCCAGCAGATCTTCAGCAAGGCTGACGTGACCGCTGACGACGTGCACAACAACACCCTTGCTGTACTGAAAAGTGATTCGCGTCTGGCGAAATACGCTACCCAGGCTTAAGCTCGACCTGCCCGCGCCTCTTGAGGCGCGGGTTTTATTTTTTGGGCCCGCCTCCCCTTTGGGTCTCACTTTTTCCGACTTAAGTAGCCCTTATGCTCAAACGCTTTGCCTGGCTGGCACTCTTCGCCTGCGCCCCGCTGTACGCGGCCCCGCATATTGATGATCAACGTTTGCAGCAACTGGCCAACGATCCGTTCTGGCTATCTCTGGGCCATTACGAAGCCGGCAAGATCAAAGGCTGGCGCAGCTATGTCAGCGACAACACATTCTTTCTCGCAGCCGACGGTGCCCACCACCCGGATGCCGAGCTCAAGGCCACCGTTGAAGCGCTGTACGCTCCGGCCAGCCTTGGCGAAAAACACGCCCAATGCGTTTACCCCGCGCGCACCCGCTGGCTCAAGGCGCAGTTGCAACTGACCGACCTGCCTGCGCTGGCGTGCAAGGAATTCACCCAGTGGTTCAAGGACGTCGCGCCCCACAGCGCGGTGATGATCTTCCCGGCGGCCTACCTCAACAGCCCGTCGTCGATGTTCGGCCATACCCTGCTGCGCATCGACCAGGCGGATGTGCAGCGGGACAAGACCGCGCTGCTCAGCTACGCGATCAACTTCGGCGCCTACATCGAAGGCTCTGACAACAGCATTCTCTACGCCTGGAAGGGCCTCGCCGGCGGCTACCCCGGCCTGTTCGCGCTGGTGCCGTATCAGGAAAAACTCTCGGAATACCGCAGCCTCGAAAACCGCGACCTGTGGGAATACCGCCTCAACCTCACCGAAGTCGAGACCAAGCGCATGGTCGAGCACGTGTGGGAACTCAAGCAGATCAAGTTCGACTACTTCTTCTTCGATGAAAACTGCTCCTATCGCCTGCTGGAATTGCTGCAAGTGGCGCGCCCCGGCCTGCGCCTGACCGAGCAATTCCCCCTCACCGCCATCCCCACCGACACGGTCAAGGCGGTCAAGGACGCGGGCCTGGTGGAGAAGATCGACTATCGCCCGTCCCGCGAGCGCGAGTTGCTGGAACGCGCCAAGCCGCTGGACGGCGATGAGCAACAATGGGTGCTGAAGATCAGCGATGACCAGAAGCAGTTGCAGGCGCCGGGCTTCAAGGCGCTGCCGCGTGACCGTCAGGCGCTGGTCATCGACGCCGCCTACCGCCTGGGCCGCTACCGCGCCAATGGCCTGGAGCGCGACACCGCCCGCTCCCAGCGCAGCTTCGAATTGTTGCGCGCGATCAACCAGAACCCTGCGCCGGACCTGAAAATCACGCCGCCGGGCCTGCCGGAAAACGGCCACGAATCACGCACCTGGCAGGCCGGCATCGGCACTCGAGGCGACAAGGCCTTCGGCGAATACGGCCTGCGCATGGCCTACCATGACCTCAACGACAACGCTGAAGGTTTCCCCTTGGGTGCGCAGATCGAAATCCTGCAGATGAAACTGCGTCAGTACGAAGGCAATCACTGGCAACTGCAGCAACTGGACCTGGCCACCATCCGCTCCCTGACCCCGCGCAACGCGCTGTTGCAACCCTGGTCATGGCAAGTCACCGGCGGCCTGGAGCGCGTACCGGGCAAACACGACGACGAAACCCTGGTGGCCCACGTCAACGGCGGGGCCGGCGGCACCTGGCAATTGCGCGACGACATGCTCGGCTTCGCCCTTGGCACCGTGCGCGTGGAACACAACAACGACTTCAGCGAAGCGATCTCCCCCGCCGCCGGCTTCAACACCGGCGTGCTGTGGAAAAACCCGCTGGGCAACCTCAGCCTGGAGGCCAAGGGGGATTTCTTCACCAATGGCGAAGTACGCCGCAGTATCAGCCTGAACCAACAGTGGGAGCTGTCGCGCAACCTGGGCCTGCGCCTGAGTGCCCAGCGCGAGTACAGTCATCTGTCGACGCCGGTGAATGAAGTGATGCTGGAAGTGAAGTGGTATCACTACTGACCCACTTCAACCCATAGGACCTCTGTGGCAAGCCCCCTCGCCACAAAGACTTTCGGCGGTTCTAGAAAATTGCGTCGCCCCGTCTTCGCTGACAGAAGAGCTCTGATGCGTAAGGACTACCTGGCTTTTTTCATCTCGCTGTTTCTATCCAGGCTGGCCGATCAGATCCTGCTGTTCATCGTGCCGCTGGTGGTATTCCAGACCACCCACAGTGTCGCCTGGGCGGGGCTGGCCTTCTTCGTCGAATCGCTGCCGCGCTATCTTGCGTTTCCGTTGTGCGGCGCGCTGTGCGACAAATACTCCCCGATAAAAATCCTGCATATCAGCCAGGTCTATCGGGCCTTGCTGTGTGTGCTGGCCGTGGCGCTCCACGTTTTTTTCGGCGGTATCACCTGGGTGGTGCTGCTGTCGGCGCTGTGCGGGGTGCTGACCACGCAAGGCATCATGGCGCGCGAAGTGCTGATGCCGCATATCTTCGAGCACTACAGCTATACCAAAACCCTGTCGTATTCCCAGATCGCCGACCAGACCGGCCTGGTCCTCGGCCCACTGCTGGCGGCACTGATGCTGGAGGTGTGGGCCTGGCATTGGGTGGTGCTGTGGGTCGCCGGGCTGTTCCTGCTGGCGGACCTGAGCATGCTCGCGTGGCAACGCCTGAGCCGCGTGACCCTGGAGGTTTTCGAGCAGCATCAGGACCTCTGGCTGCGACCTCTGCGCATCGCGTTCGGGCATATCCGCCGTCTCACGGAGCTGAAAAAAGTCATCCTGCTGGCCGCAGGCGTGAACCTGATCGTCGGCGTCACCCTGGCCACCTCGGCGGCCATGGTGATCGGCCAATACAGCGCCGGCAAGGACAGCTACGCCGGGCTGCAGGCGGCGGGTGCGGTCACGACGATCGTGATCCTGTTTTTCCTCGCCCGAGCGGCACTGCCTCTGCGGCTGCTGGGCGGTGTCGGCTATTCGATGATTGCCACGGGGGCCTTGATCAGCGCGCTGAGCCCGAACCTCAGCGGCTATGTGCTGGGTTTCCTGTTGATTACAGGCTTCGACAAGATGTTCAACGTCTACCTGCGCACCCTCCGGCAACGGGTGATCCCGCCCCAGGATTTTGGCAAGACCGTGGGCGTGATCACCTTGCTGAACAACCTGTCGCAGCCTCTGGCAGGCCTGCTGGTGGCGCTGCTTGCGGCGCCGCTGGGCACGCAATCGGTGATCCTGATGCTGGCCGTGCTGGCGACCTTGCTGGGGGTGGGCGCCTGGTGGTGGTTCGCCAAGACACAGCCAGGGAACGTTGGGCACCGATCCAAACCAGATGAAAATTAACTGTGGGAGGGTTCCATCTCACAGCGTTCTCACCCGCCTTTCACGCCGCCCCGACAAATCCCTGACTAGACTTCCTCCCATAAGCCGAGAAACGGCCAGGGAGTGCGCCATGTGGCGGTATGCGGTGATGCTGGGCGCAGTGTTGTGGTTGTCGGGATGCCAAACAACCCATCAGGATCTGCTGGCCAAGGGTTATCCACCGGCGTTTGCCGATGGCTTCGATGATGGCTGTAGCAGCGGACGCCAGGCAGCCGGGGTGATCAGCGGGGAGTTTCGCAAAAATGTACCGCGTTACCTGAAAGACCGGGAATACGCCGCCGGCTGGGAGGATGGTTTTCGCCAGTGCAAGGCCATGCGTGAACACGAAGAACTGCGTGACTACAGAGACAACCGCTGGGACTACCGCGAGCGTGCCTGGCAGCGGGAGAAAGACCGCGACGCCGCCAGGGCCTACCGCGCCCAATAGATCGCTCCCACGCAGAACGCGGGAACGATCGAGCGGCGCACAGGGCCCAACCTCCATTGAGGAGAATGTCATGAGCCGAGCTTTTGTAAACGAAGACAACGCCGCCGCCCAGGCTGATCAGCCGGTAGAACGCCAGGTCAGCGAGCAGCCCAATCACCTCACCGCGTCCGGTTTGGCGCAGTTGCAGGCCAGGGTTGCGCAGTTGCAGGCCGAACACAGCGCCGAGTCCGCCAAGGGCGAGCAGGCCGATAAACAGCGCCAGGCTGATCTCGAGCGGGATCTGCGCTACTTCAACCAGCGGGTACAGAGTGCTCAGGTCGTTGCGCCGGCCACGTCGACCGACAAGGTGCAGATTGGCAGTTGGGTTACCTTCGCCAACGAGCAGGACGAACAGCAGCGCATTCAACTGGTCGGGGAAGACCAGGCCGACGCCAACGCAGGCCTGATCAACTGGGGCTCGCCCCTGGGTCGCGCGCTGCTGGGCGCTCAGGTCGGCGACGAGGTGGTGTGGAAACGGCCCGTCGGCGATCAGGTGATTGAAGTGTTGCACATCACGCCCGACGCTTAGCCCAGGCGGGTGTCAGCCGGTATACCGCCATCGGGAGCAAGCCCCCTCCCACAGGGGAATGCATTCCGACTGTGGGAGGGGGCTTGCTCCCGATGAACTCACCTTGGTATTCCTGAAAAAACGCAAAAAAAAGGAGCCCGAAGGCTCCGTTCTTACAAACAACCCGCCTGAATCAGGCCAGTTTCTTGTGCCGCACCCGGTGCGGTTGCGCAGCCGCATCGCCGAGGCGCTTTTTACGGTCCGCTTCGTACTCGGTGTAGTTGCCTTCGAAGAACACCGCTTGCGAGTCGTCTTCGTACGCCAGGATGTGAGTCGCGACGCGGTCAAGGAACCACCGATCGTGAGAGATCACAATGGCGGCGCCCGGGAAGTCCAGCAGGGCTTCTTCCAGGGAACGCAGGGTTTCAACGTCGAGGTCGTTGGACGGTTCGTCGAGCAGCAACACGTTGCCGCCTTCTTTCAGGGTCAGGGCCAGGTGCAGGCGACCGCGCTCACCACCGGACAGGTCCTTGACGAACTTCTGCTGGTCGCCGCCCTTGAAGTTGAAACGGCCCACATAAGTGCGCGACGGGATTTCATAGTTGCCGATGCGGATCTGGTCGGAACCGTCGGACACCTGCTGGAACACCGTCTTGCTGCCGTCGAGGTCGTCGCGGCTCTGATCGACACAGGCAAGCTGCACGGTTTCGCCGATCTCGATGCTGCCAGAATCCGGGGTTTCCTTGCCCATCAGCATGCGGAACAGGGTGGATTTACCCGCACCGTTACCGCCGATAACGCCGACGATTGCGCCTTTTGGCATGGAGAACGACAGGTTGTCGATCAGCACGCGGTCGCCGTAGCCTTTGGAAACGTTCTTGAACTCGATGACCTTGTCACCCAGGCGCGGGCCGGCCGGGATGTAGATCTCGTTGGTTTCGCTGCGCTTCTGGAATTCCTGCGACTGCATTTCTTCAAAGCGTTGCAGACGTGCCTTGGATTTGGACTGGCGGGCCTTGGCGCCTTTGCGCACCCATTCCAGTTCTTCCTTCATGGCCTTTTCGTGGGCCGATTGCTGCTTGGATTCGGCGGCCAGACGGTCGGACTTGGCTTCCAGCCAACCGGAGTAGTTGCCCTCGTAAGGGATACCGGCGCCACGGTCGAGCTCGAGGATCCAGCCGGCGACGTTGTCGAGGAAGTAACGGTCGTGCGTGATCGCAACCACGGTGCCCGGGAAATCGTGCAGAAAATGCTCCAGCCAGGCGACGGAGTCGGCGTCCAGGTGGTTGGTTGGTTCGTCGAGCAGCAGCATGTCGGGGGCCGACAGCAGCAGGCGGCACAAGGCAACGCGGCGTTTTTCACCACCGGAGAGGAATTCGACCTTGGCGTCCCACGCCGGCAGGCGCAGCGCGTCGGCGGCGACTTCCAGCTGGCGCTCCAGGTTGTGACCGTCGCTGGCCTGCAGGATGGCTTCGAGCTTGGCCTGTTCGGCGGCGAGCTTGTCGAAGTCGGCGTCTTCTTCTGCGTAAGCCGCGTAGACCTCGTCCAGGCGCGCCTGGGCGTTCTTGATCACGCTGACGGCCTCTTCGACCACTTCACGCACGGTCTTGGTCGGGTCCAGGATCGGCTCTTGCGGCAGGTAGCCGATGTTCAGTTCCGGCATCGGGCGCGCTTCGCCTTCGAACTCGGTGTCGACGCCGGCCATGATTTTCAACAGGGTGGATTTACCCGAGCCATTGAGGCCGAGCACGCCGATCTTGGCGCCGGGGAAGAAGGACAGCGAAATGTTTTTCAGGATTTCCCGCTTCGGCGGAACAACTTTTCCCAGCCGATGCATGGTGAAGACGTATTGAGCCATGGTGAACCTAGCGTCAGTGACTGATGAATTGAGCGGGCGAAGCCCGTGCCAGGCCATGCGCGGCGCGGGCCTTTGACTATGATCAATGCCAGCGAGCGGAAAAAGCCTGAATGTCTGGGGCTGGAACGCCCCCGCGTAACCGGCAAAGCTACCTGAATGCGCTTGGTCAGTCCAGCCAGGCCAGGGCTGGCACTTTGCCACAAGTCAAGGCATGCTAGCCGCCCTCCGGGCGTCAGGCTTATAGTGCACGCCGCGCCAGTCCGCCAAACCGCAGGATCACAGCTTGTCCAACGTCACGCCGCCCTCGCCCCTGCGCGCCGCCCATCTGGCACCGGGAGCGCCCATGCACGGCACCCTCAAAGGCGCATTGGCGACCTTGGTGCTGATGCTGCTCGCGTTGCTGTTCTGGCAGTTGTTTGACCAATTGCAGCAAAACCAGAAAAACCAGCAGCAATACACCATCGACTACAGCGCCGACCTGGCCGAGCAAATCAGCCTGAACATGGCCCTGAGCGCAAAAATCGCGTTGAACCTGCTGCCCATGGTCGAGCCCCCGCGTGACAACGAACAGCAACAAGCCCTGATGCGCAGCCTGCAACGCTCGCTGCCCGAACTGCGCAGCCTCGCCCTGCTCGCCCCCAGCGGCGCGATTATCAGCGACAGCGCCGCCGACAGCCAGGACAGCGCCTGGCTTGCAGAACTGGTTCAGCGCAGCCACGGTCAGTCCTATTACCTGAGCAACAACCACGACGGCAGCCTCATCTACCTGCTGCTGCACCAGCCCAGCGGTGGCTCGCGGATGTACTGGGCGCTGCGCCTGGCGCCCGACT
The DNA here is from genome assembly GCF_001439805.1 of Pseudomonas trivialis. GTDB lineage: Bacteria > Pseudomonadota > Gammaproteobacteria > Pseudomonadales > Pseudomonadaceae > Aquipseudomonas > Aquipseudomonas trivialis. The sequence goes on along the minus strand of NZ_JYLK01000009.1, from coordinate 82,612 downwards.
ACCTGACCAACCTCACCCGCCAGGACGGCCAGGGTCAGCGGCCGATGTGGGCCATCGAAAACCGCATCAACCACCAGGTGGTCAGCCGTGAAGGCGGTATGTCGGCGCAAGGGGTCAGCAACCTGACCGCGGACGAACTGAACAAAAGCGTGCTGATCACCCCGTTGAGCAAAAGCGACTGGCAACTGCGCGGCCTGTTCGACCGCAGCGCGGTGCTCGAAGAACTGCTGCCGGCGTTTATCGGCAAATGCCTGCTGGGCCTGGCATTTTCGCTGATCCCGGTGATCGTGCTGCTGAACATGCGTCGGCGCCAACGCCAGGTGAATGAAGGCCGGCGCCGCTACCAGGATATTTTCGAAGGCACCGGCGTGGCCCTGTGCGTGCTCGACCTGTCGAGCCTCAAGGCGTTCTTCGACAAGGCACAGTTGCACAGCCGCGAGCAACTGTACGCCTGGCTGCAAAACAATCCCGAGGCGCGTGGGCACTTGCTCAAAGGGCTGCGGATCACCGAGGTGAACCAGGTGGCCGTGCGTTTATTGAATGTCAGCTCCTGCGACCAGGCCTGGGAGCGCCTGCTCGATGACTCGCCGCACAACGCCACCTCGATTGGCTACCAGGTCCTCGAAGCGGTGCTGACCCAGCAAAAACAGCTGGAGCTGGAGATCCAGCTCAACGATGTCGCCGGTCACCCGCAATACCTGTGGCTGGTGATGCGCCTGCCGGAACAGTTGGACGACTTCAAGGCGGTGATCCTCAGCATCAATGACATCACCAGCCGCAAGCTGATCGAGTTGTCGCTGGTGGAACGCGAAAGCTTCTGGTCGGACGTGGTGCGCACCGTGCCCGACCACCTGTATGTGCAGGACGTGATCAGCCAGCGCATGCTCTTCAGCAACCACCACCTCGGCCATACCCTCGGCTACGACCAGGTCGAACTTGCGCAGATGGGCGAGTATTTCTGGGAGATCCTGCTGCACCCCGAAGACGCCGAGCACTATCAGGACCAGCGCCAGCAGCAGCGCGAGGTCGGCTATTCGACTCAGTTGCACTGCCAGCTGCGCTTTCGCCATCGCAACAATCACTGGCGGCGGTTCGATATCCGCGAACAGGCCCTGGCCCGCGACAACAGCGCCCAGGTGACGCGCATCATTGGCGTGGCCAAGGACATTACCGACCAGATCGAAGCCAGCGAATCCCTGCGTGACAGCGAACAGCGCTACCGCATGCTGGCCGAGAGCATCAGCGATGTGATCTGCTCCACCGACAGCCAACTGGCGCTCAACTACCTCAGCCCATCGGTCAATGCGGTGCTGGGCTATGACGTGGAGTGGGTGTTCAAACACGGCTGGCAGTCGATCATCGCCAACCCGCAGCAACTGACCGGCATCAGCGCGCTGTTCGAACAGGTCAACCGCGCAGCGGGCGATCCGCTGGCGCTGGCGGCGCTGCGCGATGAAACCCACACGCAACTGTTCCTGTTCGACTGCCTGCGCGCCGATGGGCGCAAAGTGCCGATCGAGATGCGCCTGGTGCTGGTGTGGGACGAACACGGCGCCTTCGAGGGCATCCTCGGCGTGGGCCGCGATATCAGCCAGCAACGCCGCGCCGAGAAAGACCTGCGCATGGCGGCCACGGTATTCGAACATTCCACCTCGGCGATCCTGATCACCGACCCGGCCGGTTATATCGTGCAGGCCAACGAGGCGTTCAGCCGGGTCAGCGGCTATGCGGTGACGGATGTGCTCGACCAGTTGCCGAACATGCTCACCGTGGATGAACAACAGGAAGCCCACCTGCGCTACGTGCTCAAGCAGTTGCACCAGCACAGCACCTGGGAAGGTGAAGTGTGGCTCAAGCGGCGCAACGGTGAGCATTATCCGGCCTGGGTAGGGATTACCGCCGTGTTCGACGACGAAGGCGACCTGGCCAGCTATGTGTGCTTTTTCAGCGATATCAGCGAACGCAAGGCCAGCGAACAGCGCATCCACCGCCTGGCGTATTACGACGCCCTGACCCACCTGCCCAACCGCACGCTGTTTCAGGACCGCCTGCACACCGCGTTGCAGTCGGCCGAGCGGCAGAAGTCGTGGGTGGTGCTGATGTTCCTCGACCTCGACCGTTTCAAGCCGATCAACGACTCACTCGGGCACGCCGCCGGCGACCGCATGCTCAAGGAAATGGCCACGCGCCTGCTGGGCTGCGTGGCCGAGGACGACACCGTGGCGCGCATGGGCGGCGACGAGTTCACTTTGCTCCTGCAACCGCGGGGCAGTCGCGAACTGGCGCTGAACCGGGCGATCAATGTGGCCGAGCAAATCCTCGCCAGCCTGGTAAAACCCTTTGTGCTGGAGGGCCGCGAGTTCTTCGTGACCGCCAGTATCGGCATTGCCTTGAGCCCGCAGGACGGCAATGAGCTGAGCCAGTTGATGAAAAACGCCGACACCGCGATGTATCACGCCAAGGAGCGCGGCAAGAACAACTTCCAGTTCTACCAGGCCGACATGAACGCCAGCGCCCTGGAGCGCCTGGAGCTGGAAAGCGACCTGCGCCATGCACTGGAGCAGGACGAGTTCGTGCTTTATTACCAGCCGCAGTTCAGCGGTGACGGCAAACGCCTGACCGGCGCCGAGGCGCTGCTGCGCTGGCGTCACCCGCGCCGTGGGCTGGTGCCGCCAGGGGACTTCATTCCGGTGCTGGAAGAGCTGGGGCTGGTGGTGGACGTGGGCGACTGGGTGCTCAGCGAGGCCTGTCGCCAGTTGAAAACCTGGCACCAGAACAAGGTGCGCGTGCCGAAAGTCTCGGTGAACATCTCGGCGCGGCAGTTCTCCGATGGCCAGTTGGGCACGCGCATCGCCACCATCCTCAAGGACACCGGTCTGCCGCCGGCGTGCCTGGAGCTGGAGCTGACCGAAAGCATCCTGATGCGCGAGGTCAACGAAGCCATGCAGATCCTCGCCAGCCTGAAAAACCTGGGCCTGAGCATTGCAGTGGACGATTTCGGCACCGGCTATTCTTCGCTCAATTACCTCAAGCAGTTCCCCATCGACGTGTTGAAGATCGACCGCACCTTCGTCGACGGCCTGCCGTCCGGCGAGCAGGACGCGCAGATCGCCCGCGCCATTATCGCCATGGCCCACAGCCTGAACCTCGCGGTGATCGCCGAAGGCGTGGAAACCCACGAGCAGTTGGACTTCCTCAGGGAGCATGGTTGCGACGAGGTGCAGGGTTACCTGTTCGGGCGGCCGATGCCGGCGAACCGGTTCGAGGCGCAGTTCAGCAATGATGCGCTGTTCCTGTTTGACTGAGAGGGTGCAGTGCGGCTAATGGCCTCATCGGGAGCAAGCCCCCTCCCACAGTTGGAATGCGTTCTTCTGTGGGAGGGGGCTTGCTCCCGATGACGGCGGCACATTCAACCCCAATCCCCAGATGAATCCCGCTTGTCCGCGACATGATGTCCTTTCATATGCCATCCAAAACCCATTGGGTTAGAATGCCCTCCTTTTCTGCCCCCGATCCTTGAGGACTGCCATGTTCAGCCGTGATTTGACTATTGCCAAGTACGACGCCGATCTCTTCGCCGCCATGGAGCAAGAAGCCGTGCGCCAGGAAGAGCACATCGAGCTGATCGCTTCGGAAAACTACACCAGCCCTGCGGTGATGGAAGCTCAAGGTTCGGTACTGACCAACAAGTACGCCGAAGGCTACCCGGGCAAGCGCTACTACGGTGGCTGCGAATACGTCGACGTGGTTGAGCAGCTTGCCATCGACCGCGCCAAGGAACTGTTCGGTGCCGATTACGCCAACGTTCAGCCACACGCCGGTTCCCAGGCCAACAGCGCGGTGTACCTGGCGCTGCTGCAAGGCGGCGACACCATCCTGGGCATGAGCCTGGCCCACGGCGGTCACCTGACCCACGGCGCCAGCGTGTCCTCCTCCGGCAAGCTGTACAACGCCGTTCAATACGGTATCGACGCCAACGGCTTGATCGACTACGACGAAGTCGAGCGCCTGGCCGTTGAACACAAGCCGAAAATGATCGTGGCCGGCTTCTCTGCCTACTCGCAGATCCTCGACTTCCCGCGTTTCCGCGCCATCGCCGACAAGGTCGGTGCCTACCTGTTCGTTGACATGGCCCACGTGGCCGGTCTGGTCGCCGCGGGCGTCTACCCGAACCCGGTGCCTTACGCTGACGTGGTCACCACCACCACCCACAAGACCCTGCGCGGTCCACGTGGCGGCCTGATCCTGGCGCGCGCCAATGCCGAGATCGAGAAGAAGCTGAACTCCGCCGTCTTCCCGGGCGCCCAGGGCGGCCCGCTGGAGCACGTGATCGCGGCCAAGGCGATCTGCTTCAAGGAAGCCTTGCAGCCTGAGTTCAAGACCTACCAGCAGCAAGTGGTGAAAAACGCCAAGGCCATGGCCGGCGTGTTCATCGAGCGTGGTTTTGACGTGGTGTCCGGCGGTACCGAGAACCACCTGTTCCTGCTGTCGCTGATCAAGCAGGACATTTCCGGCAAGGACGCTGACGCTGCGCTGGGCAAAGCCTTCATCACCGTGAACAAGAACTCCGTGCCGAACGACCCACGTTCGCCGTTCGTCACCTCCGGCCTGCGCTTCGGCACCCCGGCAGTGACCACCCGTGGCTTCAAGGAAGCCGAGTGCAAGGAATTGGCCGGCTGGATCTGCGACATCCTGGCGGACCTGAACAACGAAGCCGTGATTGATTCTGTTCGTGAGAAGGTCAAGGCCATCTGCAAGAAGCTGCCGGTGTACGGCGCTTGAGTGCAGTTGCTTGAACAAGAAGCCCGGCTCTAGAGCCGGGCTTTTTTATGCCTGTTCCAAATTTGAAATACATTTGATTGCATTTCAAGTCAGTCAGGTCAGGGTTGGTAGACCCGCGCAAAGCCTTCGCGGATTTTGTCTTCCGGCAACTCATCGGCAATAAACACAATCACACTTTCCCGCGCCTCGCCCTCGGCCCATTCGCTGTCCCAGTCGAAGCCGTAGAGTTTCAGCACGCCCTGAAACACCATACGCCGATCCTCTCCGGCAATATTCAGCACGCCCTTGTAGCGCAGCAGTTGCTTGCCGTGGTCTTCGAGCAGCTCGTTCATGAACTCACTGAGCCGGTCGATATCCAGCGGCTGATCGGTGCGCAGCACCAGGCTGGAAATACGGTCGATGGACGGCGCCTTGCCCACCGGGCGCAGGCTCATGCCAGCGTTGAGATTGAAACCGCGCACATCGAGCAATTCGGCCAGGTCGATGTTGCCGTGGTCCACCACGCGAATCGGCGCGCGCCGGTTGATGCGGGTCAGGCGCTCGCTGAGGGCGTCGAACGTGGCCTCGTCCACCAGGTCGCGCTTGCTCACCAACAGGCGGTCGGCAAAGCCGATCTGCGCCTGGGCGATGGTCTGGGTCAGGTGATGCTCGGCATGGGCCGCGTCCACCAGGGTGATGATGCCGTCGAGGATGTAGCGCTCACGCAAGTCCTCGTCGATGAAGAAGGTCTGGGCCACGGGCGCGGGGTCGGCCAGGCCCGTGCACTCGATCACCAGGCGGTCGAAGGCGATCTCGCCACTGTCCAGACGTTCGAGCAGCAGGTAGAGGGCTTTGGTCAGGTCGGTGTGAATGGTGCAGCACACGCAGCCGTTGGACAGGGTCATGACTTGCACGGGTTCGGCGCCCAGCAGTTGGGTGTCGATGCCGGCGTCGCTGAATTCGTTTTCGATCACGGCGATTTTAAGGCCGTGCTCGGCCTTGAGCAGGTGGCGCAGCAAGGTGGTCTTGCCGGCGCCGAGGAAACCGCTGAGAACGGTGACCGGAATGGGAGAGGACAAAATATTCTCCTTGAAGGAACACAAAAACAAATGTGGGAGGGGGCTTGCCCCCGATAGCAGTGTGTCAGGCATTTACATGCAACTGATACACCGCTATCGGGAGCAAGCCCCCTCCCACATGGGATCACTGCCAGCCCGAATGCCGGGTCAACAGCACTTGGGCCCACCCTTGCCGCCGTATCGGGCCTCCTGGCGTTCACGGAAGAACGCCTTGTAGTCCATCATCGGCTTGTCCGGGTGTTTGGTTTGCATATGCTCGACGTAGGTGTCGTAGTCGGGCATGCCGACCATCAGGCGTGCGGCCTGACCGAGGTATTTACCGAGGCGACTGATGTCATTGAACATGTTTGCAATCCTCGGTTATGCGTCCGGTACGGCCTGGAATGGCGCTTCTTTATCCGTACGTTCCTTGTTGCCCCAGGCCGCTACGCCAACCTTGAGCGCATAGAACAGGATGCTGAACACCACGAACAGGAACAGCACCGTCAGCGTTGCGTTGGTGTAGGCGTTCCAGATCACGTGCTGCATCTGGTCGACGCTCTTGGCCGGTGCGAGGATCTGACCATTGGCCAGAGCATCGCTGTACTTCTTGGCCAGGGACAGGAAACCGATCGCAGGGTTGGCGTCGAACAGCTTGATGAAGCCTGCGGTGGTGGTGCAGATCAGCAGCCATATCGCCGGCACCATGGTCACCCAGATGTAGCGTTGGCGTTTCATTTTGATCAGCACCACGGTCGCGAGCATCAGCGCGATACCGGCCAGCATCTGGTTGGAGATACCGAACAGCGGCCACAAGGTGTTGATGCCGCCCAACGGGTCGATCACGCCCTGGTACAGCAGGTAGCCCCACATCGCCACGCAGCCTGCGGTGGCGATCAGGTTGGCGGTCCAGGATTCGGTGCGTTTGAGCGCCGGCACGAAGGAGCCCAGCAGGTCCTGCAGCATGAAGCGCCCGGCACGGGTGCCGGCGTCCACTGCGGTCAGGATGAACAGCGCTTCGAACAGGATCGCAAAGTGGTACCAGAACGCCATGGTGTTTTCACCCGGCAGCACACTGTGCAGAATCTGCGCGATCCCCACGGCCAGGGTCGGAGCACCGCCGGCACGCGCCAGGATGGTGGTTTCACCGATGTCATGGGCCACGGCCGACAGCGCTTCAGGGGTGATTGCAAAACCCCAGCTGCTGACGGTCTGCGCCACGGTCACCACGTCGGTGCCGACAATTGCGGCCGGGCTGTTCATGGCGAAGTACACGCCCGGCTCGATCACCGACGCGGCAACCATCGCCATGATGGCCACGAACGACTCCATCAGCATGCCGCCGTACCCGATGTAACGGGCGTGGCTTTCGCTGGCGAGCAGCTTGGGCGTGGTGCCCGAGGAGATCAGCGCGTGGAACCCCGAAACCGCGCCACAGGCGATGGTGATGAACAGGAACGGGAACAGACCGCCCTTCCACACTGGGCCGGTGCCGTCGATGAACTGGGTGAGCGCCGGCATTTTCAGGTCGGGCATGGTCACCAGAATGCCGATGGCCAGGGCAATGATGGTGCCGATCTTGAGGAAGGTGGACAGGTAGTCACGCGGCGCGAGGATCAGCCACACCGGCAGTACCGCTGCCACAAACCCGTAGCCGATCAGCATCCAGGTGATCTGGATACCGGTAAAGGTAAAGGCCTTGGCCCAGACCGGGTCGGCGGCAATCTGCCCGCCCAGCCAGATCGAACCGAGCAGCAACAGCACGCCGATGATCGAAATCTCGCCGATGCGGCCGGGGCGGATGTAGCGCATGTAGATGCCCATGAACATCGCAATCGGGATGGTCGCCATCACCGTGAAGATGCCCCACGGGCTCTCGGCCAGGGCCTTGACCACGATCAGCGCCAGCACCGCGAGGATGATGATCATGATCAGGAAGCAGCCGAACAGCGCGATGGTGCCGGGAATGCGGCCCATCTCTTCGCGCACCATGTCGCCCAGGGAGCGGCCGTTACGGCGGGTGGACAGGAACAGGACCATGAAGTCCTGCACCGCACCGGCCAGTACCACGCCGGCAATCAGCCACAGTGTGCCGGGCAGATAGCCCATCTGCGCGGCCAGCACCGGGCCGACCAGCGGGCCTGCACCGGCAATCGCCGCAAAGTGGTGGCCGAAGAGGATGTGTTTGTTGGTCGGCACATAGTCCAGACCGTCGTTGTTGACCACTGCGGGCGTGGCCCGACGTGGATCGAGTTGCATCACGTTGTTAGCGATGAACAGACTGTAATAACGGTACGCGACCAGATAGATGGCCACGGCCGCAACCACAATCCACAAGGCGTTGATCGCCTCGCCGCGGCGCAAGGCCACTACGCCCAGGGCGCATGCTCCTACAACTGCCAGCACCAGCCAGGGCAGGTGGCGTAGCAGGCTATTATTATTTTTCATTTTTATATTCCAGCCAGGGTGGACAGAAAGACAGCCATTCGGAGTTTAGCGCTCCTTGCCTTAAAGGCCACCCCCCACGTTGGTCTAGAGCCTTGCGATGGTAAAAAAATGCAGGAGCTCCTGAAAAATCGGCAGCCACTACCTCCCACATGGTTTTACTGTGTGGCTGATTACTCGAACAACGCATCCAGCGCCTGCTCCAGGCGTGTCACCCCGATAATCTGTATGCCCGGCGGCGATTCCTTCGGTGCGTTGCCCTTGGGCACGATCGCCCGCTTGAAGCCATGCTTGGCCGCCTCCTTCAAGCGCTCCTGCCCACTGGGCACCGGCCGCACTTCGCCCGACAGGCCAACCTCGCCAAACACCAGCAGGTCATGGGGCAACGGCCGGTTGCGCAGGCTGGACATCACCGCTGCCATCAAGGCCAGGTCGGAGGCGGTCTCCAGCACCTTGACCCCGCCCACCACGTTGAGGAACACGTCCTGGTCGTGGGTGGGGATACCGCCGTGACGGTGCAGCACCGCGAGCAACATTGCCAGACGGTTCTGGTCCAGGCCGAGAGTGACGCGGCGCGGGTTGGCCAGGTGGCTGTCGTCCACCAGCGCCTGCACTTCCACCAGCATCGGCCGGGTGCCTTCCCAGGTTGCCATGACCACGCTGCCCGGGACTTCTTCCTGAGCGCGCGTGAGAAAAATCGCCGAGGGATTGGAGACTTCCTTGAGCCCCCGATCCGTCATGGCGAACACGCCCAGTTCGTTGACGGCGCCGAAGCGGTTCTTCACCGCCCGCAGCAGACGCAGGCGACCGTCGGACTCCCCTTCGAAATACAGCACGGTGTCGACCATGTGTTCCAACACCCGCGGCCCGGCCAATGCGCCCTCCTTGGTTACATGGCCCACCAGGAAGATCGCCGTGCCGCTCTGCTTGGCATAGCGCACCAGCAGCGCCGCGCTCTCGCGCACCTGGGACACGCCGCCCGGCGCCGATTGCAGTTGTTCGGTGAAAATGGTCTGGATCGAGTCGATCACCATCACCTTGGGTTTTTCGATACGGGCGGTGGCGATGATGCTTTCGATGCAGGTTTCGGTCATCACCCGCAACTGGTCCTGGGGCAGGCCCAGGCGACGGGCGCGCATGGCCACTTGCTGCTGGGACTCCTCACCGGTGACGTACAGCGCCGGCATGCGGCTGGCGATGCTGCACAGGGTTTGCAACAGGATCGTCGATTTACCGATGCCGGGGTCGCCGCCGATCAGCACCACCGAGCCGTCCACCAGCCCGCCGCCGAGGACGCGGTCGAGTTCGCCGGAAGCGGTGGAGAAACGCGGAATCTCTTCGACGCTGACTTCGGCCAGGGTCTTGATCTGCGCCTGCTGCCCGGTCCAGCCGGCCCGACCGGTGGGCGCCGCAGCGCCGCCGCTCTCGATCATGGTTTCCGTGAGGGTGTTCCACGCACCGCACTCGGTGCACTGGCCGGCCCACTTGGGAAAGGTCGCGCCGCACTCGGTGCAGCCGTACATGCGCTTGGCCTTTGCCATTTGAGAACCTCCAACCGAAAAACCGCGATGATAGCTCAGCGCGAGGCCGGGGTCCGGATTTCACCGCTGGCCAAGCGTGCCGCGCTGTTGCCGACGGGGTCCTGCGCATTGAGATCGGCGCCCTTGGCCTTCAGCGCGTCGAGCAGTTCGACGCGCTTGAACAGCCCGGCGTACATCGCTGCCGTCTGCCCGGCGCCATTGCGCTGGTCGGGGTTGCAGTCGGTGGCCAGCAGGCGCTGGGCGATTTTAAGCTCGCCTTTGAAGATCGCCCCCATCAACGCGGTATTGCCACGTTTGTCCTGCACGCAGGCATCGGCACCGGCCGCCAGCAGGCGGTCAACGTAGGCGCTTTCGCCGTGATAGGCGGCGAGGATCAACGCGGTGTAGCCCTTGTCGTCCTGGGTGTTGAGCGCGTAGCCCGACGCGATGAAGGTGTTGAGCATGTCGAGGTCGCCACGGCGGGCGGCGTCGAAGTAATAGTCTTGCAGCTGCGCCTTGAGCGCGACCGGGTCCGGCGATTCGGCACGGGCGCCAAAGGCCAGCATGGCAATCAGTAAACCGATGGAAATACGCATGGTGTTCTCCAAAGGGTCGGCGCCCTGGGGGGCGCCGACCACAGCCTGCGGGTCAGTCTTTGAGTTTTTCCGCCAGCGCCTTCACGCGGGCCAGGTCACCCTTGGCGACCTTGGTCACGCCGGTGCCGTACTCCGGGTCCGCCTTGTAGAGGAACGAGAGGATGATGTGCTTGCTCTCGTCATCGGTCGTGGCCAGCGAGCCACCGAAGTTGTCGATCAGGTCCTGGCGCTCTTTGGGGGTGTAGGAGCGGTACAGGTCGCCGGCCTGCTTGAAGTTCTGCTCGCGCTGGATCTTCGCCTGCTGGGTGCTGCCGGTCAGGGCCGACTGACTGTAGCGTGCGGCTTGCGGCTCTTCGCGATTTTCCAGGCGGCTTGGCTGGTAGTTCACGCCGCTGGTGGTTTTGCCGCTGTTGAGCGTGCCGTCCTGGTTACCGTTGTTGACGGTTACCCGTGGCGCGTTGATCGGCAATTGCAAGGCGTTGGCGCCCAGGCGGTACATCTGGGTGTCGGCATAGGAGAACACCCGACCTTGCAGCAGACGGTCTTCCGAAGGCTCGATGCCCGGCACCAGGTTGGCCGGGGCCATGGCCACCTGCTCGGTTTCCTGGAAGACGTTCGCCGGGTTGCGGTTCAGCACCATTTGCCCGACTTTGCGCTCGGGCACGTTTGGCCAGATCTTGGTGGCGTCCAGCGGGTCGAAATCGAACTTGGCCAGGTCTTCAGGCTTGAGCACTTGCACATACAAGTCCCACTTGGGGAAATCGCCCTTGTTGATATGGGTGACCAGGTCATGGGTCATATGGCTGTAATCACGCCCCTGCACTTGGGTGACTTGCTCGGGATCAAGGTTCTTGATGCCTTGCAGGCTCTTCCAGTGGAACTTGACGTAGTGCACTTCGCCTTTGGCGTTAATCAGTTTGTAGGCATGTACGCCGTTGCCGTCCATCTCGCGGTAACTGGCCGGCGTACCCGAGTCGGAGTACAACTCGGTCAATGTTCGGGTGGACTCCGGTACATGGGAGAAGAAGTCGAAACGGCGGGAGTCATCATCCAGGTTGGTGCGCGGATCGGGTTTGAACGCGTGGACCATGTCCGGGAACTTGATGGCATCGCGAATAAAGAACGTGGGGAAGTTATTCCCGACCAGGTCCCAGTTGCCTTCGGCGGTATAGAACTTGGTGGCGAAGCCGCGCGGGTCACGCAGGGTTTCCGGCGAATGGTTGCCGTGCACCACGGCCGAGAAACGCACGAACACCGGGGTCGCTTCGCCGGCGGCGAAAACCTTGGCCTTGGTCAGGTCGCTGAGGTTATCGGTGACGGTGAAGGTGCCGTGGGCGCCAGTGCCACGCGCGTGCACTACGCGCTCCGGGATGCGTTCGCGGTCAAAGCGCTGCAGTTTCTGGATCAGCTGCACGTCTTGCAGCAGGACCGGGCCATTGGGGCCGGCGGTCTGGGAGTTCTGGTTGTCGCCGACGGCGGCACCGTTGTCACGGGTGAGGTTGGCGGCCTGTACGGACAGCGAAAGCAGGCTGGCGGTGGCCAGCAGCAACGCATGTCGCGCCAGTATGGGCCCACGGTTCGTTGACTGATTCATCGAGGTTTCCTCTGGTTTTTTTTCGCGCACATTCAGTTGTGCTTGCCAGAGGCTAGTGACCCGCGAGTCAGAAGATAAATAGAAAAAGCCCACCAGGACGATTGAGAAATTATTCTCGCAACCCCGTCAAATAGCGCGTATTTCGCGCGCGATTGGTGGCACTTTGCAAACTATTTGCGATTTGGTGTGTCGATAAAACCTGGCAGTGTTAACAGTTGTGTCGGGCGAGCCCGCCATGACTGCCTTACACTGAGCCCCACCCTTCTCATGTGTAACAAGGAATAAACCTATGAGCGTGATCAGTGAGTTCAAGGCCTTCGCGGTCAAAGGTAATGTAGTCGACATGGCTGTCGGTATCATCATCGGCGCCGCCTTCGGCAAAATCGTGTCCTCGTTTGTGGGCGACGTGGTGATGCCCCCCCTGGGCCTGTTGATCGGCGGCGTGGACTTCGGCGACCTGGCGGTAACGCTCAAGGCAGCCCAGGGCGATGCACCGGCCGTGGTGCTGGCCTACGGCAAGTTCATCCAGAGCGTGGTCGACTTCCTCATCGTCGCGTTTGCGATCTTCATGGGCGTGAAGGTCATCAACCGCCTCAAGCGTGAAGAAGCCAAGGCCCCCAGCCTGCCACCGGTGCCGACCAAGGAGGAAGTGCTGCTGGGTGAGATCCGCGACCTGCTCAAGGCGCAGAACGACAAGCCGCTGTAGGCCGAACGGTTTTCGCAAAGAAGGCGCCTGCGGGCGCCTTTTTGCTTACCAGTAGTTTTCCACCGCCACCTGCCCGGGGCGCCGGCTCAGGCTCAACTGCAGGTCGCGCTGTTTGAGCAGCTGACGTGTGTCATCGACCATCTGCGGGTTGCCGCAGATCAGCACGCGGGAGTGCTCCGGGGTGAGCGCAACGCCAGCGGCGCGTTCCAGTTCGCCGTTTTCGATCAGGGTGGTGATACGCCCATTCAAGGCGCCCGGATGCTGCTCGCGGGTGACGATCGGCACGTAGGTGAGCTTGTGCGCGAACTCGGCCAGGTACTCGCGCTCACCCAGCTCCCTGATCAGCGATTGATACGCCAACTCCCTGGCCTCGCGGGCGCTGTACACCAGGACGATGCGCTCGAATTTTTCCCACACCTCAAAGTCCTGCAGGATCGACAGGAACGGCGCCACGCCCGTCCCGGTGCCCAGCAGCCACAAGTCGCGTCCATCGACGAAACGGTTCAGGGTCAGATAGCCCGTGGCCTGGCGTTCCACCATCAAGGTATCGCCTACCTTCAGGCGGCTGAGCTCACTGGTGAACTCGCCACCCGGCACCACGATGGAGAAGAAGTCGAGGTGCTCGTCAAACGGCGAAGACACGATGGAGTAGGCACGCCATACGGTGCTGCCATCCGCCCTGGTCACGCCCAGGCGCACGAACTGGCCGGCGGTGAACCGAAAGCCGGCGTCTCGGGTGGTGCGCAGGGTAAACAGGCTGGGGGTCAGCGATTGCACATCGAGCAGGGTCTGGCGGGTAAATTTCTCAGCACTGGCCGTCATGGGGGGCTCCGTTCTACAGGTGCCCTAGTGTCCCTCAAACCCTGGCGGGTAAACACCGTTGGTTTGTACTGGCATTGCCACGGGTTGCCACCGCGGCACGTTGTAATGAAGGGCAATGTGTTAACTTTTAGATACACTTGCTTGGCATCGCATGCATATAACGCTTACTGAATATTTCGCTATTACGCCGCTTCAAATACGCCATTAATTAGCTGCGCCCTCTAAGTGGACAGCCTGAAAAATCGACCACTTAATCAATTAAGCTATACAAAACCACTGTCTCCGTACAAAAAATCAAAGATGCCATCTGACATATAAAGAAGATTTTTCGTTCAATTCTGCAAGGCATGTCCTACACTGTTTTCGTGCCGCATTGGGAGCTAGGACGTACCCAAGTCACACCAAAACTCATGGAGCGTTCCTGATGGTTAACTGGCGAAACACAAGGCTTTCCAAGCTGGAAGGCGAGAACAAGATCACTACTGTTTATGAGATGGTGATTAATCAGACCTACGAACTCGGATTTGAATATTGCTCGTTTACAATGAGCTCACAACAAGCAAACAACCAAACGAAACCCATCAACCTCAATAACTATCCAAATGAATGGACGAGCACCTATAAACACGCTCACTTTTTTGATGTTGATCCCATAGTTGCTCATTGCAAACGCAGCGTGCTGCCTATTGTCTGGGAGGAAAAAACCTTCGCTGCCACCCCCGATTTATGGGCGCTGGCCAAATCGTTTGGCGTGCATCAGGGATGGACCCAGGCGGTGCATGATTTCCAGGGCGTGTTCAGCATGCTGACTCTGGGTCGGAGCAAGCGCGAGGTCAGCCCCGAGGAGCTTTACGAAAAAGCCGGCCAGGTACTCTGGATGTGCCATGCGATGCACGCGGTGGTCGCGCAGAAGTTCGCCGATACGCCCGGCATCAGCCCGCCTTGCAAGCTGACACCACGGGAAACGGAAATCCTGCGCTGGTCGGCCATGGGCAAGACAGCGTCTGAGATCGCCACCATCTTGTGCCTGGCCGAGCGCACGGTGGGCTTTCATATCAGCAGTTGCCTCAAGAAGCTGGGCGTCAACAGCAAGATCGCCGCCGTGCTCTGCGCGTCCAAGGCCGGCCTGTTTTGAGCGTTGCGTAAACACCCCATGTAATCCCATCGAAAAAAAAGTAACATTTGCGGCCAAATCTGAGTGTTGATGCAGCCCCGAGGGCCCGCCTCGCAGTTCGCTCAGATGGTTGCGGCAGGTCTTCCCGCCTCGACGCCCATCGATGACCCAGAGTTTCCCCCGCCATGCCCCTGCTCGACAGCCCCTTCGCCCAGCTCGACCTGATTCGCCAGCCAGAGCAACACAATGACCCGCTGCAGGCATTCGATGCAGCCGACGAGTACCTGCTCAGCCACTTGGCCGCGCAGCAACCGACGATGGCAACCCGGGTGCTGGTGCTCAATGACAGTTTCGGCGCGTTGGCGGCGAGCCTGGAAGGCCGGGTGCACGTGACGTCCAGCGGTGACTCGTTCCTGGCCGCACAGGGCCTCGAAAAAAATCTTTTGCGCAACGCCAGGGCATTCGATGCCGTGCCGTTTGTGCCAGCCAGCCAAGTGCCGACAGGGCCCTTTGATCGGGTGCTGGTACGCGTCCCCAAAACCCTGGCATTGCTTGAAGAACAACTGATCCGCCTGCAAGGCCAGTTGGCGCCGGGCGCCGAGGTGATTGCCGGGGCGATGGTCAAACACTTGCCACGGGCAGCCGGCGAACTGCTCGAACGCTACATCGGGCCGATGCATGCCTCACTGGCGGTAAAAAAGGCCCGTTTGCTGATCGCCACCGTTGAAGACCGCCCGGCCGCCGTGTCGCCCTACCCCACCCGCTACACGCTGGACACGCCCGCCATCACGCTGCTCAACCACGCCAACGTGTTCTGCCGCGAAGGCCTCGACATCGGCACCCGCGCCTTCCTCCCCCACCTGCCAACCAACCTGGGCAGTGCCCGCGTGGCCGACCTGGGTTGCGGCAACGGCGTATTGGCGATTGCCAGCGCGCTGCACAACCCCGATGCGCACTACACCCTGGTGGACGAGTCCTATATGGCCGTTCAATCGGCCGACGAGAACTGGCGCGCGGCGCTGGGGGCGCGTGACGTCATCCTGCGTGCGGGCGACGGCCTGGCCGGTCAGGAAGCCCAATCGCTGGACGTGGTGCTGTGCAACCCGCCCTTCCACCAGCAGCAGGTGGTCGGCGACTTCCTCGCCTGGCGCATGTTTCAGCAGGCCAGGGAAGCGCTGGTGGTCGGCGGCGCGCTGTATATCGTCGGTAACCGCCACCTGGGCTATCACAGCAAATTGGCGCGCCTGTTCCGTGGCGTCGAGCAAGTCGCCGCTACCCCCAAGTTCGTCATCCTCAAAGCGCGCAAGTAAAAAAAAGGCCCTGCGCTTCCAGATGAAGAGCAAGGCCTGAAAACCGGGCCGCGAAGCCCGGACAGGGATGTCAGTGGGTGGTCAGGCCCGCCGCGTTCATGAACATGCGCATCAGGCTGGCCACCACGAACAGGGCCAGCACGCTGCCGGTCCAGATCATTGCCAGCCAGCCGAGACGCCGCCACAGCGGCTGCTTTTCGGCCTGTTCGATTTCGTGCAACGAAGGTTTGCCGGACATCGTGCGACCCTCCTAGTGATAGCCGTCTTCGTGGGTGACCTTGCCGCGGAACACGTAATAGCTCCAGAAGGTGTAACCCAGGATGAACGGGATGATGAACAACGTGCCCACCAGCATGAAGCCCTGGCTCTGCGGCGGCGCGGCGGCGTCCCAGATCGATACCGACGGCGGGATGATGTTCGGCCAC
Organism: Pseudomonas trivialis; assembly: GCF_001439805.1. Classification (GTDB taxonomy): domain Bacteria; phylum Pseudomonadota; class Gammaproteobacteria; order Pseudomonadales; family Pseudomonadaceae; genus Aquipseudomonas; species Aquipseudomonas trivialis. Next base: position 66,261 of record NZ_JYLK01000009.1, on the reverse strand, counting down.
AGGCTGATGCCAAGGCCGCTGTAGCCGAGGAAGATCAGCACCAGCGTCAACAGGAACGGCGTGTAATGCGCATGGCGCGCCACGGCGCGAATCAGCCCATACAGGGTCACCAGCACCAGGATCGGTACCGGCAGGAACCAGAACAGATTGGGCAGGCTGAACCAGCGCGAGGCGATATCGCCGTGGGCCAGCGGCGTCCACAGGCTGACGCCCCCCATCACCGCCAGCACCACAAAGGCCAGTGGCCGCGCCAGCCGGTGCATCTGCGCCTGCAACTTGCCTTCGGTCTTCATGATCAGCCAGGTGCAGCCGAGCAATGCATAGGCAAAGATCAGTGCCACGCCGCAGAACAGCGTGAACGGGGTGAGCCAGTCCAGTGAGCCGCCGGCGAACTGGCGGTTGACCACCGGGAAGCCATCGATGAACGCCCCCAGCGCCACGCCCTGGAAGAACGTCGCGGCGATCGAGCCGCCGATGAACGCCTTGTCCCACAGGTGGCGCTTGTGGTCCTTGGCCTTGAAGCGGAACTCGAAGGCCACGCCGCGAAAGATCAGCCCGATCAGCATCAGAATCAACGGCAGGTACAGCGCCGACAACACCACCGAATAGGCCAGCGGAAACGCGCCGAACAGCGCCGCGCCGCCAAGCACCAGCCAGGTTTCGTTGCCGTCCCACACCGGCGCGACGGTGTTCATCATCACGTCACGGTCGACCTTGCCCGGAATAAACGGAAAGAGGATGCCGATACCCAGGTCGAAGCCGTCCATCACCACGTACATCATGATGCCGAAGATGATGATCACGGCCCAGATCAGCGGAAGATCAATACCCATCTCAATGCCCCTTGTGCTGGAGGTGGTCGTCATCGGTGCCGTCATCGGCCGCCGACAGCGGACGCGCCGGCGTGCGTTTCTGGCCGGGGCCGCCGGGGGTCGGTTCGGTGCTTTCGTGGCTGACCGGGCCTTTGCGCACCAGGCGCATCATGTAGCCCAGGCCCGCGCCAAACAGCGCGAAGTACACCACCACGAACAGCACCAGCGTGATGGTCATCTGCGCCAGGCTGTGCCCGGAGGATGCATCCGCCGTGCGCATCAGCCCGTACACCACCCATGGCTGGCGGCCGATTTCGGTGGTGAACCAGCCGGCGAGAATCGCGATCAGGCCGGACGGGCCCATCCACAGTGCCAGGTAGAGAAACGGTTTGGACGTGTACATCCGGTTGCCACGGCGCAGCCACAGGCTGAACAGACCGGTGAAGATCATCAGGAAGCCCAGGCCGACCATGACCCGGAACGACCAGAACACCACGGTCGAGTTGGGGCGGTCTTCAGGCGGGAACTCCTTGAGCGCCGGCACCTGTTTGTCCAGGGAGTGGGTCAGGATCAGGCTGCCCAGATACGGAATCTCCACCGCGTATTTGGTTTTTTCAGCCTTCATGTCCGGCCAGCCGAACAGGATCAGCGGGGTCGGCTCATTGCCCTTGTTTTCCCAGTGACCTTCGATGGCCGCGATTTTCGCCGGCTGGTGTTGCAGGGTATTGAGGCCGTGGAAGTCACCGATCACCGCCTGGATGGGCGCAACGATCAGCGCCATCCACATCGCCATCGACAGCATCTTGCGGATCGCCGGGTTGTCCTTGCCGCGCAGCAGGTGCCAGGCCGCCGAGGAACCGACGAAGAACGCCGTGGCCACGAACGCCGCCGTGGCCATGTGCGCCAGGCGATAGGGAAACGAAGGGTTGAAGACCACGGCGAACCAGTCGGTCGGAATCACGCGGCCATCGATGATTTCAAAACCCTGGGGCGTCTGCATCCAGCTGTTGGACGACAGAATCCAGAACGTCGAAATCAGCGTCCCCACGGCCACCATCACCGTGGAAAAGAAATGCAGGTTGCGCCCCACCTTGTTCCAGCCGAACAGCATCACGCCGAGAAAACCGGCCTCGAGGAAGAACGCCGTGAGCACTTCATAGGTCAGCAACGGCCCGGTGACGGCGCCGGCGAAGTCCGAGAAGCGGCTCCAGTTGGTGCCGAACTGGTAGGCCATGACCAGGCCCGAGACCACGCCCATGCCGAAGTTGACGGCGAAGATCTTTGACCAGAAGTGGTAGAGGTCACGGTAGGTGTCGTTGCGGGTCTTGAGCCACAAGCCTTCCAGCACCGCAAGGTAACTGGCCAGGCCGATGGTGATGGCCGGGAACAGGATGTGGAACGAGATCGTGAACGCGAACTGGATTCGGGCGAGATCGAGCGCCTCCAAACCGAACATAAGTTTTCCTCTGTCAGGTAATACCGGCTGCGGGCAGGAGCCTGCACCCAATGCCCCCACGGATATGGAGTGTGGCGAATTTCAATTCGTTTCTTTTTATTGCCAGCCACGCAGGGATTCTGGCCTTGCGGCCTCCAGACCCAATCCCGACGCGGGGTTTGATCTGGATCAAGCATTGGTAAAAGAGTAGTCCTATTTTGTGTCAGTGGCCGTGTGGTCGATTGACGCGTGACAGGCTGCCTCACTGCCGTTCTTGCAACTACTTGTTACAGCTTGATGATAATCTCACCGTTCCCTCAAGCTCCGGCCAGCCTCTCCGATGCCCAGTGAACCCGCGTTGCTGTTACGTCATCACCGTCCTTTCATCGCGTTCTGGCTGGCGCGAATCTTCACCGCCAGCGGCTTTCAGATGCTCACCGTAGCCATCGGCTGGAACCTCTATCAACTCACCGGCAACGTGCTCGACTTGGGCCTGGTCGGTCTGGTGGAGTTTGTACCGCGCGTGCTGTTCATGCTGCACACCGGGCATGTGGCCGATCGTTATGAGCGGCGCAGGGTTGCGGCCATCTGCCAGACCGTGCAGGCCTTGATCGCGCTGTCCCTGGCCATCGGCGGCCTGACCGGCCACGTGACCCGCGAGATGATCTTTATCCTTGCCTTCCTGCTTGGCGCTGCCCGCTCGTTTGAACAGCCCACCACCCAGGCGCTGTTGCCGAGCATCGTGCCCAGCGCGTTGTTTCCGAGGGCGGTGGCCTCGTCGCAGTCGGCCCAGCAACTGGCCACCATCGTCGCCCCGGCACTCGGCGGTCTGCTTTACGCATTCGGCAGCGTCTGGGTGTACGGCCCCACCGTGGTGCTGTACCTCATCGCCTGCGTGTTGATGCTCAACCTGCCCGCCCGCCAGACGCCGCTGAACAAAGGCAAGGCCACGCTGGATTCGTTGCTGGCCGGCATCCGTTTTATCCGCAGCCGCCCGGACATCCTCGGCGCGATCTCCCTCGACCTGTTTGCCGTGCTGCTGGGGGGTGCCACCGCGTTGCTGCCGGTGTTCGCCAGGGACATTTTGCTGACCGGCCCCTGGGGCCTGGGCCTGTTGCGCTCGGCACCGGCGGTGGGCGCGCTGTTGATGTCGTTGTGGCTGGCGCGGTTCTCGGTCGACCGCAAGGTGGGCCGCGTGATGTTCACCGCCGTGGGGGTGTTTGGCGTGGCGACCATTGCCTTCGGCCTGTCCACCTCGTTCTGGTTTTCCCTGGCGGTGCTGGTGGTGCTGGGCGCGGCGGACATGATCAGCATGGTCATTCGCGCTTCGTTCGTGCAACTGGAAACCCCGGATGAAATGCGCGGACGCGTCAGCGCGGTCAACGGTCTGTTTATCGGCGCGTCGAATCAGCTGGGCGAATTTGAATCGGGCATTACCGCCCACTGGTTCGGCACCGTGCCCGCCGTGGTGATGGGCGGGATCGGCACGCTGGTGGTGACCGGGGTGTGGATAAAACTGTTCCCGACCTTGGCCAATCGGGACCGGATGCATGTGCCCAAGGAAGAACCAAGCAATTGATCACCGTCAAGTCGTTTACAGGCTGGCAGAACGAATGGATCGACTCACCAGCCAAGCTGGGCGGCCCTTTTCCAGACCCGGCTGCGCGCAGAGCGATATCTCATAGTGCCAAAGGAGCGAAAAGGGCTACTTGGCACTGGAACTTTACCTACCCCAATACCACAGAAGGTGCAATCCAACGCCGCGACATGCCCAGAGCCTCCAGCCATGCAAATCAGTCACCCGTTTTATACCCCCTTGCCCCCTTCGACAGCGCCAATACTGCCTCCTGAAAGCCAAGATAATCAGACACTCGCAATTGGGCGGGCTAAACGCGCAATCGATTCCAGCCCGTCCAAGGATCAGGAGCTGGTACAGGAGGTCAAAGCAGCGCCAGGGGGTGGGTTTGAGGAAGTCAGCGTCAATCCTGATCCGGGCAAAAACGTTGGTACAGGTGAGAAGCTTCCGGTGCCCATCGACTTGGGACTCAATATCAACATTGACCCCGTCACAAAGAAAATTTCCGACGCCTTCAAAAGCGTTGATCAGGAAGCTTCAATTTTTTTAAAAAAAACGTTTGCGCAGATGGCAGAGAAGGCAACGACCCCTGCCGAAAAGGAAAAATGGAATATAGATCCTGATAAAACGTTTCTCGTCACTTTTGACTACAACGCCACAGGAGAAAGGCCTTACCCCGCAAACATTTTAAAAAGAATCTCCCTGACACAAGCGCTCATCACCAATGCACAAGACACGCCCAAGGGGAGTGGCTTTCCCCTCCCTTTCTTTGAGGGAGGACCTGACGTCATCGTCAAACCCGAGTTGACGACTCATGCACCGGGCACGTTCGATTTTTTCAGCCGTTTTAACCCTGGCCGCGAAAAAGCTGATATCACGCATACTTATCAGGGTATTTACCAGGCGCCCGCAGACTCGACCGCGCTGGTTTATAACGCCGCAAACCAACGTTCAATCACGCCCACCGAGTTTAAAGAACTGATCTGGGACGCGGACTATCAACAGCCTTATGAGCATTTTCTGGACGAGTTCTGGACAGCCCATCAGGAAAAATATCCAGCGCTGGCCAAAGCGTCTTTTGTTAAAGCAGCGATGACTCAGCATCAGCAAGGCAGCCTGCCCCCACAAGGCCTCGAACTTGCCATGCTGGCTGCTGGCTTATCCGGCAATCAGGCGTCATGGCCGGACATCAAGTTTGAGGATCTTCTAAAAAACCCGCCGAAGGATCCTGGTATTGAAGTGGGATTGCTGAAGATTGGAAACTATGAATCCACCGACCTGATTTACATAACCGACAATCGGGTGAGCTTCGACGCCAACGGCAATAAGTTGCCTGCGCTCACCTTGGTTTATGAACCGGGGAGTTCTTCCCCGTTTTTTCACACGTTCAATAGCCAGGCTGAAATGAAGACAGGGCTCGCCGCTCAAATGGCCGATCCGGTCAGACGCGCAGCCCTGGCCACGCACGTTGCCCTGAAAGACAGACCTAACGGCATCGGGCGTGCAGGTGCAGACGAAACCATGGCCGGGCTCGGCACTTGGCCGCAAAAGCGCGAGACCCCAGGCGGATTGTTGTCCTATGACCATCGGGCGTTCAGCGGCTTCTGGGACCCACAGACATATATCACCACAGCACCGAGTAAGTTGCCGTTTGATGAAGTCGCAAGACGCCAGAAAAGTCGCGCTTACGCGGACGGTGATTTCAAAATAACCAGCGACAGGGACTACCGGAAAGAGAAGCTACTTTCCGGCCTCGAAAAGGTTGCAAAAATAGCGTTATTCCTCACGCCGCTGGCGCTCGTTGTGCCCGAAGTCGCGCTGGCAATAGATGCTTATTATTTGGCGAGCGGGGTAATCACAGCAGCCATCGGCGTTGACAACAACAGGCATGGCAAAGCAAATGGCAACGAACAAATTCTAAACGGCGTTCTCAACGCAGTACTGGTAGCGACACCGCGTGCCGGGAAATTTTTCGACGGTGACAAAGGTGCCGCAAGCGAAGTAACAGGTGCATTGGAATCCGCACCCAACAGCCCCGCGCCAAGTCCTCCGCGCGTCTCCGAATGGCCTGCAAACCGGCTACGTCCCTCGCAATGGCACAGTATCGGTGACTCTATCGTCACAGACGGTGAGCGACGAATAGAGGGCGTAACGCCCAATGCGATGGGCATCTATCAAGTCAAAGGACCTCACGGCAAGGACCAATGGCTTATTCGACTTGCCAATAATGACGGGACCCATGAGGTATTTGAAATCGATGCCAAGTTCAAGCTGAGAAATGGTTACGCCCAGGTCATCGACCCGCTCACTGAAAAGGCTGTGATGAATGTGCAATACACGGGAGGCAAAGGCTGGGAGCCGCTCAGTGGCCCGGGGGGTATAAAACTGCCGTGGAAGTGGGGCAACTCACAAGGTCAACCGTTTGACCCCGGCGCCTACGATTACCCTGCCGATGGAACCTCTTCGACGTCGAAGGCGATCACCAAAATCGATAACCAGTTAAAAAAAGACGCTGAAAGTTTTCATAAGACGGCAAAAACCAAACCCAGGCCTGCACTCTCGACAATCCATAAAAATGCATCGCCCGCCAAGGTGATCGATACTATTTATCAAAAATCATCCGGCATGATTATCGGCGAGGATCACTCCCAGTCAGCAGGATTGAAAATCCTGATTGATCATGCAGCGGTGTTTAGAAAAAACGGTGTCCGTGTGTTGTACTCGGAAGGGTTTGAACATGCGCTGCAGCCTGATCTTGACAGGTTTTTCGATTCGGGGGAGTTCTCCCCGGCGCTGCGTAAAAATTTAAAATTAATTGATCTTGCCCACAGTAAACATGGGATCTATACCAACAGAGAACTGCTTCTGACCCTGCGAAAAAACGGCATTCGTATTAAAGCAATCGATGTGCCTTCGGTAGAGAAGAAAACCACACGGCTCAAAAACATGAACTATTACGCGAGCAAAGTGATCGAGAAAGATCAAGCGCTTGACCCTCAACAAAAATGGATTGTACGAGTGGGCAGTGACCATGTATTCACCTACGAAGCAAGCCGACCCATTCGCGGTATCTCTGAGTTAACCGGTGCAACAGGGGTTCTCGTGGATGATGCTCCGGTTAACACTGAGACGTCCGTTATTCAACCTCCGAATATGACGGACCTATTCATCGACCTGAAAGTCTCCTGAGCGAGTACAAGCCGTTAAGGGCCGGATCTACCCGGCCCTCAATCACGATCATTGAATGCTTTACGTCAAAGCACTTTATCCAATGTGATCGGAAATTCCCGCACCCGCTTGCCGGTGGCGTGGTACACCGCATTCGCCACCGCCGCCGCCACGCCGACAATGCCGATCTCGCCCACGCCCTTGGAACCCAGTGCGTTGACGATCTCGTCATGTTCCTCGACGAACACCACATCGATCTCGCCAATATCGGCGTTAACCGGAATGTGATATTCGGCCAGGCTGTGGTTCATGTAGCGGCCCAGTTGATGGTCGACCTGGGTCTCTTCATGCAGCGCCATGCCGATGCCCCACACCACACCGCCGAGGATCTGGCTGCGCGCCATTTTCGGGTTGACCACGCGCCCGGCGGCAACCGCGCTGACCACACGGCTGACCTTGATGGTGCCCAGGTCCTCATCCACGCGCACTTCGACGAACACCGCCGAGTGAGTGGCCGTGGCATAGGCTTCGCGCTTTTTGTCAGGCTCGCTGTCGACCTGCACCTCCAGCGCCTGCTCGCCGCTGTCCCTGACCAGCTGCGCCAGGGACACGCGCTGTTCGCCGGCGTGCAGTTGACCGTCCTCAAAGCGCGCGGTGTCCACACCCTTGAAGGCCGGATAGGTCTGTTGGGCGATTTTCAGCAACTTGGCATTAAGCGCTTCGCACGCCTGCTGCACCGCCGTACCGACCGACGACACGGTAAACGAGCCGCCTTGCAACGGCGCGGTGGGCAAGGATGAATCCCCCAGCAGAAAGCTGATATCGGCCATCGCCACACCGCTGGCCTGGGCCGCAATCTGCGTCATGACGGTATAGGTGCCGGTACCGATGTCGGTGGTGGCGCTGCTCACGGTCAGTTTGCCATTCGCGTCCAGACGCGCCTTGGCACTGGCCTTCATCTGCATGGCTTCCCACACGCCACCGGCCATGCCCCAGCCGATCAACTGACGGCCGTCGCGCATGCTGCGCGGTTCCGGGTTGCGCTGGCTCCAGCCAAAACGCTCGGCGCCTTCGCTGTAACACTCGCGCAGGGCTTTGCTGGACCAGGGTTTGTCTTCGTTCTGGTTGCGCTCGGCGTAGTTGATCAGGCGCAGTTGCACCGGGTCGATGGCCAGGGCGCAAGCCAGTTCATCCATCGCGCATTCGAGGCCGATCACACCCAGGGCAGCGCCGGGTGCGCGCATGTCCAGCGGGGTGTAAACGTCCAGTGGCACCAGCTTGTAAGTCAGCTGAATGTTGTCGCAGTGGTAGAGCATGCCGCTCCACTCCACCACGTGTTCGCTGAAATCCTCGAAGCGCGAGGTCTGGCCAATCGCGGTGTGCCCCAGCGCCAGCAAGCGACCATTGGCAGCGGCGCCCATCTGCAGGCGCTGCAGGGTGCGCGGGCGGTAGCCGAAGGTGAACATCTGCTGGCGGGTGAGGGTCACGCGCACCGAACGCTTGAGCGACAGCGACGCCATCACCGCCAACGGCAACTGGTACTGCGGACGCAGGCCGGAGCCAAAGGCGCCGCCGACGAACGCGGCAAAAATGCGCACCTGGCTTTTATCCAGGCCGAACACCTCCTGCACATAGGACTGGCAGTTTTGCGGGCCCTGGGTCTTGTCGTGGATGTGCAAGGTGCCGTCCGGCTGATACAGCACGGTGCTGGCGTGAGGTTCCATGGGGTTGTGATGTTCGATCGGGGTGCTGTAATGCAGGTCGAGGCTGATGGCCGCGCCGGACCATTCGGCCTGGAAGTTGCCGCGCGGTTTGGGCGGGGTCTGCGACGAAGGGTGAGCGCTGTCCTGCTGCGCAGCCAGATCGGTGTCGAAGGCTTCGGTTTCGTACTCGATGTGCACCAGGGACCCGGCGTGGCGCGCCAGCTCCAGGTTATCGGCGATGACCAGCGCCAGCGGCTGGCCGCTGTACAGCACGCGGTCGTTGTACAACGGGCGGAAGGGCGAGCCGTCCGCCGCATCATCGTCGGCGAAGGCGTCATCGTAGCTGGCAATTTTCGGCCGGTTGAGGTGGTCGATCACGGCCACCACGCCCGGCAGCGCCAGCGCCCTGGAGGCGTCGATGCGCAGCACGCGGCCCTTGGCAATGTTGCTGGAAACCACGCTGCCGTGCAGCAGGCCGTCCTCGGGAAATTCACCGGCGTAGCGCGCTTGCCCGGTGACCTTGAGCAGACCGTCGACGCGGTCAAGGGGTTTGCCGATAGCACTCATGGCTGTTCTCCTGCGACGGCGGCGTCGCTCAGGGCGCGGATAATTGCGCGGCGTGCCAGCTTGATCTTGAAGCCGTTGTGCTCAAGCGGCTCGGCATCCTGCAGCAGCGCGTCGGCGGCGTTGCTGAAGGTTTCGCGGCTGACCGACTGGCCGATCAAGGCGCTTTCCACCGCGCGGTCACGCCAGGGTTTATGCGCTACACCGCCGAGGGCCAGACGCGCGTCAACGATGCGGTCGCCGTCCAGTTCGAGGGCTGCGGCGACGGACACCAGGGCAAACGCATAGGACGCGCGGTCACGGATTTTCAGGTAGTGGCTGTGACGGGCCAAGTGATCGGCCGGCAGTTCGACAGCAGTGATCAGCTCGTCGTCAGCCAATTGGTTGTCACGTTGCGGCGCATCACCGGGCAGACGATGGAAATCGGCAAACTCGATAACCCGCGTGCCGGCGCGCCCCTGCACATGCACCCGCGCTTCCAGCGCCGCCAGAGCCACGCACATGTCGGAAGGATGGGTGGCGACGCACTGGTCGCTGGCGCCGAGGATCGCATGGATGCGGTTCAATCCGGTGCGCGCCGGGCAACCGCTGCCGGGCTCGCGCTTGTTGCACGGCACGGCGGCGTCGTAGAAGTAGTAACAACGGGTGCGCTGCAACAGGTTGCCGCCGGTGCTGGCCATGTTGCGCAGCTGCGGCGAGGCGCCGGCGAGAATGGCCTGGGACAGCAGCGGGTAACGCTGTTCGATCAGCGGGTGCCAGGCCAGGTCGGCGTTACTGACCAGGGCCCCGATGCGCACGCCGCCGTCGGCGGTTGCTTCCACCTCGCGCAGCGGCAGGCCGGTGATATCGATCAGGTGCTCGGGGCGGCTGATGTTCTCTTTCATCAGGTCCAGCAGGTTGGTGCCCCCGGCAATGAAGCGTGAGGCCGCGCTGCTCAGGTGCACCGCTTCCTGCACATCGGCGGGCTTGCTGTAGTGGAAGGGATTCATTGCTCACCTCCCTGCTGGCGGCACGCGGGCAGCGCGTCCTCGATGGCATCGCGAATATTGCTGTAGGCGCCGCAACGGCAGAGGTTGCCGCTCATCAGTTCCTGGATCTGGGCGCTGTCGTGGGCGCGGCCCTCGTTGACCAGGCCCACGGCGGAGCAAATCTGGCCGGGGGTGCAGTAACCGCACTGGAAGGCGTCATGTTTGATGAAGGCTTGCTGCATCGGGTGCAACCGGTCGCCGTCGGCCAGGCCTTCGATGGTGGTCAGCTCGGCACCGTCGCACATGATGGCCAGGGTCAGGCAGGCATTGACGCGCTTGCCGTCGCGCAACACGGTGCAGGCGCCGCACTGGCCATGGTCACAGCCTTTCTTGCTGCCGACCAGGTCCAGTTGTTCGCGCAGCAGGTCCAGCAGGGTGGTCCAGGGCAACACGCTCAGGTGGCGTTCCTGACCGTTGAGGGTCAAGCGTATTGGGTGGGCGACGAACGGTTGGGCCGCCGCGCCATTGGGGGTCGCGCTCATAAACACCTCACGGGTTGGTGTACATCCGCGGCGTTAGGGAAATCGCCGTCTCAGGGGTACGACTTCCCGGGGGTATGAGCGTTCAAGCGGATTGATCAGAGGATATTGAGTTGGGTCTTGAGGGTGTTGCGCGGCGGATTGATCGAGGAGTTGCTGTATTCAAAGCCGCCGGGGCCTGCGACGTTCAGGTCGAACACATAGATGTAGCCGATCAGTTGGCCTGCGCCATTGCACGCCTGGCTGATATTGCCGACCTGGCACACCGACGTGCGCTGAGCATTGAGCACCGCGCCGTTGAAGCGCCCGACCGGGTTGTTGCCCAGGCCCACTTCCATCACCGAGACCTTGGTGGGCCCACGGTGCGTGCACATCTGGGTGGTGGTCACGCGGTCCGGGATGCTCTCGGTGCAGCGCGCCGACTCGACCTTGAACACCCGCACCTCGCTCAAGGCCGGTGCAGCGGCGCCCCACGCCGGTGCTGCACCGAGCCACAGGCCAATAAAGGGGAACAGCGCTAGACTCCACGCGTTGGCTTTTTTCATGCTGTTGACCACCCGGTATCAAACGTCGCCGCAGTATGCCTCAAGGCCACGCGCCACACAGCCTCGGCTGCTGGTATGATGCGCCGCTTTTTCCGATCCTCTCTGAAACCACAGGCGCTTGGCGCAGTTTGTGCTTTGACTTAGAGGTCAACAAATAACGACGCAAAAGCGCGTCACAGGGAGCCGGCATGCTGGAAAAGCTGTTTCAACTCAAAGCCCACAACACCAACGTGCGCACCGAGATTCTTGCGGGCATCACCACGTTCCTGGCGATGGCTTACATCCTGTTCGTGAACCCGAGCATTCTGGGCGAGACCGGCATGGACAAGGGCGCGGTGTTCGTCGCGACCTGCCTGGCCGCCGCCATCGGTTCGACCGTGATGGGCCTGATCGCCAACTACCCGATTGCGCTGGCGCCGGGCATGGGTCTGAACGCCTTCTTCACCTACACCGTGGTGCTGCACATGGGCCACACCTGGCAGGTGGCGCTGGGTGCGGTTTTCATCTCGGCGGTGCTGTTCTTCCTGCTGTCGATCTTCCGCATCCGTGAGTGGATCATCAACAGCATCCCCCTGCCGCTGCGCTCGGCGATTGCCGCCGGTATCGGCCTGTTCCTCGCGCTGATCGCCCTGCACAACGCCGGGATCGTGGTTGCCAACCCGGCCACCCTGATTGGCATGGGCGACCTCAAGCAACCGGCCCCCATCCTCGCCACCCTGGGCTTCGTGCTGATCGTGGCGCTGGAAGCCCTGGCCGTGCGCGGCGCGGTGCTGATCGGCATTCTGGCGGTGACCATTGTGTCGATCCTGCTCGGCATCACCCCCTTCGGCGGCGTGACCTCGATGCCGCCGTCCCTGGCCCCGACCTTCCTGCAACTGGACATCAAGGGCGCGCTGGATATCGGCCTGGTCAGCGTGATCTTCGCCTTCCTGTTCGTCGACCTGTTCGACAACTCCGGCACCCTGATCGGCGTCGCCAAGCGCGCCGGGCTGATGGGCAAGGACGGCCACATGCCGAAAATGGGCCGTGCATTGATCGCCGACAGCACCGCCGCCATGGCCGGTTCCCTGCTCGGCACCTCGACCACCACCAGCTACATCGAGTCCGCCGCGGGCGTGAGCGCCGGTGGCCGTACCGGCCTGACGGCCATCGTGGTCGCCATTCTGTTCCTGCTGGCGCTGTTCTTCTCGCCGCTGGCCGCCAGCGTTCCCGCCTTCGCCACCGCGCCGGCGCTGTTGTTCGTGGCGGTGCTGATGACCCAGGGGCTGGCCGAAATCGACTGGGACGATATTACCGTGGCAGCGCCGGTGGTGATCACCGCCCTGGCGATGCCCTTCACTTACTCCATCGCCAACGGCATCGCCTTCGGTTTCATCGCCTGGACCGCCATCAAGCTGCTTTCGGGCCGCTACCGTGAGCTGAACCCGGCGCTGGTGATTCTGTCGATTCTGTTCGTGATCAAGCTGGGCTGGTTCAACGCATGACTTTTGACGCCGCACGCTACACCGCGCAACTGCAGGACAAGGTCACGCGCCTGCGTGACCTGCTGGCACCGTTCGATGCGCCTGAGCCGCAGGTCTTCGACTCACCGTTGCAGCACTTTCGCCTGCGCGCCGAGTTCCGCCTGTGGCGCGAAGACGGCGAGCGTCATTACGCGATGTTCTCCCAGGACGACAAGCGCACGCCGATCCTGATCGAAGACTTCCCGATTGCCAGCCAGCGCATCAACCAGTTGATGCCGCAGCTCAAGGCTGCCTGGCAAGCCAGCGCCGCCCTGAGTCACAAGCTGTTCCAGGTGGAGTTCCTCACCACCCTGGCCGGCGATGCAATGATCACCCTGTGCTATCACCGCCCCCTGGACGAGCACTGGCACACGGCGGCGAATAAACTCGCGGCTGATCTGGGCGTGAGCATCATCGGCCGCTCCAAGGGCAAGCGCGATGTGATCGGCCACGACTACGTGGTGGAGAAACTCGACGTCGGCGGGCGCACCTTCAGCTACCGCCAACCCGAAGGTGCCTTCACCCAGCCCAACGGCACGGTGAACCAGAAGATGCTCAACTGGGCGTTCGAGGCATTGGGCGAGCGCCCGGATGACTTGCTGGAGCTGTACTGCGGCAACGGCAACTTCACCCTGCCGCTGGCCACGCGCGTGCGCAAGGTGCTGGCGACCGAGATCAGCAAGACCTCGGTGAATGCGGCGCTGAGCAACCTCGATGAGAACGCGGTGAATAACGTCACGCTGGTGCGTCTCTCTGCCGAGGAACTCACCCAGGCGCTGAACGAAGTGCGTCCGTTCCGTCGCCTGCACGGCGTCGACTTGAAAAGCTACGAATTCGGCAGCGTATTCGTCGACCCGCCACGCGCCGGCATGGACCCGGACACCTGCGAGCTGACCCGACGCTTCGACAACATCCTCTACATCTCCTGCAACCCCGAGACGCTGGCGGCGAACATTGCGCAACTGCATGACACCCACCGCATTACCCGGTGCGCCCTGTTTGACCAGTTTCCGTGGACGCATCACATGGAGTCCGGGGTGTTGCTGAGCCGTCGTTGATCCAGACATCTACAGCGTCATGCGTCAGTGGAGTCACCGGTGTCCGGCGCTTTTTTGGGTGGCCGGCCACCCTTCTTGCCATTCGCACGAGCGGCGGCGGATTTGGCCGCGCTGCTCTTGCGACCGTTGCGTGACGCCACCAGGCTTACCGCTAGATCCATCAGAGGCTGGCTTGTGGCGATCAGGCCGGTGATCGACACATCCGGGGCCTGAAGCTCGCAGCACAGTGCCTTGCCGCCAAAGCCGACTTCCGACTGCTGGAAATCCTCCTGGGAAAACCCTTCGAACTCCGCAAGACTCCTTCTGCAACCCGACAACCGGCTCCATCACTCCGACGCTTTTTCACAGATTAGTAACAGCGCACAATTCGTCGAATGCAGCGTTGTTACCGCACATTCCAACGTCTGAAGCCACGATTAATCGTTCGATAATCGAACACACCCCGCGCCATCCATTGACCAAACTAACCAACCAGTACATTTTATCCCCACAACCAATAAGAACTGTGGAGATCCTCCAATGCCACCCATCGTGCTGGTGCTCAACGGCCCCAATCTCAACCTGCTCGGCACTCGCGAGCCCGCCACTTATGGCCATGAAACCCTGGCCGATGTCGCCGCCCTGTGCGGACGCAGTGCGCAGCAGCTCGGGCTGAAAGTCGAGTTTCGCCAGACCAACCACGAAGGCGAACTGCTCGACTGGATCCACGGTGCCCGCGCCCGCTGCGCCGGAATCGTGATCAACCCCGCCGCCTGGACCCACACCTCGGTCGCCCTCCGTGATGCGCTGGTGGCCAGTGAAGTGCCGGTGATCGAAGTGCATCTATCCAACGTGCATGCGCGCGAAGCCTTTCGTCATCACTCGTTCGTCTCCCCGGTCGCCAAGGCGGTGCTGGCGGGGTTTGGCAGCCATGGCTATCACCTGGCCCTGGAACATTTCAGTCACACGCTCAAAGGATGCGCCTGATGAAACCACGCGTGCTCGCCGGCCTGATCGGCGCCGGTATCCAGGCCTCCCGCACCCCGGCCCTGCATGAGCAGGAAGGTGACGCCCAAGGCTTGCGCTACCTGTATCGCCTGATCGACCTGGAACCGTTGCAACTGACCGTCAGCGCCCTGCCCGACCTGCTGCGCGCCGCAGAGTCGATGCAGTTCACCGGTTTGAACATTACCTACCCGTGCAAGCAGGCGATCCTGCCGTTGCTGGATGACTTATCGGACGAGGCGCGCGGCATCGGCGCGGTAAACACCGTGGTGTTCAAGGACGGCAAACGCATCGGCCACAACACCGACTGCCTGGGCTTTGCCGAAGGCTTTCGACGCAACCTCAATGATGTGCCGCGCCAGCGCGTGGTGCAGATGGGCGCCGGCGGTGCCGGGGCCGCGGTTGCCCATGCGTTGCTGGCCGAGGGTGTGCAGCAGTTGAGTATTTTCGACGTGGACGCCGCTCGATCGCGCGAGCTTGTGGATAACTTGACCTTGCGCTTCGGCATGGGGCGCGCCGAGGTCGGCAGCCAATTGGACAACGCCATGGCCGAGGCCGATGGCCTGGTGAACACCACGCCGATGGGCATGGCCAAACTGCCCGGTACGCCAGTGCACGCAGCGCTGTTACGCGCACAACTGTGGGTCGCGGAAATCGTGTACTTTCCGCTGGAAACCCAACTGTTGCGCGATGCCCGTGCCCTGGGTTGCCGCACGTTGGATGGTGGCAATATGGCGGTGTTTCAGGCGGTGAAAGCGTTTGAATTGTTCAGTGGTGAGGTGGCGGACGCGCAAAGAATGCTTGCGCACTTCCAGACCATGAACACCTGAAAATGTGGGAGGCTGCGAGCGGGCTTGTTGTGGCGAGCTGGCTTGTTGTGGCGAGCGGGCTTGCCCCGCGTTGGGGTGCGAAGCGCCCCCAATCAAGTAAAACGCGGTGTATCTGCCCCTGCGCAGAGCATGGTCTTACGGCCGCTGCGCCCTCCAACGCAGGGCAAGCCTGCTCGCCACAGGAATCTGGATTCCTGAAATTTCATTTTTAAATCAACAACTTATTTTGTGTTTGATAAGCGGGGAGCTTGCCTCCTCCCACATGGGTTGCATTTCAAAATGCGTAATCAAGCCTGCAGGTAACGCAACACCGACTCACAGATCATCTCACGGTGCCGCTGTTTAACCGCCTCATCCGACAGTTCGATCTGAAAGATCTCACTGAAGGTATGACGGTTGGACACCCGGTAAAAGCTGAACGAGTTGATCAGCAAATGCACGTCCAAAGGCTCCAGCCCCTCGCGAAACAATCCCAGCTCGGCGCCACGGCGCAGGGTTTCCCCCAGGCCCTCCAGGATCTTGCTGTTCATCGCCTTGATCGTGTCGGTGCGCTTCACGTACTCGGCATTGTGGATATTTTCGATGCTGACGATACGCACAAAATCCACATTCTGATCATGGTGATCGAAGGTGAATTCCACCAGCCGCCGGATCGCTTCGCGCGGCTCCAGGGCGGTGAGGTTCATGCGGGTTTCGGTGTTGCGGATGTCGCCGTAAAGTTTTTCCAGCACCTCGACGTACAACTGCTCCTTGCTGCCGAAGTAGTAATAGATCATGCGCTTGGAGGTGTGGATGCGCTCGGCAATCGCGTCCACGCGGGCGCCGGACAGGCCCTGCTGAACAAATTCGACGATGGCTTCCTGGAGAATATTCTCCCGGGTCTTTTCCGGATTGTTCTTGCGACTCTTGCGCGGTGCGTCTGACACGGCGGAGAGATCGGGAGTCAGGGTCATGGTGCGCTCATGGCGGTGTGTTATGCAGGCTGCGATTATGGGGCGCGGCGCTTGCCGAAGGAAGCACCTGGCCCTGTATCACAGACGCGCCTGACGAACCGCGCCGCTGCGCGACTTGGCCATCGCCGCCAGACGCACCGCCACGTTCGCCGCGCCATAGCCGGCGTAGCCATTCTTGCGCTGCAGGATCTCGAAGAAAAACCGCCCCTCGAATGGTTCGGTGTACACGTGAAACAGCTCACCCCCCTGGGCGTCGCGGTCGTACAGCACGTTGTAGTACGCCAGCTCGCTGAGGAACTCGTCGTCGAAATCAAACCGGGCGGCGAGGTCGTCGTAGTAATTGAGCGGGATATCCAGCAGCGGCACCCCGGCGTCCTTGGCGCGGCGCACCTCGGCGAAAATATCCGCGCAGTCGAAGGCAATGTGGTGCACGCCCGAGCCGCGATAGCTCGACAGTGCGTGGGAAATGGCGGTGTTGCGGTTCTCGGAGATATTCAGCGGCAGGCGAATCGAGCTGCAGCGGCTGCGCAGCGCGCGGCTTTTCACCAACCCGTAAGGGTCAGGCAACACCACTTCGTCATCGGCCTCGAAGTCGAGCAGGCTCTTGTAGAACAGCACCCAGCTGTCGAGGCTGTCGGCCGGCAGCGCCATGGCCATATGGTCGATGCGCAGCAGCCCGCCGCTGGCGGATGGCGCCGATTGCAGGTTGAAATCCGTGTCGTACAGGCCGCCTTCGCTGGGGTCCACCAGGTAAATCAGGCTGCCATCCGGCGCACGCACGGCAGCCAGCTCCAGCTCATTGGGCCCAACCAGGCCGCGATAGGGCTGGCCCTTGAAGGCCACGGCACGTTGCAGCGCCTTGGCACTGTCCTTGACCCGAATCGCCGTGGCACATAACGACGGCCCATGGGCCTCGAAGAAGTTGTGGGCGAAGGAATAGGGTTCGCAATTGAGGATCAGGTTGATATCGCCCTGACGCAGCAGGCTCACATTTTTCGAGCGGTGCTGCCCGGCCCTGGCAAACCCCAGCCGCTCCAGCCAATGGGTGAGCTTGGCGCCGAGGCTTTCATCCACGGCGAATTCGAGGAACTCAATGCCGTCGTACTCGCTGGCGGCAGGCGTTTCAAAGAGGATATCGACCGGCGCGGCAGGTGCCTGCTCGGCCAGGCGCTGCCGGGTTTTCTCTTCCAGGTACAGCAGCGAGCGCAGGCCGTCGGCCGCATTCGCGCGCGTGGGGGCGGCCCGAAAACCATCGTTGAAGATTTCCAGGGACAGCGGCCCGCTGTAGCCGCTCTGGATGATCGGCGCAAGAAACCCCGCCAGGTCGAACTCACCCTGACCCGGGAAGCAGCGGAAATGCCGGCTCCACTCCAGCACGTCCATGGCCAGGATCGGCGCATCGGCCATCTGCACAAAGAAGATCTTGTCGCCCGGTATCTGGGCGATGCCACTCGGGTCGCCCTTGAGCGACAGCGTGTGAAAGCTGTCGAGCAACACGCCCAGGGCGGGATGATCGACCTGGCGCACCAGGTTCCACACCTGCTGCCAGGTATTCACATGCTTGCCCCAGGCCAGCGCTTCGTAGCCAATGCGCAAGCCTCGACGACCGGCGTGTTCGGCCAAAAGGCTGAGGTCATCGAGGAGGATGCGTTCATCGCCCACGCAATCGGCCGAGGCGTTGCTGCATACCAGCACCAGGTCGGTGCCCAGTTCCTGCATCAGGTCGAACTTGCGCTCGGCGCGCTCCAGGTTGCGCGCCAGGCGGTCGCGGCGGCAGCCTTCAAAGTCGCGAAACGGCTGGAACAAGGTGATGGCAATTCCGAGGTCGGCACACATTTGTCTAACTTCGCGCGGGCTCCCGTCGTAATACAACAGGTCGTTCTCGAAGATCTCAACCCCATCAAAACCGGCGGCGGCAATGGCTTCGAGCTTTTCCGGCAGGGTGCCGCTCAAGGAAACGGTAGCGATGGATCGTTGCATGGAGTTCTCCCGGCACGTGTTGTTTGTGGCAAATTATTCGCCCCCAGCCAACACGCAGCAATCATAATGTACGAACCGGTTAGTTTTTGGTGCGATTATCGAACACTAGCCGATTTGGCGAATTGACGATTTTTTAACCGCTGCGCACCATCGATCTCGTAAGAAAAGACCCAGAACACACCATAAAAATTTCAAAAAAACGGGTACGACCTCATGCCTTTGCAAAACCCTACCCTGGCCACGCGCCCGGGCACCCCGCACGCCGGCATCGGCGACAAGATCCGCGGCGCCCTGGCCGTGGGTAAAACTCGCTGGGGCATGCTGGCCCTGGTGTTCTTCGCCACCACCCTCAACTACATCGACCGCGCCGCCCTGGGCGTGATGCAACCGATCCTCGCCAAGGAAATGAGCTGGACGGCGATGGACTACGCCAACATCAATTTCTGGTTTCAGGTGGGCTACGCCATCGGCTTCGTGCTGCAGGGCCGCCTGATCGACCGAGTGGGTGTGAAGCGTGTGTTCTTCTGCGCCGTGCTGTTGTGGAGCCTGGCCACTGGCGCGCACGGCCTGGCCACCTCGGCAGTGGGCTTTATGGTGTGCCGCTTTATCCTGGGCCTGACCGAAGCCGCCAACTACCCGGCCTGCGTCAAGACCACCCGTCTGTGGTTCCCGGCCGGTGAACGCGCCGTGGCCACCGGTATCTTCAACGCCGGCACCAACGTCGGCGCCATGATGACGCCGATGCTGCTGCCGTTGATCCTGCACGTGTGGGGCTGGCAGGCGGCGTTCCTCTGCATGGCGTCGCTGGGCGCGTTGTGGCTGGTGTTCTGGGGTTTGAAGTACTACAACCCGGAAGACCATCCGAGCGTTAAACAATCGGAACTGGACTACGTGCAGCGGGAAATCGAGCCGGAGCAACCGGGCGTTCCGTTCAGCCGCATCCTGCGCATGCGCGGCACCTGGGCTTTCGCCATCGCTTACGCCCTGACCGCCCCGGTGTTCTGGTTCTACCTGTATTGGCTGCCGCCGTTCCTGAACCAGCAATACAACCTGGGCATCAACGTGACGCAGATGGGCATCCCGCTGATCATCATCTACCTCACCGCCGACTTCGGCAGCGTGGGCGGCGGTATCCTGTCGTCGTTCCTGATCGGCCGTGGCATGAACTCGATCAAGGCACGACTGCTGTCGATGCTGCTGTTCGCCTGCTGCATCGTCGGCGTGATCATGGCGGCCGGCTCCAGCCAGCTGTGGGTCGCGGTGTTTGCCATCTCCCTGGCCATCGGCGCGCACCAGGCCTGGACCGCCAACATCTGGAGCCTGGTAATGGACTACACGCCCAAGCACATGATGAGCACGGTGTTCGGGTTCGGCGGGATGTGCGCGGCCATCGGCGGCATGTTCATGACCCAGATCGTCGGCCATATCCTCACGGTGACCAACAACAACTACACGGTGCTGTTCACCCTGATCCCGGCGATGTACTTCATTGCGCTGACCTGGATGTACTTCATGGCCCCGCGCAAGATCCCGACAGTAGACGTGTAACTCAACGACGCCGCTGCTGCCAGGCAGCGGCCAGCCCGCTCATGCAGATCACCCCGATGCCGACCACCGTGGTCATGTCGGGGGTATGACTGAACACCAGCCAGCCCAGCAACCCCGCAAACACGATCTGGCAGTAGCCGAACGGCGCCAGCAATGCCGGCGCCGCGAAGCGGAACGCCTGGGTCAACATCAAGTGGGCGGTCATGCCGCAGGTACCCAGCGCCAGCATCATCACCCCGTGCCACAGGCTCGGCACGTGCCAGAAGAACGGCACCATCGCACTCATCACCAGGGTGTTGCACAGCCCGGCGAAAAAATTGCTGGTGGTGGGCGTGTCGTATTGGCTGAGGATACGCGTGAGCAACTGGTAGAAGCAGAAGAACAGCGCCGAGCACAACGGCAGCAGCACTGCCGGGGTAAACAGCTCGCCGCCGGGGTGGATGATGATCACCACGCCGATAAACCCGCAGATCACCGCCAGCCACTGGCCCCGCGTGACGTGCTCGCCCAGCAGCGGCACCGACAGCGCGGTCACCAGGATGGGCGCGAGGAAGTTCACCGCCGTGGCTTCCGCCAGCGGGATGTAATGCAGCGCCGTGGTGAAAAACAGGCTGGTGCCCAACAGGCACAACGCCCGCACCACCTGCATGCCGGGGCGTTTGCTGCGCAGTACGCGCAGGCCCGACTGGGGCAGGAAGATCCCGGCCATCAGCAAGGTGTGCACCAGGTAGCGTGCCCACACCACCATCACGATCGGGTAGAACCCGGCCAGGTACTTGGACAGCGCGTCGTGGCTGGAGAACAGGAACGTCGCCACCACAATCAACAGGATGCCTTTGAACGGATGGTTGACGCCGGAAAGGGGGGTACTGACAGTCATTGAATTCTCTTGTGTGGCGAGTTAAACGCGATGGCACTCAACCGAATAATCTAGCAGCCGGGCAAGGGTCTGCCCTCAGAGCATAACCAAACACCGGGCGAACAGCGCACTAAATCACCGGGTTTGGGTCCAACCCTGCACGCTCACGCCCGCATTGCACATTTTTTAACCAAGGCCTGCCCGCCATGAAAAAAACCTTGTTCCTGCTCTCCACCCTGGCCTTGCTCGCCGCCTGTAACCATGAGGACAAGGCACCGGCCAAACCTGCGCCGCCGTCGGTGCAGGCGACCCTGGTGCCGCCCACCCCGCCTACCGACCAATGGGTGGGCAAATGGATCGGCGTCGAAGGCCTGAACCTCACCATCGCCAAGGACGACGCCATTGGCCGTGGGCACTACATCCTGACCATGCAATACGGCCTGGATGCCGGGGACACCGGCACCTTCAAGGGTGAAGAAGCCGACGACGGTATCGCCTTCACCCGCCCGGACGGCCCGCAGATGCTGCGCGCCGGGGACGGCGAGGCCACTGGCCTAAAATGGCTGGCGGATAAAAAAGACTGCCTGATCGTCGCCACCGGCGAAGGGTATTGCCGCCAATAAGGCCATACTCCATCAATATTTTTTGTAGGACCTTTCATCAAGAGGATTGCACCATGCTATGGAAAAAAGGCCGACGCAGCGACAACGTGGTGGATGCCCGGGATGACAGTGGCGGCGGCGGTGGCGGCATGCGCTTCGGCGGCGGCAAGGGCCTGAGCCTCACGGCGATTGTGCTGATCGTCGGCATTGGCTGGCTGACCGGCCAGAACCCGATGCAGATCCTCAGCGAGCTGACCGGCCAGGCCGAACAGGCACCTTCCGTGAGCCCACAAACGCGTCAGGCACCCCCGGCCAACGACGAGCAGGCTGATTTTGTGCGCGCCGTGCTGGGCGACACCGAAGACACCTGGGGCCAGGTGTTCAAGGAAAACGGCCTGACCTACACCAACCCGAAACTGATTCTGTTCCGTGGCCGGGTGAATTCCGCCTGCGGTGGCGCCACCTCGGCCAGCGGCCCGTTCTACTGCCCGGCCGACCAGCAGGTCTACCTGGACCTGGATTTCTTCCGGGAAATGTCACAACGTTTCCAGGCCGCCGGCGACTTCGCCCAGGCCTACGTGATCGCTCATGAAGTCGGGCACCACGTGCAGACACTGCTCGGCATCTCGGCCAAGATTCAGACCGCCCGCCAGCAGGGCCGTCCGATGGAAGGCGACGGCGGCTTGCTGGTTCGCCAGGAGCTGCAAGCCGACTGCTTTGCCGGGGTGTGGGCCAACCGTGCGCAAAAGCGCCTGAACTGGCTGGAACCGGGCGATATCGAAGAAGCGCTGAATGCCGCCAACGCGATTGGCGATGACCGCTTGCAGCAACAGGGTCAGGGCCGCGTGGTGCCTGACTCGTTTACCCACGGCACCTCGGCGCAAAGGGTTCGCTGGTTCAAGACCGGCTTCGCAGGTGGCCAGATCACTCAATGCGACACCTTTGCAGCCAAGAGTCTCTAAATGAACAAACGATGGGGTGTGTTGCTGGGTCTGCTCGTGTGCTGTTCAACCCTGGCGGCCGAACACGGCGTCAAGGAGGTCAGCCCTGACCGCTTTCACCTGCAGGCCGGCGACCTGAGCCTGGGCTTGAGCCAGGACTGGCGCCAGCCGATGCCCCAGGTCACGCGGGCGCTGATCATCGTGCATGGTCGCCTGCGCAACGCGCAGACCTACCTGCGCAGCGGTGTCGATGCCGCCCGTCAGGCCGGCGTCGGCGCTGAAACGCTGGTGATCGCGCCGCAGTTTCTCAACCAGGCGGACGTGAAGCGCAACCACCTGAGCGATCAAGTGCTGCGCTGGCATGGCAATGACTGGATGGGCGGCGCATCGTCCACCGGCCCGGGCCAGATCAGCTCGTTTGGTGCTCTGGACCAGATCATCAAACACCTGAGCGACCGCAAACTGTTCCCGGCACTGAAGCAAATCGTGGTCGCCGGCCACTCCGGAGGCGGCCAGGTGGTGCAGCGCTTCGCCCTCACCGGCCACGCTCACCCGCCCCTGCAAACCGAAGGCATCAGCCTGCGTTACGTGGTGGCCAACCCGTCGTCATACGCGTATTTCAGCCCGCAACGCCCGGTGAAATTCGACGCCGCCCGTTGCCCGGGCTTCAACGACTGGAAATACGGCATGCAAAACCTGCCCGACTACGCCAAGGGCCAAGGGCCCCAGCAGTTGGAGCAGGCCTACGTGTCGCGGGATATCACCTATTTGCTGGGCCAGCAGGACACCGACCCCAACCACCCGGCGCTGGATAAAAGCTGTGAGGCTGAAACCCAGGGCGCGTATCGGTTGATTCGGGGGCACAACTATTTTGACTACCTCAAGCTGCGGCATCCGCAATTGAGTCACAGGCTGGTGGAAGTACCCGGCGTGGGGCATGACGGCGACAGAATGTTCACCTCGCCGCAGGGCCAGAAAGCCCTGTTCAACTGATGAAACCGGATAAACATGTGGGAGGGGGCTTGCTCCCTCCCACCTTTTGATTTCTATTGACTGGCCTGGATCATCCGACGCAAAGCCCCACAATCCTCGGCATGCCAATCCGCCAGCTCCGGCCACGGGTTCTGCGGCAGGTTCACCAACACCGTCCGCGTCCCCGCCGCCCGTCCGCAGTCCAGGTCGAAGCGGTAATCCCCCACCATCACCATCTCGCTCGGAGCCACACCCCAGGCGGCCGCCAGCTTCAACAATCCACCCGGCGCAGGCTTGGGCGGCGCGTCTTCGCGGCCCAGCACATCCTCAGCAGCAAAGCAGTCCGCCAGACCGATCGCCGCCAGCGTGACATGCGCCAGCTCCCGCGCGTTGCGGGTCAGGATGCCCAAACGATAACCGCGCGCAGCCAGTTCGCGCACCAGCGCCACCGCACCCTCGGCTGCCGTCGAGCCCAGCGCCAGTTCGCGCTCGTGCTCCAGCAGCCAGGCATGTTTGGACGCTGCGATATCGGCCGGCAACGCGGCCAGATGGGTAAGGATGTCGTCTTCGGGCGGTATGCCCAGGGCCACGCGAATGGCCGCAAAGTCGTGCACTGCCACGGTGAGGGTACCGTCCATGTCGAACACCCAGTGCTTAATCTCTGCCAGGCTCATGCCCAATCCTTGCGATGGCGAATCAGGCCTTCCTGGGTCACCGACGCCACCAGTTGCCCGGCGCGGTTGTACACGCTGCCCCGCGAAAACCCGCGGGAATTGCCGGCCCACGGGCTGTCCATGGCGTAGAGCAGCCAGTCGTCGGCGCGCAGGTCGGCGTGAAACCACAGCGCGTGGTCGAGGCTCGCGACCTGCATATCCTTTTGCCACACGGTCTTGCCATGAGGCAGCAGCGAGGTTGTCAGCAGGCCGAAGTCCGAGGCATAGGCCAGCAGGTACTTGTGCAGCGCCGGCGCATCCGCCAGGGCGCCATCGGCGCGAAACCACACGTATTTGACCGGGTCGGACGGCTGCGGGTTGAACGGGTCGCGCTCGGTGACCGGGCGCACTTCGATGGGCTTGGGGCACAGCAGCTTGTCGCGCATGTGCTCGGGGATCAGGTGCGCGCGCTGCTGGGTCAGCTCCAACTCCGACGGCAGGTTTTCCGGCCCCACCACAACGGGCATGGTGGTCTGATGCTCGAAGCCCTCCTCGCCGTACTGGAACGAGGCGCTGCAGGTAAAAATCGGATTGCCCTTCTGGATGGCCGTCACCCGGCGCGTGCTGAAACTGCCGCCGTCACGCACGCGGTCCACCGAATACACCACCGGCAAGGCAGCGTCGCCGGGGCGCAGGAAATAGCCGTGCAAGGAATGCACATGGCGCGTCTCTTCCACGGTCTGGCTGGCGGCCGACAACGACTGGCCGAGCACCTGACCGCCGAACAACTGGCGAAAACCCAGGTCCTGGCTGCGGCCGCGAAAGAGGTTTTCCTCAATCGGCTCCAGGGTCAGCAAGTCCACCAGATCTTCCAATACTTGGCTCATAGAGCAACTCCTACAATCTACGGGGCATTCCGGGCTGCTTATCCGTGCAGCGTGTCCAACCATTGGTCGCGGGTGATGCGATACAAAACATGGGGGCGCAGCGGGTCATCGGCTGCAACCTTGGGGTGTTCAAAATCTGCCTGGGGATCGTAATGCATACCGATGGCCTGCATGACTTTTTGTGATGGCAGATTGGTCTCGGTGGTGAAAGCGACGATGTCATCCAACTGCAAGCGGTCAAACCCACTGCGCAGCGCGGTCCAGGCCGCCTCGCTGGCGTAACCCAGCCCCCAGTGTTCGCGGGCCAGGCGCCAGCCGATTTCCACTGCGGGAGTAAACCCGGCGTCAAAGCCGACATGCTGCAAGCCGGTAAGGCCGATGAATTCGCCGCTGTCCTTGCGCTGCAAGGCCCACAGGCCAAAGCCGTATTCAGCAAAATGGCCGCGAATACGACCAATCAATGCGGCGCTTTCCAGGTGGCTCAAGGGGGACGGAAAATAGCGCATCACCTGCGGGTCGGCGCACATGCGTGCAAATTCCGGCAGGTCGCTGTCGCGCCATTGGCGCATGATCAGGCGTGCGCTGTGCAATTCAAGTATCGGCTCCATGGGTCCCCTCCCTTGCCATGTGCGAGAGTGTACAGCGCTGGTAAGATCGTTCGCAGGTTCCCGTCAGAAAATCCCATGCCTTTGCCATTGATCTACCACGATGACTACAGCCCTGAGTTCCCGGCAGACCATCGGTTTCCCATGGACAAGTTTCGCCTGTTGCGCGACCACCTGGTGTCCACCGGGCTGACCGAAGACAGCCGCCTGCTGCGCCCCGAATTGTGCCCGCCGCAGATTCTGGCCCTGGCCCACGAACCTGGCTACATCGCACGCTACATGAGCGGCGAACTGTCTCGCGAAGACCAGCGCCGCCTCGGCCTGCCCTGGAGCGAAGCCTTGGCCAGGCGCACCGTGCGGGCGGTCGGCGGTTCCCTGCTCGCCGCCGAACAAGCCCTCGAACACGGCCTGGCCTGCCACCTGGCCGGCGGCACCCACCACGCCCACTACGATTACCCGGCGGGCTTCTGCATCTTCAACGACCTGGCGGTGATCAGCCATTACCTGCTGGCCAGCGGACGGGTCAACCGCGTGCTGATCTTCGACTGCGATGTGCATCAGGGCGACGGCACCGCACGCATCCTCCACGACACGCCGGACGCCATCACCGTGTCGCTGCACTGCGAAAAGAACTTCCCCGCGCGCAAGGCCCAAAGCGACTGGGACATCCCGCTGCCCATGGGCATGGGCGACGCCGATTACCTCAAGGTGGTGGACGATGCGCTTAACTACCTGCTGGCGCTGTACCAGCCCGACCTGGTGCTGTACGACGCCGGCGTGGATGTGCACAAGGACGACGCCCTCGGCTACCTCAAGCTGACAGACGCAGGTGTGGCCGCCCGCGATGAAGCCGTGATGCGCCACTGCCTGGGCCGCGACATTCCAGTGATGGGCGTGATCGGCGGTGGCTACAGCAAGGACCGCCCTGCCCTCGCACGCCGCCACGGCATCCTGCACCACAGCGCGCAGCGGGTATGGACGTCATCAGGTTGTCACTGAATGCTGGGCGTTACCCACAATGGCTGTGGAACGGCCTGTG
Source organism: Pseudomonas trivialis (assembly GCF_001439805.1). Taxonomy (GTDB): domain Bacteria; phylum Pseudomonadota; class Gammaproteobacteria; order Pseudomonadales; family Pseudomonadaceae; genus Aquipseudomonas; species Aquipseudomonas trivialis. Next base: position 39,538 of record NZ_JYLK01000009.1, on the reverse strand, counting down.
GATAACTTGAGCGTAAGCGCCTGTAGGCATTTATCCATAAGGCCTGCAGGAAAGTGTACGTTTTTTGATCAGGCAGCTGGCGTCGCGTCCGGTAGAATGCCCGGCTTATTCACAGCATCGTAGCCCTGCCCATGCCTCAGACCCCACCTCACCACGTCACCCTCATCGGCGGCGGCCCAGCCGGGCTGATGGCCGCCGAAGTCCTGAGCCAGGCCGGCGTACGGGTGGACCTGTACGACGGCATGCCCTCGGTGGGGCGCAAATTCCTGCTGGCGGGGGTGGGCGGCATGAACATCACCCACTCCGAAGCGTACCCGGCGTTCGTGGCCCGCTATGCCGAACGGGCGCCGCACCTGGCGCCGTTGCTGCGTGAGTTTGGTGCCGAGGCGTTGTGCGAATGGATCCACGGCCTGGGCATCCAGACCTTTATCGGCACCTCAGGCCGAGTATTTCCTGCCGACATGAAAGCCGCACCGCTGCTGCGCGCCTGGCTCAAGCGCCTGCGCGACCAGGGCGTGGCTATCCACACCCGGCACCGTTGGCTGGGTTGGAACAGCGAGGGCGATTTACTTATCCACAGCCCGGACGGCGAGAAAACCGTGCGCAGCGATGCCGTGTTGCTGGCCCTGGGCGGCGGCAGTTGGTCACGCCTGGGTTCCGATGGCGCCTGGCTCAAGTTGCTGGAAGACAAAGGCGTGCCCTACGTTCGTCTGCAACCGAGCAATTGCGGGTTTGAGGTGTCGGCCTGGAGCGAATTGATGGTCAGCAAATTCGCCGGCGCGCCGTTGAAGAATGTCGCCATCGGGCTGGGTGACGACAAGCCTCGGTTGGGCGAATGCGTGATCACCGCCACCGGCATCGAGGGCAGCCTGATCTACGCGCTGTCAGCGCCGATACGTGAGGCCATCAACCGTGATGGCGCGGCCACCGTGCATATTGATCTGCTGCCAAGCAGGCCGCTGCACACTGTGCAGGCCGCACTGGCTAAACCGCGCGGTTCGCGCTCGATGAGCAAGCATTTGCACAGTCAACTGGGAGTGGACGGCGTGAAGGCGGCGCTGTTGCGCGAGTTGACCCCGGCTGAGCACTTCAATGATCCCGCGCAGCTGGCGGTGGATATCAAGGCGTTGCCGTTGACCCTGGTGAAGACACGGCCCATCGATGAGGCCATCAGCACCGCAGGCGGTGTGCCGTTCGAGGCGCTGGATGAGCGCTTGATGCTCAAGCAATTGCCGGGGGTTTTCTGTGCGGGGGAGATGCTGGATTGGGAAGCACCGACCGGCGGGTATTTGCTGACGGGATGTTTTACCAGCGGACGCGCGGCGGCGTTTGGTGTGTTGGCGTGGTTAAACCAATAAGGACAGTGAGCGCGACCGGGTCCAATACTCAACCGAAGTCGAGATTGGACTGAGTGATCGCAGCCTTCAATTAATTTTGAGCGGCGGCCGGATAGCGTTGAATTTCGAAACTTCCATGTTTAAAAACTCATCACCCTCAGGCAGCACTCGCTTTAACTCGTGTACGTAATCACGATTAAGAATATAGCGTTCATAAGGGAAGCCATGCTCAGCCTCGCTCAACGCCACCTTATAGTCAGTCGTCAGTCGCCGGCCCTCTTCTTGACCTTGAAACGTCAGGGACCGCAAGTCATTGATTAAACTATGCAGTTCATCGTCTGTCGCGCCAGGAGTCTGCTTATAAAAGGCAATCAATTCTTTTAGATCATTGACTGCCAACGCAATTTCACCTTGTTCCTGGTGGCTCTTAACGTTGGAAAAACGCTCCGTTAATGCCGCCTTGTTGCGGTCTTGCACCTCACGTTCATCCGATGCTGTCTTTTTCGAAATTTCTCGACTTGCAACAGCACCGCCAATAATACCTAATCCACCCAGCGCGGCTACGGCAAATGGAACAAGAAATACTGCCATACAGAAACCTCCAATTTATTCATGGGGATCAAAAAGTTGAAGCCCATTTTATTGGATGAAAGTAAAACATCAGTTCCAGGAGGGTATTTTTTAAAGTAACAACAAACGACCGTTGCATTGCCTGCCACAACACTAAAGAGCGATCAGCTGCCGTAAGCAGAGCCCACTCATCTATCACCAGTGGGTTGCCGCGCAGTAGATTGCACACTGCCTACATGAGCGAGATTGCCTCGCCCACTGCACTCAAAACCGTCTCGATACCCGCTACTTACTTTTTCTTGCGCGGCCCGGTATTGAACACCGGCACCTTGCGCACCGGCTTGATCGAAGGTTCGGCAGGCGCTAAATCCCCACTCTCCACCCACTTGCCCAAATTGCGCTTGCCACCACCACCGCCAGACGCCTTGGGCTTCTTCGGCTTTTTCGGCTTCTTCACCACCTGCCCGCTGGCATCGGTGTCCGGCACGCGGTGCTCGGGTTCGAAGTCCGGCTCCATCTTGCGGGTCAGGGTCTGACGCGTGAGCATCTCGATGGCCGACAGCATGTTCACTTCATCGGCGCACACCAGGGAAATCGCCTCGCCGGTGTTGCCCGCACGCCCCGTACGGCCGATGCGGTGGATGTAATCTTCGGCGACGATCGGCAGGTCGAAGTTGACCACCAGCGGCAGGTCTTCGATGTCCAGGCCACGGGCCGCCACATCGGTGGCCACCAGAATCTGCACGTCACTGCTCTTGAAACGGTCCAGCGCACGCTGGCGGGTGGCCTGGGGTTTATCACCATGAATGCCGTCGGCGTTGATGCCCAGCCCTTGCAGCTTGTCCACCAGCGCATCCACGCCGTTGCGGGTCTTGGCGAACACCAGCACCTGCTTCCAGCGGCCCTTGCGCATCAGGTGCACAAACAGCTCGGCCTTGCGCTTCTTGTCCACCGGCACCACCCACTGCTTCACGGTGTTGGCAGCGACGTTGCGCGGGCTGACTTCAATGCTCAGCGGGTCATTGAGCATCTGCCCGGCCAGCGTGCGAATCTCATCGGAGAAGGTCGCGGAGAACAGCAGGGTCTGGCGCTTTTTCGGCAGCATGCGGTAGATGTTCGCCAGCTCTTCGGAGAAGCCCAGGTCGAGCATGCGGTCAGCTTCATCCAGCACCAGGGTTTGCAACTGGTTGAGTTTCAGCGCGTTCTGGCGGAACAGATCGATCAGGCGGCCGGGCGTGGCGACCAGAATGTCGACACCCTTGCGCAGCTTCATCATCTGCGGGTTGATGCTCACGCCGCCGTACACCGCGTAAGTGGTCAGCGGCAGATTTTGCGCGTATTCGGCGACGCTGGCATGAACCTGCTCGGCCAGTTCGCGGGTCGGGCACAGGATCAGCGCGCGCGCCGAGTTGGCGGCGACTTTCGGCCCCTCCATCGTCAGCAATTGCAGCAGAGGCAAGGCGAAACCGGCAGTCTTGCCGGTGCCGGTCTGGGCCGCTGCCATCAGGTCGCGACCGGCCAGCACCGCCGGAATGGCTTGCGCCTGCACCGGCGTCGGGGTCTGGTAGCCAAGCGTCTCAAGGGCGCGCAGCAAGGGTTCGATCAGGCCAAGGGTGGCGAAAGTCATGTGTTTACCGTAGGAAAAATTCAGCGCAAAGGCGTAATGCGCGGCAGTTTACCTTATTTCCGGTTTGCGCTTGCGCCATTGGGGCAGGCTGATCAGCAACACCGCGCTGATGATCACCAGCATCGCGAAGGCTTCTTCCAGGCCGATGGTTTCACCCAAGAAAACGATCCCCAGCAAGACGGCGACGGCAGGGTTCACATAGGCATAGCTGGTGGCGGCCGCCGGGCGTACGTTCTTGAGCAGGTACATATAGGCATTGAAGGCGATGATCGAGCCAAACACGGTGAGGTAGGCCAGGGCCAGCCAGCCTTCCAGCGGCGGCAGGGCTTTGAGGTGCTCGCCGGACAGCGCACTGACCAGCAACAGCGCCACACCCGCCACCAGCATTTGCGCCGCACTGGCCATGGCGCCCTGAGGCAGCGACAGTTGCCGGCTCCACACCGAGCCAAACGCCCAGGAAGCCGCGGCTATCAACAGCAGCACTGCGCCCATCGGACTCGATTGCAGTGTGCTGCCCATGTTGAGCATGGCAATGCCGATAATCCCCAGAATCACCCCCGCCCACTCCAGCCGCGTATTGCGCGCGCCCCAAAAGTAGCCGCACAGCAAGGTAAACAGCGGCACCGTCGCCACCGCCAGCGCAGCCACACCGGACGACACACCCATATGCTCGGCCACACTGACGCCGCCATTGCCCACCGTGAGCAGCAAAATACCGATCATGCCGGCGGCCTTCCACTGCGGCCAGGTCGGCGCCGGCACGCCACGCCATCTGAGAAAGCCATACATCAACGCGCCCGCCGTGCAGAACCGAATCCCTGCCAGCAGCAACGGCGGCCAGTATTCCACGCCAATGCGAATCACCAGGTAAGTGGAGCCCCAGATGACGTACAGCGCGAAAAAGGCAGCGATCAAGGGCAAGGGAAAGCGACGGGGGCCAGGCATGGGGCGGCTCTATGGCAGGAGATGGGTGCTTATTTTAGGAAGACGGATTGTTAAACATAAGTTACAAAACCTGTTTAAACGGGCCGTACACTTTTCGGAAGGGGGTGGCTGGTCTACTGAATAGCCGAGCGCTGAACGATTAAATCGATAACCTGCCCGATCGTAGTGACGTGATCCCAATCATCCTGAGTCGCGCGCAGTTTGAACTGCCATTTGATCTGCATGACGAAGCAAGTCAGGTCATCATCAATAATCTTGAAGTCATGGACGAAGTCGGTTTGCTCCGTCACCTGAGTTCGGTCGATGAAGCCAATGATATCGACGAATAGCTGAATGACTTTTTCGCTGATTTCGGCTCTGGTCAGATCACCTTCCATTTCTTGCCTCATAGGCACACTTGCCAATACTGACTAAATCAAAGATCGCCAGCCCCGCTGCAACGAAGGGAATACCTCGCCCGATAATCCCGAATACCCGAACGGTGCCAAACGTTGCTTTTGCCATTCTGGCCACCGTTGGTTGCCTGATCAATGTACGAGGAAAAAAACGCATTCCAATCAAGCTCGCCAGATTCGTCGTTTTGCTGGAACCGACGTGGACCCAGGCGCCCACGGCAATTTTGCTGATGGGTATACCTGCCGCGCCAGTGATAAGCGTTGCTGCAGTCAAGCCGTAGTGCTGCTGCGTACATTTCCATAGCTCATCAAACGTAGTGCCAGGCGCCGAAGAGTCCGAATGAATGGGCCGCACTAACTGGTAGCTGGCTCCATGGCTCCAGCCCGTTGAATCAGGCAACACCATGACTGCCGGGCAGCTTGTCATCGTGTTCCCCAAATGAAACGCCATGTTTGAGGCTGAGCCGAAATCAATGCCTTTTGATTTGAGTTCAAACATGCCCCGCATGATCGCCGTATGAAGATCGCTTTCCTGCATGACGTAGTCCTTTTACGTAAATGACAGGCGCAATGTTAGGTCGAGGCAAAGGGCGATAAATGGGCGAAGAAAAAAACAGAAAGATCTGACGGTGCGTTAGCTGATCGGCCTACTGACCATTCAGAAAGAGCGGAAAGGGCTCCACAAACAGCTGATAGTTTAGTGGCCAGCAAGACCGATCCCTATCATTTGCGGGACGTTTCCGAGAGAATCCCACGGCCTTGTTTCCGTCGGATCAGGTAGCTAGTCTCGCTCGGTCATTGAGTTTTCGGTGACCGGACGTGCAAGTCCGGCGGCAATAAGAATTACAAATCAACGCAGCTTAGCGCTCAGCTTTTGCTTGGTGCTTGCCAGTTATGGCAGCTGTGCGTGGGAGACCTTCGGGTCTGCTGGGTTTTACTTCTTGCCCCGGTCTTGCACACCTACGCACAGTTGCCACCCTCTTCGCGTGCAAGCGGACGGTGCCAACTTCTTCCAGCAAGGAGTTTCACCATGGTCAAAGTCACCCCTGATCCACCCCGCTTCCCCAGCGAAGACGCCCTGCTCCATCGCCGCGCCACCGACCACTATCTCAAAGCGTCCGCCCCGGATGCGCCCACCTTCATCCTGAATGACAACCTGAGCTTCGAAGACGCCCTGGCCCATGCGGCGGATTTGCTGCAGTGCGCAGTGGAGACCGCGCATTCGTCCAGGGACGCCATGAACGCGCAACAGCTGGCAGTGATGCATTTGGTGGAAATGGCGAAAGGGGTGGTGGATCGGGCGTTGGAGTGTGTGCAACCGCGGTAGGCGCAAGCGCACACATGTGGTGAAGCGGCTTGTTGTGGCGAGCGGGCTTGCCCCGCGTTGGGGTGCGAAGCGCCCCCAATGAAGGAAAACACCGTGTATCTGACACTGCTCAGAGCCTGGTTTTGGGGCTGCTGCGCAGCCCAACGCAGGACAAGCCTGCTCGCCACAGGGAATTTGCGCTTAACTGAACGGCATTGGGGCAAGCCCGCTCACTGTTGACGAAACGGTTTCGCAGGCTCAAAACCCGCGATGTTTCTTCAGGTGCTCATTGATCTTCGCCGCCGGCACTTTCTGCAAGGTGCACAGCAAATCATGGGACAGTTCGCGCACGCCGTGGGTGCGCCGTAACTCCTGGGCCAGATGCGCCGTGAGGTTGGCCGCCATCTCCGCATCCGCCAGCGCCCGGTGGGCCTTGCCGGTGTGGGGCAGTTGCGCGTAGCTGTTGAGGGTGCCGAGTTTGTGGTTCGGCGCCGCCGGCATCAGGCGGCGGGCCAGCAGCAGGGAGCAGGCGAATTTTTGCAGGCGGGTGCGGCGGATCAGGCCCAGCTCGAAGTCCCAGAACTTCTGGTCGAACGCAGCGTTGTGCGCCAACAGCGGCGTGGTGCCGACGAATTCGTTGACCTCATTCATCACGCGCTCGGCCGACGGTGCGCTGCGCAACATCGCGTTGCTGATGCCGGTGAGCTGTTCGATAAAGCCGGGCACGCGTACGCCGGCGTTCATCAGGCTCTGATAACGGTCGACGATTTGCCCACGCTCAAGAATGACCACGCCAATTTCCGTCGCGCGGCAGTGGCTGCTCGGCGTGATGCCGGTGGTTTCAAAGTCGATGACCGCTATGCGTTCCAAACCTGTTTGCACTCCGTCCAACTATTTATTTGAGCAGCAACGCGCCTTCAATCGGCACGTAGCGGCTGGCGGCGCGTATCAGCGAATTGGCGGTCAGGCCCGGTACGCCGTAGGCCACGGCCTCAACGCCATGTTTATTGATGACGCGGTCGAGCAGCATGTCGAAGTCGCCGTCACCGGAGGCCAGCACGATTTCGTCGACGTGGTCGGCGGCGTCCATGATATCGAGGGTGATGCCCACGTCCCAATCGCCCTTGGCCGAGCCGTCGCTGCGCTGGATGTACGGCTTGAGTTTGACCGTAAAGCCCAGGTTGCGCAGGATCTGCTGGAATTGCTGCTGCTTGCTGTCGCCACGGTCGATGGCATACGCATACGCCTCGACGATCTGCCCGCGCGCGCTGATGTCAGCCCACAGCGCGGCATAGTTGAAGTGGCAACCATAGGCCTGGCGCACGGTGTAGTAGAGGTTCTGTACATCGGCGAACACTGCAATTTTCTTCACCGCACTTCCTCATGACAGCCAGGCGTCAGGGCCCGGAAAGGGTGCCAGTATGCCAGCCACAGGAAAGTTTCCGGAAAAAATCAGACCGGGACGACGGCGCGCCCCGGTCCCGGTGTGTCAGACGAAGGTATCGTCGTCGCCGAAGGAAGAGGAGTCGTCGGCATAATCGTTGTCGGCGAAGCTGTCGGCGTTGTTGCTGCCCCAGCTGTCATTGCCGGCAAATTTCTGGTCGTCGTTGCCCCAGTTGCCTTGATCGCTGGCCGGCGCCGGTTGTTCGATGATTTCCTCCACCACCTGCGGCTGCTGGTTGTGGTGGAACAGGCTGCTGATGCCTTCGGCCAGCAACACACCACCGGCCACGCCGGCGGCGGTTTTCATCGCGCCGCCCAGGAAACCGCTGCCCACGGGTGCTGCAGCCGCCGCCTGGGGGGGCTGCTGATAGTTCTGCTGCGGTGCAGGCTGGCCGAATGCAGGCCGCGCGGGTTCACGCCAGCCACCGCCGGCATTGGACGGCGCAGGCGGGGTATCGCGCGAGCTGCCGCCAAAGAGGCTCGACAGAAAACCACCGCCGCTCTCCGGCACCGATTGTGCGGATTTGGCCCGCTGCAACTCGTCCTGCAACTGCTGGATCTGCTGCGCCTGCTGCTTGTTCTGCGCATCCAGGCTTTTCAGCGCCTGCTCCTGCACCAGGATCGACTGGGTCATGTAGTACCCGGCGGCCGGTTGGCGAGTCATGTGCTCCTTGATCCGCGCTTCGGCCTGGGCGTCGCGGGGGGCTGAGTCCGTTTCGGCTTGTTGCAACCGTGAAAACAGTCCATCGATCAGGGTTTGCTCTTCGCTGTTCATGGCGACCTCGTTAGATTGCCGGTAGAAATCAGGGTCCTGCCTGTGATCAGGCCAGGTGCGTGCTAGTTATGGGGGTGTTACGAGTTGTTTCAATGGTCTTTACGCAAGGTTTACGTTTGCGTCGCTGCGAGTCTGATCGGTTAAAGTGTTGCCTTTATTTACAGGCCTGCGATAACCCTGATGAATCCGTTAGACGTACTGCGCGACTCTTTACGCTTTACCCGGCACAACCTCGGCGCCATCGCGCAATTGTGTTTGCCGCTGGTGATCCTCGAAGCCTTGCTGCAACAGATACTGGACCACACGCTGGGCGCCGATGCGTTTGCCGGTTACAGCGTGGTGGTGGGTTTATTGGTGTACCCGCTGTACACCGGCGCGCTGATCCTGTTTCTCGACGCCCGCACCCGTGGCGAGTCGCCGCGCACCCGCGATGTGTGGGCCCTGGCCCTGGCCCTGTGGCCGCGCTTCGCCCTGCTGACCGCCATGAGCACGCTGCTGATATTGGCGGGGCTGTCGCTGTATTTCCTGCCGGGGCTGTGGCTGATGGTGGTACTGGCCTTTGCCGAATACCTGCTGGTGTTGCGCGGCATGTCGGCCCTGGAGGCCATGAAGGAAAGTCTGCGCCTGACCCGTGGGCATTTCTGGCGAATCCTCGTGTGCCTGCTGTGCGTGATGACGCCGCTGTGGCTGCTCAAGGGCGCGAGCGTGGCGGCCTACCCTGAGCCGGCGCCGCTGCTGGAGCTGTTGATGGACAGCGCGCACAGCTTTCTGCAGCTGTTTACCAGTGTGGTGCTGTTCCGTTTATTCATGTTGATCGGTGGCGATGCCGACGCGCGGTGATATGCTCACGGCCACTTCTGAAACGCCATAAGCCGAGCCAATGACCCGTTTATTGCGCATCACCCTGCTGGGCCTGCTGATCGTTGCCGGCCTGCTCACCGCCCTGATCTACCACCTGACCTGGCGCCCGGCCGCCAGGCAGACCTTGCCCGTCAGTTGCGTCGCACCCCGTGCGCCGACCCTGCTGCCTGGGCAGGCGCTCAAGGTGATGACCTGGAACGTGCAATACCTGGCCGGCAAGAACTACGTGTTCTGGTACGACCGCAGCGACGGCGGCGGCCCGGACGAACGTCCCACCGTCGAAGACATGGCCTTCAGCCTCGACGAAGTGGCCCGGGTGATCCGCGACGAACAACCCGACCTTCTGCTGTTGCAGGAAATCGACGAAAACGCCAAGCCCTCCCACTACCAGGACCAACTGGCCCTGCTGCAGGAACGCCTGGTCGACCTCTACCCCTGCAGCGCCCAGGCGTTCGACTGGAAGGCCGACTTCGTGCCCAGTCTGCACATCTTCGGCAGCGTCGGCCGCAAACTCGCGACCCTCAGCCGCTACCAGATCGAACACGCCGAACGCCTGCAACTGCCCACCTCGGACGCCAACTTCATCAGCCGCCAGTTCCAGCCCAGGCCCGCCTTGCTGCTGACCTACCTGCCCCTGAGCGACGGCGGCCAACTGGCAGTGCTCAACACCCGTCTGGACGGCGACACCCCTGGGCGCAGCGCGGTGCAGGAGCAGGTCAAGGCCACCGTGAAGTTGCTGGATAAATTCGAAGGCCGGGGCACGCCCTGGTTGATCGGCGGGGATTTCAACCTGTTGCCGCTGGGCCAATACCTGCGCCTGGACGCCGGCAAACGCGGGCAGTATTCGCCGGACAGCGAGCTGCACCTGCTGTGGGACAAATACCCGATGATCCCGAGCAACAGCGAGTCCAGCGGCATCGACCGTGAAAAATGGCTGACGCACTTCCCCAACGACCCCGGCATTGACGGCCCGGATCGCACACTCGATTACCTGTTCTACAGCCCGCGGATCAAGCGGGTGGAAGCGAAGGTGCGACAGGCGGATACGTTGCGTATTTCCAATCATTTGCCGGTGATTGCCCGCTTTCTGCTGCCGGCCGCGCAATAACTGTCAAAAATATCAATGTGGGAGGGGGCTTGCTCCCACATTTTTTGATCTTCAACACTAAGGCTTGCGAGGCTTGATCCTGGCCGTCGGCTCCGCCACCAACGGGTCATCCGGCCAGTAATGCTTGGTATCACCTATCTCCCTGATGGATTGACAACGTGCATCCCCCGGAAAAATATAGGCGTCAGCCAATTCAGAAGAAAATGGCATTGACTGTCAATGTTACAACCAAGGATTGACTATCTGCAGGTCAATTACGGCAGACATTGACACAATATCCGCCAGCCGCACGCTTGCTTCAGACCGAGCATTGACACTCTAGTGCTCGCTGGACAATTGCATCCCACTTGACCACCCGTTTGCATTGCCAATGACCTGTCATTTGCATTCGACCTGACCAGCTGTTTGCATCGAATTTGACCAGCACAACGGGAGCGCCTTGACCGGCAGCTGGCGGCCAATAGCAGACCTAGCCAAAGGCGGGCTTGACGAGTCCGTTTGAACTTGAGGCAGCGAAGGCGAGCACTCCACTCTGTCTTGACCGAGCACCACATTGGCCTAGCCACATCAACTAATCCTGCTTATCCTCCTTGCTCAGCCCGGAACAAACCAACGACTGTTTTGCGGCGAAGATTTCGTAATTTCTCTTGATCAATTAGGTGCGAAATGGAAGGCGAAGAAGGAAAGAAAACTCAGTTGTTTGTAGGGTTTAGAAAAGCCAATGGCCAGATAGGATATATCTCAGAAAGCCTCTCAATCCCTGAGTTTTTCGAGATGGTGCGACCTTCAGATAACCATGGACGAGTTCTAGTTGATTTTTCACCGGTGATTGAGGCACTTCACGCGCTACACAAAGAAGCCGGTGATGAAGCAGTTATCAGCAAATATAAGTCCATGTATAGCTACTGGCACGATTCTATATCATACAGCGATTTACAGATCAGACTACCCAAATGTGAGAACCTATCGGTAGCTGCCAACGAGTTGCTGGCAATTCTCGAAGACAGGGTAACCAAGCACAGTAGGGCCTATAGAGGTCGTAGAATAGGTGACTCGAATGACAATCTAAAGGTCATCTTGGCACTTGAAAAAGATGTAAACATTGTAATTGATACACTACTTTGTTTCATTCATTCCAAAGCATCTTTAGAAATTTCCTCATTTAAGAAGGACGTAGTGCTGGGCGGGTACTGCACACAATTACTTTCAGTGCTAGAGGACTTGTTGACTAAAGTCATTGATTACTCAACCTATAATGATAATTTTAAGCTGGAAAGCGATTCTTTATTATTTCATTTGGCAATAACTAATAATGACGACGTTGAGAGCTACAGCCGGCTTCTACCTAATTTTGGAATTAAGAAAGATCTGCGTCTAGACGTTCTGCATCGCGGCGAGAGCTATGAATTTACGGATGGGCATAATGATCGTTATATGGAAGTAGTAACTCGTTATCGTGTTCCGGATGGAAATGAATTAAAAATAGCTAAAGTGCTCAGGAACCTGTGTTACAAGGTACGTTCAATGAGCGGTTTGATCCACACCCTCAAACATGAGGTAGTCCGGTGGGATCCTTCTGAAAATTCGATTGATGAGTTGAAAGACCTGATTCGCCTCCCTCCCTCGACAGTAAACACTTAATAGCATTGAGCGGGCGAGGATAATCGACGGCTGTTTAAAATTCAGTTTGTAGCGGGCTGATGAGTTCGCCCTCTCTGGGCAGGAATGTTTCGTCTTATTAGGGGGTCTGACTACCAAACGACGTCATACGCTCTAGCCTAAAGCAGTCGGGCTGGTGCTCGATCACAGTGCCCGCTCGATTCTGGCCGTTAGCTGCGCTTAGCGAAGGTCTGCTTTTGGCCGTTTTCTGCCCATCGCGAGAGGCAGAAAACGACCCTAAGCTGCCCGTTGCGAAAGGCAGCAGTCGGCCAGTTCCATCGTTTAGAGGAAAGACACCACCCCTGCCACCTGAAAGCAGGCACGCCGTGATAGCCGCCTGCTCATGCTCAGATACAGCTACCCCGGATTACCCGCCCGAAGATGCGCCGCATCGATCTTGCATACCGAATCGCGCAACCTCCCGATCAACGACTGCCGCTCCAACGGTCCCCATTGCGGAGTATCGCTCTTGCGCGTCACTTCATGCCCCAGGGCAAAGGGCTCGGAGAAATAAACCCGGCCGAACTGCGCCATTTCGTCCCGCTCGCAGTTGATCACCTGGATCGCCCGCGAACTGCGAATCTCTGGAAGTTTACCGCTAGGGGCGGCGAGTCCGAGGTAATTGTTGATTAGGTAGAACTGGCGCAAATGCGGATTGCCCTGGTACAAGGCGACGGAGTGTGCGTCGAAGTAGGTTGCCAGTTTGGCGTCCTCCAGCAGTTTGAACATGCCAGCAGGCGTCGTGGCCGGCGCTTCGGCCACGGCTTTCTGCGGCACAGTGCCGTGGGCACAACCACCCAGCAGCAATACCGCTGCTAGGCATGGCAGGCGCCTCATCGTGTGGTTCCCTGTGCCAGGTCCGGGCGTTCCTGCTGCAACAGAAGCTCATCGACGCTGCCCTGCAACGAACAGAGCAGGCGGGTCTTCCCGTCCTCGACGCTCAGCATCAGGAGCTTTTCCGCGGAACCCGCCGCCGGAGCGATGCCCGAGGCCGCCGCAGAATTGTTCTGCCAGGCGGAATTGGCGTCCGCCTTGATCCGTGGTTTAGAAATGAAGTACTCGCCGGCCTCCTGCCATTCCGCATGCGGCAACTTGGCCATGACTTGCTCGCGGCTGGCATCGATTTCGAAACCCCAGAAGTAGTAAATGCCTTGCTCGCCCAGGTCCATGATCCGGTCGTAGTAGCTAGTCAGGCGCAGGCCCTGGTCGTCGACAGCGGGGGTGAAGTGCTGGAAAGCAGTGTTGAAGTTGCGGCGGTCCAGCACTGGCGGCCAGGCCAGGCCGCGCTGATCGTTGCGGGCCAGCTTGACGGTTTTCCCCAGATCGGCGCGCTGGGAATACAGGTGTTTGAAAAATGACGGCTCACACGAGACCAGGCTTTCGCTGAGGCCGCTGGCCAGTGCATTACCGGAACACAGTCCGAGGAAAAGAGGAAGTATAGCTTTGCTGCAGGAGAAGGATAAAAGGCGACGCATGTCCATTGCTTGGAGAGTCCTGTTGGTGTGGAAAGACTCTATCGTAATTGCGTCAGGACGTTGTTACAAATTGAAAGGACCGGAAAAGGAGGCTGGCGTCAATCAATGCAGAGCAGGTGAAATAGCCTTCCTCCCAAGGCACAGCGGGAGTCCATACCAGGGCAATCATTGTGCGCGGTCCAAAAAGTCAGTTGCTCAGTGGAGAGTTGATCAAAGTTGCTTCTGTCGAACACAGAAGAACCTAATGTCGGTATCGTGCCAAAGGTAAGGGCGCCCGATAGTATCAAAACGCGGCGGAGTTCTTTTCTCGGTGACCGGCTCCTTTGGCCGATTGCTGCCTGTTGTCAACAGCTGAAGGCAATCTGAGGGTGCCGTCAACGGTCGAGTTGCAGCAGTAATGTTTAATCCGTCACCAACAGTATTGTTTGGATACTTTTACCCGAGGCATTAAACGGCCCGCGCCCTGTGCCCCCAGACGACGTCACTCCGGCTCCATCAGCACCGCGATTGTCATTTGATGAACTCTTCGTGCTTGCTGATTGTGTCCAGCGCACCGCGAACGTTGCCGGCGACTTCAGCAGATCCGCGCTGTTCGGCCCAAAGCGTCAGTTCCATGATGGCAGCCTCGAGGGGCAGCGGTTTTGATTGGTTCCTATCCGACACGGGGTGCCCAGACTGATCCAGAGCGCGAGTTGGGCAAGCAGGCAACAACAGCACTGGCACGTGAGTGGTCGGAGCTGTGCAATTATCTGCCCAAAAGCCCCGGTCTGACAGTTCGGGTTAGTCGTCAGCACCTGATTCAAGGGCCTTGGTTTCTGCATCCCCCGGCATCGTATCGATGACGGTTACGCTCGCGCATGCTTTTAATAAGCGCTCCACATCCTTCGCATTGTATCCATTGGCTTCAATAACAACCGTGCCATCTTCCACTTGGACCATTACGCGTCGGCTTTTCCGAGCCTCGACCCAAGAGACGATCACTTTAGCAATGCTGTTCCACGGCATAGCATCGCTCAGCGCCGAGATAATTTCGGTAAAACCCGAAGCCTGCGGCCGCCCTGAAAACTTCATAACGCTGGAATGGCGAATGGAGGCATCGTCCAACGCCGCAAGAAAAGAATCCCTACTGTGCTTGAAGAGGGTGAAGCGGATCGCAACTACAGCCTGGTCATTCATAGGTACCGCCCCTTCATACATAATTTTAAAAAGCTGCGTTCGGCGTCCATCGTAATGGTACGGGAACGTAATCACTAACAGTACTCAGTCGCGTCTATAGGCTCAATCTGGGTTTAGGCCATGGCATTGGGATCTATCATCGGCAGCAGTGATATTTTCTGCAAATTTCAGCCAGTTGGTGCCTGGCTCAGTTCCACAAAAATCCCGGCAAAATTAACCAATTAAACTACGCTTCATCGCTATATTGGTTTCGCAAGACAGGGATCGTCAAAGTATGAAGCGACTACTTCTCCTAAGTGGCCCGATGGCCAGTGGCAAGACGTCGGTTTCCGCAGCCCTCCAAAAACTCCATGGATTTGTTCCGATCAGTAGCGGCTCCTTTCTGCGTGCGCACCTGGCTACCCGGGGCGAGCCCCTTGATCGTCATAACCTCCAAGAACTCGGCGACTCTCTCGACAAGGCCACTGATTTCTCTTGGCTCATAGACTCTGTAGCAAAACCAGCCATCCAAGCTCGGCCAGACGTCGAAAACTGGCTCTTGGATGCGGTCCGCAAGCCCCGGCAAGTTGAATTGTTCAGACTCTGTTTCGGCAATGCGGTGAGGCACCTGCACATCATTGCGCCCGAATCTGTCCTGCAACAGAGGTACACAGCACGAGGCGGTTCCGATCTCGACGAATATAACGCCAGCGTGCTGCATCCTAACGAGCAGAGTGCCCGTTCGCTCTCAGGTTTTGCGGACGAAGTTTTCGATACATATACGTACACCCCGTTTCAAATTGCGGATCAAATATTAGGAATTTGGGAGATGTAGCTAATGGAAACTCGTCAGATCGTAGTGATCAGTGGCAAGACCTGTAGCGGCAAGAGTGGTTTGGCCAGTTTGTTGGAGAAGGAGTTTGGCTTCGCCGTGGTTTACGATCGTCGAGCGATTGATGATTCCGAGTGGCGCCTTCGCATGGCGCAACCCGACATACCTGATCGTCGTCACAAAGCGAACGACGCTGACCAGTGGATGCTCCGGGAAACCCAGGCAGTGTGTGAGGCGCAGAAGGATGGCCGACCGTTAGTTGTGGATCACCTGAATACTCTTGCGCAGGTGCTGCAGTTTCGACAGGTCTTCGGTGCAAACCTGGTGCATGTACACCTCTACGCAAGCGATCCTACGCTCCATGGACGTTATGCAAAGCGAATGGAGGGGCAAGCCATTCCTTTGTCCTATGACGAGGTCAATCAGCTCAAGGATCAGACAGAGATTCAGGCGCTCAAGGATGATGCCGACGTCCGTGTTTACACCGAACGCTCGGACTCAAATGACACGCTCGTGCGGGTTGCCGCCCGTTTGCATCTGTACACACCGCCTGAAATCAGATGCGTGGATGTGTTGATTGGCGGGCAGTATGGCAGCGAGGGAAAGGGCAACATCGTCGCTTACCTCGCGCGCGAGTACGACGTGATGATTCGCGTCGGTGGGCCCAATGCAGGACATACGGTAGCCAGTTCTGCCGGCCCTTACACTTACCACCATCTGCCTTCTGGGTCGCGGGACGTGACGGCACGACTGCTTCTCGGCCCTGGCATGACGATTCATTTGCCAGGGCTTTTGAAAGAAATCGAGGAGTGCGGTATCCGAAAAGATCGATTGTTCATTGATCCCCAGGCCACCATCATTGAGGAGGAAGATATCGGGACAGAGAGGGGCGGGCATCTGGTCTCAACCATTGCATCAACCGGGAGCGGTAGCGGAGCCGCCGCTGCTCGGCGTATTTTGAGCAGGGGTAAAGAGATCCGGCTCGCACGAGATGTTGATGAGCTTCGTTCGTACGTCGGTACTCCTGGAAACTATCACGGCTGCACGTCAGACCGTTTGGAAGAGGCCTACCGCAGCGGCCATTCCATTTTGCTGGAGGGAACTCAGGGCAGCGGGCTGAGTATTTTCCACGGAGATTATCCTCACGTGACGTCCAGGGACACGAATGTTGCGGGATGCTTGGCCGAGGCTGGGATATCGCCCAGCAGGATCCGCAAAATCCTGATGGTCATTCGTCCCATGCCTATTCGTGTAGGCGACCCCGATGGTGAGGATGGCCATACCTCCGGGACGCTCAAACATGCGACGACCTTTGATGACATCGCAGCGTTTGCGGGCCTTGAAGCCCAGGTGTTGAACACCGCAGAGAAAACCTCCACCACCAAACGCAGCAGGCGAGTCGGATGGTTCGAATGGGATCAATTCCGGAAAGCATGCGCCCTGAACGCTCCGACGGATATCGTTCTGACGTTTGCCGATTACTTGAAGTCCTCCAATAGCAAGGCGCGCAGGTTCGAGCAGCTCGATCCGGATACGATCAAATTCGTCGAGGAGCTCGAGCGCGTTTCTCAGGCGCCTGTTTCACTTATCAACACCCGCTTTTCCCGAGACGCCGATGCGAGCGATTTGCGCTCTCTGATCGATCGGCGTAACTGGACTGCACGTTCTGACAGGAGATAATAGATGGATCTGGACAAACTGATCGAGCTTTACCCTCGCGTTTATCACATGGCCGAACGTGGAGCTTGGGACAGCATTCGCACGCGCGGACTGATGAGTGCCACGGCAGTTCTGGATCACCTCGCAGTGGGGGATGGTGACCGTGCTCGATATGAGAGCGAGCATCGTGGGCAGAAGATGGATGTGAAAGCAGGTGACCCCTCCAATATTGTGCTTCGTGATCAGAAACCCATGCCTGAGGGCCGGTTGGTTAGAGCGCTTACGGGTGGAACAACACCACGCCAGTGGTATGAATTGATAAACGGCAAAGTTTTTTTCTGGGCCGAGGAAAAGCGCCTCCACGGTCTGCTCGGAGCTCGCGATTATCGAAAGCTAGAACATGATGTCTTGACGCTCGACTCGTCGACCTTCATCCCGGCATATGCCGAAACCATCTGGCTGTGTCACATGAACTCGGGCAATACCTGGCCCATGCCCCACCGTCGAGGCACGGGCATATTCTGCAAAATTGCGGATTATCCGGTGAAGCGTTCTGGCAATCCTGTGAAGGAAGTTGTCGAGCTAGTTGTCGATTATGCCGTTCCCAACATCGCTGATTATGTCGTGGAAGTTCGCAGGATGCAGGGCACCGAGGTATTGGGCGTCATTGGTTAGGGTCTTCCATGGAGCGGAGAAATATGCCGCGCAAGCGTTTAGCCGCTTGTTTATTGGTAATCAGCCCAGCAATCGACTGCTGCTTTTTAAGATTCAGTATCAGGCTGGTGTTTTGGCGGGCATGAGCTATTGGGCGACGCCCAGCGGAAAGCTCAGGGATGGAGAGTCGTTTGAAGCGGCAGCGGTACGTGAACTCTACGAGGAAACTGGCATTGAGGTGCCCTTAGTAGGACGCTGTATCGCGCACAGAGAGTTTCTGTGGCAGATGCCTGATGGCGAGCATGTGCTTGCGCTCGAACATTACTTTAAGGTGCACACATGTACCGAGCAGTGCTCCTGCGCCCAGTGGACTGACCGGGAGCGCGAAGCGGTATGTGAAGTCAGGTGGTGTGAACCGCCCCTGGCTTCGTAGAGGCCTCTGACGGTTGGGATGGGTCGAACGCGGTCAGTTGTAACTGGCAGTTATCGGCCAAAAACGGACGGTCAAACGTTCGCGGATGCTCGTGAAAAGTGCCGATGTGATGCCCCCATTCCTCAGATAGTACGTGAGCCTTACCCAAAAATTGAGGCGCTAATCAGAAACGCTATCTAGTTGAAGTCTTCACTGCGTGAATTTATTAACGTCCGTCAAACAGGAGTTTTTGCCCAGATCGGGAACCGTAAGCCAGCAGCCTTCTTGTCAGGCACGATGAACCCCAGACTGTATCGCGCGCGCGTAATGGCGACGTACATTTTGTTCTGAGATGTTTCATCCTTCGCGGGAAACGGCTTTCGGCCATCCAGGACGAAATGCAACTGGTTTTCAGTAGGTAGCACCAACACCCGATCAAAACCCAACCCTTTGCTCCCGCCAAAGTTATAGCAGCGCGCCTCGGTGGGAAGAAGCTTCGCTCCTGACGTTACGCTCCAGCGCAGCACCATAGGGTCAAAAACCTTGATGTATTCGGCGACGTCGGACTCCTTGACGATGAATGTGCCGAGGTGATGGTCAAGTTCAGGTGGCACCTCCTTCACTGCCGACTCCGTCGCTTCATAGTTACCATTGTGTACAGCATCGGCGACGTCACAAATCGGTTGAATGCATCGCCGGTTAAGTGTCAGTGACTCATCCTCAAAGCCCATGGACTTGAAGGCTGCGATCTTCTCAGCGGCCGTTTTTGGCGCTTTTTGGCCAAACGTCGTCTCGTACACCGTTTGCCGGAAATCTCCCACACACGTGATGGGTGTCGGCATCACTTTGTTCAGCCCCTTGAGCACCTCGTAGTCCCATCCAACCAGGTCTTGAACCTCATCAAAAAACACCTGAGTATAAATCTCCCCTAGTCGTACTGCGGCAGAGTTTTTCGTGACCTTCATGATTCGGCTCGCCAGTTTTGCGAGAAAGCCGGTGTGAGCTTTGGTCTCGCATGGAGCCAGGAAGTGTCTTGGGTTGTAGCTCTTATCGTCTAACTGCTCGGCGCGTCCCGGTAGCATAAACGTTGAATCTGGCCTCATATGAGGATTGCGCTGGTTGAAACAGATGCCATTGATACGCCGCGGGAATAACGCCTGCTGATACGGCCTCACCATGTCTTCCAGGTAAAATGAGAAAAGACCTTTGACCACGAACCGATCACTGTGCGCACCAAAGATCTCCAGAAATCGACGTCTCAATTCCTGCTGATTACTGGTCGTGTAGGTCACCACCAGAACCTTTCCTCCGCGCTTGATTTCGGCGATTGATTCGGTAATGACCTTGTGAGTCTTGCCTGAGCCGGCACCCGCCATGCAGAGTTTATTAGGCAAAATTCAGCACCTCAGCGAGGAAAGCTGGATATTTGAACGGCTCATCAGTTTCGAAAATTCGAATCGCGGTGTCGACCTTCTTCTTGCCTTTGCCGTCGCCGTCACCGCTTCTGAACCACTCCACAATAAATTCGAGCTTTTCAGCAAAGGTAGGTTTGGCAGTGAACAACTTGATGGTTTTGGTTGAGAGGACAATCTCTGCAAATGCCTGCAACTCTTTTTCCGAATCCGCATTGGCCAGAATCATCGCTGGCTCCAGCGAAAACTCATTGTTGTTCGTTGAAGAGACCAGCTTTATGTTTGGAAAATCTGTGTAATCCTTGCGTGCTTCAACGACGTTATTTTCGTAATCGCCATCGTTATCTCGCAAGACATTAATAGCGGTACCGATTTCTTTGCCGATCGCGATGAACGTCTTGAACCCGACACCGCGCACCACAATGATATCGATCCCGTCTTGCTCTGGCAGACGCTCCTTATGGGTGTCTTTGTAGATCTTTTTGAGAATCAACTCATCTGAGGGGCCTTCTACCAAAACCACCTTCTTGGACAGCGCGACACGCAGCGTGTCGTAGCCTGGCAGCCGCTTCAGCGTCTTTACCACCCCCTTGTCCAGGAGGTGCAGTCGCTTGTATGTGTCATGCAGCAAGCAAATTTTATCAATGCTCAGTTTGTTCAGCACATAAGAACTGTGTGTGGTCAGGAATAGCTGCTTGCCGTCTCGCTGGTCCTCAATGTCTTGCACCAACTTGCTTAGCTCGACATGCGACAGGTGATTTTCTGGTTCCTCCATCATTACCAGGTCGATATCTTTTGACTTATTGTGCAGGGCCAGCTTGATTTGCACCTTACTCTGCTCACCCTTGCCGATCATGTGGAACGGCACGGCATTGACTTCGAGTTGCAGACCGTTCTGGATAGCGCCAGCGGGCATGGTGTTGGCGGCGATGGTCAGCTTCTTTTCCGTGATCCTGTTATCGGAATCCAAATCCTTGTTGACGGTGGTGACCTCATCAGTGTTGTTGAAGGATTGAAGGGTCTCACGGTAGTGCAAGCTCAGACGGTACTCTTCGTCCTTTCTGAGTGCGGTACTCAGAACATTCGAGATGTACTGATTTTTGCCGAAGGTGGGATGAATACGAGTGGGGTCGATGTAGAGCGCTCTGAATTGCTTGGTCATCGGCTTGATAACATTCCAAGCAAAATCCATCCATTCGACTTGGTAGAACTCCACTGGGATGCTGGTTATCGCGGCACCGGAGGCTAGGTAATCGTTATAGGCATCAGTAAAATCTGGATCAAAGCTGACTTTGATCTGAACCCCCTGAGCATCTTTCTTCAGGCTGTTGTTCGCACCGCGATAGTCGGGCACGTTCTTCATATACGCCTCGATCACGAGGATCGGTAAGTCCGCAGGCGATTTTGGCGAGGAGCGGAACGCGGAGACTGTCTCGGCGTTGAAAAGATCCGGGGAAAACTCGCTATTGAATGGCCGACCGCGATACTGAAAATTGAGCACGATCTCCAAAGCCTCCAGAATCGTGCTTTTGCCTGCGTTGTTATCACCCACGAAAATATTCACATCTTCGTTGAAGTCAAAAGTCTGATCCTTGAATTTTTTGAAGTTGATCAGGCGTAGCGATTCTATGAGCACGTTTCAAATCCTTATGAAGTTGCGGCGACCGGTGTGGCGTAAGGCCATTGCGGTTCACGCTATAGGGCCGTGGGCACCCTGTCCAGTGAGAAGACGAAGCAGCGACGACGACCATGCGAGGCAGAGTGAGTACCCTACATCGACCTTTTCTCCCTGAGCACCCTTGGCGCTATAAGGGACGCACAATACCCTAATCCCATTACAACAAAAATAGGTGCCCACAGGCGCGTCCTAGGCAGCCTTACGGCTGTGCATTGGCTCGCCGCTGCGTGGGCCAAATGAGTTACTTTGCAGCATGGCTGACCGCGTTGCTGCGAAGGTTGCGTGAGCGAGTGACGCCCGATTAGCGCCCCATGAGTGGGTAGTGCTCGATGCGACACGGATGCGGGTGGCCGTCGCCCTTGCAAATCCCATCCAGATACCGGTAGTCAATCTGCACCGACTGGCTTTTTCGAGGCCATTGCCGACGCGGGAGGGTGTTCTGGTAATCGGTGGTTTCCGGTGTGAAGGTGACCGTCGAGCCTTGCTGGGGACATTGCGTGGT
Organism: Pseudomonas trivialis; assembly: GCF_001439805.1. Taxonomy (GTDB): domain Bacteria; phylum Pseudomonadota; class Gammaproteobacteria; order Pseudomonadales; family Pseudomonadaceae; genus Aquipseudomonas; species Aquipseudomonas trivialis. The sequence continues at coordinate 17,733 of NZ_JYLK01000009.1, read as the reverse complement.
GGGGGAGGTCGGGGCGACCTTGAGGATCCGCCCCTGAAGCTGTGTGTACGGTTCTTTCAAGACGTTGACGATCTGTACGTCCAGCCGGCAAATCTTCCAGTTCGCCGCGTGGACGGAGCTGCACAGGGTGATGAGCGCAAGGGCCAGCGCTGCATATGTTTTCATGGGCTAAATGTCCAGATCCTTGGAACAAGCAACCTGGCAAGGCCCTGAACTTCCGTCAGCTTCTAGCTGACTTAGTCCTTGGCGCCGGGTCAGTTGGGGAGTGGTAGCACTATGCCAATTATCCCGCGGCCAATACAAGTCTTATGAATTTGAGAGGGGTCCTATAGGGATATAGGTGTAAGCAATAAGCCAGAATGACTTTAGATATGCAGTCGCATGCTGTGAGCCTTGACTATCGGGCTGAACCAGAACCGCGCCGGCGGTCCGCTTTTGGCCGATTTCTGTCCTTCGTGAACGGCAGCTTCGGGTTGATTTACACCGGTCAGGCTCGGCCATTACCGAAATTGGCTGCATGGCCCATGCCCGCCGAAAGTTTTCCGATCTACACGTCGCGAATAAAAGTCAGTTGGCCGAACCAGTCCTACACTCGGTTGGGGGCCTGCAGGAAGTTGCCGGTTCAGCGGGCGTGTGAAATCGACCAGTTGCTGCCGCATAAGTGGCAACCGGCTCAATCACGTAAGGCGTGATGGCCGGACGCTTACAATTCACATTCGGTTTGACAGCGTTAGGAAAGCTTACTCGGACTCTGACGACTACACATTACGGCACACATTGACTGCCTGCTTTTTAGAAGTTGCAAAGCTGCAAGGTTCCAAGCCCGTGAGGGAAGCGAGTCAGTCTTATCTGACTAATATTGACATTTGAGTCAACCGGCCATAGAGTTTTCACGGTAGCCCTTGAGGCACTTGAGCTTTAACCCCTTGAGGGATTTGCAGAGCCCGGCTAATTTCCGGGTTTTTGCCTTTCTGAGACTTCTGCTGACGCGGCTGCCACCAACGTACTGAAACTTCATGCTCCGTCCGCTCCCGCAGCTTGATCGCCATCTCAAGATCTAGATACGCCTCCTTGTCAGCCGATAGCGATCCGGCGTCTTTGGCCTTAGCATGCAGCCAGGCCCCGCTTTTTCCATAGTCACTGCAGAACACGAATATCGACCCCATGCAGAAAGCTGAAAGCCTAGTGCTGCTGAGTTTGCCTGAGAATCATATCGAGCTCGACACAATGAGTCAGTTGGAGCAGGCTTCCAGAGAAACCTGCATCTTTCTGATCAAGTGGTTTTAATCGTGCCAGTCGGTTCAAGCTGAGTTATTTCGTCGTCGCAATGACCAAGCTGCGCAAGAAGTTCTCTTGGGGGGCTACCCCGTCAACACGGAAATTTTCGAACAAGCTCACGCCGAGGTGAAGGTCATGCCTTTGTCACTATGCAGCAGGGATTCGACCTTTGCCGAGTGGCCCGAGCGGCTATAAGCCATCGAATGTTCCAGCTCGCGCACCCGTTGCCACAACATCATATTCTGAGCCAGCACGTTGTCACGCTGCATCTGAGCGATTGATAGCGTTTTTTCCAGCGCGGCCAGCTGACTTTCCATCTGCCGGATTTTTTTGCCGCTAGATGAACCCGCCCCTTTGCTGGCCTCTGCCCGAACCGCCTCGATTTGAGCCAGTAGCGGTAAATGCGCTTTACGCGACTTCTTCAAGTAGCCACGATCAAATCCAGCCTCCAGACTGACAATGCTGGCAGTGAGTTTCGACAGGTCTAAAGCAACATGCTCGGGCACAACAGGCTTACCAACCAAGAGGCGCTGCAAGGCTTCCTCGCAAGCGCCCACCCCCTTGCTTGTTCCGTCACCAGACTTCATGGTTAAACCTCCACCGAGTCAATCAGACGGGCTTTGAAGGCGGTTAAACGCTCAATGTCGCCCTTCACAATTTGATATTCGCCCGAGCCTTCTGCGTAACTGTACAATTCATTCTCCGCATCCTCAATCGCCGCATTGAGCTTATAAGGCTTGATAATCGCGCCCTCGCAAGACAGGCATTCCGTGTAGTCACCGAGCAAGAAGGAGTAGCAACGGCCCGCCTTAGTACAGCCACCGAGCAGTGTCGGACGGTAGCTAATTGCACCGCTTTTAACCCGTTGTTCGGTGTCAGCGCGGACATCTTCAATCTGAATCTCACCCGCCTTAACCCGCTCTTTCTGTTTCTCCATGTACGAGCCGGTGCCGCCGAACAGCGGTTCCTCATTAAACAGAAGATCGGCAATCAACTGGTTCGACACCGACATGGGCACGGCCATCTGATACTCGAAGGCGAAGTGATTGCTTGGCAGCACAAAGTCCTTCTTCTTGTCGTCGTAGTAGCCAAAAATGGTGCGCAGGTTATCGTAGCCATTCGCGTAATAGCGCGACATTTCAATCGTCATGTGCTTGAACTGCGCCCGCAGCGTCGGCAAGGAAAGAAAACCGCTACTGCTGCCATAGAATGCCAGCGAGCGCCGAAACTGATGACTTGTCAGCGGCCAGGGCTGGCCGGCAGCAAACGCTGGCTCATTGTAAAAGTCACGAGAAGGATCGCTCTGCGCCAGTTCCTGCAAGTCCTCTGGCTGGATCGACAGCCCGTGCAAAACAGTTCCTTGTGTCCCTCTAGCCTTAAAACTCGTCACGCCAACTTCGGCACTGTTCCGCGTATAACCAACAATGGAAGGGTTGAGAAACAGCGGGCAACGGGCTTCCAACTCGATTTTGTAGAGTTTGGCGAGTCCGCGACAAATCGCCTGGGCGACTTCGACCGCCCTGACGACCTCCCTCGGCGCGAACCATGCGGCTTCTTTGTTGTAGCCGGTGAACTTTGTGGTGGTCGAGAGGACATTTACTGACCGCGGCTTATCACGTTCAATGCCCTGGTCATCGACGACCACCTGCCTGACGACTTGATCGGACAAACAGTAATACGGCATTCGCATCACCTCTTGATCGCGCATGCCGGTATAGAGGTGGATCAGCGTTTTCACCACATACTGCATTCGGAGCAAGCGCAGTTGCAGATTTCTCCTCCCAGAACACTCAAACTCACCGGCAAACACCGAAGTCAGACCATGATCCTTGATCGCTTGCCCCATGTCGGGCCGCCGGTGTGCCTTGCCACCAACACCCAAAGAATTCTGTCTGTCATGAGTAATGCCGTAATGCTCATCAGCAAAGCAGGCGATAAAGGACTCGAAACGCCCAACGCCTACATAAAGCTGATTGAGCAGGTCGCCAGTAAGATTGATGAGATTCAAATAGATTCGTGTCGGAATGACTGGATGCTGCTTGTGCTCTGGTCGTGACAGATCAAATTTGGCGGGATTGATCACGGCATAACCCAACCGTTCTTCGCCCACCCTGGCCAAGCCTTTCAAAACCCCAGAAAAAACCTTTTTATCGAAGCTACTTTGGCCAATAAAAGCCGCCAGATAAACCGGCACGGTAAAGATCTGCCGCAAGGACAGCACGCCAACCATGGGCTTCTGTTTCTGCTCATAGCAGAACTGAATGGCTAAGCGCAGCAAGAGCCAATACTGGCAAAATGTGCTTGCGCTCAGCTTACCGAGTCGCCCGCCACCGGCAAAATAGATCAGGCAATACAGCAGATGTCTGGCTTCTTCGATCAGCGCCTGCTGCTGTAGGCCACTTTCGTTGAATACCGTATCAAAACGTATTCGCGCGAGTTTTTTTGCACTCAGCCGGTATGGGTTAAAGTCCCAAACGCGTTCACCGTATACCGCCGTGGCGTTGCCTTTCGCATCACGACAAAGAACGAAATCGGGTGCGGGCTTGCCGTAGAGTTGCGGCGCCTTATCTGGCTCACTGGTTGGCGAAAACTGGCCGCTGGAAAAGAGACTGCCGATGGACTGGACAACAGCGTTCAAAATACCACTCCCATTTTTTCATAACGGCTCAGACGGCTTTCCCAGAAAGGCGTGAGCTCACCGTATTCAAACACCTTGGCCTTGATCGCTTCGACCAACTGCTTCACCGCATTCGAACGCTCGCCAAGCGCCTCAAGGATGAACTCGATTCGGATCGACAATTCTTTGTAGAGCGCTTCAGCATGAGCCGAATCGGGCGCGGCTTCACGCACCGCATTGATCACATACTGCAAACTCACAATCTTGTGCAGGTCTTCTTCATCGCTGTGACAGATATAGTGCTCGCAGTACAAGCAGCCGTATTGGCTGCGGCAGTTCGGCTCGATTGCAACAGCCCCTAAATCATGCACAGGGATCGGCTGACTGAACCCGTCACAGTGACCCGCCGCCGTTCCGATCTCGCCTTCTGCAGGCCTATGGCTGCGCTCAAACGCGACTTTGGCTGTATGGCGCATGGCCTGCCAAAACTGTCCGAACTCAGCTTTCTGCTGCTCAGGAGTAGCCTCCGAATAAGTCGAAAGATTGACCATCAAACTCTGATTCAAGGTTGCCGCTACCGTGGACGGCGACACGCCAGCGGTATGCATCCCAAGGCTCTTGTACTTGCGCATCTTGCGCGGCGAAAGTCTTGGCACCTTGGGGTCAAGGAAGGTGCCGCTGATGGAGTTGAAGAATTTTTTCATCAACATAGTTGTGTTAAATTCAGAAAATTCGTTATCGGTGCTTGCTAGTTCGCCACTCGCAGGCATCGTAAAGAACAGCCGCTCATGCGACACGCCATTCAGAATCCACTCACGGAGCTTCAGGTACTCCTTGAGCAGCGGCAACCCTGTGTCACGCCCGATGTTATAAAGAGTTGATTTCCCGCCCGCCCGGAACTTCACAGCCGACAACTCTTTCTTGATTGGAGATTTCTCAACCTCGATCGCGTCTATATAGCTAAACTGGTCAAACTCGGTCGGCGTGGCGCCTGTGATCATAAGGAGAAGGCTTGCGTAGGCTTTCGCGGCAAAACCCGCCACTTGAAGCCGGTGCCAGTGGCGCCCATATTCGTTGGCCGCATCCAAACTCGCCTGTGCGTTTAATAGAGTGCGCTCTGCTTCCGATTTTTTGTATAGCCTTCGCCCCAACCTGTCAGCAGCGGCCAAATATTCTTCGACCGTCGCAATCCGTCGCTCGCCGGCATTATAATTAAGCGGCGATGTCTTGAATGGGCCAACCCAACCATGGCTTGATGGAAACACAACCACCTCATAATCCCTGATGCTCACAACAAAGGGATATGGCTGGCTGTTCAGGACGAAAACACTGCATTGCTGGGCAATCGCCAAACAAGCGTCCCGGCACACCTCAACATGGGCAGCGCTGGCTGCCTCAGAGCCTTTTTTGGCAATGATCGGGACCGCACCTGCTAGGATATGGTGACTGTCTTCTGGATAAAGCAGTTCAATAATCCTTGAAACATTCAACTGACTATTTTTCGCACTGACGGGCTTCAATACATGATGGGCTATTTGATGATTCAGGTGCGCGGTATAGTCTCGATAGGCTTGCTGGGCTTGCGCTGCACTGGCAAACATTTCCCTGTAGCCTTGCGCGTTCAGCCAATCGATAAAATATGCGGTAAGCGTCAATCGCAATAGGACTGTCTTATCACGCAGACCGATAAAGGACTCTAGCAGCCTCACAATCAGTTCACGACGGCTTTCGACAAAAGACTCAATCCCTACCGGCGTGCCGCGATCATCCCGAACGCTTTCATTCTTACCACGCAGCAAATATGCAAAACTGCCAATATCCAACGGCTTCTTCATCACCTTCGGAGACAGTTGCAAACGCAAGCGCTCAGGCTCAGCAAACTCATAGGTGACTTCACTCAGCGTAATAATCTGCGTATTGGCACGATGCTCGAATTGCTGACGCCTATTCATCGTGCGCCTCCACCTTCAGCACCGCGTAGCCGCCATTGAACAACTTCCTCTCCCAAACCTCTTGGGCAATGACCTTTTCGTGAGTCATCTTGAACAACTTTAGGTAGTTCTCTGTCGTTTCCCTGGACTCGTGGTGCATGCGCTTCTGAATAAAATCAATGTCTTCGCCCGGCTTCAACTCTCCCTCCTGAACCAATGCCTGCAGGCGCTGGTAGAGCTGATATCCAAAGGTCGCTCGCAGCCAGTGATATGAAAAGTCTTTCGGAAATGGGCTAGAGGCTTTCTGGATCAACTTGCGCTTAACTGTTTCCGTGACCTGCCCTGTCTGCGGCGACTTAACAATCGTATAGCGCGGATCGCTTTTGGCCATGTAGTAGCAGTTACCTTGATCTGAAAGAAACAAATACATATCATCTTCGTCCACCGTCAGACCGGGATGACTTGTCTCTAACTGAGCTAGAAACTTTTCCCTTCGTTTCTTCATCATTGGGCTTTTAGCAAGCGTAACAAGTTCTTCGGCAAGTTGCTTCGGGACGTACAGGACCTGCGGTTTGTCGTATTTCGTATCGATGCCTGTGCAGGGGCCAGCATGTAATTTATAGGCACCCTCCCCCTCCAGTTTGTCCTCTGTAAAGCCTTTCAAATTCTTCAAGCGCATGGTCAGAACGGTTTGCTTGCGGGCGCCCGTCATTAGCGAGGTCATCAGGATCAATCGCTCAACTGCAGACCATTCTTTTTCATTGCGAATGGCGGACAGAAATGCACCCAACTCAAGATTATAAAGCGGCCTGAGGTCCTCGCCGTCATCGCGAACGAACCCTAGCTGCACAGAACTACCCGGCGGCGTACGTCGCGTTTGGCTGCGTTTTTCTGCATCTACGACCTTGACACCTTTAAAACCCTGCACGATGAACCGTACCTGCTTGATCGTATCTACACGCTTCATGTCGAGATCATGCCAATACTCGGAAACGTACTTATAAAAGTGGTAGATAACACCTGTGTATTGATTTATCACCTGATTACTGCGGGTGCCTTCGTTAATCAGGTGGTAGAAATACTTGTATGTCGGACGAAGTGGAGGCCGAGCACCGGAGAAGTCGAGCCAATCAAGATTGTTATCCTCACAGAACAACAGGTAATCAAGTAGTTTGCTGGCACGACGCCGAACATCGTCAGTGCGCCGATTGATCGGAGCCTTTTCACGCATTAGGTTCAGCAGATAATCATTAGCCTCTTGCCACGGATATCCATTTAAATGAAACAGAAACGGGAAATTATATAAATCAGGGTAGTTGTCTCCACCAACCTCACCAACTTGATACACAATTTCAGAGCCGCTCCCTTCCAGCAGGATTTTTTTTGCGTCGGGCGCTTCACTGACGTAGAGACTTGAGAAGGCGCTTCGAAGGGTCGAAAGAAGAACCAGGCGCGCTTCGTGCTGAGGATTTCGATAGGACATGACTCACCTTTAACGTAGATGAGACGACAGTATCGATTAGGCGTTTTCGATGCATCCCTAATCAATTCACTTCCCTCACCCCGCCGCAGTGAGATTGGAGGCCGTATTGCAACTAGAGCCGCTGTAGGCTGCCTTCTACCTCAAAGCAGCGAGTAGCGCGGTCATGCACAAAGAGCTTCAGAACGAGCTGCAAAAGCCCTATCCGCGCGATTCCCCCTCCGGCTGTATCCCCGCTCACGAGGATTTTCAGGCGCGATCTGTCAACGATCCATGTTACAGAAGGGCGTCTTTGCGAAAACTGTCAATCACTTCTTGTTAAGTGAATCTACCCATGGGTCCAACTTATGGAATAGCTTGGGATACCGCCCCTTCAAATCCTTCTTCACCTCGGCGTACGTACTGCGCCAGAAGTTCGCCAGGTCCTGGGTCACCTGCACCGGCCGCCGTGCGGGGGACAGCAGGTGCAGCTTGACCGCCTGGCGCCCGCCGGCAATGCGCGGCGTGTCCGCCAGCCCGAACAGTTCCTGCAAACGCACCGCCAGAATCGGCGGCTGTTCGCTGTAGTCCAGGCGCACCGACGACCCCGAGGGCACCTTGATATGCTGCGGCGCCAGTTCGTCCAGTCGTTGCGGCAGCGGCCAGGGCAGCAGGTTGTGCAGGTAGCTGGAAATGTCCAGGTGGGCGAAATGGCTCAGGCGCGAGACTTTGCCCAGGTAGGGCATCAGCCAGTGTTCCAGGCTGGCGAGCAAGGCCTTGTCGCTGATGTCCGGCCATTCGCTGGGCGCGCCCCTATCCAGCTCGCGCAGCAGCATGACGCGGGCCTGCCACTGGCGCAGCTCCGGGGTAAAGGGCAGCAACTCAAGGCCTTTGCGCCGCACCAGATTCACCAGCGCCTGGCTGCGCGCGCTTTCATCCAGGCCACTGAGCGGCTCGCGGCTGAGCACCAGTTCGCCGACCTTGCGCTGGCGTTCGGCGCGCAGCACACCTTCGCGTTCGTCCCAGTCCAGTTGATCGACCGTGCGCACCTGCTCGGCGAGCACCGTGTCGAACAGCGCCGGATCGAAATCTGCCGCCAGGTAGATGCGTTCCTCGCGCTGGCCCTGGCGGCTGCCGAGGTCGGCGATCACCAGCCAGGGCTGTTTCATCAGGCTGTCGGCCTCGGCGAACAGCGCGGCACGGCCATTGGCCAGGCGGTATTCGGCGCCACCGGCACGGCGCTGCTGGGCGACGCGGTCCGGGTAGGCCAGCGCCAGCAAGGCGCCGAGCCAGCGCGGGTGGTCGGGATCGGCCACGGCCTGGGTCGCCTGGCCTCTTAAATAGCCGCGATATTGCCGCGCAAGTTGTTTGGCCCGTTGCACGCCGCCCTGGGTGCCGCGCGCGCGTTCTTCGCCAGACAGCAACGCCAGGCGACTGTGCAAGTCCGCGCCGGCGCCGCGCAGAATGTCGCGCTCGCCCAACAGCGCCGCGACATGGCTGGCGGTGTCCGCCAGCCCCAGGTCCTGCCCGCGCAACAGCAGGTGGGCGATGCGCGGATGGGCCGGCAACTCGGCCATTTTCTGCCCGTGGGTGGTCAATTTATCCTCATTCAATGCACCCAGACGCATCAGCAGGTCCTGGGCCTGGGCGTACGCGGCGCTCGGCGGCAGGTCCAGCCACACCAACTGCGCGGGCGTCACGCCCCAGCGCGCCAGTTGCAAGGCCAGGCCGGCGAGATCGGCGGCGAGGATTTCCGCACTGCCATAGGCTGCCAGACCTTCATGCTGGTCTTCGGACCACAACCGGTAACACACGCCCGGTTCGAGGCGCCCTGCCCGGCCGGCACGTTGGGTGGCACTGGCGCGGGAGATGCGCTGGGTGTCGAGGCGGGTCATGCCGCTGCCGGGGTCGAAACGCGGCACGCGCGCCAGCCCCGCGTCGATCACCACGCGCACGCCGTTGATGGTCAGGCTGGTCTCGGCGATGTTGGTGGCGAGCACCACTTTGCGCTTGCCGGCGGGCGCCGGGTCGATGGCGGCGCGCTGGGCGTTGAGGTCCAGCTCGCCGTGCAGCGGGCACAGCAGCACATCGGCGCGATCGCCCAGGGCGTCGGCCAGTTGCTGATGGACCCGGCGAATCTCCGACTGCCCCGGCAAAAACACCAGCACGCTGCCGGTCTCGTCGTGCAGGGCGTCGAGCACGGTCTGCACCACGCGCGGCTCGATGAACTCGCCGGACTGGTACGGCCGCCCCCAGCGCATCTGCACCGGGAACATACGGCCCTGGCTGCGCAAAATCGGTGCGTCGTCCAGCAGGCTGGCCAATCGCTCGCCTTCGAGCGTGGCGGACATCAGCAGGATTTTCAGCGGCTGCTCGTCGCGAAACAGCTCGCGCCCGTTGAGGCTCAGGGCCAGAGCCAGGTCGGCATCAAGGCTACGTTCGTGGAATTCGTCGAAGATCAGCAGCCCCACACCGTCCAGCGCCGGGTCGTCCTGCAAGCGCCTGGTGAGGATGCCTTCGGTGACCACTTCGATGCGCGTGTTGGGCCCGACCTTGCTGTCGAGACGGATGCGGTAGCCGACGGTTTCACCGACTTTTTCACCCAACTCGCTGGCCAGGCGTTCGGCTGCCGCGCGGGCGGCGAGGCGCCGGGGTTCGAGCATCAGGATGGTTTGCCCGGCCAGCCAGGGCTCGTTCAACAGTGCCAGTGGCACGCGGGTGGTTTTACCGGCGCCGGGCGGCGCTTCCAGCACGGCTTCATGGCGAATCGCCAAGGCGTCACGCAAGGCGGGTAAAACATCATCGATGGGCAACGAATTCATACTGGCTCCAAAGCAGAGCGGCGAGTATAACGGCGAACGGCCCAATGCCGACGCTGGTCTGAGAACACGGTCAAAGGTGGGTGCTGGCTTGCCAGCTCCCACCTTGGGTCGGCGTCGTTCAACAGAATGGGCTTATAGTCATTTTCAACTGTGTTGAGGAGATTTCCATGCGTATTGCTTCCCGTGTCATCGGCGGTGTTTTGGCCGTCACCCTGCTGAGCCAACTCACCGCCTGCGGCTCGATCATGTACCCGGATCGCCGTGGCCAGCTCGACGGCAAGATCGACCCGACCATCGCCGTGCTCGATGCTATCGGCCTGTTGTTCTACGTGATCCCCGGCCTGATCGCCTTTGGTGTCGACTTCGCCACCGGCGCGATCTACTTCGAACCAGGCAAGACCGCCCAGGTCGATCCGCAGAAACTCCACGAAGCCGTTGGCGCCGATGGCAAGGTCGACAACCTCAAGCTGCAATCGATCATTGAGAAGGAAACCGGCCGCAACCTGCCGCTGGATGACCCGCGCCTGATCCAGTTCAAGGGCAGCGTGCAACAACTGGCGTCCCTGGGCCTGCAGCCCGCCGCTTAAGGATCGCCCATGACCAGCAGTCCCGAACACGCCAGGCTTCTGCGCCTGGCGACCCGCGCTTCGGTGGCGGTGGCCTGCGTGCTGATCGTCACCAAGGCCATCGCCTGGTGGTTCAGTGGTTCGGTGAGCATGCTCGCCGGGTTGACCGATTCGCTGCTCGACGGCGTGACGTCACTGCTCAATTTGCTCGCGGTGCATTACGCCCTGCGCCCGGCCGATGACGATCACCGTTACGGCCACGGCAAGGCGGAATCGCTGTCGGGCATGGCCCAGGCGCTGTTTATCGCGGGCAGTGCGGTGTTGATCGCGTTCCAGGCCTACCATCGCCTGCAGCACCCGGAACCGGTCGGCGCGCCCTGGCTGAGCATCGGCGTGATCGTGTTTTCCCTGGTGCTGACCGTGGCGTTGCTGATGCTGCAACACCGGGTGATCCGCGAAACCGGCTCCAACGCGGTGCGCGCCGATTCACTGCATTACCGCTCCGACCTGATGCTCAACGGCAGCATTCTGCTGGCGCTGGTGCTGGCAGGGGTTGGCTTTCATCAGGTGGATGCGTGGTTCGGCCTGGGCATTGCGGCTTATATCCTGTGGAGCGCCATCCAGATCGCACGGGAAAGCTTTGCGGTGCTGATGGATGAAGAGCTGCCCACCGACGTGAGCCAGCACATGCTCGAGCTGGCTCGCAGCGTGCCGGGCGTGCTGGGAGCCCATGACTTGCGCACGCGGGTGTCGGGCAATCATTGGTTTGTGCAACTGCACCTGGAGCTGCCGGGGGAACTGACCCTGTCAGTGGCCCATGGCATCAGCGACCAGGCCGCCGATGCCATTCACCAGGCCTACCCGCGCGCCGAAGTGCTGGTGCACGCCGACCCGCAGGAAGTGGTCACCGGCGCCAAGACCTAGTACTGCACCTGATAACCGCGACTGCTCAGGCAGTTGCCCTGGGCCTGGCGGTAGGCTTGTACCACCGCAGGGTCCGGGGCGTAGGTGACGGTGCGCGGGTCAAAGCCGCTCTGCTGCACCGCCCAGCGATAGCAGTCGTAACCGTCCTGCTGCACCTGGGCCGGTGACTGGCCGTTGGCGGGATAGGCCACCACGTCATAGCCCTCGCCCTGTGGTGGAGGCGGCGGCGGCGCCTCAGCCGGCGGTTGCACCACCACGTATTGCCGGGTGCTTTCCTCATAGGCGTAATAGGCGCCAGCGGCGAGGAACAACAGCGAACCGCCCACCCGCACTTCGCGCGCGTAGTCCGGCAAATACTGCACACGGATGCCGTACGGCGGCGTCACCACCACGTAGCGCGGACCCTGGGGGCGATACCAGTAGCCGCCAGAGAAGAAATAATCCTGGCCCCGGTACGGCACACGGTAATTGCGGTCGGGGAATCGGTCGATGACGTAACCCGGACGATGTTGCGGACCGGGGCCCCAGCCGTTGCCATGCCCGTCGGGGCGGCCTGGCCAGCGGTTGTCGTCGGGACGCCCGTTGAAGCCTGGACGCGAGCCGGGGCCGCCGGCCTCCCAATGCCGGTTGTCGTCATTGCGCCTGGGAATGTCGCGGTAGTAACCCTGGCGGGGTTCCTCGGTCTGACGCACGGTATCCGGGCGCCCCTGGATCGGCAGCTTATTGGACGGCGGCGCAGGCCGGCCCGGCTCGTTGCCCGGTGGACGCCCCTGCCATTGGCCGCCCGCGTTCGGCCCGCCACGTTCAATGCGCTGATTTTCCGGGCGCGGCTGATTGTTTTCAGGCCGCCCGCCGCTTTCCGGCCCGCGTTCATGCTGCCCGCCGCCCTGAGGCCTCGGCCCGGGACCCGGCCCCGGCGCGCCATCGCGCTCATCGGCCAATGCCTGCGCGCCGACGCTTGCCACCAGCAAACCAACACCTGCCATACGCCAGATGCGCTTCATGCTATTCCTCACTGCGGATTAGGGCTTGAACATGAGACTGGGAAAGCCTCGCCCGGTTCTGGCACAGGTTATCAGTCACAAGAAGTTTCATCGCAGGTAAAAAACGGGGCAAAAGAAAAGGGGCGACCCGTCGGCCACCCCTTGAGAATTTCGTCCTGGCGCAACGCTTTTGGCGTTGGCTCACCTCACGCCGTCGTGTCGACAGTGTGCAGCCTGGAGGCCGGCTCAACCCTGCTGGGGTGGCGGCCGCAGCAAGCCTGATTGGGCGAGCTGCTGTGGACTGTTGTCCAGGCGGTGATTCTGTTGATAACGATACCCGCCCATGTCCGACGGATGATTGCGAAGATTGCGTCAATAAACAGTGCTTGCGCAATTTTTAACCCTTCATGGATAATTAACCGCAATAGTTACGACAAAGGCCAACCCGATGAGCAAGCTTGACCGATACGACCTGAGTATTCTGGCGGAATTGCAACGCGACGCGAGGATCTCCAACCAGGAGCTGGCCGAGCGTATCGGCCTGTCGCCATCGCCCTGCTCGCGCCGGGTCAAGCAACTGGAAGACGACGGCTATATCTCCCGCCAGGTCGCCCTGCTCGATCGCAAGATGCTCGGCTTGAGCCTGACCGCCTATGTGCTGATCGGCATGGACCGGCACACCCCCGAGCGCTTCGAGAACTTTGAAGCGGCCATCCGCACCCTGCCCCAGGTGCTGGAGTGCAGCCTGGTGACCGGGATGGACGCGGACTATCAGCTCAAAGTGGTGGTGCCGGACATGGATCACTATCAAAAACTGCTGCTGGGCCATCTGACCCGCATCGAAGGCGTAACCAGCGTGCGCTCAAGCTTCGTGCTCAATCAGGTGCTCAACAGCACCGAACTGCCGTTGACCCACCTGCGCACCTGAAAACACTGAACCCCTGTGGACGAGGGCTTGCCCCTCCCACACCGGCTTACAGACGCGCCAGCACCGCTTTCCACTGGCCCTGATCCAGGCCGTCGATAGTCCAATCCCCAATTCGCACGCGCACCAGCCGCAAGGTCGGCAGGCCCACGGCGGCGGTCATGCGCCGTACCTGACGGTTGCGCCCCTCGCGAATCACCAATTCCAGCCAGTACGTGGGCAGGTTTTTACGAAACCGCACCGGCGGGTTACGCGGCCATAACTCAGGCTCGTCCAGCCGCCGCGCCTGGGCGGGCAAGGTCATGCCGTCGTTGAGCTCCACGCCTTCGCGCAGGCGTTGCAGTTGCGCTTCGCTCGGCTCGCCTTCCACCTGCACCCAATAGGTTTTCGCCAGCTTGTGCCTGGGGTCGGCAATGCGCGCCTGCAACTGACCATCGTTGGTCAGCAGCAGCAGGCCTTCGCTGTCACGGTCCAGGCGGCCCGCCGGGTAGATGCCGGGGATGTCGATGAAATCCTTGAGGGTCGCGCGCCCGCCTTCATCGCTGAACTGGGTCAGCACATCGAAGGGTTTGTTGAACAGGATCAGCTTCGGCTCGGCCGGCGGCGCCTTGGCGACACGACGGGGGGCAGCCTGCGAAGGTTTCACGCCAGGGCGGCGCGAATCGGGACGGGTGGGACGGGACATGGCGAAGGAACATCTAACGGTCAGGACCGACAATGCTAGTGGCCTGACCGCCAAATGACCATCCCAACCGCTTAGCGGAACGGCGGCTCGTCGAAGCTGCGCAGTTTGCGCGAGTGCAGCGAGTTGAGTTCGGTGCGCAGCAGGTCGACTGCCTCGATGCCGATCTTCAAGTGCTGGCTGACCGCGCGCTCATAGAACGCGTTGGCTGAACCCGGCAATTTGATTTCACTGTGCAACGGCTTGTCCGACACGCACAGCAAGGTGCCGTAGGGCACGCGCAGCCGGTAGCCTTGCGCTGCGATGGTGCCGCTTTCCATGTCCACGGCCACCGCGCGGGACAGGTTGATCAGCGGCCGCTCCTGCGCCCAGCGCAGCTCCCAGTTACGGTCGTCGTAGGTCAGCACCGTGCCGGTGCGCAGGCGTTTTTTCAGCTCTTCGCCTTTTTCGCCGGTGACGCTGGCGGCCGCCTGCTGCAAGGCCATCTGCACTTCGGCCAGGGCCGGAATCGGGATATTCGGCGGCACTACCCGGTCGAGGATCCCGTCGCGGCGCATATAGGCGTGGGCCAGTACATAGTCGCCGATGGTCTGGGATTGGCGCAGGCCGCCGCAGTGGCCGATCATCAGCCAGCAGTGCGGGCGCAGTACCGCCAGGTGATCGGTGATGTTCTTGGCGTTGGACGGGCCGACGCCGATGTTCACCAGGGTCACGCCGTGGCCGTCGGTGGCCTGCAGGTGATAGGCCGGCATCTGGTAGCGGTGCCACACCACGCCTGCGGCAATCGCTGACGCTTCGCCGTGGTCCATGTTCCTGTCGATGATCACGTTGCCCGGCAGCACCATGCGGACGAAACGCGGGTCGTTGCGCAGTTGTTCCAGGCCATGCAGGATGAACTGGTCGACGTAGCGGTGGTAGTTGGTCAGCAGGATCCACGGTTGCACATGGCGCCAGTCGCTGCCGGTGTAATGCACCAGACGGCGCAGGGAAAAGTCCACGCGGGCCGCATCGAACAGCGCCAGCGGCAGCGGGTCGGTGTTTTCCCAGTCATAGAGGCCATCGGCGATGCCATCGGTGGCGGCCGACAGGTCGGTGCTGGGGAACACGCGCGCCAGGGTCGCGGCGGTCACGCCGGAGCCGGCCAGTTCGTCGCCCTGCTCCACCACGTACGGGTACGGGATGTTCTGCTGGCTGACGCCCACCTCCACCGTCACGGTGAAGTCGTGCATCAGCGGCACCAGCTGTTCCAGCAGGTATTTACGGAAGGCCGCCGGGTGGGTGACGGTCACGCTGTAGGTACCGGGTAGCTGCACCTTGGCGTAGGCCCGGGTGGTCTGTGGGACTTCGCCGTGGCAGTGGTAGGTCAGGCGCAGTTCCGGATAGCGAAACAGCGCACGCTGCTCGGCGTCGGGTTCGACGCGGTCCTTGAGGTATTGCTTGAGGGCCTGGTTGAGCGCGCCGGTCGCACGCTCATGCAGAGCGGCCAGCCGGTCCACGGCTTCTTCGGCGGTTTGAACGACAACAAAAGCTTCGGTCACGGTAAGCATCCTGTGTTCTGACTTGCAGGCCTTTATCTTGCCTGTATCGCGGCTGCACTGAAACACCGGAATTGGAATGCAGTAAATGTGGGAGGGGGCTTGCTCCCGATTGCAGTCAGACCGATTGGGGGGTTGAGCGCGCAACAATCGCTTCTACGTCCACCCCACGCGGCAACGTGCCATACACCCGCCCGGACGACTCACCCAACCGGCTGGCAATAAACCCATCACTCACCGCCGCATTCCCCGCCTCCAGCAGCAACTTGGCCTGCAATGCCACGGCGATGTCTTCGGTCAATTGCCGCGCACGGTACTGGATGTCCTGGGTGTCCATAAACGCGGTCTTCAACTGTTCGATATGCCGCGCCAACTGCCTGTCGCCATGCCCATCACCCAGTTCGACAAACAGCGTCTCCAGCACACCCGGCTCTTTGGACAGCGCGCGCAGCACGTCCAGGCATTGCACGTTGCCGGAACCTTCCCACGTCGAGTTCACCGGCGCCTCACGGTACAGGCGCGGCAGGATGCTGTCCTCCACATAGCCGGCGCCGCCCATGCATTCCGCCGCTTCGTTGATCATCGCCGGCGCGCGCTTGCAGATCCAATACTTGCCCACCGCCGTGACCAGCCGGGCGAATCGGGCTTCGTGTTCGTCGCACAGGTGATCCAGGGCGCGGCCCATGCGCAGGCTCAAGGCCAGGGCTGCCTCGCTTTCCAGGGCCAGGTCGGCCAGCACGTTCTGCATCAAGGGTTGCTCGCTGAGCACGCGGCCACCCACGCGGCGATGGGCGCAATGATGGCTGGCCTGGGTCAGCGCCTGGCGCATCAGGGCGCTGGAGCCGACCATGCAGTCGAAACGGGTCATGGCGACCATTTCGATAATAGTCGGCACGCCACGCCCCTCTTCGCCGACCATCCACGCCAGCGCGCCGCGAAACTCCACTTCGCTGGAGGCGTTGGAGCAATTGCCCAGCTTGTTTTTCAGGCGCTGGATATAGAACTCATTGCGCGTGTCGTCCGGACGGTGGCGTGGCAGCAGGAAACAACTGAGGCCCTTGTCGGTCTGGGCCAGGGTGAGGAAGGCATCGCACATCGGCGCCGAGCAGAACCACTTGTGGCCCACCAGCTCATAGGCTTGCCCGGGGCCGCCGGCGCCCACCGGACAGGCGCGGGTGGTGTTGGCGCGCACGTCGGTGCCGCCCTGCTTTTCGGTCATGGCCATGCCGAGGGTGACGCCGGCCTTGTGGGCCATGCCGACGTTGCGCCCATCGTATTCGCTGCTGAGGATTTTCGGTAACCAGGCCTGCGCCAGCTCCGGCTGCAGGCGCAGGGCCGGAACGCTGGCGAAGGTCATGGTCAGCGGGCAGCCGGTGCCGGCTTCCGCCTGGGTGTGCAGGTAGGTCATCGCGGCGCGGGCCACATGGGCGCCATCCTGCGGGTGAGCCCACGGCAGCGACGGCAGGCCGTGTTCAACGGCGGTGCGCATCAATTGGTGATAGGCCGGATGAAACTCCACCAGGTCAATGCGATGGCCGTAGCGATCATGGCTGTTGAACACGGGTTTGTTCTGGTTCGCCAGGAACCCGGCCTCCATCAACGGTCCGCCGGCCAGCGCGCCATAGGCATCGATGCGCGGCTGCGCCCAGCCGGCGCCAAAGCGGCGTGACCAGTCCTGCAAGGGCAGGTCGATGCGGTACAGGTTGATGCCATCCAGGGAGGGTGGCTGGTTGGTGACGTCGTGGGTTTCGGCAAACTGATGCAGGTTCATGACGGGCCTCCTGGAAAAAAGGCCCATGCCGATCGCCGCCTTCCGGCAGTTCAAGAGGCAGCTCGATGAGGCCCAGTGCGTTTCAGTTAAGCATCGTCACTGTGCTTAAAAAAGGTTCTTCACGGATTACCGGGAAAGACGTTCTTGATCTTCATGAAAAAGAATTCGCTATCCCGGTAACCGTACGCCATCCGCTTGATGACCTTTATTCGATTGTTTATTCCTTCCAACTGACCCGTA
>NZ_JYLK01000008.1 GCF_001439805.1 Pseudomonas trivialis | reverse complement strand
TGGAAGAGCGCGATGAATCAATTTGCGATTCTGTACGGAGATCGATTTATCAGGCCGACCTGGTAAAGATAGGGCCTGCCTGACGGCAGGCCGTAACCGGCCCGAACACAAAAAATCTGACACTCTCCCCGATCGGTGTATCAGTCACCTGTGCATGCACTGACTCTCCCTCATCAGGAGCAAGCCCCCTCCCACGTTACGTGCTCGGCGTTACGCAGCTTGTCGCATGACACTCAATCGCCCGATCACCGGCAGCTTGCCCAGCAACCCGAAGATCGGCGCCGTCACGCGCAGCAACGCCCCCGACACCTTCGCTGCAAAAGGCGTGTAATACCCCCACCCCAATGCCAGCAATGCCAGCAAAACGCCGCCGATATAATCGTCCTGCCCCCAATGCGCGCCCGCCACCAGGCGCGGCATCATGAACAGCAGCGCCAGGCCCCAGATCACCAGCACCTGGCCGAGGTTACGGGCAAACACCGTCATGAACATGCCCCAGATCAACAGCACCGACGCATGATCCCCCGGAAAACTCTGGCTCGAACGGTCCTTCAGCTCCCAGGTTTTCTCAAGCGCGGGGAAGTAGTCGCTCATCTGCACGGCACCGCCGATCACCATTGACGGGCTGCTGTGCTGCCAGCCCATGTGCACGGCGAGTTTGGAAAACAGCATGCGGATAAACAGCAGCAACAGCAGAATACCGAGAAAGCCAAAGAAAGCCTGGCGTACCTGCACCGCCTTGAACACCCACTCGCCGCGAACCAGCAGCGCCAGCAAAATTACCCCAACCACGGCGTCAAAGGGGCGCAGACTGGCCACGGCCCACACATGCAGCCAGGTTGCGCTGGTCGCCAGCGGATCATTGAGCAGGTGAAACAGCCATTCGTCGAAAATCACACACAGCATCTGGCCCGTGGGCCACAGCCAAAAACACAGCAGTCCGATAGCGAGTAGATTGCAAAGAGCCCATCGCCGGAGGTTCCACTTGGCTTGGAACAAACCCGGATTGTTCATAAACTGTCCCTCTTCGCTCTAGTAAGTTCTCTGTTTCCAGGAGAAAACCGCACCAAGATGGTGCTAAAGCGTTTAATTTTATAAACGCTGTAATCATTTTGTCATCAATTCAGATACCCAGACCTATGACTGATCTACCGGATACCGACTTCACCCAACGCTTCATCTTCGACGAGACCGACGCCCGCGGCGAACTGGTCTCGCTGGAGCGCAGCTACGCCGAAGTCCTCGCCAAGCACGCCTATCCGGAGCCGGTCGCGCAATTGCTCGGTGAGTTGATGGCGGCTGCGGCGCTGCTGGTGGGCACCATGAAGTTCGATGGTTTGCTGATTTTGCAGGCCCGCTCCGAAGGCCCGATCCCCTTGCTGATGATCGAGTGTTCCAGCGAACGCGACATCCGTGGCCTGGCCCGTTACGACGCCGACCTGATCGCCCCTGAGGCCACGTTGAGCGACCTGATGCCCGACGGCGTGCTGGCGCTGACGGTCGACCCGACTGTGGGGCAGCGTTATCAAGGCATTGTCGACCTCGACGGCGACACCCTGTCGGACTGCTTCACCAACTATTTCGTGATGTCCCAGCAGGTCGGCACCAGGTTCTGGCTCAACGCCGACGGCAAGCGCGCCCGTGGCCTGCTGTTGCAACAACTGCCTGCGGACCGCATCAAGGACGACGATGACCGCGCCGAAAGCTGGCGTAACCTCACCGCCCTGGCCGGCACCCTCACGGCGGAAGAGCTGCTGGGCCTGGACAACCCGACCATCCTGCACCGCCTTTACCACGAAGAGGCCGTGCGCCTGTTCGATCCGCAGACCCTGCGCTTCCACTGCAGCTGCTCGCGCGAGCGTTCCGGCAACGCGCTGGTCAGCCTGGGCCTGGAAGATGCGCAGAATCTGGTAGTCGAGCACGGTGGTCATATCGAGATCGACTGCCAGTTCTGTAACCAGCGTTATCTTTTCGATGCGGCCGATGTGGCTCAATTATTCGCCGGCGCAGGCATCGACACCCCTTCCGACACCCGCCACTAAAACGTTTAAGCACAGGTAAATCACCTGAGAAATGCCGAGATAGCGCTGTTCTGACGGGAGGGCCCTACTCTTTTTGGGCTTTTCTGGCATAATCCGGCCCACTTTTTTCGCGGTAGTAGTGCGCAACTTTCTACTACAAAACGTTCGGAGCACTCGGCCATAGGCCGACGGGGAACCTCATGACGCAAGCCAACAATGCCGTATACACCGATCTGAGTGTTGACGATCTGGTTAAAGAAGCCCTGAGCCGTGGTGAAGGCGAGCTTGCCGATACTGGCGCACTGGTCGTACGTACCGGTCACCGCACCGGCCGTTCGCCGGTCGACCGTTTCATTGTTGAAGAGCCTTCCACTCAGGACGCCATTGCCTGGGGCCCGATCAACCGCAAGTTCCCGGCCGACAAGTTCGATGCCCTGTGGAGCCGCGTGGAAGCATTCAACAACGCGCAAGAGCACTTCGTTTCCCATGTTCACGTAGGGGCCGCAGAAGACCACTACCTGGCCGTGAAAATGACCACCCAGACGGCCTGGCAGAACCTGTTCGGTCGCTGCCTGTTCATCAACCCTGCCCAGTACAACCCGGCCGGTCGTGAAGAATGGCAAGTGCTCAACGTGGCCAACTTCGAGTGCGTGCCAGAGCGTGACGGCACCAACTCCGACGGTTGCGTGATCCTCAATTTCGCACAGAAAAAAGTGCTTATCGCCGGCATGCGCTACGCCGGTGAGATGAAGAAAGCCATGTTCTCGGTGCAGAACTTCCTGCTGCCGGCTTCTGACGTGCTGCCGATGCACTGCGCCGCCAACATTGGCGAAGCGGGCGATGTGACCCTGTTCTTCGGCTTGTCAGGCACCGGCAAGACCACCCTGTCCGCCGACGAAAGCCGTTACCTGATCGGTGACGACGAACACGGTTGGGGCGAAGGCGTGGTGTTCAACATCGAAGGCGGTTGCTATGCCAAGTGCATCGACCTCTCCGAGAAGAACGAGCCGGTGATCTGGAAAGCCATCAAGCACGGTGCCGTACTGGAAAACGTCGTGATCGACGACGCCAAGCATGCCGACTACGCCGATGTCAGCCTCACCCAGAACAGCCGCGCCGCTTACCCGCTGGAGCACGTTGCCAAGCGTTCCGAGAAAAACCTGGGCGGCGAGCCTAACGCGGTGATCTTCCTGACCTGCGACCTGACCGGCGTACTGCCGCCCGTGTCGATCCTCAGCGAAGAACAAGCGGCCTATCACTTCCTGTCCGGCTACACCGCTCTGGTGGGTTCGACCGAAATGGGCTCCGGCGGCGGCATCAAGTCGACCTTCTCCACCTGCTTCGGCGCGCCGTTCTTCCCGCGCCCGGCCGGCGAATACGCTGAGCTGCTGATCAAGCGTATCCGTGGCTTCGGCTCCAAGGTCTACCTGGTCAACACCGGCTGGACCGGCGGCGGCTACGGCGTCGGCAAACGCTTCAACATCCCGACCACCCGCGGTGTGATCGCCGCCATCCAGAGCGGTGCGTTGATCGGTGCCGAGACCGAACACCTGGACACCATCAACCTGGACGTGCCGTTGGCGGTACCGGGTGTTGAGACTGGGCTGCTGAACCCGCGCAATACCTGGGCTGACAAGGCTGCTTATGACGAAGCGGCCAAGGCGCTGGCCGGTTTGTTTGTCGAGAACTTCAAGAAGTTTGAAGTGAGCGAGGCGATCAAGGCTGCGGGTCCCACGTTGTAAGACTCGAGCGTTATGAAAAAGCCGCCTTTATCAGGCGGCTTTTTTGTGCCTGCTCGCCAGGTCAATAGGGATTCAGTGGGGGAGGGAGCAAGCCCCCTCCCACAGTTTGCTCTGTGGTGCACTTAACTCAGGTTTTCCAGTGTCTGCGTGTCCCAGCTGTGGGTCTTGATGGCCAAGTAGAGCATGCCGATGGTCAGCGGGATCTTTTCACCACGGCCCTTGGCGCGGTGTTTGAGGAAGACATCAAAAATCGGCGGCTGGAAGTAACGGTAGGCATCGTAGTCGCCCAGGTCGACGGCGAAATCCTGCTCCAGAGCCTCCATCAGTTGCCTGGCTTCGCTGCCGTCGCAGCCCAGGTCGAGGTTGATCGCGGTTTGCAGACGTATGGTTTTGTGTTGCGGCAATCCTATTTCCTCGTGCAGCAGTTGCAGGAGCTGCTGCATGTCAGGGTCTTCGGGGAAGTTGGGGGCCAGGTTCATCGTGGGGGTTCGCAGGAGTGGGTGAGCATTACGTCGTCGGCGGTATTTGTTTCGGGTGATCAAGGCAGAAAGAACCAGGAAGAGAGTCAGGCTGATCCAGAATACATGTTCAGTCATTTAAGTCGCTGCCCCGGAGTTGCCGGATTGTCCTTGAAGGGCGAATCACGGCCAATTCGAAACCGTGCCGGTCGCTGTGTTGAGTCCTTTCGATGTTCACGGGCTTTACCGAGAAAGTGGAGAGGGCGTTAGTTTCGGTCAGAAAGAGGGATATTCAATAGAGGGGTAAGCAGGTGTTTTTTGCAGTTTGGGAAGCGGATTGCGCAATGTTTGGCTGTTTCCTACAGTGATTTCCGGCATCTGCAGCTTGGCGTTGATCGTTCGGCCGGAACTGCTCAAAGGTGGGGCCGATCAGGGCCTGGCAGGTGTGCTTATGCAGCGCTGGAAAATCGCTTCCAGGCCACTGTAATCACACGCCACCGCGTCGATATTCGCCGGTATCCACGCAGCGTCCTTTACCAGCCACCAGTTCACCGAACCCCCCGCATTCACGATGATTTGTTCAAACAGGATCCGTTGTGCCCGGCCATTGCCTTCGCGAAAAGGGTGGATGACGTTGAGGTCGCCATAAACTTCGGCGATTTCAGACAGTTCTCGCTCAGCTTCATGCAGGCGTGCTTCATCGAGCAAATCGAGGCGGTTGCGCAGGACACCGCTACCGGGATAGCAGTAAGGATCCTGGCCCACCCCGTATTTGTCGAGCATCAGCGCGGGTTATTGCGGTACTTGGCCAGGACGGCTTCGCGAGTGGGCAGCGGCTTGTCGACGTCGGCCGGCTGGGTATCGAACCCCTCCAGGCGCAGGCTGGCCAGGTAATTGGAACGGCGGATCTTGTGGTAATGATCCTGTTTTTGCTCAAACGTCAGTTCGCTCATCGCAGCGTACTCCTGGATAGCAAGGCCTGATTGTAGCGCAATGCGTCTGCGCGAAGGCAGTCTCTGGATAGGCAAGATAGGGTAGTTGTTCCTACAAGCTAGCGAGAATAGTCCTGCTTTCCACCACGCTATGTATCATCCTGTCTCTTTTTTCCATGCGACCTTTCTCGATTCGCTGGCCTGGGTGAGCTACGTTTTTAAGCCACCCTCAGCGGTCAATGGAGTGACAGCCCATGCACGACACCCTCCAGCAGGTCTTTGGTTATCCACGGTTTCGTTCGGGCCAGGAAGAAGTGGTCAGCGCGGTGCTGGCCGGGCGTTCGGCGGCCGCTATTTTTCCTACCGGTTCCGGTAAATCCCTGTGCTATCAGCTGTCGGCGGTTCTGCTCCCGCACCTGACGCTGGTGGTTTCACCGCTGCTGGCGTTGATGCAGGATCAGTTGGGCTTTCTGCAGCGCCACGGGATTTCAGCCGGCAGCATCGATTCGGCGCAAAGTCGCGAGGATGCCAATGAGGTAATGGCGCGGGCGCGCTCCGGTGAGCTGAAGATCCTGATGATTTCCGTGGAGCGCTTGAAGAACGAGCGCTTTCGGAACTTCCTGCAAAGCGTGCCGATTTCATTGCTGGTGGTGGACGAGGCCCACTGTATTTCCGAGTGGGGCCACAACTTTCGTCCGGACTACCTGAAGCTGCCGGACTACCAACGCCAGTTCAATATCCCGCAAGCCCTTCTGCTGACGGCTACGGCAACGCCCAAGGTGATTGCCGACATGCAGGCCAAGTTCGCCATTGCACCGGATGATGTGGTCACCACAGGCTTCTATCGGCCCAACCTCAATCTACTGGTGGAGCCGGTAAGCGGCGCGAACAAGCGCCATCGTCTGGTGCAGTGGATGCGCGAGCGGCCCAACCAGCCGAGCATCGTCTACGTCACCCTGCAAAAAACCGCCGAGCAGATCGCCGAGCACCTGACCCGCAACGGCATCCAGGCCGAGGCGTATCACGCCGGTTTGCCGCACGATAAACGCGAGGGCATCCAGCAGCGATTCATGGGCGGGCGCTCCAATTGCATCGTCGCCACCATTGCGTTCGGCATGGGTATCGACAAAAGTGATATCCGCAACGTGGTGCACTTCGACCTGCCCAAGTCCATCGAGAACTACAGTCAGGAAATAGGCCGTGCAGGACGTGATGGGCAGCCATCGGACTGCCTGGTGCTGGCCAACCGTGACAGCCTCAATGTGCTGGAAAATTTCGTGTACGGCGACACGCCAGAGCAAGAGGGCATCCGCCGTGTGCTGGACGAGTTGCAGGCGTCACGCCGCGAGGGTCAGTGGGAATTTTTACTGCGCTCGCTGTCGGACCACAGCAATATCCGCGAACTGCCGCTCAAGACCTTGCTGGTACAACTCGAACTCAAGGGCGTGATCGCGCCGCGCTATGCGTTTTATGCCGAGTACCGTTTCAAATACCTGATTGAGCCGCAGGCCTTGCTGGCGCGCTTTTCCGGCGAGCGGCAGCAGTTTGTCGCGGCGATCATCCAGGTGTGCAAACGCGCCAAAACCTGGGCGACGGTGGATTTCGACACGCTTTATCAACAGCACGGCGCCGAGCGCAACCGGGTAGTGAAAGCGCTGGATTATTTTCAGGAACAGGGGCTGATCGAGCTGGAGAGTAAGCAGATGACCGAGGTCTACAGCTTGCTCAATACGGATTTCGACCCGCAGGCATTGAGCGTTGAGTTATACACAGGCTTCAAGCACCACGAGGTGACAGAAGTGGCGCGTATTCACGCCATGCTTGATCTGTTCGCCACCGAACACTGCCTGGGGCAGCGTCTGGCACAGTATTTCGGCGATGACCAGGCGCCGCAACGTTGTGGACATTGCTCGGTGTGCCACGGCCATATCGCGCACCTGCCACCGCCGCCGAGCCTGGCGCCGCTTGTGGATAAAAACTTCATGGGCCTGTGCGGTGATTTTATCCACAGGCATCATGAACACACCGGCGATTTGCCGGGCGCCGAACGGCTTACACGTTTTCTCGGCGGCATCAGCGTGCCGTTGTTTACTCGGTTGAAGGCGCGCAGCGTTCCCGGATTTGCCGCGCTGGAGGACTATCCGTACGCAGAGGTTCGCGAATGGGCGGAGGCTCATTTGCAGGACCTGTAAACAGACACCTTGAAGAGAGTTGCCAATGCCCGAATCAGTGCCGCTACGCGCCAACTACGCTCACTTCCAGCCGATCATCACGCGCTGGCACGACAATGATGTGTATGGCCATGTGAACAACGTCACCTACTACAGCTTTTTCGATACGGCGGTAAATACCTACCTGATCGAGCAAGGCGGGTTGGATATTCATGACGGCGAGGTGGTGGGCTTTGTGGTGAGTTCGGCGTGTGATTATTTTGCGTCGATTGCCTTTCCCGAGCGCATCGACGTCGGCTTGCGCGTGGGCAAGTTGGGCAACAGCTCGGTGCAGTATGAGTTGGCGGTGTTCAAGGCCGGCGAGGAAGAGGCCTGTGCGGCGGGGCGGTTTGTGCATGTATTCGTGGATCGGGCCTCGAATCAGCCTGTGGCGATCCCGCAGACGTTGCGTGAGGCGTTGCAGCGGTTGGTTATTTAGCCACAACATCACGGATCCAAACGTGAGAGGGAGCAAGCCCCCTCCCACACCGGATGTGCTGTGGTCTTCAGACCTCAGCGGTGACGATGGTGATGTTTGCGATGGCCATAGGCATGGCCACGGCCGCGATGGTCATCACGGTCATAACGGCGGTTATCGCGCCCACGGTAGCGGCGATCATCGTCATCGCTCCTGTTGCCCATGTAGTTGCCCAGCGCGCCCCCAGCACCACCGCCGGCGGCTGCGCCGACCAGGCTGCCGGTGTTGCCGCCGACGCTGCGACCTACCACATTGCCGCCGGCCGCGCCCAATGCACCGCCGATGGCGGCTTCGCCACGGCTGCGTTTGTCGGCACCCACCGCGCTGCCACCCGCGCCGCCCAGGGCTGCACCGATGGCCGAACCTGTATTGCCACCGATCTGCTGGCCTACAACCGAACCCAGAACCCCGCCCAATGCACCGCCCACACCGGCTTCGGTGGTGCCACCCGCCATGGCTGCGCCGCTGGCGAGGCTAAAGGACAGCAGGAGAATCGAGGAGAACTTCATAGGGAGACCTCAAGAGGATGACGCCGCGATCCTGAGGTCGCAGGAGAATGCTGACAATCGAAATCCGACCAGTGGCAATAGTTGTATAAAAGTCGCTAACTTACTGTTTTTTATAGGGAACTTAAGTTGTTTTTACCAGTCTCTATTCACTTCGGAACGGCCGCTTTTATGCAAAAAGCGGCCTTTTTTGTGCCTGTAATTTATGCAGTGCGGGCCATGATCAACCCGTTGTCACTCGCCGCTTCCAGGCGGATCGCCACGAACTTCGAGGTTGGCGTATGGCTGCCATCCCCGGTGCTTTCCAACGGCACCAGCGGGTTCACTTCCGGGTAGTACGCGGCAGCCTGACCGGCCGGAATATCAAAGGCCAGCAGGGTGAAGCCCTTCACGCGGCGCTCACGGCCGTCTTCCCACAGCGACACAATGTCGGCCTTCTGCCCCGGCTTGAAGCCCAGGCGGATGATGTCCGCTTCGTTGACGAACAGCACGTCACGTTGGCCTTTCACTCCGCGATAACGGTCGTCCAGGCCATAAATGGTGGTGTTGTACTGATCGTGGGAGCGCATCGACTGCATGATCAGGTCCGGCACCCGGCCCGTAGCGTGGGTGCGCTCGTGGATCAGGTCTTTTGGCAGGATGTTCGCCCGGAAGTTGGCGCGGCCCAGCGGGGTGTTCCAGCGACGCGCGCCGGCCGAGTTGCCGAGGTAGAAACCGCCGGGGTGCTTGATGCGTTCGTTGAAATCCTTGAAGCCTGGAATGGTGTCGGCGATCAGGTCGCGAATGCGCCCGTAGTCGGCCACCAGCCAGTTCCAGTCCACCGGCTTGCTGCCCAGGGTGGCGGCGGCGATACCGGCGATGATCGCAGGCTCCGATTTCATCAGCTTCGACAACGGTTGCAACTGGCCATTGGAGCCGTGAACCATGCTGAACGAATCTTCTACCGTTACCGCCTGCGGGCCGTCGGCCTGGATGTCGATGTCGGTACGGCCCAGGCACGGCAAAATCAGTGCGTCCTTACCGTGCATCAGGTGGCTGCGGTTGAGCTTGGTGCTGATCTGCACGGTCAGGTCGCAATTGCGCAGCGCTTCGAAGGTGCGCGAGCTGTCCGGCGTGGCCTGGGCGAAGTTACCGCCCAGGGCGATGAAGACTTTGGAGCGGCCTTCGAGCATGGCGTGAATTGCTTCCACCACGTTGTGGCCGTTGGTGCGCGGCACCTGGAACTGAAAACGACGCTCCAGGGAATCCAGAAACGCGACCGGTGGGCGCTCGTTGATGCCCATGGTGCGGTCGCCCTGCACGTTGCTGTGGCCACGCACCGGGCACAGGCCAGCGCCGGGGCGGCCGATGTTGCCGCGCAGCAGCATCAGGTTGGCGATTTCCTGGATGGTCGGCACCGAGTGGCGATGCTGGGTGATGCCCATCGCCCAGCACATGATCACGTTCTTGCCCTTGGCGTACATGCGCGCGGCCTGCTCGATCTCGACCAGGGTGAGGCCGGACTGCTCGACGATTTCATCCCACGAGGTGTCATCGATCCTGGCGAGGTAATCGAGCACGTTGGCGGTGTGTTCGTTGAGGAAGTCGTGGTCGAACACCGCTTCCTTGCCTTCGGCCTGGGCCTGGCGCTCCCACAGCAGCAGAAACTTGGCCATGCCGCGCAGGATGGCCATGTCGCCGCCCAGCGCCGGGCGGAAATAGGCGGTGTTGGTGGGCTTGTCACCGTTGGTGAGCATTTCCAGCGGATGTTGCGGATGCTGGAAGCGTTCCAGGCCGCGTTCCTTGAGCGGGTTGATGCACACCACCTGGGCGCCGCGTTTAACCGCTTCACGCAGCGGTTCGAGCATGCGCGGGTGGTTGGTGCCGGGGTTCTGGCCCCACACGAAGATCGCATCGGCATGTTCGAAGTCATCAAAGGTCACGGTGCCTTTGCCGACGCCCACGCTTTGCGCCAGGGCTACGCCGCTGGCCTCGTGGCACATGTTCGAGCAATCCGGGAAGTTGTTGGTGCCGTAGGCGCGCACGAACAGCTGGTACAGGTACGCCGCTTCGTTGCTGGCGCGGCCCGAGGTGTAGAACTCGGCCATGTCCGGGCTGGGCAGGGCATTGAGGCGCTTGCCGATCAGGTCGAAGGCCGCTTCCCAGCTGACCGGCTGATAGCGGTCGATTTCGGCGTTATAACGCATCGGCTCGGTCAGGCGGCCCTGGTATTCGAGCCAGTAGTCGCTCTGTTCCAGCAACGCGGTGACGCTGTGCCTGGCAAAGAATGCCGCATCGACCCGGCGCTTGGTGGCTTCCCAGTTGACCGCCTTGGCGCCGTTTTCGCAGAACTTGACCATGCCGCTTTCCGGCGAGTCACCCCAGGCGCAGCCCGGGCAGTCGAATCCGCCGTTCTGGTTGGTCTTGAGCATCATGCGCAGGTTTTTCAGCGCGTTGTCGCTGGTCAACCACGCCTGGGCCACGCTGATCAGTGCGCCCCAGCCGCCTGCCGGGCCTTTGTAGGGCTTGTAGCGCGGGGTCGGGGTTTGGTCGGCTTGATGATGATTGCTCACGGCTGGTTCTCCATCGCAGGGCTGTAGACCCGCGGCGCACTTTTCTGCGGCAGGTGGATGAGATTGAGGTTGTGCCGGCGCGCCCATTGCAGGGCCAGGCCGGTGGGCGACGACAGGCTGACCAGGGTCTGGATGCCCGCGCGCAGGACTTTCTGGATCAATTCGAGGCTGCAACGGCTGGTGACAATCGCCAGGCCGCCGTCAGTCGGGATTTTTTGGCGGATCAATGCACCGATCAACTTGTCGAGGGCGTTATGCCGGCCGATGTCTTCGCGGCCCAGCAGCAATTCGCCCTGGCCGTTCATGAACACCGCTGCGTGCACGGCGCCGCTGTGCTGGCCCAACGGCTGAAATGCGCTGATGCGTTGACGCAGGCCGTCCAGCCAGTCAGCAGGCGGCAACGGCGCGCCGGGCAGCACGTTGAGGTCCGGCAAGGCTTGTTCCACCGCTTCGACGCCGCATAACCCACAGCCGCTGGTGCCGGCCAGTTGGCGGCGCTGCTGCTTGAGGTTCCAGAACGCGCGGCTGGAGATCTGCACCTCGGCGTACTGCGCCGAACCCGAACCACTGAGTTTGAGGTCATAGATGTCGCTGACGTCGGCAATGATGCCACTGCCCAGGCTGAAGCCGACGATGAAGTCTTCCAGGTCCGTCGGCGTCACCAGCATGACGGCCTGGCTGATGTCGTTGTAGGCGATCGCCAACGCCACTTCTTCGGCCAGCGCGGTGCTGGCGACTTCCGTGTGTTCAAGGTTGCAGAACTGGTAGCTCTGGCTGGCGGCGGGCGCAGGCGTGTCAAGAGCGGGCGCCGCGCAAACCGGGTGCTTGGCGTTCATGGGGCAGTACCATCGGCGGATTGGTCAATGCTTAGACTAGGCGCGACAAAGCGTCGCGTCTAATCGCCAGTACTGATCTGCCAATAGATGCCGTCGATCAAGAAGCTTTCTGTGATTTCTGAAACAGCGCGAAGCAGGCCTCTGCCAGGGCCGAGCGTGGTGCGCCGCGCCGCATGATCAGCCCCAGGCGCGCGAGGGTGTGGGCATCTTCGATGGGTTGCAGGCGCAAATGCTCGGTGAGCGCATCCAGACCGCCCTCCAGCGGCATCACCGCGCAACACAGCCCGCCGTGCACCGCTTGCAGCAACTGATGAACGGCATCGGTCTGCAACAATGGTTGTGGGTTGAGGCCACGGCTGTGGAAGTTGTGATCGATGGACTGGCGAAAGTGCATGCCGCTGGTGAGCATGCCCAGGGGCAGCTCAATCAGCGCTTCCCAGCTCAACGGCGTATCGCCGAAGCTGAAGAAACGTTGATCGTAGAGCAGGCCCATGCGCGTTTCGCCGAGGGCCAGGGAGTCGAAGCGTTCGGTGTCCAGGCGCTCCAGATACGACACGCCAAGGTCCAGCCGATTACTCGCCAGTTGCTCCAGAATCTGTTCGGAGCTAAGGGCTGACAGTTCAAAACGCAGGCTGGGGTGCTCCTTGTGCAGTTGTTGCATCAGCGCCAACGGGTCAAAGCTCGACAGCGGCACCACGCCCAGACGCAGCGTACCTACCAGATTGCCGCGACAGGCGGCCGCCTCGGCCTGCAAACCGTCATACGCCGCCAGCACGGTGCGGGCCCAGGCCAGCACACGTTCGCCGGGGGCGGTGAAGCCTTCGAACCGCTGGCCTCGATTGACCAGCGGCAGGTCCAGCTCTTCTTCCAGGCTGCGCAGGCGCATCGACAGGGTCGGCTGGGTGATGTGACAACGCGCCGCCGCCTGGCCGAAGTGACGGGTTTCGTCGAGGGCGATGAGGAATTTCAACTGTTTGATGTCCATCTTCGCTCCGGGGCTTATTCCAATGGCGGGGGGATTCTAGCGCGTTTGGGTCTGTGCTCGGGCCGGAACCCACGTCTGCAGGGCGGGTCTAGTCTTGAGCATCTGGAAATCAAATCCCGAATCCCAAGGAGAGCGCACCATGAGTCTTTTAAGCTTTGTCAAGGAAGCGGGCGAGAAGTTGATCGACCTGCTGACGCCCGGTAATGCCAACGCCAGTGAGCAATTGAAGGAGCATGTGGCCAAAGTCGGCCTGGGCAATCCAAACGTGCAAACCACGGTAGACGGCGACAAGGTCACCGTGACCGGTGAAGTGGCGACCCAGGAAGAGAAAGAAAAGATCCTGCTGGCATTGGGCAACATTGCCGGTGTGGCGAGTGTGGATGATCAGATCACCGTATCCGGCCCGGCTGTGGCTGCCGCCCGTTTCGTGGTGGTGAAGAAAGGCGACACCCTCAGCGCGATTTCCCTGACGGTGTACGGCAACGCCAACCAGTACAACAAGATCTTCGAGGCCAACAAGCCGCTGTTGTCGCATCCGGACAAAATCTATCCGGGGCAGACTTTGCGCATTCCCGAGTAATACGCAAATCAAAAATGTGGGAGGGGGCTTGCTCCCGATAGCACCGCGTCAGTCACCGAGGTGATTCTGATGCACCGCTATCGGGGGCAAGCCCCCTCCCACAGTGGTTTAGAGTCCGGCAATGAGATCGCGGTAGTCGTCGACTGCGGTAAATTCAGCGGTGTCCTTGGGCCCCTTTCGGCTGTCCGGCTCTTTCACTGCCAGCAAATGTCCGACGCCGAAATCCCGCGCACTGCGCAGAATCGGCAAAGTGTCATCGATAAACAGACAGCGGGCGGGGTCGAAGCCGATGTCGGCCTGCAAGGCGTCCCAGAACTGCGGGTTTTCCTTGGCGAAACCATAATCGTGGGAGCTGATCAATCGCTCGAAATACGGCGCCAACTCAATGCGCTCCAACTTCAACGATAGCGAGTCACGATGGGCGTTGGTGATCATGATCACCCGCTTGCCGGCCTGTTTGATCGCCGCCAGAAACGTGTCGGCATCCGCGCGCAGGGCGATCAGGTGGGCGGTTTCCAGCTTGAGTTCGCGCACCGGGAGCTTCAGTTCGGTGCTCCAGAAGTCCAGGCAATACCATTGCAATTGTCCGGCATTACGCTCGAACAGAGGCTGCAGCTCCATCTCGGCCATGGCGCGGCTTACCCCGTGCAGGTCGGCATAGCGTTGCGGCAGGTGCTCCATCCAGAAGTGGTTGTCGTAATGCAGGTCGAGCAGGGTGCCGTCCATGTCCAGCAGGACGGTGTCGATGGCGTGCCAGGGCAAAGCGGGCATGGGGCGGTCTCATGTAAGTAAAGATATCCGACACAGACAATCGGAAAAGCCACGGTATAGTAACCCGATCACGCCAAGGAGCCTCTCATGCGCCAGAAACCCACCGTCCTCGCCCGCGAAATCGTCGCCAGTAGCCGTTTGTTCCGCGTGGAGGAAGTGCAACTGCGCTTTTCCAATGGCGTTGAGCGGACCTACGAGCGTCTGGTTGGACGCGGCGCCGGTTATGGCGCGGTGATGATCGTGGCAATGATCGATGCGGACCACGCGCTGCTGATCGAGGAATACTGTGGCGGGACCGACGAATATGAGCTGTCCTTGCCAAAGGGATTAATCGAGCCTGGCGAGGACGTGCTGGCGGCGGCAAACCGCGAACTCAAGGAGGAGGCGGGCTTTGGTGCGCATCAGTTGGAACACATCACCGAGTTGTCGTTGTCGCCTGGCTACATGAGCCAGAAAATCCAGGTGGTACTGGCCACCGACCTCTACGAAGAACGCCTGGAAGGCGATGAGCCCGAGCCGATGCGTGTAGACAGGATCAACCTGCGCGAGCTGTCGCAACTGGCGCAAAACGAGCAGTTCAGCGAGGGCCGTGCATTGGCCGCGCTCTACCTGGTACGAGACCTGCTGACCCAGCGAGGAGCCTTTAGCGCATGAGCGAACTGTTTTTAGGCCACCCGTTGATTGCCCCCGTGATTGAGTTGGCACGCCAGGCCGGTGAAGTGATCCTGCCGTATTGGCGCGCCGATGTGGCGGTCACTGCCAAGGCGGATGACTCGCCGGTGACGGCGGCAGACCTCGCCGCCCACCACCTTATTCTCGCCGGCCTGACTGCACTGGACCCGAGCATTCCCGTGTTGTCCGAAGAGGACGCCGATATCGACCAGAGCGTGCGCGCCGGTTGGCAGCGCTGGTGGCTGGTGGACCCGCTGGATGGCACCAAGGAGTTCATCAGCGGCAGTGAAGAATTTACCGTCAACGTGGCGTTGATCGAACAGGGCCGCGTGGTGTTTGGCGTGGTGTCGATGCCCACCAGCGGCCGTTGCTACTTTGGTGGTGCGGGACTGGGCGCGTGGCGGTCGGATGTAAACGAAGCGCCCCGGCAGATCCAGGTGCGCAAGACCCCGGCCGAGGGCGAAGCGTTTACCGTCGTCGCCAGCCGCCGCCACACCAGCCCCGAGCAGGAGCGTTTGCTGGATGGTTTGAGCCAGGGCATGGGTGAGTTGAAGCTGGCCAATATCGGCAGCTCACTGAAGTTCTGCCTGCTGGCCGAAGGCAGCGCCGATTGCTACCCACGCCTGGCGCCCACGTCGCAGTGGGACACGGCGGCGGCCCAGGGTGTGCTGGAAGGCGCGGGCGGTGAGGTGTTGGAGTTGAGCGGCGAGCGGTTCAGCTATCCGGCGCGGGAATCGTTGCTCAACCCTTTCTTTCTGGCGTTGCCGGCGCAGGCGGCGTGGCGTGAGCGCCTGTTGCGCCTGGCCAGGTCTTAAGACCTGCGCAAATTAAAAATGAGGGAGGGGGCAAGCCCCTCCCTCATTTGCCTTGTGTAATAGCGGCTAGCGGTGCAGGACGTATTGGCCGGTAAAAGTCACTGCGCGGTCTTCGCTGCCCTCATTCACAATCCATGTGTCCAGCGCCAACCGCGCCCGGCCATGGCGTTTGTAGGTCGCCACGAAACGCTTCCACACCTTCTCCTCCGGCGCCGCGCAAATCACCGTGGCATCCTGCGTCACCGGCAACGGATAACTGATCTGTCCTTCCTGAATCACGATGTGCCCGTCTTCAATGCCGTGTTCGTGCAGTCTCAGGTGCAACCAACCCCAGCCTGCCAGGACGGCGCCGCAGTAGAGGCTGCCGCCAAACATGGTGCTCTTGTGGTTGATATTGGCTTGCAAGGGAAGATGCAGTTGCAGCTGGTGGTGTTGCCAGTCGAGCACCTTGAGCCCCATTTCCCGAGTGAGGGGGATGTCGTGATGAAGGATGGATTCCAGGTAACGGCTGTCGCGGCTCATGGCGGTCTCTTGGCGGGTGGACGGGGTCATTCGTCGTCAGTGCCGTGGCTGGCGCTGTCGGCGAAGGTCAGGCCGTGCTTGCGCAGTTTGTCGTGCAGGGTCTTGCGCGGTACGCCCAATGCTTCGGCCAGGCTGCGCAGGGAGCTGTGGGGGCGCGTGAGTTCGGCGGCGATCAGGCTTTTTTCGAACTGCTCGACCTGCTCGCTCAAACCGCCCGGCGTGGACGTCAGCACGCTGGCGCCAGGATTGTCCGGCGCGCTGTCCAATGCCAGTTCCAGGCCCAGGGCGAAGCGCTCGGCGGCGTTCTGTAATTCGCGCACGTTGCCCGGCCAGCTATGGCGCAACAGCAACGCGCGTTGGCCCGGTTGCAGTTCGTGCAGGGGCAGGCCGTGGCGGCTGCTGGCCTCGTCGGCGAAGTGCTGGAACAGCATCAATGCATCCTCACCGCGCTCGCGCAGCGGCGGAATGCGCAGCGGCGCAACGTTGAGGCGGTAATACAAGTCGGCACGAAAGCGCCCCTGGTCGGCGGCCTGGCGCAGGTCTTCCTTGGTGGCCGCGATGATGCGGATGTCCAGCGGGATCAACTGGTTGCCGCCCAGGCGCTCGACCACGCGCTCCTGCAACAGGCGCAGCAGCTTGACCTGCACATCCAGGCTCATGCTTTCGATTTCATCCAGAAACAGCGTGCCGCCGTTGGCGAATTCGAACTTGCCGATCCGACGTTTCTGCGCGCCAGTGAACGCGCCCGGTTCGTGGCCGAACAGTTCGCTTTCCACCACCGATTCGGCCAGGGCCCCGGCGTTGATCGCCACGAACGGCCCGCTGCGCCGGCTCGACAGGTCGTGCAGCGCACGCGCCACGACCTCCTTGCCGGCGCCGGTTTCACCAAGGATCAGCACGTCGGCACGGGTCGCGGCCAGGGCGCCGATCTGTTCGCGCAGGCGCAGCATCTGCGGCGAATGGCCGACCAGGCGCGTGCTCAACTGCTGACGGTCACTGAGCGCCAGGCGCAGGCTGCGGTTGTCCAGCACCAGCCGGCGCAGGGCCAGGGCGCGGCGCACGCTGTCGAGCAGGGCGTCGCTGGCGAAGGGTTTTTCGAGGAAGTCATAAGCACCCGCGCGCATGGCCTGCACGGCCAGCGGCACGTCGCCGTGGCCGGTGATCAGCAGCACCGGCAGGTCCGGGTCCTGGCCGTGCAATTCGGCGAGCAGCTCCAGTCCGTCCATGCCGGGCATGCGGATGTCGCTGACCACTACGCCCGGCCAATCGCGGGACAGGCGCGCGGTGAGGCCATTGGCTTCGCCCAGGGGCAGGACGTTCAGCCCGGCCAGGTCCAGGGTCTGGCACAGGGCCTGACGCAAGTGTGGATCGTCGTCGATCAACACCACCTGGATCTGGTTATCGATACTCATACACTGCGGTCCTCGGACGGTTGCAGACTCACGCCCGGCGAGCCGGCGCGCAGTTTCAAGGTTAACAGCGCGCCGCCTTCCCTGTGGTTGGCGAACAGCAGTTCGCCGCCAAAGGCACGCATCAGGGTTTCGCAGATCGCCAGGCCCAGGCCGAGGCCCTGGGTGCGCGTCTTGGTGGTGTAGAACGGCTCACTGGCGCGCCCCAGGGCTTCCATGCAAAAGCCCGGGCCGTTGTCGCGGATGTACAGGTTGACGCCCTGCGCCGTGGTTTGGGCACTCAGCCACAGTTTGCGCGGCGGGCCTTTTTCGGTGAGGGCGT
This sequence comes from Pseudomonas trivialis, assembly GCF_001439805.1. Lineage (GTDB taxonomy): Bacteria > Pseudomonadota > Gammaproteobacteria > Pseudomonadales > Pseudomonadaceae > Aquipseudomonas > Aquipseudomonas trivialis. The sequence continues at coordinate 223,823 of NZ_JYLK01000008.1, read as the reverse complement.
CGAGGGCGTTGGCCAGCAGGTTGCCCAGTACCTGGCGCAAGCGGGTTTCGCCGGCCTGCACCCACAAGGTGGCTTCCGGCAGGTCGCGGATCAGCTCCACCTCCATTGACCGACGCCGCTTGGCCAGCAACGCCAACGCGTCGTCGAGTGCCGGCTGCAGCGCCACGCTCTCCGGCGCGTGGCGGTCGCGGCGGGCGAACGCGCGCAAGTGGGCGATGATCGACGCCATGCGCCCGGTCAGTTCGCTGATCTGCTTGAGGTTGCCACGGGCATCGCTGGTGCGTTCATGATCAAGCAGGATTTCGGCGTTTTCCGCGTAGCTGCGAATCGCCGCCAGGGGCTGGTTGAGTTCATGGCTGATACTCGCCGACATGGTGCCCAGCGCCGAGAGTTTACCGGCCTGCACCAGGTCATCCTGGGCGCGCACCAGTTCCTGCTGGGCGTGTTCGCGTTCCAGCACTTCCTGTTTGAGGCGCCGGTTGAGGCCTTCAAGGTCACTGGTGCGCTCGACCACGCGCATCTCCAGCTCGCGGCGCGCCTTGGCTTCGAAGGCGATGCGCTCCAGGTAATGGCGACGGCGCTGCATCAGCAGCCCCAGCAGCAGCATCAGCACCAGCAGCGTGGCGCCACCGACTGCCACCACGGTGCGCACCGGGCGGTCGATCAAGGATTGTGGTGCGAGGATTTCCACGTTCCAGCCGGTCTCGGCGATGGCCGTGGACTGGCGCAGCCACGCTGTAGTGCTAAGGCTCAGTGGTTGTGGGTCGCGCGTGGGGTAGGGCTGGATCGCACTGATGGCCTGGCGCTCTTCGGCGCTCAAGGGCCGCGTGGCGCGAAAGCGCCATTGCGGGCGCGACGTCAGGATCACCACGCCATTGTGGTCGGTGACCAGCAATTGCTCCGGGGTGTTGCCCCACAGGCTTTCGGTGTGGTCCAGGTCGACCTTGACCACCAGCACGCCGATGACTCTGTCGTTGTCGCGCACGGCGGCGGCGAAGAAGTAGCCGCGCTTGGCTGAGGTGGTGCCCAGGCCAAAGAAGCGTCCCAGGCGCCCGGCCATGGCTTCACTGAAATACGGGCGGAACGAAAAGTTACGTCCGACGAAACTGTCCTGTTTGTCCCAGTTGGACGCGGCGAGGGTCTTGCCGGACGTGTCCATCAGGTACATCACTTCCGCCCCGGCCTGGGCGGCGACGTCCTTGAGCAGCAGGTTGGCGCCGACCAGGTTGGTGCTGACCTCTGGCGCCTCCAGCGCGGTACGCAAGGCCGGCAAATCGCCGAGAATCTGCGGCAGCACCTCGTAGCGATGCAGCGTGCCGAGCAGGTTGGCGACGTAGAGGTCGAGGGTCTGACGGTTCTGCCCGGCCAGTTCGTTGCGGTAATAACGCTCGGCCAAGTGCTCCAGCGGCCACAGCAGTGGTGCCAGGCACAACGCCAGCAACGCAAGGCTGCGCCAGCGGGGTCTTCGCGGAAGGGGTGGAGTCATGGGAACCGTGCGCCTGTGGGTACAGGCGCATTATGCCTAGTGCTGGCCGGCAAGACACTCGCGCAATGCATCCCGCCACTGCGGTTGGCTGACCTGCCACTGCTGCTGCAGACGGCTGCAATCCAGGCGTGAGTTCAGCGGACGCCTGGCGGGTGTCGGGTAGGCGCTGGCCGGTATCCCTTCCAGTTCGGCGCAGGCTTTTCCGGCGGCCTGCAAATGCTCGCCAATAGCCTGAGCGAAGCCGAACCACGATGTTTCGCCCTGGGCCGTGAGGTGATACACACCCCAATCGCCCGGCTGGCCCGCCTGCCAGCGCTCGACTAGCGCGCGGGTGCTGTTGGCGATGGTCCCGGCCCAGGTCGGCGCGCCGATCTGGTCGGCGACGATGCGCATGTGCGGTTTCTCTTGCAGCAGCCGCTGCATGGTCAGCAGGAAGTTTTTACCGGTGGCGGAATAAACCCAGCTGGTACGCAGCACCAGATACTCGCCGCCCACGGCCGCGATTGCCTGCTCACCAGCCAATTTGCTCTGGCCATAGACACCCAGCGGGTTGGTCGCGTCCGCCTCCGTGTAGGGCGCAGGCTTGCTGCCGTCAAACACGTAGTCGGTGGAGTAGTGAATCAGCGGGATGCCCAGCGCCTTGGCTTCCTCGGCAAGCACACCGGGCGCGATGGCATTGATGGCAAAGGCCGCATCTGGTTCGCTTTCAGCCTGATCGACGGCCGTGTGTGCGGCTGCGTTGATGATCAGGTTGGGGCGGTGGGCGCGCACTTTCTGACGGATCTGGTCAACGTTGGCCAGGTCCAGTTGGTCGCGGCCCAGCACGATGAGTTCGCCCAGGCTCTGGAGCTGCTGCTGCAGTGCCTGGGTAACCTGACCGTGCTGGCCGGTGATCAGAATCTTGAGAGCGCCACTCATGGGAACACGTCAGCGTCTTTCAGGCTTTTACCGTTCTGGTCCTTGGCGGACAAGGTCGGTGCACCGCTCAATTGCCAGTCGATGCCCAGCTCGGCGTCGTCCCAGCGAATGCAGCGTTCTGCCGCAGGCGTGTAGTAGTCAGTGGTCTTGTAAAGGAACTCGGCATGGTCGCTGAGCACCACGAATCCATGGGCAAACCCCGGTGGAATCCATAGTTGGCGGCGGTTGTCGGCAGACAGCCTCACACCTACCCACTTGCCGAAATTGGGCGAGCTGCGACGAATATCCACAGCCACGTCCAGCACTTCGCCGGCGGTCACGCGCACCAGTTTTCCTTGGGCATGTTCGATCTGATAGTGCAGACCGCGCAACACGCCTTTTTGCGAGCGCGAGTGGTTGTCCTGCACAAATTGCTGTTCCAGTCCTGCGATTTGAGCGAAGTCGCGAGCATTGAAGCTTTCGTAAAAAAAACCGCGCTCATCGCCAAAAACCTTGGGCTCGATGATCAATACACCCGGCAGCTCGGTGGCCGTCACATTCATTCATTGTCCCCAGCGAGTTTGTACAAGTATTGACCATAACCGGTTTTGCCAAAATATTTTGCGCGCTCAAGCAAATAATCACGCGTGATCCAGCCATTTTCGTAGGCGATCTCCTCGAGGCAAGCCACTTTGAGGCCCTGGCGGTGTTCGATGGTCTGCACGTACGTCGAGGCTTCAAGCAGGCTGTCGTGGGTGCCGGTGTCCAGCCAGGCAAAGCCACGGCCAAAGCGCTCCACATGCAGATCGCCACGCTTGAGGTAAGCATTGTTGACGTCAGTAATTTCCAGCTCTCCACGCGGAGAAAGCTCGACGGCCTTGGCGATCTCGATCACGTCGTTGTCATAGAAATACAGGCCTGTCACCGCGTAAGACGACTTGGGTCTGGCCGGTTTTTCTTCGATGGACAGGGCGCGGCCTTCCTTGTCGAAGTCGATCACGCCGAAACGCTCCGGGTCCTTGACCCAATAGCCGAATACGGTAGCGCCGGACGGGCGCTCGGCAGCCGTGCGCAGTTGCTCACCGAAATGCTGGCCGTGGAAGATGTTGTCGCCCAGGATCAGGCAAACCGGGTCTTTGCCGATGAATTCTTCACCGATGATGAACGCCTGGGCCAGACCGTCCGGTTTGGGCTGTTCGGCGTAGGTGAAGTGCACGCCAAACTGGCTGCCATCGCCCAGCAGGTTGCGGTATTGCGGCAAATCAACCGGTGTGGAGATGATCAGAATGTCCTTGATCCCCGCCAGCATCAGCACCGAGATCGGGTAGTAGATCATCGGTTTGTCATACACCGGCAGCAGTTGCTTGGACACGCCCAGGGTGATGGGGTGCAAACGGGTGCCGGAGCCGCCGGCCAATACGATTCCCTTCATCATGCGATCAAATCCTTCACGTCGGTGTTGCCCAATCGTTCACCCTGATAACTGCCGTCCTGGACCCTGCGGCACCATTCCAGATTATCGAGGTACCACTGCACGGTTTTGCGCAGCCCTGTTTCAAAGGTTTCTTCCGGGGTCCAGCCCAGTTCACGTTCGATCTTGCCGGCGTCGATGGCATAGCGCTGGTCGTGGCCGGGGCGATCCTTGACGAAGGTGATCAGGTCGGTGAATTGCGCCACGCCGGCCGGGCGCTGTGGCGCCAACTCTTCAAGCAGGCCGCAGATGCCGCGTACCACGTCGATGTTCTTTTGCTCGTTGTGCCCGCCGATGTTGTAGGTCTCACCTACCACGCCTTCGGTCACTACTTTAAGCAATGCGCGGGCGTGGTCTTCGACGAACAACCAGTCGCGCACCTGCAAACCGTCGCCGTACACCGGCAGTGGCTTGCCCGCGAGGGCATTGAGGATAACCAGTGGAATCAGCTTCTCGGGGAAGTGGAACGGCCCGTAGTTGTTCGAGCAGTTGGTCAGCAGTACCGGCAGGCCATAAGTGCGCTGCCAGGCGCGGACCAGATGGTCGGACGCGGCCTTGCTGGCCGAATAGGGCGAGCTCGGCGCGTAAGGCGTGGTTTCGGTGAACAGGTCGTCCACGCCATGCAGGTCGCCATACACTTCATCGGTGGAGATGTGATGAAAACGGAAGGCGCTTTTGGCAGGCTCAGCCAGCTTCTGCCAGTAGGCGCGGGTCGCTTCCAACAGGCTGTAGGTGCCGACGATATTGGTCTGGATGAAATCCGAAGGGCCGTCGATGGAGCGGTCGACATGGGATTCGGCCGCCAGGTGCATGATGGCCTGCGGCTCGAAACGCGTCAGTAACGCGCTGACGGCGTTCTGATCGATGATATCGGCCTGCACGAACTCATAGCGGCTGTTGGAGGCGATGCTGGTCAGCGACTCCAGATTGCCGGCGTAGGTGAGTTTGTCCAGGTTGAGCACTTCGTGCTCGGTGTTTTGAATCAGGTGACGAATCAGGGCAGAGCCAATAAAACCGGCGCCGCCGGTAACGAGAATGCGCATGTCGGGGGCCTTTTCCTTAGACGGACATCAAGCGAATGAAGCATAGCTTGAGTGGTGGCGTCAGGCGGCGCAAGCGTGATGTGTGCACCGGGGCCTGCAGTGGCGATAGACACGCCTGAAAAAGCCGAGGTCATCACGCGGCTGCTTGTCATCTTGATCCACAGGCACGCTGTCGAAGGTTTCGGATGAGCAGTTGTAATTAATCGATTGTTATCGATTATCTGCTGTCATATTTGTCGCCTACTCTTTTCGATCCCTGTTAAAGCCGATTTTTATCCGTTATAAAGTCGGCCTTCACCCCATTCGGAGCCATCGCCATGACCACCCTGCACAGCACCCCCCGCGCCGATGGCTTCCATATGCCCGCCGAATGGGCGCCACAGACCCAGACCTGGATGATCTGGCCCGAACGCCCGGACAACTGGCGCCTGGGCGGCAAGCCGGCGCAGGCCGCTCATGTGGCCGTGGCCAAGGCTATCGCGCGGTTTGAACCGGTGACGGTGGCCGTGTCTGCCGGCCAGTACGAAAACGCCCGCGCCCGCCTGGATGTGCCGAATATCCGGGTGGTGGAAATGTCCAGCGACGACGCCTGGGTCCGCGACACCGGCCCTACATTTGTCATTAATGACAGTGGCGAAGTGCGCGGCGTGAACTGGGATTTCAATGCCTGGGGCGGGTTTGACGGCGGCCTGTATGCGCCGTGGAACCGCGACGCGCAGGTGGGTGGCAAGATCCTCGAGATCGAGCGCACGCCCCGTTACCGCACCGAAGGTTTCGTGCTGGAAGGCGGCTCCATCCATGTCGACGGTGAAGGCACGCTGGTTACCACCGAAGAATGCCTGCTCAACCGCAATCGCAACCCGCACCTCGACCGCGCGGAGATTGAAGCGGTGCTTCGCGATAACCTGGCTGTGGACAAGATCATCTGGCTGCCGCACGGCCTGTTCAACGACGAGACCGATGGCCATGTGGATAACTTCTGCTGCTACGTGCGCCCAGGTGAAGTGTTGCTGGCCTGGACCGACGACCCGCAAGACCCCAACTACGCACGCTGCCATGCCGCCATGGATGTGCTGCAAAGCAGCACAGACGCCAGGGGCCGCGCGTTTATCGTGCACAAAATGCCGATTCCGGGGCCGTTGTATGCCACCGAAGACGAGTGCGCCGGCGTGGATCCGGTAGAGGGCAGCCAGGAACGCAACCCGAGCGTGCGGTTGGCCGGGTCCTACGTGAACTTTCTGATCGTCAACGGCGGCATCATTGCCCCCAGCTTCGACGACCCGCTGGACAGCCAGGCCAGGGACATCCTCCAGGGCTTGTTCCCGCAGCACGAAGTGGTAATGGTGCCGGGGCGCGAACTGTTACTCGGGGGCGGTAACATCCACTGTCTGACCCAACAGCAACCGGCTCCGCACAAAAACTGAGTGCAGTTGTAACAGTGGTGTGGGCGGTGGCATTAAGCCATATTTTTGCAGCGCTTCAGCAAGCCCGCGACCTGGCAAGGTCGCGGGCTTTTTTGCGTCGGGATGCCTGTGCACCGGGGACATTGGCATAGCTCTTGTATCGCTGTCGTAACGGTGGCTCAAGGTGGATGACGGTGCCGTTCTGTCATAAACCTTGAGTAAGTTAGCCGCTCACGCAGTAGGGAGAGCGTAGAAATGAATGCCGAGAGCAATTCGATCAAGACGTATACGCCCCACCCGGCGCGGGTGAACGGCGATGCAATTCATGCGCTGGCACAGTGGTTGAAGGCAAACGACTCGCGCCAGCCCGACCTGCGCAGCCTGATGAATGATCGCTACCCGGTGGGGCTGTTCAGCGAGGACGAGATGAAGGCGCTGTGTGAGCTGGCACGCAACTGAAGACCACCAGGATCAAAAATGCAGGAGGGGGCTTGCTCCCGATTGCGGTGGTTCAGTTGGCGTGTTTTTAACTGGCGCCCCGCTATCGGGAGCAAGCCCCCTCCCACATTCGAATTTTGGCTGACCAAGGAGCGTCGTCCGCCGCTTGGAATCTTTTCGTCTGAAGTCAGAACATTCACGAAATTGACATAAAGTTCAGGGCGCGACTAGGATTGCGCCCAACGCCTGTGGCTAACCGCCATGACTCATCCAATAAAAAAAGGCCCGCGGCAGTTCAGTCGTCCGCGGGCCTTCTTTTTTTTGGAAAAAGTCGACACCAGAAAAAGCGATACGGGGCCTGGTGTCACAGCGCGTACTCAAACAGTAATAAGGAATATAAGAAATGTTGAAGCAACGGATGAGTCTGATCGCTCTGGGGATTTTGAGCGCATCGGCGGCCATGGCAAACGACCAGGAGCAATCCAAGGGTTTTGTCGAAGACAGCCACCTGAATATCGCTGCACGTAATGCCTACATCAGCCGTGACTATAAAAACGGCAAGCAGGACAAAGCCGAATGGGGCCAGGGCTTTATCGGCAAGCTCGAATCGGGCTTCACCCAAGGCACCGTAGGTGTGGGTGTGGACGTGATCGGTCAATACGCCATTCGCCTGGACGGTGGTAAAGGCCGCGCTGGCGCCGGCGGTATCGACTTCTTCAAGCAGGGGAACGGCACCACCGATAATCCTGGCTCCGCACCCCATGACCTGGCCAAGGGCGGCGCTGCCGTGAAGTTCCGCGTGTCCAACACTGTGCTCAAGTACGGGGACCAGTTCCCGGCCGTGCCGGTATTGCAGTACGACAATTCGCGCCTGTTGTCGGAAACCTACACCGGTACTTCCATCGTTTCCAAAGAGATCGCCGGCCTGCAACTGGACGCCGGTCACTTTACCAAGGAAGCGCGCAAGAGCGCCGAAGGCACCGACAGCGGCCGCCTCAAGAACATCGACTACATCGGTGGCAGCTACAAATTCACCGAAAGCCTGTCGGCCGCGCTGTATGCGTCCCACATGCAGGACGTGCTGAAGAAGCAATACGTCAACGTCAACTACGTGCTGGCCCTGCCAGAGAAGCAGTCGCTGACCTTTGACTTCAACGGCTACAAAACCAAACTGGACCGCAGCTTCGCCCTGGAAAACCAGAAAGACGCTGACGCCCGCGACAACAAGATCTGGAGCCTGGGCGCGACCTGGGCCGTTGGCGCGCACAGCTTCACCGTCGCTCACCAGCGCAGCACCGGCGACACCGGTTACCTCTACGGCGGTTACCGCAACGCTGGCGGCATCGGCGATGGCGGCAACACCATCCTGCTGGCCAACTCTTACTGGTCCGACTTCAACGGCAAGGACGAGCGCTCGTGGCAAGTCGGCTACGGTATTGACTTCGCCACCTTCGGCGTGCCGGGCCTGACCTATAACGTTGCCTATGTGCGCGGCACCAACATCGACGACGGCACCGGCCGTGGCGATGGCACCGAGCGTGAAATCTGGAATCAGTTCAAGTACGTGGTCCAGAGCGGCCCGGCCAAAGACCTCAGCCTGCGCGCGCGCGCGTCCTGGTTGCGCGTGTCGAACAACGCCGACCAGTACAACGTGGGCGGCAACGAAATCCGCCTGTTCGCCGACTACCCGATCAACGTGTTCTAAAGTGATTGGGCGTCACGCCTGATTCAAGGCGATAAAAAACCCCGACTGGTTCGGGGTTTTTTATGGCTATCGTTTCAGCGTCAGGCTTTTTGCGGGGCGAGCTTCTTGCAGTTTTCCTTGCGCGTCGGGTATTGCTCGCACTTGCGCAGCACAGTTTGCACTTGCTGCGTGTCCTTGAGTTGCTGGTTGGCCAACAGCTTCTCGGTGATGAACAGCTCCTCCGAGCCCAGGTTGCGCTCGGCCTTGTCGATCATTGCCAGCGCCGCCTGGCCGTCGCCACGCTTGAGGTGGTAGCTGATGATCAAGTCGTAGGTGGAAGGGCCGGCCAGGGACCAGTCCTTGATTGCCTGCAACTCTTTCACCGCCTCGCTGCCTTTGCCCTGGGCCAGGCGCACGGTGTACGCGGTGCGTCGAATGCCCGGCTGATCCTTGACCGGTGACGCCAGTGCCTTGCGGATAAACGCATCGGCATCGGGCACCTTGTTTTTTTCCAGGGCGTCATTGGCAAAGTACGCGTCCTTGTAGCCCTGCATCGCCTTCGCCACCTGCGGCGTGTTCTTCATCGTCGCCCAGCTCTTGGGGTTGACGCGTGCGCGGCGTTCCTGGCGATATTCGCGTTGCAGGTACTGGCGCAGCTCGGTGTCGCGGTCCATCGCCGCCATGTGCGAGCGGTTGAAGTACTGCGTGGTGGCGGTGATGCTGGTGGCCAGACCGTCCTTGATCAGCACGTCCAGCTCCTTTTGAAACTGGCTGAGATTGAACTGCTGCAACGAGTCCTGCATGGCATTCTTGCGCGCGGTGAGAAAGCCCGCGAGCAACGGCTTCTGCTTGCCCTGGAAATCGTTGAGGCGCTCCAGGCTGTGGGTGGCGGCGCGCGGCGCATAGCCTGCGCGAATCATCAGATCAGTGCCGAGCAGGTCGGCCTGGTCTTCCTGGCTGCGGCCCCAGGCGGTGCTCCACACATGATCGGAAAAGGTATTGGCCAGCGCGGTATAGAGCACGGTGTTGCCGATGGTCTTCTGGGTGCCGGCCGGGTCCTTGCTGAATACCTTCATGGTGCCGGAGCTGCGATCCACGCGGGTGTCGGCGGCCATGGTGGCCAGGGCAACGGTGGACGCCACGGTGGTGAACATCTCTTTCTGCTGCTGGAACGCGGCCATGCGGTCGTGGTGATGCAGCAAAATGTGGCTCATCTCGTGGCCCAGCATCGCGGCGATTTCATCTTCGCTGGCGACGTTATCCAGCATGCCCAGCGGCACGAACAGGTTGCCGTACGGGTCGGCCGCTGGCCCGAAGCTGTAGCTGTCGGTGATCTTCACCTGCAAGGTCGGCAGCTCGCCCGGCCAGCCCTTGGACAGGCGCGTAACGATGCCCTGCAAATACACCTGCAGCATCGGGATATCCACCAGGTTCTGCTGGCGCGCTTCCGCGGCCGGCACCGCGCGCCCGTCGTAGCTCAGGCGCTGCTTGCTCTGGCGCTGGGGGTCGAGCTTGTAGTACTGGCGCACGTCGGTGTTGTCCACGTAGTGGCCCTGGACCCTGGATTGGGTCGACGGCCCCACCAGGTTGAGGAACGCCTGGTCGGCGCCCTTCAAGGTTGCGCAACCACTGAGCAGTGCACTTGCCAGCAAGCTGGTTGCCACGAGAAATCCCTTCACCCTGACGCTCCTTTGTTATTGATTGCAGCCGGCACCGAAACCGATGGTGGAATGATTGCGGCTGCTTTTTGCCTGGCTCTTGGTCAGGCCCAGGCAAGGCAGGTCCACCACGTTCAGCGGCGGCTCGATGCGCAGGTCCATGGTGTCCAGCCAGACTTTCTGGCCGGCCAGCTCCACCTGCACCAGGTCCAGCGCCGGGTTGTACTGCAACACCGTCAACGGCTGGGTGGGTGTATCTTTTTTCGCCAGGTCGCGCTGAGGGGCACCTTGTTCATCCAGCACCGTCACCGGGTCGGCGAGGAACGCGGTGATGGTGTGGGTTTGCGCCCAGGCGGCCTGAGTGAAGAGGGCGGCGAGCAATACGATGAGGCTTCTGTTCATCCTTGGGTTCCTTGAGTTGAATCACGCAGCGGTCGGTTCAGCGCGCTCGCCATTGAAGAAGGCTTCGAGGCGCTCGCTGAATAACACCAATGACAGCGAAATGATGCCCAGCACGTTGACCGGGGTGATGTTGTTACAGCTCAGCACAATGCTCGAAGCAATGAGCAATGACATCACCAGTAGCCAGGACGGGTAGGGTGAGGAGAAAAACCATGCTTCCTGTCGCCGGCAAAAGGTGAAGATGCTGTGGCCCGCCGGCATGCGCGTCTGAAGCTCCTTGAGCAAGGTAATCAGCGCCAGCAGACTTAGCTCCAGCAGGTCCAGCCCATTGACAGGCAGGCGAGAAAAGTCGGCGGGTTCATGTTTGTAGTCCATGCCCTTGTTGATCAGGTTATCCAGCGCCATGGCATGCAGGTACACGCCGGCAAGCAGACCGTGCACGGGCGAGTCCACCAGATCGCCGGTGGACTCGATATGTGCACCCACCAGCACCAGGCGGCCGCGCAGCAGTTCGGCGATCAGGGCCTGGCCTTCGGGGTTGGTCACTTCGAGGTCGCTGGCCGTCAATGTCAGCGTGTAGGGGTGGCGTTCCTGGGCCGAGTCATCCAGTTTCCAGAACACCGCCTGGAAGAACTGCATCACGGCGTCCAGCAGAAAATGTCGCGGCGGCTTGGCGTCAGCGATGTCAGCGATACGCGCCTGGTCCGGCGACAGCTTCAGCCCCCATTGCACCGCAATCGGCTGGCGCTGCGCTGCCGTTTCGGCGTCCACCGGCGGCGAGCCGCAGTGCTGCGTTGCGCAGAACACGCGGTACAGCGCCAGCGCGGGCGTTTCCATCAGCCCCATTTGCGTGTGCACCGCCAGCGGGTATTGGTCGTCCACACCTTCCCATTTCACCAACGCCGGGCGACTGACCTGCGTAAAAGGGGTCAGCGTATTGGCCTGGCCTTCTTCGCCACGCGTCTGCCCAGTATTGGCCAGCCACAACGGAATGCCCTGGCGCTGATAGCGCTCAAACACATTCGCCAGCAACTGACTACCGCGCGCAGGATCGCCCAACGAGTGATCATGGCTGTAGAGCAGATCCGCAAACACCGCCTGGGGCTTGTAGGCGAGCAAACGCTTGAACAGCTTGCTCTGCTCGCCATAGGGCATCGGCCACGACGTGCCGTTGCGCATCAGGTACTCATCATCGATCAACACCACCGCCACATGCTGCTGCCCAAGGCTCGGATAACTGCTGGAGAGCATGCGGTTGAGCCACTGCGCCGACGCCTTGTCGCTGGAACTGGCCAGGCCGAAAGGATCGAGAATCGCAAGCGCCACGATGATGACTGCCAGCCAATAGCGACGTTTATTGAACAGCGGGGGAGTCGACAACATCCATGTCTCGATAGGAAAGCAAAAGCAAGGCGGGGGTTTTAACGGAGTGGGGCGGGGGTGTCAAATGGAAAGTGGCGAAGTGCCACAATTTTGCTGCGCATCACCTAGGTGCGGAGTCGTCGCCAAATCTTCGACTTAGCGCTGTCGCGCAGCAAACAGGAGCCTCTGTGGCGACTGGGCTTGTTGTGGCGAGCGGGCTTGCCCCGCGTTGGGGTGCGAGGCGCCCCCATTAAGGAACACGCGCTGTACCTGACCCTGCGCAGAACCTGGTTCTGGGGCCGCTGCGCAGCCCAACGCGGGGCAAGCCCGCTCGCCACAGAGCTGTGTTTATCTGAAAATTATTTTTTATAAGAGGGGCTCAGCGCCTGTTTGCTTAATGTTCGATATGGCAGCGCGACTGCAACGCCTTCATCACACCATCAATCACCGCCTTGCTCATCTCCGCTGATGTGGATCAGGTTAGAGTGAAAGGAGAAGGGTTGTTGGCGCCGAGGGCGGCTACTTGATTTTTGAATGTGGACGGTTTTTGGGCGTTTTGACGAAAACGGGATATCAACTGTTGAGGAATTCTCAAACCCCAGAAACCACAAAGCCCCGCATTGCGGGGCTTTGAGATATGGTGCCGGCACCAGGAGTCGAACCCGGGACCTACTGATTACAAGTCAGTTGCTCTACCAACTGAGCTATACCGGCGTGTTAGGGCGACGATTATAGCGATTGGCGAGATCCTGTAAACCCCTGAAAACTGACTATTTTTGCGAAATCCTCAGTTTTCTCCAATTCCCTACGCACGCCGCGTAAATCCAAAGCGATCAACGTTCGTGCAACGCCTCGGCCCGTGACTTGATGATCGGCTTGAGCAGATAACTCAGCACGCTCTTCTTGCCGGTAATGATGTCCACCGACGCCACCATGCCAGGGATGATCAACAGCGGTTTTTCATCGGTGCCCAGATGGCTGCGTTCAGTGCGCAGTTTGATGACGTAGAAGGTGTTTTTCTTCTCTTCGTCCTGCACGGTGTCGGCGCCGATCTGTTCGAGTTTGCCTTTGAGGCCGCCGTAGATGGTGTAGTCGTAGGCGGTGAATTTGATCATGGCTTCCTGGCCCGGGTGCAGGAAGGCGATGTCCTGCGGGCGGATGCGTGCTTCCACCAGCAGCGTATCGTCCAGCGGGACCACTTCGGCGATGTCGCTGCCGGGCTGGATCACGCCGCCCACGGTGTTGACCAGCATCTGTTTGACGATGCCGCGCACCGGCGAGGTGACCATGGTGCGGCTCACGCGGTCTTCCAGGCCTTTGGAGGTGGCCTGGGCCTTGCTCAGGTTGGTGCGTGCTTCGTTGAGCTGGGCCAAGGCTTCGCTGCGGAATTTGCCGCGGGTTTCGTTGATCTTTTGTTGCACTTCGTTGATGGCCGCCTGGGCACGCGGGATGGCCAGGGTGGTGCCGTCGAGCATGCCACGGGTTTCAACTTCCGAACGCTTTAAGCGCAGCACTTCCACTGGCGAAATAGCACCCTGCTGCACCAGCGGTTCGGACATGCCGATCTCCTGGCGCAGCAGGCTCAGGCTGTTGCGGTACTGCTCCTGCTTGGAGCTGAATTCACGCAGCTCCTGCTGACGCTGCAGCAATTGCTGTTGCAGCCCGCCAATCTCGTCGGCCAGTTGCTGGCGCCGGCTCAGGTACAGCGATTCTTCGTTCGAGGCCTGGTTAGGCACGGCCTTGCGGGCATCTTCAGTGATGTTCAGCGGGCGGTTTTCCACTTCCGCGCTCAGGCGCTCCACGCGCAGTTCCATGGCCACGCGGTCGGCTTCGGTTTCGCCGACGTTGGAGGCAAAGCGCGTGTCGTCCAGGCGCACCAGCGGCGCGCCGGGTTCGACGATCTGGCCTTCGTGCACGTAAATCTGCGCGACGATACCGCCTTCCAGGTTCTGGATTTTCTGGATGCGCGATGACGGGATGGCCTTGCCTTCGCCCTTGGTCACTTCATCGATGATCGCGAAGTGCGCCCACAGCAGCAGGAACACGAAGAAGCCGATCACGCCCCAGATGGTCAGGCGCACGATGCGCGGTGCGTCGTCGACCAGGGCTTTTTCCACTTCGGGCAAGGGCTGGTCGTCGAGGGAGTCGGTGCCTCTGAAATAACCGACGATGACGTCTTTGAGGCGACGTGGTCCGGATTTAAGCGACACTGATCTGCCCCTTTTTCAGCGCTTCCATAACGGCCGCTTTCGGGCCGTCTGCGAGGATCTGACCGCGGTCGATTACCAGCAGGCGGTCGACCAGGCTCAGCAGCGAAGCACGGTGGGTGACGAGAATCACCGTCTTGTTTTCGATCACCGACTGCAGGCGCTGCTTGAGGCGCTCTTCGCCGGTGTTGTCCATGGCGCTGGTCGGCTCGTCCAGCAACAAAATCGGCGGGTTGAGCAGCAGCGCACGGGCCAGGGCCACGTTCTGGCGCTGGCCGCCGGACAGGTTTTGCCCGCGCTCGCCCACTTGCAACTCGTAGCCTTGCGGGTGCAGCCTGGCAAACTCATGCACGCCGGCCAGCTCGGCCGCCTGCAAGACCATTTCATCGTCGACGTAGCGCGCGCCCGATACCAGGTTGTCGCGCAGGGTGCCGGCCAGCAGTTGAATATCCTGGGCCACGTAGCCGATGTTGTGGCGCAGCTCGCTGACGTCGATCTGGCGGATGTCCACGCCGTCCACCAGCAAGGAGCCGGCGTCCGGCTGATACAGGCCGACCAGCAGTTTGGCCAGCGAGCTTTTGCCCGAGCCGCTGCGGCCGATGATGCCGATCTTCTCGCCGGGGCGGATGTTCAGGTTGATACCGCGCAGCGCCAGGGTCTGCTGGTTCGGGTAGGTAAAGTCGACTTCACGGAACGCCATCGCGCCTTGCAGCGCTTTACGGCTGAGCGGGCGCTCGTCGTAATTGCGCTCCTGCGGCAGCTCCATCATCTCGTCCACCGACACCATCGTCACCTTGGCCTGCTGGTAACGGGTCAACAGCCCGGACAGTTGGGCCAACGGCCCCAGCGCGCGGCCGCTGAGCATGTAGCACGCCACCAGGCCGCCCATGCTGAGGTTGCCGTCGATGATCTGGTACACGCCGAAAATGATCATCGCCACGCCCGCCACTTGCTGGATCAGCAAAGTAATGTTCATGGCCAGGCCCGACAGCACCTTGACCCGCAGTTCGAGCCGGCTAAGGGTGCCGATGGTCTGTTCCCACTGGTACTGGCGCTCGCTCTCGGCGTTATTGACCTTCACCGCATCGAGCCCGGCGAGGGTTTCGATCAGGCTCGACTGACGCTCGGCGCCCAGGGCCATGGTGCGTTGCAGGGTCGCCGTCAGCGGTTTTTGCAGCAAATGGCCGATACCCAGCGCCAGTGGGAAGGCGATGATCGGGATCCACACCAGGTGGCCGCCGAGCAGGGCGATCACCAACAGGATGATCAGCGTAAACGGCAGGTCGATCAGGCTGGTGAGGGTCAGGGACGTGAGGAAGTCGCGCATCCCCTGAAACTCATGGATATTTTGCGCGTAGCTGCCCACCCGTGCCGGACGCACTTTCATCGCCATGCCCACGATGCGCTCGAACAGCGTCGCGGAAATGATCAGGTCGGTTTTCTTGCCCGCCAGGTCCAGGCACAAGCTGCGCAGGCTCTTGAGCAACAGGTCGAACAGGTAGGCGCCACAGATACCGATGGCCAGCACCCACAGGGTGGCGGTGGCCTGGTTCGGCACCACGCGGTCGTACACGTTCATCACGAACAGCGGCGCGGCCAGGGCGATCAGGTTGATCACCAGGCTTGCGGCGATGGCGTCGGCGTACAGCCAGCGTGAGCGTTTGAGAGTGTCGCGAAACCACGAGCGCGCACGGGGGATCAGCGTGCCGTTGGTGACGTCGAACTTGTGCTGCGGCTGGGCGAAGAACACCCGCCCGCTGTAATCCTGGCTCAACAGCTCACGGCTGACATGAACCTCGCCACCATCGCTTTCGCTCAGCAGCAGGCGCGCCGTGTCCCCGTCCCAGCCCAACAGCACCGCACTGCGCCCCTCCTTGAGCAGCAGCATGGCGGGCAGGGCAATCGTCGGAATCTGTTCCAGCTTGCGTTGCAGCAATCGCCCCTGCAAACCCGCGCGGGCTGCCGCGCGTGGCAGCAGCTCGGCGCTCAGGCGTTGCGCGGCCAGGGGCAGGCCGGTGGTCAGCATGGCGCGGCTGGCGGGTTTGTAATGCAGGGAACAGAGGGTCAGCAGCCCATCCAGTAAAGGATCGTCGTGCTGACTGCGCAGGTCATGGTTGAGCTGCGCCACATCGATATCAGAATTCAAGCTGACTCTCTCTTAATGCGTTGAGTGCTCCAACTCCTTAAAAAATCAGTTCATCCCTGGCAGGTTCACTTTCGTCTTGACTTCGTTTTGCACGACCGAGGCCAGCGGGGCGACGATGCCCTGGCTTCTCAGCAGTTGGCCCATGTCGGCCTTGATACGGTATTGCGTGTACAGCTGCAGGTTTTTGATCTGCGCCAGGCGCTGCGACGCGGTGAACAGTTCGTTCTCGCTGTCGAGCAGGTCGAGCAGTGTACGCTCACCGAGGCTGAACTGCTGCTGGTAAGAAGTGCGCACGCGGGTGCTGCGGTCCACGTATTCCTGGGCGATCGGCACCTGCGCCGTGGCATTGTTGTAGGCGTTCCACGCCAGGCTCAGCTCCTGGTTCAACTCGCGCAGGGCGTTGTTGCGAATATCCAGCGCCTGAGAGGCCTGGGAGGCCTTGGACTGCAGGTCGGCCTTGTTGCTGCCGCCGGAGTACAGGTTGAACTGCATGCGCAGCATGGCCGAGTAGCCATTGTCATGGCCCTCTTCGCCGCCGACATTGTTGTTGGCCGAGCGCTGCAGCTCGGCGTCAAAGCGCGGGTAGAAGGTCGACTTGGCGGATTCGTACTGCTTTTCGGCAGCGGCGATGTCCGACTCGGCCGAGCGCAACACCGGGCTGCTCTCCACCATCTGGCGGCGCGCTTCTTCAAGGTTGGCCGGCATCAGGGCGACAAAACCCTGTGGCCGCTCCAGTTGATCGGGCTCCTGGCCGACGGCGCTGATGTAGTTGGCCTTGGCGTCTTCCAGGTTGGTCTGCTCGGTCAGCAGGTTGTTACGCGCTTGAGCCAGTCGGGCTTCAGCCTGGTCCATGTCCGCCATTCTTCCGACGCCACGGCTGGTGCGCAGTTTGATCTGGTCAAAGATGCGTTCGTGGCTTTTCAGGTTGTCTTCTGCCAGTTGCACCATCTCGCGACGGGTCAGCACATCCAGATAGACCTGGGCGACCGTCAGGGCGGTGCGCTCGGTGGTGTTGAGCAGCGCGTAGCCTCGGGAGTTGGCGGTGGCTTGCTGGCGGCTGACTTCATTTTGCGTGCCGAACCCCTGGAACAGGTTCTGTTGCAGGCGAATGCTCGACTCGCCCCGGTTCAGGGTTTTCCAGTCATGGCTGTTGCTGGCGGCGCGGGTGTTGATGTTGTCGGAGCTTTCACGGCCATAACCGCCCAGCAAATCCACTTTAGGCAGGTAGCCACCCTGGGCCGCTCGTACCTGATAGTCGGCAGCGATGCGCGCATTCACGCCAGCCTGGATTTCCGGGTGCACGTCCACCGCCTTCTGCATGGCCTCAGGAAGGGTTTGGGCCTGCACGAAACTGGCGGCGAGAGCGAACGGCACGGCGATGAAAAAGTGCAAACGCATTCTGATGTTTCCCCGGAGATCTGGTTGCCTGCAAAGCTGCAACAAAATTGGAATATTGCATGGGAGTGGCAACTCGAAATGCCCGTTTTTATTGGACGCCGGAGGGCGCAAACAGAAAGTCGCGAGGCCGCTTAAATATCAATGTGACATTACGGGGCGGATTGTTTAGGATGGCGCCCAATAGGTCAATACCTTGACGGAAAAGTAATTTTCCCGAAAAAACAGCAGAATATTGACGCCAAAATTTTTACGCAAAAATTCAAGTACTCCAGCTATTGAATCGGCACCAGCGGTAGGGCCGGTCTCCTTGATGGATGCCCCCCTGAACGGTATTTCGGAGATTTTTTATGAGCAGCGTTGCGGTCGTCAAAAGCATTGTCGGTCAAGTGTTCGCGGTATCCCCGGAAGGGATTCGTCGCCTGCTTGTAGAAGGTGATCGTCTGTTCGCCGGGGAGCAGGTCGATACCGGCCCCGCTGGCGCCGTGTCGCTGGAGCTTGCCGATGGCCGCGTGATCGACCTGGGTCGCGACAGCCAGTGGAGTGCCGATGCGCCTGACTCGTCCACCGACCTGAGCGCCGCCACTGCGCAGGCCGCGCCGTCCGTTGCCGAACTGCAGCAAGCCATTGCCGCCGGCGCCGACCCGACCCAGGACCTCGAAGCCACCGCCGCCGGCCCGAGCGCCGCCGGTGCAGACGGCGCCGTCGGGGGCGGGCACAGCTTCGTGGTGCTGGACGCGACCGCAGGCGTGGTCGACCCCACTATTGGCTATCCGACCAACGGCCTTAACGCTGCGGACGCCGGCGCTGCGCCGCTCACCGCTGGCAACAATAACAACGGCGCCACTGCGCAAAACGTCACCGTTACCCTGACCGCCACGCCGACCATCACCGAAGCCGGCGGCGTGGTGGTTTACACCGCGTTCGTCACCCAGGCGCCGACCAGCGACCTTACCGTTACCTTGTCCAACGGCCTGGCCGTAGTAATCGCGGCCGGCCAGACCTCCGGCGCGCTGAACGTCACCTTCGCCGGCAATGACACGCCGTACCTGGATGCCTCGTCGATCTCCGCCACCATCGCCGGCACTTCCGGCGGCGGCAACGTGGTCGTCACCACGGACCCGACGCCTGCGGTGACGCAAGTCAACGACACCATCGACACCACCACCGTGACCCTCACCTCCGCCGCTTCGGTGGATGAGGGCGGCAAGATCGTCTACACCGCCACGGTGACCAACGCCGCGCAGACCGACGTCACCGTCACGCTGTCCAACAACACCACCATCATCATTGAAGCCGGCAAAACCACCGGCACCGTCAGCGTCGACACCCCGGCGAACCTGGCCGATGGCAAGGACCTGACCGTCAGCGCGAACATCACCGCCGCCAGCGGCGGCAACTACGAGAACCTCGCGATCAACCCGCAAGCGGCCACCACCACGGTGATCGCTGTGGATAACCCGAGCGTGCTGGTGGCCGACACTGCCACCCTCGCCGAAGATGGCGTCGCCACCGGCAATGTGCTGAGCAATGACAGCGATATCGACAATGTGCTGTCGGTTGCCACCTTCAACGTGGGCGGCACCACCTTCAGCGCCGGCCAGACCGCGACCATTGCCGGCGTGGGCAGCATCACCATCGGCGCCGATGGCGCGTACACCTTTACCCCGGTCAAGGACTTCAACGGTGATGTGCCGCAGATCGGCTACACCACCAACACCGGTTCAACCAGCACGCTGACTGTAAACGTGGTGGCGGTTGATGACGCGAGCGTGTTGAAAGCGGACACCAGCACGGTGCAGGAAGATAACGTTGCCACTGGCAATGTGCTTTCGAATGATGTCGACGTCGACAACGTATTGAACGTCGCGACGTTCAGCGTCAACGGCACCACGTATAGCGCCGGCCAGACCGCAACTATTGTTGGCGTTGGCTCGATTACTATCGGTGCCGACGGCGCATACGCCTTCACCCCGGTTAAAGACTTCAACGGCGACGTGCCACAAATTGGCTACACCACCAACACTGGTTCGAGCAGCACGCTGGACGTGAAGATCGACGCGGTTGATGACGCGAGCGTCCTCAAGGCCGACACCGGCAGTGCGCTGGAAGACAATGTTGCTACTGGCAACGTGTTGAGCAACGACGTCGATGTGGATAACGTCTTAAGCGTTGCGACCTTCAACGTTAATGGCACTACTTACAACGCAGGCCAGATCGCGACCATTGCCGGTGTTGGCTCAATCACCATCGGTGCAGACGGCGCCTATGCCTTCACACCGGTCAAAGACTTCAACGGCGACGTGCCGCAAATCGGCTACACCACCAACACGGGTTCGAGCAGCACCCTGGACGTGAAGATCGATGCTGTAGATGACGCGAGCGTCCTCAAGGCAGATACCGGTAGTGCGCTTGAAGATAACGTTGCTACCGGAAACGTGCTGAGCAACGACGTTGATGTGGATAACGTGTTGAACGTCGCGACCTTCAGCGTCAACGGCGCAAGCTACAACGCCGGCCAGACCGCTGTTATCGCGGGCGTTGGTTCGATCACCATCGCTGCAGACGGCGCCTACGCCTTCACCCCGGTCAAAGATTTCAACGGTGACGTGCCACAAATTGGCTACACCACCAACACAGGATCCAGCAGCACCCTGGACGTGAAGATCGACGCGGTTGATGACGCGAGCGTCCTCAAGGCGGACACCGGCAGCGCCCTGGAAGACAACGTTGCTACCGGCAATGTGCTGAGCAACGACGTCGACGTAGACAACACCCTGACTGTTGCCACCTTCAATGTGGGCGGCACCACTTACACTGCAGGCCAAACCGCCGTTATCGCAGGCGTGGGTAGCATCGCTATCGGCGCTGATGGCGCCTACGCCTTCACCCCGGTCAAAGACTTCAACGGCGACGTGCCGCAAATTGGCTACACCACCAACACGGGTTCGAGCAGCACCCTGGACGTGAAGATCGACGCCGTAGATGACGCGAGCGTCCTTAAAGCTGATACCGGCAGCGCCCTGGAAGATAACGTTGCCACCGGCAATGTGCTGTCGAATGACGTCGACGTCGACAACGTCTTAAACGTTGCGACCTTCAACGTCGGCGGCACCACGTATACCGCAGGTCAAACTGCGACCATCGCTGGCGTTGGTTCAATCACCATCGGTGCCGACGGCGCCTACGCCTTCACGCCGGTCAAAGACTTCAACGGCGACGTGCCGCAGATCGGCTACACCACCAATACCGGTTCGAGCAGCACGCTGGACGTCAAGATTGACGCGGTTGATGACGCCAGCGTCCTCAAAGCGGACACCGGCAGCGCCTTGGAAGACAACGTTGCCACTGGCAATGTCCTTTCGAATGACATCGACGTCGACAACCTGCTGACTGTTGCCACGTTCAATGTCGGTGGCACCAGTTACGCCGCCGGCCAGACGGCCGTGATCGCGGGCGTGGGCAGCATCACTATCGGCGTCGACGGCGCTTACGCCTTCACACCGGTCAAAGACTTCAACGGTGACGTGCCGCAAATCGGCTACACGACCAACACGGGTTCGAGCAGCACGCTGGACGTGAAAATTGACGCGGTCGATGACGCGAGCGTCCTCAAGGCCGATACCGGCAGTGCGCTGGAAGACAATGTTGCTACTGGCAACGTGTTGAGCAACGACGTCGATGTGGATAACGTCTTAAGCGTTGCGACCTTCAACGTTAATGGCACTACTTACAACGCAGGCCAGATCGCGACCATTGCCGGTGTTGGCTCAATCACCATCGGTGCAGACGGCGCCTATGCCTTCACACCGGTCAAAGACTTCAACGGCGACGTGCCGCAAATTGGCTACACCACCAACACGGGTTCGAGCAGCACCCTGGACGTGAAAATCGACGCGGTTGATGACGCGAGCGTCCTCAAGGCAGACACCGGTAGCGCCCTGGAAGATAACGTTGCCACCGGCAACGTGCTCTCAAATGACGTCGATGTGGATAACGTCTTAAGCGTTGCGACCTTCAACGTAGGTGGCACCACTTACAACGCCGGCCAAACGGCCGTGATTGCGGGTGTGGGCAGCATCACTATTGGTGCTGATGGCGCCTATGCCTTTACGCCAGTCAAAGACTTCAACGGCGACGTGCCGCAAATCGGCTATACGACCAACACGGGTTCGAGCAGCACGCTGGACGTGAAGATCGATGCTGTAGATGACGCGAGCGTCCTTAAAGCGGACACCGGCAGCGCCCTGGAAGATAACGTTGCCACCGGCAATGTCCTTTCAAATGACGTCGATGTAGACAACACACTGACTGTTGCCACCTTCAATGTGGGCGGTACCACCTATGACGCTGGCCAAACTGCAATCATTGCAGGTGTCGGCGCTATCACTATTGGTGCAGACGGCGCGTACAGCTTCACCCCGGTCAAAGACTTCAACGGTGACGTTCCTCAAATCGGCTACACCACCAACACCGGCTCCAGCAGCACGCTGGACGTGAAGATCGACGCGGTTGATGACGCAAGTATCCTTAAAGCCGACACTGGCAGTGCGCTTGAAGATAACGTCGCCACCGGCAATGTGTTGCGCAACGACGTTGACGTCGACAACGTACTGAGCGTTGCGACCTTCAGCGTCAACGGCACCAGCTACAACGCTGGACAGACCGCAACCATCGCAGGCGTTGGCTCAATCACCATCGGTGCAGACGGCGCCTATGCTTTCACGCCAGTCAAAGACTTCAACGGTGATGTGCCACAAATCGGCTACACCACCAACACCGGTTCGAGCAGCACGCTGGACGTGAAGATCGATGCTGTAGATGACGCGAGCGTCCTCAAAGCGGACACCGGCAGCGCCCTGGAAGACAACGTTGCCACCGGCAACGTCCTTTCGAATGATATCGACGTCGACAACGTGCTGACTGTTGCCACGTTCAATGTCGGTGGCACCAGTTACGCCGCCGGCCAGACGGCCGTGATCGCGGGCGTGGGCAGCATCACTATCGGCGCTGACGGCGCCTATGCCTTCACCCCAGTCAAAGACTTCAACGGCGACGTACCGCAAATCGGCTACACCACCAACACCGGTTCGAGCAGCACGCTGGACGTGAAGATCGACGCGGTTGATGACGCGAGCGTGTTGAAATCGGACACCGGCAGTGCGCTTGAAGATAACGTCGCCACCGGCAATGTGTTGAGCAACGACGTTGACGTCGACAATGTGTTGAGCGTTGCGACCTTCAATGTCGGCGGCACTACCTATACCGCAGGTCAAACCGCTGTGATCGCGGGCGTCGGCTCAATCACAATCGGTGCTGACGGCGCGTACAGCTTCACCCCAGTCAAAGACTTCAACGGTGACGTGCCGCAAATCGGCTACACCACCAACACCGGTTCGAGCAGCACGTTGGACGTGAAGATCGATGCTGTTGATGACGCGAGCATCCTCAAAGCCGACACCGGTAGCGCCATGGAAGATAACGTTGCCACCGGCAATGTGCTGAGCAACGACGTCGATGTGGATAACGTGTTGAGCGTTGCGACCTTCAGCGTCAACGGCACCAGCTACAACGCCGGCCAGACCGCAATCATCGCAGGCGTTGGCTCGATCACCATCGGTGCAGACGGTGCCTACGCCTTTACGCCGGTCAAAGACTTCAACGGCGACGTGCCGCAAATTGGTTACACCACCAACACCGGCTCCAGCAGCACGCTGGATGTGAAGATCGACGCTGTTGATGACGCGAGCGTCCTCAAGGCGGACACCGGCAGTGCGCTTGAAGACAACGTTGCTACCGGCAACGTGCTGAGCAACGACGTGGACGTCGACAACGTACTGACTGTTGCCACGTTCAACGTGGGTGGCACCAGTTACGCCGCAGGTCAAACCGCGACCATCGCTGGCGTCGGCTCAATCACCATCGGTGCCGACGGCGCGTACAGCTTCACCCCGGTCAAAGATTTCAACGGTGACGTGCCACAAATTGGCTACACCACCAACACAGGATCCAGCAGCACGCTGGACGTGAAAATCGATGCAGTTGATGACGCGAGCGTCCTCAAGGCGGACACCGGCAGTGCGCTTGAAGACAACGTTGCTACCGGCAACGTGCTGAGCAACGATGTGGACGTCGACAACGTACTGACTGTTGCCACGTTCAACGTGGGGGGCACCAGTTACGCCGCAGGCCAGACGGCTGTGATCGCGGGCGTGGGCAGCATCACCATCGGCGCTGACGGCGCGTACGCCTTCACCCCCGTTAAAGACTTCAACGGTGACGTCCCGCAAATCGGCTACACCACCAACACGGGTTCGAGCAGCACGCTGGACGTGAAGATCGACGCTGTAGATGACGCGAGCGTCCTCAAAGCAGATACCGGTAGCGCCCTGGAAGATAACGTTGCTACCGGCAACGTCCTTTCGAATGACATCGACGTCGACAATGTGCTGACTGTTGCCACGTTCAATGTCGGTGGCACCAGTTACGCCGCCGGCCAGACGGCCGTGATCGCGGGCGTGGGCAGCATCACTATCGGCGCTGACGGCGCCTACGCCTTCACCCCAGTCAAAGACTTCAACGGCGACGTACCGCAAATTGGTTACACCACCAGCACCGGCTCCAGCAGCACGCTGGATGTGAAGATCGACGCTGTTGATGACGCGAGCGTCCTCAAGGCAGACACCGGTAGCGCCCTGGAAGATAACGTTGCCACCGGCAATGTGTTGAGCAACGACGTCGATGTCGACAACATGTTGAGCGTCGCGACCTTCAGCGTCAACGGCACAAGCTATAACGCAGGCCAGACCGCGACCATCGCAGGCGTTGGCTCAATCACCATCGGCGCCGACGGCGCCTATGCCTTCACGCCGGTCAAAGACTTTAACGGTGACGTCCCGCAAATTGGCTACACCACCAACACCGGCTCGAGCAGCACGCTGGACGTGAAGATCGATGCTGTAGATGACGCGAGCGTCCTCAAGGCCGACACCGGCCGCGCCTTGGAAGATAACGTTGCCACCGGCAACGTCCTTTCGAATGACGTCGATGTAGACAACACACTGACTGTTGCCACCTTCAATGTGGGCGGCGCCACCTATACTGCTGGCCAAACTGCAACCATTGCAGGTGTCGGCGCTATCACTATTGGTGCAGACGGCGCGTACGCGTTCACGCCTGTTAAAGACTTCAACGGTGACGTACCGCAAATCAGCTACACCACCAACACGGGTTCGAGCAGCACTCTGGACGTGAAAATCGACGCGGTCGATGACGCGAGCGTGTTGAAAGCGGACAAAGGTAGTGCTCTAGAAGATAACGTTGCCACTGGCAATGTGTTGAGCAACGACGTGGACGTAGACAACACCCTGACTGTTGCCATGTTCAACGTCGGTGGCACCAGTTACGCCGCCGGCCAGACGGCCGTGATTGCGGGTGTGGGCAGCATCACTATCGGCGCTGATGGCGCCTATGCCTTCACCCCAGTCAAAGATTTCAACGGTGACGTACCGCAAATCGGCTACACCACCAACACCGGTTCCAGCAGCACGTTGGACGTGAAGATCGATGCTGTAGATGACGCAAGCGTCCTCAAAGCGGACACCGGCAGCGCCTTGGAAGATCACGTTGCCACCGGCAACGTGCTGAGCAACGACGTCGACGTTGATAACGTGTTGAACGTCGCGACCTTCAGCGTCAACGGCACTAGCTACAACGCCGGCCAGACCGCCGTGATCGCGGGCGTTGGCTCTATCACCATCGGTGCTGACGGCGCGTACAGCTTCACCCCAGTCAAAGATTTCAACGGCGACGTGCCACAAATCGGCTACACCACCAACACCGGTTCCAGCAGCACGTTGGACGTGAAGATCGATGCTGTAGATGACGCCAGCGTCCTCAAAGCGGACACCGGCAGCGCCCTGGAAGATCACATTGCCACCGGCAACGTGCTGATCAATGACGTCGATGTGGACAACGTGTTGAACGTTGCGACCTTCAGCGTCAACGGCACTAGCTACAACGCCGGCCAGACCGCTGTTATCGCGGGCGTTGGCTCAATCACCATCGGTACCGACGGCGCCTACGCCTTCACGCCGGTCAAAGACTTCAACGGCGACGTGCCGCAAATCGGCTACACGACCAACACCGGCTCCAGCAGCACGCTCAACGTGAAGATCGATGCTGTAGATGACGCAAGCGTTCTCAAAGCGGACACCGGCAGCGCGCTGGAAGACAACGTCGCCACCGGCAACGTGCTGAGCAACGACGTCGATGTGGATAACGTGTTGAGCGTCGCGACTTTCAGCGTCAGCGGCACCAGCTACAACGCTGGCCAGACCGCCGTGATCGCTGGCGTTGGCTCAATCACCATCGGTACCGACGGCGCCTATGCCTTCACACCAGTCAAAGACTTCAACGGTGACGTACCGCAAATCGGCTACACGACCAACACCGGTTCCAGCAGCACGCTCAACGTGAAGATCGATGCTGTAGATGACGCAAGCGTCCTCAAAACGGACACCGGCAGCGCCCTGGAAGACAACGTTGCCACCGGCAATGTGCTGAGTAACGACAGCGATGTCGATAGCGTCCTGAACGTAGCCACCTTCAACGTCGGAACCGTTAGCTACATGGCCGGCCAAACCGCTGTCATCACTGGCGTGGGCTCTATCACTATCAGCGCCAACGGCGCCTACACCTTCACGCCGGTCAAAGACTTCAACGGTGACGTGCCACAAATCGGCTACACCACCAACACCGGCTCCAGCAGCACGCTGAACGTGAATATCGTGGCGGTCAACGACGCACCGGTAGCCATTGCTACCACCGCAACCGGTGCCGAAGACCCAACCAGCGGCATCGCGGTCAAGCTGAGCGCGACCGATGTAGACGGCTTGGCGAACGTTAAATCGTTCAGCGTGGGCACGCCAAGCAACGGCACGTTCTACACCGACGCAGCGATGACCACCAAGGTGAGCGGCCCGATCACCGCGAGCAATGGCGAGGCGACCGTCTACTTCAAGCCGGCCACCGACTTCAACGGCACGGTGAACTTCACCTACACCGCCACCGACAGCGGTAACGCTGACGGCAGCAACGTGCTGACCTCACCAGCCGTCAACGGCGCCATCACCGTGACCCCGGTCAACGACGCACCGGTAGCCATTGCTACCACCGCAACCGGTACCGAAGACCCAACCAGCGGCATCGCGGTCAAGCTGAGCGCGACCGATGTGGATGGACTGGCGAATGTAAAATCCTTCAGCGTGGGCACGCCAAGCAACGGCACGTTCTACACCGACGCAGCGATGACCACCAAGGTGACCGGCCCGATCACCGCCAGCAATGGCGAGGCGACCGTGTACTTCAAACCGGCCACCGACTTCAACGGCACGGTGAACTTCACCTACACCGCCACCGACAGCGGCAACGCTGACGGCAGCAACGTGCTGACCTCGCCAGCCGTCAACGGCACCATCACCGTGACCCCGGTCAACGACGCGCCGGTTGCCATCGCAACCACCGCAACCGGTGCCGAAGACCCAACCAGCGGCATCGCGGTCAAGCTGAGCGCGACCGATGTAGACGGCCTGGCGAACGTTAAATCGTTCAGCGTGGGCACGCCAAGCAACGGCACCTTCTACACCGACGCAGCGATGACCACCAAAGTGACCGGCCCGATCACCGCCAGCAATGGCGAGGCGACCGTGTACTTCAAACCGGCCACCGACTTCAACGGCACGGTGAACTTCACCTACACCGCCACCGACAGCGGCAACGCTGACGGCAGCAACGTACTGACCTCGCCAGCGGTCAACGGCACCATCACCGTGACCCCGGTCAACGACGCGCCAGTTGCCATCGCAACCACCGCAACCGGTGCCGAAGACCCAACCAGCGGCATCGCGGTCAAGCTGAGCGCGACCGATGTGGATGGACTGGCGAACGTAAAATCCTTCAGCGTGGGCACGCCAAGCAACGGCACGTTCTACACCGACGCAGCGATGACCACCAAGGTGACCGGCCCGATCACCGCCAGCAATGGCGAGGCGACCGTCTACTTCAAGCCGGCCACTGACTTCAACGGCACGGTGAAATTCACCTACACCGCCACCGACAGCGGCAACGCTGACGGCAGCAACGTACTGACCTCGCCAGCGGTCAACGGCACCATCACGATCACGCCGGTCAACGACGCGCCCACGGCCACCAACGGCAACATCGCCAGCAACGAAGACACCCCGGTCGAACTGACCTGGGCCACCTTCGGCGTCAACGACGTGGACTCCGCCAACCCGAAAGTGGTGTTCACCAGCCTGCCTGCCGGCGCCATCGAGTACAAAGTCAACGGCGTGTGGACGCAGCTGACTACCGCTGACCTGAAAACCGATACCTCGGCCGGCAAGGCGTTCAGCCAGGCTGACTTCGACAGCCACAACGTGCGCTACACCCCGGCGGCCAACGAGTCGGGCGATAACAGCTTCGGCGGCACCGGCGTGGGCAACAAGCAAAGCGACTATACCCAGCTGAAGTTCCAGGCCTACGACGGCAGCGTTTACAGCGACACCAAAATCATCACCGTGGATATTCACCCGGTGACGGACGTGCCGGTGGTAGGTGTCAGCCAATACGGCGCGGTGCCGACCGGTTTGACCCTGCAGACCTGGACCGGCGGCACGCTGGCCAAGGACTTGGGCACCAGCGGCAACGGCGTGGCGCAGTCCAGCGACCTGATCCGCGTGATCGACGCCAAGACCGCTGCCACCGCAATCTCCACGGGTGTGGTCAGCAGCGTCAGCAACGGGAATGTGGCGGAGGGCACGGCGACCAAGGTCTCCGGCTTGATCTACCTGGAAGCCGGCAAGAGCTACAGCTTCACCGGCACTGCCGATGACAGCCTGGCAATCACCGTGGGTGGCAAGCTGGTCGCCAGCGAGACCTGGAGCAAGCAGGCGGGCACGATTACCGGCACGGCATACACGCCGAGCGAATCGGGCTACTACACCCTCGATATCTACCACTACAACCAGGCCGCCGCAGGCAACTACGACGTCAATGTGTCGATAAACAACGGCCCGTCGATGTCGCTGGGCAACAGCGGCGTGCAGACCTACACCGGCGTGGACGCCTTGAAGGCCGCGGGTGCGGTGCTGGGCGACAGCCATGTGGTCAATGGCGAAGGCTACTACACCGGCTACGTCTACAACCGTGGTCTGGAAGACACCACCATCAAGGTCGCGCCGATCACCACCACGTTCGTCGACAACGACGGCTCGGAATCCCACAAGGTGGAAATCAGCGGCTTGCCCGCAGGCACGGTGATTACCGATGGCGTCACGGGCCACAGCTTCACCTCGACCGGCGCTACCGCGTTCTACGATGTGAGTAGCTGGAACCTGAAGACCCTGACGGTCACCCCGTTCAAGGACTCGACGGCCAGTTTCGACCTTACCGTGAAAGCCACGGCCAAAGAGCTGAGCACCGGCATCGAAGCGGTTACCACCGGTAAAGTGAGTATCGTGGTCACCGCCGTCAACGATGCTCCGACCCTGGACCTCAGCACTGCCGACGGCGCAGTCGCCACCGGCTTCGCCGCCACCTACAACGAACGCAGCACCAGCGGTGTGGCGATCACCGGCAGCGTGGCCATCGGCGACGTCGACAGCAGCCAGATGCAGAGCGCGAGCATCACCCTCAAAAACGCCAGTGCCGGGGATCAACTGACCTCCAGCCTGGTGACAGTGGGCGGCACCTACAAAGGCATTACCCTGACCAGCGTCGGCACCGACGTCAGCGGCAAGATCCTGTTGAACCTGTCGGGTGCAGCGGATGCGGCGACCTACAAGGCGCTGTTGGAGTCGTTCCAATACTCCAGCACCAGCAAGTACCCGGCTACCGGCGACCGCATCATCGAGGTCTCGGTGATGGACAACGAAGGCGGCAACAGCCTGAGTTCCAGCATCGCCACCAGCACCATCACGGTGACGCCACAAGCCTATCTGGTGACAGAAGGCACTGGTGTGGCCGACGTGGTCAATCTGAGCAGTTCCTCGGTCAACAACGTGGTGGTCGGCGACAAGGCCGGCGTCGTCACTCAGGGCAGCAACTACAACATTGCCTTCCTGGTCGACACCTCGGGCAGCATCGGCACCAGTGCCATGGACTCGATCAAGAGCCAACTGACCAGCGTGTTCAATACCTTGATTGCCAACGCCGGCAATAAAGACTCAGGTGTGGTGAAAGTACTGCTGGTCGATTTCGACACGCGTATCGAATCTCAGGTCTCGGTCAATCTGGCCGACAAGGACGCTGCCAAGGCGGCCTTGCAGGCGGTCTTGACCCAGATGACCTCCAACTCCAACGACATGACCAACTATCAGGACGCCTTCAACGCGGCCACCAATTGGTTCAAGAGCAGCGACGCCACCAGCAACAAGGGCGCGACCAACCTGACTTACTTCATTACCGACGGTTCGCCGAACGTATTCACCGATGTGCAGGACAACCTTTACCTGGGAAGCACCCATCGCGGCTATAGCGTCTATTTTGACAGCTACGTCAACAGCTCCAATTACGTGCTGGGCCAGGGCAACGCCGTCTACGCTGAAATCAATGGGCGCACGAAGTTGATTGTCGATACAGACGGCAGTGTCTTCTCGTACAACAGCCGCGGTCAGGCGTTCTATGAAGGCAAGGTGGTGGCCAACGTCAATGGCGGCTTCGACGTCGCGCGGGTCTATCAGGACGACAACACCGCCATGGCCAACGCCAAGGCGGCCTATGCCAACCTGGTCAACGCAGTGGACAGCAAGGTCGTGGTCGAGGCCATTGGCCTGGGGTCGAGCATCGATACCGCAGTGCTCAAGCAATTCGACACCGACAAGGTGGTTGCCAACATCGACACGGCGAAGCTGGCCGATGCCATTACCGGCCATACCGCCGATGCGGGTGCCGACAACCTCACTGGCGGTTCGGCCAACGACATTCTGTTCGGCGACCTGATCACCTACAAAGGCCAGGAAGGCAGTGCTGCGCTCAAGGCCTTCGCCGCCGAGAAACTGGCCACCACCGTCGACCACATCGACGACCGCACCTTGCACCAGTACATCACCGAGCACGTGCAGGACATCGGCACCATGGCCAACGCGTCGAACATCTACGGCACCAAGGACGGTAACGACACCCTGATCGGCAATGCCGGCAACGACATTCTGTTCGGCCAGGGCGGCAACGACAGCCTCTCCGGCGGCGCCGGCAATGACATCCTGGTGGGTGGCAAGGGCGATGACGTGCTCAGCGGCGGCGCAGGTGCCGATACCTTTGTGTGGCTCAAAGGCGACACCAACACCAGCGGCGGCTTTGATCGCATCACCGACTTCAAGCACGGCGAAGGTGACAAGCTGGACCTGTCCGACTTGCTGCAAGGCAATAACGACAACAACCTGTCCAACTACCTGAAGCTGACCACCGATGCGTCCGGCACCTCGACGCTGAGCGTCAGCAGCGCGGGCACGTTCACCGCCTCGGGCGGCGGCACGGCCGATGTCACGATCAAGGTCGATGGCGCCAGCTGGGGCAATGGCAGCGCCGCGATCAATAGCCTGATCGCCGGTGGTGACCTGACCGTCAAGCATCACGACTGATCGCCAGGCGGCGCCAATCTTCGAGGATTGGCGCCGCCGGGCATCAGCTTCGGGAAAATCTGTGTAATCTCTGTGGGCGCCGTGCGCGATGCCTGCAGGGATTTTTTATTGGGAGAACCGTGATGTTCTACGTGCAACGCGATCAACACAACGCGCTGGTTCGCGTCGAGGCGCAGGCGTTTACCGAGGCCACCGAGACACTGCCGGCCGACCACCATGAGATTCAGGCGTGGTTCGCCGGTGATGCAGTGGACAACAGCCTCAAGCAGCTCAAGCAAAGTGACCTTGAGATGATTCGAGTGCTGGATGACTTGATCCAGGTGCTGATCACCAAGAACGTGATGAGCATTACCGACCTGCCGCCGGCGGCGCAGGTCAAGTTTCTTGAGCGTACCCAGGCGCGGGCCGCGCTGGGCGGTTTGAGTGAGCTGATCAACGACGATGAAACCGGTTTGATCTGACCCCGGCCACCTCCTTTACGGCGTGACCGGCAAGGAGGCTCGAGGTGTCAACGCTTCACTTCCAGGGCGCGGGTTCACCGACCAGTCGGCCTTGCACCCCTTCGATGCCCATCTCGCGGATCACCCGCAACTCACCTTCGGTTTCCACGCGCTCGGCAATCAACGGCAAGTCGATGCTGTGGGCGGCGCGCTGGATCGCTTCGATGAAAAAGCGCTTGTGGCTTTCGTGGTCAATGGCACGGATGTAGCTGCCGTCGATTTTCAGGTAGGCCAGCCCCAGGTTCGCCAGGTTGCCGATCATGCTGAAGCGCCCGCCGAAACGTTGCAGGCCGAGGCTGAAGCCCAGGTTGCGCATGCGCCGGGTCAGGCGCTCCAGCTCGGTCTGTTCGGGCACTTGCTCCTCGCCGATCTCCAGCGTCAGCTGCGCGCCCAGCGTTGGGTGCTGGGCCAGACGTTCAAATACCCGCTCCAGGGCTTGAGGATCCTGCAGGGTCGCAGCCGACAGGTTCAAGGCCGCCGAGACGGGGTGCTGGCTCAAGTGCTTGATCACCAGGTCCAGCATCAGGTGGTCGAGCCGCGCGGTCCAGCCGAAGCGTTCCAGCCAGGGCAGGAAGTGGCCGGCCGCGATGGTCTGGTCCTGATTGTCGAGCAGGCGTGACAGCACCTTGTAATGCAGCACCTGCTGGGTGTCGCCGCTGCTGACCACCGGCTGGAAAAACAACTGGAAACGGCCTTGTTTCAGGGCGTCATCGAGCAAGGTGTGCCAGCTGTGCGGGTCATCGCTGACGGTGCCGGTGACCTGATGCTCCAGGCACACCCAGCTCTGGCCGCCATTGGCTTCAGCCTGGGTCAGCGCCTGGTCGGCCAGCATCAGCAAGTCGGCGGAGGCGTCACCCGGGTTGTACGGCGCCAGGCCGATGAAGGCCACGGTCGGCATGTCGGTGGCGCCGGTGTCGTGCAGGCTTTGCAGGGTCGCCTCCAGCGCCTGGGCCAACTGCAGGGCTTCGTCACGTACCAGCCCTGGGGCCAGCACCGCGAATTCGCCGCCACGGCTGCGGGTGATGAGGTTGTGGGTTTCCGGGTACTTGGCGCAGGTGCGCACCAGTTGCTGGCTGACCGCCTGCAGCAACTGGTCGGTACGTTGCCCGCCCAGGCGCTGGTTGAGTCCGCTCAGGTCGTTGACGCGCAGCATCAGCAGGTAGCCGGAGCTGGACTCCTCCAGGTTGCTGACCCGCGATTGCAGCTGCATCTCGAAATAGCGACGGTTGGCAAGGCCGGTGAGGCTGTCCTGGTAGGACTCCACACGCAGCTTCTCGCTGCGCTCGGTCTGCTCATGGAACAGCGCCTTGAGCTTCTCTACCATCTGGTTCATCGCCTGCACCACGCGACGCAGTTCCGGGGTGCGCGGCAGGTCGGGCAGGCTGAGGAATTCGCGGCGGGCAATCGCATGGGACTGCTCGACCATGTAGTCCAGCGGCTTCAACTGCCGGCGCAGCAGCAGGGCGCCGAGTACCGCACTCACCGCACCGCACACCAGCAACCAGCCGAGGCTGCCCAAGGCGCTCTGCCAGAGTTTGGCCAAAGCGAACATCGGGTGGCTGACCACCTCGACCCGTGCCGCCTGCTGCCAGCCGCGGCTGACGATGGCATCACCGCCGGCCGCTTCCAGGCCGATCATCTTCACGAACCAGGCCGGTACATTGCTGGCGTCCGGCTCGGCGGCGCGCTCCACCAGCACCTGGTTATTGCTCAGGTCCACCACGCGGATGCTGGCGTAGTAGCCGCTGTCGAAGATCGAGCTGACCATCAGCTCGGTCATCGCCGGGTCATCGATGTTGGGGGTCAGCGACAGGGCCAGCGCGGTGGCCGCGTCCTGGGCGTGGGAGCGCAGCTGGTTGACGTACTGGGTACGCGAGCTCTCCAGGCTGACCATGAAGCTACCGCTGAACGCGACTATCAGGAACACGCAGATAGCGATCAGCAATTGTTTGAACAGTGACATCGTAGCTCCTGTTAATTATTCGAACTGGCCGGAAACCCTTCAGCGGTCATTTTTTTCAACACATCCTGCCAGCGTGACAGGCGTTTAGTGTCACCGACTTTCTTGTTGCCCGTCGCGCCGGGCAGCCACAGGCCTTCGCCGTTGAAGGCGTACACGGGGAGCAAATCCTGGCGTTGGCTGGCAGGCAGAATCGGGTCCATCAGGCTGTCGAGCACCAGGGGCATGGCCTCGGGGCTCGCATAATACGTCAGCACCATGTGCGCACGGTTCTGGCGCAAAGCCTTGACGTAGGTGATGCGCAGTTTCTCGGCCGGCACGCCGAGGTGGCGCAGGCTGAAGTACTTGGCGATGGCGTAGTCTTCGCAGTCGCCGGCGCCTTTCCACAGCGACTGAATGGGGGTGGCCCAGTAATCGACCTCGTGCCACAGGTCGATATCTTCCTCGTAGTGCAACTGCCGGTTGAAAAACAGGTTGACCACTTTGAGCTGCTCGGCCTCGCTGACCTGTTTCTGGGTGGACAGCAACTGTTGCCATGCATCGATGCGCTGGCGCCCGGCGCCGAGCGGCCCGTAGAGCGTTTCGGCGCGTCGGCTGATCTGGCTGAAATCCCAATCGGCCAGCAAATCGCCCAGCAGCCCGCCCGCCAGCAGCAGCGTGATGGCAAAACCGTAGAGGATCCGAGGGAGTTTGAAGCGTAACGCCACTGCGATTACCCAGGCATGCAGCATGGAAGGTGCGGCAATGGTGAGGTGATAGCCTGCAAAAGACAATGGCACAGTGGAATCACTTTTGATGAATTACAGAAAGTGATCGTCATTTAATTGGCTATTTCCCGCTCGTCTGAAAGGTTGTTGGGCGATTTAATCAAAATAATGACACTCGCACGGCGCTGTCGGAGAATGAGCCATCAAAATGCCTATACGAAGACCTGCGGTGAAGCCAGTATCTTGCCGGCCTTTCACGTCTTTACACGGCGCTGTTAAGGAGCTCCGGCCATGAGCCGCACCGATTATCTATTTGCCTTGTTCGGCAAGAGCGTTTCCCGCGATCCCGAGGGAAGAAACGCTCGGCTGCACTTCTTCGGCACTGTGCCCTTCGACGATGGCACACGGGTGAACCAGAGAGATGGCTCGCATTACCGCAGCCATCCCGAGGAGCGGCTCCAGGCGCAGGAGCAGACGGTTGCGCGCCCGACGGTGGTGGCGGTGGTGTCGATCAACGGCGGCGTGGGGCGCAGCACCCTGGTTACAGCGTTGAGCAGCGGCCTGCAACGACTTGGCGAGTCGGTGATGGCCCTGGATCTGGACCCGCAGAATGCGCTGCGCCACCACTTCGGCGTAGAGGCCGAGCAACCCGGCCTGGGCCGTGCCAGCCTGCTCAATGCAGCGTGGACGAGTATCGTGCAATCGGGTTTCGCCGGGTGCCAGGTCATCCCGTTTGGCGATACCGACAGCCATCAGAAGGAAAGCCTGCAGCGCTGGCTTACCCGTGAACCCAAGTGGCTGGCGCAGCGCTTGTCGGCACTGGCACTGGATGAGCGCGGCCTGGTGATCATCGATACCCCGGCAGGCAATAACGTCTATTTGCAGCAGGCATTGAGCGTGGCCGATATCGTGCTGGTGGTCACGCAGCCGAATGCCGCCTGCCTCGGCACACTGGATCAAGTGGATGCGTTGCTGGCGCCGTGCCTTGAGCGTGCGCCGCGTTGCCACATTGTGATCAATCAAATGGATGATAAGTCGGCGTTCAGCCTCGAGATGTTCGAGGCCTTCAAGCAACGTCTGAGTGACAGACCCGTTCATGTGATCCACCACGATCCATCCATCAGCGAAGCCTTGGCTTTCGCCTCCGACCCGCTGGATAACATACGGGTGAGCCTGGCCGGCGACGATATCAACGGCCTCTGCCGGCTGTTGATTGCCCGTAAAAAGCGTCCGTAAATCGCGGTTTATATGCTTTTGCCAGATGCTTATGCACAATCGCCGGATGCCACCTGTCACGAAACAGCCATGATGTGGCGCCGTGCGCATTACGTTGCAACTGCCTGTTTTGCGTGCGTTTTATTATGTGAACAAAAAATGACCAGGGTGGCTTGCGAGCTGTAGCGCAGATGTCTACAGCGTCTGTAAAGATTTCATCAACAGAGTTATCCACAGGGCACGCGTATAAATGCTGCCCCTTAATCGCGCTCGGCCAGCAGCATCAGGTTACGCGGGGTTAACGAGGGTTCGCAGAACGTGCCCACTTCAACGGCGTAGCCCTGTTCCCGCAAAAACAGTGCGCGATCCAGCACCAGCCATACTTCCAGTGGCCGTCGGAACAGCCCACGCAGCAACTCCAGATTTCTGACCTCGGCCAGACGACGCCAGCCGTGCGCCTCCAGCGTCTCCCACGGTTGTTCTCCTGTGGATAATCCCTTGAGGCGTGCCAGCTCCTTGCAGTAGTCGGCATAGGGTTTGTCCAGCCAACTGGCAGGCAACGAGGGAGTGGCGAGGTAATCGTCGACGCCGCGCAGTTGCCGTTGCAGAGGGTCGAAGCCCAGGCGCCAGGCCATGGAGCGGTCGAGCTGTTGACGCACGCGCTTGCCGGCGGTCACGGTCTCGGTGAGGGGCAAGCTGAGGTCATCCACCGAAAGGCGCAGTGCCGAGGCTCGAGCTGCGCTGGAGAGTGGCTGATAGCGGTCGGCATTGATGCGGTTATAGCAGCAGGGCGACAGCGCCAATTGCCTGCAGCCGGCGGCGCTGGCCACTTGCAGTAGACGCACATGCAGGTCGCCGCAGGCGTGCAGGGCGACGGGCGTGTGCTCGGGGCCGATTGCCACGTCTGCCATCACGTCCTGCAGACGATGGGTGGCGGGCAGCCGGTGGTGATCGCTCAAGGCTTGCCCGGCGGTGACCAGGGCCGGGTCGTGTTCGAGGCACGTCAGCGTTTGCCCGGTGTGCAGCAGGCGGCGGCCGAGGTGGCCTTTGCCCGCGCACCAGTCCAGCCAATGCCGGGGCGTGTCGGCAAAGTGCAGGGCTGCGCCGAAGGCCTCGATCTGCTGCCATTTGCGGCCCGGTACGTCGACGTTCAAACGAGCGCGGGCAGGTGCCAGGGCGTGGGTCGGTAATTTATCCACAGCGCTCAGTTGCAATGCGTGTCGCGCGAGCTGTGGAAACGGCGCCGGTGCGGGCAAATCGTGGGGTTGGTTGTGGCTGTCTTGCGCCTCGCCCAGGGTGCGTTGGCGCAACCAGGCGGCGAGTTGCGGGTGCTCGGTTTCCCAAGGCAAATGGGGATGAACAAAGGGCCGTGGTCGCCACAGCCCCTGGTGCTCGATCAGGAACGCATCCAGCGCGTGGAAGCGCGCCTCAACGTCCCTGGCAGGCATCGACGCGTAGCCAGCGTTCCAGCAGTTTGAAGCCGCGTACCAGGATGTAGGCCATCAGCAGGTAGAACAGCCCGGCAGCGAAGAAGATCTCCACCGGCAAATAGGTGCGCGCGATGATGGTACGGGCCATGCCGGTCAGTTCCAGCAGGGTCACCGTGCTGGCCAGGGCGCTGGCCTTGAGCATTAGGATCACCTCGTTGCTGTACGCCGGCAGGCCGATGCGCGAGGCGCGCGGCAGGATGATGTAGAACAGCGTCTTCGGCCTGGACATGCCCAGGGCACGCGCTGCTTCGATCTCGCCGGGCGGGATCGCCTGGATCGCGCCGCGCAGGATCTCGGCGATATACGCGGCGGTGTGCAGGGTCATGGTGGCGGTGGCACACCAGAACGGATCGCGCAGGTACGGCCACATGAAACTGTGGCGCACCGAATCGAACTGCGCCAGGCCGTAGTACACCAGAAACAACTGCACCAGCAGCGGCGTGCCACGGAAGAAAAAGATGTAGCCGTAGGGCAGGGCGCGCACGTACCACAGGCGCGATGAGCGGGCGATACCGAGCGGGATCGCCAGCAGCAGGCCGGCGATGACCGCAATGGCCACCAGCTCCAGGGTCAGGGTGGCGCCCTGTGCCAGTTTGGGCAGCCACTTGATGATGACGGCCCAGTTCAGGCCCAGGTCGAAGTGCGCCAGCCAGCTGTAGTCGCCGCTCATTGGGTGCTCCTTGCAAAGCCGCGGGCGGCGCGTTTCTCGAGGAAGTACATGCCGGTCATGGCCAGCACCGTGAGGCCCAGGTACATGAACGCCGCGACCATGAAGAAAGTGAACGGTTGCTTGGTGACGGTCACGCCGATCTGCGCGTGGCGCATGATTTCTTCAAGGCCGATCACCGACACCAGCGCGGTGTCCTTCATCAGGATCATGAACAGGTTGCCCAGGCCCGGCAGGGCGATGCGCCACATCTGCGGCATGATCAATCGGGTAAAAATCCGATACCTGGACAGCCCCAACGCCACACCGGCTTCGCGGTGGCCCTTGGGAATGGCGAGTATCGCGCCACGGAACACTTCCGTGGCGTAGGCGCCAAAGCACAGGCCCAGGGCGATGACACCGGCGGCGAACGCGCTGAGTGACAGGTCGGGGATACCCAAGGTCTCGCCCAGGCTGCGCATCAAGTTGACGGTGCCAAAATAAATCAGCAGCACCCACAGCAGTTCGGGAATGCCGCGCACGAGGGTCGAGTAAGTACCGCCCAGCCATTGCAACAGCTTGTAGGGGGATGTCTTGCCCAGGGCGCCGGCAAGGCCCAGCAGCAGCCCCAGGCACAGGGCAGTGAGCGCCAGTTTGACGGTCATCAGCGCACCGGCGGCAAGCGCGGGGCCGAATCCGTAGAGATCGAAATTCATGGTGTTTTCATATCGTGGCAGGCAAGGCAAAAGCCGGCGCGCTCACGTAAGCGCGCCGGGCAGGCCGTTCAGGTCATTCGATGCTGAACGGGAAGTACTTGTCGTTGATTTTCTTGTAGGTGCCGTCAGCCTTGATCTCTGCCAGGGCTTTGTTCAGGCGCTCGCGCAGCGGGTCGCCCTTGCGTACGGCGATACCGATCTTGTCGCTTTCCACCACCGGATCGCCCTTGAACTCATAGGCCGAACCGTCTTTGCTCTTGAGCCATTCGTATTGCACGTACTTGTCGGCAAGAATGCCGTCCAGGCGACCGGACGTCAGGTCGAGGTAGGCGTTTTCCTGGGTGTCGTACAGCTTGGCTTCGGTGTCTGGCAGTTTGTCTTCAAGGTAGGTGCCGGCCAGCGTCGCGCGCTGTGCACCGATGATCTTGCCCTTGAGGTAGTCGGCATCGGGCTTGAAGTCGGTGGTGGCTTTGGGGGCGATGAACTGCAGTTTGTTGGAGTAGTACGGGTCGGTGAAGTCGACGGCCTGCTTGCGCTCATCGGTGATCGACAGCGAAGACACCAGGAAGTCGAATTTCTTGGCGTTCAGGGCCGGGATGATGCCGTCCCAGTCGGACACGTACACTTCGCACTTCTCGACTTTCATCTTGGCGCACAGGGCGTCGCCGATGTCCTTGTCAAAGCCCACCACGTTGCCGCTGGCGTCTTTATTGTTGAAC
Source organism: Pseudomonas trivialis (assembly GCF_001439805.1). Classification (GTDB taxonomy): domain Bacteria; phylum Pseudomonadota; class Gammaproteobacteria; order Pseudomonadales; family Pseudomonadaceae; genus Aquipseudomonas; species Aquipseudomonas trivialis. The sequence goes on along the minus strand of NZ_JYLK01000008.1, from coordinate 184,635 downwards.
GGCGGGTAGGCCGCTTCGATCCCCATTTTCAAGGTTTCCGCCATGGCCGTGGCGCTGAACGCCATCGAGACGGCCGCGGCCAGAAGGAATTTTTTATAGTTCTGCATGCAGGTTGCTCCGTTAGCGGTTGCTGGACATGAATTGTTTGCAGCGCGCCGAAAGCGGGTTTTCAAACACCTGCTGTGGCGATCCTTGCTCTTCGACCAGGCCCTGGTGCAGAAACACCACTTCGCTGGACACCTGACGGGCAAACCCCATTTCATGGGTGACCAGCAGCATGGTGCGACCTTCTTCGGCCAGTGCGCGGATCACATTAAGTACTTCCTGGACCATTTCCGGGTCAAGCGCGGAAGTGGGCTCGTCAAACAGAATGACTTTTGGCTGCATCGCCAGCGTGCGCGCGATGGCCGCGCGTTGCTGCTGACCGCCGGACAATTGCGCAGGGTAGGCGTGACGCTTGTCGGCGATGCCAACCTTGGCCAACAGGGCTTCGGCCACTTCGATCGCCTCTGCCTTGCTTTGGCCGAGCACGCGGCGCGGTGCCTCGATGATGTTGTCGAGGATGCTCATGTGCGGCCACAGGTTAAAGTTTTGAAACACAAAACCGATTTCGCTGCGCAGGCGGTTGATCTGCTTGCCGTCGGCGGCCTGCAGTTCGCCGTTTTTTGCGGCCTTGAGCTTGAGCTCTTCGCCAGCCACCAGGATCTCACCCTGGTGCGGGTTCTCCAGCAGGTTGATGCAGCGCAGAAGCGTGGATTTGCCGGAACCGGAAGAACCCAGGATCGAGATCACGTCGCCGTCGCGGGCGGTCAGCGAGATACCCTTGAGCACCTCCAGCTCGCCATAGCGTTTATGCAGGTTGCGGATTTCAAGCGCGGGCGTGGCCTCGGCCATGTGGGGTCCTCATTGTGTTCAGTGCATTCGGCGCTGCGAACCGCCGTCCTGGCGAGGCGCCAAGCTAGCATAGCGTCTGGATGACAGCCAACAGCGCGGCGGGCGGTTAAACGGTGGTCTGCGGCAGGGTGTCGCATCGGCACAGCGGCGTGTCGCGCCATCAACAACCGAACAACCGTTTGCCCCGGAATATGCGCAGGCTTTGCGTAAAAAAGGGCGCGATGGTGCCAGCTTTGGCCAAGTGTTGGAAGGGTAAAACCGGCAAACGGTGCATATCAGCCCTTTAATAGGGCGTCACGCACTTTTTGTGTGTGTTTTTGGTGCGCTCAAACGTCTTGAATATGGGGTGCACGGTAACGCTATAGCGAAATGCCATTGTTCTCAATGACTTGCGATTTATGCGGAAGCGTCCTACAGGCCGCGTCGGCTGTGGATTCGTAACATTTTGGCGCAAATCTTGCGTAAAAAATAAAGAACGCCCCTGTTGGTTTCTTTTCACGAGAAAGCATCCAGGCCGGGCGGACCGTTTTCGCAATTCCTCGCAAAGGTGTGTCAATGAGTAGTACGCAAAGCTCCAATGACCTCGAACAGGGGCTCAAACCGCGTCACGTCACCATGCTGTCAATTGCCGGTGTCATCGGTGCCGGGTTGTTTGTCGGCTCCGGCCACGCGATTGCTGCCGCTGGCCCTGCCGTACTGCTGGCGTATGCCGCCGCAGGCACGCTGGTGGTATTGGTGATGCGCATGCTCGCCGAAATGGCCGTGGCGTCGCCGGACACCGGTTCGTTCTCCACCTACGCCGACCGCGCGATCGGGCACTGGGCCGGCTTTACCATCGGCTGGTTGTACTGGTGGTTCTGGGTGCTGGTGATTCCGCTGGAGGCCAACGCGGCGGCGACCATCCTGCATGCGTGGTTCCCCGACGTGGCCATCTGGGCCTTCACCCTGATCATTACCTTGCTGCTGACGGCGACCAACCTGTTCAGTGTGAAGAACTACGGCGAGTTCGAGTTCTGGTTTGCGTTGATCAAGGTTGTGGCGATCGTGGCCTTCGTCATCCTCGGCCTGGCGGCGATTTTCGGCGTGTTGCCCACCAGCCAGGTCAGCGGTGTGTCGCACCTGTTCGACACCCAGGGTTTCATGCCCAACGGCATGGGCGCGGTGCTGGCGGCCATCCTCACCACCATGTTCTCGTTCATGGGCACCGAGATCGTCACCATTGCGGCGGCTGAATCGAAGAACCCCGGCCAGCAGATCACCAAGGCCACCAACTCGGTGATCTGGCGGATCGGTTTGTTCTACCTGCTGTCGATTTTCATCGTGGTGTCCCTGGTGCCGTGGAACGATCCGACCCTGGCGGCGGTAGGTTCCTACCAGACCGTGCTGGAACGCATGGGCATCCCGAATGCCAAGCTGATCGTCGACCTGGTGGTGCTGGTGGCGGTGACCAGTTGCCTGAATTCGGCGCTGTACACCGCGTCGCGCATGCTGTTCTCCCTGGGCCGTCGCGGTGATGCTCCGGCTGTGGCCAAGCGCACCAACAAGAGCGGCACGCCTTATTGGGCCGTGTTGCTGTCGACGGGGGCTGCGTTCCTGGCGGTGTTCGCCAACTACGTGGCACCGGCGGCGGTGTTTGAGTTCCTGCTGGCCAGCTCCGGCGCCATTGCGTTGCTGGTGTACCTGGTGATCGCGGTGTCGCAACTGCGCATGCGTCAGAAGCGTGTGGCGGCGGGTGAGAAGCTCGAATTCAAGATGTGGCTGTTCCCTGGCCTCACCTATGCGGTGATGGTGTTTATCGTGGGTACCTTGACCATCATGCTGTTCCAGGAAGCGCACCGGGTCGAGATCATCGCGACTGGAGTGCTGAGCTTGCTGGTGGTGACGGCGGGGCTGGTCGTTGCGAGACGGCGCAAGGCTCAGCGGGCGGGTGCTGCAGTGCTTAACTGATGGTTGAGTGGATGTCGTTCAGGTGTGGGAGGGGGCAAGCCCCCTCCCACATTTGTTTTGCGTCAGTCCTGGGAATTCACCAGCGACTGTGACGCTGCCACGTAATCGGCCTGGAACTCTGCAGACTCAATCCACGCCAACGCCGCCGCTTCGTCATCACTGTCCGTGGTCCATTGCCGATACTCGATCAGCGCGGCCAGGATAAAGTCGGTGGCTTCTTCTTCGCCTTCCTGCTCCAGCACCAGCGCCAGCAACGGGTGCGCCAGGAACGCTGCACACATTGCTTGTTGGCTGACTTCGCCGGCAACGCGCATCTCCAGGAACAATTCGGTCAAATCCACCGACTCAAGGTCGATACGGTCGTCGTCACCGGCAAACGCATCCGGCTTGGCCGTCACGGCGCGCTGGGTGCGGTTTTGCTTGGCTTTGGCCTTGGCCCGATGGGCACGTTTCTGCTGCTTGTTCGGCGAGGCCATGGGGTCGGCTTCCTTGGATTTGGGGGGGTATTGAAGCGCAGGTTGGGGCAAATCCCAAGGGGTTGTGTGGAAGGGGCGATTCGCGGTGCAGCTATTGCTCCTTGTTTGTGCTGCTACTACGCTCGCGTCTTTGCATCGGCCTAGAGCTTCTTCAATGACCCGCGAAACCCTCGAACACAACCAGATCCCCCTCTACCTCGTTGCGGTCCTTCTCGCCGCCACGCTGGGCCTGTTCGCGCCTTCGCTGGGGCATGGCCTCGTTGCTCTGGTCACGCCCGCTATCGCCGTGCTGATGTACGCGATGTTCTTGCAAATCCCGTTTCTGGACCTGCGTCAGGGGGTGGGCAGCAAACGCTTTATGGCGGCGCTGCTGCTGGCCAATTTCATTCTTGTGCCGTTGCTGGTCTGGGCACTGACCCGTGGCCTCGTGGAGCGCCCGGCACTCCTGGTGGGCGCGTTGCTGGTGTTGCTGACGCCGTGCATCGATTACGTGGTGGTGTTCACCCATATCGGCAAGGGCGATTCGCGTTTGATGCTGGCGGCGACGCCGGTGTTGTTGCTGTTGCAGTTGGCGCTGTTGCCGGTGTACCTGGGGTTGATGTTGGGCACGCAGTCCGAGGTGGTGGTTGAGGTCGGGCCATTTTTCGCGGCGTTTGTGTGGTTGATTGTGGTGCCGATGCTGCTGGCGGTACTGACGAAGGCCCTGGCGCGAGGCTCTGCTGTCATCAATGCGTGGAACAGCGCCTGGGCCTGGTTGCCGGTGCCGGCGATGGCGCTGGTGCTGTTTGTGGTGATCGGTTCGCAGATCACATCGGTGGTGCGCGATCTCAACCTGCTGCAGCCGGTGATACCGGTTTACCTGGGTTTCGTGTTGCTGGCGCCCTTGCTGGGGATGCTGGCCGCGCGATTGTTCGCGTTGCCTGCGCCAGCGGCGCGTGCGGTGACCTTCAGTGCCGCCACGCGTAACTCGCTGGTGGTGCTGCCGTTGGCACTGGCGCTGCCGGAAGACGTGCGCGGGTTGGCGGCGACGGCGGTGATCCTGCAGACCCTGGTCGAGTTGGTCGCCCAATTGTTCTATGTGCGCCTGATCCCCGCTGTGGTGTGGCGCAAAAATCGGTAAACGCATGAAGGTTCAGGTCTGTTCAGGCGCTATTCAGGGGGGCGTTGTGCACCATGAGCGGCGCCTTACACCTGACAGGTCAACCGATGGATCACCGCAACCGTTTTCGTCTGGAATCCCTGGGCCTGTTTCTGATCGCCCTGTTGCTGTTCATCTTGGGTATCTGGGACCAGCAGCCCCAGGGCTTTGACGGTCGCTGGGCGCTGTTCCTGCAGGAAATGTTTCGCCATGGCGCGAGTCTTTTCCCTACTACCTACGGCCAGCCCTACGCGGATTACCCCGGCACGGCGACGTTCTTCAGCTTTGTGTTTGCCCGAGTATTCGGTGCGCCCAATCACCTGGCGAATATCTTGCCCACCGCACTGGCATCCGCCGGGGTGATTGCCGTGATCTATCGGCTGCTGGCCCCTCGCGGCCGGCAATGGGCGCTGCTCACTGTGCTGTTGACCTTGCTCACCACGCAACTGCTGGAAAAGTCGCGCTCGGTCTGCCTCGATCAGATGGTCGCGCTGCTCTGCGTGGGCAGCTTCTATCTGCTGCACAGTGGTGAACGCCTGGGTTCGCGCTGGCGGCAACTGGCGGTGTTTGCGTTGTTCATTCTGGGCTTTGCGATTCGCGGGCCGCTGGGGCTGGTCGAAGTCTGCGGCGTGGCGTGCGTTTACTGGGCGCTGGGTCGTCCCGGCGAGCGGGTCAGGCAAGTATTGATTCACGGCATGATCGGCCTGGTGTTGTTGGCGGCCTGCTGGTGGCTGCTGATGAAGCTGGCGCGGATCAGCGGAGGCGATGCGTTTGCCGACGAGGTATTCAAGATGCAGGTGGGCGGGCGCCTCGACGAAAACGGTGAGCCGGTCTATTTCTACTTTCAGTTGAGTTTGTACCGTTACTTTCCCGTGGTGCCGCTGGCCCTGGCGACTTTGTTTGCGCTGCGCCATCGATGGGCGCTGCGACGGGCCGATGAAGACGTGCAAATGGTCGTGCGGCTCGGCGCGTGCGGCTTGATGATTCTGCTTGGCCTGTCGGTGCCGCACTTCAAGCGCGCCTATTACATCCTGCCGATGGTGCCGATGTTCGCCGCTGTCGCCGCCTATGGGCTGCTGCAGGCGCAGGGCTGGCTGGCTGGCGTGCGCCGATGCTACGAAGGCCTTGTCGCGGCGCTGCCAACGCTGTGCGTGATTGCCGTGCTGGTGTGCCGGCACGCGTGGCAGAAGCATGGCTACTGGCCGGACGTATCGTTGCCGCTATTGTTCAGCGTACTGGTGTTGCTGCAGGTGGCGGCGCTGGTCGCCTGGCATCGGGCGGCGCGCCTGGTGTGGCTCAGCCTGATCGCACTGGCGGCGCAGTGGTTGCTGCTGGTGGCGGTGGTAGAGCCGTCCAAGGACCTGCAATTCGACACCCGCACGTTTGTGGGTCAGGTCGAATCACTTCGCGCTATAACCCCTGCACCGTTGGTGTTCGTCGATCTTGGCCAGGACACCTGGGGCGTGCGCTACATGATGAACCTGGATCACTACGAGCGACCGTTGTTCGTAGGGCGCCATGAACTGGAAAAATTGAACGCACTGCCAAGGCCATCCTGGGTGATTGTGGAACGCACGGAAACGGCCTTGCTGAAAGGGTCGCCGGTGGAGCATCTGGCTCCGGCGTTCAACGGGCGATTGAATGACAATCCGTTGATGGTGTTTTTGTTGAAGTGAGTGCGACCTTGTCTGGATAAGTCTTCATGCATAAGGCCTGTCCAACTGCTCAGGGATGAATCCTCCCTCGCGTAGTGACTTGATAACGCCTCTGATCAGGTAATTGTTGGAGAACCCGATGGTGTAATGCCGTGCACCTGGGTTAACGGGAAGAAGCATGCCCTGATCGACCAGTTTTTTTATCTGGTAGGTTCTTTGTGCGGCAGACAGGCTTGGCAGTGCATTGGCAATGTCGCTTGATTTGACGACCTTTAGTTGAACCGCAGTGGTCAGAATTTTTTCCTCAATTGGCGTGATCCATTCTCGCTCTTTTGCCATGGCTATGGTGGGCGCCAAGACGTGCCTGGTCAGATAGCCATAGTCAGTCAGTCTGCTTACTTTCTCCAGTTCGTCTTTGATCCCCGCGAGAACGTAGATGCACCACGCTTCGAGTCCCTCCTTGGTGCCTGTATCGGCAGTGGAGAGCATTGAATAGTACTTTTCCCGATCAATGCAGAACACAGCCGTAGGGTTCAGGACTCGACCGCCCGCGCTGACGTTGAAGCCGTACTTCATTAAAAGTGCGTAGGTGAGAAGACGTACGACACGGCCATTGCCGTTGCCGAAGGGATGAATCCAGCCGAATCGGTGGTGGGCCAGGGCGACCTTCATCAGGTCATATTTGGGTGCATCCGGTTTATTCACGAAGGCAATCAGTTCTTGCATATACCCCTGTACCAGCACGGCATCGGGAGGCAAGTGGTCTGATTGGGCTATACGTACTTCAGCTTCACGGTATGCGCCTGGCGTGCGATCACCTTCGCGCGTCAGTCCTTGAACCGTGATCGAATGAAGTTCCCGGATTGCAAACTCGGAGAGGTCTACGCCAGGCTTCACGATGCTTTCAACGTAGTCCATGGCTTTTTCGATATTTGCGATCTCTCGCAATTGATCTGAGTCTTCTGCTTTTCCATCGACTTTACTTTCGATGTAGTCCGCGAGGGTCGTATGGTTGCCCTCAATACGAGCAGACCCGAGGCTCTCCAGCGTGTGAAACAGGTCCTTAAGCTGGAAAAAAACGGCAGGTGGCGTATCGCCCCCCAGCTCCAGGCGGCGCAGATGTTCCAGTTCACTCAGAACGTCAACCAGACCTGAGTCGAATGAAGGGTTCAGAAGCTCAAGATCGTGGTGAAAAAACTCTGCCATGTCGAAAAATATCTCTAATCGATTTTTTATTATCTCAAAAAAAGAGTGCTCTGATGCCCGTAAATAGGGGGTTCAGGGTCTCAATAGGGACTACGTTATCTCAAAAACACAATTCAGATAAGTAAAAAACGTGAGGAGCGCAAGTGGGTTTGGCCAGGGATCCGTTGGCCGCGGGTCTGTGCCTGAGGGGCGGTAGATATGGCCTGCTCAAATCGCAGGCAACAAAAAACCCGCACAAGGCGGGTTTTTTGTGTGTTTCGGATGATAGGTGCACCACCTGAAACTGATTAGTGGTGCCCAGAGACGGAATCGAACCGCCGACACGGGGATTTTCAATCCCCTGCTCTACCGACTGAGCTATCTGGGCAACGGGGCGCATTAAACGGGTTTTTCAGGGGGTCGTCAAGCAAGTTTTAGAAAAATATTTAATTATTACCGTCGCTTACGTGCTGACCCCAGGTTTTGCTCAATTATTGAGCAGGTGGTACGTAACCTTCGGCCTGGGCGTATTCCTCGCCGGAAAAGAACTTGTCCATTTCGCCCGCCAGGTATTTGCGGTCTTCGGCGTTCATCATGTTCAGGCGTTTTTCGTTGATCAGCAGGGTCTGGTGTTTGAGCCAGTCGCCCCAGGCTTTGGCGGAGACATTGTCGTAAATGTCCTGGCCCTTGGCGCCTGGGTACGGAGGGCGGTCCAGGGCTGGCAGTTCTTCTTTGTACTTGCGGCACATTACGGTGCGGGTCATGACGACACTCCTGCATTCAATACGTCGGCCGCGCGCTTCAGCAGTTTCTTGACCGGGGCGGCAAGGCCCAGGCGCGGCGGGGTGGCGAGGTTATACCAGAGCCAGTCGGCCTCGGTCACGTGATGGGCCGATTCCTTGACCTGTACCAGCCAGGGTTCGATGGCCAGCTGGAAGTGGCTGAAGGTGTGGATCAGCCCCGGCAGTTCCTGATGCTTGCCCAGTTCGAGCGCGTGTTGCTCGGCCAGGTGTTCGAGGTCGCCAAGGTCGTCCAGCTCCGGCAGGCTCCACAACCCGCCCCACAGCCCGGTGGAAGGGCGGCGATAAAGCAGAATGGCGCCTTCGGTGTTGGCCAGCATCGGCATCAGCGTGCGTTTCTGCGGGATGGTCTTGCGCGGCTTGGGGATCGGGTAGCGCGTCTCCAGACCGAGCATGTGGGCCTCGCAGCCTTTCTCCAGCGGGCACAGCAGGCAGCTGGGTTTGCTACGGGTGCAAAGGGTCGCGCCCATGTCCATCATCGCCTGGGTATAGGCGTTGACGCGTTCATGGGGCGTGAAGCGCTCTGCGGTGGCCCATAGCTGTTTGGCCACCTTGGGTTCGCCCGGGTAGCCCTCCTGAGCAGTAAAACGCGCCAGCACGCGTTTGACGTTGCCGTCGAGGATCGGCGCACGCAGGCCCATGCTCAGGCTCGCGATGGCGCCGGCGGTGGACAGGCCGATGCCGGGCAGTTCGATGAGTTTTTCGACATCCCTGGGAAACTCGCCACCGTACTCGGCCACCACGATCCTGGCGGTCTTTTGCAGGTTGCGCGCACGGGTGTAGTAGCCCAGGCCGGTCCACAGGTGCAGCACTTCGTCTTCCGGCGCGGCGGCCAGGGCTTCGACCGTCGGCAGCGAGGCCATGAAACGGTCGAAGTAATTGAGCACGGTGCTCACCTGGGTCTGTTGCAGCATGATCTCCGAGACCCACACCCGGTAAGGCGTAATGCCCTGTTGCCAGGGCAGGTCGTGGCGACCATGGCGGTCGTACCAGTCGAGTACGGCCTCTGAAAACTGCTCGTTTCTCATCGTTTGAACAGGCCTTTCAACGCATCTTTGAGCTGCGGGTTGACCTTGTCGAGCTTCTCTTCCAGTTTCTCGTTGAGGCGATTGCCGGCGGCCTTGATGGCGACCTGGCCGAGGCCGTCCTTGTCCAGGCGGCAGGCCTTGGCACCCAGCTCCAGCGGACCACGGCAGCGCAACGGCACTTCGATGTTCTGGAAGTTGGCACCGACCTGGCACGCCGGGTCCGGCACTTCGCGCTGGTCGCCTTCGACGATGATGCCGACGCGGTAGTCCATGCCCAGCACGCGCAGGTCGACATCACCGTTGCCGTTGACGGTCAGGCCGGGGATGCGCACTTTCAGGTCGGGGTTGCTGGCCACGCCATTGCGGAACGTGAGGTTGCCGCGCAGTTCTTCGAACGGCGTGTCCTTGCCCGGCGGCGTGCTGCTCAGGGTCTTGCGGTTGAGCAGGGCGATGCCGGTGCACACTTGCTGTTCAATGTTGGCATTGAGCAGCACGCCGTTGTTGATCACGAAGCTGGCGGTGCCGTTGAGGCTGTCGATCAGCGCTTTCTGGCTGTTGCCGCGGCCGCTGAGGTTGCTGTCGAGGGTGACCTGGCCCTTCACCGGCGGGGTTTGCCCTTGGGCTTGCAGGATGCGTTCGACCGGCACTTGCCTGATATGGCTTTGCAGCGCGAGCAGCGGAATATCCTGGCGCACGTCGAGCGTGCCGTTGGCCTGGAAGGTGCCGTTGTAGAGACCGCCGCTGAGGGTGTCGAGCTTGAGTTGGCCGTCGATGCCGGAGGCTTTCAGCACGGCGTTCTGGATCGGCAGTTTGCTCAAGGTCAACTGACCAAAGGCAAGGTCGGCATTCACGTCGAGGGTGCGCAGACGGGTGAGCGGCAGCAGCTTGTCGGTGCTCCAGGCGCTTTTGGTCGGCGCGTCGGGCAGCGGCGTGGTGCCACCGGCAGCCATGGCCCCGGCTTCGCTGTTCTGCACTTCGGCCTGACGGGCGGCGGTGGCGCCCTTGGCGGACTCGGACTTGGCCGGCAGATAGTTGTCGGCGTTGAAGGTGTCGCCCTTGAGCTGCACGCGCAGCGACTGTTTGGCGAAGTCTTCCACGGCGATGCGGCCGGTGAAGGTGCTGCCGTCGAGCTTCAGGTTCAGGTCTTCGAGCGCCACGCTGGTGGGCGTACCCTTCAGGCGGCTGACCAGCTCGACCTTGCTCAGGCTGCCGTCGGCCATCGGCGGCAGCGGGTGGCCGACGCTGTCGAGGAATTTGGCGAGGTCGAATTGGGCGATGGACAGAGCGCCGCTGAGCTGCGGAGTTTTGTCCAGGTCGTTGACTTTCAGCTCGCCCAGCGCGCGCAGTTGGTTGGCCGACAGTTTCAGGTTGGTCCATTCGGCGATATTCGCCGCCTGGTCCACCAGCAACTGGCCCTGGGTGGAGAAGGTCACGGTCTTGCCCTGCAGCGGCTCGCCGGTGGCTTCACCGGAGATCTTCATGTCTTCGAACTGGTAGCGCTTGAGGGCGCGCTGGATGCGCAGGTTGCCGTTGAGCTCGGTCTTGACGCGCATCACCGGCTGGTTGCTGCCGAAGAACGCGGTGAGCTTCACCGGAATACTTGCTCCTTCGTGCACGGCACCGGCGCTCAGCTGGATGCTCTCGGCGCTGAACTGCTTGCCGGTCTGCTCATCGGTGTATTCGACGCGGGCGTTGTTGACGGTCAGGCTGTCGATGTCCAGGCGAATCGGCTTGGCCGGTTTCTCCGGTTCGGCCTCGGCCGCTTGTTCCGCCGGAGCAGGGGTGCCGGTGGTGGTCGCCACCGTCACGTTCTTGCCGATATCTTCCCAGTTGCCATGACCCTGCTTGTCGCGGTTCAGGCGCAGGTTCAGGCCTTCGACCCGCACATCGCTCATCTGCACTTCGCGGCGCAGCAGGGGCAGCACGCGCACCGACAGGCCGAGCATCTGCAGGTCAGCGAACGGTTGGGTCGGGGTGGTCAGGGTGGCCACGCTGGCGTCATGCAGTTCAAGGCCGAGCCAGGGGAACAGGCTCCAGCCGATATCGCCATTGAGCGTCAGCTCGATATGGGCCTTGTCGCGGGCAATCTGGCGAATCTCTTCCTTGTAGTCGTTGGGATCGAAGAGGTGGGTCAGGGCAAAGCCGAGAGCCACAATGATCAGCAACAGCCCGAGGAGTACCAGACCCAGGATTTTGCCGAACGCTTTCATGGGCGAGTCCTTGTATGTCGATTTCAAAATTTAGCCGCAGAGTATAACGCCCGACGGCCTGCGTCAGTTCAGCGATCGTTACATTGTATCCAGATCGGGCAGAACAGGAATTTGACGTCAGAAAAAACGAGTTTCCTGAAAAAAGTGATATCAGTTTGGTTTTTCTCGCCTCGACAGGTGCTAATCTTTGCGCGTTCGTCCGCCTTCTGCGACTTATCGTCGCGCCAAAATGGAGCTTTACCCTACAACTACGGCCACGCTCTGCGTGCAAGGCCGAGGGGGAGAGCGCCTGACGGACACACACTAACAACTGGGGGAAACACCAATGAGCACCAAGCCTGCGTTCCTGTCCAAGGAGCGCATCATCGCCAAGCCCGGGTTCAACCGTTGGCTGGTTCCACCGGCCGCCCTGGCCATCCACCTGTGCATCGGCATGGCCTATGGCTTCTCGGTGTTCTGGCTTCCACTGTCCAAAGCGCTGGGTATCACTGCGCCAGTCGCGTGTGCACCGGACATGAGCTTTATTACACAGGTCTTTTCGTCCCAGTGTGACTGGCCCATCTCCATGCTGGGCTGGATCTACACCCTGTTTTTCATCTTCCTGGGCTGCTCGGCGGCCATCTGGGGCGGCTGGCTGGAACATGCCGGGCCGCGCAAGGCCGGTGTAGTATCGGCCCTGTGCTGGTGCGGCGGCCTGTTGATCTCGGCGTTGGGTATCTATACCCACCAGATCTGGCTGATGTGGATCGGTTCCGGCGTGATTGGCGGTATCGGCCTGGGCCTGGGCTATATCTCGCCCGTTTCGACCCTGATCAAGTGGTTCCCGGACAAGCGCGGCATGGCCACCGGCATGGCGATCATGGGCTTCGGCGGCGGCGCGATGGTGGGTGCGCCCCTGGCCGCGGCGCTGATGGGGCACTTCGCTTCGCCCACCAGCGTGGGCGTTTGGCAGAGCTTCCTGGTGATGGCTGCGATCTACTTCGTGTTCATGATCGGCGGCGCACTGTCCTACCGCGTACCGCCGACCGGCTGGAAGCCTGAGGGCTGGACGGCACCGGCGAAAAAAGCCAGCAACGCGATGATCACTCACCGTCACGTGCACGTGAACGTGGCCTGGAAAACCCCGCAATTCCGTCTGGTGTGGCTGGTGCTGTGCCTGAACGTTTCCGCCGGTATCGGCATTCTGGGCATGGCTTCGCCGCTGCTGCAGGAAGTGTTCGGCGGCAAGCTGCTGGGTGTGGATGTGCCGTTCGGCCAGTTGGATGCCGGGCAATTGGCATCGATTGCCGCGATTGCGGCGGGCTTTACCGGTCTGTTGAGCCTGTTCAACATCGGTGGCCGGTTTTTCTGGGCATCGTTCTCCGACTACCTGGGCCGCAAAAACACTTACTTCGTGTTCTTCGCCCTGGGCTTTGCCCTGTACGCGCTGATTCCGAACCTGGGGCACCTGGGCAACGTGGCGCTGTTCGTGGCGGCGTTCTGCGTGATCCTGTCGATGTACGGCGGCGGTTTCGCCACCGTGCCGGCCTACCTGGCCGACCTGTTCGGTACGCAAATGGTCGGCGCGATCCACGGTCGACTGCTGACCGCCTGGGCTGCGGCCGGCGTGCTGGGCCCGGTGCTGGTGAACTACCTGCGTGAATATCAATTGAGCATCGGCGTTGAACGCGCTGCGGCCTATGACATCACCCTGTACATCCTCGCCGGCCTGCTGGTGCTGGGTTTCATCTGCAACCTGCTGGTGCGTCCGGTGGCCGACAAGTACTTCATGAGCGACGCGGAGCTGGCTGCCGAACAGGCGCTGGGCCATGACAAAGGCGCTGATGCCTCCACCGTGCTGGAGTGGAAAGCCTCCCCAGGCAGCAAGCCGCTGGCGATTGCCGCCTGGCTGGTGGTGGGTATTCCGTTGGCGTGGGGTGTGTGGGTGACCCTGCAGAAGACGGCGGTACTGTTCCACTGATAACACCGCAATACCTTGTGGGAGGGAGCTAGCCCCCTCCCACATTAGGTGTGCCGGGTTCTCATCAGTGGGTTTGAGTTGTATGCACATGTCTATCCCCGACACTCCATCAGTCTTCTCCCCTTCGATGTTTCTGTTTGCCGCCCGCACCCCTATAATGGCCACCTTTTTCGCCCAATGATTTGCGGAGCTGGTGATGGTCGAACGTATGGCGTCCGTCGAGCGCGACACTCTGGAAACCCAGATCAAAGCCTCGATCAACCTGGATGGCACCGGAAAGGCCCGATTTGATATCGGTGTCCCCTTCCTTGAGCACATGCTGGACCAGATCGCCCGTCACGGGCTGATCGACCTGGATATCGTCAGCAAGGGCGACCTGCACATCGACGACCACCACACGGTGGAAGACGTGGGCATCACCCTCGGCCAGGCCTTTGCCAAGGCTATCGGCGACAAAAAAGGCATCCGCCGCTACGGCCACGCCTATGTCCCGCTGGACGAAGCGCTGTCGCGCGTGGTTATCGACTTCTCCGGTCGCCCGGGCCTGCAGATGCACGTGCCCTACACCCGCGCCACCGTAGGCGGCTTCGACGTCGACCTGTTCCAGGAATTCTTCCAGGGGTTCGTCAACCACGCTCTCGTCAGCCTGCACATCGACAACCTGCGCGGCACCAACACCCACCACCAGATCGAAACCGTGTTCAAGGCCTTCGGCCGCGCGCTGCGCATGGCCGTGGAACTGGACGACCGCATGGCCGGGCAAATGCCATCGACCAAGGGCGTCCTGTAATGCAGACGGTCGCGGTTATCGACTACGGCATGGGCAACCTGCATTCGGTGGCCAAGGCCCTCGAGCACGTGGGCGCCGGCAAGGTGCTGATCACCAGCGATGCCGATGTGATTCGCGAAGCCGACCGCGTGGTGTTCCCCGGTGTGGGCGCGATTCGCGACTGCATGGCCGAGATTCGTCGCCTGGGCTTTGACAGCCTGGTGCGCGAAGTCAGCCAGGACCGGCCGTTCCTCGGCATCTGCGTGGGCATGCAAGCCCTGCTGGATCGCAGCGAAGAGAACAATGGTGTCGACTGCATTGGCCTGTTCCCCGGCGATGTGAAGTTCTTCGGCAAAGACCTGCACGAAGACGGCGCCCACTTGAAAGTCCCGCACATGGGCTGGAACGAAGTGCGCCAGACGCTGGATCACCCGTTGTGGCACGAGGTGCCGGACATGGCGCGCTTTTATTTCGTGCACAGCTACTACATCGCCGCCGGTAAAGCGGGCCAAGTGGCGGGTGGCGGGCATTACGGCGTCGACTTCGCCGCCGCGCTGGCCGAAGGCTCGCGTTTTGCCGTGCAGTTCCATCCGGAAAAAAGCCATACCCATGGCCTGCAATTGCTGCAGAACTTCGCCGCGTGGGATGGCCGCTGGTAATGGTCAGGAAGGCCAAAGCACCGATCTTGACCCTCACGCCCGAGCAGGAGCGTGAGGCCACCGACAAGATCAAGCGCTTCATGCAGGACCGTTTCGAGCTCACGCTGGGTTCGTTCGAAGTGGCCGAGATTCTTGAGCTGTTCACCCTTGAGGTGGCGCCGCACTATTACAACAGGGCGATTTTCGACACGCAGACGCTCCTTAAAGAAAGGTTCGAAAGCCTCGAAAGCGACTTGTGGTCGCTTGAGAAACCCTGATTTCCCAAGCATTGCTGAATATCGAATAAGGTTTGCCAGATGCTGATTATCCCCGCTATCGATCTCAAGGACGGCGCTTGCGTACGTCTGCGCCAGGGCCGCATGGAAGACTCCACCGTGTTCTCCGATGACCCGGTGAGCATGGCCGCCAAGTGGGTGGAAGGGGGCTGCCGTCGCCTGCATCTGGTGGACCTGAACGGCGCCTTCGAAGGCCAGCCGGTCAATGGTGAGGTGGTCACCGCCATCGCCAAACGCTACCCCAACCTGCCGATCCAGATCGGTGGCGGTATCCGTTCCCTGGAAACCATCGAGCACTACGTCAAGGCAGGCGTGAGCTACGTGATCATCGGCACCAAGGCGGTGAAAGACCCGGCCTTCGTCGCCGAGGCCTGCCGCGCGTTCCCCGGCAAGGTGATCGTGGGCCTGGATGCCAAGGACGGTTTCGTCGCCACCGACGGCTGGGCTGAAATCAGCACCGTGCAGGTGATTGACCTCGCCAAACAGTTCGAAGCCGACGGCGTGTCCGCCATCGTTTATACCGACATCGCCAAAGACGGCATGATGCAGGGCTGCAACGTGCCGTTCACCGCGGCACTGGCCGCCGCGACGAAGATTCCGGTGATTGCTTCCGGCGGTATTCACAACCTGGGCGATATCAAGTCGCTGCTGGACGCCCGTGCGCCCGGCATCATCGGCGCCATCACCGGCCGCGCGATCTACGAAGGCACCCTGGACGTCGCCGAAGCTCAGGCTTACTGCGACGCCTATAACGGCTGAGGACTGACCATGGCGCTGGCCAAACGCATCATCCCTTGCCTGGACGTCGACAACGGTCGCGTGGTCAAGGGCGTCAAGTTCGAGAACATCCGTGATGCCGGCGATCCGGTGGAAATCGCCCGTCGCTACGATGAGCAGGGTGCCGACGAAATTACCTTTCTCGACATCACCGCCAGCGTCGACGGCCGCGACACCACGCTGCATACCGTCGAGCGCATGGCCAGCCAGGTGTTCATCCCGCTGACCGTGGGCGGTGGCGTACGCACCGTGCAGGATATTCGCAACCTGCTCAACGCCGGTGCCGACAAGGTCTCGATCAACACCGCTGCGGTGTTCAATCCGGAGTTCGTTGGCGAGGCTGCGCAGCACTTCGGTTCGCAATGCATCGTAGTCGCCATCGACGCCAAGAAAGTCTCGGGCCCCGGCGAAACCCCGCGCTGGGAGATCTTCACCCACGGCGGGCGCAAGCCTACCGGCCTGGACGCGGTGGCGTGGGCGATGAAGATGGAAGGCCTGGGCGCCGGCGAAATCCTGCTGACCAGCATGGACCAGGACGGTATGAAAAATGGTTTCGACCTGGGCGTGACCCGTGCCATCAGCGATGCCCTGGGCATCCCGGTGATCGCCTCCGGCGGCGTCGGCAACCTGCAGCACCTGGCTGACGGCGTGATCGAAGGCCACGCCAGCGCGGTGCTGGCGGCGAGCATTTTCCACTTTGGTGAATACACCGTTCCCGAGGCCAAGGCCTACATGGCAGCGCGCGGTATCGTCGTACGCTAAACGCCGCTGGACAGCATGGCAGGCGCGCGGCACTCTCTGCGCTTGCCATGGATTCCGGTAGCCTACATGTTCAAACAACTCCTGCTTGCCACGTCCCTGCTGTTGGCAGGGACGGCCCACGCCGACGATCCCTCCGACACCGCGATGGTGTTGCTGACGGAAAATTTTCCGCCCTACAACATGGCAAAAAACGGCAAGAATTTCGCCAGGGACGAGAACATCGAAGGTATCGCCGCCGACATCGTGCGCGAGACCTTCAAGCGCGCCGGCATTGCCTACAACCTCACCCTGCGCTTTCCCTGGGAACGTATTTACAAACTCACCCTGGAAAAACCCGGCTACGGCGTCTTTGTGATGGCGCGCCTGCCTGATCGTGAAGCGTTGTTCAAATGGGTCGGCCCCATCGGCCCGGACGATTGGGTGCTGCTGGCCAAGGCCGACAGCAAGATCCAGCTCGGCAGCCTCGAGCAGGCGCGCCGCTATAGAATCGGTGCCTACAAGGGTGATGCCATTGCCCAGACCCTGGACAAGCAAGGCCTCAAGCCGCTGGTTGTGTTGCGCGATCAGGATAATGCGCAACGACTCATGGAAGGCCAGATCGACCTCTGGGCCACCGGCGATCCCGCCGGGCGCTACCTGGCACGTCAGGTCGGCGTGACCGGGCTCAAAACGGTGTTGCGCTTCAACAGCGCCGAGTTGTTCCTGGCGCTGAACAAGGATGTGCCGGACGAGCTGGTGGCCAGGCTGCAAACGGCTCTGGACCAGTTGCGCAAGGAAGGCGTGGTCGACGCAATCATGGCCCGCTACCTTTAGTTCTCAACGTGGTTTAAGCAGGTCCACACGCAAGGTGGATGGCTGATCCGCCTGGTCGTAGGCGTAAGTGCAGATCTTGTAGGGCGTGCCCTGAACGCTGATCAATTGCGCGTACTTTTCCGGCGGCGTGACCGGGTCATCATTGAGTGGATGCACCAGGGCAATGATATCTTCGTCTTCCCCCTCTTCCACGTCTTTCACCGCTGTCGGCGGTATGGGCAGGTAGTCCACCGGGCGCAGGCAATCGGTGGTGGCGGCCGGGCCGTACTTGTAGGTGTAGCGCTGCATGAAGGGCGGTGCGAGGTGCCAGATCAGTGTATAGGCGGCAAGGCCCTGTTTATCCAGGCTGATGCTCAGGTTCGGCGTACGCGCAGGGCCCGGTTCGGCCAGTTCGACGGCCAGGCTCAGCGCATTTTTCATCATGCCCGAGGTAACGCGCTGCTCGGCGGACTCCACGCCGACGATACACAGCATGTGCATGCCGGTTTGCGGGCCGATGGGGTCATTGACGTAGGCGTGCTCAGCCTTGATCGGCGCGCTGTAGAGCGCCGGGTTTTCGCAGTCGATGGCCCGGCGTGTGGTTTTGTAGCGATAAAACGGCGTGTTGATGCTGAAGGCCAGGTTCCAGCGCGGCACGATATCCTTGCCGTTGCCGTCGGCTTTCTTGAGGAAATACTGCTGAACGGGGGCCGGTTTTTCGAACGTGATGGAGGTGGTCGGATACAGCGCGCAGTACTCGTCATCGGCCTGTAGCACGCCGCCGATAAAACACTGGCTGAGGAACGTTATCGGGCTGCCGTAGTTGGTCTCGGGCTGCCAGGTGGGTATACCGTTGTTGACCTCGCACGGCGCGTCGCGCTGGCATTTACGTTCGGCGGGCTGCCCGCGCGTGCTGGTGCTGAGTATGCCGAAGAGCCGGTTGCTGGCGCGGTCGAGCAGCGGCCCGCCAAAGCCGCCGAGGGAGACGCCCTGGCACTGGTTCTTCAGCGTGACTCGCCACACGAACGGCTGTTCCACCAGTTCCCGCGAGGCCTGTTGAGTGCAGGCCGACAGGTGCAGCGTGTCCCATTCGGGGGCGGCGAGGGCGAGGATATTCACCCCGTCAGCAGGTACTTCTTCGGCCAGCTTCAACGGCGTGATGCCCGCTGTGATCAGGCTCGCCAGGGTCGCCTGCAATTCGATCACCGCCAGATCGACCCCGTGGCTGCTGCCCCATCTCAGAGTTTTCAGCGGGTAGGTCTTGAGGGTTTCGAGGGTGTCGTCGAAATAGTTAAAGCTGATGCTGCCCTTGATCGGCATATCCCTTTGCACCGCGCCGTTGAGACGATGCAGGCAATGACTGCTGGTGACCACATAGGCGGGACCGGACTTGCCGCTCTCGTCACGGGTGTCCAGCAGGCTGGCGGTGCACAGCGTCTGACCTTCATTACGGATACGGCCAACGCCATTCCAGTGATCGTGTTGATGCCTGGCGTTACGCAGAACCTGCGCGGGGCCTGTATTGGCCAGGCCTTCGCCGAAATCCTTGTCGGCGGCGTGCAGTGCGCCGCAGAGGCCGACGAGCAGCAGCCCGGAAGCAATAACGTGTGTGATGTTCATGGAGTGTCCTGAAAAGAGTGAGTCGAGCGCTCACTATTCAGGGCCGGCGTGCGGGGCGGGCGTTAGTTATCTAGGGCTCGGGCGGTAGGTGCCGTCACGGCCATGGCCGCCCATGGCCTGATTGCTGCGCAGGCCGATCATCGACTTGATATCGATCCACTCGACCCCTTGGGCCTTGAGCCTGGGCAACTCGCGCTCGAGCACTGCCAGGGTCTGTGGGTACGGGTGGCCGATCATCACCGCAGAGCCCTGCTTGTGCGCCAGCTTGATCGCGGTTTGCAGTTGGGTGGTGATGGCCGCTTCGGTGCGTTCGTCATCCAGAAACACATCCCGCGAGACACTGGCCAGGCCGATCTTCTGCGCCTCGGCGGCGGCGACGGTCTGCGCGCTGGTGCGGCTGTCGACAAAGAACTTGTGCCGCCGCTGCAACTCGCCCATCAGCCAGGCCATCGCCTGCGGCTGGGCGGTCATGCGGCTGCCCATGTGATTATTGATGCCGGCGGTGAAGGGCACGGCTTCGAAGGCGGCGTCCAGACGCTTGCCGAGTTCTTCGATGGGCAATTCAGGGTGCCAGGCGAACGGGCCGGTGGCCGGGTCCATGGGCATGTGCAGGATCACGATCTTGCCGGCCTTGTGGGCCTCGCGGGCGAATTCGGCGGCGTGGGGTGTGTCGGGCATGATCGCGGTGGTGACCGGCCCAGGCAGGGCCAGCACGCGCCGATCCCGGGGCAGGTTTTGCCCCAGGTCGTCGATGATCAGGGTCAGGTAGGCTTTGTGCGGTTCGCCGACGGGCGTCGCGTGGGCGACGCCTGCCAGGCTGCACAGCACGGCGATGATCAGGACAAGGCGCATATCAACGGTTGCGCGTGATGCTCAGGCCCTTGAGCAGGCTCAACGCCTGGGCCAACTGGTAGTCGTCGTCCTGCGGCATCGGTTTGGCTTTGGCGCCACTGCCGGTC
The DNA here is from genome assembly GCF_001439805.1 of Pseudomonas trivialis. Lineage (GTDB taxonomy): Bacteria > Pseudomonadota > Gammaproteobacteria > Pseudomonadales > Pseudomonadaceae > Aquipseudomonas > Aquipseudomonas trivialis. The sequence continues at coordinate 164,729 of NZ_JYLK01000008.1, read as the reverse complement.
GGCTGGTCGGCGCCGCCGTTGCCATTGCCCAGATGACCTTGCAGATCGGCCTCCTTGTAGTACTCGCTGTCGATCTCGTTGGTGATCTTGGCCTTGCGCACTTCGATGTCCGGGACGATGCCCTGGGCCTGGATCGAGCGACCGTTGGGCGTGTAATACAGCGCGGTGGTGATTTTCAGCGCGCGCTCGTTGTTCAGCGGCAACACGGTTTGCACCGAGCCCTTGCCGAAGCTGGTGGTGCCCATCAGCACGCCGCGCTTCTGATCCTGCAGGGCACCGGCGACGATTTCCGAGGCCGAGGCGCTGCCGCCGTTGATCAGCACGGCCAGTGGCACGTTTTCGCTGAGGTCGTTACCGGTGGCCGAGAAGCGCAGCTCGGAGTTGGCGATGCGGCCCTTGGTGTAGACGATCAGGCCCTTGGTGATGAAGTGATCGACCACTTCCACCGCCGATTGCAGCACGCCGCCCGGGTTGTTACGCAGGTCGAGCACGATGCCGTTGAGTTTCTTGCCGTTGTCCTTGCGCAGCTTGGCCAGGGCCTTGGCCACTTCGTCGCCGGTCTTGACCTGGAACTGGGTGATGCGGATGTAGCCGTAACCCGACTCCAGCAACTGGCTCTTCACGCTCTTGACCGTGATGGTCGCGCGGGCCAGGGTCACGTCAAACGGGTTGCCGCCGTCGCGCACCAGGGTCAGGGTGATTTTCTGGCCAAGCTTGCCGCGCATCTTGTCGACGGCTTCGGTCATGGTCTGGCCACGGGTGGGCTGGCCATTGATCTTGACGATCAAATCGCCGGCCTGGATGCCGGCCTTGGACGCCGGCGTGTCGTCAATCGGCGAGACCACTTTGATCTGGCCGTCTTCGGCACCTACTTCAATGCCCAGGCCACCGAACTCACCGCTGGTGCTTTCCTGCAGCTCGGCGAAATCTTCCGGGCCCAGGTAGGCGGAGTGCGGGTCGAGGTTGCTGAGCATGCCCTTGATGGCGTTTTCCAGCAGGGTCTTGTCGTCTACCGGCTCGACATAGGCTGCCTTGATGCGGTCCATGACCTCGGCAAAGGTGCGCAGCTCGTCCAGCGGCAACGGCGCCTTGGTGGTCGCGGCAGAGCTCGCGGCGGTGGCGGGCGCTGTCGGTGCGGCCTGATCGGCGAAAGCCAGCGGCGCGCCGGTCACCAGGGCGATCGTCAGGGCCAGCGAAGTGAGGCGGGACAAATGCAGCATGTCGAACGAACTCCTAATGTAGGTACGGCCCTATCCTTGGGAACGGCACCATTGTGCAGGGTCGCTCGGGCGGCCCTGCTGACGAATAGCGAAGTACAGCGCCGGGGTGTCCTGGCCACCACTGTTACCCACAGTGGAGATGGATTCACCGGCTTTTACAACATCACCTGCCGACTTGAGTAATGTCTGATTGTGGCCGTAAAGGCTCAAATAGCCATTGCCGTGGTCAAGAATCACCAGCAGGCCAGCGCCGCGCAGCCAATCGGCGAACACCACGCGCCCACCGTGAACGGCGTGGACCTGGCTGCCGGCGGCGGCGCTGATCATCACGCCATCCCACTTGGCACGGGTGTCATCGCCACGGGTTTCACCAAAGCGTGCCAGTAATCGACCATCGACCGGCCATGGAAGTTTGCCGCGCGCTGAAGCAAAAGGGCCGCCGAACGACTCGCCGGTGCTGGAAACCATCGGGCCGGGCGCTGCACGCGCCGGTTTACGCGGCGCCGGAGCGTCGCTGGTAGCCGCCTGTTCGGCCTCACGCTGGCGCTTTTTTTCGGCTTCCTGCTGGGCGATCAGCGCTTTTTGCCGCGCCTCTTCAGCCTCGCGAGCCTGGCGGGCCAGGGTTTCCTCGATGGTCTTGAGCACCTTGGCCAGGTCGGCCTGGTCCTGCACGCGGGCCTGCAGCTTGGCGTCGCGGGCCTTGACGTCGTCGTTGAGCTTGGCAAGGGCCAGTTGGCGCTCCTTGCGTACCTTGTCGAGCTGGTCGCGCTGGGTATCGAGGACGGTTTTCTGGTCGAGCAGCTGCGATTGCTGGTCGGCGATTTCCTGTTCGACATTGGCCAACTGGCGCAGGGTTTCGTTGAACCCTTTCAATTGCTCCAGCCGCGCTTTGCTCAGGTAATCGTAATAGGTGAGGGTGCGTGCGAATTTCTCGGGGTTCTGCTGGTTGAGCAGCAGCTTGAGGTATTCCTGGCGGCCGCTCTGGTAAGCGGCGCGGGCCTGGATCGCGATCAGGCGTTGCTGTTCAACGCGTGCGCTCTGGAGTTTTTTTTTCTCAGCGTCGAGTCGCTCCAGTTCCGACTCGCTCTTCTTTAGTTCTTTTTGCAGCTCCTGGACCTGCTTCTCCAGCTTGCCCATCTCGGTTTCCGTACCGCGCAGGTCTTTCTGCACGCCGGATTTTTCTTCCTGGAGCTTGCCGAGCAGCTTTTTCAGCTCGGTAATGTCCTGACGCGTAGCGTCCAACTGTTGTTGGGTTTGTGCACGCTCATCGGCAAACGCCGGTTGGAGCAGGCAGACAAGAGCAAGGGTAATCAAGGCGCGAAGCATAGAGGCGGGCGACACCAGGGAAATGGACGGCCTAGTATGCCCGCCAAGCGCGGCAAAAAAAACGCCCAATTGGGGCTCGCGAGCAAGTTAGGCGCTGAGTGGCGCGAGTGTGGCGAAAAGATATCGACTAAACACTGAAAGTACAGGTGGGAGGGAGCAAGCCCTCTCCCACACTGTCCTTTGGTGTCTTATAGACTTAGACCAGGATCGAGGTCCCGGTCATCTCTTTGGGCTTCTCCATCCCCATCAGCATCAGCATGGTCGGCGCCACATCTGCCAGCACGCCGCCATGACGCACCTTGAAATCGCGCTTGCCGACGTAGATGAACGGCACCGGCTCGGTGGTGTGGGCGGTGTGGGCTTGACCGGTGGATTCGTCGGACATCTGCTCGCAATTGCCGTGGTCGGCGGTGATCAGGGCTTCGCCGCCGACTTTTTCCAGCGCATCCACAATGCGACCGACGCACAGGTCCAGGCATTCCACGGCCTTGGTCGCAGCCTCCAGGTTGCCGCTGTGGCCGACCATGTCGCCGTTGGCGTAGTTGACCACGATTACGTCATAACGCTGGTGCTCGATGGCATCGACGATTTTGTCGGTCACCTCAGGCGCGCTCATTTCCGGCTGCAAGTCGTAGGTGGCCACTTTTGGCGATGGGATCAGGATGCGTTCTTCGCCCGGGAACGGTTCTTCGCGCCCGCCGGAGAAGAAGAACGTCACGTGGGCGTACTTCTCGGTCTCGGCGATGCGCAGCTGGGTCTTGCCGTTTTTGGCCAGGTAATCGCCCAGCACGTTGTCCAGGCTGCTCGCGGCAAAGGCGGCGGGGGCCGGGATGCTGGCGGCGTATTGGGTCAGGCCCACGTACTGGACTTTCGGCTGACGCGCGCGCTCGAACTCCTTGAAGCCATCTTCGACAAACACGCGGCTCAGCTCGCGGGCACGGTCGGCGCGGAAGTTCATGAACACCACGGCGTCGCCGTCTTCGACCTTCACCGGTTCGCCGATGGTGGTGGCCTTGACGAACTCGTCGCTCTCGCCACGCGCATAGGCGGCTTCAAGGCCTTGCTGGGCGGTGGCGGCGTTGAATTCAGCCTGGCCGTCGACGATCAGGTTGTAGGCCTGGGCGACGCGGTCCCAGCGGTTGTCGCGGTCCATGGCGAAGTAACGTCCGACCAGGCTGGCAATGCGGCCTTTGCCCAGGGCAGCGAAGGTGGCGTCCAGCAGTTCGATGGACGACTGCGCGCTTTTTGGCGGTGTGTCGCGGCCGTCGAGGAAGGCGTGCAGGTAGATCTTGTCGGCGCCGCGTTTGAAGGCCAGTTCGGCCATGGCGACCAGGTGGTCCTGATGGCTGTGTACACCGCCGTCGGACAAGAGGCCCATGAAGTGCACAGCCTTGCCGGCGGCCACTGCTTTATCGACCGCCGCGCAGATGGTCGGGTTCTCGAAAAACTCGCCGTCGCGGATCGCTTTGGTGACACGGGTGAAGTCCTGGTATACCACTCGTCCGGCGCCGAGGTTCATGTGGCCGACTTCCGAGTTGCCCATCTGGCCGTCCGGCAGGCCCACGTCCATGCCCGATCCGGAGATCAGGCCGTTGGGCACGGTGGCGGTCAGGCGGTCCAGCACCGGCTTGCGCGCCGCGTATACCGCGTTGTCGTGGTGGCTTTCACTGTGTCCGAAGCCATCGAGAATTATCAGGACCAAAGGTTTAGGCGTGGTAGTCATAGATCCTCTCGCGGCGGTAATAAAGGAAGGCGTTTGAAAAGTGAGTGGCAGTTTAAAGCGAAGTTCAGACTGAGTCACCGCTTTACAGGGGTTGGCCCCCCCTGACGGCTGTGTATACTTACCGCCATTTTAACGCCCTGGAACCTCCTTGATGGTTGATCACCTGATTGCATTTGCCACTGCCCACTATCTGCTCGTGGGTGCCTTCGTCATCCTGCTGGCGCTGCTGATCGCTCACGAAATGAGCCGTGGTGGCCGCAGCCTGAGCACGTCGGAGCTGACCTCGCTAGTCAACAAGGACGAGGCCGTTGTGGTGGACATTCGCCCGGCCAAGGATTTCGCCGCCGGCCACATCGTCGGTGCCCTGAACATTCCCCAGGACAAGCTGATTGCGCGCCTGCCGGAGCTTGAGAAGCACAAGGCCAAGACCATCATCCTGGTCGATGCCCAGGGCCAGCACGCCGGCACCCACGCTCGCGAAATGCTCAAGCTCGGTTTCACCGCCGCCAAGCTGTCTGGCGGTATCGGCAGCTGGAAGGCCGATAACCTGCCGCTGGTGAAGTGATATGAGCCAGGTTGTCGTGTATTCCAGCGATTATTGCCCTTTTTGCATTCGAGCCAAGCAATTGCTTCAGAGCAAGAAGGTGGCCTTCGACGAGATCAAGGTCGATGGCAAACCTCAACTGCGCGCCGAAATGGCCAGGAAGGCTGGCCGCACGTCGGTCCCGCAGATCTGGATCGGCGACACACATATCGGTGGTTGCGACGACCTGTTTGCCCTTGAGCGCGGCGGCAAGCTTGATGCGCTGCTCGCCTGACTCCCAACCCCTAACAGCCCCCAAGATCAAGGACCTGCGATGACTGACCAACAGAACACCGAAGCAGCAGAAGCCCAAGGCCCACAATTTTCGCTGCAGCGCATCTACGTGCGTGACCTGTCGTTCGAAGCGCCGAAAAGCCCTGCCATCTTCCGTCAGGAATGGACCCCAAGCGTTGCGCTGGACCTGAACACCCGTCAAAAAGCGCTGGAAGGCGACTTCCATGAAGTTGTGCTGACCCTGTCGGTTACCGTCAAGAACGGTGAAGAAGTGGCCTTCATCGCCGAAGTGCAACAGGCCGGTATCTTCCTGATCCAGGGCCTGGACGAAGCGTCCATGAGCCACACCCTGGGCGCGTTCTGCCCGAACATCCTGTTCCCGTATGCCCGTGAGACCCTGGACAGCCTGGTTACCCGTGGCTCGTTCCCGGCACTGATGCTGGCTCCGGTGAACTTCGATGCGCTGTACGCGCAAGAGCTGCAACGCATGCAACAGGAAGGCACGTCGACCGTTCAATAAGTCGATGCTGTAAAAATGTGGGAGGGGGCTTGCCCCCGATTGCAGTGGGTCAGCTACAGATAAGCTGGCTGATCCACCGCTATCGGGGGCAAGCCCCCTCCCACATTTGTTATGTGTGTTATTTGAAATCGAGTTGGCGCCAGCCTTCGTACACGGCAACGGCTACGGTATTGGACAGGTTCAAACTGCGGCACCCTTCGCGCATTGGCAGGCGCAGGCGATGACCCTCGGGCAGCGCGTCGAGCACCTCGGTCGGCAGACCACGGCTTTCCGGGCCGAACAGGAACGCGTCGCCGTCGGCAAAGCTGGCATCATGGAAGGGGCGTGAACCCTTGGTGGTGAACGCGAACAGCCGTGGATGGCCCAAGCTGTCCAGGCAACTGGCAAGGTCGGCATGGCGCTTGAGCGTGGCGTACTCGTGGTAGTCCAGCCCGGCGCGGCGCAGGCGCTTGTCGTCCATGTCGAAGCCCAGAGGCTCGATCAAATGCAGGTGGCAGCCACTGTTGGCGCACAGCCTGATAACGTTGCCGGTATTCGGCGGAATTTCTGGTTGAAAAAGGATGACGTGAAACATGCACGGCTCCGAAGGCAAAGATGCGCTGCATTCTACCCCTGAAGACGATCCGAGGCCGAAGCTATTGCCGCGTGTGATGGGCTCTTTGGCCATTGTTGGCCTGATGGTGGGGTTGATGATTGGTCGCCTGACCATTCCGGACCCGGTGGAGTTGCTGCGGGTGGAGACTGTCGCTGACGGCGTCGTGGTGTGGTTCAACCGCGAGCCCAAGCTGCATGGCGAACACATCGACGGCACTGTGGCACTGCTGTTCGGCGCGCAGGGCAAGTCTGCCGGAGGGCAGTTGCAGGTCAATGAAAGTCTGGTGAACTGGCGCGTGCGCAAGACCGATGGTGGCCTGCTGCTGAACCTGGTGTCGGCTCGGCCGTTGCGCGGGGAGTGGAGGGGCGAGCCGTTCGACGACCGCTGGCGGTTGGAGGTCCATCTCCAGGAGCAATAAAAGAGGGAGTTCCCGGCCTGCCTGTACCAGGGCTCCCAAAACGGGGTGAAGCCATAGGCTTCGGTGTTAAAGAGGGGATTCTCGGCCTGCCTGTACCAAGGTCCCCGAAACTGGGTTGTACAAGGGTTATTGCAGGGCGCGTGCCAGAGTTTGCATAGTTTGCTAAAAGCGTTTGCCAAAAAGCGCAAAGCCCCGGATTACGGGGCTTTGGTGTCTTCAGCTTTAAACTGTTTTTCAATGGCTCTGGTTTTTGGGCGCAGTGTTCATGCCCGATGCCGGTTCATGGTGCATTGAAGCGGTGCACTATCCCGAACTCCATGAAGATCCAATTGTGGGAGGGAGCAAGCCCCCTCCCACCGTTGAACGGTGATGGATGCTGACAAGTATCAGGCGTCATCGCCCTCGTCGTCGTCCCCACCGTCCACCTTCATGCCCAGCTCCTTGATCTTGCGCGTCAGGGTATTGCGCCCCCAACCCAGCAACACGGCGGCGTCGCGGCGGCGACCGGCGGTGTGCTTCAGCGCGGTCTCGATCATGATCCGCTCAAACGCCGGCACGGCACTGTCCAACAGGTTCGACTGGCCACGCGCCAGGGCCTGGTCGGCCCATTGGCGCAGGGCCTGTTCCCAGTTGGTCACCGGGGCCGAATCCTGCGGCAGGCTCAGCAGTTCCGGCGGCAGGTCGCTGATATGCACTTCGCGCCCGGACGCCATTACCGTGATCCAGCGGCAGGTGTTCTCCAACTGACGCACGTTACCCGGCCACGGCAGGTTCTTGAGGTATTCCTCGGTCTCGGTTTTCAGCAACTTCGGCTCAACCGCCAGCTCAAGGGCGGCGCGGCTGAGGAAGTGGCGCGCGAGGGTGGGGATGTCTTCGCGACGGTCCGACATGCGCGGAATATGGATGCGGATCACATTGAGGCGGTGGAACAAGTCCTCACGGAATTTGCCCGCATGCACCAGGGTTTCCAGGTTCTGGTGGGTCGCAGCGATGATGCGCACATCCACCTTGACCGGCGTGTGCCCGCCAACCCGGTAGAACTCGCCGTCCGCCAGTACGCGCAGCAGGCGGGTCTGGGTATCGGCCGGCATGTCGCCGATCTCATCGAGGAACAGCGTACCGCCGTCAGCCTGTTCGAAGCGTCCGCGACGCAAGTTGGCCGCGCCGGTGAACGCGCCTTTCTCGTGGCCGAACAGTTCGGATTCCATCAAGTCCTTGGGGATGGCGGCCATGTTCAACGCAATGAACGGCGACGCTGCCCGTGGGCTGTGACGGTGCAGGGCGTGGGCCACCAGTTCCTTGCCCGTGCCCGACTCACCGTTGATCAGCACGGTGATGTTGGAGTGGCTCAAGCGGCCGATGGCGCGAAACACTTCCTGCATCGCCGGCGCTTCGCCGATGATTTCCGGGGTGCGGGTCAGGGCCGGTGGTGCTTCCTGATTCTGCTGTTCCTGGGCGTGCTGGTTGGCGCGCTTGACCAGCGCCACCGCCTCATCCACGTCGAACGGCTTGGGCAGGTATTCAAACGCGCCGCCCTGGTAGGAGGCGACGGCGCTGTCCAGGTCCGAATGCGCGGTCATGATGATCACCGGCAGGCGCGGGTGCTGTTCGCGAATCCGCGCCAGCAGGTCCAGGCCGCTGGCGCCGGGCATGCGGATGTCGGAGATGATCACGTCGGGCTGCTGACGCGCCAGGCGGCTCATGACGCCGTCGGCGCTGTCGAAGCTCTGGGTGGTCATGCCTTCCTGTTGCAAGGCTTTCTCCAGGACCCAGCGGATAGAACGGTCGTCATCGACGATCCAGACAGTTTCACTACGGCTCATGTCGATGGGGCTCCTTGTTCCAGTGGCAGAAAGATCGAGAACGTGGTGTGGCCGGGATGGCTCTCACATTCGATCAGGCCCTGATGCTGGCTGATGATGTTCTGGGTAATGGCCAGGCCCAGCCCGGTACCGTCCGGGCGGCCGCTGACCATGGGAAAGAAAATGGTGTCCTGCAGGTCTGCAGGAATGCCCGGGCCGTTGTCTATGATCTCGACCTTGGTGACCAGGCGATGGCGTATGTGGCCGATGGTGAACTGACGCAGGGCGCGGGTGCGCAGGCTGATACGGCCCAGGCGCAGCTCGTTCTGGCTGCTGATGGCCTGCATGGCGTTGCGCACGATATTGAGTACCGCCTGGATCATCTGTTCACGGTCGATCAATACGTCGGGAATGCTCGGGTCGTAGTCGCGCACCAGCGTGATGCAGCCCTGGCTTTCGGCCTCGACCAGTTGGCAGACGCGCTCGAGCACTTCGTGCACGTTGGTCATCGCCAGGGACGGCAGCTTGTTGGAGCCGAGCATACGGTCCACCAGATTGCGCAGGCGGTCGGCCTCTTCAATGATGACGTTGGTGTAGTCCTTGAGATGCTCCTCGGGCAGCTCGCGTGCCAGCAGCTGCGCCGCGCCGCGAATGCCGCCGAGGGGGTTCTTGATCTCATGGGCCAGGCCGCGCACCAGCATCTTGCTGGTTTCCTGCTTGGACAGCTGGGCTTCTTCCTTGGTGATACGCAGCAAGCGATCACGCGGGTGCACTTCCAGCAGCAGCAGGGTGGCGCCGTTGCTCAGGATGGGGGTTACGGCGTAGTCGACGGTCAGCGTCTGGCCGGTGAGGGCGGTGAGCATCGCTTCGCGCTTGGTAAACGGGTGTGCCTGCTCGACCGCCTGGCGCAACGAGCTCAGGGCTTCGGCCGACTCGGTGAACAATTCGCTGATGAACTGCCCATGGCTGCGCTGGCCGCTGATGGCCAGGAGCATCTCCGCCGCGGGGTTCATGTACTCAAGACGCAGGTCGGCATTGAGCAGGATGGTCGCGGTGGTCAGGTTGTCGAGTAACAAACGGTGCAGTGCATCGCTGATGGTCATCGGGACCTCTTTTGGAGCAAGGCGCAGGCTTGAGGCACACGCTGATACAAGGAAAATGCAAAAACCAAACCAAGGCTCCGAAAAGAAGCGCGCAGGCCCTGAAATAGGGGGTTCAGGCGCGAAAGTGTGGCGTTCTGCCAGCTTGAGCGGGAAGTTTCGAACCAAAATGGGGTCGGAGAATGGGTAGGGTGCAAACTGTCGCACTAATATAGTGCGATTTTGTGAAGGTTGTTCAGGAAGGTGTCAGAGAGGGTCCTGAATGCATACAGTCCAATGTAGGAGGGAGCAAGCCCCTCCCACATTTTTAATCGGGTTACAGGCCTAGCCTTTGTACATGCACAACTCGGCCGTGGCGCGGATCATCGCCAGTTGGCGCAGCGGATCATTGAGCGGTTCGTGCACGGCTTCGGCCAGCCATTGCGGGCATTGCGGGTCCGTGCGCTGAGGGGTGAAGTCAGCCAGTTGCTTGAGCAGACTCTTTTGCAGCTCGTCCAGTTGCGGGCGGATTTGCTTGACCAGGTCCGGGCGCGGATCGTCAGGCGCCTTGCCCTGGAACTGCCAGTCGGACAAGTGGGTGTACTGCACCAGTTTGTTCGCTTCGATCTGTGCCGAGAAGAACTGCTCGGCGGCGGCAGGGTCGAGCTTGTAGCTCGGTGCCTGGGCGACAACGCTGGCGATCACTTCCTGCTCGCGCTTCTTGTCTTCCACAGGCTTGTGGCTGTCCCACTTGCTCAGGGCCACCTGGTCGGCAATCTCCAGGCGCTCGGCGATGCTGTTGAGCAACGGCTCAAGGGTGGGCGGCGCGGCACTGGCGGTGGCGCTGGCAAACATCAAGGCAAACAAAAATCGTACTTTCAAAGGTGATCTCCTTGTGGGAGGGGGCTTGCTCCCGATGGCGGTGGGTCAGGTTATACAGGTATTGCCTGACGCTCTGCCATCGGGGCAATCCCCCTCCCGTATTCTTCATGCTCAGGCAAAAAAAAGACCTCCGAAGGAGGTCTTTTTTCATCACGCCACCTTAAGCGGCGCTACCGGATCAGCAGCTGTAGTACAGCTCGTATTCCAGTGGGTGTACGAAGGTGCGCACCTTGATTTCTTCAGCGCTCTTGAGCTCGATGTAGGCATCGATGAAGTCGTCGCTGAACACGCCGCCTTTGGTCAGGAACGAACGGCCCTTGTCCAGCTCTTCCAGCGCCTCTTTCAGGCTGCCGCACACCTGCGGGATTTCCTTGGCTTCTTCAGGCGGCAGGTCGTACAGGTTCTTGTCGGCGGCGTCGCCAGGGTGGATCTTGTTCTGGATGCCGTCCAGGCCAGCCATGACCAGCGCAGCGAAGGCCAGGTATGGGTTGGCAGCCGGGTCCGGGAAGCGGGCTTCGATACGGCGAGCGCGCGGGCTGGACACGTAAGGAATACGGATCGAAGCGGAACGGTTGCGCGCCGAGTAGGCCAGCATGACCGGTGCTTCGAAACCTGGGACCAGACGCTTGTAGGAGTTGGTCGACGGGTTGGTGAAGCCGTTCAGGGCCTTGCCGTGCTTGATGATGCCGCCGATGAAGTACAGGGCGGTGTCGGACAGGCCGGCATAGCCTTCGCCGGCGAAGGTGTTCTTGCCATCTTTGGCGATGGACAGGTGAACGTGCATGCCCGAACCGTTATCGCCATACAGAGGCTTTGGCATGAAGGTCGCGGTACGGCCGTAGGCAACGGCGGTGTTGTGTACGCAGTACTTCAGGGTCTGAACTTCGTCAGCCTTGGCTACCAGGGTGTTGAACTTCACACCGATTTCGTTCTGGCCGGCAGTGGCCACTTCGTGGTGATGCACTTCGATGACCAGGCCCATGTCTTCCATGGCGTTGCACATGGAGGTACGGATTTCGTGGTCGTGGTCGAACGGTGGCACCGGGAAGTAGCCGCCTTTGATGCCTGGACGGTGGCCGTGGTTGCCGCCTTCCACGTCCTGGTCGGACATCCAGGAGCCTTGTTCGGAGTAGATCTTGAACATCGAGCCGGAGATGTCGGACTTGAACTTCACTTGATCGAAGATGAAGAACTCTGGCTCCGGGCCCACGAATACGGTGTCACCGATACCGGTCGACTTCAGGTATTCCTCGGCACGCTTGGCGATCGCACGTGGGTCGCGGTCGTAGCCTTGCATGGTCGAAGGCTCGATCACGTCGCATACCAGGATCAGGGTAGGCTCTTCGGTGAACGGGTCGAGGACGGCAGTGCTGTCGTCCGGCATCAGGATCATGTCGGAAGCTTCGATGCCCTTCCAGCCGGCAATGGAGGAACCGTCGAACATTTTGCCTTCTTCGAAGAACGCATCATCCAGCGCATCGCGAGCCGGCATGGTCACGTGGTGCTGAGTGCCTTTTGTGTCCGTGAAGCGCAGATCAATCCATTTAACGTCATGATCTTTGATGAGTTGAACCGACTTCGACATGGTGTCCTCCGGGGTGGCTTCGGGCTGGGGTAGTGGAGTTAGCCCTTGGAATGTGGGTGATGCCGGCGCGGATAGTCCGCCATGGCAACCTGCCTCACAAGAGAGCAAATTGCATGCCAGTGCGCCAACATGGGTTTTGTGTTCCAAATGCGACCCTATAAAGGTGCATAGCGACAAATGCCAAAAAGCGGCGCACTGCAATGTAGCGTTTTGCGGCGGAGATGCACGTATTTGGTGCGCGGTGAGTGCAGTGCATATTAACTGGTTAAACCTTGAGCGATTTCCGCTATAATCCGCGCCCCCCTTTTTCAGCAGGCCCGGCACGCGCTGTTTCCATGAAATTAATCGTAAAAGTCTTCCCCGAAATCACCATCAAGAGCCGACCGGTACGGATGCGTTTCATCCGTCAGTTGGCCAAGAACATCCGTGCCGTGCTCCGCGATCTGGACCCGGCTGTGGTGGTCAATGGTGTGTGGGACAACCTCGAGCTGGAAACCCGCCTGACCGACGCCAAAGCCCTGAAGGACATGACCGAGCGCCTGAGCTGCATGCCGGGTATCGCGCATTTCCTGCAGGTGGACGAGTACCCGCTGGGCGACTTCGATGACATCACCGAGAAGTGCAAGCTGCACTTTGGCGGTGAGCTCACCGGCAAGATTTTTTCGGTGCGCTGCAAGCGCGCCGGCAAGCACCCGTTCAGCTCCATGGATGTAGAGAAATACGTCGGCAGCAAGCTGCGTCGCGAATGCGGCGCCGCCGGAATTTCCCTCAAGGCGCCGCAAATTGAAGTGCGCATGGAAATTCGCGACCAACGGTTGTTTGTGATCCACAGCCAGCACAACAGCATCGGCGGCTACCCGCTGGGCGCCCTGGAGCAGACCCTGGTGCTCATGTCCGGTGGTTTCGACTCCACGGTGGCGGCCTACCAGATCATGCGCCGCGGCCTGATGAGTCATTTCTGCTTCTTTAACCTGGGCGGGCGTGCACACGAATTGGGCGTGATGGAAGTCGCGCACTTTATCTGGAAGAAGTACGGCAGCTCCCAGCGCGTGCTGTTTGTGAGCGTGCCGTTCGAGGAAGTGCTGGGCGAAATTCTCGCTAAAGTCGATAACAGTCATATGGGTGTGGTTTTGAAGCGTATGATGTTGCGCGCTGCGTCCCGCATTGCCGATCAGTTGCAGATCGACGCGCTGGTGACCGGCGAAGCGATCTCCCAGGTGGCCAGCCAGACGCTGCCCAACCTGTCGCTGATCGACTGCGTGACCGAGAAGCTGGTCTTGCGCCCGCTGATCGCCAGCCACAAGCAGGACATCATCGACCTGGCCGAAGAAATCGGCACCGCCGATTTTGCCAAACATATGCCGGAATACTGCGGGGTCATCTCGGTGAACCCCAAGACCCACGCCAAGCGCAACCGCGTGGAGTACGAAGAACAACAATTTGATATGGCGGTTCTGGAGCGTGCGCTCGAGAACGCCAAACTGGTCCCGATCGATCGAGTCATCGACGAGTTGGGCCAGGATGTGCAGATCGAAGAAGTCAGCGAAGCCCTGGCCGGTCAGATCGTCGTCGATATCCGTCACCCGGATGCCGCCGAGGATGAGCCGCTGGAAATCGCCGGCATCGACGTACAAACGCTGCCGTTCTATGCATTGAACGCGCGTTTCAAGGAACTGGATAACAGCCGTCAGTACCTGCTGTATTGCGACAAAGGCGTGATGAGTCGCCTGCATGCCCACCATTTGCTCAGTGAGGGGCATGCCAATGTGCGCGTTTATCGACCGAGCTAAGAGCCCGGGGCTGTTTGCCTGTGGCCTGCGTCACCGGCCCCCCGACTCTGCCGTCAAGCTGTAACGGCAAGGCCTGACTCTACTGTTAATCGCTGCCACGACCTGTCAGCACACCGAATCCTCTGATCGAGATACACAAGTGATCGAAAATCTACGTAACATCGCCATCATTGCTCACGTTGACCACGGTAAAACCACCCTGGTAGACAAACTCCTGCGTCAATCCGGCACCCTGGAGCGCAACGAGCTCAACGACGAGCGCGTGATGGACTCCAACGACCAGGAAAAAGAGCGCGGTATTACCATCCTGGCGAAAAACACCGCCATCAACTGGAACGGCTACCACATCAACATCGTGGACACCCCGGGCCACGCCGACTTCGGCGGCGAAGTAGAACGCGTAATGTCGATGGTCGACTCCGTGCTGCTGCTGGTTGACGCTCAAGACGGCCCTATGCCGCAAACCCGCTTCGTGACCAAGAAGGCGTTCGAAGCCGGCCTGCGTCCGATCGTGTGCATCAACAAGGTTGACCGTCCAGGCGCGCGTCCGGACTGGGTTCTGGACCAGATCTTCGACCTGTTCGACAACCTGGGCGCCACCGAAGAACAGCTCGATTTCCAGGTGATCTACGCCTCGGCCCTGAACGGTATTGCTGGTCTTGACCACACCGACATGGCTGAAGACATGACCCCGCTATACCAGTCGATCGTCGACAACGTACCGCCGCCGAAAGTTGACCGTGAAGGCCCGTTCCAGATGCAAATCTCGGCACTGGACTACAACAGCTTCCTGGGTGTTATCGGCGTTGGCCGTATTGCCCGTGGCAGCGTCAAGCCGAACACCCCGGTTGTGGCAATCGGCGCGGACGGCAAGAAGCGTAACGGTCGTATCCTGAAGTTGATGGGTCACCACGGTCTGCACCGTATCGACGTTGAAGAAGCGTTTGCCGGCGACATCGTCTGCGTCAGCGGCATGGACTCGCTGTTCATCTCCGACACCCTGTGCCAGCCGGACACCGTCGAGGCGATGAAGCCTCTGACCGTTGACGAGCCAACCGTTTCGATGACCTTCCAGGTGAACGACTCGCCGTTCTGCGGCAAGGAAGGCAAGTTCGTGACCTCCCGTAACATCAAGGAGCGTCTGGACAAAGAGCTGCTGTACAACGTTGCTCTGCGCGTTGAAGAAGGCGACTCGGCTGACAAGTTCAAAGTCTCCGGCCGTGGTGAGCTGCACCTCTCGGTACTGATCGAAACCATGCGTCGCGAAGGCTTCGAAATGGGTGTGGGTCGTCCGGAAGTGATCATCCGTCAGGTTGACGGCGTGAAGCAGGAACCGTTCGAAAACGTCACCATCGACACCCCTGAAGAATCCCAGGGCAAGGTCATGGAAGAGATGGGCCTGCGTAAGGGCGACCTGACCAACATGGTGCCGGATGGCAAAGGCCGTGTACGTCTGGAATACAACATCCCTGCTCGTGGTCTGATCGGTTTCCGTAACCAGTTCCTGACCCTGACCAACGGCGCTGGCATCCTGACCTCGATCTTCGATCGCTACGACACCATGAAGTCCGGCGACATGTCCGGCCGTCAGAACGGTGTACTGGTATCGGTAGAAACCGGCAAGGCGCTGACCTACTCCCTGGAAACCCTCCAGGCGCGTGGCAAGCTGTTCGTTGAACACGGTCAAGAGATCTACAACGGTCAGATCGTTGGTCTGAACAGCCGTGACAACGACATGGGCGTCAACCCAACCAAAGGCAAGAAGCTCGACAACATGCGTGCTTCGGGCAAAGACGAAACCATCGCGCTGGTTCCACCTGTTCGCTTCACCCTGGAGCAGGCCCTGGAATTCATCCAGGACGACGAGCTGTGCGAAGTTACGCCGAAGTCGATCCGCCTGCGTAAAAAGATCCTGGACGAAGGCGAGCGTACCCGCGCTGCCAAGAAATCCAAGAACTGAGTTAACTCAGGCTGAATAAAAACGCCCCCGGTCGAAAGGCCGGGGGCGTTTTTTTGTGCCTGTTGGTTTTGTGCTGACTGTACCGGCCTCATCGGGGGCAAGCCCCCTCCCACATTTTGTTCTGTGAACGCATTCGAAGTGTGGGAGGGGGCTTGCCCCCGATGAGGCCCTTGAGAGCCCCGCAAACCCCGAATCAGAACTTATCGAGCGTCTTGAGCCTGGTCTCGCGCACCACTTCCTTCGGCTTGTACGCGCAGTACCCCGGCCGCGGGCCGATTTTCGGGTGGTTGCGGCAGGTATCCGGGCGCTTGTCATAAATAGTGCAGAAGCGCGTCTTACGATCCAGGTACAGGCAATCGTTGTTGCTCATGCGCTGCAGGGTGAAGATCTCGGATTTGTTGTTGTAGCGCTCGACGATGCCTTCCTTCTGCAACCGCTTGGCGATGTTCTTCGGCGGGTCACCGCGCTCGAATTCGTCGACGATGCCAATGCGGATCAGGTCCTTGATCTTCACCTCGACCGGCAGCGTGCAGCAGCTGGACACGCAGCCGCCGCACATGTGGGCGGAATATTTCTGCCAGGTTTCCAGACGGTCGAGTTCCGCGGCGGCGATCAGTTGAGGCTTCATCAGGGTTCCAGGGTGGGGCGGTAGCAGGGCGCGCGATCATACCGGGATTGGTGTTTTTTTGAACAATATTTTGCGGGTTTCGGCCAAAAGGCACGGTTGAGCCAAAAGCGGGCACGGCGCCTGCATCAAATTCACCAAACCGTTAATGAGTTAAAAAACTGACGAACCGCAGCCGCTACCGTCTGTCAGACGGTCTAGGCTCTAGCAACTCCTTCTATCTCGCCCGAGGTCGCAATTGATGTCTCAGGAACCACTTGCACGAGAAGCAGAGGTAGCCGCATTTCGCGATGCCGTCTTGACCAAACTCACCTACGCCGTGGGCAAGGATCCGGATCACGCCTTCGACCACGACTGGTTCGAAGCCATTGCCCTGGCCGCCCGCGACCAGATGGTTGACCACTGGATGGGCCACACGCGGCGTATCTACCGCAACGGCCAGAAGCGGGTGTATTACCTCTCTCTGGAATTTCTGATTGGCCGCTTGCTGTTCGACAGCCTGAGCAACCTGGGCGTGCTGGAGATCGCGCGCGAAGCGCTGGCTGAGTTGGGCGTCGACCTTGAGCGCATTCGTCTGCTGGAGCCCGATGCGGCGCTCGGCAACGGTGGCCTGGGGCGTCTGGCGGCTTGCTTCATGGAAAGCATGTCGACCCTCGGTATTGCCGGGCACGGTTACGGCATTCGTTACGAGCACGGTTTGTTCCGCCAGGCGATTGTCGATGGCTGGCAACAGGAGCAGACCGAGCGCTGGCTGGATTTCGGCAACCCGTGGGAATTCGAACGGGCCGAGGTGATTTACCCGATCGGCTTTGGCGGCAGCGTCGAAACCCTGGCGGACGCCTCGGGCAAGATGATCCAGGTGTGGTCGCCGGGCGAAACCGTGCGCGCGGTGGCCTACGACACGCCCGTGGTCGGCTGGCGCGGCGCCAGCGTCAACACCCTGCGCCTTTGGCGCGCGCGGGCCGTGGAGGACTTGCACCTGGAGCGCTTCAACGCCGGTGATCACCTGGGCGCCGTCGCCGAAGTGGCCCGTGCCGAAAGTATTTCCCGCGTGCTTTACCCGGCCGACAGCACCGAAGCCGGGCAGGAACTGCGCCTGCGCCAGGAATACTTCTTCGTCTCCGCCTCGCTGCAGGATCTGCTGCGCCGCCACAAGAACATGCACGGCTCGGTACTGAGCCTGGGCGAACACGCCGCGATCCAGCTCAACGACACTCACCCGTCCATTGCCGTGGCCGAGCTGATGCGTCAGTTGGTGGACCTGCACGACATTCCCTGGGAAGCCGCGTGGGACGTGACCGTCGAAACGCTGTCCTACACCAATCACACCCTGTTGCCAGAGGCTCTGGAAACCTGGCCGGTCGGCTTGATGGAGCGCATGCTGCCCCGGCACATGCAGATCATCTACCTGATCAATGCCCAGCACATCGACTCGCTGCGCGCCAAAGGCATCCACGATTTCGACGTGCTGCGCGCCGTTTCGCTGATCGAGGAAGACAACGGCCGCCGCGTGCGCATGGGTAACCTGGCGTTCCTCGGTTCCCACAGCATCAATGGCGTGTCGGGCCTGCACACTCAGTTGATGCGCAGCACCGTGTTCTCTGAACTGCACAAGCTCTACCCGGAGCGCATCAACAACAAAACCAACGGCATCACCTTCCGCCGCTGGCTTTACCAGGCCAACCCCAAGCTCACGCAGATGCTGGTGGACGCGCTCGGGCCGGACATTCTCGACACCATGGAAACCCGCCTGACGGAGCTTGAAACCTTCGCCGAGAAACAGGCCTTCCGCAAAGCCTTCGCCGACCAGCGTCTGCACAGCAAGCGTGCGCTGGCCGAGATCATCCATGAGCGCCTGGGCATTTCGGTCAACCCGGCGGCGATGTTCGACGTACAGGTCAAGCGTATCCACGAGTACAAGCGCCAACTGCTGAACCTGCTGCACACCGTGGCGCTGTACCAGGCGATCCGTGCCGAGCCGGGCACCGACTGGGTGCCACGCGTGAAGATCTTCGCGGGCAAGGCGGCGGCGAGTTATCACCAGGCCAAGCTGATTATCAAGCTGACCAACGACATCGCGCGCACTGTGAACAACGACCCGACCGTGCGTGGTCTGCTCAAAGTGGTGTTCCTGCCCAACTACAACGTGAGCCTGGCGGAAAGCATCATTCCGGCGGCGGACTTGTCGGAGCAGATTTCCACCGCCGGCTTCGAGGCCTCGGGCACCAGCAACATGAAGTTCGGCCTCAATGGCGCGCTTACCATCGGCACCATGGATGGCGCGAATGTGGAGATGCACGAGCAGGTCGGCGCCGAGCACATGTTCATCTTCGGTCTCAGCGCGCAGCAGGTTGAAGCCCGCAAGCACGCCGGTGAATTCAGCGCCGGGCCGGACATCGCTGCGTCCCATCGTCTCAACGACGTGCTGCAGGCGATTCGTGGCGGCGTGTTTTCGCCGGATGACCCGGGCCGCTATGTGGGCCTGGTCGACGGGCTGATCGACTACGACCGGTTCCTGGTGTGCGCCGACTTCGATTCCTACTGGGACGCCCAGGCACGGGTCGAAGCGCACTGGCACGACGCCAAGGCGTGGTGGCGTTCGGCGGTGCTCAATACCGCGCGCATGGGCTGGTTCAGCTCGGACCGCACGATCCGCGAGTACGCCACCGAAATCTGGAAAGCGCTCGACTAGACGATGCAATGTGTGTGAGGGGGCGTGCTCCCTCACGCATTGGATCTGTTGCCAGACCATGAACTCTATTGCGCTTAAATCCTCTGATGAGAGGATTTAAGCCCCGACTCGCGCTAAACTGCGCGGGTTTTCAGCCCCCCATTGTCCGGAGCCTTACATGTCCCGCGTTACCTTGAGTCGCTATTTGATCGAGCAGACCCGCAGCAATAACACGCCTGCCGATCTGCGCTTCCTTATCGAAGTGGTGGCGCGTGCCTGCAAGGAAATCAGCCACGCCGTTTCCAAAGGCGCGTTGGGCGGTGTCCTGGGCAGCATGGGCACTGAAAACGTGCAGGGCGAAGTGCAGAAGAAGCTCGACGTGATCTCCAACGAGATCCTGCTCGAAGCCAACGAATGGGGCGGTCACCTGGCCGGCATGGCGTCCGAGGAAATGGACAATGCCTACCAGATCCCGGGCAAATACCCGAAGGGCGCCTACCTGTTGGTATTCGACCCGTTGGACGGCTCGTCCAACATCGACATCAATGCCCCGGTCGGCACCATCTTTTCGGTACTGCGTTGCCCGAATGAATACCTGAGCCAGAACGAAGCGCTGAACGAAAAGGCCTTCCTGCAGCCAGGCACCGAGCAGGTTGCTGCCGGTTATGCGATCTACGGTCCGCAGACCATGCTGGTGCTGACCCTGGGCGACGGCGTAAAAGGCTTCACTCTGGACCGCGAAATGGGCAGCTTCGTACTCACCCACGAAGACATCACCATTCCTGCGTCCACCCAGGAATTTGCGATCAACATGTCCAACCAGCGTCACTGGGAAGAGCCGGTGACCCGCTATGTTGGCGAGCTGATGGCTGGCGAAGAAGGCCCGCTGAAGAAAAACTTCAACATGCGCTGGGTGGCTGCGATGGTGGCCGACGTGCACCGTATCCTCACCCGTGGTGGCTTGTTCATGTACCCGCGCGACAGCCGCGAGCCGTCCAAGCCGGGCAAGCTGCGCCTGATGTACGAAGCCAACCCGATGTCGTTCCTGGTTGAGCAGGCCGGCGGCGCGTCCACCGACGGCCACCAGCGCATCCTCGACATCCAGCCTGAAGGGCTGCACCAGCGTGTGGCGGTGTTTTTGGGTTCGAAGGAAGAAGTTGAGCGTGTGACGGCGTATCACAAGCAGTAAGCGAGTGCGATGAACAATCCGCCAGGTTGTGAGGCGGATCACCCTTGAAGAAGCCCCGAAACGTTTCAGCGTTTTCGGGGTTTTTTTGTTTTTGCGCGTCGGGAACCAGACCCCCCTTTTCCCTTCTAAGCTTCTGGCAGATACCCATGCTGCTTCGTCCCTCAGGAGTTCATCCATGTCGTTACGTCGTCTCGCCTTGCTGACTTTTTGCGTGCTGCTGGCCGCTTGCAGCAAAGTCAATCAAGAGAATTTCGCGAAGTTGTCGGCCGGGATGCCCAGGGCCGAGGTGGAGTCACTGCTGGGGAAGCCGACTGACTGTTCCGGCGCACTGGGCATGTCCAGTTGCACCTGGGGCGATAAAAACAGCTTTATCAGCGTTCAATATGCCGGTGACAGGGTTGTGTTGTTTTCCGGGCAAGGCCTGAAGTAAACCGGGGCGCAAGCCTGCGGGAGAAGAAGAATGATGCGTTTTGTTTTGTTTCTTTGCGCCAGCCTGTTTTTGGCGGGCTGCGCCAGCCATTCTGGCGATGATCTGCAACCCAAGACCGCGAGCAACGTCAACCTCAAGCGTTACCAGGGCACCTGGTACGAGTTGGCGCGATTGCCGATGTACTTCCAGCGCAACTGCGCGCAGTCGGAAGCTCGCTACAGCCTGCTGCCCGATGGCGACATGTCGGTGTTCAACCGCTGCCTGACCACCGAGTGGAAGTGGGAAGAAGCCAAGGGCACCGCCACGCCGCAAGTGCCGGGCAAGACCGACAAGCTCTGGGTGGAATTCAATAACTGGTTTACCGCGCTGCTGCCGGGCGTTGCCAAGGGCGACTACTGGGTATTGTACGTCAGCGATGACTACAAGACCGCCATTGTCGGCAGCCCGAGCCGTCGCTATATGTGGATCCTGTCGCGTACACCAACGGTGAGCGCCGACACCCGTGAAGACCTGCTCAGCAGGGCGAGGCAGCAGGGCTATGACACCACGCGTCTGATCTTCCGCACCTCGGACAAGCAGATGGCCAAGACTTCGCAATAACCTCGACAACACCCTGAACCCAATGTGGGAGGGAGCAAGCCCCCTCCCGCATTGTTTATCCGAGTAGAGTCCTCAACACCTGCGTGAACACCCTCGCGCTTTCCTCTTCATCGGCATGATGCCCGTCCCGCACCACCCACTTGCCGTTCACCAGCACGTCGCGCACCTGCCGATCACCCCCGGCGAACAGCCAGCGATTGAGAATCCCATCCTCGCTCGCCGTGGCCAGGTACGGATCATTACCGTCCAGCACGATCCAGTCCGCCCGCTTGCCCACCTCCAATCGACCAATAGGCTGACCCAGCGCCTGGGCCCCACCGTCCAGCGCGGCATCAAACAGCGTGCGGCCGACCATCGGCTGAGCGGAGCGATACAGACGATTGCGCCGCTGATCCCGCAACCGCTGGCCATATTCCAGCCAGCGCAGTTCCTCCACCACGCTCAGCGACACATGACTGTCGGAGCCGATCCCCATGCGCCCGCCTTGGGCGAGAAAATCCACCGCCGGGAAAATCCCGTCACCCAGGTTTGCCTCGGTGGTCAGACACAATCCTGCAATCGCTCGGCTTCTGGCCATGCGCGCGACTTCGTCCGCATCGGCGTGGGTGGCGTGCACCAGGCACCAGCGCTCATCGACCTCAACGTTGTCATACAGCCATTGCAGCGGGCGCTTGCCGCTCCAGGCCAGGCAATCGTCGACTTCTTTCTGCTGCTCGGCGATGTGGATATGCACGGGGCACGCCTTGTCGCTGGCTGCCAGCACGTCGTGGATCTGCTGCGGGGTGACCGCACGCAACGAGTGGACGCACAGCCCCAGGTGCTGCGCCGGTTGCGTTGCCAGGATCGGTCGCAAGCGGGCCTGCAACTCCAGGTAGCTGTCCGTGCTGTTGATAAAACGCCGCTGGCCCTCGTTCGGCGCCTGGCCACCAAAGCCTGCGTGGGTATAGAGCACCGGCAACAACGTCAGGCCGATACCGCTGGCGGCGGCCGCCTGGCTGATCTGCCGCGACAGCTCGGCGCGGTCGGCGTAAGGCTGACCGCTGACCTCGTGATGCACGTAATGAAACTCGGCCACCGAGGTGTAGCCGGCCTTGAGCATTTCGATGTACAGCTGGCGCGCGATCACCTGCAACTGGTCCGGGCTGATCTTGCCGACCATGCGGTACATCAGCTCGCGCCAGGTCCAGAAACTGTCGTTCGGGTTGCCCGCCACTTCCGCCAGGCCGGCCATGGCGCGCTGGAAGGCATGGGAATGCAGGTTCGGCATGCCGGCCAACAGCGGGCCTCTGAGTCGCTCGGCGCCCTCTGCGTCGGCATTGGCCTCGACCCGAGTCAACAGGCCGTCAGCGCCCACCTCAAGGCGTACATCATTGGCCCATCCATCAGGCAGCAGCGCGCGTTCGGCAAAGAATGCGGACATGATCAGAAGACTCCGGTCGTGTGTTTATTTGTATATACATATACAGACGTTTGCCTGCTCGGTAAACTCCGGCAATCTATGCTTCTTTTTTCCCTGCAAGGATTCCCCGTGCCGACTCCGCCTGCCAAGTCTCCGCTGGCTGCCCACATGGACGAAAGTCCGGCGCCCTTGTATGCCCGCGTCAAACAGATGATCAGCCAGCAGATTCTCACCGGCAACTGGCCGCCCCATTACCGCGTGCCGTCGGAAAGCGAACTGGTCAGCCAGTTGGGCTTCAGCCGCATGACCATCAACCGTGCCCTGCGCGAACTCACCGCCGAAGGGTTGCTGGTGCGCATGCAGGGCGTGGGCACATTCGTCGCCGAACCCAAGAGCCAGTCGGCGCTGTTCGAAGTGCACAACATTGCCGATGAGATTGCCTCGCGCGGCCATCGTCACACCTGCCAGGTCATCCACCTGTGCGAAGAGGCTGCCGGTTCCGAGCGCGCCGTTGCGCTGGAAATGCGTGAAGGCGGGCGGGTGTTCCACTCGCTGATCGTGCACTACGAAAACGATATCCCCGTGCAGATCGAAGACCGCTTCGTCAACGCCGCAGTCGCGCCCGACTACCTGCAGCAGGACTTCACCCAGCAAACGCCCTATGCGTACCTCAACCAGGTAGCACCGCTCACCGAAGGCGAGCACGTGGTAGAGGCAATTCTCGCTGACGCCGCCGAATGCAAACTGCTGCAGATCGAGCCGAGCGAACCCTGCCTGTTGATTCGCCGGCGTACCTGGTCGGGTCGCCAGCCGGTAACGGCCGCGCGCTTGATCCACCCCGGTTCCCGTCACAGCCTCGAAGGGCGTTTCAGCAAATGAGTGAAATCAGCGTGTGGCGCGCCACCGATTACGTGCGCATGCCCTGGAAAAATGGCGGCGGCAGCACCGAAGAAATCACCCGCGATGCAGGCGAAGGCCTGGAGGGGTTTGGCTGGCGTTTGTCGATTGCCGATATTGCCGAGTCGGGCGGGTTCTCCACCTTCGCCGGCTACCAGCGCGTGATCACCGTGATCAAGGGCGCTGGCATGGTGCTGACCGTGGACGGCGAAGAGCAGCGCGGCCTGCTGCCGCTGCAACCCTTCGCTTTCAGCGGCGACAGCCAGGTGTCCTGCCGGCTGATCACCGGGCCGATTCGCGATTTCAACCTGATCTATTCGCCCCGGCGTTACCACGCGCGTTTGCAATGGGTGGACGGCGTGCAGCGCTTTTTCAGCACCGCGCAGACGGTGCTGGTGTTCAGCGTGGCGGATGAAGTGAAGGTGCTGGACCAGAAGCTGGGTCATCACGATTGCCTGCAAGTGCAGGGTAATACCGGCTTGCTGGACATCGCGGTCAGCGGCCGCTGCTGCCTGATCGAACTGACCGCGCGCGGTTAAAAAATGTGGGAGGGGGCTTGCTCCCGATAGCAGTGGGTCATTGCCAAATGGGCTGACTGACACACCGCCATCGGGAGCAAGCCCCCTCCCACATTTTCTCTGCGGTGTTTACAAATCGGCGCACCAATTTGTTACCGAATGCCCCAGCGTGATGCAGCTCCAGCATTTCGCCCTCATTGAAAACACCCACCCAAGAAATGTCAGAAAGCCCCCAAAGCCTTAATTCACAAGGCTTCCGCGCACTGAATAAAAATACCTTCGGACGGATTCAACAAGTTGGCCGCTCGATTGCATATGCTTGTACATACAAGTAAAGGTGTGTGCGTAAGACTCTTCTTTCCACGCACCTGTTCGCGCATCGATCGCCGAGGAGTCAGCGTTGTGACCAAGCCTACCCAGTACCGTGATGTCGAAATCCGTGCCGCCCGCGGTAACACGCTCACCGCCAAAAGCTGGCTGACCGAAGCGCCGCTGCGCATGTTGATGAACAACCTCGACCCGCAAGTGGCCGAGAACCCGAAAGAACTGGTGGTGTACGGCGGCATTGGCCGTGCGGCGCGCAACTGGGAGTGCTACGACCAGATCGTCGAGAGCCTTACCCATCTGAACGACGACGAAACCCTGCTGGTGCAATCGGGCAAGCCGGTCGGCGTGTTCAAAACCCACAGCAACGCGCCGCGCGTGCTCATCGCCAACTCCAACCTGGTGCCGCACTGGGCCAGTTGGGAACACTTCAACGAACTGGATGCCAAGGGCTTGGCCATGTACGGCCAGATGACCGCCGGCAGCTGGATCTACATCGGCAGCCAGGGCATCGTCCAGGGCACCTACGAAACCTTCGTCGAAGCCGGTCGCCAACATTACGACAGCAACCTCAAGGGCCGCTGGGTGCTCACCGCCGGCCTCGGTGGCATGGGCGGCGCGCAGCCACTCGCGGCGACGCTGGCCGGTGCGTGCTCGCTGAACATCGAATGCCAGCAGGTCAGCATCGATTTCCGTCTGGCCAGCCGCTATGTCGACGAGCAGGCCACCGACCTCGACGACGCCCTGGCCCGCATCGCCAAGTACACCCAGGAAGGCAAAGCCATTTCCATCGCCCTGCTGGGTAACGCCGCCGAAATCCTGCCGGAGCTGGTCGAGCGCGGCGTGCGCCCGGACATGGTCACCGACCAGACCAGCGCCCACGACCCGCTCAACGGCTACCTGCCGGCCGGCTGGACCTGGGACGAATACCGCGCCCGCGCCAAAACCGAGCCGGCCGTCGTGATCCAGGCCGCCAAGCAGTCGATGGCCGTGCACGTCAGGGCCATGCTCGAATTCCAGAAGCAGGGCATCCCGACCTTCGACTACGGCAATAACATCCGCCAGATGGCCCAGGAAGTCGGCGTGGAAAACGCCTTCGATTTTCCGGGCTTCGTGCCGGCCTATATCCGCCCGCTGTTCTGCCGTGGCATCGGCCCGTTCCGCTGGGCCGCGCTGTCGGGCGACCCGCAGGACATCTACAAGACCGACGCCAAAGTCAAAGAGTTGATTCCGGACGACGCCCACCTGCACAACTGGCTGGACATGGCGCGTGAACGCATCAGCTTCCAGGGCCTGCCGGCGCGTATCTGCTGGGTCGGCCTGGGCCAGCGCGCCAAGCTGGGCCTGGCCTTCAACGAAATGGTACGCAGCGGCGAGCTGTCGGCACCGGTGGTAATCGGTCGCGATCACCTGGACTCCGGCTCGGTGGCCAGCCCCAACCGCGAAACCGAATCCATGCAGGACGGTTCCGACGCCGTGTCCGACTGGCCGCTGCTCAATGCCTTGCTCAACACCGCGAGCGGCGCGACCTGGGTCTCGCTGCACCACGGCGGTGGCGTGGGCATGGGCTTCTCCCAGCATTCGGGCATGGTCATCGTCTGCGACGGCACCGATGAAGCGGCCGAACGCATCGCGCGGGTATTGCACAACGACCCGGCCACCGGGGTGATGCGGCATGCGGACGCCGGCTACCAGATCGCGATCGACTGCGCCAAAGAGCAGGGCCTGAACCTGCCGATGATCAAATAAAGACCGGCTCGGTTGTTGTGGGAGCCGGGCTTGCCCGCGATGCAGGCGACTCGGTTTGTCAGTAAGACCGAGGTGATGCCATCGCGGGCAAGCCAGCTCCCACAGAAGAGCAATGCGCATGCAGAACAATCCATCAGAGGTTGAACAACAATGGCTGTAAATGACGCTCGTGCAAGCAGCACCGCGCTGATCGAAAAACGTTCGATCGATTACATCCCGGAAGCGGAAAGACACGGTCGTCTCTTGAGCCAGTTCACCCTGTGGCTCGGTGCCAACCTGCAGATCACCGCCATCGTCACCGGGGCCCTGGCCGTGGTGTTGGGCGGTGATGTGTTCTGGTCGTTGATCGGTCTGTTGATCGGCCAACTGATCGGCGGTGGCGTCATGGCCCTGCATGCGGCGCAAGGGCCCAAACTCGGCCTGCCGCAGATGATCTCCAGTCGTGTACAGTTCGGCGTGTACGGCGCGGCCATCCCGATTGTGCTGGTGTGCCTGATGTACCTGGGCTTCACCGCCACTGGCACTGTGCTGTCGGGCCAGGCGCTGGGCCAGCTGTTCGGCGTCAGCGACAACACCGGTATCCTGATGTTCGCCAGTGTCATCGTGCTTGTCACGGTGCTTGGCTATCGGGTGATCCATTTCATCGGCCGCGTCGCCAGCGTCATTGGGGTGGTGGCGTTTGTCTATCTGTTCAGCCGTCTGATGAGCCAGGCCGACATCGGCGCGCTCCTGCAAATCCGTCACTTCAGCTGGAGCAGTTTCCTGCTGGCGGTGTCGCTCGCGGCCTCCTGGCAGATCGCATTCGGCCCGTACGTGGCGGACTACTCACGCTACCTGCCAAGCCGCACGTCCTCACTGAAAACCTTCCTCGCCGCCGGTGCCGGTTCGGTGATCGGCGCGCAGGTGGCGATGATCCTCGGTGTGTTCGCCGCCGCGTTGTCCAACGGGCAATTCGCCGGTCACGAAGTGGCCTACATCGTCGGCCTGGGCGGCACGGGGGCCACCGCTGCGTTGCTGTATTTCAGCATTGCGTTCGGCAAGGTCACGATTTCCACCCTGAACTCCTACGGCAGCTTCATGTGCATCGCCACCATCATCAGCGGCTTTCGCGGTCGCCTGGAGGTCACGCGCTGGCAACGGCTGGGGTTCGTGCTGGTCATCGTCGGCGCGGCAACCCTGATCGCGCTGCTCGGCCAGCACTCGTTCCTCGGTGCGTTCAAGTCGTTCATCCTGTTTCTGCTGGCGTTCTTCACGCCGTGGAGCGCGATCAACCTGGTCGACTATTACTGCATCACCCGCGAGCGCTATGACGTGCCGGCCCTGGCCGATCCGAACGGACGCTACGGGCGCTGGAACCTGCTGGGCATCAGCGTCTATGTGTTTGGCGTGCTGGTGCAGTTGCCGTTCATCTCCACCCAGTTCTACACCGGCCCGCTGGTGGCCGGCCTCGGTGACGTGGATATCTCCTGGATCATCGGCCTGGTGCTGCCCGCCGGCCTGTATTACCTGTGCGCAAAAAAATGGCACAGCGCTGTACCTGACCACCTGATCCTGCCGCCAGAGCAGGGCGCTGCGCCAATAAAAACCAGGCCGGTTGCACAGGCCTGATGGGACGTGGACAGGGCAGGATGCCTACTGACTGCCGTAATCCATTTCAAGATTGGGAGCGTCACCACAATGAAAATACATAAGACCCTGCTGGCCACGCTGTTTCTGGCAAGCGCCGGCGCCCAGGCGGCCGGTTGGTGCGAATCCGGCAAGCCGGTGAAGTTCGCAGGCCTCAATTGGGAAAGCGGCATGCTGCTGACCGACATCCTGCAAACCGTGCTGGAAAAAGGCTACGACTGCAAAACCGACAGCCTGCCGGGCAACTCCATCACCATGGAAAATGCCCTGGGCAGTAACGACATTCAGGTGTTCGCTGAAGAGTGGGTGGGCCGCAGCGAAGTCTGGAACAAGGCCGAGAAGGCCGGCAAGGTCGTGGGCGTCGGCGCACCTATCGTCGGTGCGATCGAGGGCTGGTATGTGCCACGTTACGTGATCGAAGGCGACGCCAAGCGCAAGCTCGAAGCCAAGGCGCCGGACCTCAAGAGCATTGCGGACCTGGGCAAATACGCAGCGGTATTCAAGGACCCGGAAGAACCGTCCAAGGGCCGCTTCTACAACTGCCCGGCCGGCTGGACCTGTGAGCTGGACAACAGCGAAATGCTGAAAAGCTACGGCCTGGAGAACACCTACACCAACTTCCGCCCGGGCACCGGCCCTGCGCTGGATGCGGCAGTGCTGTCGAGCTACAAGCGTGGCGAGCCGATCCTGTTCTACTACTGGTCGCCCACGCCGCTGATGGGTCAGGTCGACCTGGTCAAGCTGCAGGAAAAACCCGGCGTGGATAAAAGCGTGAGCATCAAGGTCGGCCTGTCCAAGGCATTCCATGAACAGGCGCCGGAACTGGTGGCCGTGCTGGAAAAGGTCAACCTGCCGATCGACCTGCTCAACCAGAACCTGGGTCGCATGGCCAAGGAACGTATCGAATCGCCGAAACTGGCGAAAATATTCCTCAAGGAACATCCTGAGGTCTGGCACGCCTGGGTCAGCGACGAGGCCGCCAAAAAAATCGACGCGGCCTTGTAGGTCAAGCGCGTCCGGCTACCCTGAAGGGCTGGCCGGGCGCCCGGCCACACCCCATTGGATCGAGAGCACGCTATGTTTCCCGAGAGTTTTACGTTTTCAATCGCCGACTGGGTCAACGAGTGGGTGGACGCATTGGTCACCAACTATGGCGATGTGTTCCGGCACATCTCCGACACCTTGCTATGGGCCATCGTCAACCTGGAAGGTCTGCTGCGCGCCGCGCCCTGGTGGCTGATGCTGGCGATTGTCGGCGCCGTTGCCTGGCACGCCACGCGCAAGGTGGTGACCACCGCCGTGATCGTCGGTTTGCTGTTTCTGGTGGGCGCGGTCGGCCTGTGGGACAAGCTGATGCAAACCCTGGCGCTGATGATGGTCGCCACGGTGATCTCGGTGCTGATTGGCATTCCGCTGGGCATCCTGTCGGCGCGCAGCAATCGCCTGCGTGCGGTGCTGATGCCGCTGCTCGACATCATGCAAACCATGCCCAGCTTCGTGTACCTGATCCCGGTACTGATGCTGTTCGGCCTGGGCAAGGTGCCGGCGATCTTCGCCACGGTGATCTACGCCGCGCCGCCGCTGATTCGCCTCACAGACCTTGGCATTCGCCAGGTTGATCGCGAAGTGATGGAAGCGATCAACGCCTTTGGTGCCAACCGTTGGCAGCAACTGTTCGGCGTGCAATTGCCGCTGGCGCTGCCGAGCATCATGGCGGGCATCAACCAGACCACCATGATGGCGTTGTCGATGGTGGTGATCGCCTCGATGATCGGCGCCCGTGGCCTGGGTGAAGACGTGCTGGTCGGCATTCAGACCCTCAACGTTGGCCGTGGCCTTGAAGCCGGCCTTGCGATCGTGATTCTCGCGGTGGTCATCGACCGCATCACCCAGGCCTATGGTCGTCCACGGCATGAGGCGAGCAAATGAGTACCGTCAGCAAAATTGAAGTCAGGAACGTGTTCAAGATTTTCGGCAATCGATCCAAAGACGCGCTGGCCATGATCGGCCAGGGCAAGACCAAGGATGAGGTTCTGGCCGAAACCGGTTGCGTGGTCGGCGTGAATGACCTGTCCCTGAGCATCGCCACCGGCGAGATCTTTGTGATCATGGGGCTGTCGGGTTCCGGCAAGTCGACCCTGGTGCGCCACTTCAACCGCCTGATCGACCCCACCAGCGGCGCGATCCTGGTGGACGGTGAAGACATCCTGCAACTGGACATGGATGCCCTGCGCCACTTCCGTCGGCACAAAATCAGCATGGTGTTCCAGAGCTTCGGCCTGCTGCCGCACAAGAGCGTGCTCGACAACGTTGCCTACGGCCTCAAGGTGCGCGGCGAAAGCAAGCAGGTGTGCAGCGAACGCGCGACGCACTGGATCGACACCGTGGGCCTCAAGGGCTACGAAAACAAATACCCGCACCAGCTTTCCGGCGGCATGCGTCAGCGCGTCGGCCTGGCCCGCGCGCTGGCGGCCGACACCGACATCATCCTGATGGACGAAGCCTTCAGCGCCCTCGACCCGCTGATCCGCGCCGAGATGCAGGACCAGTTGCTCGAGCTGCAAAAGACCCTGCACAAGACCATCGTGTTCATCACCCACGATCTGGACGAGGCCGTGCGCATCGGCAACCGCATTGCGATCCTCAAGGACGGCAAGCTGATCCAGGTCGGCACGCCGCGCGAGATTCTGCACTCGCCGGCGGATGAGTATGTGGACCGGTTTGTTCAGCGGCGGGCGGCGGTGGTCTGATCAGGGTTTTGTGGTGAGCCGGCCAGTGAAGCTGCAAAGCAATTGAAGAAGGTACAAAGATGCCCCAGCCAGCAACAATGCTCATCGCCGACGCCCCCCTGCGCTGGCAGGACGTGGTCGCCGTCGCCCGCCACGGCGCCGTGCTCGAACTGTCGGGCCAGGCCTGGGCGCGCATCGACAATGCCCAGGCCATCGTGCAGCGCATTGTCGCCAGCGGCGAGCGTGCCTATGGCGTCAACACCGGGTTGGGGGCGCTGTGCAATGTGTCGCTGGAGGGCGAGCAGCTCAGCCAGCTGTCGCGCAATACCTTGCTGAGCCACGCCTGCGGCGTCGGCCCGGCACTGAGTGACGAGCAGACCCGTGCGATCATCTGCGCCGCCATCATCAACTACTGCCACGGCCACTCCGGCCTGCATCGACAGGTGGTGCAGGCACTGCTGGGGTTGCTCAACCACGGCATAACTCCGCAAGTGCCGTCCCAGGGATCGGTGGGGTATCTGACCCATATGGCCCATGTCGGCGTGGCCTTGCTGGGAATTGGCGACGTGAGCTATCGCGGCCGGATCGTCCCGGCGCAGGACGCATTGCAGGCCGAAGGGCTGCAGCCTGTGATGCTCGGCGCCAAGGACGGTTTGTGCCTGGTCAACGGCACGCCGTGCATGACCGGCCTGAGCTGCCTGGCCCTGGCCGATGCACATCACCTGCTGCAATGGGCCGATGTAATCGGCGCCATGAGCTTCGAGGCCCAGCGCGGCCAGCTCGATGCGTTTGACGAAGAGATCCTCGCCCTCAAGCGCCACCCCGGCATGCAGCGCGTCGGCAGCAACCTGCGCGCGCTGCTCGACGGCAGTGAAGTGATCGCCGGCAGCAGGGGCATCCGCACCCAGGACGCCCTGAGCCTGCGCTCGATCCCGCAGATCCACGGCGCCTCGCGCGATCAGGTGGAGCACGCGACCCGCCAGATCGAAACCGAGCTCAACGGCGCCACCGACAACCCGCTGCTGCTTGGCACGCCGGACCATTACCGCGTGGTGTCCCAGGCCAACCCCCACGGTCAGTCCGTGGCCATGGCCGCCGACCTGCTCGCCATCGCCATGGCCGAAATCGGCGCGGTGGCCGAGCGTCGGCTGGATCGCTTGATCAACCCGCACGTCAGCGGTCTGCCGGCCTTTCTGGTGAGCAATCCCGGGGTAAATTCGGGAATGATGATCGTGCAATACGTCGCCGCCTCACTGTGCGGGCAGAACCGCCAGCTGGCGCAACCGGCGGTGCTCGATAACTTTGTCACCTCGGGCCTGCAGGAAGACCACCTGAGCATGGGCACCAACGCCGCGCTCAAGCTGCACCAGTTGCTGGCCAACGTGACGCGGATTCTGGCCATCGAATACCTGCTGGCCGCGCAGGCCTTCGAGTTTCTCAAGGACCAGCGCTTCGGCGCAGGCACCGACCGCGCCTGGCGTCTGCTGCGCGAGGTGGTCCCCGCGTATGAGCAGGACCGCTGGCTGGCGCCGGACATTGAAGCCGCCGCCAGGGTGCTCACCAACACTGCTTTACCGAATTTGCATTGAAATCAAAAAATAATTCACAAGGAGCATGAACGTGACTGCACTCAACCTGATTCCAGGGCAACTGAGCCTTGCCCAGCTGCGCACCGTCTACCAGCAGCCGGTCACCCTCAGCCTGGATGACAGTGCATCGAGCCAGATCGAAGCCAGTGTGGCCTGCGTGGAACAGATTCTTGCCGAGAACCGCACCGCCTACGGCATCAATACCGGATTCGGCCTGCTGGCCTCGACCCGCATCGCCAGCGAAGACCTGGAAAACCTGCAGCGCTCGCTGGTGCTGTCCCACGCCGCCGGCGTCGGCGAACCCATCAGCGACGCGTTGGTGCGGCTGGTCATGGTGCTCAAGGTCAACAGCCTGAGCCGTGGGTTTTCCGGGATCCGTCGTCAGGTGATCGACGCGCTGATCGCGCTGATCAACGCCGAGGTCTACCCGCACATTCCGCTCAAGGGTTCGGTGGGGGCCTCCGGTGACCTCGCCCCCCTGGCGCACATGTCCCTGGTGCTGCTGGGCGAGGGCAAGGCGCGCTACAAGGGTGAATGGCTGACGGCCGTGGACGCGCTGAAAATCGCCGGCCTCACGCCGCTGACCCTCGCCGCCAAGGAAGGCCTGGCGCTGCTCAACGGCACCCAGGTGTCCACCGCCTACGCCTTGCGCGGGCTGTTTGAAGGCGAAGACCTGTTTGCCGGCGCGCTTGTCTGCGGCGCCCTCACGGTTGAAGCGGTACTGGGCTCGCGCTCACCGTTCGACGCGCGAATCCACGCCGCGCGCGGCCAGCGTGGGCAGATCGATGCGGCGGCGGCCTACCGAACGCTGCTCGGCGACAGCAGCCAGGTGTCGCAGTCGCACCAGAACTGCGACAAGGTGCAGGACCCTTACTCCCTGCGCTGCCAACCGCAAGTCATGGGCGCCTGCCTGACCCAGTTGCGCCAGGCGGCCGAGGTGCTGGGGGTCGAAGCCAACGCGGTGTCGGACAACCCGCTGGTGTTCGCCGCCGAAGGTGATGTGATCTCCGGCGGCAACTTCCACGCCGAGCCGGTGGCGATGGCCGCCGACAACATGGCGCTGGCGCTGGCTGAAATCGGTGCGCTGAGCGAGCGGCGCATCTCGTTGATGATGGACAAGCACATGTCGCAATTGCCGCCGTTTCTGGTGGGCAATGGCGGGGTCAACTCCGGTTTCATGATCGCCCAGGTCACGGCCGCCGCGTTGGCCAGCGAGAACAAGGCCCTGGCCCATCCCCACAGCGTCGACAGCCTGCCTACCTCTGCCAATCAGGAAGACCACGTGTCAATGGCCCCGGCCGCCGGCAAGCGTCTGTGGGAAATGGCCGAGAACACCCGAGGCATCCTCGCCGTGGAATGGCTGGCAGCCTGCCAGGGCCTGGACCTGCGCGACGGCCTCAAGACCTCGCCGGTACTTGAACAGGCCCGAGGCTTGCTGCGCGATAAAGTGGCGTTCTACGACAAGGACCGCTTCTTCGCCCCGGACATCATCGCCGCCAGCGAACTGCTTGCCGGTCGCTGCCTGAACGAGCTGGTGCCGGCGCCGTTGCTGCCGAGTCTGTAACGAGGAGGTTGGATGAAAACCCTTTGGCAACACTGTCACGTCGCAACCATGGCTGACGGCAAGTACTCGATCATCGAGGATGCCGCCCTGGTCACCGCCCACTCGCTGATCGAATGGATCGGCCCGCGCAGCCAGTTGCCGGTGGCGGACTACGCTCAAGTGCATGACCTGCAGGGCGCCTGGGTCACCCCCGGGCTGATCGACTGCCATACCCATGCCGTGTTCGGCGGCAACCGCAGCGGCGAATTCGAGCAACGCCTTCAGGGCGTGAGCTACGCCGAGATCGCCGCCCAGGGCGGCGGCATTGCCAGCACCGTGCGTGCCACGCGTGCCGCCAGCGAAGACGAGCTGTTCGCCAGCGCCGAAAAGCGCCTGCGCAGCCTGTTGCACGACGGCGTGACCACGGTGGAGATCAAGTCCGGCTATGGCCTGGACCTTGCCAACGAACGCAAGATGCTGCGCGTGGCCCGTCGCCTCGGTAATGCGCTGCCGGTGAGCGTGCGCGCCACCTGCCTGGCCGCACACGCACTGCCACCGGAATACAAGGACCGTGCCGACGACTACATCGAGCATATCTGCAACGAGATGCTGCCGGCCCTGGCGGCAGAGGGGCTGGTGGATGCCGTCGACGCGTTCTGCGAGTACCTGGCGTTTTCCACCGAGCAAGTGGAGCGCGTGTTCAAGGTTGCCCGGCAGCTCGGCGTGCCGGTGAAGCTGCACGCCGAGCAATTGTCGTCGCTGCACGGCTCCAGCCTGGCGGCGCGCTACCACGCGCTGTCGGCCGATCATCTGGAGTTCATGACCGAAGAAGACGCCATCGCCATGGCCGCCTCCGGCACTGTGGCGGTATTGCTGCCGGGCGCGTTCTACTTCCTGCGCGAAACCCGGCTGCCGCCGATGGACGCCCTGCGCAAACACGGCGTGAAAATCGCCATCGCCAGCGACCTCAACCCCGGCACCTCGCCGGCACTGTCGCTACGTCTGATGCTCAATATGGCGTGCACGCTGTTCCGCATGACCCCGGAAGAAGCCCTGGCCGGCGCCACGCGGCATGCGGCCACCGCGCTGGGCATGGGCGACAGCCATGGTTCGCTGGAAGTGGGCAAGGTCGCCGATTTTGTCGCCTGGCAGATTGATCGCCCCGCCGACCTGGCCTACTGGCTGGGTGGCGAACTGGACAAACGCGTGGTGCGCCACGGCGTCGACGTCACTGTGTAAGGAGCATGGCTGTGGATAAGGTTCTGAACTTCAAACAAGGCCGCACACCGCTGCTGATCAGCATGCCCCACGCGGGTCTGCGCTTGACGCCTGCGGTCGAGGCCGGGTTGATCCCCGAGGCGCAAAGCCTGCCGGACACCGACTGGCACATCCCGACGCTGTATGACTTTGCCGAGGAACTGGGCGCCAGCACGCTGTCGGCAGAATACTCACGGTTTGTCATCGACCTTAATCGGCCGTCGGACGACAAGCCGCTCTACGCCGGCGCCACCACCGGCCTGTATCCGGCGACATTGTTCGATGGCGTGCCATTGTTCCTGGAAGGGCAGGTGCCGTCCGACGAGGAGCGCGTGACCTACCTGCAAAAGATCTGGGGCCCTTATCACCGTCAACTGCAGGAAGAGCTGGCCCGCCTCAAGGCCGAATTCGGCTATGCGTTGCTGTTCGACGCCCATTCGATCCGCTCGGTGATCCCGCACCTGTTCGACGGCAAGCTTGCGGACTTCAACCTGGGTACCTTCAACGGCGCCGCCTGCGACCCGGCATTGGCCGGCCGGCTGGAAGCCGTTTGCGCCGGTCACCCGCAGTACACCCATGTGCTCAACGGACGCTTCAAGGGCGGCCATATCACCCGGCATTACGGCAACCCGGCACAGGATATCCACGCGGTGCAACTGGAGCTGTGCCAGAGCGCCTACATGGAAGAGGTTGAACCGTTCCGCTATCGCCCTGACCTGGCGGAACCGACGCGGGTGGTGCTCAGGCAGTTACTTGAGCAGATGCTGGCCTGGGGCCGGGCGCGCTATTCATAGACACAACACAGAACGCCTGTGGAAGGGAGCAAGCCCGCTCGCCACAGGGGCTCCCGTTTGCGCCGTGGCAGCGCTAAGTGCCCCACATTGGAGGGTATTCACAGCCTTGCCTGCTCAAGGACATGCTCATTGCACAATTCGGGTTTATGATGCCAGACGGCACAATAATAGAAGTCCCCCCAGGGATGAACCCGACACCCTACGGAGCGCGCAATGCAGACTTGGTACCCGCAGATCAAACCCTACGCCCGGCACGATCTGGCTGTCGATGACACCCACACCCTGTATGTCGATGAAAGTGGCTCACCCGAAGGCTTGCCTGTCGTCTTCATCCACGGTGGTCCTGGTTCCGGTTGCGATGCGCAGAGCCGCTGCTATTTTGATCCGAACCTGTACCGCATCGTCACCTTCGACCAGCGCGGCTGCGGGCGCTCCACCCCCCGTGCGAGTCTGGAAAACAACACCACCTGGGACCTGGTCGCCGACCTTGAGCGTATCCGCGAGCACCTGGGCATCGACAAATGGGTGCTGTTCGGCGGTTCCTGGGGCTCGACGTTGTCCCTGGCCTACGCCCAGACCCACCCCGAGCGCGTGCATGGGCTGATCGTTCGCGGCATTTTCCTGGCGCGCCCGCAGGATATTCACTGGTTTTACCAGGAAGGCGCCAGCCGCCTGTTCCCCGACTACTGGCAGGACTACCTCGCGCCGATCCCGGCGGACGAGCGCCACGACATGATTGCGGCCTATCACAAGCGCCTCACCGGCAACGACCAGATTGCCCAGATGCACGCGGCCAAAGCCTGGTCCGGCTGGGAAGGGCGCATGCTCGGCCTGTGCCCGAGCCCGCAGCACGTAGAGCGGTTTTCCGAGCCGCAGCGCGCGCTGTCCATCGCGCGTATCGAGTGCCACTACTTCACCAATAACTCCTTCCTTGAACCCAACCAGCTGATTCGCGACATGCACAAGATCGCCCATCTGCCTGGCGTCATCATCCACGGGCGCTACGACATGATCTGCCCGTTGGATAACGCCTGGGAACTGCATCAGGCCTGGCCCAACAGCGAGCTGCAAGTGATCCGCGAAGCCGGGCATGCGGCGTCCGAGCCCGGCATCACCGATGCCCTGGTGCGCGCGACCGGCGAGATGGCACGGCGCCTGCTTGATCTGCCGCCAGAAGAAGCATGAAGGGCCTGCTGCAACGGGTGCGTGGCGCCCGGGTCGAAGTGGCCGGTGAAGTTGTGGGAGCCATTGATCAGGGGTTGCTGGTGCTGGTGGCGGTCGAGCCTTCAGATACGCCGCAAAGCGCCGACAAATTGCTGCACAAGCTGCTTAACTACAGGGTGTTCAGCGACGACGAGGGCAAGATGAACCTGTCGTTGAAGGACGTTGGCGGTGGCTTGCTGCTGGTGTCGCAGTTCACCCTGGCGGCGGATACCAAAAGCGGGTTGCGCCCAAGCTTCACCACGGCGGCACCGCCGGCCCTGGGCGCGGCGCTTTTTGATCACTTGTTGTTACAAGCGCAACAATTGCATGGCAAGGTGGCTTCAGGGCGTTTCGGCGCCGATATGCAGGTGCATCTGGTCAATGATGGCCCTGTGACCTTCCTGTTACAGACGTGAATGCATTAAAAACGACTTCAATGCCTAAAAAACGTGGGGTTTCGCTATAAATACTTCGTTGTCCCTGATGCGTTGTCTCGCGGGCTGCTAGATAATCGCGCGCTACGGGGATCAGCGTGGTTTGGTCCAATTTTGACTTAGGTAGAGACTTGTCTGACGACCAGCGGGGAATCATTTTGTCCCATGGGAGTCGGAACAATGCTCGCCAACCTGGCATTTAGATAGCTGGCCGTTGGTTTTTTGATTTGTTTTCGGCGAGGGTTGCTCGTGATTGTTAGTCCCTGTAATGCACCAAAATTGTCTGCCAAACGGTTACGAAACGCACTGGTAACGGGCTCCGCCCTGTTTTGCCTGTTCGGCGCGGGTCAACTGTGGGCATTCAGTCTGGATGACGTGTCGGCCAAGGCTAAAGAGCTGGCTGGGCAGAAATACGAAGCTCCGCGCAGCAATCTGCCGAACGAATTCCGCGAAATGAAGTTTGCGGACTACCAGAAAATTCGTTTCCGCAACGAAAAGGCCGAATGGGCCGATCAAAACACCCCGTTCAAGCTGTCCTTCTATCACCAGGGTATGCATTTCGATACGCCGGTGAAAATCAACGAAGTGACCGCCGACAGCGTTCAGGAAATCAAATACGACCCGACGCGCTTCGATTTCGGCGACGTCAAATTTGATCCCAAGGCCACCGAACAACTGGGTTACGCCGGTTTCCGTGTGCTGTACCCGATCAACCAGAACGACAAGCAAGACGAAATCATGACCATGCTCGGCGCGAGCTACTTCCGCGTCGTCGGCAAGGGTCAGACCTACGGTCTGTCCGCGCGTGGCATGGCGATCGACACTGCCTTGCCGTCCGGTGAAGAATTCCCTCGCTTCACCGAGTTCTGGATCGAACGCCCCAAGCCGGGTGAAAAACAGCTGGTGATCTTTGCCCTGCTGGATTCGCCACGCGCCACCGGTGCCTACCGCCTGACCCTGCGCCCCGGCAGCGACACCATCGTCGACGTCAAATCGCAGATGTTCCTGCGTGACAAGGTCAGCAAGCTCGGCGTTGCGCCGTTGACCAGCATGTTCCTGTTCGGCGCCAATCAGCCGTCCAAAGTGCTCAACTACCGTCGCGAGCTGCACGATTCCAGCGGTCTGTCGATCCATGCCGGCAACGGCGAGTGGATCTGGCGCCCACTGAACAACCCAAAACACCTGTCGGTCAGCAACTTCGGCGTCGAGAACCCGCGTGGTTTCGGCCTGCTGCAACGGGGTCGTGACTTCAGCCACTATGAAGACCTCGACGACAACTACGACAAGCGCCCAAGCGCCTGGATCGAGCCTGAAGGCGATTGGGGCAAAGGCACCGTCGACCTGGTAGAGATTCCGACCGCTGACGAAACCAACGACAACATCGTTGCGTTCTGGAGCCCGGCCGAGCTGCCGAAAGTCGGCGAGCCGCTGGACGTTTCCTATCGCCTGCACTGGACCATGGACGAAAAAGCCCTGCACCCGACCGACAGCGCCTGGGTCAAGCAGACCCTGCGTTCGACCG
Organism: Pseudomonas trivialis; assembly: GCF_001439805.1. Taxonomy (GTDB): domain Bacteria; phylum Pseudomonadota; class Gammaproteobacteria; order Pseudomonadales; family Pseudomonadaceae; genus Aquipseudomonas; species Aquipseudomonas trivialis. Next base: position 125,913 of record NZ_JYLK01000008.1, on the reverse strand, counting down.
GCGACGTCAAGCAATCCAACCTGATCCGTCAGCCTGACGGTACCGTGGCTTACCTGGTGGACTTCGAGGGCCCGTCCCTGAAGAACCTGCCGGCCGATGCCCCGGTACGCAGCCAGGTGAGCGTTGGCGACAACGCCGAACTGGTTGAAAACAGCGTGCGCTACAACGAGCACACCAAGGGCTGGCGTTTGACCCTGCGCATGAAGATCAAGGACGCCAGCAAGCCGACCGAAATGCGTGCCGCGCTGGTCCAGGATGTTGCCCCGCCTGCGCCCGAGCAGGACACCAGCCACGTGCTCAAGGCTGACAAAGTACTGGCCAGGCAACACGAGAAACAGGCTAAAAAGGACGCCAAGGAAGCGAAAGACAAGGAAGCCAAACAGCCTGCCGCCGCCCCCGCCACACCAGAGCCGATCAAGACCGAACAAGTCCTGACCGAGACCTGGAGCTACCAGTTGCCAGCCGATGAGTAATTCTCAAGCCAAGCCAGAGACGTTGTCCGAGTACCTGGCGCATCTGCCGATGACCGCTGAGCAACGCGCCGAACTGGCCGGTTGCTCATCCTTCAGCGAGCTGCACGAGCGCTTGTCGTCCGCCACCTTCGACGCACCGGTCGACGCCGCCCAGGCGTCGGTTGGCCGGCGCCTGACGCTCAACAGTGCCGAAGAACTGCAGGACGCGGAAATGCTCGCGCTTGACGCCAGTGGTCGCGTGTGCCTCAAGGCCACGCCGCCGATCCGGCGCACCAAGGTCGTGCCTGAGCCATGGCGCACCAATATTCTGGTGCGCGGCTGGCGCCGTATCACCGGGCGCTCCAACCCGCCCGCGCCGCCCAAGGACGAGCGCGTATTGCCGGCCGCGCGCTGGCGTACCGTGGGTTCGATCCGTCGCTATATCCTGCTGGTGTTGATGCTCGGCCAGACCATCGTGGCCGGCTGGTACATGAAAGGCATCATGCCGTACCAGGGCTGGTCGCTGGTCGACTTCGACGAAATCCGCAACCAGACCCTGCTGCAAACCGCCACCCAGGTTCTGCCTTACGCCCTGCAAACCAGCATCCTGATCATGTTCGGGATTCTGTTCTGCTGGGTGTCGGCGGGTTTCTGGACCGCGCTGATGGGCTTTCTGGAGTTGCTGACCGGCCACGACAAATACCGGATCTCCGGTAAAAGCGCCGGTGACGAGCCGATTCCCAAAGACGCCCGCACCGCGCTGGTCATGCCGATCTGCAACGAAGACGTGCCGCGCGTGTTCGCGGGTTTGCGCGCCACGTTCGAATCGGTGGCCGCCACCGGTGATCTGGACCGCTTCGACTTCTTCGTGCTCAGCGACAGTAACGAAGCCGACATCTGCATCGCCGAACAGCAAGCCTGGCTCGACGTGTGCCGCGAAGCCGGCGGTTTCGGCAAAATCTTTTATCGCCGCCGTCGCCGTCGCGTCAAACGCAAGAGCGGCAACCTCGACGACTTCTGCCGTCGCTGGGGCGGTGAATACAAGTACATGGTGGTGCTCGACGCCGACAGCGTGATGAGCGGCGAATGCCTGACCAGCCTGGTGCGCTTGATGGAAGCCACGCCGGATGCCGGGATTATCCAGACCGCGCCGCGTGCGTCGGGCATGGACACCCTGTATGCGCGCATGCAGCAGTTCGCCACCCGTGTTTACGGCCCGTTGTTCACCGCTGGCCTGCACTTCTGGCAGTTGGGTGAATCCCACTACTGGGGTCACAACGCGATCATCCGCATGAAGCCGTTCATCGAGCATTGCGCCCTGGCGCCGTTGCCGGGCAAGGGCGCGTTCGCCGGCTCCATTCTGTCCCACGACTTCGTTGAAGCCGCGCTGATGCGCCGTGCCGGCTGGGGCGTGTGGATTGCCTACGACCTGCCGGGCAGCTACGAAGAACTGCCGCCGAACCTGCTGGACGAACTCAAGCGTGACCGTCGCTGGTGCCACGGCAACCTGATGAACTTCCGCCTGTTTTTGGTCAAGGGCATGCACCCGGTGCACCGCGCGGTGTTCCTGACCGGCGTGATGTCCTACCTGTCGGCGCCGCTGTGGTTCCTGTTCCTGGTGCTGTCCACCGCGTTGCTGGCGGTAAACACGTTGATGGAGCCGCAATACTTCATGGCGCCGCGCCAGTTGTATCCGCTGTGGCCGCAATGGCACCCGGACAAGGCGGTGGCGCTGTTCTCCACCACCATCGTGCTGCTGTTCCTGCCTAAACTGCTGAGCATCATCCTGATCTGGGCCAAGGGCGCGAAAGAGTTCGGTGGCAAGTTCAAGGTGACCCTGTCGATGCTGCTGGAGATGCTCTTCTCCATGCTGCTGGCGCCGGTGCGGATGATTTTCCACACCCGCTTTGTGCTCGCCGCGTTCCTCGGCTGGGCCGCGACCTGGAACTCGCCGCAGCGCGACGACGACTCCACACCCTGGAGCGAAGCGGTCAAGCGCCACGGTCCGCAAACCGTGCTGGGCTTCCTCTGGGCACTGCTGGTGGTGTGGTTGAACCCTAGCTTCCTGTGGTGGCTGGTGCCGATTGTCGGTTCGCTGATGCTGTCGATTCCGGTGTCGGTGATTTCCAGCCGGGTCAACCTGGGTCTCAAGTCCCGCGACGAGAGCCTGTTCCTCATCCCCGAGGAGTACAACCCGCCGCAGGCGCTGCTGTCGACCGAGAAGTACACCCACGAAAACCGTTGGCACGCCCTCAATGACGGGTTCGTGCGTTCGGTGGTCGACCCGCAGCAGAACGCCCTGGCCTGTGCCTTGGCGACTTCGCGGCACCGTGAAGCGGAGCCGATTGAGTACCTGCGCCTCGAACGTGTTCGCCATGCGTTGAAAGTCGGCCCTGCCGGCCTGACCAACGCCGAGCGTGTGGCCCTGCTCAGCGACCCGGTTGCCCTGGCTCGCCTGCACGAGCAGGTGTGGAGCGAAGGGCATGCCGAGTGGCTTGGTGCCTGGCGTGCCTCGATCAAGGCTGATCCCCACGCGCCGTTGCTGCCACTGCAGCCGCAAGCGTCGCGGGCCCAACCGGCCTGATTCAGACGCCCCCGAGGGTTCTTCCCGGGGGCGTTTCCAGCGCTGGTCCTACAGCGTTTCCGGCTTCTTCCTTTAAACGCTAACCCCTTGTTATTTCGAAACAAAAGACCTTTGTTCGAGACGTATTGCCGTGCCTGTGGCTGGGGTAGCATCGCCCCCCACATTCAATGGGCCACGGGGGCACTCATGATCAAAAGGTTTTGTTCGGCATTGCTGATCGGCGCAGTCGCATTGATTCACGCCGGCGTGTCGGCGGCCGGTGCGCTGGACGACGCCGTGCGTCGTGGCGTGCTCAAAGTGGGCACCACGCCCACTTACACCCCTTTCGAAATGAAGGACAAGCAGGGCCGCATTGTCGGCTTCGAGGTCGACCTGCTGCGCACCATGAGCCGTGCCCTGGGTGTCGAGCTGGAGCTGGTCGTGGTGCCGTATACAGAGTTGGTGCCGGGGCTGATGGCGAAGAAATTCGACCTCATCGGCAGCGGCATGACCGTCACCCAGGAGCGCAACCTCGCGCTCAACTTCAGCGACTCCTTCATCGTGGTGGGCCAGACCGTGCTGCTGCATCCGCGCCTGGCCGGCAAGGTGTCCAGCATCGAAGACCTCGACGAGGCGGGCTATCACATTGCGGTCAATCAGGGCACCACCGGCGAGGCTGCCGCGCGACGCTTTCTGCGCACGCCCCGGTTCAGCAGTTTCGTCACCCCCGAAGAAGGCGTGCGGCAGGTGGTGGAGGGCAAGGCCGATGCGTTCATTCACGACGCGCCCTACAACCTGATCGCCATGGCGCGGCCGGAAAACGCCACGTTGCTGTCACTGGAGCAGCCCTTCACCTTTGAACCGCTGGCCTTCGGCCTCAAAAAGGGCGACTACGACAGCGTCAACTGGATCAACCACTTTCTCAACCAGGTGGCCCAGGACGGCACCTACGATCAGTTGCACGACAAGTGGTTCAAGGACACTGACTGGATGGCGGACGTTGAGTGACGGTCATGACGCCGACAAGATTTACCCGTGAAACCTTTGTGACAGGCAGCGAGTGAGTTAGGATCGCACCCCGAAATGGTGCAGCCCTTTTGCGCGCCGGTCTTACAAGAATGGTTCAGGGGACTTGATGATGAAAAAGTATCTGTCGATGCTGATGCTCGGCGTCACCGCGCTGGTTGCCGCCACTGCGGCCCAGGCCGGCGCCATCGATGATGCGGTCAAGCGCGGCACGTTCAAGGTCGGCATGGACCCGACCTACATGCCGTTCGAAATGACCGACAAACGCGGTGAAATCATCGGTTTCGAAGTCGATATCCTCAAGGCCATGGCCAAGTCCATGGGCGTCAAGCTGGAGCTGGTGTCCACCGGCTATGACGGCATCATCCCGGCTTTCCTCACCGGCAAGTTCGACATGATCGGCAGCGGCATGACCCTGACCCAGGAGCGCAATCTGCGCCTGAACTTCAGCGAACCCTTCATCGTGGTCGGCCAGACCCTGCTGATCCGCAAGGAGCTGGAAGGCACCATCAAGTCCTACAAAGACCTCAACGACGAGAAGTACCGCCTGACCTCCAAGCTCGGCACCACCGGTGAAATGGTGGCCAAAAAGCTGATCGCCAAAGCCAGGTACCACGGCTACGACAACGAACAGGAAGGTGTGCTGGACGTGGTCAACGGCAAGGCCGACGCGTTTGTCTACGATGCTCCGTACAACGTGGTCGCCGAGAAAAAGGTCGGCAACGGCAAGCTGGTGTTCCTCGACGAACCCTTCACCTTCGAACCTCTGGCGTTCGGCCTGAAGAAGGGCGACTACGACAGTCTCAACTACATCAATAATTTCCTGCACCAGATCCGCAACGACGGCACCTACGATCGCATCCATGACAAGTGGTTCAAGAGCGCCGAGTGGCTCAAGGACATGGAATAAGCCTTAAGACCGGGTTGCCCGCGATGGCGGCCTGCCAGGCGACATACCTCCCGCGGAAAGTGAAATGAAACAGAAAAAAGCCCAATGGCCCTGGCACCTGCTGACCGTGGTCGTGCTGGTCGGCCTGGCCGGCGCGTTGTACTACGCCACCTCGCTGATGGCCTACGAGTGGCGCTGGAACCGCGTGCCGCAGTACTTCGCCTATCAGGCCGAAGACGCCCAGCGCGCCGCCGACATCTCCACGGTCATCGACCTCGTGCGCAAGGGCGACATCGCCGAAGTGACCCTGCGCAATGACGCCGGCGCCGAGCAGCGCGTGAGCGTGGCCGACAACAGCCTGCAAGTGGCGCGCGGCGATGATGTGGCTGAAGGCGACGTGATCGGGGTGAACCGTCATTGGGCACTGGGCCCGCTGATGTGGGGCCTGTGGACCACCTTGTGGCTGTCGGTGGTTTCCGGGATCCTCGGGTTGGCGATTGGCCTGGCGACCGGGCTGTGCCGACTGTCCAGCAACCCCACCTTGCGCGACCTGTCGACGCTCTATGTCGAGCTGGTGCGTGGCACGCCGCTGCTGGTGCAGATTTTCATCTTCTATTTCTTCATCGGCACGGTGCTCAACCTGTCCCGGGAGTTCGCCGGGATCGCCGCGCTGTCGTTGTTCACCGGCGCCTATGTGGCGGAAATCGTGCGGGCCGGCGTGCAGTCCATCACCCGTGGCCAGGACGAGGCCGCGCGTTCCCTGGGCCTGAGTGCCAGCCAGTCGATGCGTCACGTGGTACTGCCGCAGGCCTTCAAGCGCGTGCTGCCGCCCCTGGCCGGGCAATTTATCAGCCTGGTCAAAGACACGTCGCTGGTCTCGGTCATCGCCATCACCGAACTGCTCAAAAGCGGCCGCGAGGTGATCACCACCTCGTTCTCGCCGTTTGAAATCCTGTTCTGCGTCGCAGGCCTGTACCTGCTGATCAACCTGCCGCTGTCGAAAATGGCCAGCCGGCTTGAGCGGAGGCTCGCGCAAAGTGATTGAAGTCCACGACCTGGTAAAAGTCTTTGATACCCGTGGGCAAGTGGTGCGCGCGGTCGACCACGTCACTACCCAGGTGGCCAGGGGCGAAGTGCTGGTGGTGATCGGCCCGTCCGGTTCCGGCAAGTCCACCTTCCTGCGCTGCCTTAACGGCCTGGAAGCCTTCGACTCGGGCTCGGTGAGCATCGACGGCCTGCAACTGGCCGACCCCAGGACCGATGTAAACGCCTACCGCCGCGAGGTCGGCATGGTGTTCCAGCACTTCAACCTGTTCCCCCACATGACCGTGCTGGAAAACCTCTGCCTGGCGCAAAAAGTGGTGCGCAAGCGCGGTAAAAAGGAGCGTGAAGCCAAGGCCCTGGCGCTGCTGGAAAAGGTCGGCATTGCGCAGAAAGCCAACGAGTTTCCCTCACGCCTCTCCGGCGGGCAGCAACAGCGGGTGGCGATTGCCCGCGCCCTGGCCATGGAGCCCAAGGTGATGCTGTTCGACGAGCCCACCTCGGCGCTGGACCCGGAAATGGTCGGCGAAGTGCTGGACGTGATGAAGACCCTGGCCCTGGAAGGCATGACCATGGTCTGCGTCACCCACGAAATGGGTTTTGCCCGCGAAGTGGCGGACCGGGTGTTGTTCTTCGACCACGGCAAGTTGCTCGAAGACGCCGCCCCGGCCGAGTTCTTCGCAGCGCCCAGGGACCCGCGCGCCCAGGCGTTTCTGCGTCAGGTGCTGTAGCCGTCACACTTTGAACCGCTCGACGCACTGCTGCAGGCTTACGCCCAACCGCGCCAACTCAACACTCGCCGCTGCCGTTTGCTCACTGGCGGTGGCGGCCTGCTCCGAGGCGTCGCGCACTTTCAACACACTGCGATTGATCTCTTCGGCCACCGCGCTCTGCTGTTCGGCCGCCGCCGCAATCTGCGGGTTCATGTCCTGGATGACCGCCACGGTGCGCGCGATCTCCATCAGCGCATCGCCGGCGTTGCGCGCCAGACCGACGCTGCTGTCGGTGAGCGTGCGGCTGTGGTCCATGATGTCGGCCACTTGCTGTGTGCCGTTGTGCAGGCCACTGATCAGCCCTTCGATTTCCTCGGCCGACTGCTGGGTGCGCTGGGCCAGTGTGCGCACTTCGTCGGCGACCACCGCGAACCCCTGACCGGCTTCGCCGGCGCGCGCGGCTTCAATGGCGGCGTTGAGCGCCAGCAGGTTGGTCTGCTGCGAGACGGACTTGATCACGTCCAGCACGCTGCCGATCTTCTGGCTTTCCCGTTGCAGCGCGATCATGGCCTGGCTTGAGCGTGCCATTTCATGGGCCAGGTGTTCGATTTGCGCCACGGCATCGGTCACCACTTGATCGCCGATTTCGGTCTGTTGATTGGCTGCGCCTGCAGCAATCGACGCCTGCTCGGCATGCCGTGCGACCTCTTGGGCGGTGGCCAGCATCTGGTTCATGGCGGTCGCCACCTGCTCGGTTTCCGCGCGCTGATGATTCACCCCGGCGCGCGTTTGCTCGGTAACCGTGGACAGCTCCTCGGCCGCGCTGGCAACTTGTCGCGCGTTGTCGCTGATGTTGCCGATCAGCCCGCGCAAATTCGCCGTCATCTGGTTCATGCTGCGTTGCAACTGGCCCAGCTCATCCTTGCGCCGGGTTTGCATGTCGTCGCTGAGGTCGCCCTGGGCAATGCGGTTGGCCACCGAAAGCGCCTTGCGCAACGGTTTGACGATTTGCCCGGCAATCAGCCACGCCGCCAGTGCGCCGAACAGCACGGCAGCAGCGGTGATGAGCAGGGTATGGGTGCGTGCCTGCTCAGCCTCGCGGTCGCGGCGCTGGGTCTGGTCCTGGCTTAACAGGTCGCTTTGCGCGAGCAATTGGTCCAGCAACTGCTCCAACTGGTTTTGCCCGGCCTCGGTGCTCAGTTGCGTGTCCTTGAGTCGTGTGAGGTGGTTGCGGATGCCCAGCACGGTGGTGTTCAACAGGTGGCTGTTGACCGGCAACTTCGCCACCGCGGCCTGAGCCTGTTCCAGATCGCGCTCGGCATCGCTGACCGATTGCGCGTAGGCCTCCAGTGAACTGGCGGCCCAGGCCGGGCTTTGCGCACGGTCGTCGGCCTGTTCGATGGCCTGACGCAGGTCTTCCACGGCATCCAGAGCTTTTTGATCGTCCTGATCGGGCAGGTCGCTGGCCAGTTGCGTCAGCACGTCGCCGGTCTGCGCGGCATTTTCCTTGAGCTTCGCGCGGGCGGCCTCGCGCTGTTCAACCAGCGTCGGCACTGCCTTGAGTCGGGTTTTGAAGGCGCTGGAAAGACGGGTCATCTCCTGCTGGTACTCGGCGGCTGTGGGCGTCTTGAGTCGGTTGGGAAGCTGCATCAGCAGGTCATCGATTTTCTGCATGCCGGTGCCCAGCTTGTTGAGGCTGTCGGCATTGTTCAGGGTTCGGTAAACAATGCGGTCCGCGCGCAACTCTTCACCGGCCACCGCCAGTTGCGACAGTTGCGTAAGTGTTTGCGAGCGGTAGAGAGACGCTTCCAGGGCTTGCCAGCCCGTCGTGGCAATCACAAGGCTCAGGGCGAGTACCAGGGAAAACCCCAGGATCAGTTTGAGGGTGACACTCAGGTCACCCAGCAGATGAGTCATTCGACGAAGCATGATCGACCTCCAACGGGAACGTAACCGGCGTGGTTAAACGCTAGCCCCATCGATGGTCAGTCGGGCCTGATAAACGTGTAGGAAATTTCAGAGGTGGCCAGCGGCGACCGAGAACCGGTCGCCGCACAGGCAAGTGCGTCAGACCCGGAAGCGGCTGACCAGTGCTTGCAGATGGGTGCCCAGGCGCGCCAGCTCGGTACTCGAGGCGGCGGTTTCCTCACTGGCCGCAGCGGTCTGCTCCGAGATATCGCGCACGTTCAGCACGCTGCGGTTGATCTCCTCAGCCACGGCGCTCTGTTGCTCGGCGGCGGTAGCGATCTGCGAGTTCATCGCCTGGATAGTCGACACCGTCAGGGTGATGCTGGACAAGGCAGTGCCGGCGCGACGGGTCAGCTCGACGCTGCTGTCGGTGAGACCCCGGCTGTTGTCCATGATCGTTGCCACCTGCTGGGTGCCACTCTGCAGGCCGACGATCAGCTCGGCGATCTCCTCGGTGGACTTCTGGGTACGCTGGGCCAGGCTGCGCACTTCGTCGGCCACCACGGCGAAACCCCGTCCGGCCTCGCCCGCGCGTGCGGCCTCGATGGCGGCGTTGAGCGCGAGCAGGTTGGTCTGCTGGGCCACGGATTTGATCACATCGAGCACGCTGCCGATCTTGTCGCTTTCGCGCTGCAGATGGCCCATGGCTTCGGTGGAGCTGCCCACCTCGGTGGCCAGGCGTTCGATCTGGGCGATGGCTTGCGCCACCACCTTGTCGCCTTCACGGGCCTGCTGGTCGGCAGCCACGGCGGCTTCCGAAGCCTCTTCGGCGTTGCGCGCCACTTCCTGCACGGTGGCGGCCATTTCATTCATGGCGGTGGCCACCTGGTCGGTCTCGACCTTCTGGCTGTTGACCCCGGCGCTGGTCTGTTCGGTGACCGCCGACAGCTGCTCGGCGGCGCTGGCGATTTGGGTGACGCCGTCGCTGATGCCACCGATCAACTCACGCAGGCCCAGGGTCATGCTTTGCATGGCCCGCTGCAGTTGGCCCAGTTCGTCCTTGCGGGCGGACTCCAGGTTGTGGCTCAAGTCGCCAGAGGCCACGCGTTCGGCGACCTGCAGGGTCTGGTTGAGCGGGATGATGATCTGGCGCGTGATCGCCCAGGCGGCGAACAGGCCGACGATCAATGCCAGGGCGGCGGCCAGCAGCAGCAGGTATTTGGCTTGCGCGGCATCGCGGTCGCGCACGGCGGTCTGCGAAACCGTGAGTTTTTCGCTGTGCCCCATCAGGATCTCGCCCTGGGCGTTGATGGTCTTCAGCGCAGCAGCGGCGGCCGTCTGGGAGTCACGGTACTGGCTGACGGCGGCGCGGTAGGCTTGCAGCGACACGCCCGCCTGTTGCAGGTTGGTCACGTACTGCGCCGGCAGTTGGCCTTCGAGCTCGCTGGCTTTTTTGAGGGCGTTGTCGATGGCGTCCAGCGCCGGCTGCTCGGCCTCGACCTTGCCGCTGTAGGTGTAGCCGCGTACCTGGAAGCGTGCCTGCTGGATCAGTTTGCTCAGGCTCACCACGCTGTTGAACTGGGTAACGCTGTCGCCTTGCAGCAGCGCGGCTTCGATCTCGTTGATCCTGGCCACGGCGTTGTCGGCAGTGTCGCCCAGCTTGCTGCGCGCGCCTTCACGCTTGAGCCCGGCCTGGACCATCGCGGCGAAGGCTTTTTTGTATTGCCCCAAGGCTTCCTGCTGCTGTTCGACCAGGGCCTTGTCGTCGGGTTGCTCGATCAACTGCGCGGCTTTTTTCAGGCCGTCGTCCAATTGCGCGATCAGGCTGTCGACCGCGCCGGTGCCTTGCTCGCCGCGCCGCATGTCGAAGTCCAGGCGCGCCAGGCGCAGGTCCTTGGTCACGCCGTTGAGGCTGGAGATATAACCCAGCTTGTCACCCCGACCAATCACATCGCCCAGGCTGGTCCAGCCGGTGAAGGTGATCATTAATGTCAGCACCAATACCAGGCCAAAACCCACGCCCAGCTTGGTTTTGACGCTGACATTACCCAGCTTTTCGGCTAACTGACGATACATGTTGCAAACTCCCCTGGAACCAGGCTTGGACTTATTCAGAGGCTATCGGCCGGTACGCGGGATTCTGTAGCAGCACATACCTGCTGTCGGAGGGTTTTTTCAGAAAAGGCGGGCGAGCAGGGCGGCGACGGCGGTTTCGACGCGCAGGATGCGCGCGCCCAGTTGCACCGGTTGCAGGCCGGCCCTGGTCAGCAGATCCACCTCATAGGGGATCCAGCCGCCTTCGGGGCCGATGGCCAGCGTGACGGGCTCGTCGAGGCCGCGCGGGCAGGGCGGGTAGTCGCCGGGGTGGCCGATCAGGCCGAGGGTGCCGTCGGTCAGGGCCGGCAGGCGATCTTCGACGAACGGCTTGAAGCGCTTCTCGAGGGTGATCTGCGGCAGCACCGTGTCCCGCGCCTGTTCCAGGCCCAGGATCAGTTGTTCGCGTACCGCTTCTGGCTCCAGGAACGGTGTTTGCCAAAAGCTTTTTTCCACCCGGTAGCTGTTGAGCAGCACTACCCTTGGCACCCCCATGGCGGCTACGGTTTGCAGCACGCGGCGCAACATCTTTGGCCGGGGCAGGGCCAGCAGCAGGGTCAGCGGCAGTTTGGCCGGCGGCGGCTGGTCGAAGCTGACGTGCAGTTCGGCCTCGCCGGCTTCAAGGCGCAGCAATTGCGCGTTGCCCATCAGCCCACCGAGGCGGCCCACCCGCAGGTTGTCGCCCACGGCGGCGCGGTGGACGTCCTGCATGTGTACCAGGCGCCGATCACGCAGCACCACGCGGTCGGCCGCAATGAAGTCGGCCTCCTCAAGCAGCAGCAGGTTCACGGTTGGGTCGCTGGCGGTTGGTCATCGTCGGCGGGCTGGTCTTCGGGGTGTTCGCCCCGCTTGCTGATCAAACCGCTGAACAGGATGCCGATCTCGAACAGCATCCACATCGGCACGGCCAGCAGGGTCTGGGAGAAGATATCCGGCGGCGTGAGGATCATCCCCACCACAAAGCAGCCGATGATCACGTACGGGCGGATTTTCTTCAGGTACTTCACGTCGACCACGCCGATCCACACCAGCAGCACCACGGCCACCGGGATCTCGAAGGCCACGCCAAAGGCGAAGAACAGCGTCATCACAAAATCGAGGTAGCTGGTGATGTCGGTCATCATTTCCACACCGGCCGGGGTGGCGGCGGCGAAGAATTTGAAGATCAGCGGGAACACCAGAAAGTAGGCGAACGCCATGCCGGTGTAGAACAGCAGGATGCTCGACACCAGCAACGGCACCGCAATGCGCTTCTCGTGCTTGTACAGGCCCGGCGCGATAAAGCCCCAGATCTGATGCAGGATCACCGGGATCGCGAGGAACAGCGAGACCATCATGGTCAGCTTCAACGGCGTGAGGAACGGCGACGACACATCGGTGGCGATCATCGTCGCGCCCACCGGCAGGTACTGGCGCAGGGGCGTGGAGACGAAGGTGTAGATCTGCTGGGTGAAGGCGAATAGCCCGGCAAAGATGATGAAGATCGCTGCCACGCAACGCAGCAGGCGGGTACGCAGCTCGGTGAGGTGCGAGACCAGCGGCATGTGCTGGTCGGTTTCCGGTTTATCAGCGCTCATGGGGCTCGCGGCGGCAATGTAGGGTCATGGGGAGCGGGCGCTGCAACAGGCGCCGGCGCGGGTTCTGTGGGAACGGTCGGCGGCGCGGGCGGGGTTTCAACCACCGGTGCGATGCTGTTGGCCGCAGGCTCCGCCGGTTTGGCGGGCTCCTGCACCGGCGTCAGGATCTTGCGCGCCTCCTGCTCCAGCGACAGGATGTGTTCGTTGTGCAACTGGCGGCGGATTTCGTCAGCGCCGATTTCCCGTTCAACTTCCTGTTTGATCGCATTGAAACTGCGTTTCAGGCGACCGATCCACAGGCCCGCCGTGCGTGCTGCACCGGGCAACCGTTCCGGCCCCAGCACCAGCAGGGCAACCAGGCCGACGAGGAGCAGTTCAGAGAAGCTGATACCAAACATTAGTCAGTACTCACAGGTCTTTGCGGGTCGGCTCTTCGACTTTTTCAGCCTGCACGTCGAAGGTACGACGCTCGGTGATCGGCTGGGTGGCCTGCGGGTGCACGGGCTGGGCCGGCGGCACAGGATTGACCACCGGATCGGCCGGTTTTTCATCGTCGTTCATGGCTTTGCGAAAGCCCTTGATCGACTCGCCGACGTCGGTGCCCAGATTCTTGAGTTTCTTGGTACCGAACACCAGTACCACCACCACCAGAATGACGATCCAGTGTTTCCAGTCAAAAATGCCCATGCTGCAAATCCTCCAGTCTTAGTTATTCAAGCGGACGGGCGCGAGGCCTTTTCGACGTGCCCGGACAAGCCGAAGCGACGGTCCAGTTCATCCAGCACGGCCTGCGGATGCTGCCCCAGTTGGGCGAGCATGACCAGGCTATGGAACCACAGGTCTGCGGTTTCATAGATGACATCGCTGCAATCACCGCTGATCTGCGCATCCTTGGCGGCAATGATCGTCTCGACGGACTCTTCGCCGAGCTTCTCCAGAATCTTGTTCAGGCCTTTGTGGTAGAGGCTGGCGACATAGGAACTGTCGGCGTCCGCGCCTTTGCGCGCTTCCAGCACCTGGGCCACACGGTTGAGGGTATCGCTCATGTTCAGTGTCCTGCCGAGTAGATGGCGTGCGGGTCTTTGAGCACCGGCTCCACCACTTTCCACTCGCCGTTCTCGAACACGCGGTAGAAGCAGCTGTGACGCCCGGTGTGGCAGGCGATGCCGCCGATCTGCTCGACCTTGAGGATCACCACGTCGCCGTCGCAGTCCAGGCGCAGCTCGTGCAGGGTTTGCACATGCCCGGACTCTTCGCCCTTGCGCCACAGTTTGCCACGCGAGCGTGACCAGTAAATGGCGCGCTGCTCGGCGGCAGTCAGGCTCAGGGCCTCGCGGTTCATCCAGGCCATCATCAACACGCGCCCGGTCTTGTAGTCCTGGGCAATGGCCGGCACCAGGCCGTCACTGTCCCACTTGATCTCGTCCAGCCAGTCTTTCATGTTCGGCTCCGGCAATTTGCGACAGTGTATAACCGGATGGGCTATCGACGCACGATCAGATAAATACCCACGGCCACCATGACCCCGGCCGGCCAGAAGCCCAGCTGGTTCAATGGCCCGACGATGGCGAGCATCACGCCCCCCACCAGGTGCGCGGCGCCGAGCAGGCGCAGGAACCAGTCGTCCTTGCGCTTGCGCCATGGCGGCTCCGGGTCCCTGGCATGGGGCTGCGACATGCGCTCCAGCAGGTCACGGGTCATGTTGGCCAGATGGGGCAGTTGCTCCATCTGGCTGTACATGTTGCCGATCATGGTTTTCGGGCTCATGCGCTCGCGCATCCAGCGTTCCAGGAACGGTTGGGCGGTGTTCCACAAGTCGAGGTCCGGGTACAACTGGCGGCCGAGGCCTTCGATGTTGAGCAGGGTTTTTTGCAGCAACACCAACTGCGGCTGCACTTCCATGTTGAAGCGCCGCGCGGTCTGGAACAGGCGCATCAGCACCTGGCCGAAGGAAATATCCTTTAACGGTTTTTCAAAGATCGGCTCGCACACTGTGCGGATCGCCGCTTCGAATTCGTTGAGCTTGGTTTCCGCCGGCACCCAGCCCGAATCGATGTGCAACTGCGCCACGCGGCGGTAGTCGCGTTTGAAGAAGGCAAACAGGTTGCGCGCCAGGTAGTCCTGATCTTCCGGGGTGAGGCTGCCGACGATGCCGCAGTCGATTGCGATGTATTGCGGGCTCCACGGCGTGACCGTGCTGACGAAGATATTGCCGGGGTGCATGTCGGCGTGGAAGAAACTGTCGCGGAACACCTGGGTGAAGAAGATCTCCACGCCGCGCTCGGCGAGCATCTTCATGTCGGTGCGCTGGTCGGCCAGGGCGGCGAGGTCGGTGACCTGCAGGCCGTAGATGCGCTCCATCACCAGCACTTTGGGGCGGCACCAGTCCCAATACACTTGCGGCACGTACAGCAGTTGCGAGCCTTCAAAGTTGCGCCGCAGCTGGCTGGAATTGGCGGCTTCGCGCAGCAGGTCGAGCTCGTCGTAGATGGTTTTCTCGTAGTCCGCGACCACGTCCACCGGGTGCAGCAGGCGTGCATCGGCCGAGAAACGTTCGGCGGCGCGAGCGAGGACGAACAGCCACGCCAGGTCCTGGCCGATGATCGGCTTGAGGCCGGGGCGGATCACTTTCACCACCACTTCTTCGCCGGTCTTGAGCTGCGCGGCGTGCACTTGCGCGACCGACGCCGACGCCAGCGGCTCGACATCGAAGCGGCTGAACACTTCACTGATCTTCTTGCCCAACTGCGACTCGATCAGTGCCATCGACTGCTGCGAGTCGAACGGCGGCACGCGGTCCTGCAGCAGCATCAGTTCGTCGGCGATGTCTTCGGGCAACAGGTCGCGGCGGGTGGAGAGGATCTGCCCGAACTTGATGAAGATCGGTCCCAGGTCCTGCAACGCCAGGCGCAGGCGCGCACCACGGCTCAGCTCGAGCTTTTTGCGTGGCAACCAGCGCCACGGCAGCACATAGCGCACCGCCAGCAAGAACCATGGCAGTGGCAAGGCGAACAGCAGGTCATCCAGGCGATAGCGCATGACCACGCGCTGGATACGAAACAAACGGCGGACGGCGAGCAGCTTCATGCGTTATCGCTTGGATCAAGGGAACGGCTCAGGCGCTCGAAGCGGGCCTCGAGGCGTTCCAGGTCGATTTTGGCCTTGTCGAGTTCACGAAAGCGCGCTTGCGCTTCTCGCTCCCCGACCAGGGTGCGCGCTTCTTCGCTCAGGTATTCGGCGAGGTTCTGGTTGAGGCTGGCAAACCCCTGTTGATACCACTGCGCGCGGCTGCGCAGGTGCCCGCTGATCAACGGGGTGGCCACCGGGCCGAGCCAGCGCGACAGCTCGTATTCCCAGTCCAGCGCCAGGTCCTGCAACACGGCGGCCAGGTCCATCAGCACCGCGCTTTCGCCTTCCAGGTGCACCTGCGGGCTGTGCAGGATGGCGGTCTTGTTGCGGCTCAGCGCCAGGTGCAACAGGCTGGAGGCCGGCGCGCGCAGGGTGCAATCGGCTTCGGCCGCCCATTGCGTGGCCAGCAGCAGGCCTTCATCGCTGGGCAGGATGAACAGCTGCACGGCCGGGCGGGTGCAATCGACGGCAATCACCTTGCCGTTCAAGTGCCCCAGCCGCGCCAGTGCGGTGCTGTCCAGGCACAGTACACGGTTGAGGCCGTGTTCGACGCCGGCAAGAAGGCCCGCGAGCAGCATCAGGGTTTGATGCCGCGGTGCAGGGCGACGATGCCCGAAGTCATGTTGTGATAGGTCACGCGGTCGAAGCCGGCTTCCACCATCATCGACTTGAGGGTTTCCTGATCGGGGTGCATGCGGATCGACTCGGCCAGGTAGCGATAGCTTTCGGCGTCGTTGGTGATCAGCTTGCCCATCAGCGGCATGAAGGCAAACGAGTAGGTGTCGTAGACCTTGGACATCAGCGCGTTGGTCGGCTTGGAGAATTCCAGCACCAGCAGGCGACCGCCGGGCTTGAGCACGCGCAGCATCGAGCGGATCGCGTCTTCCTTGCGGGTCACGTTGCGCAGGCCGAAGGCGATGGTCACGCAGTCGAAATGGTTGTCCGGGAACGGCAGTTTTTCCGCGTCGGCCTGGACGAACTCGATGTTGTCGGCCACGCCCTTGTCCAGCAGGCGATCTCGGCCGACCTTGAGCATCGACCCGTTGATGTCCGCCAGCACTACCTGGCCGGTGGGGCCAACCAGTCTGGAGAACTTGGCCGCCAGATCGCCGGTGCCGCCGGCAATGTCCAGCACGCGATTGCCGGTGCGTACGCCCGACAGCTCGATGGTGAAGCGCTTCCACAGACGGTGCATGCCGCCTGACAGCACGTCGTTCATCAGGTCGTACTTGGCCGCCACGGAGTGGAATACCTCAGCGACCTTTTCCGCTTTCTGGCTTTGCGGGACGTTCTTGAAACCGAAGTGAGTGGTGGGTTCGGCATCGCTGCCTTTGCGCTGATCAGTCATATCGCTGTCACCAAAAGAGAATGCGGCACATGATAATCCCCAAGGGCTGCTTTGTCTTGGCAAGGCTGAAGGTAAGATAGGTGCTTATCGAGACCTTCTGGCGCATTGAAGGTTTCTCAGCCCCTTATGAAAGGAGTCATTGGCATGGCCCGTATAACCGTTGAGCGTGAGCATTCCCTGGGTAAGGAAGGCGCGCGGGCGAAAGCCGACGCGCTGGCGCAAAAACTCAATGACAAGTATGGCGTGGAGTCGTCGTGGTCCGGGGACACCTTGAACCTCAAACGCTCGGGCGTTAAAGGCACGGTACAGGTGGACGACGATTCATTGCGCATCAACGTGGAGCTTGGCCTGTTGATGTCGGCCATGAGTGGCACACTTAAATCCGAGATCGAGAAAGCACTGGATAAAGCGTTGGCCTGATCGATTGTACTTAGGGTGCCGATTCTAATTTTCCAGCCTAGTTTGTGCTCAAGCCCTCAACTCCTGCGGGCCGATTTCCGCCCTGATGTGTGAGGTGCACCTTGACCAACGTTGTGCTGCGAAAAAAAATCGATGTTCAGACCCCTGCCGTCAGTCACGTCAAGCGCTACGCCCGCAAGATCTGGCTGGCGGGCCTTGGAGCGTATGCCAAGGTCGGCGGCGAGGGCAGCGAGTACTTCAAGGAACTCGTCAAGAGCGGTCAACATGTTGAAAGTAAAAGCAAAAAAGTTGCAGTTGAACAAGTGGCTGCGGCTAACAGTCAGATTGATCAAGTAAAGAGTCATCTCTCAAGCGTCAAAGGCCTGGTTGAAGTTCAACTGGATAAAGTTGAAGACGCTTTTGACTCGCGTGTTGCAAGTGCCTTGAATCGGATCGGCATTGCGTCTAAACATGACGTTGAGACACTCTCTGCTAAGCTCGAAGAGCTGACGGCATTGCTCGAACGTGTCGCGCGTAAACACTAAGGAGACACCGGAATGGCTGTTAAAAAGACTACTCAGAAAGAAGGCAGCTCGTGGGTCGGGGAAGTTGAAAAATATTCCCGGAAGATCTGGCTTGCTGGTTTAGGCGTGTACTCGAAGGTTAGCAGTGACGGCGGTAAATACTTCGAGACCCTGGTCAAGGACGGCGAGAAAGCCGAAAAGTTGACCAAGACCGCGGCGGGTAAAAAAGTCGACGCGGCCAAGGCCACCGCCGGCTCCGCCAAGTCGAGCATTTCCGATACGTGGAGCAAGTTGGAAGAGACCTTTGACAAGCGTCTTAACAGTGCCATTTCGCGTTTGGGCGTGCCGAGCAAGGCAGAGCTCAAGACCTTGCACAGCAAGGTCGATACCTTGACCCGACAGATTGAAAAACTCACCGGTGCCAAGGCGGCTCCCGTCAAGGCAGCGGCGGCCAAACCCGCTGCCAAGCCTGCAGTCGCTAAAACGGCAGCGGCCAAACCCGCTGCGAAAAGCACCGCCAAGGCTCCGGCCAAAGCGGCTGCCAAGCCTGCTGCAAAAACCGCCGCCGCCAAACCGGTGACCGCTAAAGCAGCGGCCAAGCCGGCAGCGAAGACCGCCGCCAAGCCTGCGACTAAAGCCGCCGCCAAGCCTGCAGCCAAAACTGCAGCGGCCAAACCCGCTGCGAAGCCTGCTGCCGCCAAGCCCGCTGCCAAACCGGCCGCCGCCAGAAAGCCCGCCGCTGCCAAGAAACCCGCCGCCGCCAAGCCGGCAACGTCGGCGCCAACCGCCTCCGCCGCCAACTCGGCCTCTGCACCTGCTGCCACTCCGCCGGCAACCCCGGCGGCGTCCAGTCAGTCCTGATTTTCCAGGGCACACAAAAAACGCCCGGCCTGTGAAGGTCGGGCGTTTTTTTGTGTTCACTGCCTGGGCATCATCAATTGTAAGTAATCGACACCGTCACTGCGCTGGCCAGTGTCCCGTGGGTGATCGCCTTGCCGGTCTTGTGGTACGCCGCTTTCAGCGGCACCACTGCCTTTTTGTTGCTCGTGGCAATCGTGCGGCTGCGCTGCACAGGGGTTCCGTTGGCCGGCAAGGCTTGCCCGCTGGACAGCCCGAGTGCGGTGCCCGCCGAGGTCCCGGTGTTGGCAAAGAGCGCAGGGTTGTCGGTAGATGGCGTGCCGGCGAACAGGAAAATCACATTCTTGACGTCCGAGTCGCAGTCGGCGGCCAATTCGAAGTCGTGCTCTCCGGCCGAGTCGGCCGTATCGAAGTCCGACACTTTCACCGGCGGCAGGGTGATGGTGCGGTTCACGTCGCCGGCGATCAGGTTACACGTGCCGGCGTTGACCACGCCTGCAAAGGTCAGCGTGCCCGTGGTGGCAGCCATTGCATTCAACGTGCACAGGCTTGCCGTGAGGGCCAGCGTCAGGGGAAGTTTCGGGAGTTTCATCAAAAGTCCTTGGGGGGTCAGTTGTAGGTGATGTTGACGGTGGCGGTACTGATCAGCGTGCCTGGGCTGACAGTGCCATTTCTGTGGTAGGCCGCACTGAGCGGCAGTACTGCACGATTGCCCGTTACGGCCACCGTGCGTTCGTTGTCGCTGCCGTTGGCCGGGAGGGTCTGCGCAGCGCCGTTGATACGTGAATACAGCCAGAGGGCGACACCGCCCGCTGTGCCGGTGTTGGCAAAGAGCAGTGGGTTCTCGGTGGCAGGGGCGCCGGAAAAACGGAAGGTGACGGACTGGGTATCGCTGCACTCGGCGCTCAGCTCAAAGTCGTGTACACCTGCAAAGGGTGAGTTGTCGAAGGCGTTGGCT
The DNA here is from genome assembly GCF_001439805.1 of Pseudomonas trivialis. GTDB lineage: Bacteria > Pseudomonadota > Gammaproteobacteria > Pseudomonadales > Pseudomonadaceae > Aquipseudomonas > Aquipseudomonas trivialis. The sequence goes on along the minus strand of NZ_JYLK01000008.1, from coordinate 106,434 downwards.
TGAACCGGTACGAGCGCAATCGTGCGGTTGACGTCCCCCACCGCGAGGTCACAGGTGGCAGTGGGACTGACGAAGCGCACCGGGCTGTCGAGCAGCAGTTGATAACGCCCGAGGATATTGTTTCCGACATCCCGCATTCGGTAATCGAAGATATTGCCCGCGGGAACGACCCCGCCTGTGATCGGACCGGTTTTGTAGAAAATGGCCTCCGCGTTGGTGAAGATGGGAATCCTCCCCGGTGGGTTCACGGTTTCGCCGCTGGTCAGGGCAAAGTTATTGGTGATCCCGCGTGCATCGGTGATTCTGATCTTGATGGCAACCCCTGCCGCTTCAGTCTGGTAAGCCATGATTCCCGGAATGACCGCGCCCAGTTGGCGCGCGACAAGCACGATCAGGTTGTGGGTGGGGCAGTCGAGAAACCGTGCAGGCAGCACGCCGTTGAACGGCTGGCGCAGGATCTCGCTGCCCACGGGCAGGCTGTTCGGTACGGTCACGACGGCAGGCAGCGTCAGGCCATGCTGGGAATTGGAATAACTCTCACAGTAGGCCTGTGCCGCAATCGGCGAACCCACCGCGAGCAGCGCGATAGCATGGGTGAGGAAATGCTTCATCTTCGGTCTCGCAAGAAAAAACAGGGTGTTTGGGGGCGCGCGACGTTGCGCGTTTTGCCGATCAACCATGACGGTCTGCCTTGCAGGTGCCGGCATTCAGCTGGCGCAGACGCGTGCCACCGGCGGGTGTATCCAGGGCGTAGTCGAACGTGCAGGCCTCTTCGAGGAGCCCGCCCCACTTGACGCGCAACCGGCCACGAGGGCGGGACACGCGCACGAACGCTTTAGCGCCTTGCCCGACGATGCCGACGCTGGCGCCGTCTTCATCAAAGACATCGGCGCCGAACGGCAACGGCTCACCGTCCTCGCGCACGGCGCTGATCAACAGCGCCTGGCCGCTGACCGTCTCGAACGGCAGCTTCACCACCGAGCCCGCGCGTGGAGCAACATTTTGCGAGGCGGTCTTGAGTTCGATGTCGACGGCCAGGTCCCTGGGGTCCAGCTCGACCACGTTTTGCCGATAGGGCGTGAGGTGGGGCACCACGGCAAAGCCGCTTTTGCCAATCTGCGCACTGCGGTTGCCGTTGACCCTTGCGCCCTGGGCGTCCGGAGCCTGGACGATGCCGATGGTGTCACCCAGCTCCGGGGCGAAGGTCACCCCGCCTGAGTGGGCGACGACGCCGCCGGTGATACCGACTGCGCTCGAACGGTACGCGTCGCTCTGGCCATACCCGGCCGACAGCACGCCTTGGCTGGCCTGATACCTCAGGTCGGCACTGCTCGCGTTGCCGCCGCCCCGTGCATGGCTGGTGCTGAAGCCGTAGCTCAATTCGCTGCGCTCACCCAGGCTGCCGCCGAGGCTGACGCGCTCGCCGCTGCTTTGATCGCCGTGGTAGGCCGTGGTGGTCAAGGTCGGCGGGCGGGCGCTGCTGCCCAGCGGCAGGCTCAAGGTGAAGTCGACCTGCTTGTCGACCCGTTCGCTGAGCAAGTCGCGGGTACGTTGTGCGCTGACGGTGTAATTAAGGCCCCGCCAGGCCCCGCTGTAGCCGGCGGTAAACGTAAGGTTGCCGTTGGTGCGGTTCCAGTAGTTCTGCGATGAACCGGTCAGGTACGCCGAGCCGCTGCCCACGCTCTGGTTGAGGCTGATATCCATGCGGTCGCGCAGGCGTGACACGCTGTCCAGTTTCAGCCCGTCGATGGCGAGATCGCGCACATGGGCCGCATCGCTCACGCTGAGGAAACCCTGCGTGGAGTAACGGTAGGCGCCCAGTGCAAAGTGGGTGCCGGAGTCTGCAAAATTCTTGCTGTAGCGTAATTGCACGCTTTGCCCCTCGCTGGCGCCGTGCCCCGGCAGGCGTGCGTTCGCGTGCGTCAAGTCGAGTGACAGCGCGCCGAGCGGCGTATTGACCGCGGCGCCGAGCAGTTGTGAGCGATAGTCATCCCCCAGCACCGCGCCGGTGTAGCCGGTCAACAGGTTGTTCAGGCCACGCTGGTAAGTGGCTTGCATCAGCATGGGCCGATGGCGCAGGCCGATTTCATCCAGTTGACCGACGCTCAGCGAATAGCGGCTGTGTTCGGGGCGCAGCAGGTTGGCATTTGCCGCGAAAGGCACAATGAATTCGCGCATGCGGCCGTCGGCCTCGGTGATTGTGACGTGCAGGTCGCCGCCGTAGCCGGTGGGGAACAGGTCATTGAGTACAAACGGGCCCGGCGCCACGGAGACTTCGTCCAGCAGCACACCCCGTTGGCGTACGCTGACCCGGGCGTTGGTCTCGGCCACACCGCGCACCACCGGCGCGAATCCGCTTTGGGAATCGGGCAGCATGCGGTCATCGCTGAACAGGCTGGCACCGCGCAGACGCACACTGTCGTACAACGCTCCCGGCGTGTAGATTTCGCCGATCACCAGTTGCGAGCGCCACGGGCTCAGATCGCGTTGCACATAGCTGGCGCTGCTTTGGTAGCCGGCGGCGGTCGAAGTGCGGCTGTAGCTGCCGTTATGGCGCACATGCCAATCACCCAGGTTGAGTCCGGTATTCAAACCCAGATAGCTCGAGCCCAGAGAGCGCCCCGCCGTTTGCGTGACGAAGGTGTTGGCGTTGTAGCGCACAAAGGCGGCGTTGATGCCGCTGTCCCAGTGCTGGGGGTCGACGTAGCCGCGCGGCTGACGCACCAGGTAGATCTGCGGAATCAGCAGGTCCAGGCGGTTTTCTCCGGAATCGAACCGGCTGCTGGCGCCTGGCAGGTACGTGGCGATGTCCGTGCAGGCGGAAAACGCCGTCACGGTGTCCACGCTGACGCCGAAGCGCTGCAATGCCTCGCGCGCCAGGCACATTTGCGCCGCGTCCTGGCCTGGCACCCTGACGAACGACACGGTCTCACGGCCGATCCACTGGCCGTTGAGGTGCACATCCGCGCGGTAGCTGCCGGGCAGCACGACATTGCCCTGGTTGAAGCGGGAGATGTCCACCTGCAGACCGGCCGCGCGATCGGCAAAGAAGGCCGGGTTGAATTCGACCTGTTCGACACCTTGTACGTCGCTGGCTAACAACAGGCCGAGCGCTAGCGGGTACATCGAGTGGCGTGGAGTTTTTACGCCGACCGGCGTGTTCAGACTCATGGTTGCAGTGCTCAAAAACAGAGGCCGATGAAATGTCGGCGCAGGCAATTTCCTGCCCGGGTGATCGGGCATCGGTACGAAGGTTCTTATCGAGTTGGGACGCCAGGGCGACGTCAGGGCGGTGCCGTGGCGCTGTGGGCCACCTTCACCCCGAAATCGTCGAGGGTCGTGAACGCCACGGTGGCCGCGGCGCCTGGCGCCAACTTGAGCGTGGGCAGCTCAAAGCGGTTGCGGCCGCCGGGGATCACCATGTTTTCAGCACCTGACGTGGGCGGTTTGCGCGCGTGAGGCTGCCCTGCTTCAAGCACTTCAATCTGGTCAAAGGTCACGTGGTAGGGTGTTGGATTGAACACTTCCAAAGCCTGACCTTGCGCAGTGCCAATACGGCGCCATTGCAGTTTTGCCGGTGCGTCCTCGACCCTGTAGGGCAGGTTGGCCGGCCGGAAGAACAGCTTGATCCGCGAGCGAAACGCCAACTGCAATTGATTGGCCTGCGCGGCCCCTTGTGACTGCGAGGGCACCTCCAGCAGGTTGAACCAGAACAGGCTTTCGCGGGTTTGCGGCAAGGTTTCGCCGGTGTAGGCCAGTCGCGTGACCTGCTGTTTGCCCGCCTCCATGCGAAAGATCGGCGGCGTGATCACAAAGGGCACGCCCGCCCGTTCCGGCGTCGCCTGTTCGTCGCCATTGTCCAGCCATACCTGAGCCAGTACCGGCGCCTGGTTCTTGCTTTCCAGGCGCACCGTCACTTCCCTGTCGTTCTGCCCATAGACGATGCGCGTGCTGTTGATCACCACGCTCGCCTGCGCGGTATGGGCCCCTATCAGCGCCAAGGCCAACACCGCGCGCCTGACCCGTGCCGATGAAATCGCGGTCGTGTTCATGTCAGCGGACCTGCGCGTCAAGGTCAGCCGAGTGACGCACGCGGGCGCCGAAGTCGGTGATGGTGGTGAACTCGACCTTTGCCGCGCCGCCGGGACGATTGCGCAGCAGCGGCAGCACAAATTGTTTCACGTCGCCGGCCGGCAGCAGCAGGCTGTCGGTGGCGGTCTGGTTCGGCGCTTTGCTGAACCGTTGGCCTGCGTTGAGCAGATCCACTGAAGCGAGCGAAAGATGGTACGGCGTAGGATTGGTGACCTGCAGGGCAAAACCCTGCTCGTGGCTGATCAGCTTCCATTTCAGCCTGGCCGCGGCACTGGCCGCCGGGTAGGGCAGCGTTGGCGGGCGCAGGAATACGCGCAGACGGGTGCGGAACGACAACTCGATCTGGTTGTTTTTTTCGGCATCCGCCGCGCGTGGCGGGACTTCCAACACGTTGAGCCAGTAGAGACTTTCACGGTCGGTGGGCACCGGGTCGCCGGAATAGCGCAGGCGCAATGCCTGTTGCTGGTAAGGCTCGATGCGAAAGATCGGCGGCGACACGCTGAACGGTGCCTGCGCGGTGGCCGGTCTGGACTGCCGGTTGCCACTGTCCAGCCAGGTTTGCACCAGCGCCGGGCGGCTGCCTCTGTTTTCCAGGCGCACGATGACTTCCTGGCGCTGCGCCGGGTAGATCACTCGTGTGCCATGCACGATCACGCCCGCCTGGACCGCAGGCGCCAGCAATAACAGTACGGCAATTGTTGCGCAAAGCCGTGCCAGGCCGTTCGTTGTTTTCATCGTCCGATCTCCTCTCGCCGCCTTTTACTCGGCGTACTCGATCATGAAACCGACCCGGGTATTGACCTTGCCTTCGGTGGCGGCACCGCTGGCATAGAGCTGCGCTGCGAGGGGGATGGTCGCCTGGTTGTCGGTGATCACCACGCCTTCGGATTTCTCGGTGTAGACATTGAGCGGCGTGCCGGTGCGACTGGTGACTTCGACCTGTACGTTCTTGGCGTTGGTGGTGTCGGACGGGTCGTTGTAGCCATCGATATTCAGGCGCCCGGTCGCCACGTCGATAGCGGGGCTGGTCGGATCGAACGCCACCATGGCGGTGCGCCCGTTGGTGCAACTGCCTTCGCCGGGAGCGCCGATGCGAATGGTGAAGCCGGTGAGGTTGGCGCGACTGCCGGCGGTGGCCAGACGGGCAGCGGAGACGCCGCCCAGGTTCACGTCCTTGACCACCGCACCGGTGCCGGGAGCGGCGCCTTCTATGGTGCAGGTCACGTCCGTCACCAGACCGCTGAAATTGATCACGCCATCGGTGGCGTGTGTGCTGGTCGACAGCGCAGTGCTCAGGAGGAGTGCGGCGGGGATTAAAGCCTTAACGTTCATCGTGATCTCAAGTTGGGTGTAATAATCGGTCCTCATAATTTGTATCTAAAAATGAATGTTCTCTATAGAGAAGTATCGATATTGCGTTCGTAATAGATTGAAATCGTATTGTTTGTATTGAATATTTTTTAAAGTGCGGCGGGCCTGGGAAGTTTCCCTCGGAATACTCTGTCAGTCGTTACTGTAGTTTTATGTAGTCTTTGTTGTGGGCATATATTGAATGCCCTGTAGGCCTGGGTTATAGCGTTGAGCAAGTTACAGCCATTAACGCAGGTGTCCCGATGGCAACTTCAAATTCCACCCCTTGCACTGTCATGCTGCTGGATCACCACGAGATGGTTCGCCAGGGTATCGAGTTGGGCCTTGGCAAAGAGGCCGATATCAACGTGATCGGCTCCTTCGGCACGGCCAGTGCGTTGCTGGAGGCGCTGGCCCGGCACTCTGCGGACGTGGTGGTGATGGACTTCGTGCTGGCGCCGTCGGAGACCGACGGTCTGAACCTGATCCGAGTGCTCAAGCGGCGTTTCAACCGCTGCAGGCCATTGATCGTGGCGTCGCATTACACGCCCGCGACGGTTTCGCTGTCGTTGAAAGCCGGTTGCTGGGGAATCCTGGGGAAAACCCAGAACCTGCAGGCGTTGATCATCGCTATTCGAACCGTTGCCCAGGGCCGCTTGTATGTACAGCCCTGTATGGTGCCGGCGCTGCAAGGCATGCAATCGATGACGCACGTTGCCGGCCTGCGTTCGGGGATGGATGTTTCTACGCCACTGCGCTTGAGTGCCTGCCTCACACCCAAAGAGCAGGAAGTGCTGCGGTGTTTTCTCGATGGCATGTCGGTGAGTTCAATCGCCGCCAAGTTTTCACGCAGCGCAAGTACCATCAGCACGCAAAAACAATCGGCGTATCGAAAGTTGGGTATCAGCAACGACAGCGAACTGTTCAAGTTCAATCAGCAGTTCGGCGAATTGGAATAATTGCCGATTAAACCGGGTCTTGCAGGTAACGCAGTGCCAGTCGTTCGGTGGCCTGGCGTGCCGGCGGCAACAGGTGCGGCGCCACCAGCATCATGATCTGGTAAACCACCACCCGCACCTCGCCGGCACGGTCGAGAACGCGCTGATAGTCCAGGGAAAACAGCAGGGTCAGGGTGATCTGCTCCACCAGTTGCCCCAGCGCCTGGGTATCGCTCACCAGTTGACCATCGGTTTTGAGCCGCGCCAGCAGCGAGGCGAGGGTGCGCTTGAGGGCGGTGAGCAGGTGGCGAATACCCTTGGCCAGCTTGGGCAGGCGTCCGGCCAGATTGGACAGGTCCTGGAACAGAAACCGGTAATGCGCCATGCGCTCGACGATCAGGTGCAGGAACAGCCAGTAATCCTGGGGTTCCAGGTGCGCGTCGGCGGGCGGGTCGAGCAGCGGCGTCAGTTCGCCCTGAAAGCGCTCGAACAACCCCAGTACCAGCGGCTCCTTGCCGTGGAAGTGGTAGTAGAGGTTGCCGGGGCTGATCCCCATTTCATTGGCCACCTCCATGGTCGACACATTGGGCTCGCCCTTGTGGTTGAACAACTGCAGGGCACATTCAAGGATACGGTCGCGGGTTTTCATCCGGTCTTCTTGGGCTGATCATTGAGTTGAGCGCAGGCCCACACACGTGGCCCGCGATGCGTTCTTACACGGTCGGTCGCGGGTGAATCACGGCGCGCAGGCGCTCCTCCTGTAGAAATTTCATGATGATCGGCGCCACGGCTTCGGCCCGGGTGATCAGAAACAGATGGCCGTCATCGATGATGTGCAATTGCGCATTGGGGATGCGCCAGGCGAGCAGGCGCATGTTGATCAGCGGGATCAGCGGGTCGTCGTCGCCGGCCAGCACCAGGGTCGGCTGGCGGATCTTGTGTAGCCAGTGGATGCTGGTCCAGCCCAGCCCCGCGAACAGCTGCCAGTAGTAACCCAGCTTGCCCGCCGAACGCACTTTGCTCGCGTGCTCGGCAGCCAACCGGGCATCGCGACGGAACGAGCCGCCGTAGATCATCGGCGCAATGCGCACCACGTGGGACGGCTGGATATAGCGGCGTGGGCTTGCCATCAGCCACAGCACCCTGGGTTTGCCCGGCACCATTACCGCACCCGCCGCCGTGGCCGCCAGGATCAGTTTCTTGCAGCGTTCCGGGTAGTCATGGGCGAACTGCTGCGCCAGCGCGCCGCCCCACGACACGCCCACTGCGTTGACCTGTCCATAGTCCAGATAATCGAGCATGCGCGCGGTGAGCCTGGCCAGGCCGGGGAAACGATAGGGCCGGCTGGGCGTCGAAGAGCCGCCGACGCCCGGCACATCGAAAGCAATCACTTCCAGGTCCGGGTCCAGGGCCTGCACGAATGGAAACACCAGTTCCAGGTTGGCGCCGATGCCATTGAAGATCAGCAACGGCGTCATGTGCGGCTTGCCCGGGCGCACCGCCGTGCGCAGGGTCTGGCCGTCCAGGTCAATGGTGCGGAAGATGAACGGTTGCGACATGCTCAAGCCCTGTGAAGTCTTAAAGCTGGAATGGGGTCGAACTGTGGGAGGGGGCTTGCTCCCGATGACGTCATATCAGTGATACAGGTGTTGACTGACACATCGCTATCGGGAGCAAGCACCCTTCCACAATTGATCTCATCCCATCATAAAAGTGTGTTCTAGCGTTCATGCACATAGGTTCCAGGCGCCGCTTCAGCTGCGGCGTAGGCTTTATTGCCCAGTTTGGTGGGGGCTTTCTTCAGTTTCCCGGCGCGCTCTGCCTGCCACGCCTGCCAGTGCAGCCACCACGAGTCGGTGTGCTTGGTCGCATTCTCCTGCCACTCCAGCGCGGTGCAGCCCAGGCCATCGCTGGTCTGATAGCGCGCCTTGGGGTTGCCCGGCGGGTTGAGGATGCTCTGGATATGGCCGCTGCTCGACAGCACGAATTCCACCTTGCCGCCAAACAACTGCGCCGATTTGTAGCAGGACTGCCATGGCGTGATGTGGTCGTTGGTGCCGGCCAGGGAGTAGATATCGGCGGTGATCTGCTTGAGATCGATGGGCGTGCCGCACACTTCCAGGGCATTGGCGCGCACCAGGGGGTTGTTCTTGAACAGCTCGATCAGGTCGCCGTGGAAAGCGGCCGGCAGGCGCGTGGTGTCGTTGTTCCAGAACAGGATATCGAACACCGGCGGCTCATTGCCCAGCAGGTAGTTGTTGACCCAGTAGTTCCAGATCAGGTCGTTGGGGCGCATCCAGGCGAACACCTTGGCCATGTCGCGGCCTTCGAGCACGCCGGCCTGGTAGGAATGGCGCTTGGCCGCTTCCAGGGTCTGTTCGTCGACGAACAGCGCCACCTGAGTGTCCAGCGTGGTGTCCAGCACGCTCACCAGCAGGGTCAGCGCGTTGACCTTGTGCTCGCCCAGCGCCGCGTAGTGGCCCAGCAGGGCAGTGCAGGTGATGCCGCCGGAGCAGGCGCCGAGCATGTTGATGTCCTTGCTGCCGGTGATCGCGCTGACCACGTCCACCGCTTCCTTGAGCGCTTCGATGTAGGTGGACAGGCCCCACTCGCGCTGGGCCTTGGTCGGGTTGCGCCAGCTGACGATAAAAGTCTGCTGGTTATTGCGCAGGCAGAAGCGCGCGAGGCTTTTTTCCGGGCTCAGGTCGAACACATAGAATTTGTTGATCTGCGGCGGCACCACCAGCAGTGGGCGCTCGTGCACCTGTTCGGTGATGGGCCTGTACTGGATCAGCTCCAGCACGTCATTGCGAAACACCACCGCGCCTTCGGTGGTGCCCAGGGTCTTGCCCACTTCGAAAGCACCCATGTTGACCTGGCTGGGCATGCCGCCGTTGTGCACCATGTCCTTGGCCAGGTGGGACAGGCCATCGAGCAGGCTTTTGCCGCCGGTCTCGAAGAAGCGCTTGACCGCTGCCGGGTTGGCCACGCTGTTGGTGGGGGCCATGGCCTCGGTCATGAGGTTGATCACGAAGTGACCACGGCTGATGTCCTGGGGCGACAGGCTGCTGTCGTCGATCCAGTCGTGCAGTTCCTTGCGCCACGCCAGGTAGGTTTGCAGGTAGCGTTTATAGAGCGGGTTCTGGCTCCAGGCGGGGTCGTTGAAGCGACGGTCGTCCTGCTCGGGCACCAACGCGGATTGGCCGAACATCACGTTTTTCAACTCGAGCCCCAAGTGGGCGGCATGCTTGACGCTGTGCAGCGGTTGCCGGATGGCCTGGGTCAGCACCATCTTCGCCGAGGCGAGCAAGTCCTTTTTGCGTAACGCGATGATCGGGTTGAGCCCCAGGGTGTTTTCCGAGGCCTGGCGTTTCAGGTCATCGTTGTTCTTGTCACTCATCTACGACGCTCCATTGTCCGAAAGACGAGTACCGGTTACTGCCGCGCGTCCGGTTTCGCTGCACGGCACAAGCCAGGTACTGCACTTGGGTGACCGTTGCTACCGCATCGTCAAATGCAGGGAACTTGCCAGTTCCATTGGTTACCCGAGTTTAATTTGTTTCGCAAGCGGGCCAATCATTGACCACGAAGCAGAACATTCAAGCAGATGAAATTAGAAAGTGCCCTCTAACGTGCAGGAAGCCTGAGCTAGAGCATCAGCCGCACGACCGACTCGCTCGGGTCGCGGGTTTTGCCGGCGGCCTTGAGTTCGGCCAGGTAATCGGCCCACAGGTTTTCCTGACGCACGGCCAGTTGGTAGAGGTAATCCCAGGTGAACAGTCCGCTGTCATGGCCGTCGTCAAAGGTCAATTTCAGTGCGTACTGGCCGGCCGGTTCCACCTTGATCAACTTAACGTGGAGCTTGCCGAATTGCAGGATCGGTTTGCCGTGGCCCTGGACTTCAGCGGAAGGCGAGTGCACCCGCAGAAGTTCGGCGGGCAACTGGTAGGTTTCATCCGGCCCGTAGGTGAGGCCGAGGGTGTTGGAGGTTTTGTGCAGGTTTACGGCGGTCGGGAATTTAGACATGGGTGATATTCCAAAATGTGGGAGGGAGCAAGCCCCTCCCACACTTTAGAGCAGGGCGGTCACAGGATATAGCGCGACAAATCTTCGTTCTGCGCCAGTTCGCCCAAGTGGCTGTTGACGTAATCCGCGTCGATCCTGATCACTTCGCCATTTTGCGCACCGGCCAGGTCGCCGGCACTGAACGACACTTCCTCCAGCAAACGCTCAAGCAGCGTGTGCAGGCGACGGGCGCCGATGTTCTCGGTCTTCTCGTTGACCTGCCAGGCAATCTCGGCCAGGCGCTTGATACCGTCCGGCTGGAACTCGATGCCCAGGCCCTCGGTTTTCAGCAGTTCCCGGTACTGCTCGGTGAGCGACGCGTGCGGTTCGCTGAGGATGCGCTCGAAATCACCCGGCGTCAGCGCCTTGAGCTCCACGCGAATCGGCAGACGGCCTTGCAGCTCCGGCACCAGGTCGCTCGGTTTGCTCAGGTGGAACGCACCAGAGGCGATAAACAGGATGTGGTCGGTCTTGACCATGCCCAGCTTGGTGTTCACGGTGCAGCCTTCGATCAGCGGCAGCAGGTCGCGCTGAACACCCTCGCGGGACACATCGACGCCACCGGAATTACCGCGCTTGGCCACTTTGTCGATTTCGTCGATGAACACGATGCCGTGCTGCTCGACCGCTTCCAGGGCCTTGGCCTTGAGTTCTTCCTCATTGACCAGGCGTCCGGCTTCTTCATCGCGCACCAGTTTGAGCGCGTCCTTGACCTTGAGCTTGCGGCTTTTCTTCTTGCCCTTGCCCATGTTGGCGAACAGGTTCTGCAACTGGCTGGTCATTTCTTCCATGCCAGGCGGTGCGGAGATGTCGACGCCGGAGACTTCGGCGACTTCGATCTCGATTTCCTTGTCGTCCAGTTGCCCTTCACGCAGACGCTTGCGGAACAGCTGGCGCGTATTGGAATCGGTGGACTGCGCCGAGTCTTCGTTGAAACCCATGCGCGCCGGAGGCAGCAGGGCGTCAAGGATGCGTTCTTCGGCGGCGTCTTCGGCGCGATGGCTGACCTTGGTCACTTCCTGTTCGCGCAGCATCTTCAGGGCAGCGTCGGCCAGGTCACGGATGATCGACTCGACATCGCGGCCCACATACCCCACTTCGGTGAACTTGGTCGCTTCGACCTTGATGAACGGCGCGTTGGCCAGTTTGGCCAGGCGCCGGGCGATTTCGGTTTTGCCCACGCCGGTTGGCCCGATCATCAGGATGTTCTTGGGCGTTACTTCAACGCGCAGTTCTTCGGGCAGTTGCATCCGGCGCCAGCGGTTACGCAGGGCGATGGCGACGGCGCGCTTGGCATCGTCCTGGCCGATGATATGGCGGTTGAGTTCATGGACGATTTCGCGGGGAGTCATGGACATAGTGTTTGGCGGCCTCAAGCGCAAATAAGCCTACGGCTTACTCGGCGAGGTCCTGCTCCTCAATGGTGAAGTTGTGGTTGGTGAACACGCAGATATCGCCGGCGATACCCAGCGCGGTCTCGACGACTTCGCGGGCCGACAGGTCGGTCTTCTTCAGCAGTGCGCTGGCCGCCGCCTGGGCGTAGCCACCGCCGGAGCCCATGGCGATCAGGCCGTGTTCAGGCTCAACCACATCGCCGTTGCCGGTGATGATCAGGGACGCGTCCTTGTTGGCGACCGCCAGCATGGCTTCGAGGCGGCTGAGGGAGCGGTCGGTGCGCCATTCTTTGGCAAGCTCGACCGCCGCGCGCACGAGGTGGCCCTGGTGTTTTTCCAGCTGACCTTCGAAACGCTCGAAAAGGGTGAAGGCGTCGGCGGTGGCGCCAGCGAAACCGGCAAGCACCTGGCCGTGGTACAGGCGACGCACTTTCTTGGCGTTGCCTTTCATCACGGTGTTGCCCAGGGAAACCTGGCCATCGCCGCCCATGACGACTTTGCCGTGGCGACGTACTGAAACGATGGTGGTCAAGGGGAGAGTCTCCACGCAGCGGGGCGAAAATGCCCTGATGGAAACTGATATGGGGGTGGTGGTGGGGATTTCAACTATAGGACGTTGTGCGAACAAGCAGCGCGGCGGTGTCGGACTCATTCTGAAGATCAATGAAAGTCCAATGTGGGAGGGGGCAAGCCCTCTCCCACATTTTGATCAGCGTTACGCCTGGATCAGCGGCTCTGGCGTTGTTGTAACAACAGGTTGCTAAAGCCCGCGCCCGCCAGTTGCTTCTGCGCCACGGTCAGTTGCTCGCGGTTGCTGAACGGCCCCACCAGCACGCGGTACCAGGTTGCTTCCTTCACCGTGCCGGACTCCACCGAAACGGTCTGGCCCAACAGGATGATCTGCGCGCGAACGCGCTCCGCATCCGCCTGTTTCGGGAACGAGCCCGCCTGCAGGAAGAACTTGGTCACTGGCGCCGCCTTGGTTTCGGCAACCGGTGGCGCCGGCGGCGGGGTGATCCCGGCCAGCGCGGCCTGGGCGCGGGCGGTGTCGATTTTTGCAGCTTCCGCCGGGGTCACCGGGGTGGTCGGCACCTGCGGCGTCGGCAGGGTTTTTTCCGGCACGGCATCAGGCGGCACGATCACTTCCGACTCGGGCAGCAGCGTGTAGAAGTCGTATTTCGGCTTCACCGGTGCGGTCGGGCTGGGCGCGGTTTTATTGGCTTCGGCCATTTTGCTGGCTTTCTGCTGTTCCTTTTTGACCCGTTTGACGTCGTCGCCCTGGCCCGGGTCCAGCTTCATCAGGAACACGACAAACGCGCCGACCGTAAGGCCGATCGCCATCCACAGCCAGCCCGGAATCGGCTTCTTTGCCGGGGCCTGATAGCGGCTCGCGCCGCGCTTGGGTGCTGGTTTCTTCTTGGCAGCCAACTTACATACGCTCCAGGGTTTCCAGGCCTAACAGTTCCAGGCCTTGCTTGAGGGTCCGTCCAGCCAGTGCGGCGAGGCGCAGGCGACTGTGCTTCTGGGCTTCGTCGTCGGCGGTGAGGATCGGGCAGTTCTCGTAGAAGCTGGAGAACAACCCGGCCACTTCGTACAGATAGGTGCACAGAATGTGCGGCGTGCCTTTTTCGCCGACGCTGTTCAGCACTTCGCCGAACTGCGCCAGTTTGGCCGCCAGTTCGTGTTCCTGGGGGGCCTGAAGATTGATCTGGCCCTGGACTTCGCTGAAATCCTTGCCCAGTTTGCGGAACACACCGGCCACGCGGGTGTAGGCGTAGAGAAGGTAAGGCGCGGTGTTGCCTTCGAAGTTGAGCATCAGCTCGAAATTGAAGCTGTAATCGCTGGTGCGGTGCTTGGACAGGTCGGCGTACTTCACCGCGCCAATGCCCACCACGCGGGCGATGTTGCGCAGGTCGGCCTCGGCCAGCTCCGGGTTTTTTTCCTTCACCAGGGTGTAGGCACGTTCCTGGGCTTCGGTCAGCAGGTCGATCAGCTTCACGGTGCCGCCGTCGCGGGTCTTGAACGGGCGGCCATCGGCGCCGTTCATGGTGCCGAAGCCCATGTGCTCCATGTGCATCGGGTGGGTGACGAAACCTGCACGGCGGGCCACTTCGAACACCTGCTGGAAGTGCAGGGCCTGGCGCTGATCAACGAAGTACAAGGCGCGGTCGGCCTTGAGCACGCCGCTGCGGTAGCGCACGGCGGCGAGGTCGGTGGTGGCGTAGAGGTAGCCGCCGTCGGCCTTGACGATGATCACCGGCAGCGGCTCGCCGTCGGCGGTCTTGAATTCTTCGAGGAACACGCACTGCGCGCCGTTGCTCTCGACCAGCAGGCCTGCGGCCTTGAGGTCGTTGACCACGTTGATCAGATCGTCGTTGTAGGCGCTTTCGCCCATTACGTCGGCCATGGTCAGTTTGACGTTGAGCAGCTCGTAGATGTCCTGGCAGTGGGACAGGGAAATTTCACGGAAGCGGTTCCACAGCGCCAGGCATTCGGTGTCACCGGCTTGCAGCTTGACCACCAGGCCACGGGCGCGATCGGCAAACGCCTCGGATTCGTCGAAGCGCTTTTTGGCCGCGCGGTAGAAGTTCTCGAGGTCGGCCAGCTCGTTGCTGGTGATCGGGTTCTCCTGCAGGTAGGCCATCAGCATGCCGAACTGGGTGCCCCAGTCGCCCACGTGGTTCTGCCGGATCACGGTGTCGCCGAGAAACTCCAGCACCCGCGCCACGCCGTCGCCGATGATGGTCGAGCGCAGGTGGCCGACGTGCATCTCCTTGGCGAGGTTGGGCGCCGACAGGTCGACAACCACGCGCTGGCTGTCCCCCGCTTTGCGTGCACCGATGCGGGCGTCGGCCAGGGCTGCGTCCAGGCGCGAGGCCAGGGCCTGGGTGTTCTGGAAGAAGTTGATAAAGCCCGGGCCGGCGATTTCGGCCTTGTTGACGCTGGCGTCGGCGGGCAGTGCGGCGATGATTTTTTCTGCGAGGTCGCGCGGCTTCATGCCGGCCGGCTTGGACAGCATCATCGCGATGTTGCTGGCGAAGTCGCCGTGGGTCTTGTCGCGGGTGTTCTCCACCTGGATCGCCGGCGACAGGCCTTCAGGCAACACACCTTCGTTGACGAGTTGGGTGAGGGCTTGCTGGATCAGCTGGCGAATGGTGTCTTTCATGGTGTTCTCTTTCAACCGCAAGCGGCGGCGCGCGATGCGCAGGTGGAAAAACTCGGCATTATCCGTGGCGCGGGCGGGCTTGCCAACCGTTCAAGCCCGATGGCGATCTCGCTATCAATACAAATCCACCGGATCCACATCCAGCGACCAGCGCACCTGCCGGCCGCCGGGCATGTGCTCCAGGGCCAGCAACCAGCTGCTCAACAGCCGGTGCAACGGTGCGCGGGAGGTCGCCTGCAACAGCAACTGGGCGCGATAACGTCCGGCGCGGCGCTCCATGGGGGCGGGCACCGGGCCGAGCAGTTCGATGCCGCTCAGACCCAGCTCTGCCAGCAAACGTTCAGCGGCGCTGCAGGCCTCATCGAGGAAACTTTCGGCCTGCCCCGGTTTATGGGCTTCGGCACGCAGCAGGGCGAGGTGGGCAAACGGCGGCAGGCCGGCGGAGCGGCGTTCGCTCAGGGCCTGTTCGGCGAAGGCGAAGTAGCCTTGTTCGGTCAACTGGATCAGCAGCGGATGATCGGCCAGGTGTGTCTGGATAATCACCCGGCCCGGTTCTTCGGCGCGGCCTGCGCGGCCGGCGACCTGCACGATCAACTGCGCCATGCGCTCGCTGGCGCGAAAATCCCCGGAGAACAAGCCACCGTCCGCATCGAGAATCGACACCAGGGTGACCCGTGGGAAGTGATGCCCCTTGGCGAGCATCTGTGTGCCCACCAGAATGCACGGCTGGCCTTTCTGGATGGTGGCAAACAGCTGATTCATGGCGTCCTTGCGCGAGGTGCTGTCACGGTCGACCCGCAGCACCGGGTAATCCGGAAACAGGATGCCCAGGCGCTCTTCGGCGCGCTCGGTGCCCGCGCCGACGGGGCGCAGGTCGACCTTGCCACACTGCGGGCAGTGACGTGGCACCCGCTCCACATGGCCGCAATGATGGCAGCGCAGCTCGCCGTGGCGCTGGTGCACGGTCATGCGCGCATCGCACCGTTCACACTCGGACATCCAGCCACAGTCGTGGCACAACAGCGTCGGTGCAAAGCCGCGTCGATTGAGAAACACCAGCACCTGCTGGCCGGCGGCGAGGGTCTGGCCGATGGCCTGTTGCATCGGCCCGGAAATGCCGCTGTCCAGCGGACGGCTTTTTACGTCCAGGCGCAGGAAACGTGGCTGTTTGGCGCCACCGGCACGCTCGTTCAGGCGCAGCAGGCCATAGCGGCCGGTGTAGGCGTTGTGCAGGCTCTCCAGGGACGGCGTGGCCGAACCCAGCACAATCGGGATGTCCTCCTGGCGCGCGCGCACCAGCGCGAGGTCGCGGGCGTGATAACGCAGGCCTTCCTGCTGTTTATAGGAGCCGTCGTGCTCCTCGTCGATGATGATCAGCCCGGGATTTTTCATCGGCGTAAACAGCGCCGAACGGGTGCCGATAATAATGTCGGCCTCGCCGTCCCGCGCCGCCAGCCACGACTCCAGGCGCTCACGGTCGTTGACCGCCGAGTGCACCAGAGCGATGCGCGCATTGAAGCGCTGCTCGAAGCGCGCCAGGGTCTGCGGGCCCAGGTTGATTTCGGGGATCAGCACCAGCGCCTGTTTGCCGGCCTGCAGGGTCTCGCGGATCAACTGCAGATAGACTTCGGTCTTGCCGCTGCCGGTGACGCCGGCCAGCAGGAACGCGTGGAAGCTGTCGAAGCCTGCGCGGATTGCTTCATAGGCGGCGCGTTGCTCTGGGTTCAGCGGCAGCTCCGGCTGGGCCAACCAGTGTTCATGGCGCGGGTCGGGCGCATGCTTGCGGATTTCGACCTGCACCAGCCCTTTGGCCAGCAGCAGGTCGAGGCTGTCCTTGCTCAGCATCAGCTTGCTTAACAGTTGATGCGCCACGCCGTGGGGGTGCTGCGCCAGGGTGGCGAGGGCCTCACGCTGGCGCGGCGCGCGGGCGATGCGCGGGTCGTCGAGGCGCGCGCCGGGCACCGTGGACCAGAAGCGTTCCTGGCGCGCTTCGGCCAGTTCGCCCTGGCGCAGCAGCACCGGCAGCGCCCAGCTCAAGGTGTCGCCCAGGCTGTGCTGGTAGTACTGGGCGGTCCACAGGCACAGCTTGAACAGCGCCGGTGGCAGTGGCGCCGTGGCGTCGATGATCGCCAGTGCGGGTTTGAGCTTTTCTGCCGGGACTTCGCTGTGGTCGGCAATTTCCACCAGGATGCCGATCATTTCCCGGCGACCGAACGGCACGCGCACGCGCATCCCCGGCTGCAACTGCGCCCGCAGCACACCGGCCGGCGCCCGGTAATCGAACAGGCGGCGCAGGGGCGAGGGCAGGGCTAGGCGCAAAATGGCGTCGGGCACGCGAGAGGTCTCATCTATAAGGCAGGCGGTGGTGCAGGGGCGCGAGCCTAGCAGACAGGGGGAGGCTTGGGGTAGCCGACAGTTTTCTGATGAAAGGAAGGGATTGGGCTGTGAGCGCCGCTTGCGCGATTTGAAAGGTCTGTTAGAATTCGCGGCCTAATTACGTGCGGTATTCGACAATAGTGTCGAGTGGCGGCACGCTAGCCCGAGGAAGTGCCATGAAAGCCGATATCCATCCAGCGTACGAAACCATCGAAGTCACCTGCAGCTGCGGCAACAAGTTCGAAACCCGTTCGAACCTGTGCAAGCCACTGGGTACTGACGTATGCAACGAGTGCCACCCGTTCTACACCGGTAAGCAGAAAACTCTGGACACCGGCGGCCGTGTACAGCGCTTCGCAGATCGCTTTGGTGCTTTCGGCAAGAAGCCTGCTGCTGCCACTCCGGCAGAGTAAGGTTCAAAAGCCTTATGGGCTTTTGCCAGCTGTTGAAAAAGGCGTCCCTTGTGGGCGCCTTTTTTGTGCCCGGAATTTGGCTGTCCGCCGCCCAGGCCGATGTGTTCTGCCCGGCGCCGACCTCCCTGGCCCATGTGCAGGTCAAGCGCGTGGTGGATGGCGACACGGTGCGCCTCACGGATGGCCGCAGCGTGCGCATGATCGGCCTCAATGCGCCGGAAACCGCCAAAAAGGCCGTCCCGACGAGCCTTACGCCGTTGCTGCCCGTCAGCGATTGCAGGCCTTGGTGCGGGCCAGTAACGGGCGCGTCGGGCTCGTGCCGGGGCGCGAGCGCAAGGATCATTACGGCCGTACCCTGGCCCACCTCTATGGCGCCGATGGCAACAATCTGGAAGCGCAGTTGCTCGCCGAAGGCCTGGGGTTTCAGGTGGGCATTGCACCCAATGTCGACCTCATCGCTTGCCAGCAGGCGGCAGAAAACAATGCGCGCCAGCACCGCCTGGGGCTGTGGCGCACCTCGCCCGTGCGCAGCGTGGCGCAGGTCAGGCGCGCAGGATTTGCCCTGATCAGCGGCCGGGTGAAAAAGGTCGAACGTAATCGCGGTGGCATCTGGATTCAACTCCCCGGTTCGCTGGCATTGCGCATTGCGCCGAATGTGGTCGGGAAGTTCGACGCAGCCACGCTCGCCGGTCTGCAAGGCCAGACTGTCGAGACGCGTGGCTGGGTGCAGGATCGTGCTCGACGTGGTCGTCTTGAGAGCGGCCAGGCGCGCTGGTTGCTGCCGTTGAGCGATCCGGCCATGCTCAAGTCGTCTCGCCAATAAAAATTGTAGACATTTAAATGCTGTGATTGTGAACAGTTGCGCCCTCGTATCCCGTGGCTTGCGATCAAACTGCGTCTTTGCGGGGACTTGCGGCCCGTGACTGCCCAGTCTTGTAGGGAAATTGCTTCGCGCGTATCCTCGGCGGTCCGTCGACCAACAGTAAAAGCGGAATGCCGATATGTCTGATTTGAAAACTGCCGCTCTCGAATATCATGCCCATCCTCGTCCAGGAAAGCTGAGTGTAGAGCTCACCAAAGCCACTGCCACTGCTCGCGACCTCTCGCTGGCCTACAGCCCTGGTGTTGCCGAGCCCGTACGTGAAATCGCCCGTGACCCTGAACTGGCGTACAAGTACACCGGCAAAGGCAACCTGGTTGCAGTGATTTCCGATGGCACCGCGATTCTCGGCCTGGGCAACCTCGGCCCATTGGCGTCCAAGCCCGTCATGGAAGGCAAGGGCGTGCTGTTCAAGCGCTTTGCCGGCATCGACGTGTTCGACATCGAAGTCGACTCCGAGAGCCCGCAGGCGTTCATCGACACGGTCAAGCGCATTTCCATCACCTTCGGTGGCATCAACCTGGAAGACATCAAGGCACCCGAGTGCTTCGAGATTGAAAAGGCGTTGATCGAACAGTGCGACATTCCGGTATTCCACGATGACCAGCACGGCACTGCGATTGTTACCGCAGCCGGCATGATCAACGCGCTGGAAATCGCCGGCAAAACCCTGGCCGAGGCAAAAATCGTCTGCCTGGGCGCCGGCGCCGCCGCCATTTCCTGCATGAAGCTGATCATCAGCATGGGCGCCAGGCTCGAAAACATCTACATGGTCGACAGCAAGGGCGTGATCCAGTCCGAGCGTACCGACCTGAACCAGTACAAGGCGATGTTTGCTCATCCGTCCTCCAAGCGCACCCTGGCTGACGCCCTCAACGGTGCCGACGTGTTCGTTGGCCTGTCCGGCCCGAACCTGCTGAGCGCCGAAGGCCTCAAGTCCATGGCGCCGAACCCGATCGTGTTCGCCTGCTCCAACCCGGACCCCGAGATCTCGCCTGAGCTGGCCCACGCCACCCGCAGCGACGTGATCATGGCCACCGGTCGTTCGGACTACCCGAACCAGGTCAACAACGTGCTGGGCTTCCCGTTCATCTTCCGTGGCGCCCTGGACGTTCGCGCCAAGCGCATCAACGAAGAAATGAAAGTCGCCGCCGCCAATGCCCTGCGTGAACTGGCCAAACTGCCGGTGCCACAGGATGTCTGCGACGCCTACGGTGGTGCACCGCTGGCGTTCGGTCGTGAGTACATCATCCCGAAACCGATGGACAAGCGTCTGATCACCCTGATCTCCGACGCCGTGGCCAAGGCCGCCATCGAGACCGGTGTGGCCACCCTGCCGTATCCGAAGCACTACCCGCTGCAAAGCGTGGATGATGTGTTCAACGGCTAAGCCGTTGTAGCGCACCAACAAAAAGCCCCGGCTCGGATGAGTCGGGGCTTTTTTATGATTTGGCGATCAACTTGAGGCCTGTGGAGATCCAATGTGGGAGGGGGCTTGCTCCCGATAGCGGTGCACCAGTCAATACATCAAGTGACTGTGACACTGCCATCTGGAGCAAGCCCCCTCCCACATTGGATCTGTATCAGGCTCTAGATCGGGTTAGAACAAATCGATCGGCGCGGCCTCGTCTGCCGGTAGCGGACTGCCCGGTGCGACGCCGTTACCCAGTTCGTTGACCGATGGCGGCGTGTCTTCGCTCTTGAACAGTTCAAAGTACGCATTCGGCGTGCTCGGGGATGCGGCGCGACCACTCACCGGGTCGATCCGCAGGCTGAGGATGCCTTCCGGTTCCGGCTGGGTGTGCAAGGGCTTGTCCTTCAGCGCGGCGCCCATGTAGCTCATCCAGATCGGCAGCGCGACAGTGCCGCCGAACTCACGGCGGCCCAGGCTTTCCGGCTGGTCGTAGCCGGTCCACACGGTGGTCACGTAGTCGCCGTTGTAGCCGGAGAACCAGGCGTCCTTGGATTCGTTGGTGGTACCGGTCTTGCCGGCGATATCCGCGCGGCCCAGGGCCAGGGCGCGACGGCCGGTGCCTTTCTTGATCACGTCTTCGAGGATGCTGTTGAGGATATAGGTGGTGCGACCATCCACAATGCGCTCGGCCACCGCAGGTGCCTGGGGTTCGGCCGGGTTGCCGGCATTCGTGGCCGGTGCTGCGCCCGGCGTCGGCTCGATGGTGATACCGCCGTTGCTCGGCGCGGCCAGGCCGTCGGTAGCAGCCACGCCGTTGACCACATCACCCGGCACGCGTGGCGGGTTGGCGGTGAACAGTGTGTCGCCGTTGCGGCTCTCGATCTTGTCGATCAGGTAGGGCGCGATCTTGTAGCCGCCGTTGGCAAAGGTGCTCCAGCCGGTGGCGATTTCCATCGGCGTGAGGGTCGCGGTGCCCAGGGCCAGGGACAGGTTGGGCGGCAGGTCCGACTTGGCAAAGCCGAAGCGCGTGATGTAGTCGATGGTCTTGCCCACGCCCATCGCCTGCAGCAGGCGGATCGACACCAGGTTGCGCGACTTGTACAGCGCCTCGCGGATGCGGATCGGGCCAAGGAAGGTGTTGGTGTCGTTCTTCGGACGCCAGACCTTGTCCAGGTACTCGTCGACAAACACGATCGGTGCATCGTTGACCAGGCTGGCGGCGGTGTAGCCGTTGTCCAGCGCAGCGCTGTAGATGAACGGCTTGAAGCTCGAGCCCGGTTGGCGCTTGGCCTGGGTGGCGCGGTTGTAGTTGCTCTGCTCGAAGGCAAAGCCGCCGACCAGCGCGCGAATCGCACCATTCTGCGGGTCCAGGGACACCAGGGCGCCTTGGGCGACCGGTACCTGGCTGAATTTGAGGCTGTCGTCCTTCTGACGTTGCACGCGGATCAAGTCACCCACCTGTGCCACGTCCGACGGCTGCCTGGGCAGCGCGCCCATGCTGTTGGTGTTCAGGAACGGTCGCGCCCACTTCATGCTGTCCCAGGCCACGTGTGCTTCACCGGTGCGGGTCAGCACCTGCACGCCGTCTTTCTTCACCTGGGTGACGATGGCCGGCTCGAGGCCGCTGATGGTGCGTTGTTTGCCAAGCTCGGCCGTCCAGGCGCTGAGGGTCTTGCCCGGCAGGCGCGATTCGGGGCCCCGGTAGCCGTGACGCTGGTCGTAGGCGACAAGCCCGGAATGCACCGCGTCATTGGCGATGTCCTGCAGGTCGCTCGGCACGGTGGTGGTCACGCGGAAGCCTTCGGTGTACGCCTCGCTGCCATAACGGCCGACCATTTCGGCGCGGGCCATTTCGGCGATATACGGCGCGTTCACTTCCGGCGTCGGCACGTGGTAGCTGGCGTTCAGCGGCTCGGCCACCGCGCTTTCATAGGCGGCCTGGTCGATCTTGCCCAGTTTGTACATGCGCCCCAGGATCCAGTCGCGGCGCTCTTTGCTGCGCGCCGGGTTGGCCAGGGGGTTGAAGCGCGAAGGGGCCTTGGGCAGGCCGGCGATCATTGCCATCTGCGCCAGGCTGGTGTCACGAATCGACTTGCCGTAGTACACCTGCGACGCGGCTTCGATGCCGTAGGCGCGGTTGCCCAGGTAGATCTTGTTGACGTACAGCTCGAGGATCTCGTCCTTGGTCAGCTGACGCTCGATCTGCAAGGCCAGCAGGATCTCGGTGGCCTTGCGCGAAAAACTGCGCTCGCTGGTGAGGAAGAAGTTTTTTGCCACCTGCATGGTGATGGTGCTGCCACCGGATTGAATGTGTCCGCTTTTTACCAACTGCGTGGCGGCGCGCACCAGGCTGCTGGGGTCCACACCGTAGTGATTGGCGAAGTTATCGTCTTCAGCCGACAACAGCGCGCTAATGAAATTGGGTGGAATGTCGGCGAAACGGATCGGTGTGCGGCGCATTTCGCCGAACTCCGCGATCAGTTTTTCATCGCTGCTGTAGACCCGCAAAGGAATCTGCAACTGGATACTTCTGAGTGCCTCTACGGAGGGCAAACCCGGACTAAGGTAGAGATAGGCCCCGCTGAGGACGAGCAGGAGCCCGCAAACGATGGCGACAATGGAGTACCCGAAAAACTTCAGCAGACGAATCAAGGCTTTTGGATTTCCAGAGAAAAGAATGAGTTAGGCGCCGGGGCATGCATGACAAACGATGGATCGACCCGGGCAGCAGATAAAAGCGGAAAAAAACGCTGGGCATTAAAGCATTTTTCGACTTGGGGCGTCATTCGTACCGGTTCAACAAGTCGACCGAATGCACGGTGCCCGGCGCCAATCAGGCGGTAAGACAGGCAAAGGTTTAGGGAGTTTTATGGGAAAGGGATTTTTCAGGCGAAAAGTCGATACTGTGCTGGGCGTCGACATCAATGACAGCGGGATCAAACTGATTGAACTGAGCCGTTCGGCCAGCGGCTATACCGTCGAAGGCTATGCCACGCAGTCGCTGCCGAGCCGGGCGGTGGTCGATGGCACCTTGCTCGACCTTGAACTGATCGGCCAGGCCCTGCATCAGGCCCTGTCGCGCCTGCGCACCTCGGCCCGGCAGGCTGCGGTGGCGGTAGCGGGCTCCTCGGTGATCACGCGGGTGATCGACCTGCAGGCGCGGCTCAGCGAGCAGGAAATGGCCCGGCAGATCCAACTGGAAGCCGACCAGTACATTCCTTACCCGCTGGACGACGTCGCCATCGACTTTCAAGTGCGCGGCCCTTGTGCCGACAACCCCGAGCGGGTGCAGGTATTGCTGGCGGCGTGCCTGAAGGAACAGGTTGAAACCCGCGAGGCTGTTTTGGCCCTGGCAGGGCTGGTGCCGAGGGTGGTGGATGTCGAAGGGTTTGCATTGGAGCGCGCATGCAGTCAGGATTTCGCCAGCTTCACGCCGGGCCGTCGTGTCGATGGCGCACAATGGGCCGCGGATGCCCACGGGATGGGAGTGGCTTGCGGATTGGCCCTGAGGAGTTTCGCTGGATGACACGAATCAATCTTTTGCCCTGGCGCCAGGCGCTGGCGCAGCGGCGGCGCAAATACTTTCTGGTATTTTTGCTGGCGTTCGCCTGTGTGGCGCTGGCGGCGGTGTGGCTGGCGGATCAGGTCATCGACCAGGCCATCGACCGCCAGGTAACGCGCAACAGCCATGTGAGCAAGGACGTGGCCGCCCAGGATGCACGGATCAAGACCATCGACGACCTGCAGGAGCAGAGCCAGCAACTGGCCGAGCGCATGAAGGTCGTGCAGGACCTGCACGAAGCCCGTTCCGCCGGTACGCAGTTGCTGGACCAACTGGCCCGCGCCGTGCCCGACGGCGTGCATCTGCACGAGGTGGTTGCCCGGGGCGACAGCGTGAGCATCAGCGGCAGCGCCGAGTCCAGCCAGGATATCGCCCAGTTGATGCGCAGCCTGGAGGCCTCCCAGGGTGCCCACGCTACCCGGCTGCAGCATGTGCGGGCGGAAGGCGCGGATGGCCGCAATGAATTTCAACTGATGGTGCGCCAGGGGGAATCCACCGAGGCCCAGCCATGAGCCTGCCCAGGCTCGATCTTTCTGCACTCACTCACCACGCTGCCAAATGGCCCTTGCCCGGTAAGGTTTTGCTTGGCTGCGCGCTGGCCGGGCTGGTGCTGGCGGTGGGCAACAGTGTGGTCCTGGCGCCGTCCCGCGAGCGGCTGCGGGTGCTCCAGACGCAGGAAGTGGCCCTACAACAGGCGCTCGCGCAAAAGACCGATCTTGCCGCAAACCTTGAGCGTCGCAGCGATGAGGCCCAGGCGATGCAGGCGCGGGTTGGCGGGCTGTTCCGGCAATTATCCGCTGAGTCCGATATGCCCGGCCTGCTCGAAGACATCGCCCGGCTGGCGGCCGGCGATGGCCTGCTGGTCGAAGGCGTAAAGGTGTTGGACGAGCAGCCTCGGCCGTTTTATATCGAAGCGCCGGTGCAGGTTGGCGTGCTTGGCACCTACCACGACCTGGCAACCTTTGTGAGCGGCCTGGGCGGGTTGGCGCGGATCGTCACCGTGCATGATCTCGCGCTTGCGTCTGACGGGGCCTTGCTGCGTGTGGAGCTGTTGGCCAAGACCTACCGCAGTCTGTCGCCCCATGGCGAGCCTGGGCCGGTCACGCCGTGGGGGCCGCGCTTTGCCTACAGCGCTGCTGCCCTGCGTGACCCGTTCCAGCCCTCGGCTATGCAGGTGGAGCATGCGCCCGGCAAACCTGCGCCCGCGCCGGACCTTTCACGGCCGCGCGGCGTGCTGGAAAGCCTGGCTGTCGACCAGTTCGAAATGGTCGGCACGCTGTCCCGTGGTATTCAACGTTTCGCCCTGCTGCGCGCGGCCTCCAGCGTGCACCGCCTGGCGGTCGGCGACTACCTGGGGCCCAACCATGGCCGCGTCACGGCCATCCATGACGGCCACATCGAGCTGGCCGAGCTGTTTCCCGATGAACAGGGCGCCTGGTTGCAGCGCTCACGAACCCTTGTGTTGAACGTCAACTCATAACGGAATCGAACAATGAAAAGGACTTTCTCGTCCTTCGGTGTGGCGCTATGGATAGCGTTCACGGCACCGATGGCTGCTGCTGTGCCCAATCGTGTAGACCTGATCCAGATGCCGCCACCCGGTGGCGCAGCGTCGGGCGGCTATACCGGCGACACACTGAACCTCAATTTCCAGAACATCGACCTGCGCGCTGCGTTGCAGCAGATCGCCGATGTGGCCGGCCTCAATCTGGTGGCCAGTGACGAGGTGCAAGGCTCGGTCACCCTGCGCCTGAAGAATGTGCCCTGGGACCAGGCGCTGGACCTGGTGCTGCAAAGCAAGGGCCTCGACAAACGGGTGAAAGCCGGCGTGTTGCTGGTGGCGCCCGCCGACGAGCTGGCCGCGCGCGAACTGCTGACCCTGGAAGCGCGAAGGCAGATGGCCGACCTGGCACCGTTGCGCCGCGAGCTGTTGCAGGTCAACTACGCCAAGGCGGCCGATCTGGCCAAGTTGTTCCAGTCGGTGAACGGCCTCGAGGGCACCACCGATGAGCGCGGTTCGGTGGCGGTGGATGACCGCACCAACAACATCATTGCCTACCAGACCGGTGAACGGCTCGAAGAGCTGCGGCGTATCGTGGCGCAGTTGGACATTCCGGTGCGCCAGGTAATGATCGAGGCGCGGATTGTCGAGGCCAATGTCGACTATGACAAAAGCCTGGGCGTGCGTTGGGGCGGGCGGCTCAGTCGCGGCAACTGGGGCGCCGGGGGTATCCCGAAATCCTTGGCCGAAGGCGCGAAGCCGCCGGAAAACCCACCCGCCTCACCCTTCGTCGACCTTGGCTCGCTTGCCGGCGCGTCCGGGCTGGGCATCGCCTTCATCACCGATAACTTCCTGCTGGACCTGGAACTGAGCGCCATGGAAAAAACCGGCAATGGCGAAATCGTCTCACAGCCCAAGGTGGTCACGTCCGACAAGGAGACTGCGCGCATTCTCAAGGGCACCGAGATTCCCTATCAGGAGTCCAGCTCCAGCGGTGCCACCTCGGTGTCGTTCAAGGAGGCTTCGCTGTCGCTGGAGGTCACCCCGCAGATCACCCCCGACGACCGTGTGATCATGGAGGTGAAAGTCACCAAGGATGAGCCCGACTATTTGAACAAACTCAATGACGTACCGCCGATCAAGAAAAACGAGGTCAACGCCAAGGTGCTGGTGCGGGATGGCGAGACCATCGTCATCGGCGGCGTTTTCTCCAATACCCAGAGCAAAGTGGTAGATAAAGTGCCATTTTTGGGCGATGTGCCGTATCTTGGCCGCCTTTTCCGGCGTGATGTGCTGGCGGAGAAAAAATCCGAGCTGCTGGTATTCCTGACTCCGCGTATCATGAATAACCAGGCGATTGCTGTGAGTCGTTGATTCTGTGCGAAATTTGATTCTTGTAGGGCCGATGGGCGCTGGAAAAAGCACCATCGGCCGTTTGCTGGCCAAAGAGCTGCGCCTGCCGTTCAAAGATTCCGACAAGGAAATTGAATTGCGCACGGGCGCCAATATCCCATGGATCTTCGACAAGGAAGGCGAGCTGGGCTTTCGCGACCGCGAGCAGGCGATGATTGCCGAGCTGTGCGAGTGCGACGGCGTGGTATTGGCAACCGGTGGTGGCGCGGTGATGCGTGATGAGAATCGTCGAGCACTGCATGCCGGTGGTCGGGTTGTGTATCTGCATGCGTCGGTCGAGCAGCAGGTGGGCCGCACCGCCCGCGACCGCAATCGCCCGTTGTTGCGCACGGCCAACCCGGAGAAAACCCTGCGGGACCTGCTCACTCTGCGTGATCCGCTGTACCGGGAAATCGCCGATCTGGTGGTACAAACCGATGAACGGCCGCCGCGGATGGTGGTGGTCGAGATTCTTGAGCGCCTGCATCGGCTGCCACCCCGTTAAAGCCTGGCCCGAAATGCGCTATTCTCGGCGGCGCGTCATCACCTTGAGGTGTGGCGTAGAGCCATCAGGCAGCGGACGTTGCCGGTCGTCAATCCATCTCTCACGCGGGGACACATGCAGACACTTAAGGTCGATTTAGGCGAGCGCAGCTACCCGATCCATATTGGCGAAGGTCTGCTGGACCAGCCCGACTTGCTCACGCCGTACATTGCCGGGCGGCAGGTGGCGATCATCTCCAATGAAACGGTCGCGCCGCTATACCTTGAGCGTCTGAGCCGCAGCCTTTCGGCATACTCGGTGATTTCCGTGGTGCTGCCCGACGGCGAAGCCCACAAGAACTGGGAAACCCTGCAACTGATTTTTGATGGCCTGCTGTCTGCGCGGCATGACCGTCGTACCACCGTGGTCGCCTTGGGCGGCGGCGTGATCGGCGACATGGCCGGCTTCGCGGCCGCCTGCTACCAGCGCGGCGTGGATTTCATCCAGGTGCCGACCACCCTGCTGTCCCAGGTCGATTCGTCGGTGGGCGGCAAGACGGGCATCAACCACCCGCTGGGCAAGAACATGGTCGGCGCGTTCTACCAGCCCCAGGCCGTACTGATCGACACCACGACGCTCAACACCTTGCCGCCGCGCGAGCTGTCGGCGGGGCTGGCGGAAGTCATCAAGTACGGGCTGATCTGCGACGAACCGTTCCTCACCTGGCTGGAGGAGCATGTAGACGCTCTGCGCGCCCTCGATCAGGTGGCGCTCACCGAAGCCATTTCGCGCTCCTGCGCGGCCAAGGCGCTGGTGGTCAATGCCGATGAACGAGAGTCCGGCGTGCGCGCCACCCTCAATCTGGGCCACACATTCGGCCATGCGATCGAAACGCACATGGGCTATGGTGTGTGGTTGCATGGAGAGGCTGTCGCGGCTGGCACTGTAATGGCACTGGAGATGTCCCAGCGCCTGGGCTGGATCAGCGCCCAGGAGCGTGATCGCGGTATCCGTCTGTTGCAGCGTGCCGGTTTGCCGGTGATTCCACCCGCGCAGATGACCGAGGCGGACTTCCTCGAACATATGGCGGTAGATAAGAAAGTGATCGACGGTCGACTTCGACTGGTGCTGCTGCGCCGCATGGGCGAAGCGGTGGTGACCGACGATTATCCGAAAGAGATTTTACAGGCCACGCTGGGAGCGGATTACCGCGCCCTGGCCCAGCTTAAAGGTTAATAAGATCGCGATGACTAGTTTGCATGCCGACGAGGCGTTCCTCGGCCACTACCAGTTGAGCCACGACCCCTTCGCTCCACGGGTGCCTGGCTTCAAATTCTTCCCGGCCCAGCGCAAGCCGGTGTTGGGTCAGTTGCATCACCTTGCGCGCTACAGCCAGCTGCTGCTGGTGGTGACGGGCCCGCTGGGCAGCGGCAAGACCTTGCTGCGCCAGGCGCTGGTTGCCAGCACCAACAAACAGTCGGTGCAGAGTGTGGTGGTGTCGGCCCGTGGTGCCGGCGATGCGGCGGGTGTGTTGCGTCAGGTCGCCCAGGCGCTGGACGTGGCCAACGCCGAGCCCAATGCCATCCTCAAGCAGGTGGTGCAGTTGGGCCTGACCGGTCAGGAAGTCTACCTGCTGGTGGACGATGCCGAGCAGCTCGACGAATCCGCCCTTGAAGCTCTGCTGGCGCTGGCCGCCGGTACGCCGGAAGGCCGTCCGCACGTATTTCTGTTTGGTGAGTCGTCGTTGATCGCCGATCTGGAGCAGATCAGCGGCGAACAGGAGCTGTTCCACGTTATCGAGTTGCAGCCCTACGAAGAAGAAGAAACCCGCGAATACCTGGCCCAGCGCCTCGAAGGCGCGGGGGCAGGTATCGAACTTTTCACGGCAAATCAGATCTCTGATATTCACGAAAGCTCCGATGGCTGGCCTGGAAACATCAATCAGGTTGCCCGCGATGCCATGATCGAAGCCATGATTGCCAGCCGCTCCGCGGTCAAGCGTCCAAAGATGGGGTTCACTATGCCTAAGAAGCACGTACTGGCCATTTCCGCTGTTGTCGTGGTCGCCGTTGCCGCCGCCTGGTTGATCCCGGGCCGCAGCAAGGCGCCGACCACGGCCGGCGCGCCAACGGAACAGGCGCAGTTGCCACTGGGCAAGCCCACACCGAACGTCGAGTTCGCCAACTCCGGTCAGCCCACCAACCTGCCGATGGTCGGCCAGCCGGTGATGCGCGGTCCGCTCGCCGAAGAAGCCGGTGGCATCTCCGAAGGTGACGACGGCGTGCCGGTGGAAGGCTCCAGCGCCACTCCGCCGACCGTCACCACCACCGCACCGCCAGCCGGCGTACCGGCGGGCAAGCCTGCACCGGCACCTGCCGCAACCCCGACTCCGGCACCGACGGTCGCCACCGCCAAGCCAGCGCCGGTGACCAAGCCGGTCACGCCTGCACCTGCCGCCAAGCCTGCGCCGACCACCGCCGCCAAACCGGCCGAGAAGCCAGCCACCGTCGCCAAGGCCGGCGCCGCCGGCAGCGGCTGGTACGCCAGCCAGCCTACCGGCAACTTCGTGGTGCAGATCCTGGGCACCAGCTCCGAAGCCAACGCCCAGGCGTTCGTGAAAGAGCAGGGCGGCGAGTACCGTTATTTCAAGAAAGTGCTCAACGGCAAGCCTCTCTACGTGATCACTTACGGCAACTTCACCAGCCGTGCCGCAGCTGATTCCGCGATCAAAACCTTGCCAGCGAAGGTTCAGGCTGGTAAACCTTGGCCTCGCACCGTTGCCAGCGTTCAACAAGAACTGGCAACTGCTCGCTGAAGATCCGGCGGCCTTACCCAGGCCGCCCTCCCGGCACCTCAAAAAACTACAACAGCGTGCAGCCCTGAAGGCCGCGCGCTTTGTGGTGTCTGCGTCACGGTAGCTTTTGAGTCGTGGCAGTCAAAATTAAAAAAGTTTTGACTAGCACAGCATATCCCTTTAAACCTTTCATAAATGCGACATAGATTTGCGACATTTCGTCGCTAAATTTGTGAGCCTCTGTGTCGGTGTGTACAATGACCTCCCTTTTGCCCCCGCTAAGCCGGCGTACGTTCGGCGTGGAAGGTAACCGGTTGAATTGAAAAGAAATTTGCCTCGGTATAAGAGGCAGCCTGGTGAGAAAGTGTCTATGAAAGCAGGTCTGTACCAACCCGATGAATTCAAGGATAACTGTGGTTTCGGCCTGATAGCCCACATGCAGGGCGAGCCCAGTCATACCCTTTTACAAACGGCCATCGAAGCCCTGACCTGCATGACCCACCGCGGTGGGATCAACGCCGACGGCAAGACCGGTGACGGTTGCGGCTTGCTGATTCAAAAGCCCGACCTGTTCCTGCGCGCTGTGGCCAAACAGCATTTTTCGGTCGACCTGCCCAAGCAGTACGCCGTGGGCATGGTGTTTTTCAACCAGGACCCGGTCAAAGCCGAAGCCGCTCGCGAAAACATGAACCGCGAGATCCTCGCTGCCGGCCTGCAACTCGTTGGCTGGCGCAAAGTGCCCATCGACACCAGCGTGCTCGGCCGTCTGGCCCATGAGCGCCTGCCGCAGATCGAACAAGTGTTCATCGCCGGTGATGGCCTCAGCGACCAGGACATGGCGATCAAGCTGTTCACCTCGCGCCGCCGCTCCTCGGTGCTCAACGCCGCTGACGCCGACCACTACATCTGCAGCTTTTCCCACAAGACCATCATTTATAAGGGCCTGATGATGCCGGCGGACCTCACCGCCTTCTATCCGGACCTGAGCGATGAGCGCCTGCAAACCGCAATCTGCGTGTTCCACCAGCGCTTCTCCACCAACACCCTGCCGAAATGGCCGCTGGCTCAGCCATTCCGCTTCCTCGCCCACAACGGCGAGATCAACACCATCACCGGCAACCGCAACTGGGCCGTGGCCCGTCGCACCAAGTTCGCCAACGATCTGATGGACCTCGAAGAGCTCGGCCCGCTGGTCAACCGTGTGGGGTCCGACTCTTCCAGCATGGACAACATGCTCGAACTGATGGTCACCGGCGGCATCGACCTGTTCCGTGGCGTGCGCATGATCATTCCGCCTGCGTGGCAGAACGTCGAAACCATGGACCCGGACCTGCGTGCATTCTACGAGTACAACTCGATGCACATGGAGCCGTGGGACGGCCCGGCCGGCGTGGTCATGACCGACGGCCGCTACGCGGTGTGCCTGCTCGACCGTAACGGTCTGCGCCCGGCGCGTTGGGTCACCACCACCAACGGTTTCATCACCCTCGCCTCGGAAATCGGCGTGTGGAACTACCAGCCCGAAGACGTCATCGCCAAAGGCCGCGTAGGCCCTGGCCAGATCCTGGCCGTGGACACCGAAACCGGGCAGATCCTCGACACCGACGCCATCGACAACCGCTTGAAGTCGCGTCACCCCTACAAGCAATGGCTGCGCAAGAACGCCCTGCGCATCCAGGCGACCATGGAAGACAACGACCACGGTTCGGCTTTCTACGACGTAGACCAACTCAAGCAATACATGAAGATGTATCAGGTCACGTTCGAAGAGCGCGACCAAGTGTTGCGTCCGCTCGGCGAGCAGGGCTACGAGGCGGTCGGCTCCATGGGCGATGACACGCCAATGGCCGTGCTGTCCCAGCGCGTGCGCACGCCGTATGACTATTTCCGTCAGCAGTTCGCTCAGGTGACCAACCCGCCGATCGACCCGCTGCGCGAAGCCATCGTGATGTCCCTGGAAGTGTGCCTCGGTGCCGAGCGCAATATCTTCCAGGAGTCGCCTGAGCACGCCTCCCGCGTGATCCTCAGCTCGCCGGTCATTTCCCCGGCCAAGTGGCGCTCGCTGATGACCCTGGAACGTCCGGGTTTTGACCGCCAGATCATCGACCTGAACTACGACGAGAGCGTTGGCCTGGAAGCCGCCGTGCGCAACGTCGCCGATCAGGCCGAAGAAGCCGTGCGTGCCGGGCGTACCCAGATCGTGTTGACCGACCGCCATATCGCGCCGGGCAAGTTGCCGATCCACGCCTCGCTCGCCACCGGCGCGGTGCACCACCGCCTGACCGAAAAAGGCTTGCGTTGCGACTCCAACATCCTCGTCGAAACCGCCACCGCCCGTGACCCGCATCACTTTGCGGTGCTGATCGGCTTCGGCGCGTCGGCGGTGTACCCGTTCCTGGCCTACGAAGTGCTGGGCGACCTGATCCGTACCGGTGAAGTGCTGGGCGACCTTTATGAGGTGTTCAAAAACTACCGTAAAGGCATCACCAAAGGCCTGCTGAAGATCCTGTCGAAGATGGGCATCTCCACCGTCACGTCCTATCGCGGCGCGCAGTTGTTCGAAGCCATCGGCCTGTCCGAAGAAGTCTGCGAGTTGAGCTTCCGTGGTGTGCCGAGCCGCATCAAGGGTGCACGCTTCGTCGATATCGAAGCTGAACAGAAAGCCCTGGCAGCCGAAGCCTGGAGCGCGCGCAAGCCGATCCAGCAAGGCGGCCTGCTCAAGTTCGTGCACGGTGGCGAATACCACGCCTACAACCCGGACGTGGTCAGCACCCTGCAAGCCGCCGTGCAGCAGGGCGACTACGCCAAGTTCAAGGCCTACACCGCGCTGGTGGATAACCGCCCGGTGTCGATGATTCGCGACCTGTTCAAGGTGAAGACCCTGGACACGCCGATGGACATCAGCGAAGTCGAACCGCTGGAATCGATCCTCAAGCGCTTCGACTCCGCCGGTATTTCCCTGGGCGCCCTGTCGCCCGAGGCCCACGAAGCCCTGGCCGAAGCCATGAACCGCCTGGGTGCGCGTTCCAACTCCGGCGAAGGCGGCGAAGACCCGGCGCGCTACGGCACGCTGAAAAGCTCGAAGATCAAGCAGGTGGCGACCGGCCGTTTCGGTGTAACTCCGGAATACCTGGTCAACGCCGAAGTGCTGCAGATCAAGGTGGCCCAGGGCGCCAAGCCGGGTGAGGGCGGGCAACTGCCGGGCGGCAAGGTCAACGGCCTGATCGCCAAGCTGCGGTATGCAGTGCCGGGCGTGACGCTGATTTCGCCGCCACCGCACCACGACATCTACTCGATTGAAGACTTGTCGCAGCTGATTTTCGACTTGAAACAAGTCAACCCGCAGGCACTGGTCTCGGTGAAACTGGTGGCCGAAGCCGGCGTGGGTACCATTGCCGCCGGCGTGGCCAAGGCCTATGCCGACCTGATCACCATCTCCGGCTACGACGGCGGCACCGGCGCATCGCCCCTGACCTCGATCAAGTACGCCGGTGCACCGTGGGAACTCGGCCTGGCTGAAACCCACCAGACCCTGCGCGGCAACGACCTGCGCGGCAAGGTGCGGGTACAGACCGACGGCGGCCTGAAAACCGGCCTCGACGTGATCAAGGCCGCGATCCTCGGCGCCGAGAGCTTCGGCTTCGGCACCGCGCCAATGATCGCCCTGGGCTGCAAATACCTGCGCATCTGCCACCTGAACAACTGCGCCACCGGCGTCGCCACGCAGAACGAAAAACTGCGCAAGGACCACTACATCGGCACCGTCGACATGGTGGTGAATTTCTTCACCTACGTCGCCGAAGAGACCCGCGAGTGGCTGGCCAAGCTGGGCGTGCGTTCCCTGGAAGAGCTGATCGGGCGCACCGACCTGCTGGAAATCCTTCAGGGCCAGACCGCCAAGCAACAGCACCTGGACCTCACGCCGCTGTTGGGCAGCGATCACATCCCGGCCGACAAACCGCAGTTCTGCGGCGTGGAGCGCAACCCGCCGTTCGACAAGGGCCTGTTGGCCGAGAAGATGGTCGATATGGCCGGCTCCTCGATCAATGACGCCAGCGGTGGCGAATTCGCTCTGGACATCTGCAACTGCGACCGTTCCATCGGCGCCCGTGTCTCCGGCGAAATCGCGCGCAGGCACGGCAACCAGGGCATGGCCAAAGCGCCGATCACCTTCCGCTTCAAGGGCACCGCAGGCCAGAGCTTCGGCGTGTGGAACGCCGGTGGCCTGCACATGTACCTCGAAGGCGACGCCAACGATTACGTGGGCAAGGGCATGACCGGCGGCAAACTGGTGATCGTTCCGCCAATCGGCAGCGTTTACAAATCTCAGGAAAGCGCAATCATCGGCAACACCTGCCTGTACGGCGCCACCGGTGGCAAGCTGTTCGCCGCCGGCACTGCCGGTGAGCGTTTCGCCGTGCGTAACTCCGGTGCCCACACCGTGGTGGAAGGCACTGGCGATCACTGCTGCGAATACATGACCGGGGGCTTTGTCGCGGTACTGGGCAAGACCGGTTATAACTTCGGTTCGGGCATGACCGGCGGTTTCGCCTACGTGCTCGACCAGGACAACACCTTCGTCGACAAGGTCAACCACGAGTTGGTCGAGATCCAGCGCATCAGCGGCGAAGCCATGGAGTCCTACCGTAACCACTTGCAGCATGTGCTGGACGAGTACGTCGAAGAGACCGGCAGCGAATGGGGGCGTAACCTCGCCGAAAACCTCGATGATTACCTGCGTCGTTTCTGGCTGGTCAAGCCCAAGGCTGCCAACCTGAAATCGTTGCTTTCCAGCATCCGTGCCAACCCGCAGTGATATGCGCCTGAAGAGTTTGATGAGGTTTTAACATGGCTGAACGTCTGAATAACGACTTCCAGTTCATCGATGTCGGGCGCAAGGATCCGAAGAAGAAACTGTTGCGTCAACGCAAGAAAGAGTTCGTGGAAATCTACGAACCCTTCAAGCCCCAGCACTCGGCCGACCAGGCCCACCGCTGCCTGGGCTGCGGTAACCCGTATTGCGAATGGAAGTGCCCGGTGCACAACTTCATTCCCAACTGGCTGAAACTGGTGGCCGAGGGCAACATCCTCGCCGCCGCCGAACTGTCGCACCAGACCAACACCCTGCCGGAAGTGTGCGGCCGGGTGTGCCCGCAGGACCGTCTGTGCGAGGGTGCCTGCACCCTCAACGACGGCTTCGGCGCGGTGACCATCGGTTCGGTGGAGAAGTACATCACCGACACCGCGTTCGCCATGGGCTGGCGCCCGGACATGTCCAAGGTCAAGCCGACCGGCAAGCGCGTGGCGATCATCGGCGCCGGGCCTGCCGGCCTGGGCTGTGCCGACGTGCTGGTGCGTGGCGGCGTGACCCCGGTGGTGTTCGATAAAAACCCGGAAATCGGTGGCCTGCTGACCTTCGGTATTCCCGAGTTCAAGCTGGAAAAGACCGTACTGAGCCACCGTCGTGAAGTGTTCACCGGCATGGGGATCGAGTTCCGTCTCAATACCGAGATCGGCAAGGACATCACCATGGAGCAGTTGCTCGCCGAATACGACGCCGTGTTCATGGGCATGGGCACCTACACCTACATGAAGGGCGGTTTTGCCGGTGAGGACCTGCCGGGCGTGCATGACGCGCTCGACTTCCTGATCGCCAACGTCAACCGCAACCTGGGCTTTGAGAAGTCGCCGGAAGATTTCGTCGACATGAAAGGCAAGAAGGTCGTGGTACTCGGCGGTGGCGACACCGCGATGGACTGCAACCGTACGTCGATCCGCCAGGGCGCCAAGTCGGTGACCTGCGCCTATCGCCGTGACGAAGCCAACATGCCCGGCTCGCGCAAAGAGGTGAAGAACGCCAAGGAAGAAGGCGTGAAATTCCTCTACAACCGCCAGCCGATCGCCATCGTTGGTGAAGACAAGGTGGAAGGCGTGAAGGTGGTCGAGACCCGTCTCGGCGAGCCGGACGCCCGTGGCCGTCGCAGCCCCGAGCCGATCCCGGGTTCCGAAGAGATCATCCCGGCCGACGCCGTGGTCATCGCCTTCGGTTTCCGCCCGAGCCCGGCGCCGTGGTTCGAGCAGTTCACCATCCAGACCGACAGCCAGGGCCGCGTGGTGGCCCCGGAACAAGGCCAGTACAAACACCAGACCAGCAACCCGAAGATCTTCGCCGGTGGCGACATGGTGCGCGGCTCTGACCTGGTGGTGACGGCGATCTTCGAAGGCCGCAACGCCGCCGAAGGGATCCTGGATTACCTGCAGGTCTGACCCCGATCCTTGATTGAAATGGGATCAAAATGTGGGAGGGGGCTTGCGGTGTATTCAAGCTACCGCGACAAATTGACCCGATAGACAAAAGGCACGGTGCATTCCGTGCCTTTTGCGTCGTGCTCTGAGAAAATGCCCGCACTTTTTTTGCGGATGCCGACATGACTGCCCTCAAGAACGACCGTTTCCTTCGTGCCCTGCTCAAGCAGCCCGTAGACGTCACGCCCGTGTGGATGATGCGTCAAGCCGGTCGTTACCTGCCGGAATATCGGGCCAGTCGCGCCCATGCGGGCGACTTCATGAGCCTGTGCATGAACCCGCAATTCGCCTGTGAAGTCACGATGCAGCCGCTGGACCGCTACCCGCAACTGGACGCGGCCATCCTTTTCTCCGATATCCTCACCATCCCCGACGCCATGGGCCAGGGCCTGTATTTCGAGACCGGCGAAGGGCCGCGCTTCAGGAAAGTCGTCAGCACCCTGGCCGACATTGAAGCCCTGCCGATTCCTGATCCGCACAAGGACCTCGGCTACGTGATGGACGCGGTCAGCACCATCCGCCGCGAACTCAATGGCCGCGTGCCGCTGATCGGCTTCTCCGGCAGCCCCTGGACCCTGGCCACCTACATGGTCGAAGGCGGTTCGTCGAAAGACTTCCGCAAGACCAAGGCCATGCTCTACGACAATCCGCAAGCCATGCACCTGTTGCTGGACAAGCTGGCGCAGTCGGTCACGGCCTACCTCAACGGCCAGATCATGGCCGGTGCCCAGGCCGTGCAGATTTTCGACACCTGGGGCGGCAACCTGTCGGCGGCGGCGTACCAGGAATTCTCCCTGGCCTACATGCGCAAGATCGTCAGCGGCCTGATCCGCGAGCACGAAGGCCGTAAAGTGCCGGTCATCCTGTTCACCAAGGGCGGCGGTCTGTGGCTGGAAAGCATCGCCGACACCGGTGCCGACGCTCTGGGCCTGGACTGGACCTGCGATATCGGCGAAGCGCGCCAGCGCGTGGGTAACCGCGTCGCGCTGCAAGGCAACATGGACCCGACCGTGCTGTACGCCAACCCCGAAGCGATCCGCAGCGAAGTTGGCCGCATCCTGGCCAGCTACGGCAAGGGTACCGGGCATGTGTTCAACCTGGGCCATGGCATTACGCCGGAAGTGAACCCGGAGCATGCGGGTGCGTTCCTGCGCGCGGTGCACGAACTCTCGGCGCAGTACCACGAATAAAACACAGAGCAAAAATGTGGGAGGGGGCTTGCCCCCTCCCACATTAAAAGCCAGAAACCTTCAGACCTCCCCCAACGGCGGCAACTTCGCCAGCTTCAACGCCACCAGCAACGCGCCGATCAACACCGCCACGATAAACCCGCCGATCCCGTTCCACCCGCCCAGGTGCCAGAAGAACCCACCTGCCGTCCCGGCAATGCTCGATCCCGCGTAATAGCTGAACAGATACAGCGACGAGGCCTGCCCCTTGGCCTTGACGGCGCGGCGGCCGATCCAGCTGCTGGCGACCGAGTGGGCGGCGAAGAAGCCGAAGGTGAAGATCAGCATGCCGGGCACGATCAGCCACAGCGGGCTGAACAGGGTCAGGACGAAGCCGGCCAGCATCAATACGATGGTGGCCCACAGCACGCGTCGGCGGCCGAGGCGGTCGGCCAGGGAGCCGATTTTCGCCGAGCTGTAGATGCCCGCGAGGTACACCAGCGACAGCAGGCCGACCACGGCCTGGCTCAAGTCATAGGGATCGGCCAGCAGGCGGTAGCCGATGTAGTTGAACAGCGTCACGAAGGCGCCCATCAGCAGGAAGGCTTCGAGAAACAGCCAGGGCAGGCCGGCGTCCTTGAAGTGCATGACAAAACCGTTCATCAGGCTGCGCGGCTTGAGGCTGCTGGCGCGGAAGTTGCGCGATTCGGGGAGGATCTTCCAGAACACGGTTGCCGCGATCAGTGCCAGGGCGCCGATGATCAGCGTGGCGGTGTGCCAACTGACGAAGTCGATCAGCACGCCCATGATCAGCCGCCCGCTCATGCCGCCAATCGCGTTGCCGGCAATGTACAGGCCCATTGCCAGGCCGATGTGCTGCGGGTGAATCTCTTCACTGAGGTAAGTCATCGCCACGGCGGCCAGGCCGCTGAGGGACAGGCCCACCAGCGCACGCATCAGCAGGATGCCTTCCCAGCTCGGCATCAGACCGCTGGCAAACGTCGCCAGGGCCGCGCAAAACAACGCCGCCACCATCACCGGCTTGCGCCCCAGCCGGTCGGATATCGGCCCGGTGATCAGCAGGCCGAACGCGAGCATTCCCGTGGACACCGACAGGATCAGGCTGCTCTGCGCGGCATTGATGGCGAACTCATGGGACAGCGCCGGCATCATCGGCTGCACGCAATACAACAAGGCAAACGTGGCAAAGCCACCGCAGAACAGCGCCAGCACCGTGCGCATGAACATCGGCGTGCCTTTTTCGATGAACGCCTCAGTGAGTTCGGCGGCCACCTCATCCAAAGCGGTGGTCGGGACTTCCTGGGCGAACGGAGCGACAGCAGATTTCACGGGGACCTCGGTGGGCAAGACTGCCATGGCCGGCAATGCAAAAAAGAATATAGCTGGCTAATGATTCTTTCCAATATATTGTTCGATCTGTTTGATAGCTTCTGCGACTTAATGGTGAAGGTATGGAATTACGTCATTTGCGCTACTTCATCGCTGTGGCCGAGGAACTGCACTTCGGCCGCGCCGCGCAGGTGCTGGGCATCTCGCAACCACCGCTGAGCCAGCAGATTCAGGCGCTGGAACAGCAAGTGGGTGCGCGCTTGTTCGAGCGTACCAACCGGCGTGTTGAGCTGAGCGAAGCGGGGCGGCTGTTCCTGCACGAGGCGCGCCTGGTGCTGGCGCAGGTCGACAAGGCGGCGGATGTCGCGCGGCGTGCGCACATGGGGGAGCTGGGAGAGCTGAAGATCGGTTTCACTTCCTCGGCGCCGATCAACGCCAGCATCCCCCAGGCAATTCATGGGTTTCGCCAGGCGTTTCCGGCCGTTCACCTGACGCTGCGGGAAATGAGCAGTACCCAGGTGGCCGAGGCACTGGTGGACGAATCGATCCAGGTCGGTTTGATGCGGCCATTGCCGTTGCCCGACACCCTGAGTGCCGTCGAGCTGATGCGTGAGCCGCTCGTGGCCGTGTTGAACACCGGCCATCCGTTGACAGCAGGCAGTGAGCACGGCTTGCACCTGGCGCAACTGGCCGAGGAACCCTTCGTGTTTTTCCCGCGCAGCTACGGCAGCGGCCTGTACGCCCAACTGCTCGACCTGGCCCGCGACGCCGGCTTCAGCCCGCGTTTTGCCCAGGAGGCTGGCGAAGCGATGACCATCATCGGCCTGGTGGCGGCGGGGCTGGGGGTGTCGGTATTGCCAGCGTCGTACCAGCGCATCCGCATCGATGGGGTGGTCTATCGCACCTTGCTGGACCCTGCCGCGGTGTCAGCGGTATGGCTGGTGCAACGCAAGGGTGTGCAGTCGCCGATGGCGAAGGCGTTTGTGGCGTTGTTGGTGGCGAGCGGGATTGCCCCAAGGTCGACCAGTTAAGCGAAGACTCCCCATGGCGAGCAGGCTTGTTGTGGCGAGCGGACTTGCCCCGCGTTGGGCTGCGAAGCAGCCCCAAAAGCAGGCTCCGAGCATTATCAGATACACCGCGTTTTACTTAATTGGGGGCGCTTCGCACCCCAACGCGGGGCAAGCCCGCTCGCCACATTTACGGCGTTTTGCCACCGATTGGGGTCACTCGTTTGCGGGTGAATCGTCAGCACCAGCGCCGAAAGATCAACGAGGTGTTCACCCCGCCGAAGGCAAAGTTGTTGTTCATCACGTAGTCGTGGTGCATCTCGCGAAAGCCTCCTTGCAGGTAATCCAGCTCGCCGCATTGCGGGTCGACGGTGTCCAGGTTGAAGGTGTGCACGTACTGGTCGCGGTTCATCATCTCGATGCTGAACCATGATTCCAGCGCGCCGCACGCGCCCAGGGTGTGGCCGAGGAAACTCTTCTGCGAGCTGATGGGCATGCGGCTGCCGAACAGGCTGCTGGTGGCCAGGGTTTCGGCGATGTCGCCCTGGTCGGTGGCGGTGCCGTGACCATTCACGTAGCCGATGGCGGACGGCGCGAGTGCGGCGTCTTCCAGGGCCAGTTCCATGGCGCGGCGCATGGTTTTCTGTTCCGGGCGGGTGGTGTGCTGACCGTCGGCATTGCTGCCGAAGCCGACCAGTTCGGCGTGGATATGCGCACCGCGCGCCAGGGCGTGTTCCAGCTCTTCCAGCACCAGCATGCCGCCGCCTTCGCCGATTACCAGGCCGTCACGGCCACTGTCGTAGGGGCGTGGGCTGGTCTGCGGGGCGTCATTCTTCAAGCTGGTGGCGTAGAGGGCGTCGAACACCATGGCCTCGGTGGGGCACAGCTCTTCGGCGCCGCCGGCGAGCATCAACGGCAGGCGGCCGAACTTGATCGCCTCGTAGGCATACCCGATGCCCTGGCTGCCGCTGGTGCAGGCGCTGGAGGTGGGGATCAGCCGCCCGGTGAGGCCAAAGAAGATGCTGATATTGGCCGCCGTGGTGTGCGGCATCATGCGCACGTAGGAGTTGGCGTTGAGCCCCTCGGCCACCGAGTTCAGCAGCATGTTGCCGAACGCCTTGATCTCATCGGTGCTGCCGGTGGACGAACCGCAGGCCACGCCCATGCGCCCGTCCTTGATCGACTCGTCGCCGAGCAAGCCTGCGTCCTGCAGCGCCTGCTCCGCCGCCCACACCGCCAGGCGCGACACGCGGCCCATGCTGCGCAGTTGCTTGCGGGTCCAGTGTGCGGGCACCACGAAATCGTCAATCGGCCCGGCCAGGCGCGTGTTCAGCTCTATAAAACGGTCCCACTCATCCATGCGCCGGATGCCGCTGCGGTTGGCGCGAAAGTTGGCCGCGATGGTCTCCCAGTCGCAACCCAGGGAGGTCATGCCGGCCATGCCGGTGACGACGACGCGCTTCATCAGCACAGGCCTCCGTTCACTGCCAATACCTGGCGCGTGATGTAGCCGGCTTCGGCCGACATCAGGAAGTTCACGGCGCCGGCGATTTCCTCCGGAGTGCCCATGCGCTGCGCCGGGATCATCTTCATCAGTTCTTCCACCGGCACGTTTTCATCGAGCATGGCGGTGTCGATCAAACCGGGAGCGACGCAGTTGACGGTGATCTTGCGCTTGCCCAGCTCGATGGCCAGCGCCTTGGCCGCGCCGATCAGCCCGGCCTTGGAGGCGCTGTAATTGACCTGCCCACGGTTGCCGATCAGCCCTGAAACCGAGGTGATGCACACGATGCGCCCGGGCGCGCGGCGCCGAATCATTGGCATCATCACCGGGTGCAGGACGTTGTAGAAACCGTCGAGGTTGGTGCGCAACACCACGTCCCAATCGTCTTCCGAGAGGGCCGGGAACGCGCCGTCGCGGGTCAGGCCGGCGTTGAGCACCACGCCGTAATAGGCGCCGTGTTGCTCCACATCGGCTTCGAGTATTTCGCGGCACGCGGCACGGTCGGCGACGTCGAATTGCAGCACGCGGGCATTGCGTCCCAATGCCTGGATCTCGACCTGCACCGCATCGGCTTCGGCGCGCCCGCTGCGGCAGTGCAGCACGATGTCGTGCCCGGCCTGGGCCAGGCGCAGGGCGATGGCGCGGCCGATGCCTCGGCTGGAGCCGGTGACCAGTACGGATTGAGTCATGACGTTGGGTCCTTCGATTCAGCTAAATAGTTGGCCGCCTGGGGCGGTCGAAATACGTTCAGGCGCGCGCTGGCGTGGATGCCGTCGCCGGTCAGGTGGCATTCGAACACGCCCATGCCGTTGTCGTCTTCCAGCGAGCGCAGG
Source organism: Pseudomonas trivialis (assembly GCF_001439805.1). GTDB lineage: Bacteria > Pseudomonadota > Gammaproteobacteria > Pseudomonadales > Pseudomonadaceae > Aquipseudomonas > Aquipseudomonas trivialis. Next base: position 64,444 of record NZ_JYLK01000008.1, on the reverse strand, counting down.
CCGTGGATGGTCAGTTCGGCGCCGGCCGGGAAGCCATCCACGTTGCACTCGAACTTGCGCGTGCCGAGCAGGAAGCCCAGTTCCACCGCTTCGCCGTTCTTGCGTGCGCGGCAACCGGCATAGGCGGCGACGCTCTGCGCCATCAGTTCGATGCCGACCCACGCCGGCAGGCTGCCGTCCGCGCGGTTGAACAGGCCGCCGGGCTTTACGGTGAGACAGGTATGAATCTGCTCTTCATCGAACGACAGCACCTGGTCGATCAGGATCATGTCGCCCGCGTGGGGCAGCAGTTCGGCGAGTGGCCAATCGATCATGGGGCCTCTCCGATAATCAGGCTGACATTGTTGCCGCCGAAGGCGAACGAGTTGCTCATCAGGCGGGGTTGTTGCAGGGCGTCACCGCCGCGTGCCCACTGCAACGTGGGCAGTGCCGGGTCGGCCTGGCCGTCCCACACGTGCGGCGGCACCACGCCGTGAGCCAGGCTCAGCCAGCAGAACGCCGCCTCCAGCGCACCGGCCGCACCGAGGGTGTGACCGCTCATGGGCTTGGTCGACGAACACGCCACGCCGTGCGGGAACAGTTGGGCGACGGCCAGGCTTTCCATGGCGTCGTTATGCTGGGTGGCGGTGCCGTGCAGGTTCAGGTAGCCGATCTGCTCGGGGTTCAATGCGGCACTGCTCAAGGCCTTGCGCATGGCTTGCAACGCGCCTTTGCCCGTGGGTTCCGGCGCGGAAATATGGTGCGCGTCGCTGCTCGCGCCGCTGCCGAGCAGGGCAATGGGCCCCCGCTCGCGCGTCATCAGGAACAGCACCGCCGCTTCGCCGATATTGATGCCGTTGCGGTTCACCGAAAACGGATTGCAGCGCTCGCCCGACACCGCTTCCAGCGAGGTAAAGCCATTGAGGGTCAGCTTGCACAGGCTGTCGACGCCACCGCAGATCACCGCATCGCACACGCCCAGGTCCAGCAGGCGCCGGGCGCTCATCAGCGCCCGGGCACTCGAGGTGCACGCGGTGGAAATCACATAGGCGGGGCCGCTCAGGTGCAGCCAGTCGGCGAGAAAGTTGGCCGGCGCGCTGAGTTCCTGTTGTTGATAGTCGTAATTGCCGGGGAACTGCCGGTCGCGCAGGTACTGGGCAATACCACGGCTGGCTTCGTCGATGCCCGAGGTGCTGGTGCCCAGCACGACCCCCACCCGCGAGGCGCCATAGGTCTGGATCGCCCGGCGCATCTCGCCTTCGATCTGCAGCGCGGCCTCCAGCAGCAACTGATTGTTACGGCTGCTTTGCTGGCCCAGTTGCAGCGGGATCGGCGCCAGCTCACCGTGCACAGCGCCCACCGGCAGTGCACGCGCCGGCACCCAGCCGCTCTCGGCGCGCATGCCTGCGCAGTCGCCGGCAAACAGGCTGCGGGCGACCTCGGCCTGCCCACGGCCGAGGGCACAGATCACGCCCAGGGCATTGAGATAGGCGGTCATCGCTCAACCCCAAGCGGCGTAATGCGATAGCTCAGCGGCTGGCCCGTCATGTTCACGCTGAACACCTCGGAAGACTGATAAACGATTTGCCAATGGCCCGGCAGGGTGCGCGTCAGGTCCCTGGCCTGGGCGCCCGGGTACAGGGCGCGCAGGTCGTCCGCCGAGGCCAGCGCAAACAACAGGGCGGCGAACAGCTCGCGTGCCTGCGGATTGGGTGGCAGCAGGCCGTCGGCCTGCCACGTGCCATCAATCAACTTTTGCCGCGCCAGGGGAATGCCCAGCGGGTCCATCATCGACCAGCGAATGGCGGCGCCCTCGCGCTGGATCACCAGCAGCCAGTCCTGGCGCTGGTTGCCTTCCATGCGCTGCACGTGCAATTGCAGCGGCAAATTCAGGGCCGGGATTTTTTCCGGCAACGGCGCCTGGCTGGCGCACGCGCTCAGCAGCAACAGGCAGCCGATCAGCAGCAGGCGCATCATGGTGCGCTGCTCGCCAGCGGCTTGCGCGCCACGCAGTTGACCAAAGTTTCTTCACGCTGGCCCACCGGCGGCGCCTTGCGCAGGCCCAGGCGCTCCAGCAGGCCGAAATCCGTGGCGCGGCTCCACCACAGATAGGGGTAGGAAACGTTCTGCGGGCCAAATTCAAAGCCCTGCTCGCGGATCATCGCCAGGTACGCCGCGGCGCTTTTTTGCACCTGCATGGGGTGGCGGAACAGCCAGCGAATCACCCAGGTGTCGATATAGGCTTCTGTGGACTCGGCAAACAGCAGGTAGCCGCCGGGCTTGAGCACGCGATAGAACTCTGCAAGGGCGCGATCCTGCTCCACCAAGTGGTGGAACGTCTGATGGCAGAACAGGATGTCCACACTGGCGTCCGGCACTTGCAGGGTGGCGCAGTCGCTGCCGATCAGTTCGATGGCCAGGCCCTGGCGCGCCGCTTCGGCCTGGCTCTGGTCGAGGCTGTGGGGGTCGGCATCCAGGCCGATCAGCCGTTCCGGAGCGAATACCTGCTGCAGGTACGCAAAGGATTTGCCCTGGCCGCAGCCGGCGTCCAGCAACACCGGGGCCTGCGGCACAGGCTCGGTGAACAGGCCGCGCAGGTCGTCGATGGCCACGCGCAACACATAGTGTTGCCAGGTGCGGCTGCGCAGAAACCAAAGGCCGAAGCGGGTTTCTTCGACGTAATGTTTACTCAGGTACTGGCTGCTCATACCGGATCACTCGCACAAATTTCCGACAACATCCGCAAGCGTCGCTTGGGCTCGCTGACAAACGGGTTGCGCTCGTCCCAGGCATAACCGGCGAGGATCGCGCTGATCATGCGGCGAATCTCCGGCGAACTGCCCGGGTGGAAGATGACATCCTGGAAGGTGCCGGCGTACCAGCCCTCCACGTAGCAGCGAAAGGTATCGACGCCGCGCTTGAGCGGCTCGGCGAATTCGGTTTGCCAGTCGACGGTTTCGCCCGTGAGCTGACGATGCAGCACGCCGGCGGCCATGCTTGCCGAACGCATGGCGATGGTCACGCCGGACGAAAACACCGGGTCGAGAAATTCCGCCGCATTGCCCAGCAAGGCAAAACCAGGGCCGTGCAGGGTTTTGACGTTGGCCGAGTAGCCGCCGATGCTGCGCGCCGGGGTATCCCACACGGCGTTTTGCAGCACGCCGGACAGGCTTGGGGTTTCATCGATAAAGCCGCGCAGGCACGCATCGAGGTCGCTGTCGCGGCCGTCGAAATGCGTCTGCGCCGCCACCACGCCCACCGAACAGCGGCCGTTGCTGAACGGGATGGTCCAGAACCAGATATCGCGCTTCACCGGGTGGGTGGTAATGAGGATTTTGCTACGGTCGAAGCCTGGGTGTTTGATGCGGTCTTCAACATGGGTGAACACCGCCCGGCGCAGTGGGAAATTCGACGGTGCCTCCAGGTCGAGCAGGCGCGACAGCACGCGGCCGTAACCGCTGGCGTCGAGCACGAATCTGGCCTTGAGGTGATACTCGCTGCCGTTTTGCCGACGCACGTGCAGGTAACGGCATTCGCCGTTGAAATCCGCGCCGACGATGGTTTGGCCATAGCGAATGTCCACGCCCTGCAGCGCCGCCTGGTCGGCCAGCAGCTTGTCGAACTCGCCGCGCTGCACCTGATAGGTGGTTGGCTTGCCGTTGCTGAACGTGTCGCCAAAATCGAACGCGCTGTAGCGCTCGCCCCAGGCGAACGCAGCGCCTGTTTTGACCTGGAACCCGGCCGCTTGCACCGCCTCGAGCATGCCCGCCTCTTCGATAAAGTCGATGCAGTGCGACAGCAGGCTTTCGCCAATCGAGAAGCGCGGGAAATGCTCGCGCTCGATGATCACGACGTCATGGCCTTTGCGCTTGAGCAATGCGGCGGCGATGGCACCGGACGGGCCGGCACCGATCACCACTACCTGGCGACGTTCCATTTCAACTGTGGGCACGGAGGCTCCTTGCCGCATGGGCGATAATCACATTCATAAGGCGGGTTTGCGCGGCGCGGCCCAGGGCGCCAGCATAAAGCTGAATGCCAGGCCGAGGCTGACCGACAGGCCGAAATTGCTCACCGCCGGCGTACTCGATACCGCCAGCAGGCCGAACGACAACCAGGTCGTCAGCGCCGCCAGCAACGTGCCCAGCAGGCTGACCGCCGGGCCGCCGATCTGCTCGCGCATCAGGATCGCATAATCGACGCTGATGGCCGTGACCAGCAACAGGCCGAACAGGCTGAACAGGGTCAGCGGCTGGCCCAGCCAGCCCAGGCTGGCCAGGCTGCACAGCGCGGCCAGCAACGGCAGGGCAACGATGCGCAAGGCGCCGCCGAAGCCGAACGGTACCATCAGCAGCACCACGATCAGCACACACGACAGTAACTTGAGTTCGGCGGCGCTGATCTGCGTGGCGGCGAACACACGGTTCAGGTCGCCCAGGCGATCCACCAACTGCACACCGGGCAAGTCCACGGCCTGCACTCGCAGCAGCGCCGGATTGTTCAGGCCCTGCAGACTGACCATTGCCGCCACGCCGCCGTTGACCGGGCCCAGCCACAGCGTGCGCCAGGGTTCGGCCAGCGGACCTTTGAGGGCGGCGTCGATGTCTTCGGTGGGCAGCGCCTGCAACTGCGCCACTTCGGCTTGCAGGGCGCTGGCCGGCACACCGAGGTCCACCAGCGGCTGCCAGTGGTGCGCCAGGTTGCCCAGCGCATCGCGCAGTTGCTGTTGCTCGGCCGGCAAGCTGACCAGTTGGTTGAGCGCCAGATAACCCTGCAGCTTGTCCATATTCACCAGTTGCTCCAGGCGCTGGCCCAGCGCGGCCTGACGCTCCAGCAACTGTTGCTGGTTGTCTGCGCGCACCAGGAAGAACTGGCTGGTGGGCTGAAAGCCGGTAATCCGTGCCACGGCCTGGGCTTCCTGCAGCAAGTGGGGCGGTGCGCCGATCCACTGGCGAATGTCGTTTTTGCTGTTCAGGTGCCATACACCGCCGGCGCAGAACAACAGCACCAGCGCCAGCAACAGCGGGCTCGGCACGCGCTGCAGCAATGACTCGCGCAGCCGCCACAGGCCCTCGGCAAATCGCAGCGGCCACTGCGCCGGGCGCAATTCAATGCCCTTGAGCAGCGCCGGCAGCAGGCACACGGCGCAGAGGTAGGCGCCCACCAGCCCTGCGGCGGAAAACACCGCAATCTGCGTCAGCGCCGGAAACGGTGTCCAGGCCAGCGCCAGATAACCGATGCAACTGGTCGCCAGGCTCAGGCTCAGCCCCGGCAAAGTCAGGCGCAACGCCGGCCAGCTTTGCCACGGCTTCAGGCTCCAGCTTTTGGACAGGTAATGCAGCGGGTAATCCACCGCCACGCCGATCAGGCTGGAGCCCAGCACCAGCGTCATCACATGCACATGGCCGAACAGCGCCACACAGGCCACCGCACCAAACAGCATGCCTGTGACCACCGGCACGAAGGCGAGCAATACGCGCCAGCGGCGGAAGGCCAGAAGCAGCAACAGCAGAATGCCGACCGTCGCGCCGCCGCCGACCCAGGTGATTTCCCGCGTGGCTTGCTGCTGCCCATTGGCCGCATACAGCAGGCCGCTGGCCGCGAGCAGTTGCGCGCCGTGTTCGGCGGCCTCGGCGCGGCTGGCCTGGAGCAGGTCCGCCACTTGCAGCGGCAGGTGCATGTCGAAGGCATTGCCGGTGGTGCGCGCGCGCAGCAGCACCCAGCTTTTGCCGTCGGCATCGGCAATCAGCGCACCGCTGCCGATATCCAGTTGCACCGAGCCATGCTGCGGCTGGCTGTTCTGGATACGCCCGGTGAGGCCCAGCCAGTCGTCCTGGCTCGGCACCAGGCTGAAGCCGGTGAAGGGGTCGAACAGCGATTGCACGCGCTGCTGGATAAACGCCTCGGGATGTTCGATGAGTTGCTCGCGGTCCTTGGCCGCGAGCATCGCCAGTCGTCCGCGCAGCAATTGCTCGCGCAGTGCCGGCAGGTCGGCCTGCAGGTTCCACTGCACCTTTTCAAACAGCCCGCTGGCCTGCCAGCGCTCGCCCAACTGTTGCGCCACGGTCACCGCCTGCTGGCGGTCGGCATGCCCCACCAGCACCAGCATCTCGCGGTTGAGCGGCTCCTGCATGCGGTGTTCGGCTTGCTGCTCCAGGGCGTCCGGCGCACTGCCCGGCACCAGTTCCATCAGGTTGGCCGACAGCGGCGCGCCGTGGCGCCACTGCCAGCCGGCCAGCGCCAGCACGGCCACCAGCAGGATCAGGAACAGGCGCGGCAGCAGGCGCTCACTGGGCAAAGTCATGTTGCTCCGCGTCGGTCAGGGGCAGGCTCGCGGTGCTGTCCTGCATGCGCAGCACGGTGCTGTCGCCCTGGGTCTCCTGCAGCTCGATGGTGTGCACCAGCGCGCCGCCGTCGATGTTGATTTGATTGAACACCTGCTTGAGCAGCAGCGAGCGCGGAATCAGGGTCAGCTTCCACTGCGTGGACTCACCTTGCAGGTGCAGCTCGAAATCACGCTGCAAGCCGCTGCTGTCGCCCTGCAGCACGGCGAGAAACAGACGGTTCTGCTCAGCCCCGGCACTCTTGTTCGGCAGCAATTGCCAGCCGTTGCCTTCACGCCGGGCGATGCCCTGGGCGCTGATGCGGTAGTCCTGTTGCAGCGGGGTTTTCAGCAGCCAGAGCAGGCCGTGGTCCTTGGCGAGCACGAAGGTGCCCTTGCTGACCAGGGGCTGGGGCAGGGCGCGCAGGTGTTTTTCCTGGGTGAAGCTGCCGTGGATCACGGAGGGTTTGGCCAGTTGATCGCTGAGCTGTTGCAGGTCGAAAGCGTGGGCGCTGAAACTCAGCAACAGCCCGATCAATGTGGCAGCGGGCTTGCCCACGAAAAACCTGAGGACGCTGCGCAGTGCATGGCGGATCGCATTATCGTTGACGATTTTCGCGGGCAGGCCCGCTCCCACAGGAGATCTCATTTCAAGGCCCTCTCGACGGCGTCGGTGAAGAGTGTGGGGGAGACCAGTTGCATCTCGCGGCTGGTGATTTCCACCGCCACTTGCACGGTGCTGGCGCGGGTCAGGCGCTCGCCGCTGGCGAGGTCGGTGATCAGGTAGTTGATCTTCAAGCGGTTCTCCCACTCCACCAGGCTGGCGCGCACGTTGATCGTCTGGCCGAACACCGCGCCGCGCACGTAGCGCAATTGCATGTCGATCACCGGCCAGGCGTAGCCCGCCTCGCGCATGGCGCTGTAGTTGTGGCCGATCCTGTCGAGCAAGGCGCAGCGTGCGACTTCCAGGTATTTGACGTAATGGCCGTGCCACACCACATGCAGGGTGTCGACGTCGAAAAACGGCACGAGGATCTCAGTGTCGCAGTGCAACACGCCGGGGCTACGCATGCAGCCTCCAGTGTTGCGCGGCGATGCGTTGCAGGCACAGGCGCAATTCGCCTTCCAGGGCACGGTCTTCGATCACGGGCGGAAAGTCTTTGCCCAGCTCGACGTGCATGGCGGCCAGGGCCGGTGGCAGCGGGCGCGCATCCTCGGCCCGGGCGCGCAGCCACACCCCTTGATTGGCGGCCAGCAGGGCGGCGGCGGCCACTTGTTCGGTCAGCTCCAGCACGCGGATCGCATCGCGGGCGGCGATGGTGCCCATGCTCACCTTGTCCTGGTTATGGCACTCGGTGGAACGCGAGAACACGCTGGCCGGCATGGTGTTTTTCAGTGCTTCGGCGGTCCAGGCACTGGTGCCGATCTGCACGGCCTTGAAACCGTGGTTGATCATCGCGCGGTCGGCCGGTGCGCCGGACAGGTTGCTCGGCAGGCCGTGGTTGTAGCGCACGTCCACCAACAACGCGAGCTGCCGGTCGAGCAGGTCGGCGACGTTGGCCACCAGGGTCTTGAGGCTGTCCATGGCGAAGGCGATGTGCCCGCCGTAGAAGTGCCCGCCGTGCAGCACGCGTTCCTGCTCGGCGTCGATGATCGGGTTGTCATTGGCGCTGTTCAGCTCGATCTCGATGAATGAGCGCAGCCAGTTCAGGCTGTCGGCCAATACGCCGAGCACGTGGGGCGCGCAGCGCAGCGAGTAGCGGTCCTGCAGGCGGTGCAGCGGCGCGGTCGGCGCGTCAATCGCCAGATCCTTGCGCAACCATGCGGCGACCTGCATCTGTCCCGGGTGCGGTTTGGCGGCGAACAGGCGTTCGTCGAAGTGTTCCGGGTTGCCTTGCAGGGCCACCACATTGAGTGCGGTGATGCGCGTGGCCAGTTGCAGCAGGTAATCGGCGCGGGCGAAGGCCAGGCAGGCGAGGCCGGTCATCACCGCAGTGCCGTTCATCAAGGCCAGGGCTTCCTTGGGACGCAACACCAGTGGCGCCCAACCCAGCTCGCGGTGCACGTCGGCGGCCGGGCGCCGTTCGCCGTGGAACAACACCTCGCGCTCACCGGACAAGGTGGCCGCCACATAGGACAGCGGCGTCAGGTCACCGCTGGCGCCCACCGAGCCTTCCTCGGGGATCAGCGGCAGCACATCGTGTTCGAGGAAGGCATGCAGGCGTTCGAGCAGCTCCACGCGTACCCCGGACACGCCGTGACACAACGATTGCAACCTGGCCGCCAGCACCGCGCGGGTGGCCTGGGCGTCGAGCAGCTTGCCCAGGCCGCAACCGTGGAAGGTGTACAGGTGACGCGGCAGCGCTTCGACGTGCTGCAAGGGCACCGCCACCACGCAGGAGTCGCCGTAGCCGGTGGTCACGCCGTAGATCACGCCTTCCTTGTCCAGCAGCGAGTCGAGGAACTGCGCGCCCTTGGCAATGCGCTGGCGATAGGCTGCATCGTCCTGCAACCGCGTGGGCGCCTGACGGTTGGCCAGGGCCAGCACGTCTTCGATGCGCAGGGGGCGTTCGCCAAAGGTGACCGGCTCAGGGTGCGGGATCATGGGTCTTCCAGAAGGGGTAAAAGTTGAACCATTGTTGGGGCGCCTGCAGGCAGAACTCGCCCAGGCGTGCGGCGTAACGCGCGGTCCACAGGGCGATCACCTGTTCGCGGGTGCTGCGCTTCCATTCGATCCGTTGCGCGAAGGGCTCGATGGTCAGGCGGTAGCGGCCCTGGTGCTTGAGGCACATCAGCAGGTTGACCCGGCATTGGAGCAGGCCGGCCAGCAGCCACGGGCCTTGAGGGAACGCGGCGGCATGCCCGAGAAAGTCCACGCGCACCGTGCGCCCGCCATGCAGCGGCACGCGATCGCCGGCAATCGCCAGCCATTCGCCGTCGTCCAGGCGCTGGCTGAGCAGCAGCATGGTGGCCGGGTCCAGCTCGCTGACCTGAATCAGCCGCAAGTGGGTGGCGCCGGCCTCGCCCAGCAGGCGGTTGAAGCGTTCGGCGTGCTTGGTGTGCACCAGCACGTTCATGGTCACCTGTTCGCCGATCTCCGCCAGCGCGCGGCACACCTCAAGGTTGCCCAGGTGCGCGCCCACCAGCATCTGCCCGCGCTCGCCGCGCAATTGCCCGCGCAGTTGCGCCGGGTCGTTGATTTCGATCTGTTCCAGACGCAGTTTGCCGTTCCACACGTCGAGCTTGTCGAGCAGGGAGTCGGCGAAGGCCATGAACTGGCCGAATACCTTGCGCCGTGTGGGGCGCAGCTCATCGCGCCCGCTCCACTGCGCCAGGCGCTGCTGGTATTGCCAGGCGCTCTGGCGCGCGGTGCGGCCGAACAGGAAAAAGTACAACACGATGCTGTACAGCAACGGACTCAGCAGGCGCCGGCCGAGCACCCGGGCGGCGACGGCGGTGAATTTCATCAGCCAGAAGCTGCCACGTTCTTCGCGGTCGGCCCAGTGTTTGGTGTTGTCGGTCATGCCTGCCACCGTCGCCACAGGATCATCGGCGCGCGCACCAGCATGCCGAAGAACAGCCGGGTGTGCATGGCGCTGATGCGCAGGTTGTCGTGGAACAGGCGAAAGTGCGACAGGCCGTCGGCGGGATAATGCACTTGGGTCGGCAGCCAGCGCATCGGCTGGTTGCGCCAGGCCAGGCGTACGAGGATGTCCGAATCGAAATCCATGCGCGTGCCGATGTAGGCCGTGTCCATCAGCGCCAGCACCGGTGCCAGCGGGTACACGCGAAAACCGCACATCGAATCGCGGATCTGCAGCGAGAGGGTGTTGATCCACACCCATACGTGGGTGAGGTAGCGCGCGTAGAGGCGGCCCTTGGGCACGCTGTCGTCGTATTCGGGGTAGCCGCAGATGATTGCGTCGGGGTGCCGGCGCGAGGTGTCGATAAAGGTTTCGACCTCACGCAGATCATGCTGGCCGTCGGCGTCGACTTGCAGCGCATGGCTGTAGCCCAGGCGTGCGGCCTCGCGGAAACCGGCCATGACGGCGCCGCCCTTGCCGAGGTTGTGGGGCAGGGTGATCAGGGTGACGTGTTCCAGGGTCGCCAACTGCACCAGCACTGCCGCGCAGGCCGGGCTGCTGCCGTCGTCCACCAGCAGGCAGGGCAGGCCGCTGGCGAGCAGGCTGCGGACCACGGCGGGCACGGCGGCTTCGTGGTTGTAGACGGGGATCAGGGCGCAGGGGTTATGCATGGGGCACCCACCGTGCGGGCAAGCCCGCTCGCCACAACAAGCCCATTAGCCACAACACGCCCACTGGCCATAACAGCTGCGACAGGTTAATCATTCGCCCTCTCCAGCTGAATCCTGCCGCTGGAGCAGGCGGTGTCGGCATTGCGATAGGCGAAATACAGCTTGCTGCGCTGGGCGTCAAAGCGCAGGTGCAGTTCGAGGGTATCGCCAGGGCGCAGCAGTTGCTGGAACTTGAGCACTTCCATGCCGGCAAACCGGGTCGGCACGTCCATCAGTTGTTGGCTCAGGTTGAATGCCCATTCCACCTGCACCACGCCTGGCAATACCGGTGTGACCGGGAAGTGACCGCTGAAATACGCGAGGTCCGGCGGGATGCTCAGTTGCAGGGTCCATTCGCCGTTGGCTTCGACCTGCTCCAGTACGTCGGGCGTTTTGGGCCGGGGCGCCAGTAACAGCGCGTTTACCTCGGCCTGGGGCAGCTTGCCCTGGCTGTTGAGCGGCAGCTGACGCAGCAGGCGCCAACGCCGTGGCAAGGCGAGAGCTTCGCAATGCCGGCTTAAATGCTGGCGCAGGGTTTGGGTCACCGTGCGTCGGCCCTGATTGCGCAGGGCATGCAGGCCTTCGACGCTCAGGACCACCAGGGCGCCCAATGACGCGCGGTTTTCCTGGACCACGCCCAGGCGGGTTTCGGTGACCCAGGGGTGAGCCATCAGGGCCTGTTCGAGCATGGGCAGGGAGATGCGTTTTTCTTCCAGCTTGACGATGCGGTCCAGGCGCCCCAGCAGTTCGAAACGGCCATCGGCATGGATGCGTGCGGCGTCGGCGGTGTGTTCGATATGCCCGGCAGGCAAATAAGGCGAGGCGATACGCAGCGCGCCGTCGGCATCCTGGCTCAGCTCAACGCCTGCAAAGGGCTGCCAGGGTTGCGCGCCCTGGCGCCAGGCGATGCCGCCGGTTTCCGAGCTGCCGAGGATTTCCGTCGGCCATTGCCCCAGGCGATCGTACAGGCTGCCGGCGGCCTCGACGGGCAACGCGCCGCCGGAGGAAAACACCCGCGACACCTGGCTCAACGCCGGCCAGTCGAGGTTGTCGCCCATGCGCTTGAGCAGCGCGGGGCTGGCGACCCAGGCGAACCGGGGATGTTCGCGGCTGGCGCGCTGCAGGTCTTCGGAAAACGCCAGTTGGGTGCGACCAAAGCTGCGCCCGGCGCACAACGGCCACAGCACGCGGAACAGCAAGCCGTAAATATGCTGAGTGGCAACGCTGCCGATGATGCACGCGTCCTTGAGGTCGGCGCCCCACAGGGCTTCCAGCGCGTCGACTTCGTTGGCCAATTGGCGCAGGGTCTTGTCGATGCGCTTGGGTTCACCGCTGGAACCGGAGGTGCACAGGCTCAGTTGGCAGGCATTCAGGTCGAGGGCGGCGCCGGGCAGGGGCGCCTGGTACAGCGCGTCGAGGTCCGACGCCTGGGTCAGCCAGGCATCAACGGATGCGTCCCAGCGTTGGCGCGTGTGCGGTTGCAGGTCGGCGGGCAGCAGCACGCTCACGCCGGCGCGCCAGGCGCCCAGCAGGGCAATCGCCAGTACGCCGGCGTCTTCCAGGTGCACCGCCAGGCGGCGGATACCGCGCGCCTGCAGGCCCGCCGCCAGGCTCAGGGCGTGCGTCCACAGTTGGGCATGGTGCATCGCAGGCTCGGTGGTGACCAGGCGCTGCTCCAGTGGCTCAAGCAGCAGGTGCTCAAGTTTCAAACCTTTCATACGCGGCCTCGAACCCTTTGTCGTATCAGCCATTCCACGGCAAACAACAGTCCCATCAGCCCGTAGGCGATGAAGCCGTTGTACAACGTCCACCAGCTCAGCGGCGCCCACAGGGTAAGGGCGGCGGCGAGCAGGCCGTTACACAGAAAAAACACGCTCCACACCACGGTGACCTGGCGGGTGTACGCAACCACTTTGGGCGCCAGCACCGGCTCGGTGATGCGCGCTATGCGCTCGACCATTGGCGGACCGTACAGGAGACTCAGGCCGAACAGGGCCAGCATGAACGCGCTGACCAGGCTTGGGTACCAGCGCAGCAGGTAGGGATTGTCGAACCACGCCAGCAACAGACAGAACAGGATCACCGCCACCGCCATCCAGCGGCTGCCGGGGCGTCGCGCACCGGTAAAGGCGCGCAACAGCCACAGGCTGCCCAACAGCAGGCCGAACTGCCACGGGGCGAAGTGCTCGGTGCCGTAGTACACCGCAAACGGGTACAGCAGCCCCGCCAGCAACAGGCCAAGGCTGATCAACCGGCTCATGCGGCGGGCTGGACCAGGCGGTACACCGCCTCAACCACGTCGTTGACGGTGCGCACCGCCTTGAATTCCTCGGCGGCGATCTTCTTGCCGGTCTGGCGCTTGATATGGTCGATCAGGTCCACGGCATCAATGCTGTCGATTTCCAGGTCCTGATACAGGTTGGCGTCAAGGGTGACGCGCTCCGGCGGCAGTTCAAACAGTTCCACCAGGGCCGCGCGCAGGGTGTTGAAAATATCGTCACGAGTTTGCATGGTCCGGTCTCAAGCTGCCTGTCTGGCTGTGACGAACGCCGCAAGGCAGGCCACGTTGGTGAAGTGGTTACGGGTGTCCTTGGCGTCGGCATCAATCTTGATGCCGTACTTCTTCTGGATCGCCAGGCCCAGTTCCAGGGCGTCGACCGAATCCAGGCCCAGGCCTTCGCCGAACAGGGTCTGTTCGCTGCCAATGTCGTCGACGCTGATGTCTTCCAGGCCCAGGGCCTCGATGATCAGCATCTTTATGTCGCGCTCAAGGCGTTGTTGGTCGCTCATCTTCGGCGAGCTCCTTAATGAAATAGTGGTGCAGGTAATCGTTGAGCTTGCGCGAGGCCTGAGGCGCAGGCCCCAGTGAGGCGAACGCCTGTGGTTCTATATCGGCACCCACGCGCAAACTGAAGTGAAATCGACGTTTGGGAATGCGATACCAGGGTTCGGCCTTGGTCAGGGTGGTGGGGCTGACCTTGATCACCACGGGCGTGATGACCGATGCGCCCCGCAGCGCGATGGCGGCGGCGCCGCGATGAAAGGCCGGCGGCGCGCCCGGCGTGGTGCGGGTGCCTTCGGGAAAGATGATCAGGGTTTGGCCGGCGCGCAGGGCGTCGGCGGCGGCATCGAGCATGTCGGCGCTGCCGTCGTTGCTGAGGTAGCCGGCATCGCGCACCGGGCCGCGGGTGAACGGGTTTTGAAACAGGCTGCGTTTGATCACGCAGTTGGTCTGGCGCATCAGGCCGATCAGGAACACTACGTCGATCAGCGACGGGTGGTTGGCGACGATCATCTGGCCGGGGCGCCCGAGTTTTTCCGCGCCTTCGACGCTGTAGGTCAGCACCCCCACGCGCTGCATCAGGCGAATGAAAAACCAGAATAGTCGGCTGATGGTGTGCCTGGCGCGGCGCTGATGTTTCGCCGCGCCGCCGGGCAGGCAACTGAGCAGCGGAAACACCAGCAGGCGCAGGCACAGGCCGCCCAGGCCGAACAGGAAAAAACTCGCGGCGGTGGCGAACAGGCGCCAGTAATAGGCGTCCCGGGGTTTCTCGTTCACAGCTTGCGTTGCCAATTCCATACTCGGTTCTTCCAGGCATGTTGGCAGGCTCCCTGTTCAGTGAGCAGGGTGCGCAGCAGGTTCAGCGCGTGGGGCCACTGGGCGACAGTCGAGGGTTGGACAGTGCTGCCGGTGAGTTCCAGCTGCCACTCGTCGCCGGGCGTAAGCAGCAGGCCGAGGGCATAGGGGAACGGTACGTCGTGAATCCAGCCGGCATAGGCAGCGGGCGGCTGTTCTTCGGTGATCACCAGCAACACCGCCGGCGCGCCTTCGTTGAGCAGCGCGGCGGCTTCGAGCACACCGTGTTCGAGGCCGTCGCCGGCGGCGGCCAGGGCGGTCATTTCGCTGGTCTCATTGCGCAGAATCGACCACAGCCCCACCACCGCGTTGTGCACCGACAGGCTGAACTGGGTGGGCGACAGGGGTTCGTCATTGGCGAGGTCGCTGAGGATGTCGAGGGTGCGCGGAGTTTCGCCATGCCGGGAAATAAATACCAGCGGCAGGTCCGGCAGGCCCTCGGCCAGCGGCCAACCCACGCTGAACGCCATGCGCGCCAGGCGGCTGAGGCGCCGACGCTGCATGGCCGGCAAAAATGACACGTCAGGGGAGGCTTCGCTGGCGGGCAGCAACACCGGGGCCCGGCACCAGGCGTGCCAGTCGTCCGCGCTGTCGAGGCCAGGAGCCCAGGCGCGCCATTGGGCGATGCTGAAGTTGATCACTGAGAAGTTATCCCGCCCCTGCGGGCTTCCATGTGCCACCGATGTCCCGGTTTTCCGGGACAGCGCAGGGCCGAATGGCGCGCATTATCCCGGTGCTGCGAGGTTCTAGCAAACATTGGTAAATAATTGTTCACGATTTATTGAACCTTGCGAGGGGAAGGTTACGGATTGTGCTTGACCCCCGACAGAAATGGGTTGTCGGAGCTTTCCTTTTTTAGCGTATGGGACCGGCTTCCAATGCAGTGATCAACGAGGTAGCTAACAGGCGCTTTTGCCCTCTACACTCGGGCATTCATTGATACCCGGAGGTTTCCCCATGCGGCGTGTGGTGTTCAATCAAAAAGGCGGGGTCGGCAAGTCCAGCATCGCCTGCAACCTGGCGGCGGTCAGCGCCAGCGAAGGCTATCGAACCCTGTTGGTGGACCTCGATGCACAAGCCAACTCTACCCAGTACCTCACCGGGCTGACCGGTAACGATATCCCCATGGGAATCGCCGATTTTTTCAAGCAAACCCTGTCTTCCGGGCCGTTTTCCAAGAAGAACAAGGTGGATATCTACGAAACGCCGTTCGACAACCTGCATGTGATTACCGCAACGCCGGAGCTGGCCGACCTGCAACCCAAGCTCGAGGCCAAGCACAAGATCAACAAACTGCGAAAGTTGCTGGACGAACTGAGCGAAGATTACGACCGTATTTACCTCGACACGCCGCCGGCCCTGAACTTCTATGCCGTCTCGGCGCTGATCGCCGCCGATCGCGTGTTGATCCCCTTCGACTGCGACAGCTTTTCGCGCCAGGCCCTTTACGGCCTGCTGGCGGAAATCGAAGAATTGAAGGAAGACCACAACGAAAGCCTCGAAGTGGAAGGCATCGTGGTCAACCAGTTCCAGGCCCGCGCGAGCCTGCCGCAGCAGATGCTGGACGAGTTGATTGCCGAAGGGTTGCCGGTGTTGCCCGTATACCTGGCCAGCTCGGTGCGCATGCGCGAGTCGCACCAGGAGAGCAAACCGCTGATTCACCTGGACCCACGGCACAAGCTGACGCAGCAGTTTGTGCAGTTGCATAACTTGCTTGAGAGCACTTGAGGCAAGATTCAGCTCAAAAAAACTGTGGGAGGGAGCAAGCCCCTCCCACATTGATATTTACAATGTCATGATTACTTTAATAGCACTCGCGCCCTGAACGTTCTCAAGAGCATAACTACTGAATTCATAAATTCTTCCGCGAGTGGATAGATAGAACGTGCCATCTACTATCTGTGCAGAGGTATCTGGATTTTTGGTTATCAAGAAAGGGTTGATTTCTTTTAGTGCTTTCAACGCTTGTTCATCATCCTCAACTTCCTTCGAAATATAGTAGCGATAAGAAAAGGCTACTGTTGCTCCCCCGCGATTGTCGCGGGCTCCGTAGATGAGTTGCCGTTTCCGAGCGATTGTTTATATACAAGCTCGTCTAAGTTGACTTCTGAGGGAGAAATTAGCCAGCTTGCGCTCAGGTAGAGCAGGCAACCAACCAATAAGATATTACATATGCCCTGGGTCAATGAGTTAAACATTCCTGGTCCTGTCGATTGGGTATGCGAATAACTTAACGAGTGTTTACTTTGTGCGGCGCATTTGGAGTCTAGCAAAGATTCCTCATGCATACCTCACGCCGACTGTCACTTCGTGAGTGACCAAGTTAAGTGCGTTCCTGCGTACGGCACGGTGTATATGCGGAGAATTTTTTAGAGAAGATTCGTGTTTATTCACAGTTTTCCGCCAAATTAAGGCACGCAGAGCCCCACACTCTTTAGGCTCTCCTTTGTGTTCGGGAATTTCTCTTACAAAGGCTGTAGGACAGCTCTGCAATAGCGGGCAAGTCTTGTCTCGTTACCTACAACTACGCCAGAATCCGCCGGCTTGTGCGTCTGAATGGGGGCTCTAAGGTTTGCCGGTCGCTGAATGTTCAGCGATCGGGTTTAGTAGCCCGAAGAGCGTCGTAAAGTGCACAAGCTTCATCCAGCAGATTCTGTCTGTGCTTGATGGTGGCTGTGCGTAGGGCACCTTCGGGTGCGCCGGCTTTGCGCCGTTCCCCCGGTCTACTAACCTGCGTACAGCTGCCACCCCTTGTTTAGTAGCGAGGTGAGGGCGGGCCAATCCGGGAATGACCATGACAGCTAGCAATCTTTACAACATCACACCCAACCTCCCCACCGAAACGCTAGTCCTTAACAGTTACGAAACCCCCTCCCACATTGGACTGCGCCGGTTTCAAGGGCGGGTTACACCCCTTGGCTTCGCAACCAGCTCATCAGCTGCGGCAGTGGAAACGCTCCACTCTGGCGCGCCACTTCCCGGCCATTTCTGAACAGGATCAAACTCGGAATCGACCGAATCCCCAACTGCGCCGACAACTGCTGGTTCGCTTCACTGTCCAGCTTGGCCAGCCGGCATTTGCCCTCGAGCTGCCTGGCCGCCTGCTCGAACACCGGCGCAAACGACTTGCACGGCCCACACCACTCCGCCCACACATCCACCAGCAACGGCAAGTCGCCCTTGATCTGGCTGGCGTAATCGCCCTGTTTCAGCTCAAACGGCTTTTTCAGCAACACTGGCTGTTTGCAGCGCCCGCATTTTGGGGCATCGCTCAGGCGTTCACCGGGGATGCGGTTGAGGCCATTGCAATGAGGGCAGGGGATTACAAGCGGTTCGGACATGGTGGGCTCCTCGGATTTGGCCAATGGGTTCAATCTGGAGCCGGACGGTCGGTTTATCAAGCCTCTACAAGAAGTGACAACCCATGAACGACGATCTAAAACTCGCGATTGAACACTGGCCCTTTGTTTCATCGCTGCTGACCAAGCCCCAAAACGAACGCGACTATGACGGCTTGGTGAAAGCGCTCGATGATTTACTCGATATTGTGGGCGAAAGCGAAGCTCACCCGCTGAAAGGGCTGCTGGATATCATGGCTGACTGGATCGAAGGCTACGATCATGAGCATCGCCCAATGCCCGTCGCCAGCGGGGTCGACGTGTTGCGCTCGATGATGCGAGAGCATGGCCTGAGACCCGGCGATCTTTCGGGCATTGGCACCCAGGCCGTCGTCGCTGAAATCGTCGACGGCAAACGCCAGCTCAACCTGCGGCAGATCCGCTGGCTGGCGGATCGATTTGGCGTGTCGGTGGAAACGTTTATCTAGACGCACCTTTGAACACATACACGCAGGTGTCGTCCACCACCCCTGCATTATCGACCCGTGCATTGGACAGCACCGCCTCGCATTCGAACCCGCACCGCTCTGCCACGTTGATGCTGCGGGTGTTGCGGCGGGCGGTGGTGAGGTCGATTCGTTTGGCGTTGAAGAACTCAACGGCGAGGTCGCGCACCAGGGCGCAGGCTTCGCTGGCGTAGCCTTTGCCCATGCTGTCGGTGCCGATCCAATAGCCGATTTCCAGGTGCGGGATGCGCAGGTCACGGATAAACAGGCTGATGCAACCGACTAGCGCGTCGCAGCTGTTGTCGATAATCAGGAACTTGTATTCGTTCTGATCGGCGTTGAAGTTATCCACAGCCGTTTGCAGGTTGGCGCGGGCATCTTCCAGGCTGTTGCGGCCGTTTGCCCACACCAGAAAGTCGGTGTGGGGCTGGGTGAAGTCCTGAATCAGCCGGTGCATCTGCTCTGCCTTGTCGATTGTCGGCGCGGCAAGCTGTAAATGGGTGCTGCGTAACAGTGCTGCTGGTATGTCGGAAAACCTCACGATCCGCCTCCTTACGACGAACAACTGATCTCCAAATGCTTGCCCCAATCGGGCGGGCGCTGCGCGTACTGTTCCATTCCCACTTGTTCTTCGAACGGTTTGGTCAGCACCTCATGCAATCGCCGAACCTCGCTGTCATCTCCTGACTCGGCGGCGGCGATGGCGTTTTGTGCCAAATAGTTGCGCAGGATATACAGCGGGTTAACCGCGTGCATCCGTGCGCGGCGCTGTTCTTCACTGTATTCCCCGTCCCGCGCAACACGGGCCTTGTACTGGTCGGCCCAGGCGTCAAACCCCGCTCTATCGACAAAATCATCGCGCAACCGCGCTACGGCCAGTGCTGGCGATTCATCGCCCAAGCGGCGGAAGAACAGCGTGTAATCCACGCCACTGTTCTGCATCAGCGCGAGCAGCCGCTCCACCAGCTTTTGATCTTCCTCTTCGGCGGTCGTGAGCCCCAGTCGGCGGCGCATCAGGTCCAGGTAGTGGGCCTGGTACAGCGGCAGGTACAGACCCAGCGCTTCCTTCAACGCGTCCACGCTGATAAACGGCGTGAGTGCCTGGGCCAGCGCGCTGAGGTTCCATTGGCCGATGGGCACCTGATTGCTGAAGGAGTAGCGCCCTTCGTGATCGGAGTGGTTGCAGATGAAGTGCGCATCAAAGTCGTCGAGAAACGCGAAGGGGCCAAAGTCGAAGGTGATGCCCAGGATCGACATGTTGTCGGTGTTCATCACGCCATGGCAGAAGCCGTAGGCCTGCCACTTGGCGATCATCTCGGCGTTGCGTTCGACGATTTCGCGGAACATGGCCAGGTACGGCTCGGGCTGCTCGCGGCATTCGGGGTAGTGCAGGTTGAGTACGTGCTCGGCAAGCTCTGCCTGCTGCTCGGGCTTTTTGGTGTAGTAGAAGTATTCGAAATGGCCGAAGCGGATATGGCTCGGGGCCAGACGCAGGACCATCGCGCCGCGTTCCTGTTTTTCGCGCCACACCGGCGTGCTGGAGCCGATCACGCACAGCGCGCGGCTGCTGGGGATGCCCAGGGCATGCAGGGCTTCGGAGGCGAGGAATTCGCGAATCGAGGAGCGCAGCACGGCGCGACCATCGCCCATGCGCGAGTAAGGCGTCATGCCGGCGCCCTTCAGGTGCAGGTCCCAGTGCTCGCCCGCCGCGTTATACACCTCGCCCAGCAGCAGTCCGCGCCCATCGCCCAGTTGCGGGCTGTAGCCGCCAAACTGATGCCCGGAATAAACCATCGCCCGCGGTTCTGCGGCTTCCCACAATTTATGGCCGCTGAACAGTTCGGCGAATACCGGCGTTTGGGCCACGGCCGGGTCGAGGTCGAGCAACGCCATGGCGGCATCGCTCGCCACCACAAGGCGCGGTTCGTCGAGGGGGTCTGGCAGCACGTGGGTTGAGAACGCATCGCCCAGGCGTGCGAAGCGGTTGTCGAAGGTCAGTTCGTCGAGGGCTTTCACCGGCCATCTCCAGCAGAATGTCCGAGCATTCTGCTGGGGAAGGACGGTTTAGTCGAGTTTGCTCGGCGGCGGCTCCGGTGCGTCCACCACGTTGGCGGCAGGCGGTTCGGGTACTTCAGGCTCTGGAACCGGGCCGACAAGGGTCTTGTGTTCGTCTTCCACTGGCACCAGCTTGTATTCCTGCCCGTGCATGTTTTTCAGGTACACCTCCATCTGGCGGAACGAGATGTTGATGTGCTGCTTTTTGAATTCGCTGTTGATGTAGCGGTTGACCTCGTCCAGCACCGGGTTGCGGTCGCCCAGGTCGCGCACGTGCATGCGCAGCTCGTGGTCAAGGGTGCTTTCGCCAAAGTTGAGGAAGTACACGTGGGGTTCCGGGTCTTTCAACACCCGTGGGTTTTCCCGCGCGGCCTTGAGCAGCAATTCCCTCACCAGATCGAGGTCGGAGCCGTAGTCCACCCCGAGTTTCAAGGTGACGCGGGTGATGGTGTCGGTCAGCGACCAGTTGATCAATTGCCCGGTGATGAAGGTTTTGTTCGGGACGATGATGTCCTTGCGGTCGAAGTCGGTGATGGTGGTGGCGCGGATGCGGATCTTGCTCACCGTGCCCGACAGGTTGCCGATGGT
The DNA here is from genome assembly GCF_001439805.1 of Pseudomonas trivialis. GTDB lineage: Bacteria > Pseudomonadota > Gammaproteobacteria > Pseudomonadales > Pseudomonadaceae > Aquipseudomonas > Aquipseudomonas trivialis. Next base: position 43,725 of record NZ_JYLK01000008.1, on the reverse strand, counting down.
GATGGTGTCGCCGATGCGCACCGGACGCTCGAACAGAATCATGATGCCGGAGATGAAGTTGGCGAAGATTTCCTGCATCCCGAAGCCGATACCCAGTGACAGCGCCGCGACCAGCCACTGCAACTTGTCCCAGCTCACGCCGAGGGTGGCGAGGGTGGACACAATACCGAAGCCGGCAATCACGTAGGACAGCAAGGTGGTGATGGCGTAGGCGCTGCCCTGGGCCAGCTCCAGCTTGGACAGCACCAGCACTTCCAGCAGACCGGGCAGGTTGCGCGCCAGGGCGAAGGTGATGCCGACGATGATCAGCGCGCCGAGCAGGTCGCCGATGCTGATGGGCACCATGCTGATGTTGGCGCCGGTGCCGCTGGTGTATTCGTAGAGCGTGACGTTGTCCAGGTAGGAAAATACCGAGATCAGGTCCGACCACACCCAATACAGCGCGGCGATAAAGCCTCCCAGCAGGGCCAGGCGGATCAGGCGCAAGGATTGTTCGTTGACCTTTTCGATGTCCAGGGTCGGCTCTTCAACCACCGCTTCGCCTTCACCGGCTTCCTTGGCGGCCTGGCGTTTGGCCAGGGCCCGCGCGTAGGCCAGGCGCCGCGCGGCAACGCTGAGCCAGCGCACGAACGTGGCTTCGATCACCAGCCACAACATCAGCAGGTACAGGGTGTTGATCAGGCGGTCGCTGAGCTTGAGCGCGGTGTAGTAGTAGCCGAAGCACACCGCGACAAACAGCGCGACGGGCAGGGCGGTAAACAGAATGCCCGCGACCTTGCGAAACAGTGAGGCTTTCTCGTGGGTCGGGCTGTTGAGCAGCAGGCGGCTCAGCAGCCAGGCCATCAAGGCGTAGCAGGTGAGCACCACGGCGATGCCCAGCACGTCGTCGGCCAGCGCCGCCGGTTGGTGTTCGGCAATCGCCACCACTGCCACCAGGGCCAGCACCACCAGCCCGAGCTTGCGTACCCAGCCTTGCAGAAATTGGACCTGGGGTTTCTCCCAGCGAAAGTGCAGTTCGGCCACGCCGCCCGGCGCGAGGATGCGATAGGCGGTGTAGAACACCAGCCATGCCTGGGCAAGCTGCAGCAGGGCCGAGCCCAGGTTGGCGTTTTGCCCACGGGCGTCGATCTGCAGCGCATAGCCGCACAGCGCCAGGCCCAGGGACACCGGCATCGCCAGCAGGATGTTGATCAGGAGGGCCTGGGGCGTGTGCCACTGGCTGTCGCGCTTGAAGTGGCCGATGTCCAGGTGGACCCGGTTCAAACGGTGGTACAGCGCCTTGCGCCGCCACAACAGCGCGCCGATCAACAGCAGCAAGGGCAGAAACAGCAGCGGGCGTTGGGTCAGGCCGTCATACAGTTCGCTGACGCTGGAGGCCCACGGCAGCGTGGTGATCTGCTTGCTCAGGTGCGCGGGTACGGTTTCCAGCCACTCGGCGTCCAGCGGCTTGTTGCTGGGGATCCAGAACATCTGCTCATCGAGCGTGGCGCGCAGGGTGGTGGCGGTGCTCAGCAGTTGTTTCTGATTCAGTTGCAGGGTGATGGATTCGTTGAGCAGGGCGCTCAGCTCGCGGCTCAGGCGTTCGAGCAGGTCGCTGCGGGTGACCGCCAGTTCCAGCAGGGTGCGTCGCAGTTGCGGGGTGACGTCGTCTGGAGGCTGATTGGCCAGCAGTTTATCCACATACGCACTGGGCGAACTGATCGACTCGCGCTGTTGGTTGACCTCGAACTGGTACAGGCGAATGTTGGCGATATCGTCGGCCAGATCGCGGTCCACGGTAAGGTGGGGCAGGGCCTGCTTCTGTTTATAGAGAATCTTGGAGAGCAGCAGGCTGCCCTTGAGCACGTTGATCTGCTCGTCCAGCGCCGAATCGCTTTGGGTGACGGTGTCCAGTTGCTGCTTGGTCTGCAGGTTTTTCTGGGTCAGATCGTTGAGGCGGTCGGTACTTTTGAGCAGGTAGTCGGAGAGTTTCAGGTTCTCGGCGCTTTCGGTCGCGAGGATGCTGCTGCCACCGGCTTTCTGCGCTTCGATGGATTGTTGGGTGACCGTCTGTTGCGACTGGGCCAGGCGCTTCTGGTTGATCAGGGTTTGCAGGTCCTGGATTTCCTGTTCCAGGCGTGCGGTTTTTTCCTGGATCAGGTCGTGCTGGCTGTTGCCCAGGTCTTGCAGTTGGCTATTGCCGGCCAACTCCTGACGGCGCAAGGGGATCAGCGCATTCAGCGCGGCGAGTTCGGCGTTCAGCTGGTTGCGCTGGTCGGCGTTGATCGCCTTGCCGTTATCCTTGCCGGTCTTGAGGATCGAATTGATCTGCAGGATGCGCGTCTGACTGCTGCTGATTTCGGTCTGGGCGCGTTCCGGGCGGGTTTGGGCGGCGATGGTCAGGCTGTTGGCGTCGGCCAGCGCCTTTTGCAGATCGCCTTGCTGCGTGGTGCGTTGCACCAGCAGTTGCTCCAGCTGCGACACCGGCTGGTTGGCGTAACGTTGGGCCACGGGGATCGGCTTGGTGGCCTTGAGGCGCGCCAGCTCGCGCTGGTTGTCGATGGTTTCGCGCGGCGCTTCGGCCAGCTGACGCTTTAGGTCAGCGAGGCGCTGCTCGTAATCCTGCTGGTTGCCCAGGTAGGTCAGGGTCTGTTGCAGGATGCCCTGCAACGCCTTCATGTCGGCGTCGGGCAGCTTGCGGTCGGGCAGCTTGTCCAGGGTTTGCTGGATGGCGTCGGCGCTGGGCGGTTCGGCAGCGTTGACGGTGCCGACGCAAAGGGTCAGGCCCAGCAGGGCGGAGGCGAGAAAAGTGCGCAGGGTTGGCATAGAGACCGGTCGTGCTAGGTGAAGAATCGGGGGGCGTCGTGGCCCCGCAGTTTAGAGGAAGAGTCCGGGACCCGGGCGACTTCCTTCGGGGAATTTGACGCCGACTTTTCCGATTCTGTTCCCGTCCATGACCGCGACCGTCCATAAGGTGTTGTTCCACTCCACCTGGTCGCCCACCACCGGCGCGCCGCCGACCTTTTGCGTGATGAAGCGGCTGAGCGGCATGTCCGGGTCGATGCCGTCGAGCTTGAGCCCGTACAGGGCCGAGACCGCGCCCAGCTGGGCGTCGCCTTCAAGGACGAAGTCGCCGAAGAAGCGCAGGTCGAGGCCGCGTTGCGGCGCCTGGCTGAACAGCTTGCCGAGGGCCGGCAGGTTGTGTTCGTGGCCGATCACGCAGAGCAGATCGCCGACTTCCAGCACCGTACTACCCGACGGATGGAGCAGTTGCTGACCACGGAACAGCGCGGCAATCCGTGTGCCCTCGGGCATTTTCAGTTCGCGCAGGGCTGCGCCGATGCACCATTTCTCGGCGCCCAGGCGGTAGACGAACAGCTCCCACTCGCTGGTGACGTGCACTTCCAGGGCGGCGCGGGAGATGGGGGCGGGGTCTGGCGGAACGGTGACTTTGAGCAGCTTGGCCACCCACGGCAAGCTCGTGCCCTGCACCAGCAGCGAGACCAGCACGATAAAGAACGCCAGGTTGAAATACAGCTGTGCATGGGGCAGGCCGGCCATCAGCGGGAACACCGCGAGGATGATCGGCACCGCGCCACGCAGGCCGACCCAGGCGATAAAGGCCTTTTCGCGGCCGTGGAAGGCCTTGAACGGCAGCAGGCCCACCATCACCGACAGCGGCCGCGCAAACAGAATCATCCACAGCGCCAGGCCCAGGGCGGGCAACGCGATAGGCAGCAAGTCATGGGGGGTGACCAGCAGGCCCAGCACCAGGAACATGCCGATCTGCGCCAGCCAGGCCATGCCGTCGAGCATATGCAAAATGCCATGACGGCTGCGCACTGGCCGGTTGCCGATCACCAGGCCGCACAGGTACACGGCGAGGAAGCCGCTGCCGTGCAGCGCGTTGGTCAAGGCGAACACGAACAGGCCACCGGCGATCACCAGGATCGGATACAGGGCCGCCGCCAGGTTGATGCGGTTGACCATCTGCAGCATCAGCCAGCCGCCGCCCAGGCCGATGATGCCGCCGATGCCGAACTCGCGCACCAGGTGCGTCAGCAGGCTCCAGTGCAGGCCGGTCTGGCCGCTGGCGAGCATGTCGATCAGGGTGACGGTGAGAAACACCGCCATCGGGTCGTTGCTGCCGGATTCGATTTCCAGGCTGGCGGTGACCCGTTCGTTCAGGCCCTTGCCGCCCAGCAGCGAAAACACCGCTGCGGCGTCGGTGGAGCCGACAATCGCGCCGATCAGCAGGCCTTGAATGATATTGAGGTCGAACAGCCAGGCCGCCGCCATGCCGGTGAGGCCAGTGGTGATCAGCACCCCCACCGTAGCCAGCGACAAGGCCGGCCACAGCGCCACGCGAAAACTCGCCACCCGCGTGCGCAGGCCGCCGTCGAGCAGGATCACGGCCAGGGCGAGGTTGCCCACCAGGTAGGCGGTCGGGTAGTTATCGAAAATGATGCCGCCGCCGTCGACGCCGGCGACCATGCCCACGGCCAGGATGATCACCAGAATCGGAATACCCAGGCGGGACGAAAGAGAGCTCACCAGAATGCTTGCGCTCACCAGCAACGCGCCGATCAGGAACAGGCTGTTGATGGTTGTCGCATTCAAAGGCAGTTACTCCGTGAGCAAATCAGGACGGGGCGCAAACTGACCATGCAGTCTGCGTGCCAGCGATTCTAACCTGTTGAATTGCTGCGCTGTCAAAAAGCTTTTTCCGATTCGCACAGATCAAATGCGGGAAGGACTGGCTCTCGATAGCGGTGTGTCGGTATCAAATCTACCGACTAACTATTTCAGGAAACCCCTATCCCTTTGGCGAGCAGGCTTGCCCTGCGTTGGGGTGCGAAGCGCCCCCAATTGAGGAAAACGCGGTGTACCTGATAGTGCTCAGGGTCTGGGTTTGGGGCTGCTGCGCAGCCCAACGCGGGCAAGCCCGCTCGCCACCGTTCGAAGACCTTGAGGGCCCCACATGTTTGAACCGGTGCAGTCAGTCAGAGGCGGAAGCGGCCCACCATCCCGTTCAAATCCACCGCCAGGCGCGACAGCTCGCTGCTTGCTGCGCTGGTCTGGCTGGCGCCGGTCGCCGATTGCACCGACAGGTCACGGATATTCACCAGGTTGCGGTCCACTTCCCGCGCCACCTGCGCCTGTTCTTCGGCGGCGCTGGCGATCACCAGGTTGCGTTCGTTGATTTCCACAATCGCCGTGTTGATGGTATCGAGCGACAGCCCCGCCCCCTTGGCGATGCTCAACGTCGATTCGGCGCGTTCGGTGCTGTTGCGCATCGAATCCACCGCGTGTTCGGTGCCGGACTGAATGCTGCCGATCATGCGTTCGATTTCGCTGGTTGATTGCTGGGTACGATGGGCCAGCGCCCGTACTTCGTCGGCCACCACGGCAAAGCCACGCCCGGCTTCTCCGGCACGTGCCGCTTCAATCGCCGCGTTCAGGGCCAGCAGGTTGGTCTGGTCGGCCAGGCCACGGATCACGTCGAGCACCTTGCCGATATCGCGGGACTCATTGGCTAGTTCGCCGATCAGGGTGGCGGTGGCTTGCACATCACCGCTCATGCGCTCGATGGCGCTCACGGTTTCCTGCACCAGGTCACGGCCGTCACCGGCAGACGTCGTGGCGTTGCGCGACGCTTCGGAGGTGCTGACGGCATTGCGCGCGACTTCCTCCACGGCGCTGGTCATCTCGTTGACGGCGGTGGCGGCCTGTTCGATTTCGTTGTTCTGCCGGGTCAGGCCACGGGCGCTTTCGTCGGTCACGACGTTCAGCTCTTCGGCTGCCGACGCAAGCTGGGTGGCGGAGCCGGAAATGCGTTGCAGGGTGTCGCGCAGTTTTTCCTGCATCTTGGCCATGGCCGCCAGCAGGCGACCGGCTTCGTCGTTGCCGTCGACCTTGATCGGACGCGTGAGGTTGCCTTCGGCGATTTCTTCGGCGGCCTCCAGTGCCTGAGAGATCGGCGAGGTGATGCTGCGGGTCAGCAGCCAGGCGAACACCACCGTCATCAGGGTGGTGATCGCCAGCAGGCCGACCACCAGATTGAAGGCCGAGCTGTACTGATCCGTGGCCTCCTGATTGGTGGCCAGGGCCATCTTGTTATTGATGTCGAGCAACCGCGCCAATACCGCGTTGACCTGCTCGGAATTGCTCAGCAGCTCGGTGTTGAGCAATACGCGCAGTTCGTCGATCTGGTTGGCCCGGGACAAACTCTTCATGCGCTCTTCGATCTGGTGGTACTGGCCGAGCAGACGCACGTATTCGTCGTAGGCGGCGCGTTCTTCCTGGCCTTCGATCAGCTTTTCATAGATGCCCTGGGCCGAGCGGATCTGCTGGTTACGCAGGTCGAAGGCTTCCAGGGTTTTCTGCTGCACGTCCGGCTCGCGGTTGGTCAGCAGGCGGTACGACAGCACCCGCAGGCGCAGGGTCAACTGGGTGAAATCATCCAGGGCGCGAATGCTGGGCACGCTGGCCAGGGTGATGTCTTCGGTGGCCGCGCGGATCTTGCTCATCTGGTTCAGGGCGAACGCGCCGAGAAACAACATGAGTGCACCAATCAGCGCGAAGCCCAAAAAGGCTCGCGGCGCGATATTCATATTACGAAGAGACATGCTGGAATCCTGGGGTGAAGCGCGATCCATGCGGCCATGAGACGGGGTGTGCATGCGCTATCGGCACAGTGGCCGAAGTCTGAAGCGGGCGTGCGCTTTTGTCGCAGCCGGTCAGGGCTTTGATCGATTCAGGAACCAGATGGGGTTATTGCAGTCACTAAGGCTCGAAAGCGTGGCCCGGCCCCGGAATATCGGGCTGCGTGCCGGGGATAAACCCTGGCATCCGAGGTGAATTTTCTTTATCGTCACCGCCCTTTTAAAAAGCTCGAGAAATCAAAATGTTAGAAGCATCACTCAGCCAACTGGAACAACTGGTCAGCGACCTGGTACAGCACAATCAAGCCCTGCTGAGCAGCAACGAATCCCTCAAGGCGGAACTGGCCAGCGCCAGGGATGAAAACGACAGCCTGCAACTGAACCTGATGGAGCAGGAAGAAAAGCACGGCGCCACCGCCGCGCGCATCCAGGCCTTGGTTGAGCGCGTGAGCGCAGGGCCTGTGAGCGCATGAACGATGGGATAAAGGTCGTTTCGATTCTCGGTGAGGATTACTCGATCAAGGCGCCGGCCGGGGAAGACCAGACCCTGTTGCACGCCGTGACGATGCTCAAGGCATCCCTGGCCACCACCAAGAAAAAGTACCCGACCCTGATCGGTGACAAATTATTGGTACTGGCCGCGCTCAATCTGTGCGCCGAGCAGATCGAGATGCAGCAGCGTCACCAGCAGGAACTCGACCGTTACCAAGAGCAAGTCAGCGCCACGGTCGAGGTGATTTCCAAGGCGATCCAGTCCTAGAACCACTCATCCTGCATCCCCAGGCACGTGTCGTCGCGCGCCTCCAGAATGTCCAGTTCGTGATGGCAACCCGGTACTTCCCAGGTCAGGAAATACCGGGCGGCCTGGCGCTTGCCTTTATAGAAGGCTGCGTCCGCGGCATTGCCTTTGGCCAGCCCTTCCTCGGCGCGAATCGCCTGTTCCAGCCAGCGCCAGCCGATCACCGTGTGCCCGAACACTTTCAGGTACAGCGCCGAGTTCGCCAGGCTGCTGTTGACCTTGCCCTGAGCGAGGTCGCTGAGCAGGCCGAGCGTTACGCCTTGCAGCCGGGTGACCAACTGTTCCAGCGGTTCGCGTAGCGCGGTCAGTGACGGGTGTTCCTGGGCCCGTGCGCCCGTCTCGGCGATCAATCGAATCAGTTGCTTGAGGCCTGCGCCGCCATTCTGCGCGAGCTTGCGCCCCAGCAAGTCCAGCGATTGAATGCCGTGGGTGCCCTCGTGGATCGGGTTCAGGCGGTTGTCGCGGTAGTACTGCTCCACCGGGTATTCGCGGGTATAACCGTGGCCGCCGAGGATCTGGATCGCCAGTTCGTTGGCCTTGAGGCAGAACTCCGACGGCCAGGATTTGACGATGGGGGTGAGCAGGTCCAGCAGTTCATGGGCCTGCTTGCGCTCGGTGTCGGTGGCCAGCGTGGTGGTGTCATCGAACAGCCGCGCAGCGTACAGGCCCAGGTCGAAGGCACCTTCAACGTAGGCTTTCTGGGTGAGCAGCATGCGCTTTATGTCCGCGTGCTGGATGATCGATACCGGCGCGGTGCCCGGGTCCTTGCTGTCCGGCAGACGACCTTGCGGGCGTTCGCGCGCGTAGTTCAGGGAATACAGATAACCGGCGTAACCAAGCATCACGGCGCCCATGCCCACGCCAATCCGCGCCTCGTTCATCATCTGGAACATGCAGCTCAGGCCCTGGTGCGGTTTGCCCACCAGATAACCGACGCAGTTACCGTTATCGCCGAAGTTGAGCGCGGTTGATGTCGTGCCGCGCCAGCCCATCTTGTGAAACAGCCCGGCCAGCAGCACATCGTTGCGCTCACCGAGGCTGCCGTCGTCGTTGACCAGGAATTTGGGCACGATAAACAGCGAAATGCCCTTCACCCCGGCCGGCGCATCCGGCAGCTTGGCCAGCACCATGTGCACGATGTTTTCCGACAGCGGGTGGTCGCCGCCGGAGATGAAGATCTTGTTGCCCTTGAGGCGGTAGCTGCCGTCAGCCGCCGGCTCGGCGCGTGTACGAATATCCGACAGGGACGAACCGGCGTGGGGTTCGGTGAGGGCCATGGTGCCGAAGAAACGCCCGTCGATCATCGGCTGCAGGAAGCGCTGCTTCTGCTCCTCAGTGCCGAAGCTCTCGATCAGGTTGGCGGCGCCCATGGTCAGGAACGGGTAGGACGTGGACGCAGCGTTGGCCGACTGGAAATGCGCGAAACAGGCTTGCGACAGCAGGGTGGGCAGTTGCATGCCGCCCGCTTCGAAGCTGCGTGCTGCGTTGAGGAAGCCGGCTTCGAGGAACGCCTCCACCGCCGGTTTCACTTCCGGAATCAGGATGGCGTTGCCGTCTTCGTAGCGCGGTTCGTTTTCATCGTTTTTGCGGTTGTGCGGCGCGAAGTACTTTTCGGCGATGGAGCGCGCGGTGCTGATGGCCGCATCGAAGGTTTCGCGGTTGTGCTCGGCAAACCGCTCGCGCTGGGTCAGGCCCTCGGCATCGAGGACTTCATACAGCTCGAAAGCCAGATTGCGGGAACTGAGCAGCGTCTCGGACATGGCGGCTTACCTTCTAAGGGAATGGCCTGAGTCTAAGTGCGCCAATAGAGGCTGGATAGCAAGATTGATTTGCGTGATGGAAGAGCAGAACGCAGACCCAATGTGGGAGGGGGCAAGCCCCCTCCCACATCTTTACCGCATTTCGTCAGTTAGCCGATGGTCATCAGGCTGGCGTTGCCGCCTGCCGCGGCGGTGTTCACGCTCAACGCGCGCTCGATGACCAGACGCTCCAGGGCAATCGACGTTTCACCCTGTGACAAACCATGCACCCCGACAATCGCCCCGCCACGCTGCGCCACTTGCTGGCACACCGCGCGCAGTTGGTCGGAGTCGCCATGGTGCAGGACCGCGTCGAACACCACCTCGTCTTTGGTCCAGTCGGCCACGCGCTTGATCTTCGCCTGAATCTCCTTCGGCAGGCGTGGGAACAAGGCCTTGGTCAGGTCGGTTTCCGGCCATACCGCCGAGCCGCCAACGGCCAAAACCGCCGCCAGTTGGGTCAACAGATCGCCCTCTATTTGCGCCAGGCACAACACGTGCTCGCGGGGCAGGATGGCGTAGCTGTTGCGTTCGCCGGTCGGGCCCGCCAGTTGGCGGGTGATACCGCTTTGCGATTGCGCGGCGAACTGAGAGCACAGGGCGCTCAGTTCGCTGAAGGTGTGGCTGTCGGCCCAGGTTTTCAGGGCGTTCAGTGGCGCGCTCATGGCATCGCGCAGGCGTACGTCCGGTGCGGCCAGGTTGTCGCCGCGCACGAAGGATTGCTCGATGGCATCCGTAGGACGGGTCGACAGCAGGCGGTACAGGTACAGCGGGCCGCCGGCTTTCGGGCCGGTGCCCGACAGGCCTTCGCCGCCGAACGGCTGCACGCCGACCACGGCACCCACAATGTTGCGGTTGACGTAGACGTTACCGGCATTGACGTTGTCGATCACCTTGGCGATGGTCTCGTCGATACGGGTGTGCACGCCCAGGGTCAGGCCATAGCCGGACGCATTGATCTGGCCGATGAGCTGGTCGATCTCCTTGCGCTTGTAGCGCACCACGTGCAGCACCGGGCCGAAGATCTCCCGTTGCAGCTCGTCGAAGCTTTCCAGCTCGATCAGAGTGGGCATCACGAAAGTGCCGCGCTTGATTTCTTCGCCGTCGGCAATCGCCACCTGATACACGTTGCGGCCTTTGTCGCGCATGGCCTGGATGTGTTTCTCGATGCCGGCCTTGGCTTCGGCGTCGATCACCGGGCCGATGTCCACCGACAGGCGCTCCGGGTTGCCCAGGCGGCATTCAGCCATGGCGCCCTTGAGCATTTCGATGACGCGGTCAGCCGAATCTTCCTGCAGGCACAGCACACGCAGGGCCGAGCAGCGTTGGCCGGCACTGTCGAACGCCGAGGACACCACGTCGATCACCACTTGTTCGGTGAGCGCCGAGGAGTCAACGATCATCGCGTTCTGGCCGCCGGTTTCGGCGATCAGCGGGATCGGACGACCCTGGGCATCGAGGCGACCGGCGACATTGCGTTGCAGCAGACGCGCGACCTCGGTGGAGCCGGTGAACATCACGCCTTTGACGCGCTCATCGCCCACCAGACGGGCACCCACGCTTTCGCCCTGGCCCGGCAGCAGTTGCAGTACGCCTTCAGGTATGCCGGCTTCCAGCAGGATGCGCACGGCTTGGGCGGCGACCAGCGGCGTCTGCTCGGCTGGCTTGGCCAATACCGGGTTGCCGGCGGCCAGTGCGGCAGCGACTTGACCGCTGAAGATCGCCAGCGGGAAGTTCCACGGGCTGATGCACACCACCGGGCCGAGGGGGCGATGGGCGTCGTTGGTGAAGTCGTTGCGCGCCTGCACCGCGTAATAACGCAGGAAGTCCACGGCTTCGCGCACTTCGGCGATGGCGTTGGCGAAGGTCTTGCCGGCTTCGCGGGCCAGCAGGCCCATCAGCGGCTGGATTTCGCCTTCCATCAGGTCGGCGGCGCGTTCCAGGATGGCAGCGCGTTCGGCAGGCGGGGTGGCCTGCCAGATCGGGCCGGCGCTGATGGCGCACTGGATTGCATTGTCGACGTCTTCGATGGTGGCTTCCTGCACGTGGCCGACGATGTCACGCAGGTCGGACGGGTTGAGCACCGGCGCCGCCGCCTGATCGCTGGACGCGCAACCGAGCATCGGCGCGGCTTTCCAGTCGTTGTGGGCCGTGGCGAGCAGGGCGCAGGACAGCGACGCCAGCCGATGTTCGTTGGCCAGGTCGATACCGGCCGAATTGGCGCGATCGCTGCCGTACAGGTCGCGCGGCAACGGGATACGCGGGTGCGGCAGGCCGAAGCCGCCTTCCAGCGTGGCCATTTGCTCGATGCTGGCCACCGGGTCGGCCACCAGCTCCTGAATGGAGATGGACTGGTCGGCAATGCGGTTGACGAACGAGGTGTTGGCGCCGTTTTCCAGCAGGCGGCGCACCAGGTAGGCCAGCAACGTTTCGTGGGTGCCGACCGGGGCGTACACGCGGCACGGACGGTTCAGCTTGCCCTCGGATACCTTGCCCACCACTTGCTCGTACAACGGCTCGCCCATGCCGTGCAGGCACTGGAACTCGTACTGGCCGGGGTAATAGTTCTGACCGGCGATATGGTAGATGGCTGACAGAGTGTGGGCGTTGTGCGTGGCGAACTGCGGGTAGATGGCTTCCGGCACCGACAGCAGTTTGCGGGCGCAGGCAATGTAGGAAACATCGGTGTACACCTTGCGCGTATACACCGGGTAGCCTTCGAGGCCTTCGACCTGGGCGCGCTTGATTTCGCTGTCCCAGTACGCGCCCTTGACCAGGCGGATCATCAGGCGATGACGGCTGCGGCGCGCCAGGTCGATCACATAGTCGATTACATACGGGCAACGCTTCTGGTAGGCCTGGATCACAAAGCCGATGCCGTTCCAGCCGGTCAGCTGCGGCTCGAAGCACAGGCGTTCGAGCAGGTCCAGGGACAGCTCCAGGCGGTCGGCTTCTTCGGCGTCAATGTTCAGGCCGATATCGTAGTGCTTGGCCAGCAGGGTCAGCGAGAGCAGGCGCGGGTACAACTCGTCCATCACGCGCTCGTACTGTGCACGGCTGTAGCGCGGGTGCAGGGCCGACAGCTTGATGGAGATGCCCGGGCCTTCATAAATCCCACGGCCGTGGGACGCTTTGCCGATGGAATGAATGGCTTGTTCGTACGACGCGAGGTACTTCTGCGCATCGTGTTCGGTGAGCGCGGCTTCGCCGAGCATGTCGTAGGAATAGCGGAAGCCCTTGGCTTCGAACTTGCTCGCATTGGCCAGGGCTTCGGCGATGGTTTCGCCGGTGACGAACTGTTCGCCCATCAGGCGCATGGCCATGTCGACGCCCTTGCGGATCATCGGCTCGCCGCTTTTGCCGATGATGCGACTCAGGGACGAGGTCAAACCCGCCTCGTTATGGGTAGCGACCAGCTTGCCGGTCAACAGCAGGCCCCAGGTGGCGGCGTTGACGAACAGCGACGGGCTGTTGCCCAGGTGCGGGTGCCAGTTGCCGGTGCTGATCTTGTCGCGGATCAGCGCGTCGCGGGTGCCCTTGTCCGGGATGCGCAGCAGCGCTTCGGCCAGGCACATCAGCGCCACGCCTTCCTGGGACGACAGGGAAAACTCCTGCAGCAGGCCCTGGACAATCCCGGCACGGCCGCCAGCGCTTTTCTGATTGCGCAGCTTCTCGGCAATCGAGGCGGCCAGCGTGTTGGTGGCTTCGGCCATCGACGCCGGCAGGCGTGCCTGTTCGATCAGCATCGGCACCACTTCCGGCTCCGGTCGGCGGTAAGCGGCGGTGATCGAGGCGCGCAGCACGGACTGGGGCAGGATGCTTTCGGCGAACTCAAGGAAGCACTGGTGTGCGTGGTCGGCCTGGACCTCGCCCGCTTCATCGGCTTCCTTGCTGCTCAAACCGTTGAGCTCGGTCAGGGTTGCACCACCCTCCAGTTTCTCCAGGTAATTGAAAATTGCCTGCTTGATCAGCCAGTGCGGCGTGCGATCAATGGAGGTCGCGGCGGCCTTGAGGCGTTCGCGGGTCGGGTCGTCGAGTTTGACCCCAAGGGTGGTCGTAGCCATTTTCTTATCCTCATGGGTGCCACTAACCGAGTGGCATCTGCTGGCGGCAAGATTAGCGTTAGCACAGGCGAAGGTGCAACCGGGTGCAACCCTTTTATGCATGAAACATTCGACGTTTCATCCGAAACATTCAGCGCATGGCTGGGCGTGTTTCTTGCTGGTGCATTTTGCGTCTGAGGCGTGCATGGCTTGCTCCGAAAAGGAGCAAAAAACCGCCTTTTTGACTGAAAGTCCCAAAGGTGCAACTTATTCTCAAGAAACTGGTTGCACCTTATTTGCTTTGTTGAATAGCATTCGCGCCAAGGTGCAACCACCTTCGAGGTTCGGTTCATCGGCTGGCGGCTTTCCTGGGGAAACGCCAGTCATAAATGCGCGGCACGCAGGTTCGTCTATCCGCTACACAGCAGGTAGCGTGCGAGACCGTCGCTACATAAAAACAATGCCAGGGCGTCACTCTTATGAGCGTTAGCAATCCTACCCTGATCACGTTCGTGATCTACATCGCAGCAATGGTGCTGATTGGCCTTATGGCCTATCGCTCCACCAACAACCTGTCCGATTACATCCTGGGCGGTCGCAGCCTCGGCAGCGTGGTCACTGCCTTGTCGGCCGGTGCTTCCGATATGAGCGGCTGGTTGTTGATGGGCCTGCCGGGCGCGATCTACATGTCCGGCCTGTCGGAAAGCTGGATCGCCATCGGCCTGATCGTCGGTGCCTACCTTAACTGGCTGTTCGTGGCCGGTCGCCTGCGGGTTCAGACCGAGCATAACGGCGATGCCCTGACCCTGCCGGACTACTTCTCCAGCCGCTTCGAAGACAACAGCGGCCTGCTGCGCATTATCTCTGCGGTGGTGATCCTGGTGTTCTTCACCATTTACTGCGCCTCCGGCATCGTGGCCGGTGCCCGCCTGTTTGAAAGCACCTTCGGCATGTCCTACGAGACGGCGTTGTGGGCCGGTGCGGCGGCGACGATTGCCTACACCTTCATCGGTGGTTTCCTGGCGGTGAGCTGGACCGATACCGTGCAGGCCACCCTGATGATCTTCGCGTTGATCCTCACGCCGATCATCGTGCTGCTGGCCACCGGCGGTGTCGACACCACGTTCCTGGCGATTGAAGCCCAGGACCCGACCCACTTCGACATGCTCAAAAACACCACCTTCATCGGCATCATCTCGCTGATGGGCTGGGGCCTGGGTTACTTCGGTCAGCCGCATATCCTGGCGCGCTTCATGGCGGCGGATTCGGTCAAGTCAATCGCCAACGCACGTCGCATCTCCATGACCTGGATGATCCTGTGCCTGGGCGGCACCGTGGCGGTGGGCTTCTTCGGCATTGCCTATTTCTCGGCGCACCCGGAAGTGGCCAGTCCCGTGACCGAAAACCCCGAGCGTGTGTTCATCGAGCTGGCCAAGCTGCTGTTCAACCCCTGGATCGCCGGTGTACTGCTGTCGGCCATCCTCGCGGCCGTGATGAGCACCCTGAGCTGCCAGTTGCTGGTGTGTTCCAGCGCCCTGACCGAAGACTTCTACAAGGCGTTCCTGCGCAAGGGCGCTTCCCAGCTTGAGCTGGTGTGGGTGGGCCGCATCATGGTGCTGGTGGTGGCGTTGATCGCCATTGCCATGGCCGCCAATCCGGAAAACCGTGTGCTCGGTCTGGTGAGCTACGCCTGGGCCGGTTTCGGTGCTGCGTTCGGCCCGGTGGTGCTGATCTCCGTGATCTGGAAGCACATGACCCGCAACGGCGCACTGGCCGGCATCCTGGTCGGTGCAATTACCGTGATCGTGTGGAAGCAGTTCGAATTGCTGGGGCTGTACGAAATCATCCCCGGCTTTATTTTCGCCAGCCTCGCGATCTACTTCGTCAGCAAAATGGGCGCACCGACCGCTGCGATGCTCGAGCGTTTTGATGCTGCGGAAAAAGACTACAACCTCAACAAGTAATTCGGTGGGCGTCAAGCGCCCGTTGAGTTGAAAGAGAGGCCCGCGTCCTACGGATTGCGGGCCTTTTTTGCATCCGGTTCATGCCGGTACGAGGAAGTTTCAGACATGCCGCTGTAGGGTTTTACTGATTTAAAAGGCGTGTGCTCGGTAGAGCAGGGGGGTGGGGCAGAATCGCTCGCCTACCCTTTGCAGAGAAACACCGGATGTTCGCGCCTGCCAATCAACGTAATTTTACCCTGACCCTCGACGGGCAGCCCAGTGAGCTGAAAGTGTTGAGTTTTCGGGGTGACGAGTGGATCAGTACCCCTTTCTACTATGAGCTTGAGCTGGTCAGCGAGCGTCCCGATCTGGACATTGAAAGCTTGATGCACCGCCAGGCCTTCCTTTCATTTGATGCGCGAGGCCGAGGCGTTCACGGTCAGGTCTATCAGGTGGGGCAGGGTGATTCGGGCAAGCGATTTACCCATTACCAGATGGTCCTGTCGCCGCAGCTGGCTTATTTGGAGAGGAGTACCCACCAGCGGATTTTCCAGAAAAAAACCGTGCCGCAAATTATTGCGCTGGTGCTGGAGGCGCAAGCCATCCAGGCCGATAGCTTCGCGTTCAAACTGAGCGGGAAGTATCCCGAGCGTGAGTATTGTGTGCAGTTTGACGAAACCGATCTGGATTTCGTCCAGCGCTTGTGCGTCGAGTCGGGTATTCACTACCACTTTCAGCACAGCCCCGAGCGCCATCTGTTGGTGTTCGGCGATGATCAAAGCGTGTTTGCCCAACCAGATGAGCCCATTGCGTACTCGCCAGGTTTCGGATTGGTCGCCGACACGCCCGCGATCAAGTGCTTCATCCTGCGGATGGAGACGCGCAGCACGGGTGTGAACCTGCGGGACTACGATTTCAGGAAGCCGAACGTGATACTGGAAAGCGCAACCTCCGGCGAGCAGCTTCCCGTGCTGAATGCGCAGGGCTACCCCGGATATTTTACCGACCGCGATCACGGTAATTACCTGGCGCGACGCCTGTTGGAGCGTCATCGAAGCGATTATCGCCAGGCCAAGGGGAACAGCGACCAGTCAGCGTTGGCTTGCGGGCAGTTTTTGAAGATGACCGGCCACCCTCGTCAGGAATGGAATGACTTGTGGCTGATCACTCATCTGGGTCATTCGGGGCGGCAACCTCAAGTGCTGGAGGAGTCTGCGCCTGATGAATATGAAAGCCAGTCGCCCCAGGGCTACAGCAACGAATTTACGGTAACGCCCTGGGACGCTGTGTTTCGCACCCCGCTGATAACGTCGCGGCCACAAATATCCGGCTTTCAGAATGCCGTGGTCACCGGGCCCGTCGACAGCGAGATTCATTGCGACGAATACGGCCGGGTCAAGGTCCAAATGGCCTGGGATCGCGATGGAAAGCATAACGAGCATTCCAGCTGCTGGCTGAGGGTTGCCAGCAATTGGGCTCATGATCGCTACGGGACGGTGTTGATTCCTCGCGTGGGCATGGAAGTGCTGGTGGGGTTCATCAACGGCGATATCGATATGCCAGTCGTGATGGGCTGCCTGCCCAATGCCTCCACACCCGTGCCCCTCGACCTGCCGGCGGACAAGACCCGCAGCATCTTGCGCAGCCAGAGCAGCCCTGGCGGCGGGGGTTACAATGAGTTGCGCATCGAGGACCGCAAGGGCGCCGAGGAAATCTACCTGCGCGCCCAGCGGGACTGGACCCAGCATGTGCTCAATGACCAGCAGGTGCAGGTCGACCATCATCGGCGGGTGACGGTGGGTGGCGAGTCGCACCATGAGTTGCAGGGCGATGAACAGCGCATCACCCATGGCAATCGGCTCACCGAGCTCAAGCAGGACGATCATCTGGTGGTCGGCGGTTCGCAGAAAGTGCAGGCCGGGGGCTCCATCCGCATTGGTGCGGGGCAAAGTGTGGTGATTGATGCCGGGGCTACCGTCACTATTCAGGCCGGGGGGCAGTCGATCACGCTGTCGGCCGCCGGGATTTTCAGCAGTGTGCCGATTCAGGTCGGTGGTGGGCCGGCTCCTGCGGCGGCGCCGTTGCTGCCTGGCGTGACGGACAAGCTGCTTGCGCCGCTGAGCCAGGTGCAGGTGGCGAGCCTGAAACGCAGCGCGCCGTTTTGTGAAGAGTGTGAGCGCTGCAAGAACGGGCAGTGTGACATCGCCGAACATGCCAACATCGACAGGAAACGCCCCTGATGCCTATTCCTTTGACGCCCAGTGCCTGGCTGGCGCGGTGCCCTTTGCAGGCCGGTGAAACCCTCTACGCGGTGCTGGGCAATGCCAGCGCGGCGGCGCCGCTTGCCGTCTGGCGAGCCAGTGCTGTCGGGCCCGCGCCCCAACCTGTATGGGCAGGGACGGCCTATGCGCAGTGGGGCGAGGTCATGCCTTATGTGGCCAATGTCGAACCGGGCTGCGCCTTTCTCGATTGGGTCGCCGCCGGCGAATCGACGGATTGGGGATGGCTGGCGGTGTCGTCCAGCCCGCTGGAAACCGTGATCGCCCATTTGCAGGGCCTGACCAAGGTGCTGCTGCCCGAGGGGCAGGCTGTGTTTTTGCGCTACTGGGACGGCGCCCGGTTTCTGCCGCTGCTGCAACACTTGGGCGATGCCGCCTCGAAGGTATTGCCGGTGTTTCAGCGTTACCTGATCAATGGCTGCCCGCTAACGGTGACAACGGGTGCGGTGACCGTCGCCAAAACCAGTCCCTGGTGGCAGGTTCCGCCGGCGCTGCTTGGGCATCTGGCCGCGCACTCCCCCCAGACCCTGATCGACAACCTGCTGCAATGGCTGGCAGAACAGCGCCCGGACCTGTACGGCGCTTTTGCCCCGACGACCCTGCAACACAAGCTGTCGTACTTCGTGCGCAGGTCGGAGCCGGACATTGCGGCACTGATCGACTACCTCAGTACGGAACTGACGCCCTGAGCACCGCCCGGCACACGGCCCTGCACCTTTGCCCGCGCAGAAGGTAAACTTCGCCCCCTGCGCAGGAGCAACCATGAATTATCGTCACGCCTTTCACGCCGGCAACCACGCCGATGTCTTCAAACACCTGACCCTGACCCGCCTCATCGCCCTGATGTCGCGCAAGGAGCAGCCGTTCGCCTACCTCGACACCCACGCCGGCATCGGCCTGTACGACCTGCAAGGTGATCAGGCCAACCGCACGGGTGAGTACCTCGAAGGCATCGCCCGCCTGTGGGGCGCCATCGACCTGCCGCCACTGACCGCCGACTATATGCGCGTGCTGCATGAGATGAACCCCGATGGCCAGTTGCGCTACTACCCGGGCTCACCCGAGCTGGCCCGCCGCCTAACGCGCCCGCAGGACCGCGTACTGCTCAACGAAAAACACCCGGAAGACGGTGTGTTGCTCAAGGACAACATGAAGGGCGATCGTCGTGTGAAAGTGCATTTGGGCGAAGGTTGGCACGTACCGCGCGCTTTGCTCCCAGTACCGGAAAAACGCGCGCTGATGCTGATCGACCCGCCGTTTGAACAGCTCGATGAAATGCAGCGTTGCGCCGCCTCCCTCAAGGAGGCCATTGGCCGCATGCGCCAGACGGTCGCGGCGATCTGGTACCCGGTAAAGGATCAGCGCATGTTGCGTCGCTTCTACCAGGACCTGGCCGGCACCGGCGCGCCGAAGTTGCTGCGTGTGGAGTTGCTGGTGCATCCGCTGGACACGCCCAACACCCTGACCGGCTCAGGCCTGGCAATTGCCAACCCGCCGTGGGGTTTGGAAGAGGAGCTGCGCGAGCTGCTGCCATGGCTGTCCAAAAAGCTCGGCCAGACCCAGGGCGGCTGGCAGATGGATTGGCTCATCGCTGAATAATTGGCGCTCAAGCCAGGCACCAAACCAAATGTGCGGCTCTGCCAAGTCTTCGACCCAGTGCTGTCGCGCAGCAAACTGGAGGCTCTGTGGCGAGCGGGCTTGCCCCGCGTTGGGGTGCGAAGCGCCCCCAATCCAGCAAAACGCGGTGTACCTGATAAGGCTCAACGCCTGGTTTTGGGGCTGCTACGCAGCCCAACGCAGGACAAGCCTGCTCGCCACAAGAATGTGGCTTCCTGAAATTTCAGTTTTTAAATCAAAAAGTTATTTTGTGTTTGATAAGAGCGGGCAAGCCCGCTCCCACAGTTGAGTTGCGCACGTCTTAGATCGGGCAGGTCACGCCTGTGCCGCCGATGCCGCAATAGCCCTGCGGATTCTTCGCCAGGTACTGCTGGTGATACGCCTCGGCGAAATACACCGTTGGCGCCTCGGCAATTTCCGTGGTGATCTCGCCCAGCCCGGCCTTGGTCAGTTCCTGCTGATACGCTTGGGCACTGGCGTGCGCCGCCGCCAGTTGTTCCGGCGTGGTGGCGTAGATCACCGAGCGGTACTGGGTACCAATGTCGTTGCCCTGGCGCATGCCCTGGGTCGGGTTGTGCAATTCCCAGAACATCTTCAGCAGATCTTCGTATTTCACTTTGGCCTGGTCATACACTACCAGCACCACTTCGCTGTGGCCGGTGAGGCCCGAGCACACTTCTTCGTAGGTCGGGTTCGGCGTGTAGCCGCCGGCGTAGCCCACCACGGTGCTGACCACGCCGTCGCGCTCCCAGAACTTGCGCTCGGCGCCCCAGAAACAGCCGAGGCCGAAGATCGCAAAGCCAACGTCGTCGACGAACGGGCCCAGCAGCGGGTTGCCGTTGACGAAGTGCGTTTCTGGCAGGGTCATTGGCGTTTCACGGCCAGGCAATGCTTGTTCTTGAGTCGGCAGCACGTTTTTGTTCACCAGAATTTCCGAGCGCAAGACCATGATCAGTCCTCTCAGTCAGATTGAATTGGGTAAGAATCGGACCGCCAGTGTGCCCGAGTGTTACAGCGCTGTCAGGCGATTGGCCCGCGTGGGTAGCGCTTGAGCTTTTCGAGCAGCTCGGAGCCCGGGATCGGCCGGTCGAACAGGTAGCCCTGCCCCACATCGCAACGATGCCGGCGCAGGAACGCCAGCTGCTCGGCGGTCTCGATACCTTCGGCCACCACCTTGAGTTTCAGGTTGTGGGCCATGGCGATCACGGCCGAGGTGATTTCCATGTCGTCCTGGTTGTCCGGGATTTCGTGGATGAAGCTGCGGTCGATCTTGATGATGTCGATGGGGAATTTTTTCAGGTAACTCAGCGACGAATAACCGGTGCCGAAGTCGTCCATGGCCAGAGTCAGGCCGAAGCTTTTCAGCTGGTCCAGTTGCTGGCGCGTATCTTCGGTGGCCTCCAGCAGCAGGCCTTCGGTGAGTTCCAGCTCGAGCAGGTTGGCCGGCAGTTCTTCTTCCTTGAGGATGCTGGCGATGGAGGCCACCAGGTCCGGGTCGGAGAACTGTTTGGGCGACAGGTTGATCGCCACCTGCAGGTTGCCCATGCCGGCGGCGCTCAGTCGCTTGCTCATGCGACAGGCCTGGCGCGCGATCCATTTGCCGATGGGGATGATCAAACCGGTTTCTTCGGCCACGCTAATGAACTGATCGGGGCGGATCATGCCCTTTTCCGGGTGGTTCCAGCGTAGCAGTGCTTCCATGCCCAGCAGGCGGCCGCTGCGCAGGCACAGCTTGGGCTGATAGAACACATCCAGCTCGTTTTGCGTCAGCGCGCGGCGCAGGTTGTTTTCCACGAACAGCTTGTAGCTGGCCTCGGCATTCAACGCCTCGGTGAACACCTGTACCTGATGTTTGCCGTTGGCCTTGGCCTTGTGCAGGGCCAGGCCGGCGTTGCGCATCAGCGTCTGCGGGTCGCGGCCATGCAACGGTGCGCAGGCCAGGCCCACGGAGCCCGTGACGCTGATCAACTGGTTGTCGACGAACATCGGCTTGTCGAGGGTGGCCAGCAGTTGGCTGGCAACCTGTTGGCCGCTCTCGAGGTCGGTGTCGTCAAGCAGCACTGCAAATTCGTTACTGGCGAAACGCGCCAGGCTGCCGCTGGTGCTCAGGCTGTTACGCAGGCGCCGGGCGAGACTGATCAGTAGCTTGTCGCCGGTCTGGTGGCCGAGGCTGTCGTTGATGCGCTTGAAGTTGTCGATGTCCACCAGCAGCAGGCTGATCGGGCTGTCGCTGTCGCGGGCAAAGCGCTCATCGAGGTTGCGGATGAACGCCGGACGGTTGCCCAGGTTGGTCAGGTTGTCGGTGTAGGCCAGGCGCTCGATACGCTGCTGCGCCAGCTTGGTCTGGGTGATGTCTTCGTAGATGCCGATGTAATGCGTCAGCTCACGGTTGTCGCCGTACACCTTGGAAATCGACAGCTGGCCCCAGTAGGGTTCCAGGTTTTTGCGCCGGCTCTTGAACTCGCCCTGCCAACTGTTGCTCTTGGCCAGGGCCGAGGGCGCGTCGAACAGCAGCTCACTGAGGTTTTCCAGGGCCGGCAACTGCGCCAGGCGGTGGCCGTGGACTTCTTCGGTGCTGTACTGGGTGATCGCGGTAAAACTGGGGTTGACGTACTCCACCACGCCGTCGCAATTGACCAGCAAAAAGGCATTGGCGCTTTGCTCCACCGCACGCTGGAACAGGTGCAGCGCGCTGGTGGCGGTGCGCCGGTTATGGTTGTTGATGACCTGGGCGAACTGGTCCGCCAGCTCGCCGGCAAACGCGATCTCATCGGACTGCCAGGCGCGCGGGCTGCCGCCCTGTTCCAGGCACAACACGCCGACCACCTGGCCGTCCACGCGGATGCTCGCATCGAGCATGGCGTAGGTGTCATTGGCGCGCAGGGTTTCGGCCATTTCCCGGGTGCGTGGGTCGCGCATGGCGTTGCTGGCGTCGATGGCACGGCTGGTGTGCAGGGCCTCCAGGTAGTCGGGGAAGCCACTGGCATCAATCGGGTCGGGCAGATAGTGGCGCCCGTCGACATGGTTGTACGCCGAGATCGGCACCAGGCGTTGGCCTTCGAGGTTCCAGATGCTGGCGAAATCGATCTGGTAGATGTCGCAGGCGCTGCGGGTGATCAGCTCAGCGGCTTCCTGCAGCGAGTTGGGGGTGGTGTAGCGCTGGCGGGCCAGCAGCAGGATCAGCTCCTGCTGGGCGCGCACCCGCTCAAGGTGCTGCAGCTGTTCCTGTTGTGCGCGCTGATTGAGTTCCAGGGCAATTTGCAGGCGGCTGTTCTGGCTTTCCAGGTCGGCGGCCGGAAGTGTGGAGGGAAGCTCGCTGAACAAGGCGTCCACCACCATCAGGTAGCCGCGCAGCAGATGACGATTGTGCTGTTTGTAGGCCTCGCCCATTTCCAGCAGGTTCAGCGGGCCATCGTTGGTGTGCAGGGTATAGCGCACCAGATAGTGAGGGCTCTGGCTCAACTGTTGCTGGATGGCATCGTGCAGTTGATAGCGTGCCTGTGGCTCCATCAGGCTGGCGTAGGGCGTGCCGAGCAGGGCGCACAGCTCCACCGCCGACAGGCCGAATTGGCGTTCGCAGTTGGGGTCAAGGTACAGCAGGGCCCAGCTTGCCTCATTCAGCCGCTCGAAACGCAGCATACCCAGGCGCGAAGGCACGGGTAATTGCGTCACTACCTCGGCCGCCATACGGGCGACATCGGGCTGGCTCTTCATGGGGAAGCTCACTTGAAATAACGCACTTGGCGCCGGGCTCACGCCCTCTTGACTGTTGCTTGTGGCAAGGTTGCATCATGCAGCACAGGCTGACAAGAGAGGATGAAGGCTAAGTGCTATAAGGGTGTTATCGGCCGGCTGGGGGATTTCTGCAGTCGCATTGATCAAAGGTGTACAAACCTGTACTCCGTTCATTGCCTGTGTGCCGTACGCGCAAAAAAAAGCCCCGCCATGGGGCGGGGTTGAGGTACGAGCGTGGCGCTCGAAAATCGGTGCCGCCCGGCCTCTCCGATGAAGGGGAGGCCGGGTGATGCTTACAGCAGGATGGTGCGGATATCGTTCAGCAACTGGCTCAGGCGCTGGGTGAAGCGTGCAGCCGCCGCGCCATTGATCACACGGTGATCGTAGGACAGCGACAGCGGCAGCATCAGCTTGGGCTGGAACGCTTTGCCGTCCCACACAGGCTGGATGGTCGCCTTGGACACGCCCAGGATCGCGACTTCCGGCGCGTTGACGATTGGCGTGAAGCCAGTGCCGCCAATGTGACCCAGGCTTGAGATGGTGAAGCAGGCGCCTTGCATGTCGTCAGCGGTGAGCTTCTTATCACGGGCCTTGGCAGCCAGCGCAGCAGCTTCAGCGGCAAGCTGCAGCAGGCTCTTCTGATCAACGTTCTTGATCACAGGCACCAGCAGACCGTCCGGTGTATCCACCGCAAAACCTACGTGCACGTACTTCTTGCGGATGATCGCCTTGCCACTCGGCGCCAGCGAACTGTTGAAGTCCGGCAGCTCCTTGAGCAGGTGCGCGCAGGCCTTGAGCAGCAGTGGCAGCACGGTCAGCTTGACGCCGGCCTTCTCGGCCACGGCTTTCTGCGCAACGCGGAAAGCTTCGAGGTCGGTGATGTCGGCCTGGTCGAACTGGGTCACGTGCGGAATATTCAGCCAGCTGCGGTGCAGGCTCGATGCGCCGATTTGCATCAGGCGAGTCATCGGCACTTCTTCGGTTTCGCCGAAGCGGCTGAAGTCCACGACCGGAATCGGTGGAATGCCTGCGCCGCCAGTCGCAGCGCCGGCAGCCGGGGCTTCCTTGGCCTTCTGCATCATGGCCTTGACGTAAACCTGCACGTCTTCCTTGAGCACGCGACCGTGCGGGCCGGTGGCCGACACTGCATTCAGCTCAACGCCGAATTCACGGGCCAACTGACGGACCGCCGGGCCGGCGTGAACCTTGGCACCGCTTGGCGCAGGTGCGGCAGCAGCAGGGGCCGGTGCGGCCTCGGCTTTTGCAGCAGGTGCCGGGGCGGCAGCGGCCGGAGCAGCTTCAGGCTTTGCAGCAGCCGGCGCGGCGGCGGGTGCTGGAGCGGCAGCTGGAGCTGCGCCTTGTACTTTCAGCTTGAGGATGAAGTCGCCAGTGCCGACTTCGTCCTCCAGCTTGACCGCGATGCTTTCCACCACGCCGGCAGCCGGCGAGGGGATTTCCATGGAGGCCTTGTCGGACTCCAGGGTGATCAGCGACTGGTCGGCTTCGACGGTGTCGCCGACCTTGACCAGCAGCTCGATGATCTTGGCCTTGCCCGACGAACCGATGTCCGGGACGTGAATGTCCTGGACCGTGGCTTCTGCCGGTGCAGCAGCCGGGGCCGCAGGGGCCTCGGCGGCAGCCGGTTTTTCAGCGGCCGGCGCGGGTGCGGCAGCGGCTTCAGCCTTGGCCGCAGGGGCTGCATCGGCAGCACCTTCGATTTCCAGCTCCAGCAGTTCGTCGCCTTCTTTCAGGCGATCGCCCAGCTTCACTTTCAGGCTCTTGACCACGCCGGCCTTGGGCGCAGGGATTTCCATGCTCGCCTTGTCCGACTCGAGGGTCAGGATGCTCTGGTCGGCTTCGACGGTGTCGCCGACCTTCACAAACAGCTCGATTACTTCACCTTCACCGCTGCCGATGTCAGGTACGCGAATGAGTTCGCTCACAAAAAGTCTCCTCAGCAGTCCAGTGGGTTGCGTTTTTCCGGGTTGATCCCGAACTTGACGATGGCGTCAGCCACCACCTTGGGTTCGATCTCACCACGGTCAGCCAAGGCTTCCAGGGCTGCCAACACCACGAAGTGACGGTCGACTTCGAAGAAGTGACGCAGCTTCTTGCGGCTGTCACTGCGGCCGAAACCGTCGGTGCCCAGGACTTTGAATTCCTTGGACGGGACCCACTGACGAATCTGTTCAGCAAACAGCTTCATGTAGTCGGTGGATGCAATGACCGGACCTTTACGGCCGTTCAGGCATTCTTCGACATAACTCAGTTGTGGCTTCTGACCTGGGTGCAGGCGGTTGTTGCGTTCCACGGCCAGGCCGTCGCGACGCAGTTCGTTGAAGCTGGTAACGCTCCACACGTCGGCGCCGACGTTGAATTCGTCACGCAGGATCTTCGCCGCTTCACGCACTTCACGCAGGATGGTGCCGGAGCCCATCAGCTGCACGTGGTGCGCTGCTTCTTTGGTGTCTTCTTCGAGCAGGTACATGCCCTTGATGATGCCTTCCTCAACACCGGCCGGCATGGCAGGTTGCTGGTAGGACTCGTTCATCACGGTGATGTAGTAGAAAACGTCCTGCTGCTGCTCGGTCATCTTCTTCATGCCGTCCTGGATGATCACCGCCAGCTCGTAGCCGTAGGTTGGATCAAAGGTGCGGCAGTTCGGGATGGTGGCCGCCAGGATGTGGCTGTGACCGTCTTCGTGTTGCAGGCCTTCGCCGTTCAGCGTGGTGCGTCCGGCGGTGCCGCCGATCAGGAAACCACGGGTACGGCTGTCGCCTGCTGCCCACGCCAGGTCGCCGATACGCTGGAAACCGAACATCGAGTAGAAGATGTAGAACGGCAGCATCGGCTGGTTGTGGCTGGAGTACGAAGTACCGGCAGCAATGAAGGAGCTCATGGCGCCCGCTTCGTTGATGCCTTCCTCGAGGATCTGGCCCTTCTTGTCTTCCTTATAGAACATCACCTGGTCTTTATCGACTGGCTCGTAGAGCTGGCCGACCGAGGAGTAGATGCCCAACTGACGGAACATGCCTTCCATACCGAAGGTACGCGCTTCGTCCGGGATGATCGGCACGATGCGCGAACCGATTTCCTTGTCCTTGACCAGTTGCGCGAGGATGCGCACGAAGGCCATGGTGGTGGAAATTTCACGGTCGCCCGAACCGTCCAGAATCGCCTTGAGGGTATCGAGTGGCGGCGTGGGAATATCGAACGACTTGGCACGGCGCTGCGGCACGAAACCGCCCAGTGCGGTGCGACGCTCGCTGAGGTAGCGGGCTTCGGCGCTGTTTGGCTCGGGCTTGAAGAACGGCAGGTTCTCCAGCTCTTCGTCCTTGACCGGAATGTCGAAACGGTCGCGGAACAGCTTCAGGCTGTCGACGTCGACTTTCTTGGTGTTGTGCGCGGTGTTCTTCGCTTCGCCGGCACCGGTGCCAT
Source organism: Pseudomonas trivialis (assembly GCF_001439805.1). GTDB lineage: Bacteria > Pseudomonadota > Gammaproteobacteria > Pseudomonadales > Pseudomonadaceae > Aquipseudomonas > Aquipseudomonas trivialis. The sequence goes on along the minus strand of NZ_JYLK01000008.1, from coordinate 17,428 downwards.
AACCTTTGATGGTCTTGGCCAGGATGACGGTCGGCTGCTCTTTGTGGTTGACCGCCTGGTGGTATGCCGCGTAGACCTTGTACGGGTCGTGGCCGCCACGGTTGAGTTTCCAGATCTCGTCGTCGGACAGGTCTGCAACCATTGCCTTGAGTTCAGGCGTGTTGAAGAAGTGTTCACGCACGAACGCGCCGTCTTTGGCCTTGTAGTTCTGGTACTCGCCGTCGATGACTTCGTCCATGCGACGTTGCAGGATACCGTCCACGTCCTTGGCCAGCAGTGGGTCCCAGAAACGGCCCCAGATGACTTTGGTCACGTTCCAGTGAGCGCCACGGAACACGCCTTCGAGTTCCTGGATGATCTTGGCGTTGCCGCGAACCGGACCGTCGAGGCGCTGCAGGTTGCAGTTGATGACGAAGATCAGGTTGTCCAGCTTCTCGCGGCCGGCCAGGGAAATGGCGCCCAGGGATTCCGGCTCGTCGCACTCGCCGTCGCCCAGGAAACACCAGACTTTCTGCTTGCCTTCCGGGATGAAACCACGGGCTTCCAGGTACTTCATGAAGCGTGCCTGGTAGATCGCCTGGATCGGGCCCAGCCCCATGGACACGGTTGGGAACTGCCAGAAATCGGGCATCAGCCAAGGGTGCGGGTAGGACGACAAGCCCTGGCCGTCGACTTCCTGGCGGAAGTTGTTCATTTGTTCTTCGCTGATGCGGCCTTCCATGAACGCACGGGCGTAAACGCCTGGGGAGGTGTGGCCCTGGAAGTAGATCAGGTCGCCGCCGTGTTCGTCGGTCGGGGCCTGGAAAAAGTAGTTGAAGCCGATGTCATACAGGGTTGCGCTGGAAGCGAAGCTGGAGATGTGACCGCCCAGGTCCGAATCTTTCAAGTTCGTGCGCATTACCATCGCCATGGCGTTCCAGCGTACCAGCGAGCGAATGCGGCGTTCCATGAACAGGTCGCCAGGCATGCGTGCTTCGTGGGTAACAGGGATGGTGTTGCGGTATGGCGTGGTGATGGCGTAAGGCAACTGCGAGCCGCTGCGGGTCGCGAGTTCGCCCAGACGGGTCATCAGGTAATGAGCACGGTCTTCGCCTTCTTTGTCGAGAACCGATTCCAGGGCGTCCAGCCATTCCTGGGTTTCGACGGGATCGAGGTCTTGCATGGCTTGCTCCAGGGCGGAAAGGCTACCAGAATCGGTTGCCTGAAGTTTGCGACTGGCCTTGTGGGCAGACGACATAAATTCTTGGATGGCCGAAGGTTGCTTCGGCGTCCTGTAGTTTTACTACAAATCGTCGGCCATTTCAGCCTTTCGAATGTATATACGAGTAGTAAAACTACACAAGACCGAGCGTATGGCTCGGTCCGGCTGGTGAGCATAATCGTTAATGTTGATCTTTTGCGAACAAGAAAAGGTTCAAGTTTGATGTTACCTGCCAAGATTGATTTAATTTCAGCTATTTCTAACTTTTGTTCGACAGTTCTTCACCGGGAGTGGTTCATGCGCTCACCTCTACAGGCTGTTTACACGCCGATCAAGGATAGACCATGAGCCTTCCAACGCTGGCCGAACTGCCTGCCATTCTCTTGCCATTTGCCCAGCGGGCCGAGCAGTCATTTCGTGACGCCGTGGCCGCGCTGGACGACGATAATGGACTGAGTGCGTGGACGCCGCAACGGTGGGCAGAGTTTACCCGTGTGTGCGCCGCCAGTGATTTTGTCATTGAACAGAGCGTTCGTGACCCTTTGATGTTGCTTGAACTGGTGGCCTGGGGCGAGCTGGATCGCGGCTTTGCGCCGGGCGAGCTGTGCAGCCAGATCGCCGGCGCCGTGCAACAGGCGCAAACGGAAGATGAACTGGGTCGTCTCCTGCGGCGTCAGCGCACGCGCCAGCAAGTGCGCATCATCTGGCGCGACCTGACCCGCCAGGCCGACCTGGTGCAAACCTGCCGCGACCTCTCCGACATGGCCGACGCCTGCATCGATCAGGCCTATCAATGGCTGTACCAGCGCCACTGCGTGCAGTTCGGCACGCCCACCGGTCGGCGCAGCGGCGAAGCCCAGCACATGGTCATCCTTGGCATGGGCAAGCTCGGCGCGGTGGAGCTGAACCTGTCATCGGATATCGACCTGATCTTCGCCTACCCCGAAGGCGGCGAGACGGTGGGAGTGAAGCGCTCCCTGGACAATCAGGAGTTTTTCATTCGCCTGGGTCAAAAATTGATCAAGGCGCTGGACCCGATGACCGTCGACGGCTTTGTCTTTCGCGTCGACATGCGCCTGCGCCCCTATGGTTCGGCCGGCGCGCTGGTGCTGAGCTTCAACGCGCTGGAGCAGTATTACCAGGATCAGGGCCGCGACTGGGAACGCTACGCGATGATCAAGGCGCGCGTGGTGGCGGGCGATCAGGTGGCCGGCGCATTGTTGCTGGATATGCTGCGACCGTTCGTCTACCGCCGTTACCTGGATTTTTCGGCCATTGAAGCGCTGCGCACCATGAAGCAGTTGATCCAGCAGGAAGTGCGGCGCAAGGGCATGGCCGAAAACATCAAGCTGGGTTCGGGCGGCATTCGCGAAGTGGAATTTATCGCCCAGGCGTTCCAGCTCATCCACGGTGGCCGCGACCTGAGCCTGCAACAACGGCCCCTGCTCAACGTGCTGGGCACCCTCGAAGGCCAGGGCTACCTGCCGCCGGCGGTGATCGCCGAATTGCGCAATGGCTACGAGTTCCTGCGCTACACCGAACACGCGATCCAAGCGATTGCCGACCGCCAGACGCAAATGCTCCCCGACAGCCCGGAAGACCAGGCGCGCATTGCCTTTATGCTCGGGTTCGCCGACTGGACGGCGTTTCACGAGCGCCTGATGCACTGGCGGGGCCGCGTGGACTGGCACTTCCGCCAGGTGATTGCCGATCCGGATGAGGAGGAGGGCGAAGAAAGCGAGTTGGTCGTGGGCGGTGAGTGGCTGCCATTGTGGGAAGAATCCCAGGATGACGACGCGGCCTGCCGCCAACTGGCCGAAGGCGGTTTTGCCGATGCGCCCAAGGCACTCAAGGCCTTGGCTGGCTTGCGCAGCAGCCCGCAATTGCGCGCCATGCAGCGTCTGGGGCGCGAGCGCCTGGATTCCTTTATTCCGCGTCTGCTGGCGCAGGCCGTGGAGCACGCCAACCCGGACCTGGTGATGGAGCGCGTATTGCCGCTGGTGGAAGCCGTTGCCCGCCGTTCGGCCTATCTGGTGCTGCTCACCGAAAACCCCGACGCCCTGCGCCGCCTGCTGACCCTGTGCGCCGCCAGCCCGTGGATCGCCGAGCAAATCACGCGCTTCCCGCTGCTGCTGGATGAGTTGCTCAACGAAGGTCGCCTGTTCAAGCCGCCATTGGCGCCGGAATTGGCTGCTGAGCTGCGCGAGCGCCTCACGCGTATCCCCGAGGACGACCTCGAGCAGCAGATGGAGGCCCTGCGCCACTTCAAACTGGCCCACCGCCTGCGCGTGGCTGCCTCGGAAATCGCCGGCAGCCTGCCGTTGATGAAGGTCAGCGACTACCTCACCTGGCTCGCCGAAGCCATTCTCGAACAAGTGCTGGCCCTGGCCTGGCGCCAGACCGTTGCGCGCCACGGCTCGCCGCAGCGGCTGGACGGCAGCCTGTGCAATCCGGGGTTCATCATCGTCGGCTATGGCAAGGTCGGCGGTATCGAACTGGGCCATGGCTCGGACCTGGACCTGGTGTTTATCCACGATGGCGACCCCCATGCCGAAACCGACGGCGCCAAGCCGATCGACGGCGCGCAGTTCTTTACGCGCCTGGGCCAGCGCATCATTCACCTGCTGACCACCCAGACCAACTCCGGCCAATTGTACGAAGTGGACATGCGCCTGCGACCTTCCGGCGCGTCCGGGCTATTGGTCAGTTCGCTGGGGGCATTCGACCGCTATCAACAAAATGAAGCATGGACCTGGGAACATCAGGCCCTGATCCGCGCGCGGGTGCTGGTGGGCAGCCAGGATGTGGGTCAGGCATTCGAGCACGTCCGGGCCACGGTGCTGGGGCGTGAACGCGATCTGGCGAAGCTGCGCCAGGAGGTCAGCGAGATGCGCGCCAGGATGCGCGACAACCTGGGAACCAAGGCCACCACGGCCGGTACCGGCGCCAATGCCTTCGAGGCCACGGCGCTGTTCGACCTCAAGCAGGACGCCGGAGGTATCGTCGATATTGAATTTATGGTGCAATACGCGGCTTTGGCGTGGTCTGCGCACCATCCTTCGTTGCTGCGCTTTACCGACAATATCCGCATTCTGGAGGGCCTGGAGCAGGTCGGACTGATGCCCGCCGCCGATGCCCATTTACTGCGCGAGGTGTACAAGGCCTACCGTTCTGCCGCACACCGCCAGGCCTTGCAGAACGAGGCTGGCACCGTAAGCGGGGAGCAGTTTGCCGACGAGCGGCGGCAGGTGATGCGAATCTGGCGTGAGCTGGGTTTAAGCTGATTAATTGAGTGACGCCAATTTAATGTGGAAATCGGCCTTATGTGGGAGCCGGGCTTGCCCGCGATGCAGGCGCCTCGGTACTTCAGCCATACCGAAGCGATGCCATCGCAGGCAAGCCAGCTCCCACAAAAAGCGCGATCTACAATCATTGTCGAGGCGGGGAGGCATAAGCCTCCCCGCATCGTTTGTGGAAACTACATGAATATTCTGATCGTTGGGCCCAGTTGGGTCGGTGACATGGTGATGGCACAGACACTGTTCCAGTGCCTGCGCCAGCGCCATCCAGACTGCCAGATCGACGTGCTCGCCCCCGAGTGGAGCCGGCCGATCCTTGAGCGTATGCCCGAGGTGCGCCAGGCCTTGAGCTTTCCGCTCGGCCACGGCGCGCTGGAGCTGGCAACGCGCCGGCGCATCGGCAAGTCCCTGGCCGGCCAGTACGACCAGGCGATCCTGCTGCCCAACTCGCTCAAGTCGGCGCTGGTGCCCTATTTTGCCGGCATCCCCAAGCGTACCGGCTGGCGCGGCGAGTTTCGCTATGTGCTGCTCAACGACGTGCGCACCCTCGACAAAACGCGCTACCCGCTGATGATCGAGCGCTTCATGGCCCTGGCCTATGCGCCGGGCGCCGAGCTGCCCACGCCGTATCCACGGCCGAGCCTGCAGATCGACCCGTTGACCCGCGATGCCGCGCTGACCAAGTTCGGCCTGCAGTTGGATCGCCCGGTGCTGGCGCTGTGTCCGGGCGCGGAGTTTGGCGAGTCCAAGCGCTGGCCGTCGGAGCATTACGCCAAGGTCGCCGAAACGAAGATCCGCGAAGGCTGGCAGGTGTGGCTGTTCGGTTCGAAAAACGATCATTCGGTGGGCGAAGACATCCGCCAGCGCCTGATCCCGGGCCTGCGTGAAGAAGCGGTGAACCTGAGCGGCGAGACCTCGCTGGCCGAGGCGATCGACTTGCTGTCCTGCGCCGATTCGGTGGTGTCCAACGATTCCGGCCTGATGCACGTGGCCGCCGCGCTGAACCGTCCGCTGGTGGCGGTGTACGGCTCTACCTCGCCGGGCTTTACGCCGCCGTTGGCCGACAAGGTCGAAGTGGTGCGTCTGGGCCTGGAGTGCAGCCCGTGTTTTGAGCGCACCTGCCGGTTCGGCCACTACAATTGCCTGCGCCAATTGCTGCCGCAGCCGGTGACCGATGCGTTGCAGCGGTTGCAGGGCGACGCGGTCGAGGTTCACTGAGTTGCGGGTACTGGTGATCAAGACCTCATCCCTGGGCGACGTGATCCATGCGTTGCCGGCACTCACCGATGCGGCGCGGGCCATCCCCGGCATTCGGTTCGACTGGGTGGTGGAAGAAGGCTTTGCCGAAATCCCCACCTGGCACCCGGCGGTCGACAAGGTGATTGCGGTGGCTATTCGCCGCTGGCGCAAGAATATCTGGCAAACCCTCAAGAGTGGCGAGTGGCGGCGCTTCAAGCAGAGCATCCAGTCGACTAAATACGATCTGGTGATCGACGCCCAGGGCCTGCTCAAAAGCGCCTGGCTGACCCGCTACGTGCGTGCGCCCGTCGCCGGGTTCGATAAAAGCTCGGCCCGCGAACCCATGGCGGCGCGTTTCTATTCGCGGCGCCTGGCCGTGGCCCGGGGGCAGCATGCAGTGGAGCGGCTGCGCCAGCTGTTTGCCGTGGCCCTGGGCTACGACCTGCCCAAAGGCCTGGGCGATTACGGCCTGAGTGTGGAAAAACTGCTCGGCCTGCCGCCGGAAAAACCCTTTGTGCTGTTGCTGCATGGCACCACCTGGGACACCAAACACTGGCCCGAAGCCTATTGGCGCGAGCTGGCCGAGCGCATGGGGCGCCTCGGCGTGGACGTGAAGCTGCCGTGGGGCAATGCCGATGAAAAGGCCCGTGCCGAACGCCTGGCCCAAGGCTTGAGCAACGCCCAGGTGCTGCCCAAACTCAACCTGGCCGGCGTCGCCCGCGTATTGGCCGGCGCGCGTGCGTGCGTGGCGGTCGACACCGGCCTCGGTCATCTCGCCGCCGCGCTGGATGTGCCGACCATTTCCCTGTTCGGCCCTACCAACCCGGGCCTGACCGGCGCCTACGGCAAGGGCCAGATTCACCTGGCCAGCGACTGGCCGTGCGCACCCTGCCTGCAAAAACACTGTACCTATCAACCGACGGCCGACGACCTGCGTCGGTTCGACCTCCAGCGCGAGTCGCCCCTGTGCTTCACGCGCCTGAACCCTGAGCGTGTGGCAAGCCGACTGAGCACGTTGTTACTGGCTGAGGAGCTGCGCTGATGCAACTGGCATTTGTTCTGTACAAATATTTCCCCTTCGGTGGCCTGCAGCGCGACTTCATGCGCATCGCCCTGGAATGCCAGCAGCGTGGCCACAGCATTCGGGTCTACACGCTGATCTGGGAGGGCGATATCCCGCCGGGCTTCGAAGTGCTGGTGGCACCAGTCAAGGCGTTCCTCAATCATCGGCGCAATGAAAAGCTCAGCGCCTGGATGGAAGCCGACCTGGCCAAACGCCCGGTGGGCCGCCTGATCGGGTTCAACAAGATGCCCGGCCTGGACGTGTACTACGCCGCCGATGGCTGCTTTGAAGACAAGGCGCAAAACCTGCGTCATTCGCTGTACCGCTATTTCGGGCGCTACAAGCACTTTGCCGACTATGAGCGCGCCGTGTTCGCCAGGGACGCCAAAACCGAAGTGCTGATGATCTCCGAAGTTCAGCAGCCACTGTTCATCAAGCACTACGACACCCCGCGTGAGCGTTTCCACCTGCTGCCGCCGGGCATTGCCCAGGACCGTCGGGCGCCGCCGAACGCGGCCGAGATTCGCGAGGGTTTTCGCCAGGAATTCAAGCTCGGCGATGACGACCTGTTACTGGTGCAGATTGGCTCGGGCTTCAAGACCAAGGGCGTCGACCGCAGCCTCAAGGCTGTGGCCGCATTGCCCGCCGAACTGAAAAAACGCACGCGCCTGTTTGTAATCGGCCAGGACGACCCCAAGGTATTCCAATTGCAGAGCGCCACCCTGGGCCTGGGCGACACTGTGCAGTTCCTCAAAGGGCGCAGCGATATCCCGCGTTTTCTGCTGGGCGCCGACCTGTTGATCCACCCGGCGTACAACGAAAACACGGGCACCGTGTTGCTCGAGGCACTGGTGGCCGGTCTGCCGGTGCTGGTGTCGGCGGTGTGTGGCTACGCCCATTACATCGCCGAGGCCGGCAACGGCCTGGTGCTCGATGAGCCATTTGAACAAACCCAGCTCAACGCGTACCTGGCCCGCATGTTGACCGACTCTGCACAGCGCGCGGCCTGGGGCCGCAATGGGCTGGCCTATGCCGAGACGGCCGACCTCTACAGCATGCCGCAGCACGCGGCGGATGTGATTCTGGCGGAGCCAAAACCATGAAGTTGATGCTTGCCGAACCGTTCAAGACCCTCTGGGCCGGGCGCGATGCGTTCGCCGAAGTGGAGCGTCTGGAGGGCGAGGTGTACCGCGAACTCGAAGCCCGTCGCACGCTGCGCACCGAGGTCGAGGGGCGTGGTTATTTCGTGAAGATCCACCGGGGCATCGGCTGGGGCGAGATCGTCAAGAACCTTGTCACCGTCAAGCTGCCGGTGCTCGGCGCGGGCCAGGAGTGGCTGGCGATCCAGCGCCTGCAGGAAGTCGGCGTGCCGACCATGACCGCCGTCGCCTACGGCGAGCGCGGCAGCAACCCGGCCGACCAGCACTCGTTCATCATCACCGAAGAGCTGGCGCCGACCATCAGCCTCGAAGATTTCAGCATCGACTGGGTCAGGCAGCCGCCCGAGCCGCGTCTGAAGCGCGCGCTGATCGCCGAAGTGGCGCGCATGACCGGCATGATGCATCGCGGCGGCGTGAATCATCGCGATTGCTACATCTGCCACTTCCTGCTGCACACCGACACGCCGGTGACCGCCGAGCATTTCAAGCTGTCGGTAATCGACCTGCACCGCGCGCAGACCCGCGCCAGAATCAGCCATCGCTGGCGCAACAAGGACCTGGCCGCGCTGTACTTCTCGGCGCTGGACATTGGCCTTACTCGCCGCGACAAATTGCGCTTCCTCAAGGGCTACTTCCAGCAGCCGCTGCGCCGCATCCTGGCCGAAGAAAGCGCCCTGCTGCAGTGGCTGCAAGGCAAGGCCGACAAGTTGTATGCCCGCAAGCAGCGCTACGGGGATGCGCTCTGATGGCGGGTTGGAACCTGGAGCCTGCCTACGCCAACCTCGCGGAGGACTTCGGCAGCCTGGAGGCGGTGTTCGCCTTGCAGGGCGAACGGCTGACCCGCGACCCGCTGTCGGAAGTGATCCGCGTTGAGCGCGGTGGGGTCAATTACTACGTCAAGCGCTACGTGGGTGCCGGTAAAGGCCTGCGCCGTTACCTGGGCAAGCCCCGGGTGAAGTCCGAGTGGCAGAACCTCAAGCGCTTCGCCAAGTGGGGCATTCCCACTGCCGACGTGGTTGCCTGGGGCCTGGAGCGCAACGGCCTGGCCTATGACCGTGGAGCGATGATCACCCGTGAGCTGCCCAGGACCGAAGACCTGTCGGCGCTGGCCGAGCACAAGGACGCGCGCCTCAAAGACCCCCGCTGGGTCAATGCGGTCAGCCGCCAGCTCGCCGAATACACGCGCACCATGCACGAACACCGGTTTACCCATAACGATTTGAAGTGGCGCAACCTGCTGGTGGACGACCAGGCCACGCTGTACCTGATCGACTGCCCCAATGGTGATTTCTGGCGCGGCTTCTGGCTCAAGTACCGCATCACCAAGGACCTGGCGTGCCTGGACAAAGTGGCCAAGTATCACCTGTCGGCCACCCAGCGCCTGCGCTTTTACATGCAATATCGCCAACGCACGCACCTGACGGTGTCGGACAAACTGCGGATTCGCCACGTGGTGAAGTTTTTCGAGGGACGCGAATGAGTGATTTCCTGGCGGCCGAGGACCGCGCTCTGCTTGAGCGCAATGGCCTGGCCACTTTCGACGCCTTGTGGGCCAAGCAACTGGACGCGGTGGACGAGCCGAACACCAGCCGTGGCGGCTGGAGCAGCGTGTTTCGCCTTGAGCTCGACGGACACGGTTATTACCTCAAGCGCCAGAGCAACTACCTCACGCGTACCCTGCACAGCCCGCTGGGCGAGCCGAGCTTCGCCCGCGAGTTTCGCAATATCAGCCGCTATCGAGCGCTGGGCATTCCGGCCCTGCAAGCGGCGTTCTTTGGTGAGCGCAAGGTCGCGGGCGAACGCCGTGCGATGCTGCTGACCCGTGCGCTGGATGGCTGGAACGACCTGGACTCTTTGCTGGAGCAATGGACGTCACTGAGCGACGCCCAGCACCACGCGATCCTGCTGGCCTGCGGTCGGCTGGCGCGGCAGCTGCACAGCGTGGGCCAGGTACATGGCTGTTTTTACCCCAAGCATATTTTTTTGCAGGCGACCGGCGACGGCTACGCCGCGCAGTTGATCGACCTGGAGAAAACCCGCCCGTTGCTGTTTGGCTGGCGTGACCGGGTCAAGGACCTTGAGCCGCTGTTGCGCCGCGCGCCGCAGTGGTCGCAGGCCCAGGTGCGGCAACTGCTGGCGGCGTATCTTGAACAACCGCAGGACAGCGCGCTGGTTGATACCTGGTACCAGCGCCTCACTGCGCGGCGCAGCCACAAGGAGAACCGCTGATGCGTTTGTCCGAACTCAAACAGGCCGGGCGCCGCCCGAGCCTGCCGCTGACCATCGAACTGGCGGATGCGGCCGGTACTGGTCAGTTGCAACTGCTGAGCCTGTTACGCGTGTTGCCGGGCGAGCGCTACGTGGGCGCGGCGGTCTGGCGCGGGCGCCCGGTGCTGGCCAAGTTGCTGGTGGGCAGCAAGGCGGCGCGGCACTTTCAGCGTGAATTGAGCGGTGTCCGCCTGCTGGCCGAACAAGGGCTGACCACGCCGCTGCTGCTCGCCGATGGCTTGCAGGAAGGCGAGGGCGGCTGGCTGTTGTTCGAGTTTATCGAGGGCGCCCAAAGCCTGGCCGACGCCTGGCGCGCGGTCGAAGGCTTGCCGCCGTTGGCTGACGAGCAGACGGCGGTGCTGGCCGAAGCCCTGGGCGCGATTGCGCAGATGCACGCCAAAGGCGTGTGGCAGCAAGATCTGCATCTGGATAACTTGCTGCGCCAGGGTGACACGCTCTACCTGATCGACGGTGCCGGTGTGCGGGTTGAAGAGGCGGGCAAGCCGCTGTCGCGCAACCGCGTGCTGGAGAACCTCGGGGTGTTTTTTGCGCAGTTGCCCAGGAACCTCGAGCCGTTTACCGAAGAATTGCTGGTGTATTACCTGCTGAGCAACGGCGAGCACGCCTTGCCGCTGCAGGCGCTGGAAAAACAGGTGCGCAAGGTCAGCGCCTGGCGCCTGAAGGACTTCCTCGGCAAAGTGGGTCGCGAGTGCACGCTGTTCAGCGTGCAGCGCGGCGCCTTTGGCTTGCGCGCGATTCGTCGCGAAGAAGAAACGGCGATGTTGCCGGTGCTGGAACAGGCCGATGCATTGCTGGATCAGGGCCACCTGTACAAGACCGGCGGCGCGGCCAGTGTGGCCAGGGTCGAAGTGGCCGGCCGGCCGCTGGTGATCAAGCGCTACAACATCAAGGGCTTGGCCCATTGGCTCAAGCGCTTCTGGCGCCCGAGCCGCGCCTGGCATTCCTGGCGCGAGGGCAACCGCCTGGCGTTCCTCGGCATCGCCACGCCCACACCGCTGGCCGTGCTGGAAAAACGCTTCTTCTGGCTGCGCAGCCGGGCGTACCTGGTGACGGAGTACCTGCCAGGGCCGGACATCATCGAACGCTTTGCGCCTTACGTGGAAAACGGCGACGCCCCCGAAGCCGAGTTGCAGGCGCTGGACCAACTGTTTGCCGAACTGATCCGCGAGCGCATCAGCCATGGCGATTTCAAAGGCCATAACCTGTTCTGGGCGGGGGATCGGTGGTCGCTGATCGACCTGGATGCGATGTGCCAACACACCTCCGATGCCAGCTTTGCGCCGGCATTTGCCAGGGACCGCGCGCGGTTCATGCGCAACTGGCCTGAAAGCAGCGCGTTGTATCAGTTGATTGATCAGCGCCTGCCCAAACAACCCTGATCGTTCGCGCAAAAGAATCCAGACTGGTGGCCCCTCGTAGCAAAAACGCAGGGCAGTATGGACACGGTTTGACGACCAAGACTATTCATGAAATCCCAGGATTAAACATCCCATGGCAGATGAATCACCAACCTCTGCGCAGTTCCTGCTTTTTGAAAGCGAAAGTGAGGCTGAGCGAACTGCGGAGTTTGCGGCTGCGAAACCACCGAAGGGGCTGTTCAGCGACTTCATTGTCTATGTTGATGAAAGTGGCGATCACGGTATGCAGACACTTGATGTCAATTACCCCATGTTCGTCTTGGCGTTCTGTGTATTCCATAAGAGGCACTATTGCGAAAAGGTCATCCCTGCACTTCAAAAATTCAAGTTTAATCATATGGGGCATGATTTGGTTGGTTTGCATGAACTGGAGATTCGCAAGGAAAAGGGCGCGTTCTCTGGCATGTTTGTATCTCGCCAACATAAGCACGTCTTTCTTGAAGAACTAACGGGAATCATTGAGTCGAGTAATTTTGTCTTGATCAGTTGTGTGATAGACAAAGCGACTCTTCAGGAACAACAGGGCCCAGTCCACAATCCCTACCATCTTGCGCTGGGTTTCTGTCTTGAAACCCTTTACGAGTTTCTTCAGGAGAAGAATCAGCAAGCAGCGTTGACCCATGTGATTTTCGAGCGCCGAGGTCGTAAAGAGGATAATGAATTGGAGTTGGAGTTTCGTCGGATGTGTGACGGCGCCAATCGATCAGGTGTTCGCTTGCCGTTTGATATCGTTTTCGCGACCAAGCAGGTCAATTCCACGGGACTGCAACTTGCGGACCTCGTTGCGCGCCCTATTGGTATAAGTGTCTTGCGCCCTGGGCAGGAGAATCGCGCCTTCGACATCCTCAAGCGCAAATTTTATTGCAGTGGGGGACGAGGGAAGGTCGGGGAGGGGTTTGAAAACTGGGGGCTAAAAGTTTTTCCCACTGCAGAAAGCGAAAAGCCCCGGTGAAACTCACCGAGGCTATAACGCCGACCGGGATCCCCCAGTCCATTTGCGGCCGATTCTATGCGTGCGGTTTTAGAGTGTCAACGCGTGGCGGCGTGATGGACGACAGAGGCTGACAGCCTGGATTGTGGTCGAGCATCCCGTTGCTGGCGCTGTTGCCTGAGCAGCAGCGATTAGTCAGTTCTTATCCGTAAATGACAGTTTCTTTTGTTTATTTTTATATATCTTGTTGATTTAAATAGAAAAAAATCCTGGCACGCACTCTGCAATGCCAATCGGTGAACCCATTCACCGGTCGCCTCAGCGGAGCCCCGTATGCCCACCAGCCTTTCCTCGCTTTCCCGTTTGATCTGCCTTGGCGCTGCGCTGTTGCTGGGCCAGGTGTGCACGGCTCACGCCGATGATGAGGTGCCGTCGCTCGCCGGCAAGCGCATCGCCGTGAGCATGACCGGCACCAGTCATTATTTCGATATCAAGGCATTCCAGGCACAGGTCGATGAGATCAAGCGCCTGGGCGGTACGCCGATCACCCTGGACGCCGGGCGCAATGACAAGAACCTGGTGACCCAGTTGCAAACCGTGGTCACCCAGAAGCCCGATGCGGTGATCCAGACCCTGGGCACCCTCAGCGTGATCGACCCCTGGCTCAAGCGCATCAGCAAGGCCGGCATCCCGCTGTTCACCATTGATGCGCCGTCGCAGTACAGCCTCAACAACACCACCTCCGATAACGTCGCCACCGGCAAGGCCCTGGCCGAGCAGTTGATCAAGGATGCCGGCGGCAAGGGCAGAATCCTGGTGTTCAACGGCTTCTACGGCGTGCCGGTGTGCGCGATTCGTTATGACCAGTTGAAGCTGGCGCTCAAGGAGTATCCACAGCTGGAAATCATCCAGCCCGAGTTGCGCGATGTGATTCCCAACACCGTGCAGGACGCCTATTCCCAGGTGTCTGCGCTGCTCAACAAATACCCCAGGGGCAGCATCTCGGCGATCTGGTCGGCGTGGGATATTCCGCAGTTGGGCGCGAGCAAGGCGTTGCTCGACGCCGGGCGCACCGAGATCAAGACCTACGGCGTCGACGGCACGCCGGAGGTGCTGGCGCTGCTCGGCCAGGACCCTTCACCAGTGGGCGCGGTGGTGGCGCAGCAGCCGGCGCTGATCGGCAGGACCGCCGTGCAGAACGTGGCGCGCTACCTCGCCGGGCAGCGTGACTTGCCCAAGGAAACCCACGTGGCGACGCTGCTGACCACCGCTGCAAACCTGCCGCAGGTCCAACAATTGCGAGGTGACTGATGCCGGCCCTAAACCTGCAACATGTGCACAAGCGCTTTGGCGCCACCCTGGCGCTGGATGGCGCGAGCCTCAAGGTCGAGCGCGGCACCGTCCACGGGCTGGTGGGCGAGAATGGCGCGGGCAAGTCGACCCTGATCAAGATCCTGGCCGGTATCCACACCGCCGACGCAGGGCAGGTGAGCATCGACGGGCGTTCGTACCACAGGCTGTCGCCGCGTCAGGTGGACGCGCTGGGCGTGCAGTTCATCCATCAGGAGCGGCTGTTGCCGGCCAGTTTTACTGTGGGCGAGGCGCTGTTTTTCGGCCATGAGCTGCGCCGTGGGCCGTTTGTGGATCGGCGCCGCCAGCAACGTGAGGCGCAGCGTTTGCTGGCGGACTATTTCGACCTGCAATTGCCGGCCGGCGCCTTGGTGAGCGAGCTGAACAGTGCCGAGCGCCAGGTGTTGCAGATCACCCGCGCGTTGATTCGCCAGCCGAAGATTCTGGTATTCGACGAGCCCAGCGTGGCGCTGGTCAAGCGCGAGGTCGACCAGCTGTTGCGCATCGTCAGGCGCTTGCGCGACCAAGGGTTATCGATTCTGTACATCTCCCATTACCTGCAGGAGATCGACAGCCTGTGCGATGAGGTTACGGTGCTGCGCAATGGGCGCGATGTGGCGGTGGTCGAGCCGCGGCATACCTCGAGTGCCGAGATCGCGCGGCTGATGGTCAATCGGGCGGTGCAGGAGATGTACCCCAAGGCCCGTGTGGCAGTGGGCGAGCCGTTGCTGCAGGTGAAGTCGCTGAGCCTGGCGCGGCGTTATCGGCACATCGACCTGCAGGTGCGGCGCGGAGAAATCGTCGGCCTCACCGGGCTGGTGGGGTCCGGGGCCAAGGAGTTGTTCAAGACGCTGTTTGGCATCGAACAGGCCGACAGCGGCAGTATCCATCTGCAAGGTCGCCTGCTGCGCCTGCGTTCACCGGGCCAGGCGATTGCCGCCGGGATCGCGCTGGTGCCGGAAGAGCGGCGCAGCCAGGGCATTGCGCCGGCATTGTCGGTGCTGGAAAACCTGACGCTGGCCGGGCTGGGCAGGTTCAGTCGCTGGGGCCTGTTGAGCCGCTCCAGGGAGCAGGCGGAAACGGCGCGGCTGATCGATGAGTTGGCGATCAAGGCGCCGGGGCCCCACGCGGCGGTCAGCCAGCTCAGTGGTGGCAACCAGCAGAAGGTTGCACTGGGCAAATGGCTGAGCCGCCGCTCGGCCGTGTACCTGCTCGATGAGCCGTGCGTGGGGGTGGACGTGGGCGCCAAGGTCGAGATCTATCGCTTGATCGGGCGCCTGGTGCAGGAGGGCGCGGCGGTGCTGGTGCTGTCGTCGGATTTACCCGAGCTGCTGGGGATCAGCGACCGCATTCTGGTGCTGCATCGCGGTGAAATCGCCGGTGAGTTTCGTGCCGGCGAGGCCGACAGCGACCGATTGCTGGCGTGTGCCACCGGGGCGGTGCCCGCCGCAGCGGTGCGGGCGCGGGAGGTCGAGCATGCTTGAGGCGCTGCTGCGGCGTGGTTCGGTCGGCGTGTTCCTGGCGATCCTGCTGGGGTTTGCCGTGGCCGCGCCGAATTTTCTCTCGGTGGGCAATCTGGCCAATGTGTTCAGCCAGTCGGCGATCCTCGGCGTGCTGGCGTTCGGGCTGAC
This sequence comes from Pseudomonas trivialis, assembly GCF_001439805.1. Lineage (GTDB taxonomy): Bacteria > Pseudomonadota > Gammaproteobacteria > Pseudomonadales > Pseudomonadaceae > Aquipseudomonas > Aquipseudomonas trivialis. Next base: position 1,847 of record NZ_JYLK01000008.1, on the reverse strand, counting down.
CTGCGTGATCATCGGCGGCGGCTCGAATGTGGTCGCCGGCGGGCTGGACCTGTCATTGGCGGCCAACCTGGGGCTGTGTGCGGCGGTGTTCAGCCGCCTCAACAACGCTGGTCTGGAGCTTTGGTTGACGGTGTCGTTGGCCCTGGCGTGCGGCGTGGCGGTCGGCCTGATCAATGGGCTGGCGGTGGTGCTATTGCGCCTGCCGCCGCTGCTGGCGACCCTGGCGAGCATGAATGTGCTGGCCGGACTCGAGCTGGTGCTGACCGAAAATACCGTGGTGCCCACCGACTCGCCGCTGCTGGACCTGCTCAGCGGCGGCGCCTGGCTGGGGGTGCCGGCGCTGGCCTGGGTATTGCTGGTGACAGCGGGGTTGCTGACCTTGCTGATCCAGCACTCGCCCTACGGGCTGCGTTTGCATGCGGTGGGCGAATACCCGCAGGCCGCCGAAGCGGCGGGGCTGCGCAACGCGCGCTATGTGTTGTCGAGTTATCTGCTGGCGGGGCTGTGTGCCGCTGTGGCTGCGTTGTGTTCGGCGGCGTTTTTCAGCGGCAGCACCACCGGGTCCGGCGACATGCTGCTGTCGGTGGTGGCGATTGCGTTTCTGGGCGTCGTGTTTTCGCGACGGCTGGTGGCGAGTATCCCCGGCACGCTGTTCGCGGCGTTGTTGATCGGCTTTCTGATCAATGGTTTTCAATTGCTCAACGTCTCGAGTTTCTGGGTCAACGGCTTGCAGGGTGTGTTGATCCTGCTGGTGGTGGCCGCGTCCAGCGCGTTGAGTCGAGGGAGCCACCCATGAAGCTGCGTGCCTTGTTGCCATTGACCTTGCCGCTGGTCTTTGGGGTGATTGTCGTAATGTTTGCCGTGCAGGCGCCGGGGTTCCTCAGCGCCGGCAACCTCAAAAGCCTGGTGCTGAACAATTTTGTGCTGCTGGCGATTGTGTCCATCGGCATGACCTACGCAGTGGCGGCGGGCGGCATCGACCTGTCGGTGGGGACGGCGCTGGACTTCGCCAGTTTCAGCGTTGTGGTGCTGCTCAATGGAGGGCATGGCTGGGCCGTGGCGGCGGCGGGTGCGTTGGCTGCGGCATTACTGGTGGGGCTGGTGAATGCTGTGCTGATTGGCGGGCTGCGCATCAGCCCGTTCCTGGCCACCCTCGGCACTTTATTTATCGGCACCAGTGCGCAGCAACTGCTCTCGGACGGAGGGCAGCCGATCTACATAGCCCAGGGATTGAAACCGGGGGTGGCGGGGCTCACGCCGTTACTGATCGTGCTGGGACTGGCGTTGTTTTACGGTCTTTTACTTGCGCGGGGGCGCCTGGGGCGGCAATTGCTGGCGCAAGGCACGCAGCCGTTGCTGGCGTATTACTCGGGGTTGTCGGTGCGATGGATCGTGACCGTGGTGGCGCTGGCCACAGCCTTGGCATGCGGGATCGCCGGGGTGTTGCTCGCGGCGACGGTGAGTGCGTATGTGCCGTTGTCGGGGAATGCGTTTTTGCTGAATGCGATTGGGGCTGTGTTTATTGGCACGACGTTGAGTCGGCAGGGCCGGGCGAATATTTTTGGGACGTTGCTCGGGGTGCTGTTTATCAACGTGATTGCCAATGGGCTGTTGTTGATTGGCTGGAATTTCTATTGGCAGCAGGTGGCGACGGGGGTGTTGATTTTTGTGGTGTTGACGTTCAGTTTTGCCAGCCGGCGGCTGGTCGAGCGAGCCTGATGAGAGTGTCAGATTTTTTGTGTTCGGGCCGGTTACGGCCTGCCGTCAGGCAGGCCCTATCTTTACCAGGTCGGCCTGATAAATCGATCTCCGTACAGAATCGCAAATTGATTCATCGCGCTCTTCCA
>NZ_JYLK01000007.1 GCF_001439805.1 Pseudomonas trivialis | reverse complement strand
ATTCCGGGATTTCAAGCCTGCCGCTGGCATCTATCGTGCGATGGAGCGGGGCGCCGATCGGACTGCCATCCGCTGCGATGGCCTGCACCATCACCGGCGTATCGCCGATGGGCACAAGGCGAGTGCTCTCGAACAGATGCAACAGCGTCAGCGAACCCTGGGCGGGGCAGGTCGCGACAACAGCGCTTGGCGTGCGCGAAGACGCCGGCGCACTCAGCGTGACGTCGTCGCCGACCTTGAAGGTCTGCTCAAGCGCCAGCGCCGAGCCGCTCCAGAAGCGCTCGGCCCAGGCGTCGAAGGTGTTCAGGCAATCGCGAAAGTCACGGAAAACGCTTTCGACGTCCGGTGCCTTGGCATCCATTGGCGTCAGCACCAGCTTGGCAATGACCGGAATCATGAAACAGCCCCGCAACCGGGGGCCTTAGCCAGCAACTCCATCTGCAATGCCTCGCACTGTGTGATCAGGCGAAGGACTTTGCAGAGGTTGGAAGATAAAAGAAGTCGGCCTTATTCGCGGGGATAGCTGGGAAATTTCGCCAAAGCTTCAAGGTAACTGAGGCCCGGTTGTAGGAACCGGATTACGGGTTGCACAGCCCTACAGCTTCAGTTGCCCAATCGCCATGCTCAGCTCTCCCGCCAGCGTCGCCAGCTCACTGCTGGTCGTGGCTGAACCCACCGTCTGGCGCACGGTGTTTTCGGTCACATCGCGAATGCTCACCACCGCGCGGTTCATTTCTTCGGCGACGTGGCTTTGCTGCTCGGCGGCGACGGCGATCTGGGTGTTGCTCTCGCGCATCTGCGCCACGGCGCGGGTGATGTCGGCCAGTGCGGCGCCGGCTTCCTGGGCTTGCTGTACGCAGTCGTCGGCCTTGAACGAGCTTTCCTGCATGAAGTCCACCGCGTCGCGGGTGCCGGCTTGCAGGGCCGAGACCATGCGGGTGATTTCGTCCGTGGAGCTTTGCACGCGTTTGGCCAGGTTGCGCACTTCGTCGGCGACCACGGCAAAGCCACGGCCCATTTCTCCGGCGCGGGCAGCTTCGATGGCGGCATTCAGCGCCAGCAGGTTGGTCTGTTCGGCGATGCTGTGAATGACGCCGACCACGCTGTTGATCTTGTGACTGTCTTCGGCAAGTTTCTGGATCATTTCGGCGGTCTGTTGCACGCCGGTGGACAGTCCGGCAATCGATTGCTGCACGCGGGTGACCACGGCCTGGCCGCTGCCGGCCAGGGTGTCGGCAGTCTGCGAGAGGTCGCGAGTGGCGCCGGCGTGCTGGGCGATATGGTGAACGGTGGCCGTCATTTCATTGATCGCGGTGGCGGCCTGGTCGGTTTCGCTTTGCTGACCGAGCATGCCGTGCTGCACTTCATTCATGCTGCTGGCCAGTCGCGCGGCGCCTTCGTCCAGTTGCCGAGCCGTCTGCGCGACGGTATTCACCACCCGTTGATAGCCCGCCTGCATGGCGTTAAAGGCACTGGCCATCTGCCCGACTTCGTCCTTGCACGCCAGCGGCACGCGCGCCGACAGGTCGCCGGTTTTCTCCACGTGCAACATGATGTCCTTGAGGGTGTTGAGCTGGCTGAGCAGGAAGCGGATCAACAGTTGCGAGGCGCCGAGCATGGCCAGCATCAGAATCGCCACGGCCGCCGCGTAGCGGGTGAAGCGTTCGCCCAGCACCTGACTCAGGCTGGGTGCATGGGCCAGAATGGCTATGTGTTGGCCGTTGGCGCGGTTGATCACTTCAGCGCCTGTCAGCGGATTTTTGCCGAACAGCGGTTCGTGTTTCAGTTCGACCCAGCCGCTGGCGCCTTTCAAGGCTGACAGATTCTGTGGGATTTGATCGTGGGTGAACATCAGCCATGACTCGCCGGAAGGCAGCGGCTTATCGGCAGGCCAGGCGCTGAGCAAGCGTCCTTGCGCCTGGGCCGAAGCCTGGGACGCCTGGCTGCGCGCCTGTTGCTCCAACTGCACGGCGTACAGCACCAGCAGCAGGGTGGTAATGAAGGCGACCGCATTGACCGCCCAGAATTTGTATTTCAGCGAGATATTGCTAAGCCAGGCACCCATGGAAGGTTTTCTCTGATAGCGGAAACAGGCAAGGTGCCATTATTGTGCCGCTACTCAGGAACGCCTTTGTTGATATGGGTCAATGCGCCGTATCACGCCACGACAGGTAATCCGAAAAAGGCGCGGGCGCAGGCGGTGCTGTGCCGCGCCAGGTCTTCGGCGCTTTCGTTGCGGTGCAGGGCGACTTCGCGCAGTACCTCTGGCAGATAGGCCGGTTCATTGCGCCCGTTTTTCGGCTTGGGGCGCAGGGTGCGCGGCAGCAGGTAGGGCGCGTCGCTTTCCAGCATCAGACGGCCACGGGGAATTTCCCTGACCAGCGGATGCAGGTGTGTCCCACGGCGTTCGTCGCAGATCCAGCCGGTGATGCCAATGTGCAAGTCGAGGTCGAGGTAGCTGAACAGCGCTGCCTGTTCGCCGGTGAAACAATGCACCACGGCAGCGGTGAGGTGGTCGCGGTAATCCTTGAGGATCTCCAGCAGGCGTGCGTTGGCGTCGCGCTCGTGCAGGAACACTGGCAGTTTCAGCTCTATGGCCAGGGCCAGGTGTTCCTCGAGCACTTTTTCCTGCTGTGGGCGAGGGGAGAAATCCCGGTTGAAGTCCAGCCCGCATTCTCCCACGGCGCGCACGCGTGGTTGGCCGAGCAACCCGCGCAAGCGCTGGGCGCTGTCGCCGTTCCAGTCGTTGGCGGAGTGGGGGTGCAGGCCAGCGGTGCTGAACAGGCGTTGCCCGCTGTCGTCGAGTTTTTCGCACAGGTCCAGCGCCTGTTCGCTGCCGTCGACACTGGTGCCCGTCAGCACCAGCTGCTGCACGCCGGCGGCGTAGGCGCGCTCGAGAACGGCCTGATGCTTCCCGTCGAAACTGGGGTTGGTCAGGTTGACGCCGATATCAATGAGTTGCATGGTGCTATCTCCGCCTTCGGCCGGAAAGCATATCAGAGCTGTAGATTTATAAGAAAATCTAAGAACTACAACAGGTTATAGCTGTCTTTGAACGTTACTCGCGACATTGTGATAGGCCGGGCGCCTTTCATCCTGCCGCCATTGCGTGCAAAGCCTGCGCATAAAGCGCTCTGTTTCTGACCTCCAGCACCGCGTTTTTCGCGCGGGCGCTGGCCAGTATTCTTTCCGGAGAGCGGATGATCCGACCCTCGGCAATGCTTGTGATGTGCCTGACGCTACTCGTGCCCCTGGCGGCGGTCGCGCGTCTGGACGGGCCGGTGGAAGTGGTCAAACCCGGCAAGGTGCGAGACCTCGCGCAAATTCGTTCCAGTCGCACCCTGCGCGTGCTGGTCAACCAGAGTCGTAACAGCTCCGGCGAGGTACAGGGACAGGCCATTGGCGTCGAATATCATCGCCTGCGTGCCTTCGAGCAATACCTCAATGGCCACGCCCGTGATGGCCAGGAAATCAACCTCAAGATCATTCCCAAGGCCAAGGACCAACTGCTGGGCGCGCTGGCCCGTGGCGAAGGCGATCTGGTGGCGCCCGGCGAACTGCTGGACATGAAGGCCGCGCACAAGATCAGCACCAGCGACCCGATTGCCAGTGATGTGCCGTTGTGGCTGGTCGGGGTCAAGGGCGAACGACGCTTTACCCGGCTTGAGCAGTTGTCCGGCCGCACCTTGACGCTCACCACCGGCAGCGCGGCGGCGGACGCGATCAGTCAGGTCAACCAGAAGCTGGCCCTGCACAAGCAGGCGCCGATCAAGGTGGAATGGGTCGATCCGAGCCTGGCTGTGGAGGATGTACTGGAAATGGTCCAGGCCGGGATCTTCCACCTGACCATCGTGGAAAAACCGATTGCCGAACGCTGGTCGAAGATCCTGCCCCGGTTGCGTTTCGACAGGCAGGTGGTGATCAGTGAGCCCGGCGACGAGTACTGGTTCGTCCGTCAGGATGCATCCATGCTGCGCGCCAGTATTGACCGCTTTCTCAAGACCTACCGAACCCCGGCCGACCAGGACGTGGCCTTCCAGCGCATCTATCGTCGCCTCTACCAGGTGCGTAATCCACTGGCTCGCGCCGACCGCCAGCGCCTGGAGAAACTGCGTCCGATCCTGCAAAAGCATGCGCAGGAACAAGGCATGGACTGGTTGAACCTCGCCGCGCTGGCGTTCAAGGAGTCGGCGCTGGATCCGGGCGCGCGCAGCAGCGGAGGCCCCACTGGCCTGATGCAGATCACGCCATCGGCGGCGCAGCGGGTGGGCGTGAATAATATCGAGAGCCTGGATAGCAATGTGCAGGCGGGCGCGCGCTACCTGGCGATGATCCGCCGCAAGTTCTTCTCCAGTCCCAGGCTCAACGAGCGTGAGCGCATGGCCTTTGTGCTGGCGGCTTACAATATGGGGCCGGAGCGCGTACAAGGCATGCGTACCGAGGCGAAACGCCGTGGGCTGAACCCTGACCAGTGGTTTTTTCAGGTTGAGCGCATTGCCATGGAGCAAGTGGGGATGGGCGGCGTCAGCTATGTGAATAGCGTCAACAAATATTACCTGGCGTTCGATCGGGAACGGACGTCACTGGAACCGCGAGCGCCGAAAAGTGCTTCACGTAAATAATCGATTTTATAGATGTTGATAACGGGTTTTTTCGACTTTTATCATTGTTTAAGTTGATTAATATAGCGACCAATCACCTCCTGTCAGCAAAAGGATTTATCTTATGAGCCCATTGATCACACGTGTTCTGTCCACCCGCGCCGGCTACGGCCTGACGATTCTGCGCGTCTTCGTCGGCGTCGTTTTCGCGGCGCACGGTTCGCAGAAACTCTTCGGCTGGTTTGGCGGTGGCGGCCTGGCGGGCACCGCGCAGTTCATGGAAAGCATCGGTCTGGCACCCGGCACACTGATGGCACTCCTGTCGGGCGGCACCGAGTTTTTTGGCGGCCTGGCGCTGATCATCGGCCTGTTGGCACGCCCTGCGGCGTTGGGCCTGAGCTTCCTGACGCTGGTGGCGATCTTCTCGGTGCACATCCATAACGGTCTGTTCATGGCCAACAACGGTTATGAGTTTGCCCTGGCCTTGCTGGGGGGCGCGCTGGCGGTGTTGCTGGAAGGGGCGGGCAAGCTGTCTGTTGATCGAGCCATCGCGCGCTGAGGCCTGCTTTAGTCCTTTCAAAGGCCCGCCACGTGCGGGCTTTTTCGTTGCTCGGGATTCTTGACACTGCCCCACCGGCTTCTCTAGGATGCTGCTCATGCGCCGATTTAAACAGCTAATTGCGGGGCGCCACTGGACTGGATGCAGTCCGACAGAACCTTGCGTCAGCAGACAGGGTTCGAAATACCGCTAAAGCGCTGGTTCGGTGTTGCCTCTCACCTGCCCGCAGACTTTTGAGGCAGAGACACGACACGATGAATGCACTACGCCCCCTCATACGCCTGGCTCCGATTACTGCGGACCTGACCCAGCGCAACCCGAAAATTCTCCTCGGCGGCAAGCATCAGCCAACGCTTCTTCGTTATCTGGACGGCTGGCCGCGTCGAACGGGGCGGCCTTCGGCGTTCCTCATCCAGTTTGTGGAAGATGGCGACCCCCTCTCGCGTTTTGCGAACAACAGCTTTGATCTGGCGGTTATCCAGGCACCCAGTGCCAGCGACGCCCCCGAAGTGATTCGCCAATTGACGCGCATTGCCCGGCAAGGGCTGATTGCGCGTCGCTGACTGATCAGTAAGCGGCCGCTGCGTGCACTGAACGGCGTCGGCGCTGGTGCAGCGAAAGTGCCAGGGCTATCAGGCATAACGGCAGCGGCACCGCCAGGACCATGAGCAACGCCAGCTCGCGCTCCAATCGCAGGACCTGCGCGTAGGCCTCCATCTTCAAGGCGTGCATTTCAAAGGGTAGGCGCAGTCGTTCTTTATTGAGTGCCTGCAGTTGGACAGTGGTATCCACCGTTTGGGTGACAACATCGGTAGTGCGCGGGTTTTGCTGTTGCCAGGCCTGTTCGGTGCGCGCAAACCTTCGTTCGAGCTCGCCGGCTTTCTGTAAATAGGATTGTGCGGCGGCTTCGCGCATTTGCGTCAGCAGATGTGGCGTCCTGCTCTGCATTGTGCGGGGACGAATGCTGGCAAGCGCAGCGGGTGCGGCCAGGTTATCCAGCGTATTCAAGACAAATCGCACGTTGCTGTTGGGGGTTGAACTGACGACGGTGTCTGTGAGCATATCCGTGTCGGTGACCACCACCACCTGGATCCGCGCCGCGTCTTGCAGGCCGGCGGGCTGACCCTTGATGCCGTTGGGAAACGCCGAGTAGGCGGGCCCTTCGACGCGGGCAGCGATCACATGTGACCGCATGGGCGTATTGGCTTCATTGAGGGGCTCCAGCGCGAGCGCGGAATCGAAGCGTCTGGTATCCAGTAATACCGAGCGCCTTGAACTCTGCAGCAGCGGCGTCAATGTCGTATGGCTTTTGCGGATAAGGGACAGTGCGCCGCTGCTCGACACTGTCACTGAGCTGAGATTCCAGCTGCTTATGTCATTGGCGTTCATGCCCTGGCGAAGCACGTTCAGGCGGGAGGCCTGTTGTACTCTGGTTGTTCCCGGGCCTGATAAGGGGGACGAGGCATGGACGTTATCGATCAGTAACTGGTCGCTTGGCATCTGGATGCCCCAGGCAGCAAGCAGTCCGTCCAGTGCGGAGTCTGCCGGTGCCGGGTCCGAGGCTGTCTCGCTCAACGGATCGACAAGGATCATCAGCTTGCCGCCCCGCAGGACAAACTGTTCAGTCGCATACAGAGTCCGCTCGGGCAGCAGGCGCGGGTGCACCACCATCAGTGTCTCAATGGAGGAGGGAATCTGGTCGGTAGTCGGCGACAACTCCATCAGTTTGAAATGCTTGTGCATCTGCTCCAGCAACTGTCCGGCAGCGGTTTGAAGTTTCAACCCTGACAGCACGCCAACGGTCGGCGGCCCGGAACGCGTTAAGGTGTGGATCAAATGACCGATCTCATATTCAAGCAATGCCTCGTGATCAGGGCTGAATGTACTGATACGTTGAGTGCCGATGCCTTCGCGAGTGCCTATGAGGCCGAGAAAACCATGCTGGTCGTCAAGACCGTACAACGCGGCTTTGTAGGCGTCTTCCGAATAAGGAGGCGGGTCAATGATGTGCAGATTGAGCATACCTTTCGCCGCCTTTTCGTACTGCTTGAGCAGGTCCTCCACACGTTCGCCATAACGGTTCAATACCTGGCTTCTTCTCGGGTCATTTCTTGAGTTGAAATAATACAGGTCGAGCGGGTTTTCCAGTGTGGCGAGCAACTGCCGGGTGGGCAGCGATAACGTGTGGATTTTTTGTTGAGAGGCGTCCCAGCGGATATCGGGGATGTGTTTGATCCACACCAGGTTAAAGGCCAGGAACAACAATGATATGACGATTAGCGTCATACCCGTAAGAAGAGCGGGTCGCATACGGTACTTGGCTTCTCAACGGCTTTTATAATTGAGCGTGACCGTAGATGCCGATAAAAAGGCAAGGATCATGCTAATGAAGAATAAACTGTCACTGAGTGCCAGCTTGCCATTATCCATAGTGTCGAATCGTGAGAGCGGATCAAGGGCGATTAAACTGTCAATGACCCAGATCGGCATTTGATGTTCAAGCGCTTCAATTGCCGAAGAAAGTCCGCTGACAGCGAGCAGTAATCCTATGGTTAACAGGAAAATAACCACCTGTTGGCGGATCAACGTGCATATGAAACACGCTGCGGATAAATAACTTCCGGCCAGTAACCAGCTCGACAGAAATTGTAAGCGGATAACGCTGTTGTCCGTCGCGCCCAGGTGATTGGCGATGAGTACGATGGGAAACATCAGCATCAGGACAATACCGCACACGAACCAGGCGGCCAGGAATTTGCCGAACACACGTTCGAATGGAGTGATGGGCAGGGTTTTCAGCAGCGTGCGAAAGCTTGTGTCGTGCTCATCCGCCCATAGCTGGATCGATAGCGCTGGAACCAGCATCAGGTACAGCCAGGGATGCAACTGGAAAAAGACCTGCAAGTCGCTGCTGTCCCGCTCAAGCCACTGGCCCACTTGCAACCCCAATGCCGCGCACAGTACCAGAAAAACCGCGGCACTCAGGTAAGTGCCGGGCGAGCAGGCATACCGGGTGAGCTGATGCATAAAAATAACCGGAAGCTGTTTCAAGGACGGACCTCCTGAGTCAGGTGGTGAACCACATCATTCAGGCGACCCTGCTCCAGGCTCAGTGACGTGATATTCCAGCCGCGGCTGGCAATGAGCGCGTTGATATGGGGATAGATGGTTTGCCCCGGCAGCGCGAGAACGGTCACCGTACCGGGTGCATGCTGGTCTTCTTCGATGCCCGCAACACCGGGTAAAACGGCGAGCGCCAGTAAGTCCAGCGGTGCTTGCGCAGCCAGGGTGACCGCATGGTAGTGCCGGGAGTTGCGCTGCAACTCTGGCAGCGGTGTGTCCGCCACCAGTTGGCCGTCCGCCATAACCAGCGCGCGGGTGCAGAGGGTGGACAGTTCGTCGTAGCGGCGAGAGGCAATGATGATGGTCATCTCGTCGCTCAAGGATTTGATGAGCATTTTGAAGTTGAGCAGTTGGTCCGGCGACATGCCCTCGGTCGGCTCATCCAGCAGCAACAGAGCAGGCGTGTGCAGGACGGCTTGGGCGATGGCGACCTTGCGCTTCCATGGCATGGACAGTTCGGCCAGGGGAGCGTCCATCACTGGGAATAACTCCAGGCGCGTGGCGGCTTTATTTATCCGCTCGCGCTTTTCCGCGCCGCTGAACCCGCGAAGGGCCGCAATGAAGTTGAGGACGCTTTTGACCGACATACGGTGATGATTGAGGCCACGCTGAAGTTGATAGCCGAGGGCTGCCTGGGCTTGATACGGGTGGGTTTGCGTATTGAAACCGGCAACGCTGATTCGCCCGCCCGACAGATTCGATAAGCCGGCGATTAAATTCAACACTGTCGTCTTTCCCGCACCACTGTCCCCGAACAGGCCAATGCATTCCTGGCGTTGCGCGGAAAAAGAAAGGTTATGAATCAGTTTTCTTTTGCCCAAGTACTTTGTAATACCGTCTATCTCGAGCATGTTCTTACCGAATAGTTTTACAAAAGCTAATGTAGGTAATGCCGTTCAGGCATTGTCCAGCGCCCGAAAAAGGGTACGGTTAAACCTGATGCTTGGGAACGTGGGGGTGGATCAATAAGACAAGTCCTACGCTCGGCTGCCTGGCTAACTGAAACAATAAATTGACTGTTGGCTTGTCCATGACCGGACGTCTGTCTGGTGTTTGTTTATATAAGGTGTGCCCTTTTTCAGTGAGGCCTGATTATCATGATGTTGTTACGTACCCTTGTTCTTGAACATGGCGATCAGGGAGCGCCGGTCAACGGCGCACTCCTGTGTGGGTTTGCCGTGGCGCAGATTCAATCCAACTTCCTGGTCTACAGTCTCGACGAAGAGGTGGAGCCCGGAAATTCCAGAGTCTATATTGCAGCGTTGCGTAAAAAAGCTGATCGGCACTTCCTGAGTGGCGTCGAGTCCACTGACGACCTGCAAGTGGCTATGCAGGCGTTCAAACAAATTCTAATGACGGCAGCGGCCTCTGGAGCCAAGGCTGCGTCTGTCGAGGCTACGGTCCCGTATCATTTCATTGATATGAAAGGTTGCAAGTTGCCTCCCGCCAGGCCTGAGGATCATCACTCGATGATCATCAAGAAGGCTCTGGTGATGAAGGTCATCACCTTGGGTATCTCTGCGCCGGTGTTGCCAGCGATCGAAAGTGCTTCGTTGATCGTGCCGTCCATTCGTTTTTCGTCACAAATGGTCTCGCCTCCCAGAGTCGCAAAACCCTCGAGGCAGGCGGAAGAGCCGTTGAGCGAGCCTGCCGTTAACATGCCGTTGCAGGCTATCCCCGCATTGGCGCAAGTCTCGACCCGCGTTGAGCCCACACCGGTCAGTCAGTTTGAGCCAGAGGAGTCGGCATCGCAGCAACCTGCGGCCCAAACGGAGCACGCCACGCTGGTTGAGGTGGACAATACGCTGACGAATCTGGCAAAGGTCGCTCAGGAGTTGGCGCAGAAGCAGCTCGCCGTTGTCGAGCGAGAGCAGATGCTTGAGCAGTGGGAAGCTCGATTGCAGCAGGCTCAGGTCGCGCATGATGAGAAGAACCGTGAGCTGGAGCAGCGCGAAACGCAACTGCACCAGCGAAATTTGCAGGTTGACCAGAAAGCCGGGCGACTTTCGCAGGCGACAGCGCAGGTGTCGGATATGCGACAGCACCTTCAGGAAGTGCTTCTTGAGCTGGACCGATCCCTGGAGGGCTAGTCTGGAGCCAAGATGTTCTCTCACGTGTTTTCCACGGTTCATTTATCATCAGCCCTTGCTGGTCGACGTCAGGGCATGAAGCTGTGGCGTATCGGCACCATTGGACACTGCCTGGGGATGCAAGGGTTTGAGCACCAAGCTGATTACCAAAGAAGGCCACGAAGCGCTGAAGAAAGAACTGGATTACCTCTGGCGGGAAAAGCGCCCGGACACCACGCGAAAGGTGACCTGGGCCGCTTCCCTCGGGGATCGCAGCGAGAACGCGGACTGGCGCGAAACTCCCCTCAGGCGGTACTGAAACCAACTGCACCCCTTACCTCTCTTGGCCTCCAGTTTCAGTACCGGTACCAAATCACTAGTACTGAAACGATAGGCGTTTTCCATCTTCGATCAGCTAGATTCTGGTGAGAGATCCGAGATGCTGGGCGGTGACGTCGACGATCAATACAGTCATCAGAGGGAGATTGACGTCGCTCGTGAGAATGAAATTTTTGCCTTGATCTTTGTTCGCAAAATTCGACTTTAGGAGGCTAAAGAAGGCTCCGTCATCCTGCCAAGAAAATGACAGGTATTTGAGAGCGATGGTGTCCCGGACGCGAGGCGTGAGGATTTCCTATCCCACTGCTGCATGCAAAATTTCGTTTGCGGCCAGCGTAAGGCTGGCACGTTTTTTGTGCGAGACTGTAAACCCTCGATCCCAAGGCATTACAACCGGTAATTTTTCATACTATCTAGACCCTCCCTGCAACTCCTACCCCCTGAAACGGCGAAAAAGTAATCAACTCCTCTCGTGATCATGAGTTTCCAAGCGAGGTTGCCCTCGCTGCCTCGACCCAATCTCCACAAACTATGTACTATGTACTAACAGTTCCAGCACCCCATTAACTATTACCAGGCTCTCCTGAACGTAATCGCTCAGGGGTACCCCAGGAGCGTATTGCCAGAATAGCTCCAAGCGCTCACTCAGGCAGGCATGGTTCACCCCAGTGAAAATGGTTCATCAAAGAGTAGGTTGGTACCCAACGCCCTCTATGTGTTTCAAAGAGCTCCACCAGTGCGCGCAATACAGACCAAAATTTATCGAGTCATGCATTGATTTTTGCAATAAAATTCTAGGGATTTAAAAGGCTTGAATGGTTATGAAGGAAGCAGAACTGCAGGACGCTGTGGTAAGAATATTGCAAGATCAAGATCTCGCGAGTCGTATAACCAATCTGGGCTATTTCAGGGGTCGAAAGAAAGGCAGCAGGCCAGGCTATAGAGAGTACTCCTATAGAAATATTCTGACAGACCGCTATGACTCGTCAGTTATTTGGATTTGCGATAGATTTGCGAAGTGGGAGATTTCTTTGGTGGGGGGTATCAATCCCACCAATATATCGCTGGATAAATCAGATCGACTTTATCCAGATATCATAGCTTACGATGAGTGTAAAAATTTCTTCTTATTCGAGTTGAAAGTTGGATCAAAAACTGAACGGGAAGCGGTGACTGAGCTTTTTGCATATGTTTTTGAACTCCGTACTCTCATGCCGACATTAAATAATCATGAGATATCACTGATAATTATAAGTGATGAATTCGGCGTCTTGCTTTCGCATGCTGTACTACAGGTTTTGAGTTTTTTTGGAATGAAGGTCTTGTGTCTCAGACCGAAAAATAAAATATACTTAAACTTTGAAATCGTTGATCCACTAAAATCCCTAGGGATGAAAGACTATAGGCTGTCGGATAAAGCAATTTCCGTTTATTCTCTTAGTCTATATCAGCATAAGAAAGTCAGTCTAAAAGCAAATGAAAATATCGAGATGATTCTCAAAGTCGTCGACGACATGCTGTTGGATAGAGCTAATAGACTCGGGTCAAATGGCTTTTATTTCCTGCATAAAAATGAATACACAGAAAATACATGTGGCCCGGTCGCTACGTACTTTATAACCATCGGTCTGCTTGATCCGTTCAAGCTATTAGATGTGCCATCCTTGCTATCGAGGAAAACCAATATTTCTTCTTTTTTACTCGACATAGCAAGCGACCATGATAGCCATCTTCAGAATCATTTTTATGAACTGGTGAGCGAGGCGGAGCAGTTTCTTAAAAAATTTTACCATGTCACATATGAAACGCCTGCATCCTATCGTCAATTTTCAAGGGCGTTTGAGTCATGGCAAAATGTATGTGCTGTTTCTTGCAATGTTTGGGGTGAGTTTGGAGAGTTTGTCAGGGAGATATTGTATTCGAATAAAACTGGAGAGGATTTTTTCAATGAGGAACTCGATCACACCAACCCGTTTTGCCTCTGGGAAGCACTGGAGGTAGTGTTTTCGGGTAGCAATGGTATAGATTTTGATGACTCATAAGTTCATGGTCTTTAGAGAAAAGCAGGTTGCTGCAAATATCATCAATGTATATGAACGTCAAGGAATATAGCTGATGCCATTGGCTTGAGGTTTCTACAAAGTCTCGGTGTGCGAACGGCGGCGATTAGCTTCATCAGGATTTCGTATTGAGTTTAGACGTCTAACCCTTTCGCTTCGAAAGGATGCGGGATGCCACACACAGCATCCCGCGCCCAAATCACGGGTAGAGCTTGAAGGAACTATCGGGATAGCGCTGGTCAGCCCGTAGCTTCCGGGTATCCAGGCCGTAGGTACGCAGCAGCCACCGTGAGTCACCACCTGCCTCGCCGCCTACTACGCCGCGCCCATGCAGCCCAATGCGATTGTTTACGAGCAGGATATCGCCAGGCGCAATGACCACCGACGCGGAGCATTCCTGGCAGGCCTGCTCGAAGCGCGTTATCGCTTGGCTCGCAAGCTCGGAGTCAAAATCGGTTTCCGACGCACTGTGGCTGTAGCGAATCCAATATCCATCCTCGGTTTCGAACAGCAGTTGGATGCCAGCCATTACCTCCAGCAGCGGACTGTCCTTGCCGAAGAGTTTGCGCAGCCCACGCTTGAAGGTTTTCTGAGGGCGTAGGATGTACTGAGGCTTCGTCAGCTCATTGATCTCCTCGCTTGTCAGCCTCTGCAGGACAGCAGAGAGTGGCATGACCGTGGTGGTAGTGCTGTTGGGATTACGAAGACCGCTCAGGCAAACGAAGTCAGGGGAGGGTGCTACGCGCTGGTCGAACTCATGCGGCTGTCCGCGAACGGGGAACGACACACCGTCGGTGTGGCCGCGCATATTGCTCTTCGATTTGTCAGCAAAGTCACCATCGCCCGGAAGCACCACTAGGTTCACGAACAGGTGGCCGTCATTCTCGGAGCCATATGAAATGGTGTCCGAATTGAGCGCGGCAATGCAGACCACTGCGCTGGCCCTGGCGGAGACAGTGGTGGCAACGTCAGGCACGGGGATGAACGCAGTTGGCGTTTCTGGCAGATCGTGAATGTCAAAAACAGCGCGCAGATGGATCAACGGATTCGTCCAAGCACTGCGCTGAACGTCGTATAGATCGACGTCGACATCCGTGAGAGCAGCGATGACCTGGGGTAACAGGTGCGCACCAAGCTGCACTGGATTGTCGAGCGCTGCGAGGCAGTATTCGAGCGAGTTATCGCGCATCCATTGGCTCACTGAACCTCGGATAGCCTTGGAAAAATGAGCGTCAATCAATTGTGTCCCTACCATCGAAAGTGATATAAAGATGATATACGAGCGCCTTTTGGCGCGCCACTGCTTCCGTCCAGATGCCCAGAGTCTACCATGAAACGTAATGTCAATTTGCCGCCTCCAGCCCTCAACGCTCCGCTCAGGGCGTGGTCGGATTACCTTGGATGGGTGTCTGCGGCGGCGGATTTTCAGATGGTAGGGGACATTTGTCAGTGTACGGTTGCTATGGCACAGGGACAGATCCTAGAGGTGCAGGCGGCGACCCCAGATCTTCTTGCCAAGCAGGTCATGGCCGACCTGACTGCCAACATGGTTGTACCGCCGACCATGGATCGCTCAGCAACATCATCCCTTCAAGATGCACCGAAGCAGCAACCGAAGCAGCACCAGAAGCAACAGCAACTGCAGCAAGGTGAGCTCGGGCAAGATAAACCCAAGCCCGTGATTCCCGAAGGTCTACAAACCCAAGCGTCGCCACAGGAGGTGTCTATGCGCAGTCATTATGAACCCGCTTTGCCTCGTGCATCGCAG
Source organism: Pseudomonas trivialis (assembly GCF_001439805.1). Classification (GTDB taxonomy): domain Bacteria; phylum Pseudomonadota; class Gammaproteobacteria; order Pseudomonadales; family Pseudomonadaceae; genus Aquipseudomonas; species Aquipseudomonas trivialis. Next base: position 273,837 of record NZ_JYLK01000007.1, on the reverse strand, counting down.
GCGCCGCGATCTGCACCCGTGACCAGCACCAAGGGCACATTGCAGACGGTAGGTGTATATGTGCCGGTAGCTATGCATAAAGTGCTAAAGGCCGTTGCGGAGGAGCAGGGCAAGAAATTCTCTGTGCTCGTTCGAGAGATGGTTGAGAGTGGCTACGAGCGTTTTGAAGATGCGATCGAAGAGCGTAGCGGGAGAAAGGTGCTCGATAGCTATGAGCAGAAGGTGGCGAGCTATGATGGCCAGCCCGAGCAATGGATGGCCCGACTTGATCGCAAGCTCAGTCTGGAGCTCAAGTTGACCGCGAAGGAATACGGACGGTCGGCTTCTCAAATCGTCGGTGGGCTATTGGCTGAGGAGCTTTCTCATTGCCCACAAGCCCAGACGGTTGCTTCACCCATCTCTGCCACTGCCCAGGCAGTCTCTACTACCGCTGCCCGAGTAATCGCTGATCCAGCTGAAGTGGCACGTGCTCAAGCCGAGATCGCAGGTCTTGTAGGCCCGAAAGCCAACGAGCTGGCCAATCACCTGGGCCTTCCCGGCAAGCGAAAATTGGTCAACGAGGTGCTGGTTGGGATAGTTCGTGCACCGGGTGTCTTGATGAGAAATGTCGCCGAGTATTTCCAAGTTTCGCCAGAAGCTATGAATGAAGCGGTGAGTCTGAATTTCCGTCAGCTAGCGGCACCTTCCTTTAAAGCGCCCAACGGCCAACCAAGGGTGCTAACAGAGCCTGTTTCTTGGGAGGAGGCGGTGAAATCGCTCCACTTACCTCATGACGAAGAGGCGCAACTGTTGGCCTTAGGGGACTGATATGAATCCTTTCGACCGTGCACGAATTCAGGCTATCAATGCACGGGCGAAACTCATCGCTGCGTGCGGTGAACAGTATCCGACCAGCCAGCAACTGATTGACGTTGCTGAAGCGACGTTGGGCATTGCGATCGAGTGGGAGTCACCCGATGACTATGCGTTGGGCGGGGCAGATGCGCTCCTGCAGCGGTCGATGCACACGATCCTGATTCGTGATGACGTTCGACAGGAGGCGAAGGCTTATCTATTGGCTCACGAACTGGGGCATTGGTATCTCGACTCACCCCAACCTGCTCCTGGTACTTCTACCGTGTCTTTCATCGCCGCCCCCGACGATGAAGCTGATACCACCACTGCTGCTAGCACTCCCAGCAGCACCAGTCCCGTAAGTGCGGTGGTGGAAGGGTATGGTGCATGGGAGCGCAACGAGCTCCAGGCAAACGTCTTTGCACGAGAGCTGTTGCTACCCAGGACGGCGGCCAGAGCATTGTGGTCAGCAGGATGGCGTTCTCGATCGATAGCGTCGCATTTTCTGCTGCCTCTAGAAGTCGTAAGGCAGCAATTGGCTGACGCACTGCTGCTCTCAGATGTCCCTCCAGTTCCTCCGGCGCCTGCACATCCCCCGAGCGATGCCCAGCGTCTTGCGGCTGAGGCCCCAGAGAAATTCGTCAATGTGGTTGCGGGGCCAGGAACGGGTAAAACCACGACGTTGGTACATCGAGTAGCCCATTTGATCGCCAGTGGGGTTCCCGCCAATAGAATTTTGGTGATGACCTTTACCAACCGCGCCGCCCAGGAGCTTGTGGAGCGGTTGACTGCAGCCAATGTTCCGAATGCTTCACAGGTATGGGCTGGTACCTTCCATTCGTTCGGACTTGAGCTCCTGCGAAAGCACCACCTTCTCTTCGGTCTGACATCTCAGATCAAGATCGCAGACGCGCTGCAGCAAGTCAGAATGATGGTCGAAGAACTGCCCACCCTGCAGCTCGAATATTTCTTCAGGTTGAGCAACCCGTATGACTGGTTGCCTGATGTGTTGAGAATCATCCATCGTCTGAAAGAAGAATTGGTCACCCCGGACGAATACGCTGCGATTGTTCGAGCATTGCCAGCGGTTGAGCCCGATGTTGAACGAGAGCGGAACGACATAGTGACCCTCTATAGGGCCTACGAAGCCGTACTACGGCGAGAAGGGTGGGTGGACTATCCAGACCTTCTGGTTCGACCCACTGTGCAGGCACGTGATGATCGTCCGTCTCTTGCGCCTTTCCTAGAACAGTACGACCACGTCCTGGTGGATGAGTACCAGGACGTCAACCATGTGATGATCGAGTTCGTCAAAAAGATCGGATCGCCGCAACGTTGCCTATGGGTAGTCGGTGATATTCGTCAGGCTATTCATCACTGGCGTGGTGCGTCGATTCAAAGTCTGCTCAAGTTTGACGAGGCGTACGTTGCCAGAGGACAGGCTGCCTCTATCAGGCGATATAGCTTGGACATCAACCGGCGCAGCTCTCCAGAGATTCTTCGTCTGGTTGAACGGGCTGGAACCGACCATGTGTTGCAGCCACTTGTGCCGCTGGATCGCGTATCACCTTCTCGCTCCGTGAGCGGAGTTATGCCAGCTTTACTCCACACCCAAAAGGATGCTCAGAGCAGTGTCATCGTCGGCGAGATTACTCAGTGTCGAGCGGCAGGGCACTCGTACGGCAGTCAGGGCATCATCAGCTCAACGAATGCCCAAGTAGACAAGCTTGCTCAAGACATCGAGGCGGCTGGCATTCCTGTTTTGCACCTGGGTGAGTTGAACCAGAGGGCTGAAGTCAAAGAATTCATGTGCCTGATGCAATTGCTGACGCAGCGTTCGCCTGGAGCGCTCCTCGGCTTGTTCAGACGTGCAAACTTACGGATGCCTGCAGCAGACATCGAGTTGCTGACGAACCAGTCCAAGCTAGGTTTCAACCACCAGCGTGGTCGTTGGCTGAGCCGTCCCACTGCAGTCCTCTCGGCGCTAGGGCAGCAGGTTGTCCAGGAGTTGAGTGACTTGTTGGAAGGGGCTACGCGAAGTTCTCGCCCTTGGGTTTTTGTCTGTGACCTGCTGTTTGAAAAAGGCTTTGGGTTGGAGTCGCTGGCTGACCAGTCTGCTGCTGCGCAGATCAATCGCCTGGCGTTGTGGCAATTCCTCTACGGGGTTCGCAACAGCGATGGTGTAGGTAGCCAGGCGACGTTATCGAAGTTTTTGGTCAGAGAAGATTTTCGGCGGTATATCGGGCAACGATCAGCGGAGCGCGCGCTTCCACCCGAGGCGGCTGCGATCGACGCTGTGAGGCTCATGACCGTCCATGGCAGCAAAGGACTTGAGTTCGACGTCGTGCACATGGCCAACGTTGAAAAGACCAAGTTTGGCGCAGAGGCATCGCCACGTTTTGATGAGCGCCAGGCGTTGCTGCTGCCCCCTGAAGCGCTACACAGCACGCAAGCCCTGCGGCTCCAAGGTGAGGCCATCGAGCGGAACAATCTGTTGTACGTTGGCCTGTCTAGGGCGAAAGATCGGTTGAAGGTCTACGGCGGCACTGACGCAGCGACGATTCCCGATCCCTTGCGTGATCCTTCAGTAATTCCTGCCAGCGTCGCGCGAGCCTCTGTTCCAGTAGCGGCGCCTGTCTCGCGCGTACCCATGACACCACCTGTGGCGATGACCTTCGCTGCCCTTGATGGGTTCATGACCTGCTCCCTGCAGTATCACTATGCTCAAGAATTGAATCTTCCCATCGAACAGGATTTGGATGTCTCAATTCGGGCTCGTCGAGCAGTGTTGGCAGGGCTTGAATACTTCTACCGGGATGGAATGAAGACCGATGAAGCCTTCCTGCAAGCTTGGGGCGAGAAGTCGCTGCCGACATGGGAGGAGGACAAGATGCTGATGGAGCACGCTTGGATCGCCTTCAATCGAGGTGCTTCATGGCAGCCGGGTAGCGCGTCTTACGTTCCCGAAACAACTGCCAGCGTGAATGGCCAGGCCATTACCATGCCCTGGATGCTTCGCGAGGCGAGTGGTGATGTGATTTGGCTGCGAACGGGAGTTGGCCTCAGTGCTGTAGCGCGAAATGTTCGACCCATCCTGGAGAACTTGGGAGGCAGACGTTGCAACCGAATTTCAATTCATTCGCTCGTCACGGGGCTTTCTGAAGACGCAGTTCCGTCTGCCAGAGCGAGCACTACAAATGTGTTTAAGTCGATCGGCGCATTGCGTGCTGGTGAGCGCAAAGCAACCCGAGGCAAACACTGCAATCGATGCGCCTATTCGACGATTTGTGCTCAGAGGCACTGATTCGAATGTTGCACATAGATGTGCTTAGCCCCTTTTTTCTTAGGTGGTGAGTTGGGAGTTTGACTAAGGTTTTCCAAGACTTATGAGAGCTTTCTGGGTGGCTCTCATTTTTTTAAAATTAATAGCAATTTTTATATCTGGTAGCTTTATTATGGGCAGAATTTTTGCGACGTCAAATGAGTTGGGTTACTTCGATTTTTACACAAATCTTATAGAGATAAGAAACTATACGGCGCCTGCTAAGAGTGTCCTGGAGGAGGCGCTGAGAGAGACACTCCCGAACAAGTGGGATGAGTATTGGCCCGTGCGGGTTAATTTCCGGTCTCTAGTGGTACATGAGGCTACTCATTTTAATGATTGTGTAACAACATCGTGGGGCTTGGAATTTTTATTCAGAAAGTTAAATCTGATGAAAAGGATTTCAGAGGGTTTGAGCGTTGAGCAGGCTTTGTCCGTATTCTATTTGAACGTATCCGAGTTGCGGTCTCACAAGGAGCTGCTGGAGCTGGGTGAGTTCCAGCTTTCCCGAACGACATCTATGACTCATGAGGTAGTTGTGGATGATCGATTTGGGCCGCTAATATTTGTTATTTATAATTGCGGTGATGAGGTTATTCAAAAAGTCCCGCTTAGTATGTTGGCTGTTCTTGAGGCTAATGCTCTTGCTAATGAGACGCTAGTCAAGATAGTTGCAGCCGAAGCCCTTGAGGCTTGCTCAGAAAAAGATGAGTATCTTGATGAAGTGAATAGGGGCTTTCAAAAAATACTGGATGATAAGGAACGTTCAGAATACACAGTGCTGATATCTCTGATAAAGCTCCACTTTAGGGAGCTTACGCTGAGGGAGCAACTAGTATTCACTGCTACGCTTTGTCGTTTTACTTTGGATGTAAATATGATTGCATGCTCTGCTATAAGTTCGTATATCGAGAGATTTTTTTTGAACGAATATGCGGGCGCGACACTCTCTCAGGATATGCGGAGGGAAGGGTCGAGGGCAGTGATTTTTTTCAAAACGGCACTATTTATTTATGGGTGGATGCAGACCTCTAACTACTCAACTCGTGTCCATGTCCTTAAGCTTCTAAAAACGAATCCACTGGCTGTCATATTGAAGTTCTGGGCTTCACGTGTTAATGGTTTTTTGATGCATTATGGGATGACTGATAGTTTTATGTTCTCAAGCTCTCTTAAAAATATAACCGAGTTATCCAGCGCAATTGATGAAGAAATTATACGTTCGTGTAGTTTGTATAATCGAAGTGTTTTGAGTGAGCGGCCACTAGGGGTTTGTGACCTTTCAGAGGTTCGGCTCCTTGATGTGTTTCTCTCGGATGAGACTGAGATCTGTGTCCCTAATCGGGTTGATTTTAGTATTTCTGATTATTTGATTGGCAATGTTGATATATTTAATAAGACAGAGGAATACTGTAGGTTGGCGGTTTCTAAGTTCTTTATGCGGCCTGAGGATTTTATTCTTCATGTCAGTTCTCTGGAGGATTTTGGGGAAGAGCCTGAGTTGCATTGAGGTTTCTTATGGTTCGCTTTGAGTGAGTGGTTTATGGAGCGCTTGAGCAGATATAGGCATCGTCTCGGTAAACGAGTGAGTAGCTGCGTATGCAATCAAGTTCAAGGAAGCCAAGTTCAGGCCAATAGTTTTCATACTTAGCGTAGTCAAGTTTTGTGCCAGCTTGCGCTCCGCAGGCGTGAGGTGGCTCCAGGCGAGCGCCATTCGTGCATCCCATCGTTTAGCGTTCAGGAGTGCTTCGCTCTGAATCTTGTTTAATCCGAGATTTAACATGTCAGCAAAAAAATTTTGCCTTCCAAGAATAAGGGTTGTTTGGAACGCCGTAAGCGACAAAATCCGCCATGCTATAGGCCAGACCAATGCGCTGAAAACGGATCGGTTGATTGATTCAGTTTTGCTCGTCGTGTGATTTGCGGAAAAATTTGCTGAGTGGTCAATGTCAACTGAAAGGGGTAGAGAGTGCGTCATCAGCTAGTACCTAAATTCCTTATTGTTATAGGTAAATGATGTCACGGCGTAGAGATCGCGGCGATACTCAGAGCTTTTGACGGCGCTGGTCTTTGAGGTATGTCGGCTTTACCAAGGCGCGAGGGCATTCCCTTTACCTCTATATGCAGTGATTGCCCGGACGACATAGTGTTCACGCCCAGCTTCGGAAATGAGTTGACTGGGTGCAACTAGGATTTTCTGGATAGTTGCCTAGGTTGGACGGCACTCGCATTGCTCTGCGACATATAATATCGTACAGAGCCTAGAGCTGTACGCAGTGCGTTCCAGCTGGCTCCGCAGACCCTAGGCCTTAATGCGGAGGCCCGCAGGTATCGAGCGGAGCTGCATGTCCCCGACTGCAAGAGAGATTCAAAAAGCCATGCGAGCAGCGGATTGCGAGGATCTCTATTTTAATGGCGCCTCAAGCATAGGACTCGGCTTAGCATTGCCAAGCTGGAAATGCTTCACACCATCTAAAATATCCAGTGCATCAGCTCCAGCAATTTGAATCTCTAGCCTATGCCGCCTCAGATCAAAGGTGAACGCCGCTTCACCCGTGGAGTATGTGACGCGCATGGTTCTGTCGTCATCATCAATTTCACCTCCGTGAGCATCACGGACGTCCTCCAGGCTGTCCACGAGGTCATCGAAGGAGAGCTTCAGTCGAGCGAAATCAATCACTAGATGATCAAAGTCACGGTCGAAGATATCTTCGATGGCTTCTCGGTGATTGTGCCATCCATCCCTGAGCTGCAGAGTCCTATAGATCACAAACTCCGAGTGATCGTCAGGATTTTGTCCGCTGTTAACCGAATACCTGAAGTACTCGTACGCTACATCGCCGGCACCGTAGTCTTCACCTTTTTGCACGTCTTTTCGGCGCGCACCGAATGCAGCTATCGTTGCTTGATAAATTTCCTGTATTTCTTCCTTGATTTGTGTGTCTAGCAGCGTTCTGCAAAATTTATCAGCGGATTCGGAAAAGCCGATTGGCTCGCGGTATTTGGAACTAAATCCGGCTAGAGAGCGAATTCGGCCCGTCTCAGCGCTCTCCAAAAATTCAGTATTGTTCTGGAAGATGATCTTCGCCAGTACGTCGCTGGCAGGAGCAGTCGCGATGGAAGGCTCCTCAATATAACGAATGCGAAAGCTACCGCTACCAGAAAGTATTGCCTGAGGTGTTTGGGAAGCCTTGATCGTCATTTCATGCGTGATGTACCGGCGTACCTCGTACTGCAGATAGTCACGAAGACTAGCATCTGTGAGCCACCTGTCACGTAGAGCGCCGTCGGCTCGTCCTTCCAAGGCTTCCAGCAAAAAATGAGTCCAAATACCGTGACCTAATGGCTGTGCCGGGTATGATTTTTCCTGAGGGGAGCAGGAGAGGAACACACCACAGTACCAGTTGCCGTCTAGGAAATTCTCGACTTCCAGCGGCTCAAGATTTGAAATCACGTCGCGACAATTGATCACCTGCGCGAAGTTTGCTGCGCATGCGTCGACAAAGATAAGAGCCTGGCTGCACTCGCTTGCCTCCAAGTGCTCAAGCAAATCAGATTGTAGACTTAAGGTAGTACCTTCAAAGTTGAAACGGTTGGTATCGAACGCACTTAGCCGGTTCTGTCCGGCGCCATGGAAGCCATGCCCGGCATAATAGAAGATGAAAAGTTCATCCTCTTCGAGATTTTGAATGGTATAGCTCACCGCTTGAAGCGCCGACAGCGTTGCGTCTTCATCTTTGATTACGTCGAGGTGAAGGATTTCAGCCGGATAAATCTGGCGAAGCGCGGCAGCGAAGCCATCTGCATCGGCATGCGCAAAATCTACAACCGGCAATTCATCCCTACGATAGTTTTCGAGGGCGACCACGACCGCAGTAACACGCTTCGGTGCTCCGCCAGAGCAAATCTCAGTAGTCTCAATGGCCTTCCCAGCAGATCTTCCCGTAACCTTCTTACCCATCCTTGCTCCCTCCGCAAGCGAGAACCGCCTGACTTTGATAATTGCCAACCCTGCTGCGGGCCAAACTAAGACATGCTAGCGATTAGCTTTCTTTTGCTCAATCGTCGTGGCGGCATGTGCTGCCCCGGCCTTCCTCTAATTGGCTGACCTACTGTCAAGTTGACGCTTCGTTGAGTCCCTACGGACATTCGGGTGCAACGCCGCGCCATGTCGCGAGCATCAAGACAATTTCTTCAGGCGATTACTGACAGTCTGACGAGAAACGCCCAGTCTCCTCGCCACCTCGGCCTGACTAAAGCCCTGATCAATCAACTCCCTGATCTGCGCTCTCAGCTCCAAGGACGCTGCCACCACCGGATGCGTCCTTTTAGAAGGCAAGGGCGGTATTTCACTACCGAGCAATCCGGTTGACTCAAGGTCTCGCACAAGCTGATCAACAACCTGTCGAGGCGTTTGTCCTCGCTCTGCAGCGTACGCCAGTGCCAGCAAGGTCAGCGGGTCCACTCCTAGTGCCTTTGCAAGCTCATGACTCACGTCCAGCGTTACTGATCGAGTGCCTGCTTCCAACCGGCTGACATAGCTAGGGTCGACTGCGTCTGCTAGCTCCCGCTGCGAAATCTCTCCTCGCGTACGAAGCAATTGCAGAGCTGCGGCATAGGCGGTACGAAGCGACATTGACGTTCCTGGCAAACGCAACGATATGCTGAATTTGCTCTGTCACATGCAAGTGTCTATAGTCATCGTCTGTCTCGTTTGAGGTGGCGGCCTTGCCTGCATGCTGCTGCCTCAAGCGGTTCTTCAATATATGCAAAAGTCGAAATTCAGTCCGGCAGCGATAGAGCCAGTTCCTGGCTGGGCTAACCGTACCGGCAGTAGCACGACCTGAAAGGCCTACCAGGAATGAAAGTACTGATCTACAGCGACCTTCACATCGAGTTCACGCCTTTCGATCCGCCAGATGTTGCCGCTGATCTTGTCGTGCTCGCCGGCGACATCGGTATCCAAGCAAGAGGTGTTTTGTGGGCAAACGAGACATTCAAAAGCAAGGTGATCTACTGCGCCGGCAACCATGAGCACTACAAGGGCAACATCGACCGTACGGTCGAAAAGATGAAGGCCGCAGCCGCTGTCAATGTCCATGTGATGGAGAACGAATCTGTGATTGTGGGCAATGTGCGGTTCTTGGTTGCAACGGCGTGGACGGATTTCGGTAGCACTGGCGACGCGGTCGCAGCGAGCATGACGTGCGCCCGCGAGATGAACGACTTCAAAGTGATCAGGGCCGACTCCAATTATCGGCGCCTACGGCCAGCCGATGTGATTGCCAAGAACGCAGCCAGCAAGGATTTTCTCAGTCGAGAACTGAGCAAGCCGTTTCCTGGTAAGAGCTTCGTTGTAACACATCACTGCCCAATACCTGAAGTGGCGGGTGACGAACATGATGGGCATGTCAGTGCCGCCTACTTCAACAGATGGCATGGGTTGGTCGAGCAAGCGGATTTCTGGGCATTTGGTCACACGCACCACTCGATCGACAGGGTGCTGGGTGGGTGCCGCTTACTGTCAAACCAGCGCGGGTATCCGCAGGAACAATGCGGGTTCGATCCTTGCAAAATCATTGAAATCGTTTGATGAGTGGAGAGTAGTGAGTGTGTGAATTGACCGAGTTCCCCGTGCGGGTTGTGCGAGCGACCGTGATCGAGTGGGGCGTGACTATCGATGCATATCTTTTGGACGCCGCGATGGTGGGTAACCGCTACACCGGCCTGGTGTATCAAGATCTCTCTGGGGTCAACGCAGACGGCATGACTGTAGTGACACCTGAAGTTCGGTCTGTCCGTCAGCAGGGCGGTTTTACTCTGGTGCGTAGTCTAGGTGGCCACGATCATTACGTGATCGTATCCAAGCTTTCGTAGATCGGGGCAGGGCCTGAACCTCCGTCTAGTCAGGCAAGGTCTCCATGGAAAATCTTATTTGTAACACTGCAGCCAGGGGCGCTGTCGCTGCCTGAATCTCCCTCGGGATAGCAACGGCGCGGACGGTGGAAGTTTATTCGGAGGGGCAGGTATGCCAGCCAGACTTTCGGCTGCTCAGCGCCTCGGGCAAAAGCTCAATTAACTACTGAAGGAAAGGTATGTCTGGCCTGATTAAGAGGACGCTCACTGTCAAGAATTACGATCTGCAGGGCAATAGTGATCTTGATGTTCTGTATAGCATGGTTCGATGTGAAGATGAGGAAGGTAATAATGTCCACTTTAAGCAAGTGGTAATGCTTGAATACCTGAGAAGGCATGGTGCCAAGAACACCGATACGCCGCGCATTTGGTATTACAAGCATCTTAATAAGAAATCAATCATACTCATTGCAATTGAGAAGTCTAACGGGAAAGTTGAGTATGATATTGATCAAGTGCGACGTGTCGCTAGATCCACTATTCTTAAAGGTCTCGTCTATGGAGTTGCTGCAGTTCCTGCGGGTGTGATTATTGCGACTGCTACCTACGGGTTTGGTTTGTTGTTCATCCCTTATGCGTTTTATTTGAGTTACAGGAATATTTTCAAGTTTCCGAAAATGTTGCGTCGCCAAACATTGGTAAATGACCTAGCTGCGCATGGTGTAGTAGTGCGCTAGCCTAATTCACCCATTACAGCTGGCTTTGCCTGATAGCGCGGTGTAAAGCGGACTTCGTCGCGATAGGAGTGAATCATGGTAACGGCGGCGGTGATTTTCGATCTGTTCGGTACAGTCCTTGAAATCCAGGATCGCCAAAACCCCTATCGGCGTCTCCTTCGCATGGGGGCAGAGCAGGGGCGTTCGGCTTCCCCTGGTGACATGCGCGTGATCATGAAGTTGAGCGGTGGGCTCAAGGAGGCCGCAGCGACCCTAGGCATCACGCTGAGCCCTTGGGCACTGGCAGAGCTTGAGCACGCTCTAGAGGTTGAACTGGCATCGGTTCGGATCTTTGATGACGCCTTGGCAGCAATAGATTTGTTAAGGGCCAGTGGCATCAAAATCGCTGTGTGCTCAAACTTGGCTGCGCCTTACTGTGACGTTGCGAGGCGACTGCTCCCCGATCTTGATGGTTATGCGCTTAGTGCTGAGTTGGGGGTAATGAAGCCTGACCCAATGATTTATCGATCTGTGTGCAGTCTGTTAGGACTTGAGCATGCTATCGATACTAAGCAAGGGCAGGTCATCATGGTGGGTGACTCAAAAAAGTGTGATGAGCGAGGGCCGCGTGTTTGCGGGATTCAGGGCTTTCACCTCGACCGCGCTGGTGGAGGGCGCTTTATTAACTTGGTGGAATTCTACAATGAAATAGTCACACAGAACTGAGCCTCATGCCAAGGTTAGATAGTGAGAAAAGTCGGGCTGTATATTATCAGCTTACTCCTGCGGAGTTCGAGAAAATGATGGATGACTTCAATCAGGAGCAGGCTTGGATGGTGGAGCAACTGAAGTCTCGCGCTTGTTTAGACCGAGCCGAAAGTTCTAAGTCTCTCAAGACTGACAGGGAGCTCCAAGCAACGAGCGAGCTTGGAATTATTGCATGTTGCGTTCGAGCACCCGTGGCCTGTTGGAGTGTGGAGCACCGCTGCTTCAAGGTGAGGTATGAGCAGATCTCCGTGATCGCCGTGCAAGTGTTTGGCGGAAATGAGCTTGCAGACGGCTGGATGAGAAAGCCCAAAGTTGGGCTAGGTCATAAAGCCCCGTGCGTCCTGCTGTCCCAGCCTTCAGGGTACTCAGATGTCCTTGATTGGTTGATGCGGATTGAGCATGGCAGCTGCATGTAAGCTGAGGTCTCCAGCAGGCCTTACCCATGAGATAAGGCCCACACCAGGATTAGCGCACGTTCGTATACCAATTACTGTCACCGGGAGCAATTTGTCCCGGGCGGTACCCGTATCTGGTTTTGAGCTCGGCTTTCAGCTCATCATAGTTGTCGGAGAGCGTATCCTGGATCATAGACACGTAGGCGTCGAACGTCGGATGTTTGCGCCAGTATCCGCGGTGGATCGCGCTGGAGAGGGAACGGTCGAACCAGCCACGTAGTGCCAGTAGTAGCCCTTCGATCCTTGTTTCCAGGTCTCCCGTAGAAAACGCCTGCACACGTCCGTCACGCTTCATCCGTTCGCGATCCATCAAACCAGCCGGGACATATCCCAACGCTTCGCTGACTTCATGGTAGCGCTCATGGATCTCACGATGATCATCACGATCCTGCTTGAGGTCAGCTGAGAAGCTGAACTCACAGAACGAGCATTTGCTAACGCCAGTGTCACCTGGGGGAGTGTGGACATGCTGCATGAGCCATCTGTCATACAGACGCATCGCCTCATGGTAATTCCGGACACCAAGCTCTTGGACAGCAGCGATTTCTTGCCGTTGGCCGAGTTTGAGGGAAGGGTGGGTGTGCTTCAGTTCTTTCGCGACACGCTTGATTTTCTTGATGTGGCTGTAGGTAATCTGCATGGAGCAGCTCCTGAAATGCTTGCTCGGCGTCCACTACAAAGCAACCTGATGAGATTCAGGCTGGGATATTTCCAACGGTCACGATAGTGCTAAAGCTTCACGAGTGTGGACTGCAGGCACCTACCGAGCACCTGGTGCTGACACTACCATCGCCGCTACTGGCTGACAATGCCGCTTGATTGCAACTCTGCTTTTCTTATCACTTCGCACAGTGGTCGCTAACATTCATCGTCTGGGAGTAGCCGCATGCTAGTACCGCATTTTTCCGACTACGCTCTTTGCCGAGCTTCCCAAAGAGGGGGTGCGGTTACTTGATCAACATACGGAGCGGTCATGTCGAGTTTACAGGCGGAATATCAGCGGTTTTTGGTCTATCTGGCCGGCCAGCCCGTGCACGATGACGTCCGGCGCATCGCGAACCTGGTCATGGAAAATCTTCAAGTTCTCGCAGAGGTAGGCACCCAAAGACGCGGGCGCTCCACGAGGCTGGCTCCTCTCGCGCTTCAGCAGCTTGCTCAAACACATGCAGACCTACCCGGGGCCACTCAGCTTGCTCAAGTCGCTCGCAGTCATCTGCGCCTGGATCGATTGGAGGTCGGCCCGTTTCGAGGGTTCATGCAGTCCGAGTCATTCGACTTAAGTCGTGACATCACCTTGATCTACGGGCCGAACGGGACAGGGAAAAGCAGCTTTTTCGAAGCGCTCGAAATGGCCATGCTCGGCTCGATCAGTGAGGCCGAGGCCAAGCGATTTGATAACCGCGCCTACTGTAATAACGCACGCTTGGGGCGCCATGTAGCGCCGCGGTTGATGGGTTCGCTAAACGGTGCTCCCGCGGCTCAGGTGCAGGCAGACGAAGCAAGCTTTCGCTTCTGCTTCGTGGAGAAAAACCGGCTCGATGACTTCGGTCGCATCGCCGCAAGAACTCCAGGTGATCAGCGCCAATTGATCGCGACCTTGTTTGGCGTCGACCAGTTCAGCGAATTTGTCCGGGGCTTCAATGCCACGCTGGATGAAAACCTTAGTATTTCCAGCATCAAAGCACTTCAATTGGAGGGAAGACGCAACCAGGTTGCCGCCTCTCAGCAGACCTTGGATGCCTATCCACAACGGCTCGTAGGGATTGCTCAGGAAGAGGAGGCCTTGGCCGCCAGAATTTATCCGGGCAGCACTTATCAAGGCTGCGTCGACTGGATTTTTGGCACACAGGAGAGGCAGGGCCAATTGGCGTATTTGCAAGGTGTCCTGGAGTCACCGTTACCCATCATCCATGGGTGCACTGCTGTGAGCCTATGGCAAATGCGCGCACAGGTCTATGAGTGGCATGGGGCAAGCCAAGCAGCGCAGCAGGCGCTCAATGCCAGAGCGGCGGACGTTTCATTTTCCAACCTCTACGATTCCCTCCTGCAGTTGGCAGAGGGTGCAGCAGCGTGCCCGGCGTGTGGTACGCCACTGGATCGGGTTGCTTATGATCCATTTGAACGCGCGCGAACGGGATTGGCGCAACTCGCCGAGCTAAGAACCTTGCAGCAGCGGTCAGTGGACGCCACCAATAACTGCAATGAAGCCTTGCGGTCGTTGCTCATTGAGATGCGGCGGGTGTGCGAAGTCGCGTCACAGGTATGCCCAAACGAATTCCAGGCAGCTCAATTGCCCGTACTTCCTCCCAGTTCTGTCGGTCAGTGGCTGCAGCCCTGGATGAGTGACAATGAGAGGTCGTGGCAAGCGCTGATGCAACTGATGACTTTCATTGAGCAGGCGGATGCTGCTAGCCGTCAGGTCGTCGAGCAAAGACAAACCTTTGCACAGCAACGTCAGACGCTCGATGGGTTCAGAGGTGAAATCGAGCGCTGCAGGCTGATGCGCTCTCAAGCACTTCAAGAGTTCACTCAGGCGCAAGCGACGATCACTCAATTCGAGGCTGATAATCAGCAATTGATCGAGGAGGTGGGGCGCGAGGCGCTGGCGCTTGAGCACAATAGGCGGATCAAGGTGGCCTACGATGCCTATCTACTCCAGCTGCAGGCGTACCTGGCCGCATTGCCTGCTCAATTGCTGCAGGGGCTGGGTGACAGTTCTCGGAATCTCTACAACCTGTTCAACCGGGAAGATCCACGGCCAGCTCAGATCCATGCGCTATGGCTGCCGTTGGCTGAAAACGGGAAAATCGAAATCGAATTCGTAGGTCAGCCAGGTGAGCGTTTTGATGCGTTGCTGATCTTGAGCGAAGGGCATATCCGGTGCCTAGGTCTGGCGATTCTTCTGGCAAAAAATCTCGCAGAGGACTGCCCGATCGTTATCTTCGACGATGTCGTTAACGCGATCGATGATGAGCATCGAGATGGCATCTGGCGTACCTTCTTTGAAAGCGGTCTGCTCGATGCCAAGCAGGTCATTCTCACCTCGCATGCCGAGGAATTTTTGCACCGAATCCAGCAGGAGATTGGCGCCCAGCGGGCAGCGCAGATTCGTCGGTACCGCTTCCTTCCCCACCATGGCGAGCACCATCTACGCATCGACACCGACCCACCCACAAAGAATTACGTTCTGCTTGCCCATGCGGCGTTGCAAGCTGAAGAGAAGCGCGATGCATTGCGCCATTCACGGGCGGCAATCGAGAGTTTGACGGATCGAGCATGGACATGGTTTGGGAGACGTCAGGATGGACGATTAGAGCTGAAGCTTGGAGGCCCCCGAGCCAAATGGGAGTTGAACAACAAATGTCTCAAGCTTCGAACAGGGCTTGGTAGGATTCCGAATCCTACCCAGGGCCTCCAGGACTTCCTCGCTGGGCTTGACGCGTTGCTTCACGTAAGCGGCGCCTCGATTGAATGGAGCTATCTGAACAGTGGGACACACGACTCTCAGCAAGATCATGAGTTTGATCGAGCCGCCGTCAACACGATCGTTACGGCTGCCTTGGCAATGGATCGGGGTCTTGAAGCGCTGAGGAGCGGTTGAGGGGGAGGATGACCAGCAGGTACATCCTGCTGGCGTCGTTCTGTACCTTTGAGCGGGCCGTCCCCAACCATTGAATTGGTGCTGGCTTTTCACCTGGACAATCATACTCCCGGATTGGAAGCGCTCCGTCAGGTTTTCTGAGGCGTGGCCCCTGCGTCACTCTCGTGGAGGTGGCGGGCATGGGCGGGTGAGAGCATCTCGAAGTTCGCTGTGAAAACCGCTATTTCTGGAAATCTGTTTTTCAGGACTTGGGCCTGTTATTCACCTTGAACTACCACGTGGAGCCCTCTTTAGTATGAGGCCCAATACCGGGTCTCGATGAGAAATGCCCCATGCCAAGGATTACCAAAAGCGACCTGCGTTACGATTACAGCTGGAAGGCAACCGCGGGCGATAATCCGCATCTGATCCACAAAGATGCTAGCCATCTGAGTCGTAAAGAAGGCTATGAAATGCTCGAATTCCTGAACCACCTGGGCTGGGCGGACGAAAAAAAACGGTGGTTTACAACAGCGGTGAGGACATGAGCGCACAGTTCCGCCTCTACGTGGAGTGGATGCTCAAGGAGAAATTCAAGTCCACGGCGTCTGGCCGCCCCAAGGTTGTTGACTGGATCAACGACAACTGGGAGTCGCAGAAGACCTCCGTCATCGCCCTGAAACCTCAGAAAGCTTGAGGCTGAGGTCGATGGTGGCATGTGGGGCTTGTAGATAGAGCCCCACGCTTGCCGCCAGTAATTAAGCCGATAGTACTTCACGGCAGAAAGCGTCGAACACAGGGTCAGTTTTTCTCAACTGATCAAGGTCGAGTTGTTCAACTGCCTGCAGCGAACGATTCAGGCGAGAGGCACGACGCAGGCGACGCATTTCTTCCTCAGAAAGCCCAAGCCATTCTTCTATTTGCGGATCGATGATGATAGGTGCCCAGTTGGTGGGCTCTATGTTGTTTGACAGAAGGAGTTGTGAGCCTGCAACGTCATTATCACTGTCAACTACCGTAAGTACTCGTACTTCGGGATTAGCCATCAGCAAGCTGTTTGCAATTCGTGGTACTGAAATTTTCCCCAGGGCTGAGATGATTTCGATTTTCTTGGTGGATTTTGAGCCGCTCAGCAGGCGTTGGACAATATTGGCCAGTACCTCACGGTCAGTGTCGCTTTCGCAGACAATGATCAGATCTGTTGGTGTTGCAGGTTGGGTGTCATTGCGCAGCACTTTCCCTGTTACTCGATCGTAGTGAGCCCTTTCAATGTGCACGGGCTCCGAAGCGGAGGCTTTCACCAATTCGGTCACGATAGGGTAAAACGCCAAGCCTTCCTCTGCTGCCTTGCGCAATTTTTCCTTCAGGATTTGCTTGAATCCGATCTCTTGGATTATGGCCGCATCCATGTCTTCTTTGGTGAAGAGAATCAGATTGAGCGATTTGCCGGCGATGAGGGCATCAACCGCGTCGGCAGAGTAGCCGGACATCGAAATGAAAACGCCTAGCGTCCCGACAAGCTTGCCATCTACCTTGCCCTTGAACTGGTACAAGGTGGAGGCTGGGATGGGATCCGCGTGCCATTTCGCTTCTAGGAGAAGGAAGCCTCCATCCAGGTAAAGCGAACCGTCGATTTGCTCGCCGGGAGATTTGTAGCTGGAGCGGGGCTCCAGTCCCTCTGACTCCAGTAAGCCCTTCAAGACCTTTTCAAAGTCATAGCCGCGGCGGCGTTTCGCGACGGCATCAGCATCTGGAGCAAGCTCTGAAAGCTCTGTGTACCACTGACGAAGACTTCGCTCCTGCTCCATGCCATTTTCCTTGCGGGTAAAATGGCGAAAACCTAACACATCATGCCGGTGTGGGTAATGGATCTTTTACCTGGAACTCATGTCTAGCCCCCTAAGGACGGAGGTTGCGGTGCCGGGACGCTTTCATGTCCCCGGTTTTTTCGGAGGTGCCTGGATGTTGCGCTCCATGTGCCGACAAGAGCCCTCGTCCAGCCCTCGATAATCAGAACACCCCCAACTCTTGGCCTTGTCTCGAAACACCATGCTTCCACCGCTTCTGGGGCAAACGGCGACCCAGCCATTGCAAGAAGGGGAGACGCAGACCCGGTATCTCCCAGAGCGTGTCATGGGGGCATTGCAGCGCCGGCAGCCGCTCTCGATATGGGTGCAGCGCGGCCAGTTTGAACAGGCAATAAAAGGTGCGCGGGTAGTTCTGTTTACACGGTTTACCAGGCTTCCCTGAGTGCAGACAGGGCAGTTTGCGAGGATTGCGTTCACTTGCTCAGGGCTTGCAGCGAGCTCTTCAAGCTCCAAGGGATAATCGCCTTGGATCAGCTCCCGTACGAAAGGTGAGCACCTCATCATGTCGCAGACCAGGTAGACCCTATGTCTCGCCCGCGTTAGTGCGACATAGAACAACCGCCGCTCTTCGGCATGGGGGTAAGCCTCGGCTTTCGGCTGTAGGGCTTCAATGAGGGGGTGATTAACGATCTCTGAGGGGAGGCCGTACTTACCTTTGCTCAGCCCGAGGATGATGACGTAATCCGCTTCTTTGCCTTTGGAGCTGTGGATCGAGTCCTTCTTGAAGACCAGGTTTGGGAACCTTCGACTCACGGGATCAAGGTCGGGCAGGTTGTGTTTGAACCTGGCGAGGAAGTAGACCGAGGAGCCGGGTTTCGCGATGGTACTGAGATGCGCCACAGTGCGCTCAAGCACCTCGTCGATAGCCTTGTCGTCCGCCATCGAAGCGCGGACGAGAGACACGGTCGGTGTGTCAGCGACCGTATGGGATTGGATATCCTTGACGATCTGGCGAGGGTTCTGCATCACGAAACGGCTGGCGACTGCACCGATCTTGCTGTTGAAGCGAAAGGTCTTCCTGAGCTCGCTGGACTCCGTTGGCCCGAATATTTTTTTGAAGTCAGCAGTGAAGCTGATATCGCTGCCCGTGAATCTGAAGATGGACTGCCAATCGTCGCCCACGCAGAACAGTGACCCATCGTCTTGGCCCCTGCGTAGGGCCTGCACGAGATCGGCCCGAGACTTGGCAATGTCCTGGAACTCGTCCACCACGATGTATTTCCACGGGCTCTTGAAGGTGCCGTCGAGGACGTACTGGTTGGCTTTGTTGATCATGTCATCAAAGTCCATCTTCTCTTCGGCCTGCAGCGCATCGACGTACGCATCGACTATGGGGGCCAGCAACGTGATGGCTGCACCGACCTGGCCAGGGTCAGCGCTTCCGGCGATCAATTCAGCTTGCTGCTGATCGGAAAGATTCGCAGCCCTGAGCAATCCCAGCATATCTGTCAGGATGAGCGAGAACTTCGAGATGACACCGAACTCCCGGAGGGTTTCCAAGATGGCTTCGGGAGGAAGAGGATTGAGCACTACGCCGGCGCTGGTCAGGCGTTGCTTCAGCACCTTGAGCAAGACGCCTTCTTGTTTTTCATAGTGGAAGGTTTCGATCAGCGGGATGCCTCGCTCTGCGTGAACCTGGCGTTTCCAGGCCATGTCGGCTTGGTATTTGGCCTGGTCGATGTAGGGAGCGGTGTTGCCTTGCCGATCTGTACCGAAGTGCTCGATGTAGATTCCGAATTCCGGAAGAAAAAAATCGGGCCGATACGTGGCTCGGTCAGGGGATTGCAGTGGGGTTTTAAGCGTAGCTTCGTACTGGTATTCGATACCATTCTTGAAGAGGAAATTCGCGATGTCGCACTCGCCGAAGCCTTTGACTGCCTCGCCCTTCAGCGTGCGAATATCGTTGTCTTCCAAGAAACGGTAGTAATCACCCAGCGTCTGGAATTCGAATGGGTTGCGTACCGGATGCAACCATTGCTCAAAATAGCTGAGCAGCAGCTCTCGGTATTCCGGTTCACGCTGTTTGGCCTCGAAAGCCGTGTTGACGAATTTGGCCTTGGCCTTTTTATCCGTCGCCATGGTGCTGATGTCGATCGACTTGTTTTCTGCTTTCTTCACGATGCACCGGCCTAGCCGGTGGAAGGTTTCGGCTGTTATGCCCTGGATGCCCAGTTTGCTTTCCAGGCGCTCCCTCAATTCGATGGCAGCCTTATTGCCGTACGCCAAGATCAGGATCTCTTCGGGTTTGGCTTGCCCACTTTTAACCAGAAACGCGACTCGCCCGATGACGGTGCTAGTCTTGCCGGTACCGGCGCCGGCGAGAATCAGGTTGTTGTCCTCGTCGATGATGCACGCCTTGCGCTGATCAGTGGTCAGCGGTTGGCTTTCTACCGTTTCGAAGAGATCGTGATAGTCGACCAGCGCTTGATCAACGTAGGATGCACGGGAGTTCGTAAGCCAATCTTCGGGTAGTTGAACAAGCCGCTTCATCTTGACCAACAGCCGGTGGTGCTCTGGAGTGAGAATGCCCTCAGGTGGAATGGGAGGGCAGGTGCTTGCCCAGGACAGCGCTTGCTGCCTATAGGGCTCCCATTTCGATGTCCGAAGGTAGCGTTCCTCCTTAAGGCCTTGTTCGAACATTTCCAGGCGTGCCTTGGTTTCGATGATGCGCGGGATGTACCAAGATCGAACGAGCTCCAGCCAAGCGGCATCGCGTTGCTTAGTTGTTCGAAAGTAAAGGCGCCAAGTGCCCCGGGGCGTGGTGACGTACGCCATGTGCAGAAATACTATGGGCGCACGTTTCGGCGGTTGACCGATGGCCGCCCAGTCAAAGCTCTCGATGCCTTTGGGTGTGCGAATCTGAATGCCGCTACTGAATATACCCAGCGCATACGCTGCTGATGGAAGCCATCGGGCCCACCAGGGTGGATTAATGTCTGTCAACTTCTGTACCAGCACCGGCATCATGAACTGAGCCTGGTGCACTTCCTTTCGAATGATGGGCGGGTCTTGCCCACGACGCTGTCTGGGCCTGAACTGTTGGCGCGTTACGCAGAGCGCTGTATCACCAGTGAAGTGGCATTGTGATATGCCACCTCGATGCTCACAACATTTCAAGACCATGGACGGGATTTCGCTGGATCCCTCAGGAGCGGCGCACGTCGTCGCCAGGCGAGCGGAAGTGCTTGATCAGAGGCCTGGCGATGCGCTTGGAGCCGTATGTCAGACGCCTGGCGATGCGCTTGGAGCCGTATGTCAGACGCCTGGTTGTTCCTGGCATCAACGCCGACTTGCCGTGGAGCGCCCGAGACGCCTGCATCTAACGGCTAAAGCTCATGAACGACGCAAACTGTTTACCGGCACGCTTCGCACCTGCAAGCACGCATGACAGAAAACGTGTAAACCAGTTTTTGGTGGTGTAAACCACGCAGGTTTACAGTGTGAAAAAATGGTTTACACGCCGCTGTCGCAATAGCGCGTTAGGTCATCAAGTCATTAGGCTTGGAATGTGACTGAGGCGGACGCGATGCCCCCCAAACGGGAGGGCATCAAGGTGCTGGTCTACCTTACTCGACCCGCTCGAATGTCCTCGATCAAGCTCAGTTGGGAGTCAAACTCATTGCGTTGGGCATCAGTGAGCCCTGCGCGAAACGGTGCGATTGATGCCATCTCGCGGTCGGCGGCTTCGAAGTCTCTGCAGTAGGCCAGGATCACAGCGTAGAAGCTGCGAGCACTGGAGAGCTCGCCTAGTAAGTGTGCTTGCTTGATGAGAGGGATAATGTTGCTGCCCACTATCGTCCGGGCAGCGTGAAAATCACGCATATCCAACATGTCCTGAGCAGCGTCCAGGCCAGTTCTCACAGCCGAACTGAATGACTGGGTGCACACAAAAAATTTCCATGCATACAGACGATAGAGCTGTGGGTTCACCCCTCGTTTTTTCAGTAGGATGGCTTTGACTTCGTAGGCATTTGCAAGGTGGGTTACCAATGCTGCCTCCGGAGATAACTTGCTGAGGTGGTCGACGACTGAGCTGGTCGAGCGCCCCAGCATCCACTGCTCACTTATCTGGAGCAGCTTGAGGTGTTCATTGATGACTTTCTCGATCAGTGCTTCGGCAGCCTTGTTTTCATGGATTCGCCATAGCGCCACTGCGGTGTTGTAATCCAAAGTAAGACGTCGGTCTGGGGTCAGGGCGGGTGATTTTTTGATGAGCTCGATAGCATCGTGAACACCTTTGGCATTTTCTTGTAAGCCCTGCCACTCCATATTTTTTTGGTGATAGGAAAGTACCGCCCGATCTGATAGCTGATGGTTGGCTACCAATTGGGCCATTGAGGACAGATAGATCGATTTCTGTTCTGGGTTCTCCGATCGATTCGTAATGAAGAAGAGAGAGTCGAACGCCCAAAATCTAGTCTCTGCATCAAGATCAGAAGAGGTGGACGCCTTTTCTAGATAATCGATGAGCAGTGGCCCTAGCCCCGTTTCCTGGAAAAGCTCTTCCCCGGCCAGCTCAATGAGAAACTCGCTCTCTTCAAGATCGATCAACGTCTTGATGAGCAGCCTGAGCTTATGGTGGCTACGCGTTTGCTTCAGGGAAGTCAGAAGCAGATCTTTGAGCACCACCTTGGTTGTCAGCAAGCGTGAGTCTGCCACGGCGTGCAACTCGCCCGCTCCGACCAATCGCATGGCATCGTGGAGTTTGATTTCGAGGCTGCCTTGCACTTCCAAAACGCCAAGCGCACGAAGTGCTCGGATGGCCTGATTGACCGCAGCAGGAGGTGTTGTTGCGTAAGCTGCCATCAAGCTCTGCAGCTCGTTTTGAGTGATGGCGACATCGACCATACTCAGAAGGGTAACGATGTGCTGGCTGGTTTCTGGGAGGCCCTGGTACACCTTGGTAAGAATGAGTTCCTGTGCTGTCGTTTCCAGCGTGGCCTGTTGCTCCAGCGCGGTACAAAGCGCGGATAGATCCCCCTCATAGTCCTTGGCTGCGAGTCTGGCGGCGCTTTGGAGATATAGCGGCATGCCGGCTGTCAGTACGCGCACCCTTTCCATGGTCTCAACATTGCCCTTGGCACCCAGGCGAGAGGCCTCTGCCGCCACGGAGTCCAGGTTCCACCCCTGGAGCACTTCCCGACGCACCCCCGACAATTGCTCCACTTCCTGAATCGACCCGACGGGTTGGCAGAGGAGGATGAACCGCATCTGCGTGGTACACCCGAACACGGCTTGTAGATCTGCCGCAGGAATTTCGTGAGCGTTGTCGATGATCACCAATGGCTCTATGCCTTGGATCTCCAGGTGACGACCCAGTGCGGTCATCGAATCGATGCCAGATGCGTCCGGGGCAAAGAGTTCGCCAATTTCATGGGGCTTGTCGACTAGCCCGCCGGCAATCTCCCTCACCAGGGATCGTGCGAAAGCCGGGCCCGCGGTCTCACGTGCGTCGAAATAGATGCACGATTCCGGGGTATGCATTGCGGCCTGAGCGCACCATGATGTCTTGCCCGCACCGGAGAAGCCGCAGATGATCCGAATGCGCTCACGGTTGATGAGTGCAGGCTCGTCAATCTGCGGGAGATAGTGGGTTTGAAGTGCCGGCAATCTTTGCAGCTGCGTCAGTAGCTGCTCGAACAGGGCAGGTAGCGATTCTGAGTGGAAGGTGTAGCCACCTAGGTTCTGGTGGCCAGTGGCGGCGGCTTGCACCTTTCCCGCCAGCTTCCATACCAGCGATTCGGGTACCAATGCCCCATGAGGAATCGTCTCTGCCAGCTTCACACAGTCGGCCACTGCGCTACTCAGATCAGTCCAGCAACCCGGCAGGCACGCAAGCTCCGCAGGGAGAATCTCGCCCGGATGGATGAACTGCACATCATCACCCAATTCACCCTGCTTGATACGGGCACTAAGTTTCGGGCCAGGGGACTGGTTAGAGGCAACCACGAAGCGAGGAGTGCCATGTCGAAGGCCCTGCTCGTGTTGCTCACGGATTAGCTGAAACCGATCTAGGGCGGTACCGAGGTCGCTCGGGATTAGGGGATCACTGCGAGTTTTAACCTGGACATAAATCCGGGTATCGGCGAGCACGACTTCCACGTCTTCATCTCGCTCGATCACCACGCTCAGGACGTTTGATGTCTTGGCTTTGAGCAGGCAAGCCACCGCGAACAGATGCTGATACAGGAAGCCTCCATGTACAGCAGCGATCCGCTTTTCCTGGGCTTCATCAAGGGTTGGGTAATCGACTGACATGATGTGTCTTCCTGCTTTCCTTGGCATCAACCGCGGAGTGCGTTATTGCATTCTGCTTGACCAACCGTTTGCATTGCCACCGACCTCTCAATTGCATTCAACCTGACGAGTCGTTTGCACTGGATTAGGCCAGCGCGCTGGGTGTGCATGACCAGACCCCAGCGCTACGGTCATTCATGGTGGGCGACGGTTCGCGCCTTACCATGCAGAGTACTCAAAAAGGCTTACTGCCCAGGCCCTAGAGCTCGTGGATATCCACCTGGTATCGTTTGGCATTCTTGCGAGCTTGGAAAAATTTTGGCTTGAACCCATAGCTCTCAATTGTGTTGATGTGGTCTTTCACGTCGGATTGACTCATGCGCATGCCAAACACGACTTCCTTCAGAGCACTTTGGTTGAAAACCCCTGGCCCAGAACCTTCAGCCGTCACATTACCCACCAGGAATGTGTATTTTTCTTTGAGTTGCTCTTCGGAGTAGTAGGGTGACTGGCTTGGATTCGACCTAAGCACCTCTAGCTCTTGTTCGTAGTGTTCGTCAGGCGCAAAGATGCTGGTGTACTCCATTTCTGGTTTAGCGACAGAACACCATTCGCGTTCATATGCCCAATCTGCCGATTTCTGCAGAAGAGAGATCGCGGCGAGTTCAGCTTCAGTGTGCGAATAGTATTCGAGCGTCCGATAGCGGTTCTGGTAGATGACCTCTTCAGCAGGTGGTAAGCCAGTCTCGTCCCACTCGAACCCTAAGCACATTCCGTTGTGGTTGGAGGCGTAGTGAGCCCAGAGCAGAAGATTGTCGGGATTTTCCGCCAACGGTGAAGACTCAAAACGAAGGGGAGCGAAATATGACTCCCCGTCTAGTCATCTAAGGCGGCAGCGGGGATCAATGGGAAGAGTTGTCTTGGTCGTAGGAAATACGTGCGATGAACCAAGTCGCTTCGCCTGTCGGTGTTTGCACCGTGACCTCATCACCTTCCTCTTTTTTCAAAAGTGCACGCGCCATTGGCGAGTCAATAGAGATATAGTCATTGCGTCCGTAGATCTCGTCGTAGCCGACAATTCTGAATCGTTTGCTGTCGCCTTCCTCATTGTCAATTTCGACCCAAGCCCCGAAGAATACCTTGCCTTCCTGCTCGGACGCATAATCCACAACGCGGATATCCTCTAATCGCTTACGAAGGTATCTGATCCGACGGTCAATTTCACGAAGCAGCTTCTTGTTGTATTGGTAATCCGCGTTCTCACTGCGATCACCTAGGGACGCCGCCCAAGTCACTTTTTGAGTGATCTCGGGGCGATAGGTGTGCCAGAGATGATCCAATTCTGCTTTGAGGGCATTGTGGCCTGCGCGGGTGATGATATTGGTTGGCAATACTGGCTCCAAGAATAATCAGGCTGATCAGTGCCGCTAGTCGGCAGGCTATCAGTGCCGGCGGGAGTCCGGCGCCTTCATAGAAGATGGGCTCTTGCCGGCTGGCTTAAGGCTCAGGCTACCATGCATTTGGTTTAAATTTTTTGAGGTTTTGAATCCCGTCCACGGCCTGGTCTGGCGTGGCCCAGGTCGTGGTGACGGTATGGCGAGGAGAGGATTTAGTCTCGCCGCTGGTATCCCCCAGTATTCACAAATGTTTCAAGGATTTTTCCAGGGCATTGAGGGTTCCTGGCCAAAACAGCTGCTCGTCATTTGGCCCAAGGATGTCGCTTCGTGGCCCGCGTTTTAGGTTGTGCTCAATGAGAAACAAATCTGAATTGAGATACTCCAACGCATCTCGTTCACTTTCTGTAAGTTTGAAGGTCGCACTGGGGGCGGAACGCACATCAACCTCATAGACCACATTAGGCGGTAACAACTCTTTCGTCTTTCGTTGTTCGGCTCTCAACTGGGCAAGCAGACCTCTCGCCAGCAGCTGATGTCGACCATTGAGCTCGTCGATCCAGCTGTGAGGGCCACTAACGGGTTTTGGTTTCAGTGGGACTTGATCAGCAAAGGCTCCGATCAGTGTCCGGTACTTCGCACCACCAGAATTCTTGACGGTTTGCAGCGACGGCGCGCCATATACAGCCCCCAAGCGTGCAATCATTGCTAACGTGAAATCAGTGCTGCCGCGCTTTTTCTGCTCCATGCAGGTTTCATATATGGCGTGAAGGCTTCTCCGCGTGCGTGTTGAGGTTCCTTCGCTCAGTCGTGCCAACGTTTCTTCAGGGGTCACCGCGCCATCTCCTGGTTGTCTTGGTGAGTGTCAATTCCTTGCTGAGAGGTGAGCGTCATTAGGCGAGTATCACGTTGAGGTCTGGAATCATATTCAATGCGCAGCACATCCTGCGCGTTGTCGCCTTTAAGCAGCAATTGAAGCGCTCCGGGAGTCATGCGTTGATCCCTTGGAAGATCTTTCATAAGAATCGTCCCATCCATTACTGCCTCTACTGTCGGCCAACTCATTCGCGCGGTCATGAACTTGACGATTTGGTTACCAATAACCAGCTGGCTATTTTTGTCTAGTTTGTACATGACCGGCGCCATCCGGTTAAGTTCTGCCATCCGGTCTATCATGTTGCTGCGCTCTGGAGTGGCAAGTTCCGCACTGGCAGATGTATATATTTCAGCGTTTTCGCACACTTCGTTAAGCTGTCTGAAAAGTGAAACTTCTTCGAACGCGATAACCGTTTCGTGGCCGGACTTTATGATAAGCTGAGTTGAGTCGTTGCTCTTGTCATTATCGGCTCGTTCCACAATTAGTGCTTGGCATTGCTGCGTGAGCTTGTTAACGATATTCAAGTCTGCAAGGTACATGTCTGCTGTGACTGAAGCCGAGCTAAGCAGGCCATCTAGTGATTTCAATTCAGAGATTGCTGCACCAATCTGAGATTTATAGTCAACATCAGAGCTATCAGATAACTGGGCAGCATCAAATCGCTCAGCGGTCAACTTCTTAATTTTCTGTCTCAATTCAATCTGCTTGTCCTGCATGTCCCCCAGCTTCTCCAAGTGGGAGCGGCAGCATAGCGATATCTCATTAGCAAGGGAGAGCAGTCCGCCTAGGAACACTGGCCCAGTTACGAAGTGTCTGCAGTGGATACAGTTCTCACGCCCTAGATATCCAGCCGGGACGGCGACAAATTTCCCGTTGCTTGACGCGCCATCTCCGCAACGACTTGCTGCTGTCAGGCAGATGCCATAGTCTCGGTATAGAGCACTGCCTGCAGCGACTTGGCCTGCCAAAAGCTTCAGCGCTTCTTCATTATTAGTGAGGAATGCGTGCTGCTTGTCTCGGCCTTCGACAAGTGATTGGTAGGCTCCTTTGGACTGTTCGTGTAGATAACGTTTTTCCGCCTCGTTGAACTTTTGGCGCAAAAACTCTCCGGTCGTTTTTACATAGTAAATGGTCATGATCATGGAGGCATGACCGACAATCTTGACCAGAACGTTTAATGGCAGTCGAAAATCCATAACATACGCCGTGATAAGGCTCACCCTCATCGCATGCGGCGTAAACTCTGAGTGGTAGTCACTGACGTTTTCTGGGGAGCCTGTCATGGACGCCAGCTCTGGCGCAGTGTTGTAGAGTGCGATAGCGATACGTCGATAGAGTCTGCTACCGAAGCTTCCTGCACATTCTTCGGTACCGAAGTCTCTGAACAAGAAGCAGTTACTCCCTTTGCCCAAGCGATCAAGCTCTGAATAATTGGTGTTCTCGCACTCACTCCAAGGCATAGGACGATTGACCGGATTGTACTTTGACTGCCAGTCTCTAAACCGAATCATCCATTTGGCGAGTTCCTCAGGCATCCAAGGGACGTCGTAGCCTGTAATGCCTTCAGCTGTTTTATTGGTCGTGAGACGCATCCCAAATTCATCGTTTGGAAGGCGCTTGATGAAGCCTTCTTCTCCTGTCTGACCTCGCAGTGGTGAAGGGTTATCAATCCACACCAGCTTCCCATTCTTCATAATAGGAATTTTGAGATCGCACTCTCCTGAGTCCGCATACGCAAGCTGCACTCCTCGAATTGGCACTGAAGCTAGTGCAAAGGTGTGCATCCAATATCCTGGGAACCAGATTCGGTAGCGGCCATTGTTCTCTACATACACACAGTCGGGATCATTCTCATCAATGAGTGATTTATCAACATCTACCCAGTCATTCTCGAATCCCTGTATGTGCCTGAGGTCAGAGAAGGAGGCTGCCGCTGGCGGTACTATCCATTTCCTCATGGTGTCGACGTGGTGGTAGGCCAGCGGCGGCTTGGTAGTTTGACCAGGAGCGGCGTGCTTAAGAGAGGGTAGAGAAATTTTGAGAAATGGATTTACAGCCCCGGCCATGGGCACGATCTCATTTGTGTCCGGGCAGCGAGCGCTGAGATGCTTCTCAAGAAACCATTCCGAGAACTCCCGAAGCGTGGCCAAGTGCTGCTTTGCTTTCGAGTCCGGCATCGAAAGCATGAACTCTTTATAGTCTTGTCGATCAAAGTCTGGTGTTGTAAAGAATGTTAGAGGGTCTTCGCTCAAGTTGTTGGGCTTAACGTAATCTCTGACAAATTTTACCAAGTGGTGAACTTTGAAGTTACCTTTCGTCGTGCGGAGAAACTCTGCGAAAGCAAAGCGCCATTTTTCGTAAGGTTCTCGCAGGGTGACCAGCGTGTATGGTTCTTCTTTTCCAAGATAAGCTTGCCAATTGACCCATTCATCTTTATAGACCTTGTCGGGCGTCAATGGGAATTTTTTGTCGCCTGATTTTTTTACATATTTTTTATAGGCCCCACTGGTTGGGAGATTCAACTTGCGAAGGAGGGCGATAGCGTCCTCGTAGCAATAGGGGCGAATGATGTTGCACGTGTCATACCAGTCAAGCCATTCTCCGGCAAAGGCTCGTTCTGGATGCGCTGGCAGGCACGCGTATTTTTTATAGTTGTCGCGATACTCACTGCTGTCTTTGATTCCAATTGCTTTGATGGCAAATTTAACTTCTGCGAGTAAAGTGCATTTGCTTGGGAGGATGAAGTTTAGCCAGGTTGTATAGTTTCCATAAAACTGCCTAGGGCTGGCCGGGAGCCTGGGGTCAAGATGACGCAAATTGTTGTAGTCATTGAGAGTAGCTAACCCAAGTGCGCGAGCCGCAGCTGCAGCTTCTGCAACGGTCTCATAGAGAGGCGTTGCCGTTAAGAATTGAGCCCACCCGCCGGCTGGCCAGCTGCCCTCGTAATAAAGATCGGGCCGCTTAGGCAGCATTGGATCTAAAGCATGTCCATCCTTATACTCTTGGCGAGTGGTGAGCCCCATAGCACACGCTTGCTGACTGGCCAGCTCTATCGAGTCGTACTTTTCTTGATCTGAAAGGAAGTCATCCCAACTGCTCCAGTCGAATTCATAAGCCCGATAGGGATGTTTGGGCAGTCTTGGGTCATCTAGATAGTGGGCCCTATATTCTCTATCCGTAGTTAGGCCGAGCGCGAGTACGGCCTTTTTAGCCTCTCGGTAAGTTTTGTAGGGCGCTTCACGCAGGCCGAGGAAAGTCGGCCAATCAATCCAGTGGTCACGATAAACGAGGCTTGGTGCGGAAGGCAACTTCTCGTGGAATTTGCGAAACGATGTATATTGGCTATGAGTCTGCACATTGTTCTCGCGAACAAGTTTCATGGCCGAATGGTAGTCGAGGAACTTCAAATCGTCGTCTAGCCCGAGATAGTCATGCCAGCTTGTCCAGTCTTCATATTTTTTATCAGGCTCAATGCACAGGGAGCTGTCGAGTGCTTTGCAGCGTCGCACATAGTCACGCTTGCTACAGAAATCTAAAGCCCGGGCAGAACTGCGAGCCTCTTCGAAACTTTCGTAATGATCTGGGCGTCGATAAAATCTGTTCCAGCTTTTCCAGATAAATTTATATTCGACTTCTGGTAGGCGAGGAAGCATCGGATCGAGATAGTACCCATTCTCATAATCCAGTTGGGTTGAGAATCCAAGTTTGCGTGCTGCTGTGCTTGCTTCAGTGAGCGTCCTATATTTATGGTTGCGAATGGTATAGTCTTCCCAACCTTTCCAGTCCGCCTCATAAAGGCGATATGGATGTTTAGGAAGCAATGGATCGAGCAGGTAAGCAGTGAGGTATTCTTCTTTCGAGGTAATGTCGAGACGCTTCACTGCTTCCTTGGCATGCTCATAAGTTGAATACGGGTCAAGCCGTTGTCCTAGGAATGTTGGCCAGTCGATCCATTCCTCTTTCCACGTGATCTGCGGCATCCGTGGCAGGCGAGACTCAGTCTCACGAAGTTTGAGATATCCTGAGTTACTCTTGATGCCAAGCTCTTGCATCAAAGCCTTGGCTTCTTCATAGCGTAAGAATTCCGCCTCGACATTAATGCCGAGATAGTCCTCCCAGCCGCTCCATTCTTTGAAATATCGGTCAGGCGCCGTACGAAACCGACTGTCCACTTTCAAGCAGTTGCGTATGTAATGCGATTGCGATTTAAAATTATGCAATCGCGCAGCGGCTCTCGCTTCATTGAAATTGTTGAATTTTCTTCCTTCTGGGCCTGGAGGCTCATTACCCAAGAAGGTGAGCCAGTCGACCCACTGATGGCGATAGACTTTCAGAGGTTGTGACGGCAGTTTTGGGTACTTTGTGCGTAGAGCTTTGTACTGCTGTTGTGATTTAACACCATTTTCTGATAGAAGCTTTCTGGCTTCCTCATAAGTCAGATAGATAGCCTCCAGGCCAAGGTAGTCCTCCCACCCTGACCATTCTGGATAGCAGCGCTGTGGGTCGTGAGGGAGCAGGCGATCTTGCTGATGGTGACTTGCTAAGTAATCCTGTCTGCTGGTGAAACCTAAAGCCCTCGCTGCATGCTTGGCAGCCTCAAAGTTTTCGTAGATTTGATGATGATGCGAAGGATGCGTCGGATCCAAAAGGCACAGCTGGCTCTGTTCAGGCTCTGAAATAATACTGGTATCTCGACCGTTCTTAAATTCACCTACGGCCTGATGCGGAAGGTCGTGAGTAGAGGATGGATCTGCCGCGTGGTGCAGGAAACTAGGCCAGTCGACCCAGTCAACTCTCCATGTGAGTTCTGGGGATTTGGGTAGCAGGGGGGGCGCTCTCGCAGCATTTAAGGTATTCAGCTTTGTTCTTAACCTTGCGCTCCTGTATTAACTGCCTAGCTTCTTCATAACTAAGATGCTCCACATTGTCGCTAATACCAAGATAATCATCCCAGCCTGTCCATTCCGTTAAAAAATGTCGATCTGGTGCGGTGTGCAGGCGATCATCTACCCTCAGGCAGCCTTGGATGTATTGGTGTCGTGAGCGAAAATTGAAAGAGCGAGCTACGCGTCTTGCCTCCTCATAGCTTCTGAACTTTGGATGATGATCAAAGAAATCATTGCAAGACGTCCAGCTGTTGGCGTAAACCAAGCGGGGCTTCGTTGGCAGGCGAGAGTCGGTAACTTGGAGTGTGTGGTATTCTTTCATCGAAGTGATGGCTGCGTCCCGCACAATCTCAGCTGCCTCTTCGTAGCTATAGAACTTACCCCTGGGATCTTCCGGGCAGCCGAGATAGTCGCTCATGCTTACGAAGTCTGGATAGTATCTAGAGGGGTCGCCTATTAACTGCGGGTCACGGCGATAGTTCTTAATATAATCAGAACTATTTTTGAAATTGAGCGCGCGAGCAGCTGTTTTGGCTTCTTTGTAGGTTTGATAGATTTTTCGGCTTTTCATTGTCTACTTTAGCTTTCCGGCTTGCTGCTGAGTTGTTAGTGGTTGGGCGTCAGGATCTTGTTCTTATTGAGTTTCGTCGACCTTCAGAAACTTTGGAGTGGGGGGTGCTGAATTGGGATTCCTACGTTCGGTTTCTCGCATGATTTCGCGAATCTCTTCACCGGTTTTCGAAATATAAACTAGGCAAGAACTGGGGCTTTTGTGGTGCATCATTTTTTGAATGTCCACCATTTCAAAGTCATGCTCGAAGAGTCGATAGCCATAGGCATGCCTGTGTCCGTGCTCAGTAGTCCCCATTAATTTGGAAGGCGTAAGACCAATGCGCCTGACGGCGGCCTGGTGGCGTCGCCTGAAATTTTTTTTAGTTTCAGGTTCGCCATAGATATTTGTGAAGGCGTACGGCTGAGAATTCGTTCGTTGTTCTACGTGCTGGTATTTAAGATATAGCTGAAAAATGGCTAGAAATTCTGCGGCCTTAGAAGGCGGGAAAAATGAAATTTCCATGTAATTATCGGTGTGATCGAGCAGCGGGCTCTTCCAGCCAGCATGGAGGCTCTCGGTCTTTAAATATGCTGTGCGAGGTTTGAGTCCGTACTTTCTTTTCAGATAGTCCTCGCGATTGCTATAGCCGCGCTCAGGTGCCTTTCCGTCACGAGGATGGTAAATTCTAATCACGGCTTCGTTTCGACTCATATCGATTCCGATGTCGGAAAGGAATATATGAAATAGCTCGCTTTCTCGTACGCCACCGTAATGCATAAGATATGTCATGGCCTGGGATTTGTAGTCCCAGTAATAGGGGCTATTCGGGTCTGAGATTTTAGGACTTATAAATCCTTTTTCGATAAGGTCGTTGAAGCGACTTTCAGGGAACCGCTTCACTTCCTCTAAGAGAACAGTATCTTCGGAGAATTTGGCGATCTCTCTGGAATATTTGATTTGCTCAAGTGCACTATTGCTTTTTAGATGTTTCAGCAGGCTGTTATTCTTTTTATGGTGATAGGCGCACCAATTTAGCTTCTGTTCATGATTGGTTGCTTCCCGGATTGGGTTGATAATCACACCGCTATGGCCTGGCTGCAGAATTAGCCAGTCGGTATAGTTAGTTAGATAACCAATGATACGGTTTGCCTGCTTCTTACTGCGTGGTCTCCAGAAGAGCTCGGTCGGATCTTCACCTTTCCAGTCAACGGTTCCGTGATCCAATGCGAATCTGAATGCTTTCATCAGATCTACAGCAGAGCTAAACGGTATGTCTGACTGTTCGGTGAACTCCACCAGCATTTTCACTGCGCGATTAATGGCTGCCTGGCCGGAGCTGCTGCTGTCTGTCTCAGTGTGGTACTGAAGGAGCGAGACAAGCACGCCGTGCTTGGTGAGCAAGCCTTGAATCGTCTGGCCGGTATGACCTGTCGTATTGCTTCGGTACATGACCTTGATGTAGGCAACGCTCATCGTTTTGCAGCCCTCGCTTTTTCACTCGCCTGATCAAAGAAGGGGAGGTGGGCAAGGGGTAGGGAGGGTTCGATCACCGATGCGTGATCGAAAGGCAGGATGAGAGTCGTAGGCCTTGAGAGAGGGCTCAGAGGTAGTGGGTATCCGAAGGAGAAAGGAGTCAGAGTCATCGCGCGTGCGCGCCCGCTTACGTTGGCATATTCCAAGGGTCGGCCAGGGTTTCCAATTTTTCTGGGGCTGGGTGTTGACAGCATTGGTATACTCAGTGTACTATCTATTTGATTAAGGTTTTAATACTAGCACCGTGCTTTTTTTTAGGGCAAGGTGCTTTTTGCGTTCCTGGGCAGAAATAATCGCGGCGCAAGCGCGGTCACTAGGCGCTGATTCTCGCCGCCCCCGTTGGCGCCCCCCTCTTTATCTTGCGTCGCCTCCTGACTGACACTCCCTGACTGCATTGCGGGTCAGTGAATCGGGTCTTGCTGAAATGTGATTCACGACATCGTGCTTCGCGGCCTGTACCGGGATGACTTCCTCCTCCGCGATGTGGGTCGCTCTCGGGTTGAATCACTTTTCTCGCTCTCACGCTTCTCGTCAGTCCTGCTCCTCTCTTTCGGTTCTGTAGCCTCAATGGCTGAATAGTCAAATATTGTCAGTGGGCTTTGTCTCGATGATGCCTTTATGGGTAGCTTGTTGTGGTTGTGCTGGGGGAGCGCGTCACTCAGGGTAAGGTCGGGCACGTTCACTTTAAGGGTGGCGAGTGGGGGTGGTTGGGCAGTGATGGGGAGGGGGATGGATGGAACGTCGGGACGTGAGGCTAGGTGCGACGGGGGGGGGCGGGGTTTTAGTACCTTGGGGGTAGGGGAACTAATACCAGTACAACAAGAAGCTGTTGCGTGAAATTGACCGACGGGTGCGCTATTTGCGCAAACGTCTGGAAGACATGCGCGTGGTCGAGTACATGCCTGAA
This sequence comes from Pseudomonas trivialis, assembly GCF_001439805.1. Taxonomy (GTDB): domain Bacteria; phylum Pseudomonadota; class Gammaproteobacteria; order Pseudomonadales; family Pseudomonadaceae; genus Aquipseudomonas; species Aquipseudomonas trivialis. The sequence continues at coordinate 240,051 of NZ_JYLK01000007.1, read as the reverse complement.
CAGGAAGGGCGGGTATTTTTCGGCGCGTGGGTGGAAATCGAGAACGAGCAGGGCGAAACCAAGCGTTTTCGTATTGTGGGCTATGACGAGATTTATGAGCGCATGGACTATATCTCCATCGACTCACCCATGGCCCGGGCATTGTTGCGCAAGCAGGTCGATGACGAGGCCATCGTGCAAACCCCGGGCGGCGAAGTCTGCTGGTGGATTACCGCTATCGACTACGTGAAGTAGGCATCGATGGCCCGCCGTCTGTAAAGACGTCGGGCCATCGAATTTTCAGCCTTCGCGCAATACCGTCAACGGGCTGGCATTCAGCGCCCTGCGGGTACCGAATACGCCGGCGGCGCCGATCAGCACGGCGCCGATCACTGGCAGCAGCAACAACCATGGATGCGGTTGCCAGGGCAGGTCAAATGCGTAGCGATACAGCACCCAGGTAACCAGTTCGGTGCCCAACGCTGCCAGCACCCCACTGACCGCCCCCAGCAAACCGAACTCGATGCGCCGCGCCTTCACCAGCAACTTGCGTTCCGCCCCCAGTGCACGCAGCAACGCCCCCTGGCGGATCCGCTCGTCAAGGGTGGCCTGCAAGCCGGAAAACAGCACCGCCATTCCCGCCGCCAACACAAACAGCAATACGTATTCGACGGCCAGGGTCACCTGGGCGAGGATGCTGCGCAGCTGCTCCAGCAGGGCTTCGACCTGCAGGATAGAGACGGCCGGGAAGGCCCGCGACAGGTCGACGACCTGCTGGTCGTGTCCGGGCGCCAGATAGAAGCTGGTCAGGTAGGTCGCAGGCAGGTCCTTCAGGGTGCCAGGCTGGAAAATCATGAAGAAGTTGGGCTGGAAATTGTCCCAGTTGATGGTGCGCAGGCTGGTAACCCGCGCTTCACGGTTTTCCCCGGCAATGGTAAACACCAGATGGTCATCGAGCTTGAGCTTCAGGCTTTCAGCGACCTTGGCTTCCACCGACACCCCCGGCACTTCATCCGTGGGTTGCGATGACCACCAGGCGCCTGCCGTCAGGGCATTGCCCGGCGGGAGGTCAGCAGCCCAGGTCAGGCTGAGGTCACGCTGCACGGCGCGGTCGCCGCTGGAGTCCTTGCTGACAATATCCTGCACGGCCTCGCCATTGATGCTGATCAGGCGGCCGGGCACCACCGGATACAGAGGCGCCGATTGCGCCTGCACCTCCATGAGGCGGGCGCTGAAGGCGTCCTTGTCGGCGGGCAGAATGTTCAACGCAAAATAATTGGGCGCGTCCTCGGGCAACTGGTTTTGCCAGGTGTCGAGCAGTTCGCCGCGCAGCAGGGCGATCAAGCCCATGGACAGCAGAATCAGGCCGAACGCCAGCGACTGGCCCGCCGCCGCCAGCGGGTGGCGCAACAATTGGCCCAGGCCCAGGCGCCAGGGCAGGGACGCGCGGGCCAGCAGGCGACGCAGGCTTTGCAGCAACAGCAGGAGCAGACCGCCGAGGATCAGCGCAGCGACGACACCGCCGCCGAGCAGGGCGAAGGTGAGGACAAGGTCCAGACTCAGCCGCCACATGATCAGGCCAAGGGCAAACAGCGCGGCGCCGTACACCATCCAGGTGCTGGAAGGGATCGGCAACAGGTCGCGCCGCAATACCCGCAGCGGTGGTACGCGACCCAGCGCCGCCAGGGGCGGCAGGGCGAAGCCGGCGAGCGCGACCAACCCGGTACCGATACCGGCCACGGCCGGCAGCAGCCCGCCGGGCGGTACATCGGCCGGCAGCAGGTCGTGCAGGAAGTAGAAGAGGCCAAACTGCGCCAGCCAGCCCAGCAAAGCGCCGGTCAGGCTGGCCAGCAGGCCCAACACGCTCAGTTGCAGGCTGAATAGCAGCATCGCTTCGCGGCGTGACAAACCCAGGCAGCGCAGCAGCGCGCTGGCATCGAAACGGCGACTGGCAAAGCGGTTGGCCGACAGCGCCACCGCCACACCCGCCAGCAGTACCGCGACCAGGCTGGCCATATTCAGGTAGCGCTCGGCCTTGCCCAGGGCGCCGCCGATCTGCTGGTTACCGTCCCGTGAATCCTGCAGGCGCTGGTTGGCCGCAAGGCCCGGCTTGATCAGATCGCGGTACGTTTGCAGCGCCGTGCTGCCTTGCGGTGCGCGCCACAGTTCGCGGTAGCTCACGCGGCTGCCGGGCTGCACCACGCCCGTGGCGTCCAGATCGGCCAGGTTGATCATGACTCGGGGCGTGAGGCTGTAGAAATTGCCGGCGCGGTCCGGCTCGTAGGTCAGGATGCGACTCAGGCGCAGGGTTTTCATGCCCACGTCGATGCTGTCGCCTACTTTCAGGTCCAGCGCGGTCAGCAGCCGCGCCTCCACCCAGGCTTCGCCGGGCTTCGGCTCGCCTCCCGGGGTTTCATCACCGAAGGGCACCAAAGCGCTTTTCAGCTCGCCACGCAACGGATACTGATCGTTGACCGCCTTGATGCTGGAGAGCTGGATACCGTTATCGGTGGCGATGACGCTGGAGAACTCCACCACGCGTGCATGATCCAGCCCCAACTCGGTGCCGGAGCGGATTTGCTCCTCGCGTGCGGGTGAGCTCCCCTCAAGCACCAGGTCGGCGCCGAGAAACTCGGTGGCGCGCAGCAGCATCGCGCCATTAAGGCGTGCGCCGAAGTAACCGATGGCTGTACTCGCTGCCACGGCCACCAACAGGGCGAAGAACAGCACGCGTAATTCACCGGCGCGGGCATCGCGCAGTAACTGACGCATGGCAAGGCTGAACAGACGCAACAGCGGCAAACGTGCCATCAAGGCTCCAGGGGCGCGACCATCAGGCCGGCTTCAAGGCGGATCAGGCGCCGGCAACGGTGCGCCAGGCGTTCGTCATGGGTGACCAGCACCAGGGTCGTGCCGCTCTCTTTATTGAGTTCGAACAGCAGGTCGCTGATGCGCTCGCCGGTGTGGCTGTCGAGGTTGCCGGTGGGTTCGTCGGCAAACAGCACATCCGGTTCGGCGGCGAATGCGCGGGCAATCGCTACCCGTTGCTGTTCGCCACCGGACAGCTGGCGCGGCGAGTGGGTGAGTCGCTGGCCCAGGCCGACGCGCTCGAGCAAATGCGTGGCGCGCTCGCGGGCGTCCTTGCGGCCGTCCAGCTCCAGCGGCAGCATGACGTTTTCCAGGGCATTAAGGCTGTCGAGCAACTGGAATGACTGGAACACGAAGCCCACATGCTCGGCGCGGATGCGCGCGCGCTGGTCTTCGTCGAGTGTGCTCAGGGCTTGCCCGGCGAGGGTGACCTCGCCACTGCTGGGCAGGTCGAGGCCGGCCAGCAGACCGAGCAGGGTGGATTTGCCGGAACCGGAGCTGCCGACGATAGCCAGGCTATCGCCCTTGTTCAGTTCCAGGCTCAGTTCGTGCAGGATAGTCAGATCACCTTCCGCGCTGGGAACCACTTTGCTGAGGTCCCGCGCGGTGAGAATGCTTGCGCCCATGGAGAATCCGATGCGAATGTGGTTTTTGAGTGCTGGCCTGGCCTTGATGTGCATGGCCCAGAACGCAGCGGCGGGTACAGTCCTGATCGTTGGCGATAGTATCAGTGCCGGTTTCGGGCTGGATACCCGCAAAGGGTGGGTGGCCTTGCTGGAGCAGCGGCTCAAGCAGGAGGGTTTCGACGATAAAGTGGTCAACGCTTCGATCAGCGGCGACACCAGTGCCGGAGGCCTGGCGCGGCTGCCGGTGGCGCTTGCAGAGCATAAGCCGGACGTTGTGGTGATCGAACTGGGTGGCAACGATGGCCTGCGCGGGCAGCCGCCAGCGCAATTGAAACAAAATCTTGCGTCGATGATCGACCAGTCCAGGGCCGGCGGTGCGAAAGTGCTGCTGCTGGGCATGCAGTTGCCGCCCAATTACGGCCCGCGATACGCCACGGCGTTTGCCGAAGTCTATGGCACGCTGGCCAGGGAAAAAGACATCCCGCTGGTGCCGTTTTTCCTTGAGGGTGTGGGCGGGCATCCCGAGCTGATGCAGGCCGACCAACTGCACCCGGCGGTCAGCGCCCAGGGCAAGTTGCTGGAAAATGTCTGGCCGACGCTAAAACCGCTGCTTTGACGCTTTTCTACCGGCAGGCTTTCGGCTAAGGTGGCGCCCCCCCGATCTGGAGCCCCCGATGTCGCGTCCTGCCTGGTCCCTGTTTAATTACCAACTGATCGAGCCGGACGAGCAGTTGGACCTGTTCGCCTGCCAGGAAGTGCGGGTGCATCTGGTGGCGCGTCAACTGGAACTGGGCGGCTCAATCGATCGCACGCTGTGCGGCACGCTGCTGCCTGCGCAGCCGCGCTGGTCATCGGTGGATCGGAGGGTGTTCCAGGACCAGCGCCTCTGCCCCCTGTGCCGGGCGATCCTTGAGTCGCAGAAGCGCGGCACGCCGCCGATCTGGCCCGAGCTGCGTTTTGAGTTATAGGCGTTGCCACAGGCTTGCAGCCAGGCGCCCGCTTCACGTATACAATCGAGCTTTACCTCCCCGTCGTTCTGCGAAGGATTTACCGGATGTTGTCGCGCCTCTCCGTCGTCACCTGCTGCCTGTCTCTTGCTGCCCTCTGCGCGGCCGGTTCTGCGGCGGCGTTGCAGTTGCCCTTGCCGCCGGCGGGCGAAGACATTGTTGGCCAGGTCCAGGTGATCAAGGCCAAGTATGAAGACACCTTCGCCGACCTCGGCACCACCTATGACCTGGGTTACTCGGAGATGGTCGCCGCCAACCCCGGGGTGGATGCGTGGTTGCCGGGAGCGGGCACCGAAATCGTGCTGCCGACCCGCTTCATCCTGCCGCCGGGTCCGCGCGAGGGCATTGTGATCAACCTGGCGGAGTACCGTCTCTACTATTTCCCCAAGGGTCAGAACGTGGTCTACACGTTCCCATTGGGGATTGGACGTGAGGGCTGGGGCTCGCCGATTGCCCACACCAGTATCATCGCCAAGACGCCGAACCCGACCTGGACGCCGCCCGCGTCGATCAAGGCCGAGCACGCCGCCAACGGCGATCCGTTGCCCAACGTGGTGCCAGCGGGGCCGGACAACCCCCTCGGGCCGTTCAAGTTCACCCTCGGCACACCGGGATACCTGATTCACGGTTCCAACATGAAGTTCGGCATCGGCACCCGCACCAGCCACGGTTGCTTCCGCATGTTCAATAACAATGTGCTGGAAATGGCGGACATGGTGCCGGTGGGCACTTCAGTGCGCATCATCAACGATGCCTACAAGTTTGGCAGCAGCGGCGGCAAGGTCTATCTCGAGGCGCATACGCCGCTCAACGATGATGGCACGCCATCGGTGGTCGACAAGCATACGGCGGTGATCAATGCCCTGCTCAAGCGCGAAGACCTGGCCAACACGTTGCGGGTGAACTGGGATCAGGTGCGTGACGTGGTCGCCGCAGAGGACGGCCTGCCGACTGAAATCGGTGTGCCGGGCGGGGCGCCGGTGGCGTCGAGTACGCCGATCGATCTGCAGCAATAAAAAACCTGTGGGAGGGGACCGGTGCAGGCCCGGAACCTTACACAGGAAATCCGGGCAATAAAAAAGCCGATCCAAACAGGGATCGGCTTGATAACAACCCCGAAGGATTATTACTTGCGGCTTGCTTTTTCAAGCATGCGCAGAGCGCGCTCGTTAGCTTCGTCAGCAGTCTGTTGTGCTTTTTGAGCAGCAGCCAGCGCTTCATCGGCTTTACGATAGGCTTCATCTGCACGAGCCTGGGAGCGAGCTGCTGCGTCTTCAGTTGCAGTCAGACGAGCTTCGGTTTCTTTGGAGACGCTGCTGCAACCGGTAGCCAGAACTGCGGCCAGAGCCAGAGCAGAGAATTTCAGAACGTTGTTCATCGTGTTCCCCTTCAAGGACTTTCTATTAAATGACTATTGTCTCAGAGTGAGCTAATAGCCGGCGTACATACTACCCATTACTTGTAGTAAGTAAACTGACGTTGCGCAAGAAGCAGCAAAAATTCTTGCGCGGAATCTGTCCGGGCGGGTCATGGGGCGGTTCGTATAACAAACGTTCGCTGTTTTACAGTCCGCTTAACATTGGATCCAGCCTGAAAGGGCCGGCCCGTAGGCTTCAAGCCGTGTTCATAGATGAAATTTTATATAAGGAGCCTGGCACTTTCGTGCGGCATGCCTTTACCGTCGGCAGCCTCTTTCGCGTATCTAGAGGTGACTTTAAGAGCGGCAGTTCGTCTTAAGGTTCAACTGCCGGCGTTGTTCGGGCTTTCGGTCACGCGTATCGGAGCCCCTTCTATATCCGCCCAAAGCAGGGGATGACGAGCGCGCCTTGAGCGATTGCAGGTTTGGCGCCTGCTATTCCCAGGTGCAGGGTGTGAGCGCCAGCGGTTTTCTCGTTGTCGAAACCGGCACGGGGTGGCATAGATGTTTCTTCGCCGGAAAAACATCGGTAAGGTATGGGTCAGAATCAAAGACCCGCGAGGAGTAGTGATGAGCGAGGCGTTGTCCATCCACCATGACCAGGCTGGTCATCAGTTCGAGACCAATGTGGACGGTCATCGTGCCTACCTGACCTACATGGACCTCGGGAAGCAGACCCTGGATATCTATCGCACGTTCGTGCCCAACGCGTTGCGCGGTCGTGGTATCGCGGCGGCGTTGACTGAAGAGGCGCTGAAGTTTGCCGAAGAGTTCGGCTACACGGTGATCCCATCGTGCTCCTATGTGGAGCGCTACATGGAGCGCCACCAGCGCCACGCCGCCAAACTCTGAGCGAGCCGCACACAAAAACGCCGGGACAAGCCCGGCGTTTTTGTGTGCGCAATTCAGGTTCAGATGCGTTTGCGCTGGGGCAATACATCCTTGAGCTTGGCATGCATGCTGCGCAGGGTGGTCTCGGTGGCAGACCAATCGATGCAGGCATCGGTGATCGACACACCGTATTGCAGGTCGGCGAGGTCTTTCGGAATCGCCTGGCAACCCCAGTTCAGATGGCTTTCGACCATCAAACCAATGATCGACTGATTGCCTTCGAGGATCTGGTTGGCGACGTTTTCCATCACCAGCGGTTGCAGGGCCGGGTCCTTGTTGGAGTTGGCGTGGCTGCAATCGACCATGATGTTCGGCTTGATCCTGGCCTTGTTCAACGCTTGCTCGCACAGCGCAACGCTGACCGAATCATAGTTGGGCTTGCCGTTGCCGCCGCGCAGCACCACGTGGCCGTAGGCATTGCCCTTGGTGGTGACGATCGACACGCCACCTTCCTGGTTGATGCCCAGGAAACGGTGCGGGCTGGACACCGACTGCAGCGCATTGATCGCCACGGTCAGGCCGCCATCAGTGCCGTTCTTGAAGCCCACGGCCGAGGACAGGCCGGACGCCATTTCCCGGTGGGTCTGGGATTCGGTGGTCCGCGCGCCAATGGCCGACCAGCTGATCAGGTCCTGCAGGTACTGCGGGGAGATCGGGTCCAGCGCTTCGGTCGCGGTCGGCAGGCCCATTTCGGCCAGGTCCAGCAACAATTTGCGACCGATGTGCAGGCCGTCCTGGATCTTGAACGAGTCGTCCAGGTACGGGTCGTTGATCAAGCCTTTCCAGCCGACGGTGGTACGCGGCTTCTCGAAATACACGCGCATTACCAGGTACAGGGTGTCGGACACTTCCGCCGCCAGTACCTTGAGGCGCTCGGCGTATTCGTGGGCAGCCTTGAGGTCGTGGATCGAGCAGGGGCCGATCACCACGAAGAGGCGGTGGTCGGTGCCGTCGAGAATGTCACGGATGACTTCGCGACCCTTGGTGACGGTCTGCAGGGCAGCGTCGCTCAGGGGGATTTCGCGCTTGAGCTGATCGGGCGTGATCAGGGTCTCGTTGGATTCGACGTTCAGGTCGTTGATCGGTAAATCAGCCATCGTGTTACTCGTCAGGGTCACGGGTGCTGGCCGCCAGCCATCCCCGTGCGGCGGAGCACAGCATGATTTGGATGCAAGGGGGGAGGAACCTTAGCGCGTAACCGGGCTGCGCGACAATGGGCAATTGTGCGCCGCGTGGGCCGTCCTGATAGTGTATGGCCTGGTCGACGTCCCCCACAGGAGAGTGTGTGGAAGAGTTGCAGCTGTCCGATTTTGATATTGATCGTCAATTGCTGGCGTTGCCAGGGGCATCGCTGGTGATATTCACCAGTGCCGGCTGTGCCAGTTGCCGCTGGGCGCGCCAGCAGTTGCCAGGCTGGCCTCTGCCGGTGACGCGGTTGTGCTGGGTCGACGCCGGGCACAACGGCGGCGCAGTCGAGCGCTACCAGATCTTTCATTTGCCCGCGTTGTTCGTGGTGTGCGAGGGTCAGTTCCTCGGGCAGATTCACACCCGTCTCGCGCCCGCCGACATCAGCGAGGCTATCACGACAGCGCTCAGTCGCACTCCGGAGGATTTGCCATGACAGCACAGTCGCCACGTATAGGCATTATCGGTACCGGCGCCATCGGCGGTTTTTACGGCCTGATGCTGGCACGCGCCGGGTTCGACGTGCGCTTTTTGCTGCGCAGTGAATACGCCGCCGTCAGAGACCGCGGCCTGCACATCAACAGCAGCATCCACGGACCGTTGAAACTGCACCCGGTGCAGGCCTACGCCAATGCTGCCGACATGCCACCGTGCGACTGGCTGCTGGTGGGCACCAAGTCCACGGGCAATGTGGAACTGGCGCCCACCCTGGCCCAGGTGGCGGCGCCAGGCGCGAAAGTGGTGCTGCTGCAAAACGGCCTTGATGTGGAAGACAGCCTGCGCGAACACTTGCCGGCCTCGCTGCATCTGCTCGGCGGCCTGTGTTACATCGGTGTGTACCGCTCGGCGCCCGGCGTGATCGAGCATCAGGCGCTGGGCCGGGTCAATCTGGGTTATCACAGCGGCACGGCCGCCAATGACGAGGCCCTGCAGCAGGCAATCGTGGAAGAGGGCGCGGCGCTGTTCCATCAGGCGGGTATCGAGTCCCAGGCCATGGCCAGTGTGCACCTGGCGCGCTGGCACAAACTGGTGTGGAACGTGCCGTTCAATGGTCTTTCTGTGTTGCTGGGCACCGGCACCACGGCGCTGATGGCGGATGAATCCAGCCGCGAGTTGATCCAGGCCCTGATGGTCGAAGTGATCAAGGGCGCCGATGCCTGCGGCCACGAAATCCCGGCCAGCTATGCCGGGCAGATGTTTGCCATGACCGAAACCATGGACGATTACCTGCCCAGCATGTATCACGACCACCTGCACAAGCGTCCGCTGGAACTGGCGGCGATCTACGCCCGGCCACTGGCGGCCGCCAGGGCAGCCGGTTGCGAGTTGCCGCGCATGCAGGCGCTGTACCAGGCCTTGAGTTTTATTGATCGGCACAACCGCTGATTCGGGGGCAGAGCATATGACGAAGGGATTGGGCGACAAACTGGTGCTGGCGATTTCATCGCGGGCGCTGTTCGACCTCAGCGAGAGCCACAAGGTCTACCTCGCCGAAGGAGTCGAGCCGTACCGCAAGTACCAGATCGAACACGAGGAGGAAATCCTCGAACCCGGCGACGCGTTCCCGCTGGTGAACAAGTTGCTCAGCCTCAATGCCAGCCTGGGCCGCGCTCGGGTTGAGGTGGTGCTGGTGTCGCGCAACAGCGCCGACACCGGCTTGCGCGTGTTCAATTCGATCCAGCATTACGGCCTGGATATTTCCCGCGCCGCCTTCGCAGGCGGACGTAGTCCCTATCCTTATCTGGCCGCCTTTGGTTGTCATCTGTTTCTTTCCACCCATGCTGAAGATGTGCGCAGTGCCCTCGATGCCGGGTTCGCTGCGGCGACGATTCTGTCGGGCGGCCCGCGGCGGGCCATGAGCGAGGAGCTGCGCATCGCGTTCGACGGCGACGCGGTGCTGTTTTCCGATGAGTCCGAGCGGGTCTACCAGACCGGCGGGTTGGCGGCATTCCAGGCCAATGAGCGCGAGTCGGCGCGCCAGCCGTTGCATGGCGGCCCGTTCAAGGGGTTTCTGGCGGCCCTCAATTTACTGCAGCGCGAGTTTCCTGACGAAGCCTGTCCGATCCGCACCGCGCTGGTCACCGCGCGTTCGGCACCGTCCCACGAGCGGGTGATTCGCACCCTGCGTGAATGGGATATCCGCCTGGACGAGTCGCTGTTCCTCGGTGGCCTGGAAAAAGCCGCGTTTCTCGAAGCGTTTGCCGCCGATGTGTTTTTCGATGACCAGGCCGGTCATTGCGAGAAGGCCAGGGAGGTGGTGGCCACCGGGCACGTGCCCCACGGCATCAGCAACGAGATCAAGGTGTGACTCGGCCGAACTCTGCGGGGCGCTGCTAAGCTGAGTCAATCTTCGCCATCCTGGCAGCCCAGGAGGTTCTATGATTCGTTCGATGCTGTACGCCACGGACCTCGGCCTGTATGCGCCTTACGTGATGCAACATGCGCTGGCACTGGCGCGCACGTTCAAGGCTGACCTGTATGTGATTCATGTGGTCGAGCCCATCGGGTTGTTCGCCGAGTCGGTGTTGCAGAGCTACCTTGACGAGCAAGCCTTGAGTGAGTGGCAGAGCCGGGGGCTGACCACTGTGATGGCGACCATCGAGCAGCGTGTGCTGGACAGTTTTCGCGAGGAGTTGGGGGATGGAGAGCAGGACCTGAAGGTGATCCGCTCGGTCAAGGTGATCCAGGGCGATCCTTGCGACGTGATACTTGACCAGTTGCGCAAGCTGTCCGTCGACCTGCTCATCCTGGGCAGTCACAGCCATGCAACGACAGCGGCGACGCCTCTGGGTCGCACTGCCACGCGGGTATTGCAGTTGTCGACGGTGCCCGTTTACATGGTGCCTTCGCTGCGGCGTCGACGCAGTGAAGAAATGTGATCGCTGCAAATAGATAAAAAGTTCTAGATTTATCTGTCTGACCTTTAATATAGTTATATATCGTCGCTGATACCCGTGGCGTCTATCTGCTTTGAGGGACACATATGAAGCTCCAACAACTGCGCTACATCTGGGAAGTGGCGCACCACGACCTCAACGTTTCCGCTACCGCTCAAAGCCTTTACACCTCGCAACCGGGTATCAGCAAGCAGATCCGCCTGCTCGAAGACGAGCTGGGCGTGGAAGTGTTCGCACGTAGTGGCAAGCACCTGACCCGTGTCACTCCCGCCGGTGAGCGCATTATCACCACTGCCGGCGAGATTCTGCGCAAAGTCGAAAGCATCAAGCAGATCGCTCAGGAGTTCTCCAACGAGAAGAAGGGCACGCTGTCCATCGCTACCACCCATACCCAGGCGCGCTATGCCTTGCCGCCAGTGATCCGCGATTTCATCAAGCAGTACCCGGACGTCGCGCTGCACATGCACCAGGGCTCGCCGATGCAGATCGCTGAAATGGCCGCTGACGGGACCGTGGATTTCGCGATTGCCACTGAGGCGCTGGAACTGTTCGGCGACCTGGTGATGATGCCGTGCTACCGCTGGAACCGCTGCGTGGTGGTGCCCCAGGGCCATCCGCTGGCCAAGTTGCCGAAATTGACCCTCGAGGCCCTGGCCGAATACCCGATCGTGACCTACGTCTTCGGCTTCACTGGCCGCTCCAAGCTCGACGAGGCCTTCAGTCATCGCGGTCTGACGCCGAAAGTGGTCTTCACCGCCGCCGATGCCGACGTGATCAAGACTTACGTGCGTCTTGGCCTGGGCGTGGGGATCGTGGCAAAAATGGCGGTCGACACCCAGCTCGACAAAGACCTGGTGGTGCTTGATGCCAGCGAGTTGTTCGAGTCCAGCGTGACCAAGATCGGTTTCCGCCGTGGCACCTTCCTGCGCGGTTTCATGTGCGACTTCATCGAGAAGTTTGCGCCGCACCTGACCCGTGAAGTCATGGCCAAGGCCATTCAGTGCCACAACAAGCAGGAACTGGAAGCTTTGTTCGACGGCGTGGAACTGCCCGTCCATTAAAGCGTTTATCTGGCCTCGGTAACGGTAAAGTGTTGCCGGGCGCCTGCCACCAGAATCTCTACCTCATCCCCTTCGAACTTGCCCAGCAGGCTTTTGCCCAAGGGGGAGCGCGGGGTGATGACGGTTACCGGTTGCCCGACCACATCCACCTTCAGGCCCGCCGCCTCCGGTGCGAGGAACAGCCATTGCTGGCGTCCGTTCTCGTCTTCCAGGCCCAGCAGCGCACCGACCTCCACCCCACGTCGATCATCGTAGGCCCGCAGTAACAGATTCTGGCACAGCGCCAGCGATTGCTTGATTTCCTCGACCCGCCGGGCTTGTCCGGCCGCGAGGTAAGACGCCTCCAGGCCCAGGGTGTCGTACTTGTTCTCGGCGATGTTTTCTTCGTGGGTCGCTGTTTCGTAGGCGGTCTGCGCGGCGCGCTGGGCGATGTCCAGGTCGACGGCGAGTTTATCCAGAATCAGCTGGAGCACGGCGTGTTTATTCATGGTAGTCAGTCGCAGAGTTGCAGCACATTGGCGCGGGTCTTTTCAGTCGGTGCGTTCTGATCCTGTTGCAGCCAGAACTGGCATTTGGGGTTGGACAGGTTGCGCGGGTTGTTGCGCGCCTGCTCCAGGGTCTGTTGCTGTTCCTGTCTCTGCAGGTTCTGCTGGTACTGCTCGAACATGCGGTTGGGCGGCTCCGGCGCAACGGCTGCCGGGTTGCCCAACTGTTGAACCGCCTGGGCCACGGGCGCGAGGCTCTGCGGGAAGAGGTAGCGGGACGCCAGCCAGGTGGTCAGCGCAATGGCGATAAACCCCAGCCACACGCCCAGGGCGATGGCGATGCAGAGCTTGAGCAGCGACAACGGACGATCAGTCATGGTGGCCTCCCGGCGGGCATTGACGGCGTAGCGGCGATTGTCGCACAGCCACTGTGCAGAATAATCGCGATCAAGCCTTCTGCATGCGGGCATTTATGCGGACAATCGAGCCTTTGAGCGTTGGAGCCCGGAATGAAAGCCCGCTGGGATATTTTTTGCAGTGTTGTCGACAACTACGGCGACATCGGCGTGACCTGGCGCCTGGCCCGGCAATTGGTGGCCGAACACGCGTGTGATGTGCGCCTGTGGGTCGACGACTTGCGCGCCTTCGAGCGCATGTGCCCCGAGATCGATGTGCAGTTGAGCCAGCAATGGCAAGCGGGCGTGGACGTGCGCCACTGGCCGGCCGAGTGGCCGGCCACGTCGGCAGCCGATGTGGTGATTGCCGCGTTCGCCTGCCAGTTGCCGCCGGACTATATGGAGGCCATGGCCGCCTGCGCGCGCACGCCGTTGTGGATGAACCTGGATTACCTGAGCGCCGAAGACTGGGTAGTGGGGTGTCATCGGCTGCCGTCGGTGAAGTTCAAGGGCGTGCAGAAGTACTTCTTTTTCCCGGGCTTTCGTCCAGGCACCGGTGGCCTGTTGCGTGAGGCCGGGTTGCTGGACCAGCGTCAGGCGTTTCAGCGGGATGCCGTGGCACGGGAAACCTTCCTGCAGGACATGGGCGTATTTCCCGCCGCCGATGCGCAACTGATCTCGCTGTTCGCCTACGAAAACGCCGGGCTGGCCGCTTGGCTCGACGTGTTGTCGACGGACGGGCGTGCCACCCATCTGTTGGTGCCGGAAGGGCGCATCCTCGGCGACGTGCAGCGCTGGCTCGGCGTTCAGGGACTGGCGGCGGGGGCTGTGCATCAGCGTGGCGCGCTGACCGTGCAGGTGCTGCCGTTCGTGCCCCAGGCGCACTACGACCGACTGCTGTGGTGCTGCGACTTCAATGCGGTGCGCGGCGAAGACTCGTTCGTGCGTGCCCAATGGGCCGGGCGCCCGTTGTTGTGGCACATCTACCGCCAGGATGAAGACATTCATCTCGACAAGCTCGATGCCTTCCTGGCGCTGTACACCGCGGCGTTGTCACCGGCCGCCAGGACTGCGCTGATTGCGATGTGGCAAGTCTGGAACGCCGGGGGCGATATGGCCCAGGCGTGGAAAAAACTGCTGGAACACTGGCCTGAAGTCAGTCGACACGCCGAATCCTGGTGTCTGGAACAAGGCTTGCAGGCCGATCTTGCGACGGCGCTGGTACAGTTTTATGAAAGTTGGATATGATACGCCACCTTGATTTTTGTAAATCCCATCCAAATTTCGGATATATGCAATGAAAACTGGTAAAGAACTGAAACCCGGTACAGTGATCCGTCTCGAAAACGACCCTTGGCTGGTTCAGAAAGCTGAGTTCACCAAGTCTGGTCGTAACAGCGCCATCATGAAGACCAAGCTGAAGAACCTGCTGACCGGTTACAAGACCGAGATCGTCTACAGCGCCGATGACAAACTGGACGACGTGATCCTCGACCGCAAGGAAGCGACCCTGTCCTTCATCAGCGGCGACACCTACACGTTCATGGACACCACCGACTACACCATGTACGAGCTGAACGCTGAAGACATCGAAGCCGTTCTGCCGTTCGTGGAAGAAGGCATGGACGACGTCTGCGAAGCCATCTTCTTCGAAGAGCGCCTGGTTTCCGTAGAGCTGCCGACCACCATCGTGCGTAAAGTCGCCTACACCGAAGGTTCCGCTCGCGGTGACACTTCCGGCAAGGTGATGAAGCCTGCCAAGCTGGCTAACGGTACCGAGCTGCAAGTGGCCGATTTCATCGAAATCGACGACCTGATCGAGATCGACACCCGTGAAGGTGGTTCGTACAAAGGCCGCGCCAAGAAGTAATTCCGGCCCCGCCGCGCTAAAAAAAGCCCGACCCTGCGTCGGGCTTTTTTGTGGGCGTCTGGCAGGCAATCACTTTCCGCTGTGTCGGTTATTTCAAGCGAACCTGCTTTGCCACGCAAGATTGCACTGCGTAGCATGCACGCCTTGGGATTTGTGGAGTGATACGCGGTGTGGGATTTGCTGATGTACCTGGTATTGGGCGCGGCCCTGGGCACGGTGGGCGGCCTGTTTGGCATTGGCGGCGGGTTGATAGCGATACCGGTGCTGGGCGTGTTGTTCGGGCTCGATCAACAGATTGCCCAAGGCACCGCGCTGGTGATGGTGGTGCCCAATGTGATGCTTGCCCTGTGGCGCTACCACCAGCGCAACCGCATCGAATTGCGCCACGCCCTGCCGCTTGGGGTGATGGGGTTCAGTTTTGCCTGGCTCGGGTCGATCTGGGCAGTGGGCCTGGATGCCGCTGCGATGCGCATCGGTTTTATCGTGTTTCTGGTGGTGCTGGCGGCCTACAACGGGGTGCGCATGTTCACACGTAACGCGCCACCGACGGCGCAGATGCGTTATTCCTGGCCCTGGCTGGGCGTACTGGGCGCCGCGTCCGGCGCCATGGGCGGGCTGTTTGGCGTCGGTGGCGCGGTGGTTGCCACGCCGGTATTGACCAGTGTGTTCGGCACCACCCAGGTGGTCGCGCAAGGCTTGTCACTGGCCCTGGCATTGCCCAGCACCGGCGTGACCCTGGTGACTTACGCCTGGCACCACGAAGTGGATTGGGCAATCGGCGTGCCCCTGGCCGTTGGCGGCCTGCTGAGCATCAGCTGGGGCGTGAAAGTCGCCCATGCGCTGCCGGAGCGCGTATTGCGCGGGCTGTTCTGCGGATTCCTGGTGGTGTGTGCGGTGATGCTGACCTTTAAAGTCTGAAGCCTTCGAGGATGTATTGCGCCAGGCACTCGGTGATGGGCGAGGCCATCGCCGGGTTGCGCAGCAGCCGCAGGTTCATCGACGGCAGCGGCGGAAAACCGTCTTCGCTGCCGAGTATGCGCAGGTCTTCGGTCACCAGGCTTTCCAGGCTGACCATCACCGCCAGGCCGGCGCTGACCACGGCCTGGATCGCCGCCACATTGGAGCTGTGATACGCCAGCCGGTAATCGAGCCCCACGCTGTCCAGCGCGGCCTGGCTCCACTGGGTGCCGAAGCACTCAACGCCGGACACCGCCAGGGGCAGGGTATCGTGTTCGTCCACACAAAAGCACGCGGCGGCGGCCCACACCATTCGCTCGGTGCGCAGCAGTTCACCGACATCGTCGCCGGGCTGGCGGCTGATCACCGTCAAGGCCAGATCACGGCGCTGCATCAGCACGTTCGAGGCCTCGCAGTGCATCTCGATCTGGATCAGCGGATAAGCCTTGGAAAACCGCGTGAGAATCCCTGGCAAGTAGCGCATCACGTAGTCATCCGGTGTGCCGATGCGCACCAGCCCCACCATATGCGGCTCGCGCAGGGTATTGAACACCTCGCTGTGCAGTTTCAGGATGCGCCGCGCATAGCCCAGCAGCACCTGGCCTTCGGGCGTCAGGCGCACCTGTCGACCGTCACGCTCGAACAGCTTGCGTTGCAGCACATCCTCTTCAAGGCGTTTCATCTGCATGCTCACCGCCGACTGGGTGCGATTCACCCGTTCGGCGGCGCGGGTAAAGCCGCCCTGGTCGGCGATGGCGACGAAGGTGCGCAGCACGTCAGTGTCGATGCTCGGGTAGCCGGACAATTGATCAATCTCCGAGATGTATCGCATAAGAAACATTCGTTGGATTGATCATAAAGCCAGGCACACACTTTCGTCATCCCCACAGGAGGGCGAGAAGATGAAAGGTCAAAAAGGTTTTGTGTTGATCGCGAAGCGGCCTTTGGCCGGGCTGTTTCAGGGCATCGTGCGTTGGCACACGGTATACCGGGAGCGCCGCTTACTGGCGACCCTGAACGACGACGCGCTCAAGGACATTGGGCTCAGCCGCGCCGACGTCGAGCAGGAAAGCCAACGGCATTTTTGGGACGACCCGCTGCGAAAGTAACTCGGGCTGCTGGAGGGCCTGATTGCACTTGATTGTGGCGAGCGGGCTTGCCCCGCGTTGGGCTGCGAAGCAGCCCCAAAAACCAGCCACCGGGATTCTGCCTGGAGAAACTTGATACGCCAAACTGGGGCTGCTTCGCCGCCCAACGCGGGGCAAGCCCGCTCGCCACAGACAGTCCGTCAGCGGGCCTTTCCAGCCACGGCCTTAGCGCTTGACCTGCTTTAACGTCTCGGCAATCAGGAACGCCAGCTCAAGCGACTGATCGGCATTCATCCGTGGGTCGCAATGAGTGTGATAGCGGTCCGACAAACCGTCTTCGGTGATCGGCCGCGCGCCGCCGATGCATTCGGTGACGTTCTGCCCGGTCATTTCGATATGAATCCCGCCGGCATAGCTGCCTTCGGCCTGGTGCACCTGGAAGAATTCCTTCACTTCGCCAAGGATCTGCGCAAAGTCGCGGGTCTTGTAACCGCTGCTGGCCTTGATGGTGTTGCCATGCATCGGGTCCGAACTCCACAGCACCTGCTTGCCTTCACGTTGCACGGCGCGGATCAGGTGGGGCAGGTGGTCGCCGACCTTGCCTGCGCCCATGCGCGCGATCAGGTTGAGGCGGCCGGGATCGTTGTCCGGGTTGAGAATGTCGATCAGTCGGATCAGGTCGTCAGGGTTCATGCTCGGGCCGACCTTGACGCCAATCGGATTGTTCACCCCGCGCAGGAACTCGACGTGGGCGCCGTCGAGCTGACGGGTACGGTCGCCGATCCACAACATGTGGGCCGAGCAGTCGTAGTAATCGTTGGTCAGGCTGTCGCGGCGCACAAAGGCTTGCTCGTAGTTGAGCAGCAGCGCTTCGTGGGCGGTGAAGAAACTGGTCTCGCGCAGTTGCGGCGAGCTGTCCATGCCACAGGCGCGCATGAAGGCCAGGGTTTCGTCGATGCGGTCGGCCAACTGGCTGTATTTTTCAGCCAGGGCGGAGTTGGCGATGAAGTCCAGGTTCCACTTGTGCACCTGGTGCAGGTCGGCGAAACCGCCCTGAGCAAACGCGCGCAGCAGGTTGAGGGTGGCGGTGGACTGGTGATAGGACTGCAGCAGGCGGTCCGGGTCGGGCACGCGGCTTTTTTCGTCGAAGCCGATGCCGTTGACGATATCGCCGCGGTAGGCGGGCAGGGTGATGCCGTCGATGGTTTCATCGTTGGACGAGCGCGGCTTGGCGAACTGGCCGGCCATGCGTCCGACTTTCACCACCGGGCAGCCAGCAGCGAAGGTCATCACGATCGCCATCTGCAAGAGCACTTTGAAGGTGTCGCGGATTTTGGCGGCGGAGAACTCGGCAAAGCTCTCGGCGCAGTCGCCGCCTTGCAGCAGAAACGCGCGGCCCTCGGTGACTTCGGCAAACTGACGGCGCAACTCGCGGGCTTCCCCGGCAAACACCAGCGGGGGGTAGCTGGCCAGGTTCTGCTCCACTTGCAGCAAGTGTGCAGCGTCCGGGTACCGGGGTTGTTGCTGGATCGGCAGGGCGCGCCAGCTGTCGGGGCTCCAGGGTTGGCTCATCGTGAACTCGATTGGGTGATTGACGGTCGGGCGCCAATGTTATCAGCAATTAGTGCGTGACCTGTTGCCGCCGGTTGGCCGACAATCGCGCCTTTGTCGTGCGGTAAACCTTTTAGGAGTAGTGATGACCGAGGAGCGTGTCGAGCGCCTGCTGGCCGAGGTCCATGATGACTTCGGCATGATCCGTGTGCTGGAAGTGGCCGATTACCGTTTTCTCGAATTTGGCGATGCCATCGAGCAAAGCTGCGTGTTCACCGCCGACCCGAGCTGGCTGGAGTACGACTACACCCGCGCCATGCTGGTGGGTGCGTTGTGCCATGAGCAGCCGGACAGCGCGCTGTTTCTTGGCCTGGGCGCCGGCACCCTGACCCAGGCATGCCTCAAGTTCCTGCCGCTGGAAGACGTGGAAGCCATCGAACTGCGGCCCGATGTGCCGCGCCTGGCCATCGAATACCTGGGGCTGGACGATGATCCACGCCTGTACATCCGCATCGGCGATGCCTTGCAATTGCTGGACAGCGCTGAGCCGGCTGACCTGATTTTCGTCGACCTCTACACGGATGTCGGTCCCGGCGTCGGGCATCTGGCGTGGACATTTCTGGAAAACTGCCAGAAAAAACTCAACCCGGGCGGCTGGCTGGTGATCAACCAATGGGCCACCGACGATGGCAAGCCGTTGGGGGCGGCGCTGTTGCGAGGGTTGTATCACCGGCATTACTGGGAGCTGCCGGTGAAGGAGGGCAATGTGATCCTGCTGGTGCCTTCGGAGCTGGATCAGGAACTGGAGCTGGAGGCGCTCTCGGCGCGTGCCGAGGCCCTGGCGCCGCGATTGGGGTATTCGTTGCAGCCAGTGATCAAGGTCATTCGGCCTGCGACTTAGGTGACTATCAGAGCCTCATCAAATCCCCTTGAAGACCCCCGGCCGCTTCTCGATCATCGCCCGCACGCCTTCCTTGGCATCCTCGCTGTTAAGCAATTGATCCACTACAGCAGGCAGTGCGGCGGCGGCCACGGTTTCGCCTTCCAGGCGGGCCAGGCGCGCGGAGGTCAACGTGGCTTGAACCCCAAGCGGCGCCTGGCGGGCGATGCGGCTGGCCAGTTCGATGGCGCGCGGCAGCAGGTCTTCGCTGGCCATCACCTCCTGCACCAGCCCCAGGCGCAGGGCTTCATGGGCATCGAACTCGTCGCCGGTGAGCAGCCAGCGCATGGCATTGCCCCAGCCGGCGAGCTGGTGAAAACGCAACGTCGCGCCACCGAAGGGAAAGATTCCGCGCTGCACTTCCATTTGCGCAAAGCGGGTATTGCTGGCGCAAAGGTTGATGTCCGCCGCCAGCATCAGCTCGATGCCGAGGGTCAGGCAATAACCCTGGGCCGCGATAATCACCGGCTTGGTGACGCGTGGCCCGGCGAACACGCCCCACGGGTCGCAGCCTCCCGGCGGCGGTTGCCAGCCGCCGGCCATCACGCCGCTGACATTGGCCAGGTCCAGCCCGGCGGTAAAATGGTCGCCATGGGCGAATACCACGGCCACCCGCGCGTCGGCGTTTCGATCAAATTCGCCATACGCCAGGCTCAGGTCATTGAGCAAATCGAGGTCGAAGGCGTTGCGCTTGGCCACCCGGTCCAGGCCCAGCAGCAGGACATGACCCCGGAGTTCACGGCTGACGCGGCTACTGCTGGCTTGATTCATCGGGTGTGCCCTCGGGCGCGGAGTTAAGGTTTCGGACCGAAGGTCCGATCCAATGGGTGAATCGTTTAAGTGTTATACCCAGCAGGGCCGGGCGTTTGCAAAACAGACCCTGCTGCGGGTATCTGCACACTCTGTGACGCAGCGCGGTATATCAGTGCGTTGCGCGAAAAAAAGCTCCCTTTTTCAGGTATTTCCGGTATAGTGCGCGCCGGCCTTTAACCGGGCCGCGTTCAGGTAGCGCAATTCCCCGAAGCCAGCTTCGGCTGCACGTCCGCACAGCGGACTCTTCCTTGACGAATCTTTTTCATTCATTCGTTTTCGCAAATCCCCGCCGACAAAGCAGCCAGGGCGACTCTTGAGTCTCAACACGGCATGCGCAGCTTTGGAGCATGGGTCTTTGCGGATGCACTTAGAGGCAGACCCATGACCCAGGAAACCGGCGGCTTCGCCGCTTTTAATCTTAACCCGAACATTCTTGCTGCCGTCATCGCGACCGGCTACGAAGAACCTTCGGCTATTCAGCAGCAATCGATCCCGATCATCATGGCCGGCCAGGACATGATTGGCCAGGCGCAAACCGGTACCGGTAAAACCGCCGCGTTCGCCCTGCCTATCCTGCACTGCATCGATCCTGCCAAGCGCGAACCGCAAGCCCTGATCCTGGCGCCAACCCGTGAGTTGGCGCTGCAAGTAGCAACCGCTTTCGAAACCTACGCCAAGCAAATGCCAGGCGTTACCGTTGTGGCCGTTTACGGCGGCGCGCCCATGGGCCCACAACTGAAAGCCATCCGTAACGGCGCACAGATCGTTGTCGCCACCCCGGGCCGTCTCTGCGACCACTTGCGTCGCGACGAGAAAGTCCTGTCCACCGTGAACCACCTGGTGCTGGACGAAGCTGACGAAATGTTGAAGCTGGGCTTTATGGATGACCTGGAAGTCATCTTCAAGGCACTGCCTCCGACCCGTCAGACCGTACTGTTCTCGGCCACCCTGCCGCAGTCGATCCGTGCCATTGCCGAACGCCACCTGCGCGATCCGCAACACGTGAAAATCCAGACCAAGACCCAGACCGTTACCGCGATCGAACAGGCTCACCTGTTGGTTCACGCTGACCAGAAGACCTCGGCTGTATTGAGCCTGCTGGAAGTCGAAGACTTCGATGCCCTGATCATGTTCGTGCGCACCAAGCAAGCGACCCTGGACCTGGCCAGTGCCCTGGAAGCCAAAGGCTACAAGGCCGCTGCGCTGAACGGTGACATTGCCCAGAACCAGCGTGAGCGCGTGATCGATTCCCTCAAGGATGGCCGCCTGGACATCGTTGTGGCAACCGACGTCGCCGCTCGTGGCCTCGACGTTCCACGTATCACCCACGTGTTCAACGTTGACATGCCGTACGATCCCGAGTCCTACGTTCACCGTATCGGCCGTACCGGCCGTGCCGGTCGCGAAGGCCGTGCACTGTTGTTGGTGACTCCGCGTGAGCGCCGCATGCTGCAGGTGATCGAGCGTGTAACCGGTCAGAAAGTTGCCGAAGTCCGCCTGCCGGATGCCCAGGCTGTTCTCGATGCGCGCATCAAGAAGCTGACCAACAGCCTGTCGCCGCTGGTGGCTGACGCTGAATCGACCCACGGCGACCTGCTCGACCGCCTGACCGCCGATATCGGTTGCACCCCGCGTGCCCTGGCTGCAGCCCTGCTGCGCAAAGCCACCAACGGTCAGGCTCTGACCCTGGCAGCCATCGAGAAAGAACGCCCACTGGTGCCGAACAACGCCCCGCGCGGTGATCGTCCAGAGCGTACCGGCGACCGTCCGGACCGTGGTGATCGTGAGCGTCGTGCTCCGGTTCCATTGGCTGAAGGCCGCGCTCGTTGCCGTACCGCGCTGGGCGCGCGTGACGGTATCGCTGCCAAGAACCTGCTGGGCGCTATCCTCAACGAGGGTGGCCTGGCACGTGAAGCCATCGGTCGCATCCAGGTGCGTGACAGCTTCTCTCTGGTAGAGCTGCCGGAAGACGGTCTGGAAAAACTGCTGACCAAGTTGAAAGACACACGCGTTGCCGGTAAGCAGTTGAAGCTGCGTCGCTACCGCGAAGATTGATCTGCCGCTACGGCTGATTGATCGCCCATAAAAAATCCCCGACTGGTTCGGGGATTTTTTTTGCCTGATATTTTTTGGATAAGTCCCCAATCAACTGTGGGAGGGGCGTGCTCCCGATGGCGGTGCAACAGCCAATACCTGCATGGCTGAGCAAGCCCGGCGTCAACCGAAGCGGTAGATGTCCATTCCAAGCGCGCCCAGGGTGAAGCCCTGGTGCTCGATGCTGAAAGGGCCACCCGCGCCGCGCGCGAAATACAGCGGCAGCAAATGTTCATCGCTGGGATGGCTGCGTAGCGCATGCGGCGCCAGGCGGCGATAGTCATGCAGTGTTGCCTCGTCATCGGCGGCGAGGGTGTCCACCATCCAGTCACGAAATTCCCTGGCCCACGGCTCGATGCTGTCCGGCCCGGCGCGCCAGTCCAGTTCACCCAGGTTATGGGTGATGCTGCCGGAGCCGATCAACAGCACATCTTGCTCGCGCAGGCTGGCCAGCGCGCGCCCGACGCGGGTCTGCAGGGCCGGGCCCATGCGGCTGGGCAGCGAGACTTGCACCACCGGGATATCCGCCGCCGGGTACATCAGCGACAGCGGCACCCAAGTGCCGTGGTCGAATGGGCGACGCTCGTCGATCTGCGCCTCCAGGCCGTCTGCGTGAAGCAACTGGACAATAGCGTTCGCCAACTGTGGATCGCCCGGCGCCGGGTACTGCACCGCGAACAATTCGCGGGGAAAGCCGCCAAAGTCGTGCCACGTTTGCGGGGCGGGGCTGCCGCTGACCAGCAGCCCGGCGCTTTCCCAATGCGCCGAGACCACCACAATCGCCTCGGGCTTGGGCAGCTCTGCCGCCAGTCGTTGCAGGGCAGGGCCGCTGGCGCCCGGTTGCAGGGCGAGCATGGGCGAACCGTGGGAGATAAACAGGCTGGGCAACATGCGTAGGGTCCTGAGGGTTAAGATGCTGCCATCTTTAGTCAGATCATTGATCTAAATCCAATATAAGTTTTAGCGCCTTTTGATCGAATTTCCCGGGGGGATTTATGCAGCCTGAATTTTGGCAAGCGCGTTGGGCGCGCAATCAGATCGGCTTTCACCTGCCCGAGGTCAACCCGTACCTGCAGCGCCACTGGCCGACGCTGGGCGTGGCCGAGGCTGCAAAAGTGCTGGTGCCGTTATGCGGTAAAAGCCTGGATTTGATCTGGCTGGCCGCGCAGGGGTATCGCGTGATGGGCGTGGAGCTGTCGGAGCAGGCGGTGCAGGCGTTCTTCAGTGAGCAGGGCCTGACGCCGCAGATCGTTGAGAAGGGCTCGTTCAAGGTTTATCAGACGGGACTGATTGAGGTGTGGTGCGGTGATTTTTTCGCCCTGGATGCGCAGGCGGTGGGTGATTGCAGTGCGCTGTATGACCGCGCGGCATTGATCGCCTTGCCGCCGTTGATGCGCGCGCAGTATGCCGGGCATCTCACGGCGCTGCTGGGGGCTGGCACAAAAGGCTTGCTGATCACGCTCGACTACGACCAGGTGCAAAAGGCCGGGCCGCCCTTCGCGGTGAATGATGACGAAGTGCGCATGTTGTTGTGTGAGGGCTGGAGCGTGGACGTGCTGCAAGAGCAGGACATCCTGGGCGAGAGCTGGAAGTTCGTGCAGGACGGCGTCACGCGACTGGAGGAGCGCGCCTATCGGCTGGACCGGCGCTGAGGTCTGCGCTGTTGCCACCGCTATCGCGGGCGAGCCCTGATGCCAGTCAGTTAAGCGAACGCAATGCTCAAAGCGACAAAGATCAAATGTGGGAGCCGGGCTTGCCCGCGATGGCGATTCAGGCACCCACAAAAAAGGAGCGATCAAGTCGCCCCTTTCAGTGTCACTGCCTGACCGTCAGCCCCGACGGCGCAGTGCGTCGATTCGCTCTTCCAGCGGCGGATGGCTCATGAACAAGCGCGCCATGCCTTGTTTGATGCCACCGTTGATGCCGAAGGCGGTCAGGCTGTCGGGCATGTGCACTGGCAGGCCCTGTTCGGAGCGCAGGTGCTGCAAGGCTGCAATCATCGCACCGGTACCGGCCAGACGCGCACCGGCTTCGTCTGCGCGGAATTCGCGTTTGCGCGAGAACCACATGGTGATCGCGCTGGCCAGAAAGCCCAGTACCAGTTCCGCAAAGATAGTCGCCACGAAGTAGGCGATGCCGCGACCCTCTTCGTTCTTGAAGATCACCTTGTCGACAAAGTTGCCGATGATCCGCGCGAAGAACATCACGAAGGTGTTCACCACGCCCTGTACCAGCGCCAGGGTAACCATGTCGCCATTGGCCACATGGCCGATCTCGTGGGCCAGGACCGCTTTCACTTCATCGTAGGAAAATCGCTCCAGCATGCCCTGGCTGACCGCAACGAGCGCGTCGTTCTTGTTCCAGCCGGTGGCGAAGGCGTTCGCTTCATAGGCCGGGAAAATCCCGACTTCTGGCATCTTGATACCGGCCTCGCGGGACAATTGCTCGACGGTCTGCAGCAACCATTGCTCGTGCCGGGTACGGGGCTGGGTGATGACCTGGGTGCTGGTGCTCATTTTCGCCATCCACTTGGAGATGAACAGCGAAAACAGCGAGCCGGCGAAACCAAAGACCGCACAGAAGACCAGTAGCTGATTGAGGTTCAGGTCAACCCCGTTGGCCGCCATGAACCCGTTGAAGCCAAACAGGCTCAGGGTGATGCTGGCAATCAGCACGACCGCCAGGTTAGTGGCCAGGAACAGCAGAATGCGCATCATGGTTGTAGAGTTCTCCTCATGCTTAATATGTCGCTTACTGCGGGGTATATAAGGTGCAGCCTGGGGTGATTCAACCGGGCGACTATTTCAAACTGTGTCCTACAGCTTTTATGTAAATCCTTGAAGGGATTTTCCCACCTGACAAACCGCTCAGCACTCGACCTTGATGACTTTGCGGCCCAGCAATCACGGGGCCTTGCGGTGGCGCAAGGGCCGCGTGGCAGGTGAGAAGCCGGGCAGGGCAGAGAAGTGTTGCCAGATAATCGCCGTACGGCCAAAAGCGGGCCGTACCGTGTCATTTTCGTTACTGGCGATAAGACTTGAGGAAATTGCCGATACGACCAATGGCCATTTCCAGGTCATCCACACGCGGCAGGGTCACCACACGGAAGTGATCCGGCCACGGCCAGTTGAACGCAGTGCCCTGTACCACCAGCAGTTTTTCCGACAGCAGCAGGTCGAGCACGAACTTCTCGTCATTGAGGATCGGGCACACCTTTGGGTCGATGCGCGGGAAGGCATACAGCGCGCCCATGGGTTTGACGCAGCTCACGCCGGGAATGTCGTTGAGCAGCTCCCAGGTACGGTTGCGCTGCTCCAGCAGGCGGCCCTGGGGCAATACCAGGTCGTTGATGCTCTGGTAGCCGCCGAGGGCGGTCTGGATCGCGTGCTGGCTAGGCACGTTGGCGCACAGGCGCATGTTGGCCAGCATGTCGATGCCTTCAATATAGCTTTGGGCATTGTGCTTGGGCCCGGAAATCGCGATCCAGCCGGAGCGGAAGCCCGCTACCCGATAGGACTTGGACAGGCCGTTGAACGTCAGGCACAGCAGGTCCGGCGCCAGAGAACCAGTGCAGATGTGCACGGCGTCGTCGTAGAGGATCTTGTCGTAGATCTCGTCGGAGAACACCACCAGGTTGTGCTGGCGCGCCAGTTCGAGCATGCCCAGCAGGACTTCCCTGGAGTACACCGCGCCGGTGGGGTTGTTCGGGTTGATGATCACCAGGGCTTTGGTATTGGGCGTGATCTTGGCCTTGATGTCGGCCAGGTCGGGGAACCAGTCGGCGCCCTCATCGCACAGGTAATGCACCGGATGGCCGCCGGCGAGCGTCACGGCGGCGGTCCACAGCGGATAATCCGGCGCGGGCACCAGCACTTCGTCACCGTTGTTGAGCAGGGCCTGCATGGACATCACGATCAGCTCGGACACCCCGTTGCCCAGGTAAATGTCCTCGATACCAACACCGTCAACCTGCTTTTGCTGGTAGTACTGCATCACCGCCTTGCGCGCGCTGAACAGGCCTTTCGAGTCGCTGTAGCCCTGTGCGGTGGGCAGGTTGCGGATCACATCCTGGAGGATTTCTTCCGGCGCTTCGAAACCAAAGGGCGCCGGGTTGCCGATGTTCAGCTTGAGGATGCGATGGCCTTCCTCTTCCAGGCGCTTGGCGTGCTTGAGCACCGGGCCGCGAATGTCGTAGCAGACGTTGGCGAGCTTGTTCGATTTGCTGACCTGCATGGCGATGTGATCCTGAAAATGAACGATCCAGACGGCAAAGACACTACCGTACTGTGAATCCTGCGCGGTCCGCACCTGTAAATACGTTTGAATGGCGGTGGCGCGGGTGCCAGACTGGCGTTTTGAAGAGGCGCAATCATACGTGCCACCCGATCCGTGGAAAAGACACAGATCAGGGTTTTTCAGTGACCGAGGTGTACCCATGGAAAAGTTGCAGAAAACCGTTGACGAATGGAAAGCGATGCTTGATCCGGAGCAATACAACGTATGCCGTCTCAAGGGCACCGAGCGCCCGTTCAGCGGCAAGTACAACGACACCAAAGCCGACGGCGTCTATCACTGCATCTGCTGCAATGAACCGTTGTTCGATTCCACCACCAAATTCGATTCCGGTTGCGGCTGGCCCAGCTTTTACGCGCCGATTGCCGACAGCGCGATGATCGAGATTCGCGACGTCAGCCACGGCATGATCCGCACCGAAGTGACCTGTGCCAAATGCGATGCGCACCTGGGCCACGTGTTCCCTGATGGCCCCCCGCCAACCGGCCTGCGTTACTGCATCAACTCGGTGTGCCTGGATTTTGTCCCGCGCTGAGATCCAATCTGGGCAAGCCTTTCCCGCGTTCTGATTGCGCGCCATCAGCGCCATCTATGTAAGTTGCACAGGATTGGAAGGCTGGCTATTTTCAAGCCCTTTCACTTGATCGAGACGTTGCCATGGCCGACACGTTGCTGAGCATCCCCTGCACCACCATCAAAGGTGAGCAGAAGACCCTGGCCGATTTCGCCGGCAAGGCCATCCTGGTGGTCAACACCGCCAGCAAATGCGGCTTCACCCCGCAATACAAGGGCCTTGAACAACTCTGGCAGCAGTACAGGGATCAGGGGCTGGTGGTGCTGGGGTTTCCGTGCAATCAGTTCGGCAAGCAGGAGCCGGGCGATGAGGGGGCGATTTCAGCGTTCTGCGAGCTGAACTTCGGCGTCAGCTTCCCGTTGTTCAAGAAAGTCGACGTCAACGGCAGCGGTGCCCATCCCTTGTTCGTGCAGTTGAAAAAACAGGCGCCCGGCCTGTTGGGCTCCAAGGGCATCAAGTGGAATTTCACCAAGTTCCTGATCGGCCGCGATGGCCAGCAGGTCAAGCGGTTTGGTCCAACCACCAAGCCACAGGACCTGACCCGGGAGATTGAAGCCCTGCTCAAATGAGCGATGTGATGTGCGTTTGCCTTGCGTAACTCAGCGTGCCGCTGTCTCAGGCACCCACAGGTCCAGCAGCGCATTGAGTTCCTCGCGGCGGAACGGTTTGGCCAGGTAATCGTCCATCCCCGCCGCTCGGCAGCGCTCGCGCTCTTCGGACAGCGCATTGGCCGTTAAAGCGACAATCGGCAGGTCCGGCCAGCGGCCACTGCGGCGGATCTGGCGGCTGGCTTCGTAGCCGTCCATCACCGGCATGTTGCAGTCCATCAATACCATGTCAAAACGCTGTTCCTCGAGGAACCTCAGCGCCTCGCCGCCATGGGCCGCGACGATCACTTCACACCCCAGCTTGGCGAGCATGCCCTTGGCCACCAATTGATTGACCGGGTTGTCCTCCACCAGCAGGATGCGCGCCCTGTGTGCCGTCTGCGCGGTTTCCCGGTGCACGGTATCGAGCGCCAACTGCGTGTCGCTGCGCAGGTTGCGTTGCAGGATCTGGTACAACGCATTGCGGCTCAAGGGGCGCGCCTGTTGCTGCAAGGGCGCGAACGCGGCGACCTCTTCACTGGGCATGAAATTGCCGTAGGCGGTGACCACAAGGATCGGCGCGGTAATGCCCGGGCGGATGCGGAAGAGGCATTCCGGGCAGTCGGTGATCAACAGGTCGGGCGTTTGCCCGGTCATGTCGTCATCCATCGTCAAACAGCGCGTGCTCAGTCCCCAGTGCGGCAGCAGCGACGTGAGCAGCTCTGTCAGCCCGCTGCCGGCATGGGTGATCACCAGCACTTCACCTTTGAGTGGTGCTTGTCTGCTGGCGGGCAGATGGGTGGGCAATGGCAGCTCGGCGCAGAACTGGCTGCCAAAGCCTACTTCGGAACTGATACTCAGCCGGCCGAGCATGGCTTCGCACAGGTTATGGGTGAGCGCCAGGCCCAGTCCGGTACCGCCAAACTGGCGGGTGATGCCGGCGCCGGCCTGGGTGAAGGGCTGGAAGATCTTGACCTGCGCGTCCTGAGCGATGCCGATGCCAGTGTCGCAGACCTCGATTTTTACCTGGTCGCCCTGGGCGCTGAGACGCACGTCCACACGGCCGAAACGCGTGAACTTCAATGCGTTGGAGAGCAGGTTGCTGACGATCTGCCGTACCCGCGTCGGATCACCGAGCACCTGGGCCGGAAAATGCGGGTCGATCAGGCAGGTCAGCTCGACACTCGGCGCCGCGTTCTGCGACAGCAGGTTGGCGGTGTCCTCCACCATTGAGCCGAGGTCGAACGGGATGCGCTCCAGTTCCAGCTGGCCCGCGTCGAACTTGGAGAGGTCGAGAATATCGTTGAGCAAGTCCACCAGCACCTTACCGGAGTCGTGAGCGATCGACAGTTGCTGGCGCTGTTCGGCGTTCAGCGGGCTGTCCAGGGACAGCGCGATCATGCCGAGCAAGCCATTGAGTGGCGTGCGGATTTCGTGACTCATGTTGGCCAGGAACGCCGCTCGCGCCTGGGCCATGCCCAGGGCGTTCATCTTTGCCGCTTCCAGCTCATCGTTGGATTGGCTCAGGCGCTGGTTGCTGGCCTTGAGCTCCAGGGTACGTGCCGAAACGATATCTTCCAGTTGCCCCAGGTATTCGGTGAGGCGGTCCTCGGCGTGGCGGCGCTGCTGGATTTCGGTCTGCATGTTGTCAAATTGTTGGTTCGCCACGTTGACCAGCACGCCAATCTCGTCCTGTTCATGCCCTGGCGGGCAGTCCAGGCGCGCCTGTTTGCGGTCGCTCAGTTCGCGGATGATGCGCACCAGCGGCTGCGTCAGCATCACATAGAACAGGCCCAGCAGGATTCCAGTCAGCAAGAGGCTGCGCACGAACCCGTTGAGCAGGGTGATCTCGGCGCGGCGCAGGAAGCGGCTGCCGAAGGCATAAGTGTCAACGTCCAGGTACAGCACGCCAAGTGCCTCGTCAGGCATGTGGTTGAGGAACAGGCGGTCTTCGAATTGACGATTGGCACCAAACAGGAAATCACTGATGGGCCGATACGTGCCTTCGCTGCGCGGCCGATTGACGTCGGCCAGTATGACGCCGTTGTTGTCGACCACTTGCGCACGAATGATGGCGGGAGAATGCAGCAGGCCCAGGGTCAGTTCCTTGGCCAGTTCAGCGTCGATGTTGTAGGCGATGCGTGACGCAGGGTTATGGCTGATTTCGATCAGCGAGCGAATTTCACGGTTGATGGATGCGTCTTCGCTGGCATAATCAATGCCAATTTGCCCAAGGCTGAGCAAGGTTCCCAGGATGAAACCTACCAGCACAGTCAGTTTGGCTTGTTTAAAAGACAAGCGTTGGGCGAACCTGATATCCATCGAGTGTTGAACCACTTCACGTTTCCTTTCGCCCGGCAAGCATAGCTGAACATCCAAAGGCCAAGGCTTGCCCGGCACGAATCGTTTATTTTTACAGGTGCAGCCTGTTGCGGCCAGCAGCATGGCTGCCAATACGCCATCTTTTGCAGGAACTTGCCAGAGGAACAGACGTGGACTCTCGATTGAACGCTTTTCTTGAGCGTGCCGACGCGGTACTCGCGCGGCTGGAACCCTTGTTACCCGCGCCACGCCAAGTCATCGACTGGCACCAGTGCCTGGCCGCTCGATGGCAGCGCGAAGGCCGTAGCGGCTTCCTGCTGCCGCTGGACGTCAGCCTCGACATGCGCCTGTCCGACCTGATCGGCGTAGACAAACAGCGCGAGCAACTGGCACGCAACACTCAGCAGTTCCTTGACGGCCTGCCAGCCAACCATGCATTGCTGTGGGGCTCGCGGGGCACCGGCAAATCCTCCATGGTGCGCGCCTTGCTGGCCCACCACGCCAAGGCCGGCTTGCGTCTGATCGAGATCGAGCGTGACCACCTGGCCGATCTGCCGCGTGTGGTCGAGCAGTTGCTCAAGCTGCCGCAGCGTTTCATCCTGTTCTGCGATGACCTTTCGTTTGAGGCCGGTGAGGGCGACTATCGCATCCTCAAGAGTGTGCTCGATGGCTCCCTGGAGCAGGCGCCGGATAACGTGCTGTTGTATGCCACCTCTAACCGCCGTCACCTGGTCCCGGAACACCAGAGCGACAATGACAACTGGAAGCGCGTGGACGGCGAACTGCACCCCAGTGAAGCGGTGGAAGACAAGATTGCCCTGTCCGACCGATTTGGCCTGTGGCTGTCGTTCTATCCGTTTAGCCAGGAACATTTCCTCGATGTGGTCGAACACTGGATCGGCGAGCTGGCAAGCAGGGCAGGGCTGCAGTGGCAGCGCGATGAAGCCCTCGACATCCTCGCCGTGCGCTGGGCCACCGGACGCGGCAATCGTAACGGCCGCTGTGCGTATCAATTCGCCCGCTATTGGGTGGGTCTCAAATTGCTGGAGCGTCAACCATGATCGATTTGCAACACGCAGGCTCCGGCCTGGACGGCTACGCCATGTTATGTGCGCAGTTGGCGTCGCTGCTGGCGGATGAGCGTGACTTCATCGCCAACAGCGCACAGTTCTCCGCGTTTCTGTTCAACCAGTTGGACGACCTTAACTGGGCCGGTTTCTACCTCAATCGTAATGACGAGCTGGTACTTGGCCCGTTCCAGGGCCAGATCGCCTGTGTGCGTATTCCGTTTGGTCGCGGTGTATGCGGTGCGGCGGCGGCATCGCGACAAACCCAGCGGGTGGAAGATGTGCATGCGTTTGCCGGGCATATCGCCTGTGACAGCGCCTCGAACAGTGAACTGGTGGTGCCGCTGGTCAAGAATGGCCAGTTGATTGGCGTACTCGACCTCGACAGCCCGTCGCTGGCCCGTTTTACCGAACAGGACCAGGCGGGCATCGAACAACTGGCGGCGATTTTTCTGCGGTTGACGGATTGCTGATCAGCCTTGCGCCTTCAGGCTGTTGAGTTGTATGTGCAGCGTCCTTTCCAGCTCGAGCATGCCTTTTTCCAGGGATTTGATGGCCGCTTCGATTACAGGCCAATCATCTTCCCTGGCACAGGCTTGCTCCACTGCTTCGCACTGCGCGGCCAGGGTGTCGGCCTGGACGATACGCGCGGCGCCCTTGATTTTATGCGCCTGCTCGATGAATTCCTGAAGGCGCGCGGGCCGCGACATGAGGATCATCAGTTCCTGACGGTCATCACGGCTGCTGCTCAATAACTCTTCCAGCAGGCGGCGGCTTAATTGGGCGTCTCCTCCCGTCAAGTGGTCGAGGCTGGCGAGCTCCAGTGGTGCGCCGAAGGATTGCCGCTCCACCTGCGCCAGTTGTCGCTCCAGTACCGTGAGGCTGATCGGTTTGAACAGGCAGTCGTCCATGCCGGCCTCCTTGCAGCGCAGTTTTTCCTCCGGCTGGGCGTTGGCGGTAAAGCCCAGCACCACGCAGGGGGGCAGTTGTTCGCGTTGTTCATACTCACGGATCGAGCGGCTCAGCTCGTAGCCGTTCATGATGGGCATGTTGCAGTCCGCGATAACCAGGTCGAAACGTTCCTGACGCCACGCCTGGAACCCGGCCGCACCGTGTGGGGCGGCGGTGAACTGATGGCCCAGGTAACCCAGTTGCTGGCACATCAGCAGGCGGTTGGCAGGATGGTCATCCACCACCAGCACGTTGAGCACCGGGGAAGGGGCGGGATCGGTCGGTTTTTGCTCGTCCACGTGCTCGACCGGCTGCAGGCTGGGCATTTTCAAATGGACATGCACCTGAGTGCCGACCATCGGCACACTGCTCAGACTCAGCTGCCCACCCATCATGGCGCACAGGCTGCGGCATATCACCAGCCCCAGCCCTGCGCCGCTCCTGGCCAGGTGTCCGGAATTGTCGGCCTGGGCGAAGGGTTCGAACAGGCGCATCTGGTCGTCCCGGCTGATGCCGATGCCGGTGTCTTCCACCACCAGTTTCATCTCGACCTGCTGCGGCTGGTCGGTGGGTTGCACGTCCACCTTGATCTTCACCTGCCCGTGTTCGGTGAACTTGATGGCATTGCTGACCAGGTTCGACAGCACCTGTTTGAAGCGCAGCGGGTCGATCAGCACCTCGGTGGTGTCCAGCTCCGGCTTGAACTCCAGCAGCAGGCTGAGGGTTTTCTGCCGCGCCAGGCCGTCGAATACGCGCACCACCGATTCAATCACGTCCCGCAGGTTCACCCGCTCCGGTGCCAGGCTCAAACGGCCGGACTCGATGCGCGCAATGTCGAGGATATCGCCGATCAACTCCAATAGGTCCTTGGCCGAGTTGTAGGCCACCTCAATGGCCGGGCGATCAAGATGGCCCTGGTCTGCGCGTTTGAGTGTCAGTTCGAGCATGCCGATCACCGCATTCATCGGCGTTCGAATTTCATGGCTCATGGTCGCGAGGAAGGTGCTTTTTGCCCGATTCGCTTCGTCGGCGCGCTCCTTGGCTGCGCGCAGCTCGTCGAACAGTTGGCGACGATCGCTGATATCAATCCAGCCACCAATGATGCCCTGGACCTCCCCGACCGAGTCTCGATAGGGAAGAATCCAGTGATAGATCGTCATTTTTTTGCCCTGAATATGCAGGGTGCGATCCAGAATCAGCGGGTTGCCCTGCGCCACCACCCGCTGGTAATCGGCGTGATATTGCGCGGCCTCCGCCTCGATGGCCATGTTCATCTGGATTACGCTTTTGCCGATCACGTCTTCACGCTTGACGCCGAACGCTTGCAGGTAGCTGTCGTTACAGGTTTGCAGCAAGCCCTTGCGGTCGCGCACATAGATTGGATGCGGGGTTTCGTTGACCAGTGCGCGCATGAATTCGAACTGGTCGTTAAGCGCTCGCTCAGCGAGTTTTCGCTGGGTGATCTGGCGGCGCATGTAGGCGTTCCAGGTCAGTGAAGTCAGCAGCAGCAGCCCGGCGCCGATGATGATCTGCGTGATCAGGCGGTGATAGTTGCGCCAGTAGCTGTCGGAGGCCGCGGAGTAGCCGCGCCAGCGACTGTTGATGATGCCCAGTTCATCCGGCGCAATGCTGAGCAACGCCTTGTCGAGGATTGAACTCAGCTCGGTGGCCTCGCGCGAGGTGGCCAGGGCAAAGGTGGCTGGGAGGGTGCCGATGCTGGTGCTGATCTGCAGCTTGTCCTGGAACGCCTGGGAAGACAGCAGGTAATTGGCGATCACCAGCGAATTAACCGCGCCATCCACCTGCCCCTGGGCCAGCAGTTCAGAGGCCTTGAAGGTATCGCCGGCCTCCACCAGTTGAACCTGCGGGAAGTCCCTGGCGAGCATGTTTACCAGCGGGTTGCCTTGGGTGATCGCCAGGCGTTTACCGGCCATCTGTTCCAGGTTCAAGGGCGCTTTCTGCTCCTTGCGGGTCAACAACACATAAGAGTTTTCCAGATAGGGACGACTGAAGTTCAGTTGGTCCTCCCGTTCGTCGCTGGGAATAATCGCTCCGATGATGTCGGCTTTCCCGGCGCTGACCTCCTCGATCATCGAGCTGACTTCACGTGAGCGCCGAATCTCGAAGCGCAGGCCGGTGCGCAGCCGGATCAGCTCCAGCAAATCGGCGGTGATGCCGCGGAAGTTGCCGTCGGCGTCAAAAAACGTCAGCGGTGCGAAGGTTTCATTGACCAGCACGCTGACCACCGGATGGTCCTGCAGCCAACGCTCTTCGCGCGGGGTGAGGTGCAGTTTTTTGTCGGTCAGCAGGATATCGCTGCCGGCGCTCCAGCGTTTGGCGATACTGTCTCGTTCATTGATGGGGACCGCGGCCAGCACCGAATCGACAAGGGACAGCAGAATGCGCTGGTCCTGGCGTAACGCAAAGCTGAACCCGTAGGCTTCATGCTTGCCGAAATTGGCCATGCGCACGTTTTTCAGGTAGCCCTTGTTGATCATGTAATGGGTGGAGATGGTGTCACCCAGGAACACGTCGGCCTGGTCGAACGCTACCGCGTTCAATGCGTTCTGGTAAGAGGGATAAGTGCTGATGTGCGCTTGCGGGTACAGTTTTTCCACTTCCTCCAGCGGCAGGTAGTGATACACCAGGCTCAAGCGCAGTCCGGCGAGGTTATCGTTCAGGCTGCGGGTTTCTTCCTCGCGGGTCACCAGCACGGGTTGATCCACCGCGTACGGCTGCGACAGGATAAGGTTCGGGTTGGCGGCCTCAAAACCGTTGGAGGAGCCCAGCAGGTCTATGTCACCCGATTCAAGGGCGGCGATTGCAGCGTCGCGTGTGGGATAGCGCAACACGGTGATGGGCAGGTTCAGGGCATTGGCCAGCAGCCCCGCGTAATCGGCGGTCAACCCCTCGTAGTCGTGACCGCTGGAGGTGAGGTCGAACGGCGGGTAATCGGGCGCAGCAGTCCCCAGCACCAGTTCGCGTTTGTTCTGCAACCACTGACGCTGAGTCTTGTCCAGTCGAGACTCCAGTTGAACGGCACCCGCACGGCTCAGTAAGGTGAAGTGTTCCGGACCGGCTTGATGATCGGCGGGCGCAGTCGTGCTGAAGCATACGCCGGCAATTAATATAACCAAATAATCCTTTATACGGCTGGGCATCCGCTTTCTCACACTAGCGCGTTTCGTTTTGCCATCTCGATAAGTTCTACCAAGGACTTCGCTTTCAATTTTTGCATGAGGCGTTTTTTATAAGTGCTGACTGTTTTATTACTTAAAAACATACCTTTTGCTATTTCCTTGTTAGTGCGACCCTGTGCAAAAAGCTGCAAGACCATCAGTTCACGGTCATTTACCATTTTAAATAATTCAAGTTCCTCCGTGTCGTTGCCTTCCATGTTGCCGGCATTCAATGCCTGGCTGGGGAAGTAGTTGTAGCCGGACAACACGGCGCGGATGGCGCTCAGCAGTTCGCTCAGGTCACCCTCTTTGCATACATAGCCGTCGGCACCCGAGCGCATGCAGCGTGTGGCGAACAGCGTCGGGCACTGGGCCGTGAGGATCAGGGTCTTCATTGACGTGTTCATGGCGTTGAAACGGCAAAGCACTTCCAGGCCATCCAGTTTCGGGATGCTGATATCCAGAATGATCAGGTCGGGCATGCATTCGCGCACCCTCTGTATGGCGTCGCAGCCATTATCCGTTTCACCGACGACTTTATAACCTTCATGCTCCAGCAACATTCGAATCGCCAACCTGATAACGGGATGGTCATCAATGATAAAAACGGTGTTCATAATCACATTCCATGCAAGTGCAAATAAAGCGGGCACATTAGCTCAGAAGAAGAGGGGTGAGCATGAGCCTTGGGGAAACAGGTATAAAACAGGAAAATTCCTACATGAAAAAAGGTGGCAACCTACGCAGCGGTAAGGCTTTGTGGTGTCAGGTGTAAGCAAATTTTGATTGGATGTAGTCACCGGCGGCACGAGGCGATTCACATTGCTCTCAAGTAATTTTTCCTTGGTCTAATGTTTAAGGTCCTACAGTTAGAGTTGAAATAAGGGCGCCATTAAAACTGACAGTTCGTCTTTGTTTAATGGCTTCGGTAAGTAACCAAGGATAGGCAGGCCGCGCTGCAAGGCTTGCAGGGTCAGGTTGGAGAGCTCCATCGCCGGTAACCCGCTCAGTAGAATGGCACCGGTTATGAAATGCTGGCGGCTGGCAATTTCCACCAGCTCCAGCCCCGGCAGGTCAGGCAGGCACTGGTCGCAGAGCATAAGATCGAACGGGGCTGTGGCGGTGCACATCGAATGGATGGCGTGTTCAGCGTTTTCTGCGAGGGTCAGTTGTTCGAAGCCGAAGCTTTTGAGCAGGCATTGGGTGGCCAGGAGTTGAAAGGGATGATCCTCCACCAACAGGATTCGAACGGTGCGAGCGGGCATGGAAGGCACACGGGGCAGTCAAGCGTCGATAGGGGGGCTCAGGAATGACTCGCTGAGTCGGCCAGAAGCTTGCGCGATTATTCTTTGGATAACTGCGCGACTTCGATCAGGCCACTCTGTTAGCTTCGTAGGCAATTTCTGCTCACACAACAGGTGGCTTGATCCCTGGGTCACTTCGGGCTCGAACGCCCTGTCATCTCCCGCGCCATTTGCGTGGCGTAGCTGTCGGTCATGCCGGCGATGAAGTCGATCATCCGCAGGAACGAAGCGTGCAGCGACCAGGCCGGGTCCGGAGCGCTGTTGCCCAGCAGGTCAAGAATGCGTCGGTTCTTGAACGACGGCGTGCGTCCGCCATGCTGCTCCAGTGCAGCACCGCAAAAAGCATTCAGCAGGATTTCCAGCGTGGTGTAGGCGCCGATTTCATGCAGGGTTTTGCGCTTGTCCTGGAATATTTTCTTGCGCGCCATGTCCTTGGCATCCAGCACGCAGCGCTTGGCCGGGCCGTGCATGTGCTCCACCAGATCGCCCGGCAGGGTGCCGGCCAACAAGGCGTCCTGCTGCTCAACGAAGGCGCGCGCCGCAGCGTTGGTGAGGTGTTCGATGGCCTTGCCGCGCAGGATTGCCAGCTTGCGCCGCCGCGAATCCTGGGCGCCCAGTTGCCGGTAGGTCTGCGGCAGGTCGTCGCCGACCAGGTCGAGCAGCAATGACTCTACCTCGGCGTATTCCAGCAGCTCCATTTCCAGGCCGTCTTCCAGGTCGATCAAGGCGTAGCAGATGTCGTCTGCGGCCTCCATCAGGTAAACCAGCGGATGGCGCGCCCAGCGCTGTTCCTCGAGTTGCGGCAGGCCGAGCTTGTGGGCGATCTGTTCCAGAATCGGCAGCTCGCTCTGATAACAGCCGAACTTGTGCTTCTTGTAGCCCAGGGCGTCGGCGTGACGGGCGGTCCAGGGGTATTTCAGGTAGGTGCCCAAGGTGGCGTAGGTCAGGCGAGTGCCACCGTCGAACTGGTGGTATTCCAGTTGGGTGAGTACGCGGAAGCCCTGGGCATTGCCTTCGAAATTGAGGAAGTCGTTGCGCTCGGCGCCGCTCATATCGTCCAGCCAGCCGCGGCCTGCGGCCTGCTGGAACCAGTGGCGGATGGCGTCTTCGCCCGAATGGCCGAACGGCGGATTGCCGATGTCGTGGGCCAGGCAGGCCGATTGCACCACCATGCCCAGATCGCTCGGGTCGCACCAGTCGGGCAGGGCGCTGCGCAGGGTTTCGCCGACGCGCATGCCCAGGGAGCGGCCCACGCAACTGACTTCCAGTGAGTGGGTCAGGCGCGTGTGAATGTGGTCGTTACTCGACACGGGGTGCACCTGAGTCTTGCGGCCCAGGCGGCGAAATGCGCCGGAAAAAATGATGCGGTCATGGTCTTTGTGAAACGGGCTGCGGCCTAGTTCTTCCGGGCTGTGCAGGGGTTTTCCCAGACGTTCGCGGGTCAACAGGGTGGGCCAATCCAAGGCGGTTACTCTCCGTGCGGTGAATGACCCGCCCAGCTTCCCGGTTCCGTCCTGGCGGGGCAAGCAAAAAACTACATTGGCACGTGGGCAAAAAAAGACCCGACTCTCTAAATTGAAGGCCGGGCCGTTTCTATCTTTACTGAGGTAGTCAAGGGTGCAGCCAGCGCTCAGCGTTTGCGTGAGGCCCCTGCCATTGCCAATTTGATCAGCGGGATCAAGCCGGCGCCCAGTCGCACCAGACGCGTCACACTGCTGATGCTGCCACTTTTGGCGCCCTTGCCGGTAAAGAATCCCATCAGGGTCACTGCTGCCATACCCCACAGTGGCGCGTGCTTGACGCCCAGGCTGTCCTGCCAGTTATGACGCATGTCGCGCATCCTGTTCAGGGGCGCCATCAATTGCTGGGACTCGTGGCGAATCTCCTGGCGGTGCATTTCCATGCGCAGGCGAATCAACGCCTTGCGCATGTCGCGGCGCGAGTCGGTGTTTACAACTTCATTGCGGCTCATGGCAACAGGCGCTCCCGATCATTGGCCAGCTCTTCGAGGGTGGCGTGGAACGGCGTGGATTCATCGAACACCGCCGCTTTCAGACGCACCCCACAGAAGGCTGCAGCCAGGCTGTAGAACACACACAGGCAGATAATGCCGGTCAGACGATAACCGGTGTCCCATACCAGGATCATCACCAGGGTCGACAGACCTACCAGCAACAGCAGCGCAAACACCAGCGCCAGGCCGGCGAACAGCAGCAAACTGACGGTACGGGCTTTCTGTTCCTGCAATTCGATGCCGAACAACTCGACGTGACTGTGCAGCAAGCCCAGTACGGCTGCGCCCAGACGTCGTGAAGTCGAACCTTGGCCCGTGGACGAGCCGCTTTCGCCTATAGCCATGATTTAGCGCCTTGTAGCCAGCAGACCGATCAAAAAGCCCACGCCGGCAGCAATGCCGACAGACTGCCATGGGTTGGCCTGCACGTAATCTTCAGTCGCGGTGACGGCAGCCTGCCCGCGCTCGCGCAGCGAGTCTTCGGTGGTTTGCAGGGTTTCGCGCGCCTTGAGCAGACTTTCGTGGATCTTGCTGCGCAGCTCATCAGCCTGGTCGCCGGCGAGGATTGCGGTGTCGTCCAGCAGCTTTTCGGTATCGCTTACCAGGGTTTGAAAATCCGCCATGAGTATCTCTTGGGCGGTCTGTGCTGTTTTTCTGGCCATGGTTATCTCCGTGATGGGCTGATCGGTACGTGTGGTTTCGAGTCGCGGGCGGTGCCGAAGGTTCAGTGTAATTGTCTGCTGAAGCTTTTACCGTACCTGGGTGCGCGGGCCTTGCGGTAGCGCTGAATGCGGGCGGTCGGGCCGTGAGTCTTGCACGCTGCACTGGACAATTGAAACGCCTGACATTACTTTACTGTATGTTTGTACAGCGATTGAGTAGAGGGAACGCCCGTGGTGAATGTTGAACAACTGAAAAGCAGCGTCAATCGCATGTCCGTCGACATCGTGCGCGATGCGGTGAGCGAGCTGCGCCTGGATGGCCTGGTCACGGAAGGCAAGACGCCGTTTAACAAAGTGCATTTCAATACCTGCTTTGCGGAAATCGAAGCATTGTTTCAGCGCGCCGGTTATCACAAGCAGCTGGATGTGGTGGGTTACCAGGGCTTGTTATACGCACTCTACGATCCTGGCCGCTGGGAAGCGGTGGACGTGTTGCGCTGGCTCAAGGAGTTCACCGAAGCGGCCAGTGCTTCACCGGTTCTGCGCGCGCAGTTGGCCAAGGCGTGAGATCTGCCTAGGCTCAATCGCGCTCCATGCGGGATAATGCCGGCCTGTTTCAGTCAAGGCCTTATGCATGTCCACTTCAGCTTTTTCCGCCTCCCGGCACCAAGCCAGTACCTTGTATTTGCCACCGGGTCGTTGGCAGACGGTGCTCGAATGCCTGTGCGCGCATTTCCCGGCGATCAGCCGTGAGCAATGGCTTGACCGCGTTGCCCGTGGCCGGGTTTTGGACAGCAATGGCAAGCCGATCGACTCGCAACTGCCTTACAGGGAAGGCTTGTGCATCCATTACTTTCGCGAAGTGCCCAACGAGAAAGTGATCCCGGTGCAGGAAACCATCCTCTATGCCGACGAGCATCTGGTGGTCGCCGACAAACCGCATTTTTTGCCGGTGACGCCCGCCGGTGAGTACGTCGAACAGACCCTGTTACGCCGTCTGATTCATCGCCTGGACAACCCTTCGCTGGTGCCCCTGCATCGGATTGACCGACACACCGCCGGGCTGGTGCTGTTTTCTGCCAACCCACAGAGCCGCTCGGTCTATCAGCAGCTGTTTCCCACGCGGCGCATCGACAAATTCTACGAAGCCATCGCGCCGGCCTTACCCGATCTCGTCTTTCCCCTGGTGCACAAAAGTCGCCTGGTGGAGGGTGAACCGTTCTTTCGCATGCAGGAAGGCCTTGGCGTCAGCAATACCGAAACGGCGGTGGAAGTACGCGAAAAAAACGCCGGGTTGTGGCGCTACGGCCTGTATCCCGTCACCGGCAAGAAGCACCAGTTGCGCGTGCACATGACGGCGCTCGGCGCGAGTATCTGCAACGATCCGTTCTATCCGGACGTGATCAAGGACGCCGAAGACGACTACGCCCACCCTCTCAAGCTGCTGGCACAGGGCGTGCGGTTTACCGACCCGGTCACCGGGGACCTTCGCAGTTTTCGCAGCGCTATCACCCTCGACTGGTAACCTGCGCAAACGAAAAGGCCCGCGCGAGGCGGGCCTTGTGTGCAAGCCGTGGGCTTACAGCTCCTTAACGGTGCGAACCTGGTCTTTATTCAGGCGGGTGCGCTTGCCGTCCAGTTGTTCGAACTCATAAAAGCCCGAAGACTTGTCGAACGATGGGGTATCGACGGCCTGGATTTCGCGACCGTCATTCAGGGTGATCACTGTCGGCGAGGCGCAACCGGCGAGGGTGGCGAGGCCCAGTGCAAGCATGAGAGCGGCGATGGTCCGTTGAGTCATGAGTTTGTCTCCGAGAGAATACTGCTTCTTAATGGCTGACCTTGAGACGTGTACTACGCCTGCAAGTTCCTTGTACGAGGTTCATTCTGACACGCTGGCCCTTGAGAGCAACAGGTCCGGCGTATTCAGGTTGGCCAGGCGCGGGTCATCGGGCGGGCACTGCAGGCCGATCGCACCGCATTGCAGGAAAACCCTGCGTGGGCTGCGCTCACCGGTGTCCCATGCCCGCTCCACCTCAGTCTTGAGGGGGGTGGGAATGATGCTGATCAAGGGTTCCCAGAATTCGCCGTGGCGCACCATGACCGGAATGTTGGGATTGCGTCGCGCAATCTGACGCAGGTCGGCGAGTAAACGCGCATCGATCTGCGGCACGTCGCACGGCAGTATAAGCAAATGTCCGTGACGTGCGGCGGCAAGTCCCATGCGAATTCCGGCCAAGGGCCCGGGAAAATCCGCGCTGTCGTCGCTCACCAGTTGATCGGCATACGGCGCGTAGCGTTCCTGATTGCGGTTGCACGAGATGATCAGGTCATCGGTGAGCGGTCGTACCACGCGCTGCAGGTGGGCGATCAGCGGCAGACCGCGCCAGTCGAGCAGGCCCTTGTCCTGGCCGCCCATGCGCTGGCCGCGGCCTCCGGCCAGCAGCAGGACCGAGCAGGGCAGTGGGGAAGAATCAACAGACATGGCGGCTCCGCAGCGGCAGCTCAACAGGGGCCTGTGATATAACACCGGGCTGTTCCTTCGACAACCGGACCGAGCCATGAAAGCCAAGGCTGATGCGCCTTTCGTACCCCTGAATATTGCCGTACTGACCGTCAGTGACACCCGCACCCTGGACACCGACACCTCGGGCCAGGTCTTCGTCGACCGTCTCACCGCCGCCGGCCACCGTCTGGCCGAACGCGTATTGCTCAAGGACGACCTCTATAAAATTCGCGCCCAGGTGGCCCACTGGATCGCCGAAGACGTGGTGCAAGTCGTGTTGATCACTGGCGGCACCGGCTTCACCGGCCGCGACAGCACGCCCGAAGCCGTAAGCTGCCTGCTCGACAAACAGGTCGATGGCTTTGGCGAACTTTTCCGCCAGATTTCCGTGGCCGATATCGGCACCTCCACCGTGCAATCCCGCGCCCTGGCCGGCCTGGCCAATGGCACCCTGGTGTGCTGCCTGCCGGGCTCCACCAATGCAGTGCGCACCGGCTGGGATGGCATCCTCGCCGAGCAACTGGATAACCGCCATCGCCCCTGCAACTTCGTGCCCCATTTGAAGCAGGCCGAGCCCTGTGAATCACGTGGGTAAGCCTGGCAGGACCGGCGCCCTGATGCCGCTGGAAGAGGCCCTGCAACGCTTGCTGGACATGGCCGACGCGGCGCGCATTACCGAACGTGACGTGCTGACGCTGGCTGACTGCGATGGTCGCGTGCTGGCGCAGGATTTGGTGTCCACCCTCGACCTGCCGCCCTGGCCCAACAGTGCCATGGACGGCTATGCGCTACGCCTGGCGGACTGGAGCGGCGAGCCATTGGCGGTGAGCCAGCGCATCTTCGCCGGCCAGGCGCCAGCGCCGCTGGCGGCAGGCACCTGTGCACGGATCTTCACCGGTG
Source organism: Pseudomonas trivialis (assembly GCF_001439805.1). Lineage (GTDB taxonomy): Bacteria > Pseudomonadota > Gammaproteobacteria > Pseudomonadales > Pseudomonadaceae > Aquipseudomonas > Aquipseudomonas trivialis. Next base: position 197,568 of record NZ_JYLK01000007.1, on the reverse strand, counting down.
CGCCGGTGCCGGAGGGCGCCGACTGCGTCGAAATGCAGGAGAACGCGGTTGTTCACCTGGATGAGCGTGTGAGTTTCAGCGAGCCGTTGCAGGCGCAGCAGAACATCCGGCCCCAGGGTCAGGAAACCACGGTCGGTGAGCAGGTTCTGGCCGCCGGCACGCGCCTGGGCCCGATCGAACTGGGGCTGGCTGCCTCGCTTGGACGTGATCGCCTGGACGTGGTGCGCCGCGTTCGCGTGGCCGTGCTGTCGACCGGCGATGAGTTGATCGAACCCGGTTTGCCCCTCGGTCCTGGCCAGATCTACAACAGCAACCGCCGCGTATTGTGCAGTTGGCTGACGCGCATGGGCTGCGAAGTGATCGACGCCGGCATCCTGCCAGACGATCTGAAACAGACCCGCACGCGCCTGGCCGGCCTTGGCAGCGTCGACCTGATCCTGTCCACCGGCGGTGTTTCCGTGGGCGAAGCGGACTTCCTTGGCATCGCTCTGCGTGAAGAAGGCGAACTGGCCTTGTGGAAGCTCGCGATCAAACCTGGCAAGCCGCTGACGTTCGGACATTTTCGTGGCGTGCCGGTGATCGGCCTGCCCGGCAACCCGGCGTCCACCCTGGTGACCTTTGCGTTGCTCGCTCGGCCTTACCTGTTGCGCCGCCAGGGCGTGCCCGACGTCGAGCCCCTGCGTTTCGACGTACCGGCGGGATTCGTCTGGCCCAAACCGGGCAACCGCCGCGAATACCTGCGCGGACGCATCGAGCAGGGCCAGGCGATCATCTACCGCAACCAGAGCTCCGGCGTGCTGCGCAGTGCGGCGTGGGCCGAGGGTTTTGTGGAAGTGCTGGAAGGCACCACGCTGGCTCTCGGAGACCGCGTCAGCTTCATCCCCTTGAGCGAAGTCATGAACTGACCACCGATCCCACTGTGGGCGAGGGTAAGCCCTCTCTTGGATCAAACAAAAAATAACCTGTTGATTTTAAAGCCTGAAATTTCAGGTGACCCAATCTCTGTGGCGAGCGGGCTTGCCCCGCGTTGGGCTGCGCAGCAGCCCCCAAACCAGGCGCTGAGCAGTGTCAGGTATAACGCGTGCTCTTTAATGGGGGCGCTTCGCACCCCAACGCGGGGCAAGCCCGCTCGCCACAGTGAATCCTGGGTGGTTCAGTAATCGTCGCCGCGCTCGGTAACGTCGCGCTCCACCGGCCCTGCATCCGGGTCGTAGCCCACCGGGAATTTACCTTTCAGCGTCCACGCAAACGCGATGATCTCCGCGATGGTGCGGTACAACTCTTCGGGAATACTGTCGCCCAGTTCCATGCGCGCCAGCAGCTTCACCAGCTCGGCATTCTCATAAATGGGCACCTCGTTTTCCCGGGCCAGCTTGAGAATGGCTTCGGCCAGGGCGTCGTCGCCCTTGGCGGTGAGTGTCGGCGCCTGCTGGCCGTCGTACTTGAGGACAATCGCCTGGCGGGGTGAGTGGGCGTCATTCATGCGGTTTCATCCACCCAGCGTTGTTCCAGTCCGGTTTTGGGGCCCCGTGGCGGTGTGCCCAAATGGCAATCGAGGTCGCCGACGTTGATGCCGGACGTCACCAGGCGTTCGCGCAACGTGCCCAGATGACTTTCGATCAGGCTGGCGGTAAACGGGCGTGTTGCCCACAACTGGCTGGACAGTTTGCCCTGGCTCAACTGCGCCTGGACCTGCAACGGCCCCAGCGGCTCCATGTCAAAGGCCAGCTCGACGCGCCAGAGCATCTGCCTGGCGTCCTTGCTGGCCTTGCGTTCGGGCTCATCCTTGTCCGGCGCCGGTTCCTCGCGCTGGAACTTGACCTGCAACGGCACGATGTCCTGCAGGTTGCGCATGGGGATTTCCATCTGCCAGGTGCTTTGCAGGCGTCCGTCGGCAGTCAGACCGGTTTGTTCCAGGCTCGACAGTTGATGGCTCTGTAGCCGCGAAATTGCTCCGGCTGCCAGGCGCAGCAGGTTTTCCAGGTCGCCTTCGCCTTCCAGTTTCGCCATCAGTCGCTCGGGCAGCGGGAAGCCTGCGGGGGCCTGACGCGCGCCGACCTGGCCGAGCGTACCCAACGGGCTGCGCACGAAGTTAGGCATGGCCTGGGCCAGTGTGTTGGCGGCAAGAATGGCGTGCAGGTTGGTGGACGCAGGCAGGGCGGGCAGCAGGTCGGCGACCAGGCGCAGCAGCGCGCCTTTCATATCCAGCGGCGGAATCTGCGGGTTTTGCCCGACCAGTAATTTAGCCTCAAGAAAAGCGCCGCTGTTCTGGATCACTTGCGCCAGCACTTTGGGGTTGCTCACCTGGGCCAGGTCCGGCAACGCTGCCAACAAACGGTCGGCCGCCGCGCGCAGATCGGCTGAGGTGCTGTCGCCACGGGGCAGGTTCTGCAGGGCGGTGAACACCGCATCCAGCGAGCCCTGGCGACTTTGCTGGGTCGCGAGCTGCTGGGTGACGGCCAGTTGATCCTTGAGCCCGCTCAGCGGCACAAAATTGAGGGTTTGCGCATTCTGCACCACGGCGCTGAGCAAGCTGCCCACCCGCAACGGCTGCGGGCTTTCCACCGTGAGGGTGGCGCCGGCCAGTGCGTTATTGAGCACCGTGACCAACGAGCGGTAGACCGCCGGTTGCGCAGTGCCCTGGGGCAGCACCTGGGTGGTCAGCACCTTGGCCTGCAACAGCGTGCCCACCGGCAACTGCTCGGTGTCGAGGCTGGTCAGGGCGGCGACATTGGCGCTCATGGCCTGCTGCAGACTCAAGGTCAGGTTGCCTGCCTGGGTCTGGCTGACCGCGACGTTACTGCCCAACGGCAGCGGTTGCGGGCTGCTGGCCTGCACCAGCGTCTGGCGACCGCCGTCGAGCGTCAGCTTGAGCAGCAACTGAAACGCCTCACCGCCTTGTTTGAGCGCGATGACTTCGGCATTCGCCGTTTTGCCCGCGTCGATCAGCCCGATCTGTGGCTCCAGCAGTTTCAGCAACTGGCCCACCGCAGGCGCAGCACTGGGCCCTGCCGCCGAAGCGGGAGCAAGCGTGGGGAGGTTGATTTCACCGGTCATCGTGCGCGCCATCTCTGGGGAAATTGCCCTCTTTAGCGTAGGGCATCGCATGTATAATGCCGCCCGTGCGCACAGAGAGCGCTAAAAACCTCACAACCATTTGATCCAGCTCTCTAAATTCAGTCGCCGAAGCCGTTATTGTGCTGCTCTCTATAACGGCCGCCGCGCCGCCGACTTGAACCGTAAAGGCCCACGATCTTTTGACCAGCCCTCTTCTTGAAGCCATAGCGCTTGCCTGTGAACGCGACCTGCGCCTGCTGTTCGAACACCTCGAATTGCGGATCGCTGCGGGCGACATGGTGCAGGTCAGCGGCCCCAACGGCAGCGGCAAGACCAGTCTGCTGCGCCTGTTGGCCGGGTTGATGCAGCCGACCGCAGGCGTGGTGCGGCTCAACGGCAAACCGCTGGACGAGCAACGCCGCGAGCTTGCACGCAACCTGATCTGGATCGGCCACGCCGCCGGGATCAAGGACGTGCTCAGCGCTGAAGAAAACCTCAGTTGGCTCTGCGCCCTGCATCGCCCGGCCAGTCGCGACGCGATCTGGCAGGCCCTCGCCGCTGTCGGGCTCAAGGGTTTTGAAGACGTGCCCTGCCACACCCTGTCCGCCGGCCAGCAACGTCGCGTGGCGCTGGCGCGCCTGTATCTGCCCGGCCCACCGTTGTGGATCCTCGACGAGCCGTTCACCGCCCTGGACACACAAGGCGTCGCCCAACTCGAAAAGCACCTGGCCAGGCACTGTGAGCAGGGCGGCAGCGTAGTGCTCACCACGCACCACACCCTCGCGCACACGCCCGCCGGTTACCGCGAGCTGGACCTGAGCCGGTGGCCGGCATGAGTGTGTTCGCCCTGCTGGTCGCCCGCGAGGCGCGGCTGTTGTGCCGCCGCCCGGCCGAGTTGGCCAACCCCCTGGTATTCTTCGCCATCGTCATTGCGCTGTTTCCGTTGGCAGTCGGCCCCGAGGCCGGGCTGTTGCAAACCTTGTCCCCGGGGCTGGTGTGGGTGGCCGCGCTGTTATCCGTGCTGCTCTCGCTGGACGGGCTGTTTCGCAGTGATTTCGAAGACGGCTCCCTGGAGCAGTGGGTCCTTTCGCCGCACCCGTTGCCGCTTCTGGTATTGGCCAAAGTGCTGGCACACTGGGTGTTTTCCGGCCTGGCGCTGGTGTTGCTTGCGCCGCTGCTGGCGATGATGCTGGGCTTGCCCGTCGAGTGTCTGCCGGTATTGTTACTGTCTTTGTTGCTCGGTACGCCGGTGCTCAGCTTGCTGGGGGCAGTGGGCGCCGCGTTGACCGTTGGTTTGAAGCGCGGCGGTCTGCTGCTGGCCCTGTTGATTCTGCCGTTGTATATCCCGGTGTTGATCCTCGGCAGTGGCGCGTTGCAAGCCGCGCTCATGGGCCTGCCGGCGAGCGGTTACCTGTTGTGGCTGGGCAGCTTGACCGCCCTGGCGGTAACCCTGACACCCTTTGCCATAGCGGCCGGCCTGAAAATCAGCGTCGGCGAATAATGAGGTCTGGCTTGGCCAGTAAAGACCCTAAGCGTTTTGCCACGGCAAGACGCAACCGTGAGAAACAGCAATGAACTGGACCTGGTTTCACAAGCTCGGCTCGCCCAAATGGTTTTACGGCATCAGCGGCAAGCTGCTGCCGGGGTTGAGCATCGCCGCCCTGCTGCTGATCGGCATCGGCCTGGTCTGGGGCCTGGCCTTCGCGCCGCCGGACTATCAGCAAGGCAACAGTTTTCGCATCATCTACATCCACGTGCCCGCCGCCCTGCTGGCGCAGTCCTGCTACGTGATGCTGGCGGTGTGCGGCATTGTCGGCCTGGTGTGGAAGATGAAACTGGCCGACGTGGCCCTGCAATGCGCCGCGCCCATCGGTGCGTGGATGACCGCCGTGGCGCTGGTGACCGGTGCGATCTGGGGCAAACCCACCTGGGGTTCGTGGTGGGTGTGGGATGCGCGCCTGACCTCGATGCTGATCCTGCTGTTCCTGTATTTCGGCCTGATTGCCCTGGGCAACGCGATCAGCAACCGTGACAGCGCGGCCAAGGCCTGCGCGGTGCTGGCCATCGTCGGCGTGATCAACATCCCGATCATCAAATACTCGGTTGAGTGGTGGAACACCCTGCACCAGGGCGCCACCTTCACCCTCACCGAAAAACCGGCCATGCCGGTGCAAATGTGGGCGCCACTGCTGCTGATGGTGCTGGGCTTCTACTGCTTCTTCGGTGCGGTGCTGCTGCTGCGCATGCGCCTTGAAGTGCTCAAGCGTGAAGCCCGCGCCAGTTGGGCCAAGGCCGAAATACAGCGCTGCCTGGGAGTACGCCCGTGAGCTTTGCGTCGTTCAGTGATTTTCTCGCGATGGGCCACCACGGCCTGTATGTGTGGACAGCCTACGGTATCTGCCTGGCGGTGCTGGCCCTCAACGTCGGCGCGCCGATCCTGGCCCGCAAGCGTTACCTGCAACAAGAGGCGCGTCGTTTGCGCCGGGAGACCGAAAAGTGAATCCGCTGCGTAGAAAGCGCCTGTTGATCATCCTCGCCATCATGGCCGGCGTCGGCATTGCCGTGGGCCTGGCGTTGAGTGCGCTGCAGCAGAACATCAACCTCTTCTACACGCCGACCCAGATCGCCAACGGCGAAGCGCCTCTGAACACGCGGATCCGCGCCGGCGGCATGGTGGAAAAAGGCTCGTTGAAACGTTCCGGCGACTCCCTGGACGTGACCTTCGTGGTCACCGACTTCAACAAGGCCGTGACCATCACCTATCGCGGCATCCTCCCGGACCTGTTCCGCGAAGGCCAGGGCATCGTTGCCCTGGGCAAGCTCAACGCCAGGGGCGTGGTGGTGGCCGATGAAGTGCTGGCCAAGCACGACGAGAAATACATGCCGCCCGAGGTGACCAAAGCCCTTAAAGACAGCGGCCAATCCGCGCCAACCCCGGCCAGGGAGGTTAAGCCATGACCAGCGCACTCTTTATTCCGGAGCTTGGCCAGTTGGCGATGATCCTCGCCCTGTGTTTTGCCGTCGTGCAGGCCGTGGTGCCGTTGCTCGGCGCCTGGCGCGGCGACCGGCTGTGGATGAGCCTGGCGCAGCCGGCCGCCTGGGGCCAGTTTGCCTTCCTGCTGTTCGCGTTCGGTTGCCTGACCTACGCCTTCATGACCGACGACTTTTCCGTCGCCTACGTCGCCAACAACTCCAACAGCGCCTTGCCCTGGTACTACAAGTTCAGCGCCGTGTGGGGCGCCCACGAAGGCTCGCTGTTGCTGTGGGCCTTGATCCTCGGCGGCTGGACGTTCGCCGTGTCGGTGTTCTCGCGCCAATTGCCGCAGGTGATGCTGGCCCGCGTGCTGGCGGTGATGGGCATGATCAGCATCGGTTTCCTGCTGTTCCTGATCATGACCTCCAACCCGTTCAGCCGCATCCTGCCGCAGATCCCGCTGGACGGGCGCGACCTTAACCCGTTGCTGCAGGACATCGGCCTGATCGTGCACCCGCCGATGCTCTACATGGGCTACGTCGGGTTCTCCGTGGCCTTCGCCTTTGCCATCGCTGCCTTGCTCGGCGGGCGCCTCGATGCGGCCTGGGCACGCTGGTCGCGGCCATGGACCATTGTCGCCTGGGCCTTCCTCGGCATCGGCATCACGCTGGGTTCGTGGTGGGCCTACTACGAACTCGGCTGGGGCGGCTGGTGGTTCTGGGACCCGGTGGAAAACGCCTCGTTCATGCCCTGGCTGGTGGGCACTGCGCTGATTCACTCGCTGGCGGTCACGGAAAAGCGCGGCGTGTTCAAAAGCTGGACGGTGCTGCTGGCGATTGCCGCGTTTTCCCTCAGTCTGCTCGGCACATTTCTCGTGCGTTCGGGGGTGCTGACGTCGGTGCATGCGTTTGCATCCGACCCTGCGCGGGGCGTGTTCATTCTGATTTTCCTGCTGTTCGTGGTCGGCGGCTCTCTGACCCTGTTCGCCCTGCGCGCACCGGTGGTCAAGAGCCAGGTGGGCTTCAACCTGTGGTCGCGGGAAACCCTGCTGCTGGGCAATAACCTGGTGCTGGTGGTGACCGCCTCGATGATCCTGCTCGGCACCCTGTACCCGCTGGTGCTGGATGCCCTGAGCGGCGCCAAGTTGTCGGTCGGCCCGCCGTATTTCAACGCGTTGTTCATTCCGTTGATGGGCCTGCTGATGGGGGTGATGGCGATCGGCATGCTGGTGCGCTGGAAAGACACCCCGCTGAAGTGGCTGGCCGGCATGCTGCTGCCGGTGTTGCTGGGCAGCGTGGTCCTGGCGGTGATCGCAGGCATTGCCTATGGCGACTTCAACTGGGCGGTGCTCGCCACCTTCCTGCTGGCCGGCTGGGTATTGCTCGCCGGTGCGCGCGACATCCTCGACAAGACGCGCCACAAAGGCTTGATCAAAGGTCTGCCCGGCCTGACTCGCAGCTACTGGGGCATGCAGATTGCGCACCTGGGCATTGCGGTCTGCGCGCTGGGCGTGGTGCTGTCCAGCCAGAACAGCGCCGAGCGCGACCTGCGCCTGGCGCCGGGCGAATCGATGGACCTGGCCGGTTACCACTTTATTTTCGAAGGCGCCAGGCACTTCGAGGGGCCGAACTTTACCTCCGACAGAGGCACCGTGCGCGTCATCCGCAGCGGCAAGGAAGTGGCCGTGCTGCACCCGGAAAAACGCCTGTACACGGTGCAGAGTTCGATGATGACCGAAGCCGGCATCGACGCCGGTTTTACCCGAGACCTGTATGTGGCCCTGGGCGAACCGTTGGGCGAGGGCGCCTGGGCGGTGCGCGTGCACGTCAAACCGTTCGTGCGCTGGATCTGGTTCGGCGGCCTGCTCACCGGCGCAGGCGGTTTGCTGGCGGCGCTTGACCGGCGTTATCGCATCAAAGTCAAAACCCGGGTGCGCGAAGCCCTCGGCCTGCAAGGAGCTGCGGTATGAAGCGAGGGTTGATGCTGGTGCCACTGGTGCTGTTTCTGCTGGTGGCGGTGTTTCTCTATCGCGGGCTGTACCTGAACCCCGCCGAGTTGCCGTCGGCCATGATCGGCAAGCCGTTTCCCGAATTCTCGTTGCCCAGCGTGCAGGGCGATAAAGCCCTGACCCGCGCCGACCTGCTGGGCAAGCCGGCGCTGGTCAACGTGTGGGGCACCTGGTGCATCTCCTGCCGCATCGAGCACCCGGTGCTGAACAAGCTGGCCGAGCAGGGCGTGGTGATCTACGGCATCGATTACAAGGACGACAACGCCGCCGCGCTGAAATGGCTGGCCGAGTTTCACAACCCTTATCAACTGAATATTCGCGATGACGACGGCAACCTCGGGCTGAACCTTGGCGTGTACGGCGCTCCGGAAACCTTCTTCATCGATGCCAGGGGCGTGATCCGCGACAAGTACGTCGGCGTGATCGACGAAGCGGTGTGGCGCGAGCAACTGGCCGCCAGGTACCAGGCGCTGGTCGATGAGGCCACGCCATGAAGCGCCTGCTTGCCGCTGCCGTGCTGGTCTTGGGATTGGCCGGTGTGGCCCACGCTGCCATCGATACCTATGAATTTGCCAGTGACGCCGAGCGCACGCGGTTTCGCGAACTGACCAAAGAACTGCGCTGCCCCAAGTGCCAGAACCAGGATATCGCCGACTCCAACGCGCCCATCGCCGCCGACCTGCGCAAAGAGATCTTCCGCATGCTGGGGGAGGGCAAGGACGACCAGCAGATCATCGACTTCATGGTCGACCGCTACGGTGAATTCGTGCGCTACAAACCGGCCCTCAACGCCAAAACCGCGCTGCTCTGGTTCGGGCCTGCCGGGTTGTTGCTGACGGGCCTGGTCGTCATGGCGGTGATCGTGCGTCGTCGGCGTGCTGCACCGACCGATGGATCCGACGCGCTGTCCCCTGAGGAGCGCAAACGTCTCGACCACTTGCTGGATGCCAAGACCGATGATTGATTTCTGGCTCGCCGCCGGCTTGCTGCTGTTGACCGCCCTGAGTTTTCTGTTGATTCCCGTGTTGCGCGGCCGGCGTGCCCAGCGTGAAGAGGATCGCACCGCACTGAACGTCGCGCTGTATCAGGAGCGCCTCGCCGAGCTGCACGTGCAGCAACAGGAAGGCGTACTTACCGCTGCGCAATTGGAGACCGGCCGTGCCGAAGCTGCGCGCGAATTATTGGCCGACACCGAAGGCGTGCAACTGCCCCGCGAGTCGCGCCTGGGCAAACCGCTGCCATTGTTGGCGGCGTTGCTGGTCCCGGTGCTGGGCGTTGCGCTGTACTTGCACTACGGCGCCAGCGACAAGGTTGAACTGACCCGCGAGCTCTCGCGGCCGCCGGTGTCCATGGAAGACATGACCCACCGCCTGGAGCGCGCCGCTGCGGCCCAGCCCGACTCGGCCGAAGGCCTGTACTTCCTTGGCCGTGCCTATATGGCCCAGGGCCGTTCTGCCGATGCCGCCCGGGTGTTCGAACGCACCGTGGCCCTGGCCGGGCGCCGGCCGGAACTGCTCGGGCAGTGGGCGCAGGCGCAGTATTTTGCCGATAACAAACAATGGTCGCCCAGGATTCAGGCACTCACGGACGAAGCGTTGAAGCTCGATCCCAAGGAAGTCACCAGCCTCGGCCTGCTTGGCATCGCCGCGTTCGAGGGCCAGCGCTATCAGGCAGCCATCGACTACTGGAACCGCCTGTTGGCGCAGTTGCCGGCCGAAGATAATTCCCGCGCCGCGCTGCAGGGTGGCATCGACCGCGCGGCGCAAAAACTCAAGGAAAACGGCGGCGTGGTGGCGCAACAGTCGGTGATGACAGTGCGCGTGGACCTGTCCGCCGAGGTAAAAGCCAACGTCCTGCCCTCCGACAGCGTGTTCATCTTCGTGCGTGCCGTGAAGGGACCGCCCGCGCCGCTGGCGGTCAAGCGTGTGACCGTCGCCGAGCTGCCCATCACGGTTGAACTGGGAGATGCCGACGCGATGATGCCGTCGTTGAAACTGTCCAACTTCCCTGAAGTCCAACTGGTTGCGCGCATATCCCGGGCAGGTATTCCAACCGCCGGCCAGTGGATCGGCCGCAGCCAACCCCTGGCCAGCAGCACCACTGCGTTGCAGCCGCTGACCATCGACAGTCCGGACCCGTAACTTCGAGGAAACGCCCATGACCGCCCTTGCACGCATCACCCTGCTCAGCCTCGTACTCGGCTTGAGTGCCTGCGCGGTCCACCGCCCACCTCCGGCGCCTACCGGCCCGACCATCCCGCCGTCGGGCCCGTCGACGCAGCCGAGCACTCAACCCTCCGGCCCGGTCACGCCACAGCCCAAGCCTGTGCCGAGCAAATCCCCGACCTTCGCCCCGCCACCCGGCGCCGCCAGCCACTGGGACGGCAAGATGCAGGTGTATGTGCTGGAAGAGCAGCCCGACACCTTCTACCGCCAGCGCACCTACTACCGCTGGAGCAACGGCTGGAGCCGCTCCATCAGCCCGAACGGGCCATGGGAAGAGACCGACGTGCAGGGTGTGCCGCCGGGCTTGAGCAAGCAGTACGCACAATGACAAGGCGACCTTCGGGTCGCTTCTTCCATCTCGCAAACCAGCTCCCACAGCAGATTTTATTCGGCCATCAAGCCGAGGTATTCCCGACTCTGCCTACCAACGGGTGTATGGCGGTCCGCGCTCCGGTAAGGTAGCCCCCATGTCTGGAAAACAAGCAAACAGGGTGTATTGATGGCCGGCAGGTTGATCTATCTCATCGGGCCGTCGGGTTCGGGCAAGGACAGCCTGCTGGATGCTGCGCGCTCACGTTTGGCCGAGCGCGGCTGTCGCATCGTGCGCCGCGTCATCACGCGTTCGGCGGAGGCGGTGGGCGAGGCGGCGCAGGGTGTGAGCCCGGAGCAGTTTGCCGCGCTGCTGGCTCAGGGCGCATTTGCCCTCAGTTGGCAGGCCAATGGGTTGTCCTACGGCATCCCGCGCGAGATCGACGACTGGCTGGCGGCGGGGGAGGACGTGCTGGTCAACGGCTCCCGTGCGCATCTGGCGCAAACCCGCGAGCGCTACCCGGGCATGGGGGTGCTGTTGCTGACGGTGGATCACACCCTGTTGCGCCAACGCCTGATCGCGCGGGGGCGCGAGTCGTTGGAAGATATCGAGGATCGCCTGGCGCGCAATGCGCGGTTCACGGCGCAGATGATCGCCGGTAATGACGCCGGTTTGTATGTACTCGACAATTCCGGCGCTCTGGAAGATACCGTCGAACATCTCTTGTCAGTCCTGCTGAAAATCCAGTGTGGGAGGGGGCTTGCTCCCGATGGCGGTGGAACCGTCGCCTGATGAACTGACTGATCAAGCAAGCCCCTCCTTCACTGGATCCGCATCGTCCTTCGCTACCCCAATATCCCGTCACATAACCGACAGTCACCCAGCTGAATTTCGTGCTTGAGTAAAGATAACTCCAGGGTTATCTTTAATCGGGCCAAGCCAAGGAGGCCGAGGTGCAAAGCAGGTTGTTGATCAAGGAACTGCAGGAAGCAGGTTGGGTGCTGGATCGCGTCACGGGCAGCCATCCTATTTTTACCCACCGCTATAACCCGTACACGATCCCGGTGCCCCATCCAAAAAAGGATTTGCCGCTGGGCACCGTCAGCAGCATCAGAAAACGCGCCGGTCTGTTTCAGTTTTAAGGAGAGCATGCATGCAATACCCAATCTGTATCGAATGGGGCGATGACTTCACCGCCACCGGCATCCAGATCCCCGACATTCCCGGCGCTGTCACCGCCGGGGACAGTTTTGAAGAGGCGTACAACGCAGCGGTGGAAGTCGCACACATCATGCTGCAGGCGATTGCCGCAGAGGGCGGGGTGATTCCGATGCCAACGTCGGTGGCCAATCACCACGCCGACGAAGCGTACGCCGGCATGGGCTGGGGGATGCTGGAGCTGGATATTTCGCCCTATCTGGGCCGGACCGAGAAGGTCAATGTGACCTTGCCCGGTTATGTTATCCAGCGCATCGACCGCTATGTGCGCGAGCACAAGGTCAAAAGCCGCTCGTCATTTCTGGCGGACGCGGCATTGGAGAAGTTGGTGCGTTCCTAGGCGGTTGCGACCGCCGCGTGCCGTGATGCACCCAGGAAGCGCAGCAACGCCAGCAGCGGGAATGCGCTGCCCACCAGCATCACGCCCAGCCAGCCGCCGTGTTCATACACACTGCTGGCAATCGCCGAGCCGAAGGCGCCGCCGATGAAGATGCTGGTCATGTACAGCGCATTCAGGCGGCTGCGGCTATTGGCGTCGAGGGCATAGATGGCGCGCTGGCCGAGCACCATGTTCATCTGCACGCAGAAATCCAGCACCACGCCGGTCACGGCCAGGCCGATGACGCTGTACAACGGATGAACCAGGGCCGGCAGGAAGCTCAACGCGGCAAACAGCATGGCCAGCAGCGAGGCGCGATGGGTGTGGCCCGCGTCGGCCAGACGGCCGGCAATGGGCGCGGCGATGGCGCCGATGGCGCCCACCAGGGCGAAGAGTGCGATTTGTGTCTGGCTCAGACCGTGGCTGCGCACCAGCTCCAGCGGAGCGGCGGTCCAGAACAGGCTGAAGGTGGCGAACAGGCAGCCCTGGTAAAACGCGCGCTGGCGCAGTAGCGGTTGTTCACGCAGCAGGGTGCCCAGAGAGCGCAGTAACTGGCCGTAGCTGGCGCTGTGGTCGGGTTGACGCCTGGGAATGGTCAGCATCAGCACCACGCTGATAAACGCCATCAACGCGGCGGCCGCCATGAACATCGCGCGCCAGCCGAAGTGGTCGGCCACCAGGCTGGACACCGGCCGTGCGAGCAAAATGCCGAGTAACAAACCGCCCATGATGCTGCCCACCACCCGTCCACGGGATTCGGCGGGCGCCAGGTGCGCGGCCAGCGGGATCAGGATCTGCACCGACACCGAACTGAAGCCGATCAGCAGCGACACCAGCAGGAACAGGTTCGGCTGCTCGGTAAATGCCGCGCCCAGCAGGCTGGCGATGGCCACCACGGTGGTGGTGATCATCAGCTTGCGGTTTTCCAGCAGGTCACCCAAGGGCACCAGAAAAAACAGGCCCAGGGCATAGCCGATCTGCGTCAGCGACACGATCAGGCTCGCCATCGCGGGCGTCAGGCCGATGTCCGGCGCGATCATTTCGATGATCGGCTGCGCGTAATAGATGTTGGCCACAATGGCACCGCAGCAAAACGCAAACAGCATCACCATGCCTCGGGTCATGGTGGGTGCAGCGTGGAACGTAGCGTTCATGGTGTTCTCATAAAGCAGGGGAGGATGGTGAGCGAGAGTAGAGACAATGCCCTGGGACGAGTAGGCTGTTCGGCGTGATATTACTTATGCCGGGCAATGATACATTCAGTCACAACTGCCGAAACAGGAAATCCACTGCGATGAAGATCACGTTGAATAAGATGATTTTGGCCTCAACCCTCGCCGCTGCCATGGCGGTGGGCCTGGCGCACGCGGCCGAGGCCCCGCGCGTTGGCGTACGCGGCGCCATCACCGCGATGGACGGGGATGCCATGCACGTCAAGGTCAACAGCGGCGAAGACGTGGTCGTGCACCTTACCCCGGCCACCCAGGTGCGAGCTGTGACGCTGACCAAAATTGATCAGATCAAGCCGGGCAGCTACATCGGCTCGGCTGCCATGCCCAATGCCGACGGCACCCTGACCGCCCTTGAAGTCCACGTATTCCCCCCGGCCATGGCCGGCACGGGTGAAGGGCATCGGGCATTCGATTTAAAGGAAGGCAGCAGCATGACCAACGGCACCGTCGGCGACCTGGTGGTCAGCAAAGGACGTACGTTGACCGTCAGATACAAGGGCGGCGAGCAGAAGATCGTGGTGCCGGATGATGTGCCGATCGTCAACCTGGAGCCTGGGGATCGCACGTTGCTCAAGCCGGGCGTGAAGGTGGTGTTGTTCGCGTCGCAGGGGGCGGGCGGGAAAGTCACTGCCCAGGCGATCTCTGCCGGGAAGGATGGCGTGACACCGCCGATGTAATTGCCGAATGCAAAACCACTGTGGGAGCTGGCTTGCCTGCGATAGCGTCACCTCGGTCTGTCTGATACAGCGAGGTGTCTGCGCAGGCAAGCCAGCCCTTATCAAACACAAAATAACGTATTGATTTTAAAACCTGAAGTTTCAGGCAGCCACATTCCTGTGGCGAGCGGGCTTGCCCCGCGTTGGGCTGCGCAGCAGCCCCAAAACCCTGTTCTGCGTAGTGTCAGGTACAGCGCATTTTCTTTGATTGGGGGCGCTTCGCGCCCCAACGCGGGGCAAGCCCGCTCACCACAGAGGCCCCAGTTTGCTGCGCGACAGCGCTAAGTCGAAGACTTGGCGGAGCCACCCACAGTTTTGACCGCGTTTGGTTATTGACCGGAGTAGATCTGGTCAAACACGCCGCCATCATTGAAGTGAGTCTTCTGCACGGTGCGCCAGTCGCCAAAGGTCTTCTCCACCGACAGGAAGTCGACTTTCGGGAAACGGTCGGTGTACTTGGCCAGCACCGCCGGGTTGCGTGGGCGCAGGTAGTTATTGGCAGCAACTTCCTGGCCTTCGGGCGACCACAGGTACTTCAGGTAGTCTTCGGCGGCCGCGCGGGTGCCTTTCTTGTCGACCACTTTGTCGACCACCGACACCGGCGGCTCGGCCTCGGCGGAGACGCTTGGGTAGATCACTTCGAACTGATCGCGGCCGAATTCACGGGCGATCATTTCCGCTTCGTTCTCGAAGGTCACCAACACGTCGCCGATCTGGTTGGTCATGAACGTGGTGGTCGCGGCGCGGCCACCGGTGTCCAGCACTGGCGCCTGTTTGAACAGCTTGCCGACAAAGGCCTTGGCCTTGTCTTCGTCACCACCGTTCTTGAGTACATAGCCCCAGGCCGACAGGTAGGTGTAGCGGCCGTTACCGGACGTCTTGGGGTTGGGCACGATCACTTGCACGCCGTCTTTCAACAGGTCCGGCCAGTCCTTCAGGGCTTTCGGGTTGCCCTTGCGCACGATGAACACAGTGGCCGAGGTGAACGGCGCGCTGTTGTTCGGCAGGCGGGTGACCCAGTTGTCCGGCACCAGTTTGCCGTTATCGACCAGGGCATTGATGTCGGTGGCCATGTTCATGGTGATCACGTCGGCCGGCAGGCCATCGATGACCGAGCGCGCCTGTTTGCTGGAGCCGCCGAAGGACATCTGCAGGGTCAGCTTGTCGTTCGGGTGCACGCTGTCCCAGTGCTTCTGGAAGGCTGCGTTGTAGTCCTTGTAGAAATCGCGCATCACATCGTAAGAGACGTTGAGCAGTGTAACGGGGGCTGCCTGCACGGCGCCCGCGAGGGCAAGGCCGGCGGCCAGGAGAGAGGCGCTAACGAGTTTTTTCACTGCTCATTCCTTGTTGTTCGAGAAGAGGGGAGGCACTGTGCCAGCGACTATAGCGGCACGCGCATAGCGCCTTAAAGATTAAAAAGAACTTTGCTTATTCCACTTTCTTGAAAAGATGACTGCCACAGCGCGAACAGAACGCTGCGTTGGGCTCATGGCTGTCTTTCTTGCACACCGGGCAGTCGGTTTGCAGCTGTTCACCGCGCATGGCGCTGGCCAGTTCAGCGGTGAAAATCCCGGTGGGCACGGCGATGATCGAGTAACCGGTGATCATCACCAGTGACGAAATCACCTGGCCCAGCGGGGTCTTGGGCACGATGTCGCCAAAGCCCACGGTGGTCAGCGTCACGATTGCCCAATAGATACCCTTGGGAATGCTGGTAAAGCCGTGCTCCGGGCCTTCGATCACGTACATCAGGGTGCCGAACACGGTCACCAGCGTGCACACGCTGACCAGGAACACCACGATCTTCTGTTTGCTGCCGCGCAGCGCCGCCATCAGGTAGTTGGCCTGCTTGAGGTAGGGGCTGAGCTTGAGCACGCGGAAAATCCGCAGCATGCGGATGATGCGGATGATCAACAGGTACTGCGCGTCGCTGTAATACAGCGCGAGGATACCGGGCACGATGGCCAGCAGGTCCACCAGCCCATAAAAGCTGAAGGCATAACGCAGCGGCTTGGGCGAGCAATACAGGCGCAGGCAGTATTCGACGGCGAAGATCAGCGTGAAGCCCCACTCGATATAGGCCAGCACATTGGCGTAGTTCTGGTGGACCTGGTCGATGCTGTCGAGCATCACGATCACCAGGCTGGCGAGGATGATCAGCAGCAGGATGCCGTCAAAGCGCCGCCCGGCCAGGGTGTCGCTCTGGAAAACCATGACGTAGAGCCGCTGACGCCAATCGTTATTGCTGTGCATAAAGAACGCCCGAATCGAAGGTCGGGCAAGCCTAGGGGGATTCGAACGGGCTGTCCATGCGGGGGCGGGTTTTGGGTGAGTCAGAGAAACCGTGGTGAACCCATCGGGAGCAAGCCCCCTCCCACAGGGATCGCATTTATTCTGCGCGAATCGAGAAGTTCGCCATGTGCTCCAGGCCCTTGATCAGTGCCGAATGGTCCCAGTTGCCACCGCCTATTGCCCTGCAGGTGCTGAACACCTGCTGGGTGGCGGCGGTATTGGGCAGGTTGATCCCCAACTCTTTTGCCCCGGCCAGCGCCAGGTTCAAATCCTTCTGGTGCAGGTTGATACGAAAGCCCGGCTCGAAGGTGCCGTTGATCATGCGTTCGCCGTGCACTTCGAGGATTCTGGAGGCGGCAAAGCCGCCCATCAGCGCGTCACGCACCCTGGCCGGATCGGCGCCGTTTTTTGCCGCGAACAGCAGCGCTTCGGCCACCGCCTGGATGTTCAGTGCCACGATGATCTGGTTGGCCACCTTGGCTGTCTGGCCGTCGCCATTGCCGCCGACCAGCGTGATGTTCTTGCCCATGCTCTGCAGCAGCGGCAGGGCGCGCTCAAAGGTCTGCGGCTGACCACCGACCATGATGCTCAGGCTGCCGGCCCTGGCGCCGACTTCACCGCCGGACACCGGTGCGTCGAGGTAGCGCGCGCCGGTCTCATTGATCTTTGCCGCAAAGGCTTTGGTGGCGGTGGGGGAGATCGAACTCATGTCGATCACCACCTTGTCTGGTGACAGCCCGGTGGCCACGCCGTTGGCACCGAACAGCACGTCCTCGACCTGCGGCGTGTCGGGCACCATCACGATGATGAACTCGGCCTCCCGCGCCACCTGCTGCGGGGTGGCCAGGGCCACGGCGCCGGCGCTGATCAGTTCAGCCGGTGCCTTGCCGTGGTGTTCGGACAGAAACAACTGATGACCCGCCTTTTGCAGGTTCGCAGCCATGGGCAGGCCCATGATGCCGGTGCCGATAAAACCGATGTTAGCCATGATGAAATCCTCTTTTTATTAGATGGCGTTATGGCTTTTCAGCCAGCCAAGACCCGCTTCGGTGGTGGTCAACGGCTTGTATTCACAGCCGACCCAACCCTGGTACCCGATGCGGTCCAGATGTTCGAACAGGAAGCGGTAGTTGATCTCGCCGGTGCCCGGCTCGTTGCGCCCCGGGTTGTCGGCCAGTTGGATATGGTTGATCACCTCCAGGTGAGTGGCCATGGTCCGGGCCAGGTCGCCCTCCATGATTTGCATGTGGTAGATGTCGTATTGCAGGAACAGATTGTCACTGCCCACCTGCTCGCGGATCGCCAGGGCTTGCGCGGTATTGTTGAGGTAGAACCCCGGGATATCGCGGGTGTTGATCATTTCCATCACCAGCCGGATGCCTGCCGCCTGAAGGTGTTCGGCGGCGTACTTGAGGTTGGCGACAAAGGTCTGCTCCACGGTTTTATCGTCCACCCCTTCGGGGCGAATGCCCGCCAGGCAGTTGACCTGGGTATTGCCCAGCACTTGGGCGTAGGCGATGGCGAGCGTGACCCCGGCGCGGAACTCCTCGACCCGGTCAGGGTGGCACGCGATGCCGCGCTCACCCTTGGCCCAGTCCCCGGCTGGCAGGTTGAACAGCACTTGGGTCAGGCCGTTGGCCTCGAGCTGCGCCTTGAGTTCAACTGAGCTGAACTCATACGGGAACAGGTATTCGACGCCGGCGAAACCGGCGTCGGCGGCCGCCTTGAAACGGGCGAGGAAATCCTGTTCGGTAAACAGCATGGACAGGTTGGCGGCAAAGCGCGGCATAGGGTTCTCCTTAATCGAGCAGGGCAATGGCAGTCGGCGCATCGTTGCCGACCAGCGCCAGGTCTTCGAATTCGTTGACGGCGTTGATCTCGGTGCCCATGGAAATATTGGTCACGCGCTCCAGAATAATCTCAACGATCACTGGCACCTTGAATGTTTCGATCATTTCCTGGGCCTTGCGCAACGCCGGCTGGATCTGGCCCGGCTCGAACACCCGCAGCGCCTTGCAACCCAGGCCTTCGGCGACGGCCACATGGTCGACGCCATAGCCGTTCAGCTCCGGCGCGTTGAGGTTGTCGAAAGACAGCTGCACGCAATAATCCATGTCAAAGCCTCGCTGGGCCTGGCGTATCAAGCCCAGGTAGGAATTGTTCACCACCACATGGATATACGGCAGCTTGAACTGTGCGCCCACCGCCAGCTCTTCGATCATGAACTGGAAATCATAGTCCCCCGACAGCGCCACCACCTTGCGGCTCGGGTCAGCCTTGACCACGCCGAGGGCCGCCGGAATGGTCCAGCCCAGGGGCCCGGCCTGGCCGCAGTTGATCCAGTGGCGGGGTTTATAAACGTGCAGAAATTGCGCGCCGGCAATCTGCGACAGGCCGATGGTGCTGACGTAGCAGGTGTCTTTGCCGAATACCCGGTTCATCTCTTCGTACACCCGCTGCGGCTTGACCGGCACGTTATCGAAGTGGGTCTTGCGCTGCAGGGTGGCCTTGCGTTGCTGGCAGTCATGCAGCCAGGCGCTGCGGTCCTTGAGTTTGCCGGCGGCTTTCCATTCGCGGGCCACGTCGATGAACATCGTCAGTGCGGCGCCGGCGTCGGAAACAATGCCCAGGTCCGGGGCGAACACGCGGCCGATCTGCATCGGTTCGATGTCGACATGGATGAACCTGCGTCCCTCGGTGTACACCTCCACCGAGCCCGTATGGCGATTGGCCCAGCGGTTGCCGATGCCCAGCACCAGGTCTGACTCGAGCAGGGTCGCGTTGCCATACCGGTGCGAGGTTTGCAGGCCGACCATGCCCACCATCTGCGGGTGATCATCGGGGAGGGTGCCCCAGCCCATCAGGGTCGGGATCACCGGGATGCCGGTCAGTTCGGCGAACGCCACCAGCAAGTCGCTGGCGTCGGCATTGATCACGCCGCCGCCGCTCACCAGTAACGGACGTTCGGCCGCATCGAGCAGGGCCAGGGCCTTTTCCACCTGAGCGCGGGTGGCCAGCGGTTTGGCCAGGGGCAGCGGCTGGTAGGCGTCGATGTCGAACTCGATTTCGGCCATCTGCACATCGAACGGCAGATCGATCAGCACCGGGCCGGGGCGCCCGGAGCGCATTTCATAAAAGGCTTTCTGGAACGCGTAGGGCACCTGGCCCGGCTCCAGCACGGTGGTCGCCCACTTGGTCACCGGCTTGACGATGCTGGTGATATCGACGGCCTGGAAGTCTTCCTTGTGCAGGCGGGCACGGGGCGCCTGGCCGGTGATGCACAGGATCGGGATGGAGTCGGCCGACGCGCTGTAGAGGCCGGTGACCATGTCGGTGCCCGCCGGACCCGAAGTGCCGATACACACGCCGATATTGCCGGCCTTGGTGCGGGTATAGCCCTCGGCCATGTGCGAGGCGCCTTCAACATGGCGAGCAAGGACGTGATCGATGCCGCCAAGCTTCTGCAAAGCCGAATACAGCGGGTTGATCGCAGCGCCCGGGATGCCGAAGGCGGTGTTCACGCCCTCGCGGCGCATCACCAGGACGGCGGCTTCGACTGCTCTCATTCTGCTCATTTTTTGTCGCCTCGTATTTTTATAATTGTATACACGTTGCGTTTGGTCGGAGTTTATTCACGCCGGACTGTGCAGGTCAATGCATTTTATGAGCAGGCTTTTACGTCTTTCGACGGTTTATGTGCTGTTTTTAGAGGCTTTGTTGATGGTTTTGTATACAAAAATAATTGTAAATGTATTCTATTTTTATTAACGTCTTGATCAAACAGGCCTTGAGCGCATCCTGATAACAAGAAAAAGGACGGCACCATGAGCGCGTTAAGCTTGAAACTCGCTACTCAATTGACCTGCCACGCCATCGCCGCCGGCCGTGCGATGTCCGCCGCACCGCTGACCATCGCGGTACTCGACAGCGGCGGCCATCTGATCACCCTTCAACGTGAAGACGGCGCCAGCCTGCTGCGCCCGCAGATCGCCACCGGCAAGGCCTGGGGGGCGATCGGGATCAGCGGGGATACCTCGGATATTGATGAGCGGTGCGCGATTACGGCGATTGAGGGGCTGGGGTTGCTGGCGGATGCGGGGGTGCCAGATTGACTGGATTATCTTCAGGGCCCCATCGCGGGCAAGCCAGCCTCCATATTGGACGGTGTAATCCCGTGGGAGTCCCCACTACCTCTTCGACGTAGCGCTGTCGCGCAGCAAAATGGGGCCTCTGTGGCGAGCGGGCTTGCCCCGCGTTGGGGCGCGAAGCGTCCCCAATCAAAGAAAACGCGGTGTACCTGACACTACGCACAACATGGTTTTAGGGCTGCTGCGCAGCCCAACGCGGGGCAAGCCCGCTCGCCACAGGAATGTGGCTGCCTGGAACTTAAGGTTTAAAATCAATAAGTTATTTTGTGTTTGATAAGAGCGGGCTTGCCCGCGATGGCCTCACCCGGATCTATCAGTCCGGCTCACATCCCTTCAACACCAACCGGATAATCGTCTGCGCCGCCGCCTCATAGTCGGCCTCATCCAGCCTGGCCTTGCCGGTCACGGCTGAAATCTGCCAGTCGAAATCGGCATAGGTCTGGGTGGCCGCCCAGATGCTGAACATCAGGTGATGGGGATCGATTGCTGCGATCAACCCGCGATCCACCCAGCTCTGGATGCAGTCGATATTGTGCCTGGCCTGGGCATTCAGTTGTTCGACTTGCTCCCCGCTCAGGTGCGGCGCGCCGTGCATGATTTCGCTGGCGAACACTTTGGAGGCGAAGGGCAGGTCGCGGGAGATGCGGATTTTCGAGCGGATGTAGTTGCTCAATACCTCCTTGGGGTCGCCTTGGGGATTGAACGGCGTGGAGGCGGCCAATATCGGCTCGATGATGCTCTCGAGCACCTCGCGGTAGAGGTTGTCCTTGGATTTGAAGTAGTAGTAGACGTTGGGCTTGGGCAGCCCGGCCTTGGCGGCGATGTCGCTGGTTTTGGTTGCGGCGAAGCCCTTGTCGGCAAACTCCTCGCTCGCCGCCCGCAGGATCTTTTCTTTATTGCGCTCGCGAATGGTGCTCATAAACCAGAGATTTCCTTGCCAGGACAGGCGGTTGCACATGGTAGCACCGGCCATCCGCGAGCCTCAACAATGTGCCCGCTAAGGGTGGCGCCTGAGTCTGCATCGCGTTCACTTTGAAAGGCTGCTCAAGGTGCGGTCGCGGCGAAAATATTTAATTGGATTTTGTCTGTTTAAAGGCAAAAAAAAGGCCATTCGGTTGAATGGCCTTTTTTTATCGACGCGGTTTACTCGGCAATCTGCAACTTGCGCGATTCGGTGTAGATATACCGCACCTTCTCATACTCGAACGGCGAGTTCATCTGACCGTAGCGGAAGCTGGTCTGATAACGCCGGTCCACTGCTCGCAACGCCCAGATTTCCGGGTGGTTGGAGCTGACTTCGGCCACGTTCAGGAAGTTGATCTGGTTTTCGGCGGTGTAGTCCACCAGGAGCCCTGCGGTGTCGCGCAGGTTGGAGGGGCCGAAGATCGGCAGCACCACATAGGCGCCGCCGGGTACGCCGTAGAAGCCCAGGGTCTGGCCGAAGTCTTCGCTCTGGCGCGGCAGGCCCATGGCGGTGGCCGGGTCCCACAGGCCTGCGATGCCGATGGTGGTGTTGACCAGCAGACGCCCGGTGGTTTCCAGCGAGCGATGGCCCTTGAGCTGCAGCAGGCTGTTGAGCAGGTTGGGCACATCGCCCAGGTTGTTGAAGAAGTTGCTCACGCCGGTGCGCAGGAAACTGGGCGTGACGTAGCGATAACCGTCGACCACCGGCAGGAACACCCATTGGTCGAAGCGGTAGTTGAAGTGGTACACGCGGCGGTTCCACGATTCCAGCGGGTCGTACACGTTGAGCGCGGTGAGCGACGAACGCTCGAACTCGCGCTGGTCCAGGCCCGGGTTGAACTTGAGCTTGGTCAGCGGTTCCTTGAAGCCATCAGCGTCAACCTTGACCGGCTCGTGGGCCTTGCTGTTGTCGGCATTGGCCACGCCTGCGCACATCAGGGCGGCAAGCAGCAGAAGATATTTAGCCACGGAAGAACTCCAGCATGGCGTCGGCGTTGACGCGGTAATTAAGGTTGCCGCAGTGGCCGCCCAGCGGGTAGACGGTCAAGCGATCGCCGAAGGTTTTACGCAGGAAACCCAGGTCGCCAGGGCCGAGGATCACGTCGTCGGCGTTGTGCATGACGGCGATTTTCGGGCTGGCGTGCAGGTAGTCCTTCAGCGCGTACAGGCTCACCTGATCGACCAGTTGCAGCAGGCTGCCGCCATCGGAGCGCGCACGCCACATCGGAATGACTTGCTCGGTGAGGTAGCAGTCGAAGTCGCATTGCAGCGCACGCTTGAGGAATGGCGTGAGGCTGGTGCCTTCGGTGATCGGATACTTGGGCGGAATGATCAGGCCGCGGCGGTTGATCAGGTCCGAGGTAAAGGCAATATCAGCCGCCGAGAAGCGGAACGAGGTGCCGATCAGCATGGCCATCTGTTCGTTGGTCAGGTGCTGTTTGGATTGCTGGAAGTCGTAGAGCAGGGCGTCGTTGAGGTCGATGTAGCCCTTTTGCTGGAAGTAGCGGGTCAGCTTGTTCAACACCAGTTCATAAAAAGTGGTGGTGTTGTTGATGCCCTTGACCTCCGTCTGCACCAGCTTGTCGAGGTTGGTGATCGAGGTGTAGAGGTTGACCGGCGGGTTGAGCAGCAGCACTTTCTTGAAGTTGAAGCTGCGGCGGGTCTCGTCGAGCTTGCTGACGAATGCCGCGTCCAGCGCACCCAGGCTGTAGCCGGTGAGGTAGAAGTCGGTCACCGGCAGCGAGGCATTCTGCGCACGCACGGCCTGCATCACGCGGTACATGTCTTCGGCGTCTTCCTGGGTGATACCCGGGGTCGCGAAGCGCGAGGCGGCGCTGATGAAGTCGAAACTGGTGGGCGACGAGAGTTGCACCACGTGGTAGCCGGCCTGGTAGTACAGTTTTTTCAGGTATTCGTTGATGCTGCTGTCGAACCGCGCGCCGGTGCCGGCGATGAGGAAGATCAGCGGCGCGGCGCGATCCTGCTTGGCGATGCGATAGGTAAGTTTCTTCACCGCCCAGAAGTTGTCCGGCAGGCTGAATTCGCGCTCGGGACGCATGTTCAGGGTGTAGTCGGACTGGTTGATCTCGTCGTCGCTCGGCAAGGTGGGCCGAAGGTCGGGCGGGGTGGTGGCGATGGTCGCTTCGAACGGGTTGGTCAAAGGGTAGCCATAGCTGGCCTGGTCGATATCGACCGCCAGTGCTGACGCACTCAAAAATAGGCTGCCCAGCAAGGCAGCGCAGCGCAAGGAACGGAGCATGACTGGATCCCTAAGAGGAAAAGGTGCTGAATGAAGTTCGCAGGCTATGACCACCACGTAATCGCCGAAGTGCCATCACTCGGCACTAAAATGTCGGAGAATTACATCAGAATTGGGCTATAGCAGGCAGAAGATACACTTTGCCGCGCATTGATGAACACTAATTGTGTGTATGTCCCTTGCCATCGGCCGGCGGGGCATTAAGCTGATCGCCGTTTTCGCCTATCGGAGTGCCCCATGTCCCGCCGCTTCCCCTTGATTTTGCTGCTGATTGCCCTGCCGTTATGGCTGGCTGCCAGTTATGGCGCACGCTATGGTTTTGTGGAAGATGCGCAGTGGGTCGGGCTCTGCGCCGACGACGCCAGCCGCTGGGAATGCCAGGTGCGTTCGAACCTGGGGTTGATGATTCACTTCCAGGTGCTGGGCTGGCTGACATTGGTGCCGGCGGTACTGGCGTTCTTCGTGCCGGGACGCGCGGGGCTGGGGTTGGCGCTGTTGGCCTTGCTCTTCGGGGTGCCCGCGCTGGTGTTGTACAACGCCAGTTTTGCAGTGTTTGCGCTGGTGATTGCGGGGTTGCGGTTGGTCAGAGCGCCGCGTGGTATCTGACAGGCCTCATCGCGGGCTTGCCTGCGATAGCGGTTTCAGACCTTGCGCACCCTCAGGCAACGCCACAACGCCACAACCATCAGCAGGCTGACCACCGCCCAACCCCAAGCCTGCTGGTTCAGCAAACCCTCACGGTACAATTGCGGCGCAATGCCGGCACCGATGATCAGGGCCAGCAGCACCATCTCCCGACGCGGCCCGCCCACCGGGCGCACCAGGTACACCAACGCCGGCAGCACCAGTGCCGCGCTGGGAAAGCTGCGATAGCGCGGGTCGAACACCATGGCGAGCATCATCACCGCGCCGGCGAACCCGGCCATCGCCACCAGCCAGCCCGCCCGCCGCTCCATCCAGGCGAACGCCCGCTCGCGCCAACCCTCACGGGCACTCAGGGCGAGCGCCGCGTGAGCGAGTACCGACAGGTTCAACATCACCAGCACGGCGGCCCAGGCCCATTCATCCGGGGAGCGTGCCGTGACGCGGGTCAGCTCGGCCCAGGTGCCGATGGAGCATGCGGCGACGGCGCCCAGCAGCGGCAGCGCAAGCGCGTTGCGTGTGCTGCGTACGCGGCCGCCCAGCACCAGCGCAGCCAGTAGAATGGCTCCCCCGACGCCCAGCCACACTCGCCAGTACGGCACATTGCTCACCGGTCCGGCGAGGATGCCCTTTTCCTGGCGATCGGCATCGAACAGCCCCCAATAGCCGCCCACGGCACCTTCATTGAGACGTTTCCACGGCTGGTCAAAGGCTTCGATCAGGTTGTAGTGCCAGCCATTGGCTTCGGCCATGGCGACGAAGCCGCGCATGAACTTCGCCTGGTTGACCCGACTTGGCACGGCCGTCTCGCGCTGGCGGCCCTGGCTGGGCCAGCCGGTTTCGCCGATCAGTATGTCCTTGTCAGGGAACCTGAGGCCGAAGGTCTGGCGCACGTCGCCCACATGCTTGAGGGCCTGGTCGATGCCGGAGGGGTCATCTTCCCAGTACGGCAGCAGGTGAATGGTCAGGAAGTCCACCGCCGGAGCGATTTCCGGGTGCTGCAGCCAGAATTCCCACACGTCGGCGTAGGTCACTGGCTGTTTGATCTGGCTTTTGACGGTGTGGATCAGCTTCACCAGTTGCGTGGCGGTGACTTCCTTGCGCAGCAGCGCTTCGTTGCCGACGATCACTGACGTCACTACGTCGGGGTTGGCGTTGGCGGCGGCGATCAGCAACTCGACTTCTTTTTGGGTGGCGATCGGGTCACTGCTGACCCAGGCGCCAATCATCAGCTTCAGCCCGTGCTTGCGTGCCAGCGCCGGTATGGCCTCAAGACCGTACATCGAATAAGTGCGGATGCACTCAAAGCGCGTGGCCAGCAGGGCCAGGTCGGCGTCCATGCGCTCGGGGCGCAGGGTGAACGGCTGGTCATAAGGCGACTGGTCCTTGTCGAACGGCGTGTAGGACGCGCATTGCAACTTGTGGCTGGCGCTGGCGACGTCCGGCAGCACCACGGAACGGCCCAGGCCGTACCAGTAACCAACGAGGGCCAGCAGGCCGAGGAGCAAGGCAAGGCAATAGGGCAGGGCAGGGAAGCGGGCAGTGGCGGGCATGGTCGGCTTTTCTGGGGGAGCAAAGGCGCGCATCTTACCCGGATTTGTCCCGTCCCAGTGGGGCTGCATACTTTTGACATGCAAAGTTCGAGCGGGATATTGGCGTTAAATCCTACAAAGCGTCTTACTGGCTATGTGATGTCGTTTCTTGCTTACCCGAGGTCGCTGACAGAGCAGGTCGAATGCCCGCTCAGGTTGATGATCCAAGCGTCAGCACTCCACTGATGGCGTACCACCGTGATCGACGCGCGTGATGGGGGCGCGGTGCACCCTATAACAACAGGTTGACGTCGCTCGGCATCCGCCGGGCGCAGCACTTTCGGGGAAGTACTATGAAGATGCGACGACTCTTGGGCGCAGCTGCCACTCTGGTAGTTGCGATGGGCTCCACACTGGCCAGTGCCGACAGCAAGACCCTGAGCATCGGCTACGTGGACGGGTGGTCCGACAGTGTTGCCACCACCCATGTGGCGGCAGAGGTGATCAAGCAGAAGCTCGGCTACGACGTAAAACTGCAAGCGGTCGCCACCGGGATCATGTGGCAGGGCGTTGCCACCGGCAAGCTCGACGCCATGCTCTCCGCCTGGCTGCCGGTGACCCACGGTGAATACTGGACCAAGAACAAGGACAAGGTGGTCGACTACGGCCCCAACTTCAAGGACGCGAAGATCGGCCTGATCGTGCCGGAGTATGTCAAAGCCAAGTCCATCGAAGATCTCAAGACCGACACCACCTTCAAGAACAAAATCGTCGGCATCGACGCCGGTTCAGGCGTGATGCTCAAGACCGACGAAGCGATCAAGCAGTACGGCCTCGATTACAAACTGCAGGCCAGCTCCGGTGCTGCGATGATCGCCGAACTGACCCGTGCCGAAGACAAGCAGGAGTCCATTGCGGTCACCGGTTGGGTACCACACTGGATGTTCGCCAAATGGAAACTGCGCTTCCTGGAAGATCCAAAAGGGATTTATGGTGCTGCTGAAACCGTCAACAGCATCGGCAGCAAGGGCCTGGAGAAGAAAGCGCCGGAAGTCGCGGCCTTCCTGAAAAAATTCCAGTGGGCCTCCAAGGATGAAATCGGCGAAGTCATGCTCGCGATCCAGGAAGGCGCCAAGCCTGATGCCGCGGCCAAGGACTGGGTCGCCAAGCACCCTGAGCGCGTTGCTGAGTGGACCGCTAAATAACCCCGGCCTTGATGCAACCCCCTGTGGGAGGGGGCTTGCTCCCGATGGCGGTGGGTCAGCCACAGATGTTTTGGCTGCCCCACCGCCATCGGGAACAAGCCCCCTCCCACATTATTTTCGTCCCTCGCAAATGTTTCTGCACCCTCCCAATCCCTCGCTACACTCCCTCTACTACTAAGGTCGTCTGGAACCTGTTCCAGAGCCGCATACAGTGGCCATGTTCCAATAATAAAAAAGCTGTGCTGCGAGGATAAAAATAATGAACGACAGCATTTACCTCTCGATTCAAAACAGCCCGCGCTTCAAGGAGCTGGTGAGAAAAAGGGAAAGGTTCGCCTGGATTCTCTCGGCGATCATGCTCGGGCTCTACTCCGCTTTCATCCTGTTGATCGCCTACGGGCCGCAAGTACTGGGGGCCAGGATCAGCCCCGGTTCGTCGGTTACCTGGGGCATTCCCCTGGGCGTCGGCCTGATTGTGTCGGCCTTTGTCCTGACCGGCATCTACGTGCGTCGGGCCAATGGCGAATTTGACGACCTGAACAATGCGATTCTCAAGGAGGCTGCGCAATGATCCGGCGTCTATTGGCTATATTCGGCGCTTCGCTGTTTGCTCCGGCCGTGTGGGCGGCCGACGCATTGACCGGTGCCGTGCAAAAGCAACCGCTGAACATCTCGGCCATCGTGATGTTCGTTGCGTTTGTGGGGGCCACCTTGTGCATCACCTACTGGGCTTCCAAGCGTAACAAGTCTGCCGCCGACTACTATGCGGCGGGCGGCAAGATCACCGGTTTCCAGAACGGCCTGGCGATTGCCGGCGATTACATGTCGGCCGCGTCTTTCCTGGGCATATCCGCACTGGTTTATACCTCTGGCTACGACGGGTTGATCTATTCGATCGGCTTTCTCGTGGGCTGGCCGATCATTCTTTTCCTGATCGCCGAGCGCTTGCGCAACCTGGGCAAGTACACCTTCGCCGATGTGGCGTCCTATCGCCTGGGGCAAACCCAGATCCGCAGCCTGTCGGCCTGTGGCTCGCTGGTGGTAGTGGCGTTCTACCTGATCGCGCAGATGGTGGGCGCGGGCAAGTTGATCCAGCTGCTGTTCGGCCTGGACTACCACGTTGCGGTGATTCTGGTTGGCATCCTGATGTGCATGTACGTGCTGTTCGGCGGCATGCTGGCGACCACCTGGGTGCAGATCATCAAGGCGGTGCTGTTGCTGTCCGGTGCCTCGTTCATGGCGCTGATGGTAATGAAACACGTCAACTTCGACTTCAACATGCTGTTCTCCGAGGCGATCAAGGTTCACCCCAAAGGTGAAGCGATCATGAGCCCTGGCGGCCTGGTGAAAGACCCGATCTCGGCATTCTCATTGGGTCTGGCACTGATGTTCGGTACCGCCGGCCTGCCGCACATCCTGATGCGCTTCTTCACCGTGAGCGACGCCAAGGAAGCGCGCAAGAGCGTGCTGTATGCCACAGGCTTCATCGGTTACTTCTACATACTGACCTTCATCATCGGGTTTGGCGCGATCCTGCTGGTCAGCACCAATCCGGCGTTCAAGGATGCGGCCGGCGCCTTGCTGGGTGGTAACAACATGGCAGCGGTGCATCTGGCCGACGCAGTGGGTGGCAGCATCTTCCTGGGCTTTATCTCGGCCGTGGCCTTCGCCACCATCCTTGCGGTGGTTGCCGGCCTGACACTGGCCGGCGCTTCGGCGGTGTCCCATGACCTGTATGCCAGCGTGATCAAGAAAGGCAAGACCAACGACAAGGATGAGATTCGCGTCTCGAAGATCACCACCGTGGCCTTGGGCGTATTGGCAATCGGCCTGGGTATTCTGTTCGAAAGCCAGAACATCGCGTTCATGGTGGGCCTTGCGTTCTCGATTGCTGCCAGCTGTAACTTCCCGGTGCTGCTGCTTTCCATGTACTGGAAAAACCTCACCACCCGTGGCGCCATGATCGGCGGCTGGCTGGGTCTGATCAGTGCCGTGGGCCTGATGATTTTGGGCCCGACCATCTGGGTCTCGATCCTGCATCATGAAAAAGCCATTTTCCCGTACGAATACCCGGCGCTGTTCTCGATGATCATCGCGTTCGTGGGCATCTGGTTCTTCTCCATCACCGACAAGTCGGCGGCGGCAGAGAAAGAGCGTGCGCTGTACTTCCCGCAGTTTGTGCGTTCGCAAACTGGCCTGGGGGCGAGTGGGGCGGTTAATCACTAAGATGTGGCGGGATAAGGAAATGCCCCGGTCGAAAGGCCGGGGCATTTTTTTGTCTGGGGTTTCGTGGTGCTGGTGCTGGCCTCATCACAGTTAACCGGGTACATCCTTTGGAATGCAGTCAAATGTGGGAGGGGGCTTGCTCCCGATGGCGGTAGACCAGACAGCACAAACAAAAACGGCCTCCACTAAGGAAGGCCGTTCTCGGTACAACCAGGCAATTGCTTACTTGCGATCTTCCAGCTTGGTAATGTCACGCGACTCGTAGCCGGTGTACAGCTGGCGCGGGCGGCCAATCTTGTACGGGCTGGAGAGCATTTCCTTCCAGTGGGAGATCCAGCCCACGGTCCGCGCCAGGGCGAAGATCACGGTGAACATGCTGGTTGGAATGCCGATGGCCTTGAGGATGATCCCCGAGTAGAAGTCGACGTTCGGGTACAGCGAGCGTTCGATGAAGTACGGGTCGGTCAGGGCGATCTCTTCCAGGCGCATGGCCAGTTCGAGTTGCGGATCGTTCTTGATGCCCAGCTCTTTCAACACTTCGTCGCAGGTCTGCTTCATCACGGTGGCGCGCGGGTCGCGGTTCTTGTAGACCCGGTGACCGAAGCCCATCAACTTGAACGGATCGTTCTTGTCCTTGGCCTTGGCGATGAATTTGTCGATGTTGGACACATCGCCGATTTCATCGAGCATGGTCAGCACGGCTTCGTTCGCACCGCCGTGGGCAGGGCCCCAGAGTGCGGCGATGCCGGCGGCGATACAGGCAAACGGGTTGGCACCCGAGGAGCCTGCCAGGCGCACGGTGGACGTGGAGGCGTTCTGCTCGTGGTCGGCGTGGAGGATGAAGATCCGGTCCATGGCCTTGGCGAGCACCGGGCTTATCGGTTTGATCTCGCACGGGGTGTTGAACATCATGTGCAGGAAGTTTTCTGCGTACGTCAGGTCATTGCGCGGGTACATCATGGGTTGGCCCATGGAGTACTTGTAAACCATCGCGGCCAGCGTCGGCATCTTGGCAACCAGGCGGATCGCGGAGATTTCGCGATGCTGCGGGTTATTGATGTCCAGGGAGTCGTGATAGAAGGCCGAGAGGGCGCCGACCACGCCGCACATGACGGCCATCGGGTGGGCGTCGCGACGGAAGCCGTTGAAGAAGGTCTTCAACTGTTCATGAACCATGGTGTGGTTCTTTACGGTGCTGACGAACTGGGCCTTTTGCTCGGCTGTTGGCAATTCGCCATTTAGCAGCAGGTAGCAGGTTTCCAGGTAGTCCGACTGTTCAGCGAGTTGCTCGATCGGGTAGCCCCGGTGCAGCAGAATGCCATTGTCGCCATCGATATAGGTGATCTTCGACTCGCACGAGGCGGTCGACATGAAGCCTGGGTCGAAAGTGAAACGGCCCGTGGCCGTTAGGCCCCGTACGTCGATAACATCGGGACCAACGGTGCCGGTTAAAATGGGCAGCTCGACGGGGGCTGCGCCCTCGATGATCAACTGCGCTTTTTTGTCAGCCATGTGGCCTCCTATTTATGCTTCAAATCATCAGACAGCCCCCCACGCAGGGCCCGCACCACTATAGTGAGATAAATTCAGAAGTCAATTTGCCTAAAGTCTTGCTCCAGAAGGCTTTAACCATACTTTTTCGTCGAAATTGACTGCCGTTTACGCCTTTTATACCGCCAGCGCAATCCGCTATTAGGGTGAGGAGCGCGCGTTGTCATTAGTAGCCTAACTGTCTATACTCGGCCACCGACCGCCAAGGGCTTTTGGGCTTGCTTTCATTGGGGGTCGCACTCCCTGGGTGGTGCTTACCTGACCAGTCGCACTCCCCAACAACTTTGCCCTGATTGTTAGGGGCTCTTCAGTGTGAAAAAAAGCCGTGAATAGCCAACGACCTGTAAACCTAGACCTAAGGACCATCAAACTCCCCATCACCGGCGTTACGTCGTTCCTGCACCGTGTTTCCGGCATCATCCTGTTCCTCGGCCTGGGCATCATGCTTTACGCATTGAGCAAATCCCTGGAGTCCGCGGAAGGTTACGCCGAGGTGAAGGCATACTTGACCAGCCCGCTGGCCAAGTTCGTAGCATGGGGCCTCCTGTCCGCTCTGCTGTATCACCTGGTAGCCGGCGTGCGCCACTTGATCATGGATGCAGGCATCGGTGAGACGCTGGAAGGCGGCCGCCTGGGCTCGAAAATCATCATCGCCATTTCCGTGGTGCTGATCGTTCTGGCAGGAGTTTGGATATGGTAACCAGCGTAACGAATCTGTCCCGTTCAGGCCTCTATGACTGGATGGCACAGCGTGTGTCTGCGGTCGTTCTCGCGGCTTATTTCATTTTCCTGATCGGATACCTCGTCGCAAACCCGGGCATCGGCTATGAGCAATGGCACGGCCTGTTCGCCCACAATGCGATGCGAATCTTCAGTCTGCTGGCCCTTGTGGCCCTGGGCGCTCACGCCTGGGTCGGCATGTGGACCATCGCAACCGACTACCTGACGCCGATGGCGCTGGGCAAGTCCGCGACCGCAGTCCGTTTTCTCTTTCAGGCAGTCTGCGGCATCGCGATGTTCGCTTACTTCGTCTGGGGTGTGCAGATTCTTTGGGGTATCTGATTCATGGCTAACATTCCAACTATTTCCTTCGACGCCATCATTATTGGTGGCGGCGGTGCCGGCATGCGCGCTGCGCTGCAGCTGGCCCAGGGTGGTCACAAGACTGCCGTGATCACCAAGGTGTTCCCGACCCGTTCCCATACCGTATCGGCCCAGGGTGGCATCACCTGCGCCATCGCTTCCGCCGACCCGAACGATGACTGGCGCTGGCACATGTACGATACCGTCAAGGGCTCCGACTACATCGGTGACCAGGACGCTATCGAATACATGTGTCAGGAAGGCCCGGCTGCAGTGTTCGAGCTGGACCACATGGGTCTGCCGTTCTCCCGTACCGAGCAAGGCCGTATCTACCAGCGTCCATTCGGCGGCCAGTCGAAGGATTACGGTAAAGGCGGGCAGGCTGCCCGTACCTGCGCGGCCTCCGACCGTACCGGTCACGCGCTGCTGCACACCCTTTATCAGGGCAACCTGAAAGCCGGTACCACGTTCCTGAACGAGTACTACGCGGTGGACCTGGTGAAGAACGCCGACGGTGCATTCGTCGGTGTGATCGCCATCTGCATCGAAACCGGTGAAACCTCCTACATCCGTGCCAAGGCCACCGTGCTGGCAACCGGCGGTGCAGGCCGTATCTACGCGTCCACAACCAATGCCCTGATCAACACCGGTGACGGCGTTGGCATGGCCCTGCGTGCCGGCGTGCCGGTGCAGGACATCGAAATGTGGCAGTTCCACCCGACCGGCATCGCCGGCGCCGGTGTACTGGTCACCGAAGGCTGCCGTGGTGAAGGTGGTTACCTGATCAACAAGCACGGCGAGCGTTTCATGGAGCGTTATGCGCCGAACGCCAAGGACCTTGCCGGTCGTGACGTTGTGGCCCGTTCCATGGTTAAGGAGATCATCGCCGGCAACGGCTGTGGCCCGAACGGCGACCACGTACTGCTCAAGCTCGATCACCTGGGCGAAGAAGTGCTGCACAGCCGTCTGCCAGGTATCTGCGAACTGTCCAAGACCTTCGCTCACGTTGACCCGGTGGTTGCGCCGGTGCCGGTTGTTCCAACCTGCCACTACATGATGGGCGGCGTGCCGACCAACATTCATGGCCAGGCGATCACCCAGAACGCCGACGGCGTGGACGAAATCATCCACGGCCTGTTCGCGGTGGGCGAAGTGGCCTGCGTATCGGTACACGGTGCCAACCGTCTGGGCGGCAACTCGCTGCTCGACCTGGTGGTATTCGGCCGCGCGGCCGGCCTGCACCTGGAAAAAGCGTTGACCGACGGCATCGAATACGATGACGCCACCGACGCCAACATCGAAGCAGCCCTGTCCCGCCTGAACGCGCTGAACGAGCGCACCGATGGCGAAGACGTCGCTACCCTGCGTCGCGAGCTGCAAAGCTGCATGCAGAACTACTTCGGTGTGTTCCGTACCGGCGAATACATGCAGAAGGGCATCGCCCAGTTGGCGGATCTGCGCCAGCGCATCGGCAACGTCAAGATCAACGATAAGAGCCAGGCATTCAACACCGCTCGTATCGAAGCCCTTGAGCTGCAAAACCTGTTGGAAGTGGCTGAAGCAACGGCGATCGCCGCCGAGGTTCGTAAAGAATCCCGTGGTGCTCATGCCCGTGAAGACTTTGAAGACCGCGACGACGAAAACTGGTTGTGCCACACCCTGTACTTCCCGGGTGACAAGCGCGTAACCAAGCGTGCCGTGAACTTCTCGCCGAAGACTGTTCCGACGTTTGAACCGAAAATTCGGACTTACTAAGGGTGGCTGCCATGTTGAAAGTCAGTGTTTACCGCTACAACCCTGATCAGGACGCTGCGCCGTTCATGCAGGAATTCCAGGTCGATACCGGTGGTAAGGACCTGATGGTGCTGGACGTGCTGGCCCTGATCAAAGAGCAGGACGAGGGTTTCTCCTATCGTCGCTCTTGCCGTGAAGGTGTCTGCGGTTCCGACGGCATGAACATCAACGGCAAAAACGGCCTGGCGTGCATCACGCCGCTGTCGGCCGTGGTTAAAGGCAACAAGCTGATCGTTCGTCCACTGCCAGGTTTGCCGGTTATCCGTGACCTGGTTGTCGATATGAGCATCTTCTACAAGCAATACGAGAAAGTTAAGCCGTTCCTGCAGAACGACACGCCGGCTCCGGCCATCGAGCGTCTGCAGTCCCCTGAAGAGCGTGAAAAGCTCGACGGTCTGTACGAGTGCATTCTGTGCGCCTGCTGCTCGACCTCGTGCCCGTCCTTCTGGTGGAACCCGGACAAGTTCCTGGGTCCAGCCGCGCTGCTGCAAGCGTATCGCTTCCTGGCAGACAGCCGTGACACCAAGACATCCGAGCGTCTGGCTTCGCTGGATGACCCGTTCAGCGTATTCCGCTGCCGCGGGATCATGAACTGCGTCAACGTATGTCCCAAAGGCCTGAACCCGACTAAGGCCATTGGTCACATCCGCAACATGCTGCTGCAAAGCGGCGTGTAACCGGCGTTGTATCAAGGCAGGACCGTTGTGCCCGTAAATGCTGCGGCGCAGGCTTCAACCGGCGCCGTAGTTTTAACTTGAGCAGCGACTTACAAAGCCGCGGCTCTTATTTTGAAGAAATGAGACAAGCAGGGGCATTCGGGTTGGTACCCGAACTATCAGCGTGATCCTAAGTGGCTTGTTTTGGTCGCTGCACTTGGCCTTTTGCAAGCAAACTCGGTGTTTTCGCCGGTGGTGTCCCCAAATCGAGGGTGACCAAGCATGCAAGAAAGCGTGATGCAGCGCATGTGGAACAGCGGCTATCTTTCAGGTGGTAACGCTGCCTATGTGGAAGAGCTTTATGAGCTCTACCTGCACGACCCTAACGCTGTGCCAGAAGAATGGCGCACCAAATTTCAGACGTTGTCTTCAGACGGCAACGCTGCCACCGATGTATCGCACGCAACAATTCGCGATCAGTTCGTGCTGCTGGCCAAGAACCAGCGCCGCGCCCAACCGGTTTCCGCCGGCAGCGTGAGCAGTGAGCACGAGAAGAAGCAAGTTGAAGTACTGCGACTGATCCAGGCTTACCGGATGCGTGGCCACCAGGCGGCCCAGCTTGACCCGCTGGGGCTCTGGAAGCGTCCTGCACCGGCTGACCTGTCGATCAATCATTACGGCTTGACCAATGCCGATCTTGATACGACCTTCCGTGCCGGCGACCTGTTCATCGGCAAAGAGGAAGCGAGCCTACGCGAAATTCACGAAGCGTTGCAGCAGACATATTGCCGCACCATCGGCGCTGAATTCACGCACATCACCGATTCCGAGCAACGCCACTGGTTCCAGCATCGCCTCGAAGGCGTGCGTGGCCGTCCGGTGCTGTCCGCCGAGGTACGCAGCCACCTGCTCGAGCGTGTGACTGCCGCTGAAGGCCTGGAAAAATACCTGGGCACCAAGTACCCGGGCACCAAGCGTTTCGGCCTGGAAGGCGGCGAAAGCCTGATTCCGATGCTCGATGAACTGATCCAGCGTTCCGGTTCCTATGGCACCAAGGAAGTCGTGATCGGCATGGCCCACCGTGGTCGCCTGAACGTGTTGGTCAACACCTTCGGCAAGAACCCGCGCGAGCTGTTCGACGAGTTCGAAGGCAAGAAAAAGGTCGAGCTGGGTTCCGGTGACGTTAAATATCACCAGGGCTTCTCGTCCAACGTCATGACCTCGGGTGGTGAAGTTCACCTGGCCATGGCGTTCAACCCCTCCCACCTGGAAATCGTTTCTCCAGTGGTCGAGGGGTCGGTGCGTGCTCGCCAGGACCGTCGCAACGACGCCACCGGTGAGAAAGTGCTGCCGATTTCCATCCACGGTGACGCGGCATTCGCCGGCCAGGGCGTGGTTCTGGAAACCTTCCAGATGTCGCAGACCCGCGGCTTCAAGACGGGCGGCACGGTACACATCGTCATCAACAACCAGGTTGGTTTCACCATCAGCAACCCGCTGGACGCGCGCTCTACCGAGTACGCCACCGACGTTGCCAAGATGATCCAGGCGCCGATCCTCCATGTGAATGGCGATGATCCGGAGGCCGTGCTGTTCGTGACCCAGCTGGCCGTCGACTACCGCATGCAGTTCAAGCGTGACGTGGTGATCGACCTCGTGTGCTACCGCCGTCGCGGTCACAACGAAGCGGATGAGCCAAGCGGCACCCAGCCGTTGATGTACCAGCAGATCACCAAGCAGCGCACCACCCGTGAACTGTATGCCGAAAGCCTGACCAAGGCCGGCATCGTTGACGAAGCCCGTGTGCAGGCGAAGATCGACGAATACCGCAACGCGCTGGACAACGGCCTGCACGTGGTGAAAAGCCTGGTCAAGGAACCGAACAAAGAGCTGTTCGTCGACTGGCGTCCATACCTGGGTCACACCTGGACGGCGCGTCACGACACCTCGTTCGACCTCAAGACCCTGCAGGAACTGTCGGCCAAGCTGCTGGAAATTCCGGATGGCTTCGTCGTACAGCGCCAGGTGTCGAAGATCTACGAAGACCGTCAGAAGATGCAAGTCGGCGGCCTGCCGATCAACTGGGGTTACGCCGAAACCATGGCGTACGCGACCCTGGCGTTCGAAGGTCACCCGATCCGCATGACCGGCCAGGACATCGGCCGTGGTACGTTCTCGCACCGTCATGCCGTGTTGCACAACCAGAAAGACGCGGGCACCTACGTGCCGCTGCAGAACCTGTACGAAGGTCAGCCGCGTTTCGACCTGTACGACTCGTTCCTGTCGGAAGAAGCCGTGCTGGCGTTCGAATACGGTTACTCCACCACCACGCCGCAGGCGCTGGTGATCTGGGAAGCCCAGTTCGGCGACTTCGCCAACGGTGCCCAGGTGGTGATCGACCAGTTCATCACCAGCGGCGAGCACAAGTGGGGCCGCCTGTGCGGTCTGACCATGCTGCTGCCGCACGGTTATGAAGGCCAGGGCCCGGAGCACTCTTCGGCCCGTCTGGAGCGTTACCTGCAACTGTGCGCCGAGCACAACATTCAGGTGTGCGTGCCGACGACCCCGGCGCAGATCTACCACTTGCTGCGTCGCCAAGTGATCCGTCCTCTGCGCAAGCCGTTGATCGTGCTGACGCCGAAATCACTGTTGCGCCACAAGCTGGCCATTTCGACCCTGGAAGACCTGGCCGAAGGTTCGTTCCAGACCGTTATTCCAGAAATCGACACACTCGACCCGGCCAAGGTAACGCGCCTGATCCTGTGCAGCGGCAAGGTCTACTACGACCTGCTGGAAAAACGCCGTGCCGAAGGCCGCGAAGACATCGCCATCGTGCGTATCGAGCAGCTTTACCCGTTCCCGGAAGATGACCTCATGGAGATCATCGCGCCTTACACCCAGCTCACGAATGTGGTGTGGTGTCAGGAAGAACCGATGAACCAGGGCGCCTGGTACAGCAGCCAGCATCATTTGCGTCGCAGTATCGGCAACCACAACCGGGCGTTGAACCTGGAGTACGCCGGTCGTGATGCTTCTGCTGCACCTGCGTGTGGTTATGCGTCGATGCACGCCGAGCAGCAGGAAAAACTGCTGCAAGATGCTTTCACTGTTTAACGCCTTCGCGCTGACTGAAACCGAATTTTAAGGACCCACAGATAATGGCTATCGAAATCAAAGCCCCGTCATTCCCGGAATCGGTTGCCGATGGCACCGTTGCCACCTGGCACAAGAAACCAGGCGAGGCCGTCAAGCGTGACGACCTGATCGTCGACATCGAGACTGACAAGGTCGTACTGGAAGTGTTGGCCGAAGCCGACGGCGTGCTGGGCGCAATCGTTGCTGAAGAGGGCGCCACCGTTCTGTCGAACCAGGTGCTGGGTTCGATCGAAGAGGGCGGCGCTGCCGCTCCGGCGCCTGCTGCCGCTGCTGCGCCGGCTGCTGCACCTGCTGCCGCCGCACCGGCCGACGCTGGCGAAGACCCAATCGCCGCCCCGGCTGCGCGTCAATTGGCCGAAGAAAACGGCATCAACCTGGCGTCCGTCAAGGGCACCGGCAAAGATGGCCGTGTGACCAAGGAAGACGTGGTTGCCGCCGTTGAAGCCAAGAAGAACGCACCTGCTGCCGCCCCGGCCAAGGCTGCCGCCCCGGCTGCCGCTGCGCCAGTGTTCGCCGCCGGCGACCGCACCGAGAAGCGCGTGCCGATGACCCGTGTGCGTGCCACCGTGGCCAAGCGCCTGGTTGAAGCACAGTCGAACATGGCGATGCTGACCACCTTCAACGAAGTCGACATGACCGAAGTCATGGCCCTGCGTTCGAAGTACAAGGACCTGTTCGAGAAGAGCCACAACGGCGTGCGCCTGGGCTTCATGTCGTTCTTCGTGAAAGCGGCCACCGAGGCGCTCAAGCGCTACCCGGCAGTCAACGCTTCCATTGACGGCACCGATATCGTCTACCACGGCTATGCAGACGTCGGCGTTGCCGTGTCCAGCGACCGTGGCCTGGTGGTGCCGGTACTGCGTAATGCCGAGCTGATGAGCCTGGCTGAAATCGAAGGCGGCATCGCCGGCTTCGGCAAGAAAGCCCGTGACGGCAAGCTGACCATCGACGAGATGACCGGTGGTACCTTCACCATCACCAACGGTGGTACCTTCGGTTCCATGATGTCGACGCCAATCGTCAACCCGCCGCAAGCCGCAATCCTGGGCATGCACAACATCATCCAGCGTCCGATGGCCATCAATGGTCAGGTCGTGATCCGTCCGATGATGTACCTGGCGCTGTCGTACGATCACCGCCTGATCGATGGTAAAGAAGCCGTGACCTTCCTGGTGACCATCAAGAACCTGCTGGAAGACCCGGCACGTCTGCTGCTGGATATCTGATAAAAGCAGCTTCAAGTTGCGAGCTGCAAGCTGCAGGAAAAATCAGCTTGGCTTGCAACTTGTTGCTTGAAGCTTGTCGCTAAATAGAGGATCTATTTTCATGTCGCAGAAATTTGACGTTGTAGTGATTGGTGCAGGTCCTGGCGGTTATGTTGCCGCCATCAAGGCCGCACAATTGGGCCTCTCGACTGCTTGCATCGAAAAATACACCGACAAGGAAGACAAACTGGCACTGGGCGGTACCTGCCTGAACGTCGGTTGCATTCCTTCCAAGGCGCTGCTGGACAGCTCCTGGAAATTCCACGAAGCCCAGGACGGTTTCGCGATCCACGGCATCAACCATGCCGGCGTCACCATGGACGTGCCGGCGATGATCGGCCGCAAGGCCAACATCGTCAAAGGCCTGACCTCCGGCGTTGCCACACTGTTCAAGGCCAACGGCGTCACTTCCCTGCAAGGTCATGGCAAACTGCTGGCCGGCAAGAAGGTTGAAATCACCAAGCCGGACGGTTCGGTCGAAGTCATCGAAGCCGAGAACGTGATCCTGGCCCCAGGCTCGCGTCCAATCGACATTCCACCGGCTCCCGTCGACCAGAACGTGATCGTTGATTCGACCGGCGCCCTGGAATTCCAGGCAGTGCCAAAGCGTCTGGGCGTGATCGGCGCCGGCGTGATCGGCCTGGAGTTGGGTTCGGTCTGGTCCCGTCTGGGTTCCGAAGTCACCGTGCTGGAAGCCCTGGACACGTTCCTGCTGGCTGCCGACACCGCTGTTTCCAAGGAAGCCTACAAGACCCTGACCAAACAGGGTCTGGACATCAAGCTGGGCGCCCGCGTGACCGGTTCCAAGGTCAACGGCGAAGAAGTCGTGGTGACCTACACCGATAAAGACGGCGAGCAGACCATTACTTTCGACAAGCTGATCGTGGCCGTAGGCCGTCGTCCGGTGACCACCGATCTGTTGGCTTCCGACAGCGGCGTGAACATCGACGAGCGTGGTTTCATCCACGTTGACGATCACTGCGCCACCACCGTGCCTGGTGTTTACGCCATCGGCGACGTGGTGCGCGGCATGATGCTGGCGCACAAGGCTTCCGAAGAAGGCGTGATGGTTGTCGAGCGCATCAAGGGGCATAAAACCCAGATGAACTACGACCTGGTGCCCTCGGTTATCTACACCCACCCGGAAATTGCATGGGTCGGCAAGAACGAACAGCAGTTGAAAGCTGAAGGCGTAGACGTTAACGTCGGCACCTTCCCGTTTGCCGCTTCCGGCCGTGCCATGGCAGCCAACGACACCGGTGGTTTTGTCAAAGTCATCGCCGATGCCAAGACTGACCGCGTACTGGGCGTCCACGTGATTGGCCCGAGCGCTGCAGAACTGGTTCAGCAAGGCGCTATCGGTATGGAGTTCGGCACCAGTGCCGAGGACCTGGGCATGATGGTCTTCTCTCATCCGACCCTGTCCGAAGCGTTGCACGAAGCCGCGTTGGCGGTGAATGGCGGCGCCATTCACATCGCCAACCGCAAGAAGCGCTAAGCGAGATAATAAGAAACCACGGCGGAGTTGCCCGTCGTGAGTCTTGTACGCAAGGCTCACCGCGGAATATCCGCCGGACGCAGCCTTGCGCAGCTTTACGGGCCATAAGCCCCGCAGGTTGCGCAAGCAGCAGTCACAGGTGGCGCGGCACTCATAATGAGCGCAGCGCCGAATGCGCAGTACCTAACGAAGACGGTAAAAAGCATGAATCTTCACGAGTATCAGGGTAAGCAGCTGTTCGCTGAATACGGCCTGCCAGTATCCAAGGGCTACGCAGTAGACACCCCGGAAGCAGCAGCAGAAGCTTGCGACAAGATCGGCGGCACTGAATGGGTGGTCAAAGCCCAGGTCCACGCTGGTGGTCGCGGTAAAGCGGGCGGCGTCAAGCTGGTTCGCAGCAAAGAAGACGCCAAGGCCTTCGCACAGCAGTGGCTGGGCAAGCGTCTGGTGACTTACCAGACTGATGCCAATGGCCAGCCAGTCACCAAGATCCTGGTTGAATCGTGCACTGATATCGCTAAAGAGCTGTACCTGGGCGCTGTCGTTGACCGTTCGAGCCGTCGCATCGTGTTCATGGCGTCCACCGAAGGTGGCGTGGACATCGAGAAAATCGCTCACGAAACCCCGGAAAAAATTCTGAAGGCCACAATCGATCCACTGGTTGGCGCTCAGCCGTTCCAGGGTCGCGAGCTGGCTTTCCAGTTGGGTCTGGAAGGCAAGCAGGTTGCCCAGTTCGCCAAGATCTTCGTCGGTCTGGCCAAACTGTTCCAGGATCACGATCTGGCCCTGCTGGAAGTGAACCCGCTGGTGATCAAGGCTGACGGCGATCTGCACTGCCTCGACGCCAAGATCAACATCGATGCCAACGCCATGTACCGTCAGCCAAAGCTGAAGACGTTCCACGATCCGTCGCAGGACGATCCGCGCGAAGCGCACGCTGCCAAGTTCGAACTGAACTATGTAGCCCTGGAAGGTAACATCGGCTGCATGGTCAACGGTGCCGGTCTGGCCATGGGTACCATGGACATCGTCAACCTGCATGGCGGCAAGCCAGCCAACTTCCTCGACGTGGGCGGTGGTGCCACCAAAGAGCGCGTAACCGAAGCGTTCAAGATCATCCTGTCCGACTCCAACGTCGCCGCAGTATTGGTCAACATCTTCGGCGGCATCGTTCGTTGCGACATGATTGCCGAAGGCATCATTGGTGCTGTGAAAGAAGTCGGCGTTAAAATCCCGGTTGTTGTTCGCCTTGAAGGCAACAACGCTGAACTGGGCGCCAAAGTACTGGCAGAAAGCGGTTTGAACATCATCGCGGCTACCAGCCTGACCGACGCTGCTCAACAAGTTGTCAAAGCTGCGGAGGGCAAGTAATGAGCGTCCTGATCAATAAAGACACCAAAGTTATCTGCCAGGGTATTACCGGTTCGCAAGGTAGCTTCCACACCCAGCAAGCCATCGAATACGGCACCAAGATGGTTGGCGGCGTAACGCCAGGCAAAGGCGGCACCGAGCACCTGGGCCTGCCAGTGTTCAACACCGTGAAAGACGCTGTAGAAAAAACTGGCGCCACCGCCAGCGTGATCTACGTTCCCGCGCCTTTCTGCAAGGATTCCATCCTGGAAGCGGCATTCGGCGGCATCAAGCTGATCGTCTGCATCACCGAAGGCATTCCTACCCTGGACATGCTGGACGCCAAGGTTAAGTGCGACGAGCTGGGCGTAGTCCTGATCGGCCCTAACTGCCCAGGCGTGATCACCCCAGGCGAATGCAAGATCGGCATCATGCCAGGTCACATTCACTTGCCAGGCAAAGTCGGCATCGTTTCCCGTTCCGGCACCCTGACCTACGAAGCTGTGAAGCAGACCACTGACGCCGGTTTCGGTCAGTCCACCTGCGTCGGCATCGGCGGTGACCCGATCCCGGGCTCGAACTTCATCGACATCCTGAAGCTGTTCCAGGAAGACCCGAAGACCGAAG
Source organism: Pseudomonas trivialis (assembly GCF_001439805.1). GTDB lineage: Bacteria > Pseudomonadota > Gammaproteobacteria > Pseudomonadales > Pseudomonadaceae > Aquipseudomonas > Aquipseudomonas trivialis. The sequence goes on along the minus strand of NZ_JYLK01000007.1, from coordinate 155,201 downwards.
CGATCGTGATGATCGGTGAAATCGGCGGTTCGGCTGAAGAAGAAGCAGCGGCCTACATCAAGGCCCACGTGACCAAGCCGGTTGTTTCCTACATCGCTGGTGTGACTGCCCCTGCGGGCAAGCGCATGGGCCATGCGGGCGCAATCATCTCCGGCGGCAAAGGCACTGCAGACGAGAAATTCGCTGCACTGCAGGACGCAGGCGTTAAAACCGTGCGTTCGCTGGCAGATATCGGCAAGGCCCTGGCCGAGCTGACCGGTTGGGCGGTCAAGTAAGCCTCGCGCTTAACTGACGCTTCACCACACAAAGGCCACCTTCGGGTGGCCTTTGTGCGTTCTGGAAATACCCATTTATTGAAATGTACTCTATCCAGGGTGGGAGGGGGCTTGCCCCCTCCCACAGGCACCGGTATCGGCAAATTAAGTGTGAAAACGCGACATTAAAATGTCGCTTATCGGACAGTGCGCCCCGCAACAGTGCGTTTGTCAGCCTATTTCTGTACCCTGACCGCCTCTTTATGCGCCCGCCTCCCAAAAGGAAGCGGCGCGCTGGACCGGTCGGCCCCCACAAGGGCCGGCAGCCTTTCCCTCATCCACAGGGAAGCCCCTCTCTAAATTCCGATTCAGTAGTGTGGTATTTCCTCAAATGAAAGTGTTGAAAAGCCAGGATATCCTGGCGCTGGGCTTTATGACATTTGCGCTGTTCGTGGGCGCCGGCAACATCATCTTCCCGCCTATCGTTGGTTTGCAATCCGGGCCTCACGTCTGGATGGCAGCACTGGGTTTCCTCATCACCGCAGTGGGTTTGCCGGTGGTTACCGTAATTGCCCTGGCCAAGGTCGGCGGCGGCATGGACGCATTGAGCAGCCCCATCGGCAAGATCGCCGGCGGCCTGCTCGCGGCAGCGGCGTACCTGGCGGTAGGCCCGCTGTTCGCCACTCCGCGTACTGCGACCGTGTCGTTTGAAGTCGGCCTGGCGCCGCTGACGGGCGAAAGCCCACTGGCGCTGTTCCTCTACAGCTCTGTGTATTTCCTCGTGGTGTTCTTCGTATCCCTGTACCCGGGGCGCCTGCTGGATACCGTCGGCCGTTTCCTTGCGCCATTGAAGATCATCGCGCTGGCGATCCTCGGCATTGCCGCATTTGCCTTGCCGGCCGGTGAAGTGGGCGTCGCCACCCCGGAATATGTCGCCGCGCCGTTTTCCCAGGGTTTTATCAATGGCTACCTGACCATGGATACCCTGGGGGCGCTGGTGTTCGGCATCGTCATTGTCAACGCGATCCGCTCCCGCGGCGTCGAATCGCCCAAGCTGATTACCCGCTACGCGATCATCGCCGGGCTGATAGCCGGCGTGGGCCTGGCGCTGGTGTACATCAGTTTGTTCCGCCTGGGGTCGGGCAGCCATGCGGTGGCGGCGGGCGCCAGCAACGGCGCGGCCGTGCTGCACGCTTATGTGCAAAGCACCTTCGGCTCCCTGGGCAGCGGCTTTCTGGCCGTGCTGATCTCCCTGGCGTGCCTGGTGACGGCCGTAGGCCTGACCTGCGCCTGTGCCGAGTATTTCAGCAAAGTCCTGCCGCTGTCCTACAAGACACTGGTGGTGATCCTGGCGCTGTTCTCGCTGTTCGTGTCCAACCTGGGCCTGACCAAGCTGATTGCGTTCTCCATTCCGGTGCTCACCGCCATCTACCCGCCGTGCATCGTGCTGGTGGCGCTGAGCTTCTGCAAAGACTTCTGGCAGGAGCAGGGCCGTATCGTCGGCCCGGTGATGCTGGTGTCGTTCATTTTTGGCGGCATCGATGCGCTCAAGGGGGCCGGCCTCGCCGATTGGATGCCTGCGCAGCTGACGCACCTGCCGCTGAGCGAGCAGGGCCTGGCGTGGCTGGTGCCGTCGGTGATGACGCTGGTGGTGGCGGTGGTGGTGGACCGCATGCTTGGCAAGCGCAGCGAAGCAATCGCCTGACACGCTTGCATGGCTGCACAGAAATGCCTCGTATCAATCAATACGGGGCATTTTTTATGCCTGCGTGCCGACAACCTTCTAAAGTTGCAACGCGGTCAAAACCTTCTTGTTTGTCAGGACCCCTATGTCGTTCATCGAAACCAACCAAGTCCATATGCTCGCCGCCCTCTGGTTCGTGCTGTGCTGGGGCGGCTACACCCGCTATGCCCTTTGGAAAGCCCGCGATACCGCATGCCTGGCCAGCGTGCTGCACCTGTATCGCGAAGACTGGATGCGCCGCATGCTGCTGCGCGACAACCGCATCGCCGACGCCAGCGTGATCGGCAACCTGGAGCGCAACGCCTCGTTCTTCGCCTCCAGCACCTTGATCATCCTCGCCGGCATCCTCACTGTGCTGGGCGCCTCGGAGCGCGCCGTGTCGCTGCTGGCGGACATTCCCATGGTGCAGCAGGCGTCCCAGGGCATGTCGGAAATCAAACTGCTGTGCCTGGCGCTGGTGTTCGTCTACGCGTTTTTTACGTTCAGTTGGTGCATGCGCCAGTACAACTTCGCGGCGGTGCTGGTGGGTTCAGCGCCGATGATCGGTGAGCGTCAGGTGTCCGAGCAGGAGCGCAAGGCGTTCGCGCTGCGGGCTGCGCGGGTCATCTCCATGGCTGCCAACCAATTCAACTTCGGTCTGCGTGCCTATTACTTTGGCATGACCATGCTGGCGTGGTTTGTCAGTCCCTGGCTGTTCATGTTGATGAGTGCCGGGGTAGTGGTGGTGCTGTACCGCCGCGAGTTTCATTCCGATGTGCTGGAAGTGATGGTGTATACACAGACCGACACGCCGCCGCCGGAGGCGGTCAAGGACGCGGTTTAGTTGGAGGCACGTCGAAATAAAAACGCCAGGCAAAGAAAAGCCCGCTATTAAGCGGGCTTTCTTTTACAACCAGGCTACATTAGACCGCGGTATCAGGAACCGGTCGAAGGCGTGGCTTCTTTTGCAGCGGCTGCATTCGATTCGGCCTGAGCTTTGGCAGCTTCGGCGTTTTCTTTTGCAGCGTCGTTCACTTTATCCTGAGCCTTCGCCATATCTTTCTGAGCTTGCTCAGAGTGCGAAGCGGCGTCCTGGGCTTTGTCTTCGGATTTCTTGTCGCAGGCAGCGAGGCCAAGGGCAGCAGCCAACATCATGGAAACAGCTAAAGTCTTGCGCATGGGGTGTTTCTCCTTATTGAAGATATCTTCTGGCCTTTCGAGCGTGGGGGTTCAGCATTAGTTCCTTTTATTGCGTAGATATATAAACAAAGGTTGCCAAGGAACTTAAACCCGCACTGCCTGTTCCGCGGATCACTGCAAACAAGAGCCTGGACCCAATGACCGAAAACTCCCTGCTGGAGCGTGCGACACGCTTTGTTTGCGCTTTGCGCCATTGCCAGGTGCTGGGCATTACCGTGCATGACGCCAGCAATACGGGCATGACGCTGCTGCTGCCCTATGGGCCAGCTATCGTGGGCGATCCCGAGACCGGGATCATCCACGGCGGCGCGCTCACCTCGCTGATGGACACCGCCTGCGGCATCGCCACTTTGTGCGTGCTGCCCGAATTCGAGGTGTGCCCGACCCTCGACCTGCGCATCGACTATATGCACCCGGCCGCACCGCGCCAGCCGGTCTATGGGTTTGCCCAATGCTACCGGGTGACCGCCGACGTGATCTTCACCCGCGGCTTTGCCTATCAGGATAATCCGCAGCAACCCATTGCCCATGTGGTGGGCACGTTCATGCGTATGGGCAAGCTGCTTAAGGGCGCACAGGGCCTGAGCGCCACCCTCGACGGAGAGCAGGCATGACGCACCGCTTCCAGACCCGCCTCGACCAGGCCCACGCGCGCGGCGATTACGCAGCGCTGCTCGAACTGATCCCTTACGCCAACCTGATTGGCATTGAGTGCACGCGCGAGGGCGATGAATTGCTGTTCCGGTTGCCGGCCAACAAGGACAATATTGGTAACCCCATATTGCCGGCGCTGCACGGCGGGGTGATTGCCGGCTTCATGGAGCTGTCGGCGGCGCTGCACTTGCTGGTGTCTACCGGCGCGCCGAGCCTGCCGAAAATCATCGACTTTTCCCTGGATTACCTGCGCGCCGGGCAGTTTCGCGACACCTACGCCACCTGTCAGGTATGGCGTCAGGGCCGGCGGGTGGCCAACGTTTCGGTGACCGCCTGGCAAAGCACGGCGGCAGAACCGATTGCCACGGCCCGTGCGCATTTCAAGATCGAGGAGCCTTGCGCCCCTTGAAATCCTCCCGTTAGCCCCCAACTTTGATGACAACCCGCCGCCAACCCTTTCGGGAGCGGCCATTGCCATCCAATTGGAGTTTGATGACCATGAGTGTGGAAACTCAAAAGGAAACCCTGGGCTTCCAGACCGAGGTGAAGCAACTGCTGCACCTCATGATCCATTCGCTGTATTCCAACAAGGAAATTTTCCTTCGCGAATTGATCTCGAACGCCTCTGACGCTGTCGACAAATTACGCTTCGAAGCCCTGTCCAAGCCTGAGTTGCTGGAAGGTGGCGCCGAGCTGAAAATCCGCGTGAGCTACGACAAGGACGCGAAGACCGTCACCCTCGAAGACAACGGTATCGGCATGAGCCGTGACGATGCGATCACCCACTTGGGGACCATTGCCAAATCCGGCACCGCCGATTTCATGAAGAACCTGTCGGGCGATCAGAAGAAGGATTCGCACCTGATCGGTCAGTTCGGTGTGGGCTTCTACTCGGCCTTCATCGTCGCCGACAAGGTTGAAGTGTTCAGCCGCCGTGCCGGCCTCCCCGCCAGCGAAGGCGTGCACTGGGCCTCCAAAGGCGAGGGCGAGTTTGAAATCGCCACGATCGACAAGGCCGACCGCGGTACCCGCATCGTGCTGCACCTCAAGTCCGGTGAAGACGAATTCGCCGATGGCTGGCGCCTGCGCAACATCATCAAAAAATACTCCGATCACATCGCATTGCCGATCGAGTTGCCCAAGGAACAGGCCGCGGCTGAAGGCGAAGAGAAGCCTGCCGAGGAGTGGGAAACCGTCAACCGCGCCAGTGCCCTGTGGACCCGTCCGCGTACCGAGATCAAGGACGAGGAATACCAGGAGTTCTACAAGCACATCGGTCACGACTACGAGAACCCGCTGAGCTGGAGCCACAACAAGGTTGAAGGCAAGCTCGAATACAGCTCGCTGCTGTACGTACCGGCCCGCGCTCCGTTCGACCTGTACCAGCGCGAAGCCCCCAAGGGCCTGAAGCTCTACGTGCAGCGCGTGTTCGTGATGGACCAGGCGGAATCCTTCCTGCCGTTGTACCTGCGCTTCATCAAGGGCGTGGTCGACTCCAATGACCTGTCGCTGAACGTGTCGCGGGAAATCCTGCAGAAAGACCCGATCATCGACTCCATGAAGTCGGCGCTGACCAAGCGTGTCCTCGACATGCTGGAGAAACTGGCGAAGAACGAGCCTGAGCAATACAAGGGTTTCTGGAAAAACTTCGGTCAGGTCATGAAAGAAGGCCCGGCCGAAGACTTCGCCAACAAAGAGAAGATTGCCGGCCTGCTGCGCTTTGCTTCCACCCAGGGCGAAGACGGTGAGCAGGTTGTGTCGCTGGCCGACTATTTGGCGCGCGCCAAGGAAGGTCAGGACAAGATCTACTACCTGACCGGCGAAACCTACGCCCAGGTCAAGAACAGCCCGCACCTGGAAGTCTTCCGCAAGAAAGGTATCGAAGTGCTGCTGCTGACCGACCGTATCGATGAGTGGCTGATGAGCTACCTCACCGAGTTCGACGGCAAGTCGTTCGTCGACGTGGCCCGTGGTGACCTGGACCTGGGTAACCTCGACTCCGAAGAAGAGAAGAAGGAAGCCGAAGAGGTCGCCAAGTCCAAGGAGGGCCTGGTTGAGCGGATCAAGGCGTCCCTGGGCGAGGCTGTCAGCGAAGTGCGGGTTTCCCACCGTCTGACCGACTCCCCGGCGATCCTGGCCATCGGCGAGCAGGACCTGGGCATGCAGATGCGCCAGATCCTCGAAGCCAGCGGGCAGAAGGTGCCGGACTCCAAGCCGATCTTCGAATTCAACCCGGCGCACCCGCTGATCGAGAAACTCGATGGCGAGCAGAGCGAAGAGCGTTTTGGCGACCTGTCGCACATCCTCTTCGACCAGGCGGCCCTGGCCGCTGGCGACAGCCTGAAAGACCCGGCGGCCTATGTGCGCCGACTGAACAAGCTGTTGGTTGAACTGTCGGTTTAACACCGCTGCAGGAAAAACCCGCTTCGGCGGGTTTTTTCATTTTAGTGCACCTCAACTGGAGTAAATCATGAGCCAAGTCACCGTGCGTTCCGTGGTCTATCAGATTGATGGCCAGTCTTATGAAAGCCGCCTGGCGTTCGACGCCAGCCACAAGGGTCCGCTGCCGGGCCTGTTGATGGCGCCGAACTGGATGGGTGTGAGTGCCGGGGCCGAAGAAATCGCCAGGAGCGTCGCCGCCAAGGGCTACGTGGTGCTGATTGCGGACCTCTACGGCCAAACCGTGCGCCCGTCGAACGGCGATGAAGCCGGCGCGGCGATGATGCCGTTGAAGAACGACCGCCCGTTGCTCAACAAGCGCATGCAGGTGGCGTTCGAGCAACTGCAAGGCCAGACCGAAGCGGCAGTGGATACCTCGAAACTCGCGACCTTTGGTTTCTGCTTCGGTGGCTGCTGCTCTCTGGAGCTGGCGCGCACTGGCGCACCGTTGAAAGCCGCCGTGTCGTTCCATGGCACCCTCGACACGCCCAACCCGGCGGATGCGAAGAATATCAAGGGCTCGGTACTGGTGCTGCACGGCGCCTCTGATCCGTTGGTGCCCAAGGAACAACTGCCGGCGTTCGAAGAAGAAATGAACGCGGCCGATGTGGATTGGCAACTGCTCAGCTACGGCGGTGCGGTGCATTCCTTCACCGATCCGCACGCCAACGTGCCGGGCAAGATGATGTATGACGCTAAGACCTCTGCGCGCGCGTTTCAGTCCATGCATAACCTGCTGGATGAAGTGTTCAAGGGCTGATGCTTCGGCGTCTGTCCGGGCCTCATCGGGAGCAGGCCTCCTCCCACAGTCGGATCGGTGAACACGATCAAAATGTGGGAGGGGGCTTGCTCCCGATAGCTATCTGACAGGCAACCCAATACCCCCTGACTCACCTCAATGGAGATCGCCCCCGTGCCCTGGACTCGCCTGAGCCTCGCCCTGTTGCTCACCGCCGCCAGCCTCGCCGCACAGGCCCGCGACTATGCCTACAGCGATGCCCACCTGCATTACGTGGATTTCTTTCAGGAAACCGCCGGCATGGACAAGCTGCTCAAGGCCATGGCGGACAGTCGCATCGAGCATGTGATGATTTCCGGCATCCCCGTGGCGAAAAAATGGCATGAAGACGAGCCCAAACGTCCGCGCTACTACGCCGGTGACGATGCTGATGCCTACTGGTACAGCGCCACCGACGTGATCGTCGCGGCGGCGGTCAATAAACTCACGCCTGAGCAGCGCCTGCGCTTTCATCCTTTCCTGTCCGGCTTCAACCCCAATGACAAGAATTCCGATGCGCATATCCAGCGCATGCTCGATCTCAACCCGGGCCTGTGGCAGGGCATCGGTGAAGTGTTCACCCGCCATGACGACCTGACAGCCCTGACGGCGGGTGACACCCCGCGCGCCAACAACGAAGCCATGACGCGCATTTACCATTTGGCGGCCGAAAACGATTTGCCGGTGATGCTGCATTCCAACATCACCTCAAAGCGCGAGCGCAACCCGTTGTATCTGGCGGAGGTCGAAGAGCCGCTGCGCAATCACCCCCATACTCGATTCATCTGGGCCCATGCCGGCACCAGCATGGAGATCCACCGACATCAGGTGCAGATGGACTTTTTGCTGCCCACCTTGACGCGCATGCTGGAGGCCTACCCCAACCTCTACATCGACCTCTCCTGGAGCATGCTCACGCCTTATCTGCTGGACGAGGCGGGCAAGCCCAGACCCGAGTGGGTAAAGCTGGTGGAGCGCTTCCCGGAGCGCTTCATGCTCGGCTCTGACGTGGTAGGTCGGTTTAACAAGCTGGGTAAGGAAATGCGCCGCTTTGACCCCTTCCTTGATGCGCTGCCCGAGGACGTGGCCCGCAAGGTTGCGCGGGATAATTTCCTGGCTGTGCTGCCCAAGACTTCTCGCTGAACGCTATTTTTCCCTGATGGCCACCCACAAAAAAGCCCCGAACCAGTCGGGGCTTTTTCATGGGATCAAGCTGCAGGCCTTACTTGCCCTGCCAGCGCTTGAGTACCAGCGTCGCGTTGGTGCCACCAAAGCCGAAGCTGTTGCTCATCACGGTATTGATGGTGGCGTTCTCAACGGTCTTGGTCAGGATCGGCATATCTGCCACAACCGGATCGATCTCGTCGATGTTGGCCGAACCGGCCATGAAGTTGCCTTCCATCATCAGCAGGCAGTAGATCGCTTCGTGAACGCCGGCGGCGCCCAGGGAGTGACCCGACAGGCTCTTGGTGGAGCTGATGGCCGGTGCCTTGTCGCCGAATACCGCGCGCACGCCTTCCATTTCCTTGGCGTCGCCGACCGGAGTGGAGGTGCCGTGGGTGTTCAGGTAGTCGATCGGGGTGTCAACGGTGGACATGGCCATCTGCATGCAACGGATGGCGCCTTCGCCGCTTGGCGCGACCATGTCGTAGCCGTCGGAAGTGGCTCCGTAGCCGACGATTTCCGCGTAGATCTTCGCGCCACGGGCCAGAGCATGTTCCAGCTCCTCGACCACCACCATGCCGCCACCGCCGGCGATGACGAAACCGTCACGCTTGGCGTCGTAGGCGCGGGAGGCCTTTTCCGGCGTTTCGTTGTACTGGGTGGAGAGGGCGCCCATGGCGTCGAACAGGAACGACTGGCTCCAATGCTCTTCCTCACCGCCGCCGGCGAACACGATGTCCTGCTTGCCCAGCTGGATCTGCTCAACGGCAGTCCCGATGCAGTGGGCGCTGGTGGCGCAGGCCGAGGAGATCGAGTAGTTGACGCCCTTGATGGCGAACGGCGTGGCCAGGCAGGCCGACACGGTGCTGCCCATGGTCCGTGTGACACGGTACGGGCCGACGCGCTTCACGCCTTTCTCGCGCAGGATGTCCAGCGCTTCCATCTGGTTGAGGGTGGATGCGCCGCCGGAACCGGCGATCAGGCCGGTGCGTACGTTCGATACCTGGTCTTCGCTGAGGCCGGAGTCGGCGATCGCATCTTTCATGGCCAGGTAGGCGTAGGCGGCAGCGTGACCGACGAAACGATAGATCTTGCGATCGATCAGTTCTTCGAGGGGCAGATCGATGGAGCCGGAAACCTGGCTACGCAGACCCATTTCGGCATATTCCGGGTTGAAGCGGATGCCAGGGCGACTTGCACGCAGGTTAGCGGTGACGGTCTCTTTGTCATTGCCCAGGCAAGAAACGATGCCCAGACCAGTGATAACGACGCGGCGCATGCGGATAACCCTTAAAAGTTGTCAGTGGAAGTGAATACGCCGACCCGAAGGCCTTCGGCAGTATAAATCTCGCGACCGTCGACAGTCACCGAACCATCAGCAATGGCCAGGTTCAGCTTGCCCTTGAGGACGCGCTTGATTTGAATGTTGTAGGTGACTTTTTTGGCGGTCGGCAGGACCTGGCCAAAGAACTTCACTTCGCCGGAACCCAGGGCGCGACCGCGACCCGGCAGGCCTTGCCAGCCCAGGTAGAAGCCGACCAGTTGCCACATGGCGTCGAGGCCCAGGCAGCCTGGCATCACCGGGTCGCCTTCGAAATGGCAGGCGAAGAACCACAGGTCCGGAGTGATATCCAGCTCGGCGACCAATTCACCTTTGCCGTACTTGCCACCCTCTTCGCTGATATGGGTGATGCGATCCACCATCAGCATGTTCGGGGCGGGCAGTTGCGCGTTACCTGGGCCGAACAGCTCACCGCGACTGCAGCGCAGCAGGTCTTCCCGAGTAAAGGCGTTTTGTTTGGTCATGCGAGCTCCTCAATAATCCCATGCGGCAGGGCAGGGCAAATCTTCCCGAACCGAATGAAGCGTTCATGCCTCATGCCGGCAGCCTACACGTAGACTATTGCGTTGTAGTGAAAGTCACAGCGTCAAGGCACTCAATGTACACTTGTTCACTGAAATTTTAAACCGGGCCTGTCTATCTGCCCGTTTGGGTGCCTAAGACTGCCGCACTTTCGTGTTTCACGCCAGTCGCAGATGCCTGATGGCGCGGCGCTATTGCACCCAGCGCTGCAGGATCTGCTGCAAATCCGTACGTTTGAACGGCTTGGCCAGGTAATCGTTCATTCCGGCCGCGAGGCACGCTTCACGGTCGCCCTGCAGGGCGTTTGCGGTGAGCGCAATGATCGGCAGATCGGCGCAGCCCTGCAGCTGGCGAATCTGCCGTGTGGCTTCGTAACCGTCGATCACCGGCAACCGGCAATCCATCAGGATCGCTGTGAACATCAGGCTTTCTGCGCTACGGATTGCCTCGGCGCCGTCGGTGGCCAGGCTGACTTCGAAACCGAGGCTGCGCAACATGGCTTCCACCACCGTGCGGTTGACCGGATTGTCCTCCACCAGCAACACATGCCGGCCGTCGCCGGCGCCGTGCTTGCTTTGGGCGTCCTGGGCAATCGCCGGCAGGCTGTGCTGGTCGATGGCCAGGGGGATTTCCAGGGTGAACACCGAACCACGGCCTTCTTCGCTTTGCACGCGCAGGGTGCCGCCCATGCGTTCGGCCAGCGTGCGCGCGATGGGCAGGCCCAGGCCGGTGCCACCGTAGCGCCTGGAGATCGAGCTGTCAGCCTGCTGGAACGCGTCGAACATCGACTCCAGGTGTTCGGCGCCGATACCGATGCCGCTGTCGCGCACGCTGCAGGTGAACCACACCAGCTCATGGTCGAGGGGCTGCCAGTGGGGCTCGACACTCACACTGCCCTGTTCGGTGAACTTGAGTGCGTTACCGATCAGGTTCACCAGAATCTGGCGGATACGCGTGGGGTCGCCCTTGACCCGCAGCGTATCCAGGCCCGGCGGCATCGGCAGGTTGAGCGTCAGCCCGCGCTGCTGTGCGCTGTGCCGGAAGGCATGGGCGCTGCTGTTGACCAGGTCGGCGAGGTTGAACGCAATATGCTCCAGCTCCAGGGCCGCGCGTTCGATGCGCGAGAAATCGAGGATGTCGTTGATGACCTTCAGCAGATGTTCGGTGGACTCGGAGGCCAGCGCCGCGTACTCGGTCTGCTCGTCAGTCATCTCGGTGGTTTCCAGCAACTGCAGCATGCCCAGCACTCCGTTCATCGGCGTGCGCAGCTCGTGGCTCATCATCGCGAGGAAATCCGATTTGGCATTGTTGGCCCGCTCGGCTTCTTCGCGGGTCTGGATCAACTGCGCCATGGCCCGTTGCTGTTCGTGGCTGGCCTGTTGCAGGCCGGCGGCCAGGTTGTTGATGTGACGTGACAGGTCGCCCAGCTCCGAGTCATCCACGATAGGCAGCGGAGTCTTGTAGTCACCTTGCTGGATGGCCTTCACCGCATGGCCCATTGCGCTGATCGGCTGCGACAGGCTGGCCGCCAGGCGCCGCGCCAGCAGGAAGGTAAACAGCAGGGCGAACAGCGCGAGGATGCCGGCCTTGAACAGAATCTCCTGCTGACGCTGGCTGAAGGCATCGTTGGACATGCCGACGATCACGCGCCCCAGATAATCGGCACGCGGTGCCTTGGATTCGTTGAGGTTGTCCTGGAAAAAATCACTGCCCAGCTGGATATGCTGAAGGCGGATCGGCGACTGAAACACTTTCACGGACAATGAGCGGTCGTGCTTTTCCGACGGTTGCTCGACGTACACCAGGATGTTTTCAGCGGCGTCCTGAATCTCCAGAAAGCGCACATGGGGCGTGGCCAGCGTGGCGCGCAGCAGGCTGTCGAGCACATCGTTGTTGCCGGAAATGACGCCGTACTCGGTGGCAGGCGCCAGTTGGTTCGCAATCAGCTGGCCGGTATGGTCCAGTTCCTGGCGCAGGTCCTGGATACGCACGAAGGTAAAGAAGCTGATCAACAGCAACGTGAGCAACAGTGCCGGGCCCAGGGTGATGAGCTGGGTGCGGGTGTTGATATCCCAACGACGACGCAAGGTCATGGGCGTTTTTCTCCTTCGGCGAGCCGCGCGGCGACGTTGCTTTCATCGACGTGTTCGATGCCCAGTGAGCGCGCGACCTGCGGGTTGCCCACGACTTTGAAGTGGTGCGGGTACAGCGTGCGCGGCCAGCTGGATGGCGGGCGGTCAAGCAAACGGTCGAGTACGCCCAGCCAGTCGGTCTGGTCGCTGTAGGTGCTGGCCAGGCTGCCGGCCTTGACGAAGCCGGCGTTGGGGCCCACCAGCGGCAGTTGCTGGGCGTAGCTGCTCAGCAGCAGATTCTTTGCGGTCTTCGGGTTGTACAGTTGCGGGTCGTCGAGGCCGAGCAGTACGTCGCTGGTCCTGAACAGGCTCTGCAGCGGGCGACTGTCGTTAATGTTGTTCCACCGCTGAGGCACGATTTCCAGGCCCAGGGGCGCGGCGTATTGGCTCAGCTCGCGCAGCAGGAACTCACTGTCGCTGCCGTAGAGCACGCCGATGCGCCGGGCCCGCGGCAGAATGCCGGTGATCAGGCGTAACTGGCGGTCCAGCGGTGGGTCGCTCCACAGCAGGCTGACGTGCGCCGGCAGGCGGGTGCCCAGGCGCTGGCGGGCTTGCAGGCGGCTGATGCGCAACACCAGGGTCGGCGGACCTTCGGCATCCTTCAGGCGCCAGTCGAGGCCGGGCAGGTCGAGCAGGATCAGGCGCGTGTCGGCAGGCAATTGGCGCGGCGCCGGCAGGTCCTTGAGCGGAGTGAAAGTGACCTGGTCTGCGGGACGCTGGCGGGCCAGTGCCTGGGCGAAGTCCTGCACGCCGGCGCTGTCTTGCGCGGCGGTCAGCAGGATGTTGGCACTCCACGCCGGCGCGGTCAGCAGCAGGCTGATCAGCAGCAGGGCGCGCTGCCACAGCCTGGCAAAAGAGAAGAGGGTCATCCGTGACTGACTGGCCATGTCAGAACTCCAGCTCCGCGCTGAAGTAAAGGACGTGACGGTGATCATAGATATTGTCGGCCCAGGTGGTCGGCTGGTTGTCGAGGCGTTGTTGCAGCATGCCCGCCAGCTCCACGTTGGCGTTGCCCACGGCAATGCGTTTGGCCACCCGCAGGTCAACCCGTTCGAAGCGATATTGGTTGAGTGCGTCGTCGCCGTAGTAGAACAGCGCGCTGGACCAGCCACGACCCCATTCGCGCAGCCAGCCGGCCGAGCCGCTGTTGCGTGCGGTCTGGGCCTTGTCCAGCGGGTTGCTCGCGGTGGCGTCGACATAGGCGTAGGTGAGCCGCAGGCGGTCGGCGTCACTCAAGCGCCAGTCAAATTGCGACTCGGCGCCGACAAAGCGCGAGCTGTTGCCATTGCTGGCGATGTATTGGTTGTTGCGTAGCGGCGAGCTGATCATGTCAGTGATTTCGTCATAGAACAGCTTCACGTCCAGGTTCAACCCGAGGTCGGCAAAGAAGCCGTTATAGCCCAGTTCCCGCGATTTCATCAGCTCTTTATCGAGGTTGCCCGGCCCCCGTGTCACCACAAAATATTGCCCGGCGTTCTGCCCATAGGCTGGCGAGCTGAGATTGTTGACGCGGTAGCTCCAGTTGACGTTGTTCTCGAACATGTCCGGCGAGCGGATGGCTTCGGAGTACACCGCGCGCAGGCCGTGGCGCGGGTTGATCAGGTAGTTCAGCGCTATCCGGGGCGTCAGTGAGTGACCGCTCAGGCGCGTGTCTTCATACATGGCGCCGCCCTGCAACAGCCAGTGTTCGCTGGCTCGCCATTCGAGCTGGCCGAACAGGCGCCAGGTGACGTCGTCCAGGGTGCCGTTGAAGTAGGTGTCGGAGTCGGCACGGTCGTAGCGATAATTCATACCGCTGACCAGGCGCAGGCTGTCGGACAGGCTGAGGGTGTCCTGAATCTCCAGGTCGTAGCGGCTTTCGCGGGTGCTCTGGTCGATGTCGCCGCACACGCTCTGGCTGGCACCGTTGCGCCATTGGTCCAGCACCTGGTTGCCCAGCGTCTGTTCGGCGGCGCTGCCCGGCGGGGCACTGCCCTGGCTGAAGGTGTCCATGTGCCGGGCGAGCAGTTCGGCGTAGTTGGGGTTCAGTTGCCACAGGCGGGTCAGCTCCGGGCTGAACGAGACTTTCGCGTCGCAGGCTTTCCAGACCTGGCGGCGGTCCCACTGCTGGGCGGAGCCCTGGATATACAGACTGTGCTCGGGGTTGAAATCGATGTTCCAGCGCAGTGAGCCGGCATAGTCCCTGGCGTTGACGTCGGAGTTGTTGCCGCCTTCGGTAATCCCGGCGAACACCGGTGTGTAGGTGTAAGGACGCTGGTTGGTGCCTTCCTTGGCATTCAACTGCCAGTCGAGGCTCTGTTGTGCATTCAGCGTCTGGCTCACGGCCAGGCTGAAGCGGCTCAGGCGGCGACTGTCGCGGCGGTCGGCGCCCACGGCGTCGCTGTCGAAGCCATCGTCCTGCTGGCCGGACATCGACACGCGCAGGTCGCCGGTTTCCCAGCCCAGGCCCTGGCTGGCGTAGACATCATTGATGCCGCGTTCGCCGCGCTGCACCTTCACCCGCGTGCCCTGGCTGTTGGCCGGTGAGCGCGTGAGGATGTTGACCACCGCCATCAGCGCGTTGGCGCCATAGCTGACGGTGTTGGGGCCACGGAACACCTCGATGCGCTCGATATCTTCCATGGCCACCGGAATATCGCTCCAGTCGACGGTGGCGAGTCCCGCGCGGTACACCGAACGGCCGTCGATCAGCACCTGCATGCGCCGCGCATCGCTGGCGCTGGTGCCGTGGTAGTTCACGGCGGCCTGATTGCCGGTGGTGTAGCCGACCATCATGCCTGGCACCAATCGCAACAGCTCGGCAATATCCCGCGCGCCGCTGGCCTTGATCAATTCACTGTCGATCACCGTCATGCTGCCGGGCACGGCGGCGGCCGATTGTTTGAGGCGTGTGGCGGTGAGCACCTGCGGCAGCGGCTGGCTGTCGAGGAACAGGTCATCGGCGCATGCAGCGGCGCTGCACAACAGCATCAACAACAGGGATGAGCGGGGAGGAGGGCCCAGATACACGGCACGGCCTTGATCATTGCGGATAGCCGCCCATGTTAACTGAGGTGGCGCCTTATGCCAGTCGTTGAAATTGCAATTCGTTCATCCAATTGCGGCATTTTCCGACGGGCGCACGAATTGACGCGGGGGCTGGCTGCAATTGAGGCGCTCCGTATAATGCGGCCATTGCCACTGGTATGGATTAACGGATTGCATATGACTGAACAGCGCCCTATCGCGGTCCTGGGAGGCGGAAGTTTTGGGACCGCCGTGGCTAACCTGCTGGCCGAGAATGGCCACGCGGTGCGCCAGTGGATGCGAGATCCCGAGCAGGCCGAGGCCATTCGCGTGCAACGGGAAAATCCCCGTTACCTTAAAGGCATCAAAATTCATGAGGCGGTCGAGCCCGTCACCGATCTGCTGGCGACCCTGGAGGCCTGCGACCTGTGCTTTGTCGCGCTGCCCTCCAGCGCCCTGCGCGCGGTGCTGGCCCCCCACGCCGAACGCCTGGCCGGCAAGCTGCTGGTCAGCCTGACCAAGGGTATCGAGGCGCAGACCTTCAAGCTGATGAGCGAAATCCTCCAGGAGATCGCTCCACAGGCACGCATCGGCGTGCTGTCCGGGCCGAACCTGGCGCGGGAGGTGGCCGAGCACGCGCTGACCGCCACGGTGGTCGCCAGTGAGGACGAGCAACTGTGCGAGCGCGTCCAGGCCGTGCTGCATGGCCGTACGTTTCGCGTGTACGCCAGCGGCGATCGGTTTGGTGTCGAACTGGGCGGGGCGCTGAAAAACGTCTATGCCATCATCGCCGGCATGGCCGTGGCCCTGGGCATGGGCGAAAACACCAAGAGCATGCTGATCACCCGTGCCCTGGCGGAAATGACCCGCTTTGCGGTCAACCAGGGCGCCAACCCCATGACCTTCCTGGGCCTGGCGGGCGTGGGCGACCTGATCGTCACCTGCTCCTCGCCAAAAAGCCGCAACTATCAGGTCGGCTTCGCGCTGGGCCAGGGCCTGAGCCTGGACGACGCGGTGACGCGCCTGGGCGAAGTGGCCGAAGGGGTCAACACCCTCAAGGTGCTTAAGGCCAAGGCTCAGGAAGTGGGCGTCTATATGCCGCTGGTGGCTGGCTTGCATGCGATTCTGTTCGAGGGGCGCACCCTGGAGCAGGTGATTGAGCTGCTGATGCGCGCCGAGCCGAAAACCGATGTCGACTTTATTTCCACCAGCGGTTTCAACTGAGGAACGCGTCATGAACGATCCCAAAGCAGCTCCCAAGTATGAATCCATTGCGCTGCGCATCCTGTGGATGCTGGTGTTTGCCCTGGTGTGGCAGGTTGCGCAGTTTTTGCTCGGCGCGCTGGTGCTGGTGCAGTTGGTATACCGTTTGTTCTACGGCGCGCCGAACCTGGGCCTGATGAACTTCGGCGACAGCCTCAGCCAGTTCCTGGCGCAGATCGGCCGCTTCGGCAGCTTCCATACCGAGCACAAGCCCTGGCCCTTCGCCGATTGGCCGACTCCGCGTGCACCCGAAGGCGAAGCCGCCCACCGCGTGCCACCGGCGCCGCACCCGGTGCGCGATGAGGAGCCAAAGCTGTGAAGCTGTGGATTCTGCGCCACGGCGAGGCCCAAGCCCACGCGCGCAGCGACGCCGAGCGTAACCTCACCGAGCACGGCCGTGGCGAAGTGTTGCGCAGTGCTGCGCACCTGATCGGCCAGCCCATCAGCGCCATCATCGCCAGCCCTTACGCAAGGGCGCAGCAAACCGCGCAGCTGGTGCGCGAGACGCTCGGTTTTCAGGCCGATATCCGCACGGTGCCGTGGTTGACGCCGGACGCTAATCCGCCCCAGGTGCTGGAAAACCTCGACACCGATGCCAACGTGCTGCTGGTCAGCCATCAGCCTCTGGTGGGCAGCCTGATCAGTTTTTTGCAGCACGGCCATCTGCGCCAGTCGCAGCCGATGCACACGGCGAGCCTGGCGGAGCTGGAAGGCGATTTTCCGCTGGCGGGGCTGATGAGCCTGGTCAGCGTGAAAAACCCGTAGGCCATCCCGACAATAAAAGAAAGGACACTCCCCATGAGCCTGTGGCGTACCCAACCGAACATCGAACACCTCAATACCCTGCAGAAAAACACCATCGGGGAACTGCTGGACATCCGCTTCGAAAGCTTCGATGAGCACTCCCTGACCGCGAGCATGGTGGTCGACCACCGCACCCATCAGCCCTACGGCCTGCTGCACGGCGGCGCGTCGGTGGTGCTGGCCGAAAGCGTCGGTTCCATGGCCGCCTACCTGTGCATCGATGCCAGCAAGTTCTATTGCGTGGGCCTTGAGGTCAACGCCAACCACCTGCGCGGTGTGCGCAGCGGGCGGGTGACGGCGGTCGCCACGGCCATTCATATTGGCCGCACCACCCAGGTATGGGACATTCGCCTGACCAGCGACGAGGGCAAGGCCAGCTGCGTATCGCGTCTGACCATCGCCGTGGTGCCCCTGGGCGAGAACCCGCCGGCGCGATAGGCGTGGCGTGAGTGCCATCATTCCTGGCAGTTACGGTCATTGCCGTGCGAGCCAGGCATGGTGACAATCGCTCCACTGTCTGTGCAGAGGGTTCGGTATGTCGCAGCACGTGTTTTTTGCCCACGCCAATGGTTTCCCGTCGGCCACCTATGGCAAGTTGTTTGCCGGCCTGGCGCCGGAATACGAAGTGGCTCACTTGCCCCAGCACGGCCACGACCCCAGGTTCCCGGTGGATGACAACTGGCAGAATCTGGTGGATGAACTGATCCATCATGTTGAGCGGCAGCCCGAGCCGGTGTGGGGCGTGGGCCATTCCCTGGGGGGCGTGCTGCACCTGCATGCGGCCATGCGCCGCCCGCAGTTGTATCGCGGCGTGGTGATGCTCGACTCGCCGGTACTCACGCGTGCCGACCGCTGGGTGATCCGCGCGGCCAAGCGTTTTGGCTTTATCGACCGCCTCACGCCAGCCGGGCGCACTCTGGGTCGTCGCGAAGAGTTCACCGACCTGGCCGCTGCGCGCAGCTACTTTGCCACCAAGACGCTGTTTCGCGGGTTCGACCCGGACTGTTTCGAGGCGTACCTGCAACATGGCCTGTACCCGGTGGGCGATCGCCTGCGTCTGCGCTTCGACCCGGCCACCGAAATCAGCATCTACCGCGGCGTGCCCCACACCAGCCCGGGACAGGTGCGTCAATTGCGGGTGCCGTTGGCCATGGTGCGTGGCCGCCAGAGCCGGGTGGTGATGCGTCACCATGCCAGCGGCGTCGACCGCCTGCCCATGGGCGAAACGCTCACCGTGCCCGGTGGCCATATGTTCCCCCTCGAACACCCACAGGACACTGCCGACTTGATCAAAACCCTGTTCGCCCGCTGGGAAAACCGTGAGCGCAGTTGCGCATGAGCACGCCCGTCGAAGAAGTGCGTCTGAGCCTGCCGCATATCGAATTGGCCGCTCACCTGTTCGGCCCCGAGGACGGCTTGCCGGTGATCGCCTTGCACGGCTGGCTGGACAACGCCAACAGCTTTGCGCGCCTGGCGCCGAAACTGACCGGCTTGCGCATCGTCGCCCTTGATATGGCCGGCCATGGTCACTCGGCGCATCGCCCGACGGGCGCCGGTTACGCCTTGTGGGATTACGTGTTCGATGTGTTGCAGGTGGCCGAACAACTGGGCTGGAAACGTTTTGCATTACTTGGCCACTCACTCGGCGCCGTCGTGTCCACGGCCCTCGCCGGGGCCTTGCCGGAACGGGTGACACACTTGGGCTTGATCGACGGCGTGATCCCGCCGACCGCCAGCGGCGAGCATGCCGCCGAGCGCCTGGGCATGGCGTTGCAGGCGCAACTGAGCCTGCAGGACAAACGCAAACCGGTTTACACCACCCTGGACCGTGCGGTTGAGGCGCGCATGAAAGGCCTGGTGGCCGTCAGCCGCGAGGCCGCCGAACTGCTGGCGCAGCGCGGCCTGATGCCAGTGCCTGGCGGTTACACCTGGCGCTCCGACAGCCGCCTGACCCTGGCTTCGCCGATGCGTCTGACCGACGAGCAGGCGATGGCGTTCGTGCGTCGCGTGGCTTGCCCTGCGCAGTTGATCGTGGCGGCAGAGGGCATGCTGGCGAAACATCCCGAATTGCTTTCCCAGCTGCCTTTCTCGGCGACCACGCTGCCGGGCGGCCATCATTTACACCTGAATGATGAGTCCGGCGCAGTTCTTGTTGCAGACTGTTTCAATCGGTTCTTCTCCGCGCCTTGACTTGGTGCGGTCAACTGCCGAGGCTGGGCGGATTGAAAGGGAGTCAACCATGAACAATCCAAACATAACGCCTGCTTGCACTGGCCCAGGCTCACCGATCCGATGAGCCTGGGTAAAAGATGTTTCCGTGTTCTGGGGCTGGGTATGTTCAGCCCGCTGGTATTCGCCGCCGATGTACCGGGCAGTCAGGATCTGCCTGCCGTTGCCCGTCAGGTCGACGCGCAGATCGTCGATTACCGCCCGGCCGAAGAGAAAGAACGCATCTACCCCATGGGCGCGATCCGCCGGATCAGCGGCCAGCTGCGCTCCGAGGGCCAGGCCACCGCCCGTGGGCAAGCCACGGCCATCACCTATGAACTGCCCGCCGAACACACATCGAGCGCCGCGTTTACCGCCACGCGCGAAGCGTTGCAGGCCAGCGGCGCGCAATTGCTGTTCTGGTGCCAGGCCCGTGACTGCGGCGAGAGCAGCCTGTGGGCCAATGAAGTGTTCGGCAACGCCAAGCTGGTGGGCGCTGACGGTCAGCAGGAATACCTGCTGTTGCGCCTGGCGGCCCCGCAGGACAATTCCCTGGTGGCGCTGTATAGCATCACGCGAGGCAATCGCCGCGCCTATCTGCACGTCGAGCAACTCGATTCCGGCACGCCGCTGGGTACGCTGCTGCCCACCTCAGCAACACTGCTGCGTGAGTTGAAAAGCACCGGCGAACTGGACTTTCCCGCGCTGGCCGCCGAGCCGGATACCACCTGGCTGACCCTGATTTCCCGGGCCCTTAACCTCGACACTAACTTGCGCGTCAGCTTGAGCGGCCCTTCGGCCGAGGCCTGGCGTCAGGCGCTGGTTGGCAACGGCGTACGCGCAGCCCGCTTGGAAACCGGCAGCGGTGACACTAAAGGCTTGCACCTGCATCTGATACGCTGAGCATCCCCGGGCGAACGGACCCGTGCCGTTCGCCCAAGCTATATTCCCGAGACCTTCTTTCGAGATTTTCCATGCCCAATAATGATCGCCTGCTGGTGCAAATCCTGCTGCTGGTGCTGTTTGGTGCCAGCTTCTGGGTGATGGCGCCGTTCTGGTCGGCGCTGTTCTGGGGCGCGGTGCTGGCGTTTGCCAGTTGGCCGCTGATGCGCCTGCTGACCCGTGCGCTGGGCGGGCGCGAGTCGCTGGCCGCCGGCATCCTGACCCTGGGCTGGATGCTGTTGGTGGCGCTGCCGCTGGTGTGGCTGGGCTTCAACCTGGCCGACCATGTGCGCGATGCCACGGTATTGATCAAGGACATCCAGGTCGATGGCCTGCCCGCAGCACCCACCTGGCTGGGTTCGATCCCGCTGGTGGGCGAGCGGCTGGTGGGCATGTGGGACAGCATCGACGAGCAGGGCGCCGCGCTGATGATCAGCATCAAGCCGTACCTTGGTCAGGTGGGCAACTGGCTGCTGGCGCGCAGTGCGCAGATTGGCGGCGGCATCCTCGAACTGACCTTGAGCCTGGTCTTCGTGTTCTTTTTCTACCGCGACGGGCCGCGCCTGGCGATGTTCGCCCACCGCCTGCTGGAGCGCCTGATCGGTGAACGGGCCGGGTACTACATCGAACTGGTGGCCGGCACCGTGCAACGGGTGGTCAACGGCGTGATCGGCACGGCCGCCGCCCAGGCCCTGCTGGCGCTGATCGGCTTCCTCATCGCCGGCGTGCCCGGCGCGCTGGTACTGGGCATCGTCACCTTCCTGCTCAGCCTGATTCCCATGGGACCGCCGCTGGTGTGGATCCCGGCCACGGCGTGGCTGGCGTGGAAGGGCGACTACAGCCACGCGATATTCCTTGGCGTCTGGGGCACGTTCATCATCAGCGGCGTGGACAACGTGCTCAAGCCCTACCTGATCAGCCGCGGCGGCAACCTGCCGTTGGTGATCGTGCTGCTTGGCGTGTTTGGCGGCCTCATCGCCTTTGGCTTTATCGGCCTGTTCATCGGCCCGACCTTGCTGGCAGTGGCGTACAGCCTGCTGATGGACTGGAGCGCGAGCCAGGCCCAGGAGCGGCGTGAAACATAGGTCTGCAAATGACCCTGTGGGTGGGCGCGGCCCGCCACAGAGGCTCCCGTTTTCCTGCCAGGATTCAAGCCCGAGGCAGCCACATCACCGCGGTCAACCCGCCCCCTGGGGTTTCCTCCAGGCTCAGATGGCCGCCGAGGCGTTCGACGGCTTCCCTGGCAATCGTCATGCCCAGGCCGACGCCGCCGGAGTTGCGGTTGCGCGAGCCTTCCAGTCGAAAGAACGGCTCGAACACGGCTTCGCGCTGATCCGCCGCGATCCCCGGGCCGTGGTCGATGACACGAATCACCAGGGCCTCGCGGCTGTCCGTCAGTTCCACGCGTGCGCCGCCGGCGTAGCGCAGCGCGTTGTCGATCAGGTTGTTGAGGCCCGAACGCAGGGCCATCGGCTGCACCTGCAGCGGCGTGCATGAACCCGCACATTGCACGTCGCACCCCTGGTCCTGGGCGTTTTCGCTCAGGGACTCCACCAGCGCCTGCACGTCGAGCCAGTGCCGGGTTTCGCTGGTGCGCTGTTCGTGGAGGTAGCTCAAGGTGGCGTCGAGCATGCCGATCATGTCGTCCAGGTCCTGGCGCATCTGGCCTTGCAGACGCGTGTCTTCGATCTGTTCCAGGCGCAGCTTGAGGCGCGACAGCGGTGTGCGCAGGTCATGGGACACGGCGCCGAGCATGCGCGCGCGCTGACTGACCTGCTCGCGAATGCGGCGTTGCATGAGGTTGAAGGTCGAGGCTGCCTGTCGCGCCTCGCGAGGGCCGGACTCGTTGAGCGGCGGGCTGTCGAGGTCCAGGCTCAGGCGTTCGGCCGCGTCGCTCAGGCGCTGGATCGGCCGGCTCAGCAGTTTGGCGCCGTACCACGCGGCGATGATCAGCGTGATGACCTGAAACGTCAGCGGCACGACCGGGCCGCCAAACCACGGGCGTTGGTGCTTCTTGTGCACGGGGATGAAACTGCCATCGGCCATCTGCACGTACAGGTCGCCGGTGGGCGGGGGCGGGCCGTAGTGGTGAAACCAGAAGATCGTCAGCCCATGGGCCAGCACAATCGCCACCAGCAACACGCCGAACAGCCGCCCGAACAGCGTGTTGAAAGCGTTGCGCATCAGCCGATATCCCGTGCGTCGAACAGGTAGCCTTCACCGCGTACGGTCTTGATCAATTGCGGCGCTTTCGGGTCGTCGCCCAGTTTCTGGCGCAGGCGTGACACCAGCAGGTCGATGCTGCGGTCGAAGGCCTCGATGGAGCGACCGCGCGCAGCGTCCAGCAACTGCTCGCGACTGAGTACGCGACGCGGACGTTCGATGAACACCCACAGCAGGCGGAACTCGGCGTTGGACAGCGGCACCACCAGGCCATCGTCGGCCACCAGCTGGCGCAGCACGCTGTTGAGGCGCCAGTTGTCGAAGCGGATATTCGCGCGCTGCTCGGTGCGGTCATCGCGCACCCGGCGCAGGATGGTCTGGATACGCGCCACCAGCTCCCGAGGCTCGAATGGCTTGGACATGTAATCGTCGGCGCCCAGCTCCAGGCCGATGATGCGGTCGGTGGGCTCGCAGCGCGCGGTCAGCATCAGGATCGGAATGTCCGACTCGGCGCGCAGCCAGCGGCACAACGACAGGCCGTCCTCACCCGGCAGCATCAGGTCGAGCACCACCACATCGAAGGTGCCGGCCTGCATGGCCACACGCATCGCGGTGCCGTCATTGACGCCGGTGGCGAGAATATTGAAACGCGCCAGGTAATCGATCAGCAGTTCGCGGATCGGCACATCGTCATCGACAATCAGGGCGCGGGTGTTCCAGCGCTTGTCATCGGCAATGACCGCGTCTTTGGGCCCGTTGTTTACGGTGGAGGGGGTCTGCATAGTGCGGTCATCTGCCTGGTGGGTTCGCTCAGCATAGGCGCCCAGCCCCCTGGCTGGAAGCGCTGGGCGGTCGGTCGTGGGCGCGAGGCTAGCGCCGGGGCGTGTTGAGGGCATGTCGTGAATGTATCGGCGCCGACACAAATACCAAAAAACCGGACCGTCGGTATTTACCGATCACCGGATCCCGCAACGGCGTCGCTTGCGCTACAATCCGCGCCGATTTCGACTTGCCTGAGAGCCCATGCCAATGACCGTCTGCCAGACGCCTATCATCGTCGCCCTGGATTACCCTACCCGTGAAGCCGCACTGCAGCTGGCCGACCAGTTGGACCCCAGGCTTTGCCGGGTCAAGGTCGGCAAGGAACTGTTCACCAGTTGTGCGGCAGATATCGTCGGCACCCTGCGCGACAAGGGTTTCGAAGTGTTCCTCGACCTGAAATTCCACGACATTCCCAACACCACCGCCATGGCGGTCAAGGCGGCGGCCGAGATGGGCGTGTGGATGGTCAATGTGCACTGCTCCGGCGGCCTGCGCATGATGAGCGCGTGCCGTGAAGTGCTGGAACAGCGCAGCGGCGCCAAACCGCTGTTGATCGGCGTGACCGTCCTCACCAGCATGGAGCGTGAAGACCTGGCCGGCATCGGCCTGGATATCGAGCCTCAGGAGCAAGTGCTGCGCCTGGCGGCCCTGGCGCAAAAAGCCGGGCTCGATGGTTTGGTCTGCTCGGCCCTGGAAGCCCAGGCGCTGAAGACGGCGCACCCGTCGCTGCAACTCGTGACACCGGGGATTCGTCCGGCAGGCAGCGCGCAGGACGACCAGCGGCGCATCCTCACCCCGCGCCAGGCTTTGGACGCGGGCTCGGACTACCTGGTCATCGGCCGTCCGATCAGCCAGGCCGCCGATCCGGCCAAGGCGCTGGCAGCGGTCGTCGCTGAGATCGCCTGATACACAAAAGAAAATGTGGGAGGGGGCTTGCTCCCTCCCACCGGTGTACTCAGGTCTCAGAGTGAGTGTCTCAACTGACCTTGAGCACCAGCTTGCCGAAGTTCTCGCCATTGAACAGCTTCATCAAGGTCTCGGGGAATGTCTCCAGCCCCTCGACGATATCCTCCTTGCTCTTGAGCTTGCCCTGAGCCATCCAGCCGGCCATTTCCTGCCCGGCGGCGGCAAAGTTGGCGGCATGGTCCATCACCACGAAGCCTTCCATGCGCGCGCGATTGACCAGCAATGACAGGTAGTTGGCCGGTCCTTTCACCGCTTCCTTGTTGTTGTACTGGCTGATGGCGCCGCAAATCACCACCCGCGCTTTCAGCGCCAGGCGGCTGAGGACGGCATCGAGAATATCGCCGCCGACGTTATCGAAGTACACGTCCACGCCTTTGGGGCACTCGCGCTTGAGGGCGGCAGGCACGTCTTCGCTTTTGTAGTCGATGGCCGCGTCGAAGCCGAGTTCATCCACCAGGAACCTGCACTTGTCGGCGCCACCGGCGATGCCGATCACACGGCAGCCCTTGAGCTTGGCGATCTGCCCGGCAATGCTGCCCAC
The DNA here is from genome assembly GCF_001439805.1 of Pseudomonas trivialis. GTDB lineage: Bacteria > Pseudomonadota > Gammaproteobacteria > Pseudomonadales > Pseudomonadaceae > Aquipseudomonas > Aquipseudomonas trivialis. Next base: position 130,278 of record NZ_JYLK01000007.1, on the reverse strand, counting down.
CGCGCCGGCGGCGCCCGAGATCACCACGGTTTCGCCGGCCTTGGGCGCACCGGTGTCCAGCAGCGCGAAGTAGGCGGTCATGCCGGTCATGCCCAGGGCCGACAGGTAGCGCGGCAAGGGAGCCAGGGACGGGTCGACCTTGTAGAAGCCACGCGGCTCGCCAACGAAGTAGTCCTGCACACCCAGCGCGCCATTCACGTAATCGCCGACGGCAAATGTCGGATTGTTCGAGGCAATCACCTTGCCCACGCCCAGCGCGCGCATCACTTCACCAATGCCGACCGGCGGAATGTAGGACTTGCCCTCATTCATCCAGCCACGCATCGCCGGGTCCAGGGACAGGTATTCGTTGTGCACCAGTACCTGCCCGTCGCCAGGCTTGCCCACCGGGACTTCCTGATAGGTGAAGGTGTCACGCGTGGCCGCGCCGACCGGGCGTTTGGCAAGCAGGAACTGGCGGTTGGTCTGGTCAGTCATGGCAGGGACTCTTGAGAAATGAACCCCGAGTGATAGACCTGCGAGGGCGTGAATGCAAGTGTTTGCCAGACATGCGAATGCTCGCCGATAGACCAGAATGATAGTGCTGCCGGTGCAGTTATCACTGCGATTCATGCAGCCACAACCGGGCTTTTGATAGTGCTGACGCGCCAGGCCTGCCCTTGGCTAGACTCGGCCTACGGTTACCTCTCCCACAGGATCTTTGCCATGAGCATGACATTTTCCGGCCAGGTTGCCCTGGTGACCGGCGCCGCCGCCGGTATCGGCCGCGCCACTGCGCTGGCGTTTGCCGCTGAAGGCTTGCAGGTGGTGGTGGCTGATCTGGATGTGGCGGGCGGCGAGGGGACGGTTACGCTGATTCGTCAGGCCGGTGGTGAAGCCGTGTTTGTGCGCTGCAACGTCACCCTCGAAGAAGAGGTGCAGCAATTGATGGCGCACACCATCGCCGCCTACGGCCGGCTGGATTACGCCTTTAATAATGCCGGGATCGAAATCGAGAAGGGCAAGCTGGCCGACGGTAGCCTGGATGAGTTCGACGCGATCATGGGGGTCAACGTCAAGGGCGTGTGGCTGTGCATGAAGCACCAGTTGCCGCTGCTGCTGGCCCAGGGCGGCGGGGCAATCGTTAATACCGCGTCGGTGGCCGGGCTGGGCGCGGCGCCGAAGATGAGCATTTATGCGGCCTCCAAGCACGCCGTGATCGGCCTGACGAAGTCGGCGGCGATTGAGTACGCGAAAAAGAAAATCCGCGTCAACGCGGTGTGCCCAGCGGTGATCGACACCGACATGTTTCGCCGCGCGTGGGAAGCCGACCCACGCAAAGCCGAGTTTGCCGCAGCCATGCATCCGGTGGGGCGCATCGGCAAGGTGGAGGAAATTGCCAGCGCCGTGTTGTACCTGTGCAGTGATGGCGCGGCCTTTACCACGGGCCAAGCCTTGGCGGTGGACGGTGGCGCGACGGCGATCTAGGACGCGATGCCACACGCCATTCGAAAACGCCGGGGGTGGTTGTGGGGCGTTTCCAGAACGGACGAACGCTTTGTCGAATGTGTGTCATCAGGTAAATAATTCAATAAAATCAATACTTTAATAAGAATTCAAAAAAGGCTTGAAGGGGCTTCTGTGCTTAACTGCTCCGGTTGATTAACTGACAGTTCAAGTGAGTGGCTCATGGATTTAGGGATTGATCGACAAGCCCTTGTACCGGTGGTGCAGCAAATCGTCAGCGCGGTGGCCGAGTGGATCCGCAGTAATGGAGTGAGCCCCGGCACGCGCCTGCCCTCCATCCGGCAATTGGCCCTCGACAACCTGCTTAGCCAGTCAAACGTGGTCGAGGCTCTGGAGCGGCTGGTAGCTCAGGGGCTGCTGGCTTCCAGCAAAGGCTCCGGGTTTGTGGTGGCGCCGCCGCCAGTGTTTTACGAACCGCCCTGGCACGAGGGGGCGGAACGCGAGTGGGGCGCCTTCACCGACAGCCCCCTGGGTGAGCTGAAACTGGGCTGCGGCTGGTTGCCGGACGACTGGCGTGAAAGCGATGACCTCAGTTACGCGATCCGCGAAGTCAGCCGTACCGACACCGCCGGCCTGTTCAACTACAGCACGCCCCTGGGGTTGCCGGCGTTGCGCGAGCAATTGCTCAAGCGTCTGAACCAGATTCAGGTGAGCAGCAACCTGGAGTGCATTCTCACCACCCACGGTGCCAGCCATGCCCAGGACCTGCTCATCCGCACGCTGCTCAAGGCCGGGGATACGGTGGTGGTCGAGACGCCGGGCTATGGCAACCTTTACCGTCAATTGGCGTTTCACGGCGTCAGACGGCTGGAGGTGCCCCGCACCGGTTGCGGTCCGGATATTCCGGCGCTCGAAGCGCTGCTGCAACGTCATCGGCCCAAGTGCCTGTTCACCAGCAGCCTCTATCACAACCCCACCGGCTCCAGCCTGAGCCGCGACGTGGCCGAACGCTTGCTGGCGCTTGCATGCTGTAACGACTTCCTGATCATCGAGGAGGACGTCTACGGCGACCTGCAACATGCCAGTTGCACACGCCTGGCGGCGATGGCCCATGCTGATCGCGTCATCTATGTATCGAGCTTTTCCAAGACCCTGAGCAGCGCCTTGCGGGTGGGCTATCTGAGCGCGGGCGCCTCGCTCATTGCGCAATTGACCCACCTCAAGACGCTGACGGGCATCGGCACCTCGCGTTTTGCCGAAGCCGTCGTGGCGACGCTGCTGGCCAACGGCACTTACCGCAAGTGGGCGCAACGCCTGCGCAAGCGCCTGAACGCGCAGATGGTCGCCACCCTGCAGGTGCTGGAAGACGAAGAATGGCAGGTGTTTACCGTGCCCGCTGGCGGCATGTTCCTGTGGGCGCGACCACGGCTGGGGGACCCATCGCGTATGCAGGCCTGTGCTCGGCGATTGGGTGTGTTGTTGACGCCAGGCGCGCTGTTCAACCCGGCGGGTGAACCCAGCGATTGGCTGCGCATCAATGTGGCCTATGCTGGGGATGAGCGGGCGCTGGCATTATTTCGCGCAATGGGGCCGGCCAGATCGACCTCGACCATTCTGAAAACGACCAGTACGTAGCTTTTTGCCATTATTGTGGCGTCAACGACTTGTGTTCGGGGCCCTGTGGTTGCCAATCTCGCTGCTGATTAACCGGGCGTGTGGCATCCGCCATTGCTGGAGGGGCAAGTGCAATGATTTCGAGCGTGCAACGACGTTTCGCCAACCTCGGTATGGCGAAGAAGCTGGGCTTGGGTTTTGCGCTGGTACTGCTGCTGACGGCGCTGGTGGCTGCGATTGGTGTTGGGTCCCTGCACACCGTGGGCCAGCGTTTCGATGGGCTCAAGCGTATGTCGGCGCTCAACGACGGCTTGCTCAAGGTGCGTCTGATCGAGCAGGACTACGCGCTGCACGCCGACCCCAAGGCGGTGGATGCCCTCCATGAAAGTGTCGATGCACTGGCCGCGCTGGCGGCCAGTCTCAAGGCGCAGTCGGCGGCCAATGGGCCGGTGATGACCGATGTCGAGCAAGCCCTCGGCGCCTATCGCAAGGCGTTCGACGAGTTTGTCGAACTGACCCAGACCAAGGACCTGGCGCTGGAAATGGCCAGTTGGTCGGTGTCCAGCGTGGCCAATAACCTTGATGTGTTGCAGTCGGGCCTCGCGGACGACGGCGCCGAAGGCCTCAAGGAAAGCCAGGGCCGGGAAGGCGTCGAGCTGATCGAGCAGGCGGGGCAGATCAGCCAGGTATCGCGCTTGATGCTGCAGGCGATGAACGAAGCCCGGCTGCGTTTGGACCAGAGCCGCCGCGCGGATGCCGAGGACGCCGAGCAGGGCAGGATCGAACAGGCCGAGCAGGCGCTGGCGCAGGTCGAGCAACTGAAAACGTCGGTCAAGGACGCCGGCTATCAGACCGTACTCAATGAAGTCTCCGGGCATATCGCCGCGTTCAGTGAAAAACTCGGTGAATACACCGACCTGCTGGCCCAGGAAAAAGGGGTCTACAAACAATTGCATGAGCGCGCCGATCAGGTGGTCAGCCGGGTCAACCAGGCATATGACGCCGAAGATCAGTCGATGCAGGCGCAGTTGCTCAAAAGCACACTGCTGATCATCGGCTCGTCCGCGTTGGCATTGCTGGTGGGGCTGATGGCGGCGTGGCTGATTACCCGTTTGATCGTCGCGCCGCTGCGCAGCGTGATCGCGGTGGCCCGGCAGATTGCGGCCGGCGACCTGACCGGGCGTATGGACGTCAGCCGCCGCGATGAAATCGGCCAGTTGATGCAGGCGATGCAGCAGATGGGTAATGGCCTGAGCCAGATGGTCAGCGGGCTGCAGGCCGGCATCGAGCAACTGGCCAGTTCGGCGCAGTCGTTGTCCCGCGTTACCGAGCAGACCAACATCGAAGTCAGCAGCCAGAAGGAAGAGACCGAGCAGGTCGCCACGGCGATGAACCAGATGACCGCCACCGTACATGACGTGGCGCGCAATGCCGAGGAGGCCGCGCACGCTGCGCAGACCGCGGACGAGAAGGTCGACAGTGGCCAGCAGGTGGTGCGCCAGAGCCTGCAGCGCATCGAATTGCTCGCCACCTCCAGTACCAGTGCCAGCGCGAGTATCGATAGTCTCAGTGCCGAGATCCAGCACATTGGCACGGTGCTGAGCGTGATCAAGAGCGTGGCCGAGCAGACCAATCTGCTGGCCTTGAACGCGGCCATCGAAGCCGCCCGCGCCGGTGAGCAGGGGCGAGGTTTTGCGGTGGTGGCCGACGAGGTGCGGGCGTTGGCTAAACGCACCCAGCAATCGACGGAAGAAATCGAGCGGCTGGTGAGTACCTTGCGCAATGCGGCGCAGTCGTCGGTGCAGCAGATCCAGCAGAGTGGCGAACTGGTGAAGCTGGCGGTGAGTGACGCGCTGGAAACCGAAAGTGCTCTGGGCAGCATCGCGACGGCCGTGTCCTTGATCCAGCAGATGAACCAGCAGATTGCCGCTGCCGCCGAGGAGCAAAGCTCGGTGGCCGAAGAGATCAACCGCAGCGTCACCAGCATCCGGGCGAGTGCCGATCAGTCGGCATTGAGCATGCAGGGCAACGCTGCGTCGAGCATCCAGCTGGCGCAGTTGGGGGCCGAACTCAAGGGCATGGTGGGGCATTTTCGCCTGTGATCGCCGCGCAGCACGGCGATCACAGGGGGAGGGCCGTCAGGCGTGGTTGGCGAGGAACGTCAGCAGCGCTTCATTGACGAAATCCGGGTTCTCCCGACTGGAAATATGCCCCGCATCGGGAATCAGCGTCAGGGCGCAGCCGATCAGCTCGGCCATTTCGGCGGACTCGGCCGGTGGGCGCGGTTTGTCCTGCTCGCCGCACATCACCAGGGTGGTATCGGCATCCAGGCGCGGCAGCTGCTGCAGGATGTCTTCACGGCTGAAGATCAGGCGGCCCAGGGGCACGATGCTGTGCACCAGGCGTTCTTTGGAGAAGGCCTGAAGGGCGCTGCGAAAACCCTGGTAAAGCGCGGATTCGCGGTCGATATCGGCACGAAAGAAGATCGGCGCGACCACATCCAGCAATGGCTCGGGAATGGCGCCGGCGTCTTCGATCATCTTGAACAATGAGAAATAGTACTGGCGGGTGGCTTCCGGTTCGGCACCGAGGTAGGTGTCCATCAGCACCACGCTGTTGATGCGCTCCGGGGCGCGCAATGCCAGGCGCGCGCCCCACATGCCGCCGACGGACAGGCCGACGAGGTTGACCTGGGGGATTTCCAGCTGGTCCAGCAGGGCCAGGGTCTGGCGTGCCAGGTCGTCGAGGGACTGGGTTTGCGGCGGCAGCGTGCCCGATTCGCCGTGGCCCCATAGCTCGGGGACGATGACGCGATATTGCTGCGACAGGGCTTCGATCTGTGGTGCCCACATGGTGTGGTCCCAGAGGTAGCTGGAGCCCAGCAGAACGACGGGGCCGGCGCCCTGGTCGAGGTAGTGGAGGGGTTGTCCATCAATTATGGCGACAGGCATGTGGGGCCTCTGGCTGGCAGGAGTTAGGAGGACTTTTTTACGCTAGTCGGGAGCGGGGGGATAGGTGCAAAGTGATGGCACTGCGCGGGCTTTTACGGGGGATAATTCGTGGGGTGCCTCTGCTTGAATGCTTGGGTAACCCGGTGCCCTGCCAGGTTACCCAAGGATTCAAGCCTGTGTTCGGCCCGCGTGGTTGACGGGGCGCCCTGGATCGAGATCAATAGCGGATCAGTCGTAGATTGCCTTCTTCTTCCACGCTGCATCGGCGTCGTCGACTTTCAGGCCTTCGGTCAGTTCGTTGACTTCGTCTTCGGCGGGCTGGCTGTTGGTCAGGACGGTGGAGTTGGCGCGGGCCAGTTGGGATTCGAGCATTTTCAGTTGGGTGCTGTAGAGCACCGGTTCCGGTTGTTTGCGCAGGTATTGCACGCCGCGCTCGAAGGCCAGGCGTGCCTGGCCTGGTTGGCCTTGCAGCAATGCGTGCTGGCCAAGGTTGTTGAAGAACTCGATGTGCAGCAGCACCAGGATGTGACGAATTTCGCGAATCCAGTGCTTGGCTTCGTTGGCCGGCAGGAAGCCGTCCTGGGCAGCACGGGTGACCTGGCCGTGCAGGGCTTCGAGAAGGAAGCGCACGTCCTTGGCCTTGGCTTCGGTCTGGATAGGGGCGGGCGGGTTGGCGACCGGGATCGACTCGCCCTGGGCGATCAGCGCATCGAGTTCGCTGATCCGTGCCTTGAGCGCCGCGCTGGACCTGTTGAGGTTGAGCAGGCGCTGGTTGACATTGAGTTCCAGGCGGGTGAGCAACAGCTTGAGCGCCGGGGTCATCAACTGGCCGGGGAAGGTCTCGGTGATTTCGCCGCAGCGACGCAGCCGGTCGTTGAGTTCGATCTCGGTGCGTTTCTTTTCCAGCTTGTTGTTTTCCACCACGTGGTTCATGTAGCCAATGGCGATCAATATTACGATCCCGACTACTACCAGCAGGGTGATCATGAGTGGTGTCACCGGCGTGACCTCTTAATAGGGTTTGCTGTGAGTGTAGTGACTGGGCCATCCGGCGGATAGGACTGTTCGACCAGTTGCCCAGGTACCTTCTTCTATATAGGTATAGCGTTGGATGAATGGGCGCACATTGCCATCACCTGTTGGAGCGAACTATAGCGCCTTGTCGGGCGCCAGAATATAGGCGCCGGGTTGCAGGGCGGCGCAACGCCCGTGCAGGCGCGTAAACACGGGGGAAGTCATTGATTTAAATAAATTTATCCTTGGGGGTTGACGACCTTTCAATCCATCCATAGAATGCGCGCCACTTACAGCGTAAAGCACACAGCCAAACGCGGTAGGGAGTGAATGTTGTACGTGTGTCCCCTTCGTCTAGTGGCCTAGGACACCGCCCTTTCACGGCGGTAACAGGGGTTCGAGTCCCCTAGGGGACGCCATATGCGGGAATAGCTCAGTTGGTAGAGCACGACCTTGCCAAGGTCGGGGTCGCGAGTTCGAGTCTCGTTTCCCGCTCCAGTTTTTAAGCAGTGTTGCTCTCGGGCGGCACTGAGTGAAACCAGGGCCACGTCTTCGGATGCGGCCTCTGGGCACTGAAATACACACCATGTGTTTCAGTAGCGTGTCCCCTTCGTCTAGTGGCCTAGGACACCGCCCTTTCACGGCGGTAACAGGGGTTCGAGTCCCCTAGGGGACGCCATTTGCGGGAATAGCTCAGTTGGTAGAGCACGACCTTGCCAAGGTCGGGGTCGCGAGTTCGAGTCTCGTTTCCCGCTCCATATTCAACGAAAACGCCGATCAGAAATGATCGGCGTTTTTGTTTGTGCGTTTTTTGATCGGATGCATCCCGGCCCGCTGCTCTCTGGCGGGTTAGAAAGCGAAAAACTTACCCAGCCTGTAGGGTTTTTTGTGAAGTGCATAAGAATATTCTGTACTTCGCTTCGGGTGGCTGTGCCCGGGTGTCTGTATCTCTACTCTGGCGGGCCCATTCTCCCCGTTCACTTCAGAGAGCTGCCCGGATGTTTCAACTCGACTTTTATTCGACTCTGGTCGCCGCCTCCCTGGTGCTGTTGCTGGGGCGCTGGCTGGTGGCTCGCATCGGTTTTTTACGTACCTACAGCATTCCCGAGCCGGTGGCCGGTGGGTTACTGGTGGCCGCGCTATTGGTGGTGTTGCGTTTAATGGCGGGTGTTGAAGTTCGCTTCGATGCATCGCTGCAAGCGCCTTTGATGCTGGCGTTTTTCGCCACCATTGGCCTGAATGCGGACTTCGCCAGCCTGAAGACAGGGGGGCGCATACTCGGCATTTTCCTGTTGGTGGTGACGGGCCTGCTGGTGCTGCAAAATGCCATGGGCATCGCGTTGGCCAAGGTGCTCGGGCTCGACCCACTGATGGGCTTGCTGGCTGGCTCCATCACCCTGTCCGGTGGGCACGGCACAGGTGCGGCCTGGGGCGCGGTATTCAGCGACAAGTACGGCGTGGCCTCGGCCTCCGAGCTGGCGATGGCGTCGGCGACCTTTGGCCTGGTACTGGGCGGCTTGATCGGTGGGCCAGTGGCGCGGCTGCTGATCAAGCGGGTCCAGGTGCCTGGTGTCGAGCTGGCGTTGCCGCGCCTGCCCAAAGGCTTTGAGCAGCCCCATCGTGAACGGATGATTACCTCGTCGTCGTTTATCGAGACCTTGGCGCTGCTGGCGATAAGCCTGCAGGTTGGCACCTTTCTCAGTGGGGTGATCCAGGGCACGTCTTTCGAGTTGCCAACCTTCGTCTGTGTGCTGTTCGTGGGCGTGGTATTGCGCAACGGCCTGTCGGCGCTGGGTTGGCACCAGGTGTTCGAACGTGAGGTGTCGCTGCTGGGCAATGTCAGCCTGTCGTTGTTCCTGGCGATTGCCTTGATGTCGCTCAAACTGTGGGATCTGGCTGCGCTGGCCTTGCCGATTGTGATTCTGCTGGCGGCACAGGCGCTGTTGATGGCGTTGTTCGCACTATTCGTGACCTTCCGCGTGATGGGCCGCAATTACGATGCGGCGGTATTGGCGGCGGGGCACTGCGGGTTCGGCCTGGGCGCCACGCCCACTGCGATTGCCAATATGCAGGCGGTGACTCAACGCTTCGGGCCCTCGCAGATCGCTTTTCTGGTGGTGCCGATGGTGGGCGCGTTTTTCATCGACATCACCAACGCGGTGGTGATCAAGCTGTATCTGGCGCTGCCGTTCCTGGGCGCGGGCGGGTGAGGGGGGCTCACTACGTCGCTGACAAAAACGCCGATCATGATTGATCGGCGTTTTTATTTATCAGAGCTTCGGCAACTGGCCTATGCGGCCCATCATTTCAGTCACGATCTGCAGGTCCAGCAGGAACTGGTCGACAGTCTTGAATTCGCCGTCGGTGTGCCCGGTGTACTTGGTTTCCGGGCGCGCCAGACCAAATTGCACGCCATTGGGCAGATCGTGCACGGACGTGGCGCCGGCTGAGGTGCCGAACGTGTGCGCCATGCCGAGGTTCTCGGTGGACACCGCCAGCAAGGCTTTTACCCACTCACCTTCGGGGTTGCGGTACATCGGCGTGTCGAGCGAGCAGGTGAAACTCACGTTGACCTTGGCATGAGCGTTCCAGGCGTTCAGCTTCTGCTCGATCTGCGCCTTGAGCGCCTCCGGTGATTTGCCTTTCGGCGCGCGCAGATTCACCGCCAGCTTGAAAGCCTTGTCGTCCTGGCTGACGAAGGTCAGCGAGGTGGTCAGCGGCCCCATGAACGCATCGGAAAAGCCCACCCCCAGCTTGCCACCCAGGTAATCCAGGCCCCAGTTGTCGGATGCGTACCGCGCGGCGTCGGTGATGTGGTTGTGCTTGAGCGCGATCTTGCCGTCGACGCTATGGATCAACTCCAGCATGCGCGCCACCGGATTGACCCCGGACTGCGGTGCCGAGGAATGGGCAGACACGCCCGTGACGGTGAGCTTGACGTCCTTGCCGTCGACCTTGGCGCTCACCTGGAAATCACCACCGTTGCGCTTGGCGTATTCAGTGCCGGCCTGCTGCAGGGCGGCGGCCAGTTCTGCAGGTGTATCGCTGACCAGCGTGGCCACCGACGCTGACGGAATCTGGTTGGTGGCCTTGCCGCCGGTCATCGAGATGATTTCTGCGCCGCTGCCGTCGCCCTTGCGTACCGGGAACGTGGCCATGACGGTGCCCGAGCCTTTCTCGGCAATCACCACCGGGTAGCCACCGTCCAGTGCCAGGTTGTATTGCGGCACCGGGTTACGCGCGAAGTAGTAGGGGATGGCATCGCCGGCAGTTTCTTCAGTGGTGTCCACCAACAACTTGAAGGTGCGCGCCAGCGGCAGTTTTTCTTCCTTGATCACTTTCATCGCGTACATCGCCACCACGATGCCGTTCTTGTCATCCTCGGTACCACGGCCGTACATGCGGTCACCGATCAGCGTGACCTTGAACGGGTCAAGCCGGGTGCCGTCCTTGAGCACCCAATTCTCCGGCGTCACCGGGACCACGTCGGCGTGGGCATGGATGCCCACCAGCTCATCACCACTGCCTTCCAGGGAGATCTCGTACACCCGGTTGTCAACGTTACGGAAGGTGAGGTTGAACGACTTGGCCAGCGCCTGGATCCTGTCGGCGATCTTGAGAAATTCGGGGTTTTTGTACTGCGGCAGACCGTCGACGTTGAAGGTTGGAATCTCTACCAGCTCGCGCAGGGTTTCGAGAGCGGCCTTGCCGTATTTCACGCGGGTGTAGATGCCGAGCAGGCGGTGGATTTCGTTTTGTTGGTCGGCGGTGAGGGGTTTGTTGTCGAGAAACGCGTTGATCGCCGGACCTGTGTCAATGGTCTTGCCCAGGTCATCTTTATTCAGGGCAGCGAGGAAACTGCGGAAATCAGTGGCCGGCGTTTCGCTGAAATTTTTCAGGATCGCGGCACTTTGCTCGGGAGTGATGTTGGCAAAAGCGGAGGGGGTGACGCCCGAAAGGCTGGCGGCCAGGAGGGTCGCAACGGCCAGTTGCTTGAGTGGAAAGTGCATGGAGAGTCGCATTCCTTTGCAGGTATTAGTGACGTTTCTGACCGAACTGTCAGAAACATTTCCACACATTACCATCACTCAGGCGCGCCGTGCGCTCAAAAGTGTGGGAGGTTTTTGCTCCCACATCGGGTTTATCAGACTTGCGACAATCAGTGCTTGCTCTGGTCGTCCGGCATGGCCAGCAGCTGCTTTTCCTGGTTCCAGTCGAACGGTTCGTCGTTCAGCTCGGCTTCATGACGACGTTCTTCGAGCGCCTGGTACAGGTCCAGTTCTTCGTCGGGCATGAAGTGCAGGCAGTCGCCGCCGAAGAACCACAGCAGGTCGCGTGGCACCAGGTGGGCGATTTGCGGGTAGCGCAGGATGACCTGGCTCATGAGGTCCTGGCCCAGGTACTGGCTTTCGATCGGGTCGATCGGCAGCAGGGCGCGCAGTTCGTCGAAGCGCTCCAGAAACAGGGTGTGGCTTTCCTCGGGCACTTGTTCGGCTTCGCCGACGGCAACCAGGATACTGCGCAGGTGGTCGAGCAGGACGAGATGATCGGCAACGACGTTGGACACGCGATAAGTCCTCTAAAGCAAAAACGGGCGCGAGAGTATATAGCTCAAGCGCCCGTAATTATATGACCGCCGGTATCAGCGGACCTTGCCTTCGGCCTGGGTCAGCTCTTCCTTGCTGAAATCATCCACGTCGATCACCTTGCGTCGCGCCGCTTCGGCGTCACGCAGGGTCTGCGCTTCGGCCGGTTGCAGCACGCCCGCTTGCAAGGCGGCGTCGATGGCGTGTTCGCCGGCAGTCGGTTTGACCTGGCCGCTTTTCAACGCGCTGTGCAGTTTCTTTTGCAGCGGATGGCTGGCGACGAGCAGGTCGTAGGCATGCTGCAGGGCGCCGACTGGATCCTGCGCCGATTGCGGGCGGTAGCAGCCGGCCAGAAGCTCTTCAAGCGTCGGGTCGCCCTTGGCGCGGCCAATGACTGCGGCCACTTCGGCATCCAATGCATCGGACGGCCCGGTATGGCGCCGTCCGAATGGGAACACGATCACTCGCAACAGGCAGCCCAGCACCTTGTTCGGGAAGTTGCTCAGCAATTCATCCAGCGCACGCTCCGACTCGCCGAGGCTTTCTTCCATGGCCCAGGCAAACAACGGCTCCAGGTGAGCCGGTGAATCCAGGTCGTGGTAACGCTTGAGCGCCGCCGAGGCCAGGTACATATGGCTCAGCACGTCGCCCAGGCGCGCGGACAGGCGTTCGCGGCGTTTGAGCTCGCCACCGAGCAGCATCATGCTCAAGTCGGCAAGCAGTGCGAAGGCCGCCGCCTGACGGTTCAGGGCGCGAAAATAACCCTGGCTCAGGCGGTTGCCCGGGGCTTTCTCGAAGTGGCCAAGGCCGAGGTTCAGCACCAGGGTGCTGGCGGCGTTGCTGACGGCAAAACCGATGTGCTGCATCAGCAGGCCGTCAAATTCCTTGAGGGCCTGGTCACGGTCTTCACGCCCGGCCAGCGCCATTTCCTTGAGCACGAACGGGTGGCAGCGAATCGCGCCCTGGCCGAAGATCATCAGGTTGCGCGAGAGGATGTTGGCGCCTTCCACCGTGATGAAAATCGGCGCGCCCTGCCAGCTGCGGCCCAGGTAGTTGTTGGGGCCCATGATGATGCCCTTGCCGCCGTGCACGTCCATGGCGTGGGTGATGCACTCGCGGCCACGTTCGGTCAGGTGGTACTTGAGGATCGCCGACAGCACCGAGGGCTTCTCGCCCAGGTCGACGGCGTTGGCGGTGAGCATCCGCGCGCTGTCCATCAACCAGGCGTTACCGCCGATGCGTGCCAGGGACTCCTGGATACCTTCGAACGCCGACAGCGGCACGTTGAACTGTTCGCGCACCTGGGCGTACTGGCCGGTGACCAGGCTGGTGAACTTGGCAGCACCGGTGCCGACGGCCGGCAACGAGATCGAGCGGCCCACCGACAGGCAGTTCATCAGCATCATCCAGCCCTTGCCGAGCATCTCCTGACCCCCGATGAGGTATTCCAGGGGAATGAACACGTCCTTGCCCGAGTTGGGCCCGTTCATGAACGCAGCCCCCAGCGGCAGGTGGCGACGGCCGATGTCCACGCCCGGGGTGTCGGTGGGAATCAGCGCGAGGCTGATGCCGAGGTCTTCTTCCTCGCCCAGCAGGTGATCCGGGTCATGGGCCTTGAAGGCCAGGCCCAGCAGGGTCGCGACCGGGCCGAGGGTGATGTAGCGCTTCTCCCAGTTCAGGCGCAGGCCGAGGGTTTCCTGACCTTCCCATTCACCTTTGCAGATCACCCCGGTGTCGGGCATGGCGCCCGCATCGGAGCCGGCCAGCGGGCCGGTGAGGGCGAAGCACGGGATGTCATCGCCGCGCGCCAGGCGCGGCAGGTAGTGGTTGCGCTGTTCGTCAGTGCCGTAGTGCAGCAGCAGTTCGGCCGGGCCCAGGGAGTTGGGCACCATTACGGTGGACGCGAGGTCGCCACTGCGGGTGGCGAGCTTCATCGCCACCTGGGAGTGGGCGTAGGCGGAAAAGCCCTTGCCGCCGTACTCCTTGGGAATGATCAGCGCGAAGAAACCGTGGGTCTTGATGTGCTCCCAGGCGGCGGGCGGCAGGTCCATGGCCTGGCCGATTTCCCAGTCGCTGACCATGGCGCAGAGTTCTTCGGTGGGGCCGTCGATAAATGCCTGCTCTTCTTCGGTCAGTTTTACCTTGGGGTAGGCCAGCAACTTGTCCCAATCGGGGCGACCGCTGAACAGTTCACCGTCCCACCACACCGTGCCCGCGTCAATCGCGTCACGCTCGGTTTCGGACATTGGCGGCAAGACTTTCTGGAACCAGCTGAAGAGTGGTTTTGTGAAGTATTGGCGGCGCAGGTCGGGCAGCAGCAGGGGCGCGGCCACCAGAGCGATCAACACCCAGAAGACCAGCAGCAGCCAACCCGGCGCGTGGCTCCAGGCGCCCATCGCCAGCAGGTAAACGGCAACCACGCCCAGGGCGGGCAGGGGGGCGACGCGGCGGTGTGCCAGGTAGGCAATGCCGACCACCAGCACCAGTATCCACAACAACAGCATATTCAATCCTCCGTGAAACCAGGGGCGAAATCACCAGGGAGCTTAGTCGGCATGCGAGCAAGCGCGGTGATCAAGGTGTTACCACGTGTTCAAGACAGTTCCAGTCGCTCACTGGGTAGTGACCGTCACAGGAAGGGGGAGTTCGTATGAAAACATACCGGAACTGATGCGGATTTATCTGACCTGGCAGTCATCCAGTACCGGTTCGCGGCCCAGGCGTCGTATGCTGCGGTTTCCATTACCACATGTTGTCCATTCACCCAATCAGGGAGCGGTCATGCTGAAGATCTGGGGTCGTAAAAATTCGTCCAACGTCAGGAAAGCGCTGTGGTGCGCCGAGGAACTCGGCCTGGACTACGAGGCGATTGATGCAGGCGGGGCGTTCGGGATCGTCGACACGCCGCAATACCGGGCGTTGAACCCCAACGGCCGGGTGCCGATGATCGAAGACGGCGACTTTGTGCTGTGGGAATCCAACACCATCGTGCGCTACCTATGCGCCAAACACGCTTCGGAATTTTACCCGGCTGACCTGCAAGCCCGCGCCAACGCGGAAAAATGGATGGACTGGACCACCTCGACCCTGGCCGATCCGTTCAAAGCGGTGTTCTGGGGCATCGTGCGCACTGCGCCGGAAAAACGAAACCCGGACAGCATCAACGCCGGGCGCCAGGCCTGTATCGATGCACTCAACACCGTTGAGCAAGCGCTCGCCGGGCAACCTTATCTGTCCGGCAACGCGTTCGGCATGGGCGATATTCCCCTAGGCTGCTTCATCTACGCCTGGTTCGAGATGCCCATCGAGCGCCCGGCAATGTCGCACCTGGAGGCCTGGTACCAGCGCCTGCAACAGCGTCCGGCCTACCGCAAGGCCGTAATGACCGCGTTGACTTAATACCCACTATCAATGCGGTTGACTGTACTTGTGTGACGCGGGCACTCACCATGCCCGCCATGCACCCCGGTTGAACTACCTGCGGTGCGCCTTCATCTACCCTTTCCATTCCCTTCTTTTGGTGCGTAATCCGATATGAGTTCCGCTCTGTCCATCCGGCAGCTAACCAAAACCTACGGCAACGGTTTCCAGGCCTTGAGTGGTATCGATCTGGACGTTGCCGAAGGTGACTTCTTCGCCTTGCTTGGCCCCAACGGGGCCGGCAAATCCACCACCATCGGTATTCTCTCCACCCTGGTCAACAAGACCAGCGGCACGGTGAATATCTTCGGCCACGACCTGGACAAGTCCCCGGCGGCGCTCAAGCGTTCCATCGGCGTGGTGCCCCAGGAGTTCAACTTCAACCAGTTCGAAAAGACCTTCGACATTGTCGTCACCCAGGCCGGTTACTACGGCATCCCGTCGAAAGTCGCCAAGGAACGCGCCGAGCAGTACCTGACCCAACTGGGCCTGTGGGACAAACGTGACGTGCCGTCGCGCTCGCTGTCCGGTGGCATGAAACGCCGTCTGATGATCGCCCGCGCGCTGGTGCATGAGCCGCGCCTGCTGATCCTCGATGAGCCCACTGCCGGTGTGGACATCGAACTGCGCCGCTCCATGTGGACCTTCCTCACCGAATTGAACGAGAAGGGCATCACCATCATCCTCACCACTCACTACCTGGAAGAGGCCGAGCAGCTGTGTCGCAACATCGGCATCATCGACCACGGCACCATCGTCGAGAACACCAGCATGCGTAATCTGCTGGGCCAACTGCATGTGGAAACGTTCCTGCTCGACCTGAAGAACCCGCTGTCGGCGCCGCCGCAGTTGCTGGGCTACCCGAGCCGCCTGGTGGACAGTCGCACCCTGGAAGTTCAGGTGGACAAGGCCATGGGCATCACCGCGCTGTTCACGCAGTTGGCGACCCAGAACATCGAAGTGCTGAGCCTGCGTAATAAAACCAATCGCCTTGAGGAGTTGTTCGTGTCCCTGGTGGAGAAAAATCTGGCGAAGGTGGCGGTATGAGTTCCGAACTGCAACCCAACCTCGTCGCGCTGCAAACCATCGTCTATCGCGAAGTGAAGCGCTTCACCCGGATCTGGCCGCAGACGCTGCTGCCGCCGGCGATCACCATGGTTCTGTACTTCGTGATCTTCGGTAACCTGATCGGTCGGCAGATCGGTGACATGGGTGGTTTCACCTACATGGAGTACATCGTGCCGGGCCTGATCATGATGTCGGTGATCACCAACTCCTACGGCAACGTGGTCTCGAGCTTCTTCGGCAGCAAATTCCAGCGCTCCATCGAGGAGCTGATGGTGTCGCCGGTGTCGCCGCACACCATCCTGATCGGCTACACCGCAGGCGGCGTGCTGCGCGGCTTGATGGTCGGCGTGATCGTGACCCTGCTGTCGCTGTTCTTCACTCACCTGCAGGTGCACCACCTGGGTGTCACCATTCTGGTGGTGGTACTGACGGCGACGATCTTTTCGCTGCTGGGGTTTATCAACGCAGTGTTTGCACGCAATTTCGATGATATCTCCATCATCCCGACCTTCGTGCTCACGCCGCTGACCTACCTGGGCGGGGTGTTCTACTCCATTACCCTGCTGCCGCCATTCTGGCAGACCGTGTCGCTGGCCAACCCGGTGCTGCACATGGTCAATGCTTTCCGCTACGGCATCCTGGGGGTTTCGGATATCAGGATCAGCGTGGCGATCACCTTCATGATCGTGGCCACGATTGTTCTGTATATCGGTTGCGCGCGGTTGCTGGTGAGCGGGCGCGGGATGCGTACATAACTGCTGACCTTAACTGGGCCAAAAATGTGGGAGGGGGCAAGCCCCCTCCCACATTTGGATTTGGGTAGGGCCTCTACTTTTTCAATGCCAGTTCGATCAGTGCGTGCAGTTCCTGCACGGTCAGCGGCGCAGTTGAAAACAGAATCCGAAAGACCGTCGGCGCCGCGATCAGATTGATCAAGTGGGCCACGCTCGGTGGGTTGCTGTCGGGATAGCGATCGACAATCGCTTGAAGCTGCCCGCTGAGGATGCTCACGCAGTGGCCCGGGGTCATGCTGCATTGCAGGTCGCGCATCATGTCGCGCCCTGGCTCGGAGCTCATCTCATCCAGATACTGCTCGGCCCAGGCCTGCAAATCGCCGCGAAGGCTGCCGGTGTTGGCCGGCTCACTGTCCGGGCGCAGGCGGGCCAGGGCCACATCCGCGAGCAGCACGCCAAGGTCACCCCAACGCCGGTAGATGGTCGAGGGCGTGACACCTGCGCGGGCGGCGATCATCGGTACCGTCACACTGGAACGCTCATGGGTTTCCAGCAGTTCACGCGCCGCCGAATGTACGGATTCTTGTACCCGGGCACTACGGCCCCCCGGGCGGAGGCCTTCTTTTATCACCATGGTTGCGACCTTAACACAAAGAATTTGCTTTAAGAGCCAGCCGGTAGCACACTCCGCAAAAGCAAAATATTAGCTTTAACGGAGCGTGCCCATGTCCAGTTCCACCTCTCATCGTCCCAGCCTGGTGTTCCTCGCGATCACCTTGCTGACGTTCCTGGCCGCTTCCAGTGCGCCGACGCCGCTGTATCACCTCTATCAGGAAGGTCTGCATTTTTCGGCGGGCATGCTCACACTGATCTTCGGGGTGTACGCCTTGAGCCTGCTGGCCGCGTTGCTGACCGTGGGTTCGTTGTCGGACTACCTCGGACGCAAGCCGGTGATTTTTGCCGCGCTGGTCCTGAATATGCTGGCGATGTTGCTGTTTATCAATGAAGGCAGTGTGGCCTGGCTGATTGCTGCGCGCACCCTGCAAGGGTTTGCCACCGGCATGGCCACCGCGGTGTTGGGCGCGGCGTTGCTCGACAGCGACCGCCAGCAGGGCCCGTTGGTCAACAGTGTGGCGCCGCTGCTGGGCATGGCGTGTGGGGCGATGGGCAGCAGCTTGCTGGTGGAGTTCGCGCCGCTGCCGACCCAGTTGATCTACTGCACATTGTTGCTGCTGATGGTATTGCAGGCCGTTTATGTGTGGCGTCTGCCGGAAAGCGTCAGCCGTATCCCGGGTGCATTGGCCTCGTTGCGTCCGACCCTGCATGTGCCGCCTCAGGCACGCCGGGCGTTGTGGCTGTCGTTGCCGGTGGATGTGGTGGTGTGGGCGATGGGCGGGTTCTATCTCTCCCTGGCGCCGTCGCTGGTGCGGGCGGCCACCGGCTCGACGTCCAACCTGATCGGTGGAGGCCTGGTGGCGGTGCTGACCTTGAGTGGCGCGCTGATGATCCTCACCCTGCGCAATCGACCCGCGGACAAGGTGCTGCGCCTGGGCGCCGGGTTGCTGGCCATCGGCGTGGCCCTGATTCTTACGGCGGTGCATAGCGCCAGCCTTCCACTGTTTTTCATTGCCACCCTGATCGCCGGCAGCGGTTTTGGCGCAGGCTTTCTGGGCGCCTTGCGCAGTGTGGTACCGCTGGCCTTGCCCCATGAGCGGGCGGGCTTGATGTCGGCATTTTATGTGCTGAGTTACTTGGCGTTCTGTTTGCCGTCGTTATTGGCGGGAAACCTGATTCGACGTTTTGGCTTGATCGCGACCACCGACGGTTATGGCGCGGTGCTGATCCTGCTGGCGTTGGGCGCCCTGGCTGCGCTGATGTGGCAGAGCCGGCAGTCGGTGTATATTGGTAAAACAGATAACAGTTAGAGATATTACCCGTTATATAGATATTCGATCAGGTTCTACCATGGGCTCAACCTCATACGAGGAAGAGGATCGCCAGCATGACCTGTCCGAATACCATCAGTTACAAGCCGTTCAGCCACCTGACCCGCCCCCGGGAAGTGATTCGCCAGTTCACCCCCAACTGGTTCGCCGCCACCATGGGCACCGGCGTGCTCGCGCTGGCCCTGGCCCAATTGCCGGTCAACCTGCCCGCGCTGCGCACGCTGGGTGAAGGGTTATGGCTGTTCACCATCGGCCTGTTCATCCTGTTCAGCGTGTTGTATGCCGCGCGCTGGGTGATGTTTTTCCATGAGGCGCGGCGCATTTTCGGGCACTCCACGGTGTCGATGTTCTTCGGCACGATCCCCATGGGGCTGGCGACCATTCTCAACGGCCTGCTGGTGTTCGGCCTGCCGCGCTGGGGCGGCGACGTGATCGCGCTGGCTGAAGTCATCTGGTGGCTCGATGTGGCGATGGCCCTGGCCTGCGGCGTATTGATCCCATTCATGATGTTCACCCGCCAGGAGCACAGCATCGACCAGATGACGGCCGTCTGGCTGTTGCCGGTGGTCGCCGCTGAAGTCGCGGCGGCGAGCGGTGGGCTGCTGGCGCCGCACCTGGCGGATGCCCATTCGCAGTGGGTGATGCTGGTGACCAGCTATGTGTTGTGGGCGTTTTCCCTGCCGGTGGCGTTCAGCATCCTGACCATCCTCATGCTGCGCATGGCCCTGCATAAACTGCCCCACGCCAACATGGCCGCGTCGAGTTGGCTGGCGCTCGGGCCTATCGGCACCGGCGCACTGGGCATGTTGCTGCTGGGCGGCGATGCGCCAGCGATTTTTGCCAGCAACGGGTTGCCCGGGGTCGGCGAGATGGCGAACGGCCTGGGCCTGGTGGCGGGCATAACGCTGTGGGGTTTCGGTTTGTGGTGGATGTTGATCGCCGTGTTGATCACCCTGCGTTATCTGCGCGCCGGCATTCCGTTCAACCTCGGTTGGTGGGGCTTTACCTTTCCTTTGGGGGTGTATGCGCTGGCAACGCTGAAGCTGGCGAATCTGCTGCACCTGCAGTTTTTCAGCGTGTTCGGCAGCGTGCTGGTGGTGGCGTTAGCGCTGATGTGGCTGATCGTGGCCAGGCGTACCGTGCAGGGCGCCTATAAAGGTGAGCTTTTTGTTTCACCTTGTATTGCAGGGTTAGCGAATAAGTAGGCGGAGTTAGGTAAAGTCGTGGCCTGACTCGATAACAGGCCACGCAGGAACACGGACGATGAGCCACCCCTCACAATTCACCTTGCTGCGCACTCGGCGTTTTCTGCCGTTTTTCATCACCCAGTTGCTGGGCGCGTTCAATGACAATATCTTCAAGCAATCGCTGATTCTGGCGATTCTCTACAAGCTGACCCTCGACGGTGATCGCTCGATCTGGGTCAATCTCTGCGCCTTGCTGTTTATCCTGCCGTTCTTCCTGTTTTCGGCGCTGGCCGGGCAGTTTGGCGAGAAATTCAACAAGGATGCGTTGATCCGCGCGATCAAGATCGGCGAAATCGTGATCATGGCCGTGGGCGCCACCGGCTTGCTGATCAATCACCTCGAGCTGATGTTGCTGGCGCTGTTTGCCATGGGCACGCACTCGGCGCTGTTCGGTCCGGTGAAGTATTCGATCATGCCCCAGGCCTTGCACGACGATGAGCTTGTGGGCGGCAACGGACTGGTGGAGATGGGCACCTTCCTCGCGATCCTCGCCGGCACCATTGGTGCGGGCATCATGATGTCATCCGCCCATTACGCACCCTTGGTGGCCACCGCGATTGTCGGCGTGGCGGTGCTGGGCTATCTGGCCAGCCGCAGCATTCCACGAGCGGCGGCGTCCACCCCGCACTTGCGCCTGGACTGGAACATTTTCACCCAGTCGTGGGCCACCTTGCGCATGGGGCTTGGGCAGACGCCGGCGGTGTCGCGCTCGATCGTCGGTAACTCATGGTTCTGGTTTGTCGGGGCGATTTACCTTACGCAGATTCCGGCCTACGCCAAGGAGTGGCTGTACGGCGACGAAACCGTGGTGACGCTGATCCTCACGGTATTCTCGGTGGGCATCGCGCTGGGCTCGATGCTCTGCGAAAAACTCTCCGGGCGTAAGGTGGAGATCGGTCTGGTGCCGTTCGGCTCGTTCGGGTTGACGGTGTTCGGCCTGCTGCTGTGGTGGCATTCCGGCGGTTTCCCGCAGAACGTTCAGCCCAATGATTGGCTGGCCGTGCTCGGCTACGGCCAGGCGTGGTGGGTGTTGCTCGATATTCTCGGCCTGGGCGTGTTCGGTGGTTTCTACATCGTGCCGCTGTATGCGCTGATCCAGTCGCGCACCGCCGAAAACGAACGTGCACGGGTAATTGCCGCCAACAATATTCTCAATGCGTTGTTCATGGTGGTATCGGCCATCGTGTCGATCCTGCTGCTGAGCGTGGCCAAGCTGTCGATTCCCGAATTGTTCCTGGTGGTGTCGCTGCTCAATATTGCGGTCAATACCTACATCTTCAGGATCGTCCCCGAGTTCACCATGCGCTTCATGATCTGGCTGCTCAGCCATTCCATGTACCGCGTGGAGCATCGCCATCTGGAACAGATCCCGGACGAGGGCGCCGCCTTGCTGGTGTGCAACCACGTGTCGTTTGTTGATGCGCTGTTAATCGGCGGTGCGGTGCGTCGGCCGATCCGGTTCGTGATGTATTACAAGATCTACCGGCTGCCGGTGCTGAACTTCATCTTCCGCACCGCCGGGGCGATTCCGATTGCCGGGCGGCATGAAGATATCCAAATCTATGAAAAGGCCTTCACACGCATTGCCCGGTATCTGCAAGAGGGCGAACTGGTGTGCATCTTCCCCGAGGGCAAGTTGACGTCTGACGGCGAGATGAATGAGTTTCGCGGTGGGCTGACGCGCATTCTCGAGGAGACGCCGGTGCCGGTGATTCCGATGGCGCTGCAGGGGTTGTGGGGCAGTTTTTTCAGCCGGGATCCGCACAAGGGATTCTTCCATCGCATCTGGTCGCGGGTGGTGCTGGTGGCGGGCGAGCCGGTATTGATCGAGTCAGCGACGCCGGCGCATTTGCAGGCGGTGGTGGGTGGGTTGCGCGGGAGTATCAGGTAGTTGTGTGTCGGCAGTGAGGGCCTCATCGAAGGCCAGCCAGCTCCCACATTTGAAATGCATTCCAAGTGTGGGAGCTGGCTTGCTCCCGATAGCGGCAGTGGCTTAGGTGGAGATCTTGAGGCCAATGAGCCCGCAGATAATCAACGCTACACTCGCCAATCGGAACAGCGCCATGGATTCCCCAAACAGAACAATCCCGGCAATCACTGTGCCCACCGCACCCACGCCGGTCCAGATGGCGTAGGCAGTGCCCAGCGGCAGCTCCTTCATGGCCAGGCCCAGCAGGCCGAGGCTGATGGCCATGGCGGCAATCGTCAGGGCGGTGGGCAGTGGCTTGCTGAAACCGTCGGTGTACTTCAAACCCACGGCCCAGCCCACTTCAAACAGGCCGGCAAAAAACAGGATGATCCAGGACATGATGACCTCGCTTTCTCAGGCGGGGTCGTCCCCGGATTCGGCGCTTTGACAGCGTCGCGAGGTCGTCCCCGCGAAGCTCGGTAGAGTGCCGAAGATTGATCGAACGATCAAGTTTGCGGCGCGTTCTCCAGCGCGCGACGGTCTTCCTTCTCGCTCATGCGCCGGAAGTAGGTCGACAGCAACGCCCCGGAAATATTGTGCCAGACGCTGAACAATGCGCTCGGCACCGCCGCCAGTGGCGAAAAGTGTGCGCTGGCCAATGCCGCGCCCAGCCCGGAATTCTGCATGCCCACTTCCAGGGCCAGCGATTTGCGTTGCGCCAGCGGCAGCTTGAACACACGTCCGGTGAAGTAGCCCAGCAGGTAGCCGAAACTGTTGTGCAGCATCACCACGGCCATGATCAGCAGGCCAGACTCGGCGATTTTCGCCTGGCTGGCAGCCACCACTGCGGCGACGATGATCACGATACTGATCACGGACACCAGTGGCAGCACGTCCACCGCATGGCGCACCCGCGCGCCGAGCACGCGTTGCGCCACCACGCCAAGCACGATCGGCAGCAGCACCACTTGCAGGATCGACCAGAACAGCTCCATGAACGACACCGGCAGCCAGGCCGAGGCCAGCAGCCAGATCAACGCGGGCGTGAGCAGCGGCGCGAGGAGGGTGGTGACGGCGGCAATTGCTACCGACAACGCCAGGTCGCCCCGGGCCAGCCAGGTCATCACGTTGGACGAGGTGCCGCTCGGGCAGCAGCCGACCAGGATCACGCCGACGGCAATTTCCGGCGGCAGGTTGAAGGCCTGGCACAGCAACCAGGCCACGCCCGGCATGATCACGAAGTGCGCAACCACGCCCAGGGCCACGCGCCACGGGTGGCGGGCGACCTCGGCGAAGTCTTCGAGTTTCAGGGTCAGCCCCATGCCGAACATCACCAGGCCCAGCAGCGGGACGATGGCGCTTTTCAGGCCGATGAACCAGCCGGGTTCGAGGAAGGCGAGCACCGCAAAAATCAACACCCAGTAAGCGAAGGTATTGCCGACGAAGCGGCTCAGGGAGGCGAGTGCGCGCATGGGGATGTCCTGGTTATTGGATTCTTGAAGTGTAAACACACATCAAATGTGGGAACGGGCTTGCTCGCGAAGGCGGTGTGCCAGTCAATAGAGTTGCTGATTGATCCACCGCTTTTTGATCTTCACATGGTTTTAGATGCCCTGCGGGGTCTCTTCGCCGCCCAACGCTTCGATCAGCGCCGGCAGGAAATCACCGAACGTCAGCATCATCAGGGTAAAGCTGGCGTCCAGTTGACCCAGGGCTTCGTCGCCGCCGTCCTGTTCGGCCTGGTCCTGCAGCAGGTCTTCAAACTTCAGGCGCTTGACGGTCATCTTGTCGTCGAGCATGAACGACAGCTTGTCCTGCCAGGCCAGCGACAACTGGGTCACCACCTTGCCGGTGGTCAGGTGCAGCTGGATTTCTTCGCTGGTCAGGTCCTGGCGCTTGCAGCGCACGATGCCGCCGTCTTCGTGGGTATCGCGCAGTTCGCATTCGTCGAGCACGAAGAAATCGTCGGCCGGTTTCTGGGTAGTGACCCAGTCGGTCATGATCGCGGTCGGTGCGGTTTTCACCGTGAGCGGGCGTACCGGCAGGGTGCCGATCACTTCGCGCAGGGTCGACAGCAGGTCTTCGGCGCGTTTCGGGCTGGCCGAGTTGACCAGGATCAGGCCCTGTTTCGGCGCAATGGCGGCGAAGGTCGACGAGCGACGAATGAAGGCCCGCGGCAGGAACGCCTGGATGATTTCATCCTTGATCTGATCGCGTTCCTTCTTGTAGACCTTGCGCATCTGCTCGGCTTCGATCTCTTCGACTTTCTCCTTGACGGCATCACGCACCACACTGCCCGGCAGGATACGTTCTTCCTTGCGCGCAGCGATCAGCAGGAAGTCGCCACTGACGTGAACCAGAGGCGCGTCCTCACCTTTACCGAAAGGGGCGACGAAACCGTAGGTGGTCAGCTCCTGGCTCGCACACGGGCGCGCCAGTTTGGTGGCCATGGCCGCTTCCAACGCCTCGGCATCAACAGGCAGATCTTGGGTCAGGCGATAGATAAGCAGGTTCTTGAACCACATGGGGTGAGTCTCTCCTCTACACAAAGGGGGGCATTATTCTCTTGATATGGTCGCAGGCCAACCCTGCGTAAGCCATTGGAAGGGCTGAAAAAAAAGATTCAAGAAAGTGCTTGCCAGACCCAGGGTCGCTCCGTAGAATGCGCGCCACACCGAAACGAAGGGTGATTAGCTCAGCTGGGAGAGCATCTGCCTTACAAGCAGAGGGTCGGCGGTTCGATCCCGTCATCACCCACCATTCGCTTTACGTGTTACGCGCAGCGGTAGTTCAGTCGGTTAGAATACCGGCCTGTCACGCCGGGGGTCGCGGGTTCGAGTCCCGTCCGCTGCGCCATATTTGCTTCCACCAAGGCCCACTGAACGCCTGGAAGCCACGGAAATAGCGGCCTTGAGCCGCTTTTTTCGTTTTCTGAATTCCACTGGAATCCATCTCCAGCCACGGTTTTTAAGTACACATTTAAGTACACCGCTGGCACAGCCTTTTACGATTCCTTGCGCATCAATTTTCGTATTGGTCCGTCTACCGCTGGGTTGTATTCCCCTCCTTGATGCAAAAGGAGGTGTCTGATGGCTCTGACAGATACAGCGATCAAGCAAGCCAAGCCCGCCAGCAAGCCTTATACGTTCACTGATGGGGATGGCTTATCTCTGCAAGTGCCCACGACGGGGTCGAAGCGCTGGCATTTCCGTTTCTATTGGCATGACAAGCAATTGCGTATTTCCCTTGGCATCTATCCCAACGTCAGTCTCAAGGAGGCTAGCCAGCGGAGAGAGGCTGCACGTGCGCTGGTGGCCGACAATATCGATCCCCGCTCACGCCGCCAACAATACGCTTGAAGCGGTTGCTGGTCGCTGGCATGAGTTCCGAAGTAAAAAGCTGACGAAAAGTAGGAAGGGCAGTGCAGGACAAGTGAGCAGATACCTGAAGAAGGACATGCTGCCGTGTTTGGGCGATCCTGCGATCTCAGATATTTCTCGTGGTGACGTGCTGGAGGTCATTAGGCGAATTGAGCGCAGAGGGGTGCTGGTCTCTGCTCGAAAGGTACGCACCTGGCTCAACCAGATCTTTCGTCTTGCCATGGCGGAAGGGCTCGTTGATGTGAACCCAGCAGCAGACCTTGATATTGTTGCCGAGACGCCGCGGCCAGTTCGCCATAATCCCTTCCTCCAGGTAAATGAACTTCCAGGACTGCTCAGGACCGTTACCCACTACGGGTGTGGCTTGGTATTCGTCTATTGCTGTTGACAGGAGGGTGTACAGGAGAGCTGCGGTCGGAGACGCCAGACCAATTCGACCTCGACAAAGGGATCTGGTTGGTGCCGCCGGAGGGTGTCAAGCAACTCTGGAGCCGTGTTCGAACCCAGGGCAATGAGATCCCACCTTATGTGATTCCACTGTCTACCCAAGCAATTGCAATTGTGCAGCGGCTAATGCAGTTAAGGGCGCGCGGTGCGCGGTGCCCAAATATTGCACTGCTGAGTTCCACTGAATTCTGTTGGCGATTGAAATCAGGACCTTCGGGTCCTTTTCTTTTATGAGGGCCGACTCGAATCTCATCGCAAGGGGAAGGACTGGCTGCCAACTTGCGCCAGGCTGGGTTCGTGGACGTTCCGACATGGCCAGCTATCGATACAAAAAGGCAGTGAACGGTGATGTGGCTTGGTCTTACTCAACACGCAGGCCAGAGCCCATCGGCTACTTTGCCCGCTGGCATCAGTGTTGATCATGCCGCCGATAGTGGCCCGATTCGATGTTGAAAGCTCTGCGGCAAAAAACAAACCATGAGGTTTCAAGGCCGCATTGAGCTGGTCTTTGACAACACCAGCCTGTACTCGAACCCAACGCTCCTGGACGTTGATTTCCAGGATTTGGTTGAGGTGTTTCGAAAGATCGACGATAGATCGAATGGTTGGTCGCGAGCACCATCCGGTTGGCGTAGTCAGGCGTTATGTCTCCCTTAAAACCTTGCGCATGAAGTGAGTTGAGGAAAGTACGATATATCCTTGTGAGCTCTATCGGTGCAGCAATCTGGGCGATCATGTTTTAGCGAATTCCAGCCAGGCAGCTCTCGAAAATATCGAGACCTTCGTTCAAGATTTCCGGTTCGATAGTGAGTGGTGGTAGCAATCGGATGATGTGGCGGGATTTTCCACTGGGCATTAGAAGCAGACCGTTCTGTCTGGCGCTTTCAAGTAGCTGTGCTAATACCGACGTAGCTGGCGTTCCCTCAGGCGTTATCAGCTCGATACCTCTCATTGCCCCGACGCCAGTCAATCTTCCGAGATAAGGAGAGATCTTCTTTTGCTTCCATGCGAAATACCGGTCAACGATTGCCTTTTCCTGATTTTCGCCCCAGGAAGAAAGGTTTGTGTCTGTCATCTCGTCCAGTGTGGCGAGCGCAGCTGCGCAGGCAATTGGGTTGCCTGAGTACGTCCCACCCAGTCCACCTTTGGGCAAGGTGTCGAGCAGATATTTTTTTCCGACCACCGCTCCCAGTGGAAGGCCACCGGCAATGCTTTTGCCCAGCAGGATCAAATCGGGCTCGATGCCCAGCCTTGTAAAGGCAAAGCGCTGTCCGGTGCGACCGAATCCGGACTGAATTTCATCGGCTATCAGCAAAATACCCTTTTCGTCGCAGAACTTGCGTAACGCTTGCGCAAATTGAGGGTCGAGAGCAAGGAATCCGCCTTCGCCCTGGACGGGTTCCAGAATGAAGCAGGCGACTTCATCGACATCGATTTCGACGCTGAAGAGCCGATCCATCGCGTTGAGCGCTTCCTGTGCCGTGATACCAGTGTCTTCACTCGGGTAGGGCAGGTGATAAACAGGGCCTGGCAATGTGCCGACACGCTGTTTGTAGGGGGCCACTTTGCCGTTCAAATTCAGGGTGGCCAACGTACGTCCATGAAAGCCGCCGTCGAATGCAATAACTGCAGTGCGACCGGTAGCGGCGCGTACGATTTTCAGCGCATTCTCTGCTGCCTCGGCGCCGCTGTTGGTCAACATGCCACTGACCGGATAGGACACAGGGATGAACTCGGCCAGTCGAACCATCAGTTTCTTATAGGGGGCGTGAGGCGCTGCATTGAATGCGTAATGCGTCAGCCTGGAGGCTTGCGCGCACACTGCCTCAACTATGCGTGGATTGCAGTGGCCTAGATTCAGCACGCCAATGCCGCCTACGAAATCGATATAGCGCTTGCCGTCTGTGTCCCATACTTGCGCGTTGATGCCGTGGCTCAATGTGATCGGATGGACGATTGAGATGGACTCGCTGATGGAAGAAAGTGTCATGGCAGTACGCTTTCCATTGCCTCAGGTGACATGTTTTCGCTGCGCTTTTTCTCGTACGGAGAACTGGCAAACTTCAGACTGAGAGGTGTCGTCCATAGGTAATTGTTAGAGGCAAGCGTTCGCATTTTGATATTCCTGACGGCATAGGTTTTTTCTATGTAAGCGAGGAATGCTTGGTCACGACAAGCGAAAAGAAATTACAGAATCATTCCGTAAACTCTTGAAGGGTCAAGTCGGGTAGTTTCCAAATTCGGCTTGCTCCAGTACCCACTCGGCAAAATTGCGTACCTTTGGGATGTCGACAGCGTGTTCTGAATAGGCCATGAAATGCGAGCCGGAGCTTCGCACGGAGTAGTCCCAGGCAACGACCAGTTTCTTGTCGGCGATCTCGTCAGTGACAAGAAACTTTGGTACCAAGGCTACTCCGCAGCCTGCCTGGGCTGCGCGAATGCACATGTAAAAAGTGTCAAAGCGTGGCCCGTGGTAGCTGTTTTCAGTATGCAGATTCTGCTCAAGAAACCATTCATGCCAAGCCTCGGGTCGAGAAGTGCATTGCAGCAAGATCAGATCAGTGAGGTCCGCTGCACTCTTGATAGGTTTGTTTTCAAGCGTTTCAGGAGAGCACACGGGAACTACATCCTCTCCGAAAAGCCTGGTGCAGACGGCTCCAGGCCACGAGCCCTGTCCGAAAAAGAAGGCCACATCCGCCTTGGCCTTCAGCAGGTCGAAAGGCTCCAGTTCGCTGCGAATTTCCAGATGGATATTAGGAAAACGCTTACTGAAACCTTTGAGATTAGGCACTAGCCAGCGTGCGCCGAAAGTCGGTTGGGTTGCCACCCGCAGGACTTCTGTCTCGCCTCCGTATGAAAGAATGTACCGACTGGACATATCAACCTGGGTCAATATTTTATCAACCTCCGCAAGGTAGAGCTCGCCCGCCGGTGTTAGCTGCAGGCGTCGGCGCACCCTGTGAAAGAGAAGGTGTCGCAGCATTTCCTCCAATTGAGCCACCTGTTTACTGACTGCGCTTTGGGTCAGGTGAAGTTCTTCGGCTGCACGAGTGAAGCTCAGATGACGAGCGGCAGCTTCGAAGCACTGTAGGGCAGCCATTGAAGGAGTAAGGCGTTTGGACATGTCTCTCTCTATCTAGTGAAGGCCGAGCTCATTAGCTCAGGGAATGATGTGCTGAGTAAACGTCGTTTGTTGAACGGGGAGGGCGGTTTAATACTGAACTAGATAAATAATTTCGACCACCATCAGATACAGGAGAAAAAAATGGTTGATGGACTGCTTAAAGGCCTTGGCGTTTCCGAGGTTACATTCACGAATGGCGGTTATCCCGTTCATACACCAATCGATGGTAGTCAAATCGCTTCCGTGGCTTTGGAGGGCAAAGCCACGGTCGCCAGGAAGATCGATCTTGCCCATCAGGCCTTTCTGGCTTGGCGTGATGTTCCGGCGCCACGCCGTGGTGAACTCGTGCGTGTGTTCGGCGAAGTGTTGCGCAAAAACAAAGAACAGCTTGGTGAATTGGTCTCGGTAGAAACCGGGAAAATCCTTCAGGAAGGTCTGGGCGAAGTTCAAGAGATGATTGATATATGTGATTTCGCAGTCGGTCTCTCTCGCCAGTTGTACGGCTTGACTATCGCGTCCGAGCGTCCGGGTCACCATATGCGTGAAACATGGCAGCCTCTGGGCGTAGTCGGCGTGATCAGTGCGTTCAACTTCCCGGCCGCTGTGTGGGCCTGGAACACGACTCTGGCGTTGGTTTGCGGCAACTCTGTACTGTGGAAACCGTCCGAAAAAACCCCTCTGACTGCTCTGGCGTGCCAGGCACTGTTCGAGCAAGCACTGAAGATCTTTGGGCCGGCACCAGAGGGGCTTAGCCAACTGCTCATCGGTGATCGTGAGGCTGGTGAGGTTCTCGTCGATGATCCGCGCATTCCTCTGATCAGTGCGACTGGCAGCACCCGCATGGGTCGTGAAGTCGGCCCACGAGTGGCTGCTCGTTTCGGTCGTAGCATCCTTGAGCTCGGTGGCAACAATGCGATGATCCTGGCGCCAAGTGCCGACCTTGATTTGGCCGTGCGTGGCATCCTGTTCAGTGCTGTCGGGACTGCTGGTCAGCGCTGCACTACGCTGCGTCGTTTGATCGTGCACCGTTCGATCAAGGATGACGTTGTTGCTCGAGTGAAAGCTGCATACGCCAAGGTGCGTATTGGCGATCCACGCAAGGACAATTTGATCGGTCCGCTGATTGATAGGCACGCTTTCGATTCGATGCAAGGTGCATTGAACCAGGCACGTGACGAAGGTGGCCAGGTATTTGGTGGTGAACGCAAGTTGCAGGATCAGTACCCGAACGCTTACTACGTTGCGCCGGCCATTGTCGAGATGCCAGGCCAGTCCGACGTCGTTCGTCACGAAACCTTTGCGCCGATTCTTTACGTGTTGGCTTATGACGAGTTTGAAGACGCACTTCGTCTTAACAACGAAGTTCCGCAAGGCCTGTCGTCCTGCATCTTCACGTTGGACGTGCGCGAAGCTGAGCGTTTCCAAAGCGCGTCCGGCAGTGATTGCGGTATCGCCAACGTCAACATCGGTACCAGTGGTGCCGAAATTGGCGGTGCATTCGGCGGCGAGAAAGAAACCGGTGGCGGCCGTGAGTCCGGTTCGGATTCCTGGAGAGCCTACATGCGTCGTCAGACCAATACGATCAACTATTCTCGCGAGCTGCCTCTGGCTCAAGGTATTGTCTTCGATTGATCACGTTACCCCCGCGCCGGTTTTGATCGGTGCGGGAAGCTTCAATTTTCGAGAGCAAAATCAGTCGTTAGGATGTAAATGAGCGAAGCCGACAAACACCATATGTATGCTTGTCCAGGCTGTAATGTCTTCTTTCTTCGAGTCTCGAATCCCACTGCGGACGCTTTTAAAGCCAGGCCCAGGTGTCGGGCGAGTCGTGTGAGTTCATCCTTCCTGAACCTCTGGTTCTATAAACCTATGTGTTTCACTGCGAGTTGCGGTAGAGAGGTCGAGTGTATGGTTGAGTTACGTCGAGAGTGTCTCTGGGAGCATGTAACTCCCCAACTTGCATCGCCAACTGTTCTGGCAAGTACTATCAAGGTGGACGTCTGTGTCATTGGTGGCGGTATCACAGGGTTGTCTGCTGCGCTGAAGCTGCTCGAGAAAGGCAAAAGCGTTGCTGTACTTGAAGCTCATCAAGTGGGGCACGGTGGATCTGGGCGCAACGTAGGTTTGGTCAATGCCGGTACCTGGATTCGACCCGATGATGTTGAGGCTACGTTAGGGACTAAGGTGGGTGCTCGCCTTAACCAGGTTCTTGGAGACGCACCCGCGCAGGTTTTTGCCACGATCAACAGACTGGGTATCGATTGCCAGGCGCGTAACGACGGTACCCTTCATATGGCGCACAACGCTTCAGGTGTCGCTGATTTGCAAGCCCGTCATGATCAGTGGAAGCGTCGAGGGGCGGATGTTGAACTGCTGACAGGACCCCAATGCCAGGAGTATTGCGGTACGGATAAGATTTCAGCGGCCTTGCTGGATCGTCGCGCGGGAACAATCAATCCAATGGGCTATACCACTGGATTGGCCGAAGCTGTGCAGCGACTGGGTGGGCGATTGTTCCAGAACTCGGCCGTTATCCGGTTGGAGAAGCAGGGGAGTTCCTGGCTGGTCAAAACTGCGGATGGAATGATTGTGTCAGACAAAGTCGTCATTTCGACCGGCGCCTATACTGAGGGAGATTGGTCTGAGCTGCAGAAGAATTATTTTCGCGGCTATTACTATCAAGTGGCCTCGAAACCTCTGGTGGGTGCAGCGGCTGACAACGTTCTGAAGCATGGCCAGGGTTCCTGGGACACGCGTACGGTGTTGAGTAGTATCCGCCGGGATGCTGACGGGCGACTGTTGCTTGGCAGTCTTGGACGAACAGATAACAAGCCGACCTGGTTTATAAAAAGTTGGGCGGACAGGATTCAGCGTCACTACTTCCCTCAGTTGGGCAAGATCGAGTGGGACATGCATTGGACGGGTTGTATCGACTTCACGCCGGATCACTTGATGCGTTTGTTTGAACCGGTCGCTGGCGTCGTCGCCGTTACTGGTTATAACGGGCGTGGAAATACTACCGGTACTGTTGTTGGCAAGGCCTTGGCCGACTACTTGATCGACGACCTGCCTGAAGAGTTACCGATACCGTTCTCTACAATGAAGCCCATTCAGGGGGCTGGATTGCGAAGTGCATTCTATGAGAGTGGATTTTCTCTCTACCATGCGGGCCAATGTTTGAGAGTCGTTCTGTAAAAGTAGACTTTTGACTGGCGGGGCGCAGCCGAATTTAATCTTGGGTTCGGCTGAAAGGCCGTCAGACGCCTAAGAATCGATCCCGATAATCCTTAGGCGTGACGGACAGATATTTGCGAAAACCAATACGCATCTGGTCTGTATTCGAAAAACCGCATTTATAAGCGATACTTTTCATCGGTAGCTCACTTTCGCTCAGCAGCCGGCGCGCCATATCGATTCGGGCCTTTTCAAGAAACTCGGATGGGCGCATTTTCACCTCCTTATGAAATGTCCGAGTGAAGTGCCTGAGGCTCATTGAAGCCCGCTCGGCCATCAGCGGGACGCTTATCTTTTGATCAATATTGCTCAATACCCATTCCTGCACTGCACGCATGCTTGAAGACTGTGTCATTTGGCTTGTCAGGTTGGCGCTGAATTGAGATTGCCCTCCCGGACGTTTAAGAAAAATCACAAGGTCCCTGGCGACTTGCAGGGCAAGCTCATGCCCAAAATCAGCCTCCACGAAGGCTAAGGCCAGATCCACTGAGGCGCTTACGCCAGCGGACGTCCAAAGATTGCCTTGCTGAGTAAAAATGGAATCAATGTCTACCTGAACCTTTGGATATTTCTGCTGCATAACCTCCGCCATTCGCCAATGAGTAGTTGCGCGTTTGTCATTCAGCAGGCCTGCTTCCGCCAGGAAGAATGCACCGGAGCATAGACCCGCAAAGCGAGGTACCTTTGGAGCGACACGCTTGGTCCATTCCACAATTTCGGGTTGTTCTTCCACGATCCGCTCAATCTCATGGGCTCCGACTATCATCACCGAATGGGGGAGGTCGGATTCGATCAATGGGTGGGAGGCATGCAAACTCATCAATGTGTCGGAGGTAATAGGGCCTACTGTTGTCGAGATGATTCTGAGTCGATATCCCAATGGCTTTTCTTGAGCTTCCAAGTGCTTATTCGCATAAGTAAATACCGTCATCGGACCAATGGCTTCAAATGATTTAAAGTCTGGATAAATCACAATATCGATCGTTCTGCAGGTTGTACTTTCAATGTCGTTCATGAAATGGCTCTCTTCTTGAATGCTTGGCCCAATATCATGGCAACTTGGCCGGATTCCATGTCGGTTACAACAGCAAACCGGGTCTATTTTTTCTATTGTGGGTTACCTGAATTACAGTCGATAGGTGCCCAATCCCATGATCAAGTCGCGCGCAGCTGTTGCATTCGGCCCTAATGAGCCCCTCAAGATCGTTGAGGTTGATGTTCAGCCTCCGAAGTTTGGTGAGGTTTTGGTTCGTATCGTTGCAAGCGGTGTTTGCCACACAGACGCTTACACACTTTCCGGTCAGGATTCCGAAGGCGTATTCCCGTGTATTCTTGGCCATGAAGGTGGCGGTATTGTTGAAGCTGTCGGCGAAGGCGTGACCTCGCTGCAGATAGGCGACCATGTTATTCCGCTGTACACCGCAGAGTGTGGGAAGTGCAAATTTTGCGTTTCCGGCAAGACCAATCTGTGTCAGGCGGTGCGTGCTACCCAAGGTAAAGGGCTTATGCCCGATGGAACCACCCGTTTCAGCTACAACGGCGAGCCGGTTTACCACTATATGGGCTGTTCCACCTTTTCTGAGTACACCGTGCTGCCGGAAATCTCCTTGGCGAAGATCCCGAAGGAGGCTCCACTTGAGAAGGTATGTCTCCTGGGCTGCGGCGTAACTACCGGCATTGGCGCTGTGCTGAACACCGCCAAGGTGGAAGAGGGCGCAACAGTTGCTGTCTTTGGCTTGGGAGGTATTGGTTTGGCCGCAATTATTGGCGCCCGGATGGTTAAGGCATCGCGCATCATCGCCATTGACATCAACCCGAGCAAGTTTGGTATCGCGCAGGAATTGGGAGCCACTGATTTCCTCAATCCGAAGGACTTTGATCGTCCAATCCAAGAGGTTATCGTCGAGTTGACCGACGGCGGAGTTGATTACTCTTTCGAATGTATTGGCAATGTTCAACTTATGCGTGCGGCGCTTGAGTCCTGCCATAAGGGCTGGGGCGAGTCCATCATTATTGGTGTTGCTCCCTCTGGCGCCGAAATCAGCACTCGCCCCTTCCAGTTGGTGACCGGGCGCGTATGGCGCGGCTCTGCATTCGGTGGCGTGAAAGGGCGTACTGAGCTGCCAAGCTACGTTGCCAAATCCGAGCGGGGAGAGATCCCGCTGGAAAAGTTCATCACTCACACCATGAGTCTGGAGCAGATCAACGAGGCCTTTGAATTGATGCATGAAGGCAAAAGCATTCGTTCGGTCGTCCACTTCTAAGCAGTCTCCCGATGTCTCTTCGCAGACATCGGTTTCTTTCCACAATAACCCACCTGCGACGGAGAAATTCATGTCGATCTTCACTCATGTAACTGTTGGCACTAACGATCTGGAAAAAGCGCGTAAGTTTTACGACGAGGTACTCGGCAAGATTGGCTTCAAGCGAATCGCCGACTTGGGCGATAATGGTTCTATCTGGGGTGTGGACAAGCCTTCCTTTTTCGTACTCAAGCCTGCAAACGGCCAGCCTGCTACCGTGGGCAACGGTGTAACTGTCAGCTTCGAGGCTCCAAATCGCGCCGCGATCAACGCCTTCCATGAGGCAGCTCTCGCGGCTGGTGGCAAAGACGAGGGCGCGGCCGGGACTCGCGACTGGGCACCTAATGCCTATGCTGCTTACACTCGTGACCTGGATGGCAACAAACTCGCTGTTTATAGCTTTAAAGCCGAGTAATCGGTTTCGGCGGCGCCGTGGGCGCCGTCGTCTTATGCCCGGTGACTGGCCATGATTAACGGTTCATGAGTTGTTTAAAATACCATGGAGAAACTGGCCATTGGCGTATGGAAGGTGTGACGACGCTCATTGGGAAGGATAGGGCTTCTGGAATATTACTCCAAAGATACAGTCTCTGACTTATGCATTGTCTTTGGAGAAATCAACGTCAGATAAAGTAAATCCGTGTCGGCTATAAAATCTCTCAAGTTCACGGCGCTCAGGCTCTACCCCCGTAAAAATCTTCAAGTATTCAGGGATGTAGCGCATTCTATACTCGGTCGGTTCCGCCATTTTCATGCTGATGTAACCAATCTGAGTGAGATAGAGTGCTCTGGCACGCGTTCTGGCTTCAAGTGGATTAAAACCGAAACGACCGAACATGTTCGCCAACGCATCAATTCTTAGCGCGTCCGCAGACAGAATTTCCTTAGAAACTTCTTCAGACTGTAGGGCCCAACTTCTCATGGCAAATTCAAGCTGCGAGTCGAACAGCTCAGTATTCAGCCAGCAATCAAAGACATTCAGTATGGCCTCGGAAAGTGATTCCGCATACGCTCTCGACTGCTTGACCAAATTTTCTGTATTTTTGTTTTTCCATAATCCAATCAATGCAGTTAGCAGTGCATCACGATCCTCAAAGTACCAATAAAAACTTGTACGTGAGATGTTTAATTTCTTTGCTAACGGCAAAACTTTTACGGCATCGATACCGGACTCAATCAAGCTGTCGTAAGCCGCTTTAAGCCAGCTTTCAAGCGGCACGCGGATAGTTTCTGTATTAGGCAGGGGCTTGTTCATGTGTCGGATAGTACAAGGCAGATCGCTACCCCGCAAGCGGTTAAAACACATATGAACACCCGCTTGACACATGTGTACATTGGGTCGTAATGTCGTCCATAGCTGATGTCCAACAATAAAGACCTGAGACGCCTTCCATGAAAAACGATCCGCTGCTGCAGCCCTTCCAACTGAAGCATCTCACCCTGCGCAACCGCATCATGACCACCTCCCACGAACCTGCTTACCCTGAAGATGGCATGCCCAAGAAGCTGTATCGTGCCTATCATGTCGAGCGTGCCAAGGCGGGTGTTGCGATGACGATGACCGCCGGCTCCGCAGCGATCTCTCGTGACAGCCCGCCTGTATTCAACAACATCCTTGCTTATAAGGATGAGGTGGTCGGATGGATGAAGGATCTGACGGACGAATGTCACGAACACGGCGCTGCTGTGATGATTCAGTTGACTCACCTCGGCCGTCGCACTCGCTGGGATAAAGGAGATTGGCTACCTGTCGTCTCGCCGTCCCATAACCGCGAAGTGGCTCACCGCGCGTTCCCGAAGGTTATCGAACAGTGGGACATTGACAGGATCATCCGGGATTATGCAGATGCAGCTGAGCGTATGAAGGCAGCAGGGCTGGATGGTATTGAGCTTCAAGCGTATGGCCACTTGATGGATCAATTCTGGTCACCGCTTACCAACGAACTGGATAACCCTTACGGTGGCTCGCTTCAAAATCGCCTTCGTTTCACATTTGAAGTCCTGACCGCTATCCGTAAGCGAGTAGGTACTGAGTTCATCGTTGGCATTCGCTATACCGGTGATGAGTTACTCGCAGGAGGTCTGCAAAAAGACGAGGGGCTGGAGACCTCGATGCTGCTCAAAGACAGTGGCATGATCGATTTCCTGAACGTCATTCGTGGCAACATTGCGACCGATGCCGGCCTGACCGACATCATTCCTATTCAGGGTATGCGCAACGCGCCCCACCTGGATTTTGCAGGTGAGATCAAGTCGCTTACAGGGTTCCCAACCTTTCACGCTGCCAAGATCCCCGACGTGGCAACTGCTCGTCATGCTATCGCATCGGGTTTGATTGACATGGTCGGTATGACACGGGCTCACATGACTGACCCGCACATTGTCAGAAAAATCATTGAAGGGCGTGAGGATGATATCCGACCATGCGTAGGGGCCAACTACTGCCTGGATCGAATCTACAACGCTGGCGCAGCCTATTGTATTCATAACGCTGCGACTGGCCGTGAAACTACGATGCCTCACGACATTCCCAAAGCTGACAAGAAGCGCAAGATCGTCATCATCGGCGCGGGTCCCGGGGGATTGGAGGCCGCTCGGGTCGCTGGCGAACGCGGGCATGAGGTCGTAGTCTATGAAGTCGCAGACCAGCCCGGTGGTCAAATTCGCTTGACGGCACAATCGGAGCGACGTAAGGAAATGATCAGCATCATTGATTGGCGTATGGCTCAATGCGAACGCTTCAATGTGAGATTCAATTTCAACACTTGGGCCGATACCGCCATCGTACTCGGTGAAAATGCCGATGTAGTAATTGTGGCGACTGGAGGTCTACCGCACACGGAAGTCCTGGCGAAAGGTAACGATTTGGTTGTTTCGGCTTGGGACATCATTTCCGGAGACGTTAAGCCTGGGAAAAATGTGCTGGTATTCGACGACGCAGGTGACCATGCGGGGCTGCAGGCCGCCGAGTTCATCGCCAAAGCCGGTGCGCGTACGGAGATCATGACGCCTGACCGCAACTTTGCGCCTGAGGTGATGAGCATGAACCTTGTTCCATACATGCGTTCATTACAAGAGCTGGACACGACGTTTACCGTTACTTACCGTCTGATGGCGGTTGAGCGAGAGGGCAATCAGCTCAAAGCGATAGTAGGTACGGACTATAGCTCTTTAACAAAGGTGCGTATTGTCGACCAGGTGGTTGTAAATCATGGTACTCGCCCACTGGACGAGTTGTATTTTGATCTGAAGCCGTTCGCTTCCAACGAAGGCGCTGTCGAGTACATGGACTTGATAGCTGGCAACCCCCAAAAAATCGACACCAATCCAAATGGTAAATTCCAGCTATTCCGAATCGGCGATGCCGTTTCCGCAAGGAATACACATGCGGCTATCTATGACGCATTGCGTATCGTCAAAGACCTGTAATAGAAAATATACCTATAATATTTTATAAAGCCGTACCCTTGCACTGCCATTAAAACAATATATAAATCATCAGGCTGGTTGAGGTTAGTATGACCAATAATAAAAACCGTTATTTGATTTCGTTGGAAGCAGGTGGTCGTAGGCACGATCACATGCCGAGATATCCGATAAACGAGTTAATTCAATTCAGTCTTTGTCTTCCTGCCCACGACCGGTGGGTTGCGCAAAAAACACTCGAATAATTTATAAATAGAGTGCGCGCAACCGACACAACAGACACAAGGCACAATGACTACATCATCCAGCCGGAGATGGAGTCTGAAACCGGATTCAGCGGTGGTCCTCAGCAAGATGAGACCTGTGCAGTCAAAATAGCGTCAGTGCGCATTTGGAGGATTACAAGATGAGTTCGGTAAGCCCCGTGAGTACCGCAGCACCTTCGGTTATTAAGGTGCAAAAAACAGAACAGGCTTTCCTGAGCCTGAAAGGACTCCACAAGAGCTTCGGGCCTTATGAGGTTCTGCACGACGTTAGCCTTGAGATGCATAAAGGTGAAGTGCTCGCGATCATTGGTCCCAGCGGATCAGGCAAAAGTACGCTGCTGCGTTGCATTAATCAGTTGTCGCCGCCTACGGCAGGGTCCGTCAGCATGGATGGAGTTACTATTGAGGCGGGCTGTTCTTCATCGCGAAATGACCTGGTTAAGCTTCGACGACGAATCGGAATGGTTTTTCAATCATTCAACTTGTTCCCTCACCTTACTGTCCTTCAAAACGTTAGCCTTGCACAGGTACGTACGATGGGACGCTCAAAACGAGACGCCGACAAAAAGTCTTTAGAACTGCTCGACCGCGTGGGCTTGGCCAATAAAGCCGAGCTGTATCCGGCTCGGTGTTCAGGTGGCCAGCAACAGCGGATTGCCATCGCTCGTGCGCTCGCTCTGGAGCCGGAGCTGATGCTTTTTGATGAGCCAACTTCCGCTCTCGATCCAGAACTCGGGCTGGAAGTTCTTGCGGTAATGAAAGAACTCGCCAACGAAGGCATGTCGATGATCATGGTCACCCATGAAATGCACTTCGCGGAAACCGTATCCGACCGCGTTGTTGTGATGGCGGAGGGGCGAATCCTTGAGCAAGGGATAAGCCGAGAGGTGATGCGTAATCCACAACACGAGCGGGTAGTGCAGTTTCTCCGGGCCGTGAGGGACAGGTAATGTTTGACGTATTCAAAGCAATGCTCGACGGTGTCCCCTGGACGATTGCCGTCACACTACTTTCATTTACGATAGGCTGTCTGCTTGGCTTCCCTATATGCTGGCTTAGAATGTCGCCATTCAGGGTCATTTCCTTTGCGACGGCTTCGCTGGTTTTAATTATCCGATCCATCCCGCCTATTGTATGGCTCTTCTTCGTCTTCTTTGGCGCGGGTGGTGGCTTACTTAATCTTTCACCGATTGCAGCCGCTGTTACGGGCCTTGGGATAATCACGGCTGCGCAAATGTCTGAAGTGTATCGTGGAGCGCTCAGCGCTGTGCCGGTCGGGCAATACGAAGCAGCACACGTGCTGAACCTCAATGCCAGGCAACGGTTCGTTGATATCATTCTTCCTCAAATGCTCAGGATTGTGGTGCCTTCAGCTGCAACGTACGCGATCAGTCTGCTGAAGGACTCAGCCGTGGCCTCTACTATTGGTGTCACGGATATCAGCGCAGTGGCCTACCAAGTCACTCAGCAGACGTTCAAAGGGATCGAAGTCTATACCACCGCAGCGTTGCTTTACTTGCTTCTAAGCGTACCTGTCGCATTGTTTTCGCGTTGGCTCGGGGCGACGTTGAACACGAGGATTTCCAAATGAATGAACTTCTTGGTCTGTGGTGGGAATGGTTTCCGGATCTTCTACAGGGATTTTTTCTGTCTTTGCAGGTTACCGGCGTCTGTCTGTTGTTGGGGATTCCACTGGGGCTGGTTTTTGCACTCGGTGTCTCTGCGCCAAACAAGGCTGTCAGGTTAATATTTTTATTCGTGGTAGAGCTGGGGCGCGGCGCACCGGCATTGATATTATTACAATATTTCTACTATGGACTTCCTTCCGCCGGCATTACATTTTCCTCATTCACTGCGGCGGCATTAGCGTTGGCTTATTGTACTGGCGCCTACACGAGTGAAATTATCAGGGGCGGACTTGAAGCAGTAGCAAGTGGGCAGAGAGAAGCAGCTGATGTTATTGGGCTTAACAAGCTGGACGCACTCAGGTTTATTATAGTTCCTCAAGCCTTGCGCATTGCCATTCCGTCGTTGCTGGGCTTTTCAATCATTATGTTTCAGGCCTCATCGTTATGCTTTACTATCGCTCTTCCAGAGCTTGTGAGTCGGGCTTCAGCGATTGGGTCGAATACGTTTCAATATATGCCAGTGCTTGCGTTGGCCGGGATTATGTACGCGGTTGTATGTATCCCTGCCACGATCATTGTGACTTCGCTGGAAAAAAAGCTGGGTGCGAGCAGTCAAACCTAATAGGTTAGTGTTGCCGCAAGTTGAACTTAATTGGCATAAAGGAAAGCATGGCATGAAGGTTTTATCTGAACTAATCAAGTGTGCTTTGATCGCGGGTGCTGTTGCTGGCGGTGTCGTTCAGGCCGCAGAAGAGTGCGTGCCGGTGCATAAATTCGAAACATTGACGCCGGGAGTGTTAACGGTTGCGGCCTATGCTTTTCCGCCTTACTCGATACCCAAAGGGGGGAACGATATAAGTGGTGTAGAGGGTGAGATTCTTAAAGTTATAGCGAAAAATGAGTGTCTGACAATAAAGACGACGGTTGTTGACCCCTCTGCCGTTATTCAGTCAGTGGTCTCCAAAAGAGTAGACATTGGCATGGGTGATTGGTACCGCACAGCTGAACGTAACAAGATTTTAGGTTTGTCAGCCCCGATTTATTTGGATGCAATGGGCATAATATCGGCTGACGGTATTGCAAAAATTTCGGATCTCAAGGGTAAGAAAATAGGTACCGCGCAAGGTAATCTTTGGGTTGCCGATCTCAAAAAGATACTTGGCGATAACCTGGTGTTGTATCCAAATGCAGTTGCAGCAGCACAAGATCTCGCATCAAACCGTCTTCAGGCAGTAGCGGATAGCTTCGCAGTGGCTATTGCCGCGCAGCAAAAAGGAGCCTATGGAAACAACAAGATTGTTGTTGCCGATGCTGATGACAGGGTCAAAGCAACTATGCAGCCGGGCCAGGTTGCATTTGTTTATACAAAGTCTAATGAGCTACTGGGCAGCGCGCTATCCGGTAATATACGGGCCATGCACGAAAACGGTCAGATCAAGAAAATCGTCACCTCGTTTGGGTTGAACGAGTCTATTACCGAGGTAGGAGAGCCCCGCCTGATAGAGTAACAGGATCGATGCAGACAGGCGCCAATTGACATGGCGGTTGGTGCCGTTAAAATTTCAGGAGTTACAATATCTATGCCAGCACTCCTTTCGAATGTCGAAGGTGGCACCCGCGATCGCATAATAGATGCTGCAATAGCACTATTTTCCGAATATGGTTTCCAGTCCATCAGTATGAGAGATTTGGCCAAACAGGTCGGTGTCAATGCGGGGTCGTTGTACAATCACATTGAAAACAAACAAGAGTTATTGTACGAAATTCTCGAGCTGACGCTTTCCAGCCTGATCGCTACGACTAAGCGTTCGACTAAAAGACAGGATACCCCGGCAAAAAAATTTCAGGCATTCCTCCAGTCATTCAATGTTTTCAGAGGCGTTGATGAGCGCGGGCTTATTCTGCTTTATAGGGAGGTTGTCAGCCTGGATGTGAAGCGACAAATGGATATACGTAATCTCCAGAAATGTTATTTGTTGTTGCTGGAAGATATTCTTTCTCCGATGTATTCAATGTCTGTGCCAGGGCGTTTGTCGTATATATCAAGAATAGTCGTTGGCTTTATTTTTGGACAGCTTCAGTGGTCAACTGCGGATCTACACGACAAAATACTAACGGCACATTTGATAAGATTTGTCACCGAGTCTGCCAGCCAAAACGCTTGAATCTGGTTTTGCCCAAAAATCTTCAAGGTTACTGATTGTCAGTCGAATCCTGCAGTGCTGAGATAAGCCAGTTGGCGGCGAGTTCTCCCACACCATTTCTCGGAGAGTTTAAAGGTACCAATATATTGTATAGACCATCCGGAACCAAGGTGCGTTCAGACAATACAACCAGGCTTCCATCCTGGATGAATGTGTTGACCAGCACCCCCCAACCCAGTGCTACACCTTGACCTGCTTTTGCGGCTGCGATAGTTTCAGTGTAATGGCTGAATTTCATCGATGGCTCACCGGATGGTTTTTTGAGTCCCATCTGCGTATACCATTTTGGCCAGCTGTACCACAAACTATCTGCTGCATCATACTCGATAAGGTCGGTTCCAATTTCCCAAAAATTTTTATCTGCGATCTTGGTTGCATACTCAGGCGAGCAAACGGGAACGATGGTGTCTCCACAAGAGGCTAATACTGTTGCATCGTCAAAGGGGGGGGTGCCATAACGAATCAGCACATCCACATTGCTGGACTCCATGTTAATCCTGGGGTCTTGCGAAATAACTCGGAGTTGTATTTCCGGGTGCAGCCGTCGAAACTCAATCAATCTCGAAAGAAGCCAAAAAGTCGAAAATGCCACTGTTGCACCAATAGTGACTACCTGCTCCTTACCTGTCGCGCGGATAGATTCAACTGCCTCCGTAATGCCTGAAAAATTTTCTGCCAAAGCGACGCCCAGCGCTGCACAAGCATTGGTTGGTTGGATGGAGCGATGCCCCCTGGTAAAAAGTGACACTCCTAAATCCTGTTCCAGGCAGGCTATTTGCCTGCTGACCGCAGCTTGGGTAACGCCGAGCTCGCGGGCCGCTTCGGTAAAACTTTTGTGCCGAATTACCGCCTCCAGTGCGACAAGCGCGGTCAGCGACGGTACATTTCTGAGTAATCTCATCAGACAGGGCCTCCGGTCAAAATGCAGGGGTGAATGTATAATATTTTATTATGCGTGACGTAATAATTTATGCGGTTGTAAGGTTTGTTGTTCAGGGCAATATTATCACCATCACGGAATCGTTAGTAACAATAAGCCTGGTGACGTTATGAATATCAATCCCGAACCGCAGATTTCATCGCTGGTCGCATCGCGAATCAAGGGGCAACCCCTACCTGGTGGGTTGTACACACGGAGCGATGTTTTTCAGGCGGAGTTAGAGGTTTTTTTTTACAATCATTGGATTTACGTTGGCCTGGAGTGTGATGTCCCCGAGCCAGGAGATGTGTCGGTTATTGATATTGGTAACACGAGCTTGATACTTCTACGGAATGAAGACGAGTCTATACGTGTCGTGCGTAACGTATGCCGTCACCGAGGATCAAGGCTGCTTGAACCAGGCAGTCACATAATTTCCAAGTTGGTTTGCCCCTATCATCAATGGACTTACGAGCTGACCGGGGAGTTGGTCTATGCTCCCCATATGGGGCTTGATTTTGATAAGTCTTGCAGGGCACTAAAGCCTGTAAATTTCAGGTCTGTTGGCGGGCTTATATATGTCTGTCTCTCTGATAATCCTCCCGCAGATATTGATAATCTGGAGCGGGTGATGACTGAGCGCCTGCGTCCCTATGATATTAAAAATACCAGGATAGCCTACCAGACGGATGTAATCGAAGAGGGCAATTGGAAGTTAACAATCGAGAATAATCGCGAGTGCTATCATTGTTCTGCCAATCATCCTGAGTTGTGCGTATCCTTTTTTGAGGTTGATTTCGGCTACGATCCCGCAGTGTTAAGTGACGAAGATCGTGAAATCGCCATTCAGCACGGTATCCGCTACGCAGAGCAGACAAAGGCTTGGGAGGCGGAAGGTTATCCATCAGCGGCTGTAGAACAACTGTCCGGGAATGCTACAAATTTCAGAACTCAGCGGCTGATTATTTCGGGTGCCGGCGAATCACAAACTCCCGACGCTACCGCTGCATCGGCAAAACTTATGGGTATGCTTACACGTAAAGATCTCGGTGATACGCATCTTTGGGGGCACAACTCCTGGAATCACTTTATGTGTGATCATGCGGTGACGTCCATGTTAATCCCTTTGGCGCCAGGTAAAACGTTGGTTAGAACGAAATGGCTCGTTCATAAAGATGCCGTAGAAGGCGTCGACTATGATTTAGAGAAATTGACAAACGTTTGGATTGCGACAACCGACCAAGATGCAAAATTGGTTGCTCGCTCCCATGATGGAATTAACGACCCGGCCTATGAGCCAGGCGTTTATTCGGATTTCACGGAACGTCAATTGGACAATTTCTCTACCTGGTATGTGGAACGGATGAAAGCCCATGGATACTGAACCTGTCTTTTCGACTATGGAGCGCGTCCAGGTCGATTACTGGGATCAAGAAACGGATGAAAATCTTGTTTGTATAGACGTGCATTCTGAAACGCACGACGTGAAAACGTTCACCTTTGTCTCTCTAGACGGAAAGTTTTTCCGATTTCGCGCGGGTCAGTATTTTGCGTTCGACTTGCCTGTTAATCGTGAGCTTACGAGCCGCTGTTATAGTATTTCATCATCGCCGTTGAGGCCTAACGCTATCTCGGTCACTGTGAAACGCGTCCCCGGTGGTGCCGTTTCCAACTGGATGCATGAAAATCTCATGCCGAATACGGTGGTAAAAGGATTTGGTCCACTTGGAAGTTTCACTAAGTCGGCAAATCAAACCGAAAAATATCTGTTCCTTTCAGCCGGTTCCGGCATCACACCAATGATGTCGATGGTCAGAGAGTTGGCTGATCTTTCTGCCACGGCAGAGGTGACGTTCGTACATGCAGCAAGAAGCCCTCAGGATTTTATTTTTCGAGATGAGCTGGCAATTCTCGCAACGAAACTTAAGTCCCTTCGGCTTATTCTTATTCCTGAGGAGATATCCAACGAGAAGTCTTGGCCCGGTTTTGTTGGGCGTATATCACAAGAGTTACTCTCCCTTACAGTGCCGGATATTTCTCAAAGACTGGTTATGTGTTGCGGCC
Source organism: Pseudomonas trivialis (assembly GCF_001439805.1). Classification (GTDB taxonomy): domain Bacteria; phylum Pseudomonadota; class Gammaproteobacteria; order Pseudomonadales; family Pseudomonadaceae; genus Aquipseudomonas; species Aquipseudomonas trivialis. The sequence continues at coordinate 85,348 of NZ_JYLK01000007.1, read as the reverse complement.
CTGGGCCGTTCATGTCTGCTGCACGAGACATAACTGCTCGGATGGGTGTGCCTGGGTCACGTTATATTGAAGAAAGCTTCCAGGATACGATACCGCTGCCCGTTATTGACCCTGTTCAAGAGGTGATGGCCGAAACGGGGTACAGGGTCGAATTTATCAAGCAAACCCGCACCATTGATGTTGCGTGTGATCAGACTGTGTTGGCCGCCGCTAAAAAGTCAGGCATTAAGATCCCATCCTCTTGCTCTAATGGCTTGTGTGGAACCTGCAAATCAAAACTCATTAGCGGTTCTGTGTCTATGAATCATAATGGCGGAATTCGTCAGCGGGAGATTGACGCTGGAATGTTTCTTCCCTGTTGCTCAACACCTCTGTCCGATCTTGTGGTTGATCGCTGACGTGAGTCCGGTGCTATAAAATAAACTTTTTAATAACCCTGTAAGAGGGTGTTGGAAATGAATATGACACCATTAGATAGACAGAAAGTTGGTACTCATCGAATTAATCTTCCTGCGTATGACTGGGAGTCGACGGATTTAAACGGTTTTTTAATAAAGCCCATCTTCGAAGATAAGAAAACCGGTGAGCGAACGATGCTTATGAAGGTCGAGCCGGGTGCTTTCACCGAATCTCACTGTCACGATCAATTGGAAGAGGTGTTCATCCTCGAAGGGACGCTCTACGACGACGAAAACGTCTATAGCGCGGGGCAATACTGTCAGCGTGCGGTTGGAGCATTCCATACTGCTGGCTCGCAAGAGGGTTGTGTAGTTTTACTGGTTTATCGCTGTGACCAATAAATGTTGTTATGAAAGCCTGATTACAATCTGCCAAAACTAAAATAAATGTATAGTCTGCGAGGAAGCCCTGATGATTCGTAACATTCGCACCGTCGCAATGCTAGCTATCTCATCGATCGTAACCCTTTCTGGCGTTAGCGCTTACGCCGATGAATGTAAACCCGCACACAAATTCGAAACCATCAAACCCGGTGTTTTGTTAGTGGCCGCATATGAGTTTCCTCCCTATTCGTATACAGGAGCGAACAAGGCTCTTACGGGCGTAGACGCAGAGGTCGTCAAGCTCATTGCGGAGGTGGAATGCCTTAAAGTAGAGCCACTTATGATGGACCCTGCGGCGACTATTCAGTATGTCGTTACTAAGAGGGCTGATGTAGCCATCGGCGACTGGTACAGGACTGCAGAGCGGGCTAAAATCATGGGTCTTTCCGCCCCCATGTATCTTGACCAGATGGCGCTTCTGAGTAAGGCGGGTTATACAAAAATTGAAGAGATTAAAGACAAGAAGGTAGGTACTGTACAGGGATCATTGTGGGTAAAAAACCTTCAGGAAGTGGTGGGCTCAAACTTAACAATTTATCCTAACTCCGTGGCAATGGCTCAAGATTTGTCTGCAGGGAGAATTGAAGTCGGCACAGACAGTTACGCGGTTGGACTCACTGCTCAGAAGAAAGGTGCTTATTCAGGCGTTCTGATAAAAGTTTCCGAACCGGATGAGCGCGTTCGAGCAACTATTCAAGCGGGACAAGCGACGTTGCCCCATGATAAGGCTAATACTGGACTCCGCGACGCATTAAACGCCAATATTGATGCGTTTCGTCGTTCAGGCAAGATTGCCGAAATTTTAACGAAGTTTGGACTTGATGTAGGCGCCGCAGAGGTGGGTGAACCACGCTTGATCGAGTAATGTATTATTAATGTGTGTTAATAGCCGAACCTCTGGTTCGGCGTCTTACTTAAAGCCTCGCTGTCAATTAGGGGCTCAAGTGTTCAAACGGGCAAGAACGTATTAACGCAAGCAATCTTGATTAGCCTCACTCAACAGCCAATCGACTACCTTCGCTACAGCGGGGGAGGGTGTTGAGTCTTCGCCGGTTAGAATGTAAAAGCCAGCATCAGTATCCAATTGGAACTCGCCGCCCAAGACTCTTATCAGCGTGCCGGATTTGAGTGAGTTCTCCACCAACAACCCTGGAACGAGAGCAACGCCCATTCCCTGCTCAGCTGCTTCCAGGGCCAGATTTGTTTGCGAAAAGGTCGGCCCTGTTATTTTTGTCTTGTTCTCGCCGTATGTTGCATACCAACGTTGCCAATTGTTGTGACTGTCGGATATGTGCGGCACTTCAGCGAGGTCATCAGGCTGACGCCACTCAGACGCTCCCGCTAGAGACGGTGAACACACAACGAAAGCGCGCCCGGAGAGAAGATAGCGGGTATGAACGTTATTGAACGGTGGTGTGCCCCAACGCACGGCCATGTCCACACGGCCTTTCCCCTTCAGAGGTCTCGTAACGTCCGAGGCGTCGATCATCAAGGAAACATCCGGGTAGAGGTCTGCAAGGTGACTGAGCTTGGGAATCAGCCATCGACTGGCAAATGCAGGCGTGGTGCTGATCAACACTTGGTTGGGCAAATTCAGCTCATCGCGATTCAGAAGGTCTTCGGTCGCATCTTCAATTATCCCCAATGCGAGTCTGATCCTGGCGACGTATTCCAAACCATGCTGATTCGGCTTCAGGCCGCGCGGCAGCCGGTCGAACAGCTCAACGCCTAACTTATCCTCCAGGGCTCTAACCTGCTGCGCTACAGCGCCTTGAGTCACAAACATTTCTTCAGCAGCGGCGCGAAAACTACCAAGCCGAGCGGCGGTCTCGAATGCGACCAAGTGATTGAGCACACCGATGAGAGGGCGATGATGTTTGGCGAGCATCCTGTAATTTTCCTACTGTCTTATGAGTGCATAAGTGGTTGGTGCGAAGGTTGGGATTCTGGCCTCATAGCAAGCAGGTTATTAATCAATCGAGGAACAGGCTATGTCAATTCAAAAAGTAGCTATCATCACGGCTGGCGGTAGCGGGATGGGGGCAGACGCCGCTCGCAGGCTTGCTGCGGACGGCTTCAAAGTAGCGATTCTGTCTTCGTCCGGTAAAGGTGAAGCACTGGCGAAAGAGTTAGGCGGTATTGGCATTACGGGTTCTAACCAATCGAATGAAGATCTCACCCGCCTGGTGGACTTGACGATTGCCACGTGGGGCCGTATCGATGTTCTGGTTAACAGCGCGGGCCATGGTCCACGTGCGCCTGTCTTGGAATTGACCGATGAAGATTGGCACAAGGGGATGGACGTCTATTTCCTGAACGTTGTGCGCCCGACTCGTCTGGTCACCCCAATCATGCAGAAGCAAAAATCGGGTGTGATCATCAATATTTCTACATTCGCAGCGTTTGAGCCGGATCCGGTGTTCCCGACGTCTGGTGTATTCCGCGCGGGCTTGGCTGCATTCACCAAGCTGTTCGCCGACAAATATGCGGCTGAAAATATTCGCATGAACAACGTGCTGCCGGGTTTTATTGACAGCCTTCCCGAAAAGGAAGAGTTCCGTAGCCGTATTCCGATGAAACGCTACGGCAAGTCGGCGGAAATCGCTGCAACTATCAGCTTTCTGGCTTCTGAAGGCGGTGGTTACATCACCGGGCAGAACCTTCGCGTAGACGGTGGCATTACTCGCTCAGTTTAATGTTCAATGTTGAGCGCTCGTTGAAATCGGGCCTGGGAACGCAGTGAGGCGAGCGTGATTCCGATGGATCAAGGCTCACTGCGTCATCTCTGCCAAAAGTTCAATAATGTCGAGTGTGTCCTATCGCTGGGCTGCACCTTGAATTTAACGTGTTACTTGAGTAATTGAACATGTCCAAGTCAGCAGTACACAGTGATAATGCCCCCGCTGCGATGGGTACTTACTCGCAAGCAGTGAAAGTAAATGACACTGTGTATTTCACTGGGCAAATTGCCTTGCACCCACAGACAATGATTCTGGCTGAAGGTTTTGAAGCGCAAGTCGTACAGGTATTTGAAAATTTGGCGGCCGTCGCAATGGCTGCGGGCGGATCGATGAAGGATATCGTAAGGCTGGGTATCTTTCTCACAGATCTCTCTAACTTTGGCACGGTCAATGAAGTCATGACGCGCTACTTTAACGCTCCCTTCCCAGCCCGCTCAACCATTGCCGTTTCCGGATTAGCCAGGGATGCGCTTGTGTCGATTGATGCAATCATGGTGCTGAAGTAAAGCGACGCTGACGTTCTAGCCTAAACTGTGGCGCCCAATCAGTGGAATCCAGTTTCTACAAACCTGATCTGCACCCACCGGCCTTCTGGCAAAATCAATGAAAAGCCTAAGGCCGTGCACCGCATCGTCTTGCTCTTCAACAGTAGTAAAGTCTACGACCGTGGCAGCATCGCAGGAGTCGAATTTTCGCAAGGTGCGCGGTTGCAACGTGCATAACGCAGTCCTGCGCTTCAAACTCGCCAGCGCCGCCAAGGGGCGGCTGCACGCCTCGGGAATACCGGAAAAACCGCTGGAAAAAGGCGGTGAAAGGCTCACCGCCTGCTTCGGGACGGGGTCAGAACTTGAAGCGGCCCACCAGGCCTTTGAGTTGCCCGGAAATATCCGTCAACCGACCCGAGCCGGTCTGCGCCGTGTGCGCAAACTCTTCGACCAGTTGCGCATCGGCATGAATCTGCGCGATATGCCGGTTGATCTCCTCGGCCACCTGGTGCTGCTCTTCAGCGGCTGTGGCGATCTGGGTATTCTGGTCGCGGATCGAGTCCACCGAGCCGCGGATCTTGTCGAAACTGTCGCGGGCCTGCTGGATGCGTTCCACGCTGGTGTGGGAGACCTGCAGGCTGCCTTGCATTTGCTGCGTCACTTCCTGGGTGCGGCGCGCGAGGTTGCCGAGCAGGCTGTCGATTTCGCCGGTCGAGTCGGCGGTGCGGCGGGCGAGGGCGCGGACTTCGTCGGCGACCACCGCGAAGCCACGGCCCTGGTCACCGGCGCGTGCGGCCTCGATCGCTGCGTTGAGCGCCAGCAGGTTGGTCTGTTCGGCAATCGAACGGATGGTGTCGAGGATGGTGTTGATGTTCTGGCTGTCCTGCTCTAGCAACTGCATGGTATGGGTTGATTTCTGCAGGTCTTCGCTGAGCTTGAGCACGCTGCTGGTGGCTTCACCGATGTGCTGCTGGCCATTGTGCACGTCGCGGTAGCCATCGTCGGCGCTCAAGGCGGCGGCGCTGCAAGAGCGTGCGACTTCATTGGCGGTGGCGACCATTTCGTTGAACGCGGTGCTCACCAGCTCCACCGCTGCGCGTTGACGACCAGCGGCCTGGTTCATGTTGTGGGCCACTTCGCTGGTATCGGCGGCGGCGCTCTGCAGGTCTGAGGAGGCGCTACCGATGCGCTGTACCAGTTGGGATATCATACTCAGGAACTGGTTGAACCAGCCGGCCAGGCTGGCGGTTTCGTCCTTGCCTTGCACCTTGAGCTGACGTGTCAGGTCGCCTTCACCTTCGGCGATCTCTTGCAGGCCGTCGGCCACGCCGCGAATCGGGCGCACGATCACACCGGCGAAACTGGCGCCGACAATGGCGAACACCACTGCCAGGACTGCGGCGATGGCAGCGATCAACCAGGTCAAGCGGGTTGCATCGGCCATCACTTCATCGCGCTTGATCAGGCCGATAAAGCGCCAGCCCAGGTCTTTGGAACTGACCATGTTAGCCATGTAAGCCACGCCGTCGATGTCGATCTGGGTCACGCCGTCGCCGCGCTTGGCCAGTTCGGCGTAGTTGGGACCCAGCTCGGCCAGGGGCTTGAAATTATGCTTTGCATCGCTGGCGTCCACCAGCACGTTGCCGCTGCCTTCCACCAGCATCAGGTAGCCGCTGTTGCCCAGCTTGAGCTTTTTGACCAGTTCGGTCAGTTGATTGAGCGAAACATCGAGCCCCATTACCCCCACAACTTTGGCGTTTGCGTCAGTAATGGTATGCACGGTGCCTATCAGCGTCACGTCAGCGGGTGCTCAATAGTAGGCGGCTGTACGCGAGGTGGTGCTTGGTGCGCTCATTGCGGTTTTATACCATGGCCGCACGCGTGGATCGTAATTGGCCAAGGTTTTGTCGTCAGGCCAACCGGCGTAGCCCCCATCATCCATCGCCACGGATAAATACGCGGTGTTCGGATGGGTTTTGGCAAAGCTGTCGAAGATTTCCAGTAGTTGTTGATTGCTTTCAGGAAGAGAGATCTGGGCCGCGTCGGCACCCATGTAGCTTTTCAGGCCCTTGGCCGCGACGACCTGGGGATTCTTGGCCAGATACTCAACGTTCTGGTTGATGCCGTCAAAGAACTGCTTCATGCCATTGTCGATCTGGCGGATCTCGCGGCCGCTGCTGTCGAGAAAGTTGTCCACTGCCCCCTCCCGCAGATTCAGCACGACCAGCACGGCTACCAGAATAACCGGCACACACGCGATGGCCGCAAACGCCCAGGTCAGCTTTTGCTTGATATTCATGACTTCACCCACAGGTATTTATAGTTTTTGGCAAGGGGAAAACAGTAGCGTCGCACGTGTTGTTTTGAGGGGCGTGACCCATGCGTACTCGCTATGTATCGACCGCGGGAGCCCTCACTTGAGGCCGAGGGATAATTGAGCCGATGCGCTCGCCGTTCAGCGCATCAAGCTGCATCGATTGAGTCCATCAAGGAACGGCAACGTCATAAAAAACTTAAAATTTCAAAGAGTTGGGAGATGAGTTATCATCCCGTCCGCGGCGCCATATTCGGTTACCTGGAACGCTGAACGCCAGGTCGCCACTGAAAGCCCGCTTAATGGCGGGCTTTTTATTGCCCGAAATATGGCAAACAGGCGTGAGCTGATTTTTTTTAAATAAAGTGCATTTAAATCAAGACATTACGATTTTTTGGTGTATGATGCGCCCACACCGAAACGAAGGGTGATTAGCTCAGCTGGGAGAGCATCTGCCTTACAAGCAGAGGGTCGGCGGTTCGATCCCGTCATCACCCACCATTCGCTTCATGTGTTACGCGCAGCGGTAGTTCAGTCGGTTAGAATACCGGCCTGTCACGCCGGGGGTCGCGGGTTCGAGTCCCGTCCGCTGCGCCATATTTGCTTCCACCAAGGCCAATTCAGCGCCTGGAAGCCACGGAAACAGCGGCCTTGCGCCGCTTTTTTCGTTTTTCAATTCCACTGAAACTCTTCTCCAGCCACGGTTTTCAAGTAAACCGCCGGCATTTCCATTTCCATTTCTATTGGCATGACAAGCAATTGCGTATTAGCGGATTTGCGATGCGTGATTGCACCTTGGGAGCCTTGGCGAAAGCGTCTGGCAACGTCACGTGCGCGGCCGCTGCCGTTCACGCTAAACAAAAGCGCCGCCCTTGAGTTATCGATTTTCCCGAGCGCTCTGCGCGACATCGCAAAGCCACCGGCGCAATAAGTGGGCTGCCTCACCCAACACCACATCTTTGGCCTGCACCAGGTAATAGCCCTTGCCCGTCTTTAGTGCGGAGTCAAAGACAGGGACGAGGAGGCCCAGTTGTACGTCTTCCTCAACCAGCCAAGGGCTGGTGAGTACTAAACCCTGATTGCGTCGGGCCGCGTCGATTGCCAGCTCGGACTGATCAAATTTGAGACCGCTGGAGAAGCTATCGGGAGACATTGCGACCGATGATAACCATTGGGACCAGTGGGCATGAGACGTCGTATAGAGCAAGGTTGCTCCCGGCAAACAATCAAGGCTATGCAACCCGAGCCGGTCGCGGTAAGCCGGGCTGCAATAAACCCTTACCTCGTCCGGCAAGAGCAGTTCTGCGTTAACGTCACTGCCATGCCCATCGAAATGCCGCACTGCCAAATCGCAGGTAGCGTCATTGAAATCCACGGTATCGGTGGAGGTGCTCAGGTGCAGTTGCACTTCTGGATGACGCGCCGTGAACAATGGCATCCGCATTGCGAACCAGGCGTTAGCGAACGCCGGCGGCAGGCTTAAGCGTACCTGCCTGTCCCTGACGCCTCGGGCGGCGAGATTGGCGGTCTCCAGTTGGCGAAGCGCCGGCTTCACCTGTTCCCAATAGCTCAAAGCTTCAGCCGTTGGTCGTAGCCTGCGCACATTACGCACAAACAGCGGCGTTCCCAGCCAACCTTCCAGCTTGCGAATTTGTTGCCCTACGGCTCCCGGCGTCACAAACAACTGGCTTGCTGCAAGACTGACGCTTCCCGTTTGCATGACCGCGTCGAAGCACGCGATGGCCCGAAGGGGCGTATCAGCTCTCATGGCGTAGTTTTTCTCTTCTATAGACTGAAAACACATGATTTGTAGCGGCTTATGTACTTTCGCACAATCGACGTTCGCCGCAGGCCAACAACAGATTCCAACTTCCAGGGAAAAGCCCATGCCGATTATCCGAGTCACCTGCCTTGACGATAAAGCACCTGAGGTAAAGCGCAGGCCGTCCACATCAAAAGGTATCGATAAATGAGGAAGCCCGTAGACGGAGCCGCCACGGCGGTGATGATTCTGCTATGCCTTATATGGGGGGCACAGCAAGTGGCGATAAAAGCCGTTGCGCACGACATTGCACCTGTCATGCAAGTCGCCGTTCGCTCCGGAGTCGCGGCATTGCTGGTCTGGCTGATAGGAAAATGGATCATGCGGGAGCAATGGTTACCAAGCGTCTGGTACCGCTCCGGGTTAGTCGTGGCCGTTCTGTTTGCCGCCGAATTTCTATTTGTTGCGCAAGGACTGCGCTGGACGAGTGCTTCGCATATGGCGGTTTTTCTTTATACCGCTCCGTTATTCGCCGCCATCGGCCTGCATCTGCGCCTGCCGGAGGAGCGCCTGGGGGCGCTTCAATGGCTTGGCATGTCTTTAGCGTTCGCGGGTATTGCCATCACCTTTCTCATGCCGCGTGACGGGGTCGCTACTCAGCTGGCCATCACCGACAGTCTGCTGGGCGATCTGCTGGGTTTGTGCGCAGGTGCGGCCTGGGGATTCACGACGGTAGCGGTGCGCACCAGCCGCCTCAGTGAGGCACCCCCAACGCAGACCCTGTTCTACCAGCTCGCGGGCGCGTTTATCCTCTTGTTGCCCGTGAGCCTGCTGCCAGGCCAGAACGCAGTGACCTTTTCAACCAATGCCGTGGCCAGCTTGATTTTTCAAACAGTGATTGTGTCAGTCGCAAGCTATTTAATCTGGTTCTGGATGCTCCGTCGCTACCTCGCTGCTCGTCTTGGCGTACTGGCTTTCATGAGTCCGCTCTTTGGCGTACTCATGGGGCATCTATGGCTTGGGGAACAGACGAGTTTCGGATTTCTGCTGGGCGCAAGCCTCACTATCGTGGGCCTGCTGGTAGTGAATCTCAGCAAGGCAAGCGTACAGAATCAGGAAGAAAGAAGTTATCTGAGACGCTGAGCGAGCCTGGTCATACGCCCAGGGCGAACTCGCACTAATCAGCAGTGGCTGCCCTGGAGCGCCTGAGATACTTGTATACGGTAGCCCGTGATAGGGATAACAGCCCGCAGATATAATTGGTTGCATTGCGCAGCGCGAAGACGCCGCCTTTATCCATTTCACCAATCAATGCCACCATTTCTTCTGACGTCAGCGACGCCAATGTCACCCTGCGAGCCTTCAAGAATTCATCCATGATTGAGTTCGCTGACTCTTGAAAGTCTGTGGCAAACAATCCCGGAGGCTTCTCAACTGTCTGTTCAAGACCTAAAAATGATGCAGCGATTTCTGCCATCCCGCTCATGACAGTGATATCAAAATTTACGCACAAGAGCCCGATCTGGACTCCGTCAGGATTGCGCAGCACCGCTGTGACCGACCTTAGCTGCCGGCGATCAAAATTCACCTTTCTATAGGGCCCCGCAACATCTCCCTCGAATGATGCGCCATCATTGATATCAGTCAACGAACTGTCGCCGACCCGCCGCCGAGAAAATGCATTGAAGATATGTGCAATTTTTCCCGAGGCCAGGTCATGAATAATGACCTCGGCGTGCGGGTCCAGGAGCTTCGCAATCGCCTGGGCGATGCTGATGTAATTATCCAGGTGTTTATTCACGGGAAAATCGCGCCTTAAGAAATACGAAATGTCAGCAGGATACTAAATGTGTTTCTGTGTTATGTTTATGCCCGCTTTCACTGAAGTGCCCGATTGTAGCGCCATATCCCCGCTAACGGCGGCGAGTGGCCGCGAGTCAGTCGGGTACGCGCAACGCCCGTCTTTGAATCGTCGAGGGAGCAATCGATGAATATCTACACCCGAGCGCAAATCATGACTTCCTTGTGTCCAGGAGACGCTGCTGCGCTGATTGCGCAAGGATTCATTGCCCAGGCTGAAGGACGGGTGCAGTTACCTCCGATTCAGAGCCTCCAGTTCCCGGCCAGCAACGGTGACTGCTGCGTGAAGTCGGCTTGGATGTCAGGCGATGAGGTATTTTCAGTCAGGGTCTCGGCCGGTTTCTACGACAATCCCGCGAAGGGTTTTTCCAGCAATGATGGGTTGACGCTGATTTTCTCGGCCTTGACCGGGCAACCCGTCGCTTTGCTTCGCGATGGCGGCTGGCTGACCTCGATGCGGACAGCGCTGGCGGGGCAAATCGTGGCGAGGGCTATGGCGCCTTCACAGGTGAGCGGCATTGGTGTAGTCGGTACTGGCGAGCAGGCACGCATGCAACTGGAACAGCTGATGCCCGTTACTGCATGCCGACGCTTGACGGTTTATGGCCGTAACCGGCAACGCTTGAAACAATACTGTGAATTTGCCGAGGCTTTAGGTTTTGATGTTGCTGCCACCCAAAATGCAAAGGACGTTGCGACCCACTCGAACCTGATCATCACTGCGACACCCTCGCGCGAGGCAATCATCGCCAATGAATGGGTCAACCCCGGGACCCACATCACGGCGATTGGCGCAGACAGCCCTGGCAAGCAGGAGCTGGATGCGCACCTGGTTGCACGTGCAGATGTCATCGTCGTGGACTCAATCGAACAATGCTGCCAATTCGGTGAAATTTCAGGGGCCCTCAAATCCGGGCTGATCGACAAGGGCAGGCTTTTAGTACTTGGCAGCGTATTGAGCGGTCGCGCCATCGGACGACGGGACGACACGCAGATTACTGTTGCAGACCTTACAGGCTTGGGCGTACAGGATGCTCAGATTGCAAAATGCGCCATGGCGTCATTGGCGCACTAGTGGATAGCGAAGCTATCAGGCGGGGTTTAAATGATGAAGTTTGATCCATCGGGCGTCACTGAGACCCCGGCGATTCAATGGGAGGCCCATGCGTGCTTGCCATTGATTCCCGGGCAGGATATGTCCCGTCTGAACAGGTATCGGGAAGCCGGCTTTCATCATGTGTCGATCAACGTCGGCATGGACATGACCCCGTTTGAAACCGTGATGCGAACGATTGCAGGTTTTAGAAGCTGGCTGGCCGACCACCCTGAAGAGTTTGTGCGGGTGACCACCGCTGACGATATCTACCAGGCGCAAAAGCATCGAAAGCTCGCGGTCTCCTTTGACCTCGAAGGTACAAACATGCTGCTGCAGGACCCTGCGATGGTGGAACTATTCGCAAGCTTGGGGGTTCGCCAAATGTTGCTTGCCTACAACCGCGACAACAGTTGCGCTGGCGGCTGTCATGGGGCGGGTACCGGATTGACCACCCTGGGACGCAAGATCGTACAGCGTATTAATACCGCGGGAATTACGATTGATTGTTCGCACGCCAGCAAACGCTCGAGTCTTGAGATCATGGAAGTTTCACGGCTCCCCGCCATTTTTTCCCACACCAACGTAAAAGCGATTTTTGACCACCCGCGAACCATCGACGACGAACAAATATTCGCGTGTGCCGCGCAAGGTGGAGTGATCGGACTGACAGGCTTAGGCATATTCCTGGGCGACCCGGCCGCTTCTGTAGACACTTACGTTCGACAGATCGACTATCTGGCAGAGCGCGTCGGGACCCGCCATATTGGTATCGGTCTGGATACCGAGCTGCACCCTGAGCATAAAGATTTGCCAGAAGGTGAAGAAGAGGGCGACTGGTGGCCGATTGAGCACTACGGCCAAATGAACGGACATGCTCAGTTGCAGCCGGAGACGCTGAGTGAGGTTGCACAACGGTTGATGCGCTTGGGTTATTCGGATGCGGATATCCAAGCGATCTACGGCAATAATTTCATGCGTATTGCAAAGGCAACCTGGCCAGGGTCGAACGCTGAGACTTGAATCGCACCCCGTTAATTGCGCTCGCGTTTGGGCACCTCGCGCTTTATTTGCGACTCGCCCGCAATTTGGATACGGTGCACGCCTGCCCACAAGGACGTCCCCATGATCAAGCCCGCCCCCAAGACCCGCCGCGCGCCCAAAGGTGAAAAACGCCGCGAAGCGCTGCTCGACGCTGCCTTGCAGGTGTTTTCCCTGGAAGGCTACAGCGGCGCATCCGTGGCCCGGGTGGCGGCGATTGCCGGCATCTCGGTGGCCGGACTGCTGCATCACTTTCCCAGCAAGATTTCATTATTGATGGGCGTATTGCAGCGCCGCGACGAGGTGAATCAGCGGATTGCCGACGAGGTGCGGGCGGAGAAGTCGCTGTCCGGATTGCTTGGCAGCCTGCGCGCGATCAACCGCTCCAATGCCAGTGCGCCGGGGGTGGTGCGGGCTTTCACGATTTTGAATGCGGAAAATCTGCTCGACACTCAACCCGCCTGGACTTGGTTCCAGGAACGTTATGCGGGCATTCAGCAGCGACTGCATGGGCAGTTTGCCGATCTGGTGGCGATGGGGGAGGTGCGCGGGGATGTAGACCTTGCCGGGCTGACCGAAGAGATCCTGGCCATGATGGACGGCCTGCAGATCCAATGGCTGCGCTTTCCCGAGCAGGTGGATCTGGTGGCGCGGTTTGATACTTACATCGCGCGGGTCGATGCAGCCATCAGGTTCGTCCCTGAACCGTGATCTATCCCTGAATCAGCCGATCAATTGCCGGCTGCGCTGCCCTGGCTGCTGTCATCGGACATGTCGTAGCCATCACCTTCGCTGGTGTCGCTGTCGGTATTTTCGTTCTGCTTGAGCACGCCACCGGTTTTCACCTTTGGCGCTTCACGCAGCGTCGAATTGAGCGCCGAACGCGGCAACGGGTTGCTGCTGGTGGTCGACAGTTCCTGGCGGAACGAGTTGACCAGTTTGGCGTTCAGACGGATGTCCTGGGACGACCCACCCACCGACAGGTTGAAGCTGTCGGCATCCACCACCCACTGCTTGCTGGCCTCGTCAAAGTAGGCCAGCGAGCGGTCGTTCAGCTCGATGGTCACGCGCTTGCTTTCGCCTGGCTTGAGGAACACTTTCTTGTAGCCCTTGAGCTCTTTGGGTGCGCGTTCAACCTTGGGATTGTTCTGCCCCACATACAGCTCGGCCACCTCGGCACCGGCGACCTTGCCGGTGTTGGCCAGGTCGAACGACACCTTGACCGGTGCGCCGGCCACCGCGACCCCAGGGGTCACACTGATGTTGCTGTAGCCGAAGGTGGTGTACGACAGGCCGTAGCCGAACGGGTAGAGCGGCTTGATGCCTTTTTTCTCGTAACCGCGATAGCCGACGAACAGGTCATCCTTGTAGCTCATCTCGGCCAGGGTTTCCTGGTTGTCGAACTTGGGGAAGGTCGCGTAGATCGGGTTGTCTTCGATGTTGCGTTCAATACTGATCGGCAGCTTGGCCGACGGATTGACCTTGCCCAGCAGGATTTCCGCCAGGGCCTGGCCGCCGTTCTGGCCAGGGTAGAACGCATGCAGCGCGGCCGGCACCTGGTCGATCCAGTCGCTCATTTTCAGCCCGGTGCCGCCGTGCAGGGTCACCACGGTGTTCGGGTTGACCTTGGCGATGCTCTGGATCAGCTGACCCTGGAACTCCGGCAGGTCGAAGCTGTGGTCGAAGCCTTCACCTTCGTATTCACTGCTGTTGCCGGCGGCTACCAGCACGGCGTCGTACTTGGCCAGGTCCTGCGGCGCAACCAGCGATGCCCAGCTCATCTGCACGCCCACCAGGCCGCCCATGGTCGAGAGGTAGCCGTTGCGGCGCGAGTACTCGAGCTTGATGTCCACCGGCTTGCCGGCTTCCAGGTTGACCTTGGCGAACACGGGGATGGTCGGCGGGATGCTGTTGTTCGGCAGCGGCTTGCCGTCGCCGTTGTCGAGCACCTTCTTGCCGTTGACGTAGAGGCGTACCGCACCGTCGGCGCGAATCTTGAACACCTGTTCGCCGCTGACGGTCGGGGTGATCTGGCCGCTGTAGCGGATCGACGTCGCCGCCGTATCGCCGTTCACCGGCAGGCTGTCGGTCGACCAGTCCAGGTCAACGTGCTGATCGGTGCGGCTGGCGGCCGGGTCGCCGGACCAGTTGGTGTTGCTGAAGAACTCGGTCTTCACGCCTTTGACGCTGTTGCCGTTGCCGTCCAGATGGGTCCAGTTCGAGGCGCTCGGGTCCAGGGACAGACCGTCGATGAACTCGACCTTGGCACCCGGTGCCAGTTGCTGCAGGCCGCTCAGTTCGCTGACGTAGTTGGCCGCCATCACGTTCGCGCTGCCGAAACCGGTCGGCGGTGCGTACTTGGCGAGGTTGCCCACCACGGCGATGGTCTTGACCTTTTTCGCGTCCAGCGGCAGCAGGTTGTTCTGGTTCTTCAGCAGCACAATACCTTCGCGCGCGGCGTTCAGCGCCACGCGGTTGCTGGTGGCGCTGTTCATGTTGTGGCTGGTCAACGGCGCCTTGCTGTCGAATTTGTACAGGTAGATCTGCTTGAGGATGCGGCGCACCTTGTCATCGATGGTTGCGCTGCTTAGCTCGCCACTGTCCAGGAACGGCTTGAGCACCGTGCTGTTCATCTGGTAGCCCATCATGTCCAGGTCGGTGCCGGCCTGTGCGGCGGGCAGGCCATTGACCACGGCGTTGTAGTCGCTCTGGACGAAGCCCGGATAGCCCCATTCGGTTTTCAGGATGTCGTGGATCAGGTGCGAGTTTTCGCAGGCGAACTCGCCGTTCACCTTCTGGAACGCACACATCATCATCGCCACCTTGCTGTTCTTCGAGGCGGACTCGAAAGGCGGCAGGGTCATCTCGCGCAGCACGCGCTCGCTGATGGTTTCGTTGAGGTGGAAGCGGTTGCTTTCCTGGTCATTGGCCGCGTAGTGCTTGGCGTTGGCCCACACCCCGCGTGACTGGATACCATTGATCAGCGCCGGGCCGAGGCTGGCGCCGAGGAACGGGTCTTCACCGGACAGGTACTCGAACGCACGGCCGCTGTAGGGCATGCGGTACAGGTTCATGCCGGGGCCGGTGACGAACTGGTAACCGCCGCTGGCGGTGTCGTAGCCCAGGGCGCGACCCACGTCGATGGCGCGGCGCGGGTTCCAGCTGGCCGCCAGGTTCGGGCCGGACGGGTACACCACGCCCTGGGCATTGCCCTCGCTGGTGTAACGCACGCCCACGCCGCCATCGGCGCCGTGAATCTGCGGGATGCCGTACTGGCTCAACGGCTTGACGTCCCAGCCACCGGTGCCGCCGATGTAGGCGAGTTTTTCTTCCATGGTCATTTTGGCCAGGGTCTTGTCCGCGGCCTTTTCCGCGCGGCTCACGCGGCCTTCATCCAGCGCCGGGCTGGTCGCCGCGTGCACCTGGGATACCGCCAGTGCCAGCAGGGCAAAAGCCGACTGCGCACCGATCATCTTGCGTTTACTCATGGGTCTCTCCAGTCACTGTTTATTGAACATGGCGCTGCAGCAAGTGTGTTCCAGCGCACACGCTCGTCACTTTTTCACAGGCAATAGTTGGCCATTAACGCAATTTTTAGCCGATGGCTAATTGCAATTATTTGGCGAATTTCACTGTTTTAAGAGTGTTAAAAATGTATGAGTTATTCTTATAAATAGTGTCTATGCGATATCATGCGATGGCATTTTGAATCGCAAAAACCCGATAATTAAGGCAATTCTTGCGGTAATAAGTCAAACAAAAGCTATTTTTTGCGCGAAATAAGAAATATTTCATTACGTTTTGGAACCAATACTAAACCTACTGGTCGATTGGTTTAAGAAAATGTCAGCCGGGGTGGCGAACTAATGGCTCTGTCCAATAGTTCTAAAAGGCCATGCCCTAAACAGGCTGTCATATACACGGCTTTGGTGTAGGGTCTTGAGCGAGTTCAAGACGCCACTCGAGCTAATCGCTGTTGTTGATCTGGAGAAAGTTGATGAAGATTTCCCTGTTGAGTGCCGGTGTTGTGCTGGGCGTTGCACTGAGTGGCGCGGCCATGGCTGCTGAATCCACCGATGCCGACGCCAAGTCCGGCGCCACCGATTCCACCGTGCTGACCCAGGCCCACGACGCCAAGGCAGCGAAAAAACAGAAGGCCGAAACCACCAAGGGCGGCCGCCCGCAGAACAGTTCGGGCACGCCGAAAACGTCCAACTAAGCGCAACCCTTTGCAGGAGCGAGCTCCTGGCTCCTGCAAACTATTCCTCTCAGACAGTCGCCCATGCCCAGCCCGTCAACACCCCTCAATGCCTGCCAGATACACATTCCGGATACCGACCAGGTATGCGCGTGGCTGATGCAGCAGGCCGGGTTGAAAACCGTTGACCTGGAGCGCGCCCGGCGCCTGTCCCAGGAATCCGACGACACCGAATTGCTCGGCCTGCTCACCCGCCTCGGGCTGGTCTCGGAAATAGAACTGGCCCGCGCCTGGGCCGACCTGCTCGGCGCACCGCTGGTGCTGGCCGATGCCGCACCGCCGTTGCTCGACCCACTGCCGGCCCTGACCGAGCGCTTCATGCGCCATTACCAGGTGGTGCCCGTGGGCTGGAGCCAGGGCGGTTTGCGCGTGCTGGCCGCCAACCCCGCGCAGGCCTACCCGTTCCAGGCCATGGCCTATGCCTGCGGCGTACCGGTGTGGCTGGCGGTGGGCCCGCGCAATGAGGTCGAAACCCTGATCGAGCGGTACTATGGCCAGGGCCGCTCGGCCATGGGCACCCTGATCGAAAACCTCGACGAGCAGGGCGGCACGCTGGAAGACATCGAACACCTCAAGGACATGGCCTCCGAAGCGCCGGTGATTCGCCTGGTCAACCTGATCCTGCAACGCGCGGTGGAACATCGCGCCTCCGACATCCATATCGAACCCTTCGAAAACCAGCTCAAGGTGCGCTACCGCATCGATGGCGTGCTGCACGAAGCCGAAGCGCCGCCGTCCAGCTCGTCGGCGGCGGTGATTTCGCGGGTAAAGATCATGGCGCGGCTGGACATCGCCGAGCGGCGCCTGCCCCAGGATGGCCGCATCATGCTGCGCATCCAGGGCAAGGAACTCGACTTGCGGGTGTCCACCGTGCCCACCAGTTTTGGCGAGTCGGTGGTGATGCGCCTGCTCGACCGCCAGACCGTGCAGTTCGATTTCCAGAGCCTGGGCTTCGACGGCCAGCGATTGGAAACCTTCCTTGAAGTGCTGGAGCGCCCCCACGGCATCCTGCTGGTCACCGGCCCCACCGGCTCGGGCAAGACCACCACGCTGTACACCGCGCTGTCACGGCTCAACACCGCCGAGCGCAAGATCATCACCGTTGAAGACCCGGTGGAATACCAGCTCGAAGGCATCAACCAGATCCAGGTCAAACCCGCCATCGGCCTCGACTTTGCCGGCGCGTTGCGCTCTATCGTGCGGCAGGACCCGGACGTGATCATGATCGGTGAAATCCGCGACCTCGAAACCTGCCGCATCGCCATCCAGTCTTCGCTGACCGGCCACCTGGTGCTCTCGACCCTGCACACCAACAGTGCGGCGGCGAGTATCACGCGCCTGTTGGACATGGGCGTCGAAAGCTACCTGATCGCCTCGACAGTCAATGGCATCCTCGCCCAGCGCCTGGTGCGCCGTCTCGACCCGGCCACGCGTGAAGCCTTCGAAGCGCCGCCGGAACTGATCGCCGAACACGGCCTGGACCGCTTTACCGAACAACGCCCGATCCTGCTTTATCGCCCCCGCGCCGACGCGCCGGGCGGCGGCTATCACGGGCGCAGCGCGATCACCGAATTGCTGGTGATGAACGACGAACTGCGCAGCCTGCTGATGCGCCAGGCCGACGCCGCCACCCTCGAACAGGCCGCCCGCCGTGGCGGCCTGCGCACCTTGCATGAAGAGGGCCTGCGCCAGGCCGTGGCGGGTGTCACCTCGCTGGAAGAAGTGCTGCGCGTCACCCGTGGAGACGGCGCGTGAGCCTGTTCAAATACCGCGCCCTCGACAGCCAGGGCCAGCCGCAAAACGGCACCCTGGAAGCCAGGGACCAGGACGCCGCCGTCGCCGCGCTGCACAAGCGCGGCCTGCTGTTGTTGCACATCGATGTGGCCGGTGCCCAGGGCCTGCGCAAGGCCTTCGGCCGTGGTCAGTTGAACGGCGCGGCGCTGGTCAGTTTCACCCAGCAACTGGCAACCCTGCTCGGCGCCGGGCAACCCCTGGAACGTTCCCTGGGCATCCTGCTCAAACAGCCTGGCCAGCCGCAGACCCGCGCGCTGATCGAGCGCATTCGCGAACACGTCAAGGCCGGCCAGCCGTTATCCAAAGCACTGGAGGAGGAGGGCAGCCAGTTCTCGCCGCTGTACCTGAGCATGGTGCGCGCCGGCGAGGCCGGTGGCGCCCTGGAAAATACCCTGCGTCAGCTCAGTGATTACCTGGAGCGCAGCCAACTGTTGAGAGGGGAAGTGATCAACGCGCTGATCTATCCCGCGTTTCTGGTGGTCGGCGTGCTCGGTTCGCTGGCCCTTCTGCTGGCGTACGTGGTGCCGCAATTCGTGCCGATCTTCAAAGACCTGGGCGTGCCGATCCCGTTGATCACTGAAGTGATCCTCGGCCTCGGGCAGTTTCTGGGTGCGTACGGGCTGGCCGTGCTGGCGGGCCTGATCGTCGCCTGCTGGACGCTCGCCGCGCGCCTGCGCGACCCGCAGCGGCGTGAGCGTTACGACCGGCGCCTGCTCGGCATCCGCGTGATCGGCCCGCTGCTGCAACGCGTCGAGGCGGCTCGCTTGACGCGTACCCTTGGCACCTTGCTCAGCAATGGCGTGGCGCTGCTGCAAGCGCTGGTGATTGCGCGGCAGGTCTGCACCAACCGTGCGCTGCAGGCCCAGGTCGCCGACGCCGCCGATTCGGTCAAGGGCGGCGGCACCCTGGCCAGCGCCTTTGGCGCGCAGCCGCTGCTGCCCGACCTGGCCCTGCAAATGATTGAAGTCGGCGAACAGGCCGGCGAACTCGACAGCATGCTGCTCAAGGTCGCCGACGTGTTCGACGTGGAGGCCAAACGCGGCATCGACCGCCTGCTGGCCGCCCTGGTGCCGTCCCTGACCGTGGTCATGGCGGTGCTGGTGGCGGTGATTATGCTGGCGATCATGCTGCCGCTGATGAGCCTGACCAGCAATATATGAACCCTTGAGGAAGCAACCCATGCGTCACACCCGATTCAAGCCCGCCCGCCGCCAGGGCGGTTTCACCCTGCTGGAAATGCTCGCGGTTATCGTGCTGCTGGGCATCGTCGCCACCATCGTGGTGCGTCAGGTCGGCGGCAACGTCGACAAGGGCAAGTACGGCGCCGGCAAGGCGCAACTGGCCAGCCTGGGCATGAAGATCGAAAGCTACGGGCTGGACGTCGGCTCGCCGCCCAAGTCCCTGCAGCAACTGGTCGAAAAGCCGGGCAACACCGCCGGTTGGGCCGGCCCCTACGCCAAGCAGTCGGACCTCAAGGACCCGTTCGGCCATGCCTTCGGCTATCGCTTCCCCGGCGAGCACGGCGCGTTCGACCTGATCTTCTACGGCCAGGACGGCCAGCCCGGCGGCGAAGGCTACAGCGCCGACCTGGGCAACTGGGAATAAACCTGCGCCCATGCCCAACCTCCAACGCGGCTTTACCTTGCTCGAAATGCTGGTGGTGATCGTGCTGATCAGCATCGCGGCCGGCCTGGTGGGGTTTGGCCTGCAACAAGGCCTGCGCGCGGCAAAAGAACGCCAGGTAGTCGGGCAGATGGTCGAAGCGCTGCGCAGTACGCGGGCGCGGGCCATTGTCAGCGGCACGGCGCAACACACCGTGTTCGACTTGCGCAGGCTGAGCTTTGCCGCGCCGGGCCGGCCAACAAAATACTGGCCGGCCGATCTGCAGGTCACCTTGCACACCGCTGAACAGGCAGGTTCCACCGTGGAGTTCTACCCGGATGGCAGTTCCACCGGCGGCAACCTGCTGTTGGCCAACGGCACTCGGCGCTGGCGCATCGACGTTGGCTGGCTGACCGGCAGCGTAGAATCCAGGGCCTTGCCATGAAGCGACAGCGCGGGTTTACCCTGCTGGAAATGCTCGCCGCGCTGACGCTCATGGCCATCTGCAGCACGGTGTTGCTGGTCGCTTTCGGCCAGAGCGCGCGCTCGTTGTTGCAGGTCAATCGCAGTGATCGCCTGACCCTTGCGGCGCAGAGCCTGCTGGACCAGGAAACCATGGGCCCGTTGGTCAGCGAGGTGCGCCAGGGCGAGTTCGACGGCATCCATTGGCAACTGAACATCGCCCAGCAGCCGACCCGCATGGGCCAGCCGCACCTGTTTCGCCTCGACTTGACCGTCAGCGAGGGCGCGCGTCAGGCGCACTTCAGCACGTTGAAACTGCGTGCCGCCGGGGCCGGTTTGTGACGCGGCGGCAGCAGGGCTTCACCCTGCTTGAAATCATGATCGTGCTCAGCCTGCTCGGCGTGTTGCTGACCCTGGTCGGCGGTGCCTTGCTCGGTGCCAATCGCGCGGTGCTCAAGGCCCAGCGCTACACGGTCAGCCTGGATGAAATGCGTGCTGCCCAGCAGTTTTTGCGCACCGCCATCAGCGAGGCGTTGCCGCTGGACGTGACCGAGGACGACAGCCAGGCCGACGGCTTTTTCAGCGGCACCGCGCAGCGCATGCAGTTTGTCGCGACCTTGCCCGGTGTGCTGGGCGGCGGCATCCAGCGCTTTACCCTGCAACTGAGCGGCCCCGAGGCCGCGCGTGATTTGCAGGTGGCGTTCGCGCGGTTCGAGTCGGCGGCGCAGGTCAGCGTGCCGGCCTCGCGCGGCGAACCGCAGGTGCTGCTCAAAGGCGTCGAGGACGTGCAGTTCAGCTATCGCGGCGTGTCGCCCAAGGGCCAGGCCACCGGCTGGATCAACGAGTGGCCGTGGAGCAAGCGCCTGCCCTATGCGGTGCGCATCGACGCACGGGTGAACGGGCCGGTGCCCTGGGTCACCCAGGTGGTTGCGCTACGGCTGAACCTGTCGGGCGGAGCGCCGGAATGATCAAGCAGCAACGCGGTGTCGCGCTGTTATTGGTGCTGTGGGTGCTGGCCTTGCTCAGCCTGCTGCTGGGCGGGCTGGCCGGCTGGGTACAACTGCAGACCCGCCAGGCTGCGTGGCATCGCCAGCACACCCAGGCGCTGCTGGCCGCCGAGGCGGGCGTGGCATTGACCCTGCAGGCGCTGGCTGATCCGACGCAGCGCAAGCAGTGGGTGGCCGACGGTCGTGAGGTCCCGCTGACGTTCGATGATGCGCAATTGCGCGTCAGCGTTCGCAGCGACCTCGGCAAGCTGTACCTCAACAGCGCCGACGTGGGAGATTTTGCGCGCCTGGCCCTGGCCTGCGGCGCCACCCAGGCCCAGGCCGACCAGTTGGCCAGAGCCCTGGAGGTGCGGCGCAACCAGGGCCATGCGCCGTTTCGCGTGGTGGAAGAACTGCGCCAGTTGCCGGGCATGAGTCGCGCGCTGTACAGCGAAATGGTGCCGCAGATCAGCCTGTGGAGCGGGCTGGACCGGCCCGACCCGGCGTTCGCCAGCCCGTTGATGCGCCGCGCCCTGAACCTGCCGCGTCAAAGCGCGGTGGGCGCCAACGCCGGTGATGTGCTGGTGATCGACAGCCGCGCACAACGCCCCGGCGGTTATCACGCGCAGTTGCAAGTCACGGTTTTATTGAGTCCCGCGCAAGGCAGCGCACAACCTTATCGAGTCCTACGTTGGCAAGAATGAATGAACACCTGGCCGCCCGCCTGCAGGTGCTGATCGAACCGGTCGCACGGCGCTGGCACGGCAGCGTCCTGCAACAGGGCTGGCGACTGTGGCTCAAGGAGCTGCGCGGCTGCGTGCCGGCATGGCTGCTGGTGCAGGATGCGGCCGAGCAGGTTTACCGCTGGCCGCTGACCGCGCCGGTGCAAACCCTCGCGGGCGACGCGCGCCAGGTACTGCTGCTGGGCCGCGACGCGGTGCTGCGCCAGAC
The DNA here is from genome assembly GCF_001439805.1 of Pseudomonas trivialis. Taxonomy (GTDB): domain Bacteria; phylum Pseudomonadota; class Gammaproteobacteria; order Pseudomonadales; family Pseudomonadaceae; genus Aquipseudomonas; species Aquipseudomonas trivialis. Next base: position 63,157 of record NZ_JYLK01000007.1, on the reverse strand, counting down.
CCTGCAATTGCCGCTGGCCGCCGCGCGCAACCTGTCGACGGTGGTCGGCTATGAACTTGACCGCTTTACGCCGTTCGACGCCGCACAGGTGTACTTCGTCGCACGCCAGGAGCGCCGCACAGCGACCCATGTTGAGGTGACGCTGGTGGCGATCCTGCGCGAGCGCCTGGACCGGATTCTCGAAGAGTGCGCCGCCCTTGGCCTGCGTCCCCATGCGGTGGACGTGGACGATGGCGCGGGGCAGGTGATGGGCATCGATCTGCTGCCGGCGCCGCTGCGTCCACGCCAGCGCCCTGCCGGCAAGGGTTTGCAGCGCAGCCTGCCGTGGCTGTGCGGCGCGCTGCTGATTGCGGCGATGCTGTTGTGGCTCAACGACCGTCAGCGCGTGCTCGACGCCATGCATCACAGTGTGCGCGAGCAAAAAGCCGAGGTGGCGCAGGTGCAGGCGCTGCGTCAGCAATTGCTCAATACCCGTGGCGCCGCGCAGTACCTGATCCGCCGCAAAATGGCGCAACCGCCGCTGGCGGCGCTGCTCAATGAACTGACCGCGTGCCTGCCGTCCGACACCTGGATCGACCAGTTGGAAGTCAACGATGGCGCCGACGTTTCGTTCTCCGGGCAAAGCGCCAAGGCCAGTGCCCTGATCACCCGCATCAAGGCCTGCCGCAGCCTGGAAAACGCCCAGTTCGAAGGGGTGATCCAGCCCGATGCGCAAACCGGCAAGGATCAGTTTTCCTTGCGCGCCCACCTGCACCAGGAGGCTGCCGATGCGCCGTCCACTGACACCCCGTGAACGCCGTGGCGCGGCCTTGATCGCCCTCGCGCTGGTGCTCGGCGCCGCGTACTGGCTGTTGATCGACAGCTGGTTCGCCGGGCCGTTGCGCGCCATGGGCGAGCAGGCCGAACAATTGCGCGAGCAGCAGCAGCGTTACGCCGGCGTGTTGCGCCAGCGCGACAGCCTGCGCGAACAACTGGAGCAGGCGCGCCAGGACCCGGCGAGCAGCACCAGCCTGCTGCCGGGGGACGATCCCAGCGCCGTGGCGGCGGACCTGATGCAACGCCTCGCCGACCTGATCAACAGCCGCGCCAGCCTCGGCGGCGGCTGCAGCCTGACCCAGCGCATGCCCATCACCCCGGAGCAGGACGAGGCCGAGCCGTATCGCCAGGTCAAGGTCAGCCTGACCCTCAATTGCGCGATTGAACCGCTGACGGCGATCCTGCATGAACTGGAATATCAGCGGCCGTTTCTGTTCGTCGATGAAATGAGCATTCGCCGTGGCCCCAATGCGCCCGCCAGCGGCGCCGCCGGCAAACTGGTGGTGCACCTGCTGGTGCGCGGCTACCTGCAACCGGCCGCTGCCGCGCAGGTGCGCCGATGATCAATCCATTGCGTCCCCTGGAGTGGGGCCTGCTCGTCGTGGCCGGGCTGCTGGGTGTTTTGATGGTCGGCATTCTCAGCAACCTCGGCGATGCGCCGCAGTGGTTGCCGCCGCCCGCGCCGGATGCGCGGGCCAACGCCTCGGCCACGGTGCTGGTGGCGCCGAGCGCGACCCTCGACAGCCTGGCCGGCACCTGGCAGGCGCCGCTGTTCAGCCCCGACCGCAGCCCCGACCGCGCCGTCGGCCAGGCCCAGGCCTCCAGCCTGTCGAGCCTGACGCTGACCGGCATCGTGCTCGACGGCGACCTGCGCGTGGCGCTGCTCAAGCGTGCCGACGGCCCCGCGCTGAAAGTCCGCCAGGGCCAGACCCTGCCCAATGGCTGGGTGCTGGAACACCTCGACGCCCGGACTGCCCGTTTCGTGCTGGATGGCCGCACGCAAACCCTGAGCCTGCGGGCCCTGCGTTTGCCGCCGCCGTCCAGCACACCCCCAATTACCCTTTCTCACGAGCCATCCCCTTGATCGATTCCTACCCCGGCGCCTTGCGCACCACCGTGTTTTGCCTGGCCACCGCCGTTGCCCTTGGCGGCTGCGGGTCATTCCCCAAGCACCCAGCGCCTGACGAGTCCCTGCTGCATGAGGCGCTGCAGGGCACCGGTTCGCAGCGCCCGGCCGTGGACCCGGCCAGTGAACAGGCGTCGCCCAGCAGCAGCCAGCCCCAGGCAAGCACGCCGCCGCAGCGCCAGTTGATTCGCGGCAACCAGCAGTTCGTGCGTCAGCCGGCCGCGACCCGCGCCGGCAAGGAGGAGGCCGGCGGCGACATCGTGTTCAACTTCGCCGACCAGCCCATCGAGGCGGTCATCAACAGCGTGATGGGCGACCTGCTGCACGAGAGCTACAGCATTGCCCAGGGGGTGAAAGGCAACGTCAGCTTTTCCACCTCCAAGCCGGTGAACAAACAGCAGGCGCTGTCGATTCTCGAAACCCTGTTGTCGTGGACCGACAACGCCATGATCAAGCAGGGCAACCGCTATGTGATCCTGCCGGCCAACCAGGCGGTATCGGGCAAGCTGGTGCCGCAGATGCGCGTGTCGCAACCGTCCAGCGGCCTGTCGGCGCGGCTGTTTCCGTTGCGCTACATCTCGGCCACCGAGATGCAGAAACTGCTCAAGCCGTTCGCCCGGGAAAATGCATTTTTGCTGGTGGACCCGGCGCGCAACGTGCTGAGCCTGGCCGGCACACCCGAGGAATTGGCCAACTACCAGGACACCATCGACACCTTCGATGTGGACTGGCTCAAGGGCATGTCGGTGGGCGTGTTCGGCCTGCAGCGCGCGTCCGTGGCCGAGCTGATGCCCGAGCTGCAAAAAATGTTCGGCCCCGACAGCGGCATGCCCCTGGCGGGCATGGTGCGCTTTTTGCCCATCGAGCGGACCAATTCGGTGGTCGCGATCTCGTCCCAGCCGCAGTACCTCAGCGAGGTCGGCGACTGGATACACACCATCGACGAAGGCGGCGGCAACGAGCCACAAATGTACGTCTACGACGTGCGCAACATGAAGGCCACTGACTTGGCCAAATACCTGCGTCAGATCTACGGCAGTGGCGCGATCAAGGACGACGCGCCGGCGAAAGTCGCCCCCGGTCTGCGCACCGCGACCTTGTCATCGCCCGGCACCAACAGCACCTCCGGCAGCCTGCCCGGTGGCCTCAATGGCAACGGCAATGGTATGGGCAATAACCCGCCTGCCTCTGCCGGGCAAGAGGAGCAGGAACCCGACACCGAGGCCGAGCAGGGCAGCGAGAGCGCCGAGCAGGGCGCCGGCGAAGGAGAAGGCGCAGCGGCCAAAAGCCTCGACGCCGGCACGCGCATCACCGCGCAAAAAAGCAGTAACCAGTTGCTGGTGCGCACGCGCCCGGTGCAGTGGAAGGAGATCGAATCGGCGATCAAGCGCCTCGACAATCCGCCGCTGCAGGTGCAGATCGAAACGCGCATTCTGGAGGTCAAGCTCACCGGCGAACTGGACCTCGGCGTGCAATGGTACCTGGGTCGCCTGGCGGGCAATTCCACCAGCAACACCGTGGCCAATGCGGTCGGCAGCCAGGGCGCATTGGGAGCGGGCGGTGCCGGCCTGGGCGCCGATTCGTTGTTCTATTCGTTCGTCAGCACCAACCTGCAAGTGGCGCTGCACGCGCTGGAAACCAATGGCCGCACCCAAGTGCTGTCGGCGCCGTCGCTGGTGGTGATGAACAACCAGCCGGCGCAGATTCAGGTGGGTGACAACATTCCCATCAGCCAGACCACCGTTAACACCGGCGCCTCCGACACCACCTTGAGCAGTGTCGAATACGTACAGACCGGGGTGATCCTCGACGTGGTGCCACGCATCAATCCGGGGGGCCTGGTGTACATGGACATTCAGCAGCAAGTCAGCGATGCCCAGGACCAGCCGTCCAACAACGATCCGCAAAACAACCCGCGTATTTCCACGCGTTCGGTGTCCACCCAGGTGGCCGTGCAAAGCGGGCAGACCGTGTTGCTCGGCGGCCTGATCAAGCAGGACAACGCCGAGAGCGTCAGCGCCGTGCCGTACCTGGGCCGCATCCCCGGATTGCGCTGGCTGTTCGGTAACACCAGCAAATCCAAGGACCGCACCGAGTTGATCGTGCTGATCACCCCGAGGGTGATCACCAGCAGCAGCCAGGCTCGGCAGGTGACCGATGATTACCGCCAGCAGATGCAGTTGCTGCGGCCGGCAAAATGACCCCGCGCGGTTCAGCCGCGCAGGAACAACTGCTCGACCTCGGGGTTGAGCTGATTGTTGGCCCCCAGGTACTCGATCAACTGTGCCGTCCTGCTGCCGCGCAGCCCGGCGGTGGTCAGCGTTTTGTCGGTGACGTAGGTGTAGAGGCCGGACACCGCGAAGGCCTTGAGCTGTGCGATGTGTCGGGCCTGACCTGCCAAGGTGCGCTGGAAGGTCTCGCTGGCAAAGAACGCGCGGCGCGTCAGCGGGCTGGCGAAGGCGATTTCCATGATGGCCAGTTCTTCCCGCGCCGGGCTGGCATGGTGCGCGACATTCGGCGCCGGCGGGTGCATGCCGTCATTGTTGAAGCGCGACGTCAGGTGCAGCGTGAGTTTCAGCACGTCATCGGCGCTGCCGAGCACGTCGGCCAGTTCATGGCTGAGGTAGTCGTGCAGGTCGGCGAGGCTGCCGCGCGGGCTGAAATGCACATGGAGGCGGTCGACGTTGTCCGTGCCGTTGAAGGTGCTGTCATGCAAGCGATTGACGCGTTTTTGCGAGCCGTGCGGCAGGTCATAGGCGAGGGTTTCCTCGAACATGTTTTGTTCGTCGGAAAACAGCAGTGAGGCAGCCTCCTGGAACCGCTTCTGGTCATCAGCGTTGGCGAAGCCAATCTCGACCCCACCGTCCAGCTCGTAGTGTGCGATTTCGCTGATGCCGTCGGCCAGCGGCCACAGGTGCGCGTCCTGGTGACGGTCGAAGTGATGCTGGATGTACAAACCTAGCCCGGGCAAGCGCGCGCACAGCGGCCCGTGTGCGTCGCGCCAGTAGGTGGCGAAGATGTCGTGGGGGACGCGCTCGCGACGTTTCACGGTGGTGTAGCTGTTTAGCTGGATCATCACTGGCTTCCTTCAAGACGGTGTTCAAGAAGGCTGTGATCCAGCTGGCGTCCCCGTCGTTCAAGATTTTTCCTCAATCGACGGCTCCCGGGCCTCAGTCGGTTGCCGCTGGTGTTTCTTCAGCCGGTAGGCAAATTGCGCGCGGCTCAGCCCCACCAGCCTGGCGGCGGCGGCCAGGTTGCCGGCGTTGCGTTGCAGCGCTTCATTGATCAGGCGTGCTTCCAGGCCGTCGATGGAAAAACCCTGGTCCAGTTGGCCAAGGGTGTCGAGCAGGGCAGGGCGCACCACCGCCGTGGCATTGGACAGGCTGCCTTGCCCGTCGAGGCTGTACGGGTCCGCCGGCATGGGTTCATTGCGAAACAGGTGCACCAGGTCGATGGCCTGACCTTCGTCGCTGGCGATCAGGCCGCGTTCGATCAGGTTTTGCAGCTCGCGCACATTGCCGGCGAAGTCGTAGCGCAGCAGCACCTTGAGCGCGCGCATGGTCAGGCCGGCGGGCGTGCGCCCGTAGTCCTGGCAGAAGCGCATGAGGAATGCGTTGATCAGCAACGGAATGTCATCACGGCGTTCGCGCAGGGGCGGCAGCGCGATGGGGTAGACGTTGAGCCGGTAGAACAGGTCTTCGCGAAACGTGCCGTCGGCGACAGCCTTGCGCAGATCGATATTGGTGGCGGCCACCACCCGCACATCCACCTGGATGGCGCGCACGCCGCCGACCCGTTCGATTTCCCGCTCCTGCAGGGCGCGCAGCAGCTTGCTTTGCCCGGCCAGGCTGAGGCTGGTGATTTCATCCAGGAACAGCGTGCCGCCCTGGGCCCGCTCGAAGCGGCCGGGGCGCGCATGGGTGGCGCCGGTATAGGCGCCGCGCTCGACGCCAAACAGTTCGGACTCGATCAGGTTGTCCGGGATGGCCGCGCAATTGAGCGCCACGAACGCGCCGTCACGGCGTGGGCTGAGCTGGTGCAGCTGGCGGGCGAACATCTCCTTGCCCACCCCGGACTCGCCGCTGATCAGCACCGTCGCCGGGGTCGATGCGACGCGCGCCAGGGCTTGCGTGGCGGCGTTGAAGGTGGCGCTGGCGCCGATCAACGTGTCACGGGCGTTACTGCCGGGCAGGCTGTCGGGCGTGGACGCGAGCGGCGGGGTGCCAGGCATCTGCGACACATTCAGGTAGCGCAGGTCTTGCTCGACGTCCCCCCATTGCGCGGCCGTCTTGCCCACCACGCGGCAACTGCCGTGGCCCATGCCGCGGCATTCGACTTCACGAAAAATCACCATCTGCCCGAACAGCCCGCTGACGAAGCCCATGGCGTAGCCGGTTTCGGTCCAGCACACCGGGTCCTGGCCGATGCCGTACGCATTCACATGCTCATCGGCCTCGCACGAGTGGTGCCAGAGAAATTCGCCTTCGTAGAAACCGGAGTCGGCGTCGAACTTGAAATGCACGGGCTCGACCTTGGTCATGCCTTCCAGCGTGTGCAGGTGGGTGCCGGCGCGAAACACGGCGGCGGCATCGGCCTGGGGCCAGCGCTCGCGGATCAGGCGCGCGTCCCGTGCACCGGAGGCAAAGCCGGTGCGGGTGAACAGCCCGCGCGCCTGTTCCAGCCCCAGGCGCTCGATGATCTCTGCGCGCAGCGCGCCGAATGACGAACCGTGCAGCAGCACCATGCGCTGGTCGTTGAGCCAGATGCGCCCGTCTTCGGGCGAAAAGAACAGGCAGTCGGCAAGCTCCGCGGGGGTGGGCGAGCTGCTGTCGCTGAGCTGGCGGCTGTCGCCGCGCGGGTGATAAGGCGTGGTGGCCGCGTGAACGTCGGGGTGTGCGCTGAAGGGATGAGTCATTGTTATGCCCTGATGCCGTTCAGTTAAGGAAAATGTGTGGGCTTATTGTGGCGAGCGGGCTTGCCCCGCGTTGGGGGGGCGAAGCGTCCCCAATCGAGCAAAACGCGGTGTACCGGATACGGCTCAGCGCCTGGTTTTGGGGCTGCTGCACAGCCCAACGCAGGACAAGCCTGCTCGCCACAGGGAATCTGCGCTTAACTGAACGGCGTTGTTGTTATGCCCCTGCAAAGCGTGTGATCGATATGAGTAACCGCTGAGATAGTTATTAAACATAACCTTATCAATTGAACAAGTGGCAGCGAAGCGGTTTTTGCTGACGTTCCTGTGCGTGTGCCTGAGCCGTGAACGGCAAGCCCCGACGCAGAGCCTTGGAGGCGTTATGTCAGCGCCTTGGCCTTTAAACGGCACAGCCTTTGCTCAAGGCTTGAGGCGGCGTTTGCCTTTGTGCAGGCGATGACAATTACAAGAACCGGGAGTCACCATGTCAGTGTCTGAAACCATCCCCCTGTTACAGCGGGCCATCGAGTCCGAGTGCCTGTTCGACGGCGACTGGAGCAAAGCGTCCGGGACTGTGCTCCCGGTGATCGAGCCGGCCACCGGCGAAACCCTGATGCAATGCGCCATGGCCAGCCCGGCCGACGTTGCCATTGCCTGTCGCAGCGCGGCGCTGGCCCAGCCGGCCTGGGCCGCGCTGGGCCCACGGCAACGCGCCGAGGTGTTTCGCAAGGCGGCGGAGGTGGCACAGCGCTCGTTCGCCGAGCTGGCGCTGTATGTCGCCCGTGAAACCGGCGGCGCGCTGTACAAGGGCGAACACGAAGTGCGCGAGGCGATTGTGCTGTTGCATCAGGCGGCGGGCCTGTTGTCCCAGCCCCACGGGCTGGTGCTGCCCAGCGAGGCCGGGCGGTTGTCCTATGCGCGGCGCCAGCCCCATGGCGTGGTGGGGGTGATTTCACCGTTCAATTTCCCCCTGGTGCTGTCGATGCGTTCGGTGGCGCCGGCCCTGGCCGCCGGCAATGCGGTGGTGCTCAAGCCCGACCCGCAAACCCCGGTCAGTGGCGGTTTTCTTATCGCGCGGCTGTTCGAAGAGGCGGGCCTGCCCAAAGGGTTGCTGCACGTGCTGCCAGGGGCGGCGCCGGCGGGTGAAGCGCTGTGCCGCGACGCCAATGTGCGGATGATCGCCTTCACCGGTTCCACGGCGGCGGGGCGCAAGGTCGCCGAGGTGGCCGGACGGCACCTGAAAAAAGTCGCGGTGGAACTGGGCGGCAAGAACGCGCTGATCATTCTCGAAGACGCCGACCTGGACCTGGCCGCGAGCAACGCGGCCTGGGGCGCGTGGCTGCACCAGGGGCAGATCTGCATGGCGACCGGCTTGATTCTGGCTCACGAGTCCATTGCCGCCAGCCTCACGCGCAAACTGGTGGAAAAGGCCCGCGCGCTGAGCGTGGGCAATGCCGCGCGGGGCGAGGCGGCGCTGGGGCCGTTGATCAATGAGCGGCAATTGCAGCGCGTGCACGCCATCGTCAGCGACAGCCTGCAGGCCGGCGCGCGGCTGGAGGCGGGGGGTGAATACGACCGGTTGTTCTACCAACCCACCGTGCTCAGTGGCGTGCGCCCCGGCATGCGCGCCTTCGAGGAAGAGGTGTTCGGGCCGGTGGCCACGGTGGTCAGTTTTGCCACAGACGAGCAAGCCATCGACTTGGCCAACCGCAGCGAGTACGGCCTCAGCGCCGCCATCATCTCGCCGTCGGTCGGCCGCGCCATGGCCATCGGCGAGCGGCTTGACTGTGGCCTGCTGCACATCAACGACCAGACCGTGGCCGACGAATGCATCAACCCGTTCGGCGGGCGCGGCGCTTCCGGCAATGGTGGCAACGTCGGCGGGCCGGCCGACTGGGACGAGTACACCCAGTGGCAGTGGGTCACGGTAAAAAACACACCACCGACCTATCCCTTCTGAGCCCTGGCTCGGGGTTTGAAACACGCACGCCTATACAAAAACAAGAGGGCTGAACATGAACCTGCATAACAAAACCTTGATTGTCACCGGCGTCGCCTCCGGCATTGGCGCCGAAGTGGCGCGGCTGGCGCGGTTCCAGGGCGCGACGGTGATCGGTGTCGATCGTGCTGAACCGCACCTGACCCTGGATGGCTTCCTGCATGCCGACCTCGGCGATGCGGCGAGCATCGACGCGCTGGTGGCGCGCTTGCCGGCGCGGGTCGACGCGCTGTGCAACATTGCCGGCGTGCCCGGCACGGCGCCGGCGCACACGGTGGCGCAGGTCAACTATCTGGGGGTGCGTCACCTCACCCAGGCGCTGCTGCCGCGCATGCCGGCGGGCGCCAGTGTGGTCAATGTCGCCTCGATCCTCGGCGCGCAATGGCCGCAGCGCCTGGAGCAGCACAAGTGGCTGGCGGCCACCGACAGCTTCGCCGCCGGGCAGCAGTGGCTGGCGGCCAATCCGGTGGAACAGGGCACCTGTTATCAGTATTTCAAGGAAGCGCTGATTGTCTGGAGTTACCAGCAGGCCCAGGGCTGGTTTCGCGATCATGGGGTGCGCATCAACTGCGTGGCGCCGGGGCCGGTGTTTACGCCGATCCTTGGCGATTTCGTCAGCATGCTCGGCCCGGAGCGCGTGGCCCGCGACAGCCAGCGCATGACCCGTCCAGCCCTGGCCGATGAGGTGGCGGCGGTGATCGCCTTCCTCTGTTCGGATGCTTCGCGCTGGGTCAATGGGGTCAATCTGCCGGTGGATGGCGGGCTGGCAGCCACCTACGTGTAAGCGCAGCCAACCCCGGTGTGGAACCCTGCACCGGGGGTCTTGAACAACAACAAAAATACAGGACATACAAGATGCTCAAGCCTATCTTGCGGGCGGCTGCGGCCGTGACGTTCATTGCTGTGTCGTCGACGGCCCATGCCTATGACTTGCCCGGGCTCAACCTGGGCAGCACCAGTTTCTACGACGGCTCACCGGCCCCGGCGGGCCCGGGCTGGTACCTGGAGGAATACCTGACTTACAGCCGTGCCAGTCGCTTCAATGACGCCAACGGCAACAAACTGGCGCTGCCGCGACAGGACGTGGAGGTGGTGGCGCCGACCACGCAGATCATCTACGTCGGTAAGCCCCTGGCCAACGGCGCGATGCCCGGGTTCACCCTGATCAACACCTCCCTGGCCCACGCCGATGTTGACGATGGCTTGAACAACGCGGCGCTGAGTTCGCGCGCAGGCTTTGGCGACCTGACGCTCGGCGCGTTTGTGCAACTGCCGACCCTGAGCCGGGCCGACGGCAGCCCCTTGCTCACTCAGCGCGTGGAGGCCGATGTGTCGATACCGGTGGGCGCCTATGACCGCACGCGCTCGATCAACCCGGGCAGCAACTTCTGGTCATTCAACCCGTACTACGCGGCGACCTACTGGTTCAACCCCAAGTGGTCGGCCAGCGGGCGTTTCATGTACCTGTGGAACGGCAAAAACGACGAGCCGCAGGCAGGCTTCGGCGACGTCTCCAACACCCAGGCCGGCCAGGCGCTGCATGCCAACCTGACCCTGCAATATGCCGTGAGCGAGCAACTGAGCGTGGGCCTCAACGGCTACTGGCTCAAACAGATCACCGACACCGAGGTGGACGGTCATGCCGTCAGCGGGCGGCGGGAAAAGGTCTGGGCCATCGGGCCGGGGCTGGTCTATGGGTTCAACAAGGAGAATGTGCTGTCGGTGAACGCCTACTTCGAGCAGCAGGCCGAGAACCGCACCCAGGGCAACAAGCTGGTGCTCAACTGGCTGCACAAGTTCTAGGGGCACTCAGTCCTGATACACCTTCTTCAACAGGCGCAGCAGGGTGGCGCGTTCCTCGCTGTCCAGCGCGGCGGTGGCGTCCAGGTCGCTCTGGGCGGCGATGTCCTTGAGCGTCTTGAGCAGGGTTTCGCCGCTCTTGCTGAGGAAGATGCCGTAGGAGCGCTTGTCCGGCTTGCAGCGCAGGCGCACGGCGAGGGCGCGGCTTTCGAGCTTGTTCAGCAGCGGCACCACTTGCGGCGGTTCGATGGCCAGGGCGCGGGCGAGGTCAGTCTGCATCAGGCCGGGGTTCTGTTCGATGATCGCCAGGGCCGAAAACTGCGCGGGACGCAGGTCGTGTTCGGCCAGCCGGCCGATCAGGTTCTGGAACAGCTTGAGCTGGGCGCGGCGGATGGCGTAGCCGATCAGGTCGTCCAGCGCCGAATCCAGCGGCGGCGGCATGTCGGCGAGGGGGGAGGGCTTGGCCATTGCGATGCAATCCTCGGAAGGGGTGGTTATGAAGGCTATGCAGTTTGCCGGGGTTGACGCGCCGTGGCTATGCCTGCGTTATGCAAAGCCGGAAAATCAGGCAATATTCGGATTAATAGTTAATTGACATAACTATATTTGCGGTTTAGTTTCGAAGCATCTTCACTCCCAGAACAAGAGCGTACCGCCATGAGCAATTACGAAGGTCGTTGGAGCACTGTCAAGGTTGAGATCGAGCAAGGCATCGCCTGGGTCATCCTCAATCGTCCGGAAAAACGCAACGCGATGAGCCCCACCCTCAACCGTGAAATGATCGATGTGCTGGAAACCCTGGAACAGGATCCGGACGCCGGTGTGCTGGTGCTGACCGGTGCCGGCGAGGCATGGACCGCCGGCATGGACCTCAAGGAGTATTTTCGCGAAGTGGATGCCGGCCCGGAAATCCTCCAGGAAAAAATCCGCCGCGAAGCCTCGCAATGGCAGTGGAAACTGCTGCGCATGTACGCCAAGCCCACCATTGCCATGGTCAACGGCTGGTGCTTCGGCGGTGGCTTCAGCCCGCTGGTGGCTTGCGACCTGGCGATCTGCGCCGACGAAGCCACCTTCGGTCTCTCGGAAATCAACTGGGGCATCCCGCCGGGCAACCTGGTAAGCAAGGCCATGGCCGACACCGTGGGCCATCGCCAATCGCTGTACTACATCATGACCGGCAAGACCTTCGGCGGGCAGAAAGCCGCCGAAATGGGCCTGGTCAACGAGAGCGTGCCGCTGGCCCGGCTGCGCGAGGTGACCGTCGAACTGGCGCGCAACCTGCTGGAGAAAAACCCGGTGGTGCTGCGTGCGGCCAAGCATGGCTTCAAGCGGTGCCGCGAACTGACCTGGGAGCAGAACGAGGATTACCTCTATGCCAAGCTCGATCAGTCGCGTTTGCTCGACACCGAAGGCGGCCGCGAGCAGGGCATGAAACAGTTCCTCGACGACAAGAGCATCAAGCCTGGCCTGCAGACCTATAAACGCTGAGCGCAGCGGCCACAGGCCGCCCCTCGCAAACCTGCTTGAACGTATTCCCGATAAAGACAAAAAGAGGAATCACCATGCTGGATGTGCCCCTGTTGATCGGCGGCCAGTCGCGTCCCGCCAGCGACGGCCGAACCTTCGAACGCTGTAACCCGGTGACCGGCGACGTCGTGTCGCGGGTCGCCGCCGCCACCCTGGAAGATGCCGACGCTGCCGTTGCCGCCGCCCAGGCCGCGTTCCCCGTGTGGGCGGCGCTGGCGCCCAACGAGCGCCGCACCCGCCTGCTCAACGCCGCCGAACTCCTGCAGGCGCGCAGCGCCGAATTCATCGCCGCCGCTGGCGAAACCGGCGCCATGGCCAACTGGTACGCGTTCAACGTGCGCCTGGCCGCCAACATGCTGCGCGAAGCGGCGTCGATGACCACCCAGATCACCGGCGACGTAATCCCCTCCGATGTGCCCGGCAGTTTCGCCATGGCCTTGCGTCAGCCCTGCGGCGTGGTGCTGGGCATCGCACCGTGGAACGCGCCGGTGATCCTCGCCACGCGGGCCATCGCCATGCCGCTGGCCTGCGGCAATACCGTGGTGCTCAAGGCCTCCGAGTTGAGCCCGGCGGTGCACCGCCTGATCGGTCAGGTGCTGCAGGACGCCGGGCTGGGCGATGGCGTGGTCAATGTGATCAGCAACGCCCCGGCCGATGCCGCCGCGATTGTCGAGCGGTTGATCGCCAACCCCGCCGTGCGCCGGGTCAATTTCACCGGCTCCACCCATGTGGGGCGAATCGTCGGCGAGCTTTCGGCGCGGCACCTCAAGCCGGCGCTGCTGGAACTGGGCGGCAAGGCGCCGCTGCTGGTGCTTGATGACGCCGACCTCGACGCGGCCGTGGCGGCGGCGGCCTTTGGCGCGTATTTCAATCAGGGGCAGATCTGCATGTCGACCGAGCGCCTGATTGTCGACGCCCGCGTCGCCGACCGCTTCGTGACCCAGCTGGCCGCCAAGCTCGCGACCTTGCCGGCCGGCGACCCCGCCGCGGCGGATTCGGTGCTCGGCTCGCTGGTGGATGCCAGCGCCGGCACGCGCATCAAGGCGCTGATCGACGATGCCCTGGCCAAGGGCGCGCGGCTGGTGGCAGGTGGGCAACTGCAGGGCAGCATTTTGCAGCCGACCCTGATCGATGGGGTGACCGACGCGATGCGCCTGTACCGCGAAGAGTCGTTCGGCCCGGTGGCAGTGCTGCTGCGCGGTGACGGTGACGAGGCGCTGCTGCGCCTGGCCAACGACTCCGAGTTCGGGCTGTCGGCGGCGATCTTCAGCCGTGACACCGGGCGTGCGCTGGCGCTCGCGCAGCGGGTGGAATCGGGCATCTGCCATATCAACGGCCCCACCGTGCACGACGAGGCGCAGATGCCTTTCGGTGGCGTCAAGTCCAGTGGGTACGGCAGTTTTGGCGGCAAGGCCGCCATCGAGCACTTCACCCAGTTGCGCTGGGTGACGTTGCAGAACGGCCCACGGCATTACCCGATCTGAGCCGGCGCCGCCGCGTTGCGGTGGCCCTGTACATCCCCAAAAAAGGCAGAGGACATCCCCCGTGAGTTCCGAATTCAGATCGCAATCCCAGCCCGCACCACGCTACCGCGACGTGTCCATTGGCCAAGCGCCGGTGGCGATCACTGAAGAACACGGCGTGCTGCACATGCGCTCCCTGGAACCGCTGGCGCCGCTGCCGCCGCGCCTGCTTGACCGGCTGGTGCACTGGGCGCAGGTGCGCCCCGCGCAGACGTTTATCGCAGCGCGCCAGGCCGGCGGTGACTGGCGCCACGTCAGCTACAAGGACATGCTCGACAGCGTGCGCGCGATTGCCCAGAGCCTGCTCGGTTACGGGCTGTCGGCGCAGAAGCCGCTGGCGTTGCTTTCGGGCAACGACATCGAGCACCTGCAGATGGCGCTTGGCGCGATGTATGCCGGCATTCCCTACAGCCCGGTGTCGCCGGCGTACGCGTTGTTGTCCCAGGATTTCGCCAAGCTGCGGCACGTGTGCGACCTGCTGCAACCGGGGCTGGTGTTCGTCAGCGATGCCGCCGCCTACCGGCGCGCGATCGAGGCGGTATTGCCGGCCACGACGCCGCTGATCACGGTGCGCGGCGAGGTGCCGGGGCGTCCCTGCACGGCGTTCGCCAGCCTGCTGCAAACCCCGGGCGGGCAGGCGGCCGAGGCGGCGTTCGAGGCCACGGGGCCGGACAGCATCGCCAAGTTCCTGTTCACCTCCGGTTCCACCAAGCTGCCCAAGGCGGTGGTCACCACCCAGCGCATGCTCTGCGCCAACCAGCAAATGCTGTTGCAGACCTTTCCGGTGTTCGGCGAGGAGCCGCCGGTGCTGGTGGACTGGCTGCCGTGGAACCACACCTTTGGCGGCAGCCACAACGTCGGCATCGTGCTCTACAACGGCGGCACCTTTTACCTCGATGACGGCAAGCCCACGGCCCAGGGTTTCGCCCAGACCCTGCGCAACCTCAAGGAGGTGTCGCCCACGGCCTACCTCACCGTGCCCAAGGGCTGGGAAGAACTGGTCAATGCCCTGGAGCAGGACGGCGAATTGCGCGAGCGGTTTTTTGCGCGCATGAAACTGTTCTTCTTTGCCGCCGCCGGCCTGTCGCAAAGTATCTGGGATCGCCTCGACCGCGTGGCCGAACAACACTGCGGTGAGCGCATTCGCATGATGGCCGGCCTGGGCATGACCGAAGCCGCGCCGTCCTGCACCTTCACCACCGGGCCGTTGTCCATGGCCGGCTACATCGGTTTGCCCGCGCCGGGCTGCGAAGTGTGCCTGGTGCCGGTGGACTGCAAGCTGGAAGGGCGCTTTCGCGGGCCGCACATCATGCCGGGCTACTGGCGCGCGCCAGAGCAGACCGCCGAGGTGTTCGACGAGCGAGGTTTCTACTGTTCGGGGGACGCGATCAAGCTCGCCGATGCGCAGCAGCCGCAGTTGGGGTTGATGTTCGACGGGCGCATCGCCGAGGACTTCAAGCTGTCTTCCGGGGTGTTCGTCAGCGTCGGGCCGTTGCGCAATCGCGCGGTGCTCGAAGGCTCGCCCTATGTGCAGGACCTGGTGATCACCGCGCCGGACCGCGAGTGCCTGGGTGCGCTGGTCTTCCCCAGGCTCTACGAGTGCCGGCGGCTGGCAGGCTTGCACGCCGACGCCAGCGACGCCCAAGTGCTGGCCAGCGCGCCGGTGCGCCAGTGGTTTGGCGACTGGCTGCAGCGGCTCAATCGCGAGGCGACCGGCAACGCCAGCCGCGTGGAGTGGATCGCCTTGCTCGACGAGCCGGCGTCCATCGACCGAGGGGAGATCACCGACAAGGGCTCGATCAACCAGCGTGCGGTGTTGCAATGGCGCGCGGCGCGGGTCGAGGCGCTGTATCGCGGCGAAGACCCCACCGTCCTGCGCGCCTGACGCGCGCTGCGGTACTGCGCTGCGGTACTATGGCAGCCCGTGTTTTTCTGGAAGCTGCCTGGATGAGCAAGCCCGGTCAATTGGTGCTGGTTGCACTGCGCAAGATGATTGCCAGCGGAGAGCTGGCGGCGGGCGAACGGCTGCTGGAAGTGCCCACCGCGCAGCGCTTCGGCGTGTCGCGCATGCCGGTGCGCATGGCCTTTCGCACCCTCGAACAGGAAGGGCTGCTGGTGCCGTTTGGCGGGCGCGGGTATCAGGTGCGTTCGGTCAGCCCCAGCGATATCGCCGGCGCCGTCGAAGTGCGTGGCGTGCTTGAAGGGCTGGCGGCGCGTCAGGCCGCCGAGCATGGGTTGTCCGATGAGGCGCGGCGCGCGCTGGAGCGCTGCCTGGTGGAGGGCGATCAACTGTTCGAGAAGGGCTATGTCACCGAGGACGACCTGGAGGTCTATCACGACCTGAACATGCGTTTTCACCAGGTCATCGTCGCCGGCAGCCACAACCCGGCAATCACCGACGCGCTGGCACGCAACGATCACCTGCCGTTCGCTTCCGTCACCGCGCTGGCCATCGACCGCGAGGACATGGCGCGCGAGTACCGCCGTTTCAACTACGCCCACCTGCAGCATCACTCGGTGTTCGATGCGCTGGTCAATCGCCAGGGCGCGCGGGCCGAGGCGATCATGCGCGAGCATGCCAACGCGACCTTGCGCTATGCCGAGATCTTCAGCGCCGCCACCGCCCGCGAGCGGATCAAGGTCATTGTGCCGTCGGCCTGAGGCGGCTCAGATATCCAGCACCAGCAACGCGGTTTTCGCGCGCGAGCAGCACGGCGTGAACTGATCGTTCAACGCCTGCTCCTGCTCGGTGAGAAACAGGTCGCGGTGCTCGGGAATGCCGTCGAGCACACGGGTCAGGCAGGTGCCACAGATCCCTTGTTCGCAGGACACGGCAATCTCGATGCCGTGGCTTTGCAGGACCTGCACCACGCTCTTGTCGGCGGGTATGTCGAACACCTCACCACTGCTGGCGACCTGCACCGCAAACGCCCCGTCAAGACCCCCGTCCACAGCCGGCGCCGAGAAATACTCGCGGTGCAGGCAGTCCTCCTGCCAGCCCTGGGCGCGTGCGCTGTCGAGCACATGCTGCATGAAGCCGCCGGGCCCGCACACGTACAAATGCACATCATCGGCCGGGGTGGCGAGCACCTCGGCAGCGTTGAGGGCGGTGTGCGGTTGCGCGTCAAAGTGCAGGAACACCCGCTCGGCAAACGCCGACGCCTCGAGCCGCTGCACAAACGCTGCGCGCTCACTGGCGCGGGCGCAGTAATGCAGTTCGAAGTCGGCGCCGGCCTCGGCCAGGTGCTCGGCCATGCACAGAATCGGGGTGATGCCGATGCCGCCGGCAAACAGCAGGCTGCGTCGCGCCTGCGTGGCGAGGGGGAACAGGTTGCGCGGTTCGCTGATGGTCAGGTGCGTGCCGACCTGCACCTGCTCGTGCAGGCCGCGCGAGCCGCCGCGCGTGGCGGGGTCCTTGAGCACGCCGATCTGGTAGCGGTGGCGCTCCCGAGGGGGATTGCACAGCGAATACTGACGCACCAGGCCGCCTGGCACGTGCACGTCGATGTGTGAGCCGGCGCTGAACGCCGGCAGCGGCGTGCCGTCGACGCGGGTCAGCTCATAGCTGCAAATATCCAGCGCCTCGTCGTTGCGGGACGTCACCACGACCTCGATCATGTCGGTTCTCCGGCGCGTTCCCTGGCGATCAGGCGTTCGAGAATCTTGCGCGACTGCACGCCTCCGGCATCGATATTCAGCTTGAGCAGGTTACGCGTGGGGTGTGCCAGCAGGTTCTGTTGCTGGCGTTCGAGCATCTCCAGGTCTTCGCTGAAAATCTTGCCCTGGCCTTCGCGGATACTGGCGGTCAGCGCCTCGTCGTGGGGCTGGAAATTGCGCGCCATGCCCCAGAAATACCAGATCGAGGTGTCGGTCTGCGGGGTGATGAAATCCACCACGATGCTCGCCGCCTTGTGTTCCGGCGCGGCGTGGTAGCCACCCTTGCCGGCGTGGGCCACGCCGACTTCGATCATCACGTGGCTGGGCGGGCTGAAGCGGCAGATCTGCCAGCGGTCCACCGGCACATCGTCGGCCAGCTGGTTGCCGCGCAGCGCCATGCGCCAGAACGGCGGCGCCATAATGTTCTGCATGTGCCGGGCGGTCACCACCTCATCGCCTTCCACGGTGGTCACGGGCGGCGCTTCGTCGATCTCCTTCTGGCCGATGCTGGAGGCGTGCACGTAGGTTTCGTGGGTCAGGTCCATCAGGTTGTCGATCATCAGGCGGTAGTCGCACTGGATGTCGAACAGCCCGCCGCCGTAAGCCCATTGTTCGCTGTCGGCCCATTCCAGGCGCGGAATCAGCGCGGGGTCGGCCTGTTCCTGATCGCCGGGCCACACCCAGATAAAGCCGTGACGCTCGACGGCGGCGAACGCCTTGTTGCAGGGAAACCCGCGCACGCGCTGGCCGGGCATTTCCACGGTTTTGCCATCGCCGCCCATCACCAGGCCGTGATAGCCGCACACCAGGTTTCCGTTTTCGACATAACCCAGGGACAGCGGCGCACCGCGGTGGGGACAGAAGTCTTCAAGGGCTCTGACCTGATTCGTCTGGTCGCGATAAAACACCAGCTTCTCTCCGCAGATCTGCCGGCCGAGGGGTTTGTGTGCCAGTTCATCGGGGGTGCAGGCGACATACCACGTGTTTTTTGGGTACATGACGGTTCTCCAGGCTGGACGTTGTTTTTATTTAATGGATCCATTAGAGGCGCGAGAGGTTGTGTGGTCAATTCGTATATTTAAGGTTTCATGGAAAATAAGGGCGATTATCGGCCAATGTTTCATGCTTTATTGGATCCATAAAAAGCCAGCTTTTATGAAATATCTGTTAAATATTTTATTGACTAAAATAATTAATAAGCGTAATTATTTTCCTGCATCTGCTCTCACGCAGAGTCATTTCCAGGATCACAGAGATGAGCCAGAACGCCGTTCCCTTACTCGTCAGACTGTATGTCGAGGCCAATGAATCTTCACCGGTCGAGCCACCCGCACCGCGTTTGATGCAGGGGTTTCCCGCCGCGCCGGAGCAGCGCGTGACCTGGGATAACTGGATGCGCCCGCCGTTCAACCGCTGGGGGTTTCGTCACCTGGCGCGCTTGCGTCCGTCCATCGATGTGCAGGCCGGGCGTGGCCCGTGCGCGCCGCTGATCGAAGCGCCCCAGGCGCTGGACACGCTGCACTTTGACAGCGTCTGCGGCCTGAGCATCAGCGTGCTCGACCACCTCAAGGCCAGCCACACCGACGGTCTGTTGGTACTGCAGGGCGATCAGGTGCTGTTCGAGCGTTACTTCAACGGCCAGCGGCCGGACGATCGGCACATCATGTTTTCGGTGACCAAGTCGCTGATCGGCGTGCTCGGCGAACAACTGGTCAGCGAGACCGTGCTCGACCCGACGCGGCTGGTCGGCAGCTACGTGCCGGAGCTCGCGAGCAGCGCCTTCGGCGATGCGACGGTGCGCCAGCTGTTCGACATGGCGGTGGGTATCGACTACCGCGAGGTGTACGACGACCCGACCTCCGAGAGTTCGCAATACGGCTACGCCTGCGGCTTCAACCCGGCGCCGAGCCCGTTTCGCGAGTTTGAATCCCTCTACCAATACCTGCCGTCGCTGCGCAAACGCGGCGAGCACGGCGGGTTCTTCCACTACGTGACCGCCGCCACCGAGGCGCTGGCCTGGGTCATGGAACGTGCCTCGGGCGTGCCCTGCGCGCAGCTGTTGGAAAGGGTCTGGAGCCAGTTGGGTTGCGAGCGCGACGGCTACTTCATGGCCGATCCCTGGGGCCGCAGCGTGGCCGGCGCCGGCTTCAGCGCGACCCTGCGCGACATGGCGCGTTTCGGCCGATTGCTGGCCAATGACGGCCGCCACAACGGCGACCAGCTGCTGCCAAGCGAGGCCATCGCGCGCATCGCCCGGGGCGCGGACCCGGCAATCTACGCGGCCAACCCGGAGTTCGCCGAGTGGGCCCCCGGCGCGTCCTACCGCAGCCAGTGGTACGTGTTCAATGACCACAGTCAGGCGCTGATGGCGGGCGGCATCCATGGCCAATACCTGTTCATCGACAAACCGTCCCGTGTGGTGATCGTCAAACAGTCATCGCTGCCCGAGGCGGTCGGCCCGTTCGATGCCGACAGCGTGCGCATGCTGCGCGCCATCGCGGCGCACCTGACGCGCTGAGACCCTTTCAACCATAACGATCCAGCGTCTGGATTCCACCTGGCTTGCCCAGGTGTTGGCGGCGTACTGCGCCGCCTGCAACTGCCCTGTACAACAATAACGACACAGGAGCTTCACGATGTCTTTCACGACGCGTTTTACCCGCGCGCTGGTGGCGGTGAGTCTGCCTCTGAGCGCCCAGGTCGCCCTTGCGGGCTACACCTTCGAGGACGGCGACCTCAAGGGCGAGGTCAACCTCACCGCCGGCGGCGCCAGCATCACCACGCGCAACGTCAACTTCGGCAGCGGCCGGGTCGACCAGCGCAGCGGACGCAATGGCGGCCGCTCGATTGACTGGCAGGAGTTCTACGTCAAGCCCGGTATCACCTTCAGCTACGCGCTGAACCCCGACGTCAGCCTGCTCGGTGGCGCGTCGGTGGTGGCCGCCACCACCTTCGGCGATGGCGACGCCGGCGGCTTTAGCCGCAGCTCCGATGGCCGGGTGGCGACCGAAGAGCTGTTCGCCGGGGTACGGGTCGGCGAGTGGACATTCACCGCCGGGCGCCAGAACTACAAGGTCGGCACCGGTTTCATCGTGATGGATGGCAACCTCGACCAGTTCAAGGACGGCGCCTATTGGCTCAGCCCGCGCACCGCGTTCAAGGACTCGGCGATCCTCGCCTGGGACCATGGCGCGCTGAAGAGCCAGGTGTTCAGCCTGCGCACCGACGATGACCTGGGCGACTTTCGCATGACCGGGGTCAACCTCGACTACAACCTCGACGACCAGGTGACCCTCGGCGCGATGGCGCTCAAGGTCAACGCCCTCGGTCCACGGGGCAGCACCTTGCCACGGCGCCGCGACGGCATGCAGGTGTACAACCTGCGCGCACTCGATGCCAGGGTGCCGGGCATCGCGCCGCTGACCCTGAACGCCGAATACGCGGTGGAACGCGGCAGCGGCGAGGGCGTCGACTACGCAGCCAACGCCTGGTACGCCCAGGCCGACTACGCCTTTGGCGAGCTGCCGCTGACGCCGATCCTCGGCTACCGCTACGCAAGCTTTTCCGGTGACGACAACCTGGGCGACAACCGGCAGAAGGCCTGGGACCCTTTGAGCAAGGGCTTCATCGACTGGAGCACCTGGCTGGTGGGCGATGTGGTCGGCAACTACCTGTTGTTCAACAGCAATGAAAACGTCCAGCAGTTCTCGCTCAAGGCGCACCTGAGCCAGACCTTCACCCTGGGCGCGATCCACTATCAGTTCTGGCTCGACGAGAAAAACTACATGGGCGCGGCGGTCAACGACCGGCGCTTTGCGGACGAAAGCGTGGTGTTTCTCGACTGGACCCCCACGCCGTCCTTCTACACCTCGCTCTCCTACAACTGGGTCAAGCCCCTCGCGGCGGCCAGGCAAGTGTTCGGCGATGACCAGAAATTCAGTGCCCTGGAACTCTACTTCACCTACCGTTATTGAGCGCCGCGAGCCATTGCGGCCGCGCAGGAGTGTGTGCATGAACAAGTCTTTGCGTAATACCTTGGTGGGCGTCGCCATCGCCTGGCTGTGCAGCGGCTGGTGCCTGGCCGAGGAGCGCACGGTGCGCATCTATAACTGGATCGAGTACCTGCCGCCCGAAATCCTCAAGAACTTCGAACAGGAGACCGGCATTCACCCGATCTACGATGTGTTCGACAGTGTCGAGACGCTGCAAGCCAAATTGCTGACCGGCAACTCCGGCTATGACGTGGTATTTCCCGGCAGCTCCTACATCAGCAATCTGATCACCGCCGGCGCCATCCAGCCGCTGGACCGCAGCCAGTTGCCCAACTGGAAACACCTCGACCCGCAATTCATGACCTCTCTGGAGGCGGTGGGTGATCCCGGCAATCGTTACGCCGTGCCTTACCTGTGGGGCACCACGCTGATTGGTTACAACGTCGACAAGATTCAGAAAATCTTCGGCGCGGATGTGCAGATGAACACCTGGGACATGATCTTCAAGGAAGAGAACCTGAAAAAAATGACCGGCTGCGGCGTCGGCTTCCTCGACGCCGGCAATGAGATCCTGCCCATCGCCTTGCACTATCTGGGTCTGGATCCCAACAGCCAGAAGCGTGAGGACTACACCCAGGCGCAGCAGTTGATGCTCAAGATCCGCCCCTATGTCACCTACTTCAACTCCTCGCGATACGGCATGGACCTGGCCAACGATGATGTCTGTGTGGCGGTGGGCTGGTCCGGCGGTGTGGCCCTGGCCAAGCGACTGGCGGACGCGGCAGGCAAGGGCGTCAAGGTGGCGATGGCGTTGCCCGTGGAGGGCGCGCCGATGTGGTCGGACGTGATGACGGTGCCGAAAAATGCGCCGCATGCGGCAGAGGCCTACGCGTTTATCAACTATATCCTGCGTCCGGAAGTGATCGCTCTGATCAGCAACCGAATCGGTTACCCGAACCCCAACAAGGATTCGACGGAAATGGTCAACGCCGAGATTCGCAACGACCCGAGCATGTACATTCCCGACGCGGCGCGCAAAACCCTGTTCCCCCTGCAACCGATGCCGGCGGCGATTGAGCGTGTCCGTACCCGCGTATGGACCGCCATCAAGACCAACCGCTGAAGCGCGCAATGGTCGGCTGTTAACGGCTGGCGCGAGTTCAGTTACGCATGCCCTGGAACAGCAGGGCAGTGATGCGGCGCACCTGACTGGAGTGGGATTCGATGTCCGGCGGGGTCTGGCTGACCAGGCGCAACAGCTGCAGGTGCGCGTAGTCGTTGAGCAGGAACGCCGCGAGGTCGACGTCCAAATCATCGCGCAGCTTGCCGGCCTGTTGCAGCTCGCGCAGCAGGCCACTGATTTGCCCGCGCAGTGCGTCGTTCATCGCGCGGTAGCCGGCGGGCAGTTCGCTTTCGCCGCCGAACAGGATCAACGGCAGCAGCTCGCGCCACAGGTTGGGGTGCATGACCTCGAGCGCATAGTTGGTGAGCAGTTTTTCCAGGTAGCAGAGCGCGTCCACCGGGTCGTCCATGGCCGGCATCAGGCGGCGCGTGTCATGCAGGGCGCGGCGGTCGGCCTCGTGCAGGATTTCCAGGATGATTTCCTGCTTGTTGCCGAAGTACTTGAACACCGTGGGCGCCGAGACGCCCGCCTGGTTGGCGATCTGTTCGATGGTGGTGTTCTGGTAACCCTGGCGTTCGAACAGTTCGATCGCCGCTGTACTGATGGCCTGGCGGCGTTCGAGCCGTTGCCGTTCACGCAGTCCGCTCACGCAAGATCCTTGTCGGGAAAAGAGCAGGGCAGTCGGCCCCGGCAGTGCTGTGAAAATACTTTACGGGGTAAAAACTTTAAAGCGCTCATTTTTTTGCGGATGCACTAGCCGATTTCGGCACAGCTTGTTCAAGGGCGTGCCAGGGGGAATGGAAATTGCCTGCGCTTGACCAAGCTTGCAGGCTCAACAGGAAACAATCGATGAACAATAATAATTCACGGGTAGCGCCGACGTGCCCTGCACCGAGCGACCCTTGCGCGCTGCAGCGCTATCGCACCCACGACATCGACCAGCACGCGCGCAACATGCACGGCTGGCAGGTGCGTTATGACCAGTTGACCCCGGGGCGCTTTGACGGCGAGCTGATCACGTTGCGAGCCGGCTGGATGCAACTGGTGCGCGACCGCGCCAACCAGTCGATGCTCAAAAGCGGCCGCGCGTGGAAAGGCGCGATCACCTTCAGCGTGCCGCTCAGCCCGAGCGGGCCGCTGTTTTGTGCCGGGCATCCGTTCCAGGAGCAGCACCTTCTGGTGGCCCACGGCGAGCATTTGCCGGATTTGCGCGTGCCCGCACAGCTCGACCTGCTGAGTGTCGCCGTCGACGCCCAGGCCCTGGAGAGCGTGTTGCAACGCCAGGGCGTGGGTATTCGAATTACCGATCTTCCCACCTGTTACCGTTTGGCCGCGACGTCGATGCAGGCGCAACTGGCGAGGCTGTTCGATGACCTGACCACGGCCGATCAAGGGCAGGGTAACCTGTTGCGCCACGAGGCCGTTCGCCACGGGATCCGCGACGCGGTGATGGTGCAGTTGCTTGAGCTGATCGCGCCGGATCAGGCTGCAGCGCTAAGCCCGACCGCGCGCAAACGCATGGTGGACCGCGCCAGGGAATACGCCTTGGGGCATCTGGATGAGCCGCTGTCGATCCTTGACCTGTGCAATCACATCGGCGCCAGTCGCCGCAAGCTTCAGTACTGTTTTCAGGAAACCCTGGGCATCAACCCGGTGGCCTATCTGCGCGCGCTGCGCCTCAATGCGGTGCGTCGCGAGCTGTGCGCGCACGCTGCCATCCATGGCGTTCAGCAGGTGGCGGCGCGCTGGGGGTTCTGGCACTTGAGCCGGTTTGCCAGCGATTACCGCACCCTGTTCGGCGAGTCGCCCTCGCAGACTCTGCACCGCCGCCAACTGTGCTGAAAACGGCTAACCCGCTGCGGCGCACGGTGACTAGGATGCCCCCACACCATGGGTCGGGAGGGGCATTCGATGAACAACAACAAGATAAGCATGCGCCGCATCAGAGGTTTCACCCTGGGGCTGCTGGCGCTGTGCGCCGGCGCCCAGGCCACGGAAAACGGCGCGCCGACCACGGCGGTCGGGGTCTACGACTTTGGCGCCGGGATGATGCCGCCCGCCACGGCGAACGGCACCCTGGGCCTGCGCACGGGGTTCTATAGCGCCAACGTGCAAAGGAACAGTCAGGGCCGGGCGGTGGACAATCATTTATCGCTCGACGTGCTGTCCATCGGTCTGGCTTACCTGCGCATGACGGACTACCAGCTGCTGGGCGCACAATACGGCTTCGGTGCGGTTGTCCCCTTCTTCAGGATGGATGCCTCGCTGCAGGTGCCTACGCCCGGCGGTCCGTTGCGGCTGTCGGCCGACCCGTTCCGGCTGGCCGATGCGCAGATCATTCCGCTGATTTTGCAGTGGAGCCTGTCGCCCAACCTGTTCGTCAATACCCAGTTGCAGATCCAGGCGCCGACCGGTGACTACGAGCGCAGCCGCCTGGTGTCGCCGGGGCTGAACCACTGGACATTTTCCCCGGCCGTCAACGCCACCTACATCAGCGACACAGGCTTTGAAGTGTCCTCGAGCTTTCAACTGGACATCAACACACGCAACCCCGACACCCATTACCGCAACGGCGTGGAGTACCGCCATGAATTCGCCGTGGGTCAGCACTTCGGGCCCTGGACGGCGGGCATCGGCGGTTATTACTACCGCCAGCTCAGCGATGACGATGCGCCTGACCTGACCCGTGGCAACCGCGCGCGGGTGATGGCCCTCGGTCCGGCGCTCAGCTACATCGCGCCGGGACTGCCGCCGCTGTGGCTGCACCTCTACAAGGAATTCGATGCACGCAACCGCGCCGAGGGCTACACCGTCGCCCTGCGTGTTTCCCACCGTTTCTGAGGGTCGGATCATGAGCGCTGTCAGTCCCGTTTCAACCGTTTTATCTGGCGACGTGCGCCAGGCCACTGGCCGCCGCGAAGGGCGGGTGCTGATCCTCGGCAGCAGCCTGACCATCATGGGCGCCGTGATGATCGCGCCCGTGCTGCCCAAGCTCGGCGCCGAGTTCGGCCCGGTCACCGCCCACGCCGATCTGCTGGTGCCGCTGGCCGTGACCGGGCCTGCGCTGGCCATTGCGGTATGCGCGCCGCTGGCCGGCTGGCTGGCCGACCGGGTCGGGCGCAAGGCCTTGCTGGTGGTCGCCACCGTGCTCTATGCGTTGCTGGGCGTGATGCCGGCCCTGCTCGGCGACCTGCACGCCATCGTCATCGTGCGCCTGCTGTTCGGTGCGGCGGAAGCGGCGGTGATGACCTGCTGTTCGGCCCTGATCGCCGATTACTGGCATGGCAGCGAACGGCTGCGCTACATCAATCGGCAGATGGTCATCATCGGCCTGGTGGGCGCGCTGTTCTTCATGCTCGGCGGTGCGCTGGGCGAATACTCCTGGCGCTTGCCGTTCCTGTTGTACCTGCTGCCGTTGCTGCTGGTGCCGGCGATGCTGAGCGTGCTGTGGGAACCGACCCGCGAGCGGCCGGGAGCGCAGGCGCCAGGCCCTGAACGGGTGGCGCTGGTGCCGGTGGTGCTGGGTTACCTGCTGATTTTCGGCGGCATGGTGCTGACCTTTATCGCGCCGGTGCAGGTGCCGGTTCTGTTGGTGCAAGTGGGTGTCACGTCCAGCACGCTGATCGGGCTTTGCGCCGGCCTGAGCCTGCTCGCCACCCTGGGCGGTTCCCTGGCCTGGCCGTTGATGCGGCGCACCTTGAAGGGCGCCGGGACCAACGCGGTGTTGCTGCTGCTGTTCGCGGCCGGGCTGTGGTTGCTCAACCATGCGCAGAGCTACCGCGAGGTGGCACTGGCCATGCTGATTCACGGCTTGGGCGCGGGCTTGCTGGTGCCGAACGTGATGGCGCCGGTGATGCAAGCCCTTACGCCGCGAACCCGTGGGCGCGGCCTCGGCGGGCTGACCGCGTGCATGTACCTGGGGCAGTTTGTCAGCCCTCTGGTGGTGGCGGCACTGGTGGCCTGGGTGGGCGATTTGCGCCACGCGCTGCAGTGGCTGGCGGTTGCCAGTGTGGTCGCGGCGATGCTGTGGGGCATGGCCGCCGTGGCGCGTCGGCGTTCAACGGTTTGAACGGCGTGCGGTTTTTTTCACTGAAATGATCGGGAGAGTGGCTATGCGTGATATTCAGCAGTTGATCGACGACGAAGACGCCATCGGCCTGGCCGCTTGGGTGCGGCGCGGCGAAGTGCAGCCGGTGGAGTTGGTGGAGGCGGTGATCGCGCGTCTGGAGCAGGTCGAGCCACAGCTCAACGCCGTCGCCGAGCGCCTGTACGAGCAGGCGCGGGAGGCCGCCCTGGGCGCCCATGCCGGGCAAGGGGTGTTTGCCGGTGTGCCGACGTTGATCAAGGATCTGTTCGCCCCGCTGACGGGTGCGGCCATGACCAATGGTTCATTCGCCCTGGGCGATGCCCGCGCGGACATGGATGCCGAGGTGGTGGCGCGCCTGCGTCGCGCCGGCTGCGTGTTCGTCGGCACCAGCACGGCGCCGGAGTTCGGCACCTCGTACTCCACCGAGTCGAACCGCTTTGGCGCCACCCGCAACCCCTGGAGTACTGGGCACAGCGCCGGCGGCTCGAGCGGCGGGGCGGCGGCGCTGGTAGCCGCGCGGGTAGTGCCGTTTGCCCATGGCAATGATGGCGGCGGTTCCCTGCGCGTGCCGGCTTCCTGTTGCGGCGTGTTCGGACTCAAGCCCAGCCGTGGCTTGCTGCCCTCGGGACCGATGGTGGGGGAAGGGTGGGCGGGCATGTCGACCCACCATTGCATCACCCTGTCGGTGCGCGACAGCGCGGGATTGCTCGATGCCACCGCCGGCATCGAGCTGGGCGCACCCTACGCCGCGCCGATGGCGGCGCAACCCTATGCGCTGGCCCTGCAACAGGCGCCACGACCGCTGCGCATTGCGCTGATCGAGCAGGTGGGGCCGTGGTCGACGTCCGCGCAAAGCCTGGAAGCGGTGCGCCAGGCCGCGCGCTTGTGCGAATCCCTGGGGCATCGGGTAACGCCTGCGCAGTTGCCGGTGGTGCTGCCGGAATTTCTCGACCAGGTGTTCACCATCATCGGCGCCAGCACCCGCAACTACGTGGACCTGCTCGGCCAACTGCGCGGCACGCCGGTGCAGCCTGGGGAACTCGAGGCGCGCACCCGCATCATTCTGCGTGACAAGGGTGCCGTCAGCGGCGCGCAGTACGCTGCGGCCGTGGAGTGGATCCATGCCTTCGGCCGGCAAATGGCATGGTTCATGCGCGACCATGACGTGATCCTCAGCCCGACCCTGGCCCGCGAGCCGGCGCCCATCGGCGAGCTGCACCTGCAGGACGACAGCCTGCGCCTCGACGAGCTGATCGAGCGCTTCCACAGCTACTCGCCGTTTACCGCCTTGTTCAATGCCAGCGGCCAACCGGCGATGTCGGTGCCGTTGCACTGGAGCGCGAACGGCCTGCCCATGGGCGCGCACTTTGCCGCGCGGTTTGGCGAGGACGCGACCTTGCTGGCGCTGGCAGCGCAACTGGAGCAGGCGCAGCCCTGGCGCCACAGGATTGCCCCGGTCAATGCCTGCGTCAGTGGGGGCTTTGCACCGGCGCGCTGACCCTGGCAGGCGGCCTGAGCCAGTACATTGGCGGCGACACCACGCCGTTGCGCCTGGCGATCATCATCGCGATTATCGTGATCACCTTGTCGCCTCGACGGCCAGCGGCTTGCAGCGTGGGATTGTGATGCTGTCGTCGTTCAACACCTGGATCATGCTGGCCCTGGGGCTGTTCGTGCTGGTGTGCGGGCCGACCCTCTACCTGTTCAGCCTTGGCGTCGAATCGCTGGGCGTCTACCTCGACACGTACTTCAGTCGTAGCCTGTTCTCCGGGGCCGCCAGCGGTGACAGCTGGCCGCAGAGCTGGACGGTGTTCTACTGGTCGGTCTGGTTTGCCTGGGCGCCGGTGAGCGCGCTGTTTCTGGGCTAGATCGAGCGCGGCTACACCGTGCGCGAATTCATCCATATCAACATGCTTTACGCGGCGCTGTTCACGGCGCTGTGGATCTGTATTTTTTCCGGCACCAGCCTCTACTTCGATGTGCTGTGTGGGGATCGACGTATCGAATGGAGGGAGCCGCTGTTGAGTCCTCGTTATTCGTGCCAACCTACAACTTTGCCAACGCCCCACAGCAGAAACGCGAACCCTAAAAGCCCTATGACACTCCATTGCATGACTGCCAGTTTTCGCTTGAGTGGTGCCGGGAAGGTTCTCAAGTCTTCCGCGCTTAGCAGGCCTCTTTTAAGTAGACCGTTTGGGAAGGTCACGATTCCAGAAAGCCCACCCACCAGCAACAGCTTGCCCCAAGGGCCGCCATGTCGGAGCGGCGCCCTGGCCCTTACTGCAGGGCAGTTATGCAGGTGATCCAACATCAAATCTATTTGGGTATAGGCGGTGTGAAGTGCAAATCCAATCCAGGCAACTGTACCCAGCACGATGCCACCGGACAGATAACCAAAAAGTATTTCAGTAAAGGTCATTTGGTGTTCTCGTAGATAACTTCACCGAACTTCTCGCCTGCGGCGCCTATAGCGACCCCTCCAGCAACAGATCCCGCGCCAACCACAACAATGCCGCATGCCAACGTTGCACCCCCTAAAGTCGGCACGCCAAGCGCGAGACACAAGGCGCTGACCAGGGAGCCTGTTAGAAGCGCACCTGCCGCTGCGCCGCCGGCAACTGAGCCGATATAACTGCCGGCTTCGGTGTATTTGACCTTTTCACACGCTTCCTCATCGCCTGCTGAACAGACATTTTTGACCTTCATGGTGGATGCCCCTGCGCCTAACGCCATGCCGACCCAGCCGCCGTATTTGATCGCTTTGGCGGCTCTCGATATCCCTTTGATGTGGGTTGCATACCCGGGTATCTGCCCAGGCGCCCCTGCTTGTGTCCAACGGTGCACAAGGCTTCGGCTTGAAATCCCGAGTGCGGATTTCAGGGTGGGATGATCGTGCAGGCCGATCCCTTTGCGCACAAGGGAGGTCAGGTGGGTATCGAGTTGAGCAAGGAGGCGTTTGCGTTCACTGAAGAACTCGGGTGATCGTAAGTGTCCATCTTTGAGAAACGCTCTGTGGTGTAGCGCCTCAATTTCTCGGAGAGTATTTTTAAGGTCATCTAGATTCCTGGCAAAAATGGCCTCGCCCACACCAATGGCAGTTGAACCCAAGGCCAAGAAGCTTTGGATTTCCTCGCGATGGCGTTGCATGGAGTCTGCTTCATCGGCAGTGAGAGGCTCCAGAGCGTCATTGGTCTGAGCTGCCGCTTGCATCAAAATGCTTTCTTCACGAGAGCATGAAAGTTGTGCGGATCGCTGAGCACGACTATTGAACCGGCCTTCACTTCGCCTCGATCAGGATTGAGCGCCTTAAACTTGCTCATCACCGCCGGGTCACGCACAGGACTTCGGCTTTCGTAGGTGGCCTGATAAATCGAAGGAATCAACTGAGCCCGACAGGGGCAACCGCTGATACTGTCCAGTGTTCCAGCAACGAGTCTGCCATGGCTGTTGATATACGGAATGCCGCCAATAATGTTGTAGATGTTTCCGTCTTTTCCGCAACTTACTCGATCACCTTCACGCGCATGAAGGACGCCAAATATATTGACTCTGTTATCACCCTCCAGTACCTCCCCGCCGCAGGTAGTCTTATCACCCTGGCCAATGAAATGTCTTTCCCTCATTGTTTGTTCTCTCTTCTATGTTGGTCGAGATAAATAGCACCTCAACCTTCAAATGATCGGATACTAACGCGCGTTCGTTGCGGGTCTGGCTGCCTTGCGTTGCTAAGCGGTAAATGGCGACAGAAGGGTGGGCGTCTATGTAATCCTGCTGTTGCTTAACTGTTGCAAGTGCCTGTTCGTTGAACGTGGAAAGTTGCTGCTCTGTAAAGGATGAGTTGTCGTGAATGCGGAGATATTCCGGGAAACGTCGTTGGTATACAACGGGGATGCTGCTGTATTCATGTTTAATATCCTGATCCATGGTTTTTGTGTGTGGTTTTCCTCTTATTTGCTTGATCGAAAAGATATGTCTTGTGCCTATCAACCAGCGACAACAAATAAGCGAGTGGTTACCACCTCGCTACCCTGAATATGTGGATATTGAAAGTAAAGTCGGACGTTTCCGATAAGCTCGGTGTAAACGTCTGAGGAGCTAGTAGTGTCAGTAGATGAAAAGCAAGAGTTATCTCGTACTACGATTCGGCATGCGCGATGCCCCCCACGCACAGTGAACTTATCGGGGATTAAGCGCTGCGGCTGCAGTGCTCGGTTGCCCCAGGCATAGATAGACAATCACCGCCGTCAGCAACGTGAACAGCGCCAACACCTGCAACAACGTATTGAACCCTGCGCTGTAGGCCGAACGCAGCACCGCCAGCGCACTCAACACGGCGCCGAGAAAGCGCGGGTAGCGAAACAGCCGCAGCCCCAGCTGGGCTGTTGCGTGAGCTCGACCGCGAGTCCGCCGAGCTACGCCGTCGCGGCGCTGGCTCCCTCTGGCTGGCGGGTTTGCTGCCGGCCGCCTGCAAATGGCCTTGCCCCACGCCTTGCCCTGCCAGGGGCGCTTGCACCTGATGCAACCCCTGCATCGCAACCCCCCGGCGGCGCGCAGTTTTTAGCAGTGGCTGCGCACGGCGCGACAGGCGCCAGTGTCAGGTTTGCGATAACAGCCAGATTGATGCTGCTGAGCGCCGGTCTCTGTGATGTGTATGTAAGGTTATTCTCGCTTTCATATATAAAAGTTTGTTTTTGGTGTGTGAATATAAGTTGTGTTTTCGTATGAAATATTTGCTTAACGTGCGCCTCTTTTATGTGGATTTAAATCAAGTGTAGTCTGTGCTCGCATTAAGGTTTTTAGCGTTATTAACTGCAAAGGTGATTGCCATGAGTATCAGCTCTTCTACATCGGGGTCTATTTCTTCCTCGACGGTTTTCAGTTCGCAAGTTTCGCAAACTGGAAGCAACACGGCCTCTCAAACTACCACAGCAGCTCCTGTAAAGGCACAGGACCGGGATGGCAATGGTTATATAGATATAGAGGTGGATTACGACGGAGGCCCTGGAAGGCATTTTTCCAGTCTTGGCAATCAGGGTTATAAGCCGCTGAACAATGCGCAGCGGGGAGAGTTAGAGGCCCAGATGAGCGACATGAGCGCCGACTTTAAAGTCAGATTTCATAAGAAAGGCACTTATGCAACGCCTGATGCGGAGGTGAAATATGGAACATTCAAGAAAAATGACAAGCGAAACAATCTGATCGTAGGCTACCCGTCAATCCTGCCGAATACAGCGACCGAAGTCTACATTCGAAGCAATCCCGGTAATCCCAAGGATGAACCCCTTTTAGCGCCTAACGGGGTTAACAGGGGAGGGAATTTGTTGGCTCGCGCATTGCTGTATTCTCTTGGCGTCCCCGCGCGTACACCTGAGGCCGGTGAGCCTCACTCCAAAGGGTACAGTGTTCACAGTAATCGTTCAGAAACGCTTACAGGTCAGGATTATAAAAATCACTCTATATCTCGCCCGCAGATTGATGATTTCGACAGGCTGTCTGCTAAATACACCTCCAATACAGAAGGGGATCAAATTTATCGTCTCGCAAGCCTGGGACGAGGATTAAATCCGGCCACTATGACAATAGGTGACACGGGCGGGCATGATACGCTTGATGCCGCAGGGGACACCCATGATCAAATGATCGACCTGCATCCTGGCGCGCGCTCCAGCGTAGGCGGATTCAAGGGGAATGTGACACTTTCGTCACAGACGCTCATTGAGGATGTCAATACGGGCTTGGGAACCAATACGGTAATGCCCAACGCCTCTATTAATACGGTTACGTTAGGGCCAGGCAGTAATACGGTGGCCTATAATCATGATTGGGATTCCACGCCGCATGCGCTCGATACAATCGTCGGATTTAAGTCGGGGATAGATAAGTTGGACCTCTCTGATCTTCCTAGACCGACAGGGATGGACATGTACCTCGAAGGCCGTTTCCCCCTTGCGGATATTATTACGGTGGATGGCGCGAGCTACGTTAGACGATGGAACACTCGTGGATCAGCGACGCATCGAGGCAATCCAGACTTCATGGTGCGTGTTGACGGGATTCAGGACCGTGATGTGTTAGTTACGAAAAGTCACACCCTTGGTTAATCCATTATGTTGCTGGATTAATGGGCTTTAAGTAGCGGGATGCCCCTTTTGTCCACAAAGGGGGCTATCTGTTACGGGCTCAAGCATCAATTAAGATGCAGCATTCGAACTCGCGTCACTTCACAGGTTGCGGCTATGTCGGTAATCGCTGACCGCTTCGTACACGGCTTTGCGCAGCCGATTGATGCCGCCGATGGGGCGGTGTGCTTCCACGCCGAACCACGGGTTGAACGACTGGTTGTCGCACGCCAGATTCAACGCCGGGGTGTCGAAATCCTGCGCGGGAATCCGCACGTTGGCCACGGTCTCGTAGGGCGCGTCGCTTTCCTTCCACTCGATGCTGGTGTCCTCGATCGGCATGAATTTTTGCGGGTTCTGCCGCTGGATTTGCAGCACGAAGCAGGCCGCCACGCGGTCGGTGGACAACTGCTGGTTGAGGGCGCTGCGCAGGAAGTTCGGCAGGTCCTCGTTCTGCTTGGGCAGCGTGTATTGCGGGCAACTGTGCGGGTCGGGCGCCACACGGAATTTGGCATTGGCCGCGCCGAATTTATACGGTGAAACGGAGAAGTAAGTGGTCTGCGTGGGGCTGGCCGGCGCGGGAGCCAGGGTCGCCAAGGCGATGAACAGGTGGCGCACCTGCCAACTGCGCGGGTCGAGGCTGGGGAAGAACGCCTGGACTTTTTTACCGTCGGCCTGGGCGCCGATGTTCTGCGCGTATTCGGCCACGTCACTGACGAAGAAGTTCGGATGGCTGAACATCACGAAGTCCTGCTCCGTGCGCGCCTGCTGATCGGCCATCAACTGCTTGCCCGGAACGTCCAACAACTTGAGTGCCATGCCCCGGGCATCGCGGATGCTGTCGAACTGCGGGTAGGCGTTGCCGTTGGACAGGCGCATCGTCGCTTGCCAGGTTTTGCCGGGTTCGGCAAATACGCCCTGGCGCAAGGCCGGGTCAAGGTCGGCCAGCACGCTGACTTCGGCCTTCACGCAGCCGTGGGCCTTGGCATGGGCGTCGCGCAGGTAGCGCGTGCCTTCGCGGTGCTGGTCGACGATGCGCACGGCGGTCTGGATGATGCCCTGGGTCATCGCCGCCTCGCCGGGCGGGATCTGCTCGTTCGGTGACACCGGGCCGCTGTGCTGCCAGGCGTACCAGGCGGTCGCCGCCAGCCAGCCCAGCAGTCCCAGTCCCACCAGGCACAGCAGGCTTTTGCCGAGCAAGGCGCCCAGGCGCAGCCAGAGGCGGGCGAGCAGTGAACGTTCATTGTGTTGCGATCGGATAATCATGGCAGTTGTTGCTCCAGCGGGCCGCCCAGCACTTTCAGGTATTCCAGCAGCGCCCAGCGTTCCTGCGGCAGCAGGCCACGGCCGATAACGCCGTCGCCACGCTTGCCGTCACGAAATTCGTGGCCGCTGTTGTGGTTGCCGGTGATGTTGGTATCGAACAGGAAGGCATTTTTGAATGCGCCGGTTTCAAACCCGAGATGGCGCGGGTCGTAGGCGAAGGTGCCTTTATAGAAGGTGACGCTGCGCTCGTCCTGGGGCGAGAGCAGTTGGTAGAGCGTGGGCACCGAGCCGTTGTGCAGGAACGGCGGGGTGGCCCACACACCGGCCAGTGGCCGCGCCTTGTAGGCACGCAGTTCGCGCACGCCGATGGGTTGATCGAAACCGTCCAGGTTCGGGCGCTCGGCCGGGGTGACGCCGGCGGCACGGTAGGCGTGATCCTCGACGTAGGCGGTGACGTAGGCCAGGCCCTTGGCCACCGACAGGCTTTTCAGGTCCAGCGGTTCGCTTTGCTTGGGGTGCAGTTGCACATTGAGTGCGGCCAGTTCTGCGGTGTCCCATTTCAGCGCGCTGAGGTCGTAGCGCTGATCGGCGATGTTAGTGGCGGCGGTGGGGTCGGTGCCGATGTAATCGACGGTGAGCATTGGCAGGTGCTGCACCGCCCGGCCCGGTTCCTGGGTGACGGTGGGCACGTGGCAGGCGGCGCAGTTTTCGGCAAAGAGCGCGCGGCCGTGGGCGGCGAGCGGCTTGTCGATGGCGCCGAACAGGTCCTGCGGCCAGGTGGGCGGCTTGAGGCGTTGCAGGGTTTCTTCGATCAGGTGCAGGTCGCGCACGCGTACGCTGGACGGGTAGCGGGCCTGGCCCTGCAGTGGTTGGCCGGCGCTGTCGAAAAAGTCCAGGGTCGCACCCACGCCCAGCGCTTCGCCGATATTGCGTGCCATGGGTTGTTGGGCCGAGCCGTTCCATTGCACCCAGTCGAAGGTCCAGATGTCCCACAGTTGCGGGTAGTCCACAGGTGCGTTGGCAATGCGATAATTGTCCGGGGAAATCGCATCGCCAAAGCTGGCGTTGGCGATGCGGCCGAACGCATCGGTACGGCCGGGACCTTCCTGGGTGGGGTAGAGGCCGCGATGGGTGTCGTTCCAGGCGACCGTGATGAAGCGGTTGAGAGACTGTTTGAAGGCCTCGCGCAGTTGGCGGTGCTCGGCTTCATAACGATCCCCCAGCACCTGGCGGGCGAAGCGTTCGAATTTCCACGGGTTGTAATAGGTGGCCGCCAGGCTTGCCACCAGGGCCTGGCCGAAACTGCCGCCGCGCAGGGTCGGCACGCTGGAGGGCAATACGTGCTGGGCCGAGCCGCCGTCGATGCGCAGGGCCTGGCCTTTGAAATGCAGCTCGCCGGTGTGGCAGGCGGCGCAGGTGATGTCCAGGTATTCAATGTTGCTGTCGGCGTTTTTATGGCGGGCGAAACCGACCGGCAGGTTGCCGGGATTCTGCGCGGTGGGCCCTTGTTTGGGATCCACCAGAAAGCCGAAGCGCGCCAGGTACTCGGGGGCGGCAAAGCGCTGTTCGGAGAACGGCAGTTCGAGGGCGGTGAACCAGTCGTAATGCAGGCCCTTGACCTGGGTGCCCTGGGGCGTGAAGTAGTAGGTCTGGCGGTCGGCGGCGCTCCATTGGTCCTGATAGCGCACCTGCTCCACGGGCACGTAATCGGGCAGCCTGGGGTTGACGATGTAGTAGAGCACCACGGCCAGGAGCAGGCCCAGGGCGATAAGAAGCAGAAGTAATGCACGGGAGAAAATGCGCAAGAGGGCTATCCTTGTCTCGGTCTTGTCGAACGGTAGCGCTGTTATGCCACTACGCCACAAGTGCGGCAAGTGGCCATGAATGCGCGTCAGGGCGCTTCGCGATCCGTCGCGGGCCTGCATCATGAATGAAAATGCTTTTAAACACGTGAACTTATCAGGCGATTCCCGCTCACATGCCGGTAGCCATTGGTCGTGGCCGGCTGATAAGCTCGCGACTTTATTCAAATGCCCTATTGGCGCATGAACAAGGAAATAGCATGAAACAGCATCGGTTGGCGGCGGCGGTGGCCCTGGTTGGCCTGGTACTTGCGGGTTGTGATTCGCAGACCAGCGTAGAGCTGAAAACCCCGGCGCAGAAAGCTTCCTACGGCATCGGCCTGAACATGGGCAAGAGTCTCGCCCAGGAAGGCATGGATGACCTGGATTCCAAAGCCGTAGCCCAGGGCATCGAAGATGCCGTCGGCAAGAAAGAACAGAAGCTGAAGGACGACGAACTGGTTGAAGCGTTTGCCGCTTTGCAAAAGCGTGCTGAAGAACGCATGACCAAAATGAGCGAAGAGTCGGCAACCGCCGGCAAGAAATTCCTCGAAGAGAACGCCAAGAAAGACGGCGTGGTTACCACCGCTTCCGGCCTGCAGTACAAGATCGTGAAGAAGGCCGACGGCCCTCAGCCCAAGCCGACCGACGTGGTGACTGTGCACTACACCGGCAAGCTCACCAACGGCACCACCTTTGACAGCTCCGTGGATCGCGGCAGCCCGATTGACCTGCCGGTCAGCGGCGTGATCCCGGGTTGGGTCGAAGGCCTGCAACTGATGCACGTTGGCGAGAAGGTTGAGCTGTACATCCCGTCCGATCTGGCCTACGGCGCCCAGAGCCCGAGCCCGGCCATTCCGGCCAACTCGGTGCTGGTATTCGACCTTGAGCTGCTGGGTATCAAGGACCCGGCCAAGGCTGAAGCGCCTGCCGCACCTGCTGCACCTGCCGCCAAGAAGTAATCGGCGTCTGAATACACAACGCCCCGTTTCGACGGGGCGTTGTTGTTTCTGCCGGTTGGAAAATGGCGCCGCCGTAAATCCGATCGAACCCGGGCCTTGACGCACAGTCACACGTAAGACCGGAGCATGGCTAACGGCACATCACCACCAAGTCAATGAAATATTGGGTTTTTTTATGTGCGCAAAAAACGCCCGATCTAACTGCAAGCCTTGCAGGACGTGGCTTTGAGCTGCGAAAAGAGGCTCTGTTCACAAGGTTATCCACAATTTGTGTGGATAACCTTTCATGCGCATGGAACTGGAGTGACACATGAGACCACCGTTCAACTTCACCCGTTTCCTGCCTATCGCCGCGCGGCTGCTCGGCCGGGGCCGTTTACCAACGCTGTTGTTCGCCGTCGCCGCCAAGGGCTCAAGCCAGGGCAATCGCCTGGGCAAGCTCAAGGATGACCTGAAGCTGCTGCAGGGCCTGTGCCTGGCGTACTGGCGCGGCGAATACCGCGCAATCAGCCCCAAGGCCTTGATCTCGGTAGTGGCGGGGCTGATGTATTTCCTCAGCCCGATTGATGCGATACCGGACTTTATCCCGATGTTCG
Organism: Pseudomonas trivialis; assembly: GCF_001439805.1. Taxonomy (GTDB): domain Bacteria; phylum Pseudomonadota; class Gammaproteobacteria; order Pseudomonadales; family Pseudomonadaceae; genus Aquipseudomonas; species Aquipseudomonas trivialis. Next base: position 25,811 of record NZ_JYLK01000007.1, on the reverse strand, counting down.
GCATGCTTGATGACATTGCCGTGCTGGCGTGGGTCATGAAGACCCTGGACGGCGAACTGAGCGCCTTTCGCGCGTGGCGTGACGCCCAGCGTCCGGAAAAGCTCGCGGTGGTTGAGCGGCTTCCGGCGAGCGCTGCGCTGCTGGCCCGGGAGCAGCCGCAAAAAAACGCTTGAGGCGGTGATCCCCCGGCGACCTTTACGGCTGTTAGGATTACACTCCCGGGGAAGGCACTTAAGGAAAGTGCTTACCTGGTAAGTGTTGTTATCCTACGGGGCAGTCATGGATATTCAGATAATTTCACGCAATGGCGAGCCCGAATACGCGGTCTTGCCTTGGGATCAGTACCAGGCGCTGGTAAAAGCCGCCGGTTTGCAGCAACCCACGCCAGCGCCCACTTCGTCCACTCTCCAGGCCGCCCCCGCACAGGACCTGCGTCCGCTTGCCGACCTGCGCGGCCTGCGTGAAGCCAAGGGGCTGGCCATTGAAGCCCTGGCGCGCACCGTGGGCATCAGCCCGTCATACCTCGGTTTGATCGAAAGCGGCGAGCGCCAGCCCGATGCCGCTATCCGCCGCAGCCTTGCCTGGGAATTGGGCGTTGCCGGCTGGAGGGATGAGTCGTGAGCCTGCGTATCAGCCGTCAACACTGGGACGGGTTGCTCAACGAACTCGACCAGGCACGCCGCCAGCGCCACCTGCTCACGTACCGCGCGCTGCTTGAACGTCTGCAATTTCCCTCGCCGGCCATGCAGACCCTGGCCGCCGCTCTGGAGCATTTGGCTGCTCTGGACGCCAAGGCCGATCAACCATTGCGCAGTTCCCTGGTGATCAGTCAAGGCGCCAGCCGTCTGCCGCGTACCGGTTTTTTTGAATGTGCCGAGCGCCTTGGGCGTTTCAGCGGGCCCTCCGATGGCGTGGCCGCTGCCTCCTGGCATGCGTCGGAAGTGGTGCGGGTGTTCGAATATCAGTACCCGCAATCCGCCGAGGCCTGAGGCGGCTGCGCCAGCGCATCCAGGCTGTTGATGACATGGATGCTGTAACCGGCCATGTCCTTGGCGTGATGTTTGGCCTGGGACGCAAGTTCCGCCAACCGGCTTGCATCCAGTTGCGCACAGGCCTGCGGGTGTAAGTGCACCACCCCGATGGACAGCGACAACAGCGCAAATTCCTGACGCACGCCCTGGCGGTTGAGGGCCACGAAGCAGCCCGCATCAAGGTGTTCGGCGCGATAAAAGCGCCGACACTGGGTGTGGAAGTCATCCAGCAGTTGATTGAGCCGCTTGCGCCAGTCCTGCGGGCCCAGCACCAGCAAGAAGTCATCGCCGCCGATATGCCCGACGAAATCACGGCTGGGGTCGACCCGGTCGTTGAGGCATTGCGCAAGGCACAGCAACACTTCATCCCCGCGTCCATAACCGTAGATATCGTTGAATGGCTTGAAGCTGTCGATATCCACGTAGCAGATCACCGATTCACGCTGCTGATGCAGCAACCGCGTCAGGCATTGCTGGATCGGCACGTTGCCGGGCAGCAAGGTCAGCGGGTTGGCATGACGCGCCTGCTGGATTTTCAACTCGGTGATCAGCTTGAGCACATCGATCACCCGACCCAGGCCCAGGTAGTCGCCGTTCAGGGTGATGATGAAGTCTTCTTCGATGCGTTGCCGCGCGCGGCTGGTAAGCAAGCGGCTGACCTGCTGCAAGGACTGGCTTAGTTCCACCGCCAGAAAATCCGCGCTCATCAGCCGGCTGATCGGCTTGCGTGCGAACAGGTCGGTGGCAAATGGCTTGAGCAGCGCATCCGACAACGAATGGCGGTGCACGATGCCAATCGGTTGGCCCAGGCCATTGAGCACGGCCAGGGAATTCAGGTTGGCCTGGCGGCGAAAGGCCTCCAGCACCTTCGCGGTCGCGGTGTCCTGATGCACGGCCGGCTGCTCGTTGAGCAGTGCGCTGAGGTCGCCGGCCTCTTCACTGAGGGCGACGTTGGCAGTGTCCGGCTTGGGCAGCATCAGACGGGCTTCCTGCGGCGGATATTCCTGCGGCCTGCAGAGCAAGTAGCCCTGCACCAGGTCGACGCCCATTTCCGTCAGCACCGCCAACTCCTCCGGCAGTTCAATGCCCTCGGCAATCACCTGGGCACGGGACGCCCTCGCGATTTGCAATATCGAGCCGACAAACTCCCGCTTGAGCGCATCCTGATGAATGCCGTCGATAAAGTGCCGGTCGATCTTCACGTAGTCCGGGCGCAGTTCCGACCACAGACGCAGGCTGGAATAGCCGGCGCCGAGGTCGTCGAGCGCAATGGCAAAACCCATGTCGCGATAATGATGCAGGGCCTTCTGCAGCAGGTCGAAATCGTCGGTGGGCGTCTGCTCGGTGAGTTCGATCACCACCTGGCTTGGCGGGATACCGAATTCGCGCAGCAGTTGCAGGGTGCGCCCTGGCTGATGGGCCGTCTCCATCAGCGAGTGCGGGGAGATATTCAGGAACAGCTTGCCCGGCAGCTTCTGCTCGCTGAAGCGCCGACAGGCACTTGAGCGGCAGGCCATTTCCAGTTCACTGAGGCGTCCGGCCTGGCCGGCCACGGCGAAGAGGGCGACGGGGGAGTGCAGGGTGCTGTTGGACGGGCCACGGCTCAAGGCTTCATAGCCGATGATCCGTCGTTCGGAGAGGCAGACAATCGGTTGGAACAAGCTGTGCAAACTGCCTTGAGCCAGGATGGCGCCCAGTGCATTCAGCTGTTCGGTCATGGTCATGGCGATCTCGGTCGAAAAAAAAGGACCGCATGCGGTGAGCATGCAGTCCTTCATTTCACGACAGAATGATGTCTATATGATGACAATCCGAGGAGCGATCACCTTAAATCACCATCCTTTACTGCTTGGCCACCTGTTTGCTGATCTTCAGGTAATCCAGCAGGATCCGGCCTGTTTCGGCCAGGTAAGCGTCGTCTTCCGGCTTGGTTTTTTCCGCCTCGGTCGGCAGCGCGTCTTCGTCCTCTTTCTTCAGTTCCTTGAGCGGGTCTTCGCCCTTGGCCTTGCGGCGCACGTTCTCCAGGGCCAGTTGCTGGTTCTCGATGTCGGCGTGCTGCTTGCGTCGGTCCACTTCATTGAGGCTGACGGTTTTCTCTTCCATCAGCTTCTTGGCCAGGGCCAGCTTGTCGCGGATGAACACGAACTCGGCATCCTTGGCGGAGCGGGTGTCGTGGTCAGCCTTCAACTGCGCCAGGAACGGTTTGAACGGGTCCGACGCCGGCTTGATCGCAGGACGGATGGTGTCCCACGGCATGGCTTCGGGCAGGGCGCTTTCGCCGATTTCCTTGGTGTCGATGATCGACGGGAAATCAATGTCCGGCAGTACGCCCTGATGCTGGGTGCTCTGCCCGGAAACCCGGTAGAACTTGGCCAGGGTCAGCTTCAGCTCGCCATGGTTGAGCGGCTGGATGGTCTGTACGGTGCCTTTGCCGAAGGTTTGGCCGCCGACGATCAACGCACGGTGATAGTCCTGCATGGCGCCGGCGAAAATCTCCGAGGCCGAGGCCGAGAGGCGGTTGACCAGCAGCGCCATCGGGCCTTTGTAGAAGGCGCCCGGGTTTTCGTCTTCCAGTACATCGACGCGGCCGTCGGCATTGCGCACCAGCACGGTTGGACCCTTGTCGATGAACAGACTGGTCAGCTCGGTGGCTTCCTGCAGCGAACCGCCGCCGTTGTTGCGCAGGTCGATGACCACGCCGTCGACTTTTTCTTTCTGCAGTTCGGTGAGGATTTTCTTCACGTCACGGGTGGTGGACTTATAGTCCGGGTCACCGGCACGGAACGCCTTGAAGTCGAGGTAGAAGGCCGGGATTTCAATCACGCCCAGCTTGTAGTCCTTGCCATCCTGCTTGAGGTTGAGGACTTTCTTCTGCACGGCCTGATCTTCGAGCTTCACCGCTTCACGGGTGATGGACACGATCTTGCTGGTCTGGTCGTTCGGTGCGTTGGTGTGCGGAATCACTTCCAGGCGCACGACGCTGCCTTTGGGACCGCGGATCAGTTTGACCACTTCGTCAAGACGCCAGCCGACCACGTCGACCATCTCCTTGTCAGCCTGGGCCACGCCGATGATCTTGTCCGCCGGAGCGACCTGCTTGGTCTTGTCCGCCGGACCTGCCGGCACCAGACGCACGATCTTGACCTGGTCATTGTCGCTTTGCAGGACGGCACCGATGCCTTCCAGCGACAGACTCATGTTGATATCGAAATTTTCCGCGTTATCCGGCGACAGATAATTGGTGTGCGGGTCGTAGGACATCGCGAAGGTGTTGATGTAAGCCTGGAAGATATCTTCGGCACGGGTCTGGTCCAGACGTGCCAACTGATTCTTGTAGCGCTTGGTCAGCAGCTCTTGAATGGCCTTGGGCTCTTTGCCGGCGATCTTCAGGCGCAGCACTTCGTCCTTGACGCGTTTGCGCCAGAGGTCGTCCAGAGCAGCGGTGCTGGTCAGCCAAGGGGCGTCCTTGCGGTCCACCAGAAGGGTTTCCTTCTGGGTGAAGTCGAGTTTGTCGACGCCCTTGTTCAGCTCACCGAGGGCGAAATCCAGACGCGCTTTGACGCGGTCCAGGTAGCGCTTGTAGATGGTGAAACCGGGCTGCAGGTCGCCGCTCTTGAGGAAGTCGTCGAACTGCGTCTTCCACTTGTCGAACTCAGCGATATCGCTGGCCAGGAAGTAGCTGCGCGACGGATCCAGCAGCTTGAGGTAGCTGTCGTAGATGATCACCGAGCGAGCGTCGTCCAGCGGCGGCTTGCTGTAGTGATGACGCTTGAGCAACTCGACGACGTTAAGGCTGGCAATCACCTCATCGCGATCAGGCTGAAGGTTGTCCCAGCGGTTGGCTGCGAACGTATTGGTCGACATCGACGCGAGGCCGAGACCAATGAAAAGAGCGAGGGCGGTGCTGGGGAACAGATGCTTCATGCTGATTCGACGCGGGGGCAATTGATAACGCATATTAGGCCGTCTTTGAGGGAGCCGGTTCCATATGGTCCGGTCGCATAATGCAAAAAGCCCGGCGCTACTGCTACGGGCTCAGTCCGGACTCACTATGGAGGCACTGTGAGAGCATTGCAAGGCGTTGACGGTGATGTGGGGGCCTGGAACAACCCGGTCCTACACCCTGTGTAGGCCCGATCGACTAACGCCCGCCCTGTTACCGGATTGAAATGCCGTCACTGTGGGAGGGGGCTTGCTCCCGATTGCGGTATGTCAGTGAAGATTTTTTCATCTGGTACAGCGCAATCGGGAGCAAGCCCCCTCCCACCGTTGATCAATGTCAGACCCAGTGATGGATCGGCCAGCCGGCCTGTTCGGCGTGAGCACGCAACACTGGGTCGGGGTTCACCACCTGTGGGTGATCGACCTTCAGTAGCAGCGGCAGGTCATTGCGCGAGTCCGAATAGAAGTACGCGCCCTCCAGCGTCTCACCGGTGTGTTCGAGCCATTGCATCAAACGCGTGATCTTGCCTTCGCGATAGGTCAACACCCCCACGGTCTGGCCGCTGTACACGCCATGGCTCACGTCCAGGTCAATCCCCAGCACTTCATCAATGCCAATACGCGCCGCAATCGGCGTGACCAGGTGCGTGCCCGATGCGGAAATTACCAGGATGCGGTCGCCGTTCGCACGGTGGCGGGCGATGGTTTTGGTCGCGTCGCTGTAGATCAACGGCTCGATCACGTCCTCGACCCAGGGTTCGACCAGGTGTTCGATTTCTGCCGGCGTCCGCCCGATCATCGGCTCCAGGCTGAAGTCCATGAAGTCTTCCATGCGTAACTCGCCACGGCTGTAGGCGTCCATCAGCTCGGTGTTCCTGTGCATGAACGACTCGGGGTCGACCCAGCCCAGGCGGCCCATCTGCTCGCTCCACAAGGTGGCGCAGTCACCGTGGATCAGGGTGTCGTCCAGATCAAAAATTACCAATGCCATCCGTAATGCTCTCTCTTTCGTCAGTCAGTGCCGGTCAGGCTACTTCACACAGTGCGGCAGGGTCGATGGAAAGTGCCAGGCGCTGACCGTCCGGGTAGAGGTCTTGCGCAGAGCGGTTGAGCACGTCCACCACCAGCTCCACGCCGCGGGCTTCGATGCGGTAGCGGATCACGTTGCCCAGCAGGCTGTGGCTGCGCACCAGCGCGTCGAGTTCGCCGCTGCGGCTCAGTTCGATGGCTTCGGGGCGTATCGCGATGCGCCCGTGGATCGGCCGCTGCAACAGCTGGCTGGCTTTGCCGGCGTCGAGCAGGTTGTAGTTGCCGATGAAGCCGGCGGCAAAGGCATCCACCGGGGCGGTGTAGAGGGTCTCGGCGTCGCCGCTCTGCACAATTTTGCCCTGGTTCATCAGGAAGATGCGGTCGGACATGGTCAGCGCTTCCTCCTGGTCGTGGGTCACGAAAATCGTGGTCAGCCCGAGTTCGCGCTGGATCTGGCGGATCTGTTCGCGCAGGTGCTTGCGAATCCGCGCATCCAGCGCTGACAGCGGTTCGTCCAGCAGCAACAGGCGCGGGCGGGTGACCAGAGAGCGGGCCAGCGCGACGCGCTGACACTGGCCGCCGGACAGCTGGTGCGGGTAGCGCCCGGCGAAATCGCGCAGTTCCACCAGTTGCAGCACGTCCTGCACGCGCCGGTGACTGTCGTCGGCGTTGACCTTCTGCATGCGCAGGCCAAAGGCGACGTTCTGTTCCACGGTCATGTTGGGGAACAGCGCATAGCTCTGGAACACCATGCCGATGTGGCGTTTCTGCGGGCTCAACGGGACGATGTCCTGGCCGTCCAGCAGGATTTTTCCACTGTCCACCGAGGTCAGGCCGGCGATACAGCGCAGTAGCGTGGACTTGCCGCAGCCCGACGGGCCGAGCAGGGTGACAAATTCACCCTTGGCGATATCGCAGTTGATATCGCTGAACACCGACGTACCGGAATAGCCCTTTTGCAGATGTTGGACGCTGACGAAGCTCATTGGCTTTTGTCCTTGTTCAAGATATTGGCGGCCCAGGTCAGCACCAGCACAAAGAAAAAGTAGGAAATGACGATGGCGCTGGTGAAGTGGCCGCTGCTGTTGCGCATGTTGTTCAGGTACACCTGCAGGGTCTCGTATTGAGTGCCCACGAGGATATTGGCGAACACGAACTCGCCAAACAGAAACGAGAACGACAGCAGCAGCGCCACCATCAGGCCTTTGCGCAGGTTGGGCAGCACCACCAGGATCGCGGCCTGCCAGGTGCTGGCGCCGAGCAGTTGCGAGGCGTCCATCAGGTCGCGCAGGTTGATGGCCTGCAGGTTGTTGGTGATCGCGCGGTACATGAACGGCAGCGCCACGGTGAAGTAGCAACCGATCAGAATCCACGGCGTGCCCACCATCGCCAGCGGCCCGGAGCCATAGAGTTGCAACAGCCCCACCGACGACACCACTGGCGGCACCGCGAAGGGCAGCAGGATGAGAATGTTCATCAGCGCATCGAGCCGTGGGAAGTGGTAGTGCACCACAAACAGCAGCGGCAGAATCAGCACCACCGACAGCACCAGCGCGCCCACGCATACCAGCAGCGACTGCCCGAAGGCCATCAGAAAGCGCGGGTCACTCCACAGTTGCACATACCATTTCACGGTAAAACCGGCGGGCAGAATGGTCGCCGACCAACTGCTGGCAATGGAGTAAACAAAGGTACCGATCAGCGGCAGCACCAGGATCGCAAACAGCAGGTACACCACTGCGCGGTGGTAGAGGGAGGCCGGGCCAGCTTCAGCGCGAGACATGGTAGCTCCTCTTGAGCAGCAGTTGATGAACCGCCGTGACCACGGTCATCAGCGCCACCAGCACCACGGCCAGGGCACTGGCCATGTTCGGGTCGAGCGAAACATCACCGGACACCAGGCCCGCGATGCGGATGGGCAGCACGTTGAAGTTGCCGGTGGTCAGCGCGTAGACCGTGGCGTACGCACCGAGGGCGTTGGCCAGCAGGATCACGAACGTGCCCAGTAGCGCAGGCGTGAGCACTGGCAGGCCGATATGCCGCCAGAACTGCCAGCCGTTGGCCCCCAGCAGCGCGGCCGATTCACGCCAGTCTTCGCGCAATGCATCGAAGGCCGGGTACAGCAGCAGCACGCCCAGCGGAATCTGGAAATAGGTGTAGAGGATGATCAGGCCGGTTTTGGAATAGAGGTTGAAGTCCTGAATGATCCCGGCCTGCTTGAGCATGATGGTGATGCTGCCGTTGAAACCGAGCAGGATGATGAACGCGAAGGCCAGGGGCACGCCGGCGAAGTTGCTGGTCATGTTGGTGAAGGCGGTGACGAAGTTGCGCAGCGGCGAGTCCACCCGGCGCAACGAGTAGCTGCCCAGGGTGGCGATGAGGATGCCGAACACGCTGGAGTAGAAGCTGATTTCCAGGCTGAGCTGGATCGCTTGCAGGTAAAACTTCGAGCTGAAGATACGGGTGAAATTTTCCAGGCTCCAGCCGGTGTCTTCGGTTTGCACGCTATTGATGAGTACCCACACCAGCGGGGCGATTTCGAACACCATGAAGAACAGGGCGAAGGGCACCAGGCAGAGCAGGGCCAGCCATTTGCCGCGGGTCATTGAGTTCACGCGAGCAACTCCCGGCAGACCGGTTTGTCATGGGCCACGCCGAGCAGTTCGCAGATCGTGCCGCACAGCTCGGTCTGCTTTGGCGCCGCGTCAGGGTTGAGGCTGAAGGCGTTGCCGAGGACAAACAGCGGCACTTCGCGCTCTTCCGGCAGCAGACCGTTGTGGGAGCGGTCGTTGTTCATGCCGTGATCGGCGGTGACCAGCACCTGGTGGCCCGCGTCGAGCCAGCCTTGCAGGTAGTCGGCCAGGATAATGTCGGCCGAGCGTGCGCTGTTGCGGTATTGCGCGGTATCGAGGCCGTGCTTGTGGCCGGCGTCGTCGATGTTCATCGGGTGTATCAGCAGAAAGTCCGGTGCATGCTTGAGCCGCAGGCTCTCGGCGTCGGCAAACAGGTGGGAATCGGGGTAGTGGTCATTCCAGTAGAAATGCCCGTGCTGGATCGTCAGCGTCTCGTCGTCCGTGTGGCGGTCGCGGGCGGCGAGGAAGGGCGTGCGGTTATACAGCTCGCTGATCCAGTGATAAGCCGCCGCTGCCGTGGTCAGGCCGGCATCGGTGGCGTAGTGGAAAATGCTGCGCTGGTTGGACAGGCGTGCAACCTGATTGTGCACGATGCCGCTCTGGATCGGCGGCACACCGGTGAGGATGCATTCATACAGCGGGCGGGACAGGGCGGGCAGTTCACATTCCACTGTGTAGAGGGCTGCGCGTCCTGCGCCGACATAGGCCTGCAAGTGTCCCATGGCATGTCTCGCAACCTCGAAGTTCAGGCCGTCGAGCACGACAAGGATGACAGTGTGCTTCATGGGGGCTGGCGCTCCGCGACAGAGGGTTGACTCGATACTGGCTGTAGAACCGGACTCAGTGTGGGAGGGAGCAGGCCCCCTCCCACAGACACCGGTTTCGGGCTTACTTCATCTCGACGATGACCTGCTCGTTCCACAGCTGCGGCAGCTTCTTGGAAGTCGCTTCCCAGGCATCCGCGTCCTTGATCGGCTGCGGGTTGGCCTTGGTGTACTGCTCGGCGGGGATCAGGTTTTTGGCGATATCGGCCGGCAGTTTCAGGTCGGTTTCGGCACGGATCGGACGCGCATTGCCCTTGGCCAGGGCGAGCTGGCCGGCATCGCTGAACACGTATTCGCGGGTCAGCTTGGCGGCGTTGGGGTGCTTGGCGTATTTGTTGATGATGGTGGTGTAGCCGGATTTCACCGAGCCGTCCGACGGGATCAGCACCACGTAGTCATCCGGGTTGGCCATCTTGGCTTTGTAGCTCAAACCGTTGAAGTCCCAGACGATGCCCACTTCGACTTCGCCCTTTTCCATGGTGGCGATGGTCGGGTTGGACAGCGACAGGCGACCTTGCTGGGCAATCCTGGTGAAGAACTGCAGGCCGGGCGCAATGTTTTTTTCATCGCCCTTGTTGGCGATGGCAGCGGCGAGTACGGCGTTGGACGCCTGGGCCGCAGTGCTTACGTCACCCACCGACACCTTGTACTTGCCGGTTTGCAGGTCTGACCAACTGGTCGGCACTTCGGAGCCGTGCAGCAGTTTCTTGTTGACCACAAATGCGATGGTGCCGGTGTAGGCCAGGGCCCAGTGACCGTCCTTGTCTTTGGCCCAATCCGGTATCGACGCCCAGTTGGACGGTTTGTACGGCTGCGTCACGCCCTGCTTGACCGCGAGCGGACCGAAGGCTGCGCCGACGTCGCCGATATCCCCGCTGGCGTTGTCTTTTTCGGCTTTGAACTTGGCAATTTCCTGGGCCGAGCTCATGTCGGTGTCGATGTGCTTTAGGCCGTAGAGCCGGGTCATGTCGGCCCAGATGCCTCCCCAGTTGGCCCAGTCGTCGGGCATGCCGAGGCTGTTGACGGCGCCTTCACTCCTGGCGGCCGCTTCAAGGGTTTTCAAATCGGTATCAGCGGCCATGGCGGTGGTGCACAGGGCAATGGTCGAGCCTAACAGTGATGCCAGGAAAAGCTGTTTCATCCGAAGCTCCTTTGGGCGTTTTCAACGCGGCGTTTTAGCAGGCGGTGTTGTTGGTCTAGGTCAGAGCAATACCTGAGCCAATCTAGACGCGGTGGATGACAGTTTCGTGTCGACGTCGTTTTTGAAAGGCCAATGTCGTCTGCCGCTGACTGAGCGTAGACCATGCTCAAGTGCCCGCAGGCCAGGGACTTGGCCGATGTATTGCAAGGTTTGCTGGCGGGCCGCGCGGCGGCTGTCATCTGTCGGTCATCTGCACTGCCTAGGCTGACAGGGCAAGGAACAGGAGCGGTTATGCAGGGCTTTGTGCCCTCCAATGGTGCTGGTCTAGTCCAGATAGGTAACGTTGATGCGGGATGAGGCAATCAAGGCGGTAACTTCCATTGGCCTGGCGCTGCAGGAGCAGATCAACCACGGCCTGCTGGCGCCGGCGAGCAAACTGCCGGCCGAGCGCAAGCTCAGTGAGTTGTTCGGCACCACGCGCATTACGGTGCGCGAAGCCTTGTTGCAACTGGAGGCTCAAGGGCAGATTTACCGCGAGGAGCGCCGTGGCTGGTTTGTCTCGCCGCCACGCCTGGCCTACAACCTGATACAGCGCAGCCACTTTCACGCCATGGTGGCCGACCAGGGGCGGGTAGCCTCCACCGAAGTGATTTCTGCCCGCCTGCAACCGGCGTCGGCGGCGGTGTGCGCGTGGTTGCAACTGCCGGCGTTGTCCAGCGTGATCCAGATCTGCCGCAGCCGGCGGATCGATGGCCGGCTGGTGCTGTACGTGGAGCACTACCTGAACCCGCAGTACTTTCCGGGGATTCTGGAGTGCGACCTGAATCAGTCGATGACCGAGTTGTATGCGCGCATTTACGACCTGCATTACGGACGCGTGCGTTTTGAGATTGTGCCGACGTCACTGCCGGTGGAGGCCGCCGCCGCGTTGCGCGTGTCGGCGGGCAGCCCGGGCTTGCGCATTGCCCGGGTCAATTATGACCAGCACCAGCGGTTGATCGACTGCGACCTGGAGTTCTGGCGGCATGATGCGATTCATGTGGGGGTTGATGTGGTGTGAGCGTCCTCCTCCCAAATCACAGCTAAGTGTCAGTCGGTAGAGAGCGTCCTGATCACCTGATCCACATTGGTTTCGAGCTCTGCCACCGGATCGGCACCGTCGACGTTCAGCACCAGCAACTTCGCGTCGCCTTCGGCGATGGCAGCCTTCACCGCCTCACTCGGCTGGCGATGATGCAGCACCACCGCCACGTCGTTTTCCTTCAGTTCAGCACTGAGTTTTTGCAAATCCTCGGCCGTCCACTGGGCGTCGGGGCGGGCGTCTGTGCGCAATGCTTCCAGGTTCAGGCTGCTGACCAGATAAGCGAAGTGATCGCTCAGACTGACCACGCTCAGGTTGTCCACCGTGGCCAGCCGTGCCTCGCTGTCGGCGCTGAGCTGGAGCAGGCGGTGTTTGAGTGCGGCCAGGTTGGCGTCGATCTTCGCCTTGGCGCCGGGCGCCAGGCGGCTGAGGTCGGCGGCCATCACATCGGCCATGCGGCCCATGTTATTGCTGGACTGCCAGGGCTGGCTGTTCAGCCCATCTGCGGCACCCGGCTGCAGGGCGATGCCCGGCAAGCCACCGTCCACTGGTCGTCCGGCATCGACCTCGACAATCCGGATGTTGCTGCGGCGCGCCACCGGGTAAAGCGGATCGTCCGGCCACAGTGAGCGCAGCCCGATGGCCGCGTCGGCAGCCTGGGCCAGGGAACCCAGCGCCTGGGCGCCGCGCCCGGTGAAGTAGGACACCTGCCGCGAGCCGGGCAGGTTGGCCGGCGCGGCGCGCTCCAGTTGCACATCGGTGCCGTTGAGCAGCACCTCGGCCAGGCCGTAGGTGATGGGCAGCGAAGCCAGCACCTTGACCGGCTTGACGGATTTGGCCTTGATCAGTGCGGCATGGCCGAGCCCGTGATTGGCGACGAAATCCTTGGTGTGGAAGCCATCCACCACGGCCAGCGCCGGTGTACCGAGCAAGCAAGCGATGGCCAGAGCCAATGGGCGACATACAGGGCGCATTATCCAAGATTCCCTTTGAGGCTGGGCACGGTGCCGCGCGCGATGGCGGCCACGGCGAAAGCGATACCGGCCACCAGAATGATCGCGGCGCCGGACGGAACAGGCAGGTCGAAGATGATCGGCAGCAGGATGCCGCACAGGGTGCTGACCGTGGCGATCAGCACCGAGATCCAGAAGAAACCCTTGAGCGACTGGCTCAACAGGCGCGCCGCCGCCGCCGGAATCACCAGCAGCGCACCCACCAGAATGGCGCCGATCACCTTGACCGCCGCCACGGTGATCAGCGTCACCAGGATGACGAACAGGTAGTCCAGGGTCTTCACCGCCACCCCGCGCACTGCCGCCAGCTGCGGGTTGAAGCTGGCGAGCATGATGCGGTTGTACAGCGGCAACGCCAGGGCCATCACCAGCGCACCGACAATCGCCAGCACCAGCAGGTCATTGCCGTTGACCGTGAGCACCGAGCCGAAGAGCACGTTCTCGAGGATGTGCACATTGATCTTGCCGGCCAGGATCAGCAGCAGGCTCGCCCCCAGTGCCAGGGACACCGAGAGGAACACGCCGATCAAGGTATCCGGCGCCAGGCCGGTGCGGTTGCGCAGGTAGTTGAGCAGGATGCCGAACAACAGGCAGTAACCGAACAGGCTGCCATAGGGGCCGGTGTAGGGCTCGCCGAGCAGGATGCCGACGGCCACGCCGGTCAGCGCGGCGTGACCGACCGCCTCGGAGAAAAACGCAAAGCGCTTGACCACCACGAGTGTGCCCAGGCCGCCCAGCACCGGGCCGATCAGCAGGCCGGCGAGCAGGGCGTTGACCACAAAACCGTAGGCCAGTGCTTCCGGCAGGTAGCCGGACGAGGCCCAGCCCTGGACCATCAGGCGAAACGCTTCATAACTCATTGCGCCGGGCTCCGAGGGTGGGTGGAGAACAGGGTCAGCAGGCGATCCGGGGTGAGCGCCTCTTTCGGGGTGGCGTCGAACAGCACGCGGCGATTCAGGCCGGTGACGCGATCCGCCAGGCGGCCAACGGCTTCCAGGTCGTGCTCGATCCACAGGACGGTGATGCCGGCCAGGCGCCAGTCGTGCAGCAGGCGCTCGAACACCTGGATGCCTGCCTCATCGAGGGCCGACATCGGTTCGTCCAGCACCAGCAAGTCAGGAGCCGGGATCAGACCCTGGGCCAGCAGCACGCGTTGGCGTTCACCGCCAGACAGCGCGCCCATGCGCCGCTTGCGCTTGTCCTGCATGCCAACACGCTCCAGCGCTTCGCCAATCGCCGCCGCGTAATGCCGGGACAGGCCGAGAAACGCCGGGCGGCGCTGGCACATGGCGGCCATGAAATCGTCCACCGTCATCGGCAGACCACGGTCGAACTCCAGGGCCTGGGGCACGTAGCCGATAGTGCCAGGGCTGTGCGGCCACGCCAGGCTCAAACGGCCCTGGTGCGGCGTCTGCCCCAGCAGGGTCTTGATCAGCGAGCTTTTGCCGCCGCCGTTGGGCCCCACCAGTGCATGGATGCTGCCTGGCTGCACCTGGAAACTCACGCTGTCCAGAATCAGCGTGCGGCCCAGGGTAAGGGACACCTTGTCGAAATCGAGGGTCGGGTCGACGCTGGCGATGTTGAGGTGTTCAGCCGCCGTCATGCCCCCGACTCCTGAATCGCGCGCACCACCGTGTTGAGGTTGCCAGTCATTTCCACTTCATACTTTTCGGCGCTGTAGTCGCCGTAGGAAATATGCGACAGCGGGTACAGCTTGACGCCCGACTCACGCTGGATGGTGTCGACGTAAGTGGAAGGAAAATCCATCTCCGAGAAGATCACTTTCACGTCCAGCGCACGCAGCTCATCGATGGTCTTCTTCAACTGGCTGGGGCTCGGCTCGATGCCATGGGCCGGTTCGACCACGGCGGTGACTTCCAGGCCGAATTCGCGCAGCAGGTAGTCGTAGGCTGCGTGCACCGTGGCTACGCGCAGGTCCGGGTTGGGCGCGCGGGTGAGCTTGGCCAGGGCGTCGGCGCGCATGTGGCGCAGACGCTTGCCGTAAGCGCGGGCGTTTTGTGTGTAGGTTTTGGCGTTGTCCGGGTCAAGCTTGCCCAATTCGCGGGCAATGTTGTTGACCTGGGCAATCGACGCGCTGATCGACAGGAAGGTGTGCGGGTTGACCACCTTGCCCGCACCGCGCGCGGCATTACCGGTGGCGGCCAGCAGCGGCACGTTGGCGTTGGCCTCGATCACGGGGATGTCCGGGCGCTCGCTGGTGGCGATCATGCGGTCGGCGAAGTCGTCATGGCCGACGCCATTGAGCACGATCACGTCGAGGGTGCCGATGCGTTTGATGTCTTCGGCGCGCGGTTCGTAGGCGTGGGGGTTGAAGCCGGCCGGGATCAGCGGCACCACGTCGGCCTTGTCCCCGACAATGTTCGCCACGTAGCTGTAATAAGGGTGCAGGGTGATGCCGATGCGCAGGCGTTTGGCCGCCTCGGCGTTGGCGAGGGGGGCCAACAGCAGGCTGAGCAGGCCAACCAGTAACAGGCGCAACAGGGGAGATGAAATGGACATAAGCAATCGGTCTTCTCGTTCAGTGACGGTGCTGGCGGGTGACGCCGGCATCGAATTGCGCGACCACCTGCCGCCAGCCGGCGGCGATCAGCGCCTGGTCAGTAAGGTCGGAGGGTGCGGTGAGGTGGGCGTTGCGGTTGAGCCAGATATCCGGCTCGCTGCCCTGCACGCGCATCAGCAGTGAACCGCTGGTGGCCGGTGCCTGGCTCAGGCCCAGGTAGGCCGACGGCGCCCGCAATTGCCAACGGTGATCACCGCGGCTGACCGAGCTGGCGTCCTGGGCAAATGGCGCGAAACCTTCTTCGGCCAGATGCTCGGGCGTTGGCAGCGCGCCTTGCTCCTGTTGCAGCAGATGGATTTCATCCAGGGTCACCCGCAGGTCGGCGTAGATGCCTTGCTCGGCGGCGCTGAGGTCGCGGCGGGCGTCCAGCTGATGGCTGGGCACGGCGGTCACTTCGCGGGATTCACCGTGCAACGCCACCACGCTGCCCGCCACTGCCAGAATGATCAGGCACAGCAGTAGCACGTAGAGGGTTTCGTGGCCGGCCCCTGCTGGGCGTACAATCTGTGTGGTACTCATTGCGGCTGGATATCCGCTTGGTCGATTTCCACCACATGGCCGGGACCCGCATCGAACAGTACATAGAACTCGGCCGAAGGCTTCTTGAAGGTCAGGGTCGAATCCTCGCCGAGCTTGCCCGGCACCAGGATGGTCTCGTCGTAGCCGATCACGTCCAGGGTCACGCCGGGTGCGCCGCTGCCGTCGGAAAATCCGCCTTTGCACTGGATCTGCTCGCCGGGGATTTCCTTGCATTCGCACATCGGGTTGTGAGCCAGCGCCGGGCTACTGAAGCCGGCGCACAGCAGCGCTGCGGCGACGCGGGCCGGATGCATCATGTTCATGGTTTGACTCCTTGCTTGTTCAGCCAGGCAATGGTGGCAGGCGAGGCCTGGCTCAGCGGGATGGAACCCTGGTGCATCGTGCCGTCCCAGCCTTCCATGGTGACCCACAGTTCGGCGTCGGCCGGCGTGCGTTCCGGCACGGGCAGGGCGGCGCCCATGCGGTACGGCGTACCGAAGAAGATCACCCCGGCGGCGCGCAGGCTGCGGGGTTTGCCGATGCGCAGGTAAGTGGCCTTGACCTGTTCGGCGCAGTTGTCGCACAGGGCGGCGTTGAAGAACTTCATCGGGCCGGCCGGGTCCGGGCTTGGGCCCTCGTTGCGAAATTCGGCGAGTGTCAGGCTCCAGGGCCCGACCTGCACCTGGCCGGCCACCCGTTCGCCCAGGCCGGTGTCGCCGCGAAACAGCGCGGCGTCGGCAAAGTACTTGGGCATGAAGCCCAGGGGGATCAACAGCAGCAGGACATTGATGTGGAAGCGCCATTTGAGCCAGAAGGCGCGCAGTGGCGAGGGTGGTACGGCGACGACCCTGCTCATGAGTGGACCTCCGAGGACTCGGCGCGTTTCGCAATCGGCGCCCGCTGGCCCTTGGCTTCGCGCTTGAGAGCATTGAGCGTGGCCAGCGCCGTGCGCTTGGTCCAGATCAACAGGCCGCTCAACACCATCATGCTCAGTACGAGGCCGAAGAAGGCCCAGATCAATTTGATCCACAGCCCGCCAAAATCACCGGTGTGCAGCGGACGCATGGATTCGGTGACGAACTCCAGCGGGCTGCGGTCGGACAGCAGGTGCGACACGGCGATTTCGCCGTTATAGGGGTTCAGTTGCGCGGTCTGGAACATCAGCGGGTACCAGCCCCGGCCGCCGATCTGCAGATGGCTGTAGGCATTGAGCGGCAGGAAGGCGAAGGTGGCATCCAGCCCGGGAATGCGCTGAGTGGCGATTTTGATCGCCTCGTCCAGCGCAATCATGGGCGC
Organism: Pseudomonas trivialis; assembly: GCF_001439805.1. Taxonomy (GTDB): domain Bacteria; phylum Pseudomonadota; class Gammaproteobacteria; order Pseudomonadales; family Pseudomonadaceae; genus Aquipseudomonas; species Aquipseudomonas trivialis. Next base: position 8,721 of record NZ_JYLK01000007.1, on the reverse strand, counting down.
CGGCACGCCGGGGGCCGACAACGGCACCTTGTCGCGGGCTATCACCGGCACGATGGGCTCGCTGGAGATGGAGATCTGGTTGTCGCCCAGAATCGCCTGGATCAGGAACCAGGTGCCGGTGATGGAAATTACGGCGATGAACCAGATCGACCAGATCCCGCACAGGCGGTGAAAGTCGCCCCAGAAAATGCGCGCGCCATGGCGGATGCGTAGCGTGGGGCGCAAAAAACCTTTCCAGAAGCGCTTGTACACCACCAGCCCCGTGACCAGGGACGCCAGCAGTGGCAGACCGAGCAGCGACACGAGGTACCAGCCCCAGCTGTAGCCATGGGTGAACGGCACCAGCCACCACCCATGGAGGGCGCGGGTGAATTGCTGGAAGTTGAACGACGGGCTGATGCCCTGGATTGCGCCGGTGTATGGGTTGGCGTAGGCCTCCACTGTGCGGCCGTCGGGGTAGCTGAGGCCGACGGTCAGGGCAAAGTGTGATTCATCGGGGCGGATGATCGATCGCACGATTGCCTTGGGCTCGTCGCGCCCGATGGCGGCGATCACCTGGTCGAAGCTCAGCGGTTCGGCGTCATCCGACGGTTTGCTCGCGCGGATGTCCGGGTTGGCCAGCCACACGATTTCCTGGCTGACCACCGCCAGGGTGCCGGTGACGCAGACGATCAGCACGAAGAACCAGATGGGCAATGCCAGCCAGCTGTGTACGAGAAACCAGAGTTTTGAGCGTGACTTCTTCGACATGTCAATGCGGGTCTTGATAGAGGAGGGCGATGCAGGCCCGGGAAAGGCCGGTCGTAGCTTTTGCTGACGCGACGGGCTGTATCTAAGTTAAGACGGATGAGGATGAGAAATCCCCAAGGCGCAAATGAAAGAAAATGTTTCAGGCGGTCATGCGGATGCATTTATCGGGGTGAGAAGGGCGGCGCATTGCACCGCCGTCTAAACGGACAGGTGCAGCACCCGTTCGCCTTGCGTGTTTTCGCCGGGCCGCCGTTTGTTCACCGCCAATTCGCCGATCTTGATCAGGCGCGTGCGCGTGACATTACGGCTCAGGCCCAGCAGATTGGCCGTGTGCACCTGGTTGTAATGGCTGAAGCGGTAGGCGGCGCGCAGCAGCGTGTCTTCGACTTTTTCATGCAGGGCGCCGGCCTGTTCTTCGAACAACTTTTGAAAGGCGCGGGCCAGCAGGGCTTCGGCACTGTTGTCGATGTGTTGGCTGTCGTCCTGGCGCTCGATGCGCAGGTTCGACAGGCGCAGGTCGTCGCGTTCGATCACGCGGTTACGGCAGATGAGCAGGGTGTGGTGGATGACGTTTTCCAGTTCGCGGATATTGCCCGGCCAACTGTAGCTCTGGAGTTTCTGTTCGGCCTCACGGCTGATGCTGATCGAGCCGTAGCCCAGGCGCCGGCTGTAGGCTTCGATAAAGTGCCGCACCAGCGGCATGATATCGCCGGGGCGCTCGCGCAACGGGCTGAGCTCCAGGCTGACCACGTCCAGTCGGTAATAAAGGTCCTCGCGAAAGTGCCCGGCGTTGATGGCTTTTTCCAGTTGCACGTTGGTGGCTGCGAGCACGCGCACATCGATCGGGATGCTCTTGCGCGACCCCAGGCGCACCACTTCGCGCTCCTGCAACACACGCAATAACTTGACCTGAATCGCCATCGGCAAATCACCGATCTCATCCAGGAACAGCGTGCCGCCATCCGCCTCTTCGAACCAGCCGGCCTTGGCGCCAAGGGCGCCGGTAAACGCGCCTTTTTCATGGCCGAACAGTTCGGCCTCCACCAGCGACTCGGAAAAGGCGCCGCAGTTGACCGCCACGAATGGCCGGTTGCGCCGCGCGCTGAGGTTGTGGATATGGCGCGCCACCAGTTCTTTACCGGTGCCGGTCTCGCCGATGATCAGCACGCTGGCTTCACTGGGCGCCACTTGCTGAATATGGTCGAGCAGCGCTTGGGATTTGGGGTCTTCGAACACCTGGGCCGTGGCGCGGATCGAGGTGGCGAGGGCGGGCGAGGGCGGTAGGGTCAGAAGCTGCATGGTTTGCTCACTCTTTTTATTTGGCGAAAATCTCAGGCCTTGGCGGGTAGCACATCGTTGGCAATCATTTCGCCAAACGGGCCCGTAAGGTTGGTAACACCACGGCCGGCAAGGCTGGCGTACGGTTCCGGCAGCAGGGGAAAGATCAGCTCGGCGAACCGATACGCCTCTTCCAGGTGCGGGTAGCCGGAAAAAATGAAGCTCTCAATCCCGAGGTCGGCGTATTCCCTGATGCGTTCGGCCACCTGCCAGGGGTTGCCCACCAGCGCGGTGCCGGCGCCGCCTCGTACCAGGCCGACGCCGGCCCACAGGTTGGGCGCGATTTCCAGGTTGTCGCGACGCCCATCGTGCAAGGCGGCCATGCGGCGCTGGCCTTCGGAGTCGAAGCGCGAGAAGGATGTTTGCGCGGCGGCAATGGTCTTGTCGCTGATGTGTTCGATCAGTTTGTCGGCGGCCTTCCAGGCCTCTTCTTCGGTTTCGCGCACGATCACATGCAAGCGAATGCCGAACTTCACCGTACGGCCATGGCGCGCGGCGCGCTCGCGTACATCGGCGAGTTTTTCCGCGACAGCGGCTGGCGGTTCGCCCCAGGTGAGGTACACGTCCACCTGCTCGGCGGCCAGGTCGTGGGCGGCATCGGAAGAGCCGCCGAAGTACAGCGGTGGATAGGGCTTCTGCACGGGTGGATAAAGCGCCTTGGCGTTTTGCACGCGCAGGTGTTTGCCGTCGAAATTTACCGATTCGCCCTGCAAGACGCGGCGCCAGATTCTGAGGAATTCGTCGGAGACTTCGTAGCGCTCGGCGTGGTCGAGAAAGCTGCCGTCACCACGGTTTTCATCCGGATCGCCGCCGGTGACCACGTTGATCAGCAAGCGACCGTTGGACAGGCGATCCAGAGTGGCAGCCATGCGTGCCGAGACAGTGGGCGAGATGATGCCAGGGCGAATCGCTACCAGATAACGCAGGCGTTCCGTCAGCGGTACCAGCGCCGAGGCGATGACCCAGGAGTCTTCGCACGAGCGACCGGTAGGAATCAACACACCGTGGTAACCCAGGCTGTCAGCCGCCTGGGCGACCTGCTTCAGGTAATTGAGCGTGACCGGGCGAGCACCCTGGGTAGTGCCCAGGTAATGACCGTCGCCATGTGTTGGCAGAAACCAGAAAACATCCATGACAGATCCTTGAGCGATATTCAGCAGGAGATGGCGCGTGTGGTTCTAAAGGCGGCGTTAGTTATAGAAGGTTACGGTTATTCCGTAAATGAACGTATTTCTCTATTTATAGACTTTAATTGAATATAAAGCCTCTGCTGCCGAAGTGGCCGAAACGGTTGATAGCGATTATCACGGGCGGTGATTTTTCACTTGGCGGGGCCGGGAGTAGCCTGTGTTCATTGACTTGCAACCGACTTCCCAAGGCCATTGCCATGAATCGTTCATTCGCTGTTTTGCTACTGCTCGTTACCTCTGTGCTGGTCGGATGTGCGGCGCACCCGGCGCCGCAATTGCGTCCCTATACCGCAGAAGAAACCCGTCAGTTGGCCCTGGAAGCGTTGAGCCGTCGCGGGTTATCGTTTGATGAATATCAACAGCAGCGCGCCGCATTGACCGGACAGTCGCCCAAACCGAGCGGTTTTGATCGCCACGGCGAAATGAATGCAGAACGCGGCGTCAAGTTGTTGGGGCGTGCCAGTTGAGCGTGCAGCCAGCGGCACAAGGCCCGAGGTTCCCCATGAGGCGTCTCGGGCTTTTTGTTTTCCATGGGATCACTTCAGCCTGTTAAGCTGAATTTCAGGAGCGTTCCTACGCCCATTTACATACAGTGGCCCTTCTTCAATGGCGTTTGATCGGTTAAATCTGATGATCTCTGTTCTGGTCAATGCCCCGGGATGTTGCTTTCGGTAATACGCTCTGCGAGTTTTTAACGTCTATGAATAAACGTCCGTTGTATTTCGACTACGCCGCCACCACGCCGGTGGATGAGCGCGTGATCCAGGTGATGGTCGAGTGCCTGGGCTTCAATGCCAACTTCGGTAATCCTGCCTCCAGTTCCCATGCGTTTGGCCGGGCGGCCCGGCACACGGTTGAACTGGCACGTGGGCAGGTGGCCGAGTTGGTGGGGGCGCAGCCCGAGCAGATCGTCTGGACCTCCGGCGCCACCGAGTCCAGCAATCTTGCTATCAAGGGTGTGGCCCAGGCGCGCGGTGTGGCGGGTGGGCATTTCATCACCAGCCAGATTGAACACAAAGCCACGCTGGATACCGCGCGGCAGTTGCAGGATTCCGGAGTGGCGGTGACCTATCTGGTGCCGGATGCCGATGGCCTGATCAGTGCCGATGCGGTCAGCGAGGCGTTGCGCGAAGATACTTTTCTGGTGTCGCTGATGCTGGTGAACAACGAACTCGGCACCTTCAACGATATTCCGGCCATCGGCGCGCGCGTGCGAGCCCATGGCGCGTTGTTCCATGTGGATGCGGCGCAGGGTGCGGGCAAGGTGGCTATCGACCTGGCCCAGTGGCCAGTGGATCTGATGTCGTTTTCCGCTCACAAGCTTTACGGTCCCAAGGGGATCGGTGCGTTGTTTGTCGGGCCCCGTGCGCAGCAGAAGGTAATGGCGCAGATTCACGGCGGTGGTCACGAGGGGGGCCTGCGTTCCGGTACATTGCCGACGCACCAGATTGCCGGCATGGGCACGGCATTCGCCTTGGCGGCGCAGTCTTTTGCTGAGGAGACGGCACAGATTGCGGCCTTGCGTCAGCGCTTGCTGGATCAACTGCAGTCAATTGCCGGCGTGCGCCTCAATGGCAGCCCCACGCAGCGTATTCCCCACACGGTGAGCCTCACGTTCAGCGAGGGCGAATTCAACGCCGCCGCACTGAGTGCGGGCATTGCGTTTTCAGCGACGTCGGCGTGCAATTCGGCAAGCAACGCGCCGTCTCACGTCCTTCTGGCGCTGGGGCATGACGCACGTGCTGCCGGTCGTACCATTCGCTTGAGCCTTGGTCGATTTACCACCGAGCAGGATATCGATGAGGCCGTGCAACTGATCAAGGCCGCAGTCACCAGTGCACCGGCCTTCTGGGCCGTCTGAGTTTTGATTCGCACACCATAATAATGATGAGTGGTTAGCAGGAGACACAATGAGTACGCAGCCTTTGATCCATGGCGCGGTGCCCCGGCGCCTGGCAGTTACCCGTGAACGGATGAGCCGCGAGGGTATTCATGCCCTGCTGGTGCCGTCGGCCGACCCGCATTTGTCCGAATATCTGCCGGGTTACTGGCAGGGCCGTCAGTGGTTGTCGGGGTTCCATGGCTCGGTGGGGACGCTGATTGTTACCGCCGATTTTGCCGGCGTGTGGGCAGACAGCCGCTACTGGGAGCAGGCGACCAAGGAACTCAAGGGCAGCGGCATCGAGCTGGTCAAGCTGCAGCCGGGTCAACCCGGCCCGCTGGAATGGCTGGCCGAACAAACGCCCGAAGGCGGTGTGGTGGCAGTGGATGGCGCGGTAATGGCCGTAGCCTCAGCGCGTACTCTGGGCAGCAAGCTGGCGGAGCGGGGCGCGCGTTTGCGTACCGATATCGATCTACTGAATGAAGTCTGGCAGGACCGACCGGCGCTGCCAGACCAGCCGATTTACCAGCATCTGCCGCCGCAGGCGACCGTCAGCCGTGGCGAGAAGCTCGCGGCACTGCGCGCCAGCCTGGCAGAAAAGGGTGCCGATTGGCATTTCATCGCGACGCTGGATGACATTGCCTGGCTGTTCAACCTGCGCGGCGGCGATGTGTCGTTCAACCCGGTGTTCGTGTCCTTTGCCTTGATCAGCCAGCAGCAGGCCACCCTGTTTGTGGCCCTGAGCAAAGTCGACGCCACGCTGCGTGCCGTGCTTGAGCAGGATGGCGTGACCTTGCGCGACTACAGCGAAGTGGCCGAGGCGCTGCGTGCTGTGCCGTCGGGTGCCAGCTTGCAGATTGATCCGGCGCGGGTAACGGCGGGCTTGCTGGAAAATCTCGATGCTGGCGTCAAGCTCGTGGAAGGCCTTAACCCGACCACGCTTGCCAAATCCCGCAAGAGCCTGGCCGATGCGGAACATATCCGTCAGGCGATGGAGCAGGATGGTGCAGCCTTGTGCGAATTTTTTGCCTGGCTGGACAGCGCTCTGGGGCGCGAGCGTATTACCGAACTGACGATTGATGAACATCTGACCGCCGCACGTATACGTCGACCGGGTTATGTGTCGCTGAGTTTCAACACCATTGCCGCGTTCAACGCCAATGGCGCGATGCCGCACTACCACGCCACTGAAGAAGAGCACGCGTTGATCGAGGGTGATGGCCTGCTGCTGATCGACTCGGGCGGCCAATACCTGGGGGGGACTACGGACATCACGCGGATGGTGCCCATTGGTACGCCGAGTGAAGAGCAGAAGCGCGACTGCACGCGGGTGCTCAAGGGCGTGATCGCCTTGTCACAGGCGCATTTCCCCAAGGGTATTCTGTCGCCGCTGCTGGATGCCATCGCACGCGCGCCGATCTGGGCTGAAGGCGTGGATTACGGGCATGGCACCGGTCACGGTGTAGGCTATTTCCTCAATGTGCACGAGGGGCCTCAGGTGATTGCCTATCAGGCGGCGGCTGCGCCACAGACGGCGATGCAGCCGGGTATGATTACGTCCATTGAGCCGGGCACGTATCGTCCGGGTCGTTGGGGGGTACGTATCGAGAACCTGGTATTGAATCGTGAGGCGGGTCAAACCGAGTTCGGTGAGTTCCTCAGGTTTGAAACCCTGACCCTTTGCCCGATCGACACGCGTTGCCTGGAACCTTCGTTGCTGACGGTTGATGAGCGCGTGTGGCTTAACGCTTACCATGCCGAGGTGCGTAAACGTTTGAGTCCGCTGCTCAGTGGTGCCGCGCTGGAGTGGTTGCAGGTGCGTACTGTAGCTATTTGACAGGTCGCAGTTGTGGCGTCCGGGTGAGGGCGCCGTTGCCGCGATGGTCGAGCAGACAGGAATATGCAAGAGCAGTCATGGACGGACTGCTCGGGCAGTTACTTGCAGATGACGATCATGCTGCGGCTGGTGTAGCCGGCGGGGTTGAGGCCGAACGGATAGTCCCCGGGCTCTTCGGAGTTTTCACCGGACTTGGCGATGACCCGGTAGCCCTTGGCGCCGCAGGCGTTGGCCGCACTGGTGTAGCACTGGTCCCAGGAGGAGGACAGGCCGGAACAGTTGATATGCAGCCCTTTTTTGCCCCGCTTAACTTCTGTCTTGGTGGTCGCGGCACAGCCTGAAACGGCCACGATCATTAACAGTATCAAAATTCGCTTCATTCCTATCCTTAATAGCCGCTTGGCAAAAATGCTTGAAGCAGGCTCTGCTCGCTCTCGATTGTGCGTCTGCGCTGTCCTTGTCGAAACCCTCCATGAATGCCATTCGTTTACGGCCTAAACATGGCCTAAAAGAGCAGTAAATACCATACCTGGTTTTGAAAGATGATCAGTCGACAGGCACCAGCGGTTTGGCTTGGTTGCGCATTGTCAGGGTTGCGCCTGTGGACGCCAGGATGATGCAGGTGATGGCCATCCATTGCGCGAAGGAGAGGTGTTCATGCAGAAAGAGCAGACCCGACAGCGCACCGAATGCAGGTTCGATGCTCATCAGCGTGCCGAATGTGCGGGCTGGAAGGCGGGTGAGCGCGACCATCTCAAGGGTGTAGGGCAGGGCGGTTGAGAGAATAGCTACGGCGATGGCGACAGGTATCAAGGCTGGCGTCAGCAGTGCGCTGCCTGCGTGCACGATACCGATCGGTGCGACGAACAGGGCAGCGATCATTACACCCAGCGCTGCAGTCTGGACGCCATTGTCGTTACCGGCTTTTTGCCCGAACAGTATGTAGAGCGCCCAGCATGCGCCTGCGCTCAGTGCGTAGGCAGCACCTGTCAGGTCAATGCTACTGCTGGCTTCGCCGGTTGGTATGAGCAGGAGCAGGCCGATAATCGCGAGCGCGATCCATAGAAAATCTATTGCCCTGCGCGATGCGTAGATCGCCACAGCGAGAGGGCCGGTGAACTCGAGGGCGACCGCAATACCCAGGGGGGCGGTGCGCAGCGACATATAGAAGAGGAAGTTCATGCCGCCCAGCGCTATTCCGTAGATGAATACGGTGCGCAGCGATCTCGCCGTAAACGTGGCGCGCCACGGACGTAATATGAGCAGCATGATAATGCTGGCGAAAATCAGGCGCAAAGTGGTGGTGCCCTGTGCGCCAACGATCGGGAACATGCTTTTGGCCAGCGAGGCTCCGGTTTGGATCGAGGCCATGGCTATTAACAAGAGGCCTACCGGAAACAGCGTCGATGCCAGGCTGCGGGGTGCGGTGATCATTAAGGATGTTTGTCCAGAGTTATAAAGGCAGAGGGCGCTATGATGCTTAAGTGTGGCTTGATGGGCAATATATTGCTCAACGCTAAGTTTTTATAGAGTGTTCTGCTCAATTTGATATGGATTGGTAGAAAATCAGAATTAAGGGTTGACGGCAGATTCTGGATGTCTATAATTCGCCCCACTTCCGGCGCAGTCGAAACGGAAAACTCCTTGGTAAACAAGTAGTTATGCAAGATTCGACAGCGAGTTGCTTCAGTTCATCGAAGCCTGGAAGAAGTTGATAGTGCGGT
>NZ_JYLK01000006.1 GCF_001439805.1 Pseudomonas trivialis | reverse complement strand
TGGAAGAGCGCGATGAATCAATTTGCGATTCTGTACGGAGATCGATTTATCAGGCCAACCTGGTAAAGATAGGGCCTGCCTGACGGCAGGCCGTAACCGGCCCGAACACAAAAAATCTGACACTCTCCTGACACTCGGCCATCGGGAGCAAGCCCCCTCCCACAATTGGATCTCCATTTTTCTGAAGGTATCAGCTGCTTTAGATCTGCCTTGCTCTGGCTTTTGATCCTGCTTTTGATCTTGGGCGCCCCCGTTATCCCAATAACGGATATGCACACAAAAACCCAGGCAGCCCCCAAAAACCCAACCCGCGTCAGTTTCAAGACCGAGACTTGCCGCCCGCGGCAGTAGTCCGCCGTTTTTTCGACTATCCCCCGCCCATCCGCCCACCCCAACTTCCCCCAAACCCCCGCCCCACCTGAACTTTCGCCTATTTCCAAAAGTTGGACCGCAAATTGCTTAAGCCACCTCAGTACAACGGTGGGCGGCAAGCGTCCGTCAGAAAGAGGATAGAGCGTGGACAAATACCTTTACGTGGCAATGACCGGCGCCAGTCAGAATGCTCTGGCGCAGAAGGCCCATGCCAACAATCTGGCGAACATTTCCACCAACGGTTTTCAGCGCGACCTGGAGCAGGCGCGTTCGATGCCGGTGTTTGGTGACAGCTTTCCGGCGCGGGCGTTTGCCCTGACTGAGCGGCCAGGCACTGACTTCTCGCCGGGTGCCATGATCGAAACCGGTCGCGACCTCGATGTGGCCGTCGGTGGTGATGGCTGGATGGCCGTGCAAACCCCGGATGGCGGCGAAGCCTACGTGCGCAGCGCCAGCATGAACGTGGACGCGCTGGGCGTGCTGCGCGCCGCCAACGGCATGCCGATCATGGGCAACGGCGGCCCCATTGCCGTGCCGCCCCAGCAGAAAATCGAAGTGGGCACCGACGGCACCATCAGCATCCGCGCCATGGGCGAAGGCCCGCGGGTGATGGCCGAAGTGGACCGCATCAAGCTGGTCCAGCCGGACCTCAAGAACATGACCAAGGGGCTGGACGGCACCATCCACACCAAGGATGGCCAGCCTGCCCAGGCCGATGCGCGGGTCACGCTGAACTCGGGTTTCCTGCAGGCGAGCAACGTCAACGCGGTGGAGGAAATGACCGCGGTGCTGGCGCTTTCCAAACAGTTCGAGCTGCACATCAAGATGATGAACAGCGCCAAGGAAGACGATCAGGCCATGACTCGCGTCATGCAGATGAGCTAAGTCACCCACTAATTTCGCAGCACGGCGCCAACGATCAGGCGCACGAAGGAGAACAGCATGCTTCCGGCTCTATGGGTTGCCAAAACCGGTTTGTCCGCCCAGGACACCAACCTGACCACCATTTCCAACAACCTGGCGAACGTGTCGACCACGGGCTTCAAACGTGATCGCGCCGAGTTCCAGGACTTGCTCTACCAGATCAAGAAACAGCCGGGCGCGCAGTCGACCCAGGACAGCGAACTGCCGTCGGGCCTGCAGTTGGGTACCGGTGTGCAGATCGTCGGCACCCAGAAAAACTTCACCGCCGGTAACCTGCAGCAAACCGGGCAACCCCTGGACATGGCGATCAACGGCAAGGGGTTCTTCCAGATCCTGCAACCGGATGGCACGACCTCCTACACCCGTGACGGCACATTCCACCTGGACGCCAACGGTCAGGTCGTCACCGCCAATGGTTTTGCCCTGGAACCTGCGATTGTGGTGCCTGCGAATGCGCAGACCTTCACCGTTGGTAACGACGGCACCGTGTCGATCACCGTGGCCGGCAACCCGGCGTCGCAAGTGATCGGCAACCTGCAGACCGCCGACTTCATCAACCCGGCCGGCCTGCAGGCCATGGGCGGCAACCTGTTCCTGGAAACCGCCTCCAGCGGCGCGCCGCAGATCGGCACTCCAGGCCTCAACGGTTTCGGCACCACCCTGCAAAGCACCCTGGAAACCTCCAACGTCAGCACGGTTGAGGAGATGGTCAACATGATCACCACCCAGCGCGCCTACGAGATGAACTCCAAGGTGATTTCCACCGCCGACAAGATGCTTTCGTTCGTCACGCAGAATCTGTAATCAAGTCTATGGGGCGCTTGCGAGCGCGTCTGCAACACCGTGAGGTTAGGGTCATGAATCGCTTTGTTTGTGTTTTGGCATTGAGTGGGATCAGCGTGCTGGCCGGATGTGTCGCGCCGTCGCCGAAACCCAATGACCCGTACTACGCGCCGGTGTTGCCGCGCACGCCATTGCCGGCGGCCGCCAACAATGGCTCGATCTACCAGGCCGGTTTCGAGCAGAACCTGTACAGCGACCGCAAGGCGTTCCGGGTCGGTGACATCATTACCATTACCCTGAACGAGCGCACCCAGGCCAGCAAGAACGCCAACTCCCAGGTGGGCAAGACCAGCAAGGCGGGCATCGGCCTCACCTCGTTGTTCGGCGCCGTGCCCAACGTCAATAATCCGTTGGGCGATGGCGACCTGAGCCTGAGCGCCGGTTACAGCGGCGACCGTGCCACCAATGGCAAGAGCGCGGCAGGGCAGGGCAACAGCCTGACCGGTTCGATCACTGTGACCGTGGCCGATGTATTGCCCAACGGCATCATCGCCATACGCGGTGAAAAGTGGATGACCCTCAACACTGGCGACGAGCTGGTGCGCATTGCTGGCATGGTGCGTGCAGATGATATCTCCACCGACAACACCGTGCCGTCGACCCGCATCGCCGATGCCCGCATCACGTACTCCGGCACCGGCGCGTTTGCCGATGCGAGCCAGCCGGGCTGGTTCGACCGTTTCTTCCTTAGCCCGCTGTTTCCTTTCTAGGTGCCCATTAAGGTGAGAACTTTGAACCTCAAGCAACTGCTGGCGGCGGCGCTCCTGCTGAGCCTGAGCGCTGTCGCCCAGGCCGAGCGCCTGAAAGACATCGCCAGTATTTCCGGCGTGCGCTCCAACCAGTTGATCGGTTACGGCCTGGTGGTGGGGCTCAGCGGTACGGGCGACCAGACCACCCAGACCCCGTTCACCCTGCAGACTTTCAACAACATGCTCTCGCAGTTCGGCATCAAGGTGCCGGCGGGTTCGGGCAACGTGCAACTGAAAAACGTCGCGGCGGTGTCGATCAGCGCCGATTTGCCGGCGTTCTCCAAGCCGGGCCAGGTGGTGGATATCACCGTGTCGTCCATCGGCAACTCCAAGAGTCTGCGCGGCGGCACGTTGCTGATGACGCCGCTCAAGGGTATCGACGGCAACGTCTACGCCATCGCCCAGGGCAACCTGGTGGTGGGCGGTTTTGACGCCGAGGGCCGCGACGGGTCGAAGATCACCGTCAACGTTCCGTCGGCCGGACGCATCCCCGGCGGCGCCACGGTAGAACGCACCGTGCCCAGCGGTTTCAACCAGGGCAACAGCCTGACCCTGAACCTCAATCGCTCCGACTTCACCACCGCCAAACGCGTGGTCGACAAGATCAACGACATGCTCGGCCCAGGCGTGGCCCAGGCCATCGACGGTGGCTCCGTGCGCGTCACCGCGCCACTGGACCCAAGCCAGCGCGTCGATTATCTGTCGATCCTGGAAAACCTCGAGGTCGACCCCGGCCAGGCGGTGGCCAAGGTCATCATCAATTCGCGTACCGGCACTATCGTGATCGGCCAGAACGTCAAGGTCTCGCCAGCGGCGGTCACCCACGGCAGCCTGACCGTGACCATCACCGAAGACCCGATCGTCAGCCAGCCCGGCCCGTTGTCCAACGGCCAGACGGCGGTGGTGCCGCGCTCGCGGGTCAATGCCCAGCAGGAAGCCAAACCGATGTTCAAGTTCGGCCCCGGCACCACCCTGGACGAGATCGTCCGTGCAGTGAACCAGGTGGGCGCGGCGCCAGGCGACTTGATGGCGATTCTCGAAGCCCTGAAACAGGCCGGCGCCTTGCAAGCCGACCTGATCGTGATCTGAGGCCATGGCCATGGATATGCGCAAGAGCGGCATCAGCAGCACGGCGGACTCGGGGTCCTACTCCGACTTGAACCGGCTTAACCAGCTGAAGGTCGGCGACAAGAACAGCGACGCAAACATGCGCAAAGTGGCGCAGGAGTTCGAGTCGCTGTTTCTCAGCGAAATGCTCAAGTCGATGCGCAAGGCCACTGATGCCGTGGGCGAAGACAACCCGCTGAACACCGATGCCGCCAAGCAGTACCAGGACATGTACGACCAGCAGCTGGCGGTGTCGATGTCCCGCGAGGGCGGCGGCATCGGCCTGGCCGACGTGCTGATGCGCCAGATGCAGAAGAACAAGCCGGTGGACGCCCAGGCGGCCACCCTGCAAGGCCCTGGGGCGACTGAGCCGGCGAAGAAAGTCGATGTGCCGACCGAGATTGCGGCCGGCACCCAGGCTTCCGGCCCGTTGGGCCGCTCCAATGGCCAGCGGCCGCTGTGGGCGTACCGTGTGGCTGAGCCCCAGGCCGGTGGCGCGGCGTCCCACAGCAATGACGTGGCACTGATGAATCAGCGGCGCATCGCCTTGCCGAGCAAGCTGACCGACCGTCTGCTCGCCGGCATCGTGCCGACTGCGCCAGTGGCCATCGACGCCAAAAGCGCGCCGCTGCGCAACAGCGCCGCCGCCGATAATGTGGTCAACAGCAGCGCGCGTGCGTTTGCCGCGCCGAGCGGGCAGATGCAAGTGTATGCCCGCGCCGTGGCCCAGCCACCGTTGGCGCCGGCGAAGAAAGCGTTCAGTTCACAGGATGAATTTGTCGCCACCATGCTGCCGATGGCCAAGGCCGCCGCAGCGCGCATTGGCATCGATCCGAAGTACCTGGTGGCCCAGGCGGCCCTGGAAACCGGTTGGGGCAAGTCGGTAATGCGCGCCCAGGATGGCAGCAGCAGCCACAACCTGTTTGGTATCAAGGCCGGCAAGAGCTGGCAGGGCGAGCAGGCCCGTGCGATCACCAGCGAGTTCCGTGACGGGGCGATGGTCAAGGAAACGGCGCAGTTCCGTTCCTACACGTCCTATCAGGACAGCTTTCATGACCTCGTCACGTTGCTGCAAAGCAATGATCGCTATAAAGATGTTGTGAAATCAGCCGACAACCCGGAACAGTTTGTGCGCGAGTTGCAAAAAGCCGGATACGCAACCGACCCGGATTACGCCAGCAAGATTTCGCAGATCGCAAAAACGATGGGCAGTTACCAGAATTACGCTGCCGCTGGCGCAACCACACATTTATAAGGTTTGAACCATGAGTTTGCTCAGTATCGGGATGTCGGGGCTCAACGCCGCTCAAGGGTCGTTGTCAGTCTTGAGTAACAACATCGCCAACGCCAATACCTCGGGCTATTCGCGCCAGCAGACCACGCAGAACGCCAGCGCGGCCAACCCCTACGGCGGCCTGTTCGTGGGCACCGGCACCACCCTGGCCGACGTGCGCCGGGTGTACAACGAATTCCTCGACGCGGCTTACCAGAACAGCACGGCGCTCAATAACGACGCCAAGGCGTATTCGGGCCAGGCCAGCGCCATCGACAAGACCCTGTCGGACAAGACCACCGGCATGTCTTCGGTGCTGAGTGCGTTTTTCGCCGCGGTGCAGACCTCATCGGCCAACCCCAGCGACGTGTCCGCCCGCCAGGTGCTGCTGACCAGCGCCCAGACCCTGAGCAACCGCTTCAACGCGATTTCCAGCCAGTTGACCCAGCAGAAAGAGTCGATCAACGGCCAGTTGAGCACCATGAGTGATCAGGTCAACCAGTTGACCTCCTCGATCGCCTCGCTCAACAAGCAGATCACCCAGGCGCAGGGCTCCAACATGAGTGCTCCGGCCAACCTGCTGGATGCGCGCAACGAGGCGGTGCGTTCGCTCAATGAGCTGGTGGGCGTCACCACCGGCGAGAAGAACGGCGTGTTCAGCGTCAGCACCGGCAGTGGCCAGTCTCTGGTGCTGGGCGATCAGTCCAACAGCATTTCGGCGGTGCCGAGCAAAAGCGACCCGACCCAGTACACCATCCAGCTCAATGCCGGCGGCGGCACCGCCATCGATCTGGGCAATGTGCTCAGCGGTGGCAGCATTGGCGGCCTGTTGCGTTACCGCAGCGATGTGCTGACGCCCACCATCAACGACCTTGGGCGTATCGCGCTGGCCACCGCTGACACCGTCAACAGTCAACTGGGTCAGGGCCTGGACCTGAACGGTGACTTCGGTGCGTCGTTGTTCAAGGACATCAACAGCGTCGCCGCCATTGCGCAGCGCAGCCAGGGGGCGGCCGGCAACAGTGCCGGCTCCGGTAACCTGAATGTCACGATCAAAGACACCAGCAAGCTGTCGACCTACGACTACAAGGTCAGCTTCACCAGTGGCAATACGTACACCGTGTTGCGTTCCGACGGCAAGGCGATGGGTGCGTTCGACACCACCACCACGCCGCCGCCGGTGATCGACGGCTTCACCCTGGCACTGGACGGCAAGGGCCCCATGGCCGCCGGCGACAGTTTCAAAGTCAGCCCCACCGCCAATGGCGCGACCACCATCGGCACCCAGCTGACCGACGCCAATAAAGTCGCGTTCGCCGCGCCGTTGCTGGGCGAGGGCAGCAAGACCAACCAGGGTACCGGCACCTTCACTCCGCCGACCCTGACCGTGCCGATTGATATCCACGGCGGCGCCGACACTGCTCAATTGCGTACCGGGATCGAACACTCGATGCCGGTAAAAATGGTGTTCGGCAAGCCGGCCGCCGATGGCACCCAGAGCTACACGCTCAACGATGCCCAGGGCAACTCGATCGGCACCGGCACCATCATTCCCGGCCAGACCAACAAGATCACGGTCAACGTGCCGATGCGCGATGCCAGTGGTGCCGTGCTGGTGCCGGCCAAGAGCTTCAAGTTCGATACCACTGTCGCCGGCTCGCCCGCCAATGGCGACAGCACTACGTTCTCGTTCAATGCGACGGGCAAGTCCGACAACCGCAACGCCCAGGCGCTGCTCGACCTGCAGACCAAGGTCACGGTGGGGTTGAGTGACGGCAACGGCGGCGGGGTGAGCCTGGTCGGGGCCAACAGTCGACTGGTGTCCACCGTCGGGGCCAAGGCCGCGTCGGGCAACACCGACACCACCGCCACGGGCGCGCTGCTCAAGGCTAACCAGGATGCGCGCAATTCGGTGTCCCAGGTCAACCTGGATGAAGAGGCGGGCGACATGATCAAGTTTCAGCAGTACTACACGGCATCGTCGCAGATCATCAAGGCGGCGCAAGAAACCTTCAGTACGCTGATCAATAGTCTTTAAGGGAGCCTGGGACGATGCGCATTTCCACACAGCAGTATTTCGATACCACTGCCGCCAAGTACCAAACCAACTATTCAAGCCTGGTACAGGCTCAGGATCAGGCCTCCACGGGCGTACGCGTGCAGACAGCCGCCGATGACCCGGTAGCGGCCGCACGCCTGTTGATGCTGCAGCAGCAGAAAGACATGTTGGGCCAGTTCAACACCAACGTCACCAGCCTGAAGAACTCCCTGACCAACGAAGAAAGCGTGCTGCAATCGATCAACCTGGCGTTGGGCCGTGCCAGTGAGTTGGCGTTGCGTGCGGGTGGCTCCCTCAGCGATGCGGACCGCCGTTCGGTGGCCAGTGAAGTCGGTGCCATCGAAGAACAAGTGCTGGGCCTGCTCAACAGCAAGGACTCGTCGGGCAACTACCTGTTTTCCGGTTCCAAGACCGACACGCCGCCCTACAGCCGCAACAGCGACGGCACTTACAACTATCAGGGCGACGAGACCCCGCTGAGCCTGCAGGTATCCGACACCTTGAACATCAGTGCCGGTGACACCGGCAAGAACATTCTGGAAGGCGCGGTCAACTCCAGCCGCACCCAGGCCACCTGGATTGCCCCGGCCGTGGTGCCACCGGCCACCCAGCCGGCCGCGAATGACAATAAAGTGGCGTTGTCGGCCGGGCTCGTCACGAATGGCATCGATTACACCAACAAGTTCGCCGACGGGCAGCCTTACAAGCTGACGTTCAGCAGCAGTACCCAATACTCCGTCGTCGACAAGAACGGCGTCGACATCACCTCGCAGATCCCCGGCAACGGTACGTTCGACTCCACCAAGGAGGGCAGCTCCAGCATCAACTTGCGCGGCGTGAAGTTCGACATCAACTTCAACCTGGGTGACGTCGCGTCGGGGCCCAACTCCGATGCCGTGGTCAAGGATCGTTCGTTCAGTCTGGAAGCCAAGCCGGACACCTTCAGCGTGTCGCGCACCGCCAGCAACCCCTCGACGGCGCAGTTGACCAACGCCCGCGTGACCAACCAGGCCGCGTATGCCAGCACGTTCCCGGCCAACAGCGGCGCGGTGATCAAGTTCACCAGCGCCACCGCATACCAGGTGTATGCCCAGCCGTACACGGCCGACAGCAAATCCATCGCGACCGGCGATACCGGCGGCGGCACCACCGTCGTCGCGGCCGGGGTAACGTTCGACGTCAGCGGCACGCCGCAGAACGGTGACCAGTTTGCGGTGGGTGCCGCCACTCAGAAAACCCAGAATGCGCTCGATACCCTGAGCCAACTGCGCAAAGCGCTTGAGCTGCCGGCCGACGGCAGTCCGGCAGCGACGGTCAAACTCAAGGATGCGTTGTCCGCCGCGATCAGCAACTTCACCAACTCCAGTACCCAGATCGATGTGGTGCGCGGCTCCATCGGCGCGCGGCAGAATGCCCTGGATACCCAGGCCAGTGAGAACGCCAGTATCGGTCTGGCCAATACCAGTACCATGAGCGACCTGGGCAACATCGACACCGCGCAGGCGGCGATCAACCTGACCTTGCAGCAAACCATGCTGCAAGCCTCACAGTTGGCGTTCGTGAAGATCTCGCAGCTGAGCCTGTTCAACAAGATGTAAGGCACGCGCTGCACAACCACGGCTCACTCCGAAAACGGGGTGGGCCGTTGTCGTTTTCGCGGCTGAATGGTTGAAGGGTTTTGCACAAAACGCAGAAAATTGAGTGACCTGTGAGTCACAAGGCGCATCTTCACTGTATCGTGTGAAAAGGATAAGTCGCCCAGCACACCCTGCGGCGCGGCTTTCAGCGAGATTTTACGGGGTTGTCCCCTCTTATTGTCAGCACTCCAGGCGCAGTTCCGGGGGTGTTCTCCAGCTATTCGGTATTGGGAAGCCACAATGATTGGCATAAAAAGCATCGCCAGTTACGTGCCCGCAGACGGGATCGATAACTACGCCCAGGGTGCCAAATTCGCCAAGGATGAAGAATTCATCATTGGCAAGATCGGGTCGGCGTTCCTGCCGCGCAAGGAAGCTGCGCAGGAAACCTCCGATCTGTGTGTCGAGGCGGTCAACGCGTTGTTTGCCAACAACCCGGCGTTAAAGCGCGAGTCAATCGATGCGCTGATCGTTGTCACCCAGAACGGCGACGAAGAGGGGCTGCCCCACACCGCCGCCATCGTGCAGGACAAACTCGGCCTGCCAACCCACGTGGCCGCCTTTGATATTTCCCTGGGCTGCTCCGGTTACGTCTACGGCATCTACGCGATGAAAGGCTTCATGGAAGCCACCGGCCTGAAAAACGGCCTGCTGATCACCGCCGACCCGTACTCGAAAATCGTCGACCCCGAAGACCGCAACACCACCATGCTGTTCGGCGATGCCGCCACGGCTACCTGGATGGCCGAAGACGCACCCTGGTTGCTCGGCAAGTCGAAGTTCGGCACCGACGGTTCCGGCGCGCCGCACCTCAAGGTCAGCGACGGCGTGTTCTTCATGAACGGCCGTCAGGTCTTCAACTTTGCCTTGCTCAAGGTGCCGGCACACTTGCACGAGCTGCTCAACGAGTCAGACCTCAAGGCTGACGAGATTGACGCCTTCTGCATCCACCAGGGCAGTGCGGCCATCGTCGACGCCGTGGCGCGGCGTTTTGAAGATGCACCGGTGGACAAGTTCATCAAGGACATGGTCGAGACCGGCAACACCGTGTCGTCGAGCATTCCGTTGCTGCTGGAAAAGCACGTGATGGACGCCACCTGGAAACGCGTGGCAATCAGCGGGTTCGGTGTGGGCCTGTCGTGGGGTTCGGCGATTCTGTATCGCCCGTGACACCTTAATATAGCTGCCACACAAGACGCCGATGATCGAGAGATCATCGGCGTTTTTTATTTGGCGCCAGAAAAACCCGCGATTACGGGGTTTCAGGCCCGCGTAAACCCTTGAATTGCAAGGGGTGGCACGGGGCTATTAAAAATATTCAAAAAAACACTCAAGCAACCGGCTCACACGACGATAACTATTACGAAGGTTCTCAGGCACACCCGGCGGTTGCCAGGGCCGGAAGCCGCAGTAAACCACCATCGAGGATTTCGTCATGGCTTTAACAGTAAACACCAACATTGCTTCCATCACTACCCAGAACGGCCTTGGCAAAGCGGCCAACTCGCTGCAAACCTCCATGCAGCGTCTGTCCACTGGTCTGAGCATCAACAGTGCTAAAGACAACGCTTCGGGCCTTCAGATCTCCAACCGTCTGACCAGCCAGATCAACGGCCTGGGCCAAGCGGTCAAGAACGCCAACGATGGTATCTCCATCGCGCAGACCGCTGAAGGCGCAATGCAGGCTTCGACCGACATTCTGCAAAAGATGCGTACCCTGGCTCTGTCCTCGGCTACCGGCTCCCTGAGCGACGCTGACCGTACTTCGAACAACGAAGAATACCAGGCGCTGACTTCGGAACTGACCCGTATCTCGCAGACCACTACCTTCGGTGGCCAGAAGCTGCTCGACGGTTCGTACGGCACCAAAGCCATTCAGGTTGGCGCCAACGCTAACGAAACCATCAACCTGAGCCTGAACAACGTTGCCGCCAACAACATCGGTTCGCAGCAGGTCAAAAGCGTTGGTATCACTCCAACCGCCAGCGGCGTAGCCGGCGGCGTGATTGGCATCACCGGTAACGGCCAGACTGCCAGCGTCACTGTAGCAGCAGGTTCTTCGGCCAAAACCATCGCCAGCCAACTGAACGGCGCTGTAGGCGGCCTGTCGGCTACCGCCAGCACTGAAGCTCAGTTCGTCGTCGGCGCTGCTGCCAAAACGACTCCGGCTTCGTTCACCTTGACCATCGGTGGCCAAGCTACAACGTTCACCGGCGTGACCGATACTGCCAGCCTGGCTGACCAGTTGAAATCCAACTCCGCCAAGCTCGGCATCAGCGTCAACTACGACGAATCCAAAGGCACCCTGTCGGTCAAGTCCGACTCCGGTGAAAACCTGGCATTCAGCGCTGCCACCGCAGCCGGCTCGATCACCGTCGCCACCAAAGATGGTTCCGGCAACTACGGCACCGCCGCGGCTCTGGCTAACGGCCTGACCGCTACCGGTTCCGTGAACCTGGACTCGTCCAAGGGCTATGCACTGAACGGTGCCGGTGTAACCGGTCTGTTCGCCGCTACCGGTACTGCCGCAGCGTCCGCCAAAACCACCATCGCTCAAACCGACGTGACCAGTGCCTTCAACGCACAGGCCGCAGTGGCAGTGATCGACAAGGCTATCGGCGGCATCGACAGCGTACGTTCGGGCCTGGGTGCTGTTCAGAACCGTCTGACCACTACCGTAGACAACCTGACCAACATTCAGAAGAACTCCACCGCTGCACGTTCGACTGTACAAGACACCGACTTCGCTGCTGAAACAGCCGAGTTGACCAAGCAACAAACGCTGCAATCGGCCGCTACCGCGATCCTGTCGCAGGCCAACCAACTGCCATCCGCTGTACTGAAGCTGCTTCAGTAATAACCGCGCTTGGTGACTGACGGAAGGGTGCGTTTAACGTGCCCTTTCGTCGTTTCGGTTTTAGAGGAGATTGGACATGGACATGAGTGTAAAGCTAGCCTCGTCTTATCCACCGGTTGCACCTCAAAGCGCACCGGCCGCCGTCGTTGCGGACAAGGACAAGACCAAGGTCGAGGCCATCGCGCCGATCGCCGGCAAGCCGGAACGGGCTGATCTGGAACAAGCGGTTACCGATATTCGAGAATTCGTACAAGCGGCCCAGCGCAAACTGGATTTTTCGATCGATGACTCCACCCATCGGGTTGTGGTCAAGGTCATCGCCACCGACAGTGGCGAGGTGATTCGCCAGATTCCCTCGGAAACAGCCTTGAAGTTGGCGCAAAACCTGGCAAATGCCAGTCACGTGCTGTTCGACGAAAAGGTCTGAGCTGGCATGAAACTTGTTGCGGTGATGTCTTGATGGGTTGCTCGTCAAGAAAACGGCAACTACCGAATTAGGAGCAAGATGATGGCGAGTACAACGGTTAGTGGTGTGGGTTCTGGTATCGATACCAGCGGGATCATTACGTCGCTGGTAAATGCTGAAAAAGCACCGAAACAGCTTCAGATCAACACGCAATCGCAGAAAGCGACCACTCAACTTTCGTCCATCGGAAAGATTCAGGCAGCCCTGGACGCGTTCCGTGGCGCGCTCAAGACCCAAGGCACCGACAACAGCTTCAGTGGCCTGGTCGGTACGTCCTCGGATGAAAAAGTCGCCACCATGACCGCGGGGGCGGGTGCGTCCAACGGCTCGTTCTCGCTGGTGGTGTCGCAGCTGGCCCAGCCTTCGAAGCTGAGCAGTGCCAACTTTGCCGGTGGCGCATCGAGCGTGATCAACAAGGGTAGTACGGCGACCACACTGACCATCTCGCAGTCAGGCAAGAACTTTGACGTCAGCGTGGCGCCCGGCGCGACCCTGCAACAGGTGCGCGATTCGATCAACTCGCAGTTCGGCACCGCAGGCCTGAGTGCCAACATCCTCACAGATTCCAATGGTTCGCGATTGATCCTGACTTCGACCAATGGTGGTGTGGGCACGGACTTGACCCTGTCCGGCAACTCGGGCGTCGACACCGGCTACAAGGTGGTCAACCCGCCGCAGAATGCCAAGTACACCATTGATGGCATTGCCGCCGAATCGAAGACAAACAACATTACCGAGGCGGTGAGTGGTGTCAGCATCAAATTGCTGACGGTATCGCCGCCGGTTGACAAGGCGACTCCGAACATACTGACGGCCCTCACCATCTCCGTCAGTACCAGCACCACCGCGCTCAAATCCGGCGTCAAGGGCTTCGTCGACACCTATAACGCGCTGCTCAAGGCAATGACCTCAGAAACAGCCGTGACCAAAAGTGCGGCGGGCGACCCCGTGGCGGCGACATTGACCGGTGACTCGACCCTGCGCACGCTGCAATCGGCGATCCGCAACGAGTTCAACAAGATGTCGGGCAACGGTGCGTTGAAATCCCTGGCCCAGTTCGGCGTCGAAACCGACCAGACCACCGGCCTGCTGTCGATCGACGACAAGCAGTGGGACAACGCGATGAAGACCAATGCGGCGGACCTCAGCAGTATCTTCACGGGCAAGGACGGCTTGCTGGCGCGCTTGACCACGGCAACCGATGCCTACGCCAAACCGACCACCGGCATCCTGGCAACGCGCTCCACCTCATTGTCCGACAGCCTCAAGGACCTGGCCAAGCAGCAGAGTGCACTCGACCAGCGTATCGATGCCTATCAGACCACGCTGACCAACAAGTACGCGGCGATGGACACTCTGGTAGCCCAGTTGCGCCAGCAGAGCAGCAACGTGCTGGGTACCCTCAATGCGCTGAACAACCAGAAAAACAACTGATTTGACTGCTTGGCAAAAGCCCGGGTCTTTGACCCGGGCTTTTTTATGGTGCGCCGATTCCCCCGTAGCGAGCGGGCTTTTTGTGGCGAGCGGGCTTGCCCCGCGTTGGGCTGCGCAGCAGCCCCCAAGACCAGGCGCTGCGCAGTATCAGGTACACCGCGTTTTCCTTGAATGGGGGCGCTTCGCAGCCCAGCGCGGGGCAAGCCCGCTCGCCACAAAAGCTCCGTTGCAGGGGGGGGGGGGTCCCCCGGCCAGTCAGGGCAGCCACGCCTTTCGCCAGGCCAGCAGGTTATCTTCCCTGAGCATCCACTTGTCCAGTATCACGCTGTGCAGGGCGTCGCCGGCAGCGGCACTGGCGTCCGGTTCGGCCAAATGTTCGCGAATGGCGGCAATCCAGTCCCTGGAGCGGTTCTTGACCCGGGTCACCGGAAAATCACCGCGATAACACAGGATGTCCGAGCAGATCACCGGCAGGGCACAGGCGCCGTATTCCAGCAGGCGCAGGTTGCTTTTGCAGGCGTTGAAAAAGTTGTCTTCCAGCGGCGCCAGCGCCAGGTCCAGGTTCAGGGCAGCCAGGCGTGCCGGGTATTGGTCGATGTTCACGCCACCGTGAAACTCATGGACATAAGGGCGCAGGGCCGGTGGGCACATGCCCATGAACACCCATTCCACCTCGCCGGCCAGTTCGCGAACCACCTCGGCAATCACCAGCAGGTCGGCGCCGTGGCTTGAGCCGCCGGCCCAGCCCACCCGAGGCTTGCGCCCCTGCTGGCGCAGGCTCGTCAGCCCGTTCCACCACTGGGCGGGCAGGCGGTTTTCCATCACGCGAATGTCGGCGTTGTAGCCTTTGAGCGCATTGGCCAGCGGTTGGGTCGACACCACCAGTCGATCACACAGGCTCACGGCTTTTTTCAGGCGCTTGGCAATGTCCTTGGGAAACAGCGAGCGGGTCAGGTTGCCGGCGGGCACGTTGAGGATGTAGTCGTCCAGCTCGTACACCTTGAACGCTTTGGACAGTGACCGGGCGTTCTGGATGACTTCAAGTTGGGTTTTTGTGAATTGGCGCTGGAAGATGATCGTGTCCGGCGCCAGGCGCTCCAGTTCCACCGGTTGCAGCAGCAAGTCGTTCACTTCACCGTCGATCAGCCTGGCGGCCTGCAAGGCAGCGAAGGGCTGGCGCACCCGATAATGGCCGCTGCCGAAGGAATCGCCGGGGTAGCACACTGCGTAAGGTAGCGCGTGACTGGCGAGCGGGCGCCAGCCCAACTCGCTACGGCATTCATAGGCAAAGCCGCTGCCTTCCAGGGTCAGGTTGCGATTGTAGGCCGGGTCGTTTGCCAGCTGCGGCAGCCAGCGCTGGTACATCACCGCCTGTTCGCGCTTGAAGCGCTCGCGCTTGGTGTCCTGGGTGGCCTTGTCAACCTGGTTCTGGCTCACGTTGGCTTCGTGCATCAGGATCGCGTAAGGCGTCCACACCACCAATTGCCCGGCCTGGCCGACTTTCAGGCACAGGTCCACATCGTTGTAGGACACCCCCAGGTCGGCCTCGTCCATCCCGCCCACCTGGCGATACAGTTCGGTGCGGATCATCAGGCAGGCGGCCGTTACGGCGCTGTAGTTCTGATCGACTTGCAGCCGGTGCAGGTAGCCGTTGGACAGCATCGGGCTGTCGATGAACCCGTGATCTGCCACGCCGCGCAGGCCAAGGACCACGCCTGCGTGCTGCACCGTGCCATTGGGAAACAGCAGTTTGGCGCCGACGATGCCGACTTCCGGCCGCTGGGCGTGATGGAGCAGGGCGTCAAGCCAATCGCCGTCGATGACTGCGGTGTCGTTGTTGAGCAGGACCAGATATTCGCCACGGGCGCGGCTGACGGCGAAGTTGTTGATGGCCGAATAGTTGAACGGGTGCGGGTAGCGCAGGATGCGCACCTTGGCATCGTTCAGGCGCTCCATGCCGGCGAACCATTCACGGGCTTCGGCGGTTTGGCTGTTGTTATCGACGATGAGCAGTTCGTAATGGGTGTTGCGGGTGTTCTCCATCAGGCTTTCTATGCAGCGCATCAGCATAGGCAACTGGTCTTTGGTGGGGATGATGATCGACACCAAGGGTGTTGTCGGGTGCTGATAGACCACGCGATGGACCATCGGCAGGGGGCCGGTGCGCAATTCGTGCGCCACGCCCAGGCGTTGCAGGTGCGCCTCGATGACCGCCGCGGAGTGGGCGATAACCTGGGCCTCACCCAGCCACTGGCCGAAGTTGATGGCCTGGTGTACCAGTACTTCGGCGATGTGGCCGACGCTGCCCAGCCCGTGGGTCTCGATCAGCCGCAAGAGCAGGTCGTGGGGCGCAAGTTCCGCGAAGGCAGGGTCGAAACCATCGGCCTGCAAGGCGGCGGCGCGGCTGAAGGCCAGGGCGCGGCCTACATACGGGTAACTGCGCAACAGGTCGAGGTTGAGGTCCGGCTTGAAGACCGGATCCTGGCGGCCAGAGGCGGTAATCGAATCCTCGTCGCTGTAACAGGCGCTGATGCCGGGGTTCAGCGCGATCCCCTCGGCCAGCAGCAGCAGGGCGTGGGCGTCGAGCTGGTCGCCGCCGCGCAGCAGGTAGCACCAATCGGCCTGGATGCCTTGCAGCAACTCATTGAGCTGGCTCGGCCAGGACTCTGCCAGCGGCAGCCACACGAGATTGTCGGCCGGGGTTATCCCGACGGGGTCGGCATTGGACAGTACGGCGATGGCCGCCGCCTGGTACAGCTGGCCGTCGATGCTGTCCAGTGTTGCGCGCAAGGCGGCCATGTCACCGCTGGTATCGGTCACCACCAACAATACGCCCGGTTGCTGCGGCCAGCTTGCCAGCCGCGCCGGCAGGCCTTCGAATTCGCTGGCCGCCAGTTGCCGGGTTTCCAGCCAGCGCTGATACAGATGGACATTGCGCTGCTGTTTGCCGAGATGCCCCAGCACGCCGAAAAAGCGTTCGAACGCGTGGGCAAGGGTGCCGTCAAGCTGGCCGGCTTCGGTTTCGAAGTCGGCGGGTGTCAGGTGCATGCGCTCCAGAGGGGCCAGCGCTTCAAGGCGCACGAAGAACATGGTGCCGGCGAAAAAGTCAGCCTCGTCGATGTGCTGCGGTTCAAGGCCGGCACGCTCGGCCAGGGCCAATAGATGAATACGGTTTTTTTCAGCCAGATGGGTGGTCACTGCCTGGCGGTAGCGCTCCGTGCCCAGCAGCGGATGGTGCGTCGGGTTGGCCAGGTACTCCACAGACTGGCGAAACCGCACCGGAGCGAGCAGGTCATCGAACAGTTCGCTGGCCCAGGAATTGTTCACGCCCAAGTGCACCGAGCGCTTGGTATGCAGCTTGACCAGGGTGTGAATATTATCGGCGCGTAAAAATGGCAGTACGCTCAAAAAGGGCAAGACGTCGCGGCCATGGTTGGGTACGCGGAACAGTGAATAACCCAGGCCGGTGCCCGCCAAATGGTCGCGTACTTCATTTTCGCGCCCCGCCATGCAGGTAACGTAGAGATGCAGGCGTTCATGCAGTTGAATCAGGCGTTGCAGGATGTCCAGAAGCACATCCGGGTGGAAGGCATGGATGACCACCGCCACGGGTGGCTCGCTGTCCGGCAGAGCGGGTCGCCGCACCTCGAGCAATTCGCATGTTTCGGCGCTGACCGCCGAGACCTCCGTGGCTGACGCGTCGGCACTGGCGGCCGTGTAAGCGTCGCGCAACGCAAACAGTCTGAAGGCCTGAGGGCCAGGCAGGGGCCTGCGGCGCACCTGCGCCTGGAACTGCGGGCGATACAACCCCAACGCATGAATCTGTTCGACGAAGTCGGTGCGGCTCTGCAGGAACAGTGCCTTCATGTCGGGCTGGTTCTGACGCTGGTCGGCATGTCGACGAAACAGCGACAGCGGCTCATGCAGGAACGCCAGGTGACCGTGCTGCAGCAGGTTCACAAACATCGCCAGGTCGTTGATGGCGCGGATCACCACACCGCCAAGGGCGCAGATGTATGGCAGCTTGTCGCTCAACTGCGCGCGGCGAAACATCACGGTGCTGGGCTCGCCGATGAAATTGACCGGCCAGTCGCAGAGCAGCGAAATGATGTCCTCGCCGTGCAGGCAGGTGTCTTGGCTGAATACACCGGACGTTTCGAGGATATCGGGCTGCGCCTCACCCTGGGCATCGATTATCGTGCGCCGCGAAGTGACCAGCGCGATATCGCCGCGCGCCTGGAGTACCGCCGCCATGCGCGAGATGCAGTCGGGTAGCAGCACGTCATCATCGTTGAGGAATTTGATGTATTCGCCCTGGGACTCCTGCATGCAACGGTTGAGGTTGAGCATGCCGCCCAACTGCTGTTCGTTGTGCAGGTAGCGCACCGGCACAGCTGACTGCGCAGCGAGGCGTTCGGTAATCAGGCGGACGCCGTCGTCGCGGCAGTCATCGGTGACAACGACTTCGATGTTGGCGTAGCGCTGATTCAGCGCACTGCTCAGTGCCGCCTCGAAGAATCGAGGGCTGTAGGCCGGTATCGCGATGCTGACCAGCGGCACCTGTGCGGCTGAAGGAGTAGTTGTCATGCACACACCAGTTTGAACAAGGGACGAAGGTTGAACCGGCTGTTGGCGCGCGCGGTCATGGCGCTGCCGCTTGGTCGGTGAGCAGGTCTGCCAGGCAATCGATCACCCGTTCGATGTCTGCATCGGTCAATGAAAGATGGAAGGGGAGGCCCAGCAGGCGTTCGGTCAGCAGATCGACCACCGGCAGCGGACCGGCCGCGCACGCCTGGAAGGCCGGGTGGCCGTGCAGGGGAGGGCAGTACCAGCGACGGGTTTCGATGTCTTCGCCGAGCAGACGCAGTTGAATGTCGACCCCGCGAACACCCGGCGGCAGTAACACAAGCATCAGGCTGTATACGCCGTCCGCGGGTTTGACTTGAAGTTTCAGCGCGGGAATTCGCGCCAGCAGGCGTGCGGCATAGCGCTGATGCAGGCTGCGCCGTGTTTCTGCCACGGTCGGCCAGTTGTCCAGCGCCGCCAGGGCAACGGCCGCATGGTATTCGCTCATCTTGCCGTTCTCACCCGCATCGAACACCAGGCCGCCACTCTGGGCATCGATGCCGAAGTTGCTGAGTGCGCGCATGCTCTGGCCGTAAGCGTGGTGGCGGGCGGCGACGAAACCGCCTTCGCCGCCGCCCAGCGCCTTGGTGGCGTGCAGGCTGAAGGCAACCTTGGTGGTCAGGCCGACCTGTTGATTGCCCCAGGCGCCTGCGGCGTCCACCACCACCGGGATGCCGGTTTCGGCGGTGAACAGGTCCCAGCCTGCGACGTCCTGAGGACAGCCATACGTCGCGACCGGCATCACGGCGTCAAATGGCGTTTCAGCCAAGGCCGCGCGGGCTATCGCGGGCGTCAGCAGCCAGCTGTCGGGATCCACATCGCTGATCAGCGGCGTAAGCCCCGCACGGATGATGGCGGTGGCGGTGGCGACGAACGTCAGCCCAGGCACGAGCACCCGGCCAGCCTTGCGCAGCCTCAATGCTTCGAGGGCGATTTGCAGTGCGCAGGTGCCATTGGCCATGGACACCACGTGCACCTTCGTCGGCTCGCGACTGAATGAGCGCGACAGCCGTTCTTCGAGTTCGCAGACCAGCGGGCCGAAGTTGGTGTACCAGCGATTTTCATCGATCTGCTGCCAGTACGGAAGAATCTGCTCGACCTTCGGCATCTCTGGCACTAACAACTTGATGATATTTTTCATGGTGCCCGCGACTGTCAATTAAATATCGTTTCCTACGATTGGAAAGGGGCAAAGCAGGAACTGTACCAAGCGGATTTATGGCGCCCGTGTGGCACCCCGCAAAAAGCCAATGCTGCGTGCATTGGCTTTTTTGATAACGGTGGGATTAAAGTTATGGGTAATCGAGTCGACATAAACGTTACTGAAATCTTTCCGCTGTCGCCTGTTACGAGGTAGAACCATGAATCCCATGAGAGCCCTTCGCCAATACCAGAAGGTCAATTCCCATGCTCAGATCTCTGAAGCCAGTCCGCACCGTCTGGTGCAGATGCTGATGGAGGGTGGGCTTGACCGCATGGCTCAGGCCAAGGGTGCTTTGGCGCGTGGCGACATTGCGCAGAAAGGCCTGATGCTCGGCAAGGCGGTGGATATCGTCATCGGCCTGCGCGACGGTCTGGATGCTGAAAAAAGCGAAAATCCAGCGTATATCCAGCAACTGGAAAGTCTGTATGCGTACATGACCAACCGTCTGATGGAAGCCAACCTGCACAACGACCCCGAGATGATCGACGAGGTTGCGCGCTTGATGATTACCGTCAAGCAAGGCTGGGATGGTATCGCGACCCCACAAGGCGCCGCACAGTAAGGCCAACGGCCTTGAGGAATACGTCATGAGCCATGCACTGCAACGCATTGATGAAACCCGTGAGGCGCTGGTGGGTGCGCTGGCGGACCGCAACTGGGAGGCCATCGGCGAACTCGATCTGGGCTGTCGCGATGTGATCGACCAGGTGCTCAGTGAAGCGCCGGTCAACGAGGACGCGTTGCGTGAAAAGCTGGAAAGCCTGCTGGCGGTGTATCAGCAGTTGCTTGAGGTGACGACGGGGGAGAGGCAGGCGATTTTCGAAGAGATGTCGCAGATCAACCAGGCAAAAAACGCGTCAAAGGTCTACCATCTGTTTGGTTGAACAGAGTCGGTTAACCCTAATGCGCGTCATAAATTTGACTGCGCAGGTTTTTTTGACTTAACTAGTGTTGTTTTCAGATTTCAGACGTCTACAAGGTAATAAGTCCTACAGGCGTCTTGATTGCCCTCACACTGGGGCAGGAAGTTTTACTAGGGAAGTTGCTATTGCATGTGGCGTGAAACCAAAATTCTGCTGATTGATGACGATAGCGTTCGCCGCCGCGATTTGGCGGTGATTTTGAATTTTCTTGGCGAAGAAAATCTGCCCTGCGGCAGCCATGATTGGCAGCAGGCGGTCAGCTCATTGTCATCGAGCCGTGAAGTCATCTGTGTGCTGATCGGGACGGTAAACGCTCCTGGCGCAGTTTTGGGCTTGTTAAAGACACTGTCTACCTGGGATGAGTTCCTTCCGGTGTTGCTGATGGGCGATATTTCTTCGGTCGAGTTGCCCGAAGACCAGCGCCGCCGCGTGTTGTCCACCCTGGAAATGCCGCCCAGCTACAGCAAATTGCTCGACTCCCTGCACCGTGCCCAGGTCTATCGCGAGATGTACGACCAGGCCCGCGAGCGCGGCCGTCACCGCGAGCCCAACCTGTTCCGCAGCCTGGTCGGTACCAGCCGTGCCATCCAGCACGTGCGCCAGATGATGCAGCAAGTGGCCGACACTGACGCCAGCGTGCTGATCCTTGGCGAGTCCGGCACCGGCAAGGAGGTGGTCGCGCGCAACCTGCACTATCACTCCAAGCGGCGCGACGGACCCTTTGTGCCGGTCAATTGCGGGGCGATCCCGGCAGAGCTGCTCGAAAGCGAACTGTTCGGCCACGAGAAGGGCGCCTTCACCGGCGCCATCACCAGCCGTGCCGGGCGCTTCGAACTGGCCAACGGCGGCACCCTGTTCCTCGACGAAATCGGCGACATGCCGCTGCCGATGCAGGTCAAGCTGTTGCGCGTGTTGCAGGAGCGCACGTTCGAGCGTGTGGGCAGCAACAAGACCCAGAGCGTTGATGTGCGCATCATTGCCGCCACCCACAAAAACCTCGAAAGCATGATCGAGGTCGGCAGCTTTCGCGAAGACCTGTACTACCGCCTCAACGTATTCCCCATCGAGATGGCCCCGCTGCGCGAGCGCGTGGAAGACATCCCGTTGCTGATGAACGAACTGATCTCGCGCATGGAACACGAAAAGCGCGGCTCGATCCGCTTCAACTCGGCTGCGATCATGTCCCTGTGCCGTCACGGCTGGCCGGGCAACGTGCGTGAGCTGGCCAACCTGGTGGAGCGCATGGCGATCATGCATCCCTATGGCGTGATCGGCGTGGTCGAGTTGCCGAAAAAATTCCGCTACGTCGACGATGAAGACGAGCAGATGGTTGACAGTCTGCGCAGTGACATGGAAGAGCGGGTGGCCATCAACGGCCACACCCCGGACTTCGGTTCCACTGCCATGCTGCCGCCCGAAGGCCTGGACCTGAAGGACTATCTCGGCAATCTCGAACAAGGTCTTATCCAGCAGGCGCTGGACGATGCCAACGGCATCGTCGCCCGCGCCGCCGAACGTCTGCGCATCCGTCGCACCACCCTGGTGGAGAAGATGCGCAAGTACGGAATGAGTCGTCGGGATGGCGATGAACAGGCAGATGATTGACGCCTGTTTTTCAACTGACTGAAAAATAAGCTTATTTTTTTAGGCACGGGTATTGCTACAGCTCTCGCAACGTTCCGTTTAACTGACGGTCAGCCAGCGAGAGAGCATCATGCCCCACGCCGCCCAGCTATCCTCGGCCCCTGCCATCCAGGGGCTGGTTCCGCCTGTAGAGTCGCCGATCCGCCAGGGTCTTGAGCAGGCGTTCTCCCAGTTCAACCAGATGTCGAGCCAACTGACCGACTCCTACAGCCTGCTGGAAGCCCGGGTTTCCGAGCTCAAGGGTGAGTTGGCGGTGGTCAGCGCCCAGCGCATGCAAGAGTTGGCCGAGAAAGAACGCCTGGCCAACCGCCTGCAAAACCTGCTGTCGCTGTTGCCCGGTGGCGTCATCGTGATTGACGATCAGGGCCGCGTGCGCGAGGCCAACCCGGCCGCCTGCGACATGCTCGGCCTGCCGCTCGAAGGCGAGCTGTGGCGTGAAGTTATCACCCGCTGCTTTGCGCCCCGTGAAGACGACGGTCACGAAATCTCCCTCAAGGACGGGCGCCGCCTGTCCATTGCCACCCGCTCCCTGGACGCCGAGCCCGGTCAACTGGTGCTGCTCAACGACCTGACGGAAACCCGGCACCTGCAGGACCAGTTGGCGCGCCACGAACGACTGTCGTCGTTGGGCCGGATGGTCGCCTCTCTGGCGCATCAGATCCGCACGCCGCTGTCGGCCGCGCTGATCTACGCCAGTCATTTGACTGACGAGCAACTGCCCGCCGCCACCCACCAGCGCTTTGCCGGGCGCCTCAAAGAGCGCCTGCATGAGCTGGAGCATCAGGTGCGCGACATGCTGGTGTTTGCCCGCGGCGAATTGCCTTTGACCGACCGCGTCACCCCGGCGGCGCTGATGCAGGCGTTGCAGGCCGCCGCCGCCACCCATATCCAGGACGTGCAAGTGCGCTGGCAGTGCAACAGCCACCTGGGTGAACTGCTGTGCAACCGCGACACCCTGGTGGGCGCGCTGCTCAACCTGATCGAAAACGCCACCCAGGCCAGCGGTCCCGGCGC
This sequence comes from Pseudomonas trivialis, assembly GCF_001439805.1. Lineage (GTDB taxonomy): Bacteria > Pseudomonadota > Gammaproteobacteria > Pseudomonadales > Pseudomonadaceae > Aquipseudomonas > Aquipseudomonas trivialis. The sequence continues at coordinate 294,358 of NZ_JYLK01000006.1, read as the reverse complement.
ACGCCTGAAGATTCACTTGTACAGCCGCGAGCAAACCCTGCGCCTGTGCATCAGCGACAGTGGCAGCGGCATCGACCCGCTGGTGCTGCAACGCCTGGGCGAACCTTTTTTTACCACCAAGACCAACGGCACGGGCCTGGGCCTGACCGTGGTCAAGGCAGTGGCGCGTGCCCATCAGGGAGAATTGTTGCTGCACTCCCGGCTGGGGCGTGGCACCTGTGCATTGATGACCTTGCCGCTGTTTACCAGCGCGGCAGGCACGGAGTAAGGATATGGCTATCAAGGTTTTGTTGGTGGAGGACGATCGTGCCCTGCGTGAGGCATTGGCTGACACGCTGCTGCTGGCGGGCCATGACTATTGCGCGGTCGGTTCCGCCGAAGAAGCCTTGGCAGCCGTGGAGCAGGAGGCCTTCAGTCTGGTGGTCAGCGATGTGAACATGCCCGGCATGGACGGTCACCAGTTGCTCGGCCTGCTGCGCGCGCGGCACCCGCAATTGCCGGTGCTGCTGATGACTGCCCACGGCGCCGTCGAGCGCGCGGTGGACGCCATGCGCCAGGGCGCGGCGGATTATCTGGTCAAGCCGTTCGAGCCCAAGGCGCTGATCGAACTGGTTGCCCGGCACGCCCTTGGGGTTATTTCCAATCCCGACGGCGAGGGCCCGATTGCCTTCGAGCCGGCCAGTGCCCAATTGCTGGAACTGGCCGCCCGTGTGGCGCGCAGCGACTCCACCGTGCTGATCTCCGGCGAGTCCGGCACCGGCAAGGAAGTGCTGGCGCGTTATATCCACCAGCAGTCGAGCCGCGCCAAACAACCGTTTATCGCGATCAATTGCGCAGCGATCCCCGACAACATGCTCGAGGCCACCTTGTTCGGCCATGAGAAGGGTTCGTTCACCGGTGCCATCGCGGCTCAGGCTGGCAAGTTCGAGCAGGCGGACGGCGGCACGATCCTGCTCGATGAGATCTCGGAAATGCCCCTGGGCCTGCAAGCCAAGCTGCTGCGGGTATTGCAGGAGCGTGAGGTGGAGCGGGTGGGCGCGCGCAAGCCGATTCAGCTGGATATCCGCGTGGTTGCCACCACCAACCGCGATCTGGCGGGCGAAGTGGCGGCGGGGCGCTTTCGCGAAGACCTGTTCTACCGGCTGTCGGTATTTCCCTTGGCCTGGCGCCCGTTGCGCGAGCGCCCGGCGGACATCATCCCGCTGGCCGAGCGCCTGTTGCGCAACCACGTCAAAAAAATGAAGCATGCCCAGGCACGGCTGTCGGCCGAGGCCCAGGCCTGTCTGATCGACTACCCGTGGCCGGGTAATGTGCGCGAACTGGACAACGCCATCCAGCGGGCGTTGATCCTGCAGCAGGGCGGCTTGATCCAGCCGCAGGACTTTTGCCTGGCCACCGGCACGGGCGCGGCGCCGTTGCCAAGCCTGGCACCGGCGCCTGTGGTCACCGAGGGCGAATCTGCCGGCGCGCTGGGCGACGACCTGCGTCGCCGCGAATTTCAGATGATCATCGACACCCTGCGTGCCGAGCGCGGCCGCCGCAAAGAGGCCGCCGAGCGCCTCGGTATCAGCCCGCGCACCCTGCGCTACAAGCTGGCGCAGATGCGCGACGCCGGCATGGACGTCGAAGCCTACCTCTTCGCCACCTGATTCAACCCTTCACAGGTTTGTTCAGCCCTGTGGCAAGCAGGGTCGTCCCAATGCCGTTCAATAAAAGCTCAGATTCTCCGTGGCGAGCAGGCTTGCCCTGCGTTGGGCTGCGCAGCAGCCCCAAAACCAGGCTCTGAGCAGCATCAGGTACACCGTGCCTTCCTTTGATTGGGGTCGCTTCGCAACCCAACGCGGGGCAAGCCCGTTCGCCACGGGAGTCGTCGTTAGGGGCAGGGTGAAATATAGTCCGACCAGCTTTGTCGCCTTTTCTTACGAGTTGCTTAAGAGCTGGCACCCTTGTTGCACCTACCCCTGATAACTGCTGCGTAGTGTCAAAAATTTGCGGGTTGTCGGAGAGAGAAGGTCATGAGCCAGGGTATTGAGTTCAATCGGTTGATGTTGGATATGCGCTCCATGCAAATGGATGCCATGGCCCGGCCGAAATCCGTCGCACCCGTGCCGGAATTGGGCCAAAGCAATTTTGCCGACATGCTCGGTCAGGCCATCAACAAGGTCAGCGATACCCAGCAAGCTTCCAGCCAGTTGGCCACCGCGTTCGAAATCGGCAAAAGCGGCGTGGACCTCACCGATGTGATGGTTGCTTCGCAAAAGGCCAGCGTTTCCTTTCAAGCCTTGACCCAAGTGCGTAACAAAGTGGTTCAGGCTTACCAAGACATCATGCAGATGCCGGTTTAAGGGCGAGAGTTAAGTCATGGCAGAAGCAGTCACCGATAACGTACCCGCCAAGGCCGGTGGCAAGCCGCCGCTGTTTGGCCTGTCGTTCCTGGAAAATCTCTCGGAAATGACCATGCTGCGTCAGGTCGGCCTGATGGTCGGCCTGGCAGCGAGCGTGGCGATTGGTTTTGCCGTGGTGCTGTGGTCACAGCAACCCGATTACCGTCCGCTGTACGGCAGCCTGGCGGGCATGGATTCCAAGCAGATCATGGAAACCCTCGCCGCCGCCGACATTGCCTACACCGTAGAACCCAACTCCGGCGCCTTGCTGGTCAAGGCTGATGACGTGGCCCGTGCCCGCATGAAGCTGGCCGCCGCCGGCGTGACGCCGTCCGACAGCAATATCGGTTTCGAAATCCTCGACAAGGACCAGGGCCTGGGCACCAGCCAGTTCATGGAAGCGACGCGCTACCGTCGTGGCCTTGAAGGCGAACTGGCACGCACCATCTCCAGCCTCAACAACGTCAAGGGCGCCCGTGTGCACCTGGCGATTCCGAAAAGCTCGGTGTTCGTGCGTGACGAGCGCAAGCCCAGCGCCTCGGTTCTGGTTGAGCTGTTTTCCGGTCGCTCCCTGGAGCCTGGCCAAGTGCTGGCAATCGTCAATCTGGTGGCCACCAGCGTTCCCGAATTGAGCAAGTCGCAAATCACCGTGGTCGACCAGAAGGGCAACCTGCTGTCGGACATGGCCGAAAACTCCGCGCTGACCCAGGCCGGCAAGCAGTTCGACTACAGCCGCCGCATGGAAAGCATGCTCACCCAGCGGGTGCATAACATTCTGCAACCGGTGCTGGGCAACGACCGCTACAAGGCCGAAGTGTCCGCCGATGTGGACTTCAGCGCCGTCGAGTCGACCTCCGAGCAGTTCAACCCGGACCAGCCTGCGCTGCGCAGCGAACAATCGACCAGTGAGCAACGTACCGCCAGCAGCGGCCCGCAAGGTGTGCCGGGTGCCCTGAGCAACCAGCCACCGACCCCGGCCACCGCCCCGCAAACCACCGGAGGCGCCGCCGCGACTGCGGGCGCCATTGCCGCCGGCCAGCCGCTGCTCGATGCCAACGGCCAGCAGATCATGGACCCTGCCACCGGCCAGCCGATGCTCGCGCCGTACCCGGCCGACAAACGTAACCAGTCCACCAAGAACTTCGAGCTCGACCGTTCCATCAGCCACACCAAGCAGCAGCAGGGCCGCATCAATCGCCTGTCGGTGTCGGTGGTGGTCGATGACCAGGTCAAGGTCAACGCCGCCGACGGTGCCGTGACCCGTGCGCCGTGGACCGCCGACGAATTGGCGCGCTTCACCCGCCTGGTGCAGGATGCCGTCGGTTTCGACGCCAGCCGTGGCGACAGCGTCAGCGTGATCAACATGCCGTTCTCCGCCGAGCGTGGCGAAGTCATCGCTGAAGCGGCGTTCTACACCCAGCCGTGGTTCTGGGACATCGTCAAGCAAGTGCTGGGGGTGTTGTTCATCCTGGTGCTGGTGTTCGGTGTGCTGCGTCCGGTGCTCAACAACATCACCGGCAACGGCAAGAAACAACTGGCCCTGGCCGGTGGCGATGTGGAGTTGGGTGGCATGGGCGGCCTGGACGGCGAACTGGCCAACGACCGCGTCAGCCTCGGCGGCCCGCAAAGCATCCTGTTGCCCAGCCCGAGCGAAGGCTATGACGCTCAGCTGAACGCAATCAAGAGTCTGGTAGCAGAAGACCCGGGCCGTGTGGCTCAGGTCGTGAAAGAGTGGATCAACGCAGATGAGTGATAATCGAGCCGCTGTTGCCAAGCTCTCCCGAGTCGACAAAGCCGCCGTGCTGCTGCTGTCGCTGGGCGAAACCGACGCCGCCCAGGTGCTGCGTCACATGGGACCCAAAGAGGTTCAGCGCGTGGGTGTGGCCATGGCGCAGATGCGCAATGTGCACCGTGAGCAAGTCGAGCAGGTGATGAGCGAGTTCGTCGAGATTGTCGGCGATCAGACCAGCCTGGGCGTCGGCTCCGACAGCTACATTCGCAAGATGCTCACCTCGGCGCTCGGCGAAGACAAGGCCAACGGCCTGATCGACCGCATCCTGCTGGGCGGCAACACCAGCGGCCTGGACAGCCTCAAGTGGATGGAGCCGCGCGCGGTGGCCGACGTGATCCGCTACGAACACCCGCAGATCCAGGCCATTGTCGTGGCGTACCTGGACCCGGACCAGGCCGGCGAAGTGCTCGGTCACTTCGATCATAAAGTGCGCCTGGACATCATCCTGCGCGTGTCGTCGTTGAATACCGTGCAGCCGGCCGCGCTGAAAGAACTCAACACGATTCTGGAGAAGCAGTTCTCCGGCAACTCGAATGCCTCGCGCACCACCTTGGGTGGTATCAAGCGCGCGGCCGATATCATGAACTTCCTCGACAGCTCGGTCGAAGGCCAGTTGATGGACTCGATCCGCGAGATCGACGACACCCTGTCCGGCCAGATCGAAGACCTGATGTTCGTGTTCAACAACCTCTCCGATGTCGACGACCGTGGCATCCAGGCGTTGCTGCGCGAGGTGTCCTCGGATGTGCTGGTGCTGGCGCTCAAGGGCTCCGACGAGAACGTCAAGGAAAAGATCTTCAAGAACATGTCCAAGCGCGCCTCCGAACTGCTGCGCGACGACCTCGAAGCCAAGGGGCCGGTACGCGTCAGCGACGTCGAAACCGCGCAGAAGGAAATCCTCACGATTGCCCGCCGTATGGCCGAAGCCGGAGAAATCGTTCTCGGCGGGAAGGGCGGCGAAGAAATGATCTAAGGCGCTGCCCATGTCGAGCAAAGATGAAACGCCCAGCGACCTGATTCGCGCGCGGGACGTGGGCGGGTTCGACATCTGGTCGTTGCCCAGCTTCGACCCGCATGTGCCGGAGCCTGAACCCGCACCGGTGGTGGAAACCCCGGTGGAGATGGAAGAAGTGCCGTTGGACGAAGTCCAGCCGCTGACCCTCGAAGAGTTGGAAGCCATCCGCCAGGAGGCCTACAACGAAGGCTTCGCTGCGGGCGAGAAAGACGGCTTTCGCAGCACCACCCTCAAGGTGCGACAGGAGGCCGAGGTGGCGCTGGGCGTCCAGCTCGCCAGCCTGGAGCGCCTGATGGGCGGCCTGTTCGAGCCCATCGCGGGGCAGGACGCGCAGATCGAAAAATCCATGGTTGCGCTGGTGCAGCACATCACGCGCCAGGTGATCCAGCGCGAACTGGTGCTGGACTCCAGCCAGATCGAAGGCGTGATGCGCGAAGCGCTCAAATTGCTGCCCCTGGGCGTCGGCAATGTGCGGCTGTACATCAATCCGCAGGATTTCGAGCAGGTCAAAGCCTTGCGCGAGCGCCATGAAGAAACCTGGCGCATCGTCGAGGACGCCGCGCTGCAGCCCGGTGGCTGCCGGGTCGAGACCGAACACAGCCGCATCGATGCCACGGTGGAAACCCGCATCAGCCAGATCATGGCCAAATTGCTCGACCAGCAGCACGAACAGGCCATGAACCCGGGCGAACCCGATATCAGCATCGACCTGGACCGCCCGGATGCGCCTTGACCGCACCAGCTTCGCCAAGCGCCTGGACGGCTACGCCGAGGCCACGCAGTTGCCCGGCCAGCCGATCCTGGAAGGGCGCCTGCTGCGCATGGTCGGCCTGACCCTCGAAGCCGAGGGCCTGCGCGCCGCCATGGGCAGCCGTTGCCTGGTGATCAACGACGACAGCTACCACCCGGTGCAGGTGGAAGCCGAGGTGATGGGTTTCTCCGGCAGCAAGGTGTTCCTGATGCCGGTTGGCAGCGTCGCCGGCATTGCCCCCGGCGCCCGCGTGGTGCCGCTGGCCGACACCGGCCGCCTGCCCATGGGCATGAGCATGCTCGGCCGTGTGCTCGACGGCGCCGGTCGTCCGCTCGACGGCAAGGGTGGCATGAAGGCCGAAGACTGGGTGCCGATGGATGGCCCCACGATCAACCCGCTCAATCGCAACCCCATCAGCCAGCCACTCGACGTGGGCATTCGCAGCATCAACGGATTATTGACGGTCGGGCGCGGCCAGCGTCTGGGACTGTTTGCCGGTACCGGCGTGGGTAAGTCGGTGTTGCTGGGCATGATGACGCGCTTTACCGAGGCCGACATCATCGTGGTGGGGCTGATCGGCGAGCGTGGCCGCGAGGTCAAGGAGTTCATTGAGCACAGCCTCGGCCTGGAAGGCCTCAAGCGCTCGGTAGTGGTCGCATCCCCGGCCGATGACGCGCCACTGATGCGCTTGCGTGCCGCGATGTACTGCACGCGCATCGCCGAATATTTTCGCGACAAGGGCAAGAATGTCCTGTTGCTGATGGACTCGCTCACGCGTTTCGCCCAGGCCCAGCGGGAAATCGCTCTGGCCATCGGCGAGCCGCCCGCGACCAAGGGTTACCCGCCGTCCGTATTCGCCAAGTTGCCCAAACTGGTGGAGCGCGCCGGTAACGCCGAGGCGGGCGGGGGCTCGATCACGGCGTTCTACACGGTATTGTCCGAAGGCGATGACCAGCAGGACCCGATTGCCGACTCGGCGCGGGGCGTGCTCGACGGCCACATCGTGCTGTCCCGGCGCCTGGCCGAGGAGGGACACTACCCGGCTATCGATATCGAGGCCTCCATCAGCCGGGTCATGCCGTCGGTGGTGACGCCGGAACACATGGCACGCGCCCAGCAGTTCAAGCAACTGTGGTCGCGCTATCAACAGAGCCGTGACCTGATCAGCGTGGGTGCCTACGTGCCCGGCGGCGATCGCGAGACCGACCTGGCGATTGCCCTGCAACCGCAACTGGTGACCTACCTGCGCCAGGGCCTCAACGACAACATCAGCATGGGCGAAAGCGAGGCTCACTTGCAGTCGATCTTCGCCCCCGCGCCAGGCGGTTAAGCCATGGCCAGCTCGCGTTCTGCACGCCTTGCACCGGTGGTGGAGATGGCCGAAAAAGCCGAAAAAGCCGCGGTGCAGCGCCTGGGTTATTTCCAGGGCCAGGTCCGTCTGGCCGAAAGCAAGCTGGGCGACCTTGAACGCTTTCGCGGCGAGTACCAGCAGCAGTGGATCGACCGTGGCAGCAAGGGCGTGTCGGGCCAGTGGCTGATGGGTTACCAGGGCTTTCTCAATCAGTTGGAAACCGCCGTTGGCCAACAACGCCAGAGTCTGGCCTGGCACCAGAACAACCTCGACAAGGCGCGCGAAAGTTGGCAGGCCGCCTATGCCCGGGTCGAGGGCCTGCGCAAGCTGGTGCAGCGCTACATCGACGAAGCGCGCGCGCTGGAAGACAAACGCGAGCAGAAGCTGCTCGATGAGCTGTCGCAACGTCTTCCCCGCCAATCCCCGTTCTGAATCGGGGACAGACCCCTCCTGCAATTGATTTGCTGTGTTGCTCGGATTCCATTCAACTGCTAAACCTGTGTCACATTTACCAATGACAAGGAAGCCGTTAAATGTCAGTCGAAAAAAAAGTGTCCATGGATGGGAAGACGTTGACGATTGCGATCAAGGGCCGCTTCGATTTCAGTAGTCACCAGGATTTTCGCAACGTCTATGAAGGCGTTTATCCCAAGCCCGAGATGGTCGTGGTGGACTTGAAGGAAACCACCTACATGGACAGTTCGGCCCTGGGCATGCTGCTGCTGCTGCGCGACCATGCGGGGGGCGACAAGGCCTATATCCGGGTGGTCAACAGCAGTTCCGATGTGCGCAAGATCCTTGCCATCTCCAACTTCGACAAACTGTTCGATATCGAATGAGTGTCCAGGCCCCTGTTCTTGAGGCGCTGACGATTCTGATCGCCGAAGACAGCGCCGCCGATCTGCTGTTGCTGTCGACCATCGTGCGGCGCCAGGGCCACCAGGTGCTTACCGCCACCAACGGCGCTGAAGCGGTCGAGGTGTTCACCCGTGAACGCCCGCATCTGGTGTTGATGGATGCGCTGATGCCGGTGATGGACGGTTTCGAGGCGGCGCGGCGCATCAAGCAACTGGCGGGGGAGGCCCTGGTGCCGCTGATCTTCCTCACTTCCCTGCGCGAAAGCGAAGCGCTGGCCCAGTGCCTGGATGCCGGCGGCGACGACTTTTTGGCCAAGCCTTATAACCCGGTGATCCTCGCGGCCAAGATCAACGCCATGGACCGTCTGCGTCGCCTGCAGGCCACGGTATTGCAGCAGCGCGACCTGATCGCCAAACACCATGAATACCTGCTGCACGAGCAGCGGGTGGCCAAGGCGGTGTTCGACAAGGTGGCCCATTCCGGCTGTATCAACGCGGCGCCGAACATTCGTTATCTGCAATCGCCCTATGCGTTGTTCAACGGCGACTTGCTGTTGGCGGCCTACACGCCGTCGGGTGACATGCACGTGCTGCTCGGCGACTTCACCGGCCACGGCCTGCCGGCGGCGGTGGGCGCCATGCCGCTGGCGGAAGTGTTCTACGGCATGACCGCCAAGGGCTACGGCCTGGCCCAGACCCTGCGCGAGATGAACGCCAAGCTCAAGCGCATCCTGCCGGCGGACATGTTCTGCTGCGCCACGCTGTTGTGCCTGAGCACTCAGCGGCGTGCGGTGGAGGTGTGGAATGGCGGCATGCCCGAGGGCTATGTGCACGAGGTTGCCACCGGCAAGCGCACGCCGTTGATGTCACGGCATTTGCCGTTGGGCGTGCTGTCGGCGGAGCAGTTTGACGACCGCACCGAAGTCTGGCCTGTGGCCCTGGGCGACCGCGTGTTTTTGCTGTCCGACGGCGTGCTCGACACCGCCGACGCCAACGAGCAATTATTTGGCGCCGAGCGCTTGCTGCAGGTGTTTGCCGCCAATCGCGAGCCAGACCGCCTGTTCGAAGACATCGAGCAGGCGCTGGCGGCGTTTCGCGGTCAGGTGCGCGATGACATCAGCATGGTGGAAATCACCCTGCAGGCCGGCCAGTCGCTGCGTGCGACCGGACCTTTGTATGCTGACAGCGGCCAGTCATGCCCGCTGGACTGGTCGGTGAGTTTCGAGTTTCGCGCCGACACCCTCAAGCGCTACGACCCGCTGCCCTACCTGCTGCAGCTGCTGCTGGAAATCCACGGCCTGCGCGAGCAGAGCGGGGCGCTCTACAGCGTAATGGCCGAGCTGTATTCCAATGCCCTGGAACACGGCGTGCTGGGTCTTGACTCGCGTCTAAAGCGCGATGCCGAAGGGTTTGCGCAGTATTACCGCCTGCGCAACGAGCGACTGACGCACCTGGACACGGGGTTTGTGCGCGTGCACGTGCAGGTGGTGCCTACCGACACCGGCGGTACTCTGAGTTTGCGCGTCGAAGACAGTGGCCAGGGGTTTGACGTGGAGCGGGTACTGGCGCGGCCGCCGGATATCGACCGTCTGTCTGGCCGGGGGCTCAGCCTGGTGCGTCAATTGAGCAGCGCTGTAGGCTGGTCGGATGGCGGGCGCAGTGTGTGCGTGGAGTTTTGCTGGAAGGCTCTGGCATAATCCGGCGATTCTTGATCAAGGAGCGAGCAAGTGATTGATGTTCATATGGACCCGCAGGTGCTGGCGGGTTTGCAGGAGGTGATGGAGGGGGAGTATCCGCGGTTGCTGGATACCTTTTTGCATGACTCCGAAGAACGGGTGAAGGCGTTGCGCACGGCGCGTGGTGATACGCAGGCATTGCGGCAGATTGCGCACAGTTTCAAAGGAAGCAGCGGGAATCTGGGGGCGGTGCGGTTGGCCTTGTTGTGCCAGCGGTTGGAGATGGCGTCGGCGGGGGATATTGGCGGGCTGGTGGATCAGATTGACCGGGAGTTTGCTGTGGTTCGGGCGATGTATGAAGGGGAGCTGCGGCGGGTTTTTGTGGGGTGATTGGGTTTGCGCCCTTGCGGCGGGGATGGGATTGTTTGCCGAACGCTGTACAAACTGTGGGAGGGGGCGTGCTCCCGATGGCTGAGTGTCAGTCAGCTTATGGGTAGCTGACACACCCTCATCGGGAGCAAGCCCCCTCCCACAGTGGATCTCCATTTGTCTGATGGCTATCACCTGCTTTTGATCTGCTTTGAGCAAGCGCATTTGCGTGCTTTTGCGCTTTTCAAAAGTGAGCCGCCGTAAGGGCGGAACCACTATCAGCCATTATCCAAATAACGGACATATACCCAACCTGGCCCAACTCTTGCTATATCTCCATAACTGCATCCCATGACCCCCATGCAGTTGGAGACCCTACTTATGCCAGTCGCCCCCAACTCCCTTCTTCAGGCTGCCCCTGCGGCCAAGCCTCAAGCGCCCGTCGCCCTTTCACCTTCAGTGGCGGCGGACCCACGGGACAAAGGCCCTGGCTTCGCTCAAGTGTTCGCCAACCAGGCACCCAAACCTACCGTAAAACCCGACACCAGCGCGGCCAAACCCATGCGGGACAAGCCGGTCGAGGCCCCGGCCAAGCCTGTTGCCGACAGCGACAAGCCTGCCGCCAGCACGCCGGCGGTTGCCGATAGCGGCAAACCCTTGCCTGCCGCGCCGCCGGCCAAGTCCGACGACAGCGCCAGCAGCGACGACGACAAACCTGCCGACCCGGCCCTGGCACAACAGCCACCGGCCGATCCGGTGGTCGATCCGGCCCTGGTGGCCACGCTGACGCCGGTGGTTGCTGTGCCGGTGCCGCCGGAAACCCCGGCCCCGGCTGCCGCCAAGCCCGACAAGGCTGACAAAACGCAACCCGCGGTCGCAGCGCCTGTCGCGGCAACCGATGCCGCCAAGCCTGCCTTCGACCCCGCCGCCGACCCGCTGGACGACATGCCCGCCGTGCGCCTGGCGATGGAGCAGGGTGGTCACGTGTCAGCCACCAGCCAGGCGCCGCAGAAGGGCGCACCGACCACCACCCAGGATCAGCCTACCGCCGCGCAGACCTTCGCCGCCGGCATGGCCACCCTGGTGGACCAGCAAGCCGCCAAGGACAGCACCCATCAGGGTGGCGAGAAGGCTTTTGGCGCGTTGATCGATGACGGCCTCAAGGACCTGAAAAACGCCGGCAGCGATACCCGGGTCGATAACTTCGCCGATCGCCTGGCCGCGCTGACCCAGGCCGCCACGCCGAAAACCGCCAATGCGCTGCCGCCCGTAGCCAACGCACCGCTGGCAATGCACCAGAGCGGCTGGACCGAAGAGGTGGTCAACCGCGTGATGTACCTCTCCAGCGCCAACCTCAAGTCGGCCGAGATCCAGTTGCAGCCTGCCGAGCTGGGGCGCCTGGATATCAAGGTCAACATGACACCGGACCAGCAGGCCCAGGTGACGTTCATGAGCGGCCACGCCGTGGTCCGTGAAGCGTTGGAAAGCCAGTCCGGCCGTCTGCGCGAGATGTTCGCCCAGCAGGGCATGGGCCAGGTGGACGTGAACGTGTCCGACCAGTCTCGAGGCCAGGAGCAGCAACAGCAGCAGCAGAGCCAAATGCGCGGTGTGAGTGGCGGCGGTGGGCGGGGGGGCCGTGGCGATGCGGCTGAGCAGGATGAAGTGAGCGCCGCTGTCGCGCCGGTAACGACCAGCGTGATTGGCTCCAGCGCTGTCGATTATTACGCCTGATTTCGGCCTGTGCCGATCAACTGTGGGAGGGGGCTTGCTCCCGATAGCCGCGTGTCGGTCACTGTATGTGGCAATGAACCACCGCTATCGGGAGCCAGCCCCTTCTCACAGGAATATGTGCCTGTCTACCAGACAATTCTGGCATAACACTTGCTCTTGCCTTCCCGTAGATCTATGAATCCCCGAATAGTGACGGATTATTGGCATGGCGAAGAGCGAAGACGCAGCACAAGCACCCGAAGGCAAGGTCAAGGGCAAGGGCAAACTCAAGCTTATCCTGATGATTGTCCTGGGCCTGCTCCTGGCCATCGGGGCTTCGGTGGGCGGCACCTGGTACATCATGCACAGCAGTGCCAGCAAGCCGGCCCCCGCTGCCGAGACCGCCGCCAATGTCAAGCAACCGGCTATCTTCGAGCCGATGCTCCCGGCCTTTGTTGCCAACTACAACCAGAACGGCCGTCAACGCTACCTGCAGGTGAGCATGACGCTGCTGGCGCGTAACCAGGCGGACCTGGATGCACTCAAGGTGCATATGCCGGTGATCCGCAACAACCTGGTGATGCTGTTATCCGCTCAGGGTTTCGACAGCCTGGTGACTCCGGTCGGCCAGGAAATGCTGCGCCAGAAAGTCACCGCCAGCGTGCAGGAAGTGTCCCAGAAGGAACTCGGTAAAGTCGCCGTCGAGCAAGTGCTCTTCACTAATTTCGTATTGCAGTAGGATCACGACATGGCCGTGCAGGACCTGCTGTCCCAGGATGAAATCGATGCGCTGTTGCATGGCGTGGACGATGGTCTGGTACAGACCGAAATGGTTGCCGAGCCCGGCAGCGTCAAAAGTTATGACCTGACCAGTCAGGATCGAATCGTCCGTGGGCGCATGCCGACCCTGGAGATGATCAACGAACGCTTCGCCCGCTACACCCGCATCAGCATGTTCAACATGCTGCGCCGTTCGGCCGACGTCGCGGTGGGCGGCGTGCAGGTGATGAAGTTCGGTGAGTACGTGCACTCGCTGTACGTGCCCACCAGCCTCAACCTGGTCAAGATCAAGCCGCTGCGCGGTACCGCGCTGTTCATCCTCGACGCCAAGCTGGTGTTCAAGCTGGTGGACAACTTCTTCGGCGGCGACGGCCGTCACGCCAAGATCGAGGGCCGCGAATTCACCCCTACCGAATTGCGTGTGGTGCGCATGGTGCTGGAGCAGGCCTTCATCGATTTGAAGGAAGCCTGGCAGGCCGTCATGGAGGTCAATTTCGAGTACATCAACTCGGAAGTGAACCCGGCCATGGCCAACATCGTTGGACCGAGCGAGGCCATTGTGGTGTCGACTTTCCACATCGAACTCGACGGCGGTGGCGGCGATCTGCACGTGACCATGCCGTACTCGATGATCGAACCGGTGCGCGAGATGCTCGACGCTGGTTTCCAGTCCGACCTGGACGATCAGGACGAACGCTGGGTCAAGGCTCTGCGCGAGGATTTGCTCGACGTCGACGTACCCCTGAGCGCCACCGTGGCCCGTCGCCAGTTGCGCCTGCGCGATATTCTGCACATGCAGCCCGGCGACGTGATTCCGGTCGAGCTGCCGGAAGAAATGATCATGCGCGCCAACGGCGTGCCGTCGTTCAAGGTCAAGCTTGGTTCCCACAAGGGCAACCTGGCGCTGCAGGTGATCGAGCCGATCAACCGGCGCTGATCCCTCTTTTTTTATGAATATTTGCTTCGCCGAGGACATGTAATGGCTACCGAACACGAAAACACTTCTGCCGAAGACCAGGCCCTGGCTGACGAATGGGCAGCGGCCCTGGAAGAAACCGGCGATGTCGGCCAGGACGATATCGACGCGCTGCTGGCCGCCGATGCCGCCACCGCGCCGGCCGGCAAGCGCCTGCCGATGGAAGAATTCGGCAGCGTGCCGAAGAACAATGACCCGGTGAGCCTGGACGGCCCCAACCTGGATGTGATCCTCGACATTCCGGTGTCGATCTCCATGGAAGTGGGCAGTACCGAAATCAACATTCGCAACCTGCTGCAGCTCAACCAGGGCTCGGTGATCGAGCTGGATCGCCTGGCCGGTGAGCCGCTGGACGTGCTGGTCAACGGCACGCTGATTGCCCATGGCGAGGTGGTGGTGGTCAACGAGAAGTTCGGCATCCGTCTGACGGACGTGATCAGCCCGAGCGAACGCATCAAGAAGTTGCGCTGACATGAAGTATTCACTGGCGGGACTGTGCCTGGCGCTGCCATTGAGTGCCCTCGCAGCCGAACCTGTGGCGCGGGCAGCCGCGCCCGTGGTCGGCAGCAGTGTCGGCGGGCAACTGACCCAACTGGTGCTGGGGTTGCTGCTGGTGGTGGGGCTGATCTTCGTGCTGGCCTGGGTGATGCGTCGCATGCAGCGCATCGGTCCGGGCAACGGCCAGGTGATCGAGATGATCGGCGCGCGTGCGCTCGGCCCACGTGACCGGCTGGTGCTGGTGCAGGTCGGCGGCGAACAGATTTTGCTGGGCATCACCCCGGGCCGCATCACCCCGCTGCACGTGCTCAAGAACCCGGTGAACGTGGACACGCCCACGCCTGCCACGCCGGAATTCGCTCAGCGCCTGATGGAGTTGCTGGGCAAGGATCAGAAGGATAAGAAGTAATGCGCGTTTTATTGACGCTCATGCTGTTGCTGGTCGCGCCACTGGCGCTGGGCGCCGACCCGTTGTCGATCCCGGCGATCACCCTGGGCACCAACGCGGCCGGCGCGCAGGAATATTCGGTCAGCCTGCAGATTTTGCTGATCATGACCGCGCTGAGTTTTATCCCGGCGTTCGTCATGCTGATGACCAGCTTTACGCGGATCATCATCGTGTTCTCGATCCTGCGTCAGGCCCTGGGCCTGCAGCAGACGCCGTCAAACCAGATCCTCACCGGCATGGCGCTGTTTTTGACCATGTTCATCATGGCGCCGGTATTCGACAAGGTGAACCAGCAAGCCCTGCAACCTTATCTGGCCGAGACCATCACGCCCCAGGTTGCGATCGACAGGGCTCAGGGCCCGATCAAGGACTTTATGCTGTCGCAGACCCGCTCCAGCGACCTGGAGCTGTTCGTGCGACTGTCCAAGCGCACCGACATTGCCACGCCGGATCAGGCGCCGCTGACCATCCTGGTACCGGCATTCGTCACCTCTGAGCTGAAAACCGCATTCCAGATCGGCTTCATGATCTTCATCCCGTTCCTGATCATCGACTTGGTGGTGGCGAGCGTGCTGATGGCCATGGGCATGATGATGCTTTCGCCGCTGATCATCTCGTTGCCGTTCAAGATCATGCTGTTTGTGCTGGTGGATGGCTGGGCGCTGATAATTGGCACCCTGGCCGGCAGTTTCGGAGGGGTATGAGGCCATGACGCCAGAAGTAGCGGTCGACCTGTTCCGTGAAGCGCTGTGGCTGACCACCATGATGGTCGCCGTGCTGGTGGTGCCGAGCCTGTTGGTGGGCCTGCTGGTGGCGATGTTCCAGGCCGCGACCCAGATCAACGAACAGACCCTGAGCTTCCTGCCGCGCCTGCTGGTGATGCTGATCACGCTGATCGTCGCCGGCCCGTGGCTGGTGCAAACCTTCATGGAATACATCCTGCAGCTGTACGGCAGTATTCCGCAGTTGATCGGCTGAGCCCATGCAATCACTGCTGGCGCTGACCGACACCCAGATCAGTACCTGGGTGGCCTCGTTCATCCTGCCGCTGTTTCGCGTCACGGCGATGCTGATGGCCATGCCGGTGTTCGGCACCACCCTGGTTCCCCGGCGTGTGCGTCTGTATTTTGCGGTGGCCATCACGGTGGTGATCGTGCCCGGCCTGCCGCCGATGCCGCCGGTCAACGCCCTTGACCTCAGCGCCTTGCTGCTGATTGCCGAGCAGGTGCTGATTGGCGCCATGCTGGGTTTTTCCCTGAGCCTGTTCTTCCAGGCGTTCGTGGTTGCCGGGCAAATCATCTCGGTCCAGATGGGCATGGGCTTCGCCTCCATGGTCGACCCCACCAACGGCGTCTCGGCGGCAGTGATCGGGCAGTTTTTGACGATGCTGGTGACCTTGCTGTTTCTGGCCATGAACGGCCATCTGGTGGCGTTCGAGGTGCTGACCGAAAGCTTCACCACCTTGCCAGTGGGATCGGGGCTGGTGGTCAACCATTTCTGGGAAGTGGTGGGGCGTCTCGGTTGGGTGCTGGGTGCCTCGCTGTTGCTGGTGCTGCCGGCGATCACCGCATTGCTGGTGGTGAACATCGCGTTCGGCGTGATGACGCGCGCGGCGCCGCAGTTGAACATTTTCTCCATCGGTTTCCCGCTGACCCTCGTGATGGGCATGGTGATTTTCTGGGTCGGCCTGGCTGACATTCTCAATCAGTATCAACCGCTGGCGACCGACGCCCTGCAGTTTTTACGTGACCTGGCACGGGCGCGCTGAGCCATGGCCGAGAGCGAGAGTGGTCAGGACAAGACAGAAGACCCCACGGAGAAACGCAAAAAGGACTCCCGTGAAAAGGGCGAGATCGCCCGCTCCAAGGAACTCAACACCGTCGCCACCATGATGGCCGGTTCCGGCGCCCTGCTGATCTATGGCGGCGGCCTGGCCCTGGATTTGCTGGAGTTGATGAAATACAACTTCAGCCTGCCGCGCGAGGTGCTGCTCAATCCCGATGCCATGGGTCAGTACCTGATGCATTCGGGCAATATCGCGCTGTTGGCGGTGCTGCCGATCCTGATTACCTTGTTGCTGGCTGCGTTGATCGGCCCGGTGGCGCTGGGAGGCTGGCTGTTCGCCGCCAGCAGTATGGCGCCCAAGTTCAGTCGCATGAACCCGGGGGCAGGGCTCAAACGCATGTTTTCCACCAAGGCGCTGGTGGAGTTGCTCAAGGCCCTGGCCAAATTCATTCTGATTCTGTTCGTGGCGCTGGCGGTGTTGTCGTCGGATATCGACGACCTGCTGCGCATCGCCCACGAGCCGCTGGAGTCGGCAATCATCCACAGCGTGCAGTTGGTGGGCTGGAGCGCGCTGTGGATGTCCGCCGGGTTGATCATCATTGCGGCGATAGACGCACCGATCCAGCTGTGGGAGAGCCACAAGAAGCTGCTGATGACCAAGCAGGAAGTGCGTGACGAGCACAAGGACCAGGAAGGGCGGCCGGAGGTCAAGCAGCGCATCCGCCAGCTGCAGCGTGAAATGTCCCAGCGCAAGATGATGGCCTCGGTGCCCGACGCCGACGTGATCATCACCAACCCGACCCACTACGCCGTCGCCCTCAAGTACGACCCGGAAAAAGGCGGCGCGC
This sequence comes from Pseudomonas trivialis, assembly GCF_001439805.1. Taxonomy (GTDB): domain Bacteria; phylum Pseudomonadota; class Gammaproteobacteria; order Pseudomonadales; family Pseudomonadaceae; genus Aquipseudomonas; species Aquipseudomonas trivialis. Next base: position 277,118 of record NZ_JYLK01000006.1, on the reverse strand, counting down.
CGATGCTGCTGGCCAAGGGCAGCGACTTTACTGCGCTGAAAATCCGTGAAATTGCCGTGGCCAACGACATCCTGCTGCTGGAATCGGCGGCGCTGGCGCGCTCGATCTTCTATTCCACCGACCTGGACCAGGAAATCCCCGCCGGCCTTTATCTGGCCGTGGCGCAGGTACTGGCCTATGTCTATCAGATCCGCCAGTACCGCGCGGGTAAAGGCAAACGGCCGGACCCGCTCAAGGACCTGCCGATTCCGCCGGAGCTGCGTCGCGATTCCTGACGCTGTGTGGCTCCCACAGTGACGCATTTTTACATCTCTACCACTCGTCGTTGGGTTGCGTCTACCTGTCAACTTTGACAGTAGCCAGCAGCGCCTGTGCGCGGTTCCATTGCAGTGGAAACTGTACGCAGCTTATGAGGGATATACAGGGGGAAAGGTGTTGAAGGTGTATAGCGGTGCTGTCAAATCCTACGATCCGATCAGGGCCGAGTGGGTGATTGGGTCTGATGATTGGGACGATGAGGTATTTGTCGACGAAAGTGATTGGGACGGGATTGAGTTTTCGATTGGCCAGCAAATGGCATTCCGCATGATCCATCGGCCCAAAGGCCCGTACGCGCTGCCGCCGATCGGATCAGCCACACCAAAACCTTGATGACGCAAGGCGCCAACGGCGCACATCCAGCCTATACGCAGAGCAGAATGTGGGAGGGGGCTTGCTCCCGATAGCGATGGATCAGTCACTCCAGCGGTGGACTGACCCACGGCTGTCGGAAGCAAGCCCCCTCCCGTATTTTTGATCCTGCAGCCAAAACCAAAGTTGGACAGCTTCTTGCAATACCGCCTGCAAGTCGCCTCCCGGCGTCAAAAGTTTGCTTTACGTTACGAGGAATACCGGTGGTGGATCGCTCTCAAATGTTCGGCACGGCCCGTACGACCCTGACTGACCTTTCGCGGGGCAATCTGGGTGTGCCGTTGTTGTTGCTGGTGATGCTGGCAATGATGATGTTGCCGATGCCGCCGTTTCTGCTCGACGTGTTCTTCACCTTCAACATCGCGCTGTCCGTGGTCGTGTTGCTGGTGTGCGTATACGCGCTGCGGCCGCTGGATTTTGCTGTGTTCCCCACCATCCTGCTGGTGGCGACGCTACTGCGGCTGGCGCTGAACGTCGCGTCCACCCGTGTGGTCATGCTGCACGGTCAGGACGGTCACGCCGCCGCGGGCAAGGTGATCCAGGCATTCGGTGAGGTGGTGATCGGCGGTAACTACGTGGTCGGTATCGTGGTGTTCGCAATCCTGATGATCATCAACTTCGTGGTCGTGACCAAAGGCGCCGGGCGTATTTCCGAGGTGAGCGCGCGCTTCACCCTCGACGCCATGCCCGGCAAGCAGATGGCAATCGACGCCGACCTCAACGCCGGGCTGATCGACCAGAACCAGGCCAAGTCCCGCCGCCTGGAAGTGGCCCAGGAGGCCGAGTTCTACGGCTCCATGGACGGCGCCAGCAAATTCGTGCGTGGTGACGCCATCGCCGGCCTGCTGATTCTGTTCATCAACCTCATCGGCGGCATGGCCGTGGGCATCTTCCAGCACGGCATGACCTTCGGCGATGCGGGCAAGGTTTACGCCCTGCTGACCATCGGTGACGGTTTAGTGGCGCAATTGCCATCACTGTTGTTATCCACAGCAGCAGCCATCATGGTGACCCGTGCTTCTGGCTCCGAAGACATGGGCAAGCAGATCAGCCGGCAGATGTTCGCTTCGCCCAAGGCCCTGGCTGTGGCAGCGGGCATCATGGCGATCATGGGCATCGTGCCGGGCATGCCCCACGTGTCGTTCCTGACCATGGCGGCCATGGCGGGCGGCGGTGCCTACCTGTTCTGGAAAAAACAGAACGCGGTCAAGGTACAAGCCCTGCAAGAGGTGGCGCGCCAGCAGGAATTGCTGCCGTCCCCGGCCCGCGCCCAGGAAACCAAGGAGCTGGGCTGGGACGACGTGACCCCGATCGACATGATCGGCCTGGAAGTCGGCTACCGGCTGATTCCGCTGGTGGACCGCAACCAGGGTGGCCAGTTGCTCGCGCGGATCAAGGGTGTGCGCAAGAAGTTGTCCCAGGACCTGGGCTTCCTGATGCCCACCGTGCACATCCGCGACAACCTCGACCTGGCCCCCAGCGCCTACCGCCTGACCCTCATGGGCGTGATTCTCGCCGAAGCCGAGATCTACCCGGACCGCGAGCTGGCGATCAACCCGGGCCAGGTGTTCGGCAGCCTCAACGGCATCACCGCCAAAGATCCGGCTTTTGGCCTGGACGCGGTGTGGATCGAAGTCAGCCAGCGCAGCCAGGCGCAATCGCTCGGTTACACCGTGGTGGACGCCAGCACCGTAGTCGCCACCCACCTCAACCAGATCCTCTACAAGCACTCCCACGAGCTGATCGGCCACGAGGAAGTCCAGCAATTGATGGGTTTGCTCGCCAAGGCCTCGCCAAAACTCGCCGAAGAGCTGGTGCCCGGCGTGCTCTCGTTGTCGCAGTTGCTCAAGGTGCTGCAGGCGCTGCTGGCCGAACAAGTGCCGGTGCGCGACATTCGCAGCATTGCCGAGGCTATCGCCAACAACGCCGCCAAGAGTCAAGATACCGCCGCGCTGGTGGCTTCGGTGCGCGTTGGATTGTCCCGCGCAATCGTGCAAAGCATTGTAGGGCTTGACTCCGAGCTGCCTGTTATCACCCTGGAGCCAAGGTTGGAACAGATTTTGCTCAATAGTATTCAGAAGGCAGGATTAGGCCAGGAAGAGGGCGTTCTGCTGGAGCCAAGCATGGCTGAAAAACTGCAGCGTTCGTTGATCGACGCCGCACAGCGCCAGGAAATGCAGGGCCAACCGGTGATTCTGCTGGTGGCAGGCCCGGTCCGAGCGATGTTGTCGCGGTTTGGACGCCTGGCAGTACCGAATTTGCACGTGTTGGCTTACCAGGAAATTCCTGACAATAAGCAAGTGACTATCGTCGCGACAGTAGGGCCCAACGGCTGAGGTAGTGGGTTATGCAAGTGAAGCGTTTTTTCGCCGCCGATATGCGTCAGGCCATGAAACTGGTGCGTGATGAGCTGGGCGCCGATGCCGCCATTATCGGCAACCGCCGCATCGCCGGCGGTGTGGAGCTGACGGCTGCCCTGGATTACACCCCCCAGGCCCTGACGCCACGTGTGCCGAACATGGAGCTCGAAGACGAGCTGCGCAAGACCGCCTCGCGCATTGTGTCGGCCCAGGCTGAACTGAGCATGCGCGGCGACAGCGATACCACCACCAATCGCCAGCTGTTCGCCGGCCTGCCGCTGACCGCTGCCGAGCCGCTGGTGGAGCCGACCTTTGTCGAGCCGCCGCGTCCTGCCGCGCCGGCCCCGGCCGCCAGCGTCGATCAACGCGTGTTCGATTCGATGCGCTTTGAGCTCAATGGCCTGCGCGAACTGCTCGAAGTACAGCTGGGCTCGCTGGCCTGGAACCAGTTGCAAGGCAGCAAGCCGCAACAGGCCAACCTGTGGCGTCGTCTGCAACGCATCGGCCTGTCCGGCCCGCTGTCGCGCGACCTGCTGGCGCTGACCGGCAGCATCGAAGAGCCTCGCCAGGCTTGGCGCATGCTGCTGGCGCACCTGGCGCGGATGATCGCCACCCCGGAAATCGAACCTCTGGAAGAGGGCGGTGTAATCGCCATGGTCGGCCCTGCCGGCATGGGCAAAACCACCACCCTGGCCAAGCTGGCCGCCCGTTACGTGCTCAAGTACGGCGCCAACAACATCGCGCTGGTGAGCATGGACAGCTACCGTATCGGCGCCCAGGAGCAGCTCAAGACCCTGGGCCGCATTCTCAATGTGCCAGTGACCCACGTCGACCCGGGCCAGTCCCTGGCCAACGCCCTCGACCCGCTGCTGCGCAAGCGCGTGGTGCTGATCGACACCGCCGGCCTGCAAGCCAGCGATCCGGCGTTGCGCATGCAGCTGGAAAGCCTGGCCGGCCGCGGGATCAAGTCGAAAAATTACCTGGTGCTCGCAACCACCAGTCAGAAACAGGTTCTTACCGCTGCGTATCACAGTTACAAGCGCTGCGGTCTGGCCGGCTGCATCCTCACCAAGCTCGATGAAACCGCGAGCCTGGGCGAAGTGCTGAGCCTGGCAATCAGCCATGAATTACCGGTCGCCTACCTGACCGACGGCCCGCGGATTCCGGATGATCTGCATCTGCCGCGTCGTCATCAGTTGGTCAGCCGTGCCGTGAGTGTGCAAATGCAAGACGAGCCTAGCGAGGAAGCGATGGCTGATATGTTCGCCGACCTTTACCACAACCCGGCAAAACGGGTCGGTTGAGGCAGGATGAACACCGTGAAATGTACCTACATCGATGGTCTGCAAGCGATTCAAGCGGCCAAGCCATGTAGCCTGCGTCTAAGCAAGACAAGGTAAAGAAATAAAATGGGCAGCATGCATCCCGTACAGGTGATCGCGGTGACCGGCGGCAAAGGTGGCGTCGGGAAAACTAACGTGTCAGTGAATTTGTCCCTGGCCCTGGCAGAGCTTGGCCGTCGCGTCATGCTGCTGGACGCTGACCTGGGCCTGGCGAACGTGGACGTTCTGCTGGGGCTGACCCCCAAACATACCCTCGCCGATGTGATCGAAGGGCGCTGTGAGCTGCGCGATGTGCTGCTGCAAGGGCCCGGCGGAATCCGCATCGTGCCGGCTGCCTCCGGCACCCAGAGCATGGTGCACCTGAGCCCGGCGCAGCATGCCGGCCTGATCCAGGCGTTCAGCGACATCGGCGACAACCTCGACGTACTGGTGATCGACACCGCCGCCGGCATCGGCGAGTCCGTGGTCAGCTTTGTGCGCGCCGCGCAGGAAGTGCTGCTGGTGGTGTGCGACGAGCCCACCTCGATCACAGACGCCTACGCTCTGATCAAACTGCTTAACCGTGATTACGGCATGAACCGCTTCCGCGTGCTGGCCAACATGGCCCAGAGCCCGCAGGAAGGGCGCAACCTGTTCGCCAAGCTGACCAAGGTCACGGATCGTTTTCTCGATGTCGCCCTGCAATACGTCGGCGCAGTTCCCTACGACGAATGTGTGCGCAAGGCTGTGCAAAAACAGCGTGCGGTCTACGAAGCATTCCCCCGTTCCAAGTGCGCGCTGGCATTCAAGGCGATTGCCCAGAAGGTCGATACCTGGCCGCTGCCCGCCAACCCGCGCGGGCATCTGGAGTTCTTCGTCGAGCGATTGGTGCATCAGACAAGCGCGGGTCCTGTGCTATGACATCCAGCGGCTACAACCTCTATAAAAAATCGGCACGCGACAGCCAGGGCGAACTGATCGAGCGCTATGCGCCGCTGGTCAAGCGCATTGCCTATCACCTGCTGGCCCGTTTGCCCGCCAGTGTGCAGGTCGAAGACCTGATTCAGGCCGGCATGATCGGCCTGCTCGAAGTGTCGACCAAGTACGACGCGAGCAAGGGCGCCAGTTTCGAGACGTATGCGGGTATTCGCATACGCGGCGCCATGCTCGATGAAGTGCGTAAAGGGGATTGGGCGCCGCGTTCGGTGCACCGCAATACGCGGATGGTCAGTGACGCAATTCGCTCAATTGAAGCAAAAACCGGTCGCGACGCTAAAGATCACGAAGTTGCGGCCGAACTCCAATTGAGTCTCGATGATTATTACGGGATTTTGAACGATACCTTGGGCAGCCGCCTGTTCAGTTTCGACGACCTGTTGCAGGACGGCGAACACGAAGGGCTGCACGAGGACGGCGCGAGTGCGCATATGGAACCGTCACGCGACCTGGAAGATGAACGTTTCCAGGGCGCATTGGCGGAAGCCATTGCCAACTTGCCGGAGCGTGAGCGCCTGGTCCTGGCGCTGTACTACGACGAAGAGCTGAACCTCAAGGAAATCGGTGAGGTCCTGGGGGTCAGCGAATCGCGTGTCAGCCAGTTGCATAGCCAGTGCGCAGCCCGTTTGCGGGGGCGTTTGGGAGAGTGGCGCGCGCGCTGACAGGCAGTGTGGGGACACTGCAGACGATACCGCGAGGGTCACGACCTTCGCGGGGTCGACCCGTGGTGGACCCGGCAGTCCTTTTTGTGTAACGCCTGTTGATTGAAATGGCGCGTCCAGGTGCTGGGCGCGTTTAAGACTGCTTGGAGGTCGAATTGGACAAGAACATGAAAATCCTCATCGTTGATGACTTCTCAACGATGCGGCGGATCATAAAAAACCTGTTGCGTGACCTTGGGTTCACGAACACGGTCGAGGCGGATGACGGCATTACGGCGATTCCAATCCTCAACAGCGGCAGCATCGACTTTCTGGTAACCGACTGGAACATGCCGGGCATGACCGGCATCGACTTGTTGCGCCACGTGCGCGCCGACGAAAAGCTGCGCAGCCTGCCTGTACTGATGGTGACCGCCGAAGCCAAGCGTGAACAGATTATCGAAGCCGCCCAGGCTGGGGTAAACGGTTACGTGGTCAAGCCATTCACGGCATTGGCGTTAAAAGAGAAGATCGAAAAAATCTTCGAACGCATCCACGGCTAATGCCATCGCGGGGGAGCTATGGAGCATAAAGAAACAACATTGGGCGATTTTGAGTCGACCCTGAAAAAGCATGCTCACCAGTTGGTCGACAGCCTTGAGAAAGGCCACTTCGGCGACGCGGTGCAGTTGATCCATGAGCTTAACCAGACCCGTGACCGCGGCCTGTATCAGGAAGTGGGCAAGCTCACGCGCGAGCTGCACAGTGCGATCGTCAATTTTCAGATTGACCCGCACATGCCCCAGGCCGAAGAAATTTCGCAGATCACCGATGCCACCGAACGCCTGTCCTATGTGGTCAAGCTGACCGAGGCGGCGGCCAACCGCACCATGGACCTGGTGGAAAACGCCACGCCTCTGGTCAATGGCATGGCCACCGAAGCCCAGTCGCTCAGTCACGACTGGGGCCGTTTCATGCGCCGCGAAGTGGGCGCTGAAGAGTTTCGTGAGCTGGCCCGTCGGGTCGACGGTTTTCTGTCGCGCAGCGAACAGGAAAATCGCACGGTGGCCAGCAACCTCAACGATATTCTGCTGGCCCAGGATTACCAGGACCTCACTGGTCAAGTGATCAAGCGCGTGACCCAATTGGTCACCGAAGTGGAAAGCAACCTGCTCAAACTGGTGCTCATGGCCGGGCAGGTCGATCGTTTTGCCGGCATCGAACATGACCGCGCGGCGATCCTCTCGGAAAAAGATCCACAAAAACATCTCGCCAAGGGTGAAGGTCCGCAGATTCATGCCGATAAACGTGAAGACGTTGTGTCAGGTCAGGATGATGTCGATGACCTGTTATCCAGTTTAGGCTTCTAAGGAGCACCCACATGAGCTTCGGCGCCGATGAAGAAATCCTTCAGGATTTCCTTGTAGAGGCCGGCGAAATTTTAGAGCAACTGTCCGAACAACTGGTTGAGCTGGAAAGCCGACCGGATGATGCGAACCTGCTCAATGCAATTTTTCGCGGTTTTCACACTGTAAAAGGGGGCGCCGGCTTCCTCCAGCTCCATGAGCTGGTGGAGTGCTGCCACATCGCCGAGAACGTGTTCGACATCCTGCGCAAGGGTGAGCGAAAGGTCGACTCGGAGTTGATGGACGTGATTCTCGAAGCACTGGATGCGGTCAATGGCATGTTCAGCGAAGTGCGCGAACGTGCCCCGATCACGGCGGCCACTCCGGAACTGCTGGCCGCCCTGGCGCGCCTGGCGGAGCCGGCTGCCGAGGCGCCCGCTGAGCAAGCTGCGGTTGCGCCGGTAGCCGAGCCTGAGCCCGAGGCGGATGTCACCGACAGCGAGTTCGAACAACTGCTCGATTCGCTCAACGCCGTGAAGGCCGAGGCCGAGGCACCGCAAGCGCCACAGCCACCGCCTGCCGCGCCGACCAGCGAAGACATCACCGACGCCGAATTCGAATCCCTGCTCGACCAGTTGCATGGCAAGGGGCAGTTCGCTGCCGACGCCGTGGCACCGGTCGCCGCGCCGCCCGCAGCCGCAGCGAGCGCCAGCACTGATATCACCGACGACGAATTCGAAGCCTTGCTCGATCAACTGCACGGCAAGGGCACCTTTGCCGTTGACGCCTTGCCGGAAGTCGCCGCGACGGCGCCTGCCGCCGCCGCGCCAGCCGCTCCGGCAGCCAGCGCAGCACCGGCCGGCGATGGGTTGATCAGCGATCACGAATTCGAAGCGTTGCTCGACGAACTGCACGGCAAGGGCAAGTTCACCGAAGTGGCCCCGGCCGCAGCGGCAACTTCCGCGCCTGTCGCCGCCAAGCCGGCACCCGCTCCGGCCGCCAAGCCCGCCCCGGCACCTGCCGCAGCACCTGCACGCGCCCCGGCTGCCGCCGTGGCCGAAAAGCCGGTCACCACCGAAGCCGAAACCACCGTACGGGTAGACACCGCGCGCCTGGACGACATCATGAACATGGTGGGCGAACTGGTGCTGGTGCGTAACCGCCTGGTGCGCCTGGGCCTGAGCAGTGGCGATGAAGCCATGCAAAAGGCCGTGTCGAACCTCGACGTGGTCACCGCCGACCTGCAGACCGCGGTGATGAAAACCCGCATGCAGCCGATCAAGAAAGTCTTCGGCCGCTTCCCGCGTCTGGTTCGCGACCTGGCTCGCCAGCTCAAGAAAGAAATCAACCTGGAACTGGTGGGCGAAGAAACCGACCTCGACAAGAACCTCGTCGAGGCCCTGGCCGACCCGTTGGTCCACTTGGTGCGCAACGCCGTCGACCACGGCGTCGAAACCCCGGAAGAACGTGAAGCGGCGGGCAAGTCGCGCAACGGCAAGGTGATCCTGGCGGCCGAGCAGGAAGGCGACCATATCCTGCTGTCGATCACCGACGACGGCAAAGGCATGGACCCGGCAATCCTGCGCAATATCGCCGTCAAGCGTGGCGTGATGGACAAGGACGCCGCCGACCGCCTCACTGACACCGAGTGCTACAACCTGATCTTCGCCCCGGGCTTTTCGACCAAGACCGAGATTTCCGATGTGTCGGGCCGTGGCGTCGGCATGGACGTGGTGAAGACCAAGATCAGCCAGCTCAATGGCTCGATCAACATCTACTCGACCAAGGGCCAGGGCTCCAAGATCGTCATCAAGGTGCCGCTGACCCTGGCGATCATGCCGACCCTGATGGTGATGCTGGGCAACCAGGCGTTCGCCTTCCCGCTGGTCAACGTCAACGAGATCTTCCACCTCGACCTGTCGCGCACCAACGTGGTCGACGGCCAGGAAGTGGTGATCGTGCGCGACAAGGCCCTGCCGCTGTTCTACCTCAAGCGTTGGCTGGTGGCATCGGCCAAGCATGAAGAACAACGCGAAGGCCACGTGGTGATCCTGTCCGTGGGCACCCAGCGCATCGGCTTTGTGGTCGACCAACTGGTGGGCCAGGAAGAGGTGGTGATCAAACCATTGGGCAAAATGCTGCAGGGGACGCCGGGCATGTCGGGCGCGACCATCACCGGTGACGGTCGGATCGCGCTGATTCTCGATGTTCCGAGCATGCTCAAGCGTTACGCCGCACGGCGTATTTGATTTTGGTGGGGCTCAGGCGGTAACGCCCCCCCCACCTAACGGAGTGTTTATGGTAGTCAAGGTCCTGGTGGTGGACGATTCGGGTTTCTTCCGCCGCCGCGTCTCGGAAATTCTTTCCGCCGATCCAAGCATCCAGGTGGTCGGCACGGCCACCAACGGCAAAGAGGCGATTGACCAGGCAATTGCGTTGAAGCCGGACGTGATCACCATGGACTACGAGATGCCGATGATGGACGGCATCACGGCCGTGCGCCATATCATGCAACGCTGCCCCACCGCGGTATTGATGTTCTCCTCGCTGACCCACGAAGGCGCCCGAGTGACCCTCGACGCGCTGGACGCCGGCGCGGTGGATTTTTTGCCGAAGAATTTCGAAGACATCTCGCGCAACCCCGAGAAGGTCAAGCAGATGCTGTGCGAGAAGGTGCACAGCATTGCGCGCAGTAACCGTCGCAGCCTGTCCAGTGCACCTGCGCCAGCACCTGCACCGACGGCCGCACCGGTTGCGCCCGCCGGTTCCTCGTTCAACCGCCCGGCGCCTGCGCCGACGGCCCGGCCTGCTCCCGTCGCGCCGACCCGTAACCCCGCGCCCGCCGCGCATGCGCATGCGCATTCACCGGCGCCCAAGCGCAAGGCCTACAAGCTGGTCGCCATCGGCACCTCCACCGGTGGCCCGGTGGCCTTGCAACGGGTGTTGACCCAACTGCCAGCCAACTTTCCGGCGCCCATCGTGCTCATCCAGCACATGCCCGCTGCGTTCACCAAGGCATTCGCCGAGCGCCTGGACAAGCTGTGCCGGATCAGCGTCAAGGAAGCCGAGGATGGCGACATCCTGCGTCCTGGCCTGGCGCTGCTGGCCCCGGGTGGCAAGCAGATGATGGTGGACGGGCGTGGCGCGATCAAAATCCTGCCGGGCGATGAGCGCCTCAACTACAAGCCGTGCGTGGACATCACCTTTGGCTCCGCCGCCAAGTCCTACGGCGACAAGGTGCTGGCGGTGGTGCTCACCGGTATGGGCGCCGACGGCCGTGAAGGCGCACGCCTGCTCAAGCAGGGCGGCAGCGCCATCTGGGCCCAGGACGAAGCCAGCTGCGTGATCTATGGCATGCCCATGGCCATCGTCAAGGCCGACCTAGCCGACGCGGTGTACAGCCTGGATGACATCGGCCGGCATCTGGTGGAGGCTTGTCTCTGATGGATGTGTTGAGCCTGATCGGCATCACCCTGGCCTTTGTCGCCATCATTGGCGGCAACTACCTGGAGGGCGGCCACCTCGGCGCCCTGGCCAACGGCCCGGCGGCGTTGATCGTGATCGGCGGCACCGTGGGCGCGGCTTTGCTGCAGGCGCCCTTGAGTTCGTTCAAGCGCGCCATGCAGATTCTGGTGTGGATCATTTTTCCGCCCCGTGTGGACCTCGCCGGCGGCGTCGACCGCGTGGTCAACTGGAGCCTCACCGCGCGCAAGGAAGGCCTGCTGGGTCTGGAGGGCGTGGCCGATGCCGAGCCCGACAGCTACGCACGCAAAGGCCTGCAACTGCTGGTTGACGGCGCCGAGCCGGAGGCAATCCGCAGCATCCTGGAAGTGGATTTCTACACCCAGGAAAGCCGCGATATCAACGCCGCCAAAGTCTTCGAAAGCATGGGCGGCTACGCGCCGACCATCGGCATCATCGGTGCGGTGATGGGCTTGATCCACGTGATGGGCAACCTCGCCGATCCGTCGCAACTGGGCAGCGGGATTGCCGTGGCGTTCGTCGCCACCATCTATGGTGTGGCCAGTGCCAACCTGGTGCTGCTGCCGGTGGCGAGCAAACTCAAGTCGATTGCCCTGCGCCAGTCCCGTTATCGCGAAATGTTGCTCGAAGGCATCCTGTCGATTGCCGAGGGCGAGAACCCGCGTTCCATCGAATTGAAGCTCCAGGGCTTCATGGATTGATGGGGGGAGTTGCCAGTGAGCCGTCGTCGCCGCGAGCCTGAAGAACACGTCAATCATGAACGCTGGCTGGTGTCCTACGCGGATTTCATCACCTTGTTGTTCGCGTTTTTCGTGGTGATGTATTCGATCTCGTCGGTCAACGAAGGCAAGTACAAAATCCTTTCCCAGGCGCTGGTGGGCGTGTTCAACGACACGGATCGCGCGCTCAAGCCGATTCCCATTGGCGATGAGCGGCCCAAAACCGTGACGCCGGCCAAGCCGCTGGTCAATGACAGCGACGAGACCGCCGCGGGCATAGGTGGCACCAGCGACCCGCTGAAAAGCATCGCCGATGACATCAGCGCCGCATTCGGCGACTTGATCAGCTCCAATCAGATGACCGTGCGCGGCAATGAGCTGTGGGTGGAGATCGAACTCAACTCCAGCCTGTTGTTCGCCAGTGCCGATGCCATACCCAGCGACCAGGCGTTCAGCATCATCGACAAGGTGGCGGCGATCCTCAAGCCGTTTGAAAACCCGATTCATGTGGAAGGCTTTACCGACAACCTGCCGATCAGCACCGCGCAGTACCCGACCAACTGGGAGCTGTCGTCGGCGCGCGCGGCGAGCATCGTGCGCATGCTCGCCATGCAGGGTGTGAACCCCGGGCGCCTGGCGTCGGTGGGCTATGGCGAGTTCCAGCCGGTGGCCAACAACGCCACGGTGCAGGGCCGTGCGCGCAACCGCCGTGTGGTGCTGGTGGTGTCACGCAACCTGGATGTACGCCGCAGCCTTACGGGCACCGGCACTGCAAATGCAACACCGGATGCCGCGTTGAAGCGCGCTGGCACACAAACTGCACCGCCAGCGGTTAAGCCGCCGGTTCGACAGGGCTCCGTCAATTCCCCGTCGCCGGCTCACTAATTTTATGCACTGTCTCGGTCGCGCCATTGCCTGCCGGGAGGAACCAACCGAATGAGAGTCTGGGCAGTTGCCAATCAAAAAGGTGGAGTCGGCAAGACCACCACCTCCATCGCGTTAGCCGGCTTGCTGGCCGAGGCGGGCAAGCGTGTGGTCGTGGTCGATCTGGACCCTCACGGCTCGATGACCAGCTATTTCGGCTACGACCCGGATGCGCTGGAACACAGCTGCTATGACCTGTTCCTGCACAAGGGCAGCGTGCCGGCCGACTTGCCGGGGCAATTGCTGCTGCCCACCAGTAACGAAAGTATTTCCCTGCTGCCGTCCAGTACCGCGCTGGCCACCCTTGAGCGACAGTCCCCCGGCCAGAGCGGCCTGGGCCTGGTGATCGCCAAGACCCTGGCGCAGCTGTGGCAGGAATTCGACTACGCGATCATCGACAGCCCGCCGTTGCTCGGTGTGCTGATGGTCAACGCCCTGGCGGCCAGCCAGCAGCTGGTGATCCCGGTGCAGACCGAACACCTGGCCGTCAAAGGCCTGGAGCGCATGGTGAGCACCCTGGCGATGATCAACCGCTCGCGCAAACAGCCGCTGCCCTACAGCATCGTGCCGACCCTGTTCGACCGGCGTACCCAGGCATCGCTCGGCACCTTGCGCGTGCTGCGCGACGGCTACCCGGATGCGATCTGGAACGGCTACATCCCGGTTGACACGCGCCTGCGTGACGCCAGCCGCGCGGGGCTCACGCCGTCGCAGTTCGACGGCAAGAGCCGTGGCGTGCTGGCCTACCGTGCGTTGCTCAAGCATCTGTTGTCGCAGCAGCTCGTGGCGCAGGTGGCATGATGAACCGACCTGTCGACTTCAAGCTCAAGACCCGGCCGCAACTGGCACTCGAATCCTATCTGGATGCCTTGCTGCAGGAAGCGACCGCTGAAGAATTGCCCGAGCCGATCCTGGTGCTCGAACCGGCCCCTGCGGTGCAAGCCCCGCTGGATGAGTTTCAGCTGGCGGTGCTCGAAGAGCAGGCGCGCGACGCGCAGGTGGTGGTGCCGATTGTTCCGCAGCCGGTGGTGGCTGCGCCGGCGGTGGTCGAGCCCGTGGTCGAAGTGCACTTGCCGCCGAGCATCACGCCACCGCCGGTGCGTGGCGACGAGCGCCCGGCCTGGGCCGCGGAGCCGTTCGAATGCCTGCTGTTCGATGTCGCCGGCCTTACCTTGGCGGTGCCGCTGGTATGCCTGGGCTCGATCTATTCGCTCGAAGGCCAGGAGTTGACGCCGCTGTTCGGGCAACCGGAGTGGTTCCTCGGCATCCTGCCGAGCCAGGCCGGCAACCTCAAGGTGCTCGACACCGCGCGCTGGGTGATGCCCGATCGCTATCGCGACGACTTCCGCCAGGGCTTGCAATACGTGATCTCGGTGCAGGGCTACGAGTGGGGGCTGGCGGTGCATCAAGTCAGCCGCTCGTTGCGCCTGGACCCGAACGAAATCAAATGGCGCAGCCACCGTGGCCAACGGCCGTGGCTGGCAGGCACCGTGATCGAACACATGTGCGCGTTGCTCGACGTCGCCGAACTGGCCGAGTTGATCGCCAGCGGTGCGGTCAAGACGATGGCGCACGCCAAACGCAGTTGAGTGAACAATAAGGGCTGCGCGCAAGTGCGGTCAGGCAAGTACACACGCCGTGTCTACGGTATTTGAAGGGGTCAGAGAAATGAACAAGTCAGCGTCCGCACAAGGTTTGGATGATCCGATCCTGCAATGGGTTACCTTCAAACTGGACAACGAGTCCTACGGCATCAACGTGATGCGCGTGCAGGAAGTCCTGCGCTACACCGAGATCGCGCCGGTCCCGGGTGCGCCCAGCTACGTGCTGGGTATCATCAACCTGCGCGGCAACGTGGTGACGGTGATCGACACCCGCCAGCGCTTCGGCCTGGTGCCGACCGAGGTCAACGACAACACGCGTATTGTCATCATCGAAGCCGACAAGCAAGTGGTCGGGATCATGGTCGACAGCGTGGCCGAAGTGGTCTACCTGCGCCAATCGGAAGTGGAAACCGCGCCGAACGTGGGTAACGAAGAATCCGCCAAGTTCATCCAGGGCGTGTGCAACAAGAACGGCGAACTGCTGATTCTGGTTGAACTGGACAAGATGATGAGCGAGGAAGAGTGGTCGGATCTGGAGAACATCTGATTGTTCTTTGAAGCCTTGGTGATTGTGCTGGCCCTGCTGTGGGCCGGGACGGTGGCGTTCGTGCTGCGTTACATGCGCCAGCAACGGGAGTTGGCCCTGCAACAGGCCGAGCGGGATGCGCTGCGTGAGCGGCGCATTCTCGATCTGGTCCGGCGGGTGGATCACTACCAGCAGAGTGCGGTGAAGGTGGGGGATGAGGTGCATGAACTGCGCGCGATCCTGGCGCCTATCCCGGACAAGCTGGAGCAGTTGGAGCAGCGCGATCCGGCGAATCTGTCGTTTGCTCAGGCGGCTAGGTTGGTCGGCATGGGGGCGACGGTGGATGAGCTGACGCAGTCGTGCGGGTTGACCCAGGCTGAGGCGCAGTTGATGAGCAAGTTGCACAAGAGCTAGTTGTGCGGTTGGAGTGCCTGGCTTTTGTGGGAGGGGGCTTGCTCCCGATGGCAGTGTGTCAGCTACCCATAAGTTGACTGACCCACCGCCATCGGGAGCAAGCCCCCTTTGCTTGCTTTGGGGCTTTTTGTATAGAGCGGATCCGCCAGTAACCCTTACCTGAATAACGGATATGTTCCCAATCTGCCTGCATCGCCCAAAGCCGCCCTCATCAAAAAATCGCGCCAACCCCGGTAAACCAATCGCCCTCGGCAAAGGTCACATGCCTCATGCACCTTCAACTCCCGGAGTAACCCACCAATGACCACCCCCAAAGCCCTGTTGATCCTCCACGGCAAGCAAGCCCTCAACGAGGACGTGCGCAGTGCAGTGAACGCCAGGCGCGAACTGGGCTGGGAATTGGCGGTTCGGGTGACATGGGAAGGCGGAGATGCACGGCGCCTGGTCGATGAAGCACTGGCCGGCGGCTACACCCACATCATCGCCGGCGGCGGCGACGGCACCTTGCGCGATGTGGCCGAAGCCATGGCCCAGTCCAAGGCGGATGCCAGCCTGGTGCTGATGCCCCTGGGCACCGCCAATGACTTCGCCAAGGCCGCCGGTGTGCCCCAGGAGCCGGCCCAGGCCCTGGCGCTGCTGGATACGCCGGCCAGGGCGATCGACCTCGGTCAGGTGGGCGGGCAGATCTTCCTCAATATGGCCACCGGTGGCTTCGGCAGCCAGGTCACCGCCAATACCTCGGAAGATCTGAAAAAAGTCCTCGGAGGCGCCGCCTACCTGTTCACCGGCCTCACGCGCTTCAGCGAGTTGAAGGCTGCCTATGCCGAGCTGGACGGGCCGGACTTTCACTGGCAGGGCGAGCTGCTGGCGCTGGGGATCGGTAACGGTCGGCAGGCGGGCGGTGGGCATGAGCTGTGCCCCGACGCAATGGCTGATGATGGCCTGCTCGACGTCAGCATTCTCCCGGCACCCCAGGAAGTGGTGGGTACACTGCGCGAGCTGATGAACAATGGCTGGGGCCTGGACGCGATGTTTGTGCGGGCGAGGCTGCCATGGGTGCAGATCAGGCAGGCGAGGGAGCTTTACATCAACCTCGACGGCGAGCCGCTCAGCGGCGATGACCTGCGCTTCGAGGCGTTGCCCAAGGCCCTGCGCGTGCACCTGCCCGAGGGTTCGCCGCTAGTCGTCCAGGCTGATAATCTGCTCGCGCACGGCGAATAACACCAACCCCGCCACGTCGAAGATCTGCAGCCGCTTCATGATCTGCGAGCGGTGCGCTTCGATGGTCTTGATGCTTAGGCCCAGGCCATGGGCAATTTCGCGGGTGGACTTGCCGCGCACGATCAGGCGCAGGATCTCCAACTGCCGCGCTGTGAGCGTGTGGCTCGGCACGGCAGCCGAAGCGGTGCCCTGACTGCGCACCAGCGCCTGGTTGATCACGGTGTGGGCGATGGCCGGGCTCAGGTAGCGCTCGTTGTCGCGCAGTGCGCGCAGGGCGTGTTCCAGCTCGGTGGCGGTGGTGTCCTTGAGCAGGTAGCCATGGGCGCCGCACTCCAGGGCGCGCATGATCATCTCCGCGTCGGTGTGCATCGACAGAATCAACACCTTGCTCTTGGGATACGCACCCTTGAGCTGTTGCAGGGCATCGAGGCCGCCGGTGTGTTTCATCGACAGGTCCAGGAGCACGATATCCGGTTGCAGAGCGGCGAACCGCTCCAGCAACTGCGCGCCATCGCTGGCTTCGCCGATCACCGCGTAGTCGGGAATATCCATGATCAATGCACGCACGCCGGCTCTGATCAGCGCGTGGTCATCCACCAGGAGCACACTGCAGGTCACTCGATGACCTTCGGACGATTGGCGCGTTCGAGGGCGCGCGGTGCCCAGGGGAACAGTGCGTCGATGCGGGTGCCTGTGCCAGGCTGGCTGCTCACCACCAGGGTGCCCCCCAGTTGGTCGACCCGCTCGCACATCCCGGCCATGCCGCGTTGGCCTTCAAGAGCGGGGTTGCTGGCAGGGGAGAAGCCCTGGCCGTCGTCGCAGACCATCAGCGACAGGCCTTCGGGCAAGCGTTGCAGGCGTACCAGCAGATTGTTCGCCTGGGCATGACGCAGCATGTTGGTGACCGCTTCCTGGGTAATGCGAAAGGCCGCCACGGCCATTTCCTCCGGGATGCCAGTCAGCCGCTGCTGGCATTCCAGGCTCCAGTGCACCGGGGTGTTCGCCAGGGTCTTGAGCAGATGGGCGCGCAGGCTGGCTTCCAGACCGAGGCTGGACAATTGGCGCGGGTTGAGAATGGCGGACACGTCGCGCACTTTGGCCAGGGTTTCATTCAGGGTGTTGCACAACACCGTGCATTGCCCCTGCAGGTCGTCCGGCAGGCGGCGCTGCAGCCAGTCGCTTTGCAGCTTGGCGGCGGTGAGCAGTTGGCCGATGTCGTCGTGCAGTTCGCGGCTGAGGCGGTGGCGTTCGTTTTCCTGCACCTGCAGCAGACGCTCGGCCAACTCCCGGGGTTGGAACCTGATGGCCTTGCGTGATTTCCACTGTTGCAGGCCGACCATCAGCAACATCGCCGCGTTGAGCAGCAGCACCGCCAGTGGCAGCGGGCTGGAGCGGGCGTAGGCCCACAGACTCAGCGACAGCGAGCCAAGGCACAGGACGAGGACCATGCGGCGTGCATTGCCGCGCGAAACAGACCTTGTAATGAGTGACTTGAGGCTGGCGTACATAGCGGATGGAGCCAATGAAGTTGAGTCTTCGAGCGGCGCATAGTACCACCACTATTACCGTTGGTCGCCAGGCGCATGACGTCGCCTGGCCCGTTCAGGCCAATGGCTCGGGCGGCAGTTTCGGTAGTCAGGGAGGAGGCATTGCGGTTCAGGCGCGCATGTAGTGGTCAGGACTGTTTATGACCAATCGATATTTTTCCCGGCCAGTAAAGTTCAAACGGCGGCGTTTCGCGTCGTTAACGACTCTATGCCCGCCTGCAACTCAGGCGCTGTGGTGCAAACGTTGCTGGGGTTTATAGCTGAAGTTCTTCTGCGGAATCTGCAGGGAGGCCGTTGCGATCAGCGTGGTTTGTTCAGTTTCGTCCAATTGCAAGCGGCCGGTACGGGCATCTATCAGTTCAAGTTGCCACGCCAGTAATGTCAGACAATCGTGCAGCGCTGCCAGCGCCTGATCATGCAATTGCAAGGGGTTTTCGGCGTTGGCGATCAGCTGCTGGATGTGCCTGGAAAACTCCCCGATCCCCTGCAGAGCCAGGCTGTCGGCCTTTTCCGCCAGCGTGCTGAGGCTGCTTTGCATGCAGTCGATGGCATCACTGTCGTTGCGAATCATCTGCAGGTGGCTCAGGCATTCTTCCGACTTGGCCAGCAGCTTTTCGGACTCCTGCTGAAACCGGGAAAGTGCAACTTGCCATTCGTTAGCGTCGTTCATCATGCAAGTCTCCACAACATAAGGTCGGGTGATGAGATGCCGCACTGGGTGAATGGCTTAAAACTAGCGCTGAAATATGACTGAGATCTGTAGGTAGCTTCCGATATTTTAGTAGGAAGTTTATTTAAAAATGGGCCGCGCGTCCTCGTGCCGCCGGCAGTCGGGTGCATTCGGCCCGCGTCGGTTGCCGTCTGGTTGACGTCTGGAAGGCCTTTGGGCCGTGGGCTGGCGATGGCGAGCAAAGGCCTGACTCCATTCATGTAATGAGAATGGCGTCACATTAATGGCTATTAGATATCGCGAATATCAGGTCAGGCCTGATTGCGCCTAGGGGAACCCCTTACGCGACGGAACCTCGCGTGGTTTTGAGGGTCGCGCTGCGTCGTTGCCAGGCCGTATGGAGGCACCGACGAAGTAAAGCATGATATCAGTGTGACATCAATGCGTTTAAATGGCATTTTACAGGGGTCAAGGTCTGGCGTTCGCCGCCGATAACCAACCTTAAGCGAACAGCACAATCCCTCAGCGCACCAGGAGCTTTCAATGGCCGGCATTCTCGACTCGGTAGATCAACGCACGCAACTGGTGGGTGAGAACCGCCTGGAGATCCTCATGTTTCGCCTGGCCGGGCGGCAACTGTTCGCGATCAACGTGTTCAAGGTGCAGGAAGTGCTGCAACTGCCCAAGCTGACCCTGATGCCCCAGCGTCATCCGTTCGTGTGCGGCGTGGTCAACCTGCGTGGCCAGACGCTCCCGGTCATCGACCTGTCCCAGGCCATCGGCATGCGCCCACTGGTACCGGGTCCGAACAGCACCATCATCGTCACTGAGTACAACCGCTCGGTGCAGGCATTTCTGGTGGGCGGCGTCGACCGCATCGTCAACATGAACTGGGAGGCCATCCTGCCGCCGCCGGCCAGCGCCGGGCGCCAGCACTACCTCACGGCCATCAGCAAGGTCGACGACCAGTTGGTGGAAATCATCGACGTGGAAAAAGTGCTGGCTGAAATCGTGCCGTACAACGCCAAGGTTTCCCGCGAAAAACTCGAAGACCCGGTGCTCGAGCGCGCCCGTGGCCGCGAAGTGCTGCTGGTGGACGACTCCAATGTCGCCCTGTCGCAACTGCGCGACACCCTGGGTCAGCTCGGCATGAAAATGCACATTGCCAGCGACGGCCTGAAGGCGCTGAACATGCTCAAAGGCTGGGCTGACAGCGGCCAGGTGATGACCGACAAACTGCTGATGATCTTCACCGACGCCGAAATGCCCGAGATGGATGGTTACCGTCTCACCACCGAGATCCGCAACGATCCGCGTCTGCGGGAACTGTATGTGGTGCTGCACACCTCGCTGTCCGGCAGCTTCAACGACTCCATGGTGAAGAAAGTCGGCTGCGACAATTTCCTCTCCAAATTCCAGCCCGACAAGCTGGTGGATGTAGTGCGTCAACGCCTGATGCTGGACGAAGTGTCGGCTTGACCTTAGGGTGACGGCTTTGCCCCTCAGGAAAGCAGGCTCATGCTTCGTCTCAGCGCGTTGTACCGTTACCCTTTGAAGTCCGGCAAGGCCGACACCCTGCAGCACATCGGCCTGGATAAACTCGGGCTGCAAGGGGACCGACGCTGGATGCTGGTGGACGAAGCCAGCGGGCGATTCCTTACGCAGCGGGCGGTGGCGAAAATGAGCCAGCTGTCGGCGCTGTGCAATCCTGCCGGCGGCCTTACCCTGAGCTCGCCGGGCTACGCCACGCTGGACGTGGCGCTGCCCGACAGCGCGGCTGAACTGCGCGGCATCACGATCTGGCGCGACACCTTGCGCGTGCCGGATGCAGGCGACGCAGCCGCCCGCTGGGCCAGTGACTTCATCGGCAAACCGACGCGCCTGGTGCACATGCCGCTGGAGCGTGCGCGCGCCACCGGTGCAGGCTTCGGCAAGGACAGCGACCAGGTGGGCTTTGCCGACGGCTACCCGCTGCTGTTGATCGGCCAGGCATCTCTCGATGATTTATCCGCGCGCATCGGCCGGCCCATGCCGATGCTGCGTTTTCGCCCCAACCTGGTGATCGAAGGCGCCGAAGCCTTCGCCGAGGACGGCTGGAAACGCCTGCGCATCGGTGATATCGAATTTCGCTTGGTCAAGCCCTGCTCGCGCTGCATTCTCACCACCATCGACCCGCAGACCGGCGAGCGCAGCGCCGACCGCGAGCCTTTCGCTACGCTCGAAACCTATCGCAAGACCGAGAACGGCGCGATGTTCGGCCAGAACCTGGTCAACGATGGCATCGGTGAATTGGCGGTGGGGATGCCGGTGACGGTGCTGGAATAAAAAATGCCCGTCTCGCAGGAGGCGGGCATTTTTTCAAGCCGTAATGCTTAGCTGCGGTATTCGCACAGGTAAGCGGTGTCGACGGCGACCTTGAGCTGGAACTTGCTGTTGGCCGGCACGTCGAAGCGGCTGCCGGCAGCGACGGTTTTCCAGTCGCTGGCGTCCGGCAGCTTGACGCTCAGGGCGCCGGACACCACGTGCATGATTTCGCGCTGGTCGGTGCCGAATTCGTATTCACCCGGGGCCATGACGCCGATGGTCGCTGGACCTTCTGCGGTGCCGAAGGCGATCGACTTGACGGTGCCGTCGAAGTACTCGTTGACTTTGAACATGGGCGAATCCTCGCAAAAGGGTCTGGAAAGGTCGGCCAGTATGCCCAAGGCCGCTGTAGCTGCCTAGACCGGCAAAATCAGCGGCAGCAGGCGCGCAGTGTTGCGTGCATCCTCCAGTGCCCGGTGCTGCTGGCCATGGAACTGCAGGCCGGCCAATTGCAGAGCGCCGTTGAGCCCCAGCGGTTTGTCCAGGCGCCGGGCCTTGGCGAAGCGTTGCTTGAGGTTCACGTGCAGTGTATGGGCGAGCGCGCTGGCCAGGCCATGACGCTGCCATTCAAGCTCCAGCTGCGCGCGATCATAGTCACCCCAGCTGGCCCAGCCTTCCAGGCGCGATTGATGCTGGCCCAGCCAGCGTTCGAACAGTGGCCACACCTCGGTGATCGGCGCAGCCGTGTCGATATTCGCCTGAGTGATATGGGTGAGCTGGCGACAAAAGGGCGTCAGCAGTGGTCGGCGCAACGGCCGTACAAAACGCTGAAAATGATCCAGCTCGCGGCCCTGGCGGTTGACCAGGCTCGCGCCGATCTCGATGACTTCCATCTCCGTCACGGGCCAGCCGCCTTCATCCGTTGTGGCTTCAAGGTCAATAATCAGCCAATGAGGCATGGTGCAGGTTCCCGTACTGTTCCCGTCCTGATGGGGATAGAGCGTAGCCGGGGCCTGTAGTTCCGCGCCACGTTTTGATCAGGGCCCGGGCTGCGGATGTGTCCGGGCTGGCGCGGATGGCGGTGCGCAACGCCGATGGAGACGCAAACTATTAATTTGCCAGTACAAAGTTGTCTCGGCGGACAAAAACGCCTAGCTTATCGCCATCAGAGAATCGAACGGTGTGTGCCTTGATGTTTTCGCCATGGCGGCTGGCTGCAGGATTGACTTTATGGGCGCTGGGCACCGCAGGGTGGGCGCAGACCAATCCCGCGCAAGTGGTCAGGATCGGCGCCGCGCATTTCCC
This sequence comes from Pseudomonas trivialis, assembly GCF_001439805.1. GTDB lineage: Bacteria > Pseudomonadota > Gammaproteobacteria > Pseudomonadales > Pseudomonadaceae > Aquipseudomonas > Aquipseudomonas trivialis. The sequence goes on along the minus strand of NZ_JYLK01000006.1, from coordinate 255,046 downwards.
GCCCTACACCGTACGCCCCGAGCAGGGCGCCGATACCGGCCTGCTGCCGCAATTGATCGAAGCGCTGAATGCCACGCAGGGTGACTACCGCTTTGTGCTGGTGCCCACCTCGATCCCGCGGCGTTTTCGCGATCTGGAGCAAGGTCGTATCGACATGGCCATCTTCGAGAACCCCGACTGGGGCTGGCAGGAAATCCCCCACACCACCGTCGACATGGGCCTGGAAGATGCCGAGGTGTTCGTCGCCCAGCGACAGCCCGGGCGCGGCCAGGATTATTTCGCCGACCTCCAGGGCAAGCGCCTGGCAGTGTTCAGCGGCTACCACTACGCCTTTGCCAACTTCAACCCCGACCCCAGGTTCATGGCCGAGCAGTTCAACGCCACGTTGACCTACTCCCACGACAGCAACCTGTTGATGGTCGCACGCGGCAGGGCCGATATCGCGCTGGTGACGCGCTCCTACCTGAGTGATTTTCTGGTGCGCAATGCCGACATGGCCGGGCAATACCTGGTCTCCGAACGCGTTGACCAGGTGTATCACCACTACGCACTGCTGCGGCCGAACGCGCCGATCAGCGGCGAGGCGTTCGCCGAGTTGCTCAAACGCCTGCGCGACGGCGGCCAGTTGTTGAAGATTTTCGAGCCGTATCGCATCGATGTGATGCCGGCGCACTGAAGCTGGCAAACTGGAGTCTGTTTGGCAAGTGGGCTTGTTGTGGCGAGCGGGCTTGCCCCGCGTTGGGGGGCGAAGCGCCCCCAATCTAAGGAAAGCGCGTTGTACCTGATACTGCTCAGAGCCTGGTTTTGGGGCTGCTACGCGGCCCAACGCGGGGCAAGCCCGCTCGCCACAGGAGTGTGGCTGTCTGAAATTTCAGTTTTTAAATCAACCAGTTATTTTGTGTTTGATAGAAGGGGCTTGCGCCCTCTCACATTGGTTTGCGCTGTGTGCTTAGATCCGGCGCGCAAACGTATCGCTGTGGCTGCCCGACACCTTGCGGCAATGCACCAGCGCGTCGCGGATCATGAAGTTCACCAGCGTCGGTGAAACCCCCAGTTCCTTGGCGATGTCCTTCTGCGGCACGCCGTGCAGACGATACATCTCGAACGCATAGCGGGTGCGCTGGGGCAGCTCCGTCAGGGCGTCGGCGATGTTTTCCAGGGTGCTGAAATTGATATGCGAGGTTTCCGGTGAAGCGCCTTGAATCACCACATTCAGGCCTTCCTCTTCGGTTCCCGAATATTTGAGCTCCAGCGCCTGCTTGCGATAGTGATCGATGGCCAGGTTGCGCACGATCTGGAACAGGTAACTCAGCTGGGCCTTGAACGATGACGTGATCGTCGGCGCCGATTGCAGCCGGAAGTAAGCGTCCTGCACCACGTCTTCGGCCCGGGAACGGCACCCGGTAATACGCGCTGCGATCTTCACCAGAATCAGCCGATTGTCGACAAAGGCCTGGAGAAGCGGTGAGTCGCACCTGCCTGTGAATACTTGTTCCGTCATGGAAATCACCTGACTGCTAATAGGTTAGGGGAGGGCTTCCTTGCTGAGGCCTCCTACACATCGGGCAACAAATTATGCTTAATGATAATGATTGTCAAATGAGAAGGCGAACTAATCTTGGGCGCGTCTTGTGTGCAGCGAGCGTTCTTGCTCGCCCTCGACGACTAATTATTTGCCGCTGCCGTCCGTTCTTCTGGGTGACAGGCTCGTTGGAAAAACGGCCATGGACCAGCACCCGCAGGAGGACGCAATGGGTTTGTACCGCGCGCACAGCATGTCTTTGTCTGGAGTTCCGGCTCAATGAGTACGCCAACCCGACTGCGGCTGTTTTGTCTGCCTTACTCAGGCGCCAGCGCCATGGTGTATGCGCGCTGGCGTCGATCCTTGCCGGACTGGCTGCAGGTGTGCCCAGTGGAATTGCCCGGGCGCGGCATGCGCATGGACGAGCCGCTGCAGCGCGATATAAAGGCCCTGGCCGCGCAGCTTGCAGAGGAAATCAGCCGTGACTTGAACGGCCCATACGCCTTGTTCGGCCACAGCCTCGGCGGCCTGCTGGCCTTCGAACTGGTCCACGCCCTGCGTGCCCTCAATGTGCCTGCGCCGCTGGCGCTGTTTGCCTCAGGCACGGCCGGTCCGGCATGTCGGGATGTGAGTGAATACGCCGTCGAAAAGACCGATGAACAACTGATCGCCCGTCTGCGCGAACTGCAGGGCACCGCCGAAGAAGCCCTGGCCAACCCTGAATTGATGCAACTGATGCTGCCGATCCTGCGCGCCGACTTCCTGCTGTGCGGCAGTTTCACCTACGGCCGGCGTGAGCCGCTGGGCCTGCCGATCCATGTGTTCGGCGGCAAGCAGGACAGCGTGCGCGCCGACCAGTTGCTCGACTGGCAACTTGACGCCGCCAGCGGTTTTTCCCTGGACATGTTCGACGGTCACCACTTCTTTCTCATGCAGCACGAAAGCGCCGTGCTGCGCTGCCTGCGCCGCTACGCCGAAGACCACCTGGCCCGCTGGCGCAATGGCGCGGCGCGGCAGCTGGCCGCCGGCTGACAGCCCCCTATTTCCCGATTTACCGCAAGCCGATTTCAGGCAGGAACCCCATGATGGACGCCTTCGAACTTCCCCGCACCCTGGTCCAGTCCCTTCAACGCCGCGCCGCGCAGACACCGGACCAGGTCGCCCTGCGCTTCCTCGCCGAGTCCGCCGAGCACAACGTGGTGCTCAGTTACCGCGACCTCGACCTGCGCGCACGCACCATCGCCGCCGCCCTGCAAACCAGCGCCGCACAGGGTGATCGTGCAGTGTTGCTGTTCCCCAGCGGGCCGGACTATGTGGCGGCGTTCTTCGGCTGCCTGTACGCCGGGGTGATCGCGGTGCCGGCTTACCCGCCGGAGTCCACCCGGCGTCATCACCAGGAGCGTCTGCTGTCGATCATCAGCGATGCCGAACCGCGCCTGCTGCTGACCATCGCCAGCCTCGCCGGGGGGCTGGCACAGATAGAAAACGCGCCGCCGATACTCTGCGTCGATACCTTGCCGGGCGACGGCGACTGGGCCGCCCCCGAGCTGCAGCCCGACGACATCGCCTTCCTGCAATACACCTCCGGCTCCACCGCGCTGCCCAAGGGCGTGCAGGTCAGCCATGGCAACCTGGTGGCCAACGAAGTGCTGATCCGCCGTGGCTTTGGCATCGACCTGAACCCGCAAGACGTGATCGTCAGCTGGCTGCCGCTGTACCACGACATGGGCCTGATCGGCGGCCTGCTGCAACCGATCTTCAGCGGCGTGCCCTGCGTGCTGATGTCGCCGGCCTACTTTCTCGGCCGGCCGTTGCGCTGGCTGGAAGCGATCAGCGAATACGGCGGCACCATCAGCGGCGGTCCGGATTTCGCCTACCGCCTGTGCAGCGAACGGGTCAGCGAGTCCGCACTGGAGCGCCTCGACCTGAGCCGATGGCGCGTGGCCTATTCCGGTTCCGAGCCGATCCGCCTCGATACCCTGGAACGCTTCGCCGAGAAATTCGCCGCGTGCGGGTTCAGCGCCAACAACTTCTTCGCCTCGTACGGCCTGGCCGAAGCGACCCTGTTTGTCGCCGGTGGCCGCCGTGGCCAGGGCATCCCGGCGCTGCGCATGGACGACCAGGCCCTGACCGGCAACCGCGCCGAACCGGGGCAGGGCAGTGCGATCATGAGCTGCGGCACCGCTCAGCCCGGCCACGCCGTGCTGATCGCCGACCCGCATACCCTGAGCGAACTGGCGGACAACCACGTCGGCGAACTCTGGGCCAGCGGCCCGAGCATCGCCCACGGCTACTGGCGCAACCCTGAAGCCACCGCCAACACTTTCGTGCAGCGCGCTGGCCGTACCTGGCTGCGCACCGGTGACCTGGCGTTCATCCGCGACGGCGAGGTGTACATCACCGGTCGTCTGAAGGACCTGCTGATCGTGCGCGGCCACAACCTGTATCCCCAGGACATCGAACAGACCATCGAGCGCGAAGTGGACGTGGTGCGCAAGGGCCGGGTCGCCGCGTTTGCGGTAAACGAAGAGGGGCTGGAGGGCATCGGCATCGCTGCCGAAGTCAGCCGCAGCGTGCAGAAAATCCTGCCGGCCGAAGCGCTGATCAAAGCCATTCGCCAGGCGGTGGCCGAGGCGTATCAACAGGCGCCGAGCGTGGTGGTGCTGCTCAATCCGGGCGCGCTGCCCAAGACCTCCAGCGGCAAGGTGCAGCGCGCCGCCTGCGCGCTTCGTTACGCCGATGGCAGCCTTGACAGCTATGCGCAATTCCCCGGTTCGCATGCGCAGGCCGGTGATGCGGCGCTGCAATCCGACCTGCAACACCAGATCGCCGCGATCTGGTGCGAGCAGCTGCAAATCCCCCAGGTCGCTGCCGACGATCACTTCTTCCTGCTCGGCGGCAACTCCATCACCGCCACCCAGGTGGTCGCGCGGCTGCGCGAACGCCTGGGTCTGGAGCTGAACCTGCGCCTGCTGTTCGAAGCGCCCACCCTGCAGGGTTTTGCTGCCAGCGTCGCCCGCTTGCAGCAGGACGGCGGCGTCGCCGAAGGCGCGATTCAGGCCCTGTCGCGCGGGGGCGAACTGCCGCAATCCCTGGCGCAGAACCGTCTTTGGATTACCTGGCAGTTGGAGCCTGACAGCAGCGCCTACACCATTCCCGGCGCGCTGCGCCTGCGCGGCGAACTGGATGAAGACGCCGTACGCGCAAGCTTCCAATACCTGGTCCAGCGTCACGAAGCGCTGCGCACGCGCTTCTACGAGCGCGACGGCCAGGCCTTCCAGCGCATCGAGGCGAGCAGGCCGTTCGAGCTGCACGTCATCGACCTCAGCGACCTGCCCGTCACTGAGCGTGACGCCCGCGCCCAGCAGATCCGCGAGGACCAGGCGCATACCCGGTTCGATCTCGAAAAGGGCCCGCTGCTGGGGGTGACCCTGGTGCGTCTGAACGATGAAGAGCACCACTTGCTGGTGACCCTGCACCACATCATTGCCGATGGTTGGTCGCTGAATATCCTTATCGATGAATTCTCGCGCCTGTACGCCGCCGCCTCCCAGGGGCAGCCCCTGGAGCTGGCGCCGCTGACCTTGCGATACGCCGATTACGGCAGTTGGCAGCGCCAATGGTTGGCCGAAGGCGCAGGCCAGCGGCAACTGGCCTACTGGAAGGCTCGACTTGGTGATGAGCATCCGGCCTTGAGCCTGACCACCGACCACCCACGCTCAACCCGTCACCGCCACAGTGCCTCGCGCCACAGCGTGCGCCTGAGCGCCGCCCTCAGCGACGCGGTGCGCAACGCGGCCCAGGCCCACGAGTCGACGCCGTTCATGCTGTTGCTCGCCGCGTTCCAGACGCTGCTCCATCGCTACAGCGGCCAGCGCGATATTCGCATCGGCGTGCCCAACGCCAACCGTCCGCGCCAGGAAACCCAGGGGCTGGTCGGCTTCTTCATCAACACCTTGGTGCTGCGTGCCGAACTGGACGGGTGCCTGCCATTCGATGAGCTGCTGGCGGCAACGCGCCAGGCCGCACTCGGCGCCCAGGCCCATCAGGACCTGCCCTTCGAGCAATTGCTGGAAGCCTTCCCCCAGGCCCGCGAACAGGGCCTGTTCCAGGTCATGTTCAACCACCAGCAACGTGACCTCGGTGCATTGCGTCGCCTGCCCGGCATGCTCGCCGATGAGCTGCCATGGCACAGCCGCGAAGCCAAGTTCGACCTGCAACTGCACAGCGAAGAAGACCGCAATGGGCGCCTGAGCCTGGCGTTCGACTACGCCGATGAGCTGTTCGATGGCGCAACCATCCAGCGCCTCGCCGAACACTACCTCACGCTGCTGCAGGCCGCCTGCGCGCAGCCGCAACAGGCGATTGGCGATTTGCCGCTGATGCACCATGACGAGCAGCAGCAATGGAGCACCGCGCCCTGTGCGCCTGCCACCCAGTGGCTGCCCGAGTGGCTCAATCAGCACACCTCGCACGCTACCGCGCTGGTCTGGGAGCACGGCAGCCTGAGCTTTGCCCAACTGCACACCCAGGCCAACCGCCTGGCCCATTACCTGCGCGACAAAGGCGTCGGCCCGGACGTGTGCGTGGCCATCGCCGCCGAGCGCTCGCCGCAGCTGCTGGTCGGCCTGCTGGCGATCATCAAGGCTGGCGGCGCCTACGTGCCACTCGACCCGGATTACCCGGCCGAGCGCCTGGCCTACATGCTCAAGGACAGCGGCGCGCACCTGCTGCTCACCCAGACCTCACTGCTGGCGCAACTGCCCAGCGCCGAAGGGGTGTGCGTCATCGCCATGGACAGCCTGCACCTGGACAGCTGGCCAACCCAGCCACCCGGTCTGCACCTGCACGGCGACAATCTTGCCTACGTGATCTACACCTCCGGCTCCACCGGCCAGCCCAAGGGCGTGGGCAATACCCATGCGGCCCTGGCCGAGCGCTTGCAGTGGATGCAGGCCACCTATCAGCTCAACGCCAGCGACGTGCTGATGCAAAAGGCGCCGATCAGTTTCGACGTGTCGGTGTGGGAATGCTTCTGGCCATTGATCACCGGGTGCCGTCTGCTGCTGGCAGGTCCCGGCGAGCATCGCGATCCTCATCGCATTGCGCAGTTGGTGCAGGCACATGGCGTGACCACGCTGCACTTCGTGCCGCCACTGTTGCAGGTGTTTATCGACGAACCGCTGGCAGCCGAGTGCACTACCCTGCGTCGCCTGTTCTCGGGCGGCGAAGCCTTGCCCGCCGAGTTGCGCAACCGCGTGCTGGCGCAGTTGCCGGCGGTGCAGTTGCACAACCGCTATGGCCCGACGGAAACCGCGATCAACGTCACCCACTGGCAGTGCGCGCTGGCCGATGGCGAGCGCTCGCCGATTGGCCGGCCGCTGGGCAACGTGATCTGCCGCGTGCTGGACGCGCAACTCAACCCGCTGCCGGCCGGTGTGCCGGGCGAACTGTGCATCGGCGGCAGCGGCCTGGCCCGGGGTTACCTGGGCCGTGCCGGGCTGACCGCCGAACGCTTTGTCGCCGACCCGCTGGGCGAGGCAGGCACGCGCCTGTACCGCACCGGCGACCGCGCGCGCTGGAGCAGTGACGGCGTGCTCGAATACCTCGGCCGTCTGGATCAGCAAGTGAAGCTGCGCGGGTTTCGCGTGGAGCCGGAAGAAATCCAGGCGCGCCTGCTCGCCCAGGCCGGTGTCGCCCAGGCCGTGGTGTTGGTGCGCGATGCGCAGTTGATTGGCTACTACACCGGCCATGCCGAGCTGGACGCTCATACGCTGAAAACCGCTCTGGCTGCCGAGCTGCCGGAGTACATGGTGCCCGCCGTACTGATGCGCCTGGACGCGATGCCCCTGAGCCCCAGCGGCAAACTCGACCACCGCGCATTGCCGGAGCCGGTGTGGCACACCCGCGAACACGTCGAGCCGCAATCTCCACTGCAGCAGCAAATCGCCGCGATCTGGCGCGACGTGCTTGGCCTGCCGCGCATCGGCCTGCACGACGACTTTTTCGCCCTCGGTGGCCACTCGTTGCTGGCCACGCAAATCATCTCGCGCGTCCGCCAGGCCTGCGACGTCGAGCTGCCATTGCGCACCCTGTTCGACGCCAGCGAACTGGGCGCCTTTGCCGCGCAGGTCGCGCTGATCCAGGACGCCGGCCAGCGCAATCAGCAAACCGCCATCGCCAGGGTCGACCGCAGCCAGAAGGTGCCGCTGTCCTACTCCCAGCAGCGCATGTGGTTCCTCTGGCAAATGGAGCCCGACAGCCCGGCCTACAACGTCGGCGGCATGGCGCGTCTGCGCGGCGTGCTGGATGTGGGGCGGTTCGAGGCGGCGTTACAGGCCCTGATCATGCGCCACGAAACCCTGCGCACCACGTTCCCGAGCGTCGATGGCGTGGCGTATCAGCGGGTCGCGGCGCAAACCGGCTTGCGCATGGACTGGCAGGATGTCTCTGCGCTGAACGAAACCGAGCGCCAGCAACGCATCCAGCAACTGGCCGATCACGAAGCCCACACCCCCTTCAATCTGGAAACCGGGCCGTTGCTGCGCGCGTGCCTGGTCAAGGCCGCCGAGCAGGAACACTACCTGGTGCTGACCCTGCACCACATCGTCACCGAAGGCTGGGCCATGGACATCTTTGCCCGTGAACTGAGCGCCCTGTACGAAGCCTTTATCGACGAGCGCGACTCGCCGCTGGCGCCGCTGCCCGTGCAATACCTGGACTACAGCGTGTGGCAACGCCAGTGGATGGAAGCCGGCGAGCGGCAGCGCCAGCTCGATTACTGGACCGCGCAACTCGGGCATGAGCATCCGTTGCTGGAGCTGCCCGGCGACCGTCCTCGGCCGTCCGTGCAAAGCCATCGTGGCGAGTTGTATCGCTTTGATCTGAGCGATGATCTGGCGGCGCGCGTGCGTGCGTTCAACGCCGAACGCGGCCTCACGCTGTTCATGACCATGACCGCGACACTGGCCGTGTTGCTCTACCGCTACAGCGGCCAGACCGACCTGCGCATCGGCGCGCCGGTGGCCAACCGCATTCGCCCGGAAAGCGAAGGGCTGATCGGCGCGTTCCTCAACACCCAGGTGCTGCGCTGCCGGCTCAACGGGCAGATGAGCGTCGGCGAGCTGTTCGAGCAGGTGCGCCATACGGTGATCGAGGGCCAGTCTCACCAGGACCTGCCGTTCGACCATCTGGTTGAAGCCCTGCAACCGCCACGCAGCGCGGCGTACAACCCGCTGTTCCAGGTGATGTGCAACGTGCAGCGCTGGGAATTCCAGCAAAGCCGCCAGTTGGCCGGCATGAGCGTCGAGTACCTGGCCAACGATGCGCGCGCCACCAAGTTCGACCTCAACCTGGAAGTCACCGACCTCGACCATCGCTTGGGTTGCTGCCTGACCTACAGCACCGACCTGTTCGATGAACCACGCATTGCACGCATGGCCGTGCATTGGCGCAACCTGCTCGAAGCGCTGATCGCCGATCCGCAGCAGCGCCTCAGTGAGTTGCCGTTGCTCACGGCGGTTGAGCAACGTGCGTTGCAGGACAGCCTCGGCGTTGAAGCCGGCGAGCACCGTCTCGACCAGTGCATCCATTCTCTGTTCAGCCAACAGGCGCTCAAGCGTGGCGACGCACCGGCGCTGACCTTTGCCGGTCAAACCCTGACCTACGCAGAACTCGATGCGCGCGCCAATCGCCTGGCGTGGATGCTGCGCGAGCGCGGCGTGGGCCCGCAGGTGCGAGTGGGCCTGGCGTTGCCGCGCTCACTGGAAATGGTCGTTGGCTTGCTGGCGATCCTCAAGGCCGGCGGCGCCTACGTGCCGCTGGACCCGGAATACCCGCTGGATCGTCTGCGCTACATGATCGAAGACAGCGGCATCGGCCTGTTGCTCAGCGATGCCGCGATGTTCCAAGCCCTTGGCCCATTGCCGGCGAGCGTGGCCTGCTGGTGCCTGGAAGACGACCTGCCGGCGCTGGCGAACTACCCGGCCGATGAGCTGCCGTTTATCAACCTGGCGCAGCACCAGGCGTACCTGATCTACACCTCGGGCTCCACCGGCAAGCCCAAGGGCGTGGTGGTGTCCCACGGTGAAATCGCCATGCATTGCCAGGCGGTGATCGAGCGTTTCGGCATGCGCCCGGACGACTGCGAGCTGCATTTTTATTCGATCAACTTCGACGCCGCCACCGAACGTTTACTGGTGCCGCTGCTCAGCGGCGCGCAGGTGGTACTGCGCGCCCAGGGGCAGTGGGATGCCGAGGAAGTCTGCGCGCTGATCCGTACCCATCGCATCAATATCCTCGGCTTTACCCCCAGCTACGGCAGCCAGTTGGCGCAATGGCTGGCCACGCAGCAGCAGACGTTGCCGGTGCGCATGTGCATCACCGGTGGCGAAGCGCTGACCGGTGAACACCTGCAGCGCATTCGTGCCGCGTTCCAGCCGCAGGTGTTTTTCAATGCCTATGGCCCGACCGAAACCGTGGTGATGCCGCTCGCCAGCCTGGCCCCGGAGCAACTGGAGGAGGGTGCCGCCAGCGTACCGATCGGCAGCCTCATCGGCGCGCGCGTCGCCTATATTCTCGACGCCGACCTGGCCCTGGTGCCGCAAGGCGCAACCGGCGAGCTGTACATCGGCGGTGCCGGTCTGGCCCAGGGGTATCACCAACGGCCGGGCATGACGGCGGAGCGTTTTGTCGCGGACCCGTTTGCCCGCGAGGGCGGTCGCCTTTACCGCACCGGTGATCTGGTGCGCCAGCGTGCCGACGGGCTGCTCGAGTACCTGGGCCGCATCGACCATCAGGTAAAGATTCGTGGGTTTCGCATTGAGCTGGGCGAGATCGAAACCCGCCTGCTCGAACACCCGGCCGTGCGTGAAGCGGTGGTGCTGGCGCTGGATGCGCCGAGCGGCAAACAACTGGTCGCTTATTTGGTCAGCGATGCGCAGCACGGCGCGTTGCGCGATGCGCTGAAGGCGCACCTCAAGGCGCAGTTACCGGACTACATGGTGCCTGCGCACCTGATCGTGCTCGACAGCATGCCGCTCACCGCCAACGGCAAACTCGACCGCCGCGCCTTGCCGCAGCCCGACCCCGAGGCCAATCGCCAACAGTACGTGGCGCCACGCACCGCACTGCAAAGCACCCTGGCCGCCATTTGGTGCGCGGTGTTGAACGTGCGCCAGGTTGGCCTCGACGATAACTTCTTTGAGTTGGGCGGCGATTCGATCCTGTCGATCCAAGTGGTCAGCCGCGCGCGTCAGGTCGGCATTCACTTCAGCCCGCGCGATCTGTTCCAGCACCAGACCGTGCAGACCCTCGCCGCCGTTGCCACGCGTGCCGAGCAGGTCATGGCGGAGCAAGGGGTACTCACGGGCGCCTCGGCGCTCACGCCCATCCAGCACTGGTTCTTCGACACCGACATCCCGGCGCGTGAGCACTGGAATCAGGCGTTGCTGCTCAAGCCGCTGCAACGGCTTGAGCCTCATCGCCTGGAGCAGGCGTTGCTGGCGGTGCTGGAACATCACGATGCGCTGCGCCTGAGCTTCACCCGGCGCGATGCGCAGTGGCACGCCGAACACCTGGGTGTGCCGCACGGTGGTGTGCTGCTGCAGGCGCAAGTGCAGGACATGGCGCAGTGCGCCGCGCTGTTCACCGAGACTCAGCGCAGCCTCGATCTGCAGCAGGGTCCGCTGTTGCGTGCGTTGCTGGTCGACGGTCGCGAGGGGCAGCAACGGCTGCTGATCGCGATCCATCACCTGGTGGTGGATGGCGTGTCGTGGCGCGTGTTGCTCGAAGACTTGCAGAACGTTTATCGCCAACTGAGCGAAGGCCGCTCCGTCAGCCTGCCGGCCAAGACCAGCGCGCTGCGCGAGTGGGCGGCACGCTTGCAGGCGTATGCCCATAGCGAATCCCTGCGCGAAGAGTTGAACCTGTGGCAACGTCAGTTGGCCGGGCCTGCCCTGCTGTTGCCGGTGGCGCGGCCACAGGGCACGTTGCGCAACCGCGATGCCGAGACGGTCAGCGTACGCCTGGATGCCGAGCGCACCCGCCAACTGTTGCAGCAGGCGCCCAGCGCTTACCGCACTCAGGTCAACGACCTGCTGCTGACCGCCCTGGCGCGGGTGGTGTGTCGCTGGAGCGGCCACGACTCGGCCGTGATCCAACTGGAAGGCCACGGCCGCGAAGCGTTGTTCGATGACATCGACCTGACCCGCAGCGTCGGCTGGTTCACCAGCGCCTATCCGGTGCGCCTGACGCCGGCGGCTGCGCAGGGCGATTCGATCAAGGCGATCAAGGAGCAACTGCGCGGCGTGCCGCACAAAGGCCTGGGCTACGGCGTACTGCGTTACCTGGCCGACGACCTGTGCCAACAGACCCTGGCGGCGCTGCCGGACGCGCCTATTACCTTCAACTACCTCGGCCAGTTCGACCAGAGTTTTGGCAGCGACGCGCTGTTCCATCCGCTGGATGCGTCGGCCGGCCTGGCGCACGACCCGGACGCGCCGCTGCCCAATGAGCTGAGCGTCGACAGCCAGGTGTACGGCGGCGAACTGGTGCTGCGCTGGACCTTCAGCCGCGAACGCCATGAGCCGCAGACCATTCGCGCGCTGGCCGATGGGTACCTGGCCGAGCTGCAAGGCCTGATCGCCCATTGCCTGGAAGACGAAGCTTTTGGCCTCACGCCGTCCGACTTCCCCCTGGCGCACCTGAGCCAGGGGCAGCTCGACAGCCTGCCGGTGGCGGCGAACCGGATCGAAGACGTCTACCCGCTGACGCCGATGCAGGAAGGCTTACTGCTGCACACCTTGCTCGAACCGGGCACCGGCCTGTATTACATGCAGGACCGCTACCGCATCAACAGCGTGCTCGACCCCGAGCGTTTCGCCCAGGCCTGGCAAGCGGTGATCGCACGCCACGAGGCCCTGCGTGCGTCGTTTTGCTGGAACGTCGGCGAAGACATGCTGCAAGTGATCCACAAACCCGGCAACACGCCGATTGAGTACCTGGACTGGCGCGGCGACCGCGAAGACGAGCATGAGCCGCGCCTGCAAGCGTTGCTCAAGCAGGAGCGCGAAGCCGGGTTCGATCTGCTCAACCAGGCGCCGTTCCACCTGCGCCTGATCCGTGTGGGCGAAGCGCGCTATTGGTTCATGATGAGCAACCACCACATCCTCATCGACGCCTGGTGCCGTTCGCTGCTGATGAATGACTTCTTCGAGATCTACCTGGCCCTGGGCGAAGGCCGCACGGCGCAACTGGCCACGCCGCCGCGTTACCGTGACTATATCGCCTGGCTGCAACGCCAGGACCTCAACGAAGCGCGCCAGTGGTGGCAGCGCAACCTGCAGGGTTTCGAGCGCACCACGCCGATCCCCAGCGACCGGCCGTTCCTGCGCGAACATGCCGGCCACAGCGGCGGCATGCTGGTGGGCGACTGCTACACCCGGCTGGATACCCGCGACGGCGCGCAACTGCGCGAACTGGCCCAGGCCCATCAACTGACCGTCAATACCTTTGCCCAGGCGGCGTGGGCCCTGGTATTGCGGCGGTTGAGCGGCGAGCGTGACGTGCTGTTCGGTGTCACCGTGGCCGGGCGCCCGGTGGACATGCCCGAGATGCAACGCACCGTTGGCCTGTTCATCAACAGCATCGCGCTGCGGGTGAAGCTGCCCGAGGACGACCAGCCGTGCGGCGTGCGCCAGTGGTTGAGCGGCCTGCTCGACAGCAACATGCAACTGCGCGAGTACGAATACCTGCCGTTGGTGACGATTCAGGAACACAGCGAACTGCCCAAGGGCCAGCCGCTGTTCGACAGCCTGTTCGTGTTCGAAAACGCCCCGGTGGACACCTCGGTGCTGGACCGTGCGCAGAGCCTGAGCGCCACCTCGGATTCCGGTCGCACCCACACCAACTTCCCGCTGACGGCGGTGTGCTATCCGGGCGATGACCTCGGTTTGCACCTGTCCTACGACCAGCGCTACTTTGATGAAGCCACCGTGCAAGGCATGCTCGGCGAGTTCAAGCGCCTGCTCCTGGCGCTGATGCAGGGCTTTCATGGCGACATGGCCGACCTGCCGCTGATCGGCGAGCAGGAGCGTAGGTTTCTGGTGGAGGGCTGTAACCAGAGCGCACAGGATTACCCGCTGGCGCGCAGCTACGTTGAGCTGTTCGAAGAACAGGTGGCGCAGCATCCGCAGCGCATTGCCGCCAGTTGCCTGGACCAGCGATGGACCTATGAGGAACTGAACCGCCGCAGCAACGGCCTGGGCCATGCGTTGATCAGCGCGGGTGTCGGCGTGGATCAACCGGTGGCGTTGCTGGCCGAGCGCAACCTCGACTTGCTGGGCATGATCATCGGCAGCTTCAAGGCCGGTGCCGGTTACCTGCCGCTGGACCCGGGCCTGCCTGCTCAGCGGCTGAGCCGCATCATTGCGCTGAGCCGCACGCCGTTGCTGGTGTGCAGTGAAGCGTGTCGCGAACAGGCCATCGAGTTGCTCGAAGGCACCGATTGCCAGTTGCTGGTATGGGAAGAGGTGCCGGCCCGTGGTGAAAATCCGGGCGTTTACAGTGCGCCGGACAACCTCGCCTACGTGATCTACACCTCGGGCTCTACCGGTCAGCCAAAAGGCGTGATGGTTGAACAGCGCGGCATGCTCAACAACCAGTTGAGCAAGGTGCCGTATCTGGAGCTTTCGCCGGCGGACGTCATCGCGCAGACCGCTTCGCAAAGCTTCGATATTTCCGTGTGGCAGTTTCTCGCGGCGCCGCTGTTCGGTGCGCGGGTGGATATTGTGCCGAACGCCATCGCCCATGATCCCCAGGGCTTGCTCGAACATGTGCAGGCGCGAGGCATTACCGTGCTGGAAAGCGTGCCTTCGCTGATCCAGGGCATGCTGGCCCAGGAACGCGTCAGTCTGGACGGGCTGCGCTGGATGCTGCCGACGGGTGAAGCGATGCCGCCGGAGCTGGCCCATCAATGGCTGCAACGCTATCCGCAGATTGGCCTGGTGAATGCCTACGGCCCGGCTGAATGCTCGGACGACGTGGCGTTCTTCCGCGTCGATCTGGCCTCGACACGCGGCACGTACCTGCCGATTGGCACGCCGACCGACAACAACCGGTTGTACCTGTTGGACGGTGCGCTGGACCTGGTGCCGCAAGGCGCCGTGGGTGAGTTGTGCGTGGCTGGCACCGGTGTGGGCCGCGGCTATGTCAGCGATCCGTTGCGCACCGCCCAGGCATTTGTACCCAACCCGTTCGGCGCGGCGGGCGAGCGTCTCTATCGCACCGGCGACCTTGCCCGGCGCCGCAGTGATGGCGTGCTGGAATACGTGGGGCGTGTCGACCATCAGGTGAAGATTCGCGGTTACCGCATCGAACTGGGTGAAATCGAAGCGCGTCTGCACGAGCAACCCGAAGTACGCGACGCGGCGGTGGGCGTGCAGGAAGGTGTCAACGGCAAACACCTGGTGGGCTACCTGGTGACCGCCGACGCGGCGCTTGACCCCGGCGAACGCCTGGACCGCATCAAGCAACGCCTGCGCGCCGAACTGCCGGAATACATGGTGCCGCTGCACTGGCTATGGCTTGACCGCCTGCCGCTCAACGCCAATGGCAAACTTGACCGCAACGCGTTGCCGGAATTGGAAATCGGCCCATTGCACAGTCAGGATTACCTGGCTCCGCGCAACGAACTGGAAATCACTCTGGCTGCAATCTGGGCAGAGGTGCTGAAAGTCGAACGGGTAGGGGTACGGGACAACTTCTTCGAACTGGACGGCCACTCGTTGCTCGCCACACAGATCGCCTCGCGGGTGCAGAAAACCCTGCAACGGGATGTGCCGCTGCGGGCGATGTTCGAGTGCAGCACGGTGGCGGAGCTGGCCGAGTATATCGAGGGGTTGGCGGGCAATGAGATCAGCGTGGAGAAGGTGGACCGGCTGAGTGATTTGATGGCCGAGTTGGAGGGGCTTTAACGGGACGGCTCCGCCAGCCGCTGGCCTGAAGTACCTGTCAAGGTTGACAGTAGACAGCTTCTGGCGCTCAGGCAGTAAATAGACCTTGTTTAAGGATAACGACTATTTGGCTGGACCCCGGAGGCTTACAGTGACTAGTAAACAGTTAACGTCGAAAAGTGGCATCAAATGTGATCAGACACCCGCGGCGCTGGAGCGTCCTGACGTCACTAAAGTCATGACGATCAGAAGTACCGTGACCCGGGTCTGTGAAGTGATCACCGACCTGCACTTCAGTGTGCCGGTAGCGTTGTCGAAACCGAAAGTGCCCGAGGCCGTTGAGGAGGTGTTGGAGTTGCGCGGCGATGAAGGGAGCGTCGCTGTCGTTGTGGAAAAATGGGGCTTCATGAAAGCAGGGCAGCCGGGGTGGCTGGAGGTCACAGGCCTTCTAAAGGATGGTACTTCCCATACTGTCAAGTTGATGGACGGTGAGCCCCTTACGGATACTGATGAAAAGGACGGGGTATCACGTCCGCTTCTACGTAAAGAACTGAATAAGTTTCCTAACAAGACCGAGTTGACTGTCGTATTCAGAACCACGGTCGATGCCTGCTGTGAAGACGGACCGGTGATTACTTTTCCGGAGTCGAAATATACGCTTCGCAAGTATTATCGAGACCTGACGCATTTCAATGACCGCACATTTGGACGCTGGGAAGTCGGCCCGGCGGCTCCGGACCCAAGGGATCTCACTTTTGAATCATTGGGTGTGGCAAACGACGGCACCGAGAATTACGCCGTTAGAAACATCACCTATACAGATAAAAATCTCGGGGCGGTCTTGCATCGGGGGTTTGATGATTTGGAAAGCGGCACTACCTATGCGTTCTCCGCGCGTGTTCGCCGGTATAACACGGCTGATCCAACGCCAAAACTTTCATTGAAAGTAGACAACGCAGCCATCACGGGTATCGAAACTCTTACTGACCTGAATAAGTGGGTGACACTCACTGGCACCTTTGTGGCGAGCAGCGATTCCGCACTGCTGGTTCTCCATAGCCACGAGCGTAATGGTATGACGGGTAATGACTATCTTATTGACTATTTGCTCGTCGAGGAAGTTTAGCTGAGGCCCTCCTGCAGTGCCCGCTCTTAAGCGGGCACTCTTGTTAAAGACTTCGTCTTGTGGCGGGTGACCTTTGGGCACGGTGAGGCGACTTCGGGATTGGTCTTTTTTGATAACGCCACTCCTCGTGCGGAGGAACGACCGGATATTTTATTTCGGACCCAGAATCTTCACCAGCTTGTCCGGCGCAGGCGCGCCCTGCTGTTGTTGCAACCCACCCTTGTCATCCCGGTAGAAAATCGCCGGCGTCGCCCGCAACTCCAATTCTTCCATCAACTTCATGTTGGCATCGAGTTTGGCCTCGATATCGGCCGGTATCTTGTCCAGCCCCTGCAACTTGCTGCCCTTGCCGGCGGCCTCGTGTGTTTCGAGGGCCTTTTGCGGGTCCTTGGCGGCAAACAGCGCGGCGGACTTGGCGGCGCTGTCTTCGCGGATGATGCCGACCATGATGTGGCGCAACTGCACTTTGCCGGCCTTCACCCATGGACGCGCCTGTTCCCAGAACATGTTGCAGTAGGGGCAGTTGGGGTCGCTGAACAGATAGACGATGCGCGGCGCGTTTGTGTCGCCGTCCTGGATCCAGCTGCTTTTTTCCATTTTGGCCCAGATTTCCTTGGCCATTGGCGCATAAACCAGCTTGTCCAGAGGCGCGCTGCTCAGGTCATTGCCCTGGGCGTCGTAGAGGTTGCCGGCGATCACGCTGTTGCCGTCAGCGGTCAGGTACAGCGCCATGCCACGGTTCTGGTATTGCGCGGCGTAGCCGGTGAGGCCGCTGGGGGCGTCGAATTTACCGAGAATTCTGGCGCCCTTGGCTTCGATCTGCTTGATCGGCGCGGGCCAGTCTTCGGCCTGGGCCAGGGCGGCGGCGAGCGTCAACGGCAGCAGGGTCAGCAGGTGGCGGAGGCTTGGCATGTGGGTTTCCTTTGTGGGGCGGTGTCGAAGGGTTCCAGGGCACGGGCCAGACTGGCCTGAGACAATTCACCGAGGTGGCTGTTGATCAGGCGTCCGTCGGCCTGGTAGAACAAGGTGGTCGGCAGGGCCATGGAACCCACGGCCTGGCCGAGGCTGCCGCCAGCGTCGAACAGCACGTTGTCGAGGGTCAGGCCCTGAGTGGCGAGGTAGGTGCTGACGCTCTGCATGCTTTCGGCCTGGTTGACGAACAGGAACGTCACGTCGGGGCGTTGGCGTTGCGCGCGTTCCAGCACCGGCATTTCGCGGCGGCACGGCGGGCACCAGGTGGCCCACAGGTTGATCACCAGGGGGCCACCCTTGTAATCGGCGAGTTGTACCTCCTGGCCATCGGCAGTGCGCAGGGTGATTGACGGCAGTTGCGAGCCCTTGTCGTAGAGGTTCAGCGACAGGCTGGTGATGCCCCAGAACAACAGACCGGTGATGACGCCCGCGCTCAGTGGCTTGCGCAGGGGCGGACGGCGCCAACCGTACGCCAGGGCGGCGAGCACCAGCACGATGATGCCGGGCCAGGCGAGAAAACCGCCGTCGCGCAGGTCGATCACCTGCAGCCAGTCGTTGCGATAGTCACTCCAGTACATCAGCACGAAGCTCACCCGCGCGGCGAGCATGCCCAGCAGAAACAGGCTGAACAGCACCGACTCGGGGTTCTCACCACCACGCTTGGCCACACGCCAGCCCACCAGGGTGGCGAAAATCAGCGCGCTGATCAGCAGGATGTGATTCAGGGCGATGGCGAACGTGCCAATGGTCAGCGTCAGCATCAGCGGGCGTCCCGGGTCTGAGTCCAGCGTTGCAGGAAGGCATCGGCGTCGACTTCACCGGTGATGCGCCGGGCGCGGCGTTCTTCACCGTCGGGGCCGATCCACACGAAGCTTGGCGGCCCCGGCACCTTGTAGCGGCCGAGCAGTTCGCGGCTGGCCGCGTTGTCGGCGGTGACGTCCAGGCGCAGCAGGCGCACGTCCTTGAGGGCCTGCATCACCTCGGCGTTGCCGAACACCTGTTTTTCCATGATCTTGCACGACACGCACCAGTCGGCGTAGTAATCCACCAGCACCCACTGGCCCTGGGCCCTGGCGCTGTCGAGTTGATTTTGCAGGGCGACCGGGTCGTTGATCGTGGTGAAGGCGTCGTGTGCCTCGGCGGTAGCGGCGCGCGAGCCGCTGTAGACGCTCAACGGTTGCCACAGGTCGTCGCTGCCACCGGCTGCGCCCACCACCAGCACCGCACCCCACAGGCCCAGCACCACGGAACCGGCGCCAAATACCTTGGCGGCCAGACCGTATTCACGGGCCAGGCCCCAGCCGCAGTAGGCCATCACCAGCGCCAGTGCGCCCCACAGGCCAAGCCACAGGCTGTCGCCGACCACTGGGCGAATCATCAGCACGGCCGTGCCCAGAAACAGGAAACCGAAGATGCCCTTGAGCACGTTCATCCAGGTGCCCGGTTTGGGCAGGAAGCGGTTGCCCACGGTCACCAGCAGCAACAGCGGCACACCAATGCCGATGCCCATGGCGAACAGGATCAGACCGCCATGCAGCGCATTGCCGCTCTGGGCGATATAGAGCAGCGCGCCGGCCAGTGGCGCGGTCATGCACGGGCCCACCAGCAGCCCGGACAAGGCGCCGAGGATGCCGGCGCCCACCAGGCTGCCACCGCTTTGCTGGCGGCTGACGTTGTCCAGGCGGTCACGCAGGCAGGTTGGCAATTGCAGTTCAAAGAAGCCGAACATCGGCAGGGCGAGGATCACAAACAGGGCGGCGAAACTGCCGAGGATCCACGGGGTTTGCAACAACGCGGCGAGGTTGGCGCCGGCGAGTGCGGCCAGCACGCCCAGCGCGGCATACACCAGCGCCATGCACACCACGTAGCTGCCGGCCAGGGCCAGGCCACGACGCGGGCTTGCGCCACTGCCCACCACCAGCCCCGCAAGAATCGGCAGCATCGGCAATGAGCAAGGGGCAAATGCCAGCAACAGGCCCAGGCCGAAGAACGCCAGCAAGCTCCAGCCCAGGCTGCGCTCTTGCAGGCCGCTGGCCAGGCTTTGGTCCTGAGCCTGGGCGGTGGCGGCTACGGCCGGGTTGCCGCCCAGGTCGACGGTGATCGATTGCGGCGGGTAGCACAGACCGGCATCGGCGCATCCCTGCCAGCCCAGCTTGACCTGGCCGGTGGTGCCGGCAGGGATCTTCACTTCCAGGCCCTGGCGATACACCTCCTGCTCGCCGAAGAACTCATCACTGTGGGCCTCGCCCTTGGGCAGCGCCGGCTTTTCGGCCAGGCCCTCAAACTTCATGCGTTGCTGGTACAGGTAATAACCGTCGGCAATCTGCCAATACAGCTGGGTCTCGCCACTTTCCAGACGCTCGGAAGTAAAGGTGAACGCCTTGCCCACCGGAAGGAAATCGGGTTTGGTGTCGAAAGGGTTGCCAGGCGCGGCCTGGGCGAATCCCGCGAGCATTACCAATAGAAAGGTAAACAGATGCCGCATGGTTCAAGCCTTAGTCCAGTACAAGTTGAGGCACACAATGTGTGGCGTTGATTAACCGATGATTAACCGGGCGCTATTCTAGAGTGTACGGATCAGCGGGTGTTGCGAACATTGGCGGCATAATGCGCGCTTAATCCCTGCATTCTCTAATCACGCCATCTTTCATGAAGGGTTCAGCATGCACGTACTGGTCTGTGAAGACGATGAACTGATCGCCAGCGGCATCGTGGCCGGCCTCACCGCCCAGGGCTTCACCGTGGAGCGCGTGGCGAGTGCCGGCGCGGCGCGGGCGATGCTCAAGGCCGCAGCGTTCGACATCATGGTGCTCGACCTCGGCCTGCCCGACGAAGACGGCCTCAAGCTGCTGCAGCAACAGCGCAGCCAGGGCCTGGAAATCCCGGTGCTGATCCTCACCGCACGGGATTCGGTAACCAATCGTGTCGACGGTCTGCAAGCCGGTGCCGACGACTACCTGCTCAAACCCTTCGATCTGCGCGAACTCGCCGCCCGCCTGCAAACCCTGCTGCGCCGGGTGGCGGGACGCAGCGTCAACCTGATCGAGCACGGCCGTCTGGCCTACGACCCCAGCAGCCGCGAGACCTTCCTCGGCGGCCAGCCGGTGGATCTGTCGCGTCGCGAGCAGGCGTTGTTGCAGGCCTTGCTGCACAACAAGGGCCGGGTACTTTCCAGCGAGCAGCTCAAGGACAGTGTCTACGGCTTCAGCGACGAGCTGGAAAGCAACGCGCTCAATGTGCATATCCATCACCTGCGGCGCAAATTGGGCAATGGCATCGTCGAGACCGTGCGCGGCCTCGGCTATCGCCTGGGCGCTGCCGACGAAGGTCGTCCTGATGAGGGAGACAAGGTTTCGTGAAAAGCCTGCGCCTGCGCCTGACGTTCAAGCTGGGCGCCGCTTTTGTGCTGATCTGGGCGCTGGCGGCGACCTGGATGCTCAACGACCTGCGTAACCAGATGATGTTCTCCCTCGACCAGCGTCTGGTCGCGTCGGCGCGCATGGTGGCGGGGCTGACCGAGCAGATGCCGGGCCTGGCCAGTGTCAGCGGCGGCGCGCGCTTCAGTGCCGAACACCTGCATGTGCCCGGCGGCATGGCCTGTCAGGTCAGCTCCTTGCGCGGGGAAGTGCTCGCGCGCAGCCACACCACCCCGGACGAGGGGCTGGAGTCGCACCAGAGCGGCTTTCGTGACCAGATGATCGACGGCGTGGCCTGGCGCAGTTTCACCCTCAGTCGTGGCGACCTGTTGATCACCACCGCCGACCGCCATGCGGAGCGCGAAGCGTTGAACACGTCGATCCTGCTGGCGGCCTCGGTGCCGGTGGGGGCGGCGATGCTGGGTTGCCTGTGCCTGTTGTGGCTGGGCATCGGCCAGAGCCTGCTGCCGCTCAATCGCATGCGCGATGCCTTGAAGCGACGCAGCGCCGACTCCCTCGAACCGCTGCAGATTCACCCGTTGCCCAGCGAGCTCAAACCGCTGCTCGACACGCAGAACCAACTGTTGCAGCGCATTGCCAAGACCATTGAGCGCGAGCGCCGCCTCACCGGCGACGCCGCCCACGAATTGCGCAGCCCGCTGACGGCCATCAAGACCCACCTGCAGGTGGCTCGCATGACCGACGGCGCGGCCCGTGACCAGTCGCTGGCCCATGCCGAGGCGGGCGCCGACCGCCTGCACCGCACGCTGGAGCAATTGCTGCTGCTGGCGCGGGTGGAGGGCAGCCTGTCGTTCGATGATGGCGTGCTGTCCAGCGCCGAGGACGTCGCCAGGCTGGCGATTCAGGATGCGAATGCCGGTGACAACACGCGCATCGACCTGATCCTGCCGGACGACCTCTCGGCCGCGCCGGTGGAAATGCCGGTGGGCCTGGCGGTCGCCGCGCTGCGCAACCTGCTCGACAATGCCCTGCGCCATACCCCGGCCGACACCCGTGTGGAACTCAGCGTGCTGACCGCCGCCGACAGCGTGATCTTCCGCGTGCGCGACCATGGCAAGCAGATTTCCAGCGAAGACCTGCAATACCTGACCCAGCGCTTCTGGCGCAACGGCAACAGCGAAGGCTGTGGCCTGGGCCTGGCAATCGTGCAGGCGATCGTGCAGCGCTGTTCCTGCTCATTGACATTCGACAGTCAGCCGGATGGTTTGCGCGTCGAACTGGGCATGCCGCTGCGGCGCTGATCCTTTTTCAGGTGCCAGATAGTTACCGCCATCCTGGGGTGCAAGCCTTCAGGATGGCGTTAATTTCTTTGCGCTTGAACGGGCTGAACGATTCAGCCTGTATTGAAAAGGACGGTTCTTATGTTGGTCATTGACAGCAGTTTCCCCGCTACGGGTTTCAACCAGCGCAACGGCGAGCGAGTACAGCAGGTGATCCTGCACTACACCGCCGCGCCGTTTGCCTCCTCGTTGCGCACCCTTACCCAGGATGGGGTGAGCGCCCACTACCTGTTGCCCGACCCGCATGAACCCGGCTATCGCGCTGCCGGGTATGACGAGTTGCGCGTGTTTCGCCTGGTGGAGGAAGACCAGCGCGCGTGGCATGCCGGGGTGAGTCATTGGGGTGGGCGGGACAACCTCAACAGTCGTTCGATTGGCGTGGAGATTGTCAACCTGGCGCGGGATGACAAGGGTGTGTTCACGTTTCCTGCGTATGCCCCGGAGCAGGTGCAGGTATTGATTGCGCTGATGCGCGATGTGCTCGGGCGGTATCCGCACGTGGGGCCGACCGACATTCTTGGGCATTCGGATGTGGCGTATTGGCGCAAGAGTGATCCGGGGCCGCAGCTGCCGTGGCGATGTTTGTTCGAGGCGGGGGTGGGGGCCTGGTTTGATGAGGCGACCCGGATGATGTATCAGCGGCGCTTCAACCTGGGGTTGCCGCCGGAAGTGGAGGTGGAGCGGGCGTTTCAGCGGTATGGGTATAAGGCGGCTTCGAACCGGCAAGCGTTTGAGCTTCGCACGCGGGCGTTTCAGATGCATTTTCGCGGGCGCGATTATGGTGGGGTTCTGGATGCTGAGACGTGTGCGATTTTGTATGCCCTGAATGAGAAGTATCGGGGGCTTTGATTGGGGGTATATCCGTTATTCAGCTCACGGCGGCTTAGGGTTCCGCCCTTGCGGCGGTTCACGTCGAAGACCAAATGTGGGATCTCCATTGGTCTGATGGATATCACACGGCTTTTGATCTCAGGCGCCCCTTCAACCACGCTGGCCGCACGCAGGCGGGGTGCCGAGTGGTGGGGCAAGGGGGGTTTGCTTAAAGCCGCCGCTCACCCAACTATCGGATATGCGCCCAACTAACCGAAAAGCCCCCTAAATCCCCCCCACCCTCATGCGTTTCCAACTCAAGCAACCAAACAGCGTATTGAGGGATTCGAAAGATGTCAGTCGCTACCAGTCGTATCGAAACCACCCCGGCGCACCCCGCCGAAACGCTCTACCAGTTCGACGAAACCCCACTCCTGGCCCGCCAGCGCCAACAGGAATCCAACGCCCGCAGCTACCCCCGGCGTATTCCCCTGGCGCTCAAGCGCGCCAAGGGCATTTACGTGGAAGACGTTGAAGGCCGCAGCTTTATCGATTGCCTCGCCGGCGCCGGCACACTGGCGTTGGGGCATAACCACCCGGTGGTGATCGAGGCGATCCAGCAAGTGCTGGCCGATGAGTTGCCGTTGCACACCCTGGACCTCACCACGCCGGTCAAGGATCAGTTCGTGCAGGACCTGTTCGGCCTGCTGCCGCCCGAGCTGGCGCAGGAAGCGAAAATCCAGTTCTGCGGCCCCACCGGCACTGATGCGGTGGAAGCGGCGTTGAAGCTGGTGCGCACCGCCACCGGGCGCGGCACGGTGCTGTCGTTCCAGGGCGGTTACCACGGCATGAGCCAGGGCGCGCTGAGCCTGATGGGCAGCCTGGGGCCGAAAAAACCCTTGGGCGCCTTGCTCGGCAATGGTGTGCAATTTCTGCCTTACCCCTATGACTACCGTTGCCCGTTCGGGCTGGGCGGCGCGGAGGGTGTGCGGGTCAACCTGCATTACCTGGAAAACCTGCTCAACGATCCCGAAGCCGGGGTGTTGCTGCCGGCGGCGGTCATTGTCGAAGTGGTGCAGGGCGAAGGCGGTGTGATCCCGGCCGACCTCGACTGGCTGCGCGGCCTGCGCCGCATCACCCGGCAGGCGGGGGTCGCGTTGATTGTCGATGAAATCCAGAGCGGGTTTGGCCGCACCGGCAAGATGTTCGCCTTCGAACACGCAGGCATCATCCCCGACGTGGTGGTGCTGTCCAAGGCCATCGGCGGCAGCCTGCCGCTGGCGGTGGTGGTGTATCGCGACTGGCTCGACACCTGGCTGCCGGGCGCCCATGCCGGTACGTTTCGCGGCAATCAGATGGCCATGGCGGCGGGGTCGGCGGTGATGCGCTACCTCAAGGAACACGACCTGCCGGCCCACGCGACGGCCATGGGCGAGCGCCTCGGCGAGCACCTGCGCATCCTGCAGCGCGATTACCCGCACCTGGGCGATATTCGCGGTCGCGGGCTGATGCTGGGGGTGGAGCTGGTCGACCCGCACGGCGCGCCCGATAGCCAGGGTCACCCGCCGGTGCATCGCCAGTTGGCGCCACTGGTGCAGCGCGAATGCCTCAAGCGGGGGTTGATTCTGGAACTGGGCGGGCGCCATGGCAGCGTGGTGCGCTTTCTGCCGCCGCTGGTGATTACCGCCGCCGAGGTCGACCGCGTGGCCGACATCTTCGGCCGCGCCCTGGCAGCGGCCGTCGCCGGCCTCTAATTTTTTACACGGCCGGTACGTTTCTACAGATATCAGCGCTGCGCGTGGTGCGCAGCCAGCCTTTGAGCGATGGAGAACAGCAATGACCTCAGTATTTGACCGCGACGACATCCTGTTTCAGGTAGTGGTCAACCACGAAGAACAGTATTCCATCTGGCCTGACTACAAAGCCGTGCCGGAAGGCTGGCGTACCGTGGGCAAGAGCGGTTTCAAGAAGGAGTGCCTGGCTTACATCGAAGAAACCTGGACCGACATGCGCCCGTTGAGCCTGCGCCAGAAAATGGATGGCGCCGCGTTGGCCTAAGCACCTCAGATCAAAATGTGGGAGGGGGCTTGCTCCCGATAGCGGTGGGTCAGCAATGCATGCAGCGGCTGACACTCAGCCATCGGGAGCAAGCCCCGCCCACCGTTTAATTCGCGCTGCCTTGCGACTTGTCTTTTTCCAATCCCGCCGTCACTACCTGCACACTCAAGCGCGGCGTCGCCAGATCCATTCCGGCCTCGTCCAACTGCCGCTTGAGCGCCAGATTGAACGCTCGCGACACTTCCCATTGCTTGATCGGCGCGGTCTTGAACCGCGCGCGCAGGATCGCGCTGCCCGACTCGAAACTCTCCACCCCCTGAATCTCCAGCGGCGACCAGATATTGCGCCGTTGCAGCGGGTCGTTGCGCATCTTCTGGCCGACATCGCGCATCAGCTTGATCGCATCGTCGATTTCCATGTTGTAGGGGATCGCCACACGGAAGATCGCGTAGCCGAACTCGCGCGAGTAGTTCTTGATGCTCTTGATTTCGCTGAACGGGATGGTGTGCACGATGCCATCAATGTCGCGCAGGCGCACGGTGCGGATGGTCAGGCCTTCGACCGTGCCAAGGTGACCACCGACGTCCACGTAGTCATCGATGGCCAGGGAGTCTTCGATGATGATGAACAGGCCGGTGATCAGGTCCGCCACCAGCGACTGCGCGCCAAAACCGATGGCCAGGCCGATCACACCGGCACCGGCCAGCAGCGGCGTGACGTTCATGCCCATGTTCGCCAGGGCGACGATGGCCGCGATGATGAAGATGGTCACGAACAGCACGTTGCGGATCAACGGCATCATGGTCTGCGCACGCGCATTGGCCAGGCCCTTGCGCGAGCGGGTCAGGGCGTGGTGAATCGCGGTGTCGCTGAGGATCCAGATCAGCCAGGCGAACAGCAGCGTGCCGCCCAGGCCGAACAGCTTGACGCTGATTTCATGGCCATCGCCTTCGGTAAAGCGGATCAGCGACAGGCCCCATACCCGCAGGCCCAGTTCGATGAACACCAGCCACACCGCCAGGTGGGCCAGGGTGTAGACGAAGTTTTTCAGGCGCTCGGAGTACAGCGCATGGCGCTTGTGCCCGCGCAGCGGCTTGAGGGCGTGCCGGCGTACCAGGCCGTTGATGACCATGCACAACACCAGCAACACCGTGCACAGCAACGATTGGCGCAGGGCGGTGCTGGTGTCGCCGGCAGACAGAAACGTGGCAAATAGCGAGATGCCCACCAGCAGCAGCGCCGGGAGGTACCAGAACGAGCCGATGATCGACAGGGTGTCGCTGATGGCGCGGCGATTGAGGCGGCGTGACAGCGGCTGGTTGCGGATCAGGTGCGCAATCGGCCGGCGAAAGCGCAGGATAAACACGCCGGTGGACAGCGCGGCCATCACATTGGCCACGGTCGCGGCGGTGTGGGCCAGGTGCTGTCCCAGCGCCTGCATCATGCGCGGGTCGCTCAGGGCCTCGCCGAAGGCAGCGAAACTGCCGATCAGCCACAGCGGGCGGAACGCTTGATGGCGCAGGATGTACAGCGCGCGATGGCGATGCGGTCCGTCGAGCAGGGAAAAGGCAATCACGCAGATCGCCGAGAAACAGGTGCCCACCACCAACGCATAGGCCAGCACCATCGCCAGGGATTTACCCAGCGACGAGGGCAGCGCGTAGCTCAGGTACACGGTGATCACCAACGCGATCAGCCACGGACCGAGCTTGCGCAGGGCGAAGCGCAGCATGTCCCAGGTGCGCGGGTGTTGCGGCAGTTCCTCGGGCAGGCCAAAGCGCTCGCGCAACCGGTGGCTCAGCCAGATCAGCGCGGCAGCCAGCAGACTCCACACCGCGAGGATCAAGGCAAAACCGAAGATGATTGGCAGCCATTCAGTGGCCGGTAGCATCAGGGCGCTCAATTCGTCCCTGGCCTGATCGACTTCACTGGACCAACGCCCCAATGGGCTGTCAGCCCCGGAGAATTGTGATTCGAGGCCCGTCAACGTACTGCCGATCAACCCCAGCACGCCTTGCTCGGCCACCGGCTGGGCCTTTTGCGTGGCGGCCCGCAGTTTCTTCAGGTCGCTCAGCAGTTGGGTGCGCTGCTGGTCGTTTTCCAGGGTCTTGATCACCTCGTCGAGCGACTGGCCCAACGGCACTTCTGCCTGGGGTTGGGTCTTGGTGCCACTGCCCAAGAGGCCGGGCAGGCCCACGGCCTGTGCAGATGAGAGCGGCAGCAGAGTGAGTAGGGCGATCAACAGGTAGCAGGGCAGGGCGAACAGACGGGAAAGCACGAGGCGGTCAACCTTGAGAACGACGGATTGACCGAGTGTACGATTGCACGCGGCATTCAGCCAGTTTGGCGGGAAAAGTGGGAAGGGAGCGAGCCCCCTTCCACATCAGGGCAGGTCGCGACTGGTGTAGAACGCGCCGAGTACCTTCACCAGATGCGCCAGGTCATGGCTGCCGCACAGTTCGCGGATCGAATGCATGGCGAATGTCGGCAGGCCGATGTCCACGGTGCGCACACCCAGGTGGCTCGCGGTGATCGGGCCGATGGTCGAGCCGCAGCCCATGTCGCTGCGCACCACGAAGCTCTGCACCGGCACTTCCTGGGCCATGCACAGGTGGCGGAAGAAGCCTGCGGTTTCGCTGTTGGTGGCGTAGCGCTGGTTGCTGTTGACCTTGATCACCGGGCCGGCATTGAGCTTGGGACCGTGGTTGGCGTCGTGCTTTTCGGCATAGTTGGGGTGCACGCCGTGGGCGTTGTCCGCCGACACCAGCAGGGATTTCTGGAGGGTGCGCACGAACTCTTCGCCTTCGGGCAACAGGCGGCGCAGGGTCTGTTCGAGCATCGGGCCATCGGCACCGCAAGCCGAGCAGGAGCCGACTTCTTCGTGGTCGTTGCACACCAGCACGCAGGTTTCGTCGCTGTCGCTGGTGAGCAGGGCCTGCAGGCCGGCGTAGCACGACAGCAGGTTGTCCAGGCGCGCGCCGGCGATGAAGTCGCCGTGCAGGCCAATCACGGCCGCGCTTTGGGTGTCGTAGAAACTCAGCTCGTAGTCGAGCACCACATCGGCGTTCAAGCCATGTTCGCGGGCCAGTTGATCGGTGAGCACGGCGCGGAAGTCCACACGCTCGTCACCGGCAAACTGCGCAAGGATCGGCGGCAGTTCGGTCTGGGCATTGATCGTCCAGCCCTGGTTGGCTTCTCGGTTCAGGTGAATGGCCAGATTGGGAATGATGGCGATCGGCAGTTTGAAGTCGATCAACTGGCTTTCGACCTTGCCGTCGCGGCGGAAGGTCACGCGGCCGGCCAGTGACAGGTCGCGGTCGAACCACGGCGCCAGCAGTGCGCCGCCGTAGACTTCCACACCCAACTGCCAGAAGCCCTGGCGTTGCAGCTCGGGCTGAGGTTTCACGCGCAGGCACGGGCTGTCGGTGTGGGCGCCGACCATGCGGATGCCGTCCTGCAGCGGCGACTGACGGCCGAGCTTGAAGGCGATGATCGAGGAATCGTTACGGGTGACGTAGTAGCGACCGTTGACCTCGGTGGTCCACGTGTCGCGCTCGTCGAGACGCTGGTAGCCGGCCGCTTCCAGGCGCTGGGCGAGGGCGGCAGTAGCATGAAAGGGAGTAGGGGAGGCCTTGAGAAAGTCGATCAGGCCTTGATTCAACGCTTCGCGCATAAATAGCTCCAGACAGCAATGCGCGGAGTTTACCGTTCGATGGTCAGAAGTGCACAGTACAAATGTGGGCGGGGGCAAGCCCACCTCCCACATTTTTAATGCATTTGCAGCTTTAGAACGGCGCAGGGCACTCGAAGCGCAAGCGCTCGCCACTTTGCGGATGCGTAAAGCTCAGCATGCTCGCATGCAGGCACAGGCGCGGCCATGCGGCCAGGGCTTGCGCGTGGGCATACAGGCCATCCCCGAGCAATGGGTGGCCGATGGAAAGCATATGCACGCGCAACTGGTGCGAGCGCCCGGTGATCGGCGTCAGTTCCACACGGCACCAGTCGCCGCAACGTTCCAGCACCTTCCAGAAGGTCAGCGCGTGCTTGCCGAATTCGTGGTCCACCACGTGGCGCGGTTTGGTCGGTGGGTCATAGCGCAGGGGCAGGTCGATGCTGCCGCTGTCCAGCGCCGGCTGGCCCCAGGCCAGGGCGGTGTAGGCTTTTTCTGTTTCGCGGTCGTGAAACTGGCGAGACAGTTCGCGATGGGAATCCGCGTCCCGCGCCAGCAGGATGATCCCCGAGGTTTCCCAATCCAGGCGATGCACGATGCGCGCTTCGGGGTAGCCGTTTTCCTGCAGGCGGGTGATCAGGCAATCCTTGTTGTCGTCGGCCCGACCGGGCACCGAGAGCAGCAGGGTCGGTTTGTTCACCACCAGGACGGCGGCATCCTGATGCAGGATATGGATGTTGGACAGCGGCATTAAACAGCCTCGTAACAAACGCCAACGGCGGCTCGACCACCCGGTTCCCGCACAGGGATCAAGGTGACCGAGCCGCCGCAGCGGCTGCCTGTTCGATCAACGATCGGGCAGGGTGATATTGAGTTCCAGAATCGAGCAACTGCCGTCATTTTCCAGGGCGACATGCACGTCATCGTTGCCGATATTGACGTACTTGCGGATCACTTCAACCAGTTCCTTCTGCAAGGCTGGCAGGTAGTCCGGGGTGCTGCGTTGGCCGCGTTCGTGCGCCACGATGATCTGTAGACGCTCTTTCGCGACCGACGCGGTACTTGGCTTTTTGTTGGCGCGAAAGAAGTCGAGAAATTTCATTGTTCAATTGCCTCCGAAGATACGCTCGAAGAATCCCTTCTTCTTGACGTCGAGGAAGCGATGGTCAACGGTCTTGCCCAGCAGGCGGTCAACCGCATCGCTGTAGGCCTGGCCGGCGTCGCTCTGGTCATCGAGAATCACCGGCACGCCCTGGTTGGAAGCCTTGAGCACCGCCTGGGATTCCGGGATTACACCCAGCAGGGTCACTGCGAGGATGTCCTTGACGTCTTCCACGCCGAGCATTTCGCCATTGCTGACGCGCTCAGGGTTGTAGCGGGTGAGCAGCAGGTGTTCCTTGATCGGCTCTTCGCCTTTCTCGGCGCGCTGGGACTTGCTGGCCAGCAGGCCGAGCATGCGGTCCGAGTCACGTACCGAGGACACTTCCGGGTTGGTGACCACAATGGCTTCATCGGCGAAGTACATCGCCAGGTGAGCACCGGTTTCGATACCGGCCGGGGAGTCGCACACCACGTATTCGAAGGTTTCCTTCAGTTCGGCGAGGACTTTGCCCACGCCTTCCTTGGTCAGCGCGTCCTTGTCACGGGTCTGGCTGGCGGCCAGCACGTACAGGTTCTCAAGACGCTTGTCCTTGATCAGGGCCTGCTGCAGGTTGGCTTCGCCGTTTACCACGTTGACGAAGTCGTACACCACGCGGCGCTCGCAACCCATGATCAGGTCGAGGTTACGCAAACCGACGTCGAAGTCGACGATGACTGTCTTGTGGCCGCGCAGTGCGAGGCCGGTACCGATAGCGGCGCTGGTGGTGGTCTTACCCACACCACCCTTGCCGGATGTAACCACGAGAATCTTGGCCAAGGTGTTTCACCCCTAAGGAAAAAGGACTTTTCAGCCCCTGAAAAACATCTCTTGGAACTCGCTGCAGGCGGACAGCCTGTGCAGGAAAAAGACTCGGTTTCCACGGGGGACGCCAACTTTCAGTTATTCCTACGCAAGTATTGCCGGTTTCGCTTTGCTATCAGAGTCTAGAGATGCTTGGAAAATGCGGCAGTATCCGTTAAAGACGGGTGATGTTCAACACATCGCCCGACAGGCTGACCTGGACCCCGGCGCCCCACAGCGGGTCGCGGCGTAAATCTTCGGCAACCTTGTACTGACCCGCGATGGATACCAGCTCAGCGGTCAACTGCTGGCAGAAAATACGGGCCCTGGTATCACCCTTGATGCCGGCAAGTGCACGGCCGCGCATCGGACCGTATACATGGATGTTGCCATCGGCGAGAAGTTCCGCGCCGGGGCTGACCGAGGAGACTACAACAAGGTCGCCGCCCTGGGCGTAAATCTGCTGCCCGCCGCGTACGGGGGTGGTGATGATCTTTGTAGGCCTGATCAGTGGTTCCGCCGGTTTTTCCGGTTTTTTCTTCACCTCGCCTTCGCCTGGATCCAGCGCACGCTCGCGCGCGCCGGACGGTGGCAGTACGGGCAATTCAATTGCGATGGCCGCGGCAATGTCTTCGATCCGGCTGGCGCGAATCGCCAGGGTGCGCAAGCCGTGGGAGCGGCAGACGCGCATCAGGCCGGGCAGGTCGACAGCGCCCTGGCCGGCGGGCAGTTTGTCCAGGGCCAGCACCAGCGGGGCATTGTTGAAGAAGTTCGGCGCGAGGGCGACCTTGGCGGCGAGCTGGCGGTCCAGGGCGTCGAGGTCGTTGCGGGCCAGTTCCAGCACAGTGATGGCGAGCATGCTGCCTTTCAGCTGGAACACGGGATCTTGGTCTAGCGGTTCGGTTTGGCTCATGGTCGGCAAAAGCGGCTTGTCACGAAAAGTGTCGAGACTTATAACGAGAACATCCACTGGCCGCAAGCCGAGTCGAACCGTTGTAGAATGCGCGGCCCTGTCTTTACCGGAATCTGTAATGGATCGCCCGCGTTTTCGAGCTGCATTTTTTCACCCGCGTTTTTGGCTGTTATGGCTGGGGCTCGGCCTGCTGTGGCTGGTCACCCAATTGCCGTACCGCGCGCTGCTGACCATTGGTCGCCTGCTGGGCGCGGGCATGTACCGCGTGGCCGGCGAGCGTCGCCGCATCGCCGCGCGCAACCTTGAGCTGTGTTTCCCGCACAAGACCGCCCAGGAGCGCAAGCGCCTGCTCAAGGAAAACTTCGCCTCCACCGGCATCGCCTTCTTCGAAATGGCCATGAGCTGGTGGTGGTCGCGCCAGCGGCTGGCGCGCCTGGCCCACGTCGAAGGGCTTGAACACCTCAAGCAGGCGCAACGGGAGGGCAAGGGCGTGATCCTCATGGCCCTGCACTTCACCACCCTGGAAATCGGCGCCGCCCTGCTTGGCCAGAAGCACACCATCGACGGCATGTACCGCGAGCACGGCAACCCGCTGTTCGACTATATCCAGCGCCGTGGCCGCGAGCGGCACAACCTCGACTCGCTGGCGGTGGAGCGCGAAGACGTGCGCGGCATGCTCAAGCTGCTGCGCGCCGGGCGCGCCATCTGGTACGCGCCCGACCAGGACTATGGCGCCAAGCAGAGCGTTTTCGTGCCGCTGTTCGGCATCCAGGCCGCCACCGTGACCGCCACCAGCAAGTTCGCCAAACTGGGCAAGGCGCTGGTGGTGCCGTTCACCCAGGAGCGTCTGGCCGACGGCAGCGGCTATCGTCTGGTGATCCACGCGCCATTGACCGATTTCCCCGGCGAGAGCGATGAAGTCGACGGCCTGCGCATCAATCAGTGGGTCGAAGCCGCAGTGCGTGAATGCCCCGAGCAATATTTGTGGACCCATCGCCGCTTCAAGAGCCGGCCACCGGGCGAGCCCAAGCTGTACGAAAAACGTCGTCGATAACCGCCGTTTTCCCCACCATGGAGTGATGCAATGCGTCCAGCCGAACCGGTCACAGGCTTGATTCTTTCCGGCGGCGGGGCGCGAGCGGCCTATCAGGTGGGGGTACTGGCGGCGATTGCCGAGCTGTTGCCGCCCGGTGCGCCCAATCCGTTTCCGGTAATCGTCGGCACCTCGGCCGGGGCAATCAATGCGGTGAGCCTGGCCAGTGGCGCGATGGATTTTCGCGCGGCGATCCAACGGCTTACGGCGTTCTGGCAGGGTGTTGGCAGCCATCAGGTGGTGCGCAGCGACTGGCCCGGGGTCGTTCGCCAGGCCAGTCGGTTTTTCATCCACAGCCTGCTCGGCATTGGCCGGCAATTTCCGGTGGCCTTGCTCGACAGCTCGCCCCTGCGCGATTTGTTGCAGGACAAACTGCACTTGCCGGGCATCAATGAGGCGATCCGCAACAGGCACCTGCATGCCGTCGCGGTGACGGCTTTCGGTTATGAATCCGGGCAAGCGGTGACCTTCTATCAGGGTGGCGGCACCATTGAGTCCTGGCTGCGCCATCGGCGCATCGGCGTCCCCACGCAACTGACCGTCGAACACCTGCTGGCAAGCTCCGCGATCCCCTTGCTGTTCGCCCCGGTAAAACTCGACGAGGAATTCTTCGGCGACGGCGCGGTGCGTCAATCCGCCCCGATCAGTCCGGCGCTGCACCTGGGCGCCAGTCGGGTGCTGGTGGTGGGTGTCAGCGGCAACCCTCGCAGCCATGAACCCTCAATGCCGCGCAGCTTCACCGGTCAGCAACCGACCCTGGCGCAGATCGGCGGGCATCTGCTCAACAGCACGTTCATCGACAGCCTGGAGAGTGATATCGAACTGCTGGAACGCTTGAACCAGTTCAGCCATGCCGCGCCTGGCGTTGCGGCAGTGGAGGTGCTGGTGATCGCGCCCAGCCAGCCGCTGGATGAAATTGCCGCACGGCATCGGCAAGAGTTGCCGGCGGCGCTGCGAGTGTTTCTGAAGGGGCCGGGAGCGACGAAGACAAGTGGGGCGGGGGTGTTGAGTTACTTGTTGTTCGAGGCGGGGTATTGCAGCGAGTTGATTGAGTTGGGCAGGCGCGATGCGTTGGCCAAGCGCGAGGAAATCACGCGATTCCTCGGCCTGCCCCCATCAACGTTTAGAAGTGATACTTGACCAAAAAGCTTGCCGTGTCCTGGGTGGTCTTGAACGCGCCGGAATCTTCGATGCCGTATTTGTTCTTCCAGTAGTCGTACTCGAAACCGACGTACAGCTGCTTTTCGCCCCAGTGCAGCGCCTTGCCCAGGTCGTATTTAACCTGCGGGTTGAAGTGCAGGTTGGCGTGGTAGGTGCCGCGGGCGTTACGGTCGTTGTCCACGACCCAGTCGATGAAACCATCAATCAGGATGTTCGAATTACCCACCGGCAGGGTGTAGGCCCACACCGGTGTGATCTGCCAGACACCGTCACCCGGGCGATTGCCTTCGGTCTGGCGCTGGTAGACGTTCAGCTGGAAATAGTCGAAACCCGGGATGTTCAAATCAAAGGCCGGGCCGAGCAGGTAGGACTCGTTATCGCCTTCGCCGAACTCGTAGGTGAAGGCCA
Organism: Pseudomonas trivialis; assembly: GCF_001439805.1. Classification (GTDB taxonomy): domain Bacteria; phylum Pseudomonadota; class Gammaproteobacteria; order Pseudomonadales; family Pseudomonadaceae; genus Aquipseudomonas; species Aquipseudomonas trivialis. Next base: position 220,702 of record NZ_JYLK01000006.1, on the reverse strand, counting down.
GCAACACGTCCTTGATCGGGCCCAGCGACAGGTCCTTGTGCAGAATCTTGCCGAATGACAGGCGCGGGCTGAACTCACCGTAGTAGGTGTTCGGGCCGACGTTGCCGTCTTCCTTGCCGTTATAAAAGATGCGGTCGAGGAAGAAGAAGTTGTCGCCGTATTTCCAGGCGTCGGCATGTTCGAAGGTCACGGTTTGCTGGATCTGCGGGTTGACCGTAAAGTTTTTGCCCCACAGGTAGGTCAGGCTGTTGTTCTGCCACTGCAGCAAATCATCGGCCATGGCCTGGCCGCCGGCCAGCAGGGATCCTGCCAGCATCAGGCCTTTGAACATAGGTTTCATTCGGTGCTCCCGAGTTTAAGGTGGTGTGTTTCTGCTAATGGCGCTCTGGTGTGGCGCCTTGGGGTTCGCTGCAAAAATCGTCTGATCGGTCAGCTTTGATACTGATAGCAAGAGCCGCGCCAAGGCAGGCAGTGGCAATCAATTCGAGCGGGCGCGGAGAATACTGACTCGCGCACCTGGGCTCAAGTGCGCCGTTGCGGCGCACGCGTCACGCATTGCGCTTCATCAGCGCACAACACTTTCCCTGTGGGAGGGAGCAAGCCCCCTCCCATTGGATTGGCGTCAGCCTGTCAGTTGATGCGCGCGCCCTGGCTGATCCAGGTGCCGATCAAATCCCGCTCCTGCTGGGTCATCTGGGTGATGTTGCCCAGCGGCATGATCGGGCTGGCGATGGCCTGTGCCTGGATGCGTGCGGCCTGCTGCTGGATCTGCGCCGGGGTGTCGAACATCACCCCGGCTGGCGCAGTGCTGAACAAGGGGCTGGTGGGCCTGGCCGAATGGCACACGGTGCAGCGTTGTTCGATCACGCTGTGCACCTGGCCGAAATCGATGGTGGCCTGGGCCGGTGTCGGTTCGGCAGGCGGTGCGGCGGGAGCGGCGGGTTTCAAACCACCGCCCAGCGCGGTTTCCGGCAACGGCTGGTACTCGATGGCAGCCGGCGACTTGGCTACGTCCACCGCTGGCTTGGGCCCGGTCACGTACGCCAGGCAAATCATCGCCAGGGCACCCACCGGTAAGGTCCATGCGTACTTCTGGCTGTTGTGTCGGGTGTTGAAGTAATGCCGCACCAGCACGGCCGCCACCGCAATCCCCGCCAGGATCAGCCAGTTGTACTGGCTGCCGTAGGTGCTCGGGAAGTGGTTGCTGATCATGATGAACAGCACCGGCAAGGTGAAGTAGTTGTTGTGGCGCGAGCGCAGCAAGCCCTTGGCCGGCAGCGCCGGGTCGGGTGTGCGGTGTTCGGCGATGGCCGCCACCAGTGCGCGCTGGGCGGGCATGATGATGCGGAACACGTTGCCCACCATGATCGTGCCGATCACCGCACCCACGTGCAGGTAGGCGCCACGGCCACTGAAGACCTTGCTGAAGCCGTAGGCCGCTGCAATCAACAGCACGAACAGGATCAGGCCGAGCAGGGCGGGGCGCTTGCCCAGGGCCGAGTCGCAGAGAAACGAGTAGATGAACCAGCCGGCAAACAGCGAGCCGATGCCCAGCAACACGCCTTCGGTGCCGCTGAGGCTGCTGCCTGGCGCCAGCAGGTACAAGGTGGGGTTCCAGTAGAACACCACGCACAGCAGCGCAACGCCCGACATCCAGGTGAAATAGGCTTCCCACTTGAACCAGTGCAGGTTGTCCGGCATGGTCGGCGGGGCCAGTTTGTATTTTTCCAGGTGATAGATGCCGCCACCGTGGATCGCCCACAGGTCGCCGGCCAGGCCGTCCCTGGGGTTGACGCGGTTGAGGTTGTTTTCCAGCCAGACAAAGTAGAAAGAAGCGCCGATCCAGGCGACGCCGGTGATCATGTGAACCCAGCGCACGCTGAGGTTCAGCCATTCCAACAGATGTGCTTCCACAGTCTTTACCTCTCGCCTGTCACCCTTGTTGTCGGGTGATCCGGCCTTCTCTTATTGGTGGGGGGCGAGGATCAACCGCTCATCCTCTTGGAAAAAATGCTCATCGCAGTTATTGCCTGTGCCACTGCGATCAACCACCAGGAAGTCATCCCGCTTTTCGATCGTCAGCACCGGGTGGTGCCAGACGCCGCGATGGTAATTGATGCCCTGCCTGCCGTTGGTGACGAAGGCGCGGACCAAGCCCGATACAGGTGCATCGCCAACTGGCGCGACCACGATCAGAAAGGGGTTGCCGAGCAGCGGAATGAAGGCCTGGCTGCCCAGCGGGTGTCGCTCCAGCATGCACACGGTCATGGGCATGTCCTGCGCGTCGGCGCGGAAGATGCTGATGATCGCGTGGTCTTCAGGCTGGGCGGTTTCTACCGTTGCCAGCTTGTGAAAGCGCAGGGTCGACCCGTTGTTGATCATGAAGTGATCGCTGCCGTCGGTTTCGATAACGTCACCGAAAGGGGCGAAGGCTTCTTTGGTCAGGGGTTCGATCATCAGTGTGCGCATGGCTGTCTCTTATCCGAATGCTGTGTTGTTTGGTCTGGCGCGATTGGGTTCACCGCTTACTTGGCGACTTTGCCCAGTACCCGCAGGCGACTCACCCCACCATCCGGGAACACATTCAAGCGAATGTGGGTAATCGGCCCCAATGCCTTGATCTGCTCGGCAAACTCATGCTCGGCGTGCATTTCCAGCTTCTGCGCCGGCAGCAGTTCGCGCCAGAACAGTGACTGGGTTTCGATCTGGCTGTCGGTGCCGCCCTTGACGAAAGCGCCCTGGATCGAGCAGGTGTCCGGGTAGTTGCCCTTGAAGTGCAGGGTGTCGACGATGATTTTTTCGATCACGCCGGCATGGCCCAGAGCGACGATCACCCAGTCATTGCCGGGCGTGCGCCGACGCGCGGTTTCCCAGCCGTCGCCCATGTTGACGCCACGGCCCGGGTTGAGGATGTTGCTCATGCGCCCGAAATGTTCATCGGAACAGGCCAGCGCGCGACCGCCATTCAAGGCTGCGGCCAGGTCGAGCTGTTCGTTGTCGCCCACCGCCGACCAGTCGCGGAACGGCACGCCGTACACCCGCAGACGGGCCACGCCGCCATCCGGGTAAATATTGAAGCGCAGGTGGCTGAACGCCTGGTCGTTGTTGATTTCATGGAAGTGATGGCTGTTGCCCTGTAGCTCCACGGCCGACAGGATCTCAACCCACTGGGTGTTGTCATCCGGCTCGCCGCTTGCGAGGAAGCACGCTTCGAGGGACGCCGACGGTGGGTAGTTGCCGGTGAAGAATGAGGTGTCGATGTCCACGCCCTTGATCGAACCGGGCACGCCGAGTTGAATCACCGCGCTGTCGTAGCCCTCGAAGCGCTTGCGGCGTGATTCCCAGCCGTCCATCCACTTGCCGTTGTCATCGAACACGCCCTCCTTCCACACGGCCGGGGTCGGCTGGAACAGGCGGTTGGCGTCGGCGAACCAGTCATCGGTCACCGAAAGAATTCGGGTGCCCAGGCGGGCATCGGCGAGGTTGACGAATTTTTCGAAAGGTACGGCGTGAGCTTTCATTCTTCTTGTCTGCCTTGAATTGAGTGGCTGGGGCGGGTCTTCAGAGGGTGAGTAAACGGAACAGCGCGATCTTGTTGATCTCGTCCAGTGCGCATTTGAATTCGGTGTCGGCCGAGTGATGAATGCGCGTTTCGAACGCGGCGAGGATCTGGTGCCGGTTGCTGCCTTTTACCGCCATGATGAAGGGAAACCTGAACTTGGTCTTGTAGGCCTCGTTCAGCTCGGTGAAGCGAGAAAACTCTTCGGCCGTGCAGTGGTGAATACCGGCGCCGGCCTGTTCATTCGTGCTGGCTTCGGTCAACTGGCCCTGGACGGCGGCTTTGCCGGCCAGGTCCGGGTGTGCGTTGATCAGGGCCAACTGGCTGGCATGATCGGCGCTGAGCAGGATAGCGCTCATGCGCTGGTGCAGGGTTTCAATCTGGTCGATGGACGCATCCGGGCCCAGGTCGTAGGCCTTTTCGGCCACCCAGGGCGAGTGCTCATAGATATCGGCGAAGGCGGCGACGAAGGCTTCGCGGCTCAGGGCCGAGGGTTTCAGCGTACTGAACGCGGTCATTTTGCGGCTCCCGTGTACGGGTGGGTGGCATGCCAGTGTCGCGCGATATCGACGCGACGGGTGAACCACACCTGTTCATGGCCTTTGACGTATTCGATAAACCGCTGCAGCGCGGCCAGGCGCGCCGGGCGGCCGATCAGGCGGCAGTGCAGGCCGATGGACAACATTTTCGGGGCCTCGGCGCCTTCGGCATACAGCACGTCGAAGGCGTCCTTGAGGTACTCGAAAAAGTCATCGCCCTTGTTGAAACCCTGCACCTGGGTAAAGCGCATGTCGTTGGTGTCGAGGGTGTAGGGGATCACCAGGTGCGGCTTGCCGGTGGGGGTGTTCGGCTCCCAATAGGGCAGGTCGTCGTCGTAGGTATCGCAGTCGTACAGAAAACCGCCTTCTTCCATCACCAGCCGCCGGGTGTTGGGGCCGGTGCGGCCGGTGTACCAGCCCAGCGGGCGTTCGCCGGTCAGCTCGGTAAGGATGCGGATCGCTTCGCGCAGGTGCTCGCGCTCCTGGGCCTCGTCCATGTACTGGTAGTCGATCCAGCGGTAGCCGTGGCTGCAGATTTCGTGGCCGGCGTCGACCATTGCGCGGATCACGTCCGGGTGGCGCTGGGCGGCCATGGCCACGGCAAAGATGGTCAGCGGAATATCAAACTGCCTGAACAACTTGAGGATGCGCCACACGCCGGCACGGCTGCCGTATTCGTACAGCGACTCCATGCTCATGTTGCGCGCGCCCTGCAGCGGCTGGGCCGAGACCATCTCCGAGAGGAAGGCTTCGGACTCTTTGTCACCGTGCAGGATATTGCGCTCGCCCCCTTCTTCGTAGTTGAGCACGAACGACAGCGCGATGCGTGCCTTGCCCGGCCAGCGGGGGTGAGGAGGGTTACTGCCGTAACCGATCAGGTCGCGTGGGTAGTCAGCGCTCACTGCTGTGTTCCTTCTTGTGCGTGGTAGCAGGTGTGTGGCGGCCGGGCCTTGAAAATACGGGGTAGCGTCACGGCAATGCTTGATTGTATACAACTTTTATTGAGATTTGTAAGCCTGCATTTCTGCATTTTTCCCTGAGTCAATCACTGCAAGAAACTTGCCCAGGTGGTCAATTAATCCACAGAAAAGCTACTGCAGGAGCGAGCTTGCCCGCGAAGCCCTGAAGGGCACCCCTTGCATCCTGTAAGCCTGCGACTTTTTTGCGAGCAAGCTCGCTATTCCAGGGGACTGGGTTGGTGTTGAAATTATTGTGTACAGTTTTTTTTAAAAGTGTCTTAATCGTTCATCGCCGACTTTTTGCTGCCCTGAAAAAGTGCGGCCCCTTCTTTTATTGACCTTGGGAGGCGCATAACGCCATGGGACGTTTGACCACACACGTTTTGGACGCCGCGCACGGCTGCCCCGGCAGCCATGTCCAGGTAGAGCTGTACCGCGTCGAGGGGACGCAGATGGTGCGGGTGGCCACGGCGCTGACCAACAGCGATGGCCGTTGCGACGCGCCGCTGCTGCAGGGCGAAGACTACCGCAGCGGTGTGTATCAGTTGCAGTTCAGTGCCGGCGATTACTATCGCGCGCGGGGTGTGCAGTTGCCGGAGCCGGCTTTTCTGGATGTGGTGGTGCTGCGTTTCGGCATCAATGCCGAACAGGAGCACTACCATGTGCCATTGTTGATCTCGCCTTACAGCTACTCCACCTATCGCGGCAGCTGAGCATCGCCTCGCTTCATGCCTGCAGGCGCATCGTTGGTTTTTTGCCCGCCCACACGGCGGGTTTTTTGTCTGTCCAAAAGCAGCTATTTAATTAACGCCTGCCTCAGATGCCGCCTCTCTATCCTGCTTTTTTCAAGCAAAAAGTGGATGTAGACATGGAATCCGGACATCAGGCATCGGCCAATGAGAACACGCCACGGCAGCGACGCAGTGAGCAAGACAGCAGCCTGATGCTTGATCATCTCACCGCCATTCCCAAATCCAGCGGGCAACTCAATGAGCTCTACCTGGCCAACTCACGTTGCGAACGTCATATCCATTTGCTGCAACAGGCGCAGAGGGTGTCCCCCAGGATCAGTCGGCTGATACGCCAGCGCTTGCGCCACACCTTCCAGATGGACCCCGACGCCTTGCAGCTCAACGTGCCGCTGTCCCCCGATGCGCCGCCATGGGGCCGTAGTCTGACCGATACGGTGATGAGGCTGCTGGCCGAACGCGCTTGCGTCAGGGAGGGCCCGTTGAGCGAGCAGGCGTGCCAGGCCAGGCAACTGGCTGATGATGTTCTGGGGCGTGTACTGGATGTGGATCTACTCAAGCGGATCGAGTCCTCGGTGCCGACCGCCTGGCAGGCACTGTCCAGCAGTGGCTTTATTTCGCGCAAGGACCGCTGGTGCGAGTTGTATGGGTCGTACATCGCTGACCAGGCTGTGTTGGTCCATGGCTTGGGTCAGTTGTCCGATGCCGGGTTGGCGATGATCATGGCGATGGTTGAAGCGCCAACACCTGCGCAGCGCCTCAGCGCAGGCGGCGAATGGGGCCGTTTGAGCGTCGCGCAGGTCATCTGTCCGGGCCGCTCGCAGGGCTCGATTCCCTTCAGCGGGGCCCTGCATCTTTACTACGACGTGGCGCAGGGCGATCCGCGCCAGGTGCTGTTCCTGCCGGGCCTCAACCCGGTGTTTTATGAGTTTGAGACGTTGGCGCAGTGGCAGCAGCGATTTCCCGAGCTGGTCAGTGCTCACATAGAAGCATTGTGGCCATTGCTGGCGCTGCGCAGGCGCCATGAGCTGCCCGAAGTTACGGCATCGTCGTTGTTACCCTTCGTGGCGGGGCAGGTGGGTCCGTTGATCGTCGAAGACGCCATCAAGCACAGCGCCACGGCGCTTTTGGACGTGCAATGGGATAACGAACTGGCGACCTTGATGGAGATCAATATTGCGTTTCTGTTTCCCGGCGATGCGATCAAAGGCGCCTATATGAGCCCCTCGGAGCGGTTACTGGAGATAGAGCGAGGGCGCAGGCAGATCGGTGTAACCCAAGGCATGAAGTCGGCGCTTGCCCGGCTACTGGTGCTGGATGAAAAGCAGCGGCATCTGGAGATCAGCTTCGCCAGCCTCTCCAGGCACCTGCCATTGCGCATCAGTGAAATGAAGCAGCGCACGTATGAAAAGGCGATGGGCGCCTTGCTCGACCCGCAGGAACCTGAGGTGCCCAGCGCTGACTACGTCGCTTTCGGTGCTGAGCACACGCAGTGGCTGGACTTGCGCGCCCAAGGATCGGCGTTGCTTGAATGCAGCAAGGACAGGATGGGCGACCACGCATTCTGGAGCCGTGATGGCAACGACCCTGAGAGCCTTCAACGACGCCTGCTGGCGATCCGAGGCGCCGCCCTGATCAAGGAAGCTCAACTGCAGTATCGATTGAAGTTCATCGACGCAACGCTGCTGGATGGGCTCCGCCTGCTGGTTGATAAGCCCCTGCAATGGCGCCATTGCGGGTTTAGAGCACTGTCGATAACCGTGGGCGCCGCAAGGCAACCTGGATACCGCTTGCAGGCAGCGTTCGTGCTGGTCAGTGAGGCGGTATCCTCAACTGCAAAATCCCGTCAGGCGGTGTTGCTCTATGTGCCGGGGGTGGAAGGCGGACTGCAGCGATTCAGGACCATGGCGCTGTTGACACGCTGTGTTCAGGCCAGTTTCAAGTCACGTGACCCGGGCGCGCTGTGGCAGTGCATCGGGCGCAGCGAGCGCAACGCTGCGCGAGCCTGGTCCCGAGGGCGTGGGGCGGACGAGGCAATAGTGACGACGTTTGAAGAGATTGAAGGCGATGTGTTGCTGGCCGGCCTGAATGAACAGATCAGGGGGTTTACTGACGCGCGACAAAACATTCTGCAGGGCGCGAAGGTGTTTACCGAGGTCACGGACGCTAACCTGGCGATGACCTTGTTGTCGGTGGAGTTAGCCCAAAGCCTGCAGGTGCCGGCCAGTGAGGCGAGGGAGGTGGCATTGACCCAGGTGCAGACAGTGATGGTCGCCGCAGGGCTCGCGACCAAACTGCCGACGTGGCATACCCGTCTGCCGGCGTCGACACGCAAGATATACGAGCGGCACCTGCGTCATCAGCAACGCAGTGAACGCCATTGGCAACGTTATCTGACGAGACAGCTGGGGGACGTGGAAACCTTCGCTCGTCCGTTGCTGATCCGGCAACTGACCGCCGATGGTTTTTATCCCCAGTTGGATATCGACAAGCCACTGTTCGATATTCCCGATGATGTGAGCAGCGTCTGGGTCAGTCATCCTGAGCGCGCGGCAGGTGAGTCGGGGCCGAAAACCGTGGTCAGTCAAGAGCGCAGCACGTTTAGCTTTATGCAGCTTGCATTGAGCAACCTCGATCCGCAGGCACCCTGGACGCGCTGGCGGCTCAACCACATGAACTGCCTCGATCCGGCATGGCGCACACGTTTAAGCGTGGACTACCTGATCGAGACCATTTCAGCGCTGGACATAGGGGGGCAGTACGATCGCAGAATTCTCGACGTTTGCTACGGCGAGGGTGATATCGATGCGACTGCGCAAACCGCGCCGCTTCTGCATGAACTGCTGCGCAGGCCCGTTCAGCGGCAAACCAGGCTGGATCTGATCAGTGCCGAACAGCTGAACCTGAGCGAACACGGCCTGCTGCTGTTCAAGCGAGCAGTGAAGGCGAGGAAGGGCCTGCGCTTGTGTTTCCTGAGGCTTGAGGCGCTGACCGTGCCGTGGGCGCGTCATATTGCCGGTATTGTGGCGATTCAGGAGCGCGAGGGTGAGCAATGCCTTCTTTACTGGCCGGGCCAGTCCGATTACCCGGTGTTGTCCGAATATACCAATCGCAAGGCGCTGCTTGCAGCGCTGATGACGCACCTGCAGCCACGGGAAAAAGCCATCGAGCTCGCCAGATATATCGCGCCCGACTCCGAGTTCAAGGCACTTGCCGGTTATCCGGGAGCGCTCAAACCTGTGGTTGAGCCGCAGGTGCTCTGGCGCAGCACGCTGGAGCAGTTAAACCTCTTTGTATTGCACTCGTTCAAGGGGGCGCACACCGTTTTATCGGCCAGGCGTCTCTACCGATGGCTTGAATCCCACCGAGTGTTTCCGGCAACGGCCTTGACCGAGATTCAAGCGGAGATCCTTGAGCAGCAGAAGGTTGAGCCCTCCGGATGGCTGGCACTGACTGAAACCGACGCCAGCAATATGGTGGGCGTGCTGGCGCATGCGCAGGTCGTGAGGGTGCAGCGCCAGGGCCGCGCCGAATCCAATTCCAAGGACTACCTGGACGCTTATCGTGAGTGGCGACTGGACGAGCAGGCAGGTCGCAGGGTCAGAGGGCTGTTGTCGCTGATACCGGTTGTGTCCATAGGCGTGTTGTCTTACGAAGCGCTACTTGCGGCTCGGCGTCTTTATCAAAATGCCACGGCTGAACATGCGTTGGACTTGCTGATTGCCCTGCATCAGATTCTTCTGGAAATGGCCATGACGTTCATTTCGGTGAAGGCTGTGCCACCGGGAAAAGCCTCTGCCAGCCTGCTGGGCAAGGGCCTCAGGCAATTGAGGCGACGCCGTCGAACCCAGGATGAATGGCGTGTGAGCCGTACCTCGTCAGCAATGCCCACTCAAGGGTTGGAGCCTTATAAGATGTCCGGGGGCGTCACTGACGCGATCGAACTGAAAAGGCCTGGCCACAAGGGCTCATTGGTCAAAAATGGCCAGCAGTTCGTGGCCGACGCCAAAGGCGCGCGCTACGGTGTGTATCAGCGTGAAGGGGAGCAGCAGCTACGTTTGAAAAACAGGCAGACGCCGGGGGAGAACGAGCTGTTTTTATTCATTGAAGAACCCCGGGAATGGTTGTTGCAGGCCGATGCCCCGGAACCCGCGCCGGGTCCGAGCTCCCGGAGTGCGCCATTCTGGCAAACGCTGCCCACCCCTTCGGCCGCGCCGGTCAGTTGGAGGGCGCCACCTGCCGCTTCGGCCGTACAGCTGGCTCGACGCAGCCACAACCTCACAAGTGCCTGGCGCGAATGGGGTCAAGTGCTCAAAGCCAGCCAGGCGATGCCCGTGTCCCCGGCGAGTAAGCTCTACAACGTCCAGGGTGCTGCCAATCCAAGCCTGAAAATAGGCGAGCTTTTCTATGAAGTCCTTCCAGCCGGCTCACAGCCTCATCCCAATGTGGTGTTCCTCAAACCGCCGGGATCGTTTTTTGACCGTCTTGAAGGCGTTGGCACGCGCTTGGGTGATAGTTCCGTTGCGCAACCTGTGCTGTTTACCCTCGGCGAAGACCTGCGGTGGACAAGCCGGGTACCGTTGTTCAACGAGCCGTTGTCCACGTCCATGAAAATCAGATTCCCGGACATGACCCATTCAAGCGCTCAACAGGCAGCACACAGATTGATTGAATTGGCCGATCCAGGACAGACCTCCCTGACGACTACGCGCCTGTTGAATATGCGCGCCGCGCTGGACAGATGGACGCCCGCAGCGGCGGGGCTCATGGCACAGACTGATGATTTATTGAAGATGCTTCGACCGATGCATCCGCGTCGCATAACCAGTCTCTACATGGGTGTGGACGGTGAGGTGGGCGGTTTTGAACGTATGGATTTTTACCTGCCCCATGCCCTTGATGCCGCCCTTTTCAGCAAGCCAAAGGGCCGCGATACAGTCACGTTCGGGCGCGCCGAGGCTTCCGCAAACGCGGTTACACGAACCCTTCAAAGCATGGGGTTTCAGGTGGAGCCCCTGGATTTTACGCATACGCCTAACTTGCCCCATCTTCTGGCCACCCACCCCTCATCGGGAAACCTTTATTACATCGCGCCCAAATGGATGGATACCAGGACCTTGACCATGAAGCAGGGTAGAGAGCGGTTACTTTCCAATGCCTGGTTGAAGGACAAGAGCGGCATCTATCCCTATTTGTTCAGGCAGGTGATGGCAGCCTTGAATACAGGGCGTCTGGTCAAGCTGTTTGCGGGTATACAAAGCATTCATCCACCCACTGTATATTTTCTTAGGCCCGCCGACCTCTGACAGTGGCCGGCAACCCAAGGGGGCGACGTTACCGACTGACCAGCGAGGCCGCGCCTGCGCAGGAAAACAACGCGGCACTGATTTTATTGAACCAGCTCTGGCTCTTGCCGCTGCGCAGGTAGCGCGCCGCGCCATGGGCGCCCAGGCCGTAGGCCAGCTTGCACAGCAGGTCGAGCACCGTCCAGGTCGCGATCATGATCAGCAGTTGCGGCAGGAACGGCTGCTGGCTGCCCAGAAACTGTGGCAGGAAGGCGGCGAAAAACAGAATGTCCTTGGGGTTGCTGGCGCCCAGCACGAAGGCGCGCCCAAACAGGGCACGAAAGCGCGGCACGTCTGGCGCCTGCGGCATATTGGCTGCCTGGGCCGGCAGGCGCGATTGCCGCCAGCTTTGCCAGGCGAGGTAGAACAGGTACAGCGCACCGACGATTTTAAGCGCGTTGAACACATGTTCCGAAGCCAGCAACAACGCGCCCAGGCCCATCGCCGAAGCGCTTAACAGGCAGATCGAAGCAAACACCCCGCCGAGAAACGCCGGGTACGAGCGACGCAGGCCGTAGTTGAGGCTGTTGCTGATCATCAGCAGCGACAGCGGGCCGGGAATCAGGATCACGATCAAGGCGGCGCCGCTGAACAGCAGCCAGGTTTCAAGCGTCATTTCATTGCTCCAGGGTTTGGCAACTGCAGGTTTTTCATAACCACACAAACTTGGCGATAAAGATCGCACACAGCACCCACAGGCTGACGGAAATCTCACGGTACTTGCCGGTACCGGCCTTGAGCGCCACGTACGTAATAAAACCCAGGGCAATCCCGTCGGCAACCGAAAACGTCAGCGGCATCATGATCGCGGTGACGATTGCCGGAATGCTGTCGGTGGCCTCGTCCCAGTTGATATGGGCCATGCTCCCCATCATCAGCATCGCCACATAGATCAGCGCGCCTGCGGTCGCATACGCCGGGATCATGCCCGCCAACGGCGCGAAAAACATCGCCGCCACGAACAGGATGCCCACGGTCACCGCCGTCAGCCCGGTGCGCCCACCCGCCGCGACGCCCGCGGCACTTTCCACGTAGCTGGTTACCGGCGGCACACCCACCATGGCGCCGAACACGCTGGACGCGCTGTCGGCCTTCAAGGCGCGGGACAGGTTGTCGATCCTGCCGTCGGCATTCACGAGGCCTGCCCGTTGTGCAACGCCCATCAGTGTACCGGCAGTGTCGAACATGTGTACAAACAGAAAGGCAAATACCACGCTGATCATGCTCACATTGAACACACCCATCACGTCCATTGCCATCCAGGTCGGCGCCAGGCTCGGTGGGGTGGCGAGAATGCCGTTGTAGTGCACCAGGCCCAGACCCCAGCCGGCCAGGGTCACGGCGATGATGCTGATCAGAATCGCGCCGAACACCCGGTGATAGCTCAGGATGGCGATCAGCAGAAAGCACACCGCCGCCAACAGCGGCGCAGGCTCATGCAGCGAGCCGAGCCGTATCAGGGTGGCCGGGCTGTCGACGACGATCCCGGCGGTTTTCAGGCCGATGACCCCGAGGAACAGGCCAACTCCGGCACCCATCGCGTGGCGCAGGCTCACCGGAATGCTGTTGAGCAGCCATTCCCGGATGCGCGACAAGGTGAGCAGCATGAACAGCACGCCGGAGATGAATACCGCGCCGAGTGCAGTTTCCCAGCTATAGCCCATGGTGCCGACGACGGTGTAGGTGAAGAACGCATTGAGCCCCATGCCGGGCGCCAGGCCCACCGGCCAGTTGGCGTACAGGCCCATCAGCAGGCAGCCCAGCGCGGCGGCGATGCAGGTGGCGACGAAGGCCGCGCCGTGATCGATGCCGGCGTCCGCCATGATGTTGGGGTTGACGAAGATGATGTAGGCCATGGTGATGAAGGTGGTAAGGCCGGCGAGCAATTCGGTCTTCACCGTGGTGCCATGCACGCGCAGTTTGAACAGGCGGTCGAGCAAGCCGCTGCGTGGCGCGGCGAGGTCGAGCGCAGAAGCTTCGGGTTTGTGGCTATCCACAGCGAGTACTCCTCAAGCATTTTATTGTTATGTCCAGCGCCACGCACCTGAGTGGGCAGCAGCGCTGTGAGGGAGTGGGAAGTTTGTTGACTATATGGTCAGAAACTTGCACGAAGCGAATTATGCTTTTGTATACAAATAAAGCAAACAGTGTTTTCTATTTTGCGATCGAGGTCGTGCGCGGGGGGATTATTCGTTTGACCGCCTTGAAACAACCGCTCGACACCCGCACCTTATTGGCGCCAGCATTGGCTCAGCACGCGCAGTCGGTATAAGGGGAGTTCCATGTACAAGGTTTATGGCGATCACCGGTCGGGCAACTGTTACAAGGTCAAGCTGATGCTGGGCCTGCTGGGCATCCCGTATCAATGGATCGATGTGGATATTCTCAACGGCGATACCGAGACCGCCGAGTTTCTGGCGAAGAACCCCAACGGCAAGATCCCCGTGCTGGAACTCGAGGACGGCACCTGCCTGTGGGAATCCAATGCGATCCTCAACTTCCTCGCCGACGGCAGCGAGTTCCTGCCCAGCGAGCCGCGTCTGCGCACCCAAGTACTTCAATGGCAATTCTTCGAGCAGTACAGCCACGAGCCGTACATTGCGGTGGCGCGGTTCATCCAGTTTTACCTGGGGCTGCCGCAGGCGCGTCAAGAGGAATACAAGAAGTTGCACAAAGGCGGCTACAAGGCGCTCAAGGTGATGGAGCGCCAACTGCAACTGACCCCATACCTGGTGGGGGAGCAGTTCTCGATTGCGGATGTGGCGCTGTATGCCTACACCCACGTGGCCCATGAAGGTGGGTTTGACCTGGACGCCTATCCGGGCGTGCAGGCGTGGCTGGCGCGGGTGGCTGACCACCCCGGGCATGTGGCAATGCTCGGTTGATCGATGCGCTGCTTTCCACTTTCAGTTCGAGCGTGAGTCAGATAATTGCTCACGCAGCAGCTCGAAGCAGCGCTGTGCCGCCGGGCTTAATGCGATCCCTGTGCGGCTGATCAGCCCGATCTCCCGGTTAACGCCGGGATGAGCGATGTCCACGCGCTGCAATCCCTCCAGGCTGTCCGCTGCCGACTCCGGCAAGATGCTGACCCCCAACCCCTGGCGCACCATTGCCAGCACCGTCGACATGTAGTTGGCCTCAATCCCCGCGCTCATCGTCAATCGCGCCTCATCGAACAGCCTGTCCACTTGCTCGCGCACGCTGCTGTCGCGCCCGGTGAGGATGATCGGGTGCTCCGCCAGTTGTGCCAGTGTCACCCGACGATGGCGACTGAGGCGGTGCTCCAGCGGCATGAACGCGCACAGCCGGTCATTGAACACCGGCATGAAGTCCAGGCCATGGCTGAGCCTGGCGGGCACGCCGATACCGAAGTCCACCACGCCGGCGCGGACCTCGGCGTGAATGCGCTGGGCCACCAAGTCATGCAGGCGTATTTCGATTCCGGCAAAACGCTCGCGAAACAAGCGCAGGGCCGGGGGCAGGGTGTCGGCGCACACCGAAGGCAGGGCGGCGAGCGTGACCACGCCTCGACGCAGCGCCGCGAGATCGCGCGAGCCGGTCACGATGTTGTCCAGGTCCAGCAGCCATTTTTCCATGGGCGCGCGCGCGTCCCGGCCGGCAGCGGTGAGGCTCAGGTGGCGCGGGCTGCGGTCGAGCAGGGCGACGCCCAGCCATTCCTCCAGTTGTTGCACCTGTACGGTAAGGGCCGAGGGCGACAGGTTCAGTTCGTTGGCGGCCTTGACGAAGCTGCCCAGGCGCGCCACGGCGAGGAAGGCCTGGATATGCTGGACTGAGTTCTTCATTTTGTTTTTCCGAACACACAGGGCTGAATATTCCAATTTACAAAGGCTGGCGTGCTTTTGATACTCCGGGAAAAACAATAACCGGCCACCAAGGCCGCTCACCAGCGTTTCACCCTTCCTTTTCTGTTTGCCGCGTCGGTGTTGATGACCCTCACCGCGTTGCTCCTGGGAGTTATCTGAGATGAAAACCTTGCGCATTGGCTCCGGCGCCGGTTACTCCGGCGACCGTATCGAACCTGCCGTGGAACTGGCCGAACAGGGCGATCTGGATTACCTGGTGTTCGAATGCCTGGCCGAACGCACCATCGCCCTGGCCCAGCAGGCGCGCATCGGCGACCCGGCTGGTGGTTACGACCCGTTGCTGGCCGAACGCATGCGCCGGGTATTGCCATTTGTGGGCCGCCACGCCGGCAAGCGCCGCCTGCGCGTGATCACCAACATGGGCGCGGCCAACCCGGTGTCGGCGGCCGTTGAGGTGCGGCGCATCGCCCGTGAGTTGGGCCTGAGCTGCAAGGTCCTGGCCGTGGTGGGGGATGATGTGCTGGCGGAGTTGCGCCCCGAGCAGGTGCTGGATAACGGCCAGACGCTCGGCTCGCTGGGCGAGCGGTTGATCTCGGCGAATGCCTACCTGGGCGTCGATGGCATTCTGGACGCCCTGCGCGAGGATGCCGATGTGGTGATCACCGGGCGGGTGGCCGATCCTTCGTTGTTTTTGGCGCCGCAGATGTTTGAATTCGGCTGGGCCGCGAGCGATTGGGAGCTGCTGGGGCGCGGCACGCTGGTCGGGCATCTGCTTGAATGTGCCGGGCAGGTGAGCGGAGGCTACTTCGCCGAGCCCGGTTTGAAGAACGTGGATGACCTGGCGCGGCTGGGTTTTCCGCTGGCCGAGATTGATGCGGACGGCGCCGCAGTGATCACCAAGGTGGCAGGCTCCGGTGGTCTCGTCAGCCCCGCCACCTGCACCGAACAGTTGATCTATGAAGTGCATGACCCGGCGGCGTATCTGACCCCGGACGTGACAGCGGACTTTTCCCGAGTGACATTTACCCAGGAGAGCACTGACCGGGTGCGTGCCAAGGGTGCGACGGGGAGGGTGCGGCCAGAGCAAGTGAAAGTCAGCGTCGGTTATCTCGATGGCTGGATCGGCGAGGGGCAAATATCCTATGGCGGGCCGGGAGCGGTCGCGCGGGCGCAATTGGCGCGCGATATCGTACTCAAGCGCCTGGCGTTGACGGGCGTAGAGATGCAGGAGGTGCGCGCCGAGCTGATCGGCATGGACGCGCTGCACGGCCCGCGCAGCAGCGTCGAGCCGTGGGAAGTGCGCCTGCGTGTGGCGGCGCGCTGTGATGAGCGCAGCGACGCGGTTCGCATCGGCAATGAAGTGGAAACCCTTTACACCAACGGCCCGGCCGGCGGCGGTGGCGCGAGCAAAAGCGTACGCCAGGTGGTGGCGGTGGCATCGTTGATGCTGCCCCGTGACAGGGTCAACGCGAGGATCGAAGCATGAAATTGCATACCCTGGCCCACTCCCGTACCGGGGACAAGGGCGACACGTCGAACATCTCGATCATTGCCTACCGCGCGGAGGATTACCCGTTGCTATGCGAACAACTGACCGCCGAACGCGTTACGGAGTTTTTCCAAGGCTTGCGTGAACCGGGGGCTGCGCCAGTGCGGCGCTATGAACTGCCCAACGTGCAGGCGCTGAATTTTGTGCTGCCGGGGATCCTGCGCGGCGGCGTGACCCGCTCGCTGGCGCTGGATGCCCATGGCAAGTGCCTGGGTTCGGCGTTGTTGGAGCTGACAGTATTTGACTGAAGGTGACCAAATCTTCGAACAGTGGCAAGCGGGCATGTTGTGGCGAGCGGGCTTGCCCCGCGTTGGGGGGCGAAGCGCCCCCAGTCAAGGAAGACGCGGTGTACCTGACACTGCGCAGCACATTGTTTTGGGGCTGCTGTGCAGCCCAACGCGGCGCAAGCCCGCTCGCCACAGGGTTATTCGCAGGGCGGTCAGATCGCAGCGAAGCGCTTGTCGAGGTAATCGATGATCACCTTGGAGTCATACATCCAGGTGGTCTGGCCATTTTCTTCGATGCGCAGGCACGGCACCTTGATCCGGCCGCCTTGCTCCAGCAGGGTCTGGCGATCATGTTCGTTGTTTTTCGCGTCCTTCAAGGCTACCGGCACATTCAGGCGGTGCAGGGTGCGACGGGTCTTCACGCAGAACGGGCAGGCGTGAAACTGGTACAGGGTCAGATCCCTGGCCGCCGCATTCACCTGGGCCTGCTGCTCGGCGGGGCGCTGTTTCTTGCGGGGGCGGGTAAGAAAGTCGCCCGCGATGATGAGTTGGCCCAGGCCTACTCGAAGTGCTTTGACGAACATGGCTGAAACCTCTGGCCCTAAACTTGAGGGGTGGCAGCTTACCTGAATTCTGCAGGCGAAAAAAAACCGGCGATGAACGCCGGTTTTTATCGAAGCGGCCCGTTACTTGATCAGGCTGAGAAACTCGCTGCGGGTGGCCGCATTTTCGCGGAACTCACCGAGCATCACCGAAGTGATCATCGACGAATTCTGTTTCTCCACGCCGCGCATCATCATGCACATGTGCTTGGCTTCAATCACAACCGCGACGCCCAGGGCGCCGGTCACTTCCAGCACCGCGTCGGCGATCTGACGACTGAGGTTTTCCTGGATCTGCAGGCGGCGCGCGTACATGTCGACAATCCGCGCGACCTTCGACAGGCCCAGCACCTTGCCACGGGGGATATAGGCGACATGTGCCTTGCCGATAAAGGGAAGCAGGTGGTGTTCGCACAACGAGTACAGCTCGATGTCCTTGACCAGCACCATTTCGCTGTTGTCGGAGCTGAACAAGGCGCCGTTGGTGACTTCTTCGAGTGTCTGTTCATAACCGCGGCAAAGGTACTGCATCGCCTTGGCGGCACGCTTTGGCGTGTCGAGCAGTCCCTCACGGGAGACGTCCTCGCCGAGCTGGCCGAGGATCGCGGTGTAATTCTGTTCCAGGGACATGAAACTACCTGTTGGATTTTCGCAAAGCGCAAGGTTACGGGGGCGGACACATCGCTGCAAGCCTGACGATGGCACTTGTTACTCGTCGCGGCCTTCCATCATGGTGCGCTTGAGCATCACATACACCGCACCGGCGCCGCCGTGGCGGGCCTGGCAGGAGGTAAAGCCGAGCACCTGGGTGTGCTGGCGCAGCCAGGTATTGACGTGGCTCTTGATCATTGGCCGCTTGCCGTCCAGGCGCACAGCCTTGCCGTGGGTGACGCGCACGCAGCGGATTTCGAATTTCGTGGCTTCGGCAAGAAAGGCCCACAGGGTTTCCCGGGCTTTTTCCACGGTCATGCCATGCAGGTCGAGGCTGCCTTCGAAGGGAATCTGGCCGAGCTTGAGCTTGCGCATCTGGCTTTCCTGCACGCCGTCGCGCGCCCACAGCAGCTCGTCCTCGGGGCCGACGTCGATCACGAACTGGTCCGACAAGCCATCCACGGTCGTGGCATCGGTGCGCACGGTGGCAGCCTGGCGCAGTTTCGCGATCTGCGCCCGGTCTGCCTTGGGTTTGCCAGTGTCGGCGCGGTCGTGCTTGATCGGCTTGACGCCGCGCAGCTCGTTTTTGAACAGGGAAAAGTCGTCGTCTTGCATGTCAGCCTCCGCGAGGGGCGGGCAGTTTACCTAATCGCGGCGGCCAGGGCGCAGGAAACGCTATCCAGGCGCCATCAATCGTGCTTTTTCATCAGGTGCGAGGCGATATTCAATGACGAGGTCTGGCGCATTTTCCGACGGCTGCGGCGCCACAACCATACGCCGAACCACAGCACCAACAGGCCCATCACCAACAGAATCGCCGAGCCACCGGGGCTGGCATTCAGCTCGCCAAGGGCCGGCGAGTGACCAAACAAGCCGGCGCCACCAGCGCCGGCCAACAACAGACCACACATCGTCAGCAGCGCGGCAAAGCACGCCACCAGACGCAGACGCCAGTTGCTCGGGCCCTTGGGGCGCAAGCGACGAGCATCAAAACCATCGGATATCTTCATTCCGACCTTTCCTCCAGGGTATCGGCCCTTCGACCGGAAGATACACAGGTTGTTCCGGCAGGAGGGGTAAATGCGCCAAATGAAAGGGCTTTGCGGATGAGTGGGGTTTAAACACGCCGCTCACCTCCTGGTCGATCAGATCAGATCCCTGGTCAGCGCGAGGGTCGCGAAGTTGTCGGCCATGATGGCCATTTCGGTCTGCTGCACGTGCTCGGCACTCAGGACACCGTCTTTGCAAGGCAGGTCGCGGGTGGCGCAGGCGTCTTCCACCAACGTGCAGCGAAAGCCCAGGTTCTTGGCGGCGCGCACGGTGGTGCTGACGCTGGAGTGGCTCATGAAACCGCAGACGATCAGGTCCAGCGAGCCCAGGTCCTGCAGGTGTTTTTCCAGGCCCGTGCCATGGAAGGCGCTTGGCAGCAGCTTGCCGATGATGGTTTCGTCACCCTCAGGCTCAAGGCCCGGGATGAATTCGCCGCGCTCGCCCTGGGGATCAAACAGACCGCCGACGGTGCCGAGGTGGCGCACATGCACAATCGGGCGCCCGGCATTGCGCGCCGAGGTCACCAGTTGCCTGATGTTGGCGACGGCCGCGTCCATGCCCGAAAGGGCGAGCGGACCGCTGAGGTATTCCTTCTGGGCGTCGATGATCACGAGGGTCGCATGGGCAAGGTTCGCTGCTGCGTAACCACGACCGCTGAGTTGAAACATCGTCTTTGGAACGGACATTCTGGGGCTCCTGTCAGGGGGGCATTTGCGACATTGTCCACTGGCAGAGCGGTTCTGTGAATCGCTACCATCGCAAGCTGCGCCGTTGCTGGCGTACAGCCCTGTCAAGGGGCTGCCTTGTTTAACCTCGGGGCGGCCATTTGGATGAAATCCGACAGATGGCGCGAGCACTGCACTCATCGTCGGTCCCGGCGAAGGCTGTTAGAATCGCCAGTCGTTTTTTCCAGGAGCTTGCCCCGTGATCACTTCCCGCCTGCGCACTTTGCGCGACCATATCCGTTGGGCTGTCAGCCGTTTTCACGGGGAAGACCTGTTTTTCGGCCACGGCACCGACAATGCCTGGGACGAAGCCCGGCAACTGGTGCTCGGCGCCCTGCATCTGCCTTGGGAAATTGCCGACAGCTACCTTGACTGCAACCTCGAAGAAGAGGAAATCTCCCACGTACAGCGTTTGCTGCATCGCCGCATCCATGAGCGTGTGCCCACCGCATACCTGTTGAAGGAAGCCTGGTTCTGCGGTTTGTCGTTTATCGTCGACGAACGCGTGCTGATTCCGCGCTCACCGATTGGCGAACTGATCGAAAACCGCTTCGAACCCTGGTTGGCCCAACCGCCCGCGCGCATCCTCGACCTGTGCACGGGCTCCGGTTGCATCGGCATTGCCTGCGCCTACGAGTTTCAGGAGGCTGAAGTGGTGCTGGGTGACCTGTCCTTCGAAGCGTTGGAAGTGGCCAACCAGAACATCGAGCGCCACGGTGTGGACCAGCGTGTTTACACCGTGCAGGGCGATGGCTTCGATGGCCTGCCGGGCCAGCGTTTTGACTTGATTGTGTCCAACCCGCCCTACGTGGATGCCGAAGACTTTGCCGACATGCCAGATGAGTATCAGCACGAGCCGGAGTTGGGTCTGGCCTGTGGTGACGACGGCTTGAACCTGGTACGGCGCATGCTGGCCGAGGCGGCGGATCACTTGACCGAGAAGGGCTTGCTGATCATTGAGGTGGGCAACAGCCAGGTGCACGTCGAGGCACTGTACCCGGAAGTGGATTTCGCCTGGCTGGACTTTCAGCGAGGTGGGCATGGCGTGTTCATGCTCACGGCTGAACAGTGCCGCGAGCATCAGGCGGTATTTGCCGCCCGGGTCCAGCTGAATAAATGAGGTCAATGTGGGAGGGGCAAGCCCCTCCCACATTTTGATTGCATTGCAATTTATCAGCGATGCGTGGCAATCCAGATCAACAACCCCGCCTGAAACACCGTAAACGCCACCAGGCAGGTAATGGTGAAGCGCAAGCCGCTGTCCTCGCGCTTGAATTTGGTGACCTTTTCCTCCTCCTTGCGCAGTTTCACTTCCTGCTCCAGCAGGTTCTGCTCGGCCTGTTGCAGCATCTGCGCCGCTTCCAGAATCTGCACAAACTGCACCTTCTCGGTGTTCCAGCTGTCCAGCACGTCGCTGACCTTGCCCGGCTGCACATTGCCTTTCAAGTGCTGCACATCGGCGTAGGCCACATCAAAGCCCTGAATGCGCAGGAAGTGATCGCGGCGCAGGCGCGTGGCTTCGTTGAGCGCATCCTTGTTGGCCAGGCCCACGCCGTCGACGCGATAGTGTGACCACTTCCTTTTCGCCCACGCGGCGGCCTGGGCCACCAGGAAGCGGCCGAGGCCACGGTTGACCGGTTCGATTTCCAGGCTGTTGCCCGGACCGAAGTGCACGCGGTGCGTATCGTGGTCCACCCAGACGTCGAGCTTGTTCTGCTCACTCCGCACGCGCTGGCTGGGCAACTCGATGACCATGCGCAACAGGCTGCGGTGCGGGTCATGCCGCTCGGCGTAGCCAAACTGTACAAAGCGCAGGGGTCGTGCTCCGGTGGCACGGTCGATGGCCAGTGGCGCCAGGCGCAGCATCCTGAAATGTTCGGCCTGCACGTCCGCCCACGGCAGGGCGGCTGCCGCGACAGCCTCGGGCGCGTCGGCCGGGGTGTCGGTGGTCGGTTCCGGTATTGCTTCGGTGATTGTCATGCGGCGCGATCCTGTCCAAGCCGTGCGAGCCGACAGTCTTTTACTGTCGACCCTGGGCTTATCGGCCGTTTTTGCCAGGACTGGAGGCCAATACTTGCTTAACGCGAGCGCAGCCCGTCGATAAAGCGCACCAGGCGCTCGCCCAACTCGGCCGCCAGCGGCAGTTTCGGGTCGTTGTAGGAGGCCAGTTGCTGCTTGACGTTATTGGGCACGATGCGCATCACGTGGTTCATGCCTTCGATGAGGGTCAACTGCGCATCGGGCTTGGCCTGTTGCAGTTGCCGTGCATCGGCCACTCCCACCTGGATATCGTTGGTGCCCTGGATGATCAGTGCCGGCATGCGCAGCCTGGCGAACGCGGCCGATGGATCGGCGCGAAACAGGCTGATCAGGTACGGCTGCACGCTGGGCCGGAAAATCCCTTCCAGGGGAGTTGGCACGTCGGCATCCAACTGACCGGCCTTGAGGTGGTCGAGGATTTCATTGCTGCGCAGCAGCAGAGCAGGGGGCAGATGGTCGGCCAGTTGCTGACGGATCACCTGGTCGACCGGGCGGGCGCTGCCGGAGAGCGATACGACACCGGCCGGATCCAGTTGCGGCGCGGCGAGGGCGGCGACCAGTGCGCCTTCACTGTGCCCCAGCACGATCAACGGGCCCATGCGTTTATCCGCCTTGAGCAGTTTGCCCCAGGCCACGGCATCGGCCACGTAGGCGTCGAGGGTGAGATTGCGTTCGTCGGGCGTGGCCGCAAGGCTTGCGGCCACGCCGCGCTTGTCGTAGCGCACGCTGGCGATGTTATGCCGCGCAAGCACCCAGGCCAGTCGCTTGAGGCTGTCGTTGCGCGCGCCGTCGGCACTGTTGCCATTGCGGTCGGTAGGGCCTGAGCCGGCGATGATCAGCACCACCGGCACCGGTTTGTCCGATTGTGGCAACAACAGCGAGCCAAACAGCTCGCCGCTGCCGGTGTCCAGGCTGATGGGGCGTTGCAGCACCACCGGGGAGGCACCCTGGGCCAGACTTGTAAAGAGGGTAAGGGCTAACAGCAGAACTCGAAGCATCATCGCGCCATCATGGGGAGGTGCCGGTTGGACCCGTGTCCACCGCTAAGGTTTCGAGGATGAACTAGTCGGTTAGCCTGCGTATACTGGCCGCCTTAAGTTATTACGGTTGACTTGATTCAACTGATTTCACGGAGCGCCCTGCATGTCCGGCAATACCTTCGGCAAGTTGTTCACTGTCACCACCGCGGGCGAAAGCCATGGCCCGGCGTTGGTCGCCATTGTCGACGGCTGCCCGCCCGGGCTTGAGTTGTCCCTGGACGACCTGCAGCGTGACCTCGACCGCCGCAAGCCCGGCACCAGCCGCCACACCACCCAGCGTCAGGAGCCCGACGAAGTCGAGATCCTCTCCGGCGTCTTCGAAGGCCGCACCACCGGTTGCGCCATCGGCCTGTTGATCCGCAACACCGACCAGAAGTCCAAGGACTATTCGGCGATCAAGGACCTGTTCCGCCCGGCCCATGCCGACTATACCTACCATCACAAATACGGCGAACGCGACTACCGTGGCGGTGGCCGCAGCTCGGCCCGCGAGACTGCGATGCGCGTGGCGGCCGGCGCCATCGCCAAGAAATACCTGGCGAGCCAGGGCATCGTGATCCGTGGCTACATGAGCCAGCTGGGGCCCATCGAAATCCCGTTCAAAACCTGGGACAGCGTCGAAGACAACGCTTTTTTCTGCCCCGATCCGGACAAGGTGCCGGAACTGGAAGCCTACATGGACCAGTTGCGCCGCGACCAGGACTCGGTCGGCGCGCGCATCACCGTGGTGGCCGAAGGGGTCAAGCCGGGGCTGGGCGAGCCGATCTTCGACCGCCTCGACGCCGAACTGGCCCATGCGCTGATGAGCATCAACGCGGTGAAGGGCGTGGAGATCGGTGCAGGTTTCGCTTGTGTGTCCCAGCGCGGCACCGAGCATCGTGACGAAATGACCCCGCAGGGTTTCCTCAGCAACAACGCAGGCGGCATCCTCGGCGGCATCTCTTCGGGCCAGCCGATCGTGGCGCATCTGGCGCTGAAGGCCACGTCCAGCATCACCACGCCAGGCCGCTCGATCGACGTGCACGGCAATCCGGTGGACATCATCACCAAGGGTCGCCATGACCCCTGCGTGGGCATTCGCGCCACACCGATTGCCGAAGCGATGATGGCCATCGTGCTGATGGACCATCTGCTGCGCCACCGTGGACAGAACGCCGATGTGCACGTGAACACGCCGGTGCTGGGCCAGCTGTGACGCTCTGTTGTGGCGGGCGAGCTTGCTCGCGCCGGGCCACGAAGCGGCCCCTGTAACCTATGACTTCAACGCTCCCTTACTGGCGCCTCTCCAGCTTCTACCTGTTCTACTTCGCCCTGTTGGGGGCCACCGCGCCGTTTCTGGCGCTGTACTTCGATCACCTGGGCTTCTCCAGCGCGCGCATCGGCGAACTGGTGGCCATCCCCATGCTGATGCGCTGCGTGGCGCCCAATCTGTGGGGCTGGCTCGGCGATCACACCGGCCGGCGCCTGACCATCGTGCGCGTTGGCGCGGTATGCACCCTGGCCAGTTTTGCCCTGATTTTCGTGAGCAAAACCTACGCCTGGCTGGCGCTGGTCATGGCCCTGCATGCGTTCTTCTGGCACGCGGTCTTGCCGCAGTTCGAGGTCATCACCCTGGCGCACCTGCGCGAGCAGACCGCACGCTACAGCCAGCTGCGACTGTGGGGCTCCATCGGTTTTATCCTCACCGTGGTGCTTATGGGCCGCCTGTTTGACTGGCTGAGCCTGGACATCTACCCGGTGGTGGTTGTGGTGATCATGGCCGGGATCATCGCTGCCAGTCTGTGGGTGCCGAATGCGCAACCCGCCGGCCACGGCAATCGCCTGGCTGGCGACGGTTTCCTCATACAGCTGCGCCGCCCCGGCGTGCTGGCTTTTTATGGTTGTGTGGCGCTGATGCAGTTGAGCCACGGCCCGTATTACACCTTTCTCACCCTGCACCTCGAACACCTGGGTTACAGCCGTGGCGTGATCGGCCTGCTGTGGGCCCTGGGCGTGGTAGCCGAAGTGCTGATGTTTTTGGCGATGAGCCGCATCCTCATGCGCTTTTCCCTGCGCCGGGTGCTGCTGGCCAGTTTCCTGTTGGCGGGGCTGCGCTGGCTGCTGCTGGGCACCTTTGCCGAATTCTTCTGGGTGCTGCTGTTGTCGCAAGTGATGCACGCCGCGACCTTCGGCAGCTTTCACGCCGCAGCGATTGCTTTTGTGCAACGCAGCTTCGGCGATAAACAACAAGGCCAGGGGCAGGCGCTGTACGCCGCACTGGCCGGCACCGGTGGCGCCCTCGGCGCCCTGTATTCGGGCTACAGCTGGAACCTGCTGGGCCCGACCCTCACGTTCGGCATCGCCAGCGCCGCCGCTCTGGCCGCCGCCGTTATCATCGGCCTTCGCTTGCACGAGCAGAATCAAGGAACCGTCCCATGAGCCATGTCGCCGTCTACGCCCTTGCCACACTGGATACCCCGAACAAAGTTCTCACCCACGCCGAAGACATTGCGTCGACCCTGGCCGAGCACGGCGTACGGTTCGAACGCTGGCAGCCTGGCCCATTGGAGAAAGGCGCCAGCGAGGCGCAGATGATTGCCGCAAGCCAGACGCAGATCGACGCGCTGGGCTATCGCGCGGTCGAGGTATTCAGCGTCGGCAGCGATCAGCCGCACAAGGATGAGTTGCGCGTCAGCCACCTGAAGGCGCGACGCTACAGCGAGGACCACGCGCGTTTGTTCATCGCAGGTCAGGGGTTGTACACCCTGCAAGTGGGTGACTACCTGTATGCCGTGCGCTGTGAAAAAAACGACCTGTTGGTGATCCCGGCAGGCTTGTCACACGGGTTCGACATCGGCGAGAACCCTTACTGCGTGACGTTGTGCCTGTCCAACAGTGCGCAGGGGCTGATGCTCGAGTTCACGGTCGGCGCGGTGACCGCAGGATTGCCAGGACTGGATGACTGATGACTCGAACGATGTCGGGGCGGGGTGGTGCAATAGCGCGGTAAATGTTCAACCCCGCAGAGTTGGATTTTTTTGTGGGAAGAACCGTATTTACATGTAGGTCATGGCTATTTATACCGCGACCAAGCGTACGGCTGCCTGGGTTATGTAACGCTCTCAAGCTTCGGTGCTTATACCGGCTGTCAATAGGAGGAATCCGAAGGTCGGTAAAGGCATCTGCCAAGCGCTTAGCAAGAAGGAGAGCGGCATGAGTGACCCAGAGGAGTTGTATCAAGCACCTTGCGACCCACCCCGGGTGGTGCGACGTCGCTTGAGCCAGTCCGGCAAACCCTTGACTCCAACGGAGCTGGAAATCCTGCGCTGGGCCTCGGAGGGCAAGACTGTGTGGGAAATCAGCAAGATTCGCGCGACTTCCCAGGCAGCGGTCAAATTTCATCTGCGCAATATCTACGGCAAGCTTCAGGTGAGCAATCGCGTGCAGGCACTTAATGAGGCGGTACGCCAATGCCTCTATTAAACGCACGAAAAAGGGCCGCGACGTTCAACGACGTCGCGGCCCTTCTTGTAAAAGTCGTTGCTTACGCCGAGTGGTAGGTCGGCAGGGCAAAGCGGTTCTGGCTTTGCAGCATCGAAATTTGCGGCAGATCACTGGCTTGTTCAGCCAGGTCGCGGCGGATGGCACTGATCACCCAGGTCAATTGGTCGGCAGTGTGCAACTGCTGATAGGAAATCGAGCGCTTGACCTGTTTGCCTTCGCCGTTGCGCAGGGTCAACAGGATGCCGCCGTCCGGACGAGGCTGGGTGGTGACGTCGTATTGGGAAAATACTGAAGCGAATTTATCTTGGATCAGGCTCATGTCTATCAGCTCCGTTGGCTCAAGTGGGCAAGCATGGAGTGATAGGTGCAGTGATTGTGCCAGCTGACGGCTATTTAAAATATCTTTATAAATCAAGGAGTTGTGATTTAAGGGTGTTTTCGGTTTCGTGCAGATTGCATGAATGGCCGTCGTGCACCCCTGCATTTTGCGTTGTCTGGTCAGCGGCTGCTGCGATGCTCTTAAGCTAAAAGACTCGAAACATG
The DNA here is from genome assembly GCF_001439805.1 of Pseudomonas trivialis. GTDB lineage: Bacteria > Pseudomonadota > Gammaproteobacteria > Pseudomonadales > Pseudomonadaceae > Aquipseudomonas > Aquipseudomonas trivialis. The sequence goes on along the minus strand of NZ_JYLK01000006.1, from coordinate 193,817 downwards.
CGGTTAAATTCCCTTTCGTGCACGCTGTCGGCCCGACAGGCTATTGATTATGGCTATGGCGCCTTTTGACAAAAAAGCCATGACAGGCGGGAACTCCCTCGCAACACTGGCGCCTATTCAGTACTGATCAAGGAGCCCCATATGTCAGACCAACCCAAACAGATGACCGACGACGAAGCTGCCGAATTTGCCGAGCAGGTTTTCGATGTTGCCCGCAAAGGCGACGCCGCCATGCTCGCCGCGCTGCTGGCCAAGGGACTGCCCGCCAATTTCCGCAATCACAATGGCGACACCTTGCTGATGCTCGCGGCCTACCACGGCCACGCCGACGCGGTAAAAGTGCTGCTCGAATTCAAGGCCGACCCGCTGATTGCCAACGACAAGAACCAACTGCCGATTGCCGGCGCGGCGTTCAAGGGCCATATGGCCGTGGTCAAGGCGCTCATCGAAGGTGGCACGCCGCTGGAGGCCGCATCCTCTGATGGGCGTACCGCATTGATGATGGCCGCGATGTTCAACCGTATCGAAATGCTCGACTACCTGCTGGAGCAGGGCGCCAATCCCAGGGCGACCGATGCACAGGGCGCGACGGCGCTGGCGGCGGCGCAGACCATGGGCGCGGTGGACGCGGCGGCGAAGTTGCAGAAACTGGTGTAGGCTTTGCGCCCTCCAAAACCCGCCCGCCACAGGATTGCCCCATGAAAACCGCCCTCGTCGAACTCATCAGCCACATCAGCGCCGGCGTCATGGGCGAGGACGAGGTGGCGCGCATCGCCGATGAAGCCGCCCAGGCCTATGCCGACCCGGCGGCGTTCTTGGCGGCGAACCCGGACATCAACTACGACGACAGCTTCCCAATCCCCTTGGGCGAGTGGGTGGTGGTTGGCAGCCTGCCGGACACGGTACTGTTCCAGGCCGACAGTTATGCCGACCTGTTCGCGCAGATTGTTGCCTCGTTCGGCCCGGGCGTGGCGTTCAACCTCAAGCCCAAGCAACTGGCCAAGGCCGATGACCTCACGGCGCTCAATCGCATCCAGATCCAGATGAGCGCGTTGAGTGCCGAAGACGGTGGCTATGTGCTGGTAAATTTCAGTCAGTTGCTGGATGACGCCATTCAGGTGGTGCTGGTGCATGGCAATCACCTGCCGCGCGTATTGCAACGCTGCGCCGAGGTCGGCATCCAGGCTGAACCGGCTCTGGAAGCACTGCGTGTGGCCGTGCACGTCTGAATTAAAACGGAACGATGGCCGGTCACGCCTATCCTAAGCTGGCATGACCTCACTTAAGGAGCGACACCATGGGTTCTACCTTTAATGGCCTGATTGGCCTGATCATCCTGGCGTTGGATATCTGGGCGATCATCAACGTGTTCAAAAGCGGCGCAAGTACCGGCGCCAAAGTGTTGTGGATCCTGTTGATCCTGCTGCTGCCCGTGCTTGGCCTGATCATCTGGGCAATCGCCGGGCCACGGGGCAACGTGCGGATCTGACACCCCTCCATAGCTGGAGCGGGCACGGTAAGTGTGGGAGGGGGCTTGCTCCCGAGAGCGGTGTATCAGCCAGTCAATCTGGTACTGAAACACCGCTCTCGGGAGCAAGCCCCCTCCCACATGTGCATTACGGTGCCGGGGGAGATTTGTGTGTCGAAATATTCGCTGCACAGAATTTTCACATTTTATTTAAGAGAATTCGCCGGCCGTATCTTCCGGCCAAGGGTCTGCCTTGGGCGCCTTTAAAGGCGTGGCAGCGGCACTCGTTCAGTAATTAATAGCCTTGCCGGCACTGATCGGGCACCATTCGCGCCACTGCAATGCTTCGTCACTTAACTTCCAATGGGTCCTGAAAACGACATGGCAAACCCGGACGCCCTGAGTCAGCAGCGAGCTTCGAATCGCCTGCTGCAACCGACCGTCAAATCCCATCTGGCTTATACGCTGCTCTGCGCACTGGTCATGATGGTGATGTTCTCCCTGCTGCGCCTGGCGCTGCTGGTCTACAACCGCGAGATGATCCTCGACACACCCGCCGCGACCTTCTTCGAAGCGTTCGCCAATGGCCTGCGCCTGGATCTGCGCCTGGTGGTGTACCTGCTGATCCCACTGTTGCTGGCGCTGTTCAGCGTGCGAGCCATGGCGGCGCGCGGGTTCTTCCGTTTGTGGCTCACCGTTGCCTCGAGCATCGCGCTGTTCCTGGGCCTGATGGAGATGGACTTCTACCGCGAGTTCCACCAGCGCCTCAACGGCCTGGTGTTTCAGTACGTAAAGGAAGACCCCAAGACCGTCGTGAGCATGCTCTGGTACGGTTTTCCGGTGGTGCGCTACCTGCTGGCCTGGGCCGTGGGCACGCTGATCCTGAGCATGGCGTTCAAGGGCGCCGACCGCGCCACCCGCCCGCGCGGCCCGTTCAGCGGCGGCAGTATTGGCACCCGCCAGGTGGCGCCCTGGTACAGCCGCATCGCCGTGTTTGTGGTGTGCCTGCTGATCGCCGTGGTTGCCGCCCGTGGCACCCTGCGCCAGGGCCCGCCGCTGCGCTGGGGTGACGTGTACACCACCGATTCCAACTTCGCCAACCAGCTGGGCCTCAACGGTACGCTGTCGTTGATCGGCGCCGCCAAGGCACGTTTCTCCGAGCACCGCGACAACGTCTGGAAAGCCACCCTGGAACAGCCGCTGGCCACCCAAACCGTGCGCGACATGCTGGTACTGCCGAGCGAAAAACTGGTGGATACCGACACCGCCGCCGTGCGCCGCGACTACACGCCACCGGCCGAGAAGACCCTGCCGATCAAGAACGTCGTGGTGATCCTGATGGAAAGCTTCGCCGGTCACTCGGTGGGAGCATTGGGCCGTCCGGGCAACATCACGCCTTACTTCGACAAACTGTCAAAGGAAGGCTTGCTGTTCGACCGCTTCTTCTCCAACGGCACCCACACCCACCAGGGTATGTTCGCCACCATGGCCTGCTTCCCGAACCTGCCGGGCTTCGAGTACCTGATGCAGACCCCGGAAGGCAGCCACAAGCTGTCGGGCCTGCCCCAGTTGCTCAGCGCGCGTGACTTCAACGATGTGTATGTCTACAACGGCGATTTCGCCTGGGACAACCAGTCGGGCTTCTTCAGCAACCAGGGCATGACCAACTTCATCGGGCGCAACGACTTCGTCGACCCGGTGTTCTCCGACCCGACGTGGGGCGTGTCCGACCAGGACATGTTCAACCGTGGCCTCGAAGAGCTCAAAGCCCGTGAAGGCGGCAAGCCGTTCTACGCGCTGCTGCAAACCCTGTCCAACCACACGCCGTACGCGTTGCCCAACCCCTTGCCGGTGGACAAGGTGACCGGCCGTGGCAGCCTCGACGAGCATTTGACGGCGATGCGCTACTCCGACTGGGCCCTGGGCCAGTTCTTTGAAAAGGCGCGCAAGGAGCCGTACTTCAAGGAAACCCTGTTCGTGATCGTGGGTGACCACGGGTTTGGCAACGAGCAGCAGATCACCGAAATGGACCTGGGCCGTTTCAACGTGCCGATGCTGATGATTGCACCGGGCATGCAGGAAAAATTCGGCGAGCGTGACCACACCGTGGGCACCCAGATCGACATCGTGCCGACCATCATGGGCCGCCTCGGTGGCGACACCCTGCACCAGTGCTGGGGCCGCGACCTGCTGAACCTGCCGGAAGGCGACAAGGGCTTCGGCGTGATCAAACCTTCGGGCAGCGACCAGACCGTGGCCTTGCTCACCGGCGACCGCGTGCTGGTATTGCCCAAGGAAATGCCGCCGAAGTTGTGGCAATACGAACTGGGCGCGAACCCGACCGGCAAAGTAATTGCTGAATCGCCGGACGAAGCCGCACTGAAGCAGAAACTTGAATCGTTCCTGCAGACGGCCACCAAGAGCCTGTTGGATAACACCGCCGGCGTAGTGGACGGCAAGCCCGACTGATTCACGGGCAATAAAAAAGAGGCCTTTAAAAGGCCTCTTTTTTTGTCCGGCTTTTAGATGCGGCCGAGCAACAACAACACCACCAGTACTACCAGGACAACGCCCAGGATACCCGACGGGCCGTAACCCCAGTTACGCGAGTGCGGGAACACTGGCAGGCCGCCGACCAGCAGCAGAATCAGGATAATGATCAGAATGAGGCTCATGGTTTTATTTCCTTATAGGCCTTCAGCGAGACCGGTTATTTAACAATAGGCTCCTACCATTACTTGCGTACGCCTTAACAACTCGGACTGGAGGCTGCGATAAAAAATTCAGTAATTTTTTAAAGTATTTCGATTAGTTGCTTATTTCTTTTTCACTGCACAAAAACCTTCCCGTTAGTTGAAGAAAATGACCTTTGAACGTTGGCCGGGTACCCGACCGGGCCGAAGGTTTGCCTGCGGCATTCATCACCCTGATGGTGCGTGGTTGGCGCAAAATCCTTCGCTACACTGCCGCTCACTTCTTCCGTGAACCACAAGGCAGCTCTCCTATGCAAAATCGCATGATGATCACTGGCGCCGGGTCCGGCCTGGGTCGTGAAATCGCTCTGCGCTGGGCCCGTGAGGGGTGGCAGCTGGCCTTGTCGGACGTCAGCGAGCCGGGCCTGCAGGAAACCTTGAAAAGGGTGCGCGAGGCGGGCGGTGACGGCTTCACCCAGCGCTGCGACGTGCGCGACTACAGTCAGCTCACAGCTTTCGCCCAAGCGTGCGAGGTCAAGCTGGAGGGTATCGACGTGATCGTCAACAATGCCGGCGTGGCCTCCGGTGGCTTTTTCGCCGAATTATCGCTGGAAGACTGGGACTGGCAGATCGCGATCAATCTGATGGGCGTGGTCAAGGGCTGCAAGGCGTTCCTGCCGCTGCTGGAAAAGAGCAAGGGCCGCATCATCAATATCGCGTCGATGGCCGCCTTGATGCAGGGCCCGGCCATGAGCAATTACAACGTGGCCAAGGCCGGTGTGGTGGCGCTGTCGGAAAGCCTGCTGGTGGAGCTCAAGCAGCAGGAAGTGGGGGTGCACGTAGTGTGCCCGTCGTTTTTTCAGACCAACCTGCTGGATTCGTTTCGCGGGCCCACCCCGGCGATGAAAGCGCAGGTAGGCAAGCTGCTCGAAAGCTCACCGATTTCGGCGGCGGACATCGCCGATTACATCTACCAGCGCGTGGCGGCAGGCGAGTTCATGATTCTGCCCCATGAGCAGGGCCGCATGGCCTGGGCGTTGAAGCAAAAAAATCCACAGGTGCTGTATGACGAAATGACCACCATGGCCGACAAGATGCGCGCCAAGGCGCAGTCCGTTAAAGGCTGATTTGAGCGCGGTCTGTCAGGCAAATTACCCGCTAATGTAGGCAAGGCCTGATTTGATCGCGCGCCATTGTCGCGACACGCCCCAAGCGCGCATGGTCAACGTCCTGTCATTCGAAAAGGACAACCGACATGCTGGTATTAAGCCGCGCTGTGGGCGAAATCATTGCCATCGGCGATGACATTGCTCTGCACATTCTTGAACTCAATGGAGGCCAGGTGAAGTTTGGCGTCGCGGCGCCGGTGGGCGTCAACGTCCATCGTGCCGAGGTCTACCAGAAAATCCGGCGTAGCCAGGACGCCAACACCCATCCGGTGCCGGTGCCCAACCCCTGATTGCAAGGTGTCAGTCAAACAGATGCTTGGGCACATCGTGCTTGAGCATCAACTGGCATTGCTCGCTGTCGGGGTCGAACACGATCAGCGCCTGGCCCTTGGTCAGCGCCTGGCGCACGCGCAATACACGGGTTTCCAGGGGCGTGTCGTCACCGTTATCGGTGCCGTCGCGGGTCACGAAATCTTCGATGAGGCGGGTCAGGGTGTCGACTTCAAGTGCATCGTAGGGAATCAGCATACAAGCCTCAGGTAGCGGGTCCCGGCGATGCTACTGCGCCGGGACCCTGGTTGCCAGTATCAGGTCTTGTTCCCGACCAGACTGTCCACCGACGGCACGCGCGTGTCGCTCTCCATTTGCGTTTCATGCTCGATCTGATGACTGAACCTGTCCAGTGAACCCTGGGCCGGTTGCGCATCGCTGGCGAACACCGGCGGGCTGAGAATGTAAGCACCCAGCAGACGGCTCAACGCGGCCAGGCTGTCGATGTGGGTGCGCTCATAACCGTGGGTCGCGTCGCAACCAAACGCCAGCAGGGCGGTGCGAATGTCGTGGCCGGCGGTTACCGCCGAGTGCGCATCGCTGAAGTAATAGCGGAACAGGTCGCGGCGCACCGGCAGGTCGTTGTCCGCCGCCAGGCGCAGCAGATGACGCGACAGGTGATAATCATACGGCCCACCGGAATCCTGCATCGCCACACTCACCGCATGTTCGCTGGAGTGCTGCCCGGGCGCGACCGGGGCGATATCGATGCCGACGAATTCACTCACGTCCCACGGCAGGGCGGCCGCGGCACCGCTGCCGGTTTCCTCGGTGATGGTGAACAGCGGGTGGCAGTCGATCAGCAACGGCTCGCCGCTGTCGATGATCGCCTTGAGTGCTGCGAGCAGGGCAGCCACGCCGGCCTTGTCGTCCAGGTGTCGTGCGCTGATGTGCCCGCTCTCGGTGAACTCGGGCAGCGGGTCGAAGGCTACGTAGTCGCCCACGCTGATGCCCAGCGAATCGCAGTCGGCACGAGTCGCGCAATAGGCGTCCAGGCGCAGTTCCACGTGGTCCCAGCTCACCGGCATTTCGTCGACGGCGGTGTTGAACGCGTGCCCGGAAGCCATCAGCGGCAACACGCTGCCACGGATCACGCCGTTATCGGTGAACAGGCTGACGCGGCTGCCTTCGGCGAATCGGCTCGACCAGCAACCCACCGGGGCCAGGGTCAGGCGGCCGTTGTCCTTGATCGCGCGCACGGCGGCGCCGATGGTGTCCAGGTGCGCCGACACGGCGCGGTCTGGGCTGTTTTTCTGGCCCTTGAGGGTGGCACGAATGGTGCCGCGCCGGGTCATTTCAAATGGAATGCCGAGTTCTTCCAGACGCTCGGCGACATAGCGCACGATGGTGTCGGTAAAGCCGGTGGGGCTGGGAATGGCGAGCATTTCCAGCAGCACTTTCTGCAGGTAATTCAGGTCCGGTTCGGGGATGGTTCGGGTCATAAGGACTCCTGGTGAAGTGGCAGGCCTGAGGGAGGGTGGCGCCGGTATCGGCGCCTTCGCGGGCAAGCCGGTTTCCACAGTGGCATGCGGTCAACCTGTGGGAGCGGGCTTGCCCGCGAGGCGGCCGATCAGGCAGCGCCTCTCTCAAACCGTTGACTGGCTGTGTGGAAACAACAGATCCACAAATTTCTCGGCAGTCGGCTGCGGCTCATGATTGGCCAGGCCGGCCCGTTCGTTGGCCTCGATAAATACATACTCGGGTTGATCGGCGGCGGGCACCATCAGGTCCAGGCCCACCATGGGAATGTCCAGGGCGCGAGCGGCTCGCACGGCAGCGTCCACCAGCGTCGGGTGCAGGATCGCGGTGACGTCTTCCAGGCAACCGCCGGTGTGCAGGTTGGCGGTGCGGCGCACGGCCAGGGTCTGGCCCCGGGGCAGGATGCTGGCGTAGTCGTAGCCGGCGGCGTGCAGGGTGCGTTCGGTTTCCGCATCCACGGGGATCTTGCTTTCGCCATCGGTAGCCGCCTGACGCCGCCGGCTCTGCGCTTCAATCAGCGCACCGATGGAATGCTGACCATCGCCGGTGACTTCGGCAGGGCGGCGGATCGCTGCGGCCACCACTTCAAAACCGATCACCAGAATGCGCAGGTCCAGGCCTTCGTGAAAGCTTTCGAGCAGCACGCGGCTGTCGAACGCACGCGCCGCTTCGATGGCCTGCTGCACGTCTTCGATGGTGCGCAGGTCCACCGCCACACCGTGGCCCTGTTCGCCATCCAGTGGTTTGACCACGATGCGCTGGTGTTCGTCGAGAAACTCCAGGTTGTCATCGGCACTGCCCGCCCGTTGTTGCGAGGGCACGTTCAAGCCGGCAGCCTTGAGCACCTTGTGGGTCAGGCTCTTGTCCTGACACAACGTCATGCTGATGGCGCTGGTCAGGTCGCTCAGCGATTCGCGGCAACGCACACGACGCCCGCCATGGCTGAGGGTGAACAGGCCGGCGTCGGCGTCGTCCACCTGCACATCGATGCCGCGCCGATGCGCCTCTTCGACAATGATCCGCGCATAGGGATTGAACCCCGCCTGCGGGCCAGGGCCGAGGAACAGCGGCTGATTGATGCCGTTCTTGTGCTTGATCGCAAAAGTGGTCAGCGCGCGAAAGCCCAGCTTGGCGTAAAGGCTCTTGGCCTGGCGGTTATCGTGCAGCACCGACAGGTCGAGGTAGCTCAGGCCACGGCTCATGAAGTGCTCCACCAGGTGGCGCACCAGCACCTCGCCAACGCCTGGGCGCGTGCACTGCGGGTCCACCGCCAGGCACCACAGGCTGCAACCGTTCTCCGGATCGTTGAAGGCTTTCTGATGATTGAGGCCCATGACGCTGCCGATCACGGCGCCGCTGTCTTCGTCCTCGGCCAGCCAGTACACCGGACCGCCCTGATGGCGTGGCGTGAGGCGTTCGGCATCGACCGGTAACATGCCGCGTCCCTGGTACAGGCGGTTGACTGCCTGCCAGTCGGTCTCACTCTGCACCCGGCGAATGCGAAAGCCGCGAAACACCCGAGTGGCCGGGCGGTAGTCGCTGAACCACAGGCGCAAGGTGTCGGACGGGTCGAGGAACAACTGCTGCGGATCAATCCCGAGGATCTGCTGGGGCGCGGCCACATACAGCGCAATGTCGCGCTCGCCGGCTTGTTCGTTGAGCAGTTCCTCGGCCAGGCTCGCCGGGTCCGGGAAGGTATGGCCGATCAACAACCGCCCCCAGCCGCAATGCACCGCGATACGGCCGGGGCTCTGCGAATTGCCATCCTCGGCCAGGCGGGCTTGCAGGCGCTCGTAGGTGGGTGCCTGGCCCTTGAGCAAGCGTTGGCTGTAAGCCGCGGCATTCTGTTTCATCAATCAGATTCCTTGTTCGCTGAGCCACAGGTTCAGCGCCGCCAGCTGCCACAGCTTGGAGCCGCGCAGCGGGGTCAGTTGGCCTTGCGGGTCGGTCAGCAGGCGGTCGAGCATGGCCGGGTTGAACAGGCCGCGATCCTGGCTCGGGTCCAGCAGCAGCTCGCGCACCCAGTTCAGGGTATCGCCCTGCAAATGCTTGAGGCCCGGCACCGGGAAATAGCCTTTCTTGCGGTCGATGACTTCGCTCGGGATCACCCGGCGCGCCGCCTCTTTCAACACCTGCTTGCCGCCGTCGGGCAGCTTGAATTTACCCGGCACCCGCGCCGACAGTTCCACCAGGCGATAGTCCAGAAACGGCGTGCGCGCTTCCAGGCCCCAGGCCATGGTCATGTTGTCGACGCGTTTGACCGGGTCGTCCACCAGCATCACCGTGCTGTCCAGGCGCAGGGCCTTGTCCACGGCGGCATCGGCACCGGGCATCGCAAAGTGTTCACGCACAAAATCCCCGGCGGCGTCGTTGGCGGTCAGCCATTGTGGCGCGACGGTGGCGGCGTAATCGTCATAGCTGCGGTCGAAGAACGCCTCGCGATAGGCCGCGTATGGATCGCTGGCGCCGTCCACCTGTGGGTACCAGTGGTAGCCGGCAAACAGTTCGTCGGCGCCCTGGCCGCTCTGCACCACCTTGCAATGCTTGGCCACTTCCCGCGACAGCAGGTAGAAGGCAATGCAGTCGTGGCTGACCATCGGCTCGCTCATGGCGCGGAACGCCGCCGGCAGTTGTTCGATGATCTCGCTTTCGGCAATGCGCAATTGGTGATGGCGCGTGCCGTAATGCTTGGCGATCAGGTCCGAATACTGGAATTCGTCGCCGCGCTCGCCGCCGGCATCTTCAAAGCCGATGGAGAAGGTCGACAGGTCCTGCACGCCCACTTCACGCAGCAAGCCGACGAGCATGCTCGAATCGACCCCGCCGGAGAGCAGCACGCCCACGTCCACTGCCGCCCGTTGACGAATGGCCACGGCTTCGCGGGTGCTGTCGAGCACACGGTCGGTCCAATCCTGCAGGCTCAGGTTTTTCTCATCCTCATGGGGGCCGTAGGGCAGGGTCCACCAGGTTTTCTGTTCGGTGGTGCCGTTGGCGTCGATGCGCATCCAGGTCGCCGGGGGCAGTTTTTCAATGCCCGCCAGCAAGGTGCGCGGCGCAGGCACCACGGCGTGGAAATTCAGGTAATGGTTCAGCGCCACCGGATCGAGGATCGGGTTGATGTCGCCGCCCTTGAGCAACGCCGGCAACGCCGAAGCAAAGCGCAGGCGCTGGCCGGTGCGCGACAGGTACAACGGCTTGACGCCAAGGCGGTCACGGGCGATGAACAGGCGCTGGGCATCACGCTCCCAGATGGCGAAGGCGAACATGCCGTTGAGCTTGGGCAGCAGCGCTTCGCCCCAGGCGTGGTAGCCCTTGAGCAGCACCTCGGTGTCGCCGCCGGAATAGAAGGCATAGCCCAGGGCTTCCAGCTCTTGACGCAATTCCGGAAAGTTGTAGATCGCACCATTGAACGCCAGGGACAGCCCCAATTGGGCGTCGATCATCGGCTGCGCCGAGCCGTCCGACAGGTCCATGATCTTCAGGCGCCGATGGCCCAGGGCAACCGGCCCCTGGGCATGAAAGCCCCAGGCATCGGGGCCACGCGGGGCCAGGTGATGGGTGATGCGCTCAATCGCTGCCAGGTCGGCAGGTTGGGCATCGAAACGTAATTCTCCAGCTAATCCGCACATAAATTCCTTACCGGTTTTTCCGTTGGGGAGGGTCAATACTCAATACGCCCGAGAGGGCGCGTACCCAGAAACTGACCCGGTGCTATACGTGGAGTTTTAGAACAATAAGTTATAAGGCAAAACGCCGTCAGCGTGGAACGGGCGCATTGCTACGGATCAGGCTGCGCACGGCAAAGCGATTGGGGTGGCAGGCTTCGGCGACGCTGCGTGGCAGCGGCAAGGGCTCGTTGTCCAGCCAGGCGGCGAGCAGCTCGGCCGACAAGGGCGCGGTAATCAGGCCGCGCGAGCCATGGCCGCTGTTGACATACAGGCCGTCAAGCCACGGGCAGACGATGGCGGGCACTTGGCGCGCATCCTTGCGCAAGCCGGCATAGGCCTGGTCAAAGGCGGCCGCGTCGGCCAGTGGCCCGACAATCGGCAGGTAGTCCGGGCTGGTGCAGCGAAAGGCCGCACGGCCTTGCACCGTGGCCGGGTCGAGGCTGTCGACGCGCAGGCGTTGGGCCAGGTCCACGGAAATATCCCTGAGCAGTTCCAGATTGCCGGCGTGTTCGGCGGCGGTGGGCGTGAGGTCATCGCTCTTGAAGTCAAAGCTGGCGCCAAGGGTGTGCTCACCCAGGCGTGGCGGGGCCACATAGCCTTCGGCGCACACCACCGTGGCGAGGGCCTGGCTTTCGGCGGTTTGCGCCAGCGAGGTGATCTGCCCGCGGATGCGCTTGAGCGGCAGGTTGGCGAAACGTTGCACCTCGGCAGCGCCAGCCAGGACCACCACCGGTGCATCGCCGAGCAGCCGCTCGCCTTCCCAGGCTTGCCAGCGTCCGTTGATGTTGCGCAGGTCCAGCACCTCGTGATGCGTCAGCACGGTGATACCGCCGCGCTGCGCTTGCCATGCGCACAAGGCGGGCGGGTGGACCCAGCCGCCCTCCGGGAAAAACAGCCCGCCGTGCGCCAGTGCGACCCCGGCGCGAGCCTGGGCCTGTTCTCGGTCGAGCTGGTGCAGCAAGCCTGGCGCGAAGGCCTCGGCCAGTTGTGCCTGGCGCTCGGTTTCCTTGGCATCGAAGGCCAATTGCAGCACGCCGCAGCCGTCCCATGCCACGCCGCGCTGCAGGTGCTCAAGCACGCGACGGGTGTAGCCGAACCCGGCCAGAATCATCTGCGACAGCGCCGTGCCATGGGCCGAGAGCTTGAGGTACAGCACGCCTTGCGGGTTGCCCGAGGCTTCCTGGGCCACGGCATCATGCCGCTCCAGCAGGCTCACCTGCCAACCTCGGGCGGCAAGGCTGGCGGCGGTGGCGCAGCCGGCCAGGCCGGCGCCGATCACCAGGGCCTTGCGCTCACCGAGCACGGGGGCAGGGCGGGCGAACCAGGGCTTGATGCCGGGCGCCGCCGGGGTTTCCAACGGCCAGCCAAGAAACTCACCGCGCAAAATTTCCCATTTATGCCCGATGCCCGGCGTGCGTTTCATCTTGAACCCGGCGGCATTGATCAGCCGGCGTACCCAGCCGGTGCTGGTGAAGGTGCTGATGGTCGACCCCGGCGCGGCCAGGCGTGCCAGTTCGGCGAACAGCTCGGCGGTCCACATGTCCGGGTTTTTCGCCGGGGCAAACCCGTCGAGAAACCACGCATCGATCTGGGCGTCCAGTTGCGGCAATTGCTCCAGGGCGTCGCCGATCAACAGGGTCAGGGTCACGCGGCCGTTGTCCAGTATCAGGCGCTGGAAGCCCTGGTGGATGGCAATGTAGTGGGCCAGCAGCTGTTCGGCGAACGGCGCAAGTTCCGGCCAGAGAGCGAGGGCGCGTTGCAGGTCGGCATGGCTCAGCGGGTATTTTTCGACACTGACAAAATGCAGGCGCGCGCCAGCCACAGCGTACTCTTCGAACAACTGCCAGGCGCATAGAAAATTCAGCCCGGTGCCAAAGCCTGTCTCGCCGATCACCAGCCGCCCGCCCGCAGGCAAGGCGGCAAAGCGCTCCTGCAAACGGTTCTGTTCCAGAAACACATAGCGGGTTTCTTCAAGGCCCGATTTGTCGGAAAAGTACACGTCGTCGAAGACCCGCGAGTGCGGGCGACCTTGGTCGTCCCAGTCGAGCTGGGCGTGGGTTACGGGGTTCATGGGCGGCTCGGCAAAGGCAAGGCGGCCATTCTAGCCGATCGACCGGCAATGATTTGCCCCATCACAGACGCTGGTGGAATTTCCTCCCGCGCGTCGTTGCCCAATCCGCTAGTCTTGAGCCATCTTGAAACGGAGCTGCCCATGTTCGAATCCGCCGAAATCGGTCACGCCATCGACAAAGACACCTACGAGGCAGAGGTTCCCGCGCTGCGTGAAGCGCTGCTGGACGTGCAGTACGAGCTGCACCAGCAGAAACGCTTCCCGGTGATCATCCTCATCAACGGCATCGAAGGCGCCGGCAAGGGCGAAACCGTCAAACTGCTCAACGAATGGATGGACCCGCGCCTGATCGAGGTGCGCACCTTCGACCAGCAGACCGACGAAGAACTGGCGCGCCCGCCGGCCTGGCGCTACTGGCGCCAGCTCCCGGCCAAGGGGCGCATGGGCATTTTCTTCGGCAACTGGTACAGCCAGATGCTGCAGGGCCGGGTGCACGGGCAGATCAAGGATGCCCGGCTGGACCAGGCCATTGCCGGTGCCGAGCGGCTGGAGAAAATGCTGTGTGACGAAGGCGCGCTGATCTTCAAGTTCTGGTTCCACCTGTCCAAAAAGCAAATGAAGGCGCGGCTCAAGTCGTTGGCCGACGACCCGCTGCACAGCTGGCGCATCAGCCCGCTGGACTGGCAGCAATCGAAGACTTACGACAAGTTTGTCCATTTTGGCGAACGCATCCTGCGCCGCACCAGCCGTGACTATGCGCCTTGGCACGTGATCGAGGGCGTCGACGCGCACTACCGCAGCCTCACCGTGGGCAAAATTCTCCTCGAGGGCCTGCACAGTGCATTGAAGTTGCCCATGGCCAGAACCAGCGGCATGAACCCCGCACCGTTGCTGGCCTCGGTCGACCAGAAAAGCCTGCTCGACAGCCTCGACATGACATTGAGCCTGGACAAGGACGATTACGAAGAACAACTGATCACCGAGCAGGCGCGCTTCTCCGGCCTGATGCGTGACAAGCGCATGCGCAGCCACGCGCTGGTCACCGTGTTCGAGGGCAACGACGCGGCAGGCAAGGGCGGCGCCATCCGCCGCGTCGCCGCCGCGCTGGACCCGCGCCAGTACCACATCGTGCCGATTGCCGCGCCCAGCGAGGACGAGCGCGCCCAACCCTACCTGTGGCGCTTCTGGCAGAAAATTCCGGCGCGCGGCATGTTCACCGTGTTCGACCGCTCGTGGTACGGCCGTGTGCTGGTGGAGCGGGTCGAGGGCTTCTGCACCCCGGCCGACTGGATGCGCGCCTATGGCGAGATCAACGACTTCGAAGAGCAACTGCGCGACGCCGGGGTGATCGTGGTCAAGTTTTGGCTGGCCATCGACAAGCAGACCCAGCTCGAACGCTTCCAGGCGCGCGAGGAGATTCCGTTCAAGCGCTTCAAGATCACCGAGGACGACTGGCGCAACCGCGACAAGTGGGACGCCTACCGCACCGCCGTCGGCGATATGGTCGACCGCACCAGCACCGAGGTCGCGCCCTGGACGCTGGTGGAGGCCAACGACAAGCGCTGGGCGCGGGTCAAGGTGTTGCGCACGATCAACCGGGCGCTGGAAGAGGCGTTCGAGCACGCTGGCAAGCGCGGGAAGAAGAAAAAGAAATAACTGTCGGCCGCTTGCCACAGGCAGCCTGATCACCATGCGTTTGTATAGGCCGGGTGAATGATCATCGCGGTGGGGCAGGTCTGGATCTATCCTCGATTGATCTGCCAACAACCACAAGATCGAGGTAGCCCATGCGTGAAGTAGTGATCGTCGACAGCGTGCGAACCGGCCTGGCCAAGTCCTTTCGCGGCAAGTTCAACCAGACTCGCCCGGATGACATGGCGGCCCATTGCGTCAACGCGCTGCTCACCCGCAACGGCATTGACCCGGCGACGGTGGAAGACTGCATCGTCGGCGCGGCCTCCAACGAAGGCGCCCAGGGCCAAAACATCGGGCGCAACGTGGCGGTGCTGTCGCGGTTGGGCACCGGTACGGCGGGGATGACGCTCAACCGCTTCTGTTCATCCGGTCTGCAGGCGATTGCCATGGCGGCCAACCAGATTGCCTCGGGCTGCAGCGAGATCATTGTCGCCGGCGGCGTCGAGTCCATCAGCCTGACCCTGAAGAGCATCAACACTGACAACCTGATCAACCCGTTGCTCAAGGAACAGGTGCCGGGCATCTATTTTCCCATGGGCCAGACCGCCGAAATCGTCGCGCGCCGCTACCACGTCAGCCGCCAAGCGCAGGACGCGTATGCGCTGCAAAGCCAGCAGCGCACCGCGCAGGCGCAAGCGGATGGCCTGTTCGATGATGAAATCGTGCCGATGGCGGTCAAGTACCGGGTCGAGGATAAGGACACGGGCGCGGTGCAGATCCTCGACGGTGTGGTCGACCGCGACGATTGCAACCGCCCCGACACCACCCTGACCAGCCTCAGTGGCTTGAAGCCGGTGTTTGCCGAAGACGGCTCGGTGACGGCGGGCAATGCGTCGCAGTTGTCCGATGGTGCATCGATGACCCTGGTGATGAGCCTGGAGAAAGCGCTGGCTCTGGGGCTCAACCCCAAGGCGTTTTTCCGTGGCTTTACCGTGGCCGGCTGCGAGCCCGACGAGATGGGCATCGGGCCGGTGTTCTCGGTGCCCAAACTGCTCAAGGCGAAAGGCTTGCAGGTGGCGGATATCGACCTGTGGGAGCTCAACGAAGCCTTCGCATCCCAGTGCCTGTATGCGCGTGACCGGCTGGAAATCGACAATGCCAGGTACAACGTCAATGGCGGCGCTATCGCTATCGGCCACCCGTTCGGCATGACCGGTTCGAGACAGGTGGGGCACCTGGTGCGTGAGCTGCAGCGGCGTGATCTGCGCTATGGCATCGTCACCATGTGCGTGGGCGGCGGCATGGGCGCGAGCGGACTCTTTGAAGCCGTGCGCTGAAGCCATGCGGGAGGCTCCGCCAAGTCTTCGACTTAGCGCTGTCGCGCAGCAAACTGGAGCCTCTGTGGCGAGCGGGCTTGCCCCGCGTTGGGGTGCGAAGCGCCCCCAATTCAGCAAAACGCGGTGTACCTGATACGGCAGCGCCTGGTTTTGGGGCTGCTGCGCAGTCCAACGCAGGACAAGCCTGCTCGCCACAGGGGATCTGCGCTTGACTGAACGGCATTAGGGCATAGCCCGATCTGTTTGCTTGGCCCTAGAATGCAGGCTCTTCTACCTCAGGCATTTGGGGCAACTCATGCACATCTCTTCCGGTCGCTGGGTCTACGGTTTTCTCCTGACCCTGCTGACTGCATTGCTCTGGGGCATTCTCCCGATCAAGCTCAAACAGGTCTTGCAGGTGATGGACCCGATCACCGTCACCTGGTTTCGCCTGATGGTGGCCGGCGGTTGCCTCTTCATCTACCTGGCGGCGACCCGGCGTTTGCCCAGTTTGAAGGTGCTGGGCCCCAGGGGCGGCGTCTTGGTAGCAATGGCCGTGTGCGGACTGGTGGGCAACTACGTGCTGTACCTGGTGGGCCTGAAGATGCTCAGCCCCGGCACCGCGCAACTGGTGGTACAGATGGGGCCAATCTTTCTGATGGTCGCCAGTGTGTTTGTGTTCAAGGAGCGCTTCAGCCTGGGGCAAGGCTTGGGGTTGGTCGTGTTGATTGTGGGTTTCGGGTTGTTCTTCAATCAGCGCCTGGCGGAGTTGCTCACGTCCATGGGCACTTATACGGCCGGGGTGTTGACGGTGCTGCTGGCGACCACGATCTGGGTGTTTTACGCGCTGGGGCAGAAGCAGTTGCTGACGGTGTGGAATTCGCTGCAGGTGATGATGGTGATTTATCTGTTTTGCGCGGCGTTGTTGACGCCGTGGGCGCAGCCGCTGGAGGCGTTGGCGTTGAGTCCGTTGCAGGGGGGGTTGTTGCTGGCGTGCTGCATGAACACGTTGGTGGCGTATGGGGCGTTTGCGGAGGCGCTGGCGCACTGGGAGGCTTCCCGGGTGAGTGCGACCTTGGCGTTGACGCCGTTGGTGACGTTTGTGGCGGTGGCGTTGGCGGCGTGGTGGTGGCCTGGGTTTGTGCAGGCTGAGGAGATTAATGCGGTGGGGTATTTTGGGGCGTTGGTGGTGGTGATGGGGTCGGCGATGGTTGCTTTGGCGCCTTCTTTGATTGCGGGGCTCAGGGCTCGTCGGTTAAGACTGGCTTCCTAATGTGGGAGGGGGCTTGCTCCCTATGGCGGCTTTATTGTGTACATATCCGTTGCTGCGGTTATGGCGGCTAGTGGTTCCGCCCTTACGGCGGGTCACTTTTTGAAGAGCGCAAAAAGTAACCGAAAACGCTTCGCCCCACCACTCGGCACCTCGCTCAGGCTCGGTGTGCCCGAACACAGGCTTGAATCCGTGGGCCGCCGCAATGGGCCATCCCTGGCCCAGTGCGGCTAACCCGGCGTCCTGCCGGGTTACCCACGGATTCAAGCCTGCGTTCGGCCAGCGTGGTTGACGGGGCGCCTGAGATCAAGATCAAGAGCGGATCAAGGGCTTTTTAATGGCCGGCTTCCAGCATGTTTTCAGGGCGTACCCATTTGTCGAATTCTTCGTCGGTGAGGTAGCCCAGGTCCAGTGCGGCCTGGCGTAGGGTCAGGCCTTCGGCATAGGCTTTTTTGGCGATCTGTGCGGACTTGTCGTAGCCGATGTGCGGGTTCAGCGCGGTGACGAGCATCAGGCCGCGTTCCAGGTGTTCGGCCATTTGTTCGGCGTCCGGTTCCAGGCCGGCGATGCAGTGTTCCTGGAAGTTGTTGCAGCCGTCGGCCAGCAGGCGGATAGATTCGAGCAGGTTGTGGATGATCACCGGCTTGTACACGTTGAGCTGCAGGTGGCCCTGGCTAGCGGCGATGCCGATGGTGACGTCGTTGCCCAGCACCTGGCAGGCCAGCATCGACAGGGCTTCGCACTGGGTGGGGTTGACCTTGCCGGGCATGATCGAGCTGCCGGGTTCGTTGGCCGGCAGTTTGACTTCGGCCAGGCCGGCGCGGGGGCCGGAGCCGAGCAGGCGCAGGTCGTTGGCGATTTTCATCAGGGCCACGGCCAGGGTTTTCAGCGCGCCGTGCAGGGTCACCAAGGGCTCGTGGCCGGAGAGGGCGGCGAATTTGTTCGGCGCGGTCACGAACGGCAAGCCGGAAAGGGCAGCCAGCTCGGCGGCGATCGCTTCGCCAAAACCATGGGGCGAGTTGAGCCCGGTGCCGACGGCAGTGCCGCCCTGGGCCAGCTCGCACACGGCGGGCAGCGCGCTGCGGATGGCGCGTTCGGCGTAGTCGAGCTGGGCGATGAAGGCCGAGAGCTCCTGGCCGAAGGTGATCGGCGTGGCGTCCATCATGTGGGTGCGGCCGGTCTTGACCAGCTTCATGTGTCGCGCCGCCAGTTCCGCCAGGCCGCCGGACAATACGGTGATTGCCGGCAGCAATTGTTCGTGTACCGCTTTTACGGTGGCGATGCTCATGGCGGTGGGGAAGCAGTCGTTGGAGCTCTGGGAGCGGTTCACATGATCGTTGGGATGCACCGGGCTCTTGCCGCCACGGTTGTTGCCGGCCAGTTCGTTGGCGCGCCCGGCGATCACTTCGTTGGCGTTCATGTTGCTCTGAGTGCCGCTGCCGGTCTGCCATACCACCAGCGGGAACTGGTCGTCGTGGTTGCCGGCGAGCACCTCGTCGGCGGCCTGCTCGATCAGGCGGGCGATGTCGGCGGGCAGGTCGCCGTTGCGGTCGTTGACCCGCGCGGCGGCTTTCTTGATCAGGGCCAGGGCGTGCAACACCGCCAGCGGCATGCGTTGCTCGCCGATGGCGAAATTCACCAGCGAACGTTGGGTCTGGGCGCCCCAGTAAGCATCATCCGGGACGTTAACGTCTCCCAGGCTGTCGGTTTCGATACGGCTCATTCGGGCACTCTCCTTGAAGTCAGTCAGCGCAGTTTAGGCCGTGATGGGCCTGGGGGGTTCCATAAAAGACTTTTCATCGGATTAAGCGGCGCTGATCCTTGTCCGACAGGGCCTGGGGTTGAGCCGCGAGGTTTTTTAGGCGCAGAATGGTCGCCCTTGGGGTTTTACCTCGCCTGTAGAAAAGGAAACTCGATGACTCGTCTTCGTGCCATCTGTACCGCGGTTGCTCTGGTTTGCGCCAGCGGCCAGGTTTTTGCCGATACCGCCAGCCACAACGCCAGTGCCGAAGCCTTCCTTACCCTGGCCCATGCCGACAAGCTGGGCACCCCGGTGTACATGCAAGTGCAGCAAATGTTCGCCCAGCGTTTCGAACAGACCAAGGCGCCTGCCGCCAAGCAGTCCGTGCTGGACAGCTACCAGGCCAAGGCCAACGCCGCGCTCGACCAGGCCATCGGCTGGCCGAAGCTGAAACCCGACATGGTCAAGCTCTACACCACCAACTTCAGCGAGTCCGAGCTCAAGGACCTGGTTGCGTTCTACCAGTCGCCGCTGGGCAAGAAGGTGCTGGAAAAAATGCCGCAGCTGACTCAGCAATCGGCCCAGATGACCCAGGCCAAACTGGAAAGCGCCGTGCCGGTGGTGAACAAGCTGTTGGAAGACATGACCAACGAGCTGACGCCCAAAGCCGCCGCACCGGCCAAGAAGAAGTAAGCAGGCATGACCATGCAACAGCGTATCGAAACCGCGCTCGCCGTCCTGAGCCCGCAACACCTGAGCGTGCTGGATGAAAGCCACATGCACAGCCGTGGGTTGCAGACCCACTTCAAGGCCGTGCTGGTCAGCCAGCAGTTCGAGGGGCTCAACCGCGTCAAGCGCCACCAGACGGTCTACGCCACCCTGGGTGACCTGATGAGCGAGTTTCATGCGCTGGCGCTGCATACCTACACGCCTGAAGAATGGGCGAAAATCGACGCAGCCCCGGCCTCGCCGACCTGCGCCGGCGGACATTGACGGGTTTTCCCTGATAGAATCCGCAACGCGCCGCTCAGTCGGCGCGTTTTTTTTGGCATCCGGTTCACCCCTTACGAGGGTAGCCACCTGGAGAGAACACCCATGACCCACCCCATCGTCGTGGCGGCACTGTACAAGTTCGTCACTCTCGAAGATTACGTCGCCCTGCGCGAGCCACTGCTGCAGGCAATGGTCGACAACGGCATCAAGGGCACCCTGCTGATTGCCGAAGAGGGCATCAACGGCACCGTATCCGGCAGCCGCGAAGGCATTGACGGCCTGATGGCCTGGTTGAAGCAAGACCCGCGCATGGTCGACATCGACCACAAAGAGTCCTACTGCGACGACCAGCCGTTCTACCGCACCAAGGTCAAGCTCAAGAAAGAGATCGTGACCCTGGGCGTCGAAGGCGTCGACCCGAACAAAAAGGTCGGCACCTACGTTGAACCGCAGGACTGGAATGCGCTGATCAGCGACCCCGAGGTGCTGTTGATCGACACCCGCAACGACTACGAAGTGTCCATCGGCACCTTCGAAGGCGCGATTGACCCGAAGACCACCAGCTTTCGCGAGTTTCCCGACTACATCAAAGCCCACTTCGACCCGGCCATACACAAGAAAGTCGCGATGTTCTGCACCGGCGGCATTCGCTGCGAGAAGGCTTCCAGCTTCATGCTCGGCGAGGGTTTCGATGAGGTCTACCACCTCAAGGGCGGCATCCTCAAGTACCTCGAAGAAGTGCCGCAGGCAGAAACCAAATGGCAAGGCGACTGCTTTGTGTTCGACAACCGGGTGACCGTGCGCCACGACCTCAGCGAAGGCGACTACGATCAGTGTCACGCCTGCCGCACACCGGTCAGCGTCGAGGACCGTGCGTCCGAGCACTATGTGGCCGGCATCAGTTGCCCGCATTGCTGGGATAAGCTGCCGGAGAAAACCCGTCGCAGCGCCATCGACCGGCAGAAGCAGATCGAGCTGGCCAAGGCTCGCAACCTGCCGCATCCGATTGGCTTCAACTACAAGCAAACCCCCTCCGAGGCCTGACCCATGTCCGCGCGCCTGCTCTATGTGATGGACCCGATGTGTTCCTGGTGCTGGGGCTTTGCCCCGGTGGCGCAGGCACTGGTTGAGCAGGCCCAGGCGGCCGGCGTGGACGTGCACCTGGTGGTGGGCGGCCTGCGTACCGGCAGCGGCGCGGCGCTGGAGCCGACCACTCGGCGCTACATCCTTGAACACTGGCAGGCCGTCACCGACGCCACCGGCCAGCCGTTCAAACGCGAAGGGGCCTTGCCCGACGGCTTTGTCTACGACACCGAACCTGCCTGCCGCGCCATCGTCACCGCGCGCAGCCTGGCGCCGGATTGCGCGTGGATCCTGCTGGGGCTGATCCAGCGGGCGTTTTATGTCGAGGGCCGCGATGTGACCCTGGCCAGCGTGCTGGTGGCGTTGGCCGAACAGGCGGGCATCCCGCGCATCGAGTTTGCCGGTGCTTTCGACCGTGCCGAGCAGCATGCGGCGACGGCGGCGGATTTCAGCTGGGTGCAGGACCTGGGCATCGCCGGTTTCCCGACGTTGCTGGCCGAGCGCGATGGCCAGTTGGCCTTGCTGACCAACGGCTACCAGCCGTTGTCCGAGCTTTCGCCATTGTTGAGTCGATGGCTGGAGCGAGCCACCAGTGCCTGAGCTGCCTCCTCGCACTGACCGCCTGACCTGGGCGGAAATTCGCCGCCTGGCCCTGCGTCACAAGAAATCCCTGTGGATCGCCAATGGCGTTGCCGTGCTGGCGACCCTGTGCAGCGTGCCGATTCCCCTGCTGCTGCCGCTGCTGGTCGACGAAGTGCTGCTGGGCAGCGGCGATGCCGCGCTCAAGGTGATGAACCACGCATTGCCTCTGGGGTGGCAAAAAGCTGCCGGCTACATCGGCCTGATGCTGCTGGTGACCCTGACCCTGCGCTGTGGCGCGCTGGTGTTCAACGTGGTGCAGGCGCGGCTGTTTGCGCGGTTGGCCAAGGACATCGTGTACCGCATCCGCGTGCGCCTGATCGAACGGCTCAAGCGCATCTCCCTCGGCGAATACGAAAGCCTGGGCAGCGGCACCGTGACCACGCACCTGGTCACCGACCTGGATACTCTGGACAAATTCGTCGGCGAAACCCTCAGCCGTTTTCTGGTGGCAATGCTGACGCTGGTGGGCACCTCGGCGATTCTGGTGTGGATGCATTGGCAGCTGGCGCTGTTGATTCTGCTGTTCAACCCGCTGGTGATCTACTTCACGGTGCAGTTGGGCAAGCGCGTCAAGCACCTCAAGAAGCTGGAGAACGACAGCACCTCGCGCTTCACCCAGGCGCTCACCGAAACCCTCGACGCCATTCAGGAAGTGCGCGCCGGCAATCGCCAGGGCTTCTTTCTTGGACGCCTGGGCCAGCGCGCCATGGAAGTGCGTGACTACGCGATCCACTCGCAATGGAAAACCGACGCCTCCAGCCGCGCCAGTGGCCTGTTGTTCCAGTTCGGTATCGATATTTTCCGCGCGGCGGCGATGCTCACGGTGCTGTTTTCCGATCTGTCCATCGGCCAGATGCTCGCTGTGTTCAGCTACCTGTGGTTCATGATCGGTCCGGTGGAACAGTTGCTGAACCTGCAATACGCCTACTATGCAGCGGGCGGTGCGCTCACGCGGATCAACGAGCTGCTCGCGCGTGCCGACGAGCCGCAGTACGCCGGCGGCGAAGACCCGTTCAGCGGGCATGAGACGGTCGGTATCGACGTGCGCGGCGTTGATTTTGGCTACGGCGAAGACCTGGTGCTGAACCAGTTGAACCTGACCATCGCGCCCGGTGAAAAGGTCGCGATTGTCGGCGCCAGCGGCGGCGGCAAAAGTACCCTGGTGCAACTGCTGCTCGGGCTGTACACGGCGCAGGCCGGCAGCATCCGGTTCGGCGGTGCAACCCAGCAGGCCATTGGCCTTGAAACCATCCGCGAAAACGTGGCGGTGGTGCTGCAGCATCCGGCGCTGTTCAACGACACGGTGCGCGCCAATCTCACCATGGGCCGCGAGCGTAGTGACGAGGCCTGCTGGCAGGCCCTGGAAATTGCTCAACTGGATCTGACCGTCAAGGCCCTGCCCCTGGGGCTGGACAGTGTGGTGGGGCGCTCCGGTGTGCGCTTCTCCGGCGGGCAGCGCCAGCGGCTGGCAATCGCGCGCATGGTGCTGGCCGAACCCAAGGTGGTGATACTCGACGAGGCCACCTCGGCGCTGGACGCGGCCACCGAGTACAACCTGCATCAGGCGCTGGCGCGATTTCTCAGCGGGCGTACTACACTGATCATCGCCCACCGTCTGTCGGCGGTGAAGCAAGCTGATCGAGTATTGGTCTTTGATGACGGTCACATTGCCGAAGACGGCGACCATCAGCAGTTGATCGCGGATGGCGGGCTTTACGCCAAACTTTACGGGCACCTGCAACAAGTGCGTTGAATTGGCCTAGGCTGAGCTATCGGAAGCGGATTTTCGCGTGCTTACCCAGCCGTGCATGTGCAAGGGACTTCATGAAGCAAAAGCGGACTCTAGGAACGCCACGGCTGCTGGGCATCGTCTGGCCCTTCATTGCCGTCGTACTGTTTCAGGCACTGTTGGGCTGTCTCAGCCTGTATGTGCTGTCGGCGGTGCGTGGTTATGTGGCGGGTGAAAGCTTGTGGTCCAAAGGCCAGAAGGACGCTATCTATTACCTGACGCTCTATGCCGACAACCGCGATGCGGCCACTTACCTCAAATATCAGCAGGCTATTGCCGTACCCCAGGGCGGGCATGAACTGCGCATCGCGCTCGACCAGCCCGTGCCGGATGTCGAGGCTGCGCGCCAGGGCATCCTCAAGGGTGGCAATCACCCGGACGATGCCTCCAGCCTGATCTGGCTGTACCTTAACTTTCGTCATTTCAGCTACCTGGAAAAAGCCATCGAGCTGTGGACGGTGGGCGATGGCTACCTGCTGCAACTGGATGACCTGGCGCGCTCGATGCACCGCGCAATCAACAGCGGCCAGGTCAGCGATGAGGACGTGCGGCGCTGGAAGGCGCATATTTTTGCGGTCAACGACGGAGTGACGCCGGCGGCCATGGCCTTCAGCGATGCCTTGGGTGAGGGATCGCGGATGATCCTGCGGCTGCTGGTGATCACCAACCTGGCCACGGCCCTGGTGTTGATCGCGCTGGCGCTGCTGCGCACGCACAAGCTGCTGACCCAGCGCCATGCGTTCGCCGATGCGCTGCAACTGGAAAGGGAGCGCGCGCAGATCACCCTGGAATCGATCGGCGACGGCGTCATCACCACCGATGTCGACGGTGCGATCACTTATCTGAACCCGGCTGCCGAAGCGCTCACCCACTGGACCTCGGCCAAGGCCCAGGGTTTGCCGCTGGCAGCGTTGTTCAAATTGCTGGACGAAAACCCCGAGCCCGACGGTTTGACCCTGATCGAGCACATCGTCAAGGGCCAGCTCAGTGGTGGCAGTGATCATTCCACGCTGATCCAGCGCCTGGACGGCAGCACCGTCTCGGTGACCCTGGTGGGGGCACCGATCCTCAGCGCGGGCAAGGTCAGCGGCGCCGTGCTGGTGCTGCACGACATGACCCAGGAGCGCCAATACATCGCCAACCTGTCCTGGCAGGCGACCCACGACGCCTTGACCGGGCTGGCCAACCGGCGCGAATTCGAGTACCGCCTGGAGCAGGTGTTGCAGCAGGCGGGGCGCCAACCCAACGCACGGCACGCCTTGATGTTCCTTGATCTGGACCAGTTCAAGCTGGTCAATGACACCTGCGGGCATGCGGCCGGCGACGAGCTGCTGCGGCACATCTGCGCGCTGCTGCAATCGGACCTGCGCGGGGAAGACACCCTGGCGCGGCTGGGGGGAGACGAGTTCGGCATCCTGCTGGAGAATTGTCCGGCACCGGTGGCGGAAAAGATCGCCGAAAGCCTGCGCCATACCGTGCAAAGCCTGCATTTTGTGTGGAAGGGCCGGCCGTTCATGACCACCGTGAGCATCGGCCTGGTGCATATCACCAGCACGCCGACCACCCTGGAAACCTCGCTGCGCACCGCCGACATGGCGTGCTACATGGCCAAGGAAAAAGGCCGCAACCGTGTGCAGGTCTACCACGCCGACGATTCCGAGCTGTCCATGCGTTTTGGCGAAATGGCCTGGGTACAGCGCCTGCACATGGCTCTGGAAGAAGATCGCTTTTGCCTGTACGCCCAGGAAATTGCGCCGCTGGGTCAAACGGAGGGTGGCAGTGGCCACATTGAGATCCTGCTGCGCCTGCACGATGAAACCGGCCGCATCATCCTGCCGGACAGTTTCATTCCGGCGGCCGAACGTTACGGGCTGATGACGTCTCTGGATCGCTGGGTGGTGGAAAACGTGTTCAAGATCATTGCCCGTTGCCTGCATGAGCGGCCAGGCCGGCCCATGGCGATGTGTGCGATCAATCTGTCAGGCATCACCATTGGCGATGATGATTTTCTCGGTTTTTTACGTGAGAAATTCAACACTTACAGTATTCCGCCGGAAATGATTTGTTTTGAAATAACCGAGACAAGTGCTATTGCCAATTTGGGCAGTGCAATTCGCTTTATTAATGAACTCAAAGCCTTAGGTTGCCACTTCTCCCTCGACGACTTTTGCGCCGGAATGTCCTCATTCGCTTATCTGAAACATTTACCTGTAGACTTCCTGAAGATCGATGGAAGTTTCGTAAAGGATATGCTGGACGACCCGATTAACCGTGCCATGGTCGAAGTGATCAATCACATCGGCCATGTCATGGGTAAGCGCACAATTGCCGAGTTTGTGGAGACACCCCAGATCGAACAGGCGTTACTGGAGATTGGTGTGGATTACGCTCAGGGCTACCTGATTGAACGCCCGCAATTGTTTACCTTCGATAGCTTGCAGTGCCGACCCGCGCGGCCGCAGCCACTGTTATTCAAGGCGCCCGGCACATTCCGCTGAAACATTTGCTGGTCTGTACAATCACACTTAAAAAGGAGCCCTACAGTGATCGACACATTCAACCGAACCGGCCCGCTTATGGAAGCCTCAAGTTACCCCACCTGGGCGCAACAGCTGATCCAGGACTGTAGCGAGAGCAAGCGCCGGGTTGTCGAACACGAACTGTACCAGCGCATGCGCGACAATACGCTCAGCGCCAAAACCATGCGTCACTACCTGATCGGTGGCTGGCCGGTGGTGGAACAGTTTGCCTTGTACATGGCACAAAACCTCACCAAAACCAAGTTCGCGCGCCATCCTGGGGAGGACATGGCGCGACGTTGGCTGATGCGCAATATTCGTGTGGAGCTCAACCACGCCGACTATTGGGTCCATTGGGCGCGCGCCCATGGCGTCAGCCTCGAAGAGCTGCAGGCGCAGAACGTGTCGCCGGAGTTGCACGCGCTGAGCCATTGGTGCTGGCACACCAGTTCCTCCGACGCGTTGATCGTTGCGATTGCCGCCACCAACTATGCGATCGAGGGGGCGACCGGGGAGTGGTCGGCCGTGGTGTGTTCAACCGGCGTCTATGCGGCGGCCTTTCCCGAGGAAGACCGCAAACGGGCGATGAAGTGGTTGAAGATGCATGCCCAGTACGACGATGCTCACCCATGGGAAGCGCTTGAGATCATCTGCACCCTGGCCGGGATGAACCCGACCAGAGCCCTGCAGGAAGAGCTGCGCCAGGCCGTATGCAAGAGCTACGACTACATGTACCTGTTCCTGGAAAGCTGCATGCGTCTGGAGAGAGAAACAGCGCCCGTGGCAGCCCGCGAACGTCCGGTACGGGTGGCCAGCGAAGCGTGATGTAAACCCAGTGGCGGGGCCTTACCCCGCCATTGCCAGACGGTTGCGACCTTCTCGCTTGGCAACATACAAGGCGTTGTCGGCGCGGCGCAGCAGGCTCTCGGCGGATTCGGCCGCCAACAACGTTGAACAACCCAGGCTCACCGTCAGATCGATCCGGGTACCGTCCGCCCGATAATCCTCGGCCTGTGCCGCCTGGCGCAGCCGCTCGCCGACCATCGCAGCCGCCTCCCGGCGGGTGTTGGAGAGCAGGATCAGAAACTCTTCCCCGCCATACCTGAACACCATGTCCACATTACGCAACTGCCCCTTGATCGAGGCCGCCACTGCGCGCAGCACCTTGTCGCCAGCGCTGTGGCCGTGGGTGTCGTTGATGTGCTTGAAGTGGTCGATGTCCAGCATCAGCAGCGACAGTGGATGCTGATGCCGACGCGCCATGCCGATTTCGCGCTGCAGGGTCTGGTCCATGGCGATGCGGTTGCCCGTCTGGGTCAGCGGGTCGCGCAGCGCACTGCGTGTGGCGGCGCGGTAGAGCAGGGCGTTGCGCATTGGGTAGAGCAGGGTGGACAGCAGGGATTCGAGCTGCCCCAACTCTTCCTCGGTCAGGCGCTGATGACGGCGCAACACCAGTTCGCCCAGAGCCTCACCCTCGTGGCTGAGGATGTAACTCACCGAGTGATGGCCGCGCTGGCCGAACTCCAGGCGCAGGTCGCTGGCCGGGTGGCGATAGACCATCGCATCGAGGGGCACCAGACGCTGTATCTCGCGAAAGAACAGACCCAGAATGCGTTCCGGTTCCAGACTGGTTTGCAGATGCTGCCCCAGTTGCTGGCGCAGTTGAGCCAGAGTGACGGGACGATGCGGCAGCGGCGAAGGCTGACCGAAGCCCAGGCGTTGCAGCTTGGCGCTGTCGAAGTCGATTGCGTGGGTCTGGGCAGGTGTTTTCATCAGCAATCGGCCTCTCAGCACTGGAACATCTTACGGGCTAAGCCAGCGTGGCGAGTGCCATTACTTGACTTGCTTGGGGAGTGTTAGAGCGAGATTCATGCCAATTCGTTTAATTAAAAAAAACGCCTTACAAATCAACGGCGGCTGCTACAGGCGAAAACAGTCGCCTAAGTGTCACGCCGGTTATTTGGCTGATGCACCAGGAGGGTGTGATCAATCTGCTCAATCGACGTCACGCCGGTCAGCGTCATGGCCACGCGCATTTCCCTGGCGAAGATGTCCAGCAGATTTTCCACGCCATGCTGGCCATCGGCAGCCAGCGCATAGGCAGTGGCGCGCCCCAGCAGGCAGGCCTTGGCACCCAGGGCCAGCATGCGCACCACGTCAAGACCGGAGCGAATGCCCGAGTCCACCAGCACCGTCAGCTCGTCGCCCACCGCGTCGGCAATCGGCGGCAGCGCCCTGGCGGTGGACAGCACGCCATCGAGCTGCCGCCCGCCATGGTTGGACACCACGATGCCGTCCGCGCCAAAGATCACCGCGTCCCTGGCATCCTGCGGGTCGAGGATGCCCTTGATGATCATCGGGCCTTTCCAGGCGTCGCGTATCCACTCCAGGTCTTTCCAACTGATAGACGGGTCGAAATTGTTGGCCAGCCAGCCCATGTAATCTTCCAGGTGCGTGGGTTTGCCAAGGTACTTGGAGATGTTGCCCAAGTCGTGGGGGCGGCCCATCAACCCCACATCGAACGCCCACTGCGGCTTGGTGATGGCCTGCAACAGCCTGCGCTGAGCGGCGTACGGCCCGGACATGCCCGAGTGCGCGTCACGGTAACGGGCACCGGGTGTGGGCATGTCGACGGTAAACACCAGGGTGGTCACGCCGGCAGCCTGCGCGCGCTCCAGGGCGTTGCGCATGAAGCCGCGGTCCTTGAGCACATAGAGCTGAAACCAGAGGGGTTGCGAACTGTGCGACGCCACTTCCTCAATCGAACACACCGACACCGTCGACAGGCAGAAGGGAATGCCCTTGTTGGCCGCCGCCCTGGCCGCCTGCACTTCACCGCGCCGCGCAAACATGCCGGTCAGCCCCACCGGGCTCAGGATCACCGGCAAGGCATGTTCCTGGCCGAACAACGAGGTGGTGAGGCTCAGGTTTTCGACATTGCGCAGTACCCGCTGGCGCAGGCCGATGTCGGTCAGGTCCGAGCAGTTGGCGCGCAGCGTGTGCTCGGCGTAGGCGCCGCCGTCGATGTAGTCGAACAGAAAGCGCGGCAACTTTCGCTTGGCGGCGGCGCGGTAATCGGAAGCAGACGAGATGATCATGGGCGGTGTCTCCGGCAGGATGCGTTAACCATAGGCAAAGATCTGGCATGATAAAAACAACTTTTATCACTACACCCCAGTCGCAAAAGGAATGCCGATGAACCTGCGTACATTGCGGGCCTTTGTTGAAGTGGTGCGTCAGGGAGGGTTCTCCCAGGCGGCCGAGGTGGTGTCCCTTACCCAGTCCACCGTAAGCAAGGCGGTCAAGACCCTGGAAGAGGAATTGGGCATGCCGCTGCTCAATCGTCTCGGTCACCGCAACGAGCTCACCGCCGCTGGCGAAATGACCTACCGCCACGCGCTGGCGCTGCTCGCCGAACACGCCAACCTTGTGGCCGAGATCCACGATTTGCGCGGTCTCAAGCGCGGCGTATTGCGCATCGGGTTGCCGCCGGTGGGCTGCGGCCTGCTGTTTGCGAACATGTTTGCGATTTATCGCAGCCGCTACCCGGACATCGAGATCGAGCTGACCGAATACGGCAGCAAGAAACTGCGCGAATGCCTGCAAGCCGGTGAGGTCGACCTCGCGGCACTGCTGTTGCCCGTGGATGAAGGCTTCGACTATCAGCCCGTACGCAACGAACCCTTGATCGCCGTCCTGCCGGTCAGCCATCCTCTGGCGCTGCGCAAGCGCATCGACTTCACGGATCTGGCGGACTCACCGTTCATTCTCTTTGAAGCCGGCTTCGCCCTGAACGCCAAGATCCTCGCTGCCTGTGAGCGCAAAGGTGTGACGCCCAAGGTCACCGCGCGCAGCGGCCAGATCGACTTCATCGTCGACCTGGTCGCCGCCGGTCTCGGTGTCGCCTTTCTTCCGCGCATGCTTGCGCACAAGCACCAGCACGCTGGCATTGCTCTGGTCCACCTCGACGAACCGCAAACGGACTGGCACATCGCCCTGGCTTGGCGCAGCAGCGCACACTTGCCGCCGGCGGCGCGGGCCTGGCTGGATCTGGCCGCGCAACAGCAGCTTTCTGCAGGCCATCCGCTTTAAACCTGGCAGTCAGCAGGGCAGGGTTGACTTCTTCTTTTTAATCAGTAACATACGGCGCATTCCGCGATAGCTCAGTTGGTAGAGCAAATGACTGTTAATCATTGGGTCCCTGGTTCGAGTCCAGGTCGTGGAGCCAGATAGGAAAAACCTGCAGCGATGCAGGCTTTTTTTGGTTCTTCACGGATTACCGGGAAAGACGTTCTTGATCTTCATGAAAAAGAATTCGCTATCCCGGTAACCGTACGCCATCCGCTTGATGACCTTTATTCGATTGTTTATTCCTTCCAACTGACCCGTATGCATCGGCCAGCGAACCCGGCTGACGATGCCCCGCCAGTAACCCTTTAGCCGTTTGGCAAACTGGATCAGAGGTGGTATCTCGCTTTCATGAGCATGATGCAGCCATTGCTGCCAGGCTGATCGCCAGCCCCAGGCGCTGCTAGGTGCCCAAAGCGTTTTGAGTTCAGCCTTCATTAGATAGACTGTCATCAATGCCCCGCCGATCCATAGCACTCGTCGTGTATCGGCATCCAACACCACACTGGCGTAGCGATGCCCTTTGAACAGCGCGAATTCATCCATCACCAGGCGTCGTGGTTGCGCCTTCGGCAGCGTGGCCAACGCCGCCTGTAAGGCTCGACGCTCCAGCAACCGAACGGTGTCCCAATGCAGCCCAAACATCTGGGCCACGTGCAGGGTGGGAAGTCGCTCGCAGGCTTGAATGACCGCATCGGCCAAGCGACGCGTCATGCGGGCATAGCGATCCAGCCAACTGACGGCCTCCATCCGTTTGCCACAGTCGCGGCAACCAACACGCCTGAGCAAAACGCTGAGGCGCACCGCACGACCGAGAATGGGTAGATCACGAATCACTCGCTCGCAATACTCATGAGTGGTTGAACAGGTTTTTTGGCACCCTCCGCAGGAAGGGAAGCGGGTGGTGTGGGGTGTGAGATCGATCTGGAGACCGTCACCATCAGGCTTGATGTTGACGACAGAAAAACCCTCCCAAAAGGGAAGGAAAGTATTAATATCGCGCATAAGAACGCCGGTTTGTTAGATGTGTTTGCTCGCACGAACATCATCAATCAAATCGGCGTTCTTGTTTCTGTGTTTCCCGGGATTCCGTGAAGAACCTTTTTTGCCTGGGATTTGCCGAAGGCAACAGACCAGACCGGACAGGCACTAAAGTGAAAAAGGGCGGTCAACAGGCCCCCACTTTCAAGATATGAAACATGCACTTACGTATTATTGCCGTCGCCTTGTCCGCCCTGGTTTGCCTCGCGCCCGTTGCTCAGGCCCGCAACCTGTCGGCCCTCTACTCGAGCGACGAAAAGCGCCTGTCCTTTGACAGCTGCGCCGACCTGTTCCCCGCCGCACCGATCAACACCGCCACCGTGCCTGCCAGCCTGAAACCGCTGGCGTTGTGTTCCGACAACTTTGCTGTGCTCTACTCGCAAACCAGCAAGACGCCGCTGGTGGTGGTCGAACGCCTCAACGCTGCCGTGTTGAAAGATGCCAAGGGCGAGGAGCGTACCAACCAGTTCTACGCCGATCCCCGCATCCCCAAAGGCGGTAGCGCGCAACTGAGTGACTACCACGCCCAGCACCCGGCGGTGGACCGTGGCCACCAGTCCCCGGCCGCCGACGCGCCGAACGCGCATGCCATGGCGCAGTCGTTCGCACTGTCGAACATGGTGCCGCAAGACCCCACCAACAACCGCAAAATCTGGAGCAAGGTCGAGGCCGACGTGCGCAAGTTCGCCGCGCGCGCGGGCGGCGATGTGTTCGTGTTCACCGGGCCGTTGTTCGACGCGGGCTACGGCACCATTGGCCGCAATAAGGTGTGGGTGCCGACGCGCCTGTTCAAACTGGTGTACGACGCCTCTTCCAAACGTGCCTGGGCCTATGTGCTGCCGAATTCGGAAACCCGCATTCAACGGCCGATGGATTACGACAGCTTCGTGAAGACCACCGGGCTGAAGTTGTTGGGCAATCTGCCGGTGAGCGGTTCGATAGGCCGTGGCTGATCGAGCGTCCCACTGTAGGAGCGGGTGAGCCGGCTGCCACGAAAAACGGCATACTGGCCGTCCTGCAATCAATGCCAAACGAGATCCCCATGAGTACCTCCCTTTCCCTGGCGCCCACGCGCAAGCCAGCCGCGCCGCTGCTGGCCTTTATTCTGCTGATCGCCGGCGCGCTGTTCCTGCAAAGCACGGTCGGTGCGCGCCAGGTGCTGTTGCTGGTGGTCGGCGCTGCCCTGGGCCTGACCCTCTACCACGCCGCCTTCGGTTTCACCTCGGCGTGGCGCGTGTTCATCAAGGACCGGCGTGGGGCCGGGCTGCGCGCGCAGATGGTGATGCTGGCGGTGGCGGTGCTGCTGTTTTTCCCGGCGCTGGGCGCGGGCACGCTGTTCGGCCAGCCAGTGGTGGGGCTGGTGGCGCCGGCCGGAGTGTCGGTGGTGTTTGGTGCCTTTATCTTCGGCATCGGCATGCAACTGGGGGGCGGCTGTGCGTCGGGCACCTTGTTCACCGTGGGCGGCGGCAATGCGCGCATGCTGGTGACGCTGTTGTTCTTTATCTGCGGTTCGCTGATTGCCACGCACCATGTGGATTGGTGGTTTGCGCTGCCGGCGTTGCCGGCGATGTCCATCGTCAAGCTTTTCGGCGTGGTGCCGGCATTGGTCCTGAGCCTGGTGGTGTTTGCGGCGATTGCGCTGCTGACCGTGCGCCTGGAAAAAGCCCGGCACGGCCAGCTTGAAGAAGGCGTGACAAGCGAGCACCAGGGGTTGCGTCGCTTTCTGCGCGGGCCGTGGCCGCTGGTGTGGGGCGCGATTGGCCTGGCGCTGCTCAACTACGCCACCCTGGCCCTGGCCGGTCGGCCGTGGGGCATCACCTCGGCGTTCGCGCTGTGGGGCGCCAAGGTGGCGAGCGGGTTGGGGGTGGACATGTCCAGCTGGGCGTTCTGGCAGATGCCCGGCAATGCCAAGGCCCTGGCCGCGCCGGTGTGGGAAGACATCACCAGCGTGATGGACATCGGCATCGTCCTCGGCGCGCTGCTGGCCGCAGGCCTGGCCGGACGCTTCGCCCCCAGCCTGAAAATCCCCATGCGTTCACTGGTGGCGGCGGTCATCGGCGGGCTGCTGCTCGGCTACGGCTCGCGCCTGGCCTACGGCTGCAACATCGGCGCGTACTTCAGCGGCATCGCCTCGGGCAGCCTGCATGGCTGGGTGTGGCTGGTGGCGGCGTTTATCGGCAACGGCGTGGGTGTGCGCCTGCGGCCGTTTTTCTTTGCCGGTGAAAGGCCGCAGGTGGCGTTGAACGGTTGCTGAATCAGCTCTGCGGGGAAAGTTCCGGGGTTTGATCCGCTTCGTTCGCCAGCCTTTCCCGCTCGGCCTTGCTGATGTATTTGTCTTTGCTTTTAGGCGCCAATTTGGCGTTGGCCTTCTTCGCCTTGGCTTTGAAGAGTTGCTGCAGTTTCTTTTGACGGTTCATGGTTTCCAGCCCGGATGTGTGCAGGCGCGGATGATAGCAGTTTGAGTTGGCGTGACCGCTGGCTGTTCGGGCTCAAGTGGCAGAGGCAGCCGGGGTGAACCGGGAGAGTCTGTATAAAACCCTGAAGGGCGGTAGCAAAACGCGCTATGAGACTGTCCAGAAATTGATGGCGGCGCTGGGCGTCGAGCTGACGGAGCGGCCAATGGCTGCGCCTGCCAGTCAAAAAACGGTACGGGCCAAACGTGCCGTCGCCGGCGAGCCATGATCCAAAGGATCCACAGTTGAACGAACACACATTATCCCGGCGCCTTGAGCGCGTGGCGGCGCAGGTTCCAGCGGGGGCGCGCCTGGCGGATATCGGTTCCGATCACGGTTACCTGCCGGTCGCGTTGGTGCGTCGCGGAGTCCTCACGGCGGCGGTGGCGGGGGAGGTGGCCGAGACGCCCTTTCGGGCGGCCGAGCGCAGTGTCCGTGAGAATGGTCTCGAGCGCCTGATCAAGGTGCGCCTGGCCAGTGGGCTGGCGGCTATCGAGCCGAATGACGGGATCACCGCCATCAGTCTGTGCGGCATGGGCGGGGAGACGATTCGCGACATTCTCGACGCTGGCAAGGCGCGTCTCACCGGCCTGGAACGCCTGATCCTGCAGCCCAATGGCGGCGAGCAACCGCTGCGCCAGTGGCTGATGGACAACGGCTACCGAATTTTTCATGAGGAGCTGCTGCACGAGAACCGTTTCTACTACGAAATCATCGTTGCCGAACGCTCCACGCCGGTCGCCTATACGCCTGAACAACTGTACTTCGGACCGCTGAACCTGCAGGCGCGCAGCCCGGTGTTTTTGGCCAAGTGGCAGCGTCTGTTGCGCCTGAAGCAGCGCACCCTGGCAGGCTTCGAGCGAGCGTTGCGAGGGGGGCCGGAAGATCGACTGCGAGCACTTGAATTGCAGGTTGGCTGGATCAGCGCCTTACTGAAATAAAACCTGGCCATAATGCGCGAATCGCTACACGGCAATGCACCAATCCGGTGCCCGGTTACAGTGCCTGTCACACACTGAGTGGTTTCGCCCCATTTTCGCGCAGCGCACACGGGCGAGTCCTTGCCACGCCGCCATTTCCGGGCCTGTGGCCAACGGCCCATATCTTGCTTGTGCCAGACTAATCAATGACATGGCATTTTGCCGTTAGTCGTTTCAAGGCTTCGCCTCGCCGTGCACGGTGTGGGTTGTTCCAGGAGTTGTCGGCAATGCACAGTCTGTTATCACCCGGTATGCGCCTGCTCGGGCGCTTCGGTTTTGCGCGCAAGTTCCAGATTCTGTTCCTCCTGTTCATGCTGCCCCTGGTCGGCAGCCTGTGGATGATTGCGGCGGACTATCGCGAAAAAAGTGCGGTCATCTCCAGCGAAAAATCCGGCGTTCAACAACTGTTGGCCATGGACGCCCTCGACAGCCAACTCACCGCCCAGCGTAACCTCGCCGCGCGCTGGAAGGCGGTGGACCTGCTGCGCGAACCGACGCCGGCGGCTAAAGCTGCGATGGACCAGGTCGATGCCTTGAACCCCATGATCCAGCAAAGCCTGCAAGCCTTGGGCGACACGCTCGGCGCCCAGCAGGCCAGCGCCGAAACCCTGGCCCGTTTTACGGCGTTGCAAGCGACGATCAAGGGCATGGACACGCAATCGCTGCGCACCGTCGGCTGGTGGCCGGACGGCTATGACCGTTTCACTTCGGCGCTGACCGCGATGCAAGGCCTGCGCGAGCAAATCGCGCTGGACACCGGCCTGATCCTCGACCCGTGGCTGGAAACCTACCTGCTGATGCAAATCTCCACTCAGCAGACGCCGGACCTTATCGAGCGGGTCGGGCGCATGGCCAGCGTGGGGCAGTCGTCCATCGCGTCCGGGCAGTTCACCCTGCAAAGCCGCTTGCAGATGCGCGACCTGCGTAGCCGCATCGGCGACGCGCGGGATCAGTTGATCAAGGCCGCCGCCTCGCTCAAGGCCAAGCCTTACGCCGGCCTGGAGCCCTGGAGCACGCAGTACGACAGCAGCCTGCAACTGCTCGACGGCGAACTCAAGGTTCTCGACGACGGCGTGTTCGGCGGTACCATCAAGCTCGATAGCGCCGCCTTCGACCGCAGCGTCGACGCCATGCTCGGCAGCCTGGCGGCGCTGCGCAACCAGTCGCTCAACTCGCTGGATGCGCGCCTCAGCTATTACCACGCCCGCTCTCTGGAGCAATTCGTGCCAGTGGCGGCTACATTCAGCTTGTTGGCCCTGGCGGCCCTGTACCTGTTCATGTGCCTGCAGGCTGCGATACAACGCAGTGCCAGCGGCATCACCACGCTGGCCGAGTCGTTGCGCGACGGCAACCTCTGCGTGGAAGTGGCGGTGCAAGGCCGTGACGAGCTGGCCGCCATCAGCGCCGCGCTCAACGTTGCCGTGGCGCAATTGCGCACCAGCCTGCTCGGCGTCAACCACGAGACCGAACAGCTCGGTTCGGCGGTGCTGACCCTCAATGCCCAGTCGGGCAGCACCCTCAACGAAGTTGAAGACCAGCAGCACCAGATCAGCCAGATCGCTGCCGCCGCCACTCAGTTGGCGGCCACCTCGATGGGCGTGGCCAGAAGCTGCGAACAGGCGTCCGGCAGCGCCCAGCAGACCCGGCGCATCGCCGAAGACAGCAGCCGCGACAGCCAGCGCACCACGGCCAGCATCCAGCAGCTCAACCACCGCCTTACCGACACCGCCAACGCGCTGGAGCAGGTGAGCCAGCAGGGCCAGCAGATTCAGTCGGTGGTCGACACCATTCGCGGCATCGCCGAACAGACCAACCTGCTGGCGCTCAACGCCGCCATCGAAGCCGCGCGCGCGGGGGAACAGGGCAGGGGCTTTGCCGTGGTGGCCGACGAAGTGCGCAGCCTGTCGCAACGCACCCAGGCCTCCACGGCGCAGATCGCCAGCACGGTGGACAGCCTGCGCGCCACGGTCAGCCAGGCCGTCAGCCTGATGGGTGCCGCCTGCGAGCAGGCCCTCACCGACGCGGAATCGGTGACCGGGCTGGGCACGCGCCTGGGCGAGATCGCCGGCGCCGTGCAGAACGTCACCGACACCCTGGCGCAGATCGCGGCCGCGGTGGAAGAACAAGCGACCACAGCGGATGAAGTGAGCGGCAATATCCAGCAGGTGGACCAGGCGGCCGGGCGCTTGCTCGACGGCGCGCGGGCGGTCAACCAGGCGGCGGACACCCTGAGCAAAGGCAGCCGCGCCTTGAGCGACAACACTGCGCGGTTCCGCCTGGGCTGAGGCTGCGGATGAACCTTCGGGGGTTACGGGGCTCACTTGTTAAGTCGCCCTGTGCCCTTGCCGAAAGGAATCCGCATGCCTTCAACCCCGCCAACCTCCCCTTTGCACGGCCCCGTCGAACGTGAACTCAGCCCGCGCGCGGTCATTACCGGAGTCGTGCTCGGCATCCTGTTGACCCCCTCCAATGTCTATGCCGGCCTGAAGATCGGCTGGTCATTCAACATGTCGATCATCGCCTTGCTGGTCGGTTACGCGATCTGGCAAGGCCTGGCCAGGCGTTCCAGCACACAACTGCCGTGGACACTGCACGAGAGCAACATCAACCAGACGGTCGCCTCGGCGGCGGCGTCGATCATTTCCGGCGGGCTGGTGGCGCCGATTCCGGCCTACACCTTGCTGACCGGCCACCAGTTGGACCCGCTCCCGATGATTGCCTGGGTGTTTTCGGTGAGCTTTCTGGGCATCTGGATCGCCTGGTATCTGCGGCCCTCGTTGCTCAATGACAAGGCGCTGAAGTTTCCCGAAGGCATGGCCACCCTGGAGACCTTGCTGCACATTTACAACCACGGCCGCGAAGCCGCGACGCGCTTGAAGGTGCTGCTCGGCGCCGCGTTGCTGTCCGGGCTGGTCAAGTGGGTGGACACCTTCATGTGGGCGTTCCCGCGCGGGTCGCCGAGCGTGCAGCTCGAACGCCTCACGTTTACCGCCGACCCTTCGCTGTTGCTGCTCGGATTTGGCGGCATCATCGGCCTGCGCGTGGGCCTGACCCTGTTGCTCGGTGCGCTGCTCGCCTGGGGCGGGCTGGGGCCGTGGCTGCTGGCACAGCACCTGGTGAACCTGCCCGAAGGCAGCAGTGGCCCGCAGTTCGCCGCGCTGGTGGAATGGCTGCTGTGGCCGGGGGTGAGCCTGATGGTGTGCTCGACCCTGGCCTCGCTGGCGATCCGCCTGTGGGCATTGCATGCCTCGACCAAAGCCGGCGGCGGTACGCCCTGGGCCCTGCCCAAGCCCGGGCCGGCGGCAGGTTTCGTGCTGTCGATCATTCTGGTGGTGAGCCTGCAGGCGCTGCTGTTCGGCATCAACCTGGGCATGGCCCTGCTGACCATCCCCCTGGCGATTTGCCTGGCGGCCGTGGCGGCGCGTGTGGTGGGCGCCACCGGCATTCCGCCGATCGGGGCGATCGGGCAATTGTCCCAGTTGAGTTTCGGCATCGTCGCGCCGGGGCAGGTGCCGATCAACCTGATGAGCGCCAACACCGCCGGTGGTTCGGCCGGGCAGTGCACCGACCTGATGAACGACTTCAAGGTGGGCAAGGCGATTGGGGCGACGCCACGCAAGCAAATGATTGCGCAGATCCTGGGGATCTTCGTTGGCAGCATCGTCGGCGTGTTTGCGTACCTGGCGCTGATCCCTGATCCGCAGGGCATGCTGCTCACCGAGGAGTGGCCGGCGCCGGCCGTCGCCACCTGGAAAGCTGTGGCGCAAACCCTCACCCATGGCCTGGAGTCACTGTCGCCGAGCATTCGCTGGGCCATCGGCATCGCGGGCCTGATTGGCGTACTGCTGGGCGTGCTCGAGAGCACCTTGCCGGCCCATCGCGCACGCTACCTGCCGAGTGCGGCCGCCCTGGGCCTGGCGTTTGTGCTGCCGGCCTCGGTGTCGCTGATGATGGCGTTGGGCGCGGTGCTCACCTGGCTGGTCAGCCTGCGCTGGCCGAGCGTGACGCAGCGCTTTGCGATCACGGCAGCGGCGGGTTTGATTGCCGGTGAGAGCA
Source organism: Pseudomonas trivialis (assembly GCF_001439805.1). Classification (GTDB taxonomy): domain Bacteria; phylum Pseudomonadota; class Gammaproteobacteria; order Pseudomonadales; family Pseudomonadaceae; genus Aquipseudomonas; species Aquipseudomonas trivialis. Next base: position 155,293 of record NZ_JYLK01000006.1, on the reverse strand, counting down.
TCACCGGCGTGGGGGCGTCGTTGTGGCAGATGTTTCGGTAAACCGGCAGATCCGATGTGGGCGTGAGATATTTCAGCCAATCCCATTCCTGTGGCGAGCGGGCTTGCCCTAATGCCGTTCAGTTAAGCGCAGATTCCCTGTGGCGAGCAGGCTTGTCCTGCGTTGGGCTGCGCAGCAGCCCCAAAACCAGGCTTTGCGCGGTGTCAGGTATACCGCGGTTTCCTTGATGGGGGTGCTTCGCACCCCAACGCGGGGCAAGCCCGCTCGCCACAACAAGCCTGCTCGCCACAACAAGCCCGCTAGTCACAACAAGTCCGCTTGCTACAACGGACTGGCTCTACGCCTCACTTGGCAAACGCATACTCGCCACCTTGCTCCACCGCCTTGCGATACGCCGGCCGCGCCTGGAAACGCTGCACCCACGCCGCCAGGTTAGGGTAGGCCTGCAACTTGCCCTGGGCCTTGGCGATTTCGCCGATGAAACTCATCTGGATATCCGCGCCGCTCAACGCCTCGCCCATCAGGTAAGGCGAGTTTGCCAGGGCGTTATCCAGATACCCCAGGTAATTGGCCACTTCCGACTCGATACGCGGATGCAACGGCGCACCGGCTTCACCCAGGCGGCCCACGTAGAGGTTGAGCATCAGCGGGAGCATGGCCGAGCCTTCGGCAAAGTGCAGCCATTGCACGTACTCATCGTAGCTGGCACTGGCGGCATCCGGTTGCAGGCGGCCGGCGCCGTGGTGGCGGATGAGGTAGTCGACAATGGCGCCGGACTCAATCACCACCTTGCCACCGTCCTCGATGACCGGCGATTTGCCCAGCGCATTGATCGCCTTGAGTTCCGGCGGCGCCAGGTTGGTTTTCGGGTCACGCTGGTAACGCTTGATCTCGTACGGCAGACCAAGCTCTTCCAGCAGCCAGAGGATGCGCTGGGAACGTGAATTGTTGAGGTGATGGACGGTGATCATGGACGGCTCCAGAGTAGGGGGGTGTGCAGGAATGGACTGTCACAGGGCCGCAGAGTGCCCCGGGATCCCCCAGGGCGTTTACAACTGTTAACTTTTTTAAGCGGCCATTCGCTTTAGGCTATGTGCGTGCCCCCGACCTGTGAAGAATCTTCCACCATGAAATTGCACGCCATCGCTGCCACCGTCCTTGCCTTCGCCGCCTTCCAGGCATGCGCCGCCGCGCCGATCACCCATGTCGCCGTGTACCGGGGCCCGGCAGGGTGCGATGACTGCTCGGAAAACGTGAAAACCGCCCTGTTGCGCCTCAACCCCGGCTACCAGGTCGACTTCGTCGGCGCGGACGAGGACATCGACATCACCACGCAAACCCTCGCGCATTACGACCTCTACGTGCAGCCAGGCGGCGGCCAGGACATTCCCGGCGCGCTCGACAGTCTGGGCGACGAGCGCGCCGAGGCTATCCGCAACTATGTGGCCAAGGGCGGCCGCTACCTGGGCCTGTGCATGGGCGCCTATCTGGCGGACGACAACAACCTCGGCCTGATCCCCCACGCCATCGACACCGAAGCCGGTCGTCCGGGCTTTGAAGTGAGTGGCATCGACGACGCAGCGGTGCGCGTCACCTGGGCCGGCAAGCCGGACTATGTGTTCTATCAGGACGGCCCGTACTTCCCCACATCCACCGCAGCCACGCCTTATCAGACCCTCGCGACCTACCACAATGGCGACGTCGCGGCCGCGCGCTACACCTATAAAAAGGGCGTGGTGGTCCTCAGTGGCCCGCACCCGGAAGCCGGGCGCGAGTGGTTCGAAAACTCCGATATCCCCCTGGACAAAATGCCCCGTGGCGACCTGTTCGGTGCGTTGATCCACAGCGTTCAGGAGTAACGCCGCCGGCGTCACGGGCTGCCCGCGCTTTTGTGCATGTCGACATCAGGCACGATCGTGACGTACTCAGGCCTTTTCGCCGGGCTCTGCGCCCGTATGGTGGTGCGCAATTGGGTCGCAGAGCACAACAAAAACAATGATTAACCTCAACTCCAAGGATTCCAGCGGTCAGTTGGCGCAGGGCTTCAAGCCACGCCATGTGACCATGCTGTCGATTGCCGGCATTATTGGCGCCGGGCTGTTTGTCGGTTCCGGGCATGCCATCGCGGCCGCCGGGCCAGCGGTGTTGCTGGCGTACCTGGCCTCCGGGCTGCTGGTGGTGCTGGTGATGCGCATGCTCGGCGAAATGGCGGTGGCGCGGCCTGACACCGGCTCGTTCTCCACCTATGCCGACCAGGCCATCGGCCCCTGGGCCGGGTTCACCATCGGCTGGTTGTACTGGTGGTTCTGGGTGCTGGTGATCCCGATTGAAGCGCTGGCCGCCGGGCATGTGCTCAACCAGTGGTTCCCGCAGGTGGACGCCTGGCTGTTCGCGCTGCTGTCGATCATCCTGCTGGTGATCACCAACCTGTTCAGTGTGGCCAAGTACGGCGAGTTCGAATTCTGGTTCGCCATGGCCAAGGTGATCGCCATCGTCGGCTTTATCGGCTTGGGCTTCAGTGTGCTGATGGGCTGGATTCCGGACCGCGAAGCCAGCGGCCTGAGCCGCCTGATGCAGGAACACGGCGGTTTTGCACCTAATGGCCTGTCGGCGGTGGTGGGTGCGTTTATCACCATCATGTTCAGCTTTATCGGCACGGAGGCGGTGACCATCGCCGCCGCCGAATCGAGCAACCCCGCGCAGAACATCGCCAAGGCGACGCGCTCGGTGATCTGGCGCATTGGCGTGTTCTATCTGCTGTCGATCTCCATCGTGATTTCGGTGGTGCCGTGGAACGATCCGCTGCTGGCCTCCGTGGGCTCTTATCAGCGTGCGCTGGAACTGATGAATATCCCCAACGCCAAATTCATGGTCGACCTGGTGGTGCTGATCGCCGTGGCCAGTTGCATGAACTCCTCGATCTACATCTCTTCTCGCATGCTGTTTTCCCTGGGCAAACGCGGCGATGCGCCGCGTGCGCTCAAAGCCACCTCGGCGGCGGGCGTGCCCCGGGCGGCGGTGATCGCGAGCACCATCATCGGTGCGGGCATCACGCTGCTGAGCTATTTCATGCCGGCCGGGCTGTTCCAGTTTCTGCTGGCCAGCTCCGGCGCCATCGCGCTGCTGGTGTACCTGGTGATCGCGGTTTCGCAATTGCGCATGCGCCGTTTGCTGCTGCGGCAGAACGTTGAGCTGACCTTTCGCATGTGGCTGTTTCCCTGGCTGACCTACCTGGTGATTGTGTTCATCTGCCTGGCGCTGGGGGTGATGATGGTGACGCCGGACCACCGCCTGGAAGTGTCGTCGACGATTGGCCTGGCGCTGGTGATTTCGTTTATCGGCCTGATCACCGCGCGCCAGCACGGGCCGGCGGTCAAGCCCGTAGCGCTGGAGCAGCCCTGATCAGCCGCTGGGGAGTAACTGCCATGGCACCTGATGCGCCGGCCTGCCAGACCATCGGCTTTTTGCTGCTGGACCAGTTCACCTTGATTTCCCTGTCGTGTGCGGTCGAGCCGTTGCGCATGGCCAATCAACTGGCCGGTGAGGAGCTGTATCGCTGGCAGACCCTGAGCCTCAACGGCCAGCCGGTGTGGGCCAGCGATGGCGTGGCGGTCACGCCGGATGCGTCCACCCTCGACCCGCTCAACCTCGACGCCGTGGTGGTGTGCGGTGGCATTGGCATTCAACAGGCAGTGACCGCCGAGCATATTGCCTGGCTGCGCAACCAGGCGCGTCTGCATTGCCGGCGGTTGGGGGCGGTGTGCACCGGCAGTTGGGCGCTGGCCCTGGCGGGTTTGCTCGACGGCTTCCAGTGCAGCGTGCATTGGGAGCTGATGGCCTCAATGCAGGAAGCCTTTGCCCGTGTCACCGTGAGCGCGAGCGTGTTTACCCTCGACGGCAATCGTTTCACCAGCTCCGGCGGCACCGCGCCGCTGGACATGATGCTGCACCTGATCAGCCGCGATCATGGCCATGAACTCTCGGCGGCGATCTCGCAGATGTTTGTATATGAGCGTATTCGTAATGAGCGCGACCAGCAGCGCGTGCCCCTCAAACACCTGCTCGGCACGCAGCAGCCGAAGCTGCAGGAGGTGGTCGCGCTGATGGAGGCCAACCTCGAAGAACCCATCGAACTGGATGACCTGGCGGCCTACGTGCAGGTCTCGCGGCGTCAGTTGGAGCGCATGTTCCAGCGCTACCTGTTTTGCACGCCGTCGCGGTACTACCTCAAACTGCGCCTGACCCGCGCGCGGCAACTGCTGATGCAGACGTCGCTGTCGATTGTCGAACTGGGCGTGATCTGCGGCTTCGTGTCGACGCCGCATTTTTCCAAGTGCTACCGCGATTTTTTCGGTGTCGCCCCCAGCGACGAACGCGCCGACATGCGCCTGCACCCGCCACTCGCCTCACCGCCCCCGCTGCACGCCCCCGCGCCGGCAACCCCCAGAAGCACTCTGGAACAGGCACGAGACGAACCGACCTTCGCCAGCGTGCGCATTCAACGGCGCTGCTCCTGAATCAATCAAAACGCGGTGCACCTGACACTGCGAGGCGCCTGGTTTTGGGGCTGCTGCGCAGCCCAACGCGGGGCAAGCCCGCTCGCCACAACACGTCGCCCTCCCACTCAAAGGTGGGAGCTGTCGAGCCCCGGCGAGGCTGCGATGGGATCACTGGTTTCGGCAACGAACATGACATGTCTCGGGTTTCTGAAAAAGCCATCACCGTACACGTGTCCTGCTCTGCACCGCCAGATCCAGTGCTTTCTGCATGTCCAGCCGCGCCGAGCGTCCCACGTCCTTGTCGGTGCGCTGGTAGTTGCGCTCCGACGGCAGGATGGGCGCGGTGAGGTCCTGGGCGTCGCTGCGTTCAAAGTCGTTTTTTTCGCCGATGGCCATTGAGCTGCGGCGCAGCAGCATGCGCAACTGCTCGGGTTGCAACTGCGGGTTGATCGACAGCATGGCCGCCAGCAACCCTGCAACCATTGGCGTGGCATAGGAGGTGCCGCAGTGCACCGCGCCTTCCTGGCCGGCATCGCGGGTGGAGGCGTGGGTGCAGGCGGCGGCGGTGATGTCCACGCGCATGTCCACATTCGAGGAACTGCGCGTCACCGCATACGCTGGATCATCAACCGCCAACCCGCTGCGCTCGCCGCGCTGATGCCCGCCCACCACCAGCAATTGTTCGGTGATAAACGAGGAGGGCAGGCGATAGTCATCCGTGCCGGAGAACGCCGAGCCATTGCCAGCGGAGTTCACCACGATCACATCGGGATGCTCCTTGCGCAGCCAGAGAAAAAACTCCTCGAGCAATTCTTCATAGCCGCTCATGGCGATGCCGCTGCGCAGCAGCGAATCGACGTCGTCCCCGTTGACGTCCTTGGCGCCGACGCGATGAATGCCCCAGCTCCAGTTGAGCACGCGTACACCGTCCTCCACCAGATTGACCGACGCGGCGATATTGGCTGTGATGCCGGCATCGGAATCCCGGTCGACGATCACCTCGAAGCCGCCGCTGGCCTTGTCCAGCCCGCGCAGGAAACCACTGTTGCCGCCGTCATCCCAGCGCGCCGCGAGGATGCCCGCAACCGTGGTGCCATGGCCGTCCGGCGCGTTCGTGTCGCGCGCATACACGCACGTGCGCCTGGCGGCACAGGCGCCGAGATAATCGGCAAAGTCGGCGGTGTCGAAATCCACCCCGCGCTCGATCACCCCCACGCGCACCGGTTGCGGCAGGATCGGCGAATGCCGGCCCGGCAGGCGACTCTGGTAATAAGTCACCGCATCCAGAAAGCGATTGGCCGCCCACTCGTCGGAGTCCGGCGCCGGTTTGTCGGGTTTCTCGCGCGGCGCGGCGGCCTCGGCCTCTTCGGCGGCCGACTCCTCGACCACCACCGCATCGACGCTGGTCTCGCTGCCCAGACGCAGCACCAGCGCATCGCGCTGCACCAAATCCCTGGCGGGCAGGCGCAGCTGGAACAGGTTCAGCGGCGCAATGCTGCCGACCACCGTCGCCCCATACTTGCGGGCCAGGCGCTCGGCTTCCTGACGGCCATCGTGGTCTTCTTCGATCAGCACGCTGACCAGGTCGATGTAGGTGGTCAGGCCGTCCATGTTCTTCGCCACTTCGTTGGGCTTTGCCGCCACCACGTGGCTATTGCGCAGGCTCAGCCAGGCAGCGTTGCTGACGCGGGTGCCGTCCTCCAGCCACATGGGGCCGCTTTGATAGTGGCTGCTGTCCAGATGCACACGAAGGGTATTGCCGTCACGCTGCACCGCGTTCGCCGGCAGGGCGGTGACGCCCAGTTTGAGTGTTGGCGTGGCGTCACCCAGGCCACGTGCGGTCAGGCACCAGGCTTGCTGACGGTTTTCCAGCAGGTCGCCGCAGCGCTGCAGGTTTTGCAGGCGCAACGGTTCCTGGGCGGCGGCGGCCGTGCTGGCCGCCAGGGAGAGGAGGGAGGCGAGGGCTGCGGTTTTCAGAGGCATGAGCCGGGTTCTTTGCCGGAGAGGGTATTTCTCCGACTGCAACCGGGCGGGCTTCGTTCAGCGTGCGCCGAGCTCAGCCCCGCAGCCTGTGGATTACAACTGGAACTTGCTCACTTCGTGCTGAAGGCTGGTGGCGAGGTTCTTCAGGCCGCCACTGGTCTTGAGCAACTCCTGCACCGACACGTTGTTCATTTCCGCCATCTGCGCCGAGCGCTCAACGTTGCGGGCAACGTCCTGGCTGGCCATGGTCTGCTCACGCAAGGCGAAGGAGATCTGATCGACCACCTGGAGCACTTTCTCCGAGCTGTCGCGAATTTCGACGATGGCCGCGCCTGCGGTTCCCGCCGTTTCCACGCCCTGGCTCACTTCGAGCACACCACCGCGCATGCTTTCAACGGTTTCGCGCACGCCGGCCTGGATTTTCTCGATCATGATCGCGATTTCCTTGGTCGACTTGCCGGTGTTCTGCGCGAGCAGGCGCACCTCATCGGCTACCACGGCAAACCCGCGCCCTTGCTCGCCGGCCCGGGCTGCTTCAATGGCGGCGTTAAGCGCCAGCAGGTTGGTCTGGTCGGCGATGCCCTGAATCACGCTGATGATCGAGGAAATCTGTTCGGAGTGCTGGCCCAACCCCGCCACCTGGGTGGAGGAGTGCTGCACGGTTTTGGCAATGCCGTTCATGCTCGCCAGGGTATTTTCGATGACGCGTGCGCCGTCCTTGGATTGCTCGCCTGAGCGGCTGGCGAGCTGGTGTGCCTCGTCGGCATTTTCCGAGACGTGATGGATGCTCACGGTCAGTTCTTCAATGGTGGCGGCCATCATCGAGGCCGACGTCGACTGCTCCTGAATCGCACCGGACAACTGCTCCGACGCGCCGGAGATCTGCTGCACCGACAGTACCAACTGGTTGGCCGCTTCGCTGATCTGTTGAATCATTTCCCGCAGGCGTTTCTGCATGCGGTCGAAGGCTTTAGGCAACTCGTCATGGCTGCTGGTGTCGATCACCGTATCCAGTTTGCCGTTGGCAATTGCGGTAGCGGCATCAATCGCCAGTTGCAGGCGCCGAGTGGTGCTGCGGCCCAGGGAGGTGGCGAGGATCAACGACAACACAGCCGACAAGATGCCGCCCACGATCAGAATCGTCAGCGCCATATGTTTGGCATCGATCATCTCCTGGTTTCTTTGCGCCAGCAGGGCGGTTTCGGTGGCGGTGATTTCCGCCAGGGTCGCGCGCATGCTGTCCATCTTGGCCTTGTCGGCGCCGGCGGTGATGCGCGTATCCAGTTCGTCATCGGGCAGTTTGCTGGCCGTCAGGCTTCTACGCAGGGCGATGATTGGATCGATGTCTTCGGCAAGCCAGCGCTTTTGCGTCTCGCCCAGGCTGGTCAGGCGTTGCTGCTGCGCCGGGTTATCCGCCGTCAGGCGTTTGAGCAACTCCAACTTCTCTAAAAAGCGTTTTTCGCCGGCGACCAGAGGTTCCAGAAAGGTGTCTTTGGACGCGATAACGAAACCGCGCATGCCGGTTTCGATGTTGATCAACTGTTCCAGCGCCAATTGTGCGGCGCTTAATACTTCATAAGTATGCACGTTACTAGTTGTAGCATCTTCTACCGTTTCGAAGCCTCTATAGGCGCTCCCCACCAATAAACCAATCAGTACAACGACTGCGGTAAAACTTGCATAGAGTTTTTGCGAAATGCTTAGTTTGCTGAACATGATGTTCGGTCCTGAAACGTGCCTATCCGTGGCATGTATATTGGGTTTTTTGTGTGTTTCGGGCAGGGATTAAGGGCTCCGTAATTAACTATCGGCCGTGTTGTTGTTAACTTTAGAAGTGGCCTGTAGAGGGAGTGATAGTTCACTACTTTTTTGCTTTTTACGTCGTGTTTATTGACTTGACAAACCGCCTCTCTGCGTATTGGAGAGGCGGCTGAAACGGGCGACTTACCGAGCAATCATCCCGGCCGCCTGTTCGGTGGCTTCGGTGGTACGCGTTGCCAGCTTGCGCACCTCGTCGGCCACCACTGCGAAACCACGTCCGGCCTCGCCGGCACGCGCCGCTTCAATCGCGGCATTCAGCGCCAGCAGATTGGTCTGGCTGGCGATGCTCTGGATCGTCCCGACAATCTGCGACAACTGCGCAATGTTGGTTTCCAGCGTACGCTGGTGCTCGCCCTCCGCGGCGCGCAACGCTTGCTGCTCATGCTGCAAGTGCACGTCCACCAGCGCGCCCACCACCCGCAGTGGCGCACCCTGCGGATCGCGGCGGGTTTGACCGCGGGCGCGGAACCAGCGGTATTCGCCACTTTTCATCTTCAACCGGTATTCGATATCAAACGGCGTCTGCCCTGACTTGTCATTGAGGTGCGCACCAAAGGCGTTCAGGCTGCGCTCCTTGTCATTCGGGTGCAGCCGGGAGGCCCAGCTGTCCAGCACATCGGGAAACTCTTGCACCGTTTCAAAACCCAGCAGGCGTCGAAACTGAGGCGACCACCAGAAGGGGTTTTTCGGGTTCACGGGGTCGCCGGCAATCACCTCCATATCCCACAAACCGTCGGAAAGCATCTCCCGGGCCAGTTCGAAGCGGGTGATGATCACGTCGTGTTCCTGATCGCGTTGCAACTGATCATGAATATCGCGCAACGCACCGGCCACGCGAATCGGCGTGCCGCGTTCATCGCGCAGCGTTTCACCCTGGGCGTGAAACCAGCGGTAGGAACCGTTTTTCATCGCCAGCCGATTGTTCACGTTGTAAGGCGTGTTTCCCGACTTGTCGTTGAGATGCCGTGCAAAAGCGTCCAGCGTCGCCTGCTTGTCCTGTGGATGCAGACGATCAGCCCAACTGGCCAGCACGTTCGGAAAATCACGCTCGTCGGAGAATCCGAGCAGGCTGCGAAATTGCGGCGACCACCAGAAACGGTTCTGCGGATTGATCGGGTCGCCCGCCACCACCTCCATGTCCCAGAGGCCCTCGCTGGAGGCGCGGTTGACCAGGTCAAAGCGGATTTCCGAAGCCTGGGCGGAGGCGGCAGACTCGCGCAGCAATTCACGGGCAGACTCGAGTTCATCTTCGAGCTGGGAAATGCGCGATTGTGTTTCACGGTTGGAGGATTCGAGTACAGCCAGCGCATCAAGCACGGCCGGTGCGGTTCTGTGGCGATCGATAGAGTGCGGCTGGCCGTTTTTGATCGCCGCTGTCAGTTGGTGCAGGGCGCGACGGTCACGGTGTAGAAAGGCAAAGATGGACATAGCGTAAAGGCTCAATAAGTGATGCGGGCCTCATCCATGGCACCTTGCCATCTATGTCGACAGGTTATTGGGAAACTGTACATTTATTTTGGTTTTGTATCGGTGTTTGACGCGTTGACTTGCTATTGGCGGGCACAGCCCCATAACTACCTGCATATCCATCAAGCGTGAGGGCAGACCATGACCAACCACACCGAAACCGCCATCCTCGCCGGCGGGTGCTTCTGGGGCATGCAGGACCTGCTGCGACGCTACCCCGGCGTGCTGCACACACGCGTCGGTTACACCGGCGGCGACGTGCCCAATGCCACCTATCGCAACCATGGCGACCATGCGGAAGCGATCGAGATCGTGTTTGACCCGGCGGTGATCACGTATCGGCAGATTCTGGAGTTCTTCTTCCAGATCCACGACCCCAGCACGCCCAACCGCCAGGGCAACGACCTGGGGCCAAGCTACCGTTCGGCGATTTATTACCTGAGCGAAGCGCAGCGTGAGGTGGCCGAAGACACCGTGGCTGATGTTGATGCATCGAAGCTATGGCCGGGGCCGGTGGTGACCGAGATTGAACCGGCCGGTGAGTTTTGGGAGGCGGAGCCCGAACATCAGGATTACCTGGAGCGGATTCCTGACGGGTACACGTGTCACTTTGTGCGGGCGGGCTGGAAGTTGCCCAAGCGCGCTTGACCCGATGCCGTTCAGTTAATCGCAGATTCCCTGTGGCGAGCAGGCTTGTCCTGCGCTGGGCTGCGCAGCAGCCCCAAAACCAGGCGCTGAGCCGTATCAGGTACACCGCGTTTTGCTCGATTGGGGGCGCTTCGCACCCCAACGCGGGGCAAGCCCGCTCGCCACAATAAGCCCGCAAACGTTCCTTAACTGAACGGCATAACCGCCAGGTGCAATCGCAGGAGTTGGCGCACACCGAGCTGAAAGTGCTGAGCCGACAAGCCTTTAACCATGAACTTCCAGAGTGAAAGCCACGTTTCTGCCGGCTATTCCTATAACTGCCAGTAAACCTTTCGTTTCACCCCAAAGGCGGGGCAGGATTATGAGTTGATTCTCTTGGCAACGAAAAATGCACGCGTGCACGGTAAGTACTGGCGCAATACAATCATTGCCTGACTTGCCCCCATAAGGAAATGAACCTTGCAACCCTTGATCCACCGCGCCGCATTACTGCGCGCCGAACTGCACCGTCCTCCGGCGTTCAACCTGTTCACCCTGCTGCGCAGCAGCTCCGATGAAGTGCGCCTGCACTCTCGCTACCTGGCCTTTTTGCTCAATCCTCAAGGCGCCCACGGTGCTGGGACCAAGCTGCTGCAATTGTTGTTGGCCGCGTTGAACATCGAAGGTTTCGACTGCACCGAGGTGACGGTCGAGGTCGAGTACCGCAATGTCGACATCCTGATCCGCAACAGCAAGCGTCAGGCAGTCATCATCGAAAACAAGCTTTACGCCGCAGACCAGGACGCGCAGTTGCACCGTTACCTGCAAACCCTTCAAAGCGAAGGCTGCTAGGCCTACCCACCGCTCTACCTCACCCTGGACGGCCGCGACGCCGACCGGCGCAGTTGCCTGGGCATTGACTACCAGCGCATCAGCTACGCCAACGACATCCTGCCGTGGCTGGAGCAATGCCAGCAATGGGTTATCCGCGAAGCCGGCGTGCGCGAAAGCCTGCTGCAATACATCGACCTCGTCGCAACACTGACCTTCCAGAACCAGGGATACGCCTACATGGACGCGCTCAAACAGACACTGCGCCAAAACAACAACCTGCTGGTGGTACGCGACTTGCAAAAAGCGTTCGTCGAAACCCTGAAAGACCTGCAACTGGAATTCTGGCAAGCACTTGCCCAATGCATCACGGACAAATACCCCGAGCTGCCCAAACCCTCTGAAGCGCCGACGGCGGAGGTGGTTGATCGCTATTACAGCGCCACTCGGGATAATCGCTGGTACGGTCTTTATTACGATTTGGGGTTTGTACAGGGCTCGGTGTATATCGAACTCGATCACCGGTTTTATTGCGGCTATTACTGCGATGCGCAATCCCACCCGACTGCGCATGCCTGGCTGACGACGTTGACGCAGAACGTGGTGAATAACGGCGTTGGCAGCGGTGGTTTGCTTTGGCGGTATACCACTGAGCTTAATATGAAGAATCCGAGTGATGAGGATTTGATGGTGTTGAATGAGCCGGTGAAAAGGGCGCAGGCGGTGGAGCGGATGGCGGATGATTTGTATGGGCTGTGGGTGGAGGCGCGGGCGTTGTATGCGGCGCAGGGTTAATCTGAACAATTTCTTCAACGGCGGCCAGAAGCGAACGTTTGGAACCGGGTAAATAAACGGCCTCTCCTGGCCAGAAAAACTTGCCTCCTTAGCTCGTCTCAATACTCCGGTGGACGGCGATTAGGTCTGGCAAAAACTTCAGGCAATGCGCTGTGAAAAACTCTCGGGACTTATTGATCCGATACTTATCGAAAAGGCAATGCAAGGCCTGCTCAAGCTTTGAATAGTTTGTGGTTTCAAGCTGACTTACGATTTTGAACCGAAATGGCACACCCGTCGTATAAAGCTGGGTAATGCGCTTTTCGACCGGGCCAGTGGTAATCCCAATCTTGACTATTTCGACTTGATCAGCGGTATAGAGCCCGGTGGAGAGTACGTACAACGTGCCGATATCAGCCTCCAGCTTGGCGAGATCCTCACCCTCGATGAACTCATCATCCTTGATCTCGACTGATCCCACATCCGGCAGGAGAGTCATCAGGTGAGGCTTTCGGCGTTTATCTGCGGCGATGTCTGAGGCGCCTCGGCAGGCTAGATAGATTCGGGCCAGAACAGCGTGGTCAACGTCCTTGTAATTGCCGGCAGCAACGTTTTTTAAATGGCTTGGGGTGCCGACGTACAGGGGGTACTCAACCTTAACGATCTCTCGGATTTGCTGGGGTGTGAGGCCTTCAGGATGCTGGCGAAGAATCTCGCGTACTACATCGGTGAAACTGAGTTCGGTCTGCATCTTCAATCCTGAAAGTGTTGCGTTCCGTTGATGTGCTGGTGGTGGTGAGGTAGGGAGCATAGCCTGTGGGACCGAAGAATAGCGTGTTCTGAGGGAGAGTTACCGTTGGTAAAGGCAGCAATCGGCCAGGAGCAGCCGCTCGGGTGTGTCTATAAAACTAGGGGCGATTCATAAATCAGCTACGCTTGGCTCACACGCTCAGCGTACTTTCTGCGAGGACCACAAGTGCATGCAGGACGTCAGGAAAGTCGGAAGACACTTGCGCACAGATATCCTCGGCGTCCTCTCCCGTGACATCAATCGAATAGACGATTGAGTGATTTCCATTCGGGAGCGCGATGATTTCGTGCCTGACGCGAACGGTTACATCGCCCAGCACGGTTTCATCCGTAAACCCAATCGGCGCATTGACCTCGACCAGTTGCGACTTGATAACCTGCTGGTCAGGCAACACCATGGTCATCCATACACCTTCCATGAACGGGCCATCAAGCACGCATGAATAGACGCCCGCGTTCCAGTCCTTCCATAGCTGAACGGCTTCAAAAAAAGCCCAGACTGTCGCCGCAGGTGCGCTGGTTTCGTGACTGTATGAAGCAGTGGCTTGCATGGGACTGGACATGTCAACTCCATTTTTTAAGTGAGCTTATCGTAAGCACACATATATTAATCATCAACCGCGTATACGCATGAGGAAGCGCGCCAGTGTGCGCTATTCGATCCTTCAGCGACGATGTGAGGTTCTCGCTGATACCTAAGCAAGCGAAGGGCTGGGTGGCAGCTATCTGTTCTCTGCGAAGGGCAGCTTTCGGCCGATTCTGTTGAAAAAGTCGACTTCGAATTCCACGGCAGAAAAGTACGCGCCTGAGATTGAAATCTGAATTTTTGGCAGTAGGTTCAGGACTCGGATTTCACGTAGCAGCGTGCAAAAGGGGGCTTTTCACCCATCAGCATTCGAGCGTTTTGGGCAAACCGACTTTTTCAACACAATCGGCCAGAAGCGGACGTTTAGAACAGAGAAATAAATCTGTTCTTTTTTCCCAATGGACATCATTGCGTCGTACGCAAGTCTATCGCGTGGTGCGCGCAGCGCTCTCTACAAAAGCACCTTAGCACTTGGCGCCGCACAATTAGGCGAAGCATGGACTTCGCGTACACTAACTTTATGCCTGAGCCAATGCACTAACGAACAGCTCGTAGAGTGCGTGTGGTGGTATTGGGGGGGGAGGGAATACGCGACTAGCACGGTTGAAGTTACAAGCGCCAGCTGAGTGCAGCGTGAGTGCCCCACCAGTTAAAAGAAAACTGATGCTCTGGCGACTCCTGAAGTGGCTGGCATTTCTTTCTTCATCTGTTCCGGCATATGGTTGAAGGTCTAGCCTGTAGCGTGCAGGATCGGGTTGGATGGTACAGCGGTTCTTACACCCATCAACTTGATCTAGAAATTGCCTCTTTGCTAATCAGTGTCTGCGCTCGCACATATTGTCCTGGCGTAACACCCATTATCCGACGGAACATGGCAATGAAAGCACTAATATTTTCGTAGCCAAGCTCAATCGCCGTTGTCGTCACTGACATCCCCTCGACCAATAGTTGAATAGCGCGCAACGTGCGTGCACGTTGTCGCCATTCAGAAAAACTAAAACCGGTTTCAGCGACCAGACGCCGGGCCAGTGTTCTAGGTGCCATACCTGACCAAGCAGCCCAATCCTCAAGTGATCTATTGTCATCAAGCTGAGCAAGTATCGCATCGGTGATACGCCTCAAGCGCGGGTCATTGGGGTGCGCCAGACCGATGGGTTCAGCGGGTGAGGTAGCAATTTCATCCAAGATGACTGCTGCAACCCGCGACTCCATTTCGTTGCGGGGTGGTTGTCCCCACGACGCAGCGCGGCTTACCGCTTCGCGCAGCAAACTGCTGACCCTAAATGTGCATGGCATTTGATGCAGGATCCCGCACTCTTGCTCCGCGATATAGACCATCGCTCCTGCAAAAGCGCCATGTGACATCATCGCGTGTGCGACACGGGGAGGTATCCAAATGGCATGGGTAGCCGGCACTACCCATGAGCCGCCGTCAGTACTGACGGAAAGCAGGCCGGCAAGGCTTGCGATTAGTTGGCCTGTCGTATGAGTGTGGGGCGCCGTCTCGCGGATCGCCCGGTCGCGTTGCTCTATCGCCAAGAGTGGCATAAGCGCGCGGTTCATGGCTGGTTTACGTTATCCAATGTCATATCCGAGGTAGCCATATCCTGAATGCCTAATGCAGAATAAGACCGGTCAGAGGAATACTCAATGTCTAAAAATCGCAAATGTTGCTTCTCTTGGATTGGCCTGATTATGCGTACCCCTCACACATTTATTTTCTGTGTTTTGGCCGTCACAGCTGGATGCGCAAGCTCACCTCCCTATTTGGGCCGTGAACCTTTAAAGGATCATTTGATGAATTCTAACCACATGGTGCATGCCGTCGATCATATTGGCTTCGCTGTCAGTTCATTGGAAGAAGCCATTCGCTTCTGGACAATTGGACTTGGGTTCACTCTTGAGCGTCAGTCGGAAATGGGCGGATCATTCATTTTGCAAGTAACCGGCACCGCCGATCCGAGCGTGCGAACGGCGATAGTCAAAGGCCCGGATGGCAGCCGAGTAGAGTTGCTGGAATATTCGCAGGGTGACCGCCACGGTATCACTCCACCTACGGCATCAGCGATTGGTTCAGCGCATTTGGCATTGAGAGTGCAAGACATATACGCCGTACTCGAACGCATTGAGCAAGCAGGCTGGAAAGCAAGAGGCAAGCCTCAAGCGATTCCCGCAGGCCCACGCAAGGGAACTCTAGTTGTATATGTGACCGGGCCAGATCATATCACTCTGGAACTGATGCAGGCTAATGAGTAGCTTCCTGTCGAAGGCTGTTAAGCTTATTGCCCTAAAGCAATTAATTAAGTCGCGCATGACGTCTCATGGCAAACATAAAGATCATCACCTTCACGTATACAGCTGGCGTAATCATACACTTCGCCGGCCACATAAAATTTGGACTTTCTTTCTGGCACTTCACTGCGCAGATCGAAAAGCTAAAGCCCTGTTAGTGCGCTAGCGCGCAGATCACTAACGCGTAAAGGCGCAAATCTTAAATTACCGCCATATAGGATCTATCAATGACTGCTTTTGGCGGCGGACATTCCTGAATTAGCAGCTTCTAGCCTTTCGTCCCTACTGCGAACATTCGCGCTCCCAGGCGTTTGCTCTCCCTCTTATGCTGCAAACCTGAGCGAGTTCAAAGATCCCGCAGCATCAATCGCTGCTCCTTACCCCACGCCCGAAAAAACTCCTGCACCTGCCATCCACGCTTGGCGTAGTAGTCGCTGCGATCATAGGTGTGCAAGTACAACCGGGTGGTGCCGTTGGCCTTTGCGGCGTCGCAGATGCCTTCTATCAATTGTTCCGCCAACCCTCGCTTCCTTGCCTGTGGGGCGATAAAGACGCAGGCTAGCCAGGGCCCCAACTCCGGGCGTTCGGGCAAGTCGCTGGCGGCAAGTGCAGCGCCGCCAAGTAGCTGGTCATTCTCTAGGGCGATCAGACATTGCCAATCACCGTTGCCCTGGCCTTCCGCGAATTCGCGTTGCCAATCGTCCAATGGCTGCTCAACAAACTCGTATGCGAACTGCTGATGCAGCCACTGCGCCAGGGTGTCGCTGTGTTGCATATGGTCACGCAGCCAAACCAGGCGGGGCATGTGAGAGTCTTCCTTGTTTTTGGATCAGTACGCGTATGTGGCCGCAAGGAGGGAATAGGGTCAAGCGTAACGGTGAAAAGGTGACAGATTTATTTTTCTTCCGGAATGATCGCTTCTGGCCGATTGCTTCCGTTCATGACTGGAGGCCGACGGCTAGAAGCGGATTAGCCTGCTTACCATCCATAGCAGCGTTAATATCCAGCTTAATTGGGGTCAGAACCTCAAGTATCACCGCACATTGGCGACCCACCATCCGCAGGTATACAGTCGCGGATTGCGGGCAATTATTTAGTAAATGGGGTGTTGCCGTCGGTGCAGTGGCGGATGGATGTGACGAAGGAAAATTGTTCAAAGCAAGGTAATGCGGATAACGGAACATGTGTGGCATCATAAAGCCATCAATCACGCGCCGAGACTAAAGATGGAACTGATAAGTCAAGAAAAGATAATGCAAGTCCTCGACTGGGCCTACGAGAGATCTGTGAATGGATTCTCCGGTCTTGATTCCGCCGAGGAGCTCGCAGCCAGCTACGCCAAGGAAGAAAGCCCTGCCTACGATCAGGCTAATTCCCTGATTCGCTGGCAGAACACCAAATCGGCCACCTCAGGCTTCATTACCGGCCTAGGTGGATTGATCACACTGCCCGTCGCGTTGCCCGCCAACATCACGAGTGTGCTTTTCGTACAAATTCGCATGATCGCCGCCATCGCCCACTTGGGGGGCTACGACGTCAAGGATGACAAGGTAAAGACCCTGGTTTTCGCCTGCCTCACAGCCAACTCCGCCAAGGAGGTGTTGAAAGACATCGGCATTGCCGTTGGCAGCAAGCTGGCGATGAACGCCGTGAAGTCGATTTCCGGTAAGACGCTGATAGAGATAAACAAAAAGGTGGGCTTCAAGCTGTTCACCAAATTTGGTGAAAAAGGCGTGATCAATCTCGGTAAAGCCGTGCCCCTGCTGGGTGGCTTGATTGGTGGAAGTTTCGATGCCTACACAACCAACACCATCGGTAACGTAGCGCGCGATACATTTACACCAAAAGAAGTCGCGACGGCATAACGTCCCCCGTGAGTGATAGCCGGATTTCCCTGTGGCCAGGGCATTAGCTCCCTTGCCACAGATTAAGTTTGGTGGTGGTAATTGGGTAAATAAAGCTGTCCCTTAACCTGGCACTACACACTGTGAATCGGCCTATTCGTGGATGCTGACTGGCTGCTTTTGGCCGATTCTGTTGAAAAAGTCGGTTATCCAAAACTGCCTGGCCATTGCTTAGTGAGAACGCCATTTTTGCACGATGCTGCGTGAAATCTGCGTCTGGAAACCTCTAACAAAAGTAAAGATTTCAATCTCGGACGCGTACTTCTCTGCCGTGGAAACCATGATCGACTTTTTCAACAGAATCGACCCATAGCAGACGCCAAGGATTGCCAGCGGGGGTAGTTTCCTGGTGCCTTTGTGCGCCGTATAGTGGCAGTACTTTTTCGGTCAAAGGAATGGCTATGAACCCGTCAAGCGGCCTACCCGTCGGTGTAATTGGCGACCGTGACATCATCAATGTCACTTCGCATTGCGCGAAAAGGGTAACTCCATGCGTGCAAGAATGATTCTTGCCGGGATCGGCACCACGTTGGCGCTGTTTTCTGCATCGCCAGCCCAGCCTGCGCCTCTGCCGTCAGGAACTGTGAACCAGGGTGGTATATCGGTGCTGGTACAAGGCTCGGGAACAGATATCATCTTAATTCCAGGATTTGCGTCGTCCTACGAAGTATGGGCAGATTTGGCCTCCAGATTACGGCAGAGCCATCGTCTCCATCTCGTACAGGTAGCTGGGTTTGCAGGCTCGCCTGCTGTATCCGATCCAGACGGGAGAGTGGTCGCGCCGACGGCCGAGGCGATCGCTGAATACATCCGCAGCCAGCGCATCGAGTCGCCGGTCATCATCGGTCATTCGTTGGGTGGCGAGGTGGCACTAATGCTAGGTGCTCGTCATCCAGATCAAGTGGGACGCCTGATGATTGTCGATGCGATGCCCTTTTATACTTTGCTGTTTGATCCCTTCGCGACCAGTGAAACGGCGGCCCCGCATGCTGCTGCGATGCGTGATGCAATGTTGGCGGCAACGCCTGAGCAGGCGGAAGCCATGCAGCATGCCTCCATCGCCCGTCTCGCCAAAACTGAAGCGGTCAGACCAGGCCTGGTCGCGGCGGGGATAAACTCGGACCGAAAGACTATGGCCGATGCCATGTATGAATTGTTGGTCTCAGACCTCCGGCCTGAGCTTGGACGCATCAAGGTGCCCGTTGAGGTCGTCTATGCTTACGATCTGCTTTTCGGCGTAGAAGCGGCCCAAGTCGATGCAATGTTCCGTAACGCCTACGCCTCTACCCCAAACATCAGCTTCAGGCGCATTGACGGCAGTTTTCACTTCATCATGCTTGATCAGCCAGAACTGTTCGCCAGTGCTGTCATCAGGTTCCTGAACCAGTGAACGGCGACGGAGTTGCTAGAGTGATGAGTTGCCGTGAAAGGGCACAGGATCGTTGCCGTACTTGCAGGTCACCGACCGTCTGCTTTTGGCCGATCTCTGCCTGTAGCGAGGACCGTAGTCGACCCAGAGCGGGAGCCCAGACATTCAAACCAAATGAGTAGATAATCGACTGCTATACCAGCTATTTCGAGTGCGTATGAGCAACGAATCTTCCCAACGCGAATCTACCGACAGTGCAGCATATAACCTTGCGCAGACCCACGGTGCCCGTCCCCTGTCCGTTGATGGCTATCATCAAACGGTAGAACTGTGCGGTCGGGTCGCCTGCGGCTGGCTGTTCCGTTATAGGATCATTTGCAGCTTGGACATCCCAGCGTATGACCAAGAGTCATTCGCTGGCGCTGTAGGTTGCTTGGTTGCTGACGACGGAGAGATACGTGATCTCTCAGGTCCGATGTTCATAGACATGCTTCATATGCTGGCATAGCTCGCGGGTCCACCTTGACCGAACTCTGCCGTTCATTATGGGCGGGAGTCGACCCATAGCTGTCATTAAATTGAGGTAACGAAGCGGGTTTCGAGACCTACACTTACTGGCGGTAGCGCATTAATCAATACGACGGCGTCGTCGCCCTGGTTAAGGTAGATCAATGAGTCACCGGTCTCGAACGTAACTCTGAATCCGGCCAGCCAAGGCTCTTGCCCGTTGAAAGAGTCAAGAATCCCCTCAACTGCGCAAATTTTTGTGTTCTCGAGGTGGGTTGCTGATAGACCTGCAAGTAGGTTTTCCCTCTTCCAGGAGCAGGTCACGTTCGGCTCTATCTCGAAGGCAGCCGGCGTATAAGAAGGCAACAAGTCCGCGCCTACTCTCTCGCCATCACTCAAGAGATACATGGATACAACTTCTCGCTCGCCAAAACGCCACTCTAGAGAACCTATGTCTCCCAGATCTTTCTCGTCGTTGAAATAGTACTGATCGTGCAGCAGCACACTCAGCCGCTTTCCCAAAAGCGAACGTGCGTTTTGCAGGTCTAGGGCAGCTCTTGTAGGGGATGGGGAGTGTCGGCTAGACATCGGGCACCTCATACAGGTGGGAAGAGAGGCAGATACTACACAAACGCCAATACGTCCGCTTCTGGCCGAATATTGCCGATCATGAATGGGCAGCTAACGGCCGACGTGAGTCAAGATCGGACCGTGACCGAATCGTTTCGAGCAGCCCACCGGCTGCTCAAGGTCGCGCGCGCTGGCGGGCCTTGAACAAGCCGACGGTGTCAGACGGCCGAGGGGCTGCTATATCAGCCGACAATGCTCACTCCTTGGTCAAATCAACCAACGGCGTCTGCCGCACCTCAGTCTCCCGCCCATCCTGAATCTCGCTCACCTGCTTCAAGGCCTTATCCACCGCCGCCTTGTCCGCCAGCAAGCTGTAGCTGATGCGGAACTGCTTGTGTTCCTTGGGCCCAATGGTTGGTACCAGGTTCAGTGGCCGCTGATAACGGCGGTTGTAGGAAAAACTCGTCCCCGGCTCCAGCCCCGTGACATAGCCCTGGCCTTGGGTATCGGTGTTTTTCCACAGGGAAAACACGGGCAGTGTCTGGGTATTGAAGCCGACCGAAACGCCCAGGCTGCCGGCCTTGTTGTGCAACACGGTCAACGTATCGCCCTTGGCGTCGGCATACGGCACCACGTTGTAAACCGTTTCGTCGTAGTCCCTGGTCGGTGCGCGGTAGGTTTGCCAGTCGGGCAGCTCGCCCTTGGCCTTGTCGTTGAAAGGCGACACCTGTTTCACCGGCGCGGCGAAACGAGCGCCCTGCTCCAGGAACGGGGTGCTGAAGTTGCTGTGATACAGCGCCTGGTATTCCTTCGGATAGTCGCCGTTGTTGGTCAGGGTGTCGTTGAGGGCAAACACGACGCTGCCGGGTTCGGTGACCAGTTCGGTCGCGACTGAGAAGTCGACCTTCTTGAACGCCTGTTCTTTCAGTTCGCCGCGCAGGGTGATGGCGTACGGTGGTTTTTCATCGATATGCAGCGTGACTTTATTCGCAGGAATGTTGGCGGCTCGACCGTGCAGGGTCAGCAGTTCGCCGTTGTCGACGCCGGGATGGCCGACCCATTCGTATCCGCAGCGGGTGACCAGTTCATTGAAACCTTCCAGCCAGCCCAGGCCACCGCGGCCATTGAGTTCGATGAAGGACGGATTGACCACTTCCTTGACCGGCGAATCCCAGCCCATGCGTACATTGCCAACCGAGGCCTGCAAGACGTTCATTCCGCGAGTCGGCACTACCGAGAGTTTCATCGTGCCGTTATCGATGTCGACGATACTGACGCCCTCCTGCCGACCGCCGTGCAAGGTGCGCAGGGTCACGCTGAAGGGTTTGTCGGTTTTTATGCCGAGTTGCTGACTGGTGATCTGCCAGTTCTGGGCGGCTTTGTCGGTGTCGAGCAGAACGTAATCCCAGGCCATGGCGTGGGAGGCAGCGGACAGTGCGCTGAGCGCAACGAAGAGTTTGAGCGGGGTCATGGCGGTGGCCTTTCTTGGAGTTGTGCCATTTTTATAAACGCGATGAAACGTTTCAGCAAGCTAAAAAAGGTGGGCAGGGCCAGCCAACGCCAAGAAGATTGGGGGCAAGTCGGAAAATCGAGTCCATGCCATCGCGGCAACGACTCAGCAGAACCTATCAATTTCTACCGCTAATCCGAGGCGAGCTTCTCCAGTTCTTTGGCAGTCACCGCCGCCGCTTTAGGAACAACCCCACCCCCAGTGCAACGGCAAAGATCGACAGCAACCCGAGGTCAAATCCAGACAAGTGGATGCAGTTCGCGCAGGCGCCCACGTTCGCTGTCGGTGAGGCACCGCTGAGCCGAACCACGACCACACTCAAATCCCCAGCCCCGGGAACGACCCGCTACCCCCGCAAGTCTACCGACACCCCATCATCGGTAAGGTACTGCGCAATGGACAAGACAATCACCGTGGATCAACTGGCGACCACTGACCTCCGATCAATCAACGAAATATGGCTTGGCGGCACGCATACCGAGTTGTGCCTCTGGCGTGGCGAGGCGGTTTTCACCCACGAAATGCTCAGCGAGGGTACTCACGATCAGAATGTTCGACGTCTGTGCCTGCAGTTGGTCGATCCTGACGACCAGGCCGCAGTGGCCCACGTTGAGGTGATCGTGCGCGAGCGGCTGGAGAAAATGGGCAAGGAGGGCGAGTTTTACCCGGCCGAGGAGGCGGACACTCATCAATAGTCGCTGTGGCGCTGCGGGCGATAGGGGGCGAAAGCAGCCCTCAACGGTGCAAACCGGTCTACCATGGCGGCCCGGCAGTGGTTCACAGCGCTTCCGTTCATTTTCTATAAAGGCATCGCGATGACCATCGACCAAATCTCCCTCCCCAAAGGCGTAGGCCCTCATGCGGCCAAGCTGCTCGACGCCATCACTGGTGCCTCTACTCACGAAGAGCTCAACCGCGCGGGCGGCAAGGCTGAGGGGTTTGTGTTGGGGCTGGAATCGACCAAAGCGATCAAAAGCCAGATCGCCGAGTCGTTGTATGTGGCTTACGACGACGCGGCGAGTAATCGGGCCGGTGAGTTGAAAGGTTAGGCTTCAGCCAGGGCAGGGCGCTTCACGGTCGAGCCATTTGGCGGTGAGGAGTACGCCCAGTTCGCTCAGTTGGTGGATCGCCGGGGGCGACGGTGAAGAGAGTGCTTGAATCAGTAAGCATTGTTAAGTTCCTTGCTTGGGCTACCACCTCGTCGCTACTAAACGAAAAGGCGGCGGCTGTACGCAGGTTAGTAGACCGGTGGAACCTAACAAAACCGGCGCGTCCGGAGACGCCCTGCGCACAGCCACCATTGAGCACAGACGGGAACGTCTGATGGATTGAGCTTGTGCACTTGTTAGGTTAAAACCGTGGGCTACTAAACCCGATCACCGAGAGATTCAGCGACCGAGCCACCTTAGAGACGGCCATCCCAGCGCACAAGCCGGCGGATTCTGACGCACGTGTAGGCAAGGGAGCAAGGCGTCGCGGGGGATTCGGATTTTGCCTTCAGGAGCGTTAACCGTGACGTTGAGTGCTGACGCATTTATCACACTGGCCATGGCCAACCCGATCAACGCTGAAATCACCGCGCGCCTGCCGGCGCTTGGGGTGGATCAGTGCCTGCTGACGGCGGGGTGCCTGTTTCAGGCAGTGTGGAATCATCAGGCGAATCTGCCGGCGGATCACGGGGTGAAGGACTACGACGTTTTTTACTTTGATACGGACGTGTCCTACGAGGCTGAGGATGTGGTCATCCAGAAGGCGAACGCGCTGTTCGCGGACTTGGGGGTAAGTGTCGAGGTGCGCAATCAGGCGCGGGTTCATCTCTGGTATGGCCAGCGGTTTGGCCGGCCCTATTCGCAACTGCACTCGGCGCGGCAGGGGGTTGATCGGTATCTGGTGGCGGGCACGTGCGTGGCGCTGGAGGTGGCGACGGGCGAGGTGTATGCGCCGTATGGGTTGGCGGATGTGGAGCAGGGGATTTTGCGGATTAACCCGCTGCATCCGGAGCGGGCATTGTTTGAGGTCAAGGCGCAGAGTTATCAGGCGCGGTGGCCCTGGCTGAAGATTGTTTGATGTAGGTCTCTATTATGTTGTGGCGAGCGGGCTTGCCCCGCGTTGGGCTGCGCAGCAGCCCCAAAAACATGTTCTGCGCAGGGTCAGGTATACCGGAGTCTGCTTAATTGGGGGCGCTTCGCACCCCAACGCGGGGCAAGCCCGCTCGCCACTGGCGCAATGGGTTGGGCAAACCGGTGTGCAGCTCCAACCCCTAGTCGATGCGCTGCGCGCACCGCTTGCGAGGGAACGCACCACTACTCGTTAATCTGTAACCTGCGGGCAAGGGTTAAAAACCTCGGTTACGTCGATTGTTGTATGCCACGGGATGGCAGTGCCTGACACCATTCCGCCTATGGTTTGCTTTCGACCCGACTTGCGCACATATCCACCATCCGTTCCAGTGAAGACGTGCTGCCCTGGCTTCGTCAAATAATCAAAGAAACTGACTTTCACAGGCTCATTCATTTGTCCACCTGGTGTAATGACGGCGAGCATGATCGCTCGGTCTTTGGTGAATACAACGAAAGGTTCGACTCCAGTGCGACCACCTACTGTCTTCACGCACTGCACTTGTTCTGGGAGGATGCGTGCGGTTTCAGTATAGGTGTGGTTTTTGTAGAGGCTGAGGATCAAGCCTTTGCTGGTCAACACTCCCAGGCCTTGAGTGGCTCTGCAGCTGCCTTCGCTTCCATATGGGAACAAGCACCAGTTCGTTTCCGACACGGCTTGAATATCCGCTGGTTCAATTTTCAGATCGCGCTGGATTTGAGCTTTTGATTCCGGCGTATCGTAAGGGATCATCACGCATCCCCCGACTGTCACTGCTGCGATGAGGCCGATGGCCGCAGCTACGTTTTGGATTGATGATTTGAAGGTGTTCATTGTTCGCTCTCCTTGCTGTATTGCCACCACTGGAAGGCTGTGGTGATTTTGGTAGCGAACCTTACGGCATGGGCGGCAAGCAGTCATCCTCGTGCTGATAGCTGGATCGGTATATGACTTGACTGGACGCTTACAAAGTACGACAGGAATCGGCATGAGCGACCATTCTTATAGAAAGGAGGCGATCCGTGAATTGTCAGACACTGATAGGCTTGTGACTGGAGCCGTTGGCATGGCCTGGAAAGTAACGCTAAGAACTCACTGTTGGCTGATTCAGACCCGGCGCTGCCATATCTGAGAGTCAGGTGTATGGAAGTCACTGGGTCTCCGCTCAGCGCTGACTCAACGAAGTAACAATCACCCACGGAAAATGCACCTTGAGTACAACCAGGGAATACTAAATCCACAGAAGTGCTGACAGAGGCTGGAGACCCAATACCCTCTACGGCAGCCAAGTCGTCTAACCCAACCCCGAAAATTCAGGGCGTGGTGTGCACTTGAATTTAGGTGGGCGCCAGTTAAGCGATATTTCATGCCGCCGACATGCCGTTCGTATTCCAAACCCTTCAAAACCCAGGTCATTCAAAAGTGCGCCCAGCCCGGAGCCTCCATTGCTAGTGTTGCTTTCAGCCATAGCCTCAACGCGAGCCTCGTCCACAAGTGGATTCGGGAACAAACGCAGAACAGCATGGCGCTTCAACCTGCATTTATCCTGGTGCCTATGCAATCAGTGGCGCAAGGAACTGCGAAGATCATCGTTAAAATTCTGTACTCTCGCGGCACTGCGAAGCTTGGGCGCACGTTGACAGGTATGTTAGCCCTGGGTCGCCGCAAATGAGCTTTACGCCAAACTTGGCGGCTTAGCGTGACGATTTATGTGTTGGTTTAACAGCAGACCTATGCTGCTTAAGACGATGAAACTCAGTGCCAGGATAATTTGCAGGTTGTTGGTGCTGAGGTTGATCAGGGCACTGATCAATCCGCCTGAGATAAAAATTAGAGTGTTGCCTGCCGAGGCTGAAGCACCGGCATTATCCGGGAATAGCTCCATGGCTTTGGACGTGGCTGCTGGCCGCGTTATGGTAGTGCCAGCGGTACAAATAATCATTGGGACCAGCATGGTGAAGACGGACAGGCCAAATTGGTTCCGTAATATAAGCATCACTAACCCCGCAACGAAAATCAGTGATAGCCCTATAACAATTTGTGTGCCCGCCGCCATATGCTTATTCATTACGCCTGCAAGAATACCGCCAGTTACATAGGCTGCTCCGTACACTAGCAGGGTCTGAGAAAACTCATAGCTGCTTAGTTGCAACTGCTCCATGAATATTAGGGGCGATATGACGATGAATGAGAAGTGGCAAGCAAAAACAATTGCAGCGATTAGCCAGTAGGCCACGAAATTGAAGTCACTGCAGATTCGCCGGTAGGTTCGCAAGATACCAATACGCGGCCCTGTATTATTGATAGGTGGGTTTTCCAGCGATACCAAGGCCTTGAAGAATACCAAAGCGGCAATCACTGCGAAGACATAGAAGCTACCTTGCCAATCCATCAGATCCTGCAACACGCTTCCGGCCAGGGGGGAGACCGAAATGAAGATGCCACTGGCCGTTACCATCAGAATTCTTAAACGATCCCGCTCTTTACCGACAAATAAGTCCTGAACCAATGCCTGAGACAGTACGAAGCAGCCACAGCCTACTGCCTGGATCACACGGAATAGCAAAAAATACTCATGGTTCGTGGCCCAGATGCAACCCAAGGCGCCTCCTATGGATACTGCCATGCCAGCCAGCAACAACGTTTTTCGGCCGAGCATGTCCGACAAAGGGCCGATCAGTAACTGAGATAAGGAGATACCGATGGCAAAGAAGCTGATCGACAAAGCGATCTCGGACGTTGTGGTGCTGAAGTGCTGCGATAGCGAAGGAAACGAAGGCAGAAGTACGTCCACCGGAAACACGCCCAGCATGACCATCGCCATAAGTAGTACCGTGGCACCGACTTTCCTGGTCTTGACAACGGAATGGTCCTTTATTTCAAGCATCAATGAGCCCTGATTGACTGAATAATTTCCGGTGAGTGTGCAACTCAAAGAAACCGGCGCGCGTCATCGCCTGAAGCGTTCCCATGGCACTAGAGCGTGCTCGCTGTGTGCGTGCATCCAGCGCCTGTAGTGCTTGGACTATCCTAGTGACTTCGAGTAGGGGATGTCGACGCCTGCCAGGCTGGCGCTCAACCAAGGCTCGTCCACTTCAGCAAAGATAAAAATAATTTTAATCAATAGACTCGCGAAGTGTTCTTGCTGGGCAAGTGACAACTTCGGCCATAGGTAACGGAACACTTCGGAAAAATAGCGACTGTGTCGGGCTTCATCCTCCAGATGCTCTCGAAAGATTTGATACACCGTAGAGATCAGCGTGTCGCCGGTGATGCTCAATAAGTCCTTGGCGGTGATAGTCTCAGACACAAAACCGAAAAAAACCAAGTGAGTGGACGATGTGCGTTCCTAGTTGCGTCCATCAGTTCGAGTAGCAGAGTGATACGTTTAGGTGGGGCTTCCCCAGGTTGGCATGTCATAAAAATGCGCAACCTGTTCCGAGAGTTTAAAGGAGAAAAGGGCGTGATAACCCTCGTCAGTGTAAAGCTGTAAGGCCGTAAGTTTCATCGTTTGTGGAAACTCAACTTCCAACTCTTCATGAATGAGCGTCTTGATCGACCGGTTAACAATGAATGGGTGTCACTTTTCTAAGTGACGTTGAAAGGCTAGCCCAAAATAAAAATAACTAAAATTAAAAAATCAAGCTCAAATGAGACATTAAATTTCTGACCTGTAAGAGATTGCCTGCTTTCCATGTTTTGGCTTGCCCGATGAGCCCATCCAGCCTGCGCTGCCATGATGACTATCAGCGCCATGAAAAAGTCTAAGCACGCCATAAGCCCCGCGTAGCCAAAGGTGGGCGGAGCGTTTATTCGCCGTAATAATGTGATTATCCAGATAAAACCGCAACTCGATTTTTGTCAGCCAAGACTGACAGAAATCGGCCAAAAACTGCCGATCAGTGAAGATGGGAAAGTCGCAAAATGAGTTCTGAGGCTTTCTCACCTCTAAAGCAGAAACACGTTCATCTCGACTCCGCCGCACACTGGCACCGTTCATCCAACCCATGCCCTCCAATCGACTGAAGTCTTCCGGGCGAAAGTTGCCTGTCGTGCTGATCGCTTTTGTTGACGGAGATAGGCATTGACGTAAAATCGCCACCCCAAAAATCAGCTTGCATAGTCAGAAGGAGCTCGGATGCAAAGGGTGATGATTGTTGGTCAACCTGGGTCTGGAAAAAGCACTTTGGCGCGTAAGCTTGGCCAGCGTACGGGGTTGCCGGTTGTTCATATCGACACTATCCACTGGCAGTCAGGGTGGATCGAGCGAAGTCGGGACGAGAAGACGCGGCTGTGTCTCGACGTCGAGGCCCGTGATTGCTGGATATTCGAAGGTGGCCATTCAGCCACTTGGGATAACCGGATGGCCCGTGCAGATCTTTTAATATGGATTGATCGTTCGGCGCCGCTTCGCTTCTTGCGCGTACTGCTCAGAACGCTGCTCCAACACGGTAAGTCTCGGCCTGACTTGCCGGAGAACTGCCCCGAACTGCTGGCGAACCTGCCGGAGTTTTTCAGATTCATGTGGCGCACGAACAAATCAGCGCGAGCAAAGATGCAGCAACTCGTGGCAACTGCGCCATCAGCTTGCCGCGTGGTTCATCTGCGTTCTAATCGAGACACCAGGAATTTTCTCGCGGGCATTGGGCGTTCGACAGGAGACGTGAGCCATCCTGCAATTGACGATATAAGGTAGGCTCAAGTGAACCCCTCCTCTATGGTGATTTGTTTTCGCGCTTCATTCCCGGACGCGTAGGAATGATCCTTGTCTCGTCGATGAACTTTTAACCCCGTATTGCCCGTCCAAGGTGGGAACCCTTCCAGATCAAGGATCGTCCATGACCTTTTTTATTTTCCTGCTCGCCTGCGCCGCTGCGGCCAGTACCGGTGTGATTTTCAAGCCGGGTGCCTGGTACGAATCCCTCGTCAAACCCAGTTTTACCCCGCCCAATTGGCTGTTTCCGGTCGCCTGGACGATTATCTATCTATTGCTCGCCTGGGCCGGTTATCGCCTCAGCCTGATCCCGGGCAGTGAGCTGGTGCTGGCGCTGTGGGCGGCGCAGATTGCGTTGAATACGCTGTGGACGCCCGTGTTCTTCGGCGCCCATCGGCTGTTTGCCGGCATGGTGATTATCGTGCTGCTGTGGCTCACCGTGGCGGCGATGGTGGTGTTCGCGGTGCGTCTGGACCTGATCACCGGCTTGATGCTGTTCCCTTACCTGGCGTGGCTGTGTGTGGCGGCGGCGCTGAATTTTTCGATTTTGCGGAATAACCGTTAATGGCCCATAAACACTGGCCCGCCTCCGAGGCCGAACTCGCCCAGATGCGCCGCTTCAACCAAAAGCTCGCGTGGATGCCGCGCTTCAAGATCCGCAACCGCGTCACCCCGCGTCTGATTCAGGCGCTGTTGCGCGTCAGTCAGAAGATCAAGCGCGCAACGCCGGCTGAGAGCAGGGTTGTGAATGGCGTGCCGGTGCGCATTTTGCGGCCAGCCGGCACGCCCAAGGGGGTGGTGCTGGATATCCACGGCGGCGGCTGGGTGATCGGCAATGCACAGATGGACGACGCGCTGAACCTGGGCATGGTGCGGGCGTGCGAGGTGACGGTGGTGTCGGTGGATTATCGGTTGGCGGTCGACACGCCGGTTGAGGGGCTGATGGACGACTGCCTCGCCGCCGCGCGGTGGCTGCTGACGGCCGATGAGTTTGCAGGCTTGCCGGTGTTTGTCGTGGGTGAGTCGGCCGGTGGGCATCTGGCGGCCGCGACCTTGCTGACGCTCAAGCAATGGCCGGATCTGCTCAAGCGCGTGAGCGGGGCGGTGTTGTATTACGGCGTTTACGATTTGACCGGCACGCCAAGCGTGCGCACCGCCGGGCCGGACACCTTGCTGCTGGACGGCCCGGGAATGGTCGACGCGCTGCGCCTGCTGACGCCGGGGTTGAATGATGAAGAACGCCGACAGGCGCCATTGTCGCCGCTGTATGGTGACTTTGAGGGGATGCCGCCGGTGTTGATGTTCGTCGGGGAGCTGGATCCGCTGAAGGATGACACGCTACAGATGGCGGAACGTTGGCCGGGGGCCGAGCCCCATCTTCTGCCGGAATCTGCCCATGGGTTTATCCATTTTCCGGTGGCGATGGCGGAGGGTGTGTTGGTTTATAGCCGGCGCTGGATAACAGGAAGGATCGCTGCGTTAAGTACAACGCTTGAAGCTTCACGTTGAGTCCAAACGAAAGCACCGGCGCAATGCCGGTGTTTTCAAATCCCCTGCTAGGGAAGGGTCGCTTCCAGATTGAACTTAACGATGTTGAGTTCTCCATCGATTTTAAAGTAGGCGGTGTTGTGAAAGTCGTAGATGGTCTCGCTTGTTTTTAGTTTGACGTGGTTGCCCGAAACCTCGCCAACGGCCTGTGTGCCTTTGGTCACAAGGAAGGGGGTTGCTGATCCGCTTTTCTTGAGCGCTTCGGCGTCACTGGGCTGCAGATCCATCAGGAAGTACCGATAAATAAACGGCACCGTTGCACCTCCTGAATCGTAAAGAACTTCGTAGATTGCGCCGCCATCGCTCACAGGAGTAACGGTAACCACCTTCGCCGGGTCCGGCCTGCTGGGCCCGCTTACGTAAATGTAAAACGCTTGCCCTGAACAAATGGCAAGCAGCAGCCAGACGTACCACTTAATACCCTTTCGATTTTGCATACTCTATACCTGCCTTGATCCAAACCTGGTCAACGGGATCGTCACCGTACGGTGCCTCTGACCACCACGTGTCAAACTCTTCCCTGGACGTGCCTGCCGCTGTTTGGGCCACTCCAGCGGCCCGCAAAAGTACGGCCACGCTGCTTGTAATCAAAGTCACCGCCGCTTGGCCTCCATCAGGTTTTCGTCGAGCGAAACATCGGGAGGCGAAGCGGGATACTGCTTTAGAGCCGCTTGCTCTTTGGCCGCTTTGTTTCGAGAGCGCCTTTGCGGTTGTTTTGAATTGGCGTGCTCTCACGTACACATGCCGCTCGGGTATCCATGTGCATGAGCGAGAACTGTACAAAAAAACAGTATTAACGCCAATGGCTGGCCTTCTCTGATGCATGACATTTAATTTCAACGAGAATCTTCGTATCGTTGCGCTGATATTGAGGCCGATCTGTTGAACAGCGCACACACTCAAAGACCGCCATCGGGAGCAAGCCCCCTCCCACATTCATACCGTGTAACACCCGCCTTCCACCTGGCAGAGGACACTGCGATGCGCGAATACACTGTCACCTACCTCTTCAACAACCAGTCCCGCACCCACACCTTCGAACTCAACCAACCCGGACTCCCCGATCACGACGCCGCGCTGCACCTGCTGGCGCTGCACCTGGGCGATGCCGAAAACGGTCTGATCATGCCGCCCGCCGATGCCACGCCAGAACAGATCCTTGAGCAAGCCGCAATCATCGGCATCACCCGGATCCAGGTGGCATGAGCCCGCGCATCCACGCCGTCACGTGATTTCTGGCTGCGCCAGGGCTTTGATCCCGTGTGGCAAACCACGCATATTCTGCGGCCAATAAATGCTTGACCCCCCATGGGAGGATTTCTGTCGGCGGCGGTCAGACTGACTACTACGCGCCCTTAAATCTGCTGGTGGTTCAATCCCGTGATTACGCATTCCTTCTTGTCGGGCGGTGGCGAGCTGGCCTCCCTGATCCAGTCCAGGGATTGGTCAGCAACGCCGCTGGGTCCGATCGAGCACTGGCCGCAGAGCCTGCGCACCACCGTCAGCCTGTGCCTGGCGTCGAACTTCCCGATCAATATCATCTGGGGGCCGCAGAACACGCAGATCTACAACGACGGCTACAAGGTGTTGTGTGGCGAGTCGCACCCGCGCGCGTTGGGCGAGGGCTACCACGAGACCTGGGCCAGCGCCTGGCCGGCCATCGGCGAGCCGTTTACGCGGGCGCTCGCAGGGGAGACCCGTTTTCTCGAAAACCAGCGCATGTTCCTCACGCGCAACGGATACCTCGAAGAAACCTTCTTCACCTTTTCCACCTCGCCCATCCGCGATGAAACCGGCGGCATTGGCGGGCTGTTTCACCCGGTGACCGAAACCACCGTGACCATCCTCGCCGAGCGCCGCACCCGCGCGCTGCGTGACCTGACTGGCCGGCTGGCGGTTGCCGAGGACTTGCCCGGCTTGATCGCGCTGACGGTCGACACACTGGCGACGTTCAACTTCGATATTCCCTTCCTGCTGTTTTATGCGCGGGAGGCCGACGGCTATCGCCTGGTGCAGCACGACGGCATTGGCGCAGATACCGCCGCATCGCCGGCCTGGATCAGCCAGGAGGACTCCGCGCCATGGCCGTTGGGCACGGCGTGCGCGCAAAAGCGCACGCTGCAGGTGGACGATATCGAGGCATTGTTCGCCGGCATTGACTGCGGGCCGTACCCGGAATCGCCGCTCACGGCGTTCGTGTTGCCGCTGGTGGTGCCCGACGATACGCAGACACCGTTGATCCTGGTGGCCGGTGCCTCGCCGCGCCTGCCGATGAATGATATTTACCGCGGCTTTTTCGAGCTGTTGGGCGCCGCGCTCTCGGCGGCGCTGGCCACCGTACGGGCGCGGGCCTACGAGCGTCAGCGCGCCGATGCTCTGGCTGCCATCGACCAGGCCAAGACCACCTTCTTTACCAATATCAGTCATGAATTCCGCACGCCGCTGACCCTGATGCTCGGGCCGCTGGAGCAATCGCTGGCCCTGGGCGACGCGCTGCCTGCCGATGAGCGCGAGCGCGTGACCCTGGCCTATCGCAACGGCCAGCGCCTGCTCAAGCTGGTCAATTCGCTGCTGGAGTTTTCGCGCATCGAGGCCGGTCGCGCCCAGGCGTCCTACGAACCGGTGGACCTGCCCGAATTGACCGCCGACCTCGCCTCGAATTTTCGCTCGGCCTGCGAGCGTGCGGGCCTGGCGCTGATCATCGACACCACGCCATTGCCAGACACGGCCTACGTCGACCGGGACATGTGGGAAAAGGTGGTGCTGAACCTCATCTCCAACGCCTTCAAGTTCACCCTGGCCGGGCAGATCCGCGTCAGCGTCGAACCCGGCGCCGATGGCGCGAGTGCGCAGGTCAGTGTCACTGACACCGGCACCGGCATTGCGGCCGATGAACTGCCGCGCCTGTTCGAACGTTTCCACCAGATCGACAACCCCGCCGGCCGCTCGTTTGAAGGCTCGGGCATCGGCCTGGCGCTGGTGGATGAGCTGGTGCGCCTGCAGGGCGGCAGGCTTTCGGTGAGCAGTGAAGTCGGAGTGGGCAGCACCTTCACCATCACCTTGCCGCTGGGCAGCCGCCATGTGCCAAAACCGCTGCACAGCCCGGCGCTGCTGCACGGTTCCACCACCAACGTCAGCGCCTTTGTCGAAGAAGCGATGGGCTGGTTGCCCGACGCGCCGGCGCCGCAGGTGCAGGATGAGCCTGCCGCCGAACCGTTTGAAGAATGCGTGCTGCTGGCCGATGACAACGCCGACATGCGTGCCTATGTCGCGCGCCTGCTGCAAGCCGAAGGCCTGCGCGTGGAGACGGCGACCGATGGGCAGGCGGCGCTGGAGGTTGCGCGCGAGTGCCTGCCGCAGTTGATTCTTACCGACGTGATGATGCCGGTGCTCGATGGCTTTGGCCTGTTGCGCGCGGTGCGTGAGGACGCGCGCCTGCAGGCGACCCCGGTGATTCTGCTGTCGGCCCGTGCCGGTGAAGAGGCTCGCGCCGAAGGCCTGGCGGCGGGCGCCGATGACTACCTGATCAAACCGTTTTCAGCGCGCGACCTGATCTCGCGCGTTACCTCGCAGTTGGCCCGTGCGCGCAATCGGCGCGAGGCCGCGTTGCGCGAAAGTGAAGCGCGGCTGCGCCTGGCCATCGACGCCGGGCAGATCGGTGAATGGGAGCTGGACATTGGCGCCGACAGCTCGGTGCGCGCTGCCCGCCATGACCAGATTTTCGGCCACAGCGAGCGGGTCGAGCACTGGGGCATCGACACCTTCATGTCCCACGTGTTGCCCGAAGACCGGCCCGATGTGGAAGCGTCGTTCAAACGGGCGGCCGAGCAGGGCACCGGCTGGGATTTCCAGTGCCGTATCCGCCGCGCCGAGGACCAGCAGGTGCGCTGGATTCTGGCGCGCAGTACGCCGCAACTCGACGCTCAGGGCCGCACCCAGAAACTGTTCGGCCTGGTGCAGGACATCACCGATCAAAAGCGCGTCGAGCTGGGCATGCAGGCGCTCAACGAAACCCTGGAACAGCGCATCACCGAGGCCATGGAAGAGCGCAGCAAGGCCGAAGAACAACTGCGCCAGGCGCAGAAGCTCGAGGCCCTGGGCCAGCTCACTGGCGGCGTGGCGCACGACTTCAACAACCTGCTGACGGTGATTCGCTCATCCCTTGACTTGCTGGAACGTCCGGAACTGCCGGAGGTGAGGCGCAGCCGTTACCTGGCGGCCATCTCCGACACGGTCAATCGCGCGGCGCGTCTTACCGGGCAGCTGCTTGCGTTCGCACGTCGCCAGGCGTTGAAGCCGCAGGCCTTCGATGTCAGCCAGAGCGTGACCTCGCTGGTGGAAATGATGGAGTCGCTGTGCGGCGCCCATATCCAGATCAGCACCGACCTGGCGCCCCAGGACTGCTGTGTGTACGCCGACTCCAGCCAGTTCGACTCGGCACTGGTGAATGTGGCGGTCAACGCGCGGGATGCGATGAAGGGCGTTGGCCGTTTGACCATCGCCGTGGCGGCGGTCGACACCCTTCCTGCGCTGCGCGGCCAGGCGCAGGTGCAAGGCGACTTTGTCGCCATCGCCCTGCGCGACACCGGCAGCGGCATCCGACCTGAGCATCTGGAGCGGATTTTCGAGCCGTTCTTTACCACCAAGAATGTGGGGCAGGGCACCGGGCTTGGCCTCAGCCAGGTGTTCGGCTTTGCCAAGCAATCGGGCGGCGAAGTACGGGTGAGTACCGAGATGGGCCAGGGCTCGACCTTTACCCTGTACCTGCCCCGTGTCACCGCGCAACCACTGGAGCCCGAGGTTCCGCTGGAGCCGGCGCTCCTCACCGACGGCCAGGGCGGCCGCGTGCTGGTAGTGGAAGACAATATCGAGGTCGGCACCTTCGCCACCCAGGCGCTGGAAGAGCTGGGCTACCAGGCGACCTGGGCGGTGAATGCCGAGCAGGCGCTCAAGTGTCTGACCGACGCCGCGGAGGATTTCGACGTGGTGTTTTCGGACGTGATGATGCCGGGCATGAATGGCCTGGAACTGGCCAAGGAGATCCAGCAGTTGTGGCCGGCGTTGCCGATTGTGCTCACCAGTGGCTACAGCCATGTGCTGGCGCAGCAAGGCACCCACGGCTTCGACTTGCTGCACAAGCCGTATTCCATTCACCAGTTGCTGCAGATTTTGCGCAAGGCCTGTGTGAAGCAGGGTTCAGCTTGAGCGCAGGCGCAGGATCTGCGCGCCGTCGAACGGGTCGGTCAGGTAATGGCCCTGCACGCCGAAGGTGTCCTGCAACCGCTGTGGCGTGAGCACCTCCAGCGGTTTGCCCAGCGCCACCAGCCGTCCGCGATCCAGCACGGCGAGGCGGTCGCAGGTCAGCGCCTGGTTGAGGTCGTGCAAGGCAATCAGGGTGGTCACCGGTAACGCCTGCACGCCTTTGAGGATCGTCAGTTGGTGCTGGATGTCGAGGTGATTGGTCGGCTCATCCAGCAGCAGAATCTGTGGCCGTTGCGCCAGCGCACGGGCGATATGCACGCGCTGGCGCTCGCCGCCGGAGAGGCTGCGCCAGGCACGCTGGCTGAGGTGGGTGGCGTCCACGTCGTGCAAAGCCTGGTGCACGATGGCCTCGTCCTCGCGGGACCAGGGGCTCAGCGCCGACAGCCAGGGCGTGCGGCCCAGGGCCACGGCGTCGAACACGCCGATGGCATCGTCGGTGTCGGCCTGTTGTTCCACCACCGCCAGTTGCTGCGCAATGACGCGGCGCGACAAGCTGCCCAGACGCTTGCCGCCCAGGCGCACGTCGCCGCTGGCGGGCGTGCGCAAGCCGGCCAGCAGCTTGAGCAGGGTGGATTTGCCGGAGCCGTTCGGCCCGACGATGCCCAGGGTTTCCCCCGCCTGCACCTCCAGGTGAATATCGTGCAGCAACTGCGCATCACGCACCTTGAAGCTCAGGCCGCTGCAGCTCAATACGCTCATCGCGCGTTTCTCCGGCCGATCAGGATCAACGCGAACACCGGTGCGCCAACCAGCGCGGTGACGACTCCGACCGGAATCACCTGACCCTTGATCAGGCTGCGCGAGAGCACGTCCGCCGCGATCAGAAACAGCGCGCCGCCCAGAGCGCTGGCCGGCAGCAGCCGCGAATGCGCGGTGCCGAGCAGCAGGCGCACGGCGTGGGGAATCACCAGGCCGACAAAGCCGATGGCGCCGACAATCGACACCATCACCGCCGTCACCAGCGCGGCGCAGCCCACCAGCACGCATTGCACGCGGCGCACCGGAATGCCGAGGGACGCCGCCGAGTCGCTGCCGAAGGTAAACGCATCCAGTGCGCGACGGTGCCACAGGCACACGATCAGGCCAGCGACCGCCACCGGCACGGCCAGCCACACCGATGGCCAGCGCACGCCGCTGAGGTTGCCGAGCAGCCAGAACATGATGCCGCGCGCCTGTTCGGAGCTGGCCGATTTGGTGATCAGGAACGCGGTGAGCGCGTTGAACAGCTGGGAGCCGGCGATGCCCGCGAGGATGATCTGCCCGGTGCCGCGCGCCGAGCCACTGGCCCGCGCCAGCAAGGTCACCAGCGCGAAGGCGGCCATGGCGCCGACGAATGCTCCCGCCGACAACGAGATCAGCCCGCCGCCCACGCCGATCAGGGCGACCAGCACCGCGCCGGTGGAGGCGCCGGCGCTGATGCCCAGCAGGTACGGGTCGGCCAACGGGTTGCGCAGCAACGACTGCAGGATCACCCCGCAGGTCGCCAGCCCGGCCCCGCAGGCGGCGGCCACCAGCGCGCGGGTGAGGCGGTAATTCCACACCACGCCCTCGTCGATGGGGTCGAGCACGTAGCCAGCCGCCCACAGTTTATTGGCCAGCACCTTGAGCACCACTTGCGGCGCGATGGCGGTTTCGCCGATGGCCACCCCGGCGAGCAGGGCGATCAGCAGCAACGTGAGGGCGAGCAGCGTGCGCATCATTGGGGCAGGTCGTAGCCGTCGATGGCGCCGGCCAGTTGTTCCAGGCCGTCGAACATGCGGATGCTGGCCTGCAGCGCCAGGGCGTCGAGGACGATGATGCGGTTGTGTTTGACGGCGTCCATGTTGCGGGTCACCGGGTCGCTGCGCAGGAAGGCAAGTTTCTGTTGGTGGTCGTCGGCGGGGTAGCGGCGCCGGTCCATGCGCGCGATCACCAGAAAGGTCGGGTTGGCCTTGGCGATGGTTTCCCAGCCGACGGCGGGCCACTCTTCATCGGACTGCACCACGTTGGACAGGCCCAGGGTGTGCAGCATGAATTCGGGAATGCCCTTGTGGCCGGCCACGTAGGGATCGCTGGCCATCTCGGCGCTGGAGAACCACACCAGCGCGCTGGCCTGCTTCAAGCCTTTGCCTTGCGCGGTGGCGACGGATTTGGCCAGGCGTGCCTTGAGTTCGTCGTTGAGCTGTTGACCGCGCGCCTGCACATCGAAGATCTCGGCCAACTGGCTGATGCTCTTGTAGATCGTGTCGATGCGAAACGGCTCCAGCCGCGTGCCGTCGGCGCCCACCCGATTATCTTTGCCTTCGCAGTCCGACGGCAGCAGGTAGGTGGGGATGTTCAGTTCATGAAACTGCTCGCGGGTGCCTACCACGCCTTGCGCGCCGACCACCCATTCCAGCTCGGCGGCCACCAGCTGCGGGCGCTTGGCGATGACGGATTCGAAGCTCGGCTCGTTGTTGGCCAGGCGCTCGATGCCATCGTTGAGGGTTTTGTACTGCGCCAGCACGTTGTTGAACCACAGCGAGGTGCCGACCACGTTGTTACCCACGCCCAGGGCATAGAGCATTTCGGTGGCAGCCTGGCCGATGGTCACGCTGCGTGCGGGAGCCTGGGCGAAGCTGATGTGGCTGCCGCAGTTTTCCAGGGTCAACGGATAGTGGGTCGGCGCGGCGT
The DNA here is from genome assembly GCF_001439805.1 of Pseudomonas trivialis. Classification (GTDB taxonomy): domain Bacteria; phylum Pseudomonadota; class Gammaproteobacteria; order Pseudomonadales; family Pseudomonadaceae; genus Aquipseudomonas; species Aquipseudomonas trivialis. Next base: position 117,470 of record NZ_JYLK01000006.1, on the reverse strand, counting down.
GCGCCTCTGCGGCGGACAGCCCGAGGCCGATCATCAAGGCGGTAACGCGTGGCAGCATGGGGGCAATCTCCGTTTGAACCGTTGGCGAAACCCCAATGAGTCCCGTCCGGGAAACGGCGCGGTATGGTAGTGCATGGCGGGGTGGGCGGGAAGATGGGCGGCTGCTCTCAACAGCAGACCGCTTCCATTGTGGCGAGCGGGTTTGCCCTGTGGCAAGCCTGCTGGCCACAGGGCAGGTGCGCTATCGGCGGTGCATCACAGACGAATATCTTCCGGGCCGCGAATCAGCGCTTCAATGCGTGTGCCTGTGGCGCGTTCTTCGTTGCTGAAACCGTCGTAATCGGCCAGGTTGCCGAAGCGAACGCCGGTCAAATGTTCTATCTGAAGCACGCTGCGCTGGTAGGTCCGCAGTTGGCCGAACACCAGGTCGAGCTGGCCCAGTTCGCGGCTCTGGTCGATCATGTATGCGCTGGCTGAGGGCTTGCCATCGTCGCTGAGGTAGGCGACGACTTTCCAGAAAGCCTTGGGAATCCGGATGCCCCGGTAAAGGCGGTCGTCTTCGCCGAACACCGGGCCGGTAAACACCGTGGCCCGGGCTTTCCAGCGCTGGGTGTTGTCGAGGATATAGTCTTCGAGTTCCAGCCAGGTCTTCTGGTTGAAACCGCTCATCTGCGGCGAGCAGTTGGTGAAATGGAAGGTGTCGACGTTGGCGGTGCCGGCCTCGGCGCCCCAGTTGGGGTCCTGGCGTCGCACCAGGTGGCCACGGTCCAGGCCATTGCCGGCGTAGAGTTCCTCACCGACCTGGGCCTCGACGGGCAAGCGGCCGTCGTAGGCCCAGGTGTCGTTGCTGCGCACGATGTCCACGTGGTGCGCGCCGTCGATATTGACCCCGACGCAGAACGCCAGGCGCCTGGAGCGCGACATCGTGATGGAAAAATGCGTGTAGTCCAGCCGCTTTGGCTGCACATCATCGGCCAGGGCCTGGTCAACCGTGGGCCAGGGCACTTCGAAGCCGCCAAGAAAATCCTCGGCATAGCCGGTGCGGTTTTTCAGGTCCCTGGCGGCAGTGATGCGTGGGATTGCCGCCCGCGCCTGCAGCAGGGAAGGGCTGGCCGTGACCAGCGGGCGCAGATCGCCAAGGCGGGGACGGTGTGACAGGTCGATTTTGCGGGTGCGGGGTGGCATGGACTGCTCCTTGCGGGCCTGGGAATAAATACGACTGCAACACAGGTTCATGACAATTTAGGCCAGGTTTCGTCGGCAGGACTATGCTGAAACGGTTATTTGGAGTTCACCACACGTCAAAAGGGACCCGCTTATGTGTATTCGCCATCCCCGCAATCCGATCTTTTGCCTGATCCCGCCGTACATGCTCGATCAGATCGCCCGTCACGGTGATAAAACCCAGCGTGAAATCGCGCTGCGCACGCGCGCCAAGGACAGCACGTTCCGCTCGCTGCGCATGCTGGCCGTGCCCGCCAAGGGCACCGCACACATGGCCCTGGCCATGGCTGCTGAAAAACGCCGCTCCATCTACAGCGCCGCAGGCACCGACACCCTGCCGGGCAAGCTGATCCGCAGTGAAGGGCAGCCCGCCAGCGGCGACGAAGCGGTGGACGAGGCCTACGACGGTCTGGGCGCGACCTTCGATTTTTTCGACGAGGTGTTCGACCGCAACTCCATCGACGATGCCGGCATGGCGCTGGACGCCACCGTTCACTTTGGCCAGGCCTATAACAATGCGTTCTGGAACTCGACCCAGATGGTGTTCGGCGATGGCGATCAGCAGTTGTTCAACCGCTTCACTATTGCGCTCGACGTGATCGGCCATGAGTTGGCCCACGGCGTCACCGAGGACGAAGCCAAGCTGATGTACTTCAACCAGTCCGGTGCGTTGAACGAGTCGCTGTCGGACGTGTTCGGCTCGCTGATCAAGCAGTATGCGTTGAAGCAGAAGGCCGAGGACGCCGACTGGTTGATCGGCAAGGGGCTGTTCACCAAAAAGATCAAGGGCACGGCGCTGCGCTCGATGAAAGCACCGGGCACCGCGTTTGATGACGCCCTGTTGGGCAAGGACCCGCAGCCCGGGCATATGGATGACTTTGTGCATACCTACGACGACAATGGCGGCGTGCACATCAATTCGGGTATTCCCAACCATGCGTTCTATCAGGTCGCGACGAAGATCGGCGGGTTTGCCTGGGAGCGTGCCGGCCGCATCTGGTACGACGCCTTGCGCGACGCACGGCTGCGGCCGAACTCGGGGTTTCTGCGTTTTGCGCGCATCACCTATGATGTGGCCGGCCGCCTGTACGGCGCCAACAAGGACGAGCAGAAGGCCGTCAAGGCAGGCTGGAACGCGGTGGGTATCAACGTCTGACAAACCGCCTGGGCGGTGAGGAACAGCCATGCGAATTTCGATCAAGGAAAACGGCGGCCTGGCATTTTTTCCGGGCCTGGCCAAACCTCGCAGCGTCGAGCTGGCTACGCTGCCCGAGCCGGATCAGCAGGAGCTGCGCCAACTGATCCAGGCGGCGGACTTCTTCAAGTTGCCGCAAAGCAAGGTTCCGGAGTCCGGTAAGCCGGGCCAGGTGCATTACACCCTGACCGTCACGGAGGAAGACCGCGAGCACACGGTGTGTGTGCTCGCGCCGGTCAAGTCCCAGGCGCTGGATGGGCTGGTGCAGTGTGTGAGGCGCCATTGCCGGTCTTGAGGTGATGTGCGGTTACTTGCGATCCAGCCACACGGTCCGTGCGTTGCAGAACTCGCGCACGCCAAAGTGCGACAGCTCGCGGCCGAACCCGCTTTTCTTCACCCCGCCAAATGCCACGCGGGGGTCGGAGACGCTGAACGCGTTGACGAACACACCGCCGGTTTCCAGCTCATCGGTGATCGCCCGTGCCTTGGCCGCGTCGCGGGTGAAGATGCTTGCCGTGAGGCCGAACTCGCTGTCGTTGGCCAGCGCCACGGCATGCTCGGCGTCGCGGGCGGTGATGATTGAGGCCACCGGGCCGAACAGTTCCTGTTTGAATGAGGTCATCTGGTCGGTGACGTCGGCCAGGACGGTCGGCGCGTAGTAGTTGCCGGCGCCGTCGATTTTGTCGCCGCCCAGCAGCAGGGTCGCGCCCTCGGCCAGCGTGGCCTGAACCTGGCCGTGCAGCTCGTCGCGCAGGTCGAAGCGCGCCATGGGGCCGATGTAGGTGGCGGCGGATGTCGGGTCGCCCATCACCAGGGCGCGGCTGGCGTCGAGGAATTTTTGGGTGAAGGTTTCGACCACGCCCTCTTCGATGATCAGGCGCTTGGCGGCGGCGCAGACCTGGCCGCTGTTCTGGAAGCGGCCGATGAGGGCGGCCTGCACGGCGGCGTCGAGGTCGGCGTCGTTGAGCACAATGAAAGGGTCGGAGCCGCCCAGTTCCAGCACGCACTTTTTCAGTGCGGCACCGGCCTGGGAGCCGATGGCCATGCCGGCGCGCACGCTGCCGGTGAGGGTGACAGCGGCGATGCGCGGGTCGGCGATGGCGTTGGACACGCCGTCCTGGGTCACGTTAATCACTTCGAACAAGCCGTCGGCGAAACCGGCTGTGCGCAATGCCTGCTGGATCAGGTAAGCGCTGCCCATCACGTTCGGCGCATGTTTGAGCACGTAGGTGTTGCCGGCCAGCAGGCTCGGCACGGCGCCGCGCAGCACTTGCCACACCGGGAAGTTCCACGGCATCACCGCAAGGATCGGGCCCAGTGGGCGGTATTCGATGCGCGCGCTGCCGTTGTCCACCAGGGTCGGTTCCGAGGCGAGCATGGCCGGGCCGTGGGCGGCGTACCACTCGGTCATCAGCGCACATTTTTCGATTTCGGCGCGGGCCTGGGCGATGGGTTTGCCCATTTCCCGGGTGATCATCTGCGCCATGGTTTCGGCTTGCTCGCGCAGGGCTCGGGCCAGGGCCAGCAGCAATTCGGCGCGCTGGCTCACAGGCTGGCGGCGCCAGGTGCGGAAGGCAGCGCTAGCACGGTCGAGCGCGGCATCCAGTTGCGCCTGGGTTTCGTACGGGTAGCTGCCGATGGTTTCGCCAGTGGCGGGATTGATCGACAGGGCGTGAGTGTGGGAGGAAATCGCGTTCATGGCACCGTCCGGCTGAATGAGTGAATGAGGCCAGCCTACGGGGCTGCATGTTTTCTGGAAAGTGAATAATATTGAGCAATACATTCACGATTGGAGAATGATGTGGATCTGGTGCAACTGGAAATTTTCAAGGCGGTAGCCGAGCAGGGCAGTATCAGCGCGGCCGCGCAGCTGATTCATCGCGTGCCGTCGAACCTGACCACGCGCATCAAGCAACTGGAGCAGGACCTGGGCGTGGCGTTGTTTATCCGCGAGAAAAGCCGCCTGCGCCTGTCGCCCGCTGGCTGGAATTTCCTCGGCTACGCGCGGCGCATCCTCGACCTGGTGCAGGAAGCCCGAGCGACGGTGGCGGGGGAGGAGCCGCAGGGTGCATTTGCGCTGGGCTCGCTGGAAAGCACGGCGGCGGTGCGCATCCCGGCGTTGCTCGCGGCCTACAACCAGAGGCATGCCAAGGTCGAGCTGGACCTGAGCACTGGGCCATCGGGCACGATGATCGAAGGGGTGCTGTCGGGCCGGCTGGCGGCGGCGTTCGTCGATGGCCCGGTGCTGCACGCGACCCTCGAAGGCGTGGCGGTGTTCGAGGAGGAAATGGTGGTGATCGCGCCCCTGCACCACGCGCCGATCAGCCGGGGGCGGGACGTGAATGGCGAGAATATCTATACGTTTCGTTCGAACTGTTCCTACCGGCACCACTTTGAGCGCTGGTTCTCACACGATGGCGCGGTGCCAGGCAAAATTTTCGAGATGGAGTCGTACCACGGCATGCTGGCCTGCGTCAGCGCCGGCGCGGGCCTGGCGCTGATGCCGCGCAGCATGCTCGAAAGCATGCCGGGGTTTGCGGCGGTGAGCGTGTGGCCGCTGGAGGACGGATTTCGCGTGCTCAACACTTGGCTGATCTGGCGGCGCGGCACCGTGTCCCAAAGCCTGAACAGCTTCGTGCGGTTACTGGAGGAACGCGCAGCCTGAGCTATATCAGGCAATCCGATCCCTGTGGCGAGCGGGCTTGCCCCGCGTTGGGGTGCGAAGCGCCCCCAATCAAGCAAAACGCGGTGTGCCTGATACGGCTCAGCGCCTGGTTTGAGGGCTGCTGCGCAGCCCAACGCAGGACAAGCCTGCTCGCCACACAGGTTCCAGTTCGCCTGGGCGGGTGATCAGCCGCCGAATTGAAAGGTGCCCATGGCCAGTTTGGCCATGATCGCCGTTGCGCCCAGTTGCACCAGCCACAGCGCCAGGCCACCGAGGAACACGCCGAGCGCCACTTGCAGCACCAGGCTTTTCTGGCGCTTGGTGTGCGGCGCGCGCGGGGTGAAGTCGTGCAGTTCGTCGCGGTCGGCGCGCAGGTCAAGGTCCAGGTCGTCGTTTCTCATAGGGCTCTCACAGCAAAGGGGCAGTCGGGGTTCAGTCTAGGGGCTGCACACGAAAAAGGGGAAACCATCGGTTTCCCCTTCTTCATCACGAACGCCGGCTTACAGCACCTGAACGATCGCTTTTGTGACGGCGCCAATGTTCGATTGGTTCAACGCCGCCACGCAGATGCGCCCGGTGTCCAGCGCGTAGATGCCAAATTCGCTGCGCAGGCGCGTGACTTGCGCCACGCTCAGGCCGGAGTAGGAGAACATCCCGCGCTGGCGGCCGACGAAGCTGAAGTCGTGGCCCGGTGCAGCCTTGGCCAGTTCGGCGACCATCTGCTCGCGCATGCCACGGATGCGCAGGCGCATTTCAGCCAGTTCCGCTTCCCACTGGGCGCGCAGCTCAGGGTTGTTCAGCACGGCGGCGACGATGGCTGCGCCGTGGGTCGGCGGGTTGGAGTAGTTGGTGCGGATCACGCGCTTGATCTGGGACAGGATGCGCGCGCTTTCTTCCGCGGATTCGCTGACGATCGACAGCGCGCCCACGCGTTCGCCGTACAGGGAGAACGACTTGGAGAACGAGCTGGACACAAAGAAGGTCAGCCCCGACTCGGCGAACAGGCGCACGGCAGCCGCGTCTTCGTGGATGCCGTCGCCGAAACCCTGGTACGCCATGTCGAGGAACGGCACGAGGTTCTTGGCCTTGATCACGTCCAGCACGTTTTGCCAGTCGGCCGGGCTGAGGTCGACGCCGGTGGGGTTGTGGCAGCAGGCGTGCAGCACCACGATGGAGTGTGGCGGCAGGGCGTTGAGGTCTTCGAGCAGGCCGGCGCGGTTGACGTCGTGGGTGGCGGCGTCGTAATAGCGATAGTTGTGGACCGGGAAACCGGCGGTTTCGAACAGCGCGCGGTGGTTTTCCCAGCTCGGGTCGCTGATGGCAACGACGGCGTCGGGCAGCAACTGCTTGAGGAAGTCTGCGCCGATTTTCAGCGCGCCGGTACCGCCGACGGCCTGCACTGTGACCACACGGCCGGCGCTCAGCAGGGGCGACGTGTCACCGAACAACAGGGTTTGCACGGCCTTGTCATAGGCCGCGATCCCGTCAATCGGCAAGTAGCCACGGGCCGCGTGTTGCGCCACGCGAATGGCTTCCGCTTCGGCAACGGCACGCAAGAGTGGAATCTTCCCCTCCTCGTTGCAGTAAACGCCCACGCCAAGGTTGACCTTGGTGGTTCGTGTGTCGGCGTTGAATGCTTCGTTGAGGCCCAGGATTGGATCGCGTGGTGCCATTTCGACAGCGGAGAACAGGCTCATTTTGCGGCAGCTCTATGGGGGAAGGGAGGGACGTGTCGCGCTCCGGCCGGAGGCACTAGAGCGGTGCACAAACGGGGAGCTAGTATAGAGGCCCGCACGGCCGAGGGCGACCGTTGAAACGGCTTTTCGGCCAAGTTTTTCGGTTGAGGCGCCGACCGTTAGTCTTATTGGCATTCAACAGGCAGGGCCTATACGGCGGCTATGTAGGATAAGTGCCTTGAAACCCGTCGCCTTCGCCACCACTTCTACAGCTATCATGATTTTTTCCTGCAACCTGCGAAGCATATTCGCGGGTTGCTGAGCTATTCGTCCTTGGCGGCCACAGGCCCGGGGTGACTTGAAAGAGGTACGTTATGTCGGATTTCCAGCTCGTCACCCGCTTTGAACCGGCCGGCGACCAGCCCGAAGCCATTCGCCAGATGGTCGAAGGCATCGAGGCCGGCCTGGCGCACCAGACGCTGCTCGGGGTGACCGGTTCGGGCAAGACCTTCAGCATTGCCAACGTAATCGCGCAGATCAACCGCCCGACCCTGGTGCTGGCGCCGAACAAGACCCTGGCCGCGCAGCTGTACGGCGAGTTCAAGGCGTTCTTCCCGAACAATGCGGTGGAGTATTTTGTCTCCTACTATGACTACTACCAGCCCGAAGCCTATGTGCCGTCGTCCGACACCTTCATCGAGAAGGATGCGTCGATCAACGACCATATCGAGCAGATGCGCCTGTCGGCGACCAAGGCGTTGCTGGAGCGCAAGGACGCGATCATCGTCACCACCGTGTCGTGCATCTACGGCCTGGGCAGTCCGGAAACCTATCTGAAGATGGTGCTGCACGTCGACCGTGGCGACAAACTCGACCAGCGCGAACTGCTGCGGCGCCTGGCGAGCCTGCAATACACCCGCAACGACATGGATTTCGCCCGCGCCACCTTCCGCGTGCGCGGCGATGTGATCGACATCTACCCGGCCGAATCGGACCTGGAGGCGATCCGCATCGAGCTGTTCGACGATGAAGTCGAAAGCCTGTCGGCCTTCGATCCGTTGACCGGCGAAGTAATCCGCAAGCTGCCGCGCTTCACCTTTTACCCCAAGAGCCACTATGTAACGCCCCGTGAAACCCTGATGGGCGCCATTGAGGGCATCAAGGTCGAACTGGCCGAGCGCCTCGAATACCTGCGCGCCAACAACAAACTGGTGGAGGCCCAGCGCCTGGAGCAGCGCACCCGCTTTGATCTGGAGATGATCCTGGAGCTGGGCTACTGCAACGGCATCGAAAACTACTCGCGCTACCTGTCGGGCCGTGACTCCGGCGCGCCGCCGCCGACGCTGTACGACTACCTGCCGCCGGACGCCTTGCTGGTGATCGACGAGTCCCACGTCAGCGTGCCGCAGGTGGGCGCGATGTATAAGGGCGACCGCTCGCGCAAGGAGACCCTGGTGGAGTACGGTTTTCGCCTGCCGTCGGCACTGGATAACCGGCCGATGCGGTTTGACGAGTGGGAGGCGATCAGCCCGCAGACCATTTTCGTCTCCGCCACGCCGGGCAATTATGAGGCCGAGCATGCGGGCCGGGTGATCGAGCAGGTGGTGCGACCGACCGGCCTGGTCGACCCGCAGATCGAAATCCGCCCGGCGCTGACCCAGGTCGATGACCTGCTGTCGGAGATCAACAAGCGCGTGGCGCTGGAAGAGCGGGTGCTGGTGACCACGCTGACCAAGCGCATGTCCGAAGACCTCACCGACTACCTGGCCGACCACGGCGTGCGCGTGCGATACCTGCACTCGGACATCGACACGGTGGAGCGGGTGGAGATCATCCGCGACCTGCGCCTGGGCACCTTTGATGTGCTGGTGGGCATCAACCTGCTGCGCGAAGGCCTGGACATGCCGGAAGTGTCGCTGGTGGCGATTCTGGATGCGGACAAGGAAGGCTTCCTGCGCTCCGAACGTTCGCTGATCCAGACCATCGGCCGCGCGGCGCGTAACCTCAATGGCCGGGCGATCCTGTATGCGGACCGCATCACCGGTTCCATGGAGCGCGCGATCGGCGAGACCGAGCGGCGCCGTGAAAAGCAGATTGCCTTTAACCTCAAGCACGGCATCACCCCCAAAGGTGTGTTCAAGGACGTCGCCGACATCATGGAAGGCGCCACCGTGCCGGGCTCGCGCAGCAAGAAGCGCAAGGGCATGGCCAAGGCCGCCGAGGAAAGCGCCAAGTACGAGAACGAATTGCGCTCGCCGAGTGAGATCACCAAGCGGATTCGCCAGTTGGAAGAGAAGATGTACCAGTTGGCGCGCGATCTTGAATTCGAGGCGGCGGCGCAGACGCGCGATGAGATTGGCAAGTTGCGCGAGCGGTTGCTGGCTGTTTGATTGGTAGTGGTTGTGCCGGCCTCATCGGGGGCAAACCCCCTCTCACCTTGATGTGTGAACACGGTCAAATGTGGGAGGGGGCTTGCCCCCGATAGCCGCGCCTCGGTTTTCCAGATATCACCCAGGCTGTTACCATTCGCCCCTTGTTTCAATTTTCAGTTATATCGCCCATTCGAGACCTGCCATGACCACCGTCCGCACGCGCATCGCGCCATCGCCTACCGGCGATCCCCACGTCGGCACTGCTTACATCGCCTTGTTCAACTACTGCTTTGCCAAGCAGCACGGCGGTGAATTCATTCTGCGGATCGAAGACACCGACCAGTTGCGCTCTACCCGCGAGTCGGAACAGCAGATTTTCGATGCCCTGCGCTGGCTCGGCATCACCTGGGCCGAAGGTCCGGACGTCGGTGGCCCGCACGGCCCGTATCGCCAGAGCGAGCGCAGCGACATCTACAAACAGTACACCCAGCAACTGGTCGACATGGGCCATGCGTTCCCGTGTTTCTGCACCGCTGAAGAGCTGGACCAGATGCGCGCCGAGCAACAGGCCCGTGGCGAGACCCCGCGCTACGATGGCCGCGCCCTGTTGCTATCGAAAGAAGAAGTGGCCCGCCGCCTGGCCGCCGGCGAGCCCCATGTGATCCGCATGAAGGTGCCGGGCGAAGGCGTGTGCGTGGTGCCGGACATGCTGCGCGGCGACGTCGAGATCCCGTGGGACCGCATGGACATGCAGGTGCTGATGAAGACCGACGGTCTGCCGACGTACTTCCTGGCCAACGTGGTCGATGACCACCTGATGGGCATCACCCACGTGCTGCGTGGCGAAGAATGGCTGCCATCGGCGCCGAAACTGATCCTGCTTTATGAGTACTTCGGCTGGGAGCAGCCGCAGTTGTGCTACATGCCGCTGTTGCGCAATCCGGACAAGAGCAAATTGTCCAAGCGCAAGAATCCGACCTCGGTGACGTTCTACGAGCGGATGGGCTTCATGCCCGAAGCGATGCTCAACTACCTGGGCCGCATGGGCTGGTCGATGCCGGACGAGCGCGAGAAATTCTCGTTGCAGGAAATGGTCGACAACTTTGACCTGTCCCGCGTATCGCTGGGCGGGCCGATCTTCGATATCGAAAAACTGTCGTGGCTCAACGGCCAGTGGCTGCGTGACTTGCCGGTGGAAGAATTCGCCAGCCGCGTGCAGCAGTGGGCGTTGAATCCTGAGTACATGATGAAGATCGCGCCGCTGGTGCAGGGCAGGGTGGAGACCTTCAGCCAGGTCGCTCCGCTGGCCAGCTTCTTCTTTGCCGGCGGCGTGAACCCGGATGTAAAACTGTTCGAGTCGAAAAAACTGTCGGGCGACCAGGTGCGCCAGTTGATGCAGCTGATTCTGTGGAAGCTCGAAAGCCTGCGCCAGTGGGAGAAGGACGCGATCACTGCGACGATTCAGGCAGTGGTCGAGTCCCTGGAACTGAAGCTGCGTGACGCCATGCCGCTGATGTTCGCCGCGATCACCGGGCAGGCCAGTTCGGTGTCGGTGCTTGATGCGATGGAAATTCTCGGACCGGACCTTACGCGTTTCCGCCTGCGCCAGGCCCTTGATTTGCTGGGGGGTGTTTCCAAGAAAGAAAACAAGGAATGGGAAAAGCTGCTGGGCGCTATCGGCTAAGTCCTCTGTGGCAGCGACGAAACCCCGGCTTTTCGGGGTTTCGTTGGTAAGTGATTGTTATCCCGGCAAAAAACTTTGGAAATTGTTGAAAATAAATTTGACACACTTCCAAACCGCCATTAAGATTCGCCCCGTCCTCACCGATGAGGGGCTATAGCTCAGCTGGGAGAGCGCTTGCATGGCATGCAAGAGGTCAACGGTTCGATCCCGTTTAGCTCCACCAATTTACAGGTTCAAGGCTTGGCCACACCGGTCTTGAATCGATCAGCACTCAGCGCTGATCTGTTGTACAGAAGGTTTTGTCCCCTTCGTCTAGTGGCCTAGGACACCGCCCTTTCACGGCGGTAACAGGGGTTCGAGTCCCCTAGGGGACGCCAGTTTCAACAAGCAGTTCGCAAGGTCTGCTGCGCCGCCAGGCGAAAAATCGGGGCTATAGCTCAGCTGGGAGAGCGCTTGCATGGCATGCAAGAGGTCAACGGTTCGATCCCGTTTAGCTCCACCAATCTACAGGTTCAAGGTCTGGCCACACCGGCCTTGAATCGATCAGCACTCAGCGCTGGTCTGTTGTACAGAAGGTTTGTGTCCCCTTCGTCTAGTGGCCTAGGACACCGCCCTTTCACGGCGGTAACAGGGGTTCGAGTCCCCTAGGGGACGCCACGATTACCCGCTCTGCGGGATTTTTAAGGGTCATTCAATTATTGAATGGCCCTTTTGTTTGTCTGGCGTTTGGTCAAATCTGCTGTTCATTCCTTTTCCTGCTCTGACCTGTTGTCGCGCTTCTCGCCTGGCCAGGTATTATTATGGTAATAATATCCAGCCCATGAGTGACGGAGCCTTTGATGAGCGATAAAAAAGCGCAAACCCGTGAACGTATTCTGCAAGCCGCCAGTGCTGCGTTGATCCAGCGCGGCCCGGCCGAGCCGAGTGTGGGCGAAGTCATGGGCGCGGCGGGGCTGACCGTCGGCGGTTTCTACGCGCACTTTGAAAGCAAGGACGCGTTGATGCTGGAGGCCTTTACTGCGTTGCTGGCCAGGCGTCGCGCGGCAATTGAGGATATCGATGGCCAACTCAGCGGCGAAGAGCGTCGCGGCCTGGCGGCGGCGTTCTACCTGTCGCGCAAGCATCGCGACTCCACCACGCAAGCCTGCCCGCTGCCGGCCACCGTGGGCGAAATGGGCCGCCTGCCGGATGAATTCCGCCAGGCGCTCAATGAGCACACGGAGCTGATGGCCGCTCAACTGGCCGCCAGCCCCGAAGACACCGACAAGGCCCTGGCGGGCATGGCCTTGATGATCGGTGGCCTGTCACTTGCACGCGCCCTTGGACCTGGCGAATTGTCGGATCGGGTGTTGCGCGCAGCGAAGTCGGCGGTGCGTTGATACACTGCTGCGCCGACATCAACCGACAGGAGCAAGGCATGGGCTGGGATCTGGCAACGCCGTTCATCATCGATCTGCAGGTCGGTCCCGAGGACATCGACGGCCTGGGGCACGCCAATAACGCGGTGTACGTAGCCTGGCTGGAGCGCAGCGCCTGGCGTCACTCCCAGCGCCTGGGGCTGGACCTCACCCAGTATCGCCGCCTGGACCGCGCCATGGCCGTGGTGCGTCATGAGATCGACTACCTGGCGGCCGGCTACGAAGGCGATGAACTGCAACTGGCCACCTGGATCGTCGACTGGGACCAGCGCCTGAAGATGACCCGCCGCTTCCAACTGGTGCGCCCGCGTGACGGTGCGACGCTGTTGCGCGCGCAAACCACCTTCGTCTGTATCGAGCTGTCCAGCGGCAAGCCCAAGCGCATGCCCAGTGAGTTTCTCGACGGTTACGGCCCCGCGCTGACCGGGGGTTAACGTTTCCTGCAGGAAACCCAGTAAACTGCGCCACGATTTTTGTTGAGTGTTTTCCATGCAAATTGCCCTGGCGCCCATGGAGGGGTTGGTCGACAACATCCTGCGTGACGTGCTGACCCGTGTCGGCGGGATCGACTGGTGCGTGACCGAGTTCATTCGCGTCAACGACCGCCTGCTCACCCCGGCCTATTTCCACAAACTTGCCCCGGAACTGCTGCAAGGTGCCCAAACGGCTGCAGGCGTGCCGCTGCGCGTGCAGTTGCTCGGTTCGGACCCTGTGTGCCTGGCGGAAAACGCTGCTTTGGCCTGTGAGCTGGGCTCGCAGGTGATCGACCTGAACTTCGGCTGCCCGGCCAAGACGGTCAACAAGTCGCGCGGCGGTGCGGTGCTGCTCAAGGAACCGGAGCTGCTCAACCGGATTGTCGAGCACGTGCGCCGCGCCGTCCCGGCGCACATCCCGGTGACCGCCAAGATGCGCCTGGGCTTCGACAGCCCGGATGGCGCGCTGGTGTGTGCCACCGCGCTGGCCGAGGGCGGCGCGGCGCATATCGTGGTGCATGCGCGCACCAAGACCGATGGCTACAAGCCGCCGGCTCATTGGGAATGGATCCCGCGGGTGCAGGACGTGGTCAGCGTGCCGGTGTTTGCCAATGGCGATATCTGGAGCGTCGAAGACTGGAAGCGTTGCCGCGAAATCAGTGGCGCCGAACACATCATGCTGGGTCGTGGCCTGGTCGCGCGCCCGGACCTGGCGCGGCAGATTGCCGCCGCGCGTGCCGGTGAGGACGTGGTGGAGATGTCCTGGACGCAGATGCAGCCGATGCTCCATGACTTCTGGCGCCAGTCGGTGGCGCAGTTGACGGAAAAGCAGGCGCCCGGTCGCTTGAAGCAGTGGTTGGCGATGCTGACGCGCAACTATCCGCAGGCGGTTGAGTTGTTCCACGCCCTGCGCCGCGAGACCGCATTGGACAAGGTGGCGGAGTTGATCGGTGTACAGCCTGCACTGAAAGATTAAGTTCATATTGATAACGTTTTAAAACACTAAATCAGGGGCGCTATTGGCGCTCCTTTTTTTTGAGCGTCTATAACTAGGCTCCTGCAGTTGTTTGCCGTGGGTTCGGCGGCTGGGTTCGCGCGCGCACTAACATGCGCGACGTTCGGTGGCAGGGCTTAATGATTACATGAGTTTAAAGTGTGACCTGCTTATTACTTTATATATCTGCGCCAGGGCTGTTTGCAGGCGCAAACGCTTTGATTTTGCTGGGAGCAGGACGCGGCAAAGTCTGATTGTTGATCTTGATTTCCTTATGTGATCGCGGATTTCTGGAACCCAATGCCGCTGCGCTCCACGAAAGTAGGGACTGCGAAGTGATGATGGTCACTTCCAGTCCCAGTCTATCGTTGCCGGTTTAAATGGTTATTGAGCCGGCGGCGCAACCCCCAGGAATGAGATGAATCAGATGTCCACTATATCCATGAATAATGTTGCGGGTTTCAAGTCGGATCTTAATGCGAACAACGAGGCGGCAGCGCAGAGTCCGAAAGAGTTGGAAAAGCCGGTCAATAACCTCGGGTTTGTTCCAAAAAGCAACACCTCGCAGAGTTTCGATAATGCCGAGAGCGGCGACAGGCAAGTTACCGTTAGTGCCGATGCCTTGGACAAAATGCTGGAAATGTTCGAGCTGGTTCTGAAAGCAATGCGCAACTTCCTGTCCGGCTGGGGCGGCAGTTCAAAGTTGCCGGTTGATGTGAAGAGTCCACCGGTAACGTCGGTGAAACCGGATGTCCAGATGAGAGCTGGCGCTGAAGGTCGTGTGCTGGTGGACGTTAAAGACGCTGACAGCCAAACGCCGCCTGCGAATGATGAACCGGTTGCAAAAGGCAAGCTTGGGATGCAGATACCGCCCTCCACTGACAGCTCGGTACTCGCAGCACAAGGCACTGAAAAAGACGCGCTGCTGAACGCTTCCGCCGATGGCGATGCGCAGGTGATGGTCATGCCGGATGGCAGCACCCAGGTGAACTTGACGCCCGAGAGCGGCAAACAGTACAGAATCAGCCTGGCTGCCGGCGTTCAGGTCAAGGTGACTTCCCATGATGGGTCGACTACAGCCTCGTCGATCAAGCCACGATTGATTATCGACGAGGCAAAGGTCGATGAGCCCAGTGGCGCAGCCTTGATCACTGAAACCAGGACCGCGAGCCAGTTGCGCGCCGAGGCGAAAACCCTTGCAGCGACGCCGAGTGCGTTCAAAACAGAGGCGGAGATGAAGGCGGACGCAGAAGGGAAGGTCGATACCGTGCTGGACGCGGGGGCGCAAACGACGACCGCAACAGAGGCAAAGCATGAGCATGAGCATGAGCATGAGCACGCAACGGCTGCGCACAAGGATGTTGAACTTGAGACCACCGCAAAGGCTGACAGCGAGATCAAGGCTCGTCCAGGTATCACGTCGCCTGCTCCAGCCGCTGGACGTCCGATCTTTGGACGTTTTGGCTGAGACCCTCGGCACGCTATGTCGATACAGCCTCATAGATGTCTTTACTAGCTAATGGCTGACCAAGACTCCCCGACTGCCCATGCAGTTGGGGAGACGCGTTCAAGGCAGGGTCCATGTATTCAATCTTCAATACGCGCGCAGCAGGCTTCAGCGATGAGTATTACCGTGCGGTTCCGGACGTGTGCAGCGTTGTCCGCCACGCGCCTGAGCACGTTTATCAGCGTTACGTTTATCCTGGGCCTTCGTGGCTATTCGTACAGCGCAGCCGCGAGTGTTGCCGGCTTGCCGGGAACGGCTTGCACCTGGGGAGCTTCTTCGGGACGGTGGTGAACCAATGGCTGGGTGTCAGCGCAAGCGTGGAACTGTCCCCGCACTTGTCCACAAAAGCCGTTGGCGAACAGCCCGATGATATCTGGCGCGGTTTTCGCCAGGGCAATCAGGGCAACTGCGTCACGGTGGCAGCAATCAAGGTGGCCATGGTTCGGTTCGGCCAGAGCCCCAGAAGTATTTTCGAAAGGGTTCAGAGAACGGCGCGCGGCTATGACGTGACGCTGCGGGACGGCTATACGCTCAGTGTGTCCAATCGGGAGTTGTCACAAGCCGCCCGCGAATCCCGCTTCAAAGGCGTGGATGCCGGAATGCTCAAGGATGCCAACTTTCTGTTTGCCGTCAGCGCCAAGCGCGCGCAGCAGCAAAACAACGACGGCACGGCGGGCGCCAGCTTCAGCGCGGCCATCAACAGCCTCAACGAGGGTGAGGACGAGCTGGAAACCGGCGAAGCGCTCAAGCGCCTGGGTTTGAGCCGCTATGTGAGAAAAACCTCAGTCGAGGCCTTGGCCGCCGGCCAGTTAGGCATGATCAACACCCGCACCCATTCGGTTGCGGTGATTGGCGGACATGAAGAACTGTGGGGCCGCAGGGGGGGCTGGCCAAGGACTGGCGAAGCGGTCGCACTGGTGTGAGAGGCGTGCGCTACATCAACAGCGTCCTGAACCGCTCGATCGGCAACGGTCGGCTGTGCAGGTAACCCTGATACAGGTGGCAGCCCAGCCCTTGCAGGAACGCCAATTGTTCCAGGGTTTCCACGCCCTCGGCGATCACCTCCAGGTTCAGGCTGCGCGCCATCGCCACAATCGCGCGGATGATTTCAGCGTCGTTGGGGTCGTGGGTTGCATCGCGCACGAATGATTGGTCGATTTTCAGTGCGTCCACCGGCAGGCGCTTGAGGTAGGTCAGGGATGAGTAACCGGTGCCGAAGTCATCCATGGCAAAGCTCACGCCGAGCTTTTTCAGGCGGCGCATTTTCAGCACCGTTTCATCCAGGTTCTGGATCACGATGCCTTCGGTGATTTCCAGTTTCAGCAGGCTGAACGGCAATTCATGCTGCTTGAGGCTGTGCTCCACCCGTTCCACAAAGTCGTTCTGGCGAAACTGCCGTGGGCTGATATTCACGCACAGGCTGAAACTCAGCGGGTCCACCAGGCCGTCAGCGATCAATTGCGCAAAATCTGCGCAGGCCTCATCGAGAATCCAGGTGCCCACCTCGAGGATCAGGCCGCTGTCTTCCAGTACCTTGATAAATTCGGCCGGCGACTGCGCGCCCAGTTGCGGATGCTGCCAGCGCACCAGGGCTTCGGCCCCGACGATGCGGCTGCCGCGCGCATCCACCTGGGGCTGGTAATGCACGCTGAACTCGCCGCGCGCGAGCGCCAGGCGCAGGTCGGTTTCCATGCGCAGGCGTTCGCTGGCGGCTTTTTGCATGCTGGTGTGAAACATCTGCGTAATGTTGCGCCCCGAGTCCTTGGCGCGGTAAAGCGCAATGTCGGCGCGCTTGAGCAGGTCGGCCGGGGTCGAGCCATGGTCGGGAATCAACGCCACACCAATGCTCGGTGTGACCTGCAGGCGGTGGCCGTCGAGGAACATCGGCTCCGAGAGCAAACGGCGCAATGTCTCGGCGAGATCCTGTACCTGCCGGCTGACCTGCGTGCGCGAACCTTCAAGGCCACTGAGCAGCACCACGAATTCGTCGCCACCCAGGCGCGCGACGGTGTCCTCCATGCGCACGCTGGCTTCCAGGCGTGCGGTGATCATTTTCAGCACGGTGTCGCCCACCGGGTGTCCGAGGGAGTCGTTGATATGCTTGAAATGGTCGAGGTCGAGAAACAGCAGAGCGCCGCGCAGGTCGTGGCGCTTGAGCAAGGCAATCTGCTGGCTCAGACGGTCCATCAGCAGCGCGCGGTTGGGCAGGTTGGTGAGGGGGTCGTGGTAGGCCAGGTGGCGAATCTGCGCCTGGGCGTTCTTCAGCAGGCTCACATCCCGCGCGGTCAGCAGCAGGCAGGGCGTTTCATTGAGGGTGATCGGCTCCACCGAGACTTCCACCGACAGCACGTCGCCGCGCCGGTTGTGCCAGAGCATTTCCAGATGATGAATGCGGCCCTTGATCGCGAGCTCCGCCAATAACGCCGAGCGCTGGTTTTCATCGGCCCAGATGCCGATTTGGTACAGCGTGAGGCCGATGGCCTCCTCGGCGCGGTAACCGGTCAGGCGGCAAAAGCCGTCATTGACCTCGACATACCGGCCGGTGTCGCGTTCGGTGATGGAGATTGCGTTGGGGCTGGCATGGAATACGCTAGCGAATTTTTCTTCGGAGGCAATGAGCCGTTGTTCGCGTTCGACCTGGTCGGTGATGTCCAGCAAGGTGCCGGCCATGCGCAACGGCGCGCCGTGTTCGTCGCGATACAGCCGGGCACGGCTTTCCAGGTAGCGCGCGCTGCCGTCTTCGAGGGGGACGCGGTAGATCAGTTGGTAGTTGCCGGCCGGGCCCTTGCGCAGAGTTCGGTAAGCGCTGCGCATGTTGTCGCGATCGGAATCGGGCATGCCCTCGAAAAATGCCTCGAAGGGCTCGTGGAACGGTTCGGGCGGCAAGCCATGCAGTTGAGCGGCGCGGGCCGAGCCATAGAGCATGCCGGTGGGAATGTGCCAGTCCCAGGTGCCCAGTTGCGCCGACTCCAGCGCCAGGTCGAGACGCTCCTGGCTGTCCTTGAGCGCCTGCTCGGCAGTGTTGTGCTCCGGGTCGACAGGGTTATGCATTATCAAAGGGCCTTGGCTCGATGGGCAGACAGCGCGGTTTTTTTCAAGACCCAAGGCCGCACGGTGTCATGCCGGTATCCCTGGCAGATCGACCTGTGCATCCAGCAGGCTCATGAAGGCTCGTGCAGCGTTCGACAGCGTCCTTTCGGTGTGCACGATGTAGCCTAGCTGGCGACTGAGCTGTATGCCCGGCAAAGCGATGCTCGTCACCTGATCATCGAGCATGGTGCGCGGCAGCACGCTCCAGGCCAGGCCGATGGAGACCATCATCTTGATGGTTTCCAGGTAGTTGGTGCTCATCGCGATGTTGGGCGTGAGGCCCTGGGCGCCGAACAACTTGCTGACAATATGATGGGTAAAGGTGTTGCCGCCGGGGAAAACCGCCGGGTGCCGTGCGATATCGGCCAGGCTCACACTGGTGTTGCCGGTGAGGCTGTGTTCCGGTGCCACCACAAAGTCCAGCGGGTCATCCCACACCGGCGTGGCGCGTACCAGATGATGAGGCGCGGGCGCCAGGGTGATCACGGCCACTTCGGCGCGGCCGTGGAGGATTTCCTCGTAAGCCACTTCCGAATCGAGGAACTGGATATCCAGCGCAACGTGGGGGTATTCACGGGTAAAGGCGCGCAGGATCGGCGGCAGGCGATGCAGGCCGATGTGGTGACTGGTGGCAAGGGTGAGGCGCCCGCTGACTTCGCCGGTAAGATTGGTGAGGGCGCGGCGGGTGTCGTCCAGCACATTGAGGATCTGATAGGCGCGCGGCAGCAAGGCCCGGCCCGCCTCGGTGAGGCCCACTTCACGGCCCAGGCGGTCGAACAGTCGTACGTTCAATTGTTGTTCCAGGCCGGCGATGCGTTTGCTGATGGCCGGCTGGGTCAGGTGCAGGCGTTCACCGGCACCGGAAAAGCTGCCGCTCTCGGCGATGGCGATAAAGGCATTGAGGTTGGCCAAGTCCATGGTGGTATTCCAGTTGGTAATCTAAAGCATAAAAATTATGAATTTGAGTTATTTAATGTAGCGCCATACCATCAGCCTCACAAGCCAAAGGGTTATTGAAAAAGCCTGGCATAGAGAAGCACCGCTGATGAGGACCGACTGATGGCCGGCAAAACGCTGTACGACAAGCTTTGGGATTCCCATGAAGTGAAACGTCGCGATGATGGATCGTCGCTGATCTACATCGACCGTCACATCATCCATGAAGTGACCTCGCCCCAAGCGTTCGAAGGCCTGCGGCTGGCCGGGCGCAAGCCCTGGCGCGTCGACTCGATCATCGCCACCCCCGATCACAACGTGCCGACCACCCCGGAACGCAAGGGCGGCATCGACGCAATTGCCGACACTGTGTCGCGTCTGCAGGTGCAGACCCTCGACGACTATTGCGACGAATACGGCATCACCGAATTCAAGATGAATGACGTGCGCCAGGGCATCGTCCACGTGATCGGCCCGGAGCAGGGCGCGACCTTGCCGGGCATGACCGTGGTCTGCGGTGACTCCCACACGTCCACCCACGGCGCGTTCGGCGCCCTGGCCCATGGCATCGGCACGTCCGAGGTGGAGCACGTGTTCGCCACTCAGTGCCTGGTCGCCAAAAAAATGAAGAACATGCTGGTGCGCGTCGAAGGCACATTGCCGTTCGGCGTGACGGCCAAGGACATCGTGCTTGCCGTGATCGGCAAGATCGGCACCGCCGGCGGTAACGGCCATGCCATCGAGTTCGCCGGCAGCGCGATTCGCGACCTGTCCATCGAAGGCCGCATGACCATCTGCAACATGTCCATCGAAGCCGGTGCCCGGGTGGGCATGGTGGCGGCGGATGAGAAAACCGTCGAGTACGTCAAGGGGCGTCCGTTCGCGCCTGCCGGCGCCGATTGGGATGCCGCCGTGGAAGCCTGGAAAGACCTGGTCTCCGACGCCGACGCGGTGTTCGACACCGTGGTCGAGCTGGACGCCACGCAGATCAAGCCGCAAGTGAGCTGGGGCACTTCGCCGGAAATGGTCCTGGCCGTCGACCAGAACGTGCCGGACCCGGCGCAGGAAGCCGACCTGGTCAAGCGCGGTTCCATCGAGCGCGCCTTGAAGTACATGGGTTTGAAGGCCAACCAGGCGATTACCGACATTCAGTTGGATCGCGTGTTCATCGGCTCCTGCACCAACTCGCGCATCGAAGACCTGCGCGCGGCGGCGGTGATCGCCAAGGGCCGCAAGGTGGCTTCGACCATCAAGCAGGCGATCGTGGTGCCGGGCTCGGGCCTGGTCAAGGCGCAAGCCGAAGCCGAAGGTCTGGACAAGATTTTCCTCGAAGCCGGTTTTGAATGGCGTGAGCCGGGCTGCTCGATGTGCCTGGCGATGAACCCGGACCGCCTGGAGTCGGGCGAGCACTGCGCGTCCACCTCCAACCGTAACTTCGAAGGCCGTCAGGGCGCCGGTGGGCGCACCCACCTGGTCAGTCCGGCCATGGCCGCTGCGGCCGCCGTCAACGGTCGTTTCATCGATGTTCGCGAATTGATCTGAGGAATTCCTGATGAGAGCTTTTACCCAACACACAGGTCTGGTCGCGCCGTTGGACCGTGCCAACGTGGACACCGACCAGATCATTCCCAAGCAGTTTCTGAAGTCGATCAAGCGCACGGGGTTCGGCCCCAACCTGTTCGACGAGTGGCGCTACCTGGATGTGGGCTACGCCTACCAGGACAACTCCAAGCGCCCGTTGAACAAGGATTTCGTGCTCAACGCCGAGCGTTATCAGGGCGCCAGCGTATTGCTGGCGCGGGAAAACTTCGGTTGCGGCTCCAGCCGTGAACACGCGCCGTGGGCCCTGGAAGAATATGGCTTTCGCAGCATCATCGCGCCGAGCTACGCCGACATCTTCTTCAACAACAGCTTCAAGAACGGGCTGCTGCCGATCATCCTCACCGATGCCGAAGTGGACGAGCTGTTCAAGCAGGTGGAGGCCGAGGTGGGTTATCAGTTGACCGTCGACCTGGCGGCACAGACGGTGACTCGTCCGGATGGCAAGGTGTATCACTTTGAGGTGGACGCGTTCCGCAAGCATTGCCTGATCAATGGCCTGGACGATATCGGCCTGACGTTGCAGGACGGCGATGCGATTGCCGCGTTCGAGAGCAAGCACCGGGCGAGCCAGCCGTGGCTGTTTCGTGATGCGTGAATTGATGTAGGCAGGGCCAGTGTAATACCACAACACCCAAGGACAGTTCCCATGACCCAGACCGCCCACACCCAAGTCGTGCAAAAACAATTCGGCGAGCAAGCCTCGGCCTACCTGAGCAGTGCCGTGCACGCCCAAGGCACCGAATTCGCGCTGCTGCAGGCCGAGCTGGCCGGGCAGGGCCATGCACGCCTGCTGGACCTGGGCTGCGGCGCCGGTCATGTCAGCTTTCATGTCGCGCCGCTGGTTAAAGACGTAGTGGCTTACGACCTGTCCCAGCAGATGCTTGATGTGGTGGCTGGCGCCGCAAAGGATCGTGGTTTTACCAATATCAGCACCGTCCACGGCGCCGCCGAACGCCTGCCGTTCGCCGATGGCGAGTTCGACTTCGTGTTCAGCCGCTATTCGGCGCACCACTGGAGCGACCTTGGCCTGGCCCTGCGCGAGGTGCGTCGCGTCCTCAAGCCGGGCGGGGTGGCGGCGTTCGTCGATGTGTTGTCGCCGGGCAGCCCATTGCTGGACACTTACCTGCAAACCGTCGAAGTGCTGCGCGACACCAGCCACGTGCGGGATTACTCGGCCGCCGAGTGGATGCGCCAGCTCAGCGAAGCCGGTTTGCACGTGCGCAGCAGCAGCCGTCAGCGCCTGCGTCTGGAATACACCTCGTGGGTTGAGCGCATGCGCACGCCGCCGGCCTTGCGTGCGGCCATCCTTGAGCTGCAACAGGCGATGGGCCAGGAAGTGCGCGATTACTACGAGATTCAAGCCGACGGCACCTTCAGCACCGATGTGCTGGTGGTGTGGGCCGAACGCTGATCCATTTTCCCGGCTTGCCTGCGGGCGGGTCGCATGATGAAACGAGGAACCCATGAGCAAGCAGATTCTGATTCTCCCTGGCGACGGTATTGGTCCGGAAATCATGGCCGAAGCGGTCAAGGTGCTGGAGTTGGCCAACAGCAAGTACAGCCTGGGCTTCGAACTGAGCCACGACGTGATCGGCGGCGCGGCCATCGACAAGCACGGTGTGCCCCTGGCCGACGAAACCCTGGACCGCGCCCGCGCGGCCGACGCCGTGCTGCTCGGCGCCGTGGGTGGGCCCAAGTGGGACAAGATCGAGCGCGACATCCGCCCCGAGCGCGGCCTGCTGAAGATCCGCGCGCAACTGGGCCTGTTCGGCAACCTGCGCCCAGCGATTCTTTACCCGCAACTGGCCGACGCTTCCAGTCTCAAGCCGGAAGTGGTGGCGGGTCTGGACATCCTTATCGTGCGTGAGTTGACCGGCGGTATTTACTTTGGCTCGCCACGGGGCGTGCGTGAGTTGGAGAACGGAGAGCGCCAGGCCTACGACACGCTGCCTTACAGCGAGAGCGAAATCCGTCGTATCGCCCGTGTCGGTTTCGACATGGCCCGCGTGCGTGGCAAGAAGGTCTGCTCGGTGGACAAGGCCAACGTGCTGGCTTCCAGCCAGCTGTGGCGTGAAATCGTCGAAGAAGTGGCCAAGGATTACCCGGACGTCGAACTGAGCCACATGTACGTCGATAACGCGGCCATGCAGCTGGTACGCGCGCCCAAGCAGTTTGACGTGATTGTCACCGACAATCTGTTCGGCGACATCCTGTCCGACCAGGCGTCGATGCTCACCGGTTCCATCGGCATGCTGCCGTCAGCGTCCCTGGACACTGATAACAAAGGCATGTACGAGCCGTGCCACGGTTCGGCGCCGGACATTGCGGGGCAGGGCATTGCCAACCCGCTGGCGACCATTCTGTCGGTGTCGATGATGTTGCGTTACAGCTTCAACCTGAGTGACGCGGCGGACGCTATCGAGAAAGCCGTCAGCCTGGTGCTGGACCAGGGGTTGCGCACCGGTGACATCTGGTCCCAGGGTTGCACCCGGGTCGGGACGCAAGAAATGGGCGACGCAGTAGTCGCCGCGCTGCGGAATCTGTAATCTCTCGGGCCCGCTTGCAGTTGTTGCTGCCAGGCGGCCCACTTTTTAACAAGGTGTAGTTGCGATGAAACGTGTAGGTCTGATCGGTTGGCGCGGTATGGTCGGTTCCGTGCTCATGCAGCGGATGCTGGAAGAGCAGGATTTCGATCTTATTGAGCCGGTGTTTTTCACCACTTCGAATGTGGGTGGCCAAGGCCCGTCCGTGGGCAAGGATATTGCCCCGCTCAAGGACGCCTACAGCATTGAAGAGCTGAAAACCCTCGACGTGATTCTGACCTGTCAGGGCGGCGACTACACCAGCGAAGTCTTCCCCAAGCTGCGTGAAGCAGGCTGGCAGGGCTACTGGATCGACGCGGCATCGAGCCTGCGCATGCAGGACGACGCCGTGATCATCCTCGACCCGGTCAACCGCAAGGTCATCGACCAGCAACTGGACGCCGGCACCAAGAACTACGTCGGTGGCAACTGCACCGTCAGCCTGATGCTGATGGGCCTGGGTGGCCTGTTCGAAGCCGGTCTGGTCGAGTGGATGAGTGCCATGACCTATCAGGCGGCGTCCGGCGCCGGCGCGCAGAACATGCGTGAGCTGATCAAGCAGATGGGCGCGACCCACGCTGCTGTCGCCGATCAACTGGCTGACCCGGCCAGCGCGATCCTCGATATCGACCGCCGTGTGGCCGACGCCATGCGCAGCGAGGCTTACCCGACCGAGAACTTCGGTGTGCCATTGGCCGGCAGCCTGATCCCGTGGATCGACAAGGAACTGCCGAACGGCCAGAGCCGCGAAGAGTGGAAGGCCCAGGCCGAGACCAACAAGATCCTCGGTCGCTTCAAAAGCCCGATCCCGGTGGATGGCATCTGCGTGCGGATCGGCGCCATGCGCTGCCACAGCCAGGCGCTGACCATCAAGCTGAACAAGGACGTGCCGATTGCCGATATCGAAGGGCTGATCAGCCAGCACAACCCGTGGGTCAAGCTGGTGCCGAACAACCGCGATATCAGCATGCAGGAGCTGAGTCCGACCAAGGTCACCGGCACCCTGAATGTACCAGTGGGCCGTCTGCGCAAGCTGAACATGGGCAGCCAGTTCCTTGGCGCGTTCACCGTGGGCGACCAGTTGCTGTGGGGCGCGGCAGAGCCGCTGCGTCGGATGTTGCGGATTCTGCTGGAGCGTTGATTGCTGTCGGATGTTGAAAACCCCGTGCCCTGGTGACAGGCGCGGGGTTTTTTATTGGCTTTGCGGGCCTCATCGGGAGCAAGCCCCCTTCCACATTTAACAGTGTTCACACATCGACATGTGGGAGGGAGATTGCTCCCGATAGGGCCATCAGCTTCACCACAGGACCCAGCCCAATTGCCTCACCCCCAGCCACCCGGTAAAGTGCCGCTCCCCCCGCAATGCCCGAGGCAGCTTCCATGACCCAGACCTTTGAAATCGCCGTGATCGGCGCCACCGGCACCGTTGGCGAGACCCTGGTGCAGATTCTCGAAGAGCTGGCATTCCCGGTCGGCACCTTGTATCTGCTGGCGGGCAGCAACTCTGCCGGTGCGTCGGTACCGTTTCGTGGCAAGAACGTGCGCGTGCGGGAAGTCGATGAGTTCGATTTCAGCAAGGCGCAGCTGGCGTTCTTCGCCGCCGGTCCGGCGGTAACCCTGGGTTTCGCCCCACGCGCCACCGCAGCCGGGTGTGCGGTGATCGATTTGTCCGGCGCGTTGCCGGCCGAACAGGCACCGCCCGTGGTGCCGGAAGCCAATGCCCACGTGCTGGAAGGCTTGCAGAAGCCCTTTCAGGTCAGCAGTCCCAGCCCATCCGCGACTAACCTCGCCGTGGTGCTGGCGCCGTTGCGTGGTCTGGTGGATATCCAGCGCGTCAGCGTCACTGCCAACCTGGCGGTGTCTGCCCTGGGCCGTGAAGCCGTCAGCGAACTCGCCCGGCAAACCGCCGAATTGTTGAATGTGCGTCCACTGGAGCCGGCTTTCTTTGACCGGCAAATGGCCTTTAACCTGCTGGCACAAGTCGGTAAGCCAGATGCGAAAGGTCATACAGACCTTGAGAAACGTCTGATACATGAACTGCGCGCAGTACTGGACACTCCGGCGCTGAAAGTTTCCGCCACCTGCGTTCAAGCTCCGGTGTTCTTTGGCGACAGCCTCACGGTCTCGTTGCAACTGGCGGCGCCGGTGGACCTCGCCGCCGTCAACCGTGCCCTCGAAGCCGCGCCGGGTATCGAGCTTGTGGAGGAGGGGGATTACCCCACCGCTGTGGGCGATGCGGTGGGGCAGGACGTGGTCTATGCAGGGCGCATTCGCGCAGGCGTGGACGACCCTGCGGAACTAAATATGTGGCTGACGTCAGATAACGTACGCAAGGGCGCAGCCCTGAATGCGGTGCAGTTGGCGCAGTTGTTGATAAAACGCCTTGTGTAAAAGATACTTGGCGGCAATTTGTAGATTGATTCTAACCAGGCGCTATGCTTGGTCGGAAGCGGCACAGAAGCGCGTCGGTAACCTATCGGCTCGCCATGCCTAATGGCAGCGGTTACCAACCTTCTCGCAAGCCGGGGAGTGTTCAGACAAAGGATGAGGCTATGGTTCAAGTTCGCAAACTGGTGTTAGCAATAGCGGCCGCCTCGGCGCTGTCTTCCGGTATGGCGCAAGCGCTGCAGCTGGGGGAGATGACCCTCAAGTCCAAGCTGAACCAGCCGCTGTCGGTGGACATCGAATTGCTTGATGTCGGTGGCCTCACCGCTTCCGAGATCACGCCAAGCCTGGCGTCCTCCCAGGCCTTCGTCGATGCGGGCGTGGATCGGCAGGCGTTTCTCGATGACCTGACGTTCACCCCGGTGATCAACCCCAATGGTCGCAGCGTAGTGCGGGTCACCTCCAGCAAGCCGTTGCCCGATTCCTACGTACGTTTCCTGTTGCAGGTGCAGTGGCCCAATGGCCGCTTGATGCGTGACTACAGCGTATTGCTCGACCCGGCCAAGTTCGATCAGGCAACGCCGGGCGCTGCGCCCGCACCGCGTCTGTCGGCGCCCGCCGGCAGCGCTCCGGCTGCCGCGCGCGCGTCGGCCCAGCACACCACCACATCCCGCGACACCCTGTGGGAAATCGCGCAGAAGAACCGCAACGGCGGCTCGGTGCAGCAGACCATGCTGGCCATTCAGGCGTTGAATCCTGACGCGTTCATCGATGGCAACATCAACCGCCTGAAGACCGGCCAGGTCCTGCGCCTGCCCGATGCCACCCAAAGTACCGCGCTGCCGCAACCCAAGGCGATTGCCGAGGTGCGCGCGCAGAACGAAGCCTGGCGCCAGGGCCGCCGCAGTGCGACCAATCAGCCCGCCGGCCGGCAGCAACTGGACGCCACCCGCCGCACCCAGGCAGGCACTGCCGCCGCGACCACCGACGCCAAGGACACCTTGAGCCTGGTCTCCGCCGAAGCCGCGCGCAAGGGCGCCAAGGGCAACGCCGGCGACAGCCAGGCCCTGGGCGAAAAACTGGCCGTGACCCAGGAACAGCTGGACACTACCCGTCGCGACAACGAAGAACTCAAGAGCCGTGCGGCCGACCTGCAAAGCCAGCTCGACAAGCTGCAAAAACTGATTCAACTGAAGAATGATCAACTGGCCAGGCTGCAGGCTGAAAAAGGCCAGCCGGCCACGGCGACGGCCGCGATGCCGGCCCAGTTGGCGGCTGATCCTGCTGCTCCCGACCCGGCGGCTGTGGATCCAGCGGCCGAATCGGCTGAAGCGGCTGCGCCCGAGTCCACTGCGACGCCAGCGGCACCCGCGGCTGCAACACCTGCGCCGGAAGTGATCACGCCGGATGCGACACCTGCCAGCACCGAAGGCAAGTTCAACGACCTGCTCACCAATCCCATCGTACTCGGCGTTATTGGCGGTGCGGCCGGCTTGCTGGTGCTGTTGTTACTGCTGCTGTGGGCGCGCCATCGCAATGCCCGGCTTGAAGAAGAAAAGCACCTGCGCATGGCCCGCGCCCTGGCCGAGGAGGCGGAGTTCACGTCGAGCATCGACCGTGACCTGCCCTCGGACAGTTTCGAAGGCCTGGAAGTCGCACCGCCGAGCGTCAAGCTGGCCCCCGCGCCTGCACCCGTTGTCGAACCGGTAGCCGTGCCAACGGTGGCTTCGGTGCTTTCGCCGTTGGCCGCCGCCGTCAATCCGACCAACGCCAGTGGTGCGTTGGCGCAAGCGCAATCCCACGTCGATCGTGGTCACTTGAACCAGGCGGCCGATGTGCTGGAGCAGGCGATCAAACGCGATCCCAAGCGCAGCGACCTGCGCCTGAAACTGATGGAAGTCTACGGCCTGCAGAACGACAAGGACGGGTTCGTGACGCAGGAACGTCAACTGGTGGCCACGGGTGAAAACCACGCCCAGGTCGAGCAGCTCAAATTGCGCTTCCCGGCCATGGCCGTTCTGGCGGCGGGCGTCAGTGCCGCGGTGGCGGCTGCGGCGCTCGATGCCCAATACGTCAAGGACCTGCTCGAAGAAAAGCCCGCGCCCGCGCCCGAGGCGTTGGCCGACGATTTCGACCTTAGCCTGGATGAGCTGGAAGCCGCTTCACCGGCGGTAGTTGCCGCCGATCAGCCGACGTTCGAATCGCTGTTGAAGCAACAGACCAACGACCAGGCCGCGTCGAATGAAGCCTCGGACTTCGATCTGCAACTGGATCCGCCGTCCTCGCAGGCCGATGACGACTTTCTTTCTGGCCTTGAAGACCAGATGAACGTTGAGCCGCCGGCCCTCAAACCCACTGCCGTGGATGACTTTGAGCTGCCGGAAGACTTCGATCTGTCCCTGGCCGATGAGCCTGAAGCGCCAACGGCGGCCAAGCCTGATGCATTTGCCTCGGAGCTGGACGATGTCAACGCTGAGCTTGATCGCCTGTCCCAGAGCCTGGAGCATCCGCCGATCGAGCCCACCTTCACTGCTGAAGACGCGGCGCTGGGCGATGACGAGCCGGAGTTCGACTTCCTCTCGGGCACTGATGAAGTCTCCACCAAGTTGGACCTAGCCCAGGCCTACATCGACATGGGCGATGCCGATGGCGCACGTGACATCCTGTCCGAAGTGCTGACCGAAGGCAGCGAAGAGCAGCGCAGCGAGGCCAAGGAAATGCTCGGTAGAATCTGAAGCTCGATGCAGGGGAAGTGTGGGAGGGGGGGGCTTGCCCCGTCCCACATTTGTATCAGCGTCCATTGCGAACAAAAGCGCCCCTGCTTCGTCCGTCGCCTTTATAATGCGCGCCTTTGCGCAACTCATCGGGCTCTCAGTTCTTGGCAAACATAGATAACGCGGCCGCCGAAATGGCGGCCGCAGGCTTTTACCGCATCGCTCTGGGCGTCGAATACAAGGGCTCGCGCTACCGCGGCTGGCAGCGCCAGGCGTCGGGTGTGCTGACAGTGCAGGAAACCCTGGAAAATGCGCTGTCCAAGGTCGCCGACTCGCCGGTGTCGCTGATGTGCGCCGGGCGTACCGACGCCGGTGTGCACGCCTGTGGTCAGGTGGTGCACTTCGATACCCAGGCCGAGCGCACCCTGAAGGCTTGGGTGATGGGCGCCAATATCAATCTGCCCCACGACGTCAGTGTGACCTGGGCCAAGGTCATGCCGGCGCATTTTCATGCGCGTTTCAAGGCCATCGCCCGGCGTTACCGCTATGTGATCTATAACGACCAGATCCGCCCGGCGCACTTCAATCAGGAAATCACCTGGAACCATCGTCCTCTGGATGCCGAGCGCATGGCCGAAGCCGCGCAGCACCTGGTGGGCGTGCATGATTTCAGCGCATTCCGCGCCGGCCAGTGCCAGGCCAAGTCACCGATCAAGGAAGTCCACCACCTGCGCGTCACCCGGCACGGCAAGATGATCGTGCTGGACATTCGCGCCGGGGCGTTCCTGCACCATATGGTGCGCAACATTGCGGGCGTTCTGATGACCATTGGCACCGGCGAGCGTCCGGTGGAGTGGGCCAGGGAGGTGCTGGAAAGCCGGGTTCGCCGCACGGGGGGTGTGACGGCTCATCCCTTCGGCCTGTATCTGGTGGGCGTGGAGTACCGCGACGAGTTCGAGCTGCCGGAGCGTTTCCTCGGGCCACACTTCCTCACAGGTTTCAGCGAACTTGGCGGCTGACGCCCGGAAAAGCTTTTGTTACCATCCGGGACTTTCTCGGTGCAATCCCTGAGGTTTCCAAGACATGTCAGCCGTTCGCAGCAAGATTTGCGGGATTACCCGCATGGAAGACGCGCTGGCGGCAGTCGAGGCGGGGGCGGATGCCATTGGTCTGGTGTTCTATGCCAAAAGTCCGCGTTCGGTGAGCGTATTGCAGGCACGGGCAATCATTGCCGCGCTGCCACCGTTCGTCACCACCGTCGGGCTGTTCGTGAATGCCAGCCGCTGCGAGCTTAACGAGACCCTCGATGCCGTGCCTCTGGATATGCTGCAGTTTCATGGCGACGAAAGCCCCGACGAATGCGAAAGCTATCAACGCCCGTATATCAAGGCGCTGCGGGTCAAGGCCGGTGATGACATTGCCGCCGCCTGTGCCGCTTATGCGGGCGCTCGCGGGATCCTGCTGGACACCTACGTCGAAGGCGTCCCGGGCGGCACGGGCGAAGCGTTCGACTGGTCGCTGATCCCGGAAGGGTTGAGCAAGCCGATTATTCTTGCCGGCGGCCTGAACTGCGCCAATGTCGCGGCGGCCATCGAACAGGTTCGGCCATACGCCGTGGATGTGAGCGGCGGAGTAGAACAGAGCAAGGGCATCAAGGATCACCACAAGATTCGCGCATTCATGCAGGCCGTGCGCGCGATGTGACGGCTGGCAGTCTGCCGCCGTCAGTAACTACCACTGTGTAATGCAGCATCGGCGCCCCCGCGGGGAGGGCCGGGAACGAAGTGGCAACCCTGCACTGGCGGGTTGTCTGGAAGGCTGAGGATGCGGTTGGGAAATGGCAGGTCGAACGTCTGACCCCGTCCCGCCCGCGTCATCGCCACACATGAATTTAGCTCAAGGGCATACGCGGGGCTGTGTTCAAGCCACCGGTACTGGAGAAAGAAAGCATGAGCAACTGGTTAGTAGACAAACTGATCCCTTCGATCATGCGTTCCGAGGTGAAGAAAAGCTCGGTTCCTGAAGGTCTGTGGCACAAGTGCCCGTCCTGCGACGCGGTGCTGTACCGCCCGGAGCTGGAAAAGACCCTGGACGTTTGCCCCAAGTGCAATCACCACATGCGCATCGGCGCGCGCGCACGCATCGACATCTTCCTTGACGCCGATGGTCGTAACGAACTGGGTGCTGATCTGGAGCCGGTCGACCGTCTCAAGTTCCGCGACGGCAAGAAGTACAAGGACCGCCTCACCGCTGCTCAGAAACAGACTGGCGAGAAGGACGCGCTGATTTCCGTCAGTGGCAAGCTGCTGGGCATGCCCGTGGTGGTCTCGGCCTTTGAGTTTTCCTTCATGGGCGGCTCCATGGGCGCCATCGTCGGTGAGCGTTTTGTGCGCGCCGCCAATTACGCCCTGGAAAACCGTTGCCCGATGATCTGCTTCGCCGCCTCCGGGGGCGCGCGCATGCAGGAAGCCCTGATTTCCCTGATGCAAATGGCCAAGACCTCGGCGGTGCTGGCGCGTCTGCGTGAAGAAGGCATCCCGTTTATCTCCGTGCTGACCGACCCGGTCTACGGCGGCGTTTCCGCCAGCCTGGCCATGCTGGGCGACGTGATTGTCGGCGAGCCCAAGGCGCTGATCGGCTTTGCCGGCCCGCGCGTGATCGAGCAGACCGTGCGCGAAAAACTGCCGGAAGGCTTCCAGCGCAGCGAGTTCCTGCTGGAGCACGGCGCAATCGATCTGATCATCCCGCGCGGCGAGCTGCGTCCACGCCTGGGCAACCTGCTGGCACAAATGATGGGACTGCCGACACCGGTGTACGTCGCGCCCAAAATCGAACCGATCGTCGTGCCGCCGGTGCCTGCAAACCTATGACCCAACGTACCCTGGGCGAATGGCTCGCCTACCTTGAGCAGTTGCATCCGTCCGCCATCGACATGGGTCTGGAGCGCTCGCAACAGGTAGCGACCCGCCTCGGGTTGGGCCGGCCGGCACCGCGCGTGATCACGGTGACCGGCACCAACGGCAAAGGCTCGACCTGCGCCTTTGTCGCGGCGCTGCTGCAGGCTCAAGGCCTGAACGTCGGTGTCTACAGTTCGCCGCACCTGCTGCGTTACAACGAGCGGGTGCAGTTCAACGGGGTCGAAGCGACCGATGAGCAACTCTGTGAAGCGTTCGCCGCACTTGATGCCGGACGTGGCGAAATCTCCCTGACCTACTTCGAGATGGGCACCCTGGCGGCGTTCTGGCTGTTCGAGCGTGCGCAACTGGATGTGGTTGTGCTGGAGGTGGGCCTGGGCGGGCGCCTGGACACGGTGAACGTGGTGGATGCCGACCTGGCGCTGGTGACCAGCATTGGCGTCGACCATGTCGAATACCTGGGTGATTCCCGCGAATCGGTGGCCTATGAAAAAGCCGGTATCTTCCGTGCGGGAAAGCCTGCGCTGTGCGGCGACCTGGATCCGCCGCAG
Source organism: Pseudomonas trivialis (assembly GCF_001439805.1). GTDB lineage: Bacteria > Pseudomonadota > Gammaproteobacteria > Pseudomonadales > Pseudomonadaceae > Aquipseudomonas > Aquipseudomonas trivialis. The sequence continues at coordinate 85,487 of NZ_JYLK01000006.1, read as the reverse complement.
CCCTTGCTCGACAAGGTGAGTGAGCTGGAATGCCCGTTTTTTCTGCGCGGTCGCGAGTTCAGCCTCGATATCGGCGAGCAGTACTGGCAGTGGCGTGGTCGCGATGCGCGCGGTCAAACGGTTGAATTGCACGATTTACCGCTGTTGAACCTGCCGATGGAAAATGCCGCGCTTGCGCTGCAGGCCTATCTGTTGCTGGACCTGCCATGGGATGCTGCGAAGATTGCCGCGACGTTGCTGGCGACCAGGGTCGTGGGCCGTCTGGATCGTCGTGCAGTCGAGTGGCAGGGCAAGCGTCTGAACCTGCTGCTGGATGTAGGGCACAACCCCCATGCGGCGCAGTACCTGGCGCAGCGCCTGGCGCGCACGCCGCCGCAGGGGCGACGACTCGCCGTATTCGGTCTGTTGGCTGACAAGGATCTGGATGGCGTGGTTGCGCCGTTGCTCGACAGTGTCCAGGCGTGGGCGGTGGCGCCGCTGGAGACGCCGCGCAGTCGACCGGCGGCGGAGTTGGAGCTGGCCTTGCAGAACCTTGGTGCGCGCGTGGCGTCGTATGCAAGCCTGACCGCTGCCCTCGAGGCGCACTGTGCGGTGGCAACGACCGACGACGAGATTCTGTTGTTCGGATCATTTTATTGTGTTGCCGAGGCGCTTGAGTGGTTGGCCCGGCGCCCCACGGAGGAAGCTGCACATGGCATTACTGGATAGCGCATACAAGCAGCGAATGGTCGGAGCGCTGGTGCTGGTGGCGTTGGCGGTGATTTTCCTGCCGATGCTGTTTTCCCGCCAGGACGAACAGCGACAGGTAGTCGTCGAAGCTCCGGCAGCGCCCCAGGCACCCGCCGTGCCTCAGGTGCAGGTCGAACCGGTGGTGGTGCCCGAGCCGCAGGCATTGCCCGAAGACGAGCCGGTGCCCGTCGAGGAGCCTGCTGCTGCGCCGTCAGCGCCTGTGCAGCAGAGCGTTCCGGTGGTCAAGCCGGCGCCAGCGGTGGCGGCCAAACCGGCCACACCGACACCTGCGCCCAAGCCGGTCGCACCGCAACCGGCAGCGCCGGGCAAGCCGGATGTGGGGCAGAGTCGTATCGACCCCAATGGCCTGCCGATCAGTTGGTCGATCCAGGTGGCCAGCCTTGGCAATCGCGAGGGTGCCGATGCTTTGCAGAAAAAACTGCGCAGCCAGGGTTACAACGCCTATATCCGCAGTGCCGATGGCAAGAACCGCGTGTTTATCGGGCCGCTGATCGAGCGCGCCGAAGCGGATCGCCTGCGGGACTTGCTGGATCGTCAGCAGAACCTGAAGGGGTTCGTGACCCGCTTCCAGCCTGAGCGCGGCTGATTTCAGCCTGGAGTGCAATCAACTGTGGGAGCAAGCCCCCTCCCACATTGTTTTTTTGCGGTGGCCTTGAAAGAAGCTTTGCCCGCTGCACATCATTGATTTGCAAAGCACCCGCAAACACAGCTTACCGACAGCCCGACGCTCTGCTAAAATGCGCCGCCTTATCCGTCCGTAGGCTCTAACGTGCCATTTACCTGGGTTGATTGGGCGATCGTTGCCATCGTCGCCATCTCCGCGTTGATCAGTCTGAGCCGCGGCTTCGTAAAAGAAGCACTGTCGTTGCTGACCTGGATCATCGCAGGCGTCGTAGCCTGGATGTTCGGGGGTTCACTGTCGGTTTACCTGGCCGGCTATATCGAGACACCTTCGGCCCGCGTCATCGCGGGCTGCGCCATCATGTTCATCGCCACGCTGCTGGTGGGGGCAATGGTCAATTACCTTATTGGCGAATTGATACGCGTCACCGGCCTGTCCGGGACCGATCGATTTCTCGGCATGGCCTTTGGCGCGGCGCGTGGCGCCTTGCTGGTGGTGGTGGCGGTCGGGCTATTGAGCCTGGGGCCGGTACAGCAGGATGCGTGGTGGCAGGAGTCGGTGCTCGTGCCAAAATTTCTTTTGGTTGCAGACTGGTCCAAGAACCTCATATTGGGGTGGAGCAGTCAGTGGCTGGCCAGCGGAATCAGCGTACCCGCTGATCTTCCGTTCAAGGAACACCTCTTACCGGCCAAAACGCCTCAGTAAGCAGGGTTCAGTCAAGATTCATTAAGTAGGGGTTGCGTCGCATGTGTGGCATCGTCGGTATCGTCGGTAAGTCGAACGTGAATCAGGCGCTGTATGACGCGCTAACCGTCCTCCAGCACCGCGGCCAGGACGCTGCCGGTATTGTGACCAGCCACGACGGCCGGTTATTCCTGCGCAAGGACAATGGCCTGGTGCGTGACGTTTTCCATCAGCGTCACATGCAGCGCCTCGTCGGGCACATGGGCATTGGCCATGTGCGTTACCCGACTGCCGGCAGCTCGACGTCGGCCGAAGCTCAGCCGTTCTACGTCAACTCGCCTTACGGCATCACCCTGGCGCACAACGGCAACCTGACCAACGTTGAACAGTTGGCCAAGGAGATTTACGAATCCGATCTGCGCCACGTCAATACCAGCTCCGATTCGGAAGTGCTGCTCAACGTGTTCGCCCATGAGCTGGCCCAGCGCGGCAAGCTGCAGCCCACCGAAGAAGACGTGTTTGCCGCCGTGATCGACGTGCACAACCGTTGCGTCGGCGGTTACGCCGTGGTGGCGATGATCACCGGGTACGGCATCGTCGGTTTCCGCGACCCGCACGGCATCCGTCCGATCGTGTTCGGTCAGCGTCACACCGACGAAGGCGTCGAGTACATGATCGCATCCGAAAGCGTGTCGCTGGACGTGCTGGGCTTCACCCTGATCCGCGACCTCGCGCCGGGCGAAGCGGTGTACATCACCGAAGATGGCAAGCTGCACACCCGCCAGTGCGCAGTGGCGCCGAAGCTGACCCCCTGCATCTTCGAACACGTCTACCTGGCGCGTCCGGACTCGATCATCGACGGCGTCTCGGTCTACAAGGCGCGCCTGCGCATGGGCGAGAAGCTGGCCGACAAGATCCTGCGCGAGCGTCCCGAGCACGATATCGACGTGGTGATCCCGATTCCGGACACCAGCCGTACCGCCGCCCTTGAGCTGGCCAACCACCTGGGCGTCAAGTTTCGCGAAGGTTTCGTGAAGAACCGTTACATCGGCCGTACGTTCATCATGCCCGGCCAGGCTGCACGCAAGAAATCGGTGCGCCAGAAGCTCAACGCCATCGAGCTGGAATTTCGCGGCAAGAACGTAATGCTGGTGGACGATTCCATCGTGCGCGGCACCACGTGCAAGCAGATCATCCAGATGGCCCGCGAAGCCGGTGCGAAGAACGTGTATTTCTGCTCCGCTGCGCCTGCCGTGCGCTACCCGAACGTGTATGGTATCGACATGCCGAGTGCCCATGAGCTGATCGCACACAACCGCTCGACCCAGGACGTGGCCGACCTGATCGGCGCCGATTGGCTGATCTACCAGGACCTGCCGGACCTGATCGAAGCCGTCGGCGGTGGCAAGATCAAGATCGATCAGTTCGACTGTGCCGTGTTCGACGGCAAGTACGTGACCGGCGACGTCGACGATGCCTACTTGAACAAGATCGAGCAGGCGCGTAACGACTCGTCGAAGGTCAAGACCCAGGCGGTCAGCGCGATCATCGATCTGTATAACAACTGAGTAAACACCGGCCCTGAGGGGCCGGTTTTGTATCTTAAATAAAGAATTTCGAGAGTAAGGAGTCGCAGCATGAGTGAGGAATGGGATGCCGGTCGGCTGGACAGCGACCTCGACGGCGTAGCTTTCGATACCCTGGCTGTGCGCGCCGGCCAGCACCGTACCCCGGAAGGTGAGCACGGTGATCCGATGTTCTTCACCTCCAGCTACGTGTTCCGCACGGCTGCCGACGCTGCCGCGCGCTTTGCCGGCGAAGTGCCGGGTAACGTCTACTCGCGCTACACCAACCCGACCGTGCGCGCATTCGAAGAGCGTATTGCCGCCTTGGAAGGCGCCGAGCAGGCCGTGGCCACTGCCACTGGCATGGCGGCGATCATGGCGGTGGTAATGAGCCTGTGCAGCGCTGGCGACCATGTGCTGGTGTCGCGCAGTGTATTCGGCTCGACCATTAGCCTGTTCGAGAAGTATTTCAAGCGCTTCGGCATCGAAGTGGACTACGTGCCGCTGGCGGACGTGGCCGGCTGGGATGGGGCGATCAAGGCCAATACCCGGTTGCTGTTTGTCGAGTCGCCGTCCAACCCCCTCGCCGAACTGGTGGATATCGCCGCGTTGGCCGAAGTCGCTCACGCCAGGGGGACGATGCTGGTGGTCGACAACTGCTTCTGCACGCCGGCGCTGCAACAGCCGCTGAAGCTGGGTGCCGATATCGTCGTGCACTCGGCGACCAAATTCATCGACGGCCAGGGCCGTTGCATGGGCGGGGTGGTGGCCGGTCGTGGCGAGCAGATGAAGGAAGTCGTCGGCTTCCTGCGCACTGCCGGGCCGACCCTCAGCCCGTTCAATGCGTGGATCTTCCTCAAGGGCCTGGAAACCCTCAGCCTGCGCATGAAGGCCCATTGTGCCAATGCCCAGGCCCTGGCCGAATGGCTGGAGCAGCAGGACGGGATCGAGAAGGTTCACTACGCCGGCCTCAAGAGTCACCCGCAACACGCATTGGCCCAGCGCCAGCAGCGCGGTTTCGGGGCGGTGGTGAGTTTTGAAGTGAGGGGCGGCAAAGACGGCGCCTGGCGCTTTATCGATGCAACGCGTCTGATCTCCATCACCGCCAACCTGGGTGACAGCAAGACCACCATCACCCACCCGGGCACCACATCCCACGGCCGCCTGGCGCCGCAGGAGCGTGCAGCGGCGGGCATTCGTGACAGCCTGATCCGCATTGCGGTGGGCCTGGAAGACGTGGCTGATCTGCAGGCAGACCTGGCCCGCGGGTTGGCGGCCTTGTGATCGAGTGGTCCACCGAGGCCGCAGTGGCCAGTAATGGGCGTGTCGCGCTGGTAACCGGTGCTGCTCGCGGGATTGGCCTGGGCATCGCCGCATGGCTGATCAGCGAAGGCTGGCAGGTGGTGTTGGCCGACCTGGATCGCGAGCGTGGCTCGAAGGTGTCCAGGGTACTCGGCGACAATGCCTGGTTTATCACGATGGATGTGGCTGACGAGAAGCAGGTCGCCCAGGGTGTCGCCGAAGTGCTCGGGCAATTCGGGCGCCTGGATGCGCTGGTGTGCAACGCGGCGGTGGCCGATCCGCACAATATCACCCTGGAAAGCCTCGACCTGGCCTACTGGAACCGCGTGCTGGCGGTGAACCTCAGCGGGCCGATGCTGCTGGCCAAGCACTGCGCGCCTTACCTGCGCGCCCATGGGGGCGCCATCGTCAATCTGGCGTCTACGCGCGCCCGTCAATCGGAGCCGGACACCGAAGCCTATGCGGCGAGCAAGGGCGGCCTGCTGGCCCTGACCCACGCCCTGGCGATTAGCCTGGGGCCGGAGGTGCGGGTCAATGCGGTGAGCCCCGGCTGGATCGATGCGCGGGATCCCTCGGCGCGGCGTGCCGAGCCGCTGAGCGATGCTGATCATGCCCAGCATCCGGGGGGCAGGGTGGGTACCGTGGAGGATGTGGCGGCAATGGTGGCGTGGTTGCTGTCACGTCAGGCCGGGTTCGTGACCGGGCAGGAGTTCGTGGTCGACGGCGGCATGAGCAAGAAGATGATTTACAGCGAGTAAGGCGAGCAGGGGCTTGAAGCAATTTTGTCTTTTTCGGGAAAACTTCAAGCGGGCTATTGACTTAGGTCTGCTACCTGCGTAAATTTCGCGGCCTCAACGAAGCAAAGGGTGATTAGCTCAGCTGGGAGAGCATCTGCCTTACAAGCAGAGGGTCGGCGGTTCGATCCCGTCATCACCCACCACTTCTTGAGAGTTTTGCTTACGGGCAAAACGCAACGTTAAAGGTTGCACCGACGCGCAGCGGTAGTTCAGTCGGTTAGAATACCGGCCTGTCACGCCGGGGGTCGCGGGTTCGAGTCCCGTCCGCTGCGCCATATTTTCCGGGTTCGAGTTGTCGGACTTGAGATTGAACAGCCAAGGCTGATCAGTCAGATGTTTAAAGACGGTTGAGGGTTTCACGCTCAACCGGTCAAGCGATACGCAGCGGTAGTTCAGTCGGTTAGAATACCGGCCTGTCACGCCGGGGGTCGCGGGTTCGAGTCCCGTCCGCTGCGCCATATCTGCTTCAAGGCCCGCTGAACGCCTTGGAGCACAAAGAAGCCACTGGCTGATTTGATCCGATAGCAAAGACCCTGGTCGAAAGACCGGGGTTTTTTGTGTCTGTGATTTGGTTGTGAGGGGGACCTTGGCCCACAGCGTAACGCCAGGTCAGCCGAGGGAACCGGAAAACCGGCCCCCTCCCTCATCAGAACCCCAGCTTGTCCCGCAGCCCGTAGTACCACGCCCCCAGAGCCGCAAAGGGTGTACGCAGCAGTTGCCCGCCCGGAAACGGGTAGTGCGGCAGGTCCGCAAACGCATCAAAACGTTCTGCCTGGCCGCGCAGGGCTTCGGCCAGTACCTTGCCTGCCAGGTGCGTGTAAGTCACGCCGTGGCCGCTGCAGCCCTGGGAGTAATAGATGTTGTCGCCCAGGCGGCCCACTTGAGGCAAGCGTGACAGCGTCAGCAGAAAATTGCCGGTCCAGGCGTAGTCGATCTTTACGTCCTTGAGTTGCGGGAATGCCTTGAGCATCTTCGGACGAATGATCGCTTCGATATTCGCCGGGTCGCGCGCGCCATAGACCACGCCACCGCCGAAGATCAGACGCTTGTCACTGGTGAGGCGGTAGTAGTCGAGCAGGTAGTTGCAGTCTTCGACGCAGTAGTCCTGTGGCAGCAGGGTTTTGGCCAGTTCATCGCCCAAGGGGGCAGTGGTAATCACTTGTGTACCGCAGGGCATGGATTTGGCGGCCAGCTCCGGCACGAGGTTGCCCAGATAGGCGTTGCCCGCGACGATAATGAACTTGGCCCTGACCTTGCCTTCGGCGGTATGCACCACCGGATTGGCGCCGCGCTCGATACGCAGGGCAGCAGATTGTTCGTGGATCGTGCCGCCCAGCGACTCGACGGCGGCCGCTTCACCGAGGGCCAGGTTGAGTGGATGAATATGCCCACCGCTCATGTCCAGCAGACCACCAATATAGTTGTCGCAGGCCACCACTTCGCGGATGCGGCGCTCGTCCAACAGTTCCAGCTGCGTGTGACCATAGCGCTCCCACAGGTGTTTCTGCGACTCGAGGTGGCCCATGTGCTTGCTGTTGAGTGCAGCGAACACGCCGCCGTTCTTCAGGTCGCACGGGATCTGATACCTGGCCACGCGCTCACGAATGATCCTGCCGCCCTCGAATGCCATCTCACCCAGCAACTGCGCCTGTTTAGGCCCGACGCTGCGCTCGATCACGTCGATATCGCGGCTGTAGCTGTTGACGATCTGCCCACCATTGCGGCCCGATGCACCGAATCCCACCCTGGCGGCCTCCAGCACCGTGACGCGAAAACCGTTCTCCAGCAGAAACAGCGCGCTGGAAAGACCGGTATAGCCGGCGCCGATCACACAGACATCGGTTTCGACCTCACCTTGCAGCTTCGGACGAGGTGGGACCGCACTGGCGGATGCGGCGTAATATGACTGGGGATAGGGGGTGTTCGCCATCCTGAAACCTCTGTTTTATATTTTTTACGAGTGCCGCGATCCTACCTGAGTTGAAAATTGCCCGCCAGCCACCGGGAAAACACGGACGTGCGTTACGAAAATAAAAAATTCGCATATTCATGGGGTTAGCTGCGAAAAAGAGGTTGACACACCTTCGGAATTCCGTAGAATGCCGCCTCACAGCAGGCACGTAGCTCAGTTGGTTAGAGCACCACCTTGACATGGTGGGGGTCGTTGGTTCGAGTCCAATCGCGCCTACCAAACAAAATCCGCTCTGCTGGGCGGTCTAGAGGGGTCACCGGAAACGGTGACCCCTTTTTGCTTTCTGTTATTCAGTTATCCGAACCACGACTCGATGAAGGGAAATAAACAATCAGCCTCACACCAAGGCTCTGTTCGAACAGGGCCTGGCTGCCGGCCAGTCATGCGGTGGTGCTGACCAACGAGCCCGAACTGCTCTTGCCCTCACTGGTCACGGCCTGCAACAAGGCTGCGCTCACCGTCTGCAAAGCCGCTGATGTACTTGCCACCTGCACTTGCGCCGCTGCGATCGTCACTGCCTTTGCGTCTGCGTTTTCGGTACTGGACTGCGCCTTTTGCAGCGCCTGCTGTTGTTGTAGGAGCTGTTTTTGCAACTGCTCGATTTGCTTTTTCAGTTCCTTGACCGTCTCCGACTCCTGCTTGGCCGGTGGTGCCTCGCTACCGCCCACGCCATCCGAGCTTTTTGCGTCATGGTCAAGGCTGACTGTCAGGCTGCCTGGGCTGTCAGCTTTCGCGGCATCAGCCGTGTCTTTGGGCGCCTGAGGGGTGGGGGCTGAGGCTGGAATATTAAGATTGATCAGCATGAAAGGTACCCGGTTATGAGTTGTCCGATTAAGTCGACCCGTGGGCGACTTACTTCAGCGCGACTCCTGTCCCGCCCCAAGATGGTCCTGCATTAAAGTGACAGTCTTGGTGTCGCGCCTGATGGCGGAGGAGGGGGGGTTGATGCTTTTACCGCGTCGACAAGGGACCGAACTGAAGGCGCAAGCTCGCGTATGGCCCATGAACCGGGCTATGCGTCGCCAGGCCGCCTGGATTGCTGTGTAGAGGTGGCAATCCCAATCAGCAGAAAAGCGAAGCCACCGCTAACAGGCAGATAATTTGCGCAACCAATTGGCAACGTATTTCGCCATTTGTTGTTGCCATGCTGCTCATTTGTCCGGCATACATGATCGCTACCTTTTTGGCTGAATCACCGTGAGCCCGGCGTGGGAACGCGTCGTTACTGCGCTGAGTATAGGCCTTGAAATCAAGGTCATACTAATGGTGTTTGCACTGAATGCAGGAGAGAGCAATGGAGCTGGCGATGGAGGTGTCGTTCGACGTAACGGAGCAGGAGCGTGAGGCGATTCTCAAGCCGCTGAGGGCTTATAATCTTAGCCATACTGGCAGCATGCCATTTGAAACCGTGGGCATCCTGCTACGCGATCCCGCTACTGATGAGGTGGTGGGCGGACTCTACGGAAAAATTTCCTACGGGTGGCTGTTCATCGAGCTGCTGAGCATCCCCGATCAGATGCGCACCCAGGGCACCGGCACGCGTTTGATGCGTACTGCCGAAGACCTGGCCCGGCAGAAAGGCTGTACCGGGATCTGGCTGGACACGTTCAGCTTTCAGGCGCCCGGGTTTTATCGCAAGTTGGGGTTCACTGAGGTGGGCCACATCATTGATTACCCGCCCGGTCACCAGCGCCACTTTTTCCAGAAGCGCCTGCGCTGAAATGCGGCGCCGCTTCGTGCGGCGCCATGCGCTTGAAATCAGCTGAGTGGCCCCCGATTGCGTCAGTTGATCAAAAGCCGGCCTAGGCCGAAGGTGATGGCGCATGCCAGTGACGTCATCGCGAACGCCGTCGCGACGTACCATTTGATGAGATTCAGCTCTGTGGTTGCCAGGTCCGCCTTGGTCGCGAAGTGCTTTTCGATGCCGGTGGAGTGTTGCTCCATGGCGTCAGTCCTGCTCGAAACAGCGAATAATTTCTCTTTCATCTCAGTCAGCCCTTTTTCCAGCAGGCCCAAGCGCTTTTCCATGCCCGAGCCTCCGTCATGACCTCCGCCGTCTCCGCCTTGAGCCGGGATGTTCAACGTGTTTACTGCTGCGAATTGATACTGTTTCTTCTCCAAAGCCGGACACCTGTGTTTTAACAATGTGAGATAGCGTTTGGGAGATCAGAATAGTGGGTGTTTGATCGGTCGGTGACCGCAAGTGTTTTGCAAAATACCACCGAGGTTTCGGTGTGGCGCTCAGGCTTCCCGCCGAGGGAACACCAACTCGAAAGACGTCACTCCGGCTTCGCTGCTTACGCTGTATCGGCCGTTATGCAACCGCATGATGGTCGCCACAATCGACAGCCCGAGCCCGTTGGACTGGGCCGAACGTTCTCGAGATTCGTCCGCTCGGTAAAACCGTTCGAACAAGCGTGGCAAGTGCTCGGCTGGAATAGTCTCGCCCTGGTTGCTGACGTTCAGATGAACGCCCTCGGCGTCCGGCACCGCCTGGATCAGCAGGTCGGAGCCGGGCGCGCCATATTTGATGGCATTGGCGCACAGGTTGGCCAGCGCACGCCGCAGCAGCATCGGTTCTGCCCAGATCACGCCTTCGCCCTCGGCCAGAATGCGCATGCCCACATCGCCGGCCAAGCCCTCGAAGTAATCGGCGATGCGCTGCACTTCATCGGCTGCGCTCAGTGCCTGCCGCTGGTGCAGCGCGCCGGTGGGGTCGGTGCGGGCCAGGAACAGCATGTTGTCGAGCATTCGCGCCAGGCGCTCGAGCTCTTCCACGTTTGACGCAAGCAGTTGCTGGTAGCCTTCGATGCTACGGTCCTGTTGCAGGGCGACCTGGGTTTCGCCCAGCAGGTTGTTGATCGGTGTGCGCAGCTCATGGGCCATGTCGGTTGACACCTGGCCCAGTTGCACGAAACCCTTGGCCAGGCGCTCCAGCATGGTATTGAACGACTCGATCATCGGCAGCAGTTCCTTGGGCGCGCCGCGAACATCGAGGCGTTCGGCCAGGTTGCTGACGCCGATCCCCTGAGCGTGCCGGGCTAGATGCCGCAAGGGCAGCAGCCCACGATACACGAGCAGGTAGCCCACCACGGCGAGGATGAGCGCCGCGATACTGGCCAGGATGTACACGCTCAACCGGTAGCTGGCGAGCACGGCGGTGCGTTCGGTCATCAGGCGTCCGCTGGTCACTTGCAGGCTGCCCAGGTCCCCGGAATCGATGGACGCGGCAACGGTTGCAAAAGGCACGCCGTTGAGTCCAGGCAGGTGCTGCACGTCGCTTAACGCGAGGATATGGTCTTTGGGCACCGGCTTGACGGTTGGCAGCTCGATGTTCGCCGGGTTTACCAGCAACAGCGGTTTTTGCCCTGGCGCGGCAATGCTCAGCACCGATTCGCGATTGCCCAGCATATTCTGGAATAACTCCGGTTTGGTGCGGATCAGGTCCAGGGTGTTGCCGTCGTTGAGCAGATTGCGCAGTTGATCAACGCGTGATATCAGCGCGGCATCGTCGCGGCGCACCAGTTCGTGCTCCAGTTCGCGGTAGAGGGCCACGCCAAGGGTGGTCAGCAGCGCGAAGGCGAGCAGGGCAAAGATCAATGCCAGGCGTAGCGTCAGGGAGTAGGGGCGCGAACTCATGGCTGGGTATCGAAGCGGTAGCCAATGCCGCGCACGCTGTGAATCAGTTTGAGCTGGAACGGGTCGTCGATTTTCAGGCGCAGGCGCCGCACGGCCACGTCGACCACATTGGTGTCGCTGTCGAAATTCATGTCCCACACCCGCGAGGCGATCAGTGAGCGGGACAGCACCTGGCCAGGATGGGTGGCAAACAGGTGCAGCAGGGCAAATTCCTTATTGGTCAAGGTGATTCGCGTGGTGGCGCGGGTGACACGTCGCTTGAGCACGTCGATTTGCAGGTCGGCAATTTGTAACTGTTCATCTTCGCGGATCGGGCCTCGCCGCGTCAGTGTACGCAGACGTGCGACCAGCTCGGCGAACGAGAAAGGCTTGATCAGGTAATCATCGGCGCCCAGCTCCAGGCCCTTGATGCGATCTGCGATGTCGTCGCGGGCGGTAAGGAACAGCACGGGCGTGTCCGCTTCCTTGCGCAGGCGCCGCAGCACCTCCCAGCCGTCCATTTTCGGCATCATCACATCCAGCACGATCACGTCGAACGGCGTTTCCAACGCCTGGTGCAAACCGTCCACACCGTCGCGCGCGAGGCTCACGCAATAACCCAGTTCCTGCAAGCCGTTGAGCAGGTAATTACCTGCCTTGGGTTCGTCTTCGACGACAAGGATATTCATGAGAGGTGCCCTGTTTGCGTGGGTGGCGCCAGTTTAGCGTGATCAATTCTCACTGGGGCAACCGATGGCTTGCACGTTGTAGTCCAGCACGTGTTCGCGATTCTGGTGGTCGAGGTAGCGCAATTGCGCCGGGACGATTCCGCATTGACCGTAAGTATCGGTGCTCGACAGTTGCCTGGCGATATCCAAATGCACGAAGAGGCCTGTTTTATCGTGGATAACGTTTGGATCCGAGGCGGGCTCGGCAGCGAGCGCCGAAGCGCTGACGAGCAAGGCGGCAAAACATGCGGCAAATCGTTTCATGTTGGTTCCTCTCAGAAGTCGGCTGCCGGGCCTGGCAGTGAGTTCACAGTAACCAGGCGATCCGAACAGATGGCCAACAGGACAATGACAAGTTCGTAATGAAAGGCCCGTGGTGCAGATGACGTTTACAAGCGTCAGGCCGCGCCGTAGATTGCATCGGGCCGATTACGCCTACAGCTCAAGAGGAAGCCACGCAGTGTCCATCCAAGGTTCAGCTTTACCTGCACGACCGTACCGCGCCTTTCTGTTCGATATGGACGGGACCTTGCTCAATTCCATTGCCGCTGCGGAGCGGGTGTGGAGCACCTGGGCCGAGCGCCACGGTCTGGATGTGGCGGCGTTCCTGAAGACGATCCATGGCGCGCGCGCAATCGATACGATTACCCGCCAGGCGCTGCCCGGTGTGGATCCCGAGAAGGAGGCGCAATGGATAACCGAGGCTGAACTCGATGATGTCGACGGCGTGGTGGCGATACCTGGCGCGGTTGAGTTCCTCAATGGCCTGCCGGGTGATCAATGGGCACTGGTAACGTCCGCACCCAAGGCATTGGCTTTGCGGCGCCTGCAGGCTGCTGGCATTAAGCCGCCGGCGGTGCTGGTGACGGCCGAGGATGTCGCCAGGGGCAAACCTGACCCCGCCTGCTATGTATTGGGAGCCCTGCGCCTGGGTGTACCGGTTCAGGATTGCCTGATTTTCGAAGACGCAACGGTGGGGATTCGAGCCGGGGAGGCGGCGGGGGCAGATGTCATGGTCGTGACGTCGACGCACCTCACGCCGATGGTGACGGCGCACGCTTGCATCGATGGCTACGAGCATATTCACGTGCAACGTGACAGTGATGGTTTGCTGTACCTGCAGCGTCTGGCGAGCTGATACGAAAAGGCCGAGCCCGTTACCGGTCTCGGCCTTTCACCTTGTGGGAATGATCGAGTGGCGCGTGCAGCCGGCTGTTTTTCATGCCCTGACGCGAAAGCACCATTTCTCTGAGTATTTCATTGGCAAGGCGGGCAATGGCTTCTGCGCCATTGTAGTGGGAACGGACGATGCCCGTAATTGCGAAGTGGTCGGTCTCCGGACCGCTGAGCATGGCTGAAAGTGTGCCATCGGCATGCAGCGTGCAGGTGACGACGTAGCTGGGCAGGCGAGCTGCCAGTGCGGCTTCGATTTGGGATTTGTTGAGCGTTTCCATCTTTTCAGCACCCTTTACTGACCGTGCAAGCCAAGCATAGGCGCTACTGCATGCCTGTAAATACCGGCGATCAGATAGCCGTCAACGTGCGGATTTTTGCCGCGCGCGATCAATGGCGTGCTGGCACAACTTTCGTTGCACCGTCCTCTGAAGCGGCTTGAGGCAAAACACGAACAGATAGGCTCCAAGCAGCAGCGCCAGATCCAGCCACGAAGGGGCCTCGGCGCCAGCCACTTCGAACCTCAAGCCAAACTCTACACCCACGAAGACCAGCCCGATCAGCAGGACAATCATCCAGGAGTGGAGGGCAAAGCGTTTCGTTGAGGAGTACCTCATCGACAGGCTCCCGAGTTTGCTTGGGCGGTAGTGGAGTGGGGTCAGGAAATTGGGCCGGGGATTGCGCAACAAGTTCCGGGTAGCGGAACAGTTTCATCTTCGGCGACGGGGAGATGCCGGGGCATGAAAAAGGCGCGGTTGAATCAACAGGGTCTTCGCCAGCCGTGACAGTGAACGAAAAGGCTGGCTACTGAGGGCACGTCAAGGTGTCTGGTTTTTATCCGGAGCGGTAAGGCCGGCCTGGATGCGCTGGTAGATCTCTTCACGATGCACGGCAACGTCTTTTGGAGCATTGATGCCGATTCTTACTTGCTGGCCGCTGACGCCCAGAATGGTGATCGTAATGTCATCACCGATGTTTATGCTTTCACCAACTTTGCGGGTGAGTATCAGCATGGACTTCTCCTTGATTACTTTTAAGGACACATGTTTCAGACAGGGCAGGTGTCGGATGTGTGTAGCTTACTGCGAAGCGCGTCCCTGTGACTGCCTCTTTTAGGACGCATAGAGGCGACATTAATTCCCATGGCGGCATCATACAGGTCTGCGATACATCATTCGCATTGTTTAAGCCAAGGTTTATGAAGGCCAGAATAGACAGTGGATGATAAAGTTGCTTCTTTTCCTTTAAGGAGCAGGGCAGTGCGTAAAGTAGCGATGGTAATGGCGGTGGTGGCATTGGCCGGTTGCGGTGAAGGCAAACCTGTCGAGGCGCCCAAGGCCAGGGCTGTTGCGAGCCAGAGCCTCCCGCAGAGCGGTGCGATTGCCGCCCAGGAGTGGGACCTGCGCGTGGGCCCGCCAGATCACAAGTTACAGGCGATCACCGACCTGACGGCCTGGCTGCTGGAGCATGGTTTCAATTTTTATATCGTCAAAGTGGACGGCAAGGATGAAGTGCTACTGGGGCCTTTCTCCAGCAAGGCTGAAGCCGAAGCCAAACAAGCATTGCTCGCGGAAAAAATGGCCCGCGCCAAGAAGACCGATACCGTGTCAGAAGTCATCGAGCACAAGGCGGCGCAGTAGCGACCATTGGCGCGGGATCCCGTCCACTTTCAGCCGCACGCTTTCAGGTTCACCGGGCCGACAAAGTCATTGCCGCGCCCCATGACGCAGGCAACGGTCTGGTTACGTTGGCGCTCCCAGGTTTGTACGGGATATGTCTTGTTCCAGGCTTCATACAGCTGACGGTCCTGCTTCGACAGGCGCAGCCCGTATTGCTTACTCATGTAAAAATACGTTCGCGCAATCATGCCGCGAATCGACGGTCGTGGCATGACCTTCTTCGCCTTGAAGTCGACCTGGGTCAGGCATGAGCCGTATTGCCCGTTTTGCACCGGCAGCCAGCCAAAACTGAAGTTATTACGATCACCATTGACCTCACCGATACTCGGCACCAGGTTGTGCAGGTCCGCCTCGGCGCGCTTGAACACAGGGTCATGGCGCGTGCAATTCTTGCGCCCGCCGTTTTGCCAGCACTGACGCTGATGGCCAATCTGCCACGCAGGAACAATGTGTTCCCACTCGATACGGGCTGCACGACTGGCATTTTTTCGCGGGATGTAACCGCAGGCTTTCAGGTCGACACGGTTGCCAGTGTATTTGCAGCCGCAATAGAACTCGGTGGATTGCGGGGCGTACAGTTTCCAGGCGACCTTCTTGGCTTCACTGAACGTTCGGGGCGCCTGAGCGTGGGCGGTGATGGCAAAAAGCAGGCAAAACACAGCAATAAAACGGACACTCATTGAATCAATCTTCCTTCGGCACAACCCAGAAAATCTGCACGCCGCCATCGTCCCGATAGGCGAGAGTGACGTTGTCGTTTTCCGCGATCTCCTCCAGCAAACGTGCCCACTCGTCCTCAGGTTCTTCCGGCAAGCGGAAGATCAGGGCTGCCTTGGCTTTTTGCGCATGGGTAGAGTTGATGATTTTTTGCACGCGAATAGCCAGTTGCTGATAAGCATCAGGCGCGGTTGCAACGGCGGGGGAGGACTTTGCCACGGAATATTCCTTGATAAGCTGTACGCACATACAGTATTTAACTGTAGGCAATTTCGCAACTGCTTAAAATCCGAGAGGTCCGTCTGACGGTAATTGAGGTGGTTGATGTAGGAGCGAGCAAGCTCGCTCCTACAGGGCTGTGTCAGGAATCAGTATTCCCAGAATATCCGTTGCAGTTCCTTGCTGTCCTGGGTCCGGGTCAGCGCAACCATCGCCAGAATCCGCGCTTTCTGTGGGTTCAGGTCCAGGGCGGCAACCCAGTCGTATTTGTCGTCAGGTTGTTCGGCGTTGCGCAGCACCATGCCGCCTGCGTTGACATGGGAGGAGCGGATGATCTGCACACCCTGCTTGCGCAGTTCCACCAGGGCGGGAACCACTTTGGACGATACCGAGCCATTGCCGGTGCCGGCGTGGATGATGGCTTTGGCGCCAGCCTGCGCCAGGGCCTTGTAGGCGGTATCGCTCACGTTGCCGTAGCCGTAGGCAATTTCCACGTCCGGCAGGCTCTTGATGGTCTTGATATCGAACTCCGAATCCATGGTGTGGCGCTTGGCAGGCAGGCGGAACCAGTAGGATTTGCCTTCAACCACCATGCCCAGCGGGCCCCATGGGCTCTTGAACGCTTCAGTCTTGATGTTGATCATCTTGCTGACATCGCGACCCGACTGGATTTCGTCGTTCATCGTCACCAGCACGCCTTTGCCGCGCGCCTCTTTGCTGCTTGCAACGGCAACGGCGTTGTACAGATTGAGCATGCCATCAGCCGACATGGCGGTGCCTGGACGCATTGAGCCGACCACCACTATAGGCTTGTCGGTCTTTTCCACCAGGTTGAGGAAATAGGCGGTCTCTTCCAGCGTGTCGGTGCCATGGGTGATAACAATGCCGTCGACGTCTTTGCTGTCGGCCAGCTCCGCGACGCGTCGGCCCAGTTGCAACAGGTTGTCGTTGTTGATGCTCTCGGACGCAATTTGCATCACTTGTTCGCCGCGAACATTGGCAATTTGACTAAGCTCAGGAACGCCGGCGATCAGTTGTTCGATGCCGACTTTAGCCGCCTGGTAGGTGGCACTGTTGGCCGCACTGGCGCCGGCGCCAGCGATGGTGCCGCCAGTGGCGAGAATCACTACGTTGGAGAGTTTGGTGTTGGTCTCGACTTCCTTTGCCTGGGCGGCAACGGGGAACAGCAGCAGGAGGGCCAAAGCGCCCGGTACAAAAGTTTTCAATGCAGATTTCATTATTTTTCTCTCTGGTTTTTGATGAGTGCTGTTGCAGGTTCATCTAGAACCCTCGGACGTATCTGAACGCACCGAGGTGCAGGTGAGGAGCAGGATTTGTACCAGCCTGATTTTGTCAGGTGATATAAATTAACTTTTTGATTTAAAACAATTATTCATGATTTTTTAGGTTGTGAAGCAGAGCCCGTGTCCGGCTTTCCGAACAATTGGGCGGTACTGCGTTCGGTTGTCCGACAATAACCGCGACCTGCTGCCAGGTGATGAGGTACGGGCAAGCGCAGCCTGTCGTTTTAAAGAACGAGCTGGCGCAGGCGAGGTTTAAAGGGCAGTGCATACGAAGCGTAACGTCGCGTGCTGGAGGGTTGAATGAAAGGCACTTTTCCGGCGTTGACAAATCTCGACAAGGTTCTCATAGTTCGATTAACGCAAACGTTTGCGAGATATTTCGATGCAGGCGTTGCTCACAATAATCATAAGATCGGAGTGAACCCATGAAGCTGCCATTCGCTGGACGTCTTCTCGCTGTCGCTGTGCTTGCTGCCGCATCCGCTGCTCTGCCTCTCTCCTCTGCTTTCGCCGCTGACGCCGCCGCCAAACCCAAGGTCGGCCTGGTGATGAAGTCCCTTGCCAACGAATTTTTTGTGACCATGCAGGATGGCGCCAAGGCCTACCAAAAAGACCATGCCGCCGACTTCGACATGATCACCAACGGTATCAAGAACGAAACCGACACCAGCGCCCAGATCGATATCGTCAACCAGATGATCCTGGCCAAGGTCAACGCCATCGTTATCGCCCCCGCCGATTCCAAGGCGCTGGTCACCGTGCTGAAGAAAGCTTCGGATGCGGGCATCAAGGTCGTCAACATCGACAACCGTCTTGATCCTGATGTGCTGAAAAGCAAAAACCTGACCATCCCGTTCGTGGGCCCGGACAACCGCAAAGGCGCCAAGCTGGTGGGTGATTACCTGGCCAAGCAACTGGCCTCGGGTGACAAGGTCGGCATTATCGAAGGTGTGCCGACCACCACCAACGCCCAGCAGCGCACCGCAGGCTTCAAGGATGCGATGGACGCCGCCGGCATGAAGATCGTTTCCACACAATCGGGCAACTGGGAAATCGACCAGGGCCAGAAAGTGGCATCGGCCATGTTGAGCGAATACCCGGACCTCAAGGCACTGCTCGCCGGTAACGACAACATGGCCCTCGGTGCTGTGTCCGCAGTTCGTGCGGCAGGCAAGGCCGGCAAGGTGCTGGTGGTGGGCTATGACAATATCGAAGCCATCAAGCCGATGCTGCAGGATGGCCGCGTCCTCGCAACGGCCGACCAGGCTGCCGCCCAGCAAGCCGTTTTCGGTCTGCAGAACGCGCTCAAGCTGGTCAAGGGTGAAACAGTCGATGCCAAAGACGGCGTGATCGAAACCCCGGTCGAACTCGTCCTCAAGAAGTAATCCTGGCAGCACCAACAGCGCCCGCTCGTCCTGAGCGGGCGCCTGGAGATTTTCCTATGTCACCTTCCGCCCAGGCGGCTGTCCTTTCGGTCAGCGGTATCGGCAAGACCTATGCCCAACCGGTGCTGTCCGACATCACGCTGACGCTCAATCGCGGGGAAGTGCTGGCGCTTACCGGCGAGAACGGCGCAGGCAAAAGCACCTTGTCCAAGATCATTGGCGGGCTGGTCACGCCCACCACCGGGCACATGCAGTTCAACGGCCAGGATTACCAACCAGGCAGCCGTACCCAGGCCGAAGCGCTGGGTGTGCGGATGGTCATGCAGGAGCTCAACCTGCTGCCGACCCTGACCGTGGCCGAGAACCTGTTCCTGCATAACCTGCCCAGCCACGGTGGCTGGATCAACCGCAAGCAACTGCGTAAAGCCGCAATCGAGGCCATGGCGCAGGTCGGCCTGGACGCGATCGACCCGGACACGCTGGTCGGCAGTCTGGGCATTGGCCATCAGCAGATGGTCGAGATTGCCCGCAACCTGATCGGCGACTGCCACGTACTGATTCTCGACGAGCCGACGGCCATGCTCACGGCCCGTGAAGTCGAGATGCTGTTTGAACAGATCACCCGCCTGCAGGCCCGGGGCGTGGCGATCATTTATATTTCACACCGGCTCGAAGAACTGGCCCGCGTCGCCCAGCGCATTGCGGTACTGCGTGATGGCAAGCTGGTCTGTGCCGAACCGATGGCCAATTACAACAGCGAGCAACTGGTCACCTTGATGGTCGGCCGTGAACTGGGCGAACAGATTGACCTGGGCCCGCGCACCATCGGCGGCCCGGCCTTGACGGTCAAAGGCCTGACACGTTCGGACAAGGTTCGCAATGTGTCCTTCGAGGTACGCGCCGGCGAGATCTATGGCATTTCCGGCCTGATCGGCGCCGGCCGCACCGAACTGCTGCGCCTTATCTTCGGTGCAGACCTGGCCGACAGCGGTACCGTCGCCCTGGGTTCGCCGGCAAAAGTGGTGAGCATTCGCTCGCCGGTCGACGCCGTGGGGCACGGCATTGCCCTGATCACCGAAGACCGCAAAGGCGAGGGCCTGCTGCTGACCCAGTCGATCAGCGCGAATATCGCCTTGGGCAACATGCCGGAGATTTCCGGCGGCGGGGTGGTCAACAGCCGCGATGAAACGGCCCTGGCCAAACGCCAGATCGACGCCATGCGGATCCGCAGTTCCAGCCCGGCGCAACTGGTTTCGGAACTGTCCGGCGGCAACCAGCAGAAGGTTGTGATCGGCCGCTGGCTGGAGCGCGACTGCCAGGTGATGCTGTTCGATGAGCCCACGCGCGGTATCGACGTCGGTGCCAAGTTCGACATTTATGCCTTGCTCGGCGAATTGACCCGCCAGGGCAAAGCGCTGGTGGTGGTGTCCAGTGACCTGCGCGAGCTGATGCTGATCTGCGATCGGATCGGCGTACTGTCCGCCGGTCGCCTGATCGAGACCTTCGAGCGCGACAGCTGGACCCAGGACGAATTGCTCGCCGCCGCGTTTGCCGGCTATCAGAAACGTGATGCGCTGCTCAACGATGCAGTGCTTAGGGATACCCCATGAAAACCACAACTTCCCCTGGCAAGACTGGCGGCAACTTCTACGGCCTGGGCACTTACCTCGGGCTGGCAGGCGCCTTGCTGGCGATGATCGCGCTGTTCTCGGTACTCAGCGATCACTTCCTGTCCTACGACACCTTCAGCACCCTGGCCAACCAGATCCCGGACCTGATGGTGCTGGCGGTGGGCATGACCTTCATCCTGATCATCGGCGGCATCGACCTGTCGGTCGGCTCGGTGCTGGCATTGGCCGCGTCGGCGGTCAGCGTGGCCATCCTGAGCTGGGGCTGGAGCGTGTTGCCGGCTGCTGTGCTGGGCATGGGCTGCGCCGCACTGGCCGGCACCATCACCGGTTCGATCACCGTGGCCTGGCGCATTCCGTCCTTCATTGTGTCGCTCGGTGTGCTGGAAATGGCACGCGGCGTGGCGTACCAGATGACCGGTTCGCGTACGGCCTATATTGGCGACTCGTTCGCCTGGCTGTCGAACCCGATTGCCTTCGGTATTTCGCCGTCGTTCATCATTGCCTTGCTGGTGATCATCGTCGCCCAACTGGTGCTGACCCGCACGGTCTTCGGTCGCTACCTGATCGGCATTGGCACCAACGAAGAAGCCGTGCGGCTGGCCGGTATCAATCCCAAGCCTTATAAAATCCTGGTGTTCAGCCTGATGGGCCTGCTCGCCGGTGTGGCGGCGTTGTTTCAGATATCGCGCCTGGAAGCGGCCGACCCGAACGCCGGTTCCGGGCTGGAGTTGCAAGTGATCGCGGCGGTGGTGATCGGCGGCACCAGCCTGATGGGCGGGCGCGGTTCGGTGATCAGTACGTTCTTTGGCGTGTTGATTATTTCGGTGCTGGCCGCAGGCCTGGCGCAGATCGGTGCCACGGAACCCACCAAACGCATCATCACCGGCGCCGTGATCGTGATTGCGGTGGTCCTCGATACTTACCGCAGCCAGCGCGCCAGTCGGCGAGGCTGAACCATGGCAACGATCAAGGATGTGGCAGCGCTTGCGGGTATTTCCTACACCACGGTGTCTCATGTGGTGAACAAGACACGCCCGGTCAGCGAGCCTGTGCGCATCAAGGTCGAAGCCGCGATCAAGCAGCTCGACTACGTTCCCAGCGCCGTCGCGCGCTCGCTCAAGGCCAAGACCACCGCCACCATCGGTTTGCTGGTACCCAATAGCCTCAATCCGTATTTTGCCGAGCTGGCCCGCGGTATAGAGGATTACTGCGAACGTAACGGTTATTGCGTGATCCTGTGCAACTCCGATGACGACGCCGCCAAACAACGCAGTTACCTGCGGGTACTGCTGGAAAAACGCATCGACGGCTTGATCGTCACCTCGGTAGGCGGCGACGACAGCGGTTTGGCGGCCGGCCTGAGCGCGGTGCGCACCCCCATGGTCATCGTCGACCGCGCGCTGGACGGCATCGATGTCGACCTGGTGCGCATTGACCACGAAGAGGGCGCTTACCTCGCGACCCGGCACCTGCTTGAATTGGGCCATCGCGACATCGCCTGCATCGGCGGGCCGAGCCACACCCGCGTCGCGCAAATGCGCCTGGCGGGCTATCACCGTGCGCTCGACGAGGCAGGAGTGGACGTTGCACCCGGTCGCACGGAGGAAAGCGATTTCACCAGCACGGGCGGTTACGCCGCCGCCGTGAAGTTGTTGTCCGGGAACCCGCCCAGCGCGATTTTCGCCAGCAACGACATGATTGGTTTCGGCGTGTTGCGTGCAGCTGCGGAACGCAATATTCGGGTGCCGGCCGAGCTCTCGGTGATCGGTTTTGATGACATACAAATGGGCCGCTACGTCTACCCGGCATTGACCACGGTCGGGCAATCGATCGTGCAACTGGGCGAAACGGCGGCCGAACTGTTATTGCGACGAATTGCTACCCCCCAACTGCCGATCGATCAACGTATCGTGACGCCGAGCATTGTGCTGCGTGAGTCGACGGCGCCGGTCGCTGGTGCGTTCGCGCAATACCGCTGAACCGAATTGATGAGTACTGATGTATGCCAGCAAAAGTAGTGGTAGTAGGCAGTTTGAACATGGACCTGGTCACCCGTGCCAGTCGCTTGCCGCGTGCCGGCGAAACCCTGATCGGTCAATCGTTCTCGACCGTGCCGGGCGGCAAGGGCGCCAACCAGGCCGTCGCGTCCGCGCGCCTTGGGGCGGAGGTGGCCATGATCGGCTGCGTGGGCACTGACGCCTATGGTGATCAATTGCGCGATGCGCTGCTGGTCGAGGGTATCGACTGCCAGGCCGTCAGTACGGTGGACGGCTCCAGCGGGGTGGCGTTGATCGTGGTGGACGACAGCAGCCAGAACGCGATCGTCATTGTCGCCGGGAGCAACGGTGAGTTGACGCCTGCAGCGATGCTGGCGGTGGATGCCGTGTTACAGGCTGGCGAAGTGATTGTCTGCCAGCTTGAAGTGCCGATGGACACGGTGGGCTACACGCTCAAACGTGGCCGCGAGCTGGGCAAGACAGTGATTCTCAACCCGGCGCCGGCCAGCGGCCCGCTGCCGACCGAGTGGTACGCCTCGATCGATTACCTCATCCCCAATGAAAGCGAAGCCAGCGCACTGAGTGGCGTGACAGTCGATTCCCTCGACAGCGCCAGACTGGCGGCGACGCAACTGATCAAGGCCGGTGCAGGCAAGGTCATCATTACCTTGGGCGCCGAGGGCGCATTGTTCGCCGATGGCGAGCGCTTCGAGCACTTGGCGGCGCCGAAGGTCAAGGCGGTCGACACCACTGCGGCCGGCGACACCTTTGTCGGTGGTTTTGCGGCGGCTCTGGTCAATGGCAGAAGCGAAGCCGAAGCCATTCGCTTTGGCCAGGTGGCTGCGGCGTTGTCGGTCACGCGTGACGGTGCGCAACCTTCCATTCCCACGCTAAACGACGTTCAAGGTTTTGTGCCCTCATGAAAAAGACCCCTTTGCTCAATATTGCGCTGTCCCGTGTGATTGCTTCCCTTGGCCACGGTGACATTCTGGTCATCGGTGACGCGGGTTTGCCGGTGCCACCGGGCGTCGAGCTGATCGACCTCGCGCTGACCCAGGGCATCCCCGATTTCATCAGTACCTTGCGCATCGTGCTGAGCGAGATGCAGGTGGAGAGCCATGTGCTGGCCGAAGAAATCCTGCTCAAGCAGCCGGCTGCGCTGGCTGACCTCGACAGCCTGACCGGGCAGGCCGCGCTGGGTGAGCGACGCCTGCTCAGCCACGATCAGTTCAAGCAACTGAGCCGCTCGGCACGCGCGGTGGTGCGCACGGGTGAATGCCAGCCTTATTGCAATATCGCGCTGGTGTCCGGCGTCACCTTCTAGAGTTTCCCAACGACAAGGAGTGTTTTATGCAACGTAGTCTCCCGACCCTGAAAAACCTGTTCCGGAGTGTTCTGCTTTTGTCCGCGCTCACTGCTGCAAGCGCCCAGGCGGCGGAAAAAATCGACCTGATCATCGACACCGACCCGGGTGCCGACGACGTCGTGGCCTTGCTGTTCGCCATGGCGTCGCCGGATGAGTTGAGTATTCGTGCGCTGACTACCGTGGCCGGCAACGTGCGTCTGGACAAGACTTCCCGCAACGCGCGCCTGGCGCGTGAGTGGGCAGGGCGTGAGGATATCCCGGTGTATGCCGGTGCACCAAAGCCACTGCTGCGCACGCCGATCTATGCCGAGAACATCCATGGCAAGGAAGGTATTTCCGGCGTCACCGTGCATGAGCCGAAAAAGGGCCTCGGAGAAGGCGACGCCGTTGACTACCTGATCAAGACCCTGCGTGCCGCCAAGCCACACAGCATCACGATCGCCATGCTCGGCCCGCAAACCAACCTGGCGCTGGCATTGACCCAGGACCCGGAAATCACCCAGGGCATCAAGGAAGTGGTGGTAATGGGCGGTGCGCACTTCAATGGTGGCAACATCACGCCGGTGGCCGAATTCAACCTGTTTGCCGACCCTATGGCGGCAGAAATCGTGCTCAAAAGTGGTGTCAAGCTGACCTATCTGCCCCTGGACGTGACCCACAAGGTGCTGACCAGTGAGGCTCGCCTGAAAAAGATTGCCGACATCAACAACAATGCCAGCAAAATCGTGAGCGACATTCTCAATGAATACGTCAAGGGCGATATGGAGCACTACGGTATTCCGGGTGGTCCGGTGCACGACGCCACTGTCGTTGCCTACCTGCTCAAGCCTTCGTTGTTCAGTGGCCGTGAGGTGAATGTGGTCGTGGACAGCCGCGAGGGTCCGACCTTCGGCCAGACAGTCGTCGATTGGTATGACGGCCTGAAACAACCGAAAAATGCATTCTGGGTTGAAAACGGCGACGCCCAGGGCTTTTTCGACTTACTGACTGAACGTCTGTCCCGTCTGAAATAAGGGTTTGCCGGTCGGGTCTTATTCGCGCTCGGGGTCGTACGCCCCTGTGTGATCAGCCGGGTATTTTTCGAATACCTGGCTGATAAAGGCTTGCGCGGCTTGTGTGCCCAGCTCCTTGACCAGCAGGTCGATACCAATGATCGCCAACTCTTCCGGGCTTCCGGGGCTGTAGGAGCTTTGTCCCTGAGGCCATTTGGCTTTGATGTCGGCTTGGAGAATAACGGTGCTCATGGTCGGGGCTCACGGGTCGGAAAAACGGGGGCAGTGCGCTGGAACGCGGCTCTTGCGGACTCAGTTAACCATTTTGCGCAGCATTTGGCACTGCGACTTAGGCATGAAGCGCTTGGCAAAAGGTAAGGCTGTGCGACACTGTTCTCCCTTTGAATGAGCGGGGAACACTGCGTGCAGATCGACTTGAACAGTCCCGATAACCTGACGCCGGCGGCGGTGCGCCAACTGCTCGCCAGTGCCAGCGATGACGAACACACGCAATTGCGCGTAACCAAAGAAGGGATGGCGTACATTTCGTCCGGCAAGGCCGTGGGCGGTGTCGAGATCGACGGCCTGCTGTTTCGCCTGGAAACCTGGGCCAAAGGCTCTGGTTATGTCGGCAACGTGGCCGCCAGTGATGAGGTCTGGGTCATGCAGATTTTCAACGCGTTGAAACAGAACTGGCCGGTGCCGGCGTTTGACTACATCGACATCTACTGAGCGCATTCATATCTGGTGACGATTGACGGGGCGAATGCCGGTGCTGAGTCAGGCAGACTTGTCTGCGCACGTTTTACGTCTTGAAACCAATCGGTCTGACGGCTGTCGCACAATCTCTGTCCACTTTTTTCATAGGAGGCTTCATGCCTTGGAAGCTCGCATCATTCGGTTCTTTGTTGGCGGCACTCGCGTTGGCGGGTTGCAGCACCCCGGGTGCCTTTGAGCCAGGCAAAGACGCCGCCGTAGCCGATTCAGGCCATACCCGCTGTGAGTCGAAGGCTGCTGAATTTGCAATTGGCCAGAAAGCCTCGCCGCAGTTGCTGGATCAGGCCCGCACCCGCGCCGGTGCGCAGAACGCTCGAATCCTCAAGCCCAGCGATATGATCACGCTGGAATACCGCTCCGACCGCCTGAACCTGAATACCGACGACAATCTTGTCATCACGCGCGTCAATTGCGGCTGAGGTTCACCAGGCTTTTGCAGCATCCATAAAAAACCCCGTCACATGGACGGGGTTTTTTTAGTTCAGCGGAGAATTACTCGCCGCGAACCTGTGCAGCTTGCATACCCTTTTGGCCTTTCTCAGCCACGAAGGAAACGGTTTGGCCTTCTTTCAGGCTCTTGAAACCGTCGCTTTCGATAGCTTTGAAGTGTACGAACAGGTCGTCACCGCCACCTTGAGGAGTGATGAAGCCGAAGCCTTTTTCATCGTTGAACCATTTAACGGTGCCGGTTTGGCGATTAGACATGGTGTATCTCCAAGAAACTTATATTTTCAGTAGTGCTGTGCTGCTCAGGCCAACTGGGCACACCGGGGTATCATAGTCGAAATGTTCGGCTTGGGAGCCCCCCCAGGGCATTGTTTGCTAATCAATAGCGTTGCGTTTAGCGCAATGATCGGCTGAAAGCCCCGATCTACGGGGCTTGCGCCAGAAATATCAACTGGTAAAAAAAGCCGTAAAAGCTGCATAATTTGTGAGAAAAGGCAGTTTTCAGGCTGTTTTTCCAGCAAAACAGGCGTCTGAAGGCGTCTCGTTGTTACTTTTTCTTCACGACTTTGCAGGACGAAATAGCGGCCACGGCTTTGTTTTTAAGCTCCGGGCTGGCGTTCTGGTTGGTCATGAGCTCTTTGATTTCGGCAGTGCTCAACTCGGCGTTGATCTTGTCGGCGCCGCAATCGCAGTGAGCTTTGGCGGTCTTGGCGTCCACGTTCTGGCTGGCGGCAGCGCTGCAGTCTTGAACGAAGGCTTCGCGAGCACCGGCTGGCCAGTTTGAAGGGGCGGCAGCTTGAGCGCCGAGGGACAGCAGGCTCAGGGTGGCGGCGATAGCGAGGGTCGAAGTAAAACGCATCATGGGATGCTCCTTTGGGTCGAGGACGAACGGCGATTCTCGGTGGGTTTGAGGCCCGTCGTACAGCCCAAGTTCACTTTGACGACTATAAACGCTGGAAATCGCCTTAACAGACACGCCGCCGGCGCGATGACCGTTCATCTGTGCTAGCATCGGCCGCCTGGCTATTTTCGGCGCGCCACTGGCCGCCTTGCCATGTTTCTTTTCAGCTCAATCCAGTCACTCTGGTTCGATTATCGGTTGGCCGAAAGGCTCCTGCCGCTGTAAGGCAGGCGTTCATCACTGAACGGCCTGGTATTGGATCTTGTACTGGCTCATCCCAACCCACGTGACCTTTGGTAGGGGTCACCACTAGGAGAGGAGGCGCCATGCCAACTATTACTCTACCCGACGGCAGTCAACGTTCATTCGATCATTCGGTTTCCGTGGCCGAGGTCGCCGCATCCATCGGCGCGGGCCTGGCCAAGGCCACCGTGGCCGGCAAGGTCGACGGCAAACTTGTGGACGCCAGTGACCTGATCACTGGCGACGCGAGCCTGCAGATCATCACGCCCAAGGACCAGGAGGGGCTGGAGATCATTCGGCACTCCTGCGCGCATTTGATTGGCCATGCGGTCAAGCAGCTGTATCCAACCGCGAAGATGGTGATCGGACCGGTCATCGACGAAGGCTTCTATTACGATATCGCTTGCGAGCGTCCTTTTACGCCGGATGACCTGGCGGCCATCGAGCAGCGCATGCACGCGCTGATCGAGAAGGACTACGACGTGATCAAGAAGGTCACGCCGCGCGCTGAAGTGATCGATGTGTTCACCGCCCGCGGCGAAGACTACAAGTTGCGTCTGGTGGAAGACATGCCGGACGAGCAGGCCATGGGCCTGTATTACCACGAAGAATACGTCGACATGTGCCGTGGTCCGCATGTGCCGAACACACGCTTTCTCAAGTCGTTCAAGTTGACCAAGCTGTCAGGTGCCTACTGGCGCGGCGACGCGAAGAACGAGCAACTGCAACGGATCTACGGCACGGCCTGGGCTGACAAGAAGCAGTTGGCCGCCTACATCCAGCGCATCGAGGAGGCCGAGAAGCGCGATCACCGCAAGATCGGCAAGCGCCTGAACCTGTTCCACCTGCAGGAAGAAGCGCCGGGGATGGTGTTCTGGCATCCGAACGGCTGGACCCTGTACCAGGTGCTCGAGCAGTACATGCGCAAGGTTCAGCGCGACAACGGCTATCTGGAAATCAAGACACCGCAGGTCGTTGATCGCAGCCTGTGGGAAAAGTCCGGGCACTGGGCCAATTACGGCGACAACATGTTCACCACGCAGTCGGAAAACCGCGACTACGCCATCAAGCCGATGAACTGCCCTTGCCACGTGCAGGTGTTCAATCAGGGCCTGAAGAGCTACCGCGAGTTGCCGCTGCGCCTGGCCGAGTTCGGTGCCTGTCACCGTAACGAGCCATCGGGTGCGCTGCACGGCATCATGCGTGTTCGGGGCTTTACCCAGGACGACGCGCATATTTTCTGCACCGAAGAGCAGATGCAGGCCGAATCCGCCGCCTTTATCAAGCTGACCATGGACGTGTATCGCGATTTCGGCTTTACCGAAGTCGAAATGAAGCTGTCCACTCGTCCGGAAAAGCGCGTTGGCTCCGATGAGCTGTGGGATCGCGCTGAATCTGCACTCGCCGCAGCGCTCGACAGTGCGGGCCTTGCGTACGACCTGCAGCCAGGGGAGGGCGCGTTCTACGGTCCGAAGATCGAGTTCTCGCTGAAAGATTGCCTTGGTCGCGTCTGGCAGTGTGGTACCCTGCAGCTCGATTTTAACCTGCCGATCCGTCTGGGAGCCGAATATGTCTCCGAAGACAACAGCCGTAAACACCCGGTTATGCTGCACCGGGCGATCCTCGGCTCGTTCGAGCGGTTCGTCGGTATCCTGATCGAGCACTACGAGGGTGCATTCCCGGCGTGGCTGGCTCCGACTCAGGCAGTGATCATGAATATCACTGATAAACAGGCAGATTTTGCCGCTGAGGTTGAAAAAACTCTCAACGAAAGCGGATTTCGTGCCAAGTCCGACTTGAGAAATGAAAAGATCGGCTTTAAAATCCGCGAGCATACCTTGCTCAAGGTTCCCTATCTTTTGGTTATTGGAGATAGGGAAGTCGAGATGCAGACTGTCGCTGTGCGTACTCGCGAAGGTGCTGACCTGGGCTCGATGCCCGTCGCCCAGTTCGCTGAGTTCCTCGCGCAAGCGGTTTCCCGGCGTGGTCGCCCAGATTCGGAGTAATTATTATTAAGCGTGAAATGAGACAAGATAAACGAGCTGCACCGAAAGCCCCGATCAACGAGAATATCTCGGCACGCGAGGTTCGGTTAATTGGCGCTGACGGCGAGCAGATTGGCATCGTCTCGATTGATGAAGCGCTTCGTATTGCAGAAGAGTCCAAATTGGACCTGGTGGAAATCTCCGCCGATGCAATCCCACCCGTATGCCGGGTGATGGACTACGGCAAGTCGATCTTCGAGAAGAAGAAGCAGGTTGCCGCGGCGAAGAAGAACCAGAAGCAGATTCAAGTAAAAGAAATCAAGTTTCGTCCAGGGACGGAGGAAGGGGATTACCAGGTAAAACTGCGCAACCTGGTACGTTTCCTGAGTGATGGGGACAGGGCCAAGGTATCCTTGCGATTCCGCGGCCGTGAGATGGCCCACCAGGAGCTGGGGATGGAACTCCTCAAGCGGGTTGAAGCTGACCTGCTCGAGTACGGTTCGGTCGAACAGCATCCTAAGATGGAAGGACGCCAGCTGATCATGGTCATCGCCCCGAAAAAGAAGAAGTAATCAACAGGGCACGGCAGGCCTTCTGATTATGTTTATCAACTGAATGCGGAGTATCCGAACATGCCAAAGATGAAGACTAAAAGTGGTGCTGCTAAGCGGTTTCTGAAAACTGCTAACGGTATCAAGCACAAGCACGCTTTCAAGAGCCACATTCTGACCAAAATGTCGACCAAGCGTAAGCGTCAACTGCGCGGTAGCAGCTTGCTGCATCCGTCTGACGTGGCAAAAGTCGAGCGCATGCTGCGCCTTCGTTAATTTTGGATCAAGAATAGAGGAAGTAACTCATGGCTCGTGTTAAGCGTGGCGTCATGGCCCGTAAGCGTCACAAAAAAATTCTGAAACTTGCTAAAGGCTACTACGGCGCGCGTTCACGCGTATTCCGTGTTGCCAAGCAAGCGGTAATCAAGGCAGGCCAATACGCCTACCGCGACCGTCGTCAGAAAAAACGTCAGTTCCGCGCTCTGTGGATCGCTCGTATCAATGCTGGTGCTCGTGTTAACGGTCTGTCCTACAGCCGTTTCATCGCTGGCCTGAAAAAAGCGTCCATCGAAATCGACCGTAAGGTTCTGGCTGAACTGGCCGTGAACGAAAAAGCGGTGTTTGCTGCGATTGTCGAGAAAGCTAAAGCCACCTTGGCTTAAGTACCCCCGACAGTCACTCTGGGTTGCTCCTGCAATCCAGGGTGGTAAACGTCATAAATAGGGGAAGAGCCTTCAAGCTCTTCCCCTATTTTGTATCTGGAGTCTGTACATGGAAAACCTGGACGCGCTCGTTGCCCAAGCTCTTGAGGCTGTGCATAGCGCTGAAGATATCAATGCCCTGGAGCAAATCCGGGTTCACTACCTTGGCAAAAAGGGTGAATTGACTCAGGTGATGAAGACCCTGGGGAATTTGCCGGCAGAGGAGCGCCCGCACGTCGGTGCGCTGATCAACGTTGCCAAGGAGCGCGTCACTGAGGTTCTCAATGCGCGCAAGGCGTCGCTCGAGGAGGCCGATCTAGCGGCCAGGCTCGCGGCCGAGTCCATTGACGTGACCTTGCCTGGCCGTGGCCAGGCGTCGGGCGGTCTGCACCCGATCACCCGGACTCTGGAACGTATCGAACAGTTCTTCACCCACATCGGCTACGGCATCGCCGAAGGCCCTGAGGTCGAAGACGACTATCACAACTTCGAGGCGCTCAACATCCCAGGCCATCACCCGGCCCGGTCGATGCACGACACCTTCTATTTCAATGCCAACATGCTGTTGCGCACCCATACCTCGCCGGTACAAGTGCGCACCATGGAAGCGAACAAGCCGCCGATCCGCATCGTCTGCCCCGGCCGCGTGTACCGCAGCGACTCCGATATCACCCACTCGCCGATGTTCCACCAGGTCGAAGGCCTGCTGGTTGACCGCGATATCAACTTCGCCGACCTCAAGGGCACGATCGAGGAATTCCTGCGGGTGTTCTTCGAGAAGGAACTGGCCGTGCGTTTCCGTCCATCGTTCTTCCCGTTCACCGAACCTTCCGCTGAAGTCGACATGGAATGTGTGATGTGCAGCGGCAAAGGCTGCCGTGTCTGCAAGCAGACCGGCTGGCTGGAAGTGATGGGCTGCGGCATGGTGCATCCCAATGTGCTGCGCATGTCCGGGATCGACCCGGAAGAGTTCTCGGGCTTTGCCTTCGGCATGGGCGTTGAGCGTCTGGCCATGCTGCGTTACGGCGTGAACGACTTGCGTCTGTTCTTCGACAACGACTTGCGGTTCCTCGCGCAATTTCGCTAGTCGTAACGAATCTTTAGGAGAGCAGGATGAAATTCAGTGAACAATGGCTGCGTGGCTGGGTAAGCCCGCAGGTAGATCGCGACGAGCTGGTTGCTCGCCTGTCGATGGCCGGTCTTGAGGTCGATAGCGTAACGCCGGCCGCCGGTGTTTTCAGCAGCGTGGTGGTGGGCGAGGTGCTGAGCACCGAGCAGCACCCGGATGCCGACAAATTGCGTGTGTGCCAGGTCAGCAATGGCGCCGAGACCTTTCAGGTCGTGTGCGGAGCGCCCAACGTGCGTCCGGGCCTGAAGATCCCGTTTGCCATGATCGGTGCCGAGCTGCCGGGCGACTTCAAGATCAAGAAGGCCAAGCTGCGCGGTGTCGAATCCAACGGCATGCTGTGCTCCCAGGCCGAGCTGCAAATCGGTGAGGGCAATGACGGCCTGATGGAGCTGCCGGCGGATGCGCCCGTGGGGCAGGACGTTCGCGTTTATCTCGAATTGGAAGACGCCAGCATCGAGGTCGACCTGACCCCGAACCGTGGCGATTGCCTGTCCCTGGCGGGCCTGGCCCGTGAAGTGGGCGCGCTGTACAACGCACCGGTTACCCGCCCGGTAGTCACCGCCGTGCCAGCAGTGCACGACGAAGTGCGCCCGGTCGAAGTGCTGGCCCCCACTGCCTGCCCGCGTTACCTGGGCCGGGTTATCCGTAACGTCGACCTGTCCAGGCCTACCCCGCTGTGGATGGTCGAACGCCTGCGTCGCGCCGACGTGCGCAGCATTGATGCCGCCGTCGACATCACCAACTACGTGATGTTGGAACTGGGCCAGCCGCTGCACGCTTTCGATCTTGCCGAAATCAACGGCGGCATCCGCGTGCGTATGGCCGAAGAAGGCGAGAAGCTGGTGTTGCTCGATGGTCAGCAAGTCAGCCTGCGTGCCGATACCCTGGTGATCGCCGACCATTCCCGAGCACTGGCCATTGCCGGTGTGATGGGTGGTGAGCACAGCGGTGTATCCGCAACCACTCGCGATGTGTTCCTCGAAAGCGCGTTTTTCGATCAGATCGCCATCGCCGGCAAGGCCCGTTCCTACGGCCTGCACACCGACGCTTCGCACCGTTACGAGCGCGGCGTGGACTGGCAACTGGCCCGTGAAGCCATGGAGCGCGCCACTGGCCTGCTGCTGGAAATCACTGGCGGCGAAGCCGGCCCGATCACCGAAGTGGTCAGCGAGCAGCACCTGCCGTCCATTGCGCCTGTTACCCTGCGTGCCAAAAGTGTCGAGCAAATGCTTGGCCTGGTCATCGCGCCTGCTGAAATCGAGCAATTGCTGTCGGCCCTGGGGCTGGGCATTTCGACCAGCGGGGAAGGGCAGTGGCACGTTGATGTGCCAAGCCATCGCTTCGATATCAGTCTCGAAGTCGACTTGATCGAAGAGCTGGCTCGCCTGTACGGTTACAACCGCCTGCCGGTTCGTTACCCACAGGCTCGCCTGGCACCGCAACCCAAGGCCGAAGCGCGCGCGCACCTGCCTGAGCTGCGTCGTCTGCTGGTAGCCCGTGGTTATCAGGAAGCGGTGACCTACAGTTTCATCGATCCCAGGCAGTTCGAGCTGTTCAACCCAGGCGTCGAGCCGCTGTTGCTGGCTAACCCGATCTCCAATGACATGGCGGCCATGCGTTCATCGCTGTGGCCAGGCTTGGTCAAAGCGCTTTCCCACAACCTCAATCGCCAGCAAGACCGCGTGCGCATGTTCGAAAGCGGCCTGCGATTTGTCGGTCAGTTGGGCGACCTGAAGCAAGAGCCCATGCTGGCTGGCGTGGTCTGCGGCAGTCGTTTGCCGGAAGGCTGGGCTCAGGGCCGCGATCCCGTGGACTTCTTCGACGTCAAGGCCGACGTGGAAGCGGTGCTGGGCTTTGCCGGTGCACTGGATGCCTTCACGTTTGTGCCGGGCAGCCATCCTGCGCTGCACCCGGGCCAGACAGCACGCATTGAGCGCGACGGTCGCCTGGTAGGCTTTGTTGGCGCGATTCACCCCGAGCTGTCAAAAAACCTGGGGCTGGACCGTGCGGTGTTCGTTTTCGAACTGGTTCTGGCGGAAGTCGCTTTGGGTAAAATGCCGAAATTCAGCGAGTTGTCGCGCTTTCCTGAAGTGCGCCGCGACCTGGCCCTGATTGCCGATCGTGGGGTTGCCGCCACTGCAGTTCTGGACGTAATCCGTGAAAATGCAGGGGAATGGCTGACAGACCTCAGGCTATTTGACGTCTATCAGGGTAAAGGTATTGATCCGCATAGAAAAAGCCTCGCCGTCGGCTTGACCTGGCAGCATCCATCGCGCACTCTTAACGACGATGAGGTGAATACCACGACACAAAATATCCTCACCTCGCTTGAACAAAGGTTAAACGCCACGTTAAGGAAGTGACGTATGGGGGCTTTGACGAAAGCTGAGATGGCGGAACGTCTGTACGAAGAGCTGGGTCTGAACAAGCGCGAAGCCAAGGAATTGGTCGAGCTGTTTTTTGAAGAAATCAGGCACGCTCTGGAAGACAACGAACAGGTCAAATTGTCCGGTTTCGGCAATTTTGACCTGCGGGACAAACGCCAGCGTCCTGGCCGCAATCCAAAAACGGGAGAAGAAATCCCGATCACGGCTCGCCGTGTGGTCACCTTTCGTCCAGGGCAGAAGTTAAAGGCCCGAGTTGAGGCTTATGCTGGAACCAAGTCATAACGACGAGCTACCCGTCATCCCAGGCAAACGCTACTTCACCATTGGTGAAGTCAGCGAGCTGTGTGCGGTCAAACCGCACGTGCTGCGCTATTGGGAGCAGGAGTTTCCTCAGCTCAACCCCGTCAAACGCACCGGGAACCGTCGGTATTATCAGCGCCAGGACGTGCTGATGATCCGACAGATCCGCGCGTTGCTGTACGATCAGGGGTTCACCATCAGCGGCGCGCGTCAGCGCATGTCCGGTGATGAAGCCAAAGACGACACCACCCAATACAAACAACTGATCCGCCAGATGATCTCCGAGCTCGAAGATGTGCTGGTGGTGTTGAAGAAGTGAATTGAGCTTTTAAAATACTTCCACATTTCAAAAGCTTGCGGTATATTCCTGATCGCTTCGTTGCGAAGCAAACCCAGTAACACGCCTAGTCGGGGCGTAGCGCAGTCCGGTAGCGCACTAGCATGGGGTGCTAGGGGTCGAGTGTTCGAATCACTCCGTCCCGACCATATTATTCAATGACTTAGCCGCTTCCGAGCGGCTTTGTTGTTTCTGCCATAGTGACTTTCCGAGTGACCTTGGCGTTTTTCATCAAGCTTCTCTCCTTCTCAAAATCGTCAGCGCTGGTGCGCGTGAGTCGGTTGCTGATACCTTGTTTGCCGCCGCAATCAGCTGATCCAACTCTGCCGCCGAGTAGTGACTGGTGATGCTTCCGTTCTTGTGGCCGAGCAGCGCTTTCCGATCTTCCTCAGTCACGCCAGCAGCACGCAGCCTTCTCCCAAAGGTGTGCTTCAAGTCGTGTATGCGGATCCTGGCAAAGCCGTCATGTGCCGGCCGCAAGAACTTCTCCTGCCACTTCTTTGCCGCCCGAATCCTCGCCTTCTTCCAGGCCGAGTCGTTCATGCGGTGAACCGTCGTTTCATTCCCCTCACCATCTGGCTTGCCAAACGGGAACACGTAGAGCGGATGCTTGCCGCGCTGCTTCTCGATCACAGACTTGGCAACGTCATTCATCACGACTAAGCGCTCATCCCGGTTCTTCACGCCAGCCCTCGCGCTCCTTCCTCCAAAGCCAGCCGGTATCAGGAACACGCTCGTTCCCAGCTCCGGTACCGCAATCTCCCAGTTCCACTGAAGCTTGCAAACCTCCTGCTCCCGGCACCCGGTATTGACCTTGAACATGGCCATGGTCTGAAGGTGCGCTGGGAGTTCGGCGAACAGGATCGACTGTTCTTCCCACGAAAGCGGGTAGGGCTTGCGGCTGTTCGTCTTCTCATCCAGCAGAGAAATCATCGGTACCATGTCGAGCAATGGTCGGCGTTCTTCATCTCGCCACTTGCGTGCGCAGAGGTTCAAAACTCGGATAACCCGCTGTAGCGCGATGTTCACCGTCCTATTCGTGACCGGCTTGCCCGTCGTCGGGCTCAGCTTCGATCGAACATAGGGCGCAAGCGCGTCGTCATCAATGTGAGTCAGCGGCATGTCGCCAATGAACGGGTCTAGCTGCTCCATATAGGTCGCCGAAATGTGGATGGACGCCTGATCCTTTACCTCCAGCAGGAAGCGTGTCGCCGCCTCCCGCCACGTCCTGACCCGCCGAACGCCATACACCTTCTGCTGGCGCAACTGCTCCAGCTTATGGATTAGGTACTGCTCTGCTTCGGCGCGGTTACAAGTGCCAGTACTCTCTTGAATTCGTTCTCCTCTGTACTTTTTGTCGATCTTCCAGATGCCGTTCGGCATTTGCTGGAGGCCGGTGATAGCTTTTTGGGCCACGGCAATTCTCCTTTTTGCTTGCCCTGGCGCTCACTGCGGGGGCGATTGTTGTCCTGATCCACATCCTTTTCAATTGCCATTGACTCGGCCCAGGAGTCCGCCCACTGATCCAGTTCGAACCGGTCGAAGCCAACGCCCTGTTTTCCAATGGGAAATTCACGGACGTAAGGCCGAACCGTTTTATTGAATTCTTCCCGGCACATACCCAGGTACGCAGGGGCAGTTGACGCTCTGAGGAAGCGAGGCGCGGTCTCTTTGATGGGGAATGCAGTTGACTTGGCCATGGAGTCATCACTGTTCAATAGAGGACATTGTTTGCACTGACTTCCTGACGGGAAAGGCCTCGCCCTCCCACTTCCCGGGTTTGCCGCGTATCGCGCCATGCAGGTCGTAGCGGTGGGGCTTTTTGCTGGCGAATAGCTTTTCACACGCCTTCAGCAAGATGCTTTCATTTTCAATTGCCAATAACTCCTGGCCAGCCGTCGAGCCCACCTGAATCCAGCCGGATTTGTCGCGCCCGTAGTTTTCTGTCTTGAACAAGCGAAATCTGTTTCGGTGTCCGGTACCGGGTGAAGAGGTCTCGGTGTTCATGTAGAACGCGATGCCATCAAGGCGCACCCGCAGCACTGTCTTAGCCATTGAGTTCACCACCTTGGAAGTGGTCTGCCAGCACCCTGCGTGCGTCGATGCCGCACGATGCGGACATAGCGTAGATCTGGCCAAAGGTGGTTTCCCTACGCTGCAGGGCGTTGTACAGCGCCATCAGGCGCTCACCCAACTTTCCGTTGCGGCGGCTCATCGGCTGGAACTCACAGGCGCGAGCGGAGCGGCGGCACTTGCCAGTGCGTCCAGTAGCAAGGTTTGACGATTCTGTCCGTCCAGATACTGGCGTATGGCTTGGACGAACACGCTGTTCATACTGCGGTCTGCGGCGTTTGCAGCCGCCTCAATGTCAGCGCGCAGGCCGGCAGGCAGGCGCACCACAAACTTGTCGGCGGTGCGGGAATCGTATTGGTTGGTGGTCATGATGATCTCCTGGCTAGCTCCAAAATATGGAGAGCTGGCTGAGTGTGTTAATCGCCTGATTTCGGCGTGGTGATTAGGAGAAATAAGCAGGCACTCGCAATGAGCCAGACTGCGGTGCCGAAGAAAGCCGCCGTCACGTCGAAATCCGAGGAACTGCTGATCAAGTCTCGGGCTGCAAAAAGCAGCCAGACGCCCGAGGCGGTTATGTAAAGCAGGATTGAAATCATCACCTTGAATAGCTGAAGCGGTGTGAGGGGCTTACGGGACATGCACTTTCTCCAGGACGAGCAAGTGCCCGCCGCGTTGTTGGCTTTCGCAAAAAATTGAGATGCTCCTGTTTCGCCATGAGGTGGCGAAGGAGTGGCTTTAAATTAGCAATAGCTAAATAAATTAGCAAACTGTTTTTTTGGAATTTGAGTTTGCTAATTTTGCAGGAGGAGAAGGGAGCTGACTCGTAGTGGCGATGTAATGGTGTTAGATTCGCCTCATTACGACTGGTTGGCAGCACCAGCTAGGGCTTGAATTTGCCAGCCTCAAGACAGAAAGGGACTTTATGAAAAAGATGCTTCTTTGCCTCTCAATGGCAGCGCTTCTCTCGGGCTGCGCTAGCAGTGGCACGAAAATCGAACAAGCCCAGATCGATAGCCTGATTAAAGGCAAAACCACCAGCAATGAAGTGATTGCCCTTCTCGGCCCACCCACAGCAGTCACCCAGAATTCTGACGGATCGCAGGTTTTGGGGTGGGGCTATGCCTACGTCGGTTTCGCAGGTATCGGCACGGAGGTAGAGAGCACTACGGTGACCATTGCTCCTGACGGGACTGTGAGCAGCTATGCCCGTAGCGGCTCGAAGGTCGGAGGAGGGGCGCCATCAAAATATTCCGCTGCGCCCGTTCAGGCGGCACCTGGCCCTATGACCAAGAGTCAATACAAGCAGGTCCAACTCCAGAAACTCACTGAGCAGAACCTGCCTTATGACGAATACCAGAAGCGCTATCAGGAAATAATGGCGCAGTAGGTGTTTTAGGTATTCGCCTCGCTAAACCTAACCAACAATTGCGCCGCGACCTGACAGAGGCTCCGGCCCTGATCAAATGGTCGGACGTCGATCTGATTCGGGCTGAGGTGAAGCTGTCCGAGGCCGGACAGATAGATGAGGGAGAGAGTTGCTGAAGATTGCCGCGAGCTACCAAGACGTCGAGTACAAGCTGGCGGGTCATGCGGATGAGGTGAAGAACGGCCAAATAACTCGCGCTGCGGAACAGGAAAAATGACTGCTTGGCGAGAGCAGAGCTTCTGGAGCAAGGTCGGGTCATTGCTTGCATGGCTTTATTTATGATGCTACCCGGGTATTCCTACGCAGCTGGCCTTAGCTGGGGCTCGTCAGGCCGCAAGGGGGTATTCAGTCATGGTTTCATTGTGCTCTGCGTTTTCGTGGCTTTGATTGAGCTGATAGCGCTGAACTGCTTCCATGGCGGGGCATGGAAGAGGTGAACGGAGGCGGGTTGCGTGGAGGTGGCTCAAACTAAGTCCGAGTCAGTAGCGGAAGGTCCGTAGAGACCAATGCCAACAATGCGGCAATACCGTCGCAAATACACATAGGGAAATGCTGTGGCGCAGAATATAACGATCAGGAATGAAGCTGATGCTTTTGAAGCAATTCAAACCTACCTCAAAGATGGGGGGTTCAAGGGAAACGTAAAACTTTCCGGATGGCCAAAGCTTGAGGTTAGGTTGGTTGGGGCAAAATTCGACGCAACCATTACGCCTCCGGTCATGAAATCCTTTCTCGAACTTCAAAATCTCGTCTATAAATCGTATGCAATTGCCCAATACGATACAGATGACACCCGCAAGCTTTCGAGCGCCGAGCGCGAAGAGCTTGAGATCCTCATCAAGGTAGAGGAGGGGTCATCGATTTTTGAAATCGATTTCCAGGGTGTTTTGGAGAAATTCGCTCAAAAGGCCGCAGAAACCATGTCACCAGAGCTGATAGCAATTACCGTCATTGGATTGGGAGTCCTGTGGGTCGGCAAAGCCTCCTATGGCGCATACCTCGATTACCGTAAAGAGGTGCGCCTTGGCGAGGCAAAAACGGAAGAACAACGAAATATTCTCGAAACGATGAAGGAATCGTCAAGAGAGGAAACGAAGCGTATGGAGCTGATGACGAAGCTAATGGTGCGCGAGCCCAAGCTCGAAGAGATCTCGCGGCAAGCCTATGACACCAAGACAGAAATGTTAAAGGGGTTTGTAAGGGCAGATGAAGCAACTATGTCAGGGATCACAACTACAGGTGAAGAGGCGCAGGAACTCGTAGTAAATGCCCGACGTAGGGCCGTAGAACAGCGTCTGGACGGGTTCTATCGAGTATTGCGAGTGGACTCCTCTGACCCGGAAGCGTTCAAGGTAAAAATTCGCAGGCATAGAGCAGGTACGGAGTTTGAGGCGCTTGTTGAGGACATTACTCTCGATGCCGAACAGAAAGAAATCCTGCAGTACGCTGAGTGGGAAAGGACAATAGTCTACCTAAACATAAACGCCAAAATTCTAGACGAAAGCATTAAAAGCGCCGTGGTAATTGGCGTTGAGCGTCGCAACCCGCCAGAGGTGGTTAGACCTCGACGAAAGCCTGACGATCGCTGAAATCGAATTACAGCCAGAGCAACCGCAGGAACACAGCCCGGCCCAGCGCCGGGCTTCTTGCATCTGACATCTGAGCTGATAAAATTTTCGCCCCTATCGAACGGACTCGTTTTCATGCACCTATCCTCGATGCCACTGGCCTTCTGCGCCATCTTCACCTGCATTTCATTCGCCGCCCAAGCCGAAACCCAAAAAGAGAAAGACCTCCACTGCGCGGCCTACTACGAATTGCTTTCAGTAGCGGGTGACCAGCCCGACATAAGCCGCAAGCTTTCCTCAAAAGCTTTCTACGCGCTTCTGGTTCATGCTGGCGATACCCCGCAGGCTCAGGACGAAGTTGCGCAAAAATTGGTGGACTTGCGCAACGAGATACCTGGGCCGATGACACCAACTGGTACTGCCAAGCTACGTGAAAAATACGACGCCGAATGCAAAGTCCTTCTGAAGGCCGCATGGTGCGAAGCTTACAAAGATCCTGGTGCTTGTCAGGGCTGATACCTTGGCGGTAGCAGCATAAGCAGCCATCATCGAGCCCGGCCCAGCGCCGAGCTTCTTGCTCAGGCATCGGCACTTTCTCAACAGTCGCATGTCAATCGTGTATCAATGCCGCGCTAGTACGCCATCATGCACTGCTGGAAGAAGATTTCGC
Source organism: Pseudomonas trivialis (assembly GCF_001439805.1). Taxonomy (GTDB): domain Bacteria; phylum Pseudomonadota; class Gammaproteobacteria; order Pseudomonadales; family Pseudomonadaceae; genus Aquipseudomonas; species Aquipseudomonas trivialis. The sequence continues at coordinate 45,491 of NZ_JYLK01000006.1, read as the reverse complement.
TGACTGAAGATCTAGAAAGGAGCCTCCCAGGTCACCAGGTAGATTGCGTTTTGATCAATGGATGGACGGCCACTATCTTCGTAAGGCAGCCAGAGCTCGGATCAATGTTCTGCACGACGGGCATAGACCTAGCGAAGCTTGCAAACAGCGAGAGCGTACATGAGCTTGCTGAGGAGCTTGTGTTTGAGATTGATATGTCCCGGGGAGGGAAGGCTGGATAGATAACACTACTGTAGCTCCATAATTTTTGCCCAAACTTCCTTCGGCCCGCGCTCCACTGCTCGGGCTTTTCTTTGTCCGGAATTTGCCCCTAGTCTGCCGTCCTTGCCTCATCTAAGCTCATCGATTCATCGAATGGAGACACAGCAATACCCTCGCTTGAATATTCGCTCCCTGACACCCTAGAACGAATCTACGAGAACCAGCTCGCCCTCGAAGCAGCATTGATGGAGCTGACCCTGCTCGTCGAGAGCCAGGGCAGCGCCGAGGCCGGTGGTAACGTGCGTGGTGCTCTGCACACCATTGGTGAGAACGCTGGGCACATCAAACAGGGGCTGGCTAGGTTGAAGGCCCAAGGGCCGGATTGATCGCCAGGGGGAGGGCAGCGACTATCTCGCTCATCGTCGCTTTATCTTGCTCAAAGTGGGCAGCGCCGGCATGTGTAATTGCGAGCTGATGGTCACCGACCTCGACGACGTCCACCAAGGCAAAAAGTGAGATCAGGTCTAGCCCTTCGGCTTCGGCTTCGGCTTCGGCTTCGGCTTTGGTGTGTTGTTGTTGTTGTTGTTGTTGTTGTTGTTGGTTTTGAACTTGGCAAGGGCTGCTTGCCGCTCTCTCTCTAAGATTCTCTTTAGATCTTCGCAGGTTTTCATGGGAAGAGAGCCTTTATTTATGTGGAAATCTATGTGTACGGTTAGTTTTGCGCAATGGCTTTCTAGCTGATTGGGTGATAAATTTCTTATACGGTATATTTCCTCCTTGATGTCGTTTTCGTACTGGTTGGTAAGTTTGGTTAAGGCTGTCGCTGGAGTGGTGCTGCCCTGTGATTTTTGGGGCGGGACTATTGTAGGAGTTGATATTTTTTGATGACTCTCTATTTTTTTTCGATTGTTGTATCGGCGTATGAGCATAAGCGAAATTGCTACTAGTATAGTTACAATGCCTAGTGTGGTTACCAAGCCTAGGTTTTCTGGGTTGTCCATTACTCTTCAATCTCCGAATTTTTGTTGCGATTTTGATGCCCGGTAGTCAGGTTGAGAGATGTAATATATTGAGCTGTTATTTAGTCTTCAAGAACATCATTGCATCGATGAAACGTTGAGCCTTCTGCTGAGAGTCAACCCGTGAAAAGTTCAGCGTGCCGCCGGCCTTATTCGTCGTAATCACGACCCAGCGGTTGCGCTTGGTGTATAGGGTCGCGCTACCGATAGAGTTGAAAAAGATCCTGGTCTGAACGGATTTGGATGAGGTTACCGAGTTGCCGGCGGCAATCGCACCATTCCCGATGGGTACCGCGCTTGCGAAGCCGCTGCTGGAGGACACGACACCGCTTCCGTAGGCGATGTATTCATTCGTGAAGAAAACCTGCTCGGGCCTGGTCTTCTCGGGCTGTTCCATCAGCACCTGCTCAATCACTGACCTGGCCTGTTCCGCTGTGATAGGTGCTGGCTGGTAATCGACGACTTTGGACGCGCACCCTGTGAGGAATAACAGTGCTGCGATGGCGATAGCTTTCATCCCTGACTCCCTTAAATTAATGCCAAGCATTCTGCCATGGCACAGCTAGCCAATGCTCAGAACATGCTCGGACATTTGTAGAGGTTGATCGCTGAGCTATCTAGGCGGGATCCAAGCACATATAGCGTCTGGATCTGGTTCTTCTGCGCAATGAAACCCTCGCACGAGAAGCCGCACGTCACGTTCGCAGTGAAGCAGATGTTCTGCATGCTGAATTTGTACAGGTCGTGTGGCCAGGTTAGGCAATCGTATTTGCCGCCGACGGGGCAGTGGACTTGCTCCAGCTCGCCTGACGCCACAATTGTCGATCCTGTAAGGCGATCAATCTCCCCGTATCCCCATGCCGCTTGGCTCAGCCCAGCAATGATCAGCGGCAACATCCAGCGCAGTGCGGTCATCATCTTTCCATGATTCCAGGTGGTTGAGCGCTGACTGTACCAACCCCAAGTGCCTGCCTCAACGCCTGCGTGCCCGGTCATTTTGGTTGTGTTCTCAAGATGCGCCGTAGGGCTATTACATTTTGCTAACGGGCTATATAGACTGCTGGAAGTCAATCGGATAGTTGATGTGAGAAGGTTTATGAGGAGATTCAAGCGGTGGCCGGAGCTGGAAATTTACGAAAGATTAGAACCTTATTATTACTCGGCAGATTTTCCGCCTCGATGGTTTAAACTTGAGAATTATACAAGTATTGTCAATAAATCAGTTGCTGCTTGGAGCGAAGCCGTCTCTGCTCGAAATTTTGTAAAGTCGACACTTGCTGATGAGGGGGCGGATGATGCTAGCTGGGCTATGTACTTTATGTCGTCTTTTTATCTAGCTCAAAAAACATTATTTGAATTGAATGAGGAGGATCTTGCAGCGGGTGGGAGAGAGGCGGCGCTGGTAGACATGGATGCTTTTAGCTATGCGAAACACCTCTCGGCGTACTTGCAGTTGGCTCCAGATTTGCCGTTGGATGAGATTCTTGATTATGAGAATGGGCTCTCCATTATCCCTCCGAGTGATGCGAGTCAGGAGCTTCTAAAACAGTATGCGCAAGTTACTAATCTTCCAGTTTGGGGTATGCCGGCCGATATTAGAGGGAAGTTATTTTCTCAGATGGGATCTCTAGTTCCTGTTTATCTTGATCTGGCTGCGCCTGATGAGCTGATAGCCGAAACTGCGGTGGAGTATGCTAAGTCTGTTAGAGAAAAGTTGGGAATTTCCAATCAAAAACAAAAAGTTACTGTTAAGGATATTAGTAAATGGATTGATCAGCGTCTCTTGGCATACATAGATCTAACTTTGTGGTTTGAGGCTGTCGGGGCAAAGCCCCCCATTCACCAAATTGCCGATCTAATTTTTCCAGAAAAACTAGATGTGGATACTTCTGAGTTTATAAGAAAGACGGTTAGGAAAAACGCTCATCTTCTAATGAGCGCAAGTATTGGGGGCGCTCTCACGGCGCAGGCCGGTACAAATGATTTTGCCGATGCAGACGGGTAGCCTGGACAGCCGGAAACGATTTGCACCAATTTTCTTCCGGATAGGGAAAGGCGATTATAGGGTCCGGAAAAAAGATGGCCCTTTTCAGAGCCTTCCAATTGCTGGTTTTGTATGAATAATTGGAAACCATCGTAATTGCAGACGTTTCGTTAGGAGTCCGATGGTATGTATAGCGGTCTGAGTAGAAAATTTCCTAGGCGGAAAAATACCGCACGTCGCCACAGGAGGTTAATTACCGAGCTCAAGATCGCCATCATCATCCGGGCCTGGCAGCGCATCAAACCGATCTACCATGCCTGGAAATTCCTCTTCCATCATACGCCGTGTCTCAGGATCCTTAAGTTTCATCCGGAGTCCGATGATCGTCAGTTTTCGCATCAGTTCTTCAGTCGAAATGCCAAGTTTTGCCGCCTCCGTATCGAACTGCTCGGCTTCTTCGGCGCTGAGCTGAATCTCGATTTCCTTAGTGGTCTTTTTCAGTTCCGGCATCAGATCGTAGGCGTCCATTTTCAGAACCCGGGCCAGTTTGAGGGCGCCACCCAGACGGGGTTTGGAGCGACCAGCTTCATATCGTACGATTTGAGGTTGGCTGATGCCGCTTTGTTCGGAAAGATCTTTTTGCGTCAGACCTGCTTCGGAGCGTGCCCATAGGAGGCGTTCAGCAAAAGATCTGGTATCGGTCATGAGCCCTCGAAGCCTTTTAATTACTGGGTTTCATATCACTATATCAGACAACAAATGATCCCCAATGATCAGTATTGACATGTGATAGCAAGTGGTATCAAATGATCACAAATGATCACACGCATGGCGATGGAGGTTAAGGATGAGGCAAGAAAAAGTTCCGCTGGTGATTCGTTTGCCACTTCAACTGAGGGATTGGCTGAGCACGAAGTCAGAGGAGAACGGAAGGACAGCGAACGGGGAGGTAGTTTTCCGCTTAAGGAAAATGATGGAGCAGGAGCTTGTTCATGAAAAACAACAGGCATGAAAAAGCCCCAAGCGCGCCAACGCTTGAGGCCTATGAAGCAGTGAACATTTCTGAGGACATTCACATGACGAAGCATACCGAAGTAAACGAAAAACTCAATGCTGGCGCCTTCAAGGGACCGGTGACCGTGGCGCTCTCATTCGCGCGCTGCAACATTGAGGGGCAAGATTTGTATGGCGTCCGTCCAGGCGTTCCTGCTGTCGATGCTTTGAATCAGGCATCTTGCACTCTTTATAGTGTGAAAAAGTCTTTAGAAGACGCGGGGATGTCTGAGCTCGTCGTTACCCCAAGCCAAGCGTGGTTACTGCATATGGCGATCGAGTCTGCTAAAGCCGCTATCGACTCCGTCGCTGAAGGTCTGGAGAAAGCACGATGAACACTATCTCCATTCAATCCGAGCAGTCTTCTGATGGTGCGCCACGTTTTCTGCAATCGCAAAATGTGGCGCGACCTACCATGTCATCTCGCGAGATCGCAGAGTTGACTGGTAAGCGGCATGACCACGTCATGCGCGACATCCGCAATATGCTCTCCGAGCTGCAAATCGCTGACCCCAAATTTGGGGGCACCTATCTGGACGGCTCCGGGCGATCGATGCCTTGCTTCCATCTGGATCGGGAACTGACCGAAACGCTGGTGACCGGCTACAGCATCCCGCTTCGTCACAGGGTCATCCGCCGTTTACACGAACTGGAGGATACCCAGGCCAAGCCAGCCTTCGACATTGCCAGCCTGAATGATCCCAAGGTGCTGCTCGCATTGTTGACTGACAACGTCCGCAAGGTCGTTGCCTTGGAAGCTGACAACTCAGAGCTCTCGAAAGAGAACCATGAGCTGGAAGTGAAAGTGGAACAGGACGCTCCCAAGGTGGCCTTTCACGACATGGTCGTGGTGTCGCACAAGAAGTACAACGCCGCCCAAGCCGCGAAGATCATTGGCACTGGCCGCACCAGGCTGCTGCAGTTCATGCGGCAGAAGGGATGGGTGACCCGGTCGAACGAGCCGTACCAGGCGAAAATCGAGGCCGGCCTGCTTGATGTGAAGCTGGGCACCTTCGAGCACCCAATCGACGGCACGATCCCAACGTGCTCCACGCTGATCACTGGGAAGGGCCTGACGAAGCTGGAAGCTCTGTGGCGGGAGCGAGACGCTGACTTGTTGGCGTAGCAATAAAGAGAGCCCGGCCCAGCGCCGGGCTATTTGTTTTGCCTCAAGGTTGCGTGGTTTAAGGCCGAGCAAAGTGTTAGTTTTTGGAAAACGAATTTCGAGCCACTAATGACCCCTGAAGAAATAGAGCTAGAAGAAGCTGCTTTTCAGTTTGCCATCGCGCACCGCCGATCTCTGGCAAAGAAGATTGTGGACACCGAGATTTTTATTCCAGAGCGAGCTCCGCTCACCGTTTTTATGGCGGGCTCCCCTGGTGCTGGAAAAACAGAGATTTCCAAGGCAATGGTGGAGGCTCTGGAGGAGGGGCACCCGGAGGGCGAGGGGCGGCGAGTTCTCCGAATTGATCCGGATGATTTTCGAGAGCTAATCCCAGGTTACTCGGGTGGAAACTCTTACCTTTTCCAGCGGGCTGTGACAAAGATTCTTGAAAAGGTCTTGGACCGAGCTTTTGAGAAGCGCGTTTCGTTCATCCTTGACGGAACGATGTCGAATCTAGATGTTGCAAAGCGGAATATTGATAGGGTTCTGAAAGGGAATAGGGCTGCTCAGATAATGTACGTCTATCAGCGCCCTGAGCTCGCTTGGGAGTTCGTGAAAGCACGAGAGATAACCGAGGGAAGAAACATTCCCATGGAGAAATTTGCTCAGCAATACTTGGCAGTGCGTCGGAATATTGTTGAGTTGAGGAAGTCCTATGGGCGGGGTTTGCACATAGATTTACTTGTAAAGAACACAGATTGCTCTGAAGAGTTCTATGAAGATGGGGTAACGGTGGAGCAGATTGACGCCCTAATTCCAGAGACCTATGATTACCAGCAGCTCATCGAGCTACTGACTGAGGCAGATCGTCATGCGTAAACCCAACACCGAAGACTCCAGCCTACTGGCGGATTTCTTCAGTAACTCCTCCCCTGAGACCAAACGTGAGGTTTTCCGGGAGGTGCTTCACAAGGCAAGCGCTTCCCAGCGTGAGGTGGTTGCGCACGCGGCAAAAATCAAATGCTCACTCTCCGCTGGTGATTCTGTCAGGAATAAAACTTCTGACGCCTAGTCTTGAGTAAGCACTAAAAGCCCGGCCTGCCTGCTGGGCTTTTTCGTTTTGCCCATCCGTGACATAAAGCTGAAGAATGAGGTGGGAAGTGAAACGCAGTCTGTTTGCCGAGCTGATGCAGGGTGTGGAGGAAATGAGCGAGCACCGGAAGGGAAATATTACTCTTCGTCAGTACGAAATGAGCAAAACGAGTGTTTGCCAGGCAGGTCAGGATGAATCTGGACACGCTGAAGAACTGGGAGCAATCGAAGTCCAAGCCAAATGCCTAGGCAGCGCTACTGATTAAATTGGTTCAGCGCTTCCCTGACATGGTTGAGCGACTCAACGCCGTTTGAATCGATGATTACCTTGAAGCCCGGCCAAGTGCCGGGCTTTCTGCATCCGGCTCAAGGCTTTTCAGCGTTGGCCTTCTCAAGCAGGGCGGCTATGCCCTCAAGCAGAACCAAGTCCGACTCCTTGAGTCTTCCTTTTGCCGCCGCCCTGGCGAGCTTCTCGATAACCGCAACTGCTCGCGGCGTAGCCTTGTCCTGAAGGGCCTGGTAGGCAGACGCCGCCTCTCTCACCACATCCTGGCGAGTGTACTCACCCTCGATCAATGCCGGCCCGTGTCCATTCGGATTGACCAGCACACCAGGCGTGAGCCCGATTTTCTTCTCGAGGTTGAGCGCCGCTTTCTCACCCAATGAGCGGTGCCCATTGAGGATCTGTGACAAATACGAAGCGTCCAGATCGTGCTGGTCAGCGAAGTCTTTCTGACTGAGTGGGCCGATGACGCGCCGCAGTGCGTCGACCCGAAGAGTTTTGATATCCATAGGCGAATAGTGTCCCTGCGTTAGCATTTGGTAAATTGATAATTGCTATTGCGATACACATTAGCAATGTGTAATCTAGACTTCTTTCGGAGACAAACATGACGCTACTTGAACTCATCCGCTCCCTCGACACACCCTCGGTGGAATCGTTGGCCAAGCGCAGCGGCACCAGTGCCGGGAACCTTAAACAGATCGCACATGGCTTTCGCCGGGCAGGTCCAGGCCTCGCCATCAACCTTGAGCGGGAGTCGAGCAGGGCGGTTACCTGTGAAGAGCTCCGGCCCGATGTCGACTGGGCCTATCTGCGCAATTCAGGCCAAGAGCCAAATCTTTAATCCCGATTAAAAGAAGCCCTGATTGAGGGCGCATATCTTCGCCCTGAGCTGAACGTTCCGCCACGACAACCACGAAGAGGTTTCCCGAAATGGAACAGGTACACCGCGCAATACATGAGGCAGTTCTAGAGGCGGGGCCAAAGCAACTGGCTCACCTGATGGGTATGAGCCACACCGCATTGCTCAATCGCAGCAACCCAAATGATGACTCGCACCGCCTGAACCTGGAGCAATTTCTCCAGATCCTGGTGCACAGCAAGAACGTTGAACCGCTGGAACACCTGGCCAACACATTGGGCTATGCCCTGGTGCCGCAGGCGCGACCGGCGAGCAAGAACCTCATCGAGGCTCTGGTGCATCTCGCGGCTGAGTACGGAGACGTTTCTCGCCTCGTGCATGACGCCCTTGCAGATGGTCGCGTTTCACCTTTCGAGAAAGCAAACATCCAGAAGGAAATTGGCCATGTCCGGCAAAGCTTGTTGGTACTGGAGGAGTCAGTCAAAGCAGCGTGATTACCTATCCGAACGGCTAGGTAACAGAGGAATAAAACGGGCGGAGAATCAATTTTGCCCGGTGCAGAAAGCAACAAACCCGGCGGGAACCGGGGCTCATCTAATCGTCCTGTGTGATCAGGACTACACAACTGCAGAGGTGTGAATCATGGCACATGCAATTCGTAGTAAACAAGTTCGGTCGCCTGTTACTGAACGCATTCAATCTAAACCCCGGCTGGTCAGTGTGCCCAAGAGCGTGTCAATCACGCCTACGCTGCCGCCTTTTGATGAGCGGGCAGGCTTTACCTACTACGAGGTTCAAGTTGTTTATGAGGACGCGGGACTCAAACAAACCTATCCCGGTGTGCTGGATGAGTGTCTGGCATTAGAACTGAAGGCCATGCTCGAGCCGGAAGTTGCCCCGTACCCTGTTCGCATTTCGTGGGTAGCAGGCTGGGCAAAAGGATTCGAAAGCTTCCTCCGGATGAACGACCGCGTAACAGACATGATCCAGTCAGTTCGATCGGCTGAGCGTTCTGGGCACGAGTTCCTAGCTCGTCTTGGTCAGTTCGGTCCGTATGAAGGTTACGCGCCACAAAACAGCCAGGCAGAAAGCGTGGCGCCGAATCTCTCGGAGGTTCGGCCATGAACCAGGTCATTGACTCTAAGAGTCCAAGCTTCAACAAAAAACCTTTCTACCTGGTTGAGGTTTTCGACGGGCGTGGTGTGTACGGCTTCGGCCTTGGGCTCACAGACGAGCGAGTTGCTCGTGACCTGCTCGAGACTCTCGGTCGTGACCTGCTTGGCCGAATAACAAAACTCCACACACTCGCCAACCCACCAGAAGAGGCCCGCGGGTACCAAAAGCATAGGCAGTTTACCGAGCAGACTCAGCGCATAAAGGCGTTGATTGATATGTGCGCGAACGAGCCTTCGCCTGGCCGCACCTTCTTGGTTGCCTTTGTGCAACAGCATCGCGCTGCAATGCCCCTCAGTCATATGGCTTCAATGCTTGAGCATGCCAAGTACGAGCCCGACTTTGATGAGTTTGCCTATATCCCACTTCACCAATCTGCAATCGGGAGGGCATACCCATGAGCGAAATATCCCAAGAGGTACCTGTCACCGTCATCGACGAAGAACACTTCGAGAAATATCCCGATGCAGCGCTGTTGCTGAAGTGTTTCGAGGTCGTTAAGGACGCGCTAGACGTCATCGACGAGCCGGAGTACTCCATTGAGAAAGAGGATGACACTCACATTGACCTGTACCGAGCCTACTACGCACTCAAGGTGTTGTTCAGGCGTAGGACTGGGCACGACGCGAGGCAAGTTGCCCAGGATCACTTTGAGGCCATGAGCCGCCACTTGTTGGAGGGGAAGCCGCGACCAGAAAACAGAATTCCCGTCGTCGTGTTCCCTGGGGAGTGCCTACCGGATGAGGCATTCGCCGGCCTGACGGACCAACAACTGGCTTGCGCGGCGTTCAACTACAGCGATCGCGTTCGAGTTCTGATCATGGACCACTCACCGCGGGCTTTGGCGTTGGACGAGGCTCGTACGCTCTCCATTGACGCCACCACAGCATTGCGCCTGCTGGTATTGCGCCTGTCTGGCGGCTCAATGGAAACCATGGGTGCCGGGATGTGCCGCAAGCATGGGGAGACGCTGCAATGATCGGCTCTGTCGAATCAACTACGAGAATCCCCGTAATTAAACCTGCAGCGGCCTGCACCATCGCCGGCCCCTGGCCAACCTACGGCAACTTCCGAACGCTTCCAGAGCGCGAGCGCTGGGTGCTTTACGGCAGCGCCAAGGCCTACCGTGAGTCGCTGGAGCGCCAGGGTTTTGAGATGGCTGAAACCTACGATGCCTTCATCCGTCGCGTGACAGAGGAGCTGGATATCTGATGGCGCGCATTAGGACGATCAAGCCAGAGTTCTGGAGCAGTGAACAGGTGATGGAGTGTCAGCCTCTGACACGCCTGCTGTTCATTGGTATTTGGAATTTTTGTGACGATGGCGGCAATCATCCTGACTCGGAGAAAACCATCAAGGCCCGGGTTTTTCCCGGTGACGAAATCAGCTCGTCGAGTATTCGTCGAATGCTCGACGAGCTGTCGTCGAACGGTCTTTTGTCCTTCTACGAGCACTCTGGCAAGCGATATTTGCACGTCTGCGGGTGGGAGCACCAAAGGATTGATAAGCCGACCTTCAAGTACCCGGAGTTTGTTCAGTCCCTGGTGGTGTCCAGTCCGCCACTGCTGGGGGCTGGAACTGATGACAACCAGAAACCGGGGCCTGTAGGTGATTCTGTCGGTGAGTCCTCTCCGAACATTCGACCACCACTCGACGAGGACTCGTCGAATCCTCTGCTAGGCCTCGACCCCGGAAGGGAAAGGAAGGGTAATAGGAAAGGAGAAGAACAAGATCAAGATCAAGAGCATGTCCATCGTCGCGATGCTCCGCCGGACGACGCGACGCTGGAACCTCAAGCTGGAGCAAATGGGCAGGAGCAGCACGCACCTGCTCAACCCGCTCTGGCAGATCCAAAGCCGAAGCGGAATATCAAACCCGCCGCTACGGATCTGCTGGACGGCTTCGACCAGTTCTACCGGTTGTACCCGCGACGCCAAAAACGGCTTAACGCTGAGTCGGCCTGGAAGAAACTCAAGCCTGATGCCGCATTGCGCGAAACCCTGCTTGTTGCGCTGGCAAATCACTGCCTCAGGCCTGACTGGATCAAGGACGGCGGGCAGTACATCCCGCTGCCAGCGACCTGGCTCAACGGCCGATGCTGGGAAGACGAAATCCTGGCGAACATCGAGCAGTCCAATCACGTGGACCTCGACAAAATTGACCACACCCTCGGGCTTGAACTTCAGCCCAATGGTACGTATCGAGTAGCCCGACCATGATCAAACCAGCAATCATCAACACCGCTATCAGCCGTTGCGACGAGCACGGCACGTTTGAAAACAGTCTCTTGGAGTCATTCATCGGTGACGCACAGTGGCTCGGCTGCCCACGCTGTCACTTCGATGCACGGCATTCCACTGACGAATCCGTCGCCACCGCTGCACGGGATGTGCAGTTCGCTCGTCAGCTCAATGCGGATCTGATCTCATCAGGTATCCCTCCACGTTTCCGGGCGGCGACGCTGGAGAACTACCGGACGGACAGCAAGCCAGAACCACAGGCCGTTGCTCTTCGCCAATGCAGGGAATACGCGGAACGGTTCGACGTGCACTGGCAGGCCGGGCTCTCGATGATGCTTCTGGGAGAGGTCGGTACCGGCAAGACACACCTGGGTTGTGCGGTGGCGCAGCACGTCATCCGTCACCACGGCGCCCATGCCCGGTATACGTCCGCCCTGGCGATCATTCGTGATGTGAAGGCAACGTTCAGCAAAACCGCAGAATCAACCGAGCACCAAGTGTTCAGCACACTGCAGTTTCCCGATCTGCTGGTGATCGATGAAATCGGCGTTCAGCACGGGAGCGACTTCGAGCGGCAAGTGTTGTTCGAGGTGATCAACAACCGCTACGAGCGATTGCAACCCACCATCGTAATTTCCAACCTGGGCATTCTCGGTTTGCGTAAATGTCTGGGAGATCGAGCAGTTGATCGTCTTAGCGATGCCGGTGGTCCTGCAGTGCTGTTCAACTGGCCTTCAGCCCGGGGTGACGTATGAGCCGCGAACTATTCAGTGATGAGGCCGAGTTCGGCATTCTTGGGGCGGTACTGCTCAAGCCCGAGTTGTTCGACGAGATCAGCAGTAAGGTGGACGTTTCCGATTTCCATGATTTGGAGAGCGCCGCGCTTTACCAGGTGATGATTGATTGCCACACCGCCGGTGTTCCCATCGACGTTGTCACCTTGAGCGATTGCCGCCACCGCCTGCCCAGTGGCAAGTCGACCCTGGCCCATGCGGGCGAGGTCGCCATGAGTGTGCCCAGCGCCGCCAACTGGAAGGCCTATGCTCGCATTGTTCGGGAGCGGGCAGTGTTGCGTCAGATTGTGAATGCCGCGTATGTGATCAACGACACGGCCAATGAAGAGCGCCCACTTTCCGAGGTTATCGCCATGGCCCAGCAAGCCACGGCGGATCTGCGCGACCTGGACGACGATGGGCAGCAGGATTACTACAAGGCCAGCGAAATTCTGCCCGCGGTGATCGACACCATCGACTCGAAGTTCAACAAGACGATGCCTACAGGGCTTTCGACCGGGCTGAAGGATCTTGATGAACTGGTGCGAGGGTTACGCCCTGGCAACATGATCGTTGTTGGAGGGCTCACAGGGTCGGGCAAGACCATCCTCGGCCTGCAGATAGCTCAGCACGTCACCTGCAACCTTGATGGCGTCGGCTTGGCTTTCTCCATGGAAATGACCAAGGAGGAATTGATCACTCGCGGCCTTGCATCGATCGGTAGCGTCAATCTGAGCAAGTTGGACAGTGGCGATCTTGAAGACCATGACTGGCCAAAGCTAACCAGCGCGGTCAGCGTACTCAACGAAGCCAAGCTGTTCGTCAACGATCAGGCCGGCATGACGATGCCCCGCATCCGCTCAATCGCCCGGCAGTGCCAGCGCAGGGAAGGGCTCAACGTGCTGCTGGTCGATTACGTCCAACTGATCAGCGCCGAGGGTAGCGCCAACCGCTCTATCGAGGTCGGCAAGATTTCCACGGCCCTCAAGAACTTAGCCAAGGAACTGAAGATCCCCGTAATCGTGCTGGCCCAGCTTAACCGTGGCTCAACCAACCGACCAGACAAACGTCCTCGCCCGAGCGACATCCGTGACTCCGGACAGATCGAACAGGACGCCGACGTGGTGATCCTGGTGCATCGCGACATGGAAAGCGAAGAGGGGCAGAACGGAGTAACCGAACTCATCGTTGGCAAGGTCAGGCACGCCAAGGTTGGCTCGTGCCTTGTGCAGCAGCAGGGTAAGTACGTCAGGTTTGTTGACTTCGGAGGTAAAGCACCAAGCACCGAAGAGGTGGAGATGGGACGCGTATTGAAATTCACCGGCCGCGCAAAGGAGAGAAAAGACCATGAGTAACGTCACAGCGGCATTGCCGCGCAAAAGCATGAGCGACCTTGAGCGGCGCTTTCTGAAAATCGCCGGTGAGGAGCTTGCCAAGGTCAAAGTCGGCGGGCCGAGTGCGCTGGCTTACCTGCTGGATATGGTCGCCAGTTGGCATGGCAGCCGGGCTCAGATCGGGTTCCATGACTTCGGGCAGCGCTGGCTGATCGAGGGCAATGCAAAGAACAAACCCGCTGACCGGTTGCTGCGTGACCTGTTTGGCTTGAGTGATCCAGATCCGAGGAAAGCCGCATGAATACCAGAAAACCTGCACGTCTCCCTTTGGGCGATACCGAATACATGCTTGAACAGTGGGGCTTCTGGCGCATGGATGGTATGGGCGTGCCGAGCTATGTGTCGCCGTCCTGGGCGATCATGAGAGATATGATTCCATCGACAAGTAGGTCCTATGTCATAACGGATGAACTGGCTATTGTCGTTGATGGCGCCGTTGCCAGGCTTTGCAAGCGGGCGCCTGAAATGGGCGACTTCGTTTGGTTGTACTATGCGGCCAAGTGGCCAGCCAAGCGGGTTGGCAACAAGTACGACATGAGCGAAGCCAAGGCCAGGGAAATCATCAAGACCGGCGTCGGATGGATAGACTGCTCATTGGAGAGATTCATCGAAGCCGCGTAAAAATACTTGCACACGCGGAATAGCCTTGTTTTCATGGCACTGTGTTCAGCTTTTCAAGCGCGACACTACATCGAAAGCCCGGCCAAACGCCGGGTATTTTCATTTCAATGTTTAGTTACGCGCCTTAACTGTGTAAAATCACCACACAGCCAGGGCTTAGGCTACTGGCGCCCAGTTTCTGGGGATCGAAAGGTTCAAATCCGGCCATGTCGGCTGCTCAAATGGCAATTCTGTTCGTACTTACGGTCTTGATGGCCGTTCTTTACACCACGCCTGAATTGCTGATCGCAACAGTCCAATTTGCGAATGAGGGTAGTCTGATGATGAAAGAAACCATGATGCAATATGTACAGCCAGTAGCCACAATGATTGTCGCCATTTGGTGTGGATGCATGGCCAACGGAAAGATCCCCGTTTGATATGAGGCAAGACCTCACATGAAAAACCCGGCCATTTTGCCGGGTTTTTTCGTTATGGTTTTTCGATGAAAGTGACGTCGGTAAAGCCTTCAGCGATGCACATCGATTTAAAGGTTTGTGGTGTTTTATCGTCTCTGTACTGGTCTTTGACGGTGATGTGGAATCGCATAGCTACCAATCGCCACTCATCATTTTCGTAGAAGTGGTCGACTTTCTCAACGAACGTTTTTCTTTCCCCGTCTTTGGTGTAGCTGATTTCAAAAGTGCGCAACTCTGGCATGACACATTCCTTGTTTGACGCCTGACCAATGAGGAGAAATTGTAATTTAGTTCAGATCTCGCCAAGCGCGGGATTTTTTATCTCTCGAGTTCACTTGTAGCCAGGGCAGCCTTCGGGGCGGCCTGGACGTCGATAGCCGGTAGTGCGACGTGCGGAAAAACACTGGCAGCCCGCGCACCCTGACCTCACTGTGCTTCCTGGGTGGCGCGAGACCAGATTGGCGCGATCGATGCATTAGGGTGTCGACGATGGGATCGTCTTTGGCGGGCAGCGTGGGAAGAGACACGCATTTGCGGGTAGCGCAGGTCGCTAGACAGCCTTCCAGGCTTTCGATCAGGGTTCGATTCCCTGTATCCGCTCCAATTTCAAAGCAGGTAGCGCCGTACGGACGGCAAACGGTCTTGAAAACCGTGCTACTGGAAACGGTAAGGGTTCGATTCCTTCACCTGCTGCCAAAACGCCGACTGAATGTGCGCTGGGACGCACACGGGACTGTAAATCCTGCGCCGAGTGCTAAGTGGTTCGATTCCATCGGGCGGCACCAATTCAAATACTCGCCATCTCGCGGGGATTTCGTTTTCGGCTCCACCACGCCCATTGCTCCGAGCTGGGAGTGCTGCTGGAGCTGACTTATTTGTACAGGTCGTACCTCGGCCACCTTTCTCTATGGAGTGGCGATGGATCCTAACGACCTGGGCCCTGGCACGTTTGCGTGGCTTGGCGGCACCGGCACCGTGCTGCTCGGCGGTCTGTTGTGGCTGAGGAAATTCCTCTCTAAGGACGCGACCGACCGGGCCATGGACAACGCCGACATCGGCACCGTCCGCCGGCTCAATGAATTGCTCGACACTGAGCGTGCCCGTGCCAACGCCGCCGAGGCGCGCGCTGACCAGTTTGCCAAGGAGCGCAACGAGCTTGCTGCAGCGGTTGGCCGTATGGAGGGGAAGATCGAAGCCCTTTCAAGCCAGGTCGCGCAGCTCACTGCAACGGTTACCTCGCAGAGTGACGAGATCGCCCGCCTGCGAACCAAGCTGGGAGGCATCAACTGATGGACAGATGCGCAATCAACTTCATCGCCCGCCACTGGTGGAGGCGCGCCGAGGTATGGGTCATCGCTCTCCTGCTGGTAGCCGGCGGATCGATCCTTGGCTACCAAGCCGGCGTCTGGTCTGCCAGTAGCGAGCAGACTAAGCAGCTTGCCGAGGTGCGCGCCGCCTATGACGCCGCTCTGGGCAAGCGTGACCTGCGCCTGACCAACCTGGCCGAGAAGACCCAGGACGCCGCAGTGAAGGTGCAAGAGGCATCGCACTCGGCAGTCCAGGCGGCTGACACGGCGAGCAAGGCGGCCGAGAAGGTCAGTGAAGCGGTAGAGCGGCAGGCGCCGTAATCCGCGCCACGATTTCGAATGCGCCAAATCGTGGCGCGAGACGGGAGTAGGGCATGAGCGACCAATCAGGTGAACACGTCCACTACTGGGACGATGGTCGCGGCCGACGGGAAGTAATCATCGACGGCCAGCGCGTAGACGGTGTGACCTACTGCGACACCAAGGCGGGCATTGCCGTTGTGCTGGATGCTCCGCTCAAGTCCTCCGACGGCGAGCATGTCGACTTCCACCCTATATGGGGTGAGATCAGGGTCATCTACTGTGGTGGCTACACCGACTCCAATAAGACATTCCGCATGGGAGAGGGTCCGATCCAATGAGCAACGTCACCCGTCTGCGGCACGTCCTGCCAATGAATCCAGACATCAATGCTGCGGTAGGTGCTCTCGACAAGGCCATTGCCGATGCCGTGGACGCCGCCAAGGAAGCCGGGCTGCCTCAGGGCCTGATCGTTGGCTTGCTCCATGGGCACGCTCACGCACAGACACACCAAATGGTGACCGAATGACCGTCAAGGTACTGGAGTTCAAGCGGGAAGACTGGCGCGATGCCGCCAAGACCCTGCGCAAGATCGCCGATGACCTCGATGCTGGTGAGCATCCCGAGTGCACCGTAGGCGCTTTGACGCTGATCGGTGCCAAGGGAGAGGTGACCGTGTTCGGTATCGGTCCCAAGTGCGATGACCTGCAGTGCCTCGGTGCCATGCGCTTGGGTGAGCAGAAGCTGATTGATGTGCTGCTGGACAGCCAAGACTAAGGATTCCCCATGACAACCAAGCAACCCGACTGGGAGCGCATTGAACAGCTCTTCCGGGCTGGCTTGCTCTCAGTGCGTGAGATAGCCGCTGCCTGCGGTGTCTCCCATACAGCGATCAACAAGAGGTCGAAGGCTGAAGGCTGGGATCGTGACCTGAATGCCAAGATCAAGGCCAAAGCCGATTCACTGGTTTCCAAACGAGAGGTTTCCACAAAGGTTTCCACGGAAACACTGGCAACCGAGCGTGGAATCGTAGAGGCCAATGCGGAGGTCATTGCTGACATCAGGATGGCGCACCGCACAGACATTGGCCGGTCACGCAGACTCGCCAACAAGTTGCTGGATGAGCTGGAAGCGCTCACCGATGAGCAGGGCACCATCAAGGAGTTGATTGCTCAGCTCAAGGAGGCGGACGACGACGGCGATGCAATGTCGGACGTTCTGTCCCTTGCCCACAAGATGGGCGCGCTTCCATCTCGCACCAAGACCATGAAGGAGCTGGCCGAGACACTGAAGACTCTGGTTTCCCTGGAGCGTCAGGCCTACGACCTCGACACCAAATCTGGCGGCAACGACGCCGACGAGCTCTCGAAACTGATGGACGATCTATCGAAGGACGCCTGACCATGAAGCCCGAGCACATGAAGCTGCTGCGGGAAAAGTTCTGGCGCCTGAACAATCTGTACTTCATCACGGACAAGCAGGGCAAGAAGGTCCGCTTCCGGATGACGGACGAGCAGGTCAAGTACTTCCAGGGGATGCACACGCGGAACCTGATTTTGAAGGCTCGGCAGCTTGGCTTCACGACTGAGTGCTGCATCATCCAGCTGGACGCCGCTCTGTTCGAGTCGGCCAAGTGCGCGTTGATCGCTCACACCCTGAACGACGCCAAGCGCTTGTTCCGGGAGAAAGTGAAGTACGCCTACGACAACCTGCCGAAAGAGATCCGCGCCGCCAACCCTGCGAGCAACGATGCCGCCGGCGAGTTGGTGTTCAGCAAGGGCGGCTCGATCTACGTCAGTACCTCGTTTCGGGGTGGCACGCTGCGCTACCTGCACGTATCCGAGTTCGGGAAGATCTGCGCCAAGTTCCCTCACAAGGCCCGCGAAATCGTCACTGGCGCCTTCGAGGCCGTGGCCACCGATTGTTTCGTCACCATCGAATCAACGGCAGAGGGTCGGGCCGGTTACTTCTTCGATTACTCGCAGAGCGCTGAGAAGCAGCAACTATCCGGAGTGGCCCTGGGCCTGCTGGACTGGAAGTTCTTTTTCTTCAGCTGGTGGAACAACAAGGCCTACTGGCTCGAACCGGCTACAGCCATCATCCCTGACCGCCTGACCGCGTACTTCGATGAGCTGGAAGCAAAGCGCGGTATCGCGACAAGCCCTGGCCAGCGCGCCTGGTACGCCGCCAAGGAGAAGACCCTCGGCGACGACATGAAGCGGGAGTATCCGTCGATCCCCGCCGAAGCCTTCCAGCAGTCAATCGAAGGCGCCTACTACGCCAGGCAGTTCACCAAGCTTTACGCAGCCCAGCGTATCGGCGTGCTGCCGGACAACAGTCACCAGCCCGTGATGACCTTCTGGGATATCGGCGTCGGCGACTCCACGGCCATCTGGTTCGTGCGTCAGGTCGGCACCGAGTTCCACGTCATCGACTTCTACCAGAACAGCGGGGAAGGCCTGCGGCACTACATGAAGATGCTGAAGGATCGCGGCTACGTGTACTCCGAGCACTGGGGGCCGCACGACATCGACAACCGCGAGTTCAGCAGTGATGCCAAGACCCGGCGAGAAATGGCGCGCGAGGGCTACGAGATCGACGGCCAGCACTACCGCATGACGTTTCAGGTCGTGCCCAAGATCGGCGTAGACGACGGCATCGACCAGACGCGAGAGATCCTGGGCCACTGCGCATTCGACGAATCCAAGTGCGAAGAGGGCATCACCGCCCTTGAGAACTACCGCAAAGAGTGGGACGACAAGAAGGGCTGCTGGAAAGACCGGCCGCTTCATGACTGGGCATCCCACCCGGCTGACGCCTTCCGCTACTTCGCAGTGGCCAAGACCAAGCGCGCCGTCATGACCCACATCCCTGTCACCTTCACCTTCTGAGGCCGATATGCCCAACTACAGCGCCATCAGGCAAGAGTACAGCGATGCCTTGCCCGGTTGGCAGCTGGTCAAGCGTTGCGTAAAGGGGCCGAGAGAGGTCCGCAAGTACGACGAATATCTGCCGATGCCTGACCCGCTCAACCTGTCGGACGAGAATCGGGCGCGGTACGAGCAGCTGAAGAAGCGCGCCATGTTCCTGAACGTGGTGGGCCGCACTCGCACCGGCCTGCTGGGCGCCGTGTTCCGCAAGACTGCCGAGATCAGCCTGCCCACAGCCATTGAGTACCTGAAAGAGAACGCCAGCGGCGACGGTGCGAGCCTGGAGCAGCTGAGCAAGGAGTCGACCGGCGAATGCCTTGATACTGGGCGCGGCGGCTTGCTGGTGGACTTTCCGAAGGTTCATCTGCCAGAAGGCCAGGTCGCGCTGACCGTGGCTCAGGCTGCAAACTCACGCGCCTTCATCCACTTCTACTGCGCCGAGAGCATCATCAACTGGCGTGAAGACGTGATCGACGGCGTGCGCCGGCTGACGCTGGTGGTGCTGCACGAAAAGATCAATGAGCCAACGCCCGATGGCTTCGAGTTCACCGCCAAGGACCAATACCGGGCACTGATGCTGCGTGACGGCAAGTACGTGCAGAGCGTGCACAGCGCTGATGATCCAGAAGGCGAAGAGACAGAGCCAAAGGACAAGGCCGGCCTGCCGTTCTATCACATCCCGTTCCATTTCTTCGGTGCCGAGAACAACGACGCAAGCATCGACAAGGCGCCGCTGGAAGACCTGGCCGAGGTGAACATTCTCCACTATGGCAACAGCGCCACTGTGGAAGAGTCGGGCTTCATCGCATCGCAGCCCACTCTGTTCATCACCACTGACATTGATCCGGACAGCTTCATCAAGCTCAACCCGAACGGCATGCAGATCGGCTCGCGCAGGGGTCACAACCTGGGTAAAACTGGCAGTGCCACGTTTCTTCAGGCCGATGAAAGCCAGTTGGCCCGCGAGCTGATGAAGGACAAAGAACAGCAGATGCTCATGATCGGCGCCCGCATTGTCCAGCAGGGCAGCGGCGCAGAGACGGCAGAGGCCGTGCGCATTCGTTATAGCTCCGACAACTCAGTGCTGGGCACCATCGCCGGCAACGTGAGCGAGGCCGTTCGCCTATCCCTGTTCGACGCCCAGCGCTTCATGGTTGGGGATGTGGACGAGGAAGGCACCGTCTTCTGGCTCAACCAGGAGTTCTTCGACGAGGTCATGGACGCCCAGGCGATCCTGGCCCAGATGCAGCTCTGGCAACAGGGCATCATCGCCAAGAAGGACTTGCGCACCAACCTGCGCCAGTCCGGCGTGCTGGATTCGGACCGCACGGACGAAGATATCGACGCTGACCGAGAGGAAGAGGCTCCGGTGGTGGGCGGCGAGCCTGCGACCGATGAGCCGCCAGCCAATCAGCCTCCAGGGGTGAACGATGAGTAGTGAAGGCTACCTGACGGACGCCACCACCCGGCACCAGGTCTACGTCCAGCGTTATGCCGGCGGCAACCTGAAGCGGGTGACGGCCTTCATCAGCAAGGCCATCAAGACGGCAAAGGACCGCGTGTCAGCAGGGCTGAGCGATTACGGCACCAGACGCTACACCTCGCAGATAGAAGCGCTCCAGGGCGATTTGCGGGGTATCTACGACGATTTGAAGGGCCGGGCTCAGCTAGACCTGGGAGAGTTCGCCGCATATGAGGCTGAATTCAATGCCACGATGCTGGGCAAGGTCGTAAAGCTGGTTGTTCAGCTCAACGTACCTTCGGCCGAGATGGTGAGCGCTGCGGCATTGGCTGACCCGTTGATCCTCGAGGCGCGAAAGGGTGCCCAGCGGATCAGCATCGGCGGAGCGCTCGACCAGTTCGGCACCAAGAAGGCGGCCGAGATCATCGGCGAGATCCAGATTGGTTCAAGCCTTGGCGAGACCAGCCAGCAGATCGGCCGGCGACTCACCAGCATTCACCAGTTGCATCAGGACCAAGCCTCATCTCTCGTTCGTACCATGACCAACCATGTCGCCAGCACGGCGCGCATGGAGACGCTCAAGGCCAACGACGACATCCTGCAGGGATGGCGTTGGATATCCACCCTGGACAGCAAGACGTCACACATGTGCCAGGCCAGAGACCAGCACCTGTACGGCTGGGATGACCCCAAGCCGCCAGGCCACTGGAATTGCAGGTCAAGCGCGCTGCCCGTGCTGAAAGATGAGTTTGCTCGCGAAATTCCCGGGTCTACCAGGCCCTCAATCGGCCCTGACGGCGTGACGCTGGTATCCAGCAAGACGAGCTATCAGGACTGGCTGTCGCGCCAACCTGCCGCCTTCCAGCGGGACATCCTTGGACCGAACCGCTACGCGCTATTCAGCAAGGGTGAGCTGACCCTCGACAAGTTCGTCGACGACAACGGCAAAACCCTGACTCTGAAGCAACTGAAAGACCTTGAACCGCTGGCCTTCGAGCGAGCGGGACTATGAACAGCCGGCCATGAGCCGGTTTTTTACGCCCGCGGCTGAGCCAACGGCAAATCATCCGGGGGATGACATGAAGTACAAGATCAGCAAGGCCGAATACGAAGCACTCGATGCAGCCATGCAGGCGCTCTACAAGGCGATGGGCGATGACTTCGTTCTCGTCGTTGAGGGCTTGCCCACCGGTGGTGAGGATCTGGAAGGCCTGAAGCGCCAGAATCAGACGCTGCTGGATGAGGCCAAGGAGGCAAAGCGCCTGCGCCGTGAGGCTGAAGAGGCCCGCACGCAGCAGGAGCGGGACGCAGCCAAGGCGCGTGGCGACTTCGAACAGCTGTACGCCAGCAGCGAGCAGGCCCTTGCGGCCGAACGTACACGCCTTGCCGAGCTGACCACCAGCATTGAGCGGCGCGACCTGACATCGGCAGCCAGCAAGATCGCCACCGGCATTGCTGACGGCGAGAACGCTGAGATCCTTGCCGAGTTCGTTCAGCGCCGCCTGAAGATCGTAGAAGGCCAGGTCAAGGTCACGGACGCCGCAGGCAACCTGACCATCGCAACACTCGATGACCTGGCAAAAGAATTCCAGCAAGCGCCGCGCTACGCAGCATTGGTGCGCGGCACGCAAGCGAACGGCGGCGGGGCTGCCGGGGGTAAGGGTGGCGGGGCCACCAAAACGTGGGACCAAATGAGCGGTATGGAGCGTGTTGAGCTCCGCCGAACCAACCCCGCCGAGCATGCGCGCATGAAAGCCGCTGCTGAGGCCAAGTAAAAGGAAATTCAGCAATGCCAACCATTCTCTCGGACGTGATCTTCCGCGACGAACTGCGCGACTACATCACCGTCAACAGCGTTGAACGCACTGCGTTCTTCCAGTCGGGCATCCTGACCAGCAACAGCGACATGACCACGCTGCTGGCCAGCCCATCCAACACTTTCACCATTCCGTGGTGGGTTGACCTGGATGCGTCCATCGAGTCGAACTACTCGAACGACGTGTACACCGACATCGCGGTGCCGCTGTCGGTCACCAGCGCTTCCATGCAGGCGCGCGCCGCGTACCTCAACGAAGGCTGGAACTGCATGAACCTGGTGAAGAACATCACCAACCAGGATCCGCTGGAGTTCGTCGCCGGTCGACTGATCTCCTACTGGCAGCGGGTGGCCCAGCGCCGCACCATCGCCACGGCGGTGGGCATCTACAACGACAACATCGCCTCCAACGGCGGCGACATGGTCGTGGACGCCGGCGGCATCATCGGCCCGGCTGCGGTGATTCGCGCCAAGGGCACCATGGGCGACTACAGCGGCCAACTGGGCGGCCTGAGCGTGATCGCCATGCACTCGGCGGTGCACACCGAGCTCTCGATCCAGAACCAGATCGACTTCACTCCGATCGCCGACCAGATCCCTGAGTTCGGGCGTTTCCAGGGCATGCGTGTTGTGCTGGATGACGGCCTGCCAGTAATCGGCACCGGTGCCAGCGCCAAGTACCTGTCCATCATCTTTGGCCCTGGTGCAATCGGCTTTGCCGAAGAAACCCCGCCCGGTGAAGACGGCCTGGAATACGACCGCGCGCCAGATCGTGGCAACGGTGGTGGTACTGAAACCCTGTGGACTCGTCGCAACTTCGTTGTGCATCCGCTGGGCTTCTCGTTCGACAGCGTGACCATCACTGGCACGCCGACCACCACTCGCCCAATCTCGGCGAACTGGGCTGACCTGGCCCTGGCTACCAACTGGAGCCGCAAGTTCGCTCGCAAGCAGGTGCCTATGGCGTTCATCACCTCCCTCGTTACCGCTCCAGCAGCGTAAACGGGCGTGCGGCGGGTGAGTTGCCCGCCGCACAGCACTGATCCAGGAGAAAATCATGACCGTTCAAAAAGACAATCACATCGACCCGAACATCAAAGCCCGCTGGGGTTTCGGTGGAACTGAAGGCGCCGTAACCGTAGGCCCACAAACCGTGGGCCAGACCGGTGGGGTTGACTCGGCGCGTACCGAGTCGGATGAAAAGGCGGCGCGCAACAACGGCGGCGGTGAAAATACCGAAGCAGCGAAGGCCACCAAAGGCAAGTAACACCCGGGGCCTAGGCCCCACTCATTCAAGCGGAGGCCAGATGGCTACCTACATCACTGTGGCGGACGTTGACGCCATCCTAGGCTCGGCATGGGCACCAGATGACAAGAAGGCCCGCGCAGTGCTGCAGGCGAATGCCTATCTGACCTCGCTCAATCTGGCCGGCGTCGATATGTCGGCTATTCCTGAAGAGGTGAAGCAGGCCGGCGCCGAACTGGCGGTGGTCGCCTCCCAGGGCAAGCTGTACCAGCAGCATACCGAGGGGTCGCTGGAGGCCAAGACGGTCAAGGCCGGATCGGTAACCACCAGCAAGACCTTCGCGTCTATCGACACAACCAAGTCCAGTTCGCTGCCCGACGGCGTGCAGTTCGCCCTGGGCCTTCTCGGCCCCTGGCGTACCAGTGCCTTCAGCTTCAACGTGTACAGGTGACCCATGGGCCTACGTGAAGAGATCCAGGCGGACCTAGCTGAGGCTTTCGATACTGACCTCGCAGATGCTGTTCAGCCATTCACCGGTGAATACCTGGGCCAAGGCGTTTACGACCCATTGACCGAGGAGACGACCTCCCAGCCTGTTACCTACACAGGGCGCGGGGTTCTTGACAGCTACGACAGCCGGCGCATCGACAACATCAACATCAAGGTCGGCGATGTGCTGCTGATCTGCCTGGCAAACGAAACGACTGATATTCCTGCTGTCGGCCACAAGATAACGGCTCCCGACTTGCTCACCGGCGCGCAGGTCGCTTACCAGGTGGTTAGCCCTGGCATCGATCCAGCAAAAGCGCACTACGAAATTCAGCTGAGGAAATAGACATGGCTGGCGGATGGAGTACGTCACCTGCATTATTCGCTGATGTGGTCGAGCAGAGTATCGTCAAGCGAGTGCGGATCATCGCCATGGACATGCTGGGCGAAGTGGTTCTGCGGTCACCAGTGGACACCGGACGCTTCCGCGGTAGCCACACAATCAGCATCGGCAGTCCGGTTTATTCAGATTCCGGGCGACTGGACCGCAGCGGCGGGAGCACCACCAGTGCTGGGTTATCTGCCTTAACTGGGCTTGAGCCATTCACCCAGGTATTCATCCAGACCAATCTGCCTTATGCCCAAAAGCTCGAGGATGGTCATTCCAAACAAGCGCCCGCTGGTATCTACAGGGTGGCTTTCCATGGCGTTTCGCAGGCGTACAGCTGATGACCTTTGAACAGATTCGCGGCATTGTCATAGGCCGAATGACAGCGTGGGCAGGAATTCCAGCAAGTTCCGTCGATTATCCGAACGCCCCTCAGCCTTTTGACCCGGCGGGTAAAACGATCTGGGCAAGACTCGCAGATGTACCGGGCCTATCCAGTTCCCCAGAGGTAGGGTTAGGCCCTAGCGTTCGTCGAACCGGGATAATCGTCATTCAGCTATTTGTTCCGACGTACAAGGGCACGCTTGCCATCACGCGAGCCGCTGACACGCTTGTTCAGCACTTTGAGTATTACAGTGATCCATCTGGTCCTTTTGATTGTTTCGCCGCCTCTGCACAGGTTGTAGGCGACGACGGCCTTGGCTGGTACCAGGTCAACTTGCAAATCCCATACAGGGCTTATTGAGCCCGCCACACTCACCGCCACATGGCGGTTTTTTTACGCCTATTGATAGGAGAAACACCCCATGTCCAGTGGTGCCAAGGTCTCAACCGCGTGGAAGCGCGAGATCACCCCAGGAATCACCCCACCCGGCGACTGGAATGTCCTGACCCGGGTCAGCTTCGGCCTGTTGCCGACTTACAACTCGGAAGAGAATAACGAAATCGGCGCTGACCGGATGGCCCAGGGCACAGCCCAGACCACCGTGGACGTGGGTGGCGACGTTGAGACCAAGCTGCGTTTCGGCGCGCTGGACGACTTCATGGCCTCCTGCTTCGGCAAGGATTGGGTCGGCAACGTCCTGACCATGGGCAATGACCGTATTTCGTTCTCTATTGGCTCGTATGCAAGCGATGTAGGTATTGCTGCAATCGCCCGCGGCGCTCAAGTGGCGACGATGAACTTCGAGATCCCGAACGACAACGAGATCAACGTCACCACCACCTTTGCAGCGATCGCCTGGGACGACAAGGCTGATAACACGTCTTTCATTGTCAACCCACTGTCGGAAGTCAGCTAGCGGCGCTACGGTTTCAAGGACGTGACTGGTCTGAAGATCAACGGCGTGCAGCTGGGCGAGGACAATGCCTGCGTCGACAGCTTCAACCTGCAGTTCGACAACAGCGTCCAGACTCAGCGCTGCATCGGTAACGGCAACCCGTTCCCGGGCAACATCATCCCGACCACCTTCACTCCGTCTGGCTCTATCACCATGAGCTGGTCGAAAGCCGCCTACAACTACTGGAAGTCGCAGCAGACCGGCGACGCACTGAGCTTCGAGTTCACGCTGAACAATGCCGACGGCGGCTACACCTTCCTCCTGCCGGAAATGGAAGTGAGCGGTGATTGGCCGGACGGTGGCTCGACCGACATCATCCAGGTTGAACTGAGCTACACCGGTCGCCGCGTGCCGCCGACCATCACCCGTCTGCCAGCGCCAATCGTCATCGCCGCCGTAGATATCAGCCCTGGCACCGCCAGCGTTGCCGTGGGCGCCACAGTGGACCTGGAGGCTGCCGTAACTCCTGTGGGCGCAAGCCAGCTGGTTACCTGGACTACTTCCGACGCAACCAAGGCAAGCGTCAGCGCTACCGGCCTAGTCAAAGGTGTGGCCGTTGGTACCGCAACCATCACCGCCACCAGTAAAGCGGATGTCACCAAAACAGACACTGCAACAATCACCATCACCGCCTAACCCCTTTGCCTGGTGCGCCCTGCGGTGCGCGCCGGGCCTTTTACCGCAGAGGAATTTATGGCTCTCGTCATTACTCAGGCTCCAAAGCTGGACCTTGAAGGCACGCGCTGGGTCGATATCGACAAGGGTGTGAAGATCAAGATCGGGTCAGCCGGCAACCCAAAGTTTAAATCTCACCACGCGCTGATCCAGCGGCACCAGGCTGTGGTGGATTCTCGCTACGGTGTCGGCACGGATGGTTTTGATCCAGCGAACACTGAAATTTCCGAGATTGAGAGCATGGATGACATGCTGGTCGATCTAGTTTGCAAGCACCTGATTCTTGATTGGGAGGGAGTGGAGGAGGCCGAAGCGCCAGGTGTCGACACTCCATACACTCAGGAGCGCGGCAAGCTTCTCATCGCTGTGCGCCCTGACGTGTATTTCATCGCCCTCAAGGTTGCCAGCGACATCGCCACGCGTGCCGAAGAGAAGGTAGCCGGAACCGTGGGAAAGCCCTCGCGGCGTACCAGTGGGGGCGCGACTGGGCAGGCCAATCCAACGAGAAAAAGCGCTGGAAAGAAGAGCGCTTAGGGGGTGGTGTTCCAGAAGCGCCTGTAATTGATGGCGTGACCGCCGAAATACTTCAGGCCTACGCAATCATAGGCCGCTCTCGGCAGTACGTGGGAATGATGGGGGCGCCCGCTCCAATCGGTCCAGCTGCCATCGGCGATTACTTGAGTAGGTATCCCTCCGCGATAAGTCGTGAGGAGTTCGACTCCGCTATTTTCGCCCTTGACGATGACTTCCGGAAGAGCTGGGAAGAGCAGCAGGAAAGGGACAAGCCAAAGACACCGAAAAAACCGTAACCCGCTCAGCGGGTTTTTTAACGCCTGGAGAAAGTTATGGCGCAGGAATCCCGGCTATCGATAGTCATCGACTCGCGAAGCGCTCAACAGCAGGTCGACGCGCTCAGAGGCAGCCTGAACAGCCTGCAAAACTCTGGTTCCCAGGCTACGGTCAGTGTTCGCGGGCTTGGGTCGGCTGCAAAGGCTGCGGCAGGCGCATTGGCTGGGATCGGTGTTGGTCGCCTATCCAGCAGCCTGCTGGAGATGACTGATCGATTCAAGACCATGTCCGGCCAAATCAACCTGGTCAGCACCTCGACCGCCGAGGCAGCCCGCACTTTCGAAACACTGAAGGCGATGGCGAACTCCACAGGCTCAAGCTTGGAAAGCACCGTAACGCTGTTCACCCGGATGTCGAACGCCACCCGTGGTGCAGGCTTCTCCCAAGAGCAGCTGCTCAAGGCGACGGACGCGGTCAACAAGGCGTTTCTGGTATCGAGCGCAACGCAGCAGGAAGCAACAGCGGCAAGTATCCAGCTTTCCCAGGCAATGGCATCCGGCGTACTTCGCGGAGAAGAGCTGAACAGCGTAATGGAACAGGCGCCGCGTATCACTCGCGCTCTGTCCGAGTACCTGGGCGCGTCCAATGGACAGATCCGCGCTATGGCTGCCGAGGGCAAGATCACATCCGAAATCGTGATGAACTCCCTGCTGCGCTCGCTTTCATCCCTGAACAAGGAAGTGGCCACCATGCCGCCCTTGTTCGAGCGCGCGTCGCAGGTGCTGAAAAACAACTTTCTCGCCGCAATTGGTCAGGTTGATACCCAGCCGGCCATTGATTCCGTGAAATCACTTGGAGAGGCGTTTGCCTCTCCGGAGATCATCAGCAACATCAAGACCCTTTCTACCTCCCTGTCGAGCATCGCAAGCATTGGGGTTCAAGGGTTTCAGGGCCTGGTGTCGAACATTGACGCCCTGATTGCAGTTACCGGCGCCTACGCCGCCCGGGTTGGTACGGGGCTGGTCATATCTTTGGCAGCATCAGCAAAGGCCCGCTATGACTCGATAGTTGCCACGCAAGCGCAGATCGTTGCGGAGCGTCAAGCAACACTCTCGGCAGCAGATGCAGCCGCACAGGCAAGCCGAAGCGCTGTCGCCGATCAGGCCGCGGCGCTGGCGACTGCGCAGCGGACACTGGGGGAAACAGCGGCGGCAAGAGCATTCCAGGCAAATGCGCTGGCGCAGATCCAGGCGGTTCAGGCCCAGCTTGTCGCTGATCGAACTCTTGAGCAGCATCGCCTGCGTGCGCAGATTACCGATGTTGGTCGTCAGCAATCCTTGGCTCGCCTGGCTGAAATCCGTTTGGCGGAGGCGGCAGTAACCACTCAGCAAACAGCAGCTCAGTCTGCACATAACCAATCCTTGAGCGCCGAGACCATCGCTCAATCTCGAGTGACTGCCGCAAACGTGGCATTGGTCGCCTCGCGAGAAGCTGACACTGCTGCAGTCGCGGCACAAAGTGCAGCACAATTACGCCTTAATGCAGCACAAAGCACGGGTGCCCGCGCCTCTTCCGCATTGCTCGGTCTGGCAGGCGGGCCTATTGGCTTGCTGACCACGGCCATCACCGTCGCCGCCGGCGCTGCACTGTACTTCGCCACTAGCAGTGATAGCGCGACACAATCGCTAATCGACCAAAACCTCACGCTTGACGATTCGATTGATAAGTATCGCAAGCTGACAGCCGAGCAGCAGCGTTACCAGTCCGCAGCTTGGATGGAGTCGGAGCGTAAGGCTCTGGAGTCGGCCACCAGTGCACTTAACGACTATTTCAATCGCGCACAGGCTGGCCTGTCTTCAGTTGGGGCATCCGGCGTCGAGTCTGTCGGCGAATTTCAGCGGATGTTCGATGAGGTTAAATCTGGACAACGCTCTCTTGACTCGCTTACAGGGTGGATTAGCAGCAACACGCAGGTATCCGCCGTTTACCGTGAAGAGTTGGTCAGGCTTGCTGCTTCGTACTCAAGCAGCAGCCAGAAGGCAGCCGATTTCCAGGCCTTGCTTGGGAAGAGCAAGGAGCCTCTTGATAAGGCGGCGGCGGGTGCGCGAGCTCTAGCTGATTCTCAGTCTGCATCCTCTGCTGCGGTATCGGGCGGGGCGCAGGCTTGGGATAAGTACATTTCGCAACTTACCCAGACCAGAGATCTGATCGGGGCGAACGCCGCCCAGGAGGCCGCGTACAGTGCTACGAAGGCCGGCTTCAATACTCAGCAGATCGAATATGCACGCCTGATTGGACAGCAGACTGACCTTCTGAAGAAGTATGAGCAGGCAGTCAAGGACGGCAAAGCCGAGGAGCAGTCGCGCCTCAAGGTCCAGCTGACAGCTTCTATAACTGCTTCGGAGGCGATAAAGGCTCAGACCGAAAGCCAAGCACAGTCCATGAAGAAGATGGCAGAGCAGGCAGAGTCGAGCGCGAAGCGCCAGGTTGACGCAATCCAGACGGTTATTGACCAGACGGTTCGCTATGCCAAGGGTCTATCGCTCGTAGAGACCTATCAGCCCAAGCAAAACCTTCAGGGCTCTTCGCTGCTTACCTTCGGCCAGGCTCAGCCACCGAAGCAGGAAGCAAAAGCGCAGACCAAAACTGTCGCGCAGATGGTCCAGGATGTTCTGGACCAGATCGACGGCAACACAGACACAAAGACCAAAAAGCCAAAGGCTGAAAGTGGCCTTGCCAGCAAACTAAGCGCCGCTCAAACGGCGTTTGATGGGCTGTATAAGGCAGCACAGCCAGCCAAGTTTGCGCTTCAGGAGTACGTAGAGAAGCAGGGGCAGTTGGCTCTTCTGCTGTCGAAAGGGAAAATCACTCAAGACGAATACAACCAGGCCCTGGCCCAGGTATCCGTCAACTACGCCGCGGCCATCAAGGGTGCCCAGGGCCTGACCCAGGCCGAGCAATACCG
The DNA here is from genome assembly GCF_001439805.1 of Pseudomonas trivialis. Lineage (GTDB taxonomy): Bacteria > Pseudomonadota > Gammaproteobacteria > Pseudomonadales > Pseudomonadaceae > Aquipseudomonas > Aquipseudomonas trivialis. The sequence goes on along the minus strand of NZ_JYLK01000006.1, from coordinate 15,526 downwards.
GGCGGCGCTGGAGAAAAAGCGCAGTACCGAGAGTGAAGGGTATGCGCTCGACGCGGCCTCTGTAGGAATGGGCGATCAGCAATCCGAGCGGATGCGAAAACGCATCGAACTGGAGAAGCAGACAAATGACACGATCATTGCCCTGCAAACGGAGTTGTCGAATGCCACCACAGAGAAGCAGCGTCAGGACCTGCAAGGGCAAATTGACCTGCAGCGCGAGTTCCTTCCTCTACGCATAGCAGATATGCAAGCCGGCTGGTCTCAGATGGACCAGGCCATGCTCAACCCTATAAACGGTTGGACGGCTGCGGTGCAGAACTTCGGCACCCAAGCAACGGACATCGCAGGTCAGACGCAATCGATCTTTTCCGCAGCCTTTAACACGATCTCCACGGATATCACCTCAGCGATCATGAGCGGCACCTTGTCGTTCAGCGCGCTCGGCGATATCGGTAAGAACGTACTGCGCGAGATCATCGCCGGCTTCGTCAAGATGGGCGTCCAGATGGTGGTTAACGCCGCGCTGAGCGCAACTCTTGGGGCGGCGAGCACAGCAGCAACAGCTGCGCTGGCTGGCACTACCGCTGCCGCTTGGGCTCCGGCGGCGGCATTGGCTTCCCTGGCGAGCTTCGGTGGTAACTCCATTCCGGCGGCCGCAGCACTGACCTCAACCACTGCGCTTGCATCGACCTTGGCAGTGATTCCAGGGTTCGCCACCGGTGGCTACTTTACTGGCGCAGGTACAGCGAAGTCCGATAGCAACCTGGCACGCATAAGCGACGGCGAGTTCATCGTAAACGCTTCGGCTACCGCCAGGAATCGTGGGTTACTTGAGTCTATCAATGCGGGCGACAACATGCCCGCAAGGTCGTCTTCATCCTCATCGGGGGCTAATAGCTCTCAGATTAGTGTCGCCGTGCATATCCATGAGGACGCCTCAAAGGCTGGTCGGTCCGAGAGCCGCCGTGAAGGTAATCAGGTTGATGTCGATGTGTGGGTGGCCAACGTCAGCAATGACGGCTCTGCACACCAGCTGCTTGTTGAAAAATACGGATTATCTACGGTGGGCTCATGATTAAGTACCCGAAAGAACTGCCGTTGCCACTCCAGGACGGATACAAGCTCAGCACTGAAAACCCAAAGATGGAGACTCAGTTAGAGTCAGGGCGATACAGGGAGCGCCGCAAGTTCACCTATGTTCCGACGACCATACGCGCTCGCTGGAACATGGATGAGGCGCAGATGGCGTTCTTCGAATCATGGTTTGCCAGGACACTTGTGGACGGCACTCTATGGTTTGAGGCAACGCTTAAAACCCCAGCGGGCTTCAAGGATTACATCTGCAAAATCAAAGGCATGTATGACGGCCCGGAGCTGGTCCAGGTGAGTAGATACGAGATATCGGCCACGCTACTTCTGCGCGACCGACCACTGATAGCGCCAGGTTGGGAAGGATTCCCTGAATACTGGTTCAACAAGGAAATTATTGACCTGGCCATTAACAGAGAGTGGCCGCTCAGCCCATATCAGACGCACATGGGGGCATTTGACTCTGGCGTAAACGAGGAGTGGCCCGAGGTATGAACCCACTCGACGTTTGCTACGCATCGCCAGGTACCGAGGTATTGATACCGACATTTGAAATATCCAGCTCAGGCTGGAGCGAATCGGTCCTGATTTGCGCGGGCTTCGAAAATCAGGCGTGCGGTACCGAGGACGGGCGCGCCGTGACGTTCCTCGCCGGAGGGTTGGACGTTTCGTACCCGACCAAGGACAACACCGGCAGCCAGACAGTTACGTTTGCGATTGATGGCGTCACAGGTCAGGCGCAAAGGCTGATTCGTCAGGCAATGGACGCCGATGCAATCATCCGCGCCACTCTTCGCCTTTATCTGAGCACGGACCTCAGCCAGCCATCCCAAAGGCCCTATTACCTGGTCGTGAGCGGCGGGAGCTTCGAAGGTGCAACAATCCGTGTCGATGGCGGTTACTTCAACCTCATCGACACGAACTTCAACCGCGAAACCTTCAACGCCCTCAACGCCCCCTGCATTAAGTACCTATAACCATGCCATCACGATACCTAACTGCCATCTACCAAGACGGCGGTCGCGAACTGCCGTCCGTAGATTGCTGGGGCCTGACGACGATAGCCAGGTCGGAGCTGTACGGCCTGCCTGGTCTATCCAAGTTTGGAGAGGTGACGCGCCTGGGCATTCACGCCTTCCAGCGCTCCTACAGGGCTGAGGTTGGCAGGGCCCTCGAGCGTTGCGAGCCTTTCCCTGGGGCAATCGCCGCAGCAATGAAGGGCGACATCTGCGCGCACGTTGCTCTCGTAGTGCTCAAAGACGACCGCCTGCAGGTGCTGGAGATCAACCCCGGCAGCGGGGCCAGGATCATCCGGCTTCAGGAATTCAAAGATAACTACATGACGGTGGTGTTCTATCGTGATCGAGATCTATGCAAACAAGCTTGATCAGGATGTATTGCGCGAGTACCGCGTGAGCGCAGAAACCACCGTTGAGCAGTGGCTGATCGACAATGTGAAGGGGTATGAGCGCCGCGACGTTCCGCCCATGAGCATTGCAATCAATGGATGCATGACAAGTCCGTCAGCCTGGGCGGTAGCACGCTTTGACAGTGGTGATCGAGTTCAAATATGGATCGAGCCAAAAGGCACAGACCCGATCTCCATCACCATCGCGGCCATCAAAGGCGTGCAAGCGGTGATGAAACTCATCACGCCGCGCGTAAAGCTGCCAAAGACAGGATCGCCGCAACAAGGCAGCACGCTGGCGAGCGCCAACGCCAAGGCCAACCAGGTCCGCTACGGCGACCCTGTGCGCGAGCTGTTCGGTGAAGACGAGATATTCCCCGATTACATTGTTGAGCCGCGCCGATATTTCAAAGGCCCGCGGGATGAATGGCAGCACATGCTGTTATGCATTACCCGCGGCGAGTGCCAGGTAAACCCGAGCGATATCAAGATCGGGAACACGGCAGTCATATCGCTGGGCGCAAACGCGACAGCCAGGGTGTACGAGCCAGGAGCGGACCTCAGCAATGAGCCGGCCGCCCAGTGGTGGTATCAGGCGCCAGAGGTCGGGGTGACCGCAACTGGCACGTCAGGTATCGAGCTCAAGACTACCGTCACGGTTCCAGCGGTGCCCGGCGCCCAGGCATATCAGTTCAACGGTGATTTGGTCGCCGTCCCAGCTGGAGCCGGGTCTTTCCCTGCTGGCTGGGCTGTCGGCATGATCCTGCGCATCGAGGTCATGTATCAGTACATGGTCACGGCTGGCGGCGGTGCTGGTGGTCGTGATGTGATTTCCGGCCCGCTGGAGCAGCTTGGCGCTTTTCCAGGAATGCAGATCGAGGTAGTTGGGGCGAACGCCGGTCGCTACATCGTCAACGATTTCACGCCGGCTGCCGGTGGTGACCCGGCCCACCTGACGCTCAACACCACCAATGGCGCACCAGTCTCCGGACTTCTGGCCGGGATTGGCTGGGCGTGCATTGGCTATGCAGGCCTGAGGTATCGTCTCACGGCGACAAGCACGTCTCAGATTGCCGTAGACCGCCTGACTGACTCTGGCGTTACAGATAACGACTGGCCAGGGTTTGACTTCATCGAAAGCAACTCAGCCATCCTCAGGCTGGACAACTCAAACCTTGAGGGCGACTGGGCCGGTCCTTTTGCGCTATGCCCGGCAGGAATGAAGGCTACCAAACTTTCCTTCACCGTTTTGTTTCCAAGCGGCTTGGCTGGGGTGAATAGCAAGGGAGACCTCGAACCGTGGAGTGTCACCTACGAGTTTCAGTATCGCGACAGAACAACGGCAGGGGCTTGGGTTTCATTCAGCGAAACGATAAGCGATCGAACCCTGGACCAGATCGGCTTCACCCGTGAGCTCACAACGGCTTCCGCAATAGAGCCAGAGGGCCGCATGCGCCGCATAGGTGCAAAGTCCACCCTGACAAACGTTCAGGACAGCATTCAGTGGTATGACGTTCGCGCACTCCTTCCAAGCCCAAAAAGCTATCCGGGCTGGACGATCATGGCGCTATCCGCTGCCGGCGGTGGCAAGCTTTCAAGCCAAAGCGAAAACAAAGTATCGGTGGTGGCCACCCGAAAGCTGCCGATCTTGGTAAATGGGTCATGGACACCTGACAGCCGAGTAACGCGTGATATTGCTCCAGCGTTCAACTACATCGCGAAGGCGCCAGGCTACCAGGACGCCGACATTGATACGGATGAGCTGGCAGCGTTTGACGCGGTGTGCAAGGCCAGGGGCGACACCTTCAACTTGTCGATTGATTCGCTCATGACGGTCAAGGAGGCACTGAACACCGCGCTTGCGCCGGGCTTTGCGGAGTTCACCATCAGCCGGGGACGATTGCGTCCTGTGCGCGACCAGAAGCGGGAGGGCTTCGATACGGAGTATTTCCCGCCCGGCACGCAAGGTTACTCTGCCCAGAACATGAAGGGGCCGCTGCGCATCAGCTTCAAGTCGCCAGACCCTGGGTCGGAGCATGACGGCGTGGATGTTGAGTACAAGGATCGTCGTACGCGCCAAACCGAGACGGTTAAATGCCGCCTTCCTGGCCAGCTTGGCCTGAAAGCCGAGAAGGTCCAGGCCCTGGGCATAGGCGACCGTGAACGCGCCTACCGTTTAGGGATGCGCCGCGCAAGCGAGACCAGGTATCGACGCTGGAGCTATTCGTTCGAAACGGAACTGGACGGCAACAACAGCGATTACATGGGGCTTGCTGGCGTATCGGATGACACGCCAGGAAGAGGGCAGAGCGCTCTTCTGCTTGGCAGTTCGCTCGGTGCGGGCAGCTACATCCTCGAAAGCTCAGAGCCTTTTATATGGGAAACAGGCGTAGACCACACGGTTGGCATCAGGCGTCAGGACGGCACGCTCAGCGGCCCATGGAAGGCCACAAGGATAGATGAGTACCACCTGAGCATCCCGACTCTCGACTTCACACCCGATACAAGCTGGGGCCGGGAGCCGCCGCACCTGCTGTTCGGCCCTGTAACCCGAGAATGCCACCGCGTTCTGATCAGCAAGGTAACCCCCAAAGGAAGCGAAAGCGTTTCTGTTCAAGGATTCAACTACGACGACAGGGTTTACCTGTACGACAACGCATCAGCGCCAGACTAAATAACTAAGCCCACACAGGCCCGCCATTGAGCGGGCTTTTTTGTGCCCGGAGAAAAGAATGCCATACGACACCCTGAACCCAGTCCCGTCTACCGATCCTCGAGACCTGTATGACACCGCCGCCATCACGGACAAGTACGTGAATGGAGATCAGCCTTTTGTAGCTGATCGACTTGGCAAGCAACGCCGAACCTGGATGGGAATGGAGGAAGACTTCAAAAACGCGCAGGAGGGTCGCGCCACTCAATTCGATCAGTTCTTGGCAGGTTCGGCTTTTGTTTGGCTTGGCGACTACGGTGCCGGAATCACATTTACCAGTCGCAGCCAATACACGGTGCGAAACGGTTACGCGTACCGATTGGCTGACTCCACCACGCTGCCATATACCACCACGGGCAATTGGGCGCTTGAGCAAACCAAGTTCAGCCTGATGAACTCCGACGATATTCTCCGGCAAGAGTTGTCGCAGCCTTCAGGCGCTGGAATGAGCGGGTTTAGCGAGGCTGAAGCCTACCCGCCCGGTACCGTGGGGCTGGCTCTGAAATCCGCCGCACGCAAAACTGTGAAAAGCTTCGGCGCTGTGGGAGATGGCACTACCGATGACACAGCGGCGGTTCTTGCAGCGATTGCGGACGCCGGTGAAAACGGAGTAGTCGTGTTTGATCGTAACTCTGAGTTTCTTGTTTCAGGCGGCGTTGTTGTCCAGCTTACCGGGCAACAGTGGATAGGCGAAGGAGGTCAACGCTCAGCGCGACTTAAAAAGGGGTCTAACGGAGACCTTGTGCGAATGGGGAACCTATCGTCAATCTCAGACCTCACTCTTAATAACAATGGGGATAACTTCACAGGGCGCGGCATTTACATACCTTCGGGCTTTTCCCAAAACCTAACTCGCGTTCGCTCTGTTCGGTCTAAGGGGCCCAGTTTAGAGTTCGCCCAGGATGCGGGAGGGGGCTGCAACGTAGTTGCCTTCGAAGGTGATACGATTGATCAACTTACCGTTGGCGGTATAAGGATCGCTGGCGATACCGGTCCACATCCGAGGCTATTTAACGGCATCTGGCTGTCTGGCGGCATTTTGGACCTGTCGGGACCAGGGGCTGGTAATGGGTGTAGTTTCAGTAATTTCTACATCAGGAACATAAAAACTATCGGGCCTGCTGTGGGCGGTACGGCTCTTTGTCACTTTGCAAACGGGCGGGTAGCGTCCATCAACGACACCACTGTTTTGTCCGGTTCGGATATCACTATGGCAAGTGTCGCCTTTAGTGGTGCGGTTATTTTAGATAACATGCAAGCATTCAAAGCTGAGGCATGTACGTTTGGCGCCGGTATTACTGAAACCTCAACCTCTCGTTTTAACTCCTATAGCGACCAAGTCAAAACATTTGCCCCTACTTGGAGTCAATCAACGAGCCCTCAACCATCGATAGGCAACGGATCATTGACAGGTAAATACTGCCGCCAGGGGTACCTCGTGAAATTTGAGATGACGCTTACAGTTGGATCTACGACGACGTTTGGCAACTCGACAAGTGCTTGGTCGTTTTCCTTGCCCATATCGGGTACGCAGAACAGCCCTCAAGATTTCATTGCCGGTCAATGTTTTGACATTTCCGCGGGTACTGAATTTCTTGTTAACGGTCAGATTGGCGCAGGCTCTAATACATTGACGCTATCCAAAAACGGTTCCGGTGTAAGGGATAGCTTTCCGTTCGCATGGGCGGCTGGGGATACGATAAAAATAAGCATTACTTACATGGCTGTGTAAGATAGATGGCGCCATCTAGGCGCCATTATTTTTACTTACTGTTAATGGGTTTTTTAGAGTGGTGTATATTTCTTGCTGAGTCTCGTGAAGCAAAAAATATGTGCCATATCTGAGTATATTAGATAAGCGCTTCCAGTCCGTAAGTATCAGGTCGGCTGGTTATATTTTGCTGTGCATTAAATTAATTTGTTTGGCTGCGCAGTGGGCAAATTAATATCGCGGCGATTCTAAAAGGGAGTGTTGAATGTTTCAGTTAAAGACTGTTTAACCAAATGACCAGCGGTTCTGTTGGATTTTTTCGCATAGAGAGAAGGACGCCACCACTGAGTAGCAGTTGCTGATCTTCCCGAAAGGCGGGTGCAATGTCGGCGTTTTTGTTCCTGTCCTGTGCATACGGCCATGAACCACTGCGGTGTCGTGGGTACCGCGCGGGTCGCGTCGTTCATTGCCCTGGTCGGGCGTCCGGTGGAGGCAGGAATTGTGATGCCTCACGCAGAAGCAGTCTGGCGGGTTGAGTGCGATTGACGCCGGGCGCAGATTTAATTTATTCCGCGATCCAAATTAGCGCAGCCGTGAGAACAGAAAATACACTACCTAGCACCAAGGTTATCTGGGCGGTAGATGTACAAGATGATGCAAGGTTTTCCCTGTAAAAGCGTTTAATTTGGTATTCGCTAAGCCCAAGTTTTCTGAATGATTTAGCGGTTTTTCTCAGTTCTAGAACTATGCTAATTGCAGTTATGAACAGGGCAATCTTAAATGATAGGATAATTCCGGCCGTATACATTGCAATTCCCTCTCTATTCTAGCTTTATTATTCCCTGGAATTCGCTCGAGCGGCGTAGCATGCCTAGCCAGCACATTATGTAAAAAACTGTAACGCAGCGCAATTCAAGATTAGCTAAAGACCCAAGCCCGCCACTGAGTGGGTTTTTTTGTGCCCGGAGAAAGCCATGCCCATCACTGAGCAGCAACTGCTGCAGATCCTCCCGAACGCCGGCCGCAATGCTGGCGTTTTTGTTCCTGCCCTGAATACGGCCATGAACCACTATGGCATCGTGGGCGCCTCCCGCGGCGCGGCGTTCATTGCGCAGATCGGTCATGAGTCCGGGCAGTTGCGCTGGGTGCGCGAGATCTGGGGCCCCACCGCGCAGCAGCTCACGTACGAAGGCCGTGCCGACCTGGGCAATACCGAGAAGGGTGATGGCTCCAAGTACCGTGGGCGGGGTCTGATCCAGGTCACTGGCCGGGCGAACTACAACGCGTGCGGCGAGGCCCTTGGCCTGGACCTGATCAACAAGCCGGAGCTGCTGGAGTTGCCGCAGCACGCGGCCATGTCGGCTGCCTGGTTCTGGTCGACGCGCGGACTGAACACGCTTGCGGATCAAGGGGAGTTCGTGAAGATCACTCGGCGCATCAACGAGGGCGTGAACGGGTTGGCCGACCGCCAGGCGCTGTACGAAAAGGCGCTGAAGGTGCTGGCATGACGCCGGTGCAGAAGCTGGCCGGCCTGATCGTGCTGGCCCTGGCGCTGATGGCGACCGCCGCCGGCGTAACCTGGCAGGTTCAGGACTGGCGCTTGGGCAATAAGCTCTCCGAGCAGGCCGGCCTGCACAAGGATGACCTGGCCGCGATCAGCAATGCCGCCGCTGCCCAGGTTCGAGCTGAGCAGGACAAGCGGCTGGCCATCGAGAAACAAATCGCCACCCAGGACCAACAACACATCAAGGAATTATCCGATGCCCAACGTAACCAGGCTGCTTTGCGCGATCGCCTTGCCACTTCTGATCTGCGGCTGTCAGTCCTCCTTGCCGAGGATTCAGCCAGTGGCTGCAACGTGCCTTCCGCCGCCGGCGCCGTCGGCGTGGTTCATGCAGCCCGTCGAGCCCAACTTGACCCAGCGCATGCTCAACGAATTATCGCCATCACCGACGCCGGCGACCAAGGACTGATCGCGCTGCGGGCATGCCAGGCGTATGTCAGAGCCGTACTGAGATAAGGGGGGGAATTAAAGGCATAAAAAAGCCCCTGCCATACTTGATGAAGGGGCTTAATTCGCGCGAGCGTACTCAGCCTAGACGGCCTTCCTGCTCTGCAACATGTCGCAACGCCGCAAAAAGATCGTTTTGCTCTTGCTGGGACCATTGGTGCGGCGGAAGTCCGGTCGGAGCAGACAAGGTATCGATGCCCGCAGAAATAGCTCGCTGGGCATCCGTGTCAGGGGACTTCCAATCGCTGATCGCAGTTACCGTTTTCGCCTTCGTATCCATTACGAACCCTCGTTGATGCAATGCGTTGATCATGTCTTGCCCTGTGCCTGGCATGATGCTGAGATTCATTTTGCCTGTTTCAAGTTCCACAAACTTTGTTTCGCCACCAGTGAAGTGGTCTTGCCTGGCGGCGCTTCCGACCGCCGTACGTCCACACAGATTGACTGCATAGCAGTCTTTAGCGAACTGAGCCCCGCTTCCGGAGAATCTAGCCAGCTCACCATGCGCCATGAACATTCCGGCGGAAAAAAAGACATTCGCTGAAGCCTTTTCCACGATTCCAATCGTTACAGAAACAGGAGTCGTCGCCCCTTTGAGAGTGGTCACCACGGGCGGTGGACTGTTGAAGTCGAGAGTCGGCTTCAAAAACCAACCCTTCCACAATTCGATGAGGTGGGCATTTCCAGCAAAAACCATAGCGAACTTTGAGCTCACTGCCAGCTTGTCAAAGCCCGTGTCGTCAACGTAAGCGACGAGATTGGCCTGCCCATCAAAGCTTTCGATGGACCAGCGAGAATCGCTCGTCAAGAGCTTCGCTGTACGACAGATGACGTTTGTGGTCATGCAGTAATCCTTTACCTTGGCTTTGATAGGGGCGCGAGAGTATCAGCGACGCCATCGTATAGCCATACCGTTAGACTTAGCTTCCTCGGAAAAGTCACGTCCAATGTGACTTTTAGGTAGTTCTGCTGCAATTGCGTTGAGTCTAATCCAAGATCCTTAGCTTCGCATGAATGAATGCTGAACGCTTTTCGCCATCGGGCGCGTAAGAGAATGCTTACAAGCGTCTGAGGTTGCCAGCAAAATACTGTATACGCGTACAGTAGTCGAGATACGTCAGATTTGGAAGTGGTGCTCGTCGGCAGGACGCCGAGGAGGGCGGCCTAAAAAGGCTCAGTGACTTTACGAGTGACTTCGTAAATTACGGTTACGCACTGTCAGGCATCGTTGCAGCGAGCGCCAGGCGCGAAGCCTTGTGTTTAGCGGGCTGTAGAGGTGTCCGCTTGCATGGGGTGCTAGGGGTCGAGTGTTCGAATCACTCCGTCCCGACCATATTATTCAATGACTTAGGCCAATGTTCACAGCATTGGCCTTTTTCATGTGCGTGACATTTGCGTGACTTGTCGTTTTTTCACGCCTGCTTCCTCTTCAAATTGTCAGGACCGGTTCGCGAGAATCGGTTGCTGAACCATGTTCGCAGCTTCAATCAGATGCCCGAGCTCCGCGCCCGAGTAGTGACTGGTGATGCTCCCGTTCTTGTGCCCAACTAGGGCCTTGAGATTTTCCTCGGTTATCCGGATCAACGACCCAGGGCCCAGGCGTATGCTTCGTTTCCATGACTGTCTCCACCCGTTGATTCACCCGGTCAGGCGGCGACAGGCTGATTCATAAGTTCGGCGTAGGCGTTGAATGCTTCTTCACGGGTAGAGGCGGGCAAGGACGGGCAGGTCATCAAATTTCGTTGAAACTGTGCTTTTATTGCTGGGCAGTTGAGTGTACTGATAGGCTAAAAATAGCCATGTGCGAGAATCGCACCGCCAAATAGCGAGACATTCGAATGTTCAGATTTTTCCCGGCCACTGTTTTTGCCTTTGTATTTCTCGGCGCCATCTCCGGTTGCTCTTCCACTGCCGAACAAGAAAGAACATTGAGCGCCGAGCTCGTAACGCATTTGAATAAATTCAAGAGTTACCCGATCGCCTCACAATTGGCCGGGATTGAAGGCACAAATCAACTGCGTTTTACAATAGATGGCGACGGAAATGTCGTTTCTTATGAGCTGGTACAAAGTTCAGGCAATGCGGACTTGGACGCGGCCACTCTAGGATTAATCCGTCGCGCCCAGCCATTGCCAAAACCACCCGGCGATTTAATGAAAGATGGCCCGATTACGATCACTGCTCCTCTTATCTACTCTCTAGACGGGAATATCTGAACAGCATTTGCAAAACGTTAAAGTTTTCTGGCGGTTTGGATTACGCGCCGGTGGGTTCTCACAAAGAGGGACGTGCAGCAGTCTTACAATCCGCCGCCGTTATTCGATGACCGTCTTCGCATTCAACGACGCGAATGCCGCTGGTGTATCCATGCTCAGTATTGAGCCTGTTCGCCTCGTGGATGCAGGCGGCCAGGCTGTCATCGGAAAATACGCCAAGGCCTATCGGTGAAACCCAGGTCTCGCTACTGGCGACATCGGCATATTTTGAGCGGACGCTATCGCCTTGGTCGCGTAAGCGTTTGGATAAGACATCTATGCAGAACTCGGTCTTGGTACGTTCACCGGCGACGGAGAGGTACAATCTATCCCTCATTATTTCGCTGAGATGGTTTTCATGCATTTATATATCGTGAGGCATGGTGAAACCTGGGCTAACGCCGAACATCGATACCTTGGGTCTTTTGATCCAGAACTTACAGCGCTGGGCCGTCAGCAAGCTCAAACGCTTTGCGAGCAATTGCCCGCAAGCCTTGATGTACTAGTGGTTTCTCCACGCCTCAGGGCAGTACAAACCGCGAGTATCCTGAATGAACGCTTGAAGCTCTTTCCTGAAATAATGGACTGCTTCAGAGAGCGGGATGTCGGCGTTTTCGAGGGGTTGACTCAAGACGATGCCAAGAAGCGCTATCCGCAACTCTGGTCGCAGAATATCACCCGACTTTGGGATGCCGGGCCCACCGGTGGTGAATCTATTTCTGACGTTGTGAAACGCGTGCAAGACGGTTTAGCTGAGCTGAAATCCAAATACCCCTCTAAAACTGTTTTGCTTGTAGCCCACGGCTTTGTTGCGAAAGTAGCCAGAGCATTGGCCAAAGGGGATTTTTCAGATTTTTACGAATGGCAGCTTTCAAACGGTAACATGTTGTTTTTGCAAAGCTTCAAGATGCCTACACAAAATCTTGAGGCTCTGAGACGATCTCTGCCCATAGCGTGATGCGGGCGACGGCCAGCTTGGCGGCAAATCACTATGTCATCTTGGGCGCCGAGCGTGCAGCGGCGTTCATTGCCCTGGTCGGGCAAGTTCCGGTGGAGGAAGGCGTTGTGATGCCTCACGCTGAAGCAGTCTGGCGGATTGAATGCGATTGAAGGCGGGCGCAGATTCAACTTATTCCGCGATCCAAATTAGCGCAGCCGTGAGAACAGAAAATACACTGCCTAGCACCAAGGTTATCTGGGCGGTGGATGTACAGGATGATGCAATGTTTTCCCTGTAAAAACGTTTAATTGCGTATTCGCTAAGCCCCAGTTTTCTGAATGATTTAGCGGTTTTTCTCAGCTCTAGAAATATGCTAATTGTAGTTATAAACAGGGCAATCTTAAATGATAGGATAATTCCGGCCGTATACATTGCAATTCCCTCTCTGGTCTAACTTTATTATTCCCTGAAATTTGTTCAAGCGACGTCGCATGCCTAGATCCAATCACATTATGTGAAAAACTGTAACGCAGCGCAATTCTAGATTAGCCAAAAACCCAAGCCAGCCCTGAGCGGGCTTTTTCATGGCGCGTTGCGCGCAAGCGCAATCAGCTTTGCTGTGGTGGCCACGCTGGTGACTTGGAGGTGAAAGTCCTCTACACACCCGGCAAGGGGAAGTGTTAGCCGGAGGCAAGGGTGTCGCGGGTGACTGCGAATCTGAAGGAAGCCAGAGGCAAAATGCTGGCCTGACGAACAGCAAGCGGATAGAGGCGGCGCAGCGGGGTAAGGTGGCCATGATCACTAAAGCCCAATACTTGCACGGAACGCTGTGACGTAGATCCGACAGGCATAAGCAGGAAGGTCGCGCGAATTACCCTGGGAGATCTGCACGTTTGCCACTGTGCTACCGAGCGCCGCGAGGTGACGGGATGAGCATGCAGAAGTCAGCCGAAGCCGTAGTAAGTGACGAATAACCCGTCATCCGCTTTCCTTCTCAAGATGGTCAGCGCTGGTCCGCTAGAGTTGCCGACACTTTGTTGGCAGTCTCAATCAAGTGCTGAAAAATTCGAGGCAGAATAGTGGCTCGTAATACTGCCGTTCTTATGCCCCAACAACGTTTTCCCACCTTTCCCCGTCACGCTTGTTGCACGTGATTGGGTAACTTCGGGAACAACAGAGCCTGCTCTTCCCAGAATGTCGGGCAGGGCTTGCGGCTCGACTTCTTTTCCTCAAGCATCGATATCATAGGCACGCTTTCCAGCCAGGGCCGCTTTTCAACATGGCGCCATTACGGGTTTTTTATGAGACTTTGAAGTAGCGGGCTTCTGAGAAAGTCGATGTCAGATCTGACAGCCCAGCGCGGCGCTTCTTGCATCTTGTGTTCGTAGACCTCAGAAAAAAATCTTGAACCAGAAGGGCGCCAGATTCAACGCTATGCCTAGAGCAACGAAGCCAAAAGCTTTCGGTGCCTCGAACGGCTTTCGTGAAGGAGTAAAGAAAATGGCGAGCAACGCTCCGATTAGAACGCCTGGGAAGCTGAAGAAGTAAATCAGCCAACCCATAGACTCTGTGACCCATATGTCAAAAAGGTACAAGTACAGCGCCATTGCTGCGGCGATTCCGCTCAGCATCCCTTGTGGTGCTTTGCAAAGAAGAGCTACGCAAAGAATTATCGCTTGTGGTAACCAGTAGCCCGCAAAATTGGCTAAGAAATACTCATTTTTTGGAGATATTAAGACTGCAACGGCTGGGCTCAGCGCGATACCTATTGCTGCCATAGGTATCCGAGTGGGCTGTGAAATATTCTTTTCTGCTGATCTCATTCCCTGTGACCCTTTTTAAAGCCGAATGATGGTGCGGACAGTTAGCACTAAAGCCTCAATCTTATATTCCCTCCAAACAGAAGAGGGAGCCACATGCGTAGGTTGATGGCGGTGTGCTGCCAGAGTGATTTCTCTCCCTGAAGCCGCTCTCGTGTATAAATACTGCGCAGATTTTGTTCGGTATGGGAGAGTTTCAGCATAATGGACCGCCTGATCTATAGAATGCCCCAAGCCTGTGACGCACAGCGGCTTTTCGCTATTTATAGCGATCCCAACACCAATCTTTTCAACCCGGCAGGGCCCATGAATGACCTTGTCGAAGCGCAGGGCTTATTGAGTCGCTGGATCGAGCATTGGGAAAAGCATTTATACGGTGCGTGGGCTATCGCAAGAAGTGATGCTCCGGAATACGTTATAGGGTTTGGTGGCATTTCCGCCCACGATTACTTGGCTGAACAGCGTGTCAACCTAGGTTATCGCTTCGCTGTCGAGGCTTGGGGTCAGGGCTATGCAACCCAGCTAGGAAGAGATGCGTTGACGTACGCATTTGAAAAGCTTTGTTTGCCAGAAGTTTACGGTCTAGTCAGGCCAGATCATAAAGCCTCTATACGTGTGTTGGAGAAGATCGGCATGCAACCCTTTGGGCAACTGGATGATGTGCCTGGTAAAGCGCCAAGCCTGATGTTTAAGGCGCTTCGAGGCAGGTCAGCCTGATCGCGAGGGAATTCACAGCCATCTGCACAGCGCGCCCAGAGTGCCGAAAATACCGGGCAGCTTCCTGGATAAACAAGGAAGAAAGCGATGAGGGTGATTTTTGTACTGCTGATGATGATTAGCGCCCATGCCTTTGCCGGCTGCGACAGCATTGGAGACTCGGACCAGCGCGCTCACTGCACAGCCAAGCAAGGCAATGGTAGCTGAAACTCGATCTCCGACAGGGATCTACGTGCTCAATGCGATCCTCTGAAGCGTTAGTTTTCAGCACCGACGATGCATTTTAACAACGTTATTCCTTAAGAGATTTTGAGGCCGGAAATGCTACGGTCTCTTCAAGCCAAAGAATGCGTGATAGGCAACTTCAACTCAGCCACCAGGGAGAAAACAATTGAAGGTAATCCGGAGTAAAGAGTTCACCGCTACTCGCGCATGGGGTGCACTGGATATTGCAAACATGCACGGCACGACAGTGCGTCTTCATTGGACGGATCAGCCCTACAAGTGGCATGTGAACGATGGCGAGGAAGTGTTTGCGGTTCTGGACGGCGTCGTCGAAATGCACTATCGCGAGCTAGGTATTGAACACGTTGCTGTGCTGTCGGCGGGGGATGTGTTTTTTGCGGGTATCGGTTGTGAGCACGTTGCCCACCCTCTTGGTGAGGCTCGAGTACTTGTCATTGAGCGCGAGGGTAGCGTGTGATTGAGAGCGGGCTGGTCCGATGCCGCCAGCGCGGGACTGTCATAAATTTTGTGTTCGGGCATAACATGTTGATAGAGGTGCATGTATGCCGACCAAAAAGAAACCGGGCCGTGAGGCCCCGCGAGACCTTCCATCCATTCCCCAAGAGCTGATCGACCA
>NZ_JYLK01000005.1 GCF_001439805.1 Pseudomonas trivialis | reverse complement strand
AAAAAGGAAGGAAAGTATTAATATCGTGCATAAGAACGCCGGTTTGGTAGATGTGTTTGCTCGCACGAACATCATCAATCAAATCGGCGTTCTTGTTTCTGTCTTTCCCGGGATTCCGTGAAGAACCATTTTTTTCAATGGCCCTGGCGCAGCACTTCCCCATCTACCACTGACACAACACAGGCAAAAAATGTGGGAGGGGGCTTGCTCCCGATGGCGGCGGGTCAGGTGAGACTTCTTGGGCTGACACACCGCTATCGGGAGCAAGCCCCCTCCCACACTTTGACTGGCGGTGGGTCAGTCAGCATGTTTTCAATCGCCCTGGCGCAGCACTTTACCGTCTACCACTGACCCAACACAGGCAAAAATGTGGGAGGGGGCTTGCTCCCGATGGCGGCGGGTCAGTTGAGACTTCTTGGGCTGACACACCGCTATCGGGAGCAAGCCCCCTCCCACACTTTGATTGGCGGTGGGTCAGTCAGCATGTTTTCAATGGCCCTGGCGCAGCACTTTACCGTCTACCACTGACACAACACAGGCAAAAATGTGGCAGGGGGCTTCTGCGGCCTGATCCCTCAAGCCCCAGCCGTTGAGTCTGTTAGGGCCTTGCCTGCTCGGCCTGGGCATCGGTGGGCTGTTTCCGATGAGCCTGATCCTCGTCATGGACCACCTCGACCATTTGGGCAGTTTCACGTGTGCCTGGTGGTCGCTGACAGCGGTGGTCGTGGTGATGCTGCTGATGGTCACGCGCTTCAATCCACGGCACTACGCCCGGCATACGCTGAGGTCGTGTTGTGGACATTATTTGTCCCACGACAAACATAGAAACGCCCTACAGAACTTTCTATTGGCACGACCGTTCCGTTAAGCTTTTGCACTGTCGTGTACTGAATTCGGTACCGAAGGTTTGCGGACGGAACCGATGCTAAACAGTAACTTGCTCAGAAAACTCGATATGCAGGACCTGATGGTGTTTATCGCCGTCTACGACCAGAGCAGCGTTACCGACGTGTCTGAAACGCTGTTCGTCAGCCAGTCCACCGTGAGCTACAGCTTGAAGAAACTGCGCACCAGTTTCGAAGATGAGTTGTTTATCAACACCCGCGCGGGCATGCGTCCCACGTCCAAGGCCACGACCATGTACGGCCATGTGCAGAGGATCCTCGAAAGCATCAACCTGTGCCACGCCGGCGACCAGCCGTTCGACCCTGCGCAAAAGGCCGTGACGTTCAACGTGTGCGCCCCGGAATATTTCGAGCAATTGATCCTGCCGCGCCTGCTGAAGGACTTCGACCGCGCCGACCTGCCGGTGATCGTCAATGTGCAGCGTCTGGAAACCGACATCCCCGCCGACGACTTGCGCGATGGCCGCCTGGACCTGGTGATCTGCTTCGGCCCGCACTTTCACCGTGCGCACAAGGACTTCAAGACCCAGATGCTGCTGGAGGACGACCTGGTGTGTGTGTTCGACAAACGCGCGGCGCCGCCGGAGCCGGCGTTCAGCCTGCAAGCCTTCGTGGCCCGGCGCCACGTGTTCCCCACGCCGTGGACCTCGGCCACCAACATGATCGACGGCTGGCTCGCGCGCCAGGCCCACAAGCGCCAGGTGGTCGCGCGCGCCAACAGTTACAGCGCCGCGTTGAAGATGATCAGCGGCACCGACTTCATCGTTACCCTGCCGCGTCGCGTGCAGAAGCTGCTGGCTCCCGCCACGGTCTTCGGCCACTGCGAGGCGCCGAGCGGTCTGCCCGGGTTTACCCTGGATATGCAGTGGAAGGAAGCCGGCGCGCAGGACGGCGCCAACAGCTGGTTTCGCGAGCAGGTGGTCAAGGCCTGCGCCGACCAGGGCTTGCTCTAGAGCGGCGCGGCCAAGCCGCGATCGCTCATGAACGCTTCCAGCCGCGAGCGCACCCAGCGCTCGGCAGGGTCGGTGTCCACGTGGCTGAGCCAGACCATGGACAGGTCCAGGGTTGGCGTCTGAAACGGAAACGGTTCGCAGAACAGCTTGCCCGACACCGCCATGGCTTCGGCGGTGTAGTCCGGCAGGCTGGCGATCAGGTCGGTGCCGGCCAGCAGCGCCGGCAGGGCGCTGTACTGCGGCACCGACAACACGACCTGGCGCTTGCGGCCGATTTCCGCCAGCCACTCATCGGCAAAGCCCGCCACGTTGGCGGTGTGGGACACCAGCACATGGGGGCGTGCGCAATATTCGTCGAGGGTCAACGGCGTTTGCGAGGCATCGGCGCGCAGGATGCGCGGGTGGATATGGCGCAACAGCTTGCGCTTGGCATTGGCCGGCAGGCCACGGGTTTGGGTGATGCCGACGGTGATGTCGCCGGACGCGAGCAGGTCGGGAATGCGCCAGTAGTCGACGTGCTGCACCACAAACACCACCTGCGGCGCCTCCTGGCGCAGGCTGCGCAGCAACGGCGGCAGCAGGCCGAACTCGACGTCATCGGACAGTCCGATACGAAAGGTCATGGTGCTGATGGACGGGTCGAAATCGTGGGTCAGGCTCAAGGCCGACGATAAGGAGTCCAGGGCCGGCGACAGGTGCTGGATGATTTCTTCGGCACGCGCCGTGGGCTCCATGCGGTGGCCCACGCGAATGAACAGCGGGTCATTGAACAAGGTGCGCAAGCGGTTGAGCGCCGAACTGATGGTCGGCTGGCCAAGAAACAGCTTCTCGGCCACCCGCGTTACATTGCGCTCGAGCATCAACGCTTCGAAGACCACCATCAGGTTGATATCGGCCTTGCGTAATTCATTGCGATTCATCGGCGCCTGCCCCCTTCCCCACGACAAGCCGCAGTGTAGAAAGCGCGGGGGCCGGCGTCTATGTGCAGGCGGCGAATCAGGCCGCACGCACCGTCTGGGGCCGGTGGGAAAACAGTTGCAGCAGCGCGCCGCCCAACGCGCAACCGGCCATCACGAAGAAGCACACCGTGTAGCCGTGCAAGGTGGTCCAGCCACCGCCCATGGCGATCAGACTGCCCATCAGCACTGGCGCCAGGCCGCCGCCGATGAACATCGCGGTGGTGATGATGCCATTGGCGGTGGAGGTGGCGGACGGCTCGGCCGAGTCGCAGGCCACCGCGTAGTAGATCGGCCACACCGCGTTGGCCACCAGGCCGAACAACAACTGCACGACAATGATCAGGGTGAGGGTGTTGGCAAAGTAGAACGCGCCGACACTGGCCGCCATCCACAGCCCGCAGATGATCAGGGTGGTGCGCCGGCCGATCACGTCCGACAGCGAAGGCCACACCAGTTGCCCGAGAATGCCGGTGAGGGTGAACACCACACTCATCCCCGCCGACTCCGCCAGCGACAGCCCGACGATGTTGTAGAGGTACGCCGGCAGCACGATGTTCACGCCCATGTACACCACTTGGGTGAGCATCGTATTGCCCGCCGTGAGGGCGATATTGCGGTTGCGCAAGGTAGCCACAAACGTGCGCCAGGCTTCGCCTTTTACCGAACTGGCCGGGGCGTTGTCCGGTGGTGTCATGCCTTTGGCGGCGATGTCGACGTACAGCGCGGTGATGCGCTCGGCGGTGGAATAGCGCGCCCAGAAAATCATCAGCGGCAAGGCCACGACAAAGGCGAAAAAGAACACGTAGCGCCAGTTGTCCTCGCCGAATACGGTGATCACAAAGCTGGCGACGATGCCACTGAGCATGGCGCCAATCGGGTAGCCGGTATGGTGCGCGCCCAGGGCAAACCCGCGCCGTTCCACCGGCCACCATTCGGCGGTGTTGCTCACGCCCACCGGCTCACCCCAGCCCGCGCCCAGGTTGACGCCCACACGCAGCGCAATGAAGGTGGCAAGGTTGCCGCTCAACGCCTTGAAGCCGGAAAGGAACGAGATCGCCGTGTAGCCCAGCACCAGCGGCACCTGGAAGCGTGCACGTTTCCAGCCGCCACCGTAGCGGTCGCTCCACATGGAGCCGGGGATATCCAGCAGGGCCAGAGCCAGCATGACCACCGTGGCGACGGTGCCCCATTGGTCGGCGGACAGATCGAAATGCTTGGAGATGGTCGGCCCCAGGCGCAATACGATTTCACGGTCGTAGGCGTTGAGGATCCAGATCATCCAGCACACCAGCAGCGATACCCAGGAATGCCGGTGAATGTTGCGCAGCGACGCTTTTTTGATAGTTGCCATGGGCCTCTCCAGGCGCGCAAAGGCGCGCACTGACACAAGATTGCGAAGGAATTTGCCTTGTCACACACACGCGCTAGCTGGCGAACCGTCGCTCGTCTATTCCTTGCACGCCCAACCCGGTAACGGCGAACAGCGCGCCGCGCTGCTGACCGTCCGCCGGAAAACGCGGCAGCGGCGGTCTGGCCATTGACGTCACAAACAGGGTGTCGAGGTTCGGCCCGCCGAAGGTCAGGCTGGTGACCTTCTTCACCGGCATCGCGATGACCCGGTCGACGTGGCCGTCGGGGGTGTAGCGCACCAGTTTTCCGGCGTACACCAGGGCTTGCCACAGGCAACCTTCGGCGTCGACGGTGCAGCCATCGGCGGCGCCGCCGCCGGACGTGTCGACCTTGGCGAAGGTGCGCCGGTTGCTCACGTTGCCGGTGGCCAGGTCGTAGTCGTAGGCCCAGATGTCGCCGGACCAGGTATCGCAAAAGTAGAAGGTCTGGCCGCACGGGCTCCAGCAGGGGCCGTTGGACACGATGATGCCGTCGTCGAGGGTGTGCAGGCTCAGGTCGGCGTCCAGCCGGTAGAGTCTGGCGCTGGCGCTGTCTTCCCGGGTGTCCATGGAGCCGAAAATAAAGCGGCCCTGACGGTCGACCTTGCCGTCGTTGAGGCGATTGTGCGGCAAGTGCGGCTCCGGATCGCAGACCAGCGTCAGGTCGCCGGTGTGCATGTCCAGGGTGTGTATGCCGTTTTGCAGCGCGACGATGGCCGTCTCGCCATTGTGACGCAGGGCCATGGAGCCGATCTTCTGGCCGACGTCCCAGGCACGCAGTTCGCGGCCATCGTCGGTGCAGCGCAGAATCCGCCCGTCGACGCTGTCGATCCAGTACAGCCGTTGTTGTTCGACGTCCCACACCGGGCCTTCGCCCAGGGTGGTCTTGACGTCCACAAGTACTTCGATACGCATGGTGATCCCCTTATTGTTGTTGTGCGGGACTCTGGCCGCGCCATGACGCGGCCGTTTGCTGGATTAAAAGTTGACCTGGTCGCGCCCCTTGAGCCCGAGGATTTCCCGCGCCTCGTCCGGCGTGGCGACGCGGTGGCCAAGGGCTTCGATCACAGTGCGAATGCGCCGCACCTGGTCGGCATTCGACGCGGCCAATTTGCCCGGGCCGTCCCACAGCGAATCCTCCAGGCCCACCCGCGCATTGCTGCCCATGGACAGGCCCATGGTGGCCAGCGGAATTTGCCCACGCCCGGCGCCGAGGATCGACCACACGTAGTCGTCGCCGAACAGTCGGTCGGCGGTGCGCCGCATGTGCGCCAGGTCTTCCGGGTGGCCGCCGATGCCGCCGCGCAGGCCGAACACCGACTGAATGAACAACGGCGGCTTGAGCAGACCGCGCTCCAGAAAGTGCGCGGCGGTGTAGAGGTGGCCGATGTCGTAGCACTCGATCTCGAACCGCGTGCGGTTTTCAGCGCAGGCGTTGAGGATGTGGGCAATGTCGCGAAAGGTATTGCGAAAGATGCGGTCGTCACTCTCTTCCAGGTACGGCCGCTCCCAGTCGTGCTTGAACTCGGTGAAGCGGTTGAGCATTTCGTACAGGCCGAAATTCATCGACCCCATGTTCAGCGAGGCCAGTTCGGGCTTGAACTGCATCACCGGTTGCAGACGCTCTTCCACGCCCATGGTGGGCGCGCCGCCGGTGGTGATGTTGATCACCACGTCGCTGGCGGCCTTGATATGCGGCAGGAATTGGGCGAACAGCGCCGGGTCCTGGCTGGGGCGGCCGTCGACCGGGTCACGGGCGTGCAAATGCACGATTGCCGCGCCGGCATCGGCGGCCCCAAGGGCGGCGTCGGTAATTTGCTGGGCAGTGATCGGCAAATGCGGCGACATCGACGGCGTATGAATGGCACCGGTCACGGCGCAGGTAATGATGACGGGGCGTTTTTTGGACATGACGATTCTCCGACTTTTATTCTTATGAAAAAAATCCTGGTCCGGCGCGCTGGATTCTTCCGTGGCTTACAGGTACTCGACGTTACCGTCGACACTGATCGCCTGGCCGGTCACATTGCGGGCGGCGGGCGAACAGAGAAACAACGCCATGGCCGCGACGTCTTCGGCGGTGACCATGCGTTTGAGGGAAATCTTGTTGAGGTATTCCTGGCGCATCGCGGCCTCGGGCACGCCGACCTGTTCGGCACGGGCGCGGATCACGCCGTCCATGCGCGGGCCTTCGACGATGCCGGGCAGCAAGGCGTTGACGCGGATATCGCTGGCACCCAACTCCGCGGCCAGGGACTTCATCAGGCCGACGATGGCCCACTTCGTCGCGGCATACGGCGTACGCCACGCGTAGCCAAGCCGCCCCGCCACCGAGGCGATATGCAGCATATGGCCGTGGGACGATTGCTTGAGCATCGGTACTGCGTGGTGGGCAAAGCGGTATTGCGCGGTGAGATTAATGTTGATGGTGGCTTGCCACTCGGCGTCGCTGATCGAGTCAATGCCGCCGGTGGGCCCGGCAATGCCCGCGTTGTTGACCAGCACATCGAGGCCGCCGACTTGCTCGCGCTGCACCTTGAACACCGCCTCGATCTGCGCGGCATCGCTGACATCGGCACAAGTGGCCAGTGTGCCCGGGTATTTGGCGCGAAACGCCGCCAGAGCCGGTTCGCTCACGTCACACACATGCACTTGGGCGCCAGCTTCCAGATACGCCGCCGCCAACACCTCACCGATCCCGGCAGCCCCGCCGGAAATCAACACTCGCAAACCGGGATAAGGCTGCAGCCGTTGTAAGACACTCATGCGCGTTTACCTCCAGAAACAGACGACCGCGAACGGTCGTTCTTGACGAGCAGTCGCGCGAGGGAATCGGCGGCCTGCATGATGTCATCGGTCACTGCCGCGCGGGCGCCGGCGCCATCGCGGGCAGCCAGGGCCTCGACGATGCGCGTGTGCGCCTCCATCGAACGTTGCAGGTGGGCTTTATCCGGGGCGACCAGCGCAAAGCAGGGGCCCATGTGCAGCCAGAAATTTTCCACGGCGGCCATGGTCAATTCGGCCTGGGCCACCGCGTAGATACGCCGGTGGAAGGCAAAGTTGGTCCACAGGTAACGCGACACGTCGACTTCATCAGCGGCGTGCTGCATCTGCTGACAAAGGTCTGTGATCTCTGCGAGGTCGGCCTTTTGCAGCAGCAGCACGGCCTTTTCCGCGAGCAGGCCTTCAAGGGCGACCCGCGCATCGCGAATTTCGCGCAGGCGCTCGACCGTCATCAGGCGCACCCGCAGACGAGAGGTTTCGGTGACTTCGAAGGCATTTTCGGCGCTCAAGCGTTGCAGCGCTTCGCGCACCGGCATGGGGCTGGAGCCGAGGGCTTCGGCCAGACCGCGAATGGTGAGCTTCTGGCCGGGCTGGAATCGGCCACTCATCAGCGCTTCGCGGATCTGGCGATAGACCTGATCCTGCAGGGTATCGCGGGAGACCTGACGCAGGGTGGGAAGAAGGAGCGGGCCTTTGGCCATGGGGCAACACCTGTGTTGTCGTTCTTATGGCCTCAATATGTGATCACAAATCAAATATGTCAAATAGTTTCCGAAGTTGGCCCATACTTCAGATTGATAGCGAACACACATCAATCTATCCAAATTTGTCACTTATCATTTCTAAATGTGTCAGCCACTATCTCGGGTCTTAAGCGAAACAAGCACTTTAAAAAGAACGCTGGAGACACAAAACCATGACAAGCCCTTCCCGGCCCGCCACTGCCTCCTCGAAAGTTGGCGCGGTTTTTCGCGTTACTTCGGGCAACTTCCTCGAACAGTTCGACTTCTTTCTGTTCGGCTTCTACGCCACCTACATCGCTGCCGCGTTCTTCCCCTCCGCCAATGAGTTCGCCTCATTAATGATGACCTTCGCCGTATTCGGCGCCGGCTTCCTGATGCGCCCGCTCGGCGCCATTATTTTGGGTGCTTATATCGATGACGTGGGTCGTCGCAAAGGCCTGATCCTGACTCTGTCGATCATGGCCAGCGGCACCCTGTTGATCGTGCTGGTGCCGGGTTACCAGACCATCGGCCTGTGGGCGCCGCTGCTGGTGCTGCTGGGTCGTCTGCTGCAAGGCTTCTCGGCCGGTGCGGAACTGGGCGGCGTGTCGGTTTACCTGTCGGAAATGGCCACGCCGGGCCGCAAGGGTTTCTACACCAGCTGGCAGTCGGGCAGCCAACAGATCTCCATCGTGGTCGCCGCCGCACTGGGTTACGGCCTCAACGTGTGGATGGAACCCGCGGTGGTCGCCGATTGGGGCTGGCGCATTCCGTTCGCCCTGGGCTGCGTGATCATCCCGTTCATCTTCATCCTGCGTCGCAATCTGCAGGAAACGGAAGAGTTCGCCAACCGCACGCACCGTCCGACCATGCGTGAAGTGATGGCAACCCTGGTGAAGAACTGGACCGTGGTCATCGGCGGCATGCTGATGGTGGCCATGACCACCACCGCGTTCTACCTGATCACCGTGTACGCGCCGACCTTCGGCAAGACCGTGCTGCAACTGAGCACCTCGGACGCCCTGCTGGTGACCTTGCTGGTGGCGATCTCCAACTTTATTTGGCTGCCGATCGGTGGCACCTTGAGTGACCGCTTCGGCCGCAAGCCGGTGCTGTTGGCCATGACGTTGCTGACCGTTCTCACCGCTTACCCGGCGCTGTCCTACGTGGTCAACGCACCGAGCTTTGCGCACATGCTGGAAACCCTGCTGTGGTTCTCCTTCCTCTACGGCATGTACAACGGCGCAATGATTCCGGCGCTGACCGAAATCATGCCGGTGGAAGTGCGCGTGGCGGGTTTCTCCCTGGCGTATAGCCTGGCGACGGCGATCTTCGGCGGGTTCACCCCGGCGATCTCCACCTGGTTTATCCATATCACCGGCGACAAGGCCTCACCGGCCTACTGGATGATGTTTGCCGCGCTGTGCGCGCTGTGTTCGACCCTGGCGCTCTATCGTCGCGCCAACGCCCGCGGGCAAGTGATGCAAGGAGCTGTGTAATGAAATTTCTCTCTAAAACCCTGACCGCCCTGGCCCTCAGTGCCCTGGCGCTGACGGCCCAGGCCGAACAACTCAAGGTGATGACCTCCGGTGGGTTCACCGCTGCCTACAAATTGCTCGGCCCGCAATACGCCAAGCAAAGCGGCGACACCCTCGACACCATCCTCGGCCCGTCCATGGGCAAGGCGCCGGAAGCGATTCCCAACCGCCTGGCCCGTGGCGAACACGCCGACGTGGTGATCATGGTCGGCTACGCACTGGATGAGCTGATCAAACAGGGCAAGGTCGACCCGGCGTCCCGCGTGGAACTGGCGGACTCGCGCATCGGCCTGGTGGTCAAGGAAGGCGCGGCCAAGCCGGTGATCAACACCGATGCAGACCTGAAGGCGGTGCTGAGCAAGGCCAAGTCCGTGGCCTATTCGGACAGCGCCAGCGGCGTGTATGTCGAAAAAGAGCTGTTCAAGAAACTCGGCATGCCGGCCAAGGGAACAATGATCGAACGTGCACCAGTGGCCGAGCAGGTGGCCAAGGGTGATTACGAAGTGGGCTTGCAGCAGGTGGCGGAATTGTTGCCGGTCAAGGGCGTGACCTTTGTCGGCAAGCTGCCGGAAGACGTGCAATCGGTGACGCGCTTTGCGGCCGGTATCCCGGTCAACGCCGAACACAAGGATGAGGCCAAAGCGCTGCTCAAATTCCTCGCCTCCCCCGAGGCGCAACCAGTGGTGCAATCCACCGGCCTGGACTCGGTATCACGCTGACCGAAACGGCATCTCCCGCACCAACCGTTCCAACTCCAGCGCCGCTGGCGGCAATGTCCGCCCGCGGCGTTTTATCAAGCCCACGTTGCGCATCACCTGCGGCTCCACCAGCGGCACACTCACCAGAATCGGGTGCTCGCACGCCGGCATTGCAATCGACGGCACCATCGCCACGCCCAACCCCGCCTCCACCAGCCCGATCATCGTGGTCACGTGGTGGGTCTCGCAGATGCTCGGTTTTTTCACCCGCACCCCACGCAGGGCCTGGTCCAGCAGGAAGCGGTTGCCCGAGGTCTTGTCCACCGTGATGTAGTCGTGTTCGTAGGCTTCGGCCCAGCTCACGCTCTCGCGTTCGGCCAACGGGTGATCACGTCGGCAGGCCAGTACGTAACGCTCCTGCAGCAATAACTCGAACTCCACCTCATCGGCCAGGCTGCCGCTGAAACTCACGCCAAAATCGGCCTCGCCGCTTTCCACCGCATTGCACACCTCGCCGGCACTGGCATCGAGTACCCGCAGGCGAATCTTCGGATACAGCTTGTGGAATTCGGAGATCACGTGGGGCATGAAGTAGTACGCCGTGGACGGCACGCAGGCGATGGTCACATGGCCCATGCGCGTGGAGGCGACATTGCTGATGCCCATCAGCGCGATGTCGAGGTCGTCGAGCATGCGCTCGACCTGCGGCAGGAACGCGCGGCCAACCATGGTCAGGCTGACGCGGCGCGTGGTGCGCTCGAACAGCTTTACGTCCAGCGCCGACTCGAGTTTTTCGATGCGCCGGCTCAGGGCCGGTTGCGAGATGCGGATGGCCTCGGCGGCGCCGCGAAAGCTGCCCTTGTCCACCACGGCGCGGAAGGCTTGGAGGTCGTTGAGGTCGAAGTTGATGATCACGGGTCGGCTGCTGGCTCAAAATGAATCGCGATACTACCTTACAGGCACGGTTCACGCGCAGTCAGCCCGGCCGGGCGTTGCCGTTGGATTCACTGAAAAACGTTCCGAGCAATGCAATTTAGTATAAATTGCCATCACTTTATTCATGGCTTAAAGGAGATTACCCGTGGCAACTCTGCAGGCAAAAACGATCCAGGCATTGCAAGACAATCGCACTGACCTGCTCAACGAATGGACGCACAGCCTGGAGGCCACGGGCGCCACACGCAACCTCAAGGGGGACGACGTCAAGCAACAGACCGGCGAGTTCCTCAACCTGCTCGCCGACGCCCTGCATAACAGCGGCTCGCAAAACATCAATCACGAAAACTGGGCGCAGACCCGGCTGTTCCTGGAGAAACTGTCCCACAGCCGCGCGCTGATCGGTCAGGATTCCCAGCAGACCGCCAGCTTCATTTTCGCCCTCAAGGGCCCGGTGTTCGCCCTGCTGCAGCGCGAATACGCCAGCGACGGCGCGCACCTGGCCGAGCAATTGTGGGAAGTGTCGGAACTGCTCGATGGCCTGGGCATGCACACCATCCGCACCTTCCAGAAATCCCGTGAGGCGGTGATCAAGCGCCAGCAGGAAGAGCTGCTCGAACTGTCCACCCCGGTGGTCAAGCTGTGGGACGGCGTGCTGGCCCTGCCGATGATCGGTACGCTGGACTCGCAACGCACCCAGGTGGTGATGGAATCGCTGCTGCAGCGCATCGTCGACACCGGTTCGGAAATCGCCATTATTGACATCACCGGCGTGCCGACCGTCGACACCCTGGTGGCCCAGCACCTGCTCAAGACCGTTACCGCGATCCGCCTGATGGGCGCCGACTGCATCATCAGCGGCGTGCGTCCGCAAATCGCCCAGACCATCGTGCACCTGGGGCTCGACCTGCAAGGCGTGGTCACCAAGGCCAACCTCGCCGACGCCCTGGCACTGGCCCTCAAGCGTCTGGGCGTCAACGTCAGCAAGGCAGTCTGAGCATGGAACGCATCCCTATTTTGCAGATGGGCGAGTTTCTGCTCGTGACCATCCAGGTGGACATGCACGACCAACTCGCGCTGACCCTGCAGGACGACCTGTCGGAACGCATCAGCCGCACCTCGGCGCGCGGCGTGCTGATCGATATTTCGGCGCTGGACATGGTCGACTCGTTTATCGGCCGCATGATCGGCACCATCTCGGGCCTGTCGCGCATCATGGACGCGCAGACGGTGCTGGTGGGCATGCAGCCGGCCGTGGCCATTACCCTCGTGGAATTGGGCATGAACCTGCCGGGCGTGGCCACTGCATTGAACGTGGAGCGCGGCATGAAACTGCTGCGCGACCGGGTTGAACACTCATGAGCGAAGCCAGCAGCGGCACGCATCCCGTGCTGATCGAACAGGACGTTGTGCTGGCGCGACAATTGGTACGCAGGCTGGCCCAGGAATGCGGCATGCGCCTGATCGACCTGACCAAGCTGGTCACGGCCGTCAGTGAGCTGGCGCGTAACACCGTGGTGTACGGCGGTGGCGGCTACATGGATTGGGCGGTGGTGGAAAAAGACCTGCGCCCCGGCGTGCGCCTGACCTTTCGCGACGAGGGCCCGGGCATTCCCGACCTCAAGCTGGCCATGACCGATGGCTGGACCTCCGGCGGCGGACTGGGCCTGGGCCTCACCGGTGCCAAGCGCCTGGTGGACGAATTCGAACTGGAGACCGCGCCGGGTGAAGGCACCCGCGTGACGATCACTCGATGGTCCTGAATATCCACAGTGCACTGACCCAGGTGCTATTGGTCGAAGACGCCAGCCAGGTCGGCTACGCGCGCCGCACGGCGCAACTGCTGGCCGAGCAACTGGGCTTTGACGAAACCGACGCCGGGCGCGTGGCACTGGTGGCCACCGAGCTTGCCAGCAACATCCTCAAGCATGCCGCTCACGGCCAGTTGCACCTGCGCGCCACCGGCAACGGCGGCGTGGAGATGATCGCCGTGGACCGCGGCCAGGGCTTCGATCTGGACAGTTGCCTGGTGGACGGTTTCTCCACGGGCGGCACCCAGGGCATCGGCATGGGCGCGATTTCGCGCCTGGCCCAGGTGTTCGATGTGCATGCCGACGCGCGTGGCACGGCGATGCTCGCGCGCCTGTATCCGCGAGCCTCGGCTGCCCGCGACATCCGTTACGGGGTGAGCCAGCATTCATTGCACGACGACCCGCATTGCGGCGATGCCTGGCACCTGATGGTCGAGCCGGAACGCTTCAGCGTGATGGTGGCTGACGGCCTGGGCCATGGCATTGATGCCGAGCGCGCCGCGCAGGCCGGTGAGGCGGTGTTTGCGCGGGACGCATTTCTTGACCCGGGCGTGCTGATGAACGACCTGCATGTGGCCATGAGCGGTACCCGCGGCGGCGCCATGGCGATTGCTCAATACGACGCCTCGGCCGACACCCTGCGCTTCACCGGCATCGGCAACATCGGCGCCAGCCTGATCGGCCACGGCAAGCCTCGGGGGCTGGCCTCCCATCCGGGGATCGTCGGCGTGCAATATCGCAAGGCCCAGCCCTTCGACTACGCTCAAGTGACCGGCCAGTTGCTGATCCTGTACAGCGATGGCTTGCAGTCACGCTGGAACCTTGCCGATTACCCGGGCCTTGTGCA
This sequence comes from Pseudomonas trivialis, assembly GCF_001439805.1. Classification (GTDB taxonomy): domain Bacteria; phylum Pseudomonadota; class Gammaproteobacteria; order Pseudomonadales; family Pseudomonadaceae; genus Aquipseudomonas; species Aquipseudomonas trivialis. Next base: position 345,205 of record NZ_JYLK01000005.1, on the reverse strand, counting down.
CCGCCACCCGGCGTTGATCGCCGCCATTCTGCACCGTGACTTCTGTCGTGGCCGGGATGACGTCACCGTATTCGTGATTGCCCTGGAGGCCATCAATGGCTGAAACCGCCGCCTCCCTCGCCGATGAAGTCAAACGCCTGCGCCTGGAAGGGGACGCCCTGCGCGCCGAACTGGACGAGACCAACCAGGGCGTGCTCGCGCTGTATGCCGAGCTGGACATGCAGGCCGACCAACTGCGCCAGGCGTCGGACCTCAAGAGCCGCTTCCTGTCGTACATGAGCCATGAGTTTCGCACGCCCCTGGGCTCGATCCTGAGCATCACCAGCCTGCTGGTGGATGAACTCGATGGCCCGCTGAGCCCTGAGCAACACACTCAGGTCGGGTTTATCCGCAGCTCTGCCAGCGAGCTGCGGGAAATGGTCGATGACCTGCTGGACCTGGCCAAGATTGAGGCCGGGCGCATTTCCATCTCGCCGGCGTGGTTCGACATGTTCGACCTGTTTTCGGCGCTGCGCGGGATGTTCCGGCCCATCGTCGATGCCTCATCGGTGGACCTGATCTTCGAAGAACCGGCCGGCCTGCCCAAGCTGTATACCGATGACAAGAAGCTGGCGCAGATCCTGCGCAACTTCATCTCCAACGCGCTCAAGTTCACCCTGCAAGGCGAGGTGCGAGTGTCGGCCGGCATGGAGAACGACCGCGAGATCCGTTTTGCGGTGCAGGACACCGGCCTGGGCATTCCCGCCGAACTGCACAACAACCTGTTCGAAGATTTTTCGCAGATCGATTCACCGCTGCAAAAACGCCTGCGCGGCACTGGCCTGGGCCTGTCGCTGTGCAAGCGCTTCGCCGAACTGCTGGGCGGCCGTGTGGGTGTGGAAAGTACGCCCGGCGTGGGCTCGCTGTTCTACGTGATCATCCCCCTGTCCATCGCAAACGAGAACGTCGATGAAGCGTGACATTCGATTACTGATCGTCGACGACAACGCCGCCACGCGCTATGCCCTGCGCCGCCGCCTGGAGCGTCACTATGGTCATGTGCTGGAAGCCGGCACCGGCCAGGACGGGCTGGACCTCATCGCCCGCGAAAAAATCGATGCGCTGATCCTGGACGTCAACCTGCCGGACATGAGCGGCTTCGATATCGTGCGCCGCCTGCGCGCCGACCCGACCACCGCGCTGCTGCCGGTGGTGCATGTGTCGGCGGCGTCCATCGAGACTGGCGACATCATCACCGGCCTGGACGCCGGGGCCGACGCCTACCTGATCCACCCGGTGGACCCGGATGTGCTGCTGGCGACCCTGCGCACCCTGCTGCGGGTGCGGGACACCGAATATGCGCTGCGCGAAAGCGAGGCGCGCTTTCGCGAGATTTTCTTCAATATCAGCGCGCCGATTGCGGTGATGGACGCGCAGCTCAAAGTCCACGAATGCAACCACGCCTTCGCGCAGTTGATTCACGACAACCTCAACCCCGACGCCCTGCTCGAATGCTTTGCCGACGGCCAGCGCGCCGTCATCGGCGAACTGTGCCAGCGCCTGTCGGCCGGCGAGCGCTGGAAAGGCACGCTGCAGTTGAATGTCAATGGCGAGCTGCGCGAGACCGAGTGGCAGATTTCGCCGTACAACCGCGCCGAGCTGAGCCTGGTGTTCGTGGAGGACGTCACCGAGCACCGCCACCGCGAGCGCCATCAGCAGGCCGAACTGGCCAATGCCGCGCGCCAACTGGCCCGCACTGAAGCGCAACTGCTGCAGGCGCAGAAGATGGACGCCCTGGGCAAGCTCACCGGCGGCATCGCTCACGATTTCAACAACCTGCTGACCGGAATCATCACCAGCCTGGAACTGATCAAAAAACGCATCGAGAGCCAGCGCACCGAGAAGGTTTTGGGCTACGCCGATGCGGCCCTGAGTTCGGCCCTGAGCGCCGCCGGCCTGACCAATCGCCTGCTCGCCTTTGCCCGCCAGCAGCCGCTGGACACGCGCCCCATCGACATCAATGCGCACATCCGCTCACTCGAAGAGCTGCTGATGCGCACCATTGGCGAACACATCGCCCTGAAGCTGGAGCTGACCAACAACCCGGCGGTGGCGCTGGTGGACCCGATCCAGCTGGAGAGCGCGGTGCTCAACCTGGTGATCAATGCCCGCGATGCGCTGCCCCAGGGCGGCATCATCTGGGTGACCACTTACCCGGCGTATTCCAATGGCAATCTCAAGCTGGAAAACGGCCCCTACATCGCACTGTCGGTACGCGACAATGGCGTGGGCATCGACCACAGCGTGATCGACAAGGTATTCGACCCCTTCTTCACCACCAAGCCGGTGGGTCAGGGCACGGGCCTGGGGCTGTCGACCATCTACGGTTTCGCGCGTCAGTCCGGCGGCGATGCGCAAATCCGCAGCGTCACCCGCCAGGGCACCGAAGTCACCCTCATGCTGCCGGCCGCAGAAGGCCCGGCCACCCTGGCAACAAAGCTGCTGGCAGTGCCTGGGCTGAGCAAGGGCGAGCACGTTCTGATCGTTGAGGACATGCCTTCGGTACGCAGCTTTGTCGCCGAAGTACTGATGGATGCCGGCTACCAGTGCAGCCTGGCCGCCGACGGCGACGAGGCCATAGTGATCCTGCAGGCCGACCCGAGCATCGACCTGTTGCTGACCGATTACGGCCTGCCGTATATGACCGGCCGTGAACTGGCCGACCATGCACGCGTGCTGCGCACTGACCTGCCGATTTTGTTCATGACCGGTTATGCGGAAAATGCGGCCAATCGTCAGAGCTTTCTGGGCGAACGCATGGACTTGATCACCAAGCCGTTTCATATCGATGAACTGCTGGAGAAGATTCGCCGGGGGGTGGAGCGCCAGGTCTAGGCCGACGCTCCACAGGCACTACAGGCGGAACCGTGCCACCGCGTCGTTGAGCGCCACCGCCAGACGCGCCAGCTCATGGCTCGAATCGCTGACCTGCCCGGCGCCGGACGACGACTGCGCCGACAGGTCACGGATGTTCACGATGTTGCGGTCGACTTCCTTGGCCACCTGGGCCTGCTCCTCGGCCGCACTGGCAATCACCAGGTTGCGCTGGTGAATCTCATCAATCGAATCGGTGATCCGACTTAGCGCGCCACCAGCGCCCTCGGCCAGGCTCAAGGTCTCGGTGGCGCGCTGGGTGCTTGACTGCATCGAGGCCAGCGCATCGTTGGAGCCGGTGCGCATGGCGGTCACCATCTGGTCGATCTCCAGCGTCGATTGCTGGGTACGATGGGCCAGCGCCCGCACCTCATCGGCCACCACCGCAAACCCGCGCCCGGACTCACCGGCACGCGCCGCCTCGATGGCGGCGTTAAGGGCCAGCAGGTTGGTCTGCTCGGCGATGGAACGAATCACGTCGAGCACCTTGCCGATATCCCGCGATTGCTCGGCCAGGTTCTGCACCAGGGCGGAGGTCTCGCCGATGTTGCTGCTCAGGGCCTGAATCGCGCTGACTGTTTCGCCAACGCGGTGCTGGCCTTCGCGTGCGGTTTCATTGGAAAGCCTCGTGGATTCGGAGGTCGACACCGCGTTGCGCGCCACCTCGTCGGCGGCCGAGGTCATCTCGTTGACGGCCGTGGCGGCCTGTTCGATCTCTGCCGTTTGCTGCTGCAGGCTGCGGCTGCTCTGGTCGGTGATGCCATTAAGGTCGGTGGCCGAAGCGGACATTTGCACCGCAGACTGGCGAATCAGCTGCAAGGTATCGCGCAGGTTGCCCTGCATCGATTGCAGGGCGACGAGCAAGCGGGTTACCTCGTCGTCGCCGCTGACTTCGACGGTTTGGGTCAGATCGCCGCGCGCGACGTTTTCCGCAGCGCGCATGGCCTGTCCCAATGGGCCGACGATACTGCGCGTCAGCAGCCAGGCCAGGGCCACGGTGCTCACGCCGGCCAGGATCACAAAACCGAACACCATGGTGAGCGAGCGGCCGTACTGCGCCTCCGCCGCCTGGCCCAACTGGTTGATCTGCCCGTTGTAGTAGTCGCTGAGTGCATTGAGCTGGGCCCCGGAGCCATCGACCACGGTTTTCATGTCCACCAGCAGCAGCTTGTTGAGTTCAGCACCCTGCTGCTTGTCGGCCAGCACGAACGACTGCGCCAGCCCTTGCTGGTACTGGCGCAGCGAGACCTGGAACTGATCGTAAAGCGCGCGCACTTCAGGCGTGTCGACCAACGCGTCGAGTTCGGCCAGCTTCTTCGTCAGGTCCTGGCTGCGGGTGTCCATCTGACCGCGATACGTCGCAAGGTTCGCCGGGTTGGTGTCCAACGCCATGCGCAACGAAATCGTGCGGATGCGCAGCATGATTTCGCGGATATCGGCCACCAGCCGCATTTTCGGCACCAACCCACGCTCCACCTGCACCGCCCGGGCGCGAATACTCGCCATGTTCGACAGCGCGAAAAAGCCCAGCAGGGCCACGAGCAAGGCAATCAAGGCAAAACCCAGACCGGCACGGCGGGCGATGGACAGGCTGCGAAGGGACATTTTGAGCGCTCTTATTGGGGGGATACGACATCGTATGACAGGGTTTCGGCCTGACAGGCCTGGACTTGAGGAGATAAATCGGGAAATAAGGAATGCTGAATATCCGATGTGGAATTCCCGCTTGAAGCATCACATCGATCACACTGATGATGACTATCGAAACGAGCGCCTGCCGATTTGCCGGCGGTCATCCCTATAATCCCCTCCCACATCCCTCCCCCCGCCTGACGACAGGCGACATTCATCCTTGGAACCCAACACCATGCCAAGTGCCAGCCAGGCCCCCAGCGGCCTTCCCGAACATAATCAACAGAGCGTCAAGCAGCAGTGGCTGGCGATTCTGTCGGTCGCCGTGGGCGCATTCGCTCTGGTGACCAGTGAGTTTCTCCCGGTGGGCGTGCTCAACGACGTCGCCAGCGACCTGGGCATCACCGCTGGCCATGCCGGACTGATGGTAACCCTGCCCGGCATCATGGCCGCCCTTGCCGCGCCGTTTCTGTCGGTGAGCATCGGTGCGATGGACCGTCGCTATCTGCTGATCGGCCTGACGCTGATCATGATCATCGCCAACGGCATCGTGGCGTTTGCCAGTGATTTCAACGTGCTGTTGTTTGGTCGAGTATTGCTGGGCATCAGCATCGGCGGTTTCTGGGCCACGGCCATCGCCCTCAGCGGCCGCCTGGCGCCCAGGGGCGTCGACGTGGCGAAGGCTACGTCGATCATCATGATGGGCGTGACCCTGGCCACCGTGCTTGGCGTGCCGGTGGGTACCTGGCTCAGCGGCCTGATGGGCTGGCGCATGACCTTTCTGGTCACCGCCCTGATGGGCGTGCCGGTGCTACTGGCACAGGTGCTTCTGCTGCCACGGCTCAATCCGGAAAAGGCGATTCGCGTCAGTGATCTGCCGGCGTTGTTCTACAACCCGCAAGCGCGGGTGGGCCTGATTGCGGTACTGCTGATCGGCCTGGCGCATTTTGCTGCGTACACCTATGTCGCGCCGTTCTTCAAATTCAGCGCCGGCTTCGACGGGCCAACCATCAGTTCGTTGCTGCTGCTGTTTGGTATGGCCGGGGTGGCGGGCAATGTTTTCGCCGGTTTCGCCGCCAACCGCAGCGTGCGTAATACGCTGCTGCTGGTGGCGCTGATGATCGGCACCAGCACCGCGCTCTTCCCCCACTTCGCCACCGGCATGACCGGCGCCGCGATGCTGATCGCACTGTGGGGCTTCGCGTTCGGCGCGTTCCCGGCGTGCTCCAGTATCTGGATGTTCGTGGTGGCGCCCAAGGACGTGGAGCGTGGCATGCCGCTGTTTGTCGCGCTGTTCCAGGTGATCATTGCCCTGGGCTCGTTCTTTGGCGGGCAGATCGTTGACCAGATGGGCAGCTCGGTGTTGTTGAGCCTTGCCACGGTACTGGTGGGCTTCGGGTTTGTGACGGTGCTGGTGTTGGGGAGGAATGTCAGCAACCGAATGGTGGCGCAGCCGGCCTGACGGGTAGTTTTTGGAAAGGCCTGCCGAGCGTTGAGTTTGGCGGGCCTTTTTTGTTTTAGGCGCAGAGGTATTTGATCTGGAAAAACCTGGTAAAGAGAATGCCCGCACCGACACTTGCGCGCGCAAGGCTGCGAGCTAGCCTCAAACGTGTCGCCGCTGTGGCGATTGACTGTCAGGGAGCTTATATGCCAACGCGATATCGTGATGCGGTTACAGGGGAATACGTGACAGAGGCAGAGGCGAAGAAAAGGCCAAGGGAGACGGTGAGGGAAACGGATAAAAAACCGTCGAAAAAATCGGTGGGTAAAAAGTAGCGTCATTGTTTTAGCATGGGCCATGCAGATCCACATTTACCCTTTTCGGAATGACGCTCCATGACGCCGGTTGAAATCAATGCATTCATCGAACGATGGCCCACCCTGGGCCTCACGCCTGTTGAGGCCTGGCGGGTGGCACAAGACTGTGAAAACCAGGTGATGGCGTTGCTGGACCGCCTCGGCGACGGTTACCGGCGTCATGGAAACTGCGCCATCCACGAAAGTGCGGTTGTCGAGCAAGGCGCTGTGCTCAAGGGCGCGATCATCATCGGCGAAGGATCATTCGTGGCCGCGGGCGCTTATCTGCGCGCAGGGGTGTACCTGGGCAAGAATTGCATCATCGGCCCCAGTTGCGAGCTTAAAAGCAGCTTCATGCTGGACGGGAGCAAGCTGGCACACTTCAACTTTGTCGGTGACTCGTTGCTTGGCGAGGGCGTAAATATCGAGGCCGGTGCGATCATTGCCAATTACCGCAACGAACTGAACGGGGCGCAAATCAAAATCCGTTACCTGGATACGGTGATCGAGACGGGAGTGAACAAGTTCGGTGCCCTGGTGGGAGACGGCTGCACGATTGGGGCAAACGCCGTTATTGCTCCTGGCGCGCTGTTGCAGCCCGATACTCATGTGCCTCGTTTGGGATTGGTTGATCAGTTCGCTTACGATTGAACGGCTCGACGCCCGTCGGAGTTAAACGCCGGGAACGAAAAAGCCCCTGAAATAGTTAACCATTTCAGGGGCTTCGTCTTGTTCAATAATGGCGGAGAGATAGGGATTCGAACCCTAGGTACCGGTGAAGGTACAACGGATTTCGAATCCGTCCCATTCGGCCACTCTGGCATCTCTCCAACGGCGCGCATCATAACAGCATGGTTCGTGGATGCAAAGCGCCGAGGCGATTTTTTTCCGTGCTATCAGATGCTTGCGTCGATTACAGCGGTACGCCGAGGCGATTGGCGACTTCTTCGTAGGCTTCGATGACGTCACCGAGGCCTTGACGGAAGCGGTCCTTGTCCATCTTCTTGCGGGTGTCCTTGTCCCACAGGCGGCAGCCGTCCGGGCTGAATTCGTCGCCCAGGACGATGGAGCCATCGTGGAACACGCCGAACTCCAGCTTGAAGTCCACCAGCAGCAGGCCTGCGTCGTCGAACAGTTTGCTCAGCACGTCGTTGACCTTGAGGGACAGCGCCTTCATGCGTGCCAGTTGCTCAGCGGTGCCCCAGCCGAATGCCACCACGTGGGATTCGTTGATGAACGGGTCGCCCTTGGCATCGTCCTTGAGGAACAGTTCGAAGGTGTAAGGGTTGAGCTTGAGGCCCTCCTCCACGCCCAGGCGCTTGACCAGGCTGCCGGCGGCGTAGTTACGCACGACGCACTCCACCGGGATCATGTCGAGCTTCTTCACCAGGCATTCGTTGTCGCCCAGCAGTTTGTCGAATTGGGTCGGAATACCGGCTGCTTCGAGTTTCTGCATGATGAAGGCGTTGAACTTGTTGTTCACCATGCCCTTGCGATCAAGTTGCTCGATGCGCTTGCCGTCGAACGCCGAAGTGTCGTTGCGAAACAGCAGGATCAGGCGGTTGGCGTCGTCGGTTTTGTACACCGACTTGGCTTTGCCGCGGTAGAGTTCTTCACGTTTTTCCATGATGGGCTCCGCTTTGAGTGAGGTGGGCTAGGCGATGTGGCGCCAGTCGAGCCCTGAATCTTGATCGGCCAGTTGCAGCCAGTCCGGGTCGCACCCGAGGGTGTCGACGAAACATTGCCGGGCAAGCTGCGGCAGGTTGTTCTTGCTGCTCAGGTGGGCCAGGACCAGGTGCTGCAGGTCTTGCCAGCCCAACTCATACACCAGGTACGCCGCCTGGTGGTTGTTCAAATGCCCCAGTTCGCCGCCTACCCGCTGCTTGAGAAAGTAGGGGTAATGACCGCGCGCCAGCAGGTCCCGACAGTGGTTGGACTCGATCATCAACGCATCGAGGTCGCGGTAACCGTCCAGCACCCTGGCGCAGTAGGAACCCAGGTCGGTCAGCACGCCGAAGCGCCGCTGGCCGTCACTGAAGACATACTGCGTCGGTTCCTGAGCGTCGTGGGCGACCGCGATCACATCGATGCTCAAGGCACCGATGTGCAGTTGCTCACCGCCGGCCAGGAAACCTGCAGGCTCAATGGGTTTGCGCATCCCGCGCAGGGTGCCGCGACTCAGGTACACCGGAAGATTGTAGCGCCGAGACAGCAAACCCACGCCATGCACGTGATCGGCATGTTCGTGGGTCACCAGAATCGCGCTCAGCTGCGCAGGGTGAACCCCCAGGCGCAGCAGACGCCGCTCGGTTTCCCTCAGCGAAAAACCACAATCGACCAGCACGTACGTGTCGTCATGAGCGACCAGCGTGCCGTTCCCCTGGCTACCGCTGCCGAGAACGGCAAAACGCATCGGATCAGCCCAGGTTGTCCTGAATCACGCCCAACACTTTGCGCGCTGTTTCAGCGGGAGCCACGGTGTTGATGTTCTTCTCGACGGTAACCTGCACGCTTTCGCCCACCTTGCTCAAACGAACCTGGTAGCGCTCGGCGCGGGTTTCGACTTCTTCCTTGGTCGGCGTGCTGCCGAACAGTTTGCCGAAGAACCCTGGTTCATCGTCTTTCTTCACGGCCTTTTCAGCCACGTTGATGTAGTACAGGCCAAGGCTGCGGTTGATGTCTTCAACGCGCCATGGGCCTTGCTCCAACGCGCGACCGACACTGGCCCAGGCGCGATCCAGGTCTTCACCCAGGTTCAGCACCACGTTGCCGCTGCCGTCTTCGGTGAGGCTGACGCGGCTCGGGGTGTCGTAATCACGTGCGGCAAGCAGGGAAACGGAACCGCCCTTCTCGGAGATACGGCTCATGCTGGCCAACATCTCGTCGACCAGGGCAGCGTCGACGCCGGTATTGACCGAACGATTGGTGAATTCGACGTTGGCAGTACTGCCGGCGGGACGCTCGGCGCTGACCACGTAGACTTCACTGGTATTGCGCTGCACACCTGGCTCGATGCGCACACGCACGCGGGTCTCGCCATCGGCGGCTACGCCACTCGATTGCAGGCGCTTGGCCATGCTGGCGGACAGTTCGCTGCCGTGCTGCCATGCGGTGGTGAATTCACCCGTCTGCGGGCGCTGCTCATCAATGCGGAACCCGTTGTCCTGGAAGAACTGCACCGCCACTGGCCAGACTTCGGCAGGTGGGCGCTGGGCCACGACCCAACGCGAGTCGCCGCTCTTCTGCAGGCTGTAGTCGCTCGCGTCCGCCACGGCCGCAATCGGCTGCGGGCGTGGCACAACGTACTCACCCTTGGTGGTGTCGTCGGCCACGTTGCGCGGAATCGGCAACAACGGGTCAAGCCGCTTGGCGACATTGACGTCCGGCGGCAGTTGCATTGGTTTGGTTGCTTGTGCTTCCAGGTAATCGCTGCCGCGGTCACGGAAGTAGCCTTCCGGGCCCCAGATCCAACCGCAGCCACTGGTGCTGGAGATAATCAAGGCAAGTGCGGAAAGTCCGGCCAATCGCTTCATGCGTAGTGCTTCCTCAATTAAACCAGGACGCCGGACTGGCGCAGGGCCTGTCGCAGCGGTTCGTGAAAGGCTTGGCTGAGCTGGGTGAGCGGCAGACGGATACCGTCCGGCATCAGGCCCATCTCGAACAGCGCCCATTTCACGGGAATAGGGTTGGATTCGACAAACAGTGTCTTGTTGAGCGGCATCAGTTTTTCGTGGATCGCTCGCGCAGTCACGGCATCGCCGGCGATGGCAGCGGCGCAAAGGTCACTCATGGCACGCGGGGCGACGTTGGCGGTTACCGAGATGTTGCCCTTGCCGCCCAGCAGCATCAGTTCGACTGCCGTGGCGTCGTCACCGGAATACAGCAGGAAGTCGCTGCTTACGCCGGCCAGAATATCCCTGGCGCGTTGCAGGTCGCCAGTGGCTTCCTTGATACCAATGATGTTCGGCACGGTGGACAGACGGATGACTGTCTCGGCTTTCATGTCACAGGCAGTGCGGCCGGGAACGTTGTAGAGGATCTGCGGAATATCGACGGCTTCGGCGATGGCCTTGAAATGCTGGTACAGACCTTCCTGGGTCGGCTTGTTGTAGTACGGGGTTACCAGCAGGCAGGCGTCGGCGCCGGATTTTTTGGCGTTTTTGGTCAGTTCAATCGCTTCACGCGTGGAATTGGCGCCGGTGCCGGCAATCACCGCGATACGCCCCGCCACGCGCTTGACCACGAACTCGATGACCTGAATGTGTTCTTCCACATCAAGGGTGGCCGACTCACCGGTAGTGCCGACCGCCACGATGGCATTGGTGCCTTCTTGCAGGTGGAAGTCCACCAGTTTGCCAAGGCTGTCCCAGTCGAGACGACCTTGTGCATCCATGGGTGTGACCAGTGCCACCATACTGCCCGCAATCATGCAACCGCTCCTGCCGGAAAAAGAGAGCCGTAATGGTACTGGCGCCAAGATGCTTGTACAAGCGAAGTACCGCCTGAGGACGCGTTCTGGCGCAACTAAACGACGGGCAATGCCATCATTGGGCAAAAGCACCGCCGCAAGCAGGCCATTCACACAATGAAAACGCCATCTCCTATCCCTTCGCGATGCTTTTCGCTACCCTTGATCCTTTGATCGATACAGCCCTCACAGTATCGACCGCTCATCGTTTTAGGAAGGCTGCATGTCCACCCCCACAGTTCGCGAACAATTCCTTGTTATCAGTGCCCTCGGCGCCAACCCCATGGAGCTGACCAACGTCCTGTGCCGCGCCAGCCATGAAAACCGCTGCGCCGTCGTAACCTCGCGCCTGACCCGTCACGGCGAATGCAGCGCGCTGGTGCTGCAGATCTCCGGCACCTGGGACGCCCTGGCGCGCCTGGAAACCGGCCTGCCGGGCCTTGCCAAGAAGCATGACTTCACGGTCAATGTGGTGCGCAGCGCCGCGCTGGAGAACCGCCCGCAGGCCCTGCCTTACGTGGCGTATGTCAGCTCGGCGTACCGTTCGGACATCGTCAACGAGCTGTGCCAGTTTTTTATCGACCATAACGTCGAGCTGGAAAACCTTACCTGCGATACCTACCAGGCGCCGCAAACCGGCGGCACCATGCTTAACGCCACGTTCACCGTGACCCTGCCGGCCGGTGTGCAGATCAGTTGGCTGCGCGATCAGTTTCTGGATTTCGCCGACGCGCTGAACCTGGACGCGCTCATCGAGCCGTGGCGCCCACAGAACCCAATGTAAGGAGGTTATTCATGGCGGTAGTCATCGACATACCGGTCACTGATTTCGAAGCCCCGGCCACCAGCGGTCAGACCTTCAAGCTTGCAGCCCTCAAGGGCAAGCAAGTGGTGATCTACTTCTACCCCAAGGACAGCACCCCGGGCTGTACCACCCAGGGCCAGGGTTTTCGTGACCTGCATGAAGCGTTCAAGGCAGCCAGCACCGAGGTGTTTGGCGTGTCGCGCGACAGCCTCAAGTCCCACGAGAACTTCAAGGCCAAGCAGGCATTCCCGTTCGAGCTGATCAGCGACAAGGACGAAGCGGTTTGCCAGCTGTTTGATGTGATCAAGCTCAAAAAGCTATACGGCAAGGAATACCTGGGCGTGGATCGCAGCACTTTCCTCATCGACAAGGACGGCGTTCTGCGTCAGGAATGGCGTGGCGTGAAAGTACCGGGGCATGTGGATGCGGTGTTGGCGGCGGCGCAGGCGCTGAACAAGGCTTGAGTGCGGTTCAGGCCTTGCGCAACCAGTAACGGTAAACACCGGCGTCATCTTCTTCGCGCTCCAGCGTGTGGCCGGCCAACTTGGCGAAGGTGCGAAAATCACGCTGGGAGCCCGCATCGGTAGCGGTCACCTTAAGCACCGCGCCGCTGGCCATTCGATTGAGTTCCAGCTTGGCCTTGAGCAAGGGCAGCGGGCAATTGAGGCCGCTGGCATCGAGTTCGGCATCAAAGGCGACGGCGTCGGTCATGGTTTACTCCGGGCAAGCGTTGGGCTGCTTAGAATATCTGGTCCGAAGCTCAGTGTCCGGCTACAGTAAGCTCTTTGCCCAAAAGGCTTTGTGCATGACTTTTTTGCGCCCTACCCTGCTGACGCTGGCCTGCCTGCTGGCCTCTCCAGGCTTCGCCGACGACCTGCCGTCACTTGGCGACGCCAGCTCTGCCATTGTCTCGCCACAACAGGAATACCAGCTGGGCCGTGCATGGCTGGCCTACCTGCGCGGGCAGGTTTCGCAACTCAATGATCCGCAACTCAAGGATTACGTCGAGACCAGCGTGTACAAGTTGGTGGAGACAAGCCAGGTGAACGACCGGCGGCTGGAATTCATCCTGATCAACAGCCCGCAGCTCAATGCCTTTGCCGCACCGGGCGGGATTGTCGGCGTGAACGGTGGACTGTTTCTCAACGCCCAGACTGAAGGCGAGTATGCCTCGGTGATGGCTCATGAGTTGGCCCACCTGTCTCAACGCCATTTCGCACGGGGCGTTGAAGCGCAGCAGCGCATGCAACTCCCCATGATGGCGGCCTTGCTCGGTGGCATTATTGCGGCCGCAGCGGGCGCAGGCGACGCGGGTATCGCCGCCATCGCCGGCACCCAGGCCGCAGCGATTCAGGAGCAGCGACGCTTCTCCCGCCAGAACGAACAGGAGGCGGATCGCATCGGCATTCTCAACCTGGAGAAGGCCGGCTACGACCCACGCTCGATGCCCACCATGTTCGAGCGATTGATGCGCCAATACCGTTTCGATGCCAAGCCGCCGGAGTTTCTGTTGACGCACCCGGTGACCGAGTCGCGGATTGCCGATACGCGCAACCGCGCCGAACAATCCAAACAGGGCGGCAAGGAAGACAGCCTGCGTTATCAACTGATCCGCGCGCGGGTGCAGTTGAAATACGAGGACACGCCGGGGCTGGCGGCCAAGCGATTTCAGGCTCAGTTGGACGAGAATCCGAAAAACGATGTGGCCCGTTATGGTCTGGCAATCGCCCAGATTAAGGGTACTCAGCTCAAGGAAGCCCGGGAAAACCTGGCGCCATTGCTGGCCAAGGCTCCCAATGACATCACGTACAACCTGGCGCAGATCGAGCTGGACATCATCAACAACCGCATGCCGGACGCCCAGCAACGCACCGACCGCATGCTGAGCCAATACCCCAGCAATTACCCGCTGAACCAGGTTCGGGTAGATCTGCTGCTTAAACAGAACCGCACCGCCGACGCGGAGAAGGCCCTGGATGGCTTGCTCAAGTCTCGTCCGGACGATCCGGATGTCTGGTATCAAGTCGCCGAGACACGCGGACTGTCGGGCAATATCATCGGTCTGCATCAGGCGCGCGCCGAGTACTTCGCCCTGGTGGGCGACTTCCAGCAGGCGATCCAGCAACTGGACTTCGCCAAGCGTCGGGCCGGCAGCAATTTCCCGTTGTCCTCGCGCATCGACGCTCGCCAGCGTGAACTGATCGAACAGGAACGCTTGGTGAAAGGGATGATGAGCTAAACCCATCGCCCACAAAAAAGCCCCGCCATCGTTAACCGATGGCGGGGCTTTTTATTGGGCTAGCAGATTACTCGGCCAACTTGAAGGTGATGAAGCTGGCTCGACCCTGACGCAGAACACGCATCGACACTGTACGGTTCTTCGGCAGAGCCTTGGCAATGTCGGTGAACGCCTTGGTGTCGTTGATCGCCTGATTGTTCAGGTGGGTAATCACGTCGCCCGGCTGCAGGCCGATCAGGGAGGCAGGGCCATCCTGGACTTCCTTGATCACTACGCCGCTCTTGAGGTCGAAGCTTTTCTTCTGCTCCTCGGTCAGCTCGGCCACGGCAATCCCCAGACGATTGCTGCTGCGCTCGGCGCCCGGTTTGGCGTTGCCCAAAGCATCAAGGGCCGCGCCCTCTTCCGGGATGGCGCCTACGGTCAGTTCCACGTTCTGGCGCTTGCCTTCACGAATCACTTCCAGCTTGGCCTTGCTGCCGGCCTTGAGCGCGCCCACCAGGTGCGGCAAGTCTGCTGACATGACGATCGGCTGACCGTTCATGCTCAGGATCACGTCGCCCACCTGCAGGCCGCCCTTGGCAGCCGGGCCATCGTCCTGGATCTGCGCCACCAGGGCGCCGGCCGGCTTGTCGAGGCCGAAGGACTCAGCCAGGTCCTTGTTCACTTCCTGGATGACCACGCCCAACCAGCCGCGACTGACCTTGCCGCCGCTCTTCAACTGATTGGAAACGTCCATGGCCACGTCGATCGGGATCGCAAAGGACACACCCATGAAACCACCGGAGCGGGTGTAGATCTGCGAGTTGATCCCCACTACCTCACCGGCCAGGTTAAACAGCGGACCACCGGAGTTGCCCGGGTTGATCGGCACGTCGGTCTGGATGAACGGCACATAGTTTTCGTTCGGCAGGCTGCGGCCAATGGCACTCACAATGCCCTGGGTAACCGTGTGGTCAAAGCCGAACGGCGAGCCAATCGCAACCACCCACTGGCCGGCTTTGAGGTCCTGGGACTTGCCCAGTTTCAGCACGGGCAGGTCCTTGCCTTCGATCTTCAGCAACGCAACGTCGGAGCGCGGGTCAGTGCCCACCAGCTTGGCTTTGAGTTCGCTGCGGTCGGCAAGGCGCACGAGGATCTCATCGGCATCGGCAATCACATGATTATTGGTGAGAATGTAGCCATCCGGGGAAATGATGAAGCCCGAACCCAGGGACTGCGCCTCACGCTGACCACCGCCGCCGCCACGCGGAGCGCGCGGCTGGGGCATACCGCGCTCGAAAAACTCGCGCAGCATAGGCGGCAGGCCTTCCAGATCGGGCATCTGCTGGTTCGAGACTTTGCGATCCGGCAGCTTTTGCGTGGTGCTGATGTTTACCACCGCAGGTGAGGCCTGTTCGACCAATTGGGTGAAATCAGGCAGCTCGGCGGCTTGCGCAGGCAGGGCCTGGCCCAGCACCAATACCGTGGCGACTATGGATAGGTAAGACTTCAAACGTGGTATCGACATACAGCTCCCGTTACGACGAGCAGGGTTGAGCGACAGGGTTCAAGAGACGCCGGAAACCGAGACCGACGCCTTCGTTCCGCGAACAAAACAAGGTCAGTGCTGACAGGCCCTGACCTATAAAAAACATGAAGATTTTTTGCAAGTGAAAATGCTGATCCAGACATTTCATCGTCTCGGCAGTCAACCTGGCATGGACTTTAGACTGAAAGGTCAGGATGAACATAGGATTAACGGATCACGGCTGGGCAGTAGCCGCTTTCTCGCTGCGTACGAACAGGGCGATGCGCTCGGCAGTGCCAACGGGGATTTCGCCGACAACGGTCACCATCCTTTCACCGTCCACCGTATTCAAGCGACGAGAAACCGCAACCGTAGGGCCAATTTGCGTACGGGTTTCCGTCGCGCTGACTTCGCTGATGGGCTCGAGAAACACCGAAAACCGAGCAAGCCCGTCCTCATACATCAGACTTTCGACCGTTGCTTTGGTCTGCGTATCCTGGCGCGCAGTGCTTTTGATCAGCTGAAATCCCGGCGGCACCCATTCAAGATGCCATGCCTCAGAGGGCTCGACCTCTGGCGCCTGCTTCTGAACAACTGCGACAGACTTGCACTCACCCGAGGGTTGCAAGTCGCGATCACTTGGGGTGGAAGACGTGTCCAGCCGCGTAAATTGAAAGCGCTCCAACAGTTGCCCTTGATCATTCAGCAGCAGCGATTTGAGCGGCAGCGCGGTTTCGCGATCCAGATGCAGTTCAAACCCGAAGCGGTACTGGTCACGCGGCGTGATCGAGACGATCACTGCATTACGACCGGCAACGCGGGATTTACCGATGACTGCCAGTTCGTAGAATTGCGTGAGTTTTTTTGGGTCAAGCGAACGTGAAGGGGATTCACGTGAATTGCCAAGGCCTGCGACAAGAGCGCCGCTGACGCATTGAGTCAGACCATCTACACGCACGACTTCCTGGGCAGAACCATCGAGCTGCAATAGTCGCTCGCGGACCTGGCCTTTCTGGACGCGATGCCAGATATCGTGTGTAGAGAAACTGCCGTTACGTTCGTATATGAACGTACCCTGAAAGGTTTGCTGTCGCTCTGCACGCCCAAGTCGAGTAAGCCAGTTTTGAGCTTCATCGGCATGGGCGGGGAGTGCAGACCAACCACTGAGCAAAAGCGTAAGGAGCGATATGGCGCGCATAGGGCTCCTTAAAGGTTCAGCGATTTTCCAGGCTTGCAGCACGAGCGTATGGCAGAGCGCTTTCAGTGCCTTTCAAGGCAGATTCCTGTGCATGTTGGCGCAGGTACCCTGGAAGACGCTGATCCTGCCAGCCGGATTGGCCTTGAAGCACACCATTGGCCATAGGGCCTGTGGCATCAGAGCTTTCCTTGTAGCCGGCCAGCACTGCCGGGCCCTTGACCTGTGGACCGGCCATGACCGGTTGCTGGGTCTGTTGGGCCAGTTCAGCACCGGCGATTTCGTCCTGATTATACAGGCGAACACCGGCAAGAACGGCAACAGTCACCGAGGCAGCCACTGCCAGTCGACCCAGGCTACGCCATGGACCACGTGCAGCTTTTGCCGGAACGGCTTCGTCAGCCAGCGCAGCAGAAACGGCCGCAGCAATATCCAGACGAGGGATTAGAAGATCCTTGTGCATCACCGCCCGAGCGACTTGGTAACGAGACCAGGTATCACGGGTTTCGGCATCATCAAATGCATTGAGCACTCGACGAAGTTCCAGTTCATCCGCTTCGTTATCCATCACTGCGGACAGCGATTCCTGCAGGGCATCACGACTCATGGCGGTTCCTCTCTTGGCTGTCGCCGCTGTCTTTAGTTTTCCTGCAACAACGGTTGCAAGGCTTTATCGATGGCTTCCCGGGCCCGGAAAATCCGTGACCTTACAGTCCCCACCGGACACTGCATGACGCTCGCAATGTCTTCGTAACTCAGACCATCGAATTCACGTAAAGTTAACGCCGTACGTAAATCTTCTGGCAGTTGCTGAATTGTGCGATGGACGGTTCCTTCGATCTCGTCGCGCAGCAATGCACGCTCCGGCGATTCGAGATCCTTGAGACCATGATCACCATCGTAAAATTCAGCATCTTCTGAACTGACATCACTGTCCGGCGGGCGACGTCCGCGCGACACCAGATAGTTCTTCGCCGTGTTGATGGCGATACGGTATAGCCACGTATAAAACGCACTATCACCGCGGAAATTGCCCAGTGCACGATATGCCTTGATAAAGGCTTCCTGTGCAACGTCCTGCGCTTCATGGGTGTCGTGCACAAACCGCACGATCAACCCGAGAATTTTGTGCTGGTATTTCAGCACTAACAGATCAAATGCTCGCTTGTCACCGCGTTGCACGCGCTCGACCAGCTGCTGATCCTCTTCCTGGGTTAGCATGAACACTCCTCGTGGTGCTTGAAGGAGGCTTGCATAACTAAACGATCAGGCTTGCAAACATAGACTCGGTCTTTTCGCAAAAGTTCTCCCCCTTTCAAGCAAGTTTCCGGCATGCACTGATTTGGCACACACGAAAAACGCAGCACGGTCCAAGCCGACTGCGCGAATAATCTTGTCGCCGGTTTGATGACGCGTCCAATGCTCCCGACGGGCCAATAAACTCAACTTTTTCCAGGTTTTGGGCAACCGGCTATTGAGTCGGGACTCATGCAAAAAGTTCCCACCTTAAATAACCGGCCAAGTGAGGCAGGAACCGTGCTCCGTAATCTCACATTGCCACAAACGCCCGGCTATTGTGCCGCGCGCCCCCTCTATATACTAGTGGCCCGTGTGACCCTTTGATTCGCCGATCCAGGCGTTCCTGCTTGCGCCAGCCCTGTGGATCGCTTTTTGCGGAATCCTTCCAATGAGCCAACAGTTTCAACACGATGTCCTGGTGATCGGCAGCGGCGCGGCCGGCTTGAGCCTGGCACTGACCCTCCCCCGCCACCTGCGCGTTGCGGTGCTGAGCAAGGGAGACCTGGCCAACGGCTCGACATTCTGGGCTCAAGGCGGCGTCGCGGCGGTGCTGGACGAACACGACACGGTGCAATCCCATGTCGAAGACACCCTCAACGCCGGCGGCGGTCTGTGCGACGAAGACGCGGTACGCTTCACCGTCGAGCACAGCCGCGAGGCCATTCAATGGCTCATCGATCAAGGCGTACCCTTCACCCGCGACGAGCACACCGGCAGCGACGATGGCGGATTCGAGTTCCACCTCACCCGTGAAGGCGGCCACAGCCAGCGGCGCATCATTCACGCCGCCGATGCCACCGGGGCCGCCATCTTCAAGACCCTGCTTGAGCAGGCGCGCCAGCGTCCCAACATCGAGCTGCTGGAGCAATGCGTCGCCGTCGACCTGATTACCGAAAAACGCCTGGGCCTGGATGGCGCACGCTGCCTGGGCGCCTACGTGCTCAACCGCGTCAGCGGCGAAGTCGATACCTATGGCGCGCGTTTCACCATTCTCGCCTCGGGCGGCGCGGCCAAGGTCTACCTCTACACCAGCAATCCGGATGGCGCCTGCGGTGATGGCATTGCCATGGCTTGGCGCTCGGGCTGCCGGGTGGCCAATCTTGAATTCAATCAGTTCCATCCCACCTGCCTGTATCACCCGCAGGCCAAAAGCTTCCTGATTACCGAAGCCCTGCGCGGTGAAGGCGCGCACCTGAAACTGCCCAATGGCGAACGCTTCATGCAACGCTTCGACCCACGCGCCGAGCTGGCGCCGCGGGATATCGTCGCCCGTGCCATCGACCATGAAATGAAACGCTTGGGCATCGACTGCGTGTACCTGGACATCAGCCACAAACCTGCAGACTTCATCAAGGCCCATTTCCCTACGGTCTACGAGCGCTGCCTGGCCTTCAATATCGATATCACACAGGGCCCTATCCCCGTGGTGCCGGCTGCGCACTACACCTGCGGCGGCGTGATGGTCGATCAGCACGGCCGCACCGATGTGCCTGGGCTGTATGCAATTGGCGAAACCAGCTTCACCGGCCTGCACGGCGCCAACCGCATGGCCAGCAATTCGCTGCTCGAATGCTTCGTCTATGCACGTTCAGCGGCAGCAGACATCATCGAGCAACTGCCAAACATCCCGGTACCTGCCGCCCTGCCCCGCTGGGACGCCAGCCAGGTGACGGACTCGGACGAGGACGTGATCATCGCCCACAACTGGGACGAGCTGCGCCGTTTCATGTGGGACTACGTGGGGATTGTGCGCACCAACAAGCGTCTGCAACGGGCGCAACACCGCGTGCGTCTGCTGCTGGATGAGATCGACGAGTTTTACAGTAATTACAAAGTCAGCCGCGACCTGATCGAATTGCGCAACCTTGCCCAAGTGGCCGAGCTGATGATTCGCTCAGCCATGGAACGCAAGGAAAGCCGCGGCCTGCACTACACCCTCGACTACCCGCGGATGCTGCCCGAGGCCCGCAACACTATTCTGGTGCCAACCACCTACGGCGGCTGAATTTCAGGCGGGTGCGCAGACGCCGGTGCACATCGGCGACCTGTGAATCCCTGGGCACGCAGATCGAGCGCACCCGCCATTGCCCCGGCAATCGATAGCGCACCACCACGATCAACGGCAACGCCAGGCTGTCGGGACGCAGCTGCACACTGTGCCAACCGCGCTCGGCGCTGAACAATTGCCAGCCGTCTTCATCACGGCGCAGGCCAAGAATCGACGAACGGTGGGTCAGCAGAACCTGGCGCGGCAGCACCCAGCCAGCATGGGCAAGGCACGCAAGCATGCCAAATGCGGCAAAAGGCAAGTCCAGCGTCAGCAAGGCACCCAGCGCGAACAATTGGGCAAGCACATACATCGCCAGCAACAGCCGCGAGGCCTGCCAGCGACACTCAAAGCGATTACTTGGGCTGGACACGATCCAGAATCATCCGAACCATGCGTTGCAGCTCCGGGTCTTCCGATTCGGCGCGCTCCATGAACCAGCCGAACATGTCCTGGTCCTCGCATTCCAACAACCGCACGTACAGGTCACGATCCACCTTATCGAGCGTCGCATATACCTCTTTGGTAAACGGTACGAGCAACACATCCAGCTCAAGCATGCCGCGGCGGCTGTGCCAGTAGAGGCGATTGATTTCTACGTCTTCGACCATGGAACGCTCCTCAAATAGCGCGCAAGTATACAGGCCCGGCGGCACCCGAACAGCCAGCGTTGGTCGTGTCCCGAGGAAACTATCCATTTGCCGGGCGCCCCTCTATGATGCACGCATGACTTTTTGACCTGCGATGACCCATGGCCGACTCTGCTTTCTTCTGCCCCCTGTCCCACGAAGGCGTTCTCGCCGTCCGTGGCGCCGATGCCGCCAAATTTCTGCAGGGCCAACTCACCTGCAACCTCAATTACCTGAGCGACACCCAGGCCAGCCTTGGCGCGCGCTGCACGCAAAAAGGCCGCATGCAGTCGAGCTTTCGCATCGTGTTGCAAGGTGATGGCGTGCTCATGGCCATGGCCACCGAGCTACTGGAGCCGCAACTGGCGGACCTGAAAAAATACGCGGTATTTTCCAAGTCCAAGCTCACCGACGAAAGCGCCGCCTGGGTGCGTTTCGGCCTTTCGAATGCTGACGGGGCGCTGAGCAGCCTTGGCCTCGAACTACCGGCCGACACCGACAACGTCGCGCGCACCGATGCGTTGATCGCCATTCGCGTCTCCCCTGCCCGCGCCGAGCTCTGGGCACCCGCCGAACACGCCCAAGCCGTACGCAACCACTTGGCCGCGCAGCTTGACGAGGGGAGTTTGAACGATTGGCTGCTGGGCCAGATCCGCGCCGGGATCGGCCAGGTGATGCCACAGACCCGCGAGCTGTTCATTCCGCAGATGCTCAACCTGCAGGCTGTCGGCGGTGTCAGCTTCAAAAAGGGCTGCTACACCGGCCAGGAAATCGTTGCGCGCATGCAGTACCTGGGCAAACTCAAACGCCGCCTGTATCGCCTGAGCCTTGATACCCCAAACGCGCCAGAGCCCGGCACTGCGCT
This sequence comes from Pseudomonas trivialis, assembly GCF_001439805.1. Classification (GTDB taxonomy): domain Bacteria; phylum Pseudomonadota; class Gammaproteobacteria; order Pseudomonadales; family Pseudomonadaceae; genus Aquipseudomonas; species Aquipseudomonas trivialis. The sequence continues at coordinate 323,809 of NZ_JYLK01000005.1, read as the reverse complement.
GTTCTCCCCCAGCCACGGCAGTTCGATTGGCGAAGTGGTGATTGCAGCAAAAGCCGACCTGGCGATTGAACTTCTGGCAGTGTTGCAAGCCGAAGCTGCCGATAATGGCGACGTGCATTTAGGCTCGCTGGAAGGGCCCACCCTGCAACTGCTCGACCTGCCCTACCAACTTGATCGAGATCGAGAGATTCAGCGCTGATCACCGTACTTTTTTGCAGCACCCTTGAGAGCATGAATGAACAAACTGGCGGATAAAGTCCAACAGGCTTTGGTAAAGGCCATCGACAACGATGACCTGGTTCTGCCGACATTGCCGGAGGTGGCCCTGAACATTCGACAGGCCGCCGAAAACCCGGATATCAGCATCAGCCACTTGAGCAAAGTGATCGGTCGCGACACCGCGCTGTCCGCACGCCTGATCAAAGTGGTGAACAGTCCGTTGTTGCGTGCCACTCAGGAAGTCACCAACCTGCACACCGCCATTACCCGGTTGGGCACCAACTACAGCAGCAACCTGGCCATCGGCCTGGTGATGGAACAGATCTTCCACGCCCGCTCCGAAGTGGTCGAACAGAAAATGCGTGACGTGTGGCGCCGCAGCCTCGAGGTGGCGGGCGTCAGCTACGCCCTGTGCCGCAGCCATTCTCAGCTCAAGCCGGACCAGGCCGCCCTCGGCGGGCTGGTGCATCAGATCGGCGTGCTGCCGATTCTCACCTACGCCGAAGACCACTACCAGTTGCTGTCCGACCCGGTCAGCCTCAACCACGTGATCGACAGCATCCACCCGCTGCTGGGCGACAAACTGCTGAGCGTCTGGGACTTTCCGGAAATGCTCGCCAAGCTGCCCGGCCAATACCTGAACCTGGAGCGCGATTCCGCCCGGCTCGACTACATCGACATCGTTCAGGCAGCGGTGCTTTATTGCCATCGCGGCACTGATCATCCGCTGGCCGACGTGCCGGTGGCCGACATACCGTCGATCATCAAGCTGCGCATTGATCCCAACAGCGAGACCCTGCGCGCGCAGCTGGATGAAGCGCGCTCGATGTTCTATTGATTCAACCGGCGATAAAGCTCACCCGTACCTTCAACCCCGCCAACTCGCCATCGTGCAGGCTGATCTGCGCCAGGTGCGCACGGCAGATTTCGCCGACAATCGCCAGCCCCAGGCCGGACCCCATGCCCTGCTGACTGCGCCGATAGAAGCGCTCGAACACCCGGTCGCGCTCATCCAGCGGGATACCGGGGCCATCGTCCTCGACCTCAAGCACCGCCGGCGCCGTGACCCGCAGGATCACATTGCCGCCCGGCGGTGTATGCGCCAAGGCGTTATCCACCAGATTGCTCAAAAGCTCGTTGAGCAGCGTCGGCTCGCCGCGCAGCCACACCGGCTCATCGGCCTCCAGCGCCAGGGCCACGCCGCGCGCGTGGGCCAACGGCGCCATGGCCATGCCCAGCTCACGGGCCAATTGGCTGAGATCAAGCAACTGTGCGCCCCCTTCGGCAATCGCGCGGGCGCCGTTTTCGATGCGGGCCAGGGACAATAGCTGATTGGCCAGATGGGTCAGGCGATCGGTGCCTTGGGCGGCGGTCTCCAGCGTACTGCGCCACGTGGCCGGCGCCTCGCTGCGCAGGCCCAGTTCAAGCCGGGCCTTGAGCGCCGCCAGCGGTGTGCGCAATTCGTGGGCGGCGTCGGCAATGAACTGCGCCTGGCGCTCGAACTGGCCGCGCAGGCGCTCAGTAAAATGGTTGAGAGACCGTACCAGCGGGCCGAACTCATGCTGCACTTCCACCAGCGGCAACGGACGAAGGTCGTCGGGCTGGCGTTCTTCCACCGCCGTGCGCAGGCGCTCCAGCGGGCGCAGCGCCGCACTCACGGCGAACCACACCAGCAGCAGTGCACCGACGCCGAGCATGCCCAGGCGCAACAACGTGTCGGCCGCCAGACTACGGGCCATGCTGACGCGCGCCTCATCGGTCTCGGCCACGCGAATTTCCGCCATGCCATTCATGTTCGGCTCGGAGACGGCCTTGAGCAGGCTGACCACCCGCACTTCCTGCCCTTGATACACCGCGTTGTAGAAACGCGCCAAGGCGGGATAGTCGTCGGTTCGCGGCGTACCCGGCGGCGGGCCGGGGAGGTGCTCATAGCCGGAGATGAGCTTTTGATCAATATCATTGACCTGATAATAAATGCGCCCGGCGCTGTCGTAGGCGAAGGTGTCCAACGCCACGTACGGCACATTGGCGCTAAGGGTGCCGTCGACCTGGGTCAGGCCGGCGGCGATGGTGCGCGCCGAGGCCAGCAGCGTGCGGTCATACGCCGTGTCGGCGGCCTCGCGGCCGTTCCAGTAGGCACTCAGGCCGCTGGCAATCATCAACACCACCAGCAACAGCGCGAGGTTCCACAGCAGGCGCCAGCGCAAGCTGCTGGGCTTATGCATCGCGGGCTTCCAGCAGGTAGCCCAGGCCCCGGAAGGTCACGATGGCAATCGGCTGGCCGTCGAGTTTTTTGCGCAAGCGGTGCACGTAGATTTCGATGGCGTCGGGGCTGGCTTCCTCATCCAGGCCGAAGACCTGCGAGGCCAACTGCTCCTTGCTCATCACCCGGCCAGGCCGTGCGATCAGCGCTTCGAGCACCGCCTGCTCGCGGGACGTCAGGGTCATCAGTTCACCACCAACGGTAAAGCGCCGCGTATCGAGGTCGTAGACCAGCACACCGCACGCCTGCTGACGCTCGCCGCCGAGCACACTGCGCCGCAGCAGCGCCTTGACCCGCGCCTCGAGTTCCGTCAGTTCGAACGGTTTGGCAAGATAATCGTCAGCGCCCAAATTCAAACCATGCACGCGGTCCTTCACATCACTGCGCGCGGTCAGCATCAGCACCGGCAGATTTTTCCCACGGGCGCGCAGCCGCGCCAATACCTCAAAACCGTCCATGCGCGGCAGCCCCACGTCGAGAATCGCCACTGCGTAATCCTCACTGTTCAAGGCCAGGTCGGCGGCCACACCATCGTGCAGCACGTCTACGGTCAACCCCGTGCTCTTGAGCGCTTGGGCGACACTTTCGGCGAGCTGCAAATGGTCTTCAACCAGGAGGACACGCATGGGTTTGTACCTCATTCAGGAGTGGTCGATGCCACGCTTCGCCGGGCAGTTTACAGGCGCCGCCTGGCCTGTGAAGCCCGAAAACATTGAAAGGCCACTGAAAGGTTAGCGAAAGCTTCGCGCTTTAGGATCCAAACACGGTGGTTCCAGCCCGCCGAGCGACCTGACCGTCGCGCCCGAAAAACGCCTCGAAGCGTTTTCGCCAAAAATAAGAACAATAACGGAGTGCACAACGATGCTGTCGACACAGCCCCAGGCTTGCCCGCCTGTTCGTTTTCCCCGCATGACCCACACTGCCCTTGCCAGCGCCGCGGCCCTTGCCGGTTTTTCACCGCTCGGCCAGGCTGCCTTCTTCGAAGACAGCAGCGCGACCCTTGAAACCCGCAACATGTACTTCAACCGCGACTTTCGCGACGGTACCAGCGCCCAGCAATCCAAACGCGACGAATGGGCCCAGGGATTCATGCTCAACCTGCAGTCGGGCTACACCGACGGCACCCTCGGCGTTGGCGTGGACGCGCTGGGCATGCTCGGCGTCAAGCTCGACTCCAGCCCCGACCGTACCGGCACCGGCCTCTTGCCCACCCACGACGATGGCCGCGCCGCAAACGAATACGCCAAGTTGGGCCTGACGGGCAAAGTGAAAGTATCCGCCACCGAGCTGAAAATCGGCGCGCTGCTGCCCGAACTGCCGATCCTCAAGCACAACGACGGCCGCATCCTGCCGCAGATCTTCAACGGCGGCCTGTTGACGTCCAGGGAATTCAAAAACCTGACGTTCACCGTCGGCCGCCTGGACAAGGTTAAGGACCGCGACGACAGCAACTATGAGGACATTGGCCTCAACAACAAGAACAGCCGCTTCCTCGGCGGCGCCACCGGCAAGCACTTCAACTTCGGTGGCATGGATTATAAATTCGCCGAAAAGATCACCGGCAGCTACCACTTCGCCCAGCTCGACGATGTGTACCGCCAGCACTTCCTCGGTCTGGTCGCCGCCCGCCCCATGGGCCCCGGCACGTTCGGCGCCGACCTGCGGCTGGCCATCAGCGACGACACCGGCGCCGCCCGTGGCGGCAAGATCGACAACACCTCCCTCAGCGGCCTGTTCAGCTATGCCCTCAACGGCCATAAGCTCAGCGCCGGTTACCAGCACATGTCCGGCGACAGCGCGTTTCCCTATGTGGATAGCAGCGACCCGTACCTGGTCAACTTCGTGCAGATCAACGATTTTGCCGGCGCCGAAGAACGCTCCTGGCAAGCGCGTTATGACTACGACTTCGCCAAACTGGGTATTCCCGGCCTGAGCTTCATGAGCCGTTACCTGTCGGGTGACAACATCCGGCTCAGGAACGGCGAGACCGGCAAGGAATGGGAGCGCAACAGCGAAATCAAATACGTGGTGCAAAGCGGCACGTTCAAGGATGTGGCGGTGCGCCTGCGTAACGCCACCTACCGTTCCAACTATTCAGCCCGTGATGCGGATGAAATGCGCGTGCTGGTGAGCTACAGCGTCGCACTCTGGTAAGCCACTCATAACAACAATGACGGAGAAACCCATGACCCTTTCACTGCGTAAACTGGCCCTCACCGCCGGCTGCATGCTGTTCGCCGGCCAACTGCTGGCCGCCGACGAACCCAAGCGTCCGGAGTGCATCGCCCCGGCCTCCCCCGGCGGTGGTTTTGACCTGACCTGCAAGCTGGCGCAAAGCGCGCTGGTCAACGAGAAGCTGCTGAGCAAGCCGATGCGCGTGACCTACATGCCCGGCGGCGTCGGCGCGGTGGCCTACAACGCGGTGGTCGCCCAGCGTCCTGGGGATGCTGGCACCCTGGTTGCCTGGTCCAGCGGTTCGCTGTTGAACCTGGCTCAGGGCAAGTTCGGTCGCTTCGACGAGAGCGCCGTGCGCTGGCTGGCAGCGGTAGGCACCAGCTACGGGGCCATTGCGGTGAAAGCCGATTCGCCCTACAAGAACCTCGATGATCTCGTAAAAGCCTTGAAGAAAGATCCGGGCAGTGTGGTGATCGGTTCCGGCGGCACCGTAGGCAGCCAGGACTGGATGCAAACCGCGCTGATCGCCAAGGCCGCCGGGATCAACCCGCGCGAGCTGCGCTACGTGGCCCTCGAAGGCGGTGGTGAAATCGCCACTGCCTTGCTCGGCGGTCACATCCAGGTGGGCAGTACCGACATCTCCGACTCCATGCCGCACATTCTCAGCGGCGACATGCGCCTGCTGGCAGTGTTCTCCGAGCAGCGTCTGGACGAGCCAGAAATGAAGAATATTCCTACCGCAAAAGAGCAAGGCTACGACATCGTCTGGCCGGTGGTACGCGGTTTCTACCTCGGGCCAAAAGTCAGCGACGCCGACTACGCCTGGTGGAAGGAAGCCTTCGACAAGCTGCTCGCGTCCGAGGAATTCGCCAAATTGCGTGACCAGCGCGAGCTGTTCCCGTTTGCCATGACCGGTCCGGAGCTGGACACCTACGTGAAGAAACAGGTGGCTGACTACAAAGTGCTGGCCAAAGAGTTCGGCCTGATCCAGTAAACGCCCGTCATGCAACGCCACTTCGGCAAGCCTGCCGAAGTGGCCCTGGAGTTCCCTATGCTCTTACAACGCATTTTCGCCGCGACGATGCTGCTGGTCTGCGCCGGCCTGGCACTGATGGCCTGGCCGTATCAGGCGGCGTTTTCCTACGAGCCGGTCGGGCCTCGCGCCTACCCGCTGCTGATGCTCGGGCTGATGAGCCTGGGCCTGATCTACATGCTGTTTCGTCCGCAGGCCACCAAACACACGGAAGAAGAACCGGCGCTGGACCGCGACACCCTGGTCAAGATCGGCCTCTGCGTCGCGCTGCTGATCGTGTTCGCCGGCACCTTCGAACCTCTGGGCTTCATCCTCAGCAGCATGCTGATCGGTATCCCGATGGCACGCCTTTATGGCGGCCGCTGGCTGCCCAGCGTGGTAATCGTGACCTTGATGGCCATCGGTCTTTACCTGTTGTTCGATAAAGCCATGGATGTGCCGCTGCCCCTCGGCCTGCTCGACGTTCTGGAGAACTGATATGGATACTTTTGGCTATTTGGGCCAGGGGTTCGGCGTCGCGCTGAGCCCGTACAATCTGGTGACGGCCCTGTGCGGCACCTTGATCGGCACTGTGGTCGGCCTGTTGCCGGGCCTGGGGCCGATCAACGGCGTGGCGCTGCTGATCCCCATTGCCTTCGCCCTGGGCCTGCCGCCGGAGTCGGCGTTGATCCTGCTGGCTGCGGTGTACCTGGGTTGCGAATATGGCGGCCGTATCAGCTCGATCCTGCTGAACATCCCGGGCGAAGCCTCCACCGTGATGACCACCCTCGACGGTTACCCGATGGCCCGTAAAGGCCTGGCCGGCGTGGCACTGTCGTTGTCGGCATGGAGTTCGTTCATCGGCGCGTTTATCGCCACCTGCGGCATGGTGCTGTTTGCGCCGCTGCTGGCCAAATGGGCAATTGCCTTCGGCCCGGCGGAATATTTCGTCCTGATGGTATTCGCGATTGTGTGCCTGGGCGGCATGGCCGGCGACAAGCCATTGAAGACCTTTGTGGCGGCGCTGATGGGGTTGTTCCTGTCGGCAGTGGGTATCGACGCCAACAGCGGCGTGTACCGGTTTACCGGTGACAACATCCACCTCACCGACGGCATTCAGTTTGTCGTGCTGGTCCTGGGTCTGTTCTCCATCAGTGAGATCCTGTTGCTGCTGGAAAAAACCCACCGTGGCCAGGAAGCGGTGAAGGCCACCGGACGCATGATGTTCAACCTGAAGGAAGCCGGTGCGGTCTTCGTCGTCAACATCCGTTGCGGCCTGCTGGGCTTCATCATGGGCGTGTTGCCGGGTGCGGGTGCCACTCTGGCCTCGGCGGTTGCCTACATGACCGAGAAACGTATCGCCGGCGCCAGCGGCAAATTCGGCCAGGGCGACATGCGCGGCCTGGCGGCGCCGGAAACCGCCATCGGCGCTTCCGCCTGCGGCGCGCTGGTGCCGATGCTGACGCTCGGTGTGCCCGGTTCGGGCACTACCGCGGTGATGATCGGCGCCCTTTCGCTGTACAACATCACCCCGGGCCCGCTGCTGTTTCAACAGCAACCGGACATCGTCTGGGGCCTGATCGCCTCGCTGTTCATCGCCAACATCATGCTGGTGATCCTCAACATTCCGATGATCCGTATCTTCACGCGCATCCTCGCCGTGCCTAACTGGGCGCTGGTGCCGGTGATCGCCATCATCACCGCGATCGGGGTATACGCGGTTCACGCCACCACCTTCGACCTGTTCCTGATGGTGGGTATCGGTATCTTCGGTTATATCCTGCGCAAGCTGGACTTCCCGCTGTCGCCGGTGCTGCTGGGCTTCATCCTTGGCGGTTTGATGGAGCAGAACCTGCGCCGGGCGCTGTCGATCTCCAACGGTGCGCTGGAGATTCTCTGGTCGAGCCCGATCACCCTGGGTGTGTGGGTACTGACCGCGTTGATGCTGATGTTCCCGCTGATCCGCATCTACCGTAAACGCGCCCTGCAGCGTCGTGCCCTGGCCGATGTCTGACGTCACCTTCAAACAATGGTGGGGCACACCGCTGGTCGGTCTGGCTGGCGGTTACCTGGCCAGCCTTGTCGGCTGGCCTTTGCCGTACATGGTTGGCTCGTTGCTGGCGATCATCCTGGTGCGCTGCCTCACGCCCTGGCAGTTGGGCGAGATTCCCGGCGGGCGCAAGTGCGGCCAATGGGTGGTGGGCATCGGCATCGGCCTGCACTTCACCCCGGTGGTGATCGAGCAGGTGATGAGCCACTTCGGGCTGATCTTCTTCGGGGCCTTGATCACCAGCCTGTCGAGCGTGGTCGGGGTGTGGCTGATGCGGCGCAGCGGTGAAGACCGCGCCACTGCGTTTTTCTCCAGCATGCCGGGCGGTTCCGGTGAGATGGTCAACCTCGGCGCACGCAATGGCGCCGTACTCAGCCGGGTGGCCGCCGGGCAAAGTCTGCGCGTGCTGGTGGTGGTGCTGTGTATCCCGGCGATCTTCAAGTATTTGCTGGGCGGCGGTGCGCCGCAGTTTCATCCGGCACCCGTCGACTGGTCGTGGCTGGCCCTGCTGTTTCCAGCAGGTGCGCTGGTCGCCTGGGGCTGGCAGCGCCTGCGCCAACCCAACCCCTGGCTGTTCGGGCCGTTGCTGGTAAGTGCCATTGCCAGCGTGACCTGGGACCTGCACATCGGCCTGCCTGACGGCGGCAGTCAGGTTGGCCAGTGGCTGATCGGCAGTGGTTTGGGCTGCCACTTCAACCGTCAGTTTTTTCGCCGTGCGCCCTCCTTCATGGGCCGCACCCTGATCGGCACGGCCTTGACCATGGCGCTGGCGACACTGGCAGCGGTAGGGCTGAGCGCCCTGACCCAATTGGACCTGCGCTCACTGACCCTGGGCATGATGCCCGGCGGCATTGCGGAAATGAGCCTCACGGCGGAGACCTTGCAACTGTCGGTGCCATTGGTGACGGCAATGCAGGTGATGCGTTTGTTGTTCGTATTGTTTTTGGCCGAGCCGTTGTTTCGGCGCTGGGAACGCCAGCCTGACAAAACCTGAAATGTTCGACACGTTCCTGCCGCCGGCTTCAGACCGGCGGCAACCGCCAATCAATTGGCGCCTCGCCATTCTGCTCAAGAAACTTGTTGGTGCGGCTGAAGTGACCGCAGCCCAAAAACCCGCGATACGCCGACAAGGGCGACGGGTGCACCGAGGTCAGTACCAGGTGTTTGGTGGCATCGATCAGCTTTTGCTTGCCCTGGGCATGAGCGCCCCATAGCAGGAACACCAGATGCGGCTGATGCTCACTGACCACTTCGATAATCCGATCGGTAAAGAACTGCCAGCCCTTGCCCGCATGCGCATTGGCGTTGGCGCGCTCCACCGTCATGGTGGTATTGAGCATCAGCACGCCCTGGTCAGCCCAGCTTTGCAGGTAGCCGTGGCTGGGGATGTCGATATTCAGGTCGCGCTTGAGCTCTTTGTAGATATTGACCAGCGACGGCGGTGCCGGCACGCCCGGCTGCACCGAAAAACACAGGCCATGGGCCTGTCCGGGGCCGTGATAAGGGTCCTGGCCGAGGATCACGACCTTGACCTTGTCCAGCGGCGTGGAGTTGAGGGCGTTGAAAATCAGCGGGCCCGGTGGGTAGATTTCCTTGCCGGCCGCATGTTCCTGACGCAGAAACTCGCGTAACCGGGCCATGTAGGGTTTGTCGAACTCCTCACGCAAGGCGTGCTTCCAACTGGGTTCGAGCTTGATACGGTCGCCGTCGGTCATGGTGGGTTCATCGTTCAGAAAAAGAATGGGCGAACCCTAGGAAACGTGCCCCCGCTTGTCAATTGATCTGACACACCTCCGGCACTTTCCCGTGGAGCGATCATACTGAGCCTTCACCTTCTCGATTTGAGGTCACGATGAATCTGCACTTCGAAGAGCTGACCGGCAGCGGCGGCGCCCGTATCGGCATTGCCAGCCTGGACGCTGAAAAATCCCTCAATGCCCTTTCCCTGCCCATGATCCTGGGCCTTGGCGAACGCCTGGAGGCCTGGGCCAAAGACCCGAACATCGTCTGCGTGCTGCTGCGCGGCAACGGGCCCAAGGCCTTTTGCGCCGGTGGCGAAGTGCGCAGTCTGGCCCAGGCGTGCCTTGAGCAACCCGGCGAGGTACCGGCCCTGGCTGCACAGTTTTTCGCCGCCGAATACCGCCTTGACTACCGTCTGCACACCTACCCCAAGCCGGTGATTTGCTGGGGCCACGGCTACGTGTTGGGCGGCGGCATGGGCCTGCTGCAAAGTGCGTCCATGCGCATCGTTACGCCCGGCAGCCGTCTGGCGATGCCGGAAATCAGCATCGGCCTGTACCCGGACGTGGGCGCCAGCAGCTTCCTGTCGCGCCTGCCCGGCAAACTCGGCCTGTTCCTGGGCCTGACCGGCGCGCACATCAATGGCCGCGATGCTCTGGACCTGGGCCTGGCTGACCGATTGCTGCGCGAGGATCAACAAGACGAACTGCTTGAAGGCCTGCTGCAACTCAATTGGCAGGAACAGAGCGCGATGCAGCTCAACAGCCTGCTCAAGGCCCTGGCCCGGGAGGCCGTCGACCAGCAGCCCGAAGCGCAATGGCTGCCACGCCGGGCGCAAATCGACGAATGGCTGGACGTGGGCGATGTGCGCTGTGCATGGCGCGCCTTGAGCCAGCTAAGTGATCACGCTGACCCGCTGCTGAGCCGCGCCGGCAAGACCCTCAGCGAAGGCTGCCCGCTGACCGCACATCTGGTGTGGGAACAGCTGCAGCGCGCGCGCCACCTGTCGCTGGCGCAGGTGTTCCAGATGGAATACACCATGACGCTGAACTGCTGCCGGCATCCGGAATTCAGTGAAGGGGTTCGCGCGCGATTGATCGACAAGGACCAGAAACCCCGTTGGCACTGGCTCGATATCAACACAGTGCCTGAAGCCGTGGTGCAGGCGCACTTCCACAAGGCGTGGGAGGGACGACATCCCCTGGCGGACTTTTCCTACTTATGACAGCTATAGCTTTGGCTTCGCGATTGTGAATGCACAATTGTCGGGCTGACTGTCCTGGCAGATATACACCTCTTGTTCAAGCGGGTCCTTGGCGATCTGCCAATGCAAGGTGCTTGTCAATGAAATGGCTTCGGCAAGTTCAGCTTTTCCTGGGCGCAACGCCACACGCTGGCCGCTGCCGGTACGGTAAACGCACTTATCCAAGCGACCGTTTTCGCGCTCTTGATCCTTCTCCGGGATGAAAATCGCGCCAATGAACCGGTCAACAAAATCGCGATGCTTGACCTTTGAACTGAGCCAGGGAAACCGCACATCAGACGTCAGGAAGAAGCCGTCAACGTATCTGATTGTCGATGGGTAGGGACAGCTAAACGCATCATGGGCTTGGGCCAGGCTGCCAGCCATCAGAAAATACAGACAAACCAACCTTTTGATCATTTCTAGAGTTCCATCTATTCCCTGATTACTTCGAGGGCACAAAGGCCGACGCCAGTGAAATACATTTGAACCCGATAAGATACCTGTTAATTCTGACAGTACCGACGAACGGTATCCATAAAAAAACGGCGCATTGTGCGCCGTTTCCATTATTCAACGTTTAACGATGGCCGCCGCGGCCTCCCCCGTGATCACCGCCATGCCCGCGTCCGCCATTATGCCAACGGTCACCCCATCCCTGGTTCGGATAAGGTCGGTACCCGGCACGCGGCCCGTAATAGCGCGGAGCCGGCTGGTAATAACGCGGGGCCGGGTAGTAACGCGGGGCCGGCGTGTAATAGCGCGGGGTTGGGTAGTAGTCACGCCGGTACTGATACGCAGGGGCCCCGCCGTAGTAATACACCGGTGCCGGTTCGGTGTAGACCTCGGACCGATAGTAAGTGGTGGTGCCCTCGTAGTACGGCACGCAGCCGGAAAGCGTCAGGCCGAGCAATGCAGCAAGCAGCAGTCGTCGATACATGGCGGCCTCCTGGACCGCGGAAGAGCACCTCCAGCGACGCTGGAGAGCGGCATTCGGCTTTCACCGAATGACGAAATATCTGACATCAAAAACTGAATCTGGTGCGTTTTGGTAATAGTCTGATACATCTCCACCACACCTCCGCCTGGCTTGACTATTGCATGACCGCCGGTCGAATTGACTGCCGAATAAAGGACCATTTTTGGAAGAGATGAAACTTTAAACAATTCGATAATGTCACTATGCCATCGCACAACAGCACGGAGGCTCTAGAGCGAGCATCCCACTCTTATATCCCCGGATTTCCGTCATGAAGATTTCAACCAAACTGCTGCTCTCATTTGTACTGTGCGCGTTCATTACCCTGGGCGTTGGCGCACTGGGCATCAAAGGCGTGATCCGTCTGGCTTCGGCCCTCGATTTAACGTTTTCCAATAACCTGGTCTCGGTCAGCAATACGGCGTCGACCCTCAATGGCCTGGTTGCCCACAATCGTGGCCTGTACCGGTTGATGGACGCCAATAACGGCGATGTCGCCCAACAGGACCGGGAACGCGTGCGTCAGGACGTTGCCAACCAACTCAAAGCCGGCCTGAGCGCTTACGCCATCTATCGCGCCACACCGCTGGAAGATGACGAACGCGCTGCAGGAGACAAGCTTGATCAGTTGCTGCCCGGCTACATCAGCAACTCCGAACGTATCGTGTCATTGCTCGATGCTGGCCAGACCGAACAGGCACGTGCGCAACTCAACGGCACCAACAACGAAATGTTCAGGCAGGCCCGCGAACTGATCCGCGTGATGATCGACTCCAATAACCGTCAGATCAAAGAGGGCTCAATCGCCGCCGATGACCTGCGCAGCAGCGCCATGAGCTGGATGATCGGCGGTATCGTGCTGGCCTTTATCATCGCTATCACGGTCGGCCTGCTGATCACGCGCCTGATCACGCGGCCTATCGCCCAGGCCGTGGAAAGCGCCCAGCGGATCGCCAAGGGCGACCTGACCCACGCGATACTCACCGACCGCACCGATGAAGCCGGGCAACTGCTGATGGCGATTTCGGATATGCAGAGCGGATTGAAAAGCACATTACTGGAAATCGCCAATGCTTCGGATCAACTGGCATCCGCTGCTGAAGAGCTGAGCGCGGTGACCGACGAGAGCACGCGCAGCCTCACCCGCCAGAACGACGAAATCCAGCAAGCCGCCACCGCCGTCAACCAGATGACCGCAGCCGTCGACGAAGTGGCCAGCAACGCTGTGTCCACCTCGGAGGCTTCGAGCCAGGCCACCACAGAGGCTGAAGAAGGCCAGCAGCAGGTGGAGCAGGCTGTTTCCGGCATGAGCTCGATGGTGGTGGAAATCAACGACTCGACGCAATCGGTCGCCGACCTCGCCAATCAGGTTCGCGAAATCGGCAAGGTGATCGATGTGATTCGCGGCATCGCCGACCAGACCAACCTGCTGGCGCTCAACGCGGCCATCGAAGCGGCACGCGCGGGCGAGCAAGGCCGCGGTTTTGCGGTGGTCGCCGACGAGGTGCGCGCATTGGCCCATCGCACCCAGACCTCCACCGTCGACATTGAAAAAATGATCGGCGAAGTGCAGGCCGGCGCCGACGATGCCGTGGCGGCGATGAACAAGAGCCTCACCTGGGCCAATAACACCCAGACCCTGGCGCAGAACGCCGGGCACGCCTTGCAGCGGATTACCAGCAGCGTGGCGAAGATCAACGAACGCAACCTGGTGATCGCCTCCGCGTCCGAAGAGCAGGCTCAGGTGGCCCGCGAGGTCGACCGCAACCTGCTGAACATCCAGGACCTGTCGGCCCAGACCGCCGCCGGTGCCAACCAGACCAACGCTTCCAGCCAGGACCTTTCACGCCTGGCGACTTCGTTCAATGTGCTGGTCAGCAAGTTCAAGCTGTAAGTAGCCTGGCATGGGTGGGCGCTGTATCGTGCAAGGCAACCTTGCTCGATAGCGCCAGCCCCATGACCACGCCCTCCCTCTGCCCCGCCTGCGGGGCTTCCAATGATTGCACCCTGGCCGACCCGCGCACCGCAGGCATGGCCTGCTGGTGCTTCAGCGTCAGCATCGACCCGGCGCTGCTCCAGGCCCTTCCCGATGAATTACGCAACAAGGCCTGCCTGTGCCCGCGTTGTGCTCAGGTGGACGAACAGTTGCGCAACCCAGATGCGCGTTGACCGCTTGCTCAGCAACCTGCCGCGCTTTAATCGCAAGCAGGTACGCCTGTTATTGGTGGAACGGCGGGTGAGCGTCGATGGGGTGGCGGTCAGCGATCCGCATCACGACGTGCGCGAATTCAGCCGGGTATGCGTGGACGATGAGGTCGTGCAAACCGGTAAACCGGCGCGCTATTTCATGCTGCACAAACCCCGGGGCTGTGTGAGCGCCACGGCAGACCCGCAACATCCAACGGTCCTCGACCTGCTGGATGAACCGGACAAGCACCAATTGCACATCGCCGGTCGCCTGGACTTCAACACCACCGGTTTGCTGCTGATTACCAACGACGGCCAGTGGTCGCGGCGCCTGACGCAACCGACGACCAAGCTGCCCAAGGTCTACCGGGTTGAGACCGAACAGGTCATCGGCGACGAGTACGCAGCGACATTCAAGGCGGGCCTGTACTTTGCCTTCGAAGACCTCACCACCCAACCCGCCGAGCTTGAATTGCTGGGCCCGAAAACCGCGCGACTAAGCATCATCGAAGGCCGTTATCATCAGGTAAAACGCATGTTCGGGCACTTCGACAACAAGGTGCTCGCCTTGCACCGCGAACGCATGGGGCCACTGGAGCTGGATAGCGCGCTGGCGCCCGGCGAGTATCGCGCGTTGCACCCGCAAGAGATCCAGCAGGTCTGAGCCGTGGCGGCATTGTCTGCTTGTCATAAAGCACGTGCAGAGTGGTTTACGCGCTCTACCCGCTTGCCAGGAGTCTTACGACATGACGCCAGAAATCGCTGTGTTGGATATGCAGGGTCAGTACCGGGTTTACACGGAGTTCTACCGCGCGGACGCGGCTGAAAAGACTATCGTTCTGGTCAACGGCTCGATGGCCACCACGGCCTCCTTCGCCCAGACCGTGAAAAGCCTGCACCCGCAATTCAATGTGGTTCTGTATGACCAGCCCTACGCCGGCCGTTCCAGAATCCACAACCGCCATGAGCACATGCTGACCAAGGAGGTCGAAGGTCAGCTCCTGCTGGAACTCATCGACCACTTCGCCGCCGAACACGTGTTGTCCTTCTCCTGGGGCGGCACGGCGGCGCTGGTGGCCTTGTCCCAGCGACCCCGGCGCGTGGAAAAGGCGGTGATCAGCTCGTTCTCCCCGGTGATCAACGCGCCCATGCGTGACTATCTTGAACGCGGCGCTGATTACCTCGGCAACCGCGACCGCCACCGCGTCGGCCATCTGGTCAACAGCACACTCGGCAAGCACCTGCCGTCACTGTTCAAACGCTTCAATTACAAGCACGTCAGCAGCCTGGCCGAGCACGAATACGGGCAGATGCATTTTCACATCAGCCGGATGCTGGACGGTGATCGACAGTGTTATCTCAAGGCGGCCAAGGCCATCGACATACCGGTGCTGTTCATCAATGGCGAATGGGACGAATACACCTGCCCCCAGGATGCCCGGTTGTTCGGACAGCACGTGGCGCACAGCAGCTTCAGCACGATTCAGGCTACCGGACATTTTCTCGACATGGAGCACAAGGCGGCATGCAGGGACAGCCAGGAGGCGGTGGTGGGATTCTTGAAAGGGGAGCGGCCATTGAGCCGGTTGCGGTGTCAGCAGGGACGGACGCAACAGGCCTTCGCAATCTGAAATGCCATCGCTGGGGAAGCGACAGGGGCTCACACATTTTTGAAGAAAAACTTCAAATCGCGGCGAACATCTGGTACAAAGTCAGCCGCTTTGAGCGGGTATAGTTTAGTGGCAAAACGAAAGCTTCCCAAGCTTTAGTTGAGGGTTCGATTCCCTCTACCCGCTCCACTTTTTTAGCGTCCGACGTCGCGGAATTTGATGAAGATGCGTGAAGAACCGGTCCCAGTGACCGGTTTTTTTATGGCCGCGATTTGAGTCGAAGGTCGGACTGAGCCCCTCAGGACCTGTACAAACTAATAATTTTGTACAACTATCACCTTTGAGCACCGGCAAGACGCCGCGCGCGATCAAGGAGCCAGGCCATGCCGCGCCTTCTGGTTTCACTGTTGCTGATATTGAGCCTGGGTGGTTGCGCCCATGTGGGCGTCGAGCACTACGCCAATCAGCAACCGCAATTGGATTTGCAGCGCTTCTTCAGCAAGCCCGTCAAGGCCTGGGGCATATTCGAGAAACGCTCGGGCGAGGTGGCCAAGCGTTTCGAGGTGGACATCACCAGCCGGCGCGAGGGCAATGCGCTGATTCTTGACGAACGCTTTCTGTACAGCGATGGCACGCGCCAGCAGCGGGTGTGGACGCTCACCCCCGATGGCCCTGGGCGCTGGCGTGGACGCGCCGGCGATGTGGTGGGCGAGGCCATCGGCGAAGTGGCGGGCAATGCGCTGCGCTGGCGCTACCGGCTCAACCTGCCGGTGGATGGTTCGGTATACGAAGTCAGTTTTGACGACTGGATGTACCTGATGGACGAAGATACCCTGATCAACCGCTCGAGCATGTCCAAGTTCGGCGTTGAGTGGGGCCAGGTCACGTTGTTCTTTCGTCGCCAATAAACCTGAACGCGAGGGTAAACCATGAATGTGCAGATGCTGACCGAACTGGCCGAGAGAGGCGCAATACGGGAGCTGGAGCTGCTGTCGCTGGAGGGCGGCTTCTACATTGCTCGTGTGACACTCGATGACGGTGAACTGACCTTGCTGGACGATCATGGCAAAACCCTGCGCCTGCGCTCCACCACCCATCTGCGCGATCTGTTGCAGCGCGTTCCGCCATTCCCCTGTGTGCTGGTGCAGCAGTGCGTGCATGACGAAATGTGCGGCACGCGCAACGGGCCTATTGGCGCCTTGCGCATTCCGTTTTCGCTCGCGGCGACGCACTAAACGCTTCGCCTGCGTGGCAAAACCTCGCAATACCTCTCTCCGGCGTCGTTCCCCGGCGCTCATACACTGCAGTGACCACTCACCGAAATACCGCTCATCAACTTCCGGTAGGTAGAGTGTTGATATTTTATCTTCTGTGGTTATAGTCACCACCAACACACACCACAAGGAGGTGTTGTGGACAGTCGATACTTGATAGGTCATATCGTTGCGGATGGCTGGTACCTGGTGCGTATCAGAGGCAGTCATCACCACTACAAGCACCCGACCAAGCCGGGACTGGTGACGATTCCTCATCCAAAAAAGGACCTGTTGGACAAGACCGCCAAGAGCATTTTGAAACAGGCTCTGCTGAGTTGAACGTCTGTGGAGGACAAAAACATGCTGTACCCCATCGCAATTTCAACCGGTGACAAAGACCACGCCTGGGGCGTGGAAGTCCCGGATATCCCTGGCTGCTATTCGGCCGGCGACGACCTGGACGACGCCATGGCCATGGCCCGCGAAGCCATTGAAGGGCACTTCGAAATCCTTGCCGAAGACGGCTCGCCGATTCCCGGCGCGCAAAAAGTCACCGTGCATGCCGCCAACCCCCAATACGCTGGCTGCACCTGGGCAGTGGTGGACATCGATGTCACCCGCTATTTGGGCAAGGCTCAAAAACTCAACATCACCTTGCCTGGCTATCTGCTCAATCGCATTGATGACTATGTGCTGCACCACCCGGAAGAAAAAAGCCGTTCAGGTTTTCTGGCATCGGCAGCACTCAAGGTACTGCAGAAGGGCCATTGACCCAGGAGCGTGCTGATGTCTCACGAATACACCCTCATGCCCTCTCCTGTCGGCCAGCTCACTCTGGTGGCGCGCGCCGGCAGGCTCGCGGCCATCCTGTGGGAAACAGAGCGCGCCAACCGTGTACGCCTGGGTAATCTGATCGAAGCCCGCGATAACCCGGTGCTGCTGGAAACCCAGCGCCAGTTGCACGAATATTTCGCCGGAACGCGCAGCCACTTCGAGCTGGAGCTGGATTTCGCCGGCACCGTTTTCCAGAAGCAGGTCTGGCAAGCGCTGCTGACCATTCCTTTCGGCGAAACCCGCAGCTACAGTCAGATTGCCAAGCAGATCGGCAACCCCGCCGCCGTTCGCGCAGTGGGCGCTGCCAACGGTCGCAATCCCATCTCGATCATTGCCCCTTGCCATCGCGTTATTGGCGCATCGGGCACCTTGACCGGGTTTGCCGGAGGGCTGGAGGCCAAGCAGTATCTGTTGACGCTCGAAAACCGCTGCCAGACCAATATGGGGTTCTGACTACGCCTGCACCACCGGGCCCCGCGCAAAGGTCTGATCACCGAACAACCGCTCGAAACCCAAGGCTCGATAGAGCGATGTGGCCACTGAAGTCGCCTCCAGAGCTCGTTCGTACTGCATTTGATAATGCGCGACCTCTGCAAGAGTCGACGAGAATGCACTGACCAGCAGGACGGCCTGCAGCTCAACGGCGCTTTCATTGGGCATGGGCAATATCCAGGCAAAAGCCCAGGCTTGGATGTGACGCAGCAACGTGCTGCAGGCCAGCTCCTGAAAGAGGATCAAAAAAGCATCGCCTGGCTTGGGAAGCTAATTGTAAAAAGAAATTTCACAGACCCGCCACGGTCGATATGTTCATCACCCACTGCAAAGGAAAAAGGTCATGAAATTCGCCGCCATCTCGCAATCCCTGTCCCGCTGGGCAGGCAGTGCCCGGACGTTCTATGCAGCCGTCGCACTGATTTGCCTGTGGAGCCTGAGCGGGCCGTACTTCCACTACAACGATACCTGGCAACTGATCATCAATACCTCGACCACCATCATCACGTTTCTGATGGTGTTCCTGATCCAGAACACGCAAAACCGCGACAATGACATCCTGCACATCAAGATCGATGAGCTGCTGCGCGTCTCCAAGGATGCGCAGAATGCGGTGCTGAGCCTGGATGGCCTGGACCGCAAAGAGCTGGAGAAGCTACGCCAGGAATACCGCAGTATCGGCAAAACGGGTACCGTCAGCTTGAACAGCAGTTGCGGCATGGCTGCAGACGATGCGGCACAGGTCAGGACCGACCTGAACCAGGCATGAAAAAACGGCGGCTGGATCTGATCCAGCCGCCGTTTTTCATTTCAAGCCAGCGTCTCAACCGTCGCCTTGATGACCTTTGCCATAAGTCGACGCCAACGCACGGGCTTTTTGCAGACGCTCCTCCAGCTTGGGCAATGTCTCATCCACCAGTGCCTTTATCTCGGGAACGCTGGAAGCCGCGCCCTCGCGCTTGAACAGGGCGATGGCGTCTTCGTTTTCCTTGACCTGTTGCGCGGTATAGGCAGCGTCGAACGAGTCGCCATCCTTGAGTTCGGGCATCAGGGTTTCGGCCTTGTCGATAATCTTTTCGCGCGGCGCCACGGGCAGATCGAGCTTCTTGGCGATGGCTGCCAAGTGCTGGTTAGCCAGCGTGCGCTCGTTGATCACCTCGATGGTGTAGTCCTTGATTTCCTGAGACGAGGTTTTGGAATGGGCCATGCGACTGGTTTCGATATCGGCCATGCCTTTGGCCGAAGCCTGCTCGATGAATTCGGCCGGCGACTGGGCGAAGGCATTGCTGGCGCCGAGGCCCAGCAGCATCGCGAAACTGGCGGTGCGTAACCGGATAGCCATGCGGCTCATGATGGGTTCCTCCAGGGCAAAAATAGGTGCGAGGACAAACACCTCGCCCTGAATTCGAATTTTCAGGGCAGCAAAGGTTTAGAAAAAACTTGTCAGTGCGACGAACGGTCACCTTCGCGTCAGGCAGGTTTGCTGCCAAACAGGCCCGGCAACGCATGGGCCAGGGCATTGATAGCAAAGCCGATGAACATCACACCGCACAGCCGAGTGATCAGGATTTCGTGGCGTTGATACACCGTGCGCACACGCTGGGCGCCGACCACGCCGATCAGAATCGCGTAGGCCAGCAGACCGCCTGTAAAGCTCAGGAAAATCAGCGACGGCAGCATCGCCCAGGTCAGCAATTCGGCGCGGCTGGAAAGTAATGCCGTGAACGTCGCGACTGCTACCGGGTACGCCTTGGGATTGGTCAGGCCAAACAGGATGCCGTGCCAGAACGGATGCCGCGCCGCGCCCTGGGGCGCATCACTGTTGCGACGCTGGGTGCGAATTGCGCGCCAGCCGAGCCAGAACAGATACAGCCCGCTGAGCATGCCGAGCACGTCGAATGCCGTGCTGCCGACCTCGCGCGCGCCCACAATCGCAATCAGCGCGGTGCTGCACCACACCACATCCCCCAGCAAATGCCCGCACAAAAAACCCGCCCCGGCACGGCGACCACGGGAGGCACCGATGCCAAACACCGCCAGCACGCCCGGACCGGGCGTAATGCCATAGATGAATCCCGAAGCAAGAACAGCGAGCAGCAAGGATGGGGTCATGGGCGCGACTCTGACGGAGGGTTGAGGTAGAGGGATTTTGCACGTTCCGGCGTTATGGGTAAAACCTCATGCCTGAGTAAGGTTTGTCACGACAGGCTTGCAGGCGCGAAGCCAGATCGCCGACGTGAACCTCGAGCTTGTACCCGTCAGGGTCGAGAAAATAGTAGGAAGCGCCCTCACTGAGGTTATCACGCCACTCCTGCACACCCGCGCCCCTGAGGCGTTCAACCAGTGCATCAAAATCACGAGCATGCGTGCTGAATGCGTAGTGGGTGTAATCAACCACCGGCACAGGGTCGCGCAGCGGGTCGAGGGACAGACAGAGCCATAACCCAGGCAGCGAGAGGTAAGCGCCGTTGTCCCAGGTCGCCTCAAGCTGCAAGCGCAACAGCTCGTGGTAGAAGTGCAGGCTGCGTTGCAGGTCGACGACGGCCAGCGTGAGGTGATTGAGTCCCGAAAGCATGCTGTTGTTTCCTGTTATAAACGGCCATCGCACAATACACCTCGCACCTGCCCACTCAACCACTGCAACCCCGCATCCCCACCCCGCCGCGCATGCCAAGCCAACTCAAAAGCAAACGTGGGGATATGAAACGGCGGCGGCACGGCCAGCAATTGCTCCTGATCAATGGCCAGGACTCCCCGTGATGACACCGTGAGGATCAGATCCGTGCCCTGAATCAACCGCGGCGCCACGCCCCAGTGGGGCAGGCTGATCGCCACATGCCGCCGCTCCCGAATCGCTTTCAAGGCGCGTTCGATTTCAGGGGTGCCGCTGCCGCGCATCTCCAGCAGTACATGGGGCCGCGACAGGTAGGTCGGCAAGTCCAGCACGCCGCTGTCCGGCAGGCTGTCGCGGTCCACCAGGCAGGTGTAGTGCTCTTCGAACAGCGGTGTAGTCCGCAGTTCGGCCGGCGTGTCCGGGAAGACGCCGGCGGCCAGGTCCAGATCGCCATTGAGCACACCGTCGACCATGCCTTCACGGCTGGCCTGGACGACCTGCAAGTCGATGCCCGGCGCCTCCCGACGCAACGTGCGCACCAGCTGTGGCAAAAAAATTGCCGCGCCGTAGTCCGACATTGCCACACGGAACCGACGCTTGGCGGTCGCCGGATCAAACCGGTTCGGCGCCAGCAATGCCTGCACGTGGGCCAGGGCTTCGGCCAACGGGGCGGCCAGCTCCAGCGCGCGGGCAGTCGCAACCAATGCACCGCCCTGCCGCACCAGCAACGGGTCGCCGAGCAGGTCACGCAGGCGCGCCAGTGCATGGCTCACCGCCGGCTGGCTCAGGTGCAGGCGCTCGGCGGCACGGGTGACGTGTTGCTCACTGAGCAAAGCGTCGAGGATAACCAACAGGTTGAGGTCGATGCGTCTCAGATCATTCATCAGCTGCATGCCAGCCATACGTAATTGGAATTTAAATTTGCGCGACGAATACCCTAGAGTCCAGCAAAACCTCTGGGAGATTCGACATGACGACGTTGCAGTGGGCCGGGTTATTGCTGTTGGCCGTAATCGCCGGGGTGGTGGTGCCGTTTCAAAATGCGATCAACGCCAGCCTCGGGCGCGGCCTCGGCCATCCGCTCTGGGCCACGCTGGCGTCATTGCTGGTAAGCATCATTGTGCTGCTGCCGGTGATTCTTGCCCTGCGCCTGCCATTGCCAAGCCTGGCGTTTATCACCCAGGCACCGTTGTGGATGTGGGCCGGTGGCGCTTTCGGCGTGTGCTTTATCTCGCTGGCGTTGATGCTGCTGCCCAAACTCGGCGCCTCGGGGTTTATCGCCCTGGCCATGGCCGGACAGATTCTCGCATCGCTGCTGCTTGACCACTTCGGCCTGTTCGGCCTGGTCGAGCGCCAACTGACCGCGCCCAGGGTAGTGGGCGCGCTGTTGTTGATGGGCGGCGTGGTACTGATCCAGTTCAGCAGCACACCGGCACGGGCGCTGGCTGGCTGATCAGCGCCGGTGGCAGCGAATAACAGCACGATCAAAAATTTTCCTGCGTGGTTACAAACCCAGTACTGCGCAGTGCAGACAAACGCACTATCAGCTTGTAGCTTACCCTCCAAAAAAGGATAAGCCGGCCCTTGAAAAACACCACCACACTCATCCTCGCCTGCAGCGCCGCCTTCCTTGCTCAAGCCGGCATCAGCAGCTACTTGCCGGCAGTCCCGGCCATCGCCCACTTCCTGCCAGCCGCAGAAGAGCTGGTGGCAATGGCAATTGCGGTGTACCTGGTGGGCATGGCACTGCCGATGTTGCTATGGGGCAGCCTGGGCGAGCGATTTGGCAGAAAGCGGGTATTGCTTGCAGCGTTGGCGGTGTACGCGCTGGCGAGTGCGGCAATTACGTTGGCGGTCAATGTCGAATTCTTCCTGGCAATGCGGCTGATTCAGGGCCTTGGCGCGGGTGGCGTTGCGGTAATGGCGCGCGTGCTGGTGCGCGATGCTTTCAGCGGCGCACTGCTGGCCAAGGGGTTGTCATGGTTGGGAATGACTTTTGTGATTGCCTTGGGCCTGGGCCAGTTCGCAGGTTCGCTGTTGCAGGTGGCATTCGGTTGGGAGGCGATCTTTTATACCTTGGCGCTAGGGGCCGGCGTGCTGATGGTGGTGGTGCAGCGCATGATAGTTACGACGCGTATAAAAGCCGCCCCTTCGGTCTCGACATGGCGTGTTTACACACAGATTGTGCGACATCCCCCCTTCCTGTACGCGGCACTCGCTGGCGGGCTGGGCTACGGGGTGATCATCGCGTTCAACACATGTGCACCGTTGATCTTGCAAGGGCGCTTTGGCTGGAGCGCGGCGCAATATGGCTGGCTGGGCTGGCCGATCAGCGGCGCGTATCTGGCAGGGGCGCTGCTGGTCAATCGCCTTGTCGCGCGCGTGGGGCGGTTGACCATGATGAGCGTCGGCAGTGCGCTGGTGTTGCTGGGCACGGTGATCATGCTGTTGGGCAGTGTATTTGCCGGCGCACTGGCGGTGCTGCTGTGGATGCCCTATTGCCTGGCATTGGTGGGGCAGTCGATGAGCTATCCCATCAGCTTATCCATGGCCAATGATCAGTCTCCGGTCAGTGGCGCTTACGCCATGGCCTTGAGCGGGTTCATTCATCAATTGATCGCCGCGCTGATCGGCGGCGTGGCGAGCCTGCTGGTGAGCGAGCAGGCATGGCCCTTTACGCTGCTGTGCGTAGTGCTGGCGAGTACTGCCTGCGCCTGTGTGGCTCGCTGCCGGGCGATCTAAAACGCACTGCGAAAAACCTCCTCAATCTGCCGTTGATCCGCCCGACGAGGGTTGGTCAGCCCGCATGCGTCCTTCAGCGCATTGCTGGCCAGCAGTGGAATGTCCTGCAACTTCGCGCCGAGTTCGCGCAGGCCGGCGGGGATCTCTACGTCGTGGGACAGTCTGCGGATCGCGGCAATGGCGGTCTGGGCGCCCTCTTCGGCGGTAATGCCGGAGACATCGGCACCCAACGCGCGCGCCACATCACTCAGGCGTCTGGCGCAAACACTGGCGTTGAAGCTTTGCACGTGGGGCAGCAATACCGCGTTGCATACACCGTGGGGCAAGTCATAAAAGCCGCCCAATTGGTGCGCCATGGCATGCACGAAACCCAGTGACGCATTGTTGAAGGCCATGCCGGCGAGGAACTGCGCATAGGCCATATTCTCCCGTGCGGTTTTGTCGCTGCCGTCGCGCACCGCCAGGCGCAGGTTGGCGCTGATCAGTTCGATGGCCTTGATCGCGCAGGCATCGGTAATCGGCGTGGCGGCGGTGGACACGTAGGCTTCGATGGCATGAGTCAGCGCGTCCATGCCGGTAGCGGCGGTGAGGCCCTTGGGCATGCCGACCATCAGCGCGGGATCGTTGACCGACAGCAACGGCGTGACGTTGCGGTCCACGATGGCCATTTTCACGTGGCGGGTTTCATCGGTGATGATGCAGAAGCGGGTCATCTCGCTGGCGGTGCCGGCGGTGGTATTGATGGCCACCAGCGGCAGTTGCGGCTTGCTCGACCGGTCGACGCCTTCGTAATCGCCGATACGCCCGCCATTGGTGGCGCACAACGCGATGCCCTTGGCGCAGTCATGGGGCGAGCCGCCGCCCAGGGACACCACGAAATCACAGGCGCTCTGTTGCAGCAGCACCAGGCCTTTCTCGACATTGTCCACGTTGGGGTTGGGCCTGGCACCGTCATAGATCACCGACTCAATGTCCTGCAGCGCCAGCTTCTCGGCAATCATGCCGGCCACGCCCGCCTTGGCCAGGCCCGCGTCGGTCACGATCAGCGCCTTGCGAAAACCGTAGTTGCGGATGGCGAGCATGGCGTCGTCCAGGCAATCGGTGCCCATGATGTTGACGGCGGGAATGAAGAAGGTGCTGCTCATGGTCAATCCTCGGAGGCGTTAGGCCGACAGCATCAACCCTTGCCGCACGGCGCATGTTGACCAGGATCAATGCCCGCTCGTGATAAAGTCACCGTCCAGCCGATTTTGAGTAGACCCGCCGCAATGAAGGATTTCCAGGATATCGACGCCCACCTTGAAGACTGGAGCACGCTGAGTGCTGCCCTCGACTTCAGTGGGATTCTGATCGGCAACGGCGCCAGCCGCACGATTTGGGAAGACTTTGCCTACGACTCACTGTTTGAAAACGCGCGCACCGTCGAAGAAAAACCTCTGGGGCCCTCCGAGCTCAGCGTGTTCGACGCCCTGCAAACCCGCAGTTTCGAGCAGGCCCTGGGCGCACTGAAAACCACTAGCCGCGTCAACAAGGCACTGGCCGTCAGCTCGGCGGCGCCGCGCAACCGCTACTACGCGATCAAGGAAGCGCTGATCAATACCATCCACGCCGTGCATATCCCGTGGCGCCTGGTGCAGCCATCGACACTGGCGACGATCAACCATGAATTGCAGCGCTACGCGACGGTGTTCACCAGCAACTACGACTTGCTCAATTACTGGGCGATCCTGCACACGCCGGGCATCGACGACCTGTTCCGCAGCGCCGACGCCCACTTCGACCTGCGCGACACCCGCACCAACGCCACGCGCATTCTGTACCTGCACGGCGGCCTGCACCTGGTGCGCAACCTGGACGGCACCGCGCGCAAACTGGCGTCCACCGACAGCACCCTGCTCAGCAGCTTTGCCATCAACAACACGATCAAGACCCTTGACGACGTGCCGCTGTTTGTCAGCGAAGGCACGGTGCAAGAGAAGCTCAAGACCATCCGCAGCTCGGATTACCTGTCGTTCTGCTATGAACAATTGCTCAGCCACAAAGGCGCGTTGTGCATCTTCGGCCATGACTTGGGGCCGCAGGATCAACACCTGGTGGATGCGATTCGCCAAGCGGATGTGAGCACCCTGGCGATCGCGGTGTCGGGGCGCAGTGATGGGTTTATCCGTCAGCAGAAAAGGCGCTATTCGCAGTTGTTTGACGGCACGGGCGTGGACGTGAAGTTCTTTGCCGCACGTACTCATCCACTGGGTAACCCGGCACTGTCCGTCCCGGTCGAGCGCTGATCAAAAGGTGGGAGGCTGCGCCAGGTCTTCCACTTAGCCATGTGGCGAGCAGGCTTGTCCTGCGTTGGGCTGCGCAGCAGCCCCAAAACCAGGCGCTGAGCAGCGTCAGGTACACCGCGTCTTCCTTAATTGGGAGCGCTTCGCCCCCCAACGCGGGGCAAGCCCGCTCGCCACAGCGGGCCCGCTCGCCATAGGGGTGTGGTTGCCTGAAATAGCTCATGCGCAGTCGCGCAGCGCCTGGAACAATTGAACGAAGTCCTCGCCGAACGCTCGCCCCGCAGGCGAGAAGCCCTTATGCTGCACCGCTTCGAAGGCATGAGCCAAGCGCAGATCGCCCTGCTGCATTGCAAAAGGCACCTTCAATCCAACCCCGGCACGGAGCAGCCAGAATGAACCGCCTGAGCGACACCGACGCCCTGGACATCGAAGCACGCGACGCCATCGATGCGCAGGCCGCCAGCTGGTTTGCACGCAGCCGCAACCACCTGAGCCGCACCGAGCGCAAAGCCTTTGCGGCCTGGCAGTCGGTGCCTGCGCATGCGCATGCCTATGCCGAATTCGAACAGCTGTGGGCCGACCTCGCCCAACTTCAACAACTGAACAAGCCCGTGGCGCTGCCTGCACGCAAACCGTCCCTCTGGCGCTCGGCCCTGGCCGTGGCAGCCGGCGTGCTTTGCGCCGTGCTGGCCACGCACCTGGGCGCGCCCCGCCATCCGTATCACAGCCAAGTGGCGGTTCACGCCAAGGGTATGCGCACCCTCACCCTGCCCGATGGCAGCACGCTGTACGTGAACGCCAACACCCACATCCGCGTTGACTTCACCGCGCATCAACGCATTCTTCACCTGGACCAGGGCCAACTGTACATCGACGTCGCCGCCGACAAGGAACGCCCCCTGTACGTGCAGGCCGGCACCGCGACTGTGCGGGCGGTAGGCACCGGTTTCGATGTGCGCCGCAGCCAGCAGCAACTGGTGGTCAGCGTCGCCCATGGCCAGGTGGCGTTCGAACCGGATGCGAACAAACCCGTCGCCCTGCTCGGCGCCCGGCAACGCGCGACTTACCGCTACACCCAAGGCACGCTGCAACAGCAATCCATCATCGCCGAAGAAGTGGCCGACTGGCGCAGCGGCCACTTGTCGTTTCGCAACCTGGAACTGGCCAGCCTGATCGACGAGTTGAGCCTGTATCGCCCTCAGGTGCCGCTGCAGGTCAACAAGGCAGTTGCGGCGCTCAAGGTGTCGGGCAATCTGGATGTGAATAACCCCGACGCCCTGCTCAATGCCCTGCCCGCGCTGCTGCCGGTGAAAACCGTGGCCTCGGCGGACGGCATCCTGCGGATCGAACCGCGCCCATAAACCCCGCCTCAGCTCAACAAACCCTCCGCGCGCAGCAGGGTTTCCAGGCAGTGTTCAGTGATGTGATAGAACGCCTTCAATTCCTGGATTTTCGCCAGCAACTGCGTATTTTCCAACGGCTGCGCGCGCTTCACCGCGAGGATCATCTTGTTCTTGTTGGTGTGTTCCAGCGAAATGAACTCGAACACCTTGGTCTCATAGCCACAGGCCTCGAGGAACAGCGCACGCAGGCTGTCCGTGACCATCTCCGCCTGCTGGCCCAGGTGCAGACCATATTGCAGCATCGGCTTGAGCAGCGCCGGGCTCTGGATCTGCAGGCGAATCTGTTTGTGGCAGCACGGCGAGCACATGATGATCGACGCGCCTGAGCGGATGCCGGTGTGGATCGCATAGTCGGTGGCGATATCGCAGGCATGCAGAGCGATCATCACGTCCAGCGCACTCGGCGCCACGCTGCGCACGTCCCCGCATTTGAACACCAGCCCAGGGTGTTCCAGGCGAGCGGCGGCGGCGTTGCACAGAGTCACCATGTCTTCGCGCAACTCCACGCCGGTGACTTCGCCTTCGGCCTTGAGGGTGTTGCGCAGGTAATCGTGGATCGCGAACGTCAGGTAACCCTTGCCCGAGCCGAAATCGGCAACACGCACCGGTTGGTCGAGTTTGAGGGGCGACGAGGTCAGCGCATGGCTGAACACTTCGATGAACTTGTTGATCTGCTTCCACTTGCGTGACATCGACGGGATCAGCGCCTGCCTGGCGTCGGTCACCCCCAGATCGGCGAGGAATGGCCGACTCAGGTCAAGAAAGCGATGCTTCTCGCGGTTATGCTCGGCAGACGGCGCCTCGCGCAATTGTTGCGGTTTGCTTTTAAACAGCGAGCTTTTGTTTTTCTTGCTGTATTCCAGCTGGGCTTCATCGGTCAGCGACAACAGGTGCGCGTTCTTGAACGAGGCCGGCAGCAACGCGGCAATCGCCGCCACACCGTCTGCCAGCGGCAGGTTGCGGGTGATATCGCGGGTCTTGTAGCGATACACGAAAGACAGGCACGCCTGCTCCTTGACCGTCACCGGCTTGATGATCAGCCGTTGCAGCTCGGCTTCCTCTCCCACGTATTTGGCCAGCACCAGCTTGATAAAGGCGTTCTGCGCAAGGCTCGCGTTCAGCAGCTCAATGAACTGGGCATGATGATCCGGCGCGAGGCTGGCGGGTTTAGCGGTGACGGACATGAACAAAAACGCCTCGGGCAGGGAATGCCGGGCATTTTAGGGGGGATGACCGTTGAGGGCACGGAGTTATTTGATCAACGGTTAGTCAGTCAACACAAAGCCAGCTCCCACAGGGCTCAGGGCGTGCCTGGATTATTCGAGCACAACCAGCCGATTGGGCAACTCATTACGCGTCTGCGTCACCGGCACATGCACCTTGAGCAACTCACCACACGCCTCGATACAGGCAATAAACCCGGCCAGGGTCTGCCCCTGTTTCACCTGCCGGGTAAACGTTTTGACGATCACATCCCAACTGCTGTCATCCAGGCGTTTGGAGATGCCGTCATCCACCAGGATTTCCACATAGCGCTCCGCCTCGCTGACAAAAATCAGCACCCCGGTGCTGCCCAGCGTGTGGTGCAGGTTCTGCTCCAGAAACTGGCGCCGCGCCAGGTTGGACGCGCGCCAATGACGCACCGAACGCGGGATCAGGCGGGTGGTGACACTGGGCAAACGAAACAGCAGGCACAGCACGATGAACGTCGCCCATTGCGCCAGCAGCAAGGTGTACATGGTCATGTAGCCCGACAGGTAATGCACGATGCCCGGCACCACCAACGCGATCAGGCTGGCCCACAACAGCGGGATGTAGGCGTAGTCGTCGGCACGCGCCGCCAGCACGGTCACCAGCTCCGCGTCGGTCTGTTGTTCGACTCGCGCAATCGCTTCGGCGACCTGGCGTTGTTCGTGTTCAGTCAGTAATGTCATGGTTGTACATGCCCATTTTTAGTTGTTGTCATCACCAGCCACCTGAAGCACCGCCGCCGCCAAACCCGCCGCCGCCGCCCCGAAAACCACCACCGCCACCGCCTCCCCCACCGCCGCCGCGACCGCTGCTGCTGAGGATCGCCAGCAGGATAGCGCCCACCGGCAGGCCCATGCGGTTGCACAGCCATAACACGCCGATCAGCAGCACAAACAGACCGATGGACAACCCTGGATTGTCCACGGCGAAATTTCCATCCGCCACATGGGCCGGCACGGCCAGCGGCTCACCGCCCACCACCTGGATCATCGCGGCCACGCCGTCGCTGATACCCTGGCTGAAATTGCCGGCCTTGAACTTGGGCGCGATCACCTGGTTGATGATCACCCAGGACTGCGCATCGGTCAGCACACCTTCCAGGCCATAGCCGACTTCGATGCGCAATTTGCGCTCATCGCGGGCGACGATCAACAGCGCGCCGTTGTCCTTGCCCTTCTGCCCGATGCCCCAGGCGCGGCCCAATTGATAACCGAAGTCTTCAATAGGCACGCCCTGCAGGTCCGGCACGGTGACCACCACAATCTGCTCGCCCGAGGTTTGCTCCAGCGCCTGCAACTGCCGGGTCAACTGTTCGCGCACCGCCGGGTCGATCATCTGGGCGTTATCCACCACCCGCCCGGTCAGCGCCGGGAAGTTCAGCGCCGCCTGGGCCGCGCCCACGCAGACCAACAGCCACAGCGCCAAACCTATCCGTAATAAACGCATCGCCACCTCAGGAAAGTCTTATTTGAACTTCACTTGCGGCGCTTTATCGGCATCGGCACTGGTGGCTTCAAACGAGGCGCGCACCGGCAGGTCGCTGTACATCACGCTGTGCCACAGGCGGCCGGGGAAGGTGCGGATCTCGGTGTTGTAGGCCTGCACGGCCTGGATGAAATCGCGACGCGCCACGGCGATACGGTTTTCGGTGCCTTCCAGTTGCGATTGCAAGGCCAGGAAGTTCTGGTTGGCCTTGAGGTCCGGATAGCGCTCGGACACCACCATCAAACGGCTGAGTGCACCGCTGAGGCCATCCTGAGCCTGCTGGAACTGCTTGAGTTTTTCCGGATTGTCGAGGGTGCTGGCATCCACCTGGATCGAGGTGGCCTTGGCCCGCGCTTCGATTACCGCAGTGAGGGTGTCCTGCTCATGGGCGGCATAGCCCTTGACCACTTCCACCAGGTTGGGGATCAGGTCGGCGCGGCGCTGGTACTGATTCTGCACCTGGCCCCAGGCGGCCTTGGCCTGCTCGTCCAGCGTGGGAATGGTGTTGATGCCGCAACCGCTCAGCAGCGTGCTGATCAATAGCAATGCCGCGGCCTTGACGCCCCAGCGGTAAGAGTGTGCTGCTTGCATGGTGTTTCTCCTGACGAACCTTGATGGAATGTGACGACTCATCCCACAAGCAACACGCTTGGGGCATAATCCGCCACCACTGGCATGCATCGAGCCAATCAGCTACAAAGATGCCCAGCGCGAAAAAGAGTTCAGAGTGTGCTGCATTTATCTGAACAACACCCGAACAACAATAGACGCTCCCCACATTTCGGCCGATCAGCCTTGTGCTGTGCCGTGAGCCGAAAAAGGATATTCATGAAGAAGCTGTGTTTGCTCGGCCTTGTTGCCACTCTGGCCAGTCACCCCGCCTGGGCAGAAACCAAGCCTGCCGCGCTCAAGGACAAGGACGCCTTCGTCAGCGACCTGCTCAGGCAGATGACCCTCGATGAAAAGATCGGCCAGTTGCGCCTGATCAGCATCGGCCCGGAAATGCCCCGCGAGCTGATCCGCAAGGAAATCGCCGCCGGCCGTATCGGCGGCACGTTCAACTCCATCACCCGCGCGGAAAACCGTCCGATGCAGGACGCGGCCATGCACAGCCGCCTGAAGATCCCGATGTTCTTCGCCTACGACGTGATCCACGGCCACCGCACCATTTTCCCGATCAGCCTGGCCCTGGCCTCCAGCTGGGACATGGACGCCATCGGCCGCTCCGGGCGCATCGCCGCCCAGGAAGCCGCCGCCGACAGCCTCGACATCACCTTTGCACCGATGGTCGATATCTCCCGCGACCCGCGCTGGGGCCGCACCTCCGAAGGCTTCGGTGAAGACACCTACCTGACCTCGCGCATTGCCGGCGTGATGGTCAAGGCCTTCCAGGGCACAAGCCCGGCCAATGCCGACAGCCTCATGGCCAGCGTCAAGCACTTCGCCCTGTATGGCGCGGTGGAAGGCGGGCGTGACTACAACGTAGTCGACATGAGCCCGGTCAAGATGTACCAGGACTACCTGCCGCCCTACCACGCGGCGATCAAGGCCAGGGCCGGCAGCGTGATGGTGGCGCTCAATTCGATCAACGGCGTGCCCGCCACCGCCAACACCTGGCTGATGAACGACCTGCTGCGCAAGGACTGGGGCTTCAAGGGCCTGGCCGTGAGCGACCACGGCGCGATCTTCGAACTGATCAAGCACGGCGTGGCCAAGGACGGGCGTGAAGCCGCCAAACTTGCGATCAAGGCCGGCATCGACATGAGCATGAACGACTCGCTCTACGCCAAGGAATTGCCGGGGCTGCTCAAGTCCGGCGAGATCGAACAGAGCGACATCGACAACGCCGTGCGCGAAGTGCTCGCCGCCAAGTACGACATGGGCCTGTTCAAGGACCCGTACCTGCGCATCGGCAAGGCCGAGGACGACCCGGCCGACACCTACGCCGAAAGCCGCCTGCACCGCAGCGATGCGCGCGATATCGCGCGCCGCAGCCTGGTGCTGCTGAAAAACCAGAACGACACCCTGCCACTGAAAAAATCCGCCACC
Source organism: Pseudomonas trivialis (assembly GCF_001439805.1). Classification (GTDB taxonomy): domain Bacteria; phylum Pseudomonadota; class Gammaproteobacteria; order Pseudomonadales; family Pseudomonadaceae; genus Aquipseudomonas; species Aquipseudomonas trivialis. The sequence goes on along the minus strand of NZ_JYLK01000005.1, from coordinate 291,923 downwards.
ATCGCCCTGGTGGGCCCGCTGGCCAAGGCGCCGATCGACATGATGGGCAGTTGGGCCGCCGCCGGCAAACCCGAGCAATCGGTAACCCTGCTTGACGGCATGAACGCGGTCATCGGTGAAAAAGGCAAGATCATCTACGCCCGTGGTGCCAACATCACCAACGACAAGGCCGTGGTCGACTACCTCAACTTCCTCAACTTCGATGCCCCGGAAGTGGTGGATGACGCCCGCCCGGCCCAGGCAATGATCGACGAAGCGGTCAAGGCCGCCAAAGACGCCGATGTGGTGGTCGCCGCCGTGGGCGAGTCCCGTGGCATGTCCCACGAATCGTCCAGCCGCACCGACCTGAACATCCCGCAAAGCCAGCGCGACCTGATCAAGGCACTCAAGGCCACCGGCAAGCCACTGGTGCTGGTGCTGATGAACGGCCGTCCACTGTCGATCGTCGACGAGAACAAGCAAGCCGACGCGATCCTGGAAACCTGGTTCGCCGGCACCGAAGGCGGTCATGCGATTGCCGACGTGCTGTTCGGTGACTACAACCCGTCGGGCAAACTGCCGATCACGTTCCCGCGTTCGGTGGGGCAGATCCCGACCTACTACAACCACCTGAGCGTCGGCCGGCCGTTTACCCCGGGCAAGCCGGGCAACTACACCTCGCAGTATTTCGATGACACCACCGGCCCCCTGTTTCCATTCGGCTATGGCCTGAGCTACACGCGCTTCACCCTGTCGGACATGGCGCTGTCGTCCACCACCCTGAACAAGACCGGCAAGCTCGACGCCAGCGTCACGGTGAAGAACACCGGCAAGGTGGATGGCGAAACGGTGGTGCAGTTGTATATCCAGGACGTGGCCGGCTCAATGATCCGTCCGGTCAAGGAGCTGAAGAACTTCCAGAAGGTCATGCTCAAGGCCGGTGAAGAGCGCACCTTGCACTTCACCATCACCGAGGAAGACCTGAAGTTCTACAACGCCCAGCTCAAGTTCGCGGCGGAACCGGGTGAGTTCAACGTGCAGATCGGGCTGGACTCCCAGGATGTGCAGCAGCAGAGTTTCGAGCTGCTCTGATACCTCGCGTACGATGCAAAACAATGTGAGAGGGGCTTGCGCCCTCCCACATTTGATCGCGGTAACCGGCTAGTTGCGTCGGTCCAGCAGATTGACCACCAGCCGATCCACCCATCCCCATAACCGCTGCTTCACCCGCCGCCACAGCGGCCGCGCTTTCCACGCCTGCAGACTCACTGCCTGACTCAGGGCAAAATCGCGCTCGAAACTGCCGGCCACGGCCAGTGCCAGATCCGGGTCCAGGGCTTCGAGGTTGGCCTCCAGGTTGAAACGCAAATTCCAGTGATCGAAATTGCATGAGCCAATGCTCACCCAATCGTCCACCAGCACCATCTTCAGGTGCAAAAAGCACGGCTGGTATTCAAAAATCTGCACGCCCGCGCGCAGCAGGCGCGGGTAATAGCGATGCCCGGCATAACGCACCGAGGGGTGATCGGTACGCGGACCGGTGAGCAACAGGCGCACATCCACACCGCGGCCGGCGGCGCGGCGCAAGGCTCGGCGCACGCTCCAGGTCGGCAGAAAATACGGCGTGGCCAGCCAGATACGTCGCTGGCTGCTGTTCAAGGCACGGATCAGCGACTGCAGGATATCGCGATGCTGACGGGCGTCGGCATAGGCGACGCGGCCAAGGCCCGCGCCGCTCGCCGGCACCTTGGGCAGGCGCGGCAAACCGAAACGGGTCGCCGGCTTCCATGCCCGGCGCGCGGCGTTGGCGTGCCATTGACGGTCGAACAGCGCCTGCCAATCCAGCACCAGCGGGCCGTTGATCTGCACCATCACTTCATGCCAGTCGGCGCTGTCCTGCCCTGGCGTCCAGAACTCATCGGTGACGCCCGTGCCGCCGACCACGGCGGTTGCCTGGTCGATCAGCAGCAGCTTGCGGTGGTCGCGGTACAGGTTGCGCACCCAGCGGCGCCAGCTCAGGCGATTGTAGAACCGCAACTGCACACCCGCGTCGGTCAGGCGCTTGCGCAGCCCGAGGGTGAAGGCCAGGCTGCCGTAATCATCGAACAGGCAGCGCACCCGCACGCCGCGCTCGGCAGCGTGCACCAGCGCCTGCACCATCGCTTCGGCACACGCCCCCGCCTCCACCAGGTACAACTCCAGGTCAACCTGCTGCTCGGCGCGGGCGATGCCCACCAGCATCTGCGGGAAAAAGCGCGGTCCGTCGATCAACAACTCGAAACGGTTGGCGCTGCGCCACGGGAACACCGCGCCGCTCACGTCAGCGCGCCGTGAAAATCAGCACCGCACTCACCGGCACCGACAAACTGATCGACGCAAGCCCGGCCGCCTTGCGCAATGCCGCCACACCCGGCGCCAAGTCGAAATCCTCGGCATGCAACACCACCGGCTCCAGGGTTACCACCTGGAAGCGCCGATCATCCAGGCGCGTGGCCAACAGCTCGGCGCTGTAGGTCTGAGTCTTGCCATGCAGGGTGACGCTTATCGGCAGGCGCAGCTCGATTTGCGCACCGGGCGCCAGGTCGTTGATCGGCTGCAGATTGATCTGCGCACTGATCAACGCTTCGGGGAACGTCTTGATCTCAAACAGCTCGTTACGCATGCGCTCATCACGCAGCGGGACGGCACTGTTGACCGACTCCAACTCCACTTGCAACTGCGCCGCGCCCTTGCCGTCGACCTTGCCATGCAACACCAGAAAGCGCTGCACTTCAGCGATCTCGGTGTTTTTGGTGGTGACGAAAGACAGGCGCGAGGATTCGTTATCGAGGTACCAGGCGGCGTGCGCGGGCAAGGCGGCGAAAGCCAGCAGGGCAAAGGCCAGGGGTTTGACGCAGAACATAAGGACTCATGGGGCAGGAAACCTGCGCGAACCTTAAGCGCAATGTCATGAACGGTGCAAATTCAATGTGGGCCCCAATGCAATTTGCCTTTTTCGGCTGATGCGGAAATTCATCGGATTTTTACGACAAAGCTCCCGGAATTGTCCGACTTTACCTCAGGCAAACACCTCTTCAAAGTTTGGGTTGTTGGCAATTCGCCCTTACCCGCCTTCTTCGTATAAAAAGGATTACATGTGAGCTCAACATTGCATCCCTCGTCTACCAATGAGGTTACCGCTGAACTTCTTCGTGGCGGGGACTTTCTACCTTCGGTAAAGCCCCAAGCCAACAGGCGCAACACCCTTTCCAGTATTACGCCATTAAATATGTTCGAAACGCATGGCTAATGTTCAGTCGCCGCTCTATGTCCACACGACTGTCTGCAATGGAGAAACACGATGAATGAAGGTCACTTCATCGGCCTGGGTGACAAAACCACCTGCGGCGGGAACGTTCTGGATGGTGATCCAAGGGTTAATATTTATGGCCTCCTACATGCCCGTGAAGGTGACCGGGTAACGTGTGGGAAACATGAGGGAATTTACAATATCCTCGGAGGAATTTCGCACATTGAAAGTCATGGCAAACTTGTGGCAGGCACACTGGACAGTCTCAGCAGTTGCCCATGTCGCGCCAAGCTGATTCCCTCGGTGTACACCGCTACTTACAGCAACCAAAGCTCCCCATCCCAATCAACCCGGCGCACCGCTGAACCGGTTCCATCACCCGTGGATAATCGCTCGGCAGCGCCGCAACAATCCGCCTATGTCCCTTCGCGCAGTGTGTCGCCACCTGTATTTAAAGGCCCAGCAGGCGAGGAGCCCGGCTTCTATATCGTGCCAACAAGCATGACCCGTGAAGCGCTGGAAAAAACCCTATTTCCCACACCTGATCCGGCGGTGATGCGCAAATTCCAAGCGCTCAATCCTCGCACGGCAAACGTCAAAGCCGGCTCACTGATCGTGCTTGGCGATCCTGAAAATACCGCCTGCACCTATCAGGAATCGCAACTGATGCAAGCGGCTCAACAGGTCGACGCATCCCTTGATTCTCTTACACAGGATGAGGCTGACTTCCTGCAACGTCACGGCGCCGAAATCGCCGGCTTCATTGGCCACACCTCGACATGGCTGGGCGTGAGCGCCGTGGTGATGGAGACACACCTCGCCAACCTGCGCGACACACTCCGTGCCATAGAACGCTTGCATCAGGAGAGCTATCGCCAGCAGGGTCATCTTAAATCGCCGCAGTTCTTCGCCGAACGCCAGCGCCTGCTCGCTCAGTTGGACGCTCACCTGATGAACTCCACTCGTCTGCGCGGCCACACCACATTGGGCGATCATCCCAAGCTGAAAACGGCCCTCGGAATTTCCAGCCGAAGTCTGGTGCATCACTGGGACAAGGCCGGTGCGCCAGGGCAGATTCCGGGGTATTGCGCCCATGTGGAGGCGGTCAGTCGTGCTACCAAATATATGAAGATGGGGGGCTATCTCGCCATTGGCATTGGCGGTGTTTCTTCGGTGCTGGCTATTCAGCAGGTGTGTGGCGGCGACACAAGGGCGGCCTGTGAGAACATCACGTTTACTGAAGGCGGGAAATTCATTGGGTCCACTGGTGGTGGCGTTGCGGGTGGTGTGATAGCCGGTTCTGCCAGTGGTCCGATCTGCTTGGGAATTGGCGTAGCGACAGGAGGTATCGGAGGCGTTGTCTGTGTCGCGGCCATAGTGGGGACTGGCGCATGGGTGGGCACGACTGTCGGAGGGAGGGCTGGTGAAACTATCGGTGAGAAACTTTACGAAGTTACTCAACCATGACCAGTATCGACAATTGGCACCCTTGGGTTGCGATCATTTTTATGGGATGTCCAATTTTGCTTGCCTATCTAACTCTTGCATACAGCCTGTACCTGAGCCGCTGTCACCTGGACGCCATAAAGGATGCCTTAAAAAACAGCCGTTATATTTATCTCTGGGGGCCAAGTCTTGGGAAGCGAGGTTTGATTTGGTCGCTCCTGGAAATATCGAAAATCACTGGAATGGTGGCGTGGCCAAAGGCTTCGATCCAAGTCGGAGAACTGGATCCGGTTGATCTTGAAAACTTCCCACCCCATCTGAAACGTCGCCTGATCATCAACTTGACGGTGATGACCATCGGCTTTATTTGGATGATCGTCATAGCCGTTTTATTGGAGTTCAGGTGATCCAGACCGGGCCTCACCAGAGGCCCGTCTATTGGGTTAATTAAGTGGAAGTGCCCAATGGGCCCTCACGGCAACAACCGACACCCCTGCCTCTCCCCCAACCACCGTGCACTGTGCGTGCGCCCCAACCCACTCGCCGTCACCTCACTGCGCTCCGGGTTGTCACGAAACGCACTGGTGGGCACGTATTGTTTCACGTAGCCCCGGCAATACTGCGCAGGGTTATTCGCCACATAGCGGCACGAGCAATATTCCTTGGCGGTGTAGGCCGCAATGATGTCGGGGAAGGCTTGCAGATTGACGCGCTCATGCCACACCCAGCCGAGCAGGACGAGCAGCAGCACGGCAAAGAGGCTGAGAATCGGATGACGACGGATCATGGCTGCACCGCCGCAAGCACGCGTTTGAGCAGTTCGTTGTGGCCGTAGGTGCCGTCGCGGTCGTCGCCGTAGCGCACGATCACCAGGTGTGCGTCGGGCAGGACGAACAGCGCCTGGCCCCAGTGGCCCAGTGCGGCGAAAGTGTCGGCGGGGGCGTCAGGCCAGGGGCGTGGCGTGCCCTGGTTGAGCCACCACTGACCACCCGGTACGGCTTCATCCTGGCCGGCTTTATAGCCGTCGAACGGTTTGCGGTTGAACGCCACCCAGTCCTTGGGCAGCAGTTGTTCATCGCCCCATCGCCCCTCGCGTGCCATCAGCAGGCCGACCCGCGCCAGATCGCGGGCGGTGAGGTAGGCATAGGAGGAGGCAACGAAGGTTTCATCGGCGTCGGTTTCCCAGGTGGCCGAGCGAATGCCCAGCGGCTCGAACAGCGCATCCCACGGGTAACTCATGTACGCCTTGTGGCCCAGCATGCCCCTGAGCGCGGCGGAGAGAATATTGCTGTCGCCGCTGGAGTAACGAAAGGCCTTGCCGGGTGCCACGGCGGCATCGGTTTCAGCGGCGAACTCGGCCATGTCGCCATGGCCACGGGTGTAGAGCATCGCCACCACCGAGGACTTCAGCGGCGCGTATTCGTAGTCTTCCTGCCAGTCCAGGCCCGAGGCCCAGTGCAGCAAATCGGCCAGGGTCACCTTGGGGTGCTGTTTCATCGGCGGGTAAAAACGTGCGGCGGGGTCGCTCAGCTTGAAGCGATTTTGCCCGTAGGCCACGCCGAGCACCGTGGCCATCAGGCTCTTGCTGATGGACCAGGTCAGGTGCGGCGTGCTGGCGCTGGTGGGTGCGGCGTAGCGTTCATAGACGATCTGGCCATCGCGGATCACCAGCAGCGCGTCGGTGCGAACGCCCTGACGGGTCGCGTCGTCGCGCGCGGGAAATGCGTAGGCCTCCAGGGCCTCGACGGCGGGCCCGGCCAGTGGCTCACCTCTGGCCCACTCCTTGCCGGGCCAGGTTTCTGCATGGGCGGCAGCGGTGACTAACAGCAGGGCAACACACAACAGGCCTCTGACCATGGACGCAGACTCAAGGGGGCATTCAAGCCCGCGAGGCTAGCCCAGGCCCATGACAGTTTGGCGACACGGGGCGTGTCACCCAACCGTCACCGTAGCTTCATGGAGATGACACCGAGCCTACATAGCCTGAGTTTGGACAAACAAGTCGACCGGCCGAAACGTGGCTGGCACTCGGAGATTCGCCATGACTCAGATCGCCCGCATCAGCGACACCGGCAATGAACGCCGTCTGCAAGCCGAACGCCTGGTTGGCGCACAGGCTTTGCAGGAAGCACAGGCCCTGCGGTTCAACGTGTTCAGCGGCGAATTCAACGCCAAGCTGAAAGGCGCGGAACTGGGCCTGGACATGGATGACTATGATGTTCACTGCAGCCACATCGGCGTGCGGGATTTGAACAGTGGTCGACTGGTCGCCACCACCCGCCTGCTCGATCACCAGGCCGCCAGCACCCTGGGTCGGTTCTACAGTGAAGAAGAGTTCAGTCTGCATGGCCTGCTGCACCTGCAGGGCCCGATCCTGGAAATCGGCCGAACCTGCGTCGACCCGGCCTACCGCAACGGCGGCACCATCGCCGTGCTCTGGGGCGAGTTGGCCGAAGTGCTCAACCAGGGCGGCTACAGCTACCTGATGGGCTGCGCGAGCATTCCGATGCACGACGGCGGCATCCAGGCCCACGCCATCATGCAGCGCCTGCGCGAACGCTACCTGTGCAACGAACACCTGCGCGCCGAACCGAAAAAACCGCTGCCGGCGCTGGACCTGCCGTCCAACGTCATCGCCGAAATGCCGCCGCTGCTCAAGGCCTACATGCGACTGGGCGCGAAGATCTGCGGCGAACCCTGCTGGGATGAAGACTTCCAGGTGGCCGATGTATTCATCCTGCTCAAGCGCGACAACCTCTGCCCGCGTTATGCGCGCCACTTCAAGGCGGCTGTGTAATGGGCCGCCTGCGGGTGTACGGGCGCATTGCCCGGGTGCTGCTGGTGGTGGCGCTGGGGTTGAGCATGGCCAGTGTGTTCGGCCTGTTCGAGCGCCTGGGCGTGGCCAACTCGATGGTGCGGCGCCAGCGTTGGTCGCGGTTTTTCATGGCGCGCTTGAGCAATGCCCTGCCCTTTCGCGTGACGGTGCACGGCGAACTGCCGCGCACGCCGATGCTGTGGGTGAGCAATCACGTGTCGTGGACCGATATTCCGCTGCTGGGCATGGTCACGCCATTGTCGTTTCTGTCCAAGGCCGAAGTGCGCACCTGGCCGGTGGCCGGCTGGCTGGCAGCCAAGGCCGGCAGCCTGTTCATTCGCCGGGGCTCGGGCGACAGTCAGTTGATTCGCAAGCAGATGACCCGTCATCTCGAGCAACAGCACCCACTGCTGATGTTCCCCGAAGGCACTACCACCGACGGGCGCAGCCTGCGCACGTTCCACGGGCGTTTGCTGGCCAGTGCGATCGATGCCGACGTGTCGCTGCAACCGGTGGCGATTCGTTACCTGCGCAACGGTCAGGTGGACCCGCTGGCACCGTTCATTGGCGATGATGACCTGCTGTCGCACCTGATGCGCCTGTTTGCCAACGACCAGGGCGACGTCGAGATTCATGTGCTCAAGCCGATTGCCTGCGCCGGGCAGGAACGCGCGGCACTGGCGTATCAGGCACAGCAGGCGGTGCAAAAGGCGTTGTTTGGGCCGTTGCCGGAGGCTGAGCACGTGGCGGCGCGACCTGCTTATGCTGCCTGAAGCGGGCACGATCAAAAATGTGGGAGGGGGTTTGCCCCCGATGGCGGCGTGTCAGTCACTGCATGTGCTGGCTGAACCCTTGCTATCGGGGGCAAGCCCCCTCCCACATTTAGTCTTGTGTGGTCAGTTGAGACTGTGCAAACACCTGCAATTGAGGGTAGAAGCGCCGGAAGTCGTCACTCAACGGTTCGTATAACGTGCGCAACTCCTGCATGGCATGGCTCAGCTCTTCGGGCTGCGTCAGCCGCCGCGAAATCCCGCGCAATACCTGGTCCATCACCGCAAATTCGCGGTACGAACCCAACCAGTCATCCGCTGCCATCCAGGGCGCAATCTGCGCCAGCCGCCCCGGCAGTTGCGGTTCAGCCGCCAGCACGCGGTACACCTGGGCAGTGAAATGCTCCAGCGGCTGGTCGGCATACAACGCCCAATCCCGCGCCAGGCAGTGATCGAAAAACACATCGAGGACGATCCCGGCATAACGCCGACGGGTGAGGCTGAAGCGCGACAACGCCTCCCCTATTAACGGATGGCTGTCGGTGAAACGGTCGATGGAACGATGCAACTGGATCGCCGCTTCGATTTGCGGACTGTACTGGCCCTGCAGGCGGCCTTTGACAAAATCGCCATAGAGGCTGCCCAGCAGTTGCGCAGGAAGTTGGCCGCCCAGGTGCAGATGTGCGAGATAATTCATGGCGCGCAGTCTAGCACTGCCGTCAACGTATCGTTATAACCCGATATACCGATTTGAGCTGACCTCAGAGCAAAATCATATTGGTATATCGGGTTATAACGATTTAAGGTTCGCCTCATCGCGATATAACGCTGCACGACACCGAGCACCTTCCATGTCCATCGACCTCGACGAAATAATAAAAGCCCTGGCGCACCCGGTACGACGAGACATCCTCACCTGGCTCAAAGACCCGAAAGTGCAGTTCCCCGAGCAACTGCACAACCACGAATACGGCATCTGTGCCGGGCAGATCGACCAGCGCTGCGGCTTGTCCCAGTCGACCGTGTCGGCCCACCTGGCCACCTTGCAACGGGCGGGTTTGATCAGCAGCCAGAAGGCCGGGCAGTGGCACTTTTTCAAACGTAATGAGGAAGTGATCCAGGCTTTCCTCACGGCGCTCATCGCTGAACTCAGCGCAGCGCACTAACCAAGGACACCCCAATGCCCCTCTCGCTACTCATCCTGGCCCTGAGCGCCTTCGCCATCGGCACCACCGAATTCGTCATCATGGGCCTTCTGCCCGATGTGGCGGCGGACCTCGGCGTATCGATCCCCGGTGCCGGCTGGCTGGTGACCGGCTACGCCCTCGGCGTGGCCATCGGCGCACCGTTCATGGCGCTGGCCACCGCCAGGCTGCCGCGCAAGGCGGCGCTGGTGGCGTTGATGGGCATCTTCATTGTCGGCAACCTGCTCTGCGCCCTGGCCAGCGACTACAACGTGCTGATGTTCGCCCGGGTGGTCACGGCGCTGTGCCACGGCGCGTTCTTCGGCATTGGTTCGGTGGTGGCGGCCAACCTGGTGCCAGCCAACAAGCGCGCTTCAGCGGTGGCCCTGATGTTCACCGGCCTGACCCTGGCCAACGTACTCGGCGTGCCGCTGGGCACCGCGCTGGGCCAGCAGGCCGGCTGGCGCTCGACCTTCTGGGCGGTGACGGTGATTGGTGTGGTGGCGCTGATCGGCCTGATCCGCTTTCTGCCGGCCAGGCGTGACGAAGAAAAACTCGACATGCGCGCCGAACTGGCCGCCCTCAAGGGCGCCGGCATCTGGTTGTCGCTGAGCATGACCGCGCTGTTCGCCGCCTCCATGTTCACCCTCTTTACCTACGTTGCCCCGCTGCTGGGCGATGTCACCGGCGTCTCGCACCACGGCGTGACCTGGACCCTGCTGCTGATCGGCCTGGGCCTGACCCTGGGCAACATCATCGGCGGCAAGCTGGCGGACAAGCGTCTGGCGGCCACCCTGATCGGCGTGTTCATCAGCATGGCGGTGGTCTCCACGGCACTGACCTGGACCAGCGTCGCGCTGATCCCCACCGAAATCACCCTGTTCCTGTGGGCCACCGCCTCATTTGCCGCGGTACCCGCGCTGCAGATCAACGTGGTGACGTTCGGCAAGGCGGCGCCAAACCTGGTGTCCACCCTCAACATCGGCGCCTTCAATATTGGCAATGCCCTGGGCGCCTGGGTCGGCGGCAGCGTGATCGCCCACGGTTTCGGCCTCACCAGCGTGCCCCTGGCGGCTGCGGCCCTGGCGATCCTCGCGCTGCTGGTGACCCTGCTGACTTTCCGTCAGAGCGGCGATGCCGACCTGGCCCCTGCGACTCATTGATCCACTTGAACAGACTGATCCACTTAAACAGAAAGGTATTTTCCCGATGACGACTATTTTCGATCCGATCAAACTGGGCGACCTGGAACTGTCGAACCGCATCATCATGGCGCCGCTGACCCGCTGCCGCGCCGATGAAGGCCGTGTGCCCAATGCGATGATGGCCGAGTACTACGTGCAACGCGCCTCCGCCGGGCTGATCCTCAGCGAAGCGACGTCCGTGGCTCCGATGGGCGTGGGTTACCCGGACACGCCAGGCATCTGGTCCAACGACCAGGTACGCGGCTGGGCCAATGTGACCAAGGCGATTCACGGCGCGGGCGGCAAAATTTTCCTGCAACTGTGGCATGTCGGCCGCATTTCCCACCCGTCCTACCTGAACGGCGAAGCTCCGGTGGCGCCGAGCGCCGTACAGGCGGCGGGCCACGTCAGCCTGGTGCGTCCACTGGCCGATTACCCGACTCCGCGCGCCCTGGAAACCGCTGAAATCGCCGACATCGTCGACGCCTACCGCACCGGCGCCGAGAACGCCAAGGCCGCAGGCTTTGACGGCGTCGAGATCCACGGCGCCAACGGCTACCTGCTCGACCAGTTCCTGCAGAGCAGCACCAACCAGCGCACCGACCAGTACGGCGGCTCCCTGGAAAACCGCGCACGCCTGCTGCTGGAAGTGACCGACGCGGCCATCGACGTGTGGGGCGCCGGCCGCGTGGGCGTGCACCTGGCACCGCGCGCCGACGCTCACGACATGGGTGACGACAACCCTGCCGAGACCTTCACCTACGTGGCTCGCGAATTGGGCAAGCGTGGCATCGCGTTCATCTGCTCCCGCGAAAAGGAAGCCGGCGACAGCCTCGGCCCGCGCCTGAAGGAAGCCTTCGGCGGTGTGTACATCGCCAACGAACGCTTCACTAAAGAGAGCGCCAATGCCTGGCTGGCGTCGGGCAAGGCCGACGCGGTGGCGTTCGGCGTTCCGTTCATCGCCAACCCGGACCTGCCGGCGCGCCTGAAAACCGACGCACCGCTGAACGAAGCGCACCCGGAAACCTTCTACGCCAAGGGCCCGGTCGGCTATATCGATTACCCAACCCTGGCGCTGTAACCAAATAGGAGGGGGCTTGCTTGCGATAGCCGTGTGCCCGTCAGCTGATTTACTGCGGGTATACCGCCATCGGGAGCAAGCCCCCTCCCACATTTTTAAACCTGATGTGTCCTTTTGGAAACATTGCTTCACAGAACCGAAACAATAACGCTACAAAATACTTAGCCGGCTACCTATCAACTGCGCGCCAGCCCGTATATAAAGTCACCCCACGAATCAGGCAGAGGGACGATTGACCGCCCCTGCGCTTTACTGTTGACACAACCTGATGCAATTACGCATTTTGTCTCAATTGCGCAGGCTGGGGCTCAGGCGCAGCATGTCCAGCCCTGCATCGACCCAACGCTCGGCGTCCTGATGCAGCTGAAAACTGTCAGGCACCAACAACCATTGACCGATCAAGCCGTGAATATAGGCGTGGATACACACCGCGCCGCGCGCCGTGTCGAGGTTTTCCGGGAGCTGCCCGCGATGCACCGCGTTACGCAATGTGAGGCCGATGCGCAGGTTGCATTCGAGCGTGTGCGTCTGGCGCTGGCGGCGCATGTCGCACATCTCGTCGGTGAACTCGCATTTATGAAACAGGATTTCGTTGATACGCCGGGTTTTCGGGTCCAGAGCCACTTGATGATAAAGACGAATCAGCAACTTGCGCATGCAGCCCAACGGGTCGAGTTCATCCTCGCTTTCACTGGCCCGGGCCAAGTCATCCAGGGGTTCGTGCAGCGTGTCGAGCAGCGCCTGCAGCAGGTCGGATTTGTTGCTGAAATGCCAGTAAATGGCGCCCCGCGTGACACCCGCCAGCGAGGCGATATCCGCCAGCGTGGTGCGCGCCACGCCTCGCTCGTAAAAAGCGTGTTCGGCGGCGTCGAGAATCTGGCTGCGCGTTTCCTGAGCTTCCTCTTTGGTGCGACGAACCATGGCAGTAAAACCTCAATCAGGGCACTTCAGACTATCGTTAATGCGCAATTAATAGACGCTAACGATCATCCGTATATTTTTGGGACGACACCGTCATGGGCACCGAACGTAATGAAATCGAGGCTTCGCACGTTGCTTTGTCAACATTTCACGAAGCCTGTCAAGAGTTTACAAACAACCATGAACGTAAGTATATTGCGTAGCAAGCTACTTATCCACTCACTTGTTTTCCACCTTTCCACACTTCTTGTGCGCACTTTGCGCGCCTGACCCGAGGATCTTCATGCAACTTAAGCCAGCTGTTACCGCTCTGGTCACTGCCGTCGCCCTGGCATCGCTGCTCAGCGGATGTAAAAAGGAAGAGGCGGCGCCGCCCGCTCAACCCCCTCAGGTCGGCGTGGTCACTATTCAACCGCAAGCCTTCACCTTGACCACCGAACTGCCAGGCCGCACCACGGCCTACCGCATCGCGGAAGTTCGGCCACAGGTCAACGGCATCATTCTCAAGCGCCTGTTCAAGGAAGGCGCGGACGTGAAGGAAGGCCAGCAGCTTTATCAGATCGACCCGTCGGTGTATGAGGCCACGCTGAAAAGCGCCCAAGCCAAGTTGACCCAGACCAGGTCGATCACCGACCGCTACAAGCAGTTGGTCGATGAGCAAGCCGTCAGCCGCCAGGAATACGACACTGCCCTGGCCAACCGCATGACCGCCGAAGCCGATATGCAAACCGCGCAGATCAACGTGCGCTACACCAAGGTGTTGGCGCCGATCTCCGGGCGCATTGGCCGTTCCGCTGTCACCGAAGGCGCGCTGGTCAGCAATGGTCAAGCCGACGCCATGGCTGTGATCCAGCAACTGGACCCAATCTACGTCGACGTCACCCAGTCTTCGGCCGAAATGCTGAAACTGCGCCGCGACCTGGAAAGCGGCCAGCTGGAAAAAGCCGGCGCCAACGCTGCCAAGGTCAAGCTGACCCTCGAAGACGGCAGCGACTACGGCCATGACGGCAAGCTGGAATTCTCCGAAGTATCGGTCGACCAGACCACGGGTTCCGTGACCCTGCGCGCCGTGTTCCCCAACCCTGACCACACCCTGCTGCCCGGCATGTTCGTGCACGCCCAGTTGCAGGCCGGTGTGAACAGCAAGGCCATCCTCGCGCCGCAACAGGGCGTAACCCGTGACCTCAAGGGCATCCCGACCGCGCTGATCGTGAACAAGGACAACAAGGTCGAGCAACGCACCCTGGTCGCCAACCGCACCGCCGGCGCCTACTGGCTGGTGGAAAAAGGCCTCGACGCCGGTGACCGTGTGATCACCGAAGGCCTGCAGTACGTCAAGCCGGGTGCCGAGGTGAAGGTCAAGGAGGCTGACAACGCCAAGCCTGCCGGCGCTGCCACTCCTGCCGCCGCAGCCGGCAAAGGGGAGTAATCCATGTCGAAATTTTTTATCGACCGTCCCATTTTCGCCTGGGTGATCGCCCTGGTGATCATGCTGGTCGGGGCGCTGTCGATCCTGAAGCTGCCCATCAACCAATACCCGGCCATCGCGCCAACCGCCATCGACATCCAGGTGACCTACCCGGGCGCGTCCGCACAAACCGTGCAGGACACCGTGGTGCAGGTCATCGAGCAACAGCTCAACGGTATCGACAACCTGCGCTATGTGGCCTCGGACAGTAACTCCGACGGCAGCATGACCATCACTGCGACGTTCAACCAGGGTACTAACCCGGACATCGCCCAGGTGCAGGTGCAGAACAAGCTGAACCTGGCGACCCCATTGCTGCCGCAGGAAGTGCAGCAGCAGGGTATCCGCGTGACCAAGTCGGTGAAGAACTTCCTGATGGTGATCGGTCTGGTGTCCGAAGACGGCAGCATGACCAAGGACGACCTCTCCAACTACATCGTGTCCAACATCCAGGACCCGATTTCGCGTACTTCGGGCGTCGGTGACTTCCAGGTGTTCGGCTCGCAATACGCGATGCGCATCTGGCTGGACCCGGCCAAGCTGAACAACTTCCAGCTCACCCCGGTTGACGTCAGCAACGCCATTGGCGCGCAGAACGTGCAGGTGGCCACCGGCCAACTGGGCGGCCTGCCTGCCCTGCCCGGCACCCAGCTGAACGCGACGATCATCGGCAAGACCCGTCTGCAAAACGCCGAGCAGTTCGGCAATATCCTGATGAAGGTAAATGCCGACGGCTCCCAGGTGCGCCTGCATGACGTGGCCCGCATCGAACTGGGCGGCCAGAACTACAGCATCAGCGCGCAGTTCAACGGCAACCCGGCATCCGGCATGGCGATCAAGCTCGCCTCGGGCGCCAACGCCCTGGACACCGCCAAGGCCATCCGCGCCACGGTGGCGTCGCTGGAACCGTTCTTCCCGCCAGGCATGAAGGCAGTGGTGCCGTATGACACCACGCCAGTGGTCACCGAATCGATCTCCGGTGTCGTGCACACCCTGATCGAAGCGATCGTGCTGGTGTTCCTGGTGATGTTCCTGTTCCTGCAGAACTTCCGCGCCACCATCATCACCACCATGACCGTACCGGTGGTATTGCTGGGCACTTTCGGCATCCTCGCGGCGTTCGGTTTCACCATCAACACCCTGACCATGTTCGGCATGATCCTGGCCATCGGCCTGCTGGTGGACGATGCCATCGTGGTGGTGGAAAACGTCGAGCGGGTGATGGCCGAGGAGCACCTGTCGCCCAAGGAGGCGACGGTCAAGTCCATGGGCCAGATCCAGGGCGCTCTGGTGGGTATTGCCCTGGTGCTCTCGGCGGTACTGCTGCCGATGGCATTCTTCGGCGGCTCCACCGGTGTGATCTACAAACAGTTCTCCATCACCATCGTCTCGGCCATGGCGCTGTCGGTACTGGTTGCGCTGATCTTCACCCCGGCGCTGTGCGCCACCATGCTCAAGCCGATCGATCCCGAAAAACACGGCCAACCCAAGCGCGGTTTCTTCGGCTGGTTCAACCGCACCTTCGACCGTGGCGTACTGAGCTACGAGCGCGGCGTGGGCAACATGATCAAGCACAAGATCCCGGCGTTCCTGGTGTACCTGCTGATCTTCGCCGGCATGATCTGGCTGTTCATGCGCATCCCGGCCGCGTTCCTGCCCGACGAAGACCAGGGCGTGATCTTTGCCCAGGTGCAGACCCCGGTCGGCTCCACGGCTGAACGCACGCAAAAAGTCATCGACGACATGCGTATCTACCTGCTCAACAACAAGGAAGGCGAGCCGGGCGAAGGCAAGGGCGTGAAATCGGTGTTTACCGTGAACGGCTTCAACTTCGCCGGTCGCGGCCAGAGCTCGGGCCTGGCCTTTGTGATGCTCAAGCCGTGGGATGAGCGTGACGATTCCACCTCGGTGTTCGAAATCGCCAAGCGCGCCCAAGGTTACTTCATGCAGACGTTCCAGGACGCCATGGTGTTTGCCATCGTGCCGCCGTCGGTACTGGAGCTGGGTAACGCCACCGGTTTTGACGTGTTCCTGCAGGACCAGGGGGGTGTCGGCCATGAGAAGTTAATGGCCGCACGCAACCAGTTCCTGGGCATGGCCGCCCAGAGCAAGATCCTCGCCGGTGTGCGCCCCAACGGCGTGAACGATGAGCCGCAGTACGAGCTCACCGTCGACGACGAGAAGGCCAGTGCCCAGGGGATCACGCTGTCGAACATCAACCAGACCCTGGCGATTGCCCTGGGTGGCAGCTACGTCAACGACTTCATCGACCGTGGCCGTGTGAAGAAGGTGTACGTGCAAGGTGAAGCGGCCAGCCGCATGTCGCCTGAAGACCTGAACAAATGGTACGTGCGCAGCGACTCCGGAAAGATGGTGCCGCTGTCGGCCATCGCTTCGGGCAAGTGGATCTACGGCTCGCCGAAACTGTCGCGCTATAACGGCGTGGCGGCGATGGAAATCCTCGGCACCCCGGCACCGGGCTACAGCACCGGTGACGCGATGACCGAGGTCGAGCGCATCGCCAAGCAATTGCCGGCCGGTATCGGCTACGCATGGACCGGCCTGTCGTATGAAGAACGCCTGTCCGGCTCCCAGGCGCCTGCGCTGTACGCGCTGTCGCTGCTGGTGGTGTTCCTGTGCCTCGCGGCGCTGTACGAAAGCTGGTCGATCCCGATAGCGGTGGTCCTCGTGGTGCCGCTGGGTGTGGTGGGGGCGTTGATCGCCACCAGCATGCGCGGCTTGTCCAACGACGTGTTTTTCCAGGTGGGCTTGCTGGTAACGGTGGGCCTGGCGGCGAAAAACGCCATCCTGATCGTGGAGTTCGCCAAGGAACTCCACGAACAGGGCAAGGGCATCGTCGAGGCGGCCATCGAGGCCTCCCGCATGCGTCTGCGCCCGATCATCATGACCTCCATGGCGTTCATCCTCGGCGTACTGCCGCTGGCGATCTCCTCGGGCGCAGGCTCAGGCAGCCAACATGCCATCGGTACCGGCGTGATCGGCGGTATGATCACCGCCACCGTGCTGGCGATCTTCTGGGTGCCACTGTTCTTCGCAACCGTGTCGGCCATCGGCAAGCGCAAAAAGACTGAAACCACGCACACTCCTAACGAGGCTGGTCAATGAGCAAGTCGCTACTTTCCCTAGCCGTCACCGCCTTCGTGCTCAGTGGCTGCTCGCTGATACCTGACTATCAGCGCCCCGAAGCACCGGTGGCCGCGCAGTACCCGCAGGGGCCGGCGTATTCGTCGGCCCAGGCGCCGGGCCAGGCGGCTGCCGAACAGGGCTGGAAGCAGTTTTTCCATGACCCTGCCCTGCAGCAGCTGATCCAGACCGCCCTGGTGAACAACCGCGACCTGCGCGTCGCGGCGCTGAACATCGACGCGTATGCCGCGCAGTACCGCATCCAGCGTGCCGACCTGTTCCCGGCCGTGTCGGCCAACGGTGCCGGCAGCCGCCAGCGCACCCCGGCACGTATGTCGCAGACCGGTCAATCGGGCATCACCAGCCAGTACTCGGCCACCCTCGGGATCAGCGCCTACGAGCTGGACCTGTTCGGCCGCGTGCGCAGCCTGAGTGAAGAGGCCCTGCAAAAATACTTCGCCACCGAAGAAGCTCGGCGCAGCACGCAGATCAGCCTGGTGGCCAGCGTGGCCAACGCCTACCTGACCTGGCAGGCCGACAAGGAACTGCTCAAGCTCACTCAGGACACCCTGGGCGCGTTCGAACAGAGCTTCAAGCTCACCTCGCGCAGCAGCGAAGTCGGCGTGGCCTCGGCCCTCGACCTCAGCCAGGCGCGCACCTCGGTGGAAAACGCCCGGGTGCAACTGGCACGCTACACGCGCCAGGTGGCCCAGGACGAAAACAGCCTGACCCTGCTGCTGGGCACCGGCCTGCCGGCGAATATCGCCAGCAAGCCACTGTCCGATGACCTGCTCGCCGAAGTGCCGGCCGGGTTGCCCTCGGACCTGCTGCAACGTCGTCCCGACATCGTGCAGGCCGAATACAACCTCAAGGCGGCCAACGCCAATATCGGCGCAGCCCGCGCGGCGTTCTTCCCGAGCATCAGCCTGACGGCCAACGCCGGCACCCTGAGCCCGGACCTGGGCGGCCTGTTCAAGGGCGGCTCGGGTACCTGGTCGTTTGCCCCGCAGATCAACATCCCGATCTTCAATGCCGGCAGCCTGCGCGCCAGCCTGGACTACTCGAAGATCCAGAAAGAAATCAACGTGGCCAACTACGAGAAGGCCATCCAGACCGGCTTCCAGGAAGTGTCCGACGGCCTCGCCGCGCGTGAGACCTACAAGCAGCAACTGGACGCCCAGCGCGGCTTCGTCGCGGCCAACCAGGATTACTACCGCCTGGCCGAGCGTCGCTACCGCATTGGCGTGGACAGCAACCTGACCTTCCTCGACGCCCAGCGCCAACTGTTCAGTGCCCAGCAATCGCTGATCACCGATCGCCTGGCGCAGCTCACCAGCGAGGTCAACCTGTACAAGGCCCTCGGCGGTGGCTGGAACGCGCAGACCGCGCAGAACGAGCCCGTGAAAGAAGAAGCCCCGACGTTGAAGCTGTTCTGACCGCCCGGGTGTAATCAAAAACCGCTTCCGTCATCGGAAGCGGTTTTTTTTGCCCCTCTTTTAACCGCGGCAACTTGCGTTCGATCATCGCCCAAAACCCGCCCTGCCCCACTTTCATCGCTCCCGCACCGCCCCGCACCATGCGCGCACCTGCATAACCCCAATAACAACAGGTCCTACGCCATGAGCACATTTCGCCCGCGCCAGCTATTGCTGGCAACCGCTGTCGCAAGCCTTGCCCTGCCCGTCTGCGCCGAGGAGCACGGCTTTCTCGAAGACGCCAGCGCCAACCTCAACTTGCGCAACTTCTTCTTCAACCGCAATTTCACCAACCCGACCAGGGCCCAGGGCGGCGCGCAGGAGTGGACGCAGAGTTTCATCCTCGATGCCCGCTCCGGCTTCACCCAGGGCACAGTCGGCTTTGGCGTGGATGTGCTGGGCCTGTACTCGCTCAAGCTCGATGGCGGGCGCGGCACTGGCGGCACCCAGTTGCTGCCGCTGGACCGTGATGGCCGCCCGGCGGACGACTTCGGGCGCTTGGGCGTGGCGTTCAAGGCACGCATTTCCAAAACCGAAGTGAAGGTCGGCGAATGGATGCCGGTGCTGCCGATCCTGCGCGCAGACGATGGCCGCTCCCTGCCGCAGACCCTGCGCGGCGGGCAGATCACCGCGAAGGAAATCGACGGACTGACCCTGTATGGCGGCCAGTTCCGCGCCAACAGCCCGCGCGACGACAGCAGCATGACCGACCTGTCGATGGTCGGCAGAACCGCATTTACCTCCGACCGCTTCAACTTTCAGGGCGGCGAATACGCGTTCAACGACAAACGCACCCAGATCGGCCTGTGGAATGCCCAGCTCAAGGACATCTACAGCCAGCAGTTCATCAACCTGATCCACAGCCAGCCCCTGGGCGACTGGACCCTGGGCGCCAACCTCGGTTTTTTCTACGGCACCGACGACGGCAGCGCCCGCGCCGGCAAGCTGGACAACAAGACCTGGTCCGGCCTGTTCTCCGCACGCTACGGCGGCAACACCTTCTATGTGGGCCTGCAAAAACTCAGCGGCAACAGCCAATGGATGCGCGTCAACGGCACCAGCGGCGGTACCCTGGCCAACGACAGCTACAACTCCAGCTACGACAACGCCGAGGAAAAATCCTGGCAGGTGCGCCACGACTACAACTTTGCCGCCCTCGGCGTGCCAGGGCTGACCTTGATGAACCGCTACATCAGCGGCAGCAACGTGCACACCGGCAGCGTGACGGACGGCAAGGAATGGGGCCGCGAAAGCGAATTGGGCTACACCGTGCAAAGCGGCGGCCTGAAAAACCTGACGATGCGCTGGCGCAACTCCAGCATGCGGCGTGACTACAGCAACACTGAGTTCGACGAAAACCGCTTGATTGTCAGCTACCCCATCAGCCTGTTGTAAACAAATCCGTGACAGCCACGAGCTGATGGATCGTGGCTGTTTTCGTCGCAAATTGGCTCATTTAAGGCATGAACGCTTCCTGCCATTGCACGACTGAAGGACATGCGTCGCAAGACGACGCTGCACATCACTTTCAGACACACAGGTACAGGTAATGACAACAGTCACGTCTCATCACAACTACGCCATGGCGCCCAGGCAACCGTCGGCCAACACACCGTCCGGCCCCCCGCCTGTTCAGACCTATAGAAGAGTGTGGGTGGATGATGGAAATCTGCGCGCCGGTCAGGCACTCACCCTGGGCCTGAAAAACCCTGAGCGTCCAGAGACGCTGGCGAATGTTCTGTTCCTCGAAACAGGTGAACGCGCCGACCGGATTCATATCAGCCAACGCCCTGATGGCCAGCTGTACGCTCAGGTGAACGGTCGTGATTACCTGCTCGATACCCCAGACGGACGCTCGAACATTCCAACCCTGCTCCACATCAAGTCCGCCGCGGGCGACGACCGTATTACCATTGCCCCCAACGTCAACGTACGTGTCGAGATCGACGCCGGAGACGGCAATGATGTGGTCCAGGCGGGCGGCGGCAAAACCTGTGTATATGGCGGACGTGGCGATGACGATATTACCCTCGGCAGCGACACCGGCTACGCCGAAGGCAACGACATACTCAAAGGTGGCCGGGGCCACGCGGTCATGTACGGCAATGCCGGCAATGCCGGCAATGATCGCCTGTACGCCGGCAGCGGGCCAGCCGACAAACAAAGCCACCTCGATGGCGGCGCCGGTAACGACCAGCTGTACGCAGGCAATGGGCACACGGTGCTCAACGGTCACCCGTGTGACACCTACCGACGCAGGCCGACAAGCCTTCAGTATCCAGGGGCCACCTGACTTCGTTGCGCGGGTCGAAGACGATCTGACCTTGCTTCGCGCATCGCCACGAGGGCAAAAGATGCTGACCCGCCCCGTTTACCGAAAACACGCTAAACGCAGAAATGGGCCTGCCACTACGAACCCGCTACGCCTGAATCAGACTCGCCCAGCCAGGTGGGCATTTATACCGGTGATCGCGGCGTGCGCATGCTGTATCGTGCACGCGCCCTCACCCGGTACAGGGACCTCAACGACACGGACGCCTACCTCTTCGCCAAGGCCGCCATGAAATACCTCATTGTCCTTTTGTCGGTTCTGCTCAGCGGCTGCATCGGCCCGCCTATCGCCCTCACGCCGCAGACGGCGCAGCGTTTGCAGGCCCAGGCGCCGATCCGTTTTCTCATCACCTTCGATGACGGACCCAGCGCCTCGGGCTACAACAACCCGAGCCGTTCGGTGCTGGCTGACTTGGCGCATAACCCGATTTTGCCGGGCATCAAGGCGGTGTTTTTCGTGCAGACCGAAGGGGCGCGTTCCGGTGGCAGTGCGCGCGGGCGCAAAACCATGGTGCGTGAATATGCCGCCGGCCATGTGCTGGGCTTCCACACCGCCACCGCGTTCCACACCAACCACCGCTGGTTGAGCGATGCCGAACTGCAGCGCACCCTCAGCCTGGGCGCGGCGGACATTGCCGGGATCACCGGCACACCGCCCGTGCTGGTGCGTCCGCCGTTCTGGAATTACGACAAGCGTACCTTCGCCGCCTACCAGCGCCATGGCATGGGCGTGTTGCTCACCGACCTGAGCGCCAACGACGGCAAGATCTGGGGCTTCAACGCCAGCCCCCGGCGGCGCGCCAACCTGTACCGGCAGTTGTCGGTGGTGCGCGAACACATTGCCCTGGGCGAGCTGCCGACAGTGGATGGGGTGATTCCGGTGGTGGTGACCTTCCATGACATCAACCGCTATACGGCGCGGCACATGCAGGAATATCTGCAGATCCTGCTCGACAGCGCGCGAATCAATGGCATGAGGACCGCCGCCGAGCCGTTCTACACCGACACCGCCGCCCTGCAACGCGCGGCGCTGGCACGCACGGTCAAGGATGTGAATGCGCCGGTGCACCTGCCAGGGGTGTGGAATTGGGTGTGGGATGCAGATTCACACTGATGTGTTGAGCATGTGAGGATCACCTGTGGGAGGGAGCAAGCCCCCTCCCACCTTTCTGAGCGTATTTCACGTCGGATCTTGTTGGCGAGACTCAACCCCCAACTCATCCCACACCGACTCGGCCAGGTGAAACGTTGCATTCGCCGCCGGAATACCGCAGTAGATCGCGCTCTGCATCAGCACTTCCTTGATCTCGGCACGGGTCACACCATTGCTCGCGGCGGCGCGCAGGTGCAGTTTCAACTCTTCACTGCGGTTCATGCCGATCAGCATGGCGATGGTGATCAGGCTGCGGGTATGCCGAGGCAGGCCCGGGCGGGTCCAGATATCGCCCCAGGCGTGACGGGTGATCATCTCCTGGAACTCGCCGTTGAACTCGGTCAGGGCATTGAGGCTGCGATCGACATGGGCATCGCCCAACACTTCGCGGCGCACCTTGAGGCCCTCGGCATAACGTTGTTTCTCGTCCACAAAAAGCTCCTCTGAACAGGAAATATGGCGCGCGTTTTTTTTGTGGCGAGCGGGCTTGCCCCGCGTCGGGCTGCGCAGCGGCCCCAAAAATCCTGGGAGCGCTGCGCACTCCAACGCGGGGCAAGCCCGCTCGCCACAGCGATACCGCTCGCCATTGCAAGACCAGCCATCACTGGGTCAGTGGGCCAGCAGAAATGCGCTAACGCGGTCGCTGAACGCGGCGCCCGCTTGAACGTTGGACAGGTGCGCCGCATAGAACTCGGCGTACTCGGCACCCTGCACATGGTTCTGGATAAAGTGGCCGCCGGCGGGCGGCGTCACGGCATCTTCGGTACCGGCGATCACCAGGGTAGGCACCTTGATCGAGGCCAGTTGCGCACGGAAATCCGCGTCGCGCACGGCGGCGCAGTTGGCGGCGTAGCCCTCGGGCGAGGTGTCGGCGAGCATGTCGGTGATCTGTTGCGCCTGGTGCGGATTCGCCGCCGCAAAATCAGCAGTGAACCAGCGGGCAATCGACGCATCACGCAAGGCCACCATCGCCGCCGCGCCGTCACGCAGCACGGTCTCGATGCGCGGGTCCCACACCTCGGGGGTGCCGATCTTCGCGGCGGTGTTGCACACCACCAGGCGCTGCAGGCGCGCGCCAGCGTTGATGCCCAGCCATTGGCCGATCAACCCGCCCATGGACAGACCGCAAAAATGCGCGCGCTGAATACCCAGCCCATCCAGCAGCGCCAGCACGTCGCGGCCCAGTTGCTCGATGCTGTAGGGCCCCGGCGTGACCAGTGACTTGCCATGGCCACGGGTGTCGCAGCGCAGCACGCGAAAATGCCGGGTAAACGCCGGCATCTGGATATCCCACATATGCAGGTCGGTGCCCAGGGAGTTGGACAGCACCAGCACGGGTGCATCGGCAGGCCCGTCGAGTTGGTAATGCAGTTCGCCGTCGGCGAGTTGGACAAAGGGCACGGCAGCCTCCTCAGGCGTTCAAGGCAAAATGTTCGGTGACGGCGCGGGTGACCCAGGTGTGTGCCTGGCCCAGGTAGTGCGCCGGATCGAGCAAGCGATCCAGTTCGGCCGCTGACAGCTCGGCGGTGATCTGCGCTTCATCGGCCAGCACTGCACGCAAATGCCGACCCTCGGCGACCGCACGCTGGCAGCATTGCTCCAGCAGATGATGCGCGGTGTCGCGGCCCAGGCGCTGGGCCAGTACGATGCTGACCGCTTCGGCCAGCACCAGGCCCTGGGTGAGGTCAAGGTTGCGCGCCATGCGTTGCGCGTCGACCTCCAGGCCCTCACTCACCAGCAACGCCTGCTTCAGCGCACCGGACACCAGCCGGCAGATGTCCGGCAGGGTTTCCCATTCGGCGTGCCACAGGCCCAGGCTGCGTTCGTGTTCCTGGGGCATGGCACTGAACATGGTCGCCACCAGCCCCGGCACGCGGGTGGCGGCACTGATCAGCACGGCGGCGCCCACTGGATTGCGTTTGTGCGGCATGGTGGATGAACCGCCCTTGCCCGGCGCCGACGGTTCGAAGACTTCAGCGGCTTCGGTCTGCATCAGCAGGCTGATGTCGCGGCCCAGCTTGCCGAGGCTGCCGGCGATCAGGCCAAGCACCGCAGCGAACTCCACCAGACGGTCACGCTGGGTATGCCAGGGCTGTTCGGGCAGACTCAATTGCAACTCTGCCGCCAGCGCCTCGGCCACTGGCATGGCCTGCTCACCCAGCGCCGCCAGGGTGCCGGACGCCCCGCCGAACTGCAGCACCAGCAAGCGCGGCTTCAACTGCGCCAGACGCTGGCGACTGCGAGTCACCGCGCCCAGCCAACCGGCGATTTTCATCCCCAGGGTGACCGGTGTGGCGTGCTGCAGCCAGGTGCGCCCGGCCAGTGGCACCGCTGCGTAGCGCTGGGCCTGGGCGGCGAGGACGTCACCCAGACGCGCCAGGTCCACGTCGATCAGTGCCAGCGCCTGGCGCACCTGGAGAACCAGACCAGTGTCCATCACGTCCTGACTGGTCGCGCCCAAATGCACATAACGCTCAGCCCCGGCGTCCTCGCTGGCGATCAACTTGCCCAGCGCCTTGACCAGCGGAATCGCCGAGTTGCCCGCCGTGGCAATCGCCACGCTCAGCGCATCGACGTCGTACAGCGAGGCCAGGCACGCCTGGGCAATCGGCGCGACGGCGGCCTGCGGAATCAACCCGACCCGGGCCTGCGCGCGGGCCAGCGCCGCCTCGACATCCAGCATGCCCTGCAAGCGGCCCTGGTCGCAGAACACCTCGGCCATGCTGTCGGCGGTGAAGTAAGCGTCGAACAATTGGTTGCTCGTGCGCAGCGTCATAACGGATCCCTTACAAATCGTGGTGCAGGTACTCTGCCTGTTTCGGCAGGCGCAGGCTGAACAGGAACGCCACCGCCATCATGGCGGTGACGTACCAGTAGAAGGTGTTTTCCATGCCCATGGACTTGAGGCCCAGCGCGACGTACTCCGCCGAGCCGCCGAAGATCGCGTTGGCCACGGCGTAGGCCAGGCCCACGCCAAGGGCGCGCACGTGGGGCGGGAACATCTCGGCTTTGACCAGCCCGCTGATCGAGGTATAGAAGCTGACGATAGCAAGCGCCAGGGTGATCAGCACAAATGCCAGAAACGGGCTTGTCACGGTTTTCAGGGTCAGCAGGATCGGCACCGTGCACAGGGTGCCAAGGGCGCCGAACCAGAGCATCGAATTGCGCCGGCCGATCCGGTCCGAGAGCATGCCAAACAGCGGCTGCATGCACATGTACACGAACAGTGCGCCGGTCATGATGTAGCTGGCGGTCTTGGCATGCAGGCCGGCAGTGTTCACCAGGTACTTCTGCATGTAGGTGGTGAAGGTATAGAAAATCAGCGAGCCGCCGGCGGTGTAACCGAGCACGGTGATGAACGCCGCTTTATGGTGGCGAAACAACGCGCCGATGCTGCCGGCGTCCTTGTCCTGACGCATTTCCTTGCTGGTGGTTTCCTTGAGGGTGCGGCGCAGCAGCAGGGAGATCACCGCCGCAATGGCGCCGATCACGAACGGAATCCGCCAGCCCCAGGCGCGCAGCTCTTCTTCGCTGAGAATCTGTTGCAGGATCACCACCACCAGCACCGCCAGCAGTTGCCCGCCGATCAGGGTCACGTACTGGAACGAGGCGAAGAAACCGCGCTGGCCCTTGAGCGCGACTTCACTCATGTAGGTCGCGGTGGTGCCGTATTCCCCCCCCACCGACAAACCCTGGAACAGCCGCGCCATCAACAACAGCGCCGGCGCCCAGGCGCCGATGTCCTTGTAGGTGGGCAGGAACGCAATGACCAGCGAGCCGGCGCACATCATCAGCACCGAAATCATCATTGAGTTCTTGCGCCCGTGCTTGTCGGCCACCCGACCAAACAGCCAGCCGCCGATGGGCCGCATCAGGAACCCGGCGGCGAACACACCGGCGGTGTTGAGCAGTTGCACCGTGGGGTCGTCCGAGGGGAAAAACGCCGGGGCAAAGTAGATGGCGCAGAAGGCGTAGACGTAGAAGTCGAACCATTCGACAAGGTTGCCGGAGGACGCGCCGACGATTGCGAAAATACGTTTGCTGCGCTCTTCTCCGGTGTAGTGACTGGCTTTTGTTGTCATGGTTTTTTACTCAGTGGGAGCGGGTATCGCCTAGACATACTTTGCAATATCCATGTCTTGCAAGCAGAGTTTGAAGATGTTTTGACACAAAGGGCCTCATCGGGAGCAAGCCCCCTCCCACATTTTGATTTGTGAATACATTCAAAAATGTGGGAGGGGGCTTGCTCCCGATTGGATTTCAGGCCAACTCAATAATCGAAAAACACCGTTTCCTTGTCGGTGCCCTGCAAAATCACATTCCACTGGTACACACCTGCCGCGTCCTGCTCGGCAATCAACGTCCCGCGCCGTTCAGCCGGCACACAGGCCAGCAACGGGTCGTCTCCATTCAACGCCTCACCCGCAAAATAAATCCGCGTAAGCAAGTGCTTCACCAGGCCCCGCGCGAATACCAGCACTACCAGGTGCGGCGCCTGGGTTGTGCCCTTCAGCCCCGGCACGCTGCCCGGTTTGATGGTGGTAAAGCGAAACCGCCCCTCGGCATCCACCGGCACGCGGCCAAAGCCTTCGAAGTTGGGGTCGACGGGCTTGGCCTGCTCATCCTCCGGGTGGTCGTACTTGCCGGCGGCGTTGGCCTGCCAGACCTCCAGCATGGCGTCGTTGACGACATCGCCGTTGCCGTCCACCACTTGCCCGCTGATCGCCACGCGGTCGCCCAGCGTGGCGGCGACGGTCAAGTCCTCGCGGTTCAGCCAGGTCAGGCCGATGTGGTAGTAAGGCCCCACCGTGTGGGACGTGGTTGCATACAGGCTCATCTCATTTCTCCATCGGCGTGGCGTCGCGGCCGCGCAGGACGATGTCCCAGCGGTAGCCGAGGGCATAGGAAGGAATGGTTTTTTCCAGGTCGAAGCTGGCGATCAGGCGCTGCTTGGCCGAGGTGTCCGGCACGCAGTTGTAGATCGGGTCGTATTCCAGCAGCGGGTCGCCGGGGAAGTACATCTGCGTCACCAACCGGGTCAGCACGCTGGGGCCGAACAGCGAAAAGTGGATATGCGCCGGGCGCCAGGCATTGTGGTGATTGCCCCACGGGTAGGCACCGGGCTTGATGGTCTGGAACTGGTACCAGCCATCGGCGTCGGTGACGGTGCGGCCGGTGCCGGTAAAGTTGGGGTCCAGCGGCGCATCGTGCAGGTCGCGCGGGTGGTTGTAGCGGCCGGCGGCGTTGGCCTGCCAGATTTCCACCAGGATGCCTGGCACCGGCAAACCGTTTTCATCCAGCACACGGCCATGGATGATGATGCGTTCGCCTTGCGGCTCGCCGTCATGCTGGGCGGTGAGGTCGTTGTCGGTCTCATTGACCCGCTCGGCGCCGATGTTCGGGCCGGTGATTTCCGACAGGGAATGGGGCAGGAACACCAATGGCCGGGACGGCGAACGCAGGTTCGTCGACTGGTAGGCCGGGTGCAGGTAATCAGGTTGAGTGCCCGCTTGCGGGCGCCGGTAACCGGGCTTGTCACTCATGGAGCCATCCTCTCTTGTTAGACGCGTTCAATCGCCAGGGCCAAACCTTGGCCGACGCCCACGCACATGGTCGCCAGGCCTTTATGGCCTCCGGTTTTTTCCAACTGATGCAGGGCTGTCAGTACCAACCGCGCACCGCTCATGCCCAACGGATGGCCAAGCGCAATGGCGCCGCCGTTCGGATTGACCTGCGGCGCGTCGTCGGCGATCCCCAGCTCGCGCAGTACCGCCAGACCCTGGCTGGCAAAGGCTTCATTGAGTTCGATCACATCGAAGTCGCTGACGGCAAGGCCCAGGCGTTCCACCAGTTTGCGCACCGCCGGCACCGGGCCGATGCCCATCACGCGCGGCGCTACACCGGCGCTGGCCATGCCCAGGACGCGTGCGCGGGCCGTGAGGCCGTGTTTTTTCACCGCTTCGGCGGACGCCAGAATCAGTGCCGCCGCACCGTCATTCACACCTGACGCGTTGCCGGCGGTGACGGTCTTGTCGGGGCCGTTGACCGGCTTGAGTTTGGCCAGGGCCTCAAGGGTGGTGTCCCGTGGATGCTCATCGTGTTCCACCAGGGTTTCGCCTTTTTTATGGGCAACCCGCACCGGCACGATTTCTTCGGCAAAGAAACCGGCAGCCTGGGCAGCGGCCGTGCGTTGCTGGCTGCGCAGGGCAAAGGCGTCCTGATCGGCGCGGGACACGTTGTAGTCGTCGGCGACGTTGTCGGCGGTCTGCGGCATCGCGTCCACGCCGTACTGGGTTTTCATCAACGGGTTGATAAAACGCCAGCCGATGGTGGTGTCTTCAAGCTTCATGTTGCGCGAAAACGCGGCGTCGGCCTTGCCCATCACGAACGGGGCACGGGACATCGACTCGACGCCGCCGGCAATCGCCAGCTCCATTTCGCCGCTGGCGATGGCGCGAAACGCGGTGCCGATGGCGTCCATGCCCGAGGCGCACAAACGGTTGAGGGTCACGCCGGGAATGCTCGGCGGCAGGCCGGCCAGCAACAGCGCCATGCGCGCGACGTTGCGGTTGTCTTCACCGGCCTGGTTGGCGCAGCCGAGGAACACCTCGTCCACCGCACTCCAGTCCACCGACGGGTTGCGCTCCATCAGCGCCTTGATCGGGAGCGCGGCCAGGTCATCGGCGCGCACCGTGGACAGGCCACCGCCAAAGCGGCCGATGGGGGTGCGAATGGCATCACAGATAAAGACGTCGCGCATCAGGCTTCTCCAGGCGCTTGGCCGTGGGCGGCGGCCGTGCGGGCTTCAAGGTCACGCAGGGCGGTCAGCTCCACCTCTGTCGGTTCGGCACTGGTGTCGACCTGATCGGCAAAGCGAACCGCCCAACCGGTGGCAGCCACCACTTGCTCGCGGGTGACCCCGGGGTGCAGCGCCGTGACCACGAACTCGTGGGTGCCCTCTTCCGGCTCCATGATGCACAGGTCGGTAATAATGCCCACAGGTCCGGCACCCGGCAGGCACAGGCGCGTGCGTGAATCACCGCCTTCGCCGTGACCGACCGAGGTAATGAAGTCCAGCTTGTCGACAAACGAGCGCGCCGACTGCTTGAGGATGATCAGCACGCTTTTGGCGGAGCCGGCGATTTCCGGCGCGCCACCGGCACCCGGCAGGCGTACTTTGGGCTGGTGATAGTCACCGACCACGGTGGTGTTGATGTTGCCGAAACGGTCGACCTGGGCCGCACCGAGAAAGCCGACGTCGATGCGTCCGCCTTGCAGCCAGTAGCGAAAGATTTCGCCGGTGGGCACCACGGTGTCGGCGGTTTCCGCCAGTTCGCCGTCGCCGATGGACAGCGGCAACACGGAAGGCTTGGCGCCAATCGGGCCGGACTCGTAGATCAGCACCACATCGGGCGATGAGGTCAGGCGCGCCAGGTTGGCGGCCTTGGACGGCAGGCCGATGCCGACAAAGCATACCGAGCCGTTCTTGAGGCGGCGCGCGGCGGCGACGGTCATCATTTCATTGGTCGAGTAAGCCATTACTTGGCCTCCTGCGCGGTGGCCAGCTTGGCCTGGAATTCACTGAAATCAGCAGTGCCGTGGATGTATTCGTCGATCCAGGCGGTAAAGGTCCCACGGTCGCGGGCAATCGGGTCCCACGCCTGATAGAAACGGTTGTCGCGCTCGTTGTAGCCGTGGGCGTAGGACGGATGTGCGCCGCCAGGTACATGGCACACGGCGGTCAGGGCCCAGGTCGGCAGCACGCAGCTGTTCATCGGCGCATTCAGGTCGTCGACGACTTCCTCGACGGTCACGATGCAGCGCTTGGCCGCCAGGGCCGCTTCCTTCTGCACACCGAGAATGCCCCAGAGCAGCACGTTGCCCTTGCGGTCGGCTTTCTGCGCATGGATCACCGTGATATCCGGGCGCACCGACGGCACCGCCGCCAGCACTTCGCCGGTAAATGGACAGGTCACGGTCTTGATCAGCGGGTTAACCTTGGGCAGGTCGGAACCGGCGTAGGCGCGCAGCACCGCGAAGGGCAGCCCGGAGGCTCCTGCAACGTAGGCGTTGGCCAGGTCCGCATGGCTGTGTTCTTCGATCTCCAGCGGCTGCGGCCACTGTTTTTCCACCGCGTCACGCAAGCGGTGCAGAGAGCCCACACCCGGATTGCCGCCCCACGAGAAAATCAGCTTGCGCGCACAGCCGGCACCGATCAACTGGTCATAGATCAGGTCGGGCGTCATGCGCACCAGTGTCAGGTCTTTCTTGCCCTGACGAATGATTTCATGGCCTGCGGCCGTAGGGATCAGGTGGGTGAAACCTTCGAGCGCGACGGTGTCACCGTCGTTCACGAAGCGTTTGACCGCATCACGCAGGGTGAGAATGTCAGCCATGGGGGTGGGGCTCCCGGTATGGATCGAAGAAGGCGCTGAAGTGGCGCCGAAGTGCCTGAAGATTAAGCCGAGGGCATGGCGCCAAACAATCCGATAATCGACTAACCGTTCGATAATCGAACATTTGTTAGCGAGCTAACTCTTGGCCAATGTGGGAGGGGGCTTGCTCCCGATAGCGGTGTATCAGTCAGGTGGCATCCGCATGGCTGACCATGCCCTTGATGAGCACCGCCGCAGTGGCCAGCGCGGCAGGGATCACCAGCGCAGTCAGCACCTGCTCGAAGTTCCAGCCCAGGCCCAGCAGCGTGGCGCCCATCCATGCACCGAGGATCGCGCCGAACCGGCCAATGCCGAGCATCCACGACACCCCCGTGGCGCGGCCCTGGGTCGGGTAGAAACGCGCGGCCAGGGACGGCATCGCCGATTGCGCGCCGTTGACGCACATCCCGGCAATCAGCACCAAGGTCGCCAGCAGGGTGATATTGCCCAGGCTCTGCCCCACTGCGTAGGCAAACACCCCCGCCAGCAGGTAGAAGGTGCCGATGACCTTGTGCGGATTGAAGCGGTCCATCGCCCAGCCCACACCGACCGCACTCAACACGCCGCCGAACTGGAACAGCGCACCGATGAAGGCGGCCTGTTCCATGCTGGCGCCGCTGTCGCGCATCAGGGTCGGCAGCCAACTGGTGAGCAGGTACACGATCACCAGGCCCATGAAGTAGGTAAGCCACAGCAGCAAGGTGCCGGCGCTGCAGGTGCCGGAGAAGATCACCGCGAACACGTTGCGCGCCTTGACGGTTTTTTGCTCGGGCACGCTGAAGGCGCTGGCCTGGGCGATCACGGTCGGTTCGATGGGGGACAGCGCTGCGCGCACCCTGTCGGTGCCGCGATTGCGCACCACCAGGTAGCGCGCCGATTCGGGCAGCCACAGCATCAGTACCACCACCAGGATCAACGGCAGGATGCCGCCGATCATCAACAAGGCGTGCCAGCCGAAGGCCGGAATCAGCGTGGCCGAGACAAACCCGCCACCGGCCATGCCCAGGTTGAAACCGCAGAACATACTGGTCACCAGCAGCGACTTGTGGCGCTCAGGGGTGTATTCGGACAACAGCGTGGTGGCATTCGGCATGCCGGCGCCCAGGCCCAGCCCGGTCAGAAAGCGCAGCACCAGCAGCTGCTCGACATTCGAGCTGTACGCCGACGCCAGGCTGAAGGCGCCGAACACCAGCACCGCCCCCACCAGCACCACCTTGCGTCCGAAGCGATCCGCCAGCGGCCCGGAGCCAAGGGCGCCGAACACCATGCCGATCAACGCGGCGCTCATCACCGGGCCGAGGCTGGCGCGGTCGATGCCCCAGTCCTGGGACAGCGCGGGTGCGATAAAGCCCATGGCGGCCGTGTCGAGGCCATCGAGGAAGACAATCAGGAAACACAGGACCACCACGCGCCACTGGTAGCGTGACAGTGGCTGGGCATTGATGAAGGACTGGACGTCCAGGGAGGTGCCGACAGAAGGTTGCGTCATTATTGTTATTCCACACCGATGGCGGGCCAACGACCTGAGGTCGTCATTATTATTTGGGTGCGCCCGGGAGCGCTGCCGCACATTAATAAGCGCGGGCAAATAGCGTCAATTCACCCCGTGCGGATCTGTGCGGTCACCGAACAGCTTAGGCAAACAGCTGCGTACTCAGCTCGCGGCTGGCACTGAGCATGCTCGGCAGGAAACGCTGCTCCAGCTCACTGCGACTGACCCGTCCGGCATGGGTGCTGACATTGAGCGCGGCCAATACCTGGCCGGAGGCGTCGTACACCGGCACGGCGATGGAACGCAGGCCCTGCTCGAGTTCCTGATCGACGATGCACCAGCCCTGCTGACGCACCTGTTGCAGGCATTCGAACAAGGCCTCGGGTGTGGTCAGGGTGCGGCTGGTCTTGGTGGGCAGGTCGGCATGGTCGAGGTAATCCTGCAGCGAGGCGTCGTCCAGCGCCGCCAGGAGGATGCGGCCCATGGAGGTGCAGTACGCCGGCAAGCGTCCGCCCACCGACAGGTCTATCGAAATCAGGCGTTGCGTGGTGGCGGAACGGGCAATGTAGAGAATGTCGTCGCCTTCGAGCGTGGCCATGTTGCAGGCTTCGTGCAGTTGCTCGCTCATGCGGTCCAGGTACGGCTGGGCAGACACGGCCAGCGGGGTCGACGACAAATAGGCGTGGCCCAGGGTCAGCACTTTGGGCAGCAGCGAATAGGTGCGCCCATCGGTGGTGGCGTAGCCGAGCTTGATCAGCGTGTGCAGACAACGCCGCACGGCGGCGCGGGGGATTTCGGTGCGATGGCTGATCTGGGCGATGGTCAGGTGGCGCTTGCGCTCCTGGAACGCCTGCACCACCGCCAGGCCGCGGGCCAGGGAGGTCATGAAGTCCGGATCGCCGGTGAACGCCTGGATGCGCTTGGCCGGTGAAGCCACGATTGGCGGCGCCACCGATGCGAAGGCGTTACGCAATTGGTCGTTCATTTCGGGTCCTTTTTCTTGTTCTGCACGCGCAGGGAGGGCTGCTTGCCATTACAAACCGCACCGACCCGGCAGACAAGGCGAGGCTGGCGTCATTGGGCGATTATCGGACGAGCAGTCGATTATCGCAATTTGCCTTGATATGACGCCTCACATCGACCCGTCTTCGTTTTCCGCGAAAACAACTAGTCATGACGTCAGCTTTTTCAGCCAATACTGACTCGTGTGTAACAAAACCCTCACGCGAAGTTAGGGCTTTTTAACTTTATGCCAGTAGTGTTATTCAAATGCGCCGCTATAATGCAGGCTGTGCAGAGGTCAGCCCGGTATCACTATCGGCTTTGGAGCTCGCCAGGCGGCACAAACCGAGTGCATAGCCGGTTACACGCAGGGATTTAAACCACGTCATCTCGGGCCTTAATGTTCAACTTGAAGGGTTCAACTGTTCAATGTGGAACCTTCGATCGCGAGTTTCTGCTTTATCGCTGCACGTTAATTAACTTCAACTCAATTAGGTAACAACTGTGACGAAAGACGAACTGCGCGCGGAACTTGAGCGCCAGGAACAACGTTACAAGGACGTTTACGGCGGGGAAATCACCACCTACGCCGCGCAGCCCGAGCCAGAGCGCAAGCCTTGGCGCAAGCGTGCCAGCTTGCTTGATCAGGCCTTCGCCCAGGAAATCGAGAAGATTGAACAGGAACTCAAGGCCGAAGAGTCATAAGCCCTTCGGCGTGAGCGCCTACAGCCCCCTGGGAAATTTCATACAAATGTTTCAGAAGTGACGATTTTGTGACAAAACCGCGTCATTGCGGCCCCGCGCGTTATAAATCAACGACTTGTCAAAGCCCCGGAAACGCTGGGATGCGTGCATTTCCCACAGATTTTTTCCGGGAAGATTGCTACCGATGAGCAGCTAGTGCATCGATTACCGAGGTTTTCTGGCATAATCGCGCCCCCTTACGACCGGGTCAGAAAACCTTCATGATCGATTTATTCAGCGGACTGGATGCGTGGGTTCTAGTGAGCCTGTTGCTCGCCCTGGCCTTTGTCCTCGCCTTCGAGTTCATCAACGGCTTTCATGACACTGCTAACGCGGTGGCCACAGTCATCTATACCAAAGCCATGCCGCCACACCTGGCCGTGTTCTTCTCCGGGGTGTTCAACTTCCTCGGCGTGCTGCTCGGGGGTGTGGGTGTCGCCTATGCCATCGTGCATCTGCTGCCGGTGGAGTTGCTGATCAATGTGAACACCGGCCACGGTCTGGCCATGGTCTTCTCCTTGTTGGCCGCGGCGATCACCTGGAACCTGGGCACCTGGTACTTTGGTATTCCGGCCTCCAGTTCCCACACGCTGATCGGCTCGATCCTCGGCGTCGGCCTGGCCAACGCCCTGATCAACGATATTCCGCTGGCGGACGGTGTGAACTGGCAGAAGGCAGTCGATATCGGCGCCTCGCTGGTGTTCTCGCCGATGGCCGGTTTCATCGTCGCAGCCCTGGTGCTGATCGGCCTGAAGTGGTGGCGGCCGCTGTCGAAGATGCACAAAACCCCGGACCAGCGCCGCAAGCTCGACGACAAGAAGCACCCGCCGTTCTGGAACCGCCTGGTGCTGGTGATCTCGGCCATGGCCGTGAGCTTTGTGCACGGCTCCAACGATGGTCAGAAAGGTATCGGCCTGATCATGCTGGTACTGATCGGCATCGTGCCGGCGCAGTTCGTTCTCGACCTGGGCAGCACCACCTACCAGATCGAACGCACCCGCGACGCCACCGTGCATTTGAGCCAGTTCTACCAGCGCAACAACGCCACCCTTGGCGAGTTCCTGGCGCTGGGCAAAAGCGTGAAAGGCGACCTGCCGGGCAAGTTCCAATGCAACCCGCAGCAGACCGAGCCAACCATCAATGCGCTGGTTGACACCTTGAAAGGCGTGTCCGACTACCATTCGCTGAGTGCCGACCACCGCATCGAAGTGCGTCGCTACCTGCTCTGCCTGGACGACACCGCGAAGAAAGTCGGCAAGCTGCCGGGCCTGGATGCGCGTGAGAAGTCCGACCTCGACAAGCTGCGCAAAGACCTGACCGCCACCACCGAATACGCGCCGTTCTGGGTGATTCTGGCGGTCGCCCTGGCCCTGGGCCTGGGCACCATGGTGGGCTGGAAGCGGGTGGTGCTGACCATCGGCGAAAAAATCGGCAAACAGGGCATGACCTACGCCCAGGGCATGTCGGCGCAGATCACCACCGCCACCATGATCGGTTTCGCCAATATCTTCGCCTTGCCGGTGTCGACCACCCACGTCTTGTCGTCGGGTGTGGCGGGCACCATGGTCGCCAATAAAAGCGGCCTGCAAGGTGGCACGGTCAAGACCATTCTGATGGCCTGGGTACTGACCCTGCCGGCGACCGTGGCCCTGTCGGCCGGGTTGTTCTGGCTGGCATCCAAGGCGCTGGGCAGTTGATAAGCCGCCCGCAATAAAAAAAGGTGCGATCCGCGAGGGTCGCACCTTTTTTATTGGCGGCACCGAATCCTGTGTGCAGAGCGAACTCATTGTGGCGAGCGGGCTTGCCCTAATGCCGTTCAGTTACGCGCAGATCCCCTGTGGCGAGCAGGCTTGTCCTGCGTTGGGCTGCGCCGCAGCCCCAAAACCAGGCGCTGAGCCGTATCAGGTACACCGCGTTTTGCTGGATTGGGGGCGCTTCGCGCCCCAACGCGGGGCAAGCCCGCTCGCCACAGGGATGGGGCCACCCCGCAAATACTCGGCAGCTGAATTTCAGGCAAAAAAAAGGCGACCGAAGTCGCCCAAAATGCCTTGCGTGCCCTGTAATCCGCAAAGACCATTGCGGATAAACATCAATAGGACCACGTTAACGGAGAATCTGGAGCGGGGAATTGACCAGGATCAATGGACGCACGCTGTTTCAGCGTTTTTTCGGCTTGCTCTTCGGTTTCTTCTTCGGCTTGGCCAGGGGCATTGCCTGTTCAAACGCCTGACGCACTTCATTCAGGCGCTTGTCATTGAGGTCATGCACGCGCTTGGCGCGTTCGGCATTCAAATCGATCAGCTTGTCATCGTCACTCATGGCTTGGCTTACGTGGTGGCAGGGGATGGCGCAATAATGCGGCCTGCCCCGCGTGACCGCAAATACACCTTCACACCTCGACGTCCACCCACAGCCCCTGACGTGGCTCATCCTCGATCAGGGGGATGACGGGCACGGTGTTGTCGGCATTGAGCACATCGCCGGGAATCGCGAGGTGCTGCTCCGGGTCCTGGTCCGCTTCTCGACGGCGTTTCTGTTGTTCCTGCTGACGGCGTTGTTCCTCGCGCAGCAGAAAAGTCGACCGTTCGGCATCGCCCTTCTTCAGGTCGATGGTGCTTTCATTAGAGCCCGGTTGCACTGGCACCACGGGCGGTATATCCGGCTTGGGCCGTACCGGGTCGAGTTGCGACGTGACCGGTACGACGCTGACGGGCAGCATGGGTGGCAGCATAATAGTTACTCTCCTGATCTTCAGGCTGTCGGCGCGCTGCGCACCGACTTGAGCGCAGCGTCGCCAACCTGTGACTCAGTCGACACTCACAAGTGCCCGCCACCCGTCGACTCACGACGCGCGCGCCCACCCAAACAGAGTAGTTTTCGTCAGAGTCCTTGGGGGTCGGACCTTGTTCCGTTAAGATAGTCGGCTTTTTCACGGCGGGAGTCAGGCAGCATGGCGCAGCAGTATCAACCGGGGCAACGCTGGATTAGTGACAGCGAAGCAGAGCTGGGGTTAGGCACCGTTCTGGCACAGGACGGACGCTTGTTGACCGTGCTCTATCCGGCCACTGGCGACACACGCCAGTATGCGCTACGGAATGCGCCCCTCACCCGCGTGAGGTTTTCGCCGGGTGACTCCATCACCCATTTCGAAGGCTGGAAAATGACCGTACAGGAAGTCGACGACGTCGACGGCCTGCTGGTGTACCACGGCCTCAATGGGCAGAACGAGCAGGTCACCCTGCCGGAAACCCAACTGTCGAACTTCATCCAGTTCCGCCTCGCCAGCGACCGCCTGTTCGCCGGGCAGATCGACCCACTGGCCTGGTTCTCGCTGCGCTACCACACCCTGGAACACACCAGCCGCCAATTGCAGTCCTCGCTGTGGGGCCTGGGCGGCGTGCGTGCGCAACCCATCGCGCACCAGTTGCACATCGCCCGTGAAGTCGCCGACCGCATCGCGCCACGGGTCTTGCTGGCCGACGAAGTGGGCCTGGGCAAGACCATCGAAGCAGGCCTCGTCATCCACCGCCAGTTGCTGTCGGGCCGCGCCAGCCGCGTGCTGATCCTGGTACCGGAGAACCTGCAGCACCAATGGCTGGTGGAAATGCGCCGCCGCTTCAACCTGCAGGTGGCCCTGTTCGACGAAGAGCGCTTTATCGAAAGCGATGCCACCAACCCGTTCGAGGACACCCAGCTCGCGCTGGTGGCGCTCGAATGGCTGGTGGACGACGAAAAAGCTCAGGACGCGCTGTTCGCCGCCGGCTGGGACCTGCTGGTGGTCGACGAAGCGCACCACCTGGTCTGGCACGAAGAAAAGGCCAGCCAGGAATATTCACTGGTCGAACAACTGGCTGAAGTGATCCCGGGCGTGCTGCTGCTCACCGCCACCCCGGAGCAACTGGGCCAGGACAGCCACTTCGCGCGCCTGCGCCTGCTCGACCCGAACCGCTTCCACGACCTGCACGCCTTCCGCGCCGAGAGCGAGAACTATCGCCCGGTGGCCGAAGCCGTGCAGGAGTTGCTGGACAAGGGTCGTCTGTCACCCAAGGCGCACAAGACCATCCAGGGTTTCCTCGGCAACGAAGGCGAAGCGCTGCTCACCGCCGTCAACGATGGCGACAGCGAAGCCAGTGCGCGCCTGGTGCGTGAGCTGCTCGACCGTCACGGCACCGGCCGCGTGCTGTTTCGCAACACCCGCGCCGCCGTGCAGGGTTTCCCGGAGCGCACGTTGCACGCCTACCCGCTGCCCAACCCGGACGAATACATGGAGCTGCCGCTGGGCGAACACGCCGAGCTGTACCCGGAAGTCAGCTTCCAGTCGCAGCCGGACGTCGAGGAAGAACAACGCTGGTGGCGCTTCGACCCGCGCGTCGAGTGGCTGATCGACCAGCTCAAAATGCTCAAGCGCACCAAGGTCCTGGTGATCTGCGCCCACGCCGAAACCGCCATGGACCTGGAAGACGCCCTGCGCGTACGCTCCGGCATTCCGGCCACGGTGTTCCACGAGGGCATGAACATCCTCGAGCGCGACCGTGCCGCGGCCTATTTCGCCGATGAAGAATTCGGCGCCCAGGTGCTGATCTGCTCGGAAATCGGCAGCGAAGGCCGCAACTTCCAGTTCGCTCACCACCTGGTGCTGTTCGACCTGCCGTCCCACCCCGACCTGCTGGAGCAGCGCATCGGCCGTCTGGACCGGATCGGTCAGAAGCACATCATCGAACTGCACGTGCCGTACCTGGAAACCAGCCCGCAGGAGCGCCTGTTCCAGTGGTACCACGAAGCGCTGAACGCCTTCCTCAACACCTGCCCCACCGGTAACGCCTTGCAGCATCAGTTCGGCCCGCGCCTGCTGCCGCTGCTGGAGAGCGCCGACGACAGCGAGTGGCAGGCCCTGATCGACGAGGCCCGTGCCGAGCGCGAGCGTCTGGAACAGGAACTGCACACCGGTCGCGACCGCCTGCTGGAGCTCAACTCCGGTGGCGCGGGTGAAGGCGATGCGCTGGTGGAGGACATTCTGGAACAGGACGACCAGTTCGCCCTGCCGATCTACATGGAAACCCTGTTCGACGCGTTCGGCATCGACAGCGAAGACCATTCGGAAAACGCGCTGATCCTCAAGCCCAGCGAAAAAATGCTCGACGCCAGCTTCCCCCTGGGCGACGACGAAGGCGTGACCATCACCTACGACCGTAACCAGGCACTGTCGCGCGAAGACATGCAGTTCATCACCTGGGAACACCCGATGGTGCAGGGCGGCATGGACCTGGTGCTGTCGGGCTCGATGGGCAACACGGCGGTGGCGCTGATCAAGAACAAGGCACTCAAGCCGGGCACCGTGCTGCTGGAACTGCTCTACGTGAGTGAAGTGGTCGCGCCGCGTGCGCTGCAACTGGGTCGCTATCTGCCGCCGGCGGCCTTGCGCTGCCTGCTGGACCCCAACGGCAACGACCTGTCCGGGCGCGTATCGTTCGAGACCCTCAACGACCAGCTCGAAAGCGTGCCTCGGGCCAGCGCCAACAAGTTCATCCAGGCCCAGCGCGATCAACTCACGCCGCGTATCAACGCCGGCGAAGAGAAGATCACCCCGCGTCATGCCGAGCGAGTGGCCGAAGCCAAACGTCGCCTGGCGGCGGACACCGACGAAGAGCTGGGGCGTCTGACCGCGCTGCAGGCCGTCAACCCGACGGTACGCGACAGCGAGCTGGTGGCGCTGCGCAATCAGCGCGAGCAAGGCCTGGCAATGCTGGACAAGGCCGCGCTGCGACTCGAGGCGATCCGGGTGCTGGTGGCGGGTTAATCTCCACACTGCCCTGCTGACAGGAAGGCCCGCACCGTGCGGGCCTTTTTTATTCACTTGGGAATATCAGGGACTTTGATGGCCGCATCGGGAGCAAGCCCCCTCCCACATTTTGAACGGTGAACACCTATAAAATGTGGGAGGGGGCTTGCTCCCGATAGAGTCAACCCGGTCTCAAGCCACCACCGCATCCGGCACCTCAACAGCCCTCAGCCCCTCCTTCATCTTTTTGGCATCGCGCACAAAACTGCGCGATGCCTGAAACAGAAACAGCAGGGTCAGAAACAACGCCACCGGAATCAGGTACATGGCGTCATGCAACCCGACCGCCTTGTACGCCTCGGTCATCTGCTGCGCCCCCGCCGCATACATCGCCGAGTGCGCAAAGTGATCGGACAGCCCGCCCACCACAATCGGCCCCATCCCACCGCCCAGCAGGTACAGGCCGGCGAAAAACAACGCCATCGCCGTGGCGCGCAAACGGGGTTCGACCACGTCCTGAATCGCCGTGTACACGCAGGTGTAGAAGTTATACGCAAACAACCAGCCCACACTGAACAGCGCCACGAACACGCCAATCTCGATGCGCCCGGCGTGCAACGCCCAGGCAGTGGTGACGGTGGAAATGACCAGGCTGAACGCCGCAAACAACAGCCGCCCATTGGCGACCCGCTGGTGAATCTTGTCGGCCACCCAGCCCCCCAGCGTCAAACCCACCAGCCCCGTCAGGCCGACGATTACGCCGGTGGCCACTGCGGCCTCCTGCAGCGGCAGCAGAAAATAGCGCTGCAGCATCGGCACCAGAAACGAGTTGCACGCATAGGTGGCGAAGTTAAAGCACAGCCCGGCCAGCACCAGCCAGAGGAAGGTCGGCACCGCCAGCACACGGCGAATCGGGCGGTCGACGCGTTCCTGGGAGACGTGCACGGTTTCCGCCGCGCCGCGCTTGGGTTCCTTGATGTAGAACATGAACACCGCAAGGATCATCCCCGGCACCGCCGCAATGAAGAACGGCGCGCGCCAGCTGTCGAACGCCTTGACCATCCAGCCGATGGTAAAAAACGCCAGCAACAGGCCCAGCGGCAGGCCGAGCATGAAAATGCCCATGGCCCGTGCACGGCGGTGCGCCGGAAACAGGTCGCCAATCAGCGAGTTGGCGGCCGGGGCATAACTGGCTTCGCCGATCCCGATGCCCATGCGCACCAGCAGGAAGGTCCAGAAGCTGCCGACCAGACCGTTAACAGCCGTCAACCCGCTCCAGGCAAACAGGCCCCAGCCCATGAGTTTGCTGCGTGAGCCGGTGTCGGCCAGGCGCCCGAGCGGCAGGCCGGCAATGGCATACACCAGCGTGAACGCGGTGCCGATAATGCCGAGCTGGAAGTCGCTGAGGTGCCATTCCATGCGAATGGGCTCGATGATGATCGCCGGAATGGTGCGATCGAAGAAGTTGAACAGGTTGGCCAGGAACAGCAGGAACAGAATGCGCCAGGCATTCGCCGCTTGGGTCGAGGTCTGCATGGGTCCGTCTCTTTTTATTGTTATGAGCGCTGCGATGCCCGATGCATCCTGCTCAGGTCACTGCAACATAGTCAGCCGAGCGGCGCTTGTCTGTAATGATTCGTAAAGCTGATAGGGCATGATGTGACCCGGCATTCCGGGACTTTTCCTACAAAAAATATAAATACCTCCCCCTCTTCCCAACGGCCACGGCCCGGATAGAATGGCGAGCCTTCCCGTTGTACCTCCCCCTTACCTTCCTTATCGATGACGCCCATGTCCGAAGCCAGTCCGTGTCTGAATTGCGGTGCCTGCTGTTCATACTTTCGTGTGTCTTTCTTCTGGGGTGAGTGCGCCTCATCCGGCGGCACGGTGCCCGATGACCTGGTGGTACAGATCAACCCGACCCGCGTGGCGATGATCGGCACCGACCAGAAGCCCGCGCGCTGCTGCAGCCTGGAGGGCGAAGTGGGCAAAGGCACCAGCTGTTCGATTTATGAATTGCGCTCAAGCCCCTGCCGCGAGTTCGACGCGTCCTGGAGCCAGGGCGAGCAGAACGTCGATTGCGATGCGGCCCGCGCGGCGTTCGGCCTGTTGCCACTGGAAGCGCCCCCCTTCGAACTGCCGCTGCCTATCAGCGCTTAGCATCAAACGCTATGCCCGGCATGCCAAAATCAAAGACATCAATGTGCCATTACGGCTTGCGAATTCCGTGAGCCTTCTATACTCGTCCTCATAGGTCATCGCCGTAGGCCGTGACGCAACTGCGCAATGACGGGACATGCTATGGAATGGCTGGGTCTGCACTTTTTCACCGACCTTCCGCACAACGGGCACTTATTACTCAATTGCAGTCATAACCCTTTTCTGGTGCTGCTGGCTTACCTGGTCGCCTGTGCGGCCGGTTTCGGCACGCTGGACATGGCCGAGCGCGTCGGCCACGTCGAAGACCCCACCGCGCGCCGCCACTGGCGCTGGCTGGGCGCCGGGTGCCTGGCGGGCGGCATCTGGTCCACCCACTTCATCAGCATGCTGGCATTTCAGGTGCCGATCGCCATTCACTATGAATTGATCATGACGTTCGTCTCGCTGCTGATCGCCTTGATCGCGTCGCTGTTCGCCATGAAAACCCTCAGCCACGCGACCCTGCGCTTTGACCAGTACCTGCTGGCGTCACTGTGGATGGGCATGGGCATTGCGCTGATGCACTACGTGGGCATGGCGGCCATGCGCTCCCAGGCGCAGTTGTATTTCGGCGCCGGGCTGTTCACGGCGTCGGTAGTCATCGCCATCGGCGCCAGCCTCGCGGCCCTGTTGCTGTCGAGTTACCTGCGCAACGGCGCGGGGGTGTTTCACCAGTTGCTTAAATACGCCGCCAGCCTGGTGCTTGGCGCCGGCATCATCAGCATGCATTTCACCGGCATGGCCGCCATGCAGATGGTGGTGCCTGCCGGGGCTGACCTGTCCGCACCTTCGGACAATAATCCAATCCAGATGGGCCTCTCGGTGGCAGTGATCACGCTGCTGGTGATCGGCAGCAGCATCAGCGCCGCCCTGGCCGACAAGAAGCTGCAGCACAAGGAGCGCGATCTGCGCCGGGTCAATGCGCTGCTCAGCGAGCTGGACCAGGCACGTGCCTCCCTGCAGCAGGTGGCCCACTACGACGCACTCACCAGCCTGCTCAATCGTCGGGGTTTCAATCAGATCTTCGCGGAGAAGCTTGCGGAGAAAACCGCTGCCAGTGGCATGATGGCGGTGATTTTCCTTGATATTGACCACTTCAAGCGTATCAACGACAGCCTTGGGCATGACGCAGGCGATCAACTGCTGACCGTGCTGGCCAGCCACATCAAGAGTTCGGTGCGCAGCCATGCCGATGTGGTGGCGCGCTTTGGCGGCGACGAATTCTGCATCCTCATCAGCATCCACCACCGCGACGAAGCGCGGCACCTGGCCCAACGCATCATGCAGCAGATGAAAGAGCCCATCGAACTCGCCGGGCGGCGCATGGTGATGACCACCAGCATTGGTATCAGCCTGTTTCCAGATGACGGCGTCACCTGCGAAGAACTGCTGAAAACCGCAGACCTGGCGCTCTACCAGTCCAAGGATGCGGGCCGCAACAGCTTGAATTTCTTCAGCGCCAACCTGAAAACCCGCGCCTTCCTCGAACTGCAGTTGGAGGAAGAGTTGCGCGCAGCCTTGCGCGAGCGCACAGGGCTGGTGCTGTTCTATCAACCGATCTTCGACATGAAACTGGGCAAGGTCACCCGTATGGAAGCGCTGGTGCGCTGGCAGCACCCAACACACGGCTTGCTGGCACCTGATCGCTTTATCGGGATCGCCGAGAGCAACGGGCTGATTGCCGAACTGGATAACTGGGTATTGCGCCAGGCCTGTCACGACTTGAGCGTTCTGTCTGACAAGGGCTACAGCGAACTGAACATGACCGTCAACTGCTCGGCGTTGAACCTGGCACGTGATGAGTTGGCCGATGAAGTCGAGGACGCCCTGCGTTTCAGCGGGATCGCTGCTACCCGCCTGGAACTGGAAGTCACGGAAAATGCGTTGATGGGCAATATCAGCAGCACGCTGGCACTGCTGCGGCACATTCGTGCGCTGGGGGTATCCCTGGCCATCGATGACTTCGGCACCGGTTATTCGTCCCTGGCGTACCTCAAGCGACTGCCGCTCAACACGCTGAAGATTGACCGCTCATTTATCCAGGACCTGCCCAAGTCAGCCGCCGACATCGAGATTGTCCAGGCCATTATCGGAATGGCGCACACCCTGCATCTGAACGTGGTGACCGAGGGCGTGGAAACCCAGGCGCAGTTCGACTTGTTGCACAAGCACGGTTGCGATTTTATCCAGGGCTATCTGCTCAGCCCGGCGGTGCCTGCGAACGAGGTGATTGGGGTGATTCAGGGGATTCACCTGCGTAATCCGCTGGCGCCCGAGGCTTCAGCGGCCAAGGAGCTGGCGCCGAGCCAGCCGGGACCTGCTGCCCTGGTCAGGCCGATTCGGTGACGCTGCGGGTATTCAATGAGAACTGTGGCGCCGTTGATATTTTTCGCGAGCAAGCCCGCTCCCACAATTTGACCGTGCTCATTCGGCAGGAATGTGATCACGTGTGAGCGGGCTGCTCGCGAAGACAATCTGACAGCCGAGCATTAATGATCGCTCTGCCACATTCTGAAACAATCTCTACCGACCGCCCTCCCGCTCAAAACTGTTCCCGTGACGTTAACGTCACCCTATCTGTGACCTTTCGCCACGGCAAGGTGCCATCACCGCCGCAGCGGTTACTCCGCTACACACTTCACCCGCGAAAAATAACGCACCTTTTCTGTGCGGCTACTTATTGGGCCGCCCTTTCCTGGATCAGAATCCACGGCGAGACCACCACCGCCCACAGGCTCGGGTCGCGCTCCACCAGGTCCAGCGCCCGCGTCGCAGACACTTCGCCAAGGTGACCTGCGGCCAGCCAGGCGGCGACTTTGTCGCGGTTATCCTCGGCCATTCCCTCGGCGGCCTCGATCAAATCCAGGCCGGCATCGACCCACAATAGGGCACCCTTGGCAAAGAACGGCTCAAGCTCCTTCCAGGATATTTCGGCGGTTTCACCGAGCAGCTTGGCATAGAGGGTGCTAGGTTCTTGCGTCATGGGAGTTCACCTGAAGAAAAATCGGCGCAATCATAACGTTGAGCTTCAGTCAGAA
The DNA here is from genome assembly GCF_001439805.1 of Pseudomonas trivialis. Lineage (GTDB taxonomy): Bacteria > Pseudomonadota > Gammaproteobacteria > Pseudomonadales > Pseudomonadaceae > Aquipseudomonas > Aquipseudomonas trivialis. The sequence goes on along the minus strand of NZ_JYLK01000005.1, from coordinate 246,994 downwards.
AAACCCAGTTGCAAATGCGTTACCGAAATTATGTGTCAGGAAAGCCAGGGATTGCCCGGAACGCTGGCATTACCCCGCCGCAATTCTGTCTTTTACTTTCATTTAAGCGACACCCCCTGGATTTGCCCCCGGCCCCCAGCTTTTCAAGCGATCAACCGGCGCTCTACACTGTACCGGTACAGTTGCCAGGGCACCGCCGGGGGATATCCGCATATCCGATCCGGTTCTGCAGCCCACAAGGCCGCTGGAACTATAAAAAATACAACAGCATGAGTGGAGCACTATGAATAAGGCTACTAAGCAGATTTCCAAACTGTTTGCCGCTATGGTCCTGGCTGGGGTTGCCGGCCATTCGTTCGCAGCCGACACCATCAAGATCGGCATCGCCGGTCCCAAGACCGGTCCTGTGACGCAGTACGGCGACATGCAATTCATGGGTGCCAAGCAGGCGATCGCCGACATCAACGCCAAAGGCGGCGTCGATGGCAAAATGCTTGAAGCCAAGGAATACGACGACGCCTGCGACCCTAAACAGGCCGTGGCGGTCGCCAACAAAGTGGTCAACGACGGCGTCAAGTTCGTGGTCGGTCACCTGTGCTCCAGCTCCACTCAGCCGGCATCGGACATCTATGAAGACGAAGGCGTCATCATGATTACCCCGGCCGCCACCAGCCCGGAAATCACCGCCCGTGGCTACAAGCTGATCTTCCGCACCATCGGCCTGGACAGCGCCCAGGGCCCGGCGGCCGGCAACTACATCGCCGACCACGTAAAACCGAAAATCGTCGCCGTATTGCACGACAAGCAGCAATACGGTGAAGGCATCGCCACTGCCGTTAAACAGACCCTCGAGAAGAAAGGCGTGAAAGTGGCCGTTTTCGAAGGCCTGAACGCCGGCGACAAGGACTTCTCCTCGGTGATCCAGAAGCTCAAGCAAGCCAACGTCGACTTCGTCTACTACGGCGGCTACCACCCGGAGCTGGGCCTGATCCTGCGTCAATCCAAAGAGAAAGGCCTGAACGCCAAGTTCATGGGGCCGGAAGGCGTGGGCAACGACTCCATCTCGCAGATCGCCCAAGGCGCTTCCGAAGGCCTGCTGGTCACCCTGCCGAAATCCTTCGACACCGACCCTGCCAACAAGGCCATTGTTGACGAGTTCGCCAAGAACAAGCAGGACCCGACCGGTCCATTCGTGTTCCCGGCCTACTCGGCAGTTGAAGTGATCGCCGGCGGTATCACCGCCGCGAAGAGCGAAGACACCGCCAAAGTGGCCGAAGCCATCCACGCGGGCACCTTCAAGACCCCTACCGGCGATCTGAGCTTTGATGCCAAGGGCGACCTGAAGGACTTCAAGTTCGTGGTCTACGAATGGCACTTCGGCAAACCAAAAACCGAAGTTTCCCCTCAGTAAGCCAGGCGTTACTGCCCCAACAAGCCCACTGTGAGAGCAGTGGGCTTTGTTTTACGAGGTTTATGGGCCTGTCACCCGCGATCCGGGCGCTGGCTCACCTGAAAATCTTAAAACCGTCACCAGCGGTTCGCTGGCAAACGCTTTGTGCAAATGTGCTCACAGAACACAGCGCAAGGCCGGAACATGACTCCACCAGTGAAATGCGTATCGGGTTTTTAGGAGCGCTGTAATGCCTGAGATCTATCATTTTTTCCAACAGCTGGTTAATGGCCTGACCATTGGCAGCACCTATGCCTTGATAGCCATTGGTTACACCATGGTTTACGGCATCATTGGAATGATCAACTTCGCCCATGGCGAGGTGTACATGATTGGTTCCTATGTGGCCTTCATCGCCCTTGCCGGGCTGGCCATGATGGGTATCCACTCACTGCCGCTGTTGATGACCGCTGCGTTCCTGGCATCGATCGTCGTGACCAGTGCCTATGGCTACAGTATCGAGCGCGTTGCCTACCGCCCCCTGCGTGGCAGCAACCGTCTGATCCCGCTGATTTCCGCCATCGGCATGTCGATTTTCCTGCAGAACACCGTATTGCTGTCCCAGGACTCCAAGGATAAATCCATCCCCAACCTGATTCCGGGGAGCTTCTCCTTCGGTCCGGGTGGCGCACAGGAAGTGCTGATTTCCTACATGCAGATTCTGGTCTTCGTGGTCACCCTGGTGGCCATGCTGGGCCTCACGCTGTTCATCTCCCGCTCCCGTCTGGGCCGCGCCTGCCGGGCCTGCGCCGAAGACATCAAGATGGCCAACCTGCTGGGCATCAACACCAACAACATCATCGCCCTGACCTTCGTGATCGGCGCCGCGCTGGCGGCCGTTGCGGCGGTGCTGCTGAGCATGCAGTACGGCGTGATCAACCCCAACGCCGGTTTCCTGGTGGGCCTCAAGGCCTTTACCGCAGCGGTATTGGGCGGCATCGGCAGCATTCCGGGCGCGATGCTCGGTGGCCTGGTGCTGGGTGTGGCCGAGGCGTTTGGTGCCGATATTTTTGGCGACCAATACAAGGACGTCGTGGCGTTCGGCCTGTTGGTTCTGGTGCTGTTGTTCCGTCCGACCGGCATTCTGGGCCGTCCGGAGGTTGAGAAAGTATGAGCAGATATCTTAAATCGGCGTTTTTCAGCGCCTTGCTGGTGTGGGCAGTGGCCTTTCCGGTGCTCGGCCTCAAGCTGAGCATTGTCGGCATCAACCTGGAAGTGCATGGCACCGGGCCCGTGACGCTGACCATCATCGCCCTGTGTTCGGTGCTGATGTTCCTGCGCGTGCTGTTCACCCAGCAGGTCGGTGCCTTGTTCAAGGGCAACCGTGGGCCGCTGGTGTCGCCCAAGGTCAGCCAGTTCCTGACCCTGCCGCGCACCCAGCGCTACATCATCATCGGCCTGATCGTGGCCGCGCTGATCTGGCCGTTCTTCGGCTCGCGCGGCGCGGTCGATATCGCCACCCTGATCCTGATCTACGTGCTGCTGGGCCTGGGCCTGAACATCGTGGTGGGCCTGGCCGGCCTGCTCGACCTGGGTTATGTGGGCTTCTACGCCGTGGGTGCCTACACCTACGCGCTGCTCTCGCATTACCTGGGCTGGAGCTTCTGGATCTGCCTGCCACTGGCCGGCATGGCGGCCGCCACGTTCGGCTTTTTGCTGGGCTTCCCGGTGCTGCGCCTGCGCGGTGACTATTTGGCGATTGTGACCCTGGGCTTCGGCGAAATCATCCGCCTGTTCCTGCGTAACCTTACCGATATCACCGGCGGCCCCAACGGCATCAGCAGCATCCCCAAGCCGACGTTCTTCGGGCTGTCGTTCGACCGCACCGCCGCCGAAGGCATGCAGACCTTCCACGAGTACTTCGGGATCGCGTACAACCCGGTAAGCAAAGTGGTGTTCCTCTACCTGGTGGCGCTGTTGCTGGCACTGGCGGCACTGTTCGTGATCAACCGCCTGCTGCGCATGCCAATCGGTCGCGCGTGGGAAGCCTTGCGCGAAGATGAAATCGCCTGCCGCGCACTGGGCCTGAACCCGACCATCATCAAGCTTTCCGCGTTCACCCTAGGCGCCGCATTTGCCGGTTTTGCCGGCAGCTTCTTTGCCGCGCGCCAGGGCCTGGTAACGCCGGAGTCGTTCACCTTCATCGAGTCGGCGATCATCCTCGCCATCGTCGTGCTGGGTGGCATGGGCTCGCAACTGGGCGTGATCCTTGCGGCCATCGTGATGATCCTGCTGCCGGAAATGATGCGTGAGTTCAGCGAATACCGCATGTTGATGTTCGGCGCCATGATGGTGCTGATGATGATCTGGCGCCCGCAAGGCCTGCTGCCCATGCAACGTCCACACATGGAGCTGCGCAAATGAGCCGCGAGATCCTGAAAGTCGAAAACTTGAGCATGCGCTTCGGCGGCCTGCTGGCGGTCAACGGCGTGGCCCTGACCGTGAAAGAGAAACAGGTGGTGGCGCTGATCGGCCCCAACGGCGCCGGCAAGACCACGGTGTTCAACTGCCTCACCGGTTTCTACAAACCGAGCGGCGGCAGCATCCTGCTGGACGGTCAGCCGATCCAGGGCCTGGCCGGTCACGAGATCGCCCGCAAGGGTGTGGTGCGCACCTTCCAGAACGTGCGCCTGTTCAAGGACATGACGGCAGTCGAGAACCTGCTGATCGCCCAGCACAGGCACCTGAACACCAACTTCTTCGCCGGCCTGTTCAAGACCCCGGCGTTCCGCAAAAGCGAACGCGAGGCCATGGCATACGCGGAGTACTGGCTGGACAAGGTCAACCTGACCGAATTCGCCAACCGCCCCGCCGGCACCCTCGCCTATGGCCAGCAACGTCGCCTGGAAATCGCCCGCTGCATGATGACCCGTCCGCGGATCCTCATGCTCGACGAGCCGGCCGCCGGCCTGAACCCCAGGGAAACCGAAGACCTCAAGGCGCTGATCAGCGTGCTGCGCGAAGAACACAACGCCACGGTGCTGTTGATCGAACACGACATGAAACTGGTCATGAGCATTTCCGACCACATCGTGGTGATCAACCAGGGCACGCCCCTGGCCAACGGCACGCCGGAGCAGATCCGCGACAATCCTGAAGTGATCAAAGCCTATCTGGGGGAAGCGTAAAATGCTGCAATTCGAAAACGTTTCCACTTTCTACGGCAAGATCCAGGCCCTGCACAGCGTCAACGTGGAAGTGCGCCAGGGTGAAATCGTCACGCTGATCGGCGCCAACGGTGCCGGCAAGTCGACCCTGCTGATGACCCTGTGCGGATCGCCCCAGGCCCACAGCGGCAGCATCCGCTACCTGGGTGAAGAGCTGGTGGGTCAGGAATCGTCGCACATCATGCGCAAGAGCATCGCGGTGGTGCCCGAGGGCCGTCGCGTGTTCTCACGCCTGACCGTCGAAGAGAACCTGGCCATGGGCGGGTTCTTCACCGACAAGGGCGACTACCAGGAACAGATGGACAAGGTGCTGCAGCTGTTCCCGCGGCTCAAGGAGCGCTTCAGCCAGCGTGGCGGCACCATGTCCGGCGGCGAGCAGCAAATGCTCGCCATCGGGCGGGCACTGATGAGCAAGCCAAAACTGTTGCTGCTGGACGAACCCTCCCTGGGACTGGCGCCGATCATCATCCAGCAGATCTTCGACATCATCGAACAGCTGCGCAAGGACGGGGTAACGGTGTTTCTGGTGGAGCAGAACGCCAACCAGGCGCTGAAAATCGCCGACCGCGCCTACGTGCTGGAAAACGGCCGGGTGGTGATGCAGGGCACGGGTGAACAGTTGCTCACTGATCCGAAAGTGCGTGAGGCCTACCTGGGCGGCTAGCCCGCATTCGCTGGCGAAACCGGTTCTGAACGGTGGGAGGGAGCTTTGCTCCCTCCCACATTGGTTTTGGGCAACAGCCAGTTTTTTTGAATGCCCTTGTAATGAATATCGTCCTGCCGCCTCTAGTGGTGCAGGCAGGCAATCGAGCCTGCTACTTCAACCCACTGCTGGAGACACACCATGACCACAAAATTGTCTGCCACCTCCCTGGTACTGGCTCTGAGCCTGTCCGCCCTCACTGCCCCTGCCTTTGCCGCCGATGACATGCAGAAATGCTTCGGCGTCGCAGAAGCCGGCAAGAACGATTGCAGCGCGGGCGCCGGCACAACCTGCGCCGGCACCTCCAAAACCAAGGACCAGGCCAACGCCTGGAAACTGGTCCCGGCCGGCACCTGCGGCCAGATCCCCAGCACCACCTCGCCAACCGGCTTCGGCCAGGAAAAGGCGTTCACCGCCAAGTCCTGATCCCCGCCAACCCGAGGGCCGATGATGACGCATTTACCCCACCACACGGTCTCACCGGCTCAGGTGCCCGGCTTGCCTTTGCGGGCCGGGCTGGGACTGAAAAGCGAGCACTTCATTGAAGTGCTCGAAACCCGCCCTGACATCGGTTTTTTTGAAGTGCATGCCGAAAACTACATGGTGGCCGGCGGACCGTTTCATCATTACCTGGGCTTGATTCGCGAACAATATCCGCTGTCGCTGCATGGGGTAAGCCTGTCCATCGGCGGCGAAGGCCCGCTCGATTGCGAGCACCTGGCCCGCCTGGCCACGCTGATCGAACGCTATCAGCCCCAGTCCTTTTCCGAACACCTGGCCTGGTCCAGCCATGGCCCGGTGTTCCTCAACGATTTGCTGCCCCTGACCTACGACGCCACCACCCTCAACAGGGTGTGTGCGCATATCGATCAGGTACAAAGCACGCTCAAGCGGCCAATGCTGCTGGAAAACCCGTCGACCTACCTGCTGTTCCAACGCGCCACCCTGGACGAGCCCGACTTCATCAGCGAGGTCGTCCGCCGCACCGGCTGCGGCCTGCTGCTGGACGTCAACAATGTCTACGTGTCCTGCATCAACCACCAGCGCGACCCAGTGGCTTATATCGACGCTTTGCCCCTGCAGGCGGTGGGCGAGATTCATCTGGCCGGTTTTGCCGAAGACACTGACAGCCTGGGCGACCGGCTGCTGATCGATGATCACGGCGCACCCATCGACAACGCAGTGTGGCAGTTATACGAGCAAGTGCTGGTACGCACGGGCCCGGTCGCCACGTTGATCGAGCGCGATAACCAGGTGCCGGCCTTCAACGTACTGCAGGCCGAGGCGCAGCAGGCCGAACGGCTTTTATCGCAGGTGACGGCATGAGTACCCAGCACGCGTTTTGCGCCGCCCTGCTCGCCCACGAACCGGGTTGCCCCGAGGGCGTGTTCAGCAGCAACGGCGCCGACCCGGCCAGCCGTTTTGCGGTGTATCGCAATAATGTGCACAGCTCGTTGATCAATGCGCTGGCGACCAGTTACCCAGTGACGCGGCAGTTGGTGGGCGATGAATTCTTCCGCGCCATGGCCGGCCTCTACGTGCAGACATGCCCGCCCGGCAGCCCCTTGATCAGCGAGTACGGCGGCACGCTGGCCGATTTTATCCAGGCATTTGAGCCGGCCCAAAGCGTGCCCTATCTGGCGGACGTCGCAAGACTTGAGCGCCTGCGCGTGCGCGCCTATCACGCAGCGGACATCCCGCCCCTGGATCAATCGCGCATGCTTGCGCAACTCAACGGCCAGTCGCGCCTGCAACTGCACCCGTGCGTCGCCACGCTGCACTCGCCCTACGCAGCCGTGACGATATGGGCCGCCCACCAGACCGAGGGCGCCATCGCCAGCGTAAACCCGTGGCAGGCGCAAAGCGCACTCGTGCTGCGCCACGGGCTGGCGGTCAAGGTCTTCAGTATCGACAGCGGCTCGGTGGCGTTTATCAACAGCCTGCGCCGAGGCAAGGCGCTTGAAACGGCCTTGGAGCATGCCCTCCAAGCCTCAAGCGAATTCGACCTGCATCAATGCCTCGGGCTGTTGATCAGCCTCGGCGCCATCACTGACCTGGACCAGAAGGTATCGCCATGAACACGCCTGCACCCTGCCCGATAAAGCGCGCCATTGCCCTGTTCGAACACATCCCCTACAGCCTGATCGCGTTCCTCGCGCGTTTCTCGATAGCGGCGGTGTTCTGGAAGTCCGGGCAAACCAAGGTTGAAGGCTTTGCCGTGGACCTGATCAGCGGCACCTTTGAACTGGGCACGCCCAAACTCGCCGCGTCGACCGTGCCGCTGTTTCGCAGTGAATATGCGGTGCCTCTGCTGTCGCCGGAAGTGGCCGCCCATATGGCGGCGTTCGCCGAGCATCTCTTCCCGGCACTGATCCTGATAGGGTTCGCCACGCGCCTTTCGGCCCTGGCGCTGATCGGCATGACACTGACCATTCAACTGTTCGTCTACCCCGACGCCTACCCCACACACGGCACCTGGATCGCACTGTTGTTGCTGCTGGTCGCCAAGGGGCCGGGCTGGCTTTCCATCGACCACTTGATCACCCGTCGCTGCCGTTAAAGGCGATTCACCGCCTCGCCGCCGCGCCTGAACCACTCCACCAGATAATCGGCCAATACCTGAGTGCGCCTTGGCAAGCCGCCCTGGCGGGGATGAACCAGGTACATCGGCATGCTCCGCGTCTGATAATCACGCAGGAGCCAGCGCAATCGTCCGTCAGCCAGTTCCGCCGGGGTCTACGGTTCGCCGTACTGCTCGAGGTAGGCGGGCCTGCGTGTCAACTCGATCAGCCCGACTCGCAGGTTGAATTCAAAGTCGGCAAGACACACCTGAAGCTCGGCATCGGGCTTGTGGTGCAGGGTCAGTCTGCGTAACGTGGCGGCACTTGTCAGGAGACCCGAAAATGCGTGCCGCCCGTACCTTTGCTTTGTGTGCCTTGCTCCCCCTGTTCGCCGCCTGCCAGATGTTCGAGAGCGAGCCTGCGAAACCGTCCACCGTCGGGCTGACCCGCATGCAAGGTGAACTCACGGCAGTGGGCGGCAAGCTGTTGTTCCAGCCATGTCGCGACCAGCGTAACTACGTGGTCAAGGACACCGGCGGCACCAGCATCCTGCAGGAGGCCGCGTCCCTCGCCGGCCAGCAAGGCGCGCTGTTTGCCGACCTGCGCGGCAAGTTTTCCGGGGTGGCCACCGGCACCCAGGGCGAGGTCGAACTGCAGCAGCTGTACCGCGTCGAGCGCTCGACCTCGGCCTGCGATGACCCCGACTTCAAGCGCATGATCCTGCGCGCCAATGGCCACAAGCCGGCGTGGGCACTCAACGTTACCGCCAAGGGCATGGTGCTGGAACGCGAAGGCCAGCCGCCGCTGCCGGTGCCCTATGTTGAAGAGCAACTGGGCGATGGCCGTTTCAACCTGATGACCGAGGCCAACAACCAGCACATCGAACTGTGGGTGGCCCCGCAACGCTGCGTCGACCCGGTCAGCGGCAGCCTGCAACACATGACCGCCGAATTGCGGATCAACGGTCAAGTCCAGCGTGGCTGCGCCGCTTTCGGTGGTTCGCGGGACGACTGATGGGTGCCTGCGCTGTTTTAGCATGACGGGACACCGTGGTTGGGGCTTATAATCGCCGGTTTGCAAAACAGCCGGCCTGTTTGCCCGCCGCCTACCGGATCCTGTCATGTTACGAATCACCGAACTCAAGCTGCCCATCGACCATCCCGAAGAAGACCTGCGGCCCGCCATCGTGCAGCGCCTGGGGATCGCCAGTGATGACCTGCTCGATTTCACCCTGTTCAAGCGCAGCTACGACGCCCGCAAGAAAACCTCGGAGCTGTGCTTCATCTACACCATCGACCTGAACGTGGTGGGCGAAGCCGCCCTGCTGCTCAAGTTTGCCGATGACCGCAACGTCAACCCGGCACCGGACGTCAACTACAAGGTGGTGGGCCAGGCCCCGCAGGGTTTGACCGAGCGGCCGGTGGTGGTCGGCTTTGGCCCGTGCGGCATCTTTGCCGGGCTGTTGCTGGCACAGATGGGTTTCAAACCGATCATCCTCGAACGCGGCAAGGAAGTGCGCCAGCGCACCAAGGACACCTGGGGCCTGTGGCGCAAAAACGTGCTCAACCCTGAATCCAACGTGCAGTTTGGCGAAGGCGGTGCCGGGACCTTTTCCGACGGCAAGCTCTACAGCCAGATCAAGGACCCGAAATTCCTCGGCCGCAAGGTTTTGCACGAGTTCGTCAAGGCTGGTGCGCCGGAAGAAATTCTCTATGTCAGCAAACCGCACATCGGCACCTTTCGCCTGACCGGCGTGGTGGAAAACATGCGCCAGCAGATCATCGCGCTGGGCGGTGAAGTGCGTTTCGAGCAGCGCGTGACTGACGTGCTGATCGAGGACGGCCAGTTGCACGGCGTGGTCATCGACGGCGGCGAGCAGCTCCTCTCCCGGCATGTGATCCTCGCCCTGGGCCACAGCGCCCGCGACACCTTCCGTATGCTGCATGGTCGTGGCGTGTACATGGAAGCCAAGCCGTTCTCGGTGGGCTTTCGAATCGAACACCCGCAATCACTGATCGATGCCGCGCGCCTGGGCAAGTACGCCGGGCACCCGAAACTCGGCGCCGCCGACTACAAGCTGGTGTACCACGCCAAAAATGGCCGTTCGGTCTACAGCTTCTGCATGTGCCCAGGGGGCACGGTGGTTGCGGCGACCTCCGAGCCCAATCGCGTGGTTACCAACGGCATGAGCCAATACTCGCGTAACGAGCGCAATGCCAACTCCGGCATCGTGGTCGGTATCACGCCGGACGTGGATTACCCGGGTGGTCCGTTGGCGGGCATCGAGCTGCAGGAGCGCCTGGAGTCCCATGCCTATGTGCTCGGCGGCAGCAACTACGAAGCACCGGCGCAACTGGTGGGCGACTTCATCGCGGGCAGACCGTCCACCGCCATCGGCAGCGTGGAGCCGTCCTACAAACCTGGCGTGTCACTCGGCGACCTGGCCTTGGCCCTGCCTGAGTTTGCCATCGAGGCCATTCGCGAAGCATTGCCGGCGTTTGAAAAGCAGATCAAGGGCTACTCACTGCACGATGCCGTGCTGACCGGGATCGAAACGCGCACCTCTTCGCCACTGCGCATCACCCGTGACGATTCGCTGCAAAGCATGAATGTGAAAGGCCTGTTCCCGGCCGGCGAAGGTGCCGGTTATGCCGGTGGCATCCTGTCGGCGGGCGTTGACGGGATTCGGATCGCCGAGGCGCTGGCACGGGATATGTTGGGTATCGAGGCCTGATTGTATTGCTGTAGCAAGCAGGCTTGCTGTGGCGAGCGGGCTTGCCCCGCGTTGGGGTGCGAAGCAGCCCCAGAACCAGGCTCTGAGCAGTATCAGGTACACCGCACTTTCCTTGATTGGGGGCGCTTCGCACCCCAACGCAGGGCAAGCCTGCTCGCCACAGGGATGCAGTTGCCTGCGCAGAGTGTGGGGGTGGTGTCAGATATTGGCGCGCCGGATGCTGTCCGGTAACGGCTCGCCCTGTTCAACACTCGCCGCCACACTCGCGATCAGACCTTCCAGGGCGTACCCCTGGGCCGCCAGCCAGGTCTCGTCATAATAAGTTGTGGCATAACGCTCCCCACCATCACACAAAATAGCCACGATCGAGCCCGACTCCCCCGCCGCTTTCATCTGCTGCGCGGCCATCAGTGCGCCAATCAGGTTGGTCCCGCTGGACCCGCCTACCCGGCGTCCCAGCCGCCCCGCCAGGTAGTGCATGGCCGCCAACGACAGCGCGTCCGGCACCTTGACCATCGCATCAATCACCTTGGGCAGAAACGACGCCTCGACCCGTGGCCGACCAATGCCTTCGATCCGCGAACCGCAGTCCAGCCGCAAGCCGGCATCGCCGTTCAGGTAATAGTCGAAGAACACCGAACGCTCGGCATCGGCGCACAACACGCGGGTGCAATGCTGGCGATAACGCACGTAACGCCCCAGCGTCGCGGTGGTGCCCCCGGTGCCGGGGCTGGAAATCAGCCAGCTCGGCTCCGGGTGCTGCTCAAAGCGCATCTGCTGGAAGATCGATTCGGCGATGTTGTTGTTGGCACGCCAGTCGGTGGCCCGCTCGGCGAACGTGAATTGATCCATGAAGTGCCCGCCGCTTTCCTGCGCCAGCCGTTCGGACTCGGTATAGATCTGCATCGGATCATCGACCAGGTGGCTCTGACCACCATAGAAGGCAATTTGGGCAATCTTTTCCCGCGACGTGGTGCTCGGCATCACCGCAATAAACGGCAGCCCGAGCAGGCGCGCAAAATAGGCCTCCGACACCGCCGTCGACCCGCTGGACGCCTCGATCACCGGTGCGCCGGGTTTGAGCCAGCCGTTGCACAGCGCATACAGAAACAGTGACCGCGCCAGCCGGTGCTTGAGGCTGCCGGTGGGGTGGCTGGACTCATCCTTGAAGTACAACTCGATACCTGGCAAGCCCGGCAATGGCAAAGGGATCAGGTGCGTGTCGGCGCTGCGCTGGAAGTCCGCTTCAATGATGCGAATGGCTTCGCGGGCCCAGGTACGGTGGTCGCTCATCAGGAGGTTCTCAAAGGATTTCAACCAGGATATTAGGGGGTTTCCTACGCATCACACAGATACAGTGACGACTCAATTGGACACACAATTGCTAGGCTCAGCTGCAACCCTGACTCAGCCCTCCCCTTATAACAAATAAGAATATAACTTTTGTTTTAACAACTAACGGTACGGGTTAGGGTAGCCGCCTATTGACTCTGGATTGGAGAGCATCCCTTGCCTCTGCGTAGCTCGTTTACCCGTTTTTTCCAGCTGGAAGCCGCCAGTGGCCTGCTGCTGATCGCGGCCGCCGCCTTGGCGCTGATCATCAACAACTCACCGTTGTCGCACCTGTACGGCGCGTTTCTCGATGTGCCGGTGGTGGCGCAGATCGGCGCGCTGAAAATCGCCAAACCGGCCCTGTTGTGGATCAACGACGGCCTGATGGCACTGTTCTTCCTGCTGATCGGGCTGGAGGTCAAGCGCGAACTGCTTGAAGGCCACCTGTCCAAACCGTCCCAGGTGGTGCTACCGGGTGCCGCCGCCATTGGCGGCATGGTGGTGCCGGCGCTGATCTACTGGGCGATCAACAAGGACTACCCCGCCGCGCTTTCCGGCTGGGCGATTCCGATGGCCACCGACATTGCCTTTGCATTGGGCGTGCTGGCGCTGCTGGGCAAGCGCGTGCCGGTGTCGCTGAAACTGTTCCTGATGACCCTGGCCATCATCGATGACCTGGGGGCGATCATCGTCATTGCATTGTTCTACTCGGCCGAGCTGTCCAGTGTTGCGCTGGCCGGTGCGGCCGCCTGCCTCGTGGCCCTGATCGCGATGAATCGGCTGGGCGTGGTCAAGCTTGGGCCGTACCTGATCATCGGTCTGATTCTGTGGATCTGCGTGCTCAAGAGCGGGGTGCACGCCACCCTCGCCGGGGTAACGCTGGCGTTCTGTATTCCGTTGCGCACCAAAAACGCCGAAACTTCACCGCTGCTGAGCCTGGAGCACGCGCTGCATCCGTGGGTGGCCTATGCCATCCTGCCGCTGTTCGCCTTCGCCAATGCCGGGGTTTCCCTCACCGGCGTCACCCTGGACAGCTTCACCCACCACGTGCCCATGGGTATCGCAGCCGGCTTGCTGATCGGCAAGACCATTGGCGTGTTCGGCCTCACATGGCTGTCCATCAAGACCGGCCTCGCCGCCCTGCCCGCCGGTGCCAACTGGGGGCAGGTGTTCGGCGTGGCGATCCTGTGCGGTATCGGGTTCACCATGAGCCTCTTCGTCGGCTCGCTGGCGTTTGTGCCGGGCGCCAGCGAGTTTGCCGGGGAGGATCGAATGGGGATCCTCACCGGGTCGATACTCGCGGCGTGTATTGGTTATGGGGTGACGGCGGTGGCAAGTCGCAAAAAGGCCTGACTTTTAGCAGGAGCCGGTGAGCCGGCTCCTGCTTCATCCAAGTCCCCCTTGTTTCGCAGTTCCGTCCTACATCCACCCTCCTCGGCTTGCTCTAACGTCGGCACCCGGCTTCTATGCCGGATCTCGTTAAGCACCGGGACCGGCGGGTATCGACACTTGAGCTCATGAGTGAAGCTGAGTTAGCGGCCCGGACAGCAGTGGCGTATTCGCCAAGTCATGCAACTTGCCGGACGCACTCATCGATTATCACCATCCGACCGGTTATGTCCCTCTGGGAAAACTATTGGGAGATACCAAATGACTATGCGATACCACGATCCATCATTGGATCACGATAAAGCAGTCCGTTATTTAGCAACGACGGATAGAAGCAAGGTAACAGAGGCATTAATCTCGATTGGGCTGAATGAAATGGACGGAGGATGGGCACAAAACACGTGCTTCCAGTTTATCGGGCACCCTGACGATGACATCGCATCAGCCGCTATCGTAGCGATAGGTCACATCGCACGTCGATTCGGAGAGATAGACATGACGAAAATCATCCCGGCGTTCGAACAAGCAAGAAGAAGGGGCACCGCGCTATCCGCATCCGTGAATGATGCGATGGATGACATCGAGATGTTTACCTGACGCCCGGAAATAAACGCCGCGAAAAGCATCAGAAACGAAAAAACCCCAACCAGTCACCCGGTTGGGGTTTTGTGTTTCCACGACCGACGTTTAGCGCGTAACGCGGCTGGTGCCATCAACCGTCATGATGCGCACGCGATCACCGATACGGAAGATTTCATTTTCCTGCACGGCCTGCACATAAGCGCGGGTGCTGCCGTCGTCTTCGCGAACGGTGATTTCCACACCCTGGGTGCGGGTCAGGCCTTCTTCGGTGGCCGAGCCTAGCAGGCCACCGGCGACGGCGCCGATGACGGCGGTGACGATGCTGCCACGGCCGCCGCCGATGGCGCTGCCGCCCACGCCGCCGATGACTGCGCCTGCAGCGCCGCCGATTGGGGTCTTGGTGCCTTCGATTTTCACCGGACGCAGGGATTCGATGGTGCCCATGCGAACGGTCTGCACACGACGTGCTTCGTCACGGGAGTACGAGTCGCCGGTCAGACTCGAGGCGCAGCCACCCAGCAGCAACGACAGGGTGGTAAAGCAGGCAGCCAGTAAAACGGACTTACGCATAGCATCAACTCCAAAGGACAGGTATTCATTAGACGCCGCCACTTGCCGCCTGTCACGACACGCGCGGCAGAAAATTGCTTTCATTCAGCCAGAGTACAGACTGCCATCACCCGAAAACTCGACGAACGGTGTTCCCGTCCCTCTGCGGATAAAATCCGACAGCGCTCCATCAGTGTAGTCGCACGGCCGAAAGCGCCCGGAATCTGTCGAGTAAGACTCCAGCGCAGCGGGCATTATTCAAGTGGAGTGACGGAAGGTGAAGCTCAGGGCGCAAGGCGCTCGCGTGTCCAGTCGGTGCCTTGCAGGCGGTAGTTCAGCCGATCATGCAGGCGGCTGGAACGGCCTTGCCAGAACTCGATACGCTCCGGCAGCAAGCGATAGCCTCCCCAGTGCTCGGGGCAGTCGGGCCGGGTATCGCTGAAGCGTTCTTCGGTGGCCTTGAGCAGCGCCTGCAGTTCTTCACGGTCACGAATGACCTTGCTCTGCGGCGAAGCCCAGGCACCCAGCCGGCTGCCCAAGGGACGAACCTGATAATAAGCATCCGATTCCTCGTGCGAAACCTTGACCACCCGTCCCTCGATGCGCACCTGGCGCTCAAGGGTCGGCCAGAAAAAGGTCATGGCCGCGAACGGACGCGCCGCCAGTTGCTCGCCCTTGGCGCTCTGATAGTTGGTAAAGAAGGTAAAGCCCTGCGCATCCAGGCCCTTGAGCAACAGGATGCGGCAGTGCGGGCGACCATCCTCGTCGACCGTGGCCAGGGTCATGGCATTGGCCTCGACCGGGGCCTGCTCGGTGCTCACCGCATCGGCAAACCACTGGCGGAACAAGGCAAACGGCTCGCTCGGGGCGTGGGCCTCGCTCAAACCGTCCCGTGTGTAATCACGGCGCATATCGGCCAGTGCCTGGGTCATGCGGCTTTATCCTTGTGGTTCAACGACTCAGTTTTTCGCCTGATCAGCCGCAGCGGGGGCATCGGCCTTGGCCTTGGCCGGAGCGGTTTTCTTCGCAGCCGGTTTGGCCGGGGCCTTTTTGGCGGCTGGCTTGGCAGCGGCTTTTTTGGTGGCAGCCTTTTTCGCTGGAGCCTTGGCCGCAGGTTTGGCAGCCGGCGCCGGTGCAGGAACATTCTGCACGGCGACCATTTCAGCCACAGGCGGGGTCTTGCCCGAGTTGTACTTGCTCAGCAGCGCCAACATGGTTGTACGCTGGGTGAACATGATTTCCATGCGACGGTTCAGCGCACGGCCCTGGTTGCTGTCGTTGGCCGCACGCGGCATCAGGTCACCCATGCCGCGCAGCATCAGGCGGTCCTGCTTCAGGCCGCTGAGGCTGAAGATCGAAGCGATGGACTGTGCACGTTCCTTGGTCAGTGCCTGGCTCGCCGGAGCGGTGCCGGTGGCATCCACGTGACCGAGCACCAGTACAGCGGTTTTTGGATCGGCTTCAACGGCCTTGGCCACCCGAGTGAACGGGCCCAGGGTCACCGGCAGCAGCATGGCCGGACGCTTGGGGTTATAGGAGCCGTCAACCGGGGCGATCACCACCAGTACATTGTCGCGACGTTCCAGTTGCAGGTTGCTGTCCTTGATCGCTTCACGCAGGCGTGGCTCGTAGTCGTCCAGCCAGGCCTGGGTAATTTTCGGGTCAGGCATCTGCACGTTGCTGACGTCGACCTTGGCCAATGGCTTGGGCTTGCTTTCGAACGGCCACCACCAGTGGGTTTCGGTGTCGGTCTTGGCGACGGCAGGCGCAGCGTCCGAAGCCGGCGTGGCGGCTTTGACGTCAGCTTTCAGATCAGCCTTGTCGGCGGCGGCCTTGTCGTCGGTGCTCTTGGCGCCGAACGGCCACCAGTTGAAACCGCTGTCGGCCTTGGCCGCCGGCGCAGGGGCGGCTGCGGTGGCAGGTGCAGGGGCCGCAGCAGCGGCCGGAGCCGGCGCGGCTGGCTTGGCACCTGGAGCGGGCTTGGCGTCCGGCTTGGCGTCGGTTTGGGTCACTGCGTCCTTGGTAGCAGCCTTGTCAGATCCAAATGACCACCAGTGCCCTCCTTCGGCATCATTTTGTGGCGTTTGCGCGCAACCCGTAATAGTGAGGCACAGCGCCAGTGCCAAGGACTTGTTCGATAACATGAGATATCCACACAATGAGAAAAACCGAAGGGTCAGGTTGACCCGTTAAACCGACGCGTACAGAACATTGAAATTACATTATTCCGTCAGCGTCTTCTTATAATCGCATTTGTAACAAAAAATTGTGAAACGGCAAGCGGTTTACAGACAATCGGCCAATATTCCGACCAACTTCTGTGCACGCGGGTCCATAAGTACGTAGGGACCTAATGTATTAGTCACGAAACCAAATGCAACATCATGCTCCGGGTCGGCAAACCCCACAGAACCACCCGCGCCAGGGTGCCCGAACGCACGTGGGCCAAGGCCGAACGTCGCGTTGGGCAGTTGCGGCTGATCCAGCATGCAGCCCAGGCCGAAGCGGGTTTGGGTCAATAATGTTTTATCCGGCCCGATACTGTGTTCGCGGGTCAACTCTTCGAGCATGTCGGCTTCCAGCAAACTACCGTCGAGCAAACCACTATAAAAACCCGCCAGACTGCGCGCATTACCGTGGCCATTAGCGGCCGGCTGCTGCATGCGTCGCCACTCGGGTTTATTAGTGCTGGTCAGAATGGATGGCGGATTGGCAAATGCGCGTGTCGTCATGGCCGCCGGTTCACGCATCATTACTTGCAATAAACGTTGTGCGGCTTCGTCGCCCACGGTGCCTTTACTGCGCGCTATATGGGCAACACGATAAAACTCTTCATCTGCCAGGCCCACATGAAAGTCCAGACCCAATGGCCGTGCAACCCGCGCCACGATGGACTCCCCCGGCCCACGCCCATCGGCGCGGCGCAGCAGCTCACCGACCAGCCAGCCGTAGGTAATCGCCTCATAGCCATGGCCCTGGCCCGGCTCCCACCACGGGGCCTCGGCCGCCAGGGTGTCGACCATCAGTTGCCAGTCATAGAGCGCCTCGGCAGGCAACATCTCGCGGATCGCCGGCAACCCGGCCTGATGGCAGAGCAACTGGCGCAGGGTGATGGCTTGCTTGCCGGCGGCGGCAAATTCAGGCCAGTAGTTGGCCACTGGCGCATCCAGCCGCAGCTTGCCCTCGGCCACCAGTTGCAGGGCCGCAACCGCCGTAAAGGTCTTGGTACAGGAGAACAGGTTGACAATGGTGTCGCTGTGCCAGGCCTCGGCCCCGTCCTTGTCGGCGGTGCCGGCCCACAGGTCGACGACCGTTTCGCCACCGATCTGGATGCAGAGCCCGGCACCACGCTCCTGCGGGTCATCGAACAACGCGGCAAACGCTTCGCGCACAGCTTCAAACTGGAGCGCGTAATGACCCTGAACCTGCACCGAAGCCCCCTCGGAAAACGCCGTTAAAAGTGGCGGACATTGTTCCAGCCCTTGTAGGATTTGTGAACCCATCAGCGCGGAATCAATGGCCATTCCCGGAATGCCCACCGGCATGCCCGGCCCCCTTTCCCACGCCCTCGCCCGCCGGCCCGGCCTTGCCGCCTTCATGCTCACGCACCGCGCCGGCCGCCCTGGCTTGCCCGGCTGCCTTGCCCAGTTGCTCGACCGCCGTCAGATTGCTCTTGCGCACGCTGTCGACAAAGCCCTGGAACGGCACATCGGTTATACCCACCAGCCCGAAGTGCCCGTTTTCGCCATCCAGCAAGCGGCCGGTCACCGGCTGGTCCAGGTACTGAAACCAGTGCACGCCAACAATCGATGGCTCAGCCATGGCCTGCGTGAGAAAGGTGTCGTACGCCGCACCACGCTCCTCTTCCCGGGCCAATTGCGTCACGCCGCCCCAGAACGGGCCACGGTCGGCGGAGCCGACGTTGAACTCGGTGATCAGCACCGGTTTGTCCAGCGCGCGCAACGCGGCGAAGTCGTAGCCGTCCTGAGGCTTGAGCGTATACATGTTGAAACTCAGCACATCGCAATACTGCGCACACGAGGCCACGGCTTCGGGCGTGCTCACCGCATAGCGCCCGCCCAGCAGCAACTGGTTGGGCGCATGCCATTTCAGCGAATCGGAAATGGTCTTGAAGTAGGCATCGGCGAAGGTCTTCTGGAAATACTTGAAGTCGGCTTCGATTTCCGGGTGCTCCGGGTTGGGCATCGGCGGTTCAAAGCCCGGATCTTCCATCAATTCCCAGCCCGCCAGTTGAATGCCCCAGGCTTTGGAGAGGCCTTCTTCGTTGCGGTATTTGTCTCGCAGTTGCTTGAGGAACGCACGCTTGGCCGGGACGTCGGTGGTCATGCGCAAGGTGCCGTAGGCCAGCGCATAGCGGGACTTGGGATCATCACCGGGACCGGCCCAGGCCAGTTCGTTGTCGGCAAAATAGCCGATCAGCCAGGGGTCGTCGCGATGGTCGCGGGCCGCAATGGCCACGGCGCGCTCGGTGGCCATGGCGAAGCGCGGGTCGAACGGATCGGGCATGCCGCCCCACCAATCGGTGCCAGTGCTGATGCTGGCGTAATCACCGACGATCGACAGCGGCAAGGTGTACGGCACGCGTTCGGCGTCGGCCAGGTCCTCGTCGCTCCAATTACCAACGGTGTTGAAACCCCAGGCTTGCAGGCGGTCGAGGGTGTGGTTGACCCAACGCTTGTGGTCAAAGTGTTCGCTGCCGTAGATACGTTGCAGGTTGGCACCGTAGAAATCGTACCAGCGCCCCGAGGCGAAGTTGCGGCCTTCGCCCGAACCGTTGCCGGTGCGGTTGTCGCTGCTGCCGTAATATTTGTCGAAGGGTTCACCAGCCTTGGGCAACGCAGCGAACATCCATTCGCGACCGCCCACGTAGGTCTGGTTATTGTCCGGGGCGATGGTATTGACGCCCAGCGAGTAGAACGGATGGCCCAGCGGCGTGACCAGGTACCAGCGCCCGTCGCGCTTCTCGGTGCGGAAGAAACCGCTGGCCTCGAAGGCCGGCCCCTTGTTCCAGCCACCGAATGTGTCCAGTGAGGACTTGTCGCGCTCAGCCAGCCAGCCTTTGAGCTGTTGTTGCTCCCGGGCGGCGGCGGCCTTGAGTTGCTCGTCGCTGCTGACCTTTTCCGGCCAGCGCGCACGGGTGGATTGCCCATAGGCGTCGACCAGTTCGCCATAGGCCGCCTTGATCACCGGTTCGATATCCTGCACGCGAAAGCGCTCCAGCAGAATGCTTTGGGCGGCATTGGGATTGAGCATCGACAAGGTCACCGACACCACCTGGCTGCGGTCGATTTCTCCACTGCTGGCGGCCAGCAACACGCGCTGGCCGTCGAGGCTGATCGGCATCGGCGGGCCGGCCTTCATGCCCTGGCTCAAGGGCGAATTGGCCTGCAGCGGGACCAGCAAGGTCTGCGCCGGGCCGGCCGGCAGGTCGATGCGGCTGACCAGGGTCTTGCCGTCGCTGCTCTGCACCTTGACGTAGAGGGTCAACGCCCAGTCCATGGCGCTCTGGATACGCAGGCTCATGGCGCCGGACTGCGACCAGTCCCAGGTGCCGCTCTGAGGGCTGAGCACCAGGCTTGGCTCGGCTGCCGGGTTGAAGGTGATACGGCGCAGCACCTCGCCTTCGGCGGTTTGCTCGGCGTTGTACTGCGGCAGGCTGGCGTCCTGGGTCGCCACCTTGACCACGTCAGCGGGGCGCACGAAGTTGAACAGCGTTTGTTGCCCGGCCGCCGCGGCCATCACGGGCGCGGCGAACAGCAGGGCAAAAAGAGCGGGCAGCGTGCGAATCATACGAGCAAGGTTCTCCAGACGGCCGGTGAATGGCCTGATGAAATACGTCGATAACAGTGACCACGAAGTGGGCGAATTCGCCCACGGTGGTTTAGGAAATTTCACGCCGGAACGGCGGCAAGGCATTCAGGATCGCCTTGCCATAGCGCTGGGTGACCAGGCGCCGATCAAGCAGCGTGATGGTGCCCCGGTCTTCCTCGGTACGCAGCAGGCGACCGCAGGCCTGCACGAGCTTGAGTGAAGCATCCGGCACCGAGATTTCCATGAACGGATTGCCGCCGCGCGCCTCGATCCATTCGGCCAGTGCCGCTTCGACCGGGTCATCCGGCACCGAAAACGGGATCTTCGCGATCACTACGTGTTCGCAGTAGGCGCCCGGCAAGTCCACGCCTTCGGCAAAGCTGGCAAGACCGAACAGCACGCTGGAATCGCCGCCATCGACCCGCGCCTTGTGCTTGTTCAGGGTTTCCTGCTTGGACAGGTTGCCCTGGATGAACACTTGCTTGCGCCAGTCACGGTCGAGGCCGTCGAACACGTCCTGCATCTGTTTGCGCGAGGAGAACAGCACCAGGGTGCCGCGCGACCCTTCAACCAGGCCCGGCAGGTCACGGATGATCGCGGCGGTGTGGGCCGGCGCATCGCGCGGGTCGGCCTTGAGGTCCGGCACGCGCAGCACGCCGGCGTCGGCATGGTGGAAGGGGCTCGGCACCACGGCGGTGACCGCCTTTTTCGGCAGGCCGGCACGCATGCGAAAACGGTCGAAGGTGCCCAGGGCGGTCAGCGTGGCCGAGGTGACCAGGCAGCCATACGCCACGTTCCACAGGTTACGCCGCAGCATTTCAGCGGCGAGGATCGGGCTGGCATTGACCTCGATATCAAACAGCGCGCCGCTTTCCGACAGGGTCAGCCAACGCGCCATGGGCGGGTTGTCTTCCGGGTCTTCGACGGTGAAGGCGGTCCACAGCTCCCAGTTGCCCTGGGAGCGGGACAACAGGCTGCCGAACAGCGGGTACCATTCCTCGGCCTGATTGCTGGCGATGCCGATGTTGACCTCGCCGTCCATGCCTTCCTTGAGCAGATCGGTGAGGCGCGTGAACAGGTCGGTCAGGCGCGAAAAACCCTTCTTCAGCTCAATTCCCATTTCGCGCATGTGCTCGGGAATCAGCCCACCAACAAAACGGTGACGCGGGCGCTCACGGCCTTCCACGTCTTCGCCGGGCTTGAAATCGGCCACCTGCTCGCAGGCGCTGAACATGAACTGCTGCTGGGTCTTGATCTCGCGCGCCAGCTCCGGCACCTGCTCGATCAGCTTGCCCAGGTCGCCCGGCAGCGGGTGCTGGGCGAGCAACTTGGTAAGGTTCTTGGCGGTGGTTTCCAGCCAGTCGGCGGTGGAACGCAGGCGCGTGTAATGGGCGAAATGGCCGATGGCCTTGTCCGGCAGGTGGTGGCCTTCGTCGAATACGTAGAGGGTGTCGCGCGGGTCCGGCAGCACGGCGCCGCCGCCCAGGGCCAGGTCGGCCAGCACCATGTCGTGGTTGGTGACGATCACGTCGACCTTGCCCATGCCTTCGCGGGCCTTGTAGAAGGCGCACTGGCCGAAGTTGGGGCAATGACGGTTGGTGCACTGGCTGTGGTCGGTGGTCAGGCGTGCCCAGTCGGCATCTTCGAGGGCGGTGGGCCAGCTGTCGCGGTCACCGTCCCATTTATTGCCGGCCAGTTTCTCGATCATGCTGGTGAACAGTTTCTGGCTGACCTCATCAACTTCGATCTTGAAGCCTTCCTCTTCGAACAGCGAGGCGGTGGCGGTTTGCGCATGGCCTTCCTGCAACAGCACGTCGAGCTTGGACAGGCACATGTAGCGGCCGCGCCCCTTGGCCAGGGCGAAGGTGAAATTCAGGCCGCTGTTGCGCATCAGGTCAGGCAGGTCCTTGTAAACGATCTGCTCCTGCAGGGCGACGGTGGCGGTGGCGATCACCAGGCGCTTGCCGGCGGCCTTGGCCGTGGGAATCGCGGCCAGGCTGTAGGCCACGGTCTTGCCGGTACCGGTGCCGGCTTCAACGGCCACGACCGCAGGGTCACCCTCGCGGCGGCCTTCGTCGTCGGTGTCGATATCCCCGAGGACTTTCGCCACTTCGGCGATCATCAGGCGCTGGCCATAGCGCGGTTTCAAGCTCTTGGCTTCGAGAAAACGCGAGTAGGCGCCCTGGATCGTGGTTTTGAGTTCAGTGCTGATCATGGATAGTCGGGCGCAAAAAACGCTGGATAAATTTTCAGTGGTTCGGATCGGCCGCTATCATACCCCGCTAATTAATCCCGCGCAGAACGGAGTACCACAATGACCGTCTTCAGCCTCGCTTACACCCTGCATGTACTGGCCGCCCTGATATGGGTTGGCGGTATGTTTTTCGCCTGGATGATCCTGCGTCCCGCCGCTGTGGCGGCCCTTGAGGGCCCTGCCCGGCTCAGGTTGTGGGCAAATGTGTTTCAACGTTTTTTCGTGTGGGTATGGGTGGCGGTGCTGGTTTTGCCGATCAGCGGTGTGGGGCTACTGCAACTGCGCTTCAGCGGCTTTGAAACGGCGCCGCGTTACGTGCAGGTCATGATGGGGTTGTACCTGGTGATGACGGCGTTGTTTATCCGCATCCAGGCGTTGAAGTTTCCGCAATTGCGCGCGGCGGTGGCGGCCGAGGACTGGCCGGCGGGCGCTGCTGTGCTGGGGCAGATTCGCCGGCTGGTGGGCGTCAATGTGATTGTGGGGTTGGTGGTGGTGGCGGTTGCTTCGGCGCGGCCGATGTTCTGAGGGGGCCTTTGGTCCGCTATCGGGAGCCAGCCCCCTCCCACATTTGAAGGTATTCACAGTTCAAACTGTGGGAGGGCCTGGCGCCCGATAGCATCAGGCCAGGCAACTCACAGCCGCTGGATAGTCACAGACCCTGCCGGCCCGGCCGGCCCCGGCTGCCCTTCCAAACCAGGCCGGCCCTTGTCGCCGCCATCGGCGCGGTACACCACGCAGCCCTTCGATTGGCCGCCCTTGCCTGGTTTGCCCGCAGTACCAGCCAAGCCACCAGGCCCGCCATCGACCCAGACCTTGATGCTCTCGGCCGGGAAGTCCTGCGGCAGTTCAACCCGTACCGTCGCCCCTGCTGCCCCCGGCAATCCGTCGCCGCCGTTATCACCGTTGAAACCGCGACCGGCCGAACCCCAGGTGCAACCCGGGTCTTCACCATTGGCGCCATCGAGCCCGGCATAACCCTGGGCACCGGCGCCGCCACGGGCGTCCACCGACAAGACTTCAGCCGTCAGCGCGTTGATCCGCAACGTGAGATCGCGCCCTGCCCTGGCCGGTTTTTCATGGGTGCCCGGGGCTCCCCGCGAGGTGATCTGACTGCCGTGTTCCAGTTGAGCCTGGCGCACCTGCAATTGCAGCGCGGTATTACCCGGCACGATGGTGATGCGTGCTTCGCGGCCCAGGTGCAGTTCATCCACCGTCACTTGGCTGATCGTCGCCGGAATCAGCAAAGTGCCGTAATCCGCCACGTCCAGGCGCTCGAGTTGCAACACGCTGGTGCTGCTGGGCAGGCGCATCAATGAGTTGGTTTCGACACTGACGCTCTGGGCCAGGGCAATGGGGCTGGCCAACAGGGCCAACAGAAAAACCTTACGCATCATGGGGCTCCTGACTCTTTTCAAATTGTTATCCGGGCCACAGTAACGACTTCTGCAGGCGATTTGCCAGTGAAGCATCAAAAAACTTCAGCAGCGCTTTTTCTGTCGCCCTTGCTCTAGGCCCGCAGGCGCAGCCGCGCTAGTCTCTACGGCTCTGACGTGAGGATCCGTGATGATCGCCGGTATTTCTGCCCATACCCCCCAGCAAGCCCTGGCTGCCCTGCTCGACCTGCACCAGCCCAAACGCCTGCTGCTGTTGGGCGCCAGCCGGTTTCCGGCGCTGGAGGCGTTTAAACAGGCGCACCCCGACACCCACATAGCCGTCGCCGAACCCGGCCCGCTGCCTGCTCACCTGGCGGCGCAGCGCTTTGACCTGGCGCTGGCGGTCGATTGCCTGGAACACCTTTCCAAGCCACAGGGCCTGACCCTGCTCGGCGGCATCCGCAACCTCAATGCCAGTCGCATCGCAGTGCTGGCAGACCTCGATGCCTGCGGCTGGAAAGACACCGACTTCTTCTCGTTGGCCCTGCAGGCCGGCGAGCGTTTCCAGCGCGACGAACAGGTGCTGACGCTGTTCACCTACGATCTGCTTGACTATAAACAGGTGCCGGACTGGCTCAATGCCCGCTTTTGGGCCAACCCGGAAAATTTCGGAAAGTATTGGTGGTAACCCATGAGCACACCCATTTGCCCCTGCGGCAGTGGCAACCTGCTGGATGCCTGCTGCGGCCATTACCACAACGGCCACCCGGCGCCCTGCGCCAGCGCGCTGATGCGCTCGCGCTACAGCGCCTATGTGCTGGGCCTGATCGATTACCTGGTGGCGACCACACTGCCGGCCCAGCAACCCGGCCTCGACCGCGCCGCCATCGCTGCCTGGAGCGCGCAGAGCACCTGGCTGGGGCTTGAGGTGGAGAGTTCCGAAGTGCTCGGCGGCCAGCCGGAACATGCCTTTGTGACCTTTACCGCTCGCTGGCATGACAGCACGGGTGAACATAGTCACCGCGAACAGTCTTCTTTCGTACAGAATGACGGGCGCTGGTACTTCATCGACCCCACCGTTGAGGTGAAGGTCGGGCGCAATGATCCGTGCCTGTGCGGCAGCAGACAAAAATTCAAGAAATGCTGCGCAGGCTACCTCTAACACCACCAGAACAGGGACACGCCATGCTTCGTATATTCAGCTTGATGCTGGCGTTGACCCTGGGCCTTACCGGCTGCGCCTCGTGGTTCGAGGACGATTCGCCGCCGCCCCATGTGTCGCTGGTCAAGGTCGAAGTGGTACGCGCCAAGTTGCTGGAGCAGAAATTCAGGCTGTATTTCCGCGTGGACAACCGCGACGACGCCGACCTCACCGTGCGCGGCCTGATCTACAAGGTCAGCCTGGGCGACTTCGTGTTGACCGAAGGCGAGTCCAATGAATGGCTCACCGTGGCGCCGCGCAGCCATGCGGTGTTCAGGGTGTCGGTGCGCACCAACCTGTGGCCGCAGATACGCGAGGTGGTGCATATGCTCAAAAACCCCGACCGGCCCGTGCCCTATCGCCTGGAGGGCGAGCTGAAAACCGGCTTGTTCATCGGTAATGACGTGCAGGTGGCCCACAATGGCGAGATAATCCCCGGCGATTTTATTCCGGAGCGACATCGATGACTCAGCAACCCCATGTCCATGGTCCTGACTGCAACCACGATCACGAGCACCATGATCACGACCACGGCCATGTTCACGGCCCCAACTGCGGCCACGCTCATCAGGAGCCGGTGCGCAACGCGTTGAAGGACGTTGGCCGCAACGATCCCTGCCCTTGCGGCAGCGAGAAAAAGTTCAAGAAGTGCCACGGGGTCTAAGTCACCCTGAAGCTGTAAATGTGGGAGGGGGCTCGCGCCCGATGGTGGTGAACCAGTCAACAGATGCAACGACTGGCACTCAGCCCTCGGGCGCTAGCCCCCTCCCACATTGATGTGCGATGTTTTATCCAAAACTACCCCCGCAGGAGCTTTGCCATGGCCTCGCCAGCCCTCTCACGTTTTCTTCCCCGGTTCGGCGTTGCCGCGGCAGTGGCCAGTGCGTTAAGCCTGGCTGGTTGCCAGCTCCAGAGCACCCAGGACACCCTGCCGCCCGTTGCCGGCGTGCAGCCGCTCAAAGGCCTGGCCCAGAATGTATCGATACGCCGCAATGCCCAGGGCATGCCGCTGATCGAGAGCAACACCTTTCACGATGCGCTGTTCAGCCTCGGCTACGTGCACGCCAGCGACCGCATCACCCAGATGGTCACCCTGCGCCTGCTGGCCCAGGGCCGTCTGGCGGAAATGGCCGGCCCTGACGTGCTGGATGTCGACCGCTTGATGCGCGCCGTCAACCTGAAAAAAAGCGCCGGCGAGCTGTATAACGCCTCTAGCCCACGCCTCAAGCGCTTTTTCGAAGTGTATGCGCGCGGGGTCAATGCCTACCTGTTCCGCTACCGCGACAAGCTGCCGCCGGACCTGGCCCAGACCGGCTACAAGCCCGAATACTGGAAGCCGGAAGACTCGGCGCTGTTGTTCTGCCTGCTCAATTTCAGCGAGTCGGCCAACCTGCAGGAAGAGCTGTCTTCGCTGGTGCTGGCGCAAAAAGTCGGCGTCGACAAACTCGCCTGGCTAACACCGAGCGCGCCGGACGAACCCATTCCGCTGGCCGAGGCAGAGAAGCTCAAAGGCGTGAACCTCAGCCAGATCACCGGCCTCGCCGGGCTGGACACGGTCAGCCAGCAACTGAGCACGCTCAATGCGCTGGCGGTGACCACCTCGAGCAACTGGGCAATCGGCCCGCAACGCAGCCGCAGCGGCAAGAGCCTGTTGGCCAATGACCTCGCGGCCCAGCCGCAAGCGCCGTCGCCGTGGAGCTACGTGCAGATCCGCGCACCGAAATACCAGGCCGCGGGCGCCTCGATTGCCGGCCTGCCGACCTTGCTGTCCGGTTTCAACGGCAAAGTGGCGTGGAGCATGAGCACGGTCAAGGGCGACACCCAGGACCTGTTTCTGGAGAAGGTCAAACGCCAGGGCAGCGCGTTGTACTACGAGAACAACGGCAAGTGGCTGCCGGCCGGCGTGCGTAACGAAACGTTCTTCATCAAGGGCCGTGGCTCGATTCGTGAAGTGGTGTACGAAACCCGCCACGGCGCCCTGCTCAACAGCAGCCAGGCACTCACCAGTGGTTTTGGCCTGGCCCTGCAAACGGCCGACCTCAAGGACGACAAGAGCCTGGATGCGTTCTTCGACCTGTCCCGCGCGCAAACCATCGGCAAGGCGTCGGACGCCACCCGCGAAATCCGTGCGATTGCGCTGAACATGGTGTTCGCCGACGCCAGCAGCATTGGCTGGCAGGTCACCGGCCGCTTCCCCAACCGCCGCGAAGGCGAAGGCCTGCTGCCCTCGCCGGGCTGGGACACGCGCTTTGACTGGGACGGCTACGCCGACGCGATGCTGCACCCTTATGACCAGGACCCGGTCCAGGGCTGGATCGGCACCGCCAACCAGCGCACCGCGCCGCGTGGCTATGGCATGCAACTGTCCAATTCCTGGGACGCACCGGAGCGCAGCGAGCGCCTGGCCCAACTGGCCAACGCTGGCAAGCATGACAGCCGCAGCATGATCGCCATGCAGTACGACCAGACCACCCCATTCGCCGCCAAGCTCAAGACCATGTTCCAGGCGCCAGGCATGGCCCAGCCGTTGAAACAGGCGATTGCTGCGCTGCCTGCGGCCGAACAGGCCAAGGCGCGTGAAGCCTTGGGCCGCCTGATGGCGTTCGATGGCCGCCTGGCGCCATCCTCCGCCGACGCGGCGATCTACGAGCTGTTCCTGCAGGAAAGCACGCGGCAGGTCTTCCTCGACGAACTCGGCCCGGACACCAGCGCCAGTTGGAAAGCCTTTGTCAGCAATGCCAACCTCTCTTACTCGGCCAACGCCGACCACCTGCTGGGCCGCGAAGACAGCCCGTTCTGGGACGATGTGCGCACGGCGCAAAAAGAAGACAAGCCCACTATCCTTGCCCGCAGCCTCGCCGCCGCGATCAGCGCCGGCGACAGCCAGTTGGGCGCCGATCACAAAGCCTGGCAGTGGGGCAAACTGCACAGCACCACTTGGAAGAGCGCCAGTGGCCAGGTCATCCGTGGCCCGTTTGCCAACGGTGGCGACCACAACACCCTGAACCCGGCGCCGTACAGTTGGGGGCAGAGCTTCGACACCACGCAGGTGCCGGCACTGCGCATGATTGTCGACTTCGGTCAGGTGGAACCGATGATGGGCCAGGGCGGCAGCGGTCAGTCCGGCAACCCGGTCAGCCCCGACTATGCCAATGGCATTGACCCGGCGCTCAAGGCGCAGTACCTGAGCTTCCCGATGCAGCCGCAGAACTTCGAAAAGGTGTATGGCAAAAACCGGCTCACCCTGACGCCTGGCAAGTAACCCGGAAACTGAAGAAGCCGAGTCACAATGTGGGAGGGGGCTTGCTCCCGATAGCAAAGTGTCAGTCACTGCATTTATGGACTGATCCACCGCTATCGGGAGCAAGCCCCCCTCATACCGTTGAACCCCATGCATTCAGATAGAACTTACCCGCTCGCCCCCGCCTCAAAATAGACAAGCCCACCTCCCCGGTCACCCCATGGACCTTGTCATCGCCCGCCCCGAAGGCCTTTACTGCCCCGCCGGAGATTTCTACATCGATCCCTGGCGCCCGGTGGAACGCTCCGTCATCACCCACGCCCATGGCGACCACGCCCGCACCGGCAATCAACACTACCTGGCGGCGGCGCCCGGCGAAGGCATTCTGCGCTCGCGCTTGGGCCAGGACATCAACCTGCAAACCCTGGCCTACGGCGAACGGTTGGTGCACCACGGCGTCACCTTGAGTTTTCATCCGGCCGGGCACGTACTCGGCTCGGCCCAGGTGCGCCTCGAATACCAGGGCGAAGTCTGGGTCGCATCCGGCGATTACAAGGTCGAGCCCGATGGCACCTGTGCGCCGTTCGAACCGGTGCGCTGCCACACGTTCATCACCGAATCCACCTTCGGCCTGCCGATCTACCGCTGGCAGCCCCAGGCGCAGATCTTCGCCGGCATCAACGACTGGTGGCAGGCCAACGTCGCCGCCGGCAAGGCCAGCGTGCTGTTCTGTTATTCCTTCGGCAAGGCCCAGCGCATTCTGCACGGCATTGACGCGAGCATCGGCCCGATCCTCAGCCATGGCGCCGTCGAGCCCTTGAACCGGGTGTACCGCGAGGCCGGCATTTACATTCCCGAAACCCTTTACGCAGGTGACTTCAAAAAAACCGACCCGCTGTTGCGCAAGGCGCTGATCATCGCTCCGCCGTCTGCCGGCGGCAGCAGCTGGATCAAGCGCTTTGGCGACTACAGCGACGCCTTCGCCAGCGGCTGGATGCGCCTGCGCGGCACGCGAAGGCGGCGCGGGGTAGACCGGGGGTTTGTGCTGTCCGACCACGCCGATTGGCCAGGCTTGCTGTGGGCCATCGAGCAAACCGGCGCTGAACGAGTGATGGTCACCCACGGCTCGGTGGGTGTATTGGTGCGCCACTTGCGCGAAAAAGGCCTGGACGCCCAGGGCTTCACCACCGAATACGGTGACGACGAAGAAGAGGCCACCGCATGAAGGCCTTCGCCGAGCTGTACGCCAACCTCGACGCCACCACCTCCAGCAATGCCAAGCTCGCCGCATTGCAAGCCTACTTCCTGCAGGCGCCGCCGGAAGATGCCGCCTGGGCGGTGTACTTTTTATCCGGTGGCCGGCCCCGGCAACTGGTGCCCACGCGCCTTTTAAGGGACATGGCCACGCAAGCGTCAGGCATCGAAGCCTGGCTGTTCGAAGAGAGCTACCAATCGGTCGGCGACCTCGCCGAGACCATTTCCCTGCTGTTGCCCGAATCCACCTACACCTCGCAGGATGGCCTGGCCGTTTGGCTGGAAGAAAAACTGTTGCCCCTGCGCGGCCTGTCGCCAATGGATCTGGCTGAACGCCTGCCCGCGTTGTGGGCGCAGCTGGACCAACCCAGCCTGATGGTGTGCATCAAGCTGATCACCGGCAGCTTTCGCGTCGGCGTGTCCAAGCTACTGGTCACCCGCGCCCTCGCCGCCATGGCCGATCTGGACAGCAAGCGCGTGGCGCAGCGGCTGGTGGGCTACACCGATTTGTCCAATCGTCCTACGGTCGAAGGCTACCTCAAGCTGATTGCGCCTGAATCATCCGACGAACACGCGCAACGCGGCGGGCAACCCTATCCGTTTTTTCTGGCCCATGGCCTGTCGCAGCCGGTCGAGCAATTCGACACGCTGCTCGGCTCGCCGAATGACTGGCAAGTGGAATGGAAGTGGGACGGCATCCGCGCACAACTGGTCAAACGCGAGGGCCGCTTGTGGATCTGGTCGCGAGGCGAGGAGCTGGTGACCGAGCGCTTCCCCGAGCTGCACAGCCTGGTCAGCGGCCTGCCGGACGGCACGGTGATCGACGGCGAGATTGTGGTGTGGAAAGACGCGGTGCAGCCCTTTGCCCTGCTGCAACAACGCATTGGCCGCAAGACCTTGAGCAAGAAGGTCCTGGAAGACGCGCCGGTCGCGGTACTCGCCTACGACCTGCTGGAATATCAGGGCGACGACTGGCGCAACCATGTCCAGGCCGAACGCCGCGCGCAACTCGAACAGGTCATCCGCGCGTGCGACCAACCCGTGCTGCTGCCCTCGCCGTTGTTGCAAGCCGACACGTGGGAAGCACTGGCCGAACAGCGTGAAGCCTCACGCAGTCTTGGCGTGGAAGGCATGATGCTCAAGGATCGCAAAGGCCTCTACGGCGTTGGCCGCACCAAGGACATGGGCCTGTGGTGGAAGTGGAAGGTCGATCCGTTCAGCGTCGATGCGGTGTTGATCTACGCCCAACGTGGCCATGGTCGCCGCGCCAGCCTTTACAGCGATTACACCTTTGCCGTGTGGGATGGCCCGCCGGGCACCGAGCGCACCCTGGTGCCGTTTGCCAAGGCCTATTCGGGACTGACCGACGAAGAAATGCGCAAGGTCGACGCCATCGTGCGCAAGACCACCGTGGAAAAATTCGGCCCGGTCAGCAGCGTGACGCCGAGCATGGTATTTGAACTGGGGTTTGAAGGCATTGCCCTGTCCAAGCGGCACAAGAGCGGGATTGCGGTGAGATTTCCACGGATGCTGCGCTGGCGCCAGGACAAGGCGGTTGAGGAAGCCGACAACCTGGCCACCCTGCAGGACCTCCTCGCCTGATAAAAAACCCTGTGGGAGCAGGCCCCTCCCATAATTTAATGCTCGTTAATGGTCCAAATGAGTGCAGGGTATTTTCGATGCCCATTTTTGGGCATCGCCTACACTCCCAACGCCCTCGCCTTGCCTTTTAAAACGCTCATTCGGAACTATGGTGCAGAAATTGCTACTTGAGAGCCGTCTGACACCGTTCAGTAACAGTCCTAAACGCGCCACAAGCGCTTATCTTGGTTTCCAGGGATTACCTAATGAAAAAAGCATTGCTGACCCTTTCTGCACTGGCCCTGTGCATGGCCGCCGGTGTAGCCACGGCCAAGGAATACAAGGAATTGCGTTTTGGTGTGGATCCTTCCTACGCACCGTTTGAATCCAAGGCCGCCGATGGCAGCCTGGTGGGCTTTGATATCGACCTGGGCAACGCGATCTGCGCGGAACTGAAGGTCAAGTGCAAATGGGTCGAAAGCGATTTCGACGGCATGATCCCGGGCCTCAACGCCAACAAGTTCGATGGCGTGATTTCGTCGATGACCGTGACTGCGGCCCGTGAAAAGGCGATCGACTTCTCCAATGAGCTGTTCTCGGGCCCGACCTCCCTGGTGTTCAAGAAAGGCGCAGGGTTCTCGACGCCGGAGTCCCTCAAGGGCAAATCCGTGGGCTACGAGCAGGGCACCATCCAGGAAGCCTACGCCAAGGCCGTACTGGATAAGGCCGGTGTGACCACCAAGGCCTACGCCAACCAGGACCAGGTGTACGCCGACCTGACCTCCGGTCGCCTGGACGCTTCGGTGCAGGACATGCTGCAAGCCGAACTGGGCTTTCTGAAGTCGCCGGCCGGCGCCGGTTACGAAGTCAGCGCCGCCATCGACGACCCGTTGCTGCCGTCGAAAACCGCCATCGGTATCAAAAAAGGTAACAAAGACCTCAAGGCCCTGCTCGATAAAGGTATCAAAGCGTTACACGATGATGGCACCTACGCCACCATCCAGAAGAAACACTTCGGCGACCTGAACCTGTACAGCGGTAAATAACACGCTGGCGCCCATCGCTTTGCGGTGGGCGCTTTTTTATCGCCATAGGTCCTGAATTCATGTTTGAAGATCTTCTGAACACCCTGGGGCTGAGTGCCTTCAGCTTGAAAGGGTTCGGCCCGCTGTTGCTGCAAGGTACGTGGATGACCATCAAGTTGTCGGTCGCGTCCCTGGCCGTCAGCGTCCTGCTGGGCCTGCTCGGTGCCAGTGCCAAATTGTCCAGCCTGCGCCTGCTGCGCATTCCCGCCCAGCTCTACACCACCCTGATTCGCGGCGTGCCCGACCTGGTGCTGATGCTGCTGATTTTCTACAGCCTGCAAATCTGGCTGACCGGTTTTACCGACTTCATGGAATGGGACTACATCGAGATTGACCCATTCAGCGCCGGGGTCATCACCCTGGGCTTTATCTACGGTGCGTATTTCACCGAGACGTTTCGCGGCGCGATCCTCGCCGTGCCCCGTGGCCAACTGGAAGCCGCGACCGCCTACGGGCTCAAGCGCGGGCAACGCTTTCGCTACGTGACCTTCCCGCAGATGATGCGTTTTGCCCTGCCGGGCATCGGCAATAACTGGATGGTGATGCTCAAGGCCACGGCGCTGGTGTCGATCATCGGCCTGGCCGACCTGGTCAAGGCCGCCCAGGATGCCGGCAAGAGCACGTATCAACTGTTCTATTTTCTGGTCATCGCCGCGTTGATCTACCTGCTGATCACCAGCGCGTCCAACTTCGTCCTGCGCCGGCTTGAACGGCGCTACTCGGCAGGCTCACGGGAGGCAGTGCGATGATCGAGCTCCTGCAGGAATACTGGCGCCCCTTCCTTTATAGCGACGGCCAGCACATCACCGGGCTGGCCATGACCCTGTGGCTGCTGAGCGCGGCGCTGGTCATCGGGTTTATCGTGTCGATCCCGCTGTCCATCGCGCGGGTGTCGCCCAAACGCCGGGTGCGCTGGCCGGTGCAGTTCTACACCTATCTGTTTCGCGGTACGCCGCTCTATATCCAGTTGCTGATCTGCTACACCGGTATCTACAGCATCGCGGCGGTACGCGAGCAGCCGCTGCTGGGCGCGTTCTTTCGCGATGCGATGAATTGCACCATCCTCGCCTTCGCCCTCAACACCTGCGCGTACACCACCGAGATTTTCGCCGGCGCCATTCGCAGCATGGCCCACGGTGAAGTGGAGGCGGCCAAGGCCTATGGCCTCAGCGGCTGGAAGCTGTATGCCTATGTGATCATGCCGTCGGCGTTGCGCCGTTCGCTGCCTTACTACAGCAACGAAGTGATTTTGATGCTGCATTCGACCACTGTGGCATTTACCGCAACGGTGCCGGACATTCTCAAAGTCGCACGGGACGCCAACTCAGCCACCTACATGACCTTTCAATCGTTCGGCATCGCTGCGCTGATCTATCTGACGGTGACCTTCGCCCTGGTCGGTCTGTTTCGATTGGCGGAGCGTCGCTGGCTGGCCTTCCTCGGGCCAAGCCGCTAAGGAGTGTTCATGCGTCATCAGGTACACGATCTGATCGCGCCGGTGCCCGGCACGGCGCGGCAGATTCACAGTTTTCACTTCGGCCCGGAACAGGCCGCCGGCAAAATCTACATTCAGTCCTCGCTGCACGCCGATGAGCTGCCGGGCATGCTGGTGGTCTGGCATCTGAAACGGCGTCTGGCCGAACTGGCGGCGGCTGGGCGCCTGCGCAGCGAAATCGTGCTGGTGCCCATCGCCAATCCGGTGGGCCTGGAACAAGTGTTGATGGACACGCCGCTGGGGCGCTACGAGCTGGAAAGCGGACAGAACTTCAATCGCCATTTTGTCGACCTCAGTGCGCAAGTCGGCGACCAGGTGGAAGCGCTGCTGGACGACGACCCCCGGCGCAACGTGGAGCGGGTGCGCACCGCGCTGTCAGGCGCCCTGGCCGAGCAAACCGCCGACACCCAGTTGCAGTCCCAACGCCTGGTACTGCAACGCCTGGCCTGCGATGCCGACATGGTGCTGGACCTGCATTGCGATTTCGAAGCCGTGGCGCACCTGTACACCACGCCCGCGGCCTGGCCGCAGGTGGAGCCGCTGGCACGCTATATCGGCAGCGAAGCCAACCTGCTGGCCACCGACTCGGGCGGGCAGTCCTTCGACGAGTGTTTCACGCTGGTGTGGTGGCAGTTGCAGCAACGCTTCGGCGAGCGCTTCCCGCTGCCCATGGGCAGTTTTGCGGTCACCGTCGAGCTGCGCGGCCAGGGTGACGTCAACCATGGCCTGGCCAGCCTCGACTGCCAGGCGATCATCGACTACCTGATTCACTTCGGCGCAATCGCCGGCCAGGCGCCGCCGCTGCCCGACCTGGCCTACCCGGCCACCCCGCTGGCGGGCGTGGAACCGGTGGCCACGCCAGTGGGCGGCTTGCTGGTGTACAGCGCCCTGCCGGGGGAATACCTGCACGCCGGGCAATTGATCGCCGAGATCATCGACCCCATTACCGACCGCGTAACGCCCGTGCACTGTCGGCACGCCGGCCTGCTTTACGCCCGCTCGCTGCGCCGCATGGCCACTGCCGGGATGGTCATCGGCCATGTCGCAGGCTCCGAGGCCTACCGCAGCGGCTATCTACTTTCGCCTTGAGGATGCACGCCCCATGTACAAACTGACCGTTGAAGGCCTGCATAAAAGCTATGGCGACAATCAAGTGCTCAAAGGCGTCACGCTCAAGGCCAATACCGGTGACGTGATCAGCCTGATCGGCGCCAGCGGCTCGGGCAAGAGCACGTTTTTGCGCTGCATCAACTTTCTGGAAACTCCCGACGACGGCGCCATGACCCTGGATGGCAAGGCAATCCGCATGATCAGTGAC
Organism: Pseudomonas trivialis; assembly: GCF_001439805.1. Taxonomy (GTDB): domain Bacteria; phylum Pseudomonadota; class Gammaproteobacteria; order Pseudomonadales; family Pseudomonadaceae; genus Aquipseudomonas; species Aquipseudomonas trivialis. The sequence continues at coordinate 211,893 of NZ_JYLK01000005.1, read as the reverse complement.
CGCCACGGCATGCGCGTGGCCGACGATGCCGAGTTGCAGCGCCTGCGCACGCGGCTGGCGATGGTGTTCCAGCACTTCAACCTGTGGAGCCACATGAGCGTGCTGGAAAACATCACCATGGCCCCACGCCGGGTGCTGGGTTGCAGCAAAAGGGACGCCGAAGAACGCGCCCGTCGCTACTTGGACAAGGTCGGCCTGCCGGCGCGGGTGGCCGATCAATACCCGGCCTTTCTCTCCGGTGGCCAGCAACAGCGGGTGGCCATCGCCCGCGCCCTGGCCATGGAACCGGAAGTGATGCTGTTCGACGAACCCACCTCGGCCCTCGACCCGGAGCTGGTGGGCGAAGTGCTCAAGGTGATTCAGGGCCTGGCCGAGGAAGGCCGCACCATGATCATGGTGACCCACGAGATGAGTTTTGCGCGCAAGGTATCGAGCCAGGTGCTGTTCCTGCATCAGGGACGAGTGGAAGAGGAAGGCACGCCGGACGCGGTGCTGGGCAATCCGCAGAGCGAGCGTCTGCAGCAATTTTTGAGTGGCAACTTGAAGTAAACCTTTGTGCCGCGCGAAGGGTCTGTGGAATAGACCCTTCAGGACGTCAGCTGCCGCATGGCAAAACCCCACGACTTCGCCAGGCAATGGTTCGCCGCCAAGGGTTGGAAGCCCTTCGCGTTTCAGAAAGACGTGTGGGCGGCGGTCAGGCAGGGCCGGTCCGGCCTGTTGCACGCCAGCACCGGGGCCGGCAAGACCTACGCCCTGTGGTTTGCCGCGCTCAATCGCCTGGCCATCACCCGCCCGCCGGCCACCGGCAAACGCAAGCCGCCGGCCGAACCGCTGAGCGTGCTGTGGATCACCCCCATGCGTGCGCTGGCCGCCGACACCGCCCGCGCCCTCGAAGCGCCACTTGCTGCCTTGCAGATTCCCTGGAGCGTCGGCCTGCGCACCGGCGATACCAGCAGCAGCGAACGCGCCCGCCAGACCCGCCGCCAGCCCACCGCACTGGTCACCACCCCGGAAAGCCTGACGCTGATGCTCGCCCGCGCCGACAGCGAGACGAGCCTGGGGCACCTGCGCATGGTGATCGTGGATGAATGGCATGAACTGATCGGCAACAAGCGCGGCGTGCAGCTGCAACTGGCGATGGCCCGCCTGCGACGCTGGCACCCTGACCTGATGGTGTGGGGCATTTCCGCGACCTTGGGCAATCAGGCCCACGCGCTGGAGGTATTGGTCCCACAGGGCGATGGGATCAATGTGCAGGGGCAGACTGCCAAGCAGTTGATCATCGACACCCTGTTGCCACCCGTCACCGAACGCTTCCCGTGGGCCGGGCATATTGGCTTGAAGATGCTGCCGCAAGTGGTGGCCGAAGTGGACTCGAGCAGCAGTTGCCTGGTGTTCACCAATACCCGTGCGCAATCGGAGATCTGGTACCAGGCCTTGCTGGACGCGCGGCCGGACTGGGCCGGTTTGATCGCCCTGCACCACGGCTCACTGTCGCGGGAAACCCGTGACTGGGTGGAGCGCGCCTTGAAAGACGGGCAGCTCAAGGCCGTGGTGTGTACGTCGAGCCTGGACCTGGGCGTGGACTTTTTACCGGTGGAGCGCGTGCTGCAGATCGGCTCGGCCAAAGGCGTGGCGCGCCTGATGCAACGCGCCGGGCGCTCCGGCCATGCGCCGGGGCGGCCGTCACGGGTGACGCTGGTGCCGACCCATAGCCTGGAGCTGGTGGAGGCCGCGGCGGCGCAGGATGCAATCGCCGAACGGCGCATCGAGGCGCGGGAATCGCCCCACAAGCCATTGGATGTACTCGTACAACACCTGGTGAGCATGGCCCTGGGCGGCGGCTTCACGCCCGAGGCCTTGCTGGCGGAAGTTCGCGGTGCGTGGGCGTACCGCGAACTCACGGAGGAGGACTGGGCCTGGGCGCTGGGCTTTGTGCGCCACGGCGGCCTGTCGCTGACCGCCTACCCGGATTACCGCCGCGTGGAACCGGACGAACAGGGCATCTGGCGCGTGCCCGATGCGCGCCTGGCGCGGCGTCACCGCATGAGCGTGGGCACTATCGTCAGCGATGCGAGTATCCATCTCAAATACTGGAGCAAGGGCGGCGGCGGCAAGAATCTGGGCAGTGTCGAGGAAGGTTTTATTGCGCGGCTCAAGCCGGGGGATGGCTTTCTGTTCGCCGGCCGCTTGCTGGAACTGGTGCGCGTGGAGAACATGACCGCCTACGTGCGCCGCAGCACCGCGAAAAAGGCCGCCGTGCCGCGCTGGAATGGCGGGCGCATGCCGCTTTCCAACGAGCTGGCGCAGGCGGTGGTCGAACGCTTTGACGCAGCCGCGCATGGGCGCTTCGACGGCCCGGAGATGCAAGCGGTGCAACCGTTGCTGCAGACGCAATTGCGCTGGTCGGGCCTGCCCACCCACGATCACCTGCTGGCCGAAGCGCTGAAGTCGCGCGAGGGCTGGCACCTGTTTCTCTACCCCTTCGCCGGCCGTCAGGTGCACCTGGGACTGGCAAGCCTGCTGGCATGGCGGGTCAGCCAGCAACAGCCAGTGACCTTTTCGATAGCGGTGAACGATTACGGGCTGGAGCTGCTGAGCGCCACCGAGGTGCACTGGCCACGTCTATTGAACGAGGCCCTGCTGAGCCCGGAGCATCTGCTGACGGACGTTGCTGCAAGCTTGAACGCGGGAGAACTGGCATTGCGCCGCTTTCGCGAGATCGCGCGTATTGCCGGGCTGGTATTTGCCGGGTATCCGGGGGCACCGAAGAGTACGCGGCAGGTGCAGGCGTCCAGTGGTTTGTTTTTCGAGGTGTTCAAGCAATACGATCCGCATAATCTGTTGCTGACCCAGGCTGGGGAAGAAGTCCTGCGTGAGGAGTTGGATATTCGGCGGCTGGAAGAGACGCTGCTGCATCTGTCGTCGCTCAAACGCGACCTGCATGTGATCGAGCGCCCTACCCCGCTGGCCTTTCCGCTGCTGGTGGAACGGATGCGCGAGAGCATGAGTTCGGAAAAACTGTCGGAGCGCATTGCGCGGATGGTCAAGGACCTGGAAAAAGTCGCGGATAACGGGAAAGGTTGATGTATTGCTCTGTCACGCTTGAAGGTGAAGAACTGTGGCTGCTGGCGGACAAGGCGGTGTACTGGCCGGCGCGCCGTACGCTGCTGATTGCCGACGCGCATTTTGGCAAGGCTTCGGCCTATCGCAGCCTTGGGCAGCCGGTGCCGCAGGGGACCACCACGGCCAATCTGCACAGGCTTGACCGTGTGCTAAGCGGGTTTGCTTGCGAACGGGTGATCTTTCTGGGGGATTTTCTGCACGGACCCGGCTCCCACGCCAGTGGAACACTGGGCGCCTTAAGGGCCTGGCGTGATCGCACACCTGAGCTGGCGATGACGCTGATTCGCGGCAATCACGATAAACGTGCGGGCGACCCGCCTGCCGACCTGCGTATTGAGGTGGTGACCGAACCGCTGCTGATGGGCCCCTTCGCGCTGCAACACGAACCGGACGCCCACCCCAGCCACCACGTGCTGGCAGGGCATGTGCATCCGGTGTATCGATTGCGCGGCAGGGGTCGGCAAAGCCTGCGCCTGCCGTGCTTTCTGATAGGCACGCAGGTCAGCCTTCTGCCGGCCTTCGGCGCGTTTACTGGCGGCTATGCGGTTGAGCAGGACGTTGATCGCCGACTGTTTGTGATCGGCGATCACGAGGTATGGCCCGTTCAGTGAGGCACTGACTGGCCGCGCATCTATCAGGCGACAGGCGCGGGCGGTGGCTCATCCGGGAGGACAGGTTCGCCTGGCTCGGTCGGCTGGGGATAATCCGGGTCAGGTTGGCCGGGAATACCACCCGCATGTGCAGGGTTGGCCATCAGGGACCAGGCTAAAACACCAATCTGGTTGGGTTCGAGCCGGGCGAGTTCAGCGCTGATTCGCGGGTCAATCTTCATAAGGTACTCCTCAAGCGTGGCTCGGCGCGCTTTACACGCGCCGAGGCAGTACACCCAATAGAGTCACTTCTTGCAGACTAATTCCCTTAACGTGTAAGACCTTTCGATCAAGCGCGTGGGAGAGTGACGCCACGCTGACCCTGATACTTGCCGCCACGGTCCTTGTAGGACACTTCACAGGCCTCATCGGACTGCAGGAACAGCATCTGCGCAACACCTTCATTTGCGTAGATTTTCGCCGGCAACGTGGTGGTGTTGGAGAACTCCAGGGTCACATGGCCTTCCCACTCCGGCTCCAGCGGCGTCACGTTGACGATAATGCCGCAACGCGCATAGGTGCTTTTGCCCAGGCAGATGGTCAACACGTCGCGGGGGATACGGAAGAACTCCACGGTGCGTGCCAGGGCGAACGAGTTGGGCGGGATGATGCACACATCGCTCTTGATATCGACGAAGCTTTTTTCGTCGAAGTTCTTTGGGTCGACAGTGGCTGAATTGATATTGGTGAACACCTTGAATTCATCGGCGCAACGCACGTCGTAGCCGTAGCTGGAAACACCGTACGAGATCACGCGGTCGTTGCCTTCGCCACGGATCTGGCGCTCGACGAAGGGCTCGATCATGCCGTGCTCTTGCGCCATGCGGCGAATCCACTTGTCCGATTTGATGCTCATGGCGGGTGTCCTGAATAGCGAGGTAGAAAAAAGGCTGTGGGGCATCTTACCGGGGCCGACGACGGGGTTCAAAGGGCGCGGGGCATTTCTTCGCGCATGCGCGCGTCGCTGCAGGCCACAGCCAGTGGGGCTGGGCTCTGGCCGCCGTGCAAGGGCGGTGAAAATAGCGCCGCCAGTCACGAATTTATGGAAACCTGTGGAAATACCATTGGCACGTTCCGGAAAAACGGTTAAGGTGGCGTCACTGTGTTGCTTGTGTCACTGAGAATCTCTACACGATATGTTGAATTTCGATCCAACCATCTCCAAGAATTTTTCCTGCTCTTTGCACTCAGTCTCGGCCAGGGCTTTTCCTGAGTCGCAGTTAACTTTGTTCAAGGAGTTACACCATGTCTAATCGCCAAACTGGTACCGTTAAGTGGTTCAACGATGAAAAAGGCTTCGGCTTCATCACTCCACAATCCGGTGACGACCTGTTCGTTCACTTCAAAGCTATCCAATCCGACGGCTTCAAAAGCCTGAAAGAAGGCCAACAGGTTTCTTTCATCGCTACCCGCGGTCAGAAAGGCATGCAAGCTGAAGAAGTTCAAGTTATCTAACTTGTACTGACTCAGTCGAAAAAACCCCGCCCTTAAAAGCGGGGTTTTTTTATGCCCGGACTTTGGCCTGTGCGCCATGGAATGCCGTGCGCAAAAAAATGTGGAAGGGGGCTTGCTCCCGACAGCGGTGGCACAGTCGGTACAACCGGTGACTGTTTCACTGCAATCGGGAGCAAGCCCCCTCCCACATTTGTACTGCGTGACTACTGGAACAACGACTCGCTCGACAAGCCATTCTTCTCCAGGATCTCGCGCAAGCGCTTGAGGCCCTCCACCTGAATCTGCCGCACCCGCTCACGCGTCAGGCCGATCTCCAGGCCCACGTCTTCCAAGGTGCTGCTCTCATGACCACGCAGGCCAAAGCGGCGAATTACCACCTCACGCTGCTTGTCCGTAAGCTCGGACAGCCACTGATCAATGCTTTGGGAAAGATCATCGTCCTGCAACAGCTCGCAGGGGTCTGTTGGACGATCATCGGTCAGGGTGTCCAGCAGGGTTTTATCCGAGTCCGGGCCCAGCGAGACATCGACCGAAGACACCCGCTCATTGAGGCCCAGCATGCGCTTGACCTCCGCGACTGGCTTCTCCAGCAGGTTGGCGATTTCTTCGGGCGAAGGTTCATGATCAAGTTTTTGTGTCAGCTCACGTGCCGCCCGCAGGTAGACGTTAAGCTCTTTGACCACATGGATCGGCAGACGGATTGTACGGGTCTGATTCATGATCGCCCGTTCAATGGTCTGACGGATCCACCAGGTGGCATAGGTGGAAAACCGAAAGCCCCGCTCAGGGTCGAACTTCTCCACCGCGCGAATCAGGCCGAGGTTGCCCTCCTCGATCAGGTCCAGCAAGGACAGCCCACGATTGACATAACGTCGGGCGATTTTCACCACCAGGCGCAGGTTGCTTTCAATCATGCGTTTGCGCCCGGCCGGATCACCCTTTTGCGACAAGCGCGCAAAATGGACTTCTTCTTCGGGGGTCAACAGAGGGGAAAAACCGATTTCATTGAGGTACAGCTGCGTCGCATCAAGCGCCCGCGTGTAGTCAATGTACTTGTGTTGCTTTAATGCGGAGGAGTTCTTGGATTTGGTACGAACTGAAGATGTTGCAGGTCCCTCATTCGACATCGATTCCATTGCGATATCGGTCTCCATAAGGAGAACCTCATCGTCGATGTCAAACTCCGGCGCTTCTTTACTGAGAGCCATTGTTATAGTCCTTTGGTGAGTTCGACCTCAAGCTCAAGCGGCGCCTTTATCCTTGGCAACGCTGGAGCCTGTTCCTTCTACGTGAGGGAACAGGCTGGTAACACATCAACGACGGGGTAGGAATTGCAGCGGATCGACGGGCTTCCCCTGACGGCGAATCTCAAAATGCAGTTTCACCCGGTCTGTCCCCGTTGACCCCATTTCAGCAATCGTCTGTCCGACCTTGACCTGCTGCCCCTCCCGAACCAACAGCCTGCGGTTGTGACCGTAAGCACTGACGTAGGTGTCACTGTGCTTGATGATGACCAGCTCGCCGTAGCCCCGTAAACCACTCCCGGCGTAAACCACTGTCCCATCAGACGCAGCTAAAACAGGCTGTCCCAAATCCCCGGCGATATCAATGCCTTTATTCAAACTGCCGTTTGAAGAGAATTTTCCAATTAACACCCCGTTTGAAGGCCATCCCCAGCCCTTCGGCGCAGGGCCCGCAGGGGGCAGCGGCGCAGGCGCGGGCCTGTTTGCGACAGTCGGTGCCGCCGTGCCGGCAGGCCGGGTGGTAATAGTGGTCTTGCTTGAGGAGGATGACGAAGAGCCGCTGCTTGTCACCACGGACACGGGCGCGGAACCGCTGCGACCGTCGAAGCGAATCGTCTGTCCCGGATGGATGGTATAAGGCACGGGAATATTGTTACGAGCTGCGAGTGCCTTGTAGTCCCAGCCATAACGAAAGGCGATCGAGAACATCGTATCGCCCTTGCGCACCACATATTGCCCGGTGGTGACCGTAGGCTTCTGCGGCACCGCCCTGGTACGGTCAACGACCCGTGCGCCGCCGCTTGGCGTGCTGGAGCAGGCTGCCAGTAACGAACTCAAGACAAGGCCAAGCACCAGTCGCTGAAAGCTAGTTTTACTCATACGCTGCGCAAGACCTGTGAGACTCACCCGCCGCTCCCTTTGATGGTGGCTGAACATGAATGCCTGTATCAGGCTTGAAAGATGCCGCAAGTATAACTGTGCATTGGTTTTTTACCGCCAATGCCTGATCACGTGATTCGATAGACCCCGCCGTAAGACACATCCCCTGCAACGGAATTCACTGCCCGCCCATAAATGATCAGGCCAGCGGGCCATTGAGCAGCGGCACAAAGCGCACCGCCCCAAGCACATGCCGGGAAAAGCCGTCGTCCTCACGGATAATCAGCATCAATTGCTGCACTTCACCGGCCCCGACTGGAATCACCAGGCGGCCACCAGGGGCCAGTTGATCAAGCAAAGCCTGCGGGACATCCGTGGCCACGGCCGTGACGATAATACCGTTGTAAGGCGCCAACGCAGGCCAGCCTTCCCAGCCATCGCCCCAGCGAAACACCACGTTGCGCAGGTTCAACTCAACGAGGCGCTCCTTGGCGCGGTCCTGCAACACCTTAATGCGCTCCACCGAGAACACCCGCTCCACCAGTTGAGACAGCACGGCAGTCTGGTAGCCCGAGCCGGTGCCGATCTCCAGCACCTTGTCCAATGGGCCCGCCGCCAGCAACAGCTCGCTCATGCGCGCAACCATGTAAGGCTGGGAAATGGTCTGGTTGTGGCCGATCGGCAGCGCGGTGTCTTCATAGGCGCGGTGTGCCAGGGCCTCATCAACAAACAGATGGCGAGGTGTGCGCCGAATCACTTCCAGCACCTGGGCGTTGGACAGGCCTTCTTCATACAGGCGCTGGATCAAACGCTCGCGGGTGCGCTGCGAGGTCATCCCGATGCCGCGACGCAGCAGGTCGTCCTGTTCACGAGCCATCAGCGCAGCCCCTCCAGCCAGCCATCGAGACGACTGAAGGCATCACTGAAGGTGCGATCAAATTGCAACGGGGTAATCGAAACATAACCTTGCATCACCGCATGAAAGTCCGTGCCTTCGCCACCGTCTTCGGCATCGCCGGCTGCGGCAATCCAGTAACCTTCCTTGCCACGCGGATCGACGACTTTCAGCGGCGCCGCAGCGCGGGCTCGATGGCCCAGACGCGTGAGCCGGATGCCGCGAATATGGTCGAGGGGCAAATTGGGAATATTGACGTTGAGCACCGTGCGCGGTGGCAGGTCGAGGGAAGCATGCGCCTCGACCAGCTTGCGCGCGAAATGGGCGGCCGTGGGCAGGTTGTCCAGTTGGCGCGATGCCAGGGAGAACGCAAACGAGGTCCGCCCGAGGAAACGCCCTTCAAGCGCCGCGCCGACAGTGCCGGAATACAGCACGTCGTCACCCAGGTTGGCGCCGAGGTTGATACCCGACACGATCAGGTCCGGCTGCGGCTGCAGCAGGCTGTTGATCGCCAGGTGCACGCAATCGGTGGGCGTACCGTTCACGCTGATAAAACCATTGGCGAGGACGTGCGGGTGCAGCGGACGGTCAAGTGTCAGCGAACAGCTGGCACCACTTTTGTCCTGGTCAGGGGCAACCACCACGCACTCGGCGTAATCCGCCAGCGCAGCATGAAGCGCGGCAAGGCCGGGTGCGGTGGCACCGTCATCGTTTGATATCAGAATACGCATGGGCTGTCCGTCTGCCCCACTGGCACCAGATCAACAAGCTCGCGCACCAAGACAGTGGCGAAGCATCCGGCCGGCAGGACAAATTCCAATTGCAGAATGTCAGGCCGGGGATAATGCCACGTCAACCCGCCAATGGGCAGCCGCAGAATGCGACGTTCCTGGCTCATTCCGGCATTTACCAGCCAATCCCGCAGGTCCGCTTCGCCGGCGGCGACAGATTGTTCCAGCTCAAAGGTAAGACCTTTCGCTGGAGAGTCGCCCTCGCCCCATTGTGGGCCGGTGGGGTGCAGGTCCAGGATGGCCAGGCGCGGGTCGCTGCATTCAGCCTCCCCCGCCGGAAAAAAACTGCGACTGTCGGTAAATGCCAGCAAGTCGCCAACCTGGGCACGCTGCCACGAACCATCCGCCACGCGGGCGGCCAGCACTTTATTGAACAGAAAACTGCGCGCCGTGGACAGTAACCGCGAACGCACCGCGCGCTGCTCCGGCAACGCCTTGCGCGCAGCCCATTCGCGGGCATCCACGACGTTGCCGCCATTATGGCCAAAGCGCTGGGTGCCGAAATAATTGGGAATACCGTGCCGGGCAATCCGTTGCAGACGTGCGTCGATGGCGGCGGTGTCACCGGCCAGTTGCGTCAGGCGCAGGGTAAAGCCATTGGCCGAATGAGCACCGCGCTGCAATTTGCGCTTGTGGCGTTTCATTTCCAGGATCTTGAGGGTGTCGTTTTGCGCACCACTCATGTCCGGGTCGGCCTTGCCGGGCAGCTGCACGCTGAACCATTGGCGGGTCAACGCCTGGCGATCCTTGAGCCCGGCGTAACTGACCGTGCGCAGCGGCACGCCCGCCGCCTTGGCGATGCGTCGCGCTGCCTCTTCGGTGTTCAGGCCGCGTTTTTCCACCCACAACCACAGGTGTTCGCCGTCGCCGCTCAGCGGAATATCCAGCACCTCATCGACCTGGAAATCCTCGGCGGTCGCCTTCAGGACCGCGCTGCCCAGCGCCTCGCCATAAGCCCGCGGGCCCAGCAATTGCAGTTCATTCATGCGCGCAGCAACAAGGCGACAGAGTGCACCGCAATGCCCTCTTCACGACCGGTAAACCCGAGCTTTTCGGTGGTGGTGGCTTTCACGTTCACTTGATCCAGTTCTATTTGCAGGTCGGCGGCGATCAGCGCGCGCATCGACTCGATGTGGGGCGCCATTTTCGGTGCCTGGGCCACGATGGTGTTATCGACGTTGCCGACCTTCCAGCCCCTGGCGTGGATGAGTCCGACCACATGGCGCAGCAACACACGGCTGTCCGCGCCCTTGAACGTCGGGTCGGTGTCCGGAAAGTGCTTGCCGATATCACCCAGTGCCGCCGCGCCGAGCAAGGCATCACTCAAGGCATGCAACAGTACATCGCCGTCCGAATGCGCCAACAACCCGTGGTGATGCGCGATTCGCACGCCGCCCAGGGTGATGAACTCGCCTTCAGCGAAACGGTGCACATCGTAGCCGTGGCCAATACGCATAAAAAAACGCCCCGATTTAATTCAGGGCGTGATTCTACCTACTTTTGCCGCAGATTAACCGAGCAAAGCGCGTCCGTGATGGCGCAAATGATCGTCGATGAAACTGGCAATAAAGAAGTAGCTGTGGTCGTAACCCGGTTGCAGACGCAGTTCCAGCGGATGGCTGGCCGCCCTGGCCGCCTGCTGCAGAGCTTCGGGCTTGAGCTGCTCGGCGAGGAAATCGTCACGATCACCCTGGTCCACCAACAACGGCAGCTTTTCCGAGGCTTCGCTGATCAGCACGCAGGCATCCCACTCGCGCCACTTGGCGCGCTCTTCGCCCAGGTAACGGGAGAAGGCTTTCTGGCCCCAGGGGCAGTCCATCGGGTTGTTGATGGGCGAAAACGCCGACACCGACAGGTAGCGACCGGGGTTGCGCAGTGCGCACACCAATGCCCCGTGGCCACCCATGGAGTGGCCACTGATGCCGCGCTTGTCCGAAGCCGGGAAATGCGCTTCAACCAACGCCGGCAATTCCTGCACCACGTAGTCATGCATCCGATAATGCGTGGCCCAGGGTTGCTGCGTGGCGTTCAGGTAGAAACCGGCGCCCAGGCCGAAATCCCAGGCATTCTCCGGGTCGTCCGGCACGCCCGGCCCACGCGGGCTGGTGTCGGGCGCGACGATGATCAAGCCCAGCTCGGCGGCCATGCGCTGGGCGCCGGCCTTCTGCATGAAATTCTCGTCGGTGCAGGTCAGGCCGGACAGCCAGTACAGCACCGGCAGCTTGCCGCCCTGCTCGGCCTGTGGCGGCAGGTAGACGGCGAAGGTCATGTCGCAATCGAGCACAGCCGAGTGATGCTTGTAGCGTTTATGCCAGCCGCCGAAGCTTTTCTGGCAAGACAGGTTTTCCAGACTCATGGCCGACCTCAGAAGTGGATGACAGTACGAATGCTCTTGCCTTCATGCATCAGGTCAAACGCTTTGTTGATGTCTTCCAGACCCATGGTGTGGGTGATGAAGGTGTCCAGCGGGATCTCGCCGGTCTGGGCCATTTCCACGTAGCTTGGCAACTCGCTGCGCCCGCGCACGCCACCGAACGCCGAACCGCGCCAGACGCGACCGGTCACCAGTTGGAAGGGGCGCGTGGCGATTTCCTGGCCCGCACCGGCCACACCGATGATCACCGACTCGCCCCAGCCTTTGTGGCAGCACTCGAGGGCAGCGCGCATCAGGTGTACGTTGCCGATGCACTCGAAGGAAAAGTCCACGCCGCCATCGGTCAAGTCGACAATCACGTCCTGGATCGGGCGATCGTAGTCTTTCGGGTTGACGCACTCGGTGGCACCCAGTTGCTTGGCGATTTCGAACTTGGCCGGGTTGATGTCAATGGCAATGATGCGCCCGGCCTTGGCCTTGGCCGCGCCAATGACTGCCGACAAGCCAATGCCGCCCAGGCCGAAGATGGCCACGGTATCGCCTGGCTTGACCTTGGCGGTGTTGAGCACGGCACCGATGCCGGTGGTGACGCCGCAGCCCAGCAGGCAGACTTTTTCCAGCGGCGCTTCTTTAGGAATTTTCGCGACGGAGATTTCCGGCAGCACGGTGTACTCGGAAAAAGTCGAGGTGCCCATGTAGTGGAAAATCTGCTGACCCTTGTAGGAAAAACGTGTGGTGCCGTCGGGCATCAGGCCTTTGCCCTGGGTGGAGCGGATGGCCTGGCACAGGTTGGTCTTGCCCGACTTGCAGAATTTGCACTGGCCGCATTCCGGGGTGTACAGCGGGATCACGTGATCGCCCACGGCCACCGACGTCACGCCTTCGCCGATTGCTTCAACCACCGCACCGCCTTCATGGCCGAGGATCGACGGGAAGATGCCTTCCGGGTCGGCGCCCGACAGGGTGTAGGCGTCGGTGTGGCACACGCCTGAGGCGACCACCCGCAACAGCACTTCGCCAGCCTTGGGCATGGCGACATCCACTTCAACGATTTCCAGGGGCTTGTTGGCTTCGAAGGCTACGGCGGCGCGGGACTTGATCATCCGGGTTTTCTCCAGGGAATTTTAAAACTGAGACAGCGAGTGTAAATCAGGGCCCTTTGATTAATAATCCGGACAAAAGCAAAACTTTATTGCTGTACAGGGATAATCAGATGTTGGAGAACCGCTGGGAAGGCATCGATGAGTTCGTGGCGGTGGCCGAGTGCAGCCAGTTCACGGCGGCGGCCGAGCGCCTGGGCGTGTCCTCGTCCCATATCAGCCGGCAAGTGGCGCGCCTGGAAGAGCGCCTGCAAACGCGGTTGCTGTACCGCAGTACGCGCAAGGTGACGCTGACTGAAGCCGGCCAGACCTTCCTGCAGCATTGCCAGCGCCTGCAGGACGGCCGCGAGGAAGCCCTGCGCGCGGTCGGCGACCTGGCCAGCGAGCCCAAGGGCATGCTGCGCATGACCTGCGCGGTGGCCTACGGCGAGCGGTTTATCGTGCCGCTGGTGACACGGTTCATGGGGTTGTATCCGCAGTTGCGCGTGGATATCGAACTGAGCAACCGGCAGTTGGACCTGGTGCATGAAGGCCTGGACCTGGCGATCCGCCTTGGCCGCCTGCAGGACTCGCGCATGGTCGCCAGCCGCCTGGCGCCAAGGCGCATGTATGTATGCGCATCACCGTCCTACCTCGCGCGGTACGGTCGGCCCCACAGTTTGTCGGAATTGAGTCGGCACAACTGCCTGATCGGCAGTTCGGATATCTGGCAACTGGCCCAGGACGGGCGCGAATTTTCCCAGCGGGTCCAGGGAAACTGGCGCTGTAACAGTGGGCAGGCGGTGCTGGACGCGGCATTGCAGGGCGTTGGATTGTGCCAGTTGCCGGATTACTACGTGCTGGAGCACTTGCACAGTGGCGCGCTGGTGTCGCTGCTTGAGGCGCATCAGCCGCCGAATACGGCGGTGTGGGGGCTGTATCCGCAGCAGCGGCATCTGTCGCCCAAAGTGCGCAAGCTGGTGGATTTTTTGAAGGAGGGGTTGGCGGGAAGGCCGGAGTACAGCCAGTGAGTCTGCGTTGCCTGCACCGGCCTCATCGCAGGCGACTCGGTTTAACTGACTATCTACGATTGGCCCACCGCAACCTGAGCCACTCCAGATCTTCCGGCCGAGTCACCTTGATATTGTCCGAACGCCCCTCAATCAATCGCGGCGCCTGACCGGACCATTCCATCGCCGAGGCTTCATCGGTAATCACTGCATCCGCCACCAGACTGTCAGCCAGGGCACGATGCAAAGCGCCCAGGCGGAACATCTGCGGCGTGTACGCCTGCCAGATCAGGCTGCGATCAACGGTCTCCACCACACGACCGCGCTTGTCTGCACGCTTGAGCGTGTCGCGCGCCGGCACCGCCAGCAGGCCGCCCACCGGGTCGTCCGCCAGTTCAGCCAATAGCGTTTCGAGATCGTCGCGGCTCAAATTCGGCCTTGCCGCATCGTGCACCAGCACCCAATCCTCATCGCCGGCCCCCAGGGCATTGAGCTGCAGCAACGCGTTGAGCACCGAGCCCGAGCGCTCCGAGCCGCCGTCCGCACGCTGGATACGCGGGTCGGCAGCACAGGCCAGGCCAGGCCAGTAAGGATCATTTGGAGCAAGACTGACCACCAGGCCCTTGAGCATCGGGTGATCGAGAAAACAGCCTAGGCTGTGTTCGAGAATAGTGCGTCCGCCCAGTTGCAAGTATTGCTTGGGACGGTCCGCAGCCATACGGGCACCAACGCCCGCGGCGGGAATCACGGCCCAGAAGGCCGGCAAACGCTGAGTCATTGGGCCAACTGGTAGAGGGTCTCGCCCTCCTTGACCATGCCCAATTCATGACGAGCCCGTTCTTCGACGGTCTCCGTGCCTTTTTTCAGCTCAAGCACTTCGGCATCGAGGACGCGATTGCGCTCCAGCAGGATTTCGTTTTCGGCGTGCTGTGCAGCAATTTGCTCATTCAGGTCTTTTACCTGCGCAAAGCTGCCATTACCCACCCATAGGCGGTACTGCAGGCCAGCCAGCAACAAGAGCAAGACGAGGAACAACCAATTGGGACTGCGCATCGAATATCGGGTATCCAGTGAAAAAAGACCGCCATGCAAAACTTTTGCAGCAACTGACAGCACGAAGCCTGGAAAAACCAGGCTTGTGCTAGATGGCCAACAGATTAACGTCGAAATTCACTTTGTCGTGAGTTTTCCGACGCAGTCCGTCGACTTTTTTACATTTTTAACCGGTTAACGGTCAGCCGCGAAACTCGCCACGACCGTTGTACTTGGCTTTACCTGCCAGTTGCTCTTCGATACGCAGCAATTGGTTGTACTTGGAAACACGGTCGGAACGGCACAGGGAGCCGGTCTTGATCTGGCCCGCCGAGGTGCCCACGGCCAGGTCGGCAATGGTCGAATCTTCGGTCTCACCGGAGCGGTGGGAGATCACGGCGGTGTAGCCCGCGGCCTTGGCCATCTGGATGGCTTCCAGGGTTTCGGTCAGGGTGCCGATCTGGTTGAACTTGATCAGGATCGAGTTGGCGATCTTCTTGTCGATGCCCTCTTTCAGGATCTTGGTGTTGGTCACGAACAAATCGTCGCCCACCAGCTGGACTTTCTCGCCGATCTTGTCGGTGAGGATCTTCCAGCCGTCCCAGTCGGACTCGTCCAGGCCGTCCTCGATCGAAATGATCGGATAGCGCTGGGTCAGGCCCTTGAGGTATTCGGCAAAACCTTCGGAGTTGAACACCTGGCCTTCACCGGACAGGTTGTACTTGCCGTCTTCATAGAATTCGCTGGCGGCGCAGTCCAGGGCCAGGGTCACGTCGGTGCCCAGGGTATAGCCGGCGTTGGCCACAGCTTCGGAGATCACTTTGAGTGCATCTTCGTTGGACGCCAGGTTCGGCGCGAAACCACCTTCGTCACCCACTGCGGTGCTCAGGCCACGGGCTTTGAGCACAGCCTTGAGGTGGTGGAAAATTTCGGTGCCCATGCGCAGGCCTTCGGAGAAGGTCTTGGCGCCAACCGGCTGCACCATGAATTCCTGGATGTCGACGTTGTTATCGGCGTGCTCGCCACCGTTGATGATGTTCATCATCGGCACCGGCATGGAGTACACACCCGGGGTGCCGTTCAGGTTGGCGATGTGGGCATACAACGGCAGGTCCTGGTCCTGGGCAGCTGCCTTGGCAGCGGCCAGGGACACAGCGAGGATAGCGTTGGCGCCCAGGCTGCCTTTGTTTTCAGTGCCGTCGAGCTGGATCATCGCGTGGTCCAGGGCTTTCTGGTCCAGCGGGTCCTTGCCCAGCAGCAGGTCACGGATCGGGCCATTGATGTTGGCTACCGCCTTGAGTACACCCTTGCCCAGGTAACGGCTCTTGTCGCCATCGCGCAGTTCCAGCGCTTCGCGCGAACCGGTAGAAGCACCGGACGGCGCGCAGGCGCTGCCGATGATGCCGTTATCGAGAAGCACGTCGGCTTCGACGGTGGGGTTGCCACGGGAGTCGAGAACTTCACGACCTTTGATGTCGACGATTTTTGCCATTGTTGTGAACACTCCAAAGTTGACGAAAACGACGCAGCTGAAGGAAATCTTTTGACCGACCGCAAGGGTGGAACAACAGGGCAGGCTTGCAGACGACAAGGCTCAGGCACGCATGCCTGAGCATAAAGCGTGGGAAAGTTTACCGGAGAAATACCGCTTACGCGGTTTCTACCGTCGCAAATCCCTTGACCAGTTCGTCCAGTTGCTTGAGCTGAGCCAGGAACGGCTCCAGCTTGTCCAGGCGCAGGGCGCAGGGGCCGTCGCACTTGGCGTTGTCAGGGTCCGGATGGGCTTCCAGGAACAGGCCGGCCAGGGACTGGCTGATGCCCGCCTTGGCCAGGTCGAGCACCTGGGCACGCCGCCCGCCGGCGGAATCGGCGCGACCACCGGGCATTTGCAGCGCGTGGGTGACGTCGAAAAATACCGGGTATTCGAATTGTTTCATGATGCCGAAACCGAGCATGTCCACCACGAGGTTGTTGTAGCCGAAGCTCGAACCACGCTCGCAGAGGATCAACTGGTCGTTACCCGCCTCCACGCATTTATTCAGGATGTGTTTCATCTCCTGGGGCGCGAGGAACTGGGCTTTCTTGATATTGATCACCGCGCCGGTCCTGGCCATCGCGACCACCAGGTCGGTCTGGCGCGACAGGAAAGCCGGCAACTGGATGATGTCGCACACCTCGGCGACCACGGCAGCCTGTTCAGGCTCGTGGACGTCGGTGATGATCGGCACGCCGAAGGCTTGCTTGATGTCCTGGAAGATCCGCATGCCTTCTTCAAGGCCCGGGCCGCGATAGGAAGTCACGGACGAACGGTTGGCCTTGTCGAAGCTGGCCTTGAACACGTAAGGGATACCCAGTTTCTGGGTAACCTTGACGTACTCTTCACAGACCTGCATCGCCATGTCGCGGCTTTCCAGCACGTTCATGCCGCCGAACAGCACCATGGGCTTGTCGTTGGCAATTTCGATATCGCCTACGCGAATGATCTTCTGGGCCATCAGGGTTACGCCTTCTTCTGATGTTGCGTCAGTGCGGCTTTGACGAAGCCGCTGAACAATGGGTGGCCATCGCGCGGTGTCGAGGTGAACTCGGGGTGGAACTGGCACGCCACGAACCACGGGTGATCCGGCGCCTCGACCACTTCAACCAGCTTGCCGTCACCGGAACGACCGGAGATTTTCAGGCCGGCTTCCTTGATCTGCGGCAGCAGGTTGTTGTTCACTTCGTAACGGTGACGGTGGCGCTCGACGATCACGTCCTTGCCGTAGCAGTCGTGAACCAGCGAACCCGCTTCCAGCAGGCAGTCCTGCGCGCCGAGGCGCATGGTGCCGCCCAGGTCGGAGGTTTCGGTACGGGTTTCGACAGCGCCGGTGGCGTCTTCCCACTCGGTGATCAGGCCCACGACCGGATGGCCGCTGGTGTGATCGAACTCGGTGGAGTTGGCGTCTTTCCAGCCCAGGACGTTACGGGCGAACTCGATAACGGCCACTTGCATGCCCAGGCAGATGCCCAGGTACGGCACCTTGTTTTCACGAGCGTATTGCACGGCGGTGATCTTGCCTTCCACGCCACGCAGACCGAAGCCGCCGGGGACGAGGATTGCATCGACACCTTCGAGCAGCGCGGTGCCCTGGTTCTCGATGTCTTCGGAGTCGATGTAGCGCAGGTTGACCTTGGTGCGGTTGCTGATGCCGGCGTGGCTCATCGCTTCGATCAGCGATTTGTACGCGTCCAGCAGCTCCATGTACTTGCCGACCATGGCGATGGTGACTTCATGCTCAGGGTTGAGCTTGGCGTCGACCACGGCTTCCCACTCGGAGAGGTCCGCGCCATTGCACTGCAGACCGAAACGCTCGACCACAAAATCGTCCAGGCCTTGCGAATGCAGAATGCCCGGGATCTTGTAGATGGTGTCGGCGTCTTCCAAGGCAATCACCGCACGTTCTTCAACGTTGGTGAATTGCGCGATCTTGCGACGCGAGGAAATATCGATCGGGTGATCGGAGCGGCACACCAGTACATCCGGCTGCAGGCCGATGGAACGCAGTTCCTTGACCGAGTGCTGGGTAGGCTTGGTTTTGGTTTCGCCGGCGGTGGCGATGTAAGGCACCAGCGTGAGGTGCATCAGCATCGCGCGCTTGGCGCCGACTTCGAAGCGCAACTGGCGGATGGCTTCGAGGAACGGCTGGGATTCGATGTCACCCACGGTGCCGCCGATCTCGACCATCGCCACGTCGGCATCGCCCGCACCCTTGATGATGCGGCGCTTGATTTCATCGGTGATGTGCGGGATGACCTGGATGGTCGCACCCAGGTAGTCACCACGGCGCTCTTTGCGCAGCACGTGCTCGTAGACGCGGCCGGTGGTGAAGTTGTTGTTCTGGGTCATGGTCGTGCGGATGAACCGCTCGTAGTGGCCCAGGTCCAGGTCGGTTTCGGCGCCGTCGTGGGTGACGAACACTTCACCGTGCTGGAACGGGCTCATCGTGCCCGGGTCGACGTTGATGTACGGGTCCAGCTTGAGCATGGTGACCTTAAGTCCCCGCGCCTCCAGGATGGCCGCCAATGAAGCGGAGGCAATGCCTTTCCCCAATGAAGAAACAACACCGCCCGTGACGAATATGTAGCGCGTCATGA
The DNA here is from genome assembly GCF_001439805.1 of Pseudomonas trivialis. Classification (GTDB taxonomy): domain Bacteria; phylum Pseudomonadota; class Gammaproteobacteria; order Pseudomonadales; family Pseudomonadaceae; genus Aquipseudomonas; species Aquipseudomonas trivialis. The sequence continues at coordinate 193,224 of NZ_JYLK01000005.1, read as the reverse complement.
AAAACCCTAGAAGTCTGCGTTAAAGCGGTCCGAGCCGCCGGGGAAAGCGAAGAGAGGCCGAAGCCCCCGATCACCTGCATTAATCACAGTGCACCTTTCAAAAAAACCGCCGCGTGGTGACAGACCAGCAATGGAACACCGGTACGTTGATCGCTACACATTTTTTGGAATCGCCCAGCAAAGACTGCCTGGTAATCGGCAACTGCTGCGATTCAGGCGAATCCACAGAAGTTGTATCAAGAAGGGAGCGTAGTCTACCGGAAAGGCTCTATCAGCTCAAACCTTGATCGCAGCTCTGTGGCACCCAATGCAATTGCCAGCCAGCAGGCGAGCAAGGCCATAGCCCGGCCAGGGCTGGGACAGCCAGCAGGCGCTCCCCCTGATACAGCAGCGGCAATCTGCCACGCATGAACCCCGGCAATCCGCTTTCGTTGAGCAAACGCTTGAGGTCACGCCGGCCTCGACCTGGCACTTCCATGACTTCACCGCCCTGGCGATAGCGAATTTCCAGCGGCCCCTCTGGCGGGGAGCCCTCGCACCACACACGGCCATTACCCGGTAACTCTAGCGGGGTATGCGGGAGTGGCCAGCTAAACGGCGCGTCGGAAAATTCCGAATAAGTGGAGGGCAGCCACCAGATGCGCTCGCCACAGCGGTGCAAATCACCGTCAGCCAGATGCCATAGCGGCTGTGCGTCGCCCTTGGCATCGCGCAAGGAGTTCCAGCCCGCCCAATGGTCGCTGTCGGGCAAGCGGGTGAGCGGAGCGAGCCAGTGGCGCAGGGCATTTCGCTGGCGCGCGTCAGACAGCGCCTGCAAGGGGCCCAGCGCAAGCGACGGCAATGGCAGCCAGGCAAAAGGCGAAGGTTGATCGGCAGTTTGCAGGTCGATCTGCGCCAATTCATCCAGCAAGCCCTGGGCTTCGCTCAAATGCTCGGCGCTGCGAGCCAGGCTGGCAACCGCTTGAGGCCAGCGCTGCGTCAGCGTCGGGAGCACACCATGACGCAGGTAATTGCGTGAGAAGCGTGGATCGGCGTTGGAAGGGTCTTCGATCCATTTCAATTGATGCTCGGCTGCGTAGGCTTCGAGCTCGACGCGTGATAGAGCCAGTAACGGCCGCACCAGATATCCTCGCGCCAATGGACGATGCGCGGGCATGGCGGCAAGGCCTCGCACACCGGCGCCGCGCAGCAAGCGGAACAACAGGGTTTCGGCTTGATCGTCACGGTGCTGGCCGGTCAGCAATACCTCCCCTGCCCCGAGCACCTCGCTGAACGCCTGATAGCGCGCCTCCCGCGCCGCGCGCTCAAGGCTTGCGCCGGGCTGCACCTGTACGCGCATGACGCGCAAGGGCACTTGCAGGCTGTCGCAAATCAACTGGCAGTGATCTGGCCAGGCGTCAGCGGCAGCCTGTAGGCCATGGTGAACATGAACCGCGTACAGGGAGGGCAAGGTTTGGGTTTTTGCGAGGGAGGCCAGCAGGTGCAGCAAAACAGTGGAATCAAGCCCGCCGGAGAAAGCGATGTGCCAGGCCGGGGCATTGCGCCAGGGGGCCAGGGTCTGCAGGCGTTTGGCGATCAAGGTGGGCTCCCCTCTGGAATGCGAGATCCGAGCATACACACAGCAAATGTGGGAGGGGACTTGCTCCCGATGGCTGAGTGGCAGTCAACGCATAGGGTGACTGAACCACTGCCATCGGGAGCAAGCCCCCTCCCACATTTGGTATTGCTGCGACTTAGAGACCGTAGCTCATCAGGCGCTCATAACGACGAGCCAGCAGCGCTTCGTTATCCAGCTTCTTGAGCATCGCCAGTTGCGCACCCAGTTCAGCACGGATGGTCGCGGCGGCCGCGGCCGGGTCGCGGTGCGCGCCGCCCAATGGCTCGGCGATGACCTTGTCGACGATACCCAGGCCCTTGAGGCGATCGGCCGTAATGCCCATGGCTTCCGCGGCGTCCGGCGCCTTTTCGGCGGTTTTCCACAGGATCGAGGCGCAACCTTCCGGCGAGATTACCGCGTAGGTCGAATATTGCAGCATGTTCAGTTGGTCGCACACGCCAATGGCCAATGCACCGCCGGAACCACCTTCACCAATCACGGTAGCGATGATCGGGGTTTTCAGGCGGGACATGACGCGCAGGTTCCAGGCAATCGCTTCGCTCTGGTTGCGCTCTTCAGCGTCGATGCCAGGGTAAGCGCCCGGCGTGTCGATGAAGGTCAGGATCGGCATCTTGAAGCGCTCGGCCATTTCCATCAGGCGGCAGGCCTTGCGGTAGCCTTCCGGACGCGGCATGCCGAAGTTGCGGCGCACTTTCTCGCGCACTTCGCGGCCTTTCTGGTGACCGATCACCATCACCGGCTGGTCGTCCAGGCGCGCAATGCCGCCCACGATAGCGGCGTCGTCAGAGAAGTGACGGTCGCCATGCAGCTCGTCGAACTCGGTGAAGATGTGCTGGATGTAATCCAGGGTGTACGGACGTCGCGGGTGGCGAGCCAGGCGCGCAATCTGCCAGCTGGTCAGCTTGCCGAAGATGTCTTCGGTGAGCGTGCTGCTCTTGTCTTGCAGGCGAGCGATTTCATCGCCGATGTTCAGCGAATTGTCATTGCCGACCAGGCGCAGTTCTTCGATCTTGGCTTGCAGGTCAGCGATCGGCTGTTCGAAATCAAGAAAATTCGGGTTCATAAGCGTCCGTCTTGGGTCGACGGCCAGGGCATGCCTGGCCAGCCGGTTGTCTGTTCGCGCCCTACCTTAAGGGACAGGCGCGTCCAGGTCGAGATTAAATGTTTCGTCGAGATCAGGCGATTCTCTTGATGAAAAAGAAACTGCCTGGCCGTCAACGGTATTGGAGGAAGACGTTGTCACGGCCGAACTGGTCACGCAATGCTTGAATCAAGCCATCGGCCGGGTCAATTCGCCAAGTCTCGCCGAACTGCAGCATGGCCTTGGCGTCATTGCCGGTGTACTCCATGGTCACCGGGCAGGCGCCACGATGGCGTTTGAGCAGGTCCCCCAACCAGCGTAGCTGATCGCCCTTGAGCGCTTCGGTTTTCACCTTCAAACGCAGGCTTTCCGCCAGGTTGGTGCGCGCGTCTTCCATGCTCATCACCCGCTTGATGCGCAGGCGCAGGCCGCCGGAGAAGTCGTCGTTGCTAACCTCCCCTTCCACCACCACCATGGCGTCGGTCTGCAACAGCGACTGGGCGGAGTGGAACGCGTCGGCAAACAGCGACGCTTCGATCCGGCCCGAACGGTCGTCGAGGGTGATGAAGCCCATCTTGTCGCCCTTTTTGTTTTTCATCACCCGCAGGGCGATGATCATGCCAGCCACGGTCTGGGTGTCGCGCGACGGCTTCAGGTCGATGATGCGCTGGCGGGCGAAACGACGGATCTCGCCTTCGTATTCGTCGATCGGGTGACCGGTGAGGTACAGCCCCAGGGTGTCTTTTTCGCCCTTGAGGCGTTCCTTGAGGGTCAGCTCCTTGGCCTTGCGGTGGTTGGCATACACATCTGCGTCTTCTTCCACGAACAGCCCGCCAAAGAGGTCGGCGTGGCCGCTGTCATGGGTGCGGGCGGTCTGTTCGGCGGCCTTGATCGCCTCTTCCATGGCGGTCAGCAGCACCGCACGGTTACGGTCGATATTGGCCTGATACGCCTTGGGCTCATCATGGAAGTAAGGGCCCAGGCGGTCGAGGGCGCCGCTGCGGATCAGGCCGTCCAGGGTGCGCTTGTTGATGCGTTTGAGGTCGACACGCGCGCAGAAATCGAACAGGTCGGTGAACGGCCCATCCTGGCGTGCTTCGGTGATCGCCTCAACCGGGCCTTCGCCCACCCCTTTGATTGCGCCCAGGCCATAGATGATGCGGCCTTCGTCGTTCACCGTGAACTTGAACTCCGAGGCGTTCACGTCCGGCGCGTCGAGGCGCAGCTTCATGGTGCGCACTTCCTCGATCAAGGTCACGACCTTGTCGGTGTTGTGCATGTCCGCCGAGAGTACGGCGGCCATGAACGGCGCCGGGTAGTGAGCCTTGAGCCAGGCGGTCTGGTACGACACCAGCCCGTAGGCGGCGGAGTGGGATTTGTTGAAGCCGTAACCGGCGAATTTTTCCACCAGGTCGAAGATGTTACCGGCCAGGTCGGCGTCGATATTGTTGGTCGCGCACCCCTCAATGAAACCGCCGCGCTGCTTGGCCATTTCCTCGGGTTTCTTTTTACCCATGGCGCGACGCAGCATGTCCGCGCCGCCAAGGGTGTAGCCGGCCATGACCTGGGCAATCTGCATCACCTGTTCCTGATACAGGATGATGCCGTAGGTCGGCGCCAACACCGGCTTGAGGCCTTCGTACTGGTAGTCGGAGTGCGGGTAAGCCAGCTCGGCTCGGCCGTGCTTGCGGTTGATAAAGTCATCAACCATGCCCGATTGCAGTGGGCCCGGACGGAACAGGGCCACCAGTGCGATCAGGTCTTCCAGGCAGTCGGGCTTGAGCTTTTTGATCAGCTCTTTCATGCCGCGCGACTCGAGCTGGAACACGGCGGTGGTTTCAGCCTTTTGCAGCAACTGGTAAGTCGGCTTGTCGTCCAGCGGAATAAACGCGATATCCAGCGGCGCTTCGTCGACCTTGGCGCGCTCGCGGTTGATGGTCTTGAGCGCCCAGTCGATGATCGTCAGGGTCCGCAGGCCGAGGAAGTCGAACTTCACCAGGCCGGCCGCCTCCACGTCATCCTTGTCGAACTGGGTGACCAGGCCGTCGCCTTCTTCGTCGCAATAAATAGGCGAAAAGTCAGTGAGTTTCGTAGGCGCGATCACCACACCGCCGGCGTGCTTACCGACGTTACGCACCACGCCTTCCAGCTTGCGTGCCATGTCCCAGATTTCGGCGGCTTCTTCATCGACCTTGATGAAGTCGCGCAGGATTTCTTCCTGCTCGTAGGCCTTTTCCAGGGTCATGCCGACTTCGAACGGAATCATCTTCGACAGGCGATCGGCCAGGCCGTAGGATTTGCCCTGCACTCGCGCCACGTCACGGATGACCGCTTTGGCCGCCATGGAACCAAAGGTGATGATCTGGCTGACCGCGTTGCGGCCGTACTTTTCGGCCACGTATTCGATCACGCGGTCGCGACCGTCCATGCAGAAGTCGACGTCGAAGTCGGGCATGGAGACCCGTTCCGGGTTCAGGAAGCGTTCGAACAGCAGGTCATATTCCAGCGGGTCGAGGTCGGTGATCTTCTGCACATAAGCCACCAGCGAACCGGCACCCGAGCCCCGGCCCGGGCCTACCGGCACGCCGTTGCTTTTGGCCCACTGGATAAAGTCCATTACGATCAGGAAGTAACCGGGGAACCCCATCTGGATGATGATATCCAGCTCGAAATTCAGCCGATCCACATAGACCTGACGCTTGGCCTCGTAGTCTTCGGTGGTGTCCCTGGGCAGCAGCACGCTAAGGCGCTCTTCCAGGCCATCGAACGACACCTTGCGGAAATACTCATCGATGGTCATGCCATCGGGAATCGGGAAGTTGGGCAGGAAGTGCTTGCCCAGCTTCACTTCGATATTGCAGCGCTTGGCGATCTCGACGGAGTTTTCCAGGGCCTCGGGGAGGTCGCTGAACAGCTCGGCCATCTCATCGGCGCTTTTGAGGTATTGCTCTTCACTGTAGTTTTTCGAGCGGCGCGGGTCGTCAAGGGCGCGGCCTTCACCGATGCACACGCGGGTTTCGTGGGCTTCGAAATCTTCCTTCTTGATAAAACGCACATCGTTGGTCGCCACCAGCGGCGCGCCCAGCTTGTCGGCCAGGGCCACGGCGGCGTGCAGGTGTTCTTCATCGTTGGGGCGGTTGGTGCGCTGCACTTCCAGGTAGAAGCGATCAGGAAAAACCTGCATCCATTCGCGCGCCAGCACTTCGGCTTCCTGGGGATTGCCGCCCAGCAGCGCGATGCCGATCTCACCCTCTTTGGCCGCCGAGAGCATGATCACGCCCTCGCTGGCCTGCGCCACCCATTCGCGCTCGATGATGATCGAGCCGTTGCGCTGGCCGTCGATAAAACCACGGGAAATCAGTTCGGTGAGGTTGCGATAACCCACGCCGTTCATCGCCAGCAGGCTGATGCGGCTCAGCGGGTTATCCGGGTCCTTGTTGGACAGCCACAGGTCGACGCCACAGATCGGCTTGATCCCGGCGCCCATGGCGTTCTTGTAGAACTTGACCAGGGAACACATGTTGTTCTGATCGGTAACCGCTACTGCGGGCATGTTCATGCCCACCAGCGTCTTGACCAGCGGCTTGATGCGTACCAGGCCGTCGACCAGCGAGTATTCAGTGTGCAGGCGCAGGTGAACGAATGAAGCCGGCATAGTGATCCTGTCCAAACATGGAAACAACAAGGCCCGGGATTGTACCGGGCCTTGGCAAAAACATCAGCTTTGGGACTAAACCTCGATCAGGCTCGCGCGCAGCTCATAGGCCTGTCGTACCGGGGCGAACGAGCGTCGATGGATCGGAGTGGGCCCCAGACGGGCCAGCGCTTCCAGATGAACGGGAGTCGGGTAGCCCTTATTACCCCCCATGCCATAGCCGGGATAGATCAACTCGAACGCAGCCATCTCGCGATCACGGCTGACCTTGGCCAGGATCGAGGCCGCCGCAATCGCCGGGACCTTGCTGTCGCCCTTGACCACCGCTTCGGATGGCATCGTCAGCCTGGGGCAGCGGTTGCCGTCGATCATCGCCATTTTCGGCGTGATATGCAGGCCTTCCACCGCGCGCTGCATGGCAAGCATGGTGGCGTGCAGAATGTTCAACCTGTCGATTTCTTCGACCTCGGCGCGGGCGATATGCCAGCTCAGCGCCTTTTCACAGATCTCGTCGTAGAGTTTTTCACGGCGTGCTTCGGTGAGTTTTTTCGAGTCATTCAGGCCCAGGATCGGTCGGTTCGGGTCGAGAATCACGGCGGCCGTCACGACTGCGCCACACAGCGGGCCGCGTCCTACTTCGTCGACACCGGCCACCAGCTCGTCGGCGTGCGCAACCAGGCTGAAATCCAGGCCCATTTGCTTGCTCATAAGGCCTCCTGTGTAAGACCGATCAGGTTCAGCACGGCATCGGCCGCCTGGTTCGAGGCATCCCGGCGCAGGGTGCGGTGAATGTCGTCGAAACCACGGGTTTGCTCTTCGCCGCCATCAATCAGGGGGAGTAGAGTTTGCGCGAGGGCCGCAGGCGTTGCGTCGTCCTGCAACAGCTCCGGCACCAGCAGGCGCTGGGCCAGCAGGTTAGGCAGGGAGATGTAGGGGCTCTTGACCATGCGCTTGAGAATCCAGAACGTCAGCGGCGCCAGGCGATAGGCCACGACCATCGGGCGCTTGTACAGCAAGGCCTCCAGCGTCGCGGTGCCCGAGGCGATGAGCACCGCGTCGCAGGCAGCCAGGGCCAGGTGCGACTGGCCATCGAGCAAGGTCAGCGGCAGGTTGCGCCCGTCGAGCAGTGTCTCGATCTGCACACGACGTTGCGGGCTGGCGCAGGGCAGCACGAAGCGAATACCCGGCTTCATGGCCAGCAGGCGCTCGGCGGCGTCAAAAAACAATGCGCCCAGGCGCCCGACTTCGCCACCGCGGCTGCCCGGCATCAGCGCAACCAACGGGCCATCAGGCAATCCCAGCTCGGCACGCGCCGCAGCGCGGTCAGCCTGCAAGGGAATTGCATCGGCCAGGGTATGACCGACAAACCGTACCGGCACGCCCTGCTCTTCGTAAAACCTGGCCTCGAAGGGCAGCAGGGTGAGCATCAGGTCGCAGCCTTCGCGGATTTTCAGCACGCGCTTCTGCCGCCACGCCCATACGGACGGGCTGACGTAATGCACGGTCTTGATCCCGGCCTGACGCAGCTTGAGTTCGATATTAAGGGTGAAATCCGGCGCGTCGATGCCGATAAAGACGTCGGGCTTTTCTTCGATCAGGGTCTGAATCAGCAGCTTGCGCCGTGCCAGCAACTCACGCAGACGGCCCAACACTTCCACCAGCCCCATGACCGACAAGCGCTCCATGGGGAAGTAGGACGCGAGTCCCTCGGCCTGCATGAGAGGCCCACCCACACCGATGAATTCGACTGCGGGGTGGCGCGCCTTGAGAGCCCGCATCAGGCCTGCGCCCAGAATATCGCCGGAAGCTTCTCCGGCCACCAACGCAATACGCACAGTGGCCATGATCAGCGGGTGATGCCGCGAGTCGACGCCTGGATCGAGTCACGGAACACCGCGACTTCCGGGAACAGCGTTGCCGGCTCGGTCAGTTCAGTCAGCGCCTGCTCTACCGTCAGGCCCTGGCGGTAGACCGTCTTGTAGGCACGGCGCAGGGCATGGATGGCGTCTTCGCTGAAACCACGGCGACGCATACCTTCAAAATTCATGCTGCGGGCTTCGGCCGGGTTGCCGAAGACCGTGACAAATGCCGGTACATCCTTGCCGATGGCGGTGCCCATGCCGGAAAAGCTGTGGGCGCCGATATGGCAGTACTGATGCACCAGCGTGAAGCCGGACAGGATCGCCCAATCGTCAACATGCACATGGCCGGCCAACGCGGTGTTATTGACCAGGATGCAATGGTTGCCGATGACGCTGTCGTGCCCGATGTGCGCGTAGGCCATCACCAGGTTGTGATCACCCAGCGTGGTTTCGGCACGGTCCTGCACGGTGCCACGGTGAATGGTCACGCCTTCACGAATGATGTTGTGATCACCGATTACCAAGCGTGTTTCCTCACCCTTGTACTTCATGTCCGGGGTGTCTTCACCTACCGACGAAAACTGGTAGATGCGATTGTGTTTGCCAATACGGGTCGGACCCTTGAGGATCACGTGCGGCCCGATGACAGTACCCTCGCCGATTTCCACACCTGCGCCGACGATCGACCAGGGGCCAACCTCTACGCCTGCGGCCAGAACGGCCGACGGATCGATGATTGCGCGAGGGTCAATCAAACTCATAGTTTGCGTTCCGCACAGATGATTTCGGCGGAGCACACCGCCTTGCCATCCACCGAAGCCTGGCACTCGAACTTCCAGATCTGGCGCTTGCAACTGATGAACCTGGCTTCCAGGATCAACTGGTCACCCGGGGTAACCGGGTTGCGAAAACGCAGCTTGTCGGAACCCACGAAATAGTACAGCGTGCCGTCGGCAGGCTTGAGGTCGAGCATTTTGAAACCAAGAATACCGGCAGCCTGGGCCATTGCTTCGATGATCAACACGCCTGGCATGATGGGATGCGCAGGAAAGTGACCGTTGAAGAACGGCTCGTTGATGCTGACATTCTTGTAGGCACGAATGCGCTTTTCCTCAATGTTCAGGTCCACTACGCGGTCCACCAGCAGGAACGGGTAACGGTGAGGCAGGTATTCGCGAATCTCGTTGATGTCCATCATTTCGTGGGGAAGCCTGTAATAAAATTGGGGGCGGGCGGACTAAAGGCACGCCCCTCTGGCAAATCAAGGAGGCAGTCTAGCGGCTGTGCACACTTGATATGGAAATGGTATCAGCCTTGTGATGAAGCATTACCGTCAGGGGTCACGTCCCCAACACGCTTTTCCAGCTGTTTGAGACGTCGAGCCATGTCGTCGAGCTGCCTCAAGCGTGCTGCACTTTTGCGCCATTCAGCTGCGGGCTGCATGGCGGTACCGGAAGAATAGGCACCCGGCTCGGTAATCGAGTGGGTCACCATGGTCATGCCGGTAATGAACACGTTGTCACAGATATCGATATGCCCCACCAGCCCAACACCACCGGCGAGCATGCAATGCTTGCCGATTTTGGTGCTGCCGGAAATACCCACGCATGCCGCCATGGCGGTGTGATCGCCAATCTGCACGTTGTGGGCAATCTGAATCTGGTTGTCGAGCTTCACGCCATTACCGATCACGGTATCGGCCAAGGCGCCGCGATCCACCGCGGTATTGACGCCGATTTCCACGTCGTCGCCGATCAATACGCCGCCAACCTGGGCGATCTTGTGCCAGACGCCCTTGGCGTTGGCAAAACCGAAGCCTTCGCCACCGATTACGGCGCCCGACTGGATCACCACACGCTGTCCGATACGTACATCGTGGTACAGGGTCACACGGGGAGCCAGCCAACCACCGGCACCGATTTCACAGCGGGCACCGATAAAGCAATGCGCGCCAACGGTAACGCCCGGGCCAATACGCGCACCGCTCTCGATCACGGCAAAGGCGCCGACACTGGCCGCAGGATCAACCTGGGCATCCTCGGCGATCACCGCCGACGGATGAATGCCACCGGCTGCCCTGGGTTTTGGATCGAACAGGTGCGAGGCTTTGGCGTACGACAGGTACGGGTCGGCTACCACCAGCGCATCCCCGACGTAACCCTCGGCGTCTGCGGCCTTCAGCAACACGGCTGCGGCCTGACAGTCGACCAGGTATTTACGGTATTGGGGATTTGCGAGGAAGCTCAACTGAGCTGGGCCAGCCTCCTGCAAGGTGGCTAGCCCAGTGATTTCCTTCTCCGGGGAGCCACACAAGGTGGCGCCCAGGAACTCGGCCAACTCGCCGAGCCTGATAGTCGCGGTCATGGCTTACTTCAGCTGGTTCATGCGCTCGATCACCTGACGGGTGATGTCGTATTGAGGCTTGACGTCAATCACGGCGCCGCGCTCGAACACCAGGTCAAAGGCACCTTTCTTGATGACCTCTTCCACAGCGCTGTCGAGTTTGGGCTTGAGCTGCTTGAGCATTTCACGGTCGGCAACAGCCTTGGCTTCGTTCAGCTCCTTGGACTGGAACTGATAGTCACGGGCCTTTTGCTTGAATTCAAGCTCCAGGCGCTCGCGCTCGCCCTGCTGCATCTTGTCGCCACCGGCAACCAGGCGGTCCTGGATGCCCTTGGCGCTGCTTTCCAGAGTCTTGAGCTTGGTCAGTTGCGGACCGAATTTTTTCTCGGCATCCACGGCGTAACGCTTGGCCGCATCGGATTCGAGCAACGCCATCTGATAGTTCAGCACGGCGATTTTCATTTCGGCGAAGGCCGGGGTGGTTACCAGCACGGTGGCCAGCAGGACCAATTGAGTCAACTTACGCACGATGTACTCCTACAGAATCCGTTGTCGTTATCTTGGGTCAGACGCTTAGAACGTCTGGCCGAGGGAGAATTGGAAAATCTGGGTTTCAGCGTTATCCGGTTTCTTGATCGGCATGGCCAGAGCAAAGCTCAAAGGGCCAAGCGCAGTCACCCAGGTCACACCCACACCCACGGAGCTCGCCAGATTGCTGAGGCTCACGTCGTTGCACTGAGTGTTGGACTTCAAGCCACTCGGGTTGGTGATCTGATCGCACTTGGAGTCGAACACGTTACCCACGTCCCAGAAAACCGACGTGCGCAACGACCGCTGGTCTTTCACGAACGGCAGTGGGAACAGGACTTCCGCGCCACCCTGGATCAGCACGTTACCACCGAACGGCAGTGGGTCGTTGTCCGAATCCGGTTGAGTCCCGACGTTCCCGGTCCTTGCAAAACCACGGCTCGGCGTACCACGAGGACCCAGCGTGCTGTCCTTGAAGCCACGTACCGAGTTGAAACCACCCGCGTAATAGTTCTCATAGAACGGCAGACCATTGGTCGAACCGTAACCGTCGCCATAGCCCAGCTCGGTGTGCAGGCGCAGAGTGTAGTTATCGGTCAACGGCTGGAACAACTGACCGCGGTAATCGAGCTTGAAGAACGACAAGTCGCTGCCCGGCGTGGTGACTTCCGCAGTCAGGCTCTGGGAATGGCCACGGGTTGCCAGCACACCTTTGTTCAGGGTCGATTCGGACCAGCCGGCAGACGCCTTGAAGTTCACGAACTTGTCGCCTTCACGACGGGTGAAGTCAAAGATCTCGTCCACAGTGAACACACCGGTCTTGATCTCATCCTGCTGCGCGGTGAGGCCGAAGGTCAGACGCGAAGTCTCACTGATCGGATAACCGATGTTGACGCCGGCACCCAGGCTGTCGATCGCATAGCTTGCCACGTCGACATCGAGGTCTTTGTAGTCGGTGGTGCGGTAGAAGGCGTTATAGCCCAGGCTCACACCGTCAGCCGTCCAGTAGGGGTCGGTATAACCAAAGTTATAGCGGCTCTGGTATTCACTTCGGGTCAGGCCGATGGAGACACGGTTACCGGTACCGAGGAAGTTGTTCTGGGTGATCGAGCCACCAAGGATCAGGCCGGCACTCTGTGCAAAGCCGACGCTGGCGGTGATCGAACCCGAAGCCTGTTCCTCGACGGCGTAGTTCACGTCAACCTGGTCATCAACACCCGGTACGGCCGGAGTCTCGACGTTGACTTCCTTGAAGAAGCCCAGGCGCTCAAGACGGGTCTTGGACTGGTCGATGAGGTAGGTCGACGCCCAGCCACCTTCCATCTGGCGCATCTCACGGCGCAGCACTTCGTCGGCGGACTTGGTGTTGCCACGGAAGTTGATGCGGTTGACGTAGGCACGCTTGCCGGGATCGACCACGAAGGTGATGTCCACGGTGTGATCTTCGTCATGGGGGGTCGGCACGCCGTTGACGTTGGCGAAGGTATAGCCTTCGTTGCCCAGGCGACGGGTGATCAGTTCGGACGTGGTGGTCATCAGCTTGCGCGAGAACACCTGGTCTTTCTGCACCAGCAACAGGGACTTGACCTGATCTTCAGGGACTTTAAGGTCGCCGCTCAGCTTGACGTCACGAACCTTGTACTTCTCACCTTCATTGACGTTGACGGTGATGTACACATGTTTCTTGTCCGGGGTGATGGACACCTGAGTCGAGGCGATATCCATGTTGATATAGCCACGGTCCAGGTAGAAGGAACGCAGACGCTCCAGGTCACCGGAGAGTTTTTCACGGGCGTACTTGTCATCGTTCTTGAAGAACGACAGCCAGTTGGTGGTCTTGAGCTCGAACAGGCCGACCAGCTCGTCATCATCAAACTTGGTGTTGCCCACCACGTTGATGTGCTGAATGGCGGCCACGGTGCCTTCGTTGATGTTGACCTTGAGGCCGACACGGTTACGCGGCTGCGGCACCACTTCGGTCTCGACGGTGGCCGAGTAACGACCCTGGGCAACGTACTGACGTTGCAGCTCGTTACGCACACCTTCAAGCGTCGCACGCTGGAAGATTTCGCCCTCGGCCAGGCCCGATTGCTTGAGGCCCTTCATCAGGTCTTCAGTGGAGATCGCCTTGTTGCCTTCGATCTCGATACTGGCGACGGAAGGTCGCTCGACGACGGTGATGACCAGGACGTTACCTTCGCGACCCAGTTGGATGTCTTGAAAGAAACCGGTTTTGAACAGCGCACGAGTGGATTCCACCAGGCGACGATCATCCGCCTGTTCCCCGACGTTCAACGGCAAGGCACCAAAGACGCTACCCGCGGAAACCCGCTGGAGGCCGTTGACGCGAATATCGGAGATAGTGAAGGACTCGGCGTGAACTTCGGCGATCATCAATACGGTGAGAACCGCAGTTAGCAGCAGACGTTTCATGAAGTCCTTTCTTATTCCAACTGGCAATAAACAAACTGCCGCAAAATGCGGCAGATTCGCAATTCAGCGAAGCGTTACAGACGACCCAGATCGTTGACCAGGGCTAACAACATCACCCCAACCACCAAACTGATACCGATCTGTATCCCCCAACCCTGCACCCGATCCGACAAGGGGCGACCACGCACCCACTCGACCAGATAAAACAACAGATGCCCCCCATCCAGTACAGGGATGGGCAACAAATTCAGAACTCCAAGGCTGATACTCAGATAAGCCAGGAAATTCAGGAAATCCGCGACACCCGACTGGGCAGAAGCGCCCGCCACTTTAGCAATGGTTATCGGTCCACTCAAGTTTTTTACCGAGAGCTCGCCGAACAACATTTTCTTGAGGGACTCCAGGGTCAGCACACTCATGGTCCAGGTACGTTTCGCGCCCTCGCCAATCGCATCCAACGGCCCGAAGCTGACCTCGCGCACCATCGACGGCGGCCACTCCGGGCTTTTCACTCCGGCCCCCAGGTAACCCCCGGCCGCCTTGGCTTCGCCACGAACCGACAAGGTCACGGGGATGTCGATTTGCGCGGCATCGCGCTCGACTTTCAGCACAATTTTGCTGTCAGGACGTACACGCACCAGGTCGACCACCTGCTGCCAATCATTCAGCGGCTGGCCATCGAGCGCCAGCAGGCGGTCGCCGGTTTTCAGACCTGCGGCCTGGGCCGGACCTTTCGGATCCAGCTCGGCGAGCACCGGCGGCAACGATGGACGCCATGGCCGGATACCCAGGGATTTGATTGGATCCGGCTCGTCAGCACCCTTGAGCCAATGGTCAAGCGCCAGTGCACGCGGGGTTTCGGCGCTGGAGTCCTGCTCGCGCACCACCACCTTGACGGTACCGCTCTCACCCAGGCGGCGCACCAACTGCAAATTGACCGCGCCCCAACCCGTGGTCGGCTCGCCATCAATGGAAATGATTTCCTGCCCCGCCGTCAGACCGGCCCTGGCCGCGATGCTGTCCGCCTCGACCGCGCCGATAACTGGACGCACCTGCTGGCTGCCCAGCATGGCCAATACCCAGAAGAACACCATGGCCAGCAGGAAGTTGGCGATTGGGCCTGCGGCAACAATGGCGATACGCTGACGAACGGTCTTGCGATTGAAGGACTGGTCCAACTGATCAGCGGGCACTTCGCCTTCGCGCTCATCGAGCATCTTGACGTAACCACCCAGCGGAATGGCTGCGATCACGAATTCGGTGCCCTGGCGGTCGTGCCAGCGCACCAGCGGCATACCGAAGCCGACGGAAAAGCGCAGCACCTTCACGCCACAACGGCGTGCCACCCAGAAGTGGCCGAATTCGTGGAAGGTAACCAGCACACCCAGAGCAACCAGGGTGCCGACAATCATGTAAAGCGCACTCATCTAATTTCTCCGCATTCCAATCCAGTGCCCGCAGGCTCACACATGCCCGCCGACTAACGCGCGTTGCGGTTCAGCCATTGCTCGGCCAGGGCTCGCGCCTTTGTATCAGCCTCAAACACCGCCGCCAACTCATTCACGGCCACTATCGGCTCAAGGTTCAGGACGTCATCGATGATACTCGCGATCTGCGGAAAGCGGATGCGCCGTTCGAGAAACGCCGCCACCGCCACTTCATTGGCCGCATTGAGCATCGCCGGTGCGCTGTTGCCTGCGTCTGCCGCCTGGCGCGCCAGACGCAGGCACGGAAAGCGCTGCTCGTCCGGTGCTTCGAAATCCAGGCGGGCAATGGCGAACAAGTCCAGAGGCGCGACCCCGGAATCAATCCGCTCCGGCCAGGCCAGAGCGTTGGCGATGGGCGTGCGCATGTCGGGGTTACCCAACTGCGCCAGCACCGAACCGTCCACATAGTCGACCAGGGAATGAATCACACTTTGCGGATGGATCACTACCTCGACCTGTTCCGGCCGCGCATCGAACAGCCAGCACGCCTCGATCAGCTCCAGCCCCTTGTTCATCATGCTGGCCGAATCGACGGAAATCTTGCGACCCATGGACCAATTGGGATGGGCGCACGCCTGCTCCGGCGATACATGCTCCAGCTGCGCCAGCGGGGTTTGCCGAAAGGGCCCACCGGAGGCGGTCAGCAGAATCCGACGCACGCCCACCTGCTTGAGGCCACGGGCGAAATCGCCGGGCATGCACTGGAAAATAGCGTTGTGTTCGCTGTCCAGAGGCAGTAGCACCGCCCCGCTCTTGCGCACCGCCTGCATAAAGAGCGCGCCGGACATTACCAGCGCCTCTTTATTGGCCAGCAGAATTTTCTTGCCGGCGTCTACCGCAGCCAACGTCGGACGCAGGCCGGCGGCACCGACGATGGCAGCCACCACCGTGTCGACTTCGGCGTCCGCTGACACCTGGCACAACCCCTCCTCGCCCACCAGCACCCGAGTGGCCAGCCCGGCAGCGCGCAGATCATCCTGCAAGCCCCGCGCAGCCGTCGCCTCGGGCACCACGGCAAAGCGCGGCACATGGCGCACGCACAGCGCCAGCAATTCCTTCACGCGCGTGAAGCCCGTAAGGGCGAACACCTGATAACGCTCAGGATGCCGCGCAATCACATCCAGGGTGCTCAGCCCTATCGAACCCGTAGCACCCAGCACCGTTACCTGTTGCGCACGACTCACGAAGCGATCATCCACAACAGCACGGCAAAGATCGGAATGGCAGCGGTGAGACTGTCGATACGGTCCAGCACGCCGCCGTGGCCCGGCAGCAGGTTGCTGCTGTCCTTGATCCCGGCCTGGCGCTTGAACATGCTTTCGGTGAGGTCACCCACCACCGAAATAAACACCACGATCGCTGTGCCCACCAGCCCCAGGAGAATTTCCTTCAGTGACCAGTCGCGCACAATCCCGACTACCAGCGTGATCAGCAGCGTCAACGCGAGCCCGCCGTACACGCCCTCCCAGCTTTTACCGGGGCTGACGGCCGGAGCGAGCTTGCGCTTGCCGAAGGCACGGCCGGAAAAGTACGCGCCAATGTCCGCCCCCCAGACCAGCACCATCACCGCCAGGATCAATTGGTTACCCATCGGGAAACGCTTGATCTCCACCAGCCCTTGCCAGGCCGGCAGCAGAATCAGCAGGCCGATCACCAATTTGCAGGCAACGCTGGACCAGTGGCCGCTGGTGCGCGGGTAGGTCAGCACGAGGAATGTCGCCATCGCCCACCACAGCACCGCCGCGCCCAGCACCCAGGGTGCGACGTCCGGCAGGATGTACATCAGGAACAGCAGCACTGCCACCACAGCGGCGTAGACCACACGTGGCAACTGCCTGGTGAAACCCGCCAGACGCGCCCATTCCCAGGCGCCCAGCGTCACGACCAGACCAATAAACAGCGCAAAGCCGGAACCGTCGAGCAGGAAAAACCCGCACAGCGCGATGGGCAGCAGGATCAGTGCCGTGATGATTCGTTGTTTAAGCATTTAAACCCGGGCTCCAGCTTCGATCTGCTCGCTCGTTTTACCGAAGCGACGCTGACGGGAAGCGAAATCAGCCAGCGCTTTGCGCATGGCATCGTGTTTGAAGTCCGGCCAGAACAGGTCGGAGAAATACAGCTCGGTATAAGCCAGCTGCCACAGCAGGAAGTTGCTGATGCGGTGTTCGCCACCGGTGCGAATGCACAAGTCCGGCAACGGCAGGTCACCGGTCACCAGGCAGGTTTGCAACAACTCGGGCGTGATGTCTTCCGGTTGCAAGTGACCGGCCTGCACTTCTCTGGCCAGTCGCTGCGCAGCCTGAGCGATGTCCCACTGACCACCATAGTTGGCGGCAATCTGCAGCACAAAGCGGTCAGCCCCGGCGGTGATCGCCTCGGCCTCGCGCATGGCGGTCTGCAGCTCCGGATGGAAGCGCGAGCGGTCACCAATGATACGCAGGCTGATGTTGTTGTCATTGAGGCGCTTGGCTTCGCGACGCAGGGCCTTGAAGAACAGGTCCATCAAGGCACTGACCTCATCGGCCGGACGCTGCCAGTTCTCACTGGAGAAGGCAAACAGCGTGAGCACCTCGACCTTGGCCTCGGCACACACCTCAATCACCGCCCGTACCGCGTCGACACCCGCTTTATGCCCGGCAACGCCCGGCATAAAGCGCTTCTTCGCCCAGCGATTATTCCCATCCATGATGATCGCGACATGGCGCGGCACCACGGAGGGCACAGTCTGCTTGGTCTTTTCCATGAAGGCGTCCTGACCCCTTATACGGCCATCAGGTCCTTTTCTTTCTCGTCGGTCGCCTTGGTGATCTGCGCCTCGGCATCCTTGGTCAGCTTGTCGATATCGGCAACGGCACGACGTTCTTCGTCCTCGCTGATTTCCTTGTCCTTGACCAGCTTCTTCAGATCACCCAAGGCATCGCGACGGATGTTACGCACGGCAACGCGCGCATCTTCGGCCGCGCTGCGCGCCTGCTTGGTGAAGCCCTTGCGGGTCTCTTCGGTCAGCGCCGGCATGGAGATCAGCAGCAGCTCACCCAGGTTGGTCGGGTTGAGGTTCAGGCCGGCGCTCTGGATGGCCTTGTCGACGGCGCCGAGCATATTGCGCTCAAATGCCACGACCTGCAGGGTGCGCGAGTCCTTTACAGTGATGTTGGCCACCTGGGTGATGGAGGTGTCTGTGCCGTAGTACGGCACCATCACGCTGCCCAGAATGCTTGGGTGAGCCTTGCCTGTACGAATCTGACCAAATGCATGGTTCAGGGAGTCCAGGGATTTCTGCATACGCTCTTGAGCGCCTTTCTTGATTTCATTGATCATTGTTGGCCTTCCTCGATCAGAGTCCCTTCCGCGCCGCCATGTACGATGTTCAGCAGGGCACCGGGCTTGTTCATGTTAAATACGCGCAGCGGCATTTTGTGGTCGCGGCACAGGCAAATAGCCGTCAGGTCCATCACGCCCAGCTTGCGATCCAGCACTTCATCGTAGGTCAGATGATCGAACTTCTCGGCATGCGGGTCTTTGAATGGGTCTGCGGTGTACACACCATCCACCTTGGTGGCCTTGAGCACCACGTCGGCATCGATTTCGATGGCACGCAGGCACGCCGCCGAATCGGTGGTGAAGAACGGGTTACCAGTGCCGGCGGCGAAGATCACCACCTCTTTGGAATTGAGATGGCGCATGGCTTTGCGGCGATCATAGTGATCGGTCACACCCACCATGGAAATAGCCGACATCACGATGGCCGAGATATTGGCACGCTCCAGCGCGTCACGCATGGCCAGGGCGTTCATCACAGTGGCCAGCATGCCCATGTGATCGCCGGTCACCCGATCCATGCCGGCCGCGCTCAGCGCCGCACCGCGGAACAGGTTGCCGCCGCCGATCACCAGGCCGACCTGCACACCGATGCCAACCAGTTGGCCGACTTCCAGCGCCATGCGGTCAAGCACTTTGGGATCGATCCCGAACTCTTCCGAGCCCATCAGGGCCTCGCCGCTGAGCTTGAGTAGAATGCGTTTATAGCGAGCCTGATAACCACTGCCCTGCTGAGCCATTGCGAATCTCTCCTGCGGCGTATTTTTTAAAAATTCTTGGCGAGCCGTTTACGGCTTGCGTTCACTCTAGCTGGACGCTGTCACAGCGCCATCGGAACACGGCTTTGTAAGCCAGTTCCGAAGGGAAGCCAAATTAAATCGGCTGCCCATTTGAAAAGAGGCTGCGCGCGTGAGCGGGCAGCCTCTTTCGGGCGACAGTTGAAACCTGTCTTATTGCTTGGCGGCAGCCAGCTGGGCAGCAACTTCTTCAGCGAAGTTGTCGACCGGCTTCTCGATGCCTTCGCCTACCTTGAAGTAAGTGAAGGAAACGATTTCGGCGCCGGCTTTCTTGGCCAGCTCGCCAACCTTGATTTCAGGGTTTTTGACGAACGCCTGCTCAACCAGGCTTGCTTCGGCCAGGAACTTGCTGATACGGCCTTTGACCATGTTCTCAACAATGTTTTCCGGCTTGCCTTTGATTTTTTCTTCGTTCAGCTGCAGGAACACAGCTTTTTCACGCTCGATGGCTTCGGCAGAAACTTCCGAAGGCAGCAGGAACTCAGGGTTGCTGGCCGCTACGTGCATAGCGATATCCTTGGCCAGCTCAACATTGCCCCCTTTGAGCACAACGGCAACACCGATCTTGTTGCCGTGCAGGTAACCACCGACAACATCACCTTCAACGCGAACCAGGCGACGGATGTTGACGTTTTCGCCAACCTTGCCGACCAGTACCAGACGATCCGCTTCCTGAGCTTCGATCAGCGGAGCGACATCAGTCAGTTTGTCGGCGAACGCTTTTTCAACGCTGGCAGCAACAAATGCCTTGAAGTCGTCCTGCAGGGCCAGGAAGTCGGTCTGCGAGTTCACTTCCAGCAACACGGCGGATTTGCCGTCTTCCTTCAGAGCGATCGCGCCTTCAGCAGCCACGTTGCCTGCTTTCTTGGCAGCCTTGATGGCGCCGGACGCACGCATGTCATCAATGGCTTTTTCGATGTCGCCGTCAGCCTTTTCCAGGGCTTTCTTGCAATCCATCATGCCTTCGCCAGTACGCTCACGCAGTTCTTTAACCAACGCTGCAGTAATTGCTGCCATTTTCAAATTCCTCTTGGATAGGTTTTCAACCATTCCACCCGATCGAACGGGGGATCAATTCTTCCCGGATCATCGTTGCAGGCCGCTGCACGTTACAGGCATGTAGCTGCGCTACCGACAAACGGTTTCCGAGGGGGCAAAAAGGGGGCCAAGCCCCCTTTTTGCTTACTGAGTCAACGCCAGGGCGTCAATTACTCAGCTGCGGCTACCGGAGCTTCTTCAACGAACTGCTCGGTGCCACCAGCAACGTGGTTGCGACCACGGATAACAGCATCGGCCATCGAACCCATGTACAGCTGGATAGCGCGGATTGCGTCATCGTTGCCCGGGATGATGTAGTCAACGCCTTCCGGGCTGCTGTTGGTATCGACAACGCCGATAACCGGGATGCCCAGCTTGTTGGCTTCGGTGATCGCGATGCGCTCGTGATCAACGTCGATCACGAACAGTGCGTCAGGCAGGCCGCCCATGTCCTTGATGCCACCCAGGGAACGATCGAGCTTTTCCAGGTCGCGAGTGCGCATCAGCGCCTCTTTCTTGGTCAGCTTGGCGAACGTACCGTCTTCGGCTTGCACTTCAAGGTCACGCAGACGCTTGATGGAAGCACGGATG
This sequence comes from Pseudomonas trivialis, assembly GCF_001439805.1. Taxonomy (GTDB): domain Bacteria; phylum Pseudomonadota; class Gammaproteobacteria; order Pseudomonadales; family Pseudomonadaceae; genus Aquipseudomonas; species Aquipseudomonas trivialis. The sequence continues at coordinate 172,473 of NZ_JYLK01000005.1, read as the reverse complement.
GTTTTGAAGTTGGTCAGCATGCCGCCCAACCAGCGGTGATCGACGTACGGCGAACCGCAACGTGCTGCTTCTTCAGCAACGATCTTGCCGGCGGAACGCTTGGTGCCGACGAACAGAATCTTGTTTTTGCCCTGGGCCAGGCGCTCTACGAAGGTCAGTGCTTCGTTGAACATCGGCAGGGTTTTTTCAAGGTTGATAATGTGAATCTTGTTACGTGCGCCGAAAATGTACTTGCCCATTTTCGGGTTCCAGTAACGGGTCTGGTGACCGAAGTGCACACCGGCCTTCAGCATATCGCGCATGTTGACTTGGGACATGATAGTTCCTTGATAAGTCGGGTTTGGCCTCCACGTATCCCAATGACCAACCAGCGGCATCAAGGCCCCCGGCACCCAGGTCATCGTGTCGACACGTGTGTGGATTTAAGCTTTGCGGGGTATCCCCGGAAAGCGGCGCATTTTATACCACGGCGAAGACGAAAACGGAACTCGAAATCACATCTGGCCCGCGCCCCGCGAACGCAACCCTTTGAATAGAGCCAATTTAGCCCCACCTTATAGACAGAAGCGATCATCAGGGGCTCATGATTTGCCGCCCGCGTCTGATAGAATCGCGTTTTTTGCGGCTTGTGCGGAGTCTGTAACCTTTTATCGCACGCCCTTGAACCGTATTGATTTCAGCGCGTTGCGCTAGAGAGAGCCTGTATGACCGTTAGTTTGAAAACCGCCGAAGACATCGCCGGCATGCGCATCGCCGGCAAGCTGGCCGCGGACGTGCTGGAAATGATTGCCGAACACGTCAAGCCCGGCGTCACCACCGAAACCCTGAACCAGATCTGCCACGACTACATCGTCAATGTGCAGGGCGCCATCCCCGCGCCGCTCAACTACAAGGGTTTCCCCAAGTCGATCTGCACCTCGGTCAACCATGTGGTGTGCCATGGCATCCCGTGCGACAAGCCGCTGAAGGACGGCGACACCCTGAACATCGACGTTACGGTGATCAAGGACCGCTATTTCGGCGACACCAGCCGCATGTTTCATGTCGGCAACGTGCCGGTCTGGGCCGAACGCCTGTCCCAGGTGACCCAGGAATGCATGTACAAGGCCATTGAAATCGTCAAACCCGGCTGCCGCTTGGGCGACATCGGTGAAGTGATCCAGAAGCACGCCGAAAAGAACGGCTTCTCCGTGGTCCGTGAATTCTGCGGCCACGGCATCGGCACTGTATTTCACGAAGAGCCGCAGATCCTGCACTACGGCCGCGCCGGCACTGGCATGGAACTCAAGGCAGGCATGACCTTCACCATCGAACCGATGATCAATCAGGGCAAGGCCGACACCAAGGTGCTGGGCGACGGCTGGACTGCCATCACCAAGGACCGCAAGCTTTCGGCCCAGTGGGAACACACCCTGCTCGTCACCGAGACCGGCTACGAGATCTTCACCCTGCGCGCCGACGACACGATTGCACGCGTATCGCCATAAGGCTTGCGCTGGTTTTCCCACGTTGCGTGCAACTTAAATAGATAGAAAGGAAAGCCGATCGATGCCCCAGGTGGATCCCGAACTCTTCGACCGTGGCCAGTTCCAGGCTGAGCTGGCCCTGAAGGCGAGCCCCATCGCCGCGTTCAAGAAGGCCATCCGCCAGGCCCGCGAAGTGCTTGATGCGCGCTTTCGCAGCGGCCGGGACATTCGTCGACTGATCGAAGACCGCGCCTGGTTCGTCGACAACCTCCTGCAAAAGGCCTGGGAGCAGTTCAGTTGGAGCCGCGAGGCGGACATCGCCCTGGTGGCGGTCGGCGGCTATGGTCGCGGCGAACTGCATCCCTACTCCGACATCGACCTGCTGATCCTGCTGGACAGCGACGACCATGAGATCTTTCGCGATTCCATCGAGCGCTTTCTTACCCTGTTGTGGGATATCGGCCTGGAAGTCGGTCAGAGCGTGCGCTCGGTGGCCGAATGCGCCGAAGAGGCCCGAGCCGACCTGACGGTCATCACCAACCTGATGGAAAGCCGCACCATCGCCGGCCCCGAGCGTCTGCGCCAGCGCATGCTGGAAGTCACCAGCACCGCGCACATGTGGCCGAGCAAGGAGTTCTTCCTGGCCAAGCGCGCCGAGCAGAAAGCCCGGCACCACAAGTACAACGACACCGAATACAACCTTGAGCCCAACGTCAAAGGCTCGCCGGGCGGGCTGCGGGATATCCAGACGATTTTGTGGGTAGCGCGGCGCCAGTACGGCACCCTGAACCTGCGCGCCCTGGCTGGCGAAGGTTTCCTGGTCGAGAGCGAAAACGCGCTGCTGGCGTCGTCCCAGGAATTTTTGTGGAAGGTTCGCTACGCGCTGCACATGCTCGCCGGGCGCTCGGAAGACCGCCTGCTGTTCGACCACCAGCGCTCCATCGCCACCCTGCTCGGCTTCGAGGGCGAAGACGCAAAGACCAGCATCGAAAGCTTCATGCAGCAGTATTACCGGGTGGTGATGAGCATTGCCCAGCTCAGCGACCTGATCATCCAGCACTTCGAAGAAGTGATCCTCGCGCCCGAGGATGAGGCGCCGCCGCAACCCATCAACTCGCGCTTCCAGTTGCACGACGGCTACATCGAAGCCCGCAACGACAACGTGTTCAGCCGCACCCCGTTCGCCATGCTCGAAATCTTTGTGTTGATGGCCCAGCAGCCGGAGATCAAAGGCGTGCGCGCCGACACGATTCGCCTGCTGCGGGAAAACCGTCACCTGATCGATGACGAGTTTCGTAACGACATTCGCAACACCAGCCTGTTCATCGAGCTGTTCAAGTGCCGGATCGGCATCCATCGCAACCTGCGGCGGATGAACCGCTACGGCATCCTCGGGCGCTACCTGCCGGAATTCGGCTTTATTGTCGGGCAGATGCAGCACGACCTGTTCCACATCTACACCGTCGATGCCCACACCCTCAACCTGATCAAGCATTTGCGCAAGTTGCAGTACACCCAGGTGTCGGAGAAATTTCCGCTGGCCAGCAAGCTCATGGCCAAGCTGCCCAAGCCGGAACTGATCTACCTCGCCGGCCTGTACCACGACATCGGCAAGGGCCGGCATGGCGATCACTCGGAAATCGGCGCGGTCGATGCCGAAGCGTTCTGCCAGCGCCACCAGCTGCCGCTGTGGGACAGCCGCCTGATCGTGTGGCTGGTGCAGAACCACCTGGTGATGTCGACCACCGCCCAGCGCAAGGACTTGTCCGACCCACAGGTGATCCACGACTTCGCGCAGATCGTCGGCGATGAAACCCACCTCGACTACCTGTACGTGTTGACCGTCTCCGACATCAACGCCACCAACCCGACGCTGTGGAACTCCTGGCGCGCCAGCCTGCTGCGCCAGTTGTACACCGAGACCAAGCGCGCCCTGCGCCGCGGCCTGGAAAACCCGGTGGACCGTGAAGAGCAGATCCGTCGCACGCAGAGCGCGGCCCTGGATATTCTGGTGCGCGGCGGCAACGACCCGGACGACGTCGAGCAACTGTGGTCGCAACTGGGCGACGATTACTTCCTGCGCCACACCGCCGGCGATGTGGCCTGGCACACCGACGCGATCCTGCAGCAGCCGGCCGATGGCGGCCCGCTGGTGCTGATCAAGGAAACCACCCAGCGCGAATTCGAGGGCGGCACGCAGATCTTCATCTATGCGCCCGACCAGCATGACTTCTTCGCGGTAACCGTGGCGGCCATGGACCAGCTCAACCTGAACATCCATGACGCCCGGGTGATCACCTCCAGCAGCCAGTTCACCCTCGACACCTACATCGTGCTCGACACCGAAGGCGAGTCCATCGGTGACAACCCGGCGCGGGTGAAGAAGATCCGCGATGGCCTGACCGACGCCCTGCGCAACCCGGACGATTACCCGACCATCATCCAGCGCCGGGTGCCGCGCCAGCTCAAGCATTTTGCCTTTGCGCCCCAGGTCACCATCTCCAACGATGCCCAGCGCCCGGTCACCGTGCTGGAACTCAGCGCGCCCGACCGCCCCGGCCTGCTGGCGCGCATCGGCGGAATTTTTCTGGAATTCGATCTGTCACTGCAAAATGCCAAGATCGCAACGCTCGGCGAGCGCGTGGAAGACGTGTTCTTTATTACCGACGCCGACAACCAGCCGCTGTCCGATCCGGAACTGTGCCTGCGCCTGCAGGCGGCGATCGTGCAGCAATTGAGCGTGACTCAGGAGCCCGGCGTTGATTTGACCCGCCTGACTATTTGAGCCATGCCGGGATCATGTGGGAGGGGGCTTGCTCCCGATAGCAGTGGATGTTCCCAGGCAACCAGACCGCGTGCCGACAACTGAATTTGACGAGACTTGCAATGAACAACGCCCTGAACCAGCTGCAGCCCTATCCATTCGAGAAACTGCGCGCGCTGCTCGGCAGCGTCACGCCAAACCCGGACAAGCGTCCGATTGCCCTGTCCATCGGCGAACCCAAGCACACTTCGCCCGCCTTCGTCGCCGAGGCACTGAGCAACAACCTCGACCAGATGGCGGTGTACCCAACCACCCTGGGCATCCCAGCGCTGCGCGAAGCCATCGGTGCCTGGTGCGAACGTCGCTTCACTGTGCCCAAGGGCTGGCTGGATCCGGCGCGTAATATTCTGCCGGTCAACGGCACCCGCGAGGCGCTGTTCGCCTTTACCCAGACCGTGGTCAATCGCAGCGACGATGCCCTGGTGGTCAGCCCGAACCCGTTCTACCAGATCTACGAAGGCGCTGCGTTCCTCGCCGGAGCCAAGCCGCATTACCTGCCGTGCCTGGATGAAAACGGCTTCAACCCGGATTTCGATGCGGTGTCACCGGATATCTGGAAACGCTGCCAGATCCTCTTCCTGTGCTCCCCCGGCAACCCAACCGGCGCACTCATCCCGGTCGACACCCTGAAAAAACTCATCGCCTTGGCCGACGAGTACGACTTCGTCATCGCCGCCGACGAGTGCTACAGCGAACTCTACTTCGACGAACACACCCCGCCGCCGGGTCTGCTCAGCGCCTGCGTCGAGCTGGGCCGTCAGGATTTCAAGCGTTGCGTGGTGTTCCACAGCCTGTCCAAGCGCTCCAACCTGCCGGGCCTGCGTTCCGGGTTCGTGGCGGGCGACGCCGATATCCTCAAGGCCTTTCTGCTGTACCGCACCTACCACGGCTGCGCGATGCCGGTGCAGACCCAACTGGCCAGCATTGCGGCCTGGCAGGATGAAGCCCATGTGCAGGCCAACCGTGACCTGTATCGCGAGAAGTTCGACGCCGTGCTGGCCATCCTCAAGCCGGTACTGGACGTGCAACACCCGGACGGCGGCTTCTACCTGTGGCCGAATGTGCAGGGTGACGATGCCGCGTTCTGCCGCGACTTATTTGTGCAAGAGCATGTGACCGTGGTGCCGGGCTCATACCTGTCGCGGGAAGTGGACGGCGTAAACCCTGGCGCCGGCCGCGTACGCCTGGCGCTGGTTGCGCCGCTGGCCGAGTGCGTGGAAGCGGCGGAGCGGATTCGCGACTTCGTTCAGCGCGCCCGCTAATTCGTTCAAATCCCGCACTGTGCAACGCAGTGCGGTTTCAATTTGCTCAGGGAACCAATTAAATCCTGCTCTCCACTACTCGGTACCTTATTCCGAGAGTAGAAAGCATGAGTTCCCCCATTCACGTATCGACCTTTATTCCTCGCCCATCTGACATGCCGGGAGAAACTTCGGCTTCCAACCCTGTCTCTCGAACCAAAAGAGGGATTGCGGACACCAGTAAAAGGTGGCCGGACGGCATTGTTAATATCGCATTGGACCTGAGAGATAACAGAAGTAAAGCGCTGGTAATCGACGCACTCAGGGAATGGGCTCATCACACCCCCGCGCTGCGCTTCAACGTTGTCGATGGCAAGGACGGCGATATTAGAATCACCGATGACGAGGGCTTCCAGGGCAGTTGGTCGGTTGTAGGAATCGATGCGAAAGACATGCCGTTGGACGAGCCGACGATGCACCTGGACAGGAATGACGACTCGGCAGTGTTCCGCGCGACGGCCCTGCATGAAATCGGACATGCCCTGGGAATGGAACATGAACACCAGCACCCGGCCAACACGATCAACTGGGACAAGGACTACGTCTATAGGTCCATAAATGAAAGTCAAGGCTGGGATAAAGACATGATTGATCTTCATATATTTAGCACTTATACCGGCCCCAATGTACTTCAAACCCCCTACGACACCCGCTCTATCATGCACTACGCTACGTATGCCGACGAAACCATCGATGGACAGGAAGTGCCGCAAAACTACTCTTTATCCAAAGGGGACCAGACCATTATTCGCACACTTTATACGCCCAGGCGGTTTAAGGGCGGCGACGCCGATTCAAGCGCCAACCCGTAAACAGTGCAGCTATCCGGGCCTCATCGTCCCCAGATTCGCCTCACTCATGTCCAGCTCCGCCAAGACCTCCCTTAACACGTCATCTCCAATCTGGTGATGACGGCTCAGGCTGTAGAGCTCAAGGCGTTGCGCACGCAGGGCCTTGAGCCGCAGCTTGCGCTCAAGCTGGTCCATCTGCTGCGCCAGAGCCTGGGCTTCGGCGGAGTCATTGAACACCTCCAACTGATGGCGATACTCCGACATCAACCGCGCTCTCAGCTCGGTCGCCAGGGCCGCCTTGGCCGCATCCGCAGGGTCCGCTTCGGCGGGCTCCTCGGCTTCCAGGGCATGGATCGCGGCTTCCGCGGTTTTCCTCCAGACCTCGCGCACTTCGTTCTGGCGCTTTTCATCCGGGCTTTTTTCAAGGCCGCGCAACAGCAGGGGCAAGGCGATACAGGCCGCCACCAGCGACAACAGAATCACCCCGGCCGCGATGAAGATCAGCAGGTCGCGCTCGGGAAAATTCTGCCCCGGCGCCAGCAGCAAAGGCACCGACATGACGCCAGCCAGGGTCACGGCGCCACGCACTCCGCCAAAGGTCAACAGCCAGCACGAACGCGCGGTCGGCACCTGGGTCAGCTCACCTTTCCCACGTAGACGTCGGAGCAAGACTGACAGGCGCCAGATGCTCTGCACCCAGATAAAGCGCAACACCACCAGCACCAGGAAAATCACAACCACGTCCAGGCAGCGATAAAACAGGGTGGGCCATACCGTCGGCTCATGGCTGACCACGGCCTTGATGATGTCCGGCAGTTGCAGGCCCAGCAGTAGAAAAATCAGGCCGTTGAACGCGAACTCCAGCAGCGACCAGACGCTGCGATTGAGCAGACGCGTGCTGGTCTGACGCGGCAGCAGATCGAGCCAGCTTTGCATCATGCCCGCCGCCACCGCCGAGAGGATGCCTGACGCGCCCAAGCGCTCGGCCACTACATACGCGGCAAACGGCAGCAGCAGCATGAACACCACGTGAGTGGCCGGATCGTCCCAGCCGCGCGCGATCATCCAGGCACGCAGGCGGCCGACCAGCCAGCTCAATGCCACTCCCACTGCCAGGCCGCCCACCGCCACCAACACAAACGTCAGGCTGGCGTCCGCGAGGGAAAACACCCCCGTCAGCGCCGCCGCCAGGGCGAACTTGAAGGTCACCAGACCTGACGCGTCATTCATCAACGCCTCGCCCTGCAGCATGTGCATAAGCGGCTTGGGCAAACGATTCTGGGAAATGGCCGACACGGCAACCGCATCCGTCGGTGATAACACCGCCGCCAGCGCGAAGGCCGCAGGGAGCGGGATTGCGGGCAACAGCCAATGAATGAAATAGCCCGCGCCCACCACCGTGAACAGCACCAGCCCCACGGCCAGCGTCAGAATCGGTCCGCGCAAGCGCCACAACTCGCGCTTGGGCATGCGCCAGCCATCGGAGAACAACAGCGGCGGCAGAAACAGAAACAGGAACAGCTCCGGGTCCAGCGCCACATGCAGGCCCAGCGTCGGCCAGGCCAGCAAGGCCCCGGCGGCGATCTGCACCAGGGGTAATGGCAGGGGGATGATCCGTCCGACCAGACGCGAAACGCTGACCAGCATCAGCAGGATAAGCACGGTGTAAGCGGTTTGCATAAAGCGGGGTTCCCGGACAATCGACTTGCAATGACACACATCAGGCAACAATTGGCCGTTGAAGTGCCATATTAGCCGCCTATGCTGCCCAGGCTCGTGCACAAAAGTCCTACAGCACCCAAATCCGCTGGGCATGGCATAATCCGCGATCCTTCGGTTTCATTAGTCCAAAAGGGGGCAGTTCCTTGACCGATTCAAGCAAAACGTTGCACCTTTTCGGCATCAAAGCCTGCGACACCATGAAAAAGGCGCGCACCTGGCTCGACGAGCACGGCGTCGCCTATCAGTTCCACGATTACAAAACGGCCGGTATCGACCGCGAACATTTGACCCAATGGTGCGATGAGCACGGTTGGCAAGTGGTGTTGAACCGTGCGGGCACCACCTTTCGCAAACTCGAAGACGAACGCAAAGCCGATCTCGATCAGTCGAAAGCCATTGAATTGATGCTCGCACACCCCTCGATGATCAAGCGCCCGGTGCTCGATCTCGGCGACAGAACCCTGATTGGCTTCAAGCCAGAAAGTTATTCGGCGGCCCTCAAGTAGGCCAGCCTTCCATCTTTGTAGAGGTAACAGCATGTCCCATTCCCTGTTCAGCCTGGGCTTCGGCGTTGGCACTCAGAACCGCCAGGGTGCCTGGCTGGAAGTGTTTTACGCACAACCCCTGCTCAACCCATCGGCTGAAATCGTCGCGGCCATCGCGCCGATCCTCGGTTACACCGACGGCAACCAGGCCATCACCTTCACCGTGTCCCAGGCCCTGCAACTGGCCGACGCGCTTAAAGGCGTCGACACGGCCCAGGCCGCGCTGCTCAGCCGCCTGGCCGAGAGCCACACGCCGCTGGTCGCCACCCTGCTGGCCGAAGACGCTGCACTCACGTCCACGCCTGAGGCCTACCTCAAGCTGCACCTGCTGTCCCACCGCCTGGTCAAGCCCCATGGCCTGAGCCTGGCCGGCGTGTTCCCGCAGTTGCCGAACGTGGCGTGGACCAGCCAGGGCGCGATCGACATCAATGAACTGGCCGAGCGCCAACTGGAAGCGCGCCTGCGTGGCGATCTGCTGGAAGTGTTCTCGGTGGACAAGTTCCCGAAAATGACCGATTACGTGGTCCCGGCTGGCGTGCGTATCGCCGACGCCGCGCGTATCCGTCTGGGTGCGTATGTAGGCGAAGGCACCACGGTGATGCACGAAGGCTTCGTCAACTTCAATGCCGGCACCGAAGGCCCAGGCATGATCGAAGGCCGTGTCTCGGCGGGCGTGTTCGTCGGCAAGGGCTCGGACCTGGGCGGCGGTTGCTCCACCATGGGCACCCTGTCGGGCGGCGGCAACATCGTGATCAAGGTCGGTGAAGGCTGCCTGATCGGCGCCAACGCCGGTATCGGTATCCCGTTGGGCGACCGCAACACCGTGGAGTCGGGCCTGTACGTGACCGCCGGCACCAAGGTGGCGCTGCTGGACGAGCAGAACCAACTGGTCAAGGTGGTCAAGGCGCGCGAACTGGCCGGCCAGCCTGACCTGCTGTTCCGTCGTAATTCCGAGACCGGTGCCGTGGAGTGCAAAACCCACAAATCGGCCATCGAACTGAACGAAGCGCTGCACGCTCACAACTAAGCAGCCACTCGATGCCACTGGCGAGCCGCGCCCTCGGGGTGCGGTTCGCTTATACGAGTCTTGACCACCATGCTTGTGCCCTCCCCCTGGCGCGCCGATTTCCCGGCCATTGCCACCCTGCAACGGCAGGACCAGACCTACCTGGACAACGCCGCCACCACCCAAAAACCTCAGGCCTTGCTGGATGCGATCAGCCATTACTACGCCAATGGCGCCGCCAATGTGCACCGTGCCCAGCATCTGCCGGGGGCCCATGCCACCCAGGCGTTCGAAGACAGCCGGGTGAAAGTCGCGCAGTGGCTCAGCGCGGGCGACAGCGGGCAAATCGTGTTCACCCACGGCGCCACCTCGGCACTGAATCTGTTGGCGTATGGCCTTGACCATTTATTCAATGCGGGCGATGAGCTGGTCATCAGCGCCCTGGAGCATCACGCCAACCTTTTACCGTGGCAGCAGTTGGCCAAACGCCGCGCGCTGAAACTGGTGGTATTGCCACTCGATGCAGCCGGTGTGATTGACCTCGACGCCGCCGCCGACCTGATCGGCCCGCGTACGCGGCTGCTGGCGGTGAGCCAGTTGTCCAATGTGCTCGGCACCTGGCAGCCTCTGCAACGCTTGCTGGCACTGGCCCGCGCGCAAGGTGCCCTGAGCGTGGTCGACGGCGCCCAGGGCATCGTGCATGGTCGCCACGACGTGCAAACCCTGGGCTGCGACTTCTATGTGTTTTCCAGCCACAAGCTCTACGGCCCGGACGGCGTCGGCGTGCTGTTCGGTCGCAACGAAGCCCTGCATCACCTGCGTCACTGGCAGTTCGGTGGCGAGATGGTGCAGCAAGCCGGCTACCACGCGGCGAGCTTTCGCCCCGCGCCACTGGGTTTCGAGGCCGGCACGCCGCCGATTGCCGGCGTGATCGGCCTGGGCGCCAGCCTGGATTACCTGAGTTCACTGGACCCGCAAGCCGTCATGGCCCATGAAGCGGCCCTGCATGACTACCTGCTGCGCGGCCTGAACGCGCGCAACGGCGTGCGCGTTTTGGGCACGCCACAGGCCGCGCTGGTCAGCTTCGTGGTCGAGGGCGTGCACAATGCCGACCTGGCTCACCTGCTGACCGAACAGGGCATTGCCATCCGTGCCGGTCACCATTGTGCGATGCCGTTGCTCAAGGCCATGCAATTGCCCGGGGCGATCCGCGTGTCGCTGGCGCTGTACAACGACTCGGATGACCTGGAGCGATTCTTCGCGGCGCTGGATCAGGCCCTGGATATGTTGCGATGAGCCACTTGCCGGTGGATGCAGTGGCCGCGCTGCAGGCGTTCCAGGCCGTGGGCAACTGGGAGCAGCGCGCGCGCATGCTGATGCAATGGGGCGAACGGCTGCCGGTACTGGCCGAGCAAGACAAGATCGAGGCCAATCTGGTGCAGGGCTGCGAAAGCCTGGTGTGGTTGGTGGGACGCTTGCAGGACGGGCACTGGCAGTTTGCGGCCAGCAGTGATGCACGGATGATTCGCGGATTGGTCGCGCTGTTGCTGGCGCGGGTTAACGGGCTGTCGGCGGCTGAGCTGCAGGCGGTGGACTTGCCTGATTGGTTCAATCAACTGGGGTTGTCCCGGCAGTTGTCGCCTTCGCGTAGTAACGGGTTGAATGCGGTTTTGCAGCGTATGCGGGCGTTGAGTTGTATGCAGAGTTGAGGGGGGCATATCCGGGAGTACATATCCGTTGCTGCGGTAACGGCTGATAGGGGTTCCGCCCTTACGGCGGGTCACTTTTTGGGCGCCACAGATCAAGAGCAAAAGCGCGGCGACCTTAGAGCCGACCGGAATTGGCTGCCAAACGCTGTACAAAATGTGGGAGGGGGCTTGCTCCCGATGGCTGAGTGTCAGTCAGCTTATGGGTAGCTGACCCACTGCTATCGGAAGCAAGCCCCCTCCCACAGTTGATCTCCATTTGTCTGTTGGATATCACACTGCTTTTGATCTGGTTTGCTTTGCTTTGCCTTTTGATCTTGATCTCAGGCGCCCCGTCAACCACGCTGGCCGCACGCCGAGCATTAGCGAGGTGCCGAGTGGTGGGGCAAGAGCCCTTTGGTTACTTTGGGGCTTTTCCAAAGTGACCCGCCGTAAGGGCGGAACCCCTATCAGCCATTACCGCAGCAACGGATATGTACACCCTTAAACCTGCTTAAGACCTACGCTCCGACGGCCTGCGCACCCCCGCCACAATCTTGTCCACCGCCTTGGTCGCCGCCACCATCCCAAACGTCGCCGTCACCATCATCACCGCACCAAACCCACCCGCGCAGTCCAGCTTCACCCCATCGCCGACAAAACTCTTCTGCAAACAGATACTGCCATCCGGCTTCGGATAGCGCAGCTGCTCACTGGAAAACACACAAGGCACGCTGTAATGACGCGTCACCGTGCGCGAGAACCCGTAGTCACGACGCAGGGTCGAGCGCACTTTCGAGGCCAGCGGGTCGTTGAACGTGCGGTTCAGGTCGCACACCTGAATCAGCGTCGGATCAATTTGCCCGCCCGCGCCGCCAGTGGTGATGATCTGGATCTTGCGGCGCTTGCACCAGGCAATCAGCGCGGCCTTGGCGTTGACCGCGTCAATGCAGTCGATCACGCAATCGATGTCTGGCGTGATGTATTCAGCCATGGTGTCGCGGGTCACGAAATCGGCCACCGCATGCACCGTGCACGCCGGGTTGATGCCGCGCAGGCGCTCGGCCATCACCTCGACCTTGGGTTTGCCCACGGTGCTGTCCAGCGCATGCAACTGGCGGTTGCTGTTGCTGACGCAGACATCGTCCAGGTCAAACAGCGAAATCTCGCCCACCCCACAACGGGCCATCGCTTCCGCCGCCCAGGAGCCGACGCCGCCGACGCCGACGATCGCCACGTGGGCCGCTTTCAAGCGCTCCAGGCCTTCAATGCCATACAAGCGAGCGACGCCTGCAAACCGTGGATCTTCTGTGCTCATAACCATTACCCCAAAAACCGGCGCGCATTATGGGCTACGCAGCGGCAAGTTTTAAGCGACAACTGACCGGTGAAGAACTTAGTGGGCCTTTCGCTGCCCAACGTCAGGTTTTTCTCGGCTTGCTGTACGCTCAGGGAAAGGCCGGTGTAGGATGCGCGCCGTTCGGCGTAGGCCGACGCCTCTTTTCGTTCCACACCCTTTGGAACCCGAAATCGCCATGTCATCGCGTAAATTTGGACTCAACCTGGTGGTGGTGCTGGCAATTGCCGCGCTGTTCACCGGTTTCTGGGCGCTGATCAACCGCCCGGTCACCACTCCCAACTGGCCTGAACAGATCTCGGGGTTCTCTTACTCGCCGTTCCAGCAAGGCCAGTACCCGCAGAAAAACCAGTACCCGAGCGACGACCAGATGCGTCGTGATCTCGAAATCATGAGCAAGCTCACGGACAACATCCGGACCTACTCGGTCGACGGCACCCTGGGCGATATTCCCAAGCTGGCCGAAGAGTTCGGCCTGCGCGTGACCCTGGGCATCTGGATCAGCCCGGACCTGGAGCGCAACGAGCGTGAAATCCAGCGCGCCATCGAAATCGCCAACAGCTCGCGCAGCGTGGTGCGCGTGGTGGTGGGCAACGAAGCGCTGTTCCGTGAAGAAATCACCCCCGAAGCACTGATCGTGCTGCTGGACCGGGTGCGCGCCGCCGTGAAAGTGCCGGTGACCACCTCCGAACAATGGCACATCTGGGAAAAGAATCCGCAACTGGCCAGGCACGTCGACCTGATCGCCGCGCACATCCTGCCGTTCTGGGAGTTCATTCCGATGGACAAGGCCGGCCAGTACGTACTCGACCGCGCCCGGGACCTGAAGAAACTGTTCCCGAAAAAACCGCTGCTGCTGTCTGAAGTTGGCTGGCCGAGCAACGGCCGCATGCGCGGCGGCAATGAATCGTCCCCGGCCGACCAGGCGATCTACCTGCGCACACTGGTCAACAAGCTCAATCGCCAGGGCTTCAACTATTTCGTGATTGAAGCGTTCGACCAGCCCTGGAAGGTCAGCGACGAAGGCTCGGCGGGCGCCTATTGGGGCGTGTTCAACGCCGCGCGCCAGCAGAAATTCAACTTTGAAGGGCCGGTGGTCGCGATCCCCCAATGGCGCGTGCTGGCAATCGGCTCGGTGGTGCTGGCCCTGCTCTCGCTGACGCTGCTGATGATCGATGGCTCGGCGCTGCGTCAGCGCGGTCGTACCTTCCTGACCTTTATCGCGTTTCTGTGCGGGTCGGTGCTGGTGTGGATCGGCTACGACTACAGCCAGCAGTACAGCACCTGGTTCAGCCTGACCGTCGGATTCCTGCTGGCACTGGGCGCGATGGGCGTGTTTATCGTGTTGCTGACCGAAGCCCACGAGCTGGCCGAAGCGGTGTGGACGCACAAGCGACGACGTGAATTCCTGCCGGTGGAAGGTGATTCGGATTACCGCCCGAAAGTGTCGATCCACGTGCCGTGCTACAACGAGCCGCCGGAGATGGTCAAACAGACCCTCGATGCCCTGGCCGCCCTCGATTACCCGGACTACGAAGTCCTGATCATCGACAACAACACCAAGGACCCGGCGGTGTGGGAACCGGTGCGCGACTATTGCGAAACCCTCGGCCCGCGCTTCACGTTTTTCCACGTCTCGCCCCTGGCCGGTTTCAAGGGCGGCGCGCTGAACTACCTGATCCCGCACACTGCGGCGGACGCCGAAGTGATCGCGGTGATCGACTCGGACTACTGCGTGTCGCCCAACTGGCTCAAGCACATGGTGCCGCACTTCGCCGACCCGAAAATCGCCGTGGTGCAGTCGCCCCAGGATTACCGCGACCAGAACGAAAGCACCTTCAAGAAGCTTTGCTACGCCGAATACAAGGGCTTCTTCCACATCGGCATGGTTACCCGCAACGACCGCGACGCGATCATCCAGCACGGCACCATGACCATGACCCGTCGCTCAGTGCTCGAAGAGCTCGGCTGGGCCGACTGGTGCATCTGCGAAGACGCCGAACTGGGCCTGCGGGTATTCGAGAAAGGCCTGTCGGCCGCGTATTACCACGACAGCTACGGCAAGGGCCTGATGCCCGACACCTTCATCGACTTCAAGAAGCAGCGTTTCCGCTGGGCCTATGGCGCGATCCAGATCATCAAGCGCCACACCGCGAGCCTCTTGCGCGGCAAGGACACCGAGCTGACCCGTGGCCAGCGCTACCACTTCCTCGCGGGCTGGCTGCCGTGGGTGGCGGACGGCATGAACATCTTCTTTACCGTCGGCGCGCTGTTGTGGTCGGCGGCGATGATCATCGTTCCCGCGCGGGTGGACCCGCCGCTGCTGATTTTCGCGATTCCGCCGTTGGCGCTGTTCGTGTTCAAGGTGGGCAAGATCATCTTCCTGTATCGCCGCGCGGTTGGCGTGAACCTCAAGGACGCGTTCTGCGCGGCCCTGGCCGGGCTTGCGCTGTCGCATACCATCGCCAAGGCGGTGCTGTATGGCTTTTTCACCACCAGCATTCCGTTCTTTCGTACGCCGAAAAACGCCGATAACCACGGCTTTTGGGTGGCGATTTCCGAAGCGCGCGAAGAGATGTTCATCATGCTGCTGTTGTGGGGCGCCGCGCTGGGGATCTATCTGGTGCAGGGCCTGCCGAGCAATGACATGCGTTTCTGGGTGGTGATGCTGCTGGTGCAGTCACTGCCGTACGTGGCTGCGCTGATCATGGCGTTCCTGTCGTCGCTGCCCAAACCGGCAGCAGCGCCTGAGCCTGTGCCAGCGGTGTAAAAACGTGCGCAATGCACTAAACGGCGGCCTCTGGTCGCCGTTTTGCTATAAGATAACGGCCGTTTTGTTGGATCAGGCAAGCCCCCTCCCACATTGGATCTGCGCCGTTTCAGCACATTCGTCCTGCGCCCATTACACGCTTCCCGGAGTTTTCCCATGACGGCCCATGCCGACCTTTCGCCGACCCTTCAACTTGCCATCGACCTGATCCGTCGCCCCTCGGTAACGCCGATCGACGCCGATTGCCAAAAGCTGATGATGCAGCGCCTGGGCGACGCCGGCTTTGCCCTGGAGCCGATGCGCATCGAGGACGTGGACAACTTCTGGGCCACCCACGGCCAGCATGAAGGCCCGGTACTGTGTTTTGCCGGCCACACCGACGTGGTGCCGACCGGCCCGCTGCAGGCCTGGCAGAACGACCCGTTCGACGCACTGATCGACGAACACGGCATGCTCTGCGGGCGTGGCGCGGCAGACATGAAAGGCAGCCTGGCGGCCATGCTGGTCGCGGCGGAGCGCTTTGTGCAGGACTACCCGGACCACCGTGGCTCGGTTGCCTTCCTGATCACCAGCGATGAAGAAGGCCCGGCGCACCACGGCACCAAGGCCGTGATCGAACGTCTGGCCGCGCGCAACGAACGCCTGGACTGGTGCATCGTCGGCGAACCGTCGAGCACCACCCTGGTGGGCGATGTGGTCAAGAACGGACGCCGCGGCTCCCTTGGCGCAACCCTCACCGTCCGCGGCGTGCAGGGCCATGTGGCTTATCCGCACCTGGCGAAGAATCCGATTCACCTGGCCGCGCCGGCCCTGGCGGAGCTGGCTGCCGAGCACTGGGACGATGGCAACGCGTTCTTCCCGCCAACCAGCTTCCAGATCTCCAACCTCAATTCCGGCACCGGCGCCACCAACGTGATCCCCGGTGACCTGACGGCGGTGTTCAACTTCCGCTTCTCCACCGAATCCACCGTGGAAGGCCTGCAACAGCGCGTCGCGCAGATTCTCGACAGGCACGGCCTGGACTGGCACGTGGAGTGGGCGCTGTCCGGTCTGCCGTTTCTGACCGAACCGGGCGCGCTGCTCGATGCGGTATCGGCCAGCATCAAGGCGATCACCGGGCGTGAAACCCAGGCATCGACCAGCGGCGGTACGTCGGACGGGCGCTTCATCGCAACCCTCGGCACCCAGGTGGTCGAGCTGGGCCCGGTGAATGCGACGATCCATCAGGTCAACGAACGCATCCTGGCCAGCGACCTGGATGTGCTCACCGAGATCTACTACCAGACCCTGATCAAGTTGCTCGCCTGATGCTCGCCTGCCCCCTCTGCAGCGGCCCGCTCAACCCGGTGGACAACGGCGTGGCGTGCCCGGCCGGGCACCGTTTCGACCGCGCGCGCCAGGGTTACCTGAACCTGTTGCCGGTGCAGCACAAGAACAGCCGCGACCCGGGCGACAATCTGGCGATGGTCGAGGCGCGCCGCGACTTCCTCAACGCCGGGCACTACGCGCCAGTGGCCAGGCGCCTGGCTGAACTGGCGGCCGAACGCGCACCGCAGCGCTGGGTCGACATCGGTTGCGGCGAGGGTTACTACACCGCGCAGATCGCCGCTGCCCTGCCCCACGCCGATGGCTATGCGCTGGATATCTCCAGGGAGGCGGTCAAGCGTGCCTGCAAACGCAACCCGGCGCTGACCTGGTTGATCGCCAGCATGGCCCGCGTGCCGTTGGCCGACGCCAGCTGCCAGTTCCTCGCCAGCGTATTCAGCCCGCTGGACTGGCAGGAGGCCCGACGCCTGCTCAGCCCCGGCGGCGGCTTGATGAAGGTCGGCCCCACCCGCGGCCACCTGATGGAATTGCGCGAGCGCCTGTACGACGAAGTGCGCGAGTACACCGATGACAAGCACCTGGCCCTGGTGCCGGACGGCATGAGCCTGGCCCACAGCGAAATGCTCGAGTTCAGCCTGAGCCTGGCCGAGCCAGGGGACCGCGCCAACCTGCTGGCGATGACGCCCCACGGCTGGCGCGCCAGCGCCGAGCGCCGTGCACAGGTGATCGAAGCGGCCGAGCCGCTGCTGGTCACCGTGTCGATGCGCTACGATTATTTCGTGCTTCAATAACCGACTTTTTCAGCACCCGCGAATGGATTTTTAAAATCCCGCAACGAGGAATATCCATGCGCCAACCCGATATCGAGATTTACCTGAAAGACACCGACGTCGACCACAAGGCCATCGCCGCCTGGCTGGGCGCGGCCCTGGGCGCCTGTTCGGACTGGGTCCAGAAAGGCCAGACCTACAAGTGCACGGCCGGCAACGTGCCCGTCACCTGGCTGCCCAAAGCCGTCGGCAAATGGAACAGCCTGTACCTGGAAAGCGACCAGACCCCCTGGGACGACGACATCGCCTGCGCCCGCGCCGCCTTTGCCGCGCTGAACGTCGAAGTGCGCTGCGCGCCGGGCACGTGGGTCGAGGAAGAAGGTGAGGAAAACGCCGACACCTGGATTCGCATCAGCGCCGACGGTGAAGAGCAGATCACCTGGAAAACCGCCTGACCGTGAACTGTTAACCCAATCAAAAATGTGCGAGGGGGCTTGCTCCCGATAGCGGTGGGTCAGCCAGCTTATTGGTCGCTGACTCACTGCAATCGGGAGCAAGCCCCCTCCCACATGGGTTCAGTGGTGGACTTACAGGCCGACCACATCCTCAGCCTGCAACCCCTTCTCGCCGCTCACCAGGGCGTACTCCACCTGCTGGCCCTCGGCCAACGAGCGATGACCCTCACCGCGAATGGCGCGGTAGTGCACGAACACATCCTTGCCATCTTCCCGTTGTATAAAGCCATAACCCTTTGCATCGTTGAACCACTTCACATTGCCGGTTTCGCGCGTCGTCATCCGTCTTGCTCCCACATGCATTGTTATTGTTGAGTTGTGTGCATTGAACTGCCGAGTATAAGACAGGCTCAAAAACCATCAACTCAAGTTTACATCGCTGCTTTTTTGCCGATTTTCGGCGAATACGGCACACTACCCGCCCGAGCGACTGCTCGGTTTTTTTCCACTTCAAGCAGCTCGCCTATGACCCGCTCCCCGTTCCGCCGTCTGGTGTTCGGCACCTTGCGCCGACTGTTGTACCTCTGGGTTCGCTCGGAGACGATCAACCAGTCGTCCCTGACCCTCAACCTCGACCGCAGTCGGCCGGTGTTCTACGTCCTGCAATCGCCTTCGCTCACCGAACTGGCCGTGGTCGATGCCGAGTGCACCAAGGCCGGCCTGCCGCGCCCGGTGCTGCCGGTGGCGGTAGGTCCATTGATGGAAGCTGCTGCGTTCTTCTACCTCACGCCGGAGCCGGACTGGCTGGGTCGCCAGGACAAACGCGGTGCGCCGCCCACTCTGACGCGCCTGGTCAACACCCTCAGTGACCACGCCGAAGAGGATGCACAAATCATTCCGGTCAGCGTGTTCTGGGGCCAGTCCCCCGAGAGCGAGTCCAGCCCGTGGAAGCTGCTGTTCGCCGACAGCTGGGCCGTCACCGGGCGCCTGCGCCGCCTGTTGAGCATCCTGATTCTGGGCCGCAAGACCCGCGTGCAATTCTCCGCGCCAATCAACCTGCGCGAATTGATCGAGCACAATAAAGGTCACGAACGCACCGTGCGCATGGCCCAACGCATCCTGCGCGTGCACTTTCGTAACCTGAAGACGGCCGTGATCGGCCCCGACCTGTCCCACCGCCGCAACCTGGTCAAGGGCCTGGTGAACATGCCTCTGGTGCGCCAGGCCATCCTGGATGAGGCCGAACGGGAAAAGATCGCCCCGGAAAAAGCCAAGGCCCTGGCCCTGCGTTATGGCAACGAGATCGCCTCGGACTACACCTACACCGCGATCCGCTTCCTTGAGGTGGTGCTGAGCTGGTTCTGGAACAAGATCTACGACGGCATCAAGGTCAACAATATCGAAGGAGTGCAACAGGTCGCCCAGGGCTACGAGGTGATCTACGTGCCTTGCCACCGCAGCCATATCGACTACCTGCTGCTGTCGTACCTGCTGTTCAAGAACGGCCTGACCCCGCCGCACATCGCCGCCGGCATCAACCTGAACATGCCGGTGATCGGCAGCCTGCTGCGCCGTGGCGGTGCGTTTTTCATGCGCCGCACCTTCAAGGGCAACGCGCTGTACACCTCGGTGTTCAACGAATACCTGCACACCCTGTTCACCAAGGGTTTCCCGGTGGAGTATTTCGTCGAAGGCGGACGCTCGCGCACCGGGCGCATGCTGCAGCCCAAGACCGGCATGCTGGCGATCACCCTGCGCAGTTTCCTGCGCTCTTCGCGCATGCCAATCGTGTTCGTGCCGGTGTACATCGGCTATGAACGCGTGCTCGAAGGCCGCACTTACCTCGGCGAACTGCGTGGCGCGAGCAAGAAGAAAGAGTCGATCTTCGATATTTTCAAAGTGGTCGGCGCGCTCAAGCAGCGTTTTGGCCAGGTCGCGGTCAACTTCGGCGAGCCGATCAAGCTGGCCGAGTTCCTCGACAGCGAGCAGCCGGACTGGCGCTCCCAGGAACTGGGCCCCAACTACAAACCGGCGTGGCTGCATGAAACCACGCACCGTCTGGGCGAACAGGTGGCGCGCCACTTGAACGAAGCGGCGGCGGTCAACCCGGTGAACCTGGTGGCCCTGGCCTTGCTCTCGACCACGCGCCTGGCCCTGGACGAACAGGCCATGGCCCGCCAGCTCGACCTGTACCTGGCGCTGTTGCGCCGCGTGCCTTACTCGCCGCACACCACCTTGCCCGAAGGTGATGGCCTGGCGCTGATCAAACACGTCAAGGACATGGACCTGCTGTCGGAACAAAGCGATGCCTTGGGCAAGATTCTTTACCTGGACGAGCAGAACGCCGTCCTGATGACCTACTACCGCAATAACGTGCTGCACATTTTCGCCCTGCCGGCCCTGCTGGCGAGCTTCTTCCAGAGCAGCTCGCGCATGAGCCGCGAGCAAATGCTGCGCTACACCCACGCGCTCTACCCGTACCTGCAATCGGAGCTGTTTATCCGCTGGTCCCTGGAAGACCTCGACGCGGTGGTCGACCAGTGGCTGCAAGCGTTTGTCGAGCAGGGCCTGCTGCGCTTCGAGAACGAGGTGTACCTGCGTCCGGCCCCGAGTTCGCGGCATTTCGTGCTACTGACATTGCTGTCCAAGAGCATCGCCCAGACCCTGCAACGCTTCTATATGGCGATCTCGCTGCTGCTCAACAGCGGCCAGAGCAGCATCAGCGCCGAAGAGCTGGAAGACCTGTGCACGATCATGGCCCAGCGCCTGTCGATCCTGCATGGCCTCAATGCCCCGGAATTCTTTGACAAGAGCCTTTTCCGACATTTCATCCAGACGCTGCTGGAGCAAGATGTGCTGCGCCGCGACGAAGCCGGCAAGTTGAGCTATCACGATTTGCTCGGCGAACTGGCCGAAGGCGCCGCCAAACGCGTATTGCCCGCCGACATTCGTCTGTCGATCCGTCAGGTGGCGCTGCACCGTGTCGATGGCGCGGCCGACGCGCCGGTCGAACCTGCACAAAGCCACCCGATTGAATGATCAACCTCTGAACATAAGGAAGCCCTTCATGCTCCGTAACACGCTTCGCCTGACTGCCCTGTGTGCCGGCCTGCTGCTCGGTGCCAACGCCATGGCCCTGGACCTTGGCAGCCTGTCCCAGGGCGACGCCAGTGGCGGCCTCAAGGATGCGCTGACCCAGGGCGCGCAGATTGCCGTGAAACAACTGGGTACCCCCGGCGGTTTCAGCAACAACCCTGAGGTAAAAATCGGCCTGCCGGGCAAGCTCGGCAAAGTCGCCGACAAGCTCAAGATGTTCGGCCTGGGTGAACAGGTCACACAGCTGGAAACCAGCATGAACAAAGCCGCCGAAACCGCCGTGACCCAGGCTCAGCCGATCCTGGTCAACGCCGTGAAAAACATGAGCGTGACCGACGCCAAGGGCATTCTCAGCGGCGGTCAGGACTCGGCCACGCAGTACCTGAACAAGAGCAGCCGCGAGCAGATCCGCGCCAGGTTCCTGCCAATCGTCAAGGCAGCGACCGACAAGGTCGGCGTGGCCCAGCAGTACAACTCGCTGGCCGGCAAGGCGGCGGCTTTTGGCGCGGTGGATGCCAAGAGCGCGAATGTCGAAAGCTACGTGACCGAACAGGCGCTGGACGGCTTGTTCAAGATGATTGCGCAGCAGGAAGAAACCATTCGCAAGAATCCGGCAGCGGCGGCGACAAGCCTGGCCAGGAAAGTCTTTGGTGCGCTCTGAGCCTGACTGACGCATAAAAAAAAGCCCTGACAGTGTCAGGGCTTTTTTTGCTCAACCGAATGCCGCGCATACCTGTCAGCACACTTAATAACTGATGCGACCTGCCGACGAGTTGCTGGTGCTTTGCGAGAACGACATCGTCGAATTTTCGTTGCTGTTATTGACGGTGATATTGATATCCAGCTTGTCATTGCCTTGACCTTTATCCTTGTCATGGCGATGGTCGTGGTCCCGGCCTCGTCCGTTTCCCCCTAACATCGAATTCATCATCTGCATCGGCAGCATCATCAGTATTGGCAAGATCATAAACATTCCTTTCTAGTTGAATTCACATCGCAACCCAAACCGTCGCATTGTGTGTACGACGGCACCTACCGGTCGGGTAATCCCTGTGTGGTATCCAGAAAGAAATGGTTCCGGGGACTACGCGTCCTTCCTCACTCGAAACCACGCCGCATACAGGGCCGGCAGGAACAACAGCGTCAACGCCGTCGCTACAATCAGCCCGCCCATGATCGCGACCGCCATCGGCCCGAAGAAGACACTGCGCGACAGCGGAATCATCGCCAGCACTGCCGCCAGCGCCGTCAGCACAATCGGACGAAAGCGCCGCACCGTGGCTTCGATGATTGCCTGCCAGGGCGCCAGGCCGGCCTTGATGTCCTGTTCGATCTGGTCCACCAGAATCACCGAGTTGCGCATGATCATTCCCGACAGGGCGATGGTGCCGAGCATGGCCACAAAGCCGAACGGCTGGCGGAATACCAGCAGGAACAGCGTCACGCCGATCAGCCCCAACGGCGCGGTCAAAAACACCATGGCCGTGCGCGAAAAGCTGCGCAGTTGCAGCATCAGCAACGTCAGCACCACCACGATAAACAACGGCACGCCGGCCTTCACCGAGTTCTGCCCGCGGGCGGCATCTTCAACCGTACCGCCCACCTCGAGCAGATAGCCATCCGGCAACTCGGCGCGCACCTGCGCAAGGGTCGGCAGGATCTGCTGCACCAGGGTCGCTGGTTGTTCCTTGCCGTAGATATCGGCGCGCACTGTCACCGTCGGCAGGCGATTGCGGTGCCAGATGATGCCTTCCTCAAAGCCGTATTCAAGGGTCGCGATCTGCGACAGCGCCACGCTCTTGCCGTTGTCGGTGGGCACCGCCAGGCTGGGCAGCAGCGACAACTGCGTACGTTCCTGGACGGTGCCGCGCAGCAGGATTTCGATCAACTCGTTGTCCTCCCGGTATTGGCTGACGCTGGCGCCGGTCAACGAGCGCTGGAGGAATCGCGACAGGTTGGCGGTGCTCACGCCGAGGGCGCGGGCACGGTCCTGATCGATATTGAGGTAGACGATCTTGCTCGGTTCTTCCCAGTCCAGGTGTACGTTGACCACGTGGGTGTTTTCGCGAACCCTGGCCGCCACTTTGCGCGCAAGGGCGCGCACTTCGTCGATGTGCTCACCGGTCACTCGGAACTGCACCGGGTAGCCCACGGGCGGGCCATTCTCCAGGCGCGTGACGCGGGAACGCAGGTCGGGGAATTGTTCGTTAAGGGTTTCGATCAGCCAGGTGCGCAGGTGTTCGCGCGCCTCGATGCTGTTGGACAGCACCACCACCTGCGCAAAGCTGGTGGCTGGCAGTTGCTGGTCCAGGGGCAGGTAGAAACGCGGCGAACCGGTGCCCACGTAGGCCACATAGTTTTCCACCCCCACATGCGCCTTGAGCAAGCCTTCAAGGCGCTTGACCTGGTCGGCGGTGTTGCTCAGGGACGCGCCTTCGGCCAGCTTCAGGTCGACCATCAACTCCAGACGTCCGGAGGCCGGGAAGAACTGCTGCGGCACAAAGCGAAACAGCACCACCGAGCCGATAAACAGCAACAGGGTCAGTACGATCACGGTTTTACGTCGGCGTACGCACCATTCCACCACACGTCTGACACGTTGATAGAAGGGGGTGCCGTAGGGATCAGGCCCATTGGACCCGTGTTTGGCCGCATGAATTTTCGCAAGATCCGGCAGGAGTTTTTCCCCCAGGAATGGCACAAACACCACAGCTGCCACCCATGAAGCGAGCAGCGCAAGGGTCACTACCTGAAAGATCGAGCGGGTGTATTCGCCGGTACTCGATTGCGCGGTGGCAATCGGCAGGAAGCCTGCCGCCGTGATCAGCGTGCCGGTGAGCATCGGGAAGGCGGTGCTGGTCCAGGCGAAACTGGCGGCCTTGAGGCGGTCATAGCCCTGCTCCATTTTGATCGCCATCATTTCCACGGCGATGATGGCGTCGTCTACCAGCAAGCCCAGGGCCAGTACCAGGGCGCCGAGGGAGATCTTGTGCAGGCCAATGCCGAGGTAATACATGCTGGCGAAGGTCATCGCCAGCACCAGCGGAATGGCCAGGGCCACCACCATGCCGGTGCGTATTCCCAGCGAGAAGAAACTCACCAGCAGCACAATGGCCAATGCTTCGGCGAGCACCTGAACGAATTCGCCGACACTGGTTTTCACCGCTGCCGGCTGATCCGACACTTTGCGCAGTTCCATGCCGGCCGGAAGGCTCTTTTGCAGCCGTGCGAATTCGCCTTCGAGGGCCTTGCCCAGCACCAGGATATCGCCACCGTCGCGCATCGCCACGGCCAGGCCGATGGCGTCGGCGCCCATGAAGCGCATGCGCGGTGAAGGTGGATCGTTGAAGCCACGTTGAATCTCGGCCACATCGCTGATACGCAGGGTTCGCTCGCCCACGCGAATCGGGAAGTCGCGAATCTGCTCCACGCTTTTGAAGTTGCCCGACACGCGCAGTTGCACCCGTTCGGTCGGGGTTTCGAAGAAGCCGGCGGTGGAGACGGCGTTCTGTTCCTGCAACGCCTGCTGCACCGCCGCCAGGGGCAAGCCGAGGGTGGCGAGCTTGAGGTTGGACAGTTCGATCCAGATTTTCTCGTCCTGCAGGCCGAGCAACTCGACCTTGCCCACATCGGCTACGCGTTGCAGTTGGATCTGGATACGGTCGGCGTAGTCCTTGAGCACGGCGTAGTCGAAGCCGTCACCGGTCAGCGCGTAGATATTGCCGAAGGTGGTGCCGAATTCGTCATTGAAAAACGGCCCCTGGATATCCGGCGGCAAGGTCTGGCGGATGTCGCTGATCTTCTTGCGCACCTGGTACCACAACTCGGGGATCTGCGCCGAGTGCATGGCGTCGCGGGCAATGAAGGTGACCTGGGATTCTCCAGGCCGGGAGAACGACACGATGCGCTCGTAATCGCCGGTCTCCATGAGTTTTTTCTCGATGCGCTCGGTGACCTGGCGCGAGACTTCCTCGGCCGTGGCGCCTGGCCAGTTGGTCTTGATCACCATGGCCTTGAACGTAAACGGCGGATCCTCGCTTTGCCCCAGCTTGGTGTAGGACAACGTCCCGACTACCGCCAGCAGGATCATCAGGAACAACACGATCTGGCGATTACGCAACGCCCATGCGGAAAGATTGAAACCCATGGGACTACTCCTTGGCCGCCAGATTCACCACGCGGTTGGCGCGATCCACCGGGCGTACCTGCTGGCCTTCGTGGAGCACATGCACGCCGGCGGCAATTACCCAATCCGTGGGGTTCAAACCTTCCAGCACCGGCACGCTGTGTTCACCGAAGGCACCGACACGCACCGGGGTGCGCTCCAGCGTGCTGTCCGGGCGCACGCGCCACACGTAGGACGCGCCGTTCTCCGCACTGAGGGCAGACAGCGGCACCGACAGCGGAATAACGCCATCGGCCTGTATGAATACGCGTGCGCTTTGGCCCAGCACGGCGGGGACCTTGCCGCCCGTGAACGCAACGCGTGCGGCAAAGGTGCGTGATTTGGGATCGGCCGCCGGCGACAGCTCGCGAATATGCCCGGTAAAGCGCTGATCCGGCTGGTTCCACAGCTCCACCGACACCGGCTGACCGATTTTGAAACGGGCAAAGCCGTGCTCCGGCAGGCTGATCGCCACTTCCCGCTCGCCATCGGTGGCCAGGGTGAACACGGTCTGCCCGGCGGACACCACCTGGCCGACTTCCACCGCACGCCGGGCCACCACGCCATCCTGCGGCGCGCGCAACACCGCGTAACCGGCCTGGTTGCCGGCCACGGTGAACTCAGCCTTGATCTGCCTGAGCCGTGCTTCGCCCGCGCGGTAGAGGTTTTCGGCGTTGTCGTACTGCGAGCGACTGACCATCTGCCGGTCCATCAGCGTTTTGTAGCGATCCCGCTCGGCGCGCACCAGGCTCAGGTTGGCCTCGGCAGCGGCCACCTGGGCGCGCGCGGCGTCCAGCTGCAGGCGCACATCCTGCGGATCAAGCTCGGCCAGTGGCTGATTGGCCCGGACCCGCTCCCCCTCTTCCACCAGGCGCTCGCTGACTTTGCCGCCGATGCGAAAGGCCAGGTCCGGCTCGTAGCGGGCACGCACCTCACCGGTGTAGCTGTCCGTCGCCTGCGCCGAAGGCTGCGGTTGCACCACCGTGGCCGGGCGGACGCTGGTTTGGATCGCGTCTTCGTGGCCACAGGCGGCCAGCAGGAAGACCAGACTGACAGGCAACGCAAGGGGCAGGAAAGTGCTGCGCATGCTGAAGGACCTTTCGCAAATGGAGCGAGGAATAATTATACTGGCCGGTATGTTATTAATACCAAACTCACCAGTCCAGTATTAAAGGTAAAATGTCCTACAATCGTGGAAACACCAGCAGCCCTGGGCGTCCCAAGGACATGGCAAAACGCCAGGCAATCCTCGAAGCAGCGAAGGTGCTGTTTTTGAGTAATGGTTACGCCAGCACCAGCATGGATGCGGTGGCCCTTGAGGCCGGTGTGTCGAAACTCACCGTGTACAGTCACTTCACCGACAAGGAGACCCTGTTCACTGCCGCTGTTGCCGCCACCTGCGAGGAACAGTTGCCGGTGATGTACTTCGAGCTGCCAACAGGCGTCCCCGTGGAAAAAGTGCTGCTGAACATCGCGCGGCGCTTTCATCGGTTGATCAACAGCGAAGAGTCAGTGAACCTGCATCGCCTGATGATGACCACGGGCAATCAGGACGTGAAACTCTCGCAAATCTTCTTCGAGGCGGGCCCCATGCGCATGCTGCAAGGCATGGAGCGCCTGCTGGGCAAGATCGACCAGAGCGGCGCATTGAGCATCGACACACCGTTTACGGCGGCCGAACACTTCTTCTGCCTGCTCAAGGGCACGGCGAACTTTCGCCTGCTATATGGCTGCGGCGGGCAGCTGAGTGAGGACGCCGCCGAAGCCCATGTGCAGGATGTGGTGGGGTTGTTCATGCGGGCTTATCGCACAGAGGCCCGTGTTCCTAAGGCTTGAGCGCTTTTTTAGGATAGATGTCATACCGGCTGGACTTGCCATCCAGCGCATGACTGGGCTTGGGCCCGTCAATGCAGGGAGCCTTGCGCGGGCGCTTGACCACCACGCGATGGCTGGCCAGGGCGAGGGCGGCCGCGAGCAAGGCCGGGGCGTCCGGGTCATCGCCCACCAGCGGCCGGAACAGGCGCATTTCCTTCTTCACCAGCGCCGTTTTCTCACGGTGCGGGAACATCGGATCCAGGTAGATAACCTGGGGCGGTTCGCCTTGCCAGTTGAGCATCAGGTCGATGGCGTTGCCTTTGAGCAACTGCATGCGCGCGACAATCGGCGCCACTTCAACATCATCCGCCCCGCGTGCGAGGCCGTCCTCGAGCAAGGCGCCGATCAGCGGCTGGCGCTCGATCAGGCGCATCTCGCACCCCAGGCTTGCCAGCACGAACGCGTCCTTGCCCAGGCCTGCGGTGGCATCGAGTACCCGTGGCCGTACGCCTTGAGCAATCCCCACCGCCTTGGCGATCATCTGCCCGCTGCCGCCGCCGTATAGCCGCCGGTGCGCAGCGCCGCCTTCGACAAAGTCAACGCGCACCGGCCCCGGCGCGTCAGGCCCAAGCTGTTGCAGTTGCAGGCCATGCTCGCCCACTTGCAGGGAAAAATCCGCCGCGTCGAGTTGCACCGGCAAGCCGAGCAGCGCCGCCCACTGCTCGGCGCGCGCCTGGAAGCCTTCGGCCAAGGCGTCGACCCGAATGCGGCTGGCCGCTGGTTGTTCGCTCATCAATCGCTACGCTCAAAAATATTAAGGATCGGCCAATAACGGCCGATAAAACCAACAGTCAGGTATTTTGCCAGAGCTGAGCGTCGACCGAGAAAAATGTCAGACATTCTCCCCCTAACCATCGGTGTACTGCCGACCCATAACCACTACGGCCTGCGCAATACTCAAGCGCTGGCCGGGGTGAGTCATGTGTGGCAGGACTTCTTCGCCCGCGCGCTGGCCGAGCAGTTGGGCGGGACGGCGGATGCGCAGGCGGCTCAGGCTCCGGCCGTGGCGGACCCGGCGGTTGAGCCCAGTGCCGGCGCCGACCTGCTGTCGCAGATTCTCACCCAGCGTGAATGCGACGTCATCGACACCCCGATCGCCCCACCTGAACCGCTGTTCCTGCCGATTGCCGAATTCGAGACCGACCTGCTGCCACCGGCGGCCCTCCCCTTCCCCGAAGAAGAACTTGTCGCTCAACAGCGCCAGCAGAACTTCGAAAGCGGCTGGGTGCGCCCTCTGGTGCTCACCGCCAGCCAACAGCCACCCGCGCCAGGCCCGGCGCCACAACCGCGCCCGTTGCACCTGCCGATTGCCGAATTCGAACTGGACCTGCTGCCTGCGCCCGCCGAGCCGTACCCAAGCGAAGCGCTGGTGGCGCAGCAAAAGGCCCTGGACTTCGACGCTTACTGGGCGCGCCCGCTGGTGGCACACAACCTGCGCCTGGCCGCCTAGCGACACACCCACCAACGGCCCATGTCCAGATGGAAATGATTGCGGTGCGCCGCGTTGTAGTCCGGACTCAACACCACGTTGAAATCATCACAGGCGCTGTCGCGCACCTGGCGCAGGAATCGCGCACTGTCGCCCTCCCCCGGCCAATCCTTGAGCACACTGATGCGGCGCCCGTCCGCCAGGCGAAAGCCGGCGATATCCACCGCATTGGCCGACGCATGCTGGCTGAGTCGCCCGTCGGCGCGGTTATAAACATTGCGACAGGCGAAGCTGCCCAGGTGGTCAACACGCGTCACCGCTTGACCAAACACAGCCTGGGCCGCCGGTTGCAGGCTGTGGCGTTCGAACAGGGCGAACGCCACCGCCAGCGGGCAACTGGCGAGAAAGCTGCTGCTCAAGGTCACCTGCGCGCCTTGCACGCGCAACACATTGCGCAACGGGCACGCAGCATCGGCCGGCGAATCCGCCTGATGGCTGACGCGCAAGCCCGAGGTCTGCAGCACTTGGTCGCACAGGGCGGGGTCCTCCTGTAGACGCCCCAGCTTGAAACGCGTCAACAGGTTGGGCGTGTCGCGCACATCCAGCGGCGCCCAGGGGTTCCATTGATTCGGCAAGGGCAGCCAGCCGCGCCAGGCACCCAGTGCGAGGGCGCCCGCGAGCAACAGCAGCAGACCGGTGACGTTTAGGCCACGCACCGCTTATTCCTTGAAGAATTGGCTGGCCTGGCTGTAGGGCATCGAGCGTTCGGTAAAGGTAAACGTACCCAGCCCGTACACCTCCTGCGCCGCCCGATAAAACTCGCCATACGCCGCCAGCGCCATGGCCGACCCCACGCTGATGCGCTTGACGCCCATGTCGCTCAACTGCGCCACGCTGAGTTTGAGGCCACCGGACATCAACACATTCACGGGTTTGGGGGCGACGGCCTTGACCACCGCCAGCACCTCGTCGGCACTGCGCAGGCCCGGCGCGTAGAGCACGTCGGCACCGGCCTCGGCGTAGGCCTGCAGCCGGCGCAGGGTGTCAGGCAAATCCAGCCGACCGTGCAGGAGATTCTCGGCGCGGGCCGTCAGCATGAACGCGAACGGCAGGCTGCGCGCTGCAGCCACGGCGGCTTCCACACGCTCGACCGACAGGTCGAAGGCGTAGATCGGGTCGGCGGCAATGCCCGTGGCATCTTCGATGGAGCCCCCCACAATACCCACCGCGGCGGCGCGCAGGATGGTCTGGGCACAGCCCTCAGGCGTGTCGCTGAAACCGTTTTCCAGGTCGGCCGCCACCGGCAATGCCGTGGCCTTGGCAATCATGCCGGCGTTGACCAGCGTGTCCTCCAGGGACAACGCCCCTTCGGCATCCGGACGCCCCAGGCTGAAGGCGTAACCGGCGCTGGTGGTGGCCAGGGCTTCAAAGCCGAGATGGGCGAGCATGATGGCGGAGCCCGCGTCCCACGGGTTGGGCATCACGAACGCGCGATCACGGGTGTGCAGGGCCTGGAAGGTTTCGGCGCGAAGGGTTTGGGCATCCATGACTGACTCCTGGCGGGAAAGGGAGCCCTAGAGTAACCCCAGTTGCTCCGCTGCGGGCTCGCGATGCAAAGTCGGCAACGCCGGCAGGCCCGGCAGACGCGCCATCAGTCTGGCGTGAAACCGCAAGGCCAGCTGCGCCGCGAGACGGTTGTCGGAGGTGTGCAGGAACACATAAGGGGTGCGGCCCTCTTCAATCCAGCCGCCGACTTTTTCCACCCAGGGCGTGAGAAACGGATCGTTGGCCTCCAGCTCCGGATGGCCGATAAAGCGCACTTGGGGAGTTTGCGTCAATGCTGCCGGACGCGTTGGCACCCTGGGCTTTTTCGATTGGGCGTGCAGCACCGCGGGGGTTGTAGACGTGCAACTGAACAGCGCGCGCGGATCGAGGCAGATCCGCTCCACGCCACGGTCGCGCAACAGGCGGTTGAGGCTGCGCTCGGCGTCACCCTTGGCGAAAAATTCCTGATGACGCACCTCGACCGCCAGCGGGCGCTCCAATCCGTCGATAAACCCGGCCAGTTCGCCCAGGCGTTGCGGCGAAAACGTCGCGGGCAATTGCAGCCACAGCGGCGATACACGTTCGCCCAGCGGGCTCATCAAGCCAACAAAACTTTCCGCCGCCGGCAACTGTTCGCGCAGGTCGCCGCTGTGGCTGATGTCACCGGGAAACTTGGCGGTGAAGCGAAAATCATCAGGCATGATCTCGGCCCAGCGCTGCACCGTGGCGGCCGAGGGCCGTGCGTAAAAGGTGGTATTGCCTTCAACAGCGTTGAAGACCTGTGAATACAGCGCCAGGTAATTGCTGGAGCGCGCATCGGCCGGATACAGGTACTCGCGCCAGGCGTTTTCACTCCAGGAGGGGCAGCCGATGTAGTAAGGCAGACGCATCAGATGTGGACGTCGAGACCCAGCACTTCCATATCCCATTCGACAAAACCGGCGGTGGTCAGGTAGCTGGCCAGGGCGGTGGCGACGCTTTTGCTCATGGAGCGGGGGAAGACCATGTCCTGCTGACGGGCCGGAAGGCCGCTGATTCGCGCACCTGCGCCGCTTTGGGCATGGGGGGATGCTTCGGCGTGGACCTCGATGAAGTCGGGCGAATCCTCGACGGCATCGTCCACCCGAACGTTCGCCTTACGCGGCTTGCGCTTGATGGGGTAGGACTGTGATGAAAAGCCGTCTATACGCATGGATGCGAACTCGCTATCAATGATGGCACTTTACTGGCGCTTTCCGTGGCGCGCAAATGCTCTGGTGATAACTAGAACACATATTTTGAAAAATGTTTCAAAGCAGGGTCAGATTCTGACGATTGGCGCAGAATTTAGAGTCCACGCCATCTTCAACAGAGTCCTGTGGCGAGCGGGCTTGCCCCGCGTTGGGGTGCGAAGCGCCCCCAATCCAGCAAAACGCGGTGTACCTGATACGGCTCAGCGCCTGGTTTTGGGGCTGCTTCGCACCCCAACGCAGGGCAAGCCTGCTCGCCACAAGGAATCTGCGCTTAACTGAACGGAATTAGGGCAAGCCCGCTCGCCACAGGGGCCTGATCGTTTGATCAGAGACCCCGCTCGGCCCTGGTCTGAGCGACTTTATCGCGCAAATAAACCGGGGCGGCCTGATCAGCCGGGATCGCCTCGCCACGCTCGAACGCAAAGCGCGCCAAGGCCAGCAGGTCTTCGGCATGGGGCAACAGGGTGGCGTCCTGGCCAGCCAGCGGCACATTGATGCGCTCGCCATATCCCCAACCCGTGCCGGCCCCAAACCAGTCACCGCTGGCATCGTCAGGCAACCGCGAGGACTCGGGCGACTGCACGGCTTCCACACCCACCAGGCGCATTTCACCCGCCGTCTCGCGGTAACAGCCCCAATACACTTCGTCCATGCGCGCATCAATCGCTGCCGCTACCTGCGTCGCACCGTGCTCTCGCAGCGCACGCTGGGCCAGCACGGCGAGGTTGGAGACCGGCAACACCGGGCGCTCCAGCGCAAATGCCAGGCCCTGCACCACGCCGATGGCGATACGTACGCCGGTAAACGCGCCGGGGCCGCGGCCGAAGGCGATGGCATCGACGTCAGACAAGGCGATACCGGCATCTTCGAGCAGTTGCTTGATCATCGGCAGCAGCTTTTGCGCATGCAGGCGCGGGATCACCTCGTAGTGGCTGGTTACCTTGCCATCGTGCAGCAAGGCAACGGAGCAAGCTTCGGTCGCGGTGTCCAGGGCCAGCAGGGTGCTCATCGGTGTGGGTGTCCAGGTCGGAAAAAAGTGCGCCAGTATAAACAACAACGGCCCGCAAGCGGGCCGTTGTCAACAATCGAGGAGCGATCAGCTCAGTGCTTGAAGCACCTTGGCGGTAATCGCTTCCACGGAACCGACGCCAGGAATATGGCTGTATTTCGGCTTGCCGTGTGCAGCGGACAGCTTCTGGTAAAAGTCCACCAGCGGCTTGGTCTGGGAATGGTAGACCGACAGGCGATGACGCACGGTTTCTTCAGTGTCGTCCTTGCGCTGCACCAGGTCTTCACCGGTGATGTCGTCCTTGCCTGCCACTTTTGGCGGGTTGTAGACGATGTGGTACACGCGGCCCGAGCCTTCGTGAACGCGACGACCGGCAATACGCTGGACGATCTCTTCATCTTCAACGGCGATTTCGACCACGGCATCCAGTTCGACGCCGGCCTTCACCAGGGCTTCAGCCTGGGGAATGGTGCGAGGGAAACCGTCGAACAGGAAACCGTTCTTGCAATCGTCCTGGCTGATGCGTTCCTTGACCAGGTTGATGATCAGGTCATCGGAGACCAGGCCGCCGCTGTCCATCACGCTCTTGGCAATCAGGCCCAGTTCGGTGCCGGCCTTGACGGCCGCGCGCAGCATGTCGCCGGTGGAGATTTGTGGAATGCCGAATTTTTCAGTGATGAACTTTGCCTGAGTACCTTTACCGGCCCCGGGAGCTCCCAGCAGAATGACGCGCATCGATGTGCTCCTCAATTTTTTATAGAGATGACGCTCGGATTCGCCACGTGGGGCCAATCTCGTAAAAATAGGGTTCGAGGCCGATCAAACGGCCAAAGGCTGATCAAGATACACAGCGGGCCTTAACCACACAAGCCGCCGAAAGTCGCAGTCAATGGCGCTGCAGGCCGGTGGTGCCTGAGCGCACGCCAGGCACTTAAACAACGACCGCCCTGTTTGGGGCGGTCGCGCTTGTTCAACTGCAAGCCTTTGAGAACACGCAAAAAACCCTAGCCGGTGTTGCGCAAACCGGCGGCAATACCGGCCACGGACACCAGCAGCGCCTGTTCCAGAGGGCTGTCCTGCGCCGCTTCCCGCGCACGGGAACGGGCCAGCAGTTCGGCCTGCAACAGATGCAAGGGGTCGAGGTAGGTGTTGCGCAGGCGAATGAACTCCAGGGTATCCGGGCTGTGGGCCAGCAGTTGCGACTGCCCTGTCAGCCCCAGCACCACCGTGCACGCCTGCGACAATAGGTCGCGCAAATGCTCGCCCAGGGGCAACAGGTCCGGCTGCACCAGGCGCTCGTCGTACAAACGGGCGATATCGGCATCGGCCTTGGCCAGTACCATCTCCAGCATGTCGATGCGGGTGCGGAAGAACGGCCACTGCTCGCGCATCTGCCCCAGCAGATCGCCCTCACCGCGTGCCAACGCCTTGCTCAACGCCGCCTCCCAGCCCAGCCAGGCGGGCAGCATCAGGCGCGTCTGGGTCCAGCCGAAAATCCACGGAATCGCCCGCAGGCTCTCGATGCCACCGGCACGGCGCTTGGCCGGACGGCTGCCCAATGGCAAACGGCCGAGTTCCTGCTCCGGGGTGGACTGGCGGAAGTACTCGACGAACTGCGGATGTTCACGCACCACCGCGCGGTAGGCGCTGACGCCGTCGGCCGCCAATTCGTCCATCAGATGGCGCCAGGCCGGTTCGGGCGGCGGCGGCGGCAACAGCGTCGCCTCCAGCACGGCGGCCAGGTACAGGTTGAGGTTCTGCTCGGCGATATCCGGCAGGCCGAACTTGAAACGGATCATCTCGCCCTGTTCGGTGGTACGGAAACGCCCCGCCACCGAGCCGGGTGGCTGCGACAGGATCGCCGCGTGCGCCGGGCCACCGCCACGCCCCACGGTGCCGCCGCGGCCGTGGAACAACAGCAGTTCCACCTGTTGCTCGCGGCAGATATCCACCAGACGCTCCTGCGCCCGGTATTGCGCCCACGCGGCGGCGGTCGTGCCGGCGTCCTTGGCCGAATCCGAATAACCGATCATCACTTCCTGCGGGCCATGCAGGCGCGCGCGATAGCCCGGCAGGAGCAGCAGTTGCTCGATCACAGGCCCTGCGTTATCCAGGTCGGCGAGGGTTTCGAACAGCGGCACCACGCGCATCGGCCGCTGCACGCCCGACTCTTTAAGCAGCAATTGCACCGCCAACACGTCCGACGCCGCGCCGGCCATGGAGATGACATACGAGCCCAGCGAAGCCTGTGGCGCGGCGGCAATTTCCTTACAGGTGTTGAGCACTTCGGCGGTATCGGCGCAGGGCTTGAAATAGGCCGGCAGCAGCGGTCGACGATTGTCCAGCTCCTGCATCAGGAAGCGAATGCGCGCGTCTTCGTCCCACTCTTCATAGCGACCCAGGCCGAGGTAATCGGTGATCTCGCTCATGGCCGCGCAGTGGCGGGTGGAGTCCTGGCGCACATCCAGCCGCACCAGAAAAAGGCCGAACGTTACCGCGCGGCGCAGGCAATCGAGCAGCGGACCGTCAGCGATCACGCCCATGCCGCACTCGTGCAGCGACTGGTAGCACAGGTGCAGCGGCTCCAGCAGGTCACGGTTGTCCTGCAACACCTCCGCCGGCGCCGGGGTGCTGCTGCTCAGCGCGGAATGTGCCCACTGGCGTGTGGCGCGCAGGCGTTCACGCAGTTGCTTGAGCACAGCGCGATAAGGCTCCACGCTGTCGCCAACCTTGGCCTGCAACGCGGCGCTGGCCTTTTGCATCGACAGCTCGGCCGCCAGTTGATCGACATCGCGCAGGTACAGATCAGCCGCCATCCAGCGCGCCAGCAGCAGGACCTCGCGGGTGACCGGTGCCGTCACGTTGGGGTTGCCATCACGGTCGCCGCCCATCCACGAAGCGAAGCGAATCGGCGCCGCCTCCAGGGGCAGGTGCAGGCCGGTGGCGGCATGCAGGGCCTGATCAGCCTTGCGCAGGTAATTGGGAATGGCGTGCCACAGCGAATGCTCGATCACCGCAAAGCCCCATTTGGCTTCGTCCACCGGCGTGGGCCGGGTGCGGCGGATTTCTTCGGTGTGCCAGGCTTCGGCAATCAGGCGTTGCAGGCGCTCGCGAATCTGCTGGCGTTCGGCGGTGGTGAGGTCGCGGTGATCCTGCAGCGCCAGTTGCGCGGCAATCGCATCGTATTTCTGGATCAGGGTACGCCGGGCCACTTCGGTGGGGTGAGCGGTGAGGACCAGCTCAATGTCCAGGCGCCCGAGCTGGCGGGCGAGGGACTCATCGCTGTGGCCTTCGGCCTGCAGGCGCGCCAACAGCTCAGGCAACACGCGCGACTCGAACGGCGCGGGTTGCGACTCGTCGCGTCGGTGAATCAGTTGGTACTGCTCGGCGATATTGGCCAGGTTGAGGAACTGGTTGAAGGCACGGGCCACGGGCAGCAGTTCGTCTTCCTGCAACTGATTCAGACGGCTGCTCAGCTCATCGCCGGCGCCACGCCGGTCCGCCTTGGCGCCTTTGCGAATCTGCTCGATCTTGTCGAGAAAGGCATCGCCGTACTGCTCTCGAATGGTATTGCCCAACAGTTCACCCAGCAGGTGAACATCTTCACGCAAGCGTGCATCGATATCACTCATCAGCCACTCTCCAGCCAGAATTTGCGGGACGCGCATATTTTCCAGAGTGCCGCTCGCGCCGGTTTCTGACAAGACACTTTAAACCTTGGCGCTCGCCGCGAGTCTCAAGCCATGAGTCGACGGTTCATCCACGCCGCCGGCTGGACGCCCATCACCGCCCGCAGACACGGGCTTTATTGAGGTTGCCATGAAAATTCGAGATCTGGCCCAGCATTGGGAAGAAACCGCCAAGGGTCGATTGACCAAGACCGAGTACGCGATTCACCTGGACGTGGAGGCTGCGGCGAGGCTCTCGGCCATTGCTGAAATGTACCCCAAGCGCCAAACCGAGGAATTGCTCGGAGAATTGATCGGCGCAGCCCTTGAAGAGCTGGAAGCGAGCTTTCCCTACGTCAAGGGCCAGCATGTGGTTGCCACCGACGAAGAAGGCGACCCGTTATACGAAGACGTCGGCCCCACGCCGCGTTTTCTCGAATTGTCGCGTCGCTTTTTGCACGATTTATCCGCCGAGGGCGAGCAGTCGAAGCCCTCCTGACTTTAAAGAAACCCCGGTATTCCGGGCCTCAGGCTGGCTCGGACTACCGTCGTGCGCGGTCAAAGTTCCAAGTTTTATGCATTGACCATTCAGTCAGATATTTTTTTAGGCAAATCGCCATCTTCACTGAACTTTTGAAAAAAGCCCTCGGTCACAACCAGTAAGCCATCACTTGGAACGGTCGTTTTAAAGGGCACGTCGATTTTTTACCGCCGACCCCTGCCGCTGAACCAGTGAACTGGATTTTGATATTTTTCAGGAGTTATCCAATGGAGTTGAAGACGATGAAGACCAGCACTGCCAAATCCTCGTTTAACCATCTGCGCGGGCTGAAGTTGGCCGCGCTGGCAATCGGCACCAGCTTCGTTCTGGCGGGCTGCGCCGGCAACCCTCCGACCGAGCAGTACGCGGTGACTCAATCTGCGGTGAACAGCGCAGTCAGCGCCGGCGGCACCGAGTTTGCAGCCGTGGAAATGAAAGCGGCCCAGGACAAGCTCAAAGAAGCTGAAATCGCCATGCACGACAAGAACTACGACAAGGCGCGTCAGTTGGCTGAACAAGCCGAGTGGGATGCCCGCGTCGCCGAGCGCAAGGCTCAGGCTGCCAAAGCTGAACAGGCTGTGAAGGACTCTCAGAAGGCGGTTGACGATCTGCGCCGAGAAGGCATGCGCCCGGCTGTTATCCAGCAGAAGTAAGCCATTGCTTCTTACTGCATCGCACCTGATATCGAATTGAAAGGACGACACGATTATGCGTAAACACATGATGATCCCTGCCCTGCTGGCGATGAGCGTTGCTCTGGCGGCCTGCTCCACCCCGCCGAACGCGAACCTGGAAAATGCACGGACCAACTTCACGGCCCTGCAAACCAACCCGCAAGCGACCAAGCTGGCTGCACTTGAAACCAAAGACGCCAGCGAATGGCTGGACAAGGCTGACAAGGCCTACCGCGACAAGGAAGACGAGAAAAAAGTCGACCAACTGGCTTACCTGACCAACCAGCGCGTTGAAGTGGCCAAAGACACCATTTCCCTGCGTGAGTCCGAAGCCAAGCTGAAAAATGCCGGCGACGACCGCGCCCGTGCTCTGCTGGACGCGCGTGACGCGCAAATCAAGCAGTTGCAGGACAGCCTGAACGCCAAGCAAACCGACCGTGGCACCCTGGTGACCTTCGGTGACGTGCTGTTCGCCACCAACAAGTCCGACCTGAAGTCCACCGGCCTGGTCAACATCACCAAGCTGGCGCAGTTCCTGCGCGACAACCCGGACCGTAAGGTCATCGTCGAAGGCTACACCGACAGCACCGGTTCCGATTCGTACAACCAGAGTCTGTCCGAGCGCCGTGCGGCTTCCGTACAGCGTGCACTGGCCCAGCAAGGCGTGGATATCTCGCGCATCGTGACCCAGGGTTACGGCAAGGAATACCCGGTTGCCGATAACGGCAGCGCATCGGGCCGCGCCATGAACCGTCGCGTTGAAGTGACCATCTCCAACGACAACCAGCCGGTCAAGCCACGCTCCTCGATGGCTAACTGATTGATTGATGCTGCATAAAAAACCCACCTTACGGTGGGTTTTTTTTAGGCTCGTCAAACTGGATAGTGCGGTGAGTATCGTCCGCCGGCATTTCTCCCTTCTTGCCATACTCATTGTCCGACAGCTGAACCATCAGTTGCTCAAACTCCTTTTTTTGAGCGTTTAGCCGATCCACATTTTCATGGGCGTTGATTATGTCCCTCAAGCGTTCCGCAGCACGACTTATCTCCACCTTCTCGACCCTGCACTGTGTGGATTACATCGCTGTGTGTGGTTTCAAACGCAATTGGGTTCCAGATATTCCCGTTGCGAGTGGCTCCCTGACAACGATTGTTTTCAGCCCAGGCAGCACCCGAGCGGGCTTCGGCTGACAGGGCAGTGGATATGCCATAAAAAAAAGCCCGACAGGGCGCTTTTTTGGGCAGTGATCAGAAGTTGACTGGCCCGCGGCCCTGGGACTCAGGCGCCTGGATCTGGCTGCCACCCTGGGAGCCTTGATTGCCCTGCGCGCCTTCACCGCCTTGCATGCTTTGCAGTTGCTTGAGCTGCTTCAGGAGTTCTTCGAGTTCATCGCCGCCGCCGCCACCGCCAGCACCTTGACTCCCTCCAGCCTGTTGTGACATCTCGCTGATTTTCTTCATTAATTCATTGATCTTTTGTTCGATACTCTGCTGGGCACCACCACCCTGCTGAGCACCGCCGACACCGCCGACGCCACCACCCGACATTGCACTGATACCTTGCATATACGCTACTCCACGCTGATTAAAGTAAGGGCTTATCAGTTCTGTTGATAAGCCCACAATCTGTGGCAAGTGCACACGGATGGTTCCGACATGCCGAGCGGATTTGATGCACTCAATCAAAAGTCTGCCGACATAAAGACGATTTCCCACACGGGCAAGCCATCCCTTTTGCGCTACTCGCTTACTGCGGCTTCTTCGACGCATCGACTTCAGGCAGCGGGTAGTTGGGAATCTCACCCAAACGGCGCACGCCGTTGAAGTGCTCCGGGTCGTCGAGATAACGCAGCATCACGGTTTGCCAGGTCTTGTCGGCAAAGGTCTGCACATGCCCACCACGGGTCAGTTGCAACACCCTGGGCGGCGGCGCGGCTTGATACAGGCGCAGACCATTGGCGACCGGCACTATCGGGTCGTCCAGGCTGTGGAACAACAGCTTGGGTACACCGGTCAGGCGCGGCATGGACTTGATCGCACTGTCGCCATCCGGCACCAGCCAGGACAGCGGCACCTGGAGCGGCCATGTCAGCCAGGAGGTACTCAGGGCAAATTGTCCTACGTCACGATAACTGGCGGGCACACCGTCCAGCACCAGGGCCTTGAGCCGCGATTGTCGCTCTGGATGCGCCGCCAGGTAATGCACCGCCAGCGCACCGCCAAGGCTCTGCCCGAGCACGATCAACGGTTGTCCCTGGGCTTCGGGCGCCTTGTCGAGCCAGCTGAATGCAGCGTCCACGTCCTGATAGACCGCCGGCAATGACGGCGCCCCTTGCGACAGCCCGTACCCGCGGTAGTCCAGCAGCAGCACTTGATAGCCCTGCTCGGGCAACCACCAACTGCCGCCCAGGTGCCAGGCGAGATTGCCGCCGTTGCCGTGCAGGTGCAGCACAGCGCCCTTGACCGGCACGCCCGCTTTGACTGGCAGCCACCAGGCGTGCAGCTTTACTCCGTCGGCAGTGGTGAGGGTGATATCGCGGTAGTGCAGACGGGCTTTTTCCGGCGTGAACGGCAGGCCGGGTTCGGGATAGAACAGCAGGGAGCTGCAGCCGTTCAATGTCAGTAGCAGGCAGAGGATGCCGAGGATTCTCATCCGTTGAAACCTCTCGATTTGGCTGGAGACTCGTGAAAACTGCAGATGTGGCAGGGAGCAAGCCCCTCCCACATTTTGATGCGGTTGGGGTCAGAGGATATTCGAGTAATCCGCCTCGATCCGGTCCAGGCTCAGGTGGTTGAGGAAGTTGGAAAAACACATCCACGCCGCCAGCGCATTCATGTCACGAAACTGCTCGGGCAAATACTTGGGTGGCACCACCAGGCCTTCGTCGACCAACTGGCGCAAGGTGCGCATGTCTTCCAGGGTGGTCTTGCCACAGAACAGCAGCGGCACCTGTTCCAGCTTGCCCTTGCGCACGGCGAGCTGGATGTAGTTGTAGACCATGATAAAGCCCTTGAGGTAGGACAAATCCTTGGTGAACGGCAGGCCGTTCGGCACCGAGCCACGGAACACCCGGCTGGCGTTGCCATAGCTGTCGGCTATCTCGAAGCCTTGCTCGCGGAAGAACTCGAACACCTGCAAAAAGTCGGCCCCCTCCTCCACCATGTGGATAGCACGGGTACGGTTGGTCAGCTTGCGCAAGCGACTTGGGTAGGAGGCGAACGTGATGATCTCCATCAGGATCGCCAGGCCTTCCTGGGTCACGGTGGACGACGGCGGCCCCTTGGACAGGAAGGTGCAGATCGGCTGGTTCTGGCCATTGAGGGTCGTGCCCACGTGCACCAGGCCTTCGTGTACTTCCAGGGCGCGCACGTCGCGGTCGTTGAACATCGCGTCGGCGCGGATCTTGATGTAATCGGCGCCCGCAGCGGCGTCAGCGACAATACCGTCGGATTCGAACACGCGGATGGTCTCTTCGGCCTCGCCAAACACTTTGTTCAAGCGGGTTTGCAGCAGGGCCACGGCGTCCTTGGCGGTGAGGGTCTTGGCTTCGTCCTTGAGGTCGCCGCGCCCGTCGATGTTGTTCAGGTAGTCGGAGAGCATCAGGCCCAGGTCGGCCAGGGTCGGGTCACCGGCGTGGAAGGCGTCGGAGGCGGCGCCGTAGAGTTCCTGGGAGATCAGGCCGAAATCCTCGGTGCCGCGCGCTTCCAGCATGCGCACCACCATGCGGTATTCGCGGCACATGCGGCGCATGATCTGCCCCACCGGGCTGAACTGGCCGAGGCGGCGGGTGATGTCGCGCTCGATGTTCTGGAACTCGAGCTTGACCGCGCTGGAATCGAACGCCAATGGTCGGTTCAGGTAATAGTCGCGGTCAACGGCGGGCATCTCCCGGCCCTTGGCCTTGAGAAATCCCTGGCGAATGTTCTCGTCCCACTTCACGGCATCAAGCACGCGAATCGGTGTTTGCGCCAGCACAATGCGATCGGACAAGGTGCGTATCGTCTGCTGGTAATCGTCCACCCGGTGCTTCCTCTTTAAACGTTATTTGCCCGCGCGCCGGTAGCGCACGGCTTGCACGAATACATCGGCGTTGGCCGGGTCATCCAGGTAGGCGAAGACCTGTTCCATGGGGCTGTCGATCAGCACGCCGTCGCCTTCGACGGTTTGCACGGCAGTGCCTTGCAGCGTCTTCTGTTCCATCGCTTGATGAATCTGCTCAAGGTCGAGGTTGTAGACCACCAATTCGTGCTTTTCGTCGAATTCGAAGCCGGCCAGGATGAAATGCCCGCCCAGCTTGGCCGGCAGCGGCGCCGACAGGTACCAGCGCCCACATAAAGCGGATCGCACACAGGCATGGCTACACCGAGGCCAACACCAAATGCATGTAACGCTTGAGAATCTCAAGCATCTCGTCACCGGTCAGCGGTTCTGCGCCGCCCAACAGGCCCTGATATTCCATCCGACTGATAATCGCCGTCAACACTTTGGCATCCTGCTGCGGCTCGCGCGAGCCCAATACCTGGAAAAACTGCCCGGTGCCCTGCAACAGAATCTGCTGGTGGGAGCGCACCAGTTCGGCCAGTCGCGGGTTCAGCAGCGCTTCCTGGCGAAACGCCTGCTCGGCCATCAGGTAGTCGCGTCGATTGCTCAATTGGCGCTGCACGTAGTCCGCCGTCAGCCGCGCAATGTCATCGGCCAACTGCGAGCGCGAGGCCGGGCTGCCGTCGCCGTAAGCGACCATCTCGCGCAGCAGGCCTTCGTTGCGCACCCACAGCTTGCCCATGAACGCAGCGCTGCGTTCGACGTATTGGGCGAAGGTGTCGGTGAGCAGGTCATCGATGTCCTTGAAATAGTAAGTGGTGGCTGACAGCGGCACACCGGCCTCCGCCGCCACGGCGCGATGGCGTACGGCACGTACGCCGTCACGCACCACGATGCGCATGGCCGCATCGAGAATCTCCTGCCGGCGCTGTTCGCTGCCTCGACGACTGGCCTTGCGGCCCTGGTACTGGACACTTTCAGCCACGGCAGCAGCAATGCCGGCGGCGCCTTCTTGAGCCATTACGCGGTTCACCACACACATCCTTGGATTTGATTAAAACCTGGCGCTGTTTGCTTGACGCTTATAAACGCCCCATAAAAAAGCCGCCTTATAAAAGGCGGCTCAGGATTTCACTTCGGTCAGGCTTGCGGCCGCATGTGCGGGAACAGGATCACATCGCGAATCGACGGCGAGTTGGTCAACAACATCACCAGACGGTCGATGCCGATACCTTCACCGGCGGTGGGCGGCATGCCGTATTCCAGGGCACGCACGAAGTCGGCGTCGTAATGCATGGCTTCGTCGTCACCGGCGTCCTTGTCGGCCACCTGGGCCATGAAGCGCTCGGCCTGGTCTTCTGCGTCGTTGAGCTCGGAATAGGCGTTGGCGATTTCACGGCCGCCGATAAACAGCTCGAAACGGTCGGTGACGTTCGGGTTATCGTCGTTGCGACGGGCCAGTGGCGACACTTCGAACGGGTACTGGGTAATGAAGTGCGGCTGCTCCAGCTTGTGCTCCACCAGCTCTTCGAAAATCATCACCTGCAATTTGCCCAGGCCTTCGAAGCCCAACACCTTGGCGCCGGCCTTTTTGGCGATGGCGCGGGCCTTGTCGATATCGTTGAGGTCGTCAGCGGTCAGCTCGGGGTTGTACTTGAGGATCGAATCGAACACCGACAACCGCACGAACGGCTCGCCGAAGTGGAACAGCTTGTCGCCGTACGGCACGTCGGTGCTGCCCAGCACCAGCTGTGCCAGCTCGCGGAACAGTTCTTCGGTGAGGTCCATGTTGTCTTCGTAGTCGGCGTACGCCTGGTAAAACTCCAACATGGTGAATTCAGGGTTGTGACGGGTCGAGACGCCTTCGTTACGGAAGTTGCGGTTGATCTCGAAGACCTTTTCAAAGCCCCCCACCACCAGGCGCTTGAGGTACAGCTCCGGCGCAATACGCAGGAACATCGGCAGGTCGAGCGCGTTGTGGTGAGTCTCGAACGGCTTGGCTGCGGCCCCCCCGGGGATGGTCTGCAGCATCGGGGTTTCCACTTCGAGGAAGTCGCGCTTGGCGAGGAAACCGCGGATGTGGGCGATCACCTGCGAGCGCAC
The DNA here is from genome assembly GCF_001439805.1 of Pseudomonas trivialis. Taxonomy (GTDB): domain Bacteria; phylum Pseudomonadota; class Gammaproteobacteria; order Pseudomonadales; family Pseudomonadaceae; genus Aquipseudomonas; species Aquipseudomonas trivialis. The sequence continues at coordinate 129,076 of NZ_JYLK01000005.1, read as the reverse complement.
GCGGAAGGTCTGGCGCACGTCTTCGTTGACGATCAGGTCAACGTAGCGCTGGCGATAACGCTGCTCGGTGTCGGTGAGGCCGTGGTGCTTGTCCGGCAGCGGGCGCAGGGATTTGGTCAGCAGGCGCACGCTGGTCATTTCGACGTACAGGTCGCCCTTGCCGGAACGGGCCAGGGTGCCTTCGGCGGCAATGATGTCGCCCATGTCCCAGGTTTTCACCGAGGCCAGGGTTTCTTCAGAGAGGGTCTTGCGGTTGACGTAGACCTGGATACGCCCGGTCATGTCCTGGATCACCATGAACGAGCCACGGTTGAGCATGATGCGACCTGCCACCTTGACCGGAATCGCAGCCTCTGCCAGCTCTTCCCTGGTCTTGTCCACGTACTGCTTCTGCAGGGCGTCGCAGTAGTTGTCGCGGCGGAAGTCGTTGGGGAAGGCATTGCCCTTGGCGCGCTCGGCGGCAAGCTTTTCCTTGCGCAGGGCGATCAGGGAGTTTTCTTCCTGTTGCAGGGCTTGCGGGTCGAGTTGTTGGTCGCTCATGTCTAAAAATTCCATCACAGGTTCGTTGCCCCCAGGCCTGCGGCCTGGGGATCGCGGGGCAAGGACCAGGCGTCCCTCCCGCTCCCACTTAGGGTATTACAGGCCGGATTTCAGGCTGGCTTCCAGGTATTCGTCGATATCGCCGTCGAGCACCTTGTCGCAGTCGCTGCGTTCGATGTTGGTGCGCAGATCCTTGATCCGCGACGCGTCGAGCACATAGGAGCGGATCTGATGACCCCAGCCGATATCCGACTTGGTGTCTTCCAGCGCCTGGGACGCGGCGTTGCGCTTCTGCATTTCCTGCTCGTACAACCGGGCCCGCAGCATTTTCATGGCGGTGTCCTTGTTGGCGTGCTGGGAACGCTCGTTCTGGCAGCTGACCACGGTGTTGGTCGGTACGTGGGTGATCCGTACGGCCGAGTCGGTGGTGTTTACGTGCTGACCACCGGCACCGGAAGAACGGTAGGTATCGATGCGCAGGTCGGCGGGGTTGATCTCGATTTCCACCTTGTCGTCGATCTCCGGCGAGACGAACACCGCAGAGAACGACGTGTGACGACGGTTGCCGGAGTCGAACGGACTCTTGCGCACCAGACGGTGCACGCCGATCTCGGTCCGCAACCAGCCAAAGGCGTATTCACCCTTGATATGCACGGTGGCGCCCTTGATACCGGCGACTTCACCGGCGGACAGTTCCATGATGGTCGCGTCGAAACCGCGCTTGTCGGCCCAGCGCAGGTACATGCGCAGCAGGATGTTGGCCCAGTCCTGGGCCTCGGTGCCGCCGGAGCCGGCCTGGATGTCCAGGTAGGCGTTGTTCGGGTCCATTTCGTGGCTGAACATGCGACGGAATTCGAGTTTGGCGAGGTTTTCCTCAAGACGGGCCAGCTCGGCGACGACATCGCCCACTGCGCCTTCGTCGTCTTCTTCGACGGCCATGTCCAGCAGGTCACGGCAATCGCCCAGACCGGTGTTCAGCTCGTCGAGGGTGTCGACGATCTGCGCCAGCGCCGAGCGCTCGCGGCCCAGTTCCTGGGCGTATTCAGGTTTGTTCCAGACAGCAGGATCTTCAAGCTCGCGATTGACTTCGGTCAGACGCTCATGCTTTTGATCGTAGTCAAAGATACCCCCGAATAGTTTCGGAGCGCTCGGACAGGTCCTTGATGGTGTTCAGGATCGGGTTGATTTCCATGGCGGGCAGCACTCGTTGGCGAACTTTTGAAAGCCGGCGAGTATAACGGCAAACAGGCGCAAACGGCAGCCCGCCTGGCGAAAAGGCCGGGGCAAATGTGGGAGGGGGCTTGCTCCCGATGGCAGCGTGTCAGTCGCCCACTGCGTGCTGATACACCGCTATCGGGAGCAAGCCCCCTCCCACACTTTGATTTGCGGCGCAGTCAGCTCATTCGATCCCCACCTGATTACGCCCATTATGCTTGGCCATGTACAAGCCCTTGTCCGCCGCCATGATCAACTGCCGACAATCGGTGCCCTGCACCGGCGTGAGGGTCGACAGGCCGATGCTGATGGTCAGGCTGGAGCCTTCAGTGGGCGCGATGTGCGGGATTTTCAGCGCGGCGACGGCCATGCGCAGCTTTTCGGCCACCAGCCGTGCGCCGCCCGGTGAGGTGTTGGGCAGCACCAGGGCGAACTCTTCACCACCGTAACGCGCCGGCAGGTCCGAGGGGCGGCTGCTGGCGTCGCGGATGGCGGCGGCGACCTTGCGCAGGGCTTCGTCGCCCTCGACATGACCGAAGCTGTCGTTGTAGGTCTTGAAGAAGTCCACGTCGATCATCAGCAGCGAGAGCTGGGTCTGGTCGCGCATGGCGCGGCGCCACTCGAGTTCGAGGTATTCGTCGAAATGGCGACGATTGGACAACCCGGTGAGGCCGTCCGAGTTCATCAGCCGTTGCAGCACTAAATTGGTGTCCAGCAGCTGTTGCTGGCTGACGCGCAGCGCGCGATAGGCCGCATCGCGCTGCAACAGGGTCATGTAGGAGCGTGAGTGATAGCGAATGCGCGCCACCAGCTCGATGTTATCCGGCAGCTTGACCAGATAATCGTTGGCCCCAGCGGCAAACGCGGCGCTCTTGATCAGCGGGTCTTCCTTGGTGGAAAGCACGATGATCGGGATGTTCGCCGTGGCCGGGTGATTGCGGTATTCGCGCACCAGGGTCAAACCGTCCAGGCCCGGCATCACCAGGTCCTGCAGGATCACCGTCGGCTTGATGCGGATCGCCTGGGCAATCGCCTGGTGAGGATCGGCGCAGAAGTGGAAGTCGATGTTCTCTTCATGAGCCAGGCCGCGGCGCACGGCTTCGCCGATCATCGCCTGGTCGTCGACCAGCAGCACCATGGCGGCGTTTTCGTCGGTCTTGATGTCGTCGATCTGTAAATCATTCATGTGCGGTCACCTGAATTACCACCTGCTGGCCGGCATTGACTGGGGCATCAATCATTTTGCAAAGACCTCCAGCAGCCGAGGCGCAATCCTGTCCAGTGGGCGAATTTCAACAGCGGCTTCAATCGCCGCCGCCGCTTTGGGCATGCCGTACACCGCCGAACTCTGCTGGTCCTGAGCGATGGTCAAATAGCCTTGTTCACGCATTGATTTAAGTCCCTGTGCGCCGTCGCGCCCCATGCCGGTCAGCAATACGCCGACGGCATCGCCACTCCAGTGGCTGGCCACGCTTTCAAAAAATACATCGATGGATGGCCGGTAAATCTCGTTCACCGGCTCTGCCGTATAGGCCAGCGTGCCGTTCTTCAACAGACGAATGTGGTGGTTGGTGCCGGCCAGCAGCACCACGCCGCTTTGTGGCGGCTCGCCTTCACGGGCCAGGCGCACCGGCAGGCCGGAGGAACTGCTCAGCCATTCGGCCATGCCGGCGGCAAATACCTGATCCACATGCTGCACCAGCACGATGGCGGCGGGAAAGTCCTGCGGCAACCCCTTGAGCAGGCTTTCCAGGGCAGCCGGCCCACCGGCCGAGGAGCCGATCGCCACCAGGCTGTGGGGTTTGCCGATGGTGCGCTGAGGCGCGGTTTCGGCACGCACGCGGCTGCCCCGCTGGCCGATCAGCCAACCGATATTGAGGATCTTGCGCAGCAACGGCGCGGCCGCGTCCCTGGGGTTGCCCACACCCAGTGCCGGGGTGTCCACCACGTCCAGGGCACCATGGCCCATGGCTTCGAACACCCGACTCATGTTGGCCTGGCGGTCGACGGTCACCAGCAGAATCGCGCACGGGTTGTCGGCCATGATCTGTCGGGTGGCTTCCACGCCGTCCATCACCGGCATGATCAGGTCCATCAGGATCAGGTCCGGGGTCAGTTCGGCGCAGCGTTGCACCGCCTGCAGGCCATTGCCGGCCACCCACACCACCTGGTGCGCAGGCTCGAAACTCAGGGCGCGGCGCAGGGCTTCGACGGCAAGCGGCATGTCGTTGACGATGGCAATCTTCATGCCCGGGCGCCTCCGATCAGTTCGACCACGGCGTCAAGCAGGGCGTCATCATGGAAACTGGCTTTGGCCAGGTAATAGTCGGCGCCGGCGTCAAGTCCTCGACGTCGGTCTTCTTCGCGGTCCTTGTAGGACACCACCATCACCGGCAACGATTGCAGGCGGGTGTCTCGGCGCAGGAGTGTGACCAATTCGATACCGTCCATACGAGGCATATCAATGTCTGTGATCAGCAGGTCGAAGTCTTCGGAGCGCAATGCGTTCCACCCGTCCATACCGTCGACTGCCACGGCCACTTCATAGCCGCGATTGAGCAGCAGTTTGCGTTGCAGCTCACGCACGGTGAGCGAGTCGTCCACCACCAGCACGCGTTTGCGCGGCGCTTCGGTGGCCTGCTGGCTGCGCCGGGCGATGCGTTCGAGGCGGCCGGTGTTGAGCAGTTTGTCCACCGAGCGCAGCATGTCTTCCACATCGACGATCAGCACCACCGAGCCATCGTCGAGCAAGGCGCCGGCGGAAATATCCTGGACCTTGCCAAGGCGGTCATCCAGCGGCAGCACCACCAGCGTGCGCTCACCGATAAAGCGCTCCACGGCGATCCCGTACACCGCATCGCGCTCGCGGATTACCACCACTTTCAGGGTTTCGTCATTATTCTGCCCTGTCGGGCGCTGCAGCAACTGGCTGGCGGCGACCAGGCCGACATGCCGGCCCTCGTGCCAGAAGTGCTGGCGGCCTTCCAGTTGCACAATGTCGTCGGGGGCCAGGTCGCACATGCGCTCAATGTGGGCCAGCGGGAAGGCGTAGGCCTCTTCGCCGACTTCGACCACCAGGCTGCGCACCACCGACAGGGTCAACGGCACTTCCAGGTGGAAGCGGCTGCCCTGCCCCGCCGTTTGCTCCAGCACCACCGCGCCGCGCAGTTGCCGCACCATATGCTGCACCGCATCCAGGCCGACCCCGCGCCCGGACACTTCGGTGACCTTGTCGCGCAGGCTGAAGCCCGGCAGGAACAGAAACGTGAGCAGCTCCTCCTCGCTCAAGCGCAGGGCGGTTTCCAGCGGCGACAGGTGCCGATCGACGATGCTGCCGCGCAGGCGCTCCAGGTCGACGCCATTGCCATCGTCGCTCAGTTCCAGCACCAGCAACCCGGCCTGATGGGACGCGCGCAGGCGGATCAGGCCCTCGGCGGGCTTGCCGGCGAATACGCGTTGCTCGGGCATTTCAATGCCATGGTCGACGGCATTGCGCAGTAAATGGGTGAGCGGCGCTTCGAGTTTTTCCAACACGTCGCGGTCGACCTGGGTCTTTTCGCCCTCGATCTCCAGGCGCACCCGCTTGCCCAGGGTGCGGCCAAGGTCGCGAACCATGCGCGCCTGCCCCGTCAACACATCGGCAAATGGGCGCATGCGGCAGGCCAGCGCGGTGTCATAAAGCACCTGGGCACGCTGCCCGGCTTGCCAGCCGAACTCGTCCAGTTCGGCAGTTTTTTCCGCCAGCAGGGCCTGGGCTTCGCTCAGCAGGCGACGGGCGTCGGTGAGGGCTTCCTGGGCTTCGAGGTTGAGATTCAGGGTCTTGAGCTGGCCGTCCAGGGAGTCCAGCGCGCGCACGCCCTGACTTTGAATGCGCTTGAGGCGTTGCAGGCTGGCCAGATACGGCTTGAGCCGCTGGGTTTCCACCAGGGATTTGCTGGACAGGTCCAGCAGGCTGTTCAAGCGCTCGGCGGTGACGCGCAGCACGCGTTCGCCGCCTTCGGTCATGCGCTTGCCCTGACGCGCGGGCTCGCTGGCGGCAGGCGGCGCAGGTTCGGGCTCGGGCTCAAGCGCCAAGGCTTGCACCACAGGTGTCGAGGCCGGAGCCGGCTCGGCTGGCGCTGCGATCTTTGCCGTGGGCTGCGACGGATCCAGCAAGCGCTCCATCAGCGCCACATAGGCTGCGATATCGGCAGGCGAAACGTCGTTGCCCGGCGTGGCGATGCGCATCAGCAAGTCGGTGCCCTGCAGCAGCGCGTCGATGTGCTCGGGTTGCAGGTACAGGCGCGCTTCCTGGGCACTGACCAGGCAGTCCTCCATCACGTGGGCCACGCTGACCCCGGCGTCCACGCCGACGATGCGCGCCGCGCCCTTGAGCGAGTGCGCGGCGCGCATGCAGGCTTCGAGCTGGTCGGCCTGGGTGGGGTTGCGTTCCAGGGCCAGCAGGCCGGCGCTCAGCACCTGGGTTTGCGCATCGGCTTCCAGGCTGAACAGTTCCAGCAGCGAGGCGTCGCGCATCTGGTCGGGGGTCATGTGAGGCTCCGGGTCACGGCGGACAACAATTGTGCCTCGTCCAGCCAACGCAGGCTGCGGCCCTTCCACTGCAGAACACCCTGGGTAAAGCGCCCGCTGGCCTGGGTGCCGGAGGCCGATGCCGCCTTCAAGGTGCGCTCATCGACCGCATGAATGCCGTCGACCTCGTCCACCGGCACCACCACCGGGCCATCCTGCGCGGCGATGATCAGCATGCGTGGCATGACCCGCCCACCTGTCGCCCCGGCGCCGGCGGCGTCCAGGCCGAGCAGTTCGACCAACGACAGGCACGCCACCAGCGCGCCACGCACATTGGCCACGCCGAGCAACGCACGGGAACGCTGGTGCGGCAGGGAATGGATCGGCTGCAGCGGCGCCACCTCCACCAGGCAGCGCGTGGCGATGCCCAGCCATTCCTCGCCGAGACGGAACATCAGCAGGGAAAGGGTGACGATGTCCTCATCGACCTCGGCCGCCGCCGGGCGGCGGTCTTCCTGTTGCAGGGCGTAGCGGTCCAGCAACCGCGTGGCGGCGGCCGAATACACCGAGCAGTTGCGACAGTGAATGTGCTCCGCCAGCAGCGGGCAGGACTTGTCGCCATGGATGCCGATGCGGTTCCAGCAATCGTCGATGGCCTGAGTGTCGGCCAGGGTCAGGTCCAGGCCGGTGATGTCGAGCGCCTTGGTGCTACTCATCGTTTGGACTCACTGTCAGCTCGCTCGCTGCGCGCGGCACGTGCCTGCAGGCGACGCGCACCCGCGCTGTCACCCTGGGACTCGAGCAACGCGGCCAGGTGCATCAGGGCCTGCGGGTGCTGGGGTTCCAGGTACAAGGCTTTTCGATAATAACCCTGGGCTTCCAGGGCGCTGCCGGCCACATCGCTGAGCAGCCCCAGCCAATAAAACACCTGGGCGGCCGGCGGGTGGTTGCTCAAATAGCGCTCGCAGGCGGCGCGGGCTTCGGCGCTCTTGCCAGCGTTGGCCAGGGTGGCAATCTGGCCAAGCAAGTCGGCCGTGTCGGAGGGCAGCGCCTTGATCGGCACCACCTGAGCGCTGGCCGTGCTGAACGGTCGCGGCTTGACCGGCATCGGCATCGGAGCGGCGCTGCGTGCGAGCACGGGCGTGGGCGTGGGTGTAAATACCGGCGCCGGCTTCACTGGCTCCGCGTGGCGGCTGAAGGCAAACGACTGCGGCACGCCAATCGAACGCATGCCGTGGCGCCCCAGCAGACTGCCCTCTGCCGGGCCGATGAACAGCACACCGTCCAGGTGAGTCAAGCCTTTGAGCACGTCGAACACTTGCTGTTGCGTCGGCTGGTCGAAGTAGATCAGCAGGTTGCGGCAGAACACGAAATCATAGGCCGACTCATTGGCGAGCAGGGCCGGGTCGAGCAGGTTGCCGACTTGCAGGCGCACCTGTTCGCGCACGCGGTCGGCGATGTGGTAACCATCGGCCTGTTCACTGAAGTGACGGTCGCGAAAGTCGAGGTCGCCGCCACGAAACGAATTCTTGCCGTATACGCCGCGCCGTGCTCGTTCCACCGACAGCGGGCTGACGTCCATGCCCTGCACCTTGAACTGATGCGGCGCAAGGCCGGCATCGAGCAGGGCCATGGCGATCGAATAGGGCTCCTCGCCGGTGGAGCATGGCAAGCTCAGAATGCGCAAGGCGCGCAACTGGTTGAGCTCGTCCAGTCGTGCCCTGGCCAACCGAGCGAGGGTCGCGAAGGATTCGGGATAGCGAAAAAACCAGGTCTCGGGGACGATCACCGCTTCGATCAGCGCCTGCTGTTCGTCGTGGGAACGTTGCAGGTGCTGCCAGTACTCGTCCGCTGTCTGCGCCTGCACCGCCTGGCTGCGCTGGCGCACGGCACGCTCGATAATGGCTTCGCCCACCGACGCGACGTCCAGGCCGATGCGTTCTTTCAAATAGGCAAAAAAGCGCGGGTCATTGCTCATAGGCTCAACTCGGCAGAGAACAACAAGGCGCGCACGTCTTCAGTCAGCAGGTCATTCACGCCAATCCATTGCGTCAAGCCCGCCTCATCGTCGCGCACCGGCCCCAGGTATGGCGCCTGGCGATTGTCCAGGCCATAGGGCTGGAATTCGGCGGGGTCGCAGCGCAGCGTGTCGGTGGCCTGTTCAAGGATCAGCCCCAACCGACGAGGTTCGGCCCAGGATTGCGGCTGGTAGTTGACCAGCACCAGCCGCGTGCTCGTGCGGGCCTGGGCGGCGGTGCCGAAGGTCAGCGCACTCAGGTCAATGACCGGCACCAGCGCGCCGCGATGGGCAAAAATGCCCGCCACCCAGGCGGGCGCGTGGGCGATGGGCTTGAGCGGCAGGCGCGGCAGCACCTCGGCCACTTCGGTGGCCTTGAGGGCAAAGCGTTCGCTGCCGATGTGGAACAGCAGGAACAACGCCTTTTTCGCTGCCGTAACGGCGCCGCGTTTAGCCGCGAGTTCGCTCATCAGACTTTGAAACGCGACACGCCGCTGCGCAGACCCACCGCAACCTGGCTCAGTTCATCAATGGCAAAGCTGGCCTGGCGCAGCGACTCCACGGTCTGGCTGCTGGCATCGCCCAGTTGCACCAGCGCGTGGTTGATCTGCTCGGCGCCGGTGGCCTGGGCCTGCATGCCCTCGTTGACCATCAACACCCGCGGCGCCAGCGCCTGTACCTGGTGGATGATCTGCGACAGCTGCTCGCCCACCTGCTGCACTTCGAACATGCCGCGGCGCACTTCTTCGGAGAACTTGTCCATGCCCATCACCCCGGCGGACACCGCCGACTGGATCTCGCGCACCATCTGCTCGATGTCGTAGGTGGCCACGGCGGTCTGGTCGGCCAGGCGTCGCACTTCGGTGGCGACCACGGCAAAACCGCGCCCGTATTCACCGGCTTTCTCGGCCTCGATGGCAGCATTGAGCGACAGCAGGTTGGTCTGGTCGGCAACCTTGACGATGGTCACCACCACCTGGTTGATGTTGCCGGCCTTCTCGTTGAGGATCGCCAGCTTGGCGTTCACCAGGTCGGCGGCGCCCATCACCGAATGCATGGTTTCCTCCATGCGCGCCAGGCCCTGCTGGCCGGAGCCGGCAGCCACCGAGGCCTGATCGGCGGCGGTGGACACTTCGGTCATGGTGCGCACCAGGTCTTTGGACGTGGCGGCGATTTCCCGCGACGTCGCGCCGATCTCGGTGGTGGTGGCGGCGGTCTCGGTGGCGGTGGCCTGCTGCTGCTTGGAGGTGGCGGCAATCTCGGTGACCGAAGTGGTGACCTGCACCGAGGAACGCTGGGCCTGGGACACCAGGGCAGTCAGCTCGGTCATCATGTCATTGAAGCCGGTTTCCACCGCGTTGAACTCATCCTTGCGCTCCAGGTTCAGGCGCTTGCTCAGGTCGCCCGTACGCATGGTTTCGAGGATCTCGACGATGCGCTTCATTGGCGCCATGATCGCGCGCATCAGCAACAGGCCACACAGGCCGGCGGCGAGGACGGCGATGATCAGCGACACCACCATGCTGATCTTGGCCGACAGCACGGCCTCATCAATGGCCGCCGTGGCGCGGTCGGACACGTTCTTGTTTTCAGTGATGATGTCATTGAGCTTCATGCGCCCTTCGGTCCAGATCGGCGTCAATTGCTCTTCGAGCAACACGCTGGCACCGGGCAGGTCATTGGCTTCAACGCGTTCCAGCACCTGGGCCAGAACCTTGTTGTAATTGATGTGCGCGGCCTTGAAGTTGTCGAACTCCATGCGATCGGCCTGGTCATGCACGGTTTTTTCATAGTTGGCCATCTGCTGCTCGATACGCGCTTCGAAGGACTTGTAGTCATTCTTGTCGGCATTGGTGAGGGTCTTTTCCTCGCGCAGGCCGATGATGTCGATGGTCTGCAAATAGCTGTCGACCCATGCGCTGCGGATCATGGAGCTTAAGTAGACCCCAGGCACCGCATCATCCCTGACGGCTTCCTGACTGACTTCGATCTTCAGCAACCGTGAGTAGGACACCACGACCATCAGCAACATGATCGCGATAATGACCGCAAAGCTCGCCAAAATCCGTTGGCGCAACGTCCAGTTCTTCACAGTAATTCCTCGAAGGGCCATTCAAATGGAGGGGAGTATAGCTGAGCGGAATGTGCGAGGGGGGCCGCTTGCGATGGCGGTGCGTTTGTATCAAAAGTACTGACTGCTTCAAGCAAGCACATCCCTGTGGCGAGCAGGCTTGTCCTGCGTTGGGCGGCGCAGCAGCCCCAAAACCAGCCTGCGCGCAGTATCAGGTATACCGAGGGTTCCTTCATTGGGGGCGCTTCGCACCCCAACGCGGGCAAGCCCGCTCGCCACAAGAAGCGGGCCTCCCACATCATTGATTGCGTACCGCCTGTATTTACTGAGCCAGACGCACCTGCTTCTCCAGTTCGGCCTTCAGGCCGGGTTCCAGCCGGAGCTGGCGGGCCAGTTCGTCGAGGTATGACTTTTCCATGAAGTTTTCCTCGTCCACCAGCATCACGCTGGCGATGTACATTTCGGCAGCCATTTCCGGGGTGCCTGCGGCGCGGGCCACATCGGCGGGGTCCAGGGGTTTGTTGAGTTCGGCGTGCAGCCAGCTTTGCAGTTCGCGGTCGTTGTCCAGTTTGGTGAACTCGCCTTCGATCAGCGCGCGCTCACGCTCGTCGACATGCCCGTCGGCCTTGGCGGCGGCGACCAGCGCCTTGAGGATGCCCTGGCTGTGCTGCTCGACCTGAGCCGGCGGCAGGCGGTCGATGGTCTGCGGTTCGCTCTGGGGCGCACTGGCCTGCTGCGCCTGCCAGTTGCCGTAAGCCTTGTAGGCGATGACGCCCAGGGCGGCCAGACCGCCGTAGGTCAGCGCCTTGCCGCCGAATTTGCGCGCCTTCTTGTTGCCCATCAGCAGGCCCATGGCGCCCGCCGCCAGCGCGCCACCGCCTGCGCCGCCGAGCAGGCTGCCCAGACCGCCGCTGCCGAGCAGGCCATCCAGGGCGCCCTTTTCATCCGATTTGCGCTGGCCGCCAGCTTTCTTTTGCAACATGTCCTGACCAGACTTAAGCAACTGATCGAGCAATCCACGGGTATTCATAAATAGCCTCCAGGCACTTGGGGTACATAGGACAAACAGACCCCAGCGTAAAACCAAGTGCCAAATTTACTGCTCGCTAGAGTGCTTCCAGATGTAACACCACCTTTGTAGCTTGACCTGTGCAGCCGCCCCTTCGCTGGCTTGGAAATGTCTTGTCGCACATGCAGCGCAAGCACAATGCCATCAATCAATTTTCCTTGCCTATCGAACCGCTTAAGCTAACCGGCGTCTGTTTAATGTCCGTTGCGTTTGGCCGAAGGCATGTCCGAACCGTTATTTCTGATCCAGTACGTGCCAGGAACGGCGCGGGATTTGCTCACGACAGGTTGTCTCTATGCATCGCAGGAATTTGCTCAAAGCGTCCATGGCCATTGCGGCTTACACCGGTTTGTCGGCCAGTGGCCTGCTGGCCGCGCAGGCATGGGCCGGTAACCGTGCCGCCGATGGCAAGGCCGTGGCATTCGATTTTGAAACGCTCAAGGCCCAGGCCAAACAGCTCGCCGGCTCTGCCTACAAAGACACGCGGCAGGTGCTGCCGCCCACGCTGGCGAACATGACCCCGCAAAATTTCAACGCGATTGGCTACGACGGCAATCACTCGCTGTGGAAAGAGCTGAATGGCCAGCTGGATGTGCAGTTCTTCCACGTCGGCATGGGTTTCAAGACGCCGGTGCGCATGCACAGCGTCGACCCCAAAACCCGCGAAGCCCGTGAGGTGCATTTCCGCCCGTCGCTGTTCAACTATGAAAAGACCACGGTGGATACCAAACAACTGACCGGCGACCTGGGTTTCTCCGGCTTCAAGCTGTTCAAGGCGCCGGAGCTGGACCGTCATGACGTGTTGTCATTTTTGGGCGCCAGCTATTTCCGTGCGGTGGATTCCACCGGCCAGTACGGCCTTTCGGCGCGCGGCCTGGCGATTGATACCTACGCAAAAAAACGCGAGGAATTCCCCGACTTCACGCAGTTCTGGTTCGAGACCCCGGAGAAGAACGCCACGCGCTTTGTGGTCTACGCCCTCCTCGACTCGCCGAGCGCCACCGGTGCCTATCGCTTTGATATCGACTGCCAGGCCAATCAGGTGGTGATGGCAATCGATGCGCATATCAACGCGCGTACCGCCATCGAACAACTGGGCATCGCGGCGATGACCAGCATGTTCAGCTGCGGCACCCATGAGCGGCGCATGTGCGACACCATCCACCCGCAAATCCACGATTCGGACCGCCTGGCGATGTGGCGCGGTAATGGCGAATGGGTGTGCCGCCCGTTGAACAACCCGGCCAAGTTGCAGTTCAACGCGTTTGCCGACACCAACCCAAAAGGCTTCGGCCTGGTGCAGACCGACCATGAGTTCGCCAGCTATCAGGACACCGTGGACTGGTACAGCAAGCGCCCCAGCCTGTGGGTGGAACCGACCACCGCCTGGGGCGAGGGCTCGATTGACCTGCTCGAAATCCCCACCACCGGCGAGACCCTGGACAATATCGTGGCCTTCTGGACCCCGAAAAAGCCCGTCGCTGCCGGTGACTCCCTCAATTACGGCTACAAGCTGTACTGGAGCGCCCTGCCCCCAGTCAGCACGCCGCTGGCGCAGGTCGACGCAACCCGCTCCGGCATGGGCGGATTTACCGAAGGTTGGGCACCTGGCGAGCATTACCCCGACGTGTGGGCGCGGCGCTTTGCCGTGGACTTCAAGGGCGGCGGCCTGGACCGCCTGCCCGCCGGCACCGGCATCGAGCCGGTGGTGACCTGCTCCCACGGTGAGGTGAAGGATTTCAGCGTGCTGGTGCTCGACAACATCAAGGGCTACCGCATCCTGTTCGACTGGTACCCCACCAGTGACAGCGTGGAACCGGTGGAGCTGCGCCTGTTTATCCGGACCCAGGACCGCACCTTGAGTGAAACCTGGCTGTACCAGTACTTCCCGCCTGCGCCGGATAAGCGCAAATACACGTGAGGCGTCGGTTATAAATAGGGGAACGAGTTTGCCCGCGATAGCGATGAGTCAGTCGTTCATGTAGCAACTGGCCTGCCGTCATCGCGGGCAAGCCCGCTCCCACAGTTGATCGCGCTCACACGCCCCGATACCGGTCGGCTCTAAGGCCGCCACGCTTTTGCTTTTGATCTGGAGCGCCCCGTCAAACACGCTGGCCGAACGCAGGCTTTGGAGGTGCCGAGTGTTGGGGCGAAGCATTTTGGGTTACTTTTTGCGCTCTTCAAAAAGTGACCCGCTGTAAGAGCGGAACCTCCAGCAGCCGTTACCGCAGAAACGGATATGTACACCGAAAAATCGCCTTCGCGGGCAAGTCGAATCGTCGCACCGCCGCTCCCACAGTTGATTTTCGCTGGTTTTAAAACCGCGACACACTCTTCATCGCCCCCACCAGATACCGCATCGCCACCTGATCGTCCTCGGTCAGGGCGCGATACTGCGCCAGCAATTCAGCCTCGTCCGAACTCAACCTGCGACCACGCAGGGACATCCTGCGGGTCAGAAAACACGCCACCACACCCGCTACACCATAGGACTTGGCCATGGACTGTTTCTCCTGATAACGATCAAATACTCCTTGTGCCCATTCTTTGCCTGCCATGAAGCGCAATACCTTCGCGGGCAAACCGACTGACTTCCTGGGCCAGAAACCAGACTTACCCTAAGCGTAGAAACAATCTTGTCACGTGTGGGATTTTTTTAGAGTATTCACTTAAATAAATTACTTCGGTAACAAATACCTACAGCCGCATCTCACAATCCAGGCGCAAAAAACCCACCGGGTCAGGGTGGGTTTCGGTACAGCCTGCGCGGGATCAATCGCGCAGGTCAGACTCATGGATCGGCTGGTCGCGATGGGTCGCGCGCTGATACTGCGCCGGCCAGGTCGCCTTGCGCCCACCCAGGTCATCATCGGCATGCAGGGGCCAGTACGGGTCGCGCAGCAGTTCACGGGCAAGGAAGATCAGGTCCGCCTGGCAGGTGCGCAGGATATGCTCGGCCTGGGCCGGCTCGGTGATCATGCCAACCGTGCCCGTGGCAATCCCGGATTCCTTGCGCACACGCTCGGCAAAACGCGTCTGGTAGCCAGGGCCGGTGGGGATTTCGGCGTTGGCGGCGGTGCCACCGGAGGAGACGTCGATCAGGTCGACGCCCAGCGCCTTCAGGCGACGCGCCAGCTCCACGGTTTCATCGGGGTTCCAGCCGTCTTCAACCCAGTCGGTAGCCGACACACGCACAAACAGCGGCAACTCTTGAGGCCAGATTTCACGTACCGCGCGGGTCACTTCGAGCACCAGGCGGATGCGGTTTTCGAAAGAACCGCCGTACTGATCCCGGCGCTGGTTGCTGATGGGCGAAAGGAATTGGTGCAGCAGGTAGCCGTGGGCGGCGTGGATTTCCACCACCTCGAAACCTGCCGTCAATGCGCGCCGGGCGGCTGCCACGAAGTCGGCGATCACTTGCTGGATCTGTCCTTCGTCCAGCGGCGTGGGCTGGGTGTGCTGAGGGTCGAATGCGATCGGCGAGGGCCCCACCGGCACCCAGCCGCCGTCTTCCGGTTTGACGCTGCCATGCTTGCCAATCCACGGACGGTGGGTGCTGGCCTTGCGTCCGGCATGGCCCAGCTGGATGCCGGCCACCGCGCCCTGGGCCGCGATGAACCGGGTGATGCGTTGCAGCGGCTCGATCTGTGCATCGTTCCACAACCCCAAGTCCTGGGCAGTGATACGGCCCTCGGCGGTCACTGCGGTGGACTCGGTAAAGATCAGCCCGGCGCCGCCCACCGCACGGCTGCCGAGGTGGACCAGATGCCAGTCGTTGGCCAGGCCATCGACACTGGAGTACTGGCACATCGGCGAGACCACGATGCGATTGAGCAGGGTCAATTGGCGCAGGGTATAGGGTTCGAGCAGTTGACTCATGGCGCACCTCTTTCGGGATCTGTGGGCACATCAACGGTGCCTTGAGCCTAGTCGACAACCGTCGATCACACAGGGTTCAGAAGGAAAGACGGGAGCCGATTGCCGGCTCCCGGAGGTACAGCGGTCTACATTTCGACCTGAGTGCCCAGCTCGATCACCCGGTTTACCGGAAGCTTGAAGAAGCGCAGATTGCCGTTGGCGTTCTTCAACATGAAGGCGAACAGCGCTTCGCGCCAACGTGCCATGCCCTTGATGCGCGAGGCGATCACGGTTTCGCGGCTGAGGAAATACGTGGTGCGCATCGGGCTGAAATCCAGCTCTTCCAGATGGCACAACTTCAGCGCCTGGGGCACATCCGGCTCGTCGGTAAAACCAAAGTGCAGGATCACCCGGAAGAAGCCTTCGCCGTAGGCATCCACCTCGAAGCGCCGGGAGGCGGGTACGCGTGGAATGTCTTCGTAGACCACCGTCAGCAGCACCACCTGCTCATGCAGCACCTGGTTGTGCAGCAGGTTGTGCAGCAGCGCATGGGGCGTTGCGTCGGGCCGCGCGGTAAGGAACACCGCCGTGCCCTGCACGCGGTGAGGCGGTTGCACACGGATGCTGTTGATAAAGATCGGCAGCGGCAGGCCGCCCTCGTCGAGGCGTTCCACCAGCAGCTGCTTGCCGCGCTTCCACGTCGTCATCAACACGAACAGCACGATCCCCGCCAGCACCGGGAAGGCGCCGCCCTGGATGATCTTCGGCACATTGGCGGCAAAGTACAGCCCGTCCACCAACAGGCAGCAGAGCAACACCGGCACGGCCAGGATCGGCGGCCATTTCCACAGCAGCAGCATCACGGCCGACACCAGGATGGTGGTCATCAGCATGGTGCCGGTCACGGCCACGCCGTAGGCCGAGGCCAGTGCGTTGGAGGACTCGAAGCCCAGCACCAGCAGGATCACACCGACCATCAGCGACCAGTTCACCGCGCCGATGTAGATCTGGCCCTGCTCGGCACTGGAGGTGTGCTGGATGTGCATGCGCGGGATGTAACCCAGCTGGATCGCCTGGCGCGTCAACGAGAACGCCCCGGAAATCACCGCCTGGGATGCAATCACCGTGGCCAGGGTGGACAGCCCCACCAGCGGGATCAGCGCCCAGCTTGGCGCCAGCAGATAGAACGGGTTGCGCGCGGCTTCAGGATCGCCCAGCAGCATGGCGCCCTGGCCGAAATAATTGAGCACCAGCGCCGGCAGCACCAGGATGAACCAGGCGCGGGCGATGGGCTTGCGCCCGAAGTGGCCCATGTCGGCGTACAGCGCTTCGGCACCGGTCAACGCCAGCACCACCGCGCCCAGAATCGCCACGCCGATGCCGGGGTGGGCCTCGAAGAAACGCACGGCCCACATCGGGTTCAATGCGCTGAGCACTTCGGGGTGCAGGGTGATGCCGTACACGCCAAGGCCGCCGAGCACCAGAAACCAGGTGACCATCACCGGCCCGAACAGCTTGCCGATGCGGTCGGTGCCGTGCTTCTGGATCAGGAACAGCGCCACCAGCACCACCAGCGCGATGGGCACCACCCACTTATCCACGCCATCAAAGGCCAGCTCCAGGCCTTCCACGGCCGACAGCACCGAGATCGCCGGGGTGATCATGCTGTCGCCATAGAACAGCGCCGCGCCGCACAGGCCGCACACCACGAGGAAACTGCGCAGCTTCCTGCGCTCCCCCGCCGCGCGTCGCGCCAGTGCGGTCAGGGCCATGATGCCGCCCTCGCCCTGGTTGTCGGCGCGCAGCACGAACAGCATGTATTTGATCGACACGACCCAGATCAGCGACCAGAAAATCAGCGCCAGGATCCCCAACACGCCGTCATGGTTGACCTGCACCCCATAACCGCCGGTGAATACTTCTTTGAGGGTATAGAGCGGGCTGGTCCCGATATCGCCGTAAACCACCCCGACCGCCGCCACCAGCATGCCTATCGGCTTGGCGTTTGAATGCTCGGCACCCGCCGCCTGACTACTTGCCTGACCCATCAACCACTCCTGCCCTTTGACCTGCGGCCATTTATAAACAACGCACCTGAGCGGACCCTAGCATGCGCCGTTTAACTTCTCGTAACAGACGTTTTATTGACTCACGGGACTGGCCCGTGAGCAGAGGCGCGAAGCATAGCGCAGCACTCGTCGCATTTCGCTGATCAAGTCGTATTAGAGCCTTTTTGCCTTCATTGATCATACCTACTGCCGACCGTATATTTTCGCCCCACTCAGCAGTCGTGCCTGGGCGGCGGAACCGGAACTCTCGACCGGATTACCTGATTATTTCAATTGAGGCTCGGCATAACACGCTCAGTCGATATAGAAACTCAATCATCGAAATGTCTCTTTTAAAGTACATTTATTATGTACGAAGTGAAGCATGTACTGTCTGCCAACGGTGTGGATATCTATCAAGCTTGGCTGGACACCGTGCAAGACAAGCGATCAAAAGCAAGAATCACCACCCGATTGGACCGAGCAGCCCTTGGCCACTTCGGAATGACCGAGCCGGTTGGTGGTGGGGTGTTTGAGATGAAACTCGACTTCGGCCCCGGCTTTCGCGTGTATTACGCAATTCAGGATCGAAGAATTATTTTGCTGCTGGGCGGTGGATCAAAGGTCAGACAGCAGAACGACATTGATCAGGCCAAGACTCTCTGGAAATCCTACAAGGTGCAGCAACAATGAATACTGGTACTCGCTCTCATGAAGACAGCGTCCTTGAAATGCTCCGAAACGACGAAGCATTTGCGCTCGAATACCTCTGCGTCGCGCTTGAAAAAATTGATGAAGCGGGTGGTGAGGACGCCTTCCTCGTCGCCGTCCGGCGTGTCGCGGAAGCGCGCGGCGGCATGCTCCACTTGTCTCAGAACACGGGACTCAACAGAGCAAATCTTTACAGATCAATAGCAGCGGGCGGCGATCCAAAGCTCTCCACTCTCCTGAAAGTACTACAGGCGCTAGGTGTGGGCATGTCCAGAGTTGTCGCGCATCGCTCAGAACAGGACGCCCACGCTTGAGAACATGGCAAGCGGCTACAAAATACCCACGCAGCACTCGTCGCATTTCCCCGCGTAAAGCTGGTCAAGCGCGCCGCCCATCGCTAGAATTGCGCACTTTTTGATCAGAGGCACACCCAGTGCCCGGCAACCGCCTTGTCGTGCCCGACCGGCGGCGTCATTCAATACCGAGGTTAGACATGTCCACCACCATCGCAAAAGCCAACCCCAAGGTTGGCTTTGTTTCCCTGGGTTGTCCTAACGATTCTCAAAATATACAGCCTTGAGAGAGCCCGCACGGCGGCTCAAAAGATCAAGGTTTCAATCTTTCTTGGCCCTAGGCGAGTCGAGCTTCTGACTCACACCAGCGTCTGCTGCGTTAGCCCTGCCCCATTTCTTATGCCAATTATTTGCGGACCGCACTGAAATCCTCATTAGGTACGCAACGGCAAGGGGTGTCGCATTGGCGTCAAATAGCTGAAAGACACAGATCGTACCGAGCTTGCTGAGCGTCCCATTATTTTTAATATTTCTTGGGTGACCAGGCTGGGCACGATCCATGACGGACTTCGGAATTTCGCGTATGACGGCAGCTGTCATCTTGAGGGTTTCGTTAAGCTGTCGGATTTGCTGATTAACCTTTATTGTCAGACGCTGAATCTCTTTCACGTAAATGCGCTCTGCTGCCTCGAACCTCAGGCCATTGAAATTCGCACGCAAGCAAAATTTTTCAGCCATTCCTTCGCTTACCTTTTTGCGAAGCTGACCAGCGCCTTTGGCAGCTGAGTAATCGTACTTACGCACGGACTCATAGGTTTTAGGGTCAAAATCGCCAAGCTCCGAATAAGCGCCAATGTCGCAGGTTAGGGCGTGAATCTGGTGTCCGATGGTGTTTCGGTAGTCCACTAGCCTGAGAATCTCGTCGCTCTCTGCTTGGGATATGCATCCTTCTGCAACGAGGAGCTTCCTTGCTGCATCCATCTTAATTTTGGGCAAGGACGTAGCGGTGCCGTTGATCTTACGAGTGGTTTCAATGCTTTCGACAATGAACGACTTCAAGTCTTCCATGTAAAAAAGGATCAGGACCATTTCGAAAGCTCGGAGCTTGAGAATGTCTGCTTCTAACGTAGTGGGCGCGAGGCCATAAGGACGGTGTATTTTCATTGCAGCCTTACTCGGAAGTGGCGCGTGCTTTTGGAGTGCATATGCGGTTCTTGATAGTACCTACAGTGCCAATTCGGCATTACAAAGCTACGAAAAGCGGCTATTCAGCTTTAAGCCCCGCAGAGCAAGGCTTCAAGGTCGAAAAATGTCCGATGAGGAAAACAAAAAATGTGCTACCGGCAGAGCCATTCAAAATCACAAAACGCCTCCACTATGGACTTTTTTTAAAGATTGCCCCCGTATTCCGGGCGTCACAGCTATCCGTCCGATTCACCTATTTAATCTGACGCAGTGTGAAGCCATTGCATTTTGTCGCACAGCCTCACACACAGTGAAACCGCGTAACGCCCCCTAGAGCCCGCAGCAGGCCTAGTCGGTAACCCTGATTGCCCCCCCTCTCGTTTGCACAAAAAAACGACACGAAGCCCGTCGGCGGGAGGGG
Source organism: Pseudomonas trivialis (assembly GCF_001439805.1). GTDB lineage: Bacteria > Pseudomonadota > Gammaproteobacteria > Pseudomonadales > Pseudomonadaceae > Aquipseudomonas > Aquipseudomonas trivialis. The sequence goes on along the minus strand of NZ_JYLK01000005.1, from coordinate 109,139 downwards.
GATAAGTGCTTTTTCTGGAGTTTTTTTATTTTAATGATATTTTTAATAATCGACTTTTTAAGTTATTCACATTCATAGCTCAGTTGCAGAAATGAGGACGCAAATGGAAATTGGCAATCTCAAAGTATCTTCAATAGAAATGCTTTCCATAATCAATCTACCGAGCATAGAAAACTCACTTGATTGCACCGAACTCTATATGGCGACTGACAACATAGAGCCTAAAAACGCTGCAGAACTACTTCATCACATATCATCTATGATGCTGGATCCTTCAGATGCTAGAGTACCTTTCAAGCCTTACTTCCAGTATGCAGAAACTCATTCATCCAGCATTAAAGACTTCAATGAAAATTCTTTATTTTGTATGGCAGCCATAACCAAAAAAATAAATAATGCCGACATGAGAGCACGGTTAAGCGACTTGGTTTGGTGTAGGAAGGCAGGAGGTCTAGAGCAAGCACATCTGGCAGTAGTGTCATATATCGACTCCGCAAAAATGCTTATTTTAGATAATAGATTTAAAGCGGTATCAAGAATAGAACGGGCATTACGGCTCGGCCATATGCTCCGGCGCTCACAAGGCAGCCAATATAATTTGGCGACTGAATATGTAGCCCTATTATTAACCGACGAAAAACTTATAGACTACCCTGCCCAGCTAATTAGACTTGCTTGCGAATTCGTTATAAAGGATGATCAGTATCTTTATTCATTAGCCGAAAGAATGGCGGATGAGCTTTTTGACAAAAAAGCCTTTAGGCGCTCAGTACTTTTTTTAGAAGTATGCCAAACATGTGCATCAAGCATGAAAGACAAAGAAAGTGAGTATTCTGCAATAAGAAAAATTTCACGCTGCCATGAGACTGAAGCTGATTACCATGATAGTGCAGTTAGCGTAGGCTGCTTAATGTCGGCGATTGAAACCATACGAAAAACGCCTAACTCAAGACCAAAACAAGCCGAGCTTTATAAAAAACTACGTGAGCATCAACGCGAACTAAAGCATCATATGGGCGATTTTGAAATCTCCTCCGGAGATATGTCTGAACAGGTAAAAACAGCAGAAAAAATTGTCATAGGAACAGATGTTTTTGACTGTATATTTCGGCTCGCATTAGTAGTCACCACCCCCTCTAAAATCGACGATCTACGAGGCGTGGTAAAAAAGACAGTTATGAACTCCATTTTTGCAGACCTAGGTGCAGATCATATAGATTCTGAGGGGATGATTGTAGCTAAAACGCCGGGTGCTGACTTCAACGAAAACGGAAACGACGCTGCCATTGAAAACCACCTGGCAACACTTCTAAGGAACGATCACGCACTAACAGCGCGAGCATATGTATTGCCCGCAACTGAAGCGATCGTGAACACTTTTTATTTTGACAAAGAAGTGTTGTCGCCATTTATTGTAAATAACCCATTTATCCCTTCTGATCATAAAGAGTTTTATTCACGAGGTCTTACGGCAGGTTTTCACGGCGACTTCTTGCTGTCAAGCCATTTACTTATTCCGCAAATTGAAAATTCATTGCGATATGTGCTAGAGCAGTTAGATGAAGAGTCCACACGCATCCATGGTGATGGTGACCAAGAAAGAGATGGCCTCAAGGTCCTATTAGAGTATCCAAAATTAGTCGACGAGTTTGGAGATACACTATTTCACTTAAAAACCATACTAACTGATAAAGTCTACGGAGATCTCAGAAATCAAGTTTCACATGGGTATATACCCAGCTCACACCTTAATAGCGAAGCATCTGCAATGTTATGGTGGTTAACATTGCGAATCGTTGTATTGCCGTATAGAAATTACTGGTTTCAGAAATACGGCGAAAATTTTCTCTCAGAATGGCCTGGCAGGCGGAGGAATAAATAAAAGCACTTTCTTTATCTCATGCTGTGATAGCAATTGTATTCTTTGCTAAAGCGTGTGCAGTTACTCCTGCATTAGTGAATTCTGCGGAGTTACTGGGTGTTGGGCTTGGACCATGAACATGCGCAGCAATTTGCATGTTCATCCGTTCTACCAATTCCAGCAGATCACATAGTACCTTCAACACGTTCAAGTTTTCGGATCCCAACCAGGTCTTGGGCGCTACCAGTCGCTGACTGCCCGCTGCCACGCTCCTGCGAAGCCCCTCGATCCTTTCCTCCATATCGCCACCCACAGTGACATTGCACTTCTGCCCCACCACTAGGTTCAAGTCCCGTCCGGTCGCCTGGTGCAGGTCGTCCACCGCCGCCAAGCTTGCAGATCCGCCCGAAAGCAGCTTGAGCGCGCCCAAAGCCTCGATAGTTTTGATTCCACCCACTGACTCCTTTGAATGGTCATCCACCGTCCTGATGTGATTCTGGAAACGCTCAGTGTTCCCCATCGCCTCTACTTCCCGCTCGATCGCCTTGTCGCGAATCTTGCTGTCCGTTTGGCGCAGCCAGTTGCCGTCCGCGTCGACACGCTGCTGACAGGCCTCGCTGTGCTGCCACACTTGGTCACCCTTCGGCACGCTGGGCATGCTCAGTCCGTGGGGCAGAATGGTTTGGATATAAGGCTTGTTCGGCAGGCCATAGGCAAAGCACACCACTACTTGGGTGCCCTCCTCCGGGAATGCATAAATGCCCATTTCCTCGCCGCCGGTGGGCAGGGGCAGCGGTACGCCGGCCAGGATCGGCAGCTTGGGATCTGGCTCGCCGTCCGGCCCCATGACCTCAATATCCACCGCATAGCGAGGCCGGAAGTCGTCACAGATGCCGGCGTCGGCCGGGGCGTCGGTCACGGCAACAACACGGGCAAAGCGCGGCAGGTGGTAACCGCCGGTGAGTTCGGGGAATTGCCGTTCTACGCTGCGGCGGATTGCATAGTCCATCGGATGGCCATCTGGTTGTCGATGAGCGCCACACTGGTGATGCGCTCGCCGTAGTTGAGCGTTGCGCCTGGTCGCAATCCGGGAAGGGCGACAATCATTGCGCTCTGGTTGCCCTGGTAGTCGTCGAATAGTTCCACGGCAGCTGCAGCGGCGCGCGAATGCCAAAGAAGCTCGCAGCTCGACTGCTCACGAACACTTCCCGTCACCCTGCTGCTGCCAGATAAAACCGGACCAGACTATCCATCGCTTGATAACGGGCAGCTAGGCTTTAAAGAACGGCGCGTCGACGCAAGCGTTGGGCTGATTCGGAATGAAGAAGCGCAGCCCGGCATGCTGACAGGTTCCGACTCAAGACTACGGGCAGATGGGCGTGGCGCAGATGCGATGGCAGCGGGTAGGCCAGGATCGCCGCCGACTCACCACACTACATCGCCTGCTGGCAGCCAGAGCCGCAGCACTCGTCGCATTTCCCCGCATAAAGCTGGTCAAGCGCGCCGCCCATCGCTAGAATTGCGCACTTTTTGATCAGAGGCACACCCAGTGCCCGGCAACCGCCTTGTCGTGCCCGACCGGCGGCGTCATTCAATACCGAGGTTAGACATGTCCACCACCATCGCAAAAGCCAACCCCAAGGTTGGCTTTGTTTCCCTGGGTTGCCCGAAGGCTCTGGTCGACTCCGAACGCATCCTGACCCAACTGCGCATGGAAGGCTACGACGTGGTGTCCACCTATCAGGACGCTGACGTGGTGGTGGTCAACACCTGCGGTTTCATCGATTCGGCCAAGGCGGAGTCGCTGGAAGTGATCGGCGAGGCCATCAAGGAAAACGGCAAGGTCATCGTGACCGGCTGCATGGGTGTGGAAGAAGGCAATATCCGCAACGTGCACCCCAGCGTTCTGGCCGTCACCGGTCCGCAGCAGTACGAGCAGGTGGTCAACGCCGTGCACAAGGTGGTGCCGCCGCGTCAGGACCACAACCCGCTGATCGACCTGGTGCCGCCCCAGGGCATCAAGCTGACGCCGCGTCACTATGCGTACCTGAAGATCTCCGAAGGCTGCAACCACAGCTGCAGCTTCTGCATCATTCCGTCGATGCGCGGCAAGCTGGTCAGCCGTCCGGTGGGCGATGTCCTCGACGAGGCCCAGCGCCTGGTCAAATCCGGGGTCAAAGAGCTGTTGGTGATTTCCCAGGACACCAGCGCCTACGGCGTCGACGTGAAATACCGCACCGGTTTCTGGAACGGCGCGCCGGTGAAAACCCGCATGACCGAACTCTGCGAAGCCCTCGGCAGCCTGGGTGTGTGGGTGCGCCTGCACTACGTCTACCCGTACCCGCACGTGGACGAGCTGATCCCGTTGATGGCCGCCGGCAAGATCCTGCCGTACCTGGACATCCCGTTCCAGCACGCGAGCCCCAAGGTGCTCAAGGCGATGAAACGCCCGGCGTTCGAAGACAAGACCCTGGCGCGCATCAAAAACTGGCGCGAGATCTGCCCGGAACTGATCATCCGGTCGACCTTCATCGTTGGCTTCCCCGGCGAAACCGAAGAAGACTTCCAGTACCTGCTGGACTGGCTGACTGAAGCACAGTTGGATCGCGTCGGCTGCTTCCAGTATTCCCCGGTGGAAGGCGCTCCGGCCAATCTGCTGGACCTGGCCGTGGTGCCGGACGACGTCAAGCAGGACCGTTGGGAGCGTTTCATGGCGCACCAGCAGGCGATCAGCTCGGCGCGCCTGCAATTGCACATCGGCAAGGAAATCGAAGTGCTGATCGACGAAGTCGACGAGCAAGGCGCCGTTGGCCGCTGCTTCTTCGATGCACCGGAAATCGACGGTAACGTGTTTATCGACGACGCCAGCGGCCTGAAGCCGGGCGACAAGGTCTGGTGCACCGTGACCGATGCCGACGAATACGACCTGTGGGCCGAAAAGCGCGACTAACGCTGTAAAGAAATACAAAAGCCCCGCCTCTGGACGAGAGGCGGGGCTTTTTTGGGTCTATTGTTTTGCCCATCAGAGCAGAGCGAGGCAAGGAGCAGCGGACATGCGCGAGCATTCGGTCATCCATACACCCAACACCGGCGACTACGCAGAGTTGACGCGCATCTGGGAAGACTCGGTGCGGGCTACTCACGATTTCCTGCCGGACAGTTACATTGTGCTACTGAAAAACCTGGTGCTCACCCGCTACCTCGATGCGGTGATGCTGGTGTGCACCAAGGACACGCGCCAGCGCATCACCGGCTTTGCCGGGGTGGCGGCGGGCAAGGTCGAAATGCTGTTTATCGACCCGCTGCACCGAGGCCTGGGCCTGGGCCGTCAATTGCTGCGCTATGCAATCGAGCATTTGAATGCCGAGGCGCTTGATGTGAATGAGCAAAACCCCGAGGCACTGGGGTTTTACCTCAAGCAGGGTTTTGAAGTGGTCGGACGCACAGCCCATGACGGCCTGGGCCAGCCCTATCCGTTACTGCATCTGCGTTTGCGTCAGCCCCCCATGGCAAGCCCGCCCCCACATTTTCATTCGCGCTGAAATGGGGCCGGGATTAACCGGCGCCAGGCAGGTACAATAGGCGCCCCATTTTGTTACGGCCCTTGTCATGACTGACCCCATACGCCTCTCCAAACGCCTTATTGAACTGGTCGGTTGCTCCCGTCGGGAGGCTGAGCTGTTTATCGAAGGCGGATGGGTCTCGGTGGACGGTGAAGTGATCGACGAGCCGCAGTTCAAGGTCACCACGCAAAAGGTCGAACTGGACCCGCAGGCCAAGGCCACCGTGCCGGAGCCGGTGACCATTCTGCTGCACGCCCCGGCCGGCGTGGATGCCGAGACGGCGATGGCCTCGATCAGCGCCGAGACGCTGTCCGAAGAGCACCGTTTCAGCAAGCGCCCGCTCAAGGGCCATTTCCTGCGCCTGACCGCCAGTGCTGACCTGCAAGCCAAGGCCAGTGGCCTGCTGGTGTTCACCCAGGACTGGAAGATCCTGCGCAAGCTGACCGCCGATGCCGCCAAGATCGAACAGGAATATGTGGTGGAGGTCGAAGGCGACATGGTTGCCCACGGCCTTAACCGCCTGAACCACGGCCTAACATACAAGGGCAAGGAATTGCCGCCAGTCAAGGCCAGCTGGCAGAACGAAAACCGCCTGCGTTTTGCGATGAAAAATCCGCAACCGGGCGTGATCGCACTGTTCTGCGAAGCCGTTGGCCTGAAGGTTGTCGCCATTCGCCGCATCCGTATCGGCGGCGTGTCCATCGGCAAGGTGCCGGTGGGCCAATGGCGCTATCTGTCCGGCAAAGAGAAGTTCTAAACGCCACTCCCCTTTTCTCGACACCGCCTGATTGGGCGGTGTCCTCAGTTGAATACCAGGATTGCCCACCATGATTCACAACGACGTACTGCGCAGCGTGCGCTACATGCTCGACATCAGCGACAACAAGATGGTCGAGATCATCAAGATCGGCGGCATGGACGTGACCAAGGAAGACCTACTGACCTACCTCAAGAAGGATGAGGAAGAAGGCTTTGTGTTCTGCCCGGACGAAGTCATGGCGCACTTCCTCGATGGTCTGGTGATCTTCAAGCGTGGCAAGGACGAAAGCCGTCCGCCGCAGCCGATCGAAACGCCGGTGACCAATAACATTATCCTCAAGAAGCTGCGCGTGGCCTTCGAACTGAAGGAAGACGACATGCACGCCATCCTCAAGGCCGCCGAGTTTCCGGTGTCCAAGCCGGAGCTGAGCGCACTGTTTCGCAAGTTCGGCCACACCAACTACCGCCCGTGCGGCGATCAGTTGCTGCGTAACTTCCTCAAGGGCCTGACGCTGCGGGTTCGTGCGTAAGCCATGAGCTACAACGTCTCGCCTGTCGGCTTCGTGCGCTCCTGCTTCAAGGAGAAGTTCGCCATTCCGCGCCAACCGCAATTGGCGCCTGCGGCACGGGGCGTGCTGGAACTGGTGGCGCCGTTCGACAAGGGTGAGGCGGTGCAGGGCCTGGAGCAGGTGAGCCATGTGTGGCTGCTGTTTCTGTTCCATCAAGCGCTGGAAGACAAGCCGCGCCTCAAAGTGCGCCCGCCGCGCCTGGGCGGCAACACGTCGATGGGCGTGTTCGCCACACGCGCCACCCACCGGCCCAATGGCATCGGCCAGTCGGTGGTGAAGCTGGACAACGTGGAAGCGGGCCGGCTGTGGATTTCCGGGATCGATCTGCTCGACGGCACGCCGGTGCTGGATATCAAACCGTACGTGCCGTATGCCGACATCATCGACACCGCCACCAACGACGTCGCCAGTGCTGCGCCACAATTGATCGGCGTGCAGTGGCTCAAGACTGCGTTGCAGCAGGCACAAGGGCACGCCCAGCGTCTGGACGAGCCGCTGGTGGAACTGATCGAGCAGTGTCTGGCGCAAGACCCGAGGCCGGCGTATCAGGTGCCAACGTCAGAGCGCGAATATGGGGCGCAGTTCTGGGATGTGGATGTGCGCTGGCATTATCCTGAGCCCGGGATGATTTGCGTGCTGGAAGTGCTCCCAGCTCAATAGCACGCAAACCAGATGTGGGAGGGGGCTTGCTCCCGATAGCGGAGTGTCAGTCACTGTTTCGGGTGACTGATCCACCGTCATCGGGAGCAAGCCCCCTCCCACATTTTTTTGGATCTGTGTTGTGACTGGCTCGCTATTACTTTTCGACGAAGGCGCGTTCGATCAGGTAATCACCCGGCTCACGCATGCGCGGCGAGACCTTCAGGCCGAAGCTGTTCAGCACTTCGCTGGTTTCGTCCAACATGCTCGGGCTGCCGCACAGCATGGCGCGGTCGTCCTCAGGGTTGATCGGCGGCAGGCTGATGTCGGTGAACAGCTTGCCACTGCGCATCAGGTCGGTCAGGCGGCCTTCGTTTTCGAACGGCTCGCGGGTCACCGTGGGGTAGTAGATCAACTTGTCACGCAGGGCCTCGCCGAAGAACTCGTTCTGCGGCAGGTGCTCGGTGATGAATTCGCGGTAGGCGACTTCGTTGACGTAACGCACGCCGTGGCACAGGATCACTTTTTCGAAACGCTCGTAGGTTTCCGGGTCCTGAATCACGCTCATGAAGGGCGCCAGGCCAGTACCAGTGCTGAGCAGATACAGATGTTTGCCCGGCTTCAGGTCGTCAAGCACCAGGGTGCCTGTCGGTTTTTTGCTGATGATGATCTCGTCGCCTTCCTTCAAGTGCTGCAACTGGGAAGTCAGCGGGCCATCCGGCACCTTGATGCTGAAGAACTCCAGATGCTCTTCCCAGTTCGGGCTGGCAATGGAGTAAGCGCGCATGAGCGGGCGGCCGTTGGGCTGTTGCAGGCCGATCATCACGAACTGACCGTTCTCGAAGCGCAGGCCCGGATCGCGGGTGCACTTGAAGCTGAACAGAGTGTCGTTCCAGTGATGAACACTGAGGACACGCTCGTGGTTCATGTTGCTCATGTACGGGGGACTCCTGGAAATGGGTCTGCGCCAAAGGTGTGGATGCGCAATTGCACAGCATTCTAATGGCGGCGACAATATCTGTTAACTGGATTATTAAGATAAGGGTTATCGGTTATATCGATATGCGATTTACTCTCCGTCAACTGCAAGTTTTCGTCGCCGTCGCCCGGCAGGAAAGCGTTTCGCGCGCTGCTGGCCTTCTGGCCTTATCGCAATCTGCCGCCAGCACCTCGATCACTGAGCTGGAGCGTCAATCCAGCTGCCAATTGTTCGACCGCGCCGGCAAACGCCTGAGCCTCAACGCCCTCGGCCATCAACTGTTGCCCCAGGCAGTGGCGCTGCTGGACCAGGCCAAGGAGATCGAAGACCTGCTCAACGGCAAGTCCGGCTTCGGCTCCCTGGCAGTCGGCGCGACCCTGACCATCGGCAATTACTTGGCTACCCTGCTGATCGGCAGCTTCATGCAGCAGCACCCGGAGAGTCAGGTGAAGCTGCATGTGCAGAATACGGCCAACATCGTGCATCAGGTGGCGCACTACGAAATTGACCTGGGGCTGATCGAAGGCGACTGCAGTCACCCGGATATCGAAGTGCAAACCTGGGTGGAGGACGAGCTGGTAGTGTTTTGCGCACCGCAACATCACCTGGCTAAACGCGGCACGGCGAGTCTGGACGAGTTGACCCGTGAAGCGTGGATTCTGCGCGAACAAGGCTCGGGCACGCGGCTGACCTTCGACCAAGCCATGCGCCATCACCGCAGCACCCTGAATATTCGTCTGGAGCTGGAACACACCGAAGCGATCAAACGCGCGGTGGAGTCGGGCCTGGGTATTGGCTGCATCTCGCGCCTGGCGCTGCGCGACGCGTTTCGCCGCGGCAGCCTGGTGCCGGTGGAAACACCGGACCTGGACCTGGCCCGGCAGTTCTACTTCATCTGGCATAAACAGAAATACCAGACCTCGGCGATGCGCGAGTTTCTGGAGCTGTGCCGCGCCTTCACCGCAGGCGTCCAGCGCAGCGACGAGATCGTGCTGCCGAGCATTGCCTGAGGATCAGACGAGGATCACGGCCCACACCAGCGCGATCATGGTCAGCGCCACAAACTGCGCGGCGCTGCCCATGTCCTTGGCGTTCTTCGACAGCGGGTGCAGGTCCAGGGAGATGCGGTCAATGGCCGCTTCCACCGCCGAGTTGAGCAGCTCGACGATCAAGGCCAACAGGCACACCGCGATCATCAGCGCCCGCTCGACACGGCTGACATTCAGAAAAAAGCTCAACGGCACCAGCACGACGTTGAGCAGCACCAACTGACGAAAGGCCGCCTCGCCGGTGAAGGCTGCGCGCAGGCCATCCAGAGAATACCCCCCAGCGTTGAAGATACGTTTGATACCGGTTTGACCCTTGAAAGGCGACATAGATGTAGGCAACTGAACCAAAGGAGTGGGGAAGCTAGATCACGCAAAGTCAAAAAAGCGTGAAGCGGTAACAGCTTAATGCTGCGAAATTGACTCAAGTTGTTGCAAGAGCAACGCCGCCTGGGTTCGCGTACGCACCCCAAGCTTGCGAAAGATCGCCGTGACGTGGGCCTTGATGGTCGCTTCCGACACGCTCAGCTCGTAGGCAATCTGCTTGTTCAGCAGGCCTTCGCAGACCATGGTCAATACGCGGAACTGCTGGGGCGTCAGGCTCGCCAGGCCATCGCGGGCAGCCTTGGCTTCATCGGACACGTTGATTTCTTCAAACGCCTGCGGCGGCCACGACACATCACCGTCCAATACCGTGCGCACCGCCTGCTGAATGTCTTCCATCGCACTGGACTTGGGGATGAAGCCGCTGGCGCCAAACTCCTTGGAGCGCACCACTACATCGGCGTCTTCCTGGGCCGAGACCATCACCACCGGGATCTGCGGATACTGGCCACGCAGCAGCACCAGCCCGGAAAAGCCATAGGCGCCCGGCATGTTCAGGTCGAGCAGCACCAGGTCCCAGTCGGATTTTTCGGTGAGGCGCGCTTCCAGTTCGGCAATGCTGGCCACTTCGACCAGGCGAACATCCGCCCCCAGGCCCAGAGTGACGGCCTGATGCAGCGCACTGCGAAACAGCGGATGGTCATCGGCTATCAGGATTTCGTATGTGGCCATTGATTAAATGATCCTGTTTTTATGGGGCCCCTGATCGGCGCCCGGCTTGCTCAGCGCTGCCTGGAGGGTCAAGCACTACGCCGTGGGCATTTTAGCGGGATGTAGCGTTACCTTGCCATCATGGCTTTGCCGTCGGGACAAAGGGCGCAAGGCGCGTGTGGACGTTGTCGGTCGGGTCCAGTGGCAACTGGAATTTGGCGGCCAGGTAATGGGTGCTGAACACGTCGAGGTAGGCGTCGAGCACTTCGCTGGCGGCCAGGTCGTCGGCCAGTTCCAGGCACAGGGCTGCAACTTCGGCCGTGCAGAAATGATCATCACGCCTGGAGCGCCGCAGCTTGTAGCGCGACAGCTGTTCCGGCGCCAGGCTCAGCACCGGCAGATGTTCCAGGTAGGGGCTCTTGCGAAACATCTTGCGCGCCTCGCTCCAGGTGCCGTCCAGCAGAATGAACAACGGGCGCTTGCCCTCCTCCACGCGAACTTCGCTGACCACACGCTCAGGCGTCACGAACTCACCGGGAAACACGATGTAGGGTTGCCACTGCGGGTCGGCCAACACGGTGAGCAAGCCCGGATCAACCTCGGTGCGCGACCAGGCGAACGCTGTGGTGTCGTGAATGACATCTGCGATCAACCAGCCGGTGTTGCTGGGTTTCATTGGTTCAACATCGTGCATCAACAGGCACATGGCTGACCGGGCGTGGACCTCTGGTCGCCAGGCGCACAGGCAATACTCGGGAATCACACGGCAATTGGGGCAACGTTCGGCGCGCGAACCACGGTTGAGGAAAGGGCGCACGGCTCGCGCCAGGCGCTCGGTGCGCAGGCGGAAAACGGCGTGGCTCATCGGGTGCGCCGCAAAATCGGGTCAATCGACACGGGAAAAACTCGTGGAAGGCAAAAGTGGCCGCAGTTTACCAGCGATACGCCTGGCTGTAGCGGCCAGGGCTCACCTATAATCTCGCGCCACTGAACGCACAGCCCTGTGGCAGGTCTATGCACCAGTAACCGAATCAGGAGAGTTCCATGCTGCGTTCCATGCTGCGCCTTGCTGCCCCGTCCATCGCCCTCGCGCTGGTGCTGCCTGTTGGCGCCCAGGCGGCCTCGCTGCTGGAGGCCCAAATGAACAGGAAGCTGCAAAGCGTCGCGGCCGAAAGCAACAAGGACCTGCCCCGGGAAATCGACGAAAAAACCCTGGAAGTGGCCTACACCGTTGAAGGCATGCAACTGATCGATCACCTCAGCGTTCTGCCTGACCGCGCCGAACAGATGCGCGCCAACCCCAAGGCGGTGTATTTCCAGCTGGGTCAGAGCGTGTGCCTGAACCCGGGTTACCGCGAACTGATGGCCAAGGGCGCGGTCATGCGCTACGAAATTACCGAGAACAAGACCAACCGCCCTGTGGCGTCGGTCAAGTTCGTGGAAGCGGATTGCCCGGCACCGACTGCAGCGAAAAAGAAAAAGTAAGCCCTGCTTGATCCGATCCCCTCGTGCCCAGGACCCTGGGCGCGTGACTCCCCCGCGTCAGTTTCTCCCGTACAGCCAGACACTTGCTTGACCGCCAATAAGCGGTTGCCAGCCAAGGGTTTTTCGGCCCATGATCAAGCCATCCCATCCTTTCGCTCGCAGCAGTTTCACTGCTGTTCTGTAATATTTTTCAGGGCAAAAAAGGAGAAGTTGAATGCCTTATGAATCGAATGAGCTTCTATTACGTCACTTTGAAGAAAACGGGACTGATCTCACGCAGCAGGTCGACGCGCAGCTCAAACTGATCGCCCCCAATAGTCAGAACATCCCTTTATATCGCGACATGATTCTTACCGTCCTGCGCATGGCCCAGGACGACCGGGACCGCTGGAATGCCAAAATCACCCTGCGCGCCATCCGCGAGCTGGACCATGCCTTTCGCGTGCTGGAGCAGTTCAAGGGCCGGCGCAAGGTAACCGTGTTCGGCTCAGCCCGGACGCCGATGGAAAGTCCGTTGTACGCACTTGCAAGGGAAGTCGGCGCCGCCCTTGCACGCTCTGACCTGATGGTCATCACCGGTGGCGGTGGCGGCATCATGGCTGCGGCGCATGAAGGTGCAGGCCTGGAGCACAGCCTGGGGTTCAACATTACCCTGCCGTTTGAACAGCACGCCAACCCGACCATCGATGGCACCGATAACCTGCTGTCCTTCCATTTCTTTTTTACCCGCAAACTGTTCTTCGTCAAGGAAGCCGATGCGTTGGTGCTGTGCCCCGGCGGTTTCGGCACGCTGGATGAAGCGCTGGAAGTGTTGACGTTGATCCAGACCGGCAAAAGCCCATTGGTACCCGTGGTGTTGCTGGATGCACCGGGAGGCGGTTTCTGGCAAGGCGCCCTGGACTTTATCCGCAGCCAACTGGAAGCCAACCGCTATATCCTGCCCACCGACCTCAAGCTGGTGCGGTTGGTGTACAGCGCAGAAGAAGCAGTGGAAGAAATCAACCAGTTCTATGCCAACTTCCATTCCACCCGCTGGCTTAAGCGGGAATTTGTGCTGCGCATGCATCACGCCCTCAGCGAGCGTGCAATGGCTCACCTTCAAAATGAGTTCGCCAGCCTGCGCTTGAGCGGAGAATTCCAGCAACGGGCCTACACCGGGGAAGATCACGATGAACCGAAGTTCAGCCACCTGACGCGACTGGTGTTCAACTTCAATGGTCGCGATCAAGGCCGTTTGCGTGAGCTGGTGGATTACATCAACTTGCCGGAGAACTGGGCAGAGGCCCAAGGGAAAGCACAGCAGCGAGTGGCGCCGGAGCCAGCTTGATTGTTGAGCAAAAAAAGGCCCACTATTTTCATAGTGGGCCTTTTCTGCACAGTGCCTTAAATTTTGCAAAATGCGTTCAATGTGGGAGGGGGCTTGCTCCCGATAGCGATAGTTCAGTCACCGTTGTACTGACTGAAACACTGCTTTCGGGAGCAAGCCCCCTCCCACATTTTTTACACGCATTATTTGATGGCGGAATTATCAACGGTCTTGATGAACGCGCCATTCAAATCACGGTAGATATTGAGCTGCGCATTATCGGATTTACGAGTTGCCAGTACATTAATGTCATTTACCGAATCACCGTTCACATCAGACTGGACGGAAACAGCGATAGGTGTCAGCGTGTTACCCGCTGAAAATGGAATATAGGTAACCGCGCCGTTCGATGTAATGACTTTTACCCCTATAACACCAGAGTCCGCATCGCGCTCTAACTACAAGCGCGTTCAAGGTACGAAGAGGCTTAACCCTCCCACCTACTTATATGCTGTTCAATCGTCCATATCCCGGCCGCTTAACAAGCGACTGATCATGTCCATCGAAAAACCGCGATAACTCAAAAAACGTCCCTGCTTCGCGCGCTCCCTGGCATCAATTGGCAGATGGCCAGAAAACTTGCGACGCCAGGTGTCTTCCAGTTGCGCTTGCCAACTAATACCGCACTCGCGCAGGGCAAGGTCGATATCGGCACGCTGCAGACCGCGCTGGCTCAGCTCTTCGCGGATTCGCGCAGGGCCATAACCGGAGCGGGCCCGATAGGACACGAAACTTTCGAGATAACGGGATTCCGACAGCAGCCCTTCTTCCGTCAAACGGTCCAGAGCTGTTTCAATCATTTCGGACTCTGCGCCGCGCTGACGCAATTTCCGCGTCAGCTCGACCCGACCATGCTCGCGGCGAGCGAGCAGGTCCATTGCAGTGCGCCGAACGGCGACGAGTGTATCCAATACAACGGTCATCGTTTGCTTCAGATATCAGTGTCAGCTTCTTCCACTTCTTCAACCGGCTCACGGTTGGCGGCAGCCTTCACATCCGGCGCTGCGGTAAGCAGCTTGTCGCGAATCTGCTTCTCAAGCGTGGCCGCGATATCCGGGTTCTCTGCCAGGAACTTGGCCGAGTTGGCCTTGCCTTGGCCGATCTTGCTGCCGTTGTAGGCATACCAGGCACCGGACTTCTCGACGAAACCGTGCAGCACGCCCAGGTCGATCATCTCGCCGTTCAGGTAGATACCCTTGCCGTAAAGAATCTGGAACTCAGCCTGACGGAACGGCGGAGCGACCTTGTTCTTCACGACTTTAACGCGGGTTTCGCTACCGACTACCTCGTCACCTTCTTTCACCGCGCCAGTACGGCGGATATCCAGACGGACCGATGCGTAGAACTTCAGCGCGTTACCACCGGTGGTGGTTTCCGGGCTGCCGAACATCACGCCGATCTTCATGCGGATCTGGTTGATGAAGATCACCAGGCAGTTGGCGTTCTTGATATTACCGGTGATTTTACGCAGCGCCTGGGACATCAGACGGGCTTGCAGGCCCACGTGCATGTCGCCCATTTCGCCTTCGATTTCAGCCTTGGGTACCAGGGCTGCCACGGAGTCGACCACGATCACGTCGATGGCGTTGGAGCGCACCAGCATGTCGGTGATTTCCAGGGCCTGCTCGCCGGTATCCGGCTGGGAAACCAGCAGATCGTCAACGTTGACGCCCAGCTTGCCGGCGTACTCAGGGTCGAGGGCGTGCTCGGCGTCGACGAACGCGCAGGTGGCGCCCATCTTTTGTGCCTGCGCAATCACCGACAGGGTCAGCGTGGTTTTACCGGAAGATTCAGGACCGTAGATTTCAACGATACGGCCTTTTGGCAGGCCGCCAATGCCGAGCGCGATGTCCAGACCCAGAGAGCCAGTGGAAATAGCCGGGATCGCCTGACGGTCGTGATCGCCCATACGCATTACGGCACCCTTGCCGAATTGACGTTCGATCTGACCCAGGGCCGCAGCCAAGGCTTTCTTCTTGTTGTCGTCCATTAAAGTCCTCACGTAATCAATAAGGCCTGGCGGCCAACACCTGTATAAGTAGACAGTATTGTTCCACAAAGATCAGAGATCGCCTACCCCTGATTTTCCATTTCTGCTGCAGCTCGTCGCAACAAGCCCTCCAGCGCGGCCTTTACCGCTTGTCGGCGGACCTCATCCCGGTTGCCGGGAAAGTGCGCCAGCTGCGCCGACACCTCATCACCCACCCCCCACGCCAGCCAGACGGTGCCCACCGGTTTGTCCGGCGAACCGCCATCCGGGCCGGCCACGCCACTGACCGCCACGGCAAAGCGCGACAGGCTTTTCTCCTGCGCGCCACGCACCATCGCTTCCACCACCTGCTGGCTGACCGCCCCAACCTTAGCGAACAACGGCTCCGGCACATTCAATTGCCGAGTCTTCTGCCGATTGGAATAAGTGACATAACCCGCCTCGAACCAGGCCGAGCTGCCGGGGATTCGCGTGATGGCCTCAGCGATGCCGCCGCCCGTACACGATTCGGCCGTGGTGACATGGGCATTGAGCACCTGCAAACGGCGGCCAAGTTCAGCGGCAAGCTGGGTGAGTTCGTTCACGGTCGTCTCCGGAAGTGGGCGGGCGTTCGCCTACCCTACAGGAGCCGAACAACCATGCAAGTTGCAGAGTGCATCAAGACGCTAACGCACAATCGCTCGCACAATCGCTCGCACATAGGCCTGGCACGCTCGCAAGGCGATCAGGGCGTTATCACCGTCGTCGGTGATGCCGATAATTCGCTGAGCATGCGCCGGGTCAAGTCGGGCTCGCGGGGCTGCATGAACCACGCTGCCGGCGGCGGTGGGGGCGGGCACTGCACTGCAACCGATGGCGTCGTCGGGGTCGAGAAGGACTGACAGCCGCACATCAGCAGTGGCCAGACGGTCACGCAGAGCAGTCTGGTTACGTTGGGCATCGCTCAACTCCTGTGCATGTTGTTTGTCGCTGGCGCTGAGCTGCTGCTCAAGGGCCAGGCGTTTATCCTGTTCTGCCTGTTGCTGGCGCAACGCTGCCTGGCTTTGCTGGCTGAGCGCCTGTGCATGGGCTGCCGACTGGCGCTCAAGCTGCGCCCCCAAACGCCAGGCCTGCACCTGCCACACCACGGCAATCAACAGGCCCAGACCGATCAGTCGATACACCGCTAGAAAGCGCATAACACCGCCTTCGCCCGCGCCCATAATTGCAAACGATCCTCCAGGCCATTAAGTCCGCCATTGATGCGCCGCGTGATGGCAGTGAACTGGTCTGTATCAGCCAGCGCGTTCAGGCCATTGCTCTGCCAGAACCACGCCGCAGACGCACAGGCCCACTGCGGCTGCTCCAGCAGTTCAGGGTGTTGCAGCAGGCGATCATCATCGAACAATGCCTGGCTGCAGGCCACGTAGTTGCGCCGCCCGGTGATCTGGATCAGGCCCCTGCCCCGATACTTCTGGCCGTCGCCATCGGCTTGGGGCGTATTGCCCAGGCGCGCGGCCAGGGTACCGGTGTCGTATTTGCTGAGGTATTGATCACTGCCCAGTTCGCGCACATAGCGCAGTTGGCCGGACTCGTGGCCGATCTGTGCGAGGAACGCCGCCCAGCGTTTTGCGGTATTGATCTCATAGCGGGCGCTGGCGTCATTCAACGCGGTTAAAAACAAGCCCGCTCTGGGGCGGGACAAGGGCATGACATTAATAAGCTGCGCGAGTGATATCACCATGGTTATTACTCTGGAAAAGTCTAGGCCGACAAACCGCCTGCAATGATGGAACTGCGATAGCCCGTCGCCGGATCCCCCACGTGCGTCACCTTATTGATCGACCAGCGCCCCTGCATGTACGACGGCCAGGATTCATCCAGCAGCAACAGACCTTCGGCAGCCAGCAGCGGGTTACCCGGACAATCGATCATCAATGTCAGGCCCTCGCGGCCGACACGGCGCAATTCCGCTTCAGCAACGGACTGCGCTTCGGCCTGGTTCTGATAGCGCTGGCGCAGTGTCTTGAACGGCGCGACGCCAACCTGGGCCACACGTTGCTTGCCCGCTGCCGCATCCCACCAGGCAGCGCGACTGCCCATGTACTTCGAGCGCGATTTTTCGTCGAGCGTGGCGGTGATGAAGGCCGGTTCACCGGGGCGATTGTCGCGGGTCACCGATAACGTGACGTCCGGCAACAGTTGACCGGAAAGCGACTTGACCCGCCCGGCCTCCGCCAGCACATACAGCTCGTTGATCGGCTTGGTCACCGCACGATAACGCTTGGCCAAACGGGTGATGAATGCCATGTCGCTTTCGTTGGACTGGTCGACGTGGGCAATCGCGATCCCGTCCAGCTCGGGCGCCACGCGCGGTGAATAGCCGTGGCGACTGACCAGTTGGCGAAACAGTGCGCCCAGGGTGGTCGGCCCGTAACTGGCAGAGCGACGCTGACGATAGCCACTGGCATCCTGCACGCTGAAAGGTGCAGCAGTGGCGACGATCATCAAGCGCATGGGAAACAGCACCGGCGTTCTTTGGGTAATCACGAACTCGCCTTTCTCCACCAATCCGGACTCCTGATAACCGACTCGCAGGCCGATCTTGCCGCTCAGGCTGGGCAAGCCCTCCAGGCCCTCGATATTGAGGGTCAGTTCCAGCCGATCGGCCTCAATGCCCGCCGCATCAGTGTGACTCCAATGCATCAAGCGTTGATTGAGCAGCGCCGCATTGGCGCCGTAAAACTCCACGCTGGGGGTAAATCCCTGTGTCATGTCGCCTCCTTAATCCCAGGCCGAAACGGGACGCACGGCAGAAGGCCGCGACGCCAGTTCAGGCACGATCACCCACACGCCTGCCGGCAGCACCGGGCCGTACTCGGCAAGCTCAGGGTTCAGACGCCAAAGCGTTTCCTCCGCGCTATCGTCGCAACGGCCCAGCTCCCGGTAGAGCAGCAGGTTGACCGAATCCCCGGCAATACTTCGCACTCTACGCATTAACGAATTCCTCCAGTTCAAGAGTCCAGGTCATGACCATGGCGGTGCCGTCATCGATCACGTTGCTTTGGGCTTCCGTCACCGAATTGATCCGCCACAGGCCCCAATTGCGGCCGATACCGTCGACCAGCGGCAGCGGCGCGCGGGTATTCTGCAAGGCGCGCAGTTCGTCCAGTCGCTGCATGCCCACGGCGTACATCGCGGTACCGCCGAAGGTCAGTTTTTCCAGCTTCTGGCCGTTCTGTCGCGACTGCGGCTTGCTGGCGATAATCGCCAGGTCCTGCCAGCCGCCATCGCTGGCGCGGGACAGCGTGGAATAGGCGAACCCTCGGGACAGGCCGAATATAAAGTCGCCGAGCACCATTTGTTGTCGCATCAATCACCTCCTGATGGATCGGCCAGTGCCGCGTTGCGTCGGATGCCCAGGGTGTCGGTCACCATCGGCAGGCATTGGAACTGCAGGGCCTGGATCACCTGATTGACCACCTGCTGGGCGTCCGCCGGGTTCACGCCGGTGATCTGGATGCTCGGCGAGAGTGTGACCTGGACGTTATCCGTGCTTGCGCGGGTGAGTTCCTTGCTCAGCGCGTTGGGCGCGGGCAGACGATCGCTTGAGCCAAACACTTTGTCCCCGAGCCAGGCGCCCGCTTCACTGCCGAGCAAACCGCCAATGGCGCCGCCGATGGCGGTACCGACACCCGGGAAGACCAGGGTGCCAAGTGCGGCGCCAGCGGAAGCGCCAGCCCAGGCGCCACCGGCAGTACTCAAACCGGCGCCGACGGCATTGACGTCACCATTGCGTAAGCCCTGCACCACATCGATGGCCGTGTCGACGTACTTCAATGGGCCCAGGCGACGAGCAGCGCCGGACTCCAGCCTGGCCAGCGTGCCGGACAGACCTGCCGCCAGGCCTTTTTCGCTGCTGCGAGCCAACGGTCGGATGGCTGCCGGCGCACCAGGGGCGGCAAGCGAATTGCCGGGAAGTTGCGTCGACGGCGGGGCCACACGAGCCGCGTCGAACGGCACTGGCGGCTGGCCCATTGCATTGAGTGCGGGGGCTGGCCTGATAAGCGGCGCGGGATGCAGTGGTTGGCGTTGCGCGGATTGCTCAGGGCCGGCTGCCCGAGGTTGGCGTTGCAGGGGTTGCTCGCTGCCGAATGCCAGGGGCTGGCGCGCAACCGGTTGGCCCGGCCTCGGAAGCCCGACGCGCCGCTTCTTGTTCGCGGCGGGTTTGGCCTTGTCTTTCCTGCGTACCGTATCGCCAACACTCTCGGGCATCTGCGCCGCAGATCCGCCCAGCGCACCCGGCGCGCCGAAGGACAGTGGACTGGCGCAGCAACAGTGCGCGTCTTTGCCCTTTTCGCCATCAAAACCGCCGTCCTTGAACAGCTTGCCAATGCCGGGGAGCCTGCCAAGGGTGGCATCGACCACATTGCCTGCAACCCGGCTTTTAATCGTTTCTCCCAATCCTGAAAGGACTTCGGAAATCACCGGTGTCACCGTGGTCGATACCACGGCCTGCGCCGTTTTGACCGCGCTGGCCAAAGCCGGTGAACCTTCAACAGCGCTATTGGCGCTCTGCGTCAGGCCGGTCCTGGCCTTCAACCACAGCGCTTCGCCCCACACCGGTGCGGCGTCCAGGGTCGTGGAAAAGCGTGTTTCGCTTGCACTGGATGCTTCGCGCAGCACGCTGATCGACTGTTCCGAGCGGGCTGTTTTATCAAGCGTCAGGTTGCTGCCCGAATACTGCAGCGCACTGGCCAGATCAGTGATCTGCGCGCTGCCTAGCGTCAGGGCCTCGCGGGTTTGCCGCTGATCCACAGACGTGCTCGAAGTGGACTCAGACAGCGTTGTTGATTCTGTCCGCTCATCCCTGCGCACAGGCTGCCGATCAAGGGTTCTCAACGATGACAAGACGGTGTCGAGCGAGTCCACACCCTCGCGCAAGGTGCCCAGCGACTGCGCCAGTTCATCAAACTTCAGATTCGCGTTGGTCAGCGCAGCCACTGTTTCGGACAGCGCAGGCAAGCCCGCGAGTTGGCCTGAACTGTGAGCTGACAGCGCGCCTGGACTGGCAATATCGGCATCATTGGCGCCCTCTGCGCGACCGAAAACGCCCTGACCATCCCTGGCCACGGCATAGGCGAGCGAATAGGTATTCTGCATCCCGCTTACTCCTGTTTGACGCCAAGGCGAGTGATCGCGATGTCGTAGCGGCGCAACGCTTTTGCGGCATCCCAATCGAGGATGTCCGCTTCAGTTACCGAGTAAACCAGCGGTACCACATCAAGGATCACTTCGATGTCGCGCTGCGAAAGAAGTCCGCCGGTTGATTTAAAAAATCGTCGATGCGCTCCTGCAGTTCTGTCCAGTCGGGCACGGTCAAGTCGCCCAGGTCAGGGATCATCAGGCCGGTGCAGTGAGCGGTGATGAACTCGGCGCGCTCTTTGTTGGTGGCGAGTTTTTTCATCACCTTGGTGGCACGCAGGGCGGGCATTTCCAGGGGCAGTTCGGTCAGCGTGCGCCCAGCGGCATGGAGCGGCAGCAGCAACTGGACGGGTTGGTCGTGGCGACTTTCTTCGTGCGTTTGCAGGAAGAACGACGCCGGGCGAGTCGACATTTCATGCACGTATTGCGCGATGCTCACGTAGTCCGGGCGCTTGAGTTGGTCGAGCTCTTTTTCCGACAGGCCGGTGGCAAGTTTCGCCAGTTCGAAAAACTGGTCGTCCTCGTCATCACCGGCCCGGGCCAGCGCGTCTTTTTGCGCGGCGTAGAACAGCGGTTTGAGTTGCACCTGCTCGATCGCAGCGCCGGTGTCGGCGGTGATCGGGGACAGCAGGCGATGCAGCGGTGGCATCCAGGCCATGGGGCTATTCCTTGATGAACGTGGGATAAAAGCACCGCAACCGTGAAGCCGGGCGCGGTCAATGTGGGAGCCGGGCTTGCCCGCGATGCAGGCGACTCGGTGTATTTGCTGAACCGAGGTGATGCCATCGCAGGCAAGCCAGCTCCCACATAAACCGTGCGCGCTTCAGGTTGCCGGAATGCTTAGGGCATCAGTACGGCGCGGCGCGCGTCGCCGAGAATGTCGACGCCGTTGAGCACAAACTTCTGGGTGCGCACGTCGATGTCGATCACCGAAATGCCGTTTTCCAGGCGGTTGTAGGTGCGGCACGACAGCTCCAGCGTGGTGAGCGCCTTTTCGCCCATTTTCAGCTTGGCTTCGCCCAGGGATTTCAACTTGCCGCCGACCGTGTGGTAGGTGAAATAGGTCTTGCCGTCCTGATCCTGGCCGGCCTCACGCACGTTCAGCAGGATGTCGTCGCCCGTGCGTACGCCCAGGGCCAGCATGATTTCCGGGCCGGCCCCCTGCAGGATCAAGGTGGCATTGAGCACCTTGCCGCTCTTGGCCATTTCTTCAGCAATGAAGCGGCCACCGGACATGGATTCCATCTCGAATTCGATCTTCGGCGGGGTGAACTCCTCAACGGTCGCGGACAACGGCAGGCCTTGAAGGGTGGCCGCAATGGCCTGTCTGACTCGGTTGGTAAACATTAGAGAACGTCCTCCAGGAACTGCTCGATGATTTCATCGCGGGCGTTGAGTTGATAAACCATGTGTTCGTTCGGCGCGTAGCGGCCGTAGTCGATGACGATGAACCAGGTGCCGTTCTTGTACTTCTCGACGCTGTTCAATTCCGGGTGCAGGTACACGCTGCCGCCGGGAATGGTTTCGTCGGCCACCAGGGTTTGCAGCCAATCGTTGATGCGCTTGACCTCCTGGTCCATGAAAGACTTGGTGAGGTTCTTGACCATGGCTTTTTGCCCGGCTTTGACCAGCTTGCGGCTGATGGCGTCTTCCAGGCCGACGTAGCTGATGAACTTGCCGGTGAGGGAACGGTTACCCAGCAGCGAGAAGCCGCCGAGGATGGTGCGGGCGTAGTAGCTCACGCCATAGCGGTTGAGCAGGTCGCCTTCGGTGGAGGTGTCGAGGATGTTGTACTCGACCACGCGGGAAACGTCTTCGGCGAAGGTCACCTGGTTGCCCGGGCTTTCCCACTGCTTGACCTTGGCCAGTGCGGCGATGGCCAGGGACGATGGCGACAGGAACACGTTTTTCTTCGCCGCCTTGGAGTACACCGACGGCATGTTGTGCACCAGCAGGCAGCGGTCGAAGCCGAGGTCGGCACCGCCCAGTTCACCGCTGTAGGTCACCTGGTCGGCCACACTGGTGTCTTTGCCATCAAGCACCACACGGGCCTTGATGCGCTTGCCGAAGGCAGCAAACTCGCTGGCCACGGCCTTGGTGCCGGTGAAGCCCGGGGCGCCGATGATGGTCAGGTCTTCAGGGACGCTGCTCAGGGCCGCCAGGCCCAGCTTGCGACCGGTAACGGGTTCGTTGCCGCCAATCACGTTGTTGAGGGTGTCGGCCGGGGTTGCGCCCTCCTCCACGATCACCACGTAGACCGGCACCTTCACCACTTTGAGGATCTGGTACACCGCTTGAAACAGCGTGCCCGACTCAGTACCGGTGGGGTCCAGCAGTGCCTGGGTGGTGAAGCTGTTGATACGGAACGGCGCGTTTTTCGGGATCGACCCGTGGGCGTTCGGCGCGGTGCCGACCAGACCGATCACGTTATCGCCCAGACCACCCATGGCCTCGGGGGACTCGGTGGCGTTGACGGTGATGCCGTTGTGCTCGAAGTTCAAAACCTCAGCCATGATTATTCAGCCTTCTTGGGGGTGGAGTTGAGGACGCTGGTCAGTTCCAGACGGCCGGCGGTGCGCAGCGCGGATGCTTCGACGTCCAGCAGTTCCAGCTCCTCGCCAGCGGTGGACCAGTGGCCACCTCCGATGGGGAATGGGATGAGGACGGTGTAGGTTTGGCGGGTGGGCATGGTGAAATTCTCCAGGTGGAAAACGCCAAAGCCCCTGCGGGAGGGGCTTTGGGGAGGCGAAAAAAAACCGCTTTCGCGGTGGGGTTTCAGATACGGTCAGGCAGCGGATAGAGCGCCTTGATTTCGGCCACTTTATCGCGCCAGGCCTTTTCCTTTTCCGGGGTTTCGTCGTACTGCCACTCCAGAAACAGAGGATCGGCCTGTGTCATGTACAGCGTACGACGTGCAGTGATGACCTCTTCGAGTCTGGCATCGCTCTCGGCGGCCTCGCACAGTTCGTTGGCGCGAAGTTCGCTGAAACCCAGCGAAATCAAGGTTGGACGATCCGCTGGAACGTTAATAAGTGTTTCGCCCGAGGCCAAAAGCAGCTTTTTGATAGTGCGAGCCATGGTCATACTCCTTTCACTGCATAGCGCTTATCGTTATCCAACGTGTAGGCGGTGTTACTTTCCGGATAGGTTGCACCCAACTCAGAAGCCGTCATCGCGAACGGTTTGACCTTCCAGGAAATTTCATACTCTGGCGTAACCGATCGACTCAGCTCCACTTCTTCATCCACACGGCTGAAGTTCACAGGCGCCTGGAAACTTTTAGTGACGAGATAAGTCAACCCTCCACGCAGGTAGCAACCGGACTCCAGCGGCGAAGTAGTAAAAGCACCCGGCGTAAGGTTCAGCCAGATCGGCTTAAGACCGGTGACGGGGCGAACAATACAAAACATGCCGAACTGCGCTTTACGCGCCGTTTCTCGATAAGTTTGGGAAATGCGCTTTATAGTCAGAAAGTTTGCATCTCCATTCCAGGGAATACCGCAGCCTTCCATCTGAAGATTCAAGCCGGCAACGTGAGTGTCAAAATTATTTTTGAACGGATTCAACTCCTGATTTTGAGCGTAATTTCTGGAGATGATAATCTCCGAAACGCCTTGCTCATTACCCGGCATACGCCACCAGACAGGGTAAAAAATGTCGGTGGACAGTCCGGTCAAATCAATTTCCTGAGTGTAGGACGCACGGCCATTGATATCCTTGGCTTGCACAGTGGCTCGCCAGGCAGAAAACTGCGCTTGCGCAGCCTCTACACGCGCATCGATTTTGCCGATCTGGTTGGTTACCTCATCGGTAAGTTTGTTACACGCATCTACAACTTTCGTGATAGTCGCTTCAATTCCCATCATCAACTCCCTGTCAATTAGTCTTTCCAGCACTTTTGCAAGTGCCCTCACTTTGCTTCCAGTTGCCTGACCCTGAGCATTAAATCCACGTGCCGGGACATATTGCCTACTGACGCGGCGGCCATGATCGCGATCTCCTCAGCCAACAACAAATTCAAGTTGTCACTCCCCACCACAATCGTCACGCTGTCCGCCGGCAACGGCGAAACATCCAACGTAAATTTTTGCAGCACCCGCGCCGCCGCCGCTTTATACGTCAGCAACTTCCCGGCCACGGCATACACCGCCAGCAAGGTTCCACTGGCGAGATAAAATCCGAACTCGCCAATTTCATACTCGCCGTCGCCGTCAAACAGCGCGGCCATCCTGAGCTGGTGGTCGCCCAGGTCTTCGTAATCCACAATGGCGACCCGCTGGCGCTCATCGCGCAGGGCAACTTCAGTGCCGTCGGGGTTGTAGCGGCCGGTGCCGGCGCCGATGTGGGTGATTTCGCCTTTCAAGCCCTGGTTCTTTGCCTGCAGCACTTCATCCAATCCCTTGGAGGTGAAGCGCACCAGGCGCGTGATGTCATCTGTCATGGCTGCGCCCTGAGGTCGTAGTCGTTAATGGTGTAGTGCCGGGCGAGCCCGGTACTGTTAAGCCGGGCAGTCAGCGCCAATTCCGGCAACGCGCCGTCCAGATACAACTCCCCGTCGCTTAACGGGGCATCGAGAACCTGGGTGAGCGCAAGCTGACCTTCGGTCTCGTGAACAAGGGTGATCGTGGCCTGGTCCCGCTCGCTTTTCGCGGCGTTGATGCGGCGGATCAGCCGATTGTGATCGCCACTGGACCAACTGCGCCCAATGATCGCCTGCACGTCG
Organism: Pseudomonas trivialis; assembly: GCF_001439805.1. Taxonomy (GTDB): domain Bacteria; phylum Pseudomonadota; class Gammaproteobacteria; order Pseudomonadales; family Pseudomonadaceae; genus Aquipseudomonas; species Aquipseudomonas trivialis. Next base: position 83,940 of record NZ_JYLK01000005.1, on the reverse strand, counting down.
AAGGTATATGGCGCGCCGATGGGTTGTTGCTGATACCAGGCACGGATGTCGGGGGTAAAACCCAGTGACTCCACCGCATGGCTCAATGCCTTGGGGGTGCCAGCCTGACGCTGGATCTGCCAGGACAGGGCCACGGTGAGGCGCTTTTCAGACTCGCTGGCGTCGGCATCCCATTCGCTGACTCCACGGTCGGCAGCCAGATAAGGAAGAAACTCGCTCGGGGTCTGCAGCGGGTTCATCAGCGCTGGAAACGGCGGCATGACCCGGTCGAGCAATACCCCGAACGCCAAATCCAGTGCCTTTTCCAGCGGTGAACTGTTGGCCGGCAACACACTCGCTTTGGGTTCACTCATAGCGTGAGCACCTCCACCTCGACACCCGTGCAATACGGAGCCTCGAACGCCGAGCTGACAATCGGCTCCAGCGGTTCAAGGATCTGCAGTTGCGCCGCGCCAGCACTGTGGATGGCATAGTCGATCCAGCTCGGGTCCACCCGCCCTTCCAGGCGATGGCAGGACTCGGCGTACTCCTGCAGCAGCTTTTGCGCGGCGACCTGGGTGAGTCCGGAATCCGGTCCGGCGTTGATCTTGGCGACCACACGGATTTTGTACGGCAGGATGTGCGCGCCTTGCACACTGACCAGGTCGGTTTCCGGACGTACATCCGGCCGTGCGAAATGCCGTCGCACGCCGTCCAGCAAGTCCGCAGACGGCGTGCCATCGCCCTCTCGCGCCAGGACGGTGACCATGACTTCACCCGGTGCGGTTCGCCGCCCATTGCCATCCTTGACCCGCACCGCATAACCATCCGGGTCGAAGGTATACGTGACGGTGACCACGCCCGGCGTCGCGCTCTGCACATTCACCGCAGGGCGTTCGCCGAGGGTGAACACTTCGCGGCGGTACTGCATGCGCGAGCCGGCGGCCGGGGCGTGGGGAGCGAGGTAGTAGCGCAGCCTGGCGTCGTCGTCGCTTTCCAGGGTCGGCGGCACCGGCGGGAAAGCGGCCGGGTCGCCGGGGTCCAGCACCTGACGTTCCAGGCCCATATCGGCCAGGCGTGCATCCAAATTGCTGCCGGTGGCCCACCACGCCAGCATCTGCTTGATGCGGGCGTTGTATTTGCGCTCATGGGCTTGCAGACGCACGCAAAAGGCTTCCAGGGCCAGGGTCAGCAGTTCGCTTTCGTTGTCGAGGCTGACCTTGAGTTTGGCCGCGCTTTGCGGCGCGCGGGTGGCAACATAATCCACCACGAACGCCTTGAATTCGGCCAGCAAGGGTTCGAACTCGTCCACCGCAATGATGGCCGGTTCCGCCAGCTGGTTCTGGCCTGGGATCAGCATGCTCATGTCACGACCTCGAAGGTTTGTTGGCGATTTTTCCAGGTGCCGGAGAACCGCAGCAGCAAGCCGGCCCCCTGGCGAGTGGCGACGATGACCTGGGGTTGAAAGTCGCCGATGCCGTTCTGTGCGTTATAGAACGCCTGGGCGGCGTGGCTCTGCGCAAGAATCAGCAGGTCATCGCCAAGGTTCTGGCCCAGCAGTTGCGGCACCCGCGAGCCGTACAACGGACGCTTCTGGCGAGTGCCCAAGGGAGTGGTGAGCGCTCGGGTGGCGCGCTGCACGAATTGCAGCCAGTCATCGACGGCTGCCCCGCTGTTTCGGTCGATACCGATCATGGGATGTCCTTATCGGGGGCTGATGAGGCGCCCCTGGTGGTCCACCACCGGGCCGCTGAAATGCGCACCGCCGGCGTCGAGCAACAACGCGGTGCCGCCGATTTGCAGGGTGATGCCCTGGGCGTTGAGGATCAGGCTGGTGGCACCGACCCTGGCCTCGATCTGTTCGCGCGAGCCGGTAAAGGTGGTCGGGCCGTTGACCCAGTTGAACGTGTGGCTGGCATCGTCGTAGTCGCTCTGCGTACCGTCCTGATGACGGCGCCGGGTTAACGACGCCACGCTGGACACTGGCGGAAACAAACTGCTGTTGAGGCCGAACAAGGCCACGGACTGCGCGCCCCCCTCACCGCCGCCGTAGTTGAGCAACAGGCACTGCTCACCCACCGACGGAATGCGCGTTTCGGTTTGCGCACCGGCACTGGGATTGAAAAAGCGGATAGCCGGCGTGAGCAGATCGCCATGGCTGACCTTGCAGGTATTGGCGGCGGCGTCGACCTGCTGGCAAACGCCGATTCGGCAGAAACTGTCGGCACGTCGATACAGGTCTTCGAGCTGGCTTTCCATTTCTGCCAGGCGCTCGACAATCGGCCCCAGCTGCATGCGTAAGAGCGCGTCGAACATGAGTTACTCCGCCAGTGGCTTGTATTGGTCAGGGTCATTGATGTTGGTGACTTCCCAGGTGCGGGCAAACAGGGGCTGGCCTGTAGGGTCGTTGAGCAGCACCGGCCCGATGTAGAGGGTTTGGGTGAAGGAAACAGCCCAAGTGTCGTAGTCCGTTGCTGCACCGGTCCGAGAAGATGGAGCGGCAACGATGTTCGTCGGCAAATCACACTGTGCCTGGGGCAGCCCCCATCGGTTGTCCAGTACCAGATCCATCAGTTGGCTGGCCAGGTCGCAGGCATCGAACGGCAAGGCACCCGGAGCAACCATGGCCTTGAGTGAAAGGGCCAGGGCGTGCGCCTTGCGCCCTTCGGGCGAGCGGATGCCGGGGCCATTGCCCTCGACCGTGACCTGCACGCCGGTGTTTGCGCCGCCCTCCTGAAAGTCCTGATGGCTGCCGACTTTCAGGTCGGGGAAGGCGGCGTGCAGCGCCTGGCCGATGGCTTGCGGCAATTGGGAGGGTTTTTCGATGAGCGTCATGTCAGTGGCTTCCTTGCAGCAATTAACGCGGATCCTGGCGCGGGCCTTCATTGACCCCGATACGTTTGGCCGCCCAGCGCTCGTAGAGCCCGATGGCGGCATCAGCGCCGGCCATGGCGGTCAGGCAGCCAATGGCACCGGCCGTCCAGATCGACATGCCGGCGGCGTAACACAGCATCAGGGCTGAAACGCCGCAGACCATGCAAGCCCCGGAGCGCAGCGCCAGGCGCCGAATCAGCGACCAGCCACGGGCGCCTTCCTTGTCGGCACGCCACATTTCGCCGGATACCCCGCCGATCACCGCCAATATGATGACCAGCCAGATAGGCATTTCCGCTAACGCTTGTTGTTCGTTTGTCATGTCACGCCTCCTGGCTGAGCACTGGATAGTCCGTTTTTCATTTACAAATAGTTCGATAGGTAGGCATTCCAAAAAGCCCGGTTGCCCGGGCTTTTCAGTAATGCTGTCCGCGGACGTTCGGCGCTACTGGCGCGGTACGGTCCTTCCCTCAATGTTTTTCCGACCACGATCCCTGTCTGCCGGATAACTGCTTCTGGTGCTTTACGCTGCACACCCGGGCCAGTTGCCAACCCTCTGAACCGTTAAGGCCGGTTCATCGCTGCCTGTTTTTGAAGCGGTACCCCTAAAGAGCGTCGGCATCCTTGCCGGTGTTGCCTGGCTTCCCTGCCATCGCTTCGATGGCATCCTTGCCGATGTTGCGTGCCTTCCCTGTCTTCCCTGGCGGCATCCTTGCCGCCTCCACCAGACCTTGTTGGCTGGCTTGAGGTGAAGAATATGCATGTATGCATATACAGTCAATGCATAAATGCATTTATTTCCCTTGATGAAATGCACGAATGCATTTTCAGCCAGGCCGGACTGGGGGTTGAGCCGTTTAACAGGCGAAAAAAAACCTGCTCGTTGGCAGGTTTTGTCTTACAGAAGAAGGTTAGCGAGCGTACATGCCCCACCAGAACACATGACCGAGGATGCTGATCTGCTCGTCCTGAATATCCTGGAAGCTGTAGTCCTCGTCCGGGTGCTCATCGCGATTGAAGCTGCGCAGGCGAATCCCGGAAGGCAGGCGATAGAGCTGTTTAACCCGCAATTGCCCGTTGTGATTGATTGCATACAGGTCGCCGTCAACGATATCGCCAATGCCGCTCTTGCCTGCATTTACCCCGACCGTGGCGCCGTCACGCAACACCGGCAACATGCTGTTGCCACGCACCGTCACACACTTGGCCTGATCAAATTGCACACCGTTATGCCGCAGGCTGCGCTTGCCGAACCGCAGGCTGGCCTTCTCGCTTTCCTCGATGACGAATCTTCCTGATCCAGCAGCCAATTCAACCTCACGCAGAAAAGGGATCGACACCTCGTCGTCATTCACGGGGGTGTCGTCGTCCCACAGGCTTATGTCCTTGAGTTCAGAATGCATCGGGTCGCGCTCTTCGTCCCGCGGAGCGCCAACGGCCGCGCGTCCGCGCAACTGATCGGTGCTGACGCGAAAGTACTCGGCGATGCGGGAGATGTGCTTGTCCGACGGGTCAACGATCTTGCCGCTGAGGATTCGGGACAGGGTGGATTGAGGCACACCGGTGCGCCGGTGAAGCTCCGTGGGGGAGATCCGGTCGCGGTCCAGCAGCTCTTTAAGGACGATTGAAACGTTGCGTTTTTGCATAACGGCAGATAGTGCCGGGAGATCTGGCGCTTGGCAAATGCTGATTTGCATATTTTGTGCGTTATAGCGGAATCGTGATACGGCATTGCGATAATGCCGCCCTTGAAAGCGGTTATCGTCACTTTAATTTGATAGTAAAAAAGCATCCGACATCGAAAACGCTAACAGATCAGACATTCGCCAAGGCCAGAGACCGAGAATATTCATTCTCAGCCTCGCCAGGTTACCGCGCTCAGTGCGCTTGATGTGGGAGTGAATACGGCTTCCAAACCGAGCGCCCTTCCTGTCCTTGGACAGGCATGGGCACCGCTTCTAACGAACGTTTTTATCCAGAAACTCACGAATCACCGGCGTGATTTCCCTGCTGTGGGTTTCCAGCGCGAAGTGCCCGGTGTCGTAAAAGCGAATATCCGCCTTGGGCAGATCGCGCTTCCACGCCTGCGCTCCGGCCGGCAGGAAGAACGGATCGTTTTTTCCCCACACCGCCAGCAACGGTGGCTGGTACTTGCGAAAGTACGCCTGGAACGCGGGGTACATGGCGACATTCGAGGCGTAATCCAGCAACAGGTCCAGCTGGATATCCACATTGCCCGGTTTCGTGATCTGCAGGCCTTCCAGGGTGTAACCGTCCGGCGATACCGTGCTCTTGTCGGCAACCCCTTCAAGGTATTGCCACTTGATGGAAGCTGGTGTCGGGAAGTCATGCAGCGCTTCGCGGTTCTGTTGCGTGGGTGCGTTCCAGTACTTCTGGATAGGCGCCCAGCTGTCGCCCAGGCCTTCCTCATACGCGTTGCCGTTTTGCGAAATGATCGCAGTGACCCGCTCCGGATGGGCGACCGCAAGACGCCATCCCACTGGCGCGCCGTAGTCGTGAACCATCAGCGCATATTTCTGGAGCTTGAGCTGTTCGGTGAACTGGCCGACGGTCTTCGCCAGTTGGCTGAATGTGTAGGGGTAGTCGCCCCGCGCAGGCGCTTCGGTGAAGCCGAACGCTGGCAAATCCGGCGCGATCACGTGAAAGCGATCGGCGAGTTCGGGAATCAGGTCGCGGAACATGAACGATGAGCCGGCGAAACCATGAAGCAGCAATACCGTCGGTGCAGCAGGGTTGCCTGCCTCACGGTAGAACACTTTCACGTCGCCTACTTGCTCGTAGCGGTAATGAACCTGGCGCTCTGCATCTGCAGCTTGCGCGCCGCCTACCAGCAGAGAAGCCGCGAGCCCGGCGGCGGCAATGGGTTTGGAAGCAGTCATGGCGATTTCCTTGTAACCGTTTAATTTGAGGTTTGAAGGTTACGTATATTTTTGGTAACCTGTCAAACATATTTTATGAGTTACATAACACCATGACCTCGATCAATACCGCCTCCGGCGCCCCCTTCCTGGCTGACAACCTCGCCCTCGACTTCATCAACAGTCAGTACGGCGTGGGCGAGCAACAGCATGACTGCCTCAGCGATGATCAAAGCGTGATGGATTGGCTCAGCACGGCTGGGCTGTTGCCGAAGAACGCTGAACTGCAAGCGCCCGAAGGGCTGCTCGCCGAAGCACGTCAGCTGCGTGACGCTGCGAGGGCGCTGGTGAACGCGGCAATGAATGGCGTGGCGGTGGATCTCGGCGTGATCAACCAGGTGCTTGAGGCAGGTCGCCCGGTCAGCAGGCTGGAATGGGAGAGCCAGACGCAGGGATATCGGCTGGGCGTTCAGCGAACGGACAGCAGCCCGGAAAGCTTGCTATGGCCGATAGCCGATGCGTTGGTGAATGTGGTGACGGGCGACAAGTTCGAATTCGTACGCCAGTGCGAGGCGCATGACTGCATTCTGCTCTTCCACGACTTGAGCAAATCCCACCGCCGCCGTTGGTGCAGCATGGCGACCTGTGGCAATCGCATGAAAGTGGCGGCGTTTCGGTCCAGGCAGAAACCGGACTAAGCGCCAAAAAAGGGAGCGGCACATTTGAACAAGTGCGCCGTCCTCCTTTTGTGTTTTACCGGGCCGTTTGCAACCTGCGAACCCCCGACCTCGCGTGTTAACCTTGCGCCCATCGCAATAAATGCTGGGCCAAGCGCCCCTTTGCCCCACCACTTTCAACGAATTTGCCTACTATCCAATGAGTAAAAACAGCTCCGATCTGTCTTCCCACACCCCAATGATGCAGCAGTACTGGCGCCTGAAAAACCAGCACCCTGATCAGTTGATGTTCTATCGCATGGGCGACTTCTACGAAATCTTCTACGAAGACGCGAAGAAGGCGGCCAAGCTGCTGGACATCACCCTGACAGCGCGAGGGCAATCGGCGGGGCAGTCGATTCCGATGTGCGGGATTCCTTACCATTCGTTGGAAGGCTATCTGGTCAAGCTGGTCAAGCTGGGCGAGTCGGTGGTGATCTGTGAGCAGATCGGCGATCCGGCCGCCAGCAAAGGACCGGTGGAACGCCAGGTGGTGCGCATCATTACGCCGGGCACGGTGAGTGATGAGGCGCTGCTGGATGAGCGCCGCGATAACCTGATCGCGGCGGTGCTGGGTGACGAGCGTCTGTTCGGGCTTTCGGTACTGGATATCACCAGCGGCAATTTCAGCGTACTGGAGATCAAGGGCTGGGAGAACCTGCTGGCGGAGCTTGAGCGTATCAATCCGGTGGAATTGCTGATACCGGATGACTGGCCCAAAGACCTGCCGGCGGAAAAGCGCCGTGGGACCAAGCGTCGCGCGCCGTGGGATTTTGAGCGTGACTCGGCGCTGAAAAGCTTGTGTCAGCAATTCTCGGTGCAGGACCTTAAAGGCTTCGGCTGTGAAACCCTGACCCTGGCCATTGGCGCGGCTGGCTGCCTGCTCAGCTATGCGAAGGAAACCCAGCGCACCGCCCTGCCGCACTTGCGCAGCCTGCGTCATGAGCGGCTGGACGATACCGTGGTGCTGGACGGCGCCAGCCGTCGCAATCTGGAGCTGGACACCAACCTCAGCGGCGGGCGTGACAACACCCTGCAATCGGTGGTCGACCGTTGCCAGACCGCCATGGGCAGTCGCTTGCTGACCCGCTGGCTGAACCGTCCGCTGCGGGATTTGAGCGTGCTGCAAGCGCGGCAGACGTCCATCACCTGCCTGCTGGACGGCTATCGCTTTGAAAAGCTGCAGCCGCAACTCAAGGAAATCGGTGATATCGAGCGCATCCTGGCGCGGATCGGTCTGCGCAACGCGCGGCCCCGTGACCTGGCGCGACTGCGTGATGCCTTGAGCGCGCTGCCGCAGTTGCAAGACGCGATGACCGAACTGGACACGCCGCACCTGCAACAGTTGGCGGTGACGGCCGGTACGTATCCTGATCTGGCCGCGCTGCTGGAAAAAGCCATTATCGACAACCCGCCCGCCATCATCCGTGACGGCGGAGTACTCAAGACCGGCTACGACAGCGAGCTGGACGAGCTGCAATCCTTGAGCGAAAACGCCGGTCAGTTCCTGATCGATTTGGAAGCCCGAGAAAAGGCACGAACGGGCCTGGCCAACCTGAAAGTCGGCTACAACCGTGTGCACGGCTACTTTATCGAGTTGCCAAGCAAGCAGGCCGAGTCGGCGCCCATCGACTATCAGCGTCGCCAGACGCTTAAAGGGGCCGAGCGCTTTATCACGCCTGAGCTCAAGGCGTTCGAAGACAAGGCGCTATCGGCCAAGAGCCGGGCCCTGGCGCGGGAAAAAATGCTCTATGAAGCCCTGCTCGAAGACCTGATCAGCCGCCTTGCCCCTTTGCAGGACACCGCAGCCGCCCTGGCGGAACTGGATGTGCTGAGCAATCTGGCCGAGCGTGCGCTGAACCTGGACTTGAACTGCCCGCGTTTTGTCAGCGAGCCGTGCATGCGCATCGTGCAGGGTCGCCACCCAGTGGTGGAACAGGTCTTGACCACGCCGTTCGTGGCCAACGATCTGGCGCTGGACGACGATACCCGCATGCTGGTGATCACCGGTCCCAACATGGGCGGTAAATCCACCTACATGCGTCAGACCGCTTTGATTGTGCTGCTGGCGCATATCGGCAGCTTTGTGCCGGCGGCGAGCTGTGAGTTGTCGCTGGTTGACCGCATTTTCACGCGGATCGGTTCCAGCGATGACCTGGCCGGTGGCCGTTCGACCTTCATGGTGGAGATGAGCGAAACCGCCAACATCCTGCATAACGCCACCGAGCGCAGCCTGGTGCTGATGGACGAAGTCGGACGCGGCACGAGTACCTTCGACGGCCTGTCCCTGGCCTGGGCGGCGGCCGAGCGCCTGGCGCACCTGCGTGCCTATACGCTGTTTGCCACCCACTACTTCGAATTGACAGTACTGCCGGAAAGCGAGCCGCTGGTGGCCAACGTGCACCTTAACGCCACTGAGCACAACGAGCGCATCGTGTTCCTGCACCATGTACTGCCAGGCCCGGCCAGCCAGAGTTATGGCCTGGCCGTGGCACAACTGGCCGGCGTGCCCGGCGACGTAATCACCCGCGCCCGCGAGCACCTCAGCCGCCTGGAAACCACGGCGCTGCCCAACGAAAACGTGGTGGCCAGCCCCGCCAAAGCCAGCAGGAAACCCGCTGCGCCGCATCAGAGCGACATGTTCGCCAGTTTGCCCCACCCGGTGCTGGACGAACTGGCCAAACTCGACCTCGATGACCTGACGCCGCGCAAAGCACTCGAAATGTTATATGCACTGAAGACTCGGATATAACGCAGACGCTTGCAAGCTGGTAGACTCTCGCGCGGTTTGGGATGCTGCAGGCGTTTAGCCTGGCCTGCAGACTATCGCTCCCGAACCTCGCGAACCCCGCCACAAGGGGTTTCGCTGCCGCCGCCTGAGGAGAGAATTAGAAATGACCTTCGTCGTCACCGACAACTGCATCAAGTGCAAGTACACCGACTGCGTAGAAGTGTGTCCGGTGGACTGCTTCTACGAAGGCCCGAACTTCCTGGTCATCCACCCGGACGAGTGCATCGACTGCGCCCTGTGTGAGCCTGAATGCCCGGCCGTCGCGATTTTCTCCGAGGATGAAATTCCGGCGGGTATGGAAAACTTCATTCAATTGAACGTCGAGCTGGCGGAAATCTGGCCAAACATCACCGAAAAGAAAGACTCGCTGCCGGACGCGGCCGAGTGGGACGGCAAGACAGGCAAGATCGAATTCCTGGAGCGCTGAAACGCGCCACCGCCCCAATGAAAAAGGCCCACAAGGCCTTTTTTTTGCATTCCAGGGGCAGGTAGTTAACGGGCAGGTAGTTCACTTTTCTGCAGGCGAAAAAAAGGGGCGGTATGACCCGCCCACATTTCTTCCCTGTCCCTGTATTCCTTTTTCATCGTCCTGATGAATCGCATCCTGCGACGTTCCTTCAAACCACCGTTCCTTGATGGCCGTGTCATTCCGTGGACACAGGGCTGATGTTAAAGAGTTCCAAGGGATGTTCAACCGGATGCTACGGAGCTGCTGACAGGCCCATGAGCTCAAGACTCTTTAAATAATTGTTGTTTTTCAACAGGATAGAAAACTCTCGCAGCGATTCAAGTCGGACATGGCGAGTAAAAAAACCAAACACTTACGGAAAAGTAAGCCAATGCTTACACCAGCGATTGCGTAAAAGCGCAATGACACGCTTGAAGCGCAGTTGTGCAGGCGCGAGCGTACTGGCGCCTGCAGTGTGAGGCTCAGTCGTCGCTGACCGTAATGGTCGGCATTGCCGGCGCCGCCGCTTCCTGCAAGACGATGCGCGCCCCGACATGGCGCGCCAGTTCCTGATAAACCATGGCGATCTGGCCATCGGGTTCTGCTGCCACGGTGGGTTTGCCGCCGTCGGCCTGCTCGCGAATGCTCATCGACAGCGGCAACGACGCCAGCAGCTCGACGCCGTATTGGCTCGCCAGCTTTTCACCGCCGCCTTCGCCAAACAGATGCTCGGCATGCCCGCAGTTGGAACAGATGTGCACGGCCATGTTTTCCACCACGCCCAGTACCGGGATGTTGACCTTGCGGAACATCTCCACGCCCTTCCTGGCGTCAAGCAGCGCCAGGTCCTGGGGGGTGGTGACGATGACCGAGCCGGCCACCGGGACTTTCTGCGCCAGGGTCAACTGGATATCCCCTGTGCCGGGCGGCATGTCGATCACCAGGTAGTCCAGGTCGCCCCAGGCGGTCTGGGTGACCAATTGCAATAGCGCGCCCGACACCATCGGCCCGCGCCACACCATCGGTGTGTTGTCGTCGGTGAGAAAGGCCATGGACATGACTTCCACCCCCAGTGACTCGATCGGCACGAACCACTTCTGGTCCTTGACCTTAGGCCGCGCGCCTTCGGCGATACCGAACATCACGCCCTGGCTGGGGCCGTAGATATCGGCATCGAGAATGCCCACCCGCGCGCCCTCACGTGCCAGGGCCAGGGCCAGGTTGGCGGCCGTGGTGGACTTGCCCACGCCGCCCTTGCCGGATGCCACCGCGATCACATTCTTGACATTGGCCAGGCCAGGGATCTGCGCCTGGGCCTTGTGCGGCGCGATCACGCACTGAATGTCGACCGTGGCTGTGCGCACGCCGTCCAGGCCTTCGATGGCCATCTGCAGCATCTGCGCCCAGCCGCGCTTGAACAGGCCTGCGGCGTAGCCAAGCTCAAGCTGGACAGCTACCTGGTCACCCTGGACCTCGATGGCGCGTACACAACCGGCACTCACCGGGTCCTGGTTCAAATAGGGGTCGGTGTACTGGCGAAGAACGGCTTCCACCGCTGCGCGATTGACGGCGCTCATGGGCAACTCCCGAAAAAGACTGACTGAAACAGGCGGCTATCCTAACCGTTCCGGCCGCTCAACGGCATGCTTTCGGCTGTGTGCAAGAGACTGAAACAGCGCCACGGGGTGAAATAAATCGCCCGGCGCTTTATAGTGGCCGACCTCCGTTTCATCAAGTAGCCGAGCCCCATGTCCGAGCCACGCAAGATCCTCGTCACCAGCGCCCTGCCCTATGCCAATGGTCCCATCCATCTTGGCCATATGCTTGAGTACATCCAGACCGATATGTGGGTGCGCTTCCAGAAGCATCGCGGCAACCAATGCATTTATGTCTGCGCGGACGACGCCCATGGTTCGGCCATCATGCTGCGCGCCGAAAAGGAAGGGATTACCCCGGAACAACTGATCGCCAACGTGCAGGCTGCACACAGCGCCGACTTTGCCGAGTTCCTGGTGGATTTCGACAACTTCCACTCGACCCACTCCGAAGAAAACCGTGAGCTGTCGAGCCAGATCTACACGCGCCTGCGTGATGCCGGGCACATTGATACGCGTTCGATCACCCAGTATTTCGACCCGGAAAAGAAAATGTTCCTGGCCGACCGCTTCATCAAGGGCACCTGCCCCAAATGCGGCACCGATGACCAGTACGGCGACAACTGCGAGAAGTGCGGCGCCACCTACGCACCCACTGACCTGAAGAATCCGAAGTCGGCCATCTCCGGCGCCACGCCGGTGCTCAAGGACTCACAGCACTTCTTCTTCAAGCTCCCGGATTTCCAGCAGATGCTGCAGACCTGGACCCGCAGCGGCACCCTGCAGGAGGCCGTCGCGAACAAGATTGCCGAATGGCTGGATGCCGGCCTGCAGCAGTGGGACATTTCCCGCGATGCGCCGTATTTCGGCTTCGAGATTCCGGGCGAGCCGGGCAAGTATTTCTACGTGTGGCTGGACGCGCCAATCGGCTACATGGCCAGCTTCAAAAACCTGTGCGACCGTACGCCGGACCTGGACTTCGATGCCTTCTGGGCCAAAGACTCCACCGCCGAGCTGTACCACTTCATCGGCAAGGACATCGTCAACTTCCACGCCCTGTTCTGGCCGGCGATGCTCGAAGGCTCGGGTTATCGCAAGCCGACCGGTATTGCCGTGCACGGCTACCTGACCGTCAATGGTCAGAAGATGTCCAAGTCCCGTGGCACCTTTATCAAGGCGCGCACCTACCTGGACCACTTGTCGCCGGAATATCTACGTTACTACTACGCGTCCAAGCTGGGGCGCGGCGTAGACGACCTCGACTTGAACCTGGAGGACTTCGTACAGAAGGTCAACTCCGACCTGGTAGGCAAAGTCGTCAACATCGCCAGCCGCTGTGCCGGGTTTATCCACAAGGGCAACGCTGGCATCATGGTGGCAGAGAATGCCGCGCCGGAGCTGACCGAGGCTTTCCTGACCGCTGCGCCAGGCATTGCGGACGCCTATGAAGCCCGCGACTTTGCTCGTGCCATGCGCGAAATCATGGGCCTGGCCGACCGCGCCAATGCGTGGATCGCCGACAAGGCACCGTGGTCGCTGAACAAGCAGGAAGGCAAGGAAGCTGAAGTGCAGGCAATCTGCGCCACCGGCGTCAACCTGTTCCGCCAGTTGGTGATCTTCCTCAAGCCTGTGCTGCCGCTGCTGGCGGCCGACGCCGAGGCGTTTCTCAATGTAGCCCCGCTGACCTGGAACGATCACGCCACACTGCTTGTTAATCATCAGTTGAACGCATTCAAGCCCCTGATGACTCGCATCGATCCGGTGAAAGTCCAGGCCATGACCGACGCCTCGAAGGAAGACCTCATCGCCAGCCAGACCGACACGGGCGCATCTGCCCCAGCCGGCAACGGCGAACTGGCCAAGGACCCGTTGTCGCCGGAAATCGACTTTGACGCCTTTGCCGCCGTGGACCTGCGTGTGGCACTGATTCTCAAGGCCGAAGCCGTGGAAGGTGCCGACAAACTGCTGCGCCTGACGCTGGACCTGGGTGGCGAGCAGCGCAACGTGTTCTCCGGCATCAAGAGCGCGTACCCGGACCCATCCAAGCTGGATGGGCGCCTGACCATGATGATCGCCAACCTCAAGCCGCGGAAAATGAAGTTCGGCATCTCGGAAGGCATGGTAATGGCCGCCGGTCCTGGCGGTGAGGAAATCTACCTGCTGAGTCCTGACAGCGGCGCCAAGCCGGGGCAGCGCATCAAGTAGTGATGACAGGTTTCAACGCATGAGCCTGATTCAACGTATCGACGCGCTGTTACCGCAGACCCAATGCGGCAAGTGCGGGCACCCGGGCTGCAAGCCTTACGCCGAGGGCATCGCGCTCGGCGAGGCAATCAACAAGTGCCCACCCGGCGGGCAGGAGACCGTCGTCGGGCTTGCACGTCTGCTGAATGTGCCCGTGCTGGAGCTGGACACGACCCGTGGCGAAGCCCCTGCACAGGTTGCCTACATCCGCGAGGCCGAGTGCATCGGGTGTACCAAATGCATTCAGGCGTGTCCGGTGGATGCCATTGTCGGCGCCGCAAAGCTGATGCACAGCGTGATCATCGATGAATGCACAGGCTGCGACCTGTGCGTTGCGCCCTGCCCGGTCGATTGCATCGAAATGCGTCCCTTGACCACCGCGCTGCCGATTGTCGGCGACCTCGCGGCCAATGATCATCAACGCTATTTGCGCAGCATCAAGCGCGACCGGGCGAGGCGTCGCTTCGAACAACGCAGCGCACGCCTGAAGCGCGAAGACACACACAGGACTGCCGAGCGCCTGGCGCGGGTCCAGCGGCCACTCCCTGCCGCCCCCAAACCGATCGATGCCGCCGAAGCGGCCATCAAGAAAGCCAAAGTGGGCGTCGCGATGAGTCGCGCGCAGCTGCATAAATCCCTGAAGGCGTTCGGTCACCCGCCGACGTTTGAACAGCAGTCACAACTGATCATCCTGCAGCAGCAATTCGAGGCGGCGGAACGCGCACTGGCCGCACTGCTTGAACCCACCTCAACATCACGCTGACCCCCAGCAAGGAACACCCGCCCGATGAACGCCGCCAAACGCCTAGAAATTTTCCGCAGGCTTCACGAAGATAACCCGGAACCCAAGACCGAACTGGCCTACTCATCGCCATTCGAGTTACTGATTGCGGTGATTCTCTCGGCGCAGTCCACGGACGTCGGCGTCAACAAGGCCACGGCCAGGCTGTATCCGGTCGCAAACACGCCGGCAGCGATCCATGCGCTGGGTGTTGAAGGATTGTCCGAATACATCAAGACCATCGGCCTGTACAACAGCAAGGCAAAAAATGTCATTGAGACCTGCCGCATGCTGATGGAGCTCCACGGCGGTGAAGTGCCACAAACCCGCGAGGCTCTGGAGGCCCTGCCCGGCGTGGGACGCAAAACTGCCAACGTGGTGCTGAACACCGCGTTCCGGCAACTGACCATGGCGGTGGATACGCATATTTTTCGGGTCAGCAACCGCACCGGCATTGCCCGCGGGAAAAACGTGGTGGAAGTGGAACGGCAGCTGATGAAGTTTGTGCCCAGACAGTACCTGCTCGATTCCCATCATTGGCTGATCCTGCACGGGCGCTATGTCTGCCAGGCACGCAAGCCCCGTTGCGGCAGCTGTCGCATCGAAGACCTGTGTGAGTACAAAGAAAAAACCTCCGACGATTGAGCAATCATTGGTTTTATTGATTCGACGATTGAAAAAATCTTTTTTACCCGCCCGTGGATTATCGTTATAAGGAGCGCCAACGGCAGTCTTAGCCCGGAGTTAACCTTATGAGCACTGGCAAAGAACAACTGGAAGTGGACGACGACCTCGTTGAGACGGATGACGACGTGGCAGAGACGCCTGTGGTTGAGGTGGCCAAGACCAATTTGAGCAAACGCCGCACCATCGACAATCTTCTGGAAGAGCGACGCTTGCAAAAACAGTTGGCCGACTACGATTTCGATTTCTGATGCAACCGAAAGCGGCCGGAAGCCTCCCTTCGTGGAGGCTTTTTTCTGCCGGTGTAGATAGGCCGATCCGCGTTTCAGACCAACCCATTGCGCTGGGCCAGCTCGATCAGGTCCACCAGTGAGCGGGCATTGAGCTTGAGCAGCAGGCGCGTCTTGTAGGTACTGACGGTCTTGTTACTGAGAAACATGCCGTCTGCGATCTCCTTGTTGGTCTTGCCGCGAGCCAACTGTTGCAACACCATCATCTCGCGCCCGGAAAGGCGCTCGACCATGTCCGCTTCACTGGCGTTGCCGATGGTAGAGCGCACCGAATTCAATGCCTGATTCGGGAAGTAGCTGTAGCCGGAAAGCACAGCCTTGATAGCGCTCAGCAACTCGGTCAGGTCCTGCTGCTTGCAGACGTAGCCCGCTGCGCCGGCCTGCATGCAGCGCATGGAGAAATGGCCAGGTGCCTGCGAGGTGAGCACCAGCACCTTGAAGGGCGATGGTTGTTTGCTGGAAGACAGTCGGCAAATAACTTCCAGCCCGTCGAGCTGGGGAATTCCAATATCCAGTATCACAATGTCCGGCATATGCTCCCGCGCAAGTTGCAACGCGTCGACACCGTTATCGGTCTCTGCAACGACCTCATAACCATGACGTTCCATCAGCATACGCACAGCAAGACGAATCACGGGATGATCATCCACGATCAGCACTTTATTCATAAGAAAGTCCAATTTCGCTGTTCGAATTATTCAGAGCAAACACAATAGCCTAGTCGTTTCCTAGTTGGCATAGTGTTCCCCCCCGAGCAACAGCAAGCAGAGACCCAAGCCACAACGATATCGGAATTAGCCTACAAAAAAACAACGATGAGGATGCATTCGATTTTATGCAGCCTTTCAGAACTTTCCGCCCCCCTACATATTTTGAGTGAAATACGCACCGATTAAAGGGTCGGCCGTAAACATGGCGCACACGACTTTCAGGAAATGCCCCTTGCTTGTGACACTCACAGGATCGGGCAGGTGAAAACACTTCCTTTGATTCAGTTCCATTCAACATAGGCGTTCACACCGTAAAATTCCTACAGAAGTTTCAGCGCATTACATTTACGCCGTACTCCTTTGAGTGATTTTTCTGTAAGAGACAGTTCCTACTCAGGTGTAAATAATTCATTCGACTTTGTGAACTTTTAGAAAGAGGCGCGCCAATTGAAAACGGAGCGTTTAATATCCAAATAAATTAAACGTCAATAAACAGAATATTCGTTCTACGTTCATTCCATTCAAAAAAAGACCCCTCGAACAAGGGGCCTTTTTCAGATCAGCTCGAACACTTAGAACAGCTTGCGACCTTTATTGGCCGCGATGCGCATGCGCAATGCGTTCAATTTGATGAAGCCCGCCGCGTCCGCCTGGTTATAGGCACCGCCGTCTTCTTCGAAGGTGGCGATGTTGGCGTCGAACAGCGACTCCTCGGACTTGCGACCCGTGACGATCACGTTGCCCTTGTACAGCTTAAGACGCACCACGCCGTTCACGTGGACCTGAGAGGCGTCGATCATCTGTTGCAGCATCAAACGCTCAGGACTCCACCAGTAGCCGGTGTAGATCAGGCTGGCGTACTTGGGCATCAACTCGTCTTTGAGGTGAGCCACTTCGCGGTCGAGGGTGATGGACTCGATGGCGCGGTGGGCGCGCAGCATGATGGTGCCACCCGGGGTCTCGTAGCAGCCACGGGACTTCATGCCCACGTAACGGTTCTCGACGATGTCGAGACGGCCGATACCGTGCTCGCCGCCAATGCGGTTGAGGGTCGCCAGCACGGTGGCCGGAGTCATTTCGACGCCGTCCAGCGCGACGATGTCGCCGTTGCGGTAGGTCAGTTCCAGATACTGCGGTTTGTCGGGAGCGTTCTCCGGGGAGACGGTCCATTTCCACATATCTTCTTCGTGCTCGGTCCAGGTGTCTTCCAGCACGCCGCCTTCATAGGAGATGTGCAGCAGGTTGGCGTCCATCGAGTACGGGGACTTCTTCTTGCCGTGACGCTCGATCGGGATTGCGTGCTTTTCAGCGTAATCCATCAGCTTTTCACGGGACAGCAGGTCCCACTCACGCCACGGTGCAATCACTTTCACGCCTGGCTTGAGGGCGTAGGCCCCCAGCTCGAAGCGCACCTGGTCGTTGCCCTTGCCGGTCGCGCCATGGGAAATGGCGTCGGCGCCGGTTTCGTTGGCGATTTCGATCAGGCGCTTGGCGATCAGCGGACGTGCGATGGAGGTACCCAGCAGGTACTCACCTTCGTAGACGGTGTTGGCGCGAAACATCGGGAAGACGAAATCGCGGACGAACTCTTCGCGCAGGTCGTCAATGTAGATCTCTTTCACGCCCATGGCTTGCGCCTTGGCACGTGCAGGTTCGACCTCTTCGCCCTGACCCAGGTCAGCGGTGAAGGTCACCACTTCACAGTTATAAGTATCCTGCAGCCACTTGAGGATCACCGAAGTGTCCAGGCCGCCGGAATACGCGAGAACGACCTTGTTTACGTCGGCCATGCCATCACTCCACGGGGTTGTACGGAAAGGCGACGATTCTACCGATCAAAACCGTGAATTTACAGGGGCGCGACAGCAAATGAAGATAAAGCGACAGATTATGTCGACGGCGCGACCGAGGGTCGCACCTTATGAGGTGTGCGCCGGATTGCCTGGAGCGGTAGCCTGCGGTGCCGGTTTTTCCGGGGCGGCCACGCGTTCAAGCTGGATGTTCACACGACGGTTGCGCGCGCGGTTGGCCGCATTGGTGTTGGGCGCCAAGGGGTAGCTTTCACCGTGGAATCGCAGGGTGATCTGCGATTCCGGGATCCCATTGGCCTTGAAGTAGTCCATCACCGCCAGGGCGCGACGGCGCGAGACATCGCGGTTGGTCAGGCGATTGCCGCTGTTGTCGGAGTGACCATTCAGTTCCATATGGTTAACCGTGGGATCGGCTTTCAGGTACGCCAGAATCACCGACAGTTTCTGCTTGGCGGCGGCATCCAGTTCAACGCCACCGCCGGGGAAGCCGACTTCTGTCTGTTTGACCTGATCGTAATTCATCGGCAACAGTTTGGCGGTGCACAGCTGATAGTCGTTGAAAGCCTTGTTGAATTTCACCGGCAACAGGCGAACCTCCGAGTAGCCGCCCTCGCGCCCGTAATGGCGCACAGTGGGGCTGCGCCCTTCCAGCAGGCCCGTGAACAGGCGCCCGGCCTGGGCCTGGGAACTGTTAAACAGCACATCGCCGCTGCCGACCCGCACCGCGCCCAGATTGATATCGCCCCGCCCCGGCTGCCACGGCGCAGCGGCCGCCAGCAACGTCGCCGAGCCCGCGCCGAGTGCACCGTTATAAGCCTTGAGGCGAAAAGTCGCCTGCTCGCCGGCGCGGCGCACGAACTCGCCCGAGCCGAAATCGGTGATCGGCTGGGTCAGGCGGCACTCGAACTGATCGCCTTCCACCTTCCACTCAATGTTCTCCAGACGTGTCTGGAACGTGAGGGCCATTGCAGGCAGGCTGGCGAACACACTGAGCAGGGCTAGATAATGCTGGCGCACGGGCGGCTCCACTGGTTTCTACAACACATCAAGGCGTCATACGTCGTTAAGGCATACCCCCAGCTATCGGTCGCATCCTGCAAAACTTGATAGCGAGTGCCTGCAACAGTCTTTTCCGGTAGCATTCCCACCAGATTGACCCGCCTGGAATCCCCAATGTCCGACCGCCTGACCCTGCTGCGTCCCGACGACTGGCATATTCATCTTCGCGATGGTGCTGCGTTACCCCACACCGTGGCCGATGTAGCGCGCACGTTTGGCCGCGCCATCATCATGCCCAACCTGGTACCTCCGGTGCGCAATGCCGCGCAAGCCGATGCCTATCGCCAGCGCATCCTCGCTGCACGACCGGCCGGCAGCCACTTCGAACCGTTGATGGTGCTCTACCTCACCGACCGCACCCAGCCTGAAGAAATTCGCGAAGCCCGTGCCAGCGGTTTTGTGTACGCCGCCAAGCTGTATCCGGCGGGCGCCACCACCAACTCCGACTCCGGCGTGACCAGCATCGACAAGATTCTGCCGGCCATCGAAGCCATGGCAGAGGTCGGCATGCCATTGTTGATCCACGGTGAGGTCACCCGTGGCGACGTGGATGTGTTCGACCGCGAGAAGATCTTCATCGACGAGCACATGCGTCGCGTGGTCGAGCTGTTCCCGACCCTCAAGGTGGTGTTCGAGCACATCACCACCGCTGACGCCGTGCAGTTCGTCACCGAAGCCTCGGAAAACGTCGGCGCGACCATCACTGCCCATCACCTGCTGTACAACCGCAACCACATGCTGGTGGGCGGGATTCGGCCGCACTTCTATTGCCTGCCGATCCTCAAGCGCAACACCCACCAGGTGGCCTTGCTGGACGCCGCCACCAGCGGCAACCCGAAGTTCTTCCTTGGCACCGATTCGGCGCCCCATGCCCAGCACGCCAAGGAAGCCGCGTGTGGTTGTGCTGGGTGCTACACCGCCTATGCTGCCATCGAGCTGTACGCCGAAGCATTTGAATCGCGCAATTCGCTCGACAAGCTCGAAGCGTTTGCCAGCCTCAACGGCCCGCGCTTCTACGGCCTGCCGGCCAATACCGACCGCATCACCCTGGTCCGCGAAGACTGGACCGCCCCCGCCAGCCTGCCGTTTGGCGAGCTGACCGTAATCCCGCTGCGCGCCGGTGAAACACTGCGCTGGCGCCTGCTGGAGGAAAGCAAGTGAGTGAAGACCATTACGACGACGAACACGAGCACAGCGGTGGCGGTTCCCGTCATCCGATGGCCGAGCGGTTTCGCGGCTATCTGCCGGTTGTCATCGACGTAGAAACCGGAGGCTTCAACTGCGCCACCGACGCCTTGCTGGAAATTGCCGCCACCACCATCGGCATGGATGAGCAGGGTTTCGTGTTTGCGGAACACACGCATTTCTTCCGCGTCGAGCCGTTCGAAGGCGCGAACATCGAAGCGGCCGCCCTGGAGTTCACCGGCATCAAGCTCGATCATCCGCTGCGCATGGCGGTCAGCGAAGAAGCGGCGCTGACCGATATCTTCCGTGGCGTACGCAAGGCGTTGAAAGCCAATGGCTGCAAACGCGCAATCCTGGTGGGTCACAACAGCAGCTTCGACCTGGGCTTCCTGAACGCCGCCGTGGCGCGCCTGGACATGAAGCGTAACCCGTTCCACCCCTTCTCCAGCTTCGACACCGCCACCCTCGCCGGCCTGGCCTATGGTCAAACGGTGTTGGCCAAGGCCTGCCAGGCCGCTGGTATCGACTTTGACGGCCGCGAGGCCCACTCGGCGCGCTACGACACCGAGAAGACCGCCGAGCTGTTCTGCGGCATTGTCAACCGGTGGAAGCAGATGGGCGGCTGGGAAGATTTCGGCGACTGAGACTCTCTCCGAACGCCCCCATAAAAAAACCGGCCCTCACAGGCCGGTTTTTTTGTACCTCGAATTCGGCTTACAGCTTGCCGGCGTTCTCGGTCAGGTAAGCCGCAACGCCTTCGGTGGAAGCGGTCATGCCCTTGTCGCCTTTTTTCCAGTTGGCAGGGCAGACTTCACCGTGCTCTTCGTGGAACTGCAGCGCGTCGACCAGACGGATCAGCTCTTCCATATTACGACCCAGCGGCAGGTCGTTGATGATCTGCGAGCGCACAACGCCCTTGTCGTCGATCAGGAACGCGCCACGGAACGCCACGCCGCCTTCGGATTCAACGTCGTAGGCCTTGGCAATCTCGTGCTTCATGTCGGCAGCCATGGTGTATTTGACTTTGCCGATGCCGCCATCGTTGATGGCCGTGTTGCGCCACGCGTTGTGGGTGAAATGGGAGTCGATGGACACGGCAACCACTTCAACGTTGCGTGCCTTGAAATCGTCCATGCGGTGGTCCAGCGCGATCAGCTCGGACGGGCAGACGAAGGTGAAGTCCAACGGGTAGAAAAACACCAGGCCGTATTTGCCTTTGATGGCTTCAGACAGCTTGAAGCTGTCTACGATTTCGCCATTGCCGAGCACGGCAGGTACGTCGAAATCCGGGGCTTGTTTGCCGACGAGTACACTCATTGGGTATCTCCTGATGTTAAGGGTGAAGATTGAAGTAACAGGACCGGCCTTGAGTCTGCCGCGTTTAAGCGACAGACCTGTGACGCAGTCACGCTTCGTGAAGACCGAGCATCATACACTGAAAAAACCGTTCGTCAGTGCGGGCGCCACGCCGGGAAATACCCTGTGAATGTACTTTGACAATCATTCTCGTTAACATTAAGATCCAACGCATTCAAGCCTCACACCGCGATGGTTCTCCCTATGTATGTGTGCCTTTGTACTGGCGTCACCGACGGACAAATCCGCGAAGCAATCTATGAAGGTTGCTGCAGCTACAAGGAAGTGCGCGAAACCACCGGCGTTGCCAGCCAGTGTGGTAAATGTGCCTGCCTCGCCAAGCAAGTGGTACGGGAAACGCTGACGCAACTGCAAACGGCGCAGAGCGCGCTCCCCTACTCAGCAGAATTTACACACGCTTAAATAGGCGTGTTTTAAAGAACCGGACCTGGAGTCCGGTTTTTTTATGCCTGTAATTCAATTAGTTAGCGCCAAGACGCGGAACACAAACATTCTTATTCCGATTAATTTTCATTTATTATTCAATAACTTAGGTTTGACACTAAGGTTTTCGCCGCTCAAACTCCGCCTTATACACAGCTATTACAGGGCAGGACCCCAGTCATGAAAGGCGACATCTCAGTCATCCAGCAACTCAACAAAATCCTTGCCAATGAACTGGTCGCGATCAATCAGTACTTTCTGCATGCCCGCATGTACGACGATTGGGGCCTGGAAAAGCTCGGCAAGCGCGAATACAAAGAATCGATCAAGGCCATGAAAGACGCCGATGCGCTGATCAAGCGCATCCTGTTCCTGGAAGGCCTGCCGAACGTGCAGGACCTGGGCAAACTGAATATCGGCGAACACACCCAGGAGATGCTCAACAGCGACCTGGGCTTTGAGCGCAAGAGCCACAGCGACCTCAAGGCCGCCATTGCCCACTGCGAAACCCACGGCGACTTCGGCAGCCGCGAGCTGCTGGAAGACATTCTGGAAGATCAGGAAGAACACATCGACTGGCTGGAAACCCAACTGGGTCTGATCGTCAAAGTCAGCCTGGAGAATTACCTGCAGTCGCAAATGGGCGAATAACCCACACCACGCAGGTACAAAAAAGCCCCGCTCTCTTTCGAGAAGCGGGGCTTTTTATTGCGGGCCAATCAAGCGTCGGTCTTGGCCGCCGCATTGGCTGCTGCATCTTTGACCAGCGCCTGCAACGAACCGTCCGCTGCCATTTCAGTGATGATGTCACTGCCGCCGACCAGCTCGCCGGCTACCCACAGTTGCGGGAAGGTCGGCCAGTTGGCGTACTTGGGCAGGTTGGCGCGGATTTCAGGATTCTGCAGGATATCCACGTAGGCGAATTTCTCGCCGCACGCCATGATGGCCTGGGATGCCTTCGCGGAAAAACCGCACTGAGGCGCGTTCGGCGCGCCCTTCATGTAAAGCAGGATGGTGTTGTTGGCAATCTGCTCTTTGATCGTTTCGATGATATCCATGGAACACCTCGGCTGGAACTTTGCGACTCACAGGTCGGCACGGTGGCGCATTGTAACGCAAAATCCCGGCACAATGCTCAGGCTCCTTATGCGGCCGAAACCTGCACCGGCACCCCGTTCAAGGCGGCGTTGCCGGACAATTCATCCAACTGCCGCTCGTCAGTCAAGTCATTGGCACTCGCTCCCGGCTGGCTGCTGGCGATTGTCATCCGCACGCCCGGGCGGCCATGCCCCCAACCGTGGGGCAGACTGACCACCCCAGGCATCATCTCCAGACTGGCGAGCACTTCAACTTCGATCATGCCGATGCGCGAACTGACGCGCACGCGCTGACCATCAGCCAACTGCCGGCTCGCCAGGTCCTCGGGGTGCATGTGCAACTGGTGCCGTGGCTTGCCCTTCACCAGCCGGTGATAGTTATGCATCCACGAATTGTTGCTGCGCACATGGCGACGGCCGATCAGCAGCAGCTCGTCAGCCACAGGCGCCGGTTGTGCCGCAAAACGCACCAGATCGGCAAGGATCACCGCCGGCGCTGCCTGCACCTTGCCATCCGCGGTTTTCAAGCGCGCTGCAAGGTTAGCCGACAGCGGCCCCAGGTCCAGTCCATGGGGATGGTCCGCCAGCATCGCCACCGACAGCTTGTGAGCGGATGCATCACCATAAGTCCCGGCGCGCAGGCCGGCATCGATCATCTGCGCCGGCGCCACCGTCGGCTTGAGCGCCACGCCGGTCTGCACGGCAAAGGCCTTGGCCAAACCGACAAAAATCTCCCAATCATGCAGAGCGCCCGCCGGCTTGGGCAGGATCGCGCGATTGAACCGGGTGACGTTGCGCACCGCGAACATATTGAACGTGGTGTCATAGTGATCATTCTCCAGCGCCGAGGTGGACGGCAGGATCAGGTCGGCATACCGCGTGGTCTCGTTGATATACAGGTCGACACTGACCATGAATTCCAGCCCCTCCAGCGCCTGCTCCAACTGGCGGCCATTGGGCGTGGACAGCACCGGGTTGCCCGCCACCGTCACCAGCGCGCGGATTTGCCCTTGGCCTGCGGTGAGCATTTCTTCAGCCAGGGCCGACACGGGTAATTCGCCGCCGTATTCCGGACGCCCGGAGACGCGGCTCTGCCAGCGATTGAAATGCCCGCCACCGGTGGACGCCACCAGGTCCACGGCCGGCGTGGTGCACAGCGCGCCACCCACCCGGTCGAGATTGCCGGTCACCAGGTTGATCAATTGCACCAGCCAATGACACAGCGTGCCGAACGCCTGGGTCGACACCCCCATGCGCCCGTAGCACACCGCCTTGTCCGCAGCGGCAAAGTCACGCGCCAACTGGCGGATCTGTTCAGCAGGCACGGCACACTGGCTGCTCATAGCCTCGGCGGTAAACCCGGCAATGGCACGGCGCACCCCTTCAAGGCCTTCCACCGGCAAGTGGCTGGTACGGGTCAGGTTCTCGGTAAACAGGGTGTTGAGCAGGCCGAACAACAGCGCCGCGTCACCGCCAGGCCGCACGAACAGATGCTGGTCGGCTATGGCCGCCGTCTCGCTGCGCCGAGGGTCGACCACCACCACTTTGCCGCCCCGGGCCTGGATGGCCTTGAGGCGTTTTTCCACATCCGGCACGGTCATGATGCTGCCGTTGGAGGCCAACGGATTGCCACCGAGGATCAGCATGAAATCGGTGTGGTCGATGTCCGGGATCGGCAGCAACAGGCCGTGGCCGTACATCAGGTGGCTGGTGAGGTGATGGGGCAGTTGATCCACTGAGGTCGCGGAAAACCGATTGCGCGTCTTCAACAGCCCCAGAAAATAGTTACTGTGGGTCATCAGCCCATAATTGTGCACGCTCGGGTTGCCCTGGTAGACCGCCACCGCGTTCTGTCCATGACGCGCCTGAATGCCTGACAGACGTTCAGCCACCAGCGCGAAGGCGTCTGCCCACGGGATCGGTTGCCATTGGCTGCCGACGCGCAGCATGGGCTGATGCAGGCGGTCCGGGTCATTCTGGATATCCTGCAACGCCACGGCCTTGGGGCAGATATGCCCACGGCTGAAGCTGTCCTGGGCGTCGCCCTTGATGGACGTGATCGCCAGGCTGCCGTCGTCGGCCTGGGTGGTTTCCAGGGTCAGACCGCAAATGGCTTCACACAGATGGCAGGCACGGTGGTGGAGAGTCTTGGTCATGGCCAGTCTCTTTATAGGGGCTTTGGGGCAACTATGGGCCGCCGGGAACCTTGGCACCAGTAACCTTCGCGGCATGAATCGACTGGCATCAGGCCAGGCCATGGCCGAGAGCGTGAGCAAATGTTTCAACAGTGCACGCATCATCGCAGAAAACCGACGCAGCCCGGCCTGGCCCCGCCGCCGCGCATTGCAAAAGGTTACGACGCCAGTGTACAAATGGCCCGCTGCTGTCAGGAAGTTGTCTTCAAACGCGCTTTGACGCCCCGCTGAACACCCTTAAAAACCGTAGCCCTATTGGTAAGACGCGACATTTAATGTCAATATCGCGCCTTCCCCTATTTCGTCGCCCCGTGCGGCTTTCGCCGCAGGTCTCGCCCGTTGTCACAATAAACAAGGCTTTGAGTATCTGCGGTCTGTTGCAAAAGGTAGTTAATGATGAGCGCTAGGCACTTTCTCTCCCTGATGGATTGCACGCCCGAAGAGCTGGTCGGCGTGATCCGTCGAGGCATTGAGCTTAAAGACCTGCGTAACCGCGGCGTACTGTTCGAGCCTTTGAAAAACCGCGTGCTCGGCATGATTTTCGAGAAGTCATCGACTCGCACCCGCGTGTCGTTCGAAGCCGGCATGATTCAACTGGGTGGCCAGGCCATCTTTCTGTCTTCGCGCGATACGCAACTGGGCCGGGGCGAGACCGTCGCCGACAGCGCCATCGTCATGTCGAGCATGCTCGACGCCGTGATGATCCGTACCTTTGCCCACAGCACCGTGACCGAATTTTCCGCCAACTCGCGGGTGCCGGTGATCAACGGCCTGTCCGACGACCTGCACCCCTGCCAGTTGCTGGCCGACATGCAGACCTTTCTTGAGCATCGTGGCTCCATCCAGGGCAAGACCGTGGCCTGGATCGGCGATGGCAACAACATGTGCAACAGCTATATAGAAGCGGCGATCCAGTTCGACTTCCAACTGCGTGTCGCCTGCCCTGAAGGCTACGAGCCCGACGCGCGCTTCCTCGAACAAGCCGGCAGCCGCGTCACCCTCGTGCGCGACCCACGTGAAGCCGTGGCCGGCGCGCATCTGGTGAGCACCGACGTGTGGACCTCCATGGGTCAGGAAGAAGAAACCGCCAAGCGCCTGGCCCGGTTCGCGCCGTACCAGGTCACCCGCGCCCTGCTCGACCTGGCCGCGCCCGATGTGCTGTTCATGCATTGCCTGCCGGCGCACCGTGGCGAGGAAATCAGCCTCGACCTGCTCGACGATCAGCGCTCGGTGGCGTGGGACCAGGCCGAAAACCGCCTGCACGCGCAAAAGGCGCTGCTCGAATTTCTTGTGCCGCCGTCGTACCACCACGCATGAGCCAGCCCCTGCTGCTGAACCTGCGCAATCTGGCATGCGGTTATCACGATCAACGGGTGGTGCAGCACCTCAATCTGCACCTCAATGCCGGCGATATCGGTTGCCTGCTCGGGTCCTCGGGTTGCGGCAAGACCACCACGCTGCGGGCGATTGCCGGGTTCGAACCAGTGCACGAAGGTGAGATCAGCCTGGCCGGTGAAGTCATCTCCAGCGCCGGTTTCACCTTGGCACCGGAGAAACGTCGTATCGGCATGGTGTTTCAGGACTACGCCCTGTTTCCCCACCTCAGCGTGGCCGACAACATTGCATTCGGCATTCGCAAGCACGCACACAAGGACCGCGTGGTCGCCGAACTGCTGGAACTGGTCAACCTGAAGAACCTGGGCAAGCGCTTCCCCCATGAATTGTCCGGCGGCCAGCAACAGCGCGTCGCCCTCGCCCGCGCCCTGGCGCCGGAGCCGCAACTGCTGTTGCTCGATGAGCCCTTCTCCAACCTCGATGGCGAACTGCGGCGCAAGCTCAGCCATGAAGTGCGCGAGATTCTCAAGGCACGCGGCACCAGTGCGATTCTGGTCACCCATGATCAGGAAGAAGCGTTTGCCGTGAGCGATCAGGTGGGCGTGTTCAAGGAAGGCCGGCTGGAACAGTGGGATACGCCCTACAACCTTTATCACGAACCGCAGACACCCTATGTCGCCAGTTTTATCGGCCAGGGCTACTTCATTCGTGGCCAATTGAGCTCGCCGGAGTCCGTGCGTACCGAACTGGGTGAGCTGCGCGGCAACCGTGCCTACACCTGGCCTGCGGGGGGAGCGGTGGATGTATTGCTGCGCCCGGACGATATCGTCCACGCGCCGGACAGCGCCCTGAAAGCGCGGATTGTCGGCAAGACCTTCCTTGGCGCCTCCACGCTCTACCGTCTGCAATTGCCGACAGGCGCGCAGCTGGAATCGATTTTCCCCAGCCATGCGGACCATCAAGTGGGCGTGGATGTAGGCATTCGGGTTGCGGCGGAACATCTGGTGCTGTTTCAGGCAGCACTCTGAATATGGGAGGGACCTTGCTCCCTCCCCACCTCGGATGTTCAGTGCCGCGACATCATATTCTGCCAATCGGTGCGAAGATGGCCTGGGTGTTTTCAGCCAGCGCCGAAGCTGTCAATTCCACTTCCAGCCCTCGCCTTCCCGCACTTACAAAAATCGTCTCGAACGGCTGTGCCGTCACATCGATGAACGTGCGCAAACGCTTTTTCTGCCCCAACGGACTGATCCCCCCCAGCAAATAACCGGTGGAGCGCTGTGCCGCAGCCGGATCGGCCATTTCGACTTTTTTCGCTCCCGCCGCGTGCGCCAGGGCTTTGAGGTCCAGACTTCCGACGACCGGCACCACCGCCACCAGAAACTCACCCTTTTCACTGCTGGCCAACAGGGTCTTGAACACTCTGGCTGGGTCGAGGCCCAATTTCTCTGCGGCCTCCAGACCATATGACGCCGACTTGGGATCGTGCTCGTAACTGTGGATACGATGTTCGACGCGAACTTTTTTCAACAGATCCAATGCGGGGGTCATGGTGTCTCCGGTCGGGCAAACAGATGGCCGATTTTAGGCCAAGACCACGTAAAACGCTCTAGTGCGGTCCTCGCCTGCACTAATAAATGCTGTCACAAACATGATCATTCATCAGACCAATAGTTTGAAAATGACTGACAGTTCACTTTCGACCTTTGACAGCCGTCATTCTTGTCTATATTTTTTCGTTTCCGAATACTGTAGGAATGTTTCCGCAGTATTCCAGCAGTAAGCCGTAGCGTGGATGGGGATCCACGTCATTGGTGAAAATCGCGCAAGGCCCAACGAGGCCGTACGCCAGACAAGAACAACAAATGAGGTTTTCCATGACAACTGCTCTTCAACAGCCTTCACTTTCGAGCCAATGCATGGCCGAGTTCCTCGGCACCGCGCTGCTCATCTTCTTCGGTACCGGTTGCGTCGCTGCGCTCAAGGTCGCGGGTGCCAGCTTCGGTTTATGGGAAATCAGTATCATCTGGGGGATCGGCGTCAGCATGGCGATCTACCTCAGCGCCGGTATTTCCGGGGCTCACCTCAACCCGGCGGTCAGTATTGCCCTGTGCCTGTTTGCCGATTTCGAAAAGCGCAAACTGCCTTTCTATATCCTCGCCCAGGTGGCCGGTGCCTTCTGTTCGGCAGCACTGGTGTACACGCTGTACAGCAATCTTTTTTTCGATTACGAACAAACCCACCATCTGGTGCGTGGCTCCCAGGCCAGCCTGGAATTGGCCTCGGTGTTCTCCACCTATCCCCATGCACTGTTGAGCACGGCCCAGGCATTCCTGGTGGAGATGGTCATCACCGCCATCCTGATGGGCGTGATCATGGCCCTCACCGACGACAACAACGGCCTGCCACGCGGCCCGCTCGCCCCCCTGCTGATCGGCCTGCTGATTGCGGTGATCGGCAGCGCCATGGGCCCGCTGACCGGCTTTGCGATGAACCCGGCGCGGGATTTCGGGCCCAAGCTGATGACGTTTTTCGCCGGCTGGGGTGAAATAGCCTTCACTGGCGGTCGCGACATCCCCTACTTCCTGGTGCCGATTTTCGCGCCGATTGTCGGCGCATGCCTGGGTGCTGCGGCCTACCGCGGGCTGATCGCCCGCCATCTGCCGAGCAGCGCCCCTGCTGTAGCTGAAACACCTGACACGGCTGTCAACGGCAACACGCGTATTTCCTGAAAGCGCTAGCCTGGTCCCCTGCCCTTTGCGGCCCAGGCTGACTTCCGACTTCCCTTTTTCGTACAAGGCAATCGACATGACCGATATTCAGAATAAGAACTACATCATTGCCCTCGACCAGGGCACCACCAGTTCGCGAGCGATCATCTTTGATCGTGACGCCAACGTGGTGTGCACCGCCCAGCGCGAGTTCACCCAGCATTACCCGCAAGCCGGCTGGGTCGAGCATGACCCGATGGAAATCTTCGCCACCCAGAGCGCGGTGATGGTCGAAGCCCTGGCACAGGCCGGCCTGCACCATGACCAGGTCGCCGCCATCGGTATCACCAACCAGCGTGAAACCACCGTGGTATGGGACAAGAACACCGGCCGCCCGATCTACAACGCGATCGTCTGGCAGTGCCGCCGCAGCACCGAGATCTGCCAGCAGCTCAAGCGCGATGGCCACGAGCAATACATCAACGACGCCACTGGCCTGGTCACCGACCCGTACTTCTCCGGCACCAAGCTCAAGTGGATCCTCGACAACGTTGAAGGCAGCCGCGAGCGTGCGCGCAACGGCGAACTGCTGTTCGGCACCATCGACAGCTGGCTGATCTGGAAATTTACCGGTGGCAAAACCCACGTCACCGACTACACCAACGCCTCGCGCACCATGCTCTTCAACATCCACACCCTGGAGTGGGATGCGAAGATGCTGGAGATTCTTGACGTACCGCGCGAAATGCTGCCGGAAGTGAAATCGTCGTCGGAAATCTACGGCCGCACCAAGAGCGGTATCGCCATCGGCGGCATCGCCGGTGACCAGCAAGCGGCGCTGTTCGGTCAGATGTGCGTGGAGCCCGGCCAGGCCAAAAACACCTACGGCACCGGTTGCTTCCTGCTGATGAATACCGGCGACAAGGCGGTCAAATCCAAGCATGGCATGCTCACCACCATCGCCTGCGGCCCGCGTGGTGAAGTGGCTTACGCCCTTGAAGGCGCAGTGTTCAACGGCGGCTCGACCGTGCAATGGCTGCGCGATGAACTGAAAATCATCGCCGACGCCACCGACACCGAATACTTTGCCGGCAAGGTCAAGGACAGCAACGGCGTGTACCTGGTGCCCGCCTTCACCGGCCTGGGCGCGCCGTACTGGGACCCGTATGCCCGTGGCGCACTGTTCGGCCTGACCCGTGGCGTACGCGTGGACCACATCATTCGGGCAGCCCTCGAGTCGATTGCCTACCAGACCCGCGACGTGCTCGATGCCATGCAACAGGACTCGGGCGAACGCCTCAAGGCCCTGCGCGTGGACGGCGGCGCAGTGGCGAACAACTTCCTGATGCAGTTCCAGGCCGATATCCTTGGCACCCAGGTGGAACGCCCACAAATGCGCGAAACCACCGCGCTGGGCGCCGCTTACCTGGCGGGCCTGGCCTGCGGCTTCTGGAGCAGCCTGGACGAACTGCGCGGCAAGGCGGTGATCGAGCGCGAATTCGAACCGCAACTGGATGAAGCCGCCAAAGAGAAACTCTACGCCGGCTGGCAGAAAGCGGTAAGCCGCACCCGCGATTGGGAGCCGCACGAAGGCGCCGAATAAACCAGGCGCCGGTCCCTCTTGGGGTTGTAACTGGCAGGGAGCGGATTCCTGCGTCATCATGGGCCACTTTTGTATGGCAGCCCAAAGGACGCCCCATGAATCTGCCTCCCCGCCAGCAACAAATCCTCGAACTGGTCCGCGAACGCGGCTATGTCAGTATCGAGGAAATGGCGCAGTTGTTCGTTGTCACCCCGCAAACCATCCGCCGCGATATCAATCAACTGGCGGATGCCAACCTGTTGCGCCGCTACCACGGCGGCGCAGCCTATGATTCCAGCGTCGAAAACACCGCCTACGCGATGCGGGCCGACCAGATGCGCGACGAGAAACAGCGCATCGGCGAAGCCATCGCCGCGCAGATTCCCGATCACGCCTCGCTGTTCATCAATATCGGCACCACCACCGAATCCATTGCCCGCGCACTGCTCAATCACAACCACCTGAAAATCATCACCAACAACCTTAATGTCGCCACCATGCTCAGCGCCAAGGACGACTTCGACGTGCTGTTGACCGGCGGCAACGTGCGCCGTGACGGCGGGGTGGTGGGCCAGGCCAGCGTGGATTTCATCAACCAGTTCAAGGTCGATTTCGCGTTGGTGGGTATCAGTGGCATCGACGAAGACGGCAGCCTGCTGGACTTCGATTACCAGGAAGTGCGGGTATCACAGGCGATCATCGCCAATGCGCGCAAGGTGATTCTGGCGGCGGATTCCAGCAAATTCGGGCGCAATGCCATGATTCGCCTGGGGCCGATCAGCCTGGTGGACTGCCTGGTGACCGATCAGCAACCGGTGCCGGCGCTGGTGCAGCTCCTCAATGAGCACAAGGTCAGGCTGGAAGTGGTGTAGCGCCAGGACTGCCGCCATCGGGAGCAAGCCCCCTCCCACACTAGACCCGTTTCCAATAGAAGGAATGTGGTCAACATGTGGGAGGGGGCTCCCGCTGGCAATCCGACAGTCACCTTTTTGTTAAGCCCTCTCCAGGCTAATGTTCACAAATTTCCCCTTCCCCGCCGTTCGATGAGTTTTTTCAATCGAAGTCGACTGGCTGTGCCCGCGTTTATCAGCTACCATTTTCGCAAATGAACATTAATGTTCGAATTCCAATACGAAAAGATTGCGAGGCCAGCCGATGAACCCTTCTACCTTGCCTGCTTCACCCCTTGCCGAAGTCTATGACGTTGCCGTAATTGGTGGCGGAATCAATGGCGTCGGGATTGCAGCAGACGCAGCCGGGCGCGGTTTGTCGGTATTCCTTTGCGAAAAGGACGACCTGGCCAGCCATACCTCTTCAGCCAGCAGCAAGCTGATTCACGGTGGCCTGCGCTACCTGGAACACTATGAGTTCCGCCTGGTGCGCGAAGCGCTGGCCGAACGTGAAGTGCTGCTGGCCAAGGCGCCGCACATCGTCAAGCAGATGCGCTTCGTGCTGCCCCACCGCCCACACCTGCGCCCGGCGTGGATGATTCGTGCCGGCCTGTTCCTGTACGACCACCTGGGCAAGCGCGAGAAACTCGCGGGTTCCAAAAGCCTCACCTTTGGCGCCGACAGCCCGCTTAAAAGCGAAATCACCAAAGGCTTCGAATATTCCGACTGCTGGGTCGACGATGCCCGTCTGGTCGTGCTCAACGCCATGGCCGCACGCGAAAAAGGCGCGCATATCCACACCCAGACCCGCTGCGTCAGCGCACACCGCAGCCAGGGTGTATGGGAAATGAACATGGAGCGCGCCGACGGCAGCCTCTTCTCGATTCGCGCCAAGGCCCTGGTGAATGCCGCTGGCCCATGGGTCGCCAAGTTCATTCGCGACGACCTCAAGCTGGATTCGCCCTATGGCATCCGCCTGATCCAGGGCAGCCACCTGATCGTGCCCAAACTCTACGAAGGCGCCCACGCACACATCCTGCAGAACGAAGATCAGCGCATCGTCTTCACTATTCCGTACCTGAACGATCTGACCATCATCGGCACCACCGACCGTGAATACACCGGCGACCCGGCCAAGGTGGCCGTCACCGAAGGCGAAACCGACTACATGCTCAAAGTGGTCAACGCGCACTTCAAGAAACAGCTGAGCCGCGACGACATTGTCCACACCTACTCCGGCGTACGCCCGCTGTGCAACGACGAGTCGGACAACCCATCGGCCATCACCCGTGATTACACGCTGTCGCTGTCCGGCGCTACCGGCGAGGCGCCGATCCTCTCTGTGTTCGGCGGCAAGCTGACCACCTACCGCAAGCTGGCCGAGTCGGCCATGGCCCAACTGGCACCCTACTTCGCGCACATGCGCCCGAGCTGGACCGCCACCGCCAGCCTGCCGGGCGGTGAGGACATGACCACGCCGCAGGCGCTGGCCGACGCCATTCGTAAAAAATTCGATTGGGTGCCAGGCGAAATCGCGCGCCGTTGGTCCGTGACCTACGGCAGCCGCACCTGGCGTCTGCTGGAAGGCGTGCAGTCGCTGGCAGACCTGGGTGAACACCTGGGTGGCGGCCTGTATACCCGCGAAGTCGATTACCTGTGCGCCGAAGAATGGGCGACCCAGCCACAGGACGTGCTGTGGCGCCGCACCAAACTTGGCCTGTTCACCACCCCGGAAGAACAGGAAAAGCTGCAGCGTTACCTGTCCAAGGTCGAGCAAAACCGCAAGATCGAAGCCGCCTGACCGGTGCGGGAGCGAGCATGCTCGCTCCCGCACCATTCGGTTTTCCGAACGCGCCCCCTTCCCCCATTCGGTTTGCCGTACTCGCACACGGCAAATCCGCTGTCACATAAAGTTAATTCCTATATAAATCAGCGCATTAATCTTTTACTGCAGGGCTGGCACGACTCATGCTCTACACTTCCCAACGATTGCCCAGGGCCTCCCAGCAGCCGTTATGGGCATTCGCCGTACAAGAGAGCCGCCTATCCGGCTTCATAAAAAAAACAAATGTCGAGGAAGTATTGATGCGCATCGTTCCCCATATCCTGGGCGCAGCTATCGCTGCTGCTCTGATCAGCACTCCAGTGTTCGCCGCCGAACTCACCGGCACGCTGAAGAAAATCAACGACTCCGGCACCATCACTCTCGCGCACCGCGACAGCTCCATTCCGTTTTCCTACATCGCGGATGGTTCGGGCAAACCTGTGGGCTACTCCCACGACATTCAGCTGGCTATCGTTGAAGCCCTGAAAAAAGACCTGAACAAGCCCGACCTGAAGACCCGGTACAACCTGGTCACCTCGCAAACCCGTATCCCGCTGATCCAGAACGGCACTGCGGACCTGGAATGCGGCTCCACCACCAATAACGCCGAACGCGCCCAGCAAGTCGACTTCACCACCAACATCTTTGAAATCGGCACTCGCCTGCTGGTGAAGAAAGACAAGGATGGCAAGCCGTCCTACGCTGATTTCGCCGACCTCAAAGGCAAGAACGTCGTGACCACCGCCGGCACCACGTCCGAGCGCATCATCAAAGCGATGAACGCCGACAAGCAGATGGGCATGAACGTCATCTCCGCCAAGGACCACGGCGAATCCTTCCAGATGCTCGAAAGCGGTCGCGCCGTCGCGTTCATGATGGACGACGCCCTGCTGGCCGGTGAAGAAGCCAAGGCCAAGAAGCCGGATGACTGGGTCATCACCGGTACGCCACAGTCCTTCGAGGCCTATGCCTGCATGGTTCGCAAAGGCGACCCGGACTTCAAGAAAGCCGTGGATGACGCCATCGTCGGCCTGTTCAAATCCGGCGAGATCAACAAAATCTACAGCAAGTGGTTCGAAAGCCCGATCCCACCCAAAGGCCTGAACCTGAACTTCCCAATGAGTGACAAGGTTAAAGAGCTGATCGCCAACCCAAGCGACAAGCCGGCGCCCGACGTAAAAATCTGACACTGAACTAACCTTATCGCCTGAGGCGAGTTCACCCTCCCTCAGGCATCTGTTACTACCTGCTGGCAGTATTTTTGGAACACTCGACCTGGCGGTTTCCGAGCCGATCGCGTGTGCCTGGCGTTCAATGTCGGGCGGGAATGGACTTTCCCCAAGCGGGTGCTTGTACATCGATCGATTTCGAGGGGAGACCCTAATGAACTACAACTGGGACTGGGGCGTGTTCTTCAAGTCCACCGGCGTTGGCAGCGAGACCTATCTCGACTGGTACATCGCAGGCCTGGGCTGGACCATTGCCATCGCCGTCGTGGCATGGATTATCGCCTTGCTGCTGGGGTCCATTCTGGGCGTCATGCGCACCGTGCCAAATCGCCTCGTGGCGGGCATCGCGACCTGCTACGTGGAACTGTTTCGCAACGTGCCGCTGCTGGTTCAGCTGTTCATCTGGTATTTCCTGATACCCGACCTGCTGCCGCAAAACCTGCAGGACTGGTACAAACAGGACCTCAACCCGACCACCTCGGCCTACCTCAGCGTCGTCGTGTGCCTGGGCCTGTTCACCGCCGCCCGTGTGTGCGAGCAAGTGCGCACCGGTATCCAGGCGCTGCCACGCGGCCAGGAGTCCGCGGCCCGCGCCATGGGCTTCAAGCTGCCGCAGATCTACTGGAACGTGCTGCTGCCCCAGGCCTACCGCATCATCATTCCGCCGCTTACCTCCGAATTCCTCAACGTCTTCAAGAACTCCTCCGTGGCGTCCCTGATCGGCCTGATGGAACTGCTGGCGCAAACCAAACAGACCGCCGAATTCTCGGCCAACCTGTTTGAAGCCTTCACCCTGGCCACGCTGATCTACTTCACCCTGAACATGAGCCTGATGCTGCTGATGCGAGTGGTCGAGAAGAAAGTCGCAGTGCCCGGCCTGATCTCCGTGGGGGGCAAATAATGGAACTTGATTTCAGCGGTATCATCCCCGCCATCCCGGGTCTGTGGAACGGCATGCTCATGACCTTGCAGTTGATGGTCATGGGCGTCATCGGCGGCATCGCGCTGGGTACGGTGCTGGCGCTGATGCGCCTGTCGTCGAGCAAACTGCTGTCGCGTGTGGCCGGCGCCTACGTGAACTACTTCCGCTCGATCCCGCTGCTGCTGGTGATCACCTGGTTCTACCTGGCGGTGCCCTTCGTGCTGCGCTGGATCACCGGCGAAGACACACCGATTGGCGCATTCACCTCCTGCGTCGTGGCCTTCATGATGTTCGAAGCCGCGTACTTCTGCGAAATCGTGCGGGCCGGCGTGCAGTCGATCCCCAAGGGCCAGATGGCCGCCGCGCAAGCAATGGGCATGACCTACGGCCAGACCATGCGCCTGATCATCCTGCCCCAGGCGTTCCGCAAGATGACCCCGTTGCTGCTGCAACAGTCGATCATCCTGTTCCAGGACACCTCGCTGGTCTACACCGTGGGCCTGGTGGACTTCCTCAACTCCGCCCGCTCCAACGGCGACATCATCGGCCGCTCCAATGAGTTCCTGATCTTCGCCGGTGTCGTCTACTTCATCATCAGCTTTTCCGCCTCGCTGCTGGTCAAGCGTCTGCAAAAAAGGTTTGCCGTATGATCTCTATCAAGAACATCAACAAGTGGTATGGCGACTTCCAGGTGCTGACCGATTGCAGCACCGAGGTTAAAAAAGGCGAAGTGATCGTGGTGTGCGGGCCGTCCGGCTCGGGCAAATCCACCCTGATCAAATGCGTAAACGCACTGGAACCGTTCCAGAAGGGCGACGTGGTCGTCGACGGCACCTCCATTGCCGACCCGAAGACCAACCTGCCCAAACTGCGCTCGCGGGTGGGCATGGTGTTCCAGCACTTCGAGCTGTTCCCACACCTCACCATCACCGAAAACCTGACCATCGCACAGATCAAGGTACTGGGCCGCAGCAAGGAAGAGGCCACCCAAAAGGGCCTGCAATTGCTTGAGCGGGTCGGCCTGTCGGCACATGCCCACAAACACCCGGGCCAGTTGTCCGGCGGGCAACAGCAACGTGTGGCGATTGCCCGCGCGCTGGCCATGGACCCGATCGTCATGCTGTTCGACGAACCGACCTCGGCCCTTGACCCGGAAATGGTCAACGAAGTGCTCGACGTGATGGTGCAACTGGCGCAGGAAGGCATGACCATGATGTGCGTGACCCACGAAATGGGTTTCGCACGCAAAGTGGCCGACCGCGTGATATTCATGGACGCGGGCAAGATCATCGAAGACTGCCCGAAAGAGGAATTCTTCGGCGACATCAGCGCCCGCTCCGAACGCGCGCAGCACTTCCTCGAGAAAATCCTGCAGCACTAAGTACTACAGAGCTCCCACTGTAGAAACCGGGCCAATGTGGGAGGGGGCTTGCCCCCAATAGCGGTGGATCAGTGACAAATGTATCAACTGACAGACTGCTATCGGGAGCAAGCCCCCTCCCACACCGAACCTCACAGGCTGGCAAGCGCTGGTTGACCCAAGGCATCTGTGATGAAATGCGACCCCAACCAATTTCGCGCCGCACCGCCATCACTTGCCGTGAAACCTCGTCTGATACGCCAACTGTTCCTGCCGCCACTGGTCGTCGCCCTGATGATCGGCCTGGGTTTCATCGGCTTCTGGATCAGTGAGTACTATGGCATCCGCACCCTCAGCGACACCGGTGAACGCCAGCTTGAGCTGCACGCACGCACGGTCGAGAGTGAACTGGGCAAATACACCTACCTGCCCAGCCTGCTGGAGCTGGAATCCAGCGTGTCCAAACTGCTGGCCGAGCCAAACCAGGAAACCCGCAAGACCGTCAACGATTACCTCGAAGGCCTGAACCGACGCAGCCGCAGTCGGGCCATCTACGTGATGGACACCACCGGCCGTGTGCTGGCCACCAGTAACTGGCGCGATGCCGACAGTTACCAGGGTGAAGACCTGTCCTTTCGCGCCTACTTCCAGAATGCCGTGCGCGGTCAGCCCGGGCGCTTCTACGGTATCGGCAGCACCAATGGCGAACCCGGCTACTACCTGGCCCACGGCCTGGAAGAGCACGGCAAGATCATTGGCGTGGCCGTGGTCAAGGTGCGCCTCGAAGCCCTGGAAGAACGCTGGCAGCGCGCGCGTCTCGAAGCGTTCGTCAGCGACGAGAACGGCATCATCATCCTCTCCAGCGACCCCGCCCGGCGCCTCAAGGCCGTACGCCCACTGAGCGATGACACCCGCGACCGCCTGGCCCACAGCCTGCAATATTACTGGGCGACGCTGAACGAACTCGAACCCCTGGCCCGCGAACGCCTGAACGAGGTCAGCGAAAAACTGACCTTCCCGGCCAACAGCGAGGTGGTCAACGACGCCCACGAGGTGAGCTACCTGGCGCAAACCCGCCCGCTCTTCGATACGCCGTGGAATTTCACCCTGCTCACCCCGCTCAACGACCTGCGCCGCGCCGCGATCAACCAGGGCATCCTGGTCGCCGTCGCCTTCGGGCTGGTGGCGTTCCTGCTGATCGCCTGGAACGAGCGGCGCAAAGTGATCGCCACCCGCCTCGCCGCGCGGGAGGCTTTGCAGGAAGCCAACAGCCAGCTGGAGCGGCGGATCGCCGAGCGCACCACCGACCTGCGCGCCAGCAATGAGCGGCTCAAGGGCCAGATTCGCGAGCGCCGACAGGCCGAAGAAACCCTGCGCCGCGCCCAGGACGAACTGGTGCAGGCCGGCAAGCTGGCGGCCATCGGCCAGATGTCCACCAGCATCGCCCACGAACTGAACCAGCCCCTGGCCGCGCTGCGCACCTTGTCCGGCAACACCGTGCGCTTCCTCGAACGCGGCGCGCTGGACACCGCCAGCGCCAACCTCAAGACCATCAACGAACTGATCGACCGCATGGGCCGCATCACCGCCAGCCTGCGCTCATTTGCCCGGCGCGGCGATGACCAGAGCCAGGCCAGCCTCACCACGGCGGTGGACGCCGCGTTCCAGGTACTGGGCGCGCGCCTGGACGGCCTGCCGCTCAGCGTTCACCGTGACTTCGCCGCCGTGCAGTTGCAGATCGACCAGACACGCCTGGAGCAGATCCTGGTCAACCTGATCGGCAACGCCCTGGATGCCATGCAAGCCCAACCGGCGCCGGAACTGTGGCTGGAAGGCAGCAGCAGCGACGGCAGATACCGCCTGCGGGTGCGCGACAACGGCCACGGCGTCGATGCCGAGGCGCGCAAGCATTTGTTCGAACCGTTCTTCACCACCAAACCCGGCGAGCAGGGCCTTGGCCTGGGCCTGACCCTGTCGGCCAGCCTCGCGGCGGCCACCGGCGGCAACCTTGCCGTGGAACACCCGGCCGATGGTGGTACGGCCTTTGTCCTGAGCCTGCCGCTGGCGGGCGCTCAACCCACTGAGTCGACATGAATATCACGCCCCAAGACCTCACCGTGCTGATCGTCGAAGACGACCCCCATGTGCTGCTCGGCTGCCAGCAGGCCCTGGCGCTGGAAGACATTCCCAGTGTCGGCGTGGGCAGCGCCGAAGAAGCACTCAAGCGCATCGGCGAGCACTTTGCCGGCATCGTCATCAGCGACATTCGCCTGCCGGGCATCGACGGGCTGGAACTGCTGACCCGCCTCAAGGCGCTGGATAAAAGCCTGCCGGTGGTGCTGATCACCGGGCATGGCGACATCGCCATGGCGGTCGACGCCATGCGCAATGGCGCCTACGACTTCATGGAGAAACCCTTCTCCCCCGAACGCCTGGTCGACGTCGCCCGTCGCGCCCTGGAGCAGCGCGCGCTGGCGCGCGAGGTCTGGGCGTTGCGTCGCCAACTGGCCGAGCGCGATTCGCTGGAAGGCCGCATCATCGGGCGCTCGCAAGCGATGCAGAACCTGCGCGACCTGATTGCCAACGTCGCCGACACCTCGGCCAACGTGCTGATCGAAGGCGAGACCGGCACCGGCAAGGAACTGGTCGCGCGTTGCCTGCATGATTTCAGCCGCCGCCATTCCCACCCGTTCGTCGCGCTCAACTGCGGCGGCCTGCCGGAGAACCTGTTCGAAAGCGAGATTTTCGGCCACGAAGCCAATGCCTTCACCGGCGCGGGCAAACGCCGCATCGGCAAGATCGAACACGCCCATCAGGGCACGCTGTTCCTCGATGAAGTGGAAAGCATGCCGATCAACCTGCAGATCAAGTTGCTGCGGGTGTTGCAGGAGCGCACCCTCGAACGCCTGGGCTCGAACCAGAGCGTGGCGGTGGATTGCCGGGTGATCGCCGCCACCAAGTCCGACCTCGATGAACTGAGCCGCGCCAGCCAGTTCCGCAGCGACCTGTACTACCGGCTCAACGTGGTCACCCTGGAACTGCCGCCACTGCGCGAGCGTCGCGAAGACATCCTGCAACTGTTCGAACACTTTTTGCAGCAGTCATCCCTGCGCTTCGACCGCAGCGTGCCGGACCTCGACAATCAGACCCTGTCGAGCCTGATGAGCCACGACTGGCCGGGCAATGTGCGCGAGCTGCGCAACGTTGCCGAACGCTTCGCCCTGGGTCTGCCGGCCTTCAAAAAGCCCGGCGCGGGCGGCAGCAACCATGGGCTGGCCTTCACCGAAGCGGTGGAAGCCTTCGAGCGCAACCTGCTCGCCGATGCCCTGCAGCGCAGCGGCGGCAACCTGACCCAGGCCAGCCAGGAACTGGGGATGGCCAAGACCACGCTGTTCGACAAAGTCAAAAAATACGGATTGAGCCACTGATGGATCTACTGTTGAAGGCCGCCCTGGGCGCGGCGGTGGTGTTGATCCTCGCCGCGCTGGCCAAGACCCGAAACTATTACATCGCAGGCCTGGTGCCGCTGTTCCCGACCTTTGCGCTGATCGCCCACTACATCGTCGGCAAGGGCCGGTCGGTGGACGACTTGAAGACCACCATCCTGTTCGGGATGTGGTCGATCATTCCGTATTTCGTGTATTTGGCCACGCTGTACGTGATGGTGGATCGGATGCGTCTTGAAGCGTCACTGGCCGTCGCCACTGTCGCCTGGCTGATGGCGGCGACGCTGCTGGTGAGCGTATGGGTCAGGGTTCACACCTGACACACTGCGGTCAACCAGGTGGGAAATCCATCTCAGCGCACTATTTTGTCCACCTGAATCCCCAGCTTCTTCAGCCGATACCAGAAGCTCCTCTCGGAAATCCCGATCTTCGCCGCGGCTGCGGCCTGCACGCCATTGCTCTCGTGCAACGCGGCCAGAATGTAGCCCTTCTCCACCTCCGCCAACGCCGCATCCAGATCCTGGGGCACACCCGGACCGTCGCTGCGCGGCACCGTCTCGGCGGGCCTGGAGGCATACAGGTAACCCGGCAGGTCGATATCTTCGATCACAGGCGATGCCGCCACAATCGTCGCCCGCTCGACGCAGTTCTGCAGCTCACGAATGTTGCCCGGCCAGTGATACGCCGCCATCGCCTGCAACGCCTCGGGGCTGAAGCCGGTGATGCGCTTGCCGGCGGTCGCGCTGATGGTGTGGGCGAAGTGGCGGGCCAGCGGCACGATGTCTTCTGCGCGGTCGCGCAGCGCCGGCAGCGGAATCGGGAAGACGTTGAGGCGGTAATACAGGTCTTCGCGAAATTCTTTCCTGGCCACCGCCTCCAGCAGGTTTTTATTGGTGGCGGCAATCACCCGCACATCCACCTTGCGCTCGCGCGGATCGCCCACCGGCTCGATCACCCGTTCCTGCAAGGCACGCAGGATCTTGGCCTGCAACGCCAGGGGCATGTCGCCCACTTCGTCGAGGAACAGCGTGCCCTTGTCGGCCTGCATGAAGCGCCCGACCCGGTCCGCCACGGCGCCGGTGAAGGCGCCCTTGCGATGGCCGAACATCTCGCTTTCCAGCAGGCCTTCGGGAATGGCCGCGCAATTGACCGCCACGAAGGGCTTGTCCGCACGGCTGCCGTGCTTGTGGATGGCGCGGGCGACCATTTCCTTGCCGGTGCCGCTTTCGCCGGTCAGCAGGATGGTCGCGGTGCTGTCGCGCACCGAATCCACCGCTTGCAGCACCTGGCGAAACGCCGGGCTGTCGCCCACCAGGCTGTCGAACTGGGCGTGTTCGTCCAGCTCGGCGCGCAGGCGCGCGTTGTCGCGGGTGATATCACGAAACTGCAGGGCCTTGGCCACGGTGATGTCCAGCTCGTCAATATCGAACGGCTTGGCGATGTAGTCGTAGGCACCGTTGCGCATCGACTGCACGGCGTTTTTGACGGTGCTGTAGGCGGTCATCACGATCACCGGCACGTGCGGGTAGCGCACACGGATTTCGGCCAGCAGCGCCGGGCCGTCCATGCCCGGCATGCGCCAGTCACTGATCACCAGGTCGACGTCTTCCTGTTCCAATACCTTGAGCGCGTGCAGGCCGTTGCCCGCCGTGAACACCTGGATGCCGCTCTGGCTCAGGGCGGATGACAGCAGGTCACAGAGCTTGGGCTCGTCGTCGACCACCAATACGTTATGCGTCATGACCTTCCTCATCGTCGCCGTCGTCTTCACCGTCAGCCGGAATGTACAGGCTGAAGGTGGCGCCGGCATCTTTCTCGCTGGTGCACTCGATGCTGCCGTCGTGACTTTCCATGATCGAATAGACTTTGGCCAGGCCCAGGCCCGTGCCCGACGCCTTGGTGGTGACAAAGGGCGTGAAGATGCGCTCGATCATATCCGCCGCAATGCCCTGCCCGGTGTCGGTGATGCTGATCACCGTATTGCCGCCCTGGCTGCGAATGCCCAGGGTCAGGCGGCCACCGTCGGGCATCGCGTCGATGGCGTTGAGGATCAGATTGAGGCAGGCCTGCTTGAGCTGCTTGGCATCGGCGTACAGGGTCGCGCCGGGCGCCTGGTCGTCGATGCGCGCATCGATGTTGTGGGTGGTCAGTTCCGGGCTGCAAAAGCCGAGGATTTCCTCCACCAGCGGGCGTGCCGCCTGGTGCACCCGCAGCGGCGGGTTAGGCTTGGCGAAATCGAGAAACTCGGTGATCAGCTCATTGATACGGCTGACTTCGTTGATCACGTATTCCAGGTGGCGCTTGTCGCTGTCCGGCAGGTCGACACGGCGGTGCAGCAGTTGGGTGGCGGTCTTGATGATGCCCAGCGGGTTGCGGATTTCGTGGGCCAGGCCCATGGCGACCTCGCCCAGGGCATGCAGCCGGTCACGCCGGCGCAACTGGGCTTCGAGGTGGTGCAACTCGCCCAGGCGCTCGGTCATGTGGTTGAAGGTGCTGCTCAATTGCGCCAGTTCGTCGCCGCCGCTGGTCCGCACCCGGTGCTGATAATCCCCGGCGATCACTGCATCGACGCCCTCGGACAGGTCGCGCAGCGGCCGGGTCAGGCGCCGCGACACCAGCACACCGGCGACCAGCGACAGCGCCGAACTCAGCAGGAAAATCAGCACGAACAAATTGCTCTGGTTGACCAGCCCCACCAGGCTGGTATGACGCAGCAACCCACTGAAGATCACGCCCTGCAGTTCGCCGGCGTCATTGAAGATCGGCCAGTACAGGCCGCTGTAGTTGCTGGTGAACTGCTCGCTCGGCTGGCGGCTGGCGCGCATGGCCGTTTCGATATTGGCCGGGATGCGCAACGGATGATCGTCGAAGCGCTGGGTCGAGAATATTTCCGAAAAGCCCTCCGGGTTGGCCAGGTACAGGCGCAGGTCGAGGGAATGCACGTCGGCCACGCTGGTGAGGAAACTGCTGTCCAGGTAGGTGGCCACCAGCAACTGGTAATCCACGCCATCGCGATTGGTTTCGAAGGTCGACACCACCAGGCCGGTCATCACGCCGGCCACCTTGACGGTTTGCAGCACTGCCTTGCTGGTGAGGTTGATCTGCCTGACCACGTCTTCGGACGCGGTGCTGAACACCACCTTCTGGTCGCTGCTGCGGATCAGCGCGACCACATCGATATCGGTGGCATCGGCAATGTCGGCGGTCAGCCGGTCGTGCCGCGCCGCCTGCGGGCTCGACGGCGGGCTGGTGTAGCGCAGGAACAGCTTGGCCATGCGCGCGTTGTCGTGAAGGATATCGCCAATCTCGTCCTTGACGATCTTGGTCGACTCCTGCAGCCAGATGCGCACGTTGCTGTCGAAAATCTGCGACAGCGTGGTCGCGGCCAGCTCGGCGGCAATCATGGTTGGAATCACGCTGACCAGCCAGAACGCGAGCACCAGCTTGCGCTGGACGCTCCAGCGCGAAATGGCAAATGGACGGGCTTTCTGGCGGGTCTTGTTGATCATCAGGTTTCGCTTATCACAGCAGCCATGGCAGGGTCGGAACGGTCCGGTCGCAGAAACGCTTTCACCAGGTTGAGCAGCACGTTGACCACCCGATTGCGATGGCGAAAGAACAAATGTCTGCCCTGGAACTCGCAACCCAGGCGCAGTTTACTGGCATAGCCTTCCTGACCGCACTCATAGAGCGGGATCCGGTGCGCAATACAATAGTCGACATTGGTCAGCCAACTGCGAAAGTACAGGTTGTACTCGCGACCGAATGCACTGTCATGCCCAAAAAACTTGTCGATCAGGCGATGCTCGTCCACCAGGATCAGGTTGAACGCCGCCAGGTGGTCGCCCACCCAGTACAGTACGCACACCGCCCGCCCCTGCATCCGTTCAAGCAGTCCGGTGAAGTAGCTGGCCGGCAGGCGCTCGAATTGCAGGTCGGCACGGCTGAGCGTGGCATCGTACAGGCGCATGACCTCGGGCAGTACGTCATCGATGTTGTGCCGCCACTCCAGGCGCGGCCCCGGCGCCCGCAGCTTGCGGCGCAGGTCCTTGCGGGTCGACTTGCACAACGAGCCGAGGTAGGCGTCCACCGAGCCGTAGGGCACCTTCAACACGCCGCCGGGCAGGCCCGGCATGCTTTTGAA
This sequence comes from Pseudomonas trivialis, assembly GCF_001439805.1. Lineage (GTDB taxonomy): Bacteria > Pseudomonadota > Gammaproteobacteria > Pseudomonadales > Pseudomonadaceae > Aquipseudomonas > Aquipseudomonas trivialis. Next base: position 39,358 of record NZ_JYLK01000005.1, on the reverse strand, counting down.
ACCTGCGCTGCGGCAACTGGCGGCCCATTGCGAATCCTGTGAAGCAACGTCCTTGACCGCCACCAGGCTGATGCCGAACTCACTGGCATCCTGGCGCGCGGCCTTGATCAACTGCTTGAGCAACAGCGGGCGCCTTGCCGGCGGCACGCGGCTGGCAATGCCTGCGTCACAGCGCTCGGCCATCGGCGAACCGATGGCGTACAGCGGCAATTGCAAAACACCTGGCCACAGTCGCTCCAGGCGTTCGGTAAACCGCTTGCCGGCGCCCGATACCGTGGTGTCGAGGCGATATCGGGTGATGAACGCAGCCGCCACCGCCACCAGCGTGCCGTCCTCATAGACCGCCAGGTAGCGCCATGTGAAATCGGCAATGGCGGCGTTTTCCACCACCACGTAATAGTCCCAATCCTCCAGCGCCCCCGGAAAACAGTCGTTCCAGGCACTGCGCTGGATGGCCCGGATGGTCGAGAAGGCTTGCGTGGTGATCACGGATTTCCCTTATTTGTGTACTGAGCACCGAACCCATGTGGGAGCTGGATTGCCTGCGATACAGGCCTCCCGGTGGATCAGGCAGACCGCTGTCATGCAATCGCAGGCAAGCCAGCTCCCACATTGACCAGGCTGGTTTTGATGGCCGTGTGTTGTTCAACGAACCGGGCACTCAACTCGATCACCCGCCGGTATTGCAGGTCGACGGTGATCATGTGGTAGCAGTTGTCCAGCAGGATCTTGGTCACCGGGCCGCCGAGGTGACGTTCCACGTAGTCGGCGTTCCAGCGGCTGGTGATGTCGTCCTCGATGGAATGCAGCACCAGCGCCGGCACCATCACTTCGCGCATGCGCTTTTTGACCACGGCGTTCAGGCGGTGCAGCTCGCGCACCGTGATGCCCTCCATGGTCAGCAGGCCGGCCTCGCTGCTCTCCCCTTCCTTCATCTGGCGTTCCACGATAGCCCGCAGGCGTTCGTTCTTGATGCCGTACGGCGGCTTCTCTTCGAAGCGACAGACATGCACGCCGAACGGAATCTTCATCAGCAACGGCGACAGAAACGCCAGCTTGCTGATGCTCCAGCCGTCGTACTTCAGGGTGGTGGAATACATCAACAGCCCCGCCACCTGCCCTGGGTGCTCGGCGGCCACGTACATCGACATCACCGCCCCCATGGACAGGCCGCCGACAAACACCTGCGCATGCCGCTGTTTGATCTGTACGAAAGCCTTGCGCACCCCTTCGTACCAGTCGCGCCAGCCGGTCGCCTGCAGGTCGCTGTTGTCACCGCAGTGCCCGGCCAGCGTCGGCACGTACACCGTGCAATGACCGGCCTTGACCAGGCCCTTGGCGACCTGGCGCAATTCCGTCGGGGTGCCGGTCAGGCCGTGGATCAACAGGATCCCGACCGGCCCTTCACCGAGAACGAAGCCGGCAGTACCTTCGCCGAGGTCGATCCCTGCGCCGTTCACCGGTGGGTGGCCCGCACCAGTAGTTGCTCGAGCAGCTTGAGACCCAGGTCGATTTCCGGGTAGCTGATTTCCAGCGACGGTGCCAGGGTGATCACGTTCTTGTAGTAGCCGCCCACGTCGAGAATCAAACCGAGTTTGCGGCCGTCCACCACCATGTCGCCCTTCATGCCTTCCTCGACCATGTAGTCCAGGGTCGCCTTGTCCGGGGTGAAGCCGTCCGGGCCGCAGATCTCGCAGCGCAGCGCCAGGCCCAGGCCATCGACGTCGCCGATGATCGGGAAACGCTTCTGCAAGTCCTGCAAGCCTTCGAGGAAGTATTTGCCCTTGTTCATGACCATGGCGCCGTAGTCGACTTCATTGGTCATCTTGAACATTTCCAGGCCCACCGCCGTGCCCAGCGGGTTGGAGGCGAAGGTGGAGTGGGTGGAACCCGGCGGGAAGATCTTCGGGTTGATCAACTCTTCACGGGCCCAGATGCCGCCCAGCGGGTTGAGGCCGTTGGTCAGCGCCTTACCGAACACGATCACGTCCGGCTGCACGTCGAAGTGCTCGATGGACCACAGTTTGCCGGTGCGGTAGAAGCCCATCTGGATTTCGTCGGACACCATGAGGATGCCGTGCTGATCCAGCACATGCTTGAGCTCGCGGTAGAAGTTCATCGGCGGGATTACGTAGCCGCCGGTGCCCTGGATCGGCTCGACGTAGAACGCCGCGTATTCGCACTGGTTGGTTTTCGGGTCCCAGACACCGTTGTATTCGGTCTCGAACAAACGTGCGAATTGCTGCACGCAGTGGCTGCCGTACTCTTCCTTGGTCATGCCCTTGGGGCCACGGAAGTGGTACGGAAACGGGATGAAGTTGGCGCGCTCGCCAAAATGGCCGTAGCGGCGACGGTAGCGGAAGCTGGAGGTGATCGACGAGGCGCCGAGGGTGCGCCCGTGGTAGCCGCCTTCGAAGGCGAACATCAGGCTTTTGCCGTTGGAGGCGTTACGCACCACTTTCAACGAGTCTTCGATGGACTGCGAGCCGCCGACGTTGAAGTGCACGCGACCGTCGAGGCCGAACTTCTTCTTGGCGTCGACCGCGATCATTTCCGACAGCTCGATCTTGCCCTTGTGCAGGTACTGGCTGGCGATTTGCGGCAGGGTGTCGATCTGTTGCTTCAACGCGTTGTTCAGGCGCGGGTTGGCGTAGCCGAAGTTCACCGCCGAGTACCACATCTGCAGGTCGAGGTAGGCCTGGTCTTCGGTGTCCCACACGTAGGAGCCTTCGCAGCGGCTGAAAATGCGCGGCGGCTCGATGTAGTGAACGGTGTCGCCGTAGGAGCAGTACTTGGCTTCTTTATCCAGAAGGATCTGGTCTTCGGCGGTGGCGATACGGATATCAGACATGGTGGAAGAGTTCCTGGTTGTCGGCAGCAGTAAAAGAGGTGGCGTTGGCCGCGATGCCCTGGGGCAGTTGCGCGAGCAACGCGGGCATTTCGGCAAAGGTGTCGAAGCGCGCATGAGGAATCTGGTGGGCGACGCAGTAGTCGGCGAGGCTGCCCTTGGCAAACACGAAGTCGGCGGTGGCGGCCACGCACATGTCGGACTTGCCGTCGCCGATCACCAGCACGCGCTTGTTGCCCGGCGTGGACTTGCACTTGCAGTTGCCGGAGGCGGCGCGGCAGGCGTCGCTTGAGTAAGGGAAGTCGATGCGCCAGCTGTTCTGGTCGACCTGGCGCAGGCGGTTGGCGAGAATCGGCAACAGGGTCACGTAGTTGCGCGACAGGATGCGCGCGATGCCCTGCTCGATGCCGTCGCTGACCACTTCGATGGTCGCACCCAGGCCCATGACGTGATCGACGAAATCCGGGAAGTCCGGGTCGATTTCGACACTGTCGAAGTACGCCAGCAGCTCGGCGGGCGTGGCCTTGATCAGCGCCAGTTGGCGGCTCAGGCATTCGCGTGAACCGATGTGTCCGTCCAGCCATTCCTGTTCGATGGTTTCCCACTCCGGCCCGGCGAAGCGTTGGAGGACGTTGTCGATGACGTCGGTGGGGGTGATGGTCCCGTCGAAGTCACACACGATATGCCAGTGGATCATCTGCGTCGTACCTTGTGAGAGCGCGCTCTGTGCGCTTGCACCAGGGATAGAGCAGGGAGTGTGCCAAGTGAACAAAACCCAACGGGGCCGGGCTTTCGGCGGATTTCGGCGAGGGTTTTGTACCCGGCAAGCTACAATTTTTGTAGCTTGCTACAAACAAGATGAGTGCTTGCGCCGGGGCTGCCCTTCGCGCGTGAATGCGCGCATGTTCCGATCAAGGAGTGCGCACCATGCGCCAGGTTACGACAGCTGTATTGGCCGGTTTATCGTGGGTGTTTTCCAGCGCGGTGCTGGCCGCCGGCATCAGCGGTGAAGTCGGCGCGGGCCTCGCCTATCAACCCCACGACCCCAGCGGCAACCACTATGAGGCGCGTCCAGTGCCCTACTTTGACCTGGACTGGGGCACGCTCAGCCTGGACACCGATGACGGCCTGACCTGGCGCGCACTCAACAGCCAGGGCGTCAGCGCCGGCCCCTATGTCAATTACCTGCAGGGCCGGGAAAGCAATGGCGCGTTGCGCGGCCTGCGCAATGTGCCGGACATGGCCGAAATCGGCGGCTTCGTCCAGTACGCGCCGGCCGATTTCTGGCGTGTGTATGCGCAAGTGGGCCAGGCCGTCGGCGGCGGTCACGAACAGGGTGGCGTGCTCGGCAAGCTTGGCGGCGAACTGGGCTACCCGCTGGGCGGCGTCATCGGCAGCACCGGCCTGATGGCGCACTTTGCCGACGCGCGTCAGACGCAGACCTTTTTCGGCGTGGACGCCCGCGAGTCGGCCGCTTCAGGGATCCGCGCCTATAACGCCAGCGCGGGGTTCCAGAACCTCACGCTGACCCAGAGCTTCGAATTCCCCCTGGCCGCACACTGGTCGCTGCTGACCAGCGCCAGCTGGGTGCACCTGGTCGGCTCGGCGGCCAACAGCAGCCTCGTCAAGCAAGCCGGGCATGTGAACCAGGGCCAGTTGCAGACGGCGATCAGCTATAAATTCGACTGACCGCCGCCCAAAGGCTCAGCCCTTGGCTTCCTGGATGATCTGGCGAATCGCCCCGACGAAGGCTTCGGCCGGCTGGCCGCCGCTGACGGCGTACTGGTCGTTGAACACGATGGTCGGCACCGAGGTCACGCCACGGGAGATCCACAGCTGCTCCTGCTCGCGCACCTCGGCGGCGTACTCGTCGCTGGCGAGAATCTCGGCCGCGCGCTGCACGTCCAGGCCGACGCTCTCGGCGATGATCGCCAGGGTGGCGGGGTCGGACGGGTCCTGGCCATCGCTGAAGTAAGCCTTGAACAGCGCCTCCTTGAGGTTGTACTGCAAGCCTTCAAGGCCGGCCCAATGCAGCAGGCGGTGGGCGTCGAAGGTGTTGTAGATACGGCTCTGGCCATCGGTGCGAAAGGCAAAACCCAACGCGGCGCCCATGTCGCGGATACGCGCGCGGTTGGCCTGGGATTCTTCGGCGCTGGAGCCGTATTTTTCAGTGATGTGTTCGACGATGTTCTGCCCGATGGCAGGCATGTTCGGGTTGAGTTCGAACGGCTGGAAATGAATCTCGGCCTGCACCTCGGCACCGAGCTGGTCCAATGCGTCGGTCAGGCCGCGCAGGCCGATGATGCACCAGGGGCAGGACACGTCGCTGACGAAATCGATTTTCAGGGGAGTACTCATGACTGGCAACCTCGTAGGCAAATGTGCCGCAAAGATTGCACGATACACCAATGTCACAGCACCTTCGAAGGCGCCACCGCATCGATCTGCGCCCAGTGCGCCGCCTCTTCGCGATGGGCTTGCAGGTACGGCAGCACCGCCGCCAGCAACGGCGCCTTGAACGCTTCCTGAAAACGATGGGCCAGGCCCGGAATCAGCTTCAACTGGCTGCCCTGGATATGCGCGGCCAGGTGAATGCCATGCATCACCGGCAACAGCGGGTCGGCGGTGCCGTGCACCACCAGCGTAGGCACGCGCAGCTGGTTGAGCAACGGCACGCGGCTCGGTTCGGCGAGGATGGCCATGATCTGGCGCTTGACGCCGTCCGGGTTGAAAGCGCGGTCGTAGGACAGTGCCGCCTGATGCAGCAACACCTGGCGATCGTCTTTCACGTTCGGGCTGCCCAGGGCCGCGAGCAGATCCGCCTGCTGCTCCAGCGCCACTTCGCGGTTGGGCGCACTGCGCCGCGCCAACAGTTGCACCAACGCCGCGTTCGGCGCCGGCAGGCCTTCGGCGCCGGAACTGGTCATGATCAGCGTAAGGCTTTCCACCCGTTGCGGCGCCATGGCCGCCAGGTGCTGGGCGATCATGCCGCCCATGCTCGCGCCGAGTACGTGAAATTGCCGGACCTGCAAGGCGTCCATCAGGCCCAGGGCGTCATCGGCCATGTCGGTCAGCGTATAAGGCGCCGACACCGGCAGGCCGAGCTTGTAGCGCAGCACCTCGAAGGTCAGGTTGGCGCTGGCCGGCGCCTGGCGCCAGGTGGACAGACCGACGTCACGGTTGTCATAGCGGATCACCCGAAAACCTTGCTCGCACAGGGCGACTACCACTTCGTCAGGCCAGTGGATCAACTGCCCGCCCAGGCCCATCACCAGCAGCAAGGCAGGGTCGGACGCGCGGCCGATGCTCTGGTAGGCGATGCTCACCTGCGCCAGGTCGACGGTTTGGGTCGGAACATTGACATCACATCGAGACGCCGCAAAAGACGGCAGGCCGAATAAAAGAGCGGCCAGTAAAAGCAACACACGCATGGAAAACACCGAAACGCAGAACCCCAGTAGAGCGCGAGTCTGATGAAGTTTGTTCAAGCGCGCTGCCACACTTGCATGACAGTTTGATGAAGAGTGCCCAGTGGTCAAATTCGACACAGGCTTAAACATGAGACAAACTCACGCTGTTCGCCCGCATCACAAATTGTATTCATGGAGAGCCCGTGCTCGAAATCCGTCACCTCAAGACCCTGCATGCCCTGCGTGAAGCCGACAGCCTGGTGGAAGCCGCCGAGCGACTGCACCTGACGCAATCAGCGCTGTCGCACCAGTTCAAGGAATTGGAGGAGCGCCTGGGCATGCCGCTTTTTGTGCGCAAGACCAAGCCACTGCGCTTCACCAGCGCCGGCCTGCGCCTGCTGCAATTGGCCGACGCCACCCTGCCACTGCTGCGCGGCGCCGAGCGCGATATCGCACGGTTGGCCGGTGGCACCGCCGGCCGTTTGCACATGGCCATCGAATGCCACAGCTGCTTTCAGTGGCTGATGCCGACCATCGACCAGTTCCGCGATGCCTGGCCGGAAGTCGAGCTGGACCTGGCCTCCGGCTTTGCCTTCGCACCGCTGCCGGCGCTGGCCCGCGGTGACCTGGACCTGGTGGTGACCTCCGACCCGCTGGAACTCTCGGGTATCACCTACGTGCCGCTGTTCACCTACGAAGCCATGCTGGCGGTGGCCAACCAACACGCGCTGGCCAGCAAGTCGTATATCGTGCCCGAAGACCTGCTCAGCGAAACGCTGATCACCTATCCAGTGGAGCGCGATCGCCTGGACATCTTCACGCGCTTTCTGGAGCCTGCCGACGTGGAGCCTGCGCAAGTGCGTACCTCCGAGCTGACAGTGATGATGATGCAACTGGTCGCCAGCGGCCGTGGCGTATGCGGCATGCCCCATTGGGCACTGCATGAGTACAGCTCGCGCGGCTACGTGAAAGCCAAGCGCCTGGGCGAAAAAGGCTTGTTCGCCACGCTGTATGCGGGGGTGCGCACCGACATGCTGGACGCGCCGTACATGCGCGATTTTCTGCTGACGGCCAAGGACACGTCATTTTCCACACTGGATGGCGTGAGCGCCGTGCGCTGAACGTCACAGAGCCGGCTTGCCAGCCCCCACATTGGGCGGTGTGGTAACCACGGCCTCACTCGGCCTTGAGTTCACGCCACATGTGAATCTTGTCGAAATACTCCACCCCCACCCGCACCGCCAGCGGCTCCAGGCCAAACTGGATAAAGCCGCAGCGCCGGTACAGCGCAAACGCAGCGTCATTGCCGGCAGTGACGGTCAGTTGAATCACCTTGAGACGCGGGTGCCGGCGCGCTTCTGCCAGCGCCGCTTCGACCAGACGACGACCCAGGCCCTGCTGCTGATACGCCTCGATCACGTACATGCCAAACAGGGTCACCTTGTGCCGCGCCTTTTCGCGGGGCTCGAACGCCAGGCCGACGATGCCCGCGAGCGTGTCCCCGGCAAACGCGCCGAGCAGTCGATCCAGCGGGTTGTCGAGGCGTTTTTCCCACCAGCTCAGGGGCATCGCCGCACGTTCGGCGACACTGGAGGTAAACGCTTGGGGATAGACGTCATACGCTTGCAGCATCAACGTGCGATAGCTCTCGGCGTCATGGGCCTGCAGCGGGCGCAGGATCATGCGGTAAGCGCGGCGCGATAAAACGGCAGAATCAGGTCTCGGGTCAACGGCGCCAGTTGCAGGCCGCCATCGCCAGCGGGGTCGATCCAGCGGATTTCTTCGATTTCCGCGGCGGGCGTTACGGCTACATCGATGTTTACCTGGAACAGCTCGGCTTCAACGGTGAAACCGGGCTCGTTGGCGGCGGGTGCCGAGAAGTGACCAAGGTAGACGGCGGCGTCCGGATCAATGTGCAGGTTCAACTCTTCGAACAGCTCACGGGCCAGGGCCTGCGCGGGTTGTTCGCCCGCGTCGATTTTGCCGCCCGGTTGCATGAAGGCCTGGGTGCCGCGCTTGCGCACCAGCAGGGTCTGGCCGTCGCTACCGATCAGGAGGGCGGCGGCGATGCGAATGGTTGAGGTCATGGAGGGTTCGCCTGGATGCAAGGGCTGCAAGGATCACATGTTCCAAGGCTGCGTCGCAAATACAGGGGTGCTTTCTCCCTGAGCTGGCTTGGCGTGGCGAGCGGCCCTGCTCTAATGCCAGTCAGTTAAGCGCAGATCCCCTGTGGGCGCGGGCAAGCCCGCTCTTATCAAACACAAATAACGTATTGATTTTAAAACCTGAAGTCTCAGGCAGACACATTCCTGTGGCGAGCGGGCTTGCCCCGCGTTGGGCTGCGCAGCAGCCCCAAAACCCTGTTCCGCGTAGTGTCAGGTACACCACGTTTTCTTTGATTGGGGGCGCTTCGCGTCCCAACGCGGGGCAAGCCCGCTCGCCACAGAGGCCCCAGTTTGCTGCGCGACAGCGCTAAGTCGAAGACGCAGATCCCCTGTGGGCGCGGGCAAGCCCACTCTTATCAAACACAAAATAACGTATTGATTTTAAAACCTGAAGTTTCAGGCAGCCACATTCCTGTGGCGAGCGGGCTTGCCCCGCGTTGGGCTGCGCAGCAGCCCCAAAACCCTGTTCCGCGTAGTGTCAGGTACACCGCGTTTTCTTTGATTGGGGGCGCTTCGCGTCCCAACGCGGGGCAAGCCCGCTCGCCACAGAGGCCCCAGTTTGCTGCGCGACAGCGCTAAGTCGAAGACGCAGATCCCCTGTGGGCGCGGGCAAGCCCGCTCTTATCAAACCCAAAATAACGTATTGATTTTAAAACCTGAAGTTTCAGGCAGCCACATTCCTGTGGCGAGCGGGCTTGCCCCGCGTTGGGCTGCGCAGCAGCCCCAAAACCCTGTTCCGCGTAGTGTCAGGTACACCGCGTTTTCTTTGATTGGGGGCGCTTCGCGTCCCGACGCGGGGCAAGCCCGCTCGCCACAGAGGCCCCAGTTTGCCGCGCTCTTGATCTTGACCCCAAGTCGCCGTTACCGCAGCAACGGATATGTACACCGAAAAACCGCCTTCACCACAACAATTCAGCTCGCCATAGCCTCCCTGCATTTGCTCAATCGGGCTCAGCCTTGATGAACACGCTGTACCGCGCGCCCTCCATCGTCTCGAACGCAATCAGCTTGTCCACTAACGGTAAATTGAGTGACTTGCCCGCGTTGAGCAGCAACATGCCGTTGTCGGCATTCAGGTTGCGCGCCAGCACCATGCCCTCTTCCAGTTCGCGGGTGCCCAGCACCTTGACGTTGGGATCGCCCAGGGTCACGTCATTGAGGTAGGTGGCGCAGACCCGTACGAAGTCTTCCACCAGATTCGGATCGTAGAGCCGTCCAGCGTATTTGCGGATGTACAGCAACGCTTCGTCACTGTTCATCTGGCGCTCCAGGATCAGGCCCTTTTGCAGCTCGATAAAGTCCACCGCCAGCTTGAGCAGGCGCGAACCGACGGGGATCGCATCGCCCTTGAGGTGGTCGGGAAACCCGCTGCCGTCCCAGCGTTCCTGATGGTGGCGGATCAGCCGCGCAGCGTCCTTCATGGGCTCCAGGGTCATCAGCAACGACTCGCTCTGGCCGGGATAGGCCCGATAGCGTTCGCGGTCGCTGCTGTGCAGCAGGTCCGAAGGCGCGGCGGTCATGCTGTCGCTCCAGCTCAGCTTGCCAATGTTGTAGAGCGCGGCGGCCATGGTCAGGTCGCGGTTGCTGGCGCTATCGACGCCGTGGGACACGCACCAGGTGCGCACCAGTTCGATGATCTGCCGGTTGGTCTGCTTGGCGCGTGGCAGGCGCAGGTTGGCCAGCAGCGAAAACACCTCGGTGCCGGTGGCGTAGCTGTGTTTGAGTTCTTCGTAGGCGAGGTCAAGCATGTCGGCGGTTTGCTGCAGCTCATTGGTGCGCGCCGCCACGCGCTTTTCCAGGGACGCGTTGAGCTGTTTGAGTTCGTCGTTCTGCTGCTGAATCAACTGCTCCAGGCGCGCGCGCTCACGCTCGGAGTGTTGGTGGGCGAGGGATTGACGCAGGGCCAGCAGCAGTTCCTCATCCTTCCAGGGCTTGCTCAGGTAGCGGTAGATTTCGCCTTCGTTGATGGCTTTGACGATCAGCGTCAGGTCGGTTTCACCGGTCAACAGAATGCGCACGGTGTGCGGGTACGCCTGGTGGATATGCGCCAGCAGCGAGGCGCCATCCATGTCCGGCAGGCGCGCGGCGCTCATCACCAGGTCGACGGGATGGCGGGCAAGAATGGCCAGGGCCTCGACGGCACAGGTCGCGCTGTGCAGCGCAAAAGGCTCCAGGCGCAGCAACTGCTTGAGGCGGTGCAGCACGTCGGGGTGAGCATCGATCAACAGCACCACCGCACGCTCGGCATCGGTGAACGAAACGGACTCTCCCATGGAACACCTCGGATCGTCGGTGTGTGCTCCTTAAGGTCTGGGCACTGCCTCCTGGCGGATAGTCACGAGTTTAGTCGGGTTTTCATGAAGTGACGTAAACACGGCAAAGCGCTTGAGACATTCAGTAATATCCCACCTTTGCAATTGCTTACAAATACCGCCACCCTGCGCCCGCCCGACGCACGGCGTGCACCTCCCTGCCGCGTGCCTGTCCCTACTAAACAATTTGTTCATAGAGCCCGCTGCCATGCTGAACGGACGCGACCCGCGCATCGATTTTTTTCGGGGCCTGGCGTTGATCTTCATTTTTTGGGATCACGTCCCCCACAATCCTCTTGGCCAGATCACGTTGCGCAACATCGGCTTCAGCGACGCCGCCGAAGTGTTCGTGTTCCTTGCCGGCTATGCCTCGGTGCTGGCATACGGCAAGGTGCTTCAGCGCGAGGGGTACTGGATGGCCGCGTTGAAAATCCTGCGGCGCACCTGGGTGTTGTACGTGGTGCATATCTTTTTGCTGGCGATGCTGATGGGCATCGTGTTTTTTGCCAACAGCCATGTGGAAACCCGTGACCTGGTGGCGGAGATGGGCCTGACGCACTTCGTCACCCACCCGCAACAGGCACTCACCGATGAATTGCTGCTGCGCTTCAAGCCCAACCTGATGGACCCGTTGCCGCTGTATATCGTGCTGCTGGCAGGCCTGTCGCTGGCGCTGCCGTTGCTGCTGCGTTACACCGCAGCGGTCGTCACGGTGTCGTTGACGGTGTACCTGCTGGCGCCCCACCTGGGCTGGAACCTGCGCGCGATTGCCGACGGTGTGTGGTACTTCAACCCGGTCACCTGGCAACTGCTGTTTGTGTTGGGCGGTGCAGCGGCGATTCACGCCAGCCGTCCGCGCCCACTGGAAACGCTCGCGCTGTACCGGCAACCGCTGTTCGTGGCGGCCGCCGTGTATGTGGCGATGGCGGCTGTGATCACCCTTTCCTGGCGCTGGCCTGAGGTGCACGACGCCTGGATGCCGTCGGCCCTCGGCGAGCGGCTCTACCCGATCAGCAAGACCGACCTGTCGCCCGCGCGCCTGCTGCACTTTCTGGCCCTGGCCTACGTCACCGCCAAACTCCTGCCGGGGCGTGCCTGGACCGACCATAGCCTGGCCCGCCAAACCTGCCGTATGGGCCGCTATTCGCTGGAGGTGTTCTGCCTGGGTGTGCTGCTCGCGCCGTTGGCGGACATGGTCAACGCGCTGGCCGGCGATGCCTTCGCCATGCAGATGTTTACTGCCCTGATGGGTGTGGGGCTGATGGCTGCACTGGCCGCCTGGATGGACTTCAATAAACGCCTGGATCAACAGGCGCTGGGCCGCGCACCGCTACATAGTTAATCCCGCCGACAAAAAGCGCCATGCTCCCATTGGCCTTCCACTTCTCGTGAAAGGCCAATGCGCATGACCCCCTACACCCCCCTCCACGGCTTGTCAGGCAACCTCCAATCGAGTGATGCCTGGGCCCGGCAACAGGCACTGGAGCTGATCCAGCGCACTGTGACGCAAGCGATGCAGGCACTGAGCGCGCAGGAACAAGCCGACTACCTCAGGTTGCACCGTGAATCGCAAAAGGCACTCGCCGACCTTGAGACCGAAAAACAAGCATTGATCGATGCCTTCAAGACCGAAAGCCTGGCGCAATTGCGCGGCAAACTCGATGGCCGGGACCCGCAGCTGTACCGGTTCAACACCACCTACCTGGAAAAACGCGAACACCCCTTCCCCTGGGACCCGCCTGCGCGCGCGCCGGAGTTCCGGCCGCGCCGCGCCTATGAAGAATGGCGCTACGACCTGCACACCAAAAGCATGACGCTCTGGGAGGCGGCCTGCGTCAACTTCGGCTTTACCCATTCCATTGTCCAGGACTCAGGCTTCAGCCTGGCCGAATCCAGCGAAATCGTCGGGCCTGGCGCGCCCCTCGATACTCTGGCGTTTATCAGGATTGCCCGCGAGTTGAACCTCGGCGATCAGTTGCAGACGCGCATCCAGACTGCACTGGCCGCAAACAGTACACTGCACGGCCGGTTTCTTGCCGCGACAACCGCAATGACGCGCTTTGAGCTGCTGGAATCGTGGCGTCTGCGCGCCACCACCGGACTCACCCGGCCACTGTATGACGCGCTGCTCCATACCCTGGAAGCCGGCGACCGGTCACTCAAATTCGACACCCTGAGCCTGGAGTTCAGCCCCGCCTCTATCCCGTTGGTGCAGGGGCCGGACGCAACCCCGTTGCCGCTGTTTTTGATTCGCGTAGCGAGTCTGGGCGTGGTGTCCTATTTCCCTTCGCGCCCCGGTGGCGCCTTCGTTTATCACAACGACGCCAAGGCGGCGCACGCGAGCCTGCGCCAGCAACTCAAAGACAGCCAGCAGCAGCAGGACCTCGGCTGGTTTTCCCGGCAGTTCTCCCTGACAGGGCTGTCCGCCCTCACTTCGCTGCTGAAAAAGCAGCCCCGCCCCGAAAGTTTGAGCTGGCTGGCCGGGTTGCTGTATGACGGCTTCCACAAGGCGTTCCCGGGCCCTTCCCTGGACAGCCTGCACTTCGTCACAACCCCCGCGCCCGGCAAGGCTTTAAGCCTGGTGAAAACCCTGGTCTCGCGGTATATCCAGCGCTACCGCAGCGACCTGTCCACCCTCGCCACCACACGTTCCGAAGCCGACTGGCAAGCGCTCAAGAATGGCGTCAGCGCGATCGGCGCCGAGGTTCTGCAACTGTTGCTCACCCCCATGCCCGGCGGCGTGACCGGGCTGAACCGGATCATGCAACTGGCCGTACTCGGCAGCATGACCTATAGCCTGGGCCAGGGCGTGGACGCTGCCGTCAAAGGCGAGTCCAGCGGCTTTGCCTCGACGCTGGCGGATGTCGCCGACCTGGCTATCAGCGGCCGCCTGATCACCGTCGCCGGCCGCGCGCACCATCAGCGCATGCTCAATTACCTGGACAGCCTTGGCAACCCGCGCAAAGTCACGCGCACCGACGGGGTCGATGAACTGTGGCGGCCCAATGCGCAGCCCTACGCCATTCCCCGCCAGCACCTGCTCGATGGACGCAGCGCCGACGCGCTGGGCCTGTACACCGTCGAAGGCAAGACTTACGCCAGACTCAGCGTCGGCGACCAGACCCGCGTGGTCGAAATCAGCTACGACACGCAACACCTGCGCTACGTGCTCAAACACGTCAACGGTGGCCGCTACACGCCGCCGATCATTTTCGAGCCAACTGCGCAGGCCTGGGTGTTCGACCTGAAAAACGCCCACACCCTTACCGACCTGCAGTTGCTCAAACGGATGCTGCCCAATGGTCTGCCAACGCCGGCCGACGCCGACCTCGAACAGATGCTGCGCAGTACCGCCACCACCCGCACCACCCTTGACAATGTATGGAGCGCGCAGCCTGCGCCTCTGGACCTGATCGAAGGCGTACGGCGGCTGCAGGCCGACCAGGTCATCAGGCAGATCGTCGAACACTTTCACGAGCCCGGCTACCTGCCGCCCCATGGCGACGCACTGGTGTTTGGCCTGTTGACGCAACTGCCCAACTGGCCAGGGGACACGGTGATCAACGTGCGCGATGAGCAAGGCGTGCTGATCGAAACCTACAGCAAAACCGCTCAGCCCCCGACCAAACCCCATACCGTGCAGTTGACGCGCCAGGAAGACGGCCGCTACGCCGATGTCGACAATCAGCGGCTGCCTGCCGGCACGGTGGACCCGCTGATGCGCCTGATCATGCGGCAACAGCCCGCCAAGTCGCAGCTGGGAAAAAGCGACACGCCAACGCTCACCGAAGACCAGCGTATCAATACTCTTCGCGGTGAGGTCGCGGCACTGGGCGCCAGCGAGCGCGCCACGTTATTTACCACTGCGGTCAACTACGCCGGCTACGACAAGACCGAACTCATCCCTCCCCCCGCAGTACGCCGATACCTGCCGCTCAAGGCCACGTCAACGTCTGTGCCCCTCACGCCAGTGCTGAAGAAACTGCGCGACCTCAATGCACCGCTGTCCGCCATCAGCCTGGCACGCCTGCTCGAACAGCAACCGCTGACGCCACGTCAGCAACAGGATTACCTGCAGCACGGCACCCTCCCCCAGGCACTGGTCGACCTGCTGGATCGCCAGCGCACCGCGCTGCGCATCGACGCCGTGATCGACGGGCTGTACCACGCGCGCGAGTTTGCCAGTGACACCGATCAATGGGCCCGGGAATTCGCCTCGGCATTGGTACGCAACACCCTTAAACGTCCTTTTGTCGTGACGGATATCGACAGTGGCAAAACCTACACCTCCAGCGGTCCCGAAGACCCCACCGTCGAGTTGCGTCATTACGGCGATGGCGATTACCGCGCCTATGACATGCGTAACGGCGGCGAAATTGCCGTGTCACCGCAAATCGACAGCTTCTACCTGGCCATCGGCTCGGTACTGCAACCCCACGAACGCCAATTGCTGGGAATGAACAGCGCCAACGATGCCAAGGGCCTGCGCAAAACCCTGGGTGACCTCATGAGCAAACAGCGCAGCCCGCAAGGGTTTGTCAGCCTGGTCAACGGCTCATTGGCGCAGTACGAGCAACCGCGCAGCCTGCCGCCGAACCTCAAGCCTGCGGCCAATGGCATCTTCACGTTCAACGCGCGGCATTACCTGGCCCTGCTCGGCTCGCTGTACCGGATCGTGTTCGATAAAAGCCTGCTCAAGTGGCGCTTGGTGCACCCGCACAAAAGCGGGGTCAACACGCCCACCCTTGAGCACAATGGTGAAGGCGCCTGGCGCCTGTCCAGCGACGACCCCATGGCCTGGGACGACCATAGCCTGCTGCAACGCCTGGGCAATCATACTTACGCCTTTACCAGGGACGTGGCAGGTAAAATCCTGGCCTTGACCGACACCCCTGCCCAGGCACTGCGCCAGGTGCATTGCACGGCACGGGCAGCGCCGCCGCTGCTGACCGACACCTGCAAACGCGTGAAGATCGACGAGCAGATCCAGTTGTTCATTCAGGCGCTACGCACCGACCCCAGCGCTCCGCCCGCGCGACCGGAGCTGCAATTGCTGGTGCTGACCGGCATGAGCGGCTGGCCCACCGACCATGTGCTGCAAATCGTCGACGACCAACAGCAGGTGCTCAAGCAATACCCCACGCCGCACACCCCGAAAAACGCCACGGTCGTGCAGGTCACGGAGCAGGACTACAAAGGCGGCAAACTGCTCGCCAGCGTGGTCGCCAACGACGCGATCTGCAACGGCCTGCTGGCTGAACAGACCCGTACCAGCGCGGAGCGCTTATTCAAGCTGGTGAAGAAAATCATCGCGTTCATCGAGCAGAATCCTGCACCGGTATTCGAGTCCCTTTACGCACGCAACGAACTCCATGGCTCGGCACAGGAAAAGCGCATCAAGGCCCATTACCCCAAGCTGCCCACCAGCGCGGCGAAGGCGATTCTTGGGCAGGCCACCCCCAGGGAACTCAAACAACTGCATGATAAGAACCGAGTGGGCCTGCGGCTGGCGGAGCAGGCACGCTTGACCGGCCACGACCTGCGTTTGAATCGCGCCTACGAAGGGCTCCTGCTGGCATCCTGCGCCAACGCAGACAGCGACAGAATCACCCTGTACTTGTTGAAGTCTCTGCCGGACTGGCCGAAAAACCTGCGCATCGATGTGCATCAGGACAGCTACCATGGCGCTTTGCTGCAGAGCGCGGGGCACATGGACGGCACGGTGCGGCGCCTTGTCAGGACCCGCGATGGCTATCAGCCCTACGACAGCGCAGGTAAACCATCCGGCGAGCACTCCCGCGCACTGTTGCCCGCGCTGTTGCAATACCTGTCCGCCAGCGAGCGAAGCGCGCTAAGCATTTCCGACAATGACGACCTGTCACCCTGGCGCGAGCAGATCGTCGCCCTGGCCCTGGGTCGCCGCGTGGAGATCAAAGGCGAACTGGGCCTGCCGCATCTGCAGCCCTGGATGCAGCCGCCCATGGGGGTCGACCACTCGTTCCTGGCGTACCCGATATTTGGCGCGCGCTGGCCGTTCGGCGGCAATCGCCCGCCTGACCTGGTCGCCAGAGTCCTGGCGCTGTACCCAAGCTTCAGCGCAAATGAGGCGCGTACCTTCATCCGCTCCCTGGATTTGAGCGAGCCTGCCGCGCTGATCGAACTGGACAGGCGCCAGGCCGAATACCAGGCCTTTGACACCGAGCTGACGCGCTGGGCCGAAGCACCCAATGAGACGGAAGATGCCAACGACCCGCTCGGCATCCACCTGGGCGTGCGCCGCTTCATCGCCCAGCGGCTGCGCCAGGCCTGGCGACGCGATGGGCAGCAACATTACCTGCCCGGTCTGTTTCACGTGGCCTCGCTGGAACTTCAGCTGGATGACATCAGCTTGCCCCCCGCTTTCTTTCTCGCGGGGCTGACCGGCTTCGAACATATCGAGTATCTGCGACTTTCCAGCAACGCATTTCCAGTCGGCGCAGACCTCTTTTTGCAAAAGTTTCCCGGGCTGCGCGCGCTGAAGATCGACAGCAACATGAGCGAACTGCCCAAGGCCATCACCGATATGACGCAGCTGCAGCAACTGGACCTGTCCTACAACAACCTGGTCCTGACCGAAGAAGCCGCGGTACGCCTGGCCAACATGCCCCACCTGGAATATGTCGACCTGAGCCATAACCGGCTCGCTATTGCACCAGACGTCAGCCGCATGCAAAACCTGCAGTCACTGGACCTGCGCAACAGCGAGATCAGCCAATGGCCGACCGGTACCTGGCAGTTGACTCACTTGTCGCAGCTGCATCTGGAAGACAACCTCATCGACAGCGT
Source organism: Pseudomonas trivialis (assembly GCF_001439805.1). Classification (GTDB taxonomy): domain Bacteria; phylum Pseudomonadota; class Gammaproteobacteria; order Pseudomonadales; family Pseudomonadaceae; genus Aquipseudomonas; species Aquipseudomonas trivialis. The sequence continues at coordinate 21,798 of NZ_JYLK01000005.1, read as the reverse complement.
GCCCGAGCAAATCTTCACGACCCCAGGGCTGTCGGAGGTCAACCGCAACACCTTCCTGCATGGCAATCCATTGTCAGAGGCCAGCCGTCAACACATCGAAGACTACCGCCGCAGCACCGGCATTGACCTCGGCGGGCCCATGCTGGTCGCGCAGCACACGACACCGGAGACTGACGATTTCAACCAATGGCTGACCGGCGTTCCCGCACATGAGATCACCGAACGCAGTTGGCTCTGGGAGCAGTTGCGCGCCAATGAAGAAGTGAGAGCGGACGATGTGTTTCAGGTGCTTGCCGACCTGCCAAAAACCTTTGCCTACACCCGCTCCGACGCGTCCAGGCAAGCGCTCACCGTGCGAGTCTGGACCTTGCTGACGGCGATGGGCGAATCAACGCAATTGCGCAACGCCGTGTGCCTCAACACCTACGGCGCCGGCAGCTGTGGTGACAGTGTCCTGTTGGCCTTTACCAATATGGAGCTGGAGCATCGTATTCACCAGGCCAAGTCAATGCGTCGCACCCATGAAAGCGATCGCGCCCTCATCGCCCTGTCTACCGGGCGCTTCTATCTGAACCAGCTCGATCATATTTCCGACAAGTTCATTCATGCGCGGGAAATGGCCGGCCTGGACGTTGACCAGGCTGAGGTCACGATTTATTTCCGCGCCCAGTTGGCCAAGGAGTTCAACCTGCCCTTTTATCCGCTGGAGCTGCTGTACACCGTTGAACGCTACGTGACCCAGGCCGTGCTCGACGACGCGCGCGCGCAATTGCGCAAGCTGGGCAAAAGCCCGGCCCTGCAGGAATGGCTGTTAATGGAAACCTTCTGGATCGAGTACCTGGCCAACAGTCACCCGCACACCTTCACCGCGGTCAGGGAAAACATCGAATACAAAGTGCAGGCGCTGGAAAAGGAGCTGCCCGACAAGCAGTCAGACCTTTACCTGGAGCGCAGGCAGTCACTGATTGACCTGGAGAAGGAAGAGCACAACCGACTGGTACGACAACTGACCGTCGCCACACAAGCGGCATTGCAACGCGCTTGAACCGACGCCGCCGGAGCCTGTGTACAGACTCCGGCGGCTGCCTTACGCCGAACGCGCGGCGCCGGGAACGGCCGCCCGCGGTTGCAACTTGAACACGTAGAACAACACCGTCAGCAGCACCAGAAACACCGGACCTACGTACAGCGCGATGCGTGTGTCGGGGAAGTACGCCATCAGGCCTACCACCAGCACCAGAAACGCCAGCGCCAGGTACGAACTGAGCGGGTACAGCCACATGCGGTATTTGAGGCCGTCGCGCTCAGCCGGGCTCAGGCCACGGCGAAACCTGAGCTGCGCCAGCAGGATCATCACCCAGGTCCAGATCGCCCCGAAGGTGGCGATGGAGGTCACCCAGACGAAGACCTTTTCCGGTACCAGGTAGTTGAGCAGCACGCCCAGCAGCAGCGCGCCAATCGACAACAGCAGCGCCTTGCGCGGCACGCCGTTGCTGGAAGTGCTGGCGAAAGCGGCCGGGGCCTGGCCGTTCTGCGCCAGGCTGTAGAGCATGCGCCCGGTGCTGAAAATGCCGCCGTTGCAGGAGGACAGCGCGGCGGTGATCACCACGAAGTTGATGATCCCGGCAGCGGTCTTGATGCCCAGACGCTCGAAGGTCATCACGAACGGGCTGCCCTGGGTGCCGATCTCGTTCCACGGGTAGATCGACAGGATCACGAACAGCGCGCCGACGTAGAACAGCAGGATGCGCCAGAACACCGAGCCGATGGCATTCGGGATGGTCTTCTGCGGGTTCTTCGCTTCACCGGCGGTGAGGCCGATCATTTCCACGCCCAGGTAGGCGAACATCACCATTTGCAACGACATCAACACGCCCTGCACGCCGTTGGGCAGGAAGCCGCCGTGGGCCCACAGGTTGGAGATCCCCAGCGCCACGCCGTCATTGCCAAAGCCGAACGCGATGATGCCGACGCCGCCGATCACCATGGCAATGATGGTGACGATCTTGATCAGCGCGAACCAGAACTCGAACTCGCCGAAGGCCTTCACCGCGATCAGATTGATGGTGCCCATGCTCACCAGCGCCGCCAGTGCCCAGATCCAGCGCGGCACATCGGGGAACCACACGCCCATGTACACCGCCACCGCCGTGATCTCCGCCACGCAGGTCACCAGCCACAAAAACCAGTAGTTCCAGCCGGTGAGAAACCCCGCCAGCGGGCCAAGGTAATCCTGGGCATAACGGCTGAACGAACCGGCAACGGGGTTGTGCACCGCCATTTCGCCGAGGGCGCGCATGATCACCAGAATCGCCAGGCCGCCGATGATGTAGGCGAGCATGATCGCCGGGCCGGCCATTTCGATAGCCTTGGCCGAGCCGAGAAACAGACCGACACCGATGCAGGCGCCGAGGGCCATCAGGCGAATGTGCCGCTCGCCCAGTTCGCGTTTGAGCGGGCCGTCCGGGACGGTCGCGTCAGGGGGCAGGGGGTTGCCGACAGGCATAAGGGTACAACCTCGTTTTGTTATTGGATTGAGCCACCGGGCGGACACCGCGAAACCGGTGGGGCATGCAGTATAAAAACCCGAACGAGGGGATTTTCACTCTATAAGCAACTGAATTCAGCGATAAACCCGGATAAAAAAGCATTCTACGAGACAGACTTGCCTGCTTCAAAGCCTTAAACAATGGACACGCCCTTCTTCCTGCTGCCCGGCAACCCAGGGCCCTGTGGCGAGCGGGCGTGCCCCGCGTTGGGGCGCGAAGCGCCCCCAATCAGGAAACCCTCGGTATACCTGATACTACGCGCAGGCTGGTTTTGGGGCTGCTGCGCAGCCCAACGCAGGGCAAGCCTGCTCGCCACAGGGGAGCTGCGCTTAACTGAACGCGCCAGGAGTAATTTTTCACACAGCGCCACCAGCGACTACGCTTCATCCAAGTCCGATCAATCTGAAGGAATGGATCAATCGACCATGGGCGCGTTATGGCAAACCGATTCGAAAAAAGCTGCGGTACTCGACGACAGCACGGATCAGCCGCCATTGCCGAAAGGCCATCGTTCGCGAAAGCGAGGGTGGTGGCTGGCGTTGTTGGTTGCACTGCTGGCCGTGTCCTGGGCCGCCGTCAGGGAGATGCACAGCTCGCGTCTGCAAGCGGCACACTTGAGCGCGTTCGCCGCCTCACTGAGCTATCGCGTGGAGCCCGGCGCCAGCGATGCGATGGTGTACCCGGACGCCGGCCCGTTTGATCAGCGCCTGGGTTACAGCGCCCTCGACGAATTCCTGCCGCGCCTGCTCAAGCGCAATTACCTGATCGAGGCCCAGGCGCGCTTCTCACCAGCGTTGATGACTTACGCTCAACGCGGCTTTTATGTGCCTTACGCCGAGAAGGTACAGGCCGGCCTGAACCTCACCGACTGCCGCGCGGCGCCGTTGTACAGCTTCAGCTACCCACAGCAGTTGTATGAACGCTTTGGCGCGATCCCGCCGCTGATGGTGCAAAGCCTGCTGTTTATCGAAGACCGCGACCTGCTCGACCCCGCACACCCGCAGGCCAACCCGGCAGTGGACTGGCCGCGCTTCGCCAAGGCCGCCTGGTCACAGGTGGCCAGGCTCCTGCATTTGCCCGGGCAAACGGCCGGCGGCAGCACCCTCGCCACCCAGCTGGAAAAGTACCGCCACTCGCCCGACGGCCTGACCGCGTCGGGCAGCGAGAAAATCCGCCAGATGCTGTCCGCCAGCGTCAGGGCCTACCAGCCGGGCCCCGATACCCTGGGCAGCCGTCGCAACATCGTGCGCGACTACCTCAACACCGTGCCGCTCTCGGCCGTGCCGGGGCACGGTGAAGTGCACGGCATGGCCGAAGGTTTGCGCGTGTGGTTCGGCGCCGATTTCAATCAGGTCAATGCGCTGCTGGCCGGCGATGCGCCCCAGGACCTCGTGCAAAAAGGCGTTGCCCTGCGCCAGGTGCTGTCGCTGATGATCGCCCAGCGGCGCCCTTCGTATTACCTGAACAAGGGCCGTGACGAACTGGCGCAACTGACCGACAGCCACCTGCGCCTGTTGGCGCAGAGCAAGGTGATCGAGCCCGCGCTGGCCGAGGCCGCACTCGCGGGCGCTGTCACCTACCGCGACTGGCAACAGCAACCGACGCTGCAGCCGGTGGACACCAACAAGGCCATCACCGTAGCGCGCAGCCGCCTCGCCAGCCTGCTCGACCGCCCGCTGTATGACCTGGACCGTCTCGACCTGGCCGCCACCAGCACCCTGCAATACGATCTGCAAACCCAGGCCACCGACTATCTCAAGCGCCTGGCCGACCCGGCCTTCGCCAAGCAAATCGGCCTGCTCGGCCCGCGCCTGCTCACCGCGCAAAGCACGCCCCAGGTGCGCTACAGCTTTACCCTGTTCGAACTGACCCCGGGCGGCGCGCGCGTGCGCGTGCAGACCGACAACACCGACCAGCCCTTCGACATCAACCAGAGCAGCAAACTGGAACTGGGCTCTACCGCCAAGCTGCGGGTGTTGACCACCTACCTGCAGGTCATCAGCGAACTGCACGGGCGCTACGCGGCGCAACCGGCCGCGACGCTGAAAAAAGTCACTGTCGCCGAACAGGATGTGCTGTCGCGCTGGGCTCTGGATTACCTGATACGCAGTCCCGAGCGCACCCTGTCGAAGATGCTCGATGCCGCGCTCGATCGCACCTATTCGGCCAATCCCGGCGAAGCGTTTTTCACCGGTGGCGGGCTGCACCGTTTCCACAATTTTCGCAGCGAAGACAACGGCCGCACCCCGACCCTGCGCGATGCCCTGCGCGAGTCGATCAACCTGCCGTTCATTCGCCTGATGCGCGACCTGGTGCGCTACACCACCTACGCCGGTGCCGATAACAGCGCGCGCCTGCTCAAGGACGACAGCGACCCGCGCCGCCAGGAATACCTGGCCAGATTTGCTGACCGTGAAGGCAGCGCCTTCCTGCTCAAGTTCTGGAAAAAATACCGCAACAAGGACACCCAGGCGCGGCTCGACACCTTCATGGACAGCCTGCACCCCAGCGCGATTCGACTCGCCGCCGTGCACCGTTACCTGCTGCCCCGGGCCAGCCAGGACAGCTTCAACCACTTCGTGCGCTCGCACCTCAAGACCGGCGACACGCTCAGCGACCAACGCCTGGCCACGCTTTATAAAAACTACGGCCCCGGTGCCTACGACCTGCCCGACCAGGGCTATATCGCCAAGGTGCATCCGCTGGACCTGTGGCTGCTCGGCTACCTGCTCAACCACCCGGAGGCGACTTTCAACGACGCGGTCAAGGCCAGTGAGTTCGAGCGCCAGGAAGTCTACAGCTGGCTGTTCAAGAGCCGTCATCAGAGCGCCCGTGACAGCCGTATCCGCACCATGCTCGAGATCGAAGCCTTCCTGGATATCCACCAGCGCTGGCAGGCCGTTGGCTATCCGTTCGATCACCTGGTGCCATCGCTGGCCACCGCCATCGGCAGTTCCGGCGACCGCCCCGCCGCCCTCGCCGACCTGATGGGCATCATCCTCAACGACGGCATGCGCCTGCCGGTGGTGCGTATCGACCATCTGACCTTTGCCGCCGGCACCCCGTACGAAACGCAACTGGTCAGTGACCCGGAACGCGCCCGGCGGGTATTGCCCAGTGAAGTCGCCACCGCCTTGCGCAGCGCGCTGTCGCAAGTGGTGGACGCGGGCACGGCCAAGCGCGTGGCCGGCAGCTTCACCCTGGCGGACGGCACGCCGCTGTCGATGGGCGGCAAGACCGGCACCGGCGATAACCGCATCCAGGCTGTGGGATCGGGCGGGCGTCTGATCAGCTCCAGATCCATCAACCGCACGGCGACGTTCGTGTTCTACATCGGCGAGCACCACTTCGGTACGCTCACCGCCTTCGTGCCGGGCGCCTCGGCCGAACGCTTTACCTTCACCTCGGCGCTGCCGGTGCAGGTACTCAAGGGCATGGCACCGATCCTCACACCGTACCTGCAACCCGGCGCCAACACGCTGTGTGTGGCGCGCTGAAAAAAGGGTGGCATCCCGATAGTTTTCAGCGCTGAATTGTTGACCGTTAGGCACGCCTAACCGACTAATTTTCAAGCTTATTTCAGGCGTGTCGAGTGAATAGACTCAGGTGCTCAACTGGTCTATTCAGGTTCACATCATGCCTACTGATTTATCCGCAGCACCCTTTCAGGGCCGCCATGTCGAGCTGATCCAAAACGCACTGCCCGCCTGGATAAAAAACACCCATTCGGCCCGTATCCAAACCCTCCAGCGCGATGGCCTCGCAACGCCGGTGCCCTACCCCAGGGCCACGCCCGCGCAGCATCAAGCGCTCAAGACCGCCGTTGCCGAGCATTGGCAGGCCCAGACGGCGCTGGATAAACGCCTCGGCCCGCTGAATGACCTGCGCGCCTTCGCTGAGTCGTTGCTCAAGGGCGCGTTGCTGCCCCACTACGGCGAAGTGGATGTGCGCAACACCTCGCTGCGCGTCTATGTGGACGCGCCTGTGGCCTGGTGGTCGATCAACCTCAAGGGCGGTGTACAAAGCAAGACCCTGTCATTGCTGGACATGGCCCTGCATAACTTCGCCGCCGACGACCGCTTCGTCGACCATGCCTTCCTGGGCCCGGAAGACACGCGAGGCCAGCGCCAGATCCTGTCGATCCGGCATCAGCGCACGGGGCAAAAGCTGACGGTCGATGGCTTCAAGGCGATCTGCCGCACCTTGGATATCGGCGGGCGTTACGAGGCCGAACTCAAGCGTGTTCTGGGCTTTGATCAACCGGCAGTGGCCGACGTCGTGCGCAATGAGGTGATCAGCCAGCTCAAGGCTGACCTGCGCAGCAGCGCGCACCTGGGCCTGCACAGCGATCATTTGCCAGCGGACGCTCATGAGGCGTTGCTGGGGTTCATCGACAATCCGGCAGGCCTCAAGCTCGACGGTCAGACGTTGGGCTGCTACTCGCTGAGTGTGGCGGGCAGCCAACTGAGCGGAGTCCTGCTGTTCACCACGCCGCCGGAGCAGCGCCAGGCCCACGGTCGCGTGATCGCCTGGGTGCCTCAGGACCCCGAACACCCGCTCAAGCAATACGCCTCGCCCAAAGCCCTTGTCGAAGAACTGACGCGCCAGTTGCGCGGCGGGCCGATGTATCAGGCGTTTTTCAGCCAATTCGTGGCGCACACCGAACGCGGCGCCTTTTTTACGCAGTTGAAAACGCGCACCAACGTCCCGTTCAGCCTCCTGGAGATCACTCAGGATACGGCCTATCGCGCGGCCGACCCCGGCCGGGATAATCCCTGGCATTACCTGTACCGAAGCAAGCTGAACAAGATCGTGAACGATGCTCGCGAACTGGCGGTGTCCACTGCCTACGTCGACCGGCTGGCGCGCTGGGCGTGGTGGGACAACCTGGAGAAAATCCTCGCGGATGTGCTCAACGCGGCGCTGTTCGTGGTCACGCCCTTTGTGCCGGTGCTGGGCCAGATGATGCTGGTCTACAGCGTGTATCAACTTTGCGACGAGGCATTCGAAGGCCTGCTCGATTGGGCCCAGGGCCGGGGCGCGGAGGCTGCCGAACACCTGTTGGGGGTGGCGCAAAGCCTGGTGCAGTTCGCGGTGTTTGCTGGTGCCGGCATGGTCGGCGAAGTGATCCGCCCGAAACTCTCGGCGTTTGTCGAGGGCATGCATCCGGTGCCATCGACCGGGGGCAAGCTCAAGCTGTGGAACCCGGACCTCGAACCCTACGCCCACCCCGCAGACAGCTCGACAGAGGGGCTGCGCGCCTTGCAGGACCGCCACTACAGGGTGCGCCACGACGCCGAGACGAATGAGCATCGCATCGTGCACCCCACACGCCCGGACGCCTACCAGCCGCGCGTCGTGTTCAATGCCGACGGCGCCTTCGTGCATGAAGGCGAGCAGCCGCAACGCTGGGACAGCCAGACTCTGATGCGGCGCCTGGGGCCACGGGTCAAGGACTTCAGCGACCAGCAACTGGAAGATCTGCGCATCGCCAGCGGCACCGATGAAGGCACCCTGCGCAGCCTGTACCGCTACAACGAGCCGACGCCGCCGCTGTTGGCCGCCAGCCTGGAGCGTCTGGAAGCTCAGGTGTTTCCCGAGGCGGTCAGCCGCAAGGTGCGTGCCGGTGAACCCCTGCCCAACGGGCCATCGTCGGACTGGTTCCCACAACTCATCACCGAACTGCCGGGTTGGCCCCGGGACAAGGCGCTCAGCGTGTACCTGGACGGCGACCCGTCCGGCGCCGCCCTGACCTTCGGCAATGCCGAGGCCACCGAGGCCGATACGCTGACGCTCAGCCAGTCCCAGGCGTTGTCCGGCAACTTGCCGGATCGGGTGCTGGCTTACCTCGATGAAGACGCAGTCGGCACCTTGCTCGCGGGCGACATTGCGCCACAGCATCAGGTGCAAGCCTTGCGTGATCAACTCGCCGACCGGGTGCTGCGCAATGCGCCCGAGATCACCGACAAGATCTATCAAACCTGGCAACTCACCGACGACCCGAGCCTTGTTACCTTGCGCGAACCCTTCGACTACCTGGATTCCAATACTGCGCGCACCCTGCTCGCCAGCGCCACCCCGCCCGAGCGCACAGCACTCAGCCAGCAGCAATTGCCGCTGCGCCTGCGCAATCAGGCTCGCGAACTGGCGTTTGCCAACGAATCGGCGCTGGCCTACCAAGGGTTTGACCAGCCCGCACCGTTGCCACTGGCGTCCGAGCGCCTGGCGCTCAATACCCTTAAGGTCTACAGCGACGCGTTTGGCGAAATGCGGCTGGAAATTCGTGAGCATTCGGCCAGCGGCAAGGTGCTCTGTGCCGTCGGACCGCTGTCGGCCGAGACACGCATATTGGTGCGCAATGCACGGGGTTATCTCTTCGTCGATCCAGCCAACCCGCAAGCGGCCACTCGCACCTCGCTGTACCGGGCGATCCTGCAGGCGCTGCCGTCCGAGCGGCGCAATGCGCTGGGCTTTGAGCTGGGCGAAGGGCGCGCGCTCAAACAATGGATCAAGCAGCGTGTGGCCTCCCTGGCCGAGCGCCGTGTGGTCCTCGCCGAACCGCCAGTGCCCGTTATTCAGACGCGCGAAACCGCTGAATTACTGGGCGGCCCCGTGCTCAGTCGTTGCACCGGCGCCACCGCGCGAACCCGACTTGAACACGCACGGCAGACCTTGCAATTGCTGTTCCCGAGCATGACCGAGGAACGCATGAGCCTGTTCCTGGAGGAAATTCCGGAGTTTGACCTGAGCGACACGCTCAAGGCCCTTGAAGCAGAAAAACAGTTGCTGCATGTCGAGCTGCAAAACTGGAAAGACACCTTCACGCTTAACATCGATAGCCTGAGCGCGGACCTCGATATTCGTACGTCCAAGAGGCAGGTCGCCCAACTGCTCGAACGCTGCTGGGCTGATCGGTTCGCCGAGTACACCGACGGTTGGGGCCATGTGCAAAAAGGCGCCGTGCTGCGTTTCAACCACCTGCCCTTGCCGCCGAGGCTGCCAACCCTGAGTGCCAGTTTCGAACACGTCACGGTGCTGGAGGCCACCCACTGTGAGTTCAGCGATGCCCACAGTGACTTCCTCAAACATCTGCCCTCGTTGCGTGGGCTCAACCTGGCGCACAACCGTCTTACGCAGGTGCCCAAGGCGTTGCAAAACATGCGTTTCCTGCGCGACCTGAAGCTCTCGGGCAATCGCCTGACGCTAAACGGCGACGAGCTCGCACAGCTGAAAACCATGAAGCACCTCAAAAGCCTCGACTTGAGCAACAACCCGTTGCAACAGGCACCGGACATCAGCTGGATGCCCGGACTGCGCATGCTGGCGCTCTCCAACACACCGGTGGACAACTGGCCCAGTGGGCTGTTTGCGCACCCGCGCAGCGATGAGTTTTTGCTTGAGCTGCAGGGCACGCGCATCGACCACCTGCCCGTGGTCGCTGAGGGCTCGGCCCAGGCCAGGCTTGTGGCGCGCACACGTCTGGACCGGCGTACCCTCGACAATGTGTCGCGCCAACGTTACGAAACCTATCGCACTGACGCAGGCCTGGACCCTAATCGCACCTATGAGCCGCGCGGTTCCCACGCGTTCTGGCTCGAAGGCATGGAGGCGTCCAAACGCGTCGAGTCGCAAGCGTTGTGGACAGCATTGGAGCGCGAGCACGGCTCCCAGGGTTTTTTCGAAGTGATCGACGCGTTGCAGCTCGAGCGTCAATTCGAAAACGACAGTGACCAGCGTCGCTACACCGCCAATCGCCCGCTGCTCACCCAACAGGTTTGGCGCGTGCTGCTGGCAGCCCATGAGGACAGCTCGTTGCGTGAGCGACTGTTCAAGATGGCCAGCTTCCCCGGCTTGTGCCCGGATGCCGGGGCGCAGATTTTCAACGAGATGGGGGTCGAGGTGATGGTCAGCGAAATCTACCGTGACGCGCCCACCAGCGTCGAACTCGAAACCCGGCTGGTCACCCTGGCCAAAGGCAGTGCCCGCCTGAAGCACCTGACAAAGGTCGTTGGTCAGGACATCGCCTGGCGCTTGAAGCCAAAGGATCAGGGCGGCCTGGGCCAGCGATTCAGCTCGGATGTACGCGCCGGAGTGCCCGGCCAGATCGATGAAGTGGACGTTCACCTGGCGTATCAGACGTCACTGGCTGATCGCCTCGACCTGCCGTGGCTGAGTGATCACATGCTCTACCGGGTGACCGCCCATGTCAGCCCGGAACGGATCGAGCAGGCGTTTACCTCGGTGATGGCTCTGGGCGAAGGCGACGGCCTGGTCAATCAGATGCTGCTCGAACCCTGGTGGGAGCAGCACTTGCGTGATGCCTACGACAGCCAATGCAGCGACAACGAGCGCGAGTATGGCGAGCGTTTCCTGGCGCTCGATGACTTGCAGACCGAGCAGGCACAATGGGCCAGCGCCGAAACCCTGCAGGTCTCCGAACGCGAACGCCTGCGCGAGCGCCTCAAGACCCTGGCCGAAGCAGTACAGGCGCCCGAAAGCGAGGTATTGGCCGATGAGCCCATGAGCGACGAACTGTACAACCGCTTGCTCAACGACTTGGGCTACAACCAACAGGAATGGATGCGCCGCCTGACGCGCGCAGCATTGATCGCCGCCGTCGACCGTACCAATCGCGCGCAGTAGCCCCCAACTGCTGGCTGATGGCGAGTGGCCGTTTGTCATGGGCCGAGCAGCCACACGTCAGCCTTTGATCTCGATGGCGTTCTTCACAGTGCCTTCAATCAGCGTAAAGCGGTATTCGCGCCCCGGCGCCTTGTCAAACACAAAGGAGCGCCCGGCCATGATGTGGTGCTTGAGGGGGCGGCGGCAGTCGTGTGGGGTGCCGACGGCGCAGTCCATGAACTCATCGACCACCACCACGCTGTTGCCCAGGTTGCGCAGGGAGTAGCGCGCAACATCTTCCTGCACCTGGGTATCGAAGCGGGTATTGCCGGGGCGTACGAAAAACACCGTGCCGTAGCCGGCCAGCACGTGCACGCCCGACGCCAGACGGTACTCGTACGCCTGGCGCTCTTGCTCACTGAGCGCAAACTCATCTTCAGTCTGCGGCATGACCGGCACAAATCGCACGCGAAAGTAACGCTCTCTGTCACGATTACCCCTGAACTGCAAGCGCGTGCTGCGGGTGCCATTGGCCGGCACGATCAGCCGCGCCGGGCTTGCCACCACGCCGTCCGGGGCGGTGCCATCAGGGCTTTTTTTCAAGGGGATTTCGCGGTAACCACCCTCGACGTCATACACCATTTCAAGGATGTCGACCTTGACGAAAGCTGTGGAGGCGCCCTCATTGAACACCTGTTTGATGTAGCTGCTTTGGCCGGCATCCAGGTAATCGTAGACCCCTCCCACATGGATCTGCGGGCTGGCATGGGCCAAAGGGGCCAACAACAGGGCGCCGCCGAGCATCCAGAGAAATGTCATCGATGCAAACCCTTAAGGTGGAAGGGGAGAGAGCACCTGCTCCCTCCCCACGGACCTGCGTTGTTATATCAAGGCACGCCCATGACCAGCACACCACTGCCGCTGGTGGCGCCGGCGGTCGGCACGGAACCATTGCGCCGCACCAGGGCGAAGGTCACATCGTCACCACCGCCGCTGTTGGTGATACGGGTCAGGAACGAGCCGTTCACCGGCACTGCACTGCCAGCACGGACCATGGCGGTGCCCACGTTCGGGTTGCTCATCATCAACAGGCGCGAATCGAACGAAGAGGAAGTGCCCTTGTAGGTAATGGTGATGGGCGAGTTCACTCCGCCGTCCGGGCAGGCGTAGGTGAGCCTGCGGTTGCTGACAACGGTGGTGGACAGCGGATCGGTCCCGATGGCGCGCTGCGGGACGTTGCCGAAGTTGATCTCGATCGGGGCGTTGTTGTTGATGGTGCAGGTGGACGGCGAGATGTCGAAGTTGTTGGCCGCGGTGTAGAGGACGCTCAATTGCGGCTGACTGGAATCCCAATTGTTCGAACTGGTGAGGCGCAACATGCCGAGGTTATCACCGACGCGCACGTTGATCGGGTTGGCCGGAAAGTTACGCACCAGAATATAAGGGCTGACGTTGATCGGGTACGTTTGTTTGTCATTGGGCAGGGTCGCGATGAGGATGCCCGATGGGACCGGGGAGTTATAGAACCCGCCATTGATACGCAGCCCCGTGCCATGGCCGGTGAACTTGGGACCGGGGGTCCACGGCGCGCCCGATGAATTGCCCGTCCGCCAATAATCCTGGCCCCAGGCGGGACCCTGTCCAGGGGAGTATCGGCATTCCAGCCGTGCGCCTTCGAGCATGATGCGCGTGCGGTCGGCGCTGAGGGTGACCGCCACCGGAACCTGCATGTTCGGGTTACCCGTAAACCAGGCGCCGCCATTGATCCGACAATCGACGGCCTGCGCGGTCGTGCTGGCGCCCACCAGGAGCAGAAGCACGAGGACGCTTTTAAGTTTTTTCATTTTCATTTCTCGTTGCTTACTCAACCCGGTACGGGCAGCGCAAACATTTCGCTTGCTGAGCCTGCCAGGAAGAGATGGGGTTATGAGTTCAAGTGTTTCAGGGCACGCCCATCACCAGCACACCACGGCCGCTGATGGCGCCCATCAGCGTCAGTGGCATCGAGGCTGAATACACTGGGTTCATGTTCATCTCGCATTGCTCCTCTACCAGACGCCTTCAGCAAACAGTCATTGCATGCCGTGTCGAGCGTGTCTGAAAGGTATTTGACGTTTACCCGCGCTAGGGATAATCAAGGGTGAACGTGGACGTCACGGTGTACGCACCGTGCCCGATGGTCTGGTCGCTGATGGCCTTGGGTTCGCCCTGCACGTAAGCCTTGAGTTCAATCACATTGGCGCCATTGGTCAGCACCTGTTCATCGCTGGTGGCATTGAGCGGCAATGGCTTGCTGCTCGGCGTCTCCAGGCCGACGCCGATACCCGACGCTCCGCTGCCGCTGTCCAGCGCGAGCAATCCGGGCAGCTCGCGGTTTTCCCGGCCGCCGAAGGTGATGGTGACCGTGTTGCCAACGCTGGTGTCACAGTCCTCCAGATGCAGCCTGAAGCCCTTCCCCACCGAACGCGTGTTGAGGTAGAGGTACTTGCTGGTCAAGTCCCACAGTTCCAGGGTGATCGCCTCGTCGCCGGGGCGGATCGTGCAGGCCTCTTCCACCAGGTTGCCCTTGAAACTCAGGTTGTCTGCCGCCTGCGCCGCGGGCAACAGGCCGCACGCGAGCAGCAGCGCCAGCCCAGCCTTTTCAAGCATTTGATGTCGCATAGACTCCACTCCTACTCATACTCGGCCAGCAGCGTGGCGACCGCCGTAAACCTGGCGGGCGCCAGAATTGCACCTGGCTGCTGGACCGGCACCACTTCCAGTCTCGGCGGTGACGACAAGGTGATGTCCATCGGCGCATTCAGCGCAAATGGCTGGTTGTTCTGGAACACGCGGATACCCAACGCTGGCACACTGGTTTGCACCGCCGCGCCATCGAACCCGGTGGGCGTGCCCTTGACGCTCAAGCGCAGTTCCCAGGGCAGCGTGTCGGTGCCACAACTGATGGTGTAGCCAAGCCCTCGGCGGTATTTCACGCCATCGATGCGTTTGATGCCGACGTCGCCGAAATCGACTTCGATGGTGTTGCCCGCATCGATGGTGCAGGGCGGCGGTTCGTTGAGCGTTCCGCTGAACGTCAGGTTGGCCCAGGCGCCATTGCTCAGGCCGATAGTGCACAGGGCGAGCAAGGCTCGCGGCGGCCAACCGGTCATTGATCGTTTCTCTTTTTGCGTACTCATTGGTAATCCACCACCAGTGTGGCGGCGGCATCAAATGCGCCGCCGGTGAGCCGGCTGCCCGCGCGCTTGACCGGCACTGCCTGCACCTGCGGGAAATTGGGATGGGTGAAATTCACCCGTGTATTCAACGGCCAGTCGCCGCCATTGACGAACAGCTTGACGCCAAGGTCCGGCTTGCGGGTGGCGAGCACGCGGCCGTCGAAGGCTGCCCCGGTGCCCTTGAGTTCCAGGGTCAACGCGTTGCTGAAGGGTGAGCTGCAGGTGACCGTGTACGGCACGTTGCGACGGTAATTGACGCCGTCCACCCGAGAGGTTTGCAAATTATTGCCGAACGGCACATCCAGGGTGCCGCCGCCGTTGATCACACACGGCGGCGGCGCGATGATCACCGCGCGGATGATCAGGTTGGTGTCGGCTTGCAGGCTTTGGCTGACCGCCAACAACAAGCTGCCGCCAACAAGAAAGGCCCACGAGCCGGTTAACTTAGCCATTGTTCTGCCCTTACTCATAATTGAGCCTGAAATCCACCACGGCCTTGAAGGCACCGCTGCTCAACGGCGCGGCGGTGCGCGTTGGCCGAACCTGCCAGGTGCGCGTGCTGTTACCCATCGGCAGCAACAGGGGTTCGCCCCGTTGTCCCAATTGCACATCGCGGCCCTGCGCATCGGTCAATTGCAGGCCCATTCCGCTGATGCCCTGCACCTTGACCAGGCGTGGATCATCGGCATCGGCGGGCGCAACAAACGCCACCGACACCACCGGTTGAAAAGCACTCCAGGTCAGGTTGCCGGTTCGTTCACTGCGGATGCTGCCTTCGCTGCGCTGGCAATCCAGGAAACGCAGTTGAAAGGCCTTGGCGGGCGCTTGATCGCCGGGCCGCTGCAACTGGCTGGTCGACACCGCGCCCAGGTCGACCGTCTGGTGGATCGAGCTCATCTCCAGGCTGCAAGGGGCCTCGTGCATCGCCCCGAGAATGTTCAACATCCCGTGCATGCCTTCGACATCCTCGGCCTGCGCGCCCCCCGCAAAGGCCAGTAACAGCCCGCCCAGCACGTTGATACGTTGCGACTTCATGACGTTCTCCAGCAGCAGGCATTACTGAGTGGGCGTTGACGCTTGCACGTCGACCGTGCAGGTGTTGCCAGTGCAGGTGAAGGCCAGCACGGGACGCCCGCCGTAGTCATTCACGTAGGCCAGGTAGGGCGCCTTGCCCAGCGCCTGGGCGGTAGGGCCCAGGGTCAGCGCACCCTTGGGCGGCACCATCAGCGGCTCGAAGCCGGGCACGGTCTTGCCGCCCTTGGTGCTGCGAGCATCCACCAGGGTCACGTAGTACGGTGTCGGGTTGTTGACCTTGTAATGCTCACCTTCGCGGGTCAGGGTCAGCTTCTGCTGCCAGGGGTTGGACAAGTCCTGCTGGCTGGGCGTGATCGCTTGCGGCCGGTAAAACAGCTTGATCCGCGTCTGCAAGGCGATTTGCAGGGTGTTGGCCTTCTCGCTGCGTGGCGGAATCTCGCGCAGGTTGAAGTAGTAGACCGTCTCGCGATCCTGCGGCAGCGATTTGGCCGCCGGCAGCGCCTGCACTTTCACCTGACTCTGTTTGCCCGGTTCCAGCCGTTGTACCGGAGGCAGCACGATCAGCGGCGAGGTGATCTTGTTACCGCTTTCATCTTCGATCCAGCCCTGGGCCAGGTACGGCAGCTGGGTATTGTTATTGGTGATATTGACGCTGGTGGCCTCCTTGCCGCCGTCGAAAATCACGCGGGTGCGGTCCAGGCCAACGGCGGCGTAGGTGCTGTCACTCAGGGCCAGTAACGCCAGGACCAGCAGGGTGAAACGGGTAGTGAGCATCATGTGGCGGAGTTCTCCGTGTCGAGGTGCTTCCCGGGCAGCGCGGCTGGCTCGGGTGAGGATTGTTCAGCGGCTACCGGGCGGCAGCCGAGTTGCAGGGCATCGGTCAAGCCGTCGGCGGGCAGCACGGCAGGCAGCGTGAGGATGCAGCGCTCGCGTCCGCCCCAACTGACGATCATCAGCTCGCCGGCCTGGATGCCGCTGAGGTAGACGTTGCCGTCGTCATTGACGATGCCGGTGTCCTGTTGCCTGACGTTTTTCACCGTGGCGCCGAACGGCGGTGCAGTGCCATCCCCCAGCCGCAGCACGGCCATGGCCTTGGCACCGGCAATGACGTCCAGTGATCGGTAGCCGATGGCGCCTTCGGTGAGCGTCAGTTGAGTGACCGATTGCGTGGCTTCGACGTTGCTCGGCAAGCGTTCGAGGTCGACACTCGCCGCCGTGCGCTGGTAGCTGCTGATATCGGAAATCACCGCCTTGCCGAACGCATTGCTGCGTGTCGGCGAGCCGTAGCCGCGCACCGGTACATCGGGCACACCTCCGGTGTCGACCATCAACCGCGTGCCGCCGGTGCTGCCGGTACGGTGCAGCGCCGCGCCCTGGGCCGTGAGCGTGCCACCGCCGCGAGCCGACACGCTGAGGGTGCGGTAATCGCCTTCCTGCGTGCTGGCACTGAGGTCGATGTCGGCCTGATCGCCCATGTGGCTCAAGTACGCACTGGCCGAACGATTGCTGGCACTGAGCTGGTAGCTGTTGCGCTCGTCGATGCGATCGCTGTAGCGCGACGAAAAAGTGTTGTTGCCGCCGCCCCGGTTGGCATCCAGCGCCAAGGTGCCGGTGCGCCCAAGTGGCAGGCTCACCGTGAGCGCCATGCCGTTGTCCTGGTGCTGGTATTCCTGGCTGCGATACAGGTTCAGCGACAGGCTCATGTTCTTGACGCTACCCACGTTGAAGTAGCGCGACAGCGACAGGTTCCAGCGCTGGGTGTCCGGCCGGCTCCAGTAGGTCTGCTTGTTGTAGCTGGCATAGACCGTGGCGCCAAGATCACGAAACTGCTTGTTGACCGTGACCGTGTACAGCGCCTTGCTGCCGCCGATCGGCTTCCAGCTCTCGACGTATTCGCCGTGCTCGTTGAGCATGCCGCGTCCGCCCGCGCGCTCGCCGTTCAACCCGTAATGGCGGGCGTCCAGGTACTCGCTCATGCTCAGGAAGTTCTTCTCGGAGAAGCGGTAACCGGCGAACGTCACCTGGCTGTCGTACTCCTCGAAGTTCTTGGAATATTGCAGGCGGTAGGATTTGCCCGTCAGCGTATCGCCCCAAAGCTGGGCGTGGGACTGGGTGACGTCCACCGACACGGCGCCGAACGCCAACAGATCGCGACCCGCACCGACGGACAGCGCGCGATAGTTGTTGTCCGTCATGCCGCCGCCAAACAGCGACCAGCCGTTGCTGACCCCCCAGGAGAATTCGCCGGTGCCGAACACATTGCCCTCAGCGCCGTAATGCAGGTTGGATGGGCGCCCGGCCGCCAGCTTGTACCGCACCTGCCCGGGTCGCGTCAGGTAAGGCACGCCGGCGGTATCGACCTTGAAGCTGTGCACGGAACCGTCCTGCTCTTCAACCCGCACATCCAGCGAGCCCGTCACCGCATCGTGAAGATCCTGGATACGAAACGGACCGGCGGCCACCAGGGTTTCATAGAGCACGCGGCCCTTCTGGCTGATGATGACCTTGGCATTGGTCTTGGCCACGCCAACCACTTCGGGGGCGTAACCGCGAAGGTTCGGCGGCAACTGGCTCTGATCGGAATTGAGCGATGCACCGGTGAAGCGGAAGCTGTCGAACAGGTCCGAATACAGGTAATCCTCGCCCACCACCAGGCGTGCCTTCAGCGCAGGGATGGCGCGGTACGCGTAGAAACGACTCCATTCCAGCTTCTGATTGCCATACGCGCCTTCGTTGGCGCGCTCGACCCGTCCCTGCCAATCGGCGCGCACGCGCCAGGCCCCCGCATTGGCGCCGACGGTGCCGTTGCCACTCAGGTTGTTGCGGGTGCCGTTGTTTCTTTGGTAATTGGACTGCGCCGTCAGGTTGTAGTCCACCAGCAGCCCTGCAACGCCTTCATCCCAACGCGCGGGCGGATCCCAGTTGATGGCGCTGTACTCAAGGTAGGCGTGCGGCAAGCTGATGCTCAGCGTGGAGGTGGCCAGGTCGCCACTGACTTCCATGCCGGGCAGGCTTTGCGGATTCAGGCACTCGCCGTCTTTCCACCAGGTGAACTTGGCGACTGCGGCCGCTTTCAGGCCCAACTGCTCGACAAGGCTTGCGGACAAACAGGCCTGGCTCCCCTTCGGATCATCATCCGGCGCATAAAACGCCACCGATTGCTCAGGAACAGCCTGGCCATTCAACTGCACGACCATTGAGTAGGTGCCCGGCAGGATAAACCCGCTGCGCGCAAACCGAGACAAGTCGATATTGGTGCGATCACTCAGATCAAGAACGTCGGTATTGAACTCGATGTCCCCAGCGCCAAACGCTGTTCCTGCCAGTGTCATCAACCCGCCAAGGAAACTGGGGCGAAACGTATTTCTGACCTTCGACGTATTCCACATGCAAGCAATCCATCAATCTTCAAAAGTATTCCAACTTGAACCGCACAGCGGCACGATGAGGCCCGACAACGATCGGGCGTCCGTTACCCACCAGACGAAGTGTGAAGTGCAGGGTCATGTCGCCCTCAGCCAAGGGTTTACGCGGCAACGGCTCACCTGGAACGCTGCCGTGACCGTCCGCATCGGTGATATTCAGCGCAACGCCCTGGGATTCGCCAAACAACGCAAAGGCGCGCCCGTCCATGTCGCTGGCACCGTCGAACATCACGCGCAGGTGCTCCCAATCCGGCAGGCTCCCGCCAGGGCGGAACGGATCGGGACGACTCAACGAACAATTGACCAGGCGCAGCTCGAAGGGATGAGGTTCCCCCTGCGTATTGCGCAACAGTCGGCCAACCGGTTCGGGCGGCATCTCAATGGTTTGATCACGACTGGTCAGTTCCAGCCCGCAGGCCGAGTCCATCACCTGCCCTCCCAATGTGACGATCCCTTCGCCCTGGGATGACGCGACGCCAAGGCTGGTAAAGCTCATCAGGGAACAGGCGACAGCGAGACTTATGAATGTTTTCACCGTTATCTCCCGCCAGGTTTCCCCCACCGCACCCGGTGCGGCGGGGGAACAGACTTACTGGTAAGCCAGGGTGAAGTTGGTGACCGCGCTGAAATCACCCGGAATGATCGGGTCGGTGGCGGCGCCTTTTACGTAGGCACCGAATTCGAGCGTGTTGTCACCGGTACTGATGATCTGCGGGGCGGTAGGCTTGCCCAGCTCAACCAGGCTGCCGCCGTGGCTCATCATGATGCCCACGCCGCCGGCACTGCCGACGGTACCGATTGCACCCGGCACGACAGTCGACGGCGCTGCGGTGAAGGTGGTGGTCACGGTGTTGTCGGTGAGGCCGGACAAATCGCAGCCTTCGAGTTTGATCAGGACCGGTCGAGGGTTGGATTGGCCGCCCGACTGCAACTGATGCTTGGCGATGGCGCCCAGCGGAACGGTTTGATCGACGGACTCGGGCTTGATGGAGCAAGCGCCCGAATGCACCGAACCGGTGAACGTCACTGTTCCATCCGCCGCCTGAACAGACGCCGAACCTGCCAACACAGCGATAGCCAACAGCGCGGTTTTCATTTTGGTTTTCATATTGCCTATATCCATCTAATAAAAATGCCAGTAAGAGAGCCCGGTCCGTCGCCCGTAGAACATCTCTATGGGCGACAGAACCAGTGACACGGAAACGCTTCCGTGTTTTTCCAACAAGTTGCATTGACAACAGGGCGCTCGATCAGCGCCGGAGAAGTATCCCGAGTTACCTGTGGGAAGTAAGCAGGGTCTTTCGCTTACTCAAGTAGCCGAACATCAATACAACTTATGGGAAAAAACTGGCACTTTGCCAAAACTTTTAATTTGACTGTAAGAAATGGACTACTTTAAGTTATCGAGAACTATTAACACTCAATAGCGCCTGTAAGAACAGTATTACAAGTTGCACTAAGATGAACTAAACAACGCGTATCCAGATATGAACGCGGCCTGCAGGGCACCGTGACCGTCCGTCAGCACAGCTTGCCTCCATTTCAAGATATATCTTAAGTTGTATCTAACCATGACGGAGAGCAGGCACATGAAAGAGCACCATCATCCCCACCACGACAGCCGCGACGGCTTTGACAGACGCCCGGGCCGCGAACGCGGCGGTCGAGGCCCACGCGTGTTTGCACCGGGTGACCTGAAATTGCTGTTGCCTGCGCTGATCGCCGAGCAGCCGTGCCACGGCTACGACCTGATCCGCCGCATCGAGAGCCTGTTCGACGGCGCCTACAGCCCCAGCCCCGGCGTGATCTACCCGACCCTGACCTTTCTCGAAGAAAGCGATCTGATCAGCGGCGACGCCGACGGCGGAAAAAAACGCTACATAATCACCGACGCCGGTCGTCTCTTTCTGAGTGAGCAAGCGGTAGCCCTGGACGGCGTGCGCATGCGCATCGACGTGAGCAAGCGCTCGCTGCGGGGCCAGGACCGCCCGCCGCAGATCCATGAGGCGGTGCACAACGTGCGCCATGCCCTGCATTCACACCATGGGCGCTGGAGCCCGGAAGAAATCGAACGTGTCGCGGCGCTGCTCAATCGCACCGCGCAAGCCATTGCAGACGGGAAGGACCAATGAATAACCAAGCCATTCATCGCGTGACCCATGAAATCAAACGTCGTCGCCTCGAAGTGCTGCGCGTGGTCGACATCACCCCGCGCATGCGCCGCATCACCCTCGGCGGGCCTGAACTGGCGGGCTTCGTGAGCCTGGGCAGCGACGACCACATCAAGCTGCTGTTCCCGCAGAACGCCGCCGAACAGGCCGCGCTGGAAAGCCCGACGTTCAGCATCAAGGGCGACGGCCCGCAACCAGCCATGCGCGACTACACGCCTCGGCGCTTTGACCTGGACATGGGTGAGTTGGATATCGACTTCGTGCTGCACGGAGACGGCCCCGCGTCCACCTGGGCCGAACAGGTCAAGGTCGGCCAGCACCTGCACATCGGCGGGCCACGGGGTTCGATGATCGTGCCGGATATCTTCGACAGCTACCTGCTGATCGGTGACGAAACCGCGCTGCCGGCCATTGGCCGACGCCTTGAAGAACTGCCGGCCGGACGCAATGTGCTGGCGGTGATTGAAATCGACAACGAAGCGGAGCAACAGGCCCTGCAGAGTGCGGCGGACGTGCAGGTAATCTGGGTGGTGCGTGGTCGGGATGACTTACTGGAGACGGTACAAAAACTGACGCTGCCAGGCGGCTCGCTGTATTGCTTCGTCGCCACCGAATCCAGGCTGTCGCGCCAGCTGCGTCGCGTGCTGCTGGGGGACTGTCATAAATTTTGTGTTCGGGCATAACATGTTGATAGAGGTGCATGTATGCCGACCAAAAAGAAACCGGGCCGTGAGGCCCCGCGAGACCTTCCATCCATTCCCCAAGAGCTGATCGACCA
>NZ_JYLK01000004.1 GCF_001439805.1 Pseudomonas trivialis | reverse complement strand
TGGAAGAGCGCGATGAATCAATTTGCGATTCTGTACGGAGATCGATTTATCAGGCCGACCTGGTAAAGATAGGGCCTGCCTGACGGCAGGCCGTAACCGGCCCGAACACAAAAAATCTGACACTCTCGCCAGCGCACTCTCAATCCTCCTGAATTCAACCCCCTGCAAAAAACCTCAAACCCTTGCCAATACCGCATTGATACGTGAGCGTTTTATCAATCTGCCGGTAATCGGGCACCGAGAATATCGTCATGCTGAATTCGGCAGTGCCATCCGGGTGCACCCGATAGCGCAAAAATTGATTAATAGGCTTGCCGTCACGGTTCACACTGAAATGATCGTCGGCGAATGCCAGGGTGCCGTCTTCGGTCACGCGAAAGGCATCAATACGCAGCCCTCCACGGGTTTTGGTGGGCTCAACGTCGCTCGATCCCGGTTTGCAGAGTCCAAGGTCAAGCACCACGGAGACGGACTTTCCGGCCAATAAAGACTGCGTCACTGCAGGCAAGTCGGGTAAGGCATCGCTGGCCCAGCTCATGGTGGGGAGTGACAGGGCGAGCAATAAAAGGCGGGACTTGTTCATGGCGTCTCCAGTAAGGGTCGGGGTGGGAGCAGGTTCTCTGTAGCGGTTTTTTACAGTACGCCGCGTGGATGAACGTTGCAGTGCGGTCTTGCCCACAGAGCGGCTAGCCAATTGACGAGTTGTTCAACTGAATGTTCCCCAGCAGCTGTTTTCGATGACCTCTCGGTAGTGCGCCTGCGCCTGTCCCTTTTTTTTACCTCGCCTGTCATACCCGGTAAGTGAACAAAATCGAGAGCCTTCCCATGTCCGCCGTTTTGCCCCCGCGCTTGCGCCCTTTGCTCCGTTTGAGCCTGATGCTGAGCCTCAGCGCCAGCCCGCTGTTCGTCTCACTCAGCTACGCCGAAGACACCACACGCCGCAGCTATCAGGTACCCGCGGGTAGCCTGAGCGGCGCGCTGACCCGGTTTGCCGGCTTGGCTGGCGTCAATCTGTCGGTGGACCCGGCGCTGGTCAGCGGTCGCAACAGCAGCGGCCTGACGGGCGAATATGCGGTGGAGGAGGGCTTTGCCCGTCTGTTGCAGGGCTCCGGCCTGCAGTTGCAGCCGATGGGCGAGCAGGCGTTCATGCTGGTGCCGGTGCCCGAAGGCAGCAGCCTGCAACTGGCGCCAACCTCTATCCTGGCAACCACCGATCTGGCCAGCGGTGATGCCTACGCCGGCGGACAGGTTGCGCGCCGGGGCTCGCAGGGTCTGCTGGGCGCGCGAGACTTCATGGAAACGCCCTTCAGCATGACCACCTACACCCAGGAGGCGGTCAAGAACCAACAGGCGAGCACGCTAGGCGACCTGATTGCCAGCGACCCTTCGGTGCGCACCACCAACCCGGCGGGTGGGCGGTATGAGCAGTTCACCATTCGCGGTTTCAGCCTGTTCAACAGTGATGTGTCCTACAACGGCTTGTACGGCGTACTACCGACGTACACGATTGACATGGAAATGGCCGACCGCGTCGACATCCTCAAGGGCCCGAGCCAGTTGATCAACGGTATCTCCCCGCGTGGCAGCGTGGGCGGCGGCATCAACGTGGTGCCCAAGCGGGCGACCGACAAGGATATCAATTCGTTTACCGGCACCTGGGCTTCGGGCAGCCAGGCGGGCGGGGCGGTGGATATTGGCCGCCGGTTCGGCGAGGACAACAAGTTCGGCATTCGTTTCAACGGCGTGAAGCAGGCCGGTGACACCGAGTGGGATCACCAGAGCGTCGACCGCGAGATGGCGGTGCTGGGCCTGGATTTTCGCGGCGAGCGCCTGCGTCTCTCGACAGACATCGGCCGCACCGAGCGGGACACCGACGCGCCCCAGGAGCGTGTGCAGGTGGCCGCCAATGCCAGCGTGCCAAGCGCCAGCGATGTGCGCCGCAATTACGCGCAGTCCTGGAGCAAGGCCAGCACCAACGACACCTTCGGCACGTTCAATGGTGAGTTCGACCTCAGCGACAATGTGATGCTGTACGGCGGGGTGGGCGCGCGCAAGAGTAACCACGATTTCCTGCGCCATGCGGTGTCGGTCAGCAATAACGCCGGCGATTTCAGCGTGCAGCCGCGTGATTTTACCCGTGACGAAAATGTGCGCACCGCCACCGCCGGCGTGCGCAGCTGGTTTCACAGCGGACCGGTGAGCCATGAGGTCAACCTCGCGGCCAGCCACTTCTACATGGACTTTGAAAACGGCGGCGCGCGCTATGCGGCGGCGCCGAGCAACCTCTACAACCCCGTGCAAACCCCGACGCCTTCGCGGCCGACGCGTTTTGACTCCAAGGTGTACACCGAAAATACGTTCAGCGGCCTGGCGTTGTCCGACACTCTGGGCTTTTTTGACGACCGCCTGCTGCTGACCCTGGGCGCACGCTGGCAGCGCGTGAAGGTCGACGACTGGACCGACAACGTCAAAGGCGCCACCGCCTACGACGAAGAAAAGATCTCACCCTCGGGCGGCGTGCTGTTCAAGGCCACCGACACCCTCTCGCTGTACGCCAACTACATGGAAGGCTTGAGCCAGGGCAAGATCGCGCCGTCCACCTCGATCAACGAAGATGAAATCTTCCCGCCCTTTATCAGTCGTCAGGTTGAGGTGGGCGCCAAATATGACGCCGGCGCCTTCGCTGTGACGGCGGCGGTATTCCGCATCAAGCAACCGGCCTACGAAACCAATGCCGGCTCGCGGGTGTTCGGCCCCAATGGCAAGCGGCAGAACGAGGGGGTTGAGCTGAGCCTGTTTGGCGAGCCGCTCAAGGGCTTGCGTCTGCTCGGCGGCGTGATGTACATCGACAGCGAATTGACCCACACCACCAACGGCACCTTCGACGGCAACCGCGCGCCGGCAACGCCCAAGTACAACGTCAATCTGGGTGCAGAGTGGGATGTGCCGACCCTCGAAGGCCTGACCCTGACCAGCCGCGGCATCTACTCCAGCTCCCAGTACCTGGACCAGGCCAACGTCAAGCAGATCGATGCCTGGAACCGCATCGATGTTGGCGCGCGTTACGCCTTCAAGGTGGATGACAAGCACATCACCCTGCGCGCCAACGTGGAGAACGTGGCCGACAAGCGCTACTGGAGCTCGGCCGGTGCCTCGGATGACAGCGAGCCGGGTTTGACCCTCTCGACGCCGCGCACCTATCTGCTGTCGGCCACGGTCGATTTCTGAGTGGATGCGGTGGCGGGGGGCTCAGATCAACGGGTCCCAACGCTGTGACCAGTCAGTTTCCGCCCTGACCACCTCACGCAGCAGTGCCAGCGCCTGCTGCAACACGGCCGAGTCCCGCGCCCGCGCGTACACAAGGTAAGTTGGAAAGCTGAACTCCGGCGCCTTGGGTACACGCTGCATCACGCCGCTGTCCAGGTAGCTCTGCACCACGCGCGTGCGGAAATACCCCGCGCCGCCATTCTCCAGGATGTACTGCAAGGCCAGCGGCCCCACATTGAAACTCAACGCCGCGCGGGCCTTGTCGGGGAGGGCGGCGTCATGCTGCTGGCGAAAGCCCGGGCCCCAATCGATATACACGTAGGGCGCCGGCCTGCTCACCAATTGCACCAGGATCAGTTTTTCTTCGAGCACCTGCTCCACCTGCAAACCCGGCCAGTACTGCGGCTGGAACACCAGCGCGGCGTCAAGCACGCCCAGTTCCAGTTGGCGCAGCAGGTGCTCGCCTTCGCCGATTTCGGTGCGCAGTGCGTGCCCGGGAATGTGTTCGCGCAGGGCCTGGGCCCAGCCAAGCATCAGCGGGTTGCACAGGCTGACCTCGCCGCCGATGTGCAGCATGTTGCGATAGCCTTCGGGCAGTGGCAGGTCGCGGCGCGCGGCCTCCCACGTCTGCAGCAACTGGTTGGCATACACCACGAAGGCCTCGCCGTCGGCGGTCAACCGCGCACCGGCGCGGTTACGGATGAACAGCGTGCTGCCCAGCTGGCTTTCGAGACTCTTGACCCGCGCGGTAATGGCCGTCTGGGTCACGTGCAGCTTCTCGGCCGCCGCCGCCAGGCTGCCGCAGCGGATGATTTCAAGAAAGGTGCGAGCCAGTTCGATGTCCATAAAATGCCTTGCGATTGAGTCCGGGCATTGTAGTGGAATGCATGCGCAGATTCCCTGTGGCGAGCAGGCTTGTCCTGCGTTGGGCTGCGCAGCAGCCCCAAAACCAGCAGTCAGGGACACCGTGTTTTCCTTGATTGGGGGCGTTTCGCACCCCAACGCGGGGCAAGCCCGCTCGCCACAGAGCGCCGGCTGCATTGGGCTATTCCCACGCCCCGCGGTCCACGCAGCGCGCGGACGCAGGCGGTTGTTTCCCGTCGGCGAGGAAGTCGCCAAGCCAGCGGGTCACACAGCCATCCACGTCGGCGCTGGAGGTACCTTTGAGCAGCAATTGTTCCACCCCCACGGCCACCGGTGAGCCTTTGCTCGCGTTCACCAGCACCATGCGCACGACCCGCTCGGGAAACAGCGAGCCGTAACGGCTGCCGAGCAGGGTGGTATCGGCATTCCCCACAAAGCTGAGCTGCGCCTCGCCCAATTGCCCGCGCACGTACTCCATGTCCTGCGCAGCCTGCTCGACCGCATTGTCCTGCGACAGGTCGCGCAGGCTCAGTTCGATCACGTCATACCGGTCAACCAGCTTGCGGTAGGCAGGCGTCGCCAGGGACTCCCAGCGGCTGGTCAATTGCAGTGCGAAATGCACGCCGCTGGCTGCGTCCAGTGTGCCCGGCTGGATAAACACCACGCCTTCGCGGCTCAGCGGTTGCCGGGCGCCAACCCGCGTCAGGGTGAGACGCACGCGACCGCGCCCGGGAGCGGCATGGTCGCGCGGCACGCTTACCTGACCGCACTGGGTACGCGCTACCACCTCGGGGTCGAGTGGTACAACGCCGGAAAAGGGGCAGTCCAGCAGCCAGTCAATGGCGGTCGGCGCGATCAGTGGTTCGGCCAGCAGCAGGGGAGCGGCAAGCCAACAGCCGAGGGCGGCCAGGCATCTTCCTAGAGTGCGGAGTTTCATCGAAGGGTTCGGTCAGCCGTGAGATAGCGGCTTTTTTACCAAGGACCCTGGGCGCGATAATGTAGGGTGAGTAAACAGTCTGTGTAGGAAAGCGGAGATTCGTTTATCAACTGTCGGTATTCCAGCCGCCCCCCAACGCCTTGAACAGCGCGAGGCTGGCCTGCAGGCGCGACAGCCGCAGTTGCACGTTTGCGTCCTGCGCGGCGTACAGGGTGCGCTGGGCCGCAAGCAGCGTCAGCCAGTCTTCGGCGCCGGCCTGGTAGCGGCTTTCGGCGATCCGCAACGCCGCCTGCGCTTGCTGCAATTCTTCGTCCTGCCATTGGCGCTGCTGATCCAGGCGCGTGATGCTGCTCAGGGATTTCTCCACATCGGCAAAGCCATTGAGGATGGCGGCGCGGTAGGTGTGCAGCAATTCATCCTGGCGTGCGCGGGCCTTGTCGCGCTCGGCGCTCAAACGACCATGGTCGAAGATCGGCGCCACCAGCCCGGCCGTCAGCGTGTAGTAGGGGCTGCGCAGGATCTCTGCCGCCTTGTAGGCATCTGAGCCCACGGTGGCACCCAGGGTGACAGCGGGCAGCATGGCGGCGCGGGCCACGGTGACATCCGCCCGGGCCGCCGCCAATTGTGCCTCGGCCCTGGTCAGGTCGGGGCGCCGGCTCAGCAGTTGGCTGGGCACGCCGGGGCCGATGCTCGGCCAGGTCAGCGTGTGGAAGGGTTCGGCCTCCAGCGCCAAAGCCTGCACCGGTTGACCGAGCAGGGTGGCCAGGCTGATCCGCGATGCTTCGGCCAGTTGCTGGATCAAGGGCACCTGGCGCTGCTGTCCGGCCACCAGGCTTTTCTGCTGGGCCAGTTCCAGCGCGGTGGCTGAGCCCGCGTCGTAACGGGCCTGCACCAGCTTGAGCACGTTGCGTGCGTTGCTCAGGTTCAGCTCGGCAATTTGCAGGCGTTCGCGTGCGGCGAGGGTTTGCGCATAGCGGTCGGCAACGTTGCCGAGCAGGGTCAGCTCCACGGTGGCCCGGTCGGACTCACTGGCGCGCACCCCATACAGCGCGCTGTCACGCGCGGCGGCGCGACCACCCCAGAAGTCCACTTCATAGCTGGCGCTGAAATTGGCGCCGAAGTTGTCGACGGCATCATCGTCCTGCGACACATCCAGGTCGGGGCCGCCCTTGCCGCGCAGCAGTTTCTGATGGCCAGTGGCGAGGTTGAATTTCACCTCGGGCAACAGTGGCGCACCCGCGATGACGGCGCTCGCCTGAGCCTGTCGCACCCGCGCCATGGCGGCGGCAACATCGAAACTGTCGCGCCGGGCCTGGTCGATCAGGCGATTGAGCTGCGCGCTGCCGAACTGCGTCCACCAGCGTTGATTGGTCGCTCGTGCCGCATCGCGCTCGGCGAATTGCCACGCGGGGGGCGCGGTGATGCCGCCGTCGACGACCGGCGGGTTGCCGCCGCAGGCGCTGAGCAGCAGGCACAGGCTGACGGCCGACAGGTGCGGGATAAACGAAGAGTTATTCACTGGTCAACGCCTTGACTGGATCGAGCCGGGCCGCTTTTCGCGCCGGCATGAAGCCGAACAGCACGCCGGTGGCCAGCGCACAGCCAAACGCGCCGAGCACCGCCAGCAGCGAAAACTGCACCGCCACCTTGGCCAGCACCAGCACACCGCCCACCAGCAACGCCAGGGCAATGCCGAACAGGCCGCCCACCACCGAGAGCATCACCGCCTCGGTAAGGAACTGGCGCAGAATGTCGCGCTGGCGCGCACCGGTGGCCATGCGGATACCGATTTCACGAGTCCGTTCGCGCACCGTCATCAACATGATGTTCATCACGCCGATCCCGCCCACCAGCAGGGAGATCGCGGCAATCGAACCCAGCATCAGCGACAGTGTGTTCTGCGTGTGCGCCTCGGCCTGGATCATCGCCGCGTTGTTGGTCAGCTCGAAATCGCGCTTGCCGTTGTGCAGCTTGAGCATCAATTCATGGATGGCCTGTTCGGCCTCCCGCACCTTGCGCGCATCGGCGGCGGCGATCACCACGTATTCGGGGTTGTAGCTGCCGAACAGGCGCACGCTGGCGGCGGTGTAGGGGATGGCGATGCGGTCGTCGCTGTCCTTGTTGCCGGAGCTCGCGCCTTTTTCCGCCAGCACCCCGACCACCTGGAACGGTACGTTCTCAATCAGGATGTACTGGCCAATCGGGTTGGACACATCCTTGAGCAGCTTCTGGCGCACGCGATGACCGATCACCGCCACCGTGGCGGCATTGCGCTCGTCGGCTTCGCTGAAATAGCTGCCCTCGACCACTGGCCAATTGAAGATGCCGGGGAAGTGGGTGTCATTGCCGCCCACATACGCCATGTAGTCGACATTGCCAAAGCGCACCCCCGCCTCGCTGCCATTGACCGGCATGATGCGCTGCACCTGCGGCAGCGTGGCCAGGGCCGCGACGTCACTGAGGCTGACCACCCCCGACGGCGTGCGCGGGTTGGGCGAGGTGCCGCTGAGGTAGAGGATGTTGGAGCCGAACGCGCCCATCTGCGCCATCACCTGGCGCTTGCTGCCTTCGCCCACCGCCAGCATCACCACCACCGATGCCACGCCGATGATGATACCCAGCAAGGTCAGCGCGGTACGGAAGCGATTGATCCACATCACACGCCACGCCGCTTGCACGGCGTCCACCAGCTCGGCCTTCCAGGCGCCGTTGTGTTCGGCGCCGTCGGCCAGGCGCTGGCGCAGGTCCACGGCCTGCAGCGCGTTGCCGTTGGCCGATGCCGGCACGCTGCTGTCGCTGTCGGCGGAATCGCTGATGATCAGGCCGTCGCGAATCTCGATGATGCGCTTGGCGCGCGCCGCGACTTCGCGGTCGTGGGTAATCAGGATCACCACATGGCCCTGGCTCGCCAGTTCGTCGAGCAGGGTCATGACCTCGGCGCCGCTGTGGCTGTCGAGGGCGCCGGTGGGTTCGTCCGCGAGGATGATATGGCCGCCGTTCATCAAGGCGCGGGCAATGGACACCCGCTGTTGCTGGCCGCCGGACAGCTGGTGCGGGCGGTTGGCGGTGCGCTCGGCCAGGCCCAGCCGGGTGAGCAGGGCGGTGGCGCGGGCATGACGTTCGGCGGTGCTGATGCCGGCATAGATCGCCGGCATCTCGACGTTTTCCTGGGCCGAGCCGGACGGAATCAGGTGGTAGCCCTGGAACACGAAACCGAAGGCTTCGCGGCGCAGCCAGGCCAGCGCATCGCCGTCCAGATGCGCGACGTTTTCCCCGGCGAACAGGTAGTCGCCCACGGACGGGCGGTCGAGGCAGCCGAGGATGTTCATCAGCGTGGACTTGCCGGACCCGGAGGCGCCGACGATGGCGACGAATTCCCCAGCATGGATCGACAGGTCGATGCCGCGCAGCACATCCACCTGCGGGCTGTCGCCACCGCCGTAGGATTTGCGGATGTTCTTGAGCTCGATCAGCGGCGTGGCCACCTCAACCTCCGCTGCCGTCGACCGGGCCGATCAACAGATGATCGCCCTCGCTGAGGCCGTCGAGTACCTCGACCCGCAGCCGGTCACTGATGCCCAGGCGCACCTGGCGCTCCTCGATGTGCCCGTTCTGCGCGACCACGTGGGCCGAGCTGCCGTGCAAGGCGGCGACCGGCGCGGTGAGGGCGTTTTTGACCTGGCCGGCGACGAAAAACACTTGGGTGGTCATGTCGGCCATCAACGCGTTGTCGGTGTTATCCACGTCCAGCAGCACGGTGTACAGCACCACGCGGCCGCTGCCGCTCTTGCTGCTGGGGCTGCCGCCGCCCTGGCTGGTTTCGTTCAGCGGCTTGGGCGGAATCGGCAGGATTTGCCGCACGGTGCTGGTCCAGCGACGGCTGCCGCCACTGAGCGTGGTGAAGTAGGCGGTCATGCCCGGTTTGACATGACCGATGTCGGCTTCCGACACCTCGGCCCACACCGTCATCGGCGACAGCCTGGCGATGCGCAGGATCAACGGCGTCTGCTGCTGGGCGTTAAGGGTCTGGCCGACGCGGGCGTCCACCGCCACCACCGTTCCGCTCATCGGTGCATAGATGCGTGTGTAGCCCAACTCGGCTTCGTCGCTGCGAAGGCTGGCCTGGGCCTGGCGGATCTGCGCCTGGAACATCGCGACCCGCGCCTGGGTGGCGCTCAGTTCCGCCCTGGCGGCCTGCACGTCTTCTTCGCGCGTCGCGTTACCCGCCGCCAGGCGCTGCTGACGTTGGAATTTCTGCCGCGCCAGTGCGTGCAGGGCCTGTTGTTCCTGCAATTGGGCCTTGAGGTTGTCGATGGCGTAACGACTGGCGTCGAGTTTGGCTTTTTGTGTGGAAGGGTCGATCTCTACCAGCAGTTGGCCTGCCTTGACCTGATCGCCGGCTTCGACATGAATGTCGCGGATCTGCCCCGACGCCTGGGCACCCACGTCCACGTATCGGCGCGGTTGCAGGGTGCCCAGTGCGGTGACGCTGTTTTCAATGTTGCCGCGCGTGACGGTGACCGTGGTCAGCGCATCGCGGTTCGGCGGCAGGTTGTACCCGATGATCAGCGCGATGAGGGCAATCAGGCACGCCACAGCAGGCAGGGCGCGTCGGGCGAGACGGGGGCGTTTCATGCGTGGGTTCCAGCCAGGGTATGGGCCGCAGTCGCGGGGAGCTGACTGATATACGAGGAAAATGCGCGCAAATTTAGGCGGTTACACAGGCTGTAACAGCGCCGATGAATAAAAAAAAGCCGCGTCAATGCGAGACTTCTTTAAAAGTAGATGAGAATTACTATAAATTGCACGCACCCAAACTGCCATCACGATGGCCTGCAGGGTTGTCATTTTTTGTACCGCCACGAGACAGTCGGGAGTCATGTTGGAAAACTACTATCGCGAGCTGGTGTGTTTCCTCAACGCCAAGCTGGGCAACCGTCAGGTGGCCGAAGATGTGGTGCATGACGCTTACGTGCGGGTGCTGGAGCGCACCAGCGATACACCCATCGACCAGCCCCGCGCATTTTTGTACCGCACCGCGTTGAACCTGGTGATCGACGGTCACCGGCGCAATGCCCTGCGCCAGGTCGAGCCATTGGACGTACTCGACAGCGAGGAGCGTTTCGCCAGTGAGTCGCCCCATGCCAGCCACCATCAGGCCCAGCGCCTGGACATGCTCGAGCGCGCCCTGGCCGAATTGCCGAGCGCCTGCCGCGACAGCTTCCTGCTGCGCAAGCTCGACGGGTTGTCCCACCTGCAGATCGCCGAGCGCCTGTGCATTTCCCGCGCGCTGGTGGAAAAACACATCGTCAACGCCATGAAGCACTGCCGCGTGCGCATGCGTGAGTGGGAAGCGCACTGATCAGCTGTTAGTTAAATTTTATTTCACTGTCCTCGTTTCCTATCAACACACGGCCTGTTGTTCAGGCCTTGACGGTATTCCCGCCCCGTCCGCCAAGGGGCTTATCCAGAGGACACTGGAATGACACAGGCAATTGCTTCGCCCGCGGTTCACGACCTGATCGGTATCGGTTTCGGCCCTTCGAACCTGGCGCTGGCCATCGCCCTGCAGGAGCGTGAAAAAGCCCAGGGCAAACTGGACGTGCTGTTTCTCGACAAGCAGACCGACTACCGCTGGCACGGCAATACCCTGGTAACCCAGAGCGAACTGCAGATTTCCTTCCTCAAGGACCTGGTCACTCTGCGCAACCCCACCAGTCCCTATTCCTTTGTCAATTACCTCAAGGCCCACGACCGCCTGGTGGACTTCATCAACCTGGGCACCTTCTATCCGTGCCGCATGGAGTACAACGACTACCTGCGCTGGGTGGCCGGGCAGTTTCAGGCCCAGGCCAACTATGGCGAGGAAGTCATGGCCATCGAACCGATCCTGCACCAGCAGCAGGTCGAGGCGCTGCGGGTGATCTCCCGCGATACACAAGGCGAGCAACACGTGCGCACCACCCGTTCAGTGGTGGTCAGCGCCGGCGGCACGCCGCGTGTGCCCGAGGCGTTCAAGGCGCTCAAGGATGACGGCCGCGTCTTCCACCATTCCCAGTACCTGACGCGCATGGCCCAGCAACCGTGCGTCGAAGGCAAACCGATGCGCATCGCAGTGATAGGTGGCGGTCAGAGCGCGGCCGAAGCCTTCATCGACCTGAACGACAGTTTCCCTTCGGTGCAGGTCGACATGATCCTGCGCGGGTCGGCGCTCAAGCCGGCCGATGACAGCCCGTTCGTCAACGAAGTGTTTTCGCCGGCCTTTACCGACCTGGTGTTCCAGCAGGTCGGTGCCGAGCGTGAGCGGCTGGTGGCCGAATACCAGAACACCAACTATTCGGTGGTGGATCTGGACCTGATCGAACGCATCTACGGCATCTTCTATCGCCAGAAAGTCTCGGGCATCGCGCGCCAGGCATTCCGCACCATGACCGTGGTCGAAAAAGCCAGCGCGGGCCCGCTGGGCATCGAACTGGCCCTGCGCGACAACACCACCGGCGACACCAGCGTCAGTCACTACGACGCGGTGATCCTCGCCACCGGTTACGAGCGCCAGATGCACCGAGAACTGCTGGCGCCGCTGCATGCTTACATGGGCGATTTCGACGTGGCGCGCGACTACCGCATCGTTACCGACGAGCGCTGCAAGGCGGGGATTTACATCCAGGGATTCAGCCAGGCCAGCCACGGCTTGAGCGACACCTTGCTGTCGGTGTTGCCGATTCGCGCCGATGAGATTGCCGCTTCGTTGTATGAAAACGATCGTCATCGTGGCCAAGGCCGCTCGGTCCAGGACCTGCTGCTGGCCACCGCCAGTTGATCGCTCTGTGCAGGAGCGGGCGCGCTCGCTCCTACAGACGGTACTTGTGACACCGTCGGGCCGCTGATACTGTACAAAAAACCAGTATCGGTAGCCTTTCATGCAGTTGATCGAAAAACTCAGCATCCTCGCCGACGCCGCCAAGTACGACGCCTCCTGCGCCAGCAGCGGCGCGCCCAAGCGCAGCTCGGAAGGCAAGGCGGGGCTGGGTTCCACCAATGGGATGGGCATCTGCCACAGCTATACGCCCGACGGCCGTTGCGTGTCGCTGCTCAAGGTACTGCTTACCAATTTTTGCCTCTACGACTGCCAATACTGCGTCAACCGCCGCTCCAGCGATGTGCCCCGCGCGCGGTTCAGCCCGGAGGAGGTGGTCACCCTGACCCTGGACTTCTACCGGCGCAATTGCGTCAGCGGGCTGTTTCTCAGTTCCGGCATCATCCGCTCGTCGGACTACACCATGGAGCAACTGGTGCGGGTGGCCAAGCTGCTGCGCGAAGAACACGACTTTCGCGGCTACATCCACCTCAAGACCATCCCCGATGCCGACCCGGCCCTCATCGCCGAGGCCGGGCGTTATGCCGATCGCCTCAGCGTGAACATCGAGCTGCCGACCGAGGCCAGTCTGCACACTCTGGCGCCGGAGAAGCAGATTGTCTCCATCAGGCAGGCCATGCAGACCATCTACACCGGCGAACAAACCGTGCGCAACGAACCCCGCGCGCCACGTTTCGCCCCGGCCGGGCAGAGCACGCAGATGATCGTCGGCGCCGACGACACCGACGACAGCACCATCCTCCACGGCGCCGAAGCGCTCTACGGCAACTTCAAGCTGCGCCGCGTGTATTACTCGGCATTCAGCCCGATCCCCAACAGCCCGAAAAGCGTGCCCTTGGCCGCGCCGCCCCTGATGCGCGAGCACCGCCTGTACCAGGCGGATTTTCTGTTGCGCAGTTACGGTTTCAGCGCCGGCGAACTGCTTGCCGGCCCCGGCGACCTGGCGCTGGATATCGACCCCAAGCTGGCCTGGGCCCTCGAGCATCGCGAAGTGTTCCCCCTGGACCTCAACCGCGCCGAGCCAACCTTGATCGCACGCATCCCGGGCATCGGCCTGCGCACCACGCAGCGGCTGGTCGACCTGCGCCGCGAACGCAAGATCCGTTTTGAAGACCTGGCGCGCATGCGCTGCGTGCTGGCCAAGGCCAAGCCGTTCTTCATCACCAGCGACTACCACCCGCAACAGGCCGAGAGCACCAGCGTGCTGCTGCGCGAGCAATTGCGTGATCGCCCGGCGCCGCAGCAAATGGGCCTGTGGGGATGATCAGCCTGGAATGCGACAACCTGTTCAGCACCTGGCGCGAGCAGGCGCGCTGGCTGCTCAGCCATCAGGTCGACCCGAGCCAGGTGAGCTGGGGTGCAACGGAAGTCGCCGACCTGTTTGCCACCGACCAGGCCATTCCCGACACGCCGGGGCCGTTCCAGGCGCGGATTCCCAAGGCGCTGATCGACCTGCTGGCGTCTGCCGCGTGTTATCACGGCGACCAACGCTGGAGCCTGCTGTACGAGGTGTTGTGGCGGGTCAGCCATGGCGACCGCACCGCGATGCTCGCCGGCGATAAATTGGGCAGTGAGTTGCAGCGGCGCATCAAGCAGGTGAGTCGCGAGGCGCACCATTTGCACGCGTTCGTGCGCTTCATCGCGCTGCCACCCGAGGCAGGCCCGCAGTTACCGGAATACGTGGCCTGGCACGAACCGGCCCATGACATATTGCACTCGGCCAGCCAGCACTTTATCGGACGCATGGGCCGCCACCGTTGGATGATCGCCACGCCGCTGGATGGGGTGTATTACGACGGCGAGCAGTTGATTCATCAACGCCGTTGCCCCGAGGCGTGGCAGCAACTGGCGCAGAATATCGACGACCCCCACAGCGCGATGTGGCTGACCTATTACAGCCATATCTTCAACCCGGCGCGGCTCAACCCCAAGGTCATGGAAGGGCACTTTCCCAGCCGGTTCTGGAAGAACCTGCCGGAGGGCAAGTTGATTCCGGGGCTGATCACCGAAGCGCGCACCGGCAAGCAGAAGGATGGGCAGGCCAGTTTGATCGGCGCCAAGCCTGGTAAACGCATCTCGAGCGGGCAGGGTTAAAACCCGTGGGAGGCATTTGCACGGTAGCGCAGCAGGCCGGAACGTCTATGGCAAGCGGGCTTGTTGTGGCGAGCGGGCTTGCCCCGCGTTGGGGCGCGAAGCGCCCCCAATCAAGGAGAACACCGTGTACCTGCCGCTGCGCAGAGCATGGTCTTGGGGCTGCTGCGCAGCCCAGCGCGGGGCAAGCCCGCTCGCCACAGTGATGTGGCTGTCTGAAATTTCAGGGTTTAAAATCAACACGTTATTGTGTGCTTGATAAAAAAGCGGGCCTGCTCGCGACGACGCTGGATTGGCGGTCATCTTCAGTGATTGATACGCCGCATTCGCGAGCAACCCCGCTCCCACATTGGTATTGTGGCGTTTGCTTAACCGCCGTCAGCCAGGAGGAATCATGTCTACCGCCGTTCGCCTCGCCCACACCGCCGATGCCGAGGGCATCAGCCAGGTCATCCTGGCGGCCTTGCACAGCAGCAATGCGCGGGATTATCCGGCCGATGTGATTGCCCGGGTGGCGAGCAACTTCAGTCCCGAGGCGGTGCTGACGCTGCTCGAACGCCGCGTCGTGCTGGTGGCCACTCAGGGTCAGGCAATCGTCGCCACGGCGGCCCTTGACGGCAATGTGGTGCGCTCGGTGTTCGTTAACCCGACGCTGCAAGGGCAGGGCATTGGCCGGCTGCTGATGATCGAAATCGAACTGCGGGCCCGTGAAGCCGGCGTGACGGTATTGAGCGTGCCGTCCTCGCTGACGGCCGAGCCGTTCTATACCCGGCTGGGGTTTCACACGGTACGCAACGTTTACCACGGCAATGAGCGCACGCTGGTGATGGAAAAGGCGTTGTCGTCGCGCCACCCCATCGGGCCGTATCGCGATCGTCAGCATCGTGCTCAGGTGATTACGCTGTGGCGGGAGGCCTTTGGCTACGACACCGCGCATAACCTGCCGACCCTGGCCATCGATAAGAAGCTGGCGGTCAACGACGGTTTGTTTTTCGTGGCGACGGATAAGAAAACCGTGATCGGCACGATTCTCGCCGGGTATGACGGCCATCGCGGCTGGTTGTATTCGGTGGCGGTGCACGCGGACTATCGTCGGCACGGCCTGGGCTCTTCACTGGTGCGCCATGCGGAACAGGCGCTGACCGCGCTGGGTTGCATGAAGATCAACCTGCAGATCAGCGGCGGCAATGAGGCCGTGGTGGGGTTCTATGAGGCGCTGGGGTATGGCGTGGAGCCGAGGACCAGCATGGGCAAGAAAATTGCCGTGAATATTCCGCCGCCCTCCTGAGAGCGCTGCAGGCAAATGTGGGAGGGGGCCTGCTCCCGATGGCGGTGTGTCAGTCCATACAGGTGCTGACTGACCCATTGCCATCGGGAGCAAGCCCCCTCCCACAGTGTTTTGCGGTGTTGCCGGATCAGACCTTGACGATCCAACCCGCCGGCGCTTCAACATCGCCAGTCTGCACGCCGGTCAGCTCTTTGTAGAGCTGCTGGGTGACCGGGCCCACTTCGGTTTCGCTGTGGAACACATGCATCTTGCCGTTGTACTGGATGCCGCCAATCGGCGAAATCACGGCAGCAGTGCCGCAGGCGCCGGCTTCCTTGAATTGGTCCAGCTTGTCGATGAACACGTCGCCCTCGACCACGGTGAGGCCCAGGCGGGTCTCGGCCAGTTCGATCAGTGACAGGCGGGTAATGCCCGGCAGCACCGAAGGCGACTTCGGCGTGATGAACTGGTTGTCGTGGGTGATCCCGAAGAAGTTGGCCGAGCCGACTTCCTCGATTTTCGAGTGGGTCATTGGGTCCAGGTAGATCGCATCGGCGAAACCGGATTTCCTGGCTTCGGAACCCGGCATCAGGCTGGCAGCGTAGTTGCCACCGACCTTGGCCGCACCGGTGCCTTGTGGCGCGGCGCGGTCGAAGGTGGAAATCTGGAAGTTGTGGGGCACCAGGCCGCCCTTGAAGTAGGCGCCAACCGGGATGGCGAAGACCGAGAAGATGAACTCCGGCGCCGTGCGCACGCCGATGTTCTCACCGGTGCCGATCACGAACGGGCGCAGGTACAGCGCGCCCCCGCTGCCGTACGGCGGGATGAAGCGCTCGTTGGCCTTGACCACTTGTCTGCAGGCGTCGATGAAGTCTTCAGTGGACACATGCGGCATCAGCAGACGGGCACAGCTGCGCTGCATGCGCGCGGCGTTCTGGTCCGGGCGGAACAGGTTGATCGAGCCATCCTTGCAGCGGTAGGCCTTGAGCCCTTCAAAGCACTGCTGGCCATAGTGCAAGGCCGTGGAGCCCTCACTGATGTGCAGCACGTTGTCGTCGGTCAGGGTGCCTTCCTGCCATTCGCCGTTTTTCCAGACCTGGAGAAAACGTTTGTCGGTCTTGATGTAGTCAAAACCCAGCTTGTCCCAATTGATGCTCTCGTTACCCATGACACCCTCTATCTCTGGTCAAGTCGGTTTTTTCTGGATGGTGGCAACAATACTGCATTCTTGGCCGGTGTGGGAGCCGCAGGGTGGACAGCTTCAGCCTCTGTATCGCCATCGCAGGCAAGCCCCACCCCGCTTTTACAGGTGCAACGCGTGACCCAACGCCCTTAAAGCCGCTTCCTGCACTGCTTCGCCAAGGGTCGGATGGGCGTGGATGGTGCCCGCCACATCTTCCAGGCGCGCGCCCATCTCCAGGCTCAGGCCAAACGCGGTGGACAGCTCCGACACACCCACTCCCACCGCCTGCCAGCCGACAATCAGGTGGTTGTCACGCCGCGCCACCACCCGCACGAAGCCACTTTTGGACGCCAGCGTCATCGCCCGCCCATTGGCCGCGAACGGGAAGCTCGACACGATGCAGTCCAGTCCGGCCGCCGTGGCCTGCTCCGGGGTCTTGCCGACCACCACCAGCTCCGGGTCGGTGAAGCACACCGCCGGTATCGCCGCCGGGTTGAATTCACGGGACTTGCCGCTGATCAGTTCGGCGACCATTTCGCCCTGGGCCATGGCGCGGTGCGCCAGCATCGGCTCGCCACTGAGGTCGCCGATGGCATACACGTTGCGCATGCTGGTCTGGCAGCGGCTGTCGATGTTGATCGCCGCGCCGTTCATGTCCAGGTTCAGCGCTTCGAGGTTCCAGCCTCGGGTGTTCGGGGTGCGGCCCACGGCCACCAGCACCTGGTCGGTGTCCAGGGACAGGGTTTCGCCATTCGGATCGCGCACCTGCAGGCGGTTGTCGGCAAAACCGGTCACGCTGTGCTGCAGGTACAGCGTCACGCCCAATTGCTTGAGCGAATCGGCCACCGGCTGCGTCAGCTCGGCGTCGTACTCGGGCAGGATGCGATCCTGCGCCTCAACCACACTTACCGCTGCCCCCAGCTTGCGATAGGCAATGCCCAGCTCCAGGCCGATATAACCGCCACCCACCACGATCAGGCGCTTGGGTACCTGTTGCGGCGACAGCGCTTCGGTGGACGAGATGATCGGCCCGCCGATCGGCAGCATCGGCAGGTTGACGCTTTTCGAACCGGTGGCCAGCAGCAGGTGCTCGCACTGGAAGCGCTGGTCGCCGACCTCGACGGTCTTGCCGTCCACCACCCTGGCCCAGCCGTGGATCACCTGCACCTTGTGCTTCTTCAGCAGGGCGGCGACGCCGGTGGTCAGGCGGTCGACAATGGCGTCTTTCCATTCCACGCTTTTTTGAATGTTCAGGGTGGGCGCGGCCACTTCGATGCCCAGCACCGACCCCTGGCTGTGATGCCCGGTCTGCTGAAACTGCTCGGCCACATGGATCAGCGCCTTGGACGGAATGCAGCCGATGTTCAGGCAGGTGCCGCCCAGGGCCTGGCCTTCCACCAGGATGGTCGGAATGCCCAGCTGGCCGGCGCGAATTGCCGCCACATAGCCGCCAGGGCCGCCGCCGATGATCAGCAGCGTGGTGTGTAATGTCTGGGTCATGCCCTTACTCCAGGAACAGGCTGGCGGGTTGTTCGAGCAGGCCGCGAATGGCCTGGATGAATTGCGCCGCGTCCATGCCATCGACCACGCGGTGATCGAAGGAGCTGGAGAGGTTCATCATCTTGCGCACCACGATCTGGCCCTTGATCACCATCGGCCGCTCAACGATGCGGTTGACGCCGACAATGGCCACTTCCGGCAGGTTCAGCACTGGCGTGCTGACGATGCCGCCCAACGCGCCGAGGCTGGTCAGGGTGATGGTCGAACCGGACAGCTCCTCACGGCTGGCCTTGCTGTTGCGCGCAGCGGCGGCCAGTCGCGCGATTTCCTCGGCACTGCCCCACAGGCTGCGCGCCTCGGCGTGACGCACCACCGGCACCATCAGGCCGACATCACTCTGGGTGGCGACGCCCACATGCACTGCGCCCAAGCGAGTAATCACCTGAGCCTCGTCGTCGTAACGCGCGTTGATCTGCGGAAACTCCCGCAGCGCGACGACCATGGCCCGCACGATAAACGGCAACAGGGTCAGCTTGCCGCGGGTGGCGCCGTGCTTCTCGTTAAGGTGCACGCGCAGCTCGTCCAGCGCCGTCACGTCGATTTCTTCCACATAGCTGAAATGCGCGGCGCGGCGGGTGGCGTCCTGCATGCGCTGGGCGATCTTGCGGCGCATGCCGATCACCGGGATCTGCTCTTCATCGTGGCGTTCGGCGTAAGGGGTCGACGCCATGCAAGCTTTCGCTGAACCCTGATGCAGATAGGCGTCGAGGTCTTCATGCAGGATTCGCCCGGCCGGGCCGGACCCCTGCACCAGGCGCAATTGAATGCCGGCGTCCAGCGCATGCTTGCGCACGGCGGGGGAGGCCAGCGGGCGTTCGTCGCCTTCACGGGCCACCGGCGCTGCTGCGGGTTTCGCTTGCGCCACCGGCAGCGCTGGTTTGGCGGCGGCCTCCACCGGCGCGGCCGGCACGGGCTCGCTTGCCGCCGTTGCAGGCACCTCTTTGGCATTGCCCGCGCCTTCCACTTCAATGCTGATCAGCACACTGCCCACGGCCATCACTTCACCCGGCTTGCCGCCGAGGGCAATCACCTTGCCGTGCACCGGCGAGGGAATGTCCACCATCGCCTTGTCGGTCATCACGTCCGCCAGCACCTGGTCTTCGACGACCCTGTCGCCGACCTTTACATGCCATGCCGACAGTTCAACTTCCGCGATGCCTTCGCCAATGTCCGGCATCTTGATAACGTGCGTGCCCATTCAGACCTCCATGACCCGTTTCAATGCCGCGCCCACACGGGTCGGCCCTGGGAAATACGCCCACTCCTGTGCGTGCGGGTAGGGCGTGTCCCACCCGGTCACGCGCTCGATCGGCGCCTCCAGGTGATGGAAGCAGTGCTCCTGCACCAGCGCCACCAGCTCGGCACCGAAGCCGCAGGTGCGCGTGGCTTCATGCACCACCACGCAGCGGCCGGTCTTTTTCACCGACTTGACGATGGTCTCCAGGTCCAGCGGCCACAGGCTGCGCAGGTCGATGACTTCGGCGTCGATGCCGGTCTCTTCGGCGGCGACCTGCGACACATACACCGTGGTGCCATAGGTCAGCACGGTCACGGCAGACCCCGGGCGCACGATGGCGGCCACGTCCAGCGGCACGGTGTAATAACCGTCCGGCACCTGGGCTTGCGGGTGTTTCGACCACGGTGTCACCGGGCGGTCGTGGTGGCCGTCGAACGGGCCGTTGTAGAGGCGCTTGGGCTCAAGGAAGATCACCGGGTCATCGTTTTCGATGGAGGCGATCAACAGGCCCTTGGCGTCGTACGGGTTGGACGGCATTACCGTGCGCAGCCCGCAGACTTGGGTGAACACCGCTTCGATGCTCTGGCTGTGGGTCTGGCCGCCATAGATGCCGCCGCCGCAGGGCATGCGCATGGTCAGGGGCGCGGTGAACTGGCCAGCCGAACGGTAACGCAGGCGCGCGGCTTCGGAGATGATCTGGTCGGTGGCGGGGTAGACGTAGTCGGCGAACTGGATTTCGGCGACCGGGCGCAGGCCATAGGCGCCCATGCCCACGGCCACGCCAACGATGCCGCTTTCGGAGATCGGCGCGTCGAATACCCGCGAGCTGCCGTACTTGGTCTGCAAGCCTTCGGTGCAGCGGAACACGCCGCCGAAGTAGCCGACGTCCTGGCCGAATACCACCACGTTGTCGTCACGCTCAAGCATCACGTCCATGGCCGAGCGCAGCGCCTGGATCATGGTCATGGTGGTGGTGGTCATGGCGGTTTCCACTTCGATACTGTTGTTGTGATCGTTCATGGTCAGATTCCCAGCTCCTGACGCTGGCGCTTCAAGTGCTCCGGCATCTCTTTGTAGACGTCTTCGAACATGGTCGCGGCGCTTGGAATCTGGCCGCCGGCGAGGGTGCCGTACTGTTCGGCCTGTTTTTGCGCGGCGATCACTTCGGCTTCAAGTTCGGCGCTGACCGACGCGTGTTCCTCTTCGGACCACTGGCCGATCCTGATCAGGTGCTGCTTGAGGCGGGCAATCGGGTCGCCGAGGGGAAAGTGGCTCCAGTCGTCGGCCGGGCGATATTTGGACGGGTCATCGGAGGTGGAGTGCGGGCCGGCGCGGTAGGTGACCCACTCGATCAGGGTCGGGCCCAGGTTGCGGCGC
Organism: Pseudomonas trivialis; assembly: GCF_001439805.1. Taxonomy (GTDB): domain Bacteria; phylum Pseudomonadota; class Gammaproteobacteria; order Pseudomonadales; family Pseudomonadaceae; genus Aquipseudomonas; species Aquipseudomonas trivialis. The sequence continues at coordinate 359,308 of NZ_JYLK01000004.1, read as the reverse complement.
GCACGCTCGGCGGCCCAGGCGGAGGCGGCGTACACCGCAATAAAGTCATTGCCGTCCACCCGCAGGGAGGCGATGCCGCAGCCTACGCCGCGTCCGGCGAAGGTAGTGGCTTCGCCACCGGCGATGGCCTGGAAGGTCGAAATGGCCCACTGGTTATTGACCACGTTGAGGATCACCGGGGCGCGGTACACATGGGCGAAGGTGAGGGCGGTGTGGAAGTCGGATTCGGCGGTGGCGCCGTCACCGATCCAGGCGGAGGCGATCTTGGTATCGCCCTTGATCGCCGAGGCCATGCCCCAGCCCACGCCCTGCACGAATTGGGTGGCAAGGTTGCCGGAAATGGTGAAGAAACCGGCGTCTTTTACCGAATACATGATCGGCAACTGGCGGCCCTTGAGCGGATCGCGCTCGTTGGACAGCAGTTGGCAGATCAGGTCCACCAGCGGCACATCGCGGGCCATCAGGATGCTTTGCTGGCGGTAGGTGGGGAAGCACATGTCGTCGATGTTCAGCGCCAGGGCCTGAGCGCTGCCGATGGCTTCTTCGCCAAGGCTCTGCATGTAGAACGACATTTTTTTCTGACGCTGAGCGACCACCATGCGGTTGTCGAAGATGCGCGTCTTGAGCATCGCGCGCATGCCGGCGCGCAGGATGTCGACGGGGATGCCTTCGGCCCATGGGCCCAGGGCCTGGCCCTGGTCGTCCAGCACGCGGATCAGGCCCTTGGCCAGGTCGGCGGTGTCGGCGGGTTCTACGTCGATGGCGGGTTTGCGTACCGTGCCTGCGTCGGTCAGGCGCAGGTAGGTGAAGTCGGTCTTGCAGCCTGGTCGCCCCGAGGGTTCGGGAACGTGCAGGCGCAGCGGTGCATACGGCTGATTCATGGCTTTCTACGCTCGATCTTGTGAATTTCTTGTAGTGGGCGCGCTAGCTGACGGTCATTCCTCGGGTAGAGGAAATCCTGTCCTACAACAATCATAGGCGGGGCGTAGAAGAATATTTATCTGTGTTTCATTGCGCTGCCGATCATTTGCGGATAAAAAAAACTGCATAAACATAATAAACAGGTGATTTTGTCTCATGCGCAAACTGGACCGTACGGATATCGGCATTCTCAACGCGCTGCAGGAGAACGCCCGCATCACCAACGCCGACCTCGCCCGCTCGGTCAACCTGTCGCCCACGCCATGCTTCAATCGGGTGAAGGCGATGGAAGAACAGGGGTTGATTCGCGAGCAGGTGACCCTGCTGGACGCCGACCTGCTGGGGCTGCATGTGAATGTGTTCATTCACGTGAGCCTGGAGAAGCAGAACGAGCTGGCGTTGCAGCAGTTCGAAGGGGCGATTTCGGACCGGCCGGAAGTGATGGAATGCTACCTGATGGCCGGCGACCCGGATTACCTGATCCGGGTGCTGGTGCCGACGATTCAGGCGCTGGAGCGGTTCATGATGGATTTTCTGACCAAGGTGCCGGGGGTGGCGAATATCCGCTCCAGTTTTGCGTTGAAGCAGGTGCGCTACAAGACGGCGTTGCCGCTGCCGGCCAATGGCATCAGCCTCGGGTCATGACTCAACACTGGGCAATGTGGGAGCAAGCCCCCTCCCACACGGGAACCGCCTGTCAAAGTCGGTTGAGGGGGATCTTCAGGTAAGTCACGCCATTTGCTTCCGCCGGCGGCATATTCCCCGCTCGTACATTCACCTGGATCGCCGGCAGCAACAGTGTCGGCATCCCCAACCCGGCGTCACGGGTGGTGCGCATCGCTACGAACGTCGCTTCATCCACACCGTCATGCACATGGATATTGCCCGCGCGCTGCTCGGCCACGGTGGTCAGGCACTTGGCCGCTCGGCCCTCAGGCGGGTAGTCATGGCACACATACAACTGAGTCTCGGGCGGGAATGCCAGCAGCTTGCGCATGGATGCGTACAACTGCCGCGCATCGCCTCCGGGGAAGTCGCAGCGGGCGGTGCCGACGTCGGGCATGAACAGGGTGTCGCCCACCAGAATCAGGCGGTCGTCGATCAGGTAGGCCATGTCGGCCGGCGTATGCCCCGGCACATGCAGCGCCAGGGCCTTCAAGCCGCCGATATGAAAGCGTTCGTCCGGCGCAAACAGATGGTCGAACTGCGAGCCATCGGCGCGGAACTCCGGCTCCAGGTTGAACAGGCTCTTGAACACCCCCTGCACCTTGCTGATCGACTGGCCGATCGCAATCTTGCCGCCCAGGATCCGCCGCAGGTAGGGCGCAGCGGAGAGGTGATCGGCATGGGCATGGGTTTCCAGCAGCCACTGCACCTGCAGGCGATGTTCGCGCACGAAAGCAATGACCTTGTCGGCCTGCGCGGTATCGGTGCGCCCGGACGCCGGGTCGTAGTTGAGCACCGAATCGACGATGGCGCAGGGGCCGCCATCGGCTTCATAGACCACGTAGGTGTAGGTCGACGATGCCTCATCCAGAAAGGCTTGAATCAATGCTGGCATGGCGACTGTCTCTGCTTGGGAAAAATGTGGTTACAATCAGTTTACGTTTAAACATAATGTCTTGAGCTTAAGTGAGATAAAGGAGCCGAGGCAAATGGAATCTACGTTGAGTGAGGGCGAGGTCGCCCAGTTGCGCGCATCGGCATCCAAGGCCTGTTCCTTGCTCAAGGCGCTGGCCAATGAAGACCGCTTGTTGATCCTCTGCCAGTTGACCCTGGGCGAACGCAACGTCGGCGAACTGGAAGCCCAGACCGGCGTGCGCCAGCCCACGCTGTCACAACAGTTGGGCATCCTGCGGGACGAAGGGTTGGTCGCCACCCGTCGGGAAGGCAAATACATTTTCTACGGATTGGCCAGCCACGAAGTGATTCAAGTGATGAAGACCCTGTCCGGCCTGTACTGTGGCGCGGTCATAAAAAGCTGGGCGTGACGCCATCCGGCAGCGACCCTTGTGTGCATTGACTGAAAAAGGCAGTAGACAATGACCGAACAACACTGGGGACCCACCATCAGTGGCGATATCGTCGTCATCGGTGGCGGCTCGGCAGGCATCGGCCTGCTGGCCAGCCTGCGCAAGCGCGACCCGCAGCTGAACATCATCCTGATCGAACCCAACGACTTCCATTGCTATCAACCCGCCTGGACCCTGGTCGGCGGCGGCGCCTATGACCTGCAAAAGACCCGGCGCCCGCTGGCCGACGTACTGCCCGATGGCGTCACCTGGGTCCAGGCCGCCGTCAGCGAATTACTGCCTGACGAACAGACCCTGGTGCTCGACAGCGGCCAGCGCGTCACCTGGAAAAACCTGATTGTCTGCCCCGGCCTGCGCCTGGCCTGGGAAAAGATCGAGGGCTTGCAGGATACCCTCGGCCGCCACGGCGTCACCTCCAACTACAGTTACGAACACGCGGCCTACACCTGGCAACTGGTGCAGCAGCTCAAAGGTGGCAAGGCGCTCTTTACCCAGCCAGCCATGCCGATCAAATGCGCCGGTGCGCCGCAGAAGGCCCTGTACCTGTCCTGCGATCACTGGCTCAAGCAGGGCCACCTGAAACACATCGACGTCGAGTTCAACCTGGCCGGCGCCGCGCTGTTCGGCGTGGCGACCTTTGTGCCGCCGCTGATGAAGTACGTGGAAAAGTACAACGCGCGGCTGGCCTTCAACTCCAACCTGATCAAGGTCGATGGCCCCGCACGCAAAGCCTGGTTCGAGGTGAAGGATGCCGATGGCAATGTCAGCGTTGAGGAAAAGTCCTTCGACCTGTTGCACGTGGTGCCGCCGCAAGTCTCTCCGGACTTCGTCCGCCAAAGCCCCCTGGCCGATGCGGCCGGCTGGTGCGACGTGAACCCCCACAGCCTGCAGCATGTGCGTTACCCGCATATCTTCGGCCTGGGCGATGTGTGCGGCACCAGCAATGCCAAGACCGCCGCAGCGGTGCGCAAGCAGATCGTGGTGGTGGCCGAAAACCTGCTGGCCCTGCGCAAACAGGCGCCGTTGCCGCTCAAGTACGACGGCTATGGCTCCTGCCCGTTGACGGTGGAGAAGGGCAAGGTGGTGCTGGCCGAGTTCGGCTACGGCGGCAAGCTGCTGCCGACCTTTCCCCTCGACCCCACCCGGGCACGGCGTTCGATGTGGTTCCTCAAGGCCACGCTGCTGCCGTGGTTCTATTGGAACGGCATGCTCAAGGGCCGCGAGTGGCTGACCCGCCTGAGCAAGGTGGACTGAATGCTGCTGGCGAGTGTTCTTGGGGTATTGATGGGCCTGGTCATGGGCCTGACCGGCGCCGGCGGCGGCATTCTTGGAGTGCCGGCGTTGGTGCTGGGTTTGGGGTTGACGATGACCCAGGCCGCGCCGGTGTCGTTGCTCGCCGTGGGCGCGGCGGCGGCGGTCGGGGCGATTGACGGCCTTCGCCATGGGCTGGTGCGTTATCGCGCGGCGCTGTTGATTGCCTTGCTCGGCGCGCTGTTTTCACCGTTGGGCGTGTTCGTCGCTCATCAGCTTTCGGAAACGGTACTGATGGGGCTGTTCAGCGCGCTGATGGTGCTGGTGGCCTGGCGCATGCTGCAGCGTGAAAAGATCGAGCCCGGACCGAGTGACCATGGTGCGGCGTTGTGGGGGCAGAAGAACTGCATGCTCAATCAGCAGACCGGGCGGCTGGCCTGGACCGCCAAGTGCAGCGCCACCCTGGCTGCATTGGGTGCCGTTACCGGTGCTGTATCGGGCTTGTTGGGCGTGGGCGGCGGCTTCCTGATCGTACCGGCGTTCAAGCAACTGACCGATGTGCAAATGCGCGGGATCGTTGCGACTTCGCTGATGGTTGTCAGCCTGCTTTCGCTGATCGGCGTGGTTGGGGCGTTTCATGCGGGGGTGAGCATCGAGCCGGTGGGCTGGGCGTTTATTGGCGCGAGTGTCGTCGGCATGCTGGTCGGGCGGCGGTTGGGCTCGGTGATCGCGGCGCGCACGTTGCAGGTGGGGTTTGCCAGTTTGTGCGTAGTGGTTGCGGTTGGGATGTTGTTGAAGGCTTTGGTTTAGGGGGGCATATCCGTTATTTTGGTAACGGCTGATTAGGGTTCCGCCCTTACGGCGGGTCACTTTTGGAAAAGAGCCCCAAAAGTAACCAAAAGGGCTCTTGCCCCAACACTCGGCACCTCGCCTGGGCTCGGTGTGCCCTCACTCCGGCTTTGGAGCGTGGGCCGCCGCGATGGGCCATCCTTGGCCCAGCGCGGCTAACCCGGCGTCCTGCCGGGTTACCCACGCTCCAAAGCCTGCGTTCGGCCAGCGTGTTTAACGGGGCGCCTCAGATCAAGATCAAGATCAAGAGCGAGGCGGTCTTAGAGCCGACCGGAATTGTCCGCCGTACGCCGTACAAGCTGTGGGAGGGGGCTTGCTCCCGATGGCTGAGTGTCAGTCAGCTTATTTTTAGCTGATACACCGCTATCGGGAGCAAGCCCCCTCCCACAGTTGATCTCCATTTGTCTGTTGGATATCACACTGCTTTTGATCTGCATTGCTTTGGCTTTGGATCGTGATCTCAGGCGCCCCGTCAACCACGCTGGCCGCACGCAGGCTTGAATCCGTGGGTAACCCGGCAGGACGCCGGGTTAGCCGCGCTGGGCCAAGGATGGCCCATCGCGGCGGCCCACGGATTCAAGCCTGCGTGCGGGCACACCGAGCCTGAGCGAGGTGCCGAGTGGTGGGGCAAGAGCCTTTTGGTTACTTTTGGGCTCTTTCCAAAAGTGACCCGCCGTAAGGGCGGAACCCTAAGCCGCCGTTACTCAAATAACAGATATGTACACCACAACCCCCCAACAGCTCCCCCCTCATTTGCCCACCCACCGCTGGCAAGATGAACTCCACTCGCGTTTACTGTCTCTGAGCATGGATTTCACCGACTTCCCCGTCGGCTCACCAAGGTCACCGAATGGACAACTACACCCCCCACCCCTGGCAGCCCCACGAGCGACCGACCTTGCCCGGTTCGCCGTCGACGCCGCTGCATCCCACCCACAAGCGCTGGCTGTTCGCGCTGGTCGGTGCGCTGGTGGCGATCACCGGGGGGCTGGGTAACGCGCTGGTCATCGCCAACCTGCAATACCTGCAAGGCGCGCTGGGGGCGACCACCGCCGAGATGGCCTGGCTGCCCGCCGCCTATGTGATGACCAACGTGTGCATGAACCTGTTGCTGGTGAAGTTTCGCCAGCAGTTCGGCCTGCGGGCCTTCACCGAGGTGTTTCTGGTGCTGTACGTGCTGGTGACCTTCGGTCATTTGTTCGTCAACGACCTCAGCTCGGCCATCGCCGTGCGCGCGGCCCATGGCATGGTGGGGGCGGCGCTGAGTTCGTTGGGTTTGTACTACATGATCCAGGCCTTCCCGGCCAAATGGCGCTTGCGCTCGCTGGTGCTCGGGCTGGGCACCGCGCAGTTGGCCTTGCCGTTGGCGCGGTTGTTCTCCGAAGACTTGCTGCAGATTGCCGAGTGGCGCGGCTTGTACCTGTTTGAGCTGGGCCTGGCGCTGATCTGCCTGGGTTGCGTGTTCCTGCTCAAGTTGCCGCCCGGCGACCGCTTCAAGACCTTTGAAAAACTCGACTTCCTCACCTTCGCCATCCTCGCCACCGGCGTGGCCCTGCTCTGCGCGGTGCTGTCCCTGGGGCGTATTGACTGGTGGCTGGAGGCGCCGTGGATCGGCGTGGCGTCGGCCTGTTCCCTGGTGCTGATCATGGCGGGCCTTGCCATCGAGCATAACCGTGCCAACCCGCTGCTGATGACGCGCTGGCTTGGCAGCGGGGTGATGATTCGTCTGGCGCTGGCGGTGATCCTGATTCGCATGGTGCTGTCGGAGCAGTCCACCGGCGCGGTGGGTTTCATGCAGATGCTCAACATGAGCTACGAGCAGATGCACACGCTGTACGTGGTGATGCTGGCCGGGGCGCTGGCGGGGCTGGTGGTCAGTGCGTTGACGATCAACCCGGCGCACCTGCTGATGCCGTTGGTGATCTCCCTGGCGCTGATGGCAACCGGGTCCGTCATGGACAGTTTCTCCAGTAACCTCACCCGGCCGCAGAACCTGTATGTCAGCCAGTTCCTGCTGGGGTTCGGCGGCACGTTTTTCCTCGGGCCGACCATGGTGCTCGGTACCAAAAACGTGTTGGCCAACCCGCGCAACCTGGTGAGTTTCTCGGTGATGTTCGGCATTTGCCAGAACCTCGGCGGGCTGATCGGCGCGGCATTGCTCGGCACCTTCCAGATCGTGCGCGAGAAGTACCATTCCAGCATGATCGTCGAACACCTGACCCTGCTCGACCCGCGTGTGGCGGCGCGTGTGCAGAGCGGCGGGGCGGCCTACGGCGGGGTGATCGCCGATCCGCAACTGCGCAACCTGCAGGGCATTCGCAGCCTGGCCACGGCGGCGACCCGTGAGGCGAATGTGATGGCCTACAACGATGTCTTCATGCTGATCGCGATCATCGCGATCCTTACCATGAGTTGGATCTTCATCCGCAGCCTGTGGCTGATGAGTACCACCCAGGCAGCTCCTCCCGTTCAACCCAGCGGCGCACCTTCATGACCGAACCGACCACCACAACCACCAATGCCATTGCTGCCACGCCGGAAGGCAGCACGCCGCCGGGCGCCACGGCGACCGAGCCGCGCTCCTTGCGAGTGCGCATCCTCTCTTCCCTGGGCTTTGCCGCGATTGCCATCGTCGGTGTGCTGATCGTGCTCTATGCCTGGCAGCTGCCACCGTTCAGCAGTGCGGTGGAAACCACCGAGAACGCTTTGGTGCGCGGCCAAGTGACGATCATCGGCCCGCAGCTCAGCGGCTATGTGTTCGAGGTGCCGGTGCAGGACTTCCAGTACGTCAAGGCCGGCGACCTGCTGGTGCGCCTGGACGACCGCATCTATCAGCAGCGCCTCGACCAGGCGCTGGCGCAACGGGCGGTGCAGAAAGCGGCGTTGGCCAACGTGGTGCAGCAGCGCAACAGCGCGCAAGCCACCATCAAGCTGCGCCAGGCCGCGCTGGTGGACAGCCAGGCCCAGGCGCGCAAAAGCAGCGCCGACCTGCGCCGCAATGAAGAACTGATCAGCGATGGCTCGGTGTCCAGGCGCGAGCTGGACGTGACCCGCGCCGCCCAGGCACAAACCGTTGCGGCGGTGGCCCAGGCTCAGGCCAACCTGGAGATCGCGCGGCAGGACCTGCAGACGGTGATCGTCAATCGCGGTTCGCTGGAAGCGGCGGTAGCGAGCGCCGATGCCGCAGTGGCGCTGGCGCGCATCGACCTGGCCAACACGCGCATCACCGCGCCCCGCGACGGCCAGTTGGGGCAGATTGGCGTGCGCTTGGGCGCCTACGTCAATTCCGGCGCGCAGTTGATGGCGCTGGTGCCCAACCAGCTGTGGGTGATCGCCAATATGAAAGAAACCCAGATGGCCGATGTGCAGGTTGGCCAGCCGGTGACCTTCACCGTGGATGCACTGAACCACCGCAGGTTTCATGGCACGGTGCAGCATATTTCGCCGGCGACGGGCTCGGAGTTCAGCCTGTTGCAGGCGGACAATGCCACCGGCAACTTTGTGAAGATCGCCCAGCGGGTGCCGGTGAGGATCACCGTGGACCCGGGTCAGGCAGAGAGTGAGCGGTTGCGGCCGGGGTTATCGGTGGTAGTCAGTATCGACACCGCCGGCCGCCTGAAAAACAGCCCGCCCTGATACACCGCTATCGCAGGCAAGCCAGCTCCCACATTTGATCGCGTTCACATTCCTCATTCCGGTCGGCTCTCAGGCCGCCGCGCTTTTGCTTTTGATCTTAGGCGTCCCGTCAAACACGCTCCAAAGCCTGCGTTCCGGCACACCGAGCCTAGGCGAAGCGCCCCCAATCAAAGAAAACGCGGTGTACCTAACACTACGCAGAACATGGTTTTGGGGCTGCTGCGCAGCCCAACGCGGGGCAAGCCCGCTCGCCACAGCGGCCCAGTTTTCTGCGCGACAGCGCTAAGTCGAAGACTTGGCGGAGCCTCCCACAGATTTTTTTGGTGTTACAGGGGCGTGTATTTCAAGGTGAAGTCGAGGTGGGTTGACTGGTGTTGTTCCAGCCGCTTCAGGCCGGGTCGGCCGGGCAGGTGATGGGCGTTCACCGGATGGCTCACCGGCTCGATGCAAAAGAACTCAAGCCCCGGCGGGCAGTACAGCAGGAAGTAATCGGCCCCGGTGGCCTGGCATTCCAGGGCATAGCCCAATTCCGGCTGTTCGATCCGGCAGTGCCCGTCCCACTGGCAAAAACCGTTATCCACCGGCTCCTCCGGCAGGCCCTTGAGTTGGCGAAAGTCCCACGCTTCGGGTATCTGCGCCAACGCCGTGGGTAATTTGGAGGCATCGCTCATCCACACCTGCGACGCCTTGGCCTGCAACCGCGTGCCCGGCCTGCGGGGCAGGTAGGGGTGCAATCCCAACCCATGCCAGGCCGGCTGTGCAGCCAAATGGGTCACCCGCAGCGCAATACTCAGTTCACCGTCGCGCAAACGAAACCGCTGCTCGGCGCGATAGGCGAACGGCGTCTGGCAGACCACCGCCAGCACCACTTCATCCGCCGTTCGGCTCACCACCTGCCAGGCCTGTTGCCAGGCCGAGCCGTGAATCGGCAGGGGCTCGGTGAGGCTGTTGGGCGTCAACGCCAGCCAACCCTCGGGGTTGTCAAAACCGCCCTCGGCAATCCGGTTCGACCAGGGCGCCAACGGGTAACACCCCAGCTTGCCCGGCAAACCGGTATGGATCGCGTGCTCATCGCTGTGCCGCAACAGCGGCTGCCCGGTGGCGCGCACCGTCCAGTTGACGAGGCTGCCACCCACTGCCGGGGACAGGGTCAGGCGCGTCAGGTGATCTTCCAGCTCAATCATCACAGCACCACGCTCGGCAGCCACAGCGACAGCGCCGGGATGTAGGTCACCGCCATCAGCACCAGAAACAGCACCGCGTAGAACGGCAGCAGCGCCTTCACGGTTTTCTCGATGGTGGTCTTGCCCACCGCCGCGCCGACAAACAGCACCGCGCCCACCGGCGGGGTGATCAGGCCGATGCCCAGGTTCACCAGCATGATCATGCCGAAGTGCACCGGGTCAACACCGATGCCGACGATCACCGGCAGCAGGATCGGCGTGAGGATGAGGATCAGCGGCGCCATGTCCATCACCGTGCCCAGCAACAGCAGCATGGCGTTGATGCACATCAGGATCACGTAGCGGTTGTCCGACAGGGTCAGGAACATCGTGGTGATCTTCGCCGGGATCTGCATCAGCGTCATGATGTAGCCGAAGCTGGCGGCGAAGGCGATCAGGATCATCACGATGGAAATGGTGCGCACCGTGCGGTGCATCAGCTTGGGCAGCTCGTGCCATTTGTAGTCGCGGTAGATGAACATGGTCACGAAGAACGCCCACAGCACCGCAATCGCCGCCGACTCGGTGGCGGTGAAGATCCCCGAGAGGATGCCGCCGAGGATGATCACCATGGCCATCAGGCCCCAGAGCGCATCGGCGGCGATTTTCAGCGCCTGCTTCAGGGGGATGACGTCGCCTTTGGGGTAGTTGCGTTTTTTCGCGAAGATCAGGCACAGCACCATCAGGCATGCGCTCATCAGCAGCCCTGGCACCACGCCGGCCATGAACAGCGAGGCAATCGACACCGTGCCGCCGGCCGCCAGGGAGTAGAGCACCGAGTTGTGGCTGGGCGGGGTCAGCAGGGCCTGCACCGAACCGCTGACGGTGACCGCCGTTGCAAACTCCCGGGGGTAGCCACGGCGTTCCATTTCCGGGATCAGCACCGAGCCCACCGAGGCAGTGTCGGCCACCGACGAGCCGGAGATGGCGCCGAAAAACGTCGAGGCCATGATGTTGACCAGCGACAGGCCGCCGCGCACAAAGCCCACCAGCACTCCGGCAAACGCCACCAGCCGCCGCGACATGCCGCCCTCGGCCATGATTGCCCCGGCCAGCACGAAGAACGGAATCGCCATCAGTGAAAACTTGTTCACCCCACCGGCCACCTGAATCATCAGGGCCTGGAACGGAATGTCGATCCACCATGCGCCGATCAGCGCCGACAAGCCCAGGGCGTAGGCCACCGGCATGCCGATCAGGATCAGGGCGACAAAGCTGCCGAGCAGAATCAATGCGTCCATATCAGGCAGCTCCTTCGCTTTCTTCCACCAGGTCAAAGCGCACCACGCGCCGTTGGCTCTGGTCGCCCAGCACGAGTTTTTCCAGCACGAACACCAGGGTCAGCAGCCCGCCGATCGGGATCGGCATATAGGTAATGCCCACGCGCAGGGTGGGGATGGCGCTCATGAACTGGTTCCAGGTGGACAGGCACAGCTTGCTGCCCCAGATAGTCATGAACAGGCAGATGGTCGCCATCAACAGTTGCGAGAGGATGCCGACGATGCGGCGTTGGGCGGGCGGCAGGCGGTCGGTGACCATGGCCACCGACATGTGCGCGCCGGCGCGGTAGCTGGCGGCGGCACCGACGAAGGTGAACACCAGCATCAGCAGGATCGCGGTGGGCTCCGGCCAGCTGGAGCCGGTGCCGAGAATGTAGCGAGCAAAGATGCCCCACGGAATGATCAGCGCCACCCCCAGCACCGAGAGGCCGGCGACCCAGATGCAGGTCATGTAGAGGCGGTCATTGAAGCGCAGCAGTAGATTCTTCATGGCGTTCACCGTGACCGGGCGCGTCGGTGCCGACCGCGCCGGGCCTTGTCAGGAAGGAGGGCGTTATTGAACCGCGTCGATGCGCTTGATCAGGTCGGCGTAAGGCGCGCCGTACTTGGCGCGCACTGCTGCGGTGGCGTCATAGAAGGGCTTTTTGTCGACGGTGATGAACTCCACGCCTGCGGCCTTGAGTTTGGTTTCGCTGCTGGCGGATTTGGCGTCCCACAACACGCGCTCATCGGCCTGCGCGGCCTTGGCGGCTTTTTTCACCATGTCTTGCTGGGCGGGGGTGAGTTTGTTCCAGGTGATCTTCGACATCACGATGGGCTCGGGCAGGATCAGGTGTTCGGTGAGGGTGTAGAACTTGGCGTTCTGGAAGTGGTTGTGCTCAAGCAGGGTCGGCGGGTTGTTTTCCGCGCCGTCGATCACGCCGGTCTGCAGGGCGCTGAAGATCTCGCCGGTGTCCATGGCGATGCCGTTGGCGCCCATGGCGTTGAAGGCGTCGATGAACAGCGGGTTGCCCTGCACGCGAATCTTCATGCCCTTGAGGTCTTCGATTTTGCGCACCGGCTTTTTGGTGTAGAGGTTGCGCGTGCCGCCGTCCATCCAGGCCAGGGCCACCAGACCAAATTCGGAGTGGGTAATGGTGGCGAGGATCTCATCGCCGATCTCGCCATCGATGACCTTGCGCATGTGCGCCTGGTCGCGGAACACGAACGGCAGGTTGAACACGTTCACATCCGGCACCACCGGGCCGACAATGCCGAGGCTGACGCGGGTCATCTGCACGGCGCCGACCTGGGCCTGTTCGACCACTTCTTTCTCGGAGCCCAGCACGCCGCCAGGGAAGAACTTGAAGGTCAGTTCGCCGTTGCTCTCTTTGGTCAGCGCGGCGCCCATGTTCTTTTCGGCGACCACGGTGGGGTAGCCGTCGGGGTGGATATCGGCGAATTTGATTTCCAGCGCCTGAGCGGCGCTGCTGAGGGTGAACAGTGCGGCGACGAGCAAAGTGCGTTTGAAGTCCATGGGGGTATCACTCCTGTCTTGTTATTTTTGTATTCAAGGCACAGCGATGCAGCTAGAGGATGAAGCGCGGTTCGGGCAGTCCCTTGACGCCGGGGTTGAGGGCGAACACGCCGCCGGACAGGGACTGGTCACTGTTGTCATCGCGAATCGAGGTGACGAACAACGTATCCAGACGGCTGCCGCCGAAGGCGCACATGGTGGGTTTTTTCACCGGTACGGTGAGTGACTGGTCGAGGCGACCGTCGGGGGTGAAACGGTGCACCAGGCCGGCGTCGTTGGCGCAGATCCAGTAGCAGCCGTCGGCATCCACCGCCGCGCCATCGGGGCGGCCGAGGAATTTATGCATGTCGACAAACACGCGGCGATTGCTCGGGGTGCCGCTGTCGGTGTCGTAGTCAAAGGCCCAGATCTGCTGCACCAGCGGGTGCGAGTCCGAGGCGTACATCGTGCGGCCATCGGGGCTGAAGGCCAGGCCGTTGAGGGTAATGAAACCGTTCAACTGGGCATGGGGCGCGGCGCCGCTGGCATAGCGATAGAGGGTGCCTTCGGCCGCGTTCAAGCCCATGTTCAGCACCATGCTGCCGGCCCAGAAACGGCCCTGCCGGTCGCAGCGGCCGTCGTTGAGGCGCATGTCGTCGCGCGGGTGCTCGACGCCGGCCAGTGGCGTGGTGTCGAGGCTGCCATCGTTGTAAGGCGTGAGCTGGAAAAAGCCCGATTCCATGCCCGCCACCCAATTGCCGGCGGTGGTGCGGGCAATGCAGGCGAGCATCTGCGGCGCCGTCCACGCGGCGATGTGGCCGCTGTCGGCGCTCCAGCGCTGCAGGCCGCCGTTGGGGATGTCCACCCAGTAGAGGGCGTTTTCCTCGGGCACCCACACCGGGCATTCGCCCACGGCATTGCGGGCGTCGACAATCAATTCAGCGGTCATGGCCACTCATTCCCTGGGTTGGAGGCAAACTCAGTCACCGAACGGCCCGGCCGCGCAGAACGCACCACCCTGATACACCGCCGCCGGATCATCGGCGGGCACGGGCGGTTGTTGTTCCACTTGGGCGCGGAACACTTCGGAGCTGTCCTTGGGAACAAAGCCCAGGTGCGCGGCGTAGCGGTTGTCCCACCAGGTGTCGAGGTTGTTCGACATGCCGTACACCACCGTGTGGCCGACGTTTGGCGTGTAGAGCGCGCGTTCGAGCAGTTGAGTCAGGTCGTCGAAGCTGAGCCAGGTGTGCATCATCCGACGGTTCTGCGGTTCGGCAAACGAGGAGCCGATGCGGATGCTGACGGTCTCGATGCCGTAGCGGTCGAAGTAAAAACTGGCCATGTCTTCGCCGTAGGACTTGGACAGGCCGTAATAGCTGTCCGGGCGGCGCGGCGAGTGGGCGTCGAGTGGCTCGCCCTGTTTGTAGAAACCGATCACGTGGTTGGAGCTGGCGAAGATCACGCGCTTGACGCCATGGCGGCGCGCGGCTTCATAGATATGGAAAATCCCGCTGATATTGGCGCCGAGCACTTCTTCGAACGGGCGCTCAACCGACACGCCGCCAAAATGCAGGATGGCGTCGACGCCTTCGACCAGGTGGTGCACGGCCTGTTTGTCGGCGAGATCGCAGGGTTGCACTTCTTCATGGGGGGCGGCGGGAGCCATGTCGGCGATGTCCGACAGGCGCAGCACCTGGGCGTAGGGGCGCATGCGCTCGCGCAGTACCTTGCCCAGCCCGCCGGCGGCGCCGGTGAGCAGCAGGCGGTTGAATGGAACGGGGGCGGAGGTGGTGGTCATGAAGGTCTCATTTATTGTTGTAGGTTGTCGTATGACTTTGTCGAAGTATCGTTAGGGTTTCACCGGCTTGTCAACGTTCTTGCAGACAGAATAAAAGCACAGTGAGGATCAAAATGTGGGAGGGAGCAAGCCCCCTCCCACAGCGGATCCCGGTGAGGGGGAGATTGAGTGTTACAGCAGGGAAATCGGATAGCTCACAAACAGCCGGTTTTCATCGAACTCGTTGGTGCTGAAATCCCGACGCATGGTCGAGTTGCGCCAGCGCACATTCAGGTTCTTCAGCGCACCGCTTTGTACGGTATAGGCCAGTTCTGACTCGCGGCCCCATTCCTTGCCATCGGTGATCGCCCCGGTGTGCACATTGCTGCCGCTGATGTAGCGGTTCATCAAGGTCAGGCCCGGTACGCCCAGCACCACGAAGTTGAAGTCGTGCCGCACCTGCCAGGATTTTTCCCTGGCGTTGTCGTAGCTGGAGTTATAGCTGTCGTTGGCCAGGGTGCCGCCGCTGGTGCCGTTGACGCGCATCCACACGCTGTCGCCGGTGAGTTTTTGCAGGCCCACGTAGAAGGTGTGGCCCTGGTATTTGGCCGAGAACAGCGCGGAGACGGTTTTGTTGTCGAGATCACCGGCCAGGGCGCTGCCGTCTTCCTTGCCGTTGAAGAAGCCGAGGTTGGCACCCAGGGTCCAGTCGCCCACGGGCTGGCTGTGGGTGAGGTTGAGGTATTGCTGCTGGTAGATATCGCTGAGTTCGGCGTACCACAGGCCGACCTGGGTGCGCTTGTCGTTGAAGGTGTATTCGCCGCCGCCGAAGTTGAAGCGGTCGGAGGTGAACGCCGCTTTGCCGTTCATGAACATGTCTTCCATGCTCGCATCGTTGCGCGGGCTGTTGCCGCGAAACTGGCCGCCGTAGAGGGTCATCCCGGCGATCTCGTTGGAGGTGACCTGACCGCCGCGAAAGGTTTGCGGCAGGGAGCGGCCATCGTCGGAGCGCAGAATCGGCAGCACCGGCATCCATTCGCCGACCTTCAGTTCGGTCTTCGACAGCCGGGTTTTCAGGGCCACGCCCAGGCGCCCGAAGTTGTCGGCGGGGCGGCCGTCGCTGTGCACCGGCAGCAGCTGCGTGCCGGCGGTGCCTTTGCCGCCGTCAAGCTTCTGCGAATACAGCCCCAGCACATCCAGCCCGAAACCCACGGTGCCCTGGGTGAAGCCGGACCTGGCGTCGAGAATGAAGTTCTGCGTCCACTCTTCAGCCTTGGCCTGGGGGTTGGCCGGGTTGGTGAAGTTGCGGTTGAAGTAAGCGTTGCGCAGGTTGAGCGAAGCCTTCGCGTCGTCGAGAAAGCCGTCTGCCTGGGCGGCGAGGGGCAGGGTGAACGCAAGGCTGGCGAGGCTGATGACACCGAGGTGCGAGGAGGAATTGCGGGCGAATTGACTCACAGTGAAGCTCCCATTTTCTTTTGTTGTTTTTATTATTTGTTATACGTTGTCGTACAACATTGAGGCGGATATTTGCGGGGTTTGGCGGGGGTGTCAAGCGGAAGTTATACGATGACTGAATAAACTACTCAGTCGCACCTCCAAGGTCTGAGGGCCTGAGTCAGCCAGCCATGGTCATTGGCGGAAGGGTGCCCAACAGGGAAACCGCTGCCACTGCTGAAACACCGAGTAACCATTCAAGCGTCACGCTGGCTTTCAACGCGCTCACGCGCTGCTCGCAGTGCTCCAGGCGCACACGGTTCAGCAGCGCCAACCCCAGCATGCCGAGTACCAGCAGCACCTTGATCAATAAAATCAGCGCGAACCCGCTGAACAACGGTGTCGGCCACAGTTGCCCGGTCAGTACGCGCACGTTGATCAAACCCGTCACCAGCAGGCCGGCCACCAGGCCATAACCGACGCCGCTGAAACGCCTCAGGATCGATGCCAGTGCCGGCGTTGGCGAGCGCAGTATCAGCACCAGCAACAGTAACCCCCCGAGCCAGGCGCCGACGCACACCAGGTGCACCACCTGATTGAGGATCAGCAACTGCCCGCTGAGGCCGTCGAGCATCGCGCCGTGGCCCACGGGGGCAAGGGTTGCCAGTAACAGCGCGAGCAATGGCAGGCGCAGCACCGGCCAGGGTTTGATCAGCGCGATCACCAGCAGCAGGTTCAGCAACAGATGCCACACCCACACCTGGCCAAAGAAGGTCTTGCCCAGGACCCGTTGCACCGTCGCCGGTTGCAGGGCCGCGCCCCAGTTGCCGGCCATGCTCGCGGTGATCAACAACAGCCACGCCACGCCCGAACCGAGCCCCAGCCAGGCCAGGCCACGGGTGATGCGCAGCAGTTGCCGGTCCAGCGCCGGTTGCGCGTGGGTGCCCAGCAGCCAGGGCCTGAACGCGCAGGCTCCGAACATCAGCAGCACGACGATGAAATGCACGAAACGGCACAGCACCAGCAGCGTCGCCATGGATTACTGGCCGACCTTGAAACTGTATTCACCGTTGCTCTTGTGGGTGTCGACGGAGACGGCGTTCCACACCACCTTGTAGTTGCCGGCCGCCAGCGGCGCAGCGGGTGTCACGACCAACACCTTTTTGTCTTTGTCCGGTGTCTCCAGGCCTTTGATCGCGATTTCGGTGCCGTCCTTGCTCAGTGAGACTTTGGTGAACGTGGCTTCGACGCCTTCGGTAAACGTCAGGCGCAGATCCTTGGGCGCAGCGACGCTGCTGTCCGCCGCAGGCTCCGAGCTTTTCAGGTGCGCGTGGGCGAAGGCTGACGCAGCGCCCAGCACGGAGGCCAGCAGCGCGACGGTGGTGAGGGCTTTTTTGATCAACATTGCGCAATACCAATCAAGGAGTAGGGCGGGCAGTGTACGAAGTTTCGGATAAGGCTGTGAGTGGGAGTTAGTGTTTAAGCCAGGAATGCAGTTAAAAAAGGCTGAAGGGGGCTCGCGGCGCTACAGCCATATCGCGTCCCACAGCGGGTAGTCGCCAATTCTGCGCACCAGCCCGGCCCGCAGGGGATTGGCCACCACATACCGCGCCATTTTCACCAGGTCATCCTCCTTGCGCAGCGCCCGGTCATGGAAACTCTCCTGCCAAAGGCGGCCCTTGCGCCCGCTCGCGCCGTTAACCGTGCGGGTGCTTTTGGATTTTACCTGGCACATCAGGTCCGCCAGCGAGCCTTTTTGCAGCTCGATAATCCAGTGAAAGTGATCGGGCATGATCACCCAGGCGAGGGAGTGCGCCAGGCCTTGGAGCTGAGCGATCCGCATCTGCCGGACAACCAGACGGCCCAACTGGAAATCGCTGAAAATGGGTAGGCGTTCGTGGGTATTGGTGGTGATGAGGTAGATGCGGTTCGGCTCGCTGAATCGGCCGATGCGCAGGCGGTGTGACGCGGGTAGATCAGGCATTCCCTGGCCTCTCTGCATGGGTGTTCAAGAGAGGCTAGGTGCTGTGGCTGAGCTTGATTGGCAGGCTTTTGGCAGGATGTGTCTGGAAGGGCGCCATCGGGAGCAAGCCCCCTCCCACATTTGAAGCAGCGTTGGGCCTTAAAGCGTGCCAGTTTGCCAGCCGCCGCCGAGGGCGGTGACTAACCCCACACTCGCCTGCAACTGCCGCGTCTGCACCGCCTGCAACGCCCGTTGCGCCTGCAATGCCGCAGTTTGCGCGGTCACCACCTCCAGGTAACTCACCGCGCCCGCCTGATAGCTGTTCATTGCCAGCGCCTGGGTGTGCTGCGCCGCATCCGTCGCGGCCTGTTCATCCTCGGCCTGGCGCTGCAAGTCGCGCAGTTGCGCCAGGTTGTCTTCCACCTCGCGCACGGCCTTCAGCACCCGGCTGCGGTACTGCGCCGAGGCTTCTTCGAACTCGGCTTTGGCCTGGCGCTCATTGGCGCTCAAGCGCCCGCCGTCGAAGATTGGCAGGTTCACCAGCGGTCCCAGCGCCCAGTAACGATTGCTGGCAGACAGCAGGTTGCCAACGCCCTGGGTCTGTCCGCCGATCAAGCCGGTCAAGCTGAAATCCGGGTACCACGCCGCTCTGGCCACGCCGATCGTTGCGTTGGCCGCAAACACGCGACGCTCCGCTGCCGCAATGTCGGGGCGACGTTGCAGCAGGTGGCTGGGCAGTTGCGCAGGAATTTGCGGCAGGGCGATCAGATGCGGGCTGCGCGACAGGGAAAAATCACTCGCCGCCACACCCACCAGCTCACCGATGGCATGTTCGGCAAGGTTGCGTTGGCCGCGCACTTCATCCAGTTGCGCCCTGGCCTCTGCCAGCTGACTTTGCGCGCGCGTCAGGTCCAGCGCTGAAGCGATCTGGCCTTCATAGCGACTGCGCGTCAGTTGCAGCGCCTGGCTGAAGTCATCCAGCGAACGCTGCAGAATCCAGCGTTGCGCGTCCAATCCGTCGAGCTGCACATACAGGGTCGCCAGTCGCTGCTGCAGGCTCAAGCGTGCCATCGCCAGCTCATCCCCGGACGCTTGCGCCTGGGCATCACCTGCCGCCACCTGGTTGCGAATTTTGCCCCACAGGTCCAGGTCGTAGCTCAGGGAAAATCCGGCCGTATCGCTGTTGTACACCGACGGCTGCGTACCCCCGCGCAGCGGCCGCGAATCCGACTGCCGCTGGCGCAGCGGTTGTGCGCTGGCGCTGATCTGCGGGAACAGCCCGGCGTGCAACTGGCTGGCATACGCCTGGGCCGCGTCGAAATGCGCGAGCGCCGCCGCCAGGTCCGGGTTGGCCTGGAGCAGTCGCTGCTGCAGGTCATCGAGACGCGCATCGTTGTAGAGCGTCCACCATTGCGGCGTCACTCGGTCGGACGGCTGTGCGCTGTGCCACGGCCCCTCGCGGTAATCCGCCGGCAGATCCACCCTCGGCACCTTGTAGGCCGGCGCCATCGAGCAACCCTGCAACGCCAGCAGCATCAATGCCACCACTGATTCACGCCGCATGCGCACCTCCCGCGACAGCGACCGGTTGCACCGCATCGCCCTCGCGCAAGGCATCGGGCGGGTTGTCGACCACGCGGTCGGCGGGCTTGAGCCCTTGATCGATTACCAGCCGTGCGCCCAGGTCGAGGCCGATATGAATGCCTTGCAAGTGCACACGGTTCTGCGCATCCAGCAGCGCCACCTGAGTGCCCTGGGCGCGGAAGATCAACGCGCTGGCGGGGATGCTTACGCCGTGGGTATCGGCCGGAACCGGCAGGGTGGCCTCGGCGTAATCGCCGGGCAGCAACGCGTCGCCGGGGTTATCGACGACGAACTGCGCGAGCAGCGTGCCGGAGCGGCGGTCGACGGCGGTGGAGTCGCCGATCAGGTGCGCCTTGAAGTGTTCACCGGGGTGCTCGGGCACCGTCAGTTCGGCTTGCAGGCCGGGATGGATAACCGCTGCGTAGTTCTGCGGCACCGGCACATACAGGCGCAATTGGTGCGTGTCGGCGAGGTTGAACAAGGCCAGGTTGCTGTCGGTATCGGCCTTGATCAACTGGCCGATATCGGTGTTGCGCGCGGTGATGATGCCGGCGAACGGCGCGCGCAGGGTTTTGTAGTGCTCCAGTGCACACAGTCGCGCATAGTCGGCCGCGGCGGCTTCGGCACTGGCCTTGGCGGCGGCCGCATCCGAGGTTTTCTCATCGGCTTCCTGGCGCGACACCGAATGGCTCGCCAGCAGGTGTTGCCAGCGCGTGGCGGTGGTGGCCGCCAGGCGTGCATTGGCTTGCTGCTGGACCAGGCGCGCATGGGTGTGCGCCAATTGCTGGTCCAGGTCCGGGCTGTCGATGTCGGCGAGCACCTGCCCGGCGTTGACCCGGCTGCCGATATCGACTTTCCAGTCCTTGAGGTAGCCGCTGACCCGCGCATGAATTGGCGCCTTGCTCCAGGCCTCCAGGTGCGCGGGCAAGCGCAGGGTGTCGCCGGCGGCGCTGCGTTCGGGTTGCACCACGCTTACCTGCGCGACGGCGGCGGTTTCGGTCCAGGCGCTGACCGAGCGTGCATGCAGCGCGCGTGCGTGCAAGCCGTGGGCGACCAGCAGGGCGGCCAGAGTCAGGCCGCCGACGCCCAGGAGCATCAAACGCTTGCGCGAGGGGGTGTGATCAGACGACATGAGGGGGTTCTCCGGCAGTGGCGCGAGTAAGGTGGCGCCCGTGGACCAGGCTGAAAACCACGGGAACGAATAACAGGGTGGCGACGGTGGCGAAGATCAGGCCGCCAATGACGGCGCGGCCCAGGGGCGCGTTTTGCTCCTGGGAAAGCGCCAGGGGCAACATGCCGATGATCATCGCCAGAGCGGTCATGCACACCGGACGAAAGCGTGTGTAGCCGGCCTCCAGTGCGGCCTTCAACGCATCGCCATGGGCGGCCAGGCGCTCACGGCAGAAGCTCACCACCAGAATCGAGTTGGCAGTGGCCACGCCCATGCACAGGATCGCGCCGGTGAGTGCCGGCACCGACAGCGATGTGCCGCTGAGGAACAGCATCCACACAATGCCGGCCAGCGCAGCCGGCAAGGCGGTGATGATCACGAACGGGTCGGCCCAGGACTGGAAGTTGACCACGATCAACAGGTAGATCAGCAGCACCGCGCCGAGCAGGCCGACGCTCAAGCCGGTGAAGGCTTCGTGCAGTGCGTCGATCTGCCCGTGCAGGCTGATCGTCGCGCCTTTGGGGCGCAGGTGCGCGGTGTCATCCAGTACGGTTTGTACGTCACGGGCGACGCCGCCGAGGTCACGGCCCTGCACGTTGGCGTAGAGGTCCAGGGTCGGCTGGATGTTGTAGTGGGTCACCACGGCCGGGCTGTGGGTGCGTGAAATGCTGGCCACGCCACCGAGGATCTGCGACTGGCCGTCGGCGCCGGTCACCGGCAGCGCTTCGAGCGCCGGCAAGCTGTCGAGGCGGTACTGCGGCGTCGCCGCCACAATCGAATACGACACGCCGTTGGCCGGGTTGAGCCAGAACGTCGGCGCCACCTGGGAGCTGCCGGCCAGCGATGCCACCATGCTGTTGGTCACGTCCTGTTCCGTGATGCCCAGGCCATTGGCGCGCAGGCGGTCGACATTCACCTGCAGCGACGGGTAGCCGGTGGACTGCTGCAGACGCAGGTCGGCGATGCCCGGCACATGCCGCAAGCGACGCTCAAGTGCCACGGCATAGGCGCGGTTTTCGGCATCGCTGCGCCCGGAGATTTTAATGTCCAGCGGCGCCGGCGTGCCGAAGTTGAGGATCTGGCTGCTGATGTCCGCAGGCAGGAACGCGAACTGGCTGCCGGGGAAGCTTTGCGGCAAGGCTTCACGCAGTTGTTTGACGTAGTCGGCGGTGGGCGCGTGATCCTTTTTCAGGCTGACCTGAATATCGCCGTCCTGCGGGCCGATGGTGCCGCTGCTGCTGTAGGCCATGTCGATGCCGCTGAGCGGTATGCCGATATTGTCGACGATGGTGTCCAGATCCGTGGCCGGGATCACTTGGCGAATGCGCGCTTCAATGCGGTCGAACGCGGCCGCGCTTTCTTCGATGCGCGTGCCCAGCGGCAGGCGCACGTGAAGCGCCAGGGCACCGGCATCGGTGGCGGGGAAGAAGTCTTCGCCCAGGCTCGGCAGCAGCAGAAACGAGGCCAGCACGCAGGCGAGGAAGCCTGCGATAAAGCGCTTGCGCCGGCCCAGGGCGAGCGTCAGCAGGCCATGGTAGGTATCGCGCAGGTTCGAGAAGTGGCGCTCGAAGCCCTGCTGGACATTCACCACCGATTGCAGCACACGCTGGCGCGGCTGCGGGTGATGCTCGCCCTCATGGTGATTGATGAAGGCGTCTTCCGGATGATGGCCAAGGCCCGGCTCCGGCGCGTGTGGCTTGAGCAAATACATCGCCAGGGTCGGCACCAGAGTGCGCGACAGGACGAACGAACTGGCCATGGCGAACATCACCGCCAGCGCCATTGGCCGGAACAGATAGCCGGCGATGCCTTGCAGCAGAAACATCGGCACAAACACGATGCAGATGCACAGCAGCGAAACGAAGGCCGGGCCGACGATCTGCGCGGCGCCGTCGAGGATCGCGGTCTTCACCGCCTTGCCCTGTTCCAGGTGCCAGTTGATGTTCTCGATGGTCACCGTGGCGTCGTCCACCAGAATCCCTACCGCCAGCGCCAACCCTCCGAGGGTCATCACGTTGAGCGTTTGCCCGCTGGCGGCGAGCAGCGCGATGGCCGACAGCACGGCCAGGGGGATCGACGCGGCGATGATCACCGTGGAGCGCCAACTGCCGAGGAACAGCAGGATCATCGCGCTGGTCAGCAGCGCGGCGATGATGCCTTCCCGGGCCACGCTGCCCACCGATTGCTTGACGAACACCGAGGCGTCGCCCAGCAGCGAAGTCTTCAACGACGGCGGCAGGGTTTCGTTGATGCGCGGCAGCATCTGGCGGATGCCGTCGATGATCGACAGGGTCGAGATGCTGCCGTTTTTCAGCGCCGGCATCAGCACCGCGCGGTGGCCATCGACGCGCACGATGTTGGTCTGCGGCGGCGAACCGTCGCGCACATGGGCGACCTGGCCGATGGTGATCAGCGCGCCGTCGACGGTCTTGATCGGCAGGTCGTTGAGTTCGTCGATGGCCTTGGGGCTATTGTTGAGCAGGATCGTGTATTCGTTGGGGCCCAGCTTGGCGGTGCCCACCGGGATGATCTGGTTCTGCAGCGCCAGGGCCGTGCCCACGTCCTGTGCCGACAGGCCTTTGGCGGCCAGGGCCTGCGGGTCCAGGTCGAGGGTGATCTGGCGCTGCCTGCCGCCCATGGGGGTGGGCATGGCCAGGCCGGGCAGGGCGCTGAGGGGCAGGCGGATATTGTTCTGCACCAGGTCGCGAATCTTCGCTTCCGAAAGGCTCGGGCTGGAAAACGCCATTTGCAGGATCGGCACCGTGGAGGCGCTGTAGTTGAGGATCAGTGGCGGCGTGATGCCCGGTGGCATCTGCTTGAGCACGGTTTGCGAAACGGCGGTGACCTGGGCGTTGGCGGTGCGGATATCCACGCCGGGCTGGAAGAAAATCTTGACGATGCCCATGCCGGGCAGCGATTGCGATTCGATATGTTCGATGTCGTTGACGGTGGTGCTCAAGGCGCGTTCGTAGGTGTAGATCACCCGACCGGCCATGGCGTCCGGCGACAGGCCGTTGTATTGCCATACCACCGCAACCACGGGGATGCCGATATTCGGGAACACATCAGTGGGGGTACGCAGGGCCGCCATCGGCCCGATGATGCAAATGACGATGGCCAACACGATGAAGGTGTACGGCTTGTGCAGTGCGGTCTTTACCAGCCCGAGCATGCGTGACTCTCCAAAAAGGCGGGATTGCAAACCCCGGCAGTCTTGGGCGACCCACCTAACACGCACCTTTCAGCCAGATGAAGGAAGATTTAGGCAGCGGCTTAAGATTGCTTCATCTCTATTCATTTGTTCTGCGAACGACCGCTCTTCAAGCTTGTTGCCCATCGCAACTGTCTTTTTCGGAGCTTTGTCATGTCATTGAAAACGCTGTGCCTGATTCCTGTTGTTGCCGTATTGCTCTCGGCCTGCGCCGGTCCCGTCCCCAAGGCAGATCCGGGCGATGCGTGGATCGGCCTGAAGGAAGAAACGCCGAATGACCTGATGGCCGAGCGGGTGGACGGC
Source organism: Pseudomonas trivialis (assembly GCF_001439805.1). Taxonomy (GTDB): domain Bacteria; phylum Pseudomonadota; class Gammaproteobacteria; order Pseudomonadales; family Pseudomonadaceae; genus Aquipseudomonas; species Aquipseudomonas trivialis. The sequence goes on along the minus strand of NZ_JYLK01000004.1, from coordinate 335,177 downwards.
AAGCGCGTGGACGACGGGCGCTTTTTTGAAGTGACACCGGGGGACCATCGGCTGGACGTGACGTTGTTCGAGGAGCCATCGGGCGACGACAACCAGCAGGACTGCCAGGGCCGGGTCGAGTACAGGCATTTCAAGGCGGGTGAGCACTACACACTGGTGGAGTCCAGCCTGGGCACGGCCGTGCGCGCAGCCCTGATGGATGGGCACGGCAAGGAAGTTGCGGCGACTCAGGACTTCAGTTGCATGCCTGGCTAGGCGTGGCGCACCGCGCCTTTTGCGGCTTTACGGGTGTGGCGTGGGGGTGATGATGCCGACGGGCAATGCGCAATACCCCCCACAACATGGCAGCCGCTACCGCCAGCCAACCGCAGATCAACATCGCAATGGTTGTTACAAGGCTCATTCCGGCCTCCTCTCGCCCGCACGGGGCACACTCGGTCTTATGGGTTGACAGCCTGGCTACATGGCGGTTGCCTGTTATTGACCAATGGTCATGGCATCCAACGTGTTTGCTATCACCACAGCCGTGGTGGGCACGCGATTGGGCTATGATTTGCGCCCTCATCGGCGGTTGAACAAGAGAGCAGAAAATTGCGGTTACCCTCGAACCTGAAACCCACCTTGTTGCTGGCCTGTGCATTGGGGCTGGCGGCGTGTTCCTCGCACCCCTCGAAACTGGCGGGCCTGCCGGAGCGCGTGGAGCTCAACGGCGTGCCGACCTTTCGCAGCGAGGCCTATCAAAGCGGTCCCACGGCATTAGCCAGCATGCTGTCGCAACAAGGCATTGTCATGACACCGGGGCTGCTGGATAAACCGCTGCACTTGCCCGGCGCCGAGGCGGACCTTGCGCGCAACATGCAGGTGCTGGCGCGTGAATACGGGCTGATGGTGTACCCGCTGGACGCCAGGCTGACGGCGGTGCTGGCGCAGGTGGCGGCGGGTTACCCGGTGATGGCGCGCCTCGGTGGCGGGCTGTGGTCGGACGCGCGGTATGTGGTGGTGGTCGGCTTCAACCAGCAGAAGAGCACGGTGCTGCTGCGCTCGGGCATGAACCGGCGTCTGTTGATGGACTTCAGTGATTTCGAATCAAAATGGAGCAGCGCCGGGCGCTGGGCGATCCTCACCCAGCGCCCGAGCCAATTGCCGGCGAATGTCGATGCTCAGCGCTGGCGCGACGCCGCCAATGCCACCGCCCAAGCCGGGCAGGAGCAGGCAGCGGCCCAGGCGCTCAAAGTGTTGGCCGAACACAAATAGACTGTTGGCATGCAAATAACGGTGGGGGGAGCAAGCCCACTCCCACCGTTGGAACGGCTTCTCCATTGGGGCTTGCTGCGTTATTCAGCGCTGCACGTGTGCCGCACTCGGGCGACTTTTCAGATTCTTGTCAGCCTTGTAGCGCAGCGCCACATCCGGCACCGAACCACTCTTGCCGGTCTCGACCCAGTTGCGAATACGGCTGGCATCGGCAAAGTGGGTGAATTTGCCGAACGCATCCAGGATCACCAGCGACACCGGGCGGTTGCCCATGCTGGTCACCAGCACCAGGCAGTGGCCGGCCTGATTGGTGAAACCGGTCTTGGTCAGCTTGATGTCCCAATTGGCGCGGTTGATCAGGTGGTCAGTGTTGGAGAAGCCCAGGGTGTAGTTGGGCTTGCGGAACGACACGGTCTTTTCCTTGGTGGTGCTCAGCTGGCTGAGCAGCGGGTAATGCCGTGCGGCGGCCAGCAGCTTGCTCAGGTCGCGGGCGGTCGACACGTTGTGGATCGACAGGCCGGTGGGCTCCACATAATGGGTGCTGGTCATGCCCAGCGCCTTGGCCTTGGCGTTCATCGCCGCAATAAAGGCTGCGTACCCCCCCGGATAGTGGTGCGCCAGGCTCGCGGCGGCGCGGTTTTCCGAGGACATCAGGGCGATCAGCAGCATTTCCTTGCGCGGCATCTGGCTGCCGATCTTCACGCGGGAGAACACGCCTTTCATCTCCGGCGTGTCAGTGATGTTGATATCGATGTACTCGTCCATGTTCTGCTTGGCTTCCAGCACGATCAGGCCGGTCATCAGCTTGCTTACCGAGGCGATGGGCACCACCACGTCGGGGTTGCTGGAATAGATGACTTTGTTGGTTTGCAGGTCCACCAGCATGGCGCTGCCGGAAGCGATCTGCAGTTTGGACGTGTCACGCGGGGCCTGGGTGGTCTCGGCGGCGTGGGCGAATGTGCCTGTCAAAGCGAAAAACAGACTGACAAGAGAGAGACGAATTTTCACGCGGGTGAACTCGCTAAAAAGTAATGAAAGACCGTTGGAGAAACGGCTGGTAAGAAAAATGACGTTACATTCTAGGAGTATGGATGGATAACTGTCGAATGTTCTTCCAGAACCAGACGAAAGTGCTTAAAAAATAACAAAAAACAGTTTTTCTGCAGGTATTAAAAAGCCCCGCGATAACGCAGGGCTTTTTCAGTACGGCGGGTTATTAACCGTGCAGGGTTTCCGCCGCGTACAGCGTGTTCTCCAGCAGGCAGGCGCGGGTCATCGGCCCTACGCCACCCGGCACCGGCGTGATCCAGCCGGCGCGGGGCAGGGCGGTGTCATACACCACGTCGCCGACAAGCTTGCCGTTGTCCTGGCGATTGATGCCCACGTCGATGACGATGGCGCCTGGCTTGATCCACTCACCTTTCACCAGGCCCGGCTTGCCGGCGGCGACCACGACCAGGTCGGCGCGACCGACATGGCCGGCCAGATCCTTGGTGAAACGGTGGGTAACGGTCACGGTGCAACCGGCCAGCAGCAGCTCCATCGCCATCGGGCGGCCGACGATGTTGGAGGCGCCGACCACCACTGCGTCGAGACCGTAGAGGTCGATGCCGGTGCTTTCCAGCAAGGTCATGATGCCTTTGGGGGTGCACGGCCGCAGCAGCGGGATACGCTGGGCCAGACGACCGACGTTATAGGGGTGGAAGCCGTCCACGTCCTTGTCCGGGCGGATGCGTTCGAGCAATTTGGACGCGTCCAGGTGTTCGGGCAGTGGCAGTTGCAGCAGGATGCCGTCGATGCCCGGGTCTTCGTTGAGGCCGTCAATCAAGTCGGTAAGGGCTTGTTGAGTGGTGTCGCTGGGCAAGTCGTAGGCCTTGGAAATAAAGCCGACCTCTTCACAGTCTTTACGCTTGTGCGAGACATAAACCTGAGAGGCAGGATCGCTGCCCACCAGGATCACCGCGAGGCCCGGCGTGCGCAAGCCTTGCTCGCGACGCTCGGTGACGCGTTTGGCGATCTGCTGGCGCAGGCTGGCGGCGATTGATTTGCCGTCGATAAGTTGTGCAGTCATTACGCGTGATTAACCATCGAGAGGGGGAAGAAAAGTGCGCGCATTCTCGCACGCCGAGGCGTGAGGGCAAAGGCGCTTGGTTCGCAAATTGCCCTAAGCCCTTAAATAAAATCAGTTTTTTTCAAAAAAGATTTGACGGGTTTCCGGGCCCTCTATACTATTCGTCGCACTTGTCGGGCACAGCCTAGCACTGGTTAAGAAGGTCGAGCAGAATCGTTGTTCTGCGAGGCTGGAAAGCACTTAGTTTGTAATCCTCCAAGAGTACAGATTAATAAGGCGCCCGTAGCTCAGCTGGATAGAGCATCCGCCTTCTAAGCGGATGGTCGCAGGTTCGAGTCCTGCCGGGTGCGCCATTAGGCAGCTTTGGCACAAGTAGCGCTAGATGGTGGGCGTAGCTCAGTTGGTAGAGCACGGGATTGTGACTCCCGTTGTCGAGGGTTCGATCCCCTTCGTCCACCCCATATTTAAAAGGCGCCAGATTAACCATCTGGCGCCTTTGCTTTAAGAGCTGCAAGCGCGGATGTGGTGGAATTGGTAGACACACTGGATTTAGGTTCCAGCGCCGCGAGGCGTAAGAGTTCGAGTCTCTTCATCCGCACCAATCAAGCATTATCGAGCCGCCGGGCTTGATGAGGCCAGACGAAGAAGTTGTTTGAGTGCTTCGTCGATGCAAGATGGTGGGCGTAGCTCAGTTGGTAGAGCACGGGATTGTGACTCCCGTTGTCGAGGGTTCGATCCCCTTCGTCCACCCCATATTCGAAAGGCGCCAGATTTAACAGTCTGGCGCCTTTTTTGGTTTTGGCGGTTCGAGTGTTCGGCGACTGCAGGTATTGGGTCGCAAGGGCAGGGCGCTTCATCGTTTCTGTGTCTCGATGATGCTGCGCTGCCTGCCGTCCCTGTCCGCAGGGAGGGTCGTCAGGGAGATGAATGGCCTCTTCTCTATATAGAAGAGGCGGCGCAGAGCCCTGGCGCGATTGGCTGTATTTGTCACCGGGGCGAAGTCCGTCAGTGCCTTCGTACCGATAAAACGGCGGCTGTTTTCGTGCGCATTTTCAGCAGGGTGACTTCTTGAGTTTGACCCACTAGAATGCATGCCCTTGATTGGGGTCGGAAATGGCCGGCTAATGTCTGTGCAACGAGGAATATCCATGCAAGTTTCTGTTGAAAATACTACTGCTCTCGAGCGCCGCATGAGCATCACCGTGCCGGCTGAGCGTATCGAGACTGCGGTCAACAAGCGTCTGCAGCAGACCGCCCAAAAAGCCAAGATCGCTGGTTTCCGTCCAGGCAAAGTGCCAATGAGCGAAATCAAGCGCCGTTTTGGTGCTGATGCGCGTCAGGAAGCGGTAGGTGACGTGATCCAGGCTTCCTTCTATGAAGCTGTGGTTGAACAAAAGCTGAACCCGGCTGGCTCGCCTTCCATCGAGCCCAAATCCCTCGAAGCGGGCAAGGACTTGGAATACGTTGCCGTATTCGAAGTGTTCCCCGAGTTCGAAGTTGCCGGTTTCGACGGTATCGAAATCGAGCGCCTGAGCGCCGAAGTGGCTGATGCCGACCTCGACAACATGCTCGACATCCTGCGCAAGCAGAACACCCGTTTTGAAGTGGCCGAACGTGCCGCCCAGAACGAAGACCAGCTGAACATCGATTTCGTGGGCAAGGTTGACGGCGAAGCATTCGCTGGCGGCTCGGCCAAGGGTACTCAGTTGGTACTGGGCTCCAACCGCATGATCCCGGGTTTTGAAGACGGTCTGGTTGGCGCCAAGGCCGGCGAAGAGCGCGTGCTGAACCTGGAATTCCCGGCTGACTACCAGAACCTGGACCTGGCCGGCAAGGCCGCCGAGTTCACCGTCACGGTCAACACCGTGTCCGAGCCCAAGCTGCCTGAGCTGAACGAAGAGTTCTTCGCTCAATTCGGTATCAAGGAATCCGGCATCGAAGGCTTCCGCACCGAAGTTCGCAAGAACATGGAGCGCGAGCTGCGTCAGGCCATCAAGTCCAAGGTCAAGAACCAGGTCATGGACGGTCTGCTGGCCGCCAACCCGATCGAAGTGCCAAAGGCTCTGCTGTCCAACGAAGTGGACCGTCTGCGCGTACAGGCTGTTCAACAGTTTGGCGGCAACGTCAAGCCTGACCAACTGCCGGCCGAGCTGTTCGAAGAGCAAGCCAAGCGTCGCGTTGTACTGGGTCTGGTCGTGGCTGAAGTGGTCAAGCAATTCGACCTCAAGCCTGATGAAGACCGCGTGCGTGAGATGATCCAGGAAATGGCTTCGGCCTACCAGGAGCCTGAGCAGGTTGTGTCGTGGTACTACAAGAACGACCAGCAACTGAACGAAGTACGTTCGGTTGTGCTGGAAGAACAAGTTGTGGATACTGTTCTGCAGAAGGCTAAGGTGACCGACAAGACGGTCTCTTACGAAGAAGCAGTCAAGCCGGCGGAAGCAGCACAAGCCGACTGATTGTCCAACTCGTTGGAAATTCAACCATAAGCCAGCCTCGCGCTGGCTTATGCGTTTTCAAGACATGACTATTTGGGAGTAACTGCAGAGCATGTTCCGTAATTCCTATATTCAGCAGAACTCTGATATCCAGGCCGCCGGCGGCCTGGTCCCGATGGTTGTCGAGCAGTCCGCTCGTGGCGAACGCGCCTACGACATCTACTCGCGCCTGCTCAAGGAGCGAGTGATCTTTCTGGTGGGTCCGGTAGAGGACTACATGGCCAACCTGATCTGTGCGCAGTTGCTGTTCCTTGAAGCGGAAAACCCGGACAAGGACATCCATCTGTACATCAACTCCCCAGGCGGTTCGGTAACGGCGGGCATGTCGATCTACGACACCATGCAGTTCATCAAGCCGAACGTGTCGACTACCTGTATCGGCCAGGCCTGCAGCATGGGCGCCTTCCTGCTGACCGCGGGTGCCGAGGGCAAGCGTTTCTGTCTGCCGAACTCGCGTGTAATGATTCACCAGCCGCTGGGCGGTTTCCAGGGGCAGGCGTCGGACATCGAAATCCACGCCAAGGAGATTCTCTTCATTCGCGAGCGCCTCAACACCTTGATGGCCAAGCACAGCGGCCATACCTTGGAAGAAATCGAGCGCGACACCAACCGTGACAACTTCATGAGCGCCGAAGCCGCACGTGCGTACGGGTTGATCGACGCTGTGATCGAAAAGCGCCCAGCCTAATATAAGCGGCGCAAAACAAGGCTGATCGGTTTGTCCGATCATCGGCGGGCTTGAAAAAGCCCGCGTAAGCCTTCATCTTGTGTTGCAAGCCTATCGGATTTGGATCGAACGAATGACTGACACCCGCAACGGCGAGGACAACGGCAAGCTGCTCTATTGCTCCTTCTGTGGCAAAAGCCAGCATGAAGTACGCAAATTGATTGCCGGTCCCTCGGTCTTTATCTGCGACGAGTGCGTCGACCTGTGCAATGACATCATCCGCGAGGAGGTGCAGGAAGCCCAGGCCGAAAGCAGCGCGCATAAATTGCCATCGCCTAAAGAAATCAGCGGCATCCTTGATCAGTACGTCATTGGTCAAGAGCGTGCAAAGAAGGTTCTGGCCGTAGCGGTATATAACCACTACAAGCGTCTGAACCAGCGTGACAAGAAAGGCGACGAAGTCGAACTCGGCAAGAGCAACATCCTGCTGATCGGTCCTACAGGCTCGGGTAAAACCCTGCTTGCAGAGACCCTGGCCCGCCTGCTGAACGTTCCGTTTACCATCGCCGACGCCACCACCCTCACCGAGGCTGGCTACGTGGGTGAGGACGTCGAGAACATCATTCAGAAGCTGCTGCAGAAGTGCGACTACGATGTGGAAAAGGCCCAGATGGGTATTGTCTACATCGACGAAATCGACAAGATTTCGCGCAAGTCCGACAACCCGTCGATCACCCGGGATGTTTCCGGTGAAGGCGTGCAGCAGGCCCTGTTGAAGCTGATCGAAGGCACGGTTGCTTCCGTACCGCCACAAGGCGGCCGCAAGCACCCGCAGCAGGAATTCCTTCAGGTCGACACGCGCAACATCCTGTTCATCTGTGGCGGTGCATTTTCGGGGCTGGAGAAAGTCATCCAGCAGCGTTCCACCCGTGGCGGTATCGGTTTCAGTGCGGAAGTGCGCAGCAAGGAAGAAGGCAAGAAGGTGGGCGAGTCCCTGCGTGAAGTCGAGCCAGACGATCTGGTCAAGTTCGGTCTCATCCCGGAATTCGTCGGTCGTCTGCCGGTTCTGGCCACCCTGGACGAGCTGGATGAGGCGGCGTTGATTCAGATCCTCACCGAGCCGAAAAACGCCCTGACCAAGCAGTACGCCAAGTTGTTCGAGATGGAAGGTGTAGACCTGGAGTTCCGTACCGACGCGCTCAAATCGGTGGCCAAGCGGGCACTGGAGCGCAAAACCGGTGCGCGTGGCCTGCGCTCGATCCTCGAAGGCGTGTTGCTCGACACCATGTACGAAATCCCTTCGCAGTCCGAAGTGAGTAAAGTGGTGATCGACGAAAGCGTTATAGAAGGCAAGTCCAAGCCACTGTACATCTATGAAAACAGTGAGCCGGCTGCCAAGGCTGCGCCAGACGCGTAAGCGTTTGCGGTCGCGATACAAACAAGGGGCCTCCAGGGGCCCCTTTGTTTTGACTGGGTTTTTACCTGCGAGCGTTTACTGCGTTTAACTGCTGGCAATAAGCTTGTTTTTTTTGCATGCAGCCCCCATCTTGGTTTCATGCTTATTTTTCAACTGTCATAGAGGCGAAATCATGAAGACAACCATTGAATTGCCTCTCCTGCCGTTGCGCGATGTCGTCGTCTATCCGCACATGGTTATCCCGCTGTTCGTGGGGCGCGAGAAGTCTATCGAAGCCCTCGAGGCCGCGATGACGGGCGACAAGCAAATCCTGCTGTTGGCCCAGAGAAATCCTGCTGATGATGATCCGGGCGAAGACGCCCTGTATCGCGTCGGCACCGTCGCCACTGTCCTGCAATTGCTCAAGCTGCCCGATGGTACCGTCAAGGTACTCGTGGAAGGCGAGCAGCGCGGTGCGGTTGAACGCTTCATGGAGGTGGACGGTCACCTGCGCGCCGAAGTGGCGCTGATCGATGAAGCCGAAGCGCCTGAGCGCGAGTCCGAAGTTTTCGTACGCAGCCTGCTCTCGCAGTTTGAGCAGTATGTGCAGTTGGGCAAGAAAGTCCCGGCTGAAGTGCTGTCGTCCCTTAACAGCATTGATGAGCCAAGCCGCCTGGTCGACACCATGGCCGCGCACATGGCGCTGAAGATCGAGCAGAAGCAGGACATTCTCGAAATCATCGACCTGTCGGCCCGTGTCGAACACGTGCTGGCGCTGCTGGATGCCGAAATCGACCTGCTGCAGGTCGAGAAACGCATCCGCGGCCGCGTGAAGAAGCAGATGGAGCGCAGCCAGCGCGAGTACTACCTGAATGAGCAGATGAAGGCTATTCAGAAAGAGCTCGGCGACGGCGAGGAAGGGCACAACGAGATCGAGGAGCTTAAAAAGCGTATCGATGCCGCCGGCCTGCCCAAGGATGCGTTGACCAAGGCGACTGCCGAGCTGAACAAGCTCAAGCAGATGTCACCGATGTCGGCTGAAGCCACCGTGGTGCGGTCCTACATCGACTGGCTGGTGCAGGTGCCGTGGAAGGCTCAGACCAAGGTGCGCCTGGACCTGGCTCGCGCCGAAGAAATCCTGGATGCCGACCACTACGGCCTCGAGGAGGTCAAGGAGCGCATCCTCGAATACCTCGCCGTGCAAAAACGCGTGAAGAAAATTCGCGGTCCGGTGTTGTGCCTGGTCGGTCCGCCTGGCGTGGGTAAAACATCCCTGGCAGAGTCGATTGCCAGTGCCACCAACCGTAAGTTCGTGCGCATGGCGCTTGGCGGCGTGCGTGACGAAGCTGAAATTCGGGGGCATCGCCGTACCTACATTGGTTCGATGCCAGGAAGATTGATTCAAAAGATGACGAAAGTCGGGGTGCGCAACCCGCTGTTCCTGCTTGATGAAATCGACAAGATGGGCAGCGATATGCGTGGCGATCCGGCATCGGCGTTGCTGGAAGTGCTCGATCCCGAGCAGAACCACAATTTCAACGACCACTACCTGGAAGTCGACTACGACCTGTCCGACGTCATGTTTTTGTGCACCTCCAACTCCATGAATATTCCACCGGCGCTGCTGGACAGGATGGAGGTGATTCGTCTGCCGGGTTACACCGAAGACGAGAAGATCAATATTGCGGTCAAGTACCTTGCGCCCAAGCAGACGTCGGCCAATGGCTTGAAAAAAGGTGAAATCGAGTTCGAGGTCGAAGCGATCCGCGACATCGTGCGTTACTACACCCGCGAGGCCGGTGTACGGGGCCTTGAGCGTCAGATCGCGAAGATCTGCCGCAAGGCGGTGAAGGAACATGCGCTGGAAAAACGCTTCTCGGTGAAGGTTTCGTCCGACTCCCTGGAACACTTCCTCGGCGTACGTAAATTCCGCTACGGCCTGGCCGAGCAACAGGATCAGGTGGGTCAGGTAACCGGGCTGGCATGGACCCAGGTGGGCGGCGAACTGCTGACCATTGAAGCGGCGGTCATTCCGGGCAAGGGGCAGTTGATCAAGACCGGCTCCCTGGGAGATGTGATGGTCGAGTCCATCACGGCCGCGCAGACCGTGGTGCGCAGCCGCGCTCGCAGCCTGGGGATCCCTCTGGACTTCCACGAGAAGCATGACACCCACATCCATATGCCGGAAGGCGCGACCCCGAAAGACGGCCCCAGCGCCGGCGTAGGCATGTGCACGGCGTTGGTATCGGCCCTGACCGGCATTCCGGTGCGGGCCGATGTGGCGATGACCGGGGAAATTACCCTTCGCGGTCAGGTACTGGCCATTGGTGGTCTTAAAGAGAAATTGCTTGCGGCACACCGGGGCGGCATCAAGACGGTGATCATTCCTGAAGAGAATGTTCGCGACTTGAAGGAAATTCCTGACAATATCAAGCAGGATCTTCAGATTAAACCGGTTAAATGGATTGACGAAGTCCTGCAAATTGCGCTGCAATACGCGCCGGAGCCCTTGCCGGATGTGGCTCCTGAGATAGTCGCCAAGGATGAAAAACGCGAGTCTGATTCCAAGGAAAGAATTAGCACGCATTAATGTGTTGAAGCCTTGGGGGTTTCCTTGACAGTTTTTTAGAGCCCTTGTTATAAAGCGGCTCTTAAGTGTCTGTAGGTCATTCAGCACCGTTTTTTGCTGTTACAAAAAAACTTAGAATCATACTCAATAGATATATAAGGGGACTTAGAGTGAACAAGTCGGAACTGATTGATGCTATCGCTGCATCCGCTGATATCCCGAAAGCTGCTGCCGGCCGTGCGCTGGACGCAGTAATCGAATCCGTCACTGGCGCTCTGAAGGCCGGCGACTCCGTGGTACTGGTCGGCTTCGGTACGTTCTCCGTGACCGATCGCCCAGCTCGCACTGGCCGCAACCCGCAGACCGGCAAAGCACTGCAAATCGCTGCTGCCAAGAAACCAGGTTTCAAAGCTGGTAAAGCCCTGAAAGAAGCCGTTAACTAAGCTTCTTTCACGCCTTGCCTACCCGGGCCAGACGCAAGTCTGGTCTGGCAGCGGAGCGGCAGCTGACCCACGTATCCATTGGGTCGCACGCCGGGGGTGTGGGTTCAAACCCCCGTCCGCTCCGCCAGTTACGAGAAGGCGCATCCTCGGATGCGCCTTTCTTCTATCCGGATTCTACCCACGCTCCACGGTTGCCAATTTTTGAAGTTCAACCGTTTCTGGGGGACGCATGCTGCAAAATATCAGGGACAATTCACAAGGCTGGATTGCCAAGACCATTATCGGGATCATCGTCGCATTGATGGCGTTTACCGGTATCGAGGCCATTTTCCAGGCTTCGACCAACACCAAACAGGACGTGGCCAAGGTCAATGGTGATGAAATCACCCAGACTGAGCTGAGCCAGGCCGTCGACATGCAACGGCGTCAGCTGATGCAACAGCTGGGCAAGGATTTTGATGCTTCCATGCTCGACGAGAAACTGCTGCGCGAAGCGGCGCTCAAGGGCCTGATCGATCGCAAACTGCTGCTGCAAGGCGCGGCGGATTCCAGGTTCGGCTTCTCCGAAGCGGCTCTGGACCAGGTGATCCTGCAGACACCGGAATTCCAGGTGGACGGCAAGTTCAGCGCCGAGCGCTTTGACCAGGTGATCCGTCAACTGGGCTACACCCGGATGCAGTTTCGTCAGATGCTGACTCAGGAAATGCTGATCGGCCAGGTTCGCGCAGGCATCGCCGGCAGTGGTTTCGTCACCGACGCCGAAGTGCTTGCATTCGCCCGTCTGGAAAAACAGACCCGCGATTTCGCCACCGTCAGCATCAAGGCGGACCCTGCGGCGGTGAAGCTCACCGACGATGAGGTCAAGGCCTACTACGACCAGCACGCCAAGGAGTTCATGACGCCGGATCAGGTCGTCATCGACTATCTGGAGCTGAAGAAGTCGTCCTTCTTCGACCAGGTCACGGTCAAGGATGATGAGCTGCAGGCGGCCTATCAGAAAGAAATCGCCAACCTCGCCGAACAGCGGCGTGCCGCGCATATCCTGATTGAAGTCAACGACAAGGTCACCGACGCGCAGGCCAAGGCCAGGATCAAAGAAATCCAGGCACGTCTGGCCAAGGGCGAGAAGTTCGAGGCGCTGGCCAAGGAGTTCTCCCAGGATCCGGGTTCTGCCAACAACGGTGGCGATCTGGGCTTTGCCGGCCCTGGCGTCTACGATCCGGACTTTGAAACGGCCCTGTACGCATTGAACAAGGACCAGGTTTCGGCGCCGGTACGCAGTGCGTTTGGATGGCACCTGATCAAGCTGCTTGGCGTAGAGGCACCACAGGTGCCGACGTTTGCCAGTCTGAAAGACAAGTTGACCCGCGAGCTGAAGACTCAGCAGGTTGAACAGCGTTATGTCGAAGCCACCAAGCAATTGGAAGATGCGGCCTTCGAGGCTTCCGACCTGGCCCAGCCGGCGTCGGACCTGAAGCTCACCGTGCACACGTCTGCGCCGTTTGGCCGTGAAGGTGGCGAAGGTGTTGCGGCCAACCGTGCCGTGGTGACCGCTGCGTTCAGCCCGGAAGTGCTGGATGAAGGCGCCAACAGCAGCGCCATCGAGCTGGACCCGGAAACCATCATCGTGCTGCGCGCCAAGGAGCACCTGAAGCCTGCGCAACTGCCGCTGGAAAAAGTGTCTGACGCGATCCGTGCACAGATGACCAAGGAGCGTGCAATTGCCGCTGCCAAAACCCATGCTGACGAATTGATCGCCAGCTTGCGTGATGGCAAGACCGCGCTGAACCAGCCTATTGATGGTCAGGCCTGGAAAGTCACCGAAGCGGCTAACCGTAGCCAGGAAGGGATTGACCCGGCTGTGTTGCAGGCCCTGTTCCGCATGCCCAAGCCTGCGGCCAAGGACAAGCCGACCTTCACCACCGTGACCCTGGCTGACGGTAGCCTGGTGCTGGTGCGCTTGAACGGTGTCAACGAAGCTGCTGCTCCAACGGATGAAGAAAAGGCGCAGTACCGTCGTTTCCTCGCTTCCCGCATTGGCCAGCAGGATTTCGCGGCCTACCGCAAGCAGTTGGAAACCCAGGCGGACATCAAGAAGTATTGATGTCGGCTTGAACAAAAAGACCCCGTCCTGAAAAGGCCGGGGTCTTTTTTTGCCTGCTGATCCAATATTCAAGCGCCAATGCCGCAGGCGGCCTGGAATTTTTACTGACAGGAATGCGCGCGCCCGGGGGCCGTTCTGTTGCACAATACCGGCCGGACTGTTTCTCTCAGGATTTTCGATGTCGACATCATTTCACTTGCGTGGCCTCGGGCTGGCGCTGGTGCTGGCGGGCGCTGCGGGCTGCTCGTCACCCAAGACCGCTATTTATGAGCATGAGAACTTCGACGACTCCGGCACGTTTTCCCGTGATTACCCGGTTAGCGACGTCGCCGCGTGCGAAGCGGCCCGGCGTGCATTGCTCAGCCAGGGCTATATCATCACCAGCAGCGATCCGAAACTGGTGGTGGGCAACAAGAGCTTCCAGCAGACCGGCGAGACGCACTTGCAGATCAGCTTCAACGTGGTGTGCGCCGATGATGGCAGTGGCAAACATTCGACAATGTTCGCCAACGCTCTGCAGGACCGCTATGCGCTGAAGAAGGTCAACAACTCCGCAAGCCTCGGCGTGGGTGTGCTGGGCTCGGTGTCGATGCCCATCGGCTCCACCGATGACTCGATGGTGAAAGTGGCGAGTGAGACAGTTTCAGCGCCCAAGTTCTATGACCGCTACTTCGCGCTGGTGGACGTGTTCCTGCCGCAGGAAGTGAAAAAGGCGGCGCACATTCCAGAGACGCCCAAGGCAGACCTGGGCATGCCGGAACCCAAGGCTGCGCCCTTGACGACGCCGACAGCCGAGAAGGTCGAAACGCCGAAAGAAGAGCCGGCCGCGTCGCAGCCCGTTGCTCCGCCACCCGAGGCAGCGCCGATTGCGCCACAGACCGAACCGGCGGCGCCTGCAACCGAGCCGGCACCTGCACCGACCAATCCAAACCTGCCGGCGCCCACGGAGGCGATTCCGCCGCTGCCTTGAAACACACTGAATATCCACTATGGGAGGGAGCAGGCCCCTCCCATTTTTTAATAGCTGACTTTTTTTCGTCATGACGGCACTTTAGGCTGGTGATACAGGTCATTAACCTGTCATCGCTGTCCATCCAAAAAGGAGCCCACCATGGACGATTATCAGGAAGAGCTGTTGGAGTATCAGGCCTTCGAGTTGGATCCGCTGGATCCGGTCGACGACGCCACCGAGTTGTAAATCCGACTTCAGGCGGAATGCCGCTGACTGCGGCGAAATTCCCCTGGGGTCTGGTTGTTCCAGCGCCTGAAGGCCCGTTGAAACGCCTGGGCCGAGGCAAAACCAAGCAGGTAGGCGATCTCGCCGAACGCCAGTTCCGTATCGCGAATGTAGGTCATGGCCAGATCGCGGCGGGTGTCGTTGAGAATGGCGCGAAATTGAGTGCCTTCGTCGGCCAGTTTGCGCCGCAGTGTCCAGGTCGGCAGCGTCAAGCGTGCCGCCACTTCCTCAAGGTCGGGTTCCCGGCCGCCATTGAGCATCGGCCCGAGCAAACGGGTGATGCGCTCGCGCAGGCTGCGGGTGCGCGTCAGTTGCTCCAGTTCCCTTTCACACAGTTGCAGCAACAGTTGCCAGGTACTCGGGCAATGTTGCGGGTTGCGCAGGGCCAGGCTCTCTTGACTCAGGCGCAGCTGATTGGCCTCGGCGCCAAAGTGGATCGGGCCTTGCGCCAGCACGCCGTATTGTTCTTGGTAGCCCGGGGCTTCGAATTCTATGTCAATGCGTTGCGCCTGCACGGGCTGTTGCGCCAGGCTCGACAGTTGTTGCAGCCAGCCGGCGATGATTGAGTCCACCACAAAGCGGTTATAGGCGTTGTAGGGGCTGATGGAGTAGAACCGCAGCCACGCGCCTTCGGCATCTTCATGAAAGCTGGATTGGCCGCGATAGTTGGAGCCGTAGAGCGCTTCGAAGCGCGTGAGCGTGCGAGCGGCCTCGCGCACTGTGGGCGCCTGGGCTGCGGTGATGCCCGCCAGGCCCGCTTGACTCAGCCGGCTGAGCCTGCCCATGCGCAGGCCCAGACCCGGGTCGCCGGTGAGTTGGATGGCCGCATGGCCCAGGTGCATGTAGCGCGGGATCGACAAGCGTGCGCCGGCTTCAGCGAGGCGCGCTGGATCAAAGCCGTATTGCAGCAGCAGCGGTTGCGGATCAAGGTCATGGCTTTGGATCGCGTCGGCCAGGCTGTGCACGAAGCCGACCGACAAGTCCCCCAGACGCACCGGCTTCACGCTGTTACAGCCAGATGTTCAGCAGGCGTGCGCCACGGGCACTGCCGTCGGCAAACACCTGGCCGTTGTTGCTCAAAAAGCTCTGGCCGGAGCTGCCCAGGTCCCAGAATTGTCCACGCTGGAACACACTCATGCCGGCGTTGGCCTGGCTGATCGGTTGCTGGCTGATCAGCGTCAGGCGATGCCAGGCCTGACCCTCGCTGAGTTCTTCGGGCTTGAGGCTGATTTCCGTAGGGGTGGACACGCTTTTGAAGCCGCGCCATGGGCGGTCCCAGGTATCGCGACCGATCACATAGGCCGGCACCGCGATCAGTTGAGCGCCCTGGTCGTTGAGCTTGCGGTAGTTGTCAGGGTACCAGCTGTCGCTGCCGATCAGAATGCCCAGGCGACCGGCCGGGGTGTCGACCACGTTGATAATGTTTTCATCACCGGGCTCGATAAAGCCGCGCTCGTCGTAGATGGGGTAGAACTGACGCTGCGGCTGGCCCAGTGCGAGGCCGTCGGCGGCAAATACCACGCTTGCGTTATACAGCGGGCCATGGCCGACCTGCAGCTGTCCCTGACTGATACTCGGATTGGGCAGGGCGATGGAGCCGGCCACCAGCGTTACCCCGAACTCTTTGGCCAGACCGCCGAACAGCAACTGATAGTCACGCGCCATCGTCTCGGCTTTCATGCGCAGGTAAGCGTCGTTCATGCGGTCGCCACCGGTGGCGCTGATCCATGCGCGCGCGAACGACAGCGGGTTGCTGAGCGCCAGCCAGCTCATGGCGTCCTGCCAATGTGTGGCCTGGTACACCTCGTTTTTTTCGCCGCCGAGCATCAGCCAGGTGCCAATGTGTTCGGGCATGACCACGATGGTTTTGTCGTTGATAAAGCCCTGTTCGCGGGCCTTTTGCAGATAGGCCGCGAGTTTCAGGTGCAGGCGTTCCACACTCTGGTAATCGGCGGGGAACAGCTCCGGCTGGATGCCCAGCAGGTTGCCCCGATCGGCGGGCTGGCCCTGGTTGACGGCGACATTAATCCGCAGGTCCGACAGGTAATGCGCCACGGGGCGATCCTGGGTCCAGACCAGATAGGCGGTGAGGGCGGCAACCAGGGCCATGGTGACGGTGAGGGCTAAGAGTTTGCGCATGGATAACGGACAACGAACCTGGGACGGGGCATGAATTTTTGACTGAAGTGCGAATGAGGATACACAGAGTCAGCGGGTTACAGGAATTATTGGGGCGATGCGCAGCTTTTTCCGAGCCCCAATGGCTGCTTAGCCAATGTTGACGCTTGCGCGTTGGAACCACATCGTCCGGCTTGGTTCCTGCGCGGCGTTATTCTTTGCGGCCCGCAAAGGCTTGCCCGCCTGCGATCCATTCACGCAGGGCGTCAGGCGACAGGGGTTTGCAGAAGAAATAGCCCTGGCCCTGATGGCACTGCCAGTCACGCAAGAGCCGGTAGTTCAACAGGGTTTCCACGCCCTCGGCCACCACGGTGAGATTGAGGTTTCGCGCCAGGCTGATGATGCCTTTGACGATATGCCAATTGCTGGTGTCAGGCCGTAGATCCACCAACAGCGAGCGGTCGAGCTTGACGCTTTTGGCGGGAATGTCCCGCAAATATCGCCAGTTGCTGTAGCCGCTGCCGAAGTCGTCAATGGCGATGGCCACGCCCAATTGGTGCAGGCGCATGAGCTGGTGCTGGACGGCGTCGAAGTCGGGAATCAGCACGCTTTCGGTGAATTCCAGTTCAATGCATTGCGGCGCCAGGTTGAACTGCGCCAGTGAGTGGGTCAGCTCATCAATTAGTTGGCCGTCGGTGAGGTCTATCGACGACACATTGAGCGAGACGTTCAGGTGCAGCCCCTGGCTTCGCCACGCGTCTATCTGCTTGCAGACGTTTCTCACCACCCAGCTGGTGATATGGCGAATGGCGGCGGTGGTCTCTGCCAGGCCGATGAATTCGGCGGGCCCGATTTCTCCCAGCACCGGATGCGTCCAGCGCAAAAGCGCCTCGACCGAGTCACAGCGTTTGTCGGCCAGATTGATGCGAGGCTGATATTCCAGGCGCAACTGGTCCGGCGCGAGCAACGCGGATTCGATCGAGTGAAGCAGCATTGCGCTGCGTTGTGCGTGGGCGTCGATGGTGGCGTCGTAATACAGCCATCGATGCTCGGAACGCCGCGCCGTGTCCGTCACGCTGGCCATCAGCCGCACATTATCGGCAGGCGGCGCAGCGCTGGGTCCGATCCTGAGCACGCCGATGCCCACGTCGGCGAACACCGGCACATTTTGGAAGTGCACCGGCCGTGCAAGGGCGGCGGTGAGTCGCTGGATAAGGGCGGGCAGGTCAACCTCGGGACCACCCTCCATCAGCACCGCGAAGCTCAGCGTGCCGGCGCGATACAGGCGTGCATGCCCAGGCAGTACAGCGGCGAGTACATGTTTTACCCCCAGCATGAACTCGACGAAACAGTCCAGGCCCAGGGCTTTTACCAGCCTGTCCATGCCGACTGCGGTCAGTGGCTCGATCAGTATGGCCAGGCGTTCCGGCAGGCCTGCCGCGTCGTTGGCAACGTCGCGTTCAAAACAGTCGCGATTGGGCAGTCCGGTCAGCGTATCGACGAAGTGCTTGTCATGAATGAAGTCCAATCGGGCGGCGGCGACTGCGGCGGCGTTATGCAGGAACAAGTTGTCGTGCTCGCTCATCGGTGCGCGTTTGTGCGGGTCAATCGGCGCCGCAAAATGCGCCGACACCATGGCAATGATGCTGTCGAGCACCTCGTCCACCTCGGGCGCTTGTTTAGTCAACGCTGATAAGGATTTAGGCATTTTTCTCAATCCTGCAAGGGCGATGAATAACAAGGAGCCACGTGGCGGGCACGGCGTCAGGTTATTGCTCGCGATCAATGGCGGCGTCATCTCAGGATGCAGGCGCTGCGCGGTTACCTGAAGTCAGCAAAGTGGATGGGGTTGATAGGTACGCTGAATAAGTGCGCGGGTGGCAGGCAGGTGCTGTGCATTCCGGTTAACAAGTTGTCAGTTTGAGTCATTGAGCGTCAGCCTGTCGCCTCTTAGGCTGTGGGACATAAACCGATGGGGTGTCATTCGAATACCCCACGTCCCGTGATGATCCGTTGTGGAGCTGTACCATGACTGCTGCTGCCTACCCGCACCTGCTGGCCCCGTTGGACCTGGGTTTTACCACCTTGCGTAACCGCACCCTGATGGGCTCGATGCACACCGGCCTTGAAGAAAAGCCCGGCGGTTTCGAACGCATGGCGGCCTATTTTGCCGAGCGTGCCCGAGGCGGTGTCGGCCTGATGGTCACTGGCGGGATTGGTCCGAATGATGAAGGCGGTGTATATGCCGGCGCGGCCAAGTTGACCACCGAGGAAGAAGCGCACCAGCACAGAATCGTCACCCAGGCGGTGCACGCAGCTGGCGGCAAGATCTGCATGCAGATCCTTCACGCTGGCCGTTACGCCTACAGCCCCAGGCAGGTGGCGCCGAGCGCGATTCAGGCGCCGATCAATCCGTTCAAGCCCAGGGAGCTGGACGAAGAGGGCATTGAAAAACAGATTCGGGATTTCGTCACCTGCGCGCGGCTGGCCCAGGTCGCGGAGTACGACGGCGTGGAAATCATGGGTTCCGAAGGCTACTTCATCAATCAGTTCCTCGCCGCCCACACCAACCACCGCACCGACCGTTGGGGCGGCAGCTATGAAAACCGCATGCGCCTGGCGGTGGAAATCGTGCGTCGGGTGCGTGAAGCCGTCGGCCCGAATTTCATCATCATCTTTCGCCTGTCGATGCTTGACCTGGTGGAAGGTGGCAGCAGTTGGGAAGAAATCGTGCAACTGGCCAAGGCCATCGAGCAGGCCGGCGCGACGATTATCAACACCGGCATCGGCTGGCACGAAGCGCGCATCCCGACCATCGCCACCAAGGTGCCGCGAGGTGCGTTCAGCAAGGTCACGGCCAAGCTGCGTGGCGCGGTGCAGATCCCGCTGATCACCACCAACCGCATCAATACCCCGGAGATTGCCGAGCAGATCCTTGCCCAGGGTGATGCGGACATGGTCTCCATGGCGCGGCCGTTTCTGGCCGATCCGGAGTTCGTCAACAAGGCTGCGGCCGGGCGTGCCGATGAGATCAATACCTGCATCGGCTGCAACCAGGCCTGCCTGGACCATACGTTTGGCGGCAAGCTGACCACCTGTCTGGTCAACCCGCGCGCGTGTTACGAAACCGAGCTCAACTATTTACCGACCACCCGCCGCAAAAAAATCGCCGTGGTCGGCGCAGGCCCGGCGGGGCTGGCCGCTGCCACCGTGGCCGCCGAGCGCGGGCATCAGGTGACACTGTTTGATTCGGCGAGTGAAATTGGCGGCCAGTTCAATATCGCCAAGCGGGTGCCAGGCAAGGAAGAGTTCTTCGAAACCCTGCGTTACTTCACGCGTAAGCTGCAAACCACCGAGGTCGAGCTGCGCCTGAACACCCGCATGGACGTCGCTCAACTGGCGGCGGGCGGCTATGACGAGATCATCCTGGCCACCGGAATCGCGCCGCGTACACCGGCCATTGCGGGAGTCGACCACGCCAAGGTGTTGAGCTACCTGGACGTGATTCTCGAACGCAAGCCGGTGGGCAGACGCGTTGCGGTGATCGGTGCCGGCGGCATCGGTTTCGACGTCTCGGAGTTCCTCGTGCATCAGGGCGTGTCCACCAGCCTGGACCGCGACGCGTTCTGGCGGGAGTGGGGCATCGACACCCAACTGCAGGCCCGTGGCGGCGTGGCCGGGATCAAGCCGCAGCCGCACCTGCCAGCGCGTGAAGTGTTCCTGCTGCAACGCAAGGCCTCCAAGGTCGGTGATGGTCTGGGCAAGACCACCGGCTGGATCCATCGCACGGGACTCAAGAACAAGCAGGTGCAGATGCTCAACGGCGTCGAGTACTTGAAGATCGATGACGAAGGTCTGCATATCCGCATCGGCGCCGAGGGCGAGCCCCAAGTGCTGGCGGTAGACAACATCGTCATCTGCGCAGGCCAGGACCCGTTGCGCGAACTGCACGACGGCCTGGTCGCGGCGGGTCAGAACGTGCACCTGATCGGCGGCGCCGATGTGGCGGCCGAGCTGGACGCCAAGCGCGCCATCAACCAGGGCTCGCGCCTCGCCGCCGAGCTGTAAGACCCGGGGCGGGGCGGTGGTAGACTACCGCCCCTTTTTCGCCCAGGTTCCCGCATGGATCCCTTCGACTGGCTGCCCCACGCGCCCCTTGAACCCGTGCAGCTTGATTGGCTGCGCGGCGTCGAGCTTGCGGTGCTGCGCCTGGACCTGATCGACCCGCTGATCAGCGGCAATAAATGGTTCAAGCTCAGCGGGCATCTGGCCCTGGCGCGGCGGGCCGGCGCCAGCGGCCTCATCAGCCTGGGGGGCGCCTACTCCAACCATCTGCACGCCTTGGCGGCGGCGGGCCAGCGCTTTGGTTTTGCCACGGTCGGCCTGTTGCGCGGTCATCCGCAGGACACGCCCACGGTGCTCGACCTCAAAGCGTTCGGCATGCAACTGCACTGGCTGGGGTATGGCGGCTATCGTGCGCGTCACGAACCGGGGTTCTGGGAACCGTGGCACGCGCACTATCCGCATCTGCATGCGGTGCCCGAGGGCGGTGGCGGATTGACCGGGGCGTTGGGATGTGGGGTGTTGGTCGAACAGGCGCGGACGCAGTTGAATGCGCTGGGCTGGGCCGACTATGACGCGTGGTGGCTGGCCGCCGGCACCGGCACCACGTTGGCGGGGTTGGTGCTGGCCGAGGCGGGCGCCCATCCGGTGTACGGTGCACTGGCCGTGCCGGATGACCACGGAGTGGCGCGCACTGTGCAGTCAATCGTGGCGCAAGGTTATGAGCTGCTGGACGCGAGCAGGGGCGGCTTTGCCAAAGTCGACCCCTTGTTGCTCGCGTTTATTGACGCCACGCAGCAGCAATGCGGCCTGCCGCTGGAGCCGCTCTACACCGGCAAGGCGCTGCTGGCGCTGAAACAGCAGATCGAGGCCGGCCGCTTCGCCCCCGGCACTCGCCTGATCTTCATACATACCGGCGGCCTACAGGGACGCCGTGGATTCAATCCCTGATACAACAGCCTGGCAATGTGGCGCAACAAACTGGAGCCTCTGTGGCGAGCGGGCTCTTCAAAGGAATGTGGTTGCCTGAAATCGCTCATGCTCCCGACAGCGGTGTGTCACTCAACCGATTGCCGCCTGCCTGGCAGCATGCGCAACGCCGTGTTATCGCGCATCACATAATGGTGAAAAATCCCTGCCAGGGCATGCAGTCCGATCAGCCAGTACCCGATCTGCCCGAACAGCACGTGCCAGCCCTCGATCTCCTTGGCCAATGCCTTGTTCTCGGCGATCAACGGCGGCAATTCCATCCCGTAGAACATCACCGAGTGCCCTTCGGCGCTGACGATCAGCCAACCGGCGATCGGCATGCCGATCATCAACGCGTAGAGTGCGGTGTGCGTGAGCCGGGCCAGCCAGCGCTGCCATGGCGGCGGGGCCGGGACGATTCTTGGTGCAACCCCCAGGCTGCGCGCAAACAATCGCAGCCACACCAGCACAAACACGGTCAGGCCGAACATGAAGTGCATTTCGACGATCAGCGTGCGTGCACCGCTGCCCTTGGGGAACTGCCCGCGCAATTCGATGCAGGCATAGACCACCGCCAGCAGCACCACCATCAACCAGTGCAGCGCAATCGACATCGTGCTGTAGCGCGAATCGGAATTTTTCCACGGCATCGCTGGTTTCCTCACTCATCAGGTCATGTTTCCGTTCTTTGGCGACGGAGTCCGTTTACTGTATGCCTGATTTCGCCGCAGTGCGCGTCCGCGATGCCGTCATCCTGATCGCTGTCAGGTGCCTTGGGGCACTTCACCGCGCGCCAGGCGCCCGTTGATGTCGGCGATCACCGCCGGCAACTGGGTGATCGTGTCGATCAGATAGTGCGGGCGCGAGCCGGCGAACATCGCCTCGATACGCCTGCGTTCGGCGGCCAGCGTGTCGCTGTCCAGCGCCAGAAACTGCGCGTAGGTCAGGCCCAGCGCATTGCCGGAACAGGTCAGCGCCACGGTCCACATGCCGGCGCGACGGCCTTCGAGGATGCCCGGCACGGTGTCATCGACCTTCACGCACGCCGCCACGTCGTCAATGCCCAGGGCGATCACGTTGGCCAGGGCCTGGGCCGGCCACGGGCGACCGTTGGGGACGTCGTCGGTGGCTACGACGTGGTCGGCGACATAACCGTTGCTCGCTGCCAGGGCGACCACCTTGTCCATGACCTGCCGTGGGTAGCCGGAGCAGGAGCCGATCCTGATGCCCTGCGCACGCAGCGCCGCGATGGTGTCGAGGGCGCCGGGAATCAATGCCGAGTGCTCGGCGATCTTCTCGATCTGCAGCGGCATGAAGCGCTGGTAGATCGCGGTCACGTCCGCATCGGCAGGCGTGCGGCCGACCGCCTGGCGGTAGCGCTCGGCCACCGCCGGCTGGTTGCAGAGGGTGCGGATATGGTCCCACTTGCCCATGCCCATGGGGCCACGGGCTTCTTCGATGGACACCTGCACGCCGAATTCGGCGAAGGCCTCGACGAAGATCTGCGTGGGCGCGAACGAGCCGAAATCGACCACGGTGCCGGCCCAGTCGAGGATCACGGCTTGCAGGGTGTTGGGGGTTTGATACTGCATGGTTCAAGTCCTGTGGATGCTGGTGTGGTGCAGGAGTGCTTCACCGATCGCCGTGACCGCCGCTCGCATGTCCGTGGCGTCGACATGACCAATGCAGCCAACGCGAAACGTTTCCACCTGGGTCAGTTTGCCGGGGTACAGGATGAAGCCACGGGCCTTGACCCGTTCGTAGAAATCCTGGAACCGATAGCGCGGGTCTTGCGGAGCGTGGAAGGTGACGATGATCGGTGCCTGGATGGCGGCCGGCAGGAAGCTGCGCAGGCCCAGGGCGGCCATGCCGTCCAGCAGCGCCTGGCAGTTACTGGCGTAGCGCCGGTGACGCGCGGGCAGGCCGCCTTCTTCGTCAAATTGCAGCAGCGCCTCATGCAGGGCGGCAACCACGTGGGTCGGTGGGGTGAAACGCCACTGGCCAGTGCTGGCCATATAACTGTGCTGGTCGAACAGGTCCATCGCCAGGGAGTGACTGTTGCCCTGGGCTGCGGCCAGCGCGGCCTTCTGTGCGAACACAAAGCCCATGCCCGGCACGCCTTCCAGGCATTTGCCCGAGGCTGCGATCAGCGCGTCGAAGGGTATTTCGCGGGCATCGATGGGCAGCGCGCCGAACGAACTCATGGCGTCGATGATCAGCCGCCTGCCGTGGCGCTCAACCACCTGCGCAATCTCTGCCAGCGGGTTGAGGATGCCGGTGCTGGTTTCGCAGTGGACCAGGGCGACATGGCTGATGCGGCTGTCGGCGTGTAGCAGGCGGTCTACATCGGCGGCGGTGGTTGGGGCGTCTTCGGCGGTTTCGAAGGTGCTGAACGTGCGCCCGAGCACCGCGCAGATCTTTGCCAGACGCTTGCCGTACGCACCGTTGATCAGCACCAGCACCTTGCCGTCACGGGGCACCAGCGTGCCGATGGCGGCCTCGACGGCAAAGGTGCCGCTGCCTTGCAGGGGAATGCAGTGGTGGCTGTCCGCACCGTTGAGAATCGCCAGCAACCGGGCGCAGACACTGGCGGTGAGTTGATTGAAGCGCGCATCCCACGAGCCCCAGTCTTCCAGCATCGCCTGGCGGGTGCGCAGCGAGGTGGTCAGTGGGCCGGGAGTCAGCAGGCGCGGCGCGGCAGTGGTCATTTCAGATTCTCGCGAGGTGTTGGTGTGAACGCTACGGCGCCTAAATTGCAGTTTGGCTTGTCATCAATCAAATTGTTTGTTGTTATGCGAGCCATCAGTGAGGCCGATAACGATGAACCTGTTTCAATTGCGTGCGTTTGACGCCGTGGCCCGCGAGGGCAGCTTTACCCGGGCGGCGGCGCGCCTGTTTATCAGCCAGCCGGCGGTGACCGGGCACATCAAGGCGCTGGAAGAGCACTATCAGATTCCA
Organism: Pseudomonas trivialis; assembly: GCF_001439805.1. GTDB lineage: Bacteria > Pseudomonadota > Gammaproteobacteria > Pseudomonadales > Pseudomonadaceae > Aquipseudomonas > Aquipseudomonas trivialis. Next base: position 310,831 of record NZ_JYLK01000004.1, on the reverse strand, counting down.
CTGCTGCGCCGCACCGCACGACGGGTGGAATTGACCGAGGAGGGCACGCGCCTGGCGGCGATCACCCGGGCGATCTTCGGCCTGGTGGACGAAGCGCAGACCCTGCTGGAGGCCAATCGCCAACTGCTCAGCGGCCGCCTGGAAGTCGCGGCGGACGGCCCGCACCTGGTGATGCCGATGATCGCCAGCCTGCGTGCGCGCTATCCGGGTATCACCGTGAACCTGCGCCTGGGCAATGCTCAGGAAACCCTGGCGGCGCTGTTGGCCGAGCACGCGGATGTGGCCGTGCTCACCGAAGTGGCGCCGCGCAATGGCGTGCACCTGCAACCCTTGAGTGAGTCGCGCATTTGCGCACTGGTGCCGGCGGCGCACCCGTGGGCGAGCCTGCGCGAAGGTATTGCGCTCAAGCAGTTGCACGATGTGATCATGGTGCTGCGCGAGCCCGGTTCCATCACCCGACGCACCTTTGACGACGCCTGCCAGGTGGTCGATGTGCAGCCCAGGGTGCTGCTGGAACTGGACAGCCGTGAAGCGGTGACTGAAGCGGTCGCGGCCGAACTGGGCGTCGGGGTGGTGTCCTCGATTGAAGTCAGCCCCGACCCGAGGGTGCGCGCGGTGCCGATCCAGGGCGATGGCCTGGTGAACCGGCACCTGCTCGGCTGTCTGCAACGGCGGCGCTCGCAGCGCATGATCCAGGCGGTTTTCGAGTTGGCGCCCTGAGGGTTTTTTGCTGGAAGGAAGCGTGGCTGCGCTATAAACTCTGCCCCCAAAGCGCCGGCCAGTAGACGTTTCGGCGCCATGGACAGTTAGAGAGTGAGTCATGGGCGCACAGTGGAAAGTCAAACATAAAGAAGCGGCATCCAATGCCAAGGGCAAGATCTTCGGCAAGTTGGTGAAAGAAATCACCATTGCCGCGCGCAATGGCGCCGACACTGCCACCAACGCCCACCTGCGTCTGGTGGTGGAACAGGCCAAAAAGGCCTCGATGCCCAAGGAAACCCTGGAACGCGCGATCAAGAAGGGCGCCGGTCTGCTCGGTGAAACCGTGCAATACCACCGTGTGACCTACGAAGGGTTCGCCCCGCATCAGGTGCCGTTGATCGTCGAATGCGTCACCGACAACATCAACCGCACCGTGGCGGAAATCCGCGTGGCGTTTCGCAAGGGCCAACTGGGCGCATCCGGCTCGGTGGCCTGGGACTTCAACCATGTCGGCCTGATAGAAGCCTCGCCGGACAGCCCGGACGCCGATCCCGAGATGGCTGCCATCGAAGCCGGAGCCCAGGATTTCGAAGAGGGTGAAGAAGAAGGCACCAGCCTGTTCATCACCGAGACCACCGACCTGGACGCCGTGCAGAAAGCGCTGCCGGAGCAGGGCTTTACCGTGTTGTCGGCCAAGCTGGGCTATATCGCCAAGAACCCGGTAACCGGGTTGAGCGATGAGCAGATGGCCGAGGTTGAGGCGTTCCTCGAAGGCCTGGATAACCACGACGATGTGCAGGACATGTTTGTCGGTCTGGCAGGCTGATAACTGGAAAACGCAGACCCAATGTGTGAGAGGGGGCTTGCTCCCTCTTATCAAACACAGATTTATTGATTTTAAACCTGAAGTTTCAGGCAGCCACATTCCTGTGGCGAGCGGGCTTTGTGGCAAGCCCGCTCGCCACAAAGGCCCTAAGGGAACCTCCCACAGTTGTTTAGCGGTGTTGGAGGGAATCGAGCAGGGCTTCGATGTCTTCGAAGCCGGGCCGCGCCAGCACATCGGGCTGACAGCAGTTTTTGTGCAGTGCCAGCAGTTCTTCGCTCACCTGCCCGTCAACCCGCTCCAGCAATTCCCCCAGCAACACGCCGAACGCTCGCACTTCGATCCTCTGCAAGGCCCGGGTCTCCAGCGTGTCGGCCTTGGCGTGGAACGACGCGGCACCAAAGTCCCCCAGCAGACACTCCCCGGCTTCATTCCACAGAATATTGTGGCCGTACAGGTCGCCATGGGTGATGCCGTGCCGGTGCAGGTGCGCGGCCACCGAGGCGATTCCACGTGCCATGCGCAATGCCACGTCGAGGCTGAACCGGGTAGCGGGCGCGTAGATGTCGCGGGTGCAGGACGCAAGGCTTGGCAGGGCAGCGAGGTTGCGGTAGCTCGGCTCGATCAGGTCCATCACCAGCGCAGCCTGTGCATCGGGGTGGCCGACCACGCGGCCCCGCACCTTGATCAGGTTGGGGTGCAGGCCGGCGGCGATGCAGGCCTGCATTTCATGCAGCGGCGAGCCGTCGCTGGTGATCGTGCCTTTGTAGAGTTTCACCGCTACCGGCAGCGACTGGGGTTTCCACAACGCCTGGCGGATGATCCCCGAAGCGCCTTCGCCCAGCACGGCGCCCAGTGCCAGTTCGGTCCAGGGAATGTTCGGCGTCGCGTCCTCGCCTGTGAGGTCCGCTGCCATTTCCACCGGATTGCCGGCGTACGCCAGCCAGGTCAGGCTGGGCAGCGCCAGCAGCCAGCGCGGCAGGTGGGTCAGGCGATTGGCGGCGATGCGGATCAATTCAAGGTTCTGACAGTTGGCCAGGCTCTCGGGCAATTGCGCAAGCCGGTTGCCGGCCAGCATCAGTTTTTGCAGCAGCGGTCGCTGGCCGAGCTCGTCGGGCAACTGGCTGATGCGGTTGTCGGTGAGGATCAGCCAGCGCAATTGCGGTGGCAACGCGACGGCCGGTACATGGCTGATCTGGTTGGCCTTGAAGCCGATCATGCTCAACGTCGCGCACTGGCCCAGGCTCGCCGGCAGCTCGGTAAAGGCGTTGTCCGAACAGAACAGCACGCGCAGGCGCGTCAGCCGGTGCAGGTCGTCGGGCAGGCTGCTCAGGGCGTTGCCCGTGAGATTGAGGATCTCCAGCGAGTCGGCCAGTTCGAAGATTTCCCGGGGGAATTCGGTCAGCCCGCAGCACAGGTCCAGGCGCGTGGCACCGGCCAATTGGCCGGCCTTGAGTTGGGCGAGGGTATTCATCAGCGGCGCGGTCACTCGGCAAGGGGGCGTAAAAAGGCGCTCATGATAGCGGCTCGGACGCAGGTTGCGGGCCGGCCTGTTGCAATTGCCCAAGACGGCTGGCGGTGCGCGCGAGGTCAATGGCCTGGCCGCTCATGGCCTGCGCCAGTGACTGCTCACCGATCAGCGTCAGCTGTTTGTCACGGTCGTAGAGCACGTCCACCACATTGATAAAGCGCTGTTGCACGGCAATCGGGCAATCGGCGAGGTGGGGCAGGCCGTCGATGATCCAATGGTCATAGTCCTGGCACAGCAACAGGTAATCCATCACGGCGGTGAGTTGTTCGCACAGGTCGCCAAACGTGAAGGCGATGGTGCGCGACTGGTGGCCGCGGCACTTCAACTGCCGGTTGCCCACCGTCAGGCGGTGCTCGGCGGCGTCCGGCCCGGGCAGGCCAAGCGCCTCGCGTTGCGCCGGCGTGCCCGGCCACAGGTAGTGCCCGCTGGTAAAACGCTGTTGAGCGTGGGCCTGGGGCAGGCGGCGAAAATCCTCGGGTGAACTGACTTCCAGCACCTCCATCCGCGCGGCGATCAGGTCGATCACCGGCTTGAAGCGCTCATGGTACAGCGGGTTGGGCAGCAGACCTTCGGGCGCATAGTTGGACGTCACCAGCACCAGCACGCCGCGCTGGAACAGCGCCTTGAACAGCCGGCTGATCAGCATCGCATCGCCGATATCGTGCACATGGAACTCGTCGAAACACAGCACCCGGCAGCCGGCCAGCAATTCGTCCAGGGTCACGGCGAGGGCGTCGTTCTGCGCGCGGTGCTGGAACATGCCCTGGTGCAGGCGGGTAAAAAACTCGTGAAAGTGCACGCGCTGTTTCTCGGCCAGCGGCAACGCCTGAAAGAAACCGTCGAGCAACCAGCTCTTGCCGCGTCCCACCGGGCCGTGCAGATACAGGCTGCGGGTGGGCTGGTTGGCGAGCAGGTGCGCGGTCTCGCGGCCCATGGCGGCAATCGCGCGGGTTTGCCCGGCACTCAGGGTGTAGCCGTGCTGCGCGGCGTTTGTCTGAAAGAACATCGCGACGGATACGTCGGTGCGGGTGTCGGTTTTTTTACCGAGCAGGCGACGAACCAGGGAACCGGCCAATACAAGTCACTCCAGGGTGCGGTGGTGGCCTACTTTAGGCGACCCGTGCAATCTCGAAAAGCCACGATCCAGGCTAAATCCTTCCTTGACTGGCAGATTCTGCCTGAGTGACTACCCTCATATGCAGGTGTCACCCGCGCATAAGGATGTGGTGTTGTGAATGGACGAGCGGTATTGGCAATCATGGGCGCAATGCTCTGTAACACGGTTTATGCAGCGCAACTTCAGGTTGTGGTGCGTATCGACGTGCAGCGCGGTTGCCAGTTGGTAGGCACCACGCGCAGTGCCGGTGTGGAGCAGCTTGGCGTGCTGGATTTTGGCAGCGGCCCGCGCTTGGACGACCCGGCCGGGCCCCTGAGTGCGGCGCTGATCAGCCAGCGCCAGCCGCGCCTGGAGTGCAACCCCGACACGCCGTATCAGATGCGGGTAGACGGCGGCCTGCACGGTGGTGCCGGCGAAGTGCGCTATCTGGGCAACGCCACCTCTTCAGGCAAAGCCATTCCCTATCGTATTTATGCGGACGCCGCGCGGTTGATCCCGTTGCCGGTGAACGTGCCGGTCAGCGGCCGCGTGCCGGACAGCGGTTCGGTCGACCTGCCGCTCTACGGCCGCATCGAACCGCTCAAGGAGATTCCCGCCGTCGGCCGTTACACCGACCTGCTCAAGGTGACGGTCACATGGTAGGCCGTCGTTTGACCCTGATGGCCATGGGCGGCCTGTGGTTGCTGGCGCCGGATGCCCGGGCGGCGGTGGCCAGCGGCTTTATCCAGGCGCGCATGGTGATCACCGCCGGTTGCGAGGTGAGCAAAGGCACGGACGTGGCCCCCGTCAGTCCGACTGGCGGTACCTCCATGCTGGATTTCGGTAGTCAGGGGCCCACCTGGAGCAACCCGTTGGCAGCCGGCATGTCGGCCGGCGACAACGCGCCGTTGATGGTCGCCTGCAACCCGACGGTCGCCAGCTTTACCGTGACCATCGACGGCGGCACCAATGCCGTCGGCACCACTCGGCGCCTGAGCAACGGGCGCCAGACAATCGCTTATCACCTGATGGCCGACCCGCTTGGGCGTATTCCGTACAGCATCGGCGAGCAACGCAGTTTCGTCGCCAGCAATGGCACGCAAATGACCATCCCGGTGTGGGGCGCCGTGGTGGCCAATACCACCGCCCTCCCGGCTGGCACCTACACCGACACATTGACCGTGACACTGGATTGGTAAACCCAAAGGATGACTCTCATGTACCCACTTGTATCGCGAATCGGCGTCTGCGCCCTGGGCCTTGCGATGGCCTCCAGCCTGAATGCGGCCACCACCGTCACCGGGCAGATCACCTCCAGCCTGACGTTGATCGCCAGCTGTCAGGTCAACGGCTCCGGTGCCGCCACGGGGCTGAACTTCGGTGCCTTGAACTTCGGCACTATCAACAGCCTGTTCACCAATGCCGACGCCCAACTGCTGGGCGGCACCGGCACCGGCGGAGCCTTGTCGATCCTGTGTTCGGCCGGGACCACGCCCGCAGTGAAGGTGCGCGCCGGTGCCCATGACGGCGCTTCACAGGGCGGCACCCGTGCCTTGGCCGACGGCGCCGGCAACTTTGTGCCGTACGATTTCTACACCGACAGCGGGCATTCCGCGCTGCTGGCAATTGACGGCGTGGTGACCCTTGCCGCCAGCACCGGGGTGGCGCAAACCGTCGCGCTGTACGGTCGGGCAGTGGGCAAGCCGGGGTTGCCGGCGGGCACCTACACAGACACGGTGGCCGTTGAACTGACGTTCTGACCATGTGGCGCACCGCGTTGCTGGCCTTCGGGCTGGCGCTGCCGTTGCCGTTGTCGGCGGTTACCAACCAGAGCTTCCAGGTGAGCGCGACGATTACGCCGGGCTGCCTGATCGTGGGCGGTGGGGTCAATTACGGTTCGCTGAACTACGGCAGTTATTCCGCCCTGGCCACCAGCACCGTGACAGCGGCCATGACCGGTGGCATCACCCTGCAATGCACGCCGGGGGTGGCACTGAGCGTGAGCGTCGACGGCGGGCTGCACAGCACCAGCGGGCGCAACCTCAAGCACAGCAGCGGCAGTGCCCAAGTGGGGTACCAGTTATTTCGGGATGCCGCATTCAGCCAGAGCCTGGGCGTGAGCCAGAGCGTCAGCGTGAGCTACAGCGATGCAAACAACATTCGTCTCCCGATCTACGGGCGGGTGGTACTGCCGGGCAATCAGCCGAATGGGACGTACAGCGACACGTTGCAGGTGCAGCTGTCTTGGTAGGGATTTGAGTATGAGGAGTGGTTTTATGCGTTTACCTTGCCGGCGCTTGTGCGCCGTGGGTATTGCCTTGGTCGCCGCGGGTATGAGCGGGCTTGTGCAGGCTGCAAGCTCGGTGTTGATCTGGCCGATTGACCCGGTGCTGGAGGCCGATCAACAGGCCAGCGCACTGTGGCTGGAAAACCGTGGCACCGAGACCGCCAACCTGCAGGTGCGCGTGTTTGCCTGGAGCCAGCAGGGCTTCGACGAGCAGTACCAGAACCAGCGCGATGTGATCGGCAGCCCGCCCGTGGCAAGGATCGAACCCGGCCAGAAGCAACTGGTGCGCCTGACCCGTACCAAGGAAGTACCGCCGGGGCAGGAGCAGGCCTACCGCATCATCATCGATGAAATTCCTTCCGCGCTGCAGGTGCCCACGCCCCCGGAAGGCAAGAACACCGCAGCGGCGATTCGCTTCCAGATGCGCTATTCGGTGCCGTTGTTCGCCTACGGCGCGGGCCTGTGGAGCAAGGAAGACGCGACCCGCCAGCGTGACCCCAAGGGCGCGGGCAAGCCGGACCTGAGCTGGCACAAGGTCAATGTGGCCGGGCGCAGCTACATCGAAGTGCGTAACCAGGGTGCCGTGCATGCGCGGCTCACTGACGCCTCGTTCAAGCAGAACGGGCAAACCCGTCCGCTGGTCGAGGGGTTGCTCGGCTATGTGCTGCCCGGCGCGACCATGCGCTGGCCGGTGCCGGATGCCGTGTCGGCCGACCAGCCGTTGCAGGTACGGATCAACGGCGCGCCGCAACTGGAGAGCCTGGCGCCCAAGCGGTAAGCGTAATGCAGTGGGACGGGCCGTTGCCCGGGTGTTAACAGGAGGGAGATGTCCATTGAAGGACGCAACGCCATGGTGAGCTGTGGTCAGACTCGCAGCATATGGCTGTCGATGGCCGTGGCCAGCGGGCTGTGGGGCGCAGCGGTGGCGGGCGAGTTGCCGCCGCCACCGAGCAGCATGGAGGCTGTCGCCGATGCTCAATTGTTTCTGCAGTTGGTGGTCAACCAGATGGACACCGGGCGCGTGATCGCGGTGGATCAGCGTGCCGGGCAGCTTTTTGTGCCCGCCGGTGCATTGCAGGAGGTGGGCATGACCCTGCCCGGTGACTTCGGCCCCAGCGTGGCCCTGGACACGGTGCCCGGCCTGCACAGCGACTACGACAGCACCGGCCAGCGCCTGCTGCTGGATGTGCCGCCGTCCTGGCTGCAGGAGCAGTTCATCGGCAACCGCAGCACCTACCCGCGCACCCAGGCCATGAGCAGTTTCGGCGCGTTGCTCAACTACGATGTGTATTTCAACGACACCGATGAAGGCGGCAGCTACCTGGCCGCCTGGAACGAGGTGCGGCTGTTCGACACTTGGGGCACCTTGTCCACCACCGGGCAGTTTCGCCAGACCCTGGCCGGCGGCATCAGCGACAGCACACTCAATAACGGTTACCGGCGTTACGACACCACCTGGCGCTTTTCCGATGATGAGCGCTTGCTCACCTACGAGGCGGGCGATGTGATCAGCGGTTCGCTGCCCTGGAGCAGTTCGGTGCGCCTGGGCGGGGTGCAGCTGTCGCGGGACTTCGCGGTGCGCCCGGACCTGGTCACCTATCCCTTGCCGCAGTTTGCCGGGGAGGCGGCGGTGCCGTCGTCGGTTGACCTGTTTATCAACGGCTACAAATCCGAAAGCGCGCTGCTGCAGCCCGGGCCTTACACCCTCACCAACATTCCGTTCATCAATGGCGCCGGCGAAGCCGTGGTGGTCACCACCGATGCGCTGGGCCGGCAGGTGTCGACCACGGTGCCGTTCTACGTCACCAGCACGCTGCTGCAACAGGGCCTGACCGACTTTTCGGTCGCCGCCGGCACCTTGCGTCGCGATTATGCCCTGCGCGATTTCGGCTACGGGTCGGGCGTGACCAGCGGCACCTTTCGCTATGGTTACTCCGACAATGTGACCCTGGAAAGCCATGCCGAAGCGTCCAGCAACCTTACCCTTGGCGGGCTTGGCGGCAACCTGCGCCTGGGCAACTTCGGCGTGCTCAATACCGCCATCAGTCAAAGTCGGTTCGATGGCCGCAGCGGCCAGCAACTGAGCCTGGGTTACCAGTACAACAGCACGCGCTACAGCCTGTCGTACCAACGGGTCGAACGCCGCGACGAGTATGCCGACCTGACCCTGGTCGACACGCCCTACGCCAGTCTTAGCAAACGCAGCGAGCAGGTCACCCTGAGCCTCAATCTGCAACGCTTTGGCAGCCTGGGTGTAGGCTATTTTGATGTGCAGGCGGCGGACGATTCGCGCACGCGCCTGCTTAACCTGAGCTGGAGCAAGCCGCTGTGGCGCAACACCAGTTTTTACCTGTCGGCCAACCGCGAGATCGGCGACCGCAACTGGGCCATGCAGGCGCAGTTGGTGATTCCGTTTGACCTCAATGGCAGCCTGGCGGTGAGTACCGAGCGCAGCAAGGACGGCGCCAGTCGCCAGCGCCTCAATTACAGCAGCGCAGTGCCCAGCGAAGGCGGGGTGGGCTACAACCTCGGGTATGCGCAGGGCGATGGCCCGACCTATCGCCAGGCCGACCTGACCTGGCGCTTGCAGTCGGTGCAGTTGCAGGCCGGCGTGTACGGCAGCAGCGATGCCGAGACGCGTTGGGCGGACGCCAGCGGTTCACTCGTCTGGATGGGGGGCAACGTGTTTGCCGCCAACCGCATCAACGACGCGTTCGTGGTGGTGAGTACCCAGGGGTTCGCCGGGATTCCGGTGCGTTACGAAAACCAGCTGGTCGGCCAGACCGACCGGCATGGGCACCTGCTGGTGCCGTGGAGCAGTGCGTACTACCGCGCCAAATATGAAATCGATCCGCTGAACCTGCCGGCCAATATCCAGAGCCAGAACGTCGAGCAGCGGGTGTCGGTGCGCCGGGGCAGTGGCTACCTGCTGGAGTTTCCATTACGACGGGTGCTCGCCGCGAGCATCACCCTGGTGGACCGTCAGCATCAGGAATTGCCGCTGGGCAGCCTGGTGGTGCATGAACAGAGCAACACCCAGGCGGTAGTGGGCTGGGATGGCCTCGTCTACCTGGAAAACCTCAGCGCGCATAACACGCTCCAAGTCACTCTGGGCGAAGGCCAGAGCTGCCAGGCCACATTCGACATGGACGAGCGACAACAGGACGTGCCGCTGATCGGCCCGTTGGTGTGCCAATGAACGCGCCATTTTCTTTGTTGAGAGAGCTGTTGTGGCGAGCGGGCTTGCCACAGAGACAGGAATGGGGAGTATGCGGGTGAGGAGCAAGGGATGGCTGTTGGGGCTGGGACTGCTGTGTTCGGGCCAGGCGATGGCGGCGTGTTCGGTGGCGGCCAGTGTGCCGGCCAGTTTCGGCTCGATCAGTTCGATGACGGTACGCACGGCTGCGCAGGCCAGTTCCACCACCAGCGCAGGGTTGACGTGCACCTCGGCATTGATTTCGCTGCTGGTGCCGTCGGACCATTTTTACGCCACCATCACCTCGGCCAGCACCGGCATGGTCGGGCCGACCGGTGACGTGATTGGCTACACGATCTATGGCACCAATACCGCGAGCTTTCCGATTGCACGCAACACCCAGTTCGATTTTGGCGGCACGGGGGGCATTGCCCAGCTTATCGGGCTGATCGCAGGGCCTGGCGCGAAAACCGTGCCGCTGTACATGGGCACTATCACCGGCAGCAACGTCGCCGCCGGCCTGTACAGCGAGACATTGAACATTGCCTGGAGTTGGAATTATTGCTCGGGCGTGGGCCTTGGCGGCATCTGCCTGGGCCGCGACATCGGTAACGGCACGGCCACCCTGACCGTCAGCATGACGGTGACCAACGATTGCCAGATCACCGCGCCGAACATCCTCTTTGGCAGTGCGCCGGTGGTCAGCGGTTTCACCGCCGTGACCGGGCAGACCATCAACATCGCCTGTACCAAGGGCAGCGCCTATACCGTCGGGCTCAGCGACGGGCAGAACCCGGTGAGTGTCGGCGGGCGGCGGCGGATGGTTTCCGGCACCAACTACCTGGCCTACGATATTTTCAAAAGTGCCGGTACCACGCGCTGGGGCAGCGTCGGCGCGGCGCGACGAGCCAGTTCGACGGCCGAGGTCAACCCGGGCAATGGGCTGGGCATCGGCAGCCAGGTGTACAACTACAACGCCAGGGTCTACACCGATCAGCCCACGCCGCCGGCCGGCGTCTACGTGGACAACGTGGTGCTCGATGTCGGCTTCTAGAACTTCAGCAGCGGTGTGCCGGGCTGGCCCACCGGGCTGACCATCGCATAGTTGTAGCCGCCACCGGACCAGTACTCGGCCTGCAGACCGTCGGCGCTGCGACTGCCATGGGGCAGGAAGCCGTTTCCGGGGCCGGGCGGGCGAATGTAAAAGCTGATGCGCTGGCCTTGTGGATCCTCGTACAACACCATGGCGGCCGCGCCTTGCTCAGTGGTGAGCAGGCGCCCGCTGACCGGCCTGAAACCCGCCTGGCTCAGGTCGGGCAGGCGATGGGCCTGGTTGAAGTAGCGGTCGAGCCAGGCTTGCATCGTGCCGCTGTCCTGGGCTTTGTAGTCGGCGGGCATGATGCCGTCCTGGGCAAACAGACGGTAGGCCTGCATGGCATCGGTCATTGGCAGCGTCGGCGGATGGGTGGCTTCGCGGGCGTGCCAGCCGCCCAGCCCGCCGAGGCTGACGGAGATCATCAGCACGGCGGCTGTGGCCAGGTGCCGACGCGACCGGTGCCGGATGCGCTGGCGAATCAGTGCCGGGTCCAACTGCGGGTTGGCAGGTGTTTGCAGGGCGCCACTCAACGAGGCGCGCAGCAACTGCGCATCCCGTTGCCAGGCGTGCACCTGGGCCGCCACTTCGGGGTGGCCGGCCAGCCAGGTTTCCATTGCACGGCGATCACTCTCCAGCAGTTGATGATCGACGTAGGCATGTAAATCGCGTTCGCTGGGGGGCAGGCTGATCATTTGAGTATCCGCAGGGAAGGGCTGGCAATTTCGCCATCGCTGAGTTGTCGCAGGGCCTGGCGCGCGCGCGACAGGCGTGACATCACGGTGCCAAGGGGCACCTCGAGTATGTCGGCGACTTCCTTGTAGCTCAGGCCTTCAACCGACACCCACAACAGCAGGGCGCGCTGCTCGGTGTTGAGTTTATCGAAGGCTTGCAGGGTGGATTGGGCCATCACCGTTCGCTCAACCGAGGGCTGCGCATCGTCGCGTCCGGTGAAGAATTCGAGCATGCGCGCGTAGCGTCGGCTGCGACGGTGGGCGTCGAGAAACTGGCGATAGAGAATCGAGAACAGCCAGGCGCGCAGGTCACCTTCGACGCGTTTGTCGGCCCAGCTAATGATCGCTCGCTCGAGTGTCGACTGCACCAGGTCGTCGGCGCTGCTGGCGTTACGGGTCAGGGACACGGCAAAACGCCGCAGCCTGGGAATGAGTTCACGCAGCGGTTCGTCGAGTGCATGCATGGGCGTCTGGCTGTCCACTACGCTTGGACTTGAGAGACGTCCGGCGTTGAAGGTTATTCCCCCCGCGCTGAAAAAATAAATCCAGCGCCGGGGAATAGGGTGGATCGGCATTCGTCTCAATGCTCCGACCTTATGTTTCATCCCTAAGGCCATTGGCCCTGGAGTTCCTTCATGGTAGATCACTCATCACCGCCGCGTCCTCCTTTGAGCACGGCGAGCCTGATCGCACGGCTCGCCGGTATCGGCGCTGTGGTTGCGGTTGTAGCCGGGGCGTTTGCCTACGTCAACGGCACACTCGACCCACAACGCTTGCGTCCCAAGACCCTGGTCAACGCGCTGGAAACCAACAGCGGTGTGCATCCGGGTTTTCGACGCAACCATGCCAAAGGCGTGTGCGTGGCGGGATATTTCGAGAGCAGCGCCGAGGCACGCGCGTACTCCCGCGCGCAGGTGTTCAGCGAGGCGAGGACGCCGGTGATCGGCCGGTTCGCCTTGCCCAGCGGCAACCCCTACGCGCCGGACAGCAGTGTGCCGATCCGCAGTTTTGCCGTGCAGTTCAGCCAGGCCAACGGCCAGCAATGGCGCACGGGCATGAACAGCATGCCGGTGTTCCCGGTGGGCACGCCCGAGGCGTTCTACCAGATGCTCAAGGCCGGTGCGCCCGACCCGGCCACCGGCAAGCCGAACCCGGCGAACATGCCGGCGTTTTTTGCCGCGCACCCTGAGACGGCGGCGTTTCTGGCGTGGGTCAAGACAGCGAAGCCTTCTGCCAGTTATGCCACCGAGTCCTATAACGGCATCAATGCGTTTTATCTGGTGAATGCCGAGGGCAAGCGCCAGGCCGTAAGGTGGGGCGTGGTGCCGCAGCGTCAGGATGCAGCGGGCGATGTCGCACCGTCGGGCAGCGACTTTCTGGAAAAGGACCTGGTGCAGCGCCTGACGGCCGGACCGCTACGGTGGCAACTGAACATGACCCTGGCCAACCCGGGCGATCCGGTGGACGACGCAAGCAAGGCCTGGAGCGGTGAACACAAAGTGCTGAACGCCGGCATGCTGGTGCTGCAAGGCAGCCAGCCGCAGGCGGATGGCGATTGCCGTGATATCAACTTTGATCCGCTGATTTTGCCGAGCGGTATCGAAGCCTCCAGTGACCCCTTGCTGGCCGCGCGCTCGGCGGCTTACGCCAGTTCGTATTTACGCCGCGCCGGTGAAGTCAGCCCGCTGCACAGTGCCCCGCAGGAGTCGACACCATGAGTGCTCAACCGCGTTTTTTTGCTCCGCTGGCGCGCCTGCTGCATTGGGTGATGGCGCTGATGGTCATTGCCATGCTGTTTATCGGTGCGGGGCTTGCGGCATCGGTATCGGAACGGCATGAGTGGCTGCTGCACCTGCACAAGCCGCTGGGCATCGCGATTCTGGCGTTGGTGATTGTGCGGTTGGTGGTGCGCTTTTCTACGCGTCAACCGCCGCTGCCGGCTGATTTGCCGCTGTGGCAGGTGCTGGCGGCCAAGGCGTCTCATCTGCTGCTGTATGGGTTGATGCTGGTGTTGCCATTGCTTGGCTGGGCGATGATTTCAGCGGCCGGGGACCCGGTAATGCTCAGCAGTTCGGTGCAGTTGCCGGCCCTGGTGGCAGCGAATGCGCCGTTGTTTGCGCTGTTGCGCAGGGCCCATGGGTTTTTGGCGTATGTGCTGTTTTTTACCGTGTTGGCGCACCTGGCGGCGGCGCTGTTTCACGGGTGGATTCGGCGCGATGGGGTGTTGCAGAGTATGACTGGGCGCGATGCTGGAACAGATTAAACGCCAACTGCGGGAGGCTCCTGGCGCTGTCGGGCAGCAAACTGGAGCCTCTGTGGCAAGGCCGTTCGCCACAGGCGTGTGGCGGCCTGAAATTTCAGGTGCACCCTGTAAATGGATCAGCGCAGGCTCGTGACGATATCCGCCACGGTACTCAACACATCCTTGCCCAGTTGCCTGGAGCGATCTCCCGACCAGCCGGTTTTGGGGTTGGGAGCATCGTCATTGTCCTTGAACGGCATTTCCAGGGTCAGCGACAGGCAATCGTACTTCTGGCCAACAGCGTTGCAGGCCAGGGTCATGTTGGCCTCGCCCGGCAGGTCGCGGGTGTAGCCGTGGGTGGTCTGGAAGTCGCGGGTCAAGGCGCTGAGGTGGCTGCGAAAGTGTTTTTCCAGCGCCTCTATGCGCGGCGTGTAGCCCGGGTTGCCTTCGCAGCCGGCGGTGAACACATAGGGGATTTCTTCGTCGCCGTGGATATCCAGGAACAGGTCCACGCCGTACTTTTCCATCTGTTGTTGCACGAAGAGCACTTCGGGGCTCATTTCCTGGCTGGCGCTCTGCCAGGCGCGGTTGAGGTCCTGGCCCATGGCGTTGGTGCGCAGGTGGCCGTGGAACGCACCGTCGGGGTTCATGTTGGGCACCAGGTACAGGTCAGCGGCGGCCAGCAGCTTTTTCAGCTCGGTATCGCCGTCGCGCTGCAGGCGTTCGATAACGCCTTCCATGAACCATTGCGCCATGTGCTCGCCCGGGTGTTGCTGCGCAATGATCCACACCTTGAGCCGGCCTTCGCCGCCTTTGCCGCGGCGCAGCAACTGAATATCGCGGCCTTCGATACTCTTGCCGGTGGCCAGCAATTGGGTGCCGGCGTGTTTCAGGGCCTGGTCGATCAGCCAATCGTGGCGCTCACGGCTGTAGGGTTCGAAGTAGGCGAACCAGGCATGTTTCTCATGGGTTTGAAGGCTGATGTGCAGCGTCTCGCCATCAAAGCGCGTGGGCACGCGGAACCAGTTGATGTGGTCGTAAGACGCCACGGCGTTGTAACCGCTCCAGGCATTTTTATACGAGGAATAGCTCGCGTTGCTCAGGCGGAAGGTGTGAGTGTGGCCCACGTGCATGCCTTCGGCCTTGAAGTGGAACCACTGGAAGTGCTGGCTGCGGGTATCGGGTTTGATCGCCAGCAGCAACTGGTAGGCATCGCTGGCATCCAGGACCTGGATGTTGCCGCTGTCGAAGTCGGTGCTGATCTTGATGGAGGTCAAGGCCACGGTCATAGTCTGGTTGCCTGAATATGAGTTGTGGCGGCTATATTACACAGAGGTAGAGCAAAATCTTGATGTGAAATTGTTGCAGGGGAGGGAGCATCATTCTTGATCCGGCAACAGCTTGAAAAACGGTGAGATTGATTCTCAGGCGCTATTTCTCAAAGATCCCATCCAGAGCGGTTGGGCGGCTTTCATTGAGCAATGGTCTTTTGCTACCATGCGCGCCATCAAGCAACACACAGTCTTCATTAGCCTGAAGCCACGCCAGGGACACTGGCAAAAAAAAGACCCGGCCAAAGAGCCGGGTCAAAAACCGTGATTAGCCTGATGAGGAGATATTCCAAGAGTCCGACCTAAGGTCTCTTGGGCTATCGACTGATCTCGCGACCAGCTGAGCCCAATAATAATCATTATCATTTGCAAGTCAAATGTTTTTATCCGAGGGATAGAAATATTTTTGCTTTGCGTCCTCTATGCGTTTGCCTGAGCCTCTGGCTGCTGCAACGATCGCTCCACCATCGCCTTCGCCATATCGATCAGATACACCACTGAAAACGCCAGGTCGCGCTGATTGCCCTGATGATTGCTCGCAGATTCGTAGGCCGTGGCGGCCGCACTGCGCAGCAGGTCGGAAGCGTGCACCAGGGCTTCTTCGTGGCTGATGCCGGGTTTGATATGAAAGAAAGTGTCGTCTGCTCTGGAAATGGACATATTCGTTTTCAAGTAATAGTCCAATGCACGTTGGGCGGCGCCGCTGGTGTGCAGGTCGAGTGCTTCGGCGGTGGCAGGTGTTTCAGTCGGCAGATACGGGCTTGTCGTCATCATGGGCGTTACTCTGATGGGGGGCGAAATCCTTGAATTGATAATAGTACGTATCGTATTTATGTCGTTTCGTGGATTACTACAAACTGTTTATTGCCCTGAAAAATACGCAACGTATTGTCACGCACCATGGATAAATGGATAGCGTTGGTCAGAGCCAACATGAAAGACCGCAAGGTCACCCAGGATGAACTGGCCGAACGCCTGGGCAT
This sequence comes from Pseudomonas trivialis, assembly GCF_001439805.1. Lineage (GTDB taxonomy): Bacteria > Pseudomonadota > Gammaproteobacteria > Pseudomonadales > Pseudomonadaceae > Aquipseudomonas > Aquipseudomonas trivialis. The sequence continues at coordinate 294,813 of NZ_JYLK01000004.1, read as the reverse complement.
GTCCCAGGGCGGCGTGGGCCATTGGCTCAACAAACGCCGGGAGCCCAGCCTCGCGGACATGAACCGGGTGCTGGCGGAGCTGGGGCTGGGTTATCTGGAGGTGGCGCTGGAAATTCGTGAGCGGGTTGATGAAGAGCAGCCACTGGAACGCCGCTACAACCCGTATTTCCGCTACCCGGTCAGCGACTGGAACGGGCTCTGTGAAGTGCGCGAAAAACGTGCACCCTACGGCCCCGAGCGCTTTGAACTCACGGACTATCACGCAGGCGGCGAGGCCTTCTGGCTTCCCGTTACCGGCGACGCCATGACCGCCCCCACAGGGCTCAGCGTCAGCGCAGGCATGCTGATCCTGGTTGACCCTTCCATCGACGCCGTTCCCGGCAAGCTGGTCGTTGCGCAATGGGACGACAGCCCCCGGGCCACTTTTCGCCAATTGCAGGAAGAAAGCGGCCAGCTTTATCTGGTGCCGCTCAATCCCACTTACCCGAAGCTGCTGCTCACCGACGATTGCCGCATCCTCGGTGTTGTCGTGCAGGCTACAGCGAAGTTCTAGTTGGCCATTTCCAGCTCCACCAGCGCACTGCCTTCAGCCACCATCTCGCCTTCCAGGCAAAACAGCGCCTTGACCACGCCGGCCTGGGGTGCGCGAATGCTGTGCTCCATTTTCATGGCTTCCAGCACCACCAGTTGCGTGCCGGCTTCGACGTGCTGGCCGATCTCCACCAGTACCCGCACGATGCTGCCGTTCATGGGCGCAGTCAGACCGCCCTGATGGGACAGGCCTGCCTCGACCGCCGCAATCGGATCAAACAGGCTGACCGCCTGCATCTCGCCGTCCCAGCGCAGGTACACGATGCTTTCATCACGCACCGCCAAATGCGCTTGGCGTATGCCCTGGTGGTCGATCAGCAACTGTTGGCCGTGCAGCACATGCGCAGCGTCGGCAGCCAACGTCACTACCCGGTCCTGCCCATTGCAGCTCAAGTGCAGCGAAACCTGCGGCGGCAGTCCCGCGCGAAACCCTCCGGTATCCGCCCATGGCCCTTCACCGCGCGGCATGCTCTGCATGAACGCCGAACCCGCCGCCTGCCAGAACCCATCGCTCAACGTACCCTGCGCCGGCAGCAACTGAGCCTGATAACGCGGAATGAACCCGGTATCGAGTTCGGCCGCCGCAAACGCCGGATGGCCGATGATGCGCCGCAGAAAACCCAGGTTGGTCTTGAGCCCACCCACGGCGAACTCGTCGAGCATGGCCAGCAGACGCAGGCGCGCCTGTTCGCGGTCCTCGCCCCAGGCAATCAGCTTGCCCAGCATCGGATCGTAGAACGGCGAGACCCTGTCACCTTGCTCCACGCCGCTGTCCACGCGACGTCCAGGGCCCGGGTCGCAGTCGCGATACAGCGCCAGGTGCCCGGTGGCAGGCAGAAAATCATGGGTCGGATCTTCGGCATACAGCCGCACCTCGATGGCGTGGCCATTCAACGGCACCTGCGCCTGAGTGATCGGCAGCGTCTCGCCCTGGGCGACACGAATTTGCCAGGCCACCAGGTCAAGGCCGGTAATCGCTTCGGTCACCGGATGCTCCACCTGCAGCCGGGTGTTCATCTCCATGAAGAAAAAATCGCCACGGGCATCCAGCAAAAACTCCACCGTTCCCGCGCCCACATAACCAATCGCCTGCGCCGCGCGCACGGCCGCTTCGCCCATGGCCTTGCGCTGTTCAACACTCAGCCCCGGCGCCGGTGCTTCTTCCACCACCTTTTGATGACGCCGCTGGATCGAGCAATCGCGCTCATTGAGGTACAGGCAGTGGCCGTGCCCATCGGCGAACACTTGGATTTCCACATGGCGCGGCTTGAGCAGGTATTTCTCCACCAGCATCTGCCCGTTGCCGAACGAGGACACTGCCTCACGCTGGGCTGAAGCCAGGGCTTCGGCCAACTGGCTGACGTCTTCGACCACCTTCATGCCCTTGCCGCCGCCGCCGGCAGTCGCTTTCAGCAGCACGGGATAGCCGATGCGCGCGCAGGCGTCGCGAAAGGTGTCCAGGTCCTGGGCCTCGCCGTGATAACCCGGCACCAATGGCACCCCGGCAGCTTCCATCAGCGACTTGGCCGCCGACTTGCTGCCCATGGCGTCGATGGCCGAGGCGGGCGGGCCGAGGAAGAGCAGGCCGGCAGCCTCAATGGCGCGGGCAAAATCTGCGTTTTCCGAGAGAAAGCCATAGCCCGGATGAATCGCCTGGGCACCACTGGCCCTGGCGGCCGCGATGAGCTTGTCGATCTGCAGGTAACTGTCCGTAGCTTTGCTGCCGCCCAGGTCGATGCGTATGTCCGCCTCGCGACTGTGCCGCGCATCGCGGTCGATGGCGCTGTGCACGGCCACGGTGGTCAGCCCCATCGCTTTGGCGGTGCGCATGATCCGGCAGGCAATTTCGCCACGGTTGGCGACCAGCAGGGTGGTAAGTGGTCTCATGGGCGTGGCTCCCGGGACTGCCAGACAGGCGCGCGTTTTTGCAGGAATGCGCGCAAGCCTTCCTGGCCTTCGGGGCTGACGCGAATGCGCGCGATGGCATTTTCGCAATAGCGGCGCAGGGCTGGCGTGAGGGCGCCATTGCCCACTTCCCGCAGCAGCTCCTTGCTGGCGCGCATGGCCGCCGGGCTGTTCTGCAGCAGGTTGGCCACCCACACATCCACGTGTTGATCCAACGTGTCGGTTGGGTAGCTTTCCGCCAGCAAGCCTATCTCCCGCGCACGCTGGCCGCCGAAACGTTCGGCCGTCAGGGCATAGCGACGGGCCGCGCGCTCGCCGATGGCCTGCACCACGAACGGGCTGATCACTGCCGGCGCCAGGCCGATGCGCACTTCCGACAGGCAGAACTGCGCCTCATCGGCACCGATCGCCATGTCGCAGCAACTGATCAAACCCAGCGCACCCCCATAGGCAGCGCCTTGCACCACGGCCAGGGTGGGGATTTTCAGCTTGGCCAGGGTGTACATCAGCTCCGCCAGTTCGCGCGCGTCGTCCAGATTGGTGTGGTAGTCCAGCTCGGCCGACTGCTGCATCCAGGCCAGGTCAGCCCCTGCGCTGAAGTGCCTGCCGCGTCCACGCAGCAACAGAAAACGCAAGGAAGGGTCGCCTTGCACATGGTCCAGGGCGATGATCAATTCGCGGATCATCTGGGCGTTGAACGCGTTGTTCTTGGCTTCACGACTGAGCCACAACGTGGCAAACCCACGGTTGTCGGTGATCAGTTCGAGGGTGTTGAAATCGTTCATGAAGGACAGCTCCATTTACATGCGGAACACGCCAAAGCGGCTCGGCTCGATGGGGGCGTTGAGTGCGGCGGACAGTGCCAGGGCGAGTACCTCGCGGGTCTGCACCGGATCGATGACGCCGTCGTCCCACAGGCGGGCGCTGGAATAATAGGGATGGCCCTGGGTTTCATATTGGTCGAGGATCGGCTGCTTGATCGCGGCTTCATCCTCGGCGCTGAACGCAGTGCCGGCCCGCTCGGCCTGTTCGCGCTTGACCTGTACCAGCACGCCGGCCGCCTGCTCGGCACCCATCACGCCGATGCGCGCGTTGGGCCACATCCATAAAAATCGCGGGTCATAGGCGCGCCCGCACATGCCGTAGTTGCCGGCCCCGAAGCTGCCGCCGATGATCACGGTAAATTTCGGCACCCTGGCGCACGCCACCGCGGTGACCAGTTTGGCGCCGTGCTTGGCGATGCCACCGGCTTCGTACTTTTGGCCGACCATAAAGCCGGTGATGTTCTGCAGAAACAGCAGCGGAATCCCGCGTTGGCAGGCCAGCTCGATAAAGTGCGCGCCTTTTTGCGCGGCCTCGGCGAACAGGATGCCGTTGTTGGCGAGGATCGCAATCGGGTAACCGTGCAAGTGCGCAAAGCCGCAGACCAACGTGGTGCCGAACAGCGCCTTGAATTCATCGAACACCGACCCATCCACCAGCCGCGCGATCACTTCGCGCACATCGAATGGCTGCTTGGCCTCGGCCGGGATCACCCCGTAGAGCTCTTCTGCGCTGTACAGCGGTGCTACCGGCGGGCGCTGGCGCAACTCGCCCAGCTTGCGCCAGTTGAGGTTGGCCACGCTGCGGCGGGCCAGGGCCAGGGCGTGCTCGTCGCTGTCGGCGTAGTGGTCGGCCACGCCGGAGATTTTGCAGTGCACATCGGCGCCGCCCAGGTCCTCGGCGCTGACCACTTCGCCAGTCGCCGCTTTGACCAACGGCGGGCCGGCCAGGAAGATCGTGGCCTGCTGGCGCACCATGATCGCTTCGTCGGCCATGGCCGGCACATACGCGCCGCCGGCGGTGCACGAGCCCATCACCACGGCGATCTGCGGGATGCCCTGGGCGCTCATGTTGGCCTGGTTGAAGAAGATTCGTCCGAAGTGCTCGCGGTCCGGGAACACCTCGTCCTGGCGCGGCAGGTTGGCGCCGCCGGAGTCCACCAGGTAGATGCACGGCAGGCGGTTCTGCTCGGCGATGGTCTGCGCGCGCAGGTGTTTCTTTACCGTCAGCGGGTAATAGGAGCCGCCTTTGACCGTGGCATCGTTGGCGACAATCATGCATTCCACGCCCTCGACGCGGCCAATCCCGGCAATCACGCCGGCGGCCGGCACGTCTTCGCCATACACCTGATGGGCGGCCAGTTGACTGAGTTCGAGGAACGGCGAGCCCGGGTCGAGCAGACGATTGATGCGTTCGCGTGGCAGCAGTTTGCCGCGCGAGGTATGCCGCTCCTGGGCCTTGAGGCCGCCGCCTTGTTGCACCTGAGCGAGGAGGGCAAGCAGGGCGTCGACCTGCTGGCGCATCGCCGCGCTGTTGGCGGCAAATTCCGCCGAGCGGGGGTTGAGCTGGGTGTGCAAGGTGGCCATGGCGCGCTCCTTCAGCGGGTTTCGTTGAACAGTTCGCGACCGATCAACATGCGCCGAATCTCACTGGTGCCCGCGCCGATTTCATACAGCTTGGCATCACGCAGCAGGCGCCCGGCGGGAAATTCGTTGATGTAGCCATTGCCGCCGAGAATCTGGATCGCGTCGAGGGCCATCTGCGTGGCGCGCTCGGCGCTGTAGAGGATCACACCGGCGGCGTCCTTGCGCGTGGTCTCGCCGCGCTCGCACGCCTGGGCCACGGCGTAGAGGTAGGCGCGGCTGGCGTTGAGCTGGGTGTACATGTCGGCGACCTTGCCCTGGATCAACTGGAATTCGCCGATGCTCTGGCCGAACTGCTTGCGGTCGTGGATGTAGGGCACGATCAGGTCCATGCAGGCCTGCATGATCCCGGTGGGCCCGCCGGCCAGCACCACGCGTTCGTAGTCCAGCCCGCTCATCAGCACTTTCACGCCGCCGTTGAGGATGCCGAGGATGTTGTCTGCGGGCACTTCGACGTCGTCGAAAAACAGCTCGCAGGTGTTGGAGCCGCGCATGCCCAGCTTGTCGAACTTGTGGCTGCGGCTGAAGCCTTTCCAGTCGCGCTCGACGATGAATGCGGTGATGCCGTGGGCGCCCCTTTCCAGGTCGGTCTTGGCGTAGATCACGTAGGTGCTGGCATCGGGGCCGTTGGTGATCCAGGTCTTGCTGCCATTGAGCACGTAGCAGTCGCCGCGTTTGTCGGCGCGCAATTTCATCGAGACCACATCGGAGCCGGCGTTGGGCTCGCTCATGGCGAGGGCACCGATGTGCTCGCCGCTGATCAGTTTGGGCAGGTACTTGAGCTTCTGTTCATGATTGCCGTTGCGGTTGATCTGGTTGACGCACAGATTGGAGTGCGCGCCGTAGGACAGCGCCACCGAGGCCGAGCCGCGGCTGATCTCTTCCATGCTCACCACATGGGCCAGGTAGCCCAGGCCGGCGCCGCCGTATTCTTCCGCCACGGTGATGCCGAGCAGGCCCATGTCACCGAACTTGCGCCACAGGTCGGCGGGGAACAGGTTGTCGATGTCGATCTGCGCGGCGCGTGGCGCGATTTCCTTGGTCACGAAGGACTGCACTTGGTCGCGCAGCATGTCGATGGTTTCGCCGAGGGCGAAGTTCAGGGACGGGTAACTCATGGACAGGCACCTTACTGTGAGCTTTGTTGTTGTGTGGGACGAGGGCCGGTGAGGGCGCTGACCTTTACGTTAACGTAAGCTTGCGTTACGGCGCTGTCAATCGTAGTTTACGTTTACGTCAACCTACAAAATTGCTCATGAACAATTGCGGCAGCGCCAGGCACTTCAAGTTCGTGGATGAGTTTCCGATGACGGTGACGGGCAAGGTGCAGAAATTCCGCAAGCACGAGATCTCGCTTCAAGAGCTGCGAACGCAGGCCTGACAGCCACGCAAAATCCCTCGTGGGAGCAGGCTTGTTGTGGCAAGCCCGCTCGCCACAGGTTTTTCTGTTTGCTGTGCGGCAGCGCAAAGTGGAGCCTCGAACCTTTACGGGCAGAAACGACAAAAGGGACCCGAAGGTCCCTTTTAATGTGTCGTTGCGTGCTCTTTTTTTATTATTGAGGGGCGGCCTGTTGTTGTTTTTGGCAGCCGTGGCCCTTTACCGCTGTTTTGGGTGACCCCCATCCGGGGTCAAGAGCAAACGTATTTTTTTGAGCGCTGAAGTGCTTCCAAAAAAATCTGTTAGCTGCGTCTCTGCCGTGTTGTTTTTGTTATGTCAGAGTCGTTACGTCTTGTTTTTATTAGGCTTGGTGCTTTTTATTCTTGTTATGCAATAGAGATAGCAGGAGCCATGCCAACTTTTAAAATTCTTTTAAAATCAATGACTTGTTTTTTAAGCTACCATTGCCCTCGCACAAGGACGGTCAATTATGTTCCCGCGTTACCCGCTATGTCGGCGCCCGGTAACACATTGTCACAGCCTTGCTACTCAACTGGCGTCACGCACCTTCGCCACCCGCGACCCACTGGCGCGCCCCAGCACCTGGCTGATCTGCCGGCCTGCGTCAATCAAGCGCGAGAGGTCGATTCCGGTGTGGATGCCCAGCCCCTCGAGCAGGTACACCACGTCCTCGCTGGCGACGTTACCGCTGGCGCCCTTGGCATACGGGCAACCGCCAAGGCCTGCGATAGAACTGTCGAACACCTGGATACCTTCCAGCAAGCTGGCGTAGATATTCGCGATCGCCTGGCCGTAAGTGTCGTGGAAGTGTCCGGCAAGCTTCTCCCTTGGCACCTGGGCGCCAACGACCTCGAACAACCGCCGCGTATCGCCTGCCGTGCCGGTGCCGATGGTGTCCCCCAGGGACACTTCATGGCAGCCCATGGCGTACAGCTCGCGGGCCACCGCAGCGACCTGTTCCGGCGCGACGTTGCCTTCGTAAGGGCATCCCAGCACACAGGACACATAGCCGCGCACGCTGATGCCGTGCTGCCGGGCTGCGCTCATGATGGGCGCAAAGCGCTCCAGGCTTTCGCTGATCGAGCAGTTGATGTTGCGTTGCGAGAACGCCTCGGACGCAGCCGCAAACACCGCGACCTCCTTGACGCCGGCCGCCAGCGCATCTTCAAAGCCGCGCAGGTTGGGGGCCAGCGCGCCGTAGGTCACGCCGGGCTTGCGCCGGATCTGCGCAAACACCTCGGCGGAGCCCGCCATCTGCGGCACCCATTTGGGCGACACAAAGCTGCCCACTTCTATATAGCCCAGCCCGGCGTCGCTCAAGGCGTCCACCAGTCGGACCTTGTCCGCCACGGCGATGGGCAGGGCTTCATTCTGCAAACCGTCGCGCGGGCCGACTTCAACCAGGCGTACGTGGGAGGGGAGGGACATGAGGGTTACCTTCTGTTCAGTGGCCGGACTGGCTCATGGTGTGGGCCAGGGCTTGAGTGCAGCGTTCTTCGGCGGTGTCCAGCTCCAGCTTCATCTGTTCGATGTCCAGCAGTTGCTGTTCCAGCTGCTCACGCCGTTCGGCGATCTTGGCCAGCATGCTGTTGAGCTGGATGTGATTGCCGCCGGTGGGGTCGTAGAGTTCGATCAGCTCGCGGCACTCGGCCAGGGAGAAACCGATGCGCTTGCCGCGCAGAATCAGCTTGAGGCTGACCTTGTCCCGCGCCGAGTAGATACGCTCCTGGCCCCGACGCTCGGGGGCCAGCAGGCCTTGCTCTTCATAAAAGCGAATGGCGCGGGTGGTGATGTCGAGCTCGCGGGCGAGGTCGGAGATGCTGTAGGTGGTGCTCATGGCGGCGCTCAGCGAATGGCTTGGCGCTAAGCTAATGGCTGGTTGACGTAAACGTCAAGGCCGGTTGCACAGCCCAAGCTCCCTCCCATCCATCAAGCCTGCTTGCCATCGAGCTTCTTCTCGTGCGCCGTCACCTGCTGGCACAGCTCGATCATCTGCTCGCGCATCCAGCGGTTGGCCGGGTCCTGGTCGGTGCTTTCATGCCAGTACAAATGGGTTTCCACGGGCGGCACGTCGTTCACCGGCAGGTTGACCCAGTGCAGTTCATGGCGGCGGGCGAAGCGCTCGGGCACGGTCATGACCATGTCGGTCTGCTGCAGCACTTGCGAGGCCATCAGGTAATGCTGGGAACGCAGCGCGATCTTGCGCTGGATGCCCATCTTGCCCAGAGCCAGGTCGACATGGCCCAGGCCGTTGCGGCGGCTGGAAATATGAATGTGGGTCAGCGACAGGTAGTCATCCAGGCTCAGTTTGTCCTTGCCCGCCAGCGGATGGCCCTTGCGCATGGCGCACACGTAGCGGTCTTCCATCAGCTTGACGTGACGCACTTGCGGGTCGGTGTTGAGCGGTGCATCCACGGCAAAATCCAGGCGCCCGGCCGCCAGTTCCTTGGTGGTCTCGCGGCGCTTGGAGAGGAAACTTTCGATCACCACCGTGGGTGCCAGCCGGCGCAGGCGCTGGAACAGCAGCGGCAGAATCACCGCCTCGGTGAGGTCGGTCATGCTGATGCGGTAGGTCTTGGCCGCCTGCTGCGGGTTGAAAATCCGGCTTTCCTGCACCGATACCCGCAGCAACGACAGCGCATTGCGCACCGGACCGATGATGTTCTGCGCCATCGGCGTAGGCACCATGCCCTGGGCGGTGCGCACGAACAGCGGGTCGTTGAAGGTTTCGCGCAGGCGGGCCAGCGCGTTGGACACCGCCGGTTGCGTAATGCCGACGATCTGCCCGGCGCGGGTCAGGTTGGCTTCGGTGTAGATCGCATCAAAGACGATGAAGAGGTTCAGGTCGACCTTGCTCAGATTCATTGCGTTGCGCTCTTATTGTTAGGTGCCGATAGGCTGATCATATATCGGTGATGAATGTTAATACACGCCGAGAATAGGCTAGGTAAATTATCAGCGCTGTTCTAGCATCGAATTCATGACCTAAACAACCTCTCAGAGAAGGGAGCTGCCCATGGATTTCGCCTATTCGCCCAAGGTTCAGGAACTGCGTGAACGCGTCACTGCATTCATGGACGCTTACGTCTACCCGGCCGAGCCGGTGTTTGAACGCCAGGTCAGCGAAGGCGACCGCTGGCAGCCCACGGCGATCATGGAAGAACTCAAGGCCCGCGCCAAAGCCGAAGGCCTGTGGAACCTGTTCCTGCCCGAGTCCGAACTCGGCGCCGGCCTCACCAATCTGGAATACGCGCCGCTGGCCGAAATCATGGGCCGCTCGTTGCTGGGGCCGGAGCCGTTCAACTGCTCGGCCCCCGACACCGGCAACATGGAAGTGCTGGTGCGCTATGCCAACGAAGAACAGAAACAGCGCTGGCTCGAACCGCTGCTGCGCGGCGAGATTCGCTCGGCCTTTGCCATGACCGAGCCGGACGTGGCCTCGTCCGATGCCACCAACATGGCCGCCCGTGCCGAGCGCCAGGGCGATGAGTGGGTCATCAACGGCAAAAAATGGTGGACCTCCGGCGCCTGTGACCCGCGCTGCAAGATCCTCATCTTCATGGGCCTGAGCAACCCGGACGCGCCGCGTCACCAGCAGCATTCGATGATCCTGGTGCCGGTGGACACGCCCGGTGTGAAAATCCTCCGCCCGCTGCCGGTGTTCGGCTACGACGACGCGCCCCACGGTCACGCCGAAGTGCTGTTCGACAACGTACGGGTGCCCTACGAAAATGTGCTGCTCGGCGAAGGCCGTGGCTTCGAGATCGCCCAGGGTCGCCTCGGCCCGGGTCGCATCCACCACTGCATGCGCTCGGTGGGCATGGCTGAACGTGCGCTGGAGCTGATGTGCAAACGCTCGGTCAGCCGCACCGCATTCGGCAAGCCGTTGGCACGCTTGGGTGGCAACATCGACAAAATCGCCGATTCACGCATGGAAATCGACATGGCGCGCCTGCTGACCCTGAAGGCCGCTTACATGATGGACACCGTGGGCAATAAAGTGGCGAAAAGCGAGATCGCGCAAATCAAGGTGGTCGCGCCGAATGTGGCCCTTAAGGTGATCGACCGCGCGATCCAGATGCACGGCGGTGCCGGCGTTTCCAACGATTTCCCGTTGGCCTACATGTACGCCATGCAGCGCACCCTGCGCCTGGCCGATGGCCCGGATGAAGTGCACCGCGCGGCGATCGGCAAGTTCGAGATTGGCAAGTACGTGCCCAGGGAGATGATGCGCGGCGGGCAGTAACACCGCGTCGCCTGCAATCGGGAGCAAGCCCCCTCCCACATTCTGAATTGTGAATACAGTGCAAATGTGGGAGAGGGCTTGCTCCCGATGAGGCCCGTCCTGACCACCCCAAACCCCCAGCCTCAGTACACCCAGACCTCCACCCGCCGATTCTTGATCCGCCCCTCATCCGCCGTATTCGCCGCCACCGGCATCTGCGCGCCAAACCCGCGAATATCGCGCAGCACCACGCCGTTTTTCACCAGTTCTCTGCGCACCGCCATCGCCCGCAACTTCGACAGCAACGCTGCGCGCTGCGGATCATTCTTGGCATCGCCAAACCCCACCAGCGTCACCTGCTTGTCGAGCTTGCCGTGGTCTTTCAGATACGCCACCACCCGCAGCACATCCTGGCGTGCCTTGGTGTCCAGGCTGGCGCTGCCTTCCTCGAAACGAAAATTGACGCTCAGGCGCTGGGCCTCGCGGGCAATGGCTTGATAGTCCATAGGCATCGACGGGCGCGGTTGTACGCCAATGGCCTGCACCTGCTGGGCAATAAAACCGTTGGCCGCGACGATTGCCTGGCCCTGGCTGCTCTGGGCAAAGTCCACCAGCGCCCGGGCCCACGGGTTGTGGCTCGCCGGCGGCAGGTAAAAGAACAGGCGCCGCGACAGCGGGTAATCTTCGGTGGCGATCAAGCTATTGAGCGGTAACATCGGTTGTGAGTCGCCATCGGCAATCGCCACGGCCTTGGCCTGGCGTATGTAGGGCAGGCCGATAAAGCCGATGCCCTGGGGATCGCGGCTGACCGCATCGGACAATACTTCGCTGGACTCGAAACGCCGGGCGCTGGAGGCCAGCGGTTTGCCGCGCCGGCTCAGCACCAGTTCCTTGAACGTGTCGTAGGTGCCGGACTGGTCATCCCGGGCATACAGATGAACAGGCCCGCCGACGCCGCCCAAGTCTTCCCAGGTGCTGATCTCGCCGTTGAAGAGCTGCGCCAGTTGCTCGGTGTCGAGGGCGTTCAGCGGGTTGAGCGGGTTGACGATAATGGCCAGGCCGTCGATGGCGATCACCTGTTCGGCTTCGGGGCTTTTCAGATCGCCCAGTGGCTCGAGGTCCACCAGCTCGCTGTCCTTGATCGGGCGGGACGCCGCCGCCAGGTCTGCGCTGGCTTTTTTCAGTGCGGCGAAGCCGGTGCTCGAGCCATGGGCCGCCACCTCGACGGTCACGCGCCTGCCCTGGCGCGTCTTGCCGACCACGCGCTGCTCGTTTGGCCCGTCGCCCGGCGCGATGTGCACGCGTTGCACGCCCTCATGCTCCAGCAAGCCCTTTACCAAAGCCGGGCCCAGCGCTGCGCCGAGGGTGTTGGAGCCTTGAATGCGCAGGGCAGGGCCGTGCTCGGGTACGGGCAGTTGCGCCGACACGGCAACCAGCGGGAAAAGGGTCAAAAGAAACAGAACGCGCAGCATCATGCCGGCACCTTCAAAGAGAGTGCGACGAGATTAAGTCAGGCAGTTTGCAGAAATATGACCGAGACGCGCCCGTCAAGCTGCGCGAGGAATGTGTGTGGGAGGGGCAAGCCCGCGCTTATCAAGTGAGTTCTTTTCAGCAACAACATCCCTGTGGCGAGCGGGCTTGTCCCGCGTTGGGCTGCGCAGCAGCCCCAAAACCCTGCTCTATGCAGTATCAGGTACACCGCGTTTCTTCAATTGGGGGCGCTTCGCACCCCAACGCGGGGCAAGCCCGCTCGCCACAGCACAGAGTCGAAAACAGTCAGGGGGTCAGCTCAATTCGAGCCAGATCGGCGCATGGTCCGAGGGCTTTTCCAACCCACGCAGGTCGTAGTCCACCCCGGCATCCTTGACTCGCGGCAGCAATCCATTGGACGCCATGATCACGTCAATCCGCAGCCCGCGCTTGGGCTCGTCCTCAAACCCGCGGCTGCGGTAATCGAACCAGCTGAAGCGGTCGGTCACGTCCGGGTAGAGGTGCCGGAAACTGTCCACCAGGCCCCAGTTCTTCAGGCGGGCCATCCATTCGCGTTCTTCCGGCAGGAAACTGCACTTGCCGGTTTTCAGCCAGCGCTTGGCATTGTCGGCGCCGATGCCGATGTCGCAGTCCTGGGGGGAAATATTCACATCGCCCATCACCACCAGCGGCTGCTCGTTGTTGAACTGGCTTTCCAGCAACTGTTGCAGGTCTTCATAGAAGCGCTGCTTGGCGGGGAACTTGGTGGGGTGGTCGCGGCTTTCGCCCTGGGGGAAATAGCCGTTCATGACCGTGACCGGGTGGCCGTTTTCATCGGCGAACGTGCCCCGGATAAAACGGCGCTGGGCGTCTTCTTCATCGCTGTCAAAGCCCTTGTGCACGCTCAAGGCTTCCTTGCGCGACAGCAGGGCCACGCCGTAATGCCCTTTCTGGCCGTGGTAGTACACGTGGTAGCCCAGCGCCTGCACCTCGGCCAGGGGGAACTGGTCATCGTGAACCTTGGTTTCCTGCAGGCCGATGACGTCGGGCTGGTGTTTGTCGATCAGCGCCGCCAGCTGATGAGGGCGGGCACGCAGCCCGTTAATATTGAAAGAGACAATTTTCATGGTCGGCAGGTCCGGTCTGGCAAAAAGGGCGATGCTAGCCGACAAGTCCGGCCGGGGCCAGCGTGGGGGCAGGGCATCTGCGTTGCCAATGTCTTGGAACGACTGCTGCGCCGCAGGTTCGTAACCCTATGAACGCCGCCTTTCGAGTGGCGCCCAGGGAGATTGACTGCATGCTTGACACTTCAACCGCCACTGCCCAAATCCGCGTGCTCAACAGCGGTTATTCCCGCGAGGCCCGCGCGCTGCTGTACCAGGCTTATCGCCATGAGCCGACCTTCGCCTATATTTTCGAAGCACAGCGCCCCGGCTATGAACTGCGGGTACGCGCCACGGTGCGTGAGTTGGTCAAGCAACACTTTTTCCAGAAACTCCCGGCCATTGGGCTGTTCGTTGACGACAGGATGATCGGCATCGCCCTGATCGCGCCGCCGCAACGGCGCCTGGGTATCACCGACAGCTGGGCCTGGCAAATTCGCATGTGGCTGAGCACCGGCGTGCGCGGCACCCGGCGTTATCTGGATTACCACCACGCGGTGCTGGCGTGCCTGCCCACCGATTCGGTGCATGTGTTGCCGCTGCTGGGTGTGCACCCGCAGTTCCAGGGCCAGCATTATGGGGAGCAGTTGCTTGAGGCGGTGCATAACTGGTGTGCCGATGACCCGCATTCCTCCGGCGTGGTGCTCGACACCGGTAATTCACGCTATCTGGCGTTCCTCGAACGCCAGGGTTACGAGGAAATCGGTGAAGTTGCCGTAGGACCCGTCCTGGAGCATGTGTTTTTTCATGGCAACCCCCAGTCTTTGCGGGCTGTAACGGTTTGAGACAGATTTTTTCAGAAAAATCCGAGTTCAAAGACTCCCTTCCGCTCATGTAGCATCCGCGCCTATGAAGCTTCCAGGAAAATTTACCAGCGGCTTGGTTCTGCTGTTCACAAGCTGCGGCGCATGGGCGCAAAGCGAATTGGACGTGCGGATCAAGCCCGCAAACGACGCGTTGAAAGCCAACATCGAAGGCTATATCGGCGGGGTTGGCGATCGTGACGAAGAAGCCTTGCTGCGGTTCAGTCGCGGTGCCGAAGAGCAGGCGCGCAAAGCCGCCCAGGCATTGGGTTTCTATCAGTCGCAGATCGCCAGTGACGTGAAGGGCGGCAAGAATCCGCGCCTGATCCTCACCATCGACCCCGGCGAGCCGGTGCATTTGCGCAACGTGACCCTTCGGGTCGACGGCCAGGCCGCGAACCTCAAGTCCTTTCGTCTGCCTGCCAGTGACGACCTCAAGTCCGGCGCGGTGCTCAACCACGGTCATTACGAAGACGCCAAGCGCCTGATCCAGAACCAGGCCTCGCGCTATGGTTTTTTCAGCGGTCGCTTTACCCGCCAGACCCTCTCGGTGGACCCGAAGGCCGGCGTGGCCGACATCGACCTGGTCTACGACAGCGGCCCGCGCTACAGCATGGGCAAGGTCAGTTTTACCGGCGACACCCCGTTCGACGAAGACCTGCTGCAACGCATGGTACCGTTCAAGAGTGGCACGCCGTACGACTCCGAACTGATCGCCGAACTCAATCAGAACCTGCAAGCCAGCGGCTTCTTCGAAGGCGTGCGCGTGGACGCAACCCCAGCCGGCGCGAAAGACGACGTGATCCCGGTGGCCGTGCAGCTGGAAACCCGCAAGCCACGCACCATGGGACTGGGCCTTGGTTACTCCACCGATGTGGGCCCGCGCGGCAAGGCCAACTGGACGCGTCATTGGGTCAACCCCCAAGGGCACAGCTACGGCTGGGAGGCGGAACTGTCGGCGCCACGGCAGAACGTCGGCCTGTGGTACGACGTCCCGCTTGACCCGCCGCTCACCGACAAGCTTCGCTTTGCCGGTGGCTACCAGAATGAAGAAATTGCCAACACCGACGCCTTGAGTAAATTGCTCACCGTCGGTCCGGAGTGGCACAGCAAGTTACCCAGCGGCTGGACGCGTGTGATCTCGCTCAAGTACCAGCGTGAGGAATACCGCCTGGGCAATGACTCGGGCCTGAGCAACCTGGTGATGCCGGGTATCAACTATTCCTACCTGCGCAGTGACAACCGCATCGACCCGCATAACGGTTATCGCCTGGCCTTCGACGCCAAGGTTGCCAAGGAAGGCCTGGGCTCGGACACCAACCTGCTTTACGGCACTGCCACGATCAAGGGCTTGACCACCTTGTGGGACAACCACCGTTTCCTTGGCCGTGCGCAGTTCGGCGGCAGCGCCACCAACGGCTACCAGTCCGTGCCGCCATCGCTACGCTTCTTTGCCGGTGGTGACCAGAGCGTGCGGGGTTACGAGTACCAGACCCTGTCGCCGGAGAACGACCGTGGCGACCGTATCGGTGGCCGTTACATGGTGGCCCTGAGCGCCGAATACCAATATTCCATCGCCGAAAAGTGGCGCATCGCAACCTTTATTGACCAAGGCAACTCGTTCAACTCCCTGGAGATGCCAAGTCTGAAAACCGGTGTGGGCGTTGGCGTACGCTGGGTTTCACCGGTAGGTCCGATCCGTCTCGACCTGGCCCATGCCCTGGAAGACCCGGGCGGCATTCGATTGCACTTTTCCATGGGGCCTGAGCTGTGATGCGTGGTTTGAAAATTGCGGGGCTGGCGCTGGTCGCGGTCCTCGCTCTGGTAGTGCTGGCGCTGTGGGCTGTATTGGGAACCGAGGCGGGCAGCCGCTGGGCGCTGGGCCGGGTGCCGGGTTTGAGTGTCGAGAATTTTCAGGGACGACTGGGCGGGCAATGGAGTGCCGATCACCTGGTGTGGCAGCAGGATGCCAGCCGCGTCGAACTGGGTGCGCCGAAACTGGCGTGGTCGCCGGGTTGCCTGTTGCGGATGACAGTATGCGTCGATCAGCTGGATGTGGAGCGAGTCAGCCTGCAATTGGCGCCGAGCGCCGACGCGAGCAGTGGCCCCGTAGCGTTGCCGGAGTTGAAGCTGCCCGTGGCTATCCAATTGGGTGATGTGCGCGTCGGTAGCCTGCTGTTCAACGGCAGTGAGGCGCTCAAGGGCCTGCAACTGGCGGCCCATTGGACAAGCGCCGGTCTGCAGATCGACTCGGTGCACCTGGAGCGCGATGGCCTGGTGCTCGACCTTGCTGGCCTGCTACAACCTGTCGGCGACTGGCCGTTGAACGCCACCGGTAACCTCAGTCTGCCGTACGCGCCCGGTGGCGCGCCGTGGACGGTTGCGCTGAAGGTCGATGGCAATCTCCTCAAGACGCTTAACGTTGAAGGCGACAGCCGCGGCTACCTGCCCGGCAAACTATTGGTCGATCTGCAGCCGCTGGCCGAAAACCTGCCGGCGCAGGCGATGATTGATACTGAAGGCTTCAAACCCGGCGCCGATCTGCCGGACACCCTGACATTCAATAAACTGGTGCTGATGGCAAAGGGGGATCTGGCCAACGGCTTCATGCTTTCAGGCTACGGCAAACTATTGGACGAGAAGCAGCCCATCGATCTGTTGCTCCGGGGACGGGCCGACACCAAGGGGGCGCAGATCGCTCAACTGAGCCTGCATGGGGATGACAAGCAAAGGCTTGAGCTCAGCGCCAACCTGGACTGGCAACAAGGCTTCAGCGCCGACGCCAAAATCGACTGGCTCGACTTCCCCTGGCATCGCCTTTACCCGCTGATCGACGAACCGCAGGTCGCCTTGCACACCTTCAACGGCGAAATATCCTATAAAGACGGCAACTACCTGGGCAACCTCAAGGCCGACCTCAATGGGCCTGCGGGCAAGTTCACCGTGGTCACGCCGTTCAGTGGTGATCTCAAGCAAGTGTTCCTGCCCGAGCTGAAACTCACCGCAGGCCAGGGCAGGGCGCAAGGCCATCTGAACCTGCAGTTCGCCGATGGCATCACCTGGGACACGGCGCTGGATCTATCGGCGCTGAACCCCGCGTACTGGGTGGCTGAATTGCCCGGCACGCTGGCCGGGCCGCTGCGCAGCAAGGGGGCGTTCAAGAACGATCAACTCAAGCTTGACGCCGACCTCAACCTCAAAGGCCAGCTGCGCGGGCAAGCCGCCGTGTTCGCCGCCAAGGCCGAAGGCGCGGGCGAGCAATGGACCCTCGCCAACCTGGATATTCGCCTGGGCGACAACCGCATCAACGGCAGTGGCAGCCTGCAACAGCGTTTGGCCGGCCAGATCGACATCAAGCTGGCGCGCCTGGCCCAGCTGTGGCCGCAACTGCGCGGCCAGGTCAACGGCCGGCTCAACGTGGCTGGCACCTTGAAGGCGCCGCAAGGCAAGCTTGACCTCAAGGGCCAGCAGTTGGCGTTTGCCGACAATCACCTGCAACACCTCAGTCTCGACGCCACCCTGGATAACGCCAAGCGCGCCAGGATCGACCTCAAGGGCAGTGGCATCCAAAGCGGCGAGACCCAGGTCGGCACGCTCACCGCCAGTGCCCAAGGCGATATCAAGAGCCAGAAAGTCCAGTTGGACCTCGTCGGCCCGCTGGTCAAGCTGGCGCTCGCGCTGGACGGCAACCTCGACAAAGGCAACTGGCGCGGGCGCCTGGCCAGCGGCGACGTGCAAGCCGGTGGCCAGGATTGGCGGCTGCAGGCCCCGGCCAGGATCGAGCGTCTGGCGGATGGCAAGCTGACGTTCGCCGCCCATTGCTGGGTCTCCGGTGGCGCCAGCCTGTGCGGCGAAGACCAGCGTCTGATGCCCGAGCCCAAGCTGCGCTACCACCTCAAGCAATTCCCGATCGACAGCCTGGCGGCCTTTTTGCCCAAGGATTTCGCCTGGCAGGGCAGGCTCAACGCCGACGTGCAGCTCGATCTTCCGGAAAGCGGCCCGAAGGGCGTGGTCTCGGTGGACGCCAGTGGCGGCACCTTGCGTATCAAGGACAAGGCCCAGTGGCTGGATTTTCCCTATGACACCCTCAAGCTGGAAACCACCCTCAACCCCAAGCGCATCGACACTCAGCTGAATTTTCGTGGCGGCAAACTGGGCGAATTGTTATTGCAGGCACAGATCAATCCATTGCCCGCCAACAAGCCGATCACCGGCAACTTCAGCCTCACCGGCCTGGACCTGGCGGTGGCGCGGCCATTCGTGCCGATGGTGGAAACACTCACCGGCAAGCTCAACGGCAATGGCCGCATTTCCGGCGGCTTGCTTGCGCCCCTGGTCAACGGCAGCGTCAATCTGGTGGGCGGCGAAATCTCCGGGCCGGAACTGCCGCTCAGTCTCCAGGACCTCAACGTGCAAGCGCTGATCGCTGGCGAAAGTGTGCAACTCAACGGCGGCTGGCGCAGTGGCAAGGCCGGACAGGGCAGCCTCAAGGGGCAAATCGACTGGGGCCAGGCGCTGGCGGTCGACCTCAGCCTCACAGGTTCACAGTTGCCGGTGACGGTCGAGCCTTACGCCGTGCTGGAAGTGGCGCCCGACCTGAAGATCAGCCTCAGGAACGACAAGCTGGCGGTTGCCGGCAAGGTCCGTATCCCGCGTGGCGACATCACCGTGCGTGAGTTGCCGCCGTCCACGGTCAAGGTCTCCGATGACACAGTGATCGTCGGCAGCCAGACCGAAGAGGGCAAGCCGCCGATGGCGATGGCCATGGATATTGACGTGGAAGTGGGCGAAGACAAGCTCAACTTCGCAGGCTTTGGCCTCACGGCCAAAGTGCAGGGCCATGTGCATGTCGGCGATAACCTCGACACCCGCGGCGAGCTGTGGCTCAACGACGGCCGCTACCGCGCTTATGGGCAACGCCTCAATGTGCGGCGTGCGCGGCTGTTGTTCGCCGGGCCACTGGACCAACCGTTTCTGGATATCGAAGCGGTACGCGTCACCACCGAGGCTTCGCGAACGGTGACGGCCGGTATTCGCTTGAGCGGCAGCGCCGAGCAGCCCACCACGCAGATCTTCTCCGAGCCGGCCATGGCCCAGGAGGATGCGCTGTCGTATCTGGTGCTGGGGCGTTCGCGCACCAACAACGGCGAAGACAACAACATGCTCGCCGAAGCGGCGCTTGGCCTGGGTTTGATGGGCAGCTCCGGGGTGACCACCGACATTGCCAACAAGCTGGGCATCCAGGATTTCGATCTCGACACCCAGGGCGCCGGCAACAAGACCGCCGTGGTCGCCAGCGGCAAGATCAACGAAAAGCTGAGCCTGCGTTACGGGGTGGGGGTGTTCGAGCCGGCCAACACCATCGCCTTGCGCTACCTGTTGAGTAAGAAGGTGTACCTGGAAGTCGCGACCGGCGTGGCCAGCTCGCTGGACATCTTCTACAAACGCGATTTCTAAGTCTTTACTCAATCAGAAACGGTGGGAGGGGGCTTGCTCCCGATAGCGGTGGATCAGTCAGCTTATCTCTGGCTGACACACCGCCATCGGACGCAAACCCCTCTTTCATGGCTGATGGCATTTCAGCCATATCTCGGCTAGATACCAAGCAAGCTAATAATTCCATTTGACATTCGCTGCCTAAGCAGTAACATCTCGTCACACATTCGCTGCCTAGGCAGTAATAAGGTGACTTTCGATGACCCATTTCACCTCTGACAGCTTTCGTCACTGTCATCTCGGCCTGTTGCTGGGGCGGGCGGCGTTGCTCAAGGACCGCATCATCGACACCCATATGGAACCCCACGGCGTCACTGCCGCGCAGTTCAAGGTGTTGATCATCATCGCCCAGTTCGACGTCGACACCCCGGCCGAGTTGTGCCGCAACCTGTCGCTGGACAGCGGCTCGATGACCCGCATGCTCGACCGCCTGGAGCAAAAGGGCTTGTTGGCCCGCCAGCGTTCCGAACAGGACCGGCGCCAAGTGCGGCTGGTGCTCACCGAAGACGGCCAGCGCCTTGCGGACATGCTGCCGCACATCGGCGCGCAGTCGATGAATGAGCTGGCCGGCGCCCTGGAGCCCGGCGAGTTGCAGACCCTCGAAAGAATTCTCAAGAAAATCCTCGTGGCAGCGGGTGACGCCATCGTCATCCAGCGGGTAGGTACAGAATGAACACACGTGCGTTATGCCTGGTGCTGGTGGCCATGAGCATGGCTGGTTGCGCCAACTACAGCGGTCTCGACACCCAGGGCCAGCGCCTTGATGCCAACACCCTGCAAACCGGCAAGTCCCTCGCTGGCGTGAAGCTCTCGAGTGCGGCCTGGCCGGCGGCCGACTGGTGGAAGCGCCTTGGCGACCCGCAGTTGGACGGCCTGATTCAGGAAGCCCTGCGCAACAGTCCGGACATGCAAGTGGCCAGCGCCCGTGCCCACCAGGCCGAAGCGGCCGCCTATGCGGCCAACGCCGCGCGCCTGCCCACCGTGGATGCCAGCGCCGGCGTGAGCCGTTCGCGCCTGGCCCGCGACCAGGACCCGCGCGGCGAGGGCGATGCCTATTCGACCGTGCGCAACATCGGCGCCAGCTTCAATTACACCTTCGACCTGTGGGGCGGCCAGCGTGCTGCCTGGGAAGCCGCGTTGGGTCAGGCCCGTGCCGCCGAAGTCGACCAGCAGGCCGCGCGTCTGACCCTGGCCGCGAACGTGGCCAAGGCCTACAGCGACCTCGGCCAGGCGCATATCGTGCGTGACCTGGCCAATGACGACCTCAAGCGCACCCGCCAGATGCTCGACCTGAGCCAGCGCCGCCTGAACTCCGGGATCGACAGCCAGTACCAGTACCAGCAGACCGAAAGCCTGGAAGCCAGCGCCCAGTCGCAACTGATCGATGCGGAAAAACAGCTGCAGAGCGCCAGCATCGCTCTCGCCGTGTTGCTTGGCAAAGGCCCGGACCGTGGCAGTGAACTGGCCCGTCCCGCAGTGCTGCAACCCGCCGCCGTGGCCGTGCCTTCGGTGCTGCCTGCCGAGCTGCTCGGCCGCCGCCCGGACCTGATCGCCGCGCGCTGGCGTGTCGAGGCCGCGAGCAAGGACATTGCCGCCAGCAAGACGCGCTTCTACCCCAACCTCAACCTGAGCGCGAGCGCCGGGGCCGAGTCGTTGCTGGGGGATGCGATGTTCGGTTCGACCAGCCGTTTTTTCAACATTGCGCCGACGATCTCGCTGCCGATCTTCGACGGCGGCCGCCTGCGCGCCGACCTCGATGCGCGCGACGCCGATTACGACCTGGCCGTGGCCCAGTACAACAAAACCCTGGTGCAGGCCCTGGGCGATATCGGCAGCACGCTCGCGCAACTGCGTGACACCGCGCGGCAGATCCAGGCCCAGCAACACGCGGCGGACATTGCGCGGCAGTCCTACGACACCGGGCTGCAACGCTACAGCTCAGGCATCGGGAATTACCTGGATGTGCTGAGCATCGAGCAGCAATTGCTCCAGGCCCAACGCCAACTGGCCAGCCTGAAGGCTGCGCAGATCGATCTGTCGATTCAATTGATGCAGGCCCTGGGGGGCGGCTACAGCGCCGCAGATGTGGCGTCGACCACCCCCGCTGCACGCACGGAATAATGTGAGGTATTTGTCATGGCTACCGCCGAAAACAGCAACGCAACAGAGCAACCCAACACTGACAGCAACCCGCGCAAGCGCAGGATCATGCTGATCGGCCTGGCGCTGATCGTGATCCTCGGCGCCCTGGGCGTGTGGGGCTGGTATGAATTTTATGGGCGCTTCAATGAAAGCACCGACGACGCCTATGTGAACGGCAACGTGGTGGAAATCACCCCGCTGGTCACTGGCACCGTGGTCAGCATCGGCGCCGACGATGGCGATCTGGTCCACGAAGGCCAGGTGCTGATCAACTTCGACCCCAACGACGCCGCCGTCGGTTTGCAAAGTGCCCAGGCCAACCTCGCCCGCACGGTGCGCCAGGTGCGCGGCTTGTACAGCAATGTCGATGGCATGAAAGCTCAGGTCAACGCGCAGAAGGCCGACGTGCAAACCGCCCAGGACAACTACAACCGTCGCAAGACCCTGGCCCAGGGCGGGGCGATTTCCCAGGAAGAGCTGTCCCACGCCCGTGACAGCCTGACCGCCGCAAAAAATGCCCTGACCAACCTCGAACAACAGCTCAAAACCAGCAATGCCCTGGTGGATGACACGGTAATTTCCTCCCACCCCGATGTGCAGACCGCCGCCGCGCAACTGCGCCAGGCTTACCTTAGCAATGCGCGCAGCACCTTGATCGCGCCGGTCACCGGCTACGTGGCCAAGCGCACCGTGCAACTGGGCCAGCGTGTGCAGCCCGGCACTTCGTTGATGGCGGTGATCCCGCTGAACCAGCTGTGGATCGACGCCAACTTCAAGGAAACCCAACTGCGCGACATGCGCATCGGCCAGCCGGTGGACATCGAGTCGGATATCTACGGCAGCGACGTCAAATACAGCGGCACCGTCGACAGCCTCGGCGCCGGCACCGGCAGCGCGTTTGCCCTGCTGCCGGCGCAGAACGCCACCGGCAACTGGATCAAGATCGTGCAACGGGTGCCGGTGCGCATCCATATCAACGCCGAGGAGCTGGCCCAGCATCCGCTGCGGGTGGGCTTGAGTACTGTGGTCAACGTCGATCTGCACGACAAGAGCGGCCCGGTGCTCGCGCAGCAGGCGCCGCAAAAGGCGACGTTCACCACCAATGTGTATGACCGCCAACTGGCCGAAGCCGATGCCATGATCAGTCAGTTGATCCATGACAACAGCGTCGCCGCTCCCAAGGCTGCGCAACGCTGATGAGCAATAACGCCTCCTTCACGCCGCCCAGCCTGCTGATGGCCACCATTGGCCTGTCGCTGGCGACCTTCATGCAGGTGCTCGACACCACCATCGCCAACGTCGCGCTGCCGACCATCTCCGGCAACCTTGGCGTGAGTTCGGAGCAGGGCACCTGGGTCATCACCTCGTTTGCGGTGAGCAACGCGATTGCCTTGCCGCTCACCGGCTGGTTGAGCCGGCGCTTTGGCGAGGTGAAGCTGTTTTTGTGGGCGACCATGCTGTTTGTGCTGGCCTCGTTTATGTGTGGCATTTCCACCTCGATGCCGGAGCTGATCGCATTTCGTGTGGTGCAGGGCCTGGTCGCGGGGCCGTTGTACCCGATGACCCAAACCTTGCTGATTGCAGTCTATCCGCCCGCCAGGCGTGGCATGGCCCTGGCGTTATTGGCGATGGTGACGGTGGTGGCGCCGATTGCCGGGCCTATCCTTGGCGGCTGGATCACGGACAGCTACAGCTGGCCGTGGATCTTTTTTATCAACGTGCCCCTGGGCATCTTTGCCGTGCTCGTGGTGCGTGCGCAGTTGAAGAAGCGGCCGGTGGAGACCAGCTATCAGCCGATGGATTACATCGGTCTGCTGAGCTTGATCATTGGCGTCGGTGCCTTGCAGATCATCCTCGACAAGGGCAACAACCTGGACTGGTTCGAATCCAACTTCATCATCATCGGGTCGGTGATCTCGGCGGTTGCGCTGGCGTTTTTCGTGATCTGGGAAATGACCGACAAGCACCCTGTGGTTAACCTGAGGCTGTTCGCCTACCGCAACTTTCGGGTCGGCACTATCGTGATGATCGGCGGTTATGCCGCTTTCTTCGGGATCAACCTGATCCTGCCGCAGTGGCTGCAAACCCAGATGGGCTACACCGCCACCTGGGCGGGTCTGGCGGTGGCGCCGATCGGGATCCTGCCGGTACTGATGTCGCCGTTCGTGGGCAAATACGCGAACAAATTCGACCTGCGTCTGCTGGCGGCGCTGTCGTTTCTGGCGATGGGGCTAAGCTGTTTCATGCGTGCGGGTTTCACCAACGAGGTGGACTTCACGCATATCGCGCTGGTGCAGTTGTTCATGGGCATCGGCGTGGCGCTGTTCTTCATGCCGACCCTGACCATCCTGATGTCCGACCTGCCACCGAGTCAGATTGCCGACGGCGCGGGGCTTGCGACTTTCCTGCGAACCCTTGGCGGCAGTTTCGCCGCCTCGCTCACCACCTGGATCTGGATTCGCCGGGCGGATCAGCACCATGCCTACCTGAGCGAGAACATCAACACGTACGACTCGACCACCCGTGATGCATTGCAGGCGCTTGGCGGGGCAGGGCAGAAGGGCTATGCGCAACTGGATCAGATAGTGACCAGCCAGGCGTACATGATGTCCACTGTGGATTACTTCACGCTGATGGGCTGGCTGTTCGTGGCGCTGATGTTGGTGGTGTGGCTGGCCAAGCCGCCGTTCGGCGCCAAGGCCGGACCGCAGGCTTCCGGGCACTGACCTGAGCAGGTGCCGGGTCAAAAGGTGGGAGGGGGCTTGCTCCCACAGTTGATCTGTTGTGTTCTTGCGTCAGGCGCCTGGCAGGGCCAGCTGCGGGTTCACAAAATCAAACGCCGCCAGTTGAAAACCCTGCTCATCCACCTGCAACACCCAGCCTTGCCTGTCCCAGTCGCCCAGCACAATGCGCCTGGCCGCCTGGTCGCCAATCTGCAGCTTGTGGATGGCAGGGCGGTGCGTGTGGCCATGGACCAGGGTGCGCACGCCGAATTGCTGCATCACCTGCGGCACTTCTTCGGGGGTGACATCGACGATGTCGTTGGCCTTCATCCGCGTTTGCGCGCGGCTTTCACTGCGCAGCTTGCGCGCCAGCCTGTGGCGGCTGCGTAGCGGCAGGTGGCGCAGGACAAACAGCACGACAGGGTTACGCAGGATGCGCCGCAGCTTCATATAGCCAAGGTCGCGGGTGCAGAGGCTGTCGCCGTGCATCAACAGCACGGGCTCGTCGTACAACTGCACGACACTCGGGTCCTTGAGCAGCCGGGCGCCTGCCAGTTTGCAGAACGCCTTGCCGAGCAGGAAGTCGCGGTTGCCGTGCATGATAAAAATTGCGGTGCCGCCGTCGCTGAGTTCGCGCAGCGCCTCGCCAATGGAGCGCTGGAACGGCGTCATCCCATCGTCGCCAATCCAGGCTTCAAAAAAGTCCCCCAGAATGTACAACGCCTGGGCGCCACGGGCGCGGCCATGGAGCAGATCCAGAAACGCCCGGGTAATGTCCGGGCGCTCCTCTTCCAGATGCAAATCTGAAATCAGCAATATCACCCAACGATCTCGGCTTTCTCGACGATCACGTCTTCTGCTGGAACGTCCTGGTGACCGGCCTTGGAGGTGGTGGACACGCCTTTGATCTTGTCGACAACGTCAGTGCCTTCGGTGACTTTGCCGAACACTGCATAGCCCCAGCCCTGCACGTTCTTGCCGCTGTGGTTGAGGAAAGCGTTGTCGGCGACGTTGATGAAGAACTGCGCGGAGGCCGAATGCGGCTCCATGGTACGCGCCATGGCGACGGTGTACTTGTCGTTGGAAAGGCCGTTGTCCGCTTCGTTCTGGATGCTTGGACGCTTGTCTTTCTTCTCTTTCATGCCCGGCTCGAAACCGCCGCCCTGGATCATGAAGTTGCCGATGACGCGGTGGAAAACCGTGTTTTCGTAGTGGCCGGCCTTTACGTACTCGATGAAGTTGGCGACGGTGATCGGCGCTTTCTCGGCGTTCAGCTCGATGACGATGTCACCGTGGTTGGTGGTCAGTTTGACTTGAGTCATGTTCACTACTCTTTTCAGGGAATTCGTGGGTTTGGGCGTTTGAACGCTTTACCTGTCTGGCCAAACGGCGGCCAGGGCGCGCAGTTTAGCGTGCCTTGCAGGAATTTTGAGGTGGTTTTTTACCGCGCCTGTCATTAAAGCAGCAATTAAAGCAGCAGTTTTTGGCCGTGGCCTGTCAGGTGGTTGACCGCTTCGGCTATGATAAGCCCTTTGTTTTGTCTGGCCTCACCCGGCCACGAACCTGTCTGTTCAAGGATCCTATGAGCAAGCCCACTGTCGACCCTACCTCGAATTCCAAGGCCGGACCTGCCGTCCCGGTCAATTTCCTGCGTCCGATCATCCAGGCGGACCTCGATTCGGGCAAGCACACGCAGATCGTCACCCGCTTTCCGCCAGAGCCCAACGGCTACCTGCACATCGGACACGCCAAGTCGATCTGCGTGAACTTCGGCCTGGCCCAGGAATTCGGCGGTGTCACGCACCTGCGTTTCGACGACACCAACCCGGCCAAGGAAGACCAGGAATACATCGACGCCATCGAAAGCGACATCAAGTGGCTGGGCTTCGAATGGTCCGGTGAAGTGCGCTATGCCTCCAAGTATTTCGACCAGTTGTTCGATTGGGCCGTCGAGCTGATCAAGGCCGGCAAGGCCTACGTCGACGACCTGAGCCCGGAACAGGCCAGGGAATACCGTGGCACCCTGACCGAGCCGGGCAAGAACAGCCCGTTCCGCGACCGTTCGGTAGAGGAGAACCTCGACTGGTTCAACCGCATGCGCGCCGGCGAGTTCCCGGACGGCGCCCGCGTGCTGCGCGCGAAGATCGACATGGCCTCGCCGAACATGAACCTGCGCGACCCGATCATGTACCGCATCCGCCACGCCCATCACCACCAGACCGGTGACACGTGGTGCATCTACCCCAACTACGACTTCACCCATGGCCAGTCCGACGCCATCGAAGGCATCACCCACTCCATCTGCACCCTGGAGTTCGAGAGCCATCGCCCGCTGTACGAATGGTTCCTGAGCAATCTGCCGGTGCCGGCGCAACCGCGTCAGTACGAGTTCAGCCGCCTGAACCTGAACTACACCATCACCAGCAAGCGCAAGCTCAAGCAACTGGTGGATGAAAAGCACGTGCACGGTTGGGATGACCCGCGCATGTCGACGCTGTCGGGCTTCCGCCGGCGCGGTTACACCCCGGCGTCGATCCGCAATTTCTGCGAGATGGTCGGTACCAACCGTTCCGACGGTGTGGTCGATTTCGGCATGCTCGAGTTCAGCATCCGCCAGGACCTTGACGCGAACGCTCCGCGCGCCATGTGTGTGTTGCGGCCGTTGAAAGTCATGATCACCAACTACCCCGAAGGCCAGGTCGAAAACCTCGAATTGCCGCGTCATCCGCAAAAAGAAGAGCTGGGCGTGCGCAAGCTGCCGTTCGCGCGCGAAATCTACATCGACCGTGACGACTTCATGGAAGAGCCGCCAAAAGGCTACAAGCGCCTGGAGCCGAACGGCGAAGTGCGCCTGCGCGGCAGCTATGTGATCCGCGCCGACGAGGCGATCAAGGACGCCGCTGGCAACATCGTCGAACTGCGCTGCTCGTACGATCCGGACACCCTGGGCAAGAACCCCGAAGGCCGCAAGGTCAAGGGCGTGGTGCACTGGGTACCGGCCGCGGCCAGCATCGAATGCGAAGTGCGCCTGTACGATCGCCTGTTCCGTTCGCCAAACCCCGAGAAGGCCGAAGACAGCGCGAGTTTCCTCGACAACATCAACCCTGACTCCCTGCAAGTACTCACAGGTTGTCGTGCCGAGCCATCGCTGGGCGACGCACAGCCGGAAGACCGTTTCCAGTTCGAGCGCGAAGGTTACTTCTGCGCGGACATCAAGGACTCGAAACCCGGTCAGCCGGTATTCAACCGTACCGTGACCTTGCGTGATTCGTGGGGCCAGTGATTCTCTAAGGAAGCCGTTGTGCTAACGATCTACAACACTCTCAGCAAGACTAAAGAAGTCTTCAAGCCGCTGGATGGCAACAAGGTGCGCATGTACGTGTGCGGCATGACCGTGTACGACTACTGCCACATCGGCCACGGCCGCAGTATGGTCGCCTTCGACCTGGTGACCCGCTGGCTGCGTTTCAGCGGCTACGACTTGACCTACGTGCGCAACATCACCGACATCGACGACAAGATCATCAATCGCGCCAGGGAAAACGGCGAGTCGTTCGACGCGCTGACCGCGCGCATGATCGCCGCCATGCATGAGGACGAGGCGCGCCTCAACATCCTCAAGCCGGACATGGAACCGCGTGCCACCGACCACATCGACGGCATGCACGCGATGATCCAGACCCTGATCGACAAGGGTTACGCCTACGCTCCGGGCAATGGCGACGTGTACTACCGTGTCGCCAAGTTCATGGGCTACGGCAAGCTGTCGCGCAAAAAGATCGAAGACCTGCGCATCGGTGCGCGCATCGAAGTCGACGAGGCCAAGCAGGACCCCCTCGACTTCGTGCTGTGGAAAGCCACCAAGCCCGGCGAGCCGAGCTGGGAATCGCCGTGGGGCGCCGGGCGTCCGGGCTGGCACATCGAATGCTCGGTGATGTCCACCTGCTGCCTGGGTGAAACCTTCGATATTCATGGCGGCGGCAGCGACCTGGAGTTCCCGCACCACGAAAACGAAATCGCCCAGAGCGAAGCCGCCACCGGCAAGACCTACGCCAATGCCTGGATGCACTGCGGCATGATCCGCATCAATGGCGAGAAGATGTCCAAGTCCTTGAACAACTTCTTCACCATCCGCGATGTGCTGGAAAAGTATCATCCTGAGGTTGTGCGTTACCTGCTGGTGTCGAGCCACTACCGCAGCGCCATCAACTACTCGGAAGACAACCTCAAGGACGCCAAGGGCGCCCTGGAACGTTTCTACCACGCATTGAAAGGCTTGCCTGCGGTTGCGCCCGCCGGCGGCGAAGCGTTTGTCGCGCGGTTTACTGAAGTGATGAACGACGACTTCGGCACGCCGGAAGCCTGCGCGGTGCTGTTCGAGATGGTGCGCGAGATCAACCGCCTGCGTGAGAGCGATCTCGATGCGGCGGCGGGCCTGGCGGCGCGCTTGAAAGAACTGGCCAGTGTGCTCGGCGTGTTGCAGATGCAAGCCGATGACTTCCTGCAGGCCGGTGCCGAAGGGCGTGTGGATGCAGTGCAAGTGGATGCGCTCATCCAGGCGCGTTTGACGGCTCGCGCCAACAAGGACTGGGCGGAATCCGACCGGATCCGTGACCAACTGACCGCGATGGGTGTGGTGTTGGAAGACGGGAAGGGTGGGACGACGTGGCGTTTGGCTGACTGACGGTTGGCTGCTGCGCGCTGAATGAAAAACGCCCCGACTGGTTCGGGGCCTTTTTTTGCGTCAAGCACGCAACAGTTTCATCGGATACCCCGATCCCAATGTGGGAGGCTCCGCCAAGTCTTCGACTTGGCGCTGTCGCGCAGCAACCTGGGGCCTCTGTGGCAAGCCCGCTCG
The DNA here is from genome assembly GCF_001439805.1 of Pseudomonas trivialis. Taxonomy (GTDB): domain Bacteria; phylum Pseudomonadota; class Gammaproteobacteria; order Pseudomonadales; family Pseudomonadaceae; genus Aquipseudomonas; species Aquipseudomonas trivialis. The sequence continues at coordinate 265,573 of NZ_JYLK01000004.1, read as the reverse complement.
CCACAGGAGTGTGGCTGCCTGAAATTTCAGGTTTTAAAATCAATAAGTTATTTTGTGTTTGATAAGAGCTGGCTTGCCTGCAATGGCGGTGGGTCAGCCAACCTTTTCGGTGACTGTCACGCCCTCATCGCAGGCAAGCCAGCGCCTACATTTTGCACTGCGTTCATTGACGAATCAGCGGCGGCTGCTGACTTCGGCCGGGACGTCGTCGCCGGCCATGCGCTTGCGGAACAATGCGGTTCGCGCCAGCAGCAGCGTGGTCACCGGCACCGTGATCGACAACAAAATCGGAATCAACCACCCGTGCAACACCGGCCCGGACTTGAGCTGCGAAAAGTAGATAATCGACGCCAGCGCCACACACCACGCGCCTAACGTCGAGGCCAGCGCTGGCGGGTGCATGCGCTGGAAAAAGTCCTTCATGCGCAACAATCCCAGCGCGCCGATCAGCGCAAACACGCTGCTCAAGATCAGCAGCAATCCGACGACGATTTCCATCCACATCGGCATCATTCAATCACCTCCCCACGCAGCAGGAATTTGGCCAGGGCAAACGAGCCCACGAAGCCGAACAGCGCAATCAGCAACGCCGCTTCGAAGTAGGTGTCACTGGCGTATCGAATGCCCAGCACCAGCATCATCAGCATCGCCAGGATGTACAGGTAGTCCAGCGCCAGGACGCGGTCCTGGGCTGACGGGCCCTTGAACAGGCGGATAAGCGTCAGCACCATCGCCAGCGAAAACAGGAACAGGCTGAGCAGGATCGCATTGGAGAGCAGGGCGCTCATTCGAAGATCTCCATCAGGGGACGCTCATAGGTGGACTTGAAGTGCTCGATAAACGGCGCTTCATCCTCCAGGTCGAACACGTGCAACAGCAGCACGCTACGGTCCAGCGCCAGTTCCGACCAGATGGTGCCGGGCACCACGGTGGTGATCATCGACAGCGCAGCGAGGCCGTTGGGGCTGCGCAGGTCCAGGGGAATCCTGACGAAGCGCGAGCGCGGTGGACGCGATCCGCACACCAACACGCCCCATGCCACTTGCAGGTTGGACACAATCACGTCACGGCCGACCAGGAAAAACAGGCGGATGATCACGCCAGGGCGGCGCAGGCTGATCGGTTGCGGGCGCAGCGGCGCCATCATCAGCGGAGCGAGAAACCCCAGCAGCGCGCCGAGCAGCAGATTGCCGGGGCTCACCGACAGGTTGAGCACCAGCCACAGCACCCACAGTGCCAATGACAGCCACGGCGCAGGCAGCAAGCGCTTCATGGTTGCACCTCCAGGGCGGCGGCCTTGCCTTCGGGGCTCGGCACCGGGCGTGTGGCCATCACCGCCATCACGTAGCTCTCCGGGTTGTTCAGGCTCTTGGCGGTCGCCAGGGTATAGCGCATCAACGGTTCGGCCTTGAAGGTCAGCGCGATGCACAGGCCCAGCAGCAGGAAGATCGGCACGCACTCATAGCGGCGCAGCAGCGGCGACGGGCGTTCTTCCGGGGTCCAGAAGCGCTGGGTGCCCAGGCGCGCGAAGGCGATCAGCGAGGCCAGGCCCGACAGGATCAACAGGGCCACCAGGCCCCAGGCCGCCGGGCGAATCGGCTCATTGACCGCATTGCCCAGGCCCAACGGATTGACCAGCGCACTCAACAGACTGAGCTTGCCGATAAACCCGGACAGCGGCGGCATGCCGATAATCAGCAGCGCACAGGCGACAAAGCTCAGTCCGAGGAACGCCATCGTCCACGGAATCACTTGGCCGACCACGGCTTTCTGCTCGTCATCGAGGTTGACGCCGGGGCGCGGGTGCAGGGATTCCATGGCCTTGGGCAGCGCGTCGATTTCTTCATCCAGCGGCAGGTCATTGGCCGAGCGCGACCGCTCGATCAGCTCGGCCAGCAGGAACAGCGCGCTCAAGGCCAGAGTGGAACTCACCAGATAGAACAGCGCGCCAGCCGTCAGGCTGGGCTGGGCGAAACCCACCGATGACAGCAGAATGCCGGCCGACACCAGAATGCTCAGGCTGGCCATGCGCTCCAGTCGCTGCGCGGCCAGCATCGCCAGCGCCGCGCAGACGATGGTGGCCATGCCGCCGTACACCAGCCAGTCGCCGCCGAACAGCGCCGAGGCACCGGCCTGGCCGGAGAACAGCAGGGTCCACAGGCGCAGCACGGTGTACACGCCGACCTTGGTCATGATCGCGAACATCGCCGCCACCGGTGCACTGGCCGAGGAGTAGGCCGGCGCCAGCCAGAAGTTCAGCGGCCACATGCCGGCCTTGGCCAGGAATGCCGTGGCAAGGATTGCGGTACCGGCATGCAACAGGCCACGATCAGCCTCCGGCACCAGCGGAATCTTCAACGCCAGGTCGGCGAAGTTAAGCGTGCCGGTCACGCCGTAGATCATCGCCGCACCAATCAGAAACAGCGACGAGGCCAGCAGGTTGATCGCAATGTAATGCAGCCCCGAGGACACCCGCGCGCGGCCGGAACCGTGCAGCATCAGGCCGTAGGACGCCGCCAGCAGCACCTCGAAGAACACGAACAGGTTAAACAGGTCGGCAGTGAGAAACGCGCCGTACAGGCCCATCAACTGGATTTGGAACAGCGCGTGGAAACTGGTGCCTGCACGGTCCCAGCGGGCCATGGCGAACATCAGCGCGCTCACGCCAATGATGCCGGTCAGCACCAGCATCAGCGCCGACAGTTGATCCACCACCAGCACAATGCCGAACGGCACCTGCCAGTTGCCCGGCAGGTACACGCCAATGGAGCCCGGGCCGCCCTGTTGCGTCCAGTACAGCAGCAGAGCCGCCACGCCGACGCCAAGCAGGCTCGACAGCAGGTTGATCTTGGCCTTCAGCGGGCGGCGCTTCTCGCCCAGCATCAGCATCAGCCCCGCTGTGAGCAACGGCAGCAGAATGGGTGCGACGATCAGTTGATTGACCCAATTCATTCCCTGGGCTCCCGGCCGTCGACATGGTCAGTGCCGGTCAGGCCCCGAGACGCCAGCAACACCACCAGGAACAGCGCGGTCATCGCGAAGCTGATCACGATGGCCGTGAGTACCAGCGCCTGGGGCAGGGGGTCGGTGTAGTTGAGCAGATCCTGGGGCACGCCGTCCTTGATGATCGGCTCCTTGCCGATAAACAGGCTGCCCATGCTGAAGATGAACAGGTTGACCCCGTACGACAGCAGGCACAGGCCCATCACCACCTGGAAGGTCCGTGGCCGCAGGATCAGCCAGACGCCCGAGGCCGCCAGTACCCCAATGGCAATTGCAATGACTTCTTCCATCAGGCGGCTCCTTGTGTTGCGGCAACCACTTTGGCCTGGTTGCTCGGTTTATGGGCACGCACCGATTGGTGACCCAGGGCGGTGAGCATCAGCAGGGTCGAACCGACCACCATGGCGTACACGCCGACATCGAAGAACAACGCGCTGGCGACGTGAATATCACCCAGCACCGGCAGGCTCAAATGCCAGGTGTGAGTGGTGAGGAACGGATAACCGGCAAACAATGCGCCCAGCCCCGTGAGGGTGGCCGAGAGCAGCCCGAAGCCCATCCAGCGCATTGGCCGCAGGTTCATCTGCGCCTCCACCCATTGGGTGCCGGCCACCATGTATTGCAGGATAAACGCCACCGACATCACCAGGCCTGCGACAAAACCGCCGCCCGGCTGGTTGTGACCGCGCATGAACAGGTAGAACGACACCACCATCGCAATCGGCAGCAGCAAGCGCACCAGCACCGCCGGCACCATCATGAAGCCCAGTGCGGTGTCGCTGGCCTGGCGCGGGTTGACCAGATCGGTGGCCACATCCGGCGCCAACTGGCGCTGTTGCGTGGGCAGCTGCATGCTTTCCTTCGACGGGCGAAAGCGTCGCAGCAGCGCGTACACGGTGAGCGCCACGGCGCCGAGCACGGTGATTTCGCCCAGGGTGTCGAAGCCACGAAAATCCACCAGCATCACGTTCACCACATTGCTGCCGCCGCCTTCGGGCAGGGCACGGCTCAGGTAGAACGAGGAGATATCGTTGGGCGTCTGGCGGGTCAGCATCGCGTAGGACAACAGCGCCATGCCGCCGCCCACCGCGCTGGACAGCAGGAAGTCGCGCAGGCGGCGGATGCGCGCCTTGCGCAGCGTGCTCGGCAGCGGCGAGACCTCTTCGATCCGCCTCGGCAACCAGCGCAGGCCGAGCAGGATCAGTACGGTGGTCACCACTTCGACCACCAGTTGGGTGAGTGCCAGGTCCGGTGCCGAGAACCACACGAAGGTGATGCAGGTCATCAGGCCGCACACGCTGACCATGGTCAGGGCCGCGAGTCGGTGGTACTTGGCCTGCCAGGCGGCGCCCAGCGCGCAGGCGATGGCCAGCACCCACAGGGTCACGAACACCACCGAACCAGGGATCTTCGGCCGGTCGCCCCACGTGAGGCCGCTGCCCAGCATGGGGATCATGGCGCCGATCACCGCCACCAGCACCAGCAGGAACAGCTGGGTCTGCAGGCGCTTGGTGCTCAGGCGTTTTTCGATTTTGCGCACGCCGCGCATCATCACCACCAGGCTGCGCTCGAAGCCGCGCTTGCCGTTGAAGTAGCTGATCAGCGGCGGGTACTTGAAGCGGCCGCGCTTGAGTTGCTTGCGCAGCATCAGGTACAGCACCACGCCGCCGGACATCGCCACCAGGCTCATGATCATCGGCGCATTCCAGCCGTGCCAGATCGCCAGGCTGTACTCGGGCAACACGCCACCCACCACCGGCAGCGCCGCCGCCGCAAGGAGCGGGCCGACCACCTGGGCCGGGAAAATCCCCACCAGCAGGCAGGTGAACACCAGCAGTTCGACCGGCGCGCGCATCCAGCGCGGCGGCTCGTGGGGCGTGTGGGGCAGGTCGGTCGCCGGCGGGCCGAAGAACACATCGACGGTAAAGCGCAACGCGTAGGCCACGCTGAACGTACCAGCAATGGTCGCGATCAGCGGCAGGGCAATTTCCACCCATTCGGTGGACGAGATAAACACGGTTTCGGCGAAGAACATCTCTTTGGACAGGAAACCGTTAAGCAATGGCACGCCGGCCATGGACGCACTGGCGACCATCGCCAGGGTCGCGGTAAACGGAATCAGGCGCACCAGGCCGCTGAGCTTGCGGATATCCCGCGTGCCGCTTTCGTGGTCGATGATGCCCGCCGCCATGAACAGCGAAGCCTTGAAGGTCGCGTGATTGAGAATATGAAAGACGGCGGCGACTGCCGCCAGCGGGCTGTTGAGCCCCAGCAGCAGGGTGATCAGCCCGAGGTGGCTGATGGTGGAATAGGCCAGCAGGCCCTTGAGGTCGTTTTGAAACATGGCGCAGTAAGCGCCGAGTACCAGGGTAATGGCGCCGGCACCGCCGACGATCCAGAACCATTCTTCGCTGCCCGACAGCGACGGCCACAGACGGGCCAGCAGGAACACGCCGGCCTTCACCATCGTCGCCGAGTGCAGGTACGCCGAAACCGGTGTGGGCGCCGCCATCGCGTGGGGCAGCCAGAAATGGAAGGGGAACTGTGCGCTTTTGCTCAGCGCGCCGACCAGCACCAGGGCCAGCATCGCCGGGTACAGCGAGTGCGCGCGAATCTGATCGCCCGCCGCCAGCACCTGATCCAGGTCGTAGCTGCCGACGATATGCCCCAGCAGCATCACCCCGGCCAGCAGGCACAGGCCGCCGGCACCGGTGACCATCAACGCCATGTAGGCGCCGCGTCGCGCATCGGCGCGGTGGTGCCAGTAGCCGATCAGCAGGAACGAGAACAGGCTGGTCAGTTCCCAGAAAAACACGATCTGGATCAGGTTGCCGGAAATCACCAGCCCGAGCATGGCGCCCATGAAGGCCAGGAAAAACGCAAAGAAACGCGGCACCGGATCATCCGGCGACATGTAGTAGCGCGCATACAGCGACACCAGCGTACCGATGCCGAGCACCAGCATCGAAAACAGCCAGGCAAAGCCGTCCATGCGCAGCACGAAGTTCAGGCCGAGGCTGGGCAGCCAGGTGAATTCTTCGCGAATCACGCCACCGTAGGCGATCTGAGGGTAGAGCAGGGCGACTTGAACCGTGCCGACCAGCGCCACGAGGCCCGCCAGCAGCGATTCGGTGTTACGTGCATTGTGCGGCAGCAAGGCCGCCAGACAGCTGCCAATGAATGGCAGAAGCAGTAGAACTATCAGGGACATAGGCTTCTAATCTGCGGGAGTTTGGGATGCATCATACGTGCCGCTTTAACGATCACCAAACGCCAAGGTGTGGCAGGATCCTACAAGGTAGGTCGAAACTTCCCATTTGGCATTGTTCAGATGAGTCGTGAACCTGATCGTTCCACGCGCAGCAGAGGGATGCCGCCCGGTCCGCTACACAGACAGACCCTGATTCTTGCGATAGGGTTGCATGTCGCGTGCAGCGCATCGGGCGCCTGAATCTCCAAACCGTCCGGGATCAGCCCCGCACAACACTCCCGCATCGGTTCCTGCATTCATCACCAGCGCCTATGTCGTCAGTTCTCAAACAACAGTAACGTTTGCTGCTTATCAAGTAGATTTTTCCTAAAGGTATTTCGGAAATTTCCGACTGTACTTTTGGCAATCCTAACTTCAGTGTAACGGAGCGATAAATACAAGTTAACTTATTGTCATCGGCTGACTCTCTGGCTGGATAGTCGCTTTACTGATATGACAAAAGGAAAGCCGATACAACACTCAGGGAGCAGGACAATACAAATGAATGCATCATCTCTCCTGTTGTATAGCCTCTTCAACGCAAATCAGTCGCCCGGTCGCGCCTCATAAGCTTTCTTACACCCGTCCAGACAATCGAGCTCCAGTCGCATTTACCAGCGTGCAAGGCCAGGAACCGGGTTTCTATGAGGTAACCAAAAGCATGACCCGCGAAGCACTGCAGGCCATACTTTTTCCTGTGCGCGATCCGGCTGTTATGAGAAAGTTTCAGGTGCTCAATCCTGATGTCGGCGATGTTAAAGCCGGCTCAATGTCGCGCTGCCAAGTACATGAAGACGGGCGGGTATATCGGGGTACAACTGTCGGCGGCATGGGGGGGAGAATACATAGGTGAAAAAATATACGAGGCTACGCAACAATGACCAGTATCGACACTTGGCCTCCCTGGGTTTCAATATTTGTTGCTGGTGGCTGGGGCATGCTCGCAGTTGCTGTTATCGCATACAGTCTGTACCTGCGCCACCGTCATCTAGACGCGATAAAGAAAGCCTTGAAGAACAGTCGTTATATTTATATTTGGGGTGACAGCCTTGGGAAAAGAGGTTTTATTTGGTCTCTCTTGGAAATATCAAAAATTGCCGGGATGATAGTTTGGCCGAGGGCGTCCATCATTATTGGGGAGGTAAACCCTGCTGATCTTGAACGCTTTCCACCTCACCTTAAACGGTATCTGGTCATCAATTTGACGATGATGATCATTTCATTCACTTGGATGGTAGTTGCAGCCGTGCTGGTAGCGTTCAGGTAATTCGAGCGGGGCCTCTCCCGAGGCCCGAATCAGGGCGGCCCCTCCCAGGCAACACGACGGTTACGATCCAGTGGGCCGCCGGGCTGAGGCGCGTGCGCGGTGTGCGCCCGAGATCCAGCGCATGATGCTGTCGCCGGAAAGCGTGGTGCCCCAGGGCAAGCTGGTGTTGCAACTCAACCAGGTGGTGCTGCCATTTGGCAGCCGCACACCGATCAATCTCAGCCTGACCGGCCCGATGCGCATGGCGATCCTGGGGGTCAATGGCAGTGGCAAATCGACTCTGCTGCGGGTGATTGCTGGCCAGTTGCCGGTGGCTGCCGGTGAGTGGGTGCGCAGTTGTCATATCGGCTGGCTGGATCAAGACGCCGGACTGGAGCATCCCGAACGCACGGCGGTGCAATGGCTCTACGAAAGTAATCCGCTATTGCCGCAAAGCGAAGCGCGTACCCGGCTGGCGCAAATGGGCATTGATGCCGACCGCGCAATGCTCGACACCTGCCAACTGAGCAGTGGCGAGCGACTGAAAATTGCCCTGGCCGCACAGTTATACGCCCAGCGTCCGCCGCAATTGCTGTTGTTGGACGAGCCCGATAACCATCTGGACTTGCCCAGTCGGATTGCCTTGGAGCAAATGCTCAATCAATACCAGGGCGCATTGGTCGTGGTGTCCCACGACGAGGCGTTTTTACAGTCCATTAACCTGGACGGCGAATTACGCCTCTGAGGCCGCTTAACCCTGGTTTTCGCGTTCCAGTTCGGTCTGGGGCTCGGCGCGGCGCTGCCCGCGCGTCTTCAACTCGCTCACGATCACCGCCACCACAATCAACACCGCCCCCAGCATCGCAATCGGCGGGAAACGCTCCCCGGCAATGCGCCCGACCACGCCTGCCCACACCGGCTCACCGGCGTAGATCAGCGTGGCCCGTGTTGGCGAAACGCTCTGCTGCGCCCAGTTCATCGCCACCTGGATCACCGCGCTGGTCAGGCCCAGGCCTGCCGCACTGAACAGCAGCAACCACGAGAACCCCGGCAGCGCCTCGCCCATCGGCACCACCATCAGGAACGACAGCAACGATGCGGTGGCCAGTTGCACCACGGTCACCCGGCGCACGTCCACCTGGCCTGCGAAGGCGCTGATCAGGATGATTTCGGCGGCAATCGCGACAGCGCCGATCAACGTGGCGATTTCCCCTGAGCTGAAATTCAGCGAGGCGCCCGCCGGCCCCGTCAGCAGCATCAACCCGGCAAACGCCAGCATGATGCCGATGCTCGGCATCAACCCTGGGCGCCGGCCCAGCACCAGCCATTGCAGCAAGGGTACGAAGGGCACGTATAAAGCGGTGATGAACGCCGACTGGCTGCTGAGGATGGTCTGCAGGCCGATGGTCTGCAAACCGTAGCCGAACATGATTGCCACGCCGATGAACACGCCGGCCTTCAGCTCGAACAGGGTCAGGTCGCGCAAGGTGCGCACGGAAAAGAATCCCACCACAATGGCGGCGGCGGCAAAACGCAGCCCCACGAAGAACATCGGCCCGCTGACGGCCATGGCGTGCTGCACCAGCAAAAAGGTGCCGCCCCAGATCATGGTGATTACCACCAGGATGCATTCGGCTTTGCTGAAACGGTTGAAACGCGACGGGGAGTTCGGGCTGGTCATGGCGGCTCGGTCTTGCAAGGGAAGGGCACGGACCGCACAATGCGCCGCACGCTGGGCAGTATACTGCGCACACCCACCCATTGAGCAATATAGTGCACAAAGAAAATCCACACCGGGCCTCGGTCCTGCAGCACGTCAGCCAGAACGTGCGTCGCCTGCGTCACGCCGCCGACCTCAGCCAGACTGCGCTTTCGGAAAAGTCCGGGGTCAGCCGGCGCATGCTGGTGGCCATCGAGGCCGGCGAGAAAAACGTCAGCCTGTCCACCCTTGATCGCGTGGCCGAAGCGCTGGACGTGGCTTTCAGCGACCTGATCCAGGCGCCGGATGCGCCCGACCACAGCCGCATCAACGAGCTGGTCTGGGCCGGCGAGATTCCCGGCAGTAAAGCCGTGTTGCTGGCCAAGGCCACCGCGCGCCGCGAAGTCGAACTGTGGGAGATGCACCTGGCGCCGGGTGATCGCTACACCCCCGGTTTCGACCCGGACGGCTGGAGCGTGCAACTGTTCGTGTTCGAAGGCTGCCTCACCTTGCTGGTGGGCGATGAAGAAAAGCGCGTCTCCGCGGGTGAGTTCTACATGTTCGCCAGCCGCCATGTGCACGACTATCGCAATGATGGCGAGGTGGCCGTGCGGTTTGTGCGCAACGTTGTGATCTGACTGTTGGTGCGGCAACAGTGGCTGGACACTTTGCTGGTTTCAGCCCTGTCAAATCCCCGAATATCGCAGCAAACGCCTGATTTTTCTGGTGATTACATTCAGGCACGACTCCTGCAATCACTCCGATAACCTATCGGAGCCTGGAGTCGGCCCATGTCAGCCCACCCTCAACACCCTGCCCACCTCATCCGCTCGGACGCCGAAGCCATCGAGGTCGCCACTCGCCTGGCCGCACGCTTTGCCGTCGAGGCCAGCGCGCGCGACCGCGAGCGTCGCCTGCCAGTGGCCGAGCTCGACGCGTTTTCCGCGAGCGGCCTGTGGGGCATCACGGTACCCAAGGCCTACGGCGGCGCCGGTGTGTCCTATGTGACGGTGGCCGAGGTGATCAAATTGATCTCCGCCGCCGACCCGTCCCTGGGCCAGATTCCGCAGAACCACCTGGGCATCGTGGATATCCTGCAGCAAACCGCCAGCGAAGCCCAAAAGCGCCATTACTTTGAAAAGGTCCTCGCGGGCTATCGCTTCGGCAACGCGTTCTCCGAAGCCAAGAGCAGGAATGCCGGCACCTTCGACACGCAGATTCGTTTCCACGGCGACACCGCGCAGGTCGACGGCGAAAAGTTCTACTGCACCGGCGCGCTGTTCGCCCATATCGTGCCCACGGTCGGCAACAACGAACACGGCCAGGCCTTTATCGCCCTGCTTGAGCGCGACGCGCCAGGCCTGAGCGTGATCGACAACTGGGACGGCTTCGGCCAGCGCACCACGGCCAGTGGCGGCGTGACCCTCGACGGCGTGACGGTGCCCCTGAGTGCGGTCATCCCGGCGCATGAGGCCTTCGACCGGCCGACCGCCCACGGCCCGATCTCACAGATTATCCAGGCCGCTGTCGACACCGGCATCGCCGTCGGTGCGCTGGAACAGGCAAAGCTGCACGCGCGCCAGGCTCGCCCGTGGATCGACAGCCAGCAGGACCACGGCTGGCAGGACCCTTTCACCATCGCCGGCATCGGTGACCTGCAATGGCGTGTGCACGGCACCGAAGCCATTCTCGCCCGGGCCGGCCGGGCGATCGATCTGGCGCTCGCCGAACCCAACGAAGACACGGTCGCCAACGCGTCGCTGATCGTGGCCCAGGCCAAGGTCCTGTCGGCTGAAACCGCGTTGCTCGCCAGCAGCAGGCTGTTCGAACTGGCCGGCACCCGCTCGGTCACCGGCAAACACAACCTCGACCGCTTCTGGCGCAACGCGCGCACCCACACCCTGCACGATCCGGCTCGCTGGAAATACCACCTGATCGGCAACTTCGTGCTCAACGGCGTAAAACCTGCGCGCCACGCCTGGAACTGAGGAGCCCCGCCCATGACCGCCCTGAACCACGCCCGCCAACTGCTGGAAATCACCCGGCGCTTCGTCGCCCGCAGCGACGACCCCTATGTGATCAGCCGCTTCGGCGACTTGCAGATCCGCGTCGACCTGGCCGCGGCCCTGCTCGAACGCGTCGACACCCACCCCAGCCCGGTGGCGCTCACCGAGGCGCATATCGCTGCCGCCGAGGCCCTGATCGCCGTGAGCAACGCTGAATTCGAACTGACTGGCCAACGCACCGCGCTGCCGTCGACCCTGGATGACCCGTTGCGCCACAAATACCGGATCGTCGGTAACTATCACCTCAACGGAGTGCTGTGATGGCCCGTGAAATCCGCTTGAACGCCTTCGACATGAACTGCGTCGGCCACCAGTCGCCCGGCCTGTGGGCGCATCCGCGTGATCGTTCGTGGCAATACAAGGACCTGGAATACTGGACGGACTTGGCAAAAATCCTTGAGCGCGGCAAATTCGACGGCCTGTTCATCGCCGACGTGCTGGGCATCTATGACGTGTACAACGGCACGGGCGACGCGGCGATTCGCCAGGCGACCCAAGTGCCGGTCAATGATCCCTTGTCGCTGATCGCACCGATGGCGCTGGTCACTGAACACCTGGGGTTCGGACTGACCGCCTCCTTGTCGTTCGAGCACCCGTATCCGTTCGCCCGCCGGTTGTCCACGCTGGACCACCTGACCAGGGGCCGCATCGGCTGGAACATCGTCACGTCTTACCTGGAAAGCGGCGCCAGGAACCTCGGCCAGCAAGCCCAGACCGAACATGACGCGCGCTACGACTACGCCGAGGAGTACCTTGAGGTCTGCTACAAACTCTGGGAAGGCAGTTGGGAGGAGGGCGCAGTGCTGCGTGACCGTGAGCGGCGGATTTTCAGCGACCCGAGCAAGATTCACGAGATTCGCCATGTGGGCAAACACTTCCAGGTGCCTGGCATTCACCTGTGCGAGCCGTCGCCGCAGCGCACGCCGGTGCTCTACCAGGCCGGCGCTTCCAGCCGTGGCAAACAGTTCGCGGCCGAGCAGGCCGAGTGCGTATTCGTCGCCGCACCGTCCAAGGTGCTGCTGAAAAAGACGGTCGCCGATATCCGCCGCCGCGCCGCCGAGGCCGGGCGCGACCCGCGCAAAATCCTGATCTTCAACCTGCAGACAGTGATCGTCGGCGAGACCGATGCCAAGGCCAAAGCCAAGTTCGACGACTACAAGTCCTATGTCAGCTACGAAGGCGCCATGGCGCTGATTTCCGGCTGGACCGGCATCGACTTCAGCCGCTTCCAGCCGGATGAACCGCTCAAGCATGTGCACACCAACGCCATCCAGTCGGCCGTTGAAGCGTTTTCCACGGCTGACCCGAACAAGGTCTGGACCCCTAATGAGCTGGCCCTTGGGTTGGCATCGGCGGCTTCGGTCCGCTGTTCGTCGGTGGCCCGCAAACCGTCGCCGACCTGCTGCAGGAGTGGGTGGAAGAGACCGACGTGGACGGTTTCAACCTGGCCTACGCGCTGACCCACGAAACCTTCATCGACGCCGTGGACCTGCTGGTGCCCGAATTGCAGAAGCGCGGCGTGTACAAGACCGACTACGCCCAGGGCACCCTGCGCGAAAAGCTGTTCGGCGACGGTGCCCGCCTGGCGCCCAACCACCCCGGCGCCGGCTACCGCGACCTCAAGGCGAGCGTGCTGTAACCGCCGAACTTTTTGTTGTGGCGAGCAGGCTTGCCCTGCGTTGGGCTGCGCAGCAGCCCCAACACCAGCGTCCACGGAGTATCTGAGACACCGCAGTCGCCTTTATCGGGACTGCTGCGCAGTCCAACGCGGGGCAAGCCCGCTCGCCACAGAAGCCCCCTCTGCCGGGGTGTCGCCGAGCGTGCCGACGTCAGCCGGGGCGTAATCGAATACGCCGGGCAGGACCTCGCCGGTATCGACCCCAGCCTGCGTGTGCGCCAGGACCTGAAGCGCATCTACAGCGGGTTCCCACGGCTCAAGGCCAAACGCCACACCCGCGCCGGGCTTACGTCGGGGGGTGAGCAGCAGATGAGGTTTTTGATCGCCGAGCAGAATATAAACGGTGCGCTCAGCTATGCGTCCCACGGCTACGTGCTGGATACTGGGCGCGTTGCCCTGAGTGGCAGCGCCGCTGAACTGCTGGCGCGGGGCGACCTGCACGCTATTTACCTGGGCAAACAGTAAGGGCGAACCCGCATGACTGAATCCACCCGCAACGCTGATGTACTGATCATCGGCGGCGGCCTGAGCGGCACGATGCTGGCCGTGCAACTGTTGCGCCTGCCCGGCACACGCCGGATTCTGGTGATCGAGCCGCGCGTCGAGCTGGGACGCGGCGAGGCCTACAGCGCGGTCGAGCTGGGCCATACGCTGAACGGCAACGCGGCGCGCATGAGCGTCGACCCGGACAATGCCGATGACCTGACCCAGTGGCTTACCGACCATATCGCCGCCGGTGGCTGGCCGGAGTCCGATCAGCAGCAGGTGCCGGTCAGTGAATTGTTCCCGCCACGCGGGCTGTTCGGCCTGTACGTGCAGCAGCGCCTGGCCGAAGCCAGGGCGCAGTCCACCTCCACCGTCGAGCATGTCCGCGCCGAAGCGGTCGACCTGCAGATCGAGGCGGGCGCTGCGCTGTTGACCCTGGACAACGGCGAGCAATTGCGCGGTGCCCATGCCGTACTGGCCACTGGCATGTTCCCGGCGGCGCGCACGCCACAGACCGACTCCAGCGGCGTCAACGCAGCGGCGGTGGACCCTTGGGACGTGCAGGCGATGACGCGGATCGATCCGCAGGGACGTGTGCTGATCATCGGTTCCGGGCTGACCATGGTCGACGCCGTGGTGTCTCTCGAGCAGGCCGGGCATCGTGGGCCGATCGAGGTGTTTTCACGCCACGGCCTGCTGCCCCATGTGCGTCGGCAGCCGCCTGCCTGGGAGGACTTTCTCGGCGCCGACCCTGCACTGCGCAGCCCCCGGCAATTACTGCGCGCGCTGCGCCGCCAGTGCCGCATCGCGCTGGCGCAGGGCATCGATTGGCAGGCGCCGCTGGACACCGTGCGTGCGCATATCGGCCGGCTGTGGAGCCAGGCCGGCGAGGGCGAGAAGCGTCAGTTCGTGCGGCATGTGCGGCCATGGTGGGAAAGCCATCACCACCGTGCACCGCCGTTGAGTGCTGAGTTGGTGGCGCGCTTGCAGGCGCAGGGGCGATTGCGCATCCGGGCGGCATCGTTCAAGGGCCTGGCGCCTGCGGACAGCGGCGTGAGTATTCGCCTGCGTTTTCGCGGCGAGCAAGGCATTACCCAGGTCAGCGGCACCGCGCTGATCAACTCCAGCGGCATCGAATACGACTGGCGCCGCGTGGCCCGGCCGCTGCCGCAACAGTTGCTCAAGCGCGGGCTGATCCAGCCCGGGCCGCTGGCATTGGGAATCGCGGCGGATGCGACCGGTGCGGTGCTGGATGCCCAGGGCCGGATCAGCACGCAACTGTTCGCCATGGGCCCGCCATTGCGCGGGATGTGGTGGGAAAGCACAGCGGTGACCGACGTGGCGCTCCAGGCCAAGGCCTTGGCCGTGGAATTGACGACGATCTAAGGGGCGCGAGCGGGCCTACTGTGACAAGCGGGCTTACTCTGGCGAGCGGGCTGTTGTGGCGAGCGGGCTTGCCCCGCGTTGGGGTGCGAAGCGCCCCCAATCAAGGAAAACGCGGTCTACCTGACCCCGCGCGGAGCCTGGTTTTAGGGCTGCTTCGCACCCCAACGCGGGGCAAGCCCGCTCGCCACAACAAGCCCGCTCGCCACAACAAGCCCGTTCACCACAGGGGTAGGGGCTGAAATGGCTCGTGTGCAGTCAGTACTTCAAGGTCTCGGGATTTTCACGAAACCGGGCTTGAGGCCGAACACTTCCACGCCCTGCGGCGTCGATTGTCCGGTGGTCACGTTCACCCGCTCCGCCGGCTGATCCATCGCCGCACGATATTCCACTGTGCTGTCCGCGCCAATCGCCTGGCCTGGCACCACCATGGCCTGCGCATTGTTATAGGTCACGATGGTCAGGCGCGCACTCATGCCCAGGCGCACCCGTTGCAATTGCTGCGGGGTCAGTGTGGGGATCGCCAGGGTCACCGGAAATTGCGCGCTGCCCTGGCCATCACTGGCAATCGCCAGGCCGCTGACCACGCTCACCGTCCCGCTCAGCCGCTCGCCATCGAAGCCATCGCCCAGCACCTCCACCGCCTGGCCCTGGTGCAACTGGTTGATGTCCAGCTCGGAGACCTTGGCGACGATTTTCAGCCGCTCGATATTGGCCAGCCCGAACAGCACCTGGCCCTGGCTGACCTTGCTGCCGGACTGCACCGGCGCATTGGTATTGCCGCCCGCTTGCGCCGAATTGTTGCCGGGCGCGGGCACCACAATGCCGGAGAACGGCGCCTTGACCTCCTTGCCGGCAAGTAGCTGCTGCAGCGCTTCGTACTTCACCGTGGCGTTGGTCAGCTCCATATCGGCGATCTGCCGGTATTCGCCACGGCCCTGGTCCTGGGCCTGTTGCAGTTCGGCGCGTGCGGCCGCCAGGTCCAGTTGTTGCTGGCGGGCCTGCTGCTTGAGGTCGTCCAGTTCGTTGCGCGGGATGATGCCGCGCTTGAACAGGTCTTCGCTCTCGTTGAGCCTGCGCCGGGTCGTATCGGCGGTCATTTCGGCGGTGCGCAGGCTGCGGCGGGCGCGACTCACCGTGGCGCTGCTGTCCCAGTCCTGCATCTCCTGCACGCTGCGCCGCGCCTTGAGCTGGGCGGAGAGGGCGTCGCGCAGTTGCACTTCCAGCGTCGCCGGGTCCATACGCAACAGCACCTGGCCGGCTTCGACGCGCTGGCCTTGCTCCACCAGATTGGCCTGCACATTGCCGTCGAACGGCGCCGTGAGGGTGACGGTGGTGTCGGGCTCGATCTTGCCCACCAGGCCGATCTGGTGCACCAACTGATCAGGTTTCACCGCCAGCCATTGCTCGCCGGCGCTGCCCGGCGTTTGCGCCGGGCTGCGCAGGGCCAGGCCGGCAGCACCCGCCAGCACGATCAACACGGCAAACAGCAGGCGTTTTTGATTAGTCGTCATTGAGGGCCACTTCCCAGCTTTCCAGGGTCATGCCCAGCGTCAGGTCGAGCTGGGTCTGGGCGTTCAGGTAAGCGATCAGCGCATTGAGCTGCGCGTTCTCGGCATTGCGCAGGTCGGTCTCGAAGCTCAGCACCTGAAAGTTGGTGGAGCGCCCGGCGCTGAGTTTGTCACGCTCGATCTCGATCTTGCGCCGCGACAGCTCTACCGCGCGCCGCGAGATTTCGTACTGGCGCCAGCGGGTGCCCAGGTCGCGCACCACATCGTTGACCGAGCGTTCCAGCTCCTGGCGGGCGTCGGTGATACGGATCGACTGGTCTTCCACATTCACCCGCGCACGCACCTCGGCCTGACGCGTGCTGATGTCGCCGATGGGGATCTGCACCTGCACGCCGGCGTAGCTGTCCCAGTTGCGATTGTTGCTGCGACCGTTGTCATTGTCATAGGCGTCGCGCACCTGGTTCGCGCCGGCCACCAGGTCCACTTGCCAGCGCCCGGAGTCCTTGGCGATGACCAGGTTGAGGTCGGCCTGCTGACTGCCGAGCAGGGCGGCAAGGTATTCCGGTTGCTGGGTTTGCGCGAGGTTGAAGGCCTGGCGCTTGTCGATCTCCATGGGCCTGGCCTCCAGGGCTTCGCTGGCGCGAATGGGCGTGGACAGGTCCAGCGCGAGCAGGCGCAGCAACGCCAGGCGGCTGCTGTCGAGCTGGTTCTGCGCTTCTTCGACGCCCAGTTGCTGGGTGGCGATATCGGCTTCGGTCTGCACGATTTCAAATTCGGCCATGCGTCCGGCGCTGATCAGCGCTTTGTTTACCTCCAGCAACGTGTTGGAGCGCTTGAGGGCTTCCTGCACGATCAGCAGTTGCTCCTGGGCACGCAGCAATTCGCGGTAGGTGGCGATGATCTGGCTGATGGTGCCTGCCACGGTGGCCTTGAGGTTCAGGCGGTTGGCCTGTTCGGACAGGCGCGACAGACGCAGCGGCGCGGTGGTGGCGTCCCAGCCGGCGCCGCGTGCCAGCGGCTGGATGACGGCCAGGTCCAGACCGTCGCTGCGGTAACGGCCGGCGCGGTCGGCGCTGTTCAGTTGCTGGGTCCAGGCCATGCTCAGGCGCGTGCCGTATTCGCCGAGCAGGCTGGTGGACGGTGCGAGGTTGGCGTTGCGCGCGCTGTCCTGGGAGCCACGGGTGCCACGGTAGTAGCTGTTGAGAGTGAGCTTGGGCTTGAACACGTCTTCGGCCACCCGCAGGTCGAACTTCTGCGCGACCCGCTGCAGGTACGCGCTGCGAATCGCCGGGTTGTTGCGCAGGCCCAGGTACACGGCGTCGCCCAGGGTCAGGCGGGTGGCCTGGGCATTCAGCGACACGCCTCGGTCGTAGCCGCTGCGGGTGGTGCTCGGTGCCGACGGCTTGATTACCTCCTCGGCGGCCATGCCGGGCAGGCTGAGCAGGGCCAGCAGCCACAGCCATTTACTCATCGCGCAAGGCCTCCACCGGCTGCAACCGGGAGGCCGAGACCGCCGGGTAAATGCCAAAGAACAAGCCCACCAGCAGCGTGCTGCCCACCCCCAGGGGCAGGGCCGCCACCGCCAATGAAAACACCCAGCCCGACAGCCACGCATACAGCCACGCCGCCGTCATGCCGAGCACGGCGCCGCAGACCGCGCCGACGGCGGTGAGGGTGACGGCTTCGAGCAGGAACAGGTTGCGAATATCCCGCTGGCGCGCGCCCAGCGCCATGCGAATGCCGATTTCGCGGCGCCGTTGCGAAACGTTCATCAACATCACGTTCATCACCCCGACACCGCCGCCCACCAGCGAAATCGCGCCCAGGGCCAGCAGCAGATAGGCGAAGGTGCGGCTCTGGCGGGTCATGCCGTCGATCATCTGCTGGGGCACGGTCATGTCGACGCTATGGTCGGTCAGTTGACGTTGCAGTGCAGCGGCGGCTTCGCGCGCGATGCGTTCCATGTCCTGCCCGGGCGCTGCGCGGATGATCACATTGCCGATCTGTGGGTTGGCGTAGATGCGGCGCATGCCCTCGGCGGGGATGAACAGCGACTCGTTGGCCTGCACCGGCATCAGCATCGCCCGGGGCTGGTTGTGCAGGATGCCCACGATCAGAAACAGATAATCGTGGATGCGCACACGGTCGCCCAGCCTGAGCGGATCACCCGGTGCGCCGAGCGCCTGGGCCACCTGGTCGCCGATCACCGCGTAGGTTTCATTGGCATCGAAGGGCGACAGGAAGCGTCCTTCGCGCAGCACCAGGCGCATGGCCTCGTGGATACCCGGTGTGGTGCCGACCAGGTTGGCATTCGCCGTGCGGCCGTTGAACACGACGGGGCCGCTGAACAGGCTGAGCGCGCCGATGTGCGCGATGCCAGGGACGGCACTGCGCACGGCGTCCAGGTCGAGATGGGCGCGCATGCTCAGGTTACCGCTGCGTTTGGTCGGGAATTGCGCGATCAGGGTGTCGGTGCCCATGTCCTTGAAAATCATCGCGGCATCCACTGCCGCGTTGTGGCCGATATTGATCAGCGCCACCACCGACGAACTGCCGATCACAATGCCCAGCAACGCGAGGACCGAGCGTTTGCCCAGGGTGCGCAGGCTGACGAAGGCTTCATGCAGCAGCTGGCTCAGGCTCTGTTCAACGCGCGGGCTCATGGGCCACCGGCCTCGTTCACCACGCCGTTGCGCACCAGGATCCTGCGCTGCAGGCGCTCGGCGATCTGCGCATCGTGGGTGACGATGATCAGGGTCACCTGTTGCTCGCGGTTGAGCGTCAGCAGCAGGTCCATGATGTCCTGGGCGGTGCTGCTGTCGAGGTTGCCGGTGGGTTCGTCGGCGAGAATCACCGAGGGGGTGCCCACCAGCGCCCGCGCAATGGCAACCCGCTGGCGCTGGCCGCCGGAGAGGTCGGCAGGGTGATGGTGCGCGCGCTCGGCCAGGCCCACCTGGTCGAGCATGCGCAGCGCCTGTATCACCGATTCATGGCGCGACACGCCGCGATAACTCAGGGGCAGCGCGACGTTGTCCAGCGCGCTGAGGCGTGGCAGCAGGTTGAAACTCTGGAACACGAAGCCGATCTGCTGGTTGCGGATCGCCGCCAGTTCATCCGGCGTGGCGCTGAAGATATCGTGCCCGGCAAAGCGATACTGGCCGCAGTTGGGTAAATCCAGCAGGCCGAGGATATTGAGCAGGGTGCTTTTGCCGGAGCCGGAGGCGCCCAGGATGCCGCAGCTGTCGCCGCGCGTGATGGACAGGCACACGTCATCGAGAATCGACAGGTCTTGCCCGGCCAGTTGATAGCGCTTGCCGATGCCTTGCAGGGAGATCAATGGGGGTTGCGCGAAGTGCTCTGTCATCGTCGCCTACGCCTGCAGTCTGGATGCCGTCGTCACCTCTCGGAAAAACTTTGAAATAACTTCGAGGGCTGCGTGAGGCGTGTCGCGGACTGATTTGTTTCTTGTTTTTAAAATATTGTTTGAATAGTAACCGCGTTCCGGCCGGTTCGCCAGCCATTGGGGTAGAGCGGTTTTACCCTTGGCAACGATTTATCCGACAATTGGGCGGTCCCGCCGAACACGCGCTCAACTAGTGTTTCGAGGCTGGTATAGCGAGGCTTTCGGTCATGTGGCGGCCTGTCAGTACTTGCTTTCAAAGGACAGCCCCGGTATAAAAAATCAAATTATTTTTTAAAACAATATTTCCGCCGTGGAACCTTTATGGTCGCTAAGAAAGTCAGCACGCCAAACATTACCAAGACTCGATTGCTGGATGCGACAGAGGCGCTCTTCATCAAGTACGGATATGACGCGGTTTTGTTACGGCAGATAACCGAGCGGGCCCAGGTGAACCTGGCCGCCGTGAACTATCACTTCGGGGACAAGGATTCCCTGATGAAGACCTTGCTGATGCAGCGCCTGGAGCCGCTCAACGAGCAGCGCCTGGAATTGCTCGCGCGCTGCGAGGCCGAATCCGACGGGCCGCTCGACTGCGATACCTTGCTCGGCGTGCTGTTCGCCCCGGCCATGGGCCTGGAGCGCAGCGACCCGGCCAGCGGGGAAGGGCGCTCGTTCATCCGCTTCCTCGGTCGGGTGTACAGCGACACGTCGCCGTTTATCCAGGAATACCTCAAGGTGCATTACCAGCCGGTGTTCCAGCGTTTCTTCGAAGCCTTCGCCCTGGCGCTGCCGGACCTGCCGCGTAATGAACTGGGCGTGCGCCTGCAATTTGCGCTCAAGGCGATTTCCGGCGTGATGGCCGGGACCGAACTGCGCCTGCTGATGAACTCCATGAGTCTCGGTCGCCCGGCCACTGACGCCGAGGTGATGGCCAAGCTGATTACCCTGGTGTCGGCCGCGATTCGCGTGCCGCAGCAAAGCCCCGAGGCGCAAACTGCGTTGGCCAGGGTGCTGGACACCCAGCGCGCCATTCGGGAAGAAGCGGCGGCGCCGGTAACCAGGGCGGCGCGCTGAGCTCAAATTGCAGGCAAAAAAAACCCGCTGGGGCGGCGGGTTCTTAATGTGCAGCATTTGTAACGGATGAGGCTTCACAGTACGGCGCCGGGTGTGAATAAATCGTGAAAAATATGTAAGAAAAAAAGTTTTACAGATTATTCCACGATTAGTCTTCGATTCTGGTTGAGTCGAGTTCTGCCACTCGTCGTCACTGTCAATTCTGACAGTAGATTCGCTTAACCTTGCAAGCGCTTCATTCACCTTGCCCGTCGCGCCTTCGTTGCGTGGCTCAACCCAGCAAGGTGATGGTTATGTCCACTATTCCCGTTCCGTATGACACCCTCCAGAGTGACCCTTATCCGGACTACCCCACAGTCGATCTGACGACGGCCAAGTATCCCGAAAAAGCTGTTTGGGGGGCAGGTAACAGTGCCATGAACTTCGGCAAACTCAGCATGGTGGTTGAGGCCTGGCCTGATCTCTCGCTTGGCGATTACTTCGACGTTCACCTCAATGACCCAAATACTCCCGCAGCCTCGGCTACCGTGGCCGGTATGAGTAATCGTTATTTCCTGATGGTCGATAAAGCCCAGGTACCAGAGGGGGAAGTCGAGGTTTTTTCCCGGGTGGTTCGTGTCGGCAGTCAGCAGGAAAGCCGCTCCTCTACCCAATTGGCACTGTTCAAACAGAGCCTGCCAGGCGGCTATGACCTTAAAGTCTGGGAACCCTGGCACAGCGAGTTGAAACTGTCGCTGGAAGGCTTGCCCGAAGGCTCGTCTATCAATGCGGGTATGGTCACCAAAGGGGTGTGGTGCCTGATTGGAAAGTACGCAAACATCCGCCAAAACGACAAAATCACCATCGTATGGGCCGGAATTTACTTCGATTATATTGTCAGCCCTGCCGATGTTTCCGCAGCGGGCCCGCTTCGTATTCAGGTGCCTGACGACGTTATCAATAAAGGTAACCAGTACGGGACCGTGTATGTGGTGTTCAAGGTTATGGATGTGGTGGGAAATCCGTCCGGGGGTATGCACCCCTATTCCAAACCTTATGCAGTACGTGCGGAACTGGACAAAGACCAGTATGAGCCGCCGATCTTTTGTGTGAATGGCAAAGAAGCCCTTGAAGTCGATTTGAATACCCAAAGCCTCTCCACCTTCACTCTCGATCCTGTCCTGCCGCGGTATACCCCGAAGCCTGACCCCCTCCATATGGTCACGGTCTGTATGAGGCTTTCCCTGCCTGGCCAGCCGGACGAAATCCTGCGCTTGCCAGCGGTTCCCGACATGAACAAGCGGGGTGAGCCGATCAATATTCCCGTTTCTTTTATCGCGCAAGCGGCGGGCGGGCAATTTGGGGCATGGGTTGAGGTGCACGACGCCAACGGTACGCAGTTGGGCAAGTCAAGCTCCGTCGATGTCCGTGTCAGGGGCGTGCCGACCAGGATGCCGGCGCCGCAGGTCACACCGATAGAAGGCACGCTGCTGCCGTTTGAGGCTGATATCACAGTTACTATTCCAGATTATCAGCCCCACAATGCCGATTGGATCGAATCCCTTGTGCTCATGCAGGGATCGGTTGGAGGCGGCGGTTTGCAGCATATCGAGACGCGACAGGCGGGATCACAGGGTAGTGTGTTTGACCTGAGCAAGACAGATCTCAAGCAATTTGAATACAAAGGCCCGTTTTCAATTTTTTACCGCACCAATGATGGACTTGGGCTTGCATCGTCAATACGTGAGTCGGATCGTGTGACTGCCGAGATTGGCTTTCGCATGGCAGATCTGCCGGAGCCAATTGTTAAATTCGCCCAGGATGGCAACATCGACCCTAAAGAGATAGCAAGCTCCATTCTGTTCATATCGTTTCCCTACGTAGGTGCATCCCCTGGCAGTACGGTTCACTGGAGTGCGGTCGGGGCGAACGCTGCCAGTTCGGACAGCGGCAGTTTCGTCATTAACACGGCTAACGAAGGCCCCCTTTTGCCGTCCCTCTGGATCGCTATCAAGAAGCAGGTACTGCTCGGGAATGTCGGTGGCTCGATCCGATTCAGCTATAGCGTGCAAAAGGACGCTACCCCGACTACGCCGGGCAAGTTCCTGCGCTCCGAGGTGCTCAAGCTCACTGTGGGGCCAAAGTTGGTGCTGGCGCGGCCGACAATTCTTGAGGCGGATAAGCTCCTGCCGGGCCAGTTGTACGCCGATCAGGTGGTCAACGGTGCTACCGTGCGGGTCAGTTATAAGTCGATGGTTGTCGACGATGACATCATTGTCAGTTGGAAGGGGGAGTTTGGAATCAGTTTCGTTGAAATTCACACTGCGGCCGACCCGAAGACAAATTCCGTGGATGTTCGTATCCCGCCAGAGATTATCGCGTTGGCAATGCGTCAAGGCGGCAATTCGATCACCGTGCAATACCGTTTTCTCCGTGGGCAGAAGGTCCGTGAGTCCGACCCGCTGGTCGTCCGGCTATCGCCTGTCAGGTCACTGCCTTCGCCGATGCTTAACAGTATCGACGATAAGATCTTTCCATTGTTGGCGCTGGATCATGAAGCGAAGATCACCGTCGACATGTGGCCTTTCATGCGCAAGGATCAGCGGAAATTTTTGACCGTCACGGGCACGTTGACCGATGGCAGCAAGCTTCAAGAGACCCTCTATACCGCCGATAAGGTCACCGAGGATGAAGTGGCCGAAGGTGTCAGCGTATTCGCACCCGTGAAACGGCTGCGCGACCTCAAGGAGGGCACTGTGCTCACTATTGATTTCAAAGTGAGTTTTGCCGAACTGGATGATCCGAATACAGGGGTGTCTTTCGGCAGTCGTGATTACCGCGTTCAGGCTGTTTCGCCAACGCTTCCGGCACCCGAGTTCGAAAACAAGCCAGGGCCTGTGCTGTCCGTAGACCCGCTCAGTTATATGCAAGGTGCCGTGGTGGCTGTGGCGTATGCCGGTATGACACCTACGCAGCAAATCGACCTGGAGTGGATTGCGCCGAATGCGACCATCGCCACCATTGCCTCGCAGCACGGTGATAGCAGTGGACGTATCGAGTTTGCAATCAGCCCGCAGATTATCCTCCAGAGCACGGGCAGAACTATTTCGCTGCGCTACAAGGTGACGACCAGTATCGATACCATCTGGTCGGATCCGCAGGTGCTGACGGTGGGCACGATCCTTGCGGATAACTTTCCACAGGCGCTGATCAATAAGCTGGCCGATAAAGGTACGCTGAACCAGGCAAGCTACGCGGGACATGCCTATTTGGCATTGCCGCAATGGCTGGGGATAGCGCCTGGACAAAACGTCTGGATAACCTTGCACAGTCTGGGCGTTGCCCAGTTGGACGTATTGAAGGGTTACGTGGTGAAGGCCGCTGATGTAACAAACGGCCTGGCCAACATTCTGGTGTCCAGAGCATGGCTGGAAAAGCTGGCCAACAGCAGTGTCATCACGGTGGAAGTGCTCGTGACGCTCGATGGCAGTGCCAAACGAGAGAACGCAGTGGCATTCAAACCGACGACCTATAAAGTTGTAGGGCAGTTGAGGATTGATCAGAACGCAATGATCCTGTCCGGGGTGTCCATCAAGAACGCCAACTGGCCAAGGACCGGCTTGTCTTCAATCGGCAATTCCGCGTCGCGGGTGCCAAGTGGCGGTGCGGGTCCTTATCACTACAGCTCCAACAATCCCCGGGTGGCATCGGTGGACGTAAGCGGTTATGTGATAGGCCATGTGAACGGGTCGGCAACCGTCACCGTCAGCGATAAAAATGGGTCAAGCACCTCTTACGCCGTGTATGTCAGCAATGTCTACACGATTGTACTGAACGATAGCCTGATGAGCTGGGCAACAGCCAAGGGCTGGGCCGCATCCATAGGAGGGTTCAGCATAATGGACGCTGCCATCTATGATGTGTTGCGTGTTAACGGTGCGGGTGCGCCGATTTTTTCCCGGCAATTCTGGACAGCGTCAGATCCATATGGCAATGGTTTGGCACCCTTTATAAATAACTCTCCCAATGTGGGGGCCGTTGCGTTGAGGAACATTAATGCTCCGCTTCCCGCCGCATGCCTGGTACCGCTTTATTGATGACACGCCTCGTGTTTAGCGGGAGCTAGTAAAAAGGACAGATCTACTTAACGGTAGGCTGTCCTTTTTTTATCCCTCAAATTCTCCAGTGACGCGACGTGCTCGCCAGCCGCTGGCGCATCCCATCCACATTCACCGCCAATTGCAGCGTTAGTAACCGATAGCCATCCAGCGCACTGTGTACCGGCGCTTGCAGCCCGTTTTCCGCGACTGCGTGGGCAGCAGGCCGGTCCAGCCGTTCGCTGAACCCGGACTTCAATGCCCGCGCCATCCCGACCAATTGCACCCGAATCTGTCGGTGCTCGGACTTCAACATCATCTGCATGCGCGCCATCGCCTGCTCATCACGCGGGTCTGGCCGGGTATTGCCAAGAATCTCCAGGGTGCTGATGCACAGGCGCAGATGCCGCTGGATGGCGTCCAGTTCGGTCAGGGAAATGCGCACCTCCTTGGACACCGACGGCATCAGCGAGCGCAGTTGCACCATTGCTGCGTTCAGGCGGTTGAGCAGCTTGAGGTGTTCATCGTCGGTCACCGACTGGCCGCCAATTATCCGGCTGTAGATTGCCGCGCAGTCGCGCAGCGCACTGGCCAGGTTATAGCGCCAGGAGTACACCGCGTACAACGGCAGGGCGAAGGAAAACGCCAGCGCCAGCACGATGCCGATGAGGATATCCACGGTGCGCCACAAGCCATCCGAGATCGGATTGTCGCCGTGACCGGCGACGATGAACACGGTGATTGCCGACAACAGCGCGATGTAACCGCCCTTGCCGATAGCGTGATAGGAAAAGAACCCGCACACCACCGACATCAGCAGGTAGGTCAACAGCGGCAGGCCGAAGTAGGCCTGTTGCACCACCAGCAGCAAGCCGACGCTGGCACCGATCAAGGTGCCGTAGGCGCGTTCCACCGCCTTTTTGCCGATATTGCCGTGGTGCTGCAAGCCGCCGATCACAATCAGCATGGTCACCGACGCCCATTCGCCGTGGGGCAGGTTGAGCCCGGTAGTGAGCAGGATCGTCGCCAGCAAGCCGATGGACACGCGCACGGCGTGGATCAGCTTGGCATGGCGATAGCGGCGGTAGGGGTCCAGCAACGGGCGCAAAAGGCGCCGGGCAAACAGGGGCAAATTCATCGGTAGTAAAGTGACCTCAATAATCAGGGCAAAATGCGATCCACTGTGGGAGCGGGCTTGCCTGCTATAGCTTCGTTGCTGCGTGACAGACGGACCAAGGGGCCTGCGCCACATTCGTCAGAAGATGTAATCGGTGGTCAGAAAGCTCGAATCCCGGTTACGCAGAATATCGCTGACCAACGCCTTGTTGCTTTCCTGGAACCTGGTTGCCACCAGGGTGCGGATCGAGAACACGCGCAAGGCGTCATGCACAGACAACGTGCCCTCGGCCGAGTTCTTGCGCCCGTTGAACGGGAAGGTGTCCGGCCCGCGCTGGCACTGGGCATTGATGTTGATACGGCCCACCTGGTTGGCGAAAACGTCCACCAGTCGCCCGATTTCCACGGCGTTGGTGCCGAACAGGCTCAACTGCTGGCCGAAGTCGGAATCGAGCACGTAGTCGATTACCTTGTCCAGGTCGCGGTAGGGCACGATCGGCACCACCGGGCCGAACTGCTCCTCGTGGTACACACGCATCTGCGGGTTTACCGGGTACAAAACGGCCGGGTAGAAGAACGCGCCGCGACTTTCGCTGCCGTTGGGGTTCACCACCTTGGCGCCGTGCAGCGCTGCATCGGCTACCAGCGCGTTGAGATAGTCGACCTTGCCCACCTCCGGCAGCGGCGTCAGCGACACGCCGTCTTCCCAGGGCATGCCGGGCTTGAGCGTCGCCAGTCGGGTGTTGAATTTTTCGATGAAGCTGTCGACCACCGCTTCATGCACAAACAGGATTTTCAACGCCGTGCAGCGCTGGCCGTTGAACGAGAGGGCGCCGGTAAGGGCTTCGCTGACGGCATTGTCCAGGTCGACCTCTGGCAGCACGATGCCAGGGTTCTTCGCGTCCAGGCCCAGGGCGGCGCGCAGGCGGTGCGGCTTGGGGTGCAGTTTTTTCAAATCGCTGGCGGCCTTGTTGGTACCGATAAACGCAAAGATATCGATCTTGCCGCTGGCCATCAGCGCGCTCACGGTTTCGCGGCCGCTGCCATAGATCACGTTGATCACCCCGGCCGGGAAGCTGTCGCGAAACGCCTCCAGCAACGGACGAATCAGCAGCACGCCGAGCTTGGCCGGCTTGAACACCACGGTATTGCCCATGATCAGCGCCGGGATCAGCGTGGTGAAGGTCTCGTTCAGCGGATAGTTGTAAGGGCCCATGCACAACGCCACGCCCAGCGGCACGCGGCGGATCTGGCCGAGGGTGTCCTGTTCCAGCTCGAAGCGGCTGGAACGCCGGTCGAGTTCCTTGAGGGCATTGATGGTGTCGGTGATGTAGTCGCAGGTGCGGTCGAACTCTTTCTGCGAGTCCTTGAGGTTCTTGCCGATCTCCCACATCAGCAGCTTGACCACCGCGTCGCGCTGTTCGCGCATACGCCGCAGGAACGCTTCGACATGCTGGATACGCTCGGCCACGCGCATCGTCGGCCACTCGCCCTGGCCACGGTCGTAGGCGCGCACGGCGGCGTTGAGGGCGGTAAGCGCGGTGTCGGCATCCAGCAATGGCGTGCTGCCGATATGCACGCGTTCATCACCCAATTGCACCGGGCTTTGCACGCGGGCCAGCGGGCCGTTCCATACCTGCAAGCGGCCATCGACCAGGTAATCACGCTGTTCAATCGGCGCGGCCAGGCGAAAGTGTTCGGGAATATCGGTGGAGGCGGTGGGAAACAGCTGGGCGAGCAGGTTGCTGGTGGTCATGTCGCTACCCCGGGAATAGTGGCCAAACATGACGAGAGAGTCACCTATCCAGCGGCTCGATGGCAAGGGCTGCGCTGCTTTGCCGAACGCTGTACAAATGTGGGAGAGGGCTTGCTCCCGATGGCGGTGCGTCAGTAAACATCAATGCTTGCTGACCCACCGCTCCCACAGGGCGTCTGCGTTTAACTGAACCTTGCTCGCCCCAGGATGAATATTTTGACAGCCAGCCGATTGTTGCCTGAAAAAAATCCGCGCTGCCCGTAATCTACAGGCCCCTTGTCACCCGCGCGGAGCGTCCATGTCTTCAGTTGCCGATGGGCTTGCCCTCAATAAACGCCTGCCGGCCGTTATCGCGCTGTCCCTGGGCATCGGCATGGCGACGCTGGACACGGCCATCGTCAACACGGCGTTGCCGACCCTGGCCGAAGGCATCGGCACCGATTCGGCTTCGGTGATCTGGGTGGTCAACGCTTACCAGTTGGCGATCATCGCAACGGTGCTGCCGTTTGCGTCGTTGAGCGATGTGCTGGGGCATCGCCGCGTGTACCTGGGCGGGTTGCTGCTGTTTATCGTCTCGTCGCTGTTGTGCGGGCTGGCCGGTTCGCTGTTGACCCTCACCGCCGCGCGTGTGGCCCAGGGGCTGGGTGCGGCGGCGTTGATGAGCGTCAATACCGCGTTGCTGCGGCATATCTATCCCTCGAAGATGCTCGGGCGTGGCCTGGGCTATAACTCGCTGGTGGTGGGGCTGGCGTTTACGCTGGGGCCGACGGCGGCGTCGGCGATTCTCTCGGTGGCCAGTTGGCACTGGCTGTACCTGATCAACGTGCCGTTGGGGCTGTTGGCCCTGGGCCTGGGGTTGCGCTCGCTGCCCAGGTTGCCGATCAGCGGGCACGCCTTTGATCGCCTGGCAGCGTTGCTGTGTGCCGGTTTGTTCGCGTTGCTGGTGCTGGGGCTGGGCGCCGCCGTGCACGGAGCGCAGGGCGCATTGACCCTGGGGCTGGTGGCGCTCGCGGCGGTATGCGGTGCGCTGCTGCTGCGCCGCGAGGCCGGCCACCCGGCGCCGATGCTGGCGGTGGACCTGTTCAAGCGCCCGGTGTTTGCCTTGTCTTCCCTCACCGCGATTTGCGCGTTCAGCGCCCAGGGCCTGGCGTTCGTGTCACTGCCGTTTCTGTTGCAGGCGGCGTTGGGCCATAGTCAGGTGGAGACCGGATTTCTGATGACGCCATGGCCAGCGGTGGTGGCGGTGATGGCGCTGGTGGCCGGGCGTCTGGCGGATCGGGTGTCACTGGGCCTGTTGTGCGGCATCGGCCTGCTGATGCTCAGCCTCGGCATGGGCGCCCTGGCGACCCTGGGCAATGAGGCTTCGGCGTTTGATATCGGCTGGCGCATGGCGTTGTGCGGCGCTGGTTTCGGGTTTTTCCAGTCGCCCAATCTCAAGGCCCTGATGACCAGCGCACCCCTGGCCCGCAGTGGCGGGGCCAGCGGCATCGTGGCGATTTCGCGGTTGCTGGGGCAGACACTGGGCGCCTCGTTGGTGGCCCTGTGTTTTCACTTGTCCGTGAGCCGTGGCCCGCACTACGCGCTATGGCTGGGCTGTGCGTTCGCGCTGGTGGGCAGTGTGGCCAGCGGGCTGCGTTTGCTGCCGTATCAACAGCGGGTCTGACTCTAAATGCCATTCCCTGTGGCGAGCAGGCTTGTCCTGCGTTGGGCTGCGCAGCAGCCCCAAAACCAGGCGCTCAGCCGTATCAGGTACACCGCGTTTTGCTGGATTGTGGGCGCTTCGCCCCCCAACGCCGGGCAAGCCCGCTCGCCACAGGGCGCAAACTCACTGACTGGCACTGGGTCTGGCCCTTGTAAAACAGCATCGGTGAGGGCTAGTGTGACGACCTGATTCTGAATGTTTCAGCTTTATGACCAGCCAAGCCCACCGTATCGCCGATGCCACCTCTCGCCGCGCCGCGCTGACCCTCGGGTTCTGCCTGCCCAGTGATGTGTTGCTTTACCTGCTGCTGCCGATGGAGTCCGAAGCCTTCGGCATCACGTTGGCCCAGGCCGGCGTGCTGCTGGCGGCCAACCGGCTGGTGCGGATCTTCGGCTATCGGCACGTGCTGAACTTCTATGCGCGCAATGGCGATCGTCTCACCTGCATGCTTGCCGCCGGCGCTGCTGCGCTGTGTGCCTTGGGCAACTCGGTGCTGTCCGGCTTTGCTGCCTTGCTCGGCCTGCGGCTGGTGTGGGGCCTGTGTTATGCCGCGCTGAATCTGTCGACCCAGGTATTGGCCACTTCCGAACTGGAAGGGGCCGCGCGCCGTGCCGGGCGTTCGCGGGCCTTGATCGCGCTGGGGCCGATGCTGGCGTTGCCGCTGGGCGGATTGCTGACTTTGTGGGCCGGGCCGCGCCCGATTTTCCTGATCCTTACCGCGTGTTGCCTCATGGGGCTGTGGTTGGCGCGCGGGTTGCCCAATACCGGGCACGATCTGCACAGCACGCCGCGGCGACGCTTCAACTGGCCCGACAGTGTGGCGCTGTGGTCATTTATCGAGGGCGTGGCGCTGGACGGCCTGTTTATCTTTGGCCTGTCGATCCAGGCGCAGAAGATCGTGGGCGGTGACGCGGTGCTGATCGCCGGTGGTCTGATGGGCCTGCGGTATCTGTCGGAGTTGCTGCTGAGCCCGTTGGGTGGTCACGTGGCGCAGCGGTTCGGGGCCACCTCGATGCTGCTGCTGTTTTCATTCATGAGCGCCCTGGCGCTGGGAGCGTTCGGCAGTGAGTGGGTGATCGCCGGCGCGGCGGCTGTGCTGGTGCTGCGTGCTTTGCAATTGCCGCTGGTGACCACCCTGGTGACCGAACGCAACCCGGGTTCGATGCGGGTGTCGGCGCTGGCGTCCAACGCAGTGTGGCGCGATATCGGCGCGGGGCTCGGGCCGTTGCTGGCGGGGCTGGTATTGCCGGTGGCCTCGGCGTCGCTGGTGTTTGGTCTGGCGGGCGCGGCGATTGCGATCAGTGCGCTGTGCTGCTGGCGTACCCAGGCACGCGGGCAAACAAGTTGAACGATGGCCGAAGACGGTTTCTCTAACCCTGTGAAGCCCTTCACAGGTACGCCACCATGCCCGAATACAAGCAGCCACCGCCGGGTACGCCCGATACCCATCGCACCCCCGGCGAAGAGGAGCGCGACAATGATGCGTTGCGCCCCAACGACCCACAGGACCGGCCGGACGATGAGGTGAAGCAGGTCGAGGAAAACCTCGACACTCTCCACGATAAAGCCCGCCCGTTGTAAGAGAGGAGGTCACCATGAGCAATCCCCCTAAAGGCCCGCGTTCAAGCGAGCATTCGAGCGGCAAGGATGAGCTGGGTTTCGACCCGGACTCTCCCGATGTGTCGGACCCGCAGGTCGATCCCATCGGCCCGGCCATCGCCCCGCTGGACGAGAAAAAGCAGTCGGAAAAAAAGCCGCCCTACGATCCGTTGGGCGACTTGAAAAAGTAAAAAGAGCCCCGCCATTGTGCGGGGCTTTGTTTATTTGGGTGGGTTCCAGCTGACTTCGGTAATGCCGTATTTCTCCGCCCACGGGCGTGTGGTTTTCTTGACCTGCTCATGGCCTACGCGGCCGATACGACTAACGTGTGCAATGTCGGCATCAACGGCCGCCCAGTGCCAGGCTTCAGCGTTGTTCATGACGTCGGCACGTACGACAAAGGATTTCGGCGTACCGTGCAGGTGGTAGTGGATGGTGTAGATTTTTGCGGTACTCATGTTGCCTCCCTGTCTTGTTATAAATGGATAGGAAGCTGTTCTAAAAGGTTCATTCAAAATGACAACGTGCACGATGCCCAGCCGCTTCGCGACCCGGAAACGCAAAACGGCGCCCGAAGGCGCCGTTCTGTTTACCACAGGTGACTAAGCGATCAAACGCCCAGCACCGCATGCTGCACCAGGGTGAGCAACGGTTGCGGGTACACGCCCAGGAAGAAGGCGAGCAGGGCGATGGCCAGCAGCATCACGCCACCTGCCTTCTGTTCCCAGTGCAGCTCGGCGTCCACACGGCGCAGGTTCGGCTCGATCAGGTACAGGGTGACCATCACGCGCAGGTAGTAGAACACGCCGATGGCGCTGCCCAGTACCAGGGAAGCTACAAGCCACCATTGGTGCGCTTGAACGCCGGTAGCGACAATGTAGAACTTGCCGATAAAGCCCGCCGTCAGCGGGATGCCGGCCAGGGACAACATCATCACGGTGAGGACGGCGGTCAGGTACGGACGGCGCCAGAACAGGCCACGGTATTCGTACAGAGCGTCGGCATCACGGCCCTTGTACGGCGAGGACATCAGGGTGATCACACCGAATGCGCCGAGGCTGGTGATCACGTAGGTGACCAGGTACACGCCGATGGCTTCCACGGCCAGGCCGTTGCTCGCCACCAGGGCGATCAGCAGGTAGCCGAAGTGGGCGATGGACGAATAACCCAGCAGACGCTTGAGGTTGTTCTGGGTCAGCGCCAGCAGGTTACCGAACAGGATCGACGCAATGGCGATCACGGTCAGCACGTCGCTCATTACGCCGGTGTTGGCCGCAGGCGAGATCTGGAACAGCCGCACCATCACCGCAAACACCGCCACCTTCGACGCCGTCGCCAGGAACGCGGCCACCGGCGCCGGGGCGCCTTCGTACACGTCCGGGGTCCACAGGTGGAACGGCACCAGCGACAGCTTGAACGCCAGGCCGATCAGCATCATCGCCAGGCCCAGTTGGGCAATCGGCGCAGGCATGCTGGTGGCGGCCAGGGCGTGACCGATGCCGGTGAAGCTCAGGCTGCCGGCTTCGGCGTAGAGCAGGGCCATACCGAACAACAGGAACGCGGAACCGGCGGCCGACAGCACCATGTACTTGATGCCGGCTTCCAGGGAGCGCTTGTTGAAGAAGGCGTAGGCCACCAGGCCGTAAGTCGGGATCGACAGCAGTTCCAGGCCGATGAACAAACCGGCCAGGTGCTGCGCGCTGACCAGCACGATACCGCCGGCCGCTGCCAGCAGGATCAGCAGGTACAGCTCTTCCTTGTTGCCTGGGTAGCCGGAGCCGCCTTCGCCGAGGTAGGCATGGGCGAGGGTGACGCAGGCCAGGGTCGCGACCAGGATCAGCGCGATGTACAGCAGCGCGAAGTCATCGACCATCATCAATGGCGTGACCGCCAGTGGCGCGACCTTGAGCGCCGGGATGATCGACAGCAGGGCCAGGTTCAACCCGGCGCAGGACAGCAGGAACGTTTGCGAATGATTGCGGCGCCAGGCGATCGCCAGCATCACCACCACGATGGTGAGGCTGGTGATCAGCAGCGGCGCAAGCGCGATAAAGTGTTGGATCGTGAATTCCATAGCGCTCTTACCGGGCCGAAGCGAGTTGAGAGAAGGCGGTGCCGAACCACTGCTGCACGCCATGCATCGTTGCGGCAGAAGTGTCCAGGAACGGTTGCGGGTACACGCCGATGTAAATCAGCAATACCGCAAGGCCGAGCACCATGATCAGTTCGCGCGCATCCATCCCTTGCAGGACGGTGTCGGACTTGGCCGGGCCGAAGTAGGCGCGGTGGATCATGATCAGCGAGTAAACCGAACCAAACACCAGGCCGGAGGTGGCAATCGCGCTGATCCATGGCGTTTGCACGAAGGCACCCATCAGGATCAGGAACTCGCCGATAAAGTTGCCGGTGCCCGGCAAGCCCAGGGACGCGGCAGCGAAGAACAGGCTGATCGCCGGCAGGTAGGCGATGCGCGACCACACGCCACCCATTTCACGCATGTCACGGGTGTGCAGGCGCTCATACAGCTGGCCACTGAGGATAAACAGCGCGGCGGCCGATACACCGTGAGCCAGCATCTGGATCACCGCGCCCTGCAGCGCCAATTGGCTGCCGGAGTAGATGCCGATCAGTACGAAGCCCATGTGGGAAACGGACGAGAAGGCAATTAGACGCTTGATGTCGGTTTGCGCGAAGGCGAGGAACGCACCGTAGAAGATCCCGATCAGACCCAGGGTCATGGCGATCGGCGCGAACTCGGCCGAGGCATTCGGGAACAGCGGCAGGGCGAAACGCAGCAGGCCGTAGGCCGCCGTCTTCAACAGGATACCGGCGAGGTCGACGGAACCGGCGGTCGGCGCCTGGGCGTGGGCATCCGGCAGCCAGGAGTGGAACGGCACCACCGGCAGCTTCACCGCAAACGCGATGAAGAAACCGAGCATGAGGATGTACTCGGTGGTCAGGGACATCTTGGTTTTCAACAGGTCGGCGTAGTTGAACGTGATCACGCCCGTGCTGTTGAAGTTGACCAGTACCAGACCGAGGATCGCCACCAACATGATCAGGCCGGAAGCCTGGGTGAAGATGAAGAACTTGGTGGCCGCGTAGATCCGGGTTTTCTTGCCGTCCGAAGAGCTGTGACCCCAGAGCGCGATGAGGAAGTACATCGGCACCAGCATCATTTCCCAGAAGAAGAAGAACATGAACAGGTCGAGGGCGAGGAACACGCCAACCACGCCGCCCAGGATCCACATCAGGTTCAGGTGGAAGAAGCCCACGTGACGCTGGATCTCTTTCCAGGAGCAGAGTACCGAAAGGATACCCAGCAGGCCGGTCAGCAGGATCATCAGCAGCGACAGGCCGTCGAGGGCCAGGTGCACGTTGATGCCGAAGCGCTGGATCCACACGTGCTTGAATTCAAGCGCGAAAGTGGGATCGACACCCGGTGCCGGCGCGAATGAGTAGTCACCGTGGGCCCACAGCCAGAGGCCGAGCGCGAGTTCCAGGGACATGGTCAGCAACGCAATCCAGCGGGGCAGGGTGGCGCCGAAGCGTTCACCCATCCAGCAGAGCAGGCCGCCGATAAAGGGGATCAGGATTAGCCAGGGCAGAATCATGACGGGCTCGTTTCCTTTCGCAAGTTCGCAAAGTTCAAAAGGTTCATGTCAGACCGCCACTACCACGATGGCGCCGATTACCAGCACGGCACCGATGGCCATGGACGCTGCATACCAGCGCAGTTGACCGGTCTCGCTGCGGCTCAGGGCCGTGTGACCGGCCTTGGCGGCGCGCGGGATCAAACCGATGGTCTGGTCGAGCGGGTCTTTGCGCAGCACATGGCTGATCGCAAGGTAAGGTTTGACGAACAGTTTGTCGTAGATCCAGTCGAAGCCCCAGGCGGCGAACCACCAGGCTGACAGGAAGCGCCCGATGCCACTGTTGGCAACGCCTGTGACGAAGCGGCGCTTGCCGAGGAACAGCAGGGCCGCCAGCAGGATACCGGCCAGGGCGATGGCGCCCGAGGCAATTTCCAGGCTGTGCTTGTCGGCGCCGCCGGCGTGGCCGACGCTTTGCGGCAGCACACCGTGCAGCGGTGGGGTGATCATGGCGCCGATGAAGGTCGACAGGATGATCAGCACCGACAGCGGCAGCCAGTGGGAGACGCCGTGGCCCGCGTGCGCTTCGGTCTTGGCTGCACCGTGGAAGGTGATAAAGATCAGGCGGAAAGTGTACAGCGAGGTCATGAACGCACCCACCAGCCCTGCGTACAGCAGGTTCTGGTTACCGCTGGCAAAGGCTTCCCAGAGGATTTCGTCCTTGGAGTAGAAACCGGCGGTCACCAGCGGCAGGGCGGCCAGGGCGGCACCACCGACGATGAAGCTGGCGTAGGCCAACGGCAGTTTCTTCCACAGGCCGCCCATCTTGAAGATGTTCTGCTCGTGATGGCAGGCCACGATCACCGCACCGGAAGCGAGGAACAGCAGGGCCTTGAAGAAGGCGTGGGTCATCAGGTGGAAGATCGCCGCGTCCCAGGCGCCGACGCCCAGGGCCAGGAACATGTAGCCGATCTGGCTCATGGTCGAGTAGGCGAGGATGCGCTTGATGTCGGTCTGCACCAGCGCGGCGAAGCCGGCCAGTACCAGGGTCACGCCACCGACGATGCCCACAAGATGCAGGATATCCGGCGCCAGGGTGAACAGACCGTGGGTCCGCGCGATCAGGTAGACACCGGCGGTTACCATGGTTGCCGCGTGAATCAGTGCGGAAACCGGGGTAGGGCCGGCCATCGCATCCGCCAGCCAGGTTTGCAACGGCAGTTGCGCGGATTTACCCACGGCGCCGCCCAGCAGCATCAGGGTCGCCAGGGTGATCCAGAAGTCGCCGACCTGGAATTTCTGCGGTGCCAGCACCAGCAGTTCCTGGATGTTCAGCGTGCCCACCTGTTGGAACAGGATGAACAGGCCGATGGCCATGAACACGTCGCCGATACGGGTGACGATAAACGCCTTGAGGGCCGCGTTACCGTTGTTGCGGTTGCTGTAGTAGAAACCGATCAACAGGTACGAGCACAGGCCCACGCCTTCCCAGCCGAAGTACAGGAACAACAGGTTATCGCCCAATACCAGGAACAGCATGCTGGCGATAAACAGGTTGGTGTAGGCAAAGAAGCGCGAGTAGCCCGCTTCGCCGCGCATGTACCAGGATGCGAACAGGTGGATCAGAAAGCCCACACCCACCACCACGCCGAGCATGGTGATCGACAGGCCGTCGACGTAGAGAGCGAAGTTGGGCTTGAAGCCCTCCACCGACATCCACTGCCACAGCACGAGCGTGTAGTGACCGCCTTCCGGCGGCGCCACGTTGAATTGCCAGATGACATAGGCGGCCACAATGGCCGACAGACCAATGGAGCCCACGCCGATCAGGGCCGAGAGGTTTTCCGACCAGCGCCCGCGAGAGAACGACAGCAGCAGGAAACCGATCAGGGGAAATACGAAAGTCAGAAAGATCATGTTCATCCGCGCATCTCACTGGCAGCGTCGATATCAAGCGTGTGGAAGCGACGGTACAGCTGCAGCAGGATCGCCAGGCCAATACTGGCCTCGGCGGCTGCCAGGCTGATCACCAGGATGAACATGACTTGTCCATCCGGCTGGCCCCAACGTGCGCCCGCCACGATGAACGCCAGTGCCGCAGCGTTCATCATGATTTCCAGGCTCATCAACACGAACAGAATGTTACGGCGCACCATCAGGCCGACCAGGCCAAGGCAGAACAGGATGCCGGCGACCGCCAGACCATGCTCCAAAGGGATAGCAGGCATCGTCATTGCTCCTTGGCTTCGTTGCGGCCCAAGTGGAAGGCCGTGATGGCTGCGGCGAGCAGCAGCATCGAAGCCAGTTCGACCACCAGCAGGTACGGGCCGAACAGGCTGATGCCCACGGCCTTGGCGTCTACGGTGGTGTGGCCGATGGCCTGGCCGCTCTGGTGAGCGAACAGCACATACAGCAGTTCACCCAGCAGCAGGGCTGCGAGGATCACCGGGCCGAGCCAGATGCCGGGCTTGAGCCAGACGCGTTCCTGGGCGACCGAGGCCGGCCCCAGGTTGAGCATCATCACCACAAACACGAACAGCACCATGATGGCGCCAGCGTAGGCGATCACTTCCAGCACACCGGCAAACGGCGCGCCGAGGGCGAAGAAGGTCATGGCCACGGCGATCAGCGAAATGATCAGGTAGAGCAGGGCGTGCACAGGGTTGGTGTTGGTGATCACGCGAAGCGTGGACACCACTGCGATACCCGATGCGAAATAGAAAGCGAATTCCATCTTTCTTCCTTAAGGCAGCAAGCTCTTCACGTTGATCGGTTCGGCTTCGTTTTGTGCGGCGCCCTTGGGCTTACCGGCAACGGCCATACCTGCAACACGATAGAAGTTGTAATCAGGGTTTTTACCGGGACCAGAGATCAGCAGATCTTCTTTCTCGTACACCAGGTCCTGACGTTTGAACTCGGCCATCTCGAAATCCGGCGTGAGCTGAATCGCGGTGGTCGGGCAAGCTTCCTCGCAGAGGCCGCAGAAAATGCAGCGCGAGAAGTTGATGCGGAAGAAGTCCGGGTACCAGCGACCGTCTTCGGTTTCAGCTTTCTGCAGGGAGATGCAACCCACCGGGCACGCCACGGCGCACAGGTTGCAGGCTACGCAACGCTCTTCGCCATCGGGGTCGCGGGTGAGCACGATGCGGCCGCGATAGCGCGGCGGCAGGTACACCGCTTCTTCCGGGTATTGCAGGGTGTCGCGTTTGCGAAAGCCGTGACCGAACACCATCACCAGGCTTCGCAACTGGGTACCGGTACCCTTAACGATGTCGCCAATATATTTGAACATGGGTCAAATCCTCACTGAACCGCGGCCGCTGGCGTGTTCAACAACACAACGGCAGCAGTCACCAGCAAATTGATCAGGGTCAGTGGCAGGCAGAAGCGCCAGCTGAAATCCATCACCTGGTCGTACCGTGGACGCGGAATGGAAGCGCGCAGCAGGATAAACAACATGATGAAGAACGCGGTCTTGAGGGAGAACCAGAAGAACGCCAACTGCGGCAGGATGCCGAACGGACCGTGCCAGCCGCCGAAGAACAGCGTCACCAGCAGGGCCGAGATCAGGATGATGCCGATGTACTCACCGACGAAGAACATGCCCCACTTCATGCCGGCATATTCAATGTGGTAACCGTCGGCCAGTTCCTGTTCCGCTTCCGGCTGGTCGAAGGGGTGACGGTGAGTCACGGCCACGCCAGCAATGAAAAAGGTACAGAAGCCGAAGAACTGCGGAATGATGAACCACAGGTTCTGCGCCTGGTACTCGACGATGTCGCGCATGTTGAACGAGCCGACCTGCACCACGATGCCCATCAGCGCCAGGCCCATGAACACTTCGTAGGACACGGTCTGTGCCGAGGCGCGCAAGCTGCCCAGCAGGGCGAACTTGTTGTTGCTCGACCAACCGGCGAACAGCACCGCATACACCGACAGACCGGCCATGGCGAAGAAGAACAGCAGGCCGATGTTCAGGTCCGCCACGCCCCAGGTCGGGGTGATCGGGATGACCGCGAAGGCGATCAGCAAGGCGCTCATGGCCACCACCGGTGCCAGGGTGAAAATCACCTTGTCGGCGAACGGCGGAGTCCAGTCTTCCTTGAAGAACATCTTCAGCATGTCGGCAGCGATCTGGAACATGCCGAACGGACCAACGCGGTTCGGACCGTAACGGTCCTGCCACCAGCCCAGCAGACGACGTTCGACGAAGCTGAGCAGGGCGCCCGCGACGACCACGGCCAACAGGATCACGATGGCCTTGACGACCGAGATGATCACGTCGATCACTTCAGGGGTGAACCAGGTCATTGCGCTGCCTCCTGCAGACCGTCAACGGTTTTGCCGAAAATGGCCGGCGGGATGCCCGCCAGGCCTTTAGGCAATGCAACCAGGCCGGCACCCAACTCATCGTTGATGCGCAGCGGCAGACACAGGGTCTGGCCGGCCACGTTCAGGCTGAGCAGGGCACCGTCATTGACGCCCAGGCGATCGGCTTCGGACTTGGCCAGCGACACGTAGGCGTCTGGAATGCGCTCTTGCACCGGAGCGGCCTTGGAAGAGTTTTCTTCACTGCCGAACAGGTGGAAAAACGGCACAACCTGCCAGGTGCCCGGCGCCGGGTTGAACGGACGCGGTACGGCGGCGAACCAGTTCAGCGAATCACCCGTGCTTTCGATCAGGCGGGTGCCCGGGTCGCCCGCGCGGATATGACCACCCACTTCGTCCTGGAACTTGTTCCAGGCCTGTGGCGAGTTCCAGCCCGGCGACCAGGCAAACGGCACCTGCTGACGCGGTTCGGCCGAACCCGAGTAGCCTTCCATGGAGAAGGCGAACGCGGTGTCGTGATCTTGCGGGGTGCGCGGTTCGTGCACGCTGATGTCGGCGCGCATGGCGGTACGACCGGAGTAACGCAGCGGTTCGCGGGCCAGTTTCATGCCCTTGATGCGGAACGCGGCGGACGGTGCGGCATCGACAATCCGCGCAAGCTGCGACGCGCTGGCGGCGGTGGCGGCGGTGACGTGATCGAGCTGGGTCCAGTCGATCGGCTGGTTCAGCAGGGTCGCGCGCAGGGCATGCAGCCAGCGCCAGCCTTCGTGAACCAGGATGCTGGCGTCCATGTACTTCGGATCGAACACCTGGAAGAAGCGCTGGGCGCGGCCTTCCTGGCTGACCAGCGTACCGTCGCCTTCGGCGAAGGTGGCGGCCGGCAGTACCAGATGGGCGCGTTCGCTGGTGGCGGTCTGCTGGTGGTCGGCGACGATCAGCACCTTGGCGGCGTTGAGCGCGGCGTCAACTTTGGCAGCGTCGGTGCGGGTGTACAGGTCGTTTTCCAGCACCACGATGGCGTCGGCGTTGCCGTCGATCACCGCTTGCAGGCCGGCGTCCAGGGACTCGCCACCGAGCATGGCCAGGCCAAGGCTGTTGGCTTCCGGCACTACCAGGCTGATGGAGCCGTTCTTGTCGCGCAGCTTCAAGGCCTTGGCGATGTTGGCAGCGGCCTCGATCAGCGCCCTGGAACCCAGCGAGGTGCCGGCAATGATCAACGGACGCTTGGCCGCCAGCAGGGCGTCGGCGATACGCTGGGCCAGCTCAAGGGCTTCAGTGTCCAGGCCTTCGACGGCCGGTGCGCTGGCGTCGAGGGCGTGGGCCACGGCGAAACCGATGCGGGCCAGATCGTCCGGTGCTGCGTGCACGCATTCTTCGGCGATGTCGTCGAGCTTGGTTTCAGCCAGGGAGGCGATAAAAAGCGGGTTCAGCGCGTGCTGGCCGATGTTTTTCACGGCGGCGTCGAGCCACGGCTGCACGCGCATGGCGTCGGCCATGTCTTCGGCCTTGCCCTTGACCGACTGGCGCAGGGACAGGGCCACGCGCGCTGCGGTCTGGGTCAGGTCTTCACCGAGCACGAAGATCGCATCGTGGTCTTCGATGTCGCGCATGTTCGGCACTGGCAGCGGGCTGTCGTTGAGCACTTGCAGGACCAGACGGATGCGCTCCAGCTCGCCGGCTTCGATACCGCTGTAGAAGTGCTCGGCGCCAACCAGCTCGCGCAGCGCGAAGTTGCTTTCGAGGCTGGCGCGTGGCGAACCGATACCGACAATGTTGCGGCCGCGCAGCAGGTCGGCGGCTTTATCCAGCGCGCTGTCCAGGCTCAGCTGGGTGCCATCGGCCAGCAATGGCTGGCGCGGGCGATCCTTGCGGTTGACATAGCCGTAGCCAAAACGGCCACGGTCGCAGAGGAAGTACTGGTTGACCGAACCGTTGAAGCGGTTTTCGATGCGACGCAGTTCACCGTAGCG
The DNA here is from genome assembly GCF_001439805.1 of Pseudomonas trivialis. Classification (GTDB taxonomy): domain Bacteria; phylum Pseudomonadota; class Gammaproteobacteria; order Pseudomonadales; family Pseudomonadaceae; genus Aquipseudomonas; species Aquipseudomonas trivialis. The sequence continues at coordinate 224,633 of NZ_JYLK01000004.1, read as the reverse complement.
CTCGCCCGGGGAAATGTTGCAACCGCTGGAGCAGCCATGGCAGATGCTCGGCGCGAATTGCATGTCCCACTTGCGGTTGTAGCGCTCGGAGTGGGTCTTGTCGGTGAACACACCGGTCGGGCAGACCTCGGTGAGGTTGCCGGAGAACTCGCTTTCCAGAACGCCGTCTTCAACGCGACCGAAGTACACGTTGTCGTGGGCGCCGAATACGCCCAGGTCGGTGCCGCCGGCGTAGTCCTTATAGAAACGCACGCAGCGATAGCAGGCGATGCAGCGGTTCATTTCGTGGGAGATGAACGGGCCCAGTTGCTGGTTCTGGTGGGTGCGCTTGGTGAAGCGATAACGGCGCTCGTTGTGGCCGGTCATCACTGTCATGTCTTGCAGGTGGCAGTGACCGCCTTCCTCACAGACCGGGCAGTCGTGGGGGTGGTTGGTCATCAGCCATTCGACGACACTGGCGCGGAACGCCTTGGATTCTTCATCTTCGATGGAGATCCAGGTGTTGTCGGTGGCTGGGGTCATGCACGACATGACGATACGACCACGGGTGTCGTTTTCGTCGGTGTACTGCTTGACCGCGCACTGGCGACAGGCACCGACGCTACCGAGCGCGGGGTGCCAGCAGAAATACGGGATGTCGAGGCCGAGTGACAGACATGCCTGTAACAGGTTGTCCGCCCCATCGACTTCGAGCGCTTTGCCGTCTACGTGGATAGTGGCCATGGTTCAAAGTTCTTCGTTGGCCCGTTGTCAGCGGGCGTGGCTAATGGAATCTTGTTATTCAGGTGCATCTACACAGCCATCAAGGCGTCAGCACATGAGAAAGCGAGGGGCACGGGCCCTTCGCCTTTTAAAGCGTTACGCGCCGACCATGGTCGGCGATACCACCTGAGTCAGCTCGCCCGCGCGGGTTGGCGCGATGCCGGCCTCGAATTCAGGGCGGAAGTATTTGATTGCGCTGCCCAATGGCTCCACGGCGCCCGGTGCGTGAGCACAGAAGGTCTTGCCTGGGCCGAGGAAGCCGACCAGGCCGAGCAGGGTTTCGATATCCCCCTCGCGGCCTTCGCCGTTTTCCAGGGCCATCAGCAGCTTCACGCTCCACGGCAGACCGTCGCGGCATGGGGTGCAGAAACCGCACGATTCACGCGCGAAGAACTGCTCCATGTTGCGCAGCAACGAAACCATGTTCACGGTGTTGTCCACCGCCATCGCCAGGCCGGTACCCATCCGGGTGCCGACTTTGCCGATACCGCCGGCATACATTTGTGCGTCGAGGTGTTCAGGAAGCAGGAAGCCGGTACCGGCGCCGCCAGGCTGCCAGGCTTTCAAGGTGTAGCCGTCGCGCATGCCGCCGGCGTAGTCCTCGAACAGCTCGCGTGCGGTGACGCCGAACGGCAGCTCCCACAGGCCAGGGTTCTTGACCTTGCCGGAGAAGCCCATGAGCTTGGTGCCCATGTCTTCACTGCCTTCGCGGGCCAACGATTTGTACCAGTCGACGCCGTCGGCAATGATCGCCGGCACGTTGCACAGGGTTTCGACGTTGTTCACGCAGGTCGGCTTGCCCCACACGCCCACGGCGGCAGGGAAGGGCGGCTTGGAGCGCGGGTTGGCGCGGCGGCCTTCGAGGGAGTTGATCAGTGCGGTTTCTTCACCGCAGATATAACGCCCGGCGCCGGTGTGCACGAACAGTTCGAAGTCAAAACCGGAACCGAGGATGTTCTTGCCCAGCAGGCCTGCTGCCTTGGCTTCTGCCACGGCGCGGTTGAGGTGCTTGGCGGCGGTGGTGTATTCGCCACGCAGGAAGATGTAGCCACGGTAGGTCTTGAGCGCGCGTGCGCTGATCAGCATGCCTTCGATCAGCAGATGGGGCAGTTGCTCCATCAGCATGCGGTCTTTCCAGGTGTTCGGCTCCATTTCATCCGCGTTGCACAACAGGTAACGGATGTTGATGGATTCGTCCTTGGGCATCAGGCCCCACTTCACGCCCGTGGGGAAGCCCGCGCCGCCGCGCCCCTTGAGGCCGGCGTCTTTCACGGTCTGGACGATGTCGTCCTGGGCCATGTCGGCGAAGGCCTTGCGTGCAGCGGCGTAGCCGTTCTTGGTCTGGTACTCGTCGAGCCAGACCGGCTCGCCGTCGTCACGCAGGCGCCAGGTGAGCGGGTGGGTCTCGGCCGAACGCTTGATCAGGTTGGCCGGGCCGAAAGAGGTCAGGGTCATGGGTAGCCCTCGAGCAATTGGGTCACGCCAGCAGGCTGTACGTCACCGAACGTGTCGTCGTCGATCATCAACGCCGGCGCCTTGTCGCAGTTGCCCAGGCAGCACACCGGGAGCAGCGTGAAGCGGCCGTCTGCGGTGGTCTGGCCGAGGCCGATGCCCAGTGTGGCCTGGATTTCGCTGACCACCGATTCGTGGCCACCGATGTAGCAGACCATGCTGTCGCACACGCGAATGATGTGGCGACCCACCGGCTGGCGGAAGATCTGGCTGTAGAACGTGGCCACGCCTTCAACGTCGCTGGCCGGGATGCCGAGGATTTCGCCGATGGCGTAGAGGGCGCCGTCCGGCACCCAGCCACGTTCCTTCTGCACGATCTTGAGGGCTTCGATCGACGCCGCGCGCGGGTCTTCGTAGTGATGCAGCTCGTGCTCGATGGCCGAGCGCTCGGTTTCACTCAAGGTGAAACGGTCTGTCTGGATAAGCGTGCTGTTCATGCTTAGCGGTCCACGTCGGCCATAACGAAATCGATACTACCCAGGTACGCAATCAAGTCCGCGACCATCTCGCCTTTGATCACCGAAGGGATCTGCTGCAAGTGCGGGAAGCTTGGAGTACGAATCCGGGTGCGGTAGCTCATGGTGCCGCCATCGCTCGTCAGGTAATAACTGTTGATACCCTTGGTCGCTTCGATCATCTGGAAGGATTCGTTGGCCGGCATCACCGGGCCCCACGAAACCTGCAGGAAGTGCGTGATCAGGGTTTCGATGTGCTGCAGCGTGCGCTCTTTGGGCGGCGGCGTCGTCAGCGGGTGATCCGCCTTGTATGGGCCGGCCGGCATGTTGCGCATGCACTGTTCGATGATCTTGAGGCTCTGGCGCATTTCTTCGACGCGCACGATGCAGCGGTCGTAGGCATCGCCATTGGCGGCCAGCGGCACTTCAAACTCGAAGTTCTCGTAGCCCGAATACGGGCGCGCCTTGCGCAAGTCGAAATCGCAGCCGGTGGAACGCAGGCCGGCACCGGTGACGCCCCATTCCAGGGCTTCCTTGGTGTTGTACTGCGCAACGCCGATAGTGCGGCCCTTGAGGATGCTGTTGTCCAGCGCGGCCTTTTGGTACTCGTCCAGACGCTTGGGCATCCAGTCGATGAATTCCTTGACCAGACGCTCCCAGCCGTTGGGCAGGTCATGCGCCACGCCGCCGATGCGGTACCAGGCCGGGTGCAGGCGGAAACCGGTGACGGCTTCGATGACCTTGTAGGCGCGTTGACGGTCGGTGAAGGTAAAGAACACCGGGGTCATGGCGCCCACGTCCTGGATGTAAGTACCCAGGAACAGCAGGTGGCTGGTGATGCGGAAGAACTCGGCCATCATGATGCGGATGGTGTCGACGCGGTCCGGCACCTTGATACCGGCGAGCTTCTCGACCGAGAGCACGTACGGCAGGTTGTTCATCACGCCGCCGAGGTAGTCGATACGGTCGGTGTACGGAATGAAGCTGTGCCAGGACTGACGCTCGGCCATCTTTTCGGCACCACGGTGGTGGTAGCCGATGTCGGGCACGCAGTCGACGATTTCTTCGCCGTCCAGTTGCAGGATGATGCGGAAGGCACCGTGAGCCGAAGGGTGGTTCGGGCCCAGGTTGAGGAACATGTAGTCCTCGTTGGTGCCGGAGCGTTTCATGCCCCAGTCTTCCGGGCGGAAGCGCGCGGCTTCTTCTTCGAGCTGTTGCTTGGCCAGGGTCAGGCTGAACGGGTCGAATTCGGTGGCGCGCGCAGGGTAGTCCTTGCGCAGCGGGTGACCTTCCCACGTCGGCGGCATCATGATGCGCGTGAGGTGCGGGTGGCCCGGGAAGTCGATACCGAACATGTCCCAGACTTCGCGCTCGTACCAGCTTGCGTTGGGCCAGATACCGGTGACGGTCGGCACGCTCAGGTCGCCTTCGCTGAGGGCAACCTTGATCATCACGTCGCTGTTACGTTCGATCGACAGCAGGTGATAGAACACGGTGAAGTCGGCACCGCTCGGCAAGCCCTGGCGCTTGGTGCGCAGACGCTCGTCCACGCCATGCAGGTCATAGAGCATGACGTACGGCTTGGGCAGGTTGCGCAGGAAGCTCAGGACTTCGACGAGCCTGGCTCGCGCCACCCACAGCACGGGCATGCCGGTGCGTGTGGCCTGGGCGGTGAAGGCGTCAGGGCCAAAACGGTTATTGAGTTCGACGACCACATCCTGGTCGTCTGCCTTGTAAGGCGGGATATACAGAGCACTGCCTGTAGTCATGGTTTTTTATCGCTTTCGGTCAACGTAAAGAATGAGGCCAGGTGTTCGTTCTATAAAAGAAGCGGGCTGGATCAGACTTCGTCGGGGCTGCGCAGGTTGGTCACTGCGATTCGCTGTTCGCGGCGCTGTTCCTTTTGTGACGGCATCTCGGCGCGGTACACGCCTTGATCACCGACGACCCAGGAAAGCGGGCGACGCTCCTTGCCAATCGATTCCTGCAGCAGCATCAAGCCTTGCAGAAAAGCTTCAGGGCGGGGCGGGCAGCCAGGCACGTAGACGTCCACGGGCAGGAACTTGTCCACCCCCTGAACCACGGAGTAGATGTCGTACATGCCACCGGAGTTGGCGCACGAACCCATGGAGATAACCCACTTGGGCTCGAGCATTTGCTCGTAGAGGCGCTGAATGATCGGCGCCATCTTGATAAAGCAGGTACCGGCGATAACCATGAAGTCCGCCTGGCGCGGCGATGCCCGGATCACTTCGGCGCCAAAGCGCGCGATGTCGTGGGGCGCCGTGAAGGCGGTGGTCATTTCCACGTAGCAGCACGAAAGGCCGAAGTTGTACGGCCACAGGGAGTTTTTACGCCCCCAGTTGACCGCACCGCTCAGCACGTCTTCGAGCTTGCCCATGTAGATATTTTTGTGGACTTGATCTTCTAACGGATCGGAGACGGTTTCCCGTTCGCCGATGGGGTACTGATCGTTAGGAGCATCCGGGTCGATCCTGGTGAGATTGTATTGCATCGCCAAAGCCTCATTGTTTCAGCTTCGCTTGCCGCTTGCGACGAGCTTCCGGAGCCCAGTCAAGGGCGCCCACTCGGAACAGGTAGACAAGGCCTGCCAACAGAATTGCTATGAAAACGAGAGCTTCGACGAATCCGGTCCAGCCGCTTTCGCGGACGGACACAGACCAGGCAAAGAGAAAAAGGGCTTCGATATCGAAGATCACGAAGAGCATCGCGACCAGATAGAATTTGGCTGAGAGCCGCAAGCGGGCGCCACCTGTAGGCAGCATGCCGGACTCGAACGGTTCATTCTTGCTGCGCCCCCAGGCTTTTGACCCGAGGAGGCTGGAGACACCAAGCATGAAGGCGCAAAGCCCCACGACACCGAGGAGGAAAATGGCAAAGCCCCAGTTGTGGGCGATGAGTCCTGTCGCTTCGGTCATGCTGGAAATCCTTAACAGAGAGCAAAGGTCTCTGAGCTCGAAAAAGTAACGATGCAGTGACGATATGTCGCACTGCAATCAATCTCGGTGATTTTATGGCTAAACACCGGGCAAGTAAAATTCCTGCGGCGAAATTATTCGGTGGATAAAGCACATAGTGCACCTTTGTGGGGCTGTAGCCCTTGCTCTGCGGGCATTAGCGGGCTTTGAATCAATTACGCCCGGTTGACGCGACAACCAAGTTTTTATGCGCCAAATGATAATGACTATTGTTTGTGAGGGGTTTAAGGGAATGGTTCTCGTGTGGCGCGGGAAGTTGTTGTTACTTGGTTGAATGCTGTTAGTTGCTGGAACGGATTTTTTAACCGATCCGGTGTACGCAGATACCGCTCTGGATCAATGTTTTGCGCAAAACCTGCGCAATCGACACAGGATCCAGTGTGGGAGGGGGCTTGCTCCCTCCCACAGTTGAGCCCCACGCCGCACAGCAAAAAGCCCCGAACCAGTCGGGGCTTTTTGCTGTGCGGTGTTGTGGTCTTAGTGGAACTGCTCTTCTTCAGTCGAACCCTTCAGCGCAGTCACCGACGAAGTGCCGCCCTGGATCACGGTGGTCATGTCATCGAAGTAGCCGGTGCCCACTTCCTGCTGGTGCGCCACGAAGGTGTAGCCCTTGGAAGCGTCGGCGAACTCCTGCTCCTGCAGTTTCACGTAGGCGGTCATGTCGTTGCGGGCGTAGTCGTGCGCCAGGTTGAACATGCTGTGCCACATGTTGTGAATGCCGGCCAGGGTGATGAACTGATGCTTGTAGCCCATGGCCGACAGTTCGCGCTGAAACTTGGCGATGGTCGCGTCGTCCAGGTTCTTCTTCCAGTTGAAGGACGGCGAGCAGTTGTAGGACAGCAGCTGGTCCGGGTATTCCTTCTTGATCGCTTCAGCGAAGCGACGGGCCTCGTCCAGGTCCGGCTTGGCGGTTTCGCACCAGATCAGGTCGGCATACGGCGCGTAGGCCAGGCCGCGGGCGATGGCCTGGTCGAGGCCGGCGCGCACCTTGTAGAACCCTTCCTGAGTGCGTTCGCCGGTCACGAACGGCTGATCGTACGGGTCGCAATCGGACGTCAACAGGTCGGCGGCGTTGGCGTCGGTGCGGGCCAGGATGATGGTCGGGGTGCCGGCCACGTCGGCGGCCAGGCGCGCAGCGGTCAGCTTCTGTACCGCCTCCTGGGTCGGAACCAACACCTTGCCGCCCATGTGGCCGCATTTTTTCACCGAGGCCAACTGGTCTTCGAAGTGCACGCCGGCAGCGCCTGCCTCGATCATGCTTTTCATCAGTTCGTAGGCGTTGAGCACGCCGCCAAAACCGGCTTCGGCATCGGCCACGATGGGCGCGAAGTAGTCGATGTAGCCTTCGTCGCCCGGGCCTTTGCCGGCTTTCCACTGGATCTGGTCGGCACGGCGGAACGAGTTGTTGATGCGCTTGACCACGGTCGGCACCGAGTCCACCGGGTACAGCGACTGGTCGGGGTACATGGATTCGGCGGAATTGTTGTCCGCCGCCACTTGCCAGCCGGACAGGTAGATCGCCTGGATCCCGGCTTTTACCTGCTGCACGGCCTGGCCGCCGGTGAGGGCGCCCATGCAGTTGACGAAATCCTTGTCGGGGCGGAAGGACGGCTTGGCGCCCTGTGTGACCAGGTTCCACAGCTTCTCGGCGCCGAGTTTGGCAAAGGTGTGCTCAGGTTGGACCGAGCCGCGCAGGCGGACGACGTCAGCAGCCGAATAAGCGCGGGTCACGCCTTTCCAGCGTGGGTTTTCAGCCCAATCTTTTTCGAGGGCTGCAATTTGCTGTTCGCGTGTCAGTGCCATGGAGATAAACCTCGTCGTCGCGTCTTGTTAGGGTTCAAGGGCCCCTTGCCAGGGCCCTGGATTAGCGGGAGCGAGGCCATCATGCACAGCCTTTTTTGGGGCGTCAAACATTTTGTAGTGCTTTTTTAAAAGCACTACATATTTGCCTTGATGCGACTTGTCAGTCAGTTTTTGGTGCCTCAGTTCAGGCTGTCGACTTTGACCCGTACAGTCAGGTCATCGCGGCCCTGAGTAGAGTAGCTGCGGGTTGTAGAGGATTTGTCGGCTTGAGTCGCGCGGTTGATGCCGGCCAGGGAAATCCACTCGCCCAGGCGGCCGCTGACGGTTGTGTCGGTGCTTTGCACGTTCACTACATCGGGACGCTCCTGGCTCATGCGGTCACGGTTGGTACTGATCGCCAGGTGAACGGTCTCGCCGGTGACGCTGGCGGTGACATAGAAACCCTGGGTGACATTGCGGTACTGGGTCTGATTCTGCAGGCGACCGTAACTGTCCTGCTGAGTGCTGGTCAGCGGCACGCTCTGGCCCACCTGGATCAGTGCGGGCACGCCTTCGCTGGCCTGGATCTGCTGAATGCCGCCGTCACGGCTCTCGGTGCTGTAGCTGATCACCTGGCCGTTGGTTTGCTGGTTGTTTTCATTGGTGTCGACGGTGATCAGCAGGCGCCTGGCGGGTGTGTCCAGCTGCGCGAGCAGGGCGCGCAAACCCTCGATTTTATCCGGTTGCGCATTGACGATCAGCTGATTGCCATAGGCGCTGACGGTGCCGTCCTTGCCAATGAAGTTTTGCGCCACGGGCAGCAGGTCGGCGCTGGTGCGATTGCTCAGGTCGACCACGGCCGTGTCGGCCATGGCCGACACGCTCGTGGTCAGGAGGAGGGCGGTGAGCAGGGTGCGTAGGGACATGTCCGTGATCTCTGCGATTGGTTCAAGCTTGGATAGTGCCAGTTTGTCGGCCTGGCAGGGCGCAAGTTGAATATCAGGCAGCAAAATGCCCTGGCAAGGCAGGGCATTTTGTGGCGTTGCTGAAACAGCCATCGGGGGCAAGCCCCCTCCCACACTTGAAGATGTACTCGGTCAAAATGTGGGAGGGGGCTTGCCCCCGATAGCCGCGACGCGGTCCCGGATCAGTCCCCGCGCACCATATCCACATGCGGAATCCCGACTTCAAGAAACTCATCGCTGACGATCTTGAAGCCCAACCGCTCGTAAAACGGCGCCGCGTACACCTGCGCACTGAGGAACTGTCGGGTTTGCCCACGTTGCTCGGCCACGCCGATCACCGTTTCCATCAGCTTGTCGCCCACTTTCAGCCCGCGCCAGTCCTTGAGTACCGACACGCGGCCGATCTCGCCGCTGGGCAGCAGGCGCGCGGTGCCTATGGGAAAGTCGCCTTCAAACGCCAGAAAATGCATGGCGCCCGCGTCGTCCGCATCCCACTCCAGCTCGGGTGGAACCGATTGTTCAGCGACAAACACCGCTTCACGAATGCGTCGAATCTCGTCGATATCCTTTCGCCAGTCCGCGACACTTACGTGAATCCTATTCATCGGCGAACCCCAGGCTGCCCTGCTTTACAAGTTCGCACAGCAGGTCACGGCCGTCTTCGTCGGCCAGCCATGGGCCGAGGTTGTCGCTGTGCAGCGCATCGGCCGAGCACACCAGCTTCAGCAGCTCGCGCAGCTTGCCTGGCAGGTAGCGGCTCTGGCCACTGGCGAACAGCAGCACGTCGTCGTCGACTTCCGACCATGCCAGGCGCGCGCTCGGGTTGCGCACCAGGATCGCGCCGTCCTGCAGGCTGGCGATGAAGTCGTCTTCGCCCAGCTCTTCGCCGGCCACCAGTTCCGGGTAGCGCGGCTCGGTCATGAACTGGCCGAACCAGGTCAGCAGCATGCGCTCGTCGCTCATGTGCTCGGCCAGCAGGCTCTTGAGGCGGTCGAGGGCGTCGCTTTGGATCTGGTGTGGGTCGCTGACCGGCTGCGCATCGGCGTCGGTGTAGCGTTCTTCGTCGGTCAGGTACTGGCTGAGGAAGTCGGTGAAGTGGGTCAGCACTTCGGCGGCGCTCGGAGCGCGGAAGCCCACCGAGTAGGTCATGCAGTCGTCCTCGGCAATGCCGAAATGGGCCAGGCGCGGCGGCAGGTAGAGCATGTCGCCCGGCTCCAGCACCCATTCGGCGCTTTCTTCGAAGTCGGCGAGGATGCGCAGGTCGGCATGCTGCAGCAGTGGGCTCTCGGAGTTGCACATCTGGCCGATCTTCCAGTTGCGCTTGCCCTGGGCCTGCAGCAGGAACACGTCGTAGTTATCGAAGTGCGGGCCCACGCTGCCGCCCGGTGCGGCGAAGCTGATCATCACGTCGTCAATGCGCCAGCTCGGCAGGAAGCGGAACTGTTGCAGCAACTCGGCCACTTCCGGCACGAACTGGTCGACCGCCTGCACCAGCAGGGTCCACTCGCGTTCGGGCAGGGTACTGAAGGTATCTTCGGCAAACGGCCCGCGACGCAGTTCCCACGGACGCTCGCCATGCTCGATCACCAGGCGCGATTCGACTTCTTCTTCCAGCGCCAGGCCCGCCAGTTCGTCGGCGTCGATCGGGCTTTCGAAATCAGGGATGGCCTGACGGATCAGCAAGGGTTTCTTCTGCCAGTAGTCGCGCAGGAACTCCCGTGCCGTGATGCCGCCCAGGAGTTGAAGAGGGATATCAGGATTCATGTGTAACCTATTGAAAAAAAGCACTTTTAAGACTGAAATGAAAACGCCCGGCGCGGCCGGGCGTCTCAAGGGTCTTGCGATGGTCAGATGCGTTTGGCTTGCTCGACAGCGTTGCCGATGTAGTTGGCCGGCGTCAGCAATTTCAGCTCGGCCTTGGCCGCGGCTGGCATGTCCAGGCCGTCGATGAAAGTTTGCAGCGCTTCAGGGCTGATGCCCTTGCCGCGCGTCAATTCTTTCAGCTTTTCGTAGGGGTTTTCGATGTTGTAGCGGCGCATCACGGTCTGGATCGGCTCGGCCAGCACTTCCCAGCAGGCGTCCAGGTCAGCGGCGATCTTCTGCTCGTTGAGCTCAAGCTTGCTGATGCCTTTAAGGCTGGCTTCGTACGCGATCACGCTATGGGCAAAACCCACGCCGAGGTTGCGCAGTACGGTGGAGTCGGTCAGGTCGCGCTGCCAGCGGGAGATCGGCAACTTGCTGGCCAGGTGCTGGAACAGCGCGTTGGCGATGCCGAGGTTGCCTTCGGAGTTTTCGAAGTCGATCGGGTTGACCTTGTGCGGCATGGTCGACGAACCGATTTCGCCGGCAATGGTGCGCTGCTTGAAGTAGCCCAGGGAGATGTAGCCCCAAATATCGCGGTCGAAGTCGATCAGAATGGTGTTGAAGCGCGCAATGGCGTCGAACAGCTCGGCGATGTAGTCGTGGGGTTCGATCTGCGTGGTGTAGGGGTTGAAGCCCAGGCCCAGCTCGTCTTCGATAAAGGCGCGGGCGTTTTCTTCCCAGTCGATCTCGGGGTAGGCCGACAGGTGCGCGTTGTAGTTGCCCACGGCGCCGTTGATCTTGCCCAGCAGCGGCACGGCCGCCACCTGAGCGATCTGGCGCTCCAGGCGGTACACGACGTTGGCCAGCTCTTTACCCAGGGTGGTCGGCGACGCCGGCTGGCCGTGGGTGCGCGACAGCATCGGCACGGCGGCGAAACGCACGGCCAGCTCACGGATGGCCTCGGCAGTCTGGCGCATCAGTGGCAGCATCACGTCATCACGGCCTTCGCGCAGCATCAGGGCGTGGGACAGGTTGTTGATGTCCTCGCTGGTGCAGGCAAAGTGGATGAATTCGCTGACCTGGGCCAGTTCCGGCAGCTTGGCCGCCTGCTCCTTGAGCAGGTACTCGATGGCTTTGACGTCGTGGTTGGTGGTGCGCTCGATTTCTTTCACACGCTCGGCGTGCTCCAGGGCGAAGTTGTCCGCCAGGGTGTTGAGCACTGCGTTGGCTTCGGCGGAGAACGCCGGCACTTCGCTGATGCCAGGGTGAGCGGCGAGGCGCTGGAGCCAGCGCACTTCAACCAGCACGCGCGCACGGATCAGGCCGTACTCGCTGAAAATAGGGCGCAGGGCCTGGGTTTTGCCGGCGTAGCGGCCGTCAACAGGGGAAACCGCAGTGAGCGAAGAAAGCTGCATGGGGTGCTCTCGGACAGTCGGGCAACGAAATGGGGCGCGTATCATACATGAAAAGATCCGCCGGTCCGTTGCCAACTGACCGGCGTATTACGCGTAACGGCGTGAAAACACACCTGTTGCGGCGACTTATTCGTTGCGCATCAACGGGTAAAGCTCTTTGAGCAATTTGCGTCGGCTGATCACCAATTGCCAGCGATGGCCACCCAACTGGCGCCACAAGCGTGCCGAACGGATACCGGCCAGCAGCAGCGCGCGGATCTTCGAGGCGTTGTTCGGTTGCTGCAGGTTGCGCATGTCGCCGTGCACCTGGATGCGCTGGCGCAAGGTGCTCAGGGTGTCCTGGTACAGCGCGCCGCAGGCGGCAATCACGTTTTCGTGGGCCGGGCCGAAGTGTTCGACCTGGGACTGGATCTGCGGCAGGCGCTTGCCGATGGTGTCGAGCATTTCGTCGCGCTTGGCCAGTTGACGCTCCAGGCCGAGCATCGACAGGGCATAGCGCAACGGCTCGCGCTGCAGGGTGCTGGGGTCGCGCTCCAAGGCACCGATCAGTGCGCGGTAGCCTTCACGCAGCGCCAGATCGTCGCCACCGTAGACTTCCAGGGTGTCCTTGGGGTCACGGATCAGCAGGCTGCCGAGCATGCAGGTCAGGCCGGCTTCGGTGACCTGGCCGGTCCTGGCGATCTTGTCCACCAGCACCGCCGCGAGGAACACGCCGCCGAGCGCCGTCAATTGCTCCTGGGTCGGGCTCATGCCGGGTGGCTCCAGGCTTGCGCGACTTCAATCACGCCGCCGCCCAGGCAGATTTCGCCATCGTAAAACACCACGGACTGGCCTGGGGTGACCGCGCGTTGCGGGTCGTCGAAGGTGGCGCGGTAGCCGCTGGCGGTTTTTTCCAGGGTGCAGGGCTGGTCGCCCTGGCGATAACGCACCTTCGCGGTCAGGCGGCGCGGTGTGCTGAGGTCTATAGGGTTGACCCAGTAGATCTCGGAGGCGAGCAGTGCGCCGGAGAACAGCAGCGGGTGCTCGTTGCCCTGGCCGACGACCAGCACGTTGTGTTCCAGGTCCTTGACCAGCACGTACCACGGCTCTTCACCGGCGTCTTTCAAGCCGCCGATGCCCAGGCCCTGGCGCTGGCCGATGGTGTGGTACATCAGGCCGTGGTGGCGGCCGATGACTTCGCCTGAAGAGGTTTTGATCTCGCCCGGCTGCGCTGGCAGGTACTGCTTGAGAAAATCGCTGAAACGGCGCTCACCGATAAAGCAGATGCCCGTGGAATCCTTCTTCTTCGCGGTGGCCAGGCCGTGTTGCTCGGCGATCCTGCGCACTTCGGGTTTTTCCAGTTCGCCCACCGGGAACAGGGTCTTGGCGATCTGTTCGCCGCCGACGGCGTGCAGGAAGTAGCTCTGGTCCTTGTTCGGGTCCAGGCCCTTTAGCAATTCGGTGCGGCCGTCGATATCGCGGCGGCGCACGTAGTGCCCGGTGGCGATCAGGTCGGCGCCGAGCATCAGGGCGTAGTCGAGGAATGCCTTGAACTTGATTTCGCGGTTGCACAGGATGTCCGGGTTCGGCGTGCGGCCCGCCTTGTATTCGGCCAGGAAGTGCTCGAACACATTGTCCCAGTACTCGGCGGCGAAGTTGGCGGTGTGCAGCTTGATGCCGATCTTGTCGCACACGGCCTGCGCATCCGCCAGGTCGTCCATGGCGGTGCAGTATTCGGTTCCATCGTCTTCTTCCCAGTTCTTCATGAACAGGCCTTCCACCTCATAACCCTGCTCCATGAGCAGAACGGCGGAAACGGAAGAATCCACGCCGCCGGACATGCCGACGATGACGCGCTTCTTTTGTGTGTCAGAAGGGGCTGGATCACGCATAGGGTTTCAACGGGTGTCTTGAAAAAGGACGCGATTCTAGCAGGCCGCAGCCGCTAAGGCTAAAGAGAAGGGCGGATCAATTCCAGACTGTGCCTCTGGCCGGCCAGATAATCATCGATACAGCGGATGATCAGCTCGCTGCGCCAGTCCTCGCGCACGGCGATCAGCTCGTCCCGGCTGAGCCAGCGGGCGCTGATGATGCCTTCGTCCAGTTGATAGTCGGGGTGGTGTTTGAGCGCCTTGGCGATAAAGCACACGCGCTGGTAGGTCACACCATTGCTGGGTGCGGTGTACAGGTAGATGCCGACAATGCCGGTGGCTTCAACATCCCAGCCGGTTTCTTCAAGGGTTTCGCGCACCGCGGCTTCGGTGAGGGTCTCATTGGGCTCCAGATGCCCGGCCGGCTGGTTGAGCACGGCGCGGCCGCCCTTGAGTTCCTCGACCATCAGGAAGCGGCCATTGTCTTCAACGAGGGTGGCGACGGTGATGTGGGGTAGCCAGGTCATGGGCAAGTCTCTCCATTGCAGAATACAGCGCGATCCTGGGTAGGAATCATAGCCAGTGTGGGAGGGTTTCTTCAGTGGCTGGGCGGTGGAAACACAAACCCCGGCACTCGGCCGGGGTTCGTGGTGCTGCGTTACAGCCTTACTTCAACTTGGCGATCGCCGCATTGAGCGTATTGCTCGGGCGCATGGCCTTGCTGGTCTGCTCAGGGTTCGGCGCGTAGTAGCCGCCGATGTCAACGGGCTTGCCCTGTACGGCGTTGAGCTCGGCAACGATGGTTGCTTCGTTCGCGGCCAGGGTTTTGGCCAGCTCGGCGAACTGCGCCTGCAGCGCGGTATCTTCAGTCTGGGCGGCCAGGGCCTGGGCCCAGTACAGCGCCAGGTAGAAGTGGCTGCCGCGGTTGTCGATGTTGCCGACTTTGCGCGAAGGCGACTTGTTGTTGTCCAAAAACTGGCCGGTGGCCTGGTCCAGGGTTTTGGACAGTACCAGGGCTTTCGGGTTGTTGTACGTCACACCCAAATGCTCAAGGGACGCGGCCAGTGCGAGGAACTCGCCCAGTGAGTCCCAGCGCAGGAAGTTTTCTTCCAGCAGTTGCTGCACGTGCTTGGGCGCCGAACCGCCGGCGCCGGTTTCGAACAGGCCGCCGCCGTTCATCAGCGGCACGATCGACAGCATCTTGGCGCTGGTGCCCAGTTCCATGATCGGGAACAGGTCGGTCAGGTAGTCGCGCAGGACGTTGCCGGTCACCGAGATGGTGTCCAGGCCCTTGCGGGTGCGCTCCAGCGTGAACTTCATCGCGTCGACCGGCGACATGATGCGGATGTCCAGGCCTTCGGTGTTGTGGTCTTTCAGGTAGGTCTGAACTTTCTCGACCACGGCACCATCGTGCGCGCGCTGTGGGTCGAGCCAGAAGATGGCCGGGGTGTCGCTGGCGCGGGCACGGTTGACGGCGAGCTTGACCCAGTCCTGGATCGGCGCGTCCTTGGTCTGGCACATGCGGAAGATGTCGCCGGCTTCGACGGTCTGTTCCATCAGCAGGTTGCCCTTGCTGTCGGTGACGCGCACAACGCCGTCGGCCTTGATCTGGAACGTCTTGTCGTGGGAGCCGTACTCTTCGGCTTTCTTGGCCATCAGGCCGACGTTCGGCACGCTGCCCATGGTGGTCGGGTCGAAGGCGCCATGAGCCTTGCAGTCTTCGATGACCGCCTGGTAGATGGTCGCGTAGCAGCGATCCGGGATCACGGCCTTGGTGTCGTGCAGTTGGCCGTCGGTGCCCCACATCTTGCCGGAGTCACGGATCATTGCCGGCATCGAGGCGTCGACGATCACGTCGCTCGGCACGTGCAGGTTGGTGATGCCCTTGTCGGAGTTGACCATCGCCAGCGATGGGCGAGCGGCGTAGACCGCCTGGATATCCGCTTCGATCTGCGCTTGCTGCTCGGCCGGCAGGGCCTTGATGCGTGCGTACAGGTCGCCGATGCCGTTGTTCAGGTTAAAGCCGATCTGCTCAAGCACGGCGGCATGCTTGGTCAGGGCATCTTTATAGAACTCGGCAACGATCTGGCCGAACATGATCGGGTCGGAGACCTTCATCATGGTGGCCTTGAGGTGAACCGACAGCAGCACGCCTTGTTTTCTGGCGTCTTCGATTTCGGCGGCGATGAAGCTGCGCAGTGCGTTTTTGCTCAGCACGGCGGTGTCGATGATTTCGCCGGCCTGTACCGAGGTCTTTTCCTTCAGGACGCTGGCGGTGCCGTCCTGGGCGATCAGCTCGATCTTGACCGCGTCGGCGGCGCCGATCTGAACGGATTTTTCGCTGCCGTAGAAGTCGCCATTGCTCATGTGAGCGATGTGAGACTTGGAGTCAGCTGCCCAGGCGCCCATTTTGTGCGGGTGCTTGCGCGCGTAGTTCTTGACCGACAGCGGTGCGCGGCGGTCGGAGTTGCCTTCGCGCAGTACCGGGTTCACGGCGCTGCCCTTGACCTTGTCGTAACGTGCACGGGTTTCTTTTTCCGCGTCGGTGGTTACGGTTTCCGGGTAGTCCGGCAGGGTATAGCCCTGGGCCTGCAGTTCCTTGATCGCGGCTTGCAGCTGCGGGGTCGAGGCGCTGATGTTGGGCAGCTTGATGATGTTGGCTTCAGGGGTTACGGCCAGGTCGCCCAGTTCGGCGAGGTGGTCCGCTACAGCCTTGGCGCCCAGTTGCTCGGGGAAGCTTGCGAGGATGCGCCCGGCGAGGGAAATGTCGCGGGTCTCCACGGCAATATCAGCGGAAGCGGTGAAGGCCTCTACGATAGGCAGCAATGAATAGGTGGCGAGGGCCGGGGCTTCGTCGGTGAAGGTATAGATGATCTTCGAGCGGGTGGGCATATTCGGATTAACTCTCTTCATTTGCTGAAAGCGTGCGCAGAAACTCGAGATGCGCCTGGGTTGAGCGCGTTCGTTCAAAGTCATCCATGAGCGAAATGTCGAGGTTTCTTCGCGGTGATGTTGAGTTGCATCAGTCGAGCGTCAAGCGGGTGGA
The DNA here is from genome assembly GCF_001439805.1 of Pseudomonas trivialis. Taxonomy (GTDB): domain Bacteria; phylum Pseudomonadota; class Gammaproteobacteria; order Pseudomonadales; family Pseudomonadaceae; genus Aquipseudomonas; species Aquipseudomonas trivialis. The sequence goes on along the minus strand of NZ_JYLK01000004.1, from coordinate 208,044 downwards.
CTAGGGTAGTAGTCCGGCTCGGCAGCTGAAGGCGCCTGTTCCAGAGCGGTCAGCCGTCGTGACTCTTGGGTCAGCGGCGGCATTATACATAGGTCGCCATGCTCACGTAGAGCCTTCACACAAAAGGTGTGTCGTCCATTGGTCTAAAGGTCGCAGGCGGGCTGGGCGCGCCAGAGGTTGCGCGATGTGCTCAGGATTGGCGATTTTGCCATGGGTATAAAGCTTGTAGGCGACAAATGACGCTGTTTTCGATGCAAATGAGCAGGGCGCCGGGTGTCAGGTGTATTTATCTGGAGTAGGCTCGAACGCAGCCAGATGTTCAATCCATAGATGGAGTTCAGCATGGGATACCAGAAGATTCAGGTTCCGTCCGTCGGCGACAAAATCACCGTCAATGCAGACCATTCGCTCAATGTGCCTGATCACCCGATCATCCCTTACATTGAAGGTGATGGCATCGGCGTCGACATCAGCCCGGTGATGATCAAGGTGGTCGATGCAGCGGTTGAAAAAGCCTACGGCGGCACGCGCAGGATCTCCTGGATGGAGGTGTATGCCGGCGAAAAGGCGACTCAAGTCTATGATCAGGACACCTGGCTGCCTCAGGAAACCCTCGACGCAGTCAAGGATTACGTGGTGTCCATCAAAGGGCCGCTGACCACGCCGGTGGGTGGCGGTATCCGTTCACTGAACGTGGCCCTGCGTCAGCAACTGGACCTGTACGTGTGCCTGCGCCCGGTGCGCTGGTTCGAAGGTGTTCCCAGCCCGGTGAAGAAGCCTGGGGACGTGGACATGACCATCTTCCGCGAAAACTCCGAGGACATTTACGCCGGCATCGAATGGAAGGCCGGCTCGCCGGAAGCGATCAAGGTGATCAAGTTTCTCAAGGAGGAAATGGGCGTCACCAAGATCCGTTTCGACCAGGACTGCGGCATTGGCGTCAAACCCGTATCCAAAGAAGGTACCGAACGTCTGGCGCGCAAGGCCCTGCAGTACGTGGTGGACAATGACCGTGAGTCGCTGACCATCGTGCACAAAGGCAACATCATGAAGTTCACCGAGGGCGCCTTTAAAGAGTGGGCCTACGGCATCGCCGAGAAGGAATTTGGCGCGACCCTGCTCGACGGCGGCCCGTGGATGCAGTTCAAGAATCCCAAAACGGGCAGGAATGTGGTGGTCAAGGACGCCATTGCCGACGCCATGCTTCAGCAGATCCTGTTGCGCCCGGCTGAATATGACGTGATCGCCACGCTCAACCTGAACGGTGACTACCTGTCCGATGCGCTGGCGGCGGAGGTGGGCGGCATCGGCATTGCGCCGGGGGCCAACCTGTCCGATACCGTGGCCATGTTCGAGGCTACCCATGGGACGGCGCCCAAGTACGCGGGCAAGGACCAGGTCAATCCGGGCTCGCTGATTCTGTCGGCGGAAATGATGCTGCGCCATATGGGCTGGACCGAGGCGGCAGACCTGATCATAAAAGGCACCAATGGGGCTATTTCGGCCAGGACCGTGACGTATGACTTCGAGCGCCTGATGGACGGCGCGACGCTGGTGTCGTCGTCGGGCTTTGGCGAGGCGTTGATTTCGCATATGTAGAACGAGGCGAAAAAAAACCGGCCATCCTGATGGTTCCAGGGTGGCCGGTTCTTATTTTGCAGGACGCTCAGTGCAGTATCTGGCTAGGCCGGTTCTTTTATTTCCTGTTGAGCAATCTCTGCGTTGTGCGTTTCGTCATGGGGTTTCGCCGGGCTTTGTACGCAAACAGCACATATAGCGACGGCATGCAGCCCCTTCGGTCCTTGAATGATCTCAAAGGACACCGGTTGGCCAGCTTTCAGCGTTTTGTAGCCCTCCATGCTAATTGCGGAGTAATGCGCAAAAAGGTCATCGGACTTGCCATCTTCAACAATGAATCCATACCCTTTGGCATTGTTAAACCATTTGACCTTGCCATTGATCTTGACGCCAGACATACCATATCCCTCTGCACCAGACTCCATCACTGGAGTATCATCCAGTTTATCCGTCCTAACCCGAATAAATAAGGTTGACTGCGCGGACCTTTTTTACCCACTGTGGGTTCTATTGGTTGTAACACCGATTTGCCGATAGTCAAGGCGACCCGCCGTCGGGAGTTGAAATTCTGACAGCTCGCCCCCACCACTGTTACTGAACCACTGACGAACCTTTCTTTCCATGCATGCAATCAGCCAGATTCGACTAACCTTCAATCAGGATCGCCCGGATCACCAACACGATGACGACGGTTCTGCAGGCATTGCTGTTCAGGAGGCCAAGCCTGCTTTACAGGCGCCGCCGATGTACAAGGTGGTTTTGTTCAACGATGACTACACACCGATGGATTTCGTGGTCGAAGTGCTCGAGGTGTTTTTTAACCTGAACCGCGAGTTGGCGACCAAGGTAATGCTGGCCGTTCACACAGAAGGACGGGCAGTATGTGGAGTGTTTACCCGCGACATCGCCGAGACAAAGGCCATGCAGGTCAACCAGTACGCCAGGGAAAGCCAGCATCCGCTACTCTGTGAAATCGAGAAGGACGGTTAACGCCGACCACTTGGGTATGAGGTGAAGCTATGTTAAACCGCGAGCTCGAAGTCACCCTCAATCTTGCCTTCAAGGAGGCTCGTTCGAAGCGTCATGAATTCATGACCGTCGAACACCTGCTGCTGGCACTTTTGGATAACGAAGCTGCCGCCACCGTTCTACGTGCGTGCGGCGCCAACCTCGACAAGCTCAAGCATGACCTGCAGGAGTTTATCGACTCCACCACGCCATTGATCCCCGTGCATGACGAGGACCGCGAGACCCAGCCAACCCTGGGCTTCCAGCGGGTATTGCAGCGTGCTGTGTTCCACGTACAGAGCTCCGGCAAGCGCGAAGTCACAGGCGCCAATGTGCTTGTGGCCATCTTCAGCGAACAGGAAAGCCAGGCCGTGTTCCTGCTCAAGCAGCAGAGCGTGGCCCGTATCGATGTGGTCAATTACATCGCCCACGGTATCTCCAAGGTGCCCGGGCACGGTGATCATTCCGAGGGTGAGCAGGATATGCAGGACGACGAGGGCGGTGAGTCTTCTTCTTCAAGCAACCCGTTGGATGCCTATGCCAGCAACCTCAACGAGCTGGCGCGCCAGGGGCGGATCGATCCGCTGGTAGGGCGTGAGCTTGAGGTCGAGCGCGTGGCGCAGATCCTTGCGCGTCGGCGCAAGAACAACCCGTTACTGGTGGGTGAGGCCGGCGTGGGCAAGACCGCGATTGCCGAAGGCCTGGCCAAGCGCATCGTCGACAATCAGGTGCCGGACCTGCTGGCCAACAGCGTCGTCTACTCCCTTGATCTCGGCGCGTTGCTCGCCGGCACCAAGTACCGTGGCGACTTCGAGAAGCGCTTCAAGGCGCTGCTCGGTGAGTTGAAAAAACGCCCGCAAGCCATTCTGTTCATTGACGAAATCCACACCATCATCGGTGCCGGTGCGGCGTCCGGCGGGGTGATGGATGCTTCCAACCTGCTCAAGCCATTACTGTCGTCGGGTGATATTCGTTGCATCGGTTCGACGACATTCCAGGAATTTCGCGGCATCTTCGAGAAAGACCGTGCTCTGGCGCGCCGCTTCCAGAAGGTCGACGTCTCCGAGCCTTCGGTCGAAGACACCATCGGCATTCTGCGCGGGCTCAAGGGGCGCTTCGAAGCGCACCATGGCATCGAGTACACCGATGAGGCGTTGCGCGCGGCGGCCGAGCTGGCGTCACGTTACATCAATGACCGGCATATGCCGGACAAGGCCATCGACGTGATTGACGAGGCGGGTGCCTACCAGCGCCTGCAGCCGGTCGAAAAACGTGTGAAGCGCATCGATGTGCCGCAGGTTGAGGACATCGTGGCGAAAATCGCGCGGATTCCACCAAAACACGTCACCAGTTCCGACAAGGAGCTGCTGCGTAACTTGGAGCGTGACCTCAAGCTCACCGTGTTCGGCCAGGATGCGGCGATTGATTCGCTGTCCACGGCCATCAAGCTGTCGCGTGCGGGGCTCAAGTCGCCGGACAAGCCGGTCGGTTCATTCCTGTTCGCAGGTCCTACCGGCGTCGGCAAGACCGAAGCGGCGCGGCAGCTGGCCAAGGCGATGGGCATTGAGCTGGTGCGCTTCGACATGTCCGAGTACATGGAGCGCCACACCGTGTCGCGCCTGATCGGTGCGCCGCCGGGCTATGTCGGTTTTGATCAGGGCGGCCTGTTGACCGAAGCGATCACCAAGCAACCGCATTGCGTCTTGCTGCTCGATGAGATCGAGAAGGCCCACCCGGAAGTCTTCAACCTGCTGCTGCAGGTGATGGACCACGGCACCCTGACCGATAACAACGGGCGCAAGGCGGACTTCCGCAATGTGATCGTGATCATGACCACCAACGCCGGTGCCGAAACCGCCGCGCGGGCCTCGATCGGCTTCAGCCACCAGGATCACTCTTCCGATGCGATGGAAGTGATCAAGAAGAGCTTTACGCCGGAGTTCCGTAACCGTCTGGACACCATCATCCAGTTTGGTCGCCTCAGCCATGAGGTTATCAAGAGCGTGGTGGACAAGTTCCTCACCGAACTGCAGGCGCAGCTGGAAGACAAGCGCGTGCAACTGGACGTAACGGAAGCGGCGCGCAGCTGGATCGCCGAGGGTGGCTACGACGCGGCAATGGGGGCTCGCCCGATGGCGCGTCTGATCCAGGACAAGATCAAGCGGCCATTGGCCGAAGAGATCCTGTTCGGCGAACTGGCCGACCATGGCGGCGTGGTGCACATCGACCTGAAGGACGGCGAGCTGACCTTCGAGTTCGAGACCACCGCAGAAATGGCCTGATCGCTCCACAGCAATACAAAAGGCGCCGAAAGGCGCCTTTTTGCTGTCTGCAAACCACTTTCAGCACAGCAGAAATCAAAGTGCGGTGTTGGTAAATAAATAATGCGCATACACAAAAACGCCCGGCATAACCGGGCGTTTTGTATTGACTTGCTTAGCGAGCGCGGTAAGTGATGCGCCCTTTGCTCAAGTCATAGGGCGTCAGCTCGACGCGCACTTTGTCACCGGTAAGAATACGGATGTAGTTCTTGCGCATCTTGCCGGAGATATGCGCGGTTACGACGTGCCCATTTTCCAACTCCACACGAAACATGGTGTTGGGCAGGGTGTCGACGACAGTGCCTTCCATTTCGAAGCTGTCTTCTTTCGACATGCAGTAAAGCCCTCGGTATCCAGTGAATGGCCCGGTGCAACTGCGCCAGGCAAAAGCGGCGTGCATTGTGCCCGAAAAAGGGTGTTCAAGCCAAGGGGTTCTAGTTAAGGGTGACCCATCTTTGATTAATCAGCAGCTCAATGGGCCGATATTGGGTCTTGTAGTTCATCTTTTGGCAGTTTTTGATCCAGTAACCGAGGTACACCGCCTCCAGTTCCTGGCGCAGCGTCTCGCCGATCTGCCACAGGATTGCAAAGCGCCCGAGGCTGCGGCGCTCTTCCCTGGGCTCATAGAAGGTGTAGACCGCCGACAGGCCATTGGGCAGTAGATCGGTAACGGCGACCGCCACCAGACGACCTTCCAGGCGAAACTCGTAAAACCGTGAAAAGGGCAGCTCGCGCACCAGAAAGGTGGAAAATTGGTCGCGGCTGGGCGGAAACATATCGCCGTCGGCGTGCCGCTGTTCGATATAGCGCTGATAGAGGTCGAAGTATTCCTCGGTGAACCTGGGCAGGGCCGGCGTCACCGTCAGGTCGGCATTGCGCTTGAGGATGCGCTTCTGATTGCGGTCGGGCACGAACTGCGCCACCGGGATGCGCGCCGGTACGCAGGCATTGCAGTGCTGGCAGTGGGGTCGGTACAGGTGATCGCCACTGCGCCGAAACCCCATTTCCGAGAGGTCGGCGTACACGTGCACGTCCATGGGCTGGCTGGGATCGAGGAACAGCGTGGTGGCCTGCTCATCGGGCAGATAGCTGCAAGAGTGGGCTTGAGTGGCATAAAACTTCAAGCGCGCCAGCTCGGTCATGATCAACCCTCGGGATAAGCTTTGAAATAAGTGTAAGCCAGGTGCGCGGATGTCGCCTAGGAAACCCACGGGCCTGCATTGGGCCGATCCAGGTGTTTGTGCAGGAAATCGGCGAATTCACTGCGTGGGATGGCGCGTGCACCGAGGCTGTGCAGGTGGTCGTTGGGCATCTGGCAGTCGATCAGCACGAAGCCCCAGGCCTTCAATTGTCGGGTAAGGGTGGCGAAGCCGAATTTCGAGGCATTGTCGGCGCGGCTGAACATCGACTCGCCAAAGAACAACTGGCCCATGGCCAGGCCGTACAGCCCGCCCACCAGCTCACCGTCGTCCCATACCTCCACCGAGTGCGCATAACCACGCTGATGCAGCGTCTGGTAGGCGCTCTGGATGCCTTCGGTGATCCAGGTGCCGTCGGCGTAGCTGCGCGGCGCCGCACAGGCCTGGATCACCGCAGCGAAGTCCTGATCGAACGTCACGCCGTAGCGCTGTTGGCGCAGCAGCTTGCCCAGGCTGCGTGATACATGCAGTTCGTCGGGAAAAATAACCGTGCGCGGGTCCGGCGACCACCAGAGAATCGGCTGGCCCTCGGAGAACCAGGGGAAACAGCCGTGGCGGTAGGCCTGGATCAGTCGTTCGGCCGACAGGTCGCCGCCGGCGGCCAGCAAGCCATTGGGTTCACGCATGGCTTTGGCCAGTGGCGGAAAAGTCAGGGTGTCGCGTTGTAACCAGGTCAGCATGGCATCCAGGCTTTGCAGAAGGGGAGGGGATGGCAGATATGACGCCTGCCGCTTGAGGGGTGATTATTGTCGACGTGGCAGCGCACGGCCAGTGCGAAGGGCACATTGTCGGGTATTAGCGTAAACGCGTGTTTCTGCAACTCTGTGCAAGGGGCGCGGTCGTAATCGGGTCGCGCCAATGCAGGCCCTTTGCCAAGCTTGCCTTGAATGATAAAAACCGCGCATAAGCCTTTGTCAGCTAAGGCAATGCATGCTCAAATTGCACAGGTCATGACACGTTAATCGTCCAGACTTGTGGGTGAGGGGCAAGTGTGTGGCATCACGCACGCAAACCCGTACAATGCGGCCATTGTGGCGTTATCGTCATTTCGCCTGTCCAGCGCCCCGTGTTAACAGTAGATTCACCGACATTCGTTCACTTTTTCAGCTGCTCGGATTGGGCAGCATGTGCAGTCATTCAACAGATGGACGCGCTAACCGCGCAGGAAAAGACCCGTTTTGAAGAAATCCGCCGCAACACCCAAAGCAGCAGTCGTGCCGGCCTGGCGCCAGCACCTGCACTACCGACTCAAGGAAGGTGCGCTGATCGCCATCGGTGCCCTGTGCCTGTTTCTGATGATGGCCCTGCTCACTTACGGCAAGGACGACCCGGGCTGGAGCCACAACAGCAAGATCGAAGACGTGCAGAACTTCGGCGGCCCTGCCGGTTCCTACAGCGCCGATATCCTGTTCATGGTGTTGGGCTACTTCGCCTATATCTTCCCGTTGCTGCTGGCGATCAAGACCTGGCAGATCTTCCGCCAGCGTCATGAACCGTGGCAGTGGAGCGGCTGGCTGTTCTCCTGGCGCCTGATCGGCCTGGTCTTTTTGGTGCTGTCCGGTGCGGCGCTGGCGCATATCCACTTTCATGCGCCCACCGGCCTGCCGGCGGGCGCGGGCGGCGCGCTGGGCGAAAGCCTCGGCGACCTGGCACGCAAGAGCCTGAATATCCAGGGCAGCACATTGATGTTCATTGCGCTGTTCCTCTTCGGCCTCACGGTGTTCACCGACCTGTCATGGTTCAAGGTGATGGACGTGACCGGCAAGATCACCCTCGACCTGCTGGAGCTGTTCCAGAGCGCCGCCAACCGCTGGTGGTCGGCGCGTGTCGAGCGCAAGCGCATGGTCGCGCAGTTGCGCGAGGTGGACACCCGCGTCAACGAGGTGGTCGCGCCGACCACGCCGGACCGCCGTGAGCAGGCCAAGGTCAAGGAGCGCCTGATCGAGCGCGAGCAGGCCCTGAGCAAACACATGTCGGACCGCGAGAAGCAGGTGCCGCCGGTAATTGCCCCGGCACCGGCAAAGGCTCCCGAGCCGAGCAACCGCGTGCAGAAAGAGAAACAGGCGCCGTTGTTCATCGACAGCGCCGTGGAAGGCACCTTGCCGCCGATCTCGATTCTCGACCCGGCCGAAAAGAAACAACTCAACTATTCCCCGGAATCCCTGGCGGCGGTCGGCCACCTGCTGGAAATCAAGCTCAAGGAATTCGGCGTCGAAGTCTCGGTGGACTCGATCCACCCGGGCCCGGTGATCACCCGTTACGAAATCCAGCCGGCCGCCGGGGTAAAGGTCAGCCGTATTTCCAACCTGGCCAAAGACCTCGCCCGCTCCCTGGCCGTGACCAGCGTGCGCGTGGTGGAGGTGATCCCCGGCAAGACCACCGTGGGTATCGAGATTCCCAACGAAGACCGCCAGATCGTGCGCTTCTCCGAGGTGCTGTCGACCCCGGAATACGACAACTTCAAATCGCCGGTCACCCTGGCCCTGGGTCATGACATCGGCGGCAAGCCGGTGATCACGGACCTGGCGAAAATGCCCCACCTGCTGGTGGCCGGTACCACCGGTTCCGGCAAGTCGGTGGGCGTGAACGCGATGATCCTGTCGATCCTGTTCAAGTCCGGCCCGGACGACGCCAAGCTGATCATGATCGACCCGAAGATGCTTGAACTGTCGATCTACGAAGGCATTCCGCACCTGCTGTGCCCGGTGGTCACCGACATGAAGGACGCCGCCAATGCCCTGCGCTGGAGCGTGGCCGAGATGGAGCGGCGCTACAAGCTGATGGCCAAGATGGGCGTGCGTAACCTGTCGGGCTTCAATGCCAAGGTCAAGGAAGCCCAGGACGCCGGCACGCCGCTGACCGATCCGCTGTACAAGCGCGAAAGCATTCACGACGAAGCGCCGCTGTTGACCAAGCTGCCGACCATCGTGGTGGTGGTCGACGAATTTGCCGACATGATGATGATCGTCGGCAAAAAGGTCGAAGAACTGATCGCGCGGATCGCCCAGAAGGCGCGTGCCGCCGGTATCCACCTGATCCTCGCCACCCAGCGTCCGTCGGTGGACGTGATCACCGGCCTGATCAAGGCCAACATCCCGACGCGCATGGCGTTCCAGGTGTCGAGCAAGATCGACTCACGCACCATCATCGACCAGGGCGGTGCCGAACAGCTGCTGGGCCACGGCGACATGCTCTACATGCCGCCCGGCACCAGCCTGCCGATCCGCGTGCACGGCGCCTTCGTGTCCGATGACGAAGTGCACCGCGTGGTGGAGGCGTGGAAACTGCGCGGTGCGCCGGAATACAACGACGACATCCTCGCCGGTGTGGAAGAAGCCGGCAGCGGCTTCGACGGCGGCAGCGGCGGTGGCGACGATGATGCCGAAACCGATGCGCTCTACGACGAGGCCGTGGCCTTCGTGCTGGAAAGCCGTCGTGCCTCGATCTCCGCCGTACAGCGCAAGCTGAAGATCGGCTACAACCGCGCCGCGCGCATGATTGAATCGATGGAAAACGCCGGCGTCGTCACCGCGATGAACACCAACGGCTCGCGCGAAGTCATTGCCCCCGGGCAGGCGCGCGACTGATCCCGCGCCGCGTGGCAGCACGCGGCGCGCCCTGATTACTCAACGAGGACTCCCATGCGCCTTATCCGCATGCTGTTGTTGCCGGCCCTGGCCCTGACTGCTGTTTCGGCGCACGCCGACCCGGCCTCCGTCGCCAGTCTGAAAAACCTGCTGGACAAATCCCAGACCCTCACCGCGCGCTTCTCCCAGCTGACCCTGGACGCCGGCGGCACCCGCTTGCAGGAAACCGCCGGCGAGATGGCCGTGCAGCGCCCCGGCCTGTTCTACTGGCACACCGAAGGCAAGTCCGAGCAGACCATCGTCTCCGACGGCCAGAAGGTCACGCTGTGGGACCCGGACCTGGAGCAGGCGACCATCAAGAAGCTCGACCCGCGTCTGAACCAGACCCCGGCGCTGCTGCTGTCCGGTGATGTGTCGAAAATCAACGACAGCTTCGACATCACGTCCAAGCAAACCAGCAACGTGATCGAGTTCACCCTCAAGCCCAAATCCAAGGACACGCTGTTTGACAGTCTGCAACTGTCGTTCGGCAACGGCGTGATCAACAACATGCGCCTGATCGACAGCGTCGGCCAGCGCACCGACATCCTGTTCACCGGGGTGAAGGCCAATACGCCGGTGCCCGCGTCCCGATTCAAGTTCGACATCCCCAAGGGTGCCGATGTGATCCAGGAATAAACTGCCCAGAGGTTACAAACGCTGCCCATGGACCTGTTTCGAAGTGACCCGATTGCCCAGCCACTGGCCGCGCGCCTGCGCTCGACCAACCTGGATGAGTATGTCGGTCAGGAACACCTGCTCGCGCGCGGCAAGCCCCTGCGCGAAGCCCTGGAGCAGGGTGCGCTGCACTCGATGATCTTCTGGGGGCCGCCCGGCGTGGGCAAGACCACCCTGGCGCGGCTGCTGGCCAAAGTCTCGGATGCCCACTTTGAAACGGTCTCGGCGGTACTCGCCGGGGTCAAGGAAATCCGCCAGGCGGTGGAAGTCGCCAAACAGCAGGCCGGCCAGTACGGCAAGCGCACCCTCCTGTTTGTCGACGAAGTGCATCGCTTCAACAAGTCGCAGCAGGACGCGTTTCTGCCCTACGTCGAGGACGGTACGCTGATCTTTATCGGCGCCACCACCGAAAACCCCTCTTTCGAGCTCAACAACGCCTTGCTCTCGCGAGCGCGGGTCTATGTGCTCAAGAGCCTGGACGCCGCCGCCATGCAGAAGCTGTTGCAGCGCGCCCTGGGCGAAGACAAGGGCCTGGGCAAGCGCCAGTTGAGCGTCAGCGACGAAGGCTTTCAGATTCTGCTCACCGCCGCCGATGGCGATGGCCGGCGCTTTCTCAACCTGCTGGAAAACGCCTCGGACCTGGCTGAAGACGGCAGCGAGATTGGCGTCGATCTCCTGCAAAGCCTGTTGGGCGATACGCGTCGACGTTTCGACAAGGGCGGCGAAGCCTTCTACGACCAGATTTCGGCGCTGCACAAATCGGTGCGCGGCTCCAACCCGGACGGCGCGTTGTACTGGTTTGCGCGGATGATCGACGGCGGTTGCGACCCGTTGTACCTGGCGCGCCGGGTGGTGCGCATGGCCAGCGAGGACATCGGCAACGCCGACCCGCGCGCCCTGAGCCTGTGCCTGGCCGCCTGGGACGTGCAGGAGCGCCTCGGCAGCCCGGAAGGCGAGTTGGCGGTGGCCCAGGCCATCACTTATCTCGCCTGCGCGCCAAAAAGCAATGCGGTGTACATGGGCTTCAAGTCGGCGCTACGCGCGGCGGCCGAACACGGCTCCCTCGAAGTGCCGATGCACCTGCGCAATGCGCCGACCAAGTTGATGAAGCAACTGGGTTACGGCGATGAATACCGCTACGCCCATGATGAGCCGGACGCCTACGCCGCCGGCGAAGATTACTTCCCCGATGCGCTTGAGCCGTTACCGCTCTACCAGCCGGTGCCCCGTGGCCTGGAGCTGAAGATCGGCGAAAAGCTCAATCACCTCGCGCAACTCGACCGTCTCAGCCCCAGGCAGCGGAGAAAGTAGTGATCAAGACGATTCTTGCCGTGTCCGCTGCCGGCATCGCTGGTACATTATTGCGTTTCGCCACCGGTACGTGGGTGAGCGCCAACTGGCCAAAGCATTTTTACGCGGCGACCCTGGCGGTCAATCTGGTGGGGTGCCTGATTATCGGGCTGTTGTACGGCTGGTTCCTGTTGCGCCCGGAAGTGCCGATTGAGATTCGTGCCGGCTTGATTGTCGGCTTTGTAGGCGGTCTGACGACCTTTTCATCCTTTTCACTGGACACGCTGCGCCTGCTGGAAAGCGGCCAGGCCCTGGTTGCCTTCGGGTACCTGGGCATCAGCGTGTTCGGCGGGCTGCTCGCCACCTGGGCCGGCCTGTCCTTGACCAAACTTTGATAAACGAGAGACCGACATGCTCGATTCCAAACTGTTACGTAGCAACCTTCAGGACGTAGCGGACCGCCTGGCATCCCGTGGTTTTGCCCTGGATGTTGCGCGCATCGAAGCGCTGGAAGAACAGCGCAAGACTGTCCAGACCCGCACCGAAGCACTGCAGGCTGAACGTAACGCGCGCTCCAAATCCATCGGCCAGGCCAAGCAGCGCGGCGAAGACATCGCGCCGTTGATGGCGGACGTCGAGCGCATGGGCAGCGAGCTGTCCGAGGGCAAGGTCGAGTTGGACAGGATCCAGTCCGAGCTGGATTCGATCCTGTTGGGCATCCCCAATATTCCCCACGAATCGGTGCCGATTGGCGCCGACGAAGACGGTAACGTCGAAGTGCGTCGCTGGGGCACGCCCAAAGCCTTCGATTTCGAGATCAAGGACCACGTCGCCCTCGGCGAACTGACCGGCGGCCTGGATTTCGAGACCGCCGCAAAAATGTCCGGCGCGCGCTTTGCCTTGCTGCGCGGCCCGATTGCACGCATGCATCGTGCCCTGGCGCAGTTCATGATCAACCTGCACACCGCCGAGCACGGTTACGAGGAGGCCTACACGCCTTACCTGGTGCAGGGCCCGGCGCTGATGGGCACCAGCCAGTTGCCGAAATTCGAAGAAGACCTGTTCAAGATCAGCCGCGATGGCGAAGCCGACCTGTACCTGATCCCGACCGCCGAAGTGTCGCTGACCAACATCGTCGCCGGCGAGATCCTCGATGCCAGGCAACTGCCGCTCAAGTTCGTCGCCCACAGCCCGTGTTTCCGCAGCGAAGCCGGCGCGTCGGGGCGTGATACCCGCGGCATGATCCGTCAGCATCAATTCGACAAGGTCGAAATGGTACAGGTGGTCGAACCTTCCAAATCGATGGAAGCTCTCGAAGGCCTGACCGCCAACGCCGAACGCGTGCTGCAGCTGCTGGAGTTGCCTTATCGCGTATTGGCGCTGTGCACCGGCGACATGGGTTTCAGCGCCGTGAAGACCTACGACCTGGAAGTGTGGGTGCCGAGCCAAGACAAATACCGCGAGATTTCGTCGTGCTCCAACTGCGGCGATTTCCAGGCGCGGCGCATGCAGGCGCGTTTCCGTAACCCGGAAACCGGCAAACCGGAACTGGTGCACACCCTCAACGGGTCGGGCCTGGCCGTTGGCCGTACCCTGGTGGCCGTGCTGGAAAACTACCAGCAGGCAGACGGTTCGATCCGCGTGCCGGAGGTGCTCAAGCCGTACATGGCGGGCGTCGAGGTCATCGGTTAAATGGAATTTCTGCCGCTGTTTCATAACCTGCGCGGCAGTCGTGTACTGGTCGTCGGCGGTGGGGAAATTGCCTTGCGCAAATCCCGCCTGCTGGCCGAGGCCGGTGCGTTGCTGCAGGTGGTTGCTCCCCAGGTCGAAGGTCAGTTGCGTGAACTGGTGCTGGGCAGTGGCGGGGAGGTAGTGCTGCGCGGTTATCAGGAGGCCGACCTCGATGGTTGCGTGCTGGTGATCGCGGCCACCGACGACGAGCCGTTGAACGCGCAGGTGTCCAGTGATGCCAAGCGCCGTTGCGTGCCGGTCAATGTGGTGGATGCGCCAGCGTTGTGCAGCGTGATCTTCCCGGCGATTGTCGACCGCTCGCCGCTGGTGATCGCAGTGTCCAGCGGCGGCGATGCGCCGGTGCTGGCGCGGTTGATTCGCGCCAAGCTGGAAACCTGGATTCCATCGACTTACGGTCAACTGGCCGGCCTGGCGGCGCGCTTTCGCGCTCAGGTCAAAGGTTTGTACCCGGATGTGCAGCAACGCCGCGCGTTTTGGGAAGAGGTGTTTCAAGGCCCGATTGCCGACCGTCAGTTGGCCGGGCAGGGTGCTGAAGCCGAGCGCCTGTTGATCGAAAAGGTCAACGGAGCGCCGCCCTATGCGCCGGGCGAGGTGTATCTGGTAGGCGCCGGCCCCGGCGACCCGGACCTGCTGACGTTCCGCGCGCTGCGCCTGATGCAGCAGGCCGATGTGGTGCTGTATGACCGCCTGGTGGCGCCGGCGATTCTGGATCTGTGCCGCCGCGATGCCGAGCGCGTCTACGTTGGCAAGCGCCGCGCTGAACACGCGGTGCCGCAGGAGCAGATCAATCAGCAGTTGGTCAGCCTGGCGAGGCAAGGCAAGCGCGTGCTGCGCCTCAAGGGTGGCGATCCGTTCATTTTTGGACGTGGCGGTGAAGAAATCGAAGAGCTGGCGGCCCATGGCATCCCGTTCCAGGTGGTGCCGGGGATCACTGCGGCCAGCGGGTGCGCGGCCTATGCCGGGATTCCGCTGACCCACCGCGATTATGCGCAATCGGTGCGTTTCATCACCGGGCATTTGAAGAACGGCACCTCGGACCTGCCCTGGCGGGACCTGGTCGGCCCGTCGCAAACCCTGGTGTTTTACATGGGCTTGATTGGTTTGCCGATCATCTGCGAACAGCTGATCCTGCATGGCCGCGCGCCGGACACCCCGGCTGCGTTGATCCAGCAGGGGACGACCGCCAATCAGCGCGTATTCACCGGCACCCTGGCCGACCTGCCGCGCATGGTGGCGGAGCATGAAGTGCATGCGCCGACACTGGTGATCGTGGGTGAGGTGGTGGTGTTGCGTGAAAAACTCAAATGGTTCGAAGGCGCCCAGGCCCAGGTCTGACATCGCTTCCTCATGGCAAACCCCTTTTTTGGGGCAAACCCGCCTGTTGTGGCGAGCGGGCTTGCCCCGCGTCGGGGTGCGAAGCGCCCCCAATCCAGCAAAACGCGGTGTACCTGATACGGCTCAGCGCCTGGTTTTGGGGCTGCTTCGCAGCCCAGCGCAGGACAAGCCTGCTCGCCACAGTTAACTGAAGGCAGGCCCGCTTCCCAAAGTGCAATCAGCCGTGAACGCCCTGGCGAGGCAGCCTGTTGCGATCATGCTCGCCATCAAACCCCTGCAACGGTCCCTTCGGCACGATCCCGGTCGGATTGATCGTGCGATGGCTCCCGTAGTAATGCCCCTTGATATGCGCAAAATCCACCGTCTCGGCCACCCTCGGCCACTGATACATCTCCCGTAGCCAGTTCGACAAATTCGCATAATCGGCGATCCGGCGCAGGTTGCACTTGAAGTGGCTGTAATACACCGCATCAAAGCGGATCAGCGTGGTGAACAAGCGCACATCCGCCTCGGTCAGGTACTCACCGGCCAGGTAGCGATGCGTGCCCAGGTGCTGTTCCAGATGGTCCAGCTCGGCAAACACATCATCAAAGGCACTTTCGTACGCTTGCTGCGAGGTGGCAAAGCCTGCGCGATACACGCCGTTGTTGACGGCCGGGTAGATGCGCTCGTTCAGTGCGTCGATCGTCGGGCGCAGGTGCTCGGGGTAAAAGTCCAGGGTGTTGCCGGTCAACCCGTTGAACGCGCTGTTGAACATGCGGATGATCTCCGCCGATTCATTACTTACGATGCGCTTGAGTTTTTTGTCCCACAGCACCGGCACGGTGACGCGCCCGGTGTAGTCGGCGGTGTCGGCGGTATAGCGCTGGTGCATGAACTGGAAATCATCCAGAGCGTCGCCAGTGGAGCCGTGGGCCTTGTCGAAGGTCCAGCCGTTTTCCAGCATCAACCAACTGACTACCGACACGTCGATCAGATTTTCCAAACCCTTGAGTGTGCGCAGAATCAAGGTGCGGTGAGCCCACGGGCACGCCAGCGACACGTAGAGGTGATAGCGGCCGGCCTCGGCCTCGAAGCCGCCTTCACCGCTCGGGCCGGGCGCGCCGTCGGCGGTCACCCAGTTACGACGTTGTGCCTGTTCGCGCTGGAACGCGCCATCTGCGCTACTTTCGTACCACTGGTCTTTCCAGTGTCCTTCGATCAGCAAACCCATGATTGGCTCCTTGGCTAATAAGCGTTGGAGCCCAGTCTAAAGGCGTGAGTTCGGACTAAAAGCGCAAATAGCCGGCGACAATGATCGATTAAATCGATTTGTCCCGCGCTAACCAGTATTGCCGGGCCCGTTCGAACGCCTGCTCCCGTGGCTGGCCAAGGCCGCGCAGGGCCAGCGCCATGGTTGCGATCAGCGCCAGTTGCGGGTAGCTGTCCTCGACGTCGCCGCGCCACAGCGCCTTTAAATGCTCGGGCTCCAGGCTGGCCGGTTTGACATGGCGCTGGGCGGAGAGCGCAGGCCATTCTTCGTCCCAGCTCTGGCCGCCCGTGGTGCCGTACAAATGGCTGAGGGTGTCGGGGTTGATCTCGATTTCGCCGCCGTCGCCTTTCACCACGATCACGTTATCGCCCAGCAGGCCGCTGGCATCGCGGTGCACGCCCTGGTAGCCCGGATGGAAAATGCTTTGCAGGCCGCAACGGGCACTCAGTGGGTTGAGCAGGCGCGCCAGCGAGTGGATCGGCGAACGCAGGCCCAGGGTGTTGCGCAGGTCGATCATGCGTTGCAGCTGCGGCGCCCAGTCGCCCAGTGGGATAAACGCCAGGTTGCCGTGTTCATAGGCCGCTTCGACCTGTTGCCAGGTGCGGCACAGGGGGATTTGCAGGGTTTCAAGCAATTGCTCGGTGTACAGCCGACCGGCGGTGTGCGCGCCGCCGCCGTGCATCAGGATGCGCACGCCGTTCTGCGCCAGGCACTTGGCCGCCAGCAGGAACCACGGCAGGTGGCGCTTTTTGCCAGCATAGGTGGGCCAGTCGATGTCCACATTCAACGCTGGCGCGTTCAGGCGCTCGCGCACGGCTTCGGTGAAGCCGGCGAGTTCTTCCGGGCTTTCTTCCTTGTGGCGCAGCAGCATCAGGAAGGCGCCGAGCTGGGTGTCTTCGACCTGTTCGTCGAGCAACATGCCCATGGCTTCGCGGGCTTCGGCGCGGGTCAGGTTGCGCGCGCCGCGCTTGCCTTTGCCGAGGATGCGCACGAACGGCGCAAACGGGTGCTCTTCGGGCGTTGCGAGGGTAAGCGGGGCAAAGTCGGTCATAAGCAATTCGTCGGCCTGGGCAGGCCCGCCAGCTTGGCGGCGAGTTTGGCGGGAGTGCCGTTGAACAGTTTGTTGAGGTGCAGGCTGTTGCCCTTTTCCGGGCCCAGCTTCAAGGCGGTGTACTTGATCAGCGGGCGCGTGGCCGGGGACAGCTGGAACTCGGCATAAAAACCGCGCAGCAACTCGAGGATTTCCCAGTGCGCGGGGGTCAATGCCAAGCCTTCGGCAGCGGCGAGGGCGTGGGCGACGTCCACGCACCAGTCGTTGAGGTCGACGAGGTAGCCGTCCTTGTCCAGTTCGAGGCGGCGCGCGCCGACGGTGAGGGTGTTCATAGCCAGGTGTTGACCTTGTCGTAGTCAACCGACAGTTGCACGAAGCCGGGGTAATCGACGCTGTCGGCCCAGTCGGGCAGTGGCAGGTTGCGCGCCTGGCTGTCTTCGGCCAGCACGAAGACTTTTACGCCTTTGCCTTGCAGGGCTGCGCTTTGCAGGCCGTAGGCGCCGTCGCCGCAGAGCAGGATCGCGTCTTCGGCGCCACAGATGCGCAGGCAGCTGTCAAGACGGCTGTCGGTGAACGGGGAGTGGGAGAGCACATGAAGAGTCGACATCAGAGGGTTATCACCTGGTCGTAACGGTCGATCAATTGGGCAATGGCGTCGCTGTGCAGGCCTTGGGCGCTGGGCGGCGCATTCAGTCCGCGTACTTCCAGGCTGTGGTTGCAGGCGAACACATCGTCGATGCCGAACAGCTCCAGCGCCTGCAGGTTGGCGCTCAGATCCTTTTGTTGCACGGCTTTGGCGTTCTGGTCCGACGCCAACTGAAACACGCCGTCGTCCATGAACAGCAGGCCGATCGGCAGATCGAACGCGCCACCGGCCAGCACGATATCCAGGGCTTCGCGCGCGCTCGGGCCGGACCACGGCGCCTGGCGGCTGATCACCAACAAGGATTTGGACATGTCACGGCCCTCCAAAACAGATCAGGCGGTCGGCGTCCTGAATGGCGTCGTGCAATTGCCCCAGGCCCGACAGCGCCCAGGGCGCATCCAGGTTCACCGCGCTGCGCTGATAACGGGTGGCTTCTTCGCGGTCAAGCACGCCACGGCGCAGGGCGGCGGCAATGCACACCACGCCGTCGAGCTGATGCTGGCTGACAAACTCACGCCACTGGCGCGCGATGTCTTGCTCATCCTGCGGCGCGACGATGTTGTTGGACGCGCTGTACACACCATCCTGATAGAAGAACAGCCGTACAATGTCGTGCCCGCCGGCCAATACTGCCTGGGCGAACAGCAAGGCGCGGCGCGAGGAGGGCGCATGGGCGGCGCTATACAGTGCAATCGCGAACTTCATGGAACACTCGGCAAACAAACGTGGGCCAATGATAAAGCGGCTGTCGCGAAAAAGCCCGCCGTGATCAAAACGGTGCGGTGATTGGTCGAGCGCTATCGCAGGCAAGCCAGCGCCCACATGTGACGGCGTTCACCGAGTCAAATGTGGGAGGGGGCTTGCTCCCGATGAGGCCCTTATTCCACGCGGGTTTCCCCGCTGAACACCAACGTCTGCCGACACCGCCGACACAGATACCTGCGCCCCTGAGCCACCATGCCATGGCGCTGCGCGGAAAACGCAAAGTCGCTGTCCGCACACGGGCATCGGTAGATGTAGCGAGTGACCTGGCGGCGCTTCACCGCATAGGTGTGACAGCGATCCGGCGGCAGTTCATAAACGCCGCGCATGATCAGTTGCCATTCCTCGCCATGGGGCTGGATGCGCTCGCCAAACAATTGGTGGGCAATCAGATGCGCCACCTCATGGGCCACGGTCTGTTTCAGGAAGTGCTGGCTGTTTTCGCGGTACAGCTGTGGATTGAAGCGCAGCAGGTTTTCGTGCAAATGCGCGACACCGGCTTTCTGGCCCCGCAGCTTGAGGCTGATCTGCGGGCGTTTGAAGCTTCGTTTGAAAAAGGATTCGGCTTGCAGGAAACAATCTTCGACGCGGGTATTGAGTGGCTCGGACATGCTGTATCTATCTCCAGAGCGGTCCAGTATGCCGCAAAGCGGGGTGTTTCCGAATCTGTCAGGCGCCGAATGGTCATTGCCCAGGGTTTTGAAGGCTCTGCGGGCGCATTGGAACTTCGCCGGTCTTATCGGTAAAATGCTGCGCTTTTCGTCACACACCTCCAGCGGATCCAAGCGCCATGGGCACTCTTACGGTCAACCAGAACAAACTGCAAAAACGCCTGCGTCGCCTGGCCGGTGAGGCGGTGGCCGATTTCAACATGATCGAGGACGGCGACAAGGTCATGGTCTGCCTCTCCGGCGGCAAAGACAGCTATACGATGCTCGATGTGTTGCTGCACCTGCAAAAGGTCGCGCCGATCAAGTTCGACATCGTTGCCGTCAACATGGACCAGAAACAACCGGGGTTTCCCGAACATGTGCTGCCGGCCTACCTCAAGGGATTGGGCGTGGCGTACCACATCGTCGAGAAGGACACCTATTCGGTGGTCAAGGAACTGATCCCTGAAGGCAAGACCACCTGCTCGCTGTGCTCGCGCCTGCGCCGGGGCACGCTCTACACCTTTGCCGACGAGATCGGCGCGACCAAGATGGCGTTGGGTCACCATCGCGACGATATCGTCGAAACCTTTTTTCTCAATATGTTCTTCAACGGCTCGCTCAAGGCCATGCCGCCCAAGCTGCGCGCCGACGACGGGCGCAACGTGGTGATCCGCCCGCTGGCGTATTGCAACGAGAAGGATATCCAGGCCTACTCCGACCTCAAGCAGTTTCCGATCATCCCGTGCAACCTGTGCGGCTCCCAGGAAAACCTGCAACGCCAGGTGGTCAAGGAGATGCTGCTGGACTGGGAGCGCAAGACCCCCGGGCGTACCGAGAGCATCTTCCGCAGCCTGCAGAACGTGATCCCATCGCAGTTGGCCGACCGCAACCTGTTCGACTTCACCAGCCTGCGTATCGACGAGAGCGCCGCCTCGCGCTTCGTCAATGTAGTGAACCTCTGAGGCCCTGCAACGCTCTGAGAGACGGCGCTCACGGGCGCCGTTTTCATTTAAATCCCGGGAGAGGGCATGCGCGATTACAAGTGGCTGAACGAATATTGTCTGAACCGCTTCGGCTCGGCGGCCAAGCTGGAAGCCCACCTGCCAACGCCCAAAACGGCCGCGCAGTTGCGCAAGATCAGCGATGACCGCTACCTGTCGACCCTGGCGTTGCGGGTGTTTCGCGCAGGCTTGAAGCACAGCGTGGTGGACGCCAAGTGGCCGGCATTCGAGCAGGTATTCTTCGGTTTCGACCCGGAAAAAGTCGTGCTGATGGGCGCCGAACACCTGGAACGGCTGATGCAGGACACGCGCATCATCCGCCACTTGGGCAAGCTCAAGAGCGTGCCGCGCAACGCGCAGATGATCCTCGACATCGAGCAGGAAAAGGGCAGCTTCGGCGCGTTTGTCGCCGACTGGCCGGTGACCGATATCGTCGGGTTGTGGAAATACCTGAGCAAGCACGGCCACCAGTTGGGCGGGCTGTCGGCGCCGCGCTTTTTGCGCATGGTGGGCAAAGACACCTTCGTGCCCAGTGATGACGTGGTGGCGGCGCTGAATGCGCAGAAGATCGTCGACAGGGCACCCACCAGCCTGCGGGACCTGGCGGCGGTGCAGGGCGCGTTCAATCAGTGGCACGCCGAGAGCGGGCGGCCGATGTGTCAGCTGTCGATGATGCTGGCTTATACCGTCAATCATTGAGACCCAGGTGAGCCCTTCGCGGGCAAGCCCGCTCCCACTTTTGGCATGCATTGCAAAATGTGGGAGCGGGGTGGCAGGACCTTAGCCGGGTTGGCCTTCCAACAGCCGTGCGGTTTTCGCCAGGCGCTGGCCCAGGGCGCGGCACAGGGCGGTTTCATGTTGATCGAGCAGGCGCTTGCCGTCCGCTCCGGCATGGTGGCTGGCGCCGTAGGGCGTGCCGCCGCCCTGGGTGTCGAGCAGCGCCTGCTCGCTGTAGGGCAGGCCGGTGATCAGCATGCCGTGGTGCAGCAATGGCAGCAGCATCGACATCAATGTGGTTTCCTGGCCGCCATGCAGGCTGGCGGTGGAAGTGAACACCCCGGCCGGCTTGCCGACGAGGGCGCCGGTGAGCCACAGGTTGCTGGTGCCATCGAGAAAATACTTGAGCGGCGCGGCCATGTTGCCAAAGCGTGTCGGGCTGCCCAGGGCCAGGGCCGAGCAGTTTTTCAGGTCATCCAGGCTCGCATACAGCGCGCCTTCTTCCGGAATACCCGGCGCCACGGCTTCGCACTCGGCGGAAATCGCCGGCACCGTGCGCAGGCGCGCTTCCAGCCCGCCTTGCTCGATGCCACGGGCAATCTGCCTTGCCATCTCGCTCACCGAGCCGTTACGGCTGTAATACAGCACCAGCACATACGGCGTACTCACGGCAAAATCTCCAGTATCTTCTCGGGCGGGCGACCCATGACGGCCTTGTCGGCGGTTTCCAGGATCGGGCGTTCCATCAACTTCGGATGCGCGGCGATGGCGGCGATCACCTGGGCTTCGCTCAAGGTGGCGTCGGCCAGGTCGAGGGTCTTGTATTCGTCTTCACCGGTGCGCAGCAGTTGGCGCGCGGTAATGCCCAGTTTGCCGAGCAACGCCTTCAGTTGCGCGGTGTTCAGCGGGGTTTCGAGGTAGCGCACCACGGTTGGGGCGAGGCCACGGGCTTCAAGCAGTTCGAGCGCACCGCGGGATTTCGAGCAGCGCGGGTTGTGATAAAGCGTCAGATCGGTCATGTGCGGGTCGCATCTTGCGTAAGGTGGCGGGTATTCTACCCGCGTGGCGGCCCGTCCTTAAACCGTAAGAGGCAACCGGTCGCAGCCCACGTTCATTTTTGCGAAGGATTACTCCATGACAAGGCGACTGATCGGTGCATTGGCGATCATCACAACCCTGCTGCTCAGCGGCTGCGGCAATGACTATGGCGTTGATCAGTACGGCCAGAAGGTGGCGGCGGAGCGCCTCGACAAGCAGTGGCTGGTGGTCAACTACTGGGCGGAATGGTGTGGCCCGTGCCGCACGGAAATCCCCGAGCTCAATGCGTTATCCGAACAGTTGAAAGCCCAGAATATCGGCGTGTTCGGGGTCAATTTCGACAATGTGCAGGGCGAGGAACTCAAGGCCGCCAGCGAGAAGCTGGGGATCAAGTTCACCGTATTGGCGCAGGACCCCGAAGAGCTCTTTGATATCCCGCGCAGCGAGGCGTTGCCGGTGACCTACATCATTGACGACAAGGGCAAGGTGCGCGAGCAGTTGATGGGCGAGCAGACGGCGGCGGGGGTGCTGGCCAAGCTCAAGGCGTTGCGCGGCTAAAGGGCATACCCCAAAACACATGTGGGAGGGGGCTTGCTCCCGATTGCAGAGTGTCAGTCCATACATCGGTTGACTGATACACCGCTATCGGGAGCAAGCCCCCTCCCACATTCGGTTTGCGCCAACCTTGCGATCAGCCTTCTTCGAGCCACAGGCGAATCGGTTTGCCTTCGGCCGGCCAGAAGCGGGTCTGTTCGGTAGGCGAGATATCCCAGCGTTGCACGCTTTGCAGGGCCTGGAAGAAGCGCTGTTCCTGCTCCATCAGGGCCTCGGCGCAGAGCTTGCGGGTGCTGCCGATCTTGCCGAAGCTGAGGGTGTCGCCGTTGACGGTGTAGGGCGCAAACCAGTGGTTGCAGCCACCGTTGCCGTAGGCGCGACCATCGGCGCCGAGGGTGACGGTCAGGTTCGCGTCGTCCATCAGCGGCCGTTCGCCGATCCATTCCACCACGTAGCTGTGATCCTGCTTGAGCTTGACTGCGTGACCGGCGCAACCGCTCAGGCCGGCCGCCAGGGCGATGAGCAACAGGCCTCTCATTGCGCGGCCTGCTGGCATTTCGGGCAGCGGTGCCTGTCGCCCTCGCTGGCCCAGCCCAATTCTTTGATGCGTGCGTTGGCCGCTGGCTGTAGCGGTGCTTTGGTCAGCTTGGTTTCAACGGCAAATTCAAACTCCAGCACGCTGTCGCAGCTGTCGCAATTGACCTTCCAGGTGTGAATCTCCAGTTCGCCGAATTGTGGCCCGTGGGCCATGGCGACCCACTGGCCGGCGGGGCGGATGGAGTAGCGTGCGTCCCCTTCGACGGTCAGGCGCATCGACAGGGTTTTACTGCCGCGCAGGGTGACGATCAGCACGTCGCCGTGCTTGATCGAACCGCCGTTGCCGGTCACCTGGTAACGGCCCGGCACCAGGGCGCGGCATTCGATCAGGGTGTGTTGCGGGCTCAGCAAGCTGAAGCGGAAATCGTGTTCGGCCATGGATCCTCCAAATAGGCGCGGCATCCTATCACGGGTGCCGGCCTATCATGAGCCTGGTATGTTATCGCTGATCAATGCGAATCAGGCGCTCACCCGTGCCTCACTGGCCAGTCGGGTAATGGCCATGTCCAGTTCATCCAGCGCCGCCGCGGCCTTGGCATCGTCCTGCTTGAGCAGGGTTTCGGCGCGCTGGCAGGCGGCGCGCAGTTGCGGCACGCCGCAGTAGCGCGTGGCACCGTGCAGGCGGTGGACGCGTTCGATCAGGGCCTGATTGTCATTGGCTTCGCGGGCGACGGTGATGGCCAGGCGGTCGGCCTCCAGCGACGCCAGCAGCATGGCAAGCATGTCGGCCGCCAGGTCGGTCTTGCCGGCGGCCAGGCGCAGGCCTTCTTCATGGTCGAGCACCAGCAGTTGCACGCCGTGGCCGAGGTTTTCAGTGACCCGCTCGGGGCCCTGGTTGCGCAGGGCCAGGCCGGTCCATTTCAACACCACCTGGGCCAGTTGCCGTTCGCTGATCGGCTTGGTCAGGTAGTCGTCCATGCCGCTCTGCAGCAGCGCGCGTTTTTCGTTGGCCATGGCGTGGGCCGTGAGCGCGACCACCGGCAGCGGCGTGCCGTGGCGTTCGCTTTCCCACTGGCGAATCGCCTCGGTGCTCTGGCGTCCGTCCATGCCCGGCATCTGCACGTCCATCAACACCAGGTCGAAGGTTTCCTGCTTCACCGCATTGATCGCTGCGTAACCGCTGTCCACCGCCTGCACCTTGGCGCCCATGTCTTCGAGCAGGGTTTGCACCAGCAACAGGTTGGCCGGGTTGTCGTCGACGCAGAGCACTCGCGGTGCACGGCTGGACAGTGGCTCGCCAGGCTCGGCGCGCTAGGGACGCGGGCTGATCAGGTCGGCCAGGGCACGGCGCAGTTTGCGCGTGCACGCAGGTTTGGCCTGCAACTGGCTGTTGGGGTTGGGCACGGACTGGTTGAAGAGCATCTGTTCGGTGGTCGGGCACAGCACCAGCACCTTGCAACCCAGATGTTCGAGGTCCCACAGGTGCTGGTTGAGGCGCTCGGGCGGAATGTCGTTGGCGGTCACGCCAAGCACCGCCAGATCGATGGCCTGTTCGGTCTGGTGGGCGCTGGTGATGCCGTTGGTCAGGTTTTCCAGGGTATTGAATGGCGTCACTGTCAGACCGCAGTCTTCCAGTTGATGTTGCAGGGCCTGGCGCGCCAGTTCGTGGTTCTCCAGCACGGCAACGCGCCGGCCAAGCAGCGGCGCAGAGGGCAGGTCGTCGACGTCGTCGCGGGTCTTGGGCAGGTTGAGGCTGATCCAGAACTCCGAGCCTTCGCCCGGTGTGCTGTCGACGCCGATTTCGCCGCCCATCTGCTCGATCAGGCGCTTGGAAATCACCAGCCCCAGGCCGGTGCCGCCGGGCTGGCGCGACAGCGAATTGTCGGCCTGGCTGAACGCCTGGAACAGCGCGCGCACATCCTGGCTGGACAGGCCGATGCCGGTGTCCTGCACGCTGATGCGCAGTTGTACGCTGTCTTCCTGTTCGTCTTCGATCATGGCGCGGGCAACGATGGTGCCTTCGCGGGTGAACTTGATCGCGTTGCTGATCAGGTTGGTCAGGATCTGCTTGAGGCGCAGCGGGTCGCCGACCAGCGCCAGCGGGGTGTCGCGGTACACCAGGCTGACCAGTTCCAGCTGCTTGGCATGGGCGGCGGGGGCGAGGATGGTCAGGGTGTCCTGCAGCAGGTCGCGCAGGTTGAACGGCACGCTGTCGAGCACCAGCTTGCCGGCCTCGATCTTCGAGAAATCAAGGATCTCGTTGATGATGCCCAGCAGGTTGTCGGCGGATTTTTCGATGGTGCCCAGGTAATCCAGCTGGCGCGGCGAGAGTTCGCTTTTTTGCAGCAGGTGGGTGAAGCCCAGGATGCCGTTGAGCGGGGTGCGGATCTCATGGCTCATGTTGGCCAGGAACTCCGACTTGATGCGACTGGCTTCCAGGGCCTCCTTGCGGGCCAGGTCCAGCTCGATGTTCTGGATTTCGATGGTTTCCAGGTTCTGGCGTACGTCTTCGGTGGCCTGATCGATGCTGTGTTGCAGTTCTTCGCGGGCGTTCTGCAGGGTTTCGGCCATGCGATTGATGCCCGAGGCGAGCTGGTCCAGCTCCTGGCTGCCCAGCGGTGGCAGGCGGGTTTCCAGGTTGCCGTCCTTGAGCTGGGCCACGGCCTGCTTGATCTGGCCAATCGGCGCGTTGATCGTGCGGCTGATGCGCAGGGCCAGCGCGGCGGTCAGGATCAGGCCGACAGCGATCAGCAGCAGGCTGGCGAACAGGCTGCGGTAGCCGCGCAGCAGCATGCCATTGTGGGACAGTTCCACCTCGACCCAGCCCAGCAGGCGGTCGGCTTCATCGGGGATCAGCTCGCCGGCCAGGTTGCGATGACGGCCGAACACCGGCAGCAGATAGCGCGTGGCGTCATTGCCGGTGCGCTGCAGCAGGTGCGAGTTATTGCCGGTCGGCGGCGGGTTGAGCATGGTCGGGCCGGCATGGGCCAGGGGCGTGCGGTCCGGTGCGAGGAACGACACGGTGCGCACGTCCGTCTGCTCAAGGGATTGGGTGGCGATGCGTTCCAGCAGGTCAGCGTTCTTGCTGCTCAGTGCCGGCGCCACCAGCGGCGCCAGTTGCTCGGCGATCATTTCGCCGCGTTGCAGCAGTTGGGTCTGCAACTCGGAGAGCTGCATCCAGGTGAAATACCCGCCCAGCAACAACGCCATCAGGCTGGTCGGCAATAAGGTCAGCAACAGTACGCGGCCTTTAATTCCCATTCTTCTAAGCACGCCACTTCTCCTGCTACCACTGATATCAATCTTCCACGCGGGCATCCGGCCCGCGCCACCTGCGCAGTGTAGCCATTTGCGCGGCCTGGAATCCTGAAAATTAATGGTCTTGAGCGGGAGCGTGCGTGTCGGGTTTCAGCGGCGGCGCAGTTTGCGACGCTTCCATTGGCGCGCGACCCACCAGCGCCAGTAGCCCATGGTCAGGCAGTAGGCGAGGGCGCCAAGCACCAGCCCCAGCACCACCGAACCCAGCAGGAACGGCTGCCACAGGGTGTTGAGCTGGCCGCTGATCCATTCCCAGGTAAGGTGGTCGGGCAGGCTGCGTGCCGGCACGTTCATCAGCCAGGCGCCGGTCATGTATGTGCACACGAACACCACCGGCATGGTGATCGGATTGGTCAGCCATACCAGGCTGACGGCGATGGGCATGTTGCCGCGCACCGCGATGGCCAGCACTGCCGCCAATAACATCTGCAAGGGAATCGGAATAAAGGCCGCGAACAGGCCCACGGCCATGGCCCGCGCCACCGAGTGGCGGTTCAGGTGCCAGAGGTTCGGGTCATGCAGCAAAGTCCCAAGAAACTGTAATGACTTGTGTTCCCTGATACTGCTGGGGTCGGGCATGTACCGTTTGAATAAGCGCCGGGGCATAAGGGGTCCAGGTCAGTTCGAGGGGCAAGTATGCCCGCATTCTATAAACAGAAAATTCAGACTTTGTGACAAAACATCAAAGGCGCCGTCCGCGGCCCAGCTATGACTGAGTGGGTCACTTGCAAAGGATGAGTCATGAAAACAGGGATGTTCGCCTTGGCGCTGGGGTTGCTGACCTTGCGTTTTCTACCGGCATTGCCGGCCACCGGATGGCTGCTCGCGATGCTGGTGCTGGCCTTGATGCTGTTGCCGTTTCGTACCTTCGCGCTGGCCTTTTTTCTGTTCGGTTTGAGCTGGGCGTGCATCAGCGCGCAGCGGGCGCTGGACGACCGATTGAGCCCCGCACTGGACGGCCAGACGCGTTGGCTGGAGGGGCGGGTGGTCGGGTTACCGCAGCAGACATCCACTGGCGTGCGCTTCGAGCTGGCCGACAGCCGGTCACGCAATGCCCGCTTGCCCAGGCTCATCCGGGTGTCCTGGCATGGCGGGCCGGCGGTGCACAGCGGCGAGCGTTGGCGGTTGGCCGTGACCCTGAAGCGACCGTCCGGCCTGCTCAACTTTCAGGGCTTCGATCACGAAGCCTGGCTGTTGGCGCAGCGCATTGGCGCGACCGGTACGGTAAAGGACGGCGAGCGCCTGACGCCGGCCAGCAACGCCTGGCGCGATGCGCTGCGCCAGCGCCTGATGGCGGTGGATGCCCAGGGCCGCGAAGCGGGCTTGGCCGCGCTGGTGCTGGGCGACGGCTCCGGGTTGGCGGACGAAGACTGGCAAGTGCTGCAAGACACCGGCACGGTGCACCTGCTGGTAATCTCCGGCCAGCATATTGGCCTGCTGGCGGGGCTGATCTACGGGCTGATCGCGTTGCTGGCGCGTTATGGTTGCTGGCCCGCCACCTGGCCGTGGTTGCCCTGGGCGTGCGGCCTGGCGTTTGTTGCCGCGCTGGGTTACGGCTCGCTGGCGGGGTTCGGCGTACCGGTGCAGCGGGCCTGCGTCATGGTGGGGCTGGTGCTGCTGTGGCGGTTGCGTTTTCGCCACCTGGGTGCCTGGTGGCCGTTGCTGCTGGCACTCAACGGGGTGCTGGTGCTGGAGCCGCTGGCGAGTCTGCAGCCCGGATTCTGGTTATCGTTCGGTGCGGTTGCGGTGTTGATACTGGCCTTTGGCGGGCGCTTGGGCCCGTGGCGCCTGTGGCAGGCCTGGACGCGTCCGCAAGGGTTGATCGCCATCGGTCTTTTTCCCTTGTTACTGATGCTTGATTTGCCGATCAGCCTGAGTGCTCCCCTTGCCAATCTGGTCGCGGTGCCCTGGATCAGCCTGGTGGTGTTGCCGTTGGCATTACTGGGGACTGCGCTGCTGGCGGTGCCATTTCTGGGAGAGGGCATGCTGTGGTTGGCGGGCGGCGCGCTGGACCTGCTGTTCCAGGGCCTTGCGCTGCTGGCGGCGCACCTGCCGGCGTGGATACCGGCTGACGTGCCCTTGGGGTATTGGCTGGTGAGTCTGGCCGGCGCGGTGATCGTGCTGCTGCCGGGCGGTGTGCCTTTTCGGCTGTTGGGGTGGCCGATGCTGTTGCTGGCGGTGTTTCCACCGCGTGAGCCGGTGCCCCACGGGCGGGTGGACGTGGTGCAGCTGGATGTCGGCCAGGGGCAGGCGATTATCCTGCGCACCCGCCATCACAGCATGCTTTACGATGCCGGCCCGCGTTCGAGGGGCACAGACCTGGGCGCGCGGGTGGTGTTGCCGTCGCTGAAAAAACTTGGCATCGCGTCGCTGGATTTGATGCTGATCAGCCACGCCGATGCCGACCACGCCGGCGGCGCGGCAGCAGTGGCGCGCGGGCTGCCGGTCAAGCGAGTGGTGGGCGGTGAAACCGACGGGCTGCCTGAGTTCCTCGGCACTCGACCCTGTCTCGGTGGCGAACGCTGGGAGTGGGACGGCGTGTCATTCGAGCTGTGGCAATGGTCCGGCGCCGTCGATGGTAACCCGAAGTCCTGCGTGTTGCAGGTACAGGCCAACGGCGAACGCTTGCTGCTCACCGGCGATATCGATCGCGCCGCCGAGCGCGCCTTGCTCGACTCGCCGCTCGCGGTGCGCACCGACTGGCTGCAAGCCCCTCACCATGGCAGCCGCAGTTCGTCGTCCCGGGCTTTTGTGCAGCAATTGGCGCCAACGTCGGTGCTGATCTCGCGGGGGCGCGGCAATGCATTCGGCCATCCGCACGCCCAGGTGCTGGAGCGTTACCGCGCATTGAGCAGCCGGGTGTATGACAGCGCCGAGCAGGGGGCGGTACGCCTGCAGTTGGGGGCTTTCGAGCCTGCCACGGTTGTACGCGCGCAACGCCGCTTCTGGCGTGAACCGTTACGCTGATTCGCTATCCAACGCGCTCACGGCCTGCGACGGGCGGGCCCCGCGACCGAACCTATATGGTAAAGTGGCGCACTTTTTCGAGGGGACATTCACTGTGTGGGAATTGGTCAAATCCGGTGGTTGGATGATGTTGCCGATCATCTTGAGTTCCATCGCAGCGCTGGGCATCGTCGCCGAACGTCTGTGGACCTTGCGTGCCAGTCGCGTGACCCCCGAGCATCTGCTGGGGCAGGTGTGGGGCTGGATCAAGAACAAGCAGCTCGACAAACAGAAGCTCAAGGAACTGCGTGCCAATTCGCCCCTGGGCGAAATCCTCGCGGCGGGCCTGGCCAACTCCAAGCATGGTCGCGAGATCATGAAGGAATGCATCGAAGAGGCCGCCGCCCGCGTTATTCATGAGCTGGAGCGCTACATCAATGCGCTCGGCACCATCGCCGCGATGGCGCCGTTGCTCGGCTTGCTCGGCACCGTGCTGGGCATGATCGATATCTTCAGTTCGTTCATGGGGTCAGGCATGACCACCAACGCAGCGGTGTTGGCCGGCGGTATTTCCAAAGCCTTGATCACCACCGCAGCGGGTCTGATGGTGGGTATTCCATCGGTGTTCTTCCACCGTTTCCTGCAACGGCGCATCGATGAGCTGGTGGTGGGCATGGAGCAGGAAGCCATCAAGCTGGTGGAAGTGGTGCAGGGCGACCGTGACGTGGACCTGGTTGAGGACAAGGTGTGAAATTTCGCCGCAAGCGACGGGAAAATGTCGATATCAACCTCGCATCGCTGATCGACGTGGTGTTTATCCTGCTGCTGTTTTTTGTCGTGACCACCACGTTCACTCGGCAGACCGCGCTGCGGGTTGATCTGCCGGAAGCGGTGAGCGGCTCGCTGGCCGAGGACCAGCAGGTCAAGCAGTTGGACATCGCCATCAGCGCTGATGGCGTGTTCACCGTGAACAACCAGTTGCTGGAGAAAAACGACCTCAACAGCCTGATGGACGCGTTGCAGAAAGAATCCGGCGGCGATACCAAAATGCCGTTGTCCATCAGTGCCGATGGCAAGACCCAGCACCAGGCCGTGATCACTGCGATGGACGCCGCCGGCAAGCTGGGCTTCAGCCACTTGCGCATGAGCACCGTCGAGGCGGCGGGCCAACCCTGATGGCAATGTCCGATCGTCTGCTCAAGGCCTGGTACACAGGCCATCCGGCCCTGGCGCTGCTGACACCGTTGGAGTGTCTGTATCGTCGGGTGGTGCAGCGCAAGCGCGCGCGCTTCGTGGCCGGGGAGGGCGACATCTACAAGGCGCCTGTGCCAGTCGTAGTGGTGGGCAATATCACCGTGGGCGGCACCGGCAAGACGCCGTTGATTCTGTGGTTGATCGAACACTGTCGCCGCGCCGGTCTGCGCGTGGGCGTGGTCAGCCGTGGCTACGGCGCCAAACCGCCGCAACTGCCCTGGCGCGTCGAGGCTGTCCACAGTGCCGCCGTGGCTGGCGACGAGCCGTTGCTGATCGTGCAGCGCAGCGGCGTGCCGCTGATGATCGACCCCGACCGCAGTCGTGCGGTAAGAGCCTTGCTGCAAAGCGAACCCCTGGACCTGATTCTGTCTGACGACGGCCTGCAGCATTACCGCCTGGCCCGTGATCTTGAACTGGTCCTGATTGATGCCGCCCGTGGCCTGGGCAACCGCCGGTGCCTGCCTGCCGGGCCGCTGCGCGAGCCGGTGGAGCGCCTGCAAAGCGTCGATGCGCTGTTATATAACGGCTCAGGGGCCGACCGTGAAGACGGTTTTGCCTTTCGCCTGCAGCCCACCGCACTGATCAATCTGCACAGCGGCGAGCGCAGGCCGGTCGACCACTTCCAGGCGGGTCAGGCCATGCATGCGGTCGCCGGCATCGGTAACCCGCAGCGTTTCTTCACCACCCTTGAAACGCTACACTGTCAGCCCATACCCCATGTATTTGCCGACCACGCGCAGTACAGCGCCGAGGTCTTGAGTTTTACCCCGTCATTGCCGCTGGTGATGACCGAGAAGGACGCGGTGAAGTGCCGCGCCTTCGCACAGCCTGACTGGTGGTACCTTGCGGTGGATGCGCTGCCGTCGCCGGCGTTTGTCGCCTGGCTCGACACGCAGCTGACGCGCCTGCTGCCCGCACGTCCCTTGCCCTAACACGCTTTTTTCCAGGAAATCTTCATGGACACCAAACTGCTCGATATCCTTGCTTGCCCGATCTGCAAAGGCCCGCTCAAGCTCAGCGCCGATAAAACCGAGCTGATCAGCAAAGGCGCGGGCCTGGCCTACCCGATCCGCGACGGTATCCCGGTGATGCTCGAAAGCGAAGCCCGCACCCTTACCACCGATGAGCGTCTGGATAAATGACCACCGCCTTTACCGTTGTCATTCCCTCGCGCTACGCATCGACTCGCCTGCCGGGCAAGCCGCTGCAAATGATTGGCAACAAGCCGATGATTCAGCTGGTGTGGGAACAGGCGTGCAAAAGCAGCGCCGAGCGCGTGGTGGTGGCTACCGATGACGCACGCATCGTCGCAGTCTGCAAAGGGTTTGGCGCCGAGGCGGTGCTGACCCGTGAAGACCACAACTCCGGCACCGACCGCCTGGCTGAAGTGGCCACTCAACTGGGCCTGGCGCACGACGCTATCGTGGTCAACGTGCAAGGTGACGAGCCGTTGATTCCGCCGAGCGTGATCGACCAGGTTGCCGCCAACCTGGCGGCCCATGGCGAAGCGCGCATGGCCACCCTGGCCGAACCGATCGAAGACGTGGACACCCTGTTCAATCCGAATGTGGTCAAGGTGGTCAGCGACCTCAACGGCCTGGCGCTGACGTTCAGCCGTTCGACCTTGCCCTGGGCGCGCGATGCCTTTGCCAAACACCCTGATGTGTTGCCCGAAGGCGTGCCGTACCGCCGCCACATTGGCATTTACGCCTATCGCGCCGGGTTCCTGCACGACTTCGTCAGTTGGGGCCCGTGCTGGCTGGAAAACACCGAATCCCTGGAGCAACTGCGGGCCTTGTGGCATGGCGTGCGCATCCATGTCGGCGATGCACTCGAAGCGCCACCGGCCGGTGTCGACACCCAGGAAGACCTCGAGCGCGTTCGGCGCCT
Organism: Pseudomonas trivialis; assembly: GCF_001439805.1. GTDB lineage: Bacteria > Pseudomonadota > Gammaproteobacteria > Pseudomonadales > Pseudomonadaceae > Aquipseudomonas > Aquipseudomonas trivialis. The sequence goes on along the minus strand of NZ_JYLK01000004.1, from coordinate 175,637 downwards.
GCTGGGGGCTTGATGGAGGTTCTGTTTGTCTGCCTGGGCAACATCTGTCGCTCGCCCACGGCTGAAGGCGTACTGCGCCATAAGTTGCGCGAAGCGGGGCTGGCGGGTCAGGTCGACGTGGCCTCCGCCGGCACCGGTGAGTGGCATGTGGGCAACCCGCCGGACCAGCGCAGCCAGCGTGCGGCGCTGATGCGCGGTTATGACCTGTCGTCCCAACGCGCCCAGCAGGTCAGCCGCGCCGATTTCGCGCGCTATGACCTGATCCTTGCGATGGACCACAGTAACCTGCGTCACCTCAAGATCATGCAGTCGGGGCAGGGCAAGGCGGAGCTGGATCTGTTCCTGCGCCGCTTTGACGCCGAAGTGGACGAAGTGCCAGACCCTTACTACGAAGGCGAACAGGGCTTCGACAGGGTGCTGGACCTGATCGAGCGTGCCTGTGATTTATTGGTGATCGAATTGAAGGGACGGTTATGACCTTGCAGGTGCAGGCGCAGGTCTCGCTCAAGCCCTTCAACAGTTTTGGCATCGATGTGCGCGCCCAATTGTTCGCCGAGGCCCGTGGCGATGCCGATGTGCGTGAAGCCCTGGCGTACGCGGCGGCGCAGGCGCTGCCGTTGCTGGTGATCGGTGGCGGCAGCAATCTGCTGCTGACCCAGGACATTCCAGCCCTGGTATTGCGCATGGCAACCCGGGGCATTCGGGTGTTGCAGGACGACGACAGCCGCGTGGTGATCGAGGCCGAAGCGGGTGAACCCTGGCATCCGTTTGTGTTGTGGACCCTTGAGCACGGTTTCTGCGGCCTGGAAAACCTCAGCTTGATCCCCGGCACTGTCGGTGCAGCGCCGATGCAGAACATCGGGGCCTATGGGGTGGAGATCAAGGATGTATTCGCCGGCCTCACCGCCCTGGATCGCCAGACCGGCGAGCTGCGCGATTTCAGCCTGGAAGAGTGCCAGTTCGGCTACCGTGACAGCCTGTTCAAGCAGCACACCGGACGCTGGCTGATCCTGCGCGTGCGCTTTGCCCTGAGCCGCACTCGCCATCTGAAACTCGACTACGGCCCGGTGCAGCAGCGTCTGGCGGCGCAGGGCATCACCGATGCCACGCCGAGTGACGTCAGCCGTGCGATTTGCAGTATTCGCCGCGAGAAACTGCCCGATCCGGCAGAGCTGGGCAATGCGGGCAGCTTCTTCAAAAACCCGCTCGTGTCCCCGGTACTGGCTGCCGAGTTGAAAAGCCAATACCCGGATCTGGTGGCCTATCCCCAGGCCGACGGGCAGATGAAACTCGCCGCCGGCTGGCTGATCGACAAGGCCGGCTGGAAGGGTTTTCGAGAGGGGGACGCAGGCGTGCATAGCATGCAGGCATTGGTGCTGGTCAACTACGGCGGCGCCACCGGGCAGGATATTGCCAACCTCGCGCGGCGTATCCAGCAGGACATCGCCCAGCGTTTCAAGGTTGAGTTGGAGATGGAACCCAACCGGTACTGAATTCCGCACAAACAAAAATGCCCCGCATCTTTCGATACGGGGCATTTTTTATTGCGGCAATGAATCAGTCGTCGCGGCTCATGATGCCGAAGATCTGTAACAGGCTGATAAACAGGTTGTAGATCGACACATACAGGCTGACGGTGGCCATGATGTAGTTGCGCTCGCCGCCGTGGATGATGGCGCTGGTCTGGAACAGGATGCACACCGACGAGAACAGCACAAAACCTGCGCTGATCGCCAGTTGCAGGCCGCTGATCTGGAAGAACATGCCCGCCACCACCGCCGCCAGCAACACGAAGAAGCCTGCGGTGATGAAGCCGCCGAGGAAACTCATGTCCTTGCGGGTGATCAGCACATAGGCCGACAAGCCACCAAACACCAGCGCCGTCATGGCAAACGCCGAACTGACCACTTCCGCGCCGCCGGCCATACCCAAGTAACGGTTGAGGATCGGGCCAAGGATAAAGCCCATGAAACCGGTCAGGGCAAACGCCGACACCAGGCCCCAGGCCGAGTCACGCAGCTTGTTGGTCAGGAAGAACAGACCATAGAAGCCGATCAGCACAACAAAGATATTCGGGTAGCCAACACGCATCTGCTGAGCCACGAACGCCATCACACCGCTGAAGGCGAGGGTCAGGGCGAGCAAGCCGTAGGTGTTGCGCAACACGCGGCTGACTTCAAGCTGCTCAGCCTGGGCGTTGCCATTCACTGCGTAATTCTGTTCGCGCATGGCGACACTCCTGTGGTTTTGAAACGTTCAGTCGCAAAGATCATAACAGACGCTCTGTAACAAGCGATGGCGAGAGTTTGACAGTGTGTTTCATTCGGGTATTATGGCGCCCGCTGAGACGGGAAGGGCTACTATAATCCCGTGATGCACAAGGGAAATTGGCAGAGTGGTTGAATGCACCGGTCTTGAAAACCGGCGAACGTTAATAGCGTTCCCAGGGTTCGAATCCCTGGTTTCCCGCCAAGATTGACACGAGAGCCTCGCGAAAGCGGGGCTTTTGCGTTTCTGATGATCCGAAATCCGTTAAGTAAAGCACTTGATCGTTTCCGCGAATTGGTGAGGCCGAATCCAGTTGTAACGATGCATCAAAAAATGGCTGATATCACGCTGTGCTTCCTGCGCAGTTCGATAGTCCAAAGTCGGTATCTATTCTGTCTTCAAGCTGCGAAATACGCGCTCCATCGGTGCGTTATACCAGCAGTTTCCTCGTCGGCTCATACTCTGGCGCATGCGGTATCATCGCCACAATCGCTGGCGAAAGAGTCGGCTTTACGAGAACAGCTCACTGACGCGGCTACGCGATCGAAGCCGTTCAACATCGGGGCGTGCGGCGCCGCAGGCGCTGGGCGTAGTAACACGAGCGGGTCACGTCAAACACCTTGTATAGCCAGTCGACCGGCTCATCGGCGCTCAACTGATCAATCAGCGCGAGCGCTCGTGATCTTCCGACATCAAGAGCGCGGTAGCCTTCCTAAGAAACACCCTCCGTTGGCTGAAGAGTGAAACCAAATTCGGCAGCACGGCGATGTAGACCCTTTACGACTCGCTCCCGATATCTCTGCTCGTACTGGTCTGCTCCGGGGTCCTGATAGTTCATACCGAAACGCATCGCGTTATAGAATAAAATCGCAATTTTTCGGGCGGTCGCAGTGACTGCTTTGGCTTTTCCGATTCGAGCTGCAAGGCGTCTATAGAAGGCCCCAAGCGCAGTACTCGTTCTCCCGACTGTGACAGCGGCCAAGCGCAGGTGGGCGGTCACTCGATTCTTGGTTTTCCGAGTATGAGCGGAAAGCACCTTACCTCCACTGATCCTACATCCCGGCGCAAGCGTTAGCCACGAAGTGAAATGATGACAAGTGCGCCATCGGCTCAGATCTGTACCGCATTCGGCGACCAGCCGCAGTGCCAAAAAGGGGCCAATGCCATGTATTTGCGTGAGGTCTACACCGACCAACTGATAGAGCAAGGTGCGAACATCGAAGTTAAGCGCATTGGGTTGCCGGGTTTTATGGCGCGGTTTAGGTAACGGTTCTGACGGACGCACCTTTTCCTGCGAAAGCTTGATGAGCACTTGTGCAATTTGCTGATCGCAGATGAGGAGTTGCGCTTGGTATGCGTCATACATCGTCAGTGCTTGTGACAGGGCAAATGTATGCTCCGGTTGATAATTGCCGACTAGCGCTGCCTTAATGACATCGATACCGGCTTTGCAGCGGGTATCACTCATGGCAGCCAATACTGACGGGCTTCGCTCACCGGCCACAATGGCCCGTATTATTCGCATGCCGGTCACTCCGGTTACGTCCGCCACAACATGGTGCAGTTGCAGATTCATATGTGTGAGGGCTTTTTGCATGTGCTGAATATGCGCGGCCGCGTAGTCAAGGTGGCGCTCTCGCAATCTTAAATAGCTACGTAAAGCCGAGATTTCGCGATCTGGACGGAAGCTAGCTCGAAGTAATCCGCAGGAATGGAGTCGTTGAATCCACTGCGCATCATTCACGTCGGTTTTACGCCCTGGCACCGCGCGAGCATCGCGGGCATTGGCAAGTACTACATGAAGTCCGTGCGTTTCGAGTATCTCGTAAACCGGAATCCAATAAACGCCGGTCGACTCCATGGCGACTGTCGAGATGCCGAGGCTCACCAGCCAGTTAGCCATCCGCTCAAGATCAGCGGTGAAGACATTAAAGGTTTGAATCGGATCTTGCGCGAGATCCGCTGGAACGGCGACAACATGAAAGCGTGAGCCGATATCAATGCCGGCCGCTCGAGTATTAATTACCGGTAACCCTCTGGTTTTTAAGTCAGAATTTTTCATACGCACCTCCAGTCAAGGGCAGGACTGGACGGGGACTCGGATCAAATCACATTCCTAAACGGGGTCATAGAAGCGCCACCACTAACGGGTCCGCAGCTTCCCCTGGGTCACGTTTTTTGACGGGGACTTAGCCTCCAAAAAGCCAGCGACCACTGTCCAGAAATGTAAGTGTAGTACGTAGTGTTTCTAGCCCAATGGGCCGCGGAGTGCCGGGGAGGCGGTTTTTTAGTATGGATTTCTCTCGCTCAAGCCGAGCGATCCGGGCTTCCAGCTCCTGGATTTTCTGCTGTTCCGGAGTCAGCGCCTTGCTCTGCGGGGTGATGCCTTTATGTTCTTTCTGAATCTGGTCAACGCCAGCGGCGTAATGCCGATTCACCAAGGCCGACTGACCGGCTGGCTTCGATGTAACTGTAGTTTTGTTTGAGCATCAGGTCGGCAGCCTCGCGCTTGAATTCAGGAGTAAAGGAGCGGCGTTGTTTGGTCATCTGACACCTCGATATGGCGAGCATTTTCGCCTAAATGGGTGTCCGGTTTCATTAGACCACTACATGACATCGGTAAACCCGGTTCGGCGGGTCGTGCCACATTTCGCACGTCTGCTTTCTCCGTGTCCAGGTATTCAACGGTGATACCAAATCGGCCAGACAGCTCCTTTCTCCCTTTGGGCGTCAATGCAAGTGCCCGGCTATCAAGGTCCTGGGTAACCCATTTACGGTTCAGAAATGTCTGAAGCAAAGCTGCTCCCAGCGCACCACCCAGATGAGGGCGCCGCATGCTCCAGTCCAGACACGAGCAAGCAAAACGGCGTCGCTGTGCCTTTACTTTCGCTATTTCTATACCCAAACCAACCATCGCTGCTTCGCCGCTGTCAGTCAGTTGATACGCACGGTCACCTGCGTCAGAAACGATCAACCAACCTGACTCGATGAAGTGACCATGCAGATACACCGCCAAGGTTCCGGCCATGTGGTCATAACAGGTACGCGCATACTGCAATCGGTTAGGGGCCGTTGAAACAAACCTGGGGTTTGCGGATTGGCTGACCACCATGAGGGCTTCAAGCGCTTGCGCCACTTGCATGTCCGCCAGACTGTAATAACGATGTCGCCCCTGCGTGTGCAGCTTGAGCAACCCGTCCTCTTTGAGTCTTGCCAGGTGCGCGCTTGCGGTGGAGGTACTTACGTCGGCGATAACGGCCATTTCGGTACTGGTTCGCGCGTGACCATCCATCAGCGAGCAAAGCATTTTCGTCCTCGCAGGTTCGGCAATAGCGCCAGCGATCCGAGAAAGGGCAAGCTCATTGCCTTGGAAATCCATATTTCGTTCCTGAGCGAATCGTCAGCGTGAAAGGTGTCCGATAGTAACCGTTCTTTGTGAGCAGGACTCCAAAATGACGCCGTTTGAAGCAGCCACCCATGATGATCCTTATAGTTACTACTCACACCTCAGGCAACAGAAGGAATTGTTCTTCGATGCAGATTTTGGTTTATGGATTGCGTGTGGGGCCGGAGCGGTCGAGGCCATTCTGGGGAGTCCCGATTGTCGGGTGCGCCCCCTCCACGAGCCCATTCCTCCTGCCATTGCACAGGGCGCCGCCGGACATGTTTTCGGTCGGTTGATGCGTATGAACGAAGGGGCTCAACACCGGTGCCCAAGGATGGCGATTGAGCCCGCCCTGGCCTCTATCGAGATGGAAGGCATCGCCGACATTGTGTCACGCGTGGTTACGGTACTTGATAACGCGCTCGAAACTACGGACGAGTTGATGTTTACGTTGCCGGCTTGCGTCATTGCTTCCTTGATAGGTCTGCCATCCTCCCGCATGCAGGAAGCCGCGAAGCTGACACGGGATTTTGTCGCCTGCCTATCGCCATTAAGCGATGAAACGCAGCTCAATAAGGCTCATTCCGGAGCCATTCAATTAAGCCAGATATTCAGCGCGCTGCTGAATGACGATAAAAGTGATAGCGCCTTGTTGGCTCGCATCCACAGCGAAAGCAAGGCCGCTGAATGGGAAGATCAGGAAGCGTTGATTGCTAACTTGATCGGCCTGATGTCACAGACCTGCGAAGCCACCGCAGGCTTGATTGGAAACACCCTCGTAGCGCTCCATCGCAATCCTGACCTGATTGGACACAGGCAACCTGCACCGAGCCTCATCGCAGAGTTGGTGGCCGAGGTAGCGCGCTACGATTCGCCAGTGCAAAACACGCGGCGATTCGTTGCGAAGCGATGCACGATTGGCGATAGCGTCCTGGAGGCGGGGGATACCGTTCTGGTGTTACTCGCTTCAGCCAACCGGGATCCCAGCCTGAACCCAGACCCCGATAGCTTCTTGCTCAAGCGAAGCCATAGACGAACCTTCAGTTTCGGCTCAGGACGACATGAATGCCCAGGTCAGCAACTGGCGTTGACGATCGCCTCTGAAGCGATATCGGTGTGGTTGCAACGCCATTCTTTCTCCGCTGTTCGATCGTTTCGGTGGAGTTATTTGCCGTCCCTTAATGGACGCATTCCCAAATTCTATCCTGCTAAGGAAGCTCAGCAATGATCGCCGTTATTTTTGAAGCCTGGCCACGCGAAGATCAATACCAGCGTTACCTTGACCTGGCCGCTCAATTGAAACCATTACTGGCAGAGTTGGATGGCTTCATCTCCGTAGAGCGTTTCCAAAGCCTGAGTGAGCCAGGAAAATTACTGTCGCTGTCATTTTGGCGTGACGAAAAAGCTATCCAACGGTGGCGCGGCCTTGAGCTGCATCGAGCGGCCCAATTAGCAGGCCGTCAGCAGGTTTTCAATGACTACCATCTGCGCATTGCCCACGTGGTACGAGACTACAGTCTTGCAGATCGTGCCCAAGCGCCGCGCGATAGTAGACAAGCTCATGAGAGAACTACTCCATGATCGTTTCCACTTCGCAAACTGTGTAACGGCCCGCACGAGTTTGCATAGCGGTCTTGAAAACCGGCGAACGTTAATAGCGTTCCCAAGGTTCGAATCCCTGGTTTCCCGCCAAGATTGACACGAGAGCCTCGCGAAAGCGGGGCTTTTGCGTTTCTGGGGTTTGTAAACATCTCAGGTGTCCAGGTTCACGCGCAGTCCATTTTTTCTGACAGCTCTAAAGCTCGATAGCTTCAGGCCGAGATAGTCTAAACGGACGAAAAACGGCTAAGGCGGGCTCAAACTGGATCATCTTTGGCTCCTATAAACGTCGATTCCACTAGAACGTGCGCCCGAGGTAATTATTAGACAAAAATTGTAAGTCCTGAGGTTTGTAATGCTTAGCAATGCTCCTTTGAGTACCAAGCTGCTGCTTATTCTGATTTTTCCTTTGCTCGGATTTCTGGCCTTTGCGGGCATTTTCATTGCGGACAAAAGCGATACGCTGGGGGCAATGAATCGCGCAGTTGCCGCCACCACCGCCGCACAGAAATTCAGCAATGTCGTGACAACTCTTCAACGCGAGCGCGGCGCCAGCGGCGTTTTTCTGGGCAGCGGTGGCAAGTCCATGCAGGACAAGCTCAAGGCCTTGCGTCAGGAAACCGACACGTCAATCGGCGAATTGCGAGGGCAATCGAGCGAGGGTATTCCAGCGCCGAACGAGGCCTTGCGTGCGTTGGGTGAGCTGGCCGCCTTGCGTTTGAAAGTCGATAACCTGGCGATAAACAACACACAGTCCGGTGCTCTTTTTACCGACCTGATTAAAACCCTCGTGGGTTTCAATTATTCGTTGGAAGCCAGCATTGATGAACCCCAAATTCTGCGTGCGTTGGGCTCGCTCAATCAATTTGTCGATATGAAAGAGCGTGCCGGGCGCGAGCGCGTATTGCTGGGCCTGGCGTTCAATCAAAATCGGTTCGACGCTGCGTTGTTGTCGCGCTTCAGCCGTAACCTCGGTGAATTCTCCGGCTACTTTGAGGCCTTCCAGCGATGGGCGCCGGTAGCCTCCAAGAGCAAGCTGGATGCCGTCCTGCAACAACCCGGATCACTGGAAGTCGCTCGCCTGCAGCGCCTCGGTTTTGATACGCCCCTGGGCGACCCGCTCAATATCAAACCTGAAGACTGGTTCAACCTTTCGACCAGTCGTATCGACCTCATGGCCGGGGTCGAAGCAGAGCTGGGCCAGACCTTGGTCGGCCTCGCCCATCACGAGCGTGATAATGCCGAATTCAGTCTGTATGTGGCCATCGCGACCGTTATAGTGATGTTGATCGCCTTGCTGTGGCTGGCTTTGGTGATCATCCGCAATATCAAGCTGGCGGTGACCGATGTGAACCGTACTCTCGCATCGCTTTCCACCCGCGACCTGACGGTGCGGACCCGCTACACAGGCAAGGACGAGTTTGGCGAAATATCACGCAACCTGGACAACATGGCGCTTCAGATAAGTGGAGTGGTCAGCGACATTGGCAACGCCACGGCGCAGGTTGCCACGGCTGCCGAGCAGTCTTCGGCGGTGGCCCTGCAGACCAGCCAGAACGTGGCACAGCAGCGTCAGGGTACCGACCAGGTGGTCACCGCAATCAGCGAGATGAGCGCCACGGTCAGAGATGTGGCGCGTAGCACCACCGAGGCCGCCGAAATGTCGCAGCGTGTCAACGCCAGCACGATGCAGGGCAAGACTGAGATCGATAACACCATCAGTTTGATCCAGGGCCTGGAAGTGCAGGCCGAACAAACCTCGAGGATCATCAACGAACTCAAGCTCGAAAGCGATTCCATCTCTTCGGTGCTGGACGTGATTCGCGGCGTTGCCGAGCAGACCAACCTGCTGGCACTGAACGCCGCCATCGAAGCAGCGCGTGCGGGAGAGCAGGGCCGTGGTTTTGCGGTGGTTGCGGATGAAGTGCGCAATCTGGCGAAAAAGACCCAGGACTCCACGGTCAGCATCCAGAACATGATCGCCAACCTGCAATCGGGTTCCGACCGCGCCGCCGTTTCCATGCAGGAGACCCTTGGCAAGGCGCAGGAAGGCGCGAGCAATGTGGTTCGTGCGGGCCATTTGCTCAATGAAATCGCCGAAGGCATCGCGTCCATCAGCGACCGCAACATTCAGGTGGCTTCAGCTGCCGAGGAGCAAAGCCTGGTGGCCGAAGAAATTCATCGCAATGTCAACGATATCAACTCACTGGTGATCCAGGTCAGCGCCGGCGCTGAGCAAACCGCCGCCACCAGTCGCGAGCTCGCTCGATTGGCCGAGCATCAGCAGGGATTGGTGAGGCAGTTCAAGGTCAACTGAGCCGGCATCAATGAGAATCCCGCGAGCCAGAGGCACCGCGGGATTTTCAGCCCAGGGCCACGCGCGCGTAAAAAAAATTTCAAATCCGCCCCTTGAAATCTTCCTCCCCGCACATAAATTGCCTTCACGCGACGCCGAATCAGGGTCGCGTTTTAAATCACTTGGATCTAATCAGGAGATTTTAAAATGGCTACTACTCTTTCCCTGGCCCCTCTGTTCCGTCAGTCGGTGGGCTTTGATCGTTTCAACGACCTGTTTGAGTCTGCGCTGCGCAGCGAGGCTCCCAACACCTATCCGCCTCATAACGTGGAAAAGCACGGTGATGACGAATATCGCATTGTCATTGCAGTTGCCGGGCTCACTGAAGCGGATCTGGATATCCAGGTTGAGAAGGGCGTTTTGACGGTTGTCGGTGACAAACGTGAAAGCGAGAAAGAGGTGACTTACCTGCACCAGGGCATCGCTCAACGGGCCTTCCGGTTGTCGTTCCGCCTGGCAGATCACATCGAGGTGCGCGGTGCTTCGATGAACAACGGGTTGCTGAGCATTAACCTGCTGCGTGTGGTGCCTGAAGAGGCCAAGCCCAAACGCATCACGATCGGCGGCGACAGCGATCCGCAATTGCGTCAGGTAAGCCTGCAGTGAGTAAAAAAGGGCCCGGCGGGCCGTGTGAAAACGCGGTCTACGCAGGCTGACAACAAATGCCCCGACTCGTCGGGGCATTTGTTTTGGTGTGACCTCATTCCACTGAGCAGATCCAGCGGTGATTGTGCCGATAAGGTGCACGGGTAAAGTGCACATCCGACATCAGGTTCAAGCCGCGTTCGCGCAGCACGTCGGTCAGTTGTACGAGTGTCTCCGCCTGGATAGTCATTACGCTCACCTCGTCAGATTGACTGCGTTCATAATTCTTGACCGGGAGGACAATCTCCTAATTCAAATTTTCTACACCGCTGATTGAGACAGCCGTTAACGCCGAAGCCTGACGATTAAACTGAATTTTCAACACTGATCTTTTTCTACCCAAAAGAGCCATAAGGTGGGTCAGCCATACAGAGGTGTGCGATGAAAGAGATCGGCAGGCGGTTGAAACAGGAACGGCATCGCATGGGCCTGACCCTCCAGAGGCTGGCTGAAATCGGTGGCGTGACGGTCGCAGAGCAGCGACGTTACGAGCTTAGCGAGGCGATGCCCGCGGCCGATTACCTGGCGGCGCTGGCGAGCCATGGCTTGGACGTGGTCTACATCGTGACCGGGAAAAAACAGGCAGTGGTCAAAATGTCCTGGGAAGAAGCGCAGGCATTGCTGGACAGTCGGGCCATTTCCGGTGACCTGTTCCAGAATGACGCGGACGAAGAGATCTATTTCAAGGTCTCTCGACCGAGCGAGGTCTGAACAGGCCACCGTTCGTCCATCAAACGGCACTTGTCAGCCCACGGTGCTTCTCATATTCAAGCGCGGATATCCCGAACGCCCAAGCGGAGAGCCAGCATGGAAATTGATGAGAACGCTCCAGGCAACATTTCACAGCAGCCCGTGACCAGGGGCACCGACAGCGAAACCGGCCATGATCCCAAGCGCGACGTCCTGGGGCAGTCGTTGCCGGCTGATGACGAGGAAGACATGTCTGACGTGGACGCCGCTGATTCGGTGGCGAGTGAGCACCCGGATAACTGAAGAGCTGCCGCGGTTAAAGAAGCCCGGACAGAGCGCCGGGCTTTTTGTGTGCAGGATCATGCCTGCCGCGCTAGAACGCCCCCCCTGAGACTATTGCGAGAAGCCAATCACCCCGATGAATACAGCAAACGCCAACATCACCAGGCTGACGGCCCAAGCCCAGAAAAAGGTGTAGCGGATATGCGCTCGCAACTCCATTCCTGCCAATGCGACTGCCAGATAGACGCTGGGTACCATCGGGCTGACGATAAACCCGGTGTTTTCGCCAATTAACATCGCTCTGGCAACGCTGTCCGCGGACACGCCAGACGCAACGGCCACTTCATTGATCACCGGCAACAGCGCGAAGTAATAGGCATCCGGGGAGAACAGCATGCCCAGGGGCACGCCCAGAGCGCCAATCGCCACGTGCAGGTACTGGCCGCTGTCGACCGGCATCAATCCATTCAAGGCCATGGCCATGCCTTCGCTCATCCTGGTGCCCGACAGTATCCCCAGCAATACGCCAGCTGCGAGTATGACGAGTGCCATATGCATGGCGTCGCCAGCGTGGGCCTTGAGCCTTTCGGACTGTTGGGTGAGAGAGGGGAAATTCAGGGGCAGGGCGATGCCCAGACCTATCATGAAGGTTGCCTGCAAGGGCAGCAGCCCAGCAAACAGGCATCCCACGATAGTCAGGGTCAAGCCAAGGTTTGCCCAGTATCGCCAGCAGCGGGGCGATAACGCGTGCGTTTCGGTCAAACCTTGCACGCTCGCGTCCGGCAGCTCCGTGGGCGGCTTTGCCATGGCTTGCGCACCCCGTTGACAGCGGTAACCCAGCCAGCCAGCAATGGCGAACAAGCACAGCAGCCCTATTGCCTGTACCGGAACCAGCGCCAGCCAGAGTTGGGTTGCATCAAAGCCGGTAACTGCCGCCGCCCGCGTGGTGGTGCCGCCCCACGGCACCATATTGCTGACGCCGGCAGTGGTGCCGACGAGGCACAGCAGCATCAAGGGGTTCATGTTCAGGCGTTGGTACACCGGCAGTAATGCGGGGATGATCAGTAGAAAGGTTGCCGCGCCGATGCCGTCCAGATGCACCAGTGCCGTGGTTGCGACTGTCATCAATGCGACCGGTATTGGCCGACCTCGAGTCATGCGAATCAGGAAGTTCACCAAGGGGTGGAACAAGCCGCGATCACGCATCACACCGAAATACAGGATCGCAAAAATGAACAGCGTTGCGGTCGGGGCCACAGTCGCCAGGCCGCTTTTGATAAACGTGCCAGTCTGTTCGACACTGAAACCGGCTGACAGGCTGGCCGCGACCGGCAACGTAGTGAAGGCGACAATCGGTGTTATGCGGCGCAGTAGAATCAGCACGATGATGCTCAGCATCAGGGTGAAACCGATGAATGTGATCATGCAAACGCCTCATTTTGTAGTTGTTATGAACACTGCCATGGAGTGCCGGTGCCTGTATCGCGGGCTAAAACGCTGGTCAGAAAAGCTTGCAGAGCGCTGAGGTATTGGTCGGGGCAATCAACCATGGGCGTGTGGCCGCCGGGCAGCAGTTGCAGGCGTGCATCCACAAGGTACGATGCCAGCTCGAGCGCATCCTCAACCCTGCGGCGCCGGTCGAATTCGCCATGCAGCACCAGCACCGGGCACGCCAGTTTCGACAGAGAAGGCCTCAGGTCCAAAGCGCGCAGGCCTTCCAGGCTTTGCAACAACGCGTGGGGCGGCAGTTTGGCGAGGTAGGCGCATAACTGCCGCCAAAGTGGCGCAGGTGGAGGGCGTATGAAGCAGGTCCGCAGGAAGTCTTGCCGGGCTTTTTCTGTCCATGCTTCACGCACTTGCTGCGGAAGGGCCGGGTCGCCGTGACGCTGGCTGTGGGCGCCCGTGTTACCGACCACCACGCCGGCGACAGGCATATCGTGTTGCAGCGCCGTCAGCAGGGCTATCGCACCACCCACCGAATACCCCAGCAGCACAACAGGACCGGCCCTGCGGTCCTGGATGCGCTCGCGCAGGCTGTTGGCAAGGCGTTCGGCCACCGGGAGGGGGGCACACGAATGTGGACAGTGGGGCGGTTGTGCCCAGTCGACGGGCTGAATGCTCCACCCGTCGGCCCGCAGTTTGCTGAATACGGACGGACTGCAGCCGGCACCTGGAAGCGTCACCAGCAACGGCCCGTCAATATTGCGCCAGGTGATGGCCTCCAGCGCTGCCGGTGGACGGCAGTGCGGGGCGTTTGCGTTGATCTCATGGAAGAATGATTTATTCATGGCGACATGTTAGAAATCTGTCGATCATCACGATAAGGAATAATTTCTATCTTTTGATAAAAAAGAGGAATCGCTGCCTATGTTGGCCGATCTGCCCATCGCTCAGATACGACACTTTCTCCTGGTTGCCGAACATGGCGGCTTCCATGCAGCAGCCGGCAAAGCCTGTCGAACCCAACCGGCGATCAGCAAGTCCGTCCAGGCTTTGGAGGATCGTCTGGGCGGCATGCTGCTCGAACCTGGCCGGCGTTCAGTGCTGACGCCGCTGGGTCGCGAATGCCTGCCTTATTTGCGTGAGCTCGTGTCGCATCATGACCGCACCGCGATTGCCATGTCGGCGTTCGTGCGTAAAGACTGCGGCGCGCTGACAATTGCCGCTATAGCCGCAGCGGCGGCAAACTGGTTACCGCAACGGGTGGCCGAGTACCAGCGTGACTTTCCCGGTGTGGCCATACGTTTGCTGGACGACAATTCACGCAATGTGGAGCGCATGGTGTTGGCGGCGCAGGTGGATTTCGGCATAGGCAGCACGGTGTCGGACAAACCGCACATTGTCTTCGAACCGTTGATGGATGACCTTTTCGGGCTCGTCTGCAGCCGCAACCACCCTTTGGCAACATGCCAGCAACTGCGCTGGAGCGCGCTTGAGGGACTGCCCCTGCTCGGCACCACGGCGCACCGCCAGTTGGAAGCCTGGCCGCAGCAGGCCAAGTGGTTGCAGCGGCCGGTGCTGCAGGTGGACACCATGCTGACGTTATTGGCGTTGCTCGACGCCAATGTGGGCGTAACAGTGTTGGCCAAAAAGGGTATCCCGACCATGCTGGCCGAGCGTCTTGCGTTTGTACCCTTGGTGCATCCGCGACGGGTGCGACGCTTTGGCATCCTGCGCCTGGCCGGTCAGTCGTTGAGTCCGGCGGCACAGGCAATGGTTGACCGCCTGCACCTGCACGCGAACGCCATGATCGACCCTGTCTCGTGAGGCGCCCGCCAAATCCCGGACAAAGAAAAGCCCACGATGGGGGCGCGGGCTTAAAAGGTGTTCACTTAGGAGCTGAGTGGAGCTTAAGTGTCCGCCTGTGAAAACTGTGTGAAATATCCTACGCATCGCAGCATTTTCAAAAAAATGTTCAGTCCGTTCTCTTTGCGACCTGCCGCTCAGCGTCATCACCAGGACCAAAGCCTGCCGACAGCCGCTCCTTCAAAAAAACCACCAACGCACTCACCGCTTTCGGCACATGGGGCGAGTACGGCCGTATCAAGTAGATTTCATCGGCAAATGCGCCTTTCAATCGCCACCCCTTGAGCACCTGCTTCAGCGTGCCGTTGGCCAGTGCCGCGTGGGCGCTGAAATCCGGAAGCAGGGCGATGCCCAGGTGATTGAGGGCCGAGTCACGCAGTGCCTCGCTGTTATTGGTGGAAAAACGGCCGGCGATGGGCACCGTGACACGTTCTGTCTTTTTAACGCCGCGTTCGAAGGTCCACGCCGGCTGGTCGACGCCGCGCGGATAGTAGAGGCAGTTGTGGGCGCTGAGGTCGGCGGGTTCGCGGGGTTCGCCGTGGCGGTGCAAGTAGTCGTGGGTGGCGACCAGCACCGAGGCGGTGTCGCAGAGTTTCCAGGCGACGTGGGTTTCCGGCACCTGGAAGCCGTGGCGCACGGCCAGGTCGTAGCCTTCGGCGGCGAGTGAGCTTAAGGCATCGGACACATCCAGCTGAATGCGAACCTGTGGATGCTGACGCAGGAACTCGGGCAGGTGCGGCACCAGTTGCTGGCGGGCGAATGCGACCGGGGCGGTGAGGCGCACCAGGCCGCGAATGTCGCCGGCCGAGTCGCGCACCGAGGAAAAGCTGCGGGCGATGTGTTCGTAGGCGCTGCGCACGTCGCGGGTCAGTGAGCGCCCGGCGTCGGTGAGGCGCACGCTGCGGGTGGTGCGGGTGACCAGGCGGGTGCCGGTGGCGGTTTCCAGCTCGCAAATACGTTGGCTCACTGCCGATTTGCTCACGCCCAGGCGCGCAGCGGCAGCGGTATAAGTGCCCTGTTCTTCCAGCACGGAGAGCCAGTGGATATGGGTCCAAAGGCCTTCGATCTCGGTTTTTTCCATGGGGCTATTGTTCGCCTGTGTGCACAATCAGTTCTGGATTCTGCTCTGGTTTGGAACAAAGCGGAAGCCTATGGTAGGTGCCAACGCTAATCGACCCGGGATCCGCCGTCATGACCACCACCATCGAGCACTACATCAACGACCAGCGCGTCAGCCGCGATGATCGCTACCAGGACGTCTACAACCCGGCCACCGGCGACGTGACCGGCCGCGTCGCCCTGGCCAGTCGCGACACCGTGGGCGAAGCCGTTGCCGCCGCCCAAGCGGCGTTTGCCGGCTGGGCCGACACGCCGCCGATCCGCCGCGCCCGCGTGTTGTTTCAGTACCTGCACCTGCTGCGTGAGCGCAAGGACGAACTGGCGAGCATCATCGTCGCCGAACACGGCAAGGTGTTCACCGATGCCCAGGGCGAAGTCGACCGTGGCATCGACATTCTCGAATTCGCCTGCGGCATCCCCAACCTGCTCAAGGGCGAACACTCCGACCAGGTCTCCCGTGGCATGGACAACTGGACCCTGCGCCAGCCCCTGGGCGTGGTGGCGGGCGTGACGCCGTTCAATTTCCCGGTGATGGTGCCGATGTGGATGTACCCGATCGCCATCGCCGCCGGCAACACTTTCATCCTCAAGCCCAGCCCTACCGATCCGAGCGCCTCGCTGTTCATGGCCGAGCTGCTGCGCGAAGCCGGCTTGCCCCAGGGCGTGTTCAACGTGGTGCAGGGCGACAAGGAGGCGGTGGACGCGCTGCTTGAACACCCGGACGTCAAGGCCGTGAGCTTTGTCGGCTCGACGCCGATTGCCCACTCCATCTACGAGACCGGCGCGCGCAACGGCAAGCGCGTGCAGGGCCTGGGCGGTGCGAAAAACCACATGGTGGTGATGCCTGACGCCGATATCGAAAAAACCGTCGACGCCTTGATGGGCGCAGCCTACGGCAGTGCCGGAGAGCGCTGCATGGCCATCTCCGTGGCGGTGCTGGTGGGCGATGTGGGCGATAAGGTGGTCGCCGCCCTGACCGAACGTGCCAGGCAGCTGCGCATCACCGATGGCCGCGACCTCAAGGCCGAAATGGGCCCGATTGTTTCCCGTGCGGCGCTGGAGCGTATCAGTGGCTACATCGAACAGGGCGTGCAGGCCGGCGCCCGGTTGCTGCTTGATGGCCGTGATTACGTGCCCTGCGAGCCCGGCCTGGAAAACGGCTTTTGGCTCGGCGCGACGCTGTTCGATCACGTGACCAGCGAAATGAGCATCTATCGCGAAGAAATCTTCGGCCCGGTGCTGGCCTGTATGCGGGTCAATGACTTTGCCGAGGCGGTGCAACGGGTCAACGATCATGAGTTTGGCAACGGTGTGAGCTGCTTCACCCGCGACGGCAATGTTGCCCGTGAGTTTGCGCGGCGCATCGAAGTGGGCATGGTCGGCATCAACGTGCCGATCCCGGTGCCGATGGCGTGGCACGGGTTCGGCGGCTGGAAGAAAAGCCTGTTTGGCGACATGCATGCGTATGGTACCGAGGGCGTGCGCTTCTACACCAAACAGAAGTCGATCATGCAGCGTTGGTCGGAGAGTATCGAGCAGGGTGCGGAGTTTGCGATGCCGGTGTCCCGTTAAGTTCTGCACGTCACAGCTATCCAATGTGTGAGGGGCTCGTTCCCGATAGCGCAGTGTCAGTCACTTTATCCGTGGCTGACCTGCGCTGTCGGAGCAAGCCCCTTCTGCATCTCCCTGGACTGCGTTTTGCTGCCTCAAGTCCCCGCCCGCCGAGCCGATACAGGCACTAGCACGCTGAACGCTCCCGGAATCGGACGTGCACGCCGGGTCGTCGCTCAGGTCAACGAATAAAAATCAAAAGGGGTAGCCATGACCATATTGCAACGCGTGATCGGCGGATTTGCGGTGTTGGTGCTGTTGCTGCTGATCATGGCAGGGATCAGCTATCAGAACACGCAATCCATCGGCAGTCGCTTGTCCATCATCACCGGCCAATCGGCACCCTTGAGCCGGGCCGCCAGTGAGTTGTACGTGCACATCCTGCGCGCCAACCAGGCGTTGCTGGCCATTCAGATCAGCGCCGACCCCAAGCAGATCGAGGACGGCAAGCGCCCGTTTACCGAGAGCATCGCTCAGTTCAACCAGTTGCTCGACAGCACCCTGGCCTATACCGGCGAGCATGAGGCGTTGCGGGCGAACCTGGCGCAGCAGCGTCAGCAGGTAGGGGCCTACGCCGAACAGGCCCAGGCGTTGATGACGTCTCACTTGCAGCATGTGCAGCAGTTGGCGACGACACGCAAACTGCAGGGCTACAGCAGTGCGCAGGCGATGCAGTTGACCAGCTATCTGCGTGATTACATCGCGCAGGCGCGCAGTGCCGGCGAGCCGCAGCAGGTGGCGGCCGCTGAAAAACTGCTGCTGGAAGTCAACAAATCCTACGATGGCTTCGCGGCTCATACCGTCACGCCGGCCGTTGATAAGTTACAGCGCGTGCTCAATCTGCAGGACGAGGTGATCAGCACGCGCGCCCAGGCCCTGACGGCGATTGATCCGAGAGTCGGGCGGATTGCCGGCGTCATGGTCAATCGCCTGCTCACGGACCTGACCGCCCCTGACGGTCTGTTCCAGGCCTATCAGGTGGAGGCGAAACTGGCGGCGCAAGTGCAGCAGCAACGCGATGCCGTTGACGCGGCGCTCAAGGCCACCCTGGAGCGGATTGGCGAGTTCGGCAGCCAGTCTCTGGAGGTCGCCAACCAGGCCAGTCACTCGGCCAATGCCACGATTGGCACCAGCCGCAGCTTGCTGTTGATCGCGTGCGTGCTGGCGGTGCTGGCGGCAGTGGCGATTGGTACCTGGGTCGCGTTCAGCTTGCGGCGTCCGTTGGCGGCCTTTCGCGAAGTGCTCAAGACGCTTACCGCCGGCGACATGCGGGTCAGTTTCGATGTCAGCCGCAAGGATGAGTTCGGTGAGTTGGGCGGTTATCTGAACGAATTGACCCAGGCCTTGCGCAAGACTTTCCGTGAATTGATCAGCTCTGCCGACGCGCTGGCCGTCACCGCTGGAAGCAATGCCTTGAACAGCGAGCAGACCACCCGCGTGGTGGATGAGCAGAAGGAACGCTTGCAATCGGCCGCCTCGGCCATGACACAGATGGAAAGCACGGTCGAAGAGGTCGCGCGGCGCGCGCAGGACACACGCCAGGCGGTGGACGATACGAGTGATCTCACGCACCGGGTGCAGGAGCGCGTGGCCGAGACCATCGTCAATATCCGCCAGCAGGCCGAGCAGGTGAACAAAGCCACGCAGGTGACCGATGAGCTGCAGAAATACGGGCAGAACATCGAGGGCATTGTGGTCGCCATTCGCACCATTGCCGAACAGACCAACCTGCTTGCCCTGAACGCGGCGATTGAAGCGGCCCGTGCCGGCGAGCAAGGGCGTGGTTTTGCGGTGGTGGCCGATGAAGTGCGCTCCCTGGCCAGCCGTACCCAGACCTCGACCAGCGAAATCCAGGACATGATCGGGCTCATGCAGGAAAAAATTCATTCGGTGGTGCACGTCATGAACGAAAGTCAGGTGCAGTCCAGCCAATGCGTGTCCCTGGCCTCGGGTGCCGGTGACCTGTTGCTCTCCATGAGCGGCGCGGTCGACAGTATCCGCGACATGAATATTCAGATTGCCGCCGCCACCGAGCAGCAAAGTGCCACGGTGCAGGAAACCAGTCGGATGGTCATTCAGATCAACGATTCGGCCCAACTGACGGCGAGCGGTGCGGAACAATCCGCCATCAGCAGCCAGGAGCTGTCGGACATGGCCAAAGTGCAGCGCGAGCTGCTCCATCATTTCAGCGTTTGAGCCGCAGGAGTCAGAACATGAAAGCATGGTTAATGCTCGCGCTGGGCGCGACGCTGTTCGTCCCGGGCCTCACCCAGGCCGCCACGCCCTTGCTGGGCGTGGGGATGGCAAAGTTCGACGATAACTTCCAGACCTTGCTGCGCAATGGCGTGCAGCAGCAGGCCGGCGTCATGAACGCCGACATCTTTATGGAGAATGGCAAGGACAGTATCGATTTGCAGATGCGCCAATTCCGTAATCTGGTCAATTCCAGGGTGGATGCGATCATCATTGCGATGGTTGACGGCAAAAGTGCGGCGCAAATGATGCAGTTGGCTTCAGAGGCCAAGATCCCGCTGGTATTCGTCAACCGCCACCCGAACCCGGAAAAGTGGCCGGCGCAGACTGCCTTTGTCGGCTCCAACGAGCTGGAGTCGGGCACGTTGCAGATGGAAGAGTTGGCGCGCCGCGCCGGTTACAAGGGCAACGTAGTGATTCTGGTGGGCGACCCGGCCAACGCGTCCTCCCTGATGCGCACCGAGGATGTGGAAAAAGTCGTCGCCAAATACCCGCAGATGAAAGTCGTACAGAAAAAGGTCGGTAACTGGGAGCGTAGCCAGGCCGCCACCATTGTCATTGACTGGGTCAAGCAGGGCGTCGACTTTTCGATCATCGCGGCCAATAACGACGAAATGGCGATCGGCGCGATCATGGGGCTGGAAAAGGCCGGCAAGCAGGCCAGGGACTATTGGGTCGGCGGTATCGACGGCACCCCGGATGGGTTGAAACTGATGGCTGAGGGCAAGATGGCGGTCAGCGTGTTCCAGGACGCTGCCGGCCAGGCCAGTGGCGCCGTGGACACCGCGCTGCGCCTTGTGCGCGGCGAAGCGCTGGAGTCGACGGTGGTGTGGGTGCCGTTCAAGTTGATCACGCCAGAAAATCGCCAGGCGTTTGAATAGGAACCGGCGTGATTGAGGGGGCGCCCCACATTTGATCTTCGTTACTTTGAGCATTGCGTTCGCTTAACTGACTGGCATCAGGGCTTGCCCCAATGCCGTTCAGTTAAGCGCAAATTCCCTGTGGCGAGCAGGCTTGTCCTGCGTCGGGTTGCGCAGCAGCCCCAAAATCAGGCTCTGAGCAGTGTCAGATACACGGTGTTTTCCTTAATTGGGGGCGCTTCGCACCCCAACGCGGGGCAAGCCCGCTCGCCACATAAGCCCACAAACTTTCCTTAACTGAACGGCATCAGGGCTTGCCCGGCTCCTACAGGTGCTATCGCCGCCCCGTGCGTGTACTCACATCCACCCACACCGCCAGCACCAAGATGCTGCCCTTGACGATCATCTGCCAGTAACTGTCCACGTCCAGCATCGACATGCCGTTATCCAGGCTGGTAATCACCAGCGCGCCCAGCAGCGCGCCATACACCGTGCCCGAACCGCCGCGCATCGAGGTGCCGCCGATAAAGCACGCGGCAATCGCATCCAGCTCTCCCATGTTCCCGGCGGACGGCGACCCGGCCGCCAGGCGCGCGGTATTGACCAGGCCGGCGAGGGCGCACATCACGCCCATGATGCCGAAGATCCACAGCTTCACCGCCTGCACGTTGATACCCGACAGCCGTGTGGCTTCCATGTTGCTGCCCACCGCATACACCCGGCGGCCGAACACGGTCTGGCTGGTGACGTAGCTGAACACCCCGAGCAGCGCCAGCAACAGCAGCACCGGTACCGGGATGCCGTCGTAGCTGTTGAGGGTGGTGACAAACCCGGCCAGCACCGCGCCGATCAGCACCACACGCAGCCCGTCACGCACCGGCGAATGCGCGGTCAGGCCGTGCAGTGCGCGGTTGCGCCGCTGCTTCCAGGTGAGAAACACGGTGAGTGCAAACAGCAAGACCCCAAGCCCGATTCCCACCCCATGCGGCAGATAACCCTGGCCCACATACACCAGCGACGGCGACACCGGCGCGATGGTGGTGCCGCCGGTGATCCCCAGCAGAATCCCGCGAAACGCCAGCATGCCGCCCAAACCGACAATGAACGAAGGGATGCGCAGATACGCCGTCATATACCCGTTGGCCAGGCCGATCATCAGCCCGCACAACGCCACCAGGCTCAGGTTGGCCAGCAGCGGGACGTGATACACCACGTCGAGAATCGCCGCCAGCCCGCCCAGCAACCCGAGCAACGAGCCCACCGACAAATCGATCTCGCCGCTGATGATCACCAGCACCATGCCGCACGCCAGAATCCCGGTGATCGACATCTGCCGCAGCAGGTTGGACAGGTTGCGCGGCGTGAGAAAACCGCCTTCGGTCTGCCAGCTGAAAAACAGCCAGATGAACGCCACGGCGATCACCAGCGCGAGCATTTTGTAGCGGGTAAAAAGCTGTTTGACCTGATTCATCTAGGCGGTCTTCCGATCATTATTGTTTTGGCTGAGCGCGGCGGCGAGCACCTGTTCCTGGGTGAGGCCTTGGTTGACGAAGTCGCCGCGCAGCTGGCCGTCGCCGATCACCAGCACGCGGTTCGAAACGCCCAGCACTTCGGCCAGTTCCGACGACACCATGATGATCGCCACACCCTCGGCTGCCAGTGCGACCATCAGTTTATAGATCTCATATTTGGCGCCCACGTCCACCCCGCGCGTGGGCTCGTCGAGGATCAGCACCTTGGGTTTGGCCATCAGCATTTTCGCGAGCACCGCCTTTTGCTGGTTGCCGCCGGAGAGGCTGGTGATTGGCAAAAAGGGGCTGGCGGTTTTCAGGTGCATGCGCGCGATCTGCTGGTCGATGCTGCCCAGTTCGGCCTCGGCATCGATGCGCGTCAGGTGCGCATAGGTGTCGAGCACCGCCAGGGTGATGTTCTGGCCCACGCCCAGGTCGGGGATGATGCCCTGGCGCTTGCGGTCTTCGGGCACCATGCACAGCCCGGCGCGGATCGACTTGAGCGGCGTGCGCGTGTCGATCACGTCGCCGTCCAGCCACACCTCGGCGCTGTAGCGTCCGGGGTAGGCACCGAACAGCGCCGACACCAGCTCCGTGCGCCCGGCGCCCACAAGACCTGCGATGCCGAGAATTTCGCCACGCTTGAGCACGAAGGAAATATCGTCGACACGCTTGCGCCTGGGGTTGTCCACGTCGTAGCAGGTGACGTGGCGCGCTTCGAAGATCACTTCGCCCACCGCATCAGGCCTGGCGGGGTAGAGGTTGCTCATTTCGCGCCCGACCATCTGCGTGATGATCTGCGGAATATCCATGTCGGCCATGGCCGTGGTTGCGATGTGCTTGCCGTCGCGGATCACCGCGATGGTGTCACACACCGCCGCCACTTCATCGAGCTTGTGAGAGATGTACACGCAGGCCACGCCCTTGGCCTTGAGCCCCTTGATGATGTCGAGCAGCACCTCGATTTCGGAGCGGGTCAGGGCCGAGGAGGGCTCGTCGAGGATCAACAGGCGCGCCTGTTTGTTGAGGGCCTTGGCGATCTCCACCAGTTGCTGATAGCCGCCGCCATACTGCGACACCGGCAGCGCCACGTTCATGTCCGGCACCTTCAGTTCACGCATCAGGGCTTCGGCGCGGTGCAGCATCGCCGGGTAGTTCATGCGCCCGCCGGGCAAGGTCAGTTCGTGGCCCATGAAGATGTTTTCGGCCACGGAAAGGTCCGGCACCAGCGTCAGTTCCTGGTGGATGATGACGATGCCGGCGGCTTCGGTCTCGCGGATGGACTGGGCCTGAAGCGGCTGCCCGTCCCAGAGGATTTCGCCCTCCCAGGTGCCGTGCGGGTAGACCGCCGACAGCACCTTCATCAGCGTGGATTTGCCGGCACCGTTCTCGCCGCACAGGCCCACGCACTCGCCGGGGCGTACCTTGAGATCGATGCCGTTCAGCGCATTGACACCGCCAAAACGTTTGACGATGCCGTTCATTTGCAGCAGGTAGTCGGCCATGACGGTCACTGCCCGCCGATCTGCTCTTTGGTGTAGAAGCCGTCCTTCACCAGCAGGTCCACATTGGCCTTGGTCAGCGGGGTCGGCGTCAGCAGAATGGTGTCGACCTTTTTACTGCCATTGTCGTACTGCGAGCTGTAGGCCGGTTTTTCGCTGCGGGCCAGTTGCACCGAAAGTTTGGCGGCTTCGGTGGCGATCAGCTTGAGCGGCTTGTACACGGTCATGGTCTGGGTGCCGTCGATCACGCGCTTGATCGCGGCGAGGTCGGCGTCCTGCCCGGAGATCGGCACCTTGCCCGCCAGTTTCTGCGCGGCCAGGGCCTGGATGGCGCCGCCGGCGGTGGCGTCGTTGGAGGCGACGATGGCATCGATCTTGTTGTCGTTACGGGTCAGGGCATTCTCGACGATGCTCAGGGCTTCGGTAGGGTTCCATTCCTTGACCCACTGCTGGCCGACAATCTTGATATCGCCTTTGTCGATGGCCGGTTGCAGCACCTTCATCTGGCCTTCGCGCAGCACCTTGGCGTTGTTGTCGGTGGGCGCGCCGCCAAGCAGGAAGTAATTACCCTTGGGCGCTGCCTGCAGCACGCCGCTGGCCTGCATTTCGCCGACCTTTTCGTTATCGAAGGAGATGTAGGCGTCGATGTCTGCGTTGAGAATCAGGCGGTCATAGGACACCACCTTGATGCCGGCCTTCTTGGCCTCGGCGACCGCGTTGGTCAGCACCGTGGCGTTGAACGGCACGATCACGATCACGTCGACACCCCGGGAGATCAGGTTTTCGATCTGGGAAATCTGCTTTTGCTCATTGGCATCGGCCGATTGCACAAACACCTTGGCATCGAGCTTTTCCGCCGCCGCCACGAAGTAATCACGGTCGCGGGACCAGCGCTCCAGACGCAGGTCGTCAATGGAAAAGCCGATCTTCGGATGCGCAGGGTCGGCCATCACCGGCAGGGCGAGCATCGCCAGGGTGGCGGCAAGCAGGGTACGTTTGAATGACTTCATGGTGGTGCGTCCTTTTATTGTTGTTGGAAGACTCTAGGCAAACACATTACTGGTCGTGGCGAGCGGGCTTGCCCCGCGTTGGGGCGCGAAGCGGCCCCCAATTCATACACCGCAGTTTTACCTGATACAACCGAGGCGTCTGGTTTCAGGGCCGCTTCGCAGCCCAACGCGGGGCAAGCCCGCTCGCCACAACAAGCCCGTTCGCCACAATGAACCCGCTTGCCACAGAAGCAGGCTCACCACACAAGCCAAACCTCACCGATAGATAAACCGGTTGACCACACCCTCCAGCATCTCCTGCCGCCCACTCACGGCCTGCGGGTTGAGCTCATGGGTGAACGCATGCTCGGCCAGCGACTCAAGGCTGAACTCACCGGCCAGCACCGCCTGGCCAAGGGGCTGTTGCCAGCCGGCATAGCGCTGATCCTTGAACTGCTGCAGCGTGTCGTTCTGCACCATCGCCGCCGCCCGCTCCAGCGACAGGGCCAGCACGTCCATGGCCGCGACATGCCCATGGAACAGGTCCACTTCGTCCAGGCTCTGGCGACGCACCTTGGAATCAAAGTTATAGCCGCCGTTTTTGAATCCGCCAGCCTTGAGGATCTCATAGGTGGCCAGGGTCATTTCCTCGACGCTGTTGGGAAACTGGTCGGTGTCCCAGCCGTTCTGCGGGTCGCCACGGTTGGCGTCGATACTGCCGAAAATGCCCAGGGACACGGCCGTCGCGATTTCATGGTGAAAACTGTGCCCGGCCAGCGTTGCGTGGTTGGCCTCGATATTGACCTTGATCTCATGCTCCAGCCCGTACTCGTGCAGGAAGCCGAACACCGTGGCGCTGTCGTAATCGTACTGATGCTTGGTCGGCTCCTGAGGCTTGGGTTCGATCAGCAGGTCGCCCTTGAAGCCGATCTTGTGCTTGTGCTCCACCACCATGCGCATGAAACGGCCAAGCTGTTCACGCTCGCGCTTGAGGTCGGTGTTGAGCAGGGTTTCATAGCCTTCACGGCCGCCCCACAGCACATAGTTGGAGCCCTTGAGTCGCAGCGTGGCATTCATCGCACTGAACACCTGGGCGGCGGCCCAGGCAAACACTTCCGGGTCCGGGTTGCTCGCGGCGCCGGCGGCGAAGCGCGGGTTGCTGAAGCAGTTGGCGGTGCCCCACAGCAGCTTGATACCGCTCTGCTCCTGATGGTGCTCCAGATGGTCGACCATCTGCGCAAAGTGGTTGCGGTATTCCTTGAGCGAGCTGCCCTCGGGCGCCACATCGGTGTCGTGAAAGCTGTAGTAGTCGATGCCCAGCTTGGAGAAAAACTCGAAGGCCGCATCCGCCTTGCCAATGGCGACTTCCATCGGATCACCGCTGCGCTGCCACGGCCGCTTGAAGGTGCCTGCGCCAAACACATCCGCGCCTGGCCACACAAAGGTGTGCCAATAACAGACGGCCATGCGCAGGTGTTCGCGCATGGGTTTGCCGAGGATCAGCTTGTTGGCATCGTAATGGCGAAAGGCGAGGGGGGCGTCGCTGTCTGGGCCTTCGAAGCGAACCTTCTCGACACCGGGGAAGTACGGCATGGCGTTTTCCTTATTGTTCTTGGCGGTGTCTGGATACTAGCAACGGCCCGTGGCCTGCCGATTATGAAAATCACCAAGGTGTGGTGCGATTTTGAGTGGCTGATGAAACGCAGGCCCGGTAGTACATGATTTGGGGAAGCGTCTGACTTTACGTCCAGAGAGTGCCTCTTCAAAGTTTCAGGGAAGATTGTCGGCTGGCCCGAATAGAACAAGGAAACGTTATGAGCGCAGGTCATTTCATTGGTCTCGGTGACAAAACCACCTGTGGCGGGGAGGTGCTGGATGGGGATAACCGCATCAACTTCTATGGCCTCCTCCACGCTTATGAAGGAGATCGGGTCAGTTGCGGGAAAGATGGCCACACCTATCCCATCATTGGCGGCATTGCCCATATCAACAATGACGGCAGGCTCATGGCCGGTACGCTGGATAGTCACAGTGGCTGCCCTTGTAAAGCCCGGTTGATACCGTCGGTCCACACGGCCACCTACGAGAGCCGGAACACGGCACCACGAACTTCCAGTGGGGCATCCGGGCCGCCCCGAACAATGGCCGAAAGCCCGCAGGTTGCGCTCTCTCACAGCGCTTACAACGCTTCGAGCACCGCGACCCCGGCAGCATTCAACGGCGTACAAGGGGAGGACCCCGGCTTTTACATCGTGCCCCAAAGCACCTCCCGCGAGGCGTTGGAGGCCACACTTTTCCCGGCAATCGATCCGGCCGTAATGCGCAAGTTCCAAGCGCTCAACCCCAACATGGGCACTGTGAAAGCCGGCTCGCTGATCGTGCTCAGCGATCCGAATAACAGCGCCTGCACCTATCAGGAAGCGCAACTGATGCGGGCTGCTCAACAGGTTGAGGCGTCACTGGAATCCCTGACGCCTGAGGAAGCCGACTTTATGCATCGCCATGGGCCTGAAATTGCCGGTTTCATCGGCCATGGCTCGACCTGGCTGGGCGTCAGTGCGGTGGTGATGGAAAAGCATCTGAGCAATCTGCGCGGTACCCTTCAGGCTATCGAACGTTTGCATCAGCAAAGCTATCGCCTGCACGGCCACCTCCAATCGCCACAGTTCTTTGCGGATCGCCAGCGGCTTCTGAAACAGCTGGATGCGCACTTGGTGAATTCCACTCGCTTGCGCGGCCAGACAACCCTGGGCGATCACCCGAAGTTGAAAGCGGCCCTGGGTATATCTAGTCGAAGCCTGGTGCATCACTGGGACAAGGCAGGTGGGCCGGGGCAGATTCCGGGGTATGCCTCTCATGTGGAGGCGGTTAGTCGTGCCACGAAGTATATGAAGGCAGGGGGGTACATCGGCATTGGGCTTGGCGGGGTGTCTTCGTTGTTGGCGGTTAAGCAGGTGTGTAATGGGGATTCCGGTGCAGCATGTGAGAAGGTTAAGTTTACCGAAGGAGGAAAATTCGTCGGGTCAACCACTGTAGGTGGTGCAACCGGATTGGCAGCCAGCTATGCCAGTACTGCGGTCTGCGTTGCGCTTGGCGTCACAACAGGGGTAGGTGGTGTTATTTGCGTTGCTGCTGTTGTAGGTACCGGCGCATGGGTGGGTACGACTTACGGTGGTAAAACGGGTGAGTACTTAGGTGAAAAAATTTACGAGGCCAGACAACCATGACCAGTGTTGATACTTGGCCTCCTTGGATTGCAATCATTGTTACAGGTGGGCCAATTTTTCTCGCAGTTGCTGGCGTTACCTTTAGTTTTTACCTAAGTCGTCGGCACCTGGAGTCTATGAAAGAGGCACTGAGGAACAGTCGCTTTATTTATATATGTGGGACAAGCCTGGGAAAGAGGGGGGTAATCTGGTCGCTTTGGGAAATATCAAAAATTGCCGGAATGGTGACGTTGCCAAAGGCGTCTCTTCGCATCGGAGAACTGGACCCCGTCGATCTCAAAAATTTTCCTCCTCACCTAAAACGCCTGTTGGCCATCAATATGATGATGTTGATCGGTTCCGTCTTTTGGTCAGTAGTTGCAGCCATGCTGGTGGAATTTAGGTAAGTTAAGCGGGCCTCATCCCAGGTCCGCTATCCTTGGCAGTCAGACCTCTGCGTACCTGTTTGCACCGACCGGCCCCAGGATAAAAACAATGAAAACCCTACCGCCCGTCCACCGCATCGCCTTGCTCTTCAACGGCAGCAAAATCTACGACCGCGGCATCATCGCGGGCATCGGCAATTACCTGAGCAGCACCCGCGCGTCCTGGGATCTGTTTCTGGAAGAGGATTTCCTGTGCCGCCTCAAGGGCATCGAGCGCTGGCAGGGCGATGGCATCATTGCGGATTTCGATGACCCGCTGATCGGCGAGGCGCTGGCCGGGAGCACGTTGCCGGTGGTGGCGGTGGGGGGCTCCTACGAGGATGTGCGCGCCTATCCCAAGGGCATTCCCTACGTGGCCACCGATAACCATGCGCTGATGAAGCTCGCCTACGAACACCTGATCGAGGCCGGGCTGACCCGGTTTGCCTGTTTCAGCCTGCCCGAAGCCCAGGCCAATCGGTGGGCCCAGGAACGTGAGAAGGCCTTTCGTGGGCTGATGCAGCGCGACGGTCTGGCGGTGCAGATCTATCGCGGCCTGGGCACCAGCGCGCCGCTGTGGGACAGCGCGGTGGAGCAGCAGATCGCCTGGCTGCACAGCCTGCCCAAGCCCATCGGCATTATCGCCGTCACCGACGCCCGCGCCCGGCAGCTCTTGCAGGCGTGTCTCACGGCGGGCATTGCGGTGCCGGAGCAGGTCGCCCTGATCGGCATCGACAACGACCCGCTGACGCGCACGCTTACGCGGGTGCCGCTCAGTTCGGTGATCCAGGGCACCGAGACCATGGGCCGCACCGCCGCCGCGTTGCTGCACCAGATGTTGCACGGCAAACCCTGCACGGGCACCCAGGTGCTGGTGCCGCCGGATGCGATCAACGTGCAGGCCTCCAGCCTGCATCAACCACTGGGCAATCCGTATGTGATGCAAGCCCTGTTGTTTATTCGCCAGTACGCCTGCCAAGGCATCAAGACTGCGCAGGTAGCAGCCTATGTGGGCGTGTCGCGTTCTTCCCTGGAAGCGCACTTTCGCAAGGTGCGCGGCTGCAGCGTGCATGACGAGATCCTGCGCTTCAAGCTCGCCGCGGCTGCCAAGGGGTTGGGCAACCAGGCGCTGGCGATTGCCGATATCGCTTCACGTTGCGGCTTTACTTCGGCGCAGTATCTGCACACGGTGTTTCGGCGTGAGTTTGGTTGTACACCGCGTCAGTTCCAGCAGGGCCGCGTGCCTTCGGACAAACAGGCCGAGCCTGCGGATTTCTCCGATGGTAATTGTTTGAAATCGAAGGTCGTTGTTACGTATTAGCCCGCGGGTGGCCGGAACGATCATCTTCGATTCGCCACGCAAAAGTACCCACGTTGACGGGTTGACCTTTTATTTTAATTACCGAGACTTGAATGTCATGTTCATGAGTTCTGCGTACAACAATCGTCTGATGATGTTTTCATTGGGCGGTAAAAATCCCGCGCGCATTAGCAAAATGCCTGAGTCGATCAATAATCAACCGGCGGCGAGTCATAACGTTAATCCTCTTCCACAGTTCTCGGCACTTAGCGAGATTGGCCACCATTTAACGGCGCAGGAAAAAGATCCCGAGTTGGCTGCCTTGTTGAAGATGTACGACGCATTGGTCAGTGCATTGAATAAATGGATGGCCAGGGATAAAACGCTGCCCAGTCCACTGCCGCTCATGGATGTCGCGCCCGCTCCGCGCGCTGAGCCGGTGTCCACGGACAATGTCTGGCGCAGTAGGCTGGCACCGTTCATGGAACGGTCAAATCTGGCAGCGACCCGTACCCATTTTGATGGCGAACTGACGGAGATGTTTGCAGATGAGCACTATGAACCGCTGACGAACTTCTTATCGACAACACCCAAAGGACAAAAGCCGGACGACATTGTCAATGGACTGCGTGCGTCATACGAAAACTATCCTTACTTGGGCAGCTCTGGCAGGGAAGAACATATAGGCGCCATCAAAGTTGCAATGATGACGTGTGGACAGAGCCCGGCCAGTGTATTTGAGGACGTGGTGGAAACCGGGGACGGCTACAGCATCACGATGAGAGATGGTGTCGAACTCACTATATCGATTGAAGAGTTGAACCTGGCGTTCAGGGCTGCAAAGTTCAGCGGTGGCGATGAAGGAATGGTCAAGGATGCCTGCTTTCTGTTTGCCGTGATGAACAAGCGCAAGAGCCTTGAGCAGGACGCTCAAAAGGCTTCGGATCCCTTCATGAAACTGTATGGCGAGGACAGTGCCTACCACGCGCACCGCACCTATCCGGGCGTGCTGGCGTCGGCGGGCGAGGGCATTGATGGGGACTCGGCGTTGTATTTGCTGGGCTTGAAAGAGCACATCAGGGTGGTCGATGCGCAAACGCTGGGTTCGCGAGCAGGCGTGCCGGTGAAGTCAGGCGGCAGCCATAAAAACGGCGTCATCATCGATGGTGTAATGGAGGGGCAGCTCTATAACAGACCCGTCTCACCTTCCTTGAAAGTTGTCGTGCTGGCCGACTGGCCGCGCCGGTCACAAAATTGAGGTGAAAAATGCTGGGGCTTAACGTGTATTTTGGAAGGACCGATTTTTCCACAGCGCATACGTCGATTGAACCTGCGTCGAGGCGCAACGTAGCGGGTTTGATCAACGCGCTGGGCGTGTTGGGCGAACGGCTCAGGCAATTGTCCGAACACAAGGGCGTGCGACATGGCACCACCCACCCAGTGAATCGCCTGCGCATCACACAGGCTAAAATGCTGGGTCCGGGGGCCGTCGACATTGGCCGGTTTATCCGCGGTACGGCGGCGAACATCGGCATAAAACCCGCTGATATATTCACGGACTTTTATCAGAACCATGAAAGGAACTGCGTCACCATTTCCGCAATCAAGGCCGCCATGATGAGGTTCGGCCACAACCCCCACGGCATCTTCAAGCGCGTCCAGGTGACCGCCACGGGGTTTGGCATTGTCATGCGCGATGCCTACAGACTGCACATCAGTTACGCAGAGTTGGAGCAAGCCCAAAAAGCCTCGGACTTCAAGGCCAGCAGGCCCAATGACGTGCTGATCAATGCGCAGTTCCTGTATGCCGTCAGCGCCAAGCGTGCCCAGTTGGAAAACAATGATGGCGTCGGCAACCAGAGCTACGCTGCGGCCCTGGCCAGCTTGAACGATGGCGAGTATCCAGGGCAGGCCCTGCGCCGCCTGGGCCTGAAGAACTACGTGGCGCCGGCCACTCTTGAAGACTTCAGGCAGGGGGCCATCGGCACGGTCGCTGACTCGGTGCATTCAATGGCCGTCATCAACGGCAAGCTGGATGACTACGGAAGGGCATCCGAGTTGCGCGAATCGGACTGGAGCAACCGCTCAGCGATCGGGCTGAAACTGCTCTAGGGCGCAGCGGCCAGGCGCGGGGCTTCGGCCCACGCGCCCCCCAGCGCCGCGTACAGGTTCACCTCTGCCACCAACTGCGCCAGTCGATCCACAATCAGCGCCTGCTGTGCACTGAACAGCGAGCGTTGTGCGTCGAGGAACGTCAGGTTGCTGTCCACTCCGCTGCGGTAGCGGTGCTGGGCGAGGTCGTAATAGCGCTGGCTGGCGGCCACAAAATCCCGTTGCGCGTTGAGCTGGTCGACGAATGTCTGGCGCGCGGCGAGGCCATCGGCCACTTCCTGAAAGGCGGTCTGGATCGATTTTTCGTACTGGGCCACCGTGATGTCTTTTTGCAGCCTGGCGTAATCAAGGCTGGCACGCAGGCTGCCGGCGTTGAAGATCGGCAGGTTGATCTGCGGCTGGAACGTCCAGGTGCCCGAACCGCCCTTGAACAACCCCGACAGCTCGGTGCTGGCGCTGCCGGCATTGGCCGTGAGGCTTACCGAGGGGAAAAACGCAGCGCGCGCGGCACCGATATTGGCGTTGGCGGCCTGCAACTGGTATTCGGCCTGGAGGATATCCGGGCGGCGCTGCAGCAGGTCCGAGGGCAGGCCGGCGGGCACCCGCGCTACCAGGTCGTCGGCCAGCGGGCGCGACGGCAGGCTTGGGTCCACCGGGCCGCCGACCAGCACGGCGAGGCTGTTGAGGTCCTGGGCCACCTGGCGCTGGTAACGGGCCACGCTGGCGCGGGTACTTTCGACACTGGTGCGCGCTTGCACCACATCCACCGCCGAGGCCTTGCCCGCGCTTTTGCTGCGGTCGGTGAGGTGCAGGCTGCGTTCGTTGGCGGCCAGGGTTTGCCGGGCCAGGTCCAGCAGTTCCTGATCGGCGCGCCACGTGAGGTACGCGTTGGCGACATTCGCCACCAGGCTCAACTGCGCGCTGCGCCGGGCCTCTGCGGTGCCCAGGTAGGTGAGCATCGCCTGTTCGCTGAGGCTGCGCACACGGCCGAACAGGTCCAGTTCATAGGCGCTGATGCCCAGGGTGGCCGAATAGCTGGAGGTGATCGCCGACTTTCCGCTGCCCGTCGCAGCCCCCGGCACTTTCTGGCGCTTGCCGGCACCGGTGGCGGACACCGCCGGGAACAGGTCGGCACGCTGGATGCGGTACTGCGCCTGGAACGCCTCGACGTTCAGCGCCGCCACCCGCAGGTCGCGGTTGTTGACCAGTGCATCCTTCATCAGCTGTTGCAGCGCCGGGTCATGGAACAGGTGCTGCCAGTCCGAGGTGGTTTGCGTGCCCGCTTGCGCCTGGCGATACACCCCGTCCTGAGGGTAATGCTGCGGCACCGGTGCCTGGGGCCGGTGGTACTCGGGAATCAGCGAACAGCCGCCGAGCAGGCAGGCCACCCCGACGGCCGTGAGTTTGACTCTGTTCATCAAGCACCCACCATCCATTTGGCCAGGCCATGGCGGCCGCTCACACCCAGTTTGGCGGCGGCGCGCTTGAGGTAGGTTTCGACCGAACTGTTTTTCACGCTGAGTTTTTCTGCCATTTGCGGCACGGTGCCGCCGGTCAACAGGCCCAGGCAGACTTCCTGCTCCCGCGCCGACAACGTGATATCGCTCAGTGACAGGCGCTTGTAAAACTCACGCTGCAATTGCGATTGCTCCAGCGGGTTATGCACCGGTTCCATGCTGCTCTGCGGCGCCTGGTGAAGCAACTGGGCATGACGCTCCAGCAACGGCAGCAGGGTGTCCGACAGGCACTTGAGAAACGACAGTTCCGCCAGGGAAAACCCACGCTCGGCCGGCGGGCGGTAGAACGAAATCACCTGGCGCCGATTGCCCTGGCGCGCCACGAGATTGCACTGGTGCGAGGTGCCACGCGGGTGCGCGCTGTTGGGTTGAGCGCGCATCTGAATCAGCAGCGGGTCCTGCATGCGCAGCATCTCTCGCAGCAGCGGATGGTCCTTGAGCGGGTGCAGGGTCTGGGGCGCAGACAGCTCGCTTTTGAGGCCAGCACTGCCCAGCAGCTTGATATCGAGCACGCGGTCGCGCAGTTCGTCGAGGGTCCACTCGCTGAGATCCACCATGTGGATCGGCACCCATTTGTCCACCAGGTGCAGCATGTGGGCGGCGAAATCTTCCTGGCCGCTGTTTGAAATCAGTTCACCCATTTCGGCATAGAAATGCGGGCTGGTTGTGTTGCTCATGGTGCGCGTCAGACTCATAGCCATCTCATCCTTGATGTCGAAAACCGTCATCGGGCGCCCGGGGGTCTGTGCGGGGCGCGCCGTACTGCTTGAACGTGACTCGGCGTTCGAGAACTCATTTAGCCATATGGATTTGTCCTACGTATGTAGCGGAAACGTGGGACACAACCTGCCATAAAAGCACCGTCATTAATTCGACGGTTCTGTCAGGTATTTCCGCATACGAATACCCCTCTCGGATTTTTATATATTTTTAACGTGATGATTTAAAAGAAAAATTTAGTTTTTTTGCGGGGATGTCTAATTGCCAGCCTCGGGCAGATATAGCCAATTTCCTACAGCGCTTTAATCGTTTCAGCGGTGAACGTTCAGGCGGACCGGATCCATTCATTTGGATGTCCGGGTTTGGGGTGTCAGGCAGATCCATGTCCCCATGCTCCAATCCGGCAATTTCGCCGTGATGGACCTCCCTGGCGACCTCCCATGAGAAGGATCTTATGCTGCACATTTCCAGCCCGTCGCCCAGCTTTCCGCTCACCGCCGCCCAGCAGGATATCTGGCTGGACCAACAGCGCGCGGGCAACTCACCGCTCTACAACATTGGTGGTTTTCTCGATTTTGCCGGCCCAGTGGAGCCCGCACTGATTCAGCAGGCGATCGAGCAACTGGTAGCCCTGCACGATGGGTTGCGCACCCAGTTGTTCAGCGACGCCGACGGCCTGCCACGCCAGCACTTCGCTGCAGCACTGACGGTAGAGGTGGCATGGCATGATTGTTCGTCTTTACCCGAGCCGCAGGTTGCCGCCCAGGCCTTGATGCAGGCGCAGATGGCCCGGCCCTATGCATTGCAGGACGAGGCGTTGTTCCGCTTTTTTCTGGTCAAGCTCGATGCTGACCGCTACTGGCTCGGCACCCAGGCCCATCACCTGATTCTCGACGGCTGGGGCTTCGGTCAGATGCTGCAATCCCTGGCGCAGCTCTACACGGCTCTGACGCGAGGCCCGCAGCCGCAACCGACGGCGCCGTCATACATCGACTTTATCGACGCCGACCAGCACTACCGGCAGTCACCGCGTTACACCCGCGACCGTACGTACTGGCTGGACAAATACCAGACCCTGCCCGAGCCGCTGCTGACGCCACGGCACACCGCTTCAGCGCCGAGCAACACACTGGTGCAAGGGTTTCCCGTGGTGTTGCTGCACCGCATGGAAAATGTCGCCAACCGTTATCAGGCCTCGGCGTTCCATGTGTTGCTGGCGGCCTTATATGTGTATTTCACCCGCGCCCATCAGCGCGATGAATGGGTGGTGGGGCTGCCGATGCTCAACCGTGCCAATGCGCGTTTTCGCGCGACCGTGGGGATGTTTGCTCAGGTCAGTGCGGTACGTTTTCAATTCAGCGAGCAGCTGTCTTTCGGCGAACTGGTGCGTGGCGTGCGCGACCAGCTCAAGCAGGACATGCGCCACCAGCGTTTCCCCTTGAGCGAGATGAACCGTGAGCTGGGCCTGCGCCGTACGGATCGCGGCCAGCTGTTCGAGGTGTCGGTGTCCTATGAGCAGGACGACCATGACCTGCGTTACGGCGAGGTCCAGGCCCGCGCCATCAAGGTCTCCAACCACCACGAAGCGCTGCCGATTGCCATGCACCTGCGCCGCAATCGTGCGCAGGACACTGCAAGCCTGCATTGTGTGTACAACGAAGCGTATTTCAATAACGACGAGGTTCAGGCACTCGCCCAGCGCGTCACCGGGTTGCTGGAACAGGGCCTGGAGGACACGGCGCTCGCCCTCGCCGAATTGTCCCTGATTACCCCGGCCGAGCAGGCGCAACTGCAACAGTTCAACGCCACCGCCCAGCCCGATACTCAGCCGAGCACCCTGCATGCGCGCATTCAAGCCCAGGCTGCGCGCACGCCGCAGGCCGTGGCTGCGGTGTATCAGGGCCGGCAACTGAGCTATGCCCAGCTCAATCAACAGGCCAATGCCCTGGCCCATCAGCTCATCGAACAGGGCGTGCAGCCGGACGATCGTGTGGTGATCCTGGCCCGGCGCGGGCTGGACACCCTGGTGGGGCTGCTGGCAATTCTCAAGTCCGGCGCCTGCTATGTGCCGCTGGACCCGGCCCATCCCGCCGAACGCCTCAACTACCTGCTGCACGACAGCGCACCCGTTGCCGTGCTGACCCAGCACGACCTGCGCCAACGCCTGCCTGCGCTGGACGTACCGGTGATCGAACTGGACCGTCCCGCGCTGCACCTGGGCACCAACCCTGACGTGGCGGTGCAGCCCACGCACCTTGCCTACGTGATCTACACCTCCGGCTCCACCGGCCTGCCCAAAGGTGTGATGGTCGAGCACCGCAGCGTGTCGAACCTGGTGGACTGGCACTGCCGGGCCTTCAACCTGCACGCGGGCAGCCACACCGCCAGCGTCGCCGGGTTCGGCTTCGATGCGATGGCCTGGGAGGTGTGGCCGGCCCTGTGCGTGGGCGCCACGCTGCACCTGCCGCCGGCCCATGACGGTGCCGAAGACATCGACGCGCTGCTCGACTGGTGGCGCGCCCAGCCGCTGGATGTGTGCTTCCTGTCCACGCCGGTGGCCGAGTACGCCTTCAGCCAGCGCCTGGAACACCCGACCCTGCACACCTTGCTCATCGGTGGCGACCGTCTGCGCGCGTTCCACCGTGGGCAAAGCTTCGACGTAATCAACAACTACGGGCCCACCGAAGCCACGGTGGTCGCCACCTCCGGAAAGGTTGAAGTGGGAAGCCTGCTGCATATCGGCGCGCCCGTCGCCAATGCCCAGGTCTACGTATTGGATGCCCGGCAACGCCTGCTGCCCATCGGCATTGCGGGTGAGTTGTATGTCGGCGGCCAGGGCGTGGCGCGCGGCTACCTGAACCGCCCGGACCTCAGCGCCGAACGTTTTCTGGATGACCCGTTCAGCGCCGGCCGCATGTACCGCACCGGCGACCTGGCGCGCTGGCTGCCCAATGGCAACCTTGAATACCTGGGGCGTAATGACGACCAGGTGAAAATTCGCGGCGTGCGCATCGAACTCGGGGAAATCGAAACCGCTCTGGCCGGCCATCCCGCCGTCAAGGAGGCCGTGGTGCAGTTCCGCGAGGGACAACTGCTGGCCTGGTTCATCGAGCATCACCCTATCGATATCGACGCCCTGCGCGCCCACCTGCAAACGTCGCTGCCCGACTACATGGTGCCCGCCGCCTACGTGAAGCTGACCAGCCTGCCCCTTACCGCCAACGGCAAACTCGACCGCAAGGCGTTGCCGGCACCGACCCAGGATGCCTTTGTCAGCCGCCGTTACGAAGCCCCGCACGACGGCGCGGAAACCACCCTGGCGCAGATCTGGGCCGAGCTGTTGCAGGTGCGGCAAGTGGGCCGGCATGATCATTTCTTCGAGCTGGGCGGGCACTCGCTGCTGGCGGTGCAGCTGGTGCAGCGCATGCGACAGGCCGGGCTGCATGCCGACGTGCAGGTGCTGTTCGGCCAGCCCACCCTGGAGGCGCTGGCAGCCGTCAGCCAGGGCCGCGAAGTAGCGGTGCCGGCCAACCGAATTGCGCCAGGTTGCACCCACATCACCCCGGACCTGCTGGCCCTCGCCGAACTCGACCAACCCAGCATCGACCGCATCGTCGCGGGTATTCCCGGCGGCGCGGCGAATGTGCAGGACATCTACCCGCTGGCGCCGTTGCAGGAGGGCTTGCTCTACCACCACCTCACCGATGAGCGCGATCCGTACCAGCAGCACGCGATGTTCAGCTTTGTCCGGCGCGAACAGCTCGATGCCTTTGCCCAGGCCCTGCAACAGGTGATCGACCGGCATGACATCCTGCGCACCAGCCTGGCCTGGGATGCGCTGGAGCAACCGATGCAGGTGGTGTGGCGCAAGGCGCACTTGCGCGTCGCGCCGCTGGGCGACACCGAGGAACCGCTGGACCTGCGCCTGGCGCCGCTGATGGCCCTGGACTACGCCGAACAGCCGCAGCAGCAACGCTGGATTGCGCGATTGCGCTTTCATCACCTGGTCAACGACGCCACCTCGACCACCGTGCTGGTGGATGAGATTCGCGCGCACCTGCTCGGCCAGCAGGCGCAACTGCCGGCGCCGGTGCCGTATCGCAATGTGGTCGCGCAGAGCCGCTTGCCGGCGCGCCAGGCCGCGCACGAGGCGTTTTTTCGTGAGCGTCTGGCGGATGTCGACGAACCGACATTGGCGTTCGGCCTGCAGGAGCGCCAGGCCAATCGCGCCGACAGTGAAGAGGCCGAACAGGCCCTCGACGAGCACCTCAATCAATGCGTGCGCGAACAGGCCCGCGCCCTGGGCGTGAGTGCCGCGAGCCTGTTTCACCTGGCTTGGGCGCAGGTGCTCAGCCGTGTGTCGGGCCGCGATGACGTGGTGTTCGGCACCGTATTGCTTGGTCGCCTGCAGGCGGGCGAAGGCGCCGACCGCGCCTTGGGCATGTTCATCAATACACTGCCGTTGCGGGTGCAACTGGCCGGGCAAACTGTGGTGGATGCGCTGAGTGACACCCACGCCCAACTGAGTGCCTTGCTCGTTCACGAGCAGGCGTCACTGGCGCTGGCCCAGCGTTGCAGCAGCGCCTCGCCGTTGTTCAACAGCCTGCTCAATTACCGGCATGCCTCGGCCGACCCCGAGTTGAAGCTGGTGCCTGGCATTGCCTTGCTCAGCAGTGAGGATATTCTCAGCTACCCGCTGATGCTCACGGTGGACGCCACCGCCGAGGGGTTTCGCCTCAAGGCCAAGGCGCCGCGCAAGGTCGGCGCCGGCCGGCTGCTGGCTTACCTCGACACGGCCGTGCACGGCCTGGTGCAGGCGCTCGAGCGGGTGCCGACGTCGCCGCTGCGCGACGTGCCGGTGCTGCCCGCCGACGAGTTGCACACCTTGCTGGTGGACTTCAACGCCACCGACACCGTCTACCCCGACACCCTCAGCGTGCAGGCGCTGTTCGAGGCGCACGCACGGCAGACTCCCCACGCCATCGCGGTGCAGGCCGGCGAACAACAGCTGAGCTACCAACAGCTCAACGAGCGCGCTAACCAGTTGGCCTACCACCTGCGTGAGCGCGGGGTACGGCCCGATGCGCGGGTGGCGCTGTGCGTCGAGCGCGGGCTGGACCTGGTCGTGGGCCTGCTGGCGATTCTCAAGGCCGGCGGCGCTTACGTGCCGCTGGACCCGGGCTACCCGCGCGAGCGCCTGGCCTACATGCTGTACGACAGCCAGCCGGTGGCGCTGCTGGTGCATGCCGCAACGCGCGACCTGCCGGGCGACGTGTCGATCCCGCTGATCGACTTCGACTGCTGCGCCTGGCGCCACGCGCCGACCGGTAATCCGTTGGTGCCGGGCCTGAGCGCCGCCAACCTGGCCTACGTGATGTACACGTCCGGCTCCACCGGCACGCCCAAAGGCGTGATGATCGAGCACCGCGGCCTGAGCAACCTGATGCACTGGGGCTCCACACTGTGCCCGAACGCTGAAGGCGGCGCGCTGCTGCAACGCGCGCCGTTCAGCTTCGACGGCTCGGTGTGGGAGCTGTTCTGGCCGCTGACCAACGGCATGCGTCTGGTGCTGGCGCGACCCGACGGGCATCGGGAACCGGCGTACCTGGCGCACGTGATTCGCGAGCAGCGCATCAGCGTGATCAAATTCGTGCCGGCGATGTTGCAGCAGTTCCTTGAACTGGACGAGTCGGCGCTGTGCACCAGCCTCACCGACGTGCTGTGCGGCGGTGGCGAACTCACCGAAGCCCTTGCCCGTGGCGTGCAGGCACGCTTGCCGCAGGTGCGCCTGCACAACGTCTATGGCCCCACCGAGGCCACCGTCGACAGCAGCGCCTGGACCCTTGAACCCGGCGCACCGGTGCCGGCGCTGCAACTGCCGATCGGCCGCGCGATCAACAACACCCGCCTGTATGTGCTGGACGACCACGACGCGCCGGTGCCGCTGGGCGTCAGCGGCCAGTTGCATATCGGTGGCGTTGGCGTGGCGCGCGGATACCTGGGCCTGGCGCAGATGACCGCCGAGCGCTTTATCGACAGCCCGTTCGTGGCCGGTGACCGCCTGTATCGCACCGGCGATCTGGTGCGTTACCTGCCGGACGGTAATCTGGCGTTTCTGGGGCGCAATGACTTCCAGGTCAAACTGCGCGGCGTGCGCCTGGAGTTGGGCGAGATCGAATCACGCCTGCTGGCGCACCCGGC
This sequence comes from Pseudomonas trivialis, assembly GCF_001439805.1. Lineage (GTDB taxonomy): Bacteria > Pseudomonadota > Gammaproteobacteria > Pseudomonadales > Pseudomonadaceae > Aquipseudomonas > Aquipseudomonas trivialis. The sequence continues at coordinate 135,780 of NZ_JYLK01000004.1, read as the reverse complement.
GTTGCGTGAAGTGGCGGTGTTGATCCGTGAAGAGCGGCTGGTGGCGTATTTCACCGTGCGCGAACAGGCGCCGAGCCTTGAAGCGCTGCGCATCCATGTGCTGGAGCAGTTGCCCGAGTACATGGTGCCGGCGGCCTTCGTGCAACTTGATACGCTGCCGCTGAACCCGGCGGGCAAACTCGACCGCAAGGCCCTGCCGGAACCGGGCCTGGAAGCGGTGATCAGCCGCGCCTACGAGGCGCCGCAGGGCGAGGTGGAAACCACCATGGCCGCGATCTGGGCCGACGTGCTGAAGCTGGAACGGGTGGGGCGCCACGACCACTTTTTCGAGCTGGGCGGGCATTCCCTGCTGGCGGTAAACCTGGTGGCACGTCTGCGCAAGGCCGGGCTGGAAGTGGATGCGCGCACCCTGTTCAGCCAGCCGACACTGGCACAACTGGCAGCGCGCACCCAGGCGCAGGTGCAGCGAGTGGAAGTGGCGCAAACCACCATTCCGCAGCTCAACCGCCGCCGCAGACTTTGAGGGTTTGAAATGCGCTGAACCTGATCTTGAAATACGCTCCCTGTGGGAGGGGGCTTGCTCCCGATGGCAGTGGGTCAGCCAATGATTGGCTGACTGATTCACCGCCATCGGGAGCAAGCCCCCTCCCACATTTTTTGCGCGTGTTCAGGCAGTGGTTTTTGGGTTGTTCATGCAGTGGATAGAGCGATCCACCGTGGTCCTGGCAATCTCCAGCAAATGCCACACCGCCAGAATCTTCGCCCGCTCGGGGCTCTCCAGGTGCTCACTGTACAAACCATGACCAAATGCCATTAACCAACACCCCTATGGATTGCGGTCAATGTGGGAGATTCGGCCAGCGCTGTCGCGCAGCAAACTGGAGCCTTCCTGACGAACGGATTTTTTGTGGCGAGCGGGCTTGCCCCGCGTTGGGGTGCGAAGCGCCCCCAATTGAAGAAACCGCGGTGTACCTGACACTGTGCAGAGCATTGTTGTGGGGCTGCTGCGCAGCCCAACGCGGGGCAAGCCCGCTCGCCACCGGGCAAGCCCTAATCAGTTTTTTGCGCGACAGCGCTAAGTCGAAGATTTGGCGGAGCCTCCCACACTGGATAGTCAGTGTCTGTAAGCACCGGGTCGCTTCATTTACTCACTGGAATAAACCCCACACTCCCACCTTCACGCTTGTGAAAAAACCGCTCCCCATTATCCGGCTGGGTAACGATCACTTGGTGATCTACTCCCAGAAACGCCAGCGGCGTCGGGTCGTCTTTGGAGAACTGCGCGATGATGATGGTGTGCTGTGGATCAAATTCCTGGCTGCTGGTTTTCTCCAGCCAGGCCATGAACGCGGCGCTGTCGCCCTGGCGCGGGAAGTTTTGGGTTTCGCTGACGTAGTAGAAGGGTTTGCCGCCATTGTTCAGGTACATCGGCAGTTTGTTGTCGACTTCCACCAGCACCATCTGCCACTGATCCCACGGTGCTGTTTTCACCGCCTGTGCTTTCACATCCTCGACAAATTGCGTCACGCCGCCATTGCCGTTGGTCCAGGGATACACCACTCCGATCACCAGCAGCATCAGGCCGACAGCGAAGCCAAAGCCTTTTTGCCAGCGCGGCCAACCGGCGGGTTTTTTCGCCAGGCGTTCGCTCAACCACCACGCTGCCAGCAGTTGGGCGAAAGGCACCAGGGGCAGCACGTAGTAGCTGCGTCGGCTGCCGCTGGCGGTAAAGAACACGAACAACAGGCCCAGGCCCCACACCAGCCAGCGCACATTGGGCGGCGTGTCGCGCCAGTGGCGCAGCGCCAGCCACAGGCCGAGCATCCAGCAGGGTGCCCAGGGCAGGGTGTACGCCGGCAGGTAGATCAGGTAGGTGTAGATCGGCCCCATATGGTCGAAGGGGTCGAAGAAGCGCACCACGTTTTCCTTGAACACCAGCTCCAGGCCGCTTTCGCCATAGGTGGGTGCGCCATAGAGATGGGACAGTATGAAGGGAATCGCGTAGAACGCGCCGGCGATAATCACGGCCAGCAGGAGGCGCAGGTTGAAATGGCGTTTGTAGCGCTGCTCGCTGAGCAGGTGCGGTAACAGCACCAGGCCCGGCAGCACGAAACCGATCAAACCCTTGAACAATGACGTCGCCGCCAGCAGCAGAAAAAAGACCGTGTAGCGCCCCAATCGGGTGTCGTCCGGCCCGCGCCAGTACCACCACACGGCGGCCAGCACGCCGCACACCGTGAGCACATCCGCCGTGGCCACTCGCGCCCAGAATAGAAAATAGAACGTGGTGGCCAGCATCCAGCCGGCAATCAGCCCGGTGCCCTTGCGAAACAGGCGTTCGCCGATCAGGTACACCAGCCAGATGCTCAACCATGCGGCGATCACTGACGACAGGCGCAGCGACCACGGGCCAAGGCCGCCCATCAGGTTGGCAAAGCCGGTGATCAGCCAGTAGGAGGGCAGGGGTTTGTCGTAGTACGGAGCGCCCTTGAGATAAGGGTCGAAGTAGTCGCCGCTTTGCAGCATCTGCAGGGCGATATTCGCCCAGCGTGTTTCCGGTCCCCACAGGTCGCGGCTGCCCAGGCCCAGCAGCAGGAGCAGGGCTGATACGCCCAGCAGCAACAGCAGGGCGCCGCGTTCGGTTTTCCAGAAACTCATGGGTATTCCTAAGGGGATTGCGGGTAGAGGGTAATGACCAGGTCGCCCTTGCGGTAGCGCTTGCCACCGGGTGGCAGTTGCCCCTCTTCACGGTGTTCGCTGGTGCTTCTGACGCGCAGCAGCACGCCGACCGAACCGTGCTTGCGCGCCTCGACGAGCCAGGCCTGGACCGTCTCCAGGTTGACCTTGCGGTGCGCCGCATCGGCGTACTGCAGGCCGTAGCGCAGCTCGCCTTCGGTGTTGTAAAGCGTGACGTCCGCGCGGTTCAGTCGCCAGGCCAGCGCGGAGGCCGATTCCAGTTGATTGCTCAACAGCGCCTTGGTTTGCTGCAGTTCGTCCAGATGTTCGAGCACGAACTGGTCGGGCATTTCGTTATTGGCGATCTGCGCCGGCATCCCCACCGGCAGTAACACCACCAGCAGGCCGATGCCCAGCGCCGGTGTCGCCCACAGTGTCAGCGGGCGGAAGGCCTGCAGCAGGTTGGCAAGGATCCAGCCCAGCAGCACGATAAATGCCAGCGACAGGCTGAACATCTCGGCATGGCTGTTGCCGTACAGCGGGCGGTCGATTTGCAGGTAGATCAAGGCCACCATGGCGATCAGGCCGACGACCAGATTGATCACGCCGTTGAGGCGGATGGCGCGTGGCTTGTGCTGGTGGACCAGGTCGATCAGCGCATGCCCCATCAACAGGGCCAGCGGCAACAGGCACGGCATGATGTAGGTTGGCAGCTTGCCCCGGCTCAGGCTGAAAAACGCCAGTGGCAGCCACAGCCAGAGAGAAAGAAACACGATGGCCGGCTGGCGTTTTTCCCGCCAGCTTTTGAGCAGTGTGCTGGGCAGCAACCCGGCCCAGGGCAGGCACGCCACCACCATGATCGGCAGGAAGAACCACCACGCCCGCGCATGCTGTGCATCATCGGCGGCAAATCGGCGGATGTGTTCGTGCCAGAAAAAGAAGCGCCAGTAATCCGGTTCCTGCACATGAATCGCCCAGGCCCAGGGCAGGCACAGCAGCAAGGCAACGCCCACGGCCAGTGGGCCATAGCGCAGCAATTCACCCAGCCTGCGTTGCCACAACAAGTAGGGCACCGCGATCAGCACCGGCAGCAGCCAGGCCAGGAACCCTTTGGTCATGAAGCCCATGGCGCAAGCCACCCCGAGCAGCGCCCAGGCGCCGAGTCGGGCCCGTGGCGTGCGGCTGTCGAGGGCGAACCACAGCGCCACCAGACTGAGATTGACCCAGAAGGTGAATTGCGGGTCGAGGTTGGAGTACCCGGCTTGCCCGGCCACTAGGCCGAAGCTCAGGTAGAGCAGGGCGCAGGCGTAGCTTTTGCGCGGGTCGTTCCACAGGCGGCGGGCGATCAGGTAGGCCAGCAGTACGCTCAGGCCGGTGGTGAGTGCCGAGGCAATCCGCACGCCGAACAGGTTCTGGCCGAACACCGCCTGGCCGAGGGCGATCAACCAGTAGCCGCCGGCAGGTTTTTCGAAGTAGCGCAAACCCATGAAATGCGGGGACACCCAGTTGCCGCTGGTGAGCATTTCCTGGCTGATCTGGGCGTAGCGGGTTTCGTCGGGCACCCACAAGCCATGCAGGCCAAGGGGCAGCAGGTAAAACGCGGCGATTGCCAGCAATAACAAGGGCAGGGGTTTTAGTCGGGTCATGAGCGCGCGGCTCCTTGACACTTAATGACGGAGTGGGGGGCTATATAAGTAATAAGAGCAAGACTCAAAATGTTCACTAACTGGGTCGAGTTATGTTGGGCGCCGTTAATTAACGGGCGCGGCTCAACATGCCAGAACAGGCCTGTCATTTTGCTGAATAGGTAATGCTGGATATGTAAAAAAGTGTGTTCAGAGGTTTTTCAAAACAGCCGTCCACGCGGGCCCATTGACCAGGCCCAAGGTGTCGAACCTGCCGTCTGCCCTGGCCCGTATGAACAGCGCGCTGCCGTACTGGGGAAACGCCGCATGGGGATAGCCCAGGGCTTTTTCGAAGTCGGCGATGCAACCACTATGGGTGACGAAGATCAGGTTGCGCCCGGGATGTTTGTGCTGCAGCAACGCTTCGCCGATCGCCTCGCCGCAAATGGCCTGTGGGTCGGCGGTAAGCTGGACCTTGCCGAACATCGCCTGGGCGGTCTGGACCGTGCGAGTGGCGGGGCTGGCGAGCACGTCGGTGCGCGTCATGCCCAATACCCTGAAGGCTTTGCCCAGCGCCTCGGCGTGCTGGTTGCCGACGACGGTGAGGCCGTCAAGTGGACCGAGGCAGGGGGTTTTCGAGCGATCACAGCGCTCTTCATGGCGCACCAGCACGATCAGTTCGCCTTCCCGCCAGGCAGGCAAAAGATGCGCCGTCAGCAGCCGTTTGCCCACACCCAGGTCGCGGGGTGTCGCAGGCCACAACAGCCAGCCTGCGAGCATCAGGCTCACGACGGCAAGGCTCATCCGCCACGTTCGCCAGCGTTTGATAAAACGTCGGCGCGTGCGCGGTTTGGTCAGCGTAAGGTCAACCACATCATTCACCATGGCCGTATTTATTAATATTCAAGTAGGCGCAATGCATTAACGGATGCCCGCAGTGGGATAAAGAGGCTGTCACAGGGTGGCTGTCTTTTGGCTGAACATCCTGCGGTTAAAAGTTGTCGCACTGAATAACTAACAAGTTGCCGACTCATCAGTAATGCGCCGGCAATTTAAAGTGGCAGTGGTGGGATGGCGGTGAAATCCATGTGAAAAATTTGCGTACTTTGCGCCCTCAGCCGTTATTCTCGTTTTCAGCTTTTCAAGTGAGTGTGTTTTATGTTGCAGGTGCACGGCGTGCGCAAGAGCTACACCACCCCGCAGGGGCCGCTGGCGGTGCTGGCAGGCGTCGACCTTCACCTGGGCGAGCGCGGCAGCCTGGCGCTGATGGGTGAGTCGGGCAGCGGCAAGAGCACGTTGCTGCATCTGGTGGCCGGGCTCGACCGCGTGGACGCCGGTACTATCCAGGTGGGCGAGCAGCGCCTGGACCAACTGGGCGAGGCGCAACTGGCGCAGTGGCGACGTAGCGAAATCGGTCTGGTGTTCCAGCAGTTCAACCTGATCGGCAGTTTGCGCGTCGACGATAACCTGGCCTTCCAGGCGCGCCTGGCCGGGCGTTTTGATCCGCAGTGGCAGGCACAGTTGGTCGAGCGCCTGGGCCTGGGCGACTTGCTCAAGCGCTATCCCGAGCAACTCTCCGGCGGTCAGCAGCAGCGGGTGGCGGTGGGCCGCGCGCTGGCGTCGCGGCCGGGCCTGTTGCTGGCGGATGAACCCACCGGCAATCTCGACGAAGCCACCAGCGATGACGTGCTGCAACTGCTGCTGGACCTGTTGCGCGACAGCCCCACCAGCCTGTTGATGGTCACCCACAGCCCGCGCATCGCGGCGCGGCTCGACCGCCAGGTGGTGCTGCATCGCGGGCGGGTCGTGCCCGCCGGTGCGTCTTGAGATGAGAGTATTTTATTGGGCGTTGCGCGCGCTGCTCAGCCACTGGCGGCGTCACCCCGTGCAGTTTTTCAGTGTGCTCACCGGCTTGTGGCTCGCCACGGCGTTGCTCACTGGCGTGCAAGCCCTCAACAGTCAAGCGCGGGACAGTTACGCGCGCGCCGGCCAGTTGATCGGCGGTGAGCCGCAAGCCAGCCTGAGTGCGCCGGATGCCGCCGCTTTCCCCGAGGCGCTGTTTGCCCAGTTGCGTCGCGCCGGCTGGCCGGTGTCGCCGGTGGTGCAGGGGCGCGTGGTGCTCAAGGGGCATGAAGACCAGCGTCTGCAGTTGATGGGCATCGAACCGCTGTCCCTGCCCGGCAGTGGCGCGGTGGCAGGGCAGCGTTTGAGCCAGGCGCAGAGGCTCGCGTTTTTTGCCGCGCCGGGGCGCACCTGGATTTCGCCGCAGACCCTGCACGCGCTGGGCCTGCGCGAGGGCGAGCAAGCGCACACCGCCAGCGGGCAAACCTTGCCGCCCTTGCAGGCCCAGCCGGACATGGCCCCCGGCCTGCTGCTGATGGACATCGGCTTTGCGCAACCTTTGCTGGGCATGCCCGGGCAATTGTCGCGCCTGCTGCTGGACAAGACCTTCGCCGCCACCCATCCCACGCCACCGGCCGGCTTGCAGCTCAAGCAGGGCGAAGACAACAACCTCGCGCGCCTCACCGAAAGCTTTCACCTGAACCTGGATGCCCTGGGCTTTCTGTCCTTTGTGGTCGGGTTGTTTATCGTCCACGCCGCCATCGGGCTGGCCCTGGAGCAACGACGCAGCCTGCTGCGCACCTTGCGCGCCTGCGGGGTCAGCGCGCGCCTGCTGATCCTCAGCCTGAGTGTGGAGCTGGGTGTGCTGGCGTTGCTCGGCGGCGTGCTGGGTGTGGCCAGCGGGTACTTGCTGGCCAGCCTGTTGCTGCCGGATGTGGCTGCCAGCATACGCGGCCTGTACGGCGCCGAGGTGCCGGGCCAACTGAGCCTCAGCCCTGGGTGGTGGGTAGCCGGGCTCGGCTTGAGCCTGCTCGGCGCGCTGCTTGCCGGTGCCGGCAGCCTGTGGCGCGCGGCACGCTTGCCGCTGCTGGCACTGGCCAACGCCCAGGCCTGGCATGAGGCCCATGGCCGCTGGTTGCGGCGCCAGGGGTGGGTGGCGGGGGCGGCGCTGCTGATTGCGTTGCTGGCGCTGTGGCTGGGCAACAGCCTGGCCGCCGGGTTTGTGCTGATGGCCGCACTGTTGCTGGGCGCGGCGCTGGGCTTGCCGGTGTTGCTCAATGCGCTGCTCAAAGGCGTGCTGGGGCGCAGCCGTTCGGTGTTGGGTCAGTGGTTTCTCGCCGATTGCCGCCAGCAACTGCCGGCCCTGAGCCTGGCGCTGATGGCGCTGCTGTTGGCGCTGGCGGCCAATATCGGCGCGGGCTCCATGACCTCGGGCTTTCGCCACACCTTCGATAACTGGCTGGAACAGCGCCTTACCGCCGAGCTCTACCTCAACCCGCAAAACCCGGCGCAGGCCGAGCAGATGCACACCTGGCTGGCCCGCCAACCGCAGGTGCAGGCGGTGCTGCCCGCCTGGCAGGTCAGCGTGCAGTTGCAGGGCTGGCCGGCGGACGTGTTCGGCGTGGTCGACGACCCGACCTACCGTCAGCACTGGCCGTTGCTGGAAGCCGTCGGCCAACCCTGGGACCGCCTGCATCAAGGCGATACAGTGATGCTCAGCGAACAATTGGCGCGGCGCTTGAAGGTGCGATTGGGCGATACGCTCAGCGTGCCCACCGCGCAGGGCAACTGGTCGCCCTCGGTGGTCGGGATTTACGCCGACTACGGCAACCCCAAGGGCCACCTGCTGGTCGATTCACAGCACCTGTTGGCGCATTGGCCGGGGCTGTCGCCGGTGCGCTTCAACCTGCGGGTGTTGCCGCAACAGGTACCTTTGCTGATCCAGGCCGTGCAGCGCACCTTTGCCCTGGAGGACAGCCGCATTGTCGATCAACAGCAGCTCAAAGGCTGGTCGAGCCAGGTGTTCGAACGCACGTTCGCTGCCACGGCCGCGCTCAACAGCCTCACCCTCGGCGTCGCCGGCGTGGCGCTGTTCATCAGCCTGTTGACCCAGAGCCAAAGCCGCCTCGGCCAACTTGCGCCGTTGTGGGCGCTGGGGGTGACGCGCCGACAACTGATGCTGCTCAACCTGGGCCAGACCTGGTTGCTGGCGGTGCTGACCCTGGTGCTCGCCTTGCCCCTGGGCCTGCTGCTGGCCTGGTGCCTGGACGCGGTGATCAACGTGCAGGCCTTTGGCTGGCGTCTGCCGTTGCAGGTATTTCCGTGGCAGTTGGCGCAATTGCTGGGGCTGGCAATGCTCGCCACGCTGCTGGCCTCGGCCTGGCCGCTTTGGCAGCTGTACCGCAGCCGCCCGGCGGAGCTGCTGAGGACATTTGCCCATGAACATTAAAGCCTGGTTGTGGTGCGCGTTGCTGCTGTTGAGCGCGTGCGACAAAGTCCCCGCCCCTGAAGAAAGCTTCGCCGGCCTTGGCAGCGAAGCGGCGGACTTTGCCCAGGTGGTGCCGGGCAAGGTGTTCACGTTTCCCGAAGACCACGGCGCGCATCCAGGCTTTCGCATTGAATGGTGGTACGTGACCGCCAACGTGAAGGACGCCCAGGGCAATGTATTTGGCGTGCAGTGGACGTTGTTTCGCAACGCCTTGCAGGCCGGGCCCGCGCAGGCCGGTTGGCGCGATTCCACCGTGTGGCTGGGCCACGCGGCGGTCACTTCCGCCACCCGGCACTACGCTGCCGAGCGCTACGCCCGTGGCGGTGTCGGCCAGGCCGGCGCCCAGGCGGCGCCGTTTGCTGCCTGGATCGACGAGTGGAATTTTGCCAGCCGTCCCGGCGCGGCCAGCCCCTTGGCAGACATGCAACTCAAGGCCGGCGGCGCGCAGTTTGCCTACGATTTGCGCCTGACCTCCAGCCGCCCGTTGGTGCTGCAGGGTGACCGTGGCTACAGCCGTAAATCGGATCAGGGCCAGGCGTCGTATTACTACAGTCAGCCGTTTTTCACCGCCAGCGGCAGTGTCAGCCTGGATGGCAAGGTGTATCAGGTGACCGGGCCGGCGTGGCTGGATCGGGAGTGGAGCAGCCAGCCATTAGCCGCCAGCCAGACGGGCTGGGACTGGTTTTCGTTGCACCTGGACGGGGGCGAGCAGTTGATGCTGTTTCGTGTGCGGCAGAAGGACGGTTCGGGTTACCTGACGGGTACCTGGATTGATCCGCAAGGGGGGACGCAGACCTTGCACAATGCCGATATCCAGCTCACGCCATTGGCCACCACCGAGATTGACGGGCGCCGTATTCCCACGCGCTGGTCGCTGAAGATTCCCGGCAAGGGCTTGGATATTACGACGCAGGCCGTCAATCCCAAGGCCTGGATGGATCTGGGTATTCCTTACTGGGAAGGTCCGGTGAAGTTTGAGGGTGGGGTGGGGTATCTGGAGATGACCGGGTACTAGGCGTGGTTGACGGGGCGCCTGAGATCAAAATCAAAGCAAAGCAAAAACTCTCGTGCAGCAAAAGTGCACCTCTGTGGCGAGCGGGCCTGTTGTGGCAAGCCCGCTCGCCAAAGTGGTAAAGGTTTGACGGTAGGTCGGGCCGCTTTCTGTAAGCGCAAATTCTCTGCCGTGTAGGCAGCTTCCCAAATGTGATGGGCCCCTCCCGGACTTGTGTCCAGGCCGTGCTTCCCTGCTTATATTTCGACGCCAGTTTGATTGCATCCCGGATGTAAGGCATGGCGCAGAGCTACATCAATGACCGCACAACGGACTACGAGAGTTTGAAATCGCGCTTGATGGGCGGCGGCCAGAATCGACAGCGCTCTGATCATTTCGACGTACTGAACCGACACCTGCGCCCCGGTCTTGTGGCACCGGGCCAATTGGTGATTATTCCCGATGCCGGCAGCGTGAGCTGTTCCGGCGAGGAGGCCTGGTTGATGCGGCATGCTGAACAGGTTCGTCGCAGCCTGGAGCTGAATACGTCGGCTGGCGCGGTGGTGATCGGCAATTATGATTTGCTGCAGAGTTTTCTTGCGTATGGCTCGATTGGTGTGGGAAGCGCAGCGTCTGGCTGGGGGCGGCATCTGGATGAAGTGGGGCGAACACTGGGAGAAATCGAACGTTTGCATCAACGGTTGAAGAGTGGCGGGTTGGACAGGGATGGATTTGTTCGGCAGCGGCAGATGCTGTTTGGTCGATTGGATGCGCAGTTGCAAGGAGCGGCGCGTTTCGGAACGGGATTGCAAGGCAATCAATCGTTGAAGAAAGTGCTCGGATTGTCGACTAAAAGTTATCTGCACAAGAATGAAATTGCAGGATATGCGCAAAGAATCAAGGCGATAACGCAGACGTCCAAGTGGTTGGGCAAAGGGACATATGCAGGATTGCTGTTGGATGTTGGCGTCACAGGTTTGGAGATCAAGGAAGCCTGTATGACGGGTAAGGAAGCGCAGTGCAGACGAGCGAAATATGTGGAGGCGGGCAGGTTTGTGGGCGGGGTGACGGGAGCTGCCATTGGGGCAAAATTAGCTGCTGATGTAGCTCGTAGTGCTTGTCGCTTGTATCTGGGCGTTTATTTGAAAGGAAATGGATTACTTGCGTGTGGGGTCATTGGAGGTGCAGCGGGAGGCAGCGCAGGCGGAAATGCTGGCGGTGCTGGCGGTGCTTTTTTGGGTGGGGAGATCATCGAGGTTGATGGAGACTTGATATTCGATCCTGAAGGGGCCTGACAATTGTCATTCTTTCTCGTCTACACCGTCGTCTGGTTTGTTGGAGGCCTTGTTACCCTCGGGCTGCGACTATTTGCCGAGTACGTAAAACTCGACAGTCTGGAAAGCTGCTTCAGCCAAAATGAAAAGGTTCGCGACACTAAACGCTTTTGGGGAAGAAACCAGCCAATCGACAGGTTTTATCGCATGTTGCAGATTTATGAGTTTTTGTCCGATTCAAAACGCCACGTGGAAGCAGGAATCGTGACGGAGGCCGAACTGAAGTCCATTCCTTTGTCACTCAGGCGTTGGGTGTTGTGGCCCTTTTACCTTACTTATATCTGGGGGGGCGCAACCATCGTTTGGTGCGTCTGGTTTTGGTGGTTCGACATTCAAATCTGATGTGATCCAACTGACGCCGTGAAAAAAAGTTTTATGACTGAGGCAGAGTTATCTGCCGTTCCGCTATCACTCAAACGCTGGACCGGACGGCCCTATCGACTTGCGATGATTTGGGCTGTCAGTTGGGACTATTGGTGCGCCTGGCTTCAGTGAGCGCTCCCGACTACCGGCTATTGCCGAAGGTTTGACGGTAGGTCGGGCCGCTTTCTGTAAGCGCAAATTCTCTGCCGTGTAGGCAGCTTCCCAAATGTGATGGGCCCCTCCCGGATTTGTGTCCAGGCCGTGCTTCCCTGCTTATATTTCGACGCCAGTTTCATTGCATCCCGGATGTAAGGCATGGCGCAGAGCTACATCAATGACCGCACAACGGACTACGAGAGTTTGAAATCGCGCTTGATGGGCGGCGGCCAGAATCGACAGCGCTCTGATCATTTCGACGTACTGAACCGACACCTGCGCCCCGGTCTTGTGGCACCGGGGCAATTGGTGATTATTCCCGATGCCAGCAGCGTGAGCTGTTCCGGCGAGGAGGCCTGGTTGATGCGGCATGCTGAACAGGTTCGTCGCAGCCTGGAGCTGAATACGTCGGCTGGCGCGGTGGTGATCGGCAATTATGATTTGCTGCAGAGTTTTCTTGCGTATGGCTCGATTGGTATTGGCAGTGCTACATCCGCCTGGGCGCGGCATCTGGATGAAGTGGCGCAAACTTTGGAGGAAATCGAACAAGTGCATCAGCGGTTGAGAAGTGGGCATCTGAGCAGGGAGAACTTTATCCGCCAGCGCCAAACGTTGTTCAGCCGGTTGGAATTGCAACTGCAAGGTGCTGCGAGGTTCGGTACAGGTTTACGCGGCTGAGGAAAGTGCTGGGAATTTCGACCAGAAGCTATCTGCATAAAGGTGAGATAGCAGGATATGCGAAGCGGATTCGGGAGATTGCGCAGATGTCGAAATGGCTGGGCAAAGGGACTTACATTGGGTTGGCGCTGGATGTAGGCGTTACTGGGTTGGAGGTCAGGGAGGCGTGTGTGACGGGGAGAGAGGCGCAATGTCGAAGCGCGAAGTATGTGGAGACAGGCAGATTTGTGGGTGGGGTAATGGGATCGGTTTTTGGTGGACATGTAGGTGCGAAGTTATCTCGTAGTGTTTGCCATATGGTGTTGGGTATTTCTATGAAAGGGCAGGGTGCGCTTGCTTGCGCAGTTATTGGCGGCGCTGCAGGTGGCTATGAGGCAGGTTCGGTTCTTGGTGATGAAAGTGCATTTCTGGGTGGAAAGATACTTGAGCTCAACGGTGACTTGATCTTCGAGCCAGAGGGTGCCTGACCGTGTCGTTTTTTCTTGCCTTAATCATCGTGCACCTCGCGGGTATTTTTGTACTCCTGAGCCTGATGCTTTTTGCCGAGTATGCAAAACTCGACGAGCTGGAAAGTTACTTTGACAATAACGAAAAAGTTCGTAGGCATAAGCGCTTTTGGAAGAGAAACAGTCGAATCGACCGGTTTCATCGTATGGGGTTGATGATTGACATCCTCTCGATGCCCAAGCGCTTTCTGAAAGCAGGCCTTGTCACTGAAGAGGAATTGGCATCTGTTCCTCCGGTGCTCAAGCGTTGGGCATTGTGGCCATATCGTGTTTCTTATATTTGGATTATCGCAACAGGCGCTTGGTACGCGTGGTTCAAATGGTGGCCAGAGGGGACTTAACGATGTCCTGGTTTGTCGCCTACACCCTCGTGATGCTCATCGACACATTCGTCGTTTTGGGCCTTCTGTAGGGCTCAGTGAAAAAAAGTTTTATGACTGAGGCAGAGTTACCCGCCGTTCCGCTATCACTCAAACGCTGGACCGGACGGCCCTATCGACTTGTCAGTTGGGGCTATTGGTGCACCTGGCTTCAATAAGCGCTCCCGACTGCCGGCTATTGTCAGAAATTTCCCGCAGGAGTACAAATGTACTCCATGACGACTCTGACCCCCCGCCGTACCGCCATCCTGACCTTTATCCGCGATCGCATCGCGCAGCAAGGGCAGCCTCCCAGCCTCGCCGAGATCGCCGAGGCGTTCGGCTTTGCCTCGCGCAGCGTGGCACGCAAGCACGTACTGGCCCTGACCGAGGCCGGTTTTATCGAGGTCAACCCCAACCAGGCCCGTGGTATTCGCCTGCTCAACCAGCCGGCGCGGCCCGACTGGCTGGATGTTCCGGTGCTCGGTCGCGTGGCCGCCGGGTTGCCCATCGGTGCCGATGCCGAGGTGCACAGCCGCCTGCAACTGGACCCGACCACGTTCGCCAAAACTCCGGATTACCTGCTGCGGGTGCAGGGCGATTCGATGATCGAAGACGGCATTCTCGACGGTGATCTGGTGGGCGTGCGCCGCAGTGCCGAGGCCGTAAACGGGCAGATCGTGGTGGCGCGCCTGGATGGCGAAGTCACCATCAAGCGGTTCGAGCGCCATGGCGACAGCGTGCGCCTGCTGCCGCGCAACCCTGCGTATCAGCCCATCGTGGTGGGGCCTGACCAGGACCTGGCCATCGAAGGGGTGTTCTGCGGCCTGGTGAGGCAGGGTTGATGGGCGCCGTCATTGCACTGGACACGCTGTTCAATGGCGGCCGCGTGTGGAAAGGCCGGCCCGCTGCACCACCGGCCAGCGTGCACCCCACGGGGCTGGCGGCGCTGGATGCGGTGCTGCCCAGCGGTGGCTGGCCGGAGTCGGCCCTCAGCGAAATCCTGATGGCCACGGAGGGCGTAGGCGAATTGCAACTGGTGCTGCCGACCCTGGCGCGCCTGTCGGCGGCGGGGGAGCGCATCGTGCTGGTGGCGCCGCCTTACACGCCGTACGCCCATGCCTGGCACAACGCCGGGGTGGACCTGCGCCAGCTCGCCGTCATCCAGGCCGAGGAACGCGACGCGCTGTGGGCGGCGGAGCAGTGCCTGCGTTCCGGCAGTTGCGGCGCGGTGTTGTGCTGGCCGCGCAAGGCCGATGACCGCGCCTTGCGCCGCTTGCAGGTGGCGGCGGAAACCGGGCAGACCCTGGCGTTTGCCTGGCGCGCATTGGGCGAGGCGGTCAATGCGTCGCCGGCGGCCCTGCGTCTGGCGATCGAGGCGCGGCCTGCGCAGGTGCGCGTGCTCAAGTGCCGGGGCGGGCTGGCCCACCCGGCGCCGATCGCGCTGGCCGGGCACTGAGGTTGCCATGCGCTGGGTGTGTATTGTTTTCCCGCAATTGGCAATGGACGGGGTGCAGCGTCTGCATCCCGAGCCGGATCAACCGCTGGTGCTGCTGGCGGGCACGCCGCAGCGCCGCGTCGTGCAAACGGCCAATGCCGCCGCGCGCGCCTTGGGCTTGCGCCCCGGCCAGTCGCTGACGGCCGCCCATGCGCTGAGCAAAACCTTTGCCAGCGCCGAGTACGACCCGGCTCAAATCGAACACTGGCAACAGTTTCTCGCGGCCTGGGCTTACCGTTTCAGTTCCCAGGTCAGTGTGTTTTACCCGCGTGCGCTGCTGTTCGAGATCGAGTCGAGCCTGGGCCTGTTCGGGCCCTGGCCGCAGTTCGAGGCGCGCTTGCGCAAGGAACTCACTGAACTGGGGTTTCGCCACCGCATCGTCGCCGCCCCCAACCCGGCGGCGGCGCGCGTGCTGGCGAACCTCTACGATGGCCTGGCCGTGGCCGATGACAGCGCCTTGCTGCACGCCCTGGCGCCGCTGCCCATCGACCGCGCAGGCCTGAACCCGCAGGCCGCCACCGCCCTGTCGCGCATGGGCCTGCGCACGCTGGCCCAGGTACAGGCGCTGCCCCGGCATACCCTGGCGCGGCGGTTTGAAGCCGGGCTGCTGCAGCACCTGGATACCTTGACCGGGCAGCGCCCCCTGGCCCTGGCCTTCTATCAGCCGCCGGACCAGTTCGATGCGCGCATCGAGTTGAATTTCGACGTGCACTCCCACCAGGCGTTGCTGTTTCCCTTGCGCCGCCTGACCGGCGATCTATCGGCCTTCCTCTGCGGTCGCGACAGCGGCGTGCAACGGTTCGACCTGCACCTGGAACACGCCCAGGCGCCGGACAGCGTGATCAAGGTCGGCCTGCTCAGCGCCGAGCGCGAACCGGCGATGCTGTTCGAGCTGGCTCGCGGGCGGCTTGAGCAGGTGCAGGTCACCGCGCCGGTACGCGGCTTTCGCCTGGTGGCCGAGGACCTGCCGTTGTTCGTGCCCCAGCGCCAGGACCTGTTCGACGACCGCCCGCAACAAACCCTGCCGTGGGAACAGTTGCGCGAACGCCTGCGCGCGCGCCTGGGGGATGAGGCGGTGCAGGGCCTGCGTTTTCATGCTGATCACCGCCCCGAATGTGCTTGGCAGGCGGTGGTCGACAAACATCCCTGCTCAACCCTGAACAAGGTGCAACGCCCCGGCTGGCTGCTGCGCGAACCGACCCTGCTGGCCGAGCAGGGGGTGCAGATTCTGATGGGCCCGGAACGCATCGAATCCGGCTGGTGGGACGGCGCCGACATTCGCCGCGACTACTACCTGATCCAGACCCGCGCCGGCCAGCAGGGCTGGGCCTACCGCAGCGTGGGGCAAAGCGACGGGTTATGGCTGCAAGGCTGGTTTGCATGAACTACGCCGAACTGCACTGCCTGTCCAACTTCAGCTTCCAGCGCGGCGCCTCGAGTGCGCTGGAGTTGTTCGAGCGCGCCAAACAGCAGGGCTACCGCGCGCTGGCGATCACCGATGAGTGCACCTTGTCGGGCATCGTGCGGGCCTGGCAGGCGGCGAAGGCGGTGGAGGTGCCGCTGATCATCGGCAGCGAGATGCGCATCGAAAACGGCCCGAAACTGGTGTTGCTGGTGCAGGACCTCAACGGTTACCAGCACCTGTGCCGGCTGATCACCCTGGCCCGGCGGCGCGCCGAAAAGGGCCGTTATCGCCTGCTGCGGGAGGACTTCGACACACCGTTTTCCGGACTGCTGGCGCTGTGGGTGGCCGAAGACGGCAATACCCAGGCCGATATCCAATGGCTGCGCCGCACCTTCGTCGACGGCCTGTGGCTGGCGGTGCACCTGCACTGCGGCCAGGACGATGCGCGCCATCTGGAGCAGCGCCTGCAGTTGGCCGCCCGCCTGCACCTCCCGGCGGTGGCCTGTGGCGATGTGCACATGCATGCGCGCGGTCGCCGGGCCCTGCAAGACACCATGACCGCCATTCGCCATCACGTGCCGGTGGCCGAAGCCGGCACGCGCCTGCACCCCAATGGCGAGCGCCACCTGCGCAGCCGCGAGGCCCTGGCCGCGCTGTACCCCCAGGCCTTGCTCGACGAAACCCTGGCCATCGCCCGACGTTGCACCTTCGACCTCGGCCAGTTGCGCTACCACTATCCGCGCGAGCTGGTGCCCGACGGCCACAGCGCCAAGAGCTGGCTGCGTACCCTCACCGAAGAAGGCATCGCCCGGCGCTGGCCCCAGGGCGTCGAGGCCGGCACCCTGGAGCAGATCAACATCGAGCTGAAGCTGATCAGCGAGCTGGGCTACGAAAGCTACTTCCTCACGGTGCACGACATCGTGAGTTTCGCTCGTAGCCGTTCGATCCTGTGCCAGGGGCGCGGGTCGGCGGCCAACTCGGCGGTGTGCTTTGCCCTGGGCATCACCGAGATCGACCCGAGCCTGACCCGCCTGCTGTTCGAGCGCTTCCTGTCCAGAGAGCGCAACGAACCGCCGGACATTGACGTCGACTTCGAACACGAACGCCGCGAAGAGGTATTGCAGTATGTGTTCCAGCGCTATGGGCGTACCCGCGCGGCGTTGACGGCGGTGGTCAGCAGTTATCACGCGGCCGGCGCAGTGCGCGATGTGGCCAAGGCCCTGGGCTTGCCCGCCGACCAGATCAACGCGCTGGCCGAGTGCTGCGGGCGCTGGAGTGATGATGCGCCACCGCTGGCGCGCCTGCGTGAAAGCGGCTTCGACCCGGACAGCCCGATCCTGCGCCGGGTGCTCACGCTCACCCAACAGTTGATCGGCTTCCCCCGGCACCTGTCCCAGCACCCCGGCGGTTTCGTGATTTCCGAACACCCGCTGGACACCTTGGTGCCGGTGGAAAACGCGGCCATGGCCGAGCGCACCATCATCCAGTGGGACAAGGACGACCTCGACGCCGTGGGCCTGCTCAAGGTGGATATCCTCGCCCTGGGCATGCTCAGCGCGATCCGCCGCTGCTTCGACCTGCTGCGCCGCCACCGCCACCAGGACCTGACGCTGGCGTCGATCCCCAAGGAAGACCCGGCCACCTACGCGATGATCAGCAAGGCCGACACCATTGGTGTGTTCCAGATCGAGTCGCGGGCGCAGATGTCGATGTTGCCCAGGCTCAAGCCGCAGGCGTTTTACGACCTGGTGATTGAAGTCGCCATCGTGCGGCCCGGGCCGATTCAGGGCGGCATGGTGCATCCGTATCTGCGTCGGCGTAATAAAGAAGAGCCCACGACTTATCCGTCGCCTGCCCTAAAGGAGGTGCTGGAGCGCACCCTGGGCATCCCGCTGTTCCAGGAGCAGGTGATGCAGATCGCCATGGTCGCCGCCGACTACAGCCCCGGCGAGGCCGACCAGTTGCGCCGTTCCATGGCTGCCTGGAAACGCCATGGCGGTCTGGAGCCCCATCAGGAACGCCTGCGCACCGGCATGATGAAGAACGGCTACACCGAAGCCTTTGCCGCGCAGATCTTCGAGCAGATCAAGGGCTTTGGCAGCTATGGTTTTCCCGAGTCCCACGCGGCCAGCTTTGCCCTGCTGACCTACGCCAGTTGCTGGCTCAAGTGCCATGAGCCGGCGGCGTTCGCCTGTGCGCTGATCAACAGCTGGCCCATGGGTTTCTACAGCCCGGACCAGATCCTGCAGGACGCACGCCGCCATCGCCTGCAGATCCGCCCGGTGGACGTGCTGGCCAGTGACTGGGATTGCAGCCTGGAGCCCATCGACGGTCAGCAACCGGCGATTCGCCTGGGGCTGCGCATGATCGCGGGATTTCGCGAAGACGACGCGCGGCGCATCGAGGCCGCGCGTGGGCGCCAAGTGTTCGGCGATATTGCCGACCTCGACGAGCGCGCCGGGCTGGATAAGCGTGCCCAGGCCCTACTGGCCGATGCCGGTGCATTACGTGCGCTGGCCGGCAACCGGCACCAGGCGCGCTGGGACGTGGCCGGTGTGCATAAACAGCTGGGGCTGTTTGCCGGCCTGCCCGGCGCCGACGAAACCCCGGTGGCGTTGCCCGCGCCAACGTTGGGCGAAGACCTGCACGCCGACTACGCCACCCTCGGTACCACCCTGGGCCCGCACCCGCTGGCCTTGCTGCGCGGGGAACTGCGCAAGCGGCGTTGTCGCAGCTCCCGGGAGCTGGCGACGGTGGAGCATGGGCGCAACGTCAGTGTGGCGGGGCTGGTCACGGGGCGGCAACGGCCCGGCACTGCCAGCGGCGTGACCTTCGTCACCCTGGAAGATGAATTCGGCAACCTCAACGTGGTGGTCTGGCGCGACCTCGCCGAACGCCAGCGCCAGGCCCTGGTGGGTTCGCGCCTGCTCAAGGTGGACGGTCGCTGGGAGGCGGTGGGCGAAGTGCGGCACCTGATCGCCGGGCGTCTCACCGACCTCACGCCGCTGCTGGACGGCATCCATGTGCGCAGCCGGAATTTCCATTGAAGCCGTTGATTGCATAGTGTTTGCACCCTAAATAAGTCCGGATGAAACCATCTACAACTGGCATGCTCCAAATCGTTGCGAACGTTCTCTTTGCGCAGAGCCCAATCATGCAATTTTTATCCAACCCACATGACTGTGAAGGCTGGGCCGGTGAAATGGCCCAACGCATTCGCGCGTTCGACTGGTCGAACACCGACCTGGGGCCGCTCGACGAATGGTCCACCAGCCTGGCCTGCACGGTGCAGATGATGCTCGCATCCCCGGTGCCGATGGTGATGCTGTGGGGGCGGGCGGGTTACATGATCTATAACGACAGCTATTCGGTGTTCGCCGGCGGGCGCCATCCCTACCTGCTGGGCACGCCGGTGGAGCAGGGCTGGCCGGAAGTGGCCGAGTTCAATCGGCATGTGGTGGACACCTGCCTGGCCGGCGGCACGCTGTCGTTCAACAACAAGGAACTGGTGCTGTCGCGTAACGGCCAGCCTGAAACCCTGTGGCTCGACCTTTATTACAGCCCGGTTGCCGGCGACAACCAGCAACCGGCCGGGGTGCTGGCGATTGTGGTGGAGACCACCGAACTGGTGAAGTCCGAGCGGGTGCGCCAGGAGCTCACCCACAACCTCGAGCAGCGCGTCGCCGCCGAAGTGCAGGCGCGTTCGGCCGCCGAGGACCAGTTGCGCCAGTCGCAGAAACTCGAAGCCATCGGCGGCCTGACCGGCGGCGTGGCCCACGATTTCAACAATCTGCTGCAAGTGATCGCCGGCAACCTGCACCTGCTGGCCCGGCATGAGCCGGATAACCCCCAAGTGCAGCGCCGCGTCACGGCGGCCATTGCCGCCGTGGAACGGGGCGCCAAGCTGTCCTCGCAATTGCTCGCGTTTGCCCGTCGCCAGCCGCTGTCGCCGGCGGTATACAACCCTTTGCGCATTTATGAAAACCTCGGTGAGCTGTTGCAGCGCGCGCTGGGTGAAACCATCCATATCGATGTGCAGCTGCCGCGCGACCCGTGGCGCATTCACGTCGACCGCAACCAGCTGGAAAATGCCCTGCTCAACCTGGCGATCAACGCGCGGGACGCCATGAAAGGCGAGGGCGTGATTCGCATCAGCGGCGAAAACATCATCCTCAACCCCAGGGATTGCGTGGGCAAAAGCATCAGCCCCGGCGAGTACGTGCGCCTGTCGGTGAGCGACACCGGAGTGGGCATGTCACCGGCGATCCAGGCCAAGGTGTTCGAGCCGTTCTTCACCACCAAGCGCGACGGCCATGGCACCGGCCTGGGCTTGAGCATGGTGTTCGGCTTTGTGCGCCAAAGCGGCGGGCATGTCGATGTGTGCAGCGCCGAAGGCCAGGGCACCGTGGTGCAGCTGTATTTCCCGCGCAGCCTTGGCGAGGAATGCGAGGAGTCGACGGCTGAACCCGTGGAGCCCCTCGGCGGCCAGGAAACCATCCTGGTGGTCGAGGATAACGAAGGCGTGCGCCTCACCGTGGTGGAAGTGCTCGAACAATCGGGCTACACCGTGCTCACCGCCGACGACGGTGACCAGGCCATGCAAAAGCTGCAAACCGGCCTGCAACCGGAACTGATCTTTACCGACGTGGTGATGCCGGGCCGGGTCAAAAGTACCGACCTGGCCGACTGGGCGCGCCAGCAACAGCCGCCGGTCCCGGTGCTGTTCACCTCCGGCCACACCCGCGACATTCTCTCCAGCAACCACCTGCTGAGCCCCGACATTCATCTGCTGAGCAAGCCCTACAGCCCCGAAGCCCTCACGCTACGGGTGCGCAGCATGCTTACCGCACGACAAGGTTGCCAATGACTTTACAGCGCACCATCCCTCCGATTTCCGCCCAACGCCCAGGTTTTGTCCGGGTGCGCGGCGCCCGCGAACACAACCTGCGTAATGTCGATGTGGATATTCCACGGGATGCCCTGGTGGTGTTTACCGGCGTGTCGGGTTCCGGCAAATCGTCCCTGGCGTTTTCCACGGTGTATGCCGAGGCCCAGCGCCGTTATTTCGAGTCGGTGGCGCCTTATGCACGGCGCTTGATTGATCAGGTCGGCGTGCCGGACGTGGACTCCATCGAAGGCCTGCCGCCGGCCGTGGCGCTGCAACAGCAGCGCGGCACGCCGAGCGCACGCTCCTCGGTGGGCAGTGTGACCACCTTGTCGAGCCTGATCCGCATGCTGTATTCGCGCGCCGGCAGCTACCCACAGGGCCAGGCGATGCTGTATGCCGAGGACTTTTCGCCGAACCTGCCCCAGGGCGCCTGCCCGGAATGCCACGGGCTGGGCCGCGTGTATGAGGTGACCGAGGCGTTGATGGTGCCCGATCCCTCGTTGACGATCCGCCAGCGCGCGGTGGCCGCCTGGCCATTGGCGTGGCAGGGCCAGAACCTGCGTGACATTCTCGTGACCCTGGGCTACGACGTCGACATCCCCTGGCGCGACCTGCCGAAAAAGCAGCGTGACTGGATCCTCTTCACCGACGAAACCCCGACGGTGCCGGTGTACGCCGGCTTCACCCCGGCGCAGACCCGCGACGCGTTGAAGCGCAAGCTGGAGCCGAGTTATCAGGGCACGTTCAGCGGCGCGCGGCGCTACATTCTGCACACCTTCAGCCACACCCAAAGCGCGCTGATGAAAAAGCGCGTGTCGCAGTTCATGCAAGGCAGCGCCTGCCCGTTGTGCGAGGGCAAGCGCCTGACGCGGGCCGCGCTGTCGGTGAAATTTGCCGGGGTGGATATCGGCGAGTTGTCGCAGTTGTCCCTCTCGCAACTGGCTGAACTGTTGCGCCCGGTAGCGGCGGGGCAGGACCGCATGAAGCTGTCGGTGGAGAAACGCCTGGCCGCGCAACGCATCGCTCAGGACCTGCTCGAACGGGTCAGCACCTTGATCGACCTGGGCCTGGGTTACCTGTCGCTGGAGCGCAGCACGCCGACCCTGTCGTCCGGCGAGTTGCAGCGTTTGCGCCTGGCCACGCAATTGGGCTCGCAGTTGTTCGGCGTGATCTATGTGCTGGACGAGCCCTCGGCGGGCTTGCACCCGGCCGATGGCGAGGCGCTGTTCACCGCGCTCGAGCGCCTGAAAGCCGCCGGCAATTCGCTGTTCGTGGTGGAGCATGACCTGGAAACCATGCGCCGCGCCGACTGGCTGATCGACGTGGGCCCGGCCGCCGGCGAACACGGCGGGCAAGTGCTGTACAGCGGCCCGCCGGCCGGGCTGGCGGACGTGCAGGCTTCGCAGACCCGCGCGTACCTGTTTGCCGAAGGGCAGGCGTTGCCCTCGACGCGCCGTGAGCCCGCTGCGTGGTTGAAGCTGGAAGGCGTGACGCGCAACAACCTCAATGACGTGAAGGTGGATTTCCCGCTGGGCTGTTTCACGGCGGTGACCGGTATTTCCGGCTCGGGCAAATCCAGCCTGGTCAGCCAGGCGCTGCTGGACCTGGTGGGCAGCGGCCTTGGCAGCCGGGTGGTCAATGACGAAGAGCCCAGCCTGGAGGACGACGCCCCGCAAACCAGCGGTGGTCACATCCGCTCCGGGCTCGAGCATATCCGTCGATTGGTGCAGGTGGACCAGAAACCCATCGGCCGTACCCCGCGTTCCAACCTGGCGACTTACACCGGGCTGTTCGACAACGTGCGCAAACTGTTTGCCGCCACGCCGGCAGCCATCAAGCGCGGCTATGACGCCGGGCAGTTCTCGTTCAACGTCGCCAAGGGCCGTTGCCCGCAGTGCGAGGGTGAAGGGTTTGTCAGCGTTGAGTTGCTGTTCATGCCCAGCGTGTACGCGCCATGCCCGACCTGTCACGGTGCGCGCTACAACCCCGAGACCCTGGCGATCAAATGGCAAGGCTTGAGCATCGCCCAGGTGCTGGGGCTGACGGTGGAACAGGCGGTCGAGGTGTTTGCCGAGCAACCTGCTGTGCTGCGTTCATTGCAGGTGCTGCGCGATATCGGTTTGGGCTACCTGAGCCTGGGGCAGCCGGCGACCGAACTGTCCGGCGGCGAAGCGCAGCGCATCAAGCTCGCCACCGAGTTGCAACGCAATGCCCGGGGCGCGACCTTGTATGTGCTCGACGAACCGACCACCGGATTGCATCCCCGGGACGTTGACCGCTTGCTCAGCCAGCTCAATCAACTGGTGGACGCAGGGCACACGGTGGTTGTGGTGGAGCATGAAATGCGCGTGGTGGCCCAGAGCGACTGGGTGATCGACATCGGGCCGGGGGCGGGTGATGAGGGCGGCACCGTGGTTGCCTGTGGCACGCCGCAAAAGGTCGCCAAGAGCAGGAAAAGCCGCACCGCGCCGTTTCTGGCGCGGGAGCTGGTCTAACCCTCAACCAGAATGAACTGTGGGAGGCTCCAGACTGGACCTCCGTGGCGAGCGGGCTTGCCCCGCGTTGGGGCGCGAAGCGCCCCCAATCGAGGAAGACGCGGTGTGCCTGACACTGCGCGGAGCATGGTTTTGGGGCTGCCGCGCAGCCCAACGCGGGGCAAGCCCCAATGCCGTTCAGTTAAGCGTAAATCCCCTGTGGGAGCGGCGCTGCGACTTGCATGCGAAAGCGGTGAGTCAGTTAGCCTCAATATTTGCTGGACTACTGCCTTCGCAGGCAAGTCGAATCGTCGCACCGCCGCTCCCACATTTGATCGCGTCCACATTCCCCATTCCGGTCGGCTCTCAGGCCGCCGCGCTTTTGCTTTTGATCTTAGGCGCCCCGTCAAACACGCTGGCCGAACGCAGGCTTTGGAGCGTGGGTAACCCGGCAGGACGCCGGGTTAGCCGCGCTGGGCCATGGATGGCCCATCGCGGCGGCCCACGCTCCAAAGCCTGCGTTCGGGCACACCGAGCCTAGGCGAGGTGCCGAGTGTTGGGGCGAAGGCCTTTTGGTTACTTTTGTGCCTTTACAAAAGTGACCCGCTGTAAGAGCGGAACCCCAAGTCGCCGTTACCGCAGAAACGGATATGTACACCGAAAAAGTCGCACCGCTCTTTGCTTTGAACATCACGCGGGCTTAACTGAACGGCATTGGGGCAAGCCCCGCGTTGGGGTGCGAAGCGCCCCCAATCAAGGAAAACGCGGTGTACCTGATACTGCTCAGCGCCTGATTTTGGGGCTGCTACGCAGCCCAACGCAGGACGAGCCTGCTCGCCACAGGAATATGCGCTTAACTGAACGGCATTAGGGCAAGCCCGCTCGCCACTCCTACAACAAGCCCGCTCCCACATGGTCTCCCGTCTCACAGTTGAGTCAGTGTTGATTCAGCTGGATTTGCTGTTTGGCCTGCTTGACCACATTTTCCACGGTGAAGCCGAACTTTTCCTGCAGTTTGGCCAGCGGGGCCGAGGCGCCGAAGCTGTTCATCACCACTTTGGCGCCGGTCTGCCCGACATAACGGTCCCAGCCCAGCGGGCCGGCCTGTTCCACCACCACGCGGGCTTTCACCGCGGGCGGCAAGACGCTGTCGCGGTAGGCCTGGTCCTGGTCTTCGAACAGTTCCCAGCTGGGCATCGAGACGACCCGCGCGGCAATCCCTTCCCCCTTGAGCTGTTCATACGCCGCCACCGCCAGGCTCACTTCGCTGCCCGTCGCCAACAGCAGCACTTGAGGTTGCTCGGCACCCGCCAGTACATAGGCACCCTTGGCGACGCCGCTGGCGGCTGCGTACTTCGTACGGTCCAGGGTCGGCAGCGGCTGGCGCGACAGCACCACACAACTGGGCCGGTGGGTTTGCGCCAGCGCCACTTTCCACACTTCCAGGGTTTCATTCGCATCGCCCGGACGCAATGTTAGCAGCCCCGGTGTGGCGCGCAGTTGGGTCAGGTGCTCGATGGGCTGGTGAGTGGGGCCGTCTTCGCCCACGCCGATCGAGTCATGGGTAAACACGAATACCACCGGCAGTTCCATGATCGCCGCCAGGCGGATCGGCGGTTTCATGTAGTCGCTGAACACCAGGAAGGTCGAGGTGTACGGCCGCAGGTAGGACAGCGCCATGCCGTTGGCAATCGCGCCCATGGCGTGTTCGCGGATGCCGAAATGCAGGTTGCGCCCGCTGTAGTCATCGGCGCTGAAACGCCCGGCGCCGTCGAAGGTGAGGTTGGTCTTGGTCGAGGGCGACAAATCCGCCGAACCGCCAAGCAGCCATGGAATCTGTTGGGCGAAGGCGTTCAGCACCTCGCCGCCGGCGGCGCGGCTGGCCACGCCCTTGGCGTCGGCCGCATAGTCGGGCAGTTGCGCCTGCCACTGCGCGGGCATTTCACCGGCGCGCATGCGCTGCAGTTCGTCGGCCAGTTGCGGGTCGAGGCGCGACAGGGTCTCGTTCCACTGCGCAAACAATGGCTCGGCACGCTCATGCAGCGCATCACGCAATACCGTGCGCGCCTCATCGGGCACCAGAAAACTGGAGTCTTCCGGCCAACCGTACGCTGCCTTGGTCAGGCGGATTTCATCGTCACCCAGCGGCTCGCCGTGGGCCGCTGCGGTATTGTGTTTGTGCGGCGAGCCGTAGCCGATCACGCTGTCCACCACAATAAGGGTCGGCGCGCCGGTGTTGGCCTGGAAGGTGGTCAATGCGTCGCTCAATGCCTGCAAATCATTGGCATCGGTGACGTGCAGGGTGTGCCAGCCATAGGCCTGGAAGCGTTTGATCACGTCTTCGCTGAACGCCAGTTCCGTGTGGCCTTCGATGCTGATGGTGTTGTTGTCGTAGATCCAGCACAGGTTATCCAGCTTCAAGTGGCCGGCCATCGACGCGGCTTCGCTGCTGATGCCTTCCATCATGTCGCCGTCGCCGCACAGGGTGTAGACGTTGTAATCGAACAGCACCTGACCGTCGCGGTTGAAGCGCTTGGCCAGCCAGCGCTCGGCCATCGCCATGCCGACGCTGTTGGCGCAGCCCTGGCCGAGCGGGCCGGTGGTGGTCTCCACGCCAGTGGTCATGCGGTACTCGGGGTGGCCTGGGGTCTTGGAACTCATCTGCCGGAACTGCTTGATATCGTCCAGGCTGATTGCCGGCTGGCCGCTGCGCTTGCCGTGGGCGTCGATCTCGACCACGCCGGCCAGGTGCAGCAGCGAATACAGCAGCATCGACGCATGGCCTACCGACAGCACAAAGCGGTCACGGTTGGGCCAGTCCGGGTGCTCGGGGTGATAGCGCAGGAAGCGACTCCACAGCGTATACCCCACCGGCGCCAGGCCCATGGGCGTGCCCGGATGGCCGGAATTGGCCTTCTGCACGGCGTCCATGGCCAGGGTGCGAATGGTGTTGATGCAGTGGGTGTCGACAGCGGTGGCAGCGTGATTCATGAACCGGTCTCCCTTGGGTGGCGATCTACAGTGGAGGGCAGCTCAGCGCAAAGGTTTGATCCCATCCCTTGCGCCGCGACGAACGGAACCGATGGGCTTGAAACATGACAAGCGCGTCAGGAATGGGCTAGTTTCAAGGGGTAAGCCATTGATCAACGTGCGGAGGTAGGCCATGCCAGTTAAACACGACCTGTATCAGGACCTGGGAATGAGCAAGGACGATGTGCACAAACACAGGGCGGACGATAAACGGCTGGACGCGCTGCTCACTCGCTATGACGACGCCGACAAGGAGGTGCTGGAGGCGGAAAAAGCCAGTGCCAACGATGAGGATGTAGAGAAGCTCAAGAAGAAACGCCTGTTGATCAAAGACGAGATCAGAGACCGCTTGAGCTGAAGGCCAACCGCTGTAGGCGCACACTCGCTCCTACAGCAATGCCTGGGTGCAGGCGTCGATGGAGCGCTGCTGCGTCTGCGCATACAGCTGCAATTCATCGATTGTCGTGCACCCCAGCGCCTGCTCGAACTCGGCCCGGTTCGAGTTCGCCGCATAGTGACTCTGCGCCGTATCCCCCAGGTTCGACTGGAAAATTCCCGCCGCACTCACCGGCAGGAAATCCTCATACACCAACGGTTCAATCGCCACATGGCCGGCGCGCAAAAGTGCTTCCAGCGTGCGCGGCCGGTCGGCCTGGCCGCGTGCTGCCAGGCCCTGCCCGGTGGCGAAATAACGAAAGTAGGCCAGGCCCTGTTCACGCATCTGTCCATGCTCGTCGGGGAAAGCCTGGAAGTGCTGTGCCATCAACTGCGTGTAGCGCCCGGCATTGGCTTCGTTGGGAAAGGCACCCAGTTCATCGCGCGCGGCGTTCAGCAGTTGGTCGTACAGCGCGCGGCCCTTGGGGGTGAGGGCGACGCCACGCTGTTCGATTTCGCCGAAGCGCGCGCTGTGGCTGCCGTGGGCATCGGTGAAGGCGATGGGTTCGTCCAGCGCCTTGAAGCTGGTCTGGCGCAGCAGGATCGGGCAGCGGCGGCGCGGCGGTCCTTCGATCACCGCCTTGGGCGTGATGCCTTTGCCGGGCATCGCGGCCTGCACCTGGTCGATGTCCAGGGTGCGCGGGGTCAGGTGATTGATGTGCGGGCCCTTGAAGGCCACCACATCGGCGATCAGGCGGTGCTGGTCACTCAATTGCCGGTACTGCGCGCCGGTGACGGTGGCGGTGTGGTGCCAGCGAAAGGTCTCCAGGGCCTGGCGGATGAATTCATCGGCCTGCGCGGCGTCGAGGCCGCCGTGTTGCTCGGCGTGTTCGATCAGCGCCAGGGCGCGCGGGGTGAAGATCGAGCGTTTGGCCAGGGCGGTTTCGGCGAAGGCGCGCAGCTCGGGGTTTTCGATCAGTTCCAGGCGCAGCAGCGAGGTGAATACGCGGAACGGGCTGGTTTGCAAAGCGCTTTCATGCACCGCGCGAAACGCCGTGGAATGCACCGGCACCCCGGCCGGGGTCAGGTCGTAATAGCCCACCGGCTGCATGCCCATCACCGCGAATAACCGGCGCAGGGTTGCCAGTTCGGCAGCCGTGCCCACGCGAATGGCGCCGTGGCGTTCCATGTCCAGGCGCTGGCGTTCGCCGGTGCGTTGCAGCTGTTGCGCCAGGCCCGGGTCGCTGTCGAGTACGTGGCGGTTGGTCTCGGCCACCAGCTCCAGCAGCGCGCCATAAAGCGGCACTTCATCGCGGTACATGTCGGACATGGCCCTGGAGAAACCTTTGCGAATGTCGTCGGGGCTGACATGGGCGGTGCTGGACATTGAAAAATTCCTGATGGCAGTGGCGGTGAGCGTGGCCGTTCACGGGATTTTGTTGGGCGCGGGGTGCGCGTGCAAACGAAGAATCCTCAGGACTTCATTCTGCAAATGAATGAAAGGTGTCTTCCACGTCTTCATGTGCATCCGCGCGCGGTTGGGCTCTACACTGCGCCTTACCAGCCAGGCGAAGGAGTCCCCCATGACGGTCACACCCAATACCCGACTATGTGAAACGGTTGAAGGTCAGCGCCTGGCGACCGAAGATGCCGAGGATTGGCGCGCGTGGGGGCCGTATTTGAGTGAACGCCAATGGGGCACGGTGCGCGAAGACTACAGCGCCGACGGCGATGCCTGGCGCTACTTCCCCCATGAACATGCGCGCAGCCGCGCCTATCGCTGGGGCGAGGATGGTCTGGCTGGTTTCAGTGACAAGGCGCAGCGCTGGTGCCTGGGCCTGGCGCTGTGGAACGAGCGCGACGTGATCCTCAAGGAGCGCCTGTTCGGCCTGAACAACGCCGAGGGCAACCACGGTGAGGACGTCAAGGAACTGTACTTTTTCGTCGACGGGGTGCCGAGCCATGCCTATATGCGCATGCTCTACAAATACCCCCATGCAGCGTTTCCCTATGCCGACCTGATCAGCGAAAACGCGCGACGCGGGCTGGGCGATGCCGAGTATGAAATCCTCGACACCGGCGTGTTTGCAGACAACCGCTATTGCGACGTCAGCGTCGAGTACGCCAAGCATCAGCCGGACGACATTTGCATGCGCGTTACCGTGCACAACCGCGCCGAGCAGCCGACGCGCCTGCAGGTGCTGCCCCAGGTGTGGGCGCGCAACGACTGGAGCTGGACCGCTGACGCCCCCAAGCCGCAATTGAAACTCGACGGTGAGCGCGTGCTCGCGCGTCATCATGAATTGCCCGATTACCAGCTCGGCGCCTGGGGCCTGGACGGCGTGGAATGGCTGTTCTGCGAGAACGAAACCAACTACCCCAAGCTTGACGGGCAAGCCGCGCCCGGGCCGTTCAAGGATGGCATCAACGATTACGTGGTGGACGGTGTGCAGGCCGCCGTTCGGCGTGACGCGGGCACCAAGGTCGCCGCGCGGTTCATCCTGGAGCTGGCCGGGCTGGAAAGCAAAACGGTCTACCTGCGCTTTGCGCCGGTGGGCGCGCCCGAGGTCAATGCGCGCAAGTTGTTCGAACAGCGCCGCGAGGAAGCCGATGACTTCTACGCCGCCCTGCAACAGGGCATTGCCGATGAAGACGCGCGCAATGTGCAGCGTCAGGCCCTGGCCGGCCTGCTGTGGTCCAAGCAGCTCTATTATTTCGATGTGAACCAGTGGCTCGACGGCGACCCGGCCCAACCGGCGCCGCCGCCCGAGCGCTTGCACATTCGCAATACCCATTGGCGGCAC
Organism: Pseudomonas trivialis; assembly: GCF_001439805.1. Taxonomy (GTDB): domain Bacteria; phylum Pseudomonadota; class Gammaproteobacteria; order Pseudomonadales; family Pseudomonadaceae; genus Aquipseudomonas; species Aquipseudomonas trivialis. The sequence goes on along the minus strand of NZ_JYLK01000004.1, from coordinate 106,288 downwards.
TTGTCCAACTTCGACATCCTCTCAATGCCCGACACCTGGGAATACCCGTGGTACGCGTCCTGGGACCAGGGCTTCCAGGCGGTGGCGTTTGCCCTGATCGACCCGGGCTATGCCAAGCAACAATTGCTGCTGTTGGTGAAGGACCGCTTCATGCACCCCAACGGCCAGTTGCCGGCCTACGAGTGGCGCTTCGACGATGCCAACCCGCCGGTGCATGCCTGGGCCAGCTGGCGCGTGTATCAGCACGACAAGGCGTTTACGGGCGTCGGCGATATGGATTTTCTCGAGCGGATTTTCCACAAGCTGCTGCTGAATTTTTCCTGGTGGGTCAACCGCAAGGACGCCGAGGGGCGCAACCTGTTTCAGGGCGGGTTTCTGGGCCTGGACAACATTGCCTTGTTCGACCGCTCGGCGACGTTGCCGCCGGGTTACCAACTGGATCAGGCCGATGGCACCGCGTGGGTGGCAGCCTATGCGCTGGACCTGATGCGCATCGGCCTGGAGCTGGCCAGACGCAATGCGGTGTACGTCGATATTGCGGTGAAATTCTTCGAACACTTCCTGTATATCGCCGGCGCCATCAACCGCGTCGACGACAGCGCCGAGGGCTTGTGGGATGAGCAGGACCTGTTTTTCTACGACGTGCTGTACCGCCCCGATGGCCACAGCGAGCCGGTGCGTCTGCGCTCCATCGTCGGTCTGATGCCGCTGTTCGCCGTGCTGGTGCTGGAGCAGCACGAACATGAAGGTCTGGAAGGTTTGCGCGAACGGCTGCTGGGGTTCATGCATCACCGGCCGGACCTGGCCAAACTGGTGTCGCGCTGGAATGAACCGGGGCAGGGCAATCGCCTGTTGCTGGCGCTGCTGCGCGGCGAGCGCACCAAGGACCTGTTGCGGCGCATGCTGGATGACGATGAATTTCTCTCGCCGTTCGGCGTGCGCTCCCTGTCCAAAGCTTTCGCCGAACAGCCGCTGGCGCTGCAGATGAATGGCGACAGCCTGAGCGCGCGCTATCAGCCCGGCGAATCCGACTCACGCCTGTACGGCGGTAATTCCAATTGGCGCGGGCCGGTGTGGATGCCGGTGAACTACATGCTGATCGAGTCGCTGCACGAGTTTCATCGTTACTACGCGGACAATTTTTCGGTGGAGTACCCCACGGGGAGCGGTTATCTGGCGTCGATGGGGGAGGTCGCCGACAGCTTGAGTCAGCGTTTGACGCGATTGTTTCTAAGGGATGAAAACGGCCTGCGGCCTTCGATGGCGGGGTATGCGCAACTGGAGGCGGACCCGGCGAGCCGCGACCTGGTGCTGTTCCATGAGTATTTCCATGGAGAAACGGGGCGAGGCCTGGGGGCGTCGCATCAGACGGGATGGAGCGCGTTGGTGGCGTTGTTGCTGCAACCGAAAAACTGATATGGGAGGGGCGAGCCCCTCCCACGGGCACTCAGGACGGGAACAATTCGCTCAGCTTCATGGCCAGCATCATGTCGCCTTCGGTGCGCAGCTTGCCGCCCATGAACGCCTGCATGCCGTCGGTGGAACCGTCGACGATGCCTTCCAGGGTTTCGCTGTCCATCACCAGGGTGACCTGGGCGTCCGGGTTTTCGCCTTCCTGCAGTTCACAGGTCTTGTCCTTGACCACCAGCGAGAAGTTCTTGGTGTCGTCGATACGGAAACCGAACACCAGGTCCAGACCTTCGGCGGCGCTTGGGTTGAATTTGGCTTTCATTGCTTCTACGGCTTTGGCTACGTCAGTCATGGTTTCGATCCTTTAGGGTAGAGTCCAGTGACCTTGGGGTCACGGTGGGCCGCAGTTCATCGGAACGTGATGAGCTGCGGCGCCTTCAACAGTTGCAAGTGCGCATGACTGTTGAAGGAAGCCAGGGCCACCTCGCGACCGCGGAATTTCAGCTGGTTGAGCGAGGTGTTAACAATTTGCCAGTTCAGCTCGAAGGCCTGGGCGGCAGGCATTCGGGTGATCAGGTGGAGCAGGGCGGTAATGGTGCCGCCGGAGGTGAACACGGCGATCTTGTCGGCGTCGTCGGCCTTATCCAGCAGACGCTGCAGACCACCCTGCACGCGTTCGACGAACCCCAGCCAGCTTTCCAGCCCCGGCGGGTCGTAAGTGCCGGCCAGCCAGCGGTCGATGATCAGCGCAAAGATGCGCTGGAATTCGCGGCGGTTTTGCGCGGCGTTGCGCAGGATGTCGAGGGCTTCGGGTTCTTCACTCAACAGCTCGGGGAGCAGCGCGCGGATGACGGCTTCGGCGTCGAATTCATTGAATGCGCTGTCGGTTTCCACGGGCGGGACCGGCAAGCCGAGGGCGCTGAAGGATTCAAAGGTGGCGCTGGCAGTGTGCTGTTGGCGGCGCAGGTCGCCGGCGATGCAGCGGTCGAAGGCAATCCCCAGGTCGGCGAGGTGACGACCGAGCACCTGCGCCTGTTCCACCCCGATGGGCGACAGGACGTCATAGTCGTCTGCCCCGAAAGAGGCCTGGCCATGCCGAATCAGATAGATGCTGCCCACGTCCGTTTTCCTGGGTACGTTGAAACGTCCGACGAGGTTATGGGGATGCCTGGAAGCTGTCAATGGAAAAACATACGCTTGTTTTAAAAGGTCCTTGGAGGCCCGCTGCTGGCGGTTTGGGCACTGGTCCGAAGGCAGTGCCGCCGGTATGCTGGGCCCATCCGCGCGTAGCGCACTGCACTTGTAAGGAGAACCATGGATTTTCTGGCTGAATACGCGAGCTTTCTCGCAAAGACCGTCACCCTGGTGGTCGCGATCCTGGTCGTCCTGATCAGCTTCGCGGCGCTGCGCAGTAAAGGTCGTCGCAAGTCCGCCGGCCAGTTGCAGGTCAGCAAGCTCAATGATTTCTACAAGGGGTTGCGTGAGCGCCTGGAGTCGTCCCTGCTCGACAAGGACCAGCTCAAGGCCCTGCGCAAGTCCGAAAGCAAAACCGAAAAGAAGAACAGCAAGAAGAAGCCAGAGGCCCGGCCGCGGGTGTTTGTGCTGGATTTCGATGGCGATATCAAGGCCTCGGCCACCGAGAGCCTGCGCCATGAAATCACTGCGTTGCTGAGCCTGGCCACGCCCGAGGACGAAGTGGTGCTGCGTCTGGAAAGCGGCGGCGGCATGGTGCACAGCTACGGCCTGGCCTCGTCGCAACTGGCGCGCATTCGCCAGGCGGGCGTGCCATTGACCGTGTGCATCGACAAGATCGCGGCCAGCGGCGGCTACATGATGGCGTGCATTGGCGAGAAGATCATCAGCGCGCCGTTCGCCATCCTCGGCTCCATCGGTGTGGTCGCGCAGTTGCCCAACGTCAACCGCCTGCTGAAAAAGCACGACATCGACTTTGAAGTGCTGACCGCCGGTGAATACAAGCGCACCCTCACGGTGTTCGGCGAAAACACCGAGAAAGGCCGGGAGAAGTTCCAGGAAGACCTGGACATCACCCACCAACTGTTCAAGAACTTTGTCTCGCGCTACCGTCCGCAGCTGTCAATCGATGACGTTGCCACCGGCGAGGTATGGCTGGGCGTGGCGGCGCTGGACAAGCAACTGGTCGACGCGCTGCAGACCAGCGACGAATACCTGGCCACCAAAGCCAGGACGGCCGAGGTGTTCCACCTGCATTACGCCGAGCGCAAGAGCCTGCAGGAGCGCGTGGGCCTGGCGGCCAGCGGTTCAGTGGACCGCGTGCTGCTGACGTGGTGGAGCCGCCTGACCCAGCAGCGGTTCTGGTAAGGCGCAATGTGGGGGGGCTTAGCGCTTTCGCGAGGCCCGCTCGCCACAATAAGCCTGCTTGTCACAGTGATGTGGCTGTCTGACATTTCAGGCTTTAAAACCAGGCGTTCTCCCACAGTTGGATCTGCATGCATACCTGAATCAGAAGTTGACCGATGCACTCAAGCGGGCCGTCAAGGGTGCGCCCTGGAACAGGTAGTCATCGCCCATGTACTCGCCCGCGTCACGCCAGTATCGCTTGTCGAACAGGTTGTCGACGCTCAGGCGAAACACCGTTTCATAGCCATCGAGCCGGGTGGTGTAGCGGCTGCCGACATTGACCACCGCGTAATCCCCCACCTCTGCATTGCCGGTGCGATTGGCGTACTTTTTGGCGCTGTATTGCACGCCGCCCAGCACCGTCAGACCGTTCACCCACGGCAACGCGTAATCGGCATACACACTGGCACGCAGTGTGGGCACGTTGATTGCCTGATGATCTTCATAATCTGGCGTGCCGCTGCCGCTCACCCGCGCACGAATGGCCGCCACGCTGGTCGCGATCTGCAGGCGCTCGGTGGCCCAGCCATTGGCTGACAGTTCCAGGCCAGTGTTCTTCTGCTCGCCCTGTTGTACGTAAGTGAAGTTACCAGCGCCGTCGGGCCTGGCATATTGATAGGCCTGGCGCGTCTGGAACACGGCGGCGGCGAAGCTGATGCGGCGCCAGTCGTATTTCACCCCGGCTTCGATCTGCCGTGATGTGGTCGGTGCCAGGGTGGTATTGGCGTTGCTCGCAAACCACGGCGCGGTGCCGCCCAGGGACAGGCCTTTGCTGTAGCGGGTGTACAGCGAAACAGCCTCCACCGGCTTGTAGATCAACGCCGCCTGGGGCAGGAACACAGACTGTTGGGTATGCCGTGCCAGGTTGCCGTCGCTGTCGAACGCCTGCTCATCCAGGCGCACTTCGCGGCCGCCCAGAATGGTTTGCCATTGCTCGCTCAGGCGCATGCGGTCGGTGACGAACACGCCGTACTGGCGGCTGTCGAGGGCGCGATGGCTGTCGTTGAGCGGCTTGTCGGTGGGGGTGAAGGCCGGCACGTCCTCGTCGATAGTGGCGGTGCCGATCAGCTCGTTGACTGGCATGCGTTTGTCGACCACCCGGCGAAAGGCGCTGCTGCCGAAGGTCAGCTCATGACCGATGCCGGCGGTGTCGAACAGGCCGGTCATGGTTGCCTGCACTTCATCGTCGCGGCGCGTGTCATCCGGGCTGCGGAAGTCGTAGACGTCGTAATTGCCTTCGGGGCTGAAGTGGTTGGGCGTGCTCGACCCGCTGCAACTGGCCGAACCGTAGCAGCCCCAGGCAAAGGCGCTGTAGTCGTCAATCACCACCTGGCTGCGGGCGGCACTGAGGCTGCCTTTCCATTGGTCGCTGAAGCGGTACTCGAACTTGCCGTTGAGGTTCAGCGAGTCGATGCCCACCTGCCTGGAACCGCTCTGATGCCCCAGCAGTTTTTTCGGCGATGCGCCGTGGGGCACTTCCGTGCCGCCCAGCAATTGATAGCCCGGCACCGAGCGCTGTTGCCTGTTCTGGTATTCCGCGTCCAGTTGCAGCACCGTGTCGGGGCTGAGGTTCCAGTCAAAGGCCAGGGACACGAAATCGCGCCGGCCATTGGCGTGTTCCACATAGGTGTTGAGGTCTTCATGGGCCACGTTGGCACGCAGGCCGAACTGTTGCTCGCTGCCGAACCAGCCGCCCACATCCGTGGCCACATAGCCGCTGCCGCGATCATCGCTGGAGACGGTGACCGAACGCACCTCTTCCGGGCGCTTGGTCACGTAGTTGATGACGCCGGCGGGTTCGGAAACCCCGCTTTGCAGCCCGGCCAGGCCCTTGAGCACTTCCACCTGCTGCTTGTTCTCCAGCGCGACGTTCTGCTCGCCGGTGATGGTGCGCCCGTTGATCTTGTAGCTGCTCGCCGCATTCAGCGAGAAGCCGCGCACCACGAAGTTTTCGTAGTAGCCGATCGGCGCATAGCTGTCGCCCACCGAGGCGTCGTTGCGCAGCACTTCACTGAGCAGGCGCGCCTGCTGGTCCTTGATCAGCGTGGCGTTGATGACCGTGATCGAGGCCGGCGTGTCGAGCAACGGCGCTTCGTCGAAACCGCCGACCGACGCGCTCTCGGTGCGGTAGCCGGACGCCTCCTGGCCCTGGACCTGTAGCGCCGGCAGTTCGACTTCAGCCGCCTGGCTGCTGCCCATGCCGCTGCTGAGCAACAGACCGAGGGCAAAAGGTGAAGTGGCCAGAGGGCGAAAAGGGCGAAAACGCAAAACCATGGGCGGGGCCTTAAAGCGTTGGGCGAGGGGGCGCATAAGCTAGGCATTACGGCGAGGTTTTACAAGTCATTGGGAGAGCTGCATGCAAGGGTGGCGTACACTGCCGGCGAGCTGAGTTCTTATTGACCTTCTGGAGTACCTGCCATGGCAACAGCATCTTGCGTCATTGAAATCCCCGCGTGTGCCGATCAGGTCTGGCAATTGATGGGCGGTTTCAACAGCCTGCCGGACTGGCTGGCGTTCATCGCCAGCAGCGAGCCGAGTGAGGGCGGACGCGTGCGTCACTTGCAAACCACCGATGGCGCCGTGATCGTGGAGCGCCTGCAAACCTTTGATAACGTGGCGCGCACCTACAGCTACACCATCGAGCAATCGCCGTTTCCGGTGAGTGCTTATCTGGCGACGGTGCAGGTTGAGGCGCTGACCGAGACGTCGGCAAAGGTGACCTGGTCCGGCGTGTTCACACCGGCGGCAGGCACCACCGAGGCGGCCGTCGAGAAATTGTTCACTGGTGTGTACGGCGATGGACTTGCGGCGCTGCGCGCCAACTACCCGGCCTGATCAGATCCGACTGTGGGAGGGGGCTTGCTCCCACAGTTTTTTTTGCAGTGTCCGGGTTATTTGGGCATCAGCTGTTGCCGACACTCGAGCGCCAGCCTTGCGCCGCCGCGCTGGCTGGTGCCCACGTCCAGCTTGAAACCATGCAGGTTGATGATCGCCGCCACAATCGACAAGCCCAGCCCGAACCCGCCTTGCTGATCACTTTCATCCACCCGATAAAAGCGCTGGAACACCGCATCGCGCTCGGCCAGCGGGATGCCCGGCCCGGAGTCGTGCACCTCAATGCGGGTGCTGCCGGCGTTGTTGACCGCGCGCAAAATCACTTCGCCCCCCGGCGGGGTGAACTTGATCGAGTTGCTCAGCAGGTTGGACAGGGCTTCGAACAGCAGTGCGCGGTCGCCGCTGATCGGCGGCAAAGTCGCCGGCACGTCCAATACCAGTTGCAATTCGCCTTCCTCGGCCAGGGGCAGGTAAAAGTCATGCAGTTCGCGCAGCAGCGGCAGCGGGTCCATTACCAGAAAGCCCGAGCGGCGCTGGTGGTCCTCCAGTTCCGAGATGCGCAACAGCCCGCGAAACCGTGCCATCAGCGTATCGGTTTCGGCAATCGCATCGTCAAGTTTTACCGCGTGCACCGAGTTCTCCTCGGCTTGCTGCTTGATGCGGTACAACTGCGCGCGCAGGCGCGTCAGCGGGGTGCGCAGGTCGTGGGCGATGTTGTCGCACACGCCCTTGACCTCGTTCATGAGTTTTTCGATGCGGTCGAGCATGGCGTTGACGATGGCCGCGAGCATGTCCAGCTCATCACGCCGGTCGGACAGCGGCAGGCGGTGGGTGAGGTCGCCGGCGACGATGGCCTCGGCGCTCGCCTGGATTCCGCGAATGCGCCGCAGCGGGCGGCGGCGCAGCAGATGCCAGCCGGCGATCCCGGGGATGATGGTCAACGACAGCGCCCACAACAGCGCGTGCCAGATGATCCGCGTCACGCCGAACAACGAACCGTTGGCGCGCACCAGCACCAGCCAGCGGCCGTCGTCGGTGTGGGTGGCGACGGCATCGCAGCTGTCCTTGGGCAACTTGGGGTCGTCGGATTCGACGCAATTGACCAGCGTGTGGATCTTGCCGTCCAGGGGCAGGTCCGGTGGCAATCCGCGGATCGGTCCGCTCAAGGGACGGAAGGCCTCGTCAAACAGACCATAGGCGTCCACGCCCTTCATGTCGAAGGTCATGCTGGTGGTCAGCGCTTCCACCAGCTCTTCGCCGTCGAAACGCTGGAACAAGTGCTGGCGCTGCAGCAGCGAATGGCGCGACAAGTCGCTCAGGTAACCCGAGACCTCGTAGTACAACACCCCCATGAGGATGCAGCTCCAGGCCACAAACAGCGAACTGTACAGCGCCAGCAGGCGGCTGCTGGAGGAGCGCCAGCCCTTAGAGGGGTTCAGCAATGACATAACCCGAGCCCCGTACCGTGCGGATCAGCGGCGTGAGGCCCGGGGGATCGATCTTTTTGCGCAGGCGCCCGATGTGCACGTCGATCAGGTTGGTGCCGGGGTCGAAGTGATAGCCCCAGACTTCCTCGAAGATCATCATGCGCGAGAGGATCTGCCCGGTATTGCGCATCAGAAATTCGAGCAGTTTGTATTCGGTGGGCAGCAGGGTCAGCGGCTGATCGGCGCGACTGGCTTCGCGGCTGATCAGGTTCAGCTCCAGGTCCGCCACGCGCAATGCGGTTTCGAACTCCTTGACCGTGTTTTTGCGGCGCAGCAGCACTTCGACGCGGGCGGCCATTTCATCGGAGGCGAAGGGTTTGGTCAGGTAATCGTCACCGCCGGCGCGCAGGCCACGCACACGCTCGTCGACGTCGGAAAGGGCGCTGATCATCAGGATCGGCGTGGAGACGCCGATGGTGCGCAGGGTGGTGACGATGGCCAGGCCATCCAGTTCCGGCAGCATGCGGTCGAGGGTGATCAGATCGTAATCACCACTCACGGCGCGGACCAGGCCTTCGCGGCCATTGTCCACCCAGTCCACCTCCAGTCCATGGCTACTCAGCTCGGCGACGATCTCGCGGGCCGTTACGGCGTCATCCTCGATGGTCAAAATACGGGTCATAGGAGTACCTGGTGAGCGATTCACACTAGAAGTACGTATATTTTGCCAATAAGTAACTGAACGTTTCCTAAATAAAACGTCATCTCCATAAAACTGACAGGAAAATCATCTGTGGGAACGAGCCCCCTCTCAGAGGGCGTTGTGTATGGCCGGCAGGATTGCATTACGCCCGCTCGAAACCCGGGTTTATTGCAACTTGCATGGATTGTGTAAGTTCAATTTAGTTAACTTGTTGAAATATATAGATTTTATTTTTGAGGGGGGCTGGCACGCGGCCTGCACTGTCCCTTTTGAGACTTGTAACACTTTTTTTCCTGCCGGGAGCACAACAACAATGATCACATCATCCACCACGCTTCAAGAATCGAGCGCGCGCTCCGGGGTTTCCTGGGGGGCGATTTTTGCCGGCGCCGCTGCGGCGGCCGCACTGTCCCTGATCCTCGTACTGCTGGGCTTCGGCCTGGGTTTCTCGGCGGTATCGCCGTGGGCCGACAGCGGCATGAGTGCCAAGGGCCTTGGCATTTCCACCATTATCTGGCTGGCTTTCACCCAGATCGTCGCATCGGGCCTGGGCGGTTACATCGCCGGTCGCTTGCGCGTGAAGTGGGCCAACATGCATGGCGATGAGGTGTACTTTCGCGACACCGCCCACGGCTTCCTGGCCTGGGCCGTGGCGACCCTGATCACGGCCGTATTGGTCGTCGGCTCGGTGAGCAGCGTCGTCGGCGGTGGCGTCAAAGCCGGTGCCAGTGTGGCATCAGGTGCGGCAAGCGGCATGACCCAGGCCGCCGGCAGCATGGCCAAGGGCGCCCACAGCGGCGACTTCGGCTATTACGTCGACAGCCTGTTCCGTGATGATCGCCCTGCAGCGGTCAGCGATGACGCAGCCCATGCCGTGGTCGGTCGCATCTTCGCCCGTACCCTGAGCAACGACGGCCAGTTGGCACCGGAAGACCGTACCTACCTGGCCCAACTGATCAGCCAGCGCACCAACCTCAGCCAGGCCGATGCCGAAGCGCGTATCGACAAGGTGTATGGCGACGCCCGCAAAGCCATCGAAGACGCCAAGCTCAAAGCCAAGCAAGCTGCCGACACTGCCGCGAAAGTGGCTGCGTACGCCTCGCTGTGGACCTTCGTGTCGCTGTTGATCGGTGCGTTCTTCGCCAGCTTCGCTGCCACCTTCGGCGGTCGCCGTCGCGATGCAGTGGTGTATGTCGAAACCGAAACCTACGTTCGTTAAATAAGGAAGAACATCATGCGCTCATTACTTCTGTGGTTCCTCGGCGTGCCAATCCCGTTGATCATTCTGATCGCGATCTTCATGCACTGATCCGAGCCAGGCGCTATACCCATGTGGGAGGGGGCAAGCCCCCTCCCACATTTTGTTTTGCAGCGTGTCAGGTCAGTCGTCGAAACCCACTTGCTCGTGAATCTCGTCCACCTTCAATTCCAGGCGGTAAGCCACGGCGATGAACAATGCCTGGCACAGGCACAATGTTGCGCTCAATGAGCGAAATGCAAAGGACGACCCCTCGTTGACCAGCAGCACCGCATTGGCGCGCTTGGCCAGGGGCGAGAGGTTGCTGTCGGTAATGATCAGCGTCCTGGCCTGATGGTGTTGGGCGATGCGCAGGCAGTGCTGGGTCTCTTTGCCGTACGGCGTGAAGCTGATGGCGATCACCAGGTCATCGGCGCGCACGCTGCGCATCTGCTCGCGATAACTGCCGCCCAGCCCCGAGACCAAATGGATGCGCTTGTTGGTGTGCTGCAGGTTGTAGACCAGGTAGTCGGCCACCGCAAACGAACGGCGCACGCCCACCACATAGATATTGTCGGCGTTGACCACCAGGTCCACCGCCTTGTCGAACGCCACGTCATCCAGTTCCAGGCCCAGTCGTTCAATGCCCGATAACGTGGCGTTGACACATTCGCGCGCCAGATCGCCGCCGCTGGCCTTCTGCGACTTGTTGGCGATCATGCTGCGGATGCGCTGCTGGTAGTTCTGCACCGGCGTGGTCTTGTGCGTATACGCCTCGCGAAAGAGCGTCTGCATCTCACTGAACCCACTGAAGCCGAAACGCTGGGAAAAGCGCACGATGGCCGACGGGTGCACTTCGCATTCACGGGCGATGTCGCTGATGCGGTCGACCATGATTCGGTCGCTCTGCTGGCTGATATAGCTGGCAATGCGTTTGAGCTGGCGCGGCAGGCTTTCGTATTCTTCGGTGATCAGCTGCAACAGGCGCTCGGCATTGAGCGGGGGGCTGGCGAGAGCGTCTTGTGAAGGGGTCTCGGGCATGGGCAATCCTTCTGGCGTGTTCGTCTGGTGCGCTGGGGTGGCGCAAGTCTACAGGGTAGGCGCAAAAAAATACCTCGGCATCACGGAACACGGGGCCTGCTGAAACGATGCACGGTGGCTGGCGCGCGCCTATGATGGCGTATTGGAAAAAATATTCCACAAAAATAATTATGGAATAAATATTGATCCTGCTCCCCGTACGTTCTAGTCTGCTGCCCACCAAGAGCGTTTGCCGTGATCATGACGGCACGACGCAGGCTGATAAAAATAACAGGAGCCAGCATGGGCCAGACTCGTTTTGCCAGTGGGCGTCAATTGGATCTGATTTGCCTCGGGCGCCTGGGCGTCGACCTTTACGCACAGCAAGTGGGCGCGCGGCTTGAGGACGTAACCAGCTTTGCCAAGTACCTCGGCGGGTCCTCCGCCAATATCGCATTCGGCACCGCGCGTCTGGGTCTCAAGTCGGCGATGCTCAGCCGCGTCGGCGATGATCACATGGGCCGTTTTCTGCTGGAGTCCCTGGCCCGCGAAGGCTGCGACGTGAGCGCGGTCAAGGTCGACCCGCAACGCCTCACCGCCCTGGTGCTGCTGGGTCTCAAGGACCGCGAAACCTTCCCCCTGGTGTTCTACCGCGAAAACTGCGCCGACATGGCCCTGCGCGCTGAAGACATTGACGAGGCCTTTATCGCTTCGAGCAAGGCGTTGCTGATCACCGGCACACATTTCTCCAGCGACGGCGTGTACAAGGCGAGCATTCAGGCGCTGGATTACGCCGCCAGGCACCACGTCAAGTGCGTGCTGGATATCGACTACCGCCCGGTGCTGTGGGGGCTGGCGGGCAAGGCCGACGGCGAAACACGCTTCGTGGCCGATCAGAATGTCAGCCGGCACGTACAGCAAATCCTGCCGCGCTTCGACCTGATTGTCGGCACTGAAGAAGAATTCCTGATCGCCGGCGGCAGTGAAGACCTGCTTACCGCACTGCGTACCGTGCGCGAGCTGACCCCGGCAACCCTGGTGGTCAAACTCGGCCCGCAGGGTTGTACGGTCATCCACGGCGCGATTCCGGCAAGCCTCGAAGACGGCGCGATCTACCCCGGCGTGCAGGTGGAGGTGCTCAACGTGCTGGGTGCCGGCGATGCGTTCATGTCGGGCTTTTTAAGCGGCTGGCTCAATGATGCCAGTGACCAGCGTTGCAGCCAGTTGGCCAATGCCTGCGGTGGTCTTGTGGTGTCGCGGCATGCCTGCGCCCCCGCCATGCCCACCCCCGCTGAACTGGAATACCTGTTCAGCAGCCCGGTGCCCATTACGCGGCCGGACCAGGACGAAACCCTGCAACGTCTGCACCGGGTCACCGTACCGCGCAAGACTTGGAGGCAGCTGTTTGTCTTTGCGTTCGACCACCGCTGGCAACTGGTGGAACTGGCGCAAAAGGGCGGCCAGGACCTGACCCGCATCAGCGCCATCAAACAGCTGTTTATCCAGGCCATCGAGCGCGTCGAAACCCGGCTGCGCGAGCAGGGCATCGAGGCCGATGTGGGCCTGCTGGCCGACCAGCGTTTCGGCCAGGACGCGCTCAACGCCGCCAGCGGTCGCGGCTGGTGGATCGCGCGCCCGGTGGAAGTGCAGAACTCACGGCCGCTGGCGTTTGAACATGGGCGCTCGGTGGGCAGCAACCTGATTGCCTGGCCCCAGGAACAGATCATCAAGTGTCTGGTGCAGTTTCACCCGGATGACGAACCACTGCTGCGTCTGGAGCAGGAGGCACAACTCAAGGCGGTGTACGAGGCGTCCCTGGTCAGCGGCCATGAATTGCTGCTGGAAGTCATACCGCCCAAGGATCATTCTTCCACCTGCCCGCATGCGCTCTACCGTAGCGTCAAGCGCCTGTACAACCTGGGCATTTACCCGGCGTGGTGGAAGATCGAGGCGCAGTCGGCCGAGGAGTGGACCAGGCTCGATGAGCTGATCGAGGAGCGCGATCCGTATTGCCGGGGCGTGGTGTTGCTGGGGCTGAATGCCTCGGCCGAGTGTCTGGCCGAGGGTTTCCGTCAGGCCAGCCGCAGCCGCAGCTGTCGCGGGTTCGCCGTGGGCCGCACGATCTTCCAGGAACCGAGCCGCGCGTGGATGGCGGGGGAGATCGATGACGAGCGCTTGGTCCAGCAGGTGCAGGCTATCTTCGAACAACTGATCAACGCCTGGCGCAGCGCTCGGAATTAAACGCGATCCACTGTGGGGCGGGGCTTGCTCCCGATTGCAGAGTGTCAGTCAACACTCCTGTATCACGAGCACCGCTAGCGCAAGCAAGCCTCCTCCCACATAAGCAGCACTCAGTGATACCTGAAAACAATAAAAGGTGCAGCCATGCCCGCAATCCGAATTGGCATCAACCCGATCTCCTGGAGCAACGACGACCTGCCTGCTCTGGGCGGTGAAACGCCGCTGAGCACCGCGCTGAGCGAAGGCAAGGAAATCGGCTACGAAGGGTTTGAACTCAACGGCAAGTTCCCCAGGGATCCCACGGGCGTCGCCGATGTGCTGCGCCCCTATGAGCTGGCGCTGGTCTCCGGCTGGTACTCCAGTCGCCTGGCGCGCCGCTCGGTCGCCGAAGAAATCGCAGCGATTGCCGGCCATGTCGACCTGTTGAAACACAACGGCGCCACGGTGCTGGTGTACGGCGAAGTCGCCGACTCGATTCAGGGTTCGCGCATCCGCCTGATCGAACGTCCGCGCTTTCACAGCGAGCAGGCCTGGCAGGATTACGCCGACAAGCTCACGGAGCTGGCGCGCTTTACCCTGTCCCGGGGCGTGCGCCTGGCCTATCACCACCACATGGGCGCCTATGTCGAATCCCCGCAGGACATCGACCAGTTGATGCAGCGCACCGGCCCCGAAGTCGGCCTGCTGTTCGATTCGGGCCATTGCTACATGGGCGGCGGCGAACCGCTTGAAGTGCTGCGCAAACACATCGACCGCGTTTGCCACGTGCATTTCAAGGACGTGCGCAAACCGGTGGTGCAACTGGCGCGCAACCAGATGTGGAGCTTTCCCGACTGCATCGTCAACGGCACTTTCACCGTGCCCGGCGATGGCGATATCAACTTTGCCGAACTGCTCGATGTACTGCTGGCGGCCAACTATCGGGGTTGGCTGGTGGTGGAAGCCGAGCAGGACCCTGCCGTGGCGCCCAGCTATGTCTATGCGAAAAAAGGCTATGACACCTTGCGCGCGCTGCTCGATGAGAGGACCCAACCATGAGCCTGTTGGTCAAAAGCAGCAAACGCGGACAAACCATGGTCGCCCTGGAAGAAGGGCGCCTGGCGTACGTGGGCTTCAGTGCTTACCGCCTGAGCCTGGGCGAAACCCTGCCGGTCAGCGCCGGCGATAAAGAGCTGTGCCTGGTGCTGCTCAGTGGCCGGGTAAATATTCAGGGCGAAGGCTTCGACTGGCAGAACCTGGGTGATCGCCAGTCGGTGTTCGAGGACTCATCGCCCTTTGCCGCCTACCTGCCGCCGGGTACCGATGCCCAGGTGACGGCGCTGAGCGATGTGCAGATCGCCGTGTGCGCCGCCCCCGGCGCCGCAGGTTTCGAGCCGCGCCTGATCCGCCCCGAAGACTGCAAACGCAGCGTGCGCGGCAAGGGCGCCAACACCCGTTATGTGTGCGACATCCTGCCCGACAGCGAGCCGGCCCATTCGCTGCTGGTGGTGGAAGTGCGCACCCCGTCCGGGCACTCGTCGAGCTACCCGCCGCACAAGCATGACACCGACGACCTGCCGCACCAGAGTTGCCTGGAAGAAACCTACTACCACCAGATCAACCCGCCCCAGGGCTTCGTGTTCCAACGGGTGTACACCGACGACCGCAGCCTCGACCAGGCCATGGCTGTGGAAAACAGTGACCTGGTGGTGGTGCCCAAGGGGTATCACCCGGTCACCGTGCCGTACGGCTACGAGTCCTATTACCTGAACGTGATGGCCGGGCCCAAGCGTGCCTGGCATTTTCACAACGACCCTCAGCACAGCTGGCTGCTGGACCTGTAAGGATCTGCATTCATACAAGGTGCAAGTGATGACCACGACACGATTGACCATGGCCCAGGCCCTGGTGAAGTTTTTGGATAACCAGTACATCGAAGTCGACGGCGTGCAGAGCAAGTTTGTCGCCGGGGTGTTCACCATTTTCGGCCATGGCAATGTGCTGGGCCTGGGTCAGGCGCTGGAGCAGGACAGCGGCGACCTGGTGGTGCATCAGGGCCGCAACGAGCAGGGCATGGCCCACGCCGCCATCGGGTTCGCCAAGCAGCACCTGCGCCGCAAGATCTATGCGTGCACCGCGTCCGTCGGTCCGGGCGCGGCGAATATGCTCACCGCGGCGGCGACCGCCACCGCCAACCGTATTCCGTTGCTGCTGTTGCCCGGCGATGTCTACGCCAGCCGCCAGCCCGACCCGGTGCTGCAGCAGATCGAGCAGTTCCACGACCTGAGCATCAGCACCAACGATGCGTTCCGTTCGGTGAGTAAATACTGGGACCGCATCAACCGTCCCGAGCAATTGATGAGCGCCGCGATCCACGCCATGCGCGTGCTCACCGACCCCGCTGAAACCGGCGCCGTAACGCTGGCATTGCCGCAGGACGTGCAGGCCGAAGCCTGGGATTACCCGGATTATTTCCTGCAAAAACGCGTGCACCGCATCGACCGTCGTGCGCCCACCGCCGCGATGATCGGCGATGCGTTGGCCGCGTTCCGGGGCAAGCGCAAGCCATTGATCATCTGCGGCGGCGGGGTGAGGTACGCCGGTGCGAATGCGGCGCTGCAAGCCTTTGCCGAGCGGTTTCACATTCCCTTCGCCGAGACTCAGGCGGGCAAGAGCGCCGTGCTGTCCAGCCATGCGCTCAATGTGGGCGGCATCGGCGAAACCGGCTGCCTGGCCGCCAACCTGCTGGCGCCGGAGGCGGACCTGATCATCGGCGTCGGCACCCGTTATACCGACTTTACCACCTCGTCCAAGTCCCTGTTCAAACACCCCGAAGTGAGGTTTCTGAACCTCAATATCAGCCCGTGCGACGTGTTGAAACTCGACGGTGTGCAGGTGCTGGCGGACGCCAGGGTGGCCCTCGAAGCGCTGGCCGATGCCCTCGGCGATTACCGCGCGGGCTGGGGCGAACAGGTGATCGACGCGAAGGCGCAACTGGAGGCCGAGCTGGATCGCGTGCACCACGTGGAGTACCTGGGCGATGACTTCGTGCCCGAGGTCGACGACCGGCTGGACCGCGCGGTACTGCGCGAATTCATCGCGCTCACCGGCTCCTGCCTCACCCAGAGCCGCGTCCTCGGCGTGCTTAATCAAAGTCTCGCCGACGACGCCATTATCGTCGCCGCTGCCGGTAGCCTGCCGGGGGATTTGCAGCGGGCCTGGCGCAGCAAGGGCGTCAACACGTACCACGTCGAATACGGCTATTCGTGCATGGGCTACGAGATCAATGCGGCCCTTGGCGTGAAGCTGGCCGAGCCGCAGAAGGAGGTGTATGCGCTGGTCGGCGATGGTTCCTACATGATGCTGCATTCGGAACTGGCCACCTCGATCCAGGAGCGGCGCAAGATCAACGTGGTGTTGCTGGACAACATGGCCTTCGGTTGCATCAACAACCTGCAGATCGGCAACGGCATGGACAGCTTCGGCACTGAATTTCGCTACCGCAACCCCGAGAGCGGCAAGCTCGACGGCGGCCTGGTACCGGTGGATTTCGCCATGAGCGCGGCGGCCTACGGCTGCAAAACCTACAAGGTCAGCAATGTGGAGCAGCTGCAGGCGGCTCTGGCTGATGCGCGCACGCAAAGCGTTTCGACCCTGATCGATATCAAGGTACTGCCCAAGACCATGGTCCACGGCTACCTGTCGTGGTGGCGAGTGGGTGTGGCGCAGGTATCCACCCGCGAGCGCACCCGTGCAGCCGCCGCAAGACTCAACGAACAGCTGGCCAAGGCCCGGCAGTACTAACAACAAGAGGAGTGTTTGCATGTCTTTGAAGCTTGGAGTAATCGGCACGGGCGCCATTGGCCGCGACCATATTCGTCGGTGCAGCCGGACCCTGCTCAACAGCCAGGTGGTGGCGGTGACCGATATCGACCTTGAGCAGGCCGCCCGGGTGGTTGCCGAGTTGCAGCTGGACGCCGAGGTGTACCCGGACGGCCATGCGCTGATCCACTCGCCGCAGGTGGAGGCCGTGCTGGTGACCTCGTGGGGCCCCAGCCATGAAGCGTTCGTGCTGGCCGCGATTGCCGCCGGCAAACCGGTGTTCTGCGAAAAACCCCTGGCGGTGACCGCCCAGGGGTGCCGCAGGATCGTCGATGCTGAAATGGCCCACGGCAAGCGCCTGGTGCAGGTGGGCTTCATGCGCCCGTATGACGACGGTTACCGCGCACTGAAAGCCGTGATCGACAGCGGCCAGATCGGCGAGCCCCTGATGCTGCACTGCGCGCACCGTAACCCCAGGGTGGGCGAAAACTACACCACCGGCATGGCGATCACCGACACGCTGATCCACGAGCTGGACGTGCTGCGCTGGTTGCTCGACGACGACTACGTCTCGGTGCAGGTAATATTCCCGCGCAAGAGCAGCAAGGCCCTGGCCCATCTGCGCGATCCGCAGATCGTGCTGTTGGAAACGGCCAGGGGCACGCGCATTGATGTGGAGGTGTTTGTGAACTGCCAATACGGCTACGACATCCAGTGCGAGGTGGTGGGGGAGACCGGTATCGCCAAATTGCCGGAGCCTTCGCAGGTGCAATTGCGCAGTGGCGCCAAGCTGTCCAATGCGATCCTGATGGACTGGAAGGACCGCTTCATCGGTGCTTATGACGTGGAGTTGCAGGCCTTTATCGACAGCGTGCGCGCCGGGCACGTCGGCGGGCCGTCGGCGTGGGACGGTTTCGCAGCGGCGGTGGCCGCCGATGCGTGTATCGAGGCGCAAGGCAGTGAGCAGATCGTCAAGGTCAGCCTGCCGGATCGGCCGAGATTCTACGGCTGATTACAGTGTTTTTTAATTGCACTGCAGTCAGTGTGGGAGGGTTGCACTGCACGTCAGGAACGCGCTTTCAAAAATGGAATAAAATTCTAAAATATATTGATATGGAAATTATTTTCCAATAAAGTCTTTTTCAGGTTGCATAAAGGTCGCCGCGTATTCGATTCGCGCGACTCGACAAAAACAAGATCAAAAACAACCAGGTACCGTCAGATGAAAATCTTCAACGCTGTACTGCGCGTTTTACGCCCTGCCCATGCGCCCCGCGCCCGGCCGTTCTACTTCTTCTTCCTGAATATGCTGTGCGTCGAAAACCACGGCGCGCTGGTGTGCTGCATACCCGGCGCGCCGGTGGTCCGCCTGCCCGCCGAGTCCTGATCTACGCAACGTCCAGAAAACCAACAAGAAAGTGGAGACAGACCGTTCATGAAGACCCCGATCCGTTTTACCGCGCTGGCCTTGTCCCTGTGGCTGGCCAGCGGTATGGCCGCTGCCGCCGATATCAAGGTGGGCGTGAGCATGTCCGCCTTCGATGACACCTTCCTCACCTACCTGCGCGAAGACATGGACAAGCAGGCCAAGTCCTATCCCAAGGGCGACGGCGTGCAGTTGCAATTCGAAGATGCCCGCGCCGACGTGGTGAAGCAATTGAGCCAGGTGGAGAATTTCATCAGCCAGAAGGTCGACGCGATTATTGTCAACCCGGTGGACACCGCATCGACCAAAAACATCATCAGCGCAGCCACCAAAGCCGGCATCCCGCTGGTGTTCGTCAACCGCCGCCCGGACCAGAAAGACCTGCCCAAGGGCGTGGTGGCCGTCACCTCCGATGACGTCGAGGCCGGCAAGCTGCAAATGCAATACATCGCCGAGAAGCTCGGTGGCAAGGGCAAGATTGTGATCCTGCTGGGGGACCTGGCGAACAACTCCACGACCAACCGCACCAAGGGCGTGAAAGAGGTGCTGGCCAAGTACCCCGACATCAAGATCGAGCAGGAACAGACCGGCATCTGGCTGCGTGACAAGGGCATGACCCTGGTCAATGACTGGCTGACCCAGGGTCGCGAGTTCAACGCGGTGCTGGCCAATAACGACGAGATGGCCATCGGCGCGTCCATGGCGTTGAAATCGGCAGGTACCCAACCCGGCACGGTGCTGATCGCCGGTGTCGACGGAACCCCGGACGGGCTGAACGCGATCACCAAGGGCGACATGGCTGCCTCGGCGTTCCAGGACGCCAAGGGGCAGGCAGTAGGCTCGGTGGAAGCCGCGCGCAAGATGGCGAAGAAGGAGCCCGTCGAGCAGAACGTGATTATTCCGTTCAAGCTGATCACGCCGGACAACGTCAACGACTTCAAATAGCAGTGACATAACAACAATAAGCGGCAGGGCGGCCACGGCCGTCCTGCAGATGGAGTACTTCCCATGCTCGCTCAAGCGACTGCCTCGCAGCCCCCTGGTATCCAGCCGCTGGCGCTGGACGAACCCTACCTGCTGGAAATCGTCAACATCAGCAAAGGTTTTCCCGGCGTCGTGGCCCTGGACGATGTGCAATTGCGCGTTCGTCCGGGCTCGGTGCTGGCGCTGATGGGCGAGAACGGTGCCGGCAAGTCGACCTTGATGAAAATCATCGCCGGCATCTACCAGCCCGACGCCGGCGAAATCCGTCTGCGGGGCCAGCCGATCGTGTTTGAAACGCCGCTGGCCGCGCAGAAGGCAGGCATCGCGATGATCCACCAGGAACTCAACCTGATGCCGCACATGAGCATCGCCGAGAATATCTGGATCGGCCGTGAGCAGCTCAACAGCCTGCACATGGTCAACCACCGCGAAATGCACCGCTGCACCGCCGAGTTGCTGGCGCGCCTGCGCATCAACCTGGACCCCGAGGAGCAGGTCGGCAACCTGAGCATCGCCGAGCGGCAGATGGTCGAGATTGCCAAGGCGGTGTCCTACGACTCCGACATCCTGATCATGGATGAACCGACTTCGGCGATTACCGAGAAGGAAGTTGCGCACCTGTTTTCGATCATTGCCGACCTCAAGTCCCAGGGCAAAGGCATTGTCTACATCACCCACAAGATGAACGAAGTGTTCGCCATCGCCGATGAAGTGGCGGTGTTTCGTGACGGTCGCTACATCGGTTTGCAGCGCGCCGACAGCATGAACAGCGACAGCCTGATCTCGATGATGGTCGGCCGTGAGCTGAGCCAGTTGTTTCCGGTACGCGAAACGCCCGTGGGCGACTTGCTGTTGTCGGTACGCAACCTGAGCCTGGAGGGCGTGTTCAAGGACGTGTCCTTCGACCTGCATGCCGGCGAGATCCTCGGCATCGCCGGGCTGATGGGGTCGGGCCGTACCAACGTGGCGCAAACCCTGTTCGGCATCACCCCCAGCAGCAGCGGGCAGATCACTCTCGACGGCCAGCCGGTGCGCATCCGCGACCCGCACATGGCCATCGAGAAGGGTTTTGCGCTGTTGACCGAGGACCGCAAACTCAGTGGCCTGTTTCCTTGCCTGTCAGTGCTGGAGAACATGGAGATGGCCGTGCTGCCGCACTATTCGGACAACGGTTTTATCCAGCAGAAAGCCTTGCGCGCGCTGTGCGAAGACATGTGCAAAAAGCTGCGGGTCAAGACCCCGTCGCTGGAGCAGTGCATCGATACCCTCTCCGGCGGCAACCAGCAGAAAGCCTTGCTGGCGCGCTGGTTGATGACCCATCCACGCCTGCTGATCCTGGATGAACCGACCCGGGGTATCGATGTGGGTGCCAAGGCCGAGATCTATCGCTTGATCTCGTTTCTGGCCAGTGAAGGCATGGCGGTGATCATGATCTCGTCGGAGCTGCCCGAAGTGCTCGGCATGAGCGACCGGGTGATGGTGATGCACGAAGGCGAACTGATGGGCACCCTGGACCGCAGCGAAGCGACCCAGGAAAACGTCATGCAACTGGCTTCGGGTATGACCGCGGTCCACTGACTACAGAACAGGAAGGTAATGGGCTATGAACGCAATAACAGACAACAAGCCGGCCACGGCACCGGTCAAGCAGCGTCGGCGCTTGCCCACCGAGCTGAGCATCTTTCTGGTGTTGATCGGCATCGGCCTGGTGTTTGAGCTGTTTGGCTGGATCGTGCGGGACCAGAGCTTCTTGATGAACTCCCAGCGTCTGGTGCTGATGATCTTGCAGGTGTCGATCATCGGTTTGCTGGCCATCGGGGTGACCCAGGTGATCATCACCACCGGCATTGATCTGTCTTCGGGCTCGGTGCTGGCGTTGTCGGCGATGATTGCCGCGAGCCTGGCGCAGACCTCGGACTTTTCCCGCGCGGTGTTTCCGTCGCTCACCGACCTGCCGGTGTGGATTCCGGTGGCGATGGGCCTCGGTGTGGGGCTGCTGGCCGGCGCGATCAACGGCAGCATCATTGCGGTGACTGGCATCCCGCCGTTCATTGCGACGCTGGGCATGATGGTCTCGGCCCGTGGCCTGGCGCGTTACTACACCGAAGGGCAGCCGGTGAGCATGCTGTCGGACTCCTACACCGCCATCGGCCATGGCGCCATGCCGGTGATCATCTTTCTGGTGGTGGCGGTGATCTTCCACATCGCCCTGCGCTACACCCGTTACGGCAAGTACACCTACGCCATCGGCGGCAACATGCAGGCGGCGCGCACCTCGGGCATCAACGTCAAGCGCCACCTGATCATCGTCTACAGCATCGCCGGCCTGCTCGCCGGGTTGGCCGGTGTGGTCGCCTCGGCACGCGCCGCCACCGGCCAGGCCGGCATGGGCATGTCCTATGAGCTGGACGCGATTGCCGCTGCGGTGATCGGCGGCACCAGCCTGGCGGGCGGGGTAGGGCGCATCACTGGCACAGTGATTGGCGCGCTGATCCTCGGGGTGATGGCCAGCGGGTTCACCTTCGTGGGGGTGGATGCGTATATCCAGGACATCATCAAGGGGCTGATCATTGTGGTGGCGGTGGTGATTGACCAATATCGCAACAAACGCAAGCTCAAGCGCTGATCGGCATGCTGCAAGTGGCGCGCCTTGCAGCTTGTCGCTTGCAGCGTGCGGCTTATAGCCGCTTTACGAACTTTCCTGCTATAAACGCACTCCGATAACCATTCGCCAAGCCCGTCCTGGTGCCTTTGGGGGTTAATCGGGAAAAATGCCTGTCTTTTCAGTTGCTGCGCCCTCAAGTCGGCCTTAGACTGCCGCCCCTCTTAAATTGAGTGCCGGGTGGCGCTTGGAATGGATGGCGCCCTTCCGAGACCTGCAGAGGTCGACCGGAACGCTCCCTTATTCGCCTTAATGCACGTATTTTTTTATAGAGAAATCAATGACAAAGGAAAAGTTGCTGGCCATGCCGGCGGATGACTACATGAATGCCGAACAGCACGCTTTTTTCGAGAAGTTGCTGCAGGACATGAAAGTCGAACACCACGAGCGCATTGAGCAGAACCGTATCGCCATTGAAAGCCTGGACACCCCGGCCGACCCGGCTGACGCCGCCTCCGTTGAAGAAGAGCGCACCTGGCTGGTCAATGCCATCGACCGCGACCAGCGCATGCTGCCGCAGTTGGAACGCGCCCTGGAGCGCATCAAGGAAGATTCCTTTGGCTGGTGTGACGACAGCGGCGAGCCTATCGGCCTCAAGCGCCTGCTGATCAGCCCTACCACCAAATACTGCATCGAGGCCCAAGAGCGCCACGAGCAGATCGACAAGCATCAGCGCCAGGCCTGATCCGGTGAAGCCGGGGCGCCGTGCCTGCGGCCCCCAGGGCAATGCCTGTTACACCCTCTCTGTTGCTGTGCTGCACGCGCCCCACTAAAGGCCCATGGATAATGGCCCGATAGTGGCGTTTAATGCAGGCACAACAACGACAAGCAGTGGGGTAACGACGATGGCTGGAGATGGATCTCTGATGGGCATGGCAATGCCACCGCAAGCGGTGAGCAGGCTGCCCGTCTGGCTGACGCCGCTTGTGCAGAGCGCCGCCATGGTGCTGGTGCTGCTGGGCCTGGTGTTTGCCGGCCTGCCGCTGTACCTGTGCCTGCCACTGGCCTTGCTGGTGATCTGGCTGCCGCGCTTGAAGCCCCGTACGCCAGCCGTGACCTCGAGCAACACCGTTGACGCGATCAGTGAGCTGACGCGCGACCTTTCCCATACCACCAGCCATAACGCACTGTCAGCCGCAGGCGTGGCCTATTCGGTCAAGCAACTGGCGGCGCGCCTGCAATCTCAGCTGAGTGCGGCCAAACAGATCGTCAGCAGCGCTGAAGTGATGATCGGCACCGAACAGGTGACCGCCCAGCTCAGTCGCCAGGCCCTTGGCGCAGCCAGCCAGGCCCATCAGCACAGCAGTGAAGGGCGCGAGGTGCTGGCCCAGTCCATCACGCGCATGCACCAGCTCAGCCAGCGCGCCAACGCCAGCCGTGAGCTGATCGAAGCCTTGAGCCTGCGCAGCGAAGAAATCCAGCGCGTGACCCTGGTGATCCAGTCCATCGCCAGCCAGACCAACCTGCTGGCGCTGAATGCCGCCATTGAAGCGGCGCGGGCCGGCGAGCACGGACGCGGGTTTGCGGTGGTGGCCGATGAAGTGCGGGGGCTGGCCGGACGCACGGCCAAGGCTACCGATGAAGTCGGGGTGATGGTGGCGGATATCCAGCAGCGCACGGCCCAGGTGGTGGAGCAGATTCGCCAACTGTCGGCGGACCTCACTACCGGCGTCGCGCAAGTGGAAGAGGCGGGCGACCAACTGGAGACCATCGCCAGCCTGGCGGCGGATGTGGAAGGGCAGGTCAACGAAATCGCCCAGGGCAGCGACACCAACCGCGCGCAGCTCGACAGCCTGTTTCATGCGGTGGAGCAGATGCGCAGTGACCTCACGGTGAGCGACCAGCAGACGCGCCAGTTGGCCGACGCTGCGGTGCAGATGGAAGGGCAGGCGGAGACCATCAGCGAGCGCCTGGCCGAGGTCGGGCTCGATGACTATCACCAGCGTGTCTACGACCTGGCCCGGGAGGGCGCCCACCGTATCGCCGAACAGTTCGAGATGGATGTGCAGCAGGGCCGAATCAGCCTGGATGACCTGTTCGACCGCAGCTATACCTTGATCCCCAATACCCGCCCGAGTAAATATCACACGCGTTTTGACGGTTACACCGACAAGGTGCTGCCGGCGATACAGGAGGCCTTGCTGCCGCGCCATGAGGGGCTGGTGTTTGCGATTGCCTGCACGCCCCAAGGCTACGTGCCGACGCATAACCAGGCGTTTTCACAGGCGTTGACGGGAGATGCTCAGGTGGACGCGGTGCAAAATCGCACCAAGCGCAAGTTCGAGGACCGAACCGGCATCCGCTGCGGCAGCCACCAGCAGGCGGTGTTATTGCAAACCTATACCCGCGATACGGGTGAATTGATGCATGACCTGTCGGTGCCGATCAGGGTCAAGGGTCGTCATTGGGGCGGCTTGCGTCTGGGCTATAAACCCGAGGCGGCCAAGGTTTAGCGCGCCGCCACGGTTATCTCGCCAGGGGGTGAATCAAGTCTCTGGCGATTCATGCAGCAAAGCATTCAGGTCATCCACGGCTGGCGCCCACTCGGCATCGACATGCAATTGCTCCCTGAGAAAGCTCGCCTGTTGCTCACTCCAGAACGGCGCATCGATCAGCTTTACGTCATTGGGCAGGCGGTGCTCTGCGGTAAAGCGCTCGATGCCTTCCTGGCTCGAATCCAGGCCCAGTTGATCGAACAGGGTTTCCAGCGTTGGGGTAGTGGTGTCCATCGGTTTCTCCATGCGGGCTGACCATCGTTATGCATGGGAGACCTGTGGCGCGCCAGAGTTCGATCCGATTCTCAGGAGGTCAGCGCGCCGGAATCCACCGCAGCCTTGAGCGCCTGGGCTTGCTCCCGGCCGGCGACCGCAGCCGTCTCGAATGTCTTGAACCAACGGTCTTTTTCCACCTGATGCGTGGTGACAGTGGTCAGCGGCGGCTTGGCGCGCATCACGATTACCGCTTGAAACTCACCTTCTACTTCCCGGGCATCGCCGTGGATGAAAAACTCGCCAATATCAAATTCCGTCACGTATTGCCTTCCCTTCAAGGTAACTGCACTGCTGAAACCGCACCCACATGGGCAAACTTCAATGAACGCGGCAGTATGGCAGTTGTTGAAGGGTGGTGGCGCAGTAAAGTCACCGGTGTGACGAACCGCTCGTCCCGTGAAGGGCGTACAGGCTGGCTTCCAGTTGCCTGGCCAGTTCGCAGGCCTTGCCGTGGTGGCTGCGAAAGCCGCGAATTCTGCCGCTGGTCACTTCCAGAATATGGAAGAAGTTGCGCCCGGCCGGTACAACTCGGTAAAGAACGGAATTGGAGTACCCCTCGGGGTCGGGCAGGCAGTAGTATTGGCGCCCTTCCTGCGCAGATGAACAGGTGCGGGAAGACGTAGCATCGTGTAGGCGTGGTTGCATGGTCAGCTCCTTTTGATTGATCCTGTGCACTCATCGGCAGCGTGTCGAGTGGTTTTGAACGGCGGTGCTGTTTTAGTATTGTCGTCGGCAAACCGTCTGGTTCCATGCGCAAATGTTTTGTTTTGTAGGGTGCGTGGGAATTGTGCGCACTGGACCGGGTTATTCTCTGAAGTAGCGCGGCCCGTATTCTCTGGCCGTTGAACCTGTGATTTGCTGTGACGCCGGATGACCTTGCACAAGGTCCATCGTGCACGCCTGTACTAGTCTTAAGGCGTGGCAGGGTTTTCTTCAGCTTTTTAACGACTATGTGATCGTGCCTGAGGGCCGTTTTTTGTGCTGTCTGCTCCGGCGGGCAGCACTATTTCAATGTGGGGGCGTTTCCTTGGCAGTCAGTAATCTGGATATGCACGCGTTGTTCGTGCTGGGTGATTTGCGTGCAAAGTTGGTCAAGCAGTTTCAATCGCGTTTTGTTTACGTCACTGAACAGACGCCGGAAGGTATCTACATTGCCGAAATCGACACTGAGGCAGCCCTGGTCGTCGACGACAAGCCGCGCCTGGAATTGAAGGTGGGCGACCATTTTCGCGCCGCCGTGTTGCCCAGCCGCGAGGGTGGCAAATTCGAATTGAAGTTTCGCGATATCAAGTTGACGGTGTACGGCCTGGGTGACTACGCCTTTGTTTCGTCGACCGAAGGCCAGGGCATCGTGTTCAAGGAAGGCCACAGCGTGATGCTGGTATTCGCCGCCCATGAACAACTGCAGGAAGGCCTGACCAAGACTCTCAAGGCCGTGACCGGCAAAGCCGCCAAGTGGCGCAAGGGTGAGCTGGTGACCTTCAAGGCCAGCGAGTAACCACAGCAGGCTGTTTGATTCCTTTCTCTTTGCGGAACCTCTACTACAGTTGAGCTGACTTAACTATTCAGAGGCTTCGCGCATAGGCAGCAAGCCGTCCGTCAGTGGCTGCACAGATGCGAGGTGGGAAGGCATGAAAGGATTGAGAACCCTGTTGGCTGCGGCTGTGACGACGTTGAGTCTGTCGTTGCCGGTGTCGGCGGCGCAGGCCCCCGTGCATTTTGCCGACCTGAATTGGGAAAGCGGCAGCCTGATCACCGAAGTGCTGCGTTTTATCGTCGAAAAGGGCTATGACCTGCCCACCGACACCTTGCCCGGCACCACCATCACCCTGGAAACCGCTCTGGCGAAAAACGATATCCAGGTGATCGGCGAAGAATGGGCCGGTCGCAGCCCGGTGTGGATCAAGGCTGAAGCCGAAGGCAAAGTGGTGGGCCTGGGCGATACGGTCAAGGGCGCTACCGAAGGCTGGTGGGTGCCGGAATATGTGGTCAAGGGTGACCCGTCCAAAGGCCTCAAGCCGCTGGCGCCGGACCTGAAAACCGTGCAGGACCTGGCGCGCTACAAGGATGTGTTCAAGGACCCCGAGTCGCCCGGCAAGGGCCGCTTTCTCAACAGCCCCATTGGCTGGACGTCCGAAGTGGTCAACAAGCAGAAGCTCAAGGCCTATGGCCTGGACGACAGCTACGTGAACTTCCGCAGCGGCTCGGGCGCAGCACTGGACGCCGAGATAGCCTCATCGATCCGCCGAGGCAAGCCGGTATTGTTCTACTACTGGTCGCCCACGCCATTGATGGGTCGCTACAAACTGATTCAGCTGGAAGAACCACCGTTTGACGCTGATGCCTGGAAGACCCTCACCGACGCCGACAACCCCAATCCTCGTCCTACCCGGTCGCTGGCGTCCAAGCTGAGCATCGGCGTATCCACACCATTCCAGCAGCAATATCCGCAGATCGCCGAGTTCTTTACCAAGGTCCAGTTCCCTATCGATCCATTGAACAAGGCCCTGGCAACCATGAGCGAAAATCACACAGCGCCAAGGCAAGTG
This sequence comes from Pseudomonas trivialis, assembly GCF_001439805.1. Classification (GTDB taxonomy): domain Bacteria; phylum Pseudomonadota; class Gammaproteobacteria; order Pseudomonadales; family Pseudomonadaceae; genus Aquipseudomonas; species Aquipseudomonas trivialis. The sequence goes on along the minus strand of NZ_JYLK01000004.1, from coordinate 78,843 downwards.
GCCCAGGCGTTTCTCAAGGAACATCCTGAGGTGTGGAAAGCCTGGTTGACGGCGGAGGTGGCGCAGAAGGTTGAGGCTGGCTTGAAAGAGTAATTGTTGTAGGGAGTGAGCTTTCGTGGCGAGCGGGCTTGTCCCGCGTTGGGCTGCGAAGCAGCCCTTGTGCAATGCCGGTGCACAGTACAGTTTCCGGGCGAATTTGCCACCGGACCAGTGCCAGCGTTCGGCCCTTGGTGCCAGGCATATTTCTGGGTGCGATGGGGTTTATTGCCATTGCATGGCTGGTGTAGCTACGGGCTGTGTTGTATTTCTCTCCGGGCCACTGTTGCGATTTGCAATAGGTTTGGCGCGATAGTCATGGCGATATTGCGAGGACGATTTGAGTCTTGGAATTGATGGATTTTCAAGAGGGCGGGTGGGCGAGGTTTGCCAAGTTGAATAGGTATTTTAATTCGCCGTCGTGTTTGGCGATGGGCGTTTGTTAGCGGTTTGGAATTCAAGCCTGCTCAGATATTCGTCGGATAGAGATGGATCTTTGCAGCTTTTAGATCAACGAATTCGTGTTCTTGAGGCATAGGCCCGTCGAGTTCAATTAGGATTATAGAGTCGCCAACCTGCAGGGCTGCGAACTCATTGTCGGAACTCTGAATGAGCTTTGCGGTGATGTGTGTTATGCCGTTTATGACCATGATTTGCGGAGTTTTACAAAGCGACGGTCTGATATTTCGCCCCCATGAAAAGACCTCGTCCAGGTCGAGTTCCACGTCGAGACTTGCTCCAGTTTTAATACTGGCATCTGTACATACTCCAATTCCGTCTCCAACAGGTGATTGGAATTTCACATGTGATGCGTTCGCATTTTCGAACGTTTCGGTTATTCGTACCTGCATGTTACTTCTTCTTTAAAGGAACTCTAACGACTGTATTGTCCAAATTCATAGTGTTTGTTTTTAGCTCAAATGTCCACGTTTCCTCATGATAGTGGTGTTTGGTTGGTTTGCTATTCATTTCGTGCGAACCATAGCGAATACTTTGTTTTGAGTCTTTAGAGATGATCCGTTCTTTGTCAGGTTTGCCAGTTCTTGGATTAGTGGGTGGATCAGAAGATGTTTCTTTAGCTGGCTGCGTAAGATATATCTTTTTCAAGAAGTATTGGTTATCTATTGGGCCAAGCTAAAAAATCGCGAAATCAATGTCGCCCTCAAATGAAATGCAAGCAATCCAATCCAGCTGTTTTTGAAGTATGTAAGTGTGCTGGGGTATTTTTGAAAATATTTGCAGTGATTGCATTAGGTCTGTGGCTGAAATTAAATAGGCATTGTCGGTCGCGTCACCAATAAAAATTACATTGTGCTTAGTGGCTTCTTTTATTTTTTTCTCTAATAACGCTAGCGTGGCCTGTGATGGAGACGGACCAATATAAGTATTTTCCTTGAATTGGCTCCAAGCTATCTGGTTTCCAAAGAAAGGAACGATTGCATTTATTTTTTCAACAATTAAATCGTGCTCGGCTTCTTGCGAGATTTCGAATTCGATATTCAGTTGGTTAAAATTTTTGACTATTTCGTCGTCAAGATAGCTCATTTCTTTGCGAACCTTTTGGTGAGTTGGAATGTGGGCAGCGTGGGACATCCGTGACGTCTCGGCAGGGGTCAGGCGTCGGATTCTGCCCCAGCAAAAAGCCCGCGCATGAACGGTTGTACAAAACAGAAAAGGCCGACACACCGCGCAGAAAACCCGCTGAAAACCAGGCCAGCGAGCCACACAACATCGCAACCCGTCTGCTTGCAAAGCACCCGCCCAAATAAAAATCGCTCTCATCCTTGCCCGATGTTGCGACCTGGCCGTCATGGTTAATAGAACCTTCATTACGCAGGATTTTCCATGTCGCGCCTTGCCCGTCCCTTGCATCCACTGGCCCTGTCAGTGGCGATCGCCTTTGCCGCCGTGCCGTTGCTGGCGGCCCAACCCGTCTTTGCCGAAGACAGCAGCAGCGCCTTGCGCCGCTTTCAGGTTCCGGCCGGTGATCTGAGTCAGGCGCTCAATAGCCTGGCCGAACAGGCAGGGCTGGTGCTGGCCTTTGATGCGAGCCTGACCCGAGGCAAGCGCAGCAATGGCCTCAGCGGGCAGTACGAGACGGATGCGGCACTGGCCCGGTTGCTCGCCGGCAGTGGCTTGCAGGCGCTGAAGATTGGCGTCGACCGTTACCGGCTCGAAGCCGTCCCGGATAGCGGCGGCGCCATGGAGTTGCAGGCCACCACCATCAGCGCGGCTTACCAGACCGAAAGCCCCACCGGGCCGGTGAACGGCTATGTGGCCAGTCGCAGCCTGTCGGGCACCAAGACTGATACTGCGCTGATCGAAACCCCGCAGTCGATTTCCGTGGTCACCAAGGACCAGATGCGCGCGCAGAATGCCGAAAGCCTCAATCAGATCCTGCGCTACAGCGCCGCCGTGGTCCCGGAAACCCGGGGCGCCACCGCTTCGCGTCTCGACCAGCTCACCATCCGTGGCTTCGCCCCGGCCACGTACCTGGACGGCCTGCGCGTGCCGTCAAGCCGCGACGCCTTGCCGCAAAAGGACGCGTTCGACCTGGAGCGCGTCGAAGTGCTGCGCGGCCCGGCGTCGGTGCTGTACGGCCAGGGCACGCCGAGCGGGGTGATCAACATGGTCACCAAACGCCCGTTGGATACGCCGTTCCATGAAGTGGGCGTGGAGTACGGCACCTTCAACAAAAAACGCACCACCTTCGACCTGAGTGGGCCGATTGACGATCAGGGGGTATATGCCTACCGCGTTGCCGGACTTTTCGATGACGCCGACGGCCAGGTGGAACACACCGAGACCCGCCGGCAGTCGTTGTCCAGCGCCTTCACCTGGCGCCCGGATGACGCCACTTCGCTGACCTTGCTGGGGCATTTTCAGAAGGACCCGAAGGGCGCGTCGTACGGTTCGGTGCCGGCCTGGGGGTCGGTGCTGCACAGCCCGACCGGGCGCAAAATCGATGTGGATTTCTATGATGGCGAGAAGAGTTTCGAGAAGAGTGACCGCGAGTACTACTCCCTCGGCTATGCGTTCGAGCATCACTTCAACGATATCTGGACCGTGCGCCAGAACGCCCGTTACCTGCGTGCCGAAGGCATCTACCGCAGCCTCTACAGCAGCAACCTGCAGGCCGATTACCGCACCGCCACGCGCTCGACCATCGCCACTGACGTGGACATGGACGCCTACACTGTCGATAACCAGTTGCAGGCCAAATTCGATACCGGGCCGTTGCAGCACACCTTCCTCACGGGCCTGGATTACCAGAACACCAGCACCGACACCAAGGCGGGCTACGGCAAGGGACCGAGCCTGGATATCTTCGATCCGGTCTACGGCGCGCCCGTGGCTACACCTGCCTTCGGCACCGACGCCACGTCGCGCAGTGAACAGACCGGGGTGTACCTGCAAGAGCAAATGAAGTGGGACAAATGGGTGCTGCTGCTCGGCGGTCGCTATGACTGGGCCAGCACCGACAGCACCACCAAGGCGCTGAGCAACGGCGCCAAGAGCAAGTCCTCCCTGGACAGCCATGCGTTCACTGGTCGAGTCGGTCTGGTGTATCTGTTCGACAACGGCCTGGCGCCGTATGCCAGTTATGCGGAGTCGTTCAATCCGCAGTCGGGCACCGGTTACGGCGGTTCGGTGTTCAAGCCGACCGAAGGCAAGCAGTATGAAATCGGCATCAAGTACCAGCCGCCGGGCAGCAACAGCTTTATCACCGCAGCCATTTTCGACCTGCGCCAGCGTAACGTTCCGACCCTTGATCCGGACCCGTCCCATATGTGCGGTAACGGCCGCTGCTCGATCCAGGATGGCGAACAGCAATCCCGTGGCTTTGAACTGGAAGGCAAAGCCAGCCTCAACGACAACCTGGATATAACCGCCGCCTATGCTTATCTGGATAACCGCGCCAGCCAATCCAACAGCACCGCGCAGTATGCGCCGATCACCGATATCGGCATCGGCCCGGCGGTTCCGGTCAAAGGCACCACGACTTACGGTCTGCCACGTCACACGGCATCGGCGTGGGCGGACTACACCTTTCACGACGGCCAGTTGAAGGGCTTTGGCGTGGGCGCCGGTGCACGCTATGTCGGCTCTTCATGGGGCGATACCGCCAATACCCTGAAGGTGCCGGGTTACACCTTGTTCGATGCGGCGGTGCACTATGACATTCCCAACATTGCCAACCCCAGGGACAACCTGCGCCTGGCCGTGAACGCCTCCAACCTGGCAAACAAGGAATACGTGGCGTCGTGCCTGTCGTATTCGTGGTGCTGGTACGGCTCACAGCGCACCGTGCAGGCGAGCGCCACTTATCAGTGGTAAATAAGGCAATCTGATGGCCCCCATGTAACAAAATCCTCGCCAGAATCGCTTTTATTTTCAGGTGGTTAGGTGAGGAAGCACATGCGCACTGTTGGAATCATGCTGTTCGCCTGCTCTCTGGCCGGCGGCGCGGCTGCCGTGCAGGCACGGGAGCTGCGCGAAGGTGACAAATACATGTGCAGCTGGGGCGCCGGCACGGCGGCCAGGGCCCAGGAACTCAAGCTGTCGGGCGTGTCTTTATATGCCGCTCGGCAGAAGATCCAGACCATCAAGTTCAACAAGCCGTGGATGCACATGATGGCCATGGGCATCACCGAGCAAACCTACGACAGTCGCTCGCGGCTCAAGCCCGAGGCGATTCGCCAAAGCTTCTATCAGGAATGCCTGCGCTACCGTGTCGCGCGCAAGTAAGTTGTGAGGCGCCGAGGGCCACCCGGGTTTATCCGCCAAGGTGTTTACAAATCCACGACAGATGCTGTGTCTCCATTTGCATACAATCGCGCACTTCACCCTGGAGGCCTGTATGCGAACCCCGGAAAGAGCAGGGCGCCCGTCACGCTTGAATGCGCCGCAATCATCATCGTCCGATAGCTTTGGCTACTTCGCCGCCGCCGTGCTGGGTGTCGCAGTGCTGCTGGGCGTTTGCTTCGTGTACTACAACGCCGAGGTGGATCAACAGCGACAGGCGGCCGTCGAGCGTTGGTTGCTGTGTTCACAGATGGAAAGGGTTGCCAGTGTGGCCTCTGTCCGGGGCGTGAGACTGAGTACAAACTGCCGCACACTGAGCGAGCAGGGTCACAGATAACGCAAACTGCAGGTTACAGACGCCGCACAAACGATTTAACGATATGCCGGGTGGCATCGGTGGTATCGAGTTGATCGACGTCCCCATAGGCATGCCAGCAACAGTCGACAATCTCGTTGCGCGGTCGCGCCTCGTCGATATTCACCACCGAAGCCTCGAACACATGATGCAGCGTGTCGCGTGCCTTGAGCTCCTGCAGGTACAGCAACCCGTCCACGTTCAACCCGGTTTCTTCTTCCAGCTCGCGCTCTGCCGCACCCACCGGGCGCTCGTCGCGTTCGACCTTGCCACCCGGCAACGCCCATTTGGATCTGGCCTTGCGCACGAAAAGGATATGCCCCTCGTGTTCGCAAATGACCGTGGCCCTGATTTTCATCGTCTGTGCCCCCGCAGCAAATGAATGTCACAAAAGTGTAATGCAATTGTCATGCTAAGTGGTTATGGCGTGCCGGGGTAGGTATGTGGATACTGCCCGCTTGAACGAAAAGGACGAGGAAAACCGATGAAGACCGTACGTTGGGGCATGATCGGCTGTGGCAGCGTTACTGAGTTGAAGAGTGGACCCGCTTTCCATAAAGCGCCAGGTTCTGCCTTGGTAGCCGTGATGGGGCGTCGCGAGGAGGCCGTGCGCGATTATGCGACGCGCCATGGCATTGCACGCTATTACACTGACGCCCAGGCGCTGATCGACGACCCCGAAGTGGACGCGGTCTACATCGCCACGCCCCCCGACAGCCATCTCGACTACAGCCTGATGGTGGCGGCGTCCGGCAAGCATTGCTGCGTCGAGAAACCCATGTCGCTGAATGCCGAACAGAGCGCCTTGATGCAGCGCACCTTCGAGCGCGCCGGGCTGCACTTGTTCGTGTCCTATTACCGGCGCTCGCTGCCGCGCTTTCAGCAGGTACGCGACTGGCTGCAACAGGGCCGCATTGGCGAACTGCGCCACCTGACCTGGACCCTGTGCAAACCGCCGGCCGCCAATGACGCCAGCGCCGCCAACTGGCGCACCGACCCGGCCATTGCCGGCGGCGGCTATTTCGCCGACCTCGCCAGCCATGGCTTCGACCTGTTCCAGTACCTGGCCGGGGACATTGTCGAGGTCTCGGGCTTTACCGCACGGCAGGCCGGGCACTATGCGGCCGAAGACGCGGTGACGGCCTGCTGGACCTTCGCCAACGGCGCCCTGGGCATGGGCTGCTGGAACTTCGTCGCAGACCGCCGTGAAGACAAGGTCGAGCTGATCGGCAGCCTGGGTCGCATTACCTTCTCGGTGTTCGAAGACCAGCCATTGCGCCTTGAAGGGCAGACCCACGAGGTGCTGGACGTGCCATGCCACGCGCACATCCAATGGCATCACGTGCTGGCAATGAATGCGCACCTTCGTGGCGAGTCCGAGCATCCGTCCCAGGCCATCGAAGCGCTGAAGACTGATCGTATCCTCGACAAGGTGCTACAACGTAACCCCAACCATCCTGGCTAGTCGTGCCAGGATCAGCCTTTTCAAGGAACCGACCCATGAAATACTGGATGGCCGTATGGCTGGTCCTGGCCGCAAGTGTGACCGCAGCGCCCCGCGAGCAGCGGCCGGCCGGGAATTTTGATTTTTATGTGTTGTCGTTGTCGTGGTCGCCGACGTTTTGCCTCACGCACCCGGACAATGAACAGTGCTCGGGCAAGGGATATGGCTTCGTGCTGCACGGGCTTTGGCCGCAGTATGCGAAGGGTGGCTGGCCGTCGGCGTGTGATTCACGGTCACCGCTGTCGGACGCCGAGCTGGCCAAGGGCGCGTTGATCTTCCCCACGCGGGCGCTGCTCAAACATGAGTGGAGCAAGCACGGCACCTGCAGCGGCCTGGACGCCACGCGTTACCTGGATGCGACGGATGCCGCGCTGGCCTCCGTGCAGATTCCGCAGCAACTGCAACCGTTCAACGTGCCCAATTATCTGCAGGCCGCTGAAATCGAAGCGCTGTTTCGCCAAAGCAATCCGGCCATGGGCAATCGCAGCGTGGCGGTGATCTGCAAGGGCAAAGTGTTGTCCGAAGTGCGCGTGTGCCTGAGCAAGGAACTGCGCTTTGCCGGTTGCCCCAGAAGCGTGAAAACCCAGTGCCGGAGCGGCGATATCCGCATTCCGGTGCAGCGTTAATCTGAGCGCGGTACCTGTCTGATCCGCAGCTTTGCGGTATCCTCCGCGCCCCGCTATCCACGATGCAAGGCACGATGACAGGACAAGACATGCAGGCGCTGCTGGACGCGATTCTCGACGAAGTTCGTCCACTGATCGGCCAGGGCAAAGTCGCCGACTACATCCCCGCACTGGCCGACGTCCCCGCCAACCAGCTAGGCATCGCCGTTTACGGCAACGACGGCGCGGCCTATTGCGCGGGGGACGCCGATACGTTGTTTTCGGTGCAGAGCATTTCCAAGGTGTTCAGCCTGGTACAGGCCATCGACCACGGCGGCGAAACCATCTGGGAGCGCCTGGGCCATGAGCCTTCGGGGCAACCGTTCAATTCCATGGTGCAGCTGGAATTCGAACGCGGCCGCCCGCGCAACCCGTTTATCAACGCCGGCGCCCTGGTGATCTGCGACATCAACCAGTCGCGCTTCGCCGTGCCGATCCTGTCGATGCGCGACTTCGTCCGGCGCCTGTCAGGCAACCCGCAGATCCTGGTCAACAGCATCGTCGCCGACTCCGAAGCGCAGCATGGTGCGCGCAACGCGGCCATGGCCTACCTGATGAAAGCCTTCGGCAACTTCCACAACGACGTCGACGCGGTGCTGCACAGCTACTTCAACTACTGCGCCTTGCAGATGAGCTGCCTGGACCTGGCCAAGGCCTTCAGCTTTCTGGCCAACGAAGGCGTGAGCGCCCACAGCGGCGAACAGATCCTCACCGCGCGCCAGACCAAACAGGTTAACTCGATCATGGCCACCAGCGGCCTGTATGACGAAGCGGGCAATTTTGCCTACCGCGTGGGGTTGCCCGGCAAAAGCGGGGTCGGCGGCGGGATTGTTGCTGTGGTGCCGGGGCAATTTACGGTGTGCGTGTGGTCGCCGGAGTTGAACGCCGCCGGGAATTCGCTGGCGGGGATGAAGGCGCTGGAGTTGCTGAGTGAGCGGATTGGCTGGTCGGTGTTTTAAGTGTGGGAGGCTCCGCCAAGTCTTCGACGTAGCGCTGTCGCGCAGCAAACTGGAGCCTCTGTGGCGAGCGGGCTTGCCCCGCGTTGGGGGGCGTAGCGCCCCCAATCAAGGAAAACGCGGGGTACGTGACACTGCCCGGAGCATGGTTTTGGGGCTGCTGCGCAGCCCAACGCAGGACAAGCCTGCTCGCCACAGAATGGCCAGGAGCTGTTCCTGGGGGACATGACCATCGGCGCGCAATCTTGCATAGAAATGCTATCGAGCAGATCACACGATCAGTGTGGTTGAGGTTTTTATCGCCATGACAAAAAATGCGCCCCTCGGGGCGCATTTTTTTGTTCGGGCAGCTATCGCCAATCAGGCAATCGCATCCCACGCACGATCACCGTGTTCATCCTTGATCCGCGTCGGCAAGCCCATCACGTCCAGCGCTTTGAGGAACGGCTCGGCCGGCAGTTCCTCGACGTTGGCCATGTGCTTCACGTCCCACTCGCCACGGGCGACCAGCAGCGCTGCGGCGACCGGTGGCACGCCGGCGGTGTAGGAGATGCCCTGGCTGTCGGTCTCGGCGAAGGCTTCTTCATGGCAGGCCACGTTGTAGATGAACATCTCCCGTGGCTGGCCGTCCTTGGTGCCCTTGACCAGGTCGCCGATGCAGGTTTTGCCGGTGTAGCCGGGGGCCAGCGAAGAGGGGTCGGGCAGCACGGCCTTGACCACTTTCAACGGCACCACTTCCAGGCCTTCGGCGGTGGTGACCGGCTTTTCGGACAGCAGGCCGAGGTTTTTCAGCACGGTGAACACGTTGATGTAGTGTTCGCCGAAGCTCATCCAGAAACGCACGTTGGGCACGTCGAGGTTTTTCGACAGTGAGTGCACTTCATCGTGGCCGGTGAGGTAGAGGTTCTGCGAACCGACCACCGGCAGGTCGTCGGTGCGTTTGACTTCGAACATGGTGTTGCTGGTCCACTGGCTGTTCTGCCAGCTCCACACCTGTCCGGTGAACTCGCGGAAGTTGATTTCCGGGTCGAAGTTGGTGGCAAAATATTTGCCATGGCTGCCGGCATTGACGTCGAGAATGTCGATCGAATCAATGCGGTCGAAATGCTGTTGCTGCGCCAGCGCGGCATACGCGTTGACGACACCCGGGTCGAAGCCCACGCCAAGGATGGCGGTGATGTTCTTCTGTTTGCACTCTTCCAGGTGGTTCCATTCGTAGTTGCCGTACCACGGCGGGGTCTCGCAGACCTTGCCCGGCTCTTCGTGAATGGCGGTGTCGAGGTAGGCGACGCCCGTGTCGATGCAGGCACGCAGTACCGACATGTTGAGGAACGCGGAACCCACGTTGATGACGATCTGCGATTCAGTCTCGCGGATCAGGGCCTTGGTCGCTTCCACGTCCAGGGCGTTCAGCGCGAAGGCCTGGAGGTCGGCGGGAACCTTGAGGCTACCCTTGGCCTTGACGCTGTCGATGATGGCCTGGCATTTGGAGATGTTGCGCGACGCGATAGCAATACGACCGAGTTCGTCGTTGTGCTGCGCGCACTTGTGGGCCACCACCTTGGCGACACCTCCTGCACCAATGATAAGAACGTTCTTTTTCAATTGCTTTATTTCTCCTATATCCGCCAGCTTACGAAAGGCTGGACAGGTAGTCGTCGTAACCAAATTCACGAACCACTTCGACTGTACCGTCGAGTTGTTTCACTACGATGGACGGCATTTTCAGGCCGTTGAACCAGTTTTTCTTGACCATGGTGTAGCCTGCGGTGTCGATGAACGACAGCCGATCGCCGATGGCCAGCGGACGATCAAATTGATACTCGCCGAAGATGTCCCCGGCCAGGCAGGACTTGCCGCACACCATATAGGTGTGTTCACCCTCGCTCGGCGCCAGCTTGGCGTTGAGACGATAGATCAGCAGGTCCAGCAGGTGGGCTTCGATGGAGCTGTCGACCACGGCGAGGTGCTTGCCGTTGTAGAGCGTGTCGAGCACGGTGACTTCCAGGGAAGCACTGTTGGTGATCGCCGCTTCGCCCGGTTCCAGGTAGACCTGCACGCCGTACTTCTCGGAGAACGCCTTGAGCCGCGCGCAGAATGCGTCCAGCGCATAGCCTTCACCGGTGAAGTGGATGCCGCCGCCGAGGCTGACCCACTTGACCTTGTGCAGCAGCGCACCAAAGCGTTCTTCAATGGTGCCGAGCATCTTGTCGAACAGGCTGAAGTCGCCGTTCTCGCAATTGTTGTGGAACATGAAGCCGGAGATCTGCTCGATCACGCCGTCGATCTTCACCGGGTCCCACTCGCCCAGGCGGCTGAACGGCCGCGCCGGGTCGGCCAGCAGGTAGTCGGAGCTGCTCACCTGCGGGTTCACGCGCAGGCCGCGGGTCTTGCCTTCGCTGCGTGCGGCAAAGCGCTGCAACTGGCTGATGGAGTTGAAGATGATCTTGTCGCAGTTTTCCAGCATCTCTTCGATTTCATCGTCGGCCCAGGCCACGCTGTACGCGTGCGCTTCGCCTTCGAACTTCTGGCGGCCGAGCTTGAGCTCATACAGCGACGACGAGGTGGTGCCGTCCATGTATTGCTGCATCAGGTCGAACACCGACCAGGTGGCAAAGCACTTGAGTGCCAGCAGGGCCTTGGCGCCGGACTGCTCGCGCACGTAGGCAATCTTCTGCATGTTGACCAGAAGCTTCTGTTTGTCGATGAGGTAATACGGCGTTTTGATCATTTTTGAGAGCCTGCGGCGGTGCCTGCCAAAAAAGGACACGCATTGTGCCCGCACTTGGTCAGGATCGAAAGGTTAACGAGCGGATTTTGCCGCGCCGGTTTTTGACGATACCCGGCGATTATGACCATCCATGGGCAGGCATCGAGTCCGATCCCACCCATGCTTTTTTGTACATCGGACGTCACTGACATCAAACCGTCATCTCTTCACCACCGTCCTGCCACATTCCACCGCTACTGTCCTCGCCAATGAGATCGATCTCAAGCGAGTGAACATGCCTGATCTGAAAGACGTTGCGCGCCTGGCCGGCGTATCCCGTGCCACCGCCGCGCGCACCTTTGCCTCCCCCGGCCAGGTGCGTCCGGCCACCCGCGAGCAGGTGTTCGCCGCCGCCCGTGAGCTGGGGTTTCGGCCCAACCTGCTGGGCCGTCAGCTGCGCCTGCAAACCACACAACTGATCGGCGTGGTGGTGCCCAACCTGCTCAACCCGGTGTTCGCCGAACAGTTCCAGGCCATGGAGCGCGCCGCGCGATTGCGCGGCTACAGCCTGTTGCTGGCGACCACCGACTACAGCAGCGAACGCGAGAGCATCGTGGTCGAAGAGTTGCTGCGCCAGCGCGTGGACGGGCTGGTGCTGACCGTCACCGATGCCGAGAGCAACAGCGTACTCAACAGCCTGGCCAACGAGCAGACGCCGTTCGTGCTGGCGTACCACCAACCGAGCAACCCGAATTACAGCGCCGTGTCGGTGGACAACCGTGCCGGCATGGCCCTGGCCACCCGTTACCTGCTGGACGCGGGGCACCGGCGCATCAGCATGGTCGCCGGCCCCGCGTTGCAGTCCGACCGTGCGCGTCTGCGCCATGCCGGCTACTGCGATGCGATGAAGGCCTGGGGCCTCAACAGCCGCCCGGTGATCGAAATGCCCGCGCACACCCAGGCTGAATTCGCCGCTATCGAGCCATTCCTGACCGGCCCCGACGCGCCGACAGCGTTGCTGTGCTCCAACGATTTCCTCGCCATCAGCCTGATCGCCGAGCTGCGCCGCAACGCCTGGAACGTGCCCGAGCAACTCTCGGTGATGGGCTTTGACGGCATCACCCTCGGTACCCAACTGCACCCCACGTTGTGCAGCGTGGTGCAGCCCATTGCGCTGCTCGCCAGCACCGTGATTGACCAGTTGCTGGCGCAGATCGCCGGCAACGCGCCGATTTCCCATTGTCTGCCTTGCCATATCCGGCCGGGCGAAAGCACTCAACCCCATGAGGACGACCCTGATGCGCACACTCCGTAAAACCCTGGCCGCCGTGCTGCTGTGCGGCATCGCCAGCCTGGCCCAGGCCGCCGACACCGCGATCTGCTACAACTGCCCGCCGGACTGGGCCGACTGGGGCACCCAGCTCAAGGCCATCGCCGCGCAGACCGGTGTGCAGGTGCCGCTGGACAACAAGAACTCCGGCCAATCCCTGGCGCAGTTGGTGGCCGAAAAAGCCGCGCCGGTCGCCGACGTGGTCTATTACGGTGTGACCTTCGGTCTGCAGGCGCAAAAGGCCGGCGTCGTCGAGGGCTACAAACCCAAAGGCTGGGAGCAGATTCCCGCCGGCCTCAAAGACCCGTCCGGGCAGTGGTTCGCGATCCACTCCGGCACCCTGGGCATCATGGTCAACGTCGACGCCCTTGGCGGTCTGCCCGTGCCGCAAAGCTGGGCCGACCTGCTCAAGCCCGAATACAAAGGCATGGTCGGCTACCTGGACCCGTCCAGCGCGTTTGTCGGTTACGTCTCGGCGGTCGCCATCAACCGCGCCATGGGCGGCGACCTCGACAACTTCGCCCCGGCCATCGACTACTTCCAGAAGCTGGCGAAAAACGCCCCCATCGTGCCCAAGCAGACAGCCTATGCGCGGGTGTTGTCCGGTGAGTTGCCGATCCTGGTGGACTACGACTTCAACGCCTACCGCGCCCGCTACAAGGACAACGCCAACGTCGCCTTCGTGATCCCCAAAGAGGGCAGCATCAGCGTGCCCTACGTGATGAGCCTGGTGGCGAATGCGCCGCACCGCGCCAACGGCGAAAAGGTGCTCGACTTCGTGCTGTCCGATGCGGGCCAGGCGTTGTGGGCCAAGGCCTACCTGCGCCCGGTGCGTCCGGTGCAGATGCCGGCCGAGGTGGCCGCGCAGTTCCTGCCCGACAGCGACTACGCCCGCGCCGGTGTGGTTGACTACCAGAAAATGGCCGCCGTGCAGGAAGCTTTCGCCGCCCGTTACCTCAACGAGGTCAAGTAAGTGGCCTCGACCCCACGCGCCGCCTGGGCGCTGGCCCCGGCCTTTGCGCTGTTGCTGGCGTTCTGGCTGTTGCCGCTGGCGCACCTGATGCTGCTCGGGGCCCAACGCCGCGACAGCCTCGGCAGCGGCTACTGGCAGGTGCTGAGCAGTGCGCAATACCTGGGCAGCCTGGCGCAGACCTGTGCGTTGGCCGTGTTCGTCACGCTGACGGCGTTGGTGATCGGCGGCACCAGCGGTGTGTTTCTGGCGCGCCAGCAGTTTTTCGGGCGTTCGGCGCTGGTGGCGCTGCTGACCTTTCCGCTGGCATTTCCCGGCGTGGTGGTGGGCTTTCTGGTGATCCTGCTGGCCGGGCGCCAGGGCCTGTTCGCGGCGCTGGGCCTGCAACTGGCCGGTGAGCGCTGGATCTTTGCCTACTCGTTGGCGGGGCTGTTTGTCGGCTACCTGTATTTCTCGATTCCACGGGTGATTCTCACCGTGATGGCGGCGTGCGAAAGCCTCGACCGCAGCCTGGAAGAAGCCGCGCATTCGCTGGGGGCAGGGCACTGGCGGGTGGTGTGCGATGTGATCATCCCAGGCCTGGCACCGGCGCTGGCCTCGTGTGGCGCGATCTGCTTTGCCACCTCCATGGGCGCCTTCGGCACCGCCTTTACCCTGGGCACGCGCCTGAACGTCACGCCGGTGGCGATCTACAATGTGTTCACCAACTACGCCAACTTCGCCGTCGCCGCTGCCTTGTCGGTGGTGCTGGGGGCGCTGACCTGGGCCGTGCTGTTGCTGACCCGGCGCCTGGTGAAAAACGCGGGGACGGTTCTGTGAAACGCTCATCGTTATTTGTGCTGCAACTGCTGTTCACCCTGCTGGTGTGCGCCTTCATGCTGGTGCCGGTGCTGTTGTCGTTAATGGCGGGGCTGACACGCAATTTCTTTGTTGGCCTGGCCAGCGGCCTGACCTTCGACTGGTTGATCCAGGTGTGGCAGGCCTATTCGCCCACGGTGTGGCTGTCGCTGCAACTGGCGCTGGCCTGCGCGGTGTGCGTGTGCGTGGTCGGCGTGCCGGCGGCCTATGCGCTGGTGCGCATGAACAACCGCTTCAGCCGCGCCTTCGAGGAATTGATGGTGCTGCCGGTGGCAATGCCGGGCCTGGCCAGCGCGTTGGCGTTATTGCTCACCTATGGCCAGTTCGGCGCGTTCCGCAGCAGTTGGCTCTTCATCCTCGTCGGCCATGTGCTGTTCACCTTGCCGTTTCTGGTGCGCCCGGTGATGGCGGTGATGCAGCGCCAGCACTTGCCGGTGCTGGAAGAGGCCGCCGCAAGCCTCGGGGCAGGGCCGATCAAGCGCTTTTTCAGCGTGGTGGTGCCCAACTGCCGGGCGGGGATTCTCGCCGGTGTGCTGATGGTGGTGACCCTTTCGCTGGGTGAGTTCAACCTGACCTGGATGCTGCACACGCCGATGACCAAGACCCTGCCCGTGGGTCTGGCCGACAGCTACGCCTCGGCGCGCCTGGAAATCGCCAGTGCCTACACCCTTATCTTTTTGCTGATGATCGTGCCGCTGCTGATCGCGTTGCAGGCCATCAGCGCCCGTTTGTCTCGTGGAGAGCGTCGATGACCGCTATCACTATTCGCCTCAAGGGCTGTCGCAAGGCGTTCGCCGACGGCACCGTGGCCGTGCACAACCTTGATCTGACCGTCGAAGGCGGTGAAACCCTGGCCATTCTCGGCCCGTCCGGCTGCGGTAAAACCACCACCCTGCGTTTGATTGCAGGCCTGGAACGGCCGGATGTGGGGCAGGTGTTCTTTGGCGACCAGGACGTCACCCGCCTGCCCATCGAACGTCGCGATGTGGGCATGGTGTTTCAGAACTACGCGCTGTTTCCCAACCTGGATGTGGCCGGCAATATCGTCTACGGCCTGAAGATTCGCGGCGTGCCTGCGCTGGAGCGCAACAAGCGCTGTGATGAGTTGCTGGAATTGGTGGGGCTGCACAATCACGGCCGGCGCAGCATTCATGAACTGTCGGGCGGGCAGCGCCAACGCGTCGCCCTGGCCCGTGCCCTGGCGCCGCGTCCCAAGGTGCTGTTGCTCGACGAACCGCTGGCCGCCCTCGATGCCCAGTTGCGTGAGCGCCTGCGCAGCGAGCTGGACCTATTGCTGCGCGGGCTGGGCATCACCGCCGTGTTCGTCACCCACGACCAGGGCGAAGCCATGGCCCTGGGCGATCGGATCCTGGTGATGGAGCAGGGCCGCGTGGCCCAACTGGCGAGCCCGCGTGAGATCTATCAGCAGCCGGCGAATGCGTTCGTCGCAGGCTTTGTGGGCAACCTGAATGCGTTCCAGGTGATCGCGCAATCGCCCCGGGGCCTGAAGGTGTGCGGCGGCGAATTGCCGTGGCAAGCGGCCGACGTGCCCGCAACTGTCTATTGCCGTCCCGAGCACTTGCGTGTGATGGATGGCGAGGGGCACTTGCACGGGCACCTGCTGGCGCAGTTTTTCCAGGGCGCGCAAAGCCGTCTGCTGGTGGATGTGGGCGGCCCGCAACCGTTGCTGGTGGACAGCAGCGACAACCAATTGCATGCCGTCGGCGCGCCGATTGCCCTGGCGATCACGCCGAACATGTTGTTTACCCTCAATGCGTGAGCGTTTGCCTGTGAACAGTCCGTTTCTGGTTGCGCAAATCAGCGACCTGCACCTCAAGGCCGGTCAGCGCCTGACCTATGGCGTAGTCGATACCCTGGGCGCGCTGCGCCGTGCCGTCGACCACCTGAACGCCAGCCACCCGCGCCCCGATATCGTGGTGATCAGCGGTGACCTGGTGGACTTCGGCCGCGCCGATGAATACGCGGTGCTGCACCCTGAACTCGCGCGCCTGCACATGCCTTGCTATCTGGTGCCCGGCAATCACGACACACGCGGGCCGTTGCTGGACGCGTTTGCCGACCACGCCTACTTGCCACGCTCGGCGCAGGCGCCCCTGGACTGGGTGGTGGATGACCATCCGCTGCGCCTGATCGGCCTGGATTCGACCATCCCCGGCAGCCACGGCGGGCAGTTGCTCGACAGCCAGTTGCAGTGGCTCGACGCCCAACTGGCGCTGCGCCCGGATACGCCGACGCTGCTGATCCTGCACCACCCGCCGTTCATCAGCGGCATCGGCCATATGGACCGTGAACCCTTTATCAATGCCGCTGCGCTTGAGCAAGTGGTTGCCCGTCATCCGCAGGTGGAGCGTCTGTTGTGCGGTCACCTGCACCGGCCAATGCAGCGGCGTTTCGGTGGCAGCCTCAGCTGCGTATGCCCCGGCACGTCCCATCAGATTGTGCTGGATCTGCAGGACGCGGCCCCGGCGCATTTCAACCTGGAACCGGCGGGGTATCTGTTGCATCGCTGGGAGGCGCGGCAGGGGTTGGTTAGCCACAACGGCGTGTTTGGTGATTACCCGGGGCCGTATCCGTTTTATGACGCCCAGGGATTGATTGACTGAGCGTTTAAAACCCTTTGGCGAGCGGGTTTGGTGTGGCGAGCGGGCTCGCCACAGGGGTGATTGTCTGAAATGGCTTGCGGGGCCGATTATTTGACGGGGGCGACCCGATTACGGCCTGCCGCCTTTGCTTCGTACAACTTCAGATCGGCGCGGGCCAGCAGCCCGACCACCTGCCACAAACGTACAAGATCGAGCGACATGCGCCTGGATAGACTCGCTGGACTTCTTCTCTTGCAGGTCTGCCATGGACATTTTTCTCTACGCCTTCAGCGTCATGTACAGCCCGGGGCCCGTCAACCTGATGGGCCTGAACGCCGGGCTCACCGGCAAACTGCGTCGATCCAGCGGTTTCTACCTGGGCGTGGGCTGCGCGATGCTGCTGATGTTCGTGCTGTTTGGCTACACCGGTGAAGCGATCGTTTCCCAGGCGGCGCTGCCCTATATCGCGTTGATCGGCGGCGCCTACACGCTGTACCTCGCGTACCAGGTGTTCACCGCGCGTACGGTGGTTGAAGAGGATTCAACCGCGCCGATCAAGGCACTCACCTTTTGGAACGGCCTGGTGATCCAGTTGCTCAACCCCAAGGGCATTGTGGCGGTGTTGCCGATCACCAGTGTGATGTTGCCGGCGGCGCATATCACCGGCGCCTCCATCTTTGGCGTGTCAGCCTTGCTGGGATTGGGCGCCGTGGGGGCGCCCTGGGTCTACGCGTTGCTCGGTGCACTGCTGGGACGGCGCATCAGCGGGGCGGCGGCGTTCACCTGGTTCAACCGCTGCATGGGATTGGCGCTGGCGACGTGTGCCGGGTTCATGCTCCACGGGTTCTATCTGCACCTGAGTGCAACATGAGTGAAACTTGTGATGGTCTGCAATTTAATGAGTTTGTCTCACGCTGGCGCTCTGTCGACAATGGCTGCCATCTTTATCGACATTGGAGTTGCACGTCATGGCAGTCGCTCATTCCCTCGGATTTCCACGCATTGGACGCGATCGTGAACTGAAAAAAGCGCAGGAAGCGTTCTGGAAGGGTGAGCTCGACGAAGCCGGCCTGCGCGCCGTTGGCCGTGACCTGCGCAAGGCCCACTGGGCACTGCAGAAAGACGCCGGGATCGAGCTGCTGCCTGCCGGCGATTTCGCCTGGTATGACCAGGTACTGACCCACTCGCTGATGTTCGGCGTGATCCCCGAGCGCTTCCGCCCGGCGGACGGCAAGGCCACCCTGAACACCCTGTTCGGCATGGCCCGGGGCGTCAGCGACCCTTGCTGCGGCGGCGCCCACGCCCAGGAAATGACCAAATGGTTCGACACCAACTATCACTACCTGGTACCCGAGTTCAGCGCGGACCAGCAATTCCACCTGGGGTGGGAGCAGTTGTTCGAAGAGGTGCAGGAAGCACGCGAGCTGGGGCATACCGTCAAACCGGTGGTGATCGGCCCGCTGACCTACCTGTGGCTGGGCAAGACCAAAGGCGCCGACTTCGACAAGCTCGACCTGCTGGATCGCCTGCTGCCGTTGTACGGGCAGATTTTTCAACGCCTGGCGGACCTGGGCGTTGAGTGGGTGCAGATCGACGAACCGATCCTGGTGCTCGACCTGCCGCAGGCCTGGAAGAATGCCTTTGAGCGCGCCTATAACCTGATCCAGCGCGACCCGCTGAAGAAACTGCTCGCCACCTATTTCGGCGGTCTGGAGGAAAACCTCGGCCTGGCCGCAAACCTGCCGGTCGACGGCCTGCACATCGATTTGGTGCGTGCGCCGGAGCAATACCCGACCATTCTTGACCGCGTGCCGGGTTATAAAGTGCTGTCCCTGGGCATCGTCAACGGCCGTAACGTGTGGCGCAGCGACCTTGAACAGGCCCTGGCCACCTTGCAGCACGCCCATGAACGGCTGGGTGACCGCTTGTGGGTGGCGCCGTCCTGCTCGCTGCTGCACTGCCCGGTCGACCTGAGCCGCGAAGACCAACTGGATGCCGAGCTGAACCGCTGGCTGGCATTTGCCGTGCAGAAATGCGCGGAGGTGGCGGTGTTGGCCCAAGCCGTCAACGCGCCTGAAGCGCCGAACGTACTGGCGGCGCTGGCTGAAAGCCGCGCGGTGCAGACCAGCCGGGCCGCGTCGCCGCGTATCCACAAACCGGCCGTCCAGGCCCGTGTGGCGGCGATAACCGCCGAGCACAGCCAGCGTCCGTCGCCGTTTGCCCAACGTATCGAGAAACAGCGCGCCGGTCTCAAGCTGCCGCTGTTCCCGACCACCACCATCGGTTCATTCCCGCAAACCGGCTCGATCCGTCTGGCGCGACAGTCGTACAAGGCGGGCCGGTTGAGCGAAGCCGACTACGTTGACGCGATGCACAGCGAGATCAAACACGCCGTTGAAGTGCAGGAAAACCTCGGCCTGGACGTGCTGGTACACGGCGAGGCCGAGCGTAACGACATGGTCGAATACTTCGCCGAGCAACTGGACGGCTACGCGTTCACCCGTTTTGGCTGGGTGCAGAGCTACGGTTCGCGCTGCGTGAAACCGGCGCTGATCGTCGGTGACCTGAGCCGCCCGAAGGCGATGACGGTGGAGTGGATCCGCTACGCCCAGGGCCTGACCCGCAAGGTCATGAAGGGCATGCTGACCGGCCCGGTGACCATGCTGATGTGGTCGTTCCCGCGCGAAGACGTAAGCCGCGAAGTGCAGGCCCGCCAATTGGCGCTGGCGATCCGTGACGAAGTGGTCGACCTGGAAGCGGCCGGCATCAGGATCGTGCAGATCGACGAAGCGGCCTTTCGCGAAGGCTTGCCGCTGCGCCGGGCGCAGTGGCAGGGCTACCTGGACTGGGCCACTGAAGTGTTCCGCCTGTGTGCCTCGGGTGTGCGGGATGAAACGCAGATCCACACCCACATGTGCTACAGCGAGTTCAATGATGTGATCGAGTCCATCGCGGCGATGGATGCGGACGTGATCACCCTCGAAACCTCGCGTTCGGACATGGAGTTGCTGGAGGCGTTCGAAGCCTTCGCTTACCCGAACGATATCGGCCCGGGCGTCTACGACATTCACTCACCGCGGGTGCCGGATGCGTCGGAAATGGCCCACCTGCTGCGCAAGGCCGCCAAACGCATTCCGGCCGAGCGCCTGTGGGTCAACCCCGATTGCGGGCTGAAAACGCGGGCGTGGCCGGAGACGGAAGCGGCGTTGATTCACATGGTGACGGCCGCCCGGCAACTGCGTGCCGAACTGGCGTAACGCGGTAAAAAGTGTGGGAGCCTCCGTTAAATCGGCACTTGGCGCTGTCGCGCAGCAACCCGCAGCCTCTGTGGCGAGCGGGCTTGTTGTGGCGAGCGGGCTTGCCCCGCGTTGGGGTGCGAAGCGCCCCCAATCAAGACTCCTCGGTATACCTGATACTGCGCGCAGGCTGGTTTTGGGGCTGCTGCGCAGCCCAACGCAGGACAAGCCTGCTCGCCACTAAAGCCCGCTCGCTGAGCCTGCCCTGTGTGTCACAAGTATTTAAGCCAGCCCAGATCGCGACGGCGTGCCTTGAGACCGGCAAACCAGCGCACCGGCAGGTACAGCGCCAACGGCAGCAGCAGGGCGACCAGCCAGATGGCGCCGACGCTGTCGAAACCGAAGTAGTTGCCGTAATTGAGGCCGAACAGGGCGACGCAGGCGATATACAGCACTTTCAGCACGTACAGGTGCAGCAGGTAGAAGAACATCGGCGCCGAACCAAACACGGCCAGCACGCCGATCCAGCGCTTGTGCCCGGCGCGTTCAAACGCCAGCAACAGCAGCAAGCCGATCCCCAGGGTCAATGCCAGAAACAGCAGCGAAGGCGGGTATTTGGTCATGTTGCAAAAACTCATCAACGTCTGCACGCCAGTGTCATAGGTGTGCCACGGCTTTTCGCCATACCCGTTGAAGGCCCGCAACAGCACGAACCCCACCAACGCGCCTACGCCGCCCAGCAGCAGATAACGCTGACGCAACGCCGGCTGCATACCCGTCGCAAACCATGGCCCCAGCCCGTAACCCAGGGCAATCACGCCGATCCACGGCAATACCGGATAAGTGACGCGCAGGCGCAGGCTGTCGCTTACGTCGATCCAACTGCGTTCGTGCAGGATGGACCAGGCATGTTGCAGCGCTGAACCCTGCGCGAAGTGCACGCCGTCGAGCAGGTTGTGCCCGCCAATGATCAGCAGTGCCAGGGTGATCAGCAGCGGTCGCGGCAACCACACCAGCGCCGCGAGGGCGATCATGCTGATGCCGATCGCCCAGATCACCTGCAGATAGATCACGCTGGGCGGCAACTGGAAGGTCCACGCAAAGCTGACCAGGGTGAACTCCAGCACCACCAGAAACAGCCCGCGCTTGAACAGAAACGCCGACACATCGCGAGTGCCCTGGTATTTCTGGCCGTAAAGCCAGGCCGATAAACCGGTGAGCAATACAAACACCGGCGCGCACAAATGGGCCAGGGTGCGGCTGACAAACAGCGCAGGTTCGGTGCTGTCAATGCTCATGGGGTCGCCGACCTGACGCTGCATCAGGAACGTCTCGCGCACATGGTCGAGCAACATGAACAGAATCACCAGGCCGCGCAGGGCGTCGATGGAGAAGAGGCGTTGGCGGAGGGGAACAGCGTCAGTCATGGGCAGGATCGCAGGGCAGGGCAGGAAGAGGGCGTTATCCTATAACATTAGGCTGAGCGTTGGCGTGCTATTCCCGCCTGGAATGCCCCCATAAAAACCCTGCATTGTCTTTATCGCGGCACATCTCGTAGCGTAGCGACTCACCTTAAGGAGAACACCCATGCACCAAGCTCCGCTGCGTCTGTATGTCGACTCGTTGTTCGCCAGCCCTTACGCCATGTCGGTGTTCGTCACCCTGCGGGAAAAAGGCCTGGCCTTCGACACCGTCACCCTGGACCTGGACGCGGCGCAACACCAGGCGGCGGACTTTGCCCGACTGTCCTTGACCCAGCGTGTGCCGACGCTGGTTGAGGGCGACTTTGCACTGTCTGAATCGTCGGCCATCTGTGAATACCTGGACGCGGCTTATCCTGCAATCGCCGTCTACCCGTCCAACCTGCAGCAGCGGGCGAGGGCGCGGCAGGTGCAGGCCTGGTTACGCAGTGACTTGCTGCCCATTCGCCAGGAACGCTCGACGCTGGTGGTGTTTTGCGGGCAGACCATGCCGCCGTTGTCGCCGGTGGCCGAAGCGGCCGCACGCAAACTGATCAGCGCGGCGCAGGGGCTGCTGGCGGGGCACCCGGAGAACCTGTTTGGTGACTGGTCGATTGCCGATGTGGACCTTGCCCTGATGCTCAACCGGCTGATCCTCAAGGGTGACCCCGTGCCCGGCGAGCTGGTGGCGTATGCGCAGCGTCAGTGGCAGCGGCCCTCGGTGCAGGCGTGGGTCAATCTGCAACGCCCTGGGCCGCAGGGCGCTCAATGATGTGCACGATCCGCCGGTCGAGGTCTTCCCAGTCCGCCATGCCCAGCACCCGCGTGGTGTTGAGGCCGCGCAGGTAGCCACGTAGCTGCTGGGCGCTGTCGTGCACGTGTTGGGCATCGGCGGCGGCGTTCTGAAGCACGTTTTCATACTCGACCAGGTAGTCGGCGATCCGCTCGCGAAACTCCGGCAATACGGCTTCGCGGATGCGGTCGAAGGTCTTCTGGTGGGGCTTCATGGCGTGGTCCTTATCGTTATAGGCGGTGCATTATCGGTTCAGATAATAGTCACCATCACGCCTCGCAAGTTCTGTTTTTTCAGGGAACAGGGAGAATCAGCGCCTGACCCGCCTTGGCGACTGCCGGTGATCAGCATACGGGCCATTTGCTGGCACGCGCCGCTGGCGTAGACTCTGCGCGCGGACTGAAGTGGATTTTTCTTTTATCAAGGCAGGAAGGTGTATGCGCTCTTTTTTCGTACCGGTCATGGCGTTGGCGCTGGGCGGATGTGTTACCGCCCCGAACGCTCCGTCGCTGACGCTGCAAACGGCCAAGTCCCCACAAGCCTACGTGCAGTGCCTGTTGCCTGAACTTGAGAAACACGGCATCACCGCCACCGTGACGCAGAACTCGCGTCACGCCACGGTGTTGTTGAGCAGCAAGATTGCCGCCGACGATGTGCTGGAGGCGTACAAGTCCCAGGACGGCACCAAGGTCTCGTTGTATGAGCGCAAGCCAGTGGTTTCGGCGATCAAGCCGTCGCGGCTTGAGCTGGCGGCGAAGGCGTGCCAATAACGTTCTGATTTGCCCCTACTGCCATAGGCGAACGCATCCTGTGGCAAGCCCGCTCGCCACAAGGGCTCCCGTTTTAAATGCGTGCTTCGTTGCTGAAACTGATGACGGTCTTGACCAGCCCCCGGGCCGCCAACGCCACCAGCTCACCGCCTTTCTCCACCGTCGCCAGGGCCGGGTCCGAGCCCATGCGACCGTCGGGGAAGCGGGCGCGGAAGTCCAGTGCTTCGCGGATCGGGCCGGTGTTGGCGATCTGCGGCGAATAATCGGCTGACTTGATCGACTCCGGATACGCCCACTGCGTCACGGCAATCTCCGAAGGCGTTGCATGGCTGCCGTGGCCCACTGGAAATTGACGCTGAGCCAGCTCGGTAACGCCTTCCAGGTCCCACCAGTTCACCAGTTTGAGGGCGAACCCGGCCGGGCGACGGGCGAAGCTGGCCTCGGCATACAGTTCGGAAAACGCCGCTTCAATCGTCGCGATGTTGCCGCCGTGGCCGTTGAGGAACAGGATCTTCTCGAAACCATGCCCGGCCAGTGAGCGCACCCAGTCGCCGATGGCGGCGATAAAAGTGGAAGGGCGCAGTGAGATAGTGCCGGGGAACCCCAGGTGATGCTGGGCCATGCCGATATTGAACGTGGGACCGATCAGCATATCGGCGTGCTTTTGTGCTTCATGGGCAATGATTTCCGGGCACATCCAGTCAGTACCCAGGAGGCCGGTGGGGCCGTGCTGCTCGTTGGAACCGATGGGGATGACCACCGTGCGGCTGCGTTCAAGGAACTGGCCGATCTCGATCCAGGTGGACGTGTGTAGAAGCATGGGACGCTCTCTTATCTCGGTGGGGACAGGCTAACCGCCACGGATTGTACGACTGGTTGCCACCTGTTGGGGCTTGCAATTGAGGTACGTCGAGGACTTCAACCAGCGCTGGTCGGGATACCAGGAGAACATGAACTGCCCATCCTTGAGTTTGTCGACCACCTGGCGCGCCACCTGCGGACGCACCGCCGGGCAGCCCTGGCTGCGGCCGATGCGGCCTTCGCGCTTGCTCCACAGCGGGCTGACGTAGTCGGCGGCGTGGATCACCAGAGCGCGGTCGCGGGCCAGGTCATTGAAGCCCGGCTCCAGGCCATCCATGCGCAGCGAGTAGCCGTGGGTGCCCAGGTAGCTTTCCTGGGTGCGGAACAGGCCCAGGCTGGATTGGTGGCTGCCTTCGAGGTTGGAAAACTGCGTGGCGAAATTTTCTCCGGAGTTGGCGCCGTGGGCCACCAGGTCGCGCAGCAACAGCTTCTGCTTGCGCAGGTCGAAAATCCACAGCCGACGGGCGGTAGAAGGCTGGGAGTAGTCAATCACGGCCAGGCGTTCGGAGCGCTCCTCGCCGTTGTTGACCGCGCATTGCACCGCGCTCAGGGCGCTTTTCAATACCGTGGGATTGAGTTCTGGAGCCGAGCGCGCCAGGCTGCTATACAACGTGGGAGGGTTGC
Source organism: Pseudomonas trivialis (assembly GCF_001439805.1). Lineage (GTDB taxonomy): Bacteria > Pseudomonadota > Gammaproteobacteria > Pseudomonadales > Pseudomonadaceae > Aquipseudomonas > Aquipseudomonas trivialis. Next base: position 54,306 of record NZ_JYLK01000004.1, on the reverse strand, counting down.
CATTGGCGGCGAGCGCAACAGTGCTCAGCGTGGCCATGGTCACCGTCATGAAACCGAGGCGACATATAAAAGTCAGCATCTACAGTACATACCCCCCCGCTGTAGGATTGGAGCAAAGTCATTGTTCAAAAAACACGCATGTTACTTGAGCCTTTGCCTGATCGTTGCACCACTGGTCGCGGCAGCCGACGAGCTGCCGCTGGAGGCATTACCGGTTGTCGCGCCTGCCCCGGTCGCGCTGGCCCCCGTGCAACAAGTCCTCGCGCAGTTGCCGGGCGTCTGCCCAGGCTTCGCCGCGCAAGTGGACGCCGCCGCCCTGACGCGCCTGCAAGCGTTTTACCAGCAGCAAGGTGATACGCCACTGTGGACCGCCGATGAACGTCGGCAGGGCTTGAACACCCAGTTGCAGCTGCTGGCCGATGACGGCCTGGACCCCGACCACTACCGCCTGCCCACTGCCGATGCCACGAGCAATGTGCTGTGCAGCGATATCGACACCAGCCGTCACTACCTGCAAGCCCTGCAGGACCTGCATTACGGGCGTCTGCAGCAATCGCGTTTCGAACCGCTGTGGCATTCCCAGCCGCCGAGCGTCGATCCCACGCTCGAGGTGCTGGCGTTTGCCGCCACCGGTCTGCGGGACATGGCGCAGGCGTTCGACCAGGCGCGGCCCAGCGCCGATCTCTACCGCAGCTTGCGCAATGTCTATGCCCGCGTGCGCCAGCAGCCATTGCCGCAGTGGGACGCGATCGCCAGTGGCGCTCTGCTGCGCCCCGGCATGGAAGACCCACGCGTGCCCGAACTGGCGCGGCGCTTGTTCCACGGTGGCTACCTGGCCAGCGAACCCAAGGGCAGCGCCAAGCAATACCGTCCGGAACTGGTCAATGCGGTCAAGGCATTCCAGCTCAGCCATTCGCTGCAGTCCGATGGCGTGATCGGCGCCGGCACCGTGGCCGAGTTGAACATCAGCCCGGCGATGCGCCGTGAACAGTTACGCATCAACCTTGAGCGTTTTCGCTGGCTGGCCCAGGACCTGGAGCCCGAAGGGGTGCTGGTCAACGTTGCAGCGGCGCAGTTGAGCGTGTACCAGAGCGGCATCCCGGTGTGGCAGACCCGCCTGCAGGTCGGCCGCGCCGAACGCCAGACGCCGCTGCTCAAGTCACGTATCACGCGGCTCACCCTCAACCCCACCTGGACCATTCCACCCACGATCATGCGCGAGGACAAACTCCCGGCCATCCGCCTGAACCCCGAATACCTGCGTCAGCAGAACCTGCAAGTGCTCGACCCGGAAGGCCGCCCGCTGGCGCCCGAGCAGATCGACTGGGCGCGGCCCGGCAACATCCTGCTGCGTCAGCAGGCCGGGCCGCATAACCCGCTGGGCAAGATCGTGATGCGTTTTCCCAACCCGTATTCGGTGTACCTGCACGACACGCCGAGCCAGCCGCTCTTCACCAAGGGCCCGCGTGCGTTCAGCTCGGGGTGTGTGCGGGTCGAGCAGCCGCTGCTGCTGCGCGATTGGCTGGTGAGTCCGGCCGAGCGTGCGCGCACCGATGAGCTGTTGGCGACGGGGGTGACCCATGAGTTCAGACTGGCGACACCGGTGCCGGTGTTGCTGGGGTACTGGACGGTGGAGGTGGATCGTCAGGGTGGGGTGGTGTATGCGCCGGATATTTATGGGCGGGATCTGCTGTTGATGAAGGCGATGGGGCGTGTGTTGTAAGGGCATAGGTACCCGGTACTAAATGTGGGAGGGGGGATCTGCGCGAATGGCCCGTCGAGAGCCTTGCTCCCACACCGTTTTGCTGGCATTGTTCGCGCAATTGGTAACATTTCCCATTTGAGAAATTTTTGCGCATGCATGAGATTCCGGCCGCGTTGGGCGACTCTGTCCGCCAGCAGACACTCACGGCACTGTACCGCGAGCATCATGGCTGGTTGCACGGCTGGTTGCGCCGCAAACTGGGCTGTTCGCAGCATGCGGCGGACCTGGCTCACGATGCGTTCATCCGCGTCCTGATGCTGGCCGAGCCGCAGGCGATCAAGGAGCCCCGCGCCTTTCTCGCGACCACGGCGGGTCGGCTGTTGATCGATGGCGCGCGGCGTCGGCGTATTGAACGAGCCTATATGGAGGCGCTGGTCATTCAGTGCGAAGACGCCGGCATGCCTGACCCCGCAGCGATTCATGTGGCCCTGCAAGCCCTCGAGCGGATTGCCGAGATGCTCGCCGGGCTGCCTGCCAAGGCCCGCGAAGCCTTTTTGCTGAGCCGTCTCGACGGGCTGACCTACCACGAGATCGCCGAACGCCTGCACGTGTCCGCCAGCACCGTGAAAAACTACATCTCCACCGCGCTGGTGCACTGCTACCACAGCCTGCATGGGGCGGAGCCGCTGTCGTGAGTTCCGAGCAGATCATCCAGCAAGCGGCCAACTGGCTGACGCGTCTGCACGACGAAGACGTCACCGACGCCGAGCGCCAGGCGTTCAACCGTTGGTGCCAGGCCGATCCACGCCACGCGGTGGCCATCGAACGCATGCGTTCGTTGTGGGGCAGCTTCGAACCCTTGCCTGCGCGGCCGGCGCGTGTCGCCCTTAATCGCGCCTTTGCCCCCCGGCGCGCTCGCGGCGCCCAGGTGGTGGGCCTGCTGGGGATGTTGCTGTGCGGCTGGCTGGGCGTGGAGCGCGCGCCGGTGTGGATGGCCGACCAGCGCACCGCCGTCGGCGAGCGCCGCCAGATCGTGCTGGAAGACGGCAGCCAGTTGCAGCTCAACAGCAACTCGGCGGTGGACGTGAAATTTGACGGCCATCAACGGGTGCTCGAACTGCTGCAAGGCGAGCTGTGGGTGGACGTGGCCAAGGATGCGCAACGGCCGTTCGTGGTGCGCACCGACCAGGGCAGCGCCACCGCTTTGGGCACTCGCTACCTGGTCAAGCGGGCGGCGGACGGCACCACGGTGGTGACAGTGATCGAATCCAGCGTGGCGGTCAAAGGCGCGGCCGAGGAGGGCGTCAAGGTCATGGCCGGCCAGCGGGCCATCCTCGACCACGGCCACGCCACGCCCGCACAGGCCACCCCTGGCAGTGACCCGGACGCCTGGACCCGTGGCCTGCTCAAGGTCAATGACCAGCCGCTGAGCGACGTGCTGCAAACCCTGGCCAGCTATCGCCATGGCCTGCTGCGGTTCGATCCCCAGGCCCTGGGGGATCTGCGCGTCTCCGGCGTGTTCAAGCTCGATGACACCACTGCCGCGCTCGCAGCGTTGGCGGACAACCTGCCGATCCAGGTGCAGACGTTCACCGACCTGCTGGTGGTGGTGACGCCGCGCTAGCTCATCACCCGTTACGGCGCAGGCGTTTGTAGAGGGTGTTGCGGCTCACCCCCAGCTCCCGCGCCAGGTGGGAAATATTGCCGCCGGCGGCCTTCAGGCGCTGGTTCAGGTCCGCGTCGTCGCCCATGCGCTCGGTAAAGGGCTGCGGCGCCTCCCTGTGCAAATCCACAAAAAAATCATCCGGCAGGTGCTCGGGGCGAATCGGTTGTTCCTCGGCCATGGCCAACGCCACCTGCAACACGCTGCTCACCTGACGCAGGTTGCCCGGCCACGGGTGGCGCTCGAACAGCGCCAGCACCTCGGCGCTCAGCCCGGCCGATTGGCCCGGCTCGCGATGCTGCTGCCACAGTTGCTGGAACAACGCGCGCTTGTCGGTACGTTCGCGCAGCGCCGGCAGCTCCAGGGTCAGGCCGCCGATGCGGTAGTACAAATCCTCACGAAAACGTCCAGCCTGTACCCGCTCGCGCAGTGCACGGTTGGTCGCCGAGATAATGCGCAGGTCCACCGGAAACAGCTCGCTGCTGCCCACCGGCTGCACGCAGCGCTCCTGCAACACACGCAGCAGGCGGGCCTGGGTCGGCAGCGGCATGTCGCCGATTTCGTCGAGAAACAACGTGCCTTTGTCGGCCTTGCGAATCAGGCCGATGCTGCCTTTCTGGCTGGCGCCGGTGAACGCACCTTTCTCATAGCCAAACAGCTCCGACTCCACCAGCTCAGCGGGAATCGCCGCACAGTTCACCGCGATAAACGCCTGCCGGCTGCGGGAACTGGCCTGGTGCAGGGCCTTGACGAACACTTCCTTGCCCACCCCGGTCTCGCCGTGAATCAGCAGCGGGATGTCCTTCTCCAGCAGGCGCTCGGCCTGGCGTACGGCCTTTTCCACGCGTACATCGCCAAAATGCAGGGTATTGAGGCCAATTGGAGCGGGCTTTGGCGCGGCCGGCTGGGTGAACACACGGGCTTGCACCGGTATCTGTTTGGGGCGCTTCAGTAAACACTGGAAGCGGTTGCGTCCTGCGGCCTGTATCGAAAACGGCAGGCCTTCGGGCTGATTGAGCAACTCCAGCAGCGACACCTTGAACAGGCTGTCGATCATCACCCGCGACAGGCTGATGCCCAGCAGGTTATCGGCGCGGCGGTTGGCCGAGAGCACCTGGCCGCTTTCATCGAAGATCAGCAGGCCGGCCCATTGGCTGTCGAGGTTGCTCAGGCCGGTGTTGAAGGTCAGCTGAAAGTGCTCGCCGCGAAACAGGTTGAGGATCAGTCGGTTTTCCACGGTCTGGCTCATCATCTTGACCATGCCCAGGGTGTGGGAGGGCGGCAGGTAGCTGTCGCTCGACACGTCCAGCACCGCGATGATCTCGCGCTGGGCGTCGAAGATCGGCGCCGCGGAGCCGGTCATGAAGCGGTTGGCCTTGAGAAAGTGTTCATCGTGTTCGATGTGCACCGCCTGGGCACAGGCCAGCGCGGTGCCGATGGCGTTGGTGCCGCTGGAACGCTCCATCCAGCTGGCGCCGGCGCTGAAGCCGCGAGCCAGTGTGGGTTCGATGAAGCGCTGGGTGCCCCACGACGTCAGCACCTGGCCCTGATTGTCGGCCAGCATGATCAGGCAGTTGGAATTGCTGAGGATGTTCTCGTAGTAGGGCAGCACTTCCTGATGGGTGGTCTGCACCAGGGAATGCTGGCTTTCCAGCAATTGGCTGATGCCCTCGGCGGGCAGTTGATCAAAGCTGGGCGTGCTCTGGTGGTCCAGGCCAAAGGCGCGGCAACGGCGCCAGGATTCCTGGATGAGGGTGTCGTGGGACAAGGGTTCGGCCATGGGGCGACCTGCTGTTTTTATTGTTATTGGGCTTGCACGAGCTAATGGCGTAATCAGGCCAATGTGGGAGGGGGCTTGCTCCCTCCCACCTTTGAGCTTCATTGCCCATAAAGTGTTGTTCAGCACTGTTCATTGTCAACCCCCGAACTGTTCAGTTGTTCAGCCCGATTGTTCATGCCTGAACGCCGCGTTTCCCCCATTTCCTTACGGATCAATCACCTGCCGTTATTGGCACGAAACTCGCTCTGTCGACTGGCCAGATTCATTCCAATAATAAAAAGGTCGTGTCATGTCATTGAGCCTGGAACATGTCTCCCGCGTTGTCGACGGCCAAACCTGGATCGACGACGCCACCCTGCGTTTCGAAGCCGGTTCCTTCAACGTACTGCTCGGCCGCACCCTGTCCGGCAAGACCAGCCTGATGCGCCTGATGGCCGGGTTGGACAAGCCCGACAGCGGCCGCATCCTGATGCACGGCGTGGAGGTCACGAACACGCCGGTACGCCTGCGCAACGTGTCAATGGTGTACCAGCAGTTCATCAACTACCCGACCATGACCGTGTTCGAAAATATCGCCTCGCCGTTGCGCCAGGCCGGTGTGTCCAATGAGGTAATCCAGGCCAAGGTGCTGGAGACCGCGAGGATGCTGCGCATCGAAAAATTCCTCCAGCGCCACCCGCTGGAGCTGTCCGGGGGCCAGCAGCAGCGCACCGCCATGGCCCGGGCGCTGGTGAAAGACGCCGAACTGATTCTGTTCGACGAGCCACTGGTGAACCTGGACTACAAGCTGCGCGAAGAGCTGCGTCAGGAAATGCGCGAGCTGTTCGCGGCGCGCCACACCATCGCGATTTATGCCACCACCGAACCCAACGAGGCCCTGGCCCTGGGCGGCACCACCACCATCCTGCACGAAGGCCGGGTGATCCAGAGCGGCAAGGCCGCCGAGGTCTATCACCAGCCGCACAGCGTACTTGCCGCCGAACTGTTCTCCGAACCGCCGATCAACCTGATGCCGGGACGTATCAGCGGCAATGAAGTGAGCTTCGCCAACTTCGTGCATTTCCCGCTCAACGTCGACCTGCGCCCCATTGGCGAAGGCGAATTTCGCTTCGGCGTGCGCCCCAGCCATATCAGCCTGGTGCCGAGCAACGACGACGACCTGGAGCTGGCGGTCACCGTGGAAGTCGCCGAGATCAGCGGCTCGGAAACCTTCCTGCATGTGCGCAGCGAACACTTCCTGCTGGTGCTGCATTTGCCGGGGGTGCACGAATACGACGTCGACGCGCCGATCCGCGTGTATATCCCCACCCATAAACTGTTTGTGTTCGATACCGAGGGTCGCCTGGTCCAGGCGCCCGGGCGCCGTGTCGCGAGGGTTGCCTGATGGCCGAGATCCATTTGCAGAACCTGGCGCACAGCTACAGCGCAGCGCCGGCCGGTCCCGAGGACTACGCGATTCGCGCCATGAACCACGTCTGGGAGCAGGGCGGCGCCTACGCCTTGCTCGGGCCATCGGGCTGCGGCAAGTCGACCCTGCTCAATATCATCTCCGGTTTGCTCAGCCCGTCCGAAGGCCAGGTGCTGTTCGACGGCAAGGTGGTCAACGACCTCACCCCGGAGAAACGCAACATCGCCCAGGTGTTCCAGTTCCCGGTGGTGTACGACACCATGACGGTGTTCGATAACCTGGCCTTTCCCCTGCGCAACCAGGGCATGGCCGAGGCGAACATTCACAGCAAGGTGGCGGAAATTGCCGAAGTCCTTGACCTGCAAAACCTGCTGAGCAAGAAGGCACGCAACCTCACCGCCGACGAAAAACAGAAAGTGTCCATGGGCCGTGGCCTGGTGCGCGACGACGTGTCGGCGATCCTGTTCGACGAGCCGCTGACGGTGATCGACCCGCACCTGAAGTGGAAACTGCGGCGCAAGCTCAAGCAGATTCATGAGCAGTTCAACATCACCATGGTTTACGTCACCCATGACCAACTGGAGGCCTCGACGTTTGCCGACAAGATCGCGGTGATGTACGGCGGGCAGATCGTGCAGTTTGGTACGCCACGGGACTTGTTCGAGCGGCCCAGCCACACCTTTGTCGGCTATTTCATCGGCAGCCCCGGCATGAACCTCATCGAGGTGCAGGCCGAACCAGGCGGCGTGCGCTTTGCCGGTACGCACCTGCCATTGTCCGAGGCACTGCAACAGCGCCTCGCCACTGCGGACTATAAAAAGCTGCAGGTGGGCATTCGTCCGGAATTCATCCACGTATGGGACGAGTACAACCCTGACGCCCTGCAGGCCGATGTCACACATCTGGAAGACCTGGGCACCTACAAGATCATCACCCTCAAGCTGGACGGCGCGGTGCTCAAGGTACGCCTGGCCGAAGACAAACCGGTGCCCGAGGGTACGGTGTCGATCAGTTTTCCCGCGCAGTGGCTGATGCTGTACGCCGACGATTACCTGCTGGAGGTGCTGCCATGAACAAGGTGCAGAACAACAAGGCCTGGTGGCTGGTGTTGCCGGTGTTCCTGCTGGTGGCGTTCAGCGCGGTGATCCCGATGATGACCGTGGTCAATTACTCGGTGCAGGATATTTTCGACCAGTCCAGCCGCTACTTCGTCGGTGCCGACTGGTACAAGCAGGTGCTGCTCGACCCGCGCCTGCACGACTCGCTGCTGCGCCAGTTCATCTACTCGGCCTGCGTGCTGCTGATCGAAATCCCGCTGGGCATCGCCATCGCCCTGACCATGCCGACCAAGGGGCGCTGGTCGTCGCTGGTGCTGATCATCCTGGCGATTCCCTTGCTGATCCCGTGGAACGTGGTGGGCACCATCTGGCAGATCTTCGGCCGCGCCGATATCGGCCTGCTCGGCTACAGCCTCAACGCCCTGGGCATCAGCTACAACTATGCGGCGAATACCGCGGACGCCTGGGTCACCGTGCTGGTGATGGACGTGTGGCACTGGACCTCGCTGGTGGCGCTGCTGTGCTACTCCGGCCTGCGCGCGATTCCGGATGTGTATTACCAGGCGGCGCGGATCGATCGTGCGTCGGCGTGGGCGGTGTTCCGGCACATCCAACTGCCCAAGATGAAAAGCGTGCTGCTGATCGCGGTGATGCTGCGCTTCATGGACAGCTTCATGATCTACACCGAGCCCTTCGTGTTGACGGGCGGCGGGCCGGGTAACGCCACCACCTTCCTCAGTCAGACCCTGACCCAGATGGCCGTCGGCCAATTCGACCTGGGCCCGGCGGCGGCGTTTTCCCTGGTGTACTTCCTGATCATCCTGTTGGTGTCCTGGCTGTTCTACACCGCCATGACCCACTCCGACGCCAACCGCTGAGGCCGCCAACATGAGCAAACGCAAGGTCATACCGCTGCTGATCTACATCCTGTTCCTGCTGGTGCCGATCTACTGGCTGCTGAACATGTCCTTCAAGAGCAACACCGAAATCCTCGGCGGGCTGACGTTGTTTCCGCAGGATTTCACCCTGGCCAACTACAAGGTGATCTTCACCGACCCGAGCTGGTACACCGGTTACCTCAACTCGCTGTACTACGTGAGCCTGAACACGGTGATCTCCCTCAGCGTGGCGCTGCCGGCGGCGTACGCGTTTTCACGCTACCGGTTCCTTGGCGACAAGCACCTGTTCTTCTGGCTGCTGACCAACCGCATGGCGCCACCGGCGGTGTTTCTGCTGCCGTTTTTCCAGTTGTATTCCTCCATTGGCCTGTTCGATACGCATATCGCCGTGGCCCTGGCGCACTGCCTGTTCAACGTGCCGCTGGCGGTGTGGATCCTGGAGGGCTTCATGTCCGGGGTGCCCAAGGAAATCGACGAAACCGCCTACATCGACGGCTACTCGTTCCCCAAGTTCTTCGTGAAGATCTTTATCCCGCTGATCGGCTCCGGCATCGGCGTCACGGCGTTTTTCTGCTTCATGTTTTCCTGGGTCGAACTGCTGCTGGCGCGCACGCTCACCTCGGTCAATGCCAAGCCGATTGCGGCGGTGATGACGCGCACGGTGTCGGCGTCGGGCATCGACTGGGGCGTGCTGGCGGCGGCGGGGGTGTTGACCATCCTGCCTGGCATGCTGGTGATCTGGTTTGTTCGCAACCACGTGGCCAAGGGCTTTGCCCTGGGCCGGGTCTGAGGAGTCGATGATGGAATGGATGGCCTGGACCACCCCTACTGCACTGTTCTTTGGCGGCATCGCGCTGATTCTGGCGGGCATGACCACCTGGGAACTGCGCTCGCCGAGCATCCCCCGGCGCGGGTTTCTGCCGATCAGCACCACCCGTGGTGATCGTTTGTTTATCGGTCTTCTCGGCAGCGCCTACCTGCATTTGCTGGTGATCGGCGTTACCGACTGGAGCATCTGGGTGGCGTCCGCGCTCTCCCTGGTATGGCTGTTGAGTGTGATGCGTTGGGGCTAGTGCCCTTGTGAAAAAACAACCAGGAGGTCTCTATGTTGAATAACAACAATAAGCTGCGACATAGCATTTCATTGGCTGCCGTACTGGCCCTCAGCGGTTTGAGCGCGTCGGCCTGGGCCGATGCGTACGAAGATGCCGCGAAAAAATGGATCGGCAGCGAGTTCAAACCCTCCACCCTCACGGCCGAACAGCAGTTGGAGGAATTGAAGTGGTTTATCAAGGCCGCCGAACCGTTCCGTGGGATGAAGATCAACGTGGTGTCGGAAACCCTCACCACCCACGAGTATGAATCCAAGGTACTGGCCAAGGCCTTCAGCGAAATCACCGGCATCAAGCTGACCCACGACCTGCTGCAGGAAGGCGACGTGGTGGAAAAACTGCAAACCCAGATGCAGTCCGACAAGAACATCTATGACGGCTGGGTCAACGATTCCGACTTGATCGGTACGCACTTTCGCTATGGCAAGACCGAATCGATCACCGACCTGATGGCCAACGAAGGCAAGGATTTCACCTCGCCGACGCTGGACCTCAAGGACTTCATCGGCCTGTCCTTCACCACCGCACCGGACGGCAAGATTTACCAGTTGCCCGACCAGCAGTTCGCCAACCTCTACTGGTTCCGCGCCGACTGGTTCGAGCGGCCTGAGCTGAAAGCCAAGTTCAAGGAAAAATACGGCTACGACCTCGGCGTGCCGGTGAACTGGTCGGCCTATGAAGACATTGCCAAGTTCTTCAGCGAAGACGTCAAGGAAATCGACGGCAAGCGCGTCTACGGGCACATGGACTACGGCAAGAAAGACCCGTCCCTGGGCTGGCGCTTCACCGATGCCTGGTTCTCCATGGCCGGCGGCGGCGACAAGGGACTGCCCAACGGCCTCCCGGTGGACGAGTGGGGCATTCGCGTGGAGGACTGCCACCCGGTGGGCTCCAGCGTCACCCGTGGCGGCGACACCAATGGCCCGGCCGCCGTCTTCGCCACGCAGAAATACGTGGACTGGATGAAAGCCTATGCGCCACCGGAAGCGGCGGGCATGACCTTCTCCGAATCCGGTCCGGTGCCGTCCCAGGGCAATATCGCCCAGCAGATCTTCTGGTACACCGCGTTTACCGCCGACATGGTCAAGCCGGGCCTGCCGGTGGTGAATGCCGACGGCACACCGAAATGGCGCATGGCGCCGTCGCCGGTCGGACCGTACTGGGAAAAGGGCATGAAGAAGGGCTATCAGGACGTGGGCTCCTGGACCTTCCTCAAATCCACCCCGGAGAAACAGAAACTTGCGGCCTGGCTGTACGCGCAGTTCGTGACCTCGAAAACCATGTCGCTGAAGAAAACCATCGTCGGCCTGACGCCGATTCGTGAGTCCGACATCAACTCCCAGGCCATGACCGACATGGCGCCGAAACTGGGTGGGCTGGTGGAGTTCTACCGCAGCCCGGCGCGCACCGAGTGGTCGCCGACCGGCACCAACGTGCCCGACTACCCACGCTTGGCGCAGTTGTGGTGGAGCAACATCGCCGCCGCTGCCAGCGGCGAGAAAACCCCGCAACAGGCGCTGGACAACCTGGCCAGGGAGCAGGATGCGATCATGACGCGTCTGGAGCGCTCCAAGGTGCAACCGGTGTGCGGCCCGAAAATGAACCCTGAGCGCGACGCGCAATACTGGTTCGACCAACCGGGCGCCCCGAAGCCGAAACTGGCCAACGAAAAACCCAAAGGCGAAACCGTGAACTACAACGACCTGCTCAAGCAGTGGGAGGCGGCGCGCAAATAAAGATGCCGAACCGGCAAGCAGACCTGTTGTAAAGCAGACCTGTTGTAAAGCAGGTCTGTTGTAAAGCAGGTCTGTTGTGGCGAGCAGGCTTGCCACAGGTATCTGGGTGCCCCTTGCTATTGCGCCCATCGACCGCTGATCCCCAGCGTCCCAACCCCGATTGAATTTTCCGCACCGCCCGACGCTCTGCACTGTAGAGGCGCCTGCTAACGCGCGCCCGTTTGGGGTCTTCACGGTTGAAGGCCAGATTGCATCGGACTTTGCGGGAACTGCCATCATGACCCTGTTAACGGCGCTGTCGGGCCAGCCGGCCTCTGTACATCACTCAAACCACGGCCACTATCAGCGGGTTTACCAACAGCTCTACAACGAGGCGCCCAATGCCCGCGAGCTGGCCCATGAATTTTTGCAAAACCAGCTGGCGCAGGTGCAACACGCCGCCAGCGAATTGCCCGATACCCCTGAGCAACTGCCCGCCTGGGTCGAGCAACGCTGCACCGCCGTGGCCGGGCAATACGCCGAGTACCTTGAACAGCGCCAGCAGGGCCGGCCACGTCGTTACTTTCAGAACAAGGCCCACGCGCTCTACGTACTGCAGCGCGTGGCGCCGACCAAATACGTGGACGGCGCCTGGCTCTACGGGCTGCTGCGCTACTGGCAGGATCAGCGCTTCGACGGCCTGCTCACCACCTACCTGGAAGAATTGGGCGACGGCGAAGCCGCGCAGAACCATGTGGTGATCTACCGCAAGTTGCTCAGCGACCACGATGCCGACAGCGAGGCCGGGGTCGAGGACGAGCATTACCTGCAAGGTGCCCTGCAATTGGCCCTGGGCCTGAGTGCCGAGCAGTTTCTACCGGAAATCATCGGCTATAACCTCGGCTACGAGCAGTTGCCTCTGCACTTGTTGATCACCTCCTATGAGCTGAGCGAACTGGGCATCGACCCGTATTACTTCACCCTGCACGTCACCATCGACAACGCCGGCAGCGGCCATGCCTGCAAGGCGGCGCAGTCGGTGTTGAGCCTGTTGCCGCTGGGCGAGGGCAGGGACGAATTCTATCGACGCGTGGCTCAGGGCTATCGCCTCAACGACCTCGGCGCGGGCACCACCGCCGTGATCGAAGGCTTCAACCTGCAGGATGAGGTGGTGGCCATGCTGGAGCGCAAGCGCAGCTTCGGCCAGCACATGCATTCGGATTACTGCCGCTTCGAGGGCAAGACCGTTAATCAGTGGCTGGCCAAGCCGGGTCAGATCGGCGACTTCCTCACCGCATTGGAGGACAAAGGCTGGATCAAGCGCAATCAGGACCCGTCTGAAAGCCGCTTCTGGCAACTGATCGAAGGCGCTGGCGCGGCGATGTTCGGGGCTTTCAGCGGCTATGAAAAACAAGTGCTGCACGATTGGATTGCCGGCAGTTGGGTCAGCCCGCAACGGGTGCCACCGGTGCGGCCGGGGCGCGGCAGCCCCGTGTCCCGCGAGCAGCACCGTCCGGCTGACCCGGACACCCAGGCCCTGGTGGAATCGCTGTGGCAACTGCCCGACGAGCAGCAGATCAACACCCTGATCCCATGGATGACCGCGCGGCGCCATTGCCTGCCGGTGGGCCTGTATGCCACTCGCCGTTTTATCCAGTTACGCGCGCGCCTGCGCTGAGGAAGCCTGCTTATGTCTGCACAACAACTGGCCGATCGCGCCTTGCTCAACCTGGGGCGGGGCCTGAAGGAAAGCGGCTATCGCTTCATTACACCGACGCCTCTGACCCACGAGCGTGTGTTCAAACGCCTGGCCACGCCGCTGGCGATGAACCTGCGCGATGTGTTCGGCTGGTCGATGCCGTTCGACAGCGACCTGATGCCGGACGCCTTTCGCGACGAGTTGTGCCAGGCCGGTGTGATCGAAAAACACGACGCAATGTGGCGCAGCACGGTGCGCTGGTCGAGCTTGGGTGAGCTGCTGTTTGCCCATTCGCCGTACCCCACCACCCAGGCTGACGCGGTGTTTTTTGGCCCCGACAGCTATCGCTTCGCCCAAGTGATCGACGCTCATCTGCAACAGCGCTTCGAACCGTTGCGGCGGGCGGTGGACATTGGCTGTGGCGCCGGTGTCGGTGCGTTGGTGGTCGCCCAGGCACGGCATGACGCCGAGGTGCTGGCAGTGGATATCAATCCCCAGGCCCTGCGCATGACGGCGGTGAATGCCGAGTTGGCCGGGCTGAATAATGTCAGCGTGTACCAGAGCGACATCCTGGCAAGCGTGGAGGGCACCTTCGACCTGATCGTCGCCAACCCGCCCTATATGAACGACGACGGCCAGCGCGCCTATCGCCACGGCGGCGGTGCGCTGGGCGAACAGTTGTCGCTGCGCATCCTTGAGCAGGCGCTGCAACGCCTGTCCCTGGGCGGCAGCCTGGTGCTCTACACCGGCGTGGCGATGGTGGCCGGCACCGACCCGTTCCTGGAGGCCGCGCGGCCATTGCTGGGCAACGATGCGTTCGGCTGGACCTACCGCGAACTGGACCCCGACGTGTTCGGCGAAGAACTCGATAAACCGGGCTATGAACGCGTGGAGCGGATCGCCGTGGTCACCCTCACCGTGACCCGTTTGCGGTGACGGGCTGTTAATTCAGAGGCAGTCAACTCAAAGGAGAGCAACCCATGCGAGCCATGACCTATCAAGGCGCCCATAAGGTGCAGGTGGACACCGTCCCCGATCCCATCATTGAACAACCCGACGACATCATCCTGCGGGTCACGGCCACCGCGATCTGCGGTTCGGACCTTCACCTGTACCGAGGCAAGATCCCCACGGTGGAACACGGCGATATTTTCGGCCATGAGTTCATGGGCATCGTCGAAGAAACCGGCCCGGCAGTGACGGCAGTGCAACGCGGCGACCGGGTGGTGATCCCCTTCGTGATTGCCTGTGGTGATTGCTTCTTCTGCCAGTTGCAGCAATTTGCCGCCTGCGAAACCACCAATGATGGCCGTGGAGCGATCCTCAATAAAAAGGCGATTCCACCGGGCGCCGCGTTGTTCGGCTACAGCCGCCTGTATGGCGGTGTGCCGGGCGGGCAGGCCGAACTGGTGCGGGTGCCCAAGGCCAACACCGGACCGTTCAAGGTGCCCGGCACCCTGTCGGACGAGAAGGTGCTGTTTCTCTCGGACATCCTGCCCACCGCCTGGCAGGCCGTGACCAATGCGGGCATCGGCAAGGGCTCCAGCGTGGCGATCTACGGCGCGGGCCCGGTGGGCCTGCTCAGTGCGGCGTGCGCGCAGATGCTGGGCGCCGAGCAGATCTTCATGGTCGATGACCACCCATACCGACTGGCCTACGCGCAGAAAATGTACGGCGTGATCCCGATCAACTTCGAGGAGGACGACGATCCTGCCGACACCATCATCCGTCAGACCGCCGGCATGCGCGGCGTCGACGGCGTGGTGGACGCGGTGGGGTTCGAGGCCAAGGGCAGTACCACCGAAACCATCCTCACCACGCTCAAGATCGAAGGCAGCAGCGGCAAGGCGTTGCGCGAATGCATCGCGGCCGTGCGCCGTGGTGGCGTGGTCAGCGTGGCGGGGGTGTATGCCGGGTTTATCCATGGCTTCATGTTTGGCGATGCGTTCGACAAGGGCCTCACGTTCAAGATGGGCCAGACCCATGTGCAGCGCTTTTTGCCTGAGCTGCTTGAACACATTGAGCTGGGGCACCTGAATCCCGAGGCGATCGTTACCCACCGACTGTCGCTGGAGCAGGCCGCGCGCGGGTACGAGTTGTTTGACAAGGGCGAAGAGGATTGCCGCAAGGTGATCCTGATGCCGGGGATCGATGATCGGCCGCTGGTGGAGCCGCTGGAAGAAGAGTTGACGCCGGAGTTTCGTGTGCAGGGCGTGCCGGGTTTTTAGTCTGAATGGGGGAGGGGGATTGCGCCCTCCCTCATTTTTAGAGGCTGGCTTCAGGCCGCTTGAGGCTGGAGGTGCAGCTCGCCTTCCACATCCTTGACCAACCCGCTGGCCAGGAACAGCGGTGCCACGCGCTTGTGCAGTTGCGGTTCGACAAACGCTTTTACCGTGTCCAGGGCCAGCACGCCGCTGAGCGGCAATTCGGCCTTGGTGTAGGACAACCATGCCTTCTTCAACGCCATCAGCACATCACTGCCCGCCGTCGAGGCGAAGCGGCGGTGGGTGGGTTTCGCGTCAAAAGTGAAGGTGTGCTGGAACCCGTAGCTGCTCTCGTCACCGCCACCGGCAATGCAGCGCACGCAGGTGCACGGGCCATCGCCGAACGCGCTGCGCAGGTAGGCGTTGAAGTCCACCACGTTCTTGAGTGACAGACGCTTATCCACCTCGAACAGGTCCCCAGTCATTTTTTCGTCAGTGTTCAACGTCGATTTCCTCGCAGGTCGGCGGCAGTATTTCAAAGCGCGGCACAATAACAGCCGAGCGTTGGTTTGGGGATTATTTGCATAACAATAGACCCCGATATTCTTTTCCAGTCTTAAAAATCGTGGTTAGGCTCAGTCATCTTTACGACGACGCGGCAGATCTTTCATGACTTTCAAGCGTTCTTCCCTGACCCTGCTGGCCGTCGCGAGCGCCTTGCTCAGCGTGGGCGCGCAAGCCGAAGGCAAAATCAGCATCGCCCAGCAATTTGGCATTGGCTACCTGATCCTCGACGTCGTGCGCGATCAGCACCTGATCGAAAAGCACGGCAAGGAACAGGGCCTGGATATCCAGGTGCAATGGAACAGCATTTCCGGCGCCACCGCCATGAACGAATCGCTGCTCGCTGGCGCGCTGGACGTGGTCTCGGCGGGTGTACCGCCGATGCTCACCCTGTGGGACCGTACCAAAGGCAAGCAGAACGTCAAAGCCATTGCTTCGCTGGGCTCAATGCCCAACTACCTGCTCACCAACAACCCCGACGTGAAGACACTCAAGGACTTTACCGAGAAAGACCGCATCGCCGTGCCCGCCGCCGGCGTGGGTTTCCAGTCGCGCACCCTGCAGATCGAGACGGCCCGGCAGTTCGGTGATGCCAACTACAAGAAGTTCGATGACATCTCCATCAGCCTGGCCCACCCCGACGCCACGGCGGCGCTGATTGCCGGGGGATCGGAGATCAATGCGCACTTCTCCAGCCCGCCGTTCCAGTATCAGGAGTTGTTGAATCCGAAGGTGCACAAGGTGCTCAGTTCGTACGACATTCTGGGCGGGCCGGCCACGTTCAACGTGCTCTATACCACGCAGAAATTTCACGATGAGAATCCCCGCACCTACAAGGCGTTTTATGCAGCGCTGGTTGAGGCCGAGCAGATTATCAAGGCGGACAAACCGGCGGCGGCCAAGGCTTATCTCCGTATAGAGCAGTCGAAGTTGCCGCTGGAACGGGTGGAGAAAATCGTGCAGGACCCGGAGATTGATTTCACCATCGTGCCGCAGCGGACCTATATCTATGCCGAGAAATTGCAGGCGTTGGGGGTGTTGAAGCACAAGGCGGGGAGTTGGAAGGATTACTTTTTTGAAGAGGCTTATGGGGGGGAGGGGGGTTGAAAATCCTGGGGTTGGGGGGGCATATCCGTTATTTAGGGGATGGCTGATATGGGTTCCGCCCTTACGGCGGGTCACTTTGGAAAAGCCCCAAAGTAACCAAAGGGCTCTTGCCCCAACACTCGGTGCCTCGCCTAGGCTCGGCATGCCCTCACTCCGGCTTTGGAGCGTGGGTAACCCGGCGTCCTGCCGGGTTACCCACGCTCCAAAGCCTGCGTTCGGCCAGCGTGTTTGACGGGGCGCTTCAGATCAACAGCAAAAGCGCGGCGGCCTTAGAGCCGACCGGAATTGTCTGCCGTACGCCGTAAAATGTGGGAGGGGGCTTGCTCCCGATGGCTGAGTGTCAGTCAGCTTATGTGTAGCTGACCCACTGCCATCGGGAGCAAGCCCCCTCCCACATTTGGATCTCCATTTGTCTGTTGGATATCACACTGCTTTTGATCTGCTTTACTTTGGCTTTGGCTTTTGATCTTGATCTCAAGCGCCCCGTCAACCACGCTGGCCGCACGCAGGCTTGAATCCGTGGGTAACCCGGCAGGACGCCGGGTTAGCCGCACTGGGCCATGGATGGCCCATTGCGGCGGCCCACGGATTCAAGTCTGTGTGCGGGCACACCGAGCCTAAGCGAGGTGCCGAGTGGTGGGGCAAGAGCCCTTTTGGTTACTTTTGGGGCTCTTTTCCAAAAGTGACCCGCCGTAAGGGCGGAACCAATACCCGCCGTTACCCAAATAACGGATATGTACCCAGTCAGCTAGCGAAAAAACTCCCCAGGCGTCCCCCCAAACTGCTGCCGAAACGCATTAATAAACGCCGACGTCGATTCATACCCACACCCCAACGCCACATCCGTCACCCGCTCACCCTGTTCCAGCGCGGGCAGTGCACTGAGCAGCCGCAAGCGCTGACGCCACGCGCGAAAGGTCAACCCGGTATCCCCCAAAAACAACCGGCTGAGCGTCTTCTCACTCACCGCCAGTTTGCGGCTCCACTCACCCAGGGTCGTCTGCTGTTCAGGACGCAAGCTCAGGCTGCGGTAGATCTGGCGCAAGCGCGGGTCGTGGGGCAGGGGCAGCATCAAGTCCACCTGCGGCGCTGCCGCCAACTGATCCAGCAGCACCTGGGCCAGTCGCCCCTGGGGTCCGTCCTCGTCGTACTCCACCGGTAACACACTGAAGCTGCGAATCAACTCACGCAACAAATGGCTCACCTCCAGCACATGGCAGCGCTCGACCGCCCAGGTGGTCACGCTGCAGTCCAGGTACAGGCTGCGCATCTCGGTGTGCGGCGCGCTGTAGACCCGGTGCGGGATGCCCGCCGGGATCCACACTGCGCGCTGCGGCGGGGCGACGAAGCGTCCTGCGCTGGTCTGAATCTCCAATACTCCGGAAATCGCGTATGACAATTGCACCCATGGGTGGCTGTGCCGGCGTGTCAGGGCGCGGTTGGGCAGGGATTCAGTGCGCCCATACACCGGACGCGGCAGGCTGGAAAGCCCGGGCACGCTGCGCCGAACGGTCTTGTCATGTCCTTTAGGCGGCATTTACTGGCTCATTGGCGTTAGTCGGTAACAGGCCGTTACGTTAGAGTCGCCACGGTGCGCTTGGCAACCCCTGGAAGATTTGCTTATGACCCGTCCACGTTTTCTCCCCGACAATTTCACCCTGACTCTGATCGCCACGGTGATCCTCGCCTCCCTGCTGCCGGTCAACGGCCAGGCGGCGGTAGCCTTTGGCTGGGTGACCAACCTGGCGATTGCGCTGCTGTTTTTCCTGCATGGCGCCAAGCTGTCGCGCACCGCCATCGTCGCCGGTGCCGGCCATTGGCGCCTGCACCTGCTGGTGTTCAGCCTGACCTTCGTGCTGTTTCCACTGCTGGGCCTGGCGCTCAAGCCAGTGTTGTCGCCGCTGATCGGTAAAGACCTGTACATGGGCATGCTCTACCTCTGCGCGCTGCCGGCCACGGTGCAGTCGGCGATTGCCTTCACCTCCCTGGCTCGCGGCAACATCCCGGCGGCGATCTGCAGCGCGGCGGCGTCCAGCCTGTTCGGCATCTTCCTCACGCCGCTGCTGGTGACGCTGCTGCTCAACGTGCACGGAGACGGCGGCTCCACGGTGGATGCGATCCTGAAAATCAGCGTGCAACTGTTGCTGCCGTTTATTGCCGGGCAGATTGCCCGCCGCTGGATCGGCGACTGGGTCGGGCGCAATAAATCCTGGCTCAAGTTTGTCGACCAGGGTTCGATCCTGCTGGTGGTGTATGGCGCGTTCAGCGAGGCGGTCAACGAAGGTATCTGGTATCAGATTCCGCTGTGGGAACTGGGCGGGCTGGTGCTGGCCTGCTGCGTACTGCTCGCCCTGGTGCTGGTGGCGTCGACGCTGTTGGGCAAGCTGTTGGGCTTCAATCAGGAGGACCGCATCACCATTTTGTTCTGCGGTTCGAAGAAAAGCCTCGCCACCGGCGTGCCGATGGCGCAGGTGCTGTTCGCCGGGGCGAGCATGGGCGTGCTGATCCTGCCGCTGATGCTGTTTCACCAGATCCAGCTGATGGTGTGCGCGGCCTTGGCGCAGCGCTATGCGAATCGTCCGGAGAGCGTTCCGGAGCTGATGGCGCAGGTGGATCCTTGATCCGGGTCTGAGGCCTGGCCCGACAACCGGGCAGGCTCGGCGCCGACAGCGCCGGCGAGAAACCTATAGAATGTTCGGCGGTCACGCAGGCGCTGCGTGACCGTTTTGACCCTCTTCAGAGTACCTCGCCGTTCCATGAGCCTTTCAGCTGCAACACCCCAGCGCAACTGGCAGCCGGTCATCGCCCTCGCGCTGGCCGCTTTTGTGTTCAATACCACCGAATTCGTGCCGGTCGGCCTGCTCAGCGCCATCGGTGCCAGCTTCGACATGCCGATTGCCAACGTCGGCCTGATGCTCACCATCTATGCCTGGATCGTTTCCTTGACCTCGTTGCCGGTGATGCTGCTGACGCGCAACATTGAGCGGCGCCAATTGCTGATCGTGTTGTTCGCCATGTTTATCGCCAGCCACATTCTTTCCAGCGTCGCCACCAGCTTTGGCCTGTTGATGGTCAGTCGCGTCGGCATTGCGTTGTCCCATGCCCTGTTCTGGTCGATCACCGCCTCGCTGGCGGTGCGCCTGGCGCCGGAGGGCAAGCAGGTGCAGGCCCTCGGCCTGCTCGCCACCGGTACATCACTGGCGATGGTATTGGGCATTCCGCTGGGCCGCCTGCTCGGCGAAGCCATGGGCTGGCGCACCACCTTCCTGGTGATCGGCGCCTTTGCCGCCGCGCTGGTGTTCTGGCTGGCGCGCACCTTGCCGTTGCTGCCGAGCCAGAACTCCGGTTCGCTGCGCAGCCTGCCGCTGCTGTTCAAGCGCCCGGCGCTGGTGGCGCTTTACGTGCTCACCGCGCTGACGGTGACGGCGCAATTCACCGCCTACAGCTACATCGAACCCTTCGTCGAAGGCGTGGCCGGCATGAGTGGCAGCGCGGTCACCCTGATCCTGCTGGTGTTCGGCGGCGCGGGCATCATCGGCTCGCTGCTGTTCAGCCTGGTGCATCGCTTCAATCCCCATCTGTTCGTGGTCGGCGCGGTGTTCATTCTTGCCGCGTGTCTGGCCCTGATGCTGCCGCTGAGCGGCGCCGAGTCCTACCTGGTGGTGCTGAGCATTTTCTGGGGCCTGGCGATCATGGGCTTCGGCCTGGCCATGCAATCCAAGGTGCTGGTGCTTGCCCCCGACGCCACTGACGTGGCCATGGCGATGTTCTCCGGTATCTACAACATCGGCATCGGCGGCGGCGCGCTGATGGGCAGCTGGGTCGGCAGCCACTTCGGCTTCGCCTGGATTGGCGCGGCGGGCGGCTTGCTGGCGGCCGTGGCATTGGTGGGGTACTGCCTGGCCATTCGGCGGTTCGGGCAAGGTATCTGACCTTCAGGCGACCGCCACAGAGGGGACGCCTGATGCCAGGGCGGGTCAGGGCATCTGCGGCAGTTCATGGGGGCGCAGGTCGAACACCAGCACTTCGGCGTCCTCGCCCTGGCTCAGATGGATCTGCCGCTCGTCACGCACCCGGGCGCCGTCGCCTTCGTGCAAGCGTTGGCCGTTGACCTCGACGCTGCCGCGTGCCACATGGATATACAGGTGACGGTTGGCCGCCACGTCCAGGGTCGCGGTTTCGTCGCCGTTGAACAGGCCGGCATACACCCGTGCATCCTGGCGTACGTGCAGCGAGCCGTCGGCGCCGTCCGGCGAGATGATCAACTGCAAACGCCCGCGTTTCTGCGCTTCGCTGAAGTGCTCCTGCTGGTAGCGCGGTTCGGCGCCGGACACGTTCGGCACGATCCAGATTTGCAGGAAGTGCACGCCCTGGCGCTGGCTGTGGTTGAACTCGCTGTGGGCCACGCCGCTGCCGGCGCTCATCAGTTGCACATCGCCGGGGCGGATCACCGAGCCGGTGCCCAGGGTGTCCTTGTGTTCCAGAGCACCTTCGAGCACGTAGGAGAAAATCTCCATGTCGCGGTGCGGGTGCTGGCCGAAGCCCTTGCCGGCGGCGACGCGGTCATCGTTGATCACCAGCAGGTCGGAAAAGCCCTGTTCGGCAGGGTTCCAGTAGCTGGCGAAGGAGAAAGTGTGGAACGACTTCAACCAACCGTGATTGGCGGCGCCGCGTTCGGAAGCGTTGCGAAGGGTCAGCATGGTGGTGTCCTCAAGTGAGCGCGGGCTGCAACAGGCAGGGCGCTGGCGTTGAGAGCAAGGTTAATGGTTACGCAGATATTCATTAAGAAGATGAAAGCTGAATAACTGTCTCTCAGAAGTTGACAGTAAAAGCCATGCCATAATGGCCGCCGCTTTCCTCGTGATGGATATTGATGTGATGAAAACCGTGGCCATGGTGCTGTTTCCGGACTTCCTGCTGCTCGACATGGCCGGCCCGCTCGAAGTGTTTTCGATTGCCAACCGCTACCTGCCGACGGCGGACCATTACCGGATCGTCACCCTCGGCATCGATGCGGGCCAGGTGATCGCCTCCAATGGTGTGAAGGTGCAGCCCGACGTGCTGCTGCACCAGGCCGACGCCGCCTATGACCTGTTGCTGGTGCCCGGCGGCCCCGGTGCCTACAACGAATGCCATCCCGCGCTGCTGCCCTGGCTCAAGGCTGCGGCACCACGGGCCGGGCGCTATGGCTCGATCTGCACCGGCGCCTTTGTGCTGGGGCACGCCGGGCTGCTCGACGGCCGTCGCGTTACCACCCACTGGCACTACACCGAGCGGCTGATCAAGGGCTTTCCCAAGGCCACTGTCGAGACCGACCACATTTACCTGCAGGACGGCCGCCTGATCACCTCGGGCGGGGTCACCGCCGGCATCGACCTGGCGCTGTCGGTGGTGGCCCAGGACCACGGCAAGCAGGTGGCGGTGGACGTGGCCAAGGTGCTGCTGGTGGTGATGAAACGCCAGGGCGGTCAGGCCCAGTTCAGCCCGATGACCGCTGCAGTGGCCCCCCACGAAACCGCGATTACCCGCGTGCAGAACCAGGTGCTGGCGCAGTTGGACCAGCCGTTCAGCATCGACTCGATGGCGGCGCTGGCCGGCATGAGCGCGCGGCATTTTGCGCGGCTGTTTGCCAGGGAAGTGCAGATGACACCCATGGCGTTCCTGCAGGGCGCGCGCATCGACCGCGCCCGGCACCTGCTGGAAACCACCGACCTGCCGCTCAAGACCGTGGCCTTCCACGCAGGGTTTGGCAGCGTGCGGCATATGCGCTTTCTGTTCAGCGAAAAACTCGGTCTGAACCCCACCCAGTACCGTCAGCAGTTCAGTTAAGGCGCGATTGTCCGTCTCAGGCACACCAATGTCCGTCTGGTTCCCCGTGCCGGGATTGCCCCGTGACGGGCAACTGGCAAGATAACGCCAGGGCCCTGGAAAAGGATGCGCAGACGCCCAAGGTCGGGTGTTCCAGCGCTGTGCACAGATGAACAATGCCCCGACGCTGAGTTTCGGCCCCTACAGCTTTCACCGGCAACAGCGCCTGGTCAGCAAAGCCGGCTGGCCGGTGCCGTTGGGCGGTCGGGCGCTGGATATCCTGACGGTGCTGCTGGAGGCGCCCGGCCAGTTTGTCGGCAAGGACACGCTGATTGCCCGCGTGTGGCCGAGCAGCGTGGTGGAGGAAAACAACCTGCGCGTGCACATTGCAGCACTGCGCCGGGCGCTGGACGGGCAGCGCTGCATCGTCAATCACCCGCAGCGCGGCTACTGCTTTGTCGCGCCGCTGCACATCGTCGATGGCCCCACAGTCGCGCGTCATAACCTCGCGGCCCGGCTCAGCCCGGTGATCGGTCGCGCCGAGCTGTTGGGTGCCCTGGGGCGACGTCTGTGCGGGCAACGCCTGATGACCCTCACCGGTTGCCCCGGCATCGGCAAAAGCACCCTGGCGCTGGCGCTGGCCGAACGTGTGCTGCCGCGTTACCGCGATGGCGTGTGGTGGGTGGACCTGGCCACGGTCGCGGCGCCGCCGTCGATGCTGCGCCAGTTGTGCAGCACGTTGCAGCTGGCGCCCTGCGACACCGTCGGTGAACTGTGCCGCCAATTGGCCCCGCGCCAGCTGTTGCTGGTGCTCGATGGGGCTGACCTGCTGCTCGGTGCCTGCCGCCACCTGGTGCGCTGCCTGCTGGAACAGGCGCCCCAGGTAACGGTGCTGTTGAGCAGCCGCGAAGCCTTGCAGTTGCCGGACGAATGGCTGCAGCGCGTGCCGGCCCTGGCGCTGCCCTCAGCCTGCGTCTCTGTTGAACAGGCCATGGCGTGCCCGGCGGTGCAGCTGTTTGTCGCCCGGGTGCAGGCCGCCCAGCAGGGCTTTGTCTTGCGTGCGCAGGACTTGCCGGCGCTGCACGATATCTGCCGGCGGCTGGACGGGATGCCCCTGGCCCTGGAGCTGGCGGCCGCCCAGGTCCATGCGCTGGGTGTGCAGGGCGTGCAGGCGCAGTTGCGTCATGGCCTGCAACTGCTGGCCCGTGGCCGCCGCACGGCGGTCGCACGGCATCAGTCC
Organism: Pseudomonas trivialis; assembly: GCF_001439805.1. Taxonomy (GTDB): domain Bacteria; phylum Pseudomonadota; class Gammaproteobacteria; order Pseudomonadales; family Pseudomonadaceae; genus Aquipseudomonas; species Aquipseudomonas trivialis. The sequence goes on along the minus strand of NZ_JYLK01000004.1, from coordinate 30,344 downwards.
CTGACCGCCGCGCTGGAGTGGAGCTACGAGCGCTTGAGCGTGCCCGAACGCTGGTTGTTCCTGCAACTGGGGTTGTTCCGGGTGGCGCTGACCTTGCCCGCATTGACCGAGCGAATCGCCGGCACCGAGCTTGCTCACGCCGACCTGCCTTACCTGCTCGCGCGGCTGGTCCTTACCTCGCTGTTGCGGGTGGAACCGGGCCCTGGCCCGTCGCGTTATCGCTTGCTCAACTGCGTGCGCAGCTACGCCCTGGCACAGCTGCGCGACCCGCGGCAGGTGGCGCGTCTGCAGCAGCACTATGGGCACTACCTGGGGCCGTTTTCAGGCCAGCCTTTTGTCCTGCAACTCGTTGAGCAGGCGGCTTACGCTCATTAGGTCGCGGGTGGCGAAGCCTTCGGTGAAGCGCGCGTGGACCGAACTCAATAACTGGTGCGCGGCGTGCCGCCGGCCCTGGCGCTGCCACAGCCGCGCCAGTGAAGTTGCGCAGCGCAACTCCCAGGCCAGAGCGCCTTGCTGGTGGGCCAGGCCCAGGGCGTCGAGCAGCAATGACTCGGCGGCGCTGTCGGGCAACGCCTCGGCGCGCACGCGCAAAATCTCCGGCGCACACCAGCCACCATCGCCGTTGCGCACCCGTTCGAACCCGGCATCATCCACGTGCCCCACGCCCAGGGTGATCAGGGTGTCCTTGACCAGGTCCAGGCCCTGCACGGCGTCGATCGACAGGTGCTGCGCATACAGCTGCGCCCAGGTCTGGAACAACTGTGCCGAATGCTTGTGCGCCTGCTGCACCAGCAGCGCCTGCAAGGACTGCGCTGAGGCTTCATCGCCGTTGTAGCGGGCAATTACCACGCCGGCCAGCGCCAGGGTGTAGCAGAGGGTGGTGCCATGGTTGATCTGCAGCGCCAGTTCCAGGGCCTGGCTGGCGGTGCGCCACGCCTGCTCGGGCAAGCCTTGCAGCCACAAAATCCGCGCGAGCACCGTGAGCGCGGCGACGCTCTGGTCGTATTGCACGCCAAAAGCGTGGGTAAAACGATTGAGATGGCCGCTCTGGGCCATGCGCTGGATCACCTGCTCGGCGTTGTGTCGGGCCAGCGTCTGGTTGCCTGCGTAATGCTGCGCCAGCACGCGCAGGCGCTGGGCGCTCAAGTCCAGCAGCGGGTCGGTGCGCGGGTCGAGGCGATCAAACTGAGTGCTCATGCTCAAGGCTTCACGGTAACGACCGGCGCACAGGCTCACCGCCATATGCCCGGACACCGCGCGCAACTGGCCGGCAATGTCTGCGCGGGTTTCGGCCAGCCGCCGGGCGCTGACGAAAGCGTCGATGGTCTGCGGCGCGCCGCCCATGGCGTGGTAGGACAGGCTGCCCAGCGCCAGTTGCAGTTGCATCGCCAGTTGCGTGCACGGCACCTTGGCCCGCTGCAGCAGGGCCAGTGCCTTGCCCACGTACAGTGCGTGTTCGCGCAGCAGTGACAGCTCCTGCCACAGTGGCATCGCGCTGACCGTCAGGCGAATCCCCAGCACGTGCGCGCCGGCATTGCCCAGGCCCCAATCGAGGGCGGCGCGGATGTCCTCGCGCAGCGGCGCGTAGCGGTCGATCCAGGCCTGGGTTGCGGTCAGCTCCCAGTCGTCGCGGGCCTGTTCCATCAGCACCAGGCAGCGCGTGGCATGGCGTTCGTGGGTGGCATCAAGTTCAGCCGCCAGGGTGAGTTTTTCCAGCGCGTAGGTGCGGGTGATGTCCAGCAGGCGGTACACCACTTCGTCGTCGCCGGGCTCCACGTTCAGCAGGGACTTGGCGACCAGTTGCGTGATTGAACCGAGCACGTCGGCCGGCGCCTGCTGCGCGCCGGCGATCACCGCCACCGCACTGGCCAGGCTGAAACCTGCGCGAAACACGGCCAGGCGGCGCAGGCAGCTCTGTTCGCCGCCGCTGAGCAGGTCGAAGCTCCAGTCCAGCGTGGCCCGCAGGGTTTGCTGGCGGGGCAGGGCGCTGCGTCGGCCACCGGTCAGCAGGCGGAAGGTGTCTTGCATCTGCACCAGCAGGCCCGGCAGGCCGAAGCGCTCGACCTGCGCCGCGACCAGTTCGATCGCCAGGGGGATGCCGTCCAGGCGCTGGCAGATCTCAATCGCCAGCGGCAGTTCGGCATCGCTCAAGACGAAGCGGTCCTGATGGGACCTGGCGCGCTCGATCAGCAGTTGCAGGGCCGGGTAGCCGAGGGCCTGGGCGCGGTTGCCGGTGGTGGGCGGACAGGCCAGGGGCTCAAGGCGTTGCACGTGCTCGCCGTCGGCGCGCAGGGCTTCGCGGCTGGTGGCGAGGATGTGCAGCCCAGGCGCCTGACGCAGCAGGGTTTCGCTGATCAGGGCGATGTCATCGAGCAGGTGCTCGCAGTTGTCGATCACTAGCAGCAACTGGCGTTCGTGCAGGCTGCGGGCAATGCTCGGCAGCGGCTCATCGGCGCTGGGCGTGAGGTCGAGCAGGGTGGCGAGGTTGGGCAGGATCATCGACGGCGCGCTGAGCGGCGCGAGGTCCAGCAGCCGAATACCGTCGCGGTAATGCCCGATCAGCAACTCCGCCACGCGCAGGGCCACGGTGGTCTTGCCGATGCCGCCGGCGCCGGTCAGGGTGATAAAGCGCTGTCGGGGCAGTTGCTGCACCAACGTGTCGATCAGCGCCTGGCGCCCGATCATGCGGGTGCGGCGCAGCGGCAGGTTGTGGCAGGGGCGTGGACCGTCATGGGTCAGGGTCATGGGCTCGATGCTCAGGGGCGCGACAAAACTGTAGCCGCGCTGGGCCACCGTCACGATATAGCGCTGCCCGGCCTGGCCGTCGCCCAGGGCCTTGCGCAGCGCCGCCATGTGCACGCGCAGGTTGCCGTCCTCCACCACACTGGTGGGCCAGACCCGCGCGATCAGTGCCTGCTTGCTCACCACATCGCCTGCGTTTTCCAGCAGCACCAGCAGGATCTCCACCGCACGCCGGCCCAGGCGCAACGGGCGTCCGGCCTCCAGCACCCGGCGCTGGCGCGGGTGAACCTGATAGGGGCCAAAGTGCACGGCCGGGTCGCTGAGGTCGTTCATGGACGGCCCTGCTCGGAGAGACGGAGGTGCCCAGCATAGTCCAGGCCGGCACCGACCACTAGGCGGCGATGACCGGGCGCGAGTGGTGATTTCGCCAGGTCATGGGGTTGACGCCTTCGCTGCGGGTGAAGATGTGGCTGAAGTGCGCCTGATCGCAAAACCCGCATTCGAGGCTGATTTGCGTGAGGCTCAAGGACGACTCGCTGATCAGCTCCTTGGCGCGCTGGATGCGTTGCCGGCGGATCCATTCCTGGGGCGACAGCCCGGTGGTGCATTTGAACGCGCGGGAAAAATGGCTGCGCGACAACGCGCAGGCCTGGGCCAGGTCGGCAATCGCCAGGCTTTCGCCGAGGCGGGCGAGAATGAGCTGTTTGGCGATACGTTCACGTCGCGGGCACAAGCCGCCGGGGTTGGGCGCACGGGGGGCGCAATACTCAAGTCGGGCCATGACGAATATCCGTTTTCGATGGGAGCGTTCCCGGTGAATGGATGCAGTGTAGACGCGCTTGATGATGGTGCCCGGCCGTCTGGCTGGCGAGTTAATCGTTGTTAATTTCGCCAGGTGCATGGCTGTAAAGGACAGCACGGATGTGCACTGCAAAAACAAAATAACTTTTTGATTTTTAAGCCAAAAATTTCAGGTGGTCGTATCCCTGTGGCGAGCGCGCTCGCCACGGAGGCTCCAACGTCGGGGGGGGAGTGGGGCCTCCCGCGGCGGATCGCACTCACATTCACGTACCGGTCGGGGACCGGTGCGCTATTGTGCCTTGCCCTGCATCGGCCATATCCGCTCCCGCTGCGTCTGCCCCAGCCACACCATGCCATGCATGAACGTCTCGCGCTCCTGCGGGGTGGTGAGCGGGAACTGCGCCAGATGGGTATGCGCCATCTCCCGCACTTGTTCGATGGCGTCGCGATCCCCTGGCGTGATCGGCGGGCGTCAATACTGAGGGCGGACTGGAGTAGAGATCGGTGGCGCCTTCGGCCGAAAACTGGCGAAGCATGGAGTCCATGCTGTTCACCGTGACTACTTGTCCTTGCGCGCCTCCATGGTCTTGCGATGCTCGGCCAGGAACGGCTGCTCGGCCGGGTCAAAGCGATCGATCCCGGCGGTGAAGCGATGCCAGTACGGGTACAGCGGCTGGCGCCGCGTCACGGCCTCGATGCGCGATGACTGTTCCTCGGTGAGTTTGAGCTCGGTGGCGGCGAGGTTGTCGCGCAGGTGCTCTTCGGTGCGCGCGCCGATGATCAGCGAGGTGATCCCCGGACGGTCCTTGAGCCAGGCCAGGCAAGTGCGCGCCACTGATACACCGTGCTCGTCGCCGACGGCGGCGAGGGTTTCGATGATGTCCAGCGCGCGCTCCTGGTCATGCACGTAGGGTTCCGGCCAGTCGCTGCCCTGGCGGGTGTTGGCAGGCGGTTTTTGCCCGCGTCGGGTGGAACCGGTCAGCAGGCCTTCGCCCATCGGGCCCCACACCAGGGTGCCGATGTTCTGGTCCAGCGCCAGGGGCAGCAGTTCGTACTCGGCCTCGCGGGATTCGGGGGTGTAGTAGATCTGCTGGGTGATGGGCTTGAGCATGCCGTGCAGCTCGGCCTTGCCCAGGGCTTTCATCATTTGCCAGGCGGTGAAGTTGCTGGTGCCGAAGTAGCGGATCTTGCCCGAACCCACCAGCAGGCGCAGGGCTTCGAGGGTTTCCTCGATCGGCGTCAGGCCGTCCCAGTTGTGCAGTTGATACAGGTCGATGTGGTCGGTGCCCAGGCGCTTGAGGCTGGCTTCGCAGGCGCGAATCAGGTGGTAGCGCGAGGAACCGGAGTTGTTCGGGTTGTCGTCCACGGGGCTGCGGCCCTTGGTGGCCAGCAGGATGTCGTGGCGCTTGTCGCCCAGGGCCTTGCCGACCACTTGCTCGGCCAGGCCGTGGGAGTACAGGTCGGCGGTGTCGACCATGTTCACGCCCGCTTCGAACGCGATATCAAACATGCGCCTGGCCTGGGGCACATCGACGGCGCCGCATTTTTCGAACTCGGCGCGCCCGCCGAAGGGCACGGTGCCCAGGACGATTTCGGATACCAGCAAGCCCGAATGGCCCAGTTGTCGATACTGCATGTCGCCTCCTGTTTCACATTGAACGTAGGGTTGTGAACGACACAGGGCGCGATAGTTTGAATTTTTTACCTGAGACGCGATGCCGCAGGGGCATCGCGCGCAGAGACGATCAGGGCAGGGCGTAGGCGATCACGTAGTCGCCACGGTCGGTGGACTGGCGTGCGCCACCGGCGGTGACCACGATGTACTGCTTGCCGGTTTTGGGCGAGACGTAGGTCATCGGGCCGCCCTGGCTACCCACGGGCAGGCGGGCTTTCCACACTTCGTCACCGTTGCCGCTGTTGAAGGCGCGCAGGTAGAAGTCCTGGGTGCCGGCGATGAAGATCAGGCCGCCCTGGGTCGACAGGGTGCCGCCCAGGGTGGGCAGGCCGATGTTGATCGGCAGGTGCATGCGGATGCCCAGGGGGCCGGTGTCTTCCACGGTGCCGACCGGCACTTGCCAGGCGATTTTTTGCGTCTTCATGTCGATGGCGGTAAGAGTGCCGAACGGCGGTGCCTAGCACGGAATGCCGGCCACCGAGAGGAAGCGGTTCTTGTTCACTGCATACGGCGTGCCCTTGAGCGGCACGGCGCCCATGCCGGTGTTCAGCGCTTCGCCACCGGAGGCGGCCAGGGCCTTGTTCTGCGACGGCACCATCTGGATCCACAGGCCCAGGCGCATGTCATTGACGAAGATAAAGCCGTGCACCGGGTCGGTGGAAAGGCTGCCCCAGTTCATGCCGCCGAGCGAACCCGGAAAGCTCAGGGATTTATCGGTACCCGGCGCGGTGTAGAGGCCGTCGTAGCGCATGCCCTTGAAGTCGATGCGGCACAGCAACTGGTCGTACGGCGTGGCGCCCCACATGTCCGATTCGCTGAGGGTTTGCGCGCCGATCTGCGGCATGCCGACGGATTTGGGCTGGGTTTTCGCGTAGGGCTCATTGGGAATGTTCGCGGCCTTGACCGGCACTTCCTGCACATCGGTGAGCGGTTTGCCGGTGGCGCGGTCAAGCACGTAGATCTGCCCGGCCTTGGTGCCGATCACGACCGCCGGCACGGCCTTGTCGCTGCCCGGCGGGGTGAAGTCGATCAGGCTCGGCTGCATCGGCAGGTCGAAGTCCCACAGGTCGTTGTGGACGGTCTGGTACACCCATTTTTCCGCGCCGGTGGAGGCGTCCAGCGCCAGCACCGAGGCGCCGTACTTGTGATTGAGCGCGGTACGTTCCACGCCGTAGATGTCGGTGGACGAGCTGCCCATGGGCAGGAAGACCGTGTTCATCAGCGGGTCGTAGGACATCGGTGCCCAGCTGTTGGGCGTGCTGCGCACGTAGGTGCTGCCGGCGGCCGGCGCCTGCCTGTCTTCGGGGTTGCCCGGGTCGAAGGCCCAGCGCATCTGACCGCTGATCACATCAAAACCACGGATCACGCCGCCTGGCATGTCGGTCTGCACGTTGTCCGCCACGCGGCCGCCCACCACCACGGTGGTGCCGGCGATCAATGGCGCCGAAGACAACTGGTAGTAGCTGTCCGGCACATTGCCCAGGCCCGCCTTGAGGTCGACCTGGCCATGGGCGCCGAAGTCTTCGCAGAACTGGCCGGTGTCGGCGTCCACGGCGATCAGGCGTGCGTCGATGGTGTTGGTCAGCAGACGGCGCTGGCACTGCGCACCGGCGGGTACGCTGGCGGCGATGATCGGCGAGCTGCCCGGTTGGGTGGGCTGATTGAGCGGCGCGGTGGCGTCGAAATACGCCATGCCACGGCAACGCTGCCACACCGCCGATTGGGCGTTGACCTGGTTCTTCCACAGTTCCTTGCCGGTGTCGGCATCCAGCGCGATCAGGTTGTTGTGCGGCGTGCAGATGAACACCTTGCTGCCGATCTGCAGCGGCGTGAGTTGGTCTTCGGCGCCGTTGCCGTCGCTGATGGCCACGTCACCGGTGCGGTAGGTCCAGGCGACCTTGAGCTTGTCGACGCTGTCGCGGTTGATCTGGTCCAGCGCGGCGAAGCGGCTGCCGCCTTCGGTGTTGCCATAGTGGGCCCAGTCTTTCTGCGCCTCGGCCGCCGTCACAGGTGTCATGCCAGGTCCCGCGCCGGTGGGGGCGACGCTTGGGTGGGCGACAAACATATTGCCAGCCGCCACCGCCACGCCCACCGCCAACACGGCCGCCACGCCATACGCGCCGCGCGCAGGCCGGCCGACCAGCAACGGATACACCAGCGCCACCACCAGGCCAATGGCCGCAAACATGAACAGCCGCGAGAACAGTGGCCAGAACACCAGGCCCACGTCCGCCACCGCCCAGAGGGCCGTGCCGACGAGGAACGCGCCGAACAGCCACGCGCCCGCCGCTTTGCGTTTGGCAATCAGCAGCCCGGAAATGGCCATGGCCACACCGCCGATCAGGAAGTACCAGGACCCCCCCAGGCTGACCAGTTTGGCGCCGCCGACAGCAAGCGCAAGGCCGAGCAGGGCGATGATCACGCCCAGGCCCAGCAGGAAAAATCTAGAGACGCCAGCGGCGCGCGATGCTCGTTTCATGTCGAAAGGACTCGAGTGAGAGAGGGCAAAGCGGGGATTTTAGCAACATAAGTAACCAGTTAGTACATTGCGGCCGCGCAATAGACTGTTACCGAGACTGCCGCAGTCAATTGAAAGGGTTGTGGCGTGGCCGTAACTGTGGCGAGCGGGCTTGCCCCGCGTTGGGGTGCGAAGCGCCCCTCAATCAGGGAACCCTCGGTATTCCGACCTGATACTGCGCGCAGGCTGGTTTTGGGGCTGCTGCGCAGCCCAACGCAGGGCAAGCCTGCTCGCCACAGGGCAAGCCGGTCGCCACCACACAGGTCAGATCAAACTTGGCCGGATTTCGCCGTGGCGCTTTTTCGGTGGGTTTTCATCGTTTGCCAGCGCATCGCCGCCCAGGCTGCGCGTCAGCTCTACGGCGGCCTGCTGGAACAGCGGGTGAAGGGTCTGCGCCTGCTCGGCGGTGAGGCGGCTGGCCGGGCCGGACAGCACCAGTGCGCCGATCAGGTTTTCCCCAGGACCGAAGATCGGCAGGGCCATGGAGGCGGCATGCGGGTCGGTCGCGCCGTGGGAGTAGATTGGCTTGATCATCCTCGCCGCCAGGGAATAGGGCGTGTGCAATGCCTCGGCACCGGCCGCGCCGTCCATCGGGCGGGTGTCGCCGGGTTGCAGGTGCAGGCGCAGGTGGTGGGGCGAGTTGACTCGATAGAGGCACATTCTGTAGGCGCCGTGGCGCACGTAGAACGAGGCGGTTTCGCCACTTTCCTGAGTCAGCCTGTGCAACAGCGGGGTGATGTGACGTTCCAGGTCGAGGCCGTCCTGGTACACCGTGTTCAGGCGCATGATTTCAGTTGCCAGTTGATAGCGACCGTCCGCCAGACGTGTGATCAGACCGTGGGTTTCCAGCGATACCATCAGACGCATGATCGTGCTTTTGATCAGCCCGGTGCGCGCTGCCAGCTCGGCCAGCTCAAGGGCGGTGTCGCCCATCCTGAAGGCAGTCAGCACGGTGAGCACCCGATCAGCCGAGGCAACCCCGTTAACGGCCGGGCGTGGGCGGGTTTTTACCATGGGGTGCTCCTTGAGGATGGGCGGGTACGCTGCAAAATACTGGCATTGCCCGCGAGGGGCAATGCTCAGGTGCTTGACCTTGCAGCGTTTTAACTGCGGCTAATGGGCGTTCGCCTGTTTGCCGAGTTCGAGCGCCTGCATCTGCTTGCGCCCCATCAGCAACACCATCACCGCACCAGCAGCACACAGCGCCGCCAGTGGCAGCAGCGCCAGGGCGTAACTGCCCGTGGCGTGATGGAGGGTGCCGTACACGTTGACCATGATGCCGCCGCCGATCAGGTTGGCCATCGCGCCCACGGCGGCCAGGCCGGCAGCGGCGGTGGAGGACGACAGCCAGGTGGACACCAGCGCCCAGAACGGCCCCTTCATCGAGTAGGCGCCGATCAGCACCATCGACAACATCACCACCGTGGCCACCAGCGACGAGGTGACCAGTGCCAGCAACAGCCCGGCGGTGATCAGCAGCAAGGTGGTCGCGGTGTGCCAGCGGCGCTCACCGGTCTTGTCGGAACTGCGCCCCCACACAATCATCAGGATCGACGCCAGCCCATAGGGAATGGCATTGACCAGGCCGATCTGCAGGTTGTCCAGACCAAAGGTCCTGAGCAGTTGCGGGGCCCACACGCTCATGGTGCTGCCGGCGGCCGATGCGCCCGAGTAGATCAGCGCCAGCACCCAGATGTGTTTGTGACGCAGCAGTTTCCACAGCGAGATATGCCCGATTGCCGTCTTGCGGCTGCGCTCTTCGTCGAGGCGCCCGGTCAGCCAGCGGCGCTGTTCGTGGCTCAACCATTTGGCCTGCTCGGGGCGGTCGGTCAGCACGAACAGGCAGGCTATCCCGAGCAGCACCGCAGGGATGCCCTCAATGATGAACAGCCAGTGCCAGCCGCGCATGCCGAACCAGCCATCCAGGCTCAGCAGCAGGCCGGAAAGCGGCGAACCAATGAAGTTGGCGCCGGGAATGGCCACCATGAAGATTGCAACCATGCGCCCGCGGTAGGCCGCCGGCAGCCAGTAGGTGAGGTACAGCAACACGCCGGGGAAGAAACCCGCTTCGGCGGCACCCAGCAGAAAGCGCATGACGTACAGGGAATTGGCGCCCTGCACGAACGCGGTACCCGCGGAAATCAGCCCCCAGGTGACCATGATCCGGGCGATCCACACCCGTGCGCCAAAGCGTTGCAACGCCAGGTTGCTGGGCACCTCCACCAGAAAGTACGAGACGAAGAACAGGCTGCTGGCGAAACCGAAGATCGCCGGGGTAAGGCCCAGGTCCTGGTTCATCTGCAGGGACGCCATGCCGATATTGCCCCGATCGATGATCGCGAGCAGGTAGCAGAGGATCAGGAACGGCAACAGCCGCCACGCCACCTTGCGCATGGTCGAGCGCTCGAGGGCGCTGATTTCAGTAGAGCTGACAGGCATGACTCTCTCCCATTTTGTTTTTGTCGGAGAAGCGTATGAGCCCGCTCTTCATCAAGTGAAGTACGGGCGGTGTGCGTGCAAATCAATCGGCGAACAGGTGGCGGTTGACCACCGCACGCGGCTCAAGCGGGTCGCCATTCCAGACGTCGAGAATCTGTTGCAGCGCCAGCATGCCCACACGGTCGCGGGCTTCGTGGGTATTGGCGCCCACATGGGGCGTGGCGACCAGCGTCGGCAGGCCCCACAAGGCGGAATCGGCCGGTGGCGGTTCGGGGTTGAAGGTGTCGAGACCGGCGCCGGCAATCTGGCCGGTGCTCAAGGCGTGGACCAGCGCGCCGGTATCGATCAGCTCGCCGCGCGCGGTATTGATCAACAGACTGCCGGGGCGCATCTGCGCGAACTGCGCTGCGCCAAACAGGTTGCGGTTCTGCTCGTTGAGCGGGCAATGCAGGCTGATGACATCGCAGTCGGCGAGCAGGGCGTCGAAGTCTTCGGCGCGCTCGACGTTGGGCAGGTCGGGCAGGTGTGCAAGGTAGGGGTCATACACTTTGACGGTCATGCGCAGCGGGGTCACCAGCGCCATCAGAATGCGCCCGATGGCGCCCAGTCCCACCAGGCCCAGGGTCTTGCCGGAGAGCTCGATGCCTACGGAGGTTGCCTTGTCCCAGTGCCCGTCGCGCAGGCGGGCATCGAGCAGGGCGGTCTGGCGCGCGACGCTGAACATCAGCGCCAGCGCGTGTTCGGCCACCGATTGGGCGTTGGCGCCCAGGGCAATGGTCACGGGGATATTGCGCTCGGCGGCGGCGGCGATGTCGATGGTGTCGTAGCCCACACCGTGCTTGGCGATGATCTTCAGTGCGCGAGAGGCGTTGATCATCTCGCGGGTCAGGTTGCCCTGACGCACGATGATGGCGTCCGGCTGTTCGCGGGCAATGATGGCGGTCAGTTCATCGGCCGGCAGGTAGGGCGTGGTGGGGATGACGCGCACCCCGTGGGCGGCGGCGTGAGCCATGGCCTCGACGGTCAGTTGCGGGCCGGTCAGCAGAAGGGTTCGGGTCATGTTGCGCACCTTGGTTTTGTTATCTGAGTGCAGTTGGCGCTCGTGGCGGCGCTCAACGTTGGCTTGAAAGCTATCATAATGAAACGTCGTTGCAATAAATAAATTTGCTCGGTGTTGCGTTGTTACCCGCTGACGTGCCGCTAAGTCTTTAAGGACGAAGATATTTCTCGTGAATATTCATGATTATAAAATTGGCAAGGTGCGGGTGGCCTTGAATCGAGTATTGCTACCTAGGATCCTTGGTGATAATTTCGAAATGTCGTTTCGTTTATCTCAGTTTTCATCAATAAAAATCACAAACACGAGGAAGACCCCATGTCCATCGGATTCAGAGTGCTCCAGCAACCACGCAAAGTTGCCGTCGAGTGGGTGGAGCGCTACCGCACGGTGCCCGTGGCGAACGTCAGCGATTCGATGAACCGCATGACCGCCGGCGGCGCCAGCCTGCAGCCGATGCACAACAAGGGCGTGCTGGTGGGGCCGGCGCTGACGGTCAAGGCACGTCCGGGGGACAACCTGATGCTGCATCACGCGCTGGATATCGCGCAGCCGGGCGATGTGATCGTGGTGGACGCCGGCGGCGACCTGAGCAACGCGTTGATCGGCGAAATGATGGTGGCGTACGCAATCAAGCGCGGCGTGGCTGGCATTGTGATCAATGGCGCCATTCGCGATGCGGCAAGCATTGGTGCCGGCGATTTCCCGGTGTTCGCCGCCGGTATCACCCATCGCGGCCCGTACAAGGATGGACCGGGCGAAGTGAATGTGCCGATTGCCCTGGGTGGCATGGTGATCGAACCGGGCGACCTGATGATCGGCGACGAAGACGGTTTGCTCTGCGTGCCTTTCGATCAGGTCGGCGAGGTGTATGATCGCGCCCACGCCAAGCATGCCGCTGAACAGAAGCAGCTTGAACAGATCGCACTGGGCGAAAACGACCGCACCTGGGTCATGAAATCGCTCATACAAAAGGGCTGCGCGTTTAGTTGAATCCTGCTTCCCCGTCCCGCTGGCCCGCGCCGATACGCGCGCTGCGCCATCGCAATTTCCAGATCTACTTTGTCGGCCAGGGCCTTTCCACCCTGGGCAAGTGGGTGCAACAGGTCGCGCTTGCCTGGCTCGCCTATCATCTGACGGGCTCGGCCGTGCTGCTGGGGACCATTGCGTTTCTGACGCTGTTGCCCCAGTTGCTGGTCGGGCCGCTGGCGGGTGCCTGGTCCGACCGCCACGACAAACGCCGGCTGCTGATGGCGGTGCAGGCGGTGCTCGCCGTGCAATCGGTGGCCCTGGCGCTGCTCACCTGGCAGCACTGGATGGGGCGCGAGGTGATCATTGCGATGGCGCTGCTGCTGGGCTTGCTCAACGCCCTGGAAACGCCATTGCGACAAGCCTTGATCGCCAGCTTCGTCGATGATCCGGACGACCTGCCCAATGCCCTCGTGCTCAATGCGATGCTCATCAATGCCGCGCGTTTTATCGGCCCGCCGCTGGCCGGAATGCTGATCAACTGGAGCGGCGAGGCGGGTTGTTTTCTGCTGACGTCCATCGCCTTCGGCATGTTGCTGATCGGCCTGGGCAAGGTGCAGAGTCGCGCGCAGATCAGGGCCCAGGGCTCCACCGGGGAGATCTTCCGTGAAGGTTTGCGTTACCTGTGGTGCACCCTGGCGATCCGGCGACTGCTGATCAGCGTGGTGATGGTCAACCTGCTGGCGTCCTGCTACTCGGTGCTGCTGCCGATTCTGGCCAGGCACGCGTTCAGCGGCGATGCCCAGACCCTGGGCTGGCTCTGGGGCGCGGCCGGTGCCGGTGCTTTTGTGGCGACGATTTTCCTGGCCTTTGCCGGCGGTGCCTCGCGACTGAGCCGCATCATTGTGCTGGGCACGGTGGTGTGTGCGGTGTCGCTGTGCGCGATGGCGGCCAACCCGCCGCTGGGGTTCACCCTGATGGCACTCGCCGGGCTGGGGTTCGGCATCACGGTGAGCAATGTCAGCAGTAATATGACCCTGCAAGGCGCCGCGCCGGAAGCGCTGCGGGGCAGGGTCATTGCGTTTTATATCGCCATGCGTTTCGGCTTTGAAGCGATTGGCGGCCTGCTGGCCGGCTTGCTCGCTGCCGCCCTGAACGTGCAATGGACCTTGCTGGTGGCGGGGGTGTTGCTCGGGACTTACCAGGTGTGCAGCGGGCTGCTGCACAGAAGGGCTGAGAAAGGGCGGCGTTAAACGCGTGCCGCCGCCCTGGTCGACTAGACCTTGAAGCGGCCCACCAGTCCCTTGAGCTGCGCGGAAATATCCGTCAAGCGCCCCGAACCGGTTTGCGCCGAATGCGCAAAGCCTTCGACCAACTGCGCATCGGCATGAATCTGCGCGATATGCCGGTTGATCTCCTCGGCCACCTGGTGCTGTTCCTCGGCGGCGGTGGCGATCTGGGTGTTCTGGTCGCGGATTGAGTCCACCGAGCCACGAATCTTGTCGAAGCTGTCGCGGGCCTGCTGGATGCGCTCCACGCTGGTGTGTGACACCTGCAGGCTGCCCTGCATCTGCTGGGTCACTTCCTGGGTGCGGCGGGCGAGGTTGCCGAGCAGGCTGTCGATTTCGCCGGTGGAGTCGGCCGTGCGGCGCGCCAGTGCGCGGACTTCATCGGCGACCACCGCAAAGCCACGGCCCTGGTCTCCGGCGCGCGCGGCTTCGATGGCGGCGTTGAGCGCCAGCAGGTTGGTCTGCTCGGCAATCGAGCGGATGGTGTCGAGGATGGTGTTGATGTTCTGGCTGTCCTGCTCCAGCAGTTGCATGGTCTGGGTCGACTTCTGCAGGTCTTCGCTGAGCTTGAGCACGCTGCCGGTGGCTTCGCCGATATGCTGCTCGCCGGTGTGCACGTCGCGGTAGCCTTGGTCGGCGCTCGACGCGGCCGCGCTGCAGGAACGTGCCACTTCGTTGGCGGTGGCCACCATTTCGTTGAACGCCGTGCTCACCAATTCCACCGCTTCACGCTGGCGACCGGCGGCCTGGTTCAGGTTGTTGGCCACATCGCTGGTGTCGGCGGCGGCGGTTTGCAGGTCGGCGGATGCATTGCCGATGCGCTGCACCAACTGCGCGATCATGCCCAGGAACTGGTTGAACCAGCCGGCGAGGCTGGCGGTTTCGTCCTTGCCCTGCACCTTGAGCTGGCGCGTGAGGTCGCCTTCACCCTCGGCGATTTCCTGCAGGCCGTCGGCCACGCCGCGAATCGGACGCACGATCACCCGGGCGAAACTGGCGCCGACAATGGCGAAGACTATCGCGAGGGCGGCAGCAATGGCGGCAATCAACCAAGTGAGACGGGTGGCGTCGGCCATCACTTCGTCACGTTTGATCAGGCCGATAAAGCGCCAGCCCAGGTCTTTGGAACTGACCACGTTGGCCATGTAGGGCACGCCGTCGATGTCGAGCTGGGTCACGCCGTCGCCGCGCCTGGACAGCTGCGCATAGTTGGGGCCCAGCTCGGCCAGGGGCTTGAAATTGTGCTTGGCATCGCTGGGGTCGACCAACACGTTGCCATTGGCCTCCACCAGCATCAGGTAGCCGCTGTCACCCAGCTTGATGTTACGCACCAGTTCGGTGAGCTGCTTGAGCGACACGTCCAGGCCGACCACGCCGAGCACTTTGCCGGCGGCATCGGCGACGGTGTGCACGGTGCCGATCAGCGTCACATCGTCTGGCGCCCAGTAATAGGCGCCCGTGCGCACGGTGGTGCCCGGCGCGGCGACGGCGGCCTGGTACCAGGGGCGCAGGCGCGGGTCGTAGTTGCTGATCTTGGGGTCATCCGGCCAACTGGCGTAGCCGCCGTCGCTCAAGCCCAGGGACAGGTAGGCGGTGCTGGCATGGCTTTTGGCGAACTGGTCGAAAATCGCCAGCAGTTCCTGATTGGTCGGGGTCAGCGGGATTTTCGCCGCGTCGGCGCCCACGTAGCTCTTGAGATCCCTGGCCGCGACCATGCGTGGGTCCTTGGCCAGGTAGTCGACGTTCTGACTGATGCCGTCGAAAAACTGCTTCATGCCATTGTCGATCTGACGGATCTCGCGGCCGCTGCTGTCGAGGAAATTGGCCTTGGCCCCCTCGCGCACATTGAGCACGACCAACACCGCGACGAGGATCACCGGCACGCACGCGATAGCCGCGAACGCCCAGGTCAGCTTCTGCTTGATATTCATGACTTCACCCGCGGATATTTATAGTTTTGGCAAGGAGAAACGCTAATGCCGCACGGGTTGTTTTGAGGGGAGATTGCCATGCGTACCCCCGGTTTATCGACCGAGGGCGCATTCACTTGAGGGGAGGGGTTATCAGCCGATGGTGGTGTCGGCCAGGGTGTCACGGCGCATCGATTGCAGGTTTTTCTCGATGGTTTCGCAGATGGCTTCCATCTGGATCTGGTGTTCGCTGGAGCGGAACGGGCTCTGCAGGTCGGTGCCGATGCGCTCGATGGCCAGCAGCATGAAGCCCACCACGGTGGAGGCCAGCGGCGTGAACCAGCCCAGGGATTCCACCAGGCCCACCGGTACGATCAGGCAGAACAGCGAGATGAACAGCCGTGGAAAGTACACGTAGGGGTAAGGCAGTGGCGTATTGGCGATGCGCTCCATGCCACCCTGAGCGTTGGAAAGGTCGACCAGGGTCGATTCGATCCGCGCCAGGCGAATGCTGTCCAGGTGCCCGGCCTTGTATTCGCGCGACAGGATTGCCGCAGAGCCGGTGAGAATGTCATTGGCAAAGTTGTTGGTGGCGCCATTGCGCGCGAATTCCTCGGCGGGAATAAACGCCCGGACCTCGTCCGGGCACGGCTCGCCCCTCAGGTGAGCGGCCAGGCAGTTGACGTAGGCCACATGCCGGCGCAGCAAGGTGGACTTGATCGGGTTGACGTCGCTGCCGGGGTCGTCCAGCAGGGTCAATACCTGGCGCGCGAAACTGCGCGAATTGTTGACCATCGCCCCCCACAGCGTGCGGGCTTCCCACCAGCGGTTATAGGCGCTGCTGTTGCGAAAGCTGATCAGCACGATCAGCGCCGAGCCCAGCAGGGTAAGCGGCATCAGCGGCAGGTTGACCTTGGCGTTGAGGAACAGCATGAAGTCCACCGTCACGGCGATATCCCACAACAACAGCCAGAACAGGGACCAGCCGACGTAGCCCATGGTCTTGATGATCAGGCGGTATTTTTTGAGGATGGCGGCTTTCAAATGAGGACCTCGCAGCGGGGCGGTGAGCGACTATGCTCTAGCTCGGACGCCAGCTTGCCGGGAAGGTTCGGCGCGGGGACTGAAACGGTTAAGCCACTTCGCTGTTGCGGAACAATTTTGGTAACGACGCGGTCCGCTTGTTTAATCACTATAGATTGCGCTCAAGGCAAAACGCCATTATCGGTACTGCAATTGAGATCAGTGCATTCAAGGTTGTTTGATCAGGGCTTTTTCTCATGTGTGGCAGTTCGTTGAAGTTGGCGATGGAAGCGTCGGTGCAAGCGTTTGAGCAGCATGGGGAGTTTGACGCTTGTGTGCGTATTCATTACAAGATGTTGCTGGAGACCTATTCAAAAAGAGCATTTTTTTATAAGACGGCTTTGAAGTTCAACCGTTTGATGGTGTCGTTTACGTTATTCAGTACTTATTTTTCCAAACCGGTGCCGTTACTGTCCGAGGTTAAAGAGTTTTGCGTGGCGCGCGGCTTCTGTTCCCGAAACAGTCTGGAGTCGATATTCCTGCTGTTTCGCGCATTGGGGTTCATGAAGGTGGCGGGGCATCCGGATGACAGCCGTCTGCGCGTATTCGGCCCTTCGTCCCAGGCCTGTCAGGAGGTCAGGTCGCTGCTCCGGTCGGTGGTGGAGCCGACGCAGGTGATGTGTGCCGGGCAGGCTGTTTTCGCGGGAATGGAACACCTGGATGATCACGCTTACCTGTCCCGTTATTTCAAAGGCTATGCGACCCTGCTCGACAATGATCTGTCGATTGATCTGTTGCTGCCCGACTGTTACTGGCTGCTCAAACGCGATGGCGGGCATATGTTGATGCTGGCGATTTATAACGATGCCTGTGCACTGGATAGTTCGGGCGCAAGTTTTCGCGTGTCTTCGTATTTGTCTATCGCCGAGCAACTGTCGGTCTCCAAGACCCATGTTATTCGCCTGGTTCAGGAAGGCGCTGACCGCGGGTATTTCAAGGTTCATTCGAAAACCCAACTGGAAGTACTGCCGCCTTTTATATATCGGGTTCGACGGTTTATGGCGTATTCATTTGCCACCTGCTTGCACAGTCTTAAACTAAGTCATGTCGAACGCACGTAGAGCGCCAGCGCACAGGGAGTGAAGGGATGCCGAATAACGTGAAACTCAGGCCGCGCATGCAGCGTCTGCTGTCGCCGGCGGTGACTCAGGCCGAAGTGATCGGCATCATTGCTTGGCTGGGCGTATTGCTGGCCGGGCCGTTGAAGGCGTCCGGCGTGGCGGAAGGGCTGGTCACGCTGGGGCTGCTGGTGGTGTGCGGATGCCACCGCGCGGTCAACAATTTCGTCGTCTGGCGTGTGCTCGGCGTGGTGTACATGGTGTTGTTGTGCGTCGGCTTCTTTCATGTGATCGGCGCCAACCTGGAGCTGCGCGTATTTGCCTTGCCGCTGGCGGTGACCCTGGTGGTCAGCAGTGCGCTGCTGTTTATCTCGGTACAGGACTTTTTGGTCTGCGCGGCGCTGGTGTGGGCGGTGATGTGGCCGATCCTTTCCGAATCGTTTTACGAGGGCGCGCAGGTTTATCTGCTCATTTTTTGCGCGGCGTCAGTGTCGATTGGTTTCATCCTGAGCTTTTCCTACCTGAAGAACCTGCGTTCCGTGCTGCTGGTGGAAAGCGAGTTTCGCGTGCTGGCGCAGACGGACTACCTCACCTCCATTCTCAACCGGCGCGCGCTCATGGAAAGTTTCGCCAGGTTGATAGCCGCAGGGGAGAGCGGCTATTTCCTGATGCTGGACATTGACAGTTTCAAGCTCAAGAACGACCAGTTCGGCCACGATGTCGGCGACCGGATTTTGTGCGCCATGGCCGATTGCCTCAAGGCCACCCCCGGCAGCCATAGTTTCGGCCGCATCGGCGGTGAGGAATTCGGCGTGTTGCTGGTGGGGGATGACCCTTCAGTGGCCAGCGCGTTTGCGTTGCGCCTGCTGCACAACATTCGCGGCAGCGTTGCACCGCCCCATCATTACACCTGCAGCGCGGGCATGACTGGCTTCGCGGCGGGGGCGGACATGTCGACGGTGCTCAAGAGCGCCGACCGCAACCTGTACATGGCCAAGCGTAACGGCAAGGACTGTGTCTACCTGGACGGCGCGCGGGTGCAGGCGCAATGCAGCGACGCGGACAATCGCGTCATTACCCAGGCCTGACTCAGCCCTGGGCCAGAATGCTCGCCAGCAGCCCGGGAAAGCGCGTTTCCAGCTCATCGCGGCGCAACGAGTTCATGTGAGTGGTGCCGACGCTGCGGGTGTGTACCAGCCCGGCGTCACGCAGCACGCGAAAATGATGGGACATGCTCGACTTGGGTCGCCCGCCGTCCAGTTCGCCGCACGAGGCTTCCGGCACGCCGGCCAGGCAGCGCACGATGTCCAGGCGCACGGGATCACTCAGGGCATACAACAGGCGCTCGAGTGTGAGGTCTTGCACGGCAGGGTGTTTGAAGGCTCGCATGGCGGCGGATCATAACAGGGGGGTAGCGCTGAATACCATAGTTCGATTACCATCGAACTATCGAATTACCCACTTCACGTCTGGAGTTTCCCGATGACTGCACTGTTCGAACCGTTCACGCTCAAGGATGTGACACTGCGCAATCGCATTGCGATCCCTCCAATGTGCCAATACAGCGCCGATGACGGCATGGTTAACGATTGGCACCACGTGCACCTGGCCAGCATGGCCCGTGGCGGCGCCGGATTGCTGGTGGTCGAAGCCACGGCAGTCTCGCCGGAAGGTCGCATCACGCCGGGCTGCGCCGGTATCTGGAGCGATGCCCACGCCCAGGCCTTCGTGCCGATGGTCAAGGCGATCAAGGCCGCCGGTGCCGTGCCGGGCATCCAGATCGCTCACGCCGGCCGCAAAGCCAGCGCCAACCGTCCATGGGAAGGCGATGACCATATGCCGCCCTCCGATGCACGCAGCTGGGAAACCATCGCGCCCTCGGCGATTGCCTTCGGGGCCAACCTGCCCAACGTGCCGCGCGCCATGACCCTGGACGATATTGCCCGGGTCAGGCAGGACTTTGTCGACGCCGCGCGCCGCGCCCGTGACGCCGGCTTTGAGTGGATCGAGTTGCACTTCGCCCACGGCTACCTGGGCCAGAGTTTCTTCTCCGAGCATTCCAACCAGCGCACCGACGCCTACGGCGGCAGCTTCGACAATCGCAGCCGTTTCCTTCTGGAAACCCTGGCCGCCGTGCGTGAAGTCTGGCCGGAAAACCTGCCGCTGACCGCGCGTTTCGGCGTGATCGAATACGACGGCCGCGACGAGCAGACCCTCACCGAATCCATCGAGCTGGCCCGCCGCTTCAAGGCCGGTGGCCTGGATTTGCTCAGCGTCAGCGTGGGTTTCACCATTCCTGACACCCACATCCCGTGGGGCCCGGCTTTCCTTGGGCCGGTAGCCGAGCGCGTACGCCGCGAAGCCGGCATTCCGGTGACTTCGGCCTGGGGCTTCGGTACGCCGGACCTGGCTGAAGCTGCCTTGCAAAATGGTCAGCTGGACCTCGTCTCGGTCGGCCGCGCGCACCTGGCCGACCCGCACTGGGCGTACTTTGCCGCCAAGGAACTGGGTGTGGAAAACGCCTCGTGGACCTTGCCCGCGCCTTACGCGCATTGGCTGGAACGCTATCGCTGAGACACGCTGTACCGCTGCATGAGCCACTCGATCGAGTGGCTTTTTTTTGCGCGGATTTTCTTTGGTAGAACCGTTGATACAAAGTGGACACTCGAAAAACAACAAATGAGAATGCATGTCAAACGAGAATGCATTGATATACCATGCGCCTCGAAATTGGCAGGGATGCCGCCCCATCTGGCTCTTTTACTAGGTTCGTTATCCATGCGTCGTACCCTGATTTCCCTCTGTGTGCTTCAGGCGTTTTCCCCATTCAGCTGGGCAGAGGAGGCTCCCGCCGACAAGTCCAGTATCGAGCTGCAAGCCACCAACGTGACGGGCGCGGCCGACTACGAAACCGCGCAGGGGCCGGTCAGGGGCTACCGCGCCACCCGCTCGGCCAGTGCGACGCGTACCGACACCTCGATTCATGAAACCCCGCAGTCCATCAGCGTGGTGCCCAGGGATGTGGTCGACGACATCGGCGCCACGCGCCTGCAGGAAGCCCTCGACTATGCCGGCGGTGTGGGGCGGGCGAACAACTTTGGCGGCCAGGGCCTCACCAGCTTCACCGTGCGCGGCTTTAGCACCGCCGAGTTCTACCGCAACGGTTTCCCGATCAACCGTGGCTACCCGGCCATGCCGGACGCCAACACCATCGAACGCCTGGAAGTGCTGCGCGGGCCGGCGACCATGCTCTACGGCCGCGGCGATCCCGGCGGTACCTTCAACGTGGTCTCCAAGCAACCCCTGGCCGAGCGCACCGTCACCCTGGGCAGCCAGCTTGATGACCAGGGCATGAAGCGCGGCACCCTCGATGCGTCCGGCCCGCTGGATGAAGAAGGTCGCCTGGCCTATCGCCTGAACGTAGTGGGCGAGGGCGGCGACACTTTCCGCGACCACGTATCCACCGAACGCTACGGTGTGGCGCCGGTGCTGACCTGGCAGGCCAACGACGCCACCAAGGTGATCTTCGAAGGCGACTTCATCCGCAACAATCACCCGCTGGATCGCGGCCTGACGCGCTTCGCCAACCAGCGCAGCACGCCGTCGCGCGACACCTTCTGGGGCGAAAAATACGCCGGTGACCTGCACAACGACAACAACATGGCCCAGCTGCGTTTCGAGCACATGCTCAACGACAACTGGACCCTCGGCGGCGGTGTCCAGTGGCTGGACGGCACCATGAAGGGCGACGGCGTCGAGGCGAACGATGCCAAGAGCCTGGGCGCCGACGGCCGCACCCTGCAGCGCAACTTCAACTACCGCAAGCTGGAATGGACCGACCAGGACTACCAGCTCAACCTGACCGGGCACTTCTCCACCGGCGGTTTCGAGCACACGCTGCTGACCGGTGTCGAGTACGAAGACTACGACTACCAGTCGATCATCCAGCGTTCCAGCGTGGCGATGGGCACGTTCCCCATCGACATCTTCAACCCGGTCTATGGCCAGCCGCGTCCGGCGCTGACCCGCACCCCCACCCACGACAAGGAAAACCTCAAGACCTACGCCGCGTTCGTCCAGGACCAGGTGGCGTTGACCGAACGCCTGCGCGTGCTGGCCGGCGCGCGCTTCGAGCGCTTCGAGCATCAGTACACGTCCTATGTGCCGGGCGTGAAACCCTGGGACGCGGCCGACAATGCCGTCACCCCACGGGTCGGCATCATGTACGACCTGACCGACACCGTAGCGCTTTACGCCGATGCCGCGCGTTCGTTCAAACCCAACACCGGGGCCAGCCGCCTGGGTGGCGGGTTCGATCCGGAGCAGGGCAAGTCCTATGAGATGGGGCTCAAGTGGGAGGCGCTGGAACAGTTGAGCGTCGACGCGGCGATCTACCAGATCGAGAAGAAAAACGTGCAGGGCACCGACCCGGTCAACTCGGCGTTCAACGTTGCGACCGGCCAGGTGCGCAGCCGCGGGTTTGACCTGAACGTGGCCGGCAACCTGACGCCGGAGTGGCGGGTGATTGGCGGCTATGCCTACGTGGATGCCGCCGTTACCAAGGACACCACGGTAAGCACCGGCACGCGTCTGGCCAACATCCCGCGCAACAGCTTCAGCCTGCTCAACGTGTATGAGTTCCAGGACGGCACGCTCAAGGGGCTGGGGCTCGGCGCAGGTGGCAAGTACGTCGCCGAACGCGCCGGGCAGACCAGCAACTCGACGTTCACCATGGGGTCCTACACCGTGGTCGACCTGCTCGGTTACTACAAGGTCAATGAAAAGGTCAGGCTGAATCTGGACGTGAAGAACCTGTTCAACCGTGAGTACGAAGAGGGCTCGTTCCTGAACTTCTATGCGTATCCGGGTGAACCACGCACCGTGCAGGTGGGGATCTCCTACACCCTCTGACCCTGAGCTATCCCTATGACGAACGGGCTTGCTGTGGCAAGTAGGCTTTCTGTGGCAAGCCCGCTCGCCACAACAAGATTCGGGGAAGCCGCTTTAGAGCGGCGTCAACACGTTCATCACCGTATCCAGCGCCACACGGGTGTCATCCAATTGCACCAGCGAGGCGTGCCGCGCGCCGAGGGCGTCCCGGTTCTGGATCGCGGTGAGGATCGCCTTGTGCCGGGGCAGGCTCAGGCCCTGGATATCCGGGCGACGGTTGGTGATGTTGATCGATTCGCGCAATGGCAACGACAGCATGTTGCACATGTAGGCGAGCAGATCGTTGCGCGTGGCGTCGGCGATGGCGCGGTGAAAATCCAGGTCGGCCTGCAACAGTTCGTCGTGGGTTTTCGCGGTCTCCATGCCCTGGTAGGCCTGCTCGATGCCGGCGATGTCTTCGTCGGTGGCGGTGGTCGCGGCCATGGCGGCGATCTCCGGTTCAAGGATGCGTCGCACGCCGGCCAGTGTGTTGAAAAACTCACTGTGGGGCGTGGACTGCATCAACCAGGACAACACGTCCGGGTCGAGCAGATGCCACTTCAGCCGTGGCCTCACCACCGCGCCCACTCTTGGTTTGGAATACACCAGACCCTTGGCGCTCAGCACCCGCGTAGCCTCGCGCAACACCGAACGGCTGACCTTGTATTCCTCGCACAGCGTGGCTTCCATGGGCAGCCGCTCTTCGGGCTTGAAGCGACCGGAAACGATGTGCATGCCCAAGTCCTGAACGATCTGGGCATGCATGCTTTTGCGCGGCTTGGGCGGCTGGTGATCCATAACGACAGGCAGGCTCTGGCTTAGATTCGGCGCATCATAGCATCCCGATTAATGGGAATGCCGGGGGACTTCCGCGCCACGGCAACCCACCAGAAAGTCGAAGTCGCAGCCCTGGTCCGCCTGCAGCACATGGTCGATGTACAGCTGGCGATAGCCGCCGACGATCAGGTTCTGCGCAGGCTTGAGGTCGGCCATGCGCGCCGCCAGCTCGGCGTCGGAGATGTCCAGGTGCAGGCGACCATTGGCGCAGTCCAGTTCGATCCAGTCACCTTCCTGCACCGTGGCCAGCGGCCCGCCCGCTGCAGCTTCAGGCGCCACGTGCAACACCACGGTGCCGTACGCGGTGCCGCTCATGCGCGCATCGGAAATACGCACCATGTCCGTCACGCCCTGGGCCAGCAACTTGGCCGGCAAGCCCATGTTGCCCACTTCGGCCATGCCCGGATAACCCTTGGGCCCGCAGTTCTTCATCACCAGGATCGAGTTGGCATCCACGTCCAGTTCCGGGTCGTTGATGCGCGCCTTGTACATGTCGAAGTTCTCGAACACCACCGCGCGGCCGCGATGCTGCATCAACTCGGCACTCGCCGCCGAGGGCTTGAGCACCGCACCCAGCGGCGCCAGGTTGCCGCGCAGCACGCAAATGCCGCCGTCGGCGCGGATCGGGTTGTCGAGGGTACGGATCACTTCGTCCTGGCCGTAGATCGGCGAGTCCTTGGTGTTTTCGCCCAGGGACTTGCCGTTGACGGTGAGAGCGTTCGGGTGCGGGATCAGATTGGCTTCACCCAGACGGCGCAGCACTGCCGGCAGGCCGCCGGCGTAGTAGAACTCTTCCATCAGGAAACGGCCTGACGGCTGCAGGTCGACAATCGTCGGCATGCCCCGGCCGATGCGCGTCCAGTCGTCCAGGTCGAGCTCCACACCGATGCGCCCGGCAATGGCCTTCAAGTGAATCACCGCGTTGGTCGAACCGCCGATGGCCGCGTTCACGCGGATCGCGTTTTCAAACGCCTCTTTGGTGAGGATCTTCGACAGCCGCAAGTCTTCGCGCACCATCTCCACCGCGCGCATGCCGGACATGTGCGCCAGCACATAACGTCGCGCATCCACCGCCGGAATCGCCGCGTTGTGCGGCAGCGAAGTGCCCAGCGCCTCGGCCATGCAGGCCATGGTCGAGGCGGTGCCCATGGTGTTGCAGGTGCCCGCCGAGCGCGACATGCCGGCTTCGGCCGCGAGGAAATCATCGAGGGTAATGGTACCGGCCTTGACCTGTTCACTGAGCTGCCACACCACGGTGCCCGAGCCGATGTCCTGGCCCTTGTGCTTGCCGTTGAGCATCGGCCCGCCGGTGACCACGATGGCTGGCACGTCACAACTGGCGGCGCCCATCAACAGCGCCGGGGTGGTCTTGTCGCAACCGGTCAGCAGCACCACGCCGTCAATCGGGTTGCCGCGAATGGCTTCCTCCACGTCCATGCTCGCCAGGTTGCGCGTGAGCATGGCGGTGGGGCGCAGGTTGGATTCGCCATTGGAGAACACCGGAAACTCCACCGGGAAGCCACCGGCTTCGATCACGCCGCGTTTGACATGCTCGGCAATCTGGCGGAAGTGCGCGTTGCACGGGGTCAGCTCCGACCAGGTATTGCAGATACCGATGATCGGCTTGCCATGGAACTGATGGTCGGCAATGCCCTGATTCTTCATCCAGCTGCGGTACATGAAGCCGTTCTTGTCGGCGGTACCAAACCACTGGGCGGAGCGTAGGCCGGGCTTTTTATCAGACATGATCGATTCTCTTATTGTATGACTATATGTTCTATCTGCGGCTAAACATAAGCGCAAATTCGCAGCTTTGGAAGTGTTGTTTTGTAAATAGTCCTACTATATAGTCAGCTTCAACTGAGGTATGACCCTGGCGGTTTTTCGTCAGAGGCGTCCCCGAGCTTCTATAAGAACAACAATCGGAGATCGACCCCCATGAGCCAGGAACTGCGGCTTGTTCGGCGCATCACGCTGAAACTGATTCCCTTCCTGATCCTGCTGTACCTGATTGCCTACGTGGACCGTTCCGCCGTGGGCTTTGCCAAGCTGCACATGGGCGCCGACGTGGGCATTGGCGATGCGGCCTATGGCCTGGGCGCCGGGCTGTTCTTCATTGGCTACTTCCTGTTCGAGATTCCCAGCAACCTGATGCTCGACCGCTTCGGCGCGCGGCGCTGGTTCGCGCGCATCATGATCACCTGGGGCGTCATCACCATCGGCATGGCCTTCGTGCAAGGTCCGCACAGCTTCTATGTGATGCGCTTTCTGCTCGGCGCGGCGGAGGCGGGGTTTTTTCCTGGTGTGCTTTATTACATTACCCAGTGGTTCCCGGTGCGCCATCGCGGCAAGATCCTCGGGCTGTTCATCCTGTCCCAGCCCATTGCGATGATGATCACCGGCCCCGTATCCGGCGGCCTGCTCGGCATGGACGGCATTCTCGGCCTGCACGGTTGGCAATGGCTGTTCATCGTGATCGGCACCCCGGCGATCCTGCTCACCTGGCCGGTGCTGCGCTACCTGCCGGATGGCCCGCACCAGGTCAAGTGGATGAGCGAGGACGAAAAAGCCTGGCTCAGCGGCGAGTTGCACAAAGACCTGCAAGCCTACGGCCAGACCCGGCACGGCAACCCGCTGCACGCCCTCAAGGACACGCGCGTGTTGCTGCTGGCGCTGTTCTATCTGCCGGTGACCCTGAGCATCTACGGCCTGGGCCTGTGGCTGCCGACCCTGATCAAGCAGTTCGGCGGCAGCGACCTCACCACCGGCTTCATCTCCGCCGTGCCCTACCTGTTCGGCATCATCGGCCTGTTACTCATACCGCGCAGTTCCGACCGTTTGAATGATCGCTACGGCCACCTCGCCGTGCTTTATGTGCTGGGTGCCATCGGCCTGTTCTTCAGCGCGTGGCTGAATGCGCCGGTGCTGCAGATGGCCGCGCTGTGCCTGGCGGCGTTCGCGATGTTTTCCTGCACGGCAGTCTTCTGGACCTTGCCGGGGCGTTTCTTTGCCGGCGCCAGTGCGGCGGCGGGCATTGCGCTGATCAACTCGGTGGGCAACCTCGGTGGCTATATCGGCCCGTTCGTGATCGGCGCACTGAAGGAATACACCGGTAATCTGGCGTCGGGCCTGTATTTTTTGTCTGCGGTGATGCTGTTCGGGCTGGTGCTGACCCTGGTGGTCTATCGTCTGCTCGAACGCCGGCATGTGCTGCCTGCCGACCAGTTTGCCGCCAGCGCCCGTGGCGCCACACGTACTTAACTCAGGAGAACAGATATGCGTTTAGTCCAGTTCGAATTGCCCAACGGTGAGCGTCGCGTCGGTGTTGTCGATGGCGACACGTTGCGTGAAGTGCAGGGCGCCCACAGCGTGCGCGACCTGGCCCTGGCGGCCATCGATGCCGGCGTGGGCCTGGCGCAGCAGGTCGAGCGCCTGGGCCTGGGCGACCGTCATGATTACCCGGCGCTGCTCGCCGACCTGAAGATCCTGCCGCCGCTGGACCACCCGGACCCGGCGCATATGCTGATCAGTGGCACCGGCCTGACCCACCTGGGCAGTGCCTCGGCGCGCGACAAGATGCACCAGCAGGCGGGCGATGAAGGCGCGATGACCGACACCATGCGCATCTTCAAATGGGGCGTGGAGGGCGGCAAACCCGCAGCCGGCCAGGCGGGCGTGCAGCCAGAGTGGTTCTACAAGGGCGACGGCAGCACCGTGGTGCGCCCGGGCGAGGCCTTCCCGGTGCCGCCGTTCGCCGAAGACGCCGGTGAAGAACCGGAGATCGGCGGCCTTTACGTCATCGGCCCCGACAGCAAGCCGTATCGCCTGGGGTTTGCGGTGGGCAACGAGTTCTCCGATCACATTATGGAGCGCAAAAACTACCTCTACCTGGCCCATTCCAAACTGCGCAGTTGCAGCTACGGCCCGGAGCTGCGCGTGGGCGAGCTGCCCCAGCACCTGGCCGGCACCAGCCGCATCCTGCGCAACGGCGAAGAAATCTGGCGGAACGAATTCCTCAGCGGTGAGGCCAATATGTGCCACAGCCTGGAAAATCTCGAATACCACCACTTCAAGTACCGTCAGTTCCTCAAGCCCGGCGACGTGCACATTCATTTCTTCGGCACCGCCACGCTGTCATTCGCCGACGGTATACGTACCCAGGCCGGCGATGTGTTCGAGATCAGCCAGGCCGAATTCGGCGCGCCGCTGGTCAACCGTGTCGGCAGCAGTGCCGCGGCATTCGAACCCGGCAACGTCATCACCCTTTAAAGGAGACCTCACCATGAACCAGTTTCTCGGCCACAACTACATCGGCGGCCAGCGCAGCGCCAACGGCAGCGTCAAGCTGCACAGCGTCGACGCGACCACCGGCGAGGCCTTGCCCCAGGATTTCTACCAGGCCACCCCCGAAGAGGTCGACGCCGCCGCCCTGGCCGCCGCCCAGGCTTACCCGGCTTACCGTGCCTTGAGCGCCGCGCGCCGTGCGCAGTTTCTCGATGCCATCGCCGATGAGCTGGACGGGTTGAGCGATAACTTCATTGAACTGGTATGCCGCGAAACCGCACTGCCGGCCGCGCGTATCAAGGGCGAGCGCGGGCGTACCAGCGGCCAGATGCGCCTGTTCGCCACCGTGTTGCGCCGAGGTGATTTCTACGGTGCGCGTATCGACAAGGCACTGCCGGACCGCCAGCCCATGCCGCGCCCGGACCTGCGCCAATACCGCATCGGCCTCGGCCCGGTCGCGGTGTTTGGGGCAAGCAACTTCCCACTGGCATTCTCCACCGCCGGCGGCGACACTGCCGCGGCGCTGGCTGCCGGTTGCCCGGTGGTGTTCAAGGCCCACAGCGGCCACATGGCCACGGCCGAGCAGGTGGCCAACGCGATCATCCGTGCGGCCGAGGCCACCGAGATGCCGGCCGGTGTGTTCAACATGATCTTCGGCGGCGGCGTCGGCGAAGCCCTGGTCAAGCACCCGGCAATCCAGGCCGTGGGCTTTACCGGCTCGCTCAAGGGTGGCCGTGCACTGTGCGACATGGCGGCGGCGCGCCCGCAACCGATCCCGGTGTTTGCCGAGATGTCGAGCATCAACCCGGTGATCGTGCTGCCCCAGGCCCTCGCAGCCCGCGCCGAAACCGTCGCCCGCGACCTGACCGCCTCGGTGGTGCAGGGGTGCGGCCAGTTCTGCACCAACCCGGGCCTGGTGATCGGTATTGCGTCGCCGGCCTTTACTGCATTCACTCAGCAGGTGGCGCAGTTGATCGGTGAACAACCGGCGCAAACCATGCTCAATGCCGGGACCCTTGGCAGCTACGGCAAGGGCCTGGAAAAACTCCTGGCACACCCGGGTATCCAGCATCTGGCAGGCACTGCGCAGGCCGGCAATCAAGCCCAACCGCAGTTGTTCAAGGCCGATGCGCAGTTGCTGATCGACGGCGATGAAGTCCTGCAGGAAGAAGTGTTCGGTCCCACCACAGTGTTCGTCGAAGTGGCCGACCAGGCACAACTCAGCGCCGCCCTGCACGGCCTGCACGGTCAACTCACCGCGACGGTGATCGGCGAGCCGGCCGACCTGCAACAGT
This sequence comes from Pseudomonas trivialis, assembly GCF_001439805.1. GTDB lineage: Bacteria > Pseudomonadota > Gammaproteobacteria > Pseudomonadales > Pseudomonadaceae > Aquipseudomonas > Aquipseudomonas trivialis. The sequence continues at coordinate 1,458 of NZ_JYLK01000004.1, read as the reverse complement.
TCGCCGAGCTCACGCCCCTGCTGGAACAGAAAGTCGGGCGCATCCTGCTCAACGGCTACCCGACCGGCGTGGAGGTGTGCGATTCGATGGTGCACGGCGGCCCGTATCCGGCGACGTCCGATGCCCGTGGCACCTCGGTCGGCACCCTGGCCATTGACCGCTTCCTGCGCCCGGTGTGTTTCCAGAACTACCCTGACAGCCTGCTGCCCGACGCGCTGAAGAATGCCAACCCGCTGCGTATCCAGCGGCTGGTGGACGGCACGCCGTCGCGCGAGGCGCTGTAAACAACCCGGATCAGGAGGCGTCATGTCGTTTATCGCCGTTACCCCGCACCGTGCGCAATTGGGCGAGGGACCGTTCTGGGACGTGCCCACCCAGGCGCTGTACTGGGTGAATATCGCCGGCAAACAGGCGCTGCGCCTGATGGGCGGGCAACTGCAGGTGTGGCAATTGCCCGAACACGTCTCGGCGTTTATCCCGTGCGAAAGCGGCGATGCGCTGGTGACCTTGAGCAGTGGCGTGTATCGCCTGAACCTGGTCACCGAAGCGCTGACCCTGCTGTGCGTGGCCGACCCCCAGGCGGGCAACCGTGGCAATGAAGCGCGCTGCGACGCTCAGGGCCGGCTGTGGCTGGGCACCATGCAGAACAACATCGGTGAGCAGGGTGAAGACCTGCCCATCACCCGGCGTTCCGGCGGGCTGTTTCGCATCGATGCCGATGCAACGGTCACGCCGCTGCTGAGCGGGCTGGGTATTCCCAACACCTTGCTGTGGAGCGATGACGGTCGCCAGGTGCATTTTGGCGACAGCATGGACGCCACGCTGTATCTGCACGGGATTCAGGCGGACGGTCAGCTTGAACCGGCGCAGCGGTGGTTCGGCCCGCACGCGCGCGGCGGGCCGGACGGCTCGGCCATGGACGCCGAGGGCTATATCTGGAACGCCCGTTGGGACGGCAGTTGCCTGCTGCGCCTGACGCCTGCCGGGGAGGTCGACCGTATCGTCGAGCTGCCCGTCAGCCGCCCCACCAGTTGCGTGTTCGGCGGGCCGGACCTCACCACGCTGTACATCACCAGTGCCGCCAGCCCCTTGGGTCATCCTCTGGATGGGGCGGTGCTGGCCATGGAGGTCGACGTGGCAGGCAAACCCTGTCACCGCTTTGCCGGATAAACCTTAAAAACGAACATTCAAAAACAACAACAAGGAGTCACCCTATGAATCGTCGTCGTGGTTTGCGTTCTCTGTGCTGCGCCGCTGTCGCGGTGTCGGCCATGAGCCTGAGCGGCCTGCTGCTGGCCGCTGAAGAAGTCAAAATCGGCTTCCTGGTCAAGCAGGCCGAAGAACCCTGGTTCCAGACCGAATGGGCCTTCGCCGAAAAAGCCGGCAAGGAACACGGTTTCACCGTGATCAAGATCGCCGTGCCCGATGGCGAGAAAACCCTTTCGGCCATCGACAGCC
>NZ_JYLK01000046.1 GCF_001439805.1 Pseudomonas trivialis | reverse complement strand
AAGCGCCCCCCATCAAGAAAAACGCGGTGTGCCTGGCACTGTAGAGCAGGGTCTTGGGGCTGCTGCGCAGCCCAACGCGGGGCAAGCCCGCTCGCCACAGGGATGCGGCTGCCTGAAATTTCGGGCGCTAAAAATCAACCCGTTATTTTGTGTTTGATAAGCGCTGGCGTGCCTGCGTTTGCGGCGGGTCACTTTGGCAAAGAGCCACGTCTTCGACTCAGCGCTGTCGCGCGGCAAACCGGAACCTCTGTGGCGAGCGGGCTTGCCCCGCGTTGGGGTGCGAAGCGCCCCCCATCAAGAAAAACGCGGTGTGCCTGGCACTGTAGAGCAGGGTCTTGGGGCTGCTGCGCAGCCCAACGCGGGGCAAGCCCGCTCGCCACAGGGATGCGGCTGCCTGAAATTTCGGGCGTTAAAAATCAACCCGTTATTTTGTGTTTGATAAGCGCTGGCGTGCCTGCGTTTGCGGCGGGTCACTTTGGCAAAGAGGGGACTGTCATAAATTTTGTGTTCGGGCATAACATGTTGATAGAGGTGCATGTATGCCGACCAAAAAGAAACCTGGCCGTGAGGCCCCGCGAGACCTTCCATCCATTCCCCAAGAGCTGATCGACCA
>NZ_JYLK01000045.1 GCF_001439805.1 Pseudomonas trivialis | reverse complement strand
TCGGCCAGTCTTGATGCGGCGCTGTCGTTGGAGTCCAGCCAGTTATAACCGCACGCGTGCACCGGCATGCGGTAGTCGCCGCGCGCCACCAACTCGTCGGAAATAATCGAGGGCAACTGGGCCGTCAGGGTGGCGCCTAACCCCGGCATGGCGATGGGCAGTTCAGGCTTCAGCTGGGTGATATGGGTGGGCCCGGGCTCAACGGCGACGGTGTGCAAGTGCTCCGGCTGGATATCGAATTGCGGCCATTTGTGCGGCAGGAATTCGTTGTTCAGGGCGTCTTCCAGCCACAGCAGAAACGCGTGATAGCTGGTTTCGCTGACTTCGCCCCAGCCGCGTTCTTGATAGCGCTTGGTCAGGGCCATAGTTGTCTGTTTTTTATCCGCGCCTGACTGCACTATGACCGTGCCTACAGAGTGTCGGGGTACCGCACCTTTGTTATCGACAGTGGCGCGTACCGGGTGCAGAATTTTTTGACGCTCGCCCGCTGTTTTAAAAATCCAGTTTTTCGCCAACCACATATTTTTACCCAAAAATCCAGCATCCAATCGCCAGATGGGCACCCCCTCTTCCCCCTGATCTTCGCTCTCCTGCTCCGCAGGCTTACTCTTCAAATTCGACCCCATAATCCCCGGCACAAAAATCACCGGCAGCACCCCATCCGGCGGCAATATGCAATGCACCGGGTCGGTGATATGGCTGGGCGTAAGGGTCCAGGTATGCACCGGATTGCCGCGTGCGTTGTAGGTCATGGGCGCAACACGCGGCGCCGTTGGGTTATCGGTCATGTGGGGTCTCCGTTTTCAAGCCATT
>NZ_JYLK01000044.1 GCF_001439805.1 Pseudomonas trivialis | reverse complement strand
CGAAGCCAACATGGACCGCCTCGACGGCGCCGGCGCCGCTGCCGCCCTTGAAGCGCGCAACGTGACCGCCAGCGACTCTGCGGCAATCATCCGCGCCAAGGCCGCCCTCGACAAACTCGACGTCGCCGAAGGCCTCGCCGAACTCGAAGGCTCCGCCGCCCGCGTTGCTGTCGACGAAAAGCGCATGATCAACTGCCGCGCCGACCTCAACCAGCTCGTGCCTTTCAAATACGACTGGGCCTGGCAAAAGTACCTCGACGGCTGCGCCAACCACTGGATGCCGCAAGAGGTCAACATGACCGCCGACATCGCCCTGTGGAAAACCCCCGAAGGCCTCACCGACGACGAACGCCGCATCGTCATGCGCAACCTCGGCTTCTTCTCCACCGCCGACTCGCTGGTCGCCAACAACCTGGTGCTGGCCGTGTACCGCCTGATCACCAACCCGGAATGCCGCCAGTACATTCTGCGCCAGGCCTTCGAAGAAGCGATCCACACCCACGCCTACCAGTACTGCATCGAATCCCTGGCCATGGATGAAGGCGAGATCTTCAACATGTACCACGAGATTCCATCGGTCGCTAAAAAAGCAGCCTGGGGCCTCAAGTACACCCGCTCGATCTCCGATCCGAAGTTCGAAACCGGCACCGTCGACACCGACAAAGAGCTGCTGCGCAACCTGGTCGCCTATTACTGCGTATTGGAAGGCATCTTCTTCTACTGCGGCTTCACCCAGATCCTCTCCATGGGCCGCCGCAACAAAATGACCGGTGTGGCCGAGCAGTTCCAGTACATCCTGCGCGATGAGTCGATGCACCTGAACTTCGGTATCGACGTGATCAACCAGATCAAAATCGAAAACCCGCACCTGTGGGATGCCGAGATGAAGGAAGAAGCGACCCAGATGATTCTGCAGGGGACGCAGCTGGAGATTGAATA
>NZ_JYLK01000043.1 GCF_001439805.1 Pseudomonas trivialis | reverse complement strand
TTATCCTCGCTATCGCTTTGTCCTTGGTCATGGGGCCCGCAGGCCTCGGCCTATCCACTACTCAGGCAGCTGTGGCAGTTAGTCTATCCAGCACCGCGATTAACAGTGCAGTTTCCAATAAGGGAAACCTGGGCGTCGCGATTAAGGACACATTCAGCACCAGCAGTCTTAAAAATGCCGCTATCGCAGGTGTGACTGCGGGGCTAATCGATTACGCAGATACCAAATGGTTCTCGGATGCGAGCGGAGCGGCGAATGGCGGATCAAGCGTCATCTCAAGTGGGCCTCTGCAGAACCCCGGCTATGCATCCAGCATGCTTAAACCCGAAAACTGGGCTAATACCTTGCTGCGAAGCGGCACCCATGCACTGATCAATAGCGGGGTGTCTACGGCCATCAACGGTGGGAGTTTTGGCTCCAACTTAGGGGCCGCGCTGATTGGTGAAGGCATTGATCTAGGTGCGGCGATAGGCAACAAGGCAATTGGTGATCTCGCAGCAGGCCTGGATGTAACGCCTCAGGTCGCTGAAAAGCTGATATTGCATGCAGCGTTGGGCGGTTTGATTTCCAAGGCTCGGGGCGAAAGTTTCGCTAGTGGGGCCGTCGCGGGTGGTGTAGCGGAAGGGTTGACGCCGATTGCGAATGGCCTGTTGGCTGAGTTCGTCAGCTCACGCTTTGACGCAAGCGACTTGAGTGCCGCAGGAAGCCAACTGAAGATTGGAACGGCGCAGATCATTGGATTGATTGCGGCAGGTGCAGCGGGTGGCAATCCAGCGACAGGTAGTCTGATCGGAGGTACGGCGGAGAAGTACAATGATCAAGGGTTCCATCTTGATCCTACGAATCTGTTTGACGAAAATGGAATTTCGCGTCAATAGCCCGTGCCAGAAATCGACAAGCTGAAAGAAAATGTATCCGTATTTATACTGACGGGACTTTTTCCGGAATTGTTGGGCGCGCGAGCAGCTGGCTGGCTGGAAAAAATCACTGGAATGTTCAGTGAGT
>NZ_JYLK01000042.1 GCF_001439805.1 Pseudomonas trivialis | reverse complement strand
CTCGGTCGTGCGGTGCGCCTCAGCGTTTTGCTCAGGCGTGTTGGTTGCCGCGACTGTGGCAAACGCATGGAGGCTGTCAGTTGGCTAGACCGCTACGCTCGCATGACGCGCCGCTTGGCCGAGACGGTCATTCAGGCCTGCGAACGCCTTCCAACCCTGCACGTGGCTCAGATGTTCGGCCTGCATTGGGACACTGTTAGGTTGCTGGAGCGTCGAGCCTTGCAAACGACGTTGAGCGCGCTGCCAAAGGCGCAACCGCGACGTTTGGTGATGGACGAGTTCGCATTGTTCAAAGGTCATCGTTATGCCAGCGTTGTTCTGGATGCGGATACGCGACGGGTGCTGTGGATCGGCGAAGGCCGCAGCCGGGCGGCGGTCAGGCCATTTTTCGAAGAGCTGGGGCCAGAGGGGTGCGCCCGAATCGAAGCGGTGGCAATGGACATGAACACCGCTTTTGACCTGGAGGTTCGTCAGCACTGCCCAAAAGCACGAGTGGTCTACGACCTTTTCCATGTGGTGGCCAAATATGGCCGAGAGGTGATTGATCGGGTTCGCGTCGACGAAGCCAATCGACTGCGTCACGACAAGCCGGCCCGAAAGGTCATCAAGCAGGCGCGTTGGCTGCTCCTGCGCAATCCTCAGAACCTGAAAACACCGGAGCAACAGGTCCGCTTGGAGGATTTGCTGGCGGCCAACCAAGCGTTGATGACGGTCTATTTGATGAAGGCTGAACTCAAAACGCTCTGGACGCCAAGTACCGCTTTGGGCTGGAGATCAGCCTGGAAGCAATGGCTGCGCCACGCTCATGAAAGCGCGATACCGGCTCTGATCCTGTTCGCCAAACGGCTAAAGGGTTACTGGCGGGGAATCGTCAGCCGTGTTCGCTGGCCGATGCACACGGGGCAGTTGGAAGGCATAAACAATCGAATAAAGGTCATCAAGCGGATGGCGTACGGTTACCGGGATAGCGAATTCTTTTTCATGAAGATCAAGAGCGTCTTTCCCGGTAATCCGTGA
>NZ_JYLK01000041.1 GCF_001439805.1 Pseudomonas trivialis | reverse complement strand
AGCACTCGCCTTGTGCCCATCGGCGATACGCCGGTGATGGTGCAGGCCATCGCAGCGGATGGCAGTCCGATCGGCGCCCCGCTCCATCGCACGATAGATGCCAGCGGCAGGCTTGAAATCCCGGAATGCACCCGCGACCAGCCGTATCACATCACCTTCTACCCCAACGTTTCCAAAGACCACGTCAAGGCGCTGTATGCGTCTTATCAGTCGCTGATCGCCGGGCTGGAAACTCGCCTGCGCGCGGAATGGAAAGACACCTTCCAAGCGCAGTGGACTGAGTTCGCCAAAGCCCCCCCCCTTAAAGCGCAGCGCCCTGCAGGGCACCGCCTTCGCGGGCGGTTTGGCCAAAGCCCTCTACAACCTGTGGGACAACATCACGCAGCTGTACGACCTGATCGCCAACCTCAAGGCCAACAGCGAGCAGTTATTGCGCTATGTCTCCCAAAGCGAGCTGGATGAGCTGCTCACACTGGGCAAGGACGCCGTCGCCCATGGCCTGCTGGTGCTCAGTGATGAGCCGCTGCTGTTTATCTACCTGTCGGCGATGACCAGCTGGATTCGCCTGCTGCCGCCACCGGAGATGCTTGAGCTGGTGGGCGAAATCACCGGCGAGGTGCTGATCAACCTGTTGCTGATCTGGGCCACGCGGGGCATGGGCGTGAAGATTCGCCTGGGCGTGCAGGTGGTGGGTCATATCAAGTCCGGGCAGGTACGCCGCTGGCTGGAGATGCTCGCCGAGCAGTTGGCGCCGCCGGGGTTGGCACGGCATGTAGAGGCGGCCAAGCCGTTGCTGCTGGGGAGCGCGGCCACGCCGATCAAGACGGTGGCGCCGCTGAAGGTGGGCGAGGAGCTGGTGCCGAACGCCGTGCCGGCGGTGCGCAGCAAGAAGCAGCGCACGGCGCTCGTGCACGAATCGCCCGTGGATGATGTGCCGGTTTCGGCGAAGAACCCGGCGGGGGATGCGGCTGCTTCTTCCGATAAAACCGTGACCCACGGCTGCCCGGTGTCGATGGTCACCGGCGAGGAATTGCTCACCCTCACCGACGGCACGCTGGACGGGATTTTGCCGTTTGAGTGGACGCGGGTGTATCGCACCAG
>NZ_JYLK01000040.1 GCF_001439805.1 Pseudomonas trivialis | reverse complement strand
GAGAGTGTCAGATTTTTTGTGTTCGGGCCGGTTACGGCCTGCCGTCAGGCAGGCCCTATCTTTACCAGGTTGGCCTGATAAATCGATCTCCGTACAGAATCGCAAATTGATTCATCGCGCTCTTCCAATCATGAGCCGCACTGCCCCAGTTCGCGGTGATATTTCGTAATGCCAGCCAGATTAGCTTTGTCGCGGCCTCATCCGTTGGGAAGTGGCCTCGCGTCTTGATGACCTTGCGCAACTGGGCATTGATACTCTCGATGGCATTGGTTGTGTAGATCACTTTGCGTATCGCCGGGGGAAACACGAAGAACGGGATAACTCGATCCCAAGCACGTTTCCAAGCCGATACGACTGTCGGATATTGCTTACCCCAAGGCCCGGCCTCGAAAGCCAGTAGCGCTTGTTCTGCGGCGTCAGCATTGAGTGCTTGATAGATCGGTTTCAGTGCCTTGGCCAGCTCACGGCGCTTATCCCACGGGGCGTAATCAAGGCTGTTACGGATCAGGTGGACGATGCAGGTCTGCAACGTCGTCTCAGGAAACACAGCACTCAGCGCTTCGGGCATGCCTTTGAGACCGTCAGTTACGGCGATCAAGACGTCTTCGACGCCTCGGGTTTTCAGGTCGTTAAAGACCTTCATCCAAAACTTGGCGCCTTCTGTTGTTTCAATCCAAATGCCCAGGATATCTCGCGTTCCGTCCGGCAATACGCCCAGTGCCAAGTAGATCGCTTTGTTGCGAACCAGGCCTTCGTCGCGAATTTTGACTCGCAATGCATCGAAGAAAATTACCGGGTACATGGGTTCAAGCGGTCGCTGTTGCCAGGCGGTAACCTCCTCCAAAACTGCGTCCGTGACAGAACTGATGAAGTCGTGAGAGACGTCTGTTCCGTACTGTTCAGAGAGAAACGCACGGATTTCGCGAACCGTCATGCCGCGGGCATACATCGCGATGATCTTGTCATCAAAGCCTGTAAAACGGCGCTCATGCTTAGGGATCAAGATCGGGGCAAAGCTTCCATCGCGATCTCTGGGAATGTCCAAACGCAACGGGCCGTCATCGGTCAGCACCGTTTTGCCACTCTTGCCGTTGCGTTGGTTGCTCGATTCCTCAGGGCGCTCCGCGCCCTGAGGATAGCCAAGGTGGTGGCCCAACTCAGCACCAAGGGCTCGCTCGATCAGCGCCTTTTTGAACGCCATCGAGGCATCCTGAATGGCTTCGGCACTCATCGGG
>NZ_JYLK01000039.1 GCF_001439805.1 Pseudomonas trivialis | reverse complement strand
CCCGTGCCAGAAATCGACAAGCTGAAAGAAAATGTATCCGTATTTATACTGACGGGACTTTTTCCGGAATTGTTGGGCGCGCGAGCAGCTGGCTGGCTGGAAAAAATCACTGGAATGTTCAGTGAGTCTACGGAGGGAACAGCATTAGCGGGAGGGGGCACGAGGGCTGGGGCGAGTGGGGTGCTTGAGGGGGGATCAGGCGCAGAAGTTGCGGGTGGTGCAAAAGGCGGAAGCGCGGTAGCGGATGATTTCTTTGCAGGTACGAAATATACAGATAAAGTGTTAGGTCAGATCAAGACTGGCGATCTTCATGGGTTCCCGGAAAGTGTCACAAGTTTCCAAGGGGCCGGACAGGTGACGAAGATCACAGGGGGAGATGGTGTGGTAAGAGACATGCTGAAAATTCCAGGTGAGTATCGTGGGAAACAAGGCGTTTTCGAGTTCATAAAGGAGTCGGATGGGTCAATCAATCATCGACTATTCAAACCGATTTCGGCGGAGTGATCTATGAATATTATATGGTCGGAGCAAATTGATCCTATTCTAAGTAAAGGTATACCTCTAGACAATTTGGGGGTGCGGAACTGGGCCCTGGGTCGTGAGGACGCTTTAAATGCTATTTGTGAGCTCGAGGCTTTCGGAATCGCGATTCTTGGAGGGGATGTATATAAATTGGTTGGCGAGAAAGCTGAGCAGACGTACGACAGTTGGTACTGCGATCAAGGACCCGATGAGTCTGATTATATTTTTTCTAAGCGCAGTTCAGATAAGGCAAAGAGTTATATTTTTAGCTACTTAATGCCGAAGGGGCTTTTTGCGATAGTGCCTAAAATTTGATGTTGCAAAAGGTACTCTGAACACATTTTTGCTTGATGAGTTAACTGCTAATGGTGTGAAATTTACCCCAGAGAATGTTATTGCAACGATTCGCAGTTCTAGCGGGAAAGTTGTATTTCTAGAGACTGGAAACTCAAAGCTGGGTTGCAGCACATTATTGAGGAGCATGGTAGCCAATTCGCTCAGATGGGCGTGTCTGAGGCTCAGGTCCCGGGCGTGGTAATGAAGGCTGTTTCTGAGGGTAAACTTGTTGGTTATCAAGGTGCTGAAGTTGGGCGCCCAATTTATGAGCTAACTATAAATGGGCAGCCGCAGCGAATTGCTGTGACCATTGGTGACAACGGATTTGTCGTCGGTGCAAATCCAAGGGGGAGCCTTAAGTGAAAAATATAAAGTTGATGCCGGACTATCAATGTCATCCTCT
>NZ_JYLK01000003.1 GCF_001439805.1 Pseudomonas trivialis | reverse complement strand
AGTGAAACGATGCATCGCCGATGGTAGTGTGGGGTTTCCCCATGTGAGAGTAGGTCATCGTCAAGATTAAATTCCGAAACCCCATTTGCGAAAGCAGATGGGGTTTTGTTTTGGGCGATTGGAAAGTCAGGCTAACGCTTAAAACGCCAATGTCAGCCGAGCATTCAACGACTGATCTGACGTATTGCTACTCACCTGACCGTCATAGCTCAAGCCCACGTTCAAGGTATCGCTCAACCCCAGATCGACGCCTACACCGATGACTGCTGCACTGCGAGCAATCGGTGCACCGACCAATTCGAACGTGTCGCCACCGCTGAAGGCGGCACGGCTCTCCGGCGTCACGTCGCCATAGGCACGACGCCAGCCCAGCATGGCGTTAGGCTTGACCGCGACGCTGCCAGCATTCAAATGAGTGGTTGCACGTAGGCCCAGCGTACTGAAGGTGATGTGATTGTCCTGAGACTTGTTCTCCAGCGTGATCAGGTTGCTGTTCTCATCGAACGAATCGGTGTCCAGTCGCACATGCGCCAGGTTGGCGAAGGGTTCGAGCAGCGCGTTACCCAGTTCGATGGAGTAACCCAGCTCGCCGAAGACCTGGTTGGTCGCTGCCTTGTAATCCTCTTTGAAGTGCTCGGAAGAGCCTGGCAAGTCCAGCGTGCGCTTGGCTGTCAGCTTGTGCCAGGTGCGCACCGCGCCAAGGCGCAGGCCCAGCTGGCCCCACTTGGCGCCCCCGTAGACGCCCAGGTGATAGTTGTCACTGTCAGTGGCGCCGGATGCATGACGCAGATCGAAACTGCTGTTGCTCACGCCAGCCAACGCGCCCACGCGCCACGTATCAGCGAGCGGTACATCAACGCCGAACAATAGCCCGCTGGTATGACTGTCGAGTCCCGAGACGTCACGGCTGCCGTCGGTTTTCCCGGTCGCGCCAATGGCTTGAGTCCACACCACGCCACGCGAAGCATCACCGACCAGTGTTTGCGCCGTGCTGCCGAATGCCTGCGCCGACTGCGATTGTTGCAGCCGATCATTCATGGCATTGCGCACCAGTCGGCTGTCTTCGATCAACGCGGTCTGCGTTGAAGCATGCAGCTCATTGGACAGCGCCTTGAACGTGGCTTGTGCCGTCGTCGCATCATCCTGAACCACCTGACGCCAGAGCGCATTCCCTGCACCCGCGCTGTCCAGGCCTTGGGCCACAGCCCTCGCATTGCCGGTAGTCGCCAAGCTGGAAAAGCTTTGCGCATTACGGTCAAGCGTAAGGCCCACATCGGTAGCCGTGTAGTTCAACGTCGGGGTGAGGAATGCGAAGTTGGTTTGCACCGTGGCAAACACACCGCTCACACCGCCGGCAGCCGAGAGGATCGAGTAACGGCTCGCGGCCAGCCAGTTGCCGCCCTCAACCAAAGACAATGTGCTGTTGTTAAGACTCGCCCGGCCGCTGGCGACGATGCGGTCCGCATTGCCGGCGGCGTCCGACTCCACCTGATAGACCGCACCCTGCGCAAGGTTGACGTCACCAGTGACGTTCAGTTGCCCGACCGAATTGCCCGGCGCCACCACGCCACCCTGAGCGACATTGATGCCGCCCACAATGCCGTTGCCACCCAGCGTTGCGCCTTGCTGCACACTGACGAGCGAGTTACCCAGATTGCCGTTTACGGCCAGACGGCCGGCTTGCACCGTCGTCGCACCCGACAGACTGCTATTGCCGGTCAGGTTCAGCGACCCGGCGCCGCGTTTGATCAGCGCCCCGTTGCCCGCCAGCGTATTGGCCAGGCTATCGTTGGTTGATTGATCGACCACCAGCGTTGCGTTATCGGTGATCGCTCCGCTGCCGAAGGCCTGGGCGTGACCGGTCAGAATCCCGCCATTGATCACCGTGCCGCCCGAGTAGGTGTTATTGCCGGTCAGCATCAAGTTGCCGCTGCCGTTCTTGATCAGCGCACCACTGCCGCTGATATCGTTGCGCCAGGCGTCAACAGCGTTATAGCCACCGAGGCTGGCGTCCATGTTCACCGTGACGTTGGAATTGAACGCCGCGAAACCATCGCCCGCCGCGTACAGGTTCAATCGACCATAGCCGCCTGACTGATCGATCACCGCATAGCCTGAGGCAATCTCAGTGGTCGCCAGAATCTCGCGGCGCTGGCTCGCGTCCAAATAAGGAAAGCGCGTTTCCAACAGCACTTCGGCGTTAACCGGCACTACCGGCGCCAGGTTGGTCGCGCCCACAGGGTCGAATCCGTAAGTCATGCGCGACGTATACAGCGCCTTGTCCTGAGCGTGCTGAGAGGTACGGTCAGTGGACGGGTCGATGGTCGCCAGGCAGTTATTAACATTGCCGCCGCATTGCGCAGTGAAATACGCCAGCGCCTGCGCCCGCGCATCGGCGCGCAGTTGAGCATTGGCCGGGTTGGACAAGTTATCGATGGCGAAATACGTTGCGGTAATGCGCCCACCGATCACGTCGAAAGGCGAATGCATGCCCGCTTCAATACGGTTGTCACCGATTTCCGACGCGCGCAGCATGAGTTCGCTGAAACGCTCGGGAATCGCATAGGCCAGCGCGTAGGAAGACAAATACGCAGCGTTGGTATGGCCGCTGGGGAATCCCGAATCGCTGGCCGGCGTCGTGCTCTTGGCTGGCCGCAGCGAAGGCTGCACCACGAACTCCAGGCTTTGACCGTCCAGGCTCTGCCGCCAGGGGCGGGGATACAGATAGTGGGATTTGGCAGGCGTGGTAGACGCGTCATTACGCAACGCGCCGACCAGATCGACCACCTTGCCCAGCGCCGAAGACGAGCTGCCGGCGCCGTTGCCTTTATCGTCGTACCTGACGGTTTTGTTGCTGTCGTCGAATTGCGTGATAGTGGTGAAGGCACCGGCACCTGCCTTGTAGGCGGCGCTCAATGAACCGAGCCCGCTGATGGCGCTGTAGCTCTGGTCACGGCGATCATCGAAGTAGGCGGCGGTTTCCTGGGCGAGGGTGCGAGCGTTGGCGCGGTCGAGCACGATTTGCAGGTTGCGCCTCAGTAATCCCTGACCCAGCGCGGTCGGCGTGCCGGCGTCCCAGGTCGCGCCGGTCGTCCACAGCGTGCCGAATCCGGAGAGCTGATCGACACCGTTGATGCTGTTGTCCCCCGCACGGCTTGCTGCCTGAACCGACACGGCAAGCAATGAAAGTAGCAATGAAGACGCCATTATCTGGGCAGTTCGGGTGTTGGATCGCATAGCCTTCGCCTTCACTCTATCGGGATAAGGCGCCGACCCTAGCAAGCAGGCTTTACACTCCCGTGTATACGCAGTGACACATTTGTGGCGGCTCAAGGGGGCGTAAACCATCTCAAACCCGCCAATCAAGGCCCACAGTGCTAAAGTCGCACCCCTCGATTGTGCTTTTCCCAAGGAAGCCGTTATGCCGGATGCGACGTCCCTCAGCGCTGGGTTCATGGTGGTTCACGGCAACCGCCTGGACGAGCTGCGCAGCCTGGTGGTCAGCTGGATGCGCCGTTACCCCTTGGCGCCCCTGGAAAACGAAATCGCGCTGGTACAAAGCAACGGCATCGCTCAATGGCTCAAACTGGCCCTGGCCGAAGATCCACAGGACGACGACATGGGGGGCTGCGGTATCGCCGCCGCCATCGACGTTCAACTGCCCGGCAGCTTCATGTGGCAGCTCTATCGCATGGTGCTGGGCCGCGACGACATCCCGCCCAAATCCCTGCTCGATAAAGCGCCCCTGACCTGGCGCCTGATGCGTCTGCTGCCGGAGCTGATCGACCAGCCGCACTTTGAGCCGCTGCAGCGTTTCTTGACCGACGACACCGACCTGCGCAAACGCTACCAGCTCGCCGAACGCCTGGCTGACCTGTTCGACCAGTACCAGGTCTACCGCGCCGATTGGCTGGAAGACTGGGCCGCCGGCCGTCATCAATTACGCAACGGTCGAGGCGAGTCCAAACCCCTCAACCCCGCCAATTGCTGGCAAGCCGAATTATGGCGCGCACTGTTGCTGGATGTGGGCGAGGAGGGCATGGCCCAAAGCCGCGCCGGCGTGCATCAGCGCTTTATCGAACGCATCAACACCCTGGAGCACGCGCCAAAAGGCCTGCCTTCGCGAGTGATCGTCTTCGGCATTTCATCACTGCCCGCCCAGGCGCTCGAAGCCCTCGCCGGCCTGGCCCGGTTCAGCCAGGTGCTGCTCTGCGTGCACAACCCTTGCCGCCATCATTGGTCCGACATCGTTGCCGACAAGGACCTGCTGCGCAACGAGTACAAACGCCAGGCGCGCAAGGCCGGCATGCCCGTCACCCTCGACCCGCACACCCTGCACCAGCACGCGCATCCGCTGCTCGCCGCCTGGGGTAAGCAGGGGCGCGACTACATCAGCCTGCTGGACAGTTACGACGACCCCAACAGTTATCGCGCCGCGTTCCGTGACGGTCGCATCGACCTGTTCAGCGACAGCGAGCCGACCACGCTGCTCAACCAGCTGCAGGACGACATCCTCGAACTGCGCCCCTTGAATGAAACCCGCGAAATGTGGCCCGCCGTCGACCTGCAGCGCGATACCTCAATCCGCTTCCACATCGCCCACAGCGCCCAACGCGAAGTCGAGATCCTCCACGACCAACTGCTCCAGCGCTTCAGTGCCGATCCCACGCTGCGCCCTCGGGACATCATCGTCATGGTCCCCGACGTCGACAGCTACGCGCCGCATATTCGCGCCGTGTTCGGCCAGCTCGAACGCAGCGATCCACGCTTCATCCCGTTCACTCTCACCGACCAGGGCCAGCGCGGCCGCGATCCGTTGCTGATTGCCGTCGAGCACCTGCTCAAACTGCCCGACAGCCGCTTCCCCGTCAGTGAAATCCTCGACTTGCTTGACGTACCCGCCCTGCGCGAACGGTTTGCCATCAAAGAGCGCGACTTGCCCACCCTGCATCGCTGGATCGAAGGCGCCGGTATCCGCTGGGGCCTGAACGCCGAACAGCGCGCCGGCCTGGGCCTGCCGCCAGCGCTGGAGCAGAACAGCTGGCGATTCGGCCTGCGTCGCATGTTGCTCGGCTACGCGGTCGGCACCGGCATGGCCTGTGACGGCATCGAACCCTACGACGAAATCGGCGGCCTCGACGCCGCGCTGATCGGACCGTTGGTGGCCTTGCTCGACGCGCTCCACGATGCCCATCAAGCCCTGTCCCAGCCCGCGCCGCCGCAGGAATGGGGTGAGCGCCTGCAACGCCTGATGCAACGGTTTTTCTCCCCCGCCAGCGAACATGACGACTACCTGCTCGGCCAGCTCGAACAACTGAGAGAAACCTGGCTGGAAACCTGTGAGTCCGTCGGCCTGCAGGACGAGCTGCCCCTCACCGTGGTGCGCGAAGCCTGGCTGGCGGGTCTGGACCAGGGCCGCCTGTCCCAGCGCTTCCTCGCCGGGGCTGTCAATTTCTGCACCCTGATGCCCATGCGCGCCATCCCCTTCAAGCTGGTCTGCCTGCTCGGCATGAACGACGGCGACTACCCGCGCGCGCAACCGCCGCTGGATTTCGACCTGATGGGCAGCGACTACCGTCCCGGCGACCGTTCACGCCGCGAAGACGACCGCTACCTGCTGCTCGAAGCCCTGCTCTCGGCCCGTGACCAGCTTTATATCAGCTGGGTCGGCCGCAGCATTCGCGACAACAGCGACCGGCCTGCCTCGGTGCTGATCGGCCAGTTGCGCGACCATATCGCCAGCGGCTGGCACAACGATCGGGAAGCATTATTGCTGGAGGCCATGACCCAGGAACACCCGCTGCAGCCGTTCAGCGCCCGTTACTTCCACGAAGGCGACCCGCTGTTCAGCTACGCCCGCGAATGGCAGATGCTGCACCAGGCGAGCGACGCAATTCTCATCGCAGACGCACTCGCACCGTATCAGCAGGAAGAACCCCTGAGCCTCGGCCAATTGCAGGATTTTTTGCGCAATCCGGTCAAACATTTCTTCAGCCAGCGTCTGAAAGTGTTCTTCGAGGCTGCCGAAGTCCCGCTGGCGGACGAAGAACCTTTCGTCCTCGACGCCCTGCAACGCTACAGCCTGAGCGACAGTTTGCTCAACGCCGCCCTGACCCGACCCGATCAACTCGATCAGGCCCTCAGCGCCCAGGCCCTGCGCCTGCAAGGCAGCGGCCTGCTGCCCATGGTCGGTTTCGGCGAATGCCTGCGCAACGAGTTGATCGAACCGTTGCCCGACTTGCTGCAGCGCTATCAACAATTGCTCGTGCTTTGGCCCACGCCCCACACCGGCGCGGAACCGATCAGCTTCGAGTACCAGGGCATTCAACTGGACGGCTGGATCAGCGGCCTGCATCGGCGCAGCGATGGCGGGTTACTGAGCGTCACCACCATCCCCAATAGCATCGGTTCGATCAAAACGCGCAAGTGGCACCGCCTGATTCGGCCCTGGGTCAACCACCTGGTGGCCTGCGCCTGCGGCCTGCCATTGAGCACCGGCCTGGTCGCCAGCGACGATACCTTGCTGCTGGCCCCGCTGGAAAAGGTCATGGCGCAAGGCTTGCTCAACGACCTGCTGCTGGCGTGGCACACCGGCATGAGCAAGCCGCTGCCGGTCGCCGTCAAAACCGCGTTTGCCTGGCTGGGCCAAACCGACCCCGCCAAGGCGCAGGCGGCCGCCAGCAAAGCCTACGAAGGCGATGGCATCACCACCGACGGCGAGCGTCGTGAAACGCCGGCGCTCACCCGGCAATTTCCCGATTATGCCGCGCTCATTGCCAGCGAAGAGTTCGAAGGCTGGGCCGAAACCCTGTATCGCCCGCTGATCACCGCGCCCTGGCGATCACTTACCCGCGACGAGGCCGGCGCATGACCCGCAAACCCCTGGCCCTGGCGTTCCCGCTCAGAGGCAGCCAACTGATCGAAGCCAGCGCCGGTACCGGCAAGACCTTCACCATCTCGGCCCTGTACCTGCGCCTGGTACTCGGCCATGGTGGCGAAACGTCCGGTTTTGGTCACGAATTGCTGCCGCCGCAAATTCTCGTGGTGACCTTCACCGACGCCGCCACCAAGGAGCTGCGCGAACGCATCCGCATCCGCCTGGCTGAAGCCGCACGCTTCTTCCGCGCTGAAATCGAACAGCCGGACGCGCTGATCGCCGACCTGCGCGACGAATACCCACCCGAGCTATGGCCTGCCTGCGCCAATCGCCTGGACATCGCCGCGCAGTGGATGGACGAAGCAGCCGTCTCGACCATCCACAGCTGGTGCCAGCGCATGCTGCGCGAACATGCCTTCGACAGCGGCAGCCTGTTCACCCAGACCCTGGAAACCGACCACAGCGATCTGCTGGGCGAGGTGCTGCGCGATTACTGGCGGCTGTTCTGCTACCCCCTGCACGACGACGCACTCAACTGGGTGCGCAGCCACTGGGGCGGCCCGGCCGCGCTGATGCCACGGGTGCGCGCGCTGTTCGGCAGCGAGCGGCCGACCGACGAGACCCGCGAGCCGGCCGAGTTGATCAACGCCTGCCTGCAGGAGCGCCGCGAAGCGCTGATCCACCTCAAGGCGCCCTGGCAACAATGGGCAACGGAATTGCGTGAGATCTGCCTGCAGGCCGTCGCCGCCAAAGCGGTTGACGGCCGCAAGATGCAGGCCCGTTACTTCGAGCCGTGGTTCGAAAAAATCAGCGCCTGGGCCGCCGACGAAAGCCTGGAGCAACTGGACATCGGCACCGGCTTCACGCGGCTTACCCCGGACGGCATGGCCGAAGCCTGGAAGGGCGACCCGCCGCAGCACCCCGGCATCGAGGCCATGGCCGACCTCAAAGCCCGCCTTGACGCCTTGCCGACCCCCGACGCCGCCGTGCTGCAACATGCCGCCGGTTGGGTGGGCAAACGCTTTGAGGAAGAAAAGCGTCGCCGCGCCGAAATGGGCTTTGACGACATGCTGATCCGCCTCAACGCCGCCCTGCAAGCCGAAGGCGGCGAACGCCTGGCCAGTGTGATCCGCGAGCAGTTCCCGGTGGCCCTGATCGACGAGTTCCAGGACACCGACCCGGTGCAGTACAGCATCTTCGACAGCATCTACCGCATCGAGGAAAACCACCTCGACAGCGGCCTGTTCCTGATCGGCGACCCCAAGCAGGCGATCTACGCGTTCCGGGGCGCCGACATCTACACCTACTTGCGCGCGCGCAAATCCACCCTCGGCCGCCATCACACGCTGGGCACCAACTTCCGTTCCAGCCATGCCATGGTCGAGGCGGTAAACCATGTGTTCCAGCGTGCGGAAGCAGGCCGTGGCGCGTTTCTGTTCCGTGAGCCCAACGGCGATAACCCGGTACCGTTCCACGCGGTGCTGGCCCAGGGCCGCAAGGAACAGTTGCAGGTCAATGGTCAGACGCTGCCGGCGCTGAACCTCTGGCACCTGCCCACCGATCAGCCGATTTCCAACGTCATCTATCGCAAGCATCTGGCGGCTGTCTGCGCGACGCAGATTGTCGAGCTGCTCAACGGTGGGCAACAGGGCACGGCAGGTTTCCGGCAGCAGGATGGCCGCCTTAACGGCGTGCTGCCGTCAGACATTGCCATTCTGGTGCGCGATGGCAAGGAAGCCCAGGCCGTGCGTGCCGAGTTGGCCGCCCGTGGCGTGCGCAGTGTGTACCTGTCCGATAAGGATTCAGTGTTCGCCGCCCAGGAAGCCCACGACCTGCTGGCCTGGCTCAAAGCCTGTGCCGAGCCCGACGTCGAGCGCCCGCTGCGCGCCGCGCTGGCCTGCGTCACCTTGAACCTGTCGCTGGCGGAACTGGAGCGCCTGAACCAGGACGAAATGGCGTGGGAAGCCCGCGTGATGCAGTTTCGTGGCTACCGCGCGATCTGGCGCGGCCAGGGCGTGCTGCCGATGCTGCGTCGCTTGCTGCACGATTTCAAACTGCCGCAAACCCTGATCGCCCGCAGCGATGGCGAACGGGTGCTGACCAACCTGCTGCACCTGAGCGAGTTACTGCAACAGGCGGCCTCGGAACTTGATGGCGAGCAGGCGCTGATCCGTCATCTGGCCGAACACCTGGCGCTGTCCGGTCAGGCCGGTGAAGAGCAGATCCTGCGCCTGGAGAGCGACGAGCAACTGGTCAAGGTGGTGACCATTCACAAGTCCAAGGGCCTGGAATATAACCTCGTTTTTCTGCCGTTCATCTGCTCGGCCAAACCGGTGGATGGCAGCCGCTTGCCGCTGCATTACCACGATCAACAGGGCAAGTCCCAGGTCAGCCTGCGTCCCACCGCCGAGCTGATCGCCCAGGCCGACGACGAGCGTCTGGCCGAAGACCTGCGCCTGCTCTACGTGGCCCTCACGCGCGCCAAACATGCGTGCTGGCTCGGCATTGCCGACCTCAAGCGCGGCAACACCAGCAGCTCGGTGCTGCACCTGTCGGCGCTCGGTTATTTGCTCGGTGCGGGCGCCGCGCTGGGCGAGTCCGCCGGGCTGGCGCGCTGGTTGCTGGACCTGGCGCAAGGCTGCCCGGCGGTGCACTACACCGAGGTGCCCGACCCGCAGGACAATGTCTTCCACCCGCCGCGCAACCAGGCCACCTTGCTGGCGCCGTTGCTGCCCACGCGCAAGGCGGCGGAAAACTGGTGGATTGCGTCCTACAGTGCCCTGCGCATTGGCGACAGCATGAGCGCCGCCCCTCTCGAAGCGCCGGAAAGCCCCCAGGCCCAGAAGCTGTTCGATGACGAACGCCTGGACCCCGATGCCCCGCGCGAAGTGGCAGCGTCCGGCGGCGATATTCACCGTTTCCCACGTGGCCCTAACCCCGGGACCTTCCTTCACGGTTTGCTCGAGTGGGCCGGTGAGGAAGGTTTCGACGTGACCCCACAGGCGCTCGAAAAAGCCGTCGGCGCGCGCTGCAATCGTCGCAACTGGGAAGGCTGGATCGTCACCCTCAGCAGTTGGCTGGGCCATCTGTTGGAAACGCCGCTGCCCCTGCATGACGATCAGGTCACGCTCAGCGGTCTGCAGCACTATCAGATCGAGATGGAATTCTGGTTCGCCAGCCACAAGGTCGATGTGCTCGCCCTCGACAGGCTGGTGTGTCAGCACACTCATCACGGCGTGTCGCGCGTGGCTGCCGAACCGGTGTTGCTCAATGGCATGTTCAAAGGCTTTATCGACCTCACGTTCGAACACGAGGGCCGCTACTACGTGGCCGACTACAAATCCAACTGGCTCGGCCCCGATGATTCGGCCTACACCGTCGAGGCCATGGAACAGTCGATCCTCGAGCATCGGTACGACCTGCAATACGTCCTCTATCTGCTGGCCCTGCATCGCCAACTCAAGGCCCGTTTGCCCGATTACGATTACGACCGGCATGTCGGCGGTGCGCTGTACCTGTTCCTGCGGGGCACCCAGGCCGCCAGCCAGGGCGCGTATTTCACCCGGCCACCGCGCGAACTGATCGAGGGTCTGGACCTGCTGTTCCAGGGCAAATCGATACCGCCCAAGGCTGAACCCGCGTGGGAACAAGGAGTGCTGTTATGAGCCTGTCGCCGCTACCGCTGGAGGCACTGGCGCCCTTGAGCCGCGCCGCCGACCTGTTGCAACTGCTCGAGCGTTGGGTCGAGCGCGGCTGGCTGCGTGCGCTGGACAAGGCCTTCGTCGGCTTCCTCAATGAGCTTGACCCACACGCCGACCCCCTGGTGTTGCTGGCAGCGGCCTTGACCAGTCACCAGCTGGGTCACGGCCATGTGTGCCTGGACCTGTTCGAAACCCTCAACGCACCGGATTTCGCCCTGTCGCTGCCGCCCGAAGGCGACCTGCAAACCGGTGCCATGCTGCTGCCATCGCAACTGCTTGACGGCCTTGACGGCGCCCATTGGTGCCAGGCTCTGGCGGCCAGCCCGTTGGTCGCGTTGGCCGTCGATGACAGCGAGTCTGCCCACAGCCGGCCGTTGGTGCTGGCCGGCAAACGCCTGTACCTGCGCCGTTACTGGGCCTATGAGCGGCGCATCGACACCGCGTTGCGCCTGCGCCTGGCCACGCAAGAAACCGTCTCGACCGACTTGCCCCAACGCTTGAACGGCCTGTTCGAACAAGCCCCGCCGGAGGGCGTGATCGACTGGCAGAAACTCGCCTGCGCCCTGGCCACCCGCGGTGCGTTCAGCATCGTCACCGGCGGCCCCGGCACTGGCAAGACCACTACCGTGGTGCGCCTGCTCGCGCTGTTGCAGGCGCCCGCCGTGGAGGCCGGCAGCCCGTTGCGCATTCGTCTGGCCGCGCCCACCGGCAAGGCCGCCGCGCGCCTCACCGAATCCATCAGCCAGCAAGTGTTGTCGCTCAATGTGCCGCAGGGTGTGAAGGACAAGATCCCGACCCAGGTCACCACCGTTCACCGCTTGCTCGGCAGCCGCCCTGGCACCCGGCACTTTCGTCATCACGTGGGCAACCCGTTGCCGCTGGATGTGCTGGTGGTGGACGAAGCCTCGATGATCGACCTGGAAATGATGGCCAACCTGCTCGACGCACTGCCGTCCCACGCGCGGCTGGTGCTGCTGGGTGACAAGGACCAGCTCGCCTCGGTGGAGGCCGGCGCCGTGCTCGGCGACCTGTGCCGCGACGCCGAGGCGGGCTGGTACAGCCCGCAAACGCGCCAATGGCTGCAAGCGGTCAGCGGCGAAGACCTCAGTGCCAGCGGCTTGCAGGAAGACCTCGACGCCAGCCACCCGCTGGCGCAGCAAGTGGTGATGCTGCGTTACTCGCGGCGTTTCGGCGAAGGCAGCGGCATCGGCCAACTGGCGCGCTGGGTCAACCAGCAAAACGCCGAAGAAGCGCGCAGGTTGCTTGCCGCGCGCAGCCACGCCGACCTGTTTTGCGTCAACCTCAAGGGCGAGCATGACCACGCCCTTGAACGGCTGGTGCTCGACGGGCAGGGCGATGGCGCCCAGGGTTATCGCTACTACCTGAACCTGCTGCAGTCCGCGCGCCCGCCGCTTTACACCCCACGCGAAGACCCCGCCTGGACCCACTGGGCGCAGCAGCTGTTGCAAGCCTTCGACGCGTTCCAGTTGCTCTGCGCCGTGCGCAAGGGCCCGTGGGGCGTGGAAGGCCTCAACCTGCGCATCACCGCCGCCTTGCGCAAAGTGAAGCTGATCGAAGGTGACGAACAATGGTACGAAGGCCGCCCGGTCTTGATGACGCGCAACGACTACGGCCTGGGGCTGATGAACGGTGACATTGGCATCGCCCTGAAACTGCCGGAAAGTGACGGCGGCCCGCAGGTATTGCGCGTGGCCTTCCCGCGCAACGACGGCCAGGGCGGCGTACGCTTTGTGCTACCCAGCCGTCTGAACGACGTGGAAACCGTGTACGCCATGACCGTGCACAAGTCCCAGGGCTCCGAGTTCACCCACACTGCGCTGATCCTGCCGGATGCGCTCAACCCGGTGCTCACCAAAGAGCTGATCTACACCGGCATCACCCGCGCCAAACGCTGGTTCAGCCTGATTGAACCGCGTGGCGGCGTGTTCGAAGAAGCGGTGCGACGCAAGGTCAAGCGCTTGAGCGGGTTGATGCTGGAACTGGGCCAGGACACAGAGGCCATCTCACCCTGAAATGCAATCAAAGTGTGGGAGGGGGCTTGCTCCCGATAGCAGAGTGTCAGGCACTGATAGGTCACTGACTCACAGCCATCGGGAGCAAGCCCCCTCCCACTTTTAATCGGCAAACCGCATCTCCCGCGTTTCCCCCATCAACAACTTCTGGTTCTGCTCGGTCACCTCACGGATGTAATCCCACAACAGGGTGATTCGTTTGAGCTTGCGCAAATCTTCGCGGCAGTACATCCAGAACTGCCGTGTGATCGCAATCTGCTCCCCCAACACCGGCAGCAAGCGTGGGTCCTGCGCCGCCAGAAAGCACGGCAGTATCGCCAGCGACCGGCCCTGCTGCGCCGCCACGTACTGCGCGATCACGCTGGTGCTGCGCAAGCTGGCGCTGGCGCCTGGCACCACGTTGGCGAGGTACAGCAGCTCTGAACTGAACGCCAGGTCATCCACATAGCTGATAAACGGATGTTCGGCCAAATCTGCGGGACGCTGGATCGGTGGGTGCTGGTCGAGGTAGTCCTGGGTCGCGTACAGCTGCAATTGGTAGTCGCACAGTTTGCAGCACACATACGGCCCGTGTTCCGGGCGTTCCAGGGCGATGACGATATCGGCTTCGCGCTTGGACAGGCTGATGAAGTGGGGCAGGGGCAGGATGTCCACCGAGATGGCGGGGTAGGTGTCGACGAAGTGGCTCAACTGCGGCGTGATGAAAAAACTGCCAAAGCCCTCGGTGCAGCCCATGCGCACATGGCCGGACAACGCCACGCCGGAGCCGGACACCTGCTCGCAGGCCATGTGCAACGTGCTTTCGATGGACTCGGCGTAACCGAGCAAACGCTGGCCCTCGGCGGTGAGCACGAAGCCGTTGGTGCGAGACTTTTCGAACAGCAATGTGCCGAGGGACACTTCCAGCGAAGCGATGCGCCGCGACACCGTGGTGTAGTCCACTGCCAGGCGCTTGGCCGCAACGCTGGCCTTGCGGGTGCGGGCCACTTCGAGAAAAAACTTCAGGTCATCCCAGTTCAGGGAGCCCAGTGAGGTGATGTTTTTTTGCATGTTGGACCGGCTTTTATGTGCGTTCTTATTAGAGATTTGCACATCTATACTCCAAAAACAGTCCGACCGCCTCACTTCCAAGGCGACACGCGCCTTGTCTCTGCATAACTATAAGATTTGGAGACCACATGAACGCCCCTACCGACATTTCCGTGCAACGGGTCAAGCTGCTGATCGACGGCAAGTGGGTCGAATCCGGCACCACCGAATGGCAAGACATCATCAACCCGGCGACCCAGGAGGTGCTGGCCAAAGTCCCGTTCGCCACCGCTGACGAAGTCAACGCCGCCATCGACGCCGCCCATCGCGCCTTCCAGACCTGGAAACTGACCCCGATTGGCGCGCGCATGCGCATCATGCTCAAGCTGCAAGCGTTGATCCGCGAACAGTCCAAACGCATCGCCGCAGTCCTCAGTGCCGAGCAGGGCAAGACCATCGCTGACGCCGAGGGTGATATTTTCCGGGGGCTGGAAGTGGTCGAGCACGCGTGCTCCATCGGCACCCTGCAAATGGGCGAGTTCGCCGAAAACGTTGCCGGCGGTGTCGACACCTACACCCTGCGCCAGCCCATTGGCGTGTGCGCCGGCATCACGCCGTTCAACTTCCCTGCAATGATTCCGCTGTGGATGTTCCCGATGGCCATCGCCTGCGGGAACACCTTCGTGCTCAAACCGTCCGAGCAGGACCCGCTGTCCACCATGCTGCTGGTGGAGCTGGCGCTGGAAGCCGGTGTGCCGGCCGGCGTGCTCAACGTGGTGCACGGCGGCAAGGACGTGGTGGATGCGCTGTGCACCCATACACACATCAAGGCCGTGTCCTTCGTCGGCTCGACCGCCGTCGGCACCCACGTTTATGACCTGGCCGGCAAACACGGTAAACGCGTGCAGTCGATGATGGGCGCGAAGAACCATGCGGTGGTGCTGCCGGATGCCAACCGCGAACACACGCTCAATGCCTTGGTGGGCGCCGGTTTCGGCGCGGCGGGTCAGCGCTGCATGGCCACGTCGGTGGTGGTGCTGGTGGGCGCGGCCAAGCAATGGCTGCCGGACCTCAAGGCGCTGGCGCAGAAACTCAAGGTGAATGCCGGCAGCGAAGCGGGCACGGATGTCGGCCCGGTGATCTCCAGGCGTGCCAAGGCGCGCATCCTGGAGTTGATCGAAAGCGGCGTGAAAGAAGGCGCCACGCTGGAACTGGACGGCCGCGATATCAAGGTGCCGGGCTTCGAGCAAGGCAACTTTGTCGGGCCGACCCTGTTCTCGGGCGTGACCACGGACATGCAGATTTACACCCAGGAAATCTTCGGCCCGGTGCTGGTCGTGCTGGAAGTCGCCACGCTGGATGAGGCCATCGCGCTGGTCAACGCCAACCCGTTCGGTAACGGCACCGGCCTGTTCACCCAGAGCGGCGCGGCGGCGCGCAAGTTTCAGAGCGAAATCGACGTGGGTCAGGTCGGCATCAACATTCCGATCCCGGTGCCGGTGCCGTTCTTCAGCTTTACCGGCTCGCGCGGCTCCAAGCTTGGCGACCTCGGCCCCTACGGCAAGCAAGTGGTGCAGTTCTACACCCAGACCAAAACCGTCACCAGCCGCTGGTTCGACGACGACACGGTCAACGATGGCGTCAACACCACCATCAACCTGCGCTGAGTGGGGGAGACGATCATGAAAATTGCATTCATCGGCCTGGGCAACATGGGCGCACCCATGGCCCGCAACCTGATCAAGGCCGGCCACGCGCTGAACCTGTTCGACCTGAATCAGACCGTACTCAAGGAACTCGCCGAACTGGGCGGCACAATCAGCGATTCGCCGCGCGCCGCTGCCCAGGGCGCCGAACTGGTGATCACCATGCTGCCGGCCGCCGCCCATGTGCGCAGCGTGTGGCTCAATGAAGACGGCGTACTCGCCGGTATCGGCCACGGCGTGCCGGCGGTGGATTGCAGCACCATCGACCCGCAGACCGCACGCGACGTGGCGGCCGCTGCCGCCGAGCACGGCGTGGTGATGGCTGATGCGCCGGTGTCCGGCGGCACCGGCGGGGCGCAGGCCGGGACGCTGACCTTTATGGTGGGCGCCACGCCGCAATTGTTCGCCACCCTGCAGCCGGTGCTGGCGCAGATGGGCCGCAACATTGTGCATTGCGGTGAGGTGGGCACCGGGCAAATCGCCAAAATCTGCAACAACCTGCTGCTGGGCATCAGCATGGTAGGCGTCAGCGAAGCCATGGCGCTGGGCGACGCGTTGGGCATCGACACCCAGGTGCTGGCGGGCATCATCAACAGCTCCACCGGGCGTTGCTGGAGTTCGGACACCTACAACCCATGGCCGGGCGTGATCGAAACCGCGCCGTCATCGCGCGGTTACACCGGCGGCTTCGGCGCCGACCTGATGCTCAAGGACCTGGGCCTGGCCACCGAAGCGGCGCGCCAGGCCAAACAGCCCGTGATCCTCGGCGCAGTGGCCCAGCAGTTGTATCAATCGATGAGCCAGCGCGGGGAAGGGGGCAAGGACTTTTCGGCGATCATCAACAGCTACCGCAAGCCCAAATAACACGGCTTTTGCGCTTCTGTGGCGAGCGGGCTTGCCCCGCGTTGGGCTGCGCAGCGGCCCCAATCCAGACACCGCGATTTTCCTGAAAGATCGCGGTGAGGGATTTCAGGGCTGCTGCGCAGCCCAACGCGGGGCAAGCCCGCTCGCCACAACACAACGCGTATCAGGCAAACACAAAATACTTGCGCACCGTCTCCACCACTTCCCACGTGCCCTTCATCCCGGGCTCCACCACAAAGATATCCCCCGCGCGCAAGTGGATCGGCGCCATGCCCTCAGGGGTGATCACGCAGTAGCCTTCCTGGAAGTGGCAGTATTCCCACTTCACGTACTCCACGTACCACTTGCCCGGCGTGCAGATCCAGGTGCCCATGATCTTGCTGCCGTCTTCGCTGGTGTAGGCGTTGAGGTTGACGGTGTGAGGGTCGCCTTCGAGCTTTTCCCATTTGCACGCGTCCAGGACCGGCAGGGGATGGGTGTCGCGCAGTACGGTGATGGGCTTGGACATGATGACTCCGAGGCAGGGAATGGAAGGATGCACCCTAAGGCCTCGGGCGTTGCGTCAGTGGTCTGAACTCGACATCAGGATGTCTGTAAGCGCATGAGGTGTGGGAAGGGATGCCCCTTCCCGCATCCAATCAGTGTGCTGGCGCAGCGTTTGCGTTTCTCATCCGCACCCGATAGGCCAGGTAGATGATCCCCACCCACACCGGCATCGCGTACACCGACTCGCGAATCCCCGGAATCGCCAGCATCACGCTGATGATCATCACCATGAACGCCAGGCACAGGTAGTTGCTGAACGGGAACCAGAAGGTCTTGAACGACGGCGTCACGCCTTGCTCGCCCATGGCCTTGCGGAACTTGATGTGGGTGATACTGATCAGCGCCCAGTTGATCATCAGCGAGGCAACCGCCAGTGCAAACAGCAGCTCCAGCGCACTTTTGGGGGCCACGTAGTTGACCACCACGCAAAGCAGCGTCACCAGCGCCGAAACTGCCAGCGCCCGCAGTGGCACGCCCTGCTTGTTGAGCTTCATCAGCACCTTGGGCGCATCGCCCTGCTCGGCCAGGCCGAACAGCATGCGGCTGTTGCAGTACACGCCGCTGTTGTACACCGACAGCGCCGCGGTCAGCACCACGAAATTGAGGATGTGCGCGGCGGTGTCGTTGCCAATCAGCGAGAAGATCTGCACAAACGGGCTGCCGCTGTAGGCATCGCCCGAGGCGCCGAGGGTTTGCAGCAATTGGTCCCATGGGTACAGCGACAGCAGCACGGTCAGCGCGCCGACGTAGAAAATCAGGATGCGGTAGACCACCTGGTTGATCGCCTTGGGGATCACCTTGCGCGGCTCGCTGGCTTCGGCGGCGGTGATGCCCACCAGCTCCAGGCCACCGAACGAGAACAGGATGAACGCCATGGCCATCAACAGCCCCATGCCGCCATTGGGAAAGAACCCGCCGTGACTCCACAGGTTGCTGACCGACGCCTGCGGGCCACCGCCGCCGCTGAACAGCAGGTAGCCGCCGAGCATGATCATGCCGACGATCGCCACCACCTTGATGATCGCGAACCAGAACTCGGCCTCACCGAAGATCTTCACGTTCAGGGTGTTGATCAGGTTCACGGCGGCGAAGAACACCAGCGCGCTGACCCAGGTCGGAATCTGGGGCCACCAGAACTGGATGTACTTGCCCACCGCCGTCAGTTCGGCCATGCCCACCAGCACGTAGAGCACCCAGTAGTTCCAGCCGGACAGAAAACCCGCGTAGCCGCCCCAGTATTTATGGGCAAAGTGGCTGAAGGAACCGGCCACCGGTTCCTCGACGATCATCTCGCCGAGCTGGCGCATCATCAGGAACGCGATGAAACCGGCAATCGCGTAACCGAGGATCATCGACGGCCCCGCCGACTTGAGCACCCCGGCGGAACCGAGGAACAGGCCCGTACCAATCGCACCGCCCAGGGCGATCAACTGAATATGCCGGTTCTTCAGGCCACGCTTGAGGCCTACCGGGTTTACTGTGTCATCCGCCATTAAACATTACCTTCTACTTGTTGTTCCGCAGGATCGGTTGCACGCAGAACCCATCCCCGGACGCTGAGGGGGCAGATATTACAGAACCTTAAGTTGAATGAAGATCAAAATGTGGGAGCGGCTTGCTCAAGGCTTCCCACAGCGCCTTGGCATACCCCGGCAACTGTTCGAACGAGCGCGCGCACAGCAGCAACCGACGACAGGCCCACTCTTCCGCCAGCGCTTGAGCCTTGAAGGCACGCGGCGCCGGCCCGCGCGCCAGCGCCGCCTGCGGCACGATCCCGATGCCTGCCCCACCGGCCACCATGCGCATCAACCCCTCGAAGCCATCGGCGCGGATGCGGGTTTGCAGGCGAAACCCTGTGTGCAGGGCCTGTTCCTCCAGGTACACCGCCAGCGCACTATGGGCGGCCAGACCGACGTAGTCGTGTTGCAGGCTGTCGATAAAGCTGACCGGGGCGGCTGCCAAGGGATGATCCAGCGGCATGATCAGCACCAGCGGGTCATCGCGAAAGGGCAGGGTCTGCAAGCCATGGGTGTCGACCGCGTCGGAGATGATGCCCAGGTCCGCCGTGCCCTGGCGCAGGGCCTGGGTGATGCGCAGGCTCGGCAGCTCCTGCAGGTCGATATCGAGGTTGGGGTGTTCGCGCAGAAACGCCGCCAGCGGTTCCGGCAGGTATTCGCTGAGGGCGGTGGTGTTGCACAGCAGACGCACCTGGCCTTTGACGCCGTTGGCGTATGCCGCCAGGTCCTGTTGCAGGTGATCGGCCTGTTGCAGCAGCAGTCGTGCATGGCGGGCCAGGGCTTTGCCGGCGGGCGTTGGCGCGACGCCACGGCGGCCGCGCTCAAGAAAGGCAATGCCCAGCGAAGCTTCCATGGCGCGGATACGGGCGCTGGCGGCGGCCAGGGACAGATGGCTGCGGGCGGCACCGGCGGTGATGTTGCCGGTGTCGAGGGTATGCAGGTAGAGGCGCAGGTCGATCAGGTCAAAGTGCATGGCTGGGGTTTCCGTTGATTGGGCTGACGCTATCGGGAGCAAGCCCCCTCCCACATGAAGACTTGTGAATACTTTCAAATGTGGGAGGGGGCTTGCTCCCGATGAGGCCCTAAGCCTCACGCAAAACAAGAGGCAGCCTCAGTATATGCGGCATTTTCGATCCGGCCGGAAGCCCGCACAATCGCCCCATGACGACCTTTCTCACGTTCTACCAAAGTCTCGGTCCTACCCTGACCATGCTGGTCATCGGTACCTTCCTGCTGGCCGGCACGGTCAAGGGTGTTATCGGCCTCGGCCTGCCCACCGTCGCCATGGGCCTGCTCGGTCTGGCTATGTTGCCGGCGCAGGCTGCCGCGCTGCTGATCATTCCCTCCATGGTGACCAACCTCTGGCAACTGGCGTTCGGCGGCCATTTGAGTGCGCTGCTCAAGCGTCTATGGCCAATGCTGTTGCTGGTTTTCTTCGGCACCGGGCTGGGCACGCTGTGGCTGGGTATGGGCGCCGAGCAGTGGATGGTGCGCGCACTGGGCGCGGCGTTGTTGATTTACGCGCTCAGCGGCCTGTGCCTGCCCACGTTCACAATGGCGCCGCGCACCGAGCGCTGGCTGGCGCCGTTATGCGGTTTGATCACCGGCCTCATCACCTCGGCCACGGGCGTCTTCGTGATTCCGGCGGTGCCTTGTCTGCAGGCGCTCGGCCTGAGTCGCGACCAATTGGTGCAGGCCCTGGGGTTGTCGTTCAGCGTGTCGACCCTGGCGCTGGCCGCAGGCCTGGCCTGGCACGGTACTCTTGGCACTGGCGAAATCAGCGCCTCGTTGCTGGCACTGGTGCCCGCGCTGCTGGGGATGTGGCTGGGGCAGGCGCTGCGCCAACGCATCAGTGTGGTGCTGTTCAAGCGGATTTTCTTCATCGGCATGGCACTGCTGGGCACCCACCTGCTGATCAGCGGCTGAATTCAACAATAACGCTCCATTCGTGCGTTCTGGTCAACTGTATTTTGCCGCGCCGCCGCTTATTCCGGGTGGGCGATATCGATAGCCTGACGGCCTGTATTGATAACCCTCAGGACCCCTCCCATGAAAAAAGTACTTCTGCTCAACGGTGGCAAAAAATTCGCCCATTCCGATGGCCGCTACAACGCCACCCTGCATGAGGCCGCCTTGGCCGTGCTCGACCGTGGCGGCCTCGAGGTCAAGGTCACCCACATCGACCAAGGCTATGATGTTGCCGAAGAAGTCGCCAAGTTCCTCTGGGCCGATGTGATCATCTATCAGATGCCCGGCTGGTGGATGGGCGCGCCGTGGATCGTCAAGAAATACATCGACGAAGTCTTCACCGAAGGCCACGGCAGCCTCTACGCCAGCGATGGCCGTACCCGCTCCGATGCCTCGCAAAAGTATGGCAGCGGCGGCCTGATCCAGGGCAAACGCTACATGCTGTCGCTGACCTGGAACGCGCCGCAGCAGGCCTTTGACGACCCGGCCGACTTCTTCGAAGCCAAGGGCGTGGATGCGGTGTACTTTCCGTTCCACAAGGCCAATGCGTTTCTCGGCATGAGCGCGTTGCCGACGTTCCTTTGCGTGGATGTGATGAAACGCCCGGCCATCGAAGCCGATGTGGCGCGCTACGAACAGCATCTGGCACAGGTGTTGGGCCTGTCGGTGTAAGCTTGCGTCGACCGATCACGAGGACAGCCCCTTGAAAGCCCGATCCGATGAGCTACAGATCTTCGTCAGCGTGATCGAGTGCGGCTCGATTTCGGCGGCGGCCGAGCAGGCCGGGCAGACGCCCTCGGCGGTCAGCCGCACGCTCTCGCGGCTGGAGGCCAAGCTCGACACCACGCTGATCAACCGCACCACGCGGCGCATGGACCTGACGGAAGAGGGCCGGTACTTCTTCGAACAGGCCAAGCGGATCCTGGCGCAGATGGATGAGCTGGAGGAGCACCTGTCGTCGCGCCAGAAAACCCCGGCCGGGCGACTGCGGGTCAATGCAGCGGTGCCGTTCATGCTGCATGGGATCGTGCCGTACATTGCCGAGTTTCGAGCCTTGTACCCGCAGATCCAGCTGGAGCTCAACAGCGATGACCTGATCATCGACCTGCTGGAACACAGCACCGACATTGCCATACGCATCGGCGCCCTGGCCGACTCGACCCTGCACGCACGCGCTCTTGGCTGCACGCCGCTGCATGTGCTGGCCAGCCCGGAATACCTCAAGCGACACGGCACGCCGGCCAGTGTCGCTGACCTGGCGCAGCACACCTTGCTGGGCTTCAGCCAGACCGAGACCCTCAACCACTGGCCCCTGCGCCATGTGGAGGGCGACCGCTGGCTGATCCAGCCGGCCATTGTCGCCTCCAGCGGCGAAACCGTGCGGCACCTGGCGTTGCAAGGGCAGGGCATTGGCTGCCTGTCGAACTTCATGACGGGCGAAGACATCAGCGCCGGGCGCCTGGTGCCGGTGCTGGAGGCGTTCAACAGCGGGTATCGCCAGCCGATCCACGCGGTGTTCTACCGCAACTCGCAACTGGCGCTGCGCATTCAGTGCTTCCTGGATTTCATCCAGGCCAAGCTGGCGCGCTATGCCTGCTGACAGGCGGTAAACACCGCCAACTGTGGCAGCGGGCTCGTCCGCGAAGGGCGCGCCTTGGGCCACCTGTCGTCACACTTCACTGGCCCCTCCGAGCACATTTCCGTACCATTCCCCGCCTGACCCCCCGCAACTCCCTGGTACCTCCATGACTTTCACCCGTTTGCGCGCCGACGCCCTGGCCGGCCTCACCACGTCTTTCGCATTGCTGCCCGAGTGCATCGCCTTTGCCCTGGTGGCCCATCTCAACCCGCTGATGGGCCTGTATGGCGCCTTCATCATCTGCACCCTCACCGCGTTGTTCGGCGGTCGGCCCGGCATGGTGTCCGGTGCGGCAGGCTCGATGGCGGTGGTGATCGTCGCGCTGGTGGTGCAACACGGCGTGCAATACCTGCTGGCCACGGTGCTGCTCGGCGGGCTGGTCATGGTCGCCTTTGGCGTGCTGCGCCTGGGCAAGCTGGTGCGCATGGTGCCGCATTCGGTGATGCTGGGGTTCGTCAATGGCCTGGCGATCATCATTGCGCTGGCGCAACTGGAGCATTTCAAGCGGGGCGAACACTGGCTCAGCGGCACGGCGCTGTACGTGATGGTCGGCCTGGTGGCGGCGACGATGGCGATTGTTTACCTGCTGCCACGCCTGACGCGCGCGGTGCCGCCGGCGTTGGTGGCGATCCTCGGCGTGGGCCTGGCGGTGTACCTGCTTGGCCTGCCCACCCGCACCCTGGGCGACATGGCCCACATCGCCGGCGGCCTGCCGACCTTTGCGCTGCCGCAGATTCCCTGGACCCTGGAAACCCTCACCATCATCGCGCCCTATGCGTTCCTGATGGCGATGGTCGGCCTGCTGGAAACCCTGCTCACCCTGAACCTCACCGACGAAATCACCGAGACCCGTGGCTACCCGGACCGCGAAAGCGTGGCGCTGGGGGCGGCGAACATGGTCTCGGGCCTGTTCGGCGGCATGGGTGGCTGCGCGATGATCGGGCAAACCGTGATCAACCTCAGTTCCGGTGGGCGCGGGCGATTCTCCGGGGTGTTTGCCGGGGTAATGATCCTGTTGTTCATTCTGTTTCTGTCGCCATTGATCGAACGCATCCCGCTGGCGGCGCTGGTGGGGGTGATGTTCGTGGTGTCCCAGCAGACCTTCGCCTGGGCATCCTTGCGGGTGATCAACAAGGTGCCGGTCAATGATGTGCTGGTGATCATTGCGGTGACGGTGATCACGGTGTTCACCGACCTCGCCACGGCCGTGCTGTGCGGCATCGTGATCGCGGCGCTGAATTTCGCCTGGCAGCAGGCCCGTGAACTGTATGCCGATGAGCACCTGGAGGCGGATGGCAGCAAGTTGTATCGGCTGCACGGCACCTTGTTCTTTGCCTCGACCACGCCGTTTCTGAACCGGTTCGACCCGGCCAACGACCCGGCCCAGGTGACGCTCGATTGCCGTCACCTGAGCTTTGTGGACTATTCAGCGATCGCTGCGCTGATGACCCTGCGCGAGCGCTACACCAAGGCCGGCAAGCATGTGCGGGTGCTGCACCTGTCGGAACGCTGCAAGAAGCTGCTCAAGCGAGCGAGGGTGCATCACGATTGAACGTGTCTGTTTATGGCCCAACCAGATCTTCGAGTTCCTGAGCGCGGGTCTGGGTCATGTCCAGTACGCAGCCGGAGCCGTTGACCTGATCGATGGTGCCGCCGGTGGCGCTGCCGACGAACGCGCAATTGGCGTCGCGGTACTGGATCCACAGGCGCTGCACGTCCTGAAGTTGCTTCTTGCGTTCACCTTCCTGGGCGCCCAGTGCAGTCTTGTAGGCCCTGTTCAGGCGCGCATCCTGCACCTTGGTTTCCTTGACATTGCACGTGACCATGGCGAGGGTCGTTTCGGCGCTGTCCATGCATTTTTTCAGCGCAGGATTGTCGGCGGCTGAAGCGGTGCCGCAAATCGCCAGAAGCAGGGCGCTGACGGCAAAGGATGTACGAATCATGGTCGGGTTCCTGGGCTTGAGTGGAGTCGCAGTCTATGACTCGCAGACAGCGCTTGAGTTTCGGGCACCTCCGAGCGAGCTGTAAACCCCCTCTCCTGGTGAATTTTCTTCGTGGGTTTTCAGCTCTATAGTGGGCGCTCTTTTACACGGAGCGATCGCCATGCACTTGGGAAAAGTCATCCCCATCCTGCGCAGTTTCGACGAGGCCAAGGCGTTGGAATTCTACGTCGAATTCCTGGGGTTCAAGGTCGATTGGCAGCATCGGTTCGAAGCGAATTATCCGCTGTACCTGCAGGTGTCGCTGGGGGAGTGTGTGCTGCATTTGTCCGAGCACCATGGCGATGCGTCGCCAGGGTCGGCGGTGCGGATTCAGACGCAAGGGGTGGACGCTTACCAGCAGCAATTGCAGGCCAAAGACTACCGTTTTGCCAAGCCCGGAGTTGAGCAAACCCCCTGGGGCTCGCGGGAGATGAGCATCAAGGACCCGTTTGGAAATCGGCTGGTATTTGTCGAGGAAGGCGAGGGCTGAGTGGTAAATAGCAGGCAATAAAAAACCGCCCTGGTCGGGGCGGTTTTTTGTAGAGAGCCGCCTCGGTTAACCCCGAGGCGGCTTTTTGCATTGTTAAACGCGGAAGTGGCTGACCATCTGCTGCAACTGGCTGCCCAATCGCGCCAGTTCCACGCTCGACCTGGCCGTTTCGTTGCTTGCCGTGGCGGTCTGTTCCGACACGTCACGCACATTCACGATACTGCGGCTGATTTCTTCGGCCACCGCACTTTGCTGTTCGGCCGCTGCGGCAATCTGCTGGTTCATCGACTGAATGTTCGACACCGTGCGGGTGATGTTTTCCAGCGATACACCAGCCTTGCGCGTCAGCTCGACACTGCTGTCGGTGAGGCTGCGGCTGTTGTTCATCACGTTGGCCACTTGCTGGGTACCGTTCTGCAAACCGGCAACCAGGCCTTCGATTTCCTCGGTGGATTTTTGCGTGCGTTGGGCCAGGCCACGCACTTCGTCGGCCACTACCGCAAACCCACGACCGGCTTCACCGGCACGCGCCGCTTCAATCGCCGCGTTGAGTGCCAGCAGGTTGGTCTGTTCGGCCACGGCCTTGATCACGTCCATCACGCTGCCGATCTTGTTGCTCTCTTGTTGCAGATGCGACATGGCGTCGGTGGAACGTGCCACTTCGGCGGCGAGGCGTTCGATCTGGGCGATGGCTTCGGCCACCACCTTGTCGCCGGCCCGGGCCTGACCGTCAGCATCGGCGGCGGCCAGTGACGCCTGTTCGGCGTTGCGCGCCACTTCCTGCACGGTGGCAGTCATCTCATGCATGGCGGTGGCGACCTGGTCGGTCTCGATCTTCTGGCTGTTGACCCCGGCGCTGGTCTGCTCGGTCACGGCCGACAACTCTTCGGCAGCGCTGGCGATCTGGGTCACGCCGTCGCGAATGCCGCTGATCAGCTCGCGCAGGGTGGTGCCCATGCGCTGGATGCCTTGTTGCAGCACGCCCAGCTCGTCCCGGCGGGTGACCTGGATGTTGTGGCTCAGGTCGCCGGAGGCAATGCGCTCGACCACGGCAAGGGTTTCCTGCAGCGGGCGGGTGATCTGGCGCGTGATCACCAGCGCCGCAATGATGCCAACGAGCAGGGCCAGCAGCGTGCTGATCAACTGCAGGCTGCGGGCCTGGGCGCTTTCGGCGTCACGACGTTGCAGCTGGATCTCGTAGAGCTTCTCGCTGATTGTGACGATATCGGCGCCTTGGGTGGTCATTTCGGCGCGGGCGCTGACGATGTTGGCACTCGCAGCCTTGTAGCTTTGCACGGCGCTGCGATAGGCGCCCAGCGCGGTTTCCAGGGAACTCAGCGCGGTTTGCTGGCTGCTGCCAAAGGCGGCACTGAGGTTCTTCAGGCTGCTGATGGCCTTTTCGATTTGCGCGGCGGCACGGGCCTCGTTCTCTGCATTGACGTTGTTGGTATAACCACGCACCTCGTAACGTGCCTGCTGGAGTTCGATCTTGGTATTGACCACCGCCTGGTATTGAGCGAAGCGCTCCGGGCTGTCGGGCATCTGCAGCACGCTGGCTTCAAGGGCGCTGATCTGCGCGTTGGCGATGTCGGCCTTGTCCCCCATCATTTCGCGTGCAGCGTTGCCGTTGCGGTAGGCCTCGCGCATCTTGTTCAGCGACTGCTGGTAGGCGGTGATCACGGTTTTCTGTGCGTTGAGCAGCTTGAGGTTTTCCGGGCTCTTGAAACTGTCGAGCAGCTTTTGCTGCTGGGCGGTGAACGCTTCAAGGTTGGTCTGCACGTTTTGTGCGACGGTCTCGTCACCGTTGGCCAGCATATATTGCAGGCGCACGATGCGCAGTTTGGTCAGGGAGGCATTAAGTTGGGTGATGTCGCTCATCCAGTTGCTGCGGTCGATCAGGCCGCCCAGGCTGGTCCAGCCGGTTAATGCCAGGATCGAGGTCAGGACAAGCACCAGGCCGAAGCCCAGGCCGAGTTTGAGGTTTACGCTGATGTTACCGAACCAGCTGTTCATCGATTGCTCCGCAAGAAAAAATGTCTGTCTGCTGGACGATGTTGTTTTTTGAGCCAGCCAAGGTGTAGCTCTCTATCGGCGGCCAGGGAAAATTCTGTAGGGTTTTTATCCGGCATGCGAAGAAATGGCACTAAAAGGGTGCGGCGATGCTCCGCGAGAGCGCATCCTCAGTTGTCCTTATTATGCTAGTCTGCGGGCCCTTTTAATTTTGGACGGCGCGGCACTTCGCGTGGTCCTGCAGCGGAGCCTTTTCATGTCCGACGTTAATCTGTCCACCGACGAAACCCGCGTCAGCTACGGTATCGGCCGTCAGTTGGGTGACCAACTGCGCGACAACCCGCCACCGGGCGTCAGCCTGGACGCCATCCTGGCCGGCCTGACCGACGCCTTCGCAGGCAAGCCAAGCCGCGTCGACCAGGAACAAATGGCCGCCAGCTTCAAGGTCATCCGCGAAATCATGCAGGCCGAAGCGGCTGCCAAGGCTGAAGCGGCCGCTGGCGCTGGTCTGGCATTCCTGGCTGAAAACGCCAAGCGTGACGGCATCACGACGCTGGCGTCCGGCCTGCAATTCGAAGTGCTGACCCAGGGTGAAGGCGCCAAACCGACCCGTGAAGACCAGGTGCGTACTCACTACCACGGCACTCTGATCGATGGCACTGTGTTCGACAGCTCCTACGAGCGCGGCCAGCCTGCGGAATTCCCGGTGGGCGGCGTGATCGCCGGTTGGACCGAAGCCCTGCAACTGATGAATGCCGGCAGCAAATGGCGCCTGTACGTGCCGAGCGAGTTGGCTTACGGCGCTCAAGGCGTTGGCAGCATTCCGCCGCACAGCGTGCTGGTATTCGACGTCGAGCTGCTCGACGTTCTGTAAGACCTGCTTTGGCTTCAAGTGGGAGCTGACTTGCCTGCGACGGGATCACCTCGGTGCTACTTCACACCGAGTCGTCTGTATCGCGGGCAAGCCCGGCTCCCACCGAAGCCGCGATATCCCGTATTTGGCTCACGGATTAAACCTGCCATGCAGCTCCGTCGCCGGGCGCAATGCCCGCGCATAGCAGAACAGAAACAGGTTGCGCACCACTTCCTTCAACACACCCGGTTCACTCGAGCTCAGACCGTTCACGTCCAGGTCGCCCTGGTCCTGCAGCTCATTGAGCGCTTCTTCTTCCAGCACCGCGCAGACTTCGCCGGTTTCCCGATGGAGGATTCGCAGGTAGGGGTGTGGGCGGTCCAGCCAGGCATCGATCAAATAAGTCATGGTTCATTCTCCTTGATGGTTTTCAATGAGAATAATTCTTATTCGTGGAATAGCAAGGGCCTATTGGCGATTTGTGTGTTTTTCTGTGGGGGTATTGAGCTGAGTCAGCAAAGAGGGCGAAACGCCATCCCGCAGTGGCTGCGGGATGGAAACGGCAGGTTCAGACCTTGCGCACGAACTCGGACTTGAGCTTCATCGGGCCGATACCGTCGATCTTGCAGTCGATATCGTGATCGCCGTCACACAGACGGATGTTCTTGACCTTGGTCCCGACCTTGACCACCAGCGACGTGCCCTTGACCTTGAGGTCCTTGATCACGGTGATGGTGTCGCCGTCCTGCAGGACATTGCCCACGGCATCTCTCTTCACCGTGTCATCGCCAGCCGCATCGGCCTCGCCCGTGGCGGACCACTCATGGGCACACTCCGGGCAGATCAGCTGGGTGCCGTCTTCGTAGGTGAATTCGGAATTGCATTTCGGGCAGGGTGGCAACGTGCTCACTAAAGCTCCTCGAGAGTCAGGGATGGCTAAAAGTCGCACATTATATAGGGTTTATTGCAGGTTGGGGGGCGCCTCGGAACCTTGTGGGAGCCGGGCTTGCCCACGATGCAGGCATCGCGGTGAGTCAGAGATACCGAGGTGATGCTATCGCAGGCAAGCCAGCTCCCACACAAGCCTGCGCTCGCAGATATTGTTCAGTGCGTACGGGCTACCGCAAACTCGCTCAGCTCGACCAGGGCATCCCGGTATTCGCTGGCTGGCAGGGCTTCCAGGCACTGGATGGCACGGGCCACGTAATCGCGGGCCAGCTGTGCGGTGTACTCCAGCGAACCCGAAGCCTCCACGGCCTCGCGGATGCTCTCCAGGTCTTCGATCCCGCCCTTCTGAATCGCCTTGCGCACCAGTGCCGCCTGTTCCGGCGTGCCTTCACGCATGGTGTAGATCAGCGGCAGTGTCGGCTTGCCCTCGGCCAGGTCGTCGCCGACGTTCTTGCCCAGGGTTTCGGCGTCGCCACGGTAGTCGAGCAGATCGTCCACCAGTTGGAACGCCACGCCCAGGTGGTCGCCAAAGGTACGCAGGGCCTCGGCCTGTTCGGCCGTTGCGCCACACAACGCAGCGGCACTGTGGGTCGAGGCTTCGAAGAGCATCGCGGTTTTGCCGCGAATCACTTCCATATAGGTTTCTTCGGTGGTGCTGGCGTCGCGGACTTTGGACAGCTGCAACACTTCACCTTCGGCAATGATGCGCGTGGCCTGTGAAAGAATCTTCATCACCGGCATCGAGCCCAGCTCGACCATCATCTCGAACGAGCGCGAGTACAGGAAATCGCCCACCAGTACGCTCGGCGCATTGCCCCACATTGCGTTGGCGGTCTCGCGGCCACGGCGCATGCCGGACATGTCGACCACGTCGTCATGCAGCAGGGTGGCGGTGTGCAGAAATTCGATGGTGGCGGCCAGCAGACGCAGGTCATCGCCTTCGCGGCCCAGCGCCTTGCCGCATAGCAACACTAATAAAGGACGCAGGCGTTTGCCGCCGGCCGACGTAATGTAGTCGCCAATTTTGGAGACCAGCGGCACTTTCGAGGTGAGCTGCTGCTTGATGATGCCGTCGACGGCGCTAAAATCGTCCGCGACCGCGCGGTAGAAAGCTTGGGGTTGCATCAGCGACAGTCGCTCCAGAAGGGTTGCGCGGCATGCTAGGACCCTGACCCCGCAGTGTCAAGGCGCGATGGACAGCCCCTTGCAACACCCATTTACCTTGCGTACAATCGCGCACCCTGAACTTCCTGGGCAGCACCTGCCTTACGCAATTGCATTCGGGACGTCCATCCCATGCAGCCATGCCAGCCAATACCTCTTCTTATAAAGCGCTGGGTGAGCAGGATTATCGGAGAAATACCATGTCGTACGCAGTAATTGTTACTGGTGGCAAGCAATACAAAGTCGCCCCAGGTGAATACCTGAAGATCGAAAAACTGGAAATCGCTACCGGCGAATCCGTTACCTTTGATCGCGTTCTGTTGGTCGCCAATGGCGATGACGTGAACATTGGCGCTCCAGTTGTTGCTGGCGCTACCGTTGTGGCTGAAGTGATCTCCCAAGGTCGTCACGATAAAATCCGCATCATCAAGTTCCGTCGTCGTAAGCACCACATGAAGCGTATGGGCCACCGCCAGTGGTACACCGAGATCAAAATCACCGGTATTCAGGCTTAATAGCCTAATTCCTCACTAGGAGAATTGACTCATGGCACACAAAAAAGCTGGTGGTAGTACCCGTAACGGTCGCGACTCAGAAGCCAAACGCCTTGGCGTTAAGATGTATGGCGGCCAGAAAATCATTCCGGGCAACATCATCGTGCGTCAGCGCGGCACCCAATTCCACGCCGGTTACGGTGTTGGCATGGGTAAGGATCACACCCTCTTCGCTAAAATCGAAGGCGTGATCAAGTTCGAAGTAAAGGGCGCTTTCAACCGCCGTTACGTGAGCGTTGTCGCAGCTTAATTGCGAGATCGCTGGAAAAGCCCTGTCTTGCGACGGGGCTTTTTCGTTTATGGGGTGAGTCTCTTGCAAAGCTGTTTGTAATGGGCTCAGGCGCTGGTTTTGCGGTCGCTGATTGAGGTCGCTGCGCTCATTTTTGCAAGAGTCTTATGTCTTGGTTTCTTAAGCTCGTCCGTGCGGCGAGAGGCGTTTTGTTATGAAGTTCGTTGATGAAGTTTCCATCCGAGTAAAAGCAGGCGATGGCGGTAACGGTTGCATGAGTTTCCGTCGCGAAAAATTCATTGAAAACGGTGGCCCAAACGGCGGTGACGGCGGTGACGGCGGTTCCATCTACATGATGGCCGACGAAAACCTCAACACCCTGGTCGACTACCGTTACACCCGGCACTTCGATGCCGAGCGTGGCTCCAACGGCGGCAGCACCGACTGCACCGGTAAAAAAGGCGAAGACCTGGTACTGCGCGTACCGGTCGGCACCACCATTATCGACTCGGCTACCCAGGAAGTGATCGGCGACCTGACCAAGGCCGGCCAGAAGCTGATGGTCGTGCAGGGCGGCTGGCACGGTCTGGGTAATACCCGATTCAAGTCCAGCACCAACCGTGCACCCCGCCAGACCACGCCGGGCAAGCCGGGCGAGCAGCGCGACCTCAAGCTGGAGATGAAAGTACTGGCGGACGTGGGCCTGCTGGGCCTGCCGAACGCCGGCAAAAGTACCTTCATCCGCTCGGTCTCGGCCGCCAAGCCGAAAGTCGCCGACTACCCGTTCACCACCCTGGTGCCAAACCTGGGCGTGGTCAGCGTCGACCGCTGGAAGAGCTTTGTGATCGCCGACATTCCCGGCCTGATCGAAGGCGCTTCCGACGGTGCGGGCCTGGGCATTCGCTTCCTCAAGCACTTGTCGCGCACCCGCTTGCTGCTGCACCTCGTCGACATGGCGCCGCTGGATGAAACCAGCGCTGCGGATGCCGCCGAAGTGATCGTCAGCGAACTGACCAAGTTCAGCCCGGCCCTGGCCGAGCGTGATCGCTGGTTGGTGTTGAACAAGTGCGACCAGATCCTTGAAGAGGAGCACGAGGAGCGCGTCAAGGAAATCGTCGACCGCCTGGAATGGGAAGGTCCGGTCTACGTGATCTCGGCCATCGCCAAAGAAGGCACCGAGCGCCTGACCCGCGACATCATGCGCTACTTGGAAGACCGCGCCGACCGCCTGGCGGCCGACCCGGTGTTCAAGGCCGAGCTCGCCGAGCTCGATCAGCAGATCGAAGACGAAGCCCGCGCCCAGCTGCAGGCCCTGGACGACCAGCGTGCCCTGCGCCGCAGCGGCGTGAAGTCGGTCCACGACATCGGCGACGACGATTGGGACGAAGAAGACGTGGATGATGAAGACGGTCCGGAAATCATTTACGTGCGCGACTGATTCGTTGCGATAAACTTGAACGCCGCTCCTTATAAGAGCGGCGTTTTAGTATCCGGGTATAACGTTATATGGGCGGCGCTGGGTCGCGTGCAGCCCTCACTCTAAGGTTGAAGATGATGCGGAGCAAAGTGACAGGCGCGCAGCGCTGGGTCGTAAAGATCGGAAGTGCGCTGCTGACGGCGGATGGCAAAGGTCTGGATCGCGCAGCAATGAGCGTCTGGGTCGAGCAGATGGTGGCCTTGCATGAGGCCGGCGTGGAATTGGTGCTGGTGTCCTCAGGCGCCGTGGCCGCCGGCATGAGCCGCCTCGGCTGGACCGCGCGACCCAGCGCGATGCACGAACTGCAAGCCGCCGCCGCCATCGGCCAGATGGGCCTGGTGCAGGCCTGGGAATCGAGCTTTGCCGAGCACGGCCGTCACACGGCGCAGATCCTGCTGACCCATGACGACCTGTCCGACCGCAAGCGCTACCTCAACGCCCGCAGCACTCTACGCGCACTGGTGGAGCTCAAGGTGATCCCGGTGATCAACGAGAACGACACGGTGGTCACCGACGAAATCCGCTTCGGCGACAACGACACGTTGGCCGCGCTGGTCGCCAACCTGGTCGAAGCCGACCTGCTGGTGATCCTGACCGACCGCGACGGCATGTTCGACGCCGACCCGCGCAACAACCCCGACGCGCAGCTTATTTATGAGGCGCGCGCGGACGACCCCGCGCTGGATGCGGTCGCCGGCAGCGTCGGCGGCGCCCTGGGCCGTGGCGGCATGCAGACCAAGCTGCGCGCCGCACGCCTGGCGGCGCGTTCCGGTGCCCATACCATTATCGTTGGCGGGCGCCTTGAACGCGTGCTGGATCGCCTCAAGGCGGGCGAGCGCATCGGCACGCTGCTGTCGCCGGAACGCGGCATGCTGGCAGCGCGCAAGCAGTGGCTGGCGGGGCACTTGCAAACCCGTGGCACCCTGGTGCTGGATGCCGGTGCGGTCGCGGCGTTGTCCCAGGGCAACAAAAGCCTGCTGCCGGTAGGCGTCAAACGGGTGCAGGGCAGCTTCCGCCGTGGCGAGATGGTGGTGTGTGTCGCGCCTGATGGTCGCGAAATCGCCCGCGGCCTGGCCAACTACAGTGCCCTGGAAGCGCAGAAGATTATTGGACAATCGTCCGACGCCATTGTCGGATTGTTGGGTTACATGGCCGAGCCGGAACTGGTTCACCGCGACAACCTGATCCTGGTTTAACCAAAGGAATACACGATGCGTTTAATGAAGTGCGTACTCGGCCTGTTGTTGCTCACACCGCTGGTGGCCTCAGCCGAAGAAATCGCCCAGGTATCGACGGTTTTCAAGTTTGTCGGCCCCAACGACCGTATCGTTGTCGAAGCCTTTGACGACCCCAAGGTTGACGGCGTGACCTGCTACCTGTCCCGCGCCAAGACCGGCGGCGTCAAGGGCGGCCTGGGCCTGGCCGAAGACCGCGCCGAAGCTTCGATTGCCTGCCGTCAGGTCGGGCCGATCCACTTCAAGGGCGATCTCAAGGATGGCGATGAAGTGTTCAAGGAGCGCACCTCGCTGGTGTTCAAGACCATGCAAGTGGTGCGCTTTCTCGACAAGAAGCGCAATACCCTGGTGTATCTGGTCTACAGCGACCGCCTGATCGAGGGCAGCCCGCAGAATGCGGTCACTGCGATTCCGATTCTGCCGTGGCCGACCGCTCAGTAACCGGCGGGCGAGTTTTGTCGGCGGTGTCTATGATTGCAGGCTCGCGGTCTGTAATCTCGAACCTGTACAACGCAAAGAACATGGATATCTGGAGTTCGTCATGAGTGCTTTCCACGACCTGAAACTCAAAGCTTTGGACGGTCAAGAGCTGCCCCTGGCCCCTTTCAAGGGGCAGGTGGTGCTAGTGGTCAACGTGGCCTCCAAATGTGGTTTGACCCCGCAATACGCTGCGCTCGAAAACCTCTATCAGCAGTACAAGGACCAGGGGTTTACCGTGCTGGGCCTGCCGTGCAACCAGTTTGCGGGGCAGGAGCCGGGCACCGACGAAGAGATCAGCCAGTTCTGCAGCCTGAACTACGGCGTCACCTTTCCCCTGGGCAGCAAACTCGACGTGAACGGCCCTGAGCGGCACCAGTTGTACCGCTTGCTGGCGGGCGAGGGCGCCGAGTTTCCTGGGGATATCACCTGGAACTTCGAGAAATTCCTGTTGGGCAAGGATGGACGCGTGCTGGCGCGTTTCTCGCCACGCACCCCGCCGGAAGCCCCGGCAATCGTCCAGGCCATCGAAAAAGCCCTGAGCTGAGTCACAGACTCCGCTCAC
This sequence comes from Pseudomonas trivialis, assembly GCF_001439805.1. GTDB lineage: Bacteria > Pseudomonadota > Gammaproteobacteria > Pseudomonadales > Pseudomonadaceae > Aquipseudomonas > Aquipseudomonas trivialis. The sequence continues at coordinate 357,254 of NZ_JYLK01000003.1, read as the reverse complement.
TTCTGGCCCTCAATCACTCAGATCAATAGTGCTGTGCGGCGCACGGTCCGGACCATATTATCCACGTCATAAACCCTTCTTTCGTGGAGTGTCCCGTGCCTGTCCAAGCCCTGTTCAAACCCTTCCAACTCGGTACTCTGCAACTGTCGACCCGTGTGGTCATGGCGCCCATGACCCGTTCCTTTTCGCCGGGCGGCGTGCCCAACGCCAAGGTTATCGAGTACTACCGCCGCCGCGCTGCCGCTGGCGTGGGCCTGATCATTACCGAAGGCACCGTGGTCGGTCACCCGGCCTCCAACGGCTACCCCAACGTCCCGCATTTTTACGACGAAGCCGCCCTGGCCGGCTGGAAGCAGGTGGTCGACGCGGTCCATGCCGAAGGCGGCAAGATCGTCCCGCAACTGTGGCACGTGGGCAGTGTGCGTCGTCTCGGCACCGAGCCTGACGCCAGCGTGCCGGCTTACGGCCCGATGGAAAAACTCAAGGACGGCACGGTGGTCGTCCATGGCATGACCGTTGAGGACATCAAGGACGTGATCGACGCCTTCGCCCAGGCTGCCAGGGACGCCCAGCGCATCGGCATGGATGGCGTGGAGATTCACGGCGCTCACGGTTACCTGATCGACCAGTTTTTTTGGGAAGGCAGCAACCAGCGTACCGACGAATACGGCGGCAGCCTGGCCAAACGTTCGCGGTTTGCCATCGAGTTGGTCCAGGCCACCCGTGCCGCCGTGGGCCCGGATTTCCCGATCATCTTCCGTTTCTCCCAGTGGAAACAGCAGGACTACACCGCGCGCCTGGTGCAAACCCCGGAGGCGCTCGAAGAATTCCTCAAACCGTTGTCCGATGCCGGTGTGGATATTTTTCACTGCTCCACCCGTCGCTTCTGGGAGCCAGAGTTCGAAGGCTCCGACCTCAACCTGGCTGGCTGGACGCGTCAGCTCACCGGCAAGCCGACCATCACGGTGGGCAGCGTCGGCCTGGATGGCGAGTTTCTGCAGTTTATGGTCAACACCGACAAGGTCGCGCAGCCGGCCAGCCTGGAAAAGCTGCTCGAGCGCCTGAACAACGACGAATTCGATCTGGTGGCCGTGGGCCGAGCCCTGCTGGTGGACCCGGAGTGGGCGGTGAAGGTGCGTGAAGGGCGTGAGGGCGATATCCTGCCGTTCAGTCGTGAGGCGCTGACGACCCTGGTGTAAAGGGCGTGAGGAGCGGCGACGGATGCGGCTCCTGGCATACACCGCGCAGCTGGCGCTCGAATTGCTCGATAATCGCCGTCCATCCCTGGCGGCTCGCATGCTGGCGCGCGTTGAGGCGCGCCCTGCGCAAGGTCTCGCGTTCTTCCAGCAGCCAGATGGCCGCGTCGCAGAACGCGCCCTCATCGCCAGGCATGGCCAGTACGCCGTTGTAGCCGTGGCGAATATGCTGGGTGGCCGCCGCCTGGTCATACGCCACCACACCAAGCCCAGAGGCCATGGCTTCCAGCACCACATTGCCGAAGGTCTCGGTCAGGCTGGGAAACAGGAACAGATCGCCGCTAGCGTAATGGCGCGCCAGTTCTTCGCCTCGCCGGGTGCCGCAGAACACGGCGTCGGGCAGGTCGCGTTCCAGTACGGCGCGTTGCGGGCCGTCGCCGACGATGATCAACTTCATGCGCCGAGCGGGATAGCTGTCCTGCAACCCTTCAAAGCAGCGTTTGAGCAGCCCGAGGTTTTTCTCCGGAGCCAGGCGTCCTACGTGCAGCACGGCGATGTCGTCGTTCTCCAGGCCCCAGGTCTCACGCAGCGTGCAGTCACGTTTGGCGGGATGGAACAGTTGGCTGTCGACCCCGCGCGACAACATCCCCAGACGTTCGAAATGCCGGCGCTCCAGCTCCAGGCGCTGGCTGGCGCTGGGCACCAGGGTCAGGCTCGAGCGATTATGAAACCAGCGCAGGTAATGCGTAACCAGACGGCTCAGCAGGCTCAGCCCGTAGCGGTTAGTGTATTGCTGAAAGTTGGTGTGAAAGCCACTCACCACGCTGATCCCCAAGCGACGCGCCGCGCGCAGCGCCGAGAGCCCCAGCGGCCCCTCAGTGGCGATGTACAGCACATCCGGGCGTTGGCGCGTCCAGCGTCGCAACAGCTTGTGCATCGACGACTGGCCCCATTGCAGGCCGGGGTAACCCGGCAGTGGCCAGCCGCGGCACAGCAGCAGTTCGTCGTCGCTGGGCCGGCACTGGTCGACGCCCTGGCGCGGGCGAACCAGTTCGACCACATGGCCACGGGCGCGCAAACCGTCGCACAGGCGACCAAGGGTATTGGCCACCCCGTTGATTTCCGGCGGGAAGGTTTCGGTGATCAGAGTGATATGGAGCGAGGCTGTCGTCATGACCCACAGTGTCGCTGTGGGCCATGTCGCCAATGTGTCGCGCGGATGATGGATTTATGACCGAGTGATCGGTTTCACCGCCATCGCCTCGGCGCCTTGTTCGCGCACCCAGAACAGCGTGGCGCCGGCCACCGCCGCCGGCATCATTAGCAGGTTCACCACCGGCACCAGCAGCACCAGGTAGACAATCCCGCCAAAGCTCATGCTCTGCCAGCGCTTCTGGCGCAGCCAGGCGAGCATTTCATTCCAGCCCAGCTTGTGGTTGTCGGCCGGGTAGTCGATGTACTGGATCGCCATCATCCATACGCCGAACAGCAACCAAAGCGGCGCTGCGATCAGGTTGACCACCGGAATGAACGACAGGATAAACAGCCCGATGGCGCGGGGCAGAAAATAGCCCAGCTTGCGCATTTCCCGCGCCAGGGTGCGCGGGACCATGGCGATCAACTCGCCCCAGCTGAACGCCGGGAAGTCGTCGGTGCCGCGTACCACCACTTCGACCTTTTCCGACAGAAACCCGTTGAACGGCGCTGCGATGATGTTGGCGAGCATGGTGAAGGTGAAAAACACCATCAGCACCACCAGCACCACGAACAGCGGCCACAACAGGTAATTCAGAAAGCTCAGCCAGCCGGGCAGCGTTGGCATCAGGTGATCGACCCACAGGCTGAACTGATGGCCGGCGAAATAGATCAAGCCGACGAACAGCGCCAGGTTGATCGCCAGCGGCAGCAGCACAAACAGGCGCAGACCTGGGCTCAATACCAGTTTGAGGCCTTCGCGCAGGTATTGCGGGCCGGAAAGAACAGGAGCAGGCATGGTGAACTCCGAGCAGGATAACGAACGCGCCGACCTTACCGACTTTGCACGCAAGTCGAAAGCGGCAACATCAGCAGTAACAAAGCCGTCGATGAGTCGAGCCGGCTGCATAGAGACCACCTATGAGCTGGATTGTTAATGCGTATTTCCTTAATCTTGCCCCCCTCTATACGCTGCACCCATCATTTTCAGGATCTGCGAGTTCAAGCCTTCCCCAAGTGCTTCGCAGTCCTTTTTTATTCCAGCCGTCCTGTTCTGCGGGCGGTCGACAGGAGTGAGTCATGTCTGATACCCGTCATTCACGAGTGATTATTCTCGGTTCCGGCCCTGCCGGTTACAGCGCTGCCGTCTACGCTGCCCGGGCCAACCTCAAGCCGCTGCTGATCACCGGCATGCAGGCGGGCGGTCAGTTGACCACCACCACGGAAGTCGACAACTGGCCGGGCGACGTGCACGGCCTGACCGGCCCGGCGCTGATGGAGCGTATGAAGGAGCACGCCGAGCGTTTTGAAACCGAGATTGTCTTCGACCACATCAACAAGGTCGACTTCTCCAAAAAGCCTTACAGCCTGACCGGCGACAGCGGCGTGTACACCTGTGACGCACTGATCATCGCCACCGGCGCCAGTGCCCGTTACCTGGGCCTGCCGTCGGAAGAAGCGTTCATGGGCAAAGGCGTGTCCGCTTGCGCCACCTGCGACGGTTTCTTTTACCGCAACAAGCCGGTCGCCGTGGTCGGTGGTGGCAACACCGCCGTGGAAGAGGCGCTGTACCTGGCCAATATCGCCAGCACCGTGACCCTGGTGCACCGCCGCGAGACCTTCCGCGCCGAGAAGATCCTGATCGACAAGCTGCACGCCCGTGTCGCTGAAGGCAAGATTATCCTCAAGCTCAACGCCACTCTGGACGAAGTCCTGGGCGACAACATGGGCGTGACCGGTGCGCGTCTGAAAAACAACGACGGCAGCTTCGACGAGTTGAGCGTCGACGGTGTGTTCATTGCCATTGGCCACACCCCGAACACCTCGTTGTTCGAAGGCGTGCTGGAAGCCAAGGACGGTTACCTGGTGGTGCAGGGCGGCCGCGAAGGCAACGCCACCGCCACCAACATCGACGGCATTTTTGCCGCCGGTGACGTGGCCGACCACGTTTACCGCCAGGCCATCACCTCGGCCGGCGCCGGTTGCATGGCGGCTCTGGATGCCGAGCGCTACCTCGACGGCCTGCAGAACGCTTCGTTCTAAACCACGCGGCAAAACAAATGTGGGAGGGGGCTTGCTCCCGATTGCAGTGTGTCAGTCACTCATACTTTGATTGACCCACCGCCATCGGGAGCAAGCCCCCTCCCACATTTTGATCTATGTCTGGCTCAGGATTTGCGGGTCAGCGGCTGCGCGGTGAACTTCACCCCGGCCAGGCCATGCTCGATCAACGCGCGGATATTGCCATGGTCACTGCCCTCCGGCGTCGCCACCACCGAGCGGTAATGCTCCCCAAACGCCAGCAGCGCTTCCTGATCGCTTAACCCTTCCAGCAACGCCAGTCCCAGGGTCTTGCACGACCCCTCGTTCTGCCCGGCCGCATTTTCCACGCCGCCATTGGTGAAGGCTTGCGGCTGGTAGTCGTAACCGGCTGCGATAAAGGCCAGGGTGTCGGCAAACAGGTGTTTGCCGCTGTTGAGGCTGGCACGCAGGGTGTTCAGGTCAGTCATGGGTTTTTCCTTTGGCGAACGCAGCCTGCTGGTCGGCGCTGGCTTCTTGCTGGTATTGGGCTTTCCACTCGGCGTAGGGCATGCCGTACACCACCTCACGGGCGTCATCCAGGCTCAGTTCGATCTGGCGCTCGTCGGCCTCGGCCTTGTACCACTTGGACAAGCAGTTACGGCAGAAGCCCGACAGGTTCATCAGGTCAATGTTCTGTACATCCTTGCGGCTGTCCAGGTGTGCCACCAGCCGGCGAAAGGCGGCGGCTTCGAGTTCGAGGCGTTGTTGGTCGTTCATAGGGCTCACTTCACTGTCAGCGGCTGGCCGCCAGGGTAATCGACACCGATTCGGCAAAGCGCAGCGCATGGGGCTTGTCCACTTCGACTTCGGCATACAGCACGGATTCATTGCCCATCACCAGGTCCAGCAGTTCCTGGGTGAGGCGTTCGAGCAAGGCAAAGCGGTTGCCTTCCACGTGGGCGATGATTGCCTTGGTGATGGTGCGGTAGTTCAGGGCGTGGTCGATATCATTGTCGCGCACGGCTGCCTGGGCGGCATACAGGATGGTCAGGTTGATCAGCACGTCCTGCTTGTTGAGGATTTCTTCCTCGTTGATGCCGATAAAGGTACGCAGGCACAGGTCCTTGACCCTGATGCGCGCCATGCCTGGTTGAAGTTGTGGCATTGCTACTTGCTCCGTCCAATCAGTTGCAGGAACTCCATGCGCGTGGTGCTCGACTCGCGAAACGCGCCGAGCATCACCGAAGTGTTCATGGTTGAATTCTGTTTTTCCACGCCGCGCATCATCATGCACATGTGCCGGGCCTCGATCACCACTGCCACGCCGGCGGCCTGGGTCACGTCCTGGATGGCGTCGGCGATCTGCCGCGTGAGGTTTTCCTGGATCTGCAGGCGCCGGGCAAACATATCGACGATGCGCGCCAGCTTCGACAGGCCCAGCACCTTGCCGGTCGGAATATAGGCCACATGGGCCTTGCCGATAAAGGGCAGCAGGTGGTGCTCGCACAGCGAATACAGCTCGATGTCCTTGAGGATCACCATCTCATCGTTGTCGGACGCGAACAGCGCGCCGTTGACGATGGTTTCCAGATTCTGCTCGTAGCCATGACACAGGTACTGCATGGCCTTGGCGGCGCGCTTGGGGGTGTCGAGCAAACCTTCGCGCTCCGGGTCTTCACCCAGACCCTTGAGGATCTCGCGATAGTGGTGGGGCAGGGATACAGTCATACAACATCCTCAAAAACGGCTTATTTGATATGCCGCCCACCGTTAACGGTCAGGGTGGTTCCGGTGACATAGGGGTTGTCCAGCAGGTAACGCACACCCTGGTAGATCACGTCGGGCCCGGGCTCGATGCCCAGGGCTGACTTGGCCAGGACTTTGTCGCGGTAAGCCGCATCGTCGCCCTCGTTGAACATCACCATCGCCGGTGCAATGCCGTTGACCTTGATCAATGGCGCGAACTGCGCGGCAAACGACAGCGTGAGGCTGTCGAGCCCGGCCTTGGTGGCGCAATAGGCGATGTGCTGGCGGCTGCCCTTGCGTACCGCGTCATCGCTGATGTGCACGATATCGGCAGGTGTCGAGCGTTGCAGCAAGGTTGAACAATGCAGGTTGATCAGATACGGCGCAAGCATGTGCACGCTGAACATGTCGGTAAACGCGCGGCTTTCGTCGCCCGGCGTTTCCGCAGCCCAGGTCGAAGCATTGTGGATGATGGCGCGCAGGCAGTCGGTGTGGGTTTTCAGCTCGGTGATAAACGCAAGAATCCCGGCCTCGCTGGAGAAGTCGGCAAACAGGCCTGTTGCGCCACGCTCGCGCAACGCGTGAACGCCCGGGCGCTCGCTGCGGTAGCTGAAAATCACCGGCTGACCCGCGTCCAGCAGGCGCTCGGCGCAATGCAGGCCGACGCGCTGGGCAGCGCCGGTGATCAGGATCGGGGCAAGGGGTGCGGTCATGGGAGGCTCAGGTCGCGGGCAAGTTGAAACTATACCAGCGACCGGCCTTCCCTGTACTCAGGCCGGGGCTGGCGTGACCTTGGGCGGCGGCGATGGGTGGAGCCAGTTGGCCAGCAGGTGGGTCGACAAAGGAATGAACCAGAACACCATCAGTGGCGTGAGCGCCAGGGTGCTGACCAGAATGCGCGGGAACAGGTCCAGCTCGCCCAGCAGCGGCCCCAGGCCAAAGTTGAACAGCAGCGACACCGGGAAAAACGCCAGCCAGATCGCCACCGCCTGCTTCCAGCGTGGCGGTCGCGCGCCCGCCGCGCCAAACCAGCCATCGATGCCGCGCACGCGGTGTTCGGACGGGTCGGCAAACAGCTCGCTGCCACGGCTCAGCCACGCACTGCGCGAGGCGGAAAACTCCCAGGCATGCAGGGTGATTTCGTCGGCGAAGCGGAAGATGATCTGGAATTCATCGTCATGGGGCGGCGGGGCCAGCACGCCGGAGCCCAGGTAACCGGGGAAGTCCGTGGCCAGTTGCTCGCCTTCGCGCAGCCAGGCCATCAGTTCTTCGTAGCGTCCTTTGGCCACGCGGCGCGCAACCATCAAGGTGACGGGTGAGGTAGACATTGTGTATCTCCAAATGTACGGGTGCGCTGAACCGGGTAGGTGGCGCACAAACGAAGCTGCGGGGTGTTGCAGCTCTGTTGAAAAGGCAGGCAAGGATTATTCCTGTTTTGCGCGAATACACCAGCGACATTGGTCCGATAGGCACGGTCCTTGAAAAACAACGGTATAAAAGCGTTAAATAGGATCCAATTTCACGCGCGTCGTTGGCCTCCTGATGTCCGAAACCATTGCTTCTGTCCACGAAATCGCCCCGGTTGCCGACTCCGTTTCCGACGAGCTGTTTCCCATTCGTGAAGTCTCCAGATTGACCGGCGTTAACCCCGTCACCCTGCGTGCCTGGGAGCGTCGTTATGCCCTGATCCAGCCCACACGCACCGAAAGCGGGCATCGCCTGTATTCCAGAGCGGATATCGACACAGTCAATCGCATCCTCGACTGGATCGAACGGGGCCTGGCCGTCAGCAAGGTCGCGAAGATCATCGCCCGTGATGACCAGCAGGCTGTGGTGGTGCGCGCTGAGCGAAACGCGGGCGAGGAGTGCGAAGGGCCGAGTTTGCAGGCGCAGTTGATGCTTGCCATCAGCGCTTTTGACGATGCCCGGCTGGACACCCTCTACGGCCAGATTTTTGCGACTTACCCGGCGAGCGTAGCGTTCCAGGAGATCCTCATGCCGCTGTGGAACGACCTGTTGCGCCACCAAGGCCGCTTCGGCCAGGCCAGTGAATGGTTATTCTTCGATAACTTCCTGCGCGCCAGCACCTCAAAACGCCTGCGTCTGGCCTGCGCCTCTCCGGCACCGCGTGTGTTGCTGGCGGCCATTGCCGGCGAGTGTCGTGAGCTTGAATTGTTGGTGGCTGGGGTTTTGATGAGCAGCGATCAGCTCTCGGTCAAGGTGCTGGGCGTGGGCCAGCCGTTCGATGAGTTGACGCTGGTGTGCGAAAAGACCCGGCCGCGCGCACTGGTGTTGTTTTCCAATCACGCGCCTGGCAACGAATTGCCGCTGCGCCTGAGGCGCCTGGCGCTGACCCTGGACTGCCCACTGCTGCTGGCCGGGGATGCATCGGACCTGGCCCGCGAAAACCTGGCGGATTCCACCATCGGCTGCCTGGGCAATGACGGTCAGTCGATGCAGGCTCGCTTGCAGCAGTTTCTCGGCGCGAAGCTGGATGCCTGACTTCAGGCATGCATGTGCGGATGCACCCGGCGATGTTCGTGCAGAATGAACTGGCGCAGGCGCTCGGTTTCATCCGCATCAACCTGGCTCAAGCGGTAGGCAAACAGGCCCCGCGCCGTCTCCCGCTCGAACGCCCCGCGCAGCGAAATGCGTTCGTAGCCCGATGGGCTGAACCACAGCGAAAAGCTCTTGGGCGGCTTGACCCGGCCACGCATCTCCACCAGCACGCCTTTGAATGACACCTGATGCACCCACAGCGCGCCGGGGGTGCCGCGGATGTTCTCCAGCGCCACCGGTGTGTCCAGCGCCAGGCGCCACGGGCGGATCATCGGCCCGTCTTCGAAGATGCTCGGCACCCCGACGCGCAAATGCACTGCATTGAACTCATCCTCCACCAGATGCAGAGGGAAAGTGAGTTGCTGGTTATCGAATTGCGCCTGCAGCGTGACGTGATCGTGAGCCGCCAGCCGGGTGAGCAGGTCGCGCAATTGCGCACCGCCATTGACCGTCAGGCTCGACGAAGCATCCCTTAGATTGAGCTGGGGGTTGTGCTGCATGTTCTGAATGAAATCCAACTCGTCCTGAGTCAGAAGCGCTTCGCGTGACATTGATCGGGCTCAATGAGGAAGAATGAGGGGCGATTATCCATTCTAATGCCCACGGGTTCTAAACTTTATTCGATCCGGCGGCCGCCTTCAGTGCTGCGAGCTCAGCCTTGACCTCGGCCAGTTCCGCTTCCAGTTGCGCTACGCGCTGCTGGGCCTTGACCTGCAGCGTAACGTCCTTTTGCACACCGATGAAATACGTCAGCTTGTCGGCCTCGTTATACAGCGTTGAAAGCGACAGTTCATTCCAGAACGGCGTGCCGTCCTTGCGGTAGTTGCGCAGGATTTCGCGGCAGGAGGTGCCCTCCCGCATGGCTTTGCGAACGACCGTCAGACCCGGCTGGTCGCGGTCACCGGTCTGCAGGAAGCGGCAGTCCTGGTAGAGAATTTCATCGAGTGTGTAGCCGGTCAGGCGTTCGAAAGCCGGGTTGACGTAGATCACCGGCGTCTCGCGGCCTTCCCGTTCGGCGACCACGATGCCGTCGTTGGAAGCGTTGATCACCATTTGCATCAGGTTGGGGTTAATCATTGAACGGTCCAAAGCAGGTTTTCAAAGGGCAGTTTATGGCACCGGCAGGATGTTGCACGGGCGCGCCGAAATATTTGCCTCAGCTGTTAATATCCCAGGCTTTCACTCAACCACAGGATCAGATTGATGAAAGTCGCCATCCTTTCCGGCTCAGTGTACGGCACGGCTGAAGAAGTCGCCCGCCACGCCGCCGGTATTCTCAATGCGGCCGGTTTCGACGCCTGGCACAACCCCCGCGCCACCCTGGCAGATGTGCAGGCGTTTGCGCCCCAAGCGTTGCTGGCCGTGACCTCCACCACCGGCATGGGCGAATTGCCCGACAATCTGCAGCCATTGTATTCAAGCATCCGTGACCAACTGCCCGCCGCCTGGCGCGGCTTGCCGGGCGCCGTGATCGGACTGGGCGACGCCAGCTATGGCGACACCTTTTGCAGCGGTGGCGAACAGATGCGCGAATTGTTCAGCGAGCTTGGGGTGCGCGAAGTGCTGCCGATGCTGCGTCTGGACGCCAGCGAAAGTGTTACCCCGGAAGCCGACGCCGAGCCCTGGCTGGGCGATCTGGTGACGGCCCTGCACGGCTGATTGCGGCTTTTCTGGCGGCGCTTCTCTGACGCCGCCGACCCCTTGTCTGAACTATTCTTGCAACTGACTCGCACGGTCATCAAGCTGGCTGCGAAGGCAACTTATCGCGCCAGGGTGTCTGACTAGACTGGCTCATACGCCCACTATCATTAGAAAAATAATAAGAAATACGCCAAGGAGGTCATTGCCGTGAGCCTATCCCCCGTTTTATCTCCACCCAACGTCAAAGACCAGGTCAGGGCCGTCACCCGCAGTGCCCACAGCCTGGGTGGCGCGCTGGTCAGGTCGGCGCCGCTGCGCAAACTCGACCTGCAAGACCCGGGGTATAAAACCTGATGCCGCTCGCCGAGATCCCGTTGCGTGCCTGGCGCAAGCGCAGCCGCAGTTTTGAGTTTCGCGGCCACACCATTCGTTATTGGGTGGCTGGCCAGGGTGAGCCGCTGCTGCTGATCCACGGCTTCCCCACCGCCAGTTGGGACTGGCACTACCTGTGGCAGCCTCTGGCCCATCGCAACCTGGTGATCGCCTGCGACATGCTCGGCTTTGGCGATTCGGCCAAGCCACTGGATCACGGCTATTGCCTGCTGGAGCAGGCCGATCTGCAACAGGCGCTGCTCAAGCACCTGGGGGTCGAGCAACCCGTGCATGTGCTGGCCCATGACTACGGTGACAGCGTCGCCCAGGAACTGCTGGCCCGGCACCACGAAGGCCGCTTCCAGATGGCCAGCTGCGTGTTCCTCAACGGCGGGCTGTTTCCCGAAACCCATCGCCCGGCGCTGGTTCAAAAGCTCTTGCTCAGCCCCCTGGGCTGGATGATCGGCCGCGCCTTTGGGCGCAACGCCCTGTCCAACAGCTTCAGCCAGATCTTCGGCCCCCAGACCCGCCCCAGCGAAAGCGCTCTGGACGATTTCTGGAGCCTGATCAGCGCCAACGACGGCACGCGCATCCTGCACAAACTCATCGCCTACGTGCCCCAGCGCCGCGCCCTGCGCGATCGCTGGGTGGCGGCCATGCAAGTGGGCGATGTGCCGTTGCGCGTGATCGATGGCGAGGTCGACCCGATCTCCGGCGCGCACATGGTGGAGCGATACCATCAACTGGTGCCCCACGCCGATACCGTACTGCTGACCAACATCGGCCACTACCCGCAGATCGAAGCGCCGGTGCAGGTGCTCAAGCATTACCTGACGTTTCGCGCACACATCGCACGCGCCACCGTGTGGGAGGGGGCTTGCTCGCGATGAAGGCTTGGGTAAGCCTATTTCAGCCAACCAATATTCCCGTGGCGAGCAGGTTTGTCGTGGCGAGCGGGCTTGCCCCGCGTTGGGGTGCGAAGCAGCCCCAAAACCAGACTCTGCGCAGGGTCTGGTAAACCGCATTTTCCTTGATTGGGGGCGCTTCGCACCCCAACGCGGGGCAAGCCCGCTCGCCACAACGAACGTGCTTGGCACGCAATCATCCCGCTGCCTTATCGCGCACCATTCAGCCGCGGCCGTGTTCATTGTGACCATCCGCCCGGTGCCGGACACTCAAGCCATTGCCATTGTCGCCTGTGGAGTTCGGTATGAGTGAGTCAGTGCAGTTCCAGGATAAGGTTGTGATCGTCACCGGTGCCGGCGGCGGGTTGGGCCGCGCCCATGCGCTGCTGTTTGCCAGGCACGGGGCCAAAGTGCTGGTCAACGATCTCGGCGGTTCCGCCCAGGGCGAGGGCGCCAACGCCTCGGCGGCCGACCGGGTGGTCGCCGAAATCCGCGAGGCCGGCGGCATTGCCCAGGCCAACCATGACTCGGTCACCGACGGCGACAGGATTGTGCAGAACGCCATGGACGCATTCGGCCGCATCGACGTGGTGGTCAACAACGCCGGCATCCTGCGTGACAAAACCTTCCACAAGATGGAGGACAGCGATTGGGACCTGGTTTACCGGGTGCATGTCGAAGGTGCCTACAAAGTCACCCGCGCCGCCTGGCCGCACCTGCGTGAGCAAGCCTACGGTCGGGTAATCTTCACCGCGTCCACTTCTGGCATCTACGGCAACTTCGGCCAGTCCAACTACGGCATGGCCAAGCTCGGGCTCTATGGCCTGACCCGCACCCTGGCGCTGGAAGGGCGTAAACACAACATTCTGGTGAATGCCATCGCCCCGACGGGCGCCACGCGCATGACCGAAGGCCTGATTCCGCCGCAGGTGTTCGAGCGCCTCAAGCCGGAGTTGGTCAGCCCGCTGGTGGTGTACCTGGGCAGCGAGGCCTGCCAGGACACCTCGGGCCTGTTTGAAGTCGGTGGCGGCTGGATCGGCAAGACCCGCTGGGAGCGCAGCCTGGGGGTGGGTTTTGACCCGCAGGCCGGGTTCTCGCCCGACGATGTGGCGGCCCATTGGGCGCAGATCTGCGACTTCGAAGGGGCCGCCCATCCGCAGGACAACATCGAGGCACTGAAGGAAATGATGGCCAATTTGCAGAAATACAGCCTCTGATCGTTGCGTGATCGTCCTTTAATCCCCAGGCAAAAAAAAGCCGCTGCAAACGCAGCGGCTGAAGTAAGACGTTGTACCAAGGAGCGGCAGATAAACGTCAATGAACACCGATAACCGATTGAATAAAAACATCAATCGAGTTGAATCCGGCTTTGCACCCTGGGGTGGGAGCGAGCGCAGTGCTCTTAAAGCACGGCAAGAATAGTCGTTTGTTACAGAATGAGTAATACCTCATCAAGACAAGGACTGTTGCAAATTTTGTAACGATCCATCCATTTCTCTGATGGCTTCCCATCCACTTGCTGCATGCCCATGCCCAAACCCCGGCCGGCGCGGCCGCTAATCCTTTCGAGCGACAACACGAATACCTCCTTGGTGCGCTTATCGCTCCCCCTGGGCGGCAGTAGGGTGAAGCCTTCTGTCACTCACCGGGGAAGACGCATGACAAAAACAACAATGCGCGCCATCTTCACGCCACAGGCGCTGGCCGCTGCGGTTGCCTTGGGTTGCTGTGCCCAGGCGCAGGCTGTTTCGTTCAACATTGGCGAGATCGAAGGGCAATTCGATTCCTCACTGTCGGTGGGCGCCAGTTGGGGCATGCGCGATGCCGACCGCAAGCTGGTGGGCACCGTCAACGGTGGCAGCGGCCAGGCTTCCACGGGCGATGACGGGCGGCTCAATTTCAAGAAAGGCGAGACCTTCTCGAAAATCTTCAAAGGCCTGCACGACCTCGAGTTGAAATACGGCGACACCGGCGTGTTCGTGCGTGGCAAATACTGGTACGACTTCGAACTCAAGGACGAAGACCGCGAGTTCAAGCCCATCAGCGATCACAACCGCAAAGAGGGCGCCAAATCCAGTGGCGCGCAGATCCTCGATGCCTTCGTGTACCACAACTATTCCCTGGGCGACCTGCCGGGCACCGTGCGCGCCGGCAAGCAAGTGGTCAGCTGGGGCGAAAGCACGTTTATCGGCAACTCCATCAACAGCATCAACCCGGTTGACGTCTCCGCGTTCCGCCGTCCGGGCGCCGAGATCAAGGAGGGCCTGATCCCGGTGAACATGCTGTTCGCCTCCCAAAGCCTCACCAGTCAGCTCACCGTCGAAGGGTTCTACCAACTGGAATGGGACCAGACGGTGCTGGACAACTGCGGCACCTTCTTTGGCGGCGATGTGGCGGCGGACGGTTGCACCAATAACTACACGGTCGGCAGCCCGGCGATCCGGCCCCTGCAACCGGTGGCAGCCGCATTCGGCCAGGGTTTCGGCGTGACCAATGAAGGCGTGATCGTACGGCGTGCCGGCGACCGCGATGCGCGCGACTCCGGCCAGTTCGGCGCGGCCCTGCGCTGGCTCGGCGACGACACCGAGTACGGCCTGTATTTCATGAACTACCACAGCCGCACGCCGACCGTGGGCACCATTACCAACAACACCAGCCTTGCGACCCTCGGCGCCATTGCAGGGGCCGCCAACCGCCTGGCGCCCGGCTCCGGTGCGGGCCTGGTGCAAAGTCTGATGCTCGGCCGCGGTCAGTATTACCTCGACTATCCCGAGGACATCCGCCTGTTCGGCGCCAGCTTCTCCACCACCTTGCCCACCGGCACCGCGTGGACCGGTGAAATCAGTTACCGCCCCAACGCTCCGGTGCAACTGAACACCACCGACCTGACCCTGGCGCTGATCAACCCGATTGCCGGTAATACCGCCTCGCCCATCCGCAGCTCGTTCGGCGCCGACAACGTAGGTTACCGGCGCAAGGAAATCACCCAGGTCCAGAGCACCATGACCCAGTTTTTCGACCAGGTGCTGGGCGCCGAGCGCCTGACCCTGGTGGGCGAGGCGGCGGTGGTGCACGTGGCCGGGCTGGAAGACAAAACCAAACTGCGTTACGGCCGCGACTCGGTGTACGGCGCCTACGGGTTCCAGGGTGACACCGACGGCTTCGTCACCTCCACCTCCTGGGGCTACCGCGCGCGGGCGATCCTGGACTACAACAACGCGATTGCCGGGGTGAACCTCAAGCCCAACCTGTCCTGGTCCCATGACGTCGCCGGCTACGGCCCCAACGGCATCTTCAACAAGGGCGCCAAGGCCATCAGTGTCGGCGTGGATGCCGACTACCGCAGCACTTACACCGCCAGCCTCAGCTACACCGACTTTTTTGGCGGCGACTACAACACCCTGACCGACCGCGACTTCCTCGCCCTCAGCTTCGGCGTGAACTTCTGATTTGGCTTAAAGAAGGACAAGAACTTATGCGTAAGACAATTGCAGTGTTGGCCCTGAGTTTGCTGGCCGCTCACGTGATGGCGGCGGTCTCGCCGCAAGAGGCCGCCCAATTGGGCACCACCCTCACGCCGGTCGGTGCCGAAAAGGCCGGCAACGCTGACGGCTCGATCCCGGCCTGGACCGGCGGCATCCCGAAAAACGCCGGCGCGGTGGACAGCAAAGGCTTTCTGGCCGATCCGTTTGCCAGTGAAAAACCACTGTTCGTGATCACCGCCGCCACCGTGGACAAGTACAAGGACAAACTCTCCGACGGCCAGGTGGCGATGTTCAAGCGCTACCCCGAGACCTACAAAATCCCGGTGTACCCCAGCCACCGCACGGTGAACCTGCCGCCGGACATCTACGCGTCGATCAAGCGCAGCGCGTTGAACGTCAAGGCGATCAACGACGGCAACGGCCTGGAGAACTTCACCGGCAACCGCTATTACGCGTTCCCGATTCCCAAGACTGGCGTGGAGGTGCTGTGGAACCACATCACCCGTTACCACGGCGGCAACCTGCGGCGCATCATCACCCAGGCCACGCCGCAGACCAACGGCAGCTACACGCCGATCCGTTTCGAAGAAGAAGTGGCAGTGCCCCAGGCCATCCCCGACATGGACCCGGCCAAGGCGGCCAACGTACTGAGCTTCTTCAAGCAATCGGTGACGGCCCCGGCGCGGCTGGCGGGCAACGTGCTGCTGGTGCACGAAACCCTCGATCAGGTGAAGGAACCGCGCCTGGCGTGGATCTACAACGCTGGCCAGCGCCGCGTACGGCGGGCGCCGCAAGTGTCGTATGACGGCCCGGGCACTGCGTCCGACGGCCTGCGCACCACCGACAACTTCGACATGTTCTCCGGCGCGCCCGACCGCTACGACTGGAAGCTGGTGGGCAAGAAAGAGCTGTACATCCCCTACAACAGCTACAAGCTCGATTCGCCGAGCCTCAAGTACGACGACATCATCAAGGCCGGCCACATCAACCAGGACCTGACCCGCTACGAGCTGCACCGCGTGTGGGAAGTGGTCGGCACGGTCAAGCCCAGCGAACGGCATGTCTACGACAAGCGCCACATGTACATCGACGAAGACAGCTGGCAGGTGGCGCTGGTGGATCACTACGACGGTCGCGGCCAACTGTGGCGCGTCGCCGAAGGCCATGCGCAGTTCTATTACGACCACCAGGTGCCGGCCTACACCGTCGAAACCCTCTACGACCTCATCGCCGGGCGCTACATCGCCCTGGGCATGAAGAACGAGGAGAAACGCAGCTTCGTGTTCGGCTTCGCCGCCAAGGCCGCCGACTACACCCCCGCAGCATTGCGCTCCGAAGGCGTGCGCTGAAGGTGAGGTGAAATCCAACCAACCTGTGGGAGCTGGCTTGCCTGCGATAGCGGTGGGTCAGCTCCCACATTGGATAAGCGTGCACCCTGGCTTTTATGCATGGCCGTCAATCACCCCGCTGAATACTTCTTCAACAACCACCAACCCCAGGACTAGGGTACGCGTCAGGCTCCATCACACTAAAAACGCAGGATGCAGCAATGACCGCCATGACGCGCTGCCTGGACCGTCCCGGATTCATGCCACGGCTGTCCGCTCACCACCTGTCGCGCCCGCGACTGGCCCAGCCCTTGCTCGCGGCGCAGGCACGGGTGAGGTTGCTGTGTGCGCCGGGCGGCAGTGGCAAGAGTGCGTTGTTCGCCGAGTGCGCCTTGCAGGCGCCAGCGGGGTGCCCGGTGTACTGGCTGGCACTCAATGGGATGGCCTTGAGCCCCGAGGGTCTTTGCCGGCGCGTGGCGCAGAACCTGGGCCTGTCCTTCACCGATGAAGCCGCGCTGCTGCTTGAGCTCAGTGGCTGGTCAACGCCGGCGTGGCTGTTTCTCGATGATTTCTGTCGTTTCCCCGACCCTGAACTGGACGCCTTGCTCGACCGCCTGCTCACCCTAAGCAGCCCGGCGCTGAGCTGGTGGCTGGGCACGCGGCGGCGCCCGGCGTGCAACTGGCCACGGCTGTTGCTCGACGATGAACTGTGGGAGTGCAGCGCCGGCGAGCTGGCGTTCAGCGCTGGGGAAATCCAGGCATTGCTTGGTCCCGAGCAGAGCCTCGACGGCGTCATGCAGTTCAGCGCCGGCTGGTGCGCAGGTGTACGGATCGCCTTGCTGGGCGACGGCCATCCTGACAAGACCTTGCGCGACTATCTGCAGCACGAGCTGTTCAGCACCTGGCCCGCCGAATGGGTCGAGGCCTGGCAGGTGCTGGCCCATCTGCCCAGGTTCAATGCGAGCCTGTGTGAGCACCTGTTCGGCGCTGGCGACGGCGGCCGCTACCTGCGCGATCTGCAGGCGCTCGGTGCCTTTATCCAGCCGTGGGAGCACAGCGCCGACTGGCTGTGCATATTTGCGCCACTGGCCCACGTGGTGCGCGATGAACCCTGGCCGGCCCGGCGCTCCTGGCACCGGCGCGCCTGCCAATGGTTTACCGCCGAGGGCGACTGGCAGGCCGCGTTCGAGCAGGCGCTGCTGGCCGAAGCGTTCGAAGTGGCGGTGAGCCTGTTGCAGCATTTCAGTTTCGAAGACCTGTTTCGCCAGCAGAACGCCGTGCTGGTGTTGCGCCTGCACGAACAGCACGGAGATGAGCTGCTGCTGTGCTCTGCGCAGTTGGTGGGGCTGGTGACGGCGGCGCTGCTGTTCGCCGGTCGCTTCGATCAGGCGGCGCGGTGCATCGATCAACTGGCGCGCTTTACGCCGCAACCGTGCGCCATGCAGCAACGTCACCTGCTGGCGCGTTGGCAGGCGCAGTGGGGCTGGTTGTTGCATTTGAGCGGCGATGGCGAATGCTCTCGCGCCCATTTTCTTGAGGCGTTGCAGGCCTTGCCCGACAGCGCCTGGACCTCGCGCGTGATGTGCCTGTCAGGGCTCACCCAGCAAGCCTTGCTGCGCGGCGAGCTGGACGTCGCCCAAACCCTCAATCGCGAAGCGCTGTGCCTGGCCCGCGCCGAGGGTTCGCTGCTGCTGGAGGCGTTACTTGAGCTGGATCACGCCCAGTTGCTTGAGCAGCGCGGCGCACCGCATCGGGCGCAGAGCCTGTTGGAGCAGGTGCAGGCAATGTTGCTCAAGCAGCAGATCGCGGCCGGCCCGCTGGTGGGGCGGATCGCTTTGCGCCGTGGCCACCTGGCTTTGCGCCAGGGCCAGGACGCACTGGCCGCCGACTGTTTCCAGGCGGGCTTGGCGATGTGCTTGCACAGCCAGGACAAACGCGTGCTCTACGGCTTTCTGGGCCTGGCGCTGCTGGCGGCCAACAATGGCGACTACGCCCAGGCATTTATCCAGCTGCGCGAGGCCGAGCGGCTGATGCAGCAGCGGCACGTCCCGCAAAACGTTTACCGCGCGGTGCTGCTGTTGATCAGCGGGCATTTCTGGTTGCAGCAGGGGCGCGCCGAACTGACCGTGGAAGCGGTGCGCCGCGTGCTGCGTCACTTTCACGGGCCCCACGCCAGGCAGGCACCGCCGGCCACGCTGGAATTGATCCCGCGTCTGGAGTACCTGCTGGTGTTGGCAGAAGTGAAGCTGGGGTGCGCCGAGCAACCCCTTCTGCGGCTCAACGCACTGCTGGAGGCTGCCCGGCAGCGCGGCATGCTCTGCCTGGAAACCGAAGTGCAGTTAGTGCTCGGCGAGGTGGCGTGGCAACTGGGCGACACCGCGCTGGCGCGGCGTGCGCTGCAAAGTGGCCTGGCCCTGGCGGCGCGTTGCCAGGTGCAGCAGGCGATCCGTGAGCTGCGCCTGCGCTCCCCCGGTGTGCTGAGTGAGCTGGGCCTGGAGCCGCACACAGCCGCCAGTGGCACGGCGGACAATCCCTTGAGCCAGCGCGAACTGGAAGTGCTGCGGTTGATCGCTCTGGGCAATTCAAACCTGCAAATTGCCGACCGTCTGTTCATCTCGCTGCACACGGTCAAGACCCATGCCCGACGCATCCACAGCAAGCTCGGCGTGGAACGGCGCACCCAGGCGGTGGCCAAGGCCAAGACCCTCGGGCTGATGGTCTAGACGAAGGCCTGACGGTAGTCGCCAGGCGTTGCGCCCGTGGCCTGGCGAAAGCGTTGGTTGAAATGGCTGGCGCTGGAAAACCCGCACATCAGGGCGACCTCGCCCAACGGCAGGGCGCCGCCGCGCAGCAGGCTGCGCGCACGGGCCAGGCGCCGCGCCAGCAGGTATTGATGGGGCGGCAGGCCGAAGCTCTGGCGAAACATCCGCGCGAAGTGGTATTCCGACAAGGCGCACACGCCGGCCAACAGCCCGAGGCTGATGGGATCCTGCAGGTGCTGCTCGATGTACTCCACCAACCGCCGCCGCTGGTAGGCCGCCAGCCCGCCTTTCAAGCGCAGGCCGTCGCGGGCGCCGACCTGGTTGAGCAGGGTGTGGCTGAGCATTTCATGGGCCAGGCTGCTGGTGAGCAGGCGTTCGGCCGGCTCGTGCCAATTGAGCGCGATCAGTTGGTGAAAGCGCCGCGCCTGGCTTGGGTCTTCAAGAAAGGTCGCTTCCTGCAATGCCAGGGCGCGCGGTTCGCGGTCCAGCAGCGTGACGCAACCGAGGGCGAACTGTTCCGGGCTGAAATACACATGGGCCAGGCGGATGTCGCCGTTGATCACCCAGGCCGACTGATGCTCGGCCGGCAGCACGCACAACTTGTCCGGGCCGCCCTTGATGCCCGGCTGGTCACGGCGAAACGTACCAGTGCCGCCGCCGATGTAGCAGGACAGCGTGTGATGGCTGGGCCCCTGGTAATCCTGGGCATCGTGGTGATTGCTCCACAGCGCCGCCGACACGCCGTCACCCAACTCGGCGCAGGCGTGCAGGCGTGCGTTGGGCGAGCGGTTGAGGGACTGAAAGATGTGCAGCGATTGCAGATCAGGCATGGCGTGTGTTCTCCGATGCCTGGCATCCTACCGCGCGAGGTCGGGGCTGTGGGCCCTTGGTCCGACAAAAGCGCAAGAATCTGCAAGAGCGGTCCGGGGCTTGGGGCGGACACTGTGGCTCAACCTTCGGAGCCGCGCCATGAACCTTTCCCTGTATGTCCTCACCGTGCTGATCTGGGGCACCACCTGGATCGCCCTCAAATGGCAGTTGGGGGCTGTCGCCATTCCCGTGTCGATTGTGTACCGCTTCGGCCTGGCCGCGCTGGTGCTGTTTGCTTTGTTGTTGCTCAGTCGCAGGCTGCAGGTGATGAACCGGCGCGGGCATCTGATCTGCCTGGCCCAGGGCCTGTGCCTGTTCTGCGTCAATTTCATGTGCTTTTTGACCGCCACGCAGTGGGTCCCCAGCGGCCTTGTAGCCGTGGTGTTTTCCACGGCCACCCTGTGGAACGCGCTGAACGCGCGGGTGTTCTTCGGCCAGCGCGTGGCGCGCAATGTGTTGATGGGCGGCGGCCTGGGTCTGCTGGGACTGGGCTTTCTGTTCTGGCCGGAACTGGCCGGGCACGCCGCCAGCCCGCAGACGTTGCTGGGGCTGGGCCTGGCGCTGCTGGGAACGCTGTGTTTTTCGGCGGGCAATCTGCTTTCGAGCCTGCAACAGAAGGCCGGGCTCAGGCCGTTGACCACCAATGCCTGGGGCATGGCCTACGGTGCCTTGATGCTGGCGACCTGGTGCGTGGTGCGCGGCATTCCGTTCGAGATGGATTGGAGTGCACGGTATATCGGCGCCTTGGGGTACCTGGTGATTCCAGGGTCGGTGATCGGGTTTACGGCCTATCTCACGCTGGTGGGGCGCATGGGGCCCGAGCGTGCGGCGTATTGCACCGTGCTGTTTCCCGTGGTGGCGCTGAACGTGTCGGCGTTTGTCGAAGGTTATCAGTGGACGCCGCCGGCATT
Source organism: Pseudomonas trivialis (assembly GCF_001439805.1). GTDB lineage: Bacteria > Pseudomonadota > Gammaproteobacteria > Pseudomonadales > Pseudomonadaceae > Aquipseudomonas > Aquipseudomonas trivialis. The sequence continues at coordinate 336,263 of NZ_JYLK01000003.1, read as the reverse complement.
GGCCGGGTTGGTACTGGTGATGCTGGGCAATGTGCTGGTGTTCCGAAAGCCTAAAGGTGTGAGTCCGATCTTTCAGACAGAACCAATCCAGTGAGGCTCCGCCCTGTGGCGAGCGGGCTTGCCCCGCGTTGGGGGGCGAAGCGCCCCCAATCAAGGAAAGCGCGGAGTACCTGACACTGCACAGCGTATGGTTTTGGGGCTGCTGCGCAGCCCAACGCGGGGCAAGCCCGCTCGCCACAACACGCCGGTACCCACAGGGAGGCGGTTGCCTGCTACTTCAGGCCCAGACGCCTGGCCAGGCGGCCCAGGTTGGCGCGGTCCAGGCCCAGTTCGCGGGCGGCGCCGGCCCAGTTGTGCTGGTGGCGTTCCAGGCAGGCGTCGATTACCTGGCGCTGATAGTGCTCGGTGGCCTGGCGCAGGTCTCCGGTGACGGGGGCCGGCAGGGCTTGCGCTTCAATGACCGGGGCGTTGACATCGGGCAGATCCAGGTCCCTGGCGCTCAGGCTGAGTATCTTCGGACGCTCGCGGCAGTTGCCCAGCGCCTTGAGTGCGCTGCGCCCGATCGCGTGCTCCAGTTCGCGCACATTGCCCGGCCAGTGATAGGCCAGCAGCGCGGCCTGGGCATCACTGGCCAGGCGCAGGCTGCCCAGGCCCATGCGTGAGCGGTTCTGTTCAAGGAAGTAACCGGCCAGCAGCAACACGTCACGGCCGCGTTCACGCAGGGCCGGTACGTGCAGCGGGTACACGCTGAGGCGGTGGTAGAAGTCGGCGCGGTAGCGGCCGCTGCGCACTTCTTCGGCGAGGTCGCGGTGGGTGGCGGCGATCAGGCGCACGTCCACCTGGTGTTCGCGGTCAGAGCCCAGGCGCTGCAACTGGCCGCTTTGCAGCACGCGCAGCAGCTTGGCCTGCACGCTCAGCGACAGCTCGCCGACCTCGTCGAGAAACAGAGTGCCGCCATCGGCCAGTTCGAACTTGCCTCGGCGTTCATTCAGTGCACCGGTAAAGGCGCCGCGCACATGGCCGAACAGCTCGCTTTCCACCAGCGTCTCCGGCAGGGCGGCGCAGTTGAGGCTGATCAGCGGTTTGTCGGCCCGCGTTGAGGCTGCATGGATCGCCTGGGCCACCAGCTCCTTGCCCACCCCGGTTTCACCGGTGATCAGCACCGTCAGGTCGCTGCCGCCCACCAGATTAATCTCCTGCACCAGGCGCTTGTGGGTTTTGCTCTGGCCGATCATTTCCTTGTGCGGCTGGCCGCCGGCCTGGCGGTAGATTTCGGCGCGCAGGGCCAGGCGTTCAATGCGTTCGGCAACGTTGACGGTCGCGGCGGCGAGGCTGGCAAAGGCTTGCAGGGCGTCCAGCTCAACGCGCTCGAAGCGCTCGGTGTCCAGGGCATCCAGGGTCAGCAGGCCCCAGGGCCGGTCATCGACGAACAGCGGGCAGCCCATGCAATCGTGCACTTCCAATTGCCCGTGCACACCGTCGACCAGGCCGTCATAGGGGTCGGGCAAGGCACTGTCGCTGTCGAAGCGCGTAGGGCCGGCGCTGCTCAGCAGCACGGCGAAGCGCGGGTGTTCGCTGATCTTGAAGCGTCGCCCCAGGGTGTCGGCGCTCAGGCCATCCACCGCCAGCGGCACCAGCCACTCGCCGTCCAGGCGCAACAGCGCGGCTGCGTCGCACGGCAGCAGGGCGCGCATCGCGTGCAGCAGGCGGCGGTAACGCTCGCCTTCGGGCAGGTCGCGGGACAGGTCGGCAACGAGGGGCAGCAGAGTGGTAAGCAGCGAGTGCGCAGTCATAATGACTCCTTGTAGTCGTTGCGACTATAAAGTGTAGGAAGTCATATTGACTAGGTATGCCGCAACCAATTGAAAATATTGAATTTTTAGATTGGCACGAATACTGACTGCTTCAGGGCATTTCATTAACAAGCCCAGGAGTCTCCCATGCTGACTGCCCAAGACCGTGCCATTATCCAGTCCACCGTGCCATTGCTGGAAAGCGGCGGTGAAGCGCTGATCACTCATTTTTACCGCATGATGCTGTCCGAGTACCCGCAGGTGCGTCCGCTGTTCAACCAGGCCCACCAGGCCAGCGGTGACCAGCCTCGCGCGCTGGCCAATGGCGTGTTGATGTACGCACGGCACATCGATCGGCTCGACCAGTTGGGCGACCTGGTGGCGAAGATCATCAACAAGCACGTGGCGTTGCAGATTCAGCCGGAGCACTACCCGATTGTCGGCGCCTGCCTGTTGCGTGCGATCTCTGAAGTGCTGGGCAGCGAGATCGCCACGCCTGCGGTGATGCATGCCTGGGGGGCCGCTTACGGCCAATTGGCGGACATTCTGATCGGTGCGGAAAAGGCCCTTTACGACGAAAAGGCCCAGGCGCCCGGCGGCTGGCGCGGTGCGCGGCCCTTCAAGCTGGTGAAACGGGTGGAGGAGAGCACCGAGATCACTTCCTTTTATTTTGCCCCGGTGGACGACGGTCCTATCCTCAAGGCCACGCCGGGCCAGTACATCAGCCTGCGGCTGGTGCTCGACGGCGAAGAAGTGCGCCGCAATTACTCCCTGTCGGCGCTGAGTGATGGCGGCGAATACCGCATCAGCGTCAAGCGCGAAGCCGGGGGGCGGGTGTCCAACTATTTGCATGATCAACTGCGGGTCGGCGCGGAGATTGACCTGTTTCCGCCGTCGGGGGATTTCACGCTGGTGGTCAGCGACAAACCGCTGCTACTGATCAGTGGCGGGGTAGGCATCACACCGACCCTGGCGATGCTCGAGGCGGCCCTGGCCACCGAACGCCCGGTGCACTTTATCCACTGCGCGCGCAATGGCGGAGTGCATGCGTTTCGTGAGTGGGTGGACGGGCTGGCGGTCAAACATCCGCAGCTCAAGCGGTTTTACTGCTATGCCGAGGACGATAGCGTGAGCCCGGCGGCGGACAGTATTGGGCTGTTGAGCCAGGCGCAGTTGGCGGCGTGGTTGCCCCAGGAGCGCGACCTGGATGCTTACTTCCTCGGTCCGAAAGGCTTCATGACCGCGATCAAGCATCACCTCAAGGCACTGGGCGTGCCGCAGGCGCAAACGCGCTACGAGTTCTTCGGCCCTGCAGCGGCGCTGGAGTAACGCGCAGCAAAAGTGTGGGAGGGGGCTTGCTCCCGATGGCGGTGTGCTGACTGATTAATCCCCCGTTAACCCCCCTCTGTTTAAACCATGCTCTGTGTGTAAACTTGCGCCCATTGGCACAACCAAACAAAGGGATACGGGGATGAGTGAGGAATTGCGTTTAGGCAGAGAGCGGCGCTTTCTGGTGTTGCTGGGCATCATCTGCCTGGCGCTGATCGGCGGTGCGTTGTACATGCAGGTGGTGCTGGGCGAGGCGCCGTGCCCGTTGTGCATCCTGCAACGTTACGCCTTGCTGCTGATCGCGATCTTCGCGTTCATCGGCGCTGCCATGCGCACCAAGGGCGCGGTCACCCTGTTCGAAGGGTTGGTGATCCTCAGTGCACTCGGCGGTGTGGCTGCGGCGGGGCACCATGTGTACACCCAGTTCTTCCCCCAGGTCAGCTGTGGCGTCGATGTGTTGCAGCCGATCGTCGATGACTTGCCACTGGCCAAGGTGTTTCCGCTCGGCTTCCAGGTCGATGGCTTTTGCAGCACACCGTACCCACCGGTGCTGGGCCTGTCGCTGGCGCAGTGGGCGCTGGTAGCGTTTGTGCTGACGGTGATCCTGGTGCCGCTGGGCATTTATCGCAATCGTCAGCGCACAGGCTGAACGTTCACTGAAAAGCCCCGGTCACGCCTGAAGAGGGACCGGGGCTTTTTTGTCCGTCGGCAAATGTGAAAGGGCCGTGACGAAAGCCGACAAATGGCCTGCGCGGCGTGCGACATGTTGTCACACTGACATTGTCGCAGGACCTTTTCGAGCGACGGTTTTGGCTGTCAAATTTGCACCAATCGGTCAATTTGTGCTGTCAGTTCATCGTTTGAATCGTACCTTTGACAGGTCACCTTGGTCGCCCTGAGGGGGTGCGCCAATGCCTTGTTTTATGGGGACTTCGACGGCCTGGACATGCCCTTACAACCTGTAAGGGATGATGTGATCGAGGCAATAGCCCGGCTTTTTTTGTGGGTTTTGTTGAGAATTGACCGCAATAAGATCGCGCCTCCCAGCCCTGTCGGTAAAGAATTATTGCTGTAATCGATAAAAATTATTTCTTTATCAGACATGGTTTATACATCGCCAGCTAACTACAATCCCCCGCACTGAGTGTCCGATGCTGTGCAATATTTGAGCATCGCAAGGGTCGAGGGGCGATGGATGGCTCCGCGCGACCCAGGTTCCGGCAGCCTTTCAACTATCCGCACCAAATGGAATTGGTCTGTAACAAGGCCTTTAACCACGAAATCGAATAAGAACGCGCCGCAGGTCAGTGAAACGTACAGTTTTTTTGGTGTGGCGGGCAGGCTCTTATTCAATCGAAGAGAAATGCCAACCCTTGGCAGGGTGAAGTGTTGGCGATCAAAACCCAACTGCATTGCGCAAGCTGCTTTAGAGGTCGTGAGATGAGTAAAAACAGGTACCCCCGATTACTAGGCTTTTTGCCGCTGCTTGGCATGCTGTTAATGCTGGGAGGCTGCAAGTGGACCTTGCTCGACCCAAAAGGACAGGTCGGTCTGGATGAACGAAACCTGATCATCACCGCCACCCTGCTGATGCTGCTGGTCGTGGTCCCTGTGATCATCATGACCTTCGCCTTCGCCTGGAAATACCGCGCGTCCAACACCAGCGCCACCTACGCGCCGAAGTGGTCGCACTCCACCAAGATCGAAATCGCGGTGTGGCTGGTCCCGATCCTCATCATCGTTGCCCTGGGTTATGTGACCTACAAGTCCACCCACGCACTGGACCCGTACCGTCCGCTGGAATCGGACGTCAAGCCGATCAACATCGAAGTGGTCGCGCTGGACTGGAAGTGGCTGTTCATCTACCCGGACCTGGGTATTGCCACCGTGAACCAGATCCGTTTCCCGGAGCACACTCCGCTGAACTTCAAGATCACCTCCGACGCCGTGATGAACTCGTTCTTCATCCCGGCCCTGGGCGGCCAGATCTACGCGATGGCAGGCATGCAGACCAAGCTGCACCTGATCGCCAACCAGAAAGCTGAAATGGAAGGCATCTCCGCCAACTACAGCGGCGCTGGCTTCACCGGCATGAAATTCAAAGCGATCTCGACAAGCCAGGAAGACTTCAACGCCTGGGTCGCCGAAGTCAAGGCCGCACCTAAACAGCTTGATCAAGCTGAATACGACGCCCTGACCAAACCAAGCCAGAACAACCCTGTCGCCCTGTACTCCTCGTACGAGCCGAACCTGTTTCAGAAAATCGTCGACAAGTACGAAGGCATGAAACCAGGCAAGCCGGTCAAGCACGAGAAGAAAGAAGTGGCCGCGGCTGAAGGTTCTGACACGGGCTCGAATTCAACTGCTGGGGCAGAGGAGTAAACGATGTTTGGTAAATTAAGTTGGGACGCGGTCCCATTCCACGAGCCGATCGTGATGGTGACCATCGCCATGATCGCGCTGGGTGGTCTGGCACTGTTTGCGGCAATCACCTACTTCAAGAAGTGGACCTACCTGTGGACCGAGTGGTTGACCTCCGTCGACCACAAGAAAATCGGTGTCATGTACGTCATCGTGGCCATGGTCATGCTGCTGCGCGGCTTTGCCGACGCCATCATGATGCGTACCCAGCTGGCCATGGCCACCGAGGGTTCGCCGGGCTACCTGCCGCCTGAACACTATGACCAGATCTTCACCGCCCACGGTGTGATCATGATCATCTTCATGGCGATGCCTTTCTTCACCGGCCTGATGAACCTTGCCTTGCCGCTGCAGATCGGTGCGCGTGACGTTGCCTACCCGTTCCTGAACTCCCTGAGCTTCTGGCTGCTGGTATCGGGCGTGGTGCTGATCAACCTGTCCCTGGGCGTCGGCGAATTCGCCAAGACCGGTTGGGTTGCGTATCCGCCATTGTCGGGCCTGCAATACAGTCCGGGCGTGGGGGTGGATTACTACATTTGGGCATTGCAGTTATCAGGGCTCGGGACGACATTGACGGGGGTCAACTTCCTGGCCACCGTCCTCAAGATGCGCGCCCCTGGCATGAAACTGATGGACATGCCGATCTTCACCTGGACCTGCACCTGGGCAAACGTGCTGATCGTGGCTTCGTTCCCGATCCTGGCCGCTACCATGGCGCTGCTGTCGCTTGACCGTTACCTGGATTTCCACATTTTCACCAATGAACTTGGTGGCAATCCGATGATGTACGTGAACCTGTTCTGGGCATGGGGTCACCCCGAGGTGTACATCCTGATCCTGCCAGCGTTCGGTATCTTCTCCGAAGTGATCTCGACCTTTACCGGCAAGCGCCTGTTCGGTCACCACTCGATGGTCTATGCATCGGGCGCGATCTCGGTACTGGGCTTCATGGTCTGGCTGCACCACTTCTTCACCATGGGTTCGGGGGCCAGCGTCAACGCCTTCTTCGGCCTGGCGACGATGTTGATTTCCATCCCGACGGGGGTGAAGCTGTTCAACTGGCTGTTCACCATCTACCACGGTCGTCTGCGCATGACCAGCCAGGTCCTGTGGACCCTGGGCTTCATGGTGACCTTCGCCATCGGCGGCATGACCGGCGTACTGCTGGCCATTCCGGGTGCTGACTTCGTGCTGCACAACAGCCTGTTCGTGATCGCTCACTTCCATAACGTGATCATCGGTGGCGCGGTATTCGGCTATATCGCCGGTTTCAGCTTCTACTTCCCGAAAGCGTTCGGCTTCAAGCTGCACGAAGGCTGGGGCAAGGCTGCGTTCTGGCTGTGGATCTCGGGCTTCTTCGTCGCGTTCATGCCGCTCTATGCACTGGGCTTCATGGGCATGACCCGTCGTCTGAACGCCACCACCAACCCTGAGTGGGTGCCGTACCTGTACGTCGCCATGTTCGGTGCGTTGATGATCGCGGCCGGTATTGCCTGCCAGTTGATCCAGCTGTATGTCAGCGTGCGTGATCGCAAGCAGAACCTGTGCGAGTCCGGCGACCCGTGGAACGGCCACACTCTGGAATGGTCGACTTCGTCGCCACCACCGTTCTACAACTTCGCCGTGATCCCGACCGCGAACACCATTGATGCGTTCACCGAAGCCAAGGAAGACGGTACTGCGTACCAGAAACCTGCGCACTACGAACCGATCCACATGCCGAACAACACCGCCACTGGCGTGGTGATGGGCGCGCTGTTGACCGTGTTCGGTTTCGCGATGATCTGGCACATCTGGTGGCTGGCGATCGTGGGCCTGGTGGGCACTATCGGTTACTTCATCGTTCACGCTGCACGTGACGATCAAGGCTACATGGTGCCGGTGGAAACCATCGAACGCATCGAAGCCGAGCAGCACGCTCGCCTGGTAGCCGAGAAGAAGATCCCGGCCAACCGTGTTGAAACCCCGTTGGAACAGGTTTAAACCATGTCGAACTTAGCGACCAATGCTGGACACGTCCATGTCGATGACCATGGGCACCACGACCACCACGACACCGGCCCGATAACCGTCTTCGGTTTCTGGCTCTACCTGATGACCGACTGCATTTTGTTTGCGTCGATCTTCGCGGTGTACGCGGTACTGGTAAACAACGTAGCGGGTGGCCCATCGGGCCACGACATCTTCGAACTGCCTTACGTGCTCGGCGAAACCGCCTTGCTGTTGTTCAGTTCGATCACCTACGGCTTCGCCATGCTGGCCTTCTACAAGGGCAACAAGAAGGGCGTGCTGAGCTGGCTGGGCCTGACCTTCCTGTTCGGCCTGGGCTTCATCGGCATGGAGATCAACGAGTTCCACCTTCTGATCTCCGAAGGCTATGGCCCGCACCGTTCCGGCTTCCTGTCTGCGTTCTTCACGCTGGTAGGCACTCACGGTCTGCACGTATCGGCAGGCCTGCTGTGGATGGCGGTGATGATGTATCAGGTCAATAAACACGGCCTGACCAACACCAACAAGACCCGCCTGAGCTGCCTGAGCCTGTTCTGGCACTTCCTGGACGTGGTCTGGATCTGCGTATTCACCGTCGTCTACTTGATGGGGACTCTGTAATGGCTAATGCACACTCCCATGACAGCCATGATGCGAGCCACGGCAGCGTAAAGTCTTACGCTATCGGCTTCATCCTGTCGGTCATCCTCACCCTGATCCCGTTCGGCCTGGTGATGTACCCGACCTTGCCGAAGTCGATCACCCTGATGATCGTGCTGGCGTTCGCGGTGATCCAGGTGCTGGTGCACCTGGTGTACTTCCTGCACCTGGACCGCTCCGAAGCCCAGCGCGAGAACGTGATTGCGTTCGTGTTCGCCGGTCTTGTGATCGTTCTGCTGGTTGGTCTGTCGCTGTGGATCATGTTCAGCATCCACACCTACATGATGGCGAAGTGAGGTAAGACCCGATGTCGCTTAAGCACTTTATCCAAATCACCAAACCGGGGATCATTTTCGGTAACGTGCTTTCTGTGGCAGGCGGCTTCTTCCTGGCCTCCAAGGGGCATGTCGATCTGGCCATCTTCCTGGCGGCAATGATCGGCACTTCCCTTGTTGTGGCGTCCGGTTGCGTGTTCAACAACTGCATCGACCGTGACATCGACATCAAGATGGAGCGCACCAAGAATCGTGTGCTGGTGCAGGGGCTTATCTCCCTGAAACTGGCGCTGATCTTCGCGACCGTCCTGGGTATTGCCGGTGTGGTGCTGTTGTACAAGGTGGCCAATCCGTTGGCGGCGCTGTTTGCCGTGATCGGTTTTGTCATCTACGTCGGCCTCTACAGCCTGTACCTCAAGCGCAAGTCGGTTCACGGCACGCTGGTGGGCAGTCTGTCGGGGGCGATGCCGCCGGTGATTGGTTATGTGGCTGTGACCAATAGCTTCGACATGGCCGCGCTGGTGCTGCTGGTGATGTTCAGCCTGTGGCAGATGCCGCATTCCTATGCCATCGCGATTTTCCGCTTCAATGACTACCTGGCTGCATCGATCCCGGTTTTGCCGGTCAAGCGTGGCATCCAGGTGGCCAAGAAACACATCCTGCTCTACATCCTGGCCTTCCTTGTGGCGACCTTGATGTTGACCTTCAGTGGCTATGCCGGCATGAGCTACCTCGCCGTTGCCGCCGCCATGGGCATGTACTGGCTGTACATGGCCTGGACCGGCTACAAGGCGGTGGATGACACCGTCTGGGCGCGCAAGCTGTTCGTGTTCTCGATCTTCACCATCACCGCGCTCAGCGTCATGATGTCTCTGGATTTCCAGACGCCCAAAGAGCTGTTGCTGACCTACGCACACTGAGTCATCGAGCACTGGCTCTTGAGCCAGAATCAGCCCCGCCCTCGAAAGAAGCGCGGGGCTTTTTATTGAGCCACCCTTAAACTCTTCCCCACTTCCAAGCAGGCAGGAACCAAAGCATGAGTAAAACAGCCGTTCTGGTATTCAGTGGCGGGCAGGACTCGACGACCTGCCTGATCCAGGCCCTGGCGCGTTACGAACAGGTGCATTGCATTACCTTTGATTACGGCCAGCGCCACGTTGCCGAAATCGAAGTGGCCCGGCGTCTGGCCCAACAGCTGGGCGCCACCGTGCACAAGGTGATGGATGTGTCGTTGCTCAATGAGCTGGCCATCAGCAGCCTGACCCGCGACAACATCCCGGTGCCCACCGAAAGTTCTGGCACTGGCCTGCCGAGTACCTTCGTGCCGGGGCGCAACATCCTGTTCCTGACATTGGCATCGATCTACGCCTACCAGGTAAAGGCCGAAACCGTGATTACCGGCGTGTGCGAAACCGACTTCTCGGGCTATCCCGATTGCCGGGACGAATTCGTCAAGGCACTGAACAAGGCGCTTGCGCTGGGCATGGATTACACACTGCGCCTCGACACCCCGTTGATGTGGCTGAACAAGGCCGAGACCTGGGCGCTGGCCGATGACCTGGGCCAGCTGGAGCTGGTGCGCCAGCAGACCCTGACCTGCTACAACGGCGTGATCGGCGACGGCTGTGGCAATTGCATCGCCTGCGAGCTGCGTGCACGCGGCCTGAATGACTACCTGCAGAACAAGGCGACGGTCATGGGCAGCCTCAAGCACAAGTTGCAGTCGAGCTGAACCACGGTTAAATCCACTGCCCGGCTTCTCGTCATACTTCCTTACACAGTGAGCATTCAGCACTCGCCTACAAGGAGTAGACACCATGGTCAGCGTCAGTCGTCGTTCCCTTCTCGCCTTTGGCGCCGCGTTGCCGGTGCTGGGGCATCTGAACTGGGCGCACGCCGGCCCCGCGCCGGCACCGTCTGACACTCTACGGCTCAATTACAACGAAAGTCCCTACGGCCCGTCAGCCTCTGCCCGCGACGCGATGCAGCGCGCGATTACAGCGGCGGGGCGTTATCCCTACCCGCACATGTACGCGCTGGCCGCGCTGTTCGCCCAGCAGCAGGGCATTGCCGAAGAGCAGGTGGCGGTGTTTGCCGGCTCCATGGCCGCCCTGCGCTATGCCGTCCTGGCGTTTACCAGCCCCACCCGTGGCCTGGTAATGCCCACACCGTCCTACGAAGTGCCACACCAGTCTGCGCAGGCGTGGCGCGCGCCCGTGCGCGAGGTGAGCCTGAATGCCGAGCATGCCCACGACATCCCCGCCATGCTTGCCGCCAATCCCCAGGCGGGCATGCTGTACCTGTGCAATCCCAACAACCCCACCGGCACCCTCACGCCTACCGAGGCGATCCGCCATGCGCTGGCGAACAAACCCAAGGGCAGCGTGCTGGTGGTGGACGAGGCCTATATCGACTTCTGCGATGCCCCCAGTTGCGTGAGCTGGGTGACCGACCACGACGATCTGCTGGTACTGCGTACCTTCTCGAAAATCTACGGCATGGCCGGCGCGCGGGTGGGCCTGGCGATCGGGCATCCGGCGCTGCTGGAACGGCTGGCGGTGTTCGGCGGCGATAACGTCCCGGCGGGTGCAAGCCTGATGGGCGCGCAGGCCAGTCTGGAAGACATCAGGCTGCTGCCGCGACGCAAAGCCCTCAATGCCCAGGCGCGGGATGAGACCATCGCTTGGTTAAAGGGGCGCGGGTTCACCTGCACGGCGTCGCAGAGCAATTGTTTTATGGTCGACCTGAAGCAACCGGCCGAGCAGGTGGTTGAACGGCTGGCAGCCCATCACGTGCTGGTGGGGCGGGTGTGGAGCAACTGGCCGCAATGGATGCGGGTGACGGTGGGTAACAAGCACGAGATGGCGCGTTTTCGCGAGGTATTCGCGGCGCAGGTCGAGCCGGTCAGTTGAGACGGCCCTGACTCAATCTGGCAACTCCCTCCCTGTGGCGGGCGGGCTTCTTGTGGCGAGCGGGCTTGCCCCGCGTTGGGCTGCGCAGCAGCCCCAAAACCGTGTTCCGCGCAGTGTCAGGCACACAGCATTTTGTGCAATTGGGGGGGCGCTTCGCACCCCAACGCGGGGCAAGCCCGCTCGCCACAACAAACCCGTTCGCCACAGCAAGCATGCTTGGCACAACAGCCCCTCGCCTATTTACTGCTGCGCGATGCTGTAACCGGCGAACGCCGTCTGCTGCTGCAGCGCGGTGATCACGCTCTTGCGGTTCAGCGGCTGTTCGGCGCCTGAGTTATCCACAAAGCTCTCGACTTCCAGCTCGGCCTCATCGCCTTCACCCACGAAGCTGAACCCCAGGAACTCGAATGCCTCACGGTCGACATTGAGCCTGGAGCGCGGCGTGCGCAGCGGCAGGGTGACGCTGACGCCATCCTTGCTGATCACGAACACTTCAGCGTCTTTTTTGCTACGCGCGGCCTTGCTCTTGCCGGCGCTCGGATTGCTGATGGCTTGATGCGACTGGTTCAGCACCTTGAGGGCCAGGCCATACACCAGCTCCTGAAACTCGGGGTCGTCCTTGAAGCTGGACAGAATACGGCTGATCGAGAACGTGCTGCTCAGGTCCTCAAGGGCGAGGTTGTCGGCCGCTTCCGCGTCCTTGAGCTGCTTGAGTCGGCCCATCAGGTCATAGGCCTTGTCATCGTCGAAAGCGTCGTGAGCCTGGCGGATAGCCACGCGCAACTCGCGGATCTGATCGCTTTCCTTCGAGGTGTGAAACGCGTCCAGCACCATCTCGCTGATGATCTTGGCCGCAGGCACATGCTGTGAAAGATTGATGGCGTTTTCGTATTCAGCCTTGGCGTGCAAGGTGGCTACGGATTCTTCGAGGTGGGAATCAGGCATTGAAATTTCACTACTTCAGTAAACGGAGACAAAAAGCGTCGGGCATTTTCAGGGGGGAGGGGGGTGAGGTCAAGGCGCATGCGTGCTACTCGTCCAGTCGCGCAAGACACGTTTGCCGAATATCCAGCCCTTGCTCCAGCACCGCAGGCTCAACAGTCAGCGGTGCCAACACGCGGCTGATGTGCCGCGACTTGCCGCCGGGCATCAGCAGCAAAAGTCGCCGGGTCATTAATAACGTTGCGGTCTACTCCGACACCCTGTTCTTGCCCGCTGCCTTGGCCCGGTACAACGCCTGATCGGCGCGCCTCATCAACGCGGCCGCCGATTCCCCCCTGTGACGTTGCGCCACGCCCAGGCTCAAGGTCACGCAAACATCGTGCAAGGTGGGTAATTGCGCGATGTGCTGACGAATGTGTTCGGCCGCCTGTTTTGCCGCATCCAGTGTGGTTCCGGGCAGCACCGCCATGAACTCATCGCCGCCCCAGCGGGCCGGCAGGTCGTCGTTGCGCATGCACGCATTCAAGCCCTCGACCACCCGCAGCAGGGTTTCGTCGCCCACGCCGTGACCGTGCCGGTCATTGATCAGCTTGAAGTCGTCAATGTCCATGGCCACCAGCGTCAACGGCAGGCGAAAGCGCTCGGCACGCTCGCATTCTTCCAGCAGGACTTTCTCCAGGCGATAACGGTTGGCGATGTGCGTCAGGGCGTCCTGTTCGGCGAGGATGCGGTTCTCGTCCAGTTGCAGCTGCAGCTGTTGATTGACCCGCGACAGTTCACGGGTGCGTTCGGCGACCAGCGCTTCAAGGGACTGGTTGCGCTTTTGCAGTTGTTCGATGGAGTGTTTGCGCGAATGAATGTCACGGTGCACGCCGACCATGCGCCCCACCGAGCCGTCGGGGTTGCGCGCAATCACATAGCCCCGGTCTTCGATCCACAGGTAACTGCCGTCTTTTTTCCGACAGCGATATTCAGACTGGTAATGGGGCGCGCGCTGATTGATGTAGTCATCGAAAATAACCATCACGCCGGGGTAATCATCCGGATGAATGACGTTCTCCCAGGTAAACACATTGTTTTCCAGGGAGTGGCGGGGATAACCGAGCATCTCGTACCAGCCGGGGTTGCGGTAGACGAAGCCGGTGTTGGCGTTCCAGTCCCAGATCCCGTCGCTGACCAGCTCCATGACGGCATGCAGCATGTCGGCGTTGAGGTCGGAAACGTCATTGCCCAACGGGTTATTGCCGGATATATCGTCCATCTACGCGCTTCCCTGCGTGTGCTGGCGTCAAAGGCCAGTGTGTGTGGGCGCCGATACTCCGTGGCAGGGCTCACTGTACATGGGGGGCTGTGGGGTTTGAATAGGAGGAGTGTGCTGCTTTAGTGGAATGGCGACTGGCTATTGTTTGGTACCAGACGTACCTCCACTCGTTGGCCCAACGCCCTGGCCGCGCAGGCAAGTGTGGCAAGTGTCATGCCTGCATCGTTCTGGTCAAGGGCCCGATCTACAGCGGTACGGCTGGTATGCATGCGTTCGGCCAGCGCTTTTTTGCTGACCTTTTGCGCCCTCATCGCTTCTGCCAACTGCCACGCAATGACACGCTTGAGTGCGGCAGCTGAGACCTCCTCGATAAGTCCGTCTTCGTTGAGGAAGTCATCGAAGCTGGAGCCGATGTGCTTGTTCATGGGATGTTCCTCATAGTTTGTTTTTGCGCAGCCTGGCGATGTTCAACGCGATCGACGGAGTCTTCTGGCTCTTTTTGATAAACCCGTGAAGCAGGACTATCTCGCAATCAAGCAACGTAAAAAATGACTCGAGCAATGTTTGTACCCAGATCGGTTCGGATTTCCCAAAGACGATGCTCCATCTTTCTTACCAAAGGCATTCCATGTGGCCATCCAAACTGCACCGACTTTATGTCAATGCCAATGAGTCTCCTGTACTCCCTTGGCATTGACATCAGCCATTCACGGACGGGTTCGTTGCCAGCATCCGTTCGAAAAAAGTGACGCTTAATACCGAGTGTGGGTTTTTCACAGACGAGTGTACCAAAATAGGTTCATATGACAATCGATCATCGATCAGCCTTTTCTCAAAGTCTGATCAGAGCCTGGCACTTTTTCTGTGAACGAAAGGGATTGAAATTATTCTTGAAATTTCATAAAAAACAGTCGGTTGTGATGGTTCTGATATTGATGTGTGAGGATAGGAATGTCCGAGTAAGAAAATTCACCCGGGCTCCACCATCCTCGTCCTGGGCTTCCCGTCCGCGTTGTGCTGGTAGATCGCCTCAGGCTGGCCCTGCGCATTGAAAAACACCTGGCCGATGCCCGCCGAGTTCCACAGCCGTTCCCCGGCTTCGGCATGTTCGGGGATGTGCGGTACCACCTGCATGGTGCGCCGACGAGTGAACCAGTTGAGTGGGGAGCGTGGTGAGTAGAGCCAGCGATTGAGGCGGTCGAACCACTCCAGCAAACGCGGGGGAAACTGGTTCTTGATGCCGCTGCTGGTGACCTGCCAGAGCCTGGGGCCGCCGTTGCGGTGGCGAATCAGCACTTGGTAGACGAACGAGTAGTGCACGTCACCGGAGAGGATCACGTAGTTACCCGGCGTGCGGGAGTGGCGGAAAATATTGAGGATCACCTGGGCCGCGCCGCGATGGGCCATCCAGTTTTCAGCGTCCACCAGCAGCGGGTAGCCGCACCAGCTGAACACCTTCTGCACGGTCTCGATCAGCTTGACGCCAAACACCGGCGCAGGGGAGACGATGATCGCCGAAGGGTGATCCAGCAGGGCCTGTTGCAGTTCACACAAGGCTTCCCAGTCCAGCAGGCCGGAAGGCTGCTTGAGGGTGAATTCGCTGCGCCAGCGCCGGGTGCGAGTGTCGAGCACCAGCAGGGCCGGGGTGGTGGGCAGCACGTAGTGCCATTGCTGAAATTTCAACAATGTATCGATCAACTCATCCTGCGCAACGGCGTTCAAGTGATTGTTGTGCGCGTGGCCGGCGAGTGCCTGGGTTTGCTCAACCAGGTCGTCAAACGCCTCTGGCTGATTGCCCCAGCCCTGGCAGAGCATGTAGGCGAGCAGCGCATTGCCGATGATGCGCTTGGAGAAAGGGTGGCCGTAGGCGGTTTCCTCCCATTGCGCGCTGAGGTTCCAATCGTCGGTGATGTCGTGATCGTCGAAGATCATCAACGTCGACAGGTGCGCGAGCACGCGCGCGACGCCAGGCAGGCCGTGGCGGAATTGATCGATGTGTACCTGTTCGCGCGCGTAGCGTTGCGGTTCGTCCCCGCTCAGTGGCGGCGGTTCGGGAGTTATCAGGCTCCATGGGATCGGTGACCACACCAACAGGTACATCGCGATCACCTCAGCGAAGGTCACCAGGTGATTGTCAGCGGTACTGCTGGTGAAAATCGGCTTTTTGGTGCCGCCGAAGAAGCGCTCGCGCAGGGTCTGGTTGCTGTCCAGCGCCGGTAGCAGGTCGGCGCGGTGGTAGTAACTGGCGTGGTGCCCGTAGAGGTTGGCGCTGTCGTCCACCACCGCGCCCTCCAGGTGCTCGTCGAACAGACCCAGGCGTTCGATCAGCGCGTGAATCGCCCTGAGCATCGGCCCGGCGACATCATCGGCATACACTTGGTCGCCGCTCATCATCAGCAGGGCCGGGCGTTCGGCGGGAGTATGGGCGCTCGCCAGCAGACGGTCGGCGCACAGCAAGCCCTCGTCGGCGCTGTGGTGAGGTTTGCGGCAGGAGCCATGCAGCAATTGATGGATGCGGCTGTGCAGCACAAAGCTTGGGCATTTGGTGCCGGCGTACAGCAGATGCGGCGCCCACTCGGCCATGGGACTGGCGTTTACCAGCAGGTCGTAGCCGATGCTCACATCCTGCGGCAGGGCGTCAGCCATCGGCACGTCGATCAGGTGGATAAACGCGTGACGGCCGACGGGCACCACCTGGCAATGTGCATCGAGGTCGATGTCCAGGGTTGTGTCGGGCAATCGCAGCCTCAACGCAAGCGTCAGTTCGCAACTGGCGACCAGCCACAGAACCAGGCGTCTGGGCTCCAGGCGCCGTAGCAGGGGGCCGGCAAGGACAGAGGGTAGCGACGACTGCTCAAGCATGAAACGGGCGACTCACAGTGAGAAACAGGCCCGCAGGATAACGCAGGCCGTGTCGATTATGGCGCCCCGTTTGCCTGCGGATCAGTTGCGGGCGGCGCCGGCCACCCTGGGCACGGTGAAGCGGAACTCGCTGCCACGTCCCAGCTCACTTTCCGCAACAATTTTGCCGCCGTGAGCCTGAACAATACCCTGGGTGATATACAACCCGAGCCCGCTGCCCGTGGGATTGTTTTCAGCCTGGGTCCAGTAGCGATCGAACACATAGGGCAGTTGGTCCGGCGCAATGCCCTCACCCGAATCGCGTACCGAAAACACAATATCCTCGCCGTTGCTCATGGCGCTGATCCCGATATTGCCCTGGCGCGGGGTGAACTTGATGGCATTGCCGATCAGGTTCGACAGCACCTGGAACAGGCGCTCCGGGTCGGCATTGATCAGCAGGCCGGGCTCGGTGTTGAACGACAGGTCGATGCCTTTTTCCATCGCCAGCGGCGCCAGCAGTGAATACGCCTCTTCGAACATCTGGCTCACATCCAGCGGCACCGGCTTGACCACGTAGCGGCCGGCCTCGATTTTCGAGGTGTCGAGCAAGTCTTCCAGCAACACGTTCATGCGCGCCGCTGCCTGTTGCATGGTGTCGATCGCCGAGGAAATCCGCCGCGACGTGTGTGGGCCATCGGAGCTGAATGCCTTCTGCATCATGCCGCAGAGCATCGAGATGACGGTCATCGGGTTGCGCAGGTCGTGGGACACCACCGCCACCAGCTCGTCACGCGCGCGCACCGCCTGTTGCTCGCGCAACACCTGGCGCGACAAGTCGTTTTCCAGGGCC
Organism: Pseudomonas trivialis; assembly: GCF_001439805.1. Taxonomy (GTDB): domain Bacteria; phylum Pseudomonadota; class Gammaproteobacteria; order Pseudomonadales; family Pseudomonadaceae; genus Aquipseudomonas; species Aquipseudomonas trivialis. Next base: position 318,987 of record NZ_JYLK01000003.1, on the reverse strand, counting down.
GAGCGGCGCAGGTCATTGGCGGCGAACAGGTCGCCGTGGCTCCACTTGGTGGAGATGCCCGCCATTTCCACTTTCCAGATTTCAAACGAAGTGCGTGGGCGAAGGCGCATGCCGGCGTCGGAGCTTTCCAGGGCGAGTGGCTTGTTCGGGTCGCCGCTCCAACTGATGTTTTCCTTCACTTCCGGGCGGAACCACAGCACACCGTTGTCCACAGGCTTGGGCAGGCTCATGGCGAGCACGCCGCTGGCCACTTGCTGGAAATCGGCCGCCGGCGGGTACAGCGCCGCCAGGTTGTGGCTGGCGAACACCGGCTCGCCGTTCTGTTGCAACCAGCGATGCAACGCTCGGATCTGCGAAGGCTCCGGGCAGTTGCCGTAACGGTGCAGTTGCTTGTCCTCGATGATGGCCACGCCGCCGGACAAGGTCAGGTCCATCAGCAACTGGCCGCGTTGGGCGAGGCCATCGAACACATTGTTTTGCGACGCTTTCATCGCCTGATCCAGCAAGGCCAGGGCGTCGACTTTTTCTTCGCGCTGACGGCTCAGCTCCAGGGCTTCCATGGCGCTGATCTGCAACGACAGCACCTGGCCGATGGTCTGGCAGGCGCTACGCAGCTCGTGCGGCACCAACAGCGGTTCACGGTTGCCGCAACTGATCAGGCCCCAGAGCTTGTCACCTTTCATCAGCGAAATGCTCATGGACGACAGCACGCCCATGTTCTGCATGTACTGGCAGTGAATCGGCGACACGCTGCGCAAGGTGGCGAAGCTCAAGTCCAGCGGCTGGTCGATGTCGGGGCGCAGCTTGGGCAGTAGCGGCACCGGTTCGTAAGCCGCATTGGGGATAATGCGTAGCCAGTTGGTGCGGTACAGCTCGCGGGCTTGCTCGGGGATGTCGGACGCCGGGAAGAACAGGCCGTTGAACAGTTCCATGGACGGTGCCGACGCTTCGGCGATCACTTGGCCATGGCCTTCCTCTTCAAAGCGGTAGATCAGCACGCGGTCGTAACCCGTCATGGCCTGGATTTCGGTCACGCTGATTTCGTACAGCGCCTGCAGGGTTTTCGCCGATTGCAGGCGTTGCAGCATCTTGCCCAGGTTACTGACGTGACCGCTGAGTGCCCGTGGCTTGAAATCCTCAAGCCGTGGCTCGAACTCCAGCACCAGCACGCGTTGATGGCGATGCAGCAGGCCCAGGAACTGTGTGCCATTGAGGCTGACATGCAGGGGCGGCGCGTCGGCGAACGTATTGTGCGCGGCCATGCCGCGCACCGCCTCGGCATGCTCGGCGCCGATCAGCGTGTGCAGCGGCTGGCCCAGCAGCGACTCGGGCGCATGGCCGAACAGGGTGCCGACGTTGGCACTGACCTGGATGATGTTCAGGTCGGGCTCCGACAGCGTCAGCAGCACGCCGTGGGGCTGAATCGCCCCGGGAAAGCGAATGGGCTCGTCGGCACAGTTGGCAAGCAGCTCTTCGAAATCTTCGGTTTTCATAGCAGTACCTCCTGGCGGTCGAGCCATTGCTCAAAGCCGCTGAATGTCGAACGGGCAGCGGTCACGGCGCGTTGTTTGTCAGTCGCGTCCAGTGTCTGCCGGTCCAGGTAATCGAGAAATGCTTTCCAGTGACGCCCGGTTTCTGCGCCGTACACATCAAGAAATGCGCCACCGTTGTCGGCATCCACGCCCAGCCGCTGAGCCATCTCCCGGCGCAACACCTGGCCGCCCAGGGTCGCGCCTTCCAGCACATACAGGGCACCGAGGCAGGCGGCGGGGGTGTCGAAGGTCGGGAGATCGGTCCACCGGGGCAGGGCGCTGATGGCGGCGTCGTTCAGGCCGAGGGCGTGAAGGTCACTGACCAGTGTCGGCGTTTTCTCACGCAACAATGTGTCAAAACCTTCGGGGATCAAACCACTGTCGTACAGCGCTGCTTCTATCGGCGCATAGAAGCCGAAGTAAGCCTGCAGCAGACGTCGATACCACTGGGCATCCAGGCGCTCGGAAAAAAACGGCATACGTTTTTCCAGTGCGACGTGCAGCAGGCCAGTGCCCGTTCGCAGCGCTTCCAGCAGGGGTGGCGCACCAACGTCAGGGGCCTGTGAGTGCATTCAGTAAGCTCGAACTGTGGGCCTGTAGGCCATGAATGACGCGTGAAAATGGGCGACGATTTTACACAACTCATTGCCGTCAGCTGCGTGCACAGTGCGAAAAGGCAGACAAGCGGATCAGAAAAGTCGCTCCTTGCTGACTAAATGACCGCAGTAACAGGCGCGAAGTTCGGTTTCAGTGATGTCGCGACGCTATCAATGCATCGAAACACCCTGCTGAGTCAATGCCGTCTGCACGCATTCAATCAGGTGACTGGTGCTCCAGGGTTTGGGCAGGAAGCGTACCGAACCGCCCAGCTCCTCGGCGATCCTGGTATTGCCGGAGGTCAGCAGCACCTGCACCTCGGGCCAGCGATGCGCGACCACGCGGCTCAAGTCGTAGCCGTTGAGCAACCCGGGCATCTGCACGTCACTGACAATCAGGTCCACCGGCTCGTCGCCCCGCTCAAGGTAAATCATGCCTTCATCCGCCGAAGGAAACGACGTCACCACCGCGCCGAAATCTTCCAGCACATCCACCATCAACGCCCGAATGATTTCGTCGTCTTCCAATACCAAAATCGATGGCTGAGCCATGATCCTTACTCCACCATCAGGGGTTCAGTAAGGTGGAGTGGACGGGGGACGATTAGGTTCGATTGGATGTTTTTTAAACGATGGGTGGTCGGTTGGAGGGTCTGGGTTGCGTGTTTGCAAGGAGCGGCGGCACCGGCATCGACCCACAGGCGGTATGAGCTGGCATGGGGCATAATTGCCGGTAACCGCCGATGTGGAGTCACCATGAAATACGCGTTGATCGCTTTAGCCCTCGTTCTTGATACCTCTTCAGCCTTCGCCGCGGGTGATGCCGAAGCGGGCGGCAAGCTCTTCGCCAAGACCTGCGGCGGTTGCCACAGCGTCGGTGAAGGCGCACGGGGTGGGTTTGGACCGGAGCTGAACGGCATCATCGGTCGACCTGCGGGGGTTACCACCGATTATCAATATTCCGACGCGATGAAGAATTCGGGTGTGGTTTGGACACGGGACAAACTCGCGGCCTATATCGAAGACCCGAAAGCGGTGGTGAGCGGGACGCGGATGATTTTCTGGGGAATCAGTGATCGGGAGAAGATTGAGAATATTCTGGCCTATCTGGAAACCTTCCAGCCTAAATGATCACTCCCATAAACGTTGCGAGCATTTTGCGTAAAGCCAGGTCCAGGGAGGCAATTGAACGGTGGGCATTGTTCACCGTTTTCTCGATAACGGCTGTGCAAATACCACACCGTTGAAGGAGTGGGTGTAGTAGTCGGAGAAGGATTCCATGTGCTCAGGCGTCAGCAGTGGATTAACCTTTTGCAGTAGGCCCGCTTCGTCGACCCACAAGCCGCTGTAATAGCTATTTTCATCTGTTCTCACGTACTCCTGCTTGTCGCTTTCATGTAAAGCAACCACCCAGAATATGGGCTCCGGACGATCCAGACGGGCGTTGGCTTCGCTGAAAACCTGATCCCACGGCTGACCGACTTTGGAAAGGAGAAAACGGAATAGCGGGGTGTAATCAAAACCGTGTCGATGGTGGCTGTGCATTGAGCCGCGGTTTGATGGTTTGTCTTTTTCGCTCTTGGTATGCCGCTCATACCGGTAGGCGAGACAACTGCCGTGGCGCACGCCATGGGTTCGGGTGTTGACTGAGCGGTAGAGCAGGGGCTTTTGCAGTGTGTGCTTCATTGCGTCAAGACGCCTTGTTGGGTTGCTTTGGGGGCGGTGGCCATGAGCCTTGGTAGTGAAAAGAAATCTGGAAATCGAACAGATTTGGCTCTATCACCCGCCGAAAGTGTGGCTGAAGAATCACTAGCCAACTTGGGAGAACATCAAATCCTCCAGCATAGATTTGTGGTTCCTCGTGTAAGTCGAGTTCGGTCAGAATACTGTCGCTGTCCTCAAAGTCTGCTGAGTATTCAGATGCCTCCAGGGTTTCTGTTTGTTTGTTGAACCATTGCAGCCGTATTTTCATTGCCATAGCGAACGCTCCGCTTATTTTTCTATACGTCTTTCATCTTTAGCCGGACCCCGCCGCTCACCGGTATAAGGGTCAAATGAACCTAGGTGTTTCACATCACTGTATCGGTAGACTTCCAGCTCTCCTTGTTCTGAATCCCACTCGAAAAGTTTCTTGCCTTTCGCGTCCTTCCAACGCTCCCGAAGGCCGCCTCCGTTACGTTTTCGCGTCTTTCTCTTCTGTTCTATCAAACCAGGGAAGCCAGTAATGTCCTCGGTTTTTGGTGCCGGGTAGTAGCCAAAGTCTGGACTTTTCAATCCCTTCCGAGGCTCATTCACCACCACATACAGCGGCCGAACCCCCGACCTCACCGGGAACACCAGAATAAAATCCCGATACTGAGGTGGATAAATCGGGTTCGCCAGAATCTGTGCCGCCTTCTCCGTCGGCGGATAAATCCAGATCACCGGCGCCTGCGGCGCAGCTTCCAATGCCGGAATACCTGACGTGTCACTGGGATCAATCGCAGGCGTCCAGATCAGCTCCACGCCCTCACCCAAATCCGCCACAAACTGATCGCCACGGCTTTGAAGCTGCACCACATCAATCATCTGCCACGCGGCATGATTGCCCGTGTAAAACCCATACCCTTTGAGCGTGCCGTCCTCACGTTGCTCGATATGCAACCGCATCTGTGAACGCGCCCGTTGCATCGAACGCAACTGCTCCTCGCTGTACAGCGCGCTATCACCCAGCGCCGAAGGCCAAGCCAGCGCCACCAAACCCGTCAGCAGTCCTCCGGCGACGGACCCAACGGCTGTGGCCGCCGACTCCCAAACCGCCGTACGCAATGCCAGCTGCCCCAAGCCCGCGGGCAATGTGCTGCCGCTGATCTTGCGCAAGGCGACTGCGCCTCGGCTGTCCACCTCACGGCCACCCAGCAGGCTTAAATGGCTGTACTCCTTGATCAACTCCAACGGGACATACCCGGCCGGGTTGAAGTAATGAGTGACGCCGTCAGGCAGTTGGCAAGGCTTGATGAAAACGCAGCCTGGAGGTTTGGCTGGCTCGGGTACTGGAGCAGGCGATGCCTCGAAAAAATCAACAGACGGCGAATACGGCACACGCGATGGCTGCGGGGTCAGGATCCGTCGCTTGCGTAAATCTTCTTCGGTGGGTGGGTAAAAGCGCTCTGACATGAAGGGCTCACTTCCTTGTGCGAGGGAGTGAGCCTACGAGGTAGGCAAAGAGGCGAATGTCGTCTTTGTTCGCTGCTGAGCGTGGGAAAAGTGGACTGATGCCCAATCGGTGCCTTTTCTATCACCGCCGTATGCCTCTGTGGCGAGCGGGCTTGCCCCGCGTTGGGGTGCGAAGCAGCCCCAAAATCAGCCCCTCACGAAGTATCTGATAAAACGCATTCGTCTTTACCGGGCTGCTTCGCAGCCCAACGCGGGGCAAGCCCGCTCGCCACAAAATCCCTGCCTGCTGATCAGCCGAGCAAGTGCCTGGAAATCAGCCGGGAGATTTCCACGATAGAGGTCTTGCCGGTGAATTCGAATTTCACTTTGCCCAGCGACGAAAAGTAGATTTCCAGCTCCGAGTCCAGATCGAAGGTGCCGGAGGTTTCCACGGAGTACGCCACAATGTTTTTGTACGGCAACGAGGTGAAGTCCTTCTTGCTGCCGGTAATCCCCTGCACGTTCACCGCAATGATGCGCTGGGTGGTGAAGACCACGCCGTCGCGCATGGCCTTGTAGGCGTCGACCACTTCTTCGCCGTCCAGCAGCAGCGCCGATACGCGTTCGGCGTATTCGTTGTTTTGCTTGAGCTTGAAGAAACCTTTGTTGTTGAAGTCGATCATCTGCCTGTTCTGGGTGGGTGGTGTTTCAAACGGGTGCTGGTGTATGGCGTTTTGCTTGTGGATCTGTATCTGACGCGCGGGATTTGTACGCTCTACCATGGCGGCCCTGGCGAAGGATTCCACGCCGGCAGCACAAAAATCCAGGAGCCAAACAATGCCCGATATGTCCAGCTTGCTTGCCTACGGCCTGATCTCACTCGGCATGGTGCTGACGCCCGGGCCGAACATGATTTACCTCATTTCCCGCTCGATCTGCCAGGGGCGCATGGCCGGGCTGATTTCCCTGGGCGGCGTTGCGTTGGGTTTTGTCGTGTACATGCTGTGCGCGGCGCTGGGGATCACGGCGTTGCTGATGGCCGTTCCCTTTGCCTACGACGCGTTGCGCATCGGCGGCGCGCTTTATCTGGCCTACCTCGCGTGGCAGGCGGTCAGGCCGGGCGGGCGTTCACCTTTCCAGGTGCGCGACTTGCCCCAGGACAGCCCGCGAAAGTTGTTCACCATGGGCCTGGTCACTAACCTGCTCAATCCCAAGGTAGCGGTGATGTATGTGTCGCTGCTGCCCCAGTTCATCGACCCGCACGGCCATGGCAGTGTGCTTGCGCAGTCGCTGGTGCTGGGGTTCACACAGATTTTTATCAGCGTGAGCGTCAACGCGGTGATTGCCTGCATGGCCGGTTCGGTTGCCGTGTTTTTCGTCACCCGGCCGGGGTGGCAGGTGGTGCAACGCTGGGTGATGGGGTCGGTGTTGATGGGGTTGGCGGTGCGGATGGTGGTGGAGGGGCGGCGGTAGGCGACCACCTCACAGAATTGCTTTCAGGTACTGCTTGAGTGCGTCGAGCGGGGCCGTGAGTGCTTCAAACGTAGGCGCTTGGCGCACGTCCGTCGCCAGCCGTTGCAGTTCACGGCCCATTACCGTGTTCGCGCCGCCCAGCGCCGAAAGGGCCACCGCGATGCACTCGTTGATTTTTTGCTGAGTCGTAGCGAGATCGCCCTTGCGTACGAGTAATCCAAACACCTCCCGCTCATACCCATCCATCACCAGATCATCCCGCAAAACCGGGCTGCCGCCGTCCGTCTCGTGCGCAAGCTTGAGTGCAAAGAGCGCGACCGCTTCCAGCGTCAATTCCATGGTTTTGGGTCCTGGGTTATGTGGAGGAGGGCGATGATCACTGTTCTGTGTCTGAAAAAAAAGACCCTGGCGCCGTACAACGGGCTCGCGCGCCGCAAAGGGCAGTCCAAGGAACGATATTAATTAGCCATGCTCCAACTCGCCATGCACCCGGTTCTCAAAGAGCCGGTGTGCAAGGCTAACTCGCGCTGTCTGAACAGCGGCGCGTTCTCCTTCAGACAAGGACGCAACGACCATGCAGCCATCTCCCACCCAAGTACCTTCGGCCACCGGCGAACTGATCGCCAGCTTCCGCCACGGCAAGGGCTTTCTGATTTTCAGTTTGATAGTTGGCGTCGTGCTGTTGGGCCTCGCCGTGTTTGTGCTGTACCTGGGCACCCTCCTGCCCGCAGGCAGCGAAGGACCCATAGCTGGCGAGACCTCCCGCGGCCTGTCATTCAGCTTCAGCAGCCCGCAGACGCTGATCTACGCCACCAGCGCCTTGCTCGCGGTTATCGCGTTGGGCATGTTTGCGGTCTACGCCTGGCACAAAAAACTGCGCGCGCCGGTGTACAACGTGTTTGAGTTGGGCATAGAGCGCATCGTCAACGGTCAGCGCCACTACACCGCGTTCGCCGACATCGAAGACCTGTACCTGTTCGGCTCCGGGCAAACCGCAATGACCGGCCTGATCACCAACCTGGCCTATCGCCGCAACGCGTCCGAGCCGTTTCACCGCGTGATCGAAAGCCTCAAGGGCTTTTACGAATTCCAGCAACTGGTACGTGAGCGTCACGTACTCGCGCGCATGCCAGCGGTGGTCGCAACGCTGGAGGCGGGCGGGTCGGTGACGTTCAACTGCGTCAACTCAGGGCAGGTCTGGGGCAAACGTGTGAGCGGCAACTTCCTGAAAATCAACACCTCGCCGATTGCGGTCAGCCGAACGTTTTTGCAATACAAGGGCGAGAACGTGTCGATGGCATCGTTGCGTACCGTCGACCTCAATGCCTGGACTGAAAACGTGGTGATCAAGGACGAGAGCGGCAAAGTGGTGCTGTCGACTATTGCCACGGGGATCTTGAGCCATGATGTGTTTCTAAACACGCTCAATGCATTGTTTGCGGCACAAGAGCCCGCACGCGAGCGGGTCTGAGCCGTGTTGAAACAAACTTACCGACCGCTCGGCAGGGGAGGTGCGGGTTCCGCCCCTCGCTGCAGCAAAAAAATGGAACGGCTCTTGGCGGTGTTCGCCTAATGATTAGCCTGTGGATAATTCCCCAGGCAGCGTGCCAATACCGGCATCCTTCGAGAGGTGGTCAACGTGGCTAAAGACGAGAAGAAAAGCAAAGGCGAGTCTTCAAAAGCCAGTAAGGAATTGAAAGACAAGAAGTCGTCACCGGCAAAGAAATCAGCAGCAGCGTCGACCCTTTCGAAGTCTTCTGAAAAGAAAGACAAGAAAAAGGATGCCGAACCGAAGAAGGTTGATAGCAAGCCGGAAAAGGCCAAGAAGGCAGAGAAGGCGGAAAAGCCTGCCAAGAAGAAAAAGTGATAGCTGGCAGGCTTTAAGGCCTCACGATTCACTTTCCTGCAGACGAAAGAAAAGACCTTGAATTTCAAGGTCTTTTTTTAAGATGGTGCCGAGGGAGACTGGAGCGCTCCATATAAATCAAGGCTGTAGGAGGATTATGCAAGTAGGGATACAGGAGGGGATACACGATGATTGGTCCTGGTGATGAAATCGTGACAGTCTTGATATTTGAGTTTTTGGGAGGATGGAAAGCGGATCATAGATCGCTCTGGTAAAGTTGGACTAGGCTAGCTAAACGCTTCGAAAAAAATTCGCACATTTTGTTGCCAATTTCGCATGGGTTGAGACCGGCGGCGGCGGTCGATTTTACCGCTGACGTAGATAATTCCCCCAACCTCAAGGAAGATGATGGATCTGGTAGACGTTCTAAAAAAGAAAATCGACGTTCTTGATGATGGTGAGCACCGTCCTGGCCTTAAAGCCGTCTTGCTACACATTGAAACCGCCTTTCGACATTTATCACGAGGGCAAGATGGCGACGATGACACGGCATTCACGGACGCTATTTATCGAACAAATCAGGCTTTTGAAGGTAGTGTTAAAGAGGCTTACCGAGTACTTACTGGCAATGAACCCTCTAAGAAACGTCCCTATGATATCGAGAGCTATCTAGAAAAAAATAATATCTTTCGTCCTCGAGTTTTAAGCCAACTGACAAATTACCGCACTGAGTGGCGGAACCCTTCGGCTCACGATTACAAACTCGACTTTGACGAAAGCGAGGCGTTTCTTGCGATAGTTTCTGTCTCGGCATTTGCATGTTTGCTCTTAGATCAAATATCTGAGCGGCTCTCATATATGAAATCACAAGCAGAGGCGGATGCTCAGAAGGCGGTATTATTAGCGAGTTTAAAACAAGCAAAAAATACCGATCTCATAGTGAAAGCCTCCGAGCTTCTAAGCGAATTCTGCGCTTCACACATGCCGTTTGATGACACTAACAGGCTGACGGAAACGCAAGTGCTTGGTGCGCTTCATGGCTTCCTATCTTCTGTTGCTCCAGAGTTGAAAGTAGAAACAGAAGTTTCTGTGTCGGAACTGAGGAGTTTTAGGGCTGATCTTGTTATCAGTCGGGGTGATGAAAAGCTGGTAGTTGAATTGAGGCGAAGCGCTATGCGCCAACATCAAGCTAGTTCACTTATTCAACTTGAAAGGTATTTGTTTATATCAAGTATCAAGAGTGGCATTGTTTTGTTTTATCCTGACGCGCCGCAGAGAATGGAAAAATACGATATTAAAACAAACAATCCAGATTATAAGCTGGTTATGCTGGCTCCACCCGGAAGCGTGACGCTGCTCTGAAATAATTAACTTTAACTATGGTTTCTCCTGTATTGCGAGGAACCACATTATCTCGGATCTCTAGACGGCGGAAGAGCGGTTGCATTGAAACGAATTAGAAGTGGCGTCAATGATCAAGTTCGCTGATATGACAGAAGCAGTTTTTGATCGAGCCGCCTGAACTGTCGGGGACCCTGAGGATATTCGAACGACACGGGGTCAGAAACCCGTGGGATCGTAGTAGCGGCAATCACACCAGCTTACTGAAATTTCAATGTTGAAATTGAAAGGACCTTGAAGAAAAAGGGCCATCGTTACGGCTTCGGTAAAGGTGGCTGTATCTGTTGCTGATAGCGAACACCTGCGTGGCGTCAACCATGGTGATGGGTGTCAACCACGTCAACCTGTCAACCAACTTGAAAAATCCAGCCGCTACCACGAACGCGCGGTTTTCATGCCCCGTGCTGAGAGTAAATCTCCGGGGCCCCGCGATGTTTTTCGTCATCGAAGCGACCGCGTTTTCTCGCTGGAGGAAAGGCCATTGAGGGGCTAGGGGCGGACCTCGTCAAAAGCGATGTTACTGGTGTTACGCTTGTTACTGTTTACGTTAACTTTTTGTTTTTAAAGGGTATTTTTTGAGTAACACAACTTTGATTCGTTAGGCGGTAGACGTGTTACATAGCCAATAGGTGTTACATCAAGAGCTACTTTGTCGGGGGGTAGATATGCTGATTAATGGACTGTTATTTGGCCAGAGCACCGCGCTCTGAAGGGCCCCTACCGGCCAGTAGCTGCGTTTTTGGAGGTGCTAGAGCATTCAGGGCAACTCAACCTGAACGGCATAATGTATTCCGGTCGATAAGATTGATTGGAAGCTAAGCAAATTCCAAGAATGCTTTACTAGCCTTATGGCTATCGTTGCTGGTATACGCTGAGTTCAGCGTCATTTGCTTAAGCACTAATTCAACACATAAGGAAATGAGTTTTTGTCTAAATTAAAGTTTGTGGTCCGTGCAAGACGTGAGGCTGTCGCACCATCACTCCTCCCCGTGTTCGTCCTTAGGACGGACAACTGGGACGACTATGGGCACCAAGTGCAATTCCATCTCAGCTACCACGATGCTAAGAGCACAATCACTCTCTTGGGCCCAGTCAAAATCCTGCAGAAAAAAAGCGGAGATGCTGAGCCTGTAGTATTGGCCAGCACAACCCGCCTGGAAGACTCATTTTCCGAATTGGGCGCTGAGTGCATTTCCCTTGGTCAGGAGGACGACTATTACACGAGACTTCATACTCTCCTTGGAGCTCAGGCCATCGATGTGCTGGTCGCACTTCGAGATATTGCATGGCGGCCCGCACTTGCTGCTGACTTCGAGCCAACCAGCGCCTTCCGTAATGCAATGATGCGTGAGAACGGCGCGCACCGTGCGCGTCGTTTCGGCCATGCATGGGCCGTTGGTAAGCCGGTGAACGAAGAACCCTTCTTTACTTACATTGGTTCAATCGAGGGGGCTGATGCTGACGTTGAGGCATCCTTTGCATTTCAACCCTTTGATCCCTTACCAGGCCGAATCGTTGGCATCATCGGACGTAATGCGGTGGGCAAGACTCGCTTTCTGGCTAGCCTGGGCGCAGATCTAGCTCAGATTTCGCGTACTTCGGCCGAGAAGCTGACCGAGCGCGAGGAGCGTTTTCCTGATGGTCGGCCGTTGTTCACTCGTATCATCGCCATTTCGTATAGTGCTTTTGATCGCTTCAAACGCCCAAATCCAGACAGCTCCAGCAGCTACGTCTACTGCGGAATACGCAGCGACAAGGGAGGACTTTCTCGTGCCTATCTGAATGAAACCTATCGGAGAAATCAGGAACGTATTCGCGAACGAGAATTGCAAGACGACTGGATAAAGTACGCGCAAACCATCTTGGGAGATCTTAGCGAACAGCTGATGTCAAACTTGAAGGCAGAAATTGATAGCACCATTGACACCGACTACCAGGCCCTTTCTCTCCTCAGTTCGGGTCAATCCATTCTCGCCCATTTCGTGACGGCCCTACTTGCCTGGATTCAGCCCAATTCCCTGGTCCTGTTTGATGAACCGGAAACCCACCTTCACCCTAATGCAGTAGCCAGTCTGTTCTTGGTTTTATCGGAGATTCTGGGCAAGTTCGATTCATATGCGGTTGTGGCAACTCATTCACCTGTCGTGATACAAGAAATTCCCGCCAAGCGTGTTTTGGTGTTCGAACGGGAGCAGAATCTGACAGTAGCGCACCCTTTACTTCTCGAGAGCTTCGGAGAAAGTGTTACTGAGCTAACTAGGCATGTCTTTGAGACCATTGAGGTGGAGAGTGTCTATAGGCGAACGCTTAAACGGCTGGCAAGAAGCGAGCCGGCCGAGCAGGTGCTCGCTCGCTTCGATCAAGGTCTAAGTCTCAGCGCAGAAGCCTACCTGCTGGCGCAGTATGGTAAGAAGGAAGGTAAGAACAAATGAGAAACCTCGTTGCCTTGCCCGACGATCCGCCTTACCTAGATCGATATGTAGCTATCCGAGACAAGAAGCATAAAACTACGAGGAAAAATCTCACTGCCGTCCATGCCTTGATTGAAGAGAGATATCTCGCCTACGCGGAAGCCATCGACAAAAGCTCCTTAGCCAGTATCAAGAGCCATGCTCCAGCGCTCCTTGTAGGCGATACCCTCCGTGCTTGCTATGACGGGGCTACTCAGCCGCTGAAGAAACTCAAACAGGCGATAAAGGATGCGCAACCTAAGCGGCTTTTAAAGTATTGCCCTATGTGTGGAACGACGCTTCCCGGAACGTTCGACCATTACATGCCCGCAGTGAAATTTCCGGAGTTTTCGGTGCATCCGTTAAACTTGGTTCCATGCTGCGCTAAATGCAACTCCACTAAAGATGCTGATTGGCTTTCCGTCGCGGGAAGACGTCAATTTCTGCACACCTACACTGACCCGGTGCCAGACCTTCAGTTTGTCAATGTTACGTTTCAAGAGATCCTGGGGTTTAAAGGTGTCGGTGCGAACTTTTCGCTAGTTAGACCTATCGGTGTCGTCGATGAGTTTTGGAACCTCATCAGTAGCCACTTCCAACGCCTCAAACTGATTGAGCGATATGACGAACTTGGGAATGACGAAGTAGCAGAAATACTCCAGGACTGCCGCATTCATCTTGACTCTGGAGGTCAGGACATTCGGGGGTTTTTGAGAGGGCGAGCGAAAGATCGATGCGATGTATATGGTAGAAACCATTGGATCGCTGTTCTCATGGACTCCATGGCTAGGGACGTTAACCTCGATAAATGGGTCCGAGTTGCATAGTAGAGGACGGCTTATTCACCATCGGTTTCCCCTAAAGGCAGACAGATTTGTAAATCGCTCAGTTTTTTTTGGGGTATTGATGGCGTCATCTAGACATTTTCCGTCGAACACGACATACCGAAGTCGACCAAAAATAGACGACTGCCCACGGATGCTTCGAGTCGAAAGGTCGCGGTCAAGGCAGACCACGTTTGGCTGTCTTCTGCCCGTGGCAAAGGGCTGTACGCATTGCAGAGGCTTGGTTGAATGATCCCCCTTTGAGCGGCCTGTTGGAAGCTGATGAATCCTCCGTGGGGATCAATAGAAGCGGGGTCGGATATATGCAGACAACGCTTGTAACCCGCCTCTTCGGCGCATTAGCAATGCATAGCGGGGCAAGTGCTGCATTGCGTAGGTTTGTCATTCAGGCTTGCTTCGCAGGTTTGAAAGCCCATCTTGGCGGGCAAATCCCGGCATTTTGGCTACGTACGGTCCTTGGTCAGGCACACGCCCTCGCGTGCGAGCGAAAAGGTGCTAGTCGAACGACCACTAGCTTACGTTGCCTAGGTGAGAGGGGGGCAATGATGAGCAACTGAGGTCTGTTCGCCCATTAATTGCTGCTATACATCATTAATGTCTGGTGCAACGCGGCTTGATGAGCGTATCACCATTCAAGCCACGCGCCTTTTAGCTGGTCGACTCATGGAGAATGAAAATGGCCGCGCAGCAGTCCTTTCGACATCACTATGTCCCGCAATGGTACCAGCGAAGGTTTCTTGCACCCAACGCTACTGCTTTTAAAGTACTTGATCTCAGACCGGAAATATTTCGCGATAAGAGCGGGAGAATAAGGGGGCATGCACGGTCAATACTTGATAAGGGACCCGATGCTTGGTTCTTCGAGTCTGAGTTATACACTATTCGAGCTTTTGGGGAGCCTAACGATGATATAGAAAAAATGTTGTTTGGAGTAATTGATGACGTAGGGAAGTCTGCCGTCGAGGCTTTTCTTGATGAGGACTGGGATGTTGTTCATTCTACATTCCCATATTTCTTTGAGTTTATGGATGCGCAGAGATTGAGGACTCCAAAGGGTTTGTCGTTTCTTGCTCGCGTTACTCCTGTAAAGACGCAACTTGAATTAATGACTATGATGCAGAGATTGCGCCGAATGCATTGTGTGATGTGGGCTGAAGCAAGTTTGGAGATTTTTTCGGCAGATAATTCAGATGCAAAGTTTATATTCTCTGATCATCCGGTGACTTTTTTTAATCGCTTCGTATTTCCTAAGGACTCAAGAGTTCCGAGTGGGCTAGACCCTCTTCAGCAATGGATGGGTACTCAAACTATATATCCTTTGAGTCGAAATAAATTAATGGTGATCACTCATAGGGAGTGGGCACGAAAGCAAGGGCCAAGCAGAGCGATAAAAATAAGAACGAATGCGCGTCTTTTTGATAATCCCCTTGTTCGATATGATAATTGCAAGCGAGATAGGCAGTTAACTGATCTTCAAGTTAGGGAGGTGAATTATATAGTTAAGACTAGGGCTGATAGATACATAGCCGGAGATAAGGAGGATGACCTACATCCAGAAAAATATCTTAAGAATAGTATTTGGAATAAATTGGGGTTGTTCTTACTGCCTGATCCGTCGCATGTGGCAATGGAGGGCGGAAATATGACAGTAAGAATGAGTGATGGTAGGTATGTTTTTCAGGATGAGTATGGGCGTCGACCAACGACTAAAGAGGAGTATGAAAGCAAAGTTAAAGAAGCTGAAATAATGGAAGCGCATTTCAATAGACTTATTTCTGCTCACTTTGAAAATGAGGGCAGTATGAATGATTAATATTTTAAACTTTTTTTTGCCGATCTGCGCGATGGAAGTTCCATCTTTCCAAGTCGCGGGGTGTCGGATCAAAAAAATGTGTTCGCTTAGTTTGAATTAAGTTTGGAGAACAGCTATGGCCAAATTTTCCGAAGATGATGTTCATCAATACCTCCACGCTAAAGGATTGGAGGCGGTAGTCGTCGATTGCCCTTTATTTGACGGAGCCGAAGATGTGCTCCAAGAGGCACAGGAAACTATAGATGAACCCGACTTTCAACTCTGGCGGATCATAAAGGCACGTGCATTTGCTAGATTAGAACGGCTGCATGGGACGATTCGCTACGGTACATTCGTTGGTACAAAAATCAAGTTACCTACTGATCACACTAAGCCTATGGAGCTCGATCTACTTGGCACTCATGAAGACGGCTTGTTTGTATTGGAGTTGAAAGTCGACCGATCCGCAGAACGCAACGCTTTTTCGGAGTTGTTTGCTTATAGCAATTACATAGCTAGTATTTTCGCTTTGTCAGGTCATCAGGATATCACCAACGTCCTGGTTGCTAATCTCGATAATAAAATTACAAAACAAGCTTTTCTTTATGATCTTTTAATTAGTGAGCGGGATATTATCGTATATAGACCTAGCTTTCCAGATGGTAGTTTGGAGAGTTTGCAGCTTGATCTCTACCTGCCCAGCGATAACGATTTTAGACATTTTACCAATGAGCTTCTGTCGCACGATGCGATGAGTTGTGTAGTGATTTCTTTCGAAGATCTCGATGGTTGGTTCGATAGCGAAGAGGAAGGAGGCAGTCTTAATGATTGGACCAAGAAACATTTATCTGGTCTTAGCGGTTACGCTTCTCAGCTAATGGAAGCCGAGCGGTTGCATGGATTTTGCTTTATAAGGAAACCCTGGCGTGAGATTCCCCGTTACTACCGCAACAGCCTATTCATCTGCGCTCTCAATCCCTTCCGTATTGCGGAACCGAAACGTTCTGATGCAATTTTGTTACAGTTGGATGAGAAAGAGCGTGCAGGTTTTTTGGAGATGCCGGAATGGGCTTTCGAGGGACGATTGATTCGGCTAGCACAGCGCGCTGTTAAGGACTGCCTTACAGATTGTTATAATGCGGAAGTCGAGACACCCTACTGGGGTGCAGTCGTCACGAATTCGCTAGAGGTGGGGTTCACCCATAACTTCGCATATAGGCCGACGGGAATGATGCGTGAGGCTTATTCGGGCTTCCTCAATGAGCATTTCGCTCGCGAAGCAGAGGGGCGAGGTTGGGGTGAGGATCTCTCCATACTAAAAATTAATGAAGTTAACAACTGGCTTCGCGCTTGGATGTTTATGGAAGGCTGTGGGTTCAAGGACGGCGAAGCGTCGGACTTGATGGACGGCGACAAAGGCGAATAAAGTTAGTAGGCCGGCATCTTCACCTAACGGTCGCGAACTACCACTAGTCCTTCTACATCGGTCTCAGGTGGATAACCGCTGCTCAAATAAATCTCTGCAACTGATGAGACATAGGGAGAGTGCACGCGAATGGCAATCTGAGTGCGTAGCACCAGCCGAAAATCATGATTTCAATCTCTGGCGCATATTTTTTGCTGTGGCAATCGTGATCGACTTTTCAACAGAATCAGGCGAAAGCGCTCAGAAGCTAAGCGCTCCTGTAGACTAGAGGCCGAAGAAGCCTGAACCCTCTGTGTAAGGATAGGATATATGGAGGCGGAAGATGTTTAAGCTTCCGCTTCTTCTTCATCCGCTCTTTCTTTTGAGTTGAAGGTCAATGAAATCAAGCTCTGTCTTGATCGCATCAATTGTGAGCGTCGCCGTAAGTGGTGAGCTCAAGGTCGAACAGCCAATTTGCAAGCGTCTCCACGGCCTGCATTCCCATTACCAGGGCAAAGGTCGCCGTAAGCTGTGAGTCTGCTGCGGAACGGCTGACCCGAAGGAGCCCTCGAATCACGCTTGGCAACGAGCCTGCTTCCGCAGAGTAGGCATGGTCGTAGATGGCATCACGTACGGAGTAAAGGGTTCGTGTGATCGATTCTGCACCTGGGGAGTAGGAACCCTCCTCAAGCCAGAACGATGTGGCTGTGTTGATCAGATCGAAGGCACCTTTGAAGTGTTCGTTGAAATGCGGAAACAGCGCAAGACTGCGAACGGCTGCCTCGATATCGTCCTGATCCCACACCGGGCACGTTACGTCGAAACCTGCGATTTCGAGTTCGAACTCTTCTGCCTCGATGCCCCGCTCAAAGTCCATTTAGATCTCCCCGCCGCCCCGAAGCCGATAGGCTGTTACAGCGATTTGCAGGTGGAGGCGCCAATGCCAGCAGGGTTGAGGGCGTGGCTTTTCTGTAACACGACTGCTCGATGTAACACGTGGCGTTCAGAAGCTTTGCAGTGCGTGTAACGCTAAATATATTCAATAAATACAATGGGTTATTGGTTGGTGTAACACGCGTAACACCCGTAACACCATTTATGAAGGGGTATAGGGTTGACGGCTTCACACGGCCTTCCCGAATTGACCTTGCACTACATTTCCGGCCTCTAGGGAATCAAGGTGATCGGCGTACCATTGCATCATTTTTACGCGTTGCTCAAAGTATTGGGCCTTGTTGTATACCCCCGAGATGCCTTCCTCTTTGTGAGCCAACTGTGCTTCAAAATGTTCCTTCGGCCAGCCATGTTCTCGAAGTAACGTGCTCGCGGTGTGTCGAGTACCGTGTCCTACTAGACGCCCTTTGTAGCCGATGGTAGCGAAGACTTTGTTGATTGTGTTTTCGCTGATGGTTGGGTTCTTTGCTCCGACGCCGGGGAAAAGCCAGCGACTCCGTCCCGTTAAACAGTGCAGGTCCCTCAGTGCTGTAACGGCTTGGTGGGGAAGGGGGCATACAAAATCCCGGCGCATCTTCATCTTGGCAGCAGGCGTCGTCCAAATGGCCTTCTCAAGGTCGAACTCTTTCCATTCAGCCAAACGGACCATGCCTGGGCGGGATGCAGTCCAGATACAAAGCCATGCGGCGGTACGTGCCGTCAGTCTGCTCGGAGTGTTTTTGAGTGCTTGGAGAAACTCAGCGAGTTCAGGCTCCAGCAAGTGTGGATGCTGCTGAGTCTTGGGCGCCTGGGCGGCAATGTCGCGAAGGCGGCTGCCCGGATCGTTTTCGGTGAGTCCTAAACCAATCGCTCGGCCGAAGATTTGGTTGATCCAGGTGCGGCACTTTTCTGCCACGTTGTGAGCGTCTCTAGCTTCGAGGGATGCCTGGAGATCTGCGCAGTCGGTGCGGGTGATTTCGTCGAGGGGCTTATCTCCCAATGCCGGGAGTATGTCCTTGTCGAGGTAGGTGCGGATTTTGTGAAGGGTAGAGGTTGCGAGGCCCTTTTCTTCTTTGGCCTTGAGCCAAGCTTCAGCAGCAGCTCGAAACGTTCGAGCCTTGGCCGCATCGATTGCAGCTTTAGCGGATCGTTTCTGCTCAAGGGGATCGGCGCCGCTACTCACCACTTTGCGTAGATCGGCAGCTTTCTCTCTTGCCAGCGCACCGCTGACCTCTGGGTAACCCCCGAGCCCCATCCAAGCCCAATTGCCCGCCGGACGTTTATAGCGTAGCTGCCAGGATTTACCACCATCAGGTTTGACCCTGAAGTAGAGGCCGTTTCCGTCTAGCTCCCGGTATTCCTTTGACTCCGGCTCCAGCCCTGCAAGCGTCGTGTCTGCGAGAGGGCGGCGCTTGATATCTGCGCGCTTCATCCTTGTATCCCAAAGTTCGGTATTTTTCTCAGGATACAAGCAGGGATACAGGGATACAACGGATAAGGAGATACAGAGGTAGAAAGCCAGACACAAAAAAACCGGCTCAAGTGGCCGGTTTCTCTGGGTCTGAGAGTCTGGTAGAGACTTTCAGATACTGCTATATGGTGCCCCGAGGGAGACTCGAACTCCCACTCCTTTCGAAAACGGATTTTGAATCCGCCGCGTCTACCAATTCCGCCATCAGGGCTCAATGGCGGCGAAGTATAGAGACGAGATTACCGTTGGTCAATCACGTTTCATGGTCAATTTTGACTAATTCCGCTAGACTTCCCGGCCCTGCTAGACGAACCCCATCATGCGCGTTGCTGACTTTACTTTTGAGCTCCCTGATTCGCTGATCGCTCGCCACCCATTGGCCGAGCGTCGCGCCAGTCGACTGCTGACCCTGGACGGGGTGAGCGGTGCCCTCGCACACCGTCAATTCACTGATTTGCTTGAGCATTTGCGCCCGGGCGATTTGATGGTGTTCAACAATACCCGGGTGATTCCGGCGCGGCTTTTTGGCCAGAAAGCGTCCGGCGGCAAGCTGGAAATTCTGGTGGAACGGGTGCTGGACAGCCATCGCGTGCTGGCCCATGTGCGTTCCAGCAAGTCGCCGAAACCGGGCTCGAGCATCCTGATCGACGGCGGTGGCGAAGCCGAGATGGTGGCGCGCCATGACGCGTTGTTCGAGCTCAAGTTTGCCGAAGAGGTGTTGCCGCTGCTGGAGCGCGTCGGCCATATGCCGTTGCCTCCTTATATAGACCGTCCCGACGAAGACGCCGACCGCGAGCGCTATCAGACGGTTTACTCCCAGCGTCTGGGCGCCGTGGCCGCACCTACCGCCGGGCTGCATTTCGATCAGCCGCTGCTGGATGCGATTGCCGCCAAGGGCGTCGACAGCGCCTATGTGACCCTGCACGTGGGGGCCGGCACGTTTCAGCCGGTGCGTGTGGATAACATTGAAGATCATCATATGCACAGCGAATGGCTGGAAGTCAGCCAGGACGTGGTGGATGCCGTGGCGGCGTGCAAGGCGCGCGGCGGGCGGGTGGTTGCCGTGGGGACCACCAGCGTGCGCTCCCTGGAGAGTGCCGCGCGAGATGGCGTGCTCAAGCCGTTCAGCGGCGATACCGATATTTTCATCTACCCAGGCCGCCCGTTCCATGTGGTCGATTGCCTGGTCACCAACTTCCATTTGCCGGAATCCACGCTGTTGATGCTGGTGTCGGCCTTTGCCGGTTACCCCGAAACCATGGCCGCCTACCAGGCCGCCATCGCCAACGAGTACCGTTTTTTCAGTTACGGTGATGCGATGTTTATCACCCGCAATCCGGCGCCACGCGGCCCAGAGGAACAACCATGAGTCGTATGTCGTTTGAACTGCTGGCCACCGACGGCAAGGCCCGTCGTGGTCGCCTGACCTTCCCGCGCGGCACCGTCGAGACCCCGGCGTTCATGCCGGTCGGCACCTACGGCACCGTCAAGGGCATGCTGCCGCGCGACATCGTCGCCACCGGCGCCGAGATCATCCTCGGCAACACCTTCCACCTGTGGCTGCGCCCCGGCACCGAGGTGATCAAGAAGCATGGCGACCTGCATGACTTCATGAAATGGCAGGGCCCGATCCTCACCGATTCCGGTGGTTTCCAGGTGTTCAGCCTGGGCGCCATGCGCAAGATCAAGGAGGAGGGCGTGACCTTCGCCTCGCCGGTCGACGGCGCCAAGGTGTTCATGGGGCCGGAAGAGTCGATGCAGGTGCAACGCGACCTGGGTTCGGACATTGTGATGATTTTCGACGAGTGCACGCCGTACCCGGCCGATGAGGACGTGGCGCGGATTTCCATGGAGCTGTCGCTGCGTTGGGCCCAGCGTTCGAAAAACGCCCACGGCGACAACACTGCGGCGCTGTTCGGCATCGTCCAGGGCGGCATGCACGAAAGCCTGCGCAAGCGCTCGCTCGAAGGCCTCGACAAGATCGGCTTCGACGGCCTGGCCATTGGCGGTCTGTCGGTGGGCGAGCCCAAGCACGAGATGATCAAGGTGCTGGATTATCTGCCGGGCCTGATGCCTGCTGAAAAACCTCGTTACCTTATGGGCGTTGGCAAACCGGAAGATCTCGTAGAGGGTGTGCGCCGCGGTGTGGACATGTTCGATTGCGTGATGCCAACCCGTAATGCCCGCAATGGGCATCTGTTCATCGATACAGGCGTGCTGAAGATCCGTAACGCGTTCCATCGCCATGATGAATCGCCGCTGGATCCCACCTGTGACTGCTACACCTGCCAGAACTTCTCCCGTGCTTATCTGCATCATCTGGACAAGTGCGGGGAAATGCTGGGTAGCATGTTGAATACCATCCACAATTTGCGTCACTACCAAGTCCTGATGGCTGGTTTGCGCGAGGCTATTCAACAGGGTACATTGGCCGCCTTCGTCGATGCCTTCTATGCCAAGCGCGGGCTCCCTGTGCCGCCCTTGGACTGAGTTTTCCCGACCCTAAGATTCACTATTTGCAACTGGAGTGCTAAATGAGCTTTTTTATCTCTAACGCCATGGCTGACGCCGCTGCGCCTGCCGCTGCCGGCCCTATGGGCGGTGGTTTCGAGTGGATTTTCCTGGTCGGCTTCCTGGTCATCTTCTACCTGATGATCTGGCGTCCACAGGCCAAGCGCGCCAAAGAGCAGAAGAACCTGCTGGGCAGCCTGCAAAAGGGCGACGAAGTGGTGACCACGGGCGGTATCGCCGGCAAGATCACCAAGGTTGCCGATGCTTTCGTGGTACTGGAAGTCTCCGACACCGTGGAAATGAAGTTCCAGAAGGGCGCCATCGCTGCCACGCTGCCTAAAGGCACGCTCAAAGCGATCTAAGCAACAACCTTTACCAATCGACGGGGCGCGCAAGGCGCCCCGCGTTATAAGCGGGCGGCGTGATGCTGAACAAATACCCTCTGTGGAAATACGTACTGATCCTGGCGGTGCTGGCGATCGGTTTTATTTATTCCGCTCCCAATCTCTATCCTGATGACCCGGCGATCCAGATCACGGGCGCCAGCACTTCGCTGCAGGTCAATCAGGCCGATCTGGAACGCGCGAGCAAAGCACTCAATGACGCGGGTATCCAGGTTAAAGCGGCAACATTGGCCGCGGGTGCCAAGGGCGGCTTGCTGCGCCTGACCAAATCCGAAGACCAGTTGCCGGCCAAGGACGTCGTGCGCAAGGCCATGGGTGACGACTACGTTGTCGCGCTGAACCTGGCACAGACCACGCCACAATGGCTGCGCAGCATTGGCGCGCACCCGATGAAGCTGGGTCTGGACTTGTCCGGTGGTGTGCACTTCCTGCTGGAAGTCGACATGGACAAAGCCCTCGACGCGCGCCTGAAAGTTTACGAAGGCGACGTGAAGAGCCTGCTGCGCAAAGAGAAGTTGCGTTATCGCAGCCTGCCGCAGCTCAACGGTGCCATCCAGTTGGGCTTCTCTGATGAAGCGTCCCGCGAACAGGCCCGTGCGCTGATTCGCAAGAACTTCAATGACTTCGACATCGTGCCGGCCGACCTCAATGGTCAGGCGGTACTGCGTCTGGCGATGAGCCCGGCGAAGATCGCGGAAATCCGCGAATACTCCATCAAGCAGAACCTGACCACGGTGCGTAACCGTGTCAACGAGCTGGGTGTGGCCGAGCCGATCGTGCAGCGTCAGGGCGCCAACCGTATCGTGGTTGAATTGCCGGGCGTGCAGGACACCGCTGAAGCCAAGCGTATCCTGGGTAAAACCGCCAACCTGGAGTTCCGTCTCGCGGCTGAGCCGGGTGCTACCCGCGCCACCTCCGAAGAGTTCGAGTTCCGCGAAGGCAATCGTCCTCCTGCGCTGATCGAGCGCGGCCTGATCATCACCGGTGACCAGGTCACCGATGCCAAGGCCGGTTTCGACTCGCAGCACGGTACTCCCGAAGTGAACATCCGCCTGGATGGCCACGGCGGCGACCTGATGAACCGCGCCACGCGCAGCAACGTCGGTCGCAGCATGGCGGTGATCTTCATCGAGCAACGCCCGGTGACCACCTACACCAAGCAGATGGTCAACGGCGTCGAGAAAGACGTGCCGGTGCAGACCTTCAAGGAAGAGAAGAAGATCATCAGCCTGGCGACCATCCAGTCGCCGCTGGGTGCTCAATTTCGCATCACCGGCCTGAACGGCCAGGGCGAATCCTCGGAGCTGGCGCTGTTGCTGCGTGCCGGTGGCCTGGCGGCGCCGATGTACTTCGCTGAAGAGCGCACCATTGGCCCGAGCCTGGGTGCCGACAACATCACCAAGGGTGTCGATGCGGCCTTGTGGGGCATGCTGTTCGTGTCGCTGTTCATCATCGCCATCTACCGCTTCTTCGGCGTGATCGCCACCGTCGCCCTGGCGGGCAACATGGTGATGCTGCTGGCCCTGATGTCGCTGCTGGGTGCAACGCTGACCCTGCCGGGTATCGCCGGTATCGTACTCACCATGGGTATGGCGGTGGACGCCAACGTGCTGATTTTCTCGCGGATTCGTGAAGAGATCGCCGCCGGCATGACGGTGCAGCGCGCAATCAACGAAGGCTTCGGCCGGGCATTTACCGCGATTCTCGACTCCAACCTGACCACTCTGCTGGTCGGCGGGATTCTCTTTGCCATGGGCACCGGCCCGGTCAAAGGTTTTGCGGTGACCATGTCCCTGGGTATCTTTACCTCGATGTTCACGGCCATCATGGTGACCCGCGCAATGGTCAACCTGATCTTTGGCGGACGTGACTTCAAGAAGTTGTGGATTTAAGGGGCTGCCATGTTACGTACAATCAACTTCATGGGCGTTCGCAACGTTGCGTTCGGCGTCACCGTGCTCCTTACCGTTCTGGCGTTGTTCAGCTGGTTCCATAAGGGCCTGAACTACGGTCTGGACTTCACCGGCGGTACGCTCATCGAGCTGACCTACGAGAAGCCGGCCGACGTCACCCTGGTGCGCAACGAGCTGGTCAAGGCCGGCTATCACGAAGCCGTGGTGCAGAGCTTTGGTGCCACCACCGACTTGCTGGTGCGCATGCCGGGCGAAGACCCGCAACTGGGTCACCAGGTGGCCGAGGCCTTGCAGAAGGTCGGCGGGGACAACCCGGCGTCGGTCAAGCGCGTCGAGTTCGTGGGCCCGCAAGTGGGTGAAGAGCTGCGCGACCAGGGCGGCCTCGGCATGCTGATGGCGCTGGTCGGCATCATGATCTACCTGGCTTTCCGCTTTCAGTGGAAGTTCGGTGTCGGCGCCATTGTGTCGCTGATCCACGATGTGATCGTGACCGTGGGTATCCTGGCGTATTTCCAGATTACCTTCGACCTGACCGTGCTGGCGGCCGTGCTGGCGATCATTGGTTACTCGCTCAACGACACCATCGTGGTATTCGACCGTGTTCGTGAGAACTTCCGCGTGCTGCGCAAGGCGTCGTTGATCGAAAACATCAACATTTCTACCACCCAGACGCTGCTGCGCACCATGGCGACGTCGATCTCCACCTTGCTGGCGATTGCCGCGCTGATGATCTTCGGTGGCGACAACTTGTGGGGCTTCTCCCTGGCGCTGTTCATCGGCGTTCTGGCGGGCACCTACTCGTCGATCTACATCGCCAACGTGGTGCTGATCTGGCTGAACCTCAACAGCGAAGACCTGATTCCTCCGGCCAGCACTGGCAAGGAGGTCGACGACCGTCCTTGATGGGCGTTTGTTGACACGCTGTTACAAAAGAGGCACGAGGATTGAACTCGTGCCTTTTTTTTTGCTCCAAGGCTGGGTATAGCGCGGATCTTTCGGTCCGCTTGTGATGGTCAGGAGGTTCAACGTGAACAAGTCGTTGCTGGTTGGTGCGGTATTGGGTGCTGTCGGTGTGACTGCCGGGGGCGCTGTTGCCACCTACAGCCTGGTAAAAAGCGGCCCTGAGTATGCGCAAGTACTGGCGGCACAGCCGGTAAAAACCCAGATTAAAACGCCACGTGAGGTCTGCAAGGACGTCGCGGTGACTCGGCAGAAGCCGGTGCAGGATCAGCATCAGATCGTCGGTACCGTGGTCGGTGCGCTGGCCGGTGGTCTGTTGGGTAACCAGGTCGGTGGCGGTAACGGCAAAAAGCTGGCCACCGTAGCCGGTGCGGTCGGTGGCGGTTACGCCGGCAACAAGGTTCAGGAAGGCATGCAGAACCGCGATACCTACACCACTACCCAGACACGTTGTAACACTGTCAACGACATCAGCGACAAGGTGGTCGGCTATGACGTGCGTTACACACTGGATGGCAAGGAAGGCACCGTGCGCATGGATCGCGATCCAGGCGGTCAGATTCCTGTGGATAAAGAGGGTCGTCTGATCCTGGGTCAGAACCAGCAGTAATCCAGGGGACGATTCAAAGCCCTGTGCAGTAAAAATGTGGGAGGGGGCTTGCTCCCGATAGCGGTGGATCAGTCGATGGCTTTATAGACTGGCACACTGCAATCGGGAGCAAGCCCCCTCCCACATTTGCCATCCGATGTTGTTGGAATGTGTGTTCATGCCATATTCCAGGCATGAAAAAAGCACCCCCGTGGGGTGCTTTTTTTTGTCTGCTCGCTTAGCGCTTCAGCGAGGCCGGCAGGTGCGGCTGGATTGCTGTCAGCACGGCCTTGAAGCACTTGGTGTTGCCGGCAACCACATGGCCTTTCTCAAGGAAATCATGACCGCCGGTGAAGTCGCTCACCAGGCCGCCGGCCTCTTGAATCAACAGGGCGCCCGCAGCCATGTCCCACTCGGACAGGCCCGACTCCCAGAACGCATCAAAACGACCGGCGGCCACGTAAGCCAGGTCCAGGCTCGCTGCGCCGGCGCGACGGATGCCGGCGGTCTGGCCGACCAGGGCGCGGAACATGCCCAGGTAGTTTTCCAGGTTGTCCATCTGGTCGTCACGGAACGGGAAGCCGGTGCCCAGCAGGGCGCCGTCCAGGCTGGTGCGACCACTGACGCGCAGGCGGCGACCATTGAGCTGGGCGCCACGGCCACGGCTGGCGGTGAATTCTTCCTGGCGAACCGGGTCGAGAACCACTGCGTGCTCAAGGCGACCACGGTATTTGCAGGCAATGCTCACGGCAAAGTGCGGGATGCCGCGCAGGAAGTTGGTGGTGCCATCCAGTGGGTCGATGATCCACAGGTAGTCTTCGCCTTCGCCGCTGCCTTTGTGCAGGCCGGTTTCTTCGCCGAGGATGCCGTGGGTAGGGTAGGCCTTGCGCAGAGCGTCGATGATTTTCTGTTCGGCGGCGCGATCCACCTCGGATACGTAATCCTTGGCGTCTTTTTCGTCGACCTTGATGGTATCCAGGCGCTCGATGGAGCGGAAGATCAATTCACTGGCGCTGCGGGCGGCGCGCAGCGCGATATTCAGCATGGGCTGCATGGATAGGTCACCTAAGGTTGTTAAAGAAAGCCGGGCAGTTTAGCAGAAACTTTCTTCAGGTGAAGAGCGGCGTTAGCTTTCGTGGCATAACCTTAGGCTGTTCTGTAAGATTTGCTCCCCTTTCCCGTGTCCGAGAGCGCCTCCCTTGCTGCAAAACATTCGTGTCGTCCTCGTCAATACCAGTCACCCCGGCAATATCGGCGGGGTGGCGCGGGCCATGAAGAACATGGGGCTGACGCGCCTGGTGCTGGTCGAGCCGCGGGTATTCCCGCACCACGAGGCCGATGCCCGTGCGTCCGGCGCCAATGACCTGCTCGCGAGCGCCCAGGTCGTCGCCACCCTGGAAGATGCGCTGGTGGGCTGCAATCTCGTGCTCGGCACCAGTGCCCGTGACCGACGCATCCCGTGGCCGCTGCTGGACCCGCGTGAGTGCGGCACCAAGGTGATCGAAGAAGCCGCCGACGGCGCCGAAATCGCCCTGGTGTTTGGTCGTGAAGACTCCGGCCTCACCAATGAAGAACTGCAGCGATGTCACTACCATGTGCACATTCCATCCGACCCTGAGTTCAGCTCGCTGAACCTCGGGGCGGCGGTGCAGGTGCTGAGTTACGAGGTGCGCATGGCCTGGCTGGCGGCGGCAGGTCAGCCGAGCAAGGTCGAGAAGGATGAAGTGGCATCGACCAAAAGTGGCGAGCTGGCCACCATGGACGAGCTGGAGCGTTTCTATGAGCACCTGGAGCAAACTCTGGTGGCCATCGAGTTTCTCGATCCGGAAAAGCCACGGCACCTGATGGCGCGCCTGCGTCGCCTGTATGGGCGCAGTTCGGTGAGCCGTGCGGAAATGAACATATTGCGTGGCATCCTCACGGAAACCCAGAAAGCGGCCCGTGGCGAGCTGCTTAAGCGGAAGGATTAACAATGTTCGAGCGTTTGCGAGAAGACATCCAAAGCGTTTTCCACCGTGATCCGGCGGCGCGCAATGCCTTTGAAGTGCTGACCTGCTACCCGGGCATGCATGCGATCTGGATCCACCGCCTGTCCGGCTTCTTTTGGGGCATGGGCTGGAAGTGGCTGGCACGGCTGGTGTCGAACTTCGGCCGCTGGCTGACCGGGATCGAGATTCACCCGGGCGCCAAGGTCGGGCGTCGTTTTTTCATCGATCACGGCATGGGCATTGTGATCGGTGAGACCGCTGAAATCGGCGACGATGTGACGCTGTACCAGGGCGTGACCCTGGGCGGCACCAGTTGGAACAAAGGCAAGCGCCACCCGACCCTGGAAAATGGCGTGGTGGTGGGGGCGGGCGCCAAGGTGCTCGGCCCGTTCACGGTGGGGGCTGGCGCCAAAGTGGGTTCCAACGCCGTGGTGACCAAGGCGGTGCCGGCCGGCGCAACGGTGGTGGGTATTCCCGGTCGCATCATCGTCAAGCCGGAAGTCGGCGACGAGCAGGAAGCCAAGCGTAAGGCCATGGCCGAGAAGATCGGCTTCGATGCCTACGGCGTCAGCGAGGACATGCCCGACCCCGTGGCGCGCGCCATCGGCCAGTTGCTCGACCACCTGCAGGCGGTTGATGGCAAGCTGGACGGCATGTGCGGCGCGCTCAAGGAGCTGGGCAGCAGTTATTGCGCCAAGGATTTGCCTGAGCTGCGTGAAGAAGACTTCGCCGAGATCAAGGACGAAGCCGCTACCAAAGCAAGCTGATTGCTGCCAGTCGCCACCAATCCCCTGTGGGAGGGGGCTTGCTCCCGATAGCGGTATGTCAGTCGTCTAATTCAGTGACAGGCCCATTGCAATCGGGAGCAAGCCGCTTCCCACATTTGACCTTCATTGGTCCTGGGTTTGAGCGTCGTCCCCGTTCCCGCTGTTCGTCCCCACCCCATCCTGCTATGATTTGCGCGCCTTTTTTACGGGTAATCCTGACTAAAGTACTGGGTCTTATAGTTGACTTAAATACTCGGGAATCGCATACTTGCTCCCATTCTGAAACACCTTGGTACTTGTCCATGAGACTGACTACAAAAGGCCGATACGCGGTAACCGCCATGCTTGACTTGGCCTTGCACGCGCAAACTGGCCCGGTGTCCCTGGCCGATATCTCCGAGCGCCAAGGCATTTCGCTGTCTTACCTCGAGCAGCTGTTCGCCAAATTGCGCCGCAGCAATCTGGTCTCCAGCGTTCGCGGTCCGGGTGGCGGCTATCAGTTGTCCCGCGAGATGCAGGGCATCCAGGTGGCCCAGGTGATCGATGCGGTCAACGAATCCGTCGATGCCACCAAGTGCCAGGGCCTGGGTGATTGCCACGCCGGCGACACCTGCCTGACTCACCACCTGTGGTGTGACTTGAGCCTGCAGATCCATGAGTTTTTGAGTGGTATCAGCTTGGCTGATCTTGTGACTCGCCGTGAGGTGCAAGAAGTAGCCCAGCGTCAGGACCAGCGCCGTTGCAACACCAGGGCGCCGCGTCTGGACAAGATTGAAGCGTCCGCCGTCGAGTGACAGCCGAAGAGCTAACGGCACGCCAGCCAGCCTGATTTAGGAGAAAGTCCATGAAATTGCCAATTTACCTTGATTACTCGGCGACCACCCCGGTTGACCCGCGTGTTGCGCAAAAGATGAGTGAATGCCTGCTGGTTGACGGAAACTTCGGCAACCCGGCCTCCCGCTCCCACGTATTCGGCTGGAAAGCCGAGGAAGCGGTCGAGAACGCTCGTCGCCAGGTCGCCGACCTGGTGGGCGCAGACCCGCGTGAGATCGTCTGGACCTCCGGTGCCACCGAGTCCGATAACCTGGCGATCAAGGGCGCGGCGCATTTTTACGCGACCAAGGGCAAGCACCTGATCACCACCAAAATTGAGCACAAGGCTGTCCTCGACACCATGCGCCAACTGGAGCGTGAAGGGTTTGAGGTGACTTACCTTGAGCCAACCACCGACGGTATCGTCACCCCGGCCATGATCGAAGCCGCGATGCGTGAAGACACCATCCTGGTTTCCGTGATCCACGTGAACAACGAAATCGGCACCATCAACGACATCGCCGCCATCGGCGAGCTGACGCGCTCCAAGGGTGTATTGCTGCATGTCGACGCTGCTCAGTCCACCGGCAAGGTCGATATCGACCTGTCCAAGCTGAAAGTCGACCTGATGGCGTTCTCGGCCCACAAGACCTACGGCCCTAAAGGCATCGGCGCTCTCTATGTAAGCCGCAAGCCTCGCGTGCGTATCGAAGCGGCCATGCACGGCGGTGGTCACGAGCGCGGCATGCGTTCGGGCACCCTGGCTACCCACCAGATCGTTGGCATGGGTGAAGCCTTCCGCGTAGCCAAGGAAGACATGGCTGCCGAAAATATTCGTATCAAGGCCCTCAGCGATCGCTTCTACAAGCAGGTCGAGCACCTTGAAGAGCTGTACGTCAACGGCAGCATGACTGCCCGCGTACCGCACAACCTGAACCTGAGCTTCAACTACGTCGAAGGCGAGTCGCTGATCATGGCGCTCAAGGACCTGGCGGTGTCGTCCGGTTCGGCCTGCACCTCGGCCTCCCTTGAGCCTTCGTACGTACTGCGCGCCCTGGGCCGCAATGACGAACTGGCACACAGCTCGATCCGCTTTACCTTCGGCCGCTTCACCACCGAAGAGCAGGTCGACTACGCCGCACAGAAAGTGTGCGAGGCGGTCAACAAGCTGCGCGTTCTGTCGCCGCTGTGGGACATGTTCAAAGACGGTGTCGACATCTCCAAGATCGAGTGGGCGGCACACTAAATTATAGAAGCCGCCACCCAGGCTCTGTAGGAACATGGCGGAAACGCAGGCGTTTCTACAGGGTTCCAGAGCGGCCCTGATGAGTGAGGATTGAGTACCATGGCTTACAGCGAAAAGGTCATCGACCACTACGAAAACCCGCGCAACGTCGGCAAGATGAACGCGGAAGACCCTGATGTGGGCACCGGCATGGTCGGCGCTCCGGCGTGCGGCGATGTGATGCGCCTGCAGATCAAGGTCAACGACGCTGGCGTTATCGAAGACGCCAAGTTCAAGACCTACGGCTGCGGTTCAGCCATTGCCTCCAGCTCCCTGGCGACCGAATGGATGAAAGGCAAGACCCTGGATGAGGCTGTCACCATCAGCAACACCCAACTGGCCGAAGAACTGGCCCTGCCGCCGGTGAAAATCCACTGCTCCGTACTCGCCGAGGACGCCATCAAGGCGGCCGTTCGCGACTACAAGCAGAAGAAAGGCTTGATCTAAGCATTTGGCGACGAGTAAGGAGTCAACGATGGCTATCAGCATGACAGAAGCGGCAGCGCAGCATATTCGCCGCTCCCTGAATGGGCGCGGTAAAGGTGAGGGGATTCGTCTGGGTGTTCGCACCACGGGCTGTTCCGGCCTTGCCTACGTGCTGGAGTTTGTCGACGAGGTGGTTGCGGAAGACCAGGTGTTCGAAAGTCACGGCGAGAAAGTGATCATCGACCCCAAGAGCCTGACCTACCTGGACGGCACCGAACTCGATTTCGTCAAGGAAGGGTTGAACGAAGGCTTCAAGTTCAACAACCCCAACGTACGCGGTGAATGTGGCTGCGGCGAAAGCTTCAACATCTGAGGCTATTTGTGGGCACTCCTTGTCATTTCGCTTTATTCGAGCTGCAGCCGAGCTTTCGGCTGAACCTTGAGCAGCTTGCCACGCGCTACCGAGAATTGGCGCGTGGGGTGCATCCGGACCGCTTTGCTGACGCTTCCGAGCGCGAGCAACGCCAGGCGCTGGAGCAATCGGCCAGCCTCAACGAAGCCTATCAGACGCTCAAGAGCCCTGCGAAACGCGCGCGCTACCTGCTCGCGATGAACGGTGGCGAGCTGCCCCTTGAAGTCACGGTGCACGACCCGGACTTCCTGATGCAGCAGATGCAGTGGCGCGAAGAACTCGAAGATCTGCAGGACGAAGCCGATGTGGCGGGTGTCGCGGTCTTCAAGCGTCGGCTGAAAACGGCCCAGGAAGAGCTCAACGAAAGCTTCGCAGCCTGTTGGGATGATGCAGCGCAACGTGAACAGGCCGAACGCCTGATGCGGCGCATGCAGTTCCTCGACAAGCTCACCTACGAAGTGCGCCAGCTTGAAGAGCGCCTCGACGATTAACCCAGTGTGCTGCCCGTGATGCACGCCTGATAGACAGATAAGACCTGATTACCATGGCTCTACTGCAAATCGCCGAACCCGGCCAAAGCCCTCAACCGCACCAGCGTCGCCTGGCGGTCGGGATTGACCTGGGCACCACCAATTCCCTGGTCGCCGCCCTGCGCAGCGGCCTGTCCGAGCCGTTGCCCGACGCCGATGGCAAGGTGATCCTGCCGTCCGCTGTGCGTTATCACGCAGACCGTACCGAAGTGGGCGAGTCGGCCAAACTGGCAGCCTCCACCGATCCGTTGAATACCGTGCTGTCGGTCAAGCGCCTGATGGGCCGTGGCCTGTCTGACGTCAAGCAACTGGGTGAGCAACTGCCGTACCGCTTTGTCGGCGGCGAATCCCATATGCCGTTCATCGACACCGTGCAGGGGCCGAAAAGCCCGGTGGAAGTGTCCGCCGATATTCTCAAGGTGCTGCGCCAGCGCGCGGAAACCACCTTGGGCGGCGAACTGGTCGGCGCGGTGATTACCGTGCCGGCGTATTTCGATGACGCGCAGCGCCAGGCCACCAAGGACGCGGCGAAACTCGCCGGCCTCAACGTGCTGCGCCTGCTCAACGAGCCAACCGCAGCCGCGGTGGCGTATGGCCTCGATCAGCACGCCGAAGGCCTGGTCGCGATCTACGACCTGGGCGGCGGCACCTTCGATATCTCGATTCTGCGCCTGACCGGCGGTGTGTTTGAAGTGCTCGCCACCGGTGGCGACAGCGCCCTGGGCGGTGATGACTTCGACCACGCCATCGCTGGCTGGATTATCACCAGCGCCGGCTTGTCCGCCGACCTGGACCCGGGCGCGCAGCGTAACCTGCTGCAAACTGCCTGTGCAGCCAAGGAAGCGCTGACGGAGGCTGCCTCTGTTGAAGTGTCCTACGGCAACTGGTCGGCCCAACTGACCCGCCAAGCCTTCGATGCGCTGATCGAGCCGATGGTCGCGCGTAGCCTCAAGGCCTGCCGCCGCGCGGTGCGCGATTCCGGCATCGAGCTGGAAGAGGTGGTGGCGGTGGTCATGGTCGGCGGTTCGACTCGCGTGCCCCGCGTGCGTGATGCAGTGGCCGAAGCATTTGGCCGTCAGCCCCTCACCGAAATCGACCCGGATCAAGTGGTTGCCATCGGCGCGGCAATCCAGGCCGATACCCTGGCCGGTAACAAACGCGAGGGTGGCGAGTTGCTGTTGCTCGACGTGATTCCATTGTCCCTTGGGCTGGAAACCATGGGCGGTCTGATGGAGAAGGTGATTCCGCGCAACACCACCATCCCCGTCGCCCGCGCCCAGGACTTCACCACGTACAAAGACGGCCAGACGGCCATGATGATTCATGTGCTGCAAGGCGAGCGCGAACTGATCAGCGACTGCCGCTCACTGGCGCGCTTCGAGTTGCGCGGCATTCCAGCGATGGTCGCCGGTGCAGCGAAAATTCGCGTGACCTTCCAGGTAGACGCCGATGGTTTGCTCAGCGTGGCTGCGCGTGAGCTCGGTTCGGGCGTTGAAGCCAGCATTCAGGTCAAGCCGTCCTACGGCCTCACCGACGGCGAAATTGCCAAAATGCTCAAGGACTCGTTCCAATACGCCGGTGACGACAAGGTCGCTCGCGTACTGCGCGAGCAACAAGTCGACGCGCAGCGCCTGCTCGAAGCGGTGCAGGGCGCCCTGGAAGCTGACGGCGAGCGCCTGCTGGATGCCGAAGAGCGCATGGTCATCGATCTGCAGATGCAGGAACTGGCCGAACTGATGAAAGGCACCGATGGTTATGCCATCGAGCAGCAGACCAAACGTCTGTCGCAAGTGACCGATGCTTTCGCCGCCCGCCGTATGGACCAGTCGGTAAAAGCCGCCCTGGCGGGCCGCAACCTGAATGAACTCGAGGAATAATTAATGCCGCAGGTCATTTTTCTGCCACACGCCGAGCATTGCCCGGACGGTATGGTTGTTGAGGCTGAGACCGGCAAGTCCATCCTCGACGTTGCCCATGACAACCACATCGAGATCGAAAGCGCCTGTGGCGGTGTCTGCGCCTGCACTACCTGCCACTGCATCATCCGCGAAGGGTTCAATTCCCTGGAAGAAGCAGACGAGCTGGAAGAGGACTTTCTCGACCGTGCCTGGGGCCTGGAATCGCATTCGCGCCTGAGCTGCCAGGCGAAGGTCGGGACTGAGGACATCACTGTCGAGATTCCGAAATATTCCCTCAACCATGCAGCCGAAGCGCCGCATTGATTCAAGGAAATGTCATGAGCCTGAAATGGGTTGATGTACAAGAAATCGCTATACAACTTGCTGAAGCCCATCCTGAGGTCAATCCTCTTACGGTGAACTTCGTCAAGCTGCGCAACCTCGTAATGGAGCTGCCGGATTTTGACGACATCCCGGACCGGGGTGGCGAAAAGGTTCTCGAGGCGATTCAAGGCCTGTGGATCGAAGAAGCAGACTGAGTCGCCTTTTACGCAGTTAGGCAATACCTGATAACCCGCGTATAATTCGCGGGTTTAATTTTTCGTAAATTACCGTTTCTGGAGTTACACCATGGCTGTTCAACGTACTTTCTCCATCATCAAGCCTGACGCTGTTGCAAAAAACGTCATCGGCGAGATCACCACTCGTTTCGAAAAAGCCGGCCTGAAGGTTGTAGCCTCGAAACTCAAGCAACTGTCCAAGGCCGAAGCTGAAGGCTTCTACGCTGAGCACAGCGCCCGTGGTTTCTTCGGTGACCTGGTTGCTTTCATGATCTCCGGTCCTGTTGTTGTTCAGGTGCTGGAAGGCGAAAACGCCATCGCGCTGAACCGTGAGCTGATGGGCGCCACCAACCCTAAAGAAGCGGCTGCCGGCACCATCCGTGCTGATTTCGCTGAGTCCATCGACGCCAACGCCGTACACGGTTCGGACTCCGAAGCCGCTGCTGCTCGCGAAATTTCGTACTTTTTCGCTGCTACTGAAGTAACCGCTCGCTAAGCATCGGCTTAAAGAGTGAGGGTGAATCCATGACGACATCGACTGTTAAAACCAACCTGCTGGGTCTGACTCAGCCGGAAATGGAGAAATTCTTCGACTCAATCGGGGAGAAGCGCTTCCGTGCCGGTCAGGTAATGAAATGGATTCACCACTTTGGTGTCGATGATTTCGACGCCATGACGAACGTCAGCAAGGCCCTGCGCGACAAGCTCAAGGCCATTGCCGAGGTTCGTGGTCCGGAAGTGGTCAGCGAGGACATCTCCAGCGACGGCACCCGCAAGTGGGTGGTGCGCGTGGCGTCCGGCAGCTGCGTCGAGACCGTTTACATCCCTCAGGGCAAGCGCGGCACCTTGTGCGTTTCGTCCCAGGCAGGCTGTGCCCTGGACTGCAGTTTCTGCTCCACCGGCAAGCAAGGCTTCAACAGCAACCTCACCGCCGCCGAAGTTATCGGCCAGGTGTGGATTGCCAATAAATCCTTTGGCAGCGTCCCGGCAACCGTCGACCGTGCCATCACCAACGTGGTGATGATGGGCATGGGTGAGCCGCTGCTGAACTTCGATAACGTGATTGCGGCCATGCACCTGATGATGGACGACCTGGGCTACGGAATCTCCAAGCGCCGTGTGACCCTGTCGACCTCCGGCGTGGTGCCGATGATCGATGAGCTGGCCAAGCACATCGACGTCTCCCTGGCGTTGTCGCTGCACGCACCCAATGACGCATTGCGTAACCAATTGGTGCCAATCAACAAGAAGTATCCGCTTAAGATGCTGCTCGAATCCTGCCAGCGTTACATGGCGACCCTGGGCGAGAAACGCGTGCTGACCATTGAGTACACCATGCTCAAGGACATCAACGACAAGGTCGAACACGCCGTCGAGATGATCGAGTTGCTCAAGAACACCCCGTGCAAGATCAACCTTATTCCGTTCAACCCGTTTCCACATTCCGGCTACGAGCGGCCAAGCAACAACGCCATTCGCCGTTTTCAGGATCAACTGCACCAGGCCGGCTACAACGTCACCGTGCGCACCACCCGTGGTGAAGACATCGACGCCGCCTGTGGCCAATTGGTAGGGCAGGTGATGGACCGCACCCGCCGCAGCGAACGTTACATCGCCGTGCGTGAATTGAACGCCGCTGACGATCTGCCGCAAATCGCTGTGAATCGAATCTGAGAGAGGATCTCTATGCCCTTGCGCCTTGCGCTGCTGTTACTGGTTACCGGTCTTGCGGCCGGTTGTGTTTCATCGGGCCATGACAGCCCTTTGCAAACAGACAAAGGCCGTGACGAGGCGCGAGTGGCGTATGTGCAGTTGGGCCTGGGTTACCTGCAGCAAGGCATGAGCGAGCAGGCCAAGGTGCCGTTGAAAAAGGCCCTCGAGTTGGACAGCGATGACGCCGACGCCAATGCAGCTTTGGCGTTGGTGTTCAAGGCCCAGGCCGAGCCTGAGCTGGCCGACCGGTATTTCACCAAGGCGCTGTCCGTACGGCCTGCCGATCCTCGGCTGTTGAACAACTACGGCAGCTTCCTGTTCGAGCAGAAACGTTATGCCCAGGCCGCCCGTTATTTCCAGCAAGCCAGTACCGATACCCTGTATCCAGAACGTTCTCGGGTATTCGAGAACCTTGGGGTCACCTCGATGCACCTCGGGCAGCGCGATTTGGCGCGCCAGCAACTGGAAAAAGCCCTGCACCTGAACGGTCACCAGCCTCGCGCATTGCTCGAAATGGCTGAGTTGTCCTACGAAGACAGGCATTATGTGCCGGCACGTGACTATTACGAGCGTTTTAGCCTGCTCAGCGGGCAAAATGCACGTAGTCTATTGCTCGGTGTGCGCCTGGCGACGGTTCATGAAGAACGCGACACGGCCGCACGTTTTGGCCAGCAACTCGAACGACTCTATCCCGGTACGCCGGAATATCAGCAATACCTGTCGGAGCAATGATGAAAGCGGCGCACCCGGAAGTTGTAGCAGCTAATCGCGTAAACCCAGGCGACACCTTGCGTCAGGCCCGCGAAAGCAATGGCTGGTCGCTGGCGGAAGTGGCCCTCAAGCTCAATTTGACGGCCACGTCCCTGGGCAACCTCGAGGCCGGCGCGTTCGACAAGCTGCCGGGGCATACCTTTGCACGCGGTTATATCCGTGCTTATGCCAAGTTGCTCGGCATCGATCAAACCGTGCTGGTCCAGCAGTTCGATCAGTTCACCGGCACCGACTCCCAGGGCAGCAACGTCCATGGCCTGGGCCGTATCGAAGAGCCCACTCGGGTCTCCCACACGATCTTGCGGATTGTCAGCCTGCTGCTGCTGATCGCGGTGATCGGCGGTGGTTTCGTCTGGTGGCAGGACCAGGCGGCCCAGCGCACCAAGGACATGACCAGTAACGCCATGGAGCACGTCGAAGTCGAAAGCGCCGACGGCACCACCCAGATTCATCCGCTGGATGAGCCCGAAGACCAGGCTGTTGTGCAAAGCCAGGCCGCACCTGAAACGCCGCCGGCCACCGAGCAGCCAGCGCCGGAAACCTCCCCGGGCGCAACCGCTGCCGTGACTGCGCCGACCACTCCGGCTGCGCCCGCCGCCCAGGTCCACACGCCGGCGGCTCCTGCCCAGGCCCCGGCGACCACGGCTCCGGTTACGCCAGCAGCTCCCGCTATTTCGGCCCCTACGACCCCTGCGTTGATCGCCGGTGACGGGCACGTACAGGTTACCTTCATCGCCGACTGCTGGACGCAAGTCACCGATGGCAACGGCAAAGTGCTGTTCAGCGGCCTCAAGCGCAAGGGCGACACGCTTGACCAGGGCGGCAAGCCTCCTCTGACGCTGCGTCTGGGCTACGCCCGTGGCGCGCAAGTGGTCTACAACGGCCAGCCTGTGGACGTGGCGCCGTTCACCAGTGGCGAGACCGCTCGCCTCAAGTTGGGACAATAGTCATGCACGGCGAATCTCCAATCAAACGTCGCGTATCGCGCAAGATCTGGGTCGGCTCCGTACCCGTGGGCGGCGATGCCCCCATTGCCGTACAGAGCATGACCAACAGCGACACCAATGATGTGGCCGCCACCGTGGCCCAGATCAACCGTCTGGAAGCAGCCGGCGTCGACATCGTGCGCGTTTCCGTGCCGGACATGGACGCTGCCGAAGCCTTCGGCCGCATCAAGCAGCTGGTCAAGGTGCCACTGGTTGCCGACATTCACTTCGACTACAAGATCGCGCTGCGCGTGGCCGAGCTCGGGGTGGACTGCCTGCGCATCAATCCGGGTAACATCGGGCGTGAAGACCGCGTGCGCGCGGTGGTGGATGCCGCCCGTGATCGCGGCATTCCGATCCGCATCGGCGTCAACGCCGGCTCCCTGGAAAAAGACCTGCAAAAGAAATACGGCGAGCCTACCCCGGCGGCGCTGGTCGAGTCGGCGCTGCGCCACGTTGAACACCTCGAACGCCTGAATTTCCAGGACTTCAAGGTCAGCGTAAAGGCTTCCGACGTGTTCATGGCGGTAGAAGCCTACCGCCTGCTGGCCAGGGAAATCGTGCAGCCGCTGCACCTGGGTATCACGGAAGCGGGCGGTCTGCGCTCAGGCACAGTGAAATCTGCGGTGGGTCTCGGTATGCTGCTCGCCGAAGGGATCGGCGACACTATCCGCATCTCCCTGGCGGCAGACCCCGTAGAGGAAGTGAAGGTCGGTTACGACATTCTCAAATCCCTGCGCTTGCGTTCCCGTGGCATCAACTTCATTGCCTGCCCGAGCTGCTCGCGGCAGAACTTCGACGTGGTGAAAACCATGAACGACCTGGAGTTGCGCCTCGAAGACCTGCTGGTGCCGCTGGATGTTGCAGTGATCGGCTGCGTGGTCAACGGGCCGGGCGAGGCCAAGGAGGCGCACGTCGGCCTTACCGGTGGTACGCCAAACCTGATTTACATCGACGGCAAGCCGTCGCAGAAACTGACGAATGACAATCTGGTGGACCAGTTGGAAAAGCTGATCCGCGAGAGAGCGGCCGAAAAGGTCGCCGCTGACGCAGCGCTGATCGCTCGCGGCTGATTGAACGAATTTAAGGATTTGATGTGAGCAAGTCTCTGCAAGCCATTCGTGGCATGAACGACATCCTGCCGGAGCAGACGCCATTATGGCGTTACTTCGAAAGCACGGTCGCGCGCCTGCTGGATAACTACGGTTACAAACAGATCCGCATGCCGATCGTCGAGTTCACCGAGCTGTTCAAACGCTCCATCGGTGAAGTGACCGACATCGTCGAAAAAGAGATGTACACCTTCGAAGACCGCAACGGCGACTCCCTGACCCTGCGTCCGGAAGGCACTGCCGCCTGTGTGCGTGCGGTGCTCGAGCACGGCCTCACCGGTGGCGGTCAGCCGCAGAAGTTGTGGTACATCGGCCCGATGTTCCGTCACGAGCGTCCACAGAAAGGCCGTTATCGCCAGTTCCACCAGATTGGTCTTGAGGTGTTCAACCTTGACGGCCCGGACATCGACGCCGAGCTGATCGTGATGACCTGGCGCCTGTGGGGCCAGTTGGGCATCCGTGACGCCGTCAAGCTCGAACTCAACAGCCTGGGCACCAGTAAGTCCCGGGGCCGCTACCGCGAAGCCCTGGTCGAGTACCTGTCTGCCCACTTGGATAAACTGGATGAAGACAGCCAGCGCCGTCTGAAAACCAACCCGTTGCGCGTACTGGATACCAAGAACGCCGACACCCAGGCCGTGCTGGTAGATGCGCCGAAAATGGCCGACTACCTGGACGACGAGTCCCGTGTGCATTTCGACGGCCTCAGGGCGCGTCTGGATGCCGCCGGGATTCCCTACGTCATCAACCCGAAACTGGTACGCGGCCTTGATTACTACAGCAAGACAGTGTTCGAGTGGGTCACCGACAAGCTTGGCGCCCAGGGTACCGTGTGCGCGGGCGGTCGTTACGACGGGCTGGTCGAGCAGATGGGCGGCAAGCCCACCACCGGCGTAGGCTTTGCCATGGGCATCGAGCGTCTGATCCTGCTGCTGGAAACCCTGGAGCAGGTCCCGGAAGAAATCGCCCGGCAAGTGGACGTGTACCTGTGCGCCTTTGGCGAGGCTGCCGAACTGGCAGCCCTGGCCTTGAGCGAACAGGTGCGTGACCAACTGCCAAACCTGCGTCTGCAGATCAATGCCGGCGCCGGCAGCTTCAAGAGCCAGTTCAAGAAGGCCGACAAGAGCGGCGCGCTGTATGCGCTGATCCTCGGCGATGACGAGTTGGCCCAGCAAGTGATAGGTTTCAAACCCCTGCGTGGCCAGGGCGAGCAACAGAACATTGCCTTTGATGCGCTCGCCGCGCACCTGGCCACCTGCGTTGTGCAGGGTTGAAGCTGTCGAACAGCCGAATTTAGCGATTTAAGGAGTATTGGGGTGTCGAGTATTGATGATGATCAACTGACCGAGTTCAAGGACTGGTGGCAGCGTAATGGCAAGCCTCTGGTTACTGGCGGTCTGCTCGCTTTGGTGGTGGTGTTCGGCTGGCAGGCCTGGCACAAATACCAGGCCAACCAGTCCCAGGGCGCCTCGGTTCTGTATCAGCAGTTGCTGGAAACCACGCTGACGCCGGACGGCAAGCCTGACCCGGCCCAGGTTGCAGACCTGGCCGGCAAGCTGAAAAGCGAATTTGGCGGCAGCACCTACGCTCAATACGGTAGCCTGTTCGTCGCCAAAGTGGCGGTCGATACCGGCAAGCTGGATGATGCTGCCGTTGAACTGAAGGCCATCGCCGACAAACCGACCAACCCGACTCTGGGTGAAATCGCCCGTCAGCGCCTGGCTCAGGTATTGGCGGCACAGAACAAGGCCGACGAAGCACTCAAACTGCTCGACGGCGATGCGGACAAGGCATTTGTAGCCACTCGCGAAGAGCTCAAGGGCGACCTCCTGGTCCAATTGGGTCGCACCGACGAAGCCAATGCTGCGTACAAGAAGGCCAAGGCTGCGCTGTCTGATGAAGCGGCGGTCGGTGGCCTACAAATCAAGCTCGACGACTTGGCCAAAGGGGATGCGTGACGTGATCCGTTGGAAACATGCAGCATTGCTGGCTCTGGCCGTTCTGGCCGCGGGTTGCAGCAGCAACAGTAAAAAAGAACTGCCTCCGGCCGAGCTGACCACTTTCAAGGAAGAAGTGGTTTTGCAAAAGCAGTGGAGCCGCTCCATCGGTGACGGCCAGGGTGACACCTACAACATGTTGGTGCCGGCAATCGACGGCGAAAACATTGTGGCCGCTGACGTGACCGGCGTGATCGTGTCCATGGATCGCATGACCGGCGACGTGAAGTGGAAAAAAGACCTTGAGTTGCCTGTGTCCGGCGCCGTCGGTGTGGGTTATGGCATGGTCATGCTCGGCACGCTCAAGGGCGAAGTCGTGGCGCTGGATTCCAGCACCGGTGAAGAGAAATGGCGCGCTCGCGTGACCAGCGAAGTGCTCGCACCGCCTGCCACCAACGGCGATATTGTCGTGGTGCAGACCCAGGATGACCGAGTGATCGGCCTGGACGCCAGCACCGGCGAGCAGCGCTGGTTGTACGACAGCACGCCGGCGGTACTGACCCTGCGCGGCACCAGTGGTCCGATTGTCACCAACAATCTGGCCGTTGCAGGCCTGTCGACCGGTAAAGTGGTTGCCCTGAACACCCAGAACGGCGTGCCGGCCTGGGAAACCCGAGTGGCCATCCCGCAAGGTCGTTCCGAACTGGATCGCGTGGTGGACATCGACGGCGGCTTGCTGCTGTCGGGCGAGACCCTCTACGTCGCCACTTACCAGGGCCGTGTGGCCGCGCTGGACCTGCAGAGCGGTCGCGTCAACTGGCAGCGTGATGCTTCCAGCTACGCCGGTGTCGCCCAAGGGTTTGGCAGCGTCTACGTAAGCTTGGCGTCCGGCACCGTTGAAAGTGTCGACGAGCGTTCCACCACCGCCCTGTGGAGCAATGACTCCCTGGCTCGTCGTCAACTGTCGGCACCGGAAGTGTTCTCCAGCTACGTGGCGGTGGGCGACTTTGAAGGCTACCTGCATCTGCTGAGCCAGGTGGATGGTCGTTTCGTGGGTCGTGAGCGTATTGACAGCGACGGCCTGCGTGCACGTCCGCTGGTCGTGGGTAACATGCTTTATGTGTTTGGCAACAGCGGCAAGCTGGAAGCCCTGACCATCAAGTAAGAACCATGCTTGGGGTAACACCCAGGCGGCCCCGCTTCGGCGGGGCATGCGGCATCTGACGATGCTGCCCCGAGCACCAGCCGCTGCCTTGCAGCGGCTTTTGTATTTTCTGAAATAACGAAGTGGAGAGCCGCATGGTTCCCGTAATCGCCCTGGTGGGCCGACCTAATGTCGGCAAGTCCACCTTGTTCAACCGCCTGACCAGGACTCGCGACGCCATCGTCGGCGACTTGTCCGGTCTGACCCGTGATCGCCAATACGGTGAGGCAAAGTGGCAAGGGCGCTCCTACATTATTGTCGACACCGGTGGTATCTCCGGTGACGAGCATGGCATGGACGAAAAGATGGCCGAGCAGTCACTGCTGGCCATCGAAGAAGCCGATGTCGTGTTGTTCCTGGTGGATGCCCGCGCGGGCTACACCGCTGCCGACCAGATGATTGGCGAGCACCTGCGCAAGCGCAACAAGCGTTCCTACCTGGTCGCGAACAAGATCGACAACATCGATCCTGAGGCTGCCCGTGCCGAATTCAGCCCGATGGGTTTGGGCGACGCGATCCCGGTCGCAGGCGCCCATGGGCGCGGCATCACCCAGATGCTGGAAATTGCCCTCAGTACCTTTCCCAAGGATGACGCTGAGGAAGAAGAGGGTGAGGAAGAAATCGTCGCCGAAGGTGAGGAAGCCAAGCGCATTCCGGGCCCGAGTGAAAAAGACGGTATCAAGATCGCCATCATCGGCCGTCCTAATGTCGGCAAGTCGACACTGGTCAACCGTATGCTCGGTGAAGACCGCGTTATCGTGTACGACGAGCCCGGTACCACCCGCGACAGCATCTACATCCCGTTCGAGCGTAACGAGGAGAAGTACACGCTGATCGACACCGCCGGTGTGCGCAAGCGCGGCAAGATCCACGAGGAAGTTGAAAAGTTCTCCGTGGTGAAAACCCTGCAAGCCATCAAGGACGCCAACGTGGTGATCTTCGTGATGGACGCCCGCGAAGGCGTGGTGGACCACGACCTTAACCTGCTGGGCTTTGCCCTGGAGTCCGGTCGGGCATTGGTGATCGCGATCAACAAGTGGGACGGCATGACGCCCAGCGAGCGCGACTTCGTCAAGATCGAGCTGCAGCGTCGGCTGTTCTTCGTCGAGTTCGCCGATATCCACTTTATCTCGGCCCTGCACGGCACCGGCGTGGGCAACCTCTACGCGTCCGTGCAGAACTCGTTCAAGTCCGCCGTGACCCGCTGGCCCACCAACCGCCTCACCCAGATCCTGGAAGATGCGGTGGGCGAACACGCGCCGCCAATGGTCAACAACCGCCGGATCAAACTGCGTTACGCCCACTTGGGTGGTGCCAATCCGCCGATTATCGTGATCCACGGTAACCAGATCGAGAAGGTGCCCAAGTCCTACGTGCGTTACCTGGAAAACACCTACCGTCGTGTCTTGAAGCTGGTCGGTACGCCGATTCGCATCGAGTTCAAGGGTGGCGAGAACCCATACGAAGGCAACAAGAACACATTGACGGACCGTCAGGTGA
This sequence comes from Pseudomonas trivialis, assembly GCF_001439805.1. Lineage (GTDB taxonomy): Bacteria > Pseudomonadota > Gammaproteobacteria > Pseudomonadales > Pseudomonadaceae > Aquipseudomonas > Aquipseudomonas trivialis. The sequence continues at coordinate 275,829 of NZ_JYLK01000003.1, read as the reverse complement.
ACAAGAAGCGTCGTCTGATGACTCACCACAAGAAAGCCGACAAGAAGCGCCGCGACAAGAAATAGCAGCAGCTTCAAGTTGCAAGCTACACGAGAGGGCTCCTTTGGAGCCCTTTTTTTTGCCTCGCGGTTTGCCCCTTGACCTGCTTGCAGCATGCAGCTTAAAACTGGCAGCTCACCCGAAGGGGGCTCCCATGATCACCAGCAAGCTGCCGAACGTCGGCACCACCATTTTTACCACGATGTCGCAACTGGCTGCCGAAACCGGCGCGCTCAACCTGTCCCAGGGTTTCCCCGACTTCAACGGCCCGCAGGCGTTGCTCGATGCGGTGGGCCAGCACGTTGCCAGCGGGCATAACCAGTACTCACCGATGACCGGCCTGCCAGCCCTGCGTCAGCAAGTGTCGACGAAGATCGCCCGCAGCTATGGCGTATCGGTGGACCCCGACAGTGAAGTGACCATCACCCCAGGGGCAACCGCCGCGATTTTCTGCGCGATCCAGGCAGTGGTTCGACGAGGCGATGAAGTGATCATCTTCGATCCCTGCTACGACAGCTACGCACCTTCGGTGGAACTGGCCGGTGGCCGTTGCGTGCATGTGCAACTGAGCCTGCAACGCTTCGCCCTGGACTTCGAAAAGCTCAAGGCGGCGCTGTCACCGCGCACGCGCATGATCGTCCTCAACACGCCGCACAACCCCACCGGCGCACTGATCAGCCGCGCCGAGCTGGACCAATTGGCCGACCTGATCCGTGATCGCGATATCTACCTGCTCAGCGACGAGGTCTACGAGCATCTGGTGTTCGATGGCGTGCCCCATGTCAGTGTGCTGGCCCACGCAGAGCTGTACCCGCGCGCCTTTGTCGTCAGCTCCTTCGGCAAGACCTACCACGTCACCGGCTGGAAAACCGGCTACGTCGTCGCGCCACCGGCGCTTACGGCCGAATTGCGCAAGGTGCACCAGTACGTCAATTTCTGTTGCGTCACCCCGTTGCAGTTCGCGCTGGCTGACTTCATGGCCACCCACCCGCAGCACGTTGACGCACTGCCGGCGTTCTACCAGGCCAAGCGCGATCTGTTCTGCGACTTGCTGGCGCCGTCGCGCTTGAGTTTCACTCGGGTGGCCGGCACCTACTTTCAACTGGTGGATTACTCACAGATTCGCCCGGACCTGGATGATGTCGCCATGTCCCTGTGGATGACCCGCGAACACGGCGTGGCGAGCATTCCCATCTCGGTGTTCTACCAGCACCCACCCCAAGGCCAGCGCCTGGTGCGCCTGTGCTTTGCCAAACGCGAGGAGACGCTGCAGCAAGCAGCCGAAAAACTATGCGCGATCTGACTGCACTGCCGAACCTGACGGTGGCACTGGTCCAGACCACCCTGGCCTGGCACGACCGCCAGGCTAACCTTGACCATTTCGAGCTGTTGCTGGAGCAGGCCAAAGGCGCCGACCTGATCGTATTGCCGGAGATGTTCACCACCGGCTTCTCGATGGAATCACACACCCTTGCTGAGCCGGAAAACGGCCCCACCCACCGCTGGCTGCAGGCCCAGGCCCGAGAGTACGCTGCGGTCATTACCGGCAGCGTGATCATCCGGGCGGCCGACGGCAGTCATCGCAACCGCCTGCTGTGGGCGCGGCCCGATGGTGAGGTGCTGCACTACGACAAGCGTCATCTGTTCCGCATGGCCGGCGAACATGACCACTACACCCCGGGCGAGCGCCAGGTGCAGTTCGAGTGCAAGGGCTGGCGCGTTCGGCCGTTGATTTGCTACGACCTGCGCTTTCCGGTGTGGAGTCGTGACGCCGAGGACACTGATCTGCTGCTGTATACCGCCAACTGGCCGGGGGCGCGGCGTCAGCACTGGAACCGTCTGCTACCGGCGCGCGCCATCGAGAACCTGTGCTACGTGGCGGCGGTGAATCGGGTGGGTACGGATGGCAAAGGCTTTGGCTACACCGGCGACAGCCAGGTGCTGGACTTCCAGGGCGAGACCTTGCTGAGTGCGGGGGAGGCGGACGGGGTGTTTCAGGTGTGCCTGGATGCGGCGGAATTGGCGGCGTATCGCACCCGGTTTCCGGCGAATCTGGATGCTGATCGTTTTCTGTTTGTCTGATAGACCGCTATCGGGAGCAAGCCCCCTCCCACATTTTGATCTGTGAATACATTCAAAATGTGGGAGGGGGCTTGCTCCCGATGTGGCCGGCCCAGCCAATAACGCTTCTGGATTGCTTGCTTATGCCGCCTTCGCTGCCTGCTGACTCAGCGAGCGGTTCAACGCACTGAACAGCGCCTTGAAGCTGGCGGTAGTGATGTTTTCATCGATCCCCACCCCATGTACCGGACGTTCGCCGTTCACCCGCAGTTCAATGTAAGCCGCCGCCTTGGCATTGGTGCCCGCGCCAATCGCGTGTTCGTTGTAATCCATGATCTCCACACCAATCGGCAGGCCGGCCACCAGGGCTTCCAGTGCGCCATTGCCTTTGCCTTTCCAGTGCAGATTGGTTTCGCCCTGGCCCTTGCCCGAGACTTCCACCTCGACATGGCTGTTGCCGTTTTCTTCCTGCAGGCGATGGCTGACCAGCGCGTACGGGGTGTTGGCCTGCAGGTATTCCCGTTGCAGCAACGCGTAGATCTGCGGCGCGGTCATCTCCAGGCCCACACGGTCGGTTTCGGCCTGTACCACCTGGCTGAACTCGATCTGCATGCGGCGCGGCAGGCTGATGTCGTATTCCTGCTCCAGCAGGTAGGCGATGCCGCCCTTGCCTGACTGGCTGTTCACGCGGATCACCGCCTCGTAGCTGCGGCCGATATCGGCCGGGTCGATTGGCAGGTACGGCACTTCCCACAAGGCATCGTCTTTTTGCTGGGTAAACCCCTTGCGGATCGCGTCCTGGTGCGAGCCGGAGAACGCGGTGTGCACCAGATCGCCGACATACGGATGACGTGGGTGCACCTGGATCTGGTTGCACTCCTCGACGACCTTGCGCACGCCGTCGATGTCGGAGAAGTCCAGTTGCGGGTCGAGGCCCTGGGTGTACATGTTCAGGGCCACGGTGACCAGGTCGACGTTGCCGGTGCGTTCGCCGTTACCGAACAGGCAACCTTCGACGCGGTCGGCGCCGGCCATCAGGCCCAGCTCGGTGGCGGCCACGCCGGTGCCACGGTCGTTGTGGGTGTGCAGGCTGATGATCACGCTGTCGCGGCGATTGATATGGCGACCGAACCACTCGATCTGGTCGGCATAGATGTTCGGCGTGGCGCATTCGACGGTGGCGGGCAGGTTGAGAATCATCTTGTGCGCGGGCGTCGGGTTCCATACCTCGATCACGGCGTCACAGACTTCCTTGGCGAACTCCAGCTCGGTGGCGCTGAAGGTTTCCGGGGAATATTCGAAGGTCCACTGGGTTTCCGGCTGCTGCGCGGCGTATTTGACGAACAGCTTGGCCGCATTGACCGCGATGGCCTTGATGCCGTCCTTGTCCTGGTTGAACACAATGCGGCGAAACGACGGCGACGTGGCGTTGTACAAGTGCACGATGGCCTTTTTCGCGCCGCGCAGGGATTCGAAGGTGCGCGCGATCAAGTCTTCACGGCCCTGGGTCAGCACCTGGATGGTGGTGTCTTCGGGGATGTGGTTGTCCTCGATCAGGGTGCGCACAAAGTCGAAGTCGGTTTGTGAAGCGGCGGGGAACGAGGCTTCGATTTCCTTCACGCCGACGGCCACCAGGGTTTTCCAGAAACGCAGTTTTTTGGCGGCGTCCATCGGCTCGATCAGCGACTGGTTGCCATCACGCAGGTCGGAACTGCACCAGATCGGCGCGCTGGTGATGGTCTTCGACGGCCAGGTACGGTCCGGGATATCGATGGTCGGGAATGCGCGGTATTTAGAAGACGGGTCTTTGAGCATGCTCATCGGGAAATCCTTGGGTGAGGGGCCGAAAAAAGGCGGCCTGCCGTGAAACTGTTATTGGGAATAAAGCTTTGGACGAGGCAGATCGATTCAGCCTGGCAGTCGTGCGCTGACAAGGCACAGGCTGCGGTGCTGGCGGAGCTGAATGAGGGTGTGAGCGGTTTTCATGTGCTCAACCCTAACCGTAGGTGCTGAGGATGGCAAGCAGTCGAAAAAGATTGGCAGAATTTCTTATAAATGGCGTTTTAGTGGTTTTTTATGGCTATTTATGATTTTTAAATTAATTTTTGTTGCGCAATAAATGCAGTCGTAGCAATTTTTTTTGAATCGAGAAAAAGGGTGCAGCACCTGACGGCGCCGCACCTTTTTATGGTCAGGCGGGTTTCAGATACTCATCAACGTTTTGGTGGATCTGATAATCGCCGACCTGGTCATCGAGGGTAAACCGCCTGGCAGGGTCGGGGGCCGGCCCGATGGACTGAACGGCGACGGTGGTACCACCTGGGGCAGCGTCATACACGCCGATGCCGGTGCCTCCGGTGAGTTCAGCTATTCCAGGCACCCCTTGTGTGGTGTTCATATGCCGCCTGCCAACCACGGCAATCCATTTTTCGCCAGCAGGCGTCTGTTCGATTATTTTGCTCGCAAAGTAGTTGAACTCTTTCAAACGTTCGTTGGTGTGCTCCAGGTTGAGGGACTCAGCTGATCGGGTGCGTGTTGAGTGCATTGTCAGGTGATCGTGTTCGAGGCCCCGTACTTTAATTCCGTATTTTTCGGCGGCGAAAAACACATCCGTCCTCGTCGGGATCTTGCGTATGTACTCAGGGTTTTTCGGCTGAGGAAGCACCAGGTGTATGTCCCCTGCCGTGTACGGAACGCTGTCAGCCCAAAGCGCTCCCTCCAGATACAGAGTGGTAACGCCGCTTTTTGAGAAGTTTTCCATGTTCTTTATCAACATCAGGTTGCTGGCAACCTGATCATGCTGCTCACCCAATACCAAGCCGTTTGAAGTGGTCAGTGCTTCACGGGCCAATTGCGAAGGTGATGTGTTGTGTGCCAAAGCTGGCATATCGGGACGGGGCAAGGGCGCCGCGACGTGCTGGGCGAGGTACGTATTCATTCCGTCTCTGAACCATCGAACGGCTTGGCGTCTGACGGTCCTGGTCAGCGTAAAGTCGGGGCCGCCGACCAGAAGGCCGTCGACGTAATTGTAGGGCCATTCACTCTTCTGCCTGCGTTTGGCGCCACGCCTGCCGCCAGGTAACTGGCTTAAACGCCACTCTCCACTGCCGGTGGATGTCATCGTCGCGACCTGCCGCCGTGTGGCGGGGTCTATGACCCTCACGATAGAGCCTTCGAATGTGTAAACCGGGCTGATTTCATAGAGACGATTAACGTCCGTGCTATCGGTATAGCGGATAAAGCTGCGAGGCCCGGACGGGGAGTCGACGAGGTAGATACCATTTTTAGGCGTGAGCTTGCCATTGAGCACCGCGTCGGGAACCCCATATTCGCTGAGGTCTGCACGTGCAGATGCTTGCATGCCGGGTACTTGCGTGGCTGTTGCGCCGGAGGCGGGCCTGGACGAACCGGCGATGGCGGGTTTCACGGTTGCAGCAGGGCGAGCGGTGATCGCCAGGCGTGGACTGATCACGGGACGCAACCCTCTTTGCCTGACGATATTCTGGCCGGTCGCCGCGACCGTAAAGTCGGAATAGACAGCTCCCCAGCCATTGGGGTTCTTCAAGAGTGCCGGCAGGCTTCTGCCTTGCGCGCGAAATGCCTTTATCCCGGCTTTTGTCAGGCGGTTAATGGTCGAGAAGCCTTTACCGACCACTGGAACCATGTCCAGCAAGTTCGACGCAACGTCGATACCGAATACCAATTTGTTGTAATTCGAGGCGGCGTCAACCTCGGCAGTGCTGGTGGACGCAGCGTCGGCTTTGGCCATCGACAGCGCTAACTGCTGCTGATACAGGTGATCGAGTAATGGACCTTTGGTGGGTTTGAGCGATATGCCTTTTTCATGGTTGCGTGCGGCTTCGTTCAGCAGGTCCAAGGGGACGTATTGAGTCAGTTTTGCAATCAGCTCATATTTGTCTAAAGGCGTTGTTCTATCGACGATGTAGCGTTTCCACTCGGGCTTTTCGGTGAGGCTTTTGAGGCTGTCCTGGTCGAGAAGCTCACGAAACGTCAGCCCGTCCGGTGCATTCGGTGCGCATAGAACCAGGGAGGGGTGCGACGGGGACTTGATAACGAAAACCCCTTCAACCGCCTTGCCATCGATGACCAGCGCGTGGCTGCGGATCTCATGCCCTTCAACCGTTGGCCAAGTAGTCGGGTCGGTATGATCAAGCGTTGCGCTGACCCAGTGAGTGCTCCGCTTTTGCGAAGGGTTGTCGGTCAATGTCGCCTGGTAGTTTGCGGGGTCGAGCTGGGCCACAAAGGCTTCCTTTTTCAGGTTGGCCAGTTTGCTTGCGTACCAGGCTTTTCGCAGTGCTCCCGCGCTCCCGGAGGTGGCGTCAGGTGCCATTTCCTTTGCTAGATGCTCCAGGTATTTGCCGCCCATATCGAGCGGTCTGATCAGATCTTCAAGTGCTTGAGTATCCAGAATCAGCGGATTGCCTTGCGCGTCCACCACCGCCTTGCCGGTCGCATCCAAAAGCGTGGCGGTCATGGTTTTTTGGGAGTATTGAGTGCTGCTGCCAGCATCCCATTCGCCAAGGTTTTTCAGTGCCAGATCTACCAGCGACAGCGATTGAACGGAATCCCGAGTATGTTCGCCCGTGGCAAATCTACCTGCGTGAATGGCGGTTCGGGAGCGTATGGAGACCTTGATGTTAGCGGGGTCTATTCCCTTATCCGGGTAGTGATCTTTGAGCAGTTCTTTTAATGCGTGAGTCAATTTCTGCTTGGCAAAGGCTGGCAAGGAAGGGAATTTTTCCAGCAAGGGGAACAGTGTTTCGTTAGATTCCTGCTCTGCGCTGTCCAGGTTTGAAAAAAATGCTTTTTGCACAGGTGTCAGGTTTTGCAACCAGTCAGGTTGCAGTTTTTCTTCAAGCTTTTGATTGCGGGCGAGCAATGCGTTGCTGCCGTCGAACTGAAATGACAGGTCTGCCGCATCCTCTACCGGTCCGGTCACCGTGGGGTCACTTAACATATAGGGGTGCAGAGCCTCATTCTCCGGTGCCATGACGCGTGTGAGGGCCTCCCTGATCTTCGGCGTTTGTTGACGCATTGTTGTAACAAATCCTTCGACGATCACATCATCTTCCACAGGCGCCAGGCGCTGGAGCAGGTCATCGCCTTGAGGAGCCTTTGGCGAGGGCTGTTCAGACAGGGTTGCGATTTCATGCTTGAGGTTCAACCTCGCGGCGATAACCTCGAGTGCCTGGGCGGGGGTTTTGAACTCTTCGATACCGTTTTCTGATGTGATCGCTACCACAGGGCCGTTCAGCTCATTGGCGTTGATGTTCCTTGTGCCGTTCGGCCAGATCGGAACGGATGAGGACGAACCATCGCTGGCGGTGATTATGAACGCGCCGGGCAATAGGCTGCCGGTCCCGGTATTGTCATTTATTCTGAGCGGGTAGACGCCTGGCCGCGAGCCGGCGCTGATTTCACGCTCACGCGATGCCAGGTCGGGGTACTGCACGAAGGTATCGACCAGCTTCTTGCCCTGCTGGCCAAGTGTTCCGTCCACCACCTGCAGCGCAGCCTGGGTCGAAAGCAGTTCTCTGTGCATCGCCAACAGCTTGTTCTGGGGGGACGAGGTTTCGCCAGGTCGGTGTCGGGTCCAGAAGGTCCTGTTGGCCTCTGCAAATCCAACCCCGATGTCGGTGGCAATCGTACGCAGAGAACTCAGGTTTTTGAGTTTTTGCTCGCCAATATAGAAGCCGGACTCAACACCCGGGCTTTCCTCGGGGCCTTCTTGCCCATTGATGACGGGGGCCTGGGTTTCCTGGATTTTTCTGGCAACGGCCGATAGCAGAGGTTCTGTGGACACAAGCCCTTTCTGTCCATCTGCGCTTTTGCGGTAAATCCTGAACTCGATGGATTCGGCATTGAGCGGGCGCTGTTCCGGCAACGCCTGTTCCAGGCGCTGTTTTATAAACGCCTTCAGGGTAGGCTGCTGCGCTTGCAACATGGTGATTTTTTTACTGAGCGTGTTGTACTGAGTCAGGAGCAATTGTGTATCACTGACTTTGAAGTGTTCGGAAAGCTGAGTGTGTTGCGGCTGGACTGGTTTAATCCCTCCAACATAAGGCTTGTTTACGGCGCCGGTAGGGAGCGGGAGGGTGCCGGGCGGCGCTTCAACGACTGAGTCCGTGAGCTCGGCATGGCGGGGGGCTGCGAAATTCAACGTTGGTTGACGGGTGGTGACGGCATCCGAGTCAATCGGGCGTAAGTTCATCAGAAGCTTCCTAAGGCGGGAACTTCAATCCGTAGTGTTCCGAAAAAGCGATTCTCTCCCTTCGCGTCTAGCCTGTGTGATAGTTGCCGCAGGTTCGTTCCTCGATAGTTTGTAATAGATGTTGCCAGGCGCGCTTCGTCCGCAGGAAACGATGATTTCAGGTCCCGCCAAGTGCCCTGGCGTAATTGCTTAAGGCGTAAACGCCCCGATAAAGATCGCCGGGTCCACCCGCGCATCGTTCAGGCTGACATTCCAGTGCATATGCGGCCCGGTCGCTCGGCCCGTCGCTCCGACTTTGCCGACTACCGACCCGCGCACCAGTTGCTGACCGACCTTCACGTCGATCTTTGACATATGGCAGAACATGCTGATAAAGCCCTGACCATGGTCGACGAACACGGTGTTGCCGTTGAAGAAGTAGTTGCCCACCAGAATTACTTTGCCATTGGCCGGCGTCTTGATTGGCGTGCCGGCCGGCACGGCGAAGTCCAGGCCCGAATGGGGATTACGCTCTTCACCGTTGAAGAAGCGGCGCACGCCGAACCGGCTCGACAGCGGCCCGTTCACCGGTTTGTCCAGCACCAGATTGCTCGGCACCGTGGGGCTGAAACTGCGATAGGCCTTGAGCTGCACCGCCAGTTCGCCCTCGATGCGCTTGAGTTGCGCGGGCTCGGGGTTGACCTGGCTTTTATTTTTCAGGGTGATGCGCTGTTCCGGGTACTTCTTGTAACCCACGATGAACGGCAGGCTGCGCCCACCGCTGCTGACGCGCTCGTTGCCCGGCTTGACCGTCAGCGGGATGCCGACAATCGCCAGCCAGTTGTCCTGCTCCTTCACCACCAGCACCGGCTTGCCCAGGTAGCTGGCTTTCGGCGCGGCGGCTGCGGGGCCGAGGTCGACCACCGCAACCCCGCCGGGCACCGGTTTGTTCAGGGTTCGGGTGATGTAGCTGTCGGCGTGGGCGTTGCACGCGAGGCACAACAGCATCAGCAGGCTCAGGAGACGTGGCATCGATCAATCCAGTAGCGAAAGGGTGACAGGGGTGAGGTGGTTGTCTTCCACCCGCACTTGCAATTGGCCTTCACCGAGGCGGGCGGTCAGGCGCTGGCCGGTGTGGGTTTGCGCAGCATTGCGAATCGCCTGGCCGCGCTCGTCCAGCAGGATGCTGTAGCCGCGGCCCAGCGTCGCCAATGGGCTGACCACCTGCAGCGTCTGCACCTGGCTTTGCAACTGCAGACGGCGTGCCTTGAGGCCTTCGCGCATGGCGCGGGGCAAGCGTTCGGCGAGGCTGTCCAGGCGTTGGCGCAGCAGGGCCAGTTGGCGGCCCGGGTGCTGGCCGGCCAGGCGCGTCTCCAGGCGAATCAGGCGCTCGCGGCGGGTATTAAGGCTGCGCTCGAAGGCGCGACGCAGGCGCATGTCGAGGTCATCCAGACGCTGGGCCTGCTGACGCAGGCGTTCGCCGGGATGGCGCAGGCGTCGGGCCATGCCCTCCAGGCGCAGGCGGTCGTGGCGCAGGCGGTTGCGCATCAGCATCACCAGGCGGCGATGCAGGTTCTCCACCTGGCGCACCAGGTGGCTGGCGTCGGGGGCAAGCAATTCGGCGGCGGCGGACGGGGTAGGGGCGCGCACGTCCGCGACGAAGTCACAGATCGACACGTCGGTTTCATGCCCGACCGCGCTGACGACAGGCGTGACGCACGCGTCCACCGCGCGTGCCACGGCTTCTTCGTTGAAACACCACAGGTCTTCCAGAGAGCCGCCGCCCCGGGCCAGGATCAGCGCGTCAAACCCGCGCGCGTCCGCACGTTTGAGTGCGCGCACAATCTGCGGGATAGCTTCGCGACCTTGCACGGCGGTGGGAATCAGGGTCAGTTCGATGTTCGGCGCGCGGCGGCGGAACACGCTGATAATGTCGCGGATCACCGCGCCGGTGGGTGAACTGATAATGCCGATGCGCCGAGGGTGCATCGGCAGCGGCACCTTGCGTTCGGCACTGAACAGGCCTTCGGCGCTGAGCTTTTCCTTCAGCGCATCGAACGCCAGGCGCAACGCACCGTCGCCGGCCGGCTCCACCGTGTCGAGAATCAACTGGTAGTCGCCACGGCCCTCGAACAGCGAGACCTTGCCGCGCACCTTCACCGCCAGGCCATCCTTCAATGCCTGACGCACCCGCGCGGCATTGTTGCGAAACAGCGCGCAACGCACTTGCGCACCGCTGTCCTTCAGGGTGAAGTACACATGGCCGGAGGCCGGGCGGGCGAGGTTGGAGATCTCGCCCTCAACCCAGATATTGGTGAACACGTCTTCCAGCAACACGCGTGCGCGGCCGTTGAGCTGGCTGACAGTCAGGACTTCGCGGTCCAGGCCCAGGCGGGCAAACGGGTCTTTAATCATGGGCGGCAGTTTATAGGTATTCCCGGGGCAATCACCACGGCCTTGTGCACATGGGCGGCTGCACTATGCTGAGGGCGGCGATGAGCAAGGAGCCTGCATGACTGCAATCGAACTGTTGAACCACTGGTCTTTTGCCGGGATGGACTGGCTGATCATTGGCCTGGGGGTGGTGCTGGCCTACGTCGTGTTCGGCATCGCCGGGTTCGGCACGGCGTTGATCGCGGCGCCGATTCTGCTGCTGCTCATGCCGTTGTCGAAGATCATCCCGCTGCTGGTGCTGCTGGATTTTGTCGCCGCGTTCGGCGGCCTGCTGCACACCCGGCGCGAGGTGAGCAAGGCGGAACTGCTGCGACTGCTGCCGTGCATGGCCATTGGTTGCACCCTCGGTGTGGTGTTTTTGCTCAACCTGCATTCGGATTTGTTGCTGCTGTTGATGGGGCTGTTTATCAGCGCCTACGCGATCTACAGTCTTCTGGTAAAGGCGCGTCCGACACAACTGGCGGCAGGCTGGTCGGTGCCCATGGGCACCGTCGGTGGGCTGTTCGGGGCGATGTTCGGCAGTGGCGGCTTTTTATATGCCATCTACCTGAACAGCCGTTTGCCCAAGGAGTCGGCGCGGGCGACCCAAAGTGCGCTGATCAGCGCGAGTACGCTGGTGCGCTTGAGTCTGTTTCTGCTGGCCGGGGTCTATGCGGATTGGCCGCTGCTACTGTTGGCGCTGTGCCTGTTGCCGGCGATGGGGTTGGGGCTGTGGTTCGGGCGCCGGTTGACCCTGCGCCTGTCCCGCGAGGCGTTCGTGAAGGTGGTGACGTGGCTGGTGCTGGCGAGCGGCCTTGCGTTGATCGGGCGGTATTTGAGTTCTTGACCTGTGTGGGGCAGGGATTAAGCTGCCTGCCTTCAGCGCCTCATCGGGAGCAAGCCCCCTCCCACATTTAAATGCATTTACCGATCAATAGGTGGGAGGGGGCTTGCTCCCGATGGCGCCAGCCGCCACACCGCAGGACTCCAATGAATTCCCAAAGCATCCTTGTCCCGAAAATCTCCACCTTGCCCGTCCACGAACCCCGCGCACGGGCGATCGTGCGCTGGCTGGTGCGCAAGAACATCATCAAGGAAGAACTCACCACCTGTGGCCGCACCGGCAATCGCATGGCCTACGCCCTGGCCGACGGCGCCCGCGCCGTGGTGCTGCACCCCGAAGCGCTGCCGTTCAACGAGCCGGTCAACGGGCTGGAAATCATCTATAAACGCTGTATCTACACCCCGGCCAAGGGCTTTCTCGAGGAGGCCGGCTGCCCGGAATGCCTCAAGGAGATCGGCGAGGCGCTGTTCGAGAGCCTGGAAGACTGGATGCCTGGCCACACCGACAACTTCACCTGCCCGCTGTGTGGGCATGAAGATGACATCAACGGTTTTCTGTTCCTGCAGGCATGCGGGTTTTCCAACCTCGGTTTCATCTTCAACAACTGGGCGGAGGCGGGGTTCAAACAGAGCTTTATCGATGAGTTCGCCGATTGGCTGGACCAGAAGATCGCCTGGGTCAAGGTCGAGCTGTAACCCCTCCTATCCGTATTCCCAAATATGTCAGAGTTTTACATTGAGACCTGAAGGGTGTCTGAGTATAATGGCGCGCTTCCATTTTCCCGCTCGGGAGCCCCCGCGATGCTGCGTATCAGCCAAGAAGCTCTGACATTCGACGACATTCTCCTAGTGCCCGGTTATTCCGAGGTGCTTCCTAACGAAGTCAGTCTCAAGACCCGCCTAACCCGTGGCATCGAGCTGAATATTCCCCTGGTTTCCGCTGCCATGGACACCGTCACCGAAGCCCGTCTGGCCATTGCCATGGCCCAGGAAGGCGGCATCGGCATCATCCACAAGAACATGACCATCGAGCAGCAGGCTGCCGAAGTGCGCAAGGTCAAGCGTTACGAAGCCGGCGTGGTGAAAGATCCGATCACCATCGAAGCCGACGCCACCGTGCGTGACCTGTTCGACCTCACCCGCATGCACAACATCTCCGGCGTTCCGGTGCTGCACGATGGCGACCTGGTCGGCATCGTCACCTCCCGTGACGTGCGTTTCGAGAACCGTCTTGAAGTCACCGTCCGCGAAGTGATGACGCCTAAAGAGCGTCTCGTCACCGTCAAGGAAGGCGCCGACAAGAACGATGTGCGTGAGCTGCTGCACAAGCACCGCATCGAACGCGTGCTGATCGTCGACGACAAATTTGCCCTCAAGGGCATGATGACCGTCAACGACATCGAAAAAGCCAAGGCTTACCCGTTGGCCAGCAAGGATGACCAGGGTCGTCTGCGCGTTGGCGCGGCGGTCGGTACTGGTAAAGACACCGGCGACCGCGTCTCGGCCCTCGTGGCTGCCGGCGTTGACGTGGTGGTGGTCGACACCGCCCACGGTCACTCCAAAGGCGTGATCGACCGCGTGCGTTGGGTCAAGCAGAACTTCCCCGACGTGCAGGTGATTGGCGGCAACATCGCCACCGGCGCTGCCGCCAAGGCCCTGGCCGAAGCTGGCGCCGACGCGGTCAAGGTCGGTATCGGCCCTGGCTCGATCTGCACCACGCGCATCGTCGCCGGTGTGGGCGTGCCGCAGATCAGCGCCATCGCCAACGTCGCCGCAGCCCTTGAAGGCACCGGCGTGCCGTTGATCGCCGATGGCGGCATCCGCTTCTCCGGTGACCTGTCCAAGGCCATCGTGGCCGGTGCGTCCTGCGTGATGATGGGCTCGATGTTCGCCGGCACCGAAGAAGCCCCGGGCGAGGTTGAGCTGTTCCAGGGCCGTTCCTACAAGGCTTACCGCGGCATGGGTTCGCTGGGCGCCATGTCCCAGGCGCAAGGCTCCTCCGACCGTTACTTCCAGGACTCCTCGGCGGGCGCCGAGAAGCTCGTCCCGGAAGGCATCGAAGGCCGTGTGCCGTACAAGGGCAGCCTGAGCGCGATCATCCATCAACTGATGGGCGGCCTGCGTTCCTCGATGGGCTACACCGGCAGCGCCGACATCGAAGAAATGCGCACCAAGCCAGAGTTCGTACGGATCACCGGCGCCGGCATGGCTGAATCCCATGTCCACGACGTGCAGATCACCAAGGAAGCGCCAAACTACCGCGTAGGTTGAGGCTTCCAGCAAAACGTTAAGTAACCGGGGCTGTTCTTTCAGCCCCGAGTTGTTTCTGATTCATTAGACGAGACTGACTTCATGGCCCTCGACATTCACGCCCACCGCATCCTGATCCTCGACTTCGGTTCCCAGTACACCCAACTGATTGCCCGCCGCGTGCGTGAAATCGGCGTGTACTGCGAATTGCACCCGTTCGACATGGATGACGACGCGATCCGCGCCTTCGCCCCCAAAGGCGTCATCCTCGCCGGTGGCCCCGAGTCCGTGCACGAAGCCGACAGCCCGCGCTGCCCGCAAGCGGTATTCGACCTGGGCGTGCCGGTGTTCGGTATCTGCTACGGCATGCAGACCATGGCCGAGCAGTTGGGCGGCAAGGTGGCAGGGTCCGAGCTGCGTGAATTCGGTTATGCCCGCGTCGACGTGGTCGGCAAGAGCCGCCTGCTGGACGGCATCGAAGACCACATCGACGCCGATGGCCTGTTCGGCCTCGACGTGTGGATGAGCCACGGTGACAAGGTCACCAAACTGCCGGAAGACTTCCACATCCTGGCCAGCACCCCGAGCTGCCCGATTGCCGGCATGTTCAACGATGAACGCGGTTACTACGGCGTACAGTTCCACCCGGAAGTGACCCACACCAAGCAAGGCGGGCGCATCCTGTCGCGCTTCATCCTCGACATCTGCCAGTGCGAGGCTCTGTGGACCCCCTCCAAGATCGCTGAAGACGCCATCGCCAGCGTGCGCGCCCAGGTCGGCACCGACAACGTGCTGCTCGGCCTGTCCGGCGGCGTCGACTCCTCCGTGGTTGCCGCACTGCTGCACAAGGCCATCGGCGACCAGTTGACCTGCGTGTTCGTCGACAACGGCCTGCTGCGCCTGCACGAAGGCGAGCAAGTGATGGCCATGTTCGCCGAGAACATGGGCGTCAAAGTGATTCGCGCCAACGCCGAGGACCAGTTCCTCGACAACCTGGCCGGCGAGTCCGACCCGGAGAAGAAGCGCAAGATTATCGGCCGCACCTTCATCGACGTCTTCGATGCCCAGGCCAAACACCTGGACAACATCAAATACCTCGCCCAAGGCACTATCTACCCCGACGTGATCGAGTCGGCCGGCGCCAAGAGCGGCAAGGCCCACGTGATCAAGTCCCACCACAACGTCGGTGGCCTGCCCGAGGAGATGAACCTCAAGCTGGTCGAGCCGCTGCGCGAACTGTTCAAGGACGAAGTCCGCCGCCTCGGCCTGGAACTCGGCCTGCCGTACGACATGGTCTACCGCCACCCATTCCCGGGCCCGGGCCTGGGCGTGCGGATCCTGGGTGAAGTGAAAAAGGAATACGCCGACCTGCTGCGTCGCGCCGACCACATCTTCATCGAAGAACTGCGCAAGGCTGACTGGTATCACAAAGTGAGCCAGGCATTCGTGGTGTTCCAGCCGGTGAAATCGGTGGGCGTGGTCGGTGATGGCCGTCGTTATGCGTGGGTTGTGGCATTGCGTGCTGTAGAGACCATCGACTTCATGACCGCGCGTTGGGCACATCTGCCGTATGAGCTGCTGGAGACGGTCAGTGGGCGGATCATCAATGAGATTGAGGGTATCTCGCGCGTGACGTATGACGTGTCGAGCAAGCCGCCGGCGACGATTGAGTGGGAATGAGCCCACAGCGAGGCATGAAAAAACCGGCTTTTGCCGGTTTTTTCATGCCCGCGATAAGGGCTTATTCTTGCTGACGTGAAAGCTTTGAAGGCATTCATCTGTCGGTGAATCAAACCAAGTTCAAAGCACTTTATTCCTCCCATCTCCGGCATCGACGTTGGCACTTCTCGGCAGGTGCTTGCCTTGCGATAGCCGTGTCTTGCTTGATCACACTGGCGCTTATCTATCACTGGACCGGGTGAAAATTCGGGCCCAAAAGCCGGCTTTCTTTGCTGAAGCCAACGGTGGATGTGGCTCTGTTGTCTCTCTTGCCGGGTGAGTGCCAGGGCCATCAGGTCTCAAAAGGTCTCCCGGATAATGCTCTTGACCTAGACATGGCGAGTCATCCATTCCAAACGCCTTCACGGCAGCCACGGCTTCTACACACCAACGACCAAAATAAGCCCCGCCTTCAAAGTTCTGGTCGCCATAGGTATACCAATAAGGATGCCGATAGCTGACCGCTTGCGGGTCTGATCCGGATTTCGCGCCAGTGCGCACTTCCAGATACCAGTGCTCGACAAAGGCGTTGAGCAGCAGCGGCTGAGAGTCTGCGGGTGCATCCACGGCCTTCAACAAACGACCATACGGCTTGGGATATAGAAGCACGGTTCCTATCTTGCGGTCTGGACTGCGGCTGGCAATGATCCGATCAAGAAGTACGTCTTCGCCATCATTGCCGATCAAGGCCAGCAAGCGATGCCATTGCTCGTCTGGAATATCGAGTGCGAGTGCCAAGCCGACCAACCAGAAGCAAATGATGTAGTGGTCGTAGTTGACGCGCCAGTGGTGCCGGGTGAATTGCTGCTCCGTAGTCCACACGGTGGTGCCGAGGTGTTCCGCCTGTTCCCATGCTGCTAGCAGACCGGGGAAGTAGTGGGCCAAGTGAGTTATTGGATCTCCGGCGGAATATCTGCGCAAAATTTGGTGCAAATGGTCCTGTCCGATTTCAAACGCATACTGGGGGGCGTAATCGGGGTCAGCGGTTGGCGCCAAGAGAAGCTTTTGAGACTTCGCGATATAGCTGTCGCTGTCGTTAACGACCTTATCCCAATAGCTGGCATGGCCGAGTGGTGCGCGAATCATTCAGCTGTTCCTTTAATGAGTACGCCCTGCCCAAGCCAATTGCCCATCACGCTCCCTATTCCTTTAGGCCAATGATGGGAGGTCGTTAATTCCACAATTGATCCTATTGCGAACGGAATAGTTATTTTATTTATTTAATCTTATTCAACGTCGTAATTGATCAAGAATCATCAGGTGAACATGAATATCCACTTTTTTCATATGCTCCAGGTCAGCCTTTCCTCCAATGCAAAGGGCGGGCTCGAACGCGTACATCTCATCTGCGCCAACCGGCCCAAGCTTTGCCAGTGCGCGCTGGAACAGCGGCTTGCCTTGATTGTCCTCGAAGTCGAGACTTTCTCGACTGGTAGAACCAAGGAATATACCCAGCGTTCTATCCGGGACCGGGTTGGGCTTACTCAATTGGTTCTTCAGCGCAACAATACCGCCCGCTAGACTTGATATTGTAATTTTGCGCTGGTAACGCTCACCCCATGCATACAACGAACCAAATGCATCCCTGGCGATCACATTATAGTTGTCGACTTCTGCCAAGCCACTGCCCTGCAGCCACATATCGAGCGTCGCCTTGTATGGCTCCGGATCTACAATCCAGAACAGCCCATCAGCATAAGAGCACCAACCTTCACTCTGCCAATAACCAAGCAGGGCCTTGGGTAATATTGAGCGATACTTGTCGATACTTGACTTGGGCACTTCTCGTCGCGAGTTTGGTTCGCCTAGATTATCGATCAATGATTGAAAAAATTCGTCTCTCAATTTCCACGCCCTCTTAGTAACTCCAGTCTGACATTCATCTTCGCCTGCCCTGAACCATTGGCGATGGCCGAAGACACTGCCTCATCCAACGCTTTCAAGCGGCTCGGCCAGCTGCCTCCGATTGACGAGTTGATTAGTGAATCGCCCATTCTGACAGGTTCGTGACTGAACCAACCACCTGCGACCATATCAGGATCGTGCAGCGCCGCCAGCTCAGAACGAATCTCTCTGGCTCTGACGGCCGCTTGCGCAGAGGCGGTCTTGAAGTCAGTACCCTTGGTCATTAATGACTCAGTGATACTGTCTCTGACTTCATTTTCGAAGTCCTTGCCGAATTTCTGTTGTGCGGCTGCGGCATCTGGATTGCGTCCGAGCTTATCGTAGGCATCCCGAGCAGTCTTGAACTCCTCCACCGTCATACGGTTGATAGCATTCTGCTGCGCTAGGAGCTGTTTATTGTATTCCTTGAGGAAGCTTTTCTGCTGCTCTGGCGTCATCGCCTTGAACTTGTCGCTACTGAAAGGATTGAACGCCTTTACCGTAAACTCGTCCATTGCCGGCACGGCCTTATCCGGATTTGGCGGTGTTTCAGGTTTCTCATTTGTATTGGGAGCGTCTGTCGTGGGTTTATTATTACCCGCGAGCTCGTCGGGAGTGCGCGTAGGTGTAGTCTCTGGCGCATCGGCCACAGGCCGATGTGGCAAGGCGTTACTCGTCTTGGAGGCTTCGATCTTGGCCAGCTTGACGCCGTCTACTACCATCTTTTCAAGCTGCTGCGCTCCAACCTTGATCCCTGCCTTGGCCAGCGCCACGCCACCTTTCGCAGCCCCGCCCACCCCCGTTGCAATGCTGCCGACCTGCCAGGCGATTTCGCCGATGGCCTTGCCCAATGCTTCGGCGTTTTCATCGCCGCCGACTTCCAGCGCGGTCTTGATCGTTTCTATCTTGACGTTGAGTTCGTTGACGACGCTGTCGCCAAACTGCTTTCTGGCCTCCGGGTTATTAATCAGTTGACCAAGGCCGGTAAGCCCTTCGATGGGGTGCGCAACAAATTCGGCGAGGCCCGTGACGTCATTCCAGCCTGACTGGGCCAACCCCTTGCCGATGCCGAACTGGGTCAGAACATCCTGCCTGCCGCTGATGTACGACCATTTGGCAACGACTTTGCCGGCGGCAATCAGGCCTTTTGCTTCGTCGTATTCCTTCTTGAACTGCACGATCTGCTGAGTCGCCAGCCAGTTGTTATCCACCGCCGCACCCGCCGCGGTATTGGCGGTGGTCGGGTCGATGGAGGCGCTGGTCGCTGCCAGGCCGGTCACCAGGCTGACGATCAGGTTGCGCTTGGCTTCGCGTTGTTCTTCGCTTTCGTCGGGGCTGGTTTGTGAGAACAGGCCGGTGAGCAGGCTTGATGCCGCCGCGCCTGCCGCGCCGCTGCCGCAACTTTGACTGCTGGCGGCGGCACCGGCGCAGGCGACGATGCCGTGCAGTGCCGCGTGCAGTGGCGAGCCTTCGGTGAGCTCGCCTTTGGCCACCAGGTCGCCGATGTAGCCGGCACCCCGTTGCTGCACATAATTGACCACCAGGCCTTGCACGAAGGCAGCGTTGCCCGCGCTGATATTGCCGCCTGCAGCACCGATCAGGGCGGTGGTGATCTGGCGATAGGTGCCGCCTGCGCCCCAGTTTTCGGAGATCGCGTTGGCCTGTGCCGAGTACTCCCGCGCCTGGAGCTGCAGTTGCAGGCGCGCAGCGTCACTCATTGGCGTGTCACGATTGTCTGCTTTTGACTGCAGCTCTTTTGCCTGTTTGCGTTTGAGGTCCGCTTCCCTGGCTTTGTTCGCAAGGAAGGTACTGGCTTCGTTGGAGAATGCGCTGACGATCTCAAAACCGGCGCGGATTTCATCTTCGTCGAAGATCGGTTTGAGCGAGTTGCTACCATCGCGATCACTGGACACATCACGGTTGAGGCTGGCGACGGTTTGTTCAGCGGTCTGGCCGGTGCGTTTCTGCTGCTCGGCGTCGTCGGTAATGACGACGGCACCGCCACTGATGCCGCTGCGTGTCACGCTGCTTGCCTTGTCGCTGGCGCTGATGGCGATCGGCATATTGGCGCCGATGTTGTTCTCGTTTTTGGCCAGGTCGGTGCCCGGGTTAACCTTGCCGCCAGTCTGCGCGTTGCCCTTCTGGTCCTTGCCGACTTCGTTGTAGCCGCCGCCCAGGCTGACGGTATTGGCGTCGTAATCCGCCTTGTTCTTGATGTCGCGGCTGGTGAGGCTGGATGTGACCAGGCTGTTTTTGCCGTCCTGCACGGCCTTGTCACTGCTGGCGATCACGGCGCCGACCAAATCGGTGTTGCCCCGCACGTTGATGTCGAAACCGTCATCGCCAGCCTTGATGCCTGACTGCTCGGTGACGCTGGCATAGTTGGAGTCGATGTTGGTTGCGCCAAAGTTTGCGCTGGCACCGCTTATCGAGCTCATGCCGTAGCAGAACGGTGGAATACAAAGACTGATGCCGATGCCCAGGCTCTTTTCATCGACTTTGTACGTGTTGGTGTCTTGCAGGCTTTCGATATTAAGATCGCCGCCGACGTCGGCGATGACTTTTTTGCCACTGGCCACCGCCCCCTTAAGCTGCGTGTCGCCGCCGGATGACAGCAGCAACTGGTTGCCAGCCTCCACTTTGGTATTGGTATGGGTCAGCTCGTCGCCGTCGGCCTGGCCTCGGTTTCCGGTGGCACCCAGGTCCAGGGTAAAGCCGTTTCTGCTACCGCCCAGCGAGAGGCCGATACCGATGCTGGCGCTGCTGCCTTTGCTGTCGGTGTTTTGCTGGCTGGTGTTGTTGGCGGCGAGCAGGTTGATGTCGCCGTCCGCCAGCAGGCTGACATTACGCCCGGCCTTGATCTGGCTGCCTTGTACGGTGATGTCACTGGCTGCGCCAGCGCCAGTAGCGCGCAGACGCACATCGTTGCCGGCGGTAATGCTCGATCCGGCGGCACTTTCACTGATCTGCGTGGTTTTGCTTTCGTTCTTCTTGGTGCCCAGCGACAGGCTGATGTTGATACCGCCTGCCGCGCCAGGGTCCATTGCCACCGCCGTGGCGGCGTTATTACCGGCCAGCAGGACCGTGGCCGCTGCCAGCGCCTTCATGCGCCCGTCATCGGTTTTCTCCGATGCCTGCTTCATCTGCTGGGTGGTCTGGATTGCACTGATGACAGGGTTAGTCACCGTCAGAGTGAACCCGGTCTGTTTGAACAGGGTTTCACGTTCGCGCTTGCTTGTGTTGCGGGCTTCGACGACATCGATGGTTTGCCCGGTGATATCGACGCTGCCTTCGGGCGCGCTCACCTGGCTGCCCACCTGGCGGTAGCCTTTGCCCGCTTCCATTAGCACATCGCCCTTGGTTGACCCCACGGTACTCGCCGCTGCGGTCTGGCTGGTGGTGAGGTCCTTGACCGTTTGCTGCTGGGTGCCGAGCGTGACCGCGATGCCGCCGCCGCTGAACAGGCCGCTTTTCTTGACTGACTTGTCGTGACGTTCGCTGCTGCTTTCCGTCGCGGCTTCGATATTGATGTTGTTGTCAGCCGCCAGGACGGTCTGGTTGGTGGACACCACGTTGCTGCCGCTGACGTTGATGTCGCGACCGGCCTGCACATAGGTTTTCTCGGCACTCAGCGTCGAGCCCTGCGCCTGGGTCTGGTTGACGGTGTCGCGTGTGGTGGTGGTCTTGCTGGAGAACAGGCCGTTGCTGCCTTTGAATTTGTGCGCTTCATCGGCGAACTGGGTGTTTTGCGCTGCGGTCAGGTTCACGTCGCGCCCGGCGTCGGCGATGATTGCACCTTGCTGACTGGTGACGCTTGCGCCTCGGGCATTGAGGTCCTGCCCGGCACTGAGGCGCACATCGCCTTGGCCTTGAATGGTTGAGCCGACTTCGGTCTGGCTGGCGTCTTTGCGCCAGTTGCTGCCGTTCCAGTTAACCGATTGCTGATGGGCTTCGCCAACGGTGGTCAGGTTAATGTTGTTGCCTGCTTGCAGCGAGGTACTGCCGCCGGCGCCTGCGTTGACCACCTGAGCGCCGGTCAGGTTGAGGTCTTTGCCCGCGTTGACGTCCATGGTGCCGCCAGCACCGCTGACAAACAGCCCGGCCACCCGCGAGAGATTGGTGCGCGTACCCTGGGTGCTGCTGCTGTCACGGCTGTTGGACACAACGTTGACGTTTTGCCCTGCATTGATCGCCAGGGTATCGGTGGCGCCGATCAGGCCGCCGAGGTTGTCGAGGTTGTCCCGTGCCGTCAGGGAGACCTTGTCGGCCTGGATGCGTCCGCCGAGGTTTTCGATGTTCTGCGCGGTAATCGCCATCACGCTGCGCCCGGCCAGGCTGCCGCTGTTGACCAGATCGCCTGCAATATTCAGGTTCAGACGTTGCCCGGCGATCAGTGAGCCGGAGCCGTTGAGGTCGCTTTCCTGCACCCGCACGTAGACCTGTGGCACCAGCACGTTGCGGGTTTCGCCGTTGGCGAGGGTGACCTTTTTTTGTACCAGCCAGACGATATCGCTGGTCAGTTGCGCCATCTGCTCGGGGGACAGCTCAATGCCCGGCACCAGTTGCCATTGATTGGCAAGGGTGACGGCATTGTCGATCAGCGCCCGGTATTGCGCTTCGTCGTTGGCGTAGCCGTCGAGAAAGCGTCGCCCCGTCAGTTGCGCGACCTGTTCGCGAATCAGTTTCTGCTCATAGAAGCCATCGCCGAGGCGCTGCTGGGTCAAGGCAGGGTCGACTTGCAAGCGCTCCAGCATGTAATCCGACGACAGCCAGGTGCGATAGCTGGCGAAACGCGGATCTGTTTCGACCAGGTAATTGCTGGTGGTCTGCGGATGGGTGGTGAACAGGCTGTTATTCGGCAATTCCAGGGACGGGCCCCCGGTGCGAATTTGCTCGGCCACGCCTTGTGCGTTCTGGGTGGTCTGCGCTGCGACCTGAACGATCGGAGCTACTTGAAAGGTACGGGCGGCCGGAGCGCTGACCGTACCGGTGGAAGCGATCTGCTGACCGACGGCCTGAGTACCGCGTGCGCTGATCTGGGTGCCCGTGCCGCTGACCGCTGTGTTCTGCGCGAAGACGGTAGGTTGCAGGGAGATATCCTGAATGAGCGGGGCAGGGGTATAGGCTGCGGTGTTCGCGCCTTGCCGGTCGCGGCCCTTGCGCTGGATGCGGTAGAAGTTGGTGACGCTGCCGCTGTCGACGGTGGTGCGCTGGCCCGACACTTCGGTGTTGGTCAGGCTGGTGACGTCTGCCTGCAATAGTCCGCCGGCGATGATGCGGCTCTTGTCGTTGAGCACGTCGCCGGCGCTGATCTGCATTGTCCCGCCAGACAGGATCTGCGCCGGGGCCGAGGTGGCGATCTGGGTTTCGTTGACGACGCGGGTGTAGTCGTAGCGGTTCCAGTTGTCGCGCTGGCCCTCGGGGGTGACCAGGTAATTCACCTCATCGTGACGTAGGGAGATCTCGTTGGCTTGGTAGCGGTTGGTCGAGCCGGTGAGTTGAAACTCCTGCTCGGGCGTTCGACTGACCTCAACATCGCGCGTGCTGAAATGTTCGTTGGTGTTGCGCACGCTTTGTACGTTCAAAGACAGATCGCCAAGCGCTTCGAGGGTCGCGCTGGCATTGGTCAGTAATTGAGCGCGACCCTCAGCGGTATCGAGCGCGCTCAAGGTCCCGCCAATGGCGAGGTCGCCAGCACTGAAGACCAGCGATTGCTCGCGGTTATTCAGGGTCGCGGTGCCGATATTCAGTGATTCACGGGCTGCTATCGTTGCTGCGGTGCCATTTTCATCGAGGTTGTTCAACGTCGAGGTGGCTATCGCCAGTTGGTCGCCATACAGGCGCGCGGTGCCGAGGTTATTCAGCGTCGCCGCCTGCACGCGGACTTGCTGGCCGTCGATCAGCCCGCGGTTGGTCAGGGTGTCAGCGACGTTCAGACGAACCTGGCCCGCGCTGATTTCGGCGTTGGCGCTGTTGTCGAGCGTCTGCGCGCTGACTAGCAGGGACTTGCCCGCCAGCAAACGCCCGGTGTTGTTGAGCGCCCCGGCGGTGCTCAGATCAACGTTGTTGTTGGCCTGAATCTGCCCGCTCAAATCAAGGCCGCTCTGCAACCTGAAGTTGATGTCACCCAGGCTCAGCGCCCGGCCCGTGCCGCTGTAATACGCGGCGTTGAGCGACAGCAGCTTGCCCGCAATCAGCGTGCCGTCGAGGTTATTCACCGATTGGCGACGCTGCGCGGTATCGCGGTCGTGGATGGTCAGGTCACCGGTCGAAGAGATCAGCCCGCTCTGGTTATTCAGCGTTTGGCTCACGCCCAGCAGCAGGCCTTCATCAGTGTGCACGGCACCGGTCTGGTTGTTGAAGGTGTTGACCGCCAGGTTCATGCTGCGGCCTTCAAGGCCTAGGTTGGTGCCCTGGGTGGCGCTGTTGTCGAGCACATCGGTGCTCAGGTTCAACGCGCCTGCACTGCGGACCAGCCCACCCTGATTGATGAGGGCCTGACCCAGTGCCAGCTCGACGTCGCCGAGGCTTTGCAACTGGCCGCCACGGTTATCCAGGCGTGCGCCGTCGACGTGTACGGTTTTCTCGCCAATGATTTGGCCGCCGTTGGTGTTGACCACGTCGCTGGCGGTGAGCAACAGATTGCCCTTGGTACTCAAAAAGCCAGTGCTGTTATTGACGCTGGCGCTGCGGATTTCCACGGCATCCTGACCGCTGATGCCTTTGGTGGTGCCGGAGTCGAGGTTATTGAGGGCCTGATTTCCGGTGTCGATAAACAGTTTGCCTGCAGACTGAATCAAGCCCGCCGCGTTACGCAATTCGCCGCTGCGCAAGTCGAGCGTGGCGCGTGCGTCGAGCGTGCCATCGCTGTTGTCAAACAGATTGCCGTTGCTGTTGAGGTCCAGTGCCAGGCCACTGATCACACCGCTGTGGTTGTTCACACCTTGCGCCGCCACGGCGATGTCGCCCTGGGCTTCGAGACGCCCTGCGTCGTTGTTCAGTGCGCCATCGGTCACGTTCACCGACAGCCCGGACTGCACCGAACCCAGCACGCCATGGGTGTTGTTGAATTGTCCGGCGATGATCGCCATGCCCTGGGTCGAGGCGAGCGTGCCGCCGATATTGTTCAGTTGACCGAAGCGGGCTTGCAGCGTGCTGCCGGCGCTGAGGGTGCCCTGAGCATTTTCCAGGCGCGCGCCGCTCAGTTCAGCGCCGCCGCTGGCAGCCAGCGTTCCGCCGCTGTTGTCGATCAAATCACTGGCGGTCACCGTCAGCAGGCCGCCGTCGGTTGCAACAACTTTGCCGTTCTGATTATTCAGCGTGCCAACGTCGATCGCCACAGCGCCAGGGCTGCTGACCTGGCCGTTCTGATTGTTGAATTGCTCGCTGACATTGATCTGTAAAGGCTCCAGCCCCGTTTGCAGAATGCGCCCGTATTGATTGGACAGGGTGCGGGCCTGGAGCGTGAGCTGTTGGCCCTGGGCCAGACCTTCATCCAGCACCACGTCGTCAGCCTTGATCGACACGCTGCCATTACTGGCAATGCTGCCTTTGGTACTGCCGAGTTGGTTGGCCTGAATGCCCAGCGAACCCTTGCCTGCGTGTTCGATGCTGCCGCTGCCGTTGTCGATGCGACCGGCGCTGATCCGGGTATTGGTCGCGTTTGAGGCAATTCGTCCGCTACGGTTGTCGAGGCTCACGGTGGCGTTTATCGATGTGTCGGCGACGCCGGTCTGCACCAGCTCGCCGCCGACGTTGGACAGATCACCGGCGTTCAGTTGCAGGTTGTCGGCGTTGACGCTGGCGCTGTCTGTGCGCAGGGTTTTTGTCGCGTTGGCCGCGAGGGTCTGGCTGGCATCCACGCGGCTGCCACTGAGATTGCTATCGCCGTTGTTGGCGGTCAGGGTGACATTGCGGCCTTGAGTCTGGCTGCCGCTGAGGTCCAGATCATCGGCCTGGATGCTGACATCGCCTGCCGCCAGGTTTTGACCCTGCGCTTTGACGTGGGTGGCGCGCACCGCAAGGTTGCCGCTGCTGCCCAGTTTGCCGTCCACGCCTGCGCCCGCCGCCAGGCTTGAGCCCTGGGTGCTACGAATCGATTTGGCGCTGAGGGTTGTTTGATTCTGGCTGGCAATCGTGCCGCTGTTGTCGATATCCCCGGAGCTGGTGAGGTTCAAATCGCCCTTGGCGTAAAGCGAGCCGCTATTGTCAACGCTTGTGGCAGTGATACGGGTGGCCGTGGTGCCGCTGATTGTGCCCATGTTGTGCAGTTTGCCGTCTGCGCTGACGACCACTTCACCCGCCATGGCGCCAATTTGCCCGGCATTGCGCATGCCGACACCCGATTCGGTCCCCACCAGCACGATCTTCCCGGCGTACATTCCGCCCAATTGCGCCACGTCGATGCCGACGGCTGGCTTGTCGCCGTCGGCGCCGGCCTGAGGTTTGGCCTGGGTGTTATCGGCGTTGACCTGATTGCGTCCGGCAGTGACCTTAAGGTCATTGGCCCAGATACCCGCATTGACCTGCACGGTACGGGCAATCAGGTCGGTGTAATCGGCGTCGCGGCTATCAAGGCCCTTGCCCTGAATGTTCAGGGTGCCGCCGTTCACGGTGTAGCCGCTGATGCTGCCGTTCTCCAGCTGCACCTGACCGGTGCTCAGGGTCGCACGGTTGGCGTTGATGAAGCCGCAACCGTCGCAGGTAATGCCGGCCGGGTTGGCGATGACCACCTGGGCGCGTTGCCCGGCGACTTCGACATAGCCGCGTAACTGGCTGGGGTTGCTGGCGTTGACCTCATTGAGGATGACCCGCGCGCTGCCTTTGGCCATCGCTGCGTTGCCTTCGATCCAGCCACCCAGTTGCGTTTGGGTGTTGGCGCCGCTGTTGTTGAGGATGACGCCGCGCGGGTCGACATCGAACTGATTGTAGGTGTTACGCGAAACCCCGGCCGCGCTGGGCGCTTGAATATTCACCTGCGGCGTGCCGTTGGCGCTTTGAATCACCGTCGGACGCTGGCCGGCTGCGGCGGCAGGATCGGCCACAATCGTGCCCGCCGCCCACGCCGGTACAGCGCTCCAGGACACCAGCCCGAGCGCGATCATCAATGCAAAACGCATCGGCCCGAGCGTTGCCGTGCAGCCCGCGGAGGCGGTGGTGAGGCTGACGCGAGTGCCCGGCGCCTTGACCTGGCTGGTGACGTTCTCCGCCACCACCATCAACAGCCCGCGTGCCTTGTTGAAAACAATTCGGTACAGGTGCTTGTTCATAGCAATTCCATTTGCGGAGCCGGCCCGCGATACAAAAGTTGAAGTTACGGTGCTGTGGCAACCGGGTGAGCTGCAAACCAGGCTCTGGCCTGTTCAGGGATCACACCGATGCCCTGGAATGTCTTGATTTGCAGGCCTCGCTCGTCGCCCCGGTGATACAGCGCGCGACCGCATCGGTTGGCGAACAGGTGGCGCTGGAGGATTCGGGTAAAGGTGGCTGTATGGCCAAACGGCGCGACCCAGTCGTTGAGCCAGAGACGCTCGCCGCAATTCCAGTCCGCGTCGCTCAATGTCAACGGTGATTGCTGCAAATAGCGCTGTTCCGCTGCTTCATCGACGTTAAGCCAAGAGAGGTAGCACACCGGCTTGCCGTGCTCGCTGCCCAGCACGAATTGGCGATGCTTGAGCGCCGGCAGCAGAAGTGTCGGTAAGCTGTGCAGTGGCGCATCACGGTGAGCGCTGGAATGCATCCACAACCAAGTGACCGAGCCCAGCACTGCCGCCTCGTTCCAAGGCTCGTCGATCAGGCCGGGTGCCGTGATGTCCAGGGTTTCAAAACGCATGGCATTACCCCTCAGAACGACCAGATGACGGTA
The DNA here is from genome assembly GCF_001439805.1 of Pseudomonas trivialis. Lineage (GTDB taxonomy): Bacteria > Pseudomonadota > Gammaproteobacteria > Pseudomonadales > Pseudomonadaceae > Aquipseudomonas > Aquipseudomonas trivialis. The sequence continues at coordinate 248,524 of NZ_JYLK01000003.1, read as the reverse complement.
AAGTCGCTGGTCACGTTGGCGGTCTTGAAGCCATCGGGCTTCTTGAGCGGCGTGCCTACCGACCAGTCATAAGACAGGCCCTTGTAACCACCACGCACACCCACCACAGCCCCCGCCAGTCGTTTACCAATCAGGAACTTACTGGCCTGACCGCTGACTTCGCCGTAGTCGACACCGGTGTAAAGCTCCTGGCCGGTTTGCCCCAGCGCCAGGCCGACTTCGTTGCGCAGTGTCCAGCCGCGATCGGCAGAAAGAATGTTTTCGCCGTCAAACCCGCGCACGCTGTAGCGTCCGCCAATCGAGAAGCGGTCTTGCGGCACCAAAGATGTGCGGTTCCATTGCGACCGCCAACTGCCGATATAGCGCAGGCGCTGGTCGCTGAGGGCGAATGGCACTTGCAGCTGGGCGTCGGCGGTGATGATCTGCGAGCGGGATGTGCCTGCACCAGAGGCTTCTTCGGGGGCCGGCAGCGAGTCATGTGCGCCGGTGCCGCGACGGTAGGCGACGCCAAGGTCCAGAATAGAGGTGCCGATAAATTCCCGGTGATCCAGGCCGAGCTGCCAGCCCGCCATGCGCCGATCCTGGTTGCCGATCTCGGTGTCGTCGATGAAGTTTTCAGAAGACCGTGTCCACAGGCCACCCCACGCCGTGGTCTTGCGCACGGCATCGCGGTAAAGCAGGCGAGACAGGCGCAGATCGTTGGTACGGCTTTCGCCTCGATACTGGTACGTTTGGGTGGCGCCGGCGACCGACTGCTCGTAGTTATACTCGCTGGTGGTGAACGCCAGTTGCCAGTAACCCATCGGCAGCGAGTAGTGGAGCGTATTGCCATTGGAGCCGTGTCGGCCGGACTCGCCGCCGCCCAGGTCGTGGTTGAAGCTGGCGTAGAACAAATCGTTGAGCGATAGCAGGTTGTCCAGCGACAGCGACACATTGCCCTGATACTTGCCTGTGGATTTGCTGCCCGAGTTGTCGACGGACAGGCTCACGCGGGCCGGAAACTGCTGGCTCCATTTGATCACCACATCGCTTTCGCCGGGCTTGGCATCAGCCGCCAGGGTGGGTGTGATCTGAATGTCGGCGTCGGCAGTGGGCACGCGCTTGAAGTTTTCCAGCGCCTGTTCGATATCGCGCAGGTTAAGCAGGTCGCCGGGGTTGGCAGGCATCGCATTCCATAGGGTTGCGCGACGGCTGGTGCCTTCGGCAAAGCGGATTTCGCGGATGCGCCCCGGCACGATTGTCAGCACCAGAATTCCGCTGTTGAGGTCCTGCGCTTCGGCAAGCACGCGGGTGGTGACAAATCCCGCCTGGATGATCGCATTCTGCATGCGCTTCATCGTCATGTTGATGCCCGCGCCACCCAGGCAACGCCCCACTGCGGAGTCTTCCTCGGGGTTGGCGGCCTTCAGCGCCCATTGAAACTTCTCGGATGCGTCGCCAATCAGGCGGATGTCTTTAATGGCGAAGCAGGGCGCTTCTTTTACGGGAAGACGAGAGCCGCCTTCGTCGAGCGCAGGTGCCTGAAGACGCACATCGGGCCGCGATTCCAATTGATCACGCAGCGCGCGTTCACGCTCCTGCTGACGCAGTAATTCCTCTTCAGGCCCGGCAGCCTGAGCGGTGGCGGTCGTAAAGAGTGTCCACACTGCCAGCGCCGTCAGCGCGAGGTGTCTTGCATTCATCGACGACAAGCGGGCCAGCCCCACGACATATCGAGAGGGGCCAAGCTTGTGCAGTGGGCAGCGTGAGTCCGCAGGCATTTCACATCCTTGTGATCAGAATCAGAGGCACAATAAGTGAACCGCCTGGAACGGCAGTGGCACTGAAGAAAATAGAAAAATGTAAAGGTTTCGACGAGCAGAAAACGAAATTTCCTACATTCAATCATACGCTCTGATGGAGGCTTAGCCCGAAAGTTCAGTGACGGGCAAGGCTGCGATAACAACGCTCAGGAAAACGCTCAGGAATGTGACGATCTTCACGCATATTGCGAGTGCTGAGGCAAGCGAATCAGATAGTTTGCTAGATATTAATACCTGGATCGAGCAGATCCAGGAATGGTCGCGCCTCATTAGCGGGGTTGTGCTGATCTTAGGGGCTCGTAGCGCACGAGGCATTTGCCCTGTTGATGCGGCGCACGGTCTTATGGTCTCGCAGGTGAAATGTCCCGGTAGATCTTATGCCGCTGTTTACGGTGTTGCAGGAAGTTTTCCTACATGACGTCAGGCTTGGGCTCCAGCAAGGGCTATTTGAACTAAAAGAGGAAAGAAGAGGCAATACGATGAAACGTTGGGAGGCGTACCAGGAAGGCAAACGGTTTGAAGGTGTTCAGGCCCGCGACCATTCCGAGGCAGTGCTTGAAGCATTGCGCAAACTCGATCTCGATCTCGATGACGAGTCGGGTCTGGACGTGCGGCTGGCCGCGCAGTAATTCGGGAAAAGTCAGCCATGTCGTCCAGCACTAATCCGCTTGTTCTCTGCGTGTATAGCTGCACCGTGTATGGCCAACTTGCATCTGCCTTAATCATCGCCCGAGCTGACTAAAGCCTGCTCCGCATGCGGTGCCGAAGTCCTGGCTGAATGGGGCGGCGGCGTAGAGATGGTCACCAATCAACTCGAATAACGGAAAAATATGTGACGCAAGTTTTTGCTCCTAACCGATGACCGAACCGCATGAGTAATGCAGTGCGTGCGAAAACAGCTTTTCGTTAATGGCATTTTTCGTGGTATCAGCTGAAAAAATTAAAATAAAAATATGACTTTTAAAGAATTTTTATGGTTGTTTATGTTCGAGTGGGAGTAAGGCTAATACGCACCCACCTGTTTTATAACTAAAAAACAGATAGCGCATTACCCTCAGCTTCAAAACAACAAAGCCCGCATCAGCGGGCTTTGTCGTTTCAGACCAGGACGCTAATCAGAAGTCATAACGCACGTTCGCAGTGAACGTGTCCGCATTAAAACCACTGCTGGTCAGGTAGTTGTACATCCCTCCCACGCTCCACGCGCCCACGCGGTAGTTCGCGCCCAGTCCCAGCTCGTAGCTGTCGCGCGCCGGTGTTGCGCCTGTGGTGGTGAACGGAGTGCCGCCGAGCACGAAGGTGGAGGTGGTACCGGCCTTGTCGCCGATGAAATCGTGCCAGGCCATCAGCTTGGCTTCCGGTTCCAGGCTACCCGCACCTACGTCAAAAGCGGCCGCGAGGCGAGCGCCCAGGCCCATTTCGCCGATTTCATAACGCTGTTTGCCGACGTTGAGGGCGGCTGAGCTGCCTTTTTCACGGTACGAATCAATCGATACATTGGCATAGCGCGCACCGACCTGTGGTTCCAGCAGCCACTGCTTGTCGAGCTGGAAGGTGTAGCCGGCCAGTGCGTTGACGCCGAAGATCTCACTGTCGTAATCGGCCTTGGCGCGGGTACCGGCGATGTAGCGTTTGGACTCGTTGTCGTTCCAGCCGTACATCAGCGAGGTGTCGACAAAGAAGTTGTCACGGGCCCAGTTGCCGTACAGGGTCAGTGCATGGCCGCTCACGTCGGTTTTGTTGCCCAGGTCGGATTTGACGTCGCTGGTCAGGTAGCTGTAAGCCAGGCCAACGGTGGTGTCGGTGTTGAGTTTGCCGTCGGCACCCACGGCGATGCCCTTGGTGTTGGCGTCGTAGCCGTCGATACCGTGGCGGCTGTCCTGATTGGCGTCGCTGGACAGGGCCTGCATCCAAACGCCTTGTTCTGCCAGAACGTCTCCGGAAGAAAGACCGCTGCGCGCTTTGCTGGCGCGGCGGTTGATGGCACTGGCGACCAGGTTCTGGCTGTTGGAGGCGGCGTTGATCACCCCACGGCTGACGTCCGGGGTCAGGGTTTCGGCAAGTTTGGCCAGGTCTTCACGGGTGGCGGCGTTGGCGAAACGCTGGAATACCGGGTCGCTTTCGTCCATCAGCCCCAGCACCGTATTTTTGAACGGCTTGATGGCGTTCACCGCGTTGCGCGAACCACGGGCACCCAGCAGGTCTTGCGTGATCACCTCATCACTGCGAGTGGCAACCAGTGCTTTCACGTCCTGGCCTTCAATGCCGAAGTTCTTCACCTCAAGCAGCGCCGAGGAGGACACCACGGACAGGTTCTGCGGCTCTTCCCAAGTGCCAGAGTTGATGAGGGTGTAGCGTGTGCCCTGGGCCGACGTGCGGAAGTCGTCGGAGCGAGCCTGCAGTTCGATCTGGCTGCCTGGAGAGAAGAAGGTATTGCCAGTGACTTTCAGGATCGGCGTGTTGGGCAGTGTGGTGTTATCCAGCAGCAGACGCAGGCGCGCAGTGTCGCTGTCCATGTCGAGGTCGCCCACAATCGTGGTCTGCGGGCGAAGCAGCGTCAGGCGGCCACCGTCGATATCGACGAAACCGGCGCGGATGGTCGAGCCATCGAACATCGCGTCCCCTTGTACCAGCACACCACTCAGGCCCAGCAGGTCACCCTTGACCTGACCACCTTGCCAGTAGAAGTACGAAGGGGAGGCATTGTCGTCCGCCAGAATGGCTGCCGTGCCGCCTTCGATCAGGCCGCCTGTCTGCCTGATGGAGAGGGTGTCGAAACCGCCGGAGGTGTCGAGACTGCGAAGGCGGATACCGATCCCGTCAGCGGAGATAGTCCCGCTGTTGTTGATATCACTCTGGAAGGGCGCGCCTGCCATCTGACCGGTAAAGCGGGCTTTCTCGATGTCGATACCCATGGCGTCAGTGCCACGCGCGATGATAGTGCCCGAGTTATTGACGCGCGCTTGGGTCGAGGTGATCAACATGCCTTCGGCTTGTACGCCAGCCACCGTGATGTTGCCGTTGTTGTTCACTTCACCCGCGATCTTTGCCAGATACAGGTCCAGCCCGACGACGTCGTTGCCGCTCACCGTAATGTCGCCATTATTTACCAGGTCGCCACCGACATTGGAATTGAGCGCCATGGTGATACCGGACGGGAAGTAGGCGGCGGGCGCAGGCGTCAGGTTGATGTTGCCCTGGTTGACCAGGTTGCCCGCCAGGGTCAAGTCGATCAGCACTACACCTGCATTTTGCGAGGTCCCGCTGAAGGTGGCGTTATTGAAAACATCACCGGAGCTGCTGTATGCCCCTGTGCTCAGATCGTAGTTGAGGTCGGGGGCGGAGGCGGCATGAACCGTGGCAGTGGTCGCCGCGACGGACAGCGCCAACAACGAGCGGCGCAGGTGGGAAATGTTCAAGGCAGTATCCTTACAGGGCAGAAACTGACAGGGAACAACCTACGCGTCAGCGTCTTTCTTTGGCTTCCCTGCCAGCTTGTCAGTGAATGGCTGATTCAAGCGCGTGCGAATTTACACGATGCGTGTAAGAAGATTCATCATAAAAAAAGAGTAGAGGACGGAAAAAAGCTAAAAATGCGACGCCTTGGCTGTTTTTTGAGAATGTACGGAGTTATTCAGCAATAAACGGAACTTTAGCGGCGCCGTTGCGGTCTCGCCTGGGTTGGGCACTATTCGGATGTTTTTAAACGGAGCTGCCCGCCTTTAATCTCAGAATTTTCATGTGCCAACGGAGTTTCAACCCACCGGCTCCATATCGCTTCCCACCCCCTGTCATGGCTTGCATCTGGCACATGGACGCATTGGGAGAGGGGCGAGCCAAGCGCCTGTTGGTACTTGTCAGCTAAACCAGCTGGAATAATCAGGTCTGCTTGTGCGATGAGATGACGCTGAGGTATCAAGGCGAGTCGATCACGATAGGCCAACGGATCCAGTGAACCGTCGAGTGGCGACAGTCCTTTCATCGTCGCCCACAGGCGTGGGCTGAGATTGCCAGCAAGGGTTTGCACCTGGGTAACATCATTGCGCTGCGCTGCTAACAATAAGGCGAGAGCGGCGCCACCTGAATACCCCACCAGTTCGAACTCGCTGTTGCCATATCGTCGTTTTAATTCGTCCAGCGCCTGGCTGAGGCGGGTGACCACTTCCTGAGAAAAGCGTCGATGGGTCCAGAGTGCTGGTTCGCAGGCTGCGGTCATGACGAACTGGCAGGGCCGTGCCAGGTACACATTCGGTGTCGGATCATCGACCGCCAGCTGTGGCACCAACAGAGTGTGCGGGCTCGGATCCAGGCTGGGTTGAGTGGCCGTCGCCCAGGCATGGCCATCGCCTTCCAGGTAGACACGCAGGCGGGTCAGCTTTTCTGCCGTGTGTGGCGCAAGTATGACGAGGGGGAAGCTGTGCCCCGACAATACCTCCACTTGCCGGTCGTGCTCTTCAGCCAGTTGTTGGAGTGCCTCGCGCGGTGATTGGCAGGCGATGAGCAGCGCGCTGACCATCACCATGCAGGCTGTATAGAGGCCGGCCCGACAAGAAGGAAAATATCTACTCATCATGGGTCATCACGCACCATTGCCAATGGAGGCCTCGGCAGGTGGTTTATCAGTCATGACATTTTCCATGGTGTTGGATGAGTATCCCTCGATGCTTCACGCTCAGCCTACCGCCGCGCCACATCCGAAAAATAAAACTTGTCCAACGTATGCCGCGACTCGGTGTACTCAAACTGCCGCCCATCCTGCAAAAACGTCTGGTTACTCACCACAATCACATGACTCTGCCCATCAAGGTCCAGGTGCGCCTGGTCGTCCTTGCTGCGGGGCAGGGCTTCGATGGTGCGCTGCGCGTAGCTGATCTGCAGCTGTAACTTTTCTTCGATAAACGCATAGATCGACTGTTCGGCAATCGAGCGATCCAGCCCCGGGATCAGGTCGGCGATGAAGTGGTTGATGTCGAGAATCACCCGTTTGCCGCCGATGCGCCGTACCCGTTTGATGCGGGTGATCAACGTGCCGGGTTCGGCTTCGAAGTGTTGCAGCAGTGGGCCTTCCAGCGGCAACTGGGTGAACTCGACGACGTCGGTGCGCACGTCATCGCCCAGATCGGCGTGGGTTTCATGGAAGCTGACGATGCCACCCAGTTGAAATTCGATGGGGTTGGGCGACAGCACGAACGTGCCCTTGCCGTGGATCTTTTGCGCGAACCCGCGCTCCTGCAACTGCTCGATGGCGCGGCGCACGGTACCTCGGCTGGCCTGGTAGCTGTCCATCAGTTCGGTTTCGGAGGGAAGGCGCGTGCCGCGCTGCAGGCGTTCAGTGGTGATGCTGGCAAGCAGATCCGTATAGATCTGGTTGTATTTGCTCATGGGGATGGCTCTGTGCCGGCGTTATGAAGGTGAACGGCGCGTTCAAGGCAGGAACCTTAGTGGCAGAGGTGGGGTTTGTCCATTGAGGGCGGGCGGATGATCAGAAATGTCTGACTTCAGATTCGGAAAATCAAACATTATGTAACTCGTACAGACGAGTTATTGCTATAACTCGTCTGTACGAGTAGTTTTGCTCTCGGCGTGCTGCCAATGGCTGCCCTCAATAAAAAAATCAAAGTGGATACCACAAGCATGAGCCACGACTATTCCAACATCGCCCGCGAGATCCTCGACAACCTCGGTGGGCGCGACAATCTTGAGCAGGCCGCCCATTGCGTGACGCGCCTGCGCCTGGCGCTCAAGGACCCCAGCCTGGTCAAGGGCAGCGCGTTGAATCAGGTCGATCTGGTCAAGGGCTCGTTCTTCACCGGCGGCCTGTTCCAGGTGGTGATCGGCCCCGGCGAAGTGGAAAAGGTCTACGCCGCCCTGCGCGAGCTGACCGGTCTGGCCGCAGCCACCATTGCCGACGTCAAAAAAGCCGGCGGCGACAAGACCAACCCCATGCAGCGTCTGGTGCGGGTGTTCTCCGATGTGTTCATGCCGATCCTGCCGGCGCTGATCATCGCCGGTCTGCTGATGGGCATTAACAACCTGATGGGCGCCAAGGGCATGTTCATCGAGGGCCAGACCCTGCTGGAGGCCTATCCGAATCTGGACGGCCTGTGGAGCCTGATCAACCTGATGGCCAACACCTCCTTCGTGTTCCTGCCGGCGCTGGTGGGCTGGTCGGCGGCCAAGCGGTTCGGCGGCAGTGAAATCCTCGGCATCGTGCTCGGCCTGATGCTGGTGCACCCCGACCTGCTCAACGCCTGGAACTACGGCAAGGCCGTTGCCGGACTCGACGGCCAGAGCCTGCCGTACTTTGATATTTTCGGCTGGTTCCGGATCGAGAAGGTCGGTTACCAGGGGCAGATTCTGCCGATCCTGATGGCCGCCTTTGTGATGAGCGTGATCGAAAAATGGCTGCGGGCGCGGGTGCCGAATGCCATTCAGCTGCTGGTGGTACCGATCACCACCATCGTGGTGACCGGCGTGCTGGCCCTGGCGATCATCGGCCCGGTGACGCGTCACCTCGGCATCCTGATCACCGAAGGCCTGGTCACCCTGTTCGAGATCGCGCCCATGCTCGGCGGCGCGATTTTCGGCCTGCTCTATGCGCCGCTGGTGATCACCGGCATGCACCACATGTTCCTCGCCGTCGACCTGCAGCTTATCTCCACCCAGGGCGGCACCTTTATCTGGCCGATGATCGTCATGTCCAACCTGGCCCAGGGCAGCGCTGCGCTGGCGGTGTTCTACATGACCCGCAACGCGCGGGACAAAAGCATGGCCTCGACCTCGGCGATTTCCGCCTACTTCGGCATCACGGAGCCGGCGATGTTCGGCGTGAACCTGCGCTTCAAGTTTCCGTTCTATGCCGCGCTGCTGGGCTCGGCCCTGGGCAGCATTTTCCTCGCGCTGAACAAGGTGCAGGCGTCGGCCATCGGCGTTGGCGGGTTGCCCGGGTTTATCTCGATTGTGCCGAGCGTCATCCCGGTGTTTGTGGTGGGCATGGTGATTGCGATGGTCGTGCCGTTTGTTTTGACCTGCGTGTTGAGCATGAAGATCGTTCGGCCCGGGTACAGGGTTGCCTGACCTGCCGCTATCGGGAGCAAGCCCCTCCCACCGTTGGAATGCAGTTCAAGTGTGGGAGGGGGCTTGCTCCCGATGAGTCCCTCATCGACGACACAAAATTCTACTGAAGGAACCCACCATGCAAAACTGGCAACACTCGGTGATCTACCAGATCTACCCCAAAAGCTTCCACAGCCACGCGGGTAACGCCACCGGTGACCTGCTCGGCATCGTGGACAAGCTCGATTACCTCCAGTGGCTGGGCGTCGATTGCCTGTGGATCACGCCATTCCTGCGCTCGCCGCAGCGCGACAATGGCTACGACATCAGCGATTACTACGCCATCGACCCCAGCTACGGAACCATGGCCGACTGCGAGCTGCTGATCGGCGAAGCGGCCAAACGCGGCATCAAGTTGATGCTCGATATCGTGGTCAACCACACCTCCATCGAGCACGAATGGTTCCAGCAGGCGCGCAGCAGCCTCGACAATCCGTACCGCGATTTCTACATCTGGCGCGACCAGCCGAACAACTGGGAGTCCAAGTTCGGCGGCTCGGCCTGGGAGTACGAAGCGCAGACGGGCCAGTATTACCTGCACCTGTTCGACCACACCCAGGCCGACCTCAATTGGGACAACCCCAAAGTGCGTGCCGAGGTATTCAAACTGATGCGCTTCTGGCGCGACAAAGGCGTGGGCGGGTTCCGCCTGGACGTGATCAACCTGATTTCCAAGCCCGCCGATTTTCCCGAAGACAGCAGTGATGGCCGGCGTTTCTACACCGACGGCCCCAACGTGCACCAATACCTGCAGGAAATGCACCGCGAAGTCTTCGACGGCCACGACCTGATCAACGTCGGCGAGATGTCCTCCACCAGCCTTGAGCACTGCATTCGCTACTCGCGGCCGGAGTCGAAAGAACTGTCGATGACCTTCAACTTTCATCACCTGAAAGTCGACTATCCGAACCTGCAGAAGTGGGTGAAGGCCGACTTCGATTTTCTGCAGCTCAAGCGCATTTTCTCCGACTGGCAACTGGGCATGCAGGCCGGCGGCGGCTGGAACGCGCTGTTCTGGTGTAACCATGACCAGCCGCGGGTGGTCTCGCGCTTTGGTGACGACGGCGAGCATCGCGTGGTCTCGGCCAAGATGCTCGCCACCGCGCTGCACTTTTTGCAGGGCACGCCGTTTGTATACCAGGGCGAAGAGCTGGGCATGACCAATCCGGGGTTCGACCGGATCGAGCAATACCGCGATGTGGAGACCCTGAATATCTTCCGTCTCCAGCGCGATGCCGGTGAGCCCGAGGCCTCGAGCATGGCGGCGATCATGCAGAAGTCCCGCGACAACGGGCGCACGCCGATGCAGTGGAGCCGTGAGGCGAACGCCGGCTTCAGCAGCGGCGAACCGTGGATCGGCATCCCGGCCAATGCGGCGCAGATCAACGTCGACTGCCAGCGTGATGACCCGGATTCGGTGTTGCACCACTACCGCGCGCTCATCGCTTTGCGCCGCCGCGAACCGCTGATCCAGGACGGTGTTTACCGCGAGTTGCTGCAAGGCCATCGGCAGGTCTGGGCGTACCTGCGCGAAGGTCACGGCGAGCGACTGCTGGTGGTTAACAACTTTTACGGCCAGCCCTGCGATATCCAGCTGCCTGACCATGTGATCAATGCAGCGAGCGAGCAACGCCTGCTGATCAGCAACTACCCCGATTGCCCTGCGCGTGCGGGCACGGTGGCGTTGCGTCCTTATGAATCCTTTGTGCTGCACCTCAAGGTCCGAGCCTCGTTGTAACCCCTGCATGGGCATGCGGGGGCGCTTCAAAACCATAATAAAAATGAGTGGAGTGCGTCATGAAAACAACCATAAAGCTGGGCCTCGTTGCTTCCTGTCTGAGCCTGCCGTTCGGCGCCGAGGCGCTGGAATTTTCCGGTTATTTGCGCAGTGGCGTGGGGACGTCCACGGGCAGTGGCAAGCAGCAATGCTTCCAGTTGCCGGGGGCGCAGACCAAGTACCGCTTGGGCAACGAATGCGAGCAATACGGCGAACTCGAACTGCGTCAGGACCTGCTGACCCTCGACGACGGTTCGGTGCTCAGCGTCGATGCGATGGCGTCGCTGTACAACAAATATGACCGCGCCCCCAGATTCCAGGGCGACGACCACGGCACGGCGCGTATGCCGCAGATGTATGCACAGTGGTCCAATCTGCCCGCCCTTAACGGCGGATCGCTGTGGGCCGGGCGGCGTTACTACAAACGTAACGACATTCATATTTCCGACTTCTACTACTGGAACCAGAGCGCCACCGGCGGCGGTATCGAGGACGTGCTGATCGGCGGCCTCAAGTACAGCTACGCGCTGTCGCGCAAGGACAACCTGTACCAGAAGGAATACGCCACCCGTCACGACTTCAACGTCGCCGGCTTCAACACCAACCCCGGCGGCGAGCTGGAACTGGGCCTGAGTTACATCGCCAGGGCCGGAGGGCGCGACACCAACAGCGGCTGGGCCTTGACGGCCCAGCATGTGCAAACGGGCTTTCTGGGCGGCAAGAACAAATTCGCCCTGCAATACGGCGAAGGCCCTGGCACGGGACTGGGCTACACCGGCAATACCTTTCTCGACAAGAGCAGCAAAAGTTACCGCGCCGTCGAGTTCTTCGACTGGCAGGTGACTCCGCGTTTCGGTGGGCAGGTCGAGGCGGTGTACCAGAAGGACATTCGCCCCGGCAGCCAGGACCAGACCTGGATGTCCATTGGCGTGCGCCCCGCGTATGCGCTCACTGAACAATTCAAACTGGTCACCGAACTCGGCCATGATCAGGTCGACGCCGCCGGCGGGACGCGCAAGCTGAGCAAATTCACCTTCGCCCCGACCTGGTCGCCCAAGGGTCCGGAATTCTGGGCGCGGCCGGAGGTGCGTTTGTACTACACCTACGCAACCTGGAACGCGGCGGCCAAGCGTGCGGCGAATGAGCTGGCGGCCGGTTCGGCGTTGTCCGACACCGGTGCCTACGGCAGCGCGCGACACGGCTCGAACGTGGGGGTGCAGGTTGAATACTGGTGGAAGTGAACGCGGACCCACTCAAAAAACAACAGGTGAATTCATGACCCCATCCAAACCCGTGGAACTGCTGGCGCCCCTGTCCGGGGTGCTGCTGGCCCTGGACCAGGTGCCCGACCCGGTATTTTCCAGCCGCATGATTGGCGATGGCCTGTGCATCGACCCCACGTCGCAAACCCTCTGCGCGCCGTTCGCCGGGGTCATCAGCAACATCCAGGACACCGGGCACGCCGTCAGCGTCACCGACGCCAATGGCGTGCAGGTACTGATGCATATTGGCCTGGACACGGTGCACCTGGCCGGCAAGGGCTTCACCCGGCTAGTGGTAGAGGGCCAGCAGGTGGAGGCCGGGCAAGCGCTGATCGAGTTCGATGCCGATGATGTGGCGCTCAATGCCCGCAGTTTGCTCACGCTGGTGCTGGTGGCGAGCGGCGAGCCGTTTGTGCTGCTGGCGCCGGACGCCGACACGGTAGTGGTCGGGCAGCCACTGATGCAGATTTCGCCCGCCGACGCGACTGAGGCAACCGGCAGGGACGAGGGCGATGCCGTGTTCTCCGAGCCGCTGACCCTGCCCAATGCCAACGGTCTGCACGCGCGCCCTGCGGCGGTGCTGTCGCAGACGGCCAAAGGCTTCAAGGCCACGGTTCGCCTGCACAAGCAAACCCAGAGCGCCAACGCCAAGTCCCTGGTGGCGATCATGGCACTGCAAACCGTACAGGGCGATACCTTGCAGATCAGCGCGGCGGGGGAGGATGCCGACGCGGCCATCAAGGCGCTGGTGACCCTGCTGGCGCAAGGTTGCGGCGAGACCGTCGCGGCTGCGCCGCAGGCAGCGCAAGCGGCCACGTCCGAGGCGTCGGTGACCTTGCTGCGTGGCGTCTGTGCGTCCCCGGGCTCGGCATTCGGCCAGGTGTTTCAAGTGGCCGAACCGGCGCTGCACATCACCGAAAAAGGCGCCGGCACCTCGGTTGAACACGCAACGCTCACCCGCGCGCTGCTGGCCGCCGCCGAAGCCTTGCAGGCGCTCCAGGACAAAGCGGCCGGCAGTGCCCAGGCGGAGATCTTCCGCGCCCACCAGGAACTGCTCGACGACCCCACCCTGCTGGAGCAGGCCCATGGCCTGCTCTCCAAGGGCAAGAGCGCCGCGTATGCCTGGAACAGCGCCACTACTTCAACCGCCAAGCTGTTCCTGGGCATGGGCAATGCATTGCTCGCCGAACGGGCGGCGGACCTGGCCGATGTCGGCCGGCGCGTACTGAAGCTGATTCTGGGCATCCAGGACAGCGCCTGGGAACTGCCCGAGCGCGCAATCCTCGTCGCCGAGTTGCTCACCCCGTCACAAACCGCCAGCCTGGATACCGGCAAGGTGTTGGGGTTTGTTACCGTCGGCGGCGGCGCCACCAGCCACGTCGCGATCCTGGCCCGCGCCCTTGGCCTGCCGTCACTGTGTGGCGTGTCGAGGGAGGTACTGGCCCTGGCCAACGGCAAGCAGGTGTTGCTCGACGCCGACAAGGGCGAATTGCACCTGGCGCCGGACCTGGCCGAAATCGAAGCACTGCAAGTCGAGCGCGAACAGCAACTGCAGCGGCGTGAGCGGGACATGGCGCAGGCGTCAGCGCCGGCCATAACACGTGACGGGCATCGCATCGACATCACCGCCAATGTCGCCTCGTTACAGGAAGTGCAACAGTCCCTGACCCTGGGCGCAGAGGGCGTCGGCCTGCTGCGCTCGGAGTTCCTCTACCTGGACCGCAACCGCGCGCCAAGCCCCGAGGAACAGGCGGGCACCTACAGCGCTATCGCCCGTGCCCTGGGTACCGAGCGCAGCCTGGTGGTGCGCACCCTCGACGTCGGCGGCGACAAACCGCTGGCCTATGTGCCGATGGATGCGGAGGCCAATCCGTTTCTCGGACTGCGTGGCATTCGCCTGTGCCTGGAGCGTCCCGAGCTGTTGCGCGAACAGTTCCGAGCGATCCTCGCCAGTGCCGGGCTGGCGCGGCTGCATATCATGTTGCCGATGGTCAGCCTGCTGTCGGAGCTGCACCAGGCGCGCAGGATGCTTGAAGAGGAGGCGCAGGCGCTGGGCCTGAGTGAATTGCCCAAGCTGGGCATCATGATCGAAGTGCCGTCCGCCGCGCTGATGGCGGATGTATTTGCGCCCCACGTGGATTTTTTCTCCATCGGCACCAACGACCTGACCCAGTACACCCTGGCCATGGACCGCGACCACCCGCGGCTGGCCAGCCAGGCCGACAGCTTTCACCCCGCAGTGCTGCGCCTGATCGCCAGCACCGTCAAGGCCGCCCATGCCCACGGCAAATGGGTGGGCGTGTGCGGCGCGTTGGCGTCCGAAGTGCTGGCGGTACCGCTATTGATCGGCCTGGGAGTGGATGAGCTGTCGGTCAGCGTGCCGCTCATTCCCACCATCAAGGCCACGGTGCGTGAGCGCGCACTGACCGATTGCCAGCTTATCGCCCGCCAAGTGCTGGGTCTGGAAGAGGCCGCCCACGTACGCGAGGCTTTGCGCCAATTTCACGCAGCCACCGTCGACACCTCACCTGTGCGGGAGAACTGAATATGCTGGATAAATTGAAGCAGGCGTTCTGGAAGGCCCTGACCCCGGACCTGATCGCCGAGACGGACGCCGCGCCTGTGCCGGGGCTGTTGTCGGCCGAGGTGCTGAGTGCATTGGGCGGGGTGGACAACCTCAAATCGCAGCAAAGGGTGGCGCTGACACGGGTGAGGGTGCAGTTGCAGGAGCCTGGCCGTTTGGATGAGGCGGCGTTAAAAGCGGCGGGGGTGCCAGGGGTGATGGTGTTGTCAGGCGGTGTGGTACACCTGATCACCGGCCTTTAAGCCCGAATGCAGATCCAACCGGCAATGGAGATCCAACTGTGGGAGGGGGCTTGCTCCCGATAGCGGCGTGTCAGTCAATCAATACCTCGACTGATTCACCGCCATCGGGAGCAAGCCCCCTCCCACATTGGTTTTTGTACTGTGCTCAGAGTTTGGGGTTGTCTTCCGGTGGCTTGCTCTTGTCCACGCCCGGCACATGCAGGTCGCCTTCCACGACCTGATTGCCCTCAAGCTGCGGCTGCGTCACCCAGGTCAGGATGTCGTAGTAACGCCGGATGTTCGCCACAAAGTGCACCGGCTCACCGCCGCGGGCATAACCGTAGCGGGTCTTGCTGTACCACTGCTTCTGCGACAGGCGCGGCAGCATCTTCTTCACGTCCAGCCACTTGTTCGGGTTAAGGCCTTCCTTCTTCGCCAGGATCCGCGCGTCATCCAGGTGGCCGGTGCCCACGTTGTAGGCGGCGAGGGCGAACCAGGTGCGGTCCGGTTCGGCGATCTTGTCGTCCAGCTCATCCTTGATGCGGGCCAGGTACTTGGCGCCGCCCATGATGCTCTGTTTGGCATCCAGGCGGTTGGACACGCCCATCGCCTGGGCCGTGTTCTGCGTCAGCATCATCAGACCGCGCACGCCGGTCTTGGAGGTGACGGCCGGTTGCCACAGCGATTCCTGATAGCCGATGGCCGCCAGCAGACGCCAATCGACCTTTTCTTCCTTGGCATAGGCCCGGAAGTGCTTCTCGTATTTGGGCAGGCGTTGCTGCAAGTGCTGGGCGAAGGTGTAGGCGCCGACATAGCCGAGTACATCCACATGCCCGTAATAGCGGTCTTTGAGACGTTGCAGGGTGCCGTTCTTTTCCACCTTGTCGAGGTAACTGTTGATCTCGTTGAGCAGGCTGTTGTCGGTACCTGCGGCCACGGCCCAGCTCTGGTTGCTCGCATTGCCCAGGTCGAAGGCCACGCGCACGTTGGGGAAGTACACCTGGTTCATCGCCACTTCGTTGGAGTCCACCAGGGTCAGGTCGATTTGCCCTTCGTCCACCATGCGCAGCAGGTCGACCACCTCGACGGCATCGGATTCTTCGTAGTCGATGGCAGGGTTCTGTTTTTTCAGCGCCGCCAGTTGTTCGGCGTGGGTGCTGCCCTTGAGCACCATGATCTTCTTGCCCACCAGGTCCGCCGCGTTGGTCGGGCGTGACTGGCCATTGCGATAGATCACCTGCGGGGTCACTTCCAGGTACGGATGGGAGAAACGTACCTGCTGCTGGCGCGGCTCGCTGCGCACCAAGCCTGCGGCGGCGAGCACCGGGCCGTTGGGTTTGCCCAGTTGGCCGAACAGGTCGTCGAGATTGTCGGCGGTCTCGATCTCGAGCTTCACGCCCAGGTCATCGGCAAAGCGCTTGACCAGCTCGTACTCGAAACCGGTTTCACCGTTGCGGTCCTGGAAATACGTGGCGGGGCTGTTCCGGGTGATCACCCGCAATACGCCATCCTCCTTGATTCGTTCGAGCGTGCTGGGTTTGTCAACACAGGCGCTGAGCATCAGGAAGAGTCCGGTTGCGAGCAGCCATTTGGCGCATCGCGGGCGCAAAGCAGTTGGGGAGAACATCTGCGCAGTATACGCAAACGGCCCGTGGCGCCATATCTCGACAGCGGCGCACTTGTCTGCTAGCGCCGCAAAAACTGTGCTGCAGCCCGCAGAAACGTGGGTTGGCGCACGATTGTGACGGTTAAAATAACTGCGCCCGGCGCCGAGGATTTTGCCCCACCAGGGTGCAATCGCGGCCAACTGACGTCCGGCAACCGCCAGCGGTGCCGTTTCGGGTGCCGTTGGCGAAGGTTTACGCTAGAATGCACGGCCTCAAAGCACACCCCCTCCGAGGCTGTCCCGAAGATGTTGATCCTGCGCGGCGCTCCTGCCCTTTCTGCCTTTCGCCACAGCAAACTCCTTGAGCAACTGAGCCAGAAGGTTCCAGCGGTTACAGGCCTGTATGCTGAATTTGCTCACTTCGCCGACGTGACCGGCGTGTTGACCGCCGACGAACAGCAAGTGCTGGCACGCCTTCTGAAGTACGGTCCCAGCGTTCCCGTTCAAGAGCCCGCCGGGCGCTTGTTCCTGGTTCTGCCACGGTTCGGCACCATCTCGCCCTGGTCGAGCAAGGCCAGCGACATCGCCCGCAACTGTGGCCTGGACAAAATCCAGCGCCTGGAACGCGGCATCGCCTTCTACGTCGCCGGGCAGTTCAGCGATGCCGAGGCCGAGCTGATCGCCAGCAGCCTGCACGACCGCATGACCCAGATCATCGTCAGCCAGCTGGAACAGGCCGCCGGCCTGTTCAGCCACGCCGAGCCCAAGCCGCTCACCGCGATTGACGTGCTCGGCGGTGGCCGCGCCGCCCTCGAGAAGGCCAACACCGAACTGGGCCTGGCCCTGGCCGAAGACGAGATCGACTACCTGGTCGACGCCTTCACTGGCCTTGCGCGCAACCCCCACGACATCGAACTGATGATGTTCGCCCAGGCCAACTCCGAGCACTGCCGTCACAAGATCTTCAACGCCAGTTGGGACATTGACGGCCAGAGCCAGGAAAAAAGCCTGTTCGGCATGATCAAGAACACCTACGTGATGCACAGCGAAGGCGTGCTGTCGGCTTACAAGGACAACGCCTCGGTGATCGTCGGCTCCGTCGCCGGTCGCTTCTTCCCGGACCCTGAGACCCGCCAGTACGGCGCGGTGCAGGAACCGGTGCACATCCTGATGAAGGTTGAAACCCACAACCACCCGACCGCGATTGCCCCGTTTCCGGGCGCGGCTACCGGTTCGGGCGGCGAAATCCGTGACGAAGGCGCCACCGGCCGTGGCGCCAAGCCCAAGGCGGGCCTCACCGGCTTTACCGTGTCCAACCTGCAGATCCCGGGCTTCGAACAGCCGTGGGAAGTGCCCTACGGCAAGCCTGAGCGCATCGTCACCGCGCTGGACATCATGATCGAAGGCCCGCTGGGCGGCGCCGCGTTCAACAACGAATTCGGGCGCCCGGCGCTCACCGGTTACTTCCGCACCTTCGAACAATCCATCACCACCCCCCGTGGCGATGAAGTGCGCGGTTACCACAAGCCGATCATGCTGGCCGGCGGCATGGGCAACATCCGTGAAGAACACGTCAAGAAAGGCGAGATTCTGGTCGGCTCCAAGCTGATCGTGCTCGGCGGCCCGGCCATGCTGATCGGCCTGGGCGGCGGCGCGGCCTCCTCCATGGCCACCGGCACCAGCTCGGCGGACCTGGACTTCGCTTCCGTACAGCGCGAAAACCCGGAGATGGAGCGCCGCTGCCAGGAAGTCATCGACCGTTGCTGGCAGTTGGGTGACAAGAACCCGATCAGCTTTATCCACGACGTGGGCGCCGGTGGCTTGTCCAACGCCTTCCCGGAACTGGTCAACGATGGCGAGCGGGGCGGTCGCTTCGAACTGCGCAACATTCCAAATGACGAGCCGGGCATGGCCCCGCACGAAATCTGGAGCAACGAATCCCAGGAGCGCTACGTACTCGCCGTCGGCCCTGAAGACTTCGCGCGTTTCCAGGCCATCTGCGAACGCGAGCGCTGCCCGTTTGCGGTGGTCGGCGAAGCCACCGCCGAGCCGCAGTTGACCGTGACCGACAGCCACTTCGGCAACAGCCCGGTGGACATGCCGCTCGAAGTGCTGCTGGGCAAGGCTCCGCGCATGCACCGTTCGGCGGTCCGTGAAACCGAGCTGGGTGATGACTTCGACCCAAGTGCTTTGGAACTGGCCGACAGCATCGAGCGCGTGCTGCACCACCCGGCCGTGGCGAGCAAAAGCTTTCTGATCACCATCGGCGACCGTACCATCACCGGCCTCGTGGCCCGTGACCAGATGGTCGGCCCATGGCAGGTGCCGGTGGCCGACGTTGCCGTCACCGCCACCAGCTTCGACGTGTACACCGGTGAAGCCATGGCCATGGGCGAGCGCACGCCGCTGGCCCTGCTGGACGCCCCGGCGTCGGGCCGCATGGCGATTGGTGAAACCCTCACCAACATTGCGGCCTCTCGCATCGGTAAATTGTCCGATATCAAACTGTCGGCCAACTGGATGTCGGCCGCCGGCCACCCCGGTGAAGACGCGCGCCTCTACGACACCGTCAAGGCCGTGGGCATGGAGCTGTGCCCGGAGCTGGGCATCACCATTCCGGTGGGCAAGGACTCCATGTCCATGGCCACCCGCTGGAACGAAGACGGCACCGACAAGAGCGTCACCTCGCCGCTGTCGCTGATCGTCACCGGTTTTGCACCGGTCATCGACATCCGCCAGACCCTTACCCCGCAACTGCGCATGGACAAGGGCACCACCGACCTGATCCTGATCGACCTGGGCCGTGGGCAGAACCGCATGGGCGCCTCGATCCTCGCGCAGACCCACGGCAAGCTTGGCAAGCAGGCGCCGGACGTCGACGACGCTGAAGACCTCAAGGCCTTCTTCGCCGTGATCCAGGGCCTCAATGCCGATGGCCACCTGCTGGCTTATCACGACCGTTCCGATGGTGGCCTGCTCACCAGCGT
This sequence comes from Pseudomonas trivialis, assembly GCF_001439805.1. Classification (GTDB taxonomy): domain Bacteria; phylum Pseudomonadota; class Gammaproteobacteria; order Pseudomonadales; family Pseudomonadaceae; genus Aquipseudomonas; species Aquipseudomonas trivialis. Next base: position 229,169 of record NZ_JYLK01000003.1, on the reverse strand, counting down.
TGTGGAAATGGCCTTTGCCGGTCACTGCGGTCTGAACATCGTGCTCGACAGCGTTGCCGAGGATGCATCCGAAATCAACGGCATCCTGTTCAACGAAGAACTGGGCGCCGTGATCCAGGTGCGCCAGGACGCGACCCCGGACGTACTCGCCCAATTCAGCGCCGCTGGCCTGGACGACTGCGTGGCCGTCATCGGTCAGCCGATCAACAACGGTGAGATCAACATCTCGTTCAATGGCGACACCGTGTTCTCCGGCCAGCGCCGCCTGCTGCAACGCCAGTGGTCCGAGACCAGCTACCAGATCCAGCGCCTGCGCGATAACGCCGACTGCGCCGAGCAGGAGTTCGACGCGATCCTGGAAGAAGACAATCCGGGCCTGAGCACCATGCTCAGCTTCGACGTCAACCAGGACGTGGCCGCGCCCTACATCAAAAAAGGCATCCGCCCACAGGTTGCCGTGCTGCGTGAGCAGGGCGTCAACGGCCAGGTGGAAATGGCTGCCGCGTTCGACCGCGCCGGCTTCAATGCGATTGACGTGCACATGAGCGATATCCTCGCCGGGCGCGTCGACCTCAATGAGTTCAAAGGCCTGGTCGCCTGTGGCGGTTTCTCCTACGGCGACGTGCTGGGTGCCGGTGAAGGCTGGGCCAAGTCGGCCCTGTTCAACAGCCGTGCCCGCGATGCGTTCCAGGGCTTCTTCGAGCGCAAAGACAGCTTCACCCTGGGCGTGTGCAACGGTTGCCAGATGATGTCCAACCTCAGCGAACTGATCCCCGGCAGCGAATTCTGGCCGCACTTTGTGCGCAACCGTTCCGAGCAGTTCGAAGCGCGCGTTGCCATGGTGCAGGTGCAGGAATCCAACTCGATCTTCCTGCAGGGCATGGCCGGTTCGCGCATGCCGATCGCCATCGCCCACGGTGAAGGCCATGCCGAGTTCGCCAGCGAAGAAGCGCTGCTCGAAGCCGACCTGTCCGGCACCGTGGCCCTGCGTTTCGTCGACAACCACGGCAAGGTCACCGAAGGCTACCCGGCCAACCCGAACGGCTCGCCGCGCGGGATCACCGGCCTCACCAGCCGTGACGGCCGCGTGACCATCATGATGCCGCACCCGGAACGCGTGTTCCGCGCTGTACAGAACTCGTGGCGCCCGGAAGAGTGGGACGAAGACGGTGCCTGGATGCGCATGTTCCGCAACGCTCGCGTGTGGGTGAACTGAGGTCGTGTACAAGCTCGCCTTCTTTGTACCCGCAAGCCATGTGGAGACGGTGAAAACCGCCGTCTTCGCGGCCGGCGGCGGGCGCATCGGCAACTACGACAGCTGCGCCTGGCAAGTGCCGGGCCAGGGCCAGTTCCGCGCGTTGGACGGCAGTAAGCCGTTTATCGGGCAGGTGGGCCGGGTTGAAGTGGTTGAAGAATGGAAGGTTGAGCTGGTGGTGGCGGATGAGTTGATTGTGGCTGTTGTGGCTGCGCTCAAATTGAGTCACCCGTATGAGACACCGGCTTATGAGGTGTGGCAGCTGGCGGATTTTTGATTCGACGGCTGTAAAAACAGGAAACCCGCTGGGCCGGTTTGGTCAGCGGGTTTTTTATCGTCTGTTGAAACTTGCTCGCGAAGGCGGCATCCCGGACCCCCTGGATTTAAATAGGGGTTGACGATAATAAATTTATAAAGCACTGTTTATACGTACAGTATTTGTACCCATGACCAGGACGGTCATGTTTCTTTAGAGAGGGAACTCACATGTCTTATCCAGAAAGCAAACTCAACGGCATCACAGGCTTTGCCAAGGCTGCCAAGGTTACTGGCGGTTGGTCAGGTCCCGTGGTCAGCATTACCAACCTGGATCAACTCAAGGCCAATATCGGCGACGCTACCCCTCGCGTGCTGGTGATCAACAGCAACCTTTCGGCCTCCAGCCTGACCAAAGTCAACCTGGGCTCCAACAAGACCCTGGTGGGCTCGTTCCAGAACCGCACGCTCACCAACATCCACCTGCGGGCAACTTCAGCGTCGCAAAACATCATTTTCCAGAACATCGTTTTCCAGCACTCGGCTGGTATCAAAGACAACGACGACATCCAGCTGTACCTCAACCACGGCAGCAAGTACTGGATCGATCATTGCTCTTTCGTCGGTCATACCTGGTCCGTCAACGACGGCAGCCTCGACAAGTTGCTCTACATTGGCGACAAGGCCGACTACGCGACCATCAGCAACTGTTTCTTTGGTAACCACAAGTACGGCTTGATCCTCGGCCATCCGAGCGATGACAACAACACGGCGTTCAACGGTTTCCCACGGCTGACGATCTGCCATAACCGCTTCGACAATCTGGAAGTGCGCGCACCGGGGCTGATGCGCTATGGCTACTTCCATGTCTATAACAACTACATCAACAAGTTCCACCTGGGCTTTACCCTGGCGCAAAACGCCAACATTCTTTCCGAGTACAACCACTTTGGTGAGGGCAGCGCCAGCAACGGCATGTTGGACGACAAAGGCAACGGCACCTTCACCGATATCGGCAGCGTGCCTGCGATCACTAACCAGAAGTCGCCGAAGGCGCAGTGGACGGCCAAGTCCAACTATGACTACGCGTTGAAGACCGCCGTGCAAGCCAAGGACTTTACGGTGAAAAACGCGGGGGCTCAGTCGGGCAATCTGGTCTTTGGTGGCTGAGGCCTGGGTGGCAGGCGCCTGATTCCCGGGCGCCTGTCAGGCCCAATCGGGAGCAAGCCCCCTCCCACATTTGAACGTGTTCACATAGTCAAAATGTGGGAGGGGGCTTGCTCCCGATTGGGGCCACTGAAACCACTGCGCTTCTAAACCCTGGAACCAACCTCACGGCCACCGACCAACCGCTCCAGCGCCTCACCCAAGCCCAGGGCGTTGTCGCCCATCAACACGTGCCAGACACCGCTTTCCAGCCGGCTGACACCCTGACACCCCAGCGCGGTCAGGGCCGTTTCGGACAACGCCGAATCATCCGCCAATTGCACCCGCAACCGCGTCATCGCCATTGCCTCCAGCTGCTGCACATTAGCTCGTCCGCCCAGTGCACTCAGCCATTTCTCGGCCTCCTGCACATTCACCGCCGCTGGCTTATCCACAGGCGCAACCGGCGCACTGGCAACAAACGACGGCATCGCCAGGCGAATTTCATCAGCAATGCTGTCGGCCATCGGCCCGACCACCACCTGCAAACTCCCGCCGTTACCCGGCCGCACCACCGCCATGGCGCCCAGCGCTTTCAGCTCCCCATCCACTGCCTTGTTGCGATCGACCATGTCCAGGCGCAACCGCGTGGTGCAGGCGCCCACACTCAGCAGATTGTCCGCGCCGCCCAGCGCGCGGATATACGCCGTGGCGCGCTGGTTATCGTTCATCACCTCAGCCTGCACCGCCTGGATATCTTCCCGGCCCGGTGTCTTCAGGTTGAAACGGCGAATGCAGTAGCTGAACACGCTGTAGTAAATCAACGCGTAGGCCAGGCCAACCGGGAATATCAGCCAGCCATTGGTGGACTTGCCCCACCCCAGCACCATGTCGATAAACCCACCGGAGAAGGTAAACCCGAGGTGGATATTGAGCAGGTTGGTCACGGCCATCGACAGGCCAGTGAGCACCGCGTGGATCAGGTACAGGAACGGCGCCAGAAACATGAACGCAAATTCAATCGGCTCCGTCACGCCGGTCAGGAACGACGTCAGCGCCATCGACAGGAAAATCCCGCCCATCACTTTGCGCCGTTCCGGCAGTGCATTGCGGTACATCGCCAGGCACGCGGCGGGCAGGCCGAACAGCATCACCGGGAACATGCCGGTCATGAATTGGCCGCCTTTGGGGTCGCCGGCGAAGTAGCGGGTCAGGTCGCCGGTGACGACCGCGCCGGTGACCGGATCAGTAAAGGTGCCGAACACGAACCACGCCATATTGTTGAGGATATGGTGCAAGCCGGTGACGATCAGCAGCCGGTTGAACACACCAAACACGAAGGCGCCGAGACTGCCGCTTTCCATCAGCAACGCGCCGAAGCTGTTGATGCCCTGCTGGATCGGCGGCCAGATCAGCCCAAAGATCACGCCAAGGCCAACCGCGCTGAACCCGGTGACAATCGGCACAAACCGTCGCCCGCCGAAAAAGGCGAGGTACTCCGGCAACTTGATGTCCTTGAAGCGGTTATACAGTCCGCCTGCCATCAAGCCACTGGCGATACCGGCGAGCATGCCCATGTTGATGGTGGTGTCCAATCCTGCTTCGCGGCGGCACGCAGCTCGTCGGGCAGGGCGCGGCAGGATCGCAGCAAATCGGCTTCCTGGCTCCAGTGCCCGATCAACTGCGCGCTGGCGCTGAGGGTGGCGATAAAGCTTTTGGTCGCCGCCACGCTGAGTTCCGGCCCTGCGCACAATGGCACGTGGAATTCGCAGGCGGCTTCCAGCGGCGAGTTCTCGGCGTTGACCAGCGAGAGGCTCAAGGCGCCGCGTTCGCGCAACAGGCGCAGGCTGTCGACCAGGTCCGGGCTCTGCCCCGACTGCGAGAAACCGAACGCCACCTGGCCGCTGACCTGCAACGGCGCCTGCAACAGGGTCACCACCGACATCGGCAGCGACGCCACCGGGATGCCCACATGCTGCATGGCGAGGTAGGCGAAGTAGCTGGCGGCATGGTCGGAACTGCCACGGGCGATGGTCAGCGCCACCTGCGGCGGCTGACGGCGCAGGCGCTCGGCGATGTTCGCCAGTGGCGCGCCGAGGCGTTGCAGTTGCGCGGCGACGGCATCAGCGGAGGCCAGGGCCTCCTCAAGCATTTTTGAAGTCAATGGTTTCTCCTTCGACCATTACGTCGGTGAGGGTCAGGGCGCGGTCCAGGCGCACGCAGTCGGCAAAGCTGCCGGGTTGCAGGCGGCCGCGCGCCTGCAGGCCCAGGTAGTCCGCCGGAAATTGCGACAGGCGTTGTGAGGCTTCGCTGATGGGCAGGCCGATCTTCACCAGGTTGCGCAGCGCCTGGTCCATGGTCAGCGTGCTGCCGGCCAGGGTGCCGTCGGCCAGGCGCACGCCGCCCAGGCATTTGGTCACGGTGTGGCTGCCCAGCTTGTATTCGCCGTCGGGCATGCCGGCGGCGGCGGTGGAGTCGGTCACGCAGTACAGGCACGGGATCGAACGCAGGGCCACGCGCATGGCGCCGGGGTGCACGTGCAGCAGGTCCGGGATCAGCTCAGCGTATTGGGCGTGGGCCAGCGCGGCGCCGACGATGCCGGGTTCACGGTGATGCAGCGGGCTCATGGCGTTGTACAAATGGGTGAAGCTGGTGGCGCCGGCTTCCAGAGCGGCCACGCCTTCCTCGTAGCTGCCCAGAGTGTGGCCGATCTGCATGCGCACGCCGCGTTCGCTGAGGGCGCGGATCAACGCCGCGTGGCCGGCGATTTCCGGCGCGATGGTGATCACGCGGATCGGCGCCAGGGCGAGGTAGGCCTCCACTTCGGCCATCAAGGCGGTGTGGGCGAAGTTGGGCTGGGCACCGAGTTTGCCCGGGTTGATGTAGGGGCCTTCCAGATGCACGCCGAGCACCCGCGCGCTGCCGGTGGGGCGTTGTTCGCAGAAGGTGCCGAGCTGGCCGAGTACGCGGGAAATTTCTTCCGCCGGCGCGGTCATGGTGGTGGCCAGCAGTGAGGTGGTGCCAAAGCGCACGTGGGTGCGGGTGATGGTCTCGAAGGCGCTTGCACCTTCCATGATGTCGGCTCCGCCGCCGCCGTGTACATGCAGGTCGATAAAGCCCGGCAGCAAGTAAGGCAAGTCGTTGTCGGCCGGATCGCAGGGCGTGCCTTCGATGGCGCTCACCCGGCCGTTTTCGTGCACCAGGCGGCCGCGAATCCAGCCCTGGGGTGTGAGGATGTTGTCGTCGGACATGGGCAGTTCTCTAGAGTCGCAGTTCAGCGGAGTAATCATGGCGGCGCAGCTCTGCGACAAAGTCGTAGTAGTCGTTGCGGCAGTAGGTGTCGGTGATTTCAATCGGCGTGTTGTCGGCGGTGTAGCCGACGCGGGACATCAGCAGCATGGCGGTGCCGGGGGCGATGCCCACGAGGGCGGCGAACTCGTCCGACGCATTGATCGCCTGCACGTGCTGCAGGGCGCGCACGATGGGCTTGCCGATGCCTTCCAGGTATTCGTAGAGCGAATTGCCCAAGGTGTGCGGCTGTGGCAGCACCGAGGCGGGGAGGGTGGTCATCTCGATGGCCATGACCGTGTCATCGGCTTTGCGCAAACGCTTGAGACGCGCGACCTTGTCGGTGGGCGACAGGGCGAGGCGGATCAGCTCTTCGTGGGTCGGTGGGGTGATATCGCGCTCCAGCCACTGCGAGCTGGGCACAAACCCCTTGAGGCGCAGCATTTCGCTGAAGCCCGAGAGGCGCGACAGCGGTTGCTCCAGGCGCGGCGTGATAAAGGTGCCGGAACCCTGACTGCGGCGGATCAGGCCCTGGGCAAACAGCACTTGCAGGGCTTTGCGTGCAGTGACCCGCGAGATACTCAACTGCTCACTGAGTACGCGCTCGGAGGGCAAGGCCTGCTCGGATTTCCACTCGCCGGCATGGATGGCCGCTTCCAGGTTACGGGCCAGTTGCAGGTACAGCGGCGTGGATTGTGTGTCGTCGGGGCGCAGGGCCAGGATGGGGTTCATGGGTGAGTGTCCGATGCGTTATTTGGAATGTTGTCGCCCGGTATTGGCCGGAAACTAATACCACTTAGATACCATGTCAATGCACCCAAAATCGTGCGCCTGCCGGTTTCAGAGTCCTGTATTGGGGCCTGGTATCAAGTGGTATTAGAGAGGTCTTTATGGCACGCAGAACGGCGCAAGCCCGCGCGGTGAACTGGTATTCACCGGCAGACGTGGCGAGGGGCGGGAAATTATTTCGAATTATTTTACGAGCGGTCGAAGATCACGGCCGGATCTCGATCAGGGTGCCGTCCTTGACCAGGTTCCAGACCTCGCGCATGTCGACGTTGCGCATGCCGATGCAGCCATCGGTCCAGTCAAGGGTGTGGAACCACTGCTCCGGGTAGTCTTCGGTGTCGGGGGTGCCGTGGATCATGATCATGCTGCCGGGCTTCACGCCTTCGCGGCGGGCGCGGGCGGCGTCGCTGATATTGGGGTAGGAAATGTGCATGGCCAGGTTGTAGCGGTCGCTGACCTTGCGCCAGTCGAGCCAGTAAAAACCTTCCGGGGTACGGCGGTCGCCCTCGATCAGCTTGTGGCCCTTGGGGTTCTTGCCCAGTGAGATGCGGTAGGTCTTGAGGGGCTTGCCGTCGTTGATCAACTGCAATTGGTGGGCAGATTTAAGCACCAGGACTTTTTCCACTGGTTTGCCGCCCAGGGTTTCCAGGGTGGACGCCGGCGACAGCGAGACGAACGAAAGGAAGAGCAGAGCGAGCAACCAACGCATCAAAACGGTTTCCCCTGGTTCATGGCGCGGGCTTGCCCATTGGCGGCACGGCCTCGCTGCGTACCGGGAACGATTGTTGCCGACGGTCAGCGAAAAAGCATTCCAGGGTACGCCCCACCGTGCGGAACGCCAGTTCGGACCAAGGGATATCGGCCTCGTCGAACAGCTTCACCTCAAGGCTTTCGATGCCGGCGGCAAAGTCCAGGTCGACGAGTTCTGCGCGGTAGAAAACATGCACCTGGCTGATATGCGGCACGTCGATCAGGGTGTAGATCTGCAGATTGCGTATGCGTGCACAGGCTTCTTCGAAGGTTTCGCGCACGGCGGCCTGTTCCACCGTTTCGCCGTTTTCCATGAAGCCTGCGGGCAGGGTCCAGTAACCCAGGCGCGGCTCGATGGCGCGGCGGCACAGCAGCACTTTGTCGCCCCAGACCGGCAGGGTGCCGGCCACGATATTGGGGTTCTGATAGTGAATGGTGTGGCAGTGATCGCACACAAAACGCAAGTGCGCGTCGCCATCGGGGATGCGTTGGGTGACCGTTTTACCGCACTGGCTGCAGAAGTTCATGCTCGGGTTCCTGGAGATTGCGTGCATCTTGGCTTGGTGCCGGGCGTTCCTGCAAGTTGTCGTTTCACGACACGGCTGCGGTTTTGGGGTTGGGCGCCCGCCGGCTTTGGTGCATGATGCAAGGTAGCCAACAGACCGAGATGACTCATGCTGGACGAGCTACTTCGCCGGGTAAGCAATCACACGCCGCACACGCTGGAGACCGACGGGCGCTTCCCCGAGGCCGCTGTGCTGGTGCCCATTACCCGCAGCGACGAACCCGAGCTGATCCTGACCCTGCGTGCCAGCGGGCTGTCGACCCATGGTGGCGAAGTCGCGTTTCCCGGTGGGCGCCGTGACCCCGAAGACCCGGACCTGATCTTCACCGCGCTGCGCGAAGCCGAAGAGGAAATCGGCCTGCCGCCGGGCCTGGTGGAAGTGATCGGCCCCTTGAGCCCGCTGATTTCCCTGCATGGCATTCGCGTTACGCCTTACGTGGGGGTGGTTCCCGATTACGTCGAGTACCTGGCCAACGACGCCGAAATTGCCGCTGTTTTCAGCGTGCCGCTGGATTTTTTCCGCCAGGACCCGCGCGAACACACCCATCGCATCGATTATCAGGGCCGCAGTTGGTACGTGCCGAGCTACCGCTTTGGCGAGTACAAGATCTGGGGGCTGACCGCCATCATGATCGTCGAGCTGATCAACCTGCTTTATGACGATGCCAGGATCAGCCTGCACCAGCCGCCCAAGAGCTTCATCAATATCTAAGCCATCACCTGAATGGCAAGCCGCGAGGACACACCATGAAATACCGCCTGGGCGACGCCCGCGTCGAGACGCACCCTGACAGCTGGGTGGCACCCAATGCCACGCTGGTGGGCAAGGTCAAGCTGGAGGAGGGCGCCAACGTGTGGTTCAACGCGGTGTTGCGGGGCGACAATGAACTGATCCTGATCGGCCGGAACAGCAACGTGCAGGACGGCAGCGTGATGCACACCGACATGGGCTACCCGCTGACCTTGGGCACCGGCGTGACCATCGGCCACAACGCCATGCTGCACGGCTGCACCGTGGGTGATTACAGCCTGATCGGCATCAATGCGGTGGTCCTCAATGGCGCCAGAATCGGCAAGCACTGCATCATCGGCGCCAATTCGCTGATCGGTGAAGGCAAGGACATTCCCGACGGCTCGCTGGTGATCGGCTCGCCGGGCAAGGTGGTGCGTGAGCTGACCGAGGCGCAGAAGCGCATGCTCGAGGCCAGCGCTGCGCACTATGTGCATAACGCGCAGCGGTACGCGCGCGACCTGGCTGAGCAGCAGGCATGAACCCGGCCGAGCGTCCTGTCGCTTCGCCGTGTGTGAGTATCTGCGCGTTGGACGATGACGATATCTGTACCGGCTGCCAGCGCACGGTGGATGAGATCACGCGCTGGAGCCGCATGGACAATACCGAGCGCCGGGTGGTGCTGGGGTTGTGTCATGAGCGGGCGGTGGTCGGTGGGTTGGTGTTTATGATGCCGGGGAAATTCGGCGCCTGAACGACCGCCATCGGGAGCAAGCCCCCTCCCACATTTGAATGTATTCACAAATCCAACTAGGTGAACCCGATCAAATGTGGGAGGGGGCTTGCTCCCGATGCGGCCTTCTCTGACAACTTAATGACCCACAGGCTCTACCCCATGCTCTTCCTGATCGCCTACATCAGCAGCGTCGTGCTGATCAACTTCGCCTTCTCCACCGCCCCGCACCTGGATGTCATCTGGTCCGCCTGGGGCGGGCTGGTGTTCATCCTGCGCGACATGGTGCAAACCCGCTTCGGCCACGGTGCGATCATTGCCATGCTGGCCGCGCTGGTGCTGTCCTACATCACCTCCGACCCGTCCATCGCCCTGGCCAGCGCCACGGCGTTCGCGGTGTCCGAATGCATCGACTGGCTGGTGTTCAGCATCACCAAACGGCCACTGCATGACCGCCTGTGGATCAGCTCGGCGCTGAGCATTCCGCTGGATACCTTTATCTTCTTCGGCCTGATCGGCGCGCTGACCCCGGCCGTGGCAGGCACGGCGCTGCTGTCGAAGTTCGCCGGCGTCACGGTGGTGTGGCTGGTGATGGCCTGGCGCATGCGTAAACGGGCTGTCGCCAACTGAGGCCAATTTTTACAGTTCATGTAAAATGCCGGCCTTTCTCCCCATGATCCGCTCCCCTGAGGACCTGAGATGACCCGAATCGGAACTCCATTGTCGCCGACCGCGACCCGCGTAATGCTGTGTGGCTGCGGTGAGCTGGGCAAGGAAGTGGTGATCGAGCTGCAACGCCTGGGCGTTGAAGTGATTGCCGTGGATCGCTACGCCAACGCGCCGGCCATGCAGGTGGCGCATCGCAGCCATGTGATCAACATGCTCGATGGCGCCGCCCTGCGTGCGGTGATCAAGGCGGAAAAACCGCACTTTATCGTGCCGGAAATCGAAGCCATCGCCACCGCCACCCTGGTTGAGCTGGAAGCCGAAGGCTTCACCGTGATCCCGACCGCGCGTGCCACTTCGCTGACCATGAACCGTGAAGGCATCCGTCGCCTGGCCGCCGAAGAGCTGGACCTGCCGACCTCGCCGTATCACTTCGCCGACACCTTCGAAGCCTACAGCCAGGCCGTGCAGGACCTCGGTTTTCCGTGCGTGGTCAAGCCGGTGATGAGTTCGTCGGGCAAGGGGCAGAGCCTGCTGCGCAGCGTTGACGATGTGCAGAAAGCCTGGGATTACGCCCAGGAAGGCGGACGTGCCGGCAAAGGCCGCGTGATCATCGAGGGCTTTATCGACTTCGACTACGAAATCACCCTGCTGACCGTGCGCCACATCGGCGGTACCACGTTCTGCGCGCCGGTCGGTCATCGTCAGGAGAAGGGCGACTATCAGGAATCCTGGCAGCCACAAGCCATGAGCCCGGTGGCCCTGGCCGAATCCGAGCGCGTCGCCAAAGCAGTGACTGACGCCTTGGGCGGTCGCGGTCTGTTTGGTGTGGAGTTGTTCATCAAGGGCGATCAGGTGTGGTTCAGCGAAGTGTCGCCGCGTCCCCATGACACTGGCCTGGTGACCCTGATTTCCCAGGACCTCTCGCAGTTTGCCCTGCACGCGCGCGCCATTCTGGGCCTGCCGATTCCATTGATTCGTCAGTTCGGCCCGTCGGCGTCGGCGGTGATTCTGGTGGAAGGGCAGTCGACGCAGACCGCATTTGCCAACCTCGGTGCCGCGTTGAGCGAGCCGGACACGGCGTTGCGGTTGTTTGGCAAACCGGAGGTGAATGGTCAGCGCCGCATGGGTGTGGCGTTGGCGCGGGATGAGTCGATTGAAGCGGCTCGGGCCAAAGCCACCCGTGCTGCTCAGGCTGTTGTTGTAGAGCTCTAAAAGCATCGGGAGCAAGCCTCCTCCCACATTTGAATGTATTCACACATCCAACCCTGTGAACCCGATCAAATGTGGGAGGGGGCTTGCTCCCGATAGCGGTCTATCAGGCCACCTTGTTCAGATCATTATCCCGCGTCTCTTTCAGGCACAGCACCGCAATCAAGCTGATCAACGCCGCCGCCGACACATACCCGCCCACATAACTCAGCCCGCCCATCGCCACCAGCTTGGTCGCGAAGAACGGTGCCGCTGAAGCCCCCACGATGCCACCCAGGTTATACGCAGCCGAAGCGCCGGTATAACGCACGCGCGTCGGGAACAGCTCCGGCAGCAGCGCGCCCATCGGGGCGAACGTCACCCCCATCAGGAACAGCTCCAGGGCCAGAAACAAGGCCACCCCCCAGGTCGAACCCTGGGTCAGCAGCGGTTCCATGGTGAAGCCCGACAGCATCGTCAGGATCGCGCCGACGATCAGCACCGGCTTGCGCCCGTAGCGATCACTGGCCAGCGCGGCCAGCGGTGTCGCCAGCCCCATGAACAGCACCGCAAAGCACAGCAGGCCGAGGAAGGTTTCGCGGCTGTAGCCCAGCGTCGACACCCCGTAGCTCAGGGAAAACGCCGTGGTGATATAGAACAGCGCGTAGCACACCACCATCGACGCAGCGCCCAGCAGCACCGGCAGCCAGTGTTGGCTGAACAGCTCCACCAGGGGCACTTTCACCGGTGCCTGGTTGGCGACGGCATTGGCGAACACCGGCGTTTCATGCAGCTTCAGGCGGGCGTACAGGCCGACCATCACCAGCACCGCGCTGAGGATGAATGGAATACGCCAGCCCCAACTGCGGAACTGCTCGTCGTTCAGGCTCATCGCCAGAATCAGGAACAGACCGTTGGCCGCCAGGAAGCCGATTGACGGACCCAGTTGCGGGAACATGCCAAACCAGGCGCGCTTGCCTTTGGGTGCGTTCTCAGTGGCCAGCAACGCCGCGCCGCCCCATTCCCCGCCCAGGCCCAGGCCCTGGCCGAAGCGCAGCACGCAGAGCAGAATCGGCGCCCAGGCACCGATGCTGTCGTAACCGGGCAGCAAGCCGATCAGCGTGGTGCATACGCCCATCAGCAGCAGCGACGCGACCAGCGTGGACTTGCGGCCAATGCGGTCACCGAAGTGGCCGAACAGCGCCGAGCCCAATGGGCGGGCGATAAAGGCGATGCCGAAGGTCAGGAACGACGCGAGCATCTGCGCGGTGCCGGAAGTCTGCGGGAAGAACACCGGACCGATCACCAGCGCGGCGGCGGTGGCGTAGATATAGAAGTCGTAGAACTCGATGGCGGTGCCGACGATGCTTGCGGTGGCAACCCGTGCGGTCGAATTGCTCGGGGCGGCAGGCGCTGCCTCGTTATACGTGGTGGTCATGAGGTATCCCTGGCGGTCATTGTTATTGGTCGAACACCCATGGGGCTGGGTGGGCGGGGCTCGCGGGGATTATAGGAACAACAGGGGTGCAGTAGCCACCGCAACTCTGTCAGACGGCGACGGGCACGCGGCTGGTGTGCCAAATCAGCACCTTGCTGACCCGGTTGTCCTCGGTCTCGAGGATTTCCAGGCGATACCGGCCGATTTTCAGGCACACCGCGCAATCCGGAATGGTCTCCAGTGCTTCGGTCACCAGGCCGTTGAGGGTCTTGGGGCCGTCGCTGGGCAGGTGCCAGGTCAGGCTCTTGTTCAGGTCGCGGATCGAGGCGGCGCCGTCAATGATGTAACGGCCGTCAGTCTGGGCCTCGATATGCGGGTTGTCCGTACTCTGCTCGCTTTCGAACTCGCCGACGATTTCTTCGAGGATATCTTCCAGGGTAACGATGCCCATCACTTCGCCGTACTCATCCACCACCATGCCCAGGCGCCGCTGCTGCTTGTGGAAGTTCAGCAGTTGCAGTTGCAGTGGCGTGCTTTCCGGGACGAAGTACGGTTCGTGGCAGGCTGCCAGCAGCGCGTCCTTGCTCAGGCTGGCATCGGGCAGCAGGTGCTGGATCTGGCGGGTATTGAGCACGGCTTCAACCTGGTTGATGTCGCTGTGAAACACCGGCAGGCGAGTGCGCTCGTTGTTGCGCAGTTGCTCGATGATTTCATCGATCGAATCATCCAGATTGATGCCATCCACTTCACTGCGCGGCACCAGGATGTCATTGACCGTGATGTTGTCCAGGGCATGGATGCCGGGCATGCCGGGCGTGCGGTCTTCATCGGAATCGGCTTGCGGTTCGTCGTCATGCTCGGGCAGCGGGTCATCACTGTGTTTCACCACGCCGGGTTTGCGCGCAAACGGGCGCAGCAGCGACAGGCCCAGGCCATTGAGCAGCCAGGCCAGTGGGTAGACGAGTTTCAACGGCACGCCCAGCAGCGCATTGCCAAATCCCAGCACCGCCTGAGGGTGGCGGATGGCCAGGGCGCGGGGCAGGTAGTCGGCCAGCACCAGCAGCACGGCGCTGGAGATCGCCCAGCCCAGCCAGGGGCCGTTTTGCGCCCACGCATAAATCGCCAGCAGGGTGCAGAGAATCACCACCATGGCCCGGCACAACGTGTTGCACAGGATCAGGCTGTTGCGCGGGAAGTTCAGGCGCGCGGCCGCCTTGTCACCCTGGCGGGTGCCGGGGCGTAGCGCCAGCAGGTGGTGCTGGGCGGCTTCGATAGCGGTAAACAGCGCCGCCCATAACACCAGCAGGGCGGTTACCGCGAGCATCGGCCCCAGGGGCAAGTTGTCCATGTGTGCCGCCCGTCAGATATGCAGGATGTATTCGCGAACCAGCTTGCTGCCGAAATAGGCCAGCATCAGCAGGCAGAAACCGGCCAGGGTCCAGCGGATTGCCTTGTGCCCGCGCCAGCCGAGGCGGTTGCGGCCCCACAGCAGCACGCTGAACACCACCCAGGCCAGGCACGCCAGCAGGGTCTTGTGCACCAGGTGCTGGGCAAACAGGTTCTCGACGAACAGCCAGCCGGAAATCAGCGACAGCGACAGCAGCGTCCAGCCGGCCCACAGGAATCCGAACAACAGGCTTTCCATGGTCTGCAGCGGCGGAAAGTTCCTGATCAGGCCCGAAGGGTGCTTGTGTTTGAGCTGGTGGTCCTGCAACAGCAGGAGCAGGGCCTGGAACACCGCGATGGTGAACATGCCGTAGGCCAGGATCGACAGCAGGATATGCGACAGGATGCCCGGCTCCTCATCGATCACCTGCACCGTGCCGGTGGGGGCAAACTGTGCGAGCAGCACCGTGAGCATGCCCAGCGGGAACAGCAGCACCAGCAGGTTTTCCACTGGGATGCGCGTGCAGGCGATCAGCGTCAGGCCGATCACGGCCGCCGCGATCAGGCTGGCGGCGCTGAAGAAATCCAGACCCAGGCCGATCGGCGTCATCAGGTGGGTAAGGAGGCTGGCGACGTGCGCCACCAGGGCGAGACCGCCAAGGCCTGCCAGCAGGCGTTTGTCGGCCTTGACGCATTTGGCCAGGCGGGTGCCCTGGTAGAGGGTCGCAGCGGCATACAGAATGGCGGCGGCGAGGCTGGGTAGCAAACTGGGTGACAAGGGAAGCATAAATCCTGGAAGGAAAGCCCGAAAGGCGCTGAGTTTGGCATACACAGACGTTGCACGAAAGACTCCCGGTCCAGACAGCGGGTGTGCATGGGCGCAGTCTTCGCTATAATCCGCGACCTGCCCACGCCGCAGGCTCGCCGAGCGCTGTTTTTAATAGCGATTTACCACAGCCTGGGCCGTCATTACCTCGGTCTACCAAAGCATTTCGATGAATGGGGCCTGAAAGGATCGCGCATGTTTGAAAACCTGACTGACCGTCTCTCGCAGACGCTGCGCCACGTTACCGGCAAGGCCAAGCTGACCGAGGACAATATTAAAGACACCCTGCGCGAAGTGCGCATGGCGTTGCTGGAAGCCGACGTCGCCTTGCCGGTGGTGAAGGATTTCGTCAACTCGGTCAAGGAGCGTGCGGTCGGCACTGAGGTGTCGCGCAGCCTGACCCCGGGCCAGGCGTTCGTGAAAATCGTTCAGGCCGAACTCGAAAGCCTGATGGGCGCCGCCAACGAAGACCTGAACCTCAGCGCTGTGCCGCCAGCCGTTGTGCTGATGGCCGGTCTGCAGGGCGCGGGTAAAACCACCACGGCCGGCAAATTGGCGCGCTTCCTTAAAGAGCGCAAGAAGAAGTCGGTGATGGTGGTGTCGGCTGACGTGTACCGTCCGGCCGCCATCAAACAGCTGGAAATGCTCGCGGGCGAAGTGGGCGTGACCTTCTTCCCGTCGGACCTGAGCCAGAAGCCGGTCGACATTGCCAACGCGGCCATCAAAGAAGCAAAGCTCAAGTTCATCGACGTGGTCATCGTCGACACCGCCGGTCGCCTGCACATCGACGAAGAGATGATGGGCGAGATCAAGGCGCTGCATGCTGCGATCAACCCGGTCGAGACGTTGTTCGTGGTCGACGCCATGACCGGTCAGGATGCGGCCAACACCGCCAAGGCCTTTGGTGATGCGCTGCCGCTGACCGGTGTGATCCTCACCAAGGTTGACGGCGACGCCCGTGGCGGTGCCGCGCTGTCGGTGCGTGCCATCACTGGCAAGCCGATCAAGTTCATCGGTATGGGCGAGAAGAGCGAAGCGCTCGAGCCGTTCCACCCTGAGCGTATCGCTTCGCGCATCCTCGGCATGGGTGACGTGCTCAGTCTGATCGAACAGGCCGAAGCCACCCTCGACAAGGACAAGGCCGACAAGCTGGCCAAGAAGCTGAAAAAGGGCAAGGGCTTCGATCTCGAAGACTTCCGTGATCAGTTGCAGCAGATGAAGAACATGGGCGGCCTCGGCGGCCTGATGGACAAGCTGCCGAACATCGGTGGTGTGAACCTGGCGCAGATGGGCAATGCCCAGGGCGCGGCAGAGAAGCAGTTCAAGCAGATGGAAGCCATCATCAATTCCATGACCCCGGCCGAGCGCCGCGACCCCGAGCTGATCAGCGGTTCGCGCAAGCGCCGGATCGCCATGGGTTCCGGCACCCAGGTGCAGGACATTGGTCGCTTGATCAAGCAGCACAAGCAGATGCAGAAGATGATGAAGAAATTCTCCGCCAAGGGCGGAATGGCCAAGATGATGCGCGGCATGGGCGGTATGTTGCCCGGCGGCGGCATGCCGAAAATGTAAAGTATTCGAGCGCAGGCACAGCGTGCGCTCCGACCCACAGGGATGTGGGATCTCCAGCAAACCCGCCGTTGGCGGGGGCTGACTCGCCGTTTTTAACGACGGCTCTATAGCAGATCTGAATGGCACGCGGGTAGGCGCCGGAAAAAGACATTTGCAAAAGTCCGGATATTCCTTAGAATATGCGGCCTTTCGGGCACCTATGCCCGCTGTGCATTTAGATTTGCAGCACCGACTACAGGAACGATGTTCACATGCTAACAATCCGTCTTGCCCTTGGCGGCTCCAAAAAGCGCCCGTTTTACCACTTGACCGTAACCGACAGCCGCAACCCGCGCGACGGTTCGCACAAGGAACAGGTTGGTTTCTTCAACCCGATCGCTCGTGGTCAAGAAGTTCGTCTGTCCGTGAACCAGGAGCGCGTAGCCTACTGGCTGAGCGTGGGTGCACAGCCATCCGAGCGCGTTGCAAAGTTGTTGAAGGACTCGGCTAAGGCCGCAGCCTGAGCAATATGAACGCGACGCCAACTGTTGCTGATGATTTGATCGTTATCGGCAAGATTTACTCTGTTCATGGCGTTCGCGGCGAAGTGAAGGTGTATTCCTTTACTGATCCGACTGAAAACCTGTTGCAGTACAAGACCTGGACGCTCAAGCGCGAAGGTAGTGTGAAACAGGTCGAGCTGGTCAGTGGACGCGGGAGCGACAAGTTCCTGGTCGCAAAGCTCAAGGGTCTTGATGATCGTGAGGAAGCTCGTCTTCTGGCCGGTTATGAGATATGTGTGCCGCGCAACCTGTTCCCTGAATTGACCGACGGCGAGTACTACTGGTACCAGCTGGAAGGTCTGAAGGTTATTGATCAACTGGGGCAATTGCTCGGGAAAATCGATCATCTTCTGGAAACCGGCGCCAATGATGTAATGGTGGTCAAGCCTTGCGCTGGCAGCCTGGATGATCGCGAACGGCTGTTGCCCTATACCGGGCACTGCGTGTTGGCCGTCGACCTGGCCGCAGGCGAGATGAAGGTGGAATGGGACGCGGACTTCTAGGCGTGGCTAATTTGCGCATTGAAGTGATCAGTTTGTTTCCCGAGATGTTTTCCGCCATCAGCGAGTACGGCATCACCAGTCGGGCGGTGAAACAGGGGCTGTTGCAGCTCACCTGTTGGAACCCGCGAGACTACACGACGGATCGGCATCACACTGTGGACGACCGCCCATTTGGCGGTGGCCCGGGCATGGTGATGAAGATCAAGCCCCTGGAAGACGCACTGGTTCAGGCCAGGGCAGCTGCCGGGGAGAAGGCGAAGGTAATTTACCTGTCCCCTCAAGGCCGTCAGCTGAAACAGGCTGGGGTCCGCGAACTGGCGAATGAGGAAGCATTGATCCTGATTGCCGGTCGCTATGAAGGCATTGACGAGCGTTTTATTGACGCTCATGTCGATGAAGAGTGGTCGATTGGGGACTATGTCCTGTCTGGCGGTGAGCTGCCGGCGATGGTCCTGATAGATGCGGTGACACGGCTGCTGCCTGGAGCTTTAGGGCATGCGGACTCCGCGGAGGAAGATTCCTTCACGGATGGTTTGCTGGATTGCCCGCACTACACCCGCCCGGAGGTGTATGCGGATCAGCGTGTTCCCGACGTGTTGCTAAGTGGCAATCACGCACACATCCGGCGTTGGCGTTTACAGCAGTCCCTTGGTCGGACCTATGAACGACGCGCCGATCTTCTGGATAGCCGCTCGCTTTCTGGAGAAGAGAAGAAGCTGCTCGAGGAATACATCCTCGCGCGGGACGATAGTTAAACGTATCGATGGTAGGTCCATTGACTTACCTTAGGAGCACAGCATGACTAACAAAATCATCCTTGCACTCGAAGCAGAGCAGATGACCAAAGAGATCCCTACCTTTGCCCCGGGCGACACCATTGTCGTTCAGGTGAAAGTGAAGGAAGGCGACCGTTCGCGTCTGCAAGCGTTCGAAGGCGTGGTAATCGCCAAGCGTAACCGTGGTGTGAACAGTGCTTTCACTGTTCGTAAAATCTCCAACGGTGTTGGCGTAGAGCGTACTTTCCAGACCTACAGCCCGCAAATCGACAGCATGGCCGTCAAGCGTCGCGGTGACGTACGTAAAGCCAAGCTGTACTACCTGCGTGACCTGTCCGGTAAAGCAGCTCGCATCAAGGAAAAACTGGCTTAAGTCCAGCTTCCGATGCAGAAAGAAGCAGCCTTCGGGCTGCTTTTTTGTGCCTGGGATTTGTTGACTGGCCCGAAACCGAGTCGCAGCTATCGCAGGCAAGCCAGCGCCCACAGGTTGATGTGTAAACATATTCAAGTGTGGGCGCTGGCTTGCCTGCGATAGGATCTACCCGACACCACCGCCACCCGCCCGAGCCCCCATGCCCGCCATCGACCACCCTCTGATCGACCGCTTCCTCGACGCCCTCTGGCTGGAAAAAGGCCTGTCGGACAACACTCGCCAGGCCTACCGCAGCGACCTGGCCTTGTTCAACGGCTGGCTGCAGGAAAAGCACCTCGAACTGATCAACGCCGGCCGCGAGCTGATCCTCGACCACCTGGCCTGGCGCCTGGAGCAGAACTACAAGCCGCGTTCCACCGCACGATTCCTCTCGGGCGTGCGCGGCTTTTACCGTTATTTGCTGCGGGAAAAGCTCATCGCCGTCGACCCGACCCTGCAGATCGACATGCCACAACTGGGCAGGCCATTGCCCAAGTCGCTGTCGGAGGCCGACGTCGACGCCTTGCTCGCCGCCCCCGACCTGAGCGAAGCCATCGGTCAGCGTGACCGGGCCATGCTGGAGGTGCTCTACGCGTGCGGCCTGCGGGTGACCGAGCTGATCAGCCTGACCCTGGAGCAGGTCAACCTGCGTCAGGGCGTGCTGCGGGTGATGGGCAAGGGCAGCAAGGAGCGGCTGGTGCCCATGGGCGAGGAGGCCATTGTGTGGGTGGAGCGCTACATGCGCGATGCGCGCCATGAACTGCTCGGCGGGCGTCCCAGCGATGTGCTGTTCCCCAGCCAGCGCGGTGAGCAGATGACGCGACAGACCTTCTGGCACCGGATCAAGCATCAGGCCAAAGTTGCCGGGATCGGCAAGGCCCTGTCGCCGCACACCTTGCGCCATGCTTTTGCTACCCACTTGCTCAATCACGGCGCCGATTTAAGGGTGGTGCAAATGCTGCTCGGCCATAGCGACTTGTCCACCACCCAGATCTACACCCACGTTGCCCGGGCACGCTTGCAGGATATGCATGCCAGGCACCACCCGAGGGGCTGAAAACGCCCAATTTATGCCGCCACGGGCTGCCCTGCGGCCCAACTGTGGTAGGCTTTGCCGGTTAGCAAAGGCGACGGTCCACCCCCGAGTTCCAATCGGCGTAACTGCACCGTCCCTGCATCTGCCCCTCAGGAGTTTCCATGCGCTTGATCCAGATTATTGCCGCCGCAGCCATTGCGTTGGTTTCCAGCGTTGCCTTCGCCGATGACGCCGCCGAGCAGGCCATCCGCAAGAGCCTGGCCAACCTGCAGCTCGACACACCCATCGAAAGCATCGGCGCCAGCCCCATGGCCGGCCTGTATGAAGTCAAGCTCAAGGGCAGTCGCGTGCTGTACGCCAGTGCCGACGGCCAGTACGTCGTCCAGGGCTACCTGTTCCAGCTCAAGGACGGCAAGCCGGTCAACCTGACCGAGAAAGCCGAACGCCTGGGCGTGTCCAGGTTGATCAACGGCATTCCGGTGGCTGAGACCGTGGTGTACCCGGCGATCGGCGAGACCAAGACCCACATCACCGTGTTCACCGATACCACCTGCCCGTACTGCCACAAGCTGCACGCCGAAGTACCGGCGCTGAACAAGCTGGGTGTGGAAGTGCGTTACGTCGCTTTCCCGCGTCAGGGCCTGGGTTCGCCCGGTGACGAGCAGTTGCAGGCGGTATGGTGCTCGGCTGACAAGAAAGCCGCCATGGACAAGATGGTCGATGGCAAGGAAATCAAGGCCGCCAAATGCGCCAACCCGGTTTCCAAACAGTTTGCCCTGGGCCAGTCCATCGGCGTCAACGGCACACCGGCCATCGTTTTGGCTGACGGCCAGGTGATTCCGGGCTATCAGCCGGCACCACAAGTTGCCAAACTGGCGTTGAATGCCAAATAAACCAGCATCGTCGACTCTTCGACGATCAGGGCTCGCCGCCAAACCTGCGGGCCACTAATTGAAAGCCGCAGTTGTGCGGCTGTTTTCCACGGCCGACCTAGCGTCGGCCGTTTCATGGGGAGTTCTTCAGTGAAACCGGTCAAAGTAGGCATCTGTGGGTTAGGGACCGTCGGTGGCGGTACCTTCAACGTACTTCAGCGCAATGCTGAGGAAATTTCCCGCCGTGCAGGTCGCGGGATTGAAGTGGCGCAGATTGCCACGCGTTCGCCAAAGCCTCAGTTCCAAACGACCGGTATTGCGATGACCAACGATGTCTTCGCCGTTGCCAGCAACCCTGAAATCGATATCGTCATCGAGCTGGTGGGCGGCTACACCGTGGCCCGCGAGCTGGTGCTCAAAGCCATCGAACATGGCAAGCACGTGGTCACCGCCAACAAGGCGCTGATTGCCGTACACGGCAACGAAATCTTCGCCAGGGCGCGCGAGAAGGGCGTGATCGTAGCGTTCGAAGCCGCCGTGGCCGGTGGCATTCCGGTGATCAAGGCCATCCGTGAAGGCCTGTCCGCCAACCGCATCAACTGGGTGGCGGGCATCATCAATGGCACCGGTAACTTCATCCTTACCGAGATGCGCGAGAAGGGCCGTACCTTTGAAGACGTGCTCGCCGAAGCCCAGGCCCTGGGTTACGCCGAAGCCGACCCGACCTTTGACGTGGAAGGCATCGACGCTGCCCACAAGCTGACCATTCTGGCCTCCATCGCCTTTGGTATCCCGCTGCAGTTCGACAAGGCCTACACCGAAGGCATCACCCAACTGACCACCGCCGACGTGAATTACGCCGAAGCCCTGGGCTACCGCATCAAGCACCTTGGCGTGGCGCGCAGCACTCCGGCAGGTATCGAGTTGCGTGTACACCCGACGCTGATCCCGGCTGATCGCCTGATCGCCAACGTCAACGGCGTGATGAACGCCGTGATGGTCAATGGCGACGCCGCTGGCTCCACCCTGTTCTACGGCGCCGGTGCCGGCATGGAGCCGACCGCTTCGTCGGTGATCGCCGACCTGGTGGATGTGGTTCGCGCCATGACCAGCGACCCGGAAAACCGCGTGCCGCATCTGGCCTTCCAGCCGGACTCGCTGTCGGCCCATCCGATCCTGCCGATCGAGGCGTGCGAAAGTGCCTACTACCTGCGTATCCAGGCCCAGGATCATCCGGGCGTGTTGGCCCAGGTGGCCAGCATCCTGTCGGAGCGCGGGATCAACATCGAGTCGATCATGCAGAAGGAAGTCGAGGAGCAGAACGGCCAGGTGCCGATGATCCTGCTGACCCACCGTGTGCTCGAACGGCATATCAACGAAGCCATCGCCGCCATGGAAGCCCTGCAAGGCGTGGTGGGGCCGGTGGTACGGATTCGTGTCGAACACTTGAATTAACCGATCTGTTCCAGGGGCCCCGTGAGCACGGCGGCCTCTGTTCGAGAATGTTGTAGAGGAGCCAGTCATGCGTTATATCAGCACCCGCGGCCAGGCACCGGCCCTGAACTTCGAAGACGTTTTACTGACAGGCCTCGCCACCGACGGCGGCCTGTACGTGCCGGAAAACCTGCCACGTTTCACCCAGGAAGAAATCGCTTCGTGGGTGGGTCTGCCATACCACGAGCTGGCGTTCCGGGTGATGCGCCCGTTCGTCACCGGCAGCATCCCGGATGCGGACTTCAAGAAGATCCTGGAAGAAACCTACGGCGTGTTTTCCCACAGTGCCATCGCACCGTTGCGCCAATTGGACGGCAACGAGTGGGTGCTTGAGCTGTTCCACGGTCCGACCCTGGCGTTCAAGGACTTCGCCCTGCAACTGTTGGGTCGTCTGCTCGATTACGTGCTGGCAAAGCGCGGCGAGCGCGTGGTGATCATGGGCGCCACCTCCGGTGACACCGGTTCAGCGGCCATCGAAGGCTGCAAGCACTGCGAGAACGTCGACATTTTCATCCTGCACCCGCACCAGCGTGTGTCGGAAGTGCAGCGTCGGCAGATGACCACGATTTTTGGCGAGAACATCCACAACATCGCCATCGAAGGCAACTTCGATGACTGCCAGGAAATGGTCAAGAACAGCTTTGCTGACCAGAGTTTCCTCAAAGGTACGCGTCTGGTGGCGGTGAACTCGATCAACTGGGCGCGGATCATGGCCCAGATCGTCTACTATTTCCATGCCTCGCTGCAGTTGGGCGGGCCGGCGCGTTCGGTGTCGTTCTCGGTGCCGACCGGCAACTTCGGCGACATTTTCGCCGGCTACCTGGCGCGCAACATGGGCCTGCCGATCAATCAGTTGATCGTGGCCACCAACCGCAACGACATCCTGCACCGCTTCATGAGCGGCAACGGGTACGTGAAGGAAACCCTGCACGCCACGCTGTCGCCGTCGATGGACATCATGGTCTCGTCGAACTTCGAGCGCCTGCTGTTCGATATGCACGGTCGTAACGGTGCCGCCATTGCCGACCTGATGAGCAACTTCAAGAGCGGTGGCGGTTTCAGCGTCGAGCAGGAGCGCTGGACCGAAACCCGCAAGCTGTTCGATTCCCTGGCCGTGGACGACGCGCAAACCTGCGAAACCATCGCTGAAGTCTATGCCCGGACCGGTGAACTGCTCGACCCGCACACTGCCATCGGCGTAAAGGCAGCGCGCGAATGCCGTCGCAGCCTGGATATTCCGATGGTGATCCTCGGCACCGCGCACCCGGTCAAATTCCCGGAAGCGGTGGAGAAGGCCGGCGTTGGCAAGGCGCTGGAGTTGCCCAAGCACATGGCCGACCTGTTTGAGCGTGAAGAGCGCTGCACAGTGCTGGCCAATGACCTGAAGGCGGTGCAGGCGTTTGTCAGCCAGCATGGCAATCGAGGCAAGCCTTTGTAAGGCATTCCGCGAAAATCGAAACGCCGCTTTCCCATCCCTGGGGCAGCGGCGTTTTGGTGTGTGGCAGGCCCGGTAGCGTCCTGATTACATAAGCAGTTTGATTGCCACTCCGGTGATTGAAGCGATGGTTGCCACTACGGCCATCGCCACCCCCATGGGGTACCAGAACGTTTCACAGGTTATCTTCATTGACTCGGACTTGAGCTTGTCTCGCTCTGCCTGCATGCGTGATATCTCGGCGTAGATACGCCTTACATCGGCATGCATCCTCTCCATTGTTGCCTGCTCCTCTTTGTTTTCCACCATCGTAATCATCCTTCGCAATCAGGGCCTTTTGACATGCGCTCAGTCGTGCAGCGCTCACCGAGTATAGGATTCACCTCCAGCCTCAACGCCCGGCAAACCCCAAAACAGCAGCCCATTGCGTAAGCAGTTATGTGCCGCCGTTTTTTACTTGTCATGTTGCGAGCGCATGCTGGTGTCGTCATCCCCCTGCAACCGTTGAAAGACGAAAAAGCGAACTTTCCTACGTCAGGACCAGTCACTTAGGATAGATGCAGCACCCGTTAAGACGATTGTTCCCGAACTATTGAGTGGTGATCGAGATGGAAAGTATCAGCCTATTGCTCGACGAAGCACTGAGCCCTTATCAGGTTACGCTGACCACCTCTGGTGTGCAGGGCGAGAGCCTGGTGACCGTGAAGAATCCTGCCGGCGCCATCGTGGTCGAGCGTGAAGTCGACCAGGTGCAATTGATGGATAAACGTTTGCTGGTGGATGTGGTGGATTGCCTGCTGCGCGACATCAAGATTGCCGAAGGGCGCCTGGAACCCTCGGTCATCGCGGCGCTGCGCAACGCGGCCCAGACACGTGGCGCGGCGCTGGCATGAAGAATTGTTTATTGATGGAAACTTCCCACAGCATGCTCGGTCAGATTTTGTAACAGCAAGAGCAAACATTGTGCTCCGGTGTTTGTGGCTTGTTGTACTGGTCATTGTAAGGCCACGTTTAACCCTGAAGTGTCTCCCCACGCTTCGGGGTTTCTTTTTGCCCGCGATTTGTCACGGCGTCAGATCGCGCCCTGTTCACGCAGGCGAACAATCGCCGCCGCGTCATAACCCAGCTCGGTCAGCAATACACCATTGTGCTCGCCCAATTGCGGTCCGACCCATTCGCAGCTGCCTGGCGTGTCCGAAAGCTTGGGCACGATGCCCGGCATCTTGAAGTCCTTGCCGCCCGGCAATTGGGCCTTGAGGAACATCTCCCGCGCGAGAAACTGCGGATCGCCTAGCATGTCTTCGGCACTGTAGATTCGGCTGGCGGGCACGTCGGCCTTGTTCAACTGCTCTACTACCTGCTCCAGTGGCAGGGAGTTGACCCAACGATCAATCACGCCGTACAGCTCGTCGCGACGGCTGTCTCGCCCGTCATTGCTGGCCAGTTGCGGATCGTTCGCCAAGTCTTCACGGCCGATGGCTGACATGAAACGCTTGAAAATCGCGTCACCGTTGGCGCCGATCTGCACGTGCTTGCCGTCGGCGCTGGTGTGGATCGAGGACGGTGTTATACCGGGCATGATGTTGCCGGTGCGCTCGCGGATAAACCCGAACACGTCGAACTCCGGGATCATGCTTTCCATCATGGCGAAGATGGCTTCATACAGCGCCACATCCACCACCTGGCCCAACCCTCCATTGACCTCACGATGACGCAGCGCCATCAATGCGCCGATCACCGCCCACAGTGCGGCAATCGAATCGCCGATGGAGATGCCCGTGCGCACCGGCGGGCGGTCCTCGAAGCCGGTGATGTAGCGCAGCCCGCCCATGGATTCGCCCACCGCGCCGAACCCTGGCTGGTCTTTCATCGGCCCGGTCTGGCCAAAGCCCGAGAGGCGAACCATCACCAGTTTCGGGTTCAATGCATGCAGGGTGTCCCAGCCCAGGCCGAGCTTTTCCAGCACGCCGGGGCGGAAGTTTTCGATCAGGATGTCGGCGTCTGCCAGCAGTTGCTTGAGAATCGCCAGACCATCGGGGTGTTTTAGGTTCAGCGTCAGTGACTTCTTGTTGCGCGCCTGCACGAACCACCACAGCGAAGTGCCTTCATACAGCTTGCGCCATTTACGCAGCGGGTCGCCGCCGTCCGGTGACTCGACCTTGATCACCTCGGCGCCGAACTCGGCGCAGATACGCGAAGCAAACGGGCCGGCGATGAGGGTGCCGAGTTCGATGACTTTGAGGCCGGCAAGCGGCTTGGCATTAAACGACATGGTGATCCTTGTCTGCGCTGGGCGGGGAGGGGATGTGATGCTTTTAACATAGGCGCGCCATTCAGGGATAAGGATGATGCAGCGCAGAATTCGTTGAATGAGCGCTTCATCGGTTAGACTGACCGCCTTTCCCTGTCTCTAGAAGCCCGTTCATGGCCCAGCCGTCCACGACCTACAAATTCGAACTCAACCTCACCGACCTTGATCGTTCGGTGTACGAGAGCGTCAAACAGACCATCGCCCGCCACCCTTCGGAAACCGAAGAGCGCATGACCGTGCGCCTGCTGGCCTACGCCCTCTGGTACAACGAGCAACTGGCGTTCGGGCGCGGCCTGTCGGATGTTGACGAGCCAGCCCTGTGGGAAAAAAGCCTGGATGACCGAGTGTTGCACTGGATCGAAGTCGGCCAGCCGGATGCCGACCGCCTGACCTGGTGCTCGCGCCGCACCGAACGCACCAGCCTGCTGGCCTATGGCAGCCTGCGGGTGTGGGAAGGCAAGGTGGTCCCGGTGGCCAATAACCTGAAGAACGTGCACATCGCCGCCGTGCCCCAGGAAATCCTCGAGGTGTTGGCCAAGGACATGCCACGGGTGATCAAGTGGGACGTGATGATCAGTGAAGGCACCCTTTTTGTCACCGACGACCGTGGCCAGCATGAAGTGCAATTGCAGTGGCTGGTTGGCGAGCGCGGTTGAAGAGTTGCAGCCGCAAGCTTGAAACTAAAATCCCCCCCTAGAGATCCCATCCCGTCCCATGCGTATCGATCCCCGTCCGTTGCCCGCTGTCCTGCCGTTTCTCGGTGATCTGCCACCGCTGTTGACCCGCCTTTACGCTGCGCGCGGGGTGCGCTCCGAGGTCGAGCTGGATAAAAGCCTCAAGCAGTTGATTCCCTATCAGCGGCTCAAGGGCATCGACGCGGCGGTGGACTTGCTGGTGGTCGCCCTGGAGCAGCGCCAGCGCATCCTGATCGTCGGTGACTTCGATGCCGATGGCGCCACTGCCAGCACCGTAGGCACCCTGGGCCTGCGCTTGCTCGGCGCGGCCCATGTGGATTACCTGGTGCCCAACCGTTTCGAGTATGGCTACGGCCTGACCCCGGAAATCGTCGCCGTGGCGCTGCAGCGTGAGCCGCAGTTGCTGATCACCGTGGACAACGGCATTTCCAGCGTCGAAGGCGTGGCGGCGGCCAAGGCGGCCGGGCTCAAGGTGCTGGTCACCGACCACCACTTGCCGGGTGATGAACTGCCGGCGGCGGACGCAATCGTCAACCCGAACCAGCCCGGCTGTGAATTCCCCAGCAAGGCCCTGGCGGGCGTCGGCGTGATCTTCTATGTGCTGATGGCCCTGCGTGCACGCTTGCGCGACCTGGGTTGGTATACGGACAAGCCGCAGCCAAACATCGGTGATCTGCTCGACCTGGTGGCCCTGGGCAGCGTCGCCGACGTGGTGCCGCTGGATGCCAACAACCGCATCCTGGTGCATCAGGGCCTGGAACGCATTCGCGCCGGTCGCGCCCGGCCGGGGATCAAGGCGATCCTGGAAGTGGCCAAGCGCGACGCGGCGCGCATCACCTCCACCGACCTGGGGTTTATCCTCGGCCCACGGCTCAACGCTGCCGGCCGCCTGGACGACATGAGCCTGGGCATTGAATGCCTGCTCACCACCGATATGGCTGCCGCCCGGGAAATGGCCGCGCAGCTGGACGGCATGAACCAGGACCGCAAGTCCATCGAGCAAGGCATGCAGCGCGAGGCCCTGGCCCAGCTCAAGGACCTGCCGGTGGAGTCGATGCCCTACGGTTTGTGCCTGTTCGATCCGGAGTGGCACCAGGGTGTGATCGGCATCCTCGCCTCGCGCATGAAGGAACGCTATTTTCGCCCCACCATTGCGTTCGCCGATGCGGGCGATGGCCTGCTCAAGGGCTCGGGGCGTTCGGTACAGGGCTTTCATATCCGTGACGCGCTGGCCGTGGTTGCCAGCCAGCATCCCAACCTGATCGCCAAATACGGCGGCCACGCCATGGCGGCGGGGCTGACATTGCCCGAGGCGAATTTTCCGTTGTTTGCCCAGGCGTTCGATGCCGAAGTGCGTCGGCAACTGCGCGAAGAAGACCTCACCGGTCGCCTGCTGACCGACGGCACCCTGGCCGTTGAAGAGTTTCACCTGGAACTGGCCCGCGCGTTGCGTCATGCCGGACCGTGGGGGCAGCACTTTCCCGAGCCGGTGTTCCATGGTGTGTTCCAGCTGGTGGAGCAGCGTGTGGTGGGCGAGCGGCACCTGAAAGTGGTGCTCAAGAGCGAATGCGGTTCGGTGAAGCTCGACGGCATTGCGTTTGGGGTGGACCGTGAAGTCTGGCCAAACCCGACGGTGCGTTGGGTGGAGTTGGCCTACAAGCTGGATGTGAACGAGTTTCGTGGCAATGAAACCGTGCAGTTGATGATTGCCCACATCGAACCGCGATAAATTTCAGGCTGACCGCAAACAAATGTGGGAGGGGGCAAGCCCCCTCCCACATAAACCCTCTTCTACATTGGGTTTTGCGTCATTACTCGGCTTTGGCCTGGTGCTTGACGATGATCTCCACCAGCCGCTTGGCCAGCGCCGGGTAGTTTTCATCGAAGTGATGCCCGCCCGGTAATTTCAACGCCTCACCCACCGCCGTCTTGTCGGTGCAGCCGCTCTCGTCGACTTCTTCGGCGCCATAGATGCACACCACTTTCTCCGCTGGCAGCTTGGCCATTTCCGGGCCGGTGGCGGCCTCTTTGCCGGCGTTGCCCAGCCAACCTTCCACTTCGATTTCAAAGCTGCCGGTGCGGGCGAATGCGAGCAGGATGATTGCATCGACGCGTTGCTGTTCATTTTCCGGCAGGCGGTTGTAGATCGCCGGCAGTACGTCGGCGCCGAACGAATAACCCGTCAGCACGAAGCGCTTGGTGCCCCATTTCTGCCGGTAGTGCTGCATCAGCTCGGTGAGGTCCTTGGCGCTTTGTTCCGGGCTCTTGTGCTGCCAGTAGTAGCGCAGGGTATCGATGCCCACAACGGGGTAGCCGATCTTGGCCATTTCACCGGCCACGTCGCGGTCCAGGTCGCGCCAGCCGCCGTCACCGGAGAGAAACAGCGTCACGGTGTCCTTGGCTTGACCGGCGGGCACTTCGACCACCGGGATGGCCAGGCCGCCGTTGTCTGAACCCACCAGTTGCTTGCGCAGCTCGTTGTTCAGCACTTGCGGGTAATGGATGTCGTAATCGCTGATGCTGGTGGTGGCGCGCGGTGTATCGCGTACGAAGCTGGCGCTTTCATCGTCAGGGTTATCGTTCCACGCCACCAGCCAGTTGCCATGGGCGGCGGTTTTCGGCAGCGGATCCTTGCAGCCTTCCTGCACCAGGGCGAAGCCGACGGAGATGGCGTTGGCCTTGTCGTCGTTCTGCGTGGCCAGCCAGCGCCAGGCGAGGGCGGCGCCAGGGCCGATGCCGCTGACCAGGGTCGCGGGGCCCTTGAGCTGGCCCAGGGCGTTTTGCAGCGCCTGTTCCTGCAGCTTGCAATCGTCCTTGGGCAGGATCACCTGGACAATCTGCGCCTTGCCGCCCTGGCTCAGGGCGATCAACTGACTGTCGGTCAGGGTCTGATCGGCTGGCACGGCCACGGCCACGCGGGCTTTGGCGGCGGCAGCGGGGGTCACAAGGGTCATCACCGTGCCGTCGGCCTGGGGCATCTGCTCCAGCACCGGCTGCGGGGCGGGGCGGGTCCAGTACCAGAAGCCGCCGCCTGCGATCAGGGCGAGCAACACCACGATGGCCAATACATACCGCCAGGAACGTCGAATCATCAGCGTTTCACCAATCCAGTCAAGCCGCCCGCGATCAGGGCGGCGGTGTCGGCCAGTGCCACCAGCGGATCAAGTCCGGCGGGCACGGCCATATAACGAGGTTCCCAGTCAGGCTGGAATTTGTCTTTGAAGCGGCGCAAACCTTGGAAGTTATACAGTTGCTCGCCACGGCGGAACACCATCGAACCCAGGCGCTGGGTCAGCGGCGCGCCACGGCGCGGTTGCAGGCCCGACAACGGCACCATGCCCAGGCTGAAGCGGGCGTAGCCGTGGTTCTTATAATGCTGGATCAGGCCGACCATCATGAATTCCATGGTCAGTTTCGGCGCGTCGGGGTGCGCACGCATCAGGTCGAGGCTGGCCAGGTCGTGGTTGTAGGTCTCGAGCAAATTGGCGAAGGCCACCGGGCGCCCTTCGAAGCGAATGATCGCGATGCGAAAGTGCTTGAGGTAGTCGTCGCTGAAGCGTCCCAGGGAAAACCCCTTTTCGCGCACATTCTTGCCGGTCAGCCAGGCATCGGAGATGACCTTGAGCTCGTCCATCGGTGCCTGGCCCGGTTCGAAAATCTCCAGGGACAAGCCGTCCCGGGTGCCGCGGTTCCAGGTGTAGCGCAGGTCCTTCATCTCTTTGCCCTTGGCTTCCAGGTCAAAGCGTTTGAGGTCGACCCGGGCTTCTTCGCCCAGCTTGATCGCGGTGAGGCCGATGTCCATGTAGTACGGCAGGTTTTCAGCGCGCACCTGATAGAACACCGGCCGCGCGTGGTGGATATCGCACAGGTCGCGGAACTGCCAGATCATTTCGGCGCGCGGCTGGGTCGGCCCGATGGGGTCGTACAAGGCCACCAGGCTGCGCCCGCGACGGGCGTACATGAGGAAGGCTTCGTCGTTGGGGTGGAACAGCAGGGCCTTGTCGCCGGTCAGTGCCAGGCCGCCGTCGGGTTGCGATGAGGCCATCAGGATGCGGGTGGCGCGCTCCAGTTCGTCCGGGGTCGGCAAGTGAATGATCGGGCGGGCGGTGCGCAGCAGCCAGGTCAGCGAAACGATCACCAGCAGCACCGCGGCGCCCAGCAGCGAGCGCAGGCCGCGCGGCGCGTTGGCATCGAGGGTGAATTGCCACCACAGCTGATGGCTGTAAGGCACATCCTGATAGGCAAACAGCAGCAGCCAGATCGACGCGCCCAGTACGCACACGCTGGCCACCAGGTAAAGCGGCGAGAACGGCAATTCGGTGAGGCGGCTGGCACGGTAGAACGAGCGGCGGAAGATCGCCAGCAGCACCGCCGTCATGGTCATCAGGCTGGCTTCTTCCCAGTCGAATCCCTTGAGCAGCGAGAGCAGGGCGCCCGTCAGCAGCAGCACCATGGTCAGCATCCAGGCAGCCGACAAGCGTCGACGCAGACCCTGGGCCAGCAACAGGCAGAGCACGCCGATCAGGCTGGCACCAAAGTGCGAGGCGTCAATCAGGCGGTGGGGAATCAGGAAGCCGATGTTTTCCAGGCGTGAGTCGATTTCGGGCGTGGCGCCAGAGAACAGCAGGACCACGCCGGACAAAAAAACCAGTACGGCCAACACTGGCGCCGCCAGCCCTGAAGCAACCCGCAGACTCTGCTGGGTCTGGAACAGACGCTGGGCTTCGTTGACCAGCAGGAACACACAGGCGATCAGCAGCGGCAGCACCACGTAGATCATGCGGTACAGCAGCAGCGCGGCGGCCAAGGGTGCGGCGCCCAGTTTGTCGGCAAACGCTGCCAGCAGGATCGCCTCGAACACCCCAACCCCGCCCGGTACATGGCTGAGTACGCCGGCGGCCAGGGCCAGCAGGTACACCAGCAGGAATGGGCCGAAGGGCGGCGCTTCCGGCAGCAACAGGTAGAGGACGGTGGCGGCAGCGGCCACGTCGAGCGCGGTGATGATCAACTGCAGGAAGGTCAGGCGACGACCCGGCAGGCGCAGGGTGCGGCGTCCGGCCCTGACCAGCAGGTTGTCCGGGTAAGGCTGTTCCGGCAGGCGACGGCGGTAGATGCCGATGCACAGCGCGGCCGACAACAGCAGCACGGCCCCGGCCACGCCGCCGAGCAGGCTTTGCGGCAAATGCAGGTAGGTCGAAGCCGCCGGCAGGTTACTCAAGGTGGCCAGCGCGGCCAGCGGCGGCAGGGCGCAGCCCAAGGCAAGGCTGGCGAACACGGTCATGTGCGCGACTTCCGAGGCGCCCACGCCGTGGCGTGCATATAAACGGTAACGCACCGATCCGCCGGAGAGCATCGACAGGCCAATTGCGTTGCCGATGGCAAAGGCGGTGAAGCCGCCGAGGGCCAGGGTCTTGGCAGGCAGCTTCACCCCGGCATAGCGTGCGCCGGAAAACTCATAGCCCAGCAGAATGATAAAGCCGGCGACGGCCGCGCCGAACGCACCGAGCAGGGCGGGCCTGGGCACTTCCAGAATCGAATCATGGAGCGCGTAAAGGTCCAGCTCCAGCAGCAGATGCCGACAGGCGATCAGGGCGATAGCGAACAGCAGCAAGGTCACGGCCAGCCCGATGGGCTGACGGTATTTGCTCAACAGATCCAGCCAGCGCAAACGGCCGGGAGCGATCGGTTGTTCCGCTGTGACGGTCTCTTGTGGTTCAGACGAGTTGGCGCGCATCAATCACCTCGTGGATTGTGCGCGACAGGATGGAGGTATCCAGCCAAGTTACCAATCCCTATGGACAAAATAAGTACAAATATTAACGCGGAACACCGGGGGCGGCGACAGCGGCCATTGGTCGTAGAGGGTAGTGCTTGAACATTGAGCATAGCGTGCAATGAGATGGACTCAACAAACCGTGGAGGGTTTCATGAAAGATGCCAGGTCATTGTTTAAGAAGAACTTTTTCACCGGATACAAAAAAGGCCACTCTTTCGAGCAGCCTTTTCTGATGTTTGGTTGCGGGAGCCGGATTTGAACCGACGACCTTCGGGTTATGAGCCCGACGAGCTACCAGACTGCTCCATCCCGCGTCTGTGGGCGGCATTCTACAGCCCAGCGACGAGGTGTCAACCGTTAATGGGCGGATGCGGCAAATAAGTGTGATTAATCCACCCATGCCGCCTAAGTGCTCGATTGAAAACACTTTTGTGGCGAGCGGAGTGGGTGGCGGGCGGGCTTGCCCCGCGCCGGACTGCCAGGCCGTTCGTTTCGAATAAAGCGCGGTCCAGTTGTTGATAAAACAGGCACGCACAAAAAAGGCCACTCTTTCGAGTAGCCTTTTTTGATGTGTGGTTGCGGGAGCCGGATTTGAACCGACGACCTTCGGGTTATGAGCCCGACGAGCTACCAGACTGCTCCATCCCGCGTCTGTGTGTCGGCATTCTACAGAGGAACGCGAGTGTGTCAACCCGTAAATTGAAGAAAAGCGCTTGTGGTTCAATCGGTTAGCTCTCCATGGTGGCGCTGTGAGCCGCGCTGGCCCAGCGTGGCCGGGGCTCTCAGCTCTATCGGAGGCTCTGATTCGATTGAGAAAACACATTCATCGGGTAAATTTCCTACCGCTCAGGCGGAAGAATCAAACTACTGGTGCTATATACAGGGGTGAGTGCGATACTGGCCACCCGTTGAAATACACCCCTGTTTATATGACGCAGCGCAAAATCATCCACGTCGACTGTGATTGCTTCTACGCCGCCATCGAGATGCGCGATGACCCGAGCCTGGCGCAAAAACCGTTGGCCGTGGGTGGCTCGGCGGATCGGCGCGGAGTGATCGCTACCTGTAACTATGAGGCGCGGGCCTACGGGGTGCGCTCGGCGATGTCATCACGCCACGCCCTGAAACTGTGCCCGGACCTGACCATCGTCAAGCCGCGCATGGACGCCTATAAAGAAGCCTCGAAGGAAATCCAGACGATCTTTCGCGACTACACCGATCTGATCGAACCGTTATCGCTGGACGAAGCCTACCTCGACGTGTCCGACAGCCCGCATTTTGGCGGCAGCGCTACCCGAATCGCCCAGGACATCCGCCGCCGCGTCTCCAATCAATTGCACATCACCGTGTCCGCCGGGGTGGCGCCGAACAAGTTTCTGGCCAAGATCGCCAGTGACTGGAAAAAACCCAACGGCCTGTTTGTGATCACCCCGGACCAGATCGAAGACTTTGTCTCCCAGTTGCGCGTGAGCAAACTGCACGGCGTGGGCAAGGTCACCGCCGACAAGCTCGCGCGGCTGGGAATCGAGGACTGCCTGCAACTGCGTGAGTGGAACAAGCTGGCGCTGGTGCGCGAATTCGGCAGCTTCGGTGAGCGCTTGTGGAGCCTGGCCCGTGGGATCGATGACCGCGCGGTGCACAATGACAGCCGGCGACAGTCCATCAGCGTGGAAAATACCTTTGATACGGACCTTCCCGATCTTGCCAGTTGCCTGGCCAGGCTGCCCGAACTGATGGAAACCCTGGCCGGGCGCATGGCGCGCATCGACAGTAGCTACCGCGCGGGCAAGCCGTTCGTGAAGGTGAAGTTTCATGACTTTACCCAGACAACCCTGGAGCAGGCCGGGGCAGGGCGGGATCTGGAGAGTTATCAACAGCTGATGACCCAGGCGTTCAATCGTGGGGGCAAGCCGGTGCGGTTGTTGGGGATTGGGGTGCGGTTGCTCGACCTCAGCAACGGCAATGAACAGTTGGAATTCTCCTGGTAGAAACCCGGAGCAAAATGTGGGAGGGGGCTTGCTCCCGATTACGGTGGGTCAGCTATATATAAGCTGGCTGATCCACCGCTATCGGGAGCAAGCCCCCTCCCACATTTGGATTTACAGCGTTTGCGAAAACTCAGCGAGCGCCGGGGTCCGCCACCAGCCGTCCCGCATCCTTGGTCAGCGCCTGCAGAAACTCCTGCTGCAACTCCGGATCATTGCGGGTCAGTTCGATCAGGCTTTGCTCCAGCTCACTGGCTTCCTCTTCCAGGCCCAGCTCCGACAGGCGCTTGACCCGGTGCACCCACTGGCTCACTTCGTCGTCTTCCAGGTCGTCAAAAATCAGCCCATGGGCTTCCAGCAGCTTGCCGCGCAGGCCGTTGCTGACCGACAGGGAAGCATCCGAATGCACATCGTCCTGACCATCCTGCACGCTGATCAGCAGCGTGGTGATGTGATTCAGGTCCTGCTCGGCAAACGGGCTGTCCAACAGGTTCAGGCGCAGCACGCCGTTGCGGTCGGTGGTCAGCTCGTGGGTTTGCCTGCCAGCGGTGACCTGCACCGGGCGCTCGCTCCACGGCAGGCTCGAATACTCCAGGCGCTTGTCGCGCTGGACTTCATCGATGCCGGCGAGGTTTTGCTGCGCACGGCCGTGGGATTGCACGTTCATGAACGGGTTGAGGCCGTCCACGCCGTAGATCAGCCAGTCATGGGTCATGCTGTCGGGCAGGTTGCCGAGGGCGAAGATGTTCGCCACGTTGGCGCCCGCACCCGCCACCAGGGCGACGGCACCCAGGGGCATTTCATAGAGTTTGCGCCAGGGCTGGTAGGGCGTGTAGCGGTCGTAACGACGGGTGACTTCGAATTCGGTGATTTCGAAGGTCTTCTGTTCGTGAATGCGAACCCGGCGCTGCGGCAGTTCGAGCACTTTGGGCTCGCCTACATCGATCTGCAGGCTGTGATCGAGCAACTTACGCTCGACCCGCTCCTCGTGCTCACTGCGTTGTGACATCTGGTTGGCGCAGCCGCTGACCAGCAGGGCGCCGCACAAGGCGGCACCCCTCAGGGCTCTGGTGTTTCGCTTGAACATGACTTCTCTTGATCTGGTTTTCAGCGACGAATACGCGCCTGAAGGAAAGACAGCACGTCAGCCACCGGCAACGGTTGGGCGTCGGCTTCGGTCCGGCTTTTGTATTCCAGATTGCCATCGGCCAGGCCGCGGTCACTGACCACGATCCGGTGCGGGATGCCAATCAGCTCCATGTCGGCGAACTTGATGCCCGGGCTGGTTTTCTTGTCCCGGTCATCCAGCAGCACTTCGAAACCGGCGGCCGTGAGTTCGGCATACAGCTTGTCGGTGGCTTCGCGCACTTGTTCGGTTTCATAGCGCAGCGGCACGAGGGCAACCTGGAACGGCGCCAGGGCGTCACTCCAGATGATGCCCTTGTCGTCGTTGTTCTGTTCGATGGCAGCCGCCACCACGCGGGAAATACCGATGCCGTAGCAGCCCATTTCCAGGGTGATCGGCTTGCCGTTCTCGCCCAGCACTTCGCACTTCATCGCCTTGCTGTACTTGTTGCCCAGCTGGAAGATGTGCCCCACTTCGATGCCGCGCTTGATTTCCAGGGTGCCCTTGCCATCCGGGCTCGGATCGCCGGCCACCACATTGCGCAGGTCGGCCACGGTGGGAACCGGCAGGTCACGTTCCCAGTTCACGCCGAAGTAGTGCTTGTCGTCGATGTTGGCGCCGATGGCGAAGTCGCTCATCAGTGCAACCGAACGATCGATGATGATCGGCAGCGGCAGGTTCAGCGGGCCGAGGGAACCGGCACCGGCGCCAATGGCGTCGCGCAGGTCGGCATCGGTGGCCATCACCAGCGGGCTGGCCACGCCAGGTTGCTGGGCCGCCTTGATTTCGTTGAGCTCGTGGTCGCCACGGATGACCAGGGCGATCAGTTTGCCTTCTTCCTCGGCGCGCACGATCAGGGTCTTGATGGTCTTTTCAATCGGCAGATTGAAT
This sequence comes from Pseudomonas trivialis, assembly GCF_001439805.1. Classification (GTDB taxonomy): domain Bacteria; phylum Pseudomonadota; class Gammaproteobacteria; order Pseudomonadales; family Pseudomonadaceae; genus Aquipseudomonas; species Aquipseudomonas trivialis. Next base: position 192,725 of record NZ_JYLK01000003.1, on the reverse strand, counting down.
TTTTCCACCAGGGCCGCGATGGTCTTGGTCTCAGGGGTGTCCACCAGACGCAGTTCTTCAGCCGCCGCCGGGCGCGAGGTTTCCCGCGGCACCGCTTCGGCTTTCTCAATGTTCGCTGCGTAGTCGGAACCGTTGCTGAAGGCGATATCGTCTTCACCGGATTCAGCCAGTACGTGGAACTCGTGGGAGCCGGCGCCGCCGATGGAGCCGTTGTCTGCTTCAACCGGGCGGAATTTCAGGCCCAGGCGCGTGAACACGTTGCAATAGGCCTGGTGCATGCGGTCATAGGTGACCTGCAGCGAAGCCTGGTCGGCGTGGAACGAATACGAGTCCTTCATGATGAATTCACGGCCACGCATCAAGCCGAAGCGCGGGCGGATTTCGTCACGGAATTTGGTCTGGATCTGATACAGGTTCAGCGGCAGCTGCTTGTAGCTGCTCAGCTCATTGCGCATCAGGTCGGTGATCACTTCTTCGTGGGTCGGGCCGGCGCAGAAATCACGGCCGTGACGGTCCTTGAAACGCAGCAGCTCAGGGCCGTACTCTTCCCAGCGCCCGGACTCCTGCCACAGCTCAGCCGGCTGGGTGCTCGGCATCAACACTTCCAGAGAGCCGGCGGCGTTCATCTCTTCGCGAACGATGGCCTCGACCTTGCGCATCACCTTCAAGCCCATGGGCAGCCAGGTGTACAGGCCCGAGGCCAGTTTGCGGATCATGCCGGCGCGCAGCATCAACTGATGGCTGATCACAACCGCGTCGGAAGGCGTTTCTTTCTGTGTGGCGAGCAAATATTGACTGGTACGCATGGTAGGCCGTTGTCGGTTGCTTGGACTTGAAATGACTTGGGATTGTACGGGCGCTTGCTGCCGGAGTACAGGCATCAGAAAGGGAGGGCTTCAGGTGGGAGCTGGCTTGCCGGCGATGGCATCCACGCGGCGTGCCTGATGTACCGAGGTGTCTGCATCGCAGGCAAGCCAGCTCCCACATTGACCGAGGCGTGTCACTCTTCGGCGGGAGGATTCAACCGCGCCCGCTGATTCTCCTGATACCAGTGCAGCGCAATCAGCAGCAGCGTCGGCACACCCAGCATGCAGGTAATCAGAAAGAAGTTGTGATAGCCGAACTTCTCCACCATCACCCCCGAGTACCCACCGATCAGGCGCGGCAGCAGCAGCATGATCGAGCTGAGCAGGGCGTATTGCGTGGCGGAGAACTTGAGGTTGGTCAGGCTCGACAGGTACGCCACGAACGCCGAAGTCGCCAGGCCCGAGCTGAAGTTGTCCAGCGAGATGGTGAAGATCAACATCTGCAGGTCGGGGCCCATGTCGGCGAGCATCACGAACAGCAGGTTGGTGCCGGCCGAGGCCACGCCGCCAATGAACAGGATCGGCAGGATGCCGAACCGCACAATCAGCAGCCCGCCCATACCGGCGCCCACCAAGGTCATGATCAGGCCGAAGACCTTGCTGACCCCGGCGATCTGGTCCTTGGTAAAACCCTGGTCGATATAGAACACGTTGGCCATCACGCCCATTACCGTGTCCGACATGCGATAGGTGGCGATCAGCCCGAGCAGCAGCAGCGCCTGCCAGCGGTAGCGCAGGATAAAGTCGTTGACCGGCGTGAGCACCGGCGCCAGGCCTCGGCGGCCCATGGTCGACAGGCACAGCGCAGTCAGAATGATGTAGAGGATGGCGCGCAGGAAGGCGCGGTCTTCCATCAGCAACTGCCACAGGCTCACACCCTGGAACAGCACGCTGGCGAAATCGGTGTTGTACAGCTGGGTGAACATCGCCGGCACCGACACCAGCAGCACGATCAGCACAAATACGGAAACAAGCTGATGCATGAAGCTGTAGCGCCCGGCCTGCAGTTGGGTGCGCAGCGGTACGTTGGGCTCGCGCATGAACAGCGTGGTCAGCAGCGCTGGCACCATCAGCGCGCCGAACAGCACATAAGTGCCGGTCCACGCCGAATGCTTATAGTTGAAACCCGTAGAGCCGAAACCCTCGGCAAAAAACAGTGCGCCCGCCGTGGCGAGCAGGGCGGCGATACGGTAACCGGACATATAGCTGGCGGCCAGGGCGGCCTGGCGGCTGTCGTCGGCGATTTCCAGCCGATAGGCATCCACCGCGATATCCTGGGTGGCCGATGCGAACGCCACCACCACCGCAATGGCGATCAACCAGGACAAATGTTTTTGCGGGTCGCAAAAGCCCATGCCGATCAATCCGAGGATCACCAGCGATTGGGCGAGGACCAGCCACGAGCGACGACGTCCGAGTTTGCCGAGCAGTGGCAGGCGCCATTGGTCGAGCAGCGGCGACCAGACCCATTTGAAGGCGTACGCCAGACCGATCAGGCTCGCATAGCCGATGGTCTCGCGAGCCACTCCAGCCTCGCGCAACCACACCGACAGCGTCGAAAACACCAACATGTAAGGCAGACCGGCGGCAAAGCCAAGCAACAGCAGGACGAGCGTCGAAGGGCTGGCATAGGCGGCGAGCGCGGCGCGCCAGGTTTTACGGGGCATGGGCTGGAGTCTGCCTCAGATTCACGGGAAACAAAGCGCGCACTCTAACCGCTGTGCTCTACCGGGCGCCAGCCATGGCGCTGAATATCCACGCGATTGTTGCGCACTGTGAGGCCCTCAGCGCGTAAGCGCGCGCGTTGCTCGTCGCCCGAGGCGCTGCCCGCCGGCAGGCTTATCCGACCACCGGCACCCAGCACCCGATGCCAGGGCAGGCGCGTGTCCTCCGGCAACTGGCTGAGGGTGCGCCCCACCCAACGTGCAGCGCGGCCCAGCCCTGCCAGATGCGCCAGTTCGCCATAACTCACCACGCAGCCTTCGGGAATCTGCGCCAGCGTCAGGTATAACGCGGCGCGGCGCATGTCTGCGGGGCTTTGCGGGGTGTTGGCAGCTTGATTCACTGTGGGCCTATCCGTTGAGATCGTCTGTCTATCTGTAAGAAACGTCTGTAAAAATAAGGGCATTGGTTGAACTGAACATTCATACTTGAGTCAGTGCTAGCTATCTAACACGATAATCGTCTTTTTTTCGCCAACCCTGAGCCCCGAATCCGCTTATGTTGTCCAGAACTCTGCTGTGCCTCGCTATTTTCAGCGCCTCCACGCCCGTGCTTGCCGATACCGTCTGGTTGAAAAACGGTGACCGCCTGACGGGCAAGATCAAGGTTTTCGACGGCGGCAAACTGCTGATCCAGACCAGCTACGGTGGCGCCATTCCGGTGGACTGGAAGCAGGTGAAAACCCTGGAGAGCGACCAGGAGCTGCTGGTCAAGCAGGACGCCTACAGCGGTGAGAAGGCCAAGTCCCTGAAACCTGCGGAGGATGGCAAAGTGGTTCTGGCCAATGGCGAAGCGCCCAAGACCGTTGAGCTGGCGAGCATCCAGCAGATCCTCAAGCCCAAGCCTGTGATTCAGGACCTGGTGTGGAAAGGCAATGTCGACATGGCCCTGGACTATAAACGCGCCGAACGGGACACCAACGACTACGACATCGATTTCAAGACCACCGCGCGTCACGGCCAATGGCGTCATACCGGGCAGGGCGAATACAACCGCGAATTCCAGGACGACGTTACCACCACCGACAACTGGGCCCTGGAATACGACCTGGATCGCTTCATCACCGAGCATTGGTTCTGGCAGGGGCGCCTGACCTACAAGCGCGACAAGGTTGAAGAACTGGCGCGCCAACGCACCGTCGGTACCGGTCCGGGCTATCAGTTCTGGGATGACGAACTGGGTGCATTCTCCCTCGGCTCGCTGGTCAACCGCACCGATTACGAATATGCCAACGGCGGCAAGGACAACTTCTATTCCCTGGCCATGAAGTGGAACTACAACCGCTACCTGATTGGCAAGACCGTGGAGTTCTTCACCAACGGCGAGCTGGGCAAGCCGATAGACGCACCGGCTGACTACTCGCTGGATGCGGAAATCGGCCTGCGCTACAAGGTCACCGAATGGGCGTCGCTCAACCTCAAGGCCGAGCGCGATGTGGTCAGCGGTGAAGAGCAAAGTGACCTGAGCAAAACGCGCTACACCGCAGGCTTTGGCGTGGCCTGGTAATACTGCAGGGCAGTGGCTGGCAACCGGCGCGTAGATTGATTACCTTGTGTTGAGATCCATTCCCATAAGCCATGGGCGACGGAATACACGAGGAGTCATACGTTGAGCGCGCAGGTTGCCAAAAATGCCCGAGAGCTGTTGCTCAAGGAATACCGTGGGGCTCTCTCCACACTGTCCAAAGCGATGCCCGGCTTTCCATTCGGCTCAGTCGTGCCGTATTGCCTGGACGCGCAGGGCCGGCCGCTGATCCTTATCAGCCGGATTGCCCAGCACACCCATAACCTGCAAAAAGACCCCAAGTGCTCGCTGCTGGTGGGCGAGCGCGAGGCGCACGATGTGCAGGCCGTGGGGCGTCTGACTTACCTCGCCGAAGCCGAAAGGCTCGAAGACGCCGCTGCCATCGAGGCTGCCGCCGAGCGCTATTACCGCTACTTCCCCGATTCGGCCAACTATCACAAGGCCCACGATTTCGACTTCTGGGTGCTCAAACCGGTACGTCACCGTTATATTGGCGGGTTCGGCGCGATTCACTGGGTCGACCAACTGACCCTCGCCAACCCGTTCGCCGGCAAGGCCGAACGCAGCATGGTCGAGCACATGAACAGCGATCATGCCAAGGCCATTGCCCACTACGTGCAGTTGGGCGACTTGCCGACCCGCGAGCCTGCGCAGTTGGCCGGCATCGACAGCGAAGGTCTGCACCTGCGTATCGGCCAATCGCTGCACTGGTTGCCGTTTGCAACGCCTTGCAATACGCCGACACAAGTACGCGAGGCCCTGGTTTCATTGGCCCATGCCGAGGCCTGGCCGAAAAAAGAGCCCGTCAGCGCTTGAATTCACACAATGGCGACGTCATCTAGGGTGGACTGGCAAGGCATTCTTGCGTTGAGGAACCATTTGATGCGCCCTTTTTTATTGCTCTTTCTGCTGTTCCCGGTGTTGGAGCTGTTCGTCTTCGTTCAAGTCAGCAGTGCACTCGGGTTTTTCCCGGCCCTGTTGCTGATTATTCTCGGCTCGATGCTCGGCGTACTGGTACTGCGCGTCGCCGGCCTGGCCACGGCATTGCGTGCCCGTGAAAGCCTGAATCGCGGCGAACTGCCGGCCCAGACCATGCTGGAAGGCCTGATGATGGCCCTGGCGGGTGGCCTGTTGATCCTGCCAGGCTTTATCAGTGACGTGGTTGGCCTGGTGATGCTGCTGCCGGTCACCCGCAAACTGCTGGCCGGCAAGATGCGCCAGCGTGCCGAAGAGGCAGCAATGCGCCAGCGCGCCTTCGCCGACGACCTGCAACCCCGAGGCGGCCCGGCACCGCGCCAGCCTCTTGGGCGTGAAGGCGACGTGATCGAAGGCGAGTTCGAACACCGCGACAACAAATAACGCTTCACTGACACGGCACCTTCGGGTGCCGTGTTGCGTTAGGGGGCAGATGCAAAAAAATCCGTCTCGGCCCCTTGTAATAAGCTTATGCGCCCTTATGTATCGGTCACCGAAAGGTTTTCTGGTGGCAACGCCAGACAGACTTCCGCGTCTTGCCTTGCGAGGCGCGACCGGCATAGCCGGATTACAACCCGCCGGTACTGATACCGGCCGATGAAAAACACAATTAGGAGAGATCGACAATGAGCAAGCTTCGTCCTCTGCACGACCGCGTCGTAATCCGTCGCAGCGAAGAAGAAAAGAAAACCGCTGGCGGTATCGTTCTGCCAGGTTCGGCTGCTGAAAAAGCCAACCACGGTGTGATCGTCGCTGCAGGCCCAGGCAAGACTCTGGAAAACGGTGACGTACGTGCGCTGGCCGTTAAAGTCGGTGACAAGGTTGTATTTGGCCCTTACTCGGGCAGCAACACTGTGAAAGTCGACGGCGAAGACCTGCTGGTTATGGCTGAGAACGAGATTCTCGCTGTTCTGGAAGACTGATTTTCCCGCTCATTTTCCCGTTACTACAAAGTATTTAAGGAATATCGATCATGGCTGCTAAAGAAGTTAAATTCGGCGATTCCGCCCGCAAAAAAATGCTCACCGGTGTCAACGTCCTGGCTGACGCAGTAAAAGCGACCCTGGGCCCGAAAGGCCGTAACGTGATCATCGAGAAGAGCTTCGGCGCTCCGACCATCACCAAGGACGGCGTTTCCGTCGCCAAGGAAATCGAGCTCGAAGATCGTTTCGAAAACATGGGCGCGCAGCTGGTCAAAGACGTTGCCTCCCGTGCCAACGATGACGCAGGCGACGGCACCACCACCGCTACCGTGCTGGCTCAGGCAATCGTCAACGAAGGCTACAAGGCCGTCGCTGCCGGCATGAACCCGATGGACCTCAAGCGCGGCATCGACAAGGCGACCATCGCCGTTGTTGCCGAGCTGAAAAACCTGTCCAAGCCATGCGCTGACACCAAGGCCATCGCTCAGGTCGGTACCATCTCCGCCAACTCCGACAGCTCCATCGGCGACATCATTGCCGAAGCCATGGAAAAAGTCGGTAAAGAAGGCGTGATCACCGTTGAAGAAGGCAGCGGCCTGGAAAACGAACTGTCGGTTGTAGAAGGCATGCAGTTCGACCGTGGCTACCTGTCCCCGTACTTCGTCAACAAGCCAGAGACCATGGTTGCCGAGCTGGACAGCCCGCTGATCCTGCTGGTCGACAAAAAGATCTCCAACATCCGCGAAATGCTGCCAGTGCTGGAAGCCGTTGCCAAAGCCGGCCGTCCGCTGCTGATCGTTTCCGAAGACGTTGAAGGCGAAGCCCTGGCGACGCTGGTTGTGAACAACATGCGCGGTATCGTTAAAGTCGCCGCCGTCAAGGCGCCGGGCTTCGGCGACCGTCGCAAGGCCATGCTGCAGGACATCGCCGTATTGACCGGCGGTACCGTTATCTCCGAAGAGATCGGCCTGAGCCTGGAAAGCGCCACCCTGGAAAACCTGGGCAGCGCCAAGCGCGTGACCATCTCCAAGGAAAACACCATCATCGTTGACGGTGCTGGCGTTGAAGGCGACATCCAGTCCCGTATCAACCAGATCCGTGCCCAGGTTGCCGAAACTTCCTCGGACTACGATCGTGAAAAACTGCAGGAACGTCTGGCCAAGCTGTCCGGCGGCGTTGCAGTGATCAAGGTTGGCGCTGGCTCCGAAGTTGAAATGAAAGAGAAGAAAGCCCGCGTTGAAGACGCCCTGCACGCAACCCGCGCAGCCGTCGAAGAAGGCGTGGTACCTGGCGGTGGCGTTGCGCTGATCCGTGCTCTGGAAGCGCTGACCAACCTGACCGGCGACAACGCTGACCAGAACGTCGGTATTGCGGTACTGCGTCGCGCTGTTGAAGCACCGCTGCGCCAGATCGCTGCCAACTCCGGCGACGAGCCAAGCGTTGTGGTCAACGAAGTCAAGAACGGCAAAGGTAACTACGGTTACAACGCTGCGACTGGCGTCTACGGCGACATGATCGAAATGGGCATCCTGGACCCTACCAAGGTGACTCGTTCGGCATTGCAGGCAGCGGCCTCCATTGGTGGCCTGATCCTCACCACCGAAGCCGCCATTGCCGACAAGCCAAAGGCTGAAGGCTCGGCTGGCGGCGGTATGCCAGACATGGGCGGCATGGGTGGCATGGGCGGCATGATGTAAGCCAGCCTTACCCCTGTACCGAAAGCCCCGCCTGCAGTGATGCAGGCGGGGCTTTTTATTGGCTGTCATTCCAGAGGCGATTGGCCCTCCAGCCCTAGCCGTAAACCACACTTGCCCTTAAGCTGCGCGAGCCAACATGGCCGTTACCGCGTACGGAGACATTGCCCATGCGAATTTTATTGGTTGAAGACAACCGCGATATCCTCGCCAACCTGGCGGATTATCTGGGGCTCAAGGGCTATACCGTCGACTGTGCGCAGGACGGTCTGTCGGGCCTGCACCTGGCCGCCACCGAGCATTACGACCTGATCGTGCTCGACATCATGCTGCCGGGCATCGACGGCTACACCCTGTGCAAGCGCCTGCGCGAGGATGCGCGGCGTGACACGCCTGTCATCATGCTCACCGCCCGCGACCAGTTGGATGACCGTCTGCAAGGCTTCAAGTCCGGCGCCGATGACTACCTGCTCAAGCCGTTCGCGTTGTCCGAGTTGGCCGCACGTATCGAAGCCGTGCTGCGCCGTGCCCAGGGTGGCGGACGGCGTGCCCTGCAAGTGGGCGACCTGAGCTACGACCTCGACACCCTCGAGGTGACCCGCGAGGGCCGCCTGCTCAAGCTCAACCCGGTCGGCCTCAAGCTGCTGGCGGTCTTGATGCAGAAGAGCCCCCACGTGTTGCGTCGCGAGATCCTCGAAGAAGCGCTGTGGGGCGATGATTGCCCGGACAGCGACAGCCTGCGCAGCCACGTTCACCAATTGCGCCAGGTGATCGACAAGCCGTTCGCCAAGCCGCTGCTGCAAACCGTGCACGGCGTGGGTTACCGCCTGGCCGAGGGTCGAGATGGAGTTTAAGCAAAGCCTTGCCCAGCGGATCATCATCGCGTTTGCCCTGATGAGCGCGCTGGTGGCGGGGGCTTTCGCCATGGGCATCGTTGCCACGGTGCACCTGGTGGAGGAGAAACTCATCTCGGCCGGCCTGGGCGGCGACCTGCAACGCCTGCTGTTGATGGACAGCGTTGAGGACTGGCGCCACCGTCCCGAGCCGGACCAGCTGTTTTATTTCAGCGGCGGGCCGGGCGACTTCGAGCTGCCCAAGGACCTTCGCCATTTGGAACCGGGCTTCCATGAGGTGTTTCGCGAGTCGCTGTCGTATCACGCCATGGTCGAAGTGGTGGATGGCCGCCGCTATGTCTTGCTGCAGGACCAGAGCGATTTCGAGGAGCGCGAGCGTGTGCTGTTTGCCGTGGTGCTGGTGGGCTTTGTGCTCAGCCTGGCGCTGGCGGTATTCCTCGGCTGGGTGCTGGCGCGAAAAGTGATGGCGCCGGTGGTACGTCTGGCCCGTCAGGTGCGCCACCGCGACCAGTTACTCGGCCTGGCACCGCCCCTGGCACCGGATTATGCGGCTGACGAAGTCGGTGAACTCGCCGTGGCGTTCGACGCCACGTTGGGCCGTCTACGCCAGGCGCTGTCGCGCGAGCAGCTGTTTACCAGCGACGTGAGCCACGAGCTGCGCACCCCGCTGATGGTGCTGGCCAGCTCCTGCGAACTGCTGCTGGAGAACCCGGCGATCGATCAGCGCGGACGCAACCAGGTGCAGCGCATCGCCCGCGCCTGTGAAGAGATGCGCGAACTGGTGCAGACCTTCCTGATGCTCGCCCGCGCCGAACACAGCGAGGAAACCATGTCGCCCCAGGTGACCTTGCCGCAGGTGGCGGAAGACCTGCTCGGCATCTGGCGCGAGCCCATCGAGCGCAAGGGCCTGGAGCTCATCTACCACTCGGGCAGCCCGCTGGACACGCGTTACAACACCACCTTTTTGCACGCGGTGATGGGCAACCTGTTGCGCAACGCCTTGCACTACACCGAACACGGCTTTATTCGCCTCACCCTGGAGCCCAGTGGTTTTGTGGTGGAGGATTCCGGCGTGGGGATTCCCGAGGAGAAGCGCGAAGCGATGTTCGAGCCGTTCGTGCGCGGCACTGGCAGCGAGAAGCGCGGTGAAGGCCTGGGGCTCGGGTTGTCGCTGGTACAACGCATTTGCGAGAACCAGGGCTGGAGCGTCAGCTTGAGCACCATGGAGCCCAGCGGTTGCTGCTTTCGTGTCGAGCTGAATCCGCCCAAGCCTTAAGCGCAGTCTGCAGTGGGCGGGCACTCTCGCTTCTGCGGTTTTCAGTAACGTCTTGAAATGTATCAGAATAGACAGGACAAGTTTTTCACACTTGATTGACCTGTTGATCACAGTTCGCTGCTTAAGGTTGCAGGCATCAGTGACCGGAGACGTAAGATGCCTTCCCCAATCAAGCTCGAATTTTCCGAGAAGTACGATGATCAGCATGCGCAGAATTATTTGCTCAAGCATCAGGACAATCTGGCGCGTCGGCTGTCCCACAAACGCGACGAGCAATTGGCGCGCGGCGCGTTGGCCATGGCCGGTGAGCCGGGCCTGGTGTTGGACCTGCCTTGCGGTGCCGGTCGTTTCTGGCCGCTGCTGGCCGAAAAGCCCAACCGTGTGATCATCGGTGCGGACAATTCCGCATCCATGTTGAAGGTCGCGACACTCGCTCAACCGGCGGATGTGGTGAAACGGGTACGGCCTTTGCAGACTTCAGCCTTTGATATTGATTTGCCAGACAGTTCGGTCGACAGCATTTTTTGCATGCGCCTGCTGCACCATATCGGTGATCCGGCGCACAGGCTGGCGATTCTGCGGGAGTTCCAGCGTGTGACCCGCGACAGCGTGATCATTTCGCTGTGGGTGGACGGCAATTTCAAGGCCTGGAAACGCAAGCGTGCCGAAGTCAAACGTCGCAGGAAAGGTGAGCAGGACGGTTACCAAAACAGATTTGTGTTACCGGCTGCTACTGTTGAGGCAGAATTTGAGCAGGCCGGTTTCCGTGTTCAGGAATCCCTGGATTTCATCCCGCTCTACGCCATGTGGCGAGTTTACGTATTGCGCAAGAGGTAACAGGATGGCAGTTGAGTGCGTAGCAGGCAGTCATGTAGCTCCCGAAGAGCGATTTGATTATTTCTGGCGCCAGCAGGGCGAGTGGGTCGAGGAACCCAACCGTCGACGTGGCGGAGAGAGCGGTGTGCAACGTGTGGTTAGCGCCAACGGCCGCTTGCTCTACAGCAAGCGTCAGACCGGGCACATCTACCGCAGTTGGCTGCACCCGTTCGGGCGTCCGACCGTATTGCGCGAGCGCGACGCGCTCAAGGGCTTGCGCCTGTTGGACGTGCGCGTGCCCGAGATGGTGTTCTGCGAGGCGCGTCGCGACCCGGAACACCAATGGAAAGCGTTGTTGGTGACGGCTGCGCTGGACGGTTTCGACGAGATCGAAAACTGGTACGCCGCCGGCGGCCGCCAACAGTATGGCGAAGCGGTGCATGAGCGCCTGCTCAAGGAATTGGCCGAGACCCTGGCCCGCATGCACAAGGGTCGCTGGCAACATGGTTGCCTGTACATCAAGCACGTGTTTGTGAAGGTGACGGGCGAGGTTGACTCGGCCAAGGTGGAAGTGGCACTGCTGGACTTCGAAAAATGCCGCCAGCGCCTGACCGCTTATCGGGCCGCGTCCCACGACATGCTGCAACTGCGTCGCCATTCGTCGTTCAGCGATAGCGACTGGAAGAAACTGAGCTATTTTTACGAGACGGCGTTTGGCAGCGCTATCAAGGGTTTAACCAAATGAAGCTAGAAATAGCACGAGGTTTGTTTCTGGTCGGGGCGTTGGGCGTATCAGCCCTTGCCCTGGCTGCGTGGGAGCAACCTCGGACACAAGTGCTCAGCGCCACTCAAGGTAGCGGGCAATGCCTGCTGCCGCGGGTTGCCAAGGCCAATGTGGCGGCCAGGCCCGATCATGATTTGCTGTTGTTCATGTTCGGGATGTCCCAAGGGATGAGGCCGCAGAGTTGAAACGATTGAAACCCCCGAAAGGGCCTTACTCCGTGAGGCCCTTTTTTTGTGGGCAACGGATCTGAAATCAACGCCCATCACCCAGGGGAACGGGCTTGGTGTGGCGAGCGGGCTTGTCCCGCGTTGGGGTGGGAAGCGCCCCCAATCCAGCAAAACGCGGTGTACCTGATACGGCTCAGCGCCTGGTTTTGGGGCTGCTGCGCAGCCCAACGCAGGACAAGCCTGCTCGCCACAGGGAATCTGCGCTTAACTGAACGGCATTAGGGCAAGCCCGCTTGCCACAGAGGCTCCGTCATGGCGCAGATCAGACCAGGTGCAGGTGGTTATCCCAAAGCCCCGCCGGCAACTCCAGCGGTTGGGCGACTAGCTGTTTCTGTCGGCAATCGTAGAACCGGCAGCGCCCCTGACCTGACGTCACCACAAACCCATCCGCCACTGCCCCCACACCCGCGCAGTCAGGCAACGGCCCATCCAGGCGCAGCTCGCCGCTGTCCATGTCCCAGATAAAAAAGCGATTACCCCGAGGCGCAGTCAACGCCACCAGGCGCAGCTCACTGTGCACCGCGACGCTGGCGGTGTAATGCCCCATCGCCTGCAACTGCTCATCGGCCACCGGGAACGCCACGAAGGGCTGACCGGGACGTTTGATCGCCAGCAGCTCGGAACGCTCCTGGGACGGCCCCATGAATTGCTGCCCGGTGAGGATGGTGCCATCGCTGGCGATGCCCATATGGCGCACGCTGTTCATCGGCTGGGCGAGGGTCTCCTTGCTGATCAGCGTACCGTCGCGCTGCATCAGCACCAGGCTCGGCTCCATGGCGTTGAGGTTCATCTCCACGCGGCTTTCGGCTTCGGTGCGAATACCGCCGTTGGCCACCACCAGGGTCTCGCCATCAGGCATCCATGACACCTGATGCGGGCCGATGCCGTGGGTGGACAGCTCGCCACTGTGCACCAGTCGCTCGCCTTCGAACCTGTACACGCCGAGCAGGCCACGACCGGGGTCGCAGGTGTCGTTCTCGGTGGCGTACAGCCAATCGCCGCCTTTGTGAATCACCGCATGGCCGTAGAAATGACGGTTGGCGTTGGCGGTGATGGTCTGCAGCAGTGCGCCATCGCGCAGGTCGATCAGGTAGCTCTCGGTGCCCGGACGACGGGCGACAAACAGCGCAATCGGCAGCGTCGGATGGTTGATGATGTCGTGGCAGCGCTGGCCGACCTGGGTGGCAAACACCGGCTTGCCATCCAGACGGTAGCCCACGGCGTAGTGGTTGCCATCGGCATCATCGCGCGCCGACAGCAGCAGCGGGCTCTTGTCCTTCTGCTTGAACACCGTCCAGCCACCAAGGGTGAGGGCGCTGAGCAATACGCTGCCCACCGCCAAAGCCTGTCGCCTGAGCATGATCAGTCACCGTCATTGGCGTTGAAGCCAAGCTGAATGCCCAACGCCTTGGCCAGCTCGCCTTCGTGCAGGCGGTGGACGACGTTGAGGCTGTCGTAGATATCGTTGAGCTGCTGGCGTCCGGCGTCATCGGCCAGCAGTTCATTGAGGCTGCGCTGGTTGCTGGCGAACAGTTTGAGCGAGGCGGCGTAGGCGGCGTCGATCTTGTCGGCCAACGGCTTTTGCTCGGCCGGCAACAGGCCACGCAGGCCCTTGTTGTCGACACCTACCCACACAGTGCGCGCGGCAGCGAGGCTGGCCTCCAGGCTTTGCAGGGACGACTGGCTGCGCCAGGCATCAGCCTGGAACGGCTGCGGGATGCCCTTGGTCTGGCGGCCCATCGGCGTGCCGAGTTTTTTCTTCAGGGTGTCCAGTGCGGTCACCTGCACGCGCAGCAGGTCGGCGATGGCCTCGTGGGAATCGGCATAGCGCTGGTTGGGAAACTTGCTCATTTGCGCGAGCATGCCGTCGGTGCTGTTCCAGCTCGCCAGGATCTCTTCGGCCAGGGCTTTCTGACGCTCGCCGATGGCCATCAGCAGTGGGCAGTAACGGGCTTTTTGCGCGGCGTCGGCCATGTCGGTCTTGGCGTCGTACAGGATGTATTCGTAGGCCGACAGGCCTTGCACCACCACGCTGGACTTGGCCAGGGCTGCGCCGTCGATCTGCGGCTGTGCGGTGACCAGTTGTTCGACCTGGCGGCCTACCAGGTTTTTCTTGTCCGGCCAGAACTGTACCTGCCACGCGCGATTACCTTCGGCCAGCGGGCCGATCAGCAGCGGTTGCAGCTCGGCCCAGGCTTTTTGTGCATGGAGGAAGTCCGCGCGGGCGGTGTCCAGGCTCTCTTTACCCTGGCAGTAGGCCAGGGCGCTGACGGCCAGTTGACGGTCGGCGTCGACCCAGCGGCTGTAGGTCGGCAGGATCACCTGCTTGGCGATGGCCGCCGAGGTCACGGCTTGCGGGTCTTGCGGTGAGCAGGCGCCGAGGGCGAGGGCGGCCAGGCTGGTGAACAACAACTTGGGACGGAACATGTCGAGCTCCCTTATCGGATTGGGGCAAAGCTTATAGAGAATTCAGGAACGCCAGCAACGCGGCACGCTGCTCGGCATCAAAGGACAGCACCTGCTGCCGCGCCGGCTGTGCCTGGCCGCCGTGCCACAGCACGGCCTCAAGCAGGTTGCGGGCGCGGCCGTCATGCAGAAACTGGGTGTGGCCACTCACGGTCTGCGTCAAGCCGATGCCCCACAACGGCGGCGTGCGCCAGTCGCGGCCACCGGCCTTGAATTCGCTGCGGTGGTCGGCCAGGCCTTCGCCCATGTCGTGCAGCAGCAGGTCGCTGTAGGGGCGAATCAACTGATTGGCCAGCTCGGGCTCGGCGGCATTGGCAGCCGTCGTGAACGACGGCGTGTGGCAGCCCTGGCAGCCGGCCTGGTAGAACAGGTTTTTGCCAGCCAGCACCTGCGGCGTGTCGACGCCGCGACGCGCCGGCACCGCAAGGTTACGGGTATAGAACAGCACCAGGCGCAGAATATTGTCGCTGACTTCCGGCTCACCCTCGGGGCCATTGCCGTTGGGCGCCTGTTTGCAGGCGACTTGAGCGTCGGTGCAGTCATCGAACGGCCTCAGGGACGTGGTGAGGCCCATATCACCGGAAAACGCGTGAACATTCTGTTGATTGAGGTTCGGTTGCCCGGCTTTCCAGCCAAAACGGCCGAGCACCGTGGTTTGCCGGGCGTCATCCCACACCTGATTGGCGCGGCCGATGAGTGCGTCCCTGCCGGCGGTCTTCGGGTCGGTGTTGCGCAGGATATCGGCTTCGCTGATGGCTTCGAGCAGGCCCAGGCCGATCATCGGCGGGGCGATGCGTGCGGAAAAGCGCGTGTCCGGGTGCATCGGCCCATAGCCGAGCTGGGTGATCTGCAGCGCAGGTTGGCGCAATTCGACCACCGTGCCGTCTTTGAAGGTGACGTTGACGGGCGTGTAGTCGACCCGCACTTTGCCTTCCGGCACCACGCCCGGCACGGCCATGTCCTGCAATTGGCCGCCGTACACGGGCTCGGGCACCACGCCGGTCTGTTCGATCAGCCTGGCGTAGTCCGGCGTATCCGGTAGGGACAGGCGCACCAGCATCGAAACGGCGTTGGGCGCATCGGGCTGCGGCGGGTGGCCGCGCCCGTCCTTGATATGGCAGTTCTGGCAAGCGTTGGTGTTGAACAGCGGCCCCAGGCCATCGCGGGCGGTGGTGGTGGAGGGGGCGATTACCCAGGGGCTGCGAAAGAAACTGTTGCCGACGCTGAAGTCCACGCGGCGTGTGGGCGACAGGTTGGCCGAGGGCAGGGAGAACGCATTCTGGTCCCGCTTGTTCACCGTCGCTGCGCCGCCGGCCCGCGCTTCGCCAGGCGCTGCCTTGGTGAACCTGGGGGCGTCGTCGCAGGCGGTCAGGCTCAAGGCCATCAATGCTGCGCACAGGCGAAAAAGCGAACGGAACATCGAGTTTCCTGAGGCGATGGCGAAAAAGGGGTCGCAAAGTCTAACAGGGCCGGGGGCAATGAATAAGAGCAATTATCGTTTGCTGGCATCGCGTTTCTTTCCCGCTAGAATGACCCCACATTTTTTTCTGGAGGTGGCCCATGCAGGCTCTCGACGCTTTGCTCAACCGTGTTTCCGTGCCGCGTCTGCTGGAGCCGGCACCGACCCAGGAGCAGCGCGATGTGCTGTTCGCCGCCGCCATGCGCGCGCCTGACCACGGGCAACTGCGGCCGTGGCGCTTCCTCACGGTGGAAGGCGCTGCCCGTGAGCACATGGGCACCTTGCTGGCCGAAGCGGCGCTGCTCAATGATGCCGAGGCGCCGCAAGCGGCCATCGACAAGGCCCGGAACGGCCCCCTGCGTGCGCCGTTGGTGGTGGTGGTGATTGCTCGCCTGCAGGCGCATTTCAAGGTACCCAAATCCGAACAGCTGCTGGCAGCAGCCTGTGCGGCCCATGGCATTTTGCTGGCGGCTTATGCGCAGGGGATCGGTGCGGTGTGGCGCACCGGGGAGTTGTCGTATTCGCCGCATGTCGCCAAAGGGTTGGGGCTGGTGGAGGGGGAAGAGGTGATTGGTTTTCTGTATTTGGGGACGCCGCAGAATTCACCGCGCAGTGCGCCCAAGGAGGATGTGGCGGCGTTTGTGCAGGGGTGGTCCGGGGTTTGACAGAGGGGCATATCGGTTGCTGCGGTGACGGCTGATAGGGGTTCCGGCGCCTCGCTAATGCTCGGTGTGCCCGCACGCCTGAGATCAAAAGCAGTGTGATATCCATCAGACAAATGGAGATCCAAGTGTGGGAGGGGGCTTGCTCCCGATAGCGGTGGGTCAGCTACCAATAAGCTGACGGAAAACCCCGCCCGCTTTCGCCGGCGCGTGCCGCTTCGATGGCTGCGTTCAGGGCCAGCAGGTTGGTTTGCTCAGCGATGCTGCGGATCACTTCCAGCACCGAACCGATCTGCTCGCTGTTTTCTGCAACGGCAAGGCTTGTTCAGCAGCGTTGGCCTGCAGCAGTTTCTGCACGTTGCTGGTGAGCCTGCGCGAGCTTGAGGCGATGAGCGGTAGGAAAAAGACTACATGCCGCGTTGGGCAGGGGCTGCGAGCCGTTCCGGGCGCGACCAGATCCACAGGTTGCCCAGGCCCATGCCGGCAATTGCCAGGTAGATCGGCCAGCCGTGATCCAGCATCACCAGCATCAGGAGGGCGCACACCAGCATGCTGACGGTGGCGCTGACCTTGGCGCGGCGCGCGATGATTTTGCCGTTGCGCCAGTTGAACAGGATGGGCCCGAACAGGCGGTGGTTTTCCAGCCAGGCGCTGAGGCGCGGCGAACTTTTGGTGGCGGCCCAGGCGGCCAGCAGGATGAATTCGGTGGTGGGCAACCCCGGGATTACAATCGCCACCAGGCCGATGCCCAGGCTGACGTAGGCCAGCAGGCCGAACAGGAGCTGTGCGATTTTTGAGGTGGGCTGGGGTTTGCCGGTCATAGGTAGGGCTATCACAGAAAATCAATGTGAAATGCGAGCCCAGTGTGGGAGGGGGCAAGCCCCCTCTCACATTTGATCGCATTCCAATTCAGGTATCAGGCCAGTTCGGGGGCGCTAGCGTACGCCTGTTCGAGCAGCACGGTGAAGCGTACAAACGCGTCAATCGCGCCTTTCTCCACGGCGGCTTCTTCTTCGGCGCTGAACTCAAGGGCGTCGAGGGTACGGGTGAAGCGCTTCCAGCCTTCGGCGCGACCACCGGCCGGCTCGCCCAAGTGGCGGGCGCCGAAGGTTTCGCTCAGGCCAAGGCCCACGGCGCGCTTGATCAGGAACGCGGCGCCGAGCTTGGAACCCTCGGACACAAACAGCCAGCCCAGGGCTTCGGCCCTGCTCGGGTTCTGCACGGCGCCTTCGAACGGGGCCGGCACTTCGGTATCGAGGTCGCTCAGGTCGAGACGGGCGGCGTCGGCGCGGCAACGTTCGGCAAGGTCGGGGATGATGTCGATCAGCTCGGCATCGTTGTACAGCGCCACCAGTTCCGACTGAAACAGGTACTGCGCCACTACGAAACGGGCGAAGTTGGCCTGGGTGTCGAAGGGGGCGTGGGCCTTGACCAGGGCGTCGAGCCGGGCGTGTGGCGCGTGGGTGATCTGGTTCAGGCGCTGGGAGCGCAGGCTTGGGCGTTCTGCGGTAGGGGAAGCGGTCATCGAAAAAGTCCTTGAGAAGGGTAGCGCCTGGTTGCCCTGTAGAGAGCGGTTATCAACTAGACGAACAAGAAGACGCGGCACAGTAAAAAATCCTCACCCCGGCGCTGAACAATCGCGGCGGGGTGAGGCTGGTGGCGTCAGATGTCCCAGATCAGGTTGATCGCGACGTTGCGGCCGGGCTGGGTCAGGCGGTCGAGGTTGGCCGGGCCGGTCACTGCCGCTTCGCCGACGCTGTCGTAGCTGCGCACGTCATCCCAGTTCCAGTATTTTTTGTCGGTGAGGTTGTAGAGGCCAGCGTTGATGGTCACGTCCTGGCTGACTTTGTAGTACGCGCTCAGGTCGAGGACGCCGAAACCCGGTGTCTTGAACGGGCTGCTGGTGTCGCCGTCCGGTGCGTGGAAGGTGCTGCTGTCGACGCGATGCTGCTTTTTCACCAGTGTCCAGCTCAGCAGGCCGCCGTAGTTGTCCTGGTCGTAGCCCAGGCCAAACACGCCCTTGAGCGGGTTGACGCTGTTGAGCGGTTCACCGTTTTCATCGTTACGACCGTAGGCATAGGACACCGCGCCCTGGGTGTAGAGACCCTGCGGCGCGCCGAAGGCCTCCAGGTTGAGGCGGCCCTTGGCTTCGACGCCCTTGATGGTGGCGCGCTTGATGTTGATGGCCTGGAACTGCTCCACGGTGCCGCCGACCACGGCGTTGTCTTCGTCGATGAAGTTGCGGTACTTGTTATAGAACACCGCGATCTCGAAGGAGCCTGCGTCGAATGCGCCGCGAATCCCGGTTTCGATCCCTTTGCTGGTTTCCGGCTTGAGGTCGGGGTTGGGTTCGACGGTGTAACCCAGGTTCAGGTTTTCAAAGCGGCCGTACAGCGACTTGGCGGAGGGCGTGCGGAAACCTTCGGCGTATTGGCCAAACCAGGTGTATTGGTCGGTGAGGGCGTAGGTCAGGCCAAACTTGGGCGTCACGCGGTGCCAGGTCTTGTTCTTGTCGCTGACCGAATCCGCACCCGTGGGGTTTACGGTGTTGAGAAACGCCTGGGTCAGTTTCGGCTTGAGCTGGGTGTAGTCGTAGCGCACGGCGGGCAGGAAGGTCCATTTGTCCCAGGTGATCTGGTCCTGGGCGAACAGCGAATAGGTGTTGATGGTCGGGTCCGGGAAGTCACTGGATTTCTTCACGCTGTCGCTGGCTTGCGGGCTCGGTGCACCGATGGCGGTGCAGCCACTGCCAACCGCCAGACACGTGGCCCCGCCTTCGCGCGAACCGGTGACTTTCTGCTGTTTGAGCGTGGTGCCGTAGGTCACCTGGTGATCGGTGTCGCCGAGGCTGAAAGCCTTGTCCAGTTGGGCGTCGAATACCCACTGCTTTTGTTCGTACAGGGTGTCGCGGGTGCGCAGAACGCGGCGGCCCGACTGATAGATCTCGGCGGTGGTCTGGTCGGTCTTGGCGATCTGGTAATTGAGGCTGGTCTTGATGCGGTCGGCTATCGGCGACTCGAGGGAGAAGGTGTTTTCCAGGCCGAAACGTTCGCGGGTGATGGTGTCGTTGCCGCGCCGGTCGCGGTAGAGGTTGAAGCCGCGGCCGCCAATGAACGGGCCACCCACCGCGTTTTTCAGGTTGACGTCGCGATCATCCTTGTACTTTTCGTAGGTCAGGCCCAGGCGGTTGTCGTCCCCGTAGTTCCAGCCCAGTTTGGCCAGTACGTTGGTGGTGCGCGCATCCTCCGGGTTGGCGCCGGTGCGGGCCAGGCCGGTGGCGTTGTTGCCGTCGTAGGATTGGGTTTCATGACCGCTGCGTTGGCTCAGGTGCAGCAGGCCGTCGACGTCCTGCACGCGGCCGGCGACGGTGCCGGAGGTCAGCCAGCTGTCGTCGGCGGAGCTGTAGCCGGTTTTCAGGCGGGCGCCGACGTCCTGGCCCGGCTTGATGATGTCGTCCGGGTCGAGGGTGAAATAACTGACGGCGCCGCCGATGGCGCTGCTGCCGTACAAGGCCGAGGCCGGGCCACGGAGGATTTCCACGCGCTTGACGATTTCCGGGTCGACGTAGTTGCGACGGGTCTTGGCGTAGGGGCCGTTGAAGAAGTTGTCCGGCACTTCGACGCCGTCGACCTGGGTGAGGATGCGGTCGCCGTCGATCCCGCGAATGTTATAGCCGGCATTGCCGGAGCGAGTACCGGCGCCGCCCACCGATACGCCGGGTTCGTAGCGCACCAGTTCGCGAAGGGTGTTCACGTTCTGGCGGTCCAGTGCCTGGCGCTCATGCACGGTGACGGTGCTCGGTACGCTGTCCACCGCCTGCTCGGTACGGGTGGCGCTGATGGTCACCTGTTGCAGGTTGACGGTGCCGCCGCCGGCGCGTCTTTCCAGCACGATGTTGTTATTGCCCAGTTTGCGGTAGCTCAGGTTGGTCCCCACCAACAGCCGATCCAGCGCTTTCTCGGGTGGCAGCGCGCCGCGCACGCCGGGCGATGACACACCCTGGCCCAGCTCGGCCGGCAGGCCCACTTGCCAGCCGGTCACGGCGGTAAAGGCATTGAGCGCCGAGACCAGCGGCTGCTGTTCGATTCTGAACGTGTAATTGCCATGGCTGCGCGGGGTCGGCTCGGCAGCCGTAGCGCTCATCACCGGCGCGGCGGCCATCAGGAGGGCGGCAGTCAGCAGGGACAGGACGGGCGAGGAAGACCGACGGTTGAAACGAGAGGACATCGTGAACGCTCCGGAGGTACGAATCTTATAGGTGCGCACTGCTCCAAATAGGAATCAGTTGCATTGGCTATAACGAGACGTATCGCCGGTCAGCATCGAGTAAAAATAATTCTCATTTAGTTGAGGATGACCAGCGCCGGGAATTCCGCGAGCCTGGCCGAGGTGATATGAGCCAGGGAGCGCACCACGTCCAGCGGCTGGTCGAGGCGATAATTGCCGGTGACGGCGACGCCCGCGAGCTTGTCATTGGTGTTGACGATCCAGCCAGGGTAATAACGGCGCAACTCGGCGAGCACTTCGCTCATCGGACAGTTTTCGAACACCAGCCGGCCCTGTACCCAGGCCAGGTCTTTGGTGGCGTCCAGCCTGGCAGACTGGCCAAAGCCTTTGGGGCCGATGCGGATGCTTTCGCCGGCGCTCAGGCGCACGCGGGCATCGTCGAAGGTGTTGCGCAGGTCGACATCGCCGCGCTGCACCTGCACCTGCGCTTCGCCGTTGAGGTAGCGCACGGCGAAGGCGGTGTCGCGCACGCTGGCCCGCACCGGGCCGGCATCGACTTCCAGGGGCAGGCCGCGACTGGGCATGACCTCGAAAAAAGCCTCGCCCTGATACAGGCGCGCAGTGCGCTGGTGGTCCTTGATGCTGCTGGAGAACGCCGAGTTGGTGTTGAGCAGCACTTTGGAGCCGTCGTCCAGTTGCAGGCGCTGGCGCTCACCCACCACGGTGAGGTGGTCCGCCTGCAAGCGCGCGGGCAGGTTGCTGAAACTCAGCAGTCCCAGCACCACCACGGCGGCGGTGGCCAGGGGCTTCCAGTGTGGCTTGATGCGGCGCCAGGCGCCGGGTTTGCGCGGCGCGGCCAGGGCCACGGCGGCGCTGTACACCGGCGCGCCGCCCCAGGCCGCCTGGGCCTTGGCGAAGGCGTGGGCGTGCGCCGGGTCGCTGGTCAGCCAGGCCTCGAACGCCGCCTGCTGCCCGGGTTGCGGGCACTGCAGCGCGATCAGCCAGTCGAGCGCCTGGTCCATAGCCGCGTCTTGCAACACCTCATGAGCCAGCTCATGGGGGCGCAGGTTATTCGGGTCGGTCACGGTGTGCCTCGGGTCTTCGCCACGTTCTAGTCATTGTTCCTGCAGGCCGGTTCGACAGTTCTGTCGGATGCAGCTTACGGCTGATCCAGCCTCTGGGCCACACCTACACAGATGGCCATGATCAGCTTCAGTTCCTTTTGCACGGTGCTCAAGGACACCTTCAGTTGATCGGCGATCTCCTGATAGCTGCAGCCGTGCAGGCGGCTGAGGATGAAGATCCGCTGTTGACGCGCGCTCAACTGGCCGAGGCTGACGCTCAAATGCTCAAGCAGTTGTTCGGCCTGAGTGGCATCCTCGGGGGTGCTGACAGGGGAGGCGACGCTTTGCAGCACATCCAGCGGCACATCTTCCTGCAGCGTGCGGGCCTGAATTCGGCGCGCGCGCAGATGGTCCAGCGCCAGGTTGCGCGCCGTCTGGTAGACGAAGGGTTCGAGGTGATCGATCGGCCGCTCGCTCAGGGCCCGGGTGACGCGCAGGTAGGTTTCCTGCAACAGGTCCTCGGCGGTGCTGTGGTTATTCACCATCCGCTGCAAGGTGCGTAGCAGAATCACCCGTTGGGTGAGAAAGACATGGTTGAAGCGAGATTGGCTCACAGGGATACCAGGCCGATTGCAAGCAAATGATAATGCTTATCATCAAGCGAAATGGCAAGTGGCTATTGCTGTGAGCCGATACCGATCAAATGTGGGAGGTGGCTTTTGTGGGAGCCGGGCTTGCCCGCGATGCAGGCACCTCGGTATTTCAGTTGGACCGAGGTGATGCTATCGCAGGCAAGCCAGCTCCCACGGAGACCTGAGTTGGCTGCTTATTCGGCGTTGCACAGCGCCAGGCAGTTATCCAGCATGCGGTTGGAGAAACCCCACTCGTTGTCGTACCAGGCCAGCACTTTGAGCAGCTTGCCGCTGGCCTTGGTGTGGTTGGCGTCGAAGATCGACGACAGCGGATTATGGTTGAAGTCACTGGAAACCAGCGGCAGGGTGTTGTAGCCGAGGATCTTCGAGTGCTGACTGGCTTCCTTGAGCAGCGCGTTGACCTCGTCGGCCGTGGCTTCTTTCTTCAGTTGCACGGTGAGGTCGACCAGCGACACGTTGATCACCGGCACTCGCACCGCCATGCCGGTCAGCTTGCCGGCCAGTTCCGGCAGCACCAGGCCTACCGCTTCGGCCGCGCCGGTCTTGCTCGGGATCATGTTCTGCGTGGCCGAACGCGCGCGGTATGGGTCGGTGTGGTAGACGTCGGTGAGGTTCTGGTCGTTGGTGTAGGCGTGAATCGTGGTCATCAGGCCGCTTTCGATGCCCAGCTCGCGGTGCAGCACCTGGGCCACGGGCGCCAGGCAGTTGGTGGTGCATGAGGCGTTGGAAATGATCTGGTGGGATTGACGCAAAATGTCATGGTTCACCCCGTAAACCACGGTGGCGTCCGCGCCCTTGGCCGGCGCCGAGATGATCACCTTGCGCGCGCCGGCGGTAATATGGGCGGCAGCCTTGTCACGCTCGGTGAACAGACCGGTGCACTCGAATACGACGTCGATCTTGTGCGCGGCCCATGGCAGGTCGGCCGGGTTGCGAATGGCGCTGACGGCAATCCGGTCACCATTGACGGTCAGGCTTTCCTGATCGTGGGCGACCTCTGCGTCGAAAGTGCCGTGTACGGTGTCGAATTTGAGCAGGTGGGCGTTGATCGAACTGTCGCCCAGATCGTTGATGGCGACGATCTGCAAATCCTGGCGGTAGCCTTGGGTATACAGTGCGCGCAGGACATTACGGCCGATACGACCAAAACCATTGATTGCGATACGAAGAGTCATTGGAAAGTGCCTGTCGTCGATTTGTTGTAAGAATTACAAGATTATTCGCATAAAAATAGAAAACAAGCCTTTTTAGTGGCAATATTTTGTTCAATCTACAACGAGTGACCTGAATCAACTGGTCCGATGATCCAAACGACACCCTGCCATCCCATGCGCGCGGGCGTTTGATCAGCATAGACACTCAGGTCGCCACATCCGTTAGCCTGGAGTTCTACACATGCATCCCCGCGTCCTTGAGGTCACTGAACGGCTTATCGCCCGCAGCCGCGCCACCCGTGAAGCCTACCTTGCGCTCATTCGCGGCGCAGCCAGCGACGGTCCGATGCGCGGCAAGCTGCAATGCGCCAACTTCGCCCACGGCGTGGCCGGTTGCGGCACTGAAGATAAAAATAGTCTGCGCATGATGAATGCCGCCAACGTGGCAATTGTTTCTTCATATAACGACATGCTCTCGGCGCATCAGCCCTACGAGCACTTCCCTGAACAGATCAAGACAGCCCTGCGCGAAGTCGGCTCGGTCGGCCAGTTCGCCGGCGGCACCCCGGCGATGTGCGATGGCGTCACCCAGGGCGAGCCCGGCATGGAGCTGAGCCTGCTCAGCCGCGAAGTGATCGCGATGTCCACGGCGGTCGCGCTGTCCCACAACATGTTCGACGCTGCGCTGATGCTGGGTATCTGCGACAAGATCGTGCCGGGCCTGATGATGGGCGCGTTGCGCTACGGCCACTTGCCGATGGTCTTCGTCCCGGGCGGTCCGATGCCGTCGGGCATCTCCAACAAGCAGAAAGCCGATGTGCGCCAGCGCTACGCCGAAGGCAAAGCCAGCCGCGAAGAGCTGCTGGAATCGGAGATGAAGTCCTACCACAGCCCCGGCACCTGCACCTTCTACGGCACTGCCAACACCAATCAGTTGCTGATGGAAGTGATGGGCCTGCACCTGCCGGGCGCCTCGTTCGTCAATCCGTACACGCCACTGCGTGACGCGCTGACCCGCGAGGCGGCGCACCAGGTCACCCGCCTGACCAAGGCCAACGGTAACTTCACGCCGATCGGCGAGATCGTCGACGAAAAATCCATCGTCAATTCCATTGTCGCCCTCAACGCCACCGGCGGTTCCACCAACCACACCCTGCACATGCCGGCCATCGCCATGTCGGCGGGCATCATCCTCACCTGGCAGGACATGGCCGACCTCTCCGAGGTGGTGCCGACCCTGTCCCACGTCTATCCCAACGGCAAGGCCGACATCAACCATTTCCAGGCGGCGGGCGGCATGTCGTTCCTGATCCGCGAACTGCTCGAAGCCGGCCTGCTTCACGAAGATGTCAACACCGTGGCCGGCAAGGGG
This sequence comes from Pseudomonas trivialis, assembly GCF_001439805.1. GTDB lineage: Bacteria > Pseudomonadota > Gammaproteobacteria > Pseudomonadales > Pseudomonadaceae > Aquipseudomonas > Aquipseudomonas trivialis. The sequence goes on along the minus strand of NZ_JYLK01000003.1, from coordinate 168,007 downwards.
CTGAGCCGTTACACCCAGGAGCCGTTCCTGGTCGACGGCGAGCTGATCTGGCGCGACGGGCCCATCGAAAGCCTCGACGAAACCATCCTGCGCCCCGTGGCCCGCGCGTTCTCGCCCGAAGGCGGCTTGCGCGTGATGGAAGGCAACCTTGGCCGTGGCGTGATGAAAGTGTCCGCCGTGGCGCCGGAGCACCAGGTGGTCGAAGCACCGGCCGTGGTGTTCCAGGACCAGCAGGACCTGGCCGATGCCTTCAAGGCCGGTCAACTGGAAAAAGACTTCGTCGCCGTGATGCGCTTCCAGGGCCCGCGCTCCAACGGCATGCCCGAGCTGCACAAGATGACGCCGTTTCTCGGCGTATTGCAGGACCGGGGTTTCAAAGTGGCGCTGGTTACCGATGGGCGCATGTCCGGCGCGTCGGGTAAGATCCCTGCCGCGATCCATGTGAACCCGGAAGCCCAGAGCGGCGGGCCGCTGGCGCGCGTGCGCGATGGCGATATCATTCGCGTGGATGGCGTTACCGGCACCCTGGAGCTTAAGGTGGACGCCGAAGAATTTGCAGCACGCACACCCGCCACGGGCCTGTTGGGCAATAACGTGGGGGCCGGCCGCGAGCTGTTTGCATTCATGCGCTTGGCCGCAAGCTCCGCAGAGCAGGGCGCCAGCGCCTTTACCTCTGCCTTGGAGACGCTTAAGTGAAGTTAGCGCTGGTCGGTGATATCGGGGGCACCAACGCCCGTTTTGCGTTGTGGCGCGATCAGGCGCTGCATTCGATCCGGGTGCACGCCACGGCGGATCACCAGAGCCCGGAAGAGGCGATCAAGGTTTACCTCAAAGAAGAAGGCCTGGAAATCGGGGACATCGGCGCGGTGTGCCTGTCGGTAGCCGGGCCGGTGAGCGGTGATGAATTCAGGTTCACCAACAACCACTGGCGCCTGAGCAAGGCGGCGTTCTGCCAGGCGTTGCAAGTGGATGAGCTGCTGCTGGTGAATGATTTTTCGGCCATGGCCCTGGGCATGACCCGCCTGCAGCCGGATGAATTTCGCGTGGTCTGCGAAGGCACGCCGGAGCCGTTGCGCCCTGCCGTGGTGATCGGGCCCGGCACGGGGCTGGGCGTGGGTACGTTGCTGGACCTCGGCGCGGGCCGGTTTGCCGCATTGCCCGGGGAGGGTGGCCACGTCGACCTGCCTTTGAGCAGCCTGCGTGAAACCCAGCTGTGGCAGCACATTCACAACGAGATCGGCCACGTCAGCGCCGAAACCGCATTGAGCGGTGGCGGTCTGCCGCGTCTGTACCGGGCGATCTGCGCGGTGGATGGGCACGTACCGATGCTGGACACGCCTGAAGCCATCACGGCGGCCGGTCTGGCTGGCGACCCGGTGGCGATGGAGGTGTTGGATCAGTTCAGCATCTGGCTGGGCCGGGTCGCCGGCAACAACGTGCTCACCACCGGTGGACGCGGTGGTGTGTACATTGTGGGCGGGGTGATTCCCAGATTTGCAGACTTCTTCATCAACAGTGGTTTTGCCAAGAGTTTCAGCGACAAGGGCTGCATGAGCGACTACTTCAAAGGCATTCCTGTGTGGTTGGTGACGGCGCCGTATTCCGGCTTGACGGGGGCGGGCGTCGCGCTTGAACAGGCTTTTGCGTAGGGGCTGACGGCCTAAAGGGCGCCAGATGCTTTAAGCTTGTCCCCACCACCCCAGGAGGCCCCCCGTGAGCGTAATCAGTAAATCCATTCTCCTTGTCGACGACGACCAGGAAATCCGCGAATTGCTGCAAACCTACCTCAGTCGCGCCGGCTTCCAGGTGCGTGGCGTGCCCGACGGCGCGGGGTTCCGCCAGGCGATGAACGAGGCGCCGTGCGACCTGGTCATTCTCGATGTAATGCTGCCGGACGAAGACGGCTTCAGCCTGTGCCGCTGGATTCGCCAGCATCCGCGTCAGGCGCAGGTGCCGATCATCATGCTTACCGCCAGTTCCGACGAAGCCGACCGCGTGATCGGCCTGGAACTGGGCGCCGATGACTATATCGGCAAGCCCTTCAGCCCACGCGAGCTGCAGGCGCGGATCAAGGCGCTGTTGCGGCGCTGCCAGTTCGGCCAGGAGCGCAGCGGCACGGCGGATGTGCTGGTGTTCGATGAATGGCGTCTGGACATGATCAGCCACCGGCTGTTTCACGTGGACGGTGAAGAGGTGATTTTGTCCGGCGCCGATTTTGCCCTGCTCAAGTTGTTTCTGGATCACCCGCAACAGATCCTCGATCGCGACACCATCGGCAACGCCACCCGTGGCCGCGACCTGATGCCCCTGGACCGGATCGTCGACATGGCCGTCAGCCGCCTGCGCCAGCGCCTGCGCGACACCGAAAAACCGCCGAGGCTGATCCGCACCGTGCGCGGCAGCGGTTACCAACTGGCAGCCAACGTGGTTGCCGGCAATGCTCACTGAGCCGGTCACCGATCGTCAACGCGGCTTTCCCGTCCCGCGCTCGCTGTTGGGACGCATGCTCCTGTTGACCTTGCTGGTGGTACTGTTTGCCCAGGCGCTGTCGAGCGTGATCTGGGTTTCGCAACTGCGCGCTACTCAACTTGAAGGCCTGGTCACCAGCGCGCGCAGCCTGGCGCACTCGATGACCGCCAGCGTGAGCTATTTCCGCTCGCTGCCGGTGGCCTATCGTCCGTTGGTGCTGGACCAATTGCGCAGCATGGGCGGCACGCGGTTTGTCGTAACCCTCAATGATCGCCCGCTGGACATGGCGGTGCTGCCGCAGACCCCGCGCAAGCAGGCGGTGTTGCAGGCGGTCGACGAGGTGCTGCGCCAGACCCTGGGCGGCGATGTACTGATCTCGGTGGAGTTCGTCAGCGCCGAAGACCTGCGCATCTTCAATGCCGGTCTCAAGCTCGATGAGCTGCCGCGCTCCTGGGCGCATTACGCGCTGACCCTGGAGCCGGTAAACCCGCCGGTGCTGGTCACGCAGATCCAGCTCGGCCCGGGTGAATGGCTGTACATCGCCTCGCTGCTGCCCGAGCCTTACACCAGCCTTGAAGAACAGAGCCTGCCGTCGCAGCAGGTGTGGTTTATCGTGTTGACCAGCGGTCTGCTGTTGCTGTTCATCGGCTTGCTGGTGCATTGGCAGAGTCGCCCGCTCAAACGCCTGGCACGGGCGGCGCGGGACATGTCCCTGGGCGCCGACGTGGAGCCGGTGGCCGAAGGCGGCGGCAGTGAAGTGGAGGAAGTGGGGCGTGCATTCAACGCCATGCGCGAACGCATCAGCCGCTACCTGACCGAACGCTGCCAGTTATTCAGCGCGATTTCCCACGACCTGCGCACGCCGATCACCCGCCTGCGCCTGCGCGTGGAATTGCTCGAAGATGAGAACCTGCAAGCCAAGTTCGGCCGCGACCTGGACGAGTTGGAACTGCTGGTGAAGGGGGCGCTGCAATGCGTGAAAGACACCGATATCCACGAAAACATCCAGCCGGTGGACCTTAATCATGTGCTCGAATGCCTGGTGGAGCCTTACCTGGCGCCCAACGGCAACGGTCGCGTAACGCTCAACGGACATGCCCTGGCGGCCTATGCGGGCAAGCCGCTGGCGCTCAAGCGCTGCATCGGCAACCTGATCGACAACGCCTTGAAGTATGGGCAGAACGCCCATTTGCACATCGAGGACGATGGCACGCAGTTCATCCTGCATGTGGATGACGAAGGCCCCGGCGTGCCGGAACAGCGTCTGGAGCAGGTGTTCGAGCCGCACTTCCGCCTGGCCGGGCACCAGCAGGGCTACGGGTTGGGGCTGGGGATTGCGCGCAACATCGCCCATAGTCACGGCGGGGAAGTGAGTTTGCAGAATCTGCGCGAGGGTGGGTTGCGGGTCACGTTACAGCTGCCCCGAACGCTGGACTGAAGAGCAACATGTTTCAACTGTGGGAGGGGGCTTGCTCTTCATTCGGTCAGATGCTTTGGCGCAGGCGGGCCAAGTCTCTCAAGGGCGGCGCACCAAACAGCCGGCTGTATTCCCGGCTGAACTGCGACGGGCTCTCATACCCCACCCGGTACCCGGCCGCCGACGCTTCCAGCCCTTCGGCGATCATCAGCCGACGCGCCTCCTGCAGGCGCAGTTGCTTCTGATACTGCAGCGGGCTCATGGCAGTGATCGCCTTGAAGCGGTGGTGCAAGGTCGAGACGCTCAGGTTCACTTCCCTGGCCAGGTCATCGATGCGCAGCGGTTGCTCATAGTTGCCGTTCAGCCAGGTGATTGCCTGGCTGACGCGATGACTCTGACTGTTGGCCACAGCAATTTCATACAGCCGATAACCCTGCGGCCCACGCAGCAGACGATAGAGAATCTCGCGGTTGATCAGCGGCGCGAGCATCGCGATATCCTTGGGAGTCTCCAGCAGACGCGCCAGGCGCAGCACCGCATCGAGCAGCGAGTGGTCGATACGATCCACGTACATCCCGCGAGATGTCGGTCGCGAAGGCACGCCCATCGGGCCCGCTTCTGCAATCAAAGCCGTCAGTTGCGCCGGGTCGATATTGATACGCACCGACAGGTTGGGGTCTTGCGGCGTGGCATCGATGACCCTTCCGGCCACCGGCATCGCCACTGAAAACACCAGGTAGTTGAGCGGGTCGTAGGCGAATATTTCATCGGCCAGGCGCACTTCCTTGCTACCGCTGGCGAGGATGCACAGAGCAGGTTCCACCAGTACCGGCATGAACTCGCGCGGCGTGTTTTGACGGTTCAGGTACAGCGAGGTAATCGCCGTACCGTAGGAGCCTTCTTCCCAGGTATGGCGTTGCACGATGCCGGCGAGTTCAGCGCGCTGTTTTTCCATCTCGGCATCGAGGGGAAGAAGCTTGGGGTCGGGCGACGACATGGAACGTCCTCTATGTGTTGCTTTGATGGACTGAGCTTAGCGGCTGACTTTCAAAACGTGTTACGTCGATTCTGCACAATCCTTGCCTGATCCTGCGAACAGGCGTGAATCAGGCAATGGCAGGTGGGAAATCACCCGCAAATACTGAGCGTGGCATGGAATAAACAGTGGGCGGTAAACGTCCTCCCTACGCTTTTCGCAGGATTGTGCAATAAGCCTGCAGGATTCGACTAACCGCGCGCGCAGTTGCGGCCTTATCGTTGATCCTGTGGCAACACCCATCCTCAGTGTTTGCCGAGCACCACTTCTCAACGGGAGAGTCGAACATGTCCACCCCCATTCCCGCGAGCCATATGGCCTTTATCCGTGCCCGCAGTGGGTGCAGCACTGAACTCGGTGCACGCTTGAGCAGTTTGCTCGAACCGGGCCGTCAGGCTCAGGGTTGCCTGCAGTTTTCGCTGCAGCATTCCCACACCGATCCGGATGTATGGCTGGTCTCGGGCTTCTGGAGCAGCGAGCAGGCGATGAATGCCTACTTCAATTCGCCGGCGCTGATCATCTTCACCGAGCTGCTGAACGATAGGGTGGTACGCAGCATCGACTTCCAGACGTTCACCGATGCCTCAGCCGTCAACGCCTATGGCGAGTACCTGCAACTGGCCGGTTAGGGTTTAGAATGGCCGACTTTCAATTGGCCAGGACCTGCAACATGGCACGCAAACAATTTGCCCATCACGAAGCCGTTTCCGCCGTAGTACCGGGTGAAGCAGGCTACAGCGCCGCCGTTGCCGTCAAGGCACTGGATGGCATGGGCGCACCGCAGTTTCACAAGATCCTTGACGGGCAGCGGTTCAAGACGGCGTCCGATGCTGATGACGCGGCCGCTGTGCAGCTTGAGCAGTTGATCGATGTCGACGCAGAAGGCGTGCTGCACTGGCAACCTGCCAGGAACTGAACAGGTGGGGAGGGGGCACGCTCCCTCCCTCATTTGCCTGCATTGCAATCAGGGTCTGGAGGCACCTGGGCGGTACATCTTGAACAGCGCCTCCGGGCCCAGCTGGAAGTAATCTGCCGGGCCGCCGCCACGCAGGATCGGCTCGGCGGCGGCGGTGTCGTAGATGCCGTCCTTGAGCAGCCACTTGGCAATGTGCACCGCCACCACTTCGCCCAGTACCAGCCAGCTTGGCACCCGTTCCTGGTCCGCGCGCTGCAATTGGATGATCTGCGTCACCTTGCACTCGAATGACACCGGGCTCTCGCCCACCCGTGGCACGCCGACGATTTTCGAGGCCACCGGCGTCAGGCCGGACAGTTCGAATTCATCCACTTGTGGCGAGACGGCCGCGCAACTCTGGTTCATCTGCTCAGCGAGCGGGCGGGTGGCCAGGTTCCACACAAACTCGCCGGTCTGTTCGATGTTGTTCAGGCTGTCTTTGCGCCCGACACTGGAAAACCCAATGATCGGTGGAATGTAATTGAATGCGTTGAAAAAACTGTAGGGCGCCAGATTCAGGCGACCCTCACTGTCGTGGGACGAAATCCAGCCAATCGGGCGCGGGCCGACAATCGCGTTGAATGGATCATGGGGCAGTCCGTGGCCGTTGGCGGGTTCGTAGAAATGGATATCGTCAGACATGGCCTGTTCTGCTCTCGGTTTTGAAAAAAACATAATACCGAATGTGGGAGCGGGCTTGCCCGCTCCCACACGTTTTGCTGCGCCCGGCTGTTTAATCCGTGGTAATGCGCGAGTGCTTACGGGTGTCCTTCATGGTCACGTAAACCACCAGCGACACCGCGATACACGCTGTCACATACCAGTAGTAACCCGTCTCCATGCCAATGCTCTTGAACCACAGCGCGATGTATTCAGCGGTGCCGCCGAAGATCGACACGGTCAGTGCATAGGGCAGGCCCACGCCCAGTGCGCGGATCTCGGTCGGGAACAGCTCGGCCTTGACCACCGCGTTGATCGAGGTGTAACCGCTGACAATGATCAGCGCCGCCATGATCAGGAAGAACGCGCCCCACCAGCTCTGGATGGTGTGCAGGGTGGTGAGGATCGGCACAGTGAACAGAGTGCCGAGGATGCCGAAGGCAATCAGGATCGGTCGTCGACCGACCTTGTCCGACAGCCCGCCGACAAGGGGTTGCAGGCACATGAACAGAAACAGCGTCGCCGCCGAAATGGTGGTGGAGTCGGAAATGCTCATGCCCACCGTGTTCACCAGGTATTTCTGCATGTAGGTGGTGTAGGTGTAGAAGGCCAGGGTACCGCCCATGGTCAGGCCGACCACGGTCATCAGTTCCTTGGGGTGGCGCATCAAGGTGCGCATCGCGCTTTCCCTGGCTTTTTCCTTCCGGGTGAACGACTCGGTTTCTTCCATGCCGCGCCGCAGGTAGAGCGCGACCACCGCGCACAGGGCGCCGATGGCGAACGGGATGCGCCAGCCCCAAGCGTACAGTTGCTCGGTGGTGAGCACTTGTTGCAACACGATCAGCACCGCCAGCGCGATGAGCTGGCCGGAGATCAGGGTCACGTACTGGAAGCTGGAGAAGAAGCCGCGACGTTCCTTGGTCGCCATTTCACTCAGGTAGGTGGCCGAGGTGCCGTATTCGCCACCCACCGACAGGCCTTGCAGCAAGCGGGCGAACACCAGCAGGATCGGCGCGCCGACGCCGATGGTTTCATAGCCCGGGCTCAGGGCGATGATCAGCGAGCCGAAACACATCAACAGCACCGAAGCCATCAAGGCGGCTTTGCGCCCCGCGCGGTCCGCGTACAGGCCCATCAGCCAGCCGCCGATCGGGCGCATCAGGAAGCCCACGGCAAAGATCGCGGCGGTGTTGAGCAGTTGGGCGGTGGTGTCGCCTTTGGGGAAGAAGGCTTTGGCGAAGTACAGCGAAAAGGCGGCGTAAACGTACCAGTCGTACCACTCGACCATGTTGCCGACCGACCCGCTGAAGATCGACTTGATGCGGCTGGAGATGGTGCGTACCGGCGCGGGCGCAGTCGCCGAGCCCTGAGGCAGGGAGTTGGAGTTATCCATCGAAGGATCCTTCATCTAGTTGTTTTTATGGAGCGGCGCGAACGCAGCGTGGTTCGGCTGTAGCAGAAGGTGTGCCAAACAGATGAAGGCCCGGACTAGAAGGGCTACAAGATTTTTTTGAGCGGAAAGTCGCTGATGATTTTGCGGTAGTGAGCGAAAATCCGCTTATGGCTGCTGGCGTCATCGCAGGCAAGCGAGCTCTTTCCTTTGCAATGCATTCCCCTGTGGGAGCCGGGCTTGCCCGCGATGGCGGCCTGGCAGTCGACGCACATATCGACCTACAGAAACATCTCCCGCACCAACCCATGCCGCTGCATCTTTTCATTCAACGTCCGACGCGGCAGTTGCAGCTCCGCCAGCACCGCCTTGATATCGCCTTTATGCCGGGTCAACGCAGCTTTCAAGCAATGGGCCTCAAACGCCTCCTGCTGCGCCGCCAGCGATTGCCCTGCCTCCACGCCCTCCGGTTCCGGTTCGCCCAGCCCCAGCACCTGACGCTCGGCGGCGTTGGCCAGCTCCCGCACATTGCCCGGCCAGTCGTGGCTGAGCAGGCGACCCAACTGCGGCCCGCTCAGCGGCTCGACATGACGGCCGAGGCGCTCGGCGGCGCTTTGCGCAAAGTGCTCGTACAACAGGGGAATATCTTCGCGGCGTTCGCGCAGCGGCGGCAGGCGCAGTTGCGCGACGTTCAGTCGATACGCGAGGTCTTCACGGAAGCGTCCGGCGCGGGCCTCTTCGAGCAAATCAGGTTTGGTGGCGGCAATGATGCGCAGGTCCACCTGGATGCTCTGGTTGGAGCCCAATCGCTCCAGTTTCTGCTCCTGTAAAACGCGCAGCAATTTCACTTGCTGAGCCAGGGGCATGCTTTCGATTTCATCCAGAAACAGCGTGCCGCCGTGGGCATATTCGAGCTTGCCGATGCGCTTGCCCTGAGCGCCGGTGAACGCACCGCTTTCGTGGCCGAACAGTTCGGCTTCGAACAACTGCTCGGGGATCGCCGCGCAATTGAGCGCCACGAACGGCTTCTTCGCCCGCGGCCCGAAATCATGCAGGCAGCGCGCGACCAACTCCTTGCCGCTGCCGGTCTCGCCGCGAATCAGCACATTGACCGGCAGATTCGCCAGCTCCAGCACCTGACGCCGCAACGTTTGCAGGCCTTTGGATACGCCCAGCAGACTGGTTTCCAGCTGCGCGCGATGATTGGCCTGCTGATGCAGGCGACGGTTTTCCAGCACCAGCCCGCGTTTGTCCAGCGCACGGCGCAGACCGTTGAGCAAGTCCTGCGGGCTGAACGGTTTTTCCAGAAAGTCGTAGGCGCCGTCGCGCATGGCCTCGACCGCCATCGGCACATCGCCATGGCCGGTGAGCAGGATCACCGGCAAGTCGGCATCGCGACGTTGCACTTCGGCCAGCAGCTCCAGGCCGCTCAGGCCCGGCATGCGCACGTCGCTCAGAATGACTCCGGGGAAATCCCGGGGCAGTTGCGCCAGGCATTCCTCGGCACGGCTGAACAACTGCACGTGAAATCCGGACAGGCTCAACCATTGCTCGACGGCCGTGCGAATGCTGGCTTCGTCATCGACCACAATTACCGCGTTCAACATAGGTCCGGTGTCTCCAGCGCGACAGGCAGGGTGAGCGTGAATACCGCGCCATCGCCCCGGTTACCGGCGCTCAGGCGCCCGCCCAGTTCGTGCACGATAGCGTAGGATACCGCCAGCCCCAAGCCGAGCCCGTCGCCCACCGGCTTGGTGGTGAAGAACGGGTCGAACACACAGGCCAGGTGTTCGTCGGCAATCCCGCCGCCGCTGTCGGCGACAGACAATTGCCAGCATTGCTCATCGGCGTGCAGGCGGATTTCCAGGCGCTTGCGCGGCGCATTGCTCATGGCGTCGAGGGCGTTGCGCAGCAGGTTGATCAGCACCTGCTCCAGGCGGATCGCGTCGCCGCGCACCCAGGCCGGGCGGGTCAGGTCCAGCATGACGCCGATGGCTTCATCACGCAGGCGTGCGTCGAGCAAGTGCAGGGATTGGTCGACCACCGTGGCCAGGTCGAGCCGTTCGCGCAAGCCGCTGGGGCTCTTGCGGGCGAACGTCTTGAGGTGGCCGGTGAGGGCGGCCATGCGCGTGAGCATATCGTCCAGTGGCGTGAGCGCCTGATAGGCGTCATCCACGCGGCCGTGGTCCAGCAGCAGGCGCAGCGTCGCCAACTGCATGCGCTGGGCGGTCAGTGGCTGGTTGATTTCATGGGCAAGGGCGGCTGACATCTGCCCCAGCGCCGCCAGCTTGGCCGACTGCACCAGGCCGTCCTGCGCGGTGCGCAGCGCCTGGGTACGTTCCTCGACCAGTTGTTCAAGCTCTTCGCGGCTGCGCTGGCGCAGACGGGCCAGGCGCCAGCGCTGGCTGAGGAACAGCACCAGGAACACCAGCGCCAGCCAGGAACCGGCGGCGGCCAGGCCTGCGTTGCGTTGGTCTTCAAAGGCGAACTGCGGCTTGCGCAGCAGGTGCAGGGTCCAGCCCTCGGCTTTGAGTGGCAGGGATTCCCAAATGTAATTGGCAGTGCCGCTGGGGCCGTTGACGCGCATCAAATGGCCGTTTTCGCCGAAACGTTGCAGGGTGCTGGTGTCCAGTGCTTGCAGGTGTTTCTTGTCGTACTGGCGTGTGGCCTTGAGTTCGGCCAGGTCACTGTCGGACAACGGCCGCAGATTGCGATAACGCCAGCCCGGCTGATTGGCGATAAACACAATGCCGCGCGCATCGCTGACCAGCAGCAGGTCGTTGCCCTGGGCCCACTCGCGTTCAAGCTCGGGGAATTCCAGCTTTACCACCATGGCGCCGAGGAACTGTTGGTTCTCGTCGAGCACCGCACTGGAGAGAAAGTAACCCGGTATGCCAGTAGTCACCCCCACCGCATAAAAGCGCCCGGTGCCCTGGCTCAGGGTCTGGCTGAAATAGGGACGAAATGCGTAGTTGTGGCCCACGTAGCTGCTCGGCAGGTTCCAGTTACTGGCTGCCACCGCCAGGCCGGTGCGGTCCATCAATTCGAGGGTGGAGGACTGCGCGGCGCCGTTGATGCGTTCCAGCTTGCGATTGAGCACATCCTGAGTGGCGGCGTCCAGCGGGCCCTTCAGGGCGCGGATCATCTCCGAGTCCAACGCCAGCACGGCGGGCAGGGCGCGGTAACGTTCGATCAGGGTGTGCAGCGAGTTGGCGTACAACGCGAGCTGCTGATTGGCGCGAGCGGCATCGTCCACCAGCGCCTGGCGCTCGGCATGGCGTGTGGCCAGGGCGGCGGCCAACAGCGCACCGGCGATGATCAGCAGGGAGTAGAAGGTGAGGCGCAGGGGGCGGGGGATCACGATCATACGGTGATGAGCAGGCACAGTGGGGGGGAACGCACCATAGCATGCGCTGCGTGAGTCTTGTGGCGAATGGGATTGTGTGGGAGGGGGATTGCCCCAAGGTCGTTCAGTTAAGCCCGCTCCCACATCTGACTGTATTCACAATAAAAAAGGCGACTGGGCCTTGGGCCGCAGTCGCCTTTCTCCTTGCGGGAGTGTGCTTATTGCACTTCCACCGCCAGGCTTTCACTGATCTTTTTCTGCCAGATGGCGGGACCGGTGATATGGACGGATTCGCCGTTGCTGTCCACCGCAACGGTGACCGGCATGTCCTTGACGTCGAACTCGTAGATCGCTTCCATGCCCAGTTCGGCGAAGGCCACTACACGCGACTTCTTGATGGCTTGCGCCACCAGGTAAGCGGCGCCGCCCACGGCCATCAGGTACACGGCCTTGTGGTCCTTGATCGCGTCGATGGCGGTTGGACCGCGCTCGGATTTGCCGATCATGCCCAACAGACCGGTTTGCTCGAGGATCTGGCGGGTGAACTTGTCCATCCGCGTCGCGGTGGTCGGGCCGGCCGGGCCAACCACTTCTTCGCGTACCGGATCAACCGGGCCCACGTAGTAGATGAAGCGACCCTTGAGGTCCACCGGCAGGGTTTCACCCTTGTTGAGCATCTCGACCATGCGCTTGTGCGCCGCGTCGCGACCGGTGAGCATCTTGCCGTTGAGCAACACCGTTTCGCCCGGCTTCCAGCTTTGCACGTCTTCGGCGGTGAGGGTGTCGAGGTTGACGCGACGGGCCGACGGGCCGGCTTCCCAGACGATCTCCGGGTAGGCATCCAGCGGTGGCGCTTCCAGCGACGCCGGGCCGGAACCGTCCAGCACAAAGTGCGCGTGACGGGTGGCGGCGCAGTTGGGGATCATGCACACCGGCAGCGAAGCGGCGTGGGTCGGGTAGTCCATGATCTTCACGTCGAGCACGGTGGTCAGGCCACCGAGGCCCTGGGCGCCGATGCCCAGTTGGTTGACCTTCTCGAACAGCTCCAGGCGCATCTCTTCGATACGGTTGGAGGGGCCGCGCTTTTTCAGCTCGTGGATGTCGATGGATTCCATCAACACTTCCTTGGCCATCACCGCGGCTTTCTCGGCGGTGCCGCCGATGCCGATGCCGAGCATGCCCGGCGGGCACCAGCCGGCGCCCATGGTCGGAACAGTCTTGAGCACCCAGTCGACGATCGAGTCGGACGGGTTGAGCATGGCCATTTTCGACTTGTTTTCAGAGCCACCGCCCTTGGCGGCCACGTCCACTTCCACGGTGTTACCCGGGACGATGGAGTAGTGGATCACGGCGGGGGTGTTGTCCTTGGTGTTCTTGCGCGCGCCGGCCGGGTCGGCGAGGATGGAGGCGCGCAGGACGTTTTCCGGCAGGTTGTAGGCGCGGCGCACGCCTTCGTTGATCATGTCGTCCAGGCCCATGGTGGCGCCATCCCAACGCACGTCCATGCCCACGCGCACGAACACGGTAACGATACCGGTGTCCTGGCAGATCGGGCGATGGCCGGTGGCGCACATGCGCGAGTTGATCAGGATCTGCGCCATGGAGTCACGGGCTGCCGGCGATTCTTCGCGCAGGTAGGCTTCGTGCATCGCCTGGATGAAATCCACGGGGTGGTAATAGGAGATGAATTGCAGGGCGTCGGCAACGCTCTGAATCAGGTCGTCTTGCTTGATCACGGTCATGAGTCGCGCTCCTCTTATAAGGGAACATTCAATAAAGGTGGCTGCAGTGAAGTGCATCGGTCGGCTGAAGCCACCTTTCCAGGGCGCGTCGCCAAGAAGAGCAGGTGTTGTTGGCGCGACGCTAAAAAGGCGCGGCAGTATAACCCGGTGCGGTGGGTGATACACCCGACTATGGTCAAACTGTCGCAGGCATGATTCCCTGTGAGCGCCATTGTGATTGAGCACTTATATGCCCGAACTGTACGTCGGCGAACGCCACTGGTCGGTCCCCACCGGCAGCAACCTGCTGGATGCCTTGAATCAGGCGGGCACGGCCGTGCCTTACAGTTGCCGGGCGGGCAGTTGTCATGCCTGTCTCGTGCGGTGTCGCGGCGAAGTTGCAGACAGACAGCCCGATGCTCTGAGCCCGGCACAACGCCAGGCCGGCTGGCGCCTGGCCTGCCAGTGCCAGGTGACCGGTGATGTGCAGGTTGAAGCGTTCGATCCATTGCGTGACGGTGTATCGGCCCACGTGACGTCGGCCGATTGGTTGAGTGCCTCGGTGTTGCGCCTGCGCCTGGCGCCGGAACGTGGGTTGCGTTACCGCGCCGGGCAGCACGTGGTGCTATGGGCGGGGCAGGTGGCGCGGCCGTATTCGCTGGCGAGCTTGCCGCAGGAAGACGGCTTTTTGGAGTTTCATCTCGATTGCCGTCAGCCTGGCCAATTCAGCGATGCGGCGCGTCATCTGGTGGTGGGTGACCGTCTGCGCCTGGGCGAACTGCGCGGCGGGGCGCTGCACTACGATTCGGACTGGCAGGCGCGACCCTTGTGGCTGCTGGCCTCCGGCACGGGCCTTGGCCCGCTGTGGGGTGTATTGCGCGAAGCCTTGCGCCAGGATCATCAGGGCAGCATTCGCGTGATACACCTGGCCCATGATGCTGAGGGCCATTACCTCGCCGAACCATTGGCTGCACTGGCCGCCAGCCATCCCAATCTGGCGGTGGAGCTGTGGACGGCAGCAGAGCTGGGCCAGGCATTGGCGCAGTTGCGGGTGGTTTCCCGGCAAACCCTGGCTTTACTCTGCGGGCACCCCGCCAGCGTCGAGGCGTTTTCCAAGCGCTTGTTTCTGGCGGGCCTGCCGCGCAATCAACTGCTGGCCGATGTGTTCCTGCCCCGTGGGTAAGCGGAGCACCTCAGCCCATTTGAAATGCAAAAAGCCCCGCCATTCACATGGCAGGGCTTTTGTTTTTCAGCGTGTCACTCAGAACTGCGGGTCACCCACGTGCAGAATCTTCATGCCATTGGTGCCACCGGTGGTGTGGTAGCTGTCGCCTTTGGTCAGGATGACCCAGTCGCCTTTCTCCACAACGCCGCGCTTGACCAACTCGTCGATGGCGGCCTGGCTGACTTCATGCGGCGGCAGCGAAGCAGGATCGAACGGCACGGTGTAGACGCCACGGAACATCGCCGCGCGGGCCTGGGCTTCGCGGTGCGGGGTGAACGCGTAGATCGGCACCGAGGAACGGATACGCGACATGATCAACGGCGTGTAGCCACTTTCGGTCAAGGCGATGATCGCTTTCACACCCGGGAAGTGGTTGGCGGTGTACATGGCCGCCAGGGCGATGCTCTGGTCGCAGCTTTCGAAGACCTTGCCGATACGGTGGCTGGAGGTCTTGCTGGTCGGGTGCTTCTCGGCACCGACGCAGATACGCGCCATCGCCTGCACGGCTTCCAGTGGGTACGGGCCGGCGGCACTTTCGGCCGAGAGCATCACGGCGTCGGTGTAGTCGAGCACGGCGTTGGCCACGTCGGACACTTCGGCACGGGTCGGCATCGGGTTCTGGATCATCGACTCCATCATCTGGGTCGCCACGATGACCGCTTTGTTATGGCGGCGGGCGTGCAGGATGATTTTCTTCTGGATGCCGATCAGCTCGGCGTCGCCGATTTCCACGCCGAGGTCGCCACGGGCAACCATCACGGCGTCGGACGCCTTGATCAGGCCGTCGAGGGTTTCGTCATCGGCCACGGCTTCAGCGCGTTCGATCTTCGCCACCAGCCAGGCGGTGCCGCCGGCTTCGTCGCGCAGTTTACGGGCGTATTCCATGTCGGCGGCGTCGCGCGGGAAGGACACCGCGAGGTAGTCCACTTCCATTTCGGCGGCGAGCTTGATGTCGGCCTTGTCTTTTTCAGTCAGGGCCGGGGCGGTCAGGCCACCGCCGCGACGGTTGATGCCTTTGTGGTCCGACAGCGGGCCACCGATGATCACGGTGCAGTGCAGTTCAGTCGGGTTGGCGGTATCGACGCGCATGACCACGCGGCCATCGTCGAGCAGCAGTTCGTCGCCGACGCCGCAGTCCTTGACCAGATCCGGGTAGTCGATACCCACGACCTGCTGGTTGCCGTCGGTCAGCGGATGGCTGGTGGAGAAGGTGAACTTGTCACCGATCTTCAGCTCGATGCGCTTGTTGGCGAATTTGGCGATACGAATTTTCGGGCCTTGCAGGTCACCCAGCAGTGCGACGAAGCGACCGTGCTTGGCGGCCAGGTCACGCACCAGCTTGGCGCGAGCCTTGTGCTCGTCCGGGGTGCCGTGGGAGAAGTTCAGACGGGCAACGTCCAAACCAGCCAGAATCAGCTGTTCGAGGACTTCCGGCGAGTTACTGGCCGGGCCAAGGGTGGCGACGATTTTGGTGCGACGGACGGACATGCACAGACTCCTGAGTTCAAGCGCTGGGGAAGGCTACTATGCTCTTTGGTTGTAGTCATTGTTCGTTTGCACTACTTATTGACGATTGGCCCGTTTCTGCGTCAATTGAATGGACAACATCCTTGAAGATTTTCGACGAGGGGTCGATACACTGCACAAGACAGGAGAACCCCCATGCGAATTTTGCTCGTTGCTGCCCTGGCCGTCAGTGTAATCGGCTGCACCCGCTGGTCCATGGACCATCATTTGAACAACGCCTACCGTGCCTACAAGGTAGGTGACTGCGAGCGCGTGACTCTGGAATTGTCCCAGGTCGACCGTGAAAGTCGTACGCGGCGCTACGTGCAGCCGGAGGTTTCGATGTTGCGCGGTCAGTGCCTTGAGCGCCAGAAGCTGTTCGTGGATGCGGTGCAAACCTATCAGTTCATCATCAGCCAGTACCCGTCCAGCGAATACGCGTACCGCGCCCAGGCTCGCCTCGACACGTTGCGGCAACTGGGTCATTACCCCGGCGCCAGCGTCGCGAAACCCCGGCCCGCATCCCTTTGATGATATTTGTCACGCTGTCACTGGCCCGTCTTGCGTCTTAAGCTAATATTTGTATGCCCGTTTGATTTTTTTGTGTTCAAACGGATGGAATGCCTGGAGTTGGTAGATTCATAGTGATGATGTGCAACGCCGTCATCGCGCCGATTTCGGGGAGAGCGGGCCTGTATCGCCGTTCCGAATCACTGGCTCGGCCAGAGTAATATCCAATGGATGGCACTCATCATGTTTACTGATCGACGTATTGAGCGACATGAATTGTCCCGTTTCCTGCAAGTGTTCAATCGGTTTACGAACAAGCCTATTGGTTACCTGGGAAATGTGTCTGACGACGGGCTGATGTTGATCAGCCAATTGCCGATGATGGTCGGCGCGACGTTCGAACTGTGTGTGAAGGTCCCCATGGCGAATGGTGACGTTCAGGCAATTGACCTCACCGCCGCGTGTCTGTGGAGTTGTGAGGACGTCAACCCGCAGCACTACGATTCAGGTTTCAGTGTGGTCGCGGCACCTGCGGAGTACGGCCAACTGATCAACGCATTGCTGCGTTACTTCAGTTTTGACCCCTTGCAGGCTTCGGCCTAAATACCGCGCGTTTTCGACCCGGCCAAGTGTGTTTACTTTCGCCGTGGTCGTGCGCATTTTTACAGCACCCCGGCTTTTTTCCAGCCCATGTAACGCGTTACCAATGCCGGTCCCAGCGCTGAGGGCAGCGTATCCAGTACGGTCAAACCGTGGGCGTTCAGACGATCATGCAGTTCGTCGCGCCGGGTGAGGTAGTCGACGGCGCCGCTGTAGGCCAATGCCTCGGGCAAAGTTTGCACGGGAGACAGGCGCAGTTGGTCGAGCACTTCCTCGCGCAGACTGGCGATCAGCACCCGATGTTGGCGGCTGATACGTTTGACTGCAGTCAGTAATGCCTCATCGTCCTCGTCCCGCAGGTTGCTCACTACAATGACCAGCGCACGGCGTTTCTGTCGGGCCAGCAGTTGGCTGGCAGCGGCTTCGTAATCGGCGGTGCGTTGTGTGGTCTCCAGGTCGTAGACGCTGTTGAGCAACAGGTTCAACTGGCCGGTGCCTTTGACGGGCGCCAGGTAGCGGGGCTGATCGCAGGCAAAGGTGCACAGCCCCACCGCATCGCCTTGACGCAGGGCGACATGGCTGAGCAGCAGGCAGGCATTGAGGGCGTGGTCAAAGTGGGAGAGCTCGGCATCCTGGCTGCGCATGCGCCGACCACAGTCGAGCATGAACACGATTTGCTGGTCGCGCTCGTCCTGATACTCCCGGGCGATAGGTGTGCGTTGGCGTGCGGTGGCCTTCCAGTCGATCTGCCGCAGGCTGTCGCCCTCGCGAAATTCGCGCAGCTGATGAAACTCCAGCCCTGGGCCGCGTCGCGGATGCTGTCGAACACCCAATTGGCTCAGCCAGCTGTCCACCCCCAGCAGCTGTGCGCCATACAGGCGCGCGAAGTCCGGGTAGACGCGGGTGGCATCGGCGACTTCCACAAAGCGCCGAGCCGACCACAACCCCAGCGGGCTGGGCAGGTGAATCTCGCACCGACTGAAACTGAAATGCCCGCGCCGCAGCGGACGCAGGCGATAGCCCAACTCGCTGCGCGCGCCGGGGCGCAGTTCAATCAGTTGAGGCATGTTCTCCGCGCTCAGCCCATCGGGTGCGTGATCGAATACCTGCACGGTCAGCGGCTGCGGATAATCGTGATGCAGGGTCAGACGCACGTCGCCCCAACGGCCCAGGGCCAGGCTGCCAGGCATCTGCCGTTGCACTCTGATGCCCGGGCGGCGACGCAGCCGAACGGCGTCCAGCAGGGCCAGCAGCAACAGCGCCAGCAACAGGCCCCACGCCACCTGCTGCAGGGTGCCGGGCAGCTTGAACTGCAACGCTGCGGTGATACCCAGCAGGGTGTTCAAACCCAGCAGTACACCGAGCCAGATCAGCAGCAGACGGGTTGGCTTCATAGGTGGCTCATTGCCTCGGCGCCGGAATCTGATCCAGCAGTTGTTTGAGCACCTGATCTACGTCCAGCCCATCGATATCCAGTTCGGGGGCAATCCGTACCCGGTGGCGCAACACTGCCATGGCGCAGCGCTTGATGTCGTCCGGGGTGACAAACTCGCCACCGCGCAAAAGCGCGCGGGCCCGGGCGCCGCTGACCAGGGCAATGGAGGCGCGCGGGCCTGCACCGAGGGTCAGCCCAGGCCAACTGCGGGTGGCCCGAGCCAGGCGTACGGCATAGTCCAGCACCTGCTCATCCAGCGGCAGCGCGGTGGCGACCTGCTGCAGGTGCAGCACATCCGCAGCTTGCAGCACGGTACGCAGCGGTTGAACATCCAGCATGTCGGCACGCGACGAACGCGTGACTTCGCGCACCATGTCCAGTTCCTGCCGAGCATCCGGGTAGTCCATGCGAACGTTGAGCATGAAGCGGTCCAGTTCGGCCTCCGGCAATGGATAAGTGCCTTCCTGCTCAATGGGGTTCTGAGTGGCCAGCACCATGAATGGCTGGCCGATGGGAAGTGCTTCGCCCTCCAGGGTCACTTGGCGTTCCTGCATGGCCTCGAGTAGCGCCGCCTGGGTTTTGGCGGGCGCGCGGTTGATTTCGTCGGCCAGCAGCAGGTGGGTGAATAACGGACCCTTGCGCAGCTTGAATTGTTCGGTGTGCAGGTCGTAGACGGCGTGGCCGGTAACGTCACTGGGCATCAGGTCGGGGGTAAACTGGATACGCGCGAAATCACCGCCGAAGCAGCGGGCCAATGCGCGTACCAGTAACGTTTTGCCGAGCCCCGGCACGCCCTCGAGCAATACGTGGCCGCCTGCAATCAATGCGGTCAATACGTCATCAATCACCTCATCCTGGCCAATCACCGCCTTGCGCAGCTCAACGCGCAAAGCATTGGCCAACTCGCTGGCCTGTAGCAAGCTGGCACTGGTCAGGGGCGTGGCGCTGGGTAATTCACTCATAGGGCGTTCCTGAGGGTTTGCAGGCATGCCACCTGCCGGCTGAAATCGGCACTGGAAAGCCGTTTTGCCGCAAGTGGCCCAAGGGCCTGGCTGATGACGTGAGAAGGTTGGCGAGTGAGGTGTTCGAGGACCTGACACTGTGCCGCGTTATCGAGGTGTTCAAAGCCGGGATGGCGGCGCCGCGCCGCGC
This sequence comes from Pseudomonas trivialis, assembly GCF_001439805.1. Taxonomy (GTDB): domain Bacteria; phylum Pseudomonadota; class Gammaproteobacteria; order Pseudomonadales; family Pseudomonadaceae; genus Aquipseudomonas; species Aquipseudomonas trivialis. The sequence goes on along the minus strand of NZ_JYLK01000003.1, from coordinate 148,585 downwards.
GCAGGATGTCGCGCTGCAAGGCCTGCAACAGCGTGCCCTGGCCGCTGCGGCGCAGCAGGAAGTCGGCACTGGCCTTCAAGTGTTCCTGCAATTGCCGGCGCGCTCGGGTGGCCGGCGCCTGCACCGGACCCTGGCGCATGCCGGCCTGCCAGAGAGCCAGGGCAGTCAGCGCGCAAAGCGCTACCAGAGCCTGGGGGAAGTAGCGCATCAGCAGGCTGAGCAGGTTGTCGACGTTACTGTTGAACAGCAAGGTGACAGTCGTGCCCTGGTTCAGGTACCACAGCAGCCAGGCATTATCGTGTTGGCCGATGATGGGCGCTTTCCACAGGTCGCTGTCGGTGATCACCGTCACACGGCCTTGCCCAAGGTTGAGCTGCATCAGGTGGCTGGCCCTGGCGCTGTTGGCGGAAAACTGGGCCAGATGCGTGGGGTCGGTCAGGTTGAAGTCGGTGTCGAAATTGAAATAGGCCGGGGCGGTTTCATTGTCGACGTAAAGTTTGGTCAGGTCCGGCATGTTCTGTTTACGCGCGGGGGCCGGCTCCTCAGGCTCGTCACTCAATAACTGATGGATGTGCAGCCGATCTAACAGCAAGTCGCCGCTTTTATCGGTCTCTTCATCCCAGAGCGCTTCGGCGACCAGCAACAGGTGCCCGCCTGACCTTGCCCAGTTCAATAGTTGATCTGCCTGACGTGGGGTCATGTTGCCGCGCTCGCCCAGCAGCAACAGGCTATTGCCTTTGGCGGGAAGGTCGGCGAGACGATCCAGGCCATTGGCATGCTCAACCACAAGACCTTGCCCGCGCAGGAACTGTTCTGCCGCAAGGTAGGGATTGGCCAGCGCCTCCGGCGAGGGGCCGCGGTCGACTACTTCGTCATACGCAATGGCTTTGCTCCAGAGAAACAGCCCGCCAGCCCCCAGCAGGCCTGCCAGTAGCCATCCCGCCCACAGCAATGTCCGGTTCATTGGGCAGCACCTGCGTTGAACAAGCTGCGCCAATCGCTGCACAGCTGTTGTTGCGTCAACGCGGGAGGCAGCCGATGACCGTAGGCGAGGTTTTGCCAGTGGCGAGTCAGGTCGTTGCTGAAGGCCAGCAGATCCGGTTGTTGCACGTGTTGAATGCGCTCCAGTACCTGGCCCTCGGTATCGGCGTTTGTCAGCGGCAGGTTGAAGTCGTGCAGCAGCCGGCTGAGCAGGCCGCGGTAGAGCAGTCCGAGAGCCTCGCGTGGTTGAGTGGGCCACAGTTGCTCGGCGGCGCTGGCGATATCGTCGGGCAGGGTCTCGATGCCCACCGCCAGCCCGAATAACTGGGTGGGCACAGGCAAGGCTGTGTCGGGCTTGCGTGGCCTTCGTCGGCTGACAAAGGTGCGCAGCCAGTCGCGATAACGCCAGATCAGCAGCGCCACGCCGCCCGCCAGTACACTCCACAACAGGACTTCGAGGCCTTGGGCGAGCTGTTTGAAACTGGTGCCGTTGAAGTTGTCCAGCAGTGCCTGAAGCCAGGCCGGGAGTTTGCCATCACCGCGCGCCCGGTTTTTTAACGCAGGTTTTTCTTCGCCGAAGCGATAGCGCGTAACGGTCTCGGGATTCTTGAAAGGTGGCTTTTCCAGCAGGGTCTTGATCGATTGGCTGGCGGCATGGGTGCTGACCGGTTTGGGCGGGTTGGCCCCATCCGCAATGGCCGGTCGGCTGCAGGGCATCAGCATCAGGCCTGCAGCCAACAGCAACAGCGGCGCAACGCTGCCCAGGCGCTCTCGAAGGCGGCGGAACACCAGCTCCAGGTCCCAGGCTTCGAGTACGGTACGGCGGTTGAGGTACAGGCTGAAACCACAGGCGACGTAGATCGGTTCCCAGAACGCCAGAATCAATGCGTAGAACGCATTGCTCATGTGTTCCAGCCACAGCGCTTGCGAACCGGTGGCCTGTGCCAGGCGTTGCCAGTCCCAGTCCAGCTCGATCTGCTGGGGGATGAACAGGTAAAACAATGCCATGGCGCCGAACCACAGCGTTATTTCAAGGCACATCCCAAGTAGGGTGAGCCAGCGCGAAGCTCCACCGTTACGTTGGAGCAGCACACCCAGGCGTTTCTGACGCGCGTCGCCATCCAGTCCTTCGAGCTGGCTGACGGGCATCACAAAGCTGCGACTCAGGCTGAGCCGTCGCCAGATCAAGCTGCTCAACAACTGGCCTTTGAGCAGACGCGGCCACTGGCGTACAGCCTGCCTGAGGCTGGGAGTCTCGCCGAACAAGGCCCTGGACAGGATGTAAAGCGGCAAGCGGTCGAACGCCGGTTTCAGCCACCAGAACAGAAGCATGGCGGTGGACGGATACTTCCAAAACGCAGCGCTGAGCACAATAAATACTGGCAAGCTCACAATCGCCCAACTGGCTACCAGCAGCCAACGGTGTTTACGGGCCATCAGTACGCCAAGGTCCATGGCTTCCCAAGGCGTACGCGGCCGAATGACTACGCTTGAATCACTCAGGCGCATGGCGGGGGTGTCCGGTCAATGTCAGATAAGCGATCACCAGCAGCCATAGCACGGCGCCCACCAGGTATTTGATCCAGGGTGCAGTGGTGGTGGAGGACGACCAGTAGGCTTCGATAAAGGCGGCGAACAGCAGCAACAGCATGACGCCGCAGAGCATCTGCATGCTTTTTCGCGCCGCCAGCCGCAACGACTCGGCGCGTGTGAGGCGCCCGGGCGCGATCAGGGCCCAGCCCAATTGCAGGCCTGCCGCGCCGGCGAGGGTGATGGCAGTGAGCTCGAAAGCGCCGTGGCCGATAACGAACGACCAGAAGGTCTGGCCGTAACCGATTTCCGTGAGGTGGCCTGAGATGGCGCCGATGATCAAGCCGTTGTAGATGAGGAAAAACACACTGCCCAGTCCGAACAGCAAACCGGCGGCAAACGTCTGGAAGGCAATCCCGATGTTGTGCATCACGTAGTAGCCGAACATCATCCAGTCCTCACTGGAGGCACGCTCGGCGACGCGGCCCAGGCGACTGGAATCGGGGTCGTACATGCCTTGCATCTCGGCGACCTGATGCGGGCTGACAATGCTGTAGATCAACTCCGGAAACAGGTACACCAGCAGCGCAACCACCACCAGGCTGCCGAAGAACAGCAGCCCGGCGATCAACACGAAGCGCCATTGCTCGCGCACCAGACGGGGGAAGTCGGCCAGCACGAAGCTCAATGCGTTCGCGGCCACTTGGCTGCGGTGCCGGTACAACTGCTGATGACCGCGCAATGCCAGTTGTTGCAGCGGGTCGACCAGGTAACTGCTGTAGCCGCGCGCCTGGGCCAGGGCGAGGTGCTGGCACAGGCGCCGATACTGATGGGGGAAGTCGGCCATATCGCCGGTCTTGAGCTTGCCTTGCTCCAACTGTTTCAGTTGTGCGGCAAAGGCTTGCCACTGTGGTTGGTGACGGCTTTCGAACAGGCTCTGTTTCATGTCGGCCCCAGCAAGCCGCGCGCGACACCATTGAGTTGCTCTGCGGCGTGAGCCGCCGGCACCTGCAGGGGCGTTGCGAGAATGGACGCCAGTTCGTGCACCCGTTCTGCGGACAGTTCGCCCTGGCGCTCGGCAAATCCGAGGATGGCGCGTTGTTCGCCCAGGTGCAGGGCGAACGGCAGGCCCAGAGGTGCGGCCTGCGGCACTTTGGGGCGGGCGAGTGGCTGTTCGCGATAAATCACCAGCGTGCCGGCGGCGAGATCGCCGAGTCGTTTGAAATGGGGATGTTGCAGGCAGCTGACGGCGCCGAAAAAGTAGCCGAAGGGCAGCATGTCGACAAAGCGCAGCAGGTTGCGGATAAGCGAAGCGGACCAGCCGACGGGTGTGCCGTCATCCTGTACCACGCGCAGGCCCATGACCTGCTTGCCGGGTGAGCAGCCCTGGTTGAGCACTTCGAACAGCACCATGTACCACCAACTGACCAGAAACAGCAGCAGCGAACCCAGGCCGATGCCGATATTGCCCAATAGCGCCAGGGGCACCAGGAAGATGCCCATGGCCAGCGCGCGTACGCCGAGGTCGAAGGCAAAGGCCAGCGCCCTTGGCAGCAGGCCGGCGGGACGCAGGGGCAGGTCGATGCCCTCCGGGGTCTCGATCTGGTAGCGGGTGTCCAATGGGGCTGATTGCATCGCGGTCCCTGGCAGTGCGGAGCGGCTGGAAGACACGGATGCTAGCAGTGTCGACGGTGGAAGCAACCATCCAAGATTTTGCTGGATGTTTGTACAGAATATTTGGCGCTGGCCGCGGGCGCCTTGCAACGCCTAGACTTTATCAATCTTCAGCTCAGGAATGGCCCGTGACTTCGATTTTCTGGTACGACTATGAAACCACCGGCATCAATCCACGCAGCGATCGCCCTCTCCAGGTCGCTGGTATTCGCACCGATCACGACCTCAACGAGATAGACGCGCCGGTCAACCTGTATTGCCTGCCCAGTGACGATATCCTGCCGCATCCGGCAGCTTGCGCAATTACCGGCATCACGCCTGCAATACTGGCGCAACAGGGCCTGACCGAGGCCGACTTCATGACCCGTGTGCACGCGCAGCTGGCGGCCCCCGGCACCTGTGGCGCCGGTTACAACACCTTGCGGTTTGATGATGAAATGACGCGGTACAGTCTGTACCGCAACTTCTTCGACCCTTATGCGCGGGAATGGCAGGGCGGCAACAGCCGCTGGGACTTGATCGATGTGGTCCGCACGGCCTACGCGTTGCGCCCCGAAGGGATCACCTGGCCCGAACAGGACGGGCGCGTCACCCTCAAGCTTGAACGCCTGACCCAGGCCAACGGGATTGATCACGGCCAGGCGCACGATGCATTGTCCGACGTACGCGCCACGATCGCGCTGGCCCGTCTGGTCCGTGAGAAACAGCCCAAGTTGTACGACTGGCTGTTTCAACTGCGCAGCAAGCAGCGCGTCATGGATCAGATTCGCCTGCTGCAGCCGATGGTGCATATATCCGGGCGCTTTTCCGCCGAGCGTCATTATCTGGGTGTGGTGCTCCCCCTGGCCTGGCACCCGCGCAACCGCAATGCCTTGATTGTGTGCGACCTGGGGCTTGATCCGCAGGGACTGCTCGAGCTGGACGCTGAAACTTTACGTCAGCATCTCTATAAGCGCCGCGATGAACTGGCCGAGGGCGAAATGCCTGTGCCGCTCAAGTTGGTGCATATCAACCGTTGTCCGGTGGTCGCCCCTTTGAGTGTGCTGCGGGCCCAGGACCGTGAACGGCTGCAATTGGACATGGACAGTTATCAGGCACGTGCACTGCGGCTAACTGACGCACAGGGTGTATGGCGTGACAAGTTGACGGCTATTTATGCCGAGGACGATTTTGCCGCAAGTGAAGATCCCGAGCAGCAGCTGTACGCTGGTTTTATCGGTGACCGCGACCGCCGCTTGTGTGAACAAGTCCGGGCCGCAGAACCTGCACAACTCGCCCATCAACAATGGCCATTTGATGATCACCGTTTGCCGGAATTGTTATTCCGCTACCGCGCCCGTAACTTTGCTGAAACCTTGAGCCACGAGGAGCAACAACGCTGGAAACTTTTCTGTCAGCAACGTTTGTCGGATGCACAATGGGGCGCTCCCAATACCCTGGAAGCATTTAATCTTGCGCGACGAGAGTTGGCGGTTAGTGCTACATCGATTCAGTGTCAGGTGCTGGATCAATGGCAAGAGTATGTCGATGCTTTAGCGGCGCGGATGAATCTGTAGGAAGATAATTGCGCGATTGTCACGGCAATAAAAAACGCCAGCAAGCTGGCGTTTCAGGGTATCGCAAATCAGGCAGATCCTGGCAAGGCTTAGCCCAGCAGAGTGGCCCAACCTTCAACCACGTCACCGCCCCACTTGGCTTTCCACTCTTTCAGCGTCTTGTGGTTGCCACCTTTGGTTTCAATCACTTCACCGTTGTGTGGGTTTTTGTATTGCTTGACCTTGCGAGCACGTTTGGTGCCGGTAGTTTTCACAACGCCACGCGGTGCTTTAACTTTCGACTCTGGATCCAGCAGCGCGATGATGTCGCGCAGGGACTTGGAGTATTCACCCATCAGGGTGCGCAGTTTGCCTTCGAATTCCAGCTCGGTTTTCAGTTTGTCGTCTTGGGACAGATTCTTCAAACGGGCTTGCAGCTCTTTGATAGCTTCTTCGGTGGCGCGGTATTCGTTGATCAGGGACATGTGGACTACCTTATGTAGAACGCGGATGACAGGGACAGTGGGCCAATAATAGTCAGGCAATTTGCTCAAGTAAACATTTAAGCGTGTATCCAGGTGAATTACTTTGAAAGTAAGCGGTCACACGATGCAATTGAGTTAATAAGTAGCGGTATGCGCAACGGCATTCTGATTCCTTTCTCGCTTACTGCCCACGCATAAGGTTGTACATTTATCTAAGGGCGGTAAAACCTTACACAATTAAGGGGCACCGGCAGACCGGCAGCGCAGAATAAGCGCGAAGGAATACTGCAGTTTTTCTGCGCAATCGCTAGAATGGCGGCCTTTGCGAAGTTCTGGAGTTTCCCCCTAATGCGCACTTTTCGGCTGGTGATTGCTTGCCCGGACCGGGTTGGTATCGTTGCCAAAGTCAGTAACTTTCTGGCCTCCCACAACGGTTGGATCACCGAGGCGAGCCATCACTCGGACGATCTCAGCGGTTGGTTTTTCATGCGTCACGAAATACGTGCCGACACGCTTCCCTTTGGCCTGCAAGCCTTCCGCGAGGCGTTTGCGCCGATTGCCGAAGAGTTTTCGATGACCTGGCACATCACTGACACCGAGCAGAAAAAACGAGTGGTGCTGATGGCCAGCCGTGAGTCCCACTGTTTGGCCGACCTGCTGCACCGCTGGCACAGCGATGAGCTGGACTGCGAGATTGCCTGCGTGATCTCCAACCATGACGACCTGCGCAGCATGGTCGAATGGCATGGCATCCCGTATTACCACGTGCCGGTCAACCCGCAGGACAAGGAGCCGGCGTTCGCCGAGGTTTCCCGTCTGGTCGGGCAGCATGAAGCCGACGTGGTAGTGCTGGCGCGCTACATGCAGATCCTGCCGCCGGAGTTGTGCCGCGAATACGCCGGCCGGGTGATCAACATTCACCACAGCTTCCTGCCCTCGTTTGTGGGTGCCAAGCCTTACCATCAGGCGTCCCTGCGCGGTGTGAAGTTGATTGGCGCAACCTGCCACTATGTCACCGAAGAGCTGGATGCCGGCCCGATCATCGAGCAGGACGTGGTGCGTGTCAGCCACAGCGACAGCATTGAAGACATGGTGCGTTTTGGCCGTGACGTCGAGAAAATGGTGTTGGCCCGTGGCCTGCGTTATCACCTGGAAGATCGCGTGCTGGTGCATGGCAACAAGACCGTCGTGTTCTGATCACGGTGATTGAAGAATCGAGGGCCTGGGCGTTAAATCGTCCCAGGCCCTTTTTCTTTGCCTGAACGTCGAGGATTGAGTCATGAGTGACCCTTTGGAAAAAGCCACCGCAAAGGCCCCGGCGACCCTGGGTGAGGGCTGTTTGAGCCGCTATGACCCGGATGAACTCAGCAGTGAAGACGGCACGGACTTTCCCGGTGCCGCCCAGTTATGGGAACGCGAGCGCAGCAAGCCCGAGCCTGAAGGGGACTGATGAAGGTCGAGCGTTGCCCACCCTTCAAGCGCAGATTTTTATTCATCGCTTGAAGAGGCCGCTAATGTCTTAATATTCCAGGCGCCTGCCTGCGGCACTGGAGACCAACCATGGGTAACGAAATGCCTGATTCCACACAACTGCTTATTGGCGCCGATTCAAACGGCCAGCCCATCGCCCAGCCCATGCGCCTGGCCAATCGTCACGGATTGATTGCCGGAGCCACGGGCACGGGCAAGACCGTCACCTTGCAGCGCCTGGCGGAGGCGTTCAGCGATGCGGGTGTGGCGGTATTTGCCGCCGACATAAAAGGTGATCTCTGTGGCCTGGGCGCCGCCGCGAATCCCCAGGGCAAGGTGGCCGAGCGTATCGCCGACATGCCTTTCATTAATTACACCGCCAAGGCATACCCGGTCACGCTGTGGGATATTCACGGCGAGTCCGGTCATCCATTGCGCACCACGATCAGTGAAATGGGCCCGCTGCTGCTCGGCAGTCTGCTGGAGCTCACCGATAGCCAACAGTCGGCACTGTACGCCGCCTTCAAGGTGGCCGACCGCGAGGGCCTGTTGCTGCTGGACCTCAAGGACCTCAAGGCGCTGCTCAATCACCTGCACTATCACCCGGAACTGCTGGGCGATGACGCGGCATTGATGAACACAGGCTCCAGCCAGGCGCTGCTGCGACGACTGGCAGTGCTGGAACAGCAGGGCGCCGACGCTTTGTTTGGCGAGCCCGCGTTGCAACTTGAAGATATTTTGCAGCCCGCCGCCGATGGCCGCGGCCGTATTCATCTATTGGACGCCAGCCGTTTGGTGCATGAAGCGCCGAAAGTGTACGCCACATTCCTGTTGTGGCTTCTGGCGGAGCTGTTCGAGCAATTGCCGGAGCGCGGCGATGCCGAAAAGCCGCTGCTGGCGCTGTTCTTCGATGAGGCCCATTTGTTATTCGCCGATACCCCCAAGGCATTGCAGGATCGCCTGGAGCAAGTGGTGCGGTTGATCCGCTCCAAAGGCGTTGGCGTGTATTTCGTCACGCAGTCCCCGGGGGATCTGCCTGACACCGTACTCGCCCAACTTGGCCTGCGCATCCAGCACGGCTTGCGTGCGTTCACCACTAAAGAACAGAAATCCCTGCGCGCCGTGGCCGAGGGTTTTCGCGCGAATCCGGCGTTTGACGCATTAACCGTGCTGACGGAGCTGGGCACGGGTGAGGCGTTGGTCGGCACCTTGCAGGAAAAGGGCACGCCGGAGGTCGTCCAGCGGGTGCTGGTGGCACCGCCGCAATCGCGGATCGGCCCGCTCAGCGGCGTTGAGCGCGCGGCGCTGATCGCCAGCTCGCCCTTGCAGGGCCGCTATGACAAACCGATTGATCGCGAATCCGCCTATGAAGTGCTAATGGCGCGCAAGGAATTGGGGCCGGGCGCAGACTCTACGCCTGCCGCCCAGGAACCGAGCTTTACTGACAGGGCCGGCGCGTTTCTGGGAACGGCGGCAGGCAAGGCGCTCAAGTCCGCGATGCAGCAGGCAGCCAATCAAATGGGGCGGCAGTTGGTGCGCGGTCTGCTGGGCTCGTTGCTCGGCGGCAGCAAGCGCAAGTAGCGGCTCAGGCCTTGGGCCTGGCGTGGGCGGCGAGGCGTTCCAGCGCCGCGCGCAAGCCTGGATCACTGATCCCGTCGGCGGTGGCCTGGATGGTCTCGGCGGCGTTCTCCGACAGATCCATCGTATGGCCGACCGCACCTTGTTGCACGGTAGGCGGCTGTACCTTGAACTGGATGCGCGTCAGGCTGGCGAACTCGTCAAACACCATCAATTGCCGCTGCAGGCGTTTTTGCTGATAGCGCAGTCGGGTCGCCCAATGGCCGTCGGTGACGATCAGCAGCAAATTGCCCTCACGCCAGGACGCCACGTGACAATGTTCGCGTGCGGCGGGTTGCAGCTGGCTTTCGAGCAGGCGTTGCAGGTGGCCCAGGCGTTGGGCGTGGCCGAAGATGGCTTTCAACGGCTTGGCTTCGCGAAGCAACACGCTGGGCGCGCGGGCTGTAAGAGGGCGAAATGCCATGAGCGGACACCTTAAGTAACAGAGCGGCCATCTTAACAGAAAGCACGCAGACGGCCCCGCGTACTGCCGATGCCCGGCTTTTCCCGTGAAATCAATAGGTAACTTCTGCATCCGATGGGTTGAAGTTCGCGCAAAAGCCCTTATTTTAAATAGGCCCTCTCACAGCCCCATGCCAGCCTCCGGGAACAACGCCACTTTCCTCACCCACGTTTCCGGGTAGAATGCGCGTTCGCATGCGGCCGTGAGGGCTGCTCGGGCCACTGACGGTGCGCCCTCCATCCCTATGTGTGGAAGAACCTGCCGATATGTTTGCGCCTTTGTTAAAGAAACTTTTTGGAAGCAAGAATGAGCGCGAAGTCAAACGCATGCTCAAGACGGTGCAGCTGGTCAATGCTTTCGAAGAGCAGATGGTTGCCCTTTCCGACGAGCAATTGCGCGCCAAGACCCAAGAGTTCAAGGCCCGCATAGCCAAAGGTGAAACCCTCGACAAACTGCTGCCCGAAGCCTTTGCGGTTGCCCGTGAAGCCGGCAAGCGCGTAATGGGCATGCGCCACTTCGACGTCCAGTTGATCGGCGGCATGACCTTGCATGAAGGCATGATCGCCGAAATGCGTACCGGTGAAGGCAAGACCCTGGTGGCGACACTGGGCGTTTACCTCAATGCACTGTCGGGCAAGGGCGTGCACGTTGTTACGGTGAACGACTACCTGGCCCGCCGGGACGCCAACTGGATGCGCCCGCTGTATGAGTTCCTCGGCCTCACCGTCGGCGTGGTCACGCCGTTCCAGCCGCCGGAAGAGAAGCGCGCCGCCTACGCTGCCGACATCACCTACGGCACCAACAACGAATTCGGGTTCGACTACCTGCGCGACAACATGGCGTTCAGCATGGAAGAAAAATTCCAGCGCGAACTCAATTTTGCCGTGATCGACGAAGTCGACTCCATCCTGATCGACGAAGCCCGTACCCCGCTGATCATCTCCGGCCAGGCCGAAGACAGCTCGCGCCTGTACACCGAGATCAACAAGTTGATCCCGCGCCTGGAGCAGCACATCGAGGAAGTGGAAGGGGTGGTGACCAAAGAAGGTCACTTCACCATTGACGAGAAGACCCGCCAGGTCGAACTCAATGAAGCCGGTCACCAGTATGTGGAAGACATGCTCACCCAGATCGGCCTGCTGGCTGAAGGCGAGAGCCTCTACTCGGCGCACAACCTGGGCCTGCTGACCCATGTGTATGCCGGCCTGCGTGCGCACAAACTGTTCCACCGCAACGTCGAATACATCGTCCAGGACGGCCAGGTCGTGCTGGTTGACGAACACACCGGTCGTACCATGCCGGGTCGTCGCCTGTCCGAGGGCCTGCACCAGGCCATCGAGGCCAAGGAAGTGCTCAACATCCAGGCCGAAAGCCAGACGTTGGCGTCCACCACCTTCCAGAACTACTTCCGTCTGTACAACAAGCTGTCCGGCATGACCGGTACGGCCGACACCGAAGCATTCGAATTCCACCAGATCTACGGTCTGTCGGTCGTGGTTATCCCGCCGAACAAACCGCTGGCGCGTAAGGACTTCAACGACCTGGTGTTCCTGACCGCCGAAGAGAAATACGCGGCGATCATCAACGACATCAAGGACGGCATGGCCCAGGGTCGTCCGATCCTGGTGGGCACCGCGACCATCGAGACGTCCGAGCACGTGTCCAACCTGCTCAACAAGGAAGGCATCGAGCACAAGGTCCTCAACGCCAAATTCCACGAAAAGGAAGCCGAGATCATCGCCCAGGCCGGTCGCCCAGGCGCGCTGACCATCGCTACCAACATGGCCGGTCGTGGTACCGACATTCTGTTGGGCGGCAACTGGGAAGTGGAAGTGGCTTCGCTGGATAATCCAACGCCCGAGCAAGTGGCCCAGATCAAGGCCGACTGGCAGAAGCGCCATCAGGCCGTGCTGGAATCCGGTGGCCTGCAGGTGATCGCTTCCGAGCGGCATGAATCGCGTCGTATCGACAACCAGTTGCGTGGTCGTGCCGGCCGCCAGGGTGACGCCGGTTCCAGCCGTTTCTACCTGTCCCTGGAAGACAGCCTGATGCGTATCTTTGCCTCGGACCGCGTGAAGAACTTCATGAAGGCCCTGGGCATGCAGTCCGGTGAAGCGATCGAGCACCGCATGGTGACCAACGCCATTGAGAAGGCCCAGCGCAAGGTTGAAGGGCGCAACTTCGACATCCGCAAGCAACTGCTCGAGTTCGATGACGTCAACAACGAACAGCGTAAAGTGATCTATCACATGCGTAATACGTTGCTGGCTGCCGACAACATCGGCGAGACCATTGCCGATTTCCGTCAGGACGTACTCAACGCCACCGTGACCGCACACATTCCGCCACAGTCCCTGCCTGAGCAGTGGGATGTTGCCGGTTTGGAAGCGGCGCTCAAGAGCGACTTTGGTGTCGACCTGCCGGTTCAGCAATGGCTGGACGAAGACGACCACCTCTACGAAGAGACACTGCGCGAGAAGCTGATGGCCGAGCTGTTGGCCGCGTACAACGAGAAAGAAGAGCAGGCGAGCGCCGAAGCCCTGCGCACGTTCGAGAAGCAGATCGTACTGCGCGTGCTGGACGACCTGTGGAAAGACCACCTGTCGACCATGGACCATCTGCGTCACGGCATCCACCTGCGTGGCTATGCCCAGAAGAACCCGAAGCAGGAGTACAAGCGCGAGTCGTTCACGCTGTTCTCCGAATTGCTTGATTCGATCAAGCGCGATTCGATTCGCGTGCTGTCCCACGTTCAGGTGCGTCGCGAAGACCCGATCGAAGAAGAGGCGCGTCTGCGCCAGGAAGCCGAGGCACTGGCTGCACGCATGCAGTTCCAGCATGACGAGGCGCCAGGCCTGGACGCGCCGGAAGTGCTTGGCGAAGAGATCGACGTAGCCCTGGCGCAAACGCCGGTGCGCAATGATCAGAAGCTGGGCCGCAACGAACTGTGCTGGTGCGGTTCGGGCAAGAAGTACAAACACTGCCACGGCGAAATCAACTAGTATTTTCGCCTGACGCTGCAACACCCCGCGCCGCGACCGGCCTCTGCCGTCGCGGCGTTTTGCAATTAATCTCACCGTCAATCAAGACGGCACAGACATCATCTATTGTTGAGGAGCGCATTCATGGCTGTTGGTCTTGGTCCTTTGCCCACATTGCACCCGGTTGCCGGCTTTGAGCTCGGTATCGCTTCGGCCGGCATCAAGCGCCCGGGTCGCAAGGATGTGGTAGTGATGCGCTGTGCCGAGGGTTCGACCGTCGCTGGCGTGTTTACCCTCAATGCGTTTTGTGCAGCACCGGTGATTTTGGCCAAGCAACGCGTGGCCGGCCCGATTCGTTACCTGCTGACCAACACCGGCAATGCCAACGCCGGTACTGGCGAGCCTGGCCTGGTCGCTGCTGCGCGCACCTGTGCAAAGCTTGCGCAATTAACCGGCGTGGATGCCAGCCAGGTGCTGCCGTACTCCACCGGTGTGATCGGCGAGCCGCTGCCGGTCGAGAAAATCGAAGGGGCTCTTCAAGCCGCGCTGGATGATTTGTCTGTGGACAACTGGGCGGCAGCGGCCACTGGCATCATGACCACCGATACCCTGCCCAAGGGCGCGAGCCGTCAGTTCGTGCATGACGGCGTGACCGTCACCGTCACCGGCATCAGCAAGGGCGCAGGCATGATCCGCCCGAACATGGCCACCATGCTCGGCTACATTGCCACCGACGCCAAAGTGTCGCGCAACGTCCTGCACAGCCTGATTCTGGACGGCGCCAACAAGTCGTTCAACCGCATCACCATCGATGGCGATACCTCGACCAACGACTGCTGCATGCTGATTGCCACCGGCCAGGCCAACCTGCCGGAAATCACCGACGCCAGCGGCCCGCTGTTCGCGGCGTTGAAGCAGGCGGTGTTTGAAGTGTGCATGGACGTCGCCCAGGCCATCGTGCGTGACGGCGAAGGCGCCACCAAGTTCGTCACCGTTGAAGTCAATGGCGGCGGCAATCATCAGGAATGCCTGGACGTGGGCTACACCGTGGCCCATTCGCCGTTGATCAAGACCGCACTGTTCGCCTCCGACCCGAACTGGGGGCGCATCCTCGCCGCCGTCGGCCGCGCCGGCGTGCCGGAGCTGGACGTGAGCAAGATCGACGTGTTCCTCGGTGACGTGTGCATTGCCAGCCGTGGCGCACGCGCCGAAACCTACACTGAAGCCCAGGGTTCAGCCGTGATGCAGCAGGAAGAAATCACCATCCGCATCGAGCTGGGCCGCGGCGATTGCAGCGAAACCATCTGGACCACTGATCTGTCCCACGAGTACGTGAAGATCAACGCGGAATATCGCACCTGACAATGAACCTCCCCCTGTAGGCGTTCGCGCCTGCAGGGGTTACCACACGAGGAAGCAGTGGCGTGAAACGAGTACATGTAGCAGCGGCGGTGATCCGCGGCGTCGACGGCAGGATCCTGCTGGCGCGCCGTGCCGACACCCAGCACCAGGGCGGTTTGTGGGAGTTTCCCGGCGGCAAGGTGGAGGCTGATGAGTCGGTTTCCACTGCGTTGTCCCGCGAACTGCAGGAAGAGTTGGGCATTCAGGTCACGACGGCGCGTCCGTTGATCAAGGTGCAGCACGACTACCCGGACAAGCAGGTGTTGCTGGATGTCTGGGAAGTCTCATCGTTTACCGGCGAGCCACACGGCGTCGAAGGACAGCCTCTGGCGTGGGTCGCCCCTCGGGATCTGCTCAACTATGCGTTTCCCGCAGCCAACACGCCGATTGTCGCGGCGGCGCGCCTGCCGGCCGACTACCTGATCACTCCTGGCGAGCTGGAAACCCCGACGCTGTTGCGTGGCATCCAGCAGGCTGTCGCCGCCGGCATCAAGCTGATTCAACTGCGTGCGCCCAATGGTTACGACCCGAAATACCGCGACCTGGCGGTGGATGCGGTGGGATTGTGTGCCGGCAAAGCGCAATTGATGCTCAAGGGACCGTTCGAATGGCTGGGGGATTTTCCTGCGGCGGGTTGGCACGTGACCTCGGCGCAACTGCGCAAATACGCGAGCAAGGGCCGGCCGTTGCCGAAGGACCGCTGGTTGGCTGCGTCCTGCCATAACGCCGAGGAACTGGCGCTGGCCGAATTGATGGACGTGGACTTTGTCACGTTGTCGCCTGTGCAACCGACCCAGACCCATCCGGATGCGCAGCCGCTGGGCTGGGAACAGGCGGCGCAGTTGATTGCCGGTTTCAGCAAGCCGGTGTTTCTGCTGGGCGGGGTAGGACCTGCCGAGCGGGAGCGGGCCTGGGAGGCAGGGGCTCAGGGTGTGGCGGGTATCAGGGCGTTCTGGCCGCAGGGTTGAGGGTGTCTGAAGGGCCTCATCGGGAGCAAGCCCCCTCCCACATTTGACCCGGTTCCAACCCTGGAATGCGGTCACCTGTGGGAGGGGGCTTGTCCCCGATGAGGCCAGACAAGGCACTGCCTGATCATCAGTGCGGCTTGGCCGCCGCCTGCCACAGCACCTCCGCCACTCCCTGGCGCCTGGCAATCACCCGCGCCGCCACAAACAGCAGATCCGACAACCGATTGATATACGCAAGCCCGACCCCCTCCAGCGCTTCCACCGCGTTCAGGTGCTGACACCGACGCTCCGCGCTGCGTGCCAGGCTGCGGCATACGTGTGCCTGGGCAATCAAGGCTGAGCCACCGGGCAGGATGAAGTTTTCCAGCGGCCCGACTTCTTCATTCCAGCGATCAATCGCCGCTTCCAGCCGGTCCACCTCGGCCGCATTCAACGCTTTGTACACCGGCATGGCCAGCTCACCGCCAAGGTCGAACAGACGGTGCTGGCAGGGCGTCAGCACTTCAATCACATCCCTGAGTTCAGGGTGCTTGCCGCTCTGCTCTTCAAGATTGGCCAACAGCAGGCCCAACTGGCTATTGAGTGTATCGACTTCGCCAATGGCCTCCACGCGCGGGTGGTCCTTGGGCACGCGGCGGCCGTCGCCGAGGCCGGTTTCGCCCTGATCGCCAGTGCGGGTGTAGATCTTCGACAGGCGAAAGCCCATGGTCATTGCTCCAGTTGGTTAGATGCAGTGGGGGCCAATTGGCTGCCGGCCAGGGGCAGGCGCAAGGTAAAGCAGGTGCCCTGGCCCAGGGTGGAATGCACTTCCATCTGGCCCTTGTGGTTGTTGGTGATGATGAAATACGACACCGACAGCCCAAGCCCGGTGCCCTGGCCGATTTCCTTGGTGGTGAAGAACGGCTCGAAGGTGCGCTTGCGCACGTTTTCGCTCATGCCAACGCCGTTATCTTCCACCTGGATTTCGGCCCATGGCGGATTGAGGCGGGTGCGCAGGATGATCCGCCCCGGCTCGCCGTCGTCGCGCAGGTGAATGGCTTGGGCGGCGTTCTTCAGCAGATTGAGCAGCACTTGTTCCAGTTCATTGGCGGTGCCGGGCACCGGGCCCAGTTGTGGATCGAAGTGTCGAATGATCGCCTGCCCCTTGAAGTCGAAGCCAATGGCCAGGTCAAAATCATTGCCGGCGATTTCCACGGCTTGATCAATCAGCGCGGGCAGGTCGCAGGGCGCCATTTGCCGGTTGCTGCGGCGGCTGAAGCTGAGCATGTGGGTGACGATTTTCGCCGCCCGCGCCCCGGCTTGCTGGATACCGTCGAGCAATTGGGGCACTTCGCGGCCTTCAAGGTAGCGGTTGACCGTAGCCAGCTCGATACCGGCCTGCTCGGCGTATTCCAGGTTTTTCGGCAACTCGGCCGACAGCCGACGGCGGATGTTCTGCACGTTGTGCAGGATCGCGCCCAGTGGGTTGTTGATTTCGTGGGCCATGCCGGCCGCGAGCCCGCCGACGGATAGCATTTTCTCCGACTGCACCATCATTTCTTCCAGTGACAAACGCTGGGTGATGTCGTCGATGCGGATCACCACGCCGCGTCCCGCGCCGCCTGTCAGCGGGTAGAAGGTCAGGGCGTAATGCTTGGCCTCGTCGTCCTTGATCCACGTGACGCGTTCGATGCGCTCCACCACATGCTGCTCGATCGTGGCCTTGATCTGCGGCAGAAACGGCTTGAGCGGCTCGAACGCGAGGAAGATCGGCTGGTTCAGCGCTTCATCCAGTCGTGTACCGGAGAGCGCACTGGCTTCCTGGTTCCATTGGGTGACGTACAGCTGCTCATCCAGCGCAATCAGCGCCGAGGGCATCGAATCGATAATGCTGTTGAGATAGTTCTGGAAACCGGTGAGTTTTTTCTCGATCTTGCTGCGAACCTGCACTTCCAGTTCGAGCTTGCGGTTGGTGTGGCGCGTTTCCTCGGCCAGGCCTTGCGCCTGGTCATAGGCTGCCTGGGAATCGTCCCGGGCGCGCTTGAGCTGCTGTTCGCGCGCTTCGATGCGCGACAGCATGGTGTTGAAGGCTTCGGCCAGGCTGCCGATTTCGTCGTGGTTGCCGCGCCGGGCGCGCAGGGCGTAGTTCTCTTCGCGTGTCACCTGGCGCGAAAGTTCTTCCAGCTCGTAGATGGGCCGGGTGATCAGCCGCTTGATCTGGCGGGCGATCACCAGCCACAGCAGCACACTGAAGATCAGGATGCCAAGGCTGGCGGTGAGGGTGCCGGTGTAGAACGCCACGGGCAGCTCGCTGCTGGCCACCAGCAGCAAATGCCCGGATGCCTGGCCGGGACGGGGCAGGGTGATGACCTGGTTGCTGCGAAACTCGGTGACGCGCCACGCCTCGATATGCCGATAGGTGTCCGGCAAGTGCAAGCGGTCGCCATGTTGCATCTGCGCCAGGCGATTACCCTCGCCGTCGTACAGTGCCGCGGCGCGCAACGGCGAATAACTGGTCAATTCGTTGAGCAGGGCATCGGCCTTGGCCGGTGATTCGAGGGCTTCGGCGGCGAGGGCCGGGTTGGACACCAGCCGGCCAATGGCCTGTAACGCCTGCGGTGCCATGCTTTCCTGGGAAATCCAATAGGCGGCGCTGATAAAGGTGAGGTTGGCCACCAGCAGCACGGTGGTCAGCAGCACCAGCAGCGCGGCCAGCAGTTTCTGGCCGACCGGAAGGTTTTCAAGACGCTGGCGCAGAGGCATCAGGGTGTTCGCTGTTTAGAGACAGGCAGGCAGGGTAGCGCGTGCCTCAGTCGCTGGGCAATCCGCGTGCAACCAACTGCTCGACCAGACGTGCCTGCACGGCCCGCAGATGGGGCACGGGCAATTGATGGCGGGCGGCGGCCTGGCAGGCGTAACCCAGCAGGTAGCTGATTTCGGTACGGCGCAGGTTGGCCACGTCCTGATACATGGAGGAAAAATTCGCGGCGGTGGCCTGGATCACCCGTTGCACTTCATCGTGAAGATCCTGTGAGGCCGCTGGCTGGCCACAGCAGTCGAGCAGTTCGCTCAGTTCGGCGCACAGCGTCGCGACTTCACACGGGTGCGCCTGCAGGCCCCCGTTGCGGCATTGATAAAGCACGGTCAGCGGGTTGATTGCGCAATTGAGCGCCAGCTTGCGCCACAGGCGCGTGAGAATATCGATGCTCCATTCATGGGGGATTCCGGCGACGAGCAGGTCATCCAGCCATGGCGGGGCGGTCGGGCGGGCGGCGTCGCCCAGCCAGGTGTAGCCATGCCCGGCGAACACCACGCGCCACTCGCCGTCACGAAACGCGCCTTCGGTGCTGGAGGCAAATATGCAGTGGGCGTGGGGCTGCCGGGCGGCGACCGCGTCCTGGCTGCCCAGACCGTTCTGCAGCAGGATCAGCTCGGCGTGCGGTGCAAGGCGGTGCTGCAGCTGTGCGATAGCGCTTTGTGCGTCGTAGGCTTTGCACGCCACCAACAGGCGATGAATCGGCTCTGGGGTGTCAGGCGTTTCGGCGCTCACCGGATAAGTCTGTGCAACACCGTGCTCGACCAGCGTCAGTCCTGGCCCTGCCTGATAACTGGCCAGCCGCTCTGTATTGCGCAGAATCAACCGCACCGGCATGCCGGCACGCGCCAGGCGCGTGGCCCAGAGGGTGCCAAGGCTGCCCGCGCCGAGAATATGCCAGGTGGTCGACATCGGTTTTTGCTCCGTTGGGTTGCCTGCGATGAACAGAACGAAAGAATCGCTATAATGCTCCGGCATTTTAGCTCGGGCGCGCTCCATCTTTACTGAGCCTGCCCCTTATATTGGAGAAATGACATGCCTTCGTTCGACGTGGTATCCGAACTGGACAAACACGAAGTCACCAACGCCGTCGAGAACGCCGTCAAGGAACTGGATCGCCGCTATGACCTGAAAGGCAAGGGCAGCTTCGAGTTCAAGGAAAAGGAGTTGACCGTCAACCTGACCGCTGAAGCCGATTTCCAGCTGGAAGCGATGATTGAGATCCTCAAGCTGTCGCTGGTCAAGCGCAAGATCGACGCGCAGTGCCTTGAAATCAAGGACGCCTACGCTTCCGGCAAGCTGATGAAACAGGAAGCGGTGCTCAAGGAAGGCATCGACAAGGAGCTGGCGAAGAAAATCGTTGCCCATGTCAAGGATGCCAAGCTCAAGGTGCAGGCCGCCATTCAGGGTGAGCAAGTGCGGATTACCGGCAAGAAACGTGACGACCTGCAAGAGGCCATTGCGGCCCTGCGCGCCAAAACCTTCGACATGCCGCTGCAGTTCAATAATTTCCGCGACTGATTGCAAAGGAGAAGATAGATGGACTTGAACGCTGAAATGGATCACTTGATCAAGACCTCGCAGTCCTGGATCCCGATGATCATGGAATACGGCAGCCGCGTGTTGCTGGCCGTGATTACCCTGGCCATCGGCTGGTGGCTGATCAATGTCTTTACCAATCGCGTCGGGCGTTTGCTGGCTCTGCGTAAAGCGGACCTGGCGCTGCAGCACTTCATCACCAGCCTTGCGAACATTGCGTTGAAAGTGATGCTGGTGGTCAGCGTGGCTTCGATGATCGGCGTGGCGACCACCTCGTTCGTCGCCGCGATTGGTGCCGCAACACTGGCCATTGGCCTGGCGTTGCAGGGCAGTCTGGCCAACTTTGCCGGTGGTGTGCTGATTCTGCTGTTCCGTCCGTTTCGCATCGGCGACTGGATCGAAGCTCAGGGCACCTCCGGTACGGTCGACAGCATCCAGATCTTCCACACCGTGCTGCGCACCGGCGACAACAAGACCGTGATCGTGCCCAATGGCATTCTGTCCAACGGCATCATTACCAACACCAATCGCCAGCCGACCCGCAAGGTGGTGTTTGACGTGGGTGTGGACTATGAGGCCGACCTGCAAAAAGCCCGTGAAGTGCTGCTGGAACTGGCAAAGGATCCGCGTGTGTTGGCTGACCCTGCACCGGCGGCGGTGGTTTCGACATTGGGGGACAGCTCGATCACTGTTTCATTGCGCTGCTGGACCAACACGCCGGATTATTGGGACGTGGTGTTCATGTTCAATGAACTGGCGCGCGACCGTTTGAAAGGGGCGGGGATTGATATTCCGTTTCCACAGCGGGTTATTCGTGTCATGCAGGAAGCGCCGGCGAAGTAACAGGAAAGTGTTGCGTTTAACTGGGCCGACAGGTCAGGTTAAATGCGACAGCCGATCTTAGTTGCTTAGCTTGCTAGTTATGTTCAGCTGAAATAATAGTGCAATAAAAAAGCCGCTCCCTTCTATAGAAGGGAGCGGCTTTTTTACTTAAGGCAGAAGCCTTAAGTCATCGTTGTAATCAAACGGCGAATTACAGGATGTTCAACGGGTAGTTTGCGATCAGGCGCAGTTCGTCGATCGAAGGCGAACCGTAGTAAACGCCATCACCCGAACGATACGTCGCTTGACGCAGGCGCAGGCTCAGGTTTTTGGCCGGACCGCTCTGGACCACATACTTGGCTTCGATATCGCGTTCCCACTCTTTACCGTTCGAGGTGGCGGCGGTGTTGGCGCCGCTACCGGTTACGTAACGGGTCATGAAGCTCAGGCCTGGAATGCCGAAGGTCGCCATGTTGAGATCGTAACGAGCCTGGTACGACTTCTCGCCTTCGGCGTTGAAGTCGGAGCGCGCCACGGAGTTGGCCAGGAACACGGAGCCGCCGCCGTCTACGCCGTAGCCGTAGTCGCCGTCGCCGGTGACTTTCTGGGCTGCCAGCGTAAAGGTGTGCGCGCCGACGGTGTAGGCGCCCTGCAAGCTGAACGCGCGGTTGTCGAGCTTGGTTTGTTGTGCCAGCGGCAGGAGACGATCTTTGTAGGCGCGTTGCAGGCCTTCGCCTTCGCTCTTGGTGTCGTAGATATTGAAGTCCAGGGCGAAGGACTGGTTGTCGCTCAGCGCGTGAGTCCAGTTCAGGTTGCTGTAGTATTTGCGGAAGTAGTCTTCGGTCTTCGCGTAGTACAGACTGCCGGTGACTTCAGGAGTGAAGGCGTAGACGCCGCCGACAAAATCGGTCTTCTTCAGGCCCAGGCTGTCATGGAAGGTCTGGTTCTGCGCCACGCTCGAAGTGAAGTGACCCCCTTCAAGTTTCAAGCCCTTGATTTCGGTGCTGGTGATCGAAATGCCTTGTGGCAGCTCTGGCAGCAGGCGGCTGTCGTCAGAGGCGAACACAGGAGCGGTGGTGTATTGGTCACCGACTTTCAGCACGGTGTTGGAGAAGCGGAACTTGACCGCGCCGCCGCCCTTGGAATACTCGTCCTGCGAGCGGCCGTCAGAGCCGCCCGGGAACAGACCGGTGCCGGCACGACCCTTGCCGCTGTCGAGCTTCAAGCCCATCAGGCCGATCACATCAACGCCGACACCCACGGTGCCCTGGGTGAAGCCCGATTCATACAGGGCGTTGAAGCCCAGACCGGTTTCTTCTGCACGGCTCTTGTTCTTGTTGTTGACTTTGTCGTAGCCGGCCAGCGGCTCATTACGGAAATCGCGGCTGAAGTACAGGGCGCGAGTATTGATGCTGAACGTGCTGTCTTCAACAAAGCCCTTGGAATCGTCCTGGGCGGACGCCATTGCGAACTGCGAGGTGCCTGCTGAAACAGCGAGGGCGATCATGCTCCACTTCATCACGCGCATCGTGATTTGCTCCTTTGGTTTTAGGAAGAGTACTGCCGTCCCACCTGTATTTTTATCTGGGCGGCTCTTTCTTTTTTGTGTCGGCGCAAAGTTATATCACGCAGACCCTATTGACGATACTTACCCAACTTTCCTTTCAGCTTCTTTACGAGGCTGTCGTAAATCGCTAGCTCCCTGTCGCAAATTCACAGCCCAACTGTAACTGGACTGACAACTTCAATACTGTCTTCAAACGGCTTTCGAAGTTTGAACGCTTCCCTGATGCGCATTGAATCGCTGCTGTTCTTATCGCGAAACACCTGCATCCACGGGTGCCGTTGCCGACGATGCAAGGAAGCTTGCAACAAGCGTGCACAAACCGGTAATCGAATGTCATTTTTTCGTGAAAAACGTGAAAAGCCTGTAAACGCTGCATAAAGACGGGTTTCCAGGGCGGTGTGACCTGCACTGAGTGCGCATCACTTGTCCGCGCTGTGCGTTACACCAGGCCCGAATCGTGGCAAAACGTTACCCGTCCACCCCAACGAGTGGGTATTCGGTGAATCCCTTTGAAGCACGGATGTATCATTTTGGTGCGGCCTGTCGAGGCCCGTTCCCGCTCAGCTCAAATACCGGCTTGCCTCTAAAGGGGGCATGTTTTTTACCGTCCTGCGCCACCGCTTTGCCGCATTCGCCGTGAAGTGCGTCGCAATCGAAGGTATGCTGGCGCGCAAAACCTGACCTGTTCAATGGAGTGCCCGCAGTGTTCGCACTGGATCAACGCCTGCAACAAGACACGCTGACCCTCGGGGATTTCCCGCTGTGCCGGCTGCTGCTGTCCAATGACTCGAATTATCCCTGGTTCATCCTGGTGCCGCGTATTGACGCTATCAGTGAAGTGTTTCAGCTGGATGTCGCGGACCAGCAGGTGCTGTGGCAGGAAACCACAACCCTGGCGCAACTGCTGAACGAGGGGCTTGGCGCCGACAAGATGAATATCGGTGCGTTGGGAAACGTGGTCAGCCAGCTGCATGTGCACGTCATCGTGCGCCGGCGCGATGACGCCGCCTGGCCCGCGCCGGTATGGGGCAAGCATCCAGCCCGTCCCTACACGCCTGAGCAGGTGACGGCCATTCGTGCGCAATTGCGCGACCTGCTGCCTGCCGACTTCATCTTCACCCAGGACTGAATCATGGACCTGCAAGACCGCGTCACCGACCTGGAAAGCCGCCTGGCCTTCCAGGACGACACCATCGAAACCCTCAACGATATCCTGGTCAACCAGCAGCGCGCCGTCGAGCGCTTGAAACTGCAGATCGCTGCCCTGCTCAAGCGCCAGGAAGAAATGGGTGGCCAGTTCGAGTCATCCGAAGAAGAAGCGCCGCCGCCTCACTATTAATGGGCGCGCAATAAAAAAAACCGCGACACGGCCAATGCCGGATCGCGGTTTTTTTTGCTACGGCAGTTTGAATCAGCGACGCGGCAACGCGGCGATCACGTCTTCGGCTTGCAGGCCTTTGTCGCGGTTCATCACCGAGAACTCCACACGCTGGCCTTCGACCAGAACGCGATGGCCTTCGCCGCGGATGGCCCGGAAGTGGACGAAAATATCATCGCCCGAATCGCGGGAAATAAAGCCGAAGCCCTTGGAGGTATTGAACCACTTGACGGTCCCGGTATCCCGGTTGGTCATGTCGTAATTTTGCGACGCGGCCGCTGGGGACGAACGGTAGAAGCTGATGGCCAGGTGAAGAACGATGGCGACCACAGCAATGACCAGGCTGAGCAGGATGGCCGGGTGACCGCCAACTTCAGGCATGGGTGCCAGTAGGGTGAGAGTCTGCACGACAACGGCCAGCACCAGCAGCGCGCTGACCAGATTTTGCAGTTGATGACGCGTGCCTTTGTTCCAGTAAGGAATTACCGGTGCGAGCGTCAGGTTCAGCAGGCCGAACAGGGCCAGGTATAGAGCATCATGTTGTTGCAGGTAGGGCAGGCTTTCAGGCTGCAGGCTCGGGATAAAGGACAGCAGCAACGCTGCAACGCCCGTTAGCAGGTGGACGATTTTCAACATTTTGATTAACTCACTTTAAGACGGATCACGAGGAAGAGCTGACTGGCACGGTTCGCTTCTGAACAATGGGAGGCGTTGAGCACGTGCGCGGGGATCAGCCTATGTGACGTGCCGCACAGGTAAACGGCAGCCACACGGCGCCTATTTAACAGCAAAGGCTGTGCCTACTCAAATCAAGCATGTGGGGGGCTTGCGGGGAGCGCGGCATTTCTGCTTCAAACGCTTGTCCTAGACGGATGCAGGCTTTTCGAGCGGCTTTCAGGCATTTCTTGCTAGAGTGGCCGTTCATTTGATCAATGAATACTCATCAATTGAAGGGGAAACACATGGCAATCGATATTGGTATCAGTGAAGAAGATCGTAAATCCATCGTCGACGGACTTTCACGGCTGCTGTCCGATACCTACGTACTGTATCTGAAGACCCACAACTTCCATTGGAACGTCACCGGCCCCATGTTTCGCACGCTGCACTTGATGTTTGAGGAGCAGTACAACGAGTTGGCGCTGGCGGTGGATTCCATTGCCGAGCGTATCCGTGCCCTGGGTTTCCCTGCGCCGGGTGCCTACTCGATCTATGCCCGCCTGTCCTCGATCAAGGAAGAAGAAGGTGTGCCAAGCGCCGAAGAGATGATCAAGCAACTGGTCGCAGGCCAGGAAGCCGTTACACGTACCGCTCGTGGCATCTTCCCGTTGCTCGACAAAGTCAGCGATGAGCCGACGGCAGACCTGTTGACCCAGCGCATGCAGGTGCACGAGAAAACCGCGTGGATGCTGCGTTCCCTGCTCGAAAATCAGTAAACGTCGTACACCGGTGGCGCCTTGCTGGCGCCGCCTGCGTGTTTCCGCGCGCTTCCTGGCGTTGTCCTACGCCCATCTACTCTGCGTCTTCTGGCTGCCTGTCGCTCCCTGCTGTTTTATAGCGTCACTGTCCAATGGGAAGTCCCCTGGGCTGCTGTTTGGCAATGGAGTGTCAGGTGTATGTCACGTGGAGTCGGTAACGGAGTGATGGAAACCAACGGTTTCCATAAGATAAAGGTCGACCCGTTTGCAAAAGGGTTCGATATGGGGCTGGCCAAGCCACTGTCGCGCTCGGTCAGGCTCAATGGGTTTTCTACCTGCCTGCGGCTCGAACAGATCTATTGGAATATCCTTGCAGAGATTGCCAGGATCAATACCTGCTCGGTCAGCGCACTGTTGTCCTACGTTGATCGGGAAGTGCATTTGCGCTACGGCGGCGTGAAGAACTTCAGTGGGCTGGTGAGGGTGGTGTGCGTGGTGCATGTGTTGAATGGCTGCGTCGCCCCCTCCTGCTCAGGATAGTTTGCCCGTGCCTCGGACCGACCCGCCATTCAGGCGGGTCGGCACCCGGGGAGAAAGCCGGCTGCGCTGCCTCGATTTACCAGATATAATCCCGCGCTTTGCTGCGCATGCCGGGGCTTTATGCACAAGGGCAGGGCGTGGCGCAGCAAGTTTTGATCGCCGAGACATCTCAATGCCCATGTACGACTATCAATGCGCTTCCTGTGGTCATCAATTGGAAGCCATTCAAAAGATCAGCGCCGCGCCGTTGGTCGATTGCCCAGCCTGTCAGGCACCTGAATTGAAAAAAATGATGTCCATGCCAGGCTTCCGCCTCAGCGGCAACGGTTGGTACGAGACCGATTTCAAGACCGGCGCCAAGAAGAACCTGGCGGGCGGCGACAAGGCAGACTGAGTTGAACTCTACGCGCAGGCTCCTGCATTATCCGTCTCCTGCATAACCGTACGGTGACGAGGCGGGCCTCCACCGAATTTCGAATTACGAGAAGTGAAACCACGACCATGATGCGCAGCCACTATTGCGGCCAACTGAACGAGACCCTGGAAGGTCAGGAAATCACCCTTTGCGGATGGGTTCACCGTCGCCGCGACCACGGCGGGGTGATCTTCCTCGATATCCGTGATCGTGATGGTCTGGCCCAGGTGGTGTTCGACCCGGATCGCGCCGAGAGCTTCGCTGCCGCCGACCGCGTGCGCAGCGAATACGTCGTGAAGATCACCGGCAAGGTGCGCCTGCGTCCGGCCGGTGCCGTGAACAAGAACATGGCGTCCGGCGGCATCGAAGTGCTGGGCTATGAGCTTGAAGTGCTGAACGAGTCGGAAACCCCGCCGTTCCCGCTCAATGAGTACTCCGACGTGGGCGAGGAAACCCGCCTGCGCTATCGCTTCCTCGACCTGCGTCGTCCGGAGATGGCCGAGAAGCTGCGTCTGCGTTCGCGCATGACCACCAGCATCCGCCGCTTCCTCGACGAAAACGGCTTCCTCGACGTTGAAACGCCGATCCTCACCCGGGCCACCCCGGAAGGCGCGCGTGACTATCTGGTGCCGAGCCGTACCCACGCCGGCAGCTTCTTTGCCTTGCCGCAGTCGCCGCAGCTGTTCAAGCAGTTGCTGATGGTGGCCGGCTTCGACCGTTACTACCAGATCGCCAAGTGCTTCCGTGACGAAGACCTGCGCGCCGACCGCCAGCCGGAATTCACCCAGATCGACATTGAGACCAGCTTCCTCAATGAAGAAGAGATCATGGGCCTCACCGAGCAGATGATCCGCAACCTGTTCAAGGAAGTGCTGGACCTGGAGTTTGGCGACTTCCCGCACATGACCTTCGAAGAAGCCATGCGGCGCTACGGTTCCGACAAGCCGGACCTGCGCAACCCGCTGGAACTGGTGGACGTGGCCGACCAGCTCAAAGAGGTCGACTTCAAGGTGTTCAGCGGCCCGGCCAACGACCCTAAATGCCGCATTGCCGCACTGCGTGTGCCCGGCGGCGCGAGCATGCCGCGCAAGCAGATCGACGACTACACCAAGTTCGTCGGCATCTACGGTGCCAAGGGCCTGGCGTACATCAAGGTCAACGAGCGCGCCAACGGTGTTGATGGTCTGCAATCGCCTATCGTGAAAAACATTCCGCTGGACAACCTCAACGCGATCCTCGATCGCGTCGGTGCCGTTGACGGCGACATCGTGTTCTTCGGCGCCGACAAGGCCAGGATCGTCAGCGAAGCCTTGGGCGCATTGCGTATCAAGCTCGGTCACGACCTGAACCTGCTGACCTGCGAATGGGCCCCGATGTGGGTCGTTGACTTCCCGATGTTCGAAGAGAACGACGACGGCAGTTTCAGCGCCTTGCACCACCCATTCACCGCGCCCAAGTGCTCCCCGGCCGAGCTGGAAGCCAATCCGGCAGGCGCCTTGTCCCGCGCCTACGACATGGTATTGAACGGCACCGAGTTGGGTGGCGGTTCGATCCGTATCCACCGCAAGGAGATGCAGCAAGCGGTGTTCCGCCTGCTGGGCATCAACGAAGCGGAACAGGAAGAGAAGTTCGGCTTCCTGCTCGACGCCCTCAAGTACGGCGCGCCGCCCCACGGTGGCCTGGCATTCGGTCTGGACCGCCTGGTGATGCTGATGACCGGCGCCCAGTCGATTCGTGAAGTGATCGCCTTCCCGAAAACCCAGAGCGCTGCCGACGTCATGACCCAGGCACCGGGTGTGGTGGATGCCAAGGCACTGCGCGAACTGCACATTCGTCTGCGCGAGACGCCGAAGGCTGAGTAAGGCTGCGGCGTGAAAGCGCACTGAGGTTTACGCAGTCAAAAAAGGCGCATCTTCGGATGCGCCTTTGCGTTACAAGCTTGTATTGCGCCGCAAGCGTGATTGATAAAGGTTTCTAGAGAATTATTGGAGTTGTGTTATGGCTGGCCATTCCAAGTGGGCGAACATCAAGCACCGCAAAGAGCGTCAGGATGCCAAGAAAGGCAAGATTTTCACCAAGTGGATCCGTGAACTGACCGTTGCCGCTCGCCAAGGTGGCGGCGACCCGGCTTCCAACCCGCGCCTGCGTTTGGCGCTGGACAAGGCGCTGGGCGCCAACATGAGCCGCGATATCATCGACCGCGCCGTGGCCCGTGGTGCCGGCGCCGCCGACACCGACGACATGGTCGAACTGACCTACGAAGGCTACGGCCCGGGCGGCGTGGCGGTGATGGTCGAGTGCATGACCGACAACCGCAACCGTACTGCCGCTGCCGTGCGCCATGCGTTCAGCAAGTGCGGGGGCAACCTGGGTACCGACGGTTCGGTGGCCTACCTGTTCGAGCGCAAGGGGCAGATTACCTTTGCGCCGGGTGTGGATGAAGACGCGCTGATCGAAGCGGCAATGGAGGCCGATGCCGATGACGTGGTGACCAACGAAGACGGTTCCATCGACGTGTTCACCTCGTTCTCCAGCTTCTATGCCGTGCGCACTGCACTGGAGGCGGCCGGCTTCAAAGGCACCGACGCGGAAATCGTGATGCTGCCGACCACCAGCGCCGAGCTGGATCTGGACGGTGCGCAAAAGGTGCTGAAGATGCTGGACATGCTCGAAGACCTGGATGATGTGCAGAACGTGTATTCCAACGCTGACATCCCTGAATCCGTCGCCGAACAACTAGGCTGAAGGACGACGCAGTTCCAGATGTGGGAGGGGGCTTGCTTCCGATAGCGGTGGTTCAGTCGAGTAATAGATAACTGACTCATCGCCATCGGGCGCAAGCCCCCTCCCACATTGAACCTGATGTATCAAAAAATGTGTTTACCCAACCCGCAGGTGCTATGACTTTAATCCTTGGTATCGACCCCGGTTCGCGCATCACCGGTTTTGGTGTGGTGCAGCACACCCCGCGTGGCTGCGTCTATGTGGCCTCGGGCTGCATCCGCACCGGGGCGGGCGAGCTGGCTGAGCGTCTGCAAATTGTCTATCGCGGCGTGCGTGAAGTGATCCAGACCTATGGCCCGGTGACCATGGGCATCGAAAAAGTGTTCATGGCCAAGAACGCCGACTCCGCGCTCAAGCTCGGCCAGGCCCGTGGCGCCGCCATTGTGGCGGGGGCCGAGGAGGGCATGGAGATCGCCGAATACACCGCGACCCAGGTCAAGCAGGCCGTGGTCGGCACGGGCGGGGCGAATAAGGAGCAGGTGCAGATGATGGTCATGCACATGCTCAAGCTCACCGCCAAGCCGCAGATCGATGCCTCCGACGCCCTGGCCATTGCCATTTGCCATGCGCATACCCTATCCAGTCTACTGCCACATGGGCTCGGCACGGCACGCAGTCGTGGCGGGCGCCTGCGTCTCTGATAGCATCAGCGTTATTCCCGGTCAGGCGTCGATCTGACCCTATGCTTTTTAAGGATCCGAACCGTGATTGGACGCTTGCGCGGCACCCTGGCCGAGAAACAGCCGCCGCACCTGATTCTGGATGTAAACGGGCTTGGGTATGAGCTTGAAGTGCCCATGACCACCTTGTACCGCCTGCCGTCGGTCGGTGAGCCGATTACTTTGCACACTCATCTGGTGGTGCGCGAAGACGCGCAATTGCTCTATGGTTTCATCGGCAAGCGCGACCGCGACTTTTTCCGTGAGCTGATTCGCTTGAATGGCGTAGGGCCAAAATTGGCGCTGGCATTGATGTCGAGCCTGGAAGTGGATGAGCTGGTGCGGGCGGTGTCGGCCCAGGACACTTCGGCGCTGACCAAGGTGCCGGGGGTGGGCAAGAAGACCGCCGAGCGCTTGCTGGTGGAACTCAAGGACCGCTTCAAGGCCTGGGAAGTCGTGCCAAACATGTTCGCGCTGGTGCCGAACCAGCCGGACATGCCGGCGGGGCAGGTCGCCAGCGCCGAAAGCGATGCAGTCAGTGCGCTGATTTCCCTGGGCTACAAGCCGCAGGAGGCCAGCAAGGCGGTATCGGCCATCAAGGACAAGAACCTGAGCAGCGAAGACATGATCCGCCGAGCCCTGAAGGGAATGATTTAAGTGATTGAAGCTGATCGTCTGATTGCAGCCACCGGCCCGCGCGACCGTGAAGAAGTCCAGGATCGCGCCATCCGCCCGCTGAGTCTGGCCGACTACATCGGCCAGCCCACCGTGCGCGAGCAGATGGAGCTGTTCATCCAGGCCGCCCGCGGGCGCAGCGAGTCCCTGGACCACACCTTGATCTTCGGCCCGCCGGGGCTGGGTAAAACCACCCTGGCGATGATCATCGCCAATGAAATGGGCGTGTCGATCAAGTCCACCTCGGGCCCGGTGCTGGAGCGTCCCGGCGACCTGGCGGCGCTGCTGACCAACCTTGAACCCCATGACGTGCTGTTTATCGACGAGATTCACCGGTTGTCGCCGATTGTCGAGGAAGTGCTGTACCCGGCCATGGAGGACTTCCAGCTCGACATCATGATCGGCGAGGGGCCGGCTGCCCGTTCGATCAAGCTCGACCTGCCGCCCTTTACCCTGGTGGGCGCGACCACCCGTGCCGGCATGTTGACCAACCCGCTGCGCGACCGTTTCGGCATCGTTCAGCGCCTCGAGTTCTACAGCACGGCCGATCTTGCGACCATTGTCATACGGTCGGCGGGCATTCTCGGCCTGCCGCTGGACCCTGAAGGTGCCTTTGAAATCGCCCGTCGGGCGCGCGGCACGCCACGTATCGCCAACCGCCTGCTGCGCCGCGTGCGTGACTTTGCCGAGGTGCGCGCCAAGGGACACATCACCAAGGCCGTGGCGGACCTGGCGCTGAACCTGCTGGATGTGGACGAGCACGGCTTTGATCACCAGGATCGACGCCTGCTCCTGACCATGATCGAGAAGTTCGACGGTGGCCCGGTAGGGGTCGACAGCCTTGCCGCCGCCATCAGCGAGGAGCGCCATACCATTGAGGATGTGCTGGAGCCGTACCTGATCCAGCAGGGCTACATCATGCGCACGCCAAGGGGGCGCGTGGTGACCCGCCATGCTTATCTGCACTTCGGGCTAAATATTCCGTCACGATTGGGAGAGATGCCCGTGGTAGACGAATTCCTCGATGCAGTGGACGATTAAAAGCTTGCGCCGCACGATTTATCTGAGGTTTGTGCTGTCCCAGTGTCTGGCGTCGTCATTCAGTCGTTGTAAATATTCTTCAGGATGAAGAACGGGAATGAAAAAACAGTGGTGGGCCGGATTGGCAACCTGAGGAGTAAGCACTAGAGTATGCGCGCGCAAAACGGGGATCAGTCGTTCGTACATCGCTGTCGCGTTTATTACGAGGACACCGATGCCGGCGGCATCGTTTATTACGTCAATTACCTCAAGTTCATGGAACGGGCTCGAACCGAGCGGCTACGGGAGCTGGGCTTTGCCCAATCCACGCTGGCAGGGGAGGACCTGTTATTCGTCGTGCATTCCAGCGAGGCGCGTTACCACTCACCTGCGCGATTGGACGACGAGTTGCTGGTCAGCGCGCAAGTAATCGAATTGAACCGTGTCAGCCTGCGTTTCAAGCAGCAGGTCAGGCGGGCAACGGATGCAACGCTGCTCTGTGAGGGGCAGTTTCTGGTGGCATGTGTACGCACCGACAGTTTGAAACCTCGGGCCATTCCCGAAACTCTACGTGCGGCCTTTGCCGCCGTGAGCGGCGCGGGTAAACAATCAGAGCAGGAGATTTAGCGTGGAACCTACCGTCGTCGACCATTCCTCCATGTGGAGCCTGGTCAGCAATGCCAGTGTTGTGGTTCAACTGGTCATGCTGACCCTGGTAGCCGCATCGGTTACCTCTTGGGTCATGATTTTCCAGCGCAGCAACATGCTGCGTGCCGGTCGACGTGCCCTGGAGAGCTTCGAGGAGCGCTTCTGGTCGGGCATCGACCTGTCCAAGCTGTACCGCCAGGCTGGCAGCAACCCGGACCCGGATTCGGGTGTTGAGCAGATCTTCCGTGCCGGTTTCAAGGAGTTCTCCCGTCTGCGTCAGCAGCCCGGCGTCGATCCGGAAGCCGTCATGGAAGGCGTGGCCCGTGCCATGCGCGTCGCCATCTCCCGTGAAGAAGAGAAGCTTGAACAAAGCTTGCCGTTCCTCGCCACCGTGGGTTCCGTCAGCCCGTACATCGGCCTGTTCGGCACCGTATGGGGCATCATGAACTCGTTCCGCGGCCTGGCCCAGGCACAGCAGGCGACCCTGGCCACCGTGGCCCCGGGTATCGCCGAAGCCCTGATTGCCACCGCTATTGGCCTGTTCGCGGCGATCCCGGCCGTAATCGCCTACAACCGTTTTGCTGCCACCAGCGAAACGCTGATCGGCCGTTACTACACCTTCGCCGATGAATTCCAGGCGATCCTGCACCGTAAAGTGCACACCAGCGAAGAATAAGCAGGTAATTCCCAATGGCTTTAATCGCTCGAGCGCGCAAAAAGCGCAAGCCGGTCGCCGAGATGAACGTAGTGCCCTACATCGACGTGATGCTGGTGCTGCTGGTGATTTTCATGGTGACCGCGCCGATGCTCAACCAGGGCGTGAAGGTTGATCTGCCCAAGGTTTCCAGTGAAGCCTTGCCGCAGGACAACAACACGCAGGTGCTGACCATTTCGATCAAGTCCGACAAGACCTATTACTGGAACCTTGGCAGCGAAGTCGACACCCAGAAACAGCAGGACAAGGCCCTGACCCTGCCGGCGATGACCGATGCGGTGACCAAAATCATTCGCTCCGGCAACGAAGGCGGCAAGCGTACCCAGGTCTTCATTCGCGGCGACAAATCGGTCGACTACGGCTCCGTCATGGGTGCCATGGGTGGTCTGCAGAAGGCCGGCGTCGGTAACGTTGGTTTGATCACCGAGGCGCCCTGATGCAGCAACAGCGAGAGCCGTCCGCCTCGGAAAGCTTCTTCTGGCCTGGCGTGTGGGCAATTGCCCTGCACGTGCTGGTGTTCGGCATGCTGTTCGTCAGTTTTGCCATGACCCCGGACCTGCCGCCGGCCAAGCCGATCGTGCAGGCGACCCTGTATCAGCTGAAATCGAAAAGTCAGGCCACCACCCAGACCAATCAGAAGATTGCGGGTGAGGCCCAGAAGTCGGCCGCGCGCCAGACCGAAGTCGAGCAGATGGAACAGAAGAAGGTCGAGCAGGAAGCGGTGAAGGCGGCTGCGGAACAAAAGAAAGAAGAGGCGGCTCAAAAGGCCGAGGAATCGAAAAAGGCTGACGAAGCGAAGAAAGCCGACGAGGCCAAAAAGGCTGATGAAGCCAAGAAAGCCGACAAAGCTGCCGAAGCTAAAAAAGCCGAAGAGAAACAATTGGCTGATATAGCCAAGAAGAAATCTGAAGAAGAAGCCAAAAAAGCTGCTGAAGAAGAGGCCAAGAAAAAGGCCGCTGAAGAAGCCAAGAAAAAGATAGTCGAAGACGCGAAGAAGAAAGCCGCCGAAGACGCCAAGAAAAAAGCTGAAGCAGACGAGGCGAAGAAGAAAGTCGCCGACGACGCGAAGAAGAAAGCTGCCGCCGATGCCACGAAGAAAAAGGCTCAGGAAGCAGCGCGTAAATCCGCCGAAGAGAAAAAGGCTCAGGCCCTGGCAGATTTGCTCTCCGACACGCCGCAGCGTCAGCAAGCCTTGGCCGATGAGCGTGGCGATGAAGTCGCGGGCAGTTTCGACGACCTGATTCGGGCACGGGCAGCAGAAGGTTGGACACGTCCACCTTCGGCACGTAAAGGCATGACAGTAGTGCTGCAGATCGGCATGTTGCCGGACGGTACGGTGACTTCGGTCAGCGTGGCCAAGTCCAGTGGTGACGGTTCGTTCGACAGTTCGGCGGTTGCCGCGGTCAAGAACATTGGCCGGTTGACCGAGATGCAGGGAATGAAACCAAGCGACTTCGCTCCCTATCGTTCATTCAAGATGACATTCACACCTGAGGATCTAGCCTTGTGAGAAACCTTCTTCGAGGAATGCTTGTCGTTATTTGCTGTATGGCAGGGATAGCGGCGGCGGATGAAAAGAACATCCTGGTAACCAGCGGCAGTGATCGGGCCACCCCGATCGCGGTAGTGCCGTTCGGCTGGCAGGGCGGCAGCGTGCTGCCGGATGACATGGCCCAGATCGTCAGCGACGACCTGCGCAACTCCGGTTACTACGCACCGATCCCAAAGGGCAACATGATCAGCCAGCCCACCCAGGCCAGCGAAGTCAGCTTCCGTGACTGGAAAGCAGTGGGCGCGCAGTACCTGATGGTCGGCAGTATCACACCGGCCGGCGGTCGCCTGCAGATCCAGTACACCTTGTTCAACGTGGCCACCGAGCAGCAGGTTTTGACCGGCAGCGTGTCGGGCACTGCCGAGCAACTGCGCGACATGGCCCACTACATCTCGGACCAGTCGTTTGAAAAGCTCACCGGCATCAAAGGCGCGTTCTCCACGCGCCTGTTGTATGTCACGGCTGAGCGTTTCTCGGTGGACAACACCCGTTACACGCTGCAGCGCTCGGATTACGACGGTGCACGCGCCGTGACTTTGCTGCAATCGCGTGAGCCGATCCTGTCGCCGCGTTTTGCACCGGATGGCAAGCGCATTGCCTATGTGTCGTTCGAGCAGAAGCGTCCGCGCATCTTCGTCCAGCACATCGATACAGGGCGTCGTGAGCAGATCACCAATTTCGAAGGCCTCAACGGTGCACCGGCTTGGTCGCCCGATGGTTCGCGCCTGGCATTCGTGCTGTCCAAGGACGGCAATCCGGATATCTACGTGATGAACATGGCTTCGCGCCAGATCAGCCGCGTGACCAGCGGTCCTGGCATCAACACTGAACCGTTCTGGGGCAAGGATGGTTCGACCATCTACTTCACCTCCGACCGGGGCGGCAAGCCACAGATCTATAAAACGAGCGTGGGTGGTGGTGGCGCAGAACGCGTAACCTTCATTGGCAACTACAATGCCAATCCGAAGCTTTCGGCCGATGAAAAGACGTTGGTGATGATTCACCGTCAGGATGGTTTCACTAATTTCCGGGTTGCGGCCCAGGATTTGCAGCGCGGAACCGTAAAAATCCTTACAGATACCAACCTTGATGAGTCAGCCACTGTTGCGCCCAACGGCACCATGGTAATCTACGCCACCCGCCAGCAGGGCCGGGGAGTCTTGATGCTCGTGTCCATTAATGGACGCGTAAGGCTCCCGCTTCCTACCGCACAAGGCGAAGTCAGAGAACCATCCTGGTCCCCTTACCTGAACTGACGCGGCGCTACAAAAAAAGAGATTTGCTTAACACACTGGGGTTCATTAGGAGTTTCACGATGGAAATGCTGAAGTTTGGTAAGTTTGCTGCTCTGGCTCTGGCTCTGTCCGTAGCCGTTGGTTGCTCGTCCAAAGGCGGCGACAACGCCGGTGAAGGCGCAGCTGTTGATCCAAACGCTGGTTACGGCGCTAACACGGGTGCAGTTGACGGCTCCCTGAGCGAAGAAGCTGCTCTGCGCGCTATCACCACTTTCTACTTCGAATACGACAGTTCGGACCTGAAACCAGAAGCCATGCGCGCTCTGGACGTTCACGCCAAGGACCTGAAAGCTAACGGCGCTCGCGTTGTTCTGGAAGGTAACACTGACGAACGTGGTACTCGTGAGTACAACATGGCACTGGGCGAGCGTCGTGCGAAAGCCGTTCAGCGCTACCTGGTACTGCAAGGTGTTGCTCCAGGCCAACTGGAACTGGTTTCCTACGGTAAAGAGCGTCCAGTTGCTACTGGCCACGACGAGCAGTCCTGGGCTCAAAACCGTCGCGTCGAACTGCGTAAGTAATTCGTCATGCGAACGTGCCGTCGTGCTCTAACTGTATTGGCTCTCAGCCTCGCACCGCTTGCGGTGTGGGCTGCGGTTCCTGTAACGGACAGCAACTCAGGCTATAACAATAGCGGGAGCAGCTATCCGCCAGCGGGTTATGGCACGAACGGCGCCTATGCCGGGGGGGCGGCGACGTCCGCCCCTTCGGCACAGGGCGAACTGTTCAATCAGCTGCAACGCATGCAGGATCAACTGGCGCAGCAACAAGGCACCATTGAAGTTCTGCAGAATCAAGTGAATCAGCTCAAGCAAGAAGGCCTGGAGCGTTACCAGGATCTTGATCGACGTATTGGAGCCGGTGTTACACCTGCCGCTACTCCTGATAATTCTTCTGCCGGTGGCGCGCCAAGTGCCGCTGCCGGTGGTGCAGCAGCAGGGGCGGCTGCCAGCCAGGCCCCTGCCGCGAGCAGCGAACCGGGCGATCCGGCGAAGGAAAAACTGTATTACGATGCAGCCTTCGACCTGATCAAGGCCAAGGATTTTGACAAGGCCAGCCAGGCATTTGCCGCTTTCCTGCGCAAATACCCAAACAGTCAGTACGCGGGCAATGCCCAATACTGGTTGGGTGAGGTCAACCTGGCGAAGGGGGATCTGCAAGGTGCCGGCCAGGCGTTTGCCAAGGTCAGCCAGCTGTACCCCAAGCACGCCAAGGTGCCGGATTCTCTGTACAAACTCGCTGATGTAGAACGCCGCCTGGGTCATACCGACAAGGTCAAAGGCATTCTGCAGCAGGTAGTGGCCCAATATCCGGGTACTTCAGCTGCACAGTTGGCCCAACGGGATCTGCAGCGCTTGTAAGCCATGCAGTCCGTTTAGAAGAAACCCGCGCCTGGCGCGGGTTTTTTCGTTAGAATCCACGCCCTTTTATGACACCCGCTTCCTCGGGTCGGCGCATTGGCGCAACCCCTTGAAGTGCCTGACGGAGGCGGACAGCCTGTTTAGCTGTTACGCCCGTGGCGACTATGCAAGACACATTACGTATTACCGAAGTTTTTTACTCGTTGCAGGGTGAAACGCGAACTGCCGGCCTGCCCACGGTTTTTGTACGCCTCACCGGTTGCCCGTTGCGTTGCCAGTACTGCGACAGCGCTTACGCCTTCAGTGGCGGCACCGTGCGTACCCTCGACGACATCCTCGAGCAGGTTGCCGGCTACCGGCCACGCTACGTCTGTGTGACGGGCGGTGAGCCCCTGGCCCAACCCAATGCCATTCCTTTGCTCAAGCAGTTGTGCGACGCCGGCTACGAGGTGTCTCTGGAAACCAGTGGTGCGCTGGATATCTCTACCGTCGACCCGCGTGTAAGCCGCGTGGTCGACCTCAAAACACCGGGCTCCAGGGAAGCGCACCGCAACCTTTACGAGAATCTGGATTTGCTGACGGCCAACGATCAGGTCAAGTTCGTCATCTGTTCCCGTGAAGACTACGACTGGGCCAACTCCAAGCTGATCCAATATGGTCTGGACCGTCGCGCTGGTGAAGTACTGTTCTCTCCCAGCCATCACGACCTGAACGCCCGCGACCTGGCAGACTGGGTGGTGGCGGACAACCTGCCGGTGCGCCTGCAATTGCAGTTGCACAAGTACCTGTGGAACGACGAGCCTGGCCGCTGAGAGGGCCTGGAAACGGCCACAATGGCAGATGCAACGCGGTATTTCTGATTTATTTCAAATAAGGTGTTGAATAATCCTTAGAAATCAGTATTATACGCGCCACCACACAGCGGGTCGTTAGCTCAGTTGGTAGAGCAGTTGGCTTTTAACCAATTGGTCGTAGGTTCGAATCCCACACGACCCACCATATTTGGCGGTTTAGAAAATCCGGAAGGCCCACGCAAGTGAGGATTTCCGGGTTTTTTTTTGCCTGGTTGAAAGTTCAAAATCAACCCGCTGTCAATCGTTCCCCATTCTGGATAAATTGGAGACTGCTCAACTCACGACAGGGATCGTCATGACTACGCTTTCGCCTATCAGCTCCAGCCTCGCCCCGACGCTGCGCCCCTTGGGTCAGCCGCTTGCTGCGACGCCAACCCCTCCTCTGGTTGGCGATCGACCTTCATCAGTTGTCAGTCTGGGCGCTGTGGTTTCCGACACGCTTTCCGACACCTACTCCCGCCGTGGACAACTGCCTGGCCAAGCGCTGGTGCTGGCCTGGGAAAATAACAGTCACGACGCCTTGAGCAAGGCGATCGGCACCAATTTCAATGCGTTATCCAGTGCCAGCCGCTTCAAAGGCCTGGGCGAAAGCCTGGTGGCGCAGTTTGCCGAGGGCGGTACGAATATTTCCCAGTCGGTGCTGTATGCCGGCACTGAACATGCTGGCGAACTCAAGCTCAACCAGTCGCTGCTGCACAGCAAGGCCGACAATCTGGTCAGCCTTAACATCAAGACCGCCAGCGGCAAGACCATCACCTTCAGTTTATCCAGCCAGAGCGATGGATTGGGTGTTCAGGCCACTGTGAACGGCGGCACCTTGAGCGACGATGAGCTCAAGGCCGTCGGTCAATTGAGCAGCGCTTTCCAGGCGGCGGTCGACGGGCTGACTGCCGTTCCGCCGAAACTCGACCTGGGCGGCCTGACCCGGTTCGATTCAAAAGTATTGGCGTCCGTCGACCTCGACGCCAAGTTGGAGATAGCGGACGCGCAGCAGCAGACCCTCGCGTTTCACGCCGACAATCAGAGCCGCACCCTCCGTATGAGTGGTGCGGATGGTGAATTGAGCCTGGCGGTGGACCTGAAAAACGCTGCGATCCTTGGCGAAGCTCAGCAACAGGCCAAAGCGCTGAAAGGCTACCTCGCGCAGTTTGATCGAGTGCAGGAGCGAGGCAACGCCAAGGCGCCATTGATGGGCATGTTCAAGGACGCGTTCAGCGCGCTGAACAGCAATTATCCTCAAGGTGCCGCTGCACCCGAGGCGCTGACCCGAAATCCGGCGGATCAGCGCCTGCTGAGTGGTCTGGCTGACTTCAAGGCGTCGATCACGCAGGCCAGCGAGGCTTCCAATCCGATGCGTCCGTCCGAGGTCGACAACTTCGCCTATAACGTGACGCAGAACACCCGCGTGGGTGGCAGCGGCACGTTGGACCGCAGTGTGATCCAGGATCAGCAATCGAGGCTGTCCGCCAGTTTCCACAAGGATCTGGCCGGCGGAAGAAACCCGGCGCTGGGCACCACGGCCGAATCGCAGAATTACCTCTATGTGCAGGTCGAGGACAAGGCCAGCAGTTCGACCCACTTGGGGTATAAGGAAGGCATGCTGACCCATGCTTCTGTATCCCAGTCCGCGAGCCAGGATACCCGTACGCAAAAATACGTGATGGGCAAGCAGGTCGACGAGACGTTCGTGCCCAGGCACGCCTCGGCCAGGCGTGACTACGTGTCATTGCTGGAACACGCCGCAAGGGAAAGCAATAAGTCCAGGCAGGCGTTGGAGGAATCCACGCTCAAGGAGGCATTGGCGAACATGCATGCCTCTGTGCTGCTGCAGGAGGATCCCTCCTCACTGTCGCGTTGACAGCGTCCCAAAAAACAGGAAACCGGGTTTCCTGTTTTTTTTGCCTGGCAGATGCGCACGCCAGCCCCAGATTAGGCTTTTGAATCCATTCGATATTCTGTAGCCTTGCGCAGCTTCACCCGTGGTTGATGAATACAATTTACTTCGTCCGGCGGCGCCCGAAGGGCTCCAGAGCCGGTGGTACACTCGACTTTCGCGCAACTGCGCCTGCAGGTCTTGCGAACATGACGCACATTTCCGAACGCCTACTGGTTCAAGCCCATCTCGACGCCAAGCAGCCCAAGGCCCTCAGCGCCGACGAAGAGGCCGGTCTGCGCGTTGCCATCGCCGCCGAGCTCAACGCTCAGGACGCGGTGCTGGTTGCCCACTTTTACTGCGATCCGGTGATTCAGGCCCTGGCCGAAGAAACCGGTGGCTGCGTCTCCGACTCCCTGGAAATGGCGCGCTTTGGCGCTGCTCACCCGGCCAGCACGGTACTGGTGGCCGGCGTGCGATTCATGGGCGAGACCGCCAAGATTCTCACCCCTGAAAAACGCATCCTCATGCCGACCCTGGAAGCCACCTGCTCCCTGGACCTTGGCTGCCCGGTGGATGAGTTTTCGGCGTTCTGCGACCAGCATCCCGAGCGCACGGTGGTGGTGTATGCCAACACCTCGGCAGCGGTCAAGGCCCGTGCCGACTGGGTGGTGACTTCCAGTTGTGCGCTGGAAATCGTCGAGAGCCTGATGGACAACGGCGAAACCATCATCTGGGGCCCCGACAAGCACCTGGGCACCTATATTCAGCGTCAGACCGGCGCCGACATGCTGCTGTGGGACGGTGCCTGCATCGTCCACGAAGAGTTCAAGTCCAAGCAGCTCGAAGACATGAAAGCACTGTACCCGGACGCTGCCATCCTGGTGCACCCGGAGTCACCGACCGCCGTGATCGAACTGGCGGATGCGGTGGGTTCCACCAGTCAACTGATCGCCGCCGCGCAGCGCCTGCCGAACAAGACCTTCATCGTGGCGACGGATCGCGGCATTTTCTACAAGATGCAGCAGCTGTGCCCGGACAAGGTGTTTGTCGAAGCGCCTACCGCAGGCAACGGCGCCGCATGCCGCAGTTGCGCGCACTGCCCGTGGATGGCGATGAATACGCTGGAGCGCACGTTGCAGTGCCTGCGTGAAGGCAGTAACGAGATATTCGTCGAGCCGTCGGTGATCCCCCATGCGGTGCGCCCGCTCAAGCGCATGCTGGATTTCACCCAGGCTGCGCGGCTCAAGCTGGCCGGCAACGCCTGACGCAGGTGTGAACACGGAGGTTTTATTTTTTCTGCTTCGGGATTCGCACCAGTTGCGTGTCCGAGTAGATGTCATGCCAGCTGCGTTTGTGCCTATCGAACAGTGGCCAGGCAAACCCAAGCCCCACGCACAGCCACGACGCAATCGATACCATAAAGCGCAGCAGCGCCTGCCACAGGCTGATACGCGAGCCGTCGGCGTTCTGTACGCGCACGCCCCAGACCTGCATGCCCAGTGTCTGCCCGGAATGAGTCCAGAACTTGGCAAAAAAGCCGAACAGCACAAACAGCAGGAGGGTCGACAGTATCGGGTCACCGTCCAGCGCGCCGGACTCGCTCAGCGTGCGCATGTTCGCCTCGCCCACGAACGCAATCCACACCAGTTTGTAGATAAAGGCGGTGACGATCAGCAGCGCAGTGCACAGCAGAGCATCATAGAGCATTGCTGCCAGGCGACGAGCCAGTCCGGCGGCGGGGAACGCGCCCTGGGGGCTCAGCAGGGGCTTGGGCATGGCAAGGCTCTCGCACAAAAATACGCAGTTTACGGAATCGCGCCCATAAAAAAGCCCCTGATGTCATATCAGGGGCTTTTTGTTGCAGGGGAGGGATCAGCCTTCCGCTTGTACTTCGTCAGCCTGCATGCCCTTTTGGCCTTGCACAGCAACGAACGTCACTTTCTGGCCTTCTTTCAGGCTCTTGAAGCCGTTGCCCTGGATAGCGCGGAAATGCACGAACAGATCCGGACCGCTTTCTGGTGTGATAAAACCAAACCCTTTTTCGTCATTGAACCACTTGACGGTACCGCTCTGACGTGTGGACATTTCTTCTTTCCTTTGACGCTAAAAATTAATGACAGCCCCTTTCACATGAAAGAGTACTGGGCTGGGTTGCAGGAAAGTAAGAGACGTCGAACGGGTTGTAGCAAACTACATCAGCTACTGCCCAGGTCCAGGTTCCAAGCGACCCATGCAAACACAGTGGGCAAACTCTACGCCAACTAACGCAGAAAAAACAAGCCCTGCCATACCCCCAGTATTTACTCGGCCCCGTGGCATTTTGAGCAACAAACCAGCGCGATCTTATTCGATAGATAAGTTCACTTGTTATAGGTGATTGCCTATAAGAAACTCTATCGAAGATGCACTGTTTTATGGCGGCTGCGTGACAGTTCAGTGCACGTTAACGCAGCCGCGTTACTTATAGAAACAACCAGTCAGCCGCGATAGTAACGCTGCGGCACAAATGGCATTTTACTTACACGCAATGGCACCTTTTTCCCACGCACCAATGCAGACACCTCGGTATCCAGCGCAGTGAACGTGCTGTCCAGATAACCCATTGCCAGCGGGCCGCCCAAGCTCGGGCCAAAGCCTCCGCTGCAGATGCTGCCAATAACGGTGCCCTGTTCGTCGACGATCTCTGCGCCTTCACGCACGGGTGTCCGTTCCTGAGGCAGCAGACCTACGCGCTTGCGGTTTACGCCGGCCTGTTGCTGGCTGAAGACGTGCTCGGCGCCCGGGAAGCCGCCGGCGCGCGCGCCGTCGCTACGACGAGCCTTGGAGATGGCCCACAGCAGGCTCGCTTCAATCGGCGTGGTGTCTGTGTTCATGTCATGGCCGTACAGGCACAAGCCGGCTTCCAGGCGCAGGGAGTCGCGGGCACCGAGGCCGATGGGCTGCACTTCGGTTTCGGCCAGCAGGCTGCGCGCAAGGCTTTCGGCATTGGCGGCGGGTACGGAGATTTCAAATCCATCTTCACCGGTGTAGCCCGAACGGCTCACGTAGCAGTCAACCCCCAGCAGGCGAACGCTGGCGAACTGCATGAACGTCATGCGGGTGACGTGCGGCGCCAGGCGCGCCAATACCTTTACCGCCGCCGGTCCTTGCAGGGCCAGCAGCGCGCGCGCTTCGAACAGCGGTTCGATACTGCATTGATCACCGATGTGTTTGCGCAGGTGCGCGAGGTCCTGATCCTTGCAGGCGGCGTTGACCACCAGGAACAATTCGTCGTTACCCAGGTTGGCCACCATCAGGTCGTCGAGAATGCCGCCCTGTTCGTTGGTGAACATCGCGTAGCGCTGCATGCCTACCGGCAGGTCGATGATGTCGACCGGCACCAGTGTTTCGAGGGCTTTGGCGGCATTGGCGCCGCTGAGGCGGATCTGGCCCATGTGGGACACGTCGAACAACCCGGCATGCTCACGGGTATGCAAGTGTTCCTTCATCACGCCCAGCGGGTATTGCACCGGCATGTCGTAGCCGGCGAAGGGCACCATGCGCGCGCCGAGTTCGAGGTGCAGGGCGTGCAAGGGGGTTTTCAACAGATTGTCGGTGGACATGTTCAGCTCCTGAAAAAGTGCGAAGTGTGAGAGGGAGCAAACTCCCTCCCAGCTCAGGCGTAGCTTTCGATGGACGGGCAGGCGCACACGAGGTTGCGATCGCCGAACACGTTGTCCACGCGCCCAACCGGCGGCCAGTATTTGCCATCGATCAGCGACGCAACCGGGTACACCGCCTGTTCACGGCTGTACGGGTGGCTCCACTCGCCCACCAGTTCCGCCGCGGTGTGCGGGGCGTTTTTCAGAGGGTTGTCATCCTTGTCCAGCGTGCCGTTTTCCACTGCGCGGATCTCTTCACGGATAGCGATCATGGCCTCGCAGAAGCGGTCCAGTTCTTCCCGTGATTCGCTTTCGGTCGGCTCGATCATCAACGTGCCGGCTACCGGGAACGACATGGTTGGCGCATGGAAGCCGAAGTCGATCAGGCGCTTGGCCACGTCATCCACGCTGATGCCACTGCTGTCCTTGAGCGGACGCAGGTCGAGGATGCATTCGTGGGCCACCAGGCCGTTGCTGCCGGTGTAGAGCACCGGGTAGTGCTCTTCGAGGCGACGGGAAATGTAGTTGGCATTCAGGATCGCCAGCTGCGAGGCCCGCTTGAGGCCAGCGCCGCCCATCATGCTGATGTACATCCAGGTAATCGGCAAAATGCTTGCGCTGCCGAACGGCGCCGCGCACACCGCACCTTCCTTGCGTGCCATGGCCGCGTGGCCCGGCAGAAACGGCGCCAGGTGCGACTTCACGCCAATCGGGCCAACGCCAGGGCCGCCGCCGCCGTGGGGGATGCAGAACGTCTTGTGCAGGTTCAGGTGGGACACGTCGCCGCCAAATTTGCCCGGTGCGCAGAGGCCGACCATCGCGTTCATGTTGGCGCCGTCGATGTACACTTGGCCGCCGTTGTCGTGAATGACGCCGCAGATTTCGCGAATGCCTTCTTCGAACACGCCGTGGGTGGACGGGTAAGTGATCATCAGCGCAGCGAGGTGCTCGCGGTGCTCGATGGCCTTGGCGCGCAGGTCGTCGATATCGACGTTGCCGCGAGCGTCGCAGGCGGTGACCACCACGCGCATGCCGGCCATGTTGGCGGTGGCAGGGTTGGTGCCGTGGGCCGACGAGGGGATCAGGCAGATGTCGCGGCGTTCATCGCCACGGCTCTGGTGATAGGCACGAATGGCCAGCAGGCCGGCGTATTCACCCTGGGAACCGGCGTTCGGTTGCAGCGAAATCGCATCGTAGCCGGTGGCCGCGCAGAGCATGGCTTCCAGGTCGGTGGTCAATTGCAGGTAGCCGGCGCTTTGCTCGGCCGGGGCGAACGGGTGCAGGGCGCCGAATTCGGCCCAGGTCACCGGGATCATTTCACTGGCGGCGTTGAGCTTCATGGTGCACGAGCCCAGCGGGATCATGGTGCGGTCCAGTGCCAGGTCCTTGTCGGCCAGTTTGCGCAGATAGCGCATCAGCTCGGTTTCGGAATGGTAGCGATTGAACACCGGGTGGGTGAGGATCGGCGACTGGCGCAGCAAGGCTGCTGGCAGAGCGCTTTCAGCCTGGGCGAAAACCGGCAGGGCGTTGCCATCGGCGAAGATCGACCACAGGGTTTCGATATCGGTCTGGGTGGTGGTTTCGTCGACCGACAGGCCTACGCGTTCGGCATCCACCACACGCAGGTTGATGCGCTGGGCGCGCGCCTTGTCGTGCAGGGCGGTGGTGTTGGCGCCGGTGTGGAGGGTGAGGGTGTCGAAGAAATGTTGCTGCTCCACCTTCAGGCCCAAGGCACCAAGGCCTTTGGCGAGGATCGCGGTGAGGTGATGAATGCGCTGGGCGATTTGGGTAAGCCCCTTGGGCCCGTGGTACACCGCGTACATGCTGGCGATGTTGGCCAGCAGCACCTGGGCGGTGCA
Source organism: Pseudomonas trivialis (assembly GCF_001439805.1). Classification (GTDB taxonomy): domain Bacteria; phylum Pseudomonadota; class Gammaproteobacteria; order Pseudomonadales; family Pseudomonadaceae; genus Aquipseudomonas; species Aquipseudomonas trivialis. The sequence continues at coordinate 104,068 of NZ_JYLK01000003.1, read as the reverse complement.
GATGTTGCTGGTGGCTTTCTCGCGACGAATATGTTGCTCGCGGGTCTGCATGGCCAGGCGCAGGGCCGGCTTGCCGAAACGGTCCACGGAAACGCCCACCAGACGGCCAGGCATGTCGCGCTTGAACGCATCCCTGGTGGAGAAGTAAGCCGCGTGCGGTCCGCCGAAGCCCAGGGGCACGCCAAAGCGTTGCGCGCTGCCGATGGCCACGTCGGCGCCGAACTCGCCCGGCGGGGTCAGCAGGGTCAGTGCCAGCAGGTCGGCGGCTACGGCCACCAGCGCATTGGCGGCGTGGAAGCGCTCGGTGAGCTCACGGTAGTCGAACACATCGCCGTTGCTGGCCGGGTATTGCAGCAGTGCGCCGAAGAAGGCACTCACGTCGCTCAGCTCGCGTTCATCGCCCACCACCACGTCGATGCCCAGTGGCTCGGCGCGGGTGCGCAGCACATCCAGGGTTTGCGGGTGGCTGTGGATCGACGCGAAGAAGGCATGGCTGCCCTTGTTCTTGCTCAGGCGCTTGCAGAAGGTCATGGCCTCGGCGGCGGCGGTGGCTTCGTCGAGCAGGGAGGCGTTGGCAATCGGCAGGCCGGTGAGGTCGCTGATCAGGGTCTGGAAGTTCAGCAGCGCCTCCAGGCGGCCCTGGGAAATCTCCGGCTGGTAAGGGGTATAGGCGGTGTACCAGGCCGGGTTTTCCAGCAGGTTGCGCAGGATCGGCGACGGCGTATGGCAGTTGTAGTAGCCCTGGCCGATGTAGGTCTTGAACAGTTGGTTCTTGCCGGCGATGGCCTTGATGCTGGCCAGTGCCTGCGCTTCGCTCAGGCCGTCTTCCAAGCCGAGCACGCTGGTGCCCTTGATGCTTTCCGGGATCACGCTGGCGCTGAGGGCTTCGAGGGAGTCAAAACCGAGGCTGGCGAGCATGTGCTGCTCGTCCTGCGGGCGCGGGCCGATATGGCGGGCGATGAATTCGTTGGCAGTGCCGAGAGTGATGGTCATGGTGGGCTCCTCAAGCTTCAGCGTTGGCTTTGATCAGGCGATCGTACGCGTCCTGATCGAGCAATTTGGCGACCGCCTCGGCATCGGCCGGTTTGAAGCGGAAGAACCAACCTTCGCCCATCGGGTCTTCGTTGACCAGTTCCGGGCTGCCATCGAGCTTGTCGTTCACTTCCAGCACTTCGCCATCCAGCGGCATGTACACGCCGCTGGCTGCTTTCACCGACTCCACGGTGGAGGCTTCAGCGCCTTTGGCGTAGGCCTGCAACTCCGGCAGTTGCACGAAAACCACATCACCCAGCGCGTTCTGCGCGAAAGCGGTGATACCCACGGTGACGCTGCCGTCGGCTTCGGCGCGCAGCCATTCGTGATCTTCAGTAAAACGCAACTCGCTCATGGAAACTCCTGGTGCAAGAATCGGAATGATGGGAGTTGATTAGCAATATCGCGGCCAATATGAATAAATCCATATAAATCAATGCCTTGATAAATATGAATATAACCTTGGACACATTGTGTGTAGCGATATCGTTACGGGCAGGCCGCTGAAAAAAAGCCTATGTGGATCAAAGCCTTGCAGGACGCGTTAAAACAGCGGGTGTAGCGATATCGTTCCGCTGTAGCGCTTTCAGTACACTGGATGTCGTTCCTGGACCAAAACTCAAGGGCGAAGTGCACTCCCACCTTTTGAACGGTGCCCGGCTTCAGGGTTTGTTGGGGATGCCGTACTTGCGCAGGCGATGGGCGATAGCCGTGTGGGAGGTCTGCAGCCGGCTCGCCAGTTGGCGTGTCGAGGGGTAGCGGCTGTAGAGTTTGTCCAGCAGGTCGCGCTCGAAGTCTTCTACCGCCTGTTCCAGGCTTTCTACCTCGCCGTCGCTCTGGCGCGCCACGGACGTGCCGGCGATATCCAGGTCGCCGATGTCCACCAGGCTGCTTTCGCAAATGGCCGCGGCGCGGAAGATCACGTTCTGCAATTGCCTGACGTTACCCGGCCAGCGGTTGTCGAGCAGGGCCGGGTAGGTGCCGGGCGCCAGGCGACACACCGGGCGCTGGATCTGCGCGCAGGCCTGCTGCATGAAGTAGCGCGCCAGCAGCAGGATGTCCTGGCCGCGCTCACGCAACGGCGGCACTTCGATATTGAGTACATTGAGGCGGTAGAACAGGTCTTCGCGAAAGGTGCCCTCGCTGACCATTTTTTCCAGGTCGCGGTGGGTGGCGCTGAGGATGCGCACATTGACCTTCACTTCGCGATCACCACCCACTCGACGAAAGCTGCCGTCGTTGAGAAAACGCAGCAGCTTGGCCTGCAGGTATGGCGACATTTCGCCGATCTCATCGAGAAACACCGTGCCCTGGTTCGCCAGCTCCATCAGCCCCGGTTTGCCGCCGCGCTGGGCACCGGTGAAGGCACCTGGGGCGTAGCCGAACAGCTCGCTTTCGGCGAGATTTTCCGGCAGCGCCGCGCAGTTGAGCGCCAGGAACGGCGCGTTGTATCGCGCACTGATCGCATGGCAGGCACGGGCCACCAGCTCTTTGCCAGTGCCGGTTTCGCCCTGGATCAGCAGCGGTGCATCCAGCGCTGCCACCCGTTGCGCCCGCGCCTTCAAGGTGCGGATCACCGGCGATTCGCCCAGCAGCGCGTCAAACCCTTCGGCATGGTCATGGTGCAGCGCCGACAGTTGCTCGCCGATGCGGTTGGGCTGGTAAAGGGTCAGCAGCGCGCCGGCATCGGTGATTGGCGTGGCATCCAGCAACAGGGTCTGGCCGTTTACGCTGATCTCGCGCAAGGGCAGGCGAAAGCCGTGTTCGAGCAAGGTGTCGAGCAGCGCCGGGTCATTGAACAGCTCACTGATGCTATCGCCTGCAGGTTCGCGTCCATACAGCGCAATCAACGCCGGGTTGGCCAGCAGGATCTTGCCCGCGCTGTCCAGGGCCAGCACCGGGTCGGTCATGGCGGCCAGCAGCGCATCGAGCTGCAGATGGCGGCGCTGCCCGGGGAGAATGTCGACTACCGTCACCGCCTGCACGCCCTGCACGCTGAACAGCGCGTCGCGCAGCTCTTCGAGCACCGCGGCGCTCAGGGTGGGGGCGTCGATATACACGTTGGGCGGCACCATCTCCACTGCATCCAGGTTGAGATTGCGCCCACCGAGCAGGGCCAGGACCTCCTGGGTGATGCCGACGCGGTCGATAAAGCTGACGTGGATACGCATGGGGCGCTAGTAATTCTGGAGCGGGAGGCGGCAAGTATGCCTTGCAGATGACGGAGATCAAAATGTGGGAGCGGGATTGCTCGCTCCCACAGGGGGGGGCGGTGTTCTTACTCCAGGTGCTCGGGTTTTACCGGGTCACCGGACTTCACGTCCAGTTGATGGCGCACATCCTCGAACATCTGGTCGTATTGCTTGTGCATCGTGCCATTCAAGACTGCGGTTTTCGGCATGCCGTACCTGTAGGCGATGTGCATGGCGTGCCGGGCAAAATCGAAGGCCTGGTCCTTGGGCAGGAAAAATTCCTCGTCGAGGTCCTTGCCCTGCACCGAACCGTGCAGCTTGAACAGCATGCCCGTGCCTTCCTTTGGGTCCTGGCTGACGGCGTAATCGATGTGCAGGTTGTAGCTGTAGTCGTCCTGGTTGAGCGCATGGCGCTCGACATGCAGGTGTCCAGGTTCAAAGGTGGCCATCGGCATCTCTCCTCTATGTCACAGATAGGTGAACCGCTTCCACAGCTCTGACCGCGTACAGCCGTTGAAATGCGATCCGCTTAACGCTGTCGCGCGGCAAACGGAGAGACTCTGTGGCAAGCCCGCTCGCCACAGGGATGTAACTCATGCGCAGTCGGTATTCGACAGGAGCAAACCCTGATTTACCACTGCGCCCGATGCGAGCCCAATGCCTGCGCCGGCAAATCCCATTGCAACGGCGTGCCGCTGATGTTGAGCGGCGCCAGCAGCCGATGCGCCGGGCCCCAGGCGGTCTGCTCCACCACCAAGCCCTGATCGCAAGCGCTCGCTCAAGACCTGGAGGGCGCCGGCCCCGTTGAAGGTCGGCGCGGTGGCGGGCAGTGCGAGTGCGGCTTGGACGGTGTTGAGCAGGTCAGTCATCAAGGGCACTCCGTAAGAGAAGGACCACTATAGAAGATCATCACACCGCTGTGACAACCCCGGGCACCAACGGCAGGTCGATGCTCGCTATAAACCCGCCGTCGGCATGGTTGGCCAGGATCAGGTTGCCGCCGTGACGCTCGGCGGCACGGCGCGCGATCGCCAGGCCCAGGCCGTGTCCCTGGGCAGTCTGGCCGGGCGCGCGGTAGAACGGCTCACCGAGCTGGCTCAGGTGCGCGGCGTCGACGCCCTGGCCGTGGTCGCGCACGCTGATCAGGATGCGCTCGCCCTGAAGCTGTGCCTGCAACTCGATGGGCTGTCCGGGCGGGTTGAAGCGTTGGGCGTTGCGTAGCAGGTTATCCACCGCGCGCTCGATCATGGTCGGCCAGCCCTTCAGGTGCAGGTTCGCGGCAGCGGTGAGTTGCACCGTTTGTTCCGGTGCGCTGAGCTGGGCATCTTTTTGCAGGGTCTTGAGCAGCAGGTTGAGGTCGATGTCCTCGACGCTGGCGTTGTCGGCATCCACCCGCGCCAGCACCAGGATCTCGCTGATCAGCGCTTCCAGGCGGTCGCATTCGCGGGTCAGGCGCGGCCAGAGTTTTTCCCGCTCTTCGCTGCCGGCACGTTCGGCCAGGGCCAGGGCGATACGCAGGCGTGCCAGTGGCGAGCGCAGCTCGTGGGACACATCGCGCAGCAGTTGCCGCTGACTGCCGATCAGGCTTTGCAGGCGGGCGCCCATGCGGTTGAAGTCGGTGGCGAGCACGCCGAACTCATCGCGCCGGTTGGCCAGGCGCGCCAGGCTGTTTTGCTGATAGGTGGCCTGGCCCAGGTCATGCACCGCGCCGCGCAGGCGGCTCAGCGGGCGCGTGATGGAGAGCGTGACGAACAGGCTGAACAGGGTCAGCACCACCAAGGCAATCGCCAGTGCGCTCAATGGCCACGCCAGGCTGCTGCGGTGCCATTGGTCGAGTTCCGGGTGCGGAATACGGTAGATGAACAGGTAAGTGTCGCCGGTTTTTTCGCTGGTGTACTCGGCGGTCAGGCGCCGCCAGGGCAGGGGACCGTCCTGCCCGTCGGTCTGGCGTGCTTCAAACGCGGCGGCCCTTTTTGGAAAGGTGCCGCGTACCACCGCTTCGCCGCTTTCGTTGAGCACCTGTACATCGATGTGGTACTGGCGCTTGCGCTGTTGCAGCAGTTGCTGCGCGGCATCCTCGCCCTGGGCTTCGTACAGCTGGGTCCACTCTTCGGCCAGGTTGCTGACGCCGGGATGACGGCTGAGAATCCAGGCGTCCTGATTGAGCATGTGCCCAAGCAGCAGCGACAACCCGGCAACCAACGCGATGGCCAGCCAGAAACTGGCGAGGATGCGCCAGAACAATGAACGCACGGGAAACCCTCAAACAGGAAAAGCCCAGCGGCGCACGGCCGCTGGGCTGGGGGGAGTAACACTAGGGCATTATTGCGCTTTTTGCGGCTGTTGCGCTTTCCAGGCTTTGAATTCTCGCCATTCGGCACGACGCTGGTCCTGCTTTTTGACGATTTCGTCAAACTGCTTCTGCTGCTCGGGTGTCAGCACGGCGCGAATGCTGCTCTGGGTTTTCTTGCGGCTGGCGTCCTTCTCATCCTGCATGGCTTTCTGGTCGGCGGCCGGCATTTTGTCGAGGTACTTCTCGACCAGTTCGCGACGGCCTTCCCTCTGCTCGCGCATCAGGCGGTCGATCTGCTGATGCTGTTCGGGGGTCAGGTCCAGCTCGCGCAACGGACCGCCGCGGCCACGTGGGCCATGATCAGCGCCCGGGCCTGGGCCACCCATCATGCGACCTTCAGGGCCGCCCATCGGGCCGGCGCCAGGGCCTGGACCTTCCGGCATGGCAGCCATGGCAACGGCGGGCAGGGCAGTGGCGAACATCAGAGCGATAAGGGTCTTGCGCATGGTGATTCTCCTGTCTCTATTCCGGTGAGTCCGGATGTGAGTAGAGTACGGCGATCAAGGTCAGCCGCTGTCAGCGCAGGGTAAAGCTTCGGTAAAGACAGTTTGGCGGGCGCCTGACAAAACTGCCACGGCGAATGGCGCTAGAGGCAGTTTCGTGGCGGTGGGGCTTGTCCTGTGGCGAGCAGGCTTGCCCTGCGTCGGGCTGCGCAGCAGCCCCACCACCAGGCTCTGAGGTTTCCTTAATGGGGGGCGCTTCGCACCCCAACGCGAGGCAAGCTCGCTCGCCACAGAGGTATTCGCTGATTCACAGAGACCGGCGTGGCATTTAGAGGCTGTAGTAGTAGCCGCGACTGCGCAGCGCCACGATCCGTGGCCGGCCATCCGGGTGCGGGCCGATTTTTTTGCGCAGGTTGCTGACGTGCATGTCCAGGCTACGGTCGTACAGCGTCAGCTTGCGGCCCAGGGCGATCTGCGCCAGTTCCTGTTTGTCCAGCGGCTCGCCGGGTTGGCGCAGCAAGGCTTCCAGCAGGCGGCTTTCGGAGACGGTGAGGGCGAACTCCTGCTCGTCGATGCTGACCACGCCGCGCACCGGGCTGAAGCACAGGTCGCCGAGCTCAAGCTGGGTGGACACGGCGGCCGGGTGGCTGCGGCGCAGCACCGCGCGCAGGCGGGCGGTGAGTTCGCGGGGGTCGCAGGGCTTGGCCAGGTAATCGTCGGCGCCCAGTTCCAGGCCGAGGATGCGGTCCAGCGGTTCGCCCCGGGCCGAGAGCATCAGCACCGGCAGGTCCGGGTGGTCGTTGCGCAGTTGCTTGAGCAGTTCCAGGCCACTGCCGTCGGGCAGCATCACGTCAAGCACCACGGCGGCGGGCGCGCTGTCGGCCAGGGCGTTACGGGCGCTCAAGCCATCGTGGCAGGCGCGCACCTGGAAACCTTCCTGGCTCAACCAACTGGTCAGCAGCTCGCAGAGCTCCTGGTCATCGTCTATCAGTAACAGCTCGCTCATGACTCACTCAATTTAGCCATTGTCGACGGCGACGGTGCCCACCGCTGGCGAAGATCCCGCACAGCAGGGCGATCAGGGCAACGGCGGCGCCAGTGACAAACCACTGCTGCTGCTCGGTGAGCCAGCGGCTCAAGGCCCCGCCCTGGGTTTCTTTAAGCTGCTGGGCCAGGCGTTGGTTCTCCTGACGCAAACGGCTCAGTTGAGCGCTTTCACGGTTGGTGTCCGCAGTTTGCAGTTGCCTGCTCAGTTCTTCACGCAGCCGTTCACTTTCTTTCAAGCGTTGCTGCAACTCGTTCATCTGGCTGCCCGCACTCAGAGACAACGGTGTGGAGCTGCCGTTGTTCGAGGTTTCTTCAGCGTGGGCCGTGGCCCCGGCCATGATGACTGCCAACAGACACAACTGAGGTAAGCGCATCGGAACTCCTGATTCCACACGAATATTCAGAATGTTGTCGGCAGGTTACCGGGAATAATGAACAATTAGGAGCGCGCCGAACCGATAAGGTTCGGCGCCGCCTGAATCAAGGCAGGACTTGCTTGAACGGTTTGACGGTGACGTTCGCATACACGCCCGCCGTGACATACGGATCGGCGTCGGCCCAGGCCCTGGCATCGGCCAGGGACGCGAACTCGGCGACGATTAGGCTGCCGCTGAAACCGGCGTCGCTCGGGTCATTGCTGTCCACCGCCGGGTGAGGGCCGGCCAGTACGATCCGGCCTTCGGCTTGCAGCACTTTCAGGCGCTCGACATGGGCCGGGCGCACGGACAGGCGTTTTTCCAGCGAGTGGGCAACGTCGGTGGCAATGATGGCGTAGAGCATGTCAGTCCTCGGTTTTCGGCGTGGTGGGGTCGGTGTCATGCAGGTGGCGCGACAGGTAGATGCCCTGAGCCACCAGGAACAGCACGGTCATGCCCAGGCTGCCGAAGACTTTGAAGTCGACCCAGTAGTCCTGGAACGTAAAGGCGACGAACAGGTTGGCGGCGCCGCAGAACAGGAAAAACACGATCCAGGCTATGTTCAGTCGGGTCCACACAGGCTCCGGCAGGGTCAGCGCGTGGCCCATGATCCGCTTGATCAGCAGGCGGTCACCGATGAAGTGGCTGCCGATAAACGCCAGGGCGAACAGCCAGTTCACCACCGGGGCTTTCCATTTAAGGAAGGTTTCGCTGTGGAAGGCCAAGGTCAGGCTGCCGAAGACGAGGCAGGCGATCAGGGTCAGCCATTGGCTTTTTTCGAGTTTGCGCTGGGAGATAAAGATGGCGCCGTAGACCACGACAGAGCTGATGATCAGCACGGCGGTGGCGCTGTAGATGCCACCGAAGGTGAGTTCGTGGCCGGCCAGATCGATGACCCGAGGGTCGAGTTTGTAAACAATGAAAAACAGCAACAGCGGGATGAAGTCGATGAATTGTTTCACAGTAAGAGCCAGAAGCTGGATGTGGCGGCATAATAACAAACATCCTTGGTTGCGATAGCGCCAGCTGACTTGAGGTTACAGACCCCCGTGAATGTTGATTTGCACTGCCACAGCACGGCCTCCGACGGCGCCCTGGCGCCTGCGGTACTGGTTGCGCGTGCGTTTGAAAAAGGCGTGCGAGTCCTGGCGTTGACCGACCACGATACCGTTGAAGGCCTCGACGAGGCCCGCGCGACAGCCCAGAGCCTGGGCATGCAACTGGTCAATGGCGTGGAGTTATCGTGTACCTGGGGCGGCGCCACCATTCATGTGCTGGGCTACGACTTCGACCAGAACGCGCCGGCGCTGGTCGCCGCCATCGCCCAATTGCACGATGGTCGCTGGCTGCGGTCCGAAGAAATAAGCCGCAAGTTGAGCCTCAAAGGCATGCCCGGCGCCCTCGATGGCGCCCGCGCCATCCAGCAGGAACTGGGCGACAGCGGCAATGCGCCGGCCCGGCCGCACTTCGCCGACTGGATGGTGCGCGAGGGGTTCGTGAAGGACCGCGCCGAAGCGTTCCGCAAATGGCTGGGCGCCGGCAAACTGGGCGATGTGAAGCAACATTGGCCGACTCTGGAAGATACCGTGCAGACCCTGCGGGCTGCCGGGGCCTGGGTCAGTCTGGCGCATCCCTGGCATTACGATTTCACCCGCAGCAAGCGCCGCAAGCTGATTGGCGACTATATGGGTGCCGGCGGCCACGCGATTGAAGTGGTCAACGGGCATCAACCCGCCGATCAGGTGGGCAGCCTGGCGATCCTTGCCCGCGAATTTGGTCTGCTGGTCAGTGCCGGCAGTGATTTCCATGGCCCAGGCGGCTGGTCCGAGATCGGCGAGTACCGCGCGATCCCGGAAGATTTGCCGCTGTTGTGGGGGCGATTCAAGCATGACCCCATTATTGCCACCGTCTGAACAGGTAGAGCACGTGAGCCAATTCTTCCAGATTCATCCGGAAAACCCCCAGGCGCGCCTGATCAAACAGGCGGTCGAGATCATCCGCGCCGGCGGCGTGGTGATCTACCCTACCGATTCGTCCTACGCTATCGGTTGCCAGATCGGCGACAAGAACGCGGTCGAGCGTGTAAGACGCCTGCGTGACCTGGACAAAAACCACAACTTTGCGCTGATCTGCAGCGACCTGTCCCAACTGGGCCTGTTCGCCAAGGTCGACACCGGCACCTTTCGCTTGCTCAAGGCCCATCTGCCCGGGCCCTACACCTTTATTCTCAACGCCACCCGCGAAGTGCCGCGCCTGTTGCTGCACCCGAAGAAACGCACCATCGGCCTGCGCGTGCCCGAGCATCCGATTGCCCTGGCGCTGCTGGCCGAGCTGGGCGAGCCGCTGATGAGCGTGTCGTTGATCATGCCCGGCGACACCGAGCCGCTGGAAGACCCCTACGAAATGCGTCAGCTCCTGGAAAAACAGGTGGACCTGATCATCGACGGCGGCTTCGGCGGCGGCAAGGCCTCCACCGTGATCAATCTGGCTGACGGCGAGCCGCAGGTGGTGCGGGTCGGTTGCGGCGACCCGACGCCCTTCATGGTCGAGGCCTGAATGTCGGCCGTGGAAACCGCCGACCCCCAGGCGGGCGCCCAGCAGGAACTGCCCTTTGCCATGGTCTACGGCCAGGCCGTGATGGAAATGCCGCTGGACCTGTACATCCCGCCGGACGCCCTGGAAGTGTTCCTTGAAGCTTTCGAAGGCCCGCTGGACTTGCTGCTGTACCTGATCCGCAAGCAAAACATCAACATCCTCGACATTCCGGTGGCGGAAATCACCCGCCAGTACATGGGCTATGTCGAGTTGATGCAGTCGGTGCGCCTGGAACTGGCTGCCGAGTACCTGGTGATGGCCGCCATGCTTGCCGAGATCAAGTCGCGCATGCTGCTGCCACGTTCCGAAACCGTCGAGGCCGAGGAAGACGACCCGCGCGCCGAGCTGATCCGCCGCCTGCAGGAATACGAACGCTTCAAGGCGGCCGCCGAAGGCATCGACGGCCTCAGCCGCGTCGGCCGCGACGTGGTGGTACCCAAGCTGGACGCGCCCGAGGCCCGTGCGCGCAAGCTGTTGCCGGACGTGAGCCTGGAGGAATTGCTGATGTCCATGGCCGAAGTGCTGCGCCGTGGCGACATGTTTGAAAGCCACCAGGTCAGCCGCGAGGCACTGTCGACCCGCGAGCGCATGAGCGACGTACTCGAACGCCTAAAGGGCGGCGGGTTTGTGCCGTTTGTCGAGCTGTTCACCGCCGAGGAGGGGCGCCTGGGTGTAGTGGTCACGTTCATGGCGATCCTCGAACTGGTCAAGGAATCCCTGGTCGAGCTGGTGCAGAATGAGCCTTTTGCGGCTATCCACGTGCGGGCGCGAGCCGAATAAAGAGCTGAATCGATGAATCTGACTGAACCCCGTGAACTGGCGCCGTTGCTGGAAGCCTTCCTCCTGGCCTCGGGCAAGCCGCAATCTCTTGAGCGCCTGTTCGAACTCTTTGAAGAGGCCGAACGTCCCGAGCCGCCGGTGTTCAAGAAGGCGCTGGAGATCCTGCGCAAGTCCTGCGACGGCCGCGCCTTTGAATTGCGCGAGGTGGCGTCGGGTTATCGCCTGCAGATCCGTGAGAAATTTTCCCCGTGGGTCGGCCGCCTGTGGGAAGAACGCCCGCAGCGCTATTCACGGGCGATGCTGGAAACCATGGCGCTGATCGCCTATCGCCAGCCGATCACGCGGGGCGAAATCGAGGATGTGCGTGGCGTGGCGGTGAACAGCCATATCGTCAAGACCTTGCTGGAGCGCGAATGGATCCGCATCGTCGGCTACCGCGACGTACCGGGTAAACCGGCAATGTTCGCCACCACCAAGGTGTTCCTCGACCATTTCAACCTGAAGAACCTCGACGATCTTCCGCCCCTCGCCGAATTGCGCGAGATGGAAGCCGAGCCGGTGCTCGATTTCGATGATGCGCCGGTGCCCGCGAGCCTGCAGGAACTGGCCGATGCGAGCGCCGAGCCTGAAGAGCCGAAGGACGAAACCAGCTTCCATACCTTGCTGCTGGAACTGGACGATATGGAGCAGGGCATCAAGACCGACTTCGATGATCTGCTGCGAGAGGGCTCTGCCGAGCCTGAATCCTCGTTGAGCGTTGAACCTGAAGCCCAGGCAGAACCCGAAGAAGACCGTCTCGGCGTTGCGGCCGCCCGGGAAAAACTCCTGGCCGCCGTTGCGGCGCTGGCCCCCCCTCAATTGAGTGACGAAGAGGCCGAAGCCCAGGCCTTGGCTGAAGCGATCGAGAACGAGCGCCGTTCGTTGGAACCCTGATTTTCCCGCCTGCCTACCTGTTAGTTCTGACAGTTGTTCCACCCCGGTGCCCGGCGTTTACTTGCCGAACGCCATTGCGCTTGTGCCTTTTCATTCTGCGGTGGTGGCAGTCCCTCTCTTTTGATAAGGATGATCCATTATGAAAAGCACTCGTCGATACCTCGTGGCTTCATTGGGCGCGATAGCGTTAATGGGCCTGGATGCCTTTATCTCTGCTCAAGCACTTGCTGCGACCTATAACCCGCTCGGTGGTGATGTCAGCGTCAAAATCATCGATGGGGCCGCGCCCACTGGCGCTATTGGTGTAAGTACCGGGCCAACCGGAGTGGAGCGTCCCGTGTATTTCCGCCCGGGTTCGTCTGATGCGTTATTCATCGGGGCCAGCAACATGCTGCCGGCCGGGTGCAAACCCACGGCGTTCAAGGACGATGACGGCACAACCATTCCTGTCTTGGTCAAGCTCGACTGCAATGGCAAGCCTTGGCAAGCCAAACTTTCGAAGACTGGCAAAGTATTCAGTGTCAAACCTCTGCCGTAATCCAGGGTAAGGTGCTGTCTGTGTCAGGTGCTGGCGCAAGAATGCCGCCAGCACCCACGGAGGATCGCCCATGAGTTCCAGCAAAGACCCCTGCATCAGCATCTGCAAATTCAGCGACGACATCTGTGTCGGCTGCGGCCGCAGCAAGCGCGAAATCCGTGTCTGGAAGAAACTCGACAAGGTCGACAGACGCACGGTGCTGGCCGAAGCCGAACTGCGTCTGCTCGCGCTGGGCGCCACCGGTCGGCGGAAAAGCAAATGACCGGGGCCTTATCGACTACTCTGTGATGCGCAATGCGCGCCATACGCGTATGATTCGCGACCCTTTGCCGACGCAGTCGCGCAAAGCCCCGCTTTCAACATCCTTCAGGCCAGGCCTGAATCGACCCACCGGGAGGTGCTTAAGATGAACGACAAAGACCAGAACGACAGCCAGGAAATCGGCCCAGCAGGCGAAAAACTGCAAAAGGTGCTGGCGCGTATCGGCGTGGGCTCGCGCCGCGACGTCGAAGCCTGGATCACCCAGAAGCGCATCAAGGTCAACGGCGTTGAGGCGACCCTCGGCCAGCGCGTCGATTTGCACGATGCAATCACCATTGATGGCAAGGTCATCAAGCGTGAAGAGGCCGCCGAATCGGTGCGCCGTGTGATCATGTACAACAAGCCCGACGGCGAGATCTGCACCCGTGACGACCCGGAAGGCCGTCCGACCGTGTTCGACAAGATGCCCAAGCCCAAGGAAGGCCGCTGGATCAACATCGGCCGCCTGGACATCAACACCACCGGCTTGCTGATGTTCACCACCGACGGTGAGCTGGCCAACCGCCTGATGCACCCGTCCTACGAGATGGACCGTGAATACGCGGTGCGCGTACGTGGCGAAGTCGACGATGAGATGATCGAACGCCTCAAGGCGGGCGTGGTGCTCGAAGACGGCCCGGCCAAATTCACCGACATCAAGCAGGCCCCCGGTGGCGAAGGTTTCAACCACTGGTACCACTGCGTGGTGATGGAAGGCCGCAACCGTGAAGTGCGCCGCCTGTGGGAATCCCAGGGCCTGGTGGTCAGCCGCCTGAAGCGCGTGCGTTTCGGCCCGGTGTTCCTCAACTCGGACCTGCCGATGGGCCGCTGGCGCGAAATGAGCCAGTACGAAGTCGACATCCTCAGCGCTGAAGTCGGCCTGACGCCGGTCGCCATGCCGCAGATGAACGCCAAGAGCAAAGACAAGCTTGAGCGCATGCAGCGCAAATCGTCGCGCCCAGTGCCCCGCACCGAGCGTGTGGCACGCACCCTGCGCCCTGCGCTGGATGCGCCGGCGACCGGCGGACGTATTTCCCGTCAACCGCAGATCGAAGGTGAGCGTCGTCCTGCCGCGCCATCGCGCCAGGAAGGCGAGCGTGCACCGCGCGCCCCGCGCCCTGCCCGTGGCGAAGCGCCAAGCGGCGGTCGCAGCAACCGTGGTGAAGCGGACCGCCCGGCCGACAGCGCCAGCACCAAGCGCCCGGCCAAGCCGGCGGTGAACAAGCGTCCCGGCCCGAAACTGGTCGCCGACGAGCCATCGGGCAAGCGCCGTGGCGCCCCGGCCGGTTCCGGTCAGCGTCCTGGGTTTGGTCGCAAGAAGCCGCAGTGATGTAAGTGCTGCATAAAAAAAACGCCAACCTTCGGCGGACTGTGTGAAAACGCAGTCTGCCGCTACTTAAAAGCCAATGCCCCGACTTGTCGGGGCATTGGCTTTTCTGAAATCTGAAAAATAATGGGCCTCTCAGCCCATCAACGCCATCAGCTTTTGTGCTCCGAGCACCTTGATCGCCCTTTTCAGGTTGTAGGCTTGTACCGCCAGTGCCATTTCGGCTCTGGCGCCTTTCAGCTGTCGTAGCAAGAACCGGCCATTGCCAAATAGCCATTGCTTGAGATTACCGAAGGGGTGTTCGACGATAGATCGTCGGCTAGCCATCATCTCGGGATGGGCCCGCATTCGCTGCTCCATCCGTTCAAAAGCGGCTTCATGAGCATGGCGCGTGAGGTAGCGGCGGCTCGTTTTGGTACAGCGGCTTTTTAACGGACAAACGCCACAATCGGCGATAGTCGCCTGATAAATCCGATTGTCTTTGCTCATCTGCTTAAGTGTTAGCCATTTACCGCCAGGGCATTGATAAGCGTCGCGTTGTTCCTCGTATTTGAAGTCCGTGCGATCAAAAAAAACAGTACCGTCACCTTGATTGTTGACCGAGCGATTAGGCGGTACGAAGGCCATGATGCCGACATCTTCACAGGCTTGAAACTGTTCGCCATTGGAGTAGCCGGCATCGGCCGTGACGCTTAATTGCGATTGATTCAGCTCGGTTTTAGCAGCTTTTGCCATTGGCTCAAGCTGCTGCCGATCAGCGCCATCCTGAGTTACCTCATGGTGCAGAATCAGACAATGTTCAGCGTCCACGGCGCTTTGGATGTTGTACGCCACGAACTTGCCAGAAGGCGTGCGCATTTTTTGCGCATCGGACTCGCCCACAATGCCACTGTGAGAGCTGCGTCATCCTGAAGTTCTGCTAAAACGCAAACGTGCCATCAAACACCGGCTTGTCATCCAGCGCCAACACGCCGCTGGCGAAGATCAGGTCCAGGTGGTGGCTGCCTTTCTGCCCGCCGCCCAGTCCCAGATGCAACCCGCAGTGGCGCTCCTCGAAGCCCGCATTGCGCGCATACAAATCCTTCACCCCTTCGTTGGTGCCGATCCCCAGTTCCTCGACACGACGATTGGACGGGTTGGCATTCAGGTACTTGTTGAAGTCATCCGCCAGCCCCGGCACCTCGCTGGCCACGCTGCAGATAGTCGAGTTCTCGATCCACAGCTCCAGCGGAGACTCCAGCACGCCGTACTTGCGCGCAAACGGGATGGTGCTCAGAAAGGTGCCGACAAAGCGCACCTGGCCATTGATGGCTTCACTGTGGGTGGCGATCTCGCCGGGGGCGAGGTCGTGGTTGCCGACCCCGTTGATATTGGTCCACTTCTTGATGCTGCTCATCGGCGCCTCAATGCGTGAACCGTGCTTGTCGGTAAAGCTCAGCACGTTGGCCTGGCTCATGCGCCGGATCAGCGTGGCGTTAAGGTCGGCAATGCGCTGTGGCGCGACGCTGAACGTGTCGTAGAAATAGTCGCCATAGTCCTTGAACAGCAGGGATTTCTTCCAATGCTCCGCCATCACGCCCTGCAAGGCGCGGATGAAGTCCGGGCCTTCGGCGCGTGGGTTGGGCAGGGTCGAGGAATCATAGAGAAACAGGTACAGGTCGCAGGCTTCGATGGACTGGGCCAGGGCGTCGCTGGCAGCCAGGTCCAGGCGCTGCACCTGGAAGTTGAAACGGGCGTTGCTGCCGTGGGTGATGGCCTGGGCGATGGCGTCGTAGCGCTCGGTATGGCCCAGCAACACGGTAGGGCGGCTCAGGCCTTCAAGGGCCGGGTGGTGAGCGAGGTAATAGAGAAAGTGTTCGACGGCGCGGGCCTTGTCCATGACGTGTGTCCTTCTGTGCCTTGGGTAAGGGGGCAGGTGCCGTGCACGGCACCTGCCGAATGCCTGCCGGGTATTAGAACGGCCACATCGCGGTGCCGAATGGCACAACGGCGTCGGCTTGCATCATTTCAACGGCGGCCTCATGGGTCGGCGCTTCAAACCAATCGTCAAGTTGCAGTTCAGTTTCCAGGTCTTTTTCCAGTGCTTGCATGGTGTATCTCCTAGAGGACGTTGTTTGAGAACGCTTGCCAACGGGCTTCGCTGGCAAGTGGAATGAACCTAGGAGAGAGTGTTTCAAAATGCAAAATATTTATTGACACGGTTTCATTTGGATTTTTTCTTCGGTTTTTTTCGGAAAAAGGTTTATGCAGAAAAAACAGGCAATTGGCTGAACCGATTCTTCGGAAATTCCCAAACCGACAATTTTTCGTAAACTACCCAAAAACCTCGCTGTAACGCAGGCTTTCCGGGTTGTAACGATAGATTTACGCTTATGCCCGGTCCTTCAGCCGTGTGCCTGGGCTGTAAGGATTGGCTGACAGATTGTCGCGCGCACCTTCCTGGGGCGTGCCGAAGCGGGCGAGCGGTGTACAATGCCCCGCGTTTTACTGTGACCGCCTCGCGTATACCACGCACAAGGCCAAGAACCGGGGTTTACCCACCCCGATCACTCCGTCCGGCCACGAGCCTGGCGGGTTCGATTTCGTCACAGATAAAAACAAACAGGTGACGCATGACCGTTAGAACGACGCTGTACTCCTGGTGCCTGCGCTGGGGTTTGAGCGGCGCTGCTTGAGGCGGTACTTCAAGGCAGCAACCTGCATTCAACATCATCAAACCTTGCGTGAGAGCCTATCCATGAGTGAACCCCATTCCCCGTCAGGCGAGCTGAAACGCGGCCTGAAAAATCGCCATATCCAGTTAATCGCCCTCGGTGGCGCCATCGGCACCGGGCTGTTCCTGGGCTCGGCCGGCGTGCTCAAGTCCGCCGGCCCGTCGATGATCCTGGGTTATGCCATCTGCGGCTTCATCGCCTTCATGATCATGCGCCAGCTCGGCGAGATGATCGTCGAGGAGCCGGTGGCCGGCTCCTTCAGTCACTTTGCCCACACCTACTGGGGCGGTTTCGCCGGCTTCCTGTCGGGCTGGAACTGCTGGATTCTGTACATTCTGGTGGGCATGTCGGAGCTGACGGCCGTTGGCAAGTACGTGCACTACTGGTGGCCGGAAATCCCGACCTGGGTCTCGGCGGCGGCGTTCTTCGTGCTGATCAACCTGATCAACCTGGCCAACGTCAAAGTCTTTGGTGAGGCCGAGTTCTGGTTCGCGATCATCAAGGTGGTGGCGATTGTCGGCATGATCGCTCTGGGCAGCTACCTGCTGGTCAGCGGCAGCGGCGGCCCGCAGGCCTCGGTGAGCAACCTGTGGGAGCACGGCGGTTTCTTCCCCCATGGCGTGGGCGGGTTGGTGATGGCCATGGCGATCATCATGTTCTCCTTCGGTGGCCTGGAAATGCTCGGCTTTACCGCCGCCGAAGCCGACCAGCCGCGCACCGTGATCCCCAAGGCGATCAACCAGGTGATTTACCGCATTCTGATTTTCTACATCGGTGCGCTGGTGGTGCTGTTGTCGCTGACACCCTGGGACAGCCTGCTGGCCACCCTCAACGCGTCCGGCGACCCCTACAGCGGCAGCCCGTTCGTGCAGGTGTTCTCGATGCTGGGCAGCAACACGGCGGCGCACATCCTCAACTTCGTGGTGCTGACCGCGGCATTGTCGGTGTACAACAGCGGCACCTACTGCAACAGCCGCATGCTGCTGGGCATGGCCGAACAGGGCGATGCCCCCAAGGCCCTGGCGAAGATCGACAAGCGCGGCGTGCCGGTGCGCGCGATCCTCGCTTCGGCGGCGGTCACCCTGGTGGCGGTGCTGATGAACTACTTCATCCCGCAACACGCCCTGGAGTTGCTGATGTCGCTGGTGGTGGCCACGTTGGTGATCAACTGGGCGATGATTAGCTACTCCCACATCAAATTCCGCCAGCATATGGACCGTACCGGCCAGGTGCCTTTGTTCAAGGCGCTGTGGTATCCGTATGGCAATTACATCTGCCTGGCGTTTGTGGTGTTTATCCTGGTGATCATGCTGATGATTCCGGGGATTCAGGTGTCGGTGTATGCGATTCCGGTGTGGGTGGCCTTCATGGGCCTGTGCTATGGCATCAAGAACAAGCGGGCGGCGCGGGAGCGACGAATGGCGGCAGTTTCGGTTGTAAAGTGAAATAGCTGGTCTTGGAAAAACCCGACGCTAAGTCGGGTTTTTTATAAGGCTTTTGGTTTTGAGAGGGCTTCGAACTCATCCATCAGCAAGTGAATTTCGGTGCTTGGGTTTCTGTCGCCGCTCTTCATGGCGTCCGCCAGGCTTCTCGGTGAGTGCTTTCGCGCGCTTTCGAATTTCTCGCCTGCAAGCATCTTAAAATAGCCTTTCAGGCCTGATTTGGCGTAATCAGCCATTCCTGGTTTGTCTCTCAGATCTGCGCCGACCTGATCGCCTGCAGAGTACTTTCCTGACCGCGAATAGGGTTTCCGGGTGTAGCCAAAGTGCAGCAGTAGCCAATATTCAAAGCAGGGGTAAGAGGCGATGACAGTTATCTTGTCGTGTGCTTTTGACAGCCGTATAGCCTCATCAAAGGACTCATGCGTGTCACGGTCGATGGCACAAAAGACCTTGTCGAACTTGCGCTGACGTTCAATGGCGTACTCCACAATTCCCTTTGGATGGGTGACGCCACAGTGCATGATTTCTATCTCTGCGTGGGATCGAAAGTGCATGGCTGCATCTTCCAGATAAACCTTGCTGGACTGCAAGTCCTCACAGATGACCAACACAGTGGGTTGCTGTTGAAACCTGGGCTCTCTTCTCCTGAAAGAGTCAGCTGTACGAGCCATTATTAGCTCCTGCTCAAGATCGGCAAACCGCGATAGCGACCTTCGTAATAACGCTTTTCAATATCTTCACTGCCTCTTCCTTGAAAGTCGTGTATGGAAAATACTTGGGTTGCGCCATTTGCGTCGCGCTCGGTAAGCCAGAATTGGTCTCGTCGCAGAAGTTTAGTGTTCATGAGGTGCGTGTCGTGGGTGGTGAATATTAATTGAGACTTTTTATCTGCGACCAAGTGATTTTCAACTAATAGTTCTACAATTTTCGGATGGATACTGCTGTCGAGTTCATCAACGACAACTACTTTTTCACTACTTTTTGCATGAAGGTGAAGCCATGGAATCCAGAAGCCCATTAGGTTTTGGGTGCCTCCGGACTCCTCGGTGAAGTCGAACTCCGCGTCGCCTAGTGCTGTGGTGTGCGTGAGCTTTGTTTTCGCTTCGCTTTCTACTAGCTTTACATAGTCGTTGATTTTAGACGCTGGCCCTATTTCGGATTTAAATTTTTCACTCTCTTCGAAACGTATCCCTGTAATGGGTACATCTAGGTGCTGAAGAAAGTCTTGTAACGCACTTTTTGTCACCGGACTATGCATCATCATTGAACGAGATGCTATCGACCAAGTGGTTATACCATTTTGGCCAATACACATGTTTGAGTTTTTAAGCCACTCATAAGGTGACTTCAGTTGTTGTAAGTCTTCGCTGCTGTTAAGTACCGCCTGCGCCAAGAATAAAGAGTTAGGCGGGGTTAGCCTTCTCCATGCTTCATGAACGATGGTGCCTCCTTCAAGCAATGCCCCAAACGTATAGTTCTCAACGGTCTCGGAACTAAGTTTTCTTGAGTAAAGTAGATGTTCTTTTCCTTTAGGGAAAAAGAAAAGTGTTTCTTCAAATATGCGTTCGGCTGTCGTTTTTAATATGAATTGAAAGCGAGTGCCTTCATGAATGAAGTTCATTTCAAATTCGCTGGGTTTGTCTACAAGCTCTCGATCAAAGCGGAATGGATCAGCGGGGATTAAATGGCTGTCACCTGGCTTTTTATGTAACAGATCGGATATTAAGTTAATGGCCTTTACAAGATTCGATTTGCCCGACGCGTTTGGCCCATAAATAGCGGCCACTTTCAGAAGCTTTGGAAAATCCTCTCCAGCCACCTCTGGATCAAAAACATTTTGTTTCTTCCCCAAACGAGGCGAAGCGACCATCGACAGGGTCTGCTTCTCCCGAAAGGAACGAAAATTACTGACAGAAAATTCGATTAACATGCAGAAAGCCCGCAGTTGAGGATGCTTGTAGGTGCTAAATATAGCTAATATTGAAAGTAGCTGCATATTTTCTGCACTTCGCCATATTTCACGTGATAATCCGTAGGCTGCTACGATCCCGCGCGCTACAGAGTTGAACGGGTTTCGCGTCAACGATGCCAAACTGTTCGGTAGGGGCGCGGTCTGTAGAGCCCAGGCTCCGATTCCGTAAGCTACCTGACCTATCCGTTTTCCTAAGGTTTCCAAGTAATGCTGGTGATTTCCAACACCGTCCACCTCCCCGACGCCGAGATCGAGCTGACTGCAATTCGCGCCCAGGGCGCGGGTGGGCAGAACGTCAACAAGGTGTCGAGTGCGGTGCACCTGCGCTTTGATATTCCGGCGTCGTCGTTGCCGGAATTCTACAAGGAGCGCCTGCTGGCGCTGCGCGACAGTCGGATTACCAGTGACGGCGTGCTGGTGCTCAAGGCCCAGCAATACCGGACCCAGGAACAGAACCGGGCCGATGCGCTGGAGCGTCTCGTGGAGTTGATCCAGAGCGCCACCAAGGTCGAGAAGAAGCGCCGGCCCACCAAGCCCACGCTGGGTTCGAAAAAGCGTCGGCTGGAGTCCAAGACCAAGCGCGGCAGCATCAAGGCCGGGCGCGGCAAGGTCGACTTCTAGGCGTTGCGCGCTTCGCGGGCCTTGGGTGCCTGGCGGTACAGGTACAGGCACAGCAGCATGCCACCCAGGGCGGCAAGCGCGGCGAACAGGAAGATCGAGGCAAAACCGAACCCCGCCGCCACGGCTCCTGCCAACGGGCCGGTAATGCCCAGCGACAAGTCGATAAACAGCGAGTAGGCCCCCACCGCAGAGCCACGGCTGGAGGCTGGCACCAGGTTGACCGCTTCCACGCCCAACGCCGGAAACACCAGGGAAAATCCGAAGCCGCTCAACGCCGCGCCGGCCAGTGCCCATTGCGCGTCCGGCGCCAGCCATAACAGCAGCAGGCCAAGAATTTCCACCGACAGGCACGCAATCGCCACGCGAAAACCGCCAATGCGGTTGATCAGGTTGCCGAACAACAGCCGCGCGCCGATGAAGCTGGCACCGAACAGGCTCAGGGCCCACACCGCGTTATCCCAATGCTGGGTGGTGTAGTACAAGGTGATAAAGGTGGCGATGGTGCCAAAGCCGATAGAGCCCAACGCCAGCGCGCAGCCGTGTGGGAAAACCCGGCCCAGTACATTCATGAACGGCAGGCGCACACCGGCCACAATCGGCACTGCCTCCTTGCGCCAGCCCAGCGCCACGCCCAACGCCCCCAGCAAAATGATGCTGACACCCATGCTCCACAGCCCGAGCTGGCTGACCAATACCACACCCAACGGCGCGCCGATGGCCAGTGCACCGTAGCTGGCGATGCCGTTCCACGAGATGACTTTGGCGGTGTTCGCCGCACCCACACGGCCGATGCCCCAGCCGATGGCGCCCGAGCCGACCAGGCTCTCGGCGCTGCCCAGCACCAGCCGGCCGATAAACAGGCTGGCCAGGCTGAGCGCCGGAAAGCTCGCAAGCCACGCCGCGAGCAGCATGAACACACCGCTCAAGCCACAACCGGCCATGCCGATCAGCACCGCGCGCTTGCAGCCCAGGGTGTCGATCATGCGTCCGGCGTAGGGTCGGCTCAGCAGGGTAGCCAGGTATTGCACACTGATCACCAGCCCTGCGATGACCGCGCCATAACCCAGCTCGCTGTGGACATAGCCCGGCAGCACGGCCAGGGGGATGCCGATGTTCAGGTAGCCGATAAAGGTGAACAGCACGATGGAAACAACTTGCAGCGTGACCGCCATGGGGCGCTGGGTATCTGGCATGGGAAAGGGTCCACTGTCGCAGCAGGTAAAGATAGGCTGCTAATGATACCGATGCTTGCGCCTGTGCAGGGTGGCAAAAAGAAAAAATCGGGGATCAGGGTTTGGCAGGGGCCAGCAGTTGCGTGGTGACCAGGGCGGCGAGTGCGTTTTCCTGGGTGCCGAAGCGCTTGAGCAATAGCGCTTGCTTGTTTTCGCTGAGGCGGTTCCACACCTCGACCATCTGCAAGGCAGTGTCGAGTACGGCGGCGTCGGGGGTGGTAGTGGGGGATTGATCGGTCATGGCGGGTATCTCATGGTTCAGGCAGTGTGGAAAGCGCTCACATTGCGCTTTCCACACGGTCTGGTACGGCGTCAGTCCTGGCTTTCGCTGGCCACTGGTTGTGCTTGTTTGGCTTCAGGCTGCTTCTCGCTGGCCTGTTGCGGGGTTGGCTGCTCAGTTTCGTGCAGGCTTGGGAAGGGGAGATTAGGTATCTCGTGCATCGTCGTCGCTCCTTGCAAAGTCTGTTTGTTCAATCGCAGGTAATTGCGCGCGCTCAAAAAGCCTTGGCAGGATACAGCACTGTAAATGACAAACAGACTATTAAATCGCTGCGCCGCTAGAAGGGCACCTTGCCCAGAATCATGTCGCGGTACATCACAAAATCCCCCAGCAAGCTGTAGAACGGATGCTGAAAGGTTGCCGGACGGTTCTTTTCGAAGAAGAAGTGGCCAACCCAGGCAAAGCCGTAGCCGGCAATCGGCACGGCGATCAGCAGGGCCAATGAGCCTCTGCCAATGGCATACGCCAGAATCCCGATCACCAGCGTGGTGCCGATAAAGTGCAGGCGGCGGCAGGTGCTGTTGCCATGTTCACGCAGGTAGTACGGGTAGAATTCGGCAAAACTGGTGAATTTCCTGACATTTTCCAAGATCGACGGCCCTTTGATTGTTGTATCGCCCAACAGATGTTCGGCGGGGAGCTTAATTGAGTCTAGAGTGATCAGTGGTAACAGCCAGTGACAATAGATGCCACTTTAGTATCCTTGGCTTCCTGGCTGCCGTTCAAGCCAGCCTAATTAAGAAGACGCCATGAGCGAACGAACAACTTCTGCAAGCTGGGCGATGGGGATAGTCAAGGCATTGGAAATGGACGGCCTGGATTGCCGTGCCTTGTTCAGGCAACTGGGCCTGGACTACGCCGCGCTCAGCGACCCCGATGCACGTTTCCCGCAGGATTCGATGACGCGTCTGTGGCAGCGTGCGGTGGAGTTGTCGGGCAACCCGGCGATTGGACTGAACATGGGCAAGGTGGTGCGCCCGGCGTCGTTTCATGTGGCCGGGTATGCGCTGATGTCCAGCAACACCCTGGCCGAAGGCTTCATGCGCCTGGTGCGTTACCAGCGCATCATTGCCGAAAGCGCTGACTTGAGTTTCAGGCTTTTACCCGAAGGTTATGCGCTGATTTTGACCGTGCATGGCGACCACCTCCCTCCCACCCGGCAAAGCGCCGAAGCGTCACTGGCCAGTGCCTTGGCGCTGTGCGGCTGGTTGACCGGGCGCACTCTGCAACCGCGCAAGGTGTTGTTGCAGGGCGCGCAGCCGACGGATCTTGCGCCCTACAGGCAAGCGTTCCACGCCCCCCTGGAGTTCGATGCGCCCTATGACGCGCTGATCTTTGAACGCGCCGACATGGACGCGCCGCTGCCCACGGCCAACGAGGCCATGGCGCTGCTGCACGACCGCTTTGCCGGTGAGTACCTGGCGCGATTCTCCGAAAGCCGCGTGACCCACAAGGCACGCCAGGTGCTGTGTCGCCTGCTGCCCCAGGGCGAACCCAAGCGTGAAGTGGTGGCCCAGACCCTGCACCTCTCACAGCGCACCTTGCAACGTCGCTTGCAGGAGGAGGGCACCAGTTTCCAGGCGCTGCTCGACGACACCCGTCGCGAACTGGCCGAGCAGTACCTGGCGCAGCCGAGCATGACTCTGCTGGAAATCGCCTACCTGCTGGGCTTTGCCGACCCGAGCAACTTCTTCCGCGCATTTCGTCGCTGGTTCGATGCCACGCCCGGCGAGTACCGGGCGCGGCTGCTGCAGACGTCGGCCGTCAATGACGCCAGAACGCCGGAATGCATAGAACAAAGACCGTAATGATTTCCAGCCGGCCCAGCAGCATCCCCAGCGACAGGATCCACTTGGCCGCATCCGGCAGGCTGGAAAAATTGCCGGCCGGCCCGATGGTTTCGCCAAGGCCTGGGCCTACTCCAGACACGGTACTGGCGGCGCCGGTCAGCGCGGTCATCCAGTCCAGGCCCAGCAACGACAAGGCCAGGGCGATGGCGCAGATGGTAATGGCGAAGAAAAACGAAAAGGTCAGGATCGACCGCACGATTTCTTCGTCGAGGCGATGGCCGTTGTACTTCTGCTTGATCACCGCGCGCGGGTGAATCAACTGGTTCAAGTTGGCCTTGAGCAGGATATAGGCGACCTGGAAGCGGAAAATCTTGATCCCGCCGGCGGTCGAGCCCGAGCAGCCGCCGATAAAGCCCAGGTAGAAAAACAGCATCAGTGAGAAGTTGCCCCACAGGCTGTAGTCGCCCAGGGCGAAGCCGGTGGTGGTCACCACCGAGGTGACGTTCAACGCCACATGGCGCAGCGCCTCCAGCCAATGCAGGTGGGTGGTCCACCAGTACCAGGTGCCGAGCACCAGCCAGGTCACCACCAGCAAACCGAGCAGGCCCTGTACCTGCTGATCCCTGAGCAGTGCCCGGCGGTTGCCGCGCAAGGTGGCCACATACAGGGTGAACGGCAAGCTGCCGAGGATCATCACTACCACCGCCACCCAGTGCACGGCCGGTTGTTTCCAGTGCGCAAGGGACTCGTCGGAGGTGGAAAAGCCACCGGTGGAAATCGCCGACATTGCATGATTGATCGCATCGAACAGGCCCATCCCGGCCCACCAGAACGCCAGGCTGCCGAGGATGGTGATGCCGACGTAGGCCGCCACGATCAGGCGCGCCACCATGTGCGAGCGCGGCATGACCTTTTCCGAGCGGTCCGAGGACTCGGTCTGGAACAGGCGCATGCCACCAATGCGCAGCAGCGGCAGGATCGCCACCGCCATGCCGATAAAGCCAATACCCCCCAGCCAGTGCAGCATCGAGCGCCATATCAGGATGCCTGGCGACATGCTGTCCAGCCCGCTCAATACCGTGGAACCGGTGGCGGTGATGCCGGACATGCTTTCGAAAAACGAGTCGGTGTAACTGATGTGCTGAGTCAGCAAAAACGGCAGCGCGGCGAATATGCACACCACCACCCAGCTTGTCACCGTAAGCAGGTACATGTCCCGCGGGCGCAGGTGCACATGCTCGGGGCGGCCCGGAATCACCAGGGCCAGGCCGGCGATAAAGGTGATCAGGCTGGCCCACAGGAACGAAGGCAGGTCGCCGGTGCGCTCGAATATCACCAGGGTCGCCATGGGGACGACCATGGCGATCGCGAGGGTGATCAGGAAGATGCCGATGATGAAACCGATGATGCGTAGTGTCGGCAACGCCATGAAGTCTGCTCGGGTGATCGCGGAAGGCGCCATTCTACCTGGGGTTCAGGGCATGTAAACCGACACATGTATAAAGCACATACGGCAGTGTGGTTGAGCAGCATGGGGACTTACGAATTCCATGAAGAGACCTGCCATGCCGTTTGAATCCTTAACCAGCACGCCGCTGATACGCCGACTGAATGCCCAGGACACGCCGTCACAGATGGCCTTGGTGCAGAAGCTGTCCACGCTCAATCTGCAGGTCATGGAGTTGTTGGCGCCACAGCCTGAGTTCGAGGCTTTTGTGCAGCATGCCTTTGATCAGCACTGTGGCGAGTTGGAGCCTAAGCCGAAGGTGCGCCAGGTGTACCTTGAATCTCGCGATGCTGCGTCAGCCCAGATACAGCCCCTGCCGCCGACGGTGATGGATGCGGTGGTGCAGCGCATCGTGACAGGCCAGGCATCCGCTCAAGCCAGTCGCAACGCGCAGTTCCGTCACGTGTCCGATGAAGGAGGCGCAATGCAGCCCATTGCCGGGTTGACCGCCAAGGCGTTTGACGAATTTGTCGACGACCTGGCCAGCGGTTTGGCGTCGCGGTATCAGGCTTTCATCCAGGCTTATTGGGATCAGTCACCGCTGGGCGCGACCGATACCGGCACGCGCAGGCAGCGTCTGCTGGCTTTGCGGATCGAACAGGCGCGTACCGAAGTGGCCTTGCTCAAAAACGACGGGCTGGTTAGCGCGGCAGGTGAGGCCTTGTTCGAGAGCGTCACACGCTTTCCCGACGCCCTGGCTCGTCAGGCGCTGAAGGGCTACAAACCGTGCGTCTTTGGGCTGGCGCTCAAGGGGGCAGAGGCTGCGAACCTTCCCCTTTACGGCGCGTTTGTGCTGACCGCCCGCGACCCGCAGGACGCCGAGGTCACCTGGGAAACCGACACGCCTGCCGCGGCGCAGGTGCGCGCGGTCCAGGCGACGAGCAACCTGGGCATCGTGCTGGTGTGCTGGCCTGACGAAGGTGTGGAGGCGTTTGACTCCCTGGCCAGCCTCGACCGCGAACTGCATCGACGCTTGAACCATCCCGTGGAGTTCACCCATCTGCTGCAATTGATGGCCGACAAAGACCAGTCCCTTGGCTTGGCTCTGCACCGCGAGGCCAAAGCCGATGAGCAAATCCGCTACCTGGAGTGGCTGGACTCGCCCTTCAGCCATTGCATGGAAGACCAGTGCCGCAAGCTCCAGGAAAATTTCATCGCGACCGTCGCCCGCTACCAGTCGCATGACCTGCAAGGGGACCGCTCAGGCCTGCCGCAGAGCCTGGACGACGTGACGGATCTGGAGCGTGCGTTCAATGGACGCATGGTGCCGGTGGCGCGTTTGAAAAAACGCGGGAAGGCCCAGCTCGAAACCTTTCTTGAAAGCGCGACCGATGCCGACAAGCTGGCCTGGCAAGCTGCCATGCGCGCCTACAGCGATGCGCTGGCAAACCTGCCCGAGACTGAAGGATTGCCTTCCTTTGCCCAGTTCAGTGATAAATCCAGGTTGCTGGCCTACAGCAAGGCGCAATTGCGTGAGCGTTTGCAGATGGACTACGCGATACAGGACGACCCCGACGCGATTCTGGTCCATATGCGAGCGCCGCAGGTCTCGTCGGTGCCTTTTGTGCCGGGTGCTCCCGCGGCGGCACCCCATGTGCAGGACGCGCCGCGCTACCAACAGCGTAAAAGCAGCCTCACCGAGTTGGCCCTCGAGAACGTGGGCGGGCTGGACTTTAATTTCACCCATTTCTCCCGGTTGACCGACAAGAGCGGCGCGCCCTATACCGCCCTGACCGTCGAACAGGTCAAGGAGTTGGTGCGCAGCGCCAATATCGGCAACCGTTATGATGTGTTTTTAAAGGACCGGCTGATCACCTCGCCCGAGGCCCTGGCGCAAAAAGGCCAATTCGCTCGCTGCCTGGCATTGCAGGTGCGGCTGGATGCGATTGAAGCGAAAATTGCCGGTGACTTTCTGCCCGACCGTCTGGAGCGCGGTTTCAACTGGGTGCGCGTGGTGCTTGACCAGCCTGTTGACAGCGATCAGCGCGAAACCGTCGAGGGACACCGCATCCTGGTGCAATGCTTGAAGCTGCGTGGGGAGCGGGTGCGTGGGGTGTGGCTGTTTCGCACGGCTTCTTCGAGTGTCGGTTCAACGGTGGTCTACGCCCCGCAAGCGCCCGCAGGCCGAGTTTTTCATGAGTTTCCCGATGCGCAGCTGTTCAGCGGTTTCACGTTCAACAGCTCGTGGCGCAACTACCTTGTGAGCCGCGTCGAGCGTGCGCAGCAGCGCCGTATTCGTTCGATTTTGCAAGGGCGCGGCGATTTTACGCTGGTGCACATGCCGAGGATTGCCAACCACTTCCTGGAGGAGGCCTATGAGGTGGAGGCGAATTTCGCGATCAACGATGCCGCAGCCCTGTCGACCACCACCGCGCAAACCGACATCGACACGGGCATTGCGGTGGCCACGGCGGCGTTCGACATCGCGTCCATGGTGTTGCCGATCAAGGTCATGGTACCCATTGGTCTGGCCAGAAGCCTGTTTTCGATATTCAACGCGGTGGATGCCGCCAGCCTGAGTGATCGCTCAGAGACGGCTCACTACCTGGTGCGCGCATTGGGCGAGTTCACTGGCGCGCTGGTGGACGGAGCAATGGGTGGGCTGGCCGGCGCTCGCGTCGCGACAACGGCATCTCGCGGTGTGAACCCGCTGATGGCGCTGCGCAACAAACCCGGTGAGGTGCAGGTTCTTGCGGGCTGGGAGGGCAAGGGGCTCTATTACAATACCTCCGGCGAGGCTGGCGCCCGGCAGTACTTCCTCAATGAGCAGAACCGCTGGTTCTCGCTCCTCGATGAAGGGGGTGAAAAGGCCTGGCGGGTCAAGGATGCGCGTAAACCTCATCGCTATCACCATGAACCGATCCGCCTCGACGCCACAGGGCACTGGGAAGTGGGGTCTCATCCCGGTACGGGATTGAGAGGGGGAGTGTCACCGACTCAACAGTTGATGGAACTCTATCCATTCCTCACCGAACACCAGGCCCGTCTGGTGTTTGACTCATTCAATTTTCCACGGGGACGCGAACTCGAATTTCAGCTGGATGTGGTTCAAACCCTGAGGGCGGGCGCCTCACTGGACGCTTTCAATCTGCATTTGCGTGTCACGCCGCAGCGTTTGTCCATGCGCCTGCGCGGCGGCGAGTTGCCCGGCGCGGCGCCGACCGCCATCGAACCGCAACCGGGCCCCAGCCGAGCAGCATCCAACCGTCCGCCTGTCGAGCGTTTCATTGACTGGGGGCAGGCCATTGATCCGGTCGAACGCCAGCTGCTTGACGGCGGCCTGGGCATTTATCGGCGTACCGGCGGGGCTGCGCGATGGGTCGGGACTGACTACATAGAAATTGATCAGCGTTATTACGCTGTGCTGCCTTCCGGCGCGCAGGCGCACTCCGAATACGTGTTCATGCGCGACCCTCACCAGTCACTGCACACCTACGATCAATTTGAATCATTGCTCAGGGCGGATCCGTATGACCAGCCACGCTTGGCCCGTTTTGCGCCAGACGACGGTCGCTGGATCAATACCTCCGAGCTGACCTTCCAAAAGACGCTGTCAGGGTCGGTGGGCGACGCTTTTCCGATGTTGACGGCCTCCAGCCAGGTTGACGTCGCCCGTGCCCTGTTCAATGTGCATAACCCGAATGGGCTGACCAACAAAGGAATGGTCGGCATGTGGGAAGCCTTGTTGGACTGGCGCGGTGTGCAAGGGTCTACACAGGCACGTTCAGCCGACCCGCACTTGATGCTCCCCACAACGCCAAGAATGGTCGATGGCAACTGGCGCCTGGACCGGCGCGCAGGGCAGTACACGCACCTGAGTCTGCGCACCGAACGTATCTGGGTTGCCTTGCAGCGTGTGGTGACCAACCGCGCCCATGGCGCCCTCAAGTTACTGATGACCGAAGTGCTCCGGCGTAATGGTTACCGCATCATCACCGGCTACAACGTGAGCGCTGAGCTGCTCTTCAGGCGTCCTGGTCGCGAGGCGGTGTACTGGTTACGGCTGCGTAGAGTAGTGGGCGACATTATCGACGGTCAGGGCAGCCCCGCATCACCTGTCGATTTGCTCATGACGGCCTTCGCCCGTGAGAAGGTAACGGCGGCCCGGGCGAGCAACAGCCTTGTGCCATTGGTGGGAGGCGTGCACATGCCTGTTGAAGGGGGAGCTGCATCTATTTTCATCATACGGGTGTAATGAGGCAGGCAAAAAAATGCCCCGAACCAATCGGGGCATTTCACCAGCCTTGCTGTTGATCAGAACTCGTGATCAGCGCTGTCCGGGTTCAGGTCGCTGATACCCAGCTTGCCGGCAGCGGCTTCGATCGAACCGGTCTGCTTGACCAGCGCCGCAATGGCGTCACGCACGATCTGGTTGCCCGCATCGTTACCGGCGGCGATCAGTTGGTCGTAGTGCTCACCTTTGCCTGCGTGGTCAACCATGACCTGGATCTTCGCTTCGGTCGCGGCCAGGTCGGCCTTGAGTGCTGCGTCGGCAGCCGGGTCGGCCTTGGCCACCAGGGATGACAGGCTGGCGCCGGTCATTTTGGTGCCGTCGACGCGGGTGTACTCGCCCAGGTAGACGTTGCGGATGCCCTTGGCGTCGTAGAAGTGCGAATTGTGAGTGTTGTCGCTGAAGCAATCCTGTTCGTCTTCCGGCGAGTTGGCTTCCAGGGACACCTTCATGCGTTCACCGGCCAGTTCACCCAGGGACAGGCTGCCCATGCCGAACAGCATTTTACGCAGGCCGTCGGTGGCAGGTTCCGACTCCAGGGTGGCGCGGTAATTGTCTTCGACGTTGGGCTTCCAGTTGCCGACCATTTCCTCGAGGTCGCTGACCAGCAATTGAGTCACCGAACGCAGGTAGGTGCGACGGCGCTCGTTGTGGCCGCCGGTGGCTCCGTCGCCGGTCAGGTAGTCCGAAGCGGGGCGGTTGCCGGCGCCCGGGCCGGTGCCGTTGAGGTCCTGGCCCCACAGCAGGAATTCGATGGCGTGGTAACCCGTGGCGACGTTGGCCTCGGAGCCGCCCAGCTCATTGAGGCTGGCGAGTTTTTCCGGGGTGATGTCTTTGACGTCGACCTTGTCTTCGCCGACCTGGATCTCATTGTTGGCGATGATGTTGGCGGTAGCGCCCGGGTTGCCCAGGGCGTGCTCGTAGGATTTGTCGGTGTAGTCGATCAGGCCTTCGTCCAGGGGCCAGGCGTTCACCTGACCTTCCCAGTCGTCGATGATGGTGTTGCCGAAGCGGAACACTTCACTCTGCAGGTAAGGCACGCGCGCGGCGACCCAGGCGGTGCGCGCGGCTTTGAGGGTTTCATCGTTCGGATTGGCGAGGAACGTGTCGACGGCGGTCTGCAGGGTTTTTGCGGTGGACTCGGCATCGCTGTACACCGCGAACACCATGTCAGCGTAATGCGCGACCACAGCCTTGGCGGCCGCCTCGTCAACGTTGCCTGCCTGAGCGGCAGCCGCTGGAGCGGTGGTGCTGGCAGCCGGGGTCGGCGCCTGGGGTGCTGCAGCCTTGTCTTTACCTTCGCCGCAACCGGCGAGAGAAATGGCAATGGCCAGCAGACTGGCGGTGGCCAGGGGCATACGGATCATGGCGAACATCCTGCTTCGAGTGTTGATAGGGCGCGCGGGAGCGCGCAAAAACTGCGACATAATGCGAAAGATTTGCATTTTGTGTAAAGGGTTATACGCGGGAAATATCAAGTATCGCCGGGTCGGTTTAAAGAATCGTGGCGTGATCGCGCTCCGATTGCTTCAGATAAGCCACCAGCTCCCGTGCCGGCAGCGGCTTGCTGTAGTGGTAGCCCTGACCTTCATGGCAACCCTCGCAAATGATATAGGCCTCCTGCTCGGCGGTCTCCACACCTTCGGCGATCACCTGCATGCCCAGGCTTTTGCCCAGTTGGATAATGGCGCGCACGATGGTGGCGTCGTCATCATCGTCCAGCAGGTCCTGCACGAAACTCTTGTCGATCTTGATCTTGTCCAGCGGCAGGCTCTTGAGGTAACTCAAGGATGAATAGCCGGTGCCGAAGTCATCGATGGCGATCAGTGCGCCGGAGCGGCGCAAGCTCAGCAGGTGCTGGGCGGCAGTGCTGATGTCTTCCATCAGGCCGGTTTCGGTCACTTCCAGCTCAAGGCTGCCCGGCGGCAGACGATAGACCTGCATCAGGTTGTTGACCACCCGCGGCAGCTCGCTGTGATGCAACTGCACGGTGGACAGGTTGACTGCCATGCGCAGCGCGGTGAAACCGAGGTCGTGCCATTCGCGCAATTGCCGGCACGCCTGATCCAGCACCCACTCGCCAATCGCAATAATGGTGCCGTTCTGTTCCGCCAGCGGGATAAACAGGTCCGGCGGCACCATGCCGTGTTCCGGGTGCTGCCAGCGGATCAGCGCTTCAACGCCGACCACACCGTGGTCGCGGTAGCTGATCTGCGGTTGATAGACCAGGTGAAACTGCTCGCGGCCCAGGGCCTCGCGCAGGTCCTTTTCCAGCTCACGGCGGCGGCGAATTTCGCTGTCGACGCTGGCGATATAGAACTGATAGCGGTTGCGCGAGCGGCTCTTGGCCAGGGTCATGGTTTGTTCGGCTTTCTGCAGCAGCTTCTCGGTGCTGTCCCCGTCTTCCGGGAACAGGGTGATGCCGATGGTGGCACGCAGGCGGATGTGTTCGTGCTCGAGGGCGAATTCCGCTTCCAGATCATCAAGGATGCTTTGCGCCAGTTCGGCGGCTTCGTAGGGTTGCTCGATATCGGCCTGCACCAGCGCAAACTGGTCACCGCCCAGGCGCGCCAGGGTGCCAAGCCGACCGCTGTGGGCACGCAGGCGGTCGGCCAGGGCCAGCAGCAAGCGGTCGCCGGTCTGGTAGGTGAACTGCTCGTTGACACTTTTGAAGTCATCCAGCCCCACGCACAGCACGGCCACGCAGCGCTGCCGACGACCGGCGTCGATCAGGATCCTGTCCAGTTGCTCCTGCAGCTTCTGGCGGTTGGGCAGGCCGGTGAGAAAGTCGTACTGGGCCATGCGCAGCAGGCTGGACTCGGCTTCGTGGCGCAGGTGGGTATTGCGCTCGATGGATTCGAGCAACTGATTGGCGGTGGTGATCCACAAGCCCAGTTCGTTGCGTTCATGGCCTTTGAGTTGCGGGATCTTGTGTTCGCTGGGCCGGTCGGGGTTGATCGAGGTCAGGTGCTCGATGATCCGTGACAGCGGGCGGGTCAGCATCCAGTGATACACCAGGTACAGCACCAGCCCCATGGCCAGCGCACGCAACACGCCGGAAATAAAGATGATCACCGAGCTGACCAGAAACCCCTCGCCATAGGTGGCGGTGTCGAGGGTGATACTCAGGTCACCGTAATACTCGCTGTAGGGGCCTTTGCCGACCAGTGACGTGGTGAATGAGCGTTCCTGACCCAGAATCAGGTCGGTCAACCAGCGGCTGGCGGATTGCTCCAGGGGGCGGCTTTTTTCCGCGAGCATGGTCTCGTTGGGGTGGCCGATGGAGGCCGTGCGCACCGCTTCGTCCTGAAACAGTCCTTCGATCACCTGCATACCCATCTCGCGGTCCAGGCTATAAACGGCCTGGGTGGAGGGGTCGCGAAACATGTCGAGGATACGTTGGGCATCGCCGGCGACGGCCTGGCGCGTCTTGTAAGCATCGAAAACGATCTGCGCCACGCTCAGTGCCACGCCCACGATCAACGCTGACAGCAGCACAACCCGTAGCAACTTCACCGACAAGCTGTTTTTGAGTTCCAGCTTCAAAGGGGCATTCCTTGTCTCATGCGGGTGGCCTTCAATATGCCATGAGTATTGGCAATCCACGCATGGCAGTCAAAGGAACATTCGGGCCGGGGCAATCGGAAGCGGCTTAAGGAGGGACGGTGGGAAGAGGGCGGATGACATCCGCCGCTCTCTGATACTGCGCTTGGGCGTGAGGCGAGCGCTTGAAGATCAGCTTTATTACGAGTTGTAGGTAACCTGCATGGAATTGGCCTTGTGTGTGTCTTCGCCGATTTTGCCCTGCCCCTGATCTTGACCTTGCAGTTGCTGATCCATCATCTTGCTCATCATGTCCATGCCTTTTTCCAGTATCGGCTTGACTGCTGACACAGCCGCCATACCCATCGATATAGGATCCATTGCGAACTCTCCTGCGTGAAATGAGAGAGTTATTTCTCTCACTGCCTGCGTGGCAAATTGTCACCGCCTGGTTCCATGCGTCCCGCATCCTGCCCAGTATTATCGCCCACAAAAAAGCCCGGCAATTGCCGGGCTCTTTATCCTGCAAGCGTTACTCAGGCAGTGAAGGTCTTGCCTTCGAACTGCTCGGCCACGAACTTCCAGTTGACCAGGTTCCAGAACGCTTCCACATACTTTGGACGCACGTTGCGGTAGTCGATGTAGTAGGCGTGTTCCCACACGTCGCAGGTCAGCAGCGGGGTGTCGCCGCTGGTCAGCGGGTTGCCGGCGCCGATGGTGCTGGCCAGGGCCAGGGAGCCGTCAGCCTTTTTCACCAGCCAGCCCCAACCGGAACCGAAGGTGCCGACAGACGTCTTGGTGAACTCTTCCTTGAACTTGTCGAAGGAACCGAAGGCAGCATTGATGGCTTCAGCCAGTGCGCCGGTCGGTTGGCCGCCAGCGTTTGGCGCCAGGCAGTTCCAGTAGAACGTGTGGTTCCAGACCTGAGCGGCGTTGTTGAAGATGCCGCCCGAGGAAGAGGTGACGATCTCTTCCAGAGTCTTGCCTTCGAACTCGGTGCCAGGCACCAGGTTGTTCAGGTTCACGACATAGGTGTTGTGGTGCTTGTCGTGGTGATACTCCAGGGTTTCCTTGGAGATATGCGGCTGCAGGGCATCGTGTGCGTAGGGCAGCGGCGGCAATTCGAAAGCCATGATGATTCTCCTAATCAGGTCAGTTGCGGTGAGCGCAAGGCCGATCACGGGCGGCCAAACAAGCGCCGGGGAGTTTGTACTCTTTGCGGCGCAGGGGCAGGATCATAGCACCGGGGGTGCGGCAAAACCACGCAACAACTGTGTGGGATAGAGGTTCCAGAGCCTTTCGAAATAACTTCAGGGCGTGCTTATTAGCTGGTAGGCCACGCTGAACATCATCACCGCCACCAGGAGGTCCAGTAGTCGCCAGGTTGCCGGGCGTGCAAGCCATGGCGCCAGCCACGCGGCGCCGAGCGCCAGGGTGGCGAACCACAGGAATGACGCGCTCGCGGCCCCGGCCACGAACGCTGCGGGTGCCGCCTGTTGCGCGCCCAGTGAGCCGATCAGCAGTACCGTATCGAGGTAGACGTGCGGGTTGAGCAGCGTGACTGCCAACGCGCTGAGCATCACCGCGCGCAATGAGCGCGCTTTGAAGCCTTCGTCCTGGTCCAGGCTCTGCTTTGAAAACGCGCGCCGCAGGGCGAGGGTGCCGTACCACAACAGGAATGCCGCGCCGCCCCAGCGTGCAATCGCCAGCAGCAGCGGGTTCTGCGCCAGCACCGTGGCCAGGCCGAACACCCCGGCCGCGACCAGGATTGCATCGCACACGATGCACAGCGCCGCCACCGGCAGGTGATGTTCACGGCGCAGGCTTTGCGCCAGCACGAAAGCGTTCTGGGTGCCGATGGCCATGATCAGGCCGAGGGCGATCAACAGCCCGTTCACATAGCTTTGCCACATAGAGGTTACTCCGCGTCCGCCGCCAATTGCCGCAGCACCCGCAGGGCGCGTTGCGCATCGGTACGGCCGACGAACAGGTGGTCGTGGTAATAACCGGCGATCACATTGCAACTGATCCCGGCCCGGCCCAATGCGCTGGCGAAGGCGGCGGTCAAACCCACCGCTTCGAGCGCCGAGTGCACGTTCAGGGTGATCCACGCGGCCACATAGTCGAAGGCCAGCCCGGCCCGTTCGGCTTGCAGGCGCTCCACGATCAGGGTCAAGCCTTCCTGTTCGTGAAAGCTGCCGATCACCTCGCAACCCGCCGGGATGCGGTTGTCGGGCAGGGTGCAGAACACGTAGTCGCCGTCATTAAGATGAGGGCTCATGCTGCGCAGCAGGGTCGCCAGGGCGGTTTCGCCAGCCATGTGAAGGTCCTTGTTAAAGAGAGGCAGTGCTGGCTATTTTCGTTGCATGGGCTGTATAAGAAAAACCAATATTGCTGATCGCTCATTAGAGAAACTGATGTTCGACTATAAGCTGTTATCCGCCCTTGCGGCGGTGGTGGAGCAGGCCGGCTTCGAACGCGCCGCTCAGGTGCTGGGACTGTCGCAGTCGGCCATTTCCCAGCGCATCAAGCTGCTCGAAGCGCGTGTCGGCCAGCCGGTGCTGGTGCGGGCCACGCCGCCTATACCCACCGAAATTGGCCGACGGCTGCTCAACCATGTGCAGCAGGTGCGGCTGCTGGAGCGCGACCTGCAGGGCCAGGTGCCCGCTCTGGACGAGGAGGGCATGCCCGAACGCCTGCGTATCGCCCTGAATGCCGACAGCCTGGCCACGTGGTGGGCCGAGGCCGTCAGCGACTTTTGCGCCGAGCAGCATCTGCTGCTTGACCTGGTGGTGGAAGACCAGACCGTGGGCCTCAAGCGCATGCGCGCCGGTGAGGTGGCGGCCTGTATCTGCGCGAGTGAACGCCCGGTGGCCGGTGCGCGCAGCCTGCTGCTCGGTGCCATGCGCTATCGCGCGCTGGCCAGCCCGGCCTTTCTCACTCGGCACTTTCCGGCGGGGGTCAAGGCCGAGCAGTTGGCGCGCACACCGGCGCTGGTATTTGGTCCGGATGATTTCCTGCAACACCGTTACCTGGCATCTCTCGGCGTGGATGGCGGTTTCGAGCACCATTTATGCCCATCGTCCGAAGGGTTTATCCGTCTCACCGAAGCCGGCCTGGGCTGGGGCCTGGTGCCGGAACTGCAGGTGCGCGACCAGTTGCAGCGTGGCCTGTTGGTCGAGTTGTTGCCTGATAAGCCCATCGATGTGCCGTTGTACTGGCATCATTGGCGCAGCGGCGGGCAACTGTTGGGCCTGTTGACCGAGCATCTGGCCCGGTCGTGCGGGCAATGGCTGGTGTCGTTGGATGAATGACGGGCGTCAAGGTAGCAGCGATGAAAAACGAAAGAACGCGGAGTAATACATGAAGATTCTGGTCACCGGCGCAAGCGGCTTCATCGGCGGGCGCTTTGCGCGCTTCGCCCTGGAGCAGGGCCTGGATGTGCGGGTCAACGGGCGGCGCGCCGAAAGCGTGGAGCACCTCGTACGGCGCGGCGCCGAGTTTATCCAGGGTGATCTGAGTGATGCCGAGCTGGTGCGCCATCTGTGCCGCGACGTCGAAGCCGTGGTGCATTGCGCCGGTGCCGTCGGGTTGTGGGGCAAGTACCAGGACTTTCATCAAGGCAATGTGCTGGTGACCGAAAATGTCGTCGAAGCCTGCCTCAAGCAGCGGGTCGGGCGGCTGGTGCACCTGTCTTCGCCATCAATCTACTTTGACGGGCGCGACCACCTGGGCCTGACCGAAGAGCAGGTGCCCAAGCGCTTCAAGCATCCGTATGCCGCCACCAAGTACCTGGCCGAGCAGAAAGTCTTCGGCGCCCAGGAATTCGGCCTCGAAGTGCTGGCCCTGCGTCCGCGATTTGTCACTGGCGCGGGCGACATGAGCCTCTTCCCGCGCCTGCTGAAGATGCAGCGCAAGAACCGCCTGGCGATCGTCGGCGATGGCCTGAACAAGGTTGATTTCACCAGTATCCACAACCTCAATGAAGCCTTGCTCAGCAGTTTGCTCGCCACCGGTTCCGCGCTGGGCAAGGCCTACAACATCAGCAATGGCACGCCGGTGCCAGTATGGGATGTGGTCAACTACGTGATGCGCCAGATGGAAATGCCCCAGGTGACCCGTTATCGGTCCTACGGCTTGTCCTACAGCGTGGCGGCGCTCAACGAAGCCTTCTGCGCGATGTGGCCGGGGCGCCCGGAGCCTGCGTTATCGCGCTTGGGCATGCAGGTAATGAACAAAGATTTCACGTTGGACATCAGCCGGGCGAGGCATTATCTCGACTATGAGCCCAAGGTCAGCCTGTGGACCGCCCTCGACGAGTTCTGCAGTTGGTGGAAGGCCCAGGATCCGGGACTCAAATAAGCTCACAACCAGCAACACATCGGGAACCGAATTTACGGTTCCGGGTCGATCAGTGCGGCGGGCGCGCGGTTTATACTCGCGTCGCTCGGCTTGCCAGCCATCTCACCGATTCAGGGTTGATTCATGCGTAACGATGCCAACGACGATTTCGACAATGTTCCCAGCCTGCGGGCCGATACCGGGGACGATGATGATTTCGTGCCGACGTCCGCCACGTCCGTACGCTCGCGGCCCGCGCCCGTGGTCAAGGTCAGGAGCGCCAGCACCGGGCCTTTGTGGGCGTTGGTCGGCGCGCTGCTGATCGCGTTTGCCGGCCTTGCCTGGTGGAGTTTCCAGCAGATCTCCCTGATGGGCCAGCAACTGGTGGCCACTCAGGAAAGTTTCGCGCGCATCAGCGAAGAAGCGGCGGGACGCCTGCAGGATATTTCCGGCAAAGTGGTGGCCAGTGAAGCCAACGTCAACACCGGCAGCGAAGCGCTGAAACAACAGATCAAGCAACTGGAAACCCAACTGCTTGAGCAGGGCAAGCAACAGGTCGGCGTGGCCGGCCAGGCCACCGAGCTGGACAAGCGCCTGGCACAAATGACTGCCAGCACCACTGAGCTGGCCAGCGCCAATGCCGCCTTGCAGGGCCAGGTGCAGGCGCTGACGGATGCCGTGGCGACCCTCAAGGCCGCGCAGGGTGATGCCGGCAAGCGCGATGCCGAGCTCCGGGAGCTGGCGGCTGATGTGGCCGCGTTGAAAAAGCAGGGCAACCCGACGGCCGCCATTGCCCGCCTTGAGCAGGACATGGTGGTGCTCAAAAGCGCGCAGGAAAACCAGCCTGCCAACGTCGATGCGCCCACCAACAAGGAGTTCGACGTATTCCGTATCCAGACCACGCGCAATATCACCACCCTGCAGAGCCAGGTGCAGACCCTGAGCCAGCAGCTCAACGCGCCGCGAGGCGGTCAGTGACCTGATGCGGGTCAGCGGTGAGAGGCTCCGCCAGGCGCTATCGCCCAGCGGGCTGGCGCCTCTGTGGTGAGCGGGCCTGTTGTGGCAAGCAGGCGCTCTCACATAAATGGGCTTGCCTGAAACGTCAGGCTTAAAATCAAAAAATTATTTGTGTTTGATCAACGCAGGCTTACTCCCTCCCTGAATTGCGGTCGAATTCAAGAATGTCACCAGCCTGTGACATTTACCTTCCGCTTCGTTACTTGCCCCTTTTGCGCCCTTGTTTAGACTCCGGTCATCCCACAAAAAATAATAAGGGCCACCCATGACCACGCAACCACTGCCTGCCAGCAGTTGGCTGAACGCTCCTGCCCATCACGCCTGGCTCGCCGCCGAAGGCCAGCGCCTGCTGTCATTCGCCAAGGCCTCACGCCTGCCTGACGGTTTTGGCAACCTCGACGACAAAGGCCAACTGCCGGCCGACGCCCGCGCTGAAACCATGAACACTGCCCGCATGACCCACAGCTTCGCCATGGCCCATGCCATGGGGTTGCCCGGCTATGCCGAACGGGTGGCACACGGTGTCGCAGCCCTGAGCGGCCCGTTGCGCGACAGCGAGCACGGTGGCTGGTTTGCCGCGGCCAATGCCTGCGATGGCAATACCGGCAAGGCCGCCTACCTGCACGCGTTCGTCGCCCTGGCGGCCAGTTCGGCCACCGTGGTCGGCGCACCCGGCGCGCAAAACCTGCTCAACGACGCGATCCACATCATCGATCAGTTCTTCTGGAGCGAAGAGGAGGGCGTGATGCTCGAGTCCTTCGCCCGAGACTGGAGCGACGTCGAGGCCTATCGGGGCGCCAACAGCAACATGCACGCCACCGAAGCCTTCCTCGCCCTGGCCGATGTCACCGGCGACACCCGCTGGCTGGACCGCGCGCTGCGCATCGTCGAACGGCTGATCCACACCTTCGCGGCCGGCAAACAGTTCATGGTGATCGAACATTTCGATGCGCACTGGAAACCGCTGCCTGCCTATAACGAAGACAACCCCGCCGACGGCTTTCGTCCCTACGGCATCACGCCCGGCCACGGGTTCGAGTGGGCGCGGCTGCTGTTGCACCTGGAGGCCGCGCGCCTGCAGGCCGGGTTGTCCACGCCGGATTGGCTGGTGAGCGACGCCAAAGGTCTGTTCGCCAGCGCCTGCGAATACGCCTGGGCTGTGGATGGTGCGCCGGGGATTGTCTACACGTTGGATTGGAACCATCGCCCGGTGGTGCGCGAGCGTCTGCACTGGACCCATGCCGAAGCCAGCGCCGCTGCCCAGGCCCTGCTCAAGCGTACCGGTGAGCTGCATTACGAAATTTGGTATAGACGCTTCTGGGAGTTCTGCGAAACTCAGTTCATCGACCGTGTCCACGGCAGTTGGCATCACGAACTCAACCCGCATAACCAGCCCGGCAGCAGGATTTGGGGTGGCAAACCGGACCTGTACCACGCCTGGCAAGCGGTGGTGCTGCCTGCACTGCCGTTGTCGCCGAGCATGACGACCGCATTGGACGCCGGAGGCCATGTCACCAAGTGGTGACAATTGTGCATCCCTTTGTTACCTGTGCTTGAAAAATCCATGTTTAAACTCCGTGCAGCGCAAGCTCCAGACTTGCATGCATAACAACAAAAAAGGTATTGAGATGAATGCGATTAATCGCCTCGCCCTAGCTGTTTCCGTTGCCTCGTTGTTTCCCCTCAGTGCATTTGCCGCCGACTCCAAAGGTACGGTTGAAGTCGTGCATTGGTGGACCT
Organism: Pseudomonas trivialis; assembly: GCF_001439805.1. Lineage (GTDB taxonomy): Bacteria > Pseudomonadota > Gammaproteobacteria > Pseudomonadales > Pseudomonadaceae > Aquipseudomonas > Aquipseudomonas trivialis. The sequence continues at coordinate 63,682 of NZ_JYLK01000003.1, read as the reverse complement.
CGGGCGGTGAAAAGGCGGCTGTCGATGTCTTGAAGGCCCAAGTCGAGAAAGACGGCTTCACCTGGAAAGACGGTGCCGTCGCAGGTGGCGGTGGCGCCACTGCCATGACCGTGCTGAAAAGCCGCGCGGTCGCCGGCAACCCGCCAGGCGTTGCCCAGATCAAAGGCCCCGACATCCAGGAATGGGCGTCCACCGGTTTGCTCGACACCGACGTTCTGAAGGACGTGGCCAAGGAAGAGAAGTGGGATTCCCTGCTCGACAAGAAAGTCTCCGATACCGTGAAGTACGACGGTGACTACGTGGCCGTTCCGGTGAACATTCACCGCGTGAACTGGCTGTGGATCAACCCGGAAGTCTTCAAGAAAGCCGGCATCACCAAAAACCCTACCACCCTCGAAGAATTCTACGCAGCCGGCGACAAGCTGAAAGCGGCGGGCTTTATTCCGCTCGCCCACGGTGGTCAGCCTTGGCAGGACAGCACGGTATTCGAAGCCGTGGTCCTCTCGGTGATGGGCGCCGACGGCTACAAGAAGGCCCTGGTTGACCTCGACAACGCGGCGCTGACCGGTCCGGAAATGATCAAGTCGCTCACCGAGTTGAAGAAAGTCGCGACCTATATGGACGTCGACGGCAAAGGCCAGGACTGGAACCTGGAAGCAGGCAAGGTCATCAACGGCAAGGCCGGCATGCAGATCATGGGTGACTGGGCCAAGTCCGAGTGGACCGCCGCCAAGAAAGTCGCCGGCAAGGACTACGAGTGCGTAGCCTTCCCGGGCACCGACAAGGCCTTCACCTACAACATCGACTCCCTGGCGGTGTTCAAGCAGAAAGACAAAGGCACTGCGGCCGGTCAGCAGGACATCGCCAAAGTCGTGCTGGGTGAAAACTTCCAGAAAGTGTTCAGCATCAACAAGGGGTCGATCCCTGTGCGCACTGACATGCTGACGCAAATGGACAAGCTGGGCTTCGACTCCTGCGCCCAGACCGCCGCCAAGGACTTCCTGGTGGACGCCAAGTCCGGTGGTCTGCAGCCAAGCATGGCGCACAACATGGCGACCACGCTGGCGGTGCAAGGCGCGTTCTTTGACGTCGTGACCAACTACATCAACGACCCTAAAGCCGACCCGGCCGATACTGCCAAGAAGCTGGGTGCTGCGATCAAGTCGGCCAAATAAGCTGCAAGCTGCACGTTAACAGCTGCAAGTGGTGTCTTGCCGCTTGTAGCTTCTAACTTGCAGCTGTCTTTATTCTTCTATTGGATTTCCCCATGAGTTCTGTTGCTGTGTTCAGCAAGGCCTCGCCGTTCGATGCACTGCAGCGCTGGCTACCCAAACTGGTGCTGGCGCCGAGCATGTTCATCGTTCTGGTGGGCTTCTACGGCTATATTCTGTGGACGTTTGTTCTTTCGTTCACCACGTCCACGTTCCTGCCCAACTACAAGTGGGCGGGTCTTGCGCAGTATGAGCGGTTGTTCGACAACGATCGCTGGTGGGTGGCAAGCAAGAACCTGGCGCTGTTTGGCGGCATGTTCATCGGTATCACCCTGGTCATCGGCGTAACCCTGGCGATCTTCCTCGACCAGAAAATCCGCCGCGAAGGGTTTATCCGCACTATTTATCTGTACCCGATGGCGCTCTCGATGATCGTCACCGGTACTGCCTGGAAATGGCTGCTCAACCCGGGCATGGGCCTGGACAAACTGCTGCGCGACTGGGGCTGGGAAGGTTTCCGCCTGGACTGGCTGATCGACCCGGACCGCGTCGTCTATTGCCTGGTGATCGCGGCCGTGTGGCAAGCCTCGGGCTTTATCATGGCGATGTTTCTCGCAGGCCTGCGGGGTGTCGACCAGTCGATCATCCGCGCCGCGCAGATCGACGGCGCCAGCCTGCCGCGTATTTACTGGAGTGTGGTGCTGCCCAGCCTGCGCCCGGTGTTCTTCAGTGCCGTGATGATTCTCGCGCACATCGCGATCAAGAGCTTCGACCTGGTCGCGGCCATGACCGCCGGCGGCCCGGGCTATTCGTCCGACCTGCCCGCCATGTTCATGTATTCGTTCACCTTCAGCCGTGGCCAGATGGGCATGGGCTCGGCCAGTGCAATCCTGATGCTCGGTGCGATCCTCGCGATCATCGTGCCTTACCTCTACTCCGAGCTGAGGACCAAGCGTAATGACTAGTCTTGCTAACAAACCGGCGATCAGCCTGAGCCGCATCGCGATCTACGCAGTGTTGATCCTCGCCGTATTGCTCTACCTGGTGCCACTGGTGGTGATGCTGCTGACCAGCTTCAAGACCCCGGAAGACATCAGCACCGGCAACCTGCTGAGCTGGCCCACCGTGGTCACCGGCATCGGCTGGGTCAAGGCCTGGGCCACGGTGGATGGCTACTTCTGGAACTCACTGAAGATCACGGTTCCGGCCGTTCTGATCTCCACGGCGATTGGTGCATTGAACGGCTACGTGCTGTCGTTCTGGCGCTTTCGCGGTTCGCAGCTGTTCTTCGGCCTGCTGCTGTTCGGCTGCTTCCTGCCGTTCCAGACTGTGCTGCTGCCCGCTTCGTTCACCCTCGGCAAGATGGGTCTGGCCAGTACCACCACAGGCCTGGTGTTTGTGCACGTGGTCTACGGCCTGGCGTTTACCACGCTGTTCTTCCGTAACTACTACGTGAGCATTCCGGACGCGTTGATCAAGGCCGCCCGCCTGGACGGTGCAGGTTTCTTCACTATCTTCCGTCAGATCATTCTGCCGATGTCGACGCCGATCATCATGGTCTGCCTGATCTGGCAGTTCACCCAGATCTGGAACGACTTCCTGTTCGGCGTGGTGTTCTCCAGCGGCGACTCCCAGCCCATCACGGTGGCGCTGAACAACCTGGTCAACACCAGCACCGGGGCCAAGGAATATAACGTGGATATGGCGGCGGCGATGATCGCCGGGCTGCCGACCCTGCTGGTCTATGTGATCGCAGGCAAGTATTTCGTGCGCGGCCTCACGGCCGGCGCGGTCAAGGGGTAATCATGGCTACGCTTGAACTTCGCAATGTAAACAAGACCTATGGCGCCGGCCTGCCCGACACCTTGAAGAACATCGAACTGTCGATCAAGGAAGGCGAATTCCTGATTCTGGTCGGCCCTTCCGGGTGCGGCAAATCCACCCTGATGAACTGCATCGCGGGCCTGGAAACCATCACCGGCGGCGCGATCATGATTGGTGACCAGGACGTCAGCGGCATGAGCCCCAAGGACCGCGACATCGCCATGGTGTTTCAGTCCTACGCGCTGTACCCGACCATGAGCGTGCGCGAGAACATCGAGTTTGGCCTCAAGATCCGCAAGATGGCCCAGGCCGATATCGACGCCGAAGTGGCGCGCGTGGCCAAGTTGCTGCAGATCGAACACCTGCTCAACCGCAAGCCGGGTCAGCTCTCCGGTGGCCAGCAACAGCGTGTGGCCATGGGCCGTGCATTGGCGCGTCGGCCGAAGATCTACCTGTTCGACGAACCGCTGTCCAACCTCGACGCCAAGCTGCGCGTCGAGATGCGTACCGAAATGAAGCTGATGCACCAGCGCCTTAAAACCACCACCGTCTACGTCACGCACGACCAGATCGAAGCGATGACCCTGGGCGACAAGGTGGCGGTGATGAAGGACGGCATCATCCAGCAGTTCGGCACGCCCAAAGAGATCTACAACAACCCGGCCAACCAGTTCGTGGCGAGCTTTATCGGTTCGCCGCCGATGAACTTCGTGCCGCTGCGCCTGCAGCGCAAGGACGGTCGTCTGGTGGCGCTGCTCGACAGCGGCCAGGCTCGTTGCGAGCTGGCACTGAACATCAGCGATGCCGGCCTTGAAGACCGCGATGTGATCCTGGGCCTGCGCCCGGAGCAGATCATGCTGGCGGCGGGCGAGGGCAACAGCGCTTCGAGCATTCGCGCCGAAGTCCAGGTGACCGAGCCGACCGGCCCGGACACCCTGGTGTTTGTGCAGCTCAATGACACCAAGGTCTGCTGCCGCCTGGCACCGGACGTGGCACCGCAGGTGGGCGAGACCCTGACCCTGCAGTTCGATCCGGCCAAGGTATTGCTGTTCGACGCCAAAACCGGCGAGCGCCTGGGCACGGCTGCTGCATTGCCTTCACCGGGGCAAGTCGATAATGTGGCCCAATTCAAAGGCCGCTGAAGCAGGTAACTGGTTGTTTTAGCTAAAAAAATGTAAAACCGCGTTAGATAAGAACAGTTTAATAACAATAAAGACGAGGATGTAGGGATGAAAAAGCAACACAACAACACTCGACTGCTCTGCCAACTGTCCGCAGCAGCAGCCCTGGTATTGTCCGCCAATGCGATGGCGGCCGATGCATTCAGCGCCGATTCCAAGTGGATGACCGGCGATTGGGGTGGCGAGCGTACCAAGCTGATCGAGCAAGGTATCGACATCAAGGCTGACTACGTGGGCGAGATGGGCTACAACGCCCACGGCGGCTTCAACGACGACAAGACCGGTCGCTACTCCGACCAGTTCGGTCTGGGCGTTGCCCTGGATCTGCAAAAGCTGTGGGGCTGGGACAACACCCAGGCCAAGATCCAGTTGACCAACCGTAATGGCCAGAACATCTCCAACGACCGTATTGGCGACCCGCGTGCCGGCACGCTGAGTTCGTCCATGGAAGTCTACGGCCGTGGCCACATGGTGCGTCTGACCCAGTTCTGGATCCAGCACCAGATGTTCGACAACAAGCTGGACGTGAAACTCGGTTACTTCGGCGAAGGCGAAGACTTCAACACCTTCCCGTGCGACTTCCAGAACCTGTCGTTCTGCGGCTCGCAAGTGGGTAACTACGTGAGCACCTGGTACAACTGGCCAGTCAGCCAGGCGGCCATCCGCGTGAAGTACAACATCACGCCTGAGCTGTATGCGCAGATCGGCGCCTACAACCAGAACCCGTCGCAGCTGGAGCACGGCAACGGCTTCAAACTCAGCGGCAGCGGCACCAAGGGCACCGTGATTCCGGTGGAATTGGTCTGGTCGCCGAAGGTCAACAACCTGCCGGGCGAATACCGTGTGGGCTACTACAAGAGCGCGGCCGATGCAGCCGACGTTCGTGAAGACGTGAACGGCAACGACGCGGGCACCACCGGCGCAGCCTTCCGTACCCACAGCAGCAAAAAGGGCTACTGGTTCGTTGCGCAACAGCAACTCACCACCCACAACGGCGACGCGTCCCGTGGTCTGAACATCGCGGCCAACGCCACGTTCCACGACAAGGAAACCAACCTGGTCGACAACTATCAGTCGATCATGCTGGTGTACAAGGGCCCATTCGATGCACGTCCAAAAGACGACATCGGCATTGGCGCTGCGCGTCTGCACGTGAACGACGATGTGCGCAAGAACGCTGAACTGGTCAATGCCTCCAACGGCTTCACCGACTACGACCAGGCAGGCTTCGCGCCACTGCGTTCCACCGAGTACAACTACGAAATCAACTACGGCTTCCACGTTACCAACTGGCTGACCGTGCGTCCCAACCTGCAATACGTCACCCACCCAGGTGGCGTGGATAAAGTCGACAACGCGGTAGTCGCCGGTCTGAAAATTCAGTCGGTGTTCTAACCCTGCTGCGATAAGCTCCTCTCTCTGTGCGCATTTTGCGGGTAGCCATGGCTATCCGCTTTTTTTTGCGCAGCACTGTGAAATTCAGGACCGTGGCACATGCATGAGCATCCGCTGCAACGCTTTTTCAAATCCCTGCGCGAACGTCCGGTGTTCGCCTGGGAGCGCTTTCAGATGCGCGATGTGTTGGTGATCGACCATCCGCTGTGCCAGGCGGTGTTCAGTCGTCAGGGCGCGCAATTGCTGCATTTTCAACCCGCCGGGCAAAAGCCCTGGCTGTGGTGCGCGGCCAAGTGGCCGCAGGTTGGCGCCATCCGTGGCGGCGTGCCGGTGTGCTGGCCGTGGTATGGCCGGCATCCGAGTGAAAACGCGTGGCCATCCCATGGCTGGGCGCGACTGATCGACTGGAAACTGCTCGACAGCAGCACTGCGGAAGATGGCGTGCGCCTGCATTGGCAATTGCAGCTGTGCGACTGGCAGGTCGACCTGCACGCTCATCTGGGCGATACCCTGGAACTGCGCCTGAGCACCGAGCATCAGGACGAGTTGCCCTGTCAACTGAGCCACGCGTTGCACGCTTACTGGCGTATTGGTCACGTTGATGAGGTAGCGCTGTCTGGGCTCGATGGCGCGCAAGGTTATGACCAGCTCAATCGTCAGGTGTGCCAGCAGGAAGGTGAGCTGCGGGTAGAGGGCGGCTGTCAGCGGGTGTTCCAGCACGAAGGTGAATTGCAGCTCAAGGATCACGCCTGGCAGCGCGAGCTGTGCATCGACACGGGCGAGAGCGCTGATACGGTGGTGTGGCACCCGGGCAGCCGGCCGCTGCTGGGCGTCAGTTTTAACGAAGCGTCAGGGTTTGTGTGCGTGGAGTCGGCAATGGCGGCGGCCTGCCTGGCGCCGGGGGAGAGGGCGCACTTGAGTTTGCAGGCTCGGGCTGGGGTTTAGCTTTGTGGCTTATGGCCTCATCGGGGGCAAGCCCCCTCCCATATTTGAAGGTATTCACAAATCAAAGTGTGGGAGGGGGCTTGCCCCCGATGAGGCCAGTAAAGCCAACCCACAACCTGGCTTAGTTAAACTCATCCCCCACCGGATACCGGCTGTCATTCAAACTTTCTTTGATTTTGCGCAGATGCGGCTGAAAATCCACCCCGCGCCGTAACGTCATGCCGGTCGCCAGCACATCCAGCACCGTCAACTGAATGATCCGCGACGTCATCGGCATGTAGATATCCGTGTCTTCCGGCAACGGGATGTTCAGGCTCACCGTGCTGGCCTTGGCCAGGGGCGAGTTCTCGGCGGTCACGCCCAGCACCGAGGCACCGTTTCCGCGGGCGATACGCGCCACTTCCACCAGCTCGCGGGTACGCCCGGTGTAGGAAATAATCACGAACAGCTCGCCGGTATGCGCCACCGACGCGATCATGCGCTGCATCAGCACGTCGGCGTGGGCGGTGACCGCCAGGTTGAAGCGGAAAAACTTGTGCAACGCATCCATGGCCACCGGTGCCGAAGCGCCCAAGCCGAAGAAATGGATCTGCCGCGCCTGGATCAGCAAATCCACCGCCTTGCTGATCAGGGCCGGGTCCAGCGCCTGGCAGGCGCTGTCGAGCGAGGCAATGGCACTGCCGAAGATCTTCTGCGTGTAGGCCTCCGGGTTATCATCGGCTTCCACCGCGCGGCTGACATACGCCGCGCCGCTGGCCAGGCTTTGCGCCAGCTGCAATTTAAGTTCAGGGTAACCACTGACGCCGAACGAGCGGCAGAAGCGGTTGACCGTCGGTTCACTGACCGAAGCGGCCTGGGCAAGGGCGGCGATGGAGAAGCGGGTCGCCTGCTGCGGGTTGAGCAGGATGACCTCGGCGACTTTTTTCTCGGCCTTGTTCAATTCTTCGAGGCGGTTCCGGATCTGTTCCAGAAGATTTCGCACGCGGTCCATTCAGTCTTTCCTTCGGGCGACGATGCAAATAAAAAGGCGGTAACCAATCAATAAGTGGCTTTTCGCGGTGGCCTATCCTACTGAGGGTAGCTGAACACCACCACTCGGAATGCGTAATTCGGGAAAATGTTGTGGTTATTACTACATTTTTCCTTGAGTGATACCTTGAAAAAAGGTATTTGTAGCTTAACTTGATAAAAGAACAAACATCATGCCTTCGATAACCGTAGAACCCTGCACCTTTGCCCTGTTTGGCGCCTTGGGTGATCTGGCGCTTCGCAAGTTATTTCCTGCTCTCTATCACCTCGATGGCGCCGATCTGCTGCACGACGACACGCGCATCCTGGCCCTGGCCCGTGAAGCCGGTTCCGAGCAGCAGCACCTGGCCCATATCGAAACAGAACTGCGCAAGTACGTCGGCAAGGCGCTGGATGAGAGCGTGGCCCAGCGGTTCCTGGCGCGCCTGACCTACCTGCACGTCGACTTCATGAAAGCCGACGACTACGTCGCCCTCGCCGAAAAAGTCGGCAGCGAGCAACGTCTGATCGCCTACTTCGCCACCCCGGCGGCGGTGTATGGCGCGATCTGCGAGAACCTGTCCAAGGTCGGCCTGGCGGACAACACCCGCGTGGTGCTGGAAAAACCCATCGGCTCGGACCTGGAATCCTCGCGCAAGGTCAACGATGCCGTGGCGCAGTTCTTCCCGGAGAACCGCACCTACCGCATCGACCACTATCTGGGCAAGGAGACCGTCCAGAACCTGATCGCCCTGCGGTTCGCCAACAGCCTGTTTGAAACCCAGTGGAACCAGAACTACATCTCCCACGTGGAAATCACCGTGGCCGAGCAGGTCGGCATCGAAGGGCGCTGGGGTTATTTCGACAAGGCCGGCCAGCTGCGCGACATGATCCAGAACCACCTGCTGCAGCTGCTGTGCCTGATCGCCATGGACCCGCCGGCCGACCTGTCCGCCGACAGCATCCGCGACGAGAAGGTCAAGGTGCTCAAGGCCCTGGCGCCGATCAGCCCGGAAGGCCTGACCACTCAGGTGGTACGCGGCCAGTACATCGCCGGTTACAGCGCCGGCAAGCCGGTGCCGGGTTACCTGGAAGAAGAGAACTCCAACACCCAGAGCGACACCGAAACCTTCGTCGCGTTGCGTGCCGATATCCGCAACTGGCGCTGGGCCGGGGTGCCGTTCTACCTGCGCACCGGCAAGCGCATGCCGCAAAAGCTGTCGCAGATCGTTATCCACTTCAAGGAACCGTCCCACTACATCTTCGCCCCCGAGCAGCGCCTGCAGATCAGCAACAAGCTGATCATCCGCCTGCAGCCGGACGAGGGCATTTCCTTGCGCGTGATGACCAAGGAGCAGGGCCTGGACAAGGGCATGCAACTGCGCAGCGGTCCGCTGCAACTGAATTTTTCCGACACCTATCGCAGCGCACGGATTCCCGATGCCTACGAGCGGTTGCTGCTGGAAGTGATGAACGGCAATCAGAACCTGTTTGTCCGTAAAGATGAAATCGAAGCCGCGTGGACGTGGTGTGACCAGTTGATCGCCGGGTGGAAGAAATCCGGTGATGCGCCCAAGCCGTACGCGGCGGGTTCCTGGGGGCCGATGAGCTCGATTGCACTGATCACGCGGGATGGGAGGTCGTGGTATGGCGATATCTGAATTGAAACTGCCTCAGGGCGTCACGGCCCATGAGTACCGCACGCCTGCGCTGCTGGCGGACGGCCTGGCCAATGACGTGGCCGAACAACTGCGCACGGCCATCAGTGCCCGTGGCGAGGCCACCCTGGTGGTGTCCGGTGGCCGCAGCCCGGTGGCGTTTTTCCAGCAGTTGGCCAAGCAGGGCCTGGACTGGTCCAGCGTCACCATCACCCTGGCGGACGAGCGCTGGGTGCCGGTGGAGCACGCCGACAGCAACGCGGGTCTGCTCAAGCAGCACCTCTTGCAGGGCCCGGCCGCCAAGGCGAAGTTTCTGAGCCTCTACAGCGCTGCGGCCAATCTTGAAGACGCTGCCGAGCAGGCCGACCGCCTGCTGGTCGAATTGCCCGGCATCGATGTGCTGGTGCTCGGCATGGGCGATGACGGTCACACCGCCTCGCTGTTCCCCGACAGCCCGAACCTTGGCGATGCGCTGGCGCCGGACGGTACCCGCCGTTGCTGGCCAATGCTGGCGCCGACCGTGCCCCATCAGCGCCTGACCATGAGCCGCGCGCTGCTGGCCACCGCCAAGTACACCGTGCTGTCGATCTCCGGCAGCGCCAAATTGACCACCTTGAGCGCCGCGCTGGCCAGTGATGATGTTGCTGCCATGCCGATTCGCGCGTTTTTGCAACCCACATTAGAGATTTACTGGTGCCCATGAGCCAAGGATCAGCCGCTATGAAAAGCCCTCAACCGACCGTTTCCATGGCGGACAAAGTTGCCCTGATCGACAGCCTCTGCGCCAGGGCGCGGATCCTGCCGGTGATCACCATCGCCCGCGAACAGGACATCCTGCCGCTGGCCGATGCCCTCGCAGCCGGAGGTTTGACCGCGCTGGAAGTGACCCTGCGTTCCGAGTTCGGCCTCAAGGCCATTCAGGTGCTGCGCGAGCAACGCCCTGAACTGTGCACCGGCGCCGGCACTGTGCTCGACCGTCAGATGCTCGACGCCGCCGAGGTGGCCGGTTCGCAATTCATCGTCACCCCCGGCATTACGCGCGACCTGCTGGAAGCCTCGGTGCACAGCCCGATCCCGCTGCTGCCGGGCATCAGCAATGCGTCCGGCATCATGGAAGGTTATGCCCTGGGTTATCGCCGTTTCAAGCTGTTCCCGGCTGAAGTCAGCGGCGGCGTGGCGGCAATCAAGGCGCTGGGCGGCCCGTTCGGCGAAGTGAAGTTCTGCCCTACTGGCGGCGTGGGCCCGGCCAATATCAAGAGCTACATGGCGTTGAAGAACGTGATGTGCGTGGGCGGTAGCTGGATGCTTGACCCGGAGTGGATCAGGAACGGCGACTGGGCACGCATTCAGGAAGTCACTGCGCAAGCGCTGGCCCTGCTGGACTGATCGGATGTAAAGAATCGTTGTTGCTGTGCTTAACGGCATTTTTGCGGCGCACTTGGTCGGTGTGCCGCTTTTTTTTGCCTGTAAAAAACCTCAGTCCTTGGCTAGTTGAGTGATCGCATTGATCAGGACATCGATGTCTTCAACGCAGGTCACCACCCCTGGCGTCACCCGGATACACGTGCCAAACGCCGTACCTACGCGGGTCGTGGTAAACAGGCCGTGCTCCTTGAGCAGACGGTCCACCATCATCTGTTGGTCTCGCCCACTGAACTTGAATGCGGTAATGCCGCAGTACAGCCGGGGATCATCCGGCGTCAGCACTTCAATTGCGGGCAGCGACCGCACCTGACTCACCCACCTGTCCCTCAGGTACTTGAGCCGCGCACCCTTGGCCGCCGCGCCACCCAGGCTGCGATGTTCTTCCAGCACCCATGGCAACGTCATCAACGCAGGGAAATTCGGCGTGCTATAGGGCGTGCGTGCGCGCACATCGGTGGAAGGGTAGTGGCACTCGCCCATGTCCGGGTCGATATCGGCCAGGCGCTCGGGGGCGATGTAGAGGAAACCCAGGGTCAGCGGCGCGCCGATCCATTTGTGCAGGTTGAAGCCGGCAAAGCTGATACCCAGTTCGGCGAGGTTGAAGTCGATCTGGCCCAGCGCGTGGGCGCCGTCGAGGATCACATCCACGCCGTGCGCCTGCGCAGCCCTGGCGATGGTGTGGACGGGCATCACCAGGCCGGTACGGTGGGTGACATGGGTCAGCGCCATCAGCTTCAGGCGCGGATACTGCACAAATACTTCGCGATAGCTGCTCACCAGGCTGTCGAAACTGGCCGGATGAAGATGGGCGATTTCGATCACCTCCACACCCCGGTAGCCCGCCAGCCAGCGCATCGCGCCCTTGACCGTGTCGTACTCAAGATCGCTGATCAGCACCTGATCGCCCGGCTGCAGGCGGTTGTAATTGCGGATCAGCGACTGCAGGGCTTCGGTGGCGTTGCGAGTGAACGCTATCGCCTGCGGATCGGCGTTGATCAACTCGGCCAGTTGACAGCGGATGGCGTCGTTGTCACCGCGCTCGAAGCGTTGGCGCACATGCAGCGAGTTGCTGCGGTTGATGAACCCTACGTGTTCCAGGTACTGCGCCTGTACCGTGCGGCTCATGCGCCCGAAGTAGCCGTTTTCCAGGTTGATCGGGCCAGGCTCCTGCTCATAGCGCTGGGCGATGCCGCGCCAGTGCTGTTCGTTGTTTGCATTACCTGGCATGGCGAAACTCCTAATGGCGAGGGGCGGGCTTGCCGTGTTTGGCGCGCAGCGGTTCCAGCAATTCGGCCAGGCCATTGCTGTCGATTTCCTGCATCAAGGCCAGCAGGCCGCCCAGCTCGCCATGGGGGAAACCTTCGCGGGCGAACCAGTTGAGATAAGGGCCGGGGAGGTCGGCGATGATCCGCCCCTTGTATTTGCCGAAGGGCATCTGGCGGGTGATCAGCAGTTCAAGTTTCTCTGGATTCATGGCGATCTTGGGGGGTTAAGACGGTGACAGTGAAAATACAGGCATTCTGCATGAAGGCCAAAGGACAGATCATGCAAATAACATCGGTGCAGATGGTTCAATAATTCATAACTATTTGATTTTAAATAGGAATATTTTTTTCAAAAAGCTGGCACGGACACTGCAATTACTCTTGCATCCTTTAACCTGCCGTAAGGAATTGAAAAATGACTGACATCAATAAAGAATCCATCTCCGTACTGAACGACCTGATCGAGACCAGCATTGACGGTCAGAAAGGTTTCAAAGAGTGCGCTGAAGACATCAAGCACCCGGAGCTCAAGGCTCTGTTTGCCAAGCGTTCGGCTGATTGCGCCACCGCTGCCGCAGAACTGAAAACCGCCGTGCGTGCGCTGGGCGGCGATCCAGAAGATTCCGGCAGCGTTGCCGGCGCGCTGCACCGTGGCTGGGTCGACGTGAAGTCGATGGTCACCGGTAAAGACGAAGAAGCCGTTCTGAACGAAGCCGAGCGCGGCGAAGACCACGCCCTGAAGGCTTACGAAGAAGCGATCGAGAAAATCAACAAGCACAACCTGCTGGGTATTCGTGACCTGGTAGAGCGTCAGTACCACGGCGTGCAACGCAACCACGACCAAGTGAAAGCCCTGCGTAACCAGGCTCGCGCTGAGTCGTAAGCACTGCGCTGTAACCCAATGCGGGAGGGGCTTGCCCCCTCCCGCATTTTTTTGCGTTGGATTTGGGCTCGGACTCAGCCAATGCTGATCGGTGGCAACTGCGTCAGCGTCAATTCAAGTTGCTTGCGTGGCGCGATGATCTCCGCTTCGCCATCCACCACCAGTTCGTCGCGCTGGTTGAACACGCGGGTGGCGATGCGCACGCGAAATTTTGGCAGCTTTTCCAGAATTTCCAGGCGCACCGTCAGCGTGTCGCCGATTTTTACCGGCTTCTGAAAGCTCATCTGCTGGCCCACATAGATAGTGCCCGGCCCAGGCAACTCGCAGGCCACGGCGGCACTGATCAGCGCGCCGCTGAACATGCCGTGGGCGATTCGCTCCTTGAACATGGTGGTCTTGGCGTATTCGGCGTCCAGGTGCACCGGGTTGTGGTCGCCGGACATGGCGGCGAACAGTTGGATATCGCGCTCTTCGACGGTCTTGCTGTAGCTGGCGGTCTGGCCGACTTCGAGGGCTTCGTAGGGGGTGTTGGTTACCTGGGTCATCTAAAGGTGCATCCTGTGGCTAGTCGGTAATTTAATGGCCGGTTTTGCAAAGGTTATTCGCAGCGCGCCGGCCTGCGCAGGGTCAGGGCCTGGTCGAGCCAGTGCAGTACATCCGTTGTCACTTCATCGCGATTGGTTTCGTTGAACACTTCATGCCGCGCGTGCGGGTAGGTCGTCAATTGCACATATTGGCAGCCGGCCTCACGCAGGGCGTGGGCCAGGCTGTTGAGACGCTTGCCGTCGCTCACCGGATCACATTCGCCGCCCACCACCAGAATCGGCAGGCCCGGATCAATCTGCGCGAGGTTGGATGCCTTGCTGATGTGCTGCAAACCGCCCAGCAGATCGATCCACAGCTGATTGGTGCAACGAAAACCACAGAGCGGATCGTTGATGTAACGGTCGACTTCGACGGGGTCGCGGCTGAGCCAGTCAAACGCCGTGCGCGTCGGTTTGAACGCCTTGTTGAACGAGCCGAACGACAGCCAGTCAATCAGCGCGCTGCGCCCGCGCAAGCCCTGGCGAACACGTTCGACACGCGCAATCACCCGGGCGGCGCGATACAGGGCCGCCGGCTGGAAATTCGAGCCGCTGAGAATTGCCCCATGCAGGCTGGCGCTGTGGTGCAGCAGGTAGGCCTGGGCGATGTAGCTGCCCATGCTGTGACCCAGCAGAATGATCGGCAACCCCGGCTGCTGCTGGCCGATGTGCTGGTGGAGGCTGGCGAGGTCGCCGACCACCGTGTTCCAGCCGTCCTGCTCGGCGTACAGACCCAGGGTGCCTGACTCGGCGGTAAGGCCGTGGCCACGCTGGTCCAGCGCATACACACCGTAGCCGCCGGCGCACAGGGCTGCGGCCAGGCGCCCATAGCGCCCGCTGTGTTCGGCCATGCCGTGGGACAGCATCACCACGGCCCTGGCGGGGCCCTCCGGCAGCCATTGATTGACGTACAGACGGCTGTGGTCAGTCGCGGTCAGCCAGAAGGTGCTGTGGTTCATGGCGCTTTCCTTTGCTCGGGATGGGGCAGTGTATCGCGCGCCAGGTATCTGCCCACGCCTCAGCGGCAAGATTCATACAATCAATGACACGATTTAGCGTATTTGCCTGTTTGGCCATAGCTGCTACCGTCCCCAAAGCTCCGCTTTTTATAGCAGCGGCCGGACACACTCAGGTAAGAGGACAAGAATAATGCAACCTGATTTCTGGAATGACAAACGCGCGCCCGGTGTTCCCAATACCATCGACCTCACCGCCTACACCTCGGTGATCGAAGTGTTCGAGCGCTCCTGCAAGACCTTCGCCGACCGTCCGGCATTCAGCAACATGGGGATTACCCTGACCTACGCCGAACTTGAGCGTCAGAGTGCGGCGTTCGCCGGTTACCTGCAGCAGCACACCGACCTCAAGCCCGGCGAGCGCATCGCGGTGCAGATGCCCAACGTGCTGCATTACCCGATTGCCGTGTTCGGCGCCCTGCGCGCCGGACTGATCGTGGTCAACACCAACCCCCTGTACACCCCGCGCGAGATGCGCCATCAGTTCAAGGATGCCGGCGTGCGTGCGCTGGTCTATCTCAACCTGTTTGGTTCGCGCGTGGAGGAAGTGTGCGCCGACACCGCCATCGACTACTTGATCGAAGCCCGAATGGGCGACTTCATGCCGGCGGCCAAGGGCTGGCTGGTCAACACCCTGGTCGACAAGGTGAAGAAAATGGTGCCGGCCTACCACCTGCCGCGCGCGGTGCCGTTCAAGCGCGCCCTGCGTATGGGGGCAAGCCTGGACGTGACGCGCCACCCGGTGAGCCTGGACGATATCGCCGTGCTGCAATACACCGGCGGCACCACCGGCCTGGCCAAGGGCGCGATGCTCACCCACCGCAACCTGGTGGCGAACATGCAGCAGGTGCGCGCCTGCATGTCGCAGACCGGCGACGACGGCCTGCCGCTGGTCAAGGAGGGCCAGGAGGTGATGATCGCGCCGCTGCCGCTGTACCACATCTATGCCTTCACCGCGAACTGCATGTGCATGATGGTCTCGGGCAACCACAACGTGCTGATCACCAACCCACGGGACATTGGCGGGTTTATCAAGGAGCTGAAAAAGTGGCGTTTCACCGGGCTGCTCGGGCTCAACACGCTGTTTGTCGCGCTGATGGATCACCCGGAATTCAAGCAGTTGGATTTCTCTCACCTCAAAACCACCAACTCCGGCGGCACCGCGCTGATCAAGGCCACCGCGGAGCGCTGGCAGCAGCTCACCGGCTGCGCAATCGGCGAGGGTTACGGCCTGACGGAAACCTCCCCGGTGGCCAGCGCCAACCCGTACGGCGATAAATCGCGACTGGGCACCGTTGGCATTCCCGTGCCAGCCACTGCCATGAAGGTGATCGACGACGAAGGTGTCGAAATGCCGTTGGGCGAGCGTGGCGAGCTGTGCATCAAGGGCCCGCAGGTGATGAAGGGCTACTGGCAGCAACCGGCGGCCACCGCCGAGGCGCTGGACGCCGAAGGCTGGTTCAAGACCGGCGATATTGCCGTGATCGATGAGGACGGTTTCATACGCATTGTCGATCGCAAGAAAGACCTGATCATCGTCTCGGGTTTCAACGTGTACCCCAACGAGATCGAAGACGTGGTGATGGCGCATCCGGCCGTGGCCAATTGCGCAGTCATCGGCGTGCCGGACGAACGCACGGGGGAGGCGGTGAAGCTGTTCGTGGTGGCGCGTGCCCAGGGCGTGAGCGTTGAAGAACTGAAGGCGTACTGCAAGGCCAACTTCACCGGCTACAAGGTGCCCAAGCAGATCGTGTTGCGCGACTCGTTGCCGATGACGCCGGTAGGAAAAATCCTGCGACGGGAGCTGCGCGACATCGCCTGAGCCTCGAATTGACAG
Organism: Pseudomonas trivialis; assembly: GCF_001439805.1. Lineage (GTDB taxonomy): Bacteria > Pseudomonadota > Gammaproteobacteria > Pseudomonadales > Pseudomonadaceae > Aquipseudomonas > Aquipseudomonas trivialis. The sequence continues at coordinate 47,450 of NZ_JYLK01000003.1, read as the reverse complement.
CTACTAAAAGTGTGGGAGGGGGCTTGCTCCCGATAGCAGTGGGTCAGTCAACATATTGGGTGACTGATATGCCGCTATCGGGAGCAAGCCCCCTCCCACATTTGCTTTGGGGTGCGCTGGAGGGCTTGTTCCAGAGCGGTTTACCGGGATATTCAACGTGCGTTTAAAGTGTGACTAAATATTGTAGGACAGTCGTGATTATGACCGCGGGACCCTCGTTTGGCTCTAGGCGGCCCTTGGCAAAGCTGCTACTCTCGGCGCGCTTTGTGACGTCTCGGCCTGCTGTGAAGCGCCGGATTCACCGTACAAAACACACACCAATAATAATCGCATCAAATGCGATGATGAATTCGCGTCGCTGAGGAGTGGGCTTCCATGAATGAAGACTTTTGGAAGGATAAGTACCCCGCCGGGATTGCTGCACAAATCAATCCAGACGAGTATCCGAATATTCAGGCGGTATTGAAGCAGTCCTGCCAGCGCTTCGCCAACAAGCCGGCGTTCAGCAACCTGGGCAAGACCCTCACCTACGGTGAGCTGTACGAATTGTCCGGCGCCTTTGCCGCTTACCTTCAGCAGCACACAGACCTGCAGCCCGGCGACCGAATCGCAGTGCAACTGCCCAACGTCCTGCAATACCCGGTCGCCGTGTTCGGCGCCATCCGTGCCGGGCTGATCGTGGTCAACACCAACCCGCTGTACACCGCGCGGGAGATGGAACACCAATTCAACGACTCCGGGGCCAAGGCCCTGGTGTGCCTGGCCAACATGGCCCATCTGGCGGAAAAGGTCGTGCCCAAAACCGCCGTCAAGCACGTGATCGTTACCGAAGTGGCTGACCTGCTGCCGCCGCTCAAGCGCCTGCTGATCAACAGCGTCATCAAGTACGTTAAGAAAATGGTGCCGGTCTACCACTTGCCGAAGGCGATCAAGTTCAATGATGTGCTAGCCAGGGGCCATGGTCAGACCGTCAACGAAGTGAGCCCGGCCAGCGATGAGGTGGCGGTGCTGCAATACACCGGCGGCACCACCGGCGTGGCGAAGGGCGCGATGCTCACCCATCGCAACCTCGTTGCCAACATGCTGCAGTGCAAGGCGCTGATGGGCTCCAACCTCAATGAAGGCTGCGAGATCCTCATCACGCCGCTGCCGCTTTACCACATCTACGCGTTCACCTTTCATTGCATGGCGATGATGCTGATCGGCAACCACAACATCCTGATCAGCAACCCGCGCGACCTGCCGGCGATGGTCAAGGAACTGTCGAAGTGGAAGTTCAGCGGCTTTGTCGGCCTCAACACCCTGTTCGTGGCGCTGTGCAATAACGAAGGCTTCCGCAAGCTGGACTTCTCGGCGCTCAAAGTCACCCTGTCCGGAGGCATGGCCCTGCAATTGGCGGCGGCCGAGCGCTGGAAGGCCGTGACCGGCTGCGGCATCTGTGAAGGTTACGGCATGACCGAGACCAGCCCGGTGGCCACGGTCAACCCGATCCAGCATATCCAGATCGGCACCATCGGCATCCCGGTGCCGTCCACGGTGTGCAAGGTCATCGCCGACGATGGCACCGAGCTGGCGCTGGGCGAGACCGGCGAGCTGTGCGTGAAAGGTCCGCAAGTGATGAAGGGCTACTGGCAGCGCGAAGACGCCACCGCCGAGATGCTCGACAGCGAAGGCTGGTTGAAGACCGGCGACATCGCGATCATCCAGCCCGACGGCTACCTGCGCATTGTCGACCGCAAGAAGGACATGATTCTGGTGTCCGGCTTCAACGTCTACCCCAACGAACTGGAAGACGTGCTGGCCGGCCTGCCGGGTGTATTGCAGTGCGCCGCCATCGGCGTACCGGACGAAAAGTCCGGGGAGATCATCAAGCTGTTCATCGTGGTCAAGCCAGGCGCAACCCTGACCAAGGATCAGGTGATGGAACACATGCGCGCCAACGTCACCGCCTACAAGGTGCCCAAGGCGGTGGAATTTCGCGATGTGTTGCCGACCACCAATGTGGGCAAGATTCTGCGACGTGAATTGCGCGACGAAGAACTGAAGAAGCTGGGCCTGAAAAAGTAACCCAATAAAAAACCCCGCCAATGCGGGGTTTTTATGGCCTGCACATTTTTTACAGGGCGAACTGCGCGAAGCTGATTCCCGCACCCGCCGGGCGCACGTCCTTGAGGTATGAATCCTTGTCCGCGCTCAACTCCAGGGTGATCTCCGGCTTGCGCTTGCCCGCATTGCGCACCACCAGCCCTTCCAGGTTCTCGCGCAGGAACAGCGTGGGCACTTTGAGGTGCAGCAACTGGTCGGTCTCGGCGTTGTGCATCAACAGGTGAATCCACTCGTACTGGCCCACGCCAATGCGCACCAGCGGCAGGTCGAACCACCAGATGTTGCGTTTGCGGTCCAGGTCGGTGAAGTGGCAGTTGTTGACGCCGAGTACGGCGCCGCCCAATGCCTGGTTTCTGCGAGCGATGGCCTGTGTCTTATCGAGTTTCATAACCTTCCTACGGGAGCTGTTATTCAGCATTTGAGCCTGAATCTGCCGGGCATTCTCGTGGGTTGGCCGCAAAACATAAAGCCAAACCTTTATGGGGCGATCAAATGCGGCCTGAAAATAATTGAAACTCTACAGAACAGCCCCGGGTCAATCTTCAGGTAGTCATTAAAAACCATTTGATTGTTATCAGGAGTAATACCATGGGCAGCACTTCCGATAAGGTAAAAGGCATGGCTAACGAAGCCGTCGGCAACGTCAAGCAAGGCGTCGGCAAAGCCACGGATAACGACAAACTGCGTGCTGAAGGCAAGGCTCAGGAACTCAAGGGCGAAGCCCAGCAAGCCGTTGGCAAGACCAAGGATGCGGTCAAGAATACCGTCGATAAAGCCTGACCCGGCACTGCGTTTGCGCACAACAGCGGCCATCCACGGATGGCCGTTTTTGTGTCAGCTGCTGCAACTAAACTTTGGAAATTGTTTCAAAGTCGCCAAATGGGCTACTTTGATGTAGAAAACGGCCCCTGAGTCGCCCACGAATCTGACCTTTTTGCGGCGAAAGGAGACGCTATGATCTTTCCAGTACTACAAGGCCTCAAGCTGCACAAGGTGCTGATGCGCACCGTCACCGAATTCATCGATGATGAGATGCCCACCTATGCTTCGGCACTGGCCTACCAGATGCTGTTTTCGCTGTTTCCCTTCCTGCTGTTCCTCATTGCCCTGATCGGTTTCCTGCACCTGCCGGACTTCTTCAGCTGGTTGCGCCTGCAATCGGAGCTGGTGTTGCCGCCCCAGGCGCTGGAACAGGTCAACCCGGTGATCGACCAGTTGCAGCAATCCAAGGGCGGCCTGCTCTCGGTCGGTATCGTGATCGCGCTGTGGACCGCTTCGGCCGGCGTGCGCCTGATGATGAGCGCAATGAACGCCGCCTACGACGTGGTGGAAGGCCGGCCGATCTGGAAGCGTTTCCCGCTGTCGATTTTCTACACCATCGGCATCGCCGGCATGCTGTTGGCCGCCGCCGCACTGATGGTGCTGGGCCCGCAAGTGATGGAGTGGCTGGCGGGGCAGATCGGCATGCAGGAATTCGTCGTCACCCTGTGGACCATCGTGCGCTGGCCGTTGATCGTGATTCTGCTGATGTTTGCCGTGGCCCTCATGTATTACGTGATGCCGGACGTGGAGCAGAAGTTTCGCTTCATCACCCCAGGCTCCGTGCTGGCCGTGGTGGTGTGGATCGTCGCGTCCCTGGGCTTTGGTTACTACGTTAAAACCTTCGCCGACTACAACGCCATGTATGGCAGTATCGGTGCGATTATCGTGCTGCTGCTGTATTTCTATATTTCCGCCGCCGTGCTGTTGCTCGGCGCGGAGATGAACGCCGTGATCGAACACATGTCGGCTGAAGGCAAGGACGCTGGCGAAAAGGAATTTGATGAGCCCGGCCACACCGATGAGAAACAGCATGTCTCAGGCTTAGGCCGAGACCATTCCAAGCCCACTCCCGTAGAGCCTGATCGATGATCCGTGACATCCTGAAAATGGGCGACGAGCGCCTGCTGCGCATCGCCGCGCCCGTACCGCCGGAAATGTTCGACAGCCCCGAGCTGTGGCAATTGATCGATGACATGTTCCAGACCATGGAACACGTCGGCGGTGTCGGCCTGGCCGCGCCGCAGATAGGCGTCGACCTGCAACTGGTGATTTTCGGTTTCGAGGCCAGCGAACGCTACCCGGACGCGCCGCCGGTGCCGCAGACCATCCTGATCAACCCGCTGATCACGCCGCTCAGCCCGGTGCTGGAAGAGGACTACGAAGGCTGCCTGTCGGTGCCCGGCCTGCGCGGGGCGGTCAACCGCTACCAGCAGATTCGCTACGAAGGTTTCGACCCCAAGGGCGAACCGATTGTGCGTTTCGCCGACGGCTTCCACGCGCGGGTGGTGCAGCATGAGTGCGACCACCTGATCGGCCGGCTGTACCCGTCGCGGATTACCGACTTCAGCAAATTCGGGTTTACCGACGTGCTGTTCCCTGAGCTGGAGCCGGCGGTAGAAGAGTAACCCTCTGACACCACATTGGTCTGCATTTCAGCTTTTTAAGCCCATTGCGATCAGCGGCTTGTTGCGTTTATAGCGCACCAGCCGCTCGCTGAGCGATTGCGGCAACAGCGTTTCCTGCGTGAATCCCATCCGGTCATACACACCCTGCAGGTCCGGGTGACAGAACAGCCACACCGTGCCTTCCACCTGCTCCACCGCTCGCAAAACCAGCCGCGTTGCCAGTTTTTGCCCACGATACGCCGGGTCGACGAACAGCCCCGTCAGCCAGTGCCCGCCCACCACCGGCGTCAGGCACAGCCCCGCGACGATCCCGGTGTCACGCGCCACCCATAACCGACCGCCCTTGAGCGCTTTCATCGATGAACCGTGGGCGCGGTAAAACTTGTTCAGCAGCGGCCAGAGCGGTTCGCTCAGCAATTGGATGGACACTTCGGACATGGTGTTCAGGTGCGCGTGATCAGGGGGCGAGGATTATAAGCGCGTTCGTTCATGGGTTAATCCATCAAGGTTTATATTCTTTTTGATCATATGAGGGTGAGTTTTAAATATTATTAAAGAATAAGCCTGCTTGTTAGGATCGCACCAATGGATCATCAAGAGGTTACCCATGAAACCACTAAACTACCTGCTGGCGGGCTCGTTGCTGGCGCTGACGTTGCTGGCCCAAACGGCACTGGCTGACGACCCCGAAACCTTGCGTGTGGGCTATCAGAAAGGCTCGGTGAGCATGGTGCTGGCCCGCGAGCACAAGCTTTTCGAGGCGGCGCTGCCGGGCACCCAAGTGCAATGGGTCGAATTTCTCGGCGGCCCGCCGCTGATGGAAGCGCTCAACGCCGGTAGCCTGGACATTGGCAATATCGGCGACATCCCGCCGATCTTCGCCCAGGCCGCCGGCATCGACCTGCAATACATCGCCGTCGAGCCCAATGACGGCAAGACCGAAGCGATTCTGGTGCCCAAGGCCAGCACGCTGCACAGCGTGGCCGAGCTCAAGGGCAAACGTGTCGCCTTGCTCAAGGGCTCCAGCGCTCACAACCTGTTCCTCAAGAGCCTGCTGCGTGCCGGGTTGCAGTGGCAGGACGTGAACGTGGTGTACCTGTCGCCGTCCGACGGCCGTGCCGCATTTGAACACGGCAAGGTGGACGCCTGGGTGGTGTGGGACCCGTATTACTCGGCCGCCGTGGTCGACGGTTCTGCCCGAGTGCTGGGCGACGGGCAGGGGCTCAACCCGGCGGGCAGCTTCTTCGTGGTCAGCAGCCGGTTCGCCAGACAGCACCCGCAGGCCATCGCCACGATCATTCAGACGTTGGGCAAGGCGCAGCGCCTGTCCCTGGACCAGCCGCAGGAAAGTATCGCGCTGATGGCCAAGACCCTGGGCCTGCCGCCGGCCGTGGTGAAACGTTACTTCGAGCACCGCTCACCCACGCCGCTCCGCCCGCTGACAGCCGCCGACATCGCTACTCAGCAAGGCACCGCCGATCTGTTTTTCGCCAACCGCCTGATCCCGAAAAAGGTCGATGTTCAGCAAGCAGTCTTCAAAGCGCCCTGAGCGTTCGTCCCGGCACTGTCGCCTTGCATAGCGCCTGGTCGTGGCTATGCTCATTCGAATGGAATGCGCCCTCAGCGCCGGGAATCAGGGAGATCCGACCATGTTCAACCTCCACCACAAAGCCGACCTGCTCGAGATCCAGCGTTTCTCCTGCGCCCTCACCGAATCCAATGCCAAACTCGCCGCCATCGGCTGCTCCATGGCCATGATCGAATTCGACCCTGCGGGGGTGATCCTCGATGCCAACGACAACTTCTGCACGGCCATGGGCTACAGCGTGGAAGACATTCGCGGCAAACATCACCGGCTGTTCTGCGAAGAGGCCTACACCCACACCGAGGACTACGCCACGCTCTGGCGTGACCTGGCGCGGGGCAAAGCCATCAGCGGCACCTTCATGCGTCTGAATAAACGCGGCGAGGAGGTTTGGCTGGAGGCCAGCTACATGCCGGTGCTGGACGACGAGCAGCGGGTGCTCAGCGTGATCAAAGTGGCGTCCGATATTTCCGCGCGGGTCCACCGGGAACACGAAAACCAGAGCCTGATCGATGCGATCAGCCGGTCCATGGCGGTGATCGAGTTCACGCCCCAAGGGCAGATTCTCAACGCCAACGACAACTTCCTGCGTACGGTGCAGTACTCGCTGGATGAAATCGTCGGCCAGCACCACAGCCTGTTTTGTCACCGCGAGGAGGTCGAGTCGCCGGCCTACAAGGCGTTCTGGGCCGCGCTCAACCGTGGCGAATACCACTCGCACCGTTTTGAGCGCAAGAACAAATACGGCAAGACGCTGTTTCTGGAGGCTTCCTACAACCCGATCTTCGACGCCAGCGGTCGGCTGTACAAAGTGGTGAAATTCGCCAGCGACATCACCGACCAGGTCACCACGTTGCGCACCGCTGCCGATTCGGCCCACGCCACCTCGGTGCAAAACGACGTCTGCGCGCGCAAGGGCTCGCAGGTGGTGCAGCAAACGGTGCAGATCATCGAAGACATTTCCCACGACCTGAACCAGGCCGCCGTGAGCATCGACGCGGTGAACAAGCAATCGGAGATCATCGGCACCATCGTGCAGACCATCCGCAGCATCGCCGAGCAAACCAACATGCTGGCGCTCAACGCCGCCATCGAAGCCGCCCGCGCCGGTGAGCATGGGCGCGGCTTTGCGGTGGTGGCCGACGAAGTGCGCAGCCTTGCCGCGCGCACCAGCCAGGCGACGCTGGAAATTGTCGAGGTGGTGCGCAAGAACCACGACCTGTCGGCGAGCGCGGTATCGAGCATGCAGTCGAGCTTGAACCGCACAGGGCTCGGGGTGGAGCTGGCCAATGAGGCGGGGCAGGTGATCCTGGAAATCCAGGAAGGCTCACGGCACGTGGTGGACGCGATCGGTCAGTTCAACTCGACGTTGCAATTGCAGTAACTCACCCACCCTGAAACCCCTGTAAAAGGGGGATCCCCTGTGAAAGGCGATACTGTGTGAAAGAGAATCCAATGTGGGAGGGGCTTGCCCCCTTCCACATTTGAATGCTTGGTTAGAGGGCCGCCAGCGCCTGTTTTACCGGCTCAGCCGGCGCGGTGGTCGACGCCACCTGCTGCTGTTCCTTCAACCGTGCAGCCACTTCCCTGGAAATCGCGTCCTGTTTTTCCTGCGGCAGCGCCTGCGCCTGCTCTTCGGTCAAACCCTGCTCCTTGAGCAGTTGCTCACGAATGCGTTCGCCCGGGGATTTGCTCATGTACTCGGTGAGTTCCGCGCGCGTGCCGGAGGCGGGCGCCGAAGCCTGAAGCTGCACGCGGGTCTTGGCAAACGCCTCGTCAATACGCCCGCTTGCCTTGTCCAGATCCTTCTGCGCGGCCGGCAGGGTCAGGGCAGGCTGCGTCGCCGCCAGCACGCCGCTGTACAGGGTGCTGGCGGCGGCATTGGCCGGGTCCATGTCGGGCCGATTGACCTGTTGAAGGTTCGAAACGGTTTGGGTGTTGTTGTTAACCAGCATGATCGGTCACCTGCGCAAATGTTCTGTGCCAACACCGGAGCAAATAGCGTGCCGTCCTCGCCGTGCCCATTTTATTGGGCCGCGGGCCGCCGTCGCGGCAACCGATGGCCCGGCGACGGCCAACCCTTGCCGTCAATGGGCGATGTTTTCCAGTGCCAGGTTGCGCGTACGCGGCCCGAACCAACTGATGGTAATCATCACGATCAGCATGCTGCTGGCGATAAACGCCAACACCCCCGGAGTGCCCAGCTGTTCGAGGATAAAACCGATCAACAGGCTGCTGAACACCGTCGACAAGCGGCTGAACGAGTAGCAGAAGCCGACCGCCCGCGCGCGAATATTGGTCGGGAACAGTTCGGCCTGATAGGAGTGGTAGCTGTAGCTCAGCCAGGCGTTGCAGAAGGTGATCATCACGCCGCAGAAGATCAGGCCCACAGCGGTGGTTTGCAGGGCGAACAGGCTGCCGAAGATCATCGCGCCCATGGCCGAACCAACAATCTGCCACTTGTTTTCAAAGCGGTTGGCCACCTTTACGAACAGCAATGGCCCCAGTGGGTAGGCGAGGGTGATGACGAACGCATACAACAGACTGTGGGTCACGCTGACGCCCTGGCCCGACAGCAGCGCTGGCAGCCAATTGCCAAAGCCGAAGAAACCGATGGCCTGGAATACGTGGAACACGATCAGCATCAGCGCGCGGCGGCGGTAGGGCGGTTGCCAGATATCGGCGAACCGGCCATTGCCCTGCACGTTGATCGCCTCGGGTTCCGGTTCATCCAGGGGTTTGCCGTGATCCTTGCGGCAGCGTGCTTCAAGGTTGTCCATGATGGCGCCGGCTTCGTCGAACCGACCTCGCTGCGCCAGCCAGCGCGGCGACTCCGGCAGGCGCTTGCGCAGTTGCCAGATAAACAGCGCAAACACCGCACTGCTCAGCACCACCCAGCGCCACCCGGCAATGCCGAACGGCGCCTGGGGCACCAGCCACCACGACATCAGCGCGACGGTCGGCACCGACAGGAACTGGATGAAAAACGCAAAGGCAAACGCCGAGCTGCGCATGCGCTTGGGCACCAGCTCCGAGAGGTAGGCGTCGATGGTCACCAACTCGATCCCCAGGCCAATGCCCACCAGAAAGCGCATGCAGATGATGCCCAGGGCTGAGGTCTGCAGGCCCATCAACACCGTGGCAACGGTGTACCACACCAGCGCGAAGGTAAAGATCGCGCGGCGCCCGAAACGGTCGGCGATGGGGCTGAGCAGGCTGGCGCCGAAGAACAGGCCGAGAAACGTCGCCGCAGCGAAGGCGGCCTGGTCGGAGAAACCGAACACACCTTCGCTGCCGATGTGGAACAGTCCGGCGCTGATCAGCCCCGGGCTGATGTAAGCGGTCTGGAACAGGTCATACAGCTCGAAAAAACCGCCAATCGACAGCAACGCCACCAGGCGCCAGATAGTCGCGACGGGAGGAAGGCGGTCGATGCGCGCACTGATATGGGCGGCTCGGACCGGATCGATGCCATCCGTGGCAGAGGCGGTGAGTGTCGTCATGAGGGACCCTTTGATGAGCGGTAAGGAGTGGCGTTCAGCGTCAAGCTAAACACGTTTACTTACAACTTAACGCGTGTCGCCCTGTTTTTTTCAGTTATGGCCGTCCAGGGCGAAGGTATGGAAGCCTGCATGCTGGGCCAGCCGCTGGTAGTAAGCCGCGACGGCGGGACAGTGCGGGCGCTGCATGGGTGTCATCTGCCAGCGGTGGACCGACAGGCCAATCAGGATATCGGCGAGGGTGAATTCATTGCCGGCCACGTAGGCACCGGTGCTCGCCAACTGGTGTTCGAGAATGCCCATCCTGTCGTTCCACACCTGCACGGCGGCGGCAATTTGTGCGGCATCCAGACCCTCCGGGTTGTTGCGCACCAGCGCGGTAAAGGCATCGCCCCAGGCGCGATTGAGTTCGACGGCTTGCCAGTCGATCCATTGCTCCACCCGGGCTCGCGGCGCGGGCTCGATGGGCAACAGGTCATGGCGCTGGTAAAGGCCCACGAGATAGCGGCAGATGGTGTTGGACTCCCACAGCACGCCGTGGTCGTCGATCATCACGGGTATCTGCGCATTGGGGTTGAGGGCGAGGAATTCAGCGGACTGGGTGGGCTTGAAGCCAATGCCCCAGTCCTCACGCACGTAGTCGATGCCCAGTTCCTGGCACGTCCAGAGAACTTTTCGCACATTGATGGAAGAAGTGCGGCCCAAGATTTTCAGTGAATGTCCCATGGTGCGCCCCTGGCAATTGAGAATGGTCAATCTAGCAGGGGATGCGAGGCGAGCACAGTCCGTAATATGTGGCGAGCGGGCTTGCCCCGCGTTGGACTGCGCAGCCGCCTAAAAACCATGCTCTGCGCGCCGGGATCTCCTTGATTGGGGGCGCTTCGCACCCCAACGCGGGGCAAGCCCGCTCGCCACAACAAGCCCGCTCGCCACAGCAAGTCCGCTTTGGGATTGGCTTTCAAGTGCGTGGCGTGTGTTGGTCCATCGCTTGGCCCACCAGCAACACGCTCAGCTCACTTAATTGATGAATGGCAAGCGCTACATCGCGGTGTTTGCCGGTGAGGTCGTCGGACAGGTCGAGCAGCAGGGTGCTGACGGAGCATACGGTTTCGTAGCTGTTGGTCAGCAGGGATTCAAGGGGAGTACCAGGTAGAACGGTGAAGAGGGTGGTTGGCGTTTTTTCTATTTCTTTGATCATTTGAGCATCCTGGAAATGAGCCGCCGCCGTATCGCTACTAAACAATGGGTGGCAGCTGTACGCAGGTTAGTAGACCGGTGGACACTCAAAGCCGGCGCACCCGAAGATGCCCTGCGCACAACCGCCATCAAACACAGATGGGGCTCATGCACTAGGAGTGACCAGAAATCAGGCTACTAAACCCGATCACCGAGAAATTCGGCGACCGACAAACCTTAGACAGACCCACCCTGGCGCACAAGCCGGCGGATTCTGACGTAAGCGTAGGCAACGGAGCAAGGCGCTTACCGCAATGTCAGCCCCTTCCTACAGGCCTCCTACGTACTCTCCCTCACCTGCAGCTCAAACCCCATATCGACCACCGGTTTGGCGATCCGGTTACCCGCCATGATCGTTAACAAATGCTCCGCTGCTCGCCGGCCGATCGCCTCCCGGGGCGTGCTGATGCTGCTCAGGCGCGGCACCATGAACGAAGACGCCGGCAAGTCGTTGAACCCCAGCACCGCCACTCGCTCCGGCACCTGAATGCCGTGGCGCATGGCTTCGAGCAGCGCGCCATGAGCCAGGTCGTCGTTGCCGAAAAACACCGCGTCCACGTCGGGGTGCGCCGCCAGCAACTGCAGGAACAGTTCGCCGCCCAGGCCCACGGAAGACGGGCGCGGTGTCAGTATTTCCAGCGCCGGGTCGTACAGGCCGGCCTGTTGCAGCGCCCGGCGAAAACCTTCGCCGCGCAGCAGGGTGCGCTGGTCCAACTGCGCGCCGATATAGGCCAGGCGTTTGCGCCCGCGTGACAGCAAATGCGCGGCGGCCGTTTCGCCCGCCGCCAGTTGCGAGAACCCCACGCAATTCACCCCGGCGTTGGGGTCCAGGTCCATCATGTACACGCAGGGCACGTTGCTGGATTCGACCATTCGTCGTGCGCTTTCGGTGCGATCAAAGCCCGTCAGCAGCAGGCCGCGTGGCTGGTAGGCCATGTAGTTGCGCAGCAGGTTTTCTTCTTCGTCGCGTGAATAGTGGGAGTTGCCGATCAGCACTTCGAAGCCCTTGGGCCGCAGCACCTGGTGGATGGCCTCGAGGGTTTCGATAAACAAAAGGTTGGACAACGACGGCACCAGCACCACCACCGAATGGCTCTGGGCCGAAGCCAGGGCGCGGGCGGCGGGGTTGACCACATAGTTGAGCTCGGCGGCGGCCTGCCGCACCTTTTCGGCCAATTCCGTGGCCACGCTGCTGATACCGCGCAAGGCGCGCGAGGCGGTGATCGGGCTGACGCCGGCCAGACGGGCGACTTCGTTGAGGGTCGGGCGACCCGTGGTGCGCGTGTTCTTATCGTTCTTGGAGGTCATCAGGCGGCTTGCCAAACAAAAATCGAGGCACTAAGGTAGCGCTGTCTCCAAAGGGCTGCAAATGAAGAACTCAGGGTTGCCTGACCCGGTTCAGCGCTTGAAGCAAGCCATTTGGAACGGATGCACGCGTCACTCCATATAAAGAAGACAAGACGGCGCGGGAAAAGCCTGTTTTTTGCACTAACCTTACGGCGTGCAAAGGTAGCGCTATCTGCGTCCTGAGGTGTTTCATGAGTCAACCTGTTACCGCCCTGGTCATCATGGGTGTTTCCGGCTGTGGCAAGTCCAGCGTCAGCGAGGCCCTGTGCCGCCTGAACGGCGCCACCGCCATCGAAGGCGACAGCTTTCACCCTGCCGCGAACATCGAAAAGATGAGCGCCGGCCACCCCCTCAACGACGACGACCGCGCCGGCTGGCTCGACATCCTCTGCGATGAACTGCGCCGTTCGCTCAAGGCCGGCGAGCATCCCGTGCTCACCTGTTCGGCCCTCAAGAAGAAATACCGCGACCACCTGCGCGAAGCCGCGCCTGGCTTGGGGTTCGTGTTTTTGGAGCTGACCCGTGCCGTGGCCGCCGACCGCGTGTCCCATCGCCCCGGCCATTTCATGCCGGCCAGCCTGATCGACAGCCAGTTCGCCACCCTTGAATCGCCCAAGGGCGAACCGCTGACCCTGGCCCTCAACGCCAGCGAAGACAGCGTCGAGGAACTGGCCGAGCAAACCAATGCCTGGTGGCTCAAGCACGGTTTTGAACCGACTCATTGATTTTTTGCCGGAAGAGATAGCGCTATCCCCGGCAGGAAATTCAACACCCGCTTTAATAACAACAACAAACAGGAGAGACCCCCCATGTTTGGCATGTCCCACGAGTCCTACCTGCTGCTTGATGCAGTGGTCACTATCATCGGGTTGATCGTACTGATCACCCAATTCAAGGTGCACCCGTTCATTGCACTGATCATCGCGGCCGGCTTTCTCGGCCTGACCTCGGGCATGCCCGTGGACAAAATCATCAAGGCCTTCCAGGACGGTTTCGGCGGGGTGCTCGGCTTTGTCGGCATCATCCTTGCGCTGGGCACCATGCTCGGCAAGATGATGGCCGAATCCGGTGGCGCCGATCAGATCGCCCAGACCCTGATCCGCGCCTTCGGCAAGGAAAAGGTGCAGTGGGCGATGATGTTTGCCGCGTTCCTGGTGGGCATCCCGCTGTTCTTCGAGATCGGCTTTGTGCTGCTGATCCCGCTGGTATTCATCGTCGCGCGGCGCACCGGCGTGTCGCTGATCAAGATCGGTATTCCGCTGCTCGCCGGCCTGTCGGCGGTGCACGGCCTGGTGCCGCCGCACCCGGGCCCGCTGCTGGCCATTGGCGTGTTCGGTGCGGACATCGGCAAGACCATCCTGTACGGTCTGATCGTCGCGTTGCCGACGGCCATCATCGCCGGGCCGATCTTCGGTACGTTCATTTCCAAATACATTCCGGGCAACCCGTCCCAGGAACTGGTGGACCAACTGGCCCGCGAGCCGGAAGCGAAAACCCTGCCGAGCTTCGGCATCACGCTGGTCACCGTGCTGTTGCCAGTGTTCCTGATGCTGCTCAAGACCTTCGCCGACATCGGCCTGCCGGATGGCCATGTGGTGCGCAACTGGATGGACATGATTGGTCACCCGATCACCGCGCTGTTGCTGGCGCTGCTGCTGTCGCTGTACACCTTTGGCCATCGTCAGGGCATCCATTCCAAACAGATCCTCAAGCTGCTTGACGCGAGCCTTGCACCGACCGCCGCGATCATCCTGATCATCGGCGCCGGCGGTGGCTTCAAGCAGATGCTGGTGACCAGCGGCGTGGGCGACGTGATCGGTCATATGGCGGTGAGCGCGCAGATCAATCCGATCCTGCTGGCCTGGCTGGTGGCGGCGGTGATTCGTGTGGCCACCGGTTCTGCGACCGTGGCGACCATTACCGGCGCGGGCATCGTGGTGCCGGTGGTGGGCATGATCCCGGGGGTCAACCGTGAGCTGCTGGTGCTGGCGACGGGGGCGGGGTCGTTGATTTTGTCTCACGTCAACGATGCGGGGTTCTGGCTGGTCAAGCAGTACTTCAACATGACGGTGGTCGAGACGTTCAAGACCTGGACGGCGATGGAGACCATCCTGTCGGTGGTGGCGTTGATCTTCATCATGTTGCTGTCGCTGGTGGTGTAATCCACACCGCAAAACAACGGTGTGAACCCAATCCAATGTGGGAGGGAGCAAGCCCCCTCCCACAGGTGTTACAGCATTGAATTCAGGCCTTGGTAACCAACCCATCCGCCCGGAACATCCCGCGAATCCCGCGCACCGCCTGGCGAATCCGGTCCTGGTTTTCGATCAGCGCAAAGCGCACATGATCATCGCCATACTCGCCAAAACCGATGCCCGGCGACACACACACCTTGGCCTCCAGCAGCAATTTCTTGGCAAACTCCAGCGAGCCCATGGCGGCGTACGCCTCGGGGATTTTTGCCCACACGTACATCGACGCCTTGGGATTCTCGACCATCCAGCCCAGTTCATGCAGGCCCTTGACCAGCACATTACGGCGCTGGCGGTACTGCTCGGCGATGTCCTTCACGCACTGCTGGTCGCCTTCGAGCGCGGCAATCGCCGCCACTTGCAGCGGGGTGAAGGTGCCGTAGTCGTGGTAACTCTTGATCCGCGCCAGCGCGTTGACCAGTTCCGGGTTGCCCACCATGAAACCGATGCGCCAGCCGGCCATGTTGTAGCTCTTGGACAGGGTGAAAAACTCCACCGCAATGTCCTTGGCGCCGGGCACCTGCATGATCGACGGCGCTTTCCAGCCGTCGTAGACGATATCGGCGTAGGCCAGGTCATGCACCACCAGCACGTCGTACTGCTTGGCCAGCGCGATCACCCGTTCAAAGAAGTCCAGCTCCACGCATTGCGCGGTCGGGTTGGACGGAAAGCCGAGGATCATCATTTTCGGCTTGGGAATCGAACCACGGATCGCCCGCTCCAGCTCGTCGAAAAAATCCACGCCCGGAATCAGCGGTACCGAACGCACCTGGGCGCCGGCAATCACGGCACCATAGATATGAATCGGGTAGCTCGGATTGGGCACCAGCACGGTGTCGCCCTGATCCAGGGTGGCCAGCATCAGGTGCGCCAGGCCTTCCTTGGAACCGATGGTGACGATGGCCTCCGACTCGGGGTCGATGTCCACTTCATAACGGTCCTTGTACCAGCGCGAAATGGCCCGGCGCAGACGCGGAATACCTTTGGAAGTGGAGTAGCCGTGGGTGTCTTCACGCTGGGCGACGGTGACCATTTTTTCCACGATGTGCGGGGGGGTGGGGCCGTCAGGGTTACCCATGCTCAAGTCGATGATGTCTTCGCCGCGCCGACGCGCAGCCATCTTCAGCTCGGCAGTGATATTGAAAACGTAGGGGGGGAGTCGATCTATGCGCGCAAAGCGGCGCGGCAAAACTTGGTCGGCCATTGTTGCCTCGAAGTACGTAAGCGCCCGGAACCGTCCGAGCGACGTCGGCCACTGCGGTGGCCTGCGGCAGACAATACGGTCGATGATGGCCAGTTGTCCATATGCGTGGGAAAAATTTCTGCATGGAGTGGGGCACTGATATGCCCCTATACTCGACGCGGGTTTGTTCCCTCATAAGAAGGAGACTGTTCGTATGGATCAGCAGACAAAACAACCGTTGGAGCCGCGCATGGAAGCGGGCAGGGCCATGGTGATTGCAGGCGTGAAAGGGCGTTATTCCAAGGCCACCGTCGGTGACATCCCGCGCCTGTGGGAGCTGTTCGACACCTGCATCAAGGACATCGGCAAACGCGTCGGCGGGGTGACCTATGGCGTGTGTCATAACGCGCACCATGGCGAATTCGACTACATGGCCGGTGTTGAAGTACCCACCAAAGGTGATGTACCCGGCAACTTCGAATCCATCGACATCGCGCCGCTCAATTACGCCGTATTCACCCATCACGGGCCGGTGCAGGCACTGGCACAGACGTACGAGCGCATCATGTTCGAATGGCTGCCGCCGTCGGGCTACAAGGTCGTGGGGGCGGATTTCGAGCGTTACAGCGCGGACTTTGACGGGCGCAAGGGCACCGGCACGGTAGAGGTCTGGTTGCCGGTTGGGCAGAAGGTCTGAGTCAGCAGCCGACGTCACGTAAACATGACATTCGTCTCTGAAAGTCCTGTTTACGTGACATTTACCGTCATGAATCAAACGCCCGGCGCAACCTGCGCTCATACCCGATCCGCCCCTTGTACGCCTCCCCGCTGTCTACCCAACCCGCCCGCAGGTACAAGCCCATCGCCGCCGCGTTGTCACTGTCCACCGACAATTCCAGTGCCTTGATCTGCGGCCAGGTTTCAATGGCCACAGCGGGCAGCGCCAGCAGGCAAGCCTTGCCAAACCCGCGCCCTTGCTGGCGCCGATCCACCTGCAACGCGTGCAGCGTCGCGCTGTGTTCGTCGGCCCAGTGGGGCAGGCAGGGCGGGCGCTTGAGCAGCAGGAAGGCGACGGGAATCTCGTCGGCCAGCAGGGCAAAACCCTTCACCCCTGGGCTGGGGTTGGCCAGCAGCGTATTGAGGGCGCAGTGCATGTCGCCGGAAAACGGCAGTTGCTCGGGGTGAACTTCAATGTCGCTGAGTTGCTGTTGTTGTACAGCGCTCAGCGCTTCGTAGGAAACAAGGCGGGTTTGCATAGGGAAAACCGAACGGCGCAGTGAGGAAAGCAGTTTAACGCCTTCCCTGATCGCCCAGACAACGAAGATCACTCCTGTGGCGAGCGGGCTTGCCCCGCGTTGGGGTGCGAAGCGCCCCCAATCAAGGAAAACGCGGTGTACCTGATACGGCTCAGCGCCTGGTTTTGGGGCTGCTGGGCAGCCCAACGCAGGACAAGCCTGCTCGCCACATTTAACTGCACGGCATTAGGGCAAGCCCGCTCGCCACCATCACAACAAGCCTGCTGGTCACACGCAAATGCCCTTTGTCTGACGGTTCAGTCAAGCATCTGCCCCAGCAACCAGCTCCCCGCCGGTCCCGGTGGTCGTTGCCGCGACCACAACGCGTCCATCGCCACCGACCGCGGCCAGCCGCGCACCTTGAGTTCCACCAGGCTGGCATTGCCGAAGCGCTCCACCAGCCAGCGGGGCAGGGGCGCCCAGCCGAAGCCCAACTGCGCCATTTCCATCAGCATCAGGTAACTGGCGGCCGACCATACGCGCCCGGCCGCGCGGTTGTCGTAGGGTTTGACGATGCTCGCCAGACGCAACTCGCGGTGCTGTTTCAAGTGCTGTGGGTCCACCTGTGCAAGGCGCGCCAAGGCATGCTGCGGTGATACGAACAATGCGGTTTCGGTGCGCTCCTGCACCGGCGAACTCGTGAGGTCGGGCGGGTAGACGTCCTGCTGCTCGATAAACGCCATGTGCGCCCGGCCGCTTTGTACCAGGTCGACCAGGTCATCGCATTCAGCGATCAGCCATTCCAGCTCCAGGTCCGGGTAACGTTCGGCAAAGGCGAGGATCGCGGTTTCGAAGCGCGGCGACTGGTAGGTGTCCGACATGGCAATCGTCACCTTCGGCTCCAGGCCCTGTGCCAGTTGACTCGCCGCCAGTTGCAGGCGGCTGCTGGCCTCCAGCACCTGTTCCGCCCGTTGCAGCAGCAGGTGCCCGGCCGGGGTCAGCGTCGGTTTGCGGCTGCTGCGGTCGAAGAGCACCACATCCAGGTCAATCTCCAGGCTCGCCACCGCCGCGCTGATGGTCGACTGGCTCTTGCCCAGCTTGCGCGCCGCCGCTGAAAAAGAGCCCTGGGTGGCGGCCTGCACAAACGCCTGCAGCACTTCGTGAGAGGCCATGAGGTATCGCCTTGGTCGATGGTTATTGGTTATGAAGTATCGGTGAGAGGGGTGAACATGGCAACCGTCGTCAATCACGGAGCCGGGGCATGAACCCTACCAAGTCGATCACTGAACGCGTTTGCCAGGCCCTCGGTTTCGAGGGCCTGGCCTTGTTGATCTGTACGCCGTTGCTGGTGTGGATCACCGGCAGGCCAGCCCTGGAAATGGGCGCGGTGACCTTGGGCATGAGCCTGCTGGCGCTGACCTGGAACGTCATCTTCAACAGCCTGTTCGACCGCCTCACGTTGCGCCTGCAACTCTCGGGTGGTGCCTGGACACGGGTGCTGCACGCACTGATGTTCGAAGGCGGACTGATCATCGTGGCCGTGCCGTTGATTGCGGCGTGGATGAAGATCAGCCTGCTGCAGGCCCTGATGCTCGACATCGGCGTGCTGCTGTTTTTCCTGCCATACACCTATGTGTATCACTGGGGCTACGACGTGCTGCGCGACAGGCTCCTACAAAAACATGCCGCCCGACGCCTCGATGCGTTGCCCGGTGATCCATGCGCTGCCGTCGGCCAGCAGGCTGGTGATGGCGCCGCCGATATCATTCGGTAAACCGACGCGGCCCAGGGCGGTATTGTTGGCGACCATGGCGTTGAGACCGGCGTTGTCGCGCACGGCGCCGCCGCCGAAGTCGGTTTCAATGGCACCGGGGGCGAGGACGTTGACGCTGATGCCACGGGCGCCGAGCTCCTTGGCCTGATAGCGGGTGAGCACTTCCATCGCACCTTTCATTGCGGCGTAGGCGGCGTAACCGGGCAGGCTGAAGCGCGCCAGTCCGCTGGACACGTTGAGGATGCGCCCGCCGTCGCGAATCAACGGCAACAGCTTCTGGGTGAGGAAGAACGGGCCCTTGAATTGAATCGCCAGCAACTGATCGAACTGCGCTTCGGTGGTCTCGGCAAAGCTTGCGTGAATGCCGATCCCGGCGTTGTTGACCAGAAAGTCGAAGTGGTCCTGTGCGAAAACATCTCTGAGCACGCGGGCAACGTCACCAGTGAACGCGTCGAAGGTGGTGCTCTGGCCTACATCCAGTTGCAGCATCGCGGCGCGGCCGCCCAGTTGCTCGATTTGCGTTACCAGCGCCTGCGCCTCGTCGGCCTTGCTGTGATAAGTGCCGATAATGTCCACACCCTGCGCTGCCAGGTGCAGGGCGGCGTTTTTGCCCAGGCCACGGCTGGTGCCGGTGATCAATGCGATTTTACGGGTCATGGTGAGTACCTCTGCGTATGGGGGTGGAATAAGTGTATTTGTCCGACCTCAACGTGATAAACAGCGCTATACCGGAATCACTGGCCGGATAAGGCGAACAATCCATGAACAAGCTTGAGCTGCTGCGCACCTTTGTGCGGGTCACTGAACTGTCGAGTTTTACCCTGGCGGGCGAGCGCCTGGGACTGCCGCGCTCCACCGTGTCCGAGCATGTGCAGGCGCTGGAGGAACTGCTGGGTGCGCGCCTGTTGCAGCGCACCACGCGCAAGGTGCAGGCGACCCAGGACGGCCTTGTGTTGTATGAGCGCAGCAAGGATCTACTGGCGCACATGGAGGAACTCGAAGGGCTGTTTCGTCAGGACGAAGCGCAACTGGCGGGACGCATTCGCGTGGACATGCCCAACGTGATGGCGCGGGACCTGATCCTGCCGCGTCTGCCCGACTTCATGCACGCGCACCCGCTGATCGAGCTGGAAATCAGCACCACCGACCGCCAGGTCGACCTGCTCGCCGAAGGGTTCGACTGCGTGCTGCGCGTGGGCGCACAGCCGGACCAGAGCGTGGTGGCCCGCTGGCTGTGCAGCCTGCCGATGCTCAACTGCGTGAGCGCCACCTACCTGCAACGCTTTGGCACGCCGCACACGCTCGCCGACCTCGCTAATCACCACCTGGTGCATTACGTGCGGCCATTGGGTTCACGCTCGGCGGGCTTCGAATACCTGCAGGGCAACAAGGTGCAGCGCTTGCCCATGGCAGGGCGGGTCACGGTCAACAGCACCGATGCCTACAAGTCGGCGTGCCTGGGCGGCTTCGGGATTATCCAGGTGCCAGCCCTGGGCCTGAGCGCGGAACTGGCCAGCGGTGAACTGGTGGCGGTTTTGCCGGACTACCCGGCACCGCCGCTGGACGTGTCGCTGCTGTACGCCGGGCAGCGGCATTTGCCGTTGCGCGTGCGGGTCTTCATGGACTGGCTGGCCGGCGTGCTGCAAGCGCAGCTCTAGCGCCGCGCCGACAACTGCTGCGGCGCCAGGAACGCGTCGTGGAAGTAGTCGCGAAACGCCTGCATCGCCGGGGTGAACGCGCGCTCGCGGTGCCAGGCCAGGCCCACGCTCATGGGCGTTACCGGGTCGGTGACGGTCAGCGTTTCGATGCGCTTGCCCTCCAGGGACCAGGGCCGGTGCACCAGGTCGGACAGGATCGCCACGCCGCTGCCATTGGCGACCATGCTGCGCACCGCTTCCACCGAACTGGTGCGCAGCCGCACGTTTGGCGTCTGCCCGGCCTGTTCCCAGTAGCGCATGGCGCTGTGTTCGGCCTCGTCCACGGTAAGCAGGATATAGGGCTCCTGCGCCACGTCCGACAGGCTCACTGCACCCCGTTCGCACAACGAATGGTGGCTGGGCAGCCACAGGCGGCGTTCGGAGTTGAACAGGATTTCCGAGACGATGGCCGGGTGCGTGAGGTTGGCGGTGAGCACCACGGCCATGTCGAACCCGCCGTCGAGCAGGCCCTGTTCGATGGCCTGGCGCTCCTGTTCGAACACCTCGATGGTCACGTCCGGGTGCCAATGCGCCATGCGTTGCAAGTGGTGCGGTAAAAAATAGCCCAGCACGGTGTAGCTGGCGGCCACGCGCAGCACGCCGCTGGCGCGGTGGTCCGGCAAGGGGCTGTTCAGCGCGTCGTCGACACTGCGCACGATCACATAGGCGCGGTTGAGAAAGTGTCGGCCTGCGTCGGTGAGGTTCATGCCCTGGGCCGAGCGCATGAACAACTGCACGCCGAGCATGGCTTCCAGCTCCTTGATCGCGGTGGTGACCGCCGATTGGGAGATGTTCAAGTGAATCGCCGCCTGGGAAATCTGACCGATTTCGGCGGTGGCGACGAAGTAGCGAACCTGGCGCAGGGTAAGGGACATGGCTTTATCTGATTTTCAGAAGATGCCTCATCTGATAATAGATCTTCCCAAGGGGTCAAGGGGCAGCCTACTTTCCCTGCAACCCCTTTGACGGAGCGCACGCCATGCAGGCAGTGGATTTCAATTCAGACATGGGCGAAGGCTTCGGCCCCTGGACCATCGGCGATGGCGTCGATGCGGAGTTGATGGCCTATATCAGCTCAGCCAATATCGCCACCGGCTTTCACGCCGGCGACCCCGGCACCATGCGCCGCACCGTGGCGCGCGCCAAACAGCTGGGCGTCGCCATCGGCGCGCATCCGGGCTTTCGCGACCTGGTCGGTTTCGGCCGCCGCCATATCAACGCGCCGGCCCAGGAGCTGGTGGACGACATGCTCTACCAGCTCGGCGCCCTGCGCGAAATCGCCCGGGCCCAAGGCGTGCCCCTGCAACACATCAAGCCCCATGGCGCGCTCTATATGCACCTGGCCCGCGACGAGGAAGCCGCGCGCCTGCTGGTCCACAACCTGCAAATCATCGAGCCGACGCTGTTGCTGTACTGCATGCCCAACTCGGTGATCTGGCACGTTGCCAGGGAGCTGGGGCAACCCGTGGTGCGCGAGTTCTACGCCGACCGTGAGTACGACCTCAGCGGCTCCATCGTGTTTACCCGCAACGTGCGCGCGCTGGATCCGGCCACCGTGGCGGCGCGGGTGCTGCGCGCGTGCCAGAGCGGGTGGGTGCGTACCGTGGAAGGCGAAGACCTGTTCATCCAATTCGATTCCATCTGCCTGCACAGCGACACCCCCGGCGCGCTGGAACTGGTGGAAGCCACCCGCGAAGCGCTGGACCGCACCGGTATCGACGTCAGCCCCCCCCAATAAGATCGACTCCCTTACTTTTTTGCCTGCCTTTCTACAATGATTCCAAGAGGAACAGACATGGCTGAAACGTCCCCCATCCGCTACAGCTTCGGCGCTGATGAACACCTGTTCGCCGAGGTCAGCGACAGCATGTCCCTGGAGGCCTTCTTCACAGGCATGGCGGTAACCCGCGCGGTGGAGCGTCTGGCGCTGGAAGGCGTGCTGGATATCTGCCTGGCCAACGCCTCGTTCCAGATCCGCTTCGACCCGGACCGCATCGCGCCCCACGTGTTGCTCGACGCCGTGCAAAGCGCCGAGGCCCAGGCCGTGGCCGAGCGCACCCTGCACACGCGCATCATCGAAATTCCGGTGCTCTATAACGACCCCTGGACCCATGAAACCCTGATGCGTTTTCGCGACCGCCACCAGGACCCCAGCGGCACCGATCTGGAGTACGCCGCGCGCATCAACGGCCTGGCCGATGTGGACGCGTTCATCGACGCCCACAGCGGCGCGCCGTGGTTTGTGTCGATGGTCGGCTTTGTGGCGGGTTTGCCATTCATGTTCCAGATGGTCGAGCGCGCGCGGCAGTTGCAGGTGCCCAAGTACCTGCGCCCGCGCACCGACACGCCCAAACTGACCCTGGGCCATGGCGGCTGTTTCGGCTGCATCTACTCGGTGCGCGGCGCCGGCGGTTACCAGATGTTTGGCGTGACCCCGGCACCGATCTACGACCCGGCGCAGCAGTTGGCCTACCTCAAGGAGCACATGGTGTTCTTTCGCCCTGGGGACATCGTGCAGTTCAAGCCGATTGACCGTGATGCCTATGACCTGGCGGTGGCTGAGGTGGACGCCGGGCGCTTCGACCTGCGCATTCGCCCGGTGGAATTTTCCCTCGACGCGTTTCTCGCCGACCCCGTCGGCTACCCGAAAACCCTGCAGGAGGCGCTGGCATGATCAAGGTGCTCAAACCTGGCCTGGCCACCTCCGTGCAGGACCTGGGCCGCGAAGGTTATTACCACCTGGGCATCCCGCCTTCGGGTGCGCTGGACCAATACGCGCTGAGCGCGGCCAACCACCTGGTGGGCAACCCGCTGGGGGCGGCGGGGCTGGAATGCACCTTGATCGGCCCTGAGCTTGAGTTTACGCAGGACGCGTTGGTGGCACTCAGCGGCGCCTTGATGTCACCGCGCCTGGACGGCGAGGTGGTGCACCAGGACACCGCCTTTGCGGTGCGCGCCGGCCAGGTGCTGCGCTTCGCGTTTCCGGTGGCCGGCGCACGCACATACCTGGCCGTGGCGGGCGGCATTGATGTGCCGGTGGTGCTCGGCAGTCGTTCCACTTATACCCTGGGCGCGCTGGGCGGTTTCCATGGCCGGCGTCTGCAGGAGGGTGATGTGTTGCCGGTCGGTGAAGCCAGCGGGGCTGGCCGTGACGGCAATAGCCTGCCGATGGCCCTGCGCCGTTCGGTGGGCGGCGACGTAACCCTGCGCGTGGTGCCGGGGCTGTATTACGAGCGCTTGACCACGGGCGCGAAAAGCAGCTTTTTTGCCGAACCCTGGACGGTGGGCTCCGAGGCCGACCGCATCGGCTATCGCTTCAAGGGCGGCAGCGCGTTGAGCTTTCAGCCACGGGAGCAGCCGTTTGGCGCCGGTTCCGATCCGTCGAACATTGTCGACAGCTGCTACCCGATTGGCTCGATCCAGGTACCGGCGGGTCTGGAGCCGATCGTGCTGCACCGCGACGCGGTGTCGGGCGGCGGCTATGCCATGATCGGCACCGTGATCAGTGCCGACCTGGACTTGATCGGGCAGATGCAGCCCAACCAGCGGGCGGGGTTTGTGGCGGTCAGCCTGGAAGAGGCACTGGAGGCGCGGCGCGTCTACAAAAAGCGCCTCAATATAATGGCCGGGTTATTCACGTCCTGAAAAACACAGAAAACCTCTGTGGGAGGGCGCAAGCCCCCTCCCACATGTTGAACAGTGCCAGCTCAGAACAGTTGGGTGAACAGCCAGTACAGGCTGCCCGACAGCAGAATTGCCGCTGGCAACGTCAGCACCCAGGCCATCAGCAGGTTACGGATGGTGCGCATCTGCAACCCACCGCCATTGGCCACCATCGTGCCCGCCACGCCCGATGACAACACGTGGGTGGTCGACACCGGCAACCCATACATATCGGCCGCACCAATGGTCAGCATCGCGACCATTTCCGCCGACGCGCCCTGGGCGTAAGTGAGGTGGGTCTTGCCGATCTTCTCGCCCACCGTCACCACGATGCGCTTCCAGCCGACCATGGTGCCCAGGCCCAGCGCGATGGCCACGGCGATCTTCACCCACAGCGGAATAAAGCGCGTGGAGTTGTCGAGCTGCTGTTTGAACAGTTGCAGCTTGTCTTGGGTATCGGCGTCGAAGTTGCCGACCTTGTCCTTGTCCATCAGGCGAATGGTTTCGCTGGTCAGGTACATGTCGTTACGCACGTTGCCGACCGCTTCGGCGGGGACTTTGGCGAGGGAGCCGTAGCCTTTTACTTCGTTACCGATGTGTCCGGTGAGGGCGGCCAGCGCCGGCACCAGGTCTGCGGTGGGTTCCTTGGTGCGCACGTAGGTAGAGAGGATCGGGCGCGGGTCGCCGGGCAGCGTCTGTGGCGCGCTTTTCACCAGCGCCGCCTGGGTCACCTCAGCCACCGCCGCGAACTGCAACGACTGTTCGACAGGCATGGCGCGGTTGAGGGCATAGGCCATCGGCAGGGTGCCGACCAGGATCAGCATGATCAGGCCCATGCCTTTCTGCCCGTCGTTGGAGCCGTGGGCAAACGACACGCCGGTGCAGGTGACGATCAGCATGCCGCGAATCCACCATGGCGGCGGGGCGTCGCCCTTGGGCGCCTTGTACAGCGCGCGATTCTTGACGAAGGCGCGCAGGGCCAGCAACAGCAGGGCGGCAAAGCCGAAGCCGATCAGCGGCGAAAGCAGCAGTGCGTAGCCGATCTTGATCGCTTGGCCCCAATCCACGCCGCTGCTGCCGTCACGCCCGTGCATCAAGGCATTCGCCACGCCGACGCCGATGATCGAGCCGATCAGGGTGTGGGAAGACGAGGCCGGCAAACCCAGCCACCAAGTGCCGAGGTTCCACAGGATGGCGGCGATCAGCAGGGCGAAGATCATCGCAAAGCCGGCCGATGAACCCACCTGCAAAATCAGCTCGACCGGCAGCAGGGCAATGATGCCGAACGCCACCGCGCCGCTGGAAAGCAATACGCCGAGAAAGTTGAAGAACCCCGACCACACCACCGCAAAGTGCGGCGGCAGCGAGTTGGTGTAGATCACCGTTGCGACCGCGTTGGCGGTGTCATGGAAGCCGTTGACGAATTCGAAACCCAGCGCAATCAACAACGCCACGCCCAGCAGCAGGAATGGCGTCCAGGTGGTGACAACGGCGCCCATCTCCTTCATGTCATGCATCAGGCTATAGGCGGTGAACAGCAGGCCCATGGCAAGCACGGCGAAAAACATGATCACGGTGATCAGGCCGGGTTTCTTGTCCAGCCGAGGTTTGGGGTCGGTGTGTGAGGCGGTGGTAGAGGCAGTCAGTGAAGGGGTGGCCATGCCGGAGCATCCTGTGTGATGAAGGATGCTGCCCATGATCATTACAAAATGTTACAGAGATGCTGCAACAGGTCAGTGTTCACGCGAATGAAAGTGCCACTTGTCCAGAACTCACTGCCAAACCCATGTGGGAGGGAGCAAGCCCCCTCCCACAGTTGATTGCATTGCAATCAGTAGTCCTTGCGCTTGCGGAACGCCCAGCGCCCGGCGATCAAGGTGAAGGTGGCCACCAGCGCCACGAGGATCCAGAAGCCTTCCGGGTCCTGGGAGAGCGGTACGCCGCCCACGTTCATGCCGAAGAAACCGGCGATGATGTTGATCGGCAACGCCAGCACCGTGACCACGGTGAGGGTGAACAGCGTGCGGTTGCTCTGCTCGTTGAGGTTGGCGGCGATTTCTTCCTGCAACAGCTTGATGCGCTCGCCCAGGGCCGTAAGGTCGTTGATGATCAGCGCGAACTCCTCGGTGGATTTGCGCAACTCTTTCACGTCTTCCTTTTGCAGCCATTGCGGCGGGCGGTTGAGCAGGCGCAGCAGCGAGCCCGGTTCCAGCGCCAGCAGGCGTTGCAGGCGCACCAGCACGCGGCGCGCGGCGCCGAGTTCGGCGCGGTTGGTGGCCAGTTGCGAGGACAGCAACTGGTCTTCGATATGGTCGACGCTGATGCTGGTCTTGCGCACGATCTGTGTCAGCACTTCGCCCTGGTCGCGCAGCAAATGCACCAGCAGCGCCAGCGGCGAGCGAAAGCCCTCACCGGCCTTGACCGAGGAGCGCAGCTTGTCCACCGAGTGCAGCGGTTGCAGGCGCGCGCTCACCAGCAGACGGCTGCGGGCGCACACCCACAAGGTGGAAATGTCCGACGACACCAGGCTGCTGAAGTTGAACACCACATCGTTGACCACCGCCAGCAAGGCCGAGTCCACATGTTCGATACGCGTGGAGCGCGAGCCTTCGTGCAGGGCTTCGAAGAATTCCTCGGGCAAGTCCAGGTGCGCCTGCATCCAGCGTTCGCACGCGGCGTGGGCCAGGTTCAGGTGCAACCACAGAAACTCGTCCGGGTCGGCGGGTTGTTGCAGGGCCTGCAGGGCGGTGGCGGAGTCGATCTGCTCGCCCTTTTCACCGGGGCGAAAACGAAAACCGTAAAGCAGGCCAAACAGGTCGGGGTCCTGGTGGCTGTGATCAATGCTGTGGTTCATGGAGTCTCGCAGGGAAAGCGCCTGTAGGACGTTTCACAGGTTCGCATGCGCGAATCATTGCAAGGCTGGATGACGATTTTGTGACGCTTTGAAAACTTGCTCAGCGCGTCTCCAGCATGAAGGTGAAGCGCGTCCCCGAATGCTCGCAGGTCGATACCTCCAGATCCCCGCCGTGGGCATCGGCAATTTGCTTGACGATATACAACCCCAGGCCCAAACCTGTTTGCGGGGCGTCGGTGACGGGGCGCGCGTACGGCTCAAACAGGAGGGGCAATGCCTGCTGGCTGATCTGCCCGGCGTTTTTTACCGTGAGCGTAAAGAGACCATGCTCGATCTTCGCCGTGACCTCCACAGGTCCCTCATGGCGCCCGTGATGGATGGCGTTGGCCACCAGGTTCGACAGTAACTGCGCCAGGCGTTCGCGGTCGCCGCGGACCCCACGCAGGTCGCCAATATCGGCGCGAATCACCCGCGTGGGATGCACGCTCTGTAGTTCGGACACCACGTGTTGCAGGGCGCTCTGCAATCCTTCGCAAGCGCTCAGGTGCAGCGCAATCCCGCTGCCCATGCGGCCTCGGGCAAAATCCAGCACGTCTTCGACCAACTGCGCGGCACGCCGGCCGCTGGTAAGAATGTGCCGCACCAGCGGGTCGGTGGCCGCTGACGAATGCTTGCGCAGCAGGCGCTCGGCGCTGAAGTTGATGGCGAACAAGGGGTTGCGCAGGTCATGGCCGAGCACCGCGATAAACTGCTCGCGCAGCTCTGCGGTGCCACGTTCTTCGTGCAGTTGCGCTTCGGTGTGTTGCAGGGTTTCTTCGGCTTCGATCTGCAGCGACAGTACCCGCGCAAACGACTCCATGGTGGATTGGATCGTGCTGTTGCGCAGGTTGGCGGGGTTGGGGTCAAGGGCGCAGATCGTGCCGAAAAACCGCCCGTCGGTGCGGAACACCGGCACCGAAATATAGCTTTCGAACTGGTAGATACGCGGCGTGTGATGGTCGTGATAAAGCGGGTCTTCACTGGCCTTGTCGATCACCACGGACACATGGGAACCGCGAATTTCGTGGCAGATGGTGGTGGTCAGGTCCAGCTCACCGCCGACCGCCAGGCCGAATTCCAGTTCGTCGCGCACCGCGCAGGCGGTCCAGGTGTCGTCAGTCACCCTGGCCACCGCAGCGAAGCGCAGGCCGGTCATGTCACTGATGACCTGAAGCATCGCGGGCACGGCGCTGATCCGGCCAATGGTGGCGATGTCGGCAGCTTTTTGTTCCATGCAGCAGCCTCTGTGCGCAGCGTGAAGGGCGTGGTTCCCTGCCCGATGCGGGGGATTTTAACGACCTTGGGTGTGGTGGGGGTAGTTTCATTTAATAAAGTAGGAATTTTCCTGCGCCCATAAAAAACCGCGCCACCCGAAGGTGGCGCGGTTTTTTCAGGATTTGACTCAGGTGTCTTGCTTGTTTTCCAGTACGGCACCGGTCTTGGCGTCGAGCTTTACTTCAAAGCGCTTGCCGGTGGTGTCGGTCAGGTCCACTTCGTAGACATACTGGTTGGCGACGCCGTGTTTGGTGTCCAGCTCCGTGTCGGTGATCGAAGCGCCAGGGTGAGTAGCCACGGCTGCTGCGTTGAGCTTGTCGAAAGGCATCACGGCGCCGGACTTGACCAGGCCTTCAATGTGATCCGGACGAACATCCGCCTGGGCCAGACCGGCAGTCAGGGTCAAGGCGGTGGCAGCGAACAGGGCAGTCAAAGTTTTCATGGTGTGTCCTCTTGGGTGAACTGTTTGAGTGGCGCCAGATTAACCAGCGCAACTTAATTCATCCTTAATGGCTCACTGACACCAATTCCTCAGTATTTATAGTCGTTGAGCAGGTCCTGCACGCTGGACGACGGCCAGCGCTTGTAGAACTTCAGCAGCTCGGCCGCGCGGTTGGTGAAGATGCCATCAACGCCGGCGTTCATCACTTTTTCGAAATCCACCGGCTCATCGACGGTGTAGACGTGCACCAGCAGGCCTTTGTCGTGGGTCAGCTTGTTCATTTCCGGTTTCACCAGGTCGGTGTAGCTCTGGTCACCGTGATGGGTCAGCTCGGCCGAAGGGCCGGTGCCAATGGCGCCAAGGTCCTTGGCCTGATCGACCCATTTTTCGAACTCGGCGGCGTCTTTCGGCGCTTGCTTGGCGTAGTAGGCGGCCTTGGTCGGCTCGCCGGATTCGGCGAAGGTCTGTTTGGATTTGGGCTCAATGCTGCCTTCACCCACCCACAGCAGCAGGATTTTCGGCGTGTTCGGCATTTCCTTTTGCAGCTCTTTGAGGCTCGACACCTCGAAGGTTTGCAGCACTACGCGGCCCTTGCCCTGGCCGACGCCGGTGTTGCTCTTGCCCAGTTTGGAGCCGGCGGAACTCAGCCAGCCCTTGTCCAGCAGTTTGGTTTTGAGGTCGGCTTCGATGCCCGGGAATTGCTTGGGCTCCTTGGTCTCGATGTACAGGCCGGGTTTGTGCTGCGGGTTGCCTTCGGCGATCTTGATGATGTCGTCCAGGCTCTGGATTTTCAGGCCAACGAAGCCCGGGCGGGCGCGGTCCGGGTAAGCGGCGTTGAACCAGCTGCCGGCGTCGAGGGTTTGCAGTTCTTTCCAGGTGAACTCGTTGGCCGGCGCGTCTTTGCGCTCGGGGAACTTGGTGGCCACGTCGGTGGTGCGCTGCAGGTTGTTGTCGTGCAGGGCGAACAGCACGCCGTCCTTGCTGCGCTGCAGGTCCATTTCCAGGTAGTCGGCGCCCAGGTCGCGCGCGACCTTGTAGGCAGCGGCGGTGGATTCGGGGGCATCGTAAGAAGCCCCGCGGTGGGCGATGACGGCCGGGTAGGGGATGCCTTCGTTTGTCGCCAACTCGGCCGGGCTGATCGAGTCGGCTGCCTGCGCCTGGCCAAGACCGAGCATCAGTGCGAGCAGCAAAGCGCTCTTGGAAAACGTGACAGGCATAAGCGAAGTCCTTTCGTGGAGGTAACTTGAGAAGGCTTCCTTTTTAACAAGTGATTGTGAACGGCGCTATCACCAAACCGACATTAACGTGCGCGGGGGGTGTTTTATGGTCTTTCTTGACCCGGTGAAGATCAAATTGTGGGAGGGAGCAAGCCCCCTCCCACAGATGGATGCATTTCAGACTGAAAAGGCGTAAGCCCTTTCGACCTTGCACACGCGCGTATGAAACGCCGAATACCAGCTGGCGCGTCCTTGCTCGCGTACCTGCGTGTGCTCGGCGTGGTGCTTCCACGCCAGAATTGCCGCTTCGCTGCGCCAATACGACACCGTAATCCCCAGCCCGTCCTCGCGCGCCGATTCCACGCCCAGGAACCCCGGTTGTTCGCGGGCCAGTTCCAGCATGCGCAGGGCTGCCTGGCCATAACCCGGGTCCCCCTCGCTGCGCAGTGAGCTGAAAATCACCGCGTAGTAAGGCGGCGCGGGTGTGTTGGCAATCATGTCGCCAGCGCCTGGCAGGCCTTGAGCAGCGCCATCGCCAGGGGCGGCGTGGTGCCTGTGAGCGCCGCGCGTTCGGGCTGGAACAGCGTGGCGACGAAGAACGGGTGGTTCAGCAGTTCGACGGCGCGCGGCTCGCCGGCGGCGTCGTGGCCGCTGGCAATCAGATCGCCTTCCAGCAATGCACTTTCGAAGGCGGGGTTGATGCCGTAGCGGCAGCGGTAGCCTTCTTCGAGATCCAGTTGGCCGTAGGCATCGGCGATGCGGGTGTGGGGGACCAAACGTATGGTGTCGATCGCCTCCACCAACGCGCAGCCAAGCGGAGTAATCACCGCACGCTGGGCATCCGGCGCCAGTTCACCGTGTTCGGCATCGGCCCAGCCCAGTACATGGCGGGCATATTCGAGCACCGCGTGCTGAAAACCGCCGCAGGTGCCGAGGAAAGGGCGCTGCTGTTCGCGGGCAAAACGCACCGCGCGCAAAGCGCCTTGCGTGTCGCGGTAGGGGCTGGCGGGGACGCACCAGAACCCGTCGAAACCCTGTAACAGGGCCGTGGAGGTGAGCGTGTCGGTGGCCAGCCATTCGACGTGCACCGTCAGGCCCAGGGCCTGGGCGGCCTGTTGCAGCGCGAGCGGGATCGCCTGGTGCGCGATCACATCCGGGTTGTAGTCGCCGATCAGGGCGATGTGCAGAGCAGTGGTTTTCATCAGAGGCATCCCATGGCTTGTTGTGTCCTGAAACGCACTATAGATTGGCGCTCACGCAATCAAAATTGGCGTTTGCCCACATGCTCAATGCAGCCACGCACTATCAAATCGACTACACCGACCTTTCCCTGATCCTGGCGCTGGTGCGCGGCGGCAGCCTGGCGCGGGCGGCGGCGTTGTTGCGGGTGGATGTGTCCACGGTGTTCCGCGCGGTGCGGCGGCTGGAGGCGGCGCTGGGGCAGACGCTGTTTGAAAAAAGCCGCGCCGGTTACCTGCCCACCGGCCTGGCGAGCAGCCTGGCGCAACAGGCCGAACGTGCCGAGCAGGCCCTGGAAGCTGCGCGCATCGGTGTGGAGCAGGGCGGCGAAGTGATCAGCGGCACGGTGCGCCTGACCTGCACCGACTCCGTGCTGCAAAGCCTGCTGCTGCCGGCGCTGGCGCAGTTCATGCCGGCTTACCCGGCGCTGACGCTGGAGCTGAGCACGTCGAATGATTTTGCCAACCTCAGCCGCCGCGATGCCGACATTGCCCTGCGCCTGACCCGCACGCCGCCGCAGCACCTGGTAGGACGCAACCTGGGCAGCGTGGCGTATCGGGTGTGTGCCAGCGCCGATTATGCGCGCCGGCACGCGGGCCGCGCGTTGGCCGAGCTGGACTGGATCGCGCCGGATGATTTCCTGCCCGATCACCCCACCGTGGCCTGGCGCCGCGAGCACCTGCCGGGTGTGCGCCTCAGTTACCGCTGCAACAGCATGCTGTCGGTGACCGAACTGGTGCGAGCCGGGCTTGGGGTGGCGGCCTTGCCGGACTTTTTACTGGACGCGCACCTGCAACCCCTGGGCCCTGCGCTGGCAGGGCACGATACCGCGCTATGGCTGTTGACGCGCCCGGATTGCCGGGCATTGCGTTCGGTGGTGACGCTGTTCGAGCAGTTGGGGCAGCACGTGCCCGGAGCGAGGCCCAACTGAGGTAGGCAGTGCAGCAATTCCCAATGTGGGAGCAAGCTCAAATGTGGGAGGGGGCTTGCTCCCGATCGCGGTGTATCAGCAAACACAGGAATCACTGACCCACCGCGACCAGGAGCAAGCCCCCTCCCACATCAGGCACCGTTTGGCGGATCAAGCACATCAAGTGCTCAGTTGCTGACCCGCTCACCCGCAAACGCGCTCACCGCCTGCACCGCCTCGCTGGTGCCCTGGCGAATCTGCAGAATCACCGTGCCGGCGCGGTTGGCCAGGTCCACGCCAAGGGCTGCGCGGTCGCGGGTGCCGTCCATGCTGTCGATGGCCTGGCGGGTCTCTTCCTGAATCATGGCGATCATGCCGGATATTTCCATGGTCGAACCGCTGGTGCGGGCCGCCAGTTGCCGGACTTCATCGGCCACCACCGCAAAACCGCGCCCCTGTTCGCCGGCCCGTGCCGCCTCGATGGCCGCATTGAGGGCCAGCAGGTTGGTCTGGTCGGCAATCGCGCGAATGGTGTTGACGATGGCGGTGATCTGCTGCGAACGCTCGCCCAGTTTGGCGATCAGTTGCGACGAGCCGTCGATGTCCGCGGCAATTTCGCGCATGCCACTGGCCGATTGCTGAATCACCTCGGCGCCTTGTTCCGCGATGTCGCGGGTGCTGACGGAGATGTGATACGCCTGCGCCGCACTCGCGGCGTCGGCGGCATGTTGTTGCACGCGGGCGGTGATGTCGGAGGCGAATTTCACCACCTTGCACAGGCGCCCGCTGGCGTCGTACACCGGGTTGTAGTTGGCCTCGAGCCACACGGTCTGGCCGTTTTTGTCGATGCGCTCGAACTGGCCGCTGAACAGCTCGCCCTGGTTCAGGCGTTTCCAGAAATCGGCATAAGCCGCACTGTTGGCCGACTCCTGGGTGCAGAACAGGCGGTGATGCTTGCCCTGAATCTGCGCCAGGCTGTAGCCCATGCGCGCGAGGAAGTTCGCGTTGGCGGTGATGATGGTGCCGTCGAGGTTGAACTCGATCACCGCCATGGCGCGGCCGATGGCTTCGAGTTTGGCGTTGGCCTCGCTTTCGGCCTGCAAGCGCGGGGTCACGTCCAGGGCGTACTTCACCACTTTGATCACATTGCCCGCGTCATCGCGCACCGGGTTGTAGCTGGCCTCCAGCCACACCGACTGACCGTTGCTGCCCAGCCGCTCGACGGTTCCGGACTGAAACTGGCCATTGCGCAGTTGGCTCCACAGCTGGCTGTACTGCGCGCTGCGGGCAAATTCGGGTGTGCAGAACAGGCGGTGCGACTGGCCGACGACCTGCTCGGCGCGGTAGCCCATGGTGTGCAGAAAGTTGGCGTTGGCCCGCAGCACGGTGCCTTGCAGGTCGAATTCGATCACCGCCATGGAGCGCTCGATGGCGTCGAGCAGGCTGGATTGCTGGGCAAGGGTGTGTTGCAGCGCAGCGATGGTTTTTTTGTGGGCGTTGAATAGCATGTGCAGTGCTCGGACAAGCAACGTCGGGAGTTATCCATGGATTGGCGCCTGCCCCGTTTGGCGCTTGGCCTACGGCGGACGTGCTCATTGTCGACTTCCTGATGCCGACAGAAGGTGGAACGGGTCTATGAGTGATCAGCCTGACAACAAGTTCGCCTCAGGGGCAGGACCTTTTTTGGGAAGGTGACCGGTGATGGCATTATGCTTCCGCTGCAGTGCTACGAAAGAAGATTCTGACGAGGTGTCGTACGACGACTTCAGGCGAACTGTGCAATCACCTGATCGCTCACCCTGACCCGGTTGCGTCCGGTGTCCTTGGCGTCGTACAGCGCCCGGTCCGCGGCGTTCAACCAGAGGGAGGCGTCGGTGAAAAAGGGCTCGAAACTCGCCAGGCCGATGCTCAGGCTGACCCTTAATTCGGGGATCTGCGGGTGGCGGTAATCGCTGAAGGTCTTGCGCATGGACTCCATGATCTGCGCGGCTTCGGCCAACGGCATTTGCGGAAGAATCACACAGAACTCGTCGCCACCGTAACGCCCGGCCAAGTCGTTTTCCCGCAGCTTGCGTCGCAGCTCCAGGCTCAGCTCGCGCAGCACCGTATCGCCGACGATATGGCCGTGGGTGTCATTGATCTGCTTGAAGTGGTCGATATCGATCAGCGCAATGGTGGCCTGGCTGCGCTGCTGCTGGCACTCATGGAACTTGAGGTGCAGCAGGTCTTTCCAGGAACCATGGTTGAGCAGGCCGGTGAGGCTGTCAGTGCGGCTCAGGGCGCCGAGGGCGCGTTTGTGTTCCGACAGCTTGATCGCCAATTGGTAGCAGACCATACCGATGGCCATGGGGTAGAGCGTCAGCATCGGCAGGCAGCTGTAGACCTGAAGCAGGCTCACATCGGGATTGAAGCGCACACCGAACAACAACCACGCCACTGCGATGCCCATGCCCTGGGCCAGCACGCCGCGCAGGAACAGACGTTTGCCGCCGGCCGCGAAATTGTTCATGGTGATCATCGACAGGATGGTCACCGTGGTGAGCGGCGTGAACTGCGCGGCGGCGACCCAGAAGCCGCCGAGCACCGAGTCGTACAGAAAGTTGCGCTGTTCAGCCTGGTAGGGAAATTGCGAACGGGTAGACAGCTGGTACGCCAAGTGCCCCCATATCAAGCCGTTGACCAGCAGAAACGCCCACACCCAGACCGGCATGGCCAGCGGGTACAGAGCGCCAGTGACACTGATGCAGCCAACAGCCAGGCCGATAATCCTGGGTTGGTAGATACGCCTGGCAAATGAAAGTCCTTTGCCTCGTCTGTTTTCCATAAATTCCTGGCCCGGCTGATTTTTTACAGGTACGGCGGCGCGCGTTCGCTGGATCAACCGTTGATCGGATAATGCCCGGGAATATTGTCAGTTATTTGTAAAGGAATAATCAGTGGCCTTGGAGGCCATTTGCGCAAACCCGGTGACGAATGCGCCAAAAGCGACCTTGTATGTCGCTTATGGCACAGTGCCGGTGAGGTGAGCGGGGCGGACTTCGTAGCCCGCGAGGAACAGATCGATGGCCGACTCGATCACGCGGGCCTGTTCGGCCGCGCCCAGAGTAGGTTGGCCGAGGGTGATCTGCGGCCAGAACGCGAAGGACTTGAGCAGGCTCTGGATCTGGTGCGCGGCGAAGACCGGGTCGCTGCAACTGAGCCGGCCATCGTCCCGGGCGGCGCGCACCCATTGGGTAAAGCCTTCTTCACGCATGCTCAGGCGGTTGACCATGTCCTGCGCCCGCTCCGGTGAATGGATGGTGGCGGCGATGGCCACACGCGCCAGGTCGAGGAAGTTGGCGTCCGCCATCATCTGCATCTTGGCGGCGAGCAAATCGCGCAGTTGCTCACGCAGCGGGCGGTCGCCAGCGTAGCTGACGTCGAGTTGCGCGACGCTGCTGGCCCAGAGTTGATGGAGGATCTCGGCGAACAGCTCCTCTTTGCTGGGAAAGTGGTTGTACACCGTGCGCTTGGAGACGCCAGCGGTGGCGGCGATCCTGTCCATGCTGGTGACCTCGAACCCGTTGGCGCGAAACTCGGCGATGGCCGCCACCACGATGGCTTCGCGCTTGCGGTCGGTGAGGCGTTGGGGGGCAGTCATGGCGGGCGTTCGGCTCCGAGAGAAATTACACTCGGCAGTTTACTTGCTCCGGGTTTTGTTGCAATCTTGAAACTACACTGTGCAGTGTAATTTTCCCGCAGTTCGCAGGAGCTTTGTTGTAATGGCCACGACTTCAACCCAAGACACCGCGCCTGCCGAGCAGGCACAGGGGCAATTCAACAACGGCACTCGGGTGCCCCACGGCGGGTTTGGCAAAACCCTGGGCATCTTCTGGAAGATGTTGTTCCACAAGCCGCGCAATACCCGGCCAGTGGGGCAGATCCCGGTACAACCCTTGACGCGTGAGCAACTGCTGGCCGCACCCGACCACAGCGTGTTTCGCCTGGGGCATTCCACCGTGTTGCTGAAGATGCGCGGCAAGTTCTGGCTCACCGACCCGGTGTTTGCCGAGCGCGCCTCGCCGTTCAGTTGGGCCGGGCCCAAGCGGTTTCATCAGCCGCCCATCAGCCTTGCCGCGCTGCCGCCGCTGGAGGCGGTGATTCTGTCCCACAACCATTACGACCATCTGGACCGCAAGGCGGTCACCCAACTGGCCGACAAGACCCGTTACTTTCTGGCACCGCTCGGCGTGGGCGACACCCTGGTCAAGTGGGGAGTAGACGCTGGCAAAGTGCGGCAATTGGACTGGTGGGAAGGGGCGGACGTGGAGGGCATTCGTTTCGTCGCCACGCCCGCCCAGC
Source organism: Pseudomonas trivialis (assembly GCF_001439805.1). GTDB lineage: Bacteria > Pseudomonadota > Gammaproteobacteria > Pseudomonadales > Pseudomonadaceae > Aquipseudomonas > Aquipseudomonas trivialis. Next base: position 11,108 of record NZ_JYLK01000003.1, on the reverse strand, counting down.
ACTTTTCCGGGCGCGGGCTGTTTGATAGCAACCAGACTCTGTGGTGTTCCTGGGTAATGATCGATGCCGCGCGGCGCATTTTCTTCAGTGGCGACACCGGCTATTTCGACGGTTTCAAACGCATCGGCGAGCAATACGGCCCGTTCGACCTGACGCTGATGGAAACCGGCGCCTACAACGTCGACTGGCCCCATGTGCACATGCAACCGGAGCAAACCCTGCAGGCCCACATCGACCTCAAGGGCCGCTGGCTGCTACCGATTCACAACGGCACATTCGACCTCGCTTTCCACGCCTGGCACGAACCCTTCGACCGCATCATGGCCCTGGCCTGGGAGCACAACGTGTCGATTACCACGCCTGCAATGGGGCAGCCGTTCAGCCTGAACCAGCCGGAGCGCGGGCACGCGTGGTGGCTGGAGGTGGAGACTGCGCAAGCTCAGGCGCACGTCTCCAACTGAGGTAAAGGGCCGTTTCGGAAATGGCTTTTCAAGGTGTTTCAGCGCTGCCACAAGCGTTGGAGGACAGTGCATGATCGCCCGGAATTTTACTCTCTGGGAGTCTGCTTCGATGGATGACGGCGGTAGGAAAAACGTTCAACTGGGTACGCATTTTCGGGGGCCGACCTCGTCCTTCGCATCGGCGGAGCCTGTCGGCCTGGCGGCGTCCAAGCGTCACTCCCACGCTGGAGAAAGCTGCCTGAGCGGCATCATCTTCGGTGACGAACACGCCGAAGGCACTGTGTTCATACCCGGCTATAACGCCGTGGCCCCTATGATCAGGCCGGCACGCGATCCTGCGTTGTCGTTGGTCGCGTTGAGTGGTATCGACCCTTCCGAGCCGGTGATGGTAGAGGTGCCTCTGGTGCTGAATAACACCACGTTCACCGCTACGCCACTGTTGGCGGGGTGGCGTATCGGTTATGTAGACCGTTATGTGCGCGGCGAGCATACAGAGCCCGCGCAACAAAGCCCGGCCCTGTGCAGAGCGTTCGACATCCTGCGCCAGGCCGGCGCGCAGTGGGTGGCAGTGGACGCGCAACAAGCGGATGACAGCCTCCACTTCAGCCTGCGCAATCGCAATGAAATTGATGAACTGATGGCGGACTATCGGCTTGATGCGGTGGTGTCGGACGACCGGCGTGCAGCGTTTCATGGCGACAGCCCCAGCGATTACCCTCGTGTCTGCGAAGTGCTGGAAGACGGCACACAGCTCTGGTTTTTTGCCTCGCGCAGGTCGCGCGCTTCGTTGAGTCTGCTGGTGCGGGCTTTTCGGCAAGGGCGTGCGGCGTAATTACGGTGCCCGTTGAATTCTCCTGCGTTGTGCAGGTGAAGGGTACTAAGGCCTTGGAGGAGCGGTTTTTTTAGACTGGCGAACGGATCAGCGTTGATCCTTCGTTATTTCTGACCCCAGGAGAGGCATCATGGTTGGTATTGCTTTCGGTTTGAGTTCTATTGTCGGGCGAGTGGCGCAATTTATTGCGGCTTCAACGGCCCCGGTTCCCAAACCTGCGCCGGCGGGCACCGAGTATCTGAGTGTCAGCGCATTGGGCGAGCAAATGGCCAGGCCAGGCGGTCTGACCTCGGTTGATCTGATCAGTCACCTGCAGGCGCGTATTGGGCAACTGGATCCCACGCTTCATTCGGTCATCGAGCTCAACCCGAAGGCATTGGAAACCGCGCACGCGCTGGACCTTGAGCGGGCCAGTGGCAAGGTACGTGGACCACTGCACGGCATTCCCGTTTTGCTCAAGGACACGATCGAAACTGACACCATGCAAACCAGTGCGGGCGCCTTTGGGCTGGTGGGAGAGGTTGCCGACAAGAATGCACCCATCGTCGCCGGGCTCATCGAACAGGGCGCGGTGATCCTGGGTAAGACCAATATGTCCGAACTGGCCGGTTTTCGCGGCGGTCCCGATGGCTGGAGTGCGCGGGGCGGGCAAACCCTAAACCCGCATCACCCGGAGGCCGACGTCGGGGGTTCCAGCTCCGGCTCTGCCGCTGCGGTGACGGCAGGGCTGGCACCGCTGGCGGTCGGCGCTGAAACCAATGGATCGATCATCGTGCCGGCGGCAAAGAACGGCGTGGTGGGGCTCAAGCCCAGTGTGGGACTGCTCAACCGCCAAGGGATTATTCCGGCCAGCCAACGCCAGGATACGCCTGGTCCAATAGGGCGCTCGGTGTTTGACACGGCGTTGATGCTCAACGCTATGTCCGGCATTGACACGAGCGACCCGCAAAGCGTTGGCGCTCCGCAAGGTATCGATTACACCGCGCTGCTGGTTCCGGATGCGTTGAAGGGCAAGCGCATCGGCTATCCGGCAACGTTTACTGTAAACGGTGAACCTGAAGCGGTGGAAAACAGCGCGCAATTTGCCAGGGCGCTTGAAGTGCTTGGCGAGAAAGGCGCGATATTGGTTGCGATCAACATGCGACTGGCAGACGGCTCACGTTATGGCGAACTGCTCTACTCGGATGTAAAAGAAGAGTTGGGTGCCTACCTGGCAGGGCGCCGGGGGTTGCCGGTGAGATCGCTTACCGAACTGATCAAGTTCAACGAAGATCGCGACGGCAAGGATACCGAGCACCAGCCGGCGCTAAAGGAAGTCAGTGCATCCACCCTGACCCCGCAGCAACGCAAGGCGCTTTGGGACGAGACACTCCAGGATTTTCGCAGCACGATAGATAAACCGATCAACGCGCAAAAGCTTGACGCGGTGGTCGCGGATTTCGAGACAAACAGCTACTTCGCCGTCGCCACTGCCGGATACCCTGGCATCACGGTGCCTTCCGGCACGGACGAAAACGGACTGCCTACCAGTGCCTATTTTTTTGGCACCCGCTGGTCCGAGCCAACCTTGCTCGCCGTGGCACATGGCTATGAACAGGCATCACAGGCCGCTACCCGTCCCAAGCCTCAAGCACTCGATTGATCACGTGCCGTAATGCGTGGCGGGTTTATGGAATTGCAGGGCCCATGCAGCGCTACCGTTACCAGATATTGGAAGGCGGCAGCCGCCATGCAAACAGCATGGCATTTCTGACCTGGACCGCGCGCTACGATGGCAGCAACCACGGCCTGCGCAGTTTTCGTCGGCATGAACGCGGGTTGAAACCGCCGAAGTGTCCGGTTATTCGATTGGATACTATGCACCATTCGGTTGAGGGGTTGATGAGTCAATTGACGACGCTGTTGAACTCATGAACCGCGAAAGAATGCCTGGGGCGGCCGGCTCGGTCGCGACGGTATCAAACCGGCGCACACTCATCCCCCACCCCGGCGCAAACCCCGGGAAGAACACCAGGCCTTCAGCCTCCAACCGAAACGCCAGCGCCAGGCGCACCTCATCGTCCACCTGCGCGCAACTTTCAAACTGTTGCACCGACGCCACCGAAACCCCGGCCTGGCGGGCCAGGTCTTCGTGGCTCCAGCCCAGCATGGCACGGGCCTGTACGCTGTGTTTGGCGGTGAATTGGTGCAGGACGATCTGCTGGTCTACGAACGAGCTCATTGCCAGAGAGGACATGAGGTTTCTCCAGGATTTGACGGGAAGGCAAACTATACTGGTTTTTTGTACAGTTTTTTGTGCCGTTCATCTACTGGGCAAATGCGCCGTGCGCCACGCGCGACTGCTTAAAACGTCTGCAGCCCCGGCGCTTCCCGAATAATCAGATGATCCAGGTTCTCGATATTCGCGCTGAACACCCCGAACGTCTGCTCGGGGTTCTTTTTGCTCGGCACCTGTTTCAGCTCCGGCGTCACGCCGTAGAAGAAGCAATACAACGCCCGCTCACTGCTCGCCGCCGCCTTGATCTGCTCCAGGAACGCCGTGCGCTTGCGGTAGTTCTCGATGAGTTTTTTGCTCAGGTACACGTTGACCGAATACGGCTTTTTATCGAGCCACACCTTCTTGTCGAAGTCGATGCGAAAGCTGCTGGTGTAGTCCTTGATGGCCTTGACCTTGCCCCAGTAGATCAGGCCCTTGTTGTCCTGCAGGTATTCGATCTTCTTGAAAAACGTCCAATAGGTCGCGGTGTGCTCGCCGATCTTCAGCGGCATCGCCTTGAGCCGGTCCTTGTCGTCGATGTTCGACACGTAGCATTCCACCGGGTGGGCGAACACGCTGGTCTTGTCCGGGGGGGTGTCGCTTGAACTCACGGGCAGGCTGACGCGGTTGGCGGGCGGGTTCGCAGGCGCCGGCAAGGCCTGCCCCTGGCTGACGGCCGCTGGCGTTTTGCGCGGGTAGCTGCGGCGGGTCAACACAAACTCCGAGGGGAAATTATCCTCGCGCGTGTCGTCGCTTTCTCCGCTCGCGGCCTTGTGCAGGCTGGCATAGCGACAGCCGTCGATATGCTGGGTTCCGGTCCTGTTCTTGAAGTGAGGCGTGCGCAGGTAGTTGACGTTTTTCGCGTTGAACGTGGCCAGCGTATTGCCCACCTCGAACGCCGCCCGGCATGCATCGTTGGGGCACAGGAAGCTGTCCTTGTCGGAATCGTAGGCGGCGGTTTCGTCGAAATTCAGGTCCCGCACGTCGTAGATCGACAGCTTGTCATCGAGACTCAGGCTATAGGCCGTAGCGAACTTCATGGGGCTCGGGTCCGTGAGAGGGATAGCCCGATACTACGCAACTATCAGACTGACGCAGAGCAAAAATGCGGGAGGCTCCGCCAAGTCTTCGACTTAACGCTGTCGCGCAGCAAACTGGAGCCTATGGGGCGAGCGGGCTTGCCCCGCGTTGGGGTGCGCAGCGCCCCCGATCAAGGGAAACACGGTGTACCTGACGCTGCCCGGAGCACGCTTTTGGGGCTGCTGCGCAGCCCAACGCAGGACAAGCCTGCTCGCCACAGGAATGTGGCTGCCTGGAATTTCAGGTTTTAAATCAAAAGTTATTTTGTGTTTGATAAGCGCTGTCGAGCCCCGGCGGGGCAGCGATGGGATCGCTTCGGTCCACCGCTAGCCCCCACCTTGCGCATCAACGCTGCAACCGCGGCCGCCGCTTCTTCTTCGCATGAAAATGCCGAAAATGCGCATCCTGCGCCGCCGCCAGCAACTCGCGATCCCCGCGCGTGTCGCCCCAGGCCCTGAGCCGATAGGCCCCCAGGTCCCCATAGACCGCCTCAAGGCGCAGCACCTTGTTCTCGCAGCGGCAATTATTCCCCGTGAGCTTGCCGGTCAGCACGCCGTCCACCACCTCAAGCTCGGTCCCGATCAAGCGGATCCCCAGCCGATCGGCAAATGGCTGCAACACCAACGCCGGCGACGCCGAACACAGCGTCACCACCGCCCCCGACCCCAACTCCTGCTCCACCGACAACACACCCGCCGGGCGCATCAACCGCGCCCAATTGCGCTGGCAATACTCCTCGGCCTTGCGCTGCACCCACGTCTTCTCCACCCCGGCCATAAAGGTGCGGATCAACTGCGCCTTCAACTCATCCCGACTGATCTGCCGCACCAGAAAGCGCAGCCCCGGTACCGCCAGCTTCACAATGCGGCCATAGAACGCGCCCGTGCCGAAAGCGAACTTGAGAAAAGGCACGAAACTGTCGTGGTGGGTGAGGGTGCCGTCGAAGTCAAAGACAGAGAGTACTTTGGCGTCAGCGGGGCCGGCTTCGAGCATGTCTGGGTTCACGGGTGGTCCTTGATCAGGTGGAGCGGGTTCTCATACCGTTGTGACTGATCTCCATTGTGTGGGTTCAGGCTGATAACGGTGATGCGATTCAGATCAGCCAAAGGGACTGTTGCTGTTCTTCTGCTGGTGATCATCCGAGGGAGTTTACCCGGTCGCGCATAGGAATGAACGTCGGAAGGTATCCGGCATTGTTACAGCGCGGACCAGGAAGAGCGCGTTGGTGGTCCGCCCGAACGCCAGCTCGGACGGACCACTTGGGTGATTCAGCGTGTCGAATGACCCGCAGATTGGAAATATTCAGCTACCTTTTGCAGCCAAGTCTTGCTCGGTGGAACGCGTCGACGAGTCCTGTTGAGCAGCAGATACGGCATATCCCGCAACCGAATCCAGCCTTCATCCTGCCAATGCAGCAGACTCAGCGACATCTCCGGCCAATCCAGCAAGCTCAGCATTGGGCGGTCTGTAGACCGTGACTGTTGCCCATCTCGCAAGGTTGGCACGACCTGGTGAGTCAACCACGCCCGCAGCAGACGATGCCCAGGCACGTAGTGATACACCAGTAACGCATACACGCCGGACTCGCTGATCATCAGCATGTTCTCGGGCTGTCCGTGATAGCGGATTTCCAGCGTTTGTCGTTGATCCTCATCCAGCTTGCTGACTTTGCGCTCGTCCAGGTAGAGGCCAGTCAGCCGGCCAAGGTCGCGAGCACAAAACCAAGGCTGGTTCTCCAGGAGCAGCGCGTGCAGTTGCAGATTGTGGCGGGTGAAAACGATAGGTTCATGCATGACACACCTCCGGGCCGGAGCGTGTTTGAGAGATGGTGCTGCTGCGAACATGCTTCGCAGTGGATGCAAAGTATCCAGACATTTCCGTTACCTCTGGTTGCTTTCTTAGGGCATGCGTTAGGGTGTCGGGAGCTAAGAAACCCACCAGAGACGGGCCGGACATATTTCCCTTTCGGGTCTTGTATTCGCCCACTCCCGACATAACGGGGATTTTTCACAGGCGTTGAGAAACCGCTGGCGAAAAAAAGCCGCATGGCTGTCGGGTGCGGAGGGCCGCTCTGGTTTCTGGAGTTTCTTAGGCTCGGGGGGTGAGCGTATGACTATAGGTATTTCGCGTCAACCAGTTATAAAACTCAAAAATATCAATACGTGAGGGTTAATCCGCAGTCCGAGAAGGTGAAGGTTTACTGTTCATCTATACAGTTATAGTGTATGGATGAGGTGGGCGGGCATTGGTCGCATTACGTGTTTCCTCCGACGTTCGAACCGGCAGGAATTCATTTACTTTAGGTGCTTAAGGGATAGAATGGTGACCATTCGTCACAGATTTGACCCAGAGGAATTTCGCAAATGAATCTTTTTGAAACATCCCATTTTGAAGTGGGGGGCGGAGCGGGTTCGGACGCCAGCGAGGTGGACCCACACTCCACTACTGATCTAATGTTGATTCATAAATTGCTGGAAATTTTTGACCAACGACAGATTGCTGAATTTCTTAATGACGTCAGTCCGAGCAAGTGGTGCCGTGAAACAATAAACCGTTGGATCAAGGGCAAGGCGTCCCCAACGCTCTCGCACATCGAGTTCACTCGACTGGAGGCTTTGCTACCCAAACGTTTGAACCACAATCCATCCTTCACCTTCATTGATCTTTTCGCAGGGATTGGAGGCATAAGGAAGGGATTTGAGGCTATCGGTGGCGAATGTTTATTCACCTCTGAGTGGAATAAATATGCCGTAAAGACCTACAAGGCGAATCACTTTTGTGATCCGAAGCGCCATCGTTTCAATCTAGATATTCGTTCGATCACCCAATCTGACAAGCCCGAAGTGAGCGATGAAGATGCATATAAAAATATTAATCGCGAGATTCCTGACCATGATGTCCTGCTGGCCGGTTTTCCTTGTCAGCCGTTTTCTCTAGCTGGTGTCTCCAAGAAAAACTCATTAGGCCGTAAGCATGGCTTCGAATGTGAGACTCAAGGTACTCTGTTTTTTGACGTTGCCAGGATTATAGCTGCAAAGCGGCCCGCAGCTTTTCTGCTTGAAAATGTCAAGAATTTGAAAAGTCACGATAAGGGTAATACGTTCCGGATCATTTGTGAGGCGCTTGACGAACTGGGTTATGAGGTGGCGGACGTGAACGCGCCTAAAGGTTCAGATCCCAAGGTCATCGACGCGAAGCATTTTGTACCGCAGCATCGTGAGCGAATTGTGCTGGTAGGTTTTCGTCGTGATCTTGATGTTCACCAAGGTTTTACTCTGCGTGAAATCAGCAAGTTGATTCCGAAACAACGACCTCGCTTTGGTGATTTACTTGACAAACAAGTCGACGATAAATACGTCCTTACTCCGAAGCTCTGGGACTATCTCTATAGATATGCAGAGAAGCACCGGCAGAAGGGAAATGGTTTTGGTTTTGGTCTAACTCGCGCGAACGATGTGGCTCGTACTTTATCCGCGAGATACCACAAAGATGGCTCGGAAATTTTGGTTGATCGTGGGTTTTTGGAAAGTCTGGATTTTAATAATGAGCTCAATCAGATGAATCGTCCACGTCGGCTTACTCCTCAGGAGTGCTCTCGCTTGATGGGGTTCGATAAGCCCGGAGAAAGTAACTTTGTTATACCTGTGTCTGATACCCAAGCTTATCGGCAATTTGGTAACTCTGTAGCTGTGCCGGTATTTGAAGCGGTTGCCAAGTTAATGAAAGGCAGAATTCTAGAGGCGAAGAAAAAATTAATGGAAATGTCAAAAGTTTAAGAAGTTATTTTATGGATTTATTTGTGTTATGGCTTCATTGTTTGAGCATTAACTGGCGTTACTAAATGATAGATGTCGTGAACGGATCTACTCGCTCTCGAATGATGGCGGGCATTAAAGGCAAGAATACAAAGCCGGAGCTTTTAGTCCGTCGATACCTCCATCTTCGTGGATACCGCTTTCGACTTCATCGAAATGACTTGCCAGGTAAGCCAGATTTGGTACTTCCGAAGTATAAGCTCGTCATTTTTGTGCACGGATGCTTCTGGCATATGCACTCAGATTGTTTTTATTCAAAGCTGCCAGCTACTAGAGTGGAATTTTGGAAGGATAAGCTCGTGGGGAATGTGGCGCGAGATCAGCTTCATGTTTCACGACTTAACTTAATGGGTTGGCGAGTGATTGTAGTATGGGAATGCGGCTTGAAGTGTATTCAGGAGCAATTTCATGAAGTCGTAGAGATGATTGAGTCGAATGTGGATTTCATGACTTGGCCTACAACGCCGCCACGCCAAAAAAATGGTCTGACGTAGCAAGGGACTACCGGATTTTTATCTGCTTATAAGGAGGCGTGAATATGGGGGATTTGAGAGGTATCTTCACGGACGTGGGAGCTAAATATTTAACAAAAGTTGATGTGGGTAAGCAGCATGAAATAGGATCAAATAATTTCACTCAAATGCTTGGGGATCCGGGTTCTCAAAAGATTCCCTTTGAATGCATGGTTTTATACATTGATGAGGAATTGGAAAGTCCTATCGTGGTTAGTAGTACCATGACTTGGTATGATACTAGGCTGTCGCAGCCTGGCCGCAATCCTGAATTTAGGCTCTATTATAAAAAAAGTGATGTTTCCGAACGAATTCGTGAGGGCGACTTCTGTCTTGTGGCCATTAGACCAGATAAAACACTTTTGATAGTTTTTACGCCTGCCAACTCAACCGTAGAGCAACAGCTTCGCTGGCTTTTTGGAATCGCAGATTTACCTGAAAAAGGCTTCGGTCTAAAAGAGGTTGATTACTCACGAAAAGTTTCAATTGTCGAAGCCGTAATCTTGGAAGCGTTGGGTGTCGAAGTCCGTCAGGATGATGAAAACTGGCTAGATACGATATTAAATAAGTTTGGTGCGAGTTTTCCGAAAACTCATGTTTTTAGCGAGTTTGCCAGAGCGACTTGTCCCTGCGAGGTCTCTGCAGCACGCGATCCAGATTTGGCTCTGCTCAAATGGATTGAACACGAGGAGATGTTGTTTCGCACTCTCGAACGTAAAATAGTTCAAGAGCAGTTGGATTCCGGGTTTGGTGACGTAGACCATTTTGTGAAATTTTCGTTAAGTGTACAAAATCGAAGAAAATCACGTATTGGACATGCGTTGGAGCATCACTTGGCGGCAGTGTTCCACGCGAATGAGCTGAGGTTTGAAAGGCAAGTTGTTACGGAACATCGGTCAACAGCTGATTTTTTGTTTCCTGGTTATGATCAATATCACGACTCGCTCTACCCTGCGAAACAACTGTTTATGCTGGCGTCAAAATCTACATGCAAGGATCGTTGGAGGCAGGTGCTTTCTGAAGCGGAAAGGATTCGCCCAAAACATCTGCTAACACTTGAACCTTCAATTAGCGCCCATCAGACTTTTGAAATGAAAGAGCATGGTTTGCAGCTTGTAGTGCCTTCCAGTTTAAGGGAGACATATAAGAATTCTCAGAGGGGTTGGTTGTTGGATATTCAAGAGTTTATTGATCTGGTTCGCACTCATGGTGCTGGATAGTATAATGGGTTTATAGTGGCCATGTAATGGCTCTTGTGTTCGTGTTGTGATAACCTATGATATGAGGCTGGGTGGAGTTTTGTAGGTGTCCGCTTTTTCAGTTATTTTTTTAAATTGGCAAGGATTAGCTATGAATTTTGGAGCGGTCAGATTTAAAGTTTCATGTCTTAAAACACTCACAGCGGTTGAAGCTGATCCTGATAGATCTAATCAGCATGAGTTTAATGGTGTGAGAGAGCTTAAAGACCTGTTTGGAGATGCTCGGTTTTCAGCAACTGCAATGTTCTCGGTACGAGGCTCAGCTGAAACTTGCCGGGCAAGTATAACTTGGTATGACGCGCGTGAGGCACACCCCTCTCGTACCGAGCACCGGCTTTACTTTGAAACCAATATTGTCATGAAGCAGGCGGAGGAGGGTGATAATATTGTTGTCGGCTATGACGTTAACGACAAACTCAATATTGTTTTGCTTAAAAGACAGGCGCCCGACCATGTTATTCATAGAGGTTGGGCCAAGGTTTGATTTTAATAAAAGCCACCTTTTAGGTGGCTTTTTATTATTGATTGAATCAATCCCAGCTCAACGCACCACCAGTCTGATATTCAATAACCCGAGTCTCAAAGAAGTTTTTCTCTTTCTTCAAATCCATAATCTCGCTCATCCACGGAAACGGGTTGGTCGTGCCTGGATACTCTTCCTTCAACCCAATCTGCGACAAACGACGGTTAGCAATGAACTTGAGGTAATCCTCCATCATCGCCGCATTCATCCCCAGCACCCCACGCGGCATGGTATCCCGCGCATATTCAATCTCCAGCTGCGTCCCCTGCAGAATCATCTGGGTCGCTTCTTCCTTCATCTCGGCATCCCACAGGTGCGGGTTTTCGATTTTGATCTGGTTGATCACGTCGATACCGAAGTTCAGGTGCA
>NZ_JYLK01000038.1 GCF_001439805.1 Pseudomonas trivialis | reverse complement strand
GGTTCTTCACGGATTACCGGGAAAGACGTTCTTGATCTTCATGAAAAAGAATTCGCTATCCCGGTAACCGTACGCCATCCGCTTGATGACCTTTATTCGATTGTTTATTCCTTCCAACTGACCCGTATGCATCGGCCAGCGAACCCGGCTGACGATGCCCCGCCAGTAACTCTTTAGCCGTTTGGCAAACTGGATCAGAGGTGGTATCTCGCTTTCATGAGCATGATGCAGCCATTGCTGCCAGGCTGATCGCCAGCCCCAGGCGCTGCTAGGTGCCCAAAGCGTTTTGAGTTCAGCCTTCATTAGATAGACTGTCATCAATGCTTGGTTGGCCGCCAGCAGGTCCTTTAAACGTACCTGTTGCTCCGGCGTTTTCAGGTTCTGCGGGTTGCGTAGCAACAGCCATCGCGCTTGCTTGATGACCTTTCGGGCAGGCTTGTCATGGCGTAGCCGATTAGCTTCATCGACGCGGACCCGATCAATCACCTCTCGGCCATATTTGGCCACCACATGAAAGAGGTCGTACACCACTCGCGCTCTCGGGCAGTGTTGACGAACCTCTAGGTCAAAAGCGGTATTCATGTCCATCGCCACCGCTTGGATTCGAGCACATCCCTCTGGCCCCAGCTCTTCGAAAAAAGGCCGAACCGCAGCCCGGCTGCGGCCTTCGCCGATCCATAGCACTCGTCGTGTATCGGCATCCAACACCACACTGGCGTAGCGATGCCCTTTGAACAGCGCGAATTCATCCATCACCAGGCGTCGTGGTTGCGCCTTCGGCAGCGTGGCCAACGCCGCCTGTAAGGCTCGACGCTCCAGCAACCGAACGGTGTCCCAATGCAGCCCAAACATCTGGGCCACGTGCAGGGTGGGAAGTCGCTCGCAGGCTTGAATGACCGCATCGGCCAAACGACGCGTCATGCGGGCATAGCGATCCAGCCAACTGACGGCCTCCATGCGTTTGCCACAGTCGCGGCAACCAACACGCCTGAGCAAAACGCTGAGGCGCACCGCACGACCGAGAATGGGTAGATCACGAATCACTCGCTCGCAATACTCATGAGTGGTTGAACAGGTTTTTTGGCACCCTCCGCAGAAAGGGAAGCGGGTGGTGTGGGGTGTGAGATCGATCTGGAGACCGTCACCATCAGGCTTGATGTTGACGACAGAAAAACCCTCCCAAAAAGGAAGGAAAGTATTAATATCGTGCATAAGAACGCCGGTTTGGTAGATGTGTTTGCTCGCACGAACATCATCAATCAAATCGGCGTTCTTGTTTCTGTCTTTCCCGGGATTCCGTGAAGAACC
>NZ_JYLK01000037.1 GCF_001439805.1 Pseudomonas trivialis | reverse complement strand
GGGACTGTCATAAATTTTGTGTTCGGGCATAACATGTTGATAGAGGTGCATGTATGCCGACCAAAAAGAAACCGGGCCGTGAGGCCCCGCGAGACCTTCCATCCATTCCCCAAGAGCTGATCGACCAGTTCGTCAGCGGCCCGATGAGTGCCGAAGCCATTCAGGATGCCTCGATGGCGTTCAAAAAGGCGCTGATCGAGCGAGCCCTTGGTGCTGAGTTGGGCCACCACCTTGGCTATCCTCAGGGCGCGGAGCGCCCTGAGGAATCGAGCAACCAACGCAACGGCAAGAGTGGCAAAACGGTGCTGACCGATGACGGCCCGTTGCGTTTGGACATTCCCAGAGATCGCGATGGAAGCTTTGCCCCGATCTTGATCCCTAAGCATGAGCGCCGTTTTACCGGCTTTGATGACAAGATCATCGCGATGTATGCCCGAGGTATGACGGTTCGCGAAATCCGGGCGTTTCTCTCGGAACAGTACGGAACAGACGTCTCCCACGACTTCATCAGTTCTGTCACTGACGCAGTTTTGGAGGAGGTTACCGCCTGGCAACAGCGACCGCTTGAACCGATGTACCCGGTAATTTTCTTCGATGCATTGCGAGTCAAAATTCGCGACGAAGGCCTGGTGCGCAACAAAGCGATCTACTTGGCGCTGGGCGTATTGCCGGACGGAACGCGAGATATCCTGGGCATTTGGATTGAAACAACCGAAGGCGCCAAGTTTTGGATGAAGGTCTTTAACGACCTGAAAAATCGAGGCGTTGAAGACGTTTTGATCGCCGTAACTGACGGTCTCAAAGGCATGCCCGAAGCGCTGAGTGCTGTGTTTCCTGAAACGACGTTGCAGACCTGTATCGTCCACCTGATCCGTAACAGCCTCGATTACGCCCCGTGGGATAAGCGCCGTGAGCTGGCCAAGGCACTGAAGCCGATCTATCAAGCACTCAATGCTGACGCCGCAGAACAAGCGCTACTGGCTTTCGAAGCCGGGCCTTGGGGTAAGCAATATCCGACAGTCGTATCGGCTTGGAAACGTGCTTGGGATCGAGTTATACCGTTCTTCGTGTTTCCCCCGGCAATACGCAAAGTGATCTACACAACCAATGCCATCGAGAGTATCAATGCCCAGTTGCGCAAGGTCATCAAGACGCGAGGCCACTTCCCAACGGATGAGGCCGCGACAAAGCTAATCTGGCTGGCATTACGAAATATCACCGCGAACTGGGGCAGTGCGGCTCATGATTGGAAGAGCGCGATGAATCAATTTGCGATTCTGTACGGAGATCGATTTATCAGGCCGACCTGGTAAAGATAGGGCCTGCCTGACGGCAGGCCGTAACCGGCCCGAACACAAAAAATCTGACACTCTC
>NZ_JYLK01000036.1 GCF_001439805.1 Pseudomonas trivialis | reverse complement strand
CACCCCAACGGGTTGATCCAGCAGGAAGTCGGCTTTGACGGCCAGCGCACCGCCTACGTTTATGACCTCAACGGCCATCTGCAGGAAAAGACTGAATACGGCGACGATGGCAGTCAGTTGGTTACCCGCTACGCGCGTGACCACGCCGGACGTCTTGTCAGAAAAACCCTGCCGGACGGCAATAAGGTGGATTACGCCTACGACCGCCAAGGCAATCTCCTCAGCGTCGAAGACGGTCATTGGGCGATGGCCTACGAATACGATCGACAAAACCGCCTCACCGCCGAGCATCAAGGCTGGGGCACCTTGCGTTATGGCTATGACGCCTGCGGTCAACTGCAACGCCTGCGCCTGCCGGACAACAACCGCGTCACGTTTAACCACGATAAAGGCGGCCACCTCGGCACCGTCGAACTCAACGGTGAAGTGCTCACCTCGCATCTATTCAAAGCCGGTCAGGAGCAGCAACGGCAGCAAGGCCAACTGCTCAGCCATTATCATTACGACGACCAACACCGCCTGCACGCCCACGCGATCACTCAGCAGCACCAAAACCTCTACCGCCGCCAATACGACTACGACAAATCCGGCAACCTCGCCCGCATCCTCGATACGCGCAAAGGCGAACACCACTACGCCTACAACCCGCTCCACCGCCTGACCCGCGCCGACCACTCGCAGGATCTACAGGAACGCTTCGGCCACAACCCGGCCGGCAACCTGCTGATGCACGACCGCCCCGGCCCGGACATCGTCGCCGGCAATCGCCTGATGATCCAGGGCGACCGGCATTACGACCACGACGCCTTCGGCAACCTGATCCGCGAACGCCGTGGCAAAGGCCACGCAGTGGTCACCGAATACCGCTACGACTGCCAGCATCGGCTGATCGCCGTCAAAAAACCCAACGGCCAAACCGCCCGCTATCGCTACGACCCCTTTGGCCGCCGCATCAGCAAAACCGTTGACGGCATAACGACCGAGTTTTTCTGGCAAGGCGACAAACTGATCGCCGAACACCACGCCGACCGCCACCGCAGCTACCTCTACGAACCCGACAGCTTCCGGCCACTGGCCCTGCTGGAAGGCTTCGGCCCCAGCGCCACCAAACCCTACCACTACCAACTCGACCACCTCGGCACCCCACAGGAACTCACCGCCGCAGACGGCGAAATCGTCTGGTCCGCGCACTACCGCGCCTACGGCCAGATCAGCCGCCTCGACGTCGGAAAAGTCGATAATCCGCTGCGCTTTCAAGGTCAATACTTCGATCAGGAAAGCGGCCTGCACTACAACCGCCATCGCTACTACAATCCGAATGTTGGGCGCTATCTGACGCCGGACCCGGTGAAGCTGGCGGGCGGGATCAATGCGTACCAGTACGTGCCGAATCCTACGGGGTGGGTGGATCCGCTGGGG
>NZ_JYLK01000035.1 GCF_001439805.1 Pseudomonas trivialis | reverse complement strand
CTTCCGATAAAACCGTGACCCACGGCTGCCCGGTGTCGATGGTCACCGGCGAGGAATTGCTCACCCTCACCGACGGCACGCTGGACGGGATTTTGCCGTTTGAGTGGACGCGGGTGTATCGCACCAGTGCTGTGGAAATCGATGTTGGGCTGGGGTTTGGCTGGAGTCATGCCCTGGCGCAGCGGCTGGTGGTTGCGGGCGATTCGGTGGTGTGGACCGACCATGAGAATCGCTCGACCTCGTTTCCCATGCCGACCGTTTCGCGACCGGCGATCACCAACAGCCTGGCCGAAGCGGCGATCTTTTTGGGGGACTTGCCGGATGAACTGGTGCTGGCCCAGGCGTCGCGGTTTTACCACTTTCGCGATGGCGTGCTGGTGTCGATCAGCGATGCGTATGACAACCGGCTGCGCATTTCCCGCGACGTGCTGGGGCGCATTGAACGGCTGGACAACGGCGTCGGGCGCGCGCTGTGGTTGCGCTATGCGCAGGGCCGCATTGCGGCGGTGGACTACCAGGTGCATCGCGCCAAAGGCCGTGAGCCTTACGAGTGGGTGACTGAACAGACGGTTGTGTCCTACGCCTACGACGACGCGGGCCGGCTGGTGTCGGCGACCAATGCCGTAGGCGAATGCGAGGTTTATCGGTACGACGAGCAGCACGTGATTCTCGAGCGTGGGCTGGCCGGTGGCGCGAGTTTCTTTTGGGCGTGGGATCGAGCTGGCAAGGCGGCGCGCTGTGTACGGCATTGGGCCAGTTTTACGCAGATGGACACGCGCTATGTGTGGGGTGATGACGGGCGCGTCACCGTGCATAACGCCGATGGTAGCCAGGAAGTGTATGTGCACGACCCGCGGGCGCGGCTGGTGCAGCGGGTTGATCCGGATGGCGCTCAACACTTCAAATCCTACGATGAAAAAGGCCGGCTAACGGTTGAGCAAGACCCGCTTGGCGCGGTGACGGCGTACCAGTACGACGACGCTGGGCGCTTGGTGGCGCTGTTTCCCGGGGATGATGAGCCGACGTCCTACGAGCATGACAACGGGTTCGTACGGGTTGTAAGGCGTGGTGAGGCGGTTTGGAAGTACGAGCGTAATGAACAAGGCGACGTAACGCGCAGGACCGATCCTGACGGACATGTCACTGACTACAGCTACAACAAACACGGGCAGTTGATTGGGGTGTGGTATCCCGATCACAGTTGTCAGCGGCTGGTATGGAATGAGCGCGGGCAACTGCTTGAGGAACAGTTGCCCAATGGCGGGATCAGGCGCTATCGCTATGACGACCTCGGGCGACAGGTGGCCCGCGAGGATGAGCATGGCGCGCTGACCCAGTATCAGTGGGACAGCGTCGGTCGGTTGGTCCGTTTGGTACTGCCGGGCGGTGCGTGTCGCGAATACAGCTACAACGCCTACGGAAAAATCACCGCCGAACGCGATGAACTGGGCCACGTCACTCGCTACGAGTATGCCGATGGGCTGCACTTGATCAGTCGGCGACTCAATGCCGATGGCACGCAGGTCCAGTACCGCTATGACAACGTGCGGCTATTGCTGACCGAGATCGAAAACGAGGTCGGCGAGACTTACCGGCTTGCCTATCACCCCAACGGGTTGATCCAGCAGGAAGTCGGCTTTGACGGCCAGCGCACCGCCTACGTTTATGACCTCAACGGCCATCTGCAGGAAAAGACTGAATACGGCGACGATGGCAGTCAGTTGGTTACCC
>NZ_JYLK01000034.1 GCF_001439805.1 Pseudomonas trivialis | reverse complement strand
CAGGCCGAAGAACCCTGGTTCCAGACCGAATGGGCCTTCGCCGAAAAAGCCGGCAAGGAACACGGTTTCACCGTGATCAAGATCGCCGTGCCCGATGGCGAGAAAACCCTTTCGGCCATCGACAGCCTCGCCGCCAACGGCGCCAAGGGCTTTGTGATCTGCCCGCCGGACGTGTCCCTCGGCCCGGCCATTGTCGCCAAGGCCAAGGCCAACGGCCTCAAGGTGATTGCCGTGGACGACCGTTTCGTCGACGCCAAGGGCGCGTTCATGGAAGACGTGCCGTACCTGGGCATGGCCGCGTTTGAAGTGGGCCAGAAGCAGGGCGCCGCGATGGCCGCCGAAGCGAAAAAACGTGGCTGGGACTGGAAGGACACCTACGCGGTGATCAACACCTTCAACGAGCTCGACACCGGTAAAAAACGCACCGACGGTTCGATCAAGTCCCTCGAAGAAGCCGGCATTCCCAAGGACCACATCCTCACCGCCGCGCTGAAAACCCTCGACGTTCCGGGCAGCATGGACGCCACCAACTCGGCGCTGGTCAAGCTGCCCAGCGGCGCGAAAAACCTGATCATCGGCGGCATGAACGACAACACCGTGCTCGGCGGCGTGCGCGCCACGGAAAGCGCCGGGTTTGCCGCCGCCAACGTGATCGGTATCGGCATCAACGGCACCGACGCCATCGGCGAACTGAAGAAAGCCAACAGCGGTTTCTTTGGCTCGATGCTGCCCAGCCCGCACATCGAGGGCTACAACACGGCGCTGATGATGTACGAGTGGGTCACCAAGGGCACTGAACCGCCGAAATACACGGCAATGGACGAAGTGACGCTGATCACCCGGGAAAACTTCAAGGAAGAACTGACCAAAATCGGGCTGTGGAAATGAGTGCGGCCGCCCTGCGTTTTGAGGGTATCGGCAAAACCTTTCCCGGGGTCAAGGCGCTGGACGGCATCTGTTTCACCGCCCAGCCGGGGCAGGTGCATGCGCTGATGGGCGAGAACGGCGCGGGCAAGTCGACGTTGCTGAAGATTCTTGGCGGCGCCTACATTCCCAGCAGTGGCTCGGTGCAGATCGGCGCGCAGACCATGGCGTTCAAATGCGCCGCTGACAGCATTGCCAGCGGCGTGGCGGTGATCCATCAGGAACTGCACCTGGTGCCGGAAATGAGCGTGGCGGAGAACCTGTTCCTCGGGCACCTGCCGTCGCGCTTTGGCGTGGTCAACGGCAGCCTGCTGCGCCAGCAGGCGCTGGCCTGCCTCAAGGGCCTGGCCGATGAAATCGACCCGGACGAGAAGCTCGGCCGCCTGTCCCTGGGCCAGCGCCAACTGGTGGAAATCGCCAAGGCGCTGTCCCGTGGCGCCCATGTGATCGCCTTCGATGAACCCACCAGCAGTCTCTCGGCGCGGGAAATCGACCGGCTGATGGCGATCATCGCGCGCCTGCGCGATGAGGGCAAAGTGGTGCTCTACGTGTCGCACCGCATGGAAGAGGTGTTCCGCATCTGCGACGCGGTCACGGTGTTCAAGGACGGGCGCTACGTGCGCACGTTCGAGGACATGAGCGCGCTGACCCACGACCAGTTGGTGACCTGCATGGTCGGGCGCGATATTCAGGACATCTACGACTACCGCCCGCGCGAGCACGGCGAGGTGGCGCTCAAGGTTGACGGACTGCTCGGGCCTGGCTTGCGCGAGCCGGTCAGCTTCGCGGTGCGCAAGGGCGAAATCCTCGGGCTGTTCGGGCTGGTGGGGGCAGGGCGTACCGAGCTGTTCCGGCTGCTCTGCGGGCTGGAGCGCAGCACCGCAGGGCAGCTGGAACTGTGCGGCGAAACCCTGCACCTGCGCTCCCCGCGCGATGCCATCGACGCCGGCGTGCTGCTGTGCCCGGAAGACCGCAAGAAGGAAGGCATCATCCCGCTGTCCAGCGTGGCGGAAAACATCAACATCAGCGCCCGAGGCGCCCACGCCGCGTTTGGCTGGCTGCTGCGCGAGAAGTGGGAGAAGGGCAACGCCGCAAAGCAGATCCAGGCGATGAAGGTGAAGACGCCCAACGCCGAGCAGAAAATCATGTACCTGTCCGGCGGCAATCAGCAGAAGGCCATTCTGGGTCGCTGGCTGTCGATGCCGATGAAGGTGCTGCTGCTCGATGAGCCGACGCGGGGCATCGATATCGGCGCCAAGTCGGAGATCTACCAGATCATCCACAACCTGGCCGCCAGCGGCATTGCGGTGATCGTGGTGTCCAGCGACCTGATGGAAGTGATGGGGATTTCCGACCGCATCCTGGTGCTGTGCGAAGGCGCCCTGCGCGGCGAACAACGGCGTGAACACGCCACTGAATCCAACTTGCTGCAGCTGGCCTTGCCGCGCGGCCCGGCCCACTGAGAGACGACTATGACGACCCAAGACAACGCGCTGCCCAAGGCGCGCAAACCCCTGGACCTGCGCGCGCTGCTGGATAACTGGGCGATGCTGCTGGCGGCGGTGAGCATCTTCGTGCTGTGCGCCTTGCTCATCGACAACTTCCTCTCGCCGCTGAACATGCGCGGCCTGGGCCTGGCGATTTCCACGGTGGGCATCGCCGCCTGCACCATGCTGTTCTGCCTGGCGTCGGGGCACTTCGATTTATCGGTGGGCTCGGTGATCGCCTGCGCCGGCGTGGTCGCGGCCATTGTGATGCGCGACACCGACAGCGTGATGCTCGGCATCGGCGCGGCCCTGGGGATGGGCCTGCTGGTGGGGCTGATCAATGGCATCGTGATCGCCAAGCTGCGGGTCAATGCGCTGATCACCACGCTGGCGACCATGCAGATCGTGCGCGGCCTGGCCTATATCTTTGCCGACGGCAAGGCGGTGGGCGTGTCCCAGGATCAGTTCTTCATCTTCGGCAACGGCCAGTGGCTGGGCGTGCCGGTGCCGATCCTGATCACCATCGTGTGCTTCGTGTTCTTCGGCTGGCTGCTCAACTACACCACCTACGGGCGCAACACCATGGCCATCGGCGGCAACCCGGAAGCAGCGCTGCTGGCGGGGGTCAACGTGGATCGCACCAAGATCATCATCTTCGCCGTGCACGGCCTGATCGGCGCCCTGGCCGGGGTGATCCTCGCCTCACGCATGACCTCGGGCCAGCCGATGATCGGCCAGGGTTTCGAACTGACGGTGATTTCCGCCTGCGTATTGGGCGGGGTGTCGCTGAGCGGCGGCATCGGCATGATCCGCCACGTGATTGCCGGGGTGCTGATTCTGGCGATCATCGAAAACGCGATGAACCTGAAGAACATCGACACGTTTTATCAATACGTGATCCGCGGCTCGATCCTGCTGCTGGCGGTGGTCATCGACCGCATGAAGCAACGCTGATTCAGAATCGTATGAGGCAAATGTGGGAGGG
>NZ_JYLK01000033.1 GCF_001439805.1 Pseudomonas trivialis | reverse complement strand
GTCGGTGATATGGCTGGGCGTAAGGGTCCAGGTATGCACCGGATTGCCGCGTGCGTTGTAGGTCATGGGCGCAACACGCGGCGCCGTTGGGTTATCGGTCATGTGGGGTCTCCGTTTTCAAGCCATTGGATCGGCCCAAGGGCCGGTGCCTTGGTGCGCATGTTGCCGGTCATTGATCGTTATCCCCGGGCGACGGCCTGCGCGTTTCAAAGCTGGCGATAAACTCATCGAGGACGCGTTTACTTTCGGCAGCTTCTGCAGCGCTGGGCCCACGGTAGTTGGCCCAGGGGTCCGGCTTGGGCGCGACTACGTTGGGGCGCAGGCGCACGGACTTGAGGATCGCATCCCACACGGCCATGGCTTCGTAGTCGGTGAGGGAGGGGTTGACGGGATCGGGTGACGCGGGTTGTTGCCACAGAGGTAGTTCGTAACCTTTGTTGGCGAACTCGGGCAGGGTCCAGCGGACCAAATCCTCTGATTCGTCGGGATCCATCGGCTCTGATTTCATGCCTCCCGCCGACATGCGCAAGTTCATGTTTGGACGACTCAGGGAAGGATTCTCGCGATAGTTTTCAGCCCCGAAGAGGATTTGCCGGTGAGTGTCATCACTGAAGCCAATAAGGGACTCCTCCGCCGACATTCCCGCGAGGGTGATTTTCTTCGTTCGCAGGTTTTCATAATCACCTGCGAGGAAAACCCGCGCGCCCTCCTCGGTGCGGGCCTTTATGCTCTTCGTTTGGCTAGGCGATAACGCGTTGACATAAACCTCAAACGCAACATCCGAAGCGGGGGGGCGGAAGTTGAATGTCGCAATCTCCTGATCGTGATGACTGCGAATCACAACCGGCCCAAGCGCGAACCCTGCGCCTGCATTGTCGGGGGTGACTTTGAAGATTTCCTTTGACAGCTTTAACAAGCGATTCTCGACAGGACCGATCTTGCCTTTGAAGGAGTCAGCACGGAGCATGACGTAGACGTCGTCGACCAGTAGATGAAGTTCGTGAACGAAGGTCTGGCGCTGTGTTTTACGCATGTAGTATTGCAACAGGACATTTTGCGGTGTTTCTTCCCGGGCAGAAACCAGCATGGGTATATCGTTCATCTCCGAGTTCTTGATCGCCGCAATCCGCCCCACGCGTTCGCGCAAGGCCGCATCAAATCGCTCCTGCGTCACGCCCTCCCCCAGCACGCGCACCTCAACGGATGTGTGATCGGCCCCCAGGCCGTAATACAGTTTTACATCCCCGCTGCCCGTCCAATTGGCGGGCACATCGATCAATCCCCGGCCCAGCGCCCAGGTGCGCATGTTGCTGGTCAGTTCGTGCACGGTTTGTTTCTCCTGTTCGCTGGGTTGTTTGAAGGCGGTGCATCCCGCAAGCAATGCGAGCGTCAGGCACGTGAAAAACAGGCGCGGCCCGCTCGGACGATGGGCTTGGGCAGGAGACGGTGTGGGGGCGCTGGTCATTGGTCTTTACCCCCTGGTGACGGCTTGCGCGTTTCAAAGCTGGCGATGAACTCGTCGAGGATTCGTTTGCTTTCGGCAGCTTCTGCAGCGCTGGGCCCACGGTAGTTGGCCCAAGGGTCAGGCTTGGGCGCGACCGCGTTGGGGCGCAGGCGCACGGACTTGAGGATCGCATCCCACACGGCCATGGCTTCGTAGTCGGTGAGGGAGGGGTTGACGGGGTCGGGTGACGCGGGTTGTTGCCACAGAGGTAGTTCGTAACCTTTGTTGGCGAACTCGGGCAGGGTCCAGCGGACCAAATCCTTGGGCTTGTCAGGATTGATTGGGGTTCTTTTTATCCCACCCGCCGACATACGCAAGTTCATGCTTGGACGACTCAGGGAAGGATTCTCGCGATAGTTTTCAGCCCCGAAGAGGATTTGCCGGTGAGTGTCATCACTGAAGCCAATAAGGGACTCCTCCGCCGACATTCCCGCGAGGGTGATTTTCTTCGTTCGCAGGTTTTCATAATCACCTGCGAGGAAAACCCGCGCGCCCTCCTCGGTGCGGGTCTTTATACTTTTCGTTTCGCTAGGCGATAACGCGTTGACATAAACCTCAAACGCAACATCCGAAGCGGGGGGACGGAAGTTGAATGTCGCAATCTCCTGATCGTGATGACTGCGAATCACAACCGGCCCAAGCGCGAACCCTGCGCCTGCATTGTCGGGGGTGACTTTGAAGATTTCCTTTGACAGCTTTAACAGTTGGGATTGAACGGGATCCGTATTGCCGTTGTAGGACTCCGCTCTGAGCATGACGTAGACATCATCAATTAGCAGATGAGACTCATGAATGAACGTTTGTCGACGTGTTACCTGCTTGTAGTACTGCAGCAATTTTTCCTGGGGCGAAACGATTTTCGCCGAAACCAGCATGGACGCATCATCCAGCTTGTAGTTTTTAACCGCCGCAATTCGACGCGCCCGCTCATTCAAGGCCGCATCAAATCGCTCCTGCGTCACGCCCTCCCCCAGCACTCGAACTTCAACAATTGAGTGATCGGCATCCAGTCCATAGTAGAGCGTCACATCCCCGCTGCCCGTCCAATTAGCGGGCACATCGATAAGCCCACGGCCCAGCGCCCAGGTGCGCATATTGCTGGTCAGTTGGTGCACGGTTTGTTTCTCCTGTTCGCTGGGTTGTTTGAAGGCGGTGCACGCAGCGACCGCCCCAAACAGCAGGCATGTCAAAAAAATGGTCAACCCACGCATAGAGGCCTCTTGGCTTTTGCCGCGATTTTGATGAGGGAGTAGAGGGTGAACTGCTGGGTTAATGGGTTGCCATAAGACGCTTCATGGTCAAAGCCGGGCGCTTGAACCTGCTGGCGGATCGAGTCCTTGCGCGCGAGCATCACCGGTGCGCGACCAGAACTCACCGGTACAGTGCCGTCGCCGGCACCGTCCTGCATGCGGCAGTGCAGTTCCCAGTAGCTGGTCTGCACGGTTTTTACCGGCATATCGGGGTCGCCGCGTGGGGGCGCGATAGCTTCGGCTTGCCCTCCTACGTAGATCGGACTGCGTCCGTCGTCTCGGACCTCGTGCATCTGCAGGCTGGACACCGTGAAGGCATCGGGTCGAGAGGCATTGGGTCCGTTGAGACGAGACCCGCGTTGCATTTCCCAAGTAATGGATTCAAAGCTGGGGTGTTTGTCGTCGTTGCCGTAGTAGACGTAGGTTTGGGGGTGGTATGACCCTGCTATATCTTGGTGAAACTCCTTTGCGCTCCGGATGTTGTCAGCGAATATTTCCCAAGTGATTGCCTTGCCACCCTTCGGCGCCAACCACTCTTCACGCAACAACCCCCACCAACGGTCACGGCGCAGATATATCTCTTCGTAAGGGTCTTTTACCGGCTGACGCGGCATGGCCGGCGCGCCGCGCTCGTCCACCAACCGCAGCCAACCTGGGGTGTAATCCTGAGTCGGCAGCAATTGCAAGGCGCCTGGCGCCTGGGCAAACACGGCGGTGACTTCCTGGCCGGACGGGCCGATCACCGCGCCGGCAATGGGGTCTTCGTCACTCATGCCGACCTTGCAGCGGCGATAAGCGACCGGCGCGCCAGTAGCGGGCATTACCCCATGAACGACACCGGCGATTTTGTCGGCCATCCCCGGCAACTGCGCACAACGACGCGCCACCAGCCCGCCCATGGAGTGGGTGACCAGGATCACCTGTTGGCAGTTGCGACCGTACTGGTGCATCAATTCATTGATGCGCTCGGCCAGTCTTGATGCGGCGCTGTCGTTGGAGTCCAGCCAGTTATAACCGCACGCGTGCACCGGCATGCGGTAGTCGCCGCGCGCCACCAACTCGTCGGAAATAATCGAGGGCAACTGGGCCGTCA
>NZ_JYLK01000032.1 GCF_001439805.1 Pseudomonas trivialis | reverse complement strand
CGCTGCGCAATGGGTTGCCGGCCGGGTAGCGGTATTCCTCAGCCGCTTCATTCCAGTGGAAATCATTACTCGAAAAACTGTCGTTCTTGCGCTCGGTTTTGTCCCACACCGGCACATGCGGCTCGATATCTTTCTCTTCCACCATCCAGGCCAACATCGGTGCTGTGCCGTAAGCGGTGTCGCCTATTAAGCGATCCGGTTTGATGTCGAACAACTCTTCGACTCGATCAATCATGGTTTTGGTGCTCTCGACCTCGGCCGTTCGATGAGCCGGTGTCGGTTCTACGTCCATGACCACGCCATGCTCGACATCAATCAGGTAGTTCGTGGAGTAGGCGAAAAACGCTGGGCCGCCCGGGGCGGCAGTCCAACGGGATAAAGGATCAGTCAGCGATAAGCGCTTGGGAAGTGCTTCAGCCAGCGCCTCTTCATCGAGTGCTTCGAGGTACTCGCGGACGGCACGTGTGCTGAGCGATGGGTCGCTCCAGTTAACCTCCTCATCACCAAGTACGCCGCGCTGCCGACTCGCATCTGCCTTGATGATGCTGGCGTCCACGGCAAAGCCTTCCCCCTTGACCAGACCGGCGTCCATGCAGCGACGCAGCACTTCATTAAACAGCCAGCGAAACAGATCGCTGTCCCGGAAACGGCCGTGTCGATTCTTGGAAAACGTCGAGTGATTAGGTACTTCATCCTCAAGGCTCAACCGGCAGAACCAGCGATACGCCAGGTTCAAATGGGCCTCTTCACACAAGCGCCGTTCGGAGCGAATGCCATAGCAATAGCCCACGACTAGCATGCGGATCATCAGTTCAGGATCAATCGAAGGGCGCCCAATCGGGCTATAGAAATCGGCGAGGTAGTGGCGCAGGTCGCTCAGATCGAGACACCGATCAATGCTACGCAGGAGATGTTTTTTTGGGATGTGGTCTTCAAGATTGAACGAATAAAACAGCCGATCCTGCACACTCGATAACTGTCCCATCATGCTGCGACTCTCCCGCTGGCCGACGGGCAGATTTTAGACCAATCAGGAGAGCTACTTTTGCAGAAGGACAGTTCATCATCTGCCTCATGTAAAGGCAATTCGCCGAGAGAGGTTTCGTGTGCCTTGATTCCCGAATGTAGATGAAGAAGACTCCATCCATTATCTGAGGTCGAACCAACGACCGTAGTTGTCGAAGTGGGATTACTTTTGAGCTTGGGGCCGACGATGCAGGGAAAAACGTTCGAAATAGTGCGAATAGATCAAATCCACGAAATTGTTTCGCCAACCGTAGAATCACTTTTACAGCCGTTAGGGTTCGAAGTTCAGGGCCCGCTTTCCTGGCTTCGTAGCGTCAATGCTCCCATTCGCCAACTCTTTCGCCTTGAGCAGTGGAAAGGCGGCGCGCTAGCGCCGTCATGGGCTCTGTCACTGGACTTCGTTCCCCATCTTTCCGGCAATGAAATCAAATGGCACAGGACGTCAAAATCAGCACGACCTGATCTGACTTTCGATGTGCGAGATCGAGCGTTTGATATCTCATGCAGCTACGGACCTGATGTCATAGCAACCCGCGCACCCAATATCCTCCGGGCTGCAATTCCAAAAGCTGAATCGTTTTGGAACGAGGCTAGTTCGATAGCCGACCTGCCTGGTGCTTTCGAGCGGGTCAAGCAGCATTTTTCGACTGGTGGCCTGGGTTTCTACAACTACATACAACATCCTCTTGCATACGCGTTTGTATTGGCCATGAACGGCAAGCCCGACAAAGCCGAAGAAGAGTTTCAACGCTATTCACAGCGTCTTTCAGAGGCGGCTCGAAAAAAACTCCGCAAGCTATTCATTGATGCAGGCGGTCACCTTTGCTAAGCGAGTACGACTTTTTCAACAGAATCGGCCAAAAGCGGACCTCGGGTTCAAGCGGGTATTCTCGAAGGTCTATTTTTAGACTGACTCCAACGGATGGAGATCATCGCAATCGAGTATCAAAACTTTCAAAGCATTACCGAACTCAGCTAGGGTTGTGTAGCGTTCCCTTCATTGTCTCTTTCCGGAGGTCTCCAATGCCTTTCAGCACCGTCGTTCTGTTTAAGTGCCCTAGTTGTGCGCACACCAGTCGGACCTTAGTACCTGCTCCCGACACAAGCTGGCTTGAAGGGGCTTCCACTCGAAATGCTGTGATTGACTGTGACCATTGCGGAAAGCGTTACGACGTAACTGTGAAAAAAACTCCCTACAGGTACGAAGTCAAGTTAGTGGACTACCAACATGTTGAGGTATTCTCCAGTGAGCTCACAGAACTTTCCGATTCGCAGGCCACCAGCTCTGGTCAGAATAACGTCCGGGCGACTGACGATCCGCTATTCGAGTTCTTGTCGAGCTACACCCATATGACTGAGGTACTGCATACGTATGGTATTGGCGGATCAGGATTACTGAAGAGCTCTGCTCCGGAAATTAATAAATTGGTGCTATCTGGACTAATCAGCGCAATGGAGGCTTACCTTGCCAACACACTTATGGCACTTGTGGCAGAAGAGATAGGCGCAACTGAGAATCTTCTCTTGAAAGAAGAAAAATTGTCTTTTCAGAAGATCACCCTTTTTGAGGCATGGAATGAGAGTTTGACGGTAGAAAGACGTGTCCAGGACTACTTGCGAGATCAGATCTATCATCGGCTGGGAAAAGTTGAGCAGCTTTATGAGATTGCATTCAATATTCAGATTTTCCCAAGCCTTGAACTTAAAGAGCGACTTCATCGTGCGGTTGCTCTTCGGCACGATATCGTACATCGTAACGGGAGAAGCCTCCAAGGCAAAGAGCAGGAATTCTCGAGTATTGCGGTCCTAGCAATGATGAGAGATATCCATGACTTCGTTATGCACGTGAATAATCAACTCTTCAAAGCGCTCATCGATGCCCAAGAGAATGAATAGTCTTGAGCTTTTTTGGACGCTTCTCACAGACCACCTTTGGCCGTTTCCTGACTTCAGCAGAGGTAGCTCTCTGCCAGGAGCAGTCACTCACTTGCCATATCAGATGGCACGCCGAAGGTGCATTACACCGTTCCGCGATAAACCAAAAACAGTGCTCTCTGGCTATAAGTAAGAAGTTCGGATGTAGTAACAGGCAGAGTGTCAAAAATCCCAGGGTTAGTATCGTGATGGAATTGGCCTGCATAGCCATTGATATCTTTCAGTTCCTCCACAAGCGGGGAGGCGAAGTTTAAGGGGTCAGTGGGGAGCACAGTCCCTATATGTGCAAGTATTCCGCCAAACATTAGGTCCCTAGGCACCAGACCTGGGAATCGTCTGTGCAGGTATCCTTCGAGAAAAGGTCGGATCGCTTTAGCCACCATTCGACTATCGTGGGGAGTACCAGCACAGAACTCCATTAGCAGCCTGTGGTGTCTGTAGAAAGATGACTCACACTCCTGCTCCACGTTGAATTTTGCTAACTGGCTATAGCCGTCAATTGAGTGTTGCAATTGCAGCACCTCTAAGGCAGGCAAGCCCTTCTGACTGAGGACCTCCTTCATATCTCGGATGAAGAAAGGATCATGCGCAAGTACGATAAGCTGTTCAGCACGAGTGCTGATGATACGAAGTATCTCTTTGGTTTGGGACTTACGATTGGTGTCTAGGCTGCACATTGGATCATCGATAACTACAAGCTTTTTCGCTAAGTCCGAATCTGAGTTGACCGTGGCAATAAAAAAGGCAAACGCCAGAGTCCGCTTATCCCCCTCACTTAACGCCGTAGCAAATTTTGGCGTGCCGTCGAGTGTGATGGACATTCCACGAAGAGATAGACCGTATTCACTTCGTAGGCCACCTCGGAAGTTAGCGTCCATTTTTTCAATGCTGAAAGAGGCCCCAAATCTTTTCAAAATCTGGTTAATCGTCTTTTGAAAAGCCGCTAGGGTTGTCGTCATCTGGTCATTAAGAGTCGCACGTGCAGCCTTCTTATTGGACTCTGCCTCTTGCGATCTTTTCTTTATATCAGCTAATAGTGTCAATAGATCGGCTACCTCTTTTTTTCCGCGCGTCACGCTCAGCTGTAATTTCATTACCTCTTGATTAATTGCGCCGACATTCTCCGTCGTCAACCCTCCACGAAACTCATTAATCAGCAACCGTGCCCGCTGAATCTGTGTGTTAGTTTCTCGAGCGCGCTTCAAAACCGTATCCCAACGCTGTTGAGCGCTGGCTTTTTCATCGCTGCTACCGATTGGCTCTAGTGGTCTGTTCAATTTGGCTTGAACCAAGCTGAGCAAGCTGGCACGAACCGCGCCTATTTCGATTTTGGCCTGGTCTATGTCGAAGTTAGGACTATCGATTTGTACCTCTCCCGCCCATAAGGCGATGGAAGCAAAGGCGTTGGCTGTTGCCATCGCTAACTTATCAATCACAGCCTCGGCAGTTCTTGTTTGAACTCCTCGCTCGAGCATCGACACGTTGTTCTTGAGCTGCTCATACTCCTTGTTGAAATGAGTTCGGTAGGCACGTACTAATTCGACATTAGTAGTGGGTTGAGTACAGTAAGGGCAGACTGAACCATTGTCGAATTCCTGGCCCTCACTGATCCATCGTTCGAGTGAGGGATTGCGCATGTGGGCAATATGTGCCGAGACTTTCTGCTCTGCATCTTCCTCAACGTCCCTCAATGAAAGATTGAGGATCTTGAACAGGGCATCCAAGTCGAAAGACGGCTCTTGAATGTCTTCAGGGAGGGGCCGCTTAAGCACTGCATCGATGTTTTGTGCAACCTGTAAGCGCTTTCTTAGGTTATCAATCAGAGGTTGTGCAATTGACTCCGTAGTTGGTGCCAACTTCTGAAATTCTTGGAAGAGCATCCCTTGATGATAGCCAGCAAGCTGAGCCGTCGTACGAGCGAGTTCTGCGTTGGCTTCCAATGACTTTTTGGTGGCTTTTTCCTCCTCGGCCCTCGCTTTAACGGCGGACGCGCCCAATGCAAATTGCAAGAGGTTTTTCCGCTGCCCTGGCGAAACGATACCACCGGAGTGCACATTTTTTTCTATGAACTCCGTGTCAAAAACAAGAAGCTCTGGCCGTGATTCTGACCATTTGCCTTTGGTTAAAGTGACCTTATGTCCACTACCGAATGCTAAAGATACATTTGGTGCGCTCGAGCCATCGATTGTCTTCCGATCGAGAAGTACTGAGGCGTCCCCGTCCGCAACTGATCGCAAGACGCTGGCCAGAGTGGATTTTCCACGTCCATTGTCCGCATAGATCAACTGCGTTTTTGAAAGTTTGAATGCTTTGCCGTCTACATCGTGAAGTAGCCCGATACCGCGAATCCATTCAATTCTTTCGAGCACGATCGCGTCCTTTTAGTGGCAACTGAGAAATGAGAGAAAGCCAGTGTAGTCCATGCCATGCAGGTGCATGGAGAGACGAGACGGTCCTATTCCACGAATTGAGTCGCCCCTATTTCCTAGACACCCGTCAGAGGCTGCTTCTGGCCGATTCTGTTGAAAAAGTAGCTCCCCTGGCTGGCCTCCGGCAAAATCTCCGCATTGGCCGGAGGGGATCACACAGCATGATGGGAGTGGGCAGGAGCGACTGTTTTACTCGTTCAACCTTGAAGACCACATCCCCGCCAATCACCTTCTGCGCAGCATTGATCGATCTGAGCGACATGCGCCATTACCTCTCCGATCTCTATAGCCCGATTGGACGTCCGTCGATTGATCCTGAACTGATGATCCGCATGCTGATCGTCGGCTACTGCTACGGCATCCGCTCCGAACGGCGGTTGTACGAAGAGGCCCATTTGAACCTGGCGTATCGCTGGTTCTGCCGGTTGAACCTTGAAGATGAAGTACCCAATCACTCGACGTTTTCCAAAAATCGACACGGCCGTTTTCGGGACAGTGATCTGTTTCGCTGGTTGTTCAATGAAGTGCTGCGTCGCTGCATGGACGCCGGTCTGGTCAAGGGCGAAGGCTTTGCCGTGGACGCCAGCATTATCAAAGCAGATGCGAGTCGGCAGCGCGGCGTACCGGGAGATGAACAGGTCAACTAGAGCGATCCATCTCTGAGCACCCGCGCCGTGCATGAGTACCTTGAGGTACTCGATGAAGAGGCTCTGGCCGAAACGCTACCGAGGCGCCTGTCGCTGACTGATCCTCAGGCCCGCTGGACCGCTGCTCCAGGAGGCCCAGCTTTCTACGCTTACTCCACGAATTATCTGATCGATACCGAGCACGGTGTGATTGTGGATGTGGAATCCACACCGGCTCATCGAACCGCAGAAGTCGAGAGCACCAAGACGATGATCGAACGGGTCGAAGCGCAGTTCGACATCAAGCCGGAACGCCTCATTGGCGACACCGCTTACGGTACAGCGCCGATGCTGGCCTGGATGGTGGAGGAAAAAGACATCGAGCCGCATGTGCCGGTGTGGGACAAAACCGAGCGCAAGAACGACAGTTTTTCGAGTAATGATTTCCACTGGAATGAAGCGGCTGAGGAATACCGCTACCCGGCCGGCAACCCATTGCGCAGCG
>NZ_JYLK01000031.1 GCF_001439805.1 Pseudomonas trivialis | reverse complement strand
TTTCCCTTATTGGAAACTGCACTGTTAATCGCGGTGCTGGATAGACTAACTGCCACAGCTGCCTGAGTAGTGGATAGGCCGAGGCCTGCGGGCCCCATGACCAAGGACAAAGCGATAGCGAGGATAACTCACCAAACCTCATGGGTCTCGGGTCTGTAATTCTTTTCAATACGCTCAACAAGCAATGGCGCACTGATAATTCCTCTTGTGGAATGCTTCAGCTCTTCCGAGCTAATCTCTCTCTCCAGCCGAAGTGCTTCGCTTCCATTCCATAGCCAAATAGAGCCTCCCGGCCCGCCATTTCTAGAACGGAACGTAGGAAACACTTGTAACCTTTCGGGAACCGGAACATTTGCCACAACGGATAGAAGGCCTTGATTTACCGCACTTTGAACAACAAAAAATGCGGAAAATTGTGGTTCACCATCAACAACAACCGAAAAATCTTTTGGTTTTTCATTATGAAATCCGGGGAAAATACGTATTAAAAAACCAAATTCTGGATGCTTATGAGTAACTTGCGCATATGCGACACCCTGCGAGGTTAACACCTGCAAAATGTCGCCCAGCTTTACCTTCTTAGCCATTTAAAATCCTTCATATCCAGCTTTTTTCAGCAGCTCGGCGCCGCGAATCAAACCCTGCTCATACTTAGTCGGTTTTTTGACAGACGATATAGAGTTAATCTTATTGATTAACGTGCCGCCATCTTTACCAAGGCCATGGTAGTCGATCAGTGTTTGCTCGACTGCCCGTGCGTCAGCACGTGAAAGGTTCTGTAAACCCTCTATTCTGTCAATCGTAATGCCTTTTTCTCTGAGGTGAGCTTGACCGCGCTTAACTATGTCGTCGGTTATTCCAACATAACGAGTCACTCCATCAACAACACAGTTATAAACACATGTCTTTCCGCCTATAGAGGCAACTTCACCTGCGCCTTTTGCACCAAAGGATTAAGCCATTAGGTTAAAAGAAACCTGACCCCCTTCAAAAAACCGCCTAAAAATATCAACCACAATTTCAAAATCCGTACAAACTCCTGAGGCATCTACAGCATCCCCAAGGATACAAACTGTCTGCCCTGAATTTTCGCCTCCTATGTAAGACCGAACAATGTAATCCTCGCCATTGTCCTCCCCTAAAGTCATCGCATACTTTCCATCATCTGCAATAACTTGCAAACTCAACAGCTCAAACCCATTAAAATTCACAGCCTCTAATGTAACAGAGCCAGACGTCCCGCATACTTCTCTTAGACGAAGTTCAATATCACTCCAAAGAGGTTCTTTAGCTCTACCCCCCTGACATTCAGATCCAAACCCGACAATCCATGATAGAGAAAATTTCATTACTAATTCCTCTCTCTCAGAGCCCGCATTCCAGGCTGCCAATATAGAGTTTTACCAGTTGCAACCTCTTTGACCTCAAGAGAAGTAAGTCCAGATTTCTCCGCCATTGCCGCAATATCTCCTCGACAGTACCCACACACTGCTTTACCAGAGACGGTAAGCTCCATGCTTGCCCCCATAGTTTTACCAGCAGTATATGCCTGCTGAATCACACCTATTTCTGCGTGAGCGTCGGCCATGTTTCCATTTGGCAGGACTTTCCCAGATGCGTCAGCCTTAGCGGTTACCCGATCAGATATCAAGGTTGGTTGACTCGCATTAGCTTCTGAAGCTGGACGTGCAGTCTGATTAAAATCGGTGAATGTTTTTCCGCCAATCTTTCCCTCTGCGGTTACAACTGGAGATACACCTTTTGCCCCCCCCCCCCAACGCTCCCTCTCCCGCCTATGAGTGTCGCAGCACCCGCCACACCCAAATCAGTGAGAATTCCGGCCTTTTCCCCCAGCTCCAGCTTATACCCATACATCCGATCCACCCAAGAGGTGGAGGCGTTCCAACGATCAAGATCGGCAGTCTCCTCAGCCGTCAGCCAACCCTCTTTCAGGTTCTTGGCAAACGCCACCTGCTTATCCATCGCAAACATATCGCCCCATCCGCTCGGATTAGGGGATCTCGACATGGGATTGCTGGGGTCACCTTGAAGCAAGCCAGGAACATCGTATGTAGTTTGCCGCAGTAATTTCTGCAGTTCCTGGGCAATAGGATCGTCCATGCGAATGGAGCCATTGACGATGTCGTCTACGCAACCACGGACCTTGCATGACCCGATAGGGGCTGAGTTTTTAGCAGACAGTTTCTCATACTTACCCAGAATGCCTTTGAGCTCGTCTTCGCCGCAGGTGTTAGTTGCGCGGCAGTCCTTGATTTCCTTGAGCAGAGCTTCGGCTTCAACGTGCTTGAGATTGTTATAGACCGTGGCCTGTTGAGCGACCCACGCAGCCTTTTCTTGGGCCTTCGCATCGCCACCTGCTGCCGCAGCGACCGTCATACCTAGTAGCTGAGACGTCATTGCCAACAGACGCTCATGTTGGTCACCAGGGAAGATTTTATCCCCAACCAGGCTAATTAATGCTTTGTTGGCACCGGCTGCCAAGGCAGCGGTACGGAAATCCCCACCCGCTGCCTCGCCAATCAATCCACCGACGATTGCGTGTACCGCTACTTTTGTGGAGAGATTGGTACCAAGGAGTGCATCACCTACCTTATTGTATATTGCACCGCTCAGGCCATCCGCTGCCATTCCGAGAGCGGCCTGCACCACGTTATCTTTAAACTTCCCGCCGTTGGCCACTGTATTCAATGCTGAGCGTACAGCGAGTTGAGCGCCGAGACTGTCTGGCACATAACCACCACTAATGCCTGCAACGGCGTACCCCTTCAGAGCTTGGCTGGAAGTCACATCCTTAAAAACAGCTCCCAGGTTTCCCTTGTTATTAATCGTGCTGATCACCGCACCACTGGTGGCGGAAGTAATCACTGCTGTTGCGGCAACATTGGCCCACCCCGCCGCCGCAGTCCCGACTGCCGTACCCGCCGTCACCATGGCTGAACTGCCGGCCGCTGCCATAGCCGTGCCAGAGCCTGCGGTACCGGCACCTGCGAATGTTGCACCCAAGGCTCCGCTAGCGGCACCAGCCGTCAACGCAGTTACGATAATCATGATCGCCAGCATCGCTCCCTGCCCAAGGCTGGAGTTACTGTACTTGTAAGAGTCGTGCGTCTCCTTGATCAGCTTCCAGTCAACATCGCCACGCTTCTCGGCGTCTTTCAACCACGCCATCTGGGGATCAGCCTGCACCATCGCATCAATGGCCTGGCTAACCGTCTGCTGATTCACCTGCTTCACATCAATATGCAGCCCATCCAATGCTTTGATGACAACGTCACCTTTAGCCGCCATCTGCGTTTGCCTGAACGTTTCGTCGGTATTGCCCTTACCGCTCATGCTGTTCAGGCGAGGCTCGATTTGCTTTTTGAATGGTTCTCCTGATCCAGGTCCTTCACGCCCTCGAAGTTGATTCCTCCACCACTTTGCAGGGTCAGGTCTTCACCGCTTTCCAGCTTGGCCGCTTGATAGCGTTGATCGCCGCCGCTAACCAGCGCGACGGCGCCACCGCCCTTGACCTCGCTTCCCACATTGACGACCTTGGTCACTTCATCGTGCTTGGTCTGCTTGCTACCCCAACTCCCCTTCTTCTTCATGTCATACAACGAATAATCACTGTCCTGCGCCGCCAGCACGTCCAGTCGATCACCCGCCACCAGATACGCCTCGTCCCCCGCCGTTACGCGGCTGGAAATCAGCGCCATGTCATTCCCCGCGCTCAGGCGGATATCCGCCCCGGCGCTCACGACAGTGCCGACCTGGCTGACGTGATCTTCCTGGGTGGTTTTCTTTTTGCTCTTGGCCAGCGAGTGGTCCTCGTCCGCTGCCGAGGCCAGGTTCATGTCTTCTCGGGCCGACAGGCCGATATCGCGCTTGGCGTCGATCACGCTGGCGATGGCGTTGAGGTCGCGCCCGGCGTTCATTTGCACATCGCGGCCGGCGCTGACGGTTGAACCGCTTTGCGTGGTGTTGGAGGTGTGTTTCCACATGCCCCCGTCGCCGGAATCGAGGGTTTGCGTGGCGACAATATTGATATCCCGCCCAACATTAATCAGTGTATCCGCCCCGCTTTTCAGCACACTGCCGCTGTTGGTGAAATCGCGGCCCGCCTTGATCGTCAGTCTGTGTTTATTGGGTGAAACTTGCATTTAGTATTACAAATGTATAGCGGCACCTAAAAGGCAGTAATAGGATAACTAATTGATACATATAGGAAATACTCACCTCGCAAGAGGTGCGTGTTGTGTATTGTGGTTTTGCTCCTGTTAAGGAGCGAAAAATCATGCTCAAAAAGGGCGTATTGAGCAGATAAACCGTAGGTCGTCAGGGTGGGTGCAAAAGGGGTGCAACTTGACTGCAGAAAGAGTGCAAATAGGGTGCAATCAGGGAGCAACAGAAACTGGAAATACCGGCGCAAGAGTGCGCCGGATCTCAGCCAAAGCAAAACAGCTGCTGATTAAGACTCTGGCAAAACCGAAAGCACTGCTTTAAAAATATGAGTTCCATCATCAACGGCTGATGATGCCTCATATATTGCTTCGGTCGCTGTCATAAGCGAATTCTCTCCACCAGCTAAGGACAGCGCCGATACAGCACGAGCTTGGCTAAACAACTGAAGGCCTTCTAGATTTAAGTTTTGCCCTTCATCCAGGCTGTCTTGCAAGTCAAAATATTTTTCATCTAACTGTGCAGCTAAAGCATCTAGCCCAGAAACCTGATCAGTTGTGAGTCTATTACCCGACAGTAGTTGCCTAAGAGACTCGACAACAATAGGCACTTCTACTGGACAAGCCTGAAAAGCAAGTTCGCAAGCCACTTTTACAGCAATTCTTCGTTGCTCCTCACTGACTAACTTAAGCTTTTCTACAAGTCCTTTCTCAACCATTTCTAAACGCATAATCATTGTTTAGCCTTTGGCAGTGGTTTTAATGGCGTTGACACATTGGCCCCTGTCGGCTCAATTACGTTCTGACATGATGCACAAACAGACCGTGTCGCACCGATATCAACAACTTTCAATCCGTTAGCGTTGGCATAGCTTACAATATCCGCTTCTGCGTGGCCAGTTCCAACAACTACTTTCTCGCCTTCTTGCAAACTCACTCCAGGACGAAGATAGCCACGAGGTTCACTTGTACTGACCAGAACAGAGCGAACACCATTCGCATCCTCTACTACCGCAACACCCATAGTTATTCGGCCTTGAGAATTCGCAGGTATTTGTGGCTGAATTTCACTTACACGACTTTGGATAAGTTAGATGGGTTGTCGTAGGCAAGACCTCGCTCTAGAGATGTACCTGCGCCTTTTGCACCATTAACTCACAGAGGCAAGGCTCACCCCCTCACTGATCACTATTTCCTTTGGGATCTCATCATAGATAAAAAGCTCATCACCTAAGTTCAAAATGGACAGGCAAAAATCGTTATCAAACGAGAGAACAACGCCTATCACCACGTTTTCTGCTAAGGACTGTACAAGTGATGCTGATACTAACCTCCTACCTACAACATCGGAGAAATAAAGCTCACCAGAAATACAAAAAATGTCTTGTCTACCGTACTCGCCTAGATCGCAGCTTGAAATCGGACTCAAAGAAAAACAGATAGATGCGCCATCAGGTCCGCCATAAAGCTTCCCAACTTCAGAGCTTTCAAATAGAAGGCCAACCTCTTGAGGCGCAGAATCCCTCTCGGAAGCGAAAACATGGAATAGAGCATTTACTGACAGTAGTTTCTTACCGAGTACTGTTAACAGCCAAGCAATCATAAGTCTAGGGGAATTCATTACCTGACACCTCCCTTCAATGCGCTCTGTACAGATGGATTCTGAGTTACCCCATCCTTCAGGATAGTAACGAACGTTCCATCAGGCTTGGTAACAACCACATCATTGCCCTTAACTCTGAAAAACACATCACCCCGTGCGCCATTTGCCCCTTGCCCAGCAAAAGTACCAGGGACTACCTTTTCAGGGTTACTCTCAACGTCATGAATTTTATCGAGTACTGTTATCGCTGATGCAGAATTGACCATCTGCCGACCTGGCGTTGCCCCATAAGGATTTAACCCAAAGTTAGATCTGCTACTGCTTTACGAAGTAGAAGCTTGGGTCAGAGAAATCTCGGCAACGGGGTCAACTCTGCATAAGCGGCAACAACCTCGGCAAAGCGGGGTCAATTGTCACAAAACTTTTAGCTGCCTAGCTATTTTTCTTGCCGAGTGACGTATTTTCTGAGTTTCTCCAGCGGATAACAGCAGCCGACCACCCAGTGCGTAACCAGAAAAAAGGGCCGATCTGAAAGAGTAAACCGCCCCCCCATACTTCGCTGCTGCGTATAGCAAAAGCTATACGCCATACGTCAGTGTTTATTGGGTGGAACCTGCATTTCGTATTACAAGTGTATAGCAGCACCTAGAAGACAGAAACCGGATAACTAATTGATACATATAGAAAATACCCACCTCGCGAGAGGTGCGTGTTGTGTATTGAGATTTTGCTCCTGTTAAGGAGCGAAAAATCATGCTGAAAAAGAGCGTGTTGGACAGATAGACCGTAGGTCGTCAGGGTGGGTGCAAAAGGGGTGCAACTTGACTGCAGAAAGGATGCAAAAAGAGTGCAATCAGGGTGCAGATAGGGTGCAAAAACACCGGCGCAAGGCCGGTGTCAGCATAGAAATGGCCACCTAAAAACTAACGCAGCCAGAATGGAGGATCATTGGGGCCAAGATTATCATACTCATCTAATGGACGAAGTTTTTCCACCATGTAATCAGGCATATCACAAACAATCGTTCTGACAGGTTTGTATACTCCCCAGTCCTCATAGAACCCCTTAGCTGATTCAACGCAATATTCAAAGCCTTCGAAATACTTAATGAATACTTCCGCATAACTTAAGCATGTCGTATCTAAGCAACTATTATTTGAACTCCACCCCAAGCTTTCCAACTCAACAATGCAGTTAGAAATACCAGACAAGCACTCTTTGGACCTCAACATAAACATCGTCGCCCCCTTTAAATCCTCAAGGCGCAAATAGCGACGAAACAGTCGATCTAATATAAGAAGATCACTTCCTGACAGCTCAGTTTTTTCTCTAATCACAGAAAAAAAGCAAACCATATCCGAAGCCATGCCAAGCTCAAAAATTGAGCTACCACCTTGAAAACCTACACGTTTCATCAGTTCCTCTTAAATTCAATGGCTTCTGGCTTGATTGCTCCATTCGACTTCTGAACAATACCTTTAATTATATTTCTTTCTTGGTCTACAGTTATCATCTGGCCACGCACATCAATAACGACTTGCTGCTGCATTCCCTGCGGTAAGTTTTCAGCTCGCTGGATGGCTTGCTTGGAAACATTACTAATCAATCCGCTTTGATTTTTTGCAATGTTGTAGTTCTTCACTTCAACACTGCATACGTTACCTACACACCAGTCTGGACGAACACTACCCGAAGTGCCGTAAGGAACTTCTTGTCCATTTTTATAACTGACTTGTGGGCGAGCTCCAGCACCAAGATCAGCGCCGACATCAATTTCAGATTTTTGGGGTGTGGGACGAACAGGTGTCCCAGTATAGGCAAGATCATCTACCTTTCCAGCAGCGCCACCAGTAGCTTTTGCACCATTAAATCAGGCCAAGCTCTCGCAACTGCCTCTCACTCGCAAACTCTAATCCACCGTTCTCAACCCTAGATCCATCTGAATAATTGGAGTACCCACAGACATTACACTGATAAGCCAGCAATCCATTGTACTTACCTATAAACGCGCGCATTCCCTCAGACTCACATCTGGGGCATTGCTCATCAACTTCGACAGTTGCCAGCTCCTCAATCGTATCGCGTAAGAATCTCGCAATCGAATCTACATCTCGAGCCTGACGTTTCAAAACAATACTCTTGAAATTAATTAAATCACTTACCTTAAAGGAAGAGTATTCAACTGGAATCTCCCTCTCATCTATTTTTGCAAGGCTATCGAACCCATAGACCGAAAACGGCTCACCGGTAAGATACTTACGGTTACTTCTCATCCAAAATAGTATTACTTCAAGAACTTGCCTCGAAGGTGTTTCGTCACTTAGAGTTTCCACTACCGACTGGAATTCATGCCATATTTTTAAGGGTAGAGTATGCATCAGTTGCCCACCTTAACCGGGAAGGTTGTAATTAAATTCCCTGCTTTATCGGTGAATACCTTTATCACAGACGTGGGAATGCCGCCATCCTTCAATGTAGTAGTACCAATAGCCCGACCCACATCAACTGTTCTTACGAATTGGCCATCTGGCAGCGCTATAACCGGGGACTTTACAACAGAACTGCTCTGTAGGATGCCTTTCAGCTCATCTGGAGCAATGGTAAACACGGAGCGCGAGGTGGAGATTTCTCTATTGAAATGCCCATCTATAACATGATCGAAACCCGCAGATACGGGATTGCCGTTATCACGAAGAGGGGTCGTTTCCGTGCGGCCATTGGCAATGTTTACACGCGACTGTACTCGGCCTGGGATCTGAGTAGCAGCTTCGCCTGTCGCTTTTGCACCAATTAAATTTTAAGAAAAATAGAAAAATCAGGACCTAGCTCATCCCTCAAGCACTCAGCTAGCAGCATGCCCTCCCGCTTGAATTCGCGTTCTAATTTCTCGCTCTTGAATCCAGAATTTGGCG
>NZ_JYLK01000030.1 GCF_001439805.1 Pseudomonas trivialis | reverse complement strand
GAGCTGCGCAGCAGCCCCAAGACCCTGCTCTACAGTGCCAGGCACCGCGTTTTTCTTGATGGGGGGCGCTTCGCACCCCAACGCGGGGCAAGCCCGCTCGCCACAGAGGTTCCGGTTTGCCGCGCGACAGCGCTAAGTCGAAGACGTGGCGGAGCCGATACTCCGCCATCACCCAAAAAACGGATATTCACCCCACCAAAACGCCAAAAACCCGCCACCCCCTCTCAGCAATCTGCTAAAACCAACATTCCACCTCAAAATAGATATATTCCTGACACCCACCACCAGGCCGCAAGGAATGCACACACCGACAGCCACCAGCGGTCAAGAACGGCGAGCCTCCCCCGAAAGCTCCGCCATGACCTGGCGCCACACCTTCCAGACCCGCATCGCCGCGGTCCTGGCGCTGTTGCTATTGATCGTCGTCGCCGCCACCTATTTTGCCGTCAAGGCCGCCACCACCCGCGCTGTGGAAAACCAGGCGCATGTCCAGATGAAAACCGGCAGCGAGGTGTTCGAGCGCCTGCTCGACCTGCGCGGTCGCCGCCTGCATTACGGTCTGGACTGGCTGACCGCCGATGCCCCGTTCAAACAGGCCGTGGCCGAGGGTAGCAGCGAGGCGATTCTCGCGGCCCTGCGTCGGCACGGCGCTGGGATTCGTTCGAGCGAAGTGTTTGTGCTGGGGCTCGACGGCAAGGTGGTGGTCAGCACTTTGCCGGTGTTCAAGCGCGGCCAGCCGTTTGCCGCTGACGGCGCTCTGCGCCAGGCGCGGCGCAAGGGATTGCAGATGCTGATCGTGGCGATGGACGGGCGGCCCTACCTGCTGGTGCAGAAAGACGTGTACGACCCGTTACCCATTGCCCGTGTGGTCATGGGCTTTCCCATGGACACCCGGTTCGCCAGTGAACTGCGCGCCATGAGCAACCTGGATGTGTCGTTTATCAGCGTGCATGGCGGTCAACCCGGCCCGCTGTTCAGCACCCAGCCCGCGGCATGGCAGGCCGGCGTCGTCAGTCTGCTGTGTGAGTCGCCGCTCAACCCCGAACCGCAGATCACGCAGTTTTACGGCGAGCGCGTGCTCAGCCAGGTGCTGGCGTTGGCCAACACGGGCGCCGGTGGCGATGTGCGCGTGCTGCTGCAAACCCCGCTGGACCAGGCGCTGGAGTCTTTTGAGCCGCTCGACCGGCAGTTCATTGGTATCGCCCTGGTGGTGCTGCTGGTGTCGCTGGCCGGTGCGTTGTTCCTCGCGCGACGGGTGTCGCGCCCGCTCAGTGCCCTGGTGGACGCCGCCGCGCGCATCGG
Organism: Pseudomonas trivialis; assembly: GCF_001439805.1. Lineage (GTDB taxonomy): Bacteria > Pseudomonadota > Gammaproteobacteria > Pseudomonadales > Pseudomonadaceae > Aquipseudomonas > Aquipseudomonas trivialis. The sequence goes on along the minus strand of NZ_JYLK01000030.1, from coordinate 12,089 downwards.
TGCCGGGGATTACCGCACGCCGGTGCGGGTGCGCGGCCAGGATGAGTTCGGCCTGCTGGCCCGGGCGTTCAACGCCATGCAAAGCGGCATCGCCATGCGTGAGCGGCAATTGGCGCACAACGCGCTGCATGATCCGCTCACCGGCTTGCCCAATCGCGCGCTGGCGATGGAGCGCCTGGGCAGTGCGATCAGCGCGCGGCGGCCGGTGGTGTTGCTGTACCTGGGCATTGAAAACTATCGGGTGATCAATGAGGGATTCGGGCCGGAGGGCGTCGAGGACATGCTGCGTGAAGCCAGCCGCTGTCTGTCCATGAGCCTGATGACCAGCGACACGGCGGCGCGCATCGCCGGCAGCGAGTTTTTGCTGCTGCTGGAAAACACCCAGGTCGACCGCGCCGTGGCCCGCGCCGACCGCCTGCATGCGTTGCTCACCGAGCCACGGCGCATCGGCGATGACGAGGTGCGCCATGAAGTGAGCATCGGCATCGCCGCCTACCCCGCCGATGGCCAGCAGGTGGAAGAGCTGATCAGCCGCGCCGCCATCGCCCGGCATGATGCGGCGAGCCTGCCCGGCCACCTGCAGATCTACCAGCAGGACCGTGACCTGGCCCACCAGCGCCAGATCACACTGATCCGTGATTTGCGTCGCGCCGCCGTCGAAGGCCAGTTGCTGCTCTGCTACCAGCCCAAACTCGACCTCAGGCTCGGCCATGTGTGCCAGGCCGAAGCCTTGTTGCGCTGGCAGCACCCGACGCTGGGCCTGGTGTCGCCGGCCGAATTCATTCCTCTGGCGGAGCGTACCGGCAGCATGGGCCTGCTCACCGCGTGGGTGATCGAAGAGGCCATCCGCCAGATCGCCGACTGGGCGCAGCGCGGGCTGCTGATCCAACTGTCGGTGAACATTTCCGTGGATGACCTGGCCGACGATGACCTGGCCCTGCGTGTCACCGGGTTATTGACGCAATACGGCGTGTCGGCCCGGCAACTGATTTTCGAGATCACCGAAAGCGCGATCATGCATAACCCGCAGCAGGCCCTCAGCGTGCTGGAGCAACTGCGCGATTGCGGCATCAGCCTGTCGGTGGATGACTTCGGCACCGGTTACTCGTCGCTGGCGCAGTTGCAGCGCCTGCCGGTGCAGGAGTTGAAGATCGACCAGTCTTTCGTGCGCAACCTCGACAGCGCCACCGGTGACGGCGTGATCGTGCGATCCACCATCGAAATGAGCCACAACCTGGGGCTGCGGGTGGTGGCCGAAGGGGTGGAGTTCGAACCCAGCCTCAGGTTGCTCAAACTGTGGAACTGCGACACCGCCCAGGGTTACCTGATCAGCCAGCCGCTGGAGGCGTCAGCGTTCGAGCAGTGGATGGGCCAGCAACGCGCCCCGGTCTGACCCCTACAGTTTTTGCGCAGGCAGGCGATAACCTCAATGAGCCTGACCGATTGCATAGGTTTCTTACCGACCAACGGTCAAGCGTGCAACGCAGTTCAATGGTGGCCCTTTGCCTTATTTACGGCATCATAGCTGCCATTGCTCCCAATTTTGCCAAGGCTGGCCGCTTTTCCCTTCATTCGCGGATCTCCCATGGGTCGAGTTGTTCAGCTGTTATCTTGCGCGGCGCTGTTACTGGCGGCGGCGGGTCCCGTCTCGGCGGCCACGCTCGAGGTGGTCATGCATCAGGCCGATGGCAACCCGGTGGCGGACGCGGTGGTCACCTTGCAGGGCCCGGCCCATGCGCCGACGGGTCTGCTCAAGGCCGATATGGACCAGCGCGGCCAGCGCTTCGCGCCTCATGTGCTGGCCGTGCACACGGGCACTCAGGTGCGCTTTCCCAACAGCGACAACATCCGTCATCAGGTGTATTCCTTCTCCGCCGCCAAGCGGTTCGAGCTGCGCCTGTACGAAGGCACGCCGAGCGAACCGCTGCTGTTCGACAAGGCCGGCGTGGTGGTGCTGGGCTGCAATATCCATGACTGGATGCTCGGTTACATCTACGTCACCGACGACCCGGTGTTCGGCGTCAGTGATGCCCAGGGCCACGTGCGCCTGGAGCAACTGCCGCCCGGCGACTACCACGTCACCCTGTGGCACCCGCAACTCAACGCCATGCAGCCGCTGGACGGCGGCACCCTGCACGTACCCGCCACGGGCCTGAGCCACAGCGTGGTGCTGGCCCTGGAGCCGGTGTCTGCCGATCTTCCGCCCACGCCATCGGCGTTTGGCGACGCCTTCCATCGAGCCGCCCATGAAACTGCGCAGTAGTTTCCAGGCGCGGGTCGCCACGGTGCTGATCGTGCTGTCGCTGGTGGTGATCGGTGCGCTGTATTTCAGTGTGAAAGCTGCCACCAGCTCGACCGTGCGGGGCCAGGGCATGGCTCAGCTGGACGTCGGTTCGCGGGTGTTTGAACGCCTGCTGGATGCGCGCAGCCGACGCCTGGCCGATGCTGTGCAATTGCTGGCCACCGACTTCGGTTTTCGCGATGCCGTGGCCACTGGCGATTCGTCGACGATGCGCTCGGTGCTGCTCAACCACGGCAAGCGCATCAACGCCAACGACATGATTCTGCTCGGCATGGACGGCAAAGTCCTCTCCAGTACCCTGAGCGAAGTGCCTGAAGGCTCGACGTTCCGCTATGACCAGGCACTGCGCGACGCGCGGGGCAAGCGCCAGGCCACGCTGATCGTGCCGCTGCAAGGCAGGCCGCACCTGCTGGTGGAAGCGTCGGTGCTGGCACCGTTGCCGATTGCGCGGGTGGTGATGGGCTTCGGCATGGACGCTACGTTTGCCGAAGAGTTGCGCTCGTTGAGCAACCTGGAAGTGTCGTTTCTGGCCATCGATAAAGGCGTGCCCGGCGAGTTGGTCAGCACCCAGCCGCAGGCGTTGCGCGACAGCATCCTGGACCTGATGGAGGGCGACTCGAGCCGCCGGGGTGTGTCCACCACGGATCATCTGGAACACAGCTTCCTCAGCCAGTCGCTGGTGCTGGCCAATGACAACGACGGCAAGGTGCTGGCGTTGTTGCAAAGCCCGTTGGATGCGGCGATGCAGGCATTCGTGCCGCTCAATGAAAAGATCCTCGGCATTGCGCTGGTGGCGCTGCTGGCCTCGCTGATCGGTGCATTGCTGCTGGCGCGCACGGTGTCGCGGCCGGTGCAGGCGCTGGCGTCGGCAGCCGAGCGCATCGGTCAGGGCTACTACCTCACGCCGGTGACCCTGACCCGCAGCGATGAACTGGGTTTGCTGGCCAGCGCGCTCAATGCCATGCAAAAAGGCATTGCCGAGCGCGAGCAGCAGTTGGCGCACAACGCGCTGCATGATCGCCTCACCGGCCTGCCGAACCGTGCGCTGGCGATGGAGCGCCTGGGCAGTGCGATTGCCCTGCAGCGGCCAATTGCGCTGATTCACCTGGGCATCGATAACCTGCGTGCCGCCAGCGAAGCCGCCGGGCCCGATGCGGTGGACCAACTGCTGCTCACCGTCGGCCGGCGTCTGCAAGCGGTACTGCGCCCCGGCGATACGCTGGCGCATCTGATCGCCGACGAGTTTTTGCTGCTGCTTGAAGGCGCCGGCAGCGACGAGGCGGTGGGCATGGCCGACAAACTTCAACAATTGCTGCTGCGCCCGCAAAATATCAACGGCCATGACCTGGCGCTGGACTGCCGCCTGGGCATCGCGACCTACCCGGCCGATGGCGAAACCGCATACACCTTGCTTGAACGCGCCGCGATTGCCATGGCGGACGCCGCGAAAATCCCCGGGCGCCTGCAGGTCTACAAACAGGGCAGCGACCTTGCCCATCGCCGCCAGATCACCCTGATCCGTGACCTGCGCCACGCGCCCGGCCAGGGTCAATTGCTGTTGCACTATCAGCCCAAGCTGGACATCCGCCAGGGCCATGTGCGCCAGGCCGAGGCGTTGCTGCGCTGGCAGCACCCGCAGTTCGGCATGATCTCGCCGGCGGAATTCATCCCCCTGGCCGAGCGCTCCGGCAGCATCCGCTTGCTGACCCAATGGGTGATCGAGGAGGGCATCCGCCAGCTCTGCGAATGGAACCGGCGTGGCCTGTACCTGCAATTGTCGCTGAACATCTCGGCAGAAGACTTGCAAGGCGACGAGCTGGCCCACCGGGTTTCGTCGCTGTTGCGACGCTATGGCTTGCCGGCCAAACAACTGGTGTTCGAGATCACCGAGAGCGCGGTGATGCGCGAGCCGGAAAAGGCCCTGAAAGTCCTGCACCTGCTGCGCGACTGTGGCATCAGCCTGTCGGTGGATGACTTCGGCACCGGCTATTCATCCTTGGCTCATCTCAAGCGCCTGCCGGTGCAGGAGCTGAAGATCGATCAGTCGTTCGTGCGCAACCTTGATGAGACCAGTGAGGACGCGGTGATCGTGCGCTCCACCATCGAGATGAGCCACAACCTGGGGCTCAAGGTGGTCGCCGAGGGTGTCGAGTATGCCCACAGCCTGCGTCTGCTGGAGCGCTGGCAGTGCGACACGGCCCAGGGTTTCCTGATCAGCCGGCCCTTGAGCGCCGATGCGTTCGAAGCCTGGGTGGCGTTGCCGCTCAGTGTGCAAACTTCCCTGGTTCATTGAGTAGGCTGACGTGCGTCTTTTCCTGATTGGCTGCCTGGCCGCCCTGACAGTGCAAACCGCCCTGGCCGATAACGGCCGCCTGATCGCCACCGGCGGTGCCAGCAGCCTCGAAGGCGCGGCCGGCGGCGGTATCACGCCGTGGGCGGTACTCGCCGGTTATGGCGAACAGCATGAGTGGGGCGCCACGGCGTTCGCCACCACGGTCAACCTGGCGGATTATCGGCTGGACGTGGCCGGGCTGGCGCTGGCCTATGACAACCGCGTCGAGCTGTCTTTCGCCCGACAACGCTTTGACCTCGGCACCCTGGTGCACCGGCTCAACCTGCCGGATGATCACCTTGGCCAGGATGTACTGGGGATGAAGGTGCGGTTGTTGGGTGACGTGATTTACGACCGTCTGCCCCAGGTGTCCCTGGGCCTGGAATACAAACACCAGAACACGTTCGATATCCCTCGCCTGGTCGGCGCCAGGCGCGACAGCGATGTGGAGGGCTACCTCGCCGCCAGCCGTTTGTGGATGGGCGCGGCCTTTGGTTACAACGTGCTGGTCAACGGCAGCCTGCGCTACAGCCGCGCCAATGAAACCGGCCTGCTCGGTTTTGGCGGCGACCGCCGCGACCGTCGCAGCCTGCTGAAGGAGGGCTCGGTGGCGCTGCTGTTCAACCCGCGCTGGGCGGTCGGCGTGGAATACCGGGAAAAACCGGACAACCTGTCATTTGCCGGCGAAAGCGATTGGGCGGATCTGTTTGTCGGCTACTTTCCCAACAAACATGTGTCGGTGGTGCTGGCTTATGCGCGCCTCGGCGAAATCGCCACGCTGGCTGACCAGAACGGCACCTATCTGTCGCTGCAAGGGAGTTTCTGATGCGCGTTCTATCGGTTGTGCTGGCGGTGCTGCTCAGTGCCTGCGCCCAGCAGCCGCCCAGGGATGACAGCCTGTACCGCGACCTGGGCGCCATGCCCGGCATTACGCGGATTGTGGAAGGCATGCTGCTCAACGTGGCCCGTGACCCGCGCATCGTCGAGCACTTTCGGCGTGTCGATATCCAGCGTCTGCGCAATAAGTTGATCGAGAAATTCTGCGTGGAGGCGGGCGGGCCGTGCACCTACACCGGGGACAGCATGGCCGAGAGTCACAAAGGCAAGAATGTGAGCCGCAGTGACTTCAACGCGCTGGTGGAGGACTTGATCGCTGCGATGGACAAGGAAGGCATCGCCGTACCCGTGCAGAACCGCCTGATTGCGCGGTTGGCGGCGCTGCGCGGTGAAGTCATCGAGCACTAGCTCGCGCTGTCACATTGAGTGTTTATGCCCATGAAAAAGGCGGCTACCTGTTGAGGGTCGCCGCCTTTTTTACCGCCCGTGCCGCTTAATCAGGCAGTTTGAACGCCATCACGTAGTCGCCCTGCTTGGTGCCCAAGGAGCCGTGGCCGCCGGCCATGACCAGCACGTATTGCTTGCCGTCCTTGCCGGTGTAGGTCATCGGTGTGGTCTGCGCGCCGGCTGGCAGGCGACCTTCCCACAGTTGCTTGCCGTTTTTCACGTCATAGGCACGCAGGTACTGGTCGAGGGTGCCGCTGAGGAACGCGACGCCGCCGGCCGTGGTGAAGGTCCCGCCCAGGCTCGGTACGCCCATGGTCAGCGGGATCGGAATCGGCGAGCTGTCACGCACGGTGCCGTTCTTGTGCATCCAGATGGTCTGGTGGTTGGTCAGGTCGACCGCAGCCACATAACCCCACGCCGGTGCCTGGCACGGCAGGCCCAGTGGCGATAGCAGCGCTTCGAGGATCACGCCGTACGGCGCGCCTTTGTTCGGCTGCACGCCTTCGGTTTCGCTGACGCGCGGGCCCTGTTTGGCGATCTCGGCGGCCGGGATCAGTTTGGATTTGAACGCCATGTAGCTCGGGTTCACAAACGCGATCTGACGCACCGGGTCAACCGAAATGCCGCCCCAGTCGAACACGCCGAAGTTACCCGGGTACACGATCGAGCCCTGCAGCGAGGGCGGGGTGAACGGGCCGTCGTAGCGCATGGATTTGAAATCGATGCGGCACAGCATCTGGTCGAACGGGGTCACGCCCCACATGTCGCGCTCCTTGAGCGGCGGCGGCATGAAGTTCAGCTCGGACTTGGGCTGGGTAGGGGAGGTGCGGTCACCCGCCACTGCGCCTTGCGGCACCGCCACTTCGTGGATCGGCACCACCGGCTGGCCGGTCGCGCGGTCCAGCACGTAGATGCTGCCTTGTTTGGTCGACGCCATCACGGCCTGCTTGACGCCGGCTTCGGTCTTGACGTCGATCAGCGACGGCTGGCCGCCCACGTCCATGTCCCACAAGTCGTGGTGAGTGAACTGGAAGCTCCACTTCACGTGGCCGCTGTCGATGTCCAGGGCGGTGAGGCCAGAAGCGTATTTCTCGGATTCATCGGTACGGTCGCCGCCGTACTGGTCGGGCATCTGGTTGCCCATCGGCAGGTAGAGCATGCCGAGTTTTTCATCCACGGCGAACATGGACCACATGTTCGGCGAGTTGCGCGTGTAGGTCTGGCCTTCGGCCAACGGGGTGGTGTCGTCCGGGTTGCCGCTGTCCCAGTTCCACACCAGCTTGCCGGTGTGTACGTCGAACGCGCGGATCACGCCGCTTGGCTCGTCGGTGGAAACGTTGTCGGTGACGTGGCCGCCGATCACTACGAGGTTTTTGGTGACCGCCGGTGGCGAAGTGGAGTAGTAACCGCCTGGCGCGAAGCTGCCGATGTTGGCGCGCAGGTCGATCTGGCCTTTGTCGCCGAAGTCTTCACACATCTTGCCGGTGTCGGCGTTGAGGGCGATCAGACGGGTGTCGGCGGTCGGCACGAAGATGCGTTTCGGGCAGGCCGTCGGCGCGGCGGCCGGGCTGGCGCTGCCGGTGGGGCTTTGCTCGGAGGCGTAGGCGGCGTCATCGTGATACGACACGCCACGGCAGGTCATGTGCGCCCACCCCTTGAAGTTCTCGGCGCCCTGGCTGCTGATCTTCGGATCGAAGCGCCAGATTTCCTTGCCGGTGTCCGGGTCCAGGGCAATGACCTGGCTGTGCGGGGTGCACACGTAGAGCATGCCGTTGACCTTGAGCGGGGTGTTTTCCGCGGTGGTCTCGCCCGGGTCACCGGCGCCCGGGATGTCGCCGGTGCGGAAGGTCCACGCCGGAACCAGCTTGTGCGCGTTGGCCGGGGTGATCTGCGCCAGTGGCGAGTAGCGATCACCGAAAGCCGAACGGCCGTAGGCGTTCCAGTCACCATCGGCCTGGGCGGGCGCGGCGTTGGCCATGCCTGGCACCGCGTCGCGGTCGAGCTGACCCTTCTTGACCATTTCACCTGGGGTGGTGAACTGGCTGGCCAGTGCGGCGGCACCCGCCAGCACCACGGCCACGCTCAGCGCGCCGGTGCCCAGCGGCGCCGGTTGACCACGCAGCAACGGACGGCGAAACCACGGCAGCAGCATGACCAGGCCCAGGGCAAACAGCAGCGCCAGGCGCGGCACCAATTGCCACCAGTCCAGGCCGACTTCCCACAAGGCCCACACGGTGCTGGCGAACAGCACCAATGCGTAAAGGCCCAGCGCCGCGCGGCGGGTGGCCAGCAGCAGGACGCCGGTCAGGGTGAGGCCGATACCGGCCAGCAGGTAGTACAGCGATCCGCCGAGCATGCTCAGCTTGACGCCACCGGCCAGCAAGGCCAGGCCCATGATCAGCAGCAAGACGCCAAGCAGCCTGGGCAGCAGGCGGCTTGGGCTTGAAGCACCATCAGTGCTCATAGTGTGTTTCTCCGTCACGTTGGAATAATTATGTAACCCCGCGCTTCACTGTAGATGACGATTCGACGCGGGCTTGGTTCAGGGTTTTTTTGCTATTTCTGGGGAACGCGAGGCTTATCCACAGACGGACGATAGATTCCCCGGACGCAGGCCGGTTTAAGACAGCGCTGTCTTTATGCTGGGGGACTTTCGGCGAAAGGGGAGGACCTGGGGGTGAAGCGTTTCAGATTGTTGCGAAGGATAATGCGGCAGGGCGTTTTGAGAAAGCGTAAATCGCAAGATGCATCATTTCAGATTTGGTAACAGTGACTGAATGTCGCGGCAAACACTGAAGGGGTTAGCGGGCTTATGTGGGAGAGGGCAAGCCCCCTCCCACAGCGAACTGCGGTGCGGGCGTTAGAAGGTGGTGCGCACGCCGACCTGCACGCTGCGCCCCGGCGCCGGGGCGATGTCGCGCAGGATCGAGCTGGCGTACCGCACGGTCTGGTTGGTCAGGTTTTCACCGTTGACGAACGCCAGCCATTGGCTGCCCCCCATGTTGAAGTGATAGCCGGCGCTGGCGCCCAGGGTGGTATAGCCGTCGGTGCCGCTTTCGTTGTGCGGCACGCGGCCCTGGCCGGCGGCATGTTCCACGTCGATGCGTGCCTGCCAGCGGTCCAGTTCCCACAGCAGGCCGCTGCTCATGCGTAATGGCGCAATGCGCGGCAGGGCTTCGCCGGTGTCGAGGTTGGTGGCTCGGGTGTAATCGCCCGACAGTTCCAGGGCAAACTTGCCGTAGGCGCTTTCGCCGAGTTTCCAGTGATCCTGAGCTTCGAAGCCGGCGAAACGGGCACGCACGCCGGAGTAGGTGTACTCGGGAATGCCGCTCGGGTCGGCTTCGCCTTCGTCATTCAAGGTGCGACCGGTGCCCAGCAGGCCGATGTAATTGGAGAAGCGGCTGTAGAACACACCGACGCTGCCCTTGTGGGTGCCATTGTCGAAGCGCAGGGCCAGGTCGCTGGACACCGCTTTTTCTTTCTTCAGGTTGGCGTCGCCCAGTTCATAGGTGCCGGTGGCGACATGGGCGCCGTTGGCATACAGCTCGTAAAAAGTCGGCGCGCGCTCGGTGTAGCCCAGAGTGGCGGCCACCGACCAGATCGGTGTCAGCGTGTACACCGCGCCCGACGACAGGCTGCCGGCGGTGAAATCGTTGCGCTTGTCGGCGGCGGCAAAGCGGGCGTTGCCCTTGGCATCCGGGTCGACGCTGGTGTGCTCCAGGCGCCCGCCAAGGCTGAGTTTCAGGCGCTCGGTGGCTTGCATTTCTTCGAGAATAAACAGCGCGGCCGCATTGGTGTCGGTCTGTGGCACGAAGGCTTCTTCGCCGAGTGCCGAAAACTCGTTGCGCGTTACCTGGGCGCCAACCACGCCGTCGAGCGGGCCGATGGGCTGGTGGCGCGCTTCAACGCGGGCCTCGTAGCCCTTGTTCTTGAAGATCGTGCCGGTCTCGCCGCCCTCGATTTCGCGGTGCTCGTAGTCGGTGTAGCCCGCGTCGAGTTTTACCGAGGTAAACGGGCCTTGCAGGTTGCGGATCTCGGAGGCGAAGGCGTAGTGGTCCTGCTTCATGCGGATACGCACCGCCTGTTCGGCCGGCGAGCCGTAATTGGCGTCGTAGGTGCTGTAGGACAGCCCGGCGTAACCGTCATCCCAAGTGTAGGAACCGCCCACGGCACCGCCGTCCTGGCGCCCGTCGCTATTGCCCAGTCGCCCGTCTTTGCCAGGGCCGTCCTCGCTGGCCGGCGCGTGGCGGCTGCGTGCGAAACCGGGGATCTTCAGGTCGTCGAATTCCCGCGCGTTGGCGTCCAGGTGCAGCGCGAAGGCGCCGTTGCCGGCTTCCAGTTTGCCTGCGCTGCTGCGGGTGGTGTCGGCGCCGCCGTAGCGCAACTCGCCGGCACCGTGGATGCCTTCGATGGCTTCGGTGGGGATGCGATTGTCGAAGGTATTGACCACGCCGCCGATGGCACTGCCGCCATACAACAGCGCCGCCGGGCCGCGCACGATCTCGACGCGCTCGACATTGACCGGGTCCAGCGGCACCGCATGGTCGTAGGACAGCGACGAGGCATCCAGCGCGCCCACGCCGTTGCGCAGGATGCGAATACGGTCGCCGTCCTGGCCGCGGATGATCGGCCGACTGGCGCCCGGGCCGAAGTATGAAGACGACACGCCCGGCTGCTTGTTCAGGGTTTCGCCAAGGCTGCCTTTTTGTTGCAGGGTCAAATCGTCGCCTTCGAGCACGGTGGTGGGTGAGGCGAGCTGTTGGCTGCCCAGCGGGTTGCCGGTAATGACCTGGGGTTGCAGCTCAAGGGCGTGGGCTTCGGAGCAGATCAACAGGGCGGCAGCGAGTGGGGTCAGGCGCCACAAAGAGCAAAGAGACATCGTACATTCCTTGGTAAAACGTTTGATATTTGTAGTTACAATATAACATCTCTTTTTTCGTCGGGAAGGGGAACTTTTTTACCTGGATCGGCGCGGTGGTAAGGTGTACACCCTCGTGATCATTTCCCTGATAGGCCCCGCATGACCGCAACACACAACGACCCCCTCCACGGCGTGACCTTGCAACACGTCCTCACCACCCTGGTGGAACACTACGAATGGTCGGGCCTTGCCGAACGCATCGATGTGCGCTGTTTCAAGAGTGACCCGAGCATCAAGTCGAGCCTGACGTTCCTGCGTAAAACGCCGTGGGCGCGGGAGAAAGTCGAAGGGTTGTACGTCAAGCTGATGCGCACCAAACGTCCGCTGGATTGAGCCGATGAAGCGTTTCATTGCGGCGGCGGCGCTGGCCGGCTGGTTGGGATTGGCGATTCAGCAGTACCTGATTTTCCAGTCACGCTGGGAGACCGGCGCCAGCCTGCTGGGGGGGCTGGTCAATTTTTTCAGTTTCTTCACGGTGCTCACCAACACCCTGGCGGTGGTGGTGCTCAGCTATGCGCTGGTGCCGCGTGACTCATGGGGTAAACGGTTATTCCTGGCTCCCGCAGTCAGCAGTGGCGTCGCCGTGAGCATCGTCTTCGTGAGCCTTGCGTACAACCTGCTGCTGCGGCACTTATGGACACCGGAGGGCTTTCAGTTCATCGCCGATGAACTGTTGCACGACGTGATGCCGCTGCTGTTCTTCGTCTACTGGTGGCGCTGCGTGCCCAAGAGCACATTGCGCTGTGCGCACATTGCGGGGTGGGTGATCTACCCACTGGTGTACTTCGGCTATGTGCTGCTGCGCGGGGATTTGCTGGGGCAGTATCAGTACCCGTTCATCGACGTAGGCACGCTGGGTTATCCACAGGTGTTTGTGAATGCCGCCGGGATTCTGGTGGGGTTTGTGCTGGTCGCGCTGGTCATGGTGGGGCTGGACAAGTATGCAAAGACTTGCGCGAACTGATGGGGGGAGTACCAGGCGCTACCTCAGGCAACCCGCTCGCCACACCATGACATGTCGAGTCTTTCACAGGGCCTGGCTCAGGCTTCGTCGCTGCCCTCCGCGCGCCAGTAGCCGGCGGCCTTGAGGAACTCCTCGTTGACCTGGTGAGTATCCAGCAGCGAGAGTGTCAGATTTTTTGTGTTCGGGCCGGTTACGGCCTGCCGTCAGGCAGGCCCTATCTTTACCAGGTCGGCCTGATAAATCGATCTCCGTACAGAATCGCAAATTGATTCATCGCGCTCTTCCA
>NZ_JYLK01000002.1 GCF_001439805.1 Pseudomonas trivialis | reverse complement strand
GAAAGCGGATAAAAAGAGGTGTTGACAGCAGCGTGTAACGCTGTAGAATTCGCCTCCCGCTAACGAGAGATCGGAAGCGCAAGTGGTTGAAGTTGTTGAAGAATTCTTCGAAAGCTTCTGAAAATAATCACTTGACAGCAAATGAGGCTGCTGTAGAATGCGCGCCTCGGTTGAGACGAAAGCTCTTAACCAACCGCTCTTTAACAACTGAATCAAGCAATTCGTGTGGGTGCTTGTGGCGTCAGACTGATAGTCAACAAGATTATCAGCATCACAAGTTACTCCGCGAGAAATCAAAGAATAACCAACGATTGCTGAGCCAAGTTTAGGGTTTCTTAAAAACCCAAAGATGTTTGAACTGAAGAGTTTGATCATGGCTCAGATTGAACGCTGGCGGCAGGCCTAACACATGCAAGTCGAGCGGTAGAGAGAAGCTTGCTTCTCTTGAGAGCGGCGGACGGGTGAGTAATGCCTAGGAATCTGCCTGGTAGTGGGGGATAACGTTCGGAAACGGACGCTAATACCGCATACGTCCTACGGGAGAAAGCAGGGGACCTTCGGGCCTTGCGCTATCAGATGAGCCTAGGTCGGATTAGCTAGTTGGTGGGGTAATGGCTCACCAAGGCGACGATCCGTAACTGGTCTGAGAGGATGATCAGTCACACTGGAACTGAGACACGGTCCAGACTCCTACGGGAGGCAGCAGTGGGGAATATTGGACAATGGGCGAAAGCCTGATCCAGCCATGCCGCGTGTGTGAAGAAGGTCTTCGGATTGTAAAGCACTTTAAGTTGGGAGGAAGGGCAGTTACCTAATACGTGATTGTTTTGACGTTACCGACAGAATAAGCACCGGCTAACTCTGTGCCAGCAGCCGCGGTAATACAGAGGGTGCAAGCGTTAATCGGAATTACTGGGCGTAAAGCGCGCGTAGGTGGTTTGTTAAGTTGGATGTGAAATCCCCGGGCTCAACCTGGGAACTGCATTCAAAACTGACTGACTAGAGTATGGTAGAGGGTGGTGGAATTTCCTGTGTAGCGGTGAAATGCGTAGATATAGGAAGGAACACCAGTGGCGAAGGCGACCACCTGGACTAATACTGACACTGAGGTGCGAAAGCGTGGGGAGCAAACAGGATTAGATACCCTGGTAGTCCACGCCGTAAACGATGTCAACTAGCCGTTGGAAGCCTTGAGCTTTTAGTGGCGCAGCTAACGCATTAAGTTGACCGCCTGGGGAGTACGGCCGCAAGGTTAAAACTCAAATGAATTGACGGGGGCCCGCACAAGCGGTGGAGCATGTGGTTTAATTCGAAGCAACGCGAAGAACCTTACCAGGCCTTGACATCCAATGAACTTTCTAGAGATAGATTGGTGCCTTCGGGAACATTGAGACAGGTGCTGCATGGCTGTCGTCAGCTCGTGTCGTGAGATGTTGGGTTAAGTCCCGTAACGAGCGCAACCCTTGTCCTTAGTTACCAGCACGTAATGGTGGGCACTCTAAGGAGACTGCCGGTGACAAACCGGAGGAAGGTGGGGATGACGTCAAGTCATCATGGCCCTTACGGCCTGGGCTACACACGTGCTACAATGGTCGGTACAGAGGGTTGCCAAGCCGCGAGGTGGAGCTAATCCCACAAAACCGATCGTAGTCCGGATCGCAGTCTGCAACTCGACTGCGTGAAGTCGGAATCGCTAGTAATCGCGAATCAGAATGTCGCGGTGAATACGTTCCCGGGCCTTGTACACACCGCCCGTCACACCATGGGAGTGGGTTGCACCAGAAGTAGCTAGTCTAACCTTCGGGAGGACGGTTACCACGGTGTGATTCATGACTGGGGTGAAGTCGTAACAAGGTAGCCGTAGGGGAACCTGCGGCTGGATCACCTCCTTAATCGACGACATCAGCTGCTCCATAAGTTCCCACACGAATTGCTTGATTCATTGAAGAAGACGATAAGAAGCAGCCCGAAATTGGGTCTGTAGCTCAGTTGGTTAGAGCGCACCCCTGATAAGGGTGAGGTCGGCAGTTCGAATCTGCCCAGACCCACCAATTTTGTGTGGGAAACGCCTGTAGAAATACGGGGCCATAGCTCAGCTGGGAGAGCGCCTGCCTTGCACGCAGGAGGTCAACGGTTCGATCCCGTTTGGCTCCACCACTACTGCTTCTGTTGTATGAAAGCTTAGAAATGAGCATTCCATTGTGATGATGGTGAATGTTGATTTCTAGTCTTTGATTAGATCGTTCTTTAAAAATTTGGGTATGTGATAGAAAGATAGACTGAACGTTACTTTCACTGGTAACGGATCAGGCTAAGGTAAAATTTGTGAGTTCTCTTAATTGAGAAATTCGAATTTTCGGCGAATGTTGTCTTCACAGTATAACCAGATTGCTTGGGGTTATATGGTCAAGTGAAGAAGCGCATACGGTGGATGCCTTGGCAGTCAGAGGCGATGAAAGACGTGGTAGCCTGCGAAAAGCTTCGGGGAGTCGGCAAACAGACTTTGATCCGGAGATGTCTGAATGGGGGAACCCAGCCATCATAAGATGGTTATCTTACGCTGAATACATAGGCGTAAGAGGCGAACCAGGGGAACTGAAACATCTAAGTACCCTGAGGAAAAGAAATCAACCGAGATTCCCTTAGTAGTGGCGAGCGAACGGGGACTAGCCCTTAAGTGGCTTTGAGATTAGCGGAACGCTCTGGAAAGTGCGGCCATAGTGGGTGATAGCCCTGTACGCGAAAATCTCTTGGTCATGAAATCGAGTAGGACGGAGCACGAGAAACTTTGTCTGAATATGGGGGGACCATCCTCCAAGGCTAAATACTACTGACTGACCGATAGTGAACTAGTACCGTGAGGGAAAGGCGAAAAGAACCCCGGAGAGGGGAGTGAAATAGATCCTGAAACCGTATGCGTACAAGCAGTGGGAGCCCACTTTGTTGGGTGACTGCGTACCTTTTGTATAATGGGTCAGCGACTTATTTTCAGTGGCGAGCTTAACCGAATAGGGGAGGCGTAGCGAAAGCGAGTCTTAATAGGGCGTCTAGTCGCTGGGAATAGACCCGAAACCGGGCGATCTATCCATGGGCAGGTTGAAGGTTGGGTAACACTAACTGGAGGACCGAACCGACTACCGTTGAAAAGTTAGCGGATGACCTGTGGATCGGAGTGAAAGGCTAATCAAGCTCGGAGATAGCTGGTTCTCCTCGAAAGCTATTTAGGTAGCGCCTCATGTATCACTGTAGGGGGTAGAGCACTGTTTCGGCTAGGGGGTCATCCCGACTTACCAAACCGATGCAAACTCCGAATACCTACAAGTGCCGAGCATGGGAGACACACGGCGGGTGCTAACGTCCGTCGTGAAAAGGGAAACAACCCAGACCGTCAGCTAAGGTCCCAAAGTTATGGTTAAGTGGGAAACGATGTGGGAAGGCTTAGACAGCTAGGAGGTTGGCTTAGAAGCAGCCACCCTTTAAAGAAAGCGTAATAGCTCACTAGTCGAGTCGGCCTGCGCGGAAGATGTAACGGGGCTCAAACCATACACCGAAGCTACGGGTATCACGTAAGTGATGCGGTAGAGGAGCGTTCTGTAAGCCTGTGAAGGTGAGTTGAGAAGCTTGCTGGAGGTATCAGAAGTGCGAATGCTGACATGAGTAACGACAATGGGTGTGAAAAACACCCACGCCGAAAGACCAAGGTTTCCTGCGCAACGTTAATCGACGCAGGGTTAGTCGGTCCCTAAGGCGAGGCTGAAAAGCGTAGTCGATGGAAAACAGGTTAATATTCCTGTACTTCTGGTTATTGCGATGGAGGGACGGAGAAGGCTAGGCCAGCTTGGCGTTGGTTGTCCAAGTTTAAGGTGGTAGGCTGAGATCTTAGGTAAATCCGGGATCTTAAGGCCGAGAGCTGATGACGAGTGTTCTTTTAGAACACGAAGTGGTTGATGCCATGCTTCCAAGAAAAGCTTCTAAGCTTCAGGTAACCAGGAACCGTACCCCAAACCGACACAGGTGGTTGGGTAGAGAATACCAAGGCGCTTGAGAGAACTCGGGTGAAGGAACTAGGCAAAATGGCACCGTAACTTCGGGAGAAGGTGCGCCGGTGAGGGTGAAGGACTTGCTCCGTAAGCTCATGCCGGTCGAAGATACCAGGCCGCTGCGACTGTTTATTAAAAACACAGCACTCTGCAAACACGAAAGTGGACGTATAGGGTGTGACGCCTGCCCGGTGCCGGAAGGTTAATTGATGGGGTTAGCTAACGCGAAGCTCTTGATCGAAGCCCCGGTAAACGGCGGCCGTAACTATAACGGTCCTAAGGTAGCGAAATTCCTTGTCGGGTAAGTTCCGACCTGCACGAATGGCGTAACGATGGCGGCGCTGTCTCCACCCGAGACTCAGTGAAATTGAAATCGCTGTGAAGATGCAGTGTATCCGCGGCTAGACGGAAAGACCCCGTGAACCTTTACTATAGCTTTGCACTGGACTTTGAATTTGCTTGTGTAGGATAGGTGGGAGGCTTTGAAGCGTGGACGCCAGTCTGCGTGGAGCCAACCTTGAAATACCACCCTGGCAACTTTGAGGTTCTAACTCAGGTCCGTTATCCGGATCGAGGACAGTGTATGGTGGGTAGTTTGACTGGGGCGGTCTCCTCCTAAAGAGTAACGGAGGAGTACGAAGGTGCGCTCAGACCGGTCGGAAATCGGTCGTAGAGTATAAAGGCAAAAGCGCGCTTGACTGCGAGACAGACACGTCGAGCAGGTACGAAAGTAGGTCTTAGTGATCCGGTG
Organism: Pseudomonas trivialis; assembly: GCF_001439805.1. Classification (GTDB taxonomy): domain Bacteria; phylum Pseudomonadota; class Gammaproteobacteria; order Pseudomonadales; family Pseudomonadaceae; genus Aquipseudomonas; species Aquipseudomonas trivialis. Next base: position 438,012 of record NZ_JYLK01000002.1, on the reverse strand, counting down.
GTTCTGTATGGAAGGGCCATCGCTCAACGGATAAAAGGTACTCCGGGGATAACAGGCTGATACCGCCCAAGAGTTCATATCGACGGCGGTGTTTGGCACCTCGATGTCGGCTCATCACATCCTGGGGCTGAAGCCGGTCCCAAGGGTATGGCTGTTCGCCATTTAAAGTGGTACGCGAGCTGGGTTTAGAACGTCGTGAGACAGTTCGGTCCCTATCTGCCGTGGACGTTTGAGATTTGAGAGGGGCTGCTCCTAGTACGAGAGGACCGGAGTGGACGAACCTCTGGTGTTCCGGTTGTCACGCCAGTGGCATTGCCGGGTAGCTATGTTCGGAATAGATAACCGCTGAAAGCATCTAAGCGGGAAACTAGCCTCAAGATGAGATCTCACTGGAACCTTGAGTTCCCTGAAGGGCCGTCGAAGACTACGACGTTGATAGGTTGGGTGTGTAAGCGCTGTGAGGCGTTGAGCTAACCAATACTAATTGCCCGTGAGGCTTGACCATATAACACCCAAGCAATTTGACGACTCGAAAGGGCATCAGATTGCGGTGTGTGAAGACGAGATGAACCGAAAGTTCGACGCTCACAAAACACCGACAGCTGTCACATACCCAATTTGCTGAAGCGAGGCCATCAGGCCACGACTCAGTACCCGAATTTCTTGACGACCATAGAGCATTGGAACCACCTGATCCCATCCCGAACTCAGCAGTGAAACGATGCATCGCCGATGGTAGTGTGGGGTTTCCCCATGTGAGAGTAGGTCATCGTCAAGATTAAATTCCGAAACCCCATTTGCAAAAGCAGATGGGGTTTTGTTTTGGGCGATTGGAAAGTCAGCTCAGCCTTCGCCTACAAATTTGCACAGTTATTTCTGAACCAGACCACTAGAATAGGCGCCTAACCTTTTCTAGAGTAAGAGCCCTATCCATGCCCGAGCCGGTTGATGCCCCACAGGTGTCTGACTTACCACTGGACGATCTAGTGGCATGCCATGAGTGCGACTTGCTGATGCGCAAACCTGTGCTCGCCCGAGGCGAAAAAGCTGAATGTCCACGTTGCGGTTATGAGCTGTATGCTCACCGCCACAATGTCATTGAGCGCAGCCTCGCTTTGGTGATCGCTGCGCTATTGCTGTACATCCCCGCGAACTTTCTGCCCATCATGCAGCTCAATCTACTCGGGCAGACCTCAGAGGACACCGTGTGGACCGGCGTCGTCGGCCTGTTCGATGGCGGTATGCAAGGCGTCGCAATCGTGGTGTTCCTGTGCAGCATGGGCATTCCGTTACTCAAGCTGCTTTGCCAATTGGCCGTGCTGCTCAGCATTCGCTGGAAGATCGGCCGCAATTACGGCCTGCTGCTATACCGCATCTACCATCACATGAAAGATTGGGGGATGTTGGAGGTCTATCTGATGGGCGTGCTGGTTGCGATTGTCAAGCTGGCCGACATGGCTTCCATCACGGTCGGCGTGGGTCTCGTTTGTTTCATCAGTTTATTGGTTGTTCAGGTTCTGCTTGAGGTGGTGATGTCGCCCCACCAGATCTGGCAGGCGTTGTCAGGAGAGGATGATCATGCGGGCGATTGATGCAGGCATTCTGGTGTGTACCGAATGCCACGAACTCAACACACAAGAGCCGGACACCGATGAACAAACGTGCACCCGCTGTGGTGCGTTGATTCATCCGCGTCGGCCCAACAGCCTCACTCGCACATGGGCACTGCTGGTCACAGCGGCGATCCTCTATATTCCCGCCAACCTGTTGCCCATCATGACCGTCAACTCACTCGGCCAGGGCGAGCCCAGTACCATCATGGCCGGCGTGATCCAACTGGTGCAGCATGGGATGTTTCCTATTGCTGCGGTGGTGTTCATCGCCAGTATTCTGGTGCCGACGTTCAAGCTGGTGGGCATTGGTCTGCTACTGTTTTCGGTGCAGCGTCACCAACCGCTGTCCGCACAACAACGCATTGTCATGTACCGCTTTATCGAATTCATTGGCCGCTGGTCCATGCTGGATATCTTCGTGATCGCCATTCTGGTGGCGGTCGTAAACTTTGGGCGGCTCGCCAGCGTCGAGGCTAATCTCGGCGCTGCGGCATTCGCCAGTGTGGTGATCTTGACGATGCTCGCCGCAGTAACTTTCGATCCCCGACTGATTTGGGATAACACGGAGTCGGACGACGACCATGAGTGATTTGCCTAAAGCTAAAACCCGCCCGGCCTCCAACTGGTCAGCCATTTGGGTGTTGCCCCTGATTGCGCTGATCATCGGCGGCTGGCTCGGATGGCGCGCCTATTCCCAGCAGGGCATCGAGATCCAGGTGCGCTTTGAAAGCGGTGAAGGCATCCAGGTCAACAAGACCGAGGTCGTCTACAAAGGCATGCCCGTGGGCAAGGTCAAAGCCCTGGCGCTTGACGACGAGGGCAACAATCGCGGGGTGATCGCCACCATTGAGATGGGCAAGGACGTCGAGCAATACCTCAAGACCAATACCCGCTTCTGGCTGGTCAAGCCCAGCGTAACGCTGGCCGGCATCACCGGTCTGGAAACCCTGGTGTCGGGGAACTACATCGCCGCCAGCCCTGGCGACGGCGAGCCCACCCGCAAATTCAAGGCGCTCTCCGAAGAGCCGCCGCTGTCCGACGCCAAGCCCGGCCTGCACATTACCGTCAAGGCTGATCGCCTCGGCTCGCTCAACCGTGGCAGCCCGGTGTTCTACAAGCAGATCCAGGTCGGCCAGGTCAAAAGCTACCTGCTGTCCGAAGACCAGAGCACCGTCGAGATCAAGCTCTACATCGAACCGACCTACGCCCACCTGGTGCGTAAACACACGCGTTTCTGGAACGCCAGCGGCATCAGTATCGACGCCAACCTGTCCGGCGTGAAGGTACGCAGTGAGTCGCTGTCCAGCATCGTCGCCGGTGGTATCGCCTTTGCCACCCCCGAGAATCGCAAGGACAGCCCGCCCACCGATCCGAGCCTGCCATTCCGTCTGTACGAAGATTTCGACGCCGCCGCCGCCGGCATCCGAGTCAAGGTCAAGCTCAGCGACTTCGAAGGCCTGCAGGCCGGCCGCACGCCAGTGATGTACAAAGGCATCCAGGTCGGCAGCCTGAAAACCCTGAAGATCGACCCGGACCTGTCCAGTGCCAGCGCCGAGCTGACCCTCGACCCATTGGCCGAAGACTATCTGGTCCAGGACACTCAGTTCTGGGTGGTCAAGCCGTCCATCTCCCTCGCCGGCATCACCGGCCTGGAAGCTCTGGTCAAAGGTAACTACATCGCCATCCGTCCAGGCGACAAAGGCACTGCGCCCCAGCGCGAATATGTCGCCCGTGCGAAAGCGCCCCCCCTGGACCTGCGTTCTCCCGGTTTGCACATGGTGTTGTTCACCGACAACCTCGGCTCCCTGGATGTCGGCAGCCCGATTCTCTACAAACAGGTCAAGGTTGGCTCGGTGCAGAGCTACCAGTTCTCGCGCAAGAACAAGCAGTTGGTGATTGGCGTACACATCGAGAAAGAATACGAAAACCTGGTCAACGGCTCGACGCGCTTCTGGAATGCCAGCGGCGTCACCCTGACCGGTGGCCTCACGGGTGGCATCCAGGTCAAGAGTGAATCCCTGGCGAGCCTGATGGCCGGCGGTATCGCGTTCGAAACACCTGAGCCGAATGTGCCGCTGAAAAAACACATTCCGCGCTTCCGTCTGTACCCTGATCGCGAAACCGCCAATCAACACGGCACTCTGGTGACCATCAAGGTTGATCGCGCCGACGGCCTGCGCCCCGGTACGGCGGTGCGTTTCAAAGGGCTGGACGTGGGCAAGATCGAAAGCGTCAGTCTGAGCGGGGACATGCAGTCGGTGCTGCTCGGCGCACGCATCACCCAGGTGGCCGACCGCATCGCACGTGCCGGCAGCCAGTTCTGGGTGGTCAAGCCGGAGCTGGGCCTGATGAAAACCGCCAACCTGGAAACCCTGGTGACCGGGCAATACATCGAAGTGCAGCCAGCCGCGAAAAACACAGGCCCGCAGAAAAATTTTGTCGCCCTGGCCCAGCCGCCCGAGGCCGTGCGTCAGGAGCAAGGCTTGAGTCTGGTGCTCAGTGCCGCGCGCCGTGGCTCACTGAAGGAAGGCGTACCGGTGACCTACCGCGAAGTCACCGTGGGCAAGGTCACCGGCTACGAGCTGGGCCAGACTGCCGACCGCGTGCTGGTGCACATCCTGATCGAGCCCAAGTACGCACCGTTGGTCCGCAGCGGCAGCCGCTTCTGGAACACCAGTGGTTTTGGCGTGGACTTCGGCTTGTTCAAGGGCGCGACGGTGCGCACAGAATCCCTGGAGACGCTGGTCGCCGGCGGTATCGCCTTCGCCACGCCGGATGGCGAGCGGATGGGCAATGCGGCGCGGCCGCAGCAGACCTTCCCGTTGTTCGACAAGTTTGAGGATGAGTGGCTGACCTGGGCGCCCAAGATTCCATTGGGCAAATAAACCGGGGCGCGGCTATTGGGAGCAAGCCCCCTCCCACATTTGACGGTGTTCACAGTTCAAAGTGTGGGAGGGGGCTTGCTCCCGATGAGGCCCTCTGCAGCACCACAAAAAAAGGCCGCGATCCATAGATCGCGGCCTTTTTGCATTTCAACGCACCACGTCAGACCTCATCCAACTCCGGCTGCGCATTCACCGTCGCCTTCACCTCATCATGACGACGAATGTACTTCCAGTCCGCTTCATCAATGTAGATCCCGTTCGGCCCGCTGCCGCCTTCCAGGTCGATGGCCACCTGGGCGGACACCTGCGGCTTCACACTCGCCAGGATCGGCACAAAGCCCAGCTGCAAACTGGTTTCCAGCAACGCCGCCTGGTTCTTCTCGTCGATATCGGCTGCCTCGTCGAGGTAGTACGGCAAGCGCACGCGCCCGGCCTGGTCGCGGTCCATCAAGTGCAGCAACAGGTACATGTTGGTCAGCGCCTTGATGGTCATGGTGGTGCCGTTGGAGGCGGCGCCATCGATGTCGGTGTGAATCACCGGCTGGCCGTTCACCTTGGTGATCTCGAACGCGAGTTCGAACAGGTCCTTGAGGCCCAACTGGTTATGGTTGGCCGCCACCAGGCGCGCCAGGTATTCCTTGGCCTCTTCGTTCTTGTTGTCCTGCTCGGCGCTCTGACTGAGGTCGAACACCGACAGAGTCTCGCCTTCTTCATACTGACCGGCGCTGTGGATGATCTGGTCGATATGCTTGAGCGCTTCCTTGTTCGGTGCCAGCACGATGCGGAAGCTCTGCAGGTTGGAGACCTGGCGCTTGTTGATCTCGCGGTTGAACAGCGCCAGTTGGTGTTCCAGGCTGTCGTAGTCGCTGCGGATATTGCGCAGGGTGCGCGCGATATCGGTGACTGCCGCCCGTCGCGCCTTGCCCAGCGTCAGCGCCTCATCGGTACGGTGCGCATAGGCGTTGATCAGCAGTTGCAGACGGCGCTCCACGTCATCCTCGCTGTCGAACTTGGCCACGCCCTTGAGGCGCACCTGAGCGTACAACGCTTCAATCTGGCCATCGGCACGCAGCAGGCTCTGCCAGCTGTCCTGATAGTCATTGAGCAGCGGCAGCAAGTTGTCCATGGAGTCGTCGACCGGGTCCATGAATGGCGTGCCGAACGGCAGGTCTGCCGGCAACAGCTGGCGACGGCGCAAGGCGTCATCCAGGGTGCGCTGCTTGGCTTCCATATCGCCAATCTGGCGGCCGACCAGTTGCAGCTTGGCCGACAATTGCTGGACGCGCTCGGTGAACGCATCGCTGGAGCGCTTCAGCTCGTCCTGCGCCGCTTCCATCTGCGCCAGTTGTTCCAGCTTCTCGCCTTCTTCGGCGCTCAGGGTCTGCGCGCGACGGAAATCTTCCAGGGCTTTTTGCGCATCCAGCACCTGCTGGTACAGCGCCTCGGTCTGGGTCTTGCTGGCTGCGCGATCAGAGGCCACAGCCTGCTGGGTCTTCAGTTGCTTGAGTTCTTTTTCCAGACGCTCTTTCTGGTCACGCAGTGCCGCGCGATCCGCCAACGCCTGCAACGCCGGGGGTTCGATGTGCGAGATGTCGATGGACAGCCCCGGCACCTCAAAGCGCTCGCCCTTGAAGCCATCGAGGATCCGCTCAAGGGATTTGACCCATTGGCCGTCCTCATCCAGCGTGATGCCGTGTTCACCCAATGGCAGGCTGAACAGCGAACTGTTGAACAGCCGCATCAGACGCTCGACGTCCTGCTGTGAGAACTCTTCGCGCAGCTTGGCGTAGCTGTTGTTGTCCGCGTGATCAAGCTGCTGCTTGACCGACTTCAGGCGTTTTTCCAGGTCGCGCAGACGCTCGTCCAGATCCTCGGCGCTGAACTGCCGCGACTGCGCCAGCGCACCCGCCAATTCATCGTGAGCATCTTTGGCCGCGAGCAACTGCTGCTCCAGCATCTTCACGTCGTCCACCAGCGCAAAGCGATGCTTGAGCACCGACAGCTCGCCCAGCCAGCGCTGGATGCCGCTGATCTCCCGCTCCAGGCGCATCAGCTCCTGGGTGCCGCCGCGCTGGTCATGCTGCAGCGCATCCTGTTCATTGCGGTAGTGCTCGGCCTGGAGGGTCAGCTCTTCCTTGCGCGCACTGGCGTAGTCCGACCAGGTGCCCAGCAGCGAATCCAGCAGCGGTGACAGGCGGTGCAACTTGCCGCGCAACACATCGCGTTGCCGCACGCCATTGGCCAGCGCCTCGACCAATGGTCCGGCAGCCACCAGCGAGTTGTAGTCCTGCTCCATGCGTCGTACGTCGCGGAAGGCCTCTTCACACGCCGCAATGTAATCCACGCTGCCGGAGCGCAGGCTGTGTTCAAAGGCGTCGAGGAACAGTTGCTTGAGTTTGGCTGCGGTGATTTCGCGCATGTGCAGCAGGTTGATAAACAGCGCGCGGAACGTCTTCAGGCTCTGCTCACTGGTGGAGCGCAGCGGGATCAGCGTCAGGTCCAGCGGGATCGAGGTGTGACCGCCCACCAGCAAGCGCCGCAGTTCATCCGGCTTGAGTTCATAGGCCTTGAGGCCCTCTTTCTCAAGGTTGGTGAACAGCTCTTTCTGCCGCAGGCAGGTGTCGTTCTTCTGGTAGTGCGCCAGGTCCAGCTTGCCGGCATAGGCGAAGAACTGGTGGCCAAAACCGCCACCCGGGCCGCGCCCGACCACGCCGATCACATGGGGGCCGTGAGGCAGCGAGACTTCCACGAGGATGTAGCTGGTGTCAGTGGCGAAGTAGAAGCGCCGCGATTGCTCGAGGGTGTACTTGCCGAAACTCATGTCCGACATGCGCGCCAGAATCGGAAACTGCAAGGCGTTGATCGAGGCGGATTTGCCCAGGTTGTTCGCGCCGTACACCGACAGCGGCTCTTCCAGCGGGAACAGGCCCAGGCTGTAACCGGCGGTGTTCAATAGGGCGAAGCGGCGGATGCCGTAGCGTTCCTTGCTCATGCATCGGTCTCCTGTTCTTCGGCAATGGCACGGGCCAGGGCGTCTTCTTCGCTCTCTTCCTCGAAGTCGCTCAAGTCGAGCGGGTCATCGGTCTTGAGCAGTTTTTCATCGCTGTCTTCGTCGATGATCACCGGCGCCGGCAATGGCAATACGCTGTGCACGCTGGCGGCGAGGTCGCGGTCCTGCTGCACCGACAGGCACACGTCGAGGAAGCGGTGCATCGGCGGCAGGAAGCGATAAATGCCGTTGTCTTCGCTGGCAAAACCCAGTTGGGTCATGCGGCGCATGATTTTCTCTTCAAGCTCTTCCTGGGTCTGCACTTCGGCCTGGATAAACAGGTCGCGGTATTTATCCAGCAGCGACGGCAGTTCATCACGCCCCAGGCTGCCGCCGTCGAGCACGGCAATCGGGTCGCGGCCCTGGTCGGCCAGGTGTTCGACGATGATGAAGGTGAACAGCGCCAGACGCTGGGCGGTCTTGTTGACCTGCGCACTGGCGATGGCGGAGTCGGGCACGAAGTAATAGAAACCACGGGTGTCGCACACCAGCTCAAAGCCCAGGGCCTTGAACAGCGTGCGGTACTGGTCCTGGAAGTTCGACAGTTGCGCGTACAGCTCCGGGTCGCGGCGGCTGACGTGGTAACCCTTGAACAGCTCGCGAAAGATCGGCGCCAGCTGGGACAGTTCGGATAGATCAAGATGCATAAGGTGTACTCGCAGGTTGCTCGGCGGCGTCTGTGCCGGCCGGGAGCAGGGCGAATGAGCGCAGGCTGACCTGGTGCTCGTGTGTGTGGTAATCGCGGCGTTCCAGGCGTTCGCGCTTGAAGCGTTTTTCCCGCGAGAGCCGGGAGAACCAGTACAACAACTCGTCGGTGGCGCCGTCCGGTTCCTGCTCCAGCAGCCAGGTCATCAGGTCGGGCATCGGCAGCGCGTCTTCGCAGCGTTCGAGCATTTCCTTGACCGTGCGCGGCGCACGCTGGGCCTGGCCCTTGTGGGATTTGTGCGCCTTGGGGAAACGCGCCGGTTTCGGCTCGAAATTCGCCAGGGCATACACGTAGGCCTCGACCTGGCTGGCACTGCCCAGAAAGGTGCTTTGCGGCCGGGTGAACAGCGGCATTGCCGCCTGTGGCACCGCGTCCAGACCTTTGCGGCGAATCGCCGACAGGGCCAGCGCCGCGCCACGGGTCACCGCGTTGTGGCGGCGCGCTTCTTCACGCAGTGGCAACAGCAGTTCACGGGCGTGACGCAGGGTCAACTGGGCGCTGGTCTGCATTTCAAGGATGCGCGCGTGGGTACGCAGCAGCATGTCGTCGTCCACCAGGTGGCCGAGGCGCTGTTGCTCGGTGAGCATGCGCAGCAGCACATTCTCGACCTTGCGCACGCCTTGCTCGAAGGCGCCGTCGGCGTTCACCAACTGAATCATCGGTTCGACGTATTCGTCCCAGGTTGCCAGCACTTCGGCGTACCGCTGGCGCAACGGGATCTGCCGGTCGCTGGTCTTGGCGCGGTCGGCCACGGCGGCGAGGGCCTGTTCGTCGTTGGCGAGTTTTTTCAACACGTCGCGTACGCGCATGTCCAGCAGGCGCAGTTGCCGGGCCAGGTCGTGGCCGTCACGGATGTCGAAGGCGTCCTGGATATAGCCGGCCAGACGCTCGAGGTGGCGCAGGTAGGCTTCGATTTCCAGGCACAGGCCGAGCCGGTGTTCTTTGCGCAAATAGGCGAGGAAGTCGTGGATCTGTGCGTTGAGCTCGAAGCGGTTCGGGCTCTTGGCCACAGGCACCAGGATATCCAGGCGAATCCACACGTCCAGCAGGCTGGTGATGTCCTGGGGTGTACTGTCCAGTTGTTGGGCGGCCAGTTGCGCGCGCAGTTCGCCCAGGCTCAGGGTGCCTTGGTCGAAGTGTTCGCACAGTGGCTCAAGCAAGGCCCAGTGTTCGGCGAGGGCGCGCAGGACGCGCTTGGGTTCGATCATGGGAATGGCCGGCTGGTTGGCGATTAAAGGTCGCGATTGTACTGCATCGGGAGTGGGATTTATCCACAGCCGTTCAGCGCGCAGTGGGCGATTGTTGCCGAACAGCGGTAGAATCCCCGCTCTTTACTTATCCACAAGTGGCCGAGCTGTGCTTATCGAGTCCCGACGTCGCGCTTACTTGACCGCCATGCAGGTGGTCAACTGGCTGCCCCGCACCGAACTGCCGTTTGCCGCACCGTCGCGGCCCGAGCTATTGCAGGCGCCAGAGCCCTATGAGGCGTTTGAGTCGTCGGGCGAGGAGGCCGCCGCGCCGGTCGCGGTGGTTAAGCCTGTGCCTGAGGTGCGGCCGGTGGTCGAACGGGCCAAAATCGAAGTGCCGCGCCCCTCGCCAGTGACCAAACCGATGGTGGCCGAAGACACGGCGCCGGTGGCCAAGGCGCCCGTGGTGCCGCCGCCGCGTTTTGCCCTGCAATTGCTGCGGGCCGGGCGTTGCCTGCTGCTGGTGGAGTTGCCCACCGGCGAGCGCTTCCAGACCCGCGACCCGGCCTACATGCTGCTCAAGGACATGCTGCGCGCTGCCGGCCTGCCGGACAGTCCGCAGATTGTCGGCGACCCGGTGCGCTGGCCGTTGCTGGTGCGCGGCACCATGGATCAGGGCCCGGACGCCGCGCGGGATTTTGTGCAAGGTTTTGTCTCGGCACGCCTGGAAGACGAACCCTGTGTGTGCCTGTGGCTGATCGGCCTGCCCGCCGTGCGTTTTGCCGGTGAAGCGAATGCCGAAGCCTGGTACCGCGAACTGCAGGTCGAAGGCCTGGGCTCGGTGTGGGCACTGCCGGGCCTGGAATTATTAATGGAAGAGCCACAGCGTAAGGCTGATGTCTGGCAAGCCATGCGCCGGCTGATGGCGCGCTGGAAAACAACCGATGAGTGAGGCTTTATCCTTCCGCCCGATGACCGAGGCCGACCTCGATGCCGTGCTGAAAATCGAATACGCAGCGTTCAGCCATCCCTGGACACGCGGCATTTTTCTCGATGGCCTGGGCAAGTATCAGATCTGGTTGATGTTCGAGGGTGAGCAGCAAGTGGGGCACGGTGTGGTGCAGATCATTCTGGATGAAGCCCATTTGCTGAACATCACCGTCAAGCCGGAAAACCAGGGCCGTGGCCTGGGCCTGGCGCTGCTGGAGCACTTGATGTCCCGCGCCTATGCGGCCAACGCTCGGGAATGCTTTCTGGAAGTGCGCGACAGCAATACCGGGGCGTTCCGGTTGTATGAGCGTTATGGCTTCAATGAGATTGGACGTCGGCGCGATTATTACCCGGCTGTCGGTGGCCGCGAAGACGCAGTCGTCATGGCTTGCACGCTCGTCGACTGAACACATGGATCCGTGTGGGAGGGAGCAAGCCCCGTCCCACATTCGGTCTGCAGTGTGTCAGTGGCTCAGCGTTTTCCGTTTACCGGGTCCAGATCCGCCAACTCGGCCTCATCCAGCCCATTGCCGCCGCCAATGTCATCTTCATCGACGATGCTCAGGTCAAAATCGGACGGCTGGTCCTCGCCTTCTTCCCGGGCATCCCGCGCGCCATCCTCATGGATCAGCGTCTCAGGGCTCATGTCGTCATCGGTCGGTTGATGATCGTCGGTCGAAGCACCGGTCATCCCAGCCTCGCGCACCCGTTCGTCAGGCATCAGATGTTCGCGCTCGCCGCGCGGGATCTCATCGCCGATTTCCGCCGTCTGGTCTTCCTGGTCAAAATCCAGCTCACGCATCGAACCCATGCGGTCTTCGTTATCGTCAATCGGTTCGGGCTGCGTGGCGCCGTAGGGACGTCGTGATTCAGTCATGGCCAATCCTCATACTGTGGGGCTTATAGTGTGTGGACAGGCTCAGCGCCCCAAAGATTCAAGCTAATTTGCGCCAGGCGTGACCCGGACGAGGGGTTGTCAGTCACACAGCTGCGCATCATTCCCGAGGTTTTCCCTGATGAACGAACTACAAGACCTGCTTGATAACAACGAACGCTGGGCGGATGCGATCAAACAGGAAGATCCCGAATTCTTCGCCAAGCTCGCCCGCCAGCAAACCCCGGAGTACTTGTGGATCGGCTGTTCCGATGCGCGCGTACCGGCCAACGAGATCGTCGGCATGCTGCCGGGTGATCTGTTCGTGCACCGCAACGTGGCCAATGTGGTGCTGCACACCGACCTCAATTGCCTGTCGGTGATCCAGTACGCGGTCGATGTGCTCAAGGTCAAACACATCCTCGTCACCGGCCACTACGGCTGCGGCGGCGTGCGCGCGTCGATGCAGGACCGCCAGTTCGGCCTGATCGATGGCTGGCTGCGCACCATTCGCGATCTCTACTACGAAAACCGCGAAGTGCTGGCCCTGCTGCCCACCGAAGAAGAACAGGTCGACCGCCTGTGCGAGCTGAACGTGATCCAGCAGGTGGCCAACGTCGGCCACACCAGCATTGTGCAAAACGCCTGGCACCGTGGGCAGAGCCTGTCGATCCATGGCTGCATCTACGGCATCAAGGATGGTCGCTGGAAAAGCCTGAACACGACCATCAGCGGCTTCGAGCAACTGCCGCCGCAATATCGCCTGCGCCCGCTGGGTGACGCCTAAGCTCAATTGGCGCGCCCGCGCTGTTCCAGGAACGCTCGGCCTTCTGCGCTGAGTTGTTCATGCGGGCCTTTGATCCAGCCCCGGCAGTCTGGTGCACCGCAGGTGCAGGCAAACTGTCGGGGCAGGGCATCGCCGGTGTTGGCGTAATCGATGGTCAGCCAGGTGCCGGCCGCAATAGGCATCACCGACCACAGCTCCAGATAGGACGTGTCGACATACGTATTCGGATGGCAGGCGTGCTGCAGTTGGCCGCACATCCACGGGTCATACAACCAGATACGTTCCGAGATCTGGAGCGTGTGCTGACGGCATTCGCCCAGGGCATAGCCGAATACCCGGGCGATGAGAGTACGGTTGTCGAACGCGACGCGGGATTTGATACCGATGATTTCGCCGGTGGTGTCGCACACCACTTCAAAATCGCGCGTGGAGGGGTAGCCATACGCCGTCAGCGTTGTCGTAAAGGGATACAGGCAGTCGTCATCAGGGGTGGTGCGAATCGCCTTATCCATGGCACGAGTTTTCATCACGCTCCTTGAATGGGCTGCATCGACCTGCGGAGGGTGTCTGACTGCCAGTCTTGCAGCGAATGGGCCCGTCTCAAGGTTCCCCGATGGGGCGGCTGATTTCTACTGTCATATTCGGCAGTAGAAATCGGCGCGCCTGTGTGCAATCTACAATGTGGGTGCCGGCAGGAGAGTGGCTGGCGCAGGGCTCTTCAGCTGTTTCAACTGCGCCTTGATCGGCGCAGTGGCGCATTTGGCATTTGCCTGTTCCGGGGTCAGCGAGCGTATCGAGGTGTAGAACAATTCGCAGGTCTGTTCCTTGCGCGTGACCTGCCAGGTGGTGTTGCACGCTTGCAGCAACACGTTGGGGTCACTGGCCGGCTTGCGGCCCATGCCGGCTTGCCAGCAGGCCGCGCTCAGATCCTGTCCCATCACCTTCAGGCCCGCCTCGTCGGCTTTCTGCTCGTTACCGCCATAGCTTGCCGGGTCCGCCGCGTACCAGATGTAACTGGGATGGTTGGCGCCCAGTACCGATACGCTTTTGCCGGCCACCGGGTTGATTTGCGCCAGGCCCATCACATCAACGGTCTGTCCGTATTGTTGCTTGATCCAGCTGCGCACCGGCGCGCCGAAGGCCACCATGGGCAGCGCACCGTCGGGGCGCAGGCTCAGTTCGCTGACCATGCGCGTCTGGTAGTCGGTGAAATAGCCATAGACATTTTCCAGGTCTTTGCCCGCGTTGGACGGCGCCGCAATCGGGGCGATATCGATGATGGTCTGGTAGGCCGGGGTTTCGCTGGCCGGCACGCCATTGTCGGTGAGCAGCGCGGCCCAGCGGTCGGTGGTGGCCGATTCCAGGTAGTCCTGGAAATGGGTGAGCGAATAATCCGGCGGAAAGTGCAGCAACTCGATGCTTTTGCGGTTTTCCAGGGCCATGCCCAGCGGCAGGAACAGGTACCAGTTGTAGGCCCATTTACCGTCGCTATTCAGCTTGCTGGCGCCCTGGTAGGCCAGGTCGGCGGTGTTGAGCAACCGGGTGAGAGGCTGGCCGTAAGTGTCCGGTACCCCGCTGAACGTGGCCGTCAGTTGGTCGCCGTCGGTTTTGACACTGACCTTGGCGCGGCTGTAGCCGTCACGTTGCAGGCTTTGGTTGAGGTAGTGCTCGGCAGTCTGCTCCAGCGTCCACGGCTTGAAGCAGATGACAGTGCAATTATTGGGGAAGGCGAATAATTGAGTGACACGCTGGGTGCTCCCCAGCGGTACATTGATGTCGGCCTGTACGACCGCACTGCCCAGCAGTGCGATCAGGGTGCAGGACAGCCTGGTCTGTTTAAACATAGTCGATTCCTTGTCAGCGAAAGCCCGTCTGCGCGGGTGAAAAGCCCACCTGCACACAGTAGCGGCTGGCCAGGAAAACCGCGTGCTAAATCGCTGCCGGTGTCGCTATTGGATAAGCGCCTTACAGGTCGAAGCGCAATGCATTGCTCAAATCCCCCATCGGCTTCTGGCCCCGGGCAGTCATTGCGTCATCCCGCTGCTTGAGGCCATCCAGTGTCTCCAGTTGGAATACTCGCGTGATCAGCCGCAGGATCGAGGCCGTGTCGTACACCGTATGGTCGACCATGCCCTTGCGCGCAAACGGCGACACCACCAGCGCCGGCACCCGCGTGCCGGGGCCCCAGCGATCACCCTTGGGCGGCGCCACATGGTCCCACCAGCCGCCGTTTTCATCGACGGTTACCACCACCACCATGTTCTTCCATTGCGGGCTTTCCTGCAGCACCTTCAAGGCGCGGGCGATATGACGGTCGCCCGAAGCCACGTCGGCATAACCGGCGTGCATGTTGAGGTTGCCTTGTGGCTTGTAGAAGGTCACGGCAGGCAGCTTGCCGGCCTCGGCATCGGCAAAGAATTTATTGGTGCTGGATTCATCGCCCAGGCCGCCGTCGCGCAGGCGCTTGTCGCGTTCGGCGCGATTTTCCGGCCCCTGTTGCTTGAAGTAGTTGAAGGGCTGGTGGTGATACTGGAAGTTCGGGATTTTCGGGATACCGCCCGAGTCCTTGAACTGATCCAGCGTCGCCTGCCACGCACCGGCGTACCAGGCCCAGTCGACGTTCTTCTTCGACAGCTTGTCGCCAATATGCTCGTGGGTTTGCGGCACGAGCACATTGGGCAGGTCGGGTTTGGAGTAGTCCGGGTTCTGGGGGTCGCGGATCCAGGTCGGCCAATACGGCGGGGCCAGTGTGTTTACGCCATAGCCGTCCGGGGTCAGGGCGCTGGGGCCGAACTGCGGCGGACCGGTCATGGCACTGGCCGGGGACGCGTCCAGCGGCTTGAGGCGCGGGTCGGCAGGGTCATCGCTTTGCAGCGTGGCGATCTGCGCCTTGGCCACCGATTGGGCGGCGTTCGGATAAAACGGCGCGGTGGCGCTGATCAGGTACTGATGGTTAAGGAACGAGCCACCGAACGCGCCCTGGAAGAAGTTATCGCAGAGCACGAACTCCTTGGCCACGTCCCACAGGCGCAGGGCATAGCGGCTCTGGGCGTAATGGCCCATCACCAGGCCACCGGAATCGGCCCAGGCGACGAAACCGTCGTTCTTGCCACCGTTGATCTGCATCTGGTTCTGGTAGAACACGTGCCACAGGTCGCGGGTGACCAGGCTCAAAGGCAGGTCCGCGCCATTCGGGCCCTTGAGGGCGAAGGGCGCGTTGGGCAGGTTTTCCTGAAATTGCACTTCGCTGGGATAGGTCACGCCGTCCACGCTTTGCGGGCCGACCTGCAACACACCGCCCCAGGTCGGCGGCAGGCTGTTCAATACGCTGCCGTCGCGGTCACGCTGCTGCGTCTGGGCAGCCGACAGTGCGGACAGCGGTTTCTCCACGCCGGGGAAATCCGCAAACAGGTTATTGAAACTGCGGTTTTCGGCGTAGATCACCACCACGGTCTTCACTTGTTCGCGCAATGCCTTGTCCAATTCCTGCGGCGTGAGCGGTCGATCCGCCGTTTTGCCCGGCGCTTCGCTGGTATTGCCGCACGCACTCAAAGTCGCCCCCACCCCCAACACCGCCGCGCCTCCCAGGAAGCGGCGGCGGCTGGTGTCTATCGCCGGCTTGGATGCGGAATCGGGGGAGGAGCGGTCTTCGTACTCGTCACTCATTTGCGGGAGTCCCTGGCGAGATGTTGCAGGATATTTCGCAGGACGGTAGCAATGCAATGTGACGGCATTAAGGCAGCTGCTGGTTCCTGGCTCCAAGCTGCAAGCTTGAAGCTGAAAACGTGCAGCTTGCAACTGCTCCTATGGGATCACCGGCGGCACATACGCCAACGTCGTCCCCAACGCCCACAGCAAAAACAGCACCAGCGGCGTGTGCACCAGCAGTTGCACAAACGAGAACCCGATCAAGTCCCGTGCCTTCAGGCCCAGCACGCCCAGCAGCGGCAGCATGTAGAACGGGTTGATCAGGTTCGGCAGCGCCTCGGCCGCGTTGTAGATCTGCACCGCCCAGCCCAGGTGGTATTGCAGGTCATTGGCCACTTGCATCACGTAAGGCGCTTCAATGATCCACTTGCCGCCGCCCGACGGGATAAAGAAGCCCAGTACAGCCGAGTACACGCCCATCAACAGCGCGTAGGTGTCGTGGGAGGCAATGGAGGTGAAGAACAGCGAGATATGGTGCGCCAGGGTCTGGCCGTCGCCGCCCTTGACCACGGTCATCAGCGCGGCGATCGAGCCGTACAGCGGAAACTGGATCAATACGCCGGTGGTGGTCGGCACGGCGCGGGCCACTGCGTCCAGGAAACTGCGTGGGCGCCAGTGCAACAATGCACCGACCATGATGAACAGGAAATTATAGGTATTGAGCCCCGAGATCGCATTGATCGCGGGCTTGGTCGAGAACTCGTGGAACAGCCAGCCCGCCGCCAGCAGCGCCAGCAGGATGGTCAGCAGCGGACTATGTTCCAGCCATTCGCCAGGGCGGGTGGGCGGCTGTACCTTGGGCAGGTTGAACGCCGGGTCGACGCCGCAGGCCATGGCGTCGCGGGCGCTGTTCGGGCCCGGCGCGGTGGCGTAGGCGATGATCAGCGACACCACGATCAGTGCCAGCAACATCACGCCCGATTGCCACAGAAAGATGGTCTCGGTGAACGGAATCACTCCGGTGATCGCCAGAATCGACGGCGGCAGGCTGCCCGGGTTGGCCTGCAACTGCGCGGCCGACGACGACAGCCCCAGCGCCCACACCGCGCCAAGCCCCAGATAAGCCGCCGCACCGGCCGCGCGGTAGTCCATGCGCAAGTCCGTGCGCCGGGCCAAAGCCCGCACCAGCAAGCCGCCGAACACCAAGGACAGGCCCCAATTGAGCAACGACGCGACCATGGAAATCAACGCCACCCAGGCGACGGCCGAGCGACCGTTTTTGGGCATGCGCGCCAGGCGGTCGATCAGCTTGACCGCCGGCGGCGAACTGGCGACCACATAACCGCCGATCACCACGAAGGCCATCTGCATGGTGAACGGAATCAGGCTCCAGAATCCATCGCCAAAGGCCTTGGCGGCGTCGGTCGGCGCGGCGCCCATGCCCAGGGTCGCCACGGCGACGACAATCACTGCAAGCGCGGCAAACACCCAGGAATCCGGAAACCAGCGTTCGGCGAAGTTGGAACAGCGCAGGGCAAAACGGGCATAGCGGCTTTCTTCAATGGCATCAGCCATGGGGATTCCTCTTGTAGTTATTATGGGGACGGCAGTTTTGCGGCATGTTGCTCCACGGCCATTGATTTGGGAATGTAGTTATCTTCATCGATCAATGAGCAAAACAAATATATCTGTCGTGATTGCCATGATCCGGTTCAGCTCCTAACCTGCACGCCATTTTGTTTGTCTGCCGAGCTTGCACATGACTGCCACCTTTCCTGCACAGGCGCAGCGCTTTTCCCGCTCCGACTACAAAACCCTGGGCCTGGCCGCTCTGGGCGGGGCTCTGGAAATCTACGACTTCATCATCTTCGTGTTTTTTGCGCTGACCCTCAGCCAATTGTTTTTCCCGCCGGAAATGCCCGAGTGGCTGCGCCTGCTGCAGAGCTTCGGCATCTTCGTCACCGGCTACCTCGCGCGCCCGCTGGGCGGCATCCTGATGGCGCATTTCGCCGATCATCTGGGGCGCAAACGCGTGTTCAGCCTCAGTATCCTGATGATGGCCTTGCCCTGTCTGTTGATCGGGATCATGCCCACTTACGCGCAAATCGGTTATTTCGCCCCGCTGATCCTGCTGGCGCTGCGTGTGCTGCAAGGCGCGGCCGTGGGCGGCGAAGTGCCCAGCGCCTGGACCTTCGTCGCCGAGCATGCGCCGCCTGCTCATCGCGGCTATGCCCTGGGTTTTCTGCAGGCCGGCCTGACCTTCGGCTACCTGCTCGGCGCGCTCACCGCGACGCTGCTGGCGCAGGTCTTCACGCCAGCGGAAATCCTCGACTACGCCTGGCGCTTGCCCTTTTTGCTTGGCGGCGTCTTCGGCGTGATCGGTGTGTGGCTGCGCCGCTGGCTCAACGAAACCCCGGTGTTCCTCGACATGCAGGCGCGCCGCCAGGCCGCCGCCGAACTGCCGTTGCGCACCGTGCTGCGCGACCACCGCGCCGTGTTGCTGCCGGCAATGATCCTCACCTGCGTGCTCACCTCGGCCGTGGTGGTGCTGGTGGTCATCACGCCAACGATGATGCAGAAAACCTTCGGCATGAGCCCCGGCCACACATTCGCCCTCAGCGCGCTGGGCATCGTGTTTCTGAACATAGGCTGCGTATTGGCGGGCCTGCTGGTCGACCGCATCGGCGCCTGGCGTGCGGTGCTGGTGTACAGCCTGTTGCTGCCGGCGGGCATCGCGGTGTTATACACCAGCCTGATCAACGGCGGCCTCTGGCTCGGCGCGGCGTATGCGGTAGCGGGCTTGAGCTGCGGCGTGGTGGGCGCGGTGCCTTCGGTGATGGTCGGGCTGTTTCCGGCGCGAGTGCGAGTGTCGGGGATTTCCTTCACCTACAACATCGCCTATGCGCTGTGGGCGAGTACCACGCCGCTGTTGCTGATCGCGCTGATGCCGACCAGCCCGTGGGTGTGCGTGGGGTACGGCGTGGTGATGGGCGCTGTGGGCGTGGTGAGTGTGGCGTTGTTTGGCAAGCGCCACACCCTGTCTAGCTGAGGCTCAGGTCAAAAAGTGCCAAAGCACCAGCGTACCCACCAACCCCACCACCGACACAATCGTCTGCAGCACCGACCATACCCAGATCGTCTGCTTCAACTGCAGGCCGAAGTACTCGCGCACCATCCAGAAGCCGGCGTCGTTGACGTGGCAGAAGAATACCGAGCCTGCGCCAATCGCCAGCGCTACCAGTGAGCTTTGTGGGGCGGCCAGTCCCGCCATCATCGGCGCGAGGATGCCGGCCGTGGTGGTGGTCGCGACCGTCGCCGAACCGGTGGCCTGACGCAACGCTACGGCGATCAGCCACGCCAGCAGCAGATAAGGCATGTGCGCGCCTTCGGCGACCTTGCTGATGGTCTGGCTGACGCCCGCGTCGAGCATGGTCTGCTTGAGTCCGCCACCGGCGCCGATGGTCAGCAACAGTACCGCGATGGGGGCGATGGCTTTGCGCAAGGTGTTGCCGACGTCGGCGCGAGGCATGCCGGCGGCCCAGCCCAGGCAGATCACCGCGGCGATCACCGCCAGGGCGAGGGCGATCAGCGGCTCGCCGAGGAACTTCAACGTCAGGCCCAGGGTGCTCTCCGTCGGCAGGGCGATTTTGGCCAACGTGCTGCCCAGCATCAGGATCACCGGCAACAGAATAATCAGTAACGAAATCGCAAAGCTCGGCTGGCGCGGCGCCTTGGGCGGCGCGCTGAACAACGCGCCGATGTCGGCCGGGGCTTCCACGTGCAGGCGTCTGGACAGCCAGTTGCCGTAGATCGGGCCGGCGAGCATCACCGCAGGCACGGCCAGGCAAAAACCCAGCAACATGGTCAGACCCAGGTCGGCGTGCAACGCACCCACGGCGATCAGCGGTCCCGGATGCGGCGGCATTAGGGCGTGCAGGGTGGTCATGCCGGCCAGGGCCGGAATGGCGATTTTCAGCAACGGCTGGTTCGAACGCCTGGCCATCACAAAGATGATCGGCACCATCATCACCAGGCCCACTTCGAAGAACAGCGGCAAGCCGATCACCATCGCCACCAGCGCCATTACCCACGGCAACGATCTGCCCTTGCCCAATCCGAGCAGCGTGGTGGCGATACGATCAGCTGCGCCTGATTCGGCCATCAGCGCGCCGAGCATTGCGCCCAGCGCAATAATGATCCCGGCCTCGCCGAGAATCGCCCCGGCGCCTTTGCTGAAGGCCTTGGCAACTTCCTCCGGCGGCAGCCCGGCACCGACACCTGCGATAAAGGTGCCGATCAGAATCGATAGAAATGGCGGCAGCCTGGTCGCGCTGATCAACAGGATGATGCTGGCGATGGCCAACAGGACGCAGAGCATGAGGCGTGTATCGTGAAACATCCACGCGGCAGTCGATAACTCCACAACAAAACTCCCTGGCGAACGGCTTGGCTGATGTGTGTCTTTATGTTTCTGCGAAAAGCATACCTGATAAGGCGCCGCTAGAGCGCTCGTGGGCTTTTTTGGGTGCGATCAACATACCGGCCGGCTCGCGCCAGGATGATAATCGTGCAACCCATGTCGAGGGTTTGGCCTATAGCTTTATGATCAGCCGCACCAAAATCGCGAGGACATTCAATGAGCGCAGGACATAATCACGCCCAGGTACGCGCCGGCCACGAACGCAAGTTGTGGATTGCCTTGTGCCTGACCAGCAGTTTCATGATTGCCGAGGTCATCGGCGCTTTTGTCACCGGCAGCCTGGCGCTACTGTCCGACGCTGCCCACATGATGACCGACGCTCTGGCCCTGGCGATTGCCCTGGTGGCCATTCAGGTCGCCAAGCGCCCGGCTGACCGCCGGCGTACCTTTGGCTACGCACGGTTCGAAATTCTCGCGGCGGCGTTCAATGCGCTGCTGTTGTTTGCCGTGGCGTTTTACATTCTCTACGAGGCCTGGCAACGGTTGCAGGCACCCGCCGAGATTCAGTCCACCGGTATGCTGGTGATCGCGCTGCTGGGGCTGATCGTCAATCTGATCTCGATGCGCCTGCTCAGCTCGGCCAGCGACGAAAGCCTTAACGTCAAGGGCGCCTACCTGGAAGTGTGGAGCGACATGCTCGGGTCTGTCGGCGTGATCATTGCGGCGCTGGTGATCATGCTTACCGGCTGGGGCTGGGTCGACTCAGTGGTGGCGGCGGCCATCGGTTTCTGGGTGTTGCCGCGTACCTGGACGTTGCTCAAGGAGAGCATGAACGTGCTGCTGCAGGGCGTGCCGCACGGAGTTGATATCGATCAGGTCGAGCAAGGCATCCGCAGTGTGCACGGCGTCGAGGACGTGCACGACCTGCACATCTGGGCCCTGACCAGTGGCAAGAACGTGCTGAGTGCCCATTTGGTGGCCGCACCGGCATCGGGCAGCGAACAGCAGGTCCTCAGCCTGGTGACGCAATTACTGCACGAACAATTTGGTATTTCCCACGTCACCTTGCAGGTCGAAAGCGCGGGGTTCCATCACGATGAGCATGACGACGTGCACGCCTGACCGCTTGCCTGTCGGATTTGTAATAGTGCCTCCACCACCCTGATAAGTCGCGATCGCTACATTGCCCTCGCTGGGAACCCTCAGCGACTTCATGGGCGTGGAACTTTCGTTATGCACATTACCGTTGGAACACTGTTGGGGGCGACGGCGTTGTGGATGGCCGCAAGCGTTGCCCAGGCACAAACCCTCACCCTCGATGCCGCCCTGCGGACCGCCTTCGCCAACAACCCGGACCTGGCGGCTGAGCAATGGGAAATCGAGATCGCCCAGGGCGGCCTTCAGCAGGCCGGGTTGATCCCCAACCCGGTCGCCTCTTGGGATGCCGAGGACACTCGTCGCAACTCCCGCACCACCACCGTCAAACTCAGCCAGACCCTTGAGTTGGGAGGCAAGCGCCGTGCGCGGATTGACCTGGCGACCCAGGCCCAGGTCGCCGCGGCGCTGACGTTGGAGCAGCAGCGCAATAGCCTGCGCGCCGATGTGATCGACAGCTACTACGGCTCCCTGCGTGCTCAGGAGCGTCTGGCTCTGGCGCAACGCTCACTGGCGCTTGCCGAGCGTGGGCTGGTCATTGCCGATGCTCGGGTAAGCGCCGGCAAATCGTCCCCCGTGCAAGCCACCCGGGCGCGGGTGCAGTTGTCGGAAATTCGCCTGGAGCTGAACCGTGCGCAGGCCGGCGTCGCCGATGCCTATCGCCGACTCGCCGCCAGCACCGGCAGCGCGGCCCCGGACTTCGACGCTGTCGCCGCGCAAAAACAATCCGCGCCGTCCCCGCCGCCCGGTGCGCAACTGCTGGCGCGGGTTGAGCAAACCACTGAGCTGCGACTGGCCGAACTGCGTATCCGCCAGGGCGAAGCCAGCGTGAATCTGGAGAAAGCCCAGCGTATTCCCGACCTCGATGTGTCCATCGGCAGCCAGTACGACGCCAGCACCCGCGAGCGCACAAACCTTGTTGGCGTCTCGATGCCGCTCCCCTTGTTCAACCGCAACCAGGGCAACGTGCTCGCCGCCAACCGTCGCGCCGACCAGGCGCGCGACCTGCGCAACGCCGTCGAACTGCGCCTGCGCGCCGAGACCCTTCAGGCCCTGGCCTTGTGGCGTACCGCCAATACCGAGGTGCAGACCTTCAACCAACAAATCCTCCCCGCCGCGCAAAGCGCCGTGGACAGCGCGACCCGTGGCTTCGAGATGGGCAAGTTCAACTTCCTCGACGTGCTCGACGCCCAGCGCACCCTGATTGCAGCCCGCACCCAATACCTCACGGCCACCGCCCAGGCGACCGACGCCTGGGTGCGCCTTGAGCGGATATACGGCGATCTCGTCCAGTTTTGATTTTTTCAGGAGCAACCCATGAACAAACCATACGGTGTGGCGCTTGCCATCGCCCTGATGCTGGCCTGGCCGATGACCGGCTTTGCCGATGGCGATGAAGAAGAGGGCCAGCTTGAGCTCACCGAACAGCAGGTCCAGGCCGCCGGTATTCAGCTTGCCAAGGCCCAGCCCCGACCGATCAGCACGCTGCTGACGCTACCGGGCGAAGTGCGCTTTGACGAAGACCGTACCTCGCACATCATTCCGCGCGCGGCAGGGGTGGTGGAGTCGGTGAGCGTCAACCTCGGCCAGTCCGTAAAGCAGGGCCAACTGCTGGCGGTGATCGCCAGCCAGCAGATTTCCGATCAGCGCAGTGAGCTGGCCGCCAGCGAGCAGCGGGTCGAACTTGCGCGCATAACCTTCCAGCGCGAACGTCAGCTGTGGCAGGACAAAATCTCTGCCGAGCAGGACTATTTGCTGGCACGGCAGACGTTGCAAGAGGCCGAAATCGCGCGCAACAACGCTCGCCAGAAGATGACCGCCCTCAGCGGTAGCGCACGCTCGTCCGGCGGCAATCGCTATGAACTGCGTGCACCGTTCGCCGGCGTAGTGGTGGAAAAACACCTGGGTGTCGGCGAGGTGGTCAGCGAGACCAGCAACGCTTTCACCCTGTCGGACCTGTCCCAGGTGTGGGTCACGTTCGGGGTATTTCCCAAGGACTTGAACAAGATCCGCGTCGGCAAGCCGGTGACTGTCAGCTCCACGGAAATGGGCACTCAGGTGCAAGGCACCGTGGCCTACGTGGGTAACCTGCTGGGCGAACAGACGCGAACCGCCACCGTGCGCGTCAGCGTGCCCAACCCCGACGATGCCTGGCGTCCGGGGTTGTTTGTGAGCGTGCAGTTGGCCACCGACACCGCGCAGGCCAGGGTCACCGTGCCGCAGGAGGCAATCCAGACGGTGGAGGAAAAGCCCTCGGTATTCGAGCGTACCCCGAGCGGCTTCATCACCCGTCATGTCGAGCTGGGCATGCGTGAAAACGGCTACGTCGAAGTGCGCTAGGGACTCGACGCAGGGGCGCAGGTGGCCACGGTCGGCAGCTTTATCCTCAAGTCCGAACTGGGCAAAAGTTCGGCCGAGCACGGCCATTGATTCCGCGAGTGATTTTTCATGTTTGAGCGACTTATTCAATTCGCCATCGAGCAGCGCATCATTGTGCTGCTGGCGGTGCTGTTGATGGCCAGTGTCGGCATTGCCAGCTATCAGAAATTACCCATCGACGCCGTGCCTGATATCACCAATGTGCAGGTGCAGATCAACTCGGCGGCGGCGGGGTTTTCGCCGCTGGAAACCGAGCAGCGCATCACCTTTCCCATCGAAACCGCCATGGCCGGTTTGCCGGGCCTGCAGCAGACGCGTTCGCTGTCGCGTTCGGGGTTGTCGCAGGTAACGGTGATCTTCAAGGACGGCACTGATCTGTTCTTTGCCCGGCAACTGGTCAACGAGCGTCTGCAAGTGGCCCGCGAGCAATTGCCCGAGGGCATCGAGAGCGCCATGGGACCGATTTCCACCGGGCTCGGGGAGATTTTCCTGTGGACCGTGGAGGCCGAGGAGGGCGCCCGCAAGGAGGACGACACGCCTTACACGCCGACGGACCTGCGTGTGATTCAGGACTGGATCATCAAGCCCCAACTGCGCAACGTGCCGGGCGTGGCGGAGATCAATACGATTGGCGGGTTCGCCAAGGAATACCAGATCGCCCCGGACCCCAAGCGCCTGGCGGCCTACAACCTGACGTTGAATGACCTGGTCACGGCGCTGGAGCGCAATAACGCCAACGTCGGCGCCGGCTATATCGAGCGCAGTGGCGAGCAGTTGTTGATCCGCGCGCCGGGGCAGGTGGCGTCCATCGACGATATTGCCAATATCGTCATCACCTCTGCGGACGGCACGCCGATTCGGGTGCGCAATGTGGCGCAGGTCGAGATCGGCCGCGAGCTGCGCACCGGCGCAGCCACCGAGAACGGCCGCGAAGCGGTGCTGGGCACGGTGTTCATGCTGATCGGCGAGAACAGCCGCAGCGTGTCTGAGGCAGTGGCGAAGAAACTCGAGGAGATCAACCGTTCGCTGCCTGCCGGGGTGGTGGCGGTTACCGTCTACGACCGCACCAACCTGGTCGAAAAAGCCATCGCCACGGTCAAGCGCAACCTCTTCGAAGGGGCGTTGCTGGTGGTGGCGGTGCTGTTCCTGTTCCTGGGCAATATCCGTGCGGCGCTGATCACCGCGATGGTTATTCCGCTGGCGATGCTGTTCACCTTCACCGGCATGTTCACCCACAAAGTGAGCGCCAACCTCATGAGCCTTGGCGCGCTGGATTTCGGCATTATCGTCGACGGCGCGGTGGTGATCGTCGAGAACTCGATCCGCCGGCTGGCCCATGCGCAACATCGACATGGCCGCCTGCTGACCCGCAGCGAGCGCCTGCACGAGGTATTTGCCGCCGCGAAGGAAGCGCGGCGGGCGCTGATCTACGGGCAACTGATCATCATGGTGGTGTACCTGCCGATCTTTGCCCTTACCGGCGTGGCCGGAAAGATGTTTCACCCGATGGCGTTCACTGTGGTCATCGCCCTGTTGGGGGCGATGATCCTGTCGGTGACCTTCGTGCCGGCAGCGATTGCGCTGTTTGTCACCGGCAAGGTCAAGGAAGAGGAAAACCTGGTGATGCGCAGCGCGCGTCGGGTGTACGCGCCGGTGCTGGATGGGGTGATGACGCGTCGGCCGTTGGTCTTCGCACTGGCGGCGCTGACCATTGTCGGCACCGGTCTGGTGGCCAGCCGCATGGGCAGCGAGTTCATTCCCAGCCTCAGCGAAGGCGATTTCGCCCAGCAAGCGTTGCGCGTGCCCGGCACCAGCCTCACGCAATCGGTGCAGATGCAGCAGCAATTGGAAAAGACCTTGCTGGCCCAGGTGCCGGAAATCGAGCGGGTGTTCGCGCGTACGGGCACGGCCGAGATTGCGTCTGACCCGATGCCGCCAAACATTTCCGACAGCTATCTGATGCTCAAACCGAAGGAGCAGTGGCCCGACCCGAACAAATCCCGCGAAGATCTGATTGCCGATATCCAGCGCGCCAGTGCGATAGTGCCGGGCAGCGCGTATGAATTGTCGCAACCCATCCAACTGCGCTTCAACGAGCTGATCTCAGGGGTGCGCAGCGATGTGGCGGTGAAGGTATTTGGCGATGACATGGCGGTGCTCAACAGCACCGCCAGCGAGATCGCCGAGACCTTGCGCAGGATTGACGGCGCCTCGGAGGTCAAGGTGGAGCAGACGTCCGGCCTGCCCGTGCTGACGATCAACATCGACCGCGAAAAGGCGGCGCGTTTTGGTATCAATGCCGGCGATGTGCAGGACACCATTGCGGTTGCCGTTGGTGGGCGCAAGGCCGGTACGCTGTACGAAGGTGACCGCCGATTTGACATGGTCGTGCGCTTGTCCGACGCGCTGCGCACCGATATCGACGGGCTGTCACGTCTGTTGATTCCGGTACCCGCGTTGGCGGGCAGTCCGTCGGGACAGTTGGGGTTCATCGCGTTGTCGCAGGTTGCCAGCCTCGACCTGGTTCTCGGCCCCAATCAGGTCAGTCGCGAGAATGGCAAGCGCCTGGTGATCGTCAGCGCCAATGTGCGCGGGCGCGATATCGGCTCGTTCGTGGAAGAAGCCGAGGCCGCGATCAGTGGCGGGGTAAAAGTGCCGGCGGGCTACTGGACCACCTGGGGTGGCCAGTTCGAACAGCTGAGGGAAGCGTCCGAGCGCCTGCGCATCGTGGTGCCGGTGGCCTTGCTGCTGGTGTTCGGTCTGTTGTTTATGATGTTCAACAATATCAAGGACGGCTTGCTGGTGTTCACCGGTATTCCGTTCGCGCTGACCGGCGGAATCATGGCCTTGTGGCTGCGCGATATCCCGTTGTCGATCTCGGCCGGTGTGGGCTTTATCGCGTTGTCCGGGGTGGCGGTGCTCAACGGGCTGGTGATGATCGCCTTCATCCGCAACCTGCGCGAGGAAGGGCATTCGCTGTCGCTGGCGATCAACGAAGGCGCCCTGACTCGACTGCGGCCGGTGTTGATGACTGCGCTGGTGGCGTCTCTTGGGTTCATTCCCATGGCCCTGGCCACCGGCACCGGTGCCGAGGTGCAGCGGCCGTTGGCCACGGTGGTCATCGGCGGGATCATTTCTTCGACATTGCTGACTTTGCTGGTGTTGCCGGCGTTATATCAATGGGCGCATCGCAAGGACGAGGAAACACCAGTCGAAACAGCGTAAAACCACCTGGCTGGCTGTGTACGTCGGCCAGCCCCTGGTGCAGGGTCATGATCGATTGCACGATGGCCAGGCCCAGGCCAGTGCCGCCCTCGGCCCGCGCCCGGCTGCTGTCGGCCCGGTAGAAACGCTCGAACACGTGCGGCAGGTGATGGGCGTCTATCCCTGGCCCGGCGTTGCTTACCGACACGGATACGGTATTGGCACAGGCTTCGACGCGCAGAGGAATGTGCCCGCCTTCCGGGCTATGGCGGATGGCGTTGGACAGCAGGTTCGAGAGTGCACGTTGAATCATCAGGCGGTCACCCTGTACCTGGGCATTTCCGCTCAGAGTGAGGCTCAGGTGTTTTTCTTCGGCGCTCAGGGCGAACAGGTCCATCACCCGTTCAGCTTCCTGTGCCAGCGATACCGTGGTGAAAGACGCGCGGGCTGACGGGTGGCCTACCTGAGCCAGAAACAGCATGTCACAGACGATGCGCGCCAGGCGCTCCAGTTCTTCGGTATTGGACTCGAGCACCGCTTTGTAGGCCTCTGGCGGTCGTGCGCGCGCGAGTGTCACCTGGGCCCTGCCCATCAGGTTGGTGAGGGGCGCGCGCAACTCGTGGGCGAGGTCGTCGGAAAACTGCGACAGCTGCTGCACCCCCGCGTCCAGCCGGTCGAGCATCACGTTGAACGCCTGCGCCAGTTCTGCCAACTCCTTTGGCAGGTTGTCCACGGCCAGGCGATGCGTGAGGTCCTGAGTGGTGACTTTGGCGGCGACATGGCTGAACTGTTTCAAGGGGGCCAACCCGCGTTGCACCAGCCACCAGGCGCCCAGGCCGATCAGCACCAACAGCACGGGGAGGACGAACAGGGTGGAGCGCAGGTAGGCACTGAGCAACGCCTGATCATCGGTACGGTCCCGCGTCAGCAGCACCCGCACGTTTTCACCACTGCGCAGGCGCATCAGGCGCGAGGCGCCAAGCTGCTGGTTACCGCGCCCGTCAGCCCACGTCAGGTAGCCGAGGGTTTCACTGGCCGTAAAGTCAGTCATCAGCGGTTCCTGAACCTTGGTGCCGACACTGAGCAACACTTCGGCGGTTGGCGAGGGCCCGACGATGGTCAGGTAGAAATTATCGTGGCCCATTACCAGGTCCGGCAGCGGATGGTTGTGGGTCGCAATCTCGTGCGTATTGAGGTTCATGGTCAGGCTGTGCTGAATCAACTCCATCTTGTTTTCCAGGCTTTTGCGCGCCATTTTGTCCAACTCGTGGTTGAGCACCAGAAACGCCAGTGTCGCCAGCAACAGCACCAGGCCTGCGCCCATCAGGCTGACCATCAGCCCCAGGCGAGTCGACAGGCTGCTGGTCTTCATTGGCGCGCCTCCAGCACATAACCCACGCCGCGAATGGTATGAATCAGCTTGACCTCGCTCTGGTCATCGACCTTGGCGCGCAGGCGGCTGATGGAGACTTCCACCACGTTGGTGTCGCAATCGAAGTTCATGTCCCACACCAGTGAAATGATCTGCGTGCGTGTCATCACCTCGCCGCTCTGGCGCATCAGCACATGCAGCAGGGCGAACTCCTTGGTGGTCAGGTCGATGCGCCGGTTGCCGCGGTAGGCCCGATGCCGGCGCGGGTCCAGCTCCAGGTCCGAGACGCGCAGTACCTCCGGCAGCGGAATATGTTCACTGCGGCGCAACAAGGTGCGCACGCGGGCCAGTAATTCGGGAAATTCAAAGGGCTTGACCAGGTAGTCGTCGGCGCCCATGTCCAGGCCTTTGATCTTGTCGGCCAGGCGCCCGCGGGCCGTCAGCATCATCACGCGTTGGTTGCCGTCGCGACGTAATTGCTCAAGCACGCCCCAGCCATCGGTGTTGGGCAAATTGACATCGAGGATCACCAGTTCGTAGCTGTGTTGCCGCGCCAGGTGCAAACCATCGATGCCGCTGGCGGCGCAGTCGACGACGTAACCGCTTTCGGTCAGGCCTTGCTGCAGGTAGTCGGCGGTTTTCTGCTCGTCCTCAACAACCAGGATGCGCATGGGGATTTTCCTTCAAGAATAGGGAAATGATATGGCCTCACAGAGGGCTCTGAGTTAGCTGTAGGGGAAGTCTCAAACGTGAAGAGGCTTTAGGGTCAAGTGATGTAAGGTCGATGTGACATTTGGCCGCTGAAGTTCAACGCAAAAAAAACGCCCCGGCCGGGGCGTAAATATTCATCTCTGTTCCAAAGGAGCTATACAAAAGCTGCAGAGATGAAGGGGGTCGAGTCAGCGAGTTTAAAAATTGCAACTTAACGAGAAAGTGTGTTCGATATTACAGTTCTGAAAGACTTGAACCTGTCAGCAGTCAATGACGGTAAGGCGCTCGTTCAGAGGATGGCTAACGGGTATTCGACGATAAGACGAATTTCCTCCAGGTCTGCGTCGAATGCACTTGAGCGGATGGTGGCCTGACGCAGCCTGAGGGATAAATCCTTCAAGTTTCCGGCTTGCACCACGTACCTGGCCTCCACATCCCGCTCCCAACGGCTTTGCCCGGTCAGCGGGTTGCCTGCCGCATCATTGCGCACATACACCGAATTGGCGTTGCTGTAGTCGGCGCCCGAACCCCGGCCGTAGCGGGTCATGAACGACAGGCCGGGGATGCCCAATGGCTGCATGTCCAGGTCATAGCGCACCATCCATGAGCGCTCCTTGGGCGAGTTGAAGTCGCTGTACTGCATGGAGTTTTCGAGGACGTTGGAATCCGACTGACGCAGGTAGTCGAAGTCGTTGTTACCGTTGTTGCGCTGGTGCGAGACGGCCACGCGGTGGGCGCCGACGTTCACCCCCAGCCGCGCGCTCCAGATGTTGTTGTTCAATTCCCCTCGCAGTTTCCGACCTTCGTCTTTCACGTTGTAATAGTTGAAATTGCCGAACAGCGAGACGTCCTCATTCAGTGGGTAGCTGGCGGTAGTGCCGAAATAGTACTGGTCCCAGGCATCTTTCAGGCGACTGCCATAGAGGCTGGCGCTCAGGTGTGGGTTGAACTGGTAATCGCCGCCGAAATAGCCGACCCAGGGTGAATCGACCTGCCCCGCATAAAACGTGGCGAACTGTTTGTTCCGGCCGCTTTGGGAAGGCTGGCTCATGCCGCTCAATTGCCCGCCCTGCAGGCTCAGGCCTTCAATACTGATGTTTTGTACGGTGATGCCACGAAAGCTTTGCGGCAACAGGCGCGAGTCGCCGGCCGCCACGACGGGCGTGGCGGGGAACACGTCTCCCGCCTTGATCACGGTGTCCAGAAAGCGCAGTTTCAGCGCACCACCCACCTTGTTGTAGGTGCTCTCCGGGCGGTCATTGCTGTCTACCGGCATCACGCTGAATGAGCCCTTGCCGCCACTGCGTCCCCTGCCCGAGTCGAGCCTTAGGCCATGCATGGCAAACGCGTCCAGGCCGAAGCCTACGGTGCCTTGGGTGAAGCCGGACTCGAATTTGCCGATCAGGCCCTGGGCCCAGGCTTCGGAATAACCATTGCCGGTAGGGCTGGATCGACCATTGCGCTCATCTCGATTGAAGTAAAAATTACGCATTAACAGCTTGACGCTGCTGCCTTCGATAAAGCCCTCGGGATGCTCCTGCGCCGCCACCGCTGCCAGCGGCAACGCGGCGCATAACGAGAAAGGCAGAATCATGCTGCGGATATTCATGTTTCGCTCCTGGGTCTGGCAATGACCAGCTTCTTATTTATGAAGGTGGGCGTTGATGTGCCCGGAGCGATAGTTGCAAACGGAGAATAACGACTGAGTGGCGCGAACATTACGATCCTGGAAAGTTACTGTTATCTGTCAAATAAGTAATCTTTCGGTGAACCTGTCGTCAGGGTGGGTTGGATAGTCTCGACGCTGAACTTTTCAGTCGAGGAATGTGTAATGAACTTACAGACAGTTGGCCTGGGTTTACTCGCTGCGATGCTGTCATTCGGCGCAGTGGCGCAGGGGGAGCGTACTTATGCCGCGCTCCTGGAGGGTAACGAAAAAGCCATGGCGGCTTACGCTGAAAATAGAGGCTTGCCGGCCCCGCAGGTGCAGGTGTACCGCTACGGCATGAATCTGGATATTGCCAAGGTGGTCAACATCTCGCCGCCGATCCGCTCCTGCAATGCGGTGCCGTCGCGCATGACCTATTGGGATTCGGCCGGCAAGCTCAATACCCTGGAGTATCAAGTGATGGGCGTATGCCGCATGAAGTGATGCCGTTTGAGCCTCAGCGCCCCTGCATCCTCACCCAGCGCGACGGCGGCATGCCGTAGGTGCTGCGAAACTGGCGGGTCATGTGGCTCTGGTCGGTGAAGCCTGCAGTCAGCGCCGCATCCACCAGCGACTGGCCCTGGGCAAGCAGGTTGCGCACCAGGTCCAGTCGACGCATGGTCAGGTAGCGATAGGGGCTGGTACCGAACAGCAGACGAAAATCCCGCGACAGGGCCCAGCGGTCGCGGCCGGCATGGTCGGCCATTTCATCCAGGGTGATGCTGCGTCCCAGGGCGCCGTGGATAAATTCCCGGGCCCGTTCGGCGGCGACATAGTCGAAGGATTTGCGGCTGATGATCGCGCCCGAGGCCGCGCTCAATGCGTGCGCCAGGTCGAACAGGGCATCCTGCTCCTGCATCGGATCAATCGGGCAGTCCAGGCTTTGCAGCAACACTTCGCTGGCACGAAACAGACGCGGGTCAGTCGACAGGCCGCTGTGGATAAACGGCAGTGGCCGGCCACCGAGAATCTGCTGGATCAGCGCCGGCTCCACGTAAATCATGCGGTACTTGAAGCCTTCCACGCTGCTGGCGCGGCCGTCATGGGTTTCGTCGGGATGAATGACCATCGTCGCACCGGGCAGGCTGTGGGTCATGCAGCCGCGGTAGTGATAACTCTGCACGCCAAACAGCGTACGCCCGATGGCGTAGGTGTCATGGCGATGGGGATCGAACGCAAAGCCGGCAAAGTACGCCTCGATACGGTCCAGGCCGCTGGCGTGCGGCGCCCGATGAAGCCAGTCGAGGGGGGCGGTTGATTGACCCATGATGATTGCCACAAGAGGGAGTGGAATGACGTTACCGCAGTCTGCCGGCACTTGTCTGCGCGGGTCTTGAACGATTGTGCGTGGTGATTGCCACGCCTATGATCCTGACTCGTGCACGCGCTGATGGAGCTGCCCTGATGGAGTCGTTCGATTTTGCCTACGTAACCCCGCTGGTTTCGCTGGCACTGCTATGGGCCGTCGCGGTGATCACACCCGGTCCCAACTTCTTCAACGCGGCACAGTTGGCCGCCAGCTGCTCGCGTCGCCATGGCGTAGTGGTTTCTGCAGGCGTGGCCACAGGCACGGTCATATGAGCCCATGCGCTCATTGTTTTCCGCTTGGCGCCTGGGGCTGCTGGGTAACCTGTCTAACCCCAAGGCGGCACTCTTTGTGACCACCATCTTCGCCTCCACCCTGCCGCCGTCTCCCTCTGCGATGTTGCTGATCCTGGCCGTGATGATCATGGCCACTTTATCGTTCAGCTGGTATACCTGCGTCGCGCTGGTGTTTTCCAGCGAGCGCATGGCTGATCTCTACAGTCGTTCGCGCAAGTGGCTGGATCGTTTTGCCGGCAGTTGCTATCTGTTATTCGGTATCCATCTGGTAGCGAATCGCTGACGGCCCATGGTAAGAAGTCCTACGTTCAACACTGAGGCCGGGTCATGAGCAAGTTGCGGGTAGGTATTATTTTTGGTGGCCGATCGGCTGAGCATGAAGTGTCGCTGCAATCGGCGCGCAATATCGTCGATGCTTTGGACAGGTCGCGCTTCGAGCCGATCCTCATTGGTATCGACAAGGCCGGGCACTGGCACCTGAACGACACCTCGGACTTTCTGATCAATCAGGAAAACCCCGCCCTTATCGCCCTCAACCAATCCAATCGTGAGCTGGCGGTCGTGCCGGGCAAGGCCAGCCAGCAAGTGGTGGAAACCTCCGGCCAGGGGCTGCTGGCACATATTGACGTGATCTTTCCCATCGTCCACGGCACCCTTGGCGAAGATGGCTGCCTGCAAGGTTTGCTGCGCATGGCGGACCTGCCCTTCGTCGGCGCCGACGTGCTCGGTTCGGCAGTGTGCATGGACAAGGACATCAGCAAGCGTCTGCTGCGCGACGCAGGCATCGCCGTCACCCCGTTCATCACCCTGACTCGACGCACCGCCGCGCGCACGTCCTTTGAAACGGCGGTGAACACGCTCGGCCTGCCGATGTTTGTCAAACCGGCCAATCAGGGTTCGTCGGTGGGCGTCAGCAAAGTCGCCGACGAAGCCGAGTACCACGCCGCTGTAGCGTTGGCGCTCGGGTTTGATGAAAAAGTGCTGGTGGAATCCGCCGTCAGTGGCCGTGAAATCGAATGCGCGGTGCTGGGCAACGAGCACCCGATTGCCAGCGGTTGCGGCGAGATCGTGGTGAGCAGCGGCTTCTACTCCTACGACAGTAAATACATCGACGACCAGGCCGCCCAGGTGGTGGTGCCAGCGGATATCAGCACGCAAGCCTGCGAGCGCATCCGCAGCCTGGCGGTGGAGGCGTTCGAGGTGTTGGGTTGCGCCGGGCTGGCGCGGGTTGACGTGTTTCTCACGGACGACGGCGAAGTAATGATCAACGAAATCAACTCACTGCCCGGCTTCACCCGCATCAGCATGTACCCCAAGCTGTGGCAGGCTGCGGGGATGAGCTATAGCGAACTGGTGAGCCGGCTGATCGACCTGGCGCTGGAGCGGCATGCGCGGCGCAAGGGCTTGAAGATCAGTCGCTGACAGCTGCGTGGCGAGCGGGCTTGCCCCGCGTTGGGGAGTGAAGCGCCCCCAATCAAGGAAAACGCGGTGTACCTGATACTGCTCGGAGCCTGGGTTTGGGGCTGCCGCGCAGCCCAACGCAGGACAAGCCTGCTCGCCCCAGGGGGGAGCAGGTTTTGAACAGTTTATGGCAGCAGGTCAGTCACCCAAGGCTTCACCCTCGCGGCGAGGGTCTGCGCCGCCGCTCAGCGATACCTTGCCCTGGGCGTCGCGCGTGCGAACAATCGCCTGCACGCCGCTGGTCATGTCGATCTCGCTCAGCGTATGGCCTTTTTCCTTCAATGCCTTTTTCGTGCCGGGGCTGAACAATCCAGCCTCCAGTTCGGTCGCGCCATTGCGGCTGCCGAAGTTGGGCAGGTTGATAGCGGCCTGCGGGTCAAGGTTCCAGTCGAGCATTGCCACCAGCGTCTTGCTCACATATTCGATGATCTGCGAGCCGCCGGGCGAGCCCAGCGTGGCCAGCAGTTCACCGCTCTGGCGGTCGAAAACAAGCGTGGGCGCCATGGCTGAGCGCGGGCGTTTGCCCGGCTGCACGCGGTTGGCAACCGGCTGACCGTGTTCTTCGGGGATAAACGAAAAGTCGGTCATCTGGTTATTCAGCAAGAAGCCCTGGACCATCACATGGGAGCCAAAGGCCGCTTCCACCGTGGTGGTCATCGATACGGCGCCGCCCAGGTCATCCACGGCCACCACCTGTGAGGTGGAAATGCGCAGCGGCGACCGGTCTGGTGCGTAGGCCACCTGGATGCCCGCCGGCTGTCCCGGTTTGGCGATCCCCATGCTGCGCTCACCGATCAGGTGGGCACGCCGCGCCAGATAATCCGGCGCAACGAGACCGGCAACCGGCACCGGCACAAAGTCCGTATCGGCCACATACTGCGCGCGGTCGGCAAATGCCAGGCGGCCGGCCTCGGCAAGCAGGTGCACGGCCTGCGGCGTGGGTTCGAACCCGGCCGGGGAGGCAAGTTTGACCGGTGTCATCGGCGCGAGGGCCTGGCGCGGATCGCGGGTTTCCAGCACCTGCAAGGTGCCGAGGATCTGCGCCACCGCAATTGCGCCGGACGACGGCGGCGGCATGCCACAGATTTTCCAGCGCTTGTAGTCGGTACACAGCGGCGCCCGCTCCCTGGCGACGTAAGTCCTCAGATCGGCCTGGGACAAGCCGCCCGCATTAGGGTGGCTCTGCACCTTGCGCGCAATGTCTTCGGCAATCGGACCACGGTACAGTGCGTCCGGGCCTTCCTTGGCGATGCGTTTGAACACAGCGGCCAGCGCCGGGTTTTTCAGCACCGTGCCAGTGTCTTTCGGCGTGCCATCCGCCTTCAGGAAATAGGCGGCCATGTCCGGTGACTGCGCAATAAAACGGTCGGCCGCGATCAGGCTGTGCAAGCGTGGGGAGATCGCAAAACCCTGTTCCGACAAGCGAATCGCCGGCTCGAACAACTTGGCCCATTGCAGGTGGCCGGTCTTTTTATGCGCCATCTCCAGCGCGCGCAACACACCGGGTGTACCCACGGAGCGCCCGCCGATCTGGGCATCAGTGAAGGCCATCGGAGTACCGTCGGCGTTCAGGAACAGGCGCTCGTTCACCGCGGCCGGCGCGGTTTCGCGACCGTCATAGGCGTGCACGTTTTCGCCGTCCCACAGCATGATGAATGCGCCGCCGCCGATGCCGGACGACTGCGGTTCCACCAGGGTCAGCACGGCTTGCATGGCAATCGCCGCGTCAATCGCCGAGCCGCCCTGGCGCAGCATCTCCCGTCCGGCTTCGGCGGCCAGCGGGTTCGCGGCCGCCGCCATGTGGCGTTCTGCATGGCGCAAGGTGAGGTCGGTGCGATAACCCGACCCCAACTCCGGCGCGGGGGGCGGTTCGTTGAGGGTGGTATGGCAGGCCGACAGGGCGAGCGCTGCGGCGATGATCGACAAAGGGCGGCGGGAAATTGAAAACACGTGTTGAACTCCGTTTACTTTGAGAATGCTCGACCGTCCTTTGGGTCGTGCGTTTTACAGGTAAATCGTGCCTTGCATGTACAGCACCGCCTTGCCGGAAATAATCACGCGCTCACCTTCAAGCTCGCAGCGCAACTGGCCCTTGCGCGTGCCGCCCTGCTCGGCAGTCAGTTGCGATTTGCCCAGACGTGCGGCCCAGAATGGCGCCAGTGACGTGTGCGCCGAACCCGTGACCGGGTCTTCATTAACCCCCACATTCGGCCCGAACCAGCGCGAGATGAAATCAAATTCAGTGCTTTTGGCCGTCACGGCAATGCCGCGCTTGGGCAAGCCTTTAAGGCGTGCAAAATCCGGCGCAAGGGCGGCGACCTGGGCCTCGTTGTCCACCAGCACGATGTAGTCATCGGTGCCGAACACCTCGGCGTGTTCAATCCCCAGCGCACTCAGCAGCCCGGCGGGCGGCTCGCAGCGCTCGGGTTGCCGGGCCGGGAAGTCCATTGCCAGTTCGTCGCCATGGCGCGTCACCCGCAGCTCGCCGCTGCGGGTGGCAAAGCGCAGCTCCGGCGGCGCACCCGCCAGCGCATGGAACAACACCCAGGCCGCCGCCAGCGTGGCATGGCCGCACAGGTCCACTTCAACTGTCGGGGTAAACCAGCGCAACTCATAGTGCTCGCCGCGGGGCACGAAGTACGCGGTTTCCGAGAGGTTGTTCTCGGCGGCGATGTTCTGCAGTTGCTCGTCGGGCAGCCAATCCGTGAGTGGGCAGACGGCTGCGGGGTTGCCGCCGAACGGATGTTGGCTGAAGGCGTCGACTTGGTAGATGTCCAGTTTCACCGTGGGGCACTCCATGTGGGGGAGGCTGGACACTAACAGTGGGGTTGGAGGGCGTCAAAATACAGTTGGGAGGTTTTTGAGGTGAGCAATTGATTGCGCTTCAGACACTTTTCTCAAGGCATAAAAAAACGGCCTACCTTTCGGTAAGCCGTTTTTAGTACTTGGTGGCTACGCAGGGACTTGAACCCCGGACCCCAGCATTATGAATGCTATGCTCTAACCAACTGAGCTACGTAGCCAAGTGGCGCGCATTATTCGCGTAGAACGAGAATGCGTCAAGCACTTTTGTTGAAGTTTTTTCTACGCTTTCAATTGTTTAACCGGAGCCGCCGGTGCTGAAGAGGGGCCATGGGGCGCGCGCGATGATCAAGCAGGGTGGCTGACGCGCGGTGACCGGCCGAGTGGTCCGAGTCAGGCGTCTTCGAAGACGGGGCGAGGGAGGGAATGGTTGGAGAGGCGTTATGAAGGAAATCCGTCCTGAGATTTTTTGAACATCCGGTTGGGCAGATATCCCTGCCGCCCAACGCTTGCTCCCAGGCGCTTACGGTTGCAGCGGGTTATGCGTGACGCGTTTAAGGTGCTCGCGCGCGCGCGACAGGCGTGAACGAACCGTGCCGATAGGGATGTCCAACACGTCGGCAGTGTCCTGATAGCTGCCGTCGGTTTCCAGTGAGGCGTATAGCGTCTTGCGCATTTCTATGGGCAGGTGGTCGATGGCGCTCAGGGTTTTCTCCAGTCTGCGGTTGATTTCGAACTCCCAGTCCAGGTTCTTGTTTTCCTCCTGTCCATGCCACAGCGACTCATCGAATTCGCAATGCACCGGTTTGGCATAGAGGCGTCGGAAATGGTTGCGGATCAGGTTCTGTGCAATGCCGCACATCCAGGTGCTTAGGCTCGCCTGGCCACTGAACCGCTCCCTGTTGCGCCAAGCCTCCAGATAGGTGAGTTGCAGAATATCGTCGGCATCTTCTGGGTTGAGTACGCGTTTGTGAATAAAACGTCGGAGTTTTTTCTGCTGGTCATCCGTCAGTTGCAGCATGAATTGAGGCGAGTTACCAACGAGCTGCGCTAAAGCTTCAATAGGGATATTCACGATTTTTTCCTCAGGGTAAACGCTATCGAAAAAATTTCGATGGAAACCCCTTTAGCACTGGCTGTGCCAAACGGAAAAAACATGCAACTTTATGATTTTTATAGGTAAATATATTGAAATGTCGCGTTTTTACGCAGCAACTTGCAAAAAGTAGCGATGGCGCGTGCCAGTCTTGTCAAAAGTTTCGATAGACGCGTTTTGATGGAACCGCATCGACGGGCGTAGCCACACACGAAGCACACTCTTCCTGTATTGGCCTGCCCATGAAAGTCGAATTTCCTAAAGAAGTGTCATCTGCACGGCATCTGGATCAACCTGCCACGTTCGCTGTTTCCTCCTCCGCGCCGGCGAGGATCGGTGAGGGATCTCGGATGTTCGACCATGAGTTGCTTGCTGGCAATCGAGCGCTGTGGGGGGCGACGATTCCCGTTCCGCCCATCGAGATGCATGCGCCGCTTTACAATGTGTTCAGTTATGGGGCGCAGGACACTTTTTACACCAGTCTGCTGACGTTTAAAAAGGCCCTGCAGCATCGCCCCACGAATGAAGAATGGGTGATGCTTGCCAAGGATATCCCCGCCTGCGCGTACTTGCTGCTCAGGGGACTGGAGTTCCGGTTGAGCAGTGAAGGGCATCCTGCCGAAGCCGCCCAGGTAAGGGATGCCATTGCCGGGTTATCGGTTGCTTACAAAGCGGAAATCCACACTGGCCTTGCATTCGCCACGAAGTTGCTGGAAGCAGGTGGCGATCCACAAGAGTACCAGCCGCTTCGTGCTCTCTACTACAACAGCATCGCTACACGTCAATCTCTGTTGACT
Organism: Pseudomonas trivialis; assembly: GCF_001439805.1. Classification (GTDB taxonomy): domain Bacteria; phylum Pseudomonadota; class Gammaproteobacteria; order Pseudomonadales; family Pseudomonadaceae; genus Aquipseudomonas; species Aquipseudomonas trivialis. The sequence continues at coordinate 399,566 of NZ_JYLK01000002.1, read as the reverse complement.
ATCATACAGACCCTGCTGGGTGAGTACGGTGGCGATTTGTTTTCCGCCAAGCTCAGCAGCATGCGCAAGGCTCTGGCTGACGACATCGCAACCTGGTTTCGCTAATGACCACGTCCCGATTGCGCACCTTGTTACTGGCACTGCAGAGTTGTGGACAATTAGGCACGGTATTAGCCAGTTGCCAGGCGTTGATCGAGCGACTGTGTCTCGATTGCGACGCCGTCAGTCTTCTGCAGCGCCTGCTGGGATACGCCGACAGCGGTATCGATGCAGGTGAAATCCTGCGGCTGGGGCATGACCTGGGAGGTCCTCCGACTCTCCGGCAAGTGGTGCTCCTCAACGCACTTTATCCGCTGATACGCGATTTGCCCCTGGCGTTGTGGCCGGACAGTCGAGTGCGGCAGAACGCCCTGGACTGTTTCCTGGCGGTATTGGGCGAACTGGAACGATCTGAGCGCAAACCCTCTCGCTTTGGCGGTGACCTGGGGGAACTGGCGTGACGGTACTGTCGACTATCAACCAGGGTCTGCTCAAAGTGGCAAAGCGTGCCGAAGTGCTGGGCGCGGTGGTGGTCCTGGGCATCGTCTTCATTTTTATCGTGCCGCTGCCGACCTGGCTGGTAGACATCCTGATTGCAATCAACATCTGCATATCGTGCCTGTTGATCGTGCTGGCGTTGTACTTGCCTGGGCCGTTGGCATTTTCCTCGTTCCCGTCGATTCTGCTGCTGACCACCATGTTTCGCCTGTCGTTGTCGATCGCCACGACACGCTTGATTTTGCTGGAGCAGGACGCCGGCCACATCGTCGAAGCATTCGGCAATTTTGTGGTAGGGGGAAATCTGGCCGTTGGCATGGTGATCTTTCTGATCCTCACCCTGGTCAACTTTCTGGTGATTACCAAGGGCTCGGAACGGGTTGCCGAGGTCGCTGCGCGGTTCAGCCTGGACGCGATGCCGGGCAAGCAGATGTCCATCGACAGTGACCTGCGTGCCGGGCTGATCGACGGCTTGCAGGCACGCGAGAAGCGCGAGCAGTTGTCCCGCGAAAGCCAGTTGTTCGGGGCCATGGACGGGGCCATGAAGTTCGTCAAGGGTGATGCCATCGCCGGTTTGATCATCGTTGTGGTCAACCTGCTGGGCGGCTTCACCACGGGTATGTTTCAACACGATTTGAGTGCGGCCGAATCAATACAGCTGTATTCGGTATTGACCATCGGCGACGGCCTGATTGCGCAGATTCCAGCCCTGCTGATCTCCCTGACGGCAGGCATGATCATCACCCGTGTGGCGCCGGACGGGCGCAAGGGTGTGAGCAACATGGGCGCCGAAATTGCCCGGCAAATGACCAGTGAGCCCAAGAGCTGGATGATTGCATCGGTCGGCATGCTCGCGTTTGCAGGGGTGCCCGGCATGCCTACCCTGGTGTTTATCCTGATCTCGGCGGCAACCGGCTCCCTCGGTTATTACTTGATGCGTCAGCGTCAGCGCGAGGAGGGGCCCAAGGAGGAGGTTAGCAATGTGGTGCGCCCCGAAGAGAACGGTGATGAGGACTTGCGTGGGTTCGATCCATCGCGGCCTTATCTGTTGCAGTTTCCTCCGTCCTTACGGGGGACGCCTGAGGTTACGGACCTTATTCACGGGATCCGCCAGGCACGAAATTCGCTGGTCGCCAATATTGGCCTGACCTTGCCGCCGTTCGAAGTCGAACTCGACGACTCGCTGGCCGACGATGAAATGCGTTTTTGTGTGCATGAGGTACCGATGGTCAAGGCCTCGGTGGTCACGCTCGTTGCCGTTGAACGTAAGGCGCTGGCGGTCGAGCCGGAGCACGCGATACCAGGACTGGCCGAGCGTGATGAACAGGATTGGCTCTGGTTGCCACCGGATGATCCGCTGCTTGCCGACCCTGCGCTTGAGCGCTTTACCGCGACAAGCCTGATCCTCGAACGCATGAGGCAGGCAATGATGCTCAGCGGACCACAGTTCCTGGGTATTCAGGAGAGCAAGGCGATCCTCGGCTGGCTTGAGCACAACCAGTCCGAACTGGTGCAGGAGCTGCAACGCATCATGCCGCTGTCGCGGTTTTCAGCGGTTCTGCAGCGTCTGGCCAGCGAGGGTGTACCGCTGCGTGCCGTGCGGCTGATTGTCGAGTCGCTGATCGACCACGGCCAGCATGAGCGCGAACCCGATGCACTCGCCGACTATGCGCGCATTGCCCTCAAGGCGCAGATCTTCCAGCAGTACAGCGAAGACGATGGCCTGCACGCCTGGTTGTTGTCTCCCCATACCGAGAGCATTCTGCGCGAGGCATTGCGCCAGACTCAGACCGGGGTGTTCTTCGCGCTTGATAACGAAAGCAGCGCCGCGTTGGTCAGCCTTCTCAACCAGGCCTTCACCTTACGCGCCAAGAGCAAGAGCGTGATGTTGGTGGCGCAGGACTTGCGCAGCCCTTTGCGCGCCTTGTTGCTGGAAGAATTCAACCATGTGCCGGTGCTGTCCTTCGCCGAATTGGGCAGCACGTCCAAGGTGAAAGTGCTGGGGCGTTTCGATCTTGGCCAGGACGAGTTGATGCGTGGTGCAGTGGCATGAGTAAGCGTTACGCGTGGGGGGGCCGTTGATGTTTGAGCTACGGGTACTTGATGGGCAGCATGAAGGTGCAGCGTTGCCGTTGTTCGGGGAGCAGTGGAGCATTGGTTGCCACGCTGACGCCGACCTTGTCCTGAGCGATCCGGGTGTTGCCGAGCAGCATGCGCGGCTGCGGCTTGGCGACGCCAACTGGTCGGTGCAGGCCGAGGCGGGTCTGCTGCACAGCGCTGAGGGTGAGGTGTTGGCACACATCCCCAACCTGCCACTCAATGCGGTGTTTTTGATCGGGATTGTGCGGCTGTGTGTCGCCCTGGCCGATCAGCCTTGGCCCCAGGCCGTGGCTCCAACGCCGCCGCCCGTCAACGAACCTGTGCCGGTGTTGAAGTTATCGTCGATCTCGCACTTGCAGCAAAAGCGCCTGATCAGCCTGGTATTGCTGGTGGCGGTGATCATTGCGGTAGTGAGCATGTTCTCCACGGGGGAACGCGACGCGCAGGCGTCCTTGATGCCGCCCGTGGTGCGCAAGCAAGCCTTGGACTCGCCGTTCGAAGTGCGCCAGCAGTTATTGAAGATGCTCGGCGAGCGTGAATTGAGCAAGCAGGTCAGCTTGCAAGTGATCAATGGCCAGGTCGCCCTCAACGGCGATGTTTCCCAAGACGACGTGGATTTGGTGGCACGCATGCTCAGCCGTTTTGCTGAGCAGTTCGACAGCGCGGTGCCGGTGATCAGCCGTGTGCGCGTACGCGACGGGGCGCTGCCATTCAAGATTGTGCAGATCGTCGGCGGGCCGAACGGCCATGTCGTGCTGGACGAGGGCAGCCGACTGTTTGTGGGTGACGAGGTTGATGGGCTGCGCCTGGTACTGATCGATAACAGCAAGGTGGTTTTTGACGGCGTGCAGCGCTACGAGGTGCGTTGGTGAACGAGCAAGTGCAAGCACGTCTCGACGCCTGGCAAGAGCGCCAGGCCCAGGCGCTGGCCACCTTTGCGCCGGTGACGATGCGTGGTCGAATCCAGCGCGTCAACGGCATGCTGTTGCAATGCCGGTTGCCCAACGCCCGCATCGGTGACTTGTGCCAGGTTGAAAAAAACGTCGACGAATACATGCTGGCCGAGATCATCGGGTTTGATCAGCAGGATGCCGTACTCAGCGCCCTGGGCAACCTCGAAGGCGTGCGCGTGGGGGCGAGTGTGCAGCGCTTGGGCGTGCCGCATCGGGTGCGGGTCAGTGATGAACTGCTGGGCCAGGTGCTGGATGGTTTCGGGCGGCCGATTGCGGGCGAAGGCCCCAGTGCCTTTGTCGACGCCGACGACCCGGAGGCGAGCACGGTGTTATGCGAGGCGCCCTTACCGACCGAGCGGCCGAGGATCAGTCGCGCCCTGGCGACCGGGGTGCGTTCAATCGATGGTCTGTTGACCCTGGGTGAAGGCCAGCGCGTAGGCCTGTTTGCCGGTGCCGGTTGTGGCAAGACCACCCTGTTGGCGGAAATCGCCCGTAACGTCGAGTGCGATGTGATCGTGTTCGGCCTGATCGGCGAGCGCGGCCGGGAGTTGCGCGAGTTCCTTGACCATGAGCTGGATGATCAATTGCGGGCCAAAGCCGTTCTGGTGTGTGCAACGTCCGATCGCTCAAGCATGGAGCGAGCCCGCGCGGCGTTTACGGCGACTGCGTTGGCTGAAGGCTATCGCCGCAAGGGTAAGCGGGTGCTGCTGCTGATCGACTCTTTGACGCGTTTTGCGCGGGCCCAGCGAGAAATTGGTCTGGCAGCGGGCGAACCCCTGGGCCGCGGCGGTTTGCCGCCTTCGGTGTACAGCTTGCTGCCGCGCCTGGTGGAACGCGCCGGTTTGACCCGCGATGGCGTAATCACGGCGATCTACACGGTACTGATCGAGCAGGACTCCATGAGCGACCCGGTCGCCGACGAAGTCCGCTCGCTGCTCGACGGCCACATTGTTCTGTCGCGCAAACTGGCCGAGCGTGGTCACTACCCGGCGGTTGATGTACTGGCCAGCCTTTCTCGGATTTTGAGTAACGTCGCCACGCCTGAGCATATCCAGGCGGGTACGGCGCTGCGGCGGCTGCTGTCGGCGTATCAGCAGATCGAGCTGATGCTCAAGTTGGGTGAATACCAGCCTGGCAGTGATGCGCTTACCGACTTGGCGGTGGACACCCGCCAGGCAGTGGATCGGTTTCTGCGCCAGGACTTGCGTGAGCCGTCACCGATGGATGGAACCCTGGATCAACTGACGGAGTTGACCGGCCATGTTCCTTTCTGAATTGGAGACCCTGCGGCGTCTGCGCAAACATCGGGCGGACCGGGCGGAGCGCGCGTTGAGTGAGGCCAAAAGGCATCAGCGTGCGCTGCAATTGCAGGTTGAGCAGGCCCATCAGCTCCTGGAGCAAACCCGGCTGCAGGAAGCCGAGGAAGCTGCGGCGCTGCTGAGCAAGCATCAAGGGCAAGTGCTCTCCTTTCAGCAACTTAAATCGTGGGGAACCCAGGAGCGTTCGCTGTCTGCCGGTACGCAGCGCGAGCGCGCGCACTTGCAGGCGTTGCACGGGCAGCACGAGCAGCAAATGATCCACATCGACAGTGCGCAGAAGCAGGCCACACGCTGTTTGCGCGAGTGTGAAAAACTTTGGGAATTATCCCAGTTACTGGTGCAGGAAGAGAATGAAGCAAGAACCTGTGAGCAAACCTGATGCACCCCGCGTGCGCCAGCCCCGGGAAGACCGTGAGCCCAATATGGCAGGGGTGGTGCCTTGGGAGCATGGACGTTTGTTCGCCCAGCTGTTCGCCCCTGATGATGGCGACAAGGGCTTCGTTTCCTGCTTGTCGGGCCCTAAAGCATCAGCTGATAAAGCGATGATCGAAGCCTTGATCGAGCAGTTGGCGCCTCGCATACAGGTCAGCGCACAGTGGCCCTTGCAGGCGGTGCTTTACCTTCCCCGGTTGGGGCGCATCAATGCCCGTGTGGCGAAGGGGGGGAGCGGTTGGAACGTTGAGCTGGATGCCGAAGAAGAGCGTACCGCGCACTGGCTCGGCGGCGTCAGGACGCGTTGTCAGGACAGGTTGGCCCAAGCGTTGGGCCAGCCTGTGGATATCCACATCGGGCACGTGGGCCGCGCATGATCACGCCTTTGACACTGCCGTTGGTCAAGGCGGACAGGGCGGCAGCGGCGCAGCGACTGGGACGTGGTTTGCGTATGCCGTTTCGGGTTGTCGACCAGGAGGGCGCGTTGTTGCTCGAGCCCGGCCGGGCCCCCGCGGGTGTTCGCCCGCTGTATTTCGAGAGCGCCTGCGGTGTGCTGGCATTTGCCGAGGCTGGGCCGCTGTTGAGCCTTATGGGCGAATGCCCCGTGCCCCTGGCAGAGGCCGGCAATGACCCGCAGTCGTGGATCTGGGCACTGTTCCAGCATCATTTGAGCCCTCAGTTACAGGCACTGTTCGGGTACCTGCGGTTGCTGTCGGCTCCTCAGAAATTGAGCTTTGGTTGCCGCTTCACGGTGACGCTGGGCCCCTCGAGAGTCGTGGGCTACCTGTGGCTGAGCCCGCAAAGTCTGTTGGCGCTGTGCGCGGCCGGACCCTGGCACGTCACAGCCGGCCCGTTACCAGCGGCGTTTGCGCTTTCCCTGGTGGTGCTCCTGGGGCGCTTGAACCTGCCCAGTACGCAATTGGGCTGCCTGCGTGTCGGCGATGTGCTGATGCTCGAGCAGGCATTTTTCGATGCCCGCGGCGAGGGTTATTTGCATGTCGCCAGGCGTCGTTTGCAAGGGCGTATTGACGATGAATCCGGGCCGTTGTGCTTGAACCTTATTTCGATCGAGGAAACGTCCATGAACGAAGATTTCATAATGGAAGTGTACACCGGAGCCGAGTCGGATCACCCGGTAACGGATGTGTTCGGGGGTGAGCTCTTTGATGAGTTGAGCTTGGCACTGACCGTGCGCTGTGGTGCGCTGAACCTGACCTTGGGTGAGCTGCGCAATCTGGCACCCGGAGCGGTGTTGGGGATCACCGGATATGCACCCGGCATGGCGGGTTTGTATTACGGCGAGCGGTCCATTGGTCAAGGGCAACTGGTGGACGTGGATGGGCGACTCGGCTTGCAGTTATCACGCGTGGTGTTCTCCCAATGATGCTGCAGGGAATTGATCCTATTGTCCTGGCGTTGTTTGTCGGGGCATTGTCCTTAATGCCGATGCTTTTGATTATCTGCACTGCCTTCTTGAAGATCGTTATTGTTCTGATGATCACGCGCAATGCGATCGGCGTGCAGCAGGTGCCGCCAAGCATGGCTATCAATGGCATCGCCTTGGCAGCGACCCTGTTTATCATGACGCCCGTGGGGTACGAGATCGCCCAGATCGTCAAGGTCACGCCCCTGGACATGAGCAATGTGCAGCGACTTCAAGAGACGGGCCTTGTTGCTATCCAGCCGTTGCGGGCGTTCATGACGCGCAACACCGATCCGGATGTGTTGACTCATCTGCTGGAAAACAGTGCGCGCATGTGGCCGCCTGAACTAGCGCAAGGCACCCAGCGCGATGACCTGATCCTGTTGGTTCCGGCCTTTGTGTTGTCGCAGTTGCAGGCAGGGTTCGAGATCGGCTTCCTGATCTACGTTCCGTTCATTGTCATCGACTTGATCGTCTCCAACCTGCTACTGGCCCTGGGCATGCAAATGGTCTCGCCCATGACCATTTCCCTGCCACTCAAACTGTTGTTGTTCGTGATGGTCTCGGGGTGGTCACGACTGCTCGACAGCCTGTTCCTTTCTTACATCTGAGTGCCCTATGGAACCGATCGTACTGTTCAAGCAGGGCATGTTACTGGTGGTTGTGTTGTCGGCGCCGCCACTGATCGTGGCAGTAATCGTCGGCGTGCTGACGTCCCTGGTACAAGCCTTGATGCAGGTCCAGGACCAGACGTTGCCCTTTGGCGTCAAGCTGGTTGCGGTAGGTATCACACTGATCTTGACCGGCCGTTGGATCGGCGTGGAGTTGATCCAACTGATCAACCTGATGTTCGAAATGATCGCTCGTTCGGCATTGAACTGAGGGAATGCGCATGCTGCTTTATCTTGAGTATTTACCCAGTCTGCTGGTGGCCATGGCGCGTATTTATCCCTGTGCCATTTTGGTGCCGGCGTTCCTGTTCCAACACATACGCGGCATGCTGCGGAACGTCGTGGTGATGGTCATGGCGTTGATTCCGGCGCCAGGCATCCATGCGGTGCTGGCAGCTAAGGAGTACTCGGCGCTGATGATCAGTGGGCTGGTGCTCAAGGAGGCGGCCCTGGGTGTTTTCCTCGGCGTCTTGCTGGCCATGCCGTTCTGGATGTTCGAATCCGTCGGCGCACTGCTGGACAACCAGCGAGGCGCGCTGGCGGGGGGGCAACTCAACCCGTCGCTGGGGCCGGACGCGACGCCTGTCGGGCACTTGTTCAAACAGTTGGTTATTTACCTGTTGATCGCTGTGTTGGGGCTTAGCGTGCTTACCCAGGTGATCTGGGACAGTTACCTGATCTGGCCCGCTACGGCATGGGTGCCGATGCCGGCCGCCAATGGGTTCGGTATTTTTTTGGGCATACTCGGCGATACCTTTACGCACATGATGCTCTACGTTGCGCCTTTTATTGCGGTGCTGTTGTTCCTGGAATTCGGTATTGCGCTGCTGGGGGTCTACAGCCAGCAACTGCAAGTAAGTTCGTTGGCGCCACCGGTCAAGTCACTGGCGGGTATTGGTATTTTGCTGTTGTATTTTGCGTTGTTTCAAGACTTGATCGTGGGGCGTCTGAGCCTGCTGGATGACCTTAAGCACTCACTCGGGCTGATGTTCAAGGACTCGACGCCATGAGTGACTCAGGCGAAAAAAAGCACCCGGCGTCAGCCAAGAAGCTGCGCGATCAACGCAAGAAAGGGCAGGTTTCCCAAAGCCAGGATGTGGGCAAGTTACTGGTGCTCACGGCCATCAGTGAAATTGCGTTGTATGCCGCCGAAAGCAGTATGCAACGCTTCCAGCAACTGATGCTGTTGCCCATGTCGAGCATGAGCCAGCCATTTGCACGCGCGCTGGAAGAAGTGCTGTTTGAAGGGCTGGTGATGTTTTTCGCGTTTGCCCTGTTGATGGTCGGGGTGGCGATCATCATGAAGCTGATCGGCAGTTGGATGCAGATCGGATTTCTGTTTGCCCCGGAGACGTTGAAGCTCGATTTCAACCGCATCAACCCGCTCAATCAGCTCAAGCAAATGTTTTCTGCCCAGTCGGTCATCAACCTGCTGCTGAGCATTGCCAAGGCGGTGCTCCTGGGCGTGGTGTTGTACGTGGTGATCAGGCCCTCGTTGGGCGCGTTGATCAACCTGGCCACCACTGATCTGCAGAGCTACATCATTGCGCTGATCAGCCTGTTTCGCCACTTGCTGCACGCCTGCCTGGGGCTTCTGCTGGTGCTGGCGCTGATTGACCTGGCGATGCAAAAGCACTTTTTTGCCAAGCGCATGCGCATGACCCAGGTCGAGGTTGTCCAGGAGTACAAGAACATGGAGGGCGACCCCCATGTGAAAGGGCAGCGTCGCTCGTTGGCTTATCAATTGGCCAACGAGGAACCCAAGACCAAGCTGCCCAAGCTGGAAGAATCCGACATGCTGGTGGTCAACCCCACGCACTTTGCCGTCGCGTTGTATTACCACCCCGGTAAGACGCCACTGCCGATACTGATCAGCAAGGGCACGGACGCAGATGCCCGCACATTGATCCAGCGAGCGAAGGCCGCCGAGGTGCCGGTCATCCAGTGCGTGTGGCTGGCTCGCACGCTCTACACCCATAAACTCGGGGCGAGCATCCCGCGCGAAACCTTGCAGGCTGTGGCGCTGATTTATCGCACGTTGCGTGAACTCGATGACGAAACCAAGCGTGAAACCCTGCAGCTGCCGGAGCTCGAGCTGCGCTGATCAGTGCCTGGCGCGGCGAACAGCCTGACGTTGATCGTCAGGCTGTTCGCCAAGGCTCATCGTTCCAGCGATATCGTCTGGTAGTCCGCGCGTTCCCCGGAAGGGCCAGGCTCGACGCGCATCTGCGGTGGCCACCAGATCACCATTTTATCCTTGGTCGCTTGCGGGCGTGAGCAGGAGTCGCCCTTGCACGTCGGGGTGCAGCCGGCGATGAGCAGCACCGTGCTGATCAGGGTGACGCACAACAAGGGGTGTTTCATGGCGTGGCCTTCTTGGCTGGAGTGATCAGGGAGGGGCGCGGAACACCGATGTGTTCATCTTTCACCACCGGGCGCATGGCGATAAATACCTCGGCTTCTTCACCCGGTTTGAGCCAGGCGCGCGGCCACACGGTGACGGCCAGGGTTTGCGAATTGCTGCATTCCTTTTCGTCGATACGCACATTGCGCTTGAACTGGTTACGCAGCACCACCACCGCCACATTGAACTCCGGGCCGGCATACCACTGGCTGCGTTCGGTGTTCATTGCCAGCAGTTCACGCGTATTGCACAGGGTGCCCAGGCCCAGAGGCATGGGGGCCGCCTTGAAGGCCAGGGGCACTTCGCCGGACACTAGACGAGCCAGCGTGCCCGTAATATCACTGCGCTTGATCACTGGCTGATGTTCGGCATAACGCCTGGCCAAAGGCTTGAGAGCGGCTTGTAGCTCCACCTGATCGTCTTGAGGCAGATAACGTGAAGGGTCTGCCTGATCGCCCATGACGCGTGGGGTCAGGATAAACAGGCGTTCGCGACGGTTGTTCTGGCGTTCGGAGGAGGAAAAAAGCGCCCTGCCCAGCAGCGGAATGTCCCCCAGCAGCGGGACCTTGCGGCGTTTGTCAGTGCTCTCGGTGACATGGAAGCCACCCACCACCAATGAGCGCTTTTCCGCGATGACCGCCTGGGTGCTGACCTTGCCGCGGCGTACGTCGGGCCCGATGCGATCGGGGTTTGATTCGTCGAAATTACCGTCTTCGATATCTACGGCAAGGTGAACCTGATGCGCGCCACTCGAGGTAGTCACCCTGGGCACCACCTGGAAACTGGTGCCGACGGTGATGGGCAAGATGGTCGCGACCTCATTGCCTGCTGTGAGGTACTGGGTACGGTTGAAGTCGATGACCGCCGGCTGGTTTTCCAGGGTGAGGACCGAGGGGTTGGACACCATGGTCGCCAGGCCGCGTTGCTCAAGCGCGCGTATATCGGCAAAGAAGCGGTCCCGGCTGGCGATCGACACTTGCGATGAAGTGCCCGGCGCCATGTTCACGCCGCCACGGAAGCGGCTGTTCTGGAAACCCCAGGTCACCCCGAATTCACGCAATTGAGTGCGCTCGATATCCAGGATGATTGCGTCGATTTCCACCAGCTTGCGCGCCACGTCGAGCTGGGTAATCAGTTCGAGGTACATCGTCTGGCGCTCTGGCAGGTCGTAGATCAGCACAGCGTTGTTGCGTACATCGGCTTCGACGCGAATTCTGCCTCTGGACACGGGCGCGCGAGGGGTGAGCGTCGCACCGCTTTCCAACTGCCCGGCGCTCCCTGTCTGACCGAGCATTTGCCCCAGCAAAGGGTTGTTCAGCCGGGGAATGCTCGCAGTGATAGGCGAAGGTTGTGATGACTTGAGGCCCGTGTTCATCGACGAGAGGGTGGACGCTTCCCGCGGCTCCAATAACCCCTGCAGCATGCTGGCGACACCCGGGATGGTGATTTTTTCGCCGCGATAATCGATTTGGCGATCCGCTGCGTTGGCGAACTTCAGCGGGTAGCTGAGTACGCTCTGCTTTTCGTCGGCGGTTTTACGCTTGCTGCTGAATTGCTTGATCTGGTCGATGTAACGCTTGGGACCAGAGACCAATACCACGCCATCATCCGGCAGTTCACCCCAGCCGAAACGGCTGTCAAGCAAGCCGATATCGGTCAGGGCCCGCTTGAGGTCGGCGACGGTCTCGGCAGAGACTTCCAGACGGGCCGACTCTTGCAGGTCCAGGGTGCTGATATAGAGGGTGTTGTTGTACAAGTACCACTGGAAACGGTGTTCTACCGCCAGCCTGTCGAGCATCGACTGGGGGGTATTGGCGCGTATCTTTCCATTGACAGTGCCATCGAGCAGGCCATCGATTTGCAGTTGGGTACCGAAGGTCTGGGCGAAGTCCTCCAGTACATCCCGAACCGGCTTATGTTCGGCCTCATAAGCGTAGGCGGTGTTTTTCCACTCGGCAGGGACGGCGGCCAGGGCGGTCTCCAGTGGGAGAAGCAACCAGGGCATGAAGATCAGGCTGCGCCAACAGTTTCTTCTAGGCGTGGTACACGCAGAGTCGACGCGCAAGTTGTTAGGCTTGGAGTGCTGGTTATGCATAGAGAATTCTCTGATTAGCGGGGCAACGAGCGTCGTGAAGGGCGACTGAAGTTCGTATTGGTAGGGACCCGGCGCGAAGCTACGGCGAGCCATAGATCGCGCTGGTTGAGCAGCGACTCAATGCAATCTAGGATAAGTTGGACACTCAACAGCAACGTGCTCGAATCAGTCGCAGGCATATTTCGTCATGATGTGCGAACAGTCTTAATGCTTGGGTGTGGCGTGTCAGCCAGTGGGTCAGTAAGTGTTTCATTTATTTCCCGCTATCCAGCCCCGCCTTTAGCAGCATATGCCTCACTCTTGTGTGCTCGTTGAACACATACTCGGTCATACGATTCTTGACGATGAGGTCGAAGAACAGGGTCATGTCTTCCTCGGAGCCAGAGTTGTTTTCCATCGTGTCCAGCAGGTTCCTTCGACTGAGTTTTGTATCACTCAGAAGCCGATCTTTGTATCCGGTATAAAAGTCCATCGGGGTAGCTCCTAATGTGTGTCCTTCTATGTGGCAAATATTCCAAGACGGTTCCGGTTCAGCATTTTATTTAAAAGTTTCACCGTGTGTTTCAAGATCCATTATATAAGCATTGTTATGCTTCAGAAAAAGCTCGAGCATCGAGGCCCAATCAATGCGGAAATCTCCTTCCTCGGTGTTCAGCACCAGTGTCTGAGGTTTAACCGTGTCGTCGGGACGTAACATCCAGAGAGTATTGCCATAAGTCATAAGGCATTGCTTCATTGTCTCGAAGTCGAATGAATTACAAAGCAATGTCGCCTCGACCGTTGGAACCTCGCTCGCCAGCAATTGTTTGACCAAGGCTGCCAGGCGTAGTGAAACAGGCGTATCGTCAAGCAATAGGCGAATCGCCTGGTTGGCAATAGAAGAAGCGTAGTGTTCAATTTGATTGCACATCGCCAGACGATCGTTTTCCCAACGTTTGAGCTGAGCATTGGCACGTTGCCAGATTTCCAGGGAGGCCTTTTCCAACAGGTCTTCACGTTGCTCTGCTGCGGATTGCAGTAGTTGCAGGGCCTGGATATTTGCTTGCTCCAACACATCACTGGCATGAGTGTAGCGCCCGATGACTTCTCGGGAGATCAGGGTGCTTTGAGGGAAGGAGGCACCTTCAGGCAAGTGGATTTTAATTCGGCAAAACATTATTAGTCTCCAGGCCCTTCGCATAGGGATCATTACCCTTTCCGTTTTTCGCCGCGGCACGCCAGACGACCGCCTGCCAAAGGGTATCGAGACGGGGCCCAGGGTCACCGGCCAAAGGTTCTGTTTGTTCCACCGCCAGAACACGCTGACGAGGGAACCTTAATCTGAGTCTTTGCCAAATGTCCGGGTTGACCCAGGCACGCAGCAATTGCAAGGGGTCAACAGCGGGCTGCAACATATCGGGAGACAATGCTTTGGATAGTCGTTTGCACCACTGATGTTGATGTTCATCCAATACACTTGCGTAAGAAGGCCGGCAGATGCTGTTAATCAGGGCCAGTATCAAATCGAGTTGATCGCCCGGCGCCAGAGCAAGTTGAAGTAACGTGGGCTCGGGAGGAGGGGGTAGGCACGGGGCCACGCCGTAAATTGAAACCGTCAATACCCGTCGCGTGCGGCATAGCGCACTAAGCGCAGGCTGCTTATCTGCGGATATCCAGCTTTCGTGCGAGTCCATCCAGGGCGTTGCCCACCATTGAACCCACGAGATATTAGTCATTTAGTGATTGGGCTGGAGTGTCGTGGGAGGGAGATATAGGCTTCGCCCGTCGCGCTCGATTACGCCAAAATATGACAGCAACAACTATCAGCACTGCCGTAAGTAGGGTAGATGTAACGATAGCGCGCCAAAAGCCGAGGTCTTTTTCAGGAACCAGGAACGGGCCGAAGTAAGTCAAGCGTTGCTGTTCCAGATAGGCTGTCGCAGGGACAAATACCACCGTCAACTTTTTTGAGTTTTCTTGAGCTGTCGTCATACCCGGAAGACTGCTGGCTACCATTCGGACTACACGCGCCCTTATGTTGTCGGGGTCCAGCCGTGGATCATGTTTGATGAACACTGAGGCGGAGGCCGGCTGTACCGGTTCGCCCGGTGCAACCCGTTCAGGCAGGACCACGTGAACACGGGCGACGATAACGCCGTCTATGTTCGACAACGTGGTCTCCAACTCTTGGGACAAGGCATATATATAACGCGCGCGCTCCTCCAGGGGAGTCGAGATAACGCCTTCTTTGCGAAAGGTGTCTCCCATGGTGGCTCGTGCTGTCCGCGGGAGCCCGACGGCTTCCAGCGTTCGTACGGCACGCCCGATATCTGCAGAGTTGACCACTACAACAACGCCATCTTTGGCAGGGGCTTTTGTGGCGCGAATATGCTTGTCTGCCAATTCCGCGACTACTTCATTGGCTTCCTGTTCGGATAGCTTACGATGGAGTTCGACACTGTCGCTGCAGGCATTCAGCATGAGAGATAGGCACATCGTTAATGCAATAAGCTGAGGACGAGTCATTTTTATCCCGGAAGGTTGCACAGTTTATCGACGCATTTCATAGTCTCGCCGACGCCCTTGAATATCAGGCTGTTGAACAATAAGGCGTCAGAAAGTTGGCCGGGGTATTTTCGTGCTTCGTCGAATCTGTTTTTGTCGCTCAAAGCGCGTAAGCTAGTTGTCATGCTCGTCGTCAGCGCAGATGCTCTTCCTGATGCATCGGATAGTATATTTTGAGACCCGGTGAAATCTATTGCCTTACCTGAGAATGACGAAGTACTTGTCCGGAATCTGAAAAAATTGGCTGCTATGCTGAAAGTCGAAGATTCATAGGTGCTGTCGTTGTTATCAACGTTATCCTGCTCGGTGACGCGTATTTTTCCTATCATCATGGGACCTATTACTTAAGGTGCAGAGGGCAATTTACTTTACGCCGCGGCGTCAGACTTGCTGTCATCTTGTTCACGTAAACAGCCCTCCCTGCCACTCAGTACAGGGAAGGCTGTAGATTCACTCATCCATCACAGACGAATTGCGTCAGCCGCTGCTTTTAAGCCAGATGTATTCATGTTTTCTGTAAATTTCCATGCGTTTTTGACGCCATCAGCGCGTCTCTTCCCTGCTGCAGCTTCGATGCCAGCGTCTGCTGCTTGTGCACTTAAGCCGCCGCTAATACCCGAAAGAGCGTTCATTGGGTTTGAACCCACTCCACCTATTGCCATAATGTATTCCTCGCTGTTCATTTAACTTGCTTGGATTTAGAGCAACCCTGACGTACCTGGGCACACCTGCGGAGTTGTCTCGTTACCTGTGTGGTTCAAGAAAATCAAGCGTTCCAATCCATGGCAGGGCAAATGTTTCAAAGTGTGTAAATCAGGTTTCAGGAATTCGCTTGGCTTGCAACTATTCTTGATTCAGTGAGATATCCAACTGCTTCATTCGGTAGTACAGCGTCCGCTTGGCAACCCCCAACTCTGACGCCACACCATCTACGCAGTGGCTGTGCCGGCGAAGTGACTCCTCAATCAATGATTTTTCGATTTGCTGCAGGCGGCCCTTGAGTGGCATTTCCCTCTCTTGATGATTGATGGTGGAGTCCGCTAAAGGTGGGAGTTCCAATACGAAGCGTTTGGCGGCCGAGCGTAGTTCGCGGATATTGCCGAGCCAAGGGTGACATAGTAATTCTTGCAGCAAAGCGCTAGGCGGAAGGGGGGCCTTGCACCTGAAGTAGTCAGCCTCCTGCTCAATCATGCTGAGGAACAGGGGGATAATCCGCTCCCTGCGATCGCGTAAGGGAGGTAGCTGGATGTTCACTACATTCAAGCGGAAATAGAGGTCGCGTCTAAACGTCCCTTGTTCAACCATCCCATGCAACGACTGCTGGGCGGATGCGATGACGCGCATGTCCACCGGTATGAACCGAATCGAGCCCAAGCGCTCGACCCCCCGGCTCTCCAGCACTCGCAGCAGCTTGGCCTGCAAGGGCAGGGGCATGCTGTCGATTTCATCCAAGTATAAGGTGCCCAAATGCGCCGCCTCGATAAACCCGGCGCGTGATTGCGTGGCACCGGTATAAGCGCCGCTGTTGACGCCGAACAACTGGCTCTCGGCGAGGCTTTCCGGGATTGCCGCACAGTTCACAGCAACAAAGTTACCGCGCCGTCCTGAAAGCCGATGAATTCGTTGAGCCAATGTATCCTTGCCCGTTCCGGTTTCTCCCAGTAACAGGATGTCGATATTGAGAGGGGCGGTGCTGTTAATTGTGTATTCAATGTCCGGATTTTCGAAGAGTGAGATGTCTGTTTCGTTTTCCGTATGGAAGGAGGTCGACATCGAAGGGATGCTCCATGATCGCGAATAATTCGCTGTTAACCAGTCGTTTTTCAGCTCGGTCAAGTAGATCACGGATTATAAAGAGCGTTATCAAGTCTTAAAGTAGTCAGATACCTTAATTGCGTAGGAAAAGACCGTAGATTCAATGCTGTAAGTTTCGTTTGTTTTTTTATTTTGGAATTAGAAAAGCAAGTAGGGAAAGACTGAACGTGTTAGGCGCAATTTTGTATTGACGCTATAAATGGCCGCCCATAAAAAAGCCGATGCACTGCATCGGCTTTTTATTTGCGAGGTAAACCGCAGGTATTACTTACACGTTGAAACGGAAGTGCATCACGTCGCCATCCTTGACGATGTATTCCTTGCCTTCCAGGCGCCATTTACCGGCTTCCTTGGTGCCGGCTTCACCCTTGTACTGGATGAAGTCGTTGTAGGCGATCACTTCGGCGCGGATAAAGCCTTTTTCGAAGTCGGTGTGAATCACGCCGGCAGCCTGTGGCGCGGTAGCGCCAACCTTGACTGTCCACGCGCGGACTTCTTCAACGCCTGCGGTGAAGTAGGTCTGCAGGTTGAGCATTTCGTAGCCGGCACGGATTACACGGTTCAGGCCAGGCTCTTCCAGGCCGAGGGCCTCAAGGAACATGTCTTTTTCTTCGCCGTCATCAAGCTCGGCGATTTCCGCTTCGATCTTGTTGCACACCGGAACGACAATGGCGCCTTCTTCGTCGGCAATGGCCTTGACCACGTCGAGCAACGGGTTGTTCTCAAAGCCGTCTTCGGCGACGTTGGCGATGTACATCACCGGCTTGGTGGTCAGCAGGTGGAAACCCTTGATCACTGCTTTCTCGTCGACGCCCATTTTTTTCATCAGGCTGCGTGCCGGCTTGCCTTCGGTGAAGTGTGCGATCAACTGTTCCAGCAGGCCTTTCTGGACCACTGCGTCCTTGTCCCCACCCTTGGCATTGCGCGCGACTTTCTGCAGTTGCTTCTCGCAGCTGTCGAGGTCGGCAAAGATCAGTTCCAGGTCGATGATCTCGATGTCGCGTTTCGGGTCGACGCTGTTGGAGACGTGAATCACGTTCTCGTCTTCAAAGCAGCGGACCACGTGGGCGATGGCATCGGTTTCACGGATGTTGGCCAAAAACTTGTTGCCCAGGCCTTCACCTTTCGACGCGCCGGCCACCAGGCCTGCGATGTCGACGAACTCCATGGTGGTCGGCAGGACGCGCTTGGGGTTGACGATGGCCGCCAGGGCGTCCAGGCGCGGGTCCGGCATCGGTACGATGCCGCTGTTCGGTTCGATGGTGCAGAAGGGGAAGTTCTCCGCCGCAATACCGGACTTGGTCAAAGCGTTGAACAAGGTGGATTTGCCGACGTTGGGCAGGCCGACGATGCCGCAATTGAATCCCATGGTGTTTCCCCTCGGTAAGAGTCAGGCCTTCTGGCTGTGCAGGTTTTTCATCGCGCGGTTCCATTCACCGGCGAAGATATCCGGCAGCACGCCGAGGGCAAAGTCGATGCTGGCATCGAGTTTTTCCTGTTCGGCGCGTGGCGCACGACCCAGGACGAAATTTGAAACCATACTGGCAACGCCCGGGTGGCCAATGCCAAGCCGCAGGCGGTGGAAATTATTCTGATTACCCAACTGCGCGATGATGTCGCGCAGTCCATTGTGCCCGCCATGCCCGCCGCCCAGCTTGAGCTTGGCGACGCCGGGTGGCAGGTCCAGTTCGTCATGGGCCACCAGGATTTCCTCGGGTTTGATCCGGAAGAAGCCCGCAAGCGCCGCGACAGACTGGCCGCTGCGGTTCATGTAGGTGGTGGGAATCAGTAGACGAACATCCTGACCCTGATGCGAGAAGCGCCCGGTCAGGCCAAAATATTTGCGATCGGCCGCAAGGTTTACACCTTGTGCGTGGGCGATGCGCTCAACAAAAAGGGCCCCCGCGTTATGCCGGGTCTGTTCGTATTCGGCGCCTGGATTTCCCAGGCCAACGATCAGTTTGATGGCAGTCACGACAGGGGCCCTTCCTTTGGAGTTGTGGATAACATCGCCGCGCCAGGTGTGCGGCGAAAGGGGACGACAGGAGCTCACTTATCCAGAGATAAACTTCGCGTTATCGCCCGCTTTCTCGCTACGTTCCGGTCCGCGATGTTTCCTCAAGCTCCGACGTTACAGAGTGCATCACTCTGCAGCGGTTTCGCCTTCAGCAGCATCATCTTCTTCTACAACACGTGGCGCGTGGACGTTGGCAACAGCCTTGTCGTCGTTGTGAGCCAGTGCAACGAACTCAACGCCTTTAGGGGCCTTGAGGTCGGACAAGTGAATGATGGTACCGATTTCAGCAGCCGACAGGTCGACTTCGATGAACTCAGGCAGGTCTTTCGGCAGGCAGGTCACTTCCAGTTCGGTAGTGGTGTGCGAGACAACGCCGCCTTTCTTGACCGGAGCTTCTTCACCGATGAAGTGCACAGGCACGATAGCGGTCAGTTTCTGGCCGGCTACAACGCGGATGAAGTCAGCGTGCAGGACGTGACCCTTGGACGGGTGGCGCTGCAGAGCCTTGATGATAACGTTCTGCTTCTTGCCGCCAACGTTCAGTTCGATAACGTGGCTGTAGGCAGCATCGTTTTCGAGCAGTTTGGCAACTTCTTTTGCCAGCATGCTGATGGACTCAGGGGCTTTATCGCCACCGTAGACTACAGCTGGAACCAGGCTTGCGAGACGACGCAGGCGGCGGCTCGCACCTTTCCCCAGGTCGGAACGCAGTTCAGCATTCAAAGTAAAATCGTTCATGTAGTATCTCCAAATTAACCACATTCGCCCCAGCGTTTGCGACCAGCGCTAAAGGCGATATGGGCAAAAAAGCCCCGCCCCAACAGAATGCTGGGGCGGGGCGCTTTTCGTCAGGTTGATGTCGCCAAGGCCTGAGCCTTAACGGAACATCGCGCTGATCGATTCTTCGTTGCTGATACGGCGAACCGCTTCGGCAACGACCGGTGCGATATCCAGTTGACGGATACGCGCACAGGCTTGAGCAGCGGCGGACAGCGGGATGGTGTTGGTCACCACCAGCTCGTCCAGCACGGAATTCTCGATGTTCTCGATCGCTCGGCCCGACAGCACAGGGTGTGTGCAGTAGGCGAAGACTTTGGCCGCACCGTGCTCTTTCAAGGCTTTTGCCGCATGGCACAGGGTGCCGGCGGTGTCGACCATGTCATCAACCAGAATACAGGTACGCCCTTCGACATCACCGATGATATGCATCACTTCAGAGTGATTGGCTTTCTCGCGGCGTTTGTCGATGATTCCGAGATCAACGCCCAGGGATTTGGCAACAGCCCGTGCACGCACGACGCCGCCAATGTCCGGGGACACGATCATCAGGTTTTCAAAGCGCTGGTCTTCGATGTCATCCACCAGAACAGGGGAGCCGTAGATGTTATCTACCGGAATATCGAAGAAGCCCTGGATCTGGTCAGCGTGCAGGTCAACCGTGAGCACACGGTCGATGCCTACCACGGTCAGCATGTCAGCAACGACTTTCGCGCTGATGGCCACACGTGCGGAGCGCGGGCGGCGATCCTGACGGGCATAACCAAAGTAAGGGATTACAGCTGTGATTCGAGTTGCTGAGGAGCGGCGGAAGGCATCAGCCATCACGACGAGTTCCATCAGGTTATCGTTGGTCGGTGCGCAGGTCGGCTGAATAATGAAGACGTCTTTACCGCGAACGTTTTCATTGATCTCGGCTGTAATTTCGCCGTCGGAGAACTTACCGACAGAGATGTCACCGAGAGGGATATGCAGCTGACGTACGACACGTCGAGCCAGATCGGGGTTGGCGTTCCCCGTAAAGACCATCATCTTGGACACGCGCAGTACCTAGAGGCTGAGGGTAACCTGGATGAGTATAGGAAAATGGCAGGGGCGGCTGGATTCGAACCAACGCATGGCAGGATCAAAACCTGCTGCCTTACCGCTTGGCGACGCCCCTGTATCTGTTGCAACGAGTACCCAGTACTCGATTCCTTTTAGAGCAGACTTTGCAGCTTGCGATGCAACATCGAAACGTTGCTTCCCTTTGCCACAAACCCTGTAAGGGTCTCTGTAAGAAGGGCCGAGACTTTATCAGCTTCAGCTTTGCTTGGGAAGCCCCCAAACACACAACTTCCAGTGCCGGTTAATTTTGCTTCGGTAAATTTACCTAACAAATTCAATGCGTTACGTACTTCTGGATAACGCCTTGCTACAACCGGCAAGCAGTCATTTCGACTGTTTCCCTTGGGAACGGGGCGCACTTTAATGGGAGGAGAGTTACGTGTCAACAGCGGATCTGAAAAAATTTCTGCTGTACTTACAGATACTTGCGGAACAAGCACGACATACCAAGGCTCTTCGGGGTATTCGGGGCTGAGTTTCTCGCCCACGCCCTCGGCAAAAGCCGCGTGCCCACGCACGAAAACCGGAACGTCGGCACCCAGCGTCAGGCCCAGGCCGGCCAGGCGATCCTGGTCCCAGCCCAGTTGCCACAAGTGGTTGAGACCCAGCAGGGTGGTCGCCGCATTCGAGCTGCCGCCACCGATACCGCCGCCCATGGGCAGGATCTTGTTGATCCAGATATCGATGCCCAATGTGCAGCCGGATTGCGCTTGAAGTGTGCGGGCTGCTTTCACAATCAGATTGCTGTCGTGAGGTACGCCTTCAAATTCCGTGTGCAGCCGGATCACACCGTCGTCGCGCACGGCAAAGGTGAGTTCATCGCCGTAGTCGAGAAATTGAAACAGCGTTTGCAGCTCGTGGTAGCCGTCTTCACGGCGCCCCAGAATGTGCAGCATCAGGTTGAGCTTGGCCGGGGAGGGCAGGGTCAGGCGTTCGCTCACGTCACTGCCCCAGCTTGCGCGGTTGCCAATCCTTGATCACCAGCGTGACGTCAAGGTCGGTGCCATGCAGCTTGATCCGTTCAGGCAGCCAGTAGCCGCCTTGCTGTACGTAACTCAAATACTCGACCTTCCAGCCATCCTGTTCCAGCGTGGCCAGGCGGCTGTCACCGTTGAGGCTCAGGCGACTCTTGCTGTCGGGTGCTGGCAGCCCACGCACCCACCAGACCAGATGCGACACGGGCAACTTCCAGCCAATCTGCTGCTCCAGCAATGCTTCCGGAGAGGTCGCCTCGTAGCGGCCCTGATTGGCGACTTCCAGGCTCACCTGCCCCGGGCGGCCGGTCAGGCGTGCCGCGCCACGGCCCAGCGGGCCGGACAGGCGAATGTCGTAGTAATCCTGACGTTGCAGCCAGAACAGGGTGCCGCTGCCGGAATCTTTCGGCGCGCGCACCCCGACCTTGCCTTCGATCTGCCAGCCGTCGATGCTGCCGAGCTGGTCCTTGTGCTGTTGCCATTGCGCCGGGTTGCCCTGGCCTTCAACGGATTCACGGCTGCCTGTGCCCGCGCAACCGGCGAGCAGGGCGATAAGACTGAATACAACAATGTGGCGCAGGAACATAAGCTTAAAGGGTCTCGGATCCGGTCAGGCGCTTGATGGTGCTGCGCAGAAGAGGGCTTTCGGGTTGTTCCTTGAGGAATTTTTCCCAGACTTGCCGGGCTTCGCGCTGCTTGCCATTGGCCCACAGCACTTCACCCAGGTGGGCAGCGACTTCCTGGTCGGGAAAACGCTCCAGTGCCTGGCGCAGCAAGCGTTCGGCTTCGTCCAGGTTACCCAGGCGATAGTTCACCCAGCCCAGGCTGTCGAGCACCGCCGGGTCTTCAGGATTGAGCTTGTGCGCCTGCTCGATCAGCACTTTGGCCTCGGCATACCGCGTGGTGCGGTCGGACAGGGTGTAGCCCAGGGCGTTGAGGGCCATGGCATTGTCCGGGTCGCGCTTGATGATCAGGCGCAGGTCTTTTTCCATCTGCGCCAGGTCATTGCGTTTTTCTGCCTGCATGGCGCGGGTGTACAGCAGGTTCAAGTCGTCGGGGTATTGCAGCAAGGCTTGTTGCAGCAATTTCCAGGCGCGTTCGCCCTGCTTGTTGGCCGACAGCGTCTCGGCCTGAATCAGGTACAGCTGGATGGCGTAGTCCGGCTCGGCATCGCGCGCCGCCGCCAGACGTTTTTCCGCCTCGTCGGTACGACCGTTGCTCATCAGGATATCGGCCTGGCGCAGCTGAGCCGGCAGGTAGTCATTGCCCGGGCCGACCTGGGCATATTCGAGCAGGGCGGCCTGCGGGTCGTTGCGCTCTTCAGCGATGCGACCCAGGTTCAGGCGCGCCGAATCCACATGGCTCTCACGCTGGATCAGCTCTTCCAGATACCCCTTGGCCTCCTCCCAGGCCTTGGCTTCCAGGCACACCAGTGCCAGGGAGTAGCGCAATTCGTCATCGTCGGGGTATTGCTGGACCAGGTTGGCGAACTGCACTTTGGCGTCCGCCATGCGGTCCTGTTCCACCAGCATGCGTGCGTAAGTCAGGCGCAGGCGCTTGTCTTCCGGGTATCGCTTGATGCTTTTTTCCAGCAGTGGAATCGCTTCCTTGCCGCGATTGAGGTTCTGCAGCAGGCGCGCGCGCAGCAGGATCGGCGCGATTTCGCCGTCTTCCGGCGGGTTCTGTTCCAGCAGCTTGAGGGCGGCTTCGGCTTCATCGTCCTGTTGCAGCAGCAAGGCCTTGCCGAAAATCAGCTGGCTGTTCTTCGGATGCTTTTGCAGCAGGCGGTCAAAGCTTTTCATCAGGCCATTGCGCGTGTCCTGATCGGTGTCGGCGGCCGACAGCGCGAGGAAATCGAAGTGTGTGTCGCCCTTGCCCTGCAGGACTTTTTCCATATAGGCCATGGAATCGTCGTAGCGCCCGGCGCGTGCCAGCTGGACAGCCGCGGCGCGTTGCGCCTCGAGGTCATCCGGCGCGTTTTTCGCCCAGATCAGCGACGTGTCCAGCGCTGCCTGATCGGCGCCGAGGTACTCGGCGATGCGAAACGCCCGCTCGGAAATACCCGGATCCTGGGTATTGATGGCCTGGGTTACGTAATTATCCAGCGCAATATCGAAACGATTGCGCTGCCCGGCCAGTTCAGCGCTCAGCAGGCTGAACACCGTTTCTTCACTGAACGAGGAGTAAACCTTGGGCTTTTCAGGGGCGGGGGCGGTGTCTTCTGCCGGCGGCGTATCGACCGGCGACACGGGTGCCATGGCCTGGCACCCGCTGAGGAAGACAAAAGCTAGGAGCAACGCGGAGGATCTATTCATATAGGAAGAGGACGACTAACCTGCGGTCGGATCATCATGACACAAGCCTTCGGCCAAACATAACCGAGTCTCAGTGGGCGCCTTTATAGGCACAAGCTACTAGGACAATAGACGACGGTGGTTGTTCTGGATCTTTCGAAGTAGGACAATTGCCGGCTTCCCGACCTCATCAGCGATATTGAATGGCCTTCCTCGCACTCGGTATTAACCACAAGACTGCCTCAGTCGACGTGCGCGAGCGCGTGGCGTTTACGCCGGAGCAGTTGGTTGAGGCCTTGCAGCAGCTCTGCCGGCTCACCGACAGCCGCGAAGCTGCAATCCTTTCGACCTGCAATCGCAGCGAGCTTTATATAGAGCAGGAACATCTGTCAGCGGATGTGGTGCTGCGCTGGCTCGCCGATTATCACCATTTGAGCCTCGACGACCTGCGCGCCAGCGCGTATGTGCACGAAGAGGATGCGGCCGTTCGTCACATGATGCGCGTTGCCTCCGGGCTCGACTCGCTGGTGCTGGGCGAACCGCAGATCCTCGGCCAGATGAAGTCCGCCTATGCCGTCGCGCGCGAGGCCGGCACGGTCGGCCCGCTGTTGGGCCGTCTGTTCCAGGCCACGTTCAATTCCGCCAAGCAGGTACGCACCGACACGGCCATCGGCGAAAACCCGGTGTCCGTTGCCTTTGCGGCGGTCAGCCTGGCCAAACAGATTTTCAGCGACTTGCAGCGCAGCCAGGCCCTGCTGATCGGCGCCGGCGAGACCATCACCCTGGTCGCCCGCCATCTGCACGAGCTGGGTGTGCAGCGCATCGTCGTCGCCAACCGCACCCTGGAGCGCGCCAGCAGCCTGGCCGAACAGTTCGGCGCCCACGCGGTGTTGCTGTCGGATATTCCGGCCGAACTGGTACGCAGTGATATTGTGATCAGCTCCACCGCCAGCCAATTGCCGATACTGGGCAAAGGCGCGGTGGAAAGTGCACTGAAGCTGCGCAAGCACAAGCCGATCTTCATGGTGGACATTGCTGTTCCCCGGGATATCGAACCCGAAGTCGGCGAGTTGGACGACGTTTACCTCTACAGCGTCGATGACCTGCACGAAGTGGTCGCCGAAAACCTCAAGAGCCGCCAGGGCGCCGCCCAGGCCGCCGAGGAGATGGTCAGCGTCGGCGCCGAAGATTTCATGGTGCGCCTGCGTGAACTGGCGGCAGTGGACGTGCTCAAGGCCTATCGTCAACAGGGCGAACGCCTGCGTGACGAGGAGTTGATCAAGGCCCAGCGTCTGCTCGCCAATGGCAGCAGCGCCGACGAAGTGCTGATGCAACTGGCCCGTGGCCTGACCAACAAACTGCTCCACGCGCCCAGCGTACAGCTTAAAAAATTGACTGCCGAAGGCCGCCTCGATGCGCTGGCCATGGCCCAGGAACTCTTTGCCCTCGGTGAGGGCGCGTCAGACAGCTCTTCGGATAAAAAACCGCAATGAAAGCCTCACTGCTTAATAAACTGGACGTGCTCCAGGACCGTTTCGAAGAACTGACCGCCTTGCTTGGCGACGGCGAAGTCATTTCCGATCAGACCAAATTCCGCGCCTATTCCAAGGAATACGCCGACGTTGAGCCTGTGGTCGTCACTTACAAAAACTTGCTGAAAGTGCAGGCCGACCTCGAAGGCGCCCAGGCGCTGCTCAAGGACAACGACCCGGACATGCGCGAAATGGCCGTGGAAGAAGTCCGCGAGGCCAAGGAAAAGCTGGCAGAGCTGGAAGGCGACCTGCAACGCATGCTGTTGCCCAGGGACCCCAACGACGGCCGTAACGTGTTCCTCGAAATCCGTGCCGGCACCGGCGGCGACGAAGCGGCCATTTTCTCTGGCGACCTGTTCCGCATGTACTCGCGCTACGCCGAGCGGCGCGGCTGGCGGGTGGAGATCCTGTCGGAAAACGAAGGCGAGCATGGTGGCTATAAAGAAGTCATTGCGCGGGTCGAGGGTGACAACGTCTACGGCAAGCTCAAGTTCGAGTCCGGCGCGCACCGCGTACAGCGGGTGCCGGCGACCGAGTCCCAGGGCCGTATCCACACCTCGGCCTGCACCGTGGCGGTATTGCCCGAGCCGGATGAGCAGGAAACCATCGAGATCAACCCGGCGGATCTGCGCGTCGACACCTACCGCTCTTCGGGCGCCGGTGGTCAGCACGTGAACAAGACCGACTCGGCGATCCGCATCACCCACTTGCCTTCCGGCATTGTGGTGGAATGCCAGGAGGAACGCTCCCAGCACAAGAACCGTGCGCGGGCGATGTCCTGGCTGTCGGCCAAGCTCAACGACCAGCAGACCAGTGCCGCCGCCAACGCCATTGCCAGCGAGCGCAAGCTGCTGGTGGGCTCGGGCGACCGCTCCGAGCGTATCCGCACCTACAATTTTGCCCAGGGCCGCGTCACCGACCACCGCGTCAACCTGACCTTGTATTCCCTCGACGAGATTCTGGCCGGCGGCGTGGATGCGGTGATCGAGCCGTTGCTGGCCGAATACCAGGCCGATCAACTCGCCGCCATTGGTGAATAAATGACCATTATCGCCAGCCTGCTGCGCGCGGCCGACCTGCCGGACTCGCCCACCGCGCGTCTGGATGTGGAGCTGCTGCTGGCGGCTGCGCTGGGCAAGTCGCGCAGCTACCTGCATACCTGGCCGGAAAAAATCGTCAGCAGCGACGCGGCGCTCACGTTTGCCGGTTACCTGCGACGGCGTCGAGCCGGTGAACCGGTGGCCTATATCCTCGGCCAGCAAGGGTTCTGGAAGCTGGACCTGGAGGTGGCGCCGCACACGCTGATCCCGCGCCCGGACACCGAACTGCTGGTGGAGGCGGCCCTGGAATTGCTGCCGGCCACGCCCGCCAGGGTGCTCGACCTGGGCACCGGCAGCGGCGCCATTGCCCTGGCCCTGGCCAGCGAGCGCCCGGCCTGGCAGGTGACCGCCGTTGATCGGGTGTTGGAGGCCGTGGCTCTGGCCGAGCGCAATCGCCAGCGGCTGCACCTTGATAACGCCACGGTGCTGAGCAGTCACTGGTTCAGCGCCCTGGGCGGTCGTACATTTGATCTGATCATCAGCAACCCGCCCTACATTGCCGACAACGACCCGCACCTGGTGGCGGGCGATGTGCGTTTCGAGCCGGCCAGCGCGCTGGTGGCGGGCCGTGATGGCCTGGACGATCTGCGTCTGATCACTCAGCAGGCCGGGGCTTACCTGGATGCCGGTGGCTGGCTGTTGCTCGAGCACGGTTACGACCAGGCGTCGGCCGTGCGCGATCTGCTGCTGAGGCAGGGGTTCGAGGGCGTGCACAGCCGCATCGACCTCGGCGGCCACGAACGCATCAGCCTGGGGCAACGGCCGTGCTGACCGATCAGGAGCTGTTGCGCTACAGCCGACAGATTCTGTTGCAGCACGTGGATATCGAAGGCCAGTTGCGCCTGAAGAACGGCCGCGCATTGATCGTCGGCCTGGGGGGGCTGGGCGCACCGGTTGCGCTTTACCTCGCCGCAGCCGGCGTGGGCGAGCTGCACCTGGCCGACTTCGATACGGTCGACCTGACCAACCTGCAACGCCAGATCATCCACGACACCGACAGCGTCGGGCAGACCAAGGTCGACTCGGCCATGCGTCGCCTGACTGCCATCAATCCTGACGTCAGGCTGGTCACCCACCGCAGCGCGCTGGATGCCGACACCCTGGCCGCCGCCGTGACAGCCGTGGACGTGGTGCTCGATTGCAGCGACAACTTCTCCACCCGCGAAGCGGTCAATGCGGCCTGCGTGGCCACCGCCAGGCCACTGGTCAGTGGCGCAGCGATTCGCCTGGAAGGGCAATTGTCGGTGTTCGACCCGCGCCGCGCCGACAGCCCCTGCTATCACTGTTTATACGGACACGGCAGCGATACCGAACTCACCTGCAGCGAAGCCGGCGTGATCGGCCCGCTGGTGGGGCTGGTTGGCAGCCTGCAAGCGCTGGAGGCGCTGAAACTGCTGGCCGGGTTCGGTGAGCCGCTGGTGGGCCGATTGCTGTTGATCAATGCCTTGACCACGCGTTTTCGCGAGTTGCGCGTCAAGCGCGACCCCGCTTGCAGCGTGTGCGGGACGCCCCATGCTTAAGGATGCGCCGATCGGCGTGTTCGATTCCGGCGTCGGCGGCCTGTCGGTGCTGGACGAAATCCACCAGTTGCTGCCCCACGAATCACTGCTGTATGTGGCTGACTGCGGGCACATTCCCTACGGCGAGAAAACCCCCGCGTTCATTCTCCAACGCTCGCGCCTGGTGGCCGGGTTTTTCCGCAGTCAAGGCGCCAAGGCCTTCGTGATTGCCTGCAACACCGCGACGGTGGCGGCCGTGGCCGACCTGCGCCAGGATTTCCCGGACTGGCCGTTGGTGGGCATGGAGCCCGCCGTCAAACCTGCCGCCGCCGCCACCCGCAGCGGGGTCGTCGGAGTGCTTGCCACCACCGGCACCCTGCAAAGCGCCAAGTTCGCCGCCTTGCTCGACCGGTTCGCCACCGATGTGCGGGTGATCACCCAGCCGTGCCCGGGTCTGGTGGAGTTGATTGAAACCGGCGACTTGACCAGCCCGGCCCTGCGCCAGCTGTTGCAGGGGTACATCGAGCCGCTGCTCAGTGCCGGCTGCGACACCATCATCCTCGGCTGCACCCATTACCCCTTCCTCAAACCGCTGCTGGCGCAGATGCTGCCACCCAGCGTGATCCTCATCGATACTGGCGCCGCCGTGGCCCGTCAGCTCAAGCATCTGCTGGGCCAGCGCGACCTTTTGGCGACGGGCAGTCCCAGCCCAGCCCAGTTCTGGACCAGCGGCGATCTGGATCACCTAAGAAATATCCTACCGACACTATGGAAATATCCGAGCATTGTGCGACTATTTGGCGCGTGAAAAATTCGTGAAATAGCTCGCAATGAACTGGAACTTCCTTCTATTTGCCAGCTTCTATAGCGAGATAGCCTGTACAACACTCTATAACTTCGTTTGGAAAGGATGTTTCTTATGAAGCGCTTGTTCTGTTTGGCCGCGATTGTGGCCGCTGCGGTAGGACACTCTGTTTCGGCCAATGCTGCCGGCCTGGAATTTGGAGTGGGGGGAACGAGCGATTCAACCATGACCTATCGGCTTGGCTTGACCTCCGATTGGGACAAGAGCTGGTGGCAGAGCGACGTGGGTCGGCTGACCGGCTACTGGAGCGGCGCCTACACCTACTGGGACGGCGACAAGACGGCCGGTGCCAGCAGCCTGTCGTTCTCGCCGGTGTTTGTGTATGAGTTTGCCGGGCAGTCGGTCAAGCCTTACATCGAAGCGGGCATCGGCCTGGCCGTGTTCTCGCGCACCCAGCTGGAAGACAACAACATCGGCCAGGCCTTCCAGTTCGAAGACCGCATCGGCTTTGGGCTGCGCTTTGCCGGCGGGCATGAAGTGGGCCTTCGTGCCACGCACTATTCCAATGCCGGCATGAGCAGCAACAACGATGGTGTGGAAAGCTACGCGGTGCACTACACCCTGCCGCTGTAATGCCTGGAGTGTGGGAGGGGGCAAGCCCTTCCCACATTGCGATTGTCGATCAAGACTCAGCGATACGCCGTCGCAATACCCTGGCGCTCTTCAAGGCACTCCGGTGCACCCATCTCGAATTCCCGACAGATCAACGGGCGGCGCTCGTAGATCGTGCACATCATCGTGTCGCGGTCCAGCGCCGCACACCAGCCGTCATCCAGGCGCAGCATCACTTCGCCGCCCCAGTCATCGGTATCGATGTAGCGCTCCGGCACGCCGGTGTCGGTGATCAGCAGCACTTCCAGCTGACAGCAACAGGCCGCGCACGTCGAGCAGGTGACGGCGGGTTCGTTGAGCTGTAGGTGAGGGATGTTGGTCATAGGCGCGCAGTGTAAGGCAAGCGGAGTGCAGGTGTACGAATGCGCTGACGGACGTCAGCGCGCCAGCCGGTGCAACCCGACGAACACAAACGCCCACAGCACCGCCAACCCGGCCATCGTCGGGCCTGTGGCGTAACCGAACTGCACGCCGGCCAATTGGCTTCCCGCGTAGTAGGACGCTGGCCCGCCCACCGCCCCCAGCACTGCCGCCCGCCACCATGGGCGTGCGCTCCAGGCCAGGCAGTGGTGCAGCGTGGTTGCCAGCAATGCCCACAGCAGCATCAGCCAGAACGGAATCAGCGGGCCCGGCTCGTTGAAATGGAATACCCCAAGGGCACGTAAAGCCGTGTCCAGCAGCGTGCCCACCAGCGTGACGCTGATGATCAGCACACCATCCTCGGCCGACGAACTGAGCCACAGCAGGTGAATGGCCAGTACCGCCAGCCCCACCAGCAACCACAGGCTGTCGCCGCCCAGCACGCAGGCGAACCAGCCGCACTGGAACAGCGCCGCGTTGGCCAGCGATTTAAGCATCGAAGCGCCCGAGCAATGGCGGGTTGATCGCCGCCGGCTTGGCCAACAGCAACTGCGCGGTGCCAATGGTGCGTTCCATGAAGCCGCCTTCGCAGTAGCACAGATAAAATTCCCACAGGCGCAGGAAGTATTCGTCGTAGCCCAATTCGGCAAGACGGCCATGGGCACGGCGAAAGTTCTCGTGCCACAGGCGCAGCGTTCGCGCGTAGTGCAGGCCGAAATCCTCCATGTGCAGCAGGTTCATGTCGGTGTCGCGGCTGACGATGTGCAACATGTTCTGCACGCTGGGCAGCGCCCCACCGGGGAAGATGTAGCGCTGGATAAAGTCGACGCTGTTCCTGGCCTGCTCGAAGCGTTGTTCGCGAATGGTGATGGCCTGCAGCAGCATCAGCCCGTCGGGCTTGAGCAGGTGCGCGCATTGCTTGAAGTAGGTCGGCAGGAAGCGGTGGCCTACCGCCTCGATCATCTCGATGGATACCAGCTTGTCGTACTGACCGGTGAGGTCGCGGTAGTCGCTCAGCAGCAGCGTCACCTGGTCCTGCAAACCCAGGGCGGCAATGCGCCGTTCGGTGTAGGCGAACTGCTCCTTGGACAAGGTAGTAGTGGTGACCTTGCAGCCGTAATGCTGCGCCGCGTACAGCGCCATGCTGCCCCAGCCGGTGCCGATTTCCAGCAGGTGGTCGCCGGGCTTGAGCGACAGTTTCTGGCAGATGCGTTCCAGCTTGTTCAGTTGCGCCTGTTCCAGGGTGTCGTCGGCCTTAAGGAATTGTGCCGCCGAGTACATCATGGTCGGGTCGAGGAATTCTTCGAACAGGTCGTTGCCCAGGTCGTAATGCGCCGCGATGTTTTTCTGCGAGCCCTTGCGCGTATTGCGGTTGAGCCAGTGCAGGCCCTGGGTGAACGGCCGTGCCAGACGCGCCAGACCGCCTTCCATCGCATCGAGCACGTCAAGGTTGCTGACCATCACGCGCACCACGGCGGTGAGATCGGGGCTGGTCCAGTAACCGTGGATAAATGCCTCACCCGCACCGATAGAGCCGTTGGCCGCCACCAGGCCCCACACGGCGGCGTCGAGGATATGGATCTCCCCCAACAGATGCGCTTCCCGTGCACCAAATACGTGTCGCTCGCCGTCCTCGATCAGCACCAACTGGCCGTGGCGCAATTGGCTGAGCTGACGCAGCACGCCCTTGCGCAGCAGCGCACTGGTCATGCCGTTGACGTTCAGGCGGCTGGCCTTGACCGATACATTAGGGGATTTCATGGCGGCGATCCTTGGTATACCCAACTGCAGTGCGAGAGGCGCCATCGGCGGCTCGGTGGGGGAAAATCGGTGTGCGTTTGAGCAACAGGCGCACGGCCTGCCAGTAAATGGCCAGGCAGGTCTTGGCGGTCATCCACGGGAAGCGCCGCAGGTAACGGTGCAGGCTGGCACGGGTGAGCGGCTCTTTTTGCAGGCTCAATGTGGCGTCGAACACTTTGAGTTCGCCTTGCCAGTCGGCCATGTGCACGCCCAGCCGGTCGGCGGGCGGGCTGAAGCTCATGCGGTATTCGAGGTCGGGCGGCAAAAATGGCGACACATGGAACGCCTTGGCCACGGCGAAGTGCTGATGTTCGCCTGCGCTGAGGGCCAGGGCCGGCAGCACGTAGTGATAGCGCTCGCGCCACGGGGTGTTGGTGACTTCACACAAAATCGCGGCCAGCTCGCCGTCTGCCTCGTAGCAGTAGAAGAAACTCACCGGGTTGAACGCCAGGCCCCAACTGCGGGCCTGGGTCAGCAGGCAGATCGCGCCCCGGGGCGTGCGCCCCAGCGCCTTGCCCACCTCAAGACGCACCGCATCGGTGAGGCTCATGCCGTGGCGGGTCAAGGTGCGCAGGTAGTCCTGCTGGCGAAAGCCGAACGGCGCCAGGCGATGGCTGCCGGCCAGGGGCGAGAGCGCGAGCACCTCGTCCTGCTCGCTTAAGTCCAGGTACAGCAGGCCGATGCGGTAGCGAAAGGCGTGGGCCCTGGGCGCAAACCGGCGATGGGCGATCCAGCCGCTGTACAGGGCGCTGTTCACAGGGTTTCCCCGAAGGCCTGGGCCACGCGCAGCGCGCTGACCACGCCGTCCTCATGAAAGCCGTTGGCCCAGTAGGCGCCGCAGTAAAAGGTATTGCGCGCGCCGTTCAACTCTTCCCAGCGTGCCTGCGCGGCCACCGCTGCCAGGCTGTATTGCGGATGGGCGTAGGTGAAGCGCGCAAGAATTTTGCGCGGATCGATCATTGGCGTCTGGTTGAGGCTGACGCAAAACGTGGTGGCGCTGTCGATGCCTTGCAGGATGTTCATGTCGTAGGTGACGGCGGCCTGGGTGTCGGCGCTGCCGGTGAGGCGGTAATTCCAGCTGGCCCAGGCCAGTTTGCGCGTGGGCAGCAGGCGGGTGTCGGTGTGCAGCACCACGTCGTTGTCGGCGTAGGGCAAGGCGCCAAGGATGGCTTGCTCGGCCTCGCTCGGGTCGGCCAGCAGTGCCAGGGCCTGGTCGCTGTGGCAGGCGAACACCACGCGGTCGAATGTCTCGCTGCCGGCGGCGCTGTGGATCACCACGCCGTCAGTGCTGCGCTCGACCTTGTGCACAGGGCAGTCGAGACGGATTTTTTCGCGAAAGCTGCGGGTCAACGGTTCGATATAGGCGCTGGAGCCCCCTTCGATCACGCACCACTGCGGGCGATTGTTCACCGACAGCAGGCCGTGATTCTTGAAGAAACGCACAAAGAACTGCAACGGAAAACCGAGCATGTCCGCCAGGGACATCGACCAGATCGCCGCGCCCATCGGCACGATGTAATGCCGGATGAATCGCGGGCCGTAACCGCCTGCTGCGAGGTAGTCGCCCAGGGTCATGTCGGCGCTGATGCGTTGCTGTTCAAGGTCCAGCGGCGCCTGGCGGTTGAAGCGCAAAATGTCGCGCAACATGCCCCAGAACCCCGGCGAGAGGATATTGCGGCGCTGGGCGAACAGGCTGTTGAGGTTGTTGCCGTTGTATTCGAAGCCACTGCGCTGGTCGTTCACCGAAAAACTCATCTCGGTGGGTTTGAATGTCACCCCGATCTGCCCCAGCAACCGGATGAAATGGGGGTAGGTCCAATCGTTGAACACGATAAAACCGGTGTCCACCGCGTAAGGCTGGCCGTCGACCGTCACATTGGCCGTATGGGTATGCCCGCCGATGCAGCTATTGGCTTCAAACACGCTGATGTCGTGGCGACGGCTGAGCAGGTAGGCGCTGGTCAGACCGGCGATGCCGCTGCCGATGATGGCGATCTTCACAGGTCGTCCTTTTGCGGCGGCGGGCTGCGCAGCATGCGCTTGCCGATGATCAGTTGCGCGCGGTTCGGCAGTTTCGACAGTGGCCACAGGGCGGCGATGAACATGGCCGGGAAAGCGATCTCCAGCGGGCGTTTGTCCAGTTTGGCGAAGATGTGCCGTGCGGCTTTATCGGCCGGCCAGCTCAAGGGCATCGGGAAGTCATTGCGTTCGGTCAGCGGTGTATCGACAAAGCCCGGGCTGATCACGGTGACGTCGATATTCTCCGGCGACAGGCTGATACGCAGGGATTCGAACAGGTAACGCAAACCGGCCTTGGATGCGCCATAGGCTTCGGCCCGTGGCATCGGCAGGTAGGTCACGGCGCTGGCCACGCCCACCAGGTGCGGCGTGCACCCGGCGCGCAGCAAGGGCAGGGCAGCTTCGATGCAGTAGCTGCTGGCCAACAGATTGGTGCGCACCACGTGTTCGACGATGGAGGAATCAAACTGACGCACATCCACGTATTCGCAGGTGCCGGCGTTGAGAATCACGGTGTCCAGCGCGCCCCAGGCTGCGCCGATTTGCTCGCCGATTTCGCGCACGGTCTGGCTGTTGGTCAGGTCGCCGGCCACCACCAGCACCTGTCCAGGGTAGCGCCGGGCAAGCGCATCCAGCGGGCCTTGGGAGCGCGAGCTGAGGGCCACGTGGGCGCCGCTGTCGAGCAGCTCCACGGCCAGGGCGGCGCCGATGCCACTGCTGGCGCCGGTCAACCAGTAACGGCGGGGCGAGGTCAGGCTCATGCGATTCTCCTTTTCAGCCAGCTTATGACTCGGCCGAATACCGGCAGGTGTTCATAGAGCATGGCGCCGGCATCGAAATAGTCGCGATGGCGGTACACCTTGTTGTCGCGCCACATCAGGTGCGAGCAGCCTTCCACTCGGATCACCTTGCCGCCGTTGAGGCGCGGGTGGCAAAAACTCATTTTCCAGCGCAGGTAGCCTTCACCTTCGGCCACCTCATCGAACCCCTGATAGTCGAAACGCAACTGGCTGATCTGGCTGTACAGCTCGCTGAAGTAGCGGCGCAGTTCAGGCAGGCCATGCACTTGATGCAGCGGGTCGGCGAAGGCGATGTCCTGGCTGTACAGGCTGTCGAGCAGGTGCAGGTTGTGCTTGTCCAGCGTGGCAAAGGCCTGGGCGAAGCGGCGCAGAAAGTCACTCATGCTCGGCCACCGCTTGACGGGACGGCAGGCTGCGGAAGGCGGCGAGGGCGCGCTCGCGGGATTTTTTCAGGTCGACGATCGAGCGCGGGTAGTCCGCCACGCCGAACAGCCCGCCGGCGGCCTCGGGGTTGTGCACGTCCTTTTTGTTCAGCGCCGCCAGCTGCGGCAACCAGCGCTTGATGAACACGCCCTCACTGTCGAATTTTTCCGACTGGCTCAACGGGCTGAAAATGCGGAAATACGGCGCCGAATCGGTGCCGGTGGAGGAACTCCACTGCCAGCCGCCGTTGTTGGCGGCGAGGTCGCCGTCGATCAGGTGGCGCATGAAAAAGCGTTCGCCCTCGCGCCAGTCGATCAGCAGGTTTTTGGTCAGGAACATCGCCACCACCATGCGCAGGCGGTTGTGCATCCAGCCGGTCTCCAGCAACTGACGCATGGCCGCGTCGATGATCGGCAGGCCGGTGCGCGCTTCCTGCCACGCCGCCAGGTCTTCGGGCGCGTGGCGCCAGGCGACGGCTTCGGTCGCGGGCCGGAACGCGCGGTGGCGCGACACCCGTGGGTAGCCGACCAGAATATGTTTGTAGAACTCGCGCCACAGCAATTCGTTGATCCAGGTGACGGCGCCAACGTTGCCCGTTTCGAACTCGCCGCTGTTGCTCTGCAACGCCGTGTGCAGGCACTGACGCGGCGACACCACGCCAGCGGCGAGGTAGGCGGAGAGCTGGCTGGTGCCCGGTTTGGCCGGGTAGTCGCGCTCGTCCTTGTAATAGCCGATCTGCTGGTCGGCGAAGGTGTCGAGGCGGCGTCGGGCTTCGTCTTCGCCGGCCGGCCAGAGCGCGCGCAGGCTGTCGCTGGGCGTTTCGAAGCCGGGCACGCTGTGCGGAATCGGGTCGCTGGCGAACGGCAGTTTCTGCTGGGCTTTCGGCGTCGCCACCAGGCGCGGCAGGGCGCTGTGCAGGCGGCTGTAGCACACCTTGCGAAACTGGCTGAAGACCTGGAAGTAGGTGCCGGTCTTGGTCAGCACGCTGCCGGGTTGGAAAAACAGTTGGTCGAGGTAGCGGTGGAACGTCACGCCGCAGGCTTCCAGCGCCTGGGCCACGGCCTGATCGCGACGGCTTTCGTGGATGCCGTATTCCTCGTTGATGTGCACCGACTCCACCGACAGTTCCTGGCACAGCGTGCTCAGCACGGCGGGTGCCTGGTCCCAGGTCGGGGCGGTGCGGATCAGTAAGGGGATGTTGAGTGTGCCGAGCGCCTGGCTCAGGCACTGCAGGTTGCGCAGCCAGAAGTCGACCTTGCACGCGGCATCGTCGTGGGCCAGCCATTGCTCGGGCGTGATCAAGTACACGGCGGCCAGCGGGCCACGCTGGCTCGCGGCGGCCAGGGCGGTGTTGTCGTGCAGGCGCAGGTCGGTGCGCAGCCAGATCAAATGCATTTAGACAATTCCACGCTCAATCAGTATCTGATGGGCCGCCAAGGGGTCTTCGGCGACGAACAGGTCAGGGATGTCCCGGATTAGTACGGCCAATTCGACGGGGTGGATGCACACCGTTGGTCCGGCAATCAACATTGGGCAACTGACGCCGCCCAACAGTTTGGTCAACGCCGGCACATTCAGGGCCTTGCTCGAATACAGCAGCACCGCGCGCGGTTGCAGGTGCTCTACCGCCAGGGCCAGTTCGCCGGCAGGCAGCGGCCAGTCGAACACTTCCACCGGGCAGTCGGCGCTGCTGGCCAGCCACGCGCTGAGCCACAGGTGCGGCTCCAGGGGCAGGTCCGAGTGATTGACCAGCAGCAGTGGCGCGCCTTGCAGTTGGCGATTGGTGTGGTAGATGCGTGCACCGAACTTGCTGCGCAGCCAGGACAGAAAAAATACCCGCTCCATCTGCGCGCCGAACTGCCCCTGCCAGCGTTGCTCCAGCGCCTGCAGCAGCGGCAACAGTAATTGCGCGCAGAGCGTGCGCGGCGGGTACAGCGCCATGGCCTGGTTGAAGGCGTCGTCGACCCGGCGCTCGGCCAGTTCGCTGATGGCCGTCAGCAGGTTCTGGTGCAGCGCGTGCCATTCGTTTTCCACGCCGTCCGGCCCGGCCTGTGCCGAGTCGATCAGGTTTTTCACCTGGCTGACCGGCACGCCTCGATTGAGCCAGGTAAGGATGGTGTGGATGCGTTGCACGTGTACGTCGCTGAACAATCGGTGGCCCTTGGGCGTACGCTGCGGCACGATCAGGCCGTAGCGGCGCTCCCAGGCGCGCAGGGTGACCGCGTTGACGCCGGTCTGGCGCGCCACTTCGCGAATCGGCAGCCAGCCGTCCTGGAGGGCTTGGGCGATGTCATCGGGGTCGTCTGGCAGGGCAGCTTTCATGGATTAGATCGCATTTCGCAGGCTGAGGTTTTCCGGGTGCGGTTGCAGGTAGGCCTGCTGCGCGATGTAGCGATCCGGGTGTTGGCGAAAGTGATGCTTGAGCAGGGTCAGCGGCACCACCAGCGGCACAATGCCCTGGCGGTATTGATCGATGACGGTCTGCATTTCCTGCTTGTCGTCGCTGCTGATGGCCTGCTTGAGGTAGCCACTGATGTGCTGCAACACATTGGTGTGGGTGCCGCGGGTGGCGCACTTTTTCAGGCCGGTCATCAGGTCGCTGAAATAACAGTCAGCCAGCTCCGAGAGGTCATCGCCCTTGCTCATGCTGCCCAGCAGATTGCCCAGGCTCTTGTAGTGCACCGGGCTGTGGGCCATCAGCAAATATTTGTAGCGCGCGTGAAAGGACAGCAGGCGGTGACGGGTGAGGCCTTCGGCCAGCAGCTGTTGCCAACTGGCGTAGACGAACACGCGGGTGAGGAAGTTTTCCCGCAGCACCGGGTCGTTCAGCCGGCCGTCTTCTTCCACCGGCAGGTTGGGGTGGCGCGCGCAGAATGCCTGGGCGTAGATGCCGCGCCCGCCGCCGTCGACCGGGGCGCCATTGTCGCGGTACACCTTGACCCGTTCCAGGCCGCACGACGGCGACTTCTGCATGAAGATGTAGCCGCACAGGTCGGTGTGTTCACGGGCCATCTGCTGGCCGTATTCGTCGAGGGGCTGGGTGACGTTGAGCTCGCGGTGCACGGTGCCCACCGCCTGCGGGTTGGCGGCGTCACCGACCAGGCGGATGGTTTCACGGGGGACGCCAAGGCCGATGGCGACTTCAGGGCACAGCGGCACGAAGTCGAAGTAATCGGCCAGCGTCTCGCTGCACAGCTGGGATTGTTTGTGTCCGCCATTGAAGCGCACATTCTCGCCCAGCAAGCAGGCGCTGATGCCAATCCTGGGTTTTGCGGTGCTGGGCATGGGCAAACCTCTGCAAAAAAATCCTGTACAGGCTCAAGAGTCTGTACAACTAATCTCATCATAGGTTTGATGCTGTACAAGTCAAATATTTTGTACAAGTTTGTACGGCGAGGTTACTTCCAACCCATGGTCCAGTGGTCAGCGTCTTGCAGGGTTTGCCACGCCAGGCGCTGGGTGCGCCGGGTCATCACTGCCTGAAGTTCGATTTCCAGAACGGTGTTTTCCTCGTCACGAAACAGCTCGGTGACGAGGAAATGCTTTTCCTTGTTCTTTGGCGCGGTCGCGGTCCATTTCGACAACAGCAGCTTGGCCGGATTGATGCGGTTCATTGCAGATGCTCGATCAGGCGTCGCGCCGCTTCCTGGCCGCTGAGCCATGCGCCTTCGACACGGCCGGACAGGCACCAGTCACCACACACGAACAGGCCCAGGTCGGCGTCGGCCAGCACGCCGAACTCATGGCTGCCGGACGGCCGGGCGTAGAGCCAGCGGTGGGCCAGGCTGAACGACGGCGCCGGCATGGCGCAGTGCAGCAACTCGGCGAAGGCGCCGTGCAGGTGGTCGATCACGGCTTCCCGCGACAGGTCCAGGTGCGCCTTGCTCCAGGCGCTGGTGGCGTGCAGCACCCAGGTGTCGAGGGTGGTGTCGCGCCCGGGCTTGCTGCGGTTGCGCGCGAGCCAGTCCAGCGGGCTGTCTTGCACGAAGCAGCCTTGCATCGGCGTATCCAGCGGTTTGTCGAAGGCCAGGGCGATGGCCCAGGTCGGGTCCATTTTCACACCGGCAGCGGCACTCGCCAGCTTGGGCGCGGCCGCCAGCAACGCAGTGGCCTGGGGCGCGGGCGTGGCAATGATGACGTGGCTGAACGGGCCGTGGTTGCCGCCGTCGGCGTCCAGCAGGTTCCAGTGTTGTTCGCCCTGGAACACGTCGGTGATGCGGCAACCGAAGGTCACCGGCAGGTCGTCGAGCAGTGCGCGAGTGATCGCGCTCATGCGCGGTGTACCGACCCAGCGGATCTGCTCGTCGGGGGAGGGCGTGAGCTGGCCGGACTTGAAGTTGTACAGTTGGGGTTTCCACTGCTCGGCCCAGCCGTGGCTCTGCCAGCGCTGCACTTCGTTGACGAAGCGACGGTCACGGGCGGTGAAGTATTGCGCGCCCATGTCCAGCGCCCCGGCATCGCTGCGCTTGCTGGACATGCGGCCGCCGCTGCCGCGGCTTTTATCGAAAAGGTGTACGACCTGCCCCGCGTCTCGTAACGCTCGGGCAGCGGACAAGCCGGCGATGCCGGTGCCGATGATTGCGATGGGAACACTCATGGGAGGCCTCGTTTTACCGTTGGGTACAGCCTACGCCGACACCAATAGCTGTACAATCTCGTTTTTTGGTATAAGTTTTGGCGTGCCTGATTGTGTGGCGTGACCTATGGTTAACGTCGGTGACTTAACCAACGTTACGTCCGAATTCAACATTGTCCCTATTAGTAAAATAGACCAGTGACGGGCGGCGAACGTTACATGAGGAAGAACCCATGCATATTTTGCTGACCGGCGGTACAGGTTTGATCGGCCGCCAATTGTGTCGCCACTGGCTTGCCCAGGGCCATCGCCTGACCGTTTTGAGCCGCCAGCCGGAAACAGTGGCCAGGCTGTGTGGCGCCCAGGTATTGGGCGTTGGCCGTTTGCAGGACGTGATCGGTGAGGTGGACGCGGTGGTCAACCTCGCCGGCGCGCCGATCGCCGACCGGCCGTGGACGCACAAGCGCAAGGCGCTGCTGTGGAGCAGCCGCATCAGCCTCACCGAAAGCCTGCTGGCGTGGATCGAAGGCCTGGCGCAGAAACCGGCGTTGTTGATTTCCGGTTCGGCGGTGGGCTGGTACGGCGACGGCGGCGAGCGCGAATTGACCGAAGCCAGTGGCCCGGTGCAGGACGATTTCCCCAGCCAGCTGTGCATCGCCTGGGAAGAAACCGCCCAGCGCGCCGAAGCCCTCGGGGTGCGCGTGGTGCTGGTGCGCACTGGCCTGGTGCTGGCGGCCGAGGGCGGCTTTTTGTCGCGCCTGCTGCTGCCGTTCAAACTGGCGCTGGGCGGGCCTATCGGCAATGGTCGGCAGTGGATGCCATGGGTGCACATCAAGGACCAAATCGCCCTGATTGATTTTCTTCTGCACAAGGAAGACGCCAGCGGTCCCTATAATGCCTGCGCGCCGCATCCGGTGCGTAACCGCGAGTTCGCCAGGACACTGGGCCAAGTGCTGCATCGCCCGGCCTTCATGCCAATGCCGGCATTTGCGTTGAAGGTGGGGTTGGGCGAGTTGTCGGGGTTGCTGCTGGGCGGGCAGAAGGCCGTGCCCGAACGGCTGCTGGCCGCCGGTTTCACTTTTCAGTTCACGCAGTTGCATGCGGCTCTGGACGATTTGTCCAGCCGCCTTTAAGCCATAGGAAGTTGCATGACGGATCACGCGTTGTTACTGGTCAACCTGGGTTCTCCCGCGTCCACTTCGGTGGCCGATGTGCGCAGCTACCTCAACCAGTTTTTGATGGACCCTTATGTGATCGACCTGCCGTGGCCGGTGCGGCGCCTGTTGGTGTCGCTGATCCTGATCAAGCGCCCCGAGCAGTCGGCGCATGCCTACGCCTCCATCTGGTGGGAAGAGGGCTCGCCCCTGGTGGTGCTCAGCCGTCGCCTGCAAGAGCAGATGACCCGGCAATGGACCCAGGGCCCGGTCGAACTGGCGATGCGTTACGGTGAGCCGTCTCTTGAAACCACGCTGACGCGCCTGGCCGCGCAGGGCATTCAAAAGGTAACGCTGGCGCCGTTGTACCCGCAGTTTGCCGACAGCACGGTCACCACGGTGATTGAAGAGGCCTGGCGGGTGATACGTGAGAAGAAGCTGAAGGTGCAACTCTCGATCCTGCAGCCGTTCTACGATCAGCCGGAGTACCTCGACGCCCTGGCGCAGAGCGCGCGGGCGTATGTGGAGCAGGATTACGATCACTTGTTGCTCAGTTTTCACGGGCTGCCCGAGCGCCATTTGACCAAACTCGACCCCACTGGCCAGCATTGCTTCAAGGACGCCGATTGCTGCAGGCATGCTTCGCCTGCGGTGCTCGCCACCTGTTATCGCGCGCAATGCTTCAGCGTTGCGCGTCATTTTGCCGAGCGGCTGGGGTTGCCGGACGGCAAGTGGTCGGTGGCGTTTCAGTCGCGCCTGGGCCGCGCCAAGTGGATCGAGCCCTATACCGAGGCGCGCCTTGAGGCGCTGGCCCAGCAGGGGGTGAAAAAGCTGCTGGTGATGTGCCCGGCATTTGTGGCCGACTGCATCGAAACGCTGGAAGAGATCGGCGATCGCGGGCGCGAGCAGTTTTGCGCATCGGGGGGCGAGGAATTGGTGCTGGTGCCGTGTCTGAACGATGACCCGCAATGGGCGGCGGCGCTCAACACGCTCTGCGAGCGTGCGCCTGTGTCACTGTAATCGAAACGGGTACAGCGCCAAATGTGGGAGGGGGCTTGCCCCCTCTTATCAAATACAAAATAACTTATTGATTTTAAAACCTGAAGTTTCAGGCAGCCACAGAGGCCCCAGTTTGCTGCGCGACAGCGCTAAGTCGAAGACTTGGCGGGGCCTCCCACATTTTTGGTCTGTGTTTACAGGTTGAGGGTCAGGCTGACCGTGAGGTTGCGCGGCTCGCCCGGATTCACCCAGTAAGTGCTGTAGGACCGTTCGTAATACTTTTCATCGAACAGGTTGTTCAGGTTCAAACCCACGGTCACGTTTTTGGTGGCCTTGTAGTGGGCCAGCAAATCCACGGTGTGATAGGCGGGCAATTCAAAGCGGGTGCCCGCCTCGCCGGAGCGATCGCCCACGTAGGTAAACGCCGCGCCCAGGTCTGATCCGCGCAGCGCGCCATCCTGGAATTCATACACCCCGAGCAGACTGCCGCTGTGCCTGGCCACGCCGAGAATGCGGCTGCCGGCGGGAATGCTGGCTTCGCCCTTGGTCACTTCGGCATCAATGTAGGCGTACGCGCCGATCACCCGCACGGCGTCGGTCAATTGCCCGCTCAATTGCAGGTCAATGCCCTGGCTGCGGGCCTTGCCCATGGCACGGTTGGTATTGGTGGCCGGGTTCAGGGCGAGCACGTTTTCCTTCTCGATATGGAATGCGGCGACGGTGGCGCTGAGGCGGTCTTCGAACAGCTCGGTCTTGACCCCCACTTCGTAACCCACGCCTTCTTCCGGCTTGAACGTGTTGCCGC
Source organism: Pseudomonas trivialis (assembly GCF_001439805.1). GTDB lineage: Bacteria > Pseudomonadota > Gammaproteobacteria > Pseudomonadales > Pseudomonadaceae > Aquipseudomonas > Aquipseudomonas trivialis. The sequence goes on along the minus strand of NZ_JYLK01000002.1, from coordinate 357,560 downwards.
CGGCATCGAGCCCGCTGTTGGGCTTGAACGAGGTGGATGCGTTGGCGAACACCCCGACTTGCGGCGTGAGCTGATACAGCAGGCCGGCGCGCTGGGTGAGGGCGTCGTGGGTCTGCTTGCTGGTGACGTTGCGGGTGAAATCTTCGGTGCTCTGCTCGAAATGCTCAACGCGCGCGCCCACCATGCCGCGCAGGCGGTCGGTGAAGATGATCTGGTCTTGCAGGTTCAGCGCGTGGCTTTTGGTCTGTTCAAAAAAGTCGGTACCGGAGCGCAGGCCGTTGGGCTTGGGCTGGCCGTAGACCGGGTTGTAGAGGTCGATGGCGTAATTGCTGCCGCCGATGGCGGTCACGCGTTCCTTCTTGCGGTAGTCCTCGTATTCGGTGCCGATCAGCAGCTCATGCTGCCAGCTGCCAATGTCGAACAGGCCGCGCAGTTCCAGCTGGGTGATGCTGTCGTGCCAACCCATGGAGCGTTCGCGGTAACGACGGTTGAGGGTGTGGCCGTCGGGATTCAACGCACGGTTTTCCGACGCATCGCCCCATAGGCTGCCCTGTTTGTAGTGGCTGGCCAGGCGCAGTTTCCAGGCATCGTTGAGGTGGTGTTCGAGGGTGGCCTGGAGACGGTTGTTGTGGTTGTCGATGTCACCGTCATTGGGCTCGCCGAGGAAGGTGGAACGCGAAACACCGGGGGAGGCGACGATGCCACGGTCGAAGGTGGAGCTGTGGCGCACGAATTCACTTTCCACCAGCAGGCTGGTGTCCGGGTCCAGCTGCCAACTGAACGAGGGCGCGACGAACACGCGCTTGCTCTCGACGTGATCGCGGAAGCTGTGGTTGTCCTCCACGGCCAGGTTGACCCGTGACAGCACCTTGCCTTCGGCGTCGAGCGGGGTGTTGACGTCCAGCGCGGTGCGATAGCGATCCCAGCTGCCGGCGCTGGTTTGCAGGGTGGTGAAGGCGTCGGGCTGTGGCTTTTTGGTGACGATGTTCACCGTGCCGCCGGGGTCGCCGCGTCCATAGAGGCTGGCGGCGGGGCCCTTGAGCACTTCGATGCGTTCGATATTGGCCGCATCCGGTGTGCTCGGGTAGCCGCGGTTGGCGCTGAAACCGTCCTGGTAGAACTCCGAGGTGGTGAAACCGCGCACGCTGTATTCGTAGAGGGTCAGGCCGCCGAAGTTGTTCTGCTTGGACACGCCGCCGGCAAATTCCAGCGCGCGTTCCACGCTGGTGCTGCCCAGGTCCTTGAGCACGGTGGCGGGGATTACGCTGATCGATTGCGGGATATCGCGCAGGGCCGTGTCGGTTTTTGTCGCGCTGGCGGAGCGGCTGGCGCGGTAGCCGGTGACCGGGCTGGTGGCGGATTCATAGGTGTCACCGGTGATGCTGATGGTGTCCAGTTCCACGGTGTTTTCTTCGGCGTAGGCGGGATCGAGCAGCAAACCCAGGGCCAGGCCAGCCAGGGGGGCAAACTTTCGAGACGACATGAGAGAACGTTCCAAGGGTTGTATTGAAACAATATAACATGCCAATCGAGCGGGCTCTGCGACGAAACATAAAGTTACAGGCGCTCGCGAACGAGCACCCTGGACGAATTATTCCTCTTCTTTCACTGGCGCAGGCGGCGGGCGCAGGCCGATTTCCGCCATCAGCTTGATCTCCTTGCCATTGCGCATTACCTGGATCGCCACCTTGTCGGTCGGCTTGATCCGCGCCACCTGATTCATCGACTTGCGCCCGTCGCCTGCGGGTGCGCCGTCGATGCTGAGGATCACGTCGCCCAACTGCAGGCCGGCTTTCTGTGCCGGGCCGTCGCGGAAAATCCCGGCGACCACGATCCCCGGGCGCCCGGTGAGGCCGAACGATTCCGCCAGCTCCTTGGTCAACGGTTGCACTTCGATACCCAGCCAGCCGCGAATCACCTGGCCGTGCTCGATGATCGACTTCATCACTTCCATCGCCAGTTTCACCGGGATCGCAAAGCCGATGCCCTGGGAGCCGCCGGACTTGGAGAAAATCGCCGTGTTGATCCCGGTCAGGTTGCCATTGGCGTCCACCAGCGCGCCGCCGGAGTTGCCGGGGTTGATGGCGGCGTCGGTCTGGATGAAGTCTTCGTAGCTGTTGAGGCCCAGTTGATTGCGTCCGGTGGCGCTGATAATGCCCATGGTCACGGTCTGGCCCACGCCGAACGGGTTGCCGATGGCCAGCGCCACGTCGCCCACGCGCAGGCCGTCGGAGCGGCCGAGGGTGATCGCGGGGAGGTTTTTCAAGTCGATTTTCAACACCGCGAGGTCGGTTTCCGGGTCACTGCCCACTACGCGCGCCAGGGTTTCGCGGCCGTCACGCAGGGCTACCACAATCTGGTCGGCGCCGGTGGTCACGTGGTTGTTGGTAAGAATGTAGCCTTCGGGACTCATGATCACCCCGGAACCGAGGCTCGACTCCATGCGGCGTTTCTTGGGGCCGTTGTCGCCGAAGTAGCGACGAAATTGCGGGTCTTCAAACAGCGGATGGGCCGGTTTGTTGATGACCTTGGTGGTGTACAGGTTGACCACCGCCGGGGCGGCAATGACGACCGCGTCTGCGTACGTCACCGGGCCTTGCACCACCGTGGTGGCTTGCGGCGCCTGCTGCAGGTTTACGTCGAGGCTTGGCAGGCCCACCCACTGGGGGAAACGCTGAATGATCAGCGTCGCGATCAGCACGCCAGCCAGCAATGGCCATCCAAAAAAACGCAGTGCCTTGAGCATCAAGTAAGTCCTGACAGGTTGCAGGGGGCGGGGGAGCGCCCATAATGTCGCGCATTATACGAGGCTGCGAGCGCCTCGGAACCGGATATTTAGGAGTCTTTTATGGCCGTCCCCCTTACTACCCTCGTCGAGGAAGCGGACCGCTACCTCGCCAGCGCAAAAATTGCCGATTACTGCCCCAATGGCCTGCAGGTGGAAGGGCGCCCGCAGGTGATGCGCATCGTCAGCGGCGTCACCGCCAGCCAGGCCCTGCTGGACGCGGCGGTCGACGCGCGCGCAGACCTGGTGCTGGTGCACCACGGGTATTTCTGGAAGGGCGAAAACCCGTGCATCACCGGCATGAAGCAGCGCCGCCTGAAAACCCTGCTCCAGCACGACATCAGCCTGCTCGCTTACCACCTGCCGCTGGACCTGCATGCCGACGTCGGCAATAACGTGCAGTTGGCGCGTCAATTGGATATCACGGTCGAAGGCCCGTTGGACCCGAGCAATCCCAAGATCATCGGCCTCGTCGGTTCCCTGGCCGAGCCGTTGTCGCCCCGCGACTTCGCCCGTCGTGTGCAGGACGTGATGGGTCGCGAGCCGCTGCTGATCGAAGGCAGCCCGATGATTCGCCGGATCGGCTGGTGCACCGGGGGCGGCCAGGGCTATATCGACCAGGCGATTGCCGCCGGGGTCGACCTGTACCTGAGCGGCGAAGCCTCCGAGCAGACCTTCCACAGCGCGCGGGAAAACGACATCAGCTTCATCGCCGCCGGCCATCACGCCACCGAACGCTACGGCGTGCAGGCACTGGGTGATTACCTGGCGCGGCGCTTCGCCCTGGAACATCTGTTCATCGACTGCCCCAATCCGATCTAAGCGAAACAGTCGGACAAACTGTGGGAGCAGGCAAGCCCGCTCCCACAGGAATCCCAAACCTGGGGGCATATTCATATACCGTTTCGATCTAGCTGGCTCCCTGAATAGAAGAAGTTGCTGTGCTAGCATGCCCCGCTCGAACACGGCCCGCTGGCCGTCCACAAGATCGTTTTTCCGTGAGTAACCATGGTCGACAAACTGACGCATCTGAAACAGCTGGAGGCGGAAAGCATCCACATCATCCGCGAGGTCGCCGCCGAGTTCGACAACCCGGTGATGCTCTACTCGATCGGTAAAGACTCCGCCGTGATGCTGCATCTGGCACGCAAGGCCTTCTTCCCGGGCAAACTGCCGTTTCCGGTGATGCACGTCGACACACGCTGGAAATTCCAGGAGATGTACACGTTCCGCGACCAGATGGTTGAAGAGCTGGGCCTGGACCTCATCACCCACATCAACCCGGACGGCGTGGCGCAGGGCATCAACCCCTTCACCCACGGCAGCGCCAAGCACACCGACATCATGAAGACCGAGGGCCTTAAGCAGGCGCTGGACAAGCATGGGTTCGACGCAGCCTTCGGCGGTGCCCGTCGCGATGAAGAGAAATCCCGTGCCAAAGAGCGCGTGTACTCGTTCCGCGACAGCAAGCACCGCTGGGACCCGAAAAACCAGCGCCCCGAACTGTGGAACGTCTACAACGGCAACGTCAACAAGGGTGAGTCGATCCGCGTGTTCCCGCTCTCCAACTGGACCGAGCTGGATATCTGGCAGTACATCTACCTGGAAGGCATCCCGATCGTGCCGCTGTACTTCGCCGCCGAGCGCGACGTGATCGAGAAGAACGGCACGTTGATCATGATCGACGACGGCCGCATCCTCGAGCACCTGTCCGATGAAGACAAAGCCCGCATCGTCAAAAAGAAAGTGCGGTTCCGCACCCTTGGCTGCTACCCGTTGACGGGCGCGGTGGAGTCCGAAGCCGAGACGCTGACGGACATCATTCAGGAAATGCTCCTGACGCGAACTTCCGAGCGCCAGGGCCGGGTCATCGACCACGATGGCGCCGGCTCCATGGAAGATAAAAAACGTCAAGGTTATTTCTAAGGGGCTGTCATGTCGCATCAATCTGATTTGATCAGCGAGGACATCCTCGCCTACCTGGGCCAGCACGAGCGCAAAGAGATGTTGCGCTTCCTGACCTGCGGCAACGTCGACGACGGCAAGAGCACCCTGATCGGGCGCCTGCTGCACGACTCCAAGATGATCTACGAAGATCATCTGGAAGCCATTACCCGCGATTCGAAAAAATCCGGCACCACCGGCGATGACATCGACCTGGCCCTGCTGGTCGATGGCCTGCAGGCCGAGCGCGAGCAGGGCATCACCATCGATGTTGCCTACCGCTACTTCTCCACCGCCAAGCGTAAATTCATCATTGCCGACACCCCGGGCCATGAGCAGTACACCCGCAACATGGCCACCGGTGCCTCCACCTGTGACCTGGCGATCATCCTGATCGACGCCCGCTACGGTGTGCAGACCCAGACCCGTCGCCACAGCTTCATCGCCTCGTTGCTGGGCATCAAACATATCGTGGTGGCCATCAACAAGATGGACATCAATGGCTTCGACCAAAGCGTCTTCGAGCAGATCAAGGCCGATTACCTGAAGTTCGCCGACGGTATCGCCTTCAAGCCCAGCACCCTGGCTTTCGTGCCAATGTCGGCGCTCAAGGGCGACAACGTGGTGAACAAGAGCGAGCGCTCGCCCTGGTACACCGGCCAGTCGCTGATGGAGATCCTCGAGACCGTCGAGATCGCCAACGACCGCAACTACACCGACCTGCGTTTTCCGGTGCAGTACGTCAATCGTCCGAACCTGAACTTCCGTGGTTTCGCCGGCACCCTGGCCAGCGGCATCGTGCACAAGGGCGACGAGATCGTGGTGCTGCCGTCCGGCAAGAGCAGCCGTGTCAAATCCATCGTCACCTTCGAGGGTGAGCTGGAACAGGCAGGCCCCGGCCAGGCCGTGACGCTGACCATGGAAGACGAAATCGATATCTCCCGTGGCGACCTGCTGGTACACGCCGGCAACGTGCCGCAAGTGACCGACGCCTTCGACGCCATGCTGGTGTGGATGGCCGAAGAGCCAATGCTGCCGGGCAAGAAATACGACATCAAGCGCGCCACCAGCTATGTGCCGGGTTCCATCACCAGCATCGTGCACCGTGTGGACGTGAACACCCTGGCCGAAGGCCCGGCGAGTTCCCTGCAGTTGAATGAGATCGGCCGGGTCAAGGTCAGCCTCGACGCCGCCATCGCTCTGGACGGTTACGACAGCAACCGCACCACTGGCGCGTTTATCGTTATTGACCGCTTGACCAACGGCACCGTGGCGGCGGGCATGATCATCGCGCCGCCGGTCGGTCATGGCGGCGCGGCGCAACACGGCAGCCTCGCCCATGTGGGCACCGAAGAACGCGCCCAGCGCTTCGGTCAGCGGCCGGCCACCGTGTTGTTCAGCGGCCTCTCCGGTGCCGGCAAGAGCACGTTGGCCTATGCGGTCGAGCGCAAGCTGTTCGACATGGGGCGCGCGGTATTCGTGCTGGACGGCCAGAACCTGCGTCACGACCTGAACAAGGGCTTGCCGCAGGACCGCGCCGGTCGCACTGAGAACTGGCGTCGTGCCGCCCATGTGGCGCGCCAGTTCAACGAAGCCGGCCTGCTGACCCTGGCCGCGTTCGTTGCACCGGATGCCGAAGGTCGCGAACAGGCCAGGGCGCTGATCGGCAGCGATCGCTTGCTGACCGTGTACGTGCAAGCCTCGCCGCTGGTGTGCGCCGAGCGTGATCCGCAAGGGTTGTACGCGGCGGGCGGGGACAACATCCCCGGTGAGTCCTTCCCGTACGACGTGCCGTTGAATGCCGACCTGGTGATCGACACCCAGGCGTTGTCGCTGGACGACAGCGTCAAGCAGGTGCTGGAGCTGTTGCGCCAGCGCGGCGCGATCTAAAAAATGTGGGAGGGGGCTTGCTCCCGATGGCGCTGTGTCAGGCAGTACATCTGTCGCTGATCCACTGCTATCGGGAGCAAGCCCCCTCCCACATTTTGGTCATCTTTTAGCTGGGAAATCGGTGTGCAGCCTGTCCAGCAGCGCATCCTTGTCTTCCCACAGCTGGTTGATCCACCCTTGGAACGCCAGTCGATACTCGCCATCCTGCTCATAATTCCTGCCGATAAACCCGGCCGGGATCTGCACCTCTTCAAAGTGCACCACCACGTCCTTCACATTCCCGCACAGCAAATCCCAATACCCCGGACGCCCGCCAGGATAATGAATGGTCACATTGACCAGTGACTTGAGCTGTTCACCCATCGCATCCAGCACAAACGCAATCCCGCCAGCCTTGGGCTTGAGCAAATAGCGAAACGGCGATTTCTGCTGGGCATGCTTGCCCGGCGTAAACCGCGTGCCTTCGGCAAAGTTGAAGATCCCCACCGGATTGTGGCGAAACTTCGCGCAGGTCCTGCGGGTGGTTTCCAGGTCCTTGCCTTTCTTTTCCGGGTATTTTTCCAGGTAGGCCTTGGTGTAGCGCTTCATGAACGGAAAGCCCAGCGCCCACCAGGCCAGACCAATCACCGGCACCCAGATCAGCTCCTGCTTGAGGAAGAACTTCAGTGGGCGAATCCGTCGATTCAACACGTATTGCAGCACCATGATGTCGACCCAGCTCTGGTGATTACTGGTCACCAGGTAGGAGTGCTGGTAGTCCAGGCCCTCAAGGCCGCTCAGGTGCCAGCGCGTGCGGCGCACCAGGTTCATCCAGCCCTTGTTGTTGGTCACCCAGGCTTCATGCGTGTGGTTCATCAGCCATTCGCTGAAACGCTTGGCGAAGGGCAGCACCTTGAATAGCGCGACGATAAACAGGAACGAACACAACAGGATTGTATTCAACGCCAGCAGCAGGGAAGCAATCACCCCGCGCACGGCGGCAGGCAGAAAATCCAGCATTCAGATATCCATAGGTCGGTTGGCGGCTTGGATCGCAGTCAGTGCGATGGTGTACACGATATCGTCCACCTGCGCGCCGCGCGGCAGATCGTTGACCGGTTTGCGCAGCCCCTGAAGCATCGGCCCCAGGCTCACGCAATCGGCGCTGCGTTGCACGGCCTTGTGGGTGGTGTTGCCGGTATTCAGGTCGGGGAACACGAACACCGTGGCCTTGCCGGCCACCAGGCTATTGGGTGCCAGTTGCCGGGCCACGGCTTCGTTGGCGGCGGCATCGTATTGCAGCGGGCCGTCGATCAGCAGTGTACTTTGCTGTTCATGGGCGAGCAGGGTGGCCTCGCGGACCTTCTCCACTTCCTCGCCGCTGGCCGAGTCGCCGCTGGAGTAGCTGATCATCGCCACACGCGGAGTAATGCCGAACGCGGCCGCCGAGTCGGCGCTTTGCAGGGCGATTTCCGCCAGCTCCGCCGCGCTCGGGTGCGGGTTCATCACGCAGTCGCCATACACCAGCACCTGCTCGGGGAACAGCATGAAGAACACCGACGACACCAGGGTGCAGCCCGGCGCCGTCTTAATAAGCTGCAGGGCAGGGCGGATGGTGTTGGCGGTGGAGTGAATCACGCCGGAGACCAGGCCGTCGACTTCATCCAGCGCGAGCATCATGGTGGCGATCACCACCGTGTCTTCCAGTTGCTGCTCGGCCATCGGAGCGTTGAGGCTCTTGCTTTTGCGCAGCGCCACCATCGGCTCGACATAGCGTTGGCGAATCAGGTCCGGGTCGAGAATCTCCAGGCCGGCGGGCAGTTCGATGCCCTGGGCGCGGGCCACCGCTTCCACATCCGCAGGTTTAGCCAGCAACACGCAGCGGGCGATACCCCGCGCCTGGCAGATGGCGGCGGCCTGCACGGTCAGCGGCTCGCTGCCTTCGGGCAATACGATGCGTTTGTTGGCGGCCTGGGCGCGCTGGATCAACTGATAGCGGAACACCGCCGGCGACAGGCGCATCTCCCGTGGCGTGCCGCATCGCTGGTGCAGCCAGCGCGCATCGAGGTGGCTGGCGACGAAATCGGTGATGATCTCGGCGCGCTCGCGGTCGTCGATGGGGATTTCCTTGTTCAGGCTGTTGAGCTGGTTGGCCGTGTCATAGGAGCCGGTGCTCACTGACAGCACTGGCAGACCGGCCTGCAAGGCGCCCCGGCACAAGTCCATGATGCGTGGGTCGGGCAGGGTGTCGCTGGTCAGCAGCAGGCCGGCCAGCGGCACGCCGTTGATGGCGGCCAGGCTCACCGCAAGGATGATGTCGTCGCGATCACCGGGGGTCACCACCAGCACGCCGGGCTTGAGCAGCTCCACGGTGTTACGCATGGTGCGGGCACAGATGATGATCTTGGTCATGCGCCGGGTTTCATAGTCGCCGGCGTTGAGCACCTGCGCGCCCATCAGGTCGGCCACGTCGCGGGTGCGCGGGGCGTTGAGTTCGGGTTGGTAGGGGATGCAGCCCAGAAGGCGGAAATCACCGCTGCGCAATAAAGGCGAGTGCTCTTTAAGGCGCGCCGAGAAGGCTTCCATGCTCTCGTCGGTGCGCACCTTGTTGAGGATCACGCCGAGCACTTTAGGGTCTTTCGGCCCGCCAAACAGCTGGGCCTGCAATTCGACGCGGCCGGAGAGTTCGGTGAGCACTTCGTTTTCCGGCGCCGACACCAGGATCACTTCGGCATCCAGGCTCTTGGCCAGGTGCAGGTTGACCCGCGCCGCGTAACTGGCGCTGCGGGTCGGCACCATGCCTTCGACGATCAGCACGTCCTTGCCCACGGCAGCCTGCTGATAGAGGGTGATGATTTCTTCGAGCAGCTCATCCAGCTGGCCGTCACCGAGCATGCGTTCCACATGGGCCAGGCCCAGCGGTTGCGGTGGTTTCAGGCCATGGGTGCGGGCGACCAGCTCGGTGGAGCGTTCGGGGCCGGTGTCGCCGGGATGTGGTTGGGCAATCGGTTTGAAGAAGCCGACCTTGAGCCCGGCACGTTCAAGGGTACGCACCAGCCCAAGGCTGATGGAGGTCAGACCCACACCAAAATCGGTGGGCGCGATAAAAAAAGTCTGCATGCGAATTCTCTGGAGGTGCATGGCTTGGGTGGCGCTCTATGCGTGAGCGTCTACCGTAAATCAGGTGCCAAGGTTAGCGTTATTCGGTCCCGTCCGTCCGGGTTCTGTTCGCTTTCGGGCAAATCCTTGTTTAGACTTGTCCGTTCTTCATTCTTCTGCAAAAGGTCTCGCCCCATGCCGATCGCCGCCAACAAGGCTGTCTCCATTGACTATACCCTGACCAACGACGCTGGTGAGGTCATCGACAGCTCCGCCGGCGGCGCGCCGCTGGTCTACCTGCAAGGCGCAGGTAACATCATCCCAGGCCTGGAAAAGGCTCTGGAAGGCAAAGAGGTGGGTGATGAGCTGACCGTTGCCGTCGAACCTGAAGATGCCTACGGCGAATACTCCGCCGAACTGGTGAGCACTCTGAGCCGCAGCATGTTCGAAGGTGTCGACGAGCTGGAAGTGGGCATGCAGTTCCACGCTTCCGCGCCGGACGGCCAGATGCAGATCGTCACCATCCGCGACCTGGATGGCGATGACGTCACCGTCGACGGCAACCACCCGCTGGCTGGCCAGCGTCTGAACTTCCAGGTGAAGATCGTTGCCATCCGCGACGCTTCCCAGGAAGAAGTGGCTCACGGCCACGTTCACGGCGAAGGCGGTCATCAGCACTGATTGATGCGTTAATCAGCTGCCAGCAAAAACGCCCCGACTGGTTCGGGGCGTTTTTTTTGGCGCTTGAAAACAGCTACCTGACCACCATTGTCCAAGGTGGGAGGGGGCAAGCCCCCTCCCACAGGTGGAGCTGTGGTGATTTTCAGGCACGCACAAAAATGCCCCGGACCTTTCGGTACGGGGCATTTTCTAACTGTTACGCAACTGACGTCGCGTGGGCAGTTGTTACCACTCAGGCTGCAGCAGGAACGCTCAGAGCCTTGATGTGGCCATTCAGGCGGCTCTTGTGGCGAGCGGCCTTGTTCTTGTGGATGATGCCTTTATCGGCCATACGGTCGATAACCGGCACAGCCAGAACGTAGGCTGCTTGAGCTTTTTCAGCGTCTTTGGTGTCGATGGCTTTAACTACATTCTTGATGTAGGTACGAACCATGGAACGCAGGCTGGCGTTGTGGCTGCGACGCTTCTCAGCCTGTTTTGCACGTTTTTTGGCGGAAGGTGTGTTGGCCACCGTCGAGCTCCTCGAAAGACTTTTTAGGAAATAGCAAACAAAATAGGCCGCGAATCATGCCGATGACTTGACGGGTTGTCAAGGGCGGCTGATGCGAACTGCTGAGTGGTCGATCTGAAGAGGCGGGTGATTTATTTCCGGCGCTTGACCTGTAAACTCGCGAGCTTTGGCGCTGTGCTGTTGCAGGCGCGCAGTATCGCATAAGTAGGCGCACAGTTCGCCTGCTCTTTACCCATAGGCGCAAACTCTTTCAATGAATCTGCTCAAATCGTTGGCTGCCGTCAGCTCTATCACGATGATCTCCCGGGTGTTGGGGTTCGTGCGCGATACCCTGCTGGCGCGCATTTTCGGCGCCAGCATGGCCACGGATGCGTTCTTCATCGCCTTTAAACTGCCCAACCTGCTGCGACGGATTTTCGCCGAGGGGGCATTTTCCCAGGCGTTCGTACCGATCCTGGCCGAATACAAGACCCAGCAGGGCGAGGAAGCGACCCGCACTTTTATCGCTTACGTCTCCGGCCTGCTGACCCTCGTGCTGATGCTTGTGACGATCCTGGGCATGCTCGCCGCGCCCTGGGTGATCTGGGCCACGGCCCCCGGTTTTGCCAATACCCCGGAAAAGTTCGCGCTGACCACCGATCTGCTGCGCGTGACCTTTCCTTATATATTGCTGATCTCCCTGTCGTCCCTGGCTGGCGCAATCCTCAATACCTGGAACCGTTTTTCGGTACCGGCGTTCGTGCCGACCCTGCTCAACGTCAGCATGATTATTTTCGCGCTGTTCCTTACGCCTTATTTCGATCCGCCGGTCATGGCCCTCGGCTGGGCCGTTCTCGCCGGTGGTCTGGCGCAACTGCTTTACCAACTGCCGCACCTGAAAAAAATCGGCATGCTCGTGCTGCCGCGCCTTAACCTCAAGGACACCGGCGTCTGGCGCGTCATGCGCAATATGTTGCCAGCGATCCTTGGCGTCTCCGTCAGCCAGATCTCCCTGATCATCAACACCGCCTTCGCCTCGCTGCTGGTCTCGGGCTCCGTGTCGTGGATGTATTACGCCGACCGCCTGATGGAGCTGCCCTCCGGCGTGCTTGGCGTGGCGCTGGGCACGATCCTGCTGCCGACCCTGGCGCGCACTTACGCCAGCAAGGATCGCCAGGAGTACTCGCGCATTCTCGATTGGGGCCTGCGCCTGTGTTTCGTGCTGGTGTTGCCATGCTCCCTGGCCCTGGGAATCCTGGCCGAACCATTGACCGTCTCACTGTTCCAGTACGGCCAGTTTGACGCGCATGACGCCTTGATGACCCAGCGCGCACTGATCGCCTATTCGGTCGGCCTGCTCGGCATTATCGTGATCAAAGTGCTGGCGCCGGGCTTTTACGCCCAGCAGAACATCCGCACACCGGTGAAAATCGCCATCTTCACGCTGGTCGTCACTCAACTGCTCAACCTGGTGTTTATCGGCCCGCTGGCCCATGCCGGCCTGGCCCTGGCCATCAGCGCAGGTGCCTGCATCAATGCGGGCCTGTTGTTCTACCAATTGCGCAAGCAGCAGATGTTCCAGCCGCAGCCGGGCTGGGGCCTGTTTGCACTCAAGCTGCTGGTGGCGGTGGCGATGATGTCGGCGGTGCTGCTCGGGTTGATGCATTTCATGCCGGCGTGGGACCAGGGTGTCATGCTGGAGCGCTTCATGCGCCTTGGCGTGTTGGTAGTGGCCGGGGTGGTGGTGTACTTCGGAATGTTGCTGCTGCAAGGTTTTCGCTTGCGCGATTTCAATCGCAAGTCCCTGGAGTAGAGAGTTTGCCGCGATAAAACAGCTGTTTTATCGATTCGATCCATTTGGCCTGCGCTGCTGCCTGTCGTCCGGGGCGTGGTGTGGTTATAATCGACCACTTTATGAGCAAGAAGCGCGTTATGCAGCTGGTTCGAGGTCTCCACAACCTGCGCCCCGAGCATCGGGGCTGCGTCGCCACTATTGGCAACTTTGACGGTGTTCACCGTGGTCACCAGGCTATCCTGGCCCGGCTGCGTGAGCGTGCTGTCGAGCTGGGCGTGCCCAGCTGCGTGGTGATTTTTGAACCGCAGCCTCGGGAGTTCTTCAGCCCCGACACAGCGCCTGCGCGTCTGGCGCGTTTGCGCGACAAGCTGCAACTGCTGGCCGAAGAAGGCGTCGACCGCGTGCTTTGCCTGGCCTTCAACCAGCGCTTGCAAAGCCTCAGCGCTGCTGAATTCGTCGACCGTATCCTCGTCGACGGCCTGGGCGTGCAGCACCTGGAGGTCGGCGACGACTTCCGTTTTGGCTGCGACCGCGTGGGCGATTTCGATTTCCTGCAACACGCCGGCATCAACCAGGGATTCACCGTTGAAGCCGCGCAAACCGTCGAACTGGACGGCCTGCGCGTAAGCAGCACCCAGGTGCGTAACGCCCTGGCCGCTGCCGACTTCGCCCTCGCCGAGCGTTTGCTCGGTCGCCCGTTCCGCATTGCCGGGCGGGTCCTGCACGGTCAGAAGCTGGCGCGCCAACTGGGCACGCCAACGGCCAACGTGCAACTCAAGCGCCGCCGAGTGCCGCTGACCGGGGTTTATCTGGTCAGCGTGGACATCGACGGCCAATCGTGGCCAGGAGTCGCCAACATAGGCGTCAGGCCCACGGTTGCAGGTGATGGCAAGGCCCACCTGGAAGTTCACCTGCTGGATTTTGCCGGCGATTTATACGACCGGCGCATTACGGTGGTTTTCCACCAGAAGCTGCGTGAAGAGCAGCGCTTCGCCTCGCTTGAGGCGTTGAAAACGGCGATCAATGCGGATGTCGCCGCCGCCCGTGCACTAGCCGCACCTAGCGCCCATCGCTAACCGAAGAGCCTTAAATGACCGACTATAAAGCCACGCTAAACCTTCCGGACACCGCCTTCCCAATGAAGGCCGGCCTGCCACAGCGCGAACCGCAGATCCTGCAGCGCTGGGACAGTATTGGCCTGTACGGTAAGTTGCGCGAAATTGGCAAGGATCGTCCGAAATTCGTCCTGCACGACGGCCCTCCTTATGCCAACGGCACGATTCACATCGGTCATGCGCTGAACAAGATTCTCAAGGACATGATCCTGCGCTCCAAGACCCTGTCGGGCTTCGATGCCCCGTATGTCCCGGGTTGGGACTGCCACGGGCTGCCGATCGAACACAAGGTCGAAGTGACCCACGGCAAGAACCTGGGCGCCGATAAAACCCGCGAGCTGTGCCGTGCCTACGCCACTGAGCAGATCGAAGGGCAGAAGTCCGAATTTATCCGCCTGGGGGTACTGGCCGAGTGGGACAACCCCTACAAGACCATGAGCTTCAAGAACGAGGCCGGTGAAATCCGCGCCCTGGCCGAAATCGTCAAGGGCGGTTTCGTGTTCAAGGGCCTCAAGCCCGTGAACTGGTGTTTCGACTGCGGTTCGGCGCTGGCCGAAGCCGAAGTCGAGTACGAAGAGAAGAAGTCTTCGACCATCGACGTGGCTTTCCCGATCGCCGACGACGCCAAACTGGCCCAGGCGTTCGGCCTGGCGAGCCTGAGCAAGCCGGCGGCCATCGTGATCTGGACCACCACCCCGTGGACCATCCCGGCCAACCAGGCGCTGAACGTGCACCCGGCGTTCACCTATGCCCTGGTGGATGTGGGTGATCGCCTGCTGGTGCTGGCCGAGGAAATGGTCGAGGCGTGCCTGGCGCGCTACGAACTGCAAGGGACGGTGATTGCCACCACCACCGGCTCCGCGCTGGAGCTGATCAATTTCCGCCATCCGTTCTATGACCGCCTGTCGCCGGTGTACCTGGCCGAGTATGTCGAGCTGGGTTCGGGTACTGGCGTGGTGCACTCCGCACCGGCTTACGGCGTGGACGACTTCGTGACCTGCAAGGCCTATGGCATGGTCAACGACGAGATCCTCAACCCGGTACAGAGCAACGGTGTCTATGCGCCGTCCCTGGAGTTCTTCGGCGGCCAGTTCATCTTCAAGGCCAACGAACCGATCATCGAAAAACTGACGGAAGTCGGTGCGCTGCTGCACACCGAAACCATCAAACACAGCTACATGCACTGCTGGCGCCACAAGACCCCGCTGATCTACCGCGCCACCGCGCAGTGGTTTATCGGCATGGATAAAGAGCCTGTCAGTGGCGACACCCTGCGCAAGCGCGCAATCAGCGCCATCGAAGACACCAGGTTCGTCCCGGCCTGGGGCCAGGCGCGCCTGCACTCGATGATCGCCAATCGTCCGGACTGGTGCATCTCCCGCCAGCGCAACTGGGGCGTGCCGATCCCGTTCTTCCTCAACAAGGAAAGCGGCGAACTGCACCCACGCACCGTCGAACTGATGGAAGTCGTGGCCCAGCGCGTCGAACAGGAAGGCATCGAAGCCTGGTTCAAGATGGACGCTGCCGAGCTGTTGGGCGACGAAGCGCCGCTGTACGACAAGATCAGCGACACCCTCGACGTGTGGTTCGACTCGGGTACCACCCACTGGCACGTGCTGCGCGGTTCGCACCCGATGGGCCACGAGACCGGTCCGCGTGCCGACCTGTACCTGGAAGGGTCGGATCAACACCGTGGCTGGTTCCACTCGTCGTTGCTGACCGGTTGCGCCATCGACAACCACGCGCCGTACCGCGAGCTGCTGACCCACGGCTTCACCGTCGACGAGACGGGCCGCAAGATGTCCAAGTCGCTCAAAAACGTGATCGAGCCGAAAAAGATCAACGACACCCTGGGCGCCGACATCATGCGTCTGTGGGTGGCGTCGACCGACTACTCGGGCGAGATCGCTGTTTCCGAGCAGATCCTGGCGCGCAGCGCCGATGCCTACCGGCGCATCCGCAATACCGCACGGTTCATGCTGTCGAACCTGACCGGCTTCAACCCGGCCACCGACCTGCTGCCGGCCGAGGACATGCTGGCCCTGGACCGCTGGGCCGTGGACCGGACTCTGCTGCTGCAGCGCGAGTTGCAGGAACACTACGGCGAATACCGTTTCTGGAACGTTTACTCGAAGATCCACAACTTCTGCGTGCAGGAGCTGGGTGGTTTCTACCTCGACATCATCAAGGACCGCCAGTACACCACCGCCGCCAACAGCACCGCGCGCCGCTCGGCGCAGACGGCGCTGTACCACATCAGCGAAGCGCTGGTGCGCTGGATCGCGCCGATCCTGGCGTTCACCGCCGACGAACTGTGGGAGTACCTGCCGGGCGAGCGTAACGAGTCCGTGATGCTCAACACCTGGTACGAAGGCCTGACCGAACTGCCGGCCGACTTCGAACTGGGCCGCGAGTACTGGGAAGGCGTGATGGCCGTCAAGGTCGCGGTGAACAAGGAGCTCGAGGTCCAGCGTGCGGCCAAGGCCGTCGGTGGCAACCTGCAAGCCGAAGTCACCCTGTTTGCCGAGGAAGGCCTGACCGCCGACCTGAGCAAGCTGAGCAACGAACTGCGCTTCGTGCTGATCACTTCCACCGCGAGCCTGGCACCGTTCGCCCAGGCCCCGGCAGACGCGGTCGCCACCGAAGTGCCGGGCCTCAAGCTCAAAGTGGTCAAGTCGGCCTTCCCCAAGTGCGCCCGTTGCTGGCACTGCCGTGAAGATGTCGGCGTGAACCCTGAGCATCCGGAAATCTGCGGTCGTTGTGTCGACAACATCACAGGCAGTGGCGAGGTACGCCACTATGCCTGAGGCAACCAGCCGTTTCGGACGCCTGGGCTGGCTCGTCTTGAGCTTGCTGGTGCTGGTCATCGACCAGGTCAGCAAGGCTCATTTCGAAGGCTCCCTGGAAATGTTCCAGCAAATCGTGGTGATCCCGGATTACTTCAGCTGGACCCTGGTCTACAACACCGGCGCCGCCTTCAGCTTCCTGGCTGACAGCGGCGGTTGGCAACGCTGGCTGTTCGCCCTGATCGCCGTGGTGGTCAGTGCAGTGCTGGTGGTGTGGCTCAAGCGTCTGGGCCGCGATGACACCTGGCTGGCCGTCGCCCTGGCGCTGGTGCTGGGTGGCGCGCTGGGCAATCTGTACGACCGCATTGCCCTCGGCCATGTGATCGACTTTATCCTGGTGCATTGGCAGAACCGCCACTATTTCCCGGCGTTCAACTTTGCCGACAGCGCCATCACCGTCGGTGCAATCATGCTCGCGCTGGATATGTTCAAGAGCAAGAAGACCGGGGAGCCCGTCAATGACTGATCATGCAGTGGCTGAACAACGCATCGGCCAGAACACCCAAGTCACCTTGCACTTCGCACTGCGCCTGGAAAATGGCGACACGGTCGACAGCACTTTCGACAAGGCCCCGGCGACCTTCAAGGTCGGCGACGGCAACCTGCTGCCGGGTTTTGAAGCGGCTCTGTTCGGGTTCAAGGCCGGCGACAAGCGCACCCTGCAGATCCTGCCGGAAAACGCTTTTGGCCAGCCCAACCCGCAAAACCTGCAGATCATCCCGCGTTCGCAGTTCCAGGACATGGATCTGTCGGAAGGTTTGCTGGTGATCTTCAATGATGCAGCGAATACCGAATTGCCCGGTGTGGTCAAAACCTTCGATGACGCGCAAGTGACCATCGACTTCAACCACCCGTTGGCCGGTAAAACCTTGACGTTCGACGTTGAAATCATCGACGTTAAAGCGCTGTAACTAAATGTGGCAGGGGGCTTGCTCCCGACAGTGGTGGGTCAGGTATGAAAAAATTGACTGACGCACCGCCATCGGGAGCAAGCCCCCTCCCACCTTTGATCTCCACAGGCAGTTCGGCCAGCGTCAACACCTGACTCAAACTGGCTGCAAGACACGAGGCACAGCATGCAAATCAAACTCGCCAACCCCCGTGGCTTCTGTGCCGGCGTGGACCGGGCGATCGAAATCGTCAACCGCGCCCTGGAAGTCTTCGGGCCACCGATTTACGTGCGCCATGAGGTCGTCCACAACAAATTCGTGGTCGAAGACCTGCGCGCACGCGGTGCCATCTTTGTCGAAGAACTCGACCAGGTGCCGGACGACGTAATCGTCATCTTCAGCGCCCATGGCGTTTCCCAGGCCGTGCGCACGGAAGCTGCGGGCCGAGGCCTTAAAGTATTCGACGCCACCTGCCCGCTGGTCACCAAGGTGCACATCGAAGTGGCGCGCTACAGCCGCGACGGCCGTGAATGCATCCTGATCGGCCATGCCGGTCACCCGGAAGTCGAAGGCACCATGGGCCAGTATGACGCCACTAACGGCGGCGCCATCTATCTGGTGGAGGACGAAAAAGACGTCGCCACCCTGCAGGTGCACAATCCCGAGCGTTTGGCTTTCGTGACCCAGACTACCTTGTCCATGGACGACACCAGCCGTGTGATCGATGCCTTGCGCACCCGTTTCCCGGCCATTGGCGGCCCGCGCAAGGACGACATCTGCTACGCCACGCAGAACCGCCAGGATGCGGTCAAGCAACTGGCCGGCGAATGCGACGTGGTATTGGTGGTCGGCAGCCCCAACAGCTCAAACTCCAACCGCTTGCGTGAGCTGGCTGAGCGCATGGCGACACCGGCGTATCTGATCGACGGCGCCGAAGACCTGCAGCGCAGCTGGTTCGACGGTGTCGAGCGCATCGGCATCACCGCTGGCGCCTCGGCTCCGGAAGTGCTGGTGCGCGGTGTAATCCAGCAACTGCACGCCTGGGGCGCCACCGGTGCCGACGAGCTGGCCGGCCGTGAAGAAAACATCACTTTCTCCATGCCCAAGGAGCTGCGGGTTCGCTCGCTGCTCTGATTGCCAGGGTGCCGGAGCCACTCCGGCACAACGCCTGTTCGGCCCTGTCGCTGCGCAGGCTGATGCGTCCGCTGGGTGCCAGCACCACCTGATAAAGGCTCAACGCCTGATCCGCGTCGCACACATGCACAGTGCCCGCACGAAATCCCCCGCCGGCAAAGACCGGCTCGCCCATCCCACTGAAACGCACCTGGCTTCTAACCGGACTGTTACCTGCCATCGGCACGCGCGCGCCGTCCTGGCGTACCCGCAGCACTGGATTATCTTCGTCCTGATAGCCGCGTCCGCTCATGTCCACTACCACGCGCCATCCACGGCTCCAGTCGTCGTCCACGGCGTGAATGACCACCGGCCGATTTCGTGCGATGGCCTCGGTGCGCGCGTAACGCATGCCGCTGGCCAAGGATTGCGCGGCATCCTGGCGATGCCGGGACTCCAGCACACTCTTGAAACTCGGCACGGCCAAATGCGCCAAAATGCCGCTCATGATGAGCCCAAGCAGCAGCTCGATCAGGGTAAAGCCTCGCTGTGTCATAAGTCGTCCCTCCGTGGACGCGATGGATATTGAGGTTGCCTGTTCAGGTATAGCGCGCCAGTCCGTGCGCTGAATGATGGCCTTCATGTCCAAAGTATTTCCCTTTGTTCCGGCAGCGGCAGGGTTCGAAAAGCGCCGCTAGTCTTGGGTCGCATCGCAGGAGTTTCCTGCTTTTTTCGGCCCTCGACATGGATAACGACGGTAAATGCCTGACTGCCCAACCTCCTTTTGCCCCAAGTGCCAGGCGGGCATGACCTTGATCGAAGTGCTGGTGGCGATGCTCATACTCGCCGTCGGCCTGTTGGGCGCGGCGGTGGTCCAGCTCAACGCGCTCAAGTACACCGACAGCGCGCGCATGATCAGCCAGGCCAGCTTTATCGCCTACGACCTGCTCGACCGCATGCGCGCCAATGCCGGGGCTGATTACGCGTGGATGCGCACCGAGTACGCGCCACCGGCCAGCTCGAGCGCCAGTGTGCGTGACCTCGACTTGCATGATTTCGACGCCAACATCACCGGTTTTGCCGGTGAAAGCGGCAAGGGCTCGGTCGCCGTTCGCGGTAGCGAAGTGACCGTCAGTATCAGTTGGGATGACACGCGGGGCTCGAACATTCAGGGGGCACGGCAAACCTTCACCCTGACCAGCCGCATCACCGGCGATGCGGACGTTATCCGATGAATCGCGCTGTTCGAGGTTTCAGCCTGGTGGAAATGCTGCTGGCGTTGGCAGTCGGCCTGCTGCTGACCCTGGGCGTCAGCCATGTGGCGATCAGTGCTCGAGCGTCCCAGGCCAGCCAGCAGGCGGCAATGCTGCTGCAGGATGATGCACGCTTCGTGCTCGGCAAAATGATTCAGGATATTCGGCAGGTGGGCATGTTTGGCTGCCAGGCCACGGCGTTTATCGACAACGCGCCGGTGGCGTTTGATCGACCGATAAGCTGGAGCGCGACGGGAGGCTCGAAGTCGCTGACGTTGGTGACGGCCGATGTGGGAGAGGGCAACGGCCCGCCGGATTGGACGGTGCTGTCCGACTGTTCCGGCCATGCGCAAGCCTTTGCCGGTGTCCCCCCTTCGGCTGCCTCCGGGCAGATACGTTTTGCGATACGGCAATTGACCTACACCTTCGAGTCGGGCCAGTTGAAGGTCAGCACGCCGGCGGCCCCGGCAAAAACCGTGCTGGTGGATAACGTGCAGGCGTTCGACTTGAGCTTTGGCGTGGCCGCTCGATCCGAATCGCAGCCTGTGGTGCGTTATGAACAAAACCCGGCCGACGAGTCATTGATCCGCAGCGTGCGCATCCGCCTGACACTGCAGGACCCCACCGGGCGGGTGAAAGACCAGACCTACAGCGTCGTTGCGGCGTTGCGTAATCGGTTGGGGTAGGGTGGGTATGCGCGCAATTGATCATCGGCAGACGGGCATGGCGTTATTGATCAGTCTGGTGTTCCTGCTGCTGTTGTCACTGGCCGGCCTGTCGTCGATGCAGGGCGCTGTGTCCCAGCAGAAGAGCGCGGGGAGTGCGTGGCATCGCAATCAATCGCTGCAACGTGCCGAGAGCGGCCTGAGATTGGGCGAGTCGAGCCTGCGTCGAGCCGCTGCCGCATGGCCGTTGTGCTTATCGGTCACAGCCTGCTCGCCACCGGGGGAGTCGGCCTCAGTGGTGGAGCCTGGTGCCCACCCTGTTTCGGCAGTGAAGTGGCTCGCCATGCCGGACGGTTTTTATGGGATTCAGTCACTCGGGCCGACAGTGGGGCTGCCGCATCTGCCGCTGCAGGCCCCGGCGGCGCTGTATCGGATCACGTCCGTCGGGGTCAGCGGACAGGTCCGTACGGTGCTGGAGGCCATGTACGCGCAAGTGGGAGAGGGAGAGGACGCGCGGTATCGACGGGTTCTGTGGCGACAGTTGCATTAAAGGGGAGTGGTAATGAGCATGGAGAGCCGGGGGTTTACCCTGATCGAGTTACTGATCGCCGTGGCGATCATCGCGTTGCTGGCCGGTATCGCCTATCCCGGCTACACCGGTCATGTAAAAAAGGCCTACCGCACAGAAATCGTCGCATTGTTGACGGAGCAGGCGCAGCATCTGGAGCGCTTTTACAGCCGCAACGGCACCTTTATTGATGCGAGCGGCGTCAGCGAGGGCAATGATCGCTATAGAATCACGGCTGCACTGGATCTCCATGCATTCAGCCTGCTCGCGACGCCTGTCGCCGACTCGGTGATGGCGGCCGACCCCTGTGGGGCGTTCGGTCTCGCCAGCACTGGGGAACGCACCAACTCAGGGGCAGCTCCCGGCATATCGCGCAAAACATGCTGGGGGCAGTGATGAGCGTGCAGGAAGAATGGGCGCCGAGTGCGCCTTTCCCTTTTTATCGGCTGGATCAAATAATGGCTAAGCAACAGCAAGTGGTGATTGTCGGCGGCGGCGTAATCGGATTGCTGACGGCGTTCAACCTTGCCACTCAAGGGCGGGCGGTGGTTCTGCTGGACCGCTCGGGTCTGGGCCAGGAGTCCTCCTGGGCAGGTGGCGGGATTGTTTCGCCACTGTACCCTTGGCGCTACAGCCCGGCGGTCACTGCGCTGGCCCATTGGTCACAGGATTTTTATCCACAGCTGGCAGCGCAATTATTTGCCGCCACCGGCGTCGATCCAGAGGTGTACACCACCGGTTTGTACTGGCTGGACCTGGACGACGAAGACGCAGCACTGGCATGGGCTGCCCGCGAAGGGCGACCGTTGAGCAAAGTCGACGTTTCGGCGGCGCATGATGCGGTTCCCGTATTGGGCGGCAGCTACTCCCAGGCCATCTACATGGCAAACGTGGCCAATGTGCGCAATCCGCGCCTGGTCAAATCCCTCAAGGCTGCGTTGCTGGCCTTGCCGCAGGTGAGCATTCACGAGCGGTGCGAGGTCGACGGGTTCATTCTGCACGGTGACACCGTGGTGGGTGTGAACACGCCAGCGGGGCCGATCCTGGGTGATCAGGTGGTACTCGCGGCAGGCGCCTGGAGCGGGGAGCTACTGGGCAAACTGGGCTTGGCGCTGCCCGTGGAGCCGGTCAAGGGTCAGATGATTCTGTACAAATGTGCGCCTGATTTTCTATCGAGCATGGTGCTGGCCAAGGGGCGTTATGCGATTCCCCGGCGCGATGGTCACATTCTGATCGGGAGCACCCTTGAGCACGCAGGGTTCGACAAGACGCCAACCCGCTGCGCGCTGGACAGTCTCAAGGCGTCGGCCGTTGAGTTGATACCCGGTTTGGCGAATGTCGAGGTGGTGGGTCATTGGTCTGGTTTGCGTCCAGGCTCGCCGGAGGGCATTCCGTATATCGGCGAGGTGCCAGGCTTCAAGGGGCTGTGGCTCAACTGCGGGCATTACCGCAATGGCCTGGTGCTTGCCCCTGCCTCCTGCCAATTGTTCGCTGATTTGCTGCTTAAGCGGGCGCCGATCATCGACCCCGCACCCTATGCGCCCGCAGGTCGGCTCAACGCTGGATAGATTTCGGCCCCTGCTCCAGATGCGCCTGGGTGCAATACCAGTCCTGGCTCGAACTGATGGCGCGATCCTGCGGCAAATGCACGCCGCAGTGGGCGCAGCGCACCATCAGCGCCGCGCCGGGTTCGCCGGGACGTCGCTGCCGGGCTGCCGGGCTTTTGAACGTGCGCCATAACCATACCGCGGCAGCAATGACGGCAATCCAGAACAGTAGACGAACCATGATGGGCAGTTTCTCGACAGGGAATGCGGCAGTTTAGCCAAGTACGCGACGGGCGCACAGTGCATAAATAGGCGCCCATGAAAAAGGGAGCTCCCGAGAGCTCCCTTTTGCGTTGCGTTGGACGGGTCAGTCGAACACGCCGAAGGTCATGTAGCTGAACCACGAACGGTCCTGATTATTGCCAAGGGCCTGTGGCTCCTGCTCCTCGATCACGTCACCGTTCTCGTCATGGGGCTTGAGCTCGGAAGGAATGGCGTCCTTGGCGTCCTGGTACTGCTTGATCACGTCCTGGTTGGCGCGGGTTTCACCTGGCGGCAACGGTGGGCGGGAGTCGATCAGGCCCAGGGTGTACTTGCTCAGCCACGAACGGTTATCGGCTTCAGCCACCTGAGGCACGAACTGGCCGTCTTTCAGGCTTGGGTGATCAGGGTAGTTGAGCTTCAGGGTTTCCAGGCTGGTGTTGGCCAGTTCGTCCAGGTGCAGACGCTGGTAGGCCTCGGTCATTACCGCCAGGCCGTCACCCACCGAAGGGGTCTCCTGGAAGTTTTCCACTACATAACGGCCACGGTTGGCGGCCGCTACATAGGCCTGACGGGTCAGGTAGTAGTGGGCGACATGGATCTCGTAGGACGCCAGCAGGTTGCGCAGGTAGATCATGCGCTGCTTGGCGTCCGGCGCGTAGCGGCTGTTGGGGTAGCGGCTGGTCAGCTGGGCGAACTCGTTGTAGGAGTCGCGGGCAGCGCCGGGGTCACGCTTGGTCATGTCCAGCGGCAGGAAGCGCGCCAGCAGGCCTACGTCCTGGTCGAACGAGGTCAGGCCCTTGAGGTAGTAGGCGTAATCCACGTTCGGGTGCTGTGGATGCAGGCGGATGAACCGCTCTGCAGCGGACTTGGCAGCTTCCGGCTCGGCGTTCTTGTAGTTCGCGTAGATGAGCTCGAGCTGCGCCTGGTCGGCGTAGCGCCCGAACGGATAACGCGACTCCAGGGCCTTCAGCTTGGCTGTGGCACTGGTGTAGCTATTATTGTCCAGGTCTTTCTGAGCTTGCTGGTACAGCTCGACTTCGCTCAGGTTTTCGTCGACGACGTCCTTTGTTGACGAGCAAGCAGCAGTCATGGCGAGGATGGCGATCAGCAGCAGGTGTTTCACTTGCATGGCGGCTTGCGTCCCTATGACGGCCGCTGTCTTGGGCGGGGCCGTCCTGTTATGATGAGCGCCCCGTTGAAAGCCTCGGGGCAAAAGACGCCGTATTTAACCACAAGCGCGCAGCCGAAACCAAAGGCTGTGCCACGCCTAGTCTGAGCATGTCCGATAAAATTGAACTTCGCGCAGAGGTGCCGTCCGAATTGGGCGGCCAACGCCTCGATCAAGTCGCCGCACAATTATTCGCTGAGCACTCGCGCTCGCGCCTTTCCGCCTGGATCAAAGACGGCCGCCTGACTGTGGATGGAGCGGTTATCCGCCCGCGAGACATAGTCCATGGCGGTGCGATTCTTGAGCTGACTGCCGAGCAGGAAGCCCAGGGAGAATGGGTCGCCCAGGACATCGAGCTGGATATCGTCTATGAAGATGACGACATCCTGGTCATCAACAAACCCGCAGGCCTGGTGGTTCACCCGGCCGCCGGGCACGCTGATGGCACCTTGCTCAATGCCCTGCTGCACCACGTGCCGGACATCGTCAATGTCCCGCGCTGCGGCATCGTGCACCGCCTGGACAAGGACACCACCGGCCTGATGGTGGTGGCCAAGACCATCCAGGCGCAGACGCAGCTTGTTACTCAATTGCAGAGCCGCAGCGTCAGCCGGATCTACGAATGCATCGTGATCGGTGTGGTGGTAGCGGGCGGCAAGATCAACGCGCCCATCGGTCGCCACGGCCAGCAGCGCCAGCGCATGGCGGTCATGGAAGGCGGCAAGCAGGCCGTCAGCCACTACCGCGTGCTGGAGCGTTTCCGCTCCCACACCCATGTGCGGGTGAAGCTGGAAACCGGGCGTACCCACCAGATTCGCGTGCATATGGCCCATATTAACTTCCCGTTGGTCGGTGATCCGGCCTACGGTGGCCGCTTCCGCATCCCTCCGGCGGCGAGCCAGACCATGGTCGAATCGCTGAAAACCTTCCCGCGCCAGGCACTTCATGCTCGTTTCCTGGAACTGGATCATCCGACGAGCGGTAAGCGAATGAGCTGGGAATCGCCGCTTCCAGACGATCTGGTCTGGTTGTTGTCGCTGCTCAAGCAGGATCGCGAGGCCTTTGTCGGATGAGTGACTGGCTGATACCTGACTGGCCCGCGCCGTCTCAGGTTAAAGCCTGCGTCACTACCCGGGCGGGCGGCGTCAGTCTGGCGCCGTTCGACAGCCTCAATCTGGGCGATCATGTCGACGATGTTCTTGACGCCGTGCTGGAAAATCGCCGCCGCCTTACCGATGCCTTCGCTATCGAGCCGGCCTGGTTACGCCAGGTCCATGGGGTTACCGTGGTCGAGGCAGACCCGGGCCGCATTGTCGAGGCCGATGGCAGTTGGACCAGCACGCCGGGTATCGCCTGCACGGCCATGACCGCCGACTGCTTGCCGGCGTTGTTCTGCAATCGCGCCGGCACTCGGGTCGCGGCGGCCCACGCCGGCTGGCGTGGCCTGGCGGCTGGCGTGTTGGAAGCGGCGTTCGAAAGTCTGGCTGCCGAGCCGGCCGACGTATTGGTCTGGCTCGGCCCGGCGATTGGCCCGCAAGCCTTTGAAGTCGGCCCTGAAGTGCGTGAAGCCTTCATGCAGCAACTGCCGATCACCGAACGAGCCTTCGTGCCCAGTCGCAATCCCGGCAAGTTTATGGCCGACATCTACGAACTGGCCCGCCTGCGCCTCGCTGCGCGTGGCGTAACAACGGTTTACGGTGGCGGTTTCTGCACCGTGACCGACCCGCGTTTCTTCTCTTACCGCCGTAGTCCTCGCACCGGCCGATTTGCCTCCCTTATCTGGCTCGAACGCTAGACTCTCCTGATCCACGTCACGTGTCGCCTGCTTGAATCTTCCAGAATCCACCCCATCTATAAGGGTATCTGGCAGGTTTCTTCATTCAGGATGTGTTTACAGCTCCGGCCTGCTCAAAAGGAAGGTGACTAATGCGTATTGATCGTTTAACCAGCAAATTACAGTTGGCTTTATCGGACTCCCAATCCCTGGCGGTCGGCCTTGACCATCCGGCGATTGAGCCTGCTCATTTGATGCAGGCACTCCTGGAACAACAAGGTGGTTCTATCAAGCCCTTGTTGATGCAGGTGGGCTTTGACGTCAACAGCCTGCGCAAGGAGTTGAGCAAAGAGCTCGACCAACTGCCAAAAATCCAGAATCCCACTGGCGACGTGAACATGTCCCAGGACTTGGCGCGTCTGCTCAATCAGGCTGATCGTCTGGCCCAGCAGAAAGGCGACCAGTTCATCTCCAGCGAACTGGTGCTGCTCGCCGCCATGGACGAGAACAGCAAGCTCGGCAAGTTGTTGCTGGGGCAGGGCGTGAGCAAGAAGGCCCTTGAAAATGCCATCAACAACCTGCGTGGCGGTGACGCGGTCAACGACCCCAATCATGAGGAGTCGCGTCAGGCTCTGGACAAATACACTGTCGACCTGACCAAACGCGCCGAAGAGGGCAAGCTCGACCCGGTGATCGGCCGTGATGACGAGATCCGTCGCACCATTCAGGTCTTGCAACGCCGCACCAAGAACAACCCGGTGCTGATCGGCGAACCTGGCGTGGGTAAAACCGCGATTGCCGAAGGCCTGGCCCAGCGCATCATCAATGGTGAGGTGCCGGACGGCCTCAAGGGCAAACGGCTGTTGTCGCTGGACATGGGCTCGCTGATTGCCGGCGCCAAGTTCCGTGGCGAGTTCGAAGAGCGCCTGAAATCTCTGCTCAACGAACTGTCGAAGCAGGAAGGGCAGATCATTCTGTTTATCGACGAACTGCACACCATGGTCGGTGCCGGCAAAGGCGAGGGTTCCATGGACGCCGGCAACATGCTCAAGCCGGCGTTGGCGCGCGGCGAGTTGCACTGCGTCGGGGCGACCACGCTCAACGAATACCGTCAGTACATTGAAAAGGACGCGGCCCTTGAGCGGCGTTTTCAGAAAGTGCTGGTGGAGGAGCCGAGCGAAGAGGACACCATCGCAATCCTGCGTGGCCTTAAAGAGCGTTACGAGGTGCACCACAAGGTGGCGATCACCGACGGCGCGATCATTGCGGCGGCCAAGTTGAGCCATCGCTATATCACCGATCGGCAGTTGCCGGACAAGGCCATCGACCTGATCGACGAAGCGGCCAGCCGCATTCGCATGGAGATCGACTCCAAGCCGGAAGTACTCGACCGTCTGGACCGGCGCCTGATTCAACTGAAAGTCGAATCCCAGGCCCTGAAGAAAGAAGAAGACGACGCTGCGAAGAAACGTCTGGAAAAACTCCAAGAAGAAATCCAGCGTCTGGAACGCGAGTATTCGGACCTCGAAGAAATCTGGACCTCGGAAAAAGCCGAAGTGCAGGGCTCTGCGCAGATCCAGCAAAAGATCGAGCAGTCCCGTCAGGAACTGGAAGCCGCGCGCCGCAAAGGCGACCTGAACCGCATGGCCGAGCTGCAGTACGGGGTGATCCCGGACCTGGAGCGCAGCCTGCAGATGGTCGACCAGCACGGCAAGTCCGAGAATCAGTTGCTGCGCAGCAAGGTGACCGAGGAAGAAATCGCCGAAGTCGTCTCGAAGTGGACCGGTATCCCGGTGTCGAAAATGCTCGAAGGCGAGCGCGACAAGTTGCTGAAAATGGAGCACCTGTTGCACCAGCGTGTCATCGGTCAGGACGAGGCGGTGGTGGCGGTCTCCAACGCGGTACGGCGTTCGCGCGCCGGGTTGTCCGATCCGAACCGTCCGAGCGGCTCGTTCATGTTCCTGGGCCCGACCGGGGTGGGCAAGACCGAGCTGTGCAAGGCACTGGCGGAATTCCTGTTCGATACCGAAGAGGCCATGGTGCGTATCGACATGTCCGAGTTCATGGAGAAACATTCGGTGGCGCGCTTGATCGGCGCACCGCCAGGCTACGTTGGCTATGAAGAGGGCGGTTACCTGACCGAAGCCGTGCGGCGCAAGCCTTACTCGGTGATCCTGCTGGATGAGGTCGAGAAGGCGCATCCGGATGTGTTCAACATCCTGCTGCAGGTGCTCGAAGACGGTCGCCTGACCGACAGTCACGGGCGTACCGTGGACTTTCGCAACACGGTGATCGTGATGACCTCCAACCTGGGCTCGGCGCAGATCCAGGAATTGGTGGGCGATCGTGAAGCCCAGCGTGCGGCGGTCATGGATGCGTTGACCACACACTTCCGTCCGGAATTTATCAACCGGGTCGATGAAGTGGTGATCTTCGAGCCGTTGGCGCGGGATCAGATCGCAGGCATTACCGAGATCCAGTTGGGTCGCCTGCGCGGGCGTCTTGCCGAGCGAGAGCTGTCGCTTGAGCTGAGCCGAGAGGCGTTGGACAAGCTGATCGCGGTCGGTTACGACCCGGTGTATGGCGCGCGGCCGCTCAAGCGCGCCATACAGCGCTGGATCGAGAACCCGCTGGCGCAGTTGATCCTGTCGGGCAGCTTCATGCCGGGCACCAGCGTCGAGGCGACGGTGGAGAACGACGAAATCGTTTTCCATTAAGCCCGGCCTGTACGCAAATAAAGAGAGGCCCCGCATTGCGGGGCCTTTTTTTTCGATAGGGCGTTGAACTGTAAGGCAAAGGCTTGTAAAGTGCGCCCCGCAGCAATGTCAGCCCAAGGGTTTCTTCTCCCAAAGAAGAAATCAGAAAGAAGCGCAAATCCTTGTCTTGAAAGCAATTTAAAGGGTTGACAGGGTTTTTTAAGATTGTAGAATAGCGCGCCTCAGAGGCACTAACGTAGCGATACGGACGGGGCTGAAGAGGAAGTTACACCGCAGTAAAATTTGAAATATGCAGTTCCGTGATAGCTCAGTCGGTAGAGCAAATGACTGTTAATCATTGGGTCCCAGGTTCGAGTCCTGGTCACGGAGCCAATTTCAAACCGGGGTATAGCGCAGTCCGGTAGCGCGCCTGCTTTGGGAGCAGGATGTCGGGAGTTCGAATCCCCCTACCCCGACCATATTTGGGTCGTTAGCTCAGTTGGTAGAGCAGTTGGCTTTTAACCAATTGGTCGTAGGTTCGAATCCCACACGACCCACCATTTTTGAGACCAGTTAGCGCTGGAATCGAATCTTAAGATCAGAGGCCAAAAGCGCTGATCGAAGAAGGCGACTGAAAGGTCGCCTTTTTTTTACCGGGGTATAGCGCAGTCCGGTAGCGCGCCTGCTTTGGGAGCAGGATGTCAGGAGTTCGAATCCCCTTACCCCGACCATATTCAGAAAAAAGGCGCCTCCATGAGGCGCCTTTTTTTTGCTCTGAATCTGGCAGTTGGGAATTGATGCTGCCAGGGTTTTCTATTCAGGCATCAAGCCGTTCAACTCCCCATACGTGAAACCCTTCAGTGCCTGCGTATCCAGCCTGCCGCGTTCCTGAAATGAGCGCGCGAGTCCTTCCATTGCTCCGTATAGAAATTCCGCGATGCTTGAGCCTGCACTCAAGCGCCTGACGCCCAGACGCGCCAGCTCATCCGGCGCGGGCAGGGCGTCACGCGCCAAAAGATTCACGGGCAGCCTCGATTCTTTGCACAGGATCCCTATCTCGGCCGGGTCGAGCATCCCGACGGCGAACAAGCCATTGGCGCCCGCTTCTGCATAAAGCGCAGCACGCCTGATGATCTCTTCGAGCTTTCGATCATTGGGCAAAAGGTTTTTCAGGTAAATATCGCTGCGCGCATTCACAAACAAGTTAACGCCGCGTTTTTCGGCTACCTCCCTGGCGACATTTATTTTGCGCACCAGTTGCTCGGGCGGCCCAACGCCATCTTCAATATTGATCCCCACCGCACCTGCCGCCACAACGGCATCGATGACGTGTGCAACGTGTTGCAGGTCGTCGGAGTATCCGCCTTCGATGTCCACGGTCAGCGGCACACGCAGCACCCGCGTCATGGACTCAACGTTGGCGGCCAACAGTGCCAGAGGGAGCTGATTGCCGTCTGCGTAGCCATTCGACCATGCCATACCGGCACTGGTGGTGGCGATTGCTGCGGCGCCCAGTGACTCCACAATCCGTGCGCCACCTGCGTCGCTTACGTTGGCCAGAATCAGCAGGCCCTGGTTGTGCAAATCGTGAAAAACAGTGTCCAGTGACGTCATGTTATGTACCTCCGTGCAGCTTTACGGGTCATTGGTGTTGGCGGCGCGGGTGGACGCGGGCGCTGTCCTTACGTCCGCCGCACCTGTGAGGATCAAGCCTTTATCACCTCGGCAGACCAGCCCAGCACGCGCTTGGCTTTCTCGTTGCTGACGGTTGGATTGTCCTCGGTAATGTTGAAAATACCCCCTTCCTCTGTCTGCAAGGCCAGCAAGGCGGCGCGCGCTGCGGCGTTTACATGCACGGGACTTGCACCGCTGGGCTCATCCGTGCCGGTGCCGGGCCCGTACAGTTGGCCATAACGCAGAACCGTGCCATGCAGTGTGGGTTCGCTCAGTACCTGATGTTCCAATGCTGCCACGCCTCCCACACTTATGCGGCGGGCACCCTCGGCCTCTACGTCCAGGGGATGGGTTTCCAGATAGGGCGTTTCGCCTGGGCAGTAGGCCCAGGCAATGCTTTGGGCGACCAGGCGACTGGCACCCGCGGCCTTTGCCGCAGCCACCAGATTGTGCGTCCCTTCGGTGCGGATGCGTGCGTTGTTTTCCACGGCCTTGGCCATCAGCTCGGGACTCAGCCCGCGTGGCAGATCCGTAAGTTGATGCACGACCCCCCAGGGCTGTATGCCAATCAACGCTTCCTCCAGGCGTTTCGCGTCGTAAACGTCAACGACCACCGCCGTTGCACCTGCCGCTTCGATGTCCTTCACTTTCTCGCTGTGACGCGTGGTGCCGTACACCTCGAATTGCGCTTCGACCAACAACTTGATCAAGGCGGTACCGATGACACCGGATGCGCCTGCGACCAGAACTTTACGCGACATTGCAATTACCTCTTTGAGCATTCATCGGGAACGAAGCAGGCCTGCGGCCAACACTTCAGAGACAACCATCCTAGCTGCTGTGAGTGATTCTCCTAGGGGCAAAAAACGTAAAACAGCCCATGACAAGAGTTGTCAGTCCCGAGGCTGCGGGCGCCCAGCCTTGTTTCAAATTCGATTTCTTGTCGTGTTCCAGTTGTCGAATCTTGTCCCTTAAACGGCCAGGTAGATCGGCCTACAGTCGCCGCATCGAAGACACCCTGGCGTCTGAATCGGACGACCAGTCAAGAATGAGAAGCTGACATGCCCGTATACCCCTCCTGGAAATTCGCGCTGATCCTTGCCCGTGTCGCATTAGCCAGTGCATTCCTTTCTGCGGTTGCCGATCGATTCGGCTTTTGGGGCGCGATGGGTCAGCCCGGCGTGTCGTGGGGCAGCATGCAAGGCTTTTATCTGCACGTGGCCAAGTTGGTGCCATGGGCACCAGACATGGCCGTGCCGGCGCTGGCCTGGTTCGTCGACATTCTGGAAGCAGTGCTCGGCATTCTTCTGTTGGCAGGCATTCAACTGCG
Organism: Pseudomonas trivialis; assembly: GCF_001439805.1. Lineage (GTDB taxonomy): Bacteria > Pseudomonadota > Gammaproteobacteria > Pseudomonadales > Pseudomonadaceae > Aquipseudomonas > Aquipseudomonas trivialis. The sequence continues at coordinate 325,994 of NZ_JYLK01000002.1, read as the reverse complement.
TCGCACCGCATGGGTCAGCGGTGTCCTGTTGCTGGTGTTCGCCATCAGCATGGTGCTGTTCCAAAGCCTGAAGTTGGCCCTGAACTTCAGTGTGCTGACCTGCAGTGCCTGCTCCTTCCTCCTCTATCTGGCCTACGCCGCACCGCGCGACGTCGAGCCTGTGGCTGTGCCCCCGAAAGACGTTTGAGCTATTTCACTTCACACGAGAGATCCAAGGATGAACCCGATTACCCAGCAGCAGGCATGGGACACATTGTTCGCAGATCCGGAACTTGGTGCAGGAAACTTCCTGTCCAAGTCGGTAGCAGCCTACGGTCGGCTTGAAGCTGATTTTCTGTTCCTGGAGAAGGCGTTCGTGGGGCCCAGTGGTGAGTCGCACGAGGCATTCTCTCTGGACAGCCTGCACCACCAGGTGAAGCAACTGGCAGGCTGGTACCTGGGCTGCGGGGTGAGTGCAGGGCGTCACGTGTGTCTGTATCTGGGAGATGGCATCCCGTCTTTTCTGCACTTTCTGGCGTTGGGCACGTTGGGTTGCGTTCCCGTGTTGATCAACGGGCATCTGCGCGCCGACATCGCCACGCTGTACGCACAACGTAATCGGTTCGATATATTTGTGTGCGATCAGGAGACCCGCTCGCGCTGGAATCTGACCACAGAACTCGAAGGTCTGACGGTGCTGGATGCCCACTTTCGCGAAGGCTCGCCAGTCGCCTGTCTGCCGGTTCCCGAACAAGGCTGGCCGGTCACGAGAAAAGCTGAAGACATCATCATGGTGTGCCACAGCTCGGGAACCACCGGGATTCCCAAAGCCGTGTTGTTCGGCCATGAACAATTCTTCAATGGCAAGCGCGAGCGCCTGCGCAGCTTCGTGGAAGGCCCCGACGACAAACTGGCCACCGCCATGCCGCCCACTCATGCCGCCGGTATCAGTTACCTGATGACGGCCGTGATGCTGCAGTTGCCAACCCTGTCGCTAAATACTCAAACGGGTTCGGTGCTCGCTCACATGCTGGCGAGCTTTCAGCCCACGATCGTGACAGCGTTTTCGCAGAGTTATGCCTCGCTTGCCGAACTGAATTTGCCTGATGGCTACCTAGGCAGTATTCAACGTTTCTACAACACCGGTGATACCGCACACGAGGCGCATATTCGAGCGTTGTTGCGTCTGGCGCCCGAGGCTCGATTCACTGACATGTTCGGCGCCTCGGAGCTTGGGATGTCGCAGTTTTTCAAGGTGTCTCGTGAGGGCAGCGTCGCGAGCAAGCGTACCGTCGGACATGCCGCCAGCTATGCCCGCTGCGACATTCTTTCAGCGCAGGGCGAATTGTTGCCGGATGGCACCGCGGGCTATTTCGGCGTGCGCTCCCCCACGGTTACACCGGGCTACTACGGTCAACCGCATCTCACGGCGCTGACTGAGCTGAACGATTACTGGCTGACAGGCGACGTGGGCTTGCGCATGGCCAATGGCGAATTCGTTCACCTTGACCGCATCGTTGACACCGTGCCGAGCAACCTTGGCGTTTCTGTCTACACCCTGTTGCTCGAAGAGCATTTGCTGGCGCTGCCAGGCGTGTTCGACGTCAGTGTCGTGGGCGTGTCCCGCGGACCTACCCGTGAAGAAGCCGTGCTGATACTGGTTCGTGGGCAGGACGCGGGTGTGGATGCCGATGAGGTGCTGCAGCATGCCATGACCTGCTACCCCTTCCAGGGACGAGGCGAGCTGCCAGGCTACACCCTCTGTGCTGGCATTCTGGCAAACACTTATGCGCTGCCGGCCGGCTCGACCGGAAAGATCCTCAAGCGCCAGATACGTGAGCACTTCTGGAACTGGCAGCGCGACTTTGACGAGGGCGACCGTTCAGTGCTGAGCGACCTGGTCTGGAACCAGTTTCTGCGTGAGCCGCCGTTGGCGACGACGCCGGTCAGCCTGCTGGAATATCTGCAGCCATGAGCACCGTATCGAGTCAGGACAGTGCTGTGTCAGAGGCAGTGTTTGCACAGCGGATCGACCGAGGCGACAAAATCGAGTCCCAGGACTGGATGCCCGAAGGCTACCGGCGCACGTTGCTGCGCCAGATCTCGCAGCATGCCCACTCGGAATACGTGGGCATGTTGCCCGAAGGTTTCTGGCTGACACGTGCGCCCAGCCTGCACCGTAAATGCGTGCTGTTGGCCAAGGTTCAGGACGAGGCCGGTCACGCCCAATATCTTTACAGCGCGCTGGAAAGCCTGGGTGTCGATCGCGACGAGGCGTATCAGGAGCTTCTGGCCGGGCGCGCGAAGTACCTGAACATATTCAATTATCCCGCGCTCACCTAGGCAGACGTTGGCATGATCGGCTGGTTGACCGACGGCGCTGCCATCGTCAATCAGGTCCCGCTGTCTCGCAGCTCTTATGGTCCCTACGCCCGGGCCATGGTGCGCATCTGCCAGGAAGAGAGTTTTCACCATCGCCAGGGTTTTGATTTGGTCCGCAAGCTGGTGGAAGGCACGCCCGAGCAACGGCTGATGGCGCAGCAGGCACTGGATCGCTGGTGGTGGCCGACGCTGATGGTGTTCGGTCCGCCGGATGCGGATTCACCCCATTCCCGGCAATCGATGAAATGGGGCATCAAGCTGTACTCCAACGACACCCTGCGTCAGAAATTCATCGACCAGACGGTCCCGCAGATTCACCACCTGGGCTTGAGCGTGCCCGACCCTGATCTGCACCTGAACCCGCACACGGGCCACTATGAAAGCGGCCCTATCGACTGGTCTGAATTCCGGCGCGTGATTGCGGGTAACGGGCAGTGCAACCGGCATCGCCTCAACAGCCGTCGGCGCTCCTGGGATCAGGGCGCCTGGGTTCGCGAGGCCGCTGCCTGCCATGCCGCCAAACAGGCAGCCCAATCTGCGAACGGGGGTGATGAGCATGCCGAATGAACTGAACACCTGGGAAGTTTTCGTGCGTAGCCAGAACGGTATTGCCCACCGTCATATCGGCAGCGTCCAGGCCAGTGATTCGCAGATGGCCCTGCAGTACGCGCGCGACGTGTACACCCGGCGGGATGCGTTTGTCAGCCTGTGGGTCGTGGCCTCCGAACACGTGATCAGCAGCGCCGATCAAGACCAGGCTGCCTGGTTCGAAACCGCTCACGACAAGGATTATCGCCAGGCGACTTATTACCCGGTTCCCGACGGAGTGCAGCATCTATGAACCTGTCGGCCTCCTGCGACACCTCGTTGTCGGACTACCTGCTGCGCCTGGGCGACAACGCCCTGATCCTGTCTCAGCAGCTGTGTGGCTGGTGCGGGCACGCACCGACGCTGGAAGAGGACGTCGCACTGAGCAACATCGCGCTCGATCTGCTGGGGCAAGCCAGGCTGTGGCTGGAGTACGCCGGCGCCAGCATGGTTCCCGTTCGCGATGAGGATGACCTGGCCTACCACCGCGACGCCCATCAATTCACACATGTGCTGTTGGTGGAGCAACCCAACGGTAACTTCGCGGACACCCAGGTTCGGCAGTTTCTTTTCGATAGCTGGCATTGCCTGCTTCTGACCGAATTGTCCCGCTCCACGGAGCCGCGCATAAGCGCCATAGCAATCAAGGCGCGCAAGGAAGCCACCTACCATCTTCAGCACAGCAGCCAGTGGATAGTGCGCCTGGGCGATGGTACCGAGCGCAGTCATCGATACGCTCAGCGTGCGCTGGAACAGTGCGTTGACTACGTCGGCGAACTGTTTGCAATGGACGCGGTTGATCACGAGATGGTGCGTCTTGGCATAGGTGCCGACCTGGCCGCACTGCGACCACAGTGGCAGGCCTACGTGGAGCAGGTTCTGGCAGCAGGCAATCTGGTTTACCCGGCGAGTGCGCTCAGCGTTCAAGGTGGCAGACACGGCCAGCACAGCGAATTGCTGGTGGGGCTGCTGATGGAAATGCAGCACCTGGCACGCAGTTATCCGGGGGCTCAATGGTGAACCCTCATCAGGACGCCACGCAGGAGCAGGGCACGTCGGGAATCTGGGCACTGTTAGCTGAGATTCCAGACCCGGAAATGCCCTACATATCCATCGTTGACCTGGGCATTGTCCGCGAAGTGCGCTGGCAACCCGATGCCTTGAACGTGGTGCTGACACCCACCTACAGCGGCTGTCCGGCGCGCCGTGAAATTGAGCAAAGCGTGCGTGATGCGCTGCACCGAAACGGTATTCAGACGCTGTGCATCGAGACTCGCCTGCACCCGGCATGGACCACCGAGTGGGTCACCGCGCTGGGCAGAGAAAAGATGCGCGCTGCGGGTATCGCGCCGCCCCTGGCAGTGCTCGCAGAGTGGCAAACCTTGACGTTCTGGCCCTCGTCCAGTGACGCGCCCCGACCGCAGTGCCCCCACTGCGGCGCGGCGCAGACACGGCTGCAAAACCCGTGTTCAGGCAGCCGCTGCAAAGCGCTCTACCACTGCGATGCCTGCCGTAATCCGTTCGAGTATTTCAAGAGCTTTTGACTTTCAAGGGAATGACCATGTCGCAGTTCTTTGCTCTGACGCTCGCCCACGTACGCCGTGATACCCCGGACAGCATGGTGCTCACGCTCAATGTTCCCCACGAGCACCGGGCGCGTTTCGCCCATCGGGCGGGGCAGCACCTGACACTGCGCGCCTGGGTGGATGGGCAGGAGCTGCGCCGCTCCTATTCGCTGTGCAATGTGCAGGGTGATGGGTCCCCACAGTTGGCCATCAAGCGCATCGCCGACGGGCAGTTTTCCCAGTGGGCGCATCGGCATCTGCAGGCGGGCGCGGTGATCGAAGCAATGCCACCGACCGGAAGCTTCGGGCTTGAAAGTCCGTGCGGCGCCCCACGTCATCACGTCGCCTTTGCGGCCGGATCAGGCATTACGCCGATTCTGTCCATTCTGGAAACGGCGCTGCGCGATGAGCCAACCAGTCGCTTTACCCTGGTCTATGGCAATCGCGATCTGGCCTCCGTGCAATTTCGCGAGCGCTTGTGCCAGCTCAAGAACACTTACTTGACCAGGCTTTCCATTTTTCACTTTTTCAGCAATGAACCGCAGGACGTCGAACTGTTCAGTGGTCGCCTGGATGAGCGCCGTTGCGGGTCACTGCTCACCAGTTGCGTGCAAGTGTCCACCATCGACCACGTCTATCTATGTGGTCCGGCCGCCATGATGAAAGGCGTCAGCTCGGCCTTGCTGGCCAAAGGGTTTCCGGCCGGACGAATCCGCCAGGAGCGTTTCGGCACCGATCCCGCCGTGCGGCCGCCTTCGAGTGTGACTGTCTCGGCGTCCGGGGTCCAACTGACCGTTCGCATTGACGGTGCCACGCGACGATTGCGGCTGGCGTCGGGTGCCAGCTCCTTGCTCGACAGCATGCTCGCTGCCGGACTGGCGCCGCCTTACAGCTGCAAGGCCGGCGTCTGTGGAACCTGCCGCTGCAAGGTGCTGGAAGGCGAGGTGCAGATGCAATCGCCGCATGCGCTGGGACCTTCGGAAGTCGCTCAGGGCTACGTGCTGGCCTGCATGAGCAGCGTGCAATCCCCGACACTTGAGCTGGCATTCGATTAAGTGACTTTTATCCGCACTCAGGAAGACCGCTCAATGAACTCCGACACATCGATGTCTCGCGGCGTATTGGCCTTGTATTGCCTGGCGACAGGTTTCTCCGTGGCTGCCGTGGTGTATCACCAGTCAATGACTTTTCTGATTGCGGCGTCTTTCGGCCTGCCAGTCGACGCACTGTGGAGCCTTTCGCTGGCGACTCAGTTGGGCTACGGCGCGGGTCTTGTTTTGTGTCTGCCTCTGGGTGATGTGCATCCACCGCGCGTATTGATTCCTGGCGCACTCCTGTTGCTCGGCGTGACATTGCTGCTGCTGTCGGTGGCCCCGACGCTGACGGTGGTGATTGTTCTGTGTGCAGTGGCGGGCGTGCTTTCAGTCGGGGGTCAGCTGTTGATTGCGCATTGCGCCAGGACCTGTCTGCCCACCGAGCGGGCAGCTGTGATCGGCAGTCTGCTGTCTTCCCTCTTTGCCGGATTGCTGCTGGCTCGGGTATTGGCAGGTTGGGGTGGGGAGGTGGTTGGCTGGCGTGGCATGTATCTGGTGGTGGGCATGCTTACGATGACACTCGGGCTTTTGATCCGTGCGCACCTGCGCATCGTGCCGCCATGTGAGCCCATCGGCTATGGCGTGATACTGATCCGGCAATATCGACTGTGGATGGCCCATGCCCCGCTGCGCCGACTCGCACTGATCGCGGCCTGCTTCTTTGCGGCGTCCAACGGTATTTGGGCCAACCTGGGTTCGCTCACCCACACCACGCTTCAATGGAGCACCGCGCAGACAGGCTTGCTCGCCTTCACATCACTGGCGGCATTGCGCTCTCCCATGCTGGCCGACTACCTGCAACGCAAGATGCGATGGCAGGCCGTGGTCATGCTGCTGGGCACAGGTCTCATGCTCGTCTCGCTGGCCGGGGCCTTGATGGGCGCGCATGTCGTGATGATCGTCGTATTCCTGGTGGTTGCCGATATTGCCGTTCGGTCGGTGCAGGCCCTGACCCAATCGCGGGTATTGGCGATCAATCCAGCTGCCGCCTCCCGTCTCAACAGCCTTTACATGACCGTGTTTTTTCTCGGGGCGGCCGTTGGCTCATGGCTTGGCGGCGTGGCTGTGCACCACCTTGGCTGGCTGGGCATGTACCTGTTTCCGCTGTTCTGCACGCTGGCAGGTCTTGGGCTTCTGGTGTTCAGCGGGCATGACGAGTCAGACCCCACACTGTCGCCGGTGCTGCCCCAGCAGCCTCGTCCCTGAGATTTTCGATGTGCACATGCACCCAACAAGTTGCTTCCAGCCCCAACCCTGTAGTCCGATTTTTCAAGGAGATCCCCCTGTGCAAGCTATTGCGATCAAACCTCAGGAAGTAACGTCGTTGACAGGCATCAGCCCGCTCTGGTCTGACTGGCTTGTCGAGCAGGACCTGACTCGACTGGTTCAACACCCGCTGCTCGTGGCACTGGCGCGCAATGAGGTCAGTCTCGCGTCCCTCAAGACGATGCTGATCCAGCATAGCCACTACTCGCGCCATTTCACGCGCTACCTGTGTGCCCTGATGGGGCAGCTGGAGCATGCCGAAGATGTGCTGGCGTTGATGGATAACATGCGCGAGGAGATGGGTGTAGACGGTCAGGACCGTATTACCCATGCCGAGCTTTACCAACGTGCATTGCGCGTCCTGGGCGTGTCGACCGCTGATGAAGCGGCGCTGCCCGAGACGGCTGCGATGGCGCGCACCATGCTCGACCATTGCCAGAACAGCGACGCACTGGTGGGCTTGGCCGCCCTGTGCCTGGGGGCCGAAGCCATTGTTCCGCTGATCTATCGCCCCATCCTTCAGGCCCTGGAGCACAAGGGTTACGGCGAAGACGTCACGGAGTTTTTCAAGCTGCACATCGAAGAGGACGAAGATCACGCGCTGACCATGCTGGCGATCATGCAGCGCCTGATTCAGGGCGACGAAAAGCGTCATGCGCTCGCCAGGCGCATTGGCCGCGAACTGATCGACTGCCGCATCGCAATGTTCGACGCGATCTGGGCGCAGTCGTTGGTCGTGGCGGTGGCCGAGACCGGGCACCGTGAACAGGCAAGTCGCTTCAGCTCTGCCGATTTCTGGCGCGTTCCCAACCGTTTGCAGGCACGCCTGCCTGAACGGCTCAGCCACAGCCAGGTCATGCAGGCCAGCGATCAACACGACGCAACCTTCTCTTCCCAGCGAAAACACAAGGTGCATATCGTCGACCTGCCGAGCCACAGCATCAGCATGACTTTGGGACGGTTGGACGTGACCGAAGCCACGCGGCTGCACCGACATAATTACGAGACACTGATTTACGTGATCCAGGGCGAGGGTTATTCACGCATTGGCGACCGCAATGTGCCGTGGTGTGCCGGTGATGCGTTTTACGTCCCGGTCTGGGCCGAGCATCAGCATGTCAATACCGGTGGCGGAGAATGCGTGTACCTGGCGTGTGAAAACGCTCCCATGCTGCAAAACCTGGGCGGTATCGCGCTGCGCGAAGAACTGGGTCCGGTCCACGCCTGAAAAACCGTCTGCCGCGTGATTGACTGCGCGCGGCAGTCTCCGCCTCTGAAACTCCACAGGACTGAGATCGACCATGCTGATTTCTCCCTCCGCCAGGCATCCCGATAATGGCAAGGCCGAATATTCGGCAACGGGAAGCAGCGGCCCTGAAGGCACGCTGCCTTTCAGGGCGCAGGCCCCCGCACCCGTGAACCTGGCCGCGCGGCTCATCGCGAGCCGCAGCGACAGCGACCGCCTCTGTTTTCATGGGCCGGGTTTTCAATTGAGCTACCGTCAGTTGGACCAGGCAGTGCGAGTCCAGGCGTTTGAGCTGTGCCAAAAGGGCGCCAGGGTCGATGACCGCATGTTCATCGCACTCGACGATGGTGCTGAACTGGCCATCCTCTTCTTCGCCGCATTGGCAATGGGGGCGCTGCCTGTCTTGCTCAATCCCAGGCTGGACGCGGCCGCTGTTGTTCAGTTGGTAGCGGATGCCCGGCCGACACTGTGTTTTGTCCATTCAGCGGCTGCCGAGCAATGGCGCGGCGCGCCAGGCCTGCATGTGCTGGAAGGCGACGCTTACAGCGGCTGGTTGAGCGCGTACTCGCCGAAGACTCATTGCCAGGCGTTTGCGCTCAAGGACCCCGGAGCGCCGGCCCTGATCCAGTACACCTCCGGCAGTACGGGTCAACCCAAGGGCGTGTTGCACAGTGCCCGTTCCATCCTGGCCTGCTGCGAGGATTTCGCCGTCAGGCAATTGGGGCTGGGCGAAAACGATGTGTTGTATTCAGTGCCCAAAACCTTTTTTGGTTACGGGATGGGCAACAGCCTGTTTTTTCCGCTTTACACAGGCGCCAGTGCGGTGCTGGACAGTGCCTGGCCAAGCGCACAGCGCGTGCGCGCCCTGCTGAATCAATACCGACCCAGCGTATTGTTTGCCGTGCCGACGCTGTACGCAATGTTGCTGGACGAGGCAATCGAGCCGACTGAGCTGGCACTGCGACTGGCCTTCAGCGCAGGCGCACCGCTACCAGCCAATATCGCCCTGCGCTGGCAGCAGCGCTTTGGAATCGGCTTGCACGACGGCATTGGTGCGACCGAGCTGGGTCATGTGTTCGCGACCAGTTACCCGGATGCCCAGCACCCTGGCAAGGTCGGGCGCATGTTGCCGGGCTGGGAGTCACGGATTGTGGACGCAGGCGGCCAGAGTGTCGTACCCGGTGAGTGTGGCGTGCTGCTGGTCAAGGCGCCCGGCATGGCCGTGGGCTACTGGGAGCGCCCGGACGATCAGGCAGAGCGCTTCAACGACGGCTGGTACCGCACCGGCGATCTATTCAGCCAGGACCGGCAGGGGCTACTGAGCTTTCATGGCCGAGAAGATGACCGTTTCAAGGTCTTCGGTCGCTGGGTGGTGCCCGTGGAAGTCGAAAATCTGCTGATCAGCCGGCTGCCAGAGCTGCGCGATTGTTATCTGGTGGCGGGTTGCACCGAGGATGAGTGTCGCCCAGTGCTGTTGGTGCGAGCCTCGGGTGCGGTAAACGATCTGACAGGCCGCATCGAAAACATCCTGCAAACGCAGCTGGAGAGCTACAAGCGCCCGGTTCGTATTGCATGGCTTGACGAACTACCTTTGAACCGCAACGGCAAGCCTGACCGCAGGGCGATGGCGCACATGGCCGATCAGTTGCTGCGTAGAGAAGTGGAGACCCCCGCATGTTGAGTCCTGAAGATTTTTTTGCTTACGGCGACGCAGGTTATAGCCACGTTCCACTTTGGCAACAGTTGACTTTGCCGGCAGGCGTTCAGGCGCTTTCGCTGTATGAGGCGCTGGCCAACCGGGGTCAGGATTACCTGTTCGAGACGGGGCAGTGGCAGCAAGGTACGTACGCGCAGACCTGCTCTGTGATCGGCCTGCCTTGCAGGCAGCGTGTAGAACTGGACGAAGGTGTCATGCGTGTTTACAGCGACGGGCAACTGGCTAGCGTCACCGAGTCGCCAGACCCACTGGCAGCGTTCTCTGCGCTGCAGGATGAGTTCCGCATTCCTCAGTGCCCTGGCCTGCCGCCATTCAGCGGCGGCTTCTTCGGCTATTTTGGCTTTGAGACGACGCGGCTTATCGAACCTCGCTTGCGCAACGCGCCTCGCAAACCTTCGGGCTTCGGTCTTCCCGACGTGCTGCAGTTGATCAGCACCGACTTGATCGTACTGGACCATGTCGAGCAGCAGATTTATTGCATCGTGCATGAACGGCCCAGGGCGCTTGGCGACTATCAGGCAGGGCAGGATCGACTCAATCAACTGGTGGCCCGTGTTCGTCCTCTGCTTGTCCCGAGCGCACCGAGCACGCGGGCAGCGCCCACCCCGCTTTCAGAGGCCGAATCGTCCTTCCCACGGCCAGCCTTCATTGAGGCTGTGACGCGCATCAAGGACTACATTGCGGCGGGCGATGTGATGCAGGTTGTCCTGTCCCAACGCATGAGCCAGCCCTTCGAGCAGGATGCGATCAGTTTGTATCGCTCACTGGCGCAATTGGGGCATACGCCGTATCGCTATCTGCTGAACCTGGGTGATCACCAGGTGGTCGGCGCGTCTCCGGAGATGCTGTTCCGACAAGCCGGCCAACGGGTCACGACCCGGCCAATGGCAGGTACTCGGCGCCGCGGCGATTCGGCGGCCGAAGACGCTCGGCTCAAGGAAGAACTACTGGCCGACCCCAAGGAAGTGGCCGAGCACATGATGCTTGTGGATTTGTCACGCAATGACCTGGGCCGCCTTGCCAGCGTCGGGAGCGTGCAAGTGTCGCAACTATTGGACGTCGAATATTTCTCCCATGTCATGCACATCGTTTCTACGGTTATTGGCGACGTGCCCGACAGTGTCAGCGGCCTGGAACTGCTCAAGAGCCTCTTTCCGGCAGGCACGCTCAGCGGTGCCTCGAAGGTGCGCGCACTGGAAATCATCGCCGAACTTGAACCGCACGCCCGAGGCGTTTATGGGGGAGCGATCGGGTACCTGGACTGGAGTGGCCGGGCCAACCTCGCCATCGCCATTCGAACGGGACTTCTGCATGAGGGGCGTCTTTACGTGCAGGCGGGCGCGGGCGTGGTGCAAGACTCAGTGGCCGAACGGGAATGGCAGGAGACCATTGAAAAAAGCCAGATCATTCGCGTCGCAGCAGCGCGGAGCAAAACGGCCACGCCCTACCAGGAGGTAGCGTATGCACTTAATGATCGATAACTACGATTCTTTTACCTATAACGTTGTGCAATATCTGCGCATGCTCGGCGCCGATATAGACGTGCGCCGTAACGATGATATTTCACTGCAACAGATAGAGGACATGAAGCCCGAGTCGCTGATCATTTCGCCGGGTCCCTGTTCGCCCGCCGAGGCGGGTATATCGCTGTCAGCCATCAAACACTTCGCACAGCGTTTACCGATACTGGGCATCTGCCTGGGGCATCAAAGTATTACCGCAGCTTTTGGCGGCGAAGTGCGCCGTGCCCGCGAGGTGTTACATGGCAAGGTGTCGCGTATCTGTCATGACGGACGCGATCTGTTCGAGGGATTGCCGACAGAGTTGCAAGTGGCGAGGTATCACTCGTTAGTTGCCGGCGAGTTGCCGAGTGAGTTGGTGGCGACGGCACACGTCCTGGATCAGGACGGCAAGCGGGGCGAAATTATGGCGCTGCGTCACAGGGAACTGCCCATTTATGGCCTGCAGTTTCACCCCGAGTCATTGATGACGCCAACCGGCATGACGATGTTGGCAAATTACCTCCAACAGGTTGCGCAGGGTCAGGCCCTTCGCACTGTTGCCTGAACAGACCCCGTGGAACACATCATGGAAAATCCGCATTTCTCCAAAACCTATCTGATCCGTTTTCAACACTGCGACCCGGCAGGCATCGTTTACTTTCCCCAATATCTGGTGTTAACAAACTGGCTTGTGGAGGACTGGTTTACCGAAGGCTTGAACATCGATTTCTCTGACCTTATCGGTAAGCGCCAGTTGGGACTTCCGCTGGTAAAACTGAACTGTGAATTTACAGCGCCCTCGCGTCATGGAGACCAGCTGACATTTGATTTACGCGTTGAGCGCCTGGGTCGAAGCTCGTTGACTGTTGTTATCGAAGGGCATGTCAACGGCGCTTTGCGCATGCGCAGCCAACAAACGATGGTCCAAACCTGCTTGACGGACGGAACGTCCACGCCAATACCGGCAGATATTCGCCGTTCGGTGGGTCACTTTATTCCCGTGGCCGAGGGTGCCTTATGAATATCCTTCAACCACCCGGCTGGGATCGTCCGCGTGGCTACGCAAACGGTATTGTCGCACGCGGGACGCTGATTTGCCTGTCTGGCCAGTTCGGCTGGGACGCTCAGAGCCGTCTGGTCAGTGATCGGTACGCAGAGCAGGCGATACAGGCGCTGCGTAACATAGTCACGGTGCTGGCAGAGGCGGGCGCTCGTCCGGAGCATCTGGTTCGTCTCACCTGGTATGTCAGTGATCGGGATGCCTATTTTTCCGAAGGTCGTGAAGTAGGGCTCGTTTACAAGACGTTAATAGGGCATTACCCACCCATGAGCGCTTTCCAGGTGCAAGGTTTGATGGTGGAGGGCGCCAAAGTGCAGATTGAGGCCATGGCGGTTATTCCTGACTAACGCGGGTCATCAACGTTGCCGGTGTGGCTCCACACTCAAGCGCAGTTGTCGAGCCAGACTGGCGGCCTGCTCCGGCGTAGCGATATTGGCAAATCCCAATAGCAGCCCTTTTCCACAATCATGTTCGATGCTGCGTGCCGACAATGACGCTATGCCGAACTGGTTGTCACGGGCACGCTGCGCCATCAGTTGGTCGTCGTCTTCCGGAGCGAGCCTGGCCAGGAGATGCAATCCTGTCGCCGGGGCGCTGAACGTTGCTCGCCCGCCAAACTCTGCCGTGAGGCTGTCGATTACCAGGGTTCTTCGTTGTGAGTAAGCCGCTCGCATCTTGCGCAAGTGTCGGGCGAAATAACCATTTTGCATGAATTCGGCGACAACAGCCTGGCTCAACAATGGACAGCCATCGTTGAGTTGATGGCACGCATTTTCAAATACTGAAACCAGCTTTTTGGGAACGACGAGATAACCAAGCCTTAATGACGGACTCAGCACTTTGCTGAATGTACCCAGGTACAGCACCTTGCCATTCGCGTCCAGGCTGGACAGTGCCGGCAGCGGCCGCGCGTCATAGCAATATTCACTGTCATAGTCGTCTTCAATGATGTAGGCGTCGTTGTGAGTGGCCCATGCCAATAGTTCAAATCGCCGTTTAAGGGATAACGTGACGCCGAGCGGACTTTGATGCGCGGGTGTGACCAGTGCGAACTTCGCATGCAGGGCGCGGGCTTTTCCGTCCTCCACTCTGAGGCCCTCTTCGTCCACGCGTACGGGTACAAGTTTGGCGCCCATCTGCGTCAGCAAGTGACGGTTAGGCGGGAAACACGGATCTTCTATCCACACCTCGTCCTCGGGTTTTATCAGCGTGCGGCCTACCAGTCTGAGTGCGCCTTGATAGCCCGCCGTGATGAATACCTGCTCCGGCGAACAATCCACTCCCCTCGATAGTTGAAGGTAGGCGCATACGCTGTCTCTGAGCGGTTGATAGCCTGTCGGGGTTGGATAGTTGAGCATCCTGTTCTGCAGCCGCATTTGCCTGGCGCTCAAACTGGACCACAACTTGTGCGGGAACAGGTCCAGTGCCGGTAAACCCAACTGATAAAAGAGTGGGCTGTCTGGCACTGCCTTTTCATGCCGCGCGCCAGGGCCGGTACTCTTTATGAGTGGCTTTGAAGTTTGGGGGTGTCCCTGCTGGGGTTTTCTTATGGAGGGCGTTGTTGAAACGTAGGTGCCCGCCTGACCGCGGGCTTCCAGATATCCATCGCTCATGAGCATGTTGTAGGCAATTTCAACGGTGTTCCTTGACACGTTCAACTCGCTTGCCAGCGAACGTATGGAGGGAACTCGCTGCCCAGGTCTTAAAGTCTCCTGGTAAATGGATCTGGCGATTCTGGAATAAACTTGTCTATACAGGCTTGGTCTTTCCATGATCTGCCTTATTAACTCTGCCGATTGCCGCCCATGTCCGACCCGTTTCGGGCTCACAAAATCCGCGTGGGCACGGATGTCGAGCGATAACGAAACCCGTGAATTGTATCTTATTATTACGATCTAAAGTGCGCAACTTCTGTTTTTTTATAGCTTTATCGAATAAGAATGGCGCTTAAAGCGCATTATTCCCGCCGGTCGTCGCCTGTATTGAACCATTCATGCCGTCAGCAGGGCATTAGCGGGCAGAGAGCGAGCAAGCTCGCTCCTGTGCGGATAACGTCAGTGCAGCTTCAAGCGCGGCTCCGTGCCCCGCCCGATCTTGCTGCCCAGCATCAACATCGCCGTACGAAAGAACCCATACAGCGCCACCTGGTGCATGCGGTACAGCGACACATAGAACATGCGCGCCAGCCAGCCCTCCAGCATCACGCTGCCGGTCAAATTGCCCATCAAATTACCCACCGCCGAAAACCGCGACAGCGAGATCAGTGACCCGTAGTCAGTGTACTTGTAGGTGGGCAGGTCCTTGCCTTCGATGCGCAGCTTCAACGATTTGGCCAGCAACGACGCCTGCTGGTGCGCTGCTTGTGCGCGGGGCGGCACGTTGCGGTCGGTGCCAGGTTGAGGGCAGGCGGCGCAGTCACCGAAGGCGAAGATGTTTTCATCGCGGGTGGTCTGCAAGGTTGGCAATACTTGCAACTGGTTGATGTGGTTGGTCTCCAGCCCATCAATCTCCTTGAGGAAGGCCGGTGCGCGAATGCCGGCTGCCCACACCTTGAGGCTTGCGGGAATCGCCTGGCCGCTGCTGGTGATCAATGCGTCAGCGGTCACTTCGCTCACCGCTGCATTGGTCAGCACCGTCACGCCGAGCTTCTCCAGGGTTTTATGCACAGGCGCGCCGATGCGTTCCGGCAGCGCCGGCAAGACCCGAGGTCCGGCTTCGATCAGGGTGATGTGCATGTTTTCCGGTTTGATGCGGTCCAGGCCATAGGCGGCCAGTTCATGGGCGGCGTTATGCAGCTCGGCGGCCAGCTCCACTCCCGTGGCGCCGGCGCCAACGATGGCCACGCTGATCTGCTCAACGGCATCGGTCTGCCCGGCATGGGCGCGCAGGTAGTGATTGAGCAACTGCTGGTGGAAACGCTCGGCCTGTTTGCGAGTGTCGAGAAACAAACAGTGCTGCGCCGCGCCCTCGGTGCCGAAATCGTTGGTGGTGCTGCCCACTGCAATCACCAGGCTGTCATAGCCCAGCACCCGTGCCGGTACCAGTTCGCGACCTTCTTCGTCGAGGGTGGCAGCCAGCTGGATTTTCTTCTGCTCACGGTCCAGCCCGCTCATGCGGCCCAATTGGAACTCGAAGTGATTCCATTTGGCCTGGGCGACGTAATTGAGTTCGTCCTCCGAAGAGTTCAGGGAGCCGGCAGCCACTTCATGCAGCAGCGGTTTCCAGATATGGGTCAGGTTGGTGTCCACCAGCGTGACGCTGGCGGTACCGCGTTTGCCCAGAGTCTTGCCCAGGCGGGTAGCCAACTCCAGGCCGCCGGCGCCGCCGCCGACGATGATAATACGATGAGTCATGGGGGTATCTCGCAAGGCTAAAGGAAATCGGAGCCGTTACCCTCGCGAGCGCCAGGCAGCTCATAGCGTCAGGTAACTCAAAAGGGCGGATAGGCATTCTGGTAGACGTTGCAACTGGGCGCCACGTTACAGGCGCGGTCTCAGAGGCTGATGCCCACATCGAACACTATGCTGCGCCCCAGATTGTTGCGCAAGAAATCCGGGGCGTCCGGCTGGGCGAACAGCACGCGGGCAAACGTGGGCCCTACCAGCGACAGTGAGCGCCAGCCCTGGCGCAGGTATTCGGTTGGCGGAGGGAAATGGCTGTTGAGGTCCAGCACTTCGCGCTTGAGGCTGGTGAACGCGACGATGTCCAGCTCGCCCAGGTCCATGCCGCGCTCTTTATAGTTATGCGCTTTTTTGCGCAATGTCGGCGCCAGACGCAGCAGGAACTCATGGGCGGGAATGCGTCGCGGCTTGGCTTCGCGCCGCACCAATTGGCTGAGGGAAAACGCACTGCGCCTGCGCAGCAATTCATCGCGCCACTCATCGTTAAGACGGCGTCCCTCATCGAGCACGAAAAACACCTCGAAACTGGCGTCGCGAAACAGCACATCCGGTGGTTCCTGCCCGGCGGCGTGAAACTCTTCGGCACGGTAGGGCACGTTCAGGCCTTGCAGCAGGCGCTGGCAGACCCAACGCTCACGCTCCCATTTGCGCGCATTGGACAGGAAAGCATTGGCTTGTTCGGCCGCCACGGTGAGCAGGCGCAAATAATCTGAGTCGTCCATGCCTGCAGCTTAGCGTTCAAACGATGATCGCAGGAAGTCCCGCTTTTATGTGACCTCAGTGTCGCGGCGGCAGATCCTCGGAGAACAGCTCGTCTTCGGCATCCGGCGCCACCGGAATCTTGTGCTCTTCGGCAGCCCAGGCGCCCAGGTCGATGAGTTTGCAGCGGTCCGAGCAGAACGGCCGGTTGAGGTTGCTCGCTTTCCATTCCACGGGGGCGCCGCAGGTTGGGCAGTCGACGGTCAAGGGTTGGCTCATGATCGGCCTCCACGCAAAGTAAGGTAAAAGTGGTGCAGTCGCTCGACCTCGCCGTGCAGCCAGGCGAGGTCCTGGTCATTGACCAGCACGTCATCGGCATGGTTCAGGCGGTCTTCGCGGCTGGACTGGGCCTTGAGAATCGCCTGCACCTGTTGCTCGCTGATGCCGTCGCGCTGCAGGGTACGCTGAATCTGCAGCGATTGCGGCACGTCAATCACCAGGATGCGCTGGGTCATGCTGTACTGCCCGGATTCGATCAGCAGCGGCGACACCAGGATGGCGTAGGGGGACCGCGCACGCGCCAGGTGGCTGCGGATTTCCTCGGCGATCAGCGGGTGCAGCAGGGCTTCCAGCCACAGGCGTTGTTCGGGAACCTCAAAGATCAGCTTGCGCAACGCGGCACGGTCCAGCTTGCCGTCGGGCATCAACACGCCGGCACCAAAGTGTTCGGCGATGCGTGCCAGCGCCGGGCGACCGGGCTCGACCACCCAGCGGGCGGCGTGGTCGGCGTCGACCAGGTCGATGCCCAGGTCGATAAAGTGCTGGGCCGCCGCGCTTTTACCGCTGCCGATGCCGCCGGTGAGGCCGAGAATCCAGGGTGTTGCCACAGAAGAGGTCATCTGAAACCGACGAACTGCAAATAGAAGTCGGTTATTTGACCACCCCAGAGCAGCGCAATCCAGCCAGCAATTGCCAGATAAGGACCAAACGGTATCGGCGTGGAGGCCTGGGTCTTGTTCAGGCGCATCAGGATCAGCCCCGCGATCACGCCCAGCAGCGATGAAAGCAACAGCGTTATCGGCAGGATTTGCCAGCCGCCCCAGGCGCCGATCAGTGCCAGCAACTTGAAGTCGCCGTAGCCCATGCCGTCCTTGCCAGTCACCCGTTTGAACAACCAGAACACCGTCCACAGGCTCATATAGCCAAGCACCGCACCCCAGAACGCCTCGTGCAGTGTCACCAGCAGGTCGAAGCTGTTGCCGATCAGTCCCAGCCATAGCAGGGGCAGCACCAGCACGTCCGGCAGCAATTGATGATCCACGTCGATCAGGCTCATCGCCAGCAATCCCCAGCTCAACACCAGCGCGGCGCCTGCCTGCCAACCGAAACCGAAATGCCACGCGACCACGGCCGAGACCACGGCGCATGCCAGTTCGGTCAGTGGATAGCGCGCACTGATCGGTTGATGGCAATGGGCGCAGCGTCCCTTGAGCATGAGGTAGCTGAGCAGCGGAATATTTTCCCAGGGCCTGATCGGTCGAGCGCAATGAGGGCAGCAGGAATTCGGGTGCATCAGGTTGTACGTCGGCCCGGCGGGCTCCACGGGCAAGCCGAGCATCTCGCGGGCCTGTTCGCGCCAGTCCTGTTCGAGCATCGTTGGCAGGCGCCACACCAGCACATTGAGGAAACTGCCGACGACAAGACCGAGTACCACCGCCAGGGTGACGAAGGCCCAGGGCTGCTCTATCAGCAGCAGGTTCAAAACGCCGTACCCAGCTGGAACACCGGCAGGTACATGGCAATCACCAGCGACCCGACGATGCCGCCCAGCACCACCATGATCAACGGTTCCATCAGACTGGTGAGATTGTCCACCTGGTTATCCACATCGGATTCGTAGTGGCTCGCCACCTTTTCGAGCATGCGCTCGAGGGTGCCGGATTCTTCGCCGATGGCGGTCATCTGGATGGCCATGCGCGGGAACAGTCCACTGTTCGCCATGGACTGATGAAGTTGCATGCCCGTGGATACATCGTGACGCATATGCTCTATCGCCTGTTTGAACAGCCCATTGCCCACCGCGCCAGCCACGGACTCCAGGGCTTGCACCAACGGCACACCGGCGGCGAAGGTGGTTGAAAGCGTGCGGGCATAGCGGGCGACTGCGGATTTTTTCAGCAGTGTACCTGCCAGGGGAAGCTTCAATACACCGGCATCCAGCCAATGACGGAATCCAGGTGAGGTAAGGCAGGCATGGCGCGCCCCGAAAAAAACCACCGCCAGCCCCAGTGCAATGAGCCACCAGGCTTGCTGCATGAACGCCGACAGCGCGATGACCTGCAGGGTAAAACCAGGCAACGTGCCGTCGACCCCGGCGAACAATTGCTCGAATTGTGGCACCACGTGGATCAGCAACACGCTGCACACGACGCTGGCAACCACGATAACGGCGCTGGGGTAGGTCATCGCCTTCCTGATCCTGGCCTTGAGTTGCTCAGTCTTTTCCTGATGGACGGCCACGCGCTCCAGCAGCGTTTCCAGTGCGCCCGCCTGCTCGCCAGCCGCTATCAGGTTGCAGTACAAGTCGTCGAAGTGGCGTGGCTGTTTACGCAATGCCTGCGCCAGGCTGTTACCAGCGGCAACCTGCTGTTTCAAACCCCTGACCAGCGCCTGCATCTGTCGATTCTCAAAGCCTTCGCTGATGATGTCGAAGGCTTGTAACAGCGCGATTCCCGCCTTGAGCAGCGTGGCCAACTGGCGGGTAAAAAGCGCTATATCCGACGGTTTGATCCGCTGGGCGAGGCCTGGCAGCCCTGGGTGCTTTTTACGCACACGGCCAGGGCTGATCCCCTGCTGGCGCAGCTGCGCCTTGACCAGCGCAGGGTTGTGCGCTGTGGTCTGCCCCGACACTCTGCGCCCTTTGCGATTGATGCCTTCCCAGTCGTACGTCGTTGAAGCGTTGTTCATGTCACGGGTCCGTACTCACGTCGTTGAGACTTACAGCTTAGGCACAGGAATGACGCGTGCAGGCTCGTCTCGAGAGGCAAAATGTCAGAATGTGCGACCAAGCGCGATTGAGCGCCTGCGCATGAGTACACTGGCGCCGTTGCCGACTGCGGGGCGCAGGACGCGCCTTGTCATGGTTCTATTCTGGAGAGTGAATGTGATACGTCAAAAAGGCTTTACCTTGATCGAATTGCTCATCGTCGTGGCAATTATCGGCATCCTGGCCACCATTGGCCTGCCCATGTACACCACGCACCAGGCCAAGGCCAAATTCACGGCCGGGCTGGCTGAAATCAGCGCGTTGAAGGCCGGCTACGAAGATACCTTCAACCAGGGGACCGTTCCCACCGTCGCCTTGATCGGCGGCACCAGCCCCACCGCCAACTGCAGGATCGACGTGACAGGCGACGTTGCCACCGGCGTCGGCTCCATCAGTTGCGAAATACTCGATGCCCCGGCGCCGGTGCTGGGCAAGAGCATTACACTGACACGCAGCGCCACCGAAGGCTGGAAGTGCGTGACCACCGCCGAGGCGAAATACGTCGCCAAAGGGTGTGGCGTCACAGGGGCATAAGCGTGTTATTAACCCGCACTCAGCGCGACAGCCTGTTTCTGATTGCCACAGCGTGCCTGCTGGCGCTGGGCATCTGTGCGCCATTCAGCGGGCATGATCTGCAACGGGGCACGCAGATTGGCCTGGGGCTGTGCGCAGTGGTGTACGGGTTGTCGGTGTCTTCACCCGAGTGGTCGGTGAATCGGCCTGCCGCCGTAGGCCTGGCCCTGATTATGGTGTTGGGTTTGCTGTCTTCGGCCTTCGCGCATCAGCCTCTGTGGGCACTCACTGAAATGGCGCTGTTCATCTGCAGTGGGGCGATTGCGCTGGCGGTCATTTCGCTCAGGCGCAATGGTGGTGAGTCGATCGACAGCGCGCTGATGTTGATCGTGCTGATGTTGTGCGTGATCAAGTCAGTCCAGTACATGTATGCGGTGATACTCGCGTTCGGCAGTGGTCAGCGCTTGCTCAACCTTGACCTGCTGCTGTCCGGGTTTTCCAACAAGCGCTTCTACGGCCAATTCCAGACCTTCACCTTGCCACTGCTGGCGCTGCCCCTGCTGATCGCCAGGGGCACGCGCCCGGCACGCGCGGCCGTGTTGGCGTTGTTGTGCGTCTGGTGGTTGATTGCAATCAGCGGCGGCACCCGCGGTACATGGCTCGGCATGGCAGCCGCTGCGGCTGTGCTGATGTGGCTCGGCCCCTGGGGGCGGCGCTGGGTGGCCTGGCAATTGGCGGGTGTGTGCGGTGGCCTGTTGTTGTACGGCTGTCTGTTCATGCTGGTGGCGCACCATTCCGGCAACGAGATTATCAGTGCCGCCGGTGACCGTCTCACCACATCGCTGTCGGGTCGTGGCCCGATCTGGTGGCAGGGCTGGCAGATGATTGCCGAGCGCCCATGGTTGGGCTTCGGCCCCATGCATTTTGCCGATGTGGCCAACCCCATCGCTGCCCACCCTCACCAGGCCATCCTGCAATGGGCCAGTGAATGGGGTGTGCCGTCGGCGCTGTGCGTGGCGATTCTGGCAGGCTGGGGCGGCTGGGCGACTGTTGGCCTGATCCGTGAGCGTGCCTTGGTTGCCACGCGTGCCGATCTTCTGCGGTTATGCCTGTTTGCGGCGCTGGTCGGCGCGTTGACGCAGTCCATGGTCGATGGCGTGATCGTGATGCCCAACTCGCAGGTGTGGCTGGCGCTGGTGGTGGGCTGGCTGATGGCGCTGCATGTGCCCAGAAGCCCTGAGCCTGTTGCTCTGCCTCTGGCTGCTGGCGTGTGGAGGATGACAAGTGTGCTCGCCGTGGGGCTGTTGCTATATGTGGTGATCCGCGACGTTCCGCATCTTGAGCAA
The DNA here is from genome assembly GCF_001439805.1 of Pseudomonas trivialis. Classification (GTDB taxonomy): domain Bacteria; phylum Pseudomonadota; class Gammaproteobacteria; order Pseudomonadales; family Pseudomonadaceae; genus Aquipseudomonas; species Aquipseudomonas trivialis. The sequence continues at coordinate 304,590 of NZ_JYLK01000002.1, read as the reverse complement.
GCCAGGCAAAGCTATCTGGACGGGCGTGGTGATCATCTGCAGCCGCGCTTCTGGGCTCAGGGCGTAATTGCGCTGCCAAAGCCCCGAGTCGACGGCTTTTAAACGTCCCGATAGTACTTGGCCGGTATGCCAAACCATACCTGGTTGTCAGGCACATCCTTGCGCACCTGAGAGCACGCACCAATCTCGGCATTTTCCCCAATGGTCACAGACGGCATGATCACGACGCTGGCGCCGAAGCGTGAGCCTTTCTTGAGCGTGCCCACGCATTTTTCGTCATTTTTGGTCAGGTCGGGCGTGTCAGTGACCACGAATGCATATTTCATCACCACATCATCTTCAACAATGGTGTTGGCGGAAAGTGTGCCGCGACTGCCCATCAGTACACGGTTACCTAGCTGACAGTTGTCTCGAATTTCACAGTAGGAGGTGAATGAACAGTCATCCCCAATCACTGCATTCCGACCGATTTTCGTATAGGTGCCGATTCTTGTACGCCTGCCGATTCTGGCGCCTTTGAGCACCATGGCGTAGTCTTCGATCACCGCGCCTTCCTTGATTTCAACATCATCTTCAATGATGCAGAAGCGGCCGATCACAACATCGTCGCCTATTACAGCCTTGTCTGAAACGATTGAGTAATTGTTCATTTCGATACTTTTAGTTTTCCAATGATTTTGGGACACCTGACAGATCGTCAGTTGCCGACTTCACCGTTTTGGCTGGCATACCCATCACTAAAAGTCCGGGCTCCTCGATGTGTTTAACCACCACCGCTCCGGCGCCAACCACCGTGCGCTCGGCTATGCGCGTCTGTGGTCTTACGATAGCACCTGATCCAAGAAAGCACTGGTTGCCCAGTGTGACGTTGCCGGCAATCGATACGTTATTGGCAAAGTGACACTCGTCGCCGATCAGTGAGCCATGACCAATCTTGCTGCCGTGTGCGATCACGCAGCCCTGACCAATGGTGGTTGTTTCGTTGACCGAGCCACGTACCACAGTCACATCGGTACCCAGGAATGTGCCCTGCCTGATTCGGGTGTAGCCAATCTGCGGCTGAATCACTCTTCGGCGCGTAACCGGGTCCCAGATCCAGGCCACCCCCGTTGCGCCGACAGTGGAGTGCGATTCAATGGTGACATCTTCTTCGATGGTGCTTCCACGCATTACGGTGACATGGGAGTGAAGGTTGGCACCGGCCTTCACAACACAATCCTCCAGTACGCAGAAAGGTCCTATGTATGCCGCGGGGTCAACGTCGCAATCCTCGCCAATAACGGCAGTAGGGTGGATGCCCTGAAGTTTTTTTCGGTCTGCCACCATGGCTTCCATCAGGCGATAAAACACCAACTGTGGATGCTCGACCTGCAGTATTACATTGGCTTCCCCGCACAAATCGGTTTCTTCGCGCAGGACTATTGAGCGAGTTATCGGCGGCGGATCACCAATGCCCGGCGATAAAAAATAAATTCCGCCTGGCTCGACCTGACGCAGGCTCTTGAATGCAAAGGCGCTTTGCGCAGCTGTGCCGTGGGAGACGAAGGCAACACCCATTTGCCGAAGCTGGTGCTGAACCTGCGCAAGCGAGAAGGTTTTCGGGGGGGCGGGCAAATGCATTCTCCACATGGGGATGTTGGCTCGATCGTTACTCATGAAACGGCAGGCAGTCAACGAACGAATGAGGTTTCTGCAGTCACCTTCTGAGGGTGGCGATCTTTCGGCAGAGTGCCTATTATCGTTCAGCGTGTCGGGCTGAGCGTCCGCTGCGCGAAATGTCTCAACGGCAACATTGTTTTCAGCTGATCCAAGAATGGTTCTGAAGGCCAGACGAGCAGGTATTTACGCCCGCTCTTTCGTATCTGCGCAACCTTGATGACCCAGATGCATCCCCATTCCCAGATCTGAGAGAACACCATGACCACGACTGAAGTGACCCAGGAAGCCCGGCACGAAGAAGCCCTCGAAAAATACCTTGAGGACACGCCGCAGCTCAAAGAAGAGATCAAGGACCTGAGCGCTGATGATCAGCGCGACCAGATCCAGTGGGCATTCGAGGATGAGGCCGAGAGCCAGAGTCTCCAGCCTTGGGAACTGACCCTCAAGTACACCTCGACACCGGAAGAGTTCGAGAACGCACGCCTGGCCCTGCACAAAGAGGCGGCCGAGGTGCTGGGTGTCGAATGGGACGAATACTGCGAGATGAACAACCTGGTCGTCTGAACGCGAACCTGTGCGGGAGCGAGTGTGCTCGCTCCCGCACTAAAACAGGCGTCAGATACTCAGTCGCATCGACAGATCCACTGCCTTCACATCCTTGGTCATCGCACCAATCGAAATGTAGTCCACCCCGGTTTCGGCGATGGGCAGCAAGGTGCTTTCGTTGATTCCGCCGCTGGCCTCAAGCCTGGCCCTGCCGCCGTTCAGGCGCACCGCTTCGCGCATGTCGTCCAGGCTCAATTCATCGAGCATGATGATATCGGCTCCCGCGTCGAGTGCTTCGCGCAGTTCATCCAGGCTTTCCACTTCGATTTCCACCGGCTTGCCCGGCGCGATCCTGTGCGCGGCAGTAACCGCCTGGGCAATGCCGCCGCAGGCCGCGATGTGGTTTTCCTTGATCAGGAAGGCGTCGTACAAACCGATGCGGTGGTTATGACAGCCGCCGCAGGTCACCGCGTATTTCTGCGCCAGGCGCAGGCCCGGCAGGGTTTTGCGTGTGTCGAGCAACTTGACCTGGGTGCTGGCGACGAAGTCCGCCAAGTACTGGGCACGCGTGGCAACGCCTGACAGCAGTTGCAGAAAATTCAGAGCGCACCGTTCACCGCTGAGCAGCGAGCGGGCAGGGCCTTCCAGGTGGAACAGCGCCTGATCGGGGCTGACACGCTCGCCATCGACCACCTGCCAATGCACGGCGACCCGCGGGTCCAGTTGGCGAAACACGGCATCCACCCAAGCCGTGCCACTGATAACCGCCGCGTCGCGCGTGATGATCGTGGCTTTCGCCAGCCGTTCAGCCGGGATCAACTGCGCGGTGATGTCGCCACTGCCGATGTCTTCCAGCAGTGCGCGGCGCACGTTGGCTTCGATTTCGGCGGTGAGGTCGGCAAGACGGAGATTCGGCATAACAGGCTCCACAAACAATGTGCGCCGATTATAGGGGCACTGCGTGGCCGAACCCACCGCCACCTGCTCTTTTGCCGGTGAATCTCAGAGTTTGCTGGCGTAGCGCCCCCTGTTTGCAAGATAATCCCGCGCCTTGCAATTGGCGTCATAGCTTTGACGTCCGGGTGATAATCGGATATCGGCGGCGCCCGCCTGATCGTCCACCGCCGTTTCAGGAGGCCAGGATGCACAATGACGGAAAGGTGGTGCCCATCAACAGGGCACAGGCTACGCCATCGCCGCTCGCGCGCCTGCCAGTGGTGTTGCTGCAGGTTCGCGACAAGGCTGCCCAACAGTTGCAGCAGGGCTTGCAGGAGCTGTTTGATAACGCCGACGACACTTTGTTCGAAATGGCCGACAAGGCCCGCAGTAACGCCGATCACCATATCTTTTTCGAGGCCATGCGCGACCTTCGGCTCAAGCGCAAGAACTTCGAACGCGTCTTCATGGAACAGCTGTTCCAGGCCTTCGCCCATCTCGGCCAGACGGGCAGCGGTGAGCTGAACATGGTGCCGGTGGTGTCCTACGATTCGCTGCCAGGCACTACCGACGATGCCCGCGAAAAAGCCGTGGCGCTTGATGCGATGCTCGGCCGGGTGCGGCACCGCGATGGTTTGGCCCTGGGGCAATTGACCGCCCGTATGAACGCGCTGCTTGGCAAGCAACTGGACGAGCGCGAAAACCCCTTGGGCCCGGCCCTGTTGTGCGAGTTTTTCCTGCGCGCCGGGCGCAGTCTCGGCGTGGAAATCCGCGTCAAGCTGATCATGCTCAAGCTGTTTGAGAAATACGTGCTCAGCGACACCGACCTGTTGTACGGCGAGGCCAATCAGTTGCTGATGGCGACCGGCGTTTTACCCGAACTCAAGAGCGCGCCTTCCCGTCGTCGTGCTGGATGCGTGGCGAGCGAGCCTGCACCGCCAGGCACTGGCCAGGCCCTGGATGAAAACAGCCAGCAGGACTTCGCCGCGCTTCAGCAACTGCTCGCCGCCGTGCGTGGCAGTGTGGCGCCCACTCTGGAAGCCAGCGCCGAACCGCAGCCGATTGCCACCCGCGACCTGCTGCGTCTGCTTTCCCATCTGCAGCAATACGTCCCGCAACCCCAGGCGGAGGACGACGTTGACCTGCGTAACCAGCTCGAACAATTATTGACCCGCTTCAGCGTCAAGAGCGGCAAGTCCCGTGTGGTGGAGGGCGTCGACGAAGACGTGATCAACCTGATCGCCCTGCTGTTCGAATTCATGCTCAATGATCCTGCGGTGCCTGAAGCTTTCAAGGCGTTGATTGCGCGTTTGCAGATTCCATTGCTGAAGGTGGCGTTGCTGGACAAGCGCCTTTTCAGTTGCGCCAGTCATCCCGCGCGGCAGTTGCTCAATGAAATCGCCACCTCGGTCCTGGGCTGGAACCCGTGCGAGGATTACCAGCGCGACAGCCTGTACCTGCGCATCGAACAGGTCGTGCAGTGCCTGCTCAATGAATACGTTGAGGACCCGGCGATTTTCTCCCGGTTGTTGATGCCGTTCAGCGCATCGTGCGTTGAGGAGCAGCGGCGCAGCGAGTTGATTGAGCAACACACCCGTGACGCTGAAGACGGGCGCATGCGTGCCGATGCAGCACGTCAGCGTGTGGCTGACGTGCTCAACCGCCGGCTGCTGGGCAAGGTGTTGCCGCTGGCCGTGGTGCAGTTTCTGCAACAGGCCTGGAGCCAGGTGTTGTTATTGGTCAGCCTCAAGCATGGTGAACAGTCGGTGCAGTGGCAGGCGGGGCTGCGCACCATGGACGAGTTGATCTGGAGCGTCAGCCTGCAGCACGACACCGAGGCCGGTCGGCATCTGCTGGAGCAACTGCCGGGGTTGCTCAAGGCATTGCGTGACGGCTTGACCAGCGCATCGTTCGATCCGTTCAGCACGCGTGATTTCTTTGTGCGCCTGCAGACGCTGCATCTGCAACCGGCCGCGGGTGCCGAGGCGCTGATTGAGGTGCGCGAGCCCTTTGCACTCGGCCCCGGTGCAGTCGATGCCACCGAAGGCCTTCCGGCGGACGACCCTGATCTGCTCAAGGCGTTGCAGTTGCGAATCGGTGGCTGGATCGAGTTGCAGGATGAGCGGCCAGCCCCCCTGCGCTGCAAGCTGCTGGCGATCATGGCACCTGTCGGCAGCTACGTGTTCGTCAACCGCTCGGGGCTCAAGGTCATGGAGAAAAGCGTCGGCCAACTGGCGTTGGCGTTCAAGCATGACGCGCTGCGCCTGCTGGATGATGGCCCGCTGTTTGAGCGTGCGTTGACTGCGGTGACCGGCAAGCTGCGCCAACTCAATCGCGGCAAGTGATCGCAACGCCGGGGTGGAACGCGGCATACTGGTCACACTCAGTCACGTTCACTTCGTCACGTTCAAGGATCCTGCATGCAACTGGACCCCGCCAGTGGTTGGTGCAAGGGCATTCGTCACTGCCCTTCGCCCAACTTCAACGAGCGCCCCTCAGGCGAAATCTCACTGTTGGTGGTGCATAACATCAGTTTGCCGCCGGGGCAGTTCGGCACCGGCAAGGTGCAGGAATTTTTTCAGAATTGCCTGGATGTCACGGAACATCCCTACTTTGAGGGGATTGCCGACCTACGGGTGTCCGCGCACTTTCTGATTGAGCGCGACGGCGCAGTCACGCAGTTTGTGTCTTGTCTCGACCGGGCCTGGCATGCTGGCGTTTCCCGATTCGAGGGGCGTGAGACGTGCAATGACTTTTCCCTGGGTATCGAGCTGGAAGGCACAGACGACCTGGTGTACACCGATGCCCAGTACGCGTCGCTGATCAAGCTGACACATCAGTTGCTGGCGGCTTACACGGGTATCACGCCTCAACGCATCCGTGGTCACAGTGATATCGCGCCGGGACGCAAGACCGACCCCGGTCCGGCTTTTGATTGGGCGCGCTTTCGCAGCGCTCTGCAGGAAGGAGGGCATACACAATGAGTTTCCTGGTGTTGGTACTGGCGGTATGGATCGAGAAGTTCTCGGCCTTGCGCCAGCGGTTGCAGCGCGATGGTGGTTGGCTGCGTGAGCTGGCCAGGCTGGAAGCGAGTCCGCGCATGGGCAAGCAGCCCTGGCTGGTGCTGGCGGTGCTGGTGCTGGTGCCGGTCGCGTTGCTGGCGTTGTTGTTGCTGGTACTGGAACCGGTAGCCTATGGTTTGCTGGCATTGCCGGTGCACTTGCTGGTGCTGATTTACAGCCTCGGGCGTGGCGATCTGCTCGCGGCGCTCGGGCCGTTTCGTGACGCCTGGCGGCGCGGCGATTTGCAGGCCGCCGAACATGTGGCCGAGCGCGATCTGAACGTCGGCGCCGACAATGGCGAGCAACTGCTGGAACGGGTTCAGGGCCACCTGCTGTGGCAGGCCTACCAGAGCTTTTTTGCAGTAATTTTCTGGTACTTCCTTTTGGGGCCCGTCGCAGCCCTGGCCTATCGCCTGCTGGCCCTGGCCAGTGAGCACAGCCAGAACCCCCAGGTGGCCGAGCGTGCCGGGCAACTGCGGCATGCGTTTGACTGGGTGCCAGTGCGCCTGCTGGCAGCAAGTTTTGCCTTGGTGGGCAACTTCGTCGCGGTTGGCCGGGTGATGCTTCACGAGCTGCTGAGCTGGGACATCAGCGCTGCACAGCTGGTGGAAAAGGTCGGCTTGGTTGCCGCCGAAATCCCACCGCCGGCCGTGGGGGCAGAAGGCATCAACAGCCTGGACCGACTGTGGGAATTGCTGCTGCGCGCCGCCGTGCTGTGGTATGCCGGCTTTGCCATCTGGACCGTATTGCCTTGATCAATGGCCTCATTGCTGTGGCAAGCGCGCTTGCCACGGGGGCTCTGTTTGCTGCGTGACAACGCCAGGTCGAAGGCTTGGCGGTGCTTTCCATATTTTGTATGTGAGAGAAGGTTGTAAGGTGTTTCGTTCGCGGTTGTGGTGCATATCCTGATTTCCTCGCGTGGCGCTTTTGCTGACGTGGATGAGTGAGAATTCATATCATTCACTCACGTTCCAATGGAGGCACGGCGATGACCGCTGCAATCGGCATCAAGGGGCACTGCGCTCATTGCGACATCACCTTTGAGCTCAAGCCTTGGCAAATGAACGCCATCGCCATCCAGGAGCCCTTCGACTGCCCCTACTGCCAGCGCATCCTGCATCTGAGTTGCCCCAGGCAGTTGCGCCGGTTCAAGGCTCTGGATCACTGGGCGCTGGTACGGCCGGGCATGATTGTGTTGACCTGCGCCACGCTGATCGCGGCGCTGGTGGCGCAATGGGTCGGGTTCATCGGCCTCATCGAGCAACTGAACCTGTCATTGGCCGTGGTGCTGGTGCATTTTCTGGTGTTGCGTTATGTCCGTCACCGGCAGCGGATGATTCTGGCGCTGCAAGTGGTCAGCCCGGCCCAGGTGCTACCAATTGAACAGCTCGCGCGCATTGCGTGTGCTCGTCTCAGCCAGCACTAGAGGGCTGATGCCCATGCGTTCGGCCAGTGCCGTGCAGATGGCGGGCAAGTGCTGTGGGCTGTTGCGCTGGCCTGGGTACATGGCCGGCGCCATATCCGGCGAATCTGTCTCCAGTACCACCGCCTCCAGTGGCAGTTGAGCAAGCACCCTGTGCATGCGCAGGGCCTGGGGCCAGGTGGCGGCACCCCCCAGGCCGAGTTTGAAGCCCAGCTTGATGTATTCGCGGGCTTCTTCCAGGCTGCCGGCAAACGCGTGGATGATACCGCCCCGTGACAGGCGTATGCGCTTGAGCGTGGCGATAACGCAGGCATGGCTGCGGCGCACATGCACCAGCGCCGGCAACTTGAAGTCTTCGGCCAACTTCAACTGGCCTTCGAACAGCGGTTGCTGGCGCTCACGGTCCAGCATCTGGAGAAAGTAATCCAGGCCAATCTCACCCACGGCGCACAGTTGCCGATGGCCGTGCAGGCGCGTCAGCCAGTCGCCGAGTTCAGTCAGGTCGGCAGGGCGATGTTGCTCGAGGTACACAGGGTGCAGGCCGAAGGCGGCGAACAGGCCTTCATCTGTCTGCACCAGCTCCCACACGCGCTGCCAGTTCTGCCGATACACCCCGAGCACCACCATGCGTTGCACGCCAAGCTGTCGGCTATGGGCGAGGACCTCACGGCGGTCGCTGTCGAAGTCCGGGAAGTCGAGGTGGGTGTGGGTGTCGATCAGCTCCACGCTCAGACCTCGTGAATGCGCTGCTTGAAAGTGCGGCCAATGGCGTGCACGCCGGGCTGGTAATGTTCTTCTTCGATGGCGGCCAGGGCCAGGCGCAGCGCCGCGTCGGCAATCAGCTGATGTTGCTGGGCCATGGCATTGACCGGCAGCGGCAGGAAGTCCAGCAGTTGCGTGTCACCAAAGGTGCCCAGACGCAGCGGTTGCGACTTGAGCGGGTAATCGTGCAGCGCATCGAACACGCCTTGCAACAATACGTAGGAGGTTGTCACCAGCGCGTCAGGCAAATGCCCCAATCGCTGCAGTAATTGCTCCATCAACTGTCGGCCGCATTCACGGCTGAAGGCTTCGCCCTGTTCGATGATCACGTCGCCGGTAAAATCCCGCAGCGCCTGGTGAAAGCCTGCGGCGCGCTCCTGGCTGATGCTCAGTTCGGGCCGCGCGCCAATCAGCGCGATCTGACCGGGCAGCGGTTGCAGCAGGCTGCTGGTCAGTTGCTGGCACGCCTGACGGTCGTCGCTGACCACCGAACAGAACTGCCCGGCCTCCATGACCCGGTCGATGGCAATCACCGGCAGGCCCTTGGCTTGCAGCTCGCGGTAACTGTCATCGCTGGCCGGCAGGCAACTGGCAACGAACAGCGCGTCGCAGCGCCGCGCACGAAACAGTTGCAGCAACTGACGCTCGCTGTCGGCGTCATCGTCGGAGCTGGCGATCAACAATTGATAGCCACGCGCCCGCGCACCTTGTTCCAGTAGCTTGGCGATGCGTGCGTAACTGGGGTTTTCCAGGTCCGGCAGGATAAAGCCCAGGGTGCGCGTATGCCGACTGCGCAGCCCGGCGGCCTGTGGGTTGGGGGTAAAACCATGGGCTTGCACCACGGCACGCACCCGCTCGACCGTTGCACTGCTGATGCGTTGTTGTTCGGCCTTGCCGTTGATGACATAGCTGGCGGTGGTCACGGACACACCGGCCAAACGTGCGATATCGCTGAGTTTCAAAGCGGGATTTCCTTGTTTTTTGGAGCTTGCCCCGACATTTTGTCCAATCGTAACCGATTCCTGCATGCGACCAATGTCCAAGCTCAAGTGCCCAATGGTCCTTCAAGCTTGCGCAATTAACGCGTAATCTGCCATAAATTCTAGATTAAACGTTTCAGCCAGCGTATTTTTACGACGTTCGCGACTGACTGGCTACTGCCAATTGACCATCAGCCGTTTAGTTCCTGAAACACGCTTACACTGTTTTATTCAAAACAATACCTAGTGCGTTGCGCGCACTAACTAGGAGATCGGCATGCTTGAGCTCACTGTAGAGCAGATATCCATGGGCCAATTGGCCGTGGATAAATCTGCTGCCTTGCAACTGCTCGCTGACACACTGGTGACCGACGGCCTGGTCGCCGAGGGCTACCTCAGTGGCCTGCAAGCCCGTGAAGCCCAAGGCTCGACCTTTCTCGGCCAGGGCATCGCCATCCCCCACGGCACCCCGGAAACCCGCGACCAGGTATTTTCCACCGGCGTGCGTCTGCTGCAGTTCCCCGAAGGGGTGGACTGGGGCGACGGCCAGATCGTCTACCTGGCGATCGGCATTGCCGCCAAGTCCGATGAACACCTGCGCCTGCTGCAGCTCTTGACCCGCGCCCTCGGTGAAACCGACCTGGGCCAGGCGCTGCGCCGTGCCGAGAGCGCCGAAGCGCTGTTGAAACTGTTGCAAGGCGCGCCGCAGGAACTGGCGCTGGACGCCCAGATGATCAGCCTGGGCGTGTCCGCCGATGATTTTGAAGAACTGGTATGGCGCGGCGCACGTCTGCTGCGTCAAGCTGACTGTGTGAGCAATGGTTTCGCTGCCGTGCTGCAGCAGGTCGACGCGCTCCCCCTGGGCGATGGCCTGTGGTGGCTGCACAGCGAGCAAACGGTGAAGCGCCCGGGCCTGGCGTTCGTCACCCCGGACAAACCCATGCGCTACCTCGGCCAGCCGCTCAATGGCCTGTTCTGCCTGGCGAGTCTGGGCGAAGCGCATCAGGCCTTGCTCGAACGCCTGTGCGCCTTGTTGATCGAAGGACGCGGCCAGGAATTGGGGCGCGCCACCAGCAGCCGCGCGGTGCTCGAAGTGCTCGGCGGCGAACTGCCGCCAGACTGGCCCAGCGCGCGGGTCACCCTGGCCAACGCCCACGGCCTGCACGCGCGCCCGGCGAAGATCCTGGCGCAATTGGCGAAAAGCTTTGACGGCGATATTCGCCTGCGCATCGTCGATGGGCCGGTGGGCGCCGTGTCGGCAAAAAGCCTGAGCAAGCTGCTCAGCCTCGGCGCGCGTCGCGGCCAGGTGCTGGAGTTTGTCGCCGAACCGACCATTGCTGGCGACGCCTTGCCCGCCCTGTTGGCCGCCGTCGAGCAGGGCCTTGGCGAAGAGATCGAACCGCTGCCGACCGTGAGCGAACAGCCCGCGCCTGTCGAGATCGAACCCATCATCAGTGCGCCGCTTGCCGGCAGCCAGAGCCAGGCGATCGCCGCCGCGCCGGGCATCGCCATCGGGCCTGCGCATATTCAAGTGCAGCAGGTGTTTGATTACCCGCTGCGCGGCGAATCCTGTGCCATTGAGCGCCAGCGTCTGCAGGACGCGCTGGCCGATGTGCGCGGTGAAATTCAGGGCCTGATCGAGCGCAGTCAGGCCAAGGCGATCCGCGAGATTTTCATCACCCACCAGGAAATGCTCGACGACCCGGAACTCACCGATGACGTCGACACCCGCCTCAAGCAGGGCGAGAGTGCGCAGGCGGCGTGGATGAGCGTGATCGAGAGCGCCGCCAAACAGCAGGAGTCGCTGCAGGACGCCTTGCTCGCCGAGCGCGCCGCCGACCTGCGTGACATCGGCCGCCGTGTGCTGGCGCAACTGTGCGGCGTCGAGAGCGCCCAGGAGCCGAGCGAGCCTTACATTCTGGTGATGGACGAGGTCGGCCCTTCGGACGTCGCGCGCCTGGACCCGGCCCGCGTGGCCGGCATCCTCACCGCCCGCGGTGGCGCTACGGCCCACAGCGCCATCGTCGCCCGTGCCCTCGGGATTCCCGCGTTGGTCGGCGCCGGGCCGGCCGTGTTGCTGCTGGCTGCCGGCACGCCGTTGCTGCTTGATGGTCAGCGCGGTCGCCTGCATGTCGACCCCGATGCCGCCACGCTGCAGCGTGCCACCGTGGAGCGCGACACCCGCGAGCAACGCCTGCAAGCCGCCTCGGCCCAGCGCCACGAGCCGGCCTGCACCCGCGACGGACATGCGGTGGAAGTGTTCGCCAATATCGGCGAAAGCGCCGGCGTGGCCAGCGCGGTGGAGCAGGGCGCCGAAGGTATCGGCCTGCTACGCACCGAGCTGATTTTCATGGCCCACTCCCAGGCGCCGGACGAAGCCACTCAGGAAGCCGAATACCGTCGCGTGCTGGATGGACTCGACGGTCGCCCACTGGTGGTACGCACCCTGGATGTGGGCGGCGACAAACCGCTGCCTTATTGGCCGATTGCCGAGGAAGAAAACCCCTTCCTTGGCGTGCGCGGCATCCGTCTGACCCTGCAACGCCCGCAGATCATGGAAGCGCAGCTGCGCGCGCTGTTGCGTTCGGCGGATAACCGTCCGCTGCGCATCATGTTCCCCATGGTCGGCAGCGTCGATGAGTGGCGCGCGGCCCGCGACATGACCGAGCGCCTGCGCCTGGAAATCCCGGTGGCCGACTTGCAGTTGGGCATCATGATCGAAGTGCCGTCGGCCGCGCTGCTGGCGCCGGTGCTCGCCAAGGAAGTCGACTTCTTCAGCGTCGGCACCAACGACCTCACCCAGTACACCCTGGCCATCGACCGTGGCCACCCGACGTTGTCCGCCCAGGCCGATGGCCTGCACCCCGCCGTTTTGCAATTGATCGACATCACCGTGCGCGCGGCCCATGCCCATGGCAAATGGGTGGGGGTGTGCGGCGAGCTGGCCGCCGACCCGTTGGCCGTGCCGGTACTGGTGGGCCTGGGGGTGGACGAGTTGAGCGTGTCGGCCCGCAGCATTCCCGAAGTGAAAGCGCGGGTACGCGAATTCAGCCTGAGCGAGGCCCAAAGCCTGGCGCAAAAATCATTGGCGGTGGGTTCACCCGCCGAAGTGCGAGCCTTAGTGGAGGCCGTGTAAATGGCGAAGATTCTGACCCTGACGCTGAACCCGGCGTTGGACCTCACGGTGCGCCTGCCGCGCCTGGAAGCGGGGGAGGTCAACCGCAGCGAAAACATGCTCACCCACGCGGCGGGCAAGGGCGTGAACGTCGCCCAGGTGCTCGCCGATCTGGGCCATCAACTGAGCGTGAGCGGCTTTCTCGGCGACGCCAACCCCCAGGCCTTCGATGCGCTGATCGCCCACCGTGGGTTCGGCGACGCATTCGTGCGCGTGCCGGGCGAAACCCGCAGCAATATCAAGATTGCCGAACACAACGGCCGCGTGACTGACATCAATGCCCCGGGCCCGCTGGTGAGTGAGCAGGCGCAAACGCAACTGCTCAAGCTGCTGGCAGAGATCGGCCCCCGGTTCGACGCGGTAGTGGTTGCCGGCAGCTTGCCGCGCGGCGTCAGCCCGCAGTGGTTTCAGGCGTTGCTGGAGATGCTCAGGGCGCAAGGTGTGAAAGTCGCTCTGGACACCAGCGGCGAAGCCCTGCGTGCAGGCCTCCAGGCGGGCCCATGGCTGGTCAAGCCCAATACCGAAGAGCTGGCCGAAGCCTTGGGCAATGCCCCGGATGCCATCAGCCGTTTGCACCAGATGGGGGTAGAACATGTGGTGGTTTCCGACGGGGCTGCGGGCGTGAGCTGGTACAGCTCCGGTGCAACCCTGCACGCCACGCCGCCCAGCGTAACCGTGGCCAGTACCGTGGGCGCCGGCGACTCGCTGCTGGCCGGAATGCTCCACGGCCTGCTCAGTGGCGATACGCCGGAACAGACCCTGGGCCGCGCCACGGCGATTGCCGCGATGGCGGTGACGCAGGTCGGTTTCGGCATCGGCGACCACGCACAGCTGGACATTTTGCAGAGCGGCGTCCAAGTGCGCGCGCTGACAGAACAATAAGAGGGTTTGTCATGAAATTAGCCATTGTTACCGCCTGCCCGAACGGCATGGTCACCAGTGTGCTGTGCGCTCGCTTGCTGGACGCCGCCGCGCAGCGCCAGGGGTGGAGCACCAGCGTCGAAGTGATCGATGTGCAACACCCTGAACGTCAGTTGTCCGAAGCGACCCTCAACGATGCCGAGTGGGTGTTGCTGGTCAGCAGCACGCCGGTGGACATGCAACGGTTCATCGGCAAGCGCGTGTTCCAGAGCACGCCAGCCCAGGCGCTGGCCGATGTCGAAGCGGTGTTGCGCCGTGGGGCCGAAGAGGCTCAGGTGTACGTCGCCACGCAGGACGCGGCCACTCAGGCGCCGCGTATCGTCGCGATCACTGCCTGCCCAACGGGCGTGGCGCACACCTTCATGGCTGCTGAAGCCTTGCAACAGACGGCCAAGCGCCTGGGTTACGACCTGCAGGTCGAGACTCAGGGCTCGGTCGGCGCACGCACACCCTTGAGCCCGCAGGCCATCGCCGAGGCCGACGTAGTGTTGTTGGCGGCCGATATCGAAGTCGCCACCGAGCGCTTCGCCGGCAAGAAGATCTACCGCTGCGGCACCGGCATCGCCCTCAAGCAATCGGAAGCGACCCTCAACAAGGCGCTGGCCGAAGGCGTGGTGGAAAGCGCCGCCAGCGGCGCGGTGGCCAAACAGGAAAAAACCGGGGTCTACAAGCACCTGCTCACCGGCGTGTCGTTCATGTTGCCGATGGTGGTGGCGGGCGGCTTGCTGATCGCCTTGTCCTTCGTATTCGGCATCCATGCCTTCGAAGAAAAGGGCACCCTGGCGGCGGCGCTCAAGAGCGTCGGCGACCAGGCTTTCATGCTGATGGTGCCGTTGCTCGCAGGCTATATCGCCTACTCGATTGCCGACCGTCCCGGCATCGCGCCCGGCATGATCGGCGGCCTGTTGGCCGGCACCCTGGGGGCGGGATTCATCGGCGGGATTTTCGCCGGTTTCCTCGCCGGTTACTGCGTCAAGCTGATCACCCGCGCGGTGAAGTTGCCCCAGAGCCTGGAAGCGCTCAAGCCGATCCTGATCATTCCGCTGCTGGCCAGCCTGTTCACTGGTCTGGCGATGATTTACCTCGTGGGCCCGCCCGTGGCGCGGCTGCTGACCGGCCTCACGGACTTTCTCAGCACCATGGGCACCACCAACGCCGTGCTGCTCGGCATCCTGCTCGGCGGCATGATGTGCGTCGACCTGGGCGGTCCGATCAACAAGGCCGCGTATGCGTTCTCGGTCGGTCTGCTGGCGGCTTCCAGCGGCGCACCGATGGCCGCGACGATGGCCGCCGGCATGGTGCCGCCAATCGGCATGGGCATCGCCACCTTCCTGGCGCGGCGCAAGTTTGCCCAGACCGAACGCGAGGCCGGCAAGGCGGCGATGATTCTGGGCATGTGCTTCATCTCTGAAGGCGCGATTCCCTTTGCGGCCAAGGACCCGCTGCGGGTGATCCCGGCCAGCATTGCTGGCGGCGCGTTGACCGGCGCGCTGTCGATGTACTTCGGCTGCAAACTGGCCGCGCCCCATGGTGGGTTGTTCGTGCTGATCATTCCGAATGCGATGAATCACGCGCTGCTGTATTTGCTGGCGATTGTGGCCGGCAGTGTGGTGACCGGTGTCGTGTATGCGCTGATCAAACGCCCGGAGGCGGTCGAGCTGGCAGTCGCGCCCGCCTAGAAGATACGGCAGGGAAGCTTTATGTGGGAGGGGGGCTTGCTCCCACATTCAGCGCTTTATTGGCTGTAAGGTCGGTGTCATATCGGCATGGTTTAGTGGCCTCTTTGATACCCAGAGGGCACCCGCATGAGCCACTTCGATCTCGGCCGTCGCCGCGTGATGCAAGTCGTCGGCGCCGGCCTGTTGCTGCCCGGCCTGGCGCCCGCGGTGATCGCGTCGGTCAAGGACCGGCCGCAGCTCACCGATGGTGTGCAGTCCGGCGACCTGCTGGGCGACCGCGCGATGATCTGGAGCCGCAGCGACCGCCGCGCGCGCATGGTGGTGGAGTGGGACACCCGCAGCGTGTTCAGCAACCCGCGCCGGTTTGTCTCGCCGCTGGCCGACAGCCGCAGCGACTTCACCGCCCGCGTCGAACTCACCGGCCTGCCGGTCGACCAGGCGATTTTCTACCGCGTGCATTTCGAGGACGCCCAGAGCGGCGTCGCCAGCGAACCGTGGTTTGGCCACCTGCGCAGCGTGCCGCAGCAACGCCGCGACATTCGCTTTGTGTGGAGCGGCGACACCGTCGGCCAAGGCTTCGGCATCAACCCGGACATCGGCGGCATGCGCATCTACGAAGCCATGCGCCTGCGCCTGCCGGACTTCTTTATCCACAGCGGCGACACCATCTACGCCGACGGCCCGGTGCCGGCGCAACTACCCACCGAAGGCGGCCGCATCTGGCGCAACCTCACCACCGAGTCCAAGAGCAAGGTCGCTGAAACCCTCGACGACTATCGCGGCAATTATCGCTACAACCTGCTGGACGAAAACGTGCGGCGCTTTAACGCCGAGGTGCCGCAGATCTGGCAGTGGGACGACCACGAAGTGGTGAACAACTGGTCGCCCGGCAAGCAGCTCGACGAGCGTTACAAGGTCAAGGACATCAACACCCTGGTCGGCCGCGCGCGTCAGGCTTGGCTGGAATATTCGCCGATGCGCAGGCAAAGCGCCGACGGCGGCGGGCGGATCTATCGCAAGCTCGGTTACGGGCCGTTGCTGGATGTATTCGTGCTCGACATGCGCAGCTATCGCGGCCCCAACGATGACAACCTGGGTGGCGACAAACCGTTTCTGGGGCGTGAACAACTGGACTGGCTCAAGCGCGAACTCAAGGCCTCGACGGCCCAATGGAAAGTCATTGCCGCCGACATGCCCATCGGCCTCGGCGTGCCCGATGGTGAAGTCAGCCCCGGCGTGCCACGCTGGGAAGCCATCGCCAACAACGACCCTGGCCCGGCGCAGGGCCGCGAACTGGAAATCGCCGAACTGCTCGGGTTTCTGCGGGCGCAGCAGGTGCGCAACCATGTGTGGCTGACGGCGGATGTGCATTATTGCGCCGCGCATCATTACCACCCGGACCGCGCGGCGTTTCAGGATTTTGAACCGTTCTGGGAGTTTGTCGCCGGGCCCTTGAATGCGGGAAGTTTTGGACCTAATCCACTGGACAAGACCTTTGGCCCCGAGGTGGTGTTCGAGAAGGCGCCGCCAGCGCAGAACACCTCACCGTTTGCCGGGTTTCAGTTTTTTGGTGAGGTGCAAATTGATGGGCAGACGGCGGAGTTGACGGTGGTTTTGCGGGATCTGGATGGGGCTTCTGTGTTTGAGCAGAGGTTGCAGCCTGTTTGATGCAGGGGCAGAATCAAAAGCAGTGTGATATCCATCAGACCAATGCAGATCCAAATGTGGGAGGGGGCTTGCTCCCGATGGCTGAGTGTCAGTCAGCTTATGGGTAGCTGACCCACTGCCATCGGGAGCAAGCCCCCTCCCACACTTTGCACAGCGTTCGGCACATCAATACACATCCCGCCGATAACGTCCTTGCTCAATCAAGCGCTCCACGGCCTCACTGCCCAGTATGTCCGCCAGCGCCTGATCCACGCCCGTCGCCATCCCTCGCAAACTCCCGCACACATAGATCGCCGCGCCTTCGGCCAGCCATTTGCGCAGCACGTCGGCCGATTCGCGCAGGCGGTCCTGTACGTAGATTTTGTCTGCCTGGTCGCGGGAAAACGCCAGCTCCAGTAGCGCCAGGTCACCACTGGTCAGCCAGCCTTGCAGCTCATCCTGGCAGAGGAAGTCATGCTGGCGCGTGCGCTCGCCAAACAGCAGCCAGTTGCGCTGTTGGCCCTCGGCGATGCGCGCTTTGAGCAAGCTGCGCAGGCCGGCGAGGCCGGTGCCGTTGCCCAGCAGGATCAGCGGCACCGGTACGTCGGGCAGGTGGAAGCCGCTGTTGCGGCGCAGACGCAGGCGGATTGCCGAGCCGATGGCGGCGTGTTCGGTGAGCCAGCCGGAACCCAGGCCCAGGCTGCCGTCGGGGTGGCGTTCCTGGCGCACGATCAGTTCCAGCACGCCGTCGCTGGCAATCGAGGCGATGGAATACTCGCGCATGCCCAGCGGCACCAGTGCATCCACCAGTGCCTGGGCGTGCAGGCCGACCATGTGCGCAAGTTTGGCTGGCAACTGGCGTGTGGTCAGCGCTTGGGCGAGTGGTTGCGGCAGGCCGTCGATCAGCACGTCTTCGCTGCCGTTCAGGCCCAGGCCCTGGAGGAATTGTTCGATGGAGGCCTGGCCATTGCACGGCAGGATTTCCACCAGGTCACCGGCCAGCCAGCCTTGGGGTGACGCTGAAGTCAAACCCAGCAGATACACCGGCGCGCTCGCACTGTCGCGGTTCAGCAGCGTGCGCTGGCTCAGCGTCCACTGTTCATACTGCGCCACCGGCCAGGCCGCTGGTGGCGCCTGCCCGGTGAGTTGGCCCAGTTGTTGTTGCCAGTCGAGCAGGGCGGCAGTGTCGCCGCTGTCGACTTCCACCGGGGCGAACAGCGGGTTGCCGCCCTGTTGAGTCAGCCAGAACTGCAGGCGCCGCGCAAAGCCGCAGAAGTGTGGGTACTGGCGATCACCCAGGGCCAGCACCGCGTAGTTCAAGCCCGTGAGGGACACGTCCTGGCCCAGCACGCCGCGCTCGAAACCACGAGCATTGTCGGGGGCTTCACCGTCGCCGAAGGTGCTGACCACGAACAGCGCGTTTTGCGCCTGGCTCAACGCATCCCGGCTGACACTGCCCAGTGGTTGCACCTTCACCGGCAGGCCGGCTGCCTGCAGTTGCCCCGCGGTTTGCCAGGCCAGTTGTTCGGCAAAGCCGCTCTGACTGGCGAAGCCGACCAGCCAGGCCGGTGCCTGGCTTTGGTGGGTTGCCAGGCCGCTGCGGGCCTCGCGCACCTGGCGTTTTTTGCGGCGGCGGTCGAGGTACAGCAGCCAGCCGGTAATAAAGAACAGCGGCATGCACAGCGCGCTGACAGTGAGGATGACCCGCCCCACGATGCCGAAGTAGCTGCCGGTGTGCAGCGCATAAATGCTGGTCAGCAGCTGCGATTTGAGGCTTTTGCCGGCGTAGCGGTCATGGGATTTGACCTCGCCGGTGGCCGGGTCGAGATTGATCTGGTTCAGTGCGCGGTCATGGGACGCGTTGCGCAGCAGGTAATACACGATGGCCGGCTGCCCGGCGACAGTCGGCATGCGGATGTTGTAGGCGCTCAAGCCGGGGCCGGCGTTGCTGTAGATGCTGCTCCAGATCGCGTCGTAATCGGCCATAGGCAGGGCTTCGGCAGGCGCCGGGTTACGCGTGCGTACCCGTTCGTTCTGTGGCGCGTCGGACAGCAGTTGGGTCAGGCCCTTGTTGTACCAGTCGTAGGACCAGTAGAGGCCGGTGAGCGCCGACAACAGATAGAACAGCAGGCACCAGGTGCCGAACACCGAGTGCAGGTCCCAGTTGAAGCTGCGGCCCTTTTTGCGCCAGTCCAGGGTCAGCCAGGCGCGCCAGTTCGTCACCTGGCGCGGCCAGCGCAGGTACAGGCCGGACAGGCAGAAGAACAGCAGGATCAGCGTGCAGGCGCCGGTGATCTGCCGCCCGGTCTCACCCATGGCGAGGAAGCGGTGCACTTGCAGGATAAAGCCGAACAGCTCCTGGCCCACCGCGTCGCCCATGTAGTCGCCGGTGTAAGGGTCGAAGTAGCGCATCTGGCCACGTCGCTCACCCGGTGGCGCGCTGAAGAACACCCGTGCCGCGTTGCCGCTGTCGCTTTCCACCCACAGCATCGCCACGGTCTTGCCTTCGGTGGCCTCCAGCTTGCGCACCAGTTCGGCGGGTGGCAGTACGCCGGCTTCGCGTTTTTTGACCGTCAATACGCTGGGGTTGAGCGCCCTGAGGATTTCATCCTGAAACGACACCGCTGCCCCGGTAATCCCCATCAGGGCCAGCACCAGTCCGGCCGTGATGCCGAAGAACCAGTGCAACTGGAACAGGGGTTTCTTCAACACGTCGTACGGCCTCGCAGAGCAGGGATAGGGATTGACGGCGCGCATTATGCCTCGGGTTGTCGAGAAACATTCCTTCTTACATGCAAAAAGCCCACGACAAGGCGTGGGCTTTTTGATCGGGCAGCGGTTACACGTAGAACGATTTCAATGGCGGAAAGCCGTTGAATTCAACCGCGCTGTAGCTGGTGGTGTAGGCGCCGGTCGACAGCCAGTACAGGCGATCACCGATGGCCAGGTTCAGCGGCAGGCCGTACTTGTAGTTTTCGTACATGATGTCGGCGCTGTCGCAGGTGGGGCCGGCGATGACCACTTCTTCCATCTCGCCTTTCTTCTCGGTCCAGATCGGGAACTTGATGGCTTCGTCCATGGTTTCGATCAGGCCGGAGAATTTGCCCACGTCGGTGTACACCCAACGCTCGACGGCGGTGCGCGATT
The DNA here is from genome assembly GCF_001439805.1 of Pseudomonas trivialis. Lineage (GTDB taxonomy): Bacteria > Pseudomonadota > Gammaproteobacteria > Pseudomonadales > Pseudomonadaceae > Aquipseudomonas > Aquipseudomonas trivialis. Next base: position 284,653 of record NZ_JYLK01000002.1, on the reverse strand, counting down.
TACGTGCCACCAGTACCACTTCACTGACCAGGATACCGGCGTTGGCGATCAACGAACGGCCGGGTTCGAGGATGATTTCCGGCAATTCGTCGCCGAAGTCTTCCTTGAGGAAGCGGATGATTTCTTCGGCGTAGGTTTCCAGGCTGTTGGTGCGGGTGATGTAGTTGGCCGGGAAGCCGCCGCCCATGTTGATCAGCTTGAGGTGGATGCCGTCTTCTTCCTTCAGGCGTTCGAAGATCACCTTGACCTTGGCGATGGCCGCGTCCCACACGCTGATGTCGCGCTGCTGCGAACCGACGTGGAAGGAGATGCCGTAAGGCACCAGGCCCAGGTCACGGGCAAGGATCAGCAGGTCCATGGCCATGTCGGTCTGGCAGCCGAATTTGCGCGACAAAGGCCAGTCGGCCGTGGTCGAGCCTTCGGTGAGGATGCGCACGTACACTTTCGAGCCCGGTGCGGCCTTGGCGATGTTGCGCAGGTCGGCTTCGGAGTCGGTGGAGAACAGGCGCACGCCTTTCTCGTAGAAGTAGCGGATGTCTTTGGATTTCTTGATGGTGTTGCCGTAGCTGATACGGTCGGCGCTGACGCCGCGGTCCATGACCTTGTCCAGCTCGTAGATCGAGGCGATATCGAAGCTCGAACCCTTGTCTTTCAACAGGTCGATAATCTCGACGGCAGGGTTGGCCTTGACGGCGTAATAGACTTTGGCGAATTCGAAACCGGCGCGCAGGTCATCGTAGGCCTGGCTGATCATCGCGGTGTCGATCACCACGAACGGGGTTTCCTGTTTGTCGGCGAACGCCTTCATTTTGTCAAAGGTGGCGCGCGCGAAATAATCTTCGACGTTGATCGACATGCTGGGAACTCCTAAGGGCAAACTGTAGTAATCAATGGGTGCAAATGAACGTCCTCCGTATCCCCACTTTGGTTCGCCTACTTCCCAAGGCATGTCGCCGAAAGCAAAAAGGCCATGGGAGTTACGCTTCCCTTGGCCTTGCTGTCTCGTCGTCAGTACTTGAGCCGGATGGATCGTTTCCAGCATGGACGTTCGGCGCGAACTTTAGGGCTTGATGGGCGTGGGATCAACTAAAAATGTCGCGTTTTTGCACGCGTTCGTCGCGCGACCGCGTGCAGCTACTTATGTAACCGACCGGTGTGACGGAATGATGTTCCCCGCTGAGTGGTGATCGAGGCGATTTCCCTGACTCACCCAAGGGGAAATGTGGGAGGGGGCTTGCTCCCGATAGCGGTGGATCAGTGACAGATGAAGTGACTGACACACCGCTATCGGGAGCAAGCCCCCCTCCCACATTTTTACCGCGTTGTGTCAGGCCAGGGCGGTCTCGGCAGGGGAGACAATACTGGTCTTGCCCCCACGGGACTTGCCGGAGCTCAAGTACTCGGCAATCGACTCCTGAGTCACCTCACCCAGGAACACCCGCTCCGCGTCCATCACCGGCAGCCACGAGCGGTTGAACTCGTACATGCGCGACAGCAGGATGCGCAAGTGCTCGTCATAAGCAGCCGTGGCGTTGAACTCGCGCAGGTACTGACCGCACGTACCGGCCTGACGGTGCAGGTCGCGGCGGCGTACATAACCCAGCGCCTTGTTCTCGGCGCAGGTGACCACCACATAACGGCGGTCATGCTCGTCCATCAGTTCCAGGGCCTCGGCCACCGGGGTTTCCGGGCTCACCGACGGAGCGTTGTCCGCCGCGTCTTCGGCTTTCACCAGCAGCAGGCGCTTGAGGGTGCTGTCCTGGCCGACGAAGTTGCTCACGAACTCGTCAGCCGGGTGCGCCAGCAGCGTGTCCGGATGATCGATCTGCAGCAGCTTGCCGGCGCGGAAGATCGCGATTTTGTCGCCCAGCTTGATGGCTTCGTCGATGTCGTGGCTGACCATGATCACGGTCTTGTTCAGCGCGCGTTGCATCTCGAAGAACTCGTTCTGGATCATCTCGCGGTTGATCGGGTCGACCGCGCCGAACGGTTCGTCCATCAGCAGCAGCGGCGCATCGGCCGCCAGCGCGCGGATCACACCGATGCGCTGCTGCTGGCCGCCCGACAGTTCACGCGGGTAGCGATGCAGGTACTGCTTGGGTTCGAGCTTGATCATGCTCATCAACTCGCGGGCGCGGTCGTGGCATTTCTGTTTGTCCCAGCCCAGCAGCTTGGGCACCACCACGATGTTTTCCTCGATGGTCATGTTCGGGAACAGACCGATCTGCTGGATCACATACCCGATGTTGCGACGCAGGGTCACTTCGTCCAGGTCGGTGGTGTCTTCGCCATTGATCAAAATCTTGCCCGAGGTGGGCTTGATCAGGCGGTTGATCATTTTCAGCGTGGTGCTCTTGCCGCAGCCCGAAGGGCCGAGGAATACGCAAATTTCGCCTTCGTTGACGGTCAGGCTTACGTCGTTCACGGCGGAGACAGTCTTGCCGTTGCTTTGAAAAGTCTTGGTCAGGTTTTGAAGTTCGATCATTTGAGCAGTCCTTTTGGAGTCAGCGAGCGTTGCAGCCATTGCAGAAGCAGGTCGGCGAAGATGGCCAGGAGACTGACCAGCACGGCGCCGACGATCAGCATCGACATGTCGCTGCGGCTGATGGAAGCCAGAATAAGTACACCCAGACCACCGGCGCCGATGGTGGCGGCAATGGTCATGACACCGATATTCATCACCACGGCGGTGCGCACGCCGGCGAGGATCACCGGCACTGCAATCGGCAGCTCGACCATGCGCAGGCGCTGGGCGAAGGTCATGCCGATGCCTTTGGCGGCCTCGCGGATGCCCGGTTCCACGCCGGTGAGGGCCAGGTACGTGTTACGCATGATCGGCAGCAGCGAGTAGAGGAACACGGCGGTGATCGCCGGCATCGGTCCCAGGCCCTGGCCGAATTTGGAGTAGAACGGCAGCAACAGGCCGAACAGCGCAATCGACGGCACGGTCAGCAGCACCGTGGCGCTGGCCTGCAAGGGGCCGGCGAGCGTCGGGAAGCGCGTCATCAGCACGCCCAGGGGCACGCCAATGAAGATCGCCAGCAGTACGGCAATGCCGACCAGGGTGATGTGCTGCCAGGTCAGTTGCAGCACCTGGGCCCAATCAAGATGGGAAAAGGCGTTTAAAAATTCCATGTCTTCTCCTCGTTAGTTGATGGGATGTTGGCGCAGGAAGTCTGCGGCAACGGCGGACGGGCTCTCATGGTCCACGTCGACCCGCGCATTGAGCTGGCGCATGGTTGCATCGTCGAACAGGTCGGCCAGCGGCTTGAGCTCGGCGGCGAGCTGCGGGTGCTGGTCGAGGTATTCCTGGCGTATCACCGGCGCGGCCGTGTAGTCCGGGAAGTAGTGCAGGTCGTCCTCCAGCAGCTTCAATTTGAATGCATTGAGGCGACCGTCGGTGGTGTAGACCAGCCCTGCAAACACCTGGCCGTTACGCAGTGCGGTGTACACCAGGCCTGCGTCCATCTGCCGGGTGTTCTCGCGGGTCAGGTTCATGTCGTACAGCTTGACCATGCCGGCGAGGCCGTCGGAGCGGTTGGCGAACTCGGTGTCCAGCGCCACCAGGCGGTGTTCCCGGGTATCTGCCGCCATGGCCTTGGTGAGGTCGCTGATGTTGTTGATCTCGGGGTGCTCCCTGGCCACCTTGTCCGGCAGCGCCAGGGCGTAGGTGTTGCTGAAGCGCGACGGCGACAGCCAGGTCAGGCCTTTTTTCGCGTCGAGTTCTTTCACCCGGGCGTAGGACTGTGCGCTGTCGAGTTTCTCGTCGATGTGGTTGTAGGCCACCAGCGACACACCGGTGTATTCCCACAGCAGGTCCAGTTGCCCGCTTTCCTGGGCACTGCGTGCCAGGTTGCTGCCCAGGCCACCGGTGACGCGAGCGTCGTAGCCCTTGGTGCGCAGGTATTGGGAGGTGATTTCGGCGAGCAGGGTCTGTTCGGTGAACACCCGGGCGCCGATGCGAATCACCGGTTTTTCAGCGGCTTGCGCGATGCCTGCACACAGCAGGATGCAGCTCAGTATCAACGTCAGTTTTTTCATGTGAATTCCTTTACCCAGCCTTAAGACGGACGCAGTCCACGTTCCAGCCAGAGGCGGCTGGCCATGGTTACCAGACCGTCAAGCAGCAACGCCAGCAGCGCGGTGCACGCGGCGCCGAGCAGCAATTGCGGCTGATTGTTCAGGGCGATGCCGGGGAAAATCAGGCTGCCCAGGCTGTTGGCGCCGATCAGGAACGCCAGCGGCGCGGTACCGACGTTGATCGCCAGGGCCACGCGCACGCCGCCGATGATGATCGGCACGGCGTTGGGCAGTTCCACGCGAAACAGCACCTGACGCGGGGTCATGCCGATGCCGGTGGCGGCTTCCTTGAGGGAACCCTGAACGTTCTTCAAGCCTTCGTAGGTGTTGCGCACGATGGGCAGCAGGGAGGCGAGAAACAGCGCGAAGATGGCCGGGCCGCTGCCGATGCCGAGGACGCCGAGGGCGATGGCCAGTACGGCCAGGGGAGGGACGGTGTTGCCGATGTTGAAGATCTGCATGAAACGTTCTGCACGCCCGACCATATTGGGTCGGCTCAGCAGGATACCGGCGGGGATGCCCACAATCAGGGCGGCCAGCATGGAGACTAAAACCAGAATCAGATGAGCTTGCAGGTAAAACAACAAATCGTCGCGGTACAGTTCGATCGTGTTGATGCCGATCCAGTGGACCAGCAGGGCCAGGAGCGCGACGACAACCGCGCCTCCTATCAGCCCTTTGCCATAGCGAATAGCCACAGGCGGACTCCTTTTTTCTTTTGTCGGCGAACACATTCTCCGGCGGCAATGCCATTGCTGGCTGTCGGCGAAAGCGTTCGCGAAAAGCAGCTCGTCGATACCGGCAACGCGGTATGTATCGAGCCATGAGCGCAGCCCCGTCAGGCTAACTTGCTGATTTTTCAGCCCTGTTACGAGTGCGATAGCAGGGGAGTGGACGTCTCCACCTTTTAAAAGGTTCCACACTTGGCAGCATTTAGCCACCCCTGATCGGGTGAACGGTGGTCCGACCCGTGGGGTTTGCGCTATACTCGCGCCCCTTTTTTGACTCACCTGCCAGGCGATTTCCCATGACCCACCAGGCCGCCGAAGTCGCGAAACGCCGCACTTTCGCTATTATTTCCCACCCCGATGCCGGTAAGACCACCATCACCGAGAAGCTGTTGCTGATGGGCAAGGCAATCGCAGTGGCCGGCACGGTGAAATCGCGTAAATCCGACCGCCATGCCACCTCCGACTGGATGGAAATGGAAAAACAACGGGGTATTTCCATTACCACGTCGGTCATGCAGTTCCCGTATCGCGACCACATGGTCAACCTGCTCGACACCCCGGGCCACGAAGACTTCTCCGAAGACACCTACCGCACCCTCACGGCGGTGGACTCGGCGTTGATGGTGCTCGACGGCGGTAAAGGCGTCGAGCCACGTACCATCGCGCTGATGGACGTGTGCCGCCTGCGTGACACGCCCATTGTCAGTTTCATCAACAAACTCGACCGCGATATCCGCGACCCCATCGAGCTGCTCGACGAAATCGAAGCCGTCCTGAAGATAAAGGCTGCGCCGATCACCTGGCCGATCGGTTGCTACCGCGACTTCAAGGGCGTGTACCACCTGGCCGACGACTACATCATTGTCTACACCGCCGGCCACGGTCACGAGCGCACCGAAACCAAGATCATCGAGAAGCTCGACTCGGACGAAGCCCGCGCTCACCTGGGCGACGAGTACGACCGTTTTGTCGACCAGTTGGAACTGGTGCAGGGCGCCTGTCATGAATTCAATCAGCAGGAGTTCCTCGACGGCCAATTGACCCCGGTGTTCTTCGGGACCGCGCTGGGCAACTTCGGCGTCGATCACGTGCTCGATGCTGTCGTGAACTGGGCGCCGAAGCCCCTGGCCCGTGTTGCCAACGAGCGCACCGTTGAGCCTGTGGAAGAAAAATTCAGCGGCTTCGTGTTCAAGATCCAGGCAAACATGGACCCCAAGCACCGCGACCGTATCGCCTTCATGCGCATCTGCTCCGGCAAGTACGAAAAAGGCATGAAGATGCGCCACGTGCGCACCGGCAAGGACGTGCGCATCGGCGACGCCCTGACGTTCTTCTCCTCCGAACGTGAGCAGCTGGAAGAGGCGTTCGCCGGCGACATCATCGGCCTGCACAACCACGGCACCATCCAGATCGGCGACACCTTCACCGAAGGCGAAGCGCTGGGTTTCACCGGCATCCCGCACTTCGCCCCGGAACTGTTCCGTCGCGTACGCCTGCGTGACCCGCTCAAGTCCAAGCAATTGCGCCAGGGTTTGCAGCAGTTGGCGGAAGAGGGCGCCACCCAGGTGTTCTTCCCCGAGCGCAGCAACGACATCATCCTCGGCGCGGTGGGTGTGCTGCAGTTCGACGTGGTCGCCAGTCGTTTGAAAGAGGAATACAAGGTTGAGTGCTCGTATGAGCCGATCACCGTGTATTCGGCGCGCTGGATCGAGTGCAGCGACAAGAAGAAGCTGGAAGAGTTTTCCAACAAAGCTGTGGAAAACCTTGCGGTGGATGGCGGTGGGCACCTGACCTATCTTGCGCCGACGCGGGTGAATCTGGCGCTGATGGAAGAGCGCTGGCCGGATGTGAAGTTCCGCGCGACGCGTGAACACCACTAAGGGCTAAGCGCCGCAAAACAAAATGTGGGAGGGGGCTTGCCCCCTCCCACATTTTTTTGTGCTCCACCAGTCGTGGGATTGGCGATAACCCTGCATCGGGTCTAGCGTTTACCCACCGACTGTTAAGGAGAACACCGTGCGAAATGTTCGATACGCCATCCATCTGGCATTGCTGGCAATGTTAGTGCTGACCACTCTCCCTGCGCTGGCGGGCGCAGGCACGCCCCAGTGGAAAAGCACCGGTCCCGTCACCAAGAAAAAACAGAACGAAGTCAACTCCGGAAGTTGGCAACCTCAAGCCCAGCCGGCGCCCAGGGAAGACGCAGAGAACCCCTACAACGAAGGCGAAGACAGCGAAACCTACGACGACGGCGACACCTGAGAAACGCCGTAAAAGAAAGCCCCCCGCCACAATGCCAGTCAGGCTGATGCGCAACCTGACAGGAATACATTCCGCAACTTCAGCCGATATTCCTCCCCCATCCGCTCCTTGCGCAGCGTTGGTAATAATTACTACACAATGAGTGTATTAATATGCTCCCCAGCGGACATCGGGCTTCCTGGGCCGCGTCAGGCTGCGCAATAGACGCGATTACTTGCCCTGCAACCGACCACCGCCCGCAAACATCGCCCAAGGCAAACGTTGGTACTCCTATTTTCTGAGGAAGGCTGTCGATGAGGACAAAATACAATCCCTGCAAGCCGGTTGGCTTGCAGGTCGGCGTCAAATATTGGGTGCCCTTTTGTGCGCTTGGACTTGTCAGTGCGATGGCTCAGGCGGCAGATGCCCCTGACGGCCCCGCATCGACCGCTGCGACCACCCTGGACACCGTGTCAGTGATTGGCCAGGGAGAAACACGTCAGGTTCAGCGTGTCGATGAAACAACCGTTAAACGTTACTCCGCAGGCACCAACCCGCTGAAAACCTTGCAGAGCATGTCTGGCGTTAACTTCCAGTCCGGTGATCCTCTGGGCCGTGAAGAGGGTAGCCAGCGCATCAGCTTGCGCGGGTTTGATATGCATCACTTGGGCTACACCCTGGATGGGGTAACGCTGGGGAATATGAGCTTCGGCAACTTCAACGGGCTGAGCATCACGCGCGCCGTAATCCCGGAAAACGTGGGTTCGACCGTTGTCGCCGCAGGCATTGGTTCGTTGGGAACCGCCTCCAACAGCGATCTGGGCGGTACCCTCCAGTTCACCACCTCCGACCCGGATAAAGAGTTCGGTGGCCGGTTGTCGCAGACCATGGGCAGCTACGACACCACCCGCACCTACATGCGTGTCGACACCGGGGAGTACAACGGCCTGTCGGCGTATGTCTCGGGTGAGAAGTACGACGCGAACGCCTGGAAGGGCAATGACAACCCGCAGAAATCAGACGCGATCAACGCCAAGGTTCTGTATAAATTCGGCGACAACCGCATCAGCTTCTTCCACAGCAAGTCGGACCATGAAGAAGCCAACCTGATGTCGCTGTCCAAAAGCATGATCGACCGACTGGGCTACAACTACACCTATTACACGCCCGATTGGACCCGTGCGGTGAATGCCGCTAACGGTATCTTCAGTGGTGGCGTCAAAAGCGCCGCAGAGGGTGTCTACAACGCCAGTAGCTTGCGCTACGACGAACTGGATATCCTGAAGGGCAATTTCAGCCTCTCGGATAACCTGGTGCTGGATACCACCGTTTACCATCACCATAACTCTGGGTTTGGTAACTCGTATTATCCGTTCACCTACAACACCGGCACCTCAGTAATCCCCGCGAACGCATTGCGCAGTACCAAATACGGCATTGATCGAAACGGCTTTCAGACCTCCCTCACCGCGTTCCTGGGCCAGCATGAAGTCGAAGGTGGATTCTGGATCCAGTCCAACAAGAACAGTGTCGGTCGCTATCTCTACGACACCACTGGGCGTGAGCCCCAGAACCATATCGTCACGACCAATGGGTATGGATTATCGGCCACCATATTCGATCAGTCTTACAACGACCTGACGCGTCAGTTCTACTTGCGTGATACGTACACGCTGCTGGACGACCGTTTAAAACTTGAATTCGGCGCCAAAAGCACAGTGACGACCACGACTGCTGAAGGAAAAGTCGGATACGCGAGCGGATCACTGGAAGCCAGCGATCACTTCCTTCCTCAGTTTGGTGCGACCTACAAGCTAAACGACGAAGATGAGGTGTTCGCCTCTTATTCGCAGAATATGGCTGCCTTCCCGTCCGGTGCCTACAGCCCATTCAGCAATACCCAGGCAGCGGTCGACGCACTCAACGGCTTCAAAGGCCTCAAGCCGGAAACCTCCACGACGATTGAAGCCGGTGTTCGGCGCACGTCCAAGCACTACATTGCCTCGGCCACCGTCTATAACACCCAGTTCGACAATCGCCTGATCGCTATCGCCAACTGCACCGGGATCTTTATCTGCGCCAATGGCGTGGCCAACGTAGGCTCGGTAACCAGCCGAGGTGCTGAGTTCGCCTTTACTTTGATGCCTGATGAACATTGGCGTTGGTCCAACTCGCTTTCGTATAACCACAGCACCTACGATGACAACTACACCAGCAATGCGCAGACGGTGAATGTCAAAGGCAAAACGGTCGTCGATACCCCCAGGATCATGTACTCAAGCGGCCTGGACTGGAACTGGAACCGCTGGAGCGCGGGCCTGCAAGGTACTTACATGACCAAACGTTACTTTACCTACACCAATGACCAGAGCGTGCCCGGTTACTGGTTGGCCAACGCGAACATGGCGTATGACCTGGGAGCATTCGCGGGTTTGAAGGACACGTCCGTTGCATTGAACATGGTCAACTTGTTCGATAAACGCTACATCTCTACGCTGAATACCGATGGCAGTGCGGCCTCTGACCCGAATGGTGACCTGCAACTGTTGCAGGTGGGAACGCCGCGCAGCGCTTTCGTTACGCTCTCAACGCGTTTCTGATTCAGCAAGACGTTTGATGAAGCATGGGTCCACCTAAATAACAGTGCAAAAAAGCCCCCGTCGCGCTTCAAGCGCCGGGGGCTTTTTGGGTCAGTCAATCCAGGATCACCACACCTTTCACCGCGTGGAGCAATCAGCGGCCAAGAGCCAGCGTATGACTGGCTGGCTACAGGAAGAACCGCTCTTTCAGAGGGATCAATGCAGCACCAATGGCGGCGGCATCGCCGTTGCTTTCGGTGAGTAACAGCTTGGGCCTGGGGGCGGGCGTTCCATAGCGCGGCGAGCCCCAGAAACTGACGTTGTCGATCAGTCGACGCCCGAGTTCGGCAGGCACCTGCCCACCGAATACGATGGCCTGCGGATCGAACAATCCGGTGAGGGTGTTGATCAAACGATCCAGACCCGGACGCACATGCTCGACCCATTCGTCGACACCCGGCCAGTTGCTGTCGAACCGATTGCGCAGGTCTTCGATAGAGTCAATCTGGATATCCTGCTTGTGCAACGCATCGATCAAGTACCGCAGCGCCGGTCGGCGCTCGACTTCATCGTGGGTGTACAACATGATTTCGCCAGCGTTGCCATGGGTGCCGAAGTACGGCTTGCCGTCAATAACGATGCCGGTACCGAAGCCATAGTTGAACGACAGGTAAATGAAGTTATTCGCCCAGGCGCCGACGCCGATGAGACTTTCACCGATGGCCCCGGTGGTGGCGTTGTTCTTCAACCAGACAGGCATCTCAAGGGCTTGTTCCAGGAGCGGACGCAAGTCGATCAACGACCAGTCCTGAAGGGGTTCCGGTGCGTTCACTCGCCCTTCGTCGACAAAGTAGCCAGCAATCGCCACCCCGACACCCAGCAGATGATCGCGGCTCAGCGCGTTGCGCTGGAGCATGCGATCAATGACTTTGCTCAGCGCATCCAGGGTCGAATTCAAGCTCAGCGGCGGGGTGCGCAGCGTGACCTCTTCGAGGACATTGCACGCAAAATCGGCGATGCACACGACCGCCGAATCAGTATTAATGGAGATGCCCAGTACATAGATCGCCTCGTTGGCGAGTTCCAGGCGCAAGCTGGGCTGACCGCGGCCGTTTTTGATGGCTTGGCCCGTGCGGATGAAGCCTCTGCTGATCAGGTCTTCGATGATCCGGTGCACGGATTGCTGTGCGAGATCCATTTCCGCCGACACGGCGGCTCGGGTGATACCCCCGCTGCGCCGCAAGATATCGAGAATTTTGCGCTCGTTCAGACTGGGGTGGTAATCGCGCTTCAGGCGTTGTTCTGCGTCCATGAGTCAACTATGCAGTAAGTAGATTTTCCGGTAGCAGAGCAGTCTAAAGCCTCTCCTGGCCGATGAGGTTGAATTCATAAAACTTTAACGCTACACCCGGGGACCAACGCAGAAGCGCCATGGCCTCGGGGGCGCGCCAGGGCAGGCACCCGCGCAGTGCATTTTGCCGCGTTAAGGCTTTTATCCGCAGCACCACTGCCAATCAGCACACACTGATCGAGCGGGAGTTCGAGGGATTTCGCAGCCGCCTCGTACAAGGTCATTTCCGGCTTGCCGCAACCAAATGGGCACCTTCAAGCAGTGAATCCAGCGCCAAACCAATCGAGCGCGCGTAGCTTTTCATCCGGTTGGAACCCACGACCAGCACATCGCCCGCTTCCATCGCCAGGGCATCATGCAGCGAATGGGTGCCTGCCAGGACAATGCCTTCGCAAGGAGACGCGCACTCCGCCAGATGCGGCGCAGCCCAACGGTTTTCAGCGTGTTGGTACAAAGCTGCTTCGATCATCTGGGCAAACGATCTGATGACGGGGATAGCGTTCATGTCGTGTTCATTCTGATAGCTACGTCAGACAGGCTGACAGGGCTGGGTGGGCTAGATCACAGAATTCCTGGGTTCCCGCCACGATCGTGAGCCCGGCTGGCACGGCCAGGCCCTGGGTCGAAATCTCCAGGCCCGCTTCGCTGCACAGCAAACGGCCAGCAGCGACATCCCACAGGCTGGTGTAGCGTTCCACGTAGCCGCTGGTGCAACCCAGTGCCGCGAACCCCAGGCCGATAGTCGCGCAGCGGTAACCCGCCACGCCCCAGCCGGCCTGGCGGAACTGCAACTCCAGCGCGCCGATGAGTTCCGGGCGCCAATGCAGGTTTTCGCCGATCGCCGCCACTTTCAGCCCTGCCCACTGCTCAGGTCTCGCTGCACGCACGCCGTTCTTCCTCAGTCCGTACCCCTGGGCGGCGCTCAGCGTGTAACCCAAAGCGGGGTAGGCCACCACTCCTACCCGCGATTCGTCGCCCTGCACATAGGCAATGGAAATGCCCCACAAAGGCGATCCGCTGACGAAGTTGGCGGTGCCGTCGATCGGGTCGATCACCCATCCGCGCCCCGGCAGATCACCGCCCATTTCTTCGCCCAGGATCGCTTCGCCAGGAAAATCGAGTGCGAGTTGGGCGCGCAGATACTGCTCCACTTCCAGGTCGGCCGCTGAGACCAGATCTTGCGGACGCTTGACGGTGACCGCCAGCGAAGAGAGGTTCTGGAAGTGGCCCAGCGCAATCTTCGCAGCCCTGGCAGCCAGGCGTTCAGTCTCGTGCAACCGATGCTCCAGCTCCATCACATACCCGCCTGACGGGCGTTGATATCGAGCAAGTTGGGGTAATCGGTGATCACTGACTGCGCGCCCCGGCTTAACAGGTAGCGTGCGCGATGTGGGTCATTGACCGTCGCCACTGCAAATTCGACCGCGCTGTCGCGCAGGCGGTTCAGATGGCTTTCATTCAGAAAGGGGTCGACCACATGCAGGATCTGGCAGTCATATTCCGCCAGCAGCTTGGCCGGATCGGCCGGTGCGACCAGGCTGGCCAGGCACAGCGGAACCTCTTCCCACAGCGCTCGCGCCTTGCCGAGCGCACGGGTCGAAAAGCTCGACACGAACAGCTTGTGATGGTCTCGCGGCCACCTCTGACGCAGTAAAGGGATGGCCGCTTCGGCGGTCTCCAGGTCATCACCGGTGGTCGGCTTGAGCTCGACCTGCAGGCCCAGCCCCAGACGAATCACGGTGTCGACCACTTCATCAAAGGTGGGCACGGCAACGCCCGCGTAAGTGCTGGAAAACCATCGGCCAGCATCCAGCGATCGAATGTGCTCGAGTGTATTGAGGACCACCGCGCCCTGCCCGGAGGTGGTGCGATCCAGGGTGTCGTCATGGATGACCACCAGGGCGCCATCACGGGTGAGCTTGACATCGATCTCGACCCACTGCGCACCCATCCGCGCCGCGAGTTCGATGGCCTCCAGCGTATTTTCCGGTGCGAAGGCACTCGCGCCACGATGCGCAATCAACTTGCTTTGAACGACGGGTGATTTAGCTTTCATAGCGAAACGTTATCCTGAACTAGGGATGAAGAGATGCGTTGCCCGGAGGCCCCATCGAACAGCAAGGCCTCGTCGGCTGGGAACCACAGGTTGAGGGTGGAGCCAACGGAGCACGGCTGCGAGTCGGATTGACTGACCAGTACCGGCTGCCCCGCAACCCGGCAATGAATGACACGATGGCTACCCAGCTCCTCGATGGCGTGAACGGTGGCACTCACGCCGGGGCTGGCGACTTTCAGGTTCTCGGCACGAATGCCCAGGAACAACGGGCCAGACGTCGCCATGGCGGCCTGTACCTTGAACGGCAGCACTTGGCCGTCGCCTAGGGTCAACACGCCTTCAGGGCTGCACATCACCTCGATAAGGTTCATCGGCGTCGAGCCAAAAAAACGCGCAACAACGATAGAGTGCGGACGTTTGTAGAGCGCATGGGGCGTGTCGATCTGTTCGACACGGCCCTTGTTGAGCACAACGACCCGATCAGCCAGGGTCATTGCTTCGGTCTGGTCATGCGTCACGTAGAGCACTGTGGCGCCGGTGTCCTGATGGATGCGCCGCAACTCTGTGCGCATCTCCTGGCGAAGGCCGCTGTCGAGGTTGCACAGCGGTTCATCGAAGAGCAGCACCGGAGGCTTGCGCACCAGCGCTCGACCAATGGCTACGCGCTGACGCTGGCCACCGGACAACTGCCCGGGCTTTCTTCCCAGCAAGGCGTGCAGCCCCAGTGTGCTGGCGATCGCCTGGACCCGCGCTGAGCGTTCTTCCCGGCCGACCCCGGCGAGTTTGAGCCCATAGCCGATGTTGTCTTCGACGGTCATGTGCGGATACAGCGCGTAGTTTTGAAAGACCATGGCGCAATGGCGCTCGCTGGGCGGGCGCCGTGTAACGTCGACACCGCCGATATGGATGCTGCCCGCATCGGGGCTGTCCAGGCCAGCGACCAGACGCAACAATGTTGACTTGCCGCACCCCGATGGGCCGAGGATGACGCTGAACTCCCCGGCGGGGAATTCCACGTCCAGCGCATCGATGATGGCCGGGCCGTGCTTGGTGTAACGCCTGGACAGCCCACTGACACGAATGTTTGGCGCTGCGTTGTCGCATGTGGACCGAGTCATTTACCTACCCCTACAAGCCCCTTCACGAACCAGCGCTGCATCACAGCGATGACCAGAATGGGTGGAATCAGACTGAGCAAAGTGGCGGCCATCAGCAGCGACCACTGCGGAAGTTGAGTGGCATCAGCGGGCGCAAAGTTGGCGGCCCCCAGTACCAGCGTGCGCATGTTGGTGCGATTGGTGGCCACCAAGGGCCACAGGTAGTCCTTCCACGCCGAAATGAACACCAGGGTGCCCAATGCGGCGAAATTGGTTTTCGACAGCGGCAGCAGAATGTCGACGAAAAATCGCCAGGGGCTGGCGCCATCCATGCGTGCGGCCTCTACCAGGTCGGACGGCAGCGTCTGATAAAACTGCCGGAACAAAAAGGTGCCTGTCGCCGACGCGATCAGTGGCAGAGCGAGCCCGGGATAGGTGTCCAGCACGTTGATATGCGGCACTGGGATCGCCCCTATGCCCAGCAGGTCGAGCAGCGAGCGCAGTGGCCCCAGGAGGTCGCCCGCCACTGCGTAGGTCGGGATAATCCTGATCTCCAGCGGTAACAGCAGTGTGCCGAGGACCGCTACAAAGATCAGCGATTTGAACGGCGTCCTGAAATACACCACTGCAAATGCGGTCAGTGCCGAGAGCGCCAATTTGCCGATCACCACCAGGCCCGTCACGATCAGGCTGTTGCCCATCAACGTGACCACATCGAGCTTGTGCAGGACCTCGCCAACGTTGACGAACAGTTGGTTGCCTGGCAGCCAAGGCATTCCGTGGGCAAGAATCTGTTCATTGCTGACCGACGCTGCGCAAAGCGCCAGATACAGCGGACCGAGCGCAAACAGCGCGCCCAGAAGCAGAAGGACGTAGGCCAGCGCCGTCGAGAGCGGGTGACGTTCAACCATGGTGTTCTCTCCGGCGATTGCGCCAAGACAGGTATCGATACTGAGTGACACTGAGCACGACGACCACCACCAGCATGAGCACCGACAGGGTCGAAGAACCGGCCAGATCGATGCCGACAAATCCATCCTGATAGATCTTGAACGCCAGGATTTCAGTGGCATTGCCTGGCCCGCCGTGCGTCAGCCGGTCGACCAGGCCAAAGCTGTTGGACAGGCTGTCCAGCAACCCGACCACGAACACGAAAAACAGATAGGGCGCGACCATCGGCAATTGGATGTCACGCAACCGCTGCCATGGCGTCGCGCCATCGAGTGCCGCCGCCGCCAGGCAATCCTCTGGCACTGACTGCAGGCTCGCGACGATCATTACGATGTTGAAGGGCAACTGGCACCAGGCGTAGGCAAACACCAATAGCGTCATCGCCTGCCATCCTTTGGCGGACGGCGCCCAGGCTTCGGGGACCAGGTGATTGATCCACGCCAGCGGGCCGAAGATCGGATTGGCCAGCACCTGGAAGATAATTCCAAGGGTCGCCCCCGAGACCGCATAAGGCCAGATCAGCACGTTGCCGAAAATCTTGTACCCGCGAACTTTCAGTTGCAGGCAGGCGGCCAGCGCCAGCGCCAGGCTCAATGCAAGCAGCGTGCTGCACAGGCTGAAGACCAAGGTTGTGCCCAGCGATGAGAGTACGCTTGGGTCGTGAAGGACCCTGACGTAGTTGGCGAGCCCCGCAAAGATTTCGCTGCCGCCAAACGGCTGCACGTAATGAAACGACCACCAGAACGCCTGCACGGTCGGCCAATAGAAGAACAGCAGAACCGCCAGCAATTGGGGCAATGCGAGGAACAAGGGCAGGAAGCGCTGGGAGAACTGCGCGTTGTGGCTCATGGATTGACGCCTTTATCCGTCTCGCGGGGGCCGTAGGTGTTCTCGAACACCCGCAGCAATGAGTCACCCTTGCGCGCCGCCTGATGCAACGCATCGGCCATCGGTTTCTGCCCGGCGAGTGCGCTCCATACCGCCTGTTGCCAGGCGAGCCGCAGCAAGGTGATAAACCCCGGACGTACCTCAAACGCCGTTGTTCGGTCACCTTGTGTCATGGCGTTAAGACCCACCACGGTTGCACTGTCGGCAGGTAATTGCGCCAGGTACGCCGTGGCCGCGCCCTGCGTCACGGGCAAATAACCGGTTGCGTCGCTAAACAACGTTTGTATCGACACATCACGCAGAAACATCAAAAACTCGGCGACTGTCTGGTATTGCGCATCGCTCTGCCCGCGCAACACCCACAACGCCGCACCGCCCGGGAGCGAAGCCGCACGTTGCTGACCGGCGAACACCGGTAAAAGGTTGGCTTTCACGTCACTGGGATTAACGCTGTAGATCAGCTTGGACGCGCCGGTCGAACCCAGCAGCAGCGCGCAGTCCCCGGCGGTGAACGCCAACTCCTGACCGCCGCTTCGGGTGGCCGCCTGATCGATCAGCAAGCCTTCAGCCATCCACTGCTCGACCTCTTCCATAAGTCGCAGGTGCAGGCCTTGGTCGAATGCCCAGTGCGTTGCGTCCTTGCTCAGCAATGGCGCGCCCATGACGGCGCTGCTTTGTTCGAGCCAGACCCAGGGGCCTAAATCCGTCACTGCGGGGCATTTGCTGCCATGCGCCTTGAGGGCAACCAAGGCCGTGCCAAAGGCTTCCCAAGTCTCTGGGGCTTGAGTTATCCCGGCTGCCGCGAGCTGATCGGCGTGGCTGTAGAGCACTGCAGTGGACGTTGCAAATGGCTGTGCCCAGACGTTGCCGTCGGCATTGCTGTAGTAGGCGGCGACGGCGGGTAACAACGGATCGTCAGACACCTTGTGCTGTGATTGCAGGAACCCATCCAGGCCCAGAACTGCTCCGCTATCGAGCATTTCCGGCGTGGCGACATCATAGATTTCAACCAGCGCCGGGGCCTTGCCCGAGCGGTAGGCGGCCACGGTCTTTTGCAGGTTCTGCTCATAGGAGCCCTGAGCAATGCAACGCATTGGCAGCGACTGCGGGTGAGTCGAGTTGAAGCGCTCGCAAATGTCCTGGATCGCCGCGCCGGCCGCGCCCGAGTGGCCATACCAGAATTCGACATCAGCATCGGCGGCGTAGGCTTGGCCGGCACCCGTGACCCAAACGATGGCCGCCGATAAAAGTGATCTGAAACGCATTGTTTATACCGCTGAAGTGAGTACTGGTTAGCGTCAGTAAGGTGTGCGGCTCATGCAGCTTTCGCCTTACTGGCTTTGCGTAATCACCGACAGCCGAGTGATCTCTGCCTTCTGCACGAGCGCCAGCACCTGAGCAACGCGGCCGTACCCCGTCAGGGTGTCGGCACGTAACGTCAGCGAAACCTCGGGGTCCCTGGTTTTGAGGTCAACCAACGCTTGCTCCAACTCATCAAGCGGCTCTGCTTTGTCATCGATGAACACGCCGCCCGCCGCGTCGATACTGATCGCCACCGGCTTGCTATCGTCCAGCGCCTGCGTGGCAACAGTCTGGGGCAGATTCAGCGGGATCGCGTTGTTCAACAATGGCGCCGTTACGATGAATACAACGAGCAGTACCAGCATCACATCGACCAAGGGCGTGATGTTGATATCGCTGATGGTGCTCTCGTCATTGCTCGTGGTGAAGGCCATTTCAGGCTGCTCCGCTCAGTTGGCGCTGGGTCTCGGTGGCGTGCCCGTCGCCGAGCTCAAAGCCATGACGTTGCGCGCGGTTCATGAGGTTAAGGGCGAAGCTCTCGAGATCGGCAATCATCAATTTCAAGCGACGACCGAGGAAGTTGTAGGCCAATACCGCAGGCACCGCGACCGCAATACCGATGCCCGTGGCGATGAGCGCGTCGCCGATCGGGCCCGCGACAACAGCGATGCTGGCTGACTTGGCGGTGCTGATCGCTTGCAGCGCATGGATGATCCCAAACACGGTGCCGAACAACCCGATAAAGGGTGCGGTACTGCCAATCGAGGCCAGCACGATCATTCCGTGTTCCATCAAATGGCGTTCGCCGTGAATCTGCTTCTGCAGGGAGCGCTCAAGCACTTCCTGCCGGCTCCAACCGTCGACCGGGCAAGGCCCTTCGCGGCCTTTGCTGAGCGCCAGGTGCGTGGCGTTGGCCAAACGCGCCAACTGCCCTTGGTGCTCTTGGGCGGTCACGGAGGTATTGAAGTTGGCGGTCGACCAGAAGCGTTCGGCGTAACGTTGGTTCTGGCGGCGCAGTTTTACCAGTTGAATCCATTTGGCGATCAGCACGGCCCAGGTGACCAGCGAGAAAAGCACCAGAATGCCCATGGATGCCTGGTGAATCAGAGTTGAATAATCGTTCATGGCAAAACCTCAACGAGATAGTTTGAACTCAAGCGGCACGGTGACCCAGCCATCAATGGCCGTATCGCCCCGTTTGGCGGGAATGAAAGTCCACTGGCGAACGGCGGCCAATGCCGCCTCGTCCAGCGCAGGAGAACCGCTACTGGACGCGATCTCCACGGTGTCTGGTCGCCCATTGGGCATAACGTGCACGCGCAATTGGGCGGTACCTTCCTGGTGTCTTCGCGCCGCCGCCGGCGGATACGTCGGAGCCGGGTTATTCAGGTAGCCCGCTCGACCCACAGGGCCGGTGACCGGTAACGGCGCCGGGGGGTTGGGCGCTGGGGTTGCATTGGCGCTGGGCGTGAACGGTTTTGTGGGCGTATCACGTGGCGGCGCGGGGGCGACGACTTGTTTTGGCTCGGCAGGTCTGGGCGTCGCCTTGGCAACCGCCTTGGGCGCCGGACTCGGCTTCGCTACCGGCGGTGGCGGCGGTGGCGGCGGTGGCGGCGTCGGCTCTGGCTTGGGCGCCTGCACGGGCGCTGGAGGCGACGGTGGCGTAACCATCTGCATCGCAATGGCGAGCGGCTTGGTGGGCACCTCCAAGGGTTTGGACGGTCGATCGGTTTGCAACCAGGCCAACAGCGCGAGGTGAATCCCCACGGCCGCTACCCCCCCCATCACATACACCTGCCATCTGACGGCAGGGCGGTTGGCATCGGGCATCGGCAGCGCAGCAAATACCGCTGGCGACAATAGTGCACCCGTGGCAGGCCTGCCTCGAAGCAACGGCGGGCGGCGCGATAAAAAATGCGAAAGCATGGCAATACCCATCTGTGAACACCGTGCGTAGCCACTATCGGAGGCCGAAAACATATTACTACGCTTAATGTGTATTAATTATGACGTAGCTGCCGATCCAAGCCTTAGCGAGCGGGGGACAGGCGCAGGCGACCGTCCTCCAGCACCGTGAGCGGCATCGGATCGGTGATTTCACCGATGAATGCACCGCTTTCATCATGGTTACGAAAAGCCATCAGACAAAGGTTGCCCCGGCCATCGACCAGCAGCTTCCCTGCGTACAGGCTGCAATGCGCGTCACCCTGCAGAAAATCTTCTTCCGGCAGATGCCAGGGGCCCAGCGGGTGCTCGGCCATCAGGTAATGGATGCCGCCTTGTTTGCCTTTCATGTGGCGCTCGGCGTGGACCGGGTCAATGTGGGTATGCGCGACGCAAAACACGCAATACCAGCGCCCCTTGTATTCCATCGTCTGGGGCACCTCCATGTGCCCATACCGTTTGGAGCGGAAGATCGGCGGACCTTGCTCCCAATGCCGAAGGTCAGGAGAGCGCGCGTGCCCGATGACGCCACGCGCATTGCGCTCGCCCTGTGGCTCACGCGCGGTGAAAAACATGTGCCAGCCATCGCCCTTCGGATCGGGGAATACCCACGGATCACGGAAGGCCTGCTCATGCCAGATGTTCAGATCCAGTGACTCGTAGTAACGCAGGTCGGCCTGCAGAAGCGGCGTTTCGGTGGGGCGGCGCCACACGATCAGGTCATCGGAATACGCGATGCCGATACGCTGTACGCAACCGCCTTCGGCCTTGCTGGTACCGGTATAGAACATCATCCAGTGCCCTGCTTCAGCGCGAACCACGCAGCCCGTCCAGGTGGTGTAATCGTCCCAGCTGGGCGTGGCGGCCGGCCAAAGCGCGTTGGGCAGGATCTCCCAGTTGCGCAGATCCACCGACCGCGCATGTCCGATCCGTACATTCCAATGGCGCAGGTTGGGGTCGTCCAGGCTACGAGGGGCCGATAAGTAGAATAGATGGGTGTAGTTACCGTTCTGAACGAACCAGAAATCCCACACCCAATGCTCAGCCAAAAATAACGCCATCAACCACTCCAAAATATTACTACTCTTTATGAGTGGTATTGTGGCGCGGTAATGTTTCGGTTTTGTGGCGGTGTAAGGGTGCTTGAATGCACGACGATGGCGACGCATAACGCAGGCAAAAGAAAGCCCCTCCCACCAGGCTGATGCGCAACCTGACGGGAAGGGCTGTAAAACGGGTTACCACCGCAGCCCCGTGTAGGAGCGAGCAAGCTCGCTCCTACGGGAAGCTTTGATCGTTCCTACGCGTGGGAACGATCTTCTCAGGGTTTCAAGCGACGAATTGCTCCGCGTAGTGGCAAGCCACCTGCCGGTTATCCAGCGCCCGCAACTGCGGCTCCTCGCTGCTGCAACGCGCCGTCGCATACGGGCAGCGCTTATGAAACGCGCAGCCTGGTGGCGGGTTCAATGGGTTGGGCAATTCACCGACGATCTTGATCTTCGGCTTGTTCGGGTCCGGATGGATCGTCGGGGTGGCTGACAGCAGCGCCTGGGTGTACGGGTGCAGCGGGCGCGCGTAGATGTTTTCCTTGGGGCCGACCTCAACCGGGCGACCGAGGTACATCACCATCACGTCGTCGGCAACGTGCTGAACCACCGCCAGGTTGTGGGAGATGAACACGTAGGCGGTGTTGAATTCCTGCTGCAAATCCATGAACAGGTTGAGCACCTGGGCCTGGATCGATACGTCGAGTGCCGAGGTCGGTTCATCGGCCACCAGCACTTTGGGTTGCAGCATCATGGCGCGGGCCAGGGCGATACGCTGGCGCTGGCCGCCGGAGAACATGTGCGGGTAGCGCTGATAATGCTCGGGGCGCAGGCCCACTTGCTTCATCATCGCCTGCACTTTCTCGCGGCGTTCGGCGGCGGACAGGTTGGTGTTGATCAACAGCGGCTCGCCGAGCTGATCACCGACTTTCTGGCGCGGGTTCAACGAGGCGTACGGGCTCTGGAACACCATCTGCACGTCTTTGCGCAGTTGCTTGCGCTGGGCCTTGTCGGCGCCGGCGACTTCCTGGCCGGCGATTTTCAGCGAGCCCGAAGAAGGCTCTTCGATCAGCGTCAGGGCACGGGCCAGGGTGGACTTGCCGCAACCCGACTCGCCTACCACGGCGAGGGTTTTGCCGGCTTCCAGTTCGAACGACACACCATTGAGCGCGCGTACCAGGGCATGGCCCTTGAACGGGCCACGGGACACTTCGTAGTGACGGGTCAGGTCGCGGGCGGTAAGAACGACGGCCATTACGCCACCTCCTGGTTCAAGGGGTAGAAGCAGCGCGCCAGGCTGTTGGTTTTAGGGTCGAGCGCCGGGCGCTGGGTGCGGCAGTTTTCCTGCACGTACGGGCAGCGTGGCGACAGCAGGCAACCCTGCGGACGGTCGTAGCGGCCCGGCACGATGCCCGGCAGGGTAGCCAGGCGTGTGGCGCCGAGGCTGTGCTCGGGGATCGCCTTGAGCAGCGCTTCGCTGTAGGGGTGCGCCGGGATGTCGAACAGTTGCGGCACCTGGCCGACTTCCACGGCCTGGCCGGCATACATCACGCAGACGCGCTGGGCGGTTTCGGCCACCACCGCGAGGTCGTGGGTGATCAGCACCAGGCCCATGTTCTGTTCTTTCTGCAGGGCCAGCAGCAGTTCCATGATCTGTGCCTGGATGGTCACGTCCAGCGCGGTGGTCGGTTCATCGGCGATCAGCAGTTTCGGTTCGCCGGCAATCGCCATGGCAATGGCCACACGCTGACTCATGCCGCCGGACAGTTGGTGCGGGTAGGCGTCCATGCGGCTGGCGGCGCCCGGGATCTCGACTTTTTCCAACAGCTCGATGGCACGTTTGCGCGCTTGCTTGCCGGACATTTTCAGGTGCAGGCGCAGCACTTCTTCAATCTGAAAACCCACGGTGTAGCTGGGGTTCAGCGCGGTCATCGGGTCCTGGAACACCATCGCCAGGTCTTTGCCGACGATCTGGCGGCGCTGGCGGTTGCTCAGCTTGAGCATGTCCTTGCCGTCGAAGGTCAGCGCATCGGCGGTGACAATGCCGGGATGCTCGATCAGGCCCATCAGCGCCATCATGGTCACGGATTTACCCGAGCCCGACTCGCCAACGATGGCCAGTACTTCGCCTTTGTCGACGGAAATGTCGAGGCCGTCGACCACCGGCACGGCGGTCGAGTCGCCGAAGCGCACATTGAGATTCTTGATTTCTAACAGTGACATGGGAATCTCCTCAGGCGGCGTTCTTGAGTTTCGGGTCCAGCGCATCGCGCAGGCCGTCGCCCATCAAGTTGATTGCCAGCACGCTGAGCAAAATGGTCAGACCCGGCAGGCTCACGACCCACCAGGCGCGTTCGATGTAGTCACGGGCCGAGGCCAGCATGGTGCCCCACTCAGGCGTTGGCGGTTGTACGCCAAGGCCGAGGAAGCCCAGGGCGGCGGCGTCGAGGATCGCCGAGGAGAAGCTCAGCGTGGCCTGCACGATCAGCGGCGCCATGCAGTTGGGCAGCACGGTGATGAACATCAGGCGCGGCAGGCCGGCACCGGCCAGGCGCGCGGCGGTCACGTAGTCGCGGTTCAGTTCGCCCATCACCGCAGCACGGGTCAGACGCACGTAGGACGGCAGCGAGACGATGGCGATGGCGATCACGGTGTTGATCAGGCCAGGGCCGAGGATCGCGACGATGGCAACGGCCAGCAGCAGTGAAGGCAGGGCCAGCATGATGTCCATCAAACGCATGATGGTCGGGCCAAGCAAACGCGGGAAGAACCCGGCGAACAGGCCCAGCAGAATGCCCGGGATCAGCGACATCACCACCGACGACAAGCCGATCAGCAGCGACAGGCGCGAGCCCTGGATCAGGCGCGAGAGCAGATCGCGGCCCAGCTCGTCGGTGCCGAGCAGAAACTGGATCTGTCCACCTTCGAGCCACGACGGTGGGGTCAGCAGGAAGTCGCGGTATTGCTCGCTGGGGTTATGCGGTGCAACCCACGGGGCGAAGATCGCGCAGAACACGATCAGCAACATGAACGCAAGGCCGGCAACCGCGCCTTTGTTCTTGGAGAAGGCTTGCCAGAATTCTTTGTACGGGGACGGGTACAGCAGGCTTTGATCGACTGCCGACGCTTGTGTAGGTGTGGTCATGGTCATGATCTCAGCGCTGGTGACGGATGCGTGGGTTGGCGAAGCCGTAGAGGATATCCACCACGAAGTTCACCAGGATCACCAGGCAGGCGATCAGCAGGATGCCGTTTTGCACCACCGGGTAGTCCCGCGCGCCAATGGCTTCGATCAGCCATTTGCCGATGCCGGGCCACGAGAAGATGGTTTCGGTCAGGACCGCACCGGCCAGCAGGGTGCCGACTTGCAGGCCGACCACGGTAAGCACCGGAATCAGCGCGTTGCGCAGGCCGTGGACGAACACCACGCGCGCCGGCGACAGGCCCTTGGCCTTGGCGGTACGGATGTAGTCCTCACGCAGCACTTCGAGCATGGACGAACGGGTCATCCGCGCGATCACCGCCAGTGGGATGGTGCCGAGCACGATGGCCGGCAGGATCAGGTGGTGCAGCGCGTCCCAGAACGCGTCCGGCTCGTCAGCCAGCAGCGTGTCGATCAGCATGAAGCCGGTGCGCGGCTCGATGTCGTAGAGCAGGTCGATACGCCCGGACACCGGGGTCCAGCCCAGGCTCACCGAGAAGAACATGATCAGGATCAGGCCCCACCAGAAGATTGGCATCGAATATCCCGCCAGGGAGATGCCCATCACCCCGTGGTCGAACAGGGATCCTCGCTTGAGTGCCGCGATCACCCCGGCCAGAAGGCCCAGGATGCCGGCGAACAACAGGGCGGCCATGGACAGTTCCAGGGTCGCGGGAAAGAGGGCGGTGAACTCGGTCCACACGCTGGTGCGCGTGCGCAGCGATTCGCCAAGGTCGCCCTGGGCGAGCTTGCCGACATAGTCAAGGTATTGCGCATACAGGGGCTTGTTAAGGCCAAGGCGTTCCATTGCCTGTGCGTGCATCTCGGGGTCGACGCGGCGTTCGCCCATCATGACTTCTACGGGGTCGCCGGGGATCATGCGAATCAACGCAAACGTCAGCAACGTGATGCCGAAGAACGTGGGGATCAATAACCCCAGTCGGCGGGCAATAAAACTAAACATCTTGTCGTTTACCTCAATCAGCCGGTTAGGCAGGTTCGGCACCGTCAATGTCGACGGTGCCGAGCGTTTCTCTTATTTACTTCACCTGGGTGGTGGCGAAGTTATTTGTGGTCAGAGGGCTTTGGATATAACCCTCGACGTTCTTACGCATGGCGGTGAACATTTTCGGGTAGGCCATGGGAATCCAGGGTTGATCCTTGTCAAAAACGTCCATGGCTTGTTCATAGAGTGCGGCGCGCTGAGCGGGTTCAGCGATGGCGCGCGCCTTGTCGATCAAGTCCTGAAACTCTTTGTTACACCAGCGGGCGTAGTTTTCGCCGTTTTTCGCTGCATCGCAACTCAAGTTAGGCGTGAGGAAGTTATCCGGGTCACCGTTGTCACCGGCCCAGCCGGCGGAAACCATGTCGTGCTCGCCGTTTTTAGCACGCTTGAGCATTTCGCCCCATTCCATAACTTTGATATTCACCTTCAGGCCAATCTGCGCCAGATCTGCCTGCATGCGCTGGGCGCCGAGCATCGGGTTCGGGTTGGTCGGGCCGCCGCCGTTACGGGTGAACAGGGTGAACTCAGTGCCTTCCGGTACGCCGGCTTCCTTGAGCAGGGCGCGGGCCTTGTCGAGGTCACGCGGCGGGTTTTTCAGCTTGTCGCTGAAGCCCAGCAGGGTCGGCGGGTACGGGCCGGTGGCGTCGACGGCGTTGCCCTTGCCATACAGCGAGGTGTTGTAGCCGGACTTGTCGAACGCAATGTTGATCGCGTGGCGCACCCGTGCGTCGCTCATGTACTTGTGGGTGGTGTTCAGGGCGGTGTAGGCGGTGGTCATTGCCGCCAGTTCAGCGACCTTCAGGTTCGGGTCGTTCTTGATGCTGGGCAGGTCATCGGGCTTGGGATACAGCGCGATCTGGCACTCGTTGGCCTTGAGCTTTTGCAGGCGCACGTTGTTGTCGACCGCAATGGCCAGGATCAACGGGTCGGCTGGAGGCTTGCCGCGAAAGTACTCCGGGTTGGCCTTGAAGCGCACCTGGGCGTCTTTCTGGTAGCGGGTGAAGATGAAAGGTCCGGTGCCGATTGGTTTGCTGTTGAGCTCGTCGGTCTTGCCGGCAGCCAGCAGCTTGTCGGCGTATTCGGCGGAGTGGATGGCGGTGAACGGCATCGCAACATCGGCCAGGAACGGTGCTTCAGGGCGCGTCAGCGTGAAGACCACAGTGTGGTCGTCGGTCTTCTCCACGCTCTTGAGCAGATCCTTAAAGCCCATGCTTTCAAAGTACGGGTAGCCCACGTTGGACTTGTTGTGCCATGGGTGTTTCGAGTCCAGCTGACGCTGGAAGCTCCAAAGCACGTCATCGGCATTCAGATTGCGCGTGGGTTTGAAGTAGTCGGTGGTGTGGAACTTGACGTCGTCGCGCAGATGGAACGTGTAGGTCAGGCCATCCTCACTGATTTCCCAGGACTTGGCGAGCGCGGGCACGATCTCGGTAGTGCCGGGCTTGAAGTCCACCAGGCGGTTGAACATGGTTTCAGCGGCAGCGTCAGCGGTCACGGCGGTGGTGTACAGCACCGGGTCAAAACCTTCCGGGCTGGCTTCGGTGCAGACCACCAGCGGTTTGGCCGAAACGCCGATCGCAACGCTCAACAGCGCAGCAGCAATGGCGGCTTGTAGCGGGAGCATTTTCATTCAGAGCCCTCTGCAATCGATGGGACCAGACAAACGTATACGGCGGGCTCCTGGGAGCCCGCCGTATACCTGGTGCTAATTAAAGGATGTTGAACGGGATGGTGGTGACCAGACGGAATTCACGCAGGTTACCGTCAGACTGGTTTTCGCTGGCGCGGTGAGTCACGTAGGTGGCGCGAACGGTGGTGGCTTTCAGAGGGCCGCTCTGGATGGCGTAGGAGCTGCCAATGCCGTATTCCTGGTGGTGCTCGCCGTCCTGGGACTGGATGCCGTTGTAAGCGAAGTCCTTGACGCCGTTATCGCCGCGGTAGTGAGTACCGTCGATGCCCCAGCCGCGAGCGGTGTAGATGTTGAACTTCAGGCCTGGCACGCCGTATTCGGCCATGTTGATGCCGTAGGCAACCTGGAAGGACTTCTCGTTCGGACCGTTGAAGTCGGAGGTCAGGGAGTTGGCCAGGTAGATGCCATTGGTTTCGTGCAGGTAATCGAAGTACTCGTTACCGTTCACTTGCTGGTACGAGAAGGTCAGGCTGTGGGCCTGGTGGGTCAGGCCCAGCGACAACGAGTAAGTATCGTTGTCGATGTCGCCCATCAATTTTTTGCCTTCATCCACGGTCTTGTAGTAGTTCAGGCCGGTGGTCAGGCTCAGCGTCTGCGCATCACCCAGTTCGTGGGTGGCGCCGAAGTAGTACTGGTTCCAGAAGTCTTTGACGTTGGCAGCGAAGACGCTGGTTTTCAGGCTTTTAAGCGGCTGATAGTTGAAGCCCAGGGTGTAGACCTTGTCGGTCTCAACGCCGCTGCTGCTGTATTCGCTGCGGAATTTCGACAGGCTCTGTTCGGTACGTGGCGAAACGCGGTCAAACATGCCGCCCTGGAACGACAGGTTGCTGAACTCTTCGCTGTTGAAGCTCACACCTTCGAAGCTCGAAGGCAGCGCACGGTTGCCGATGGTGTCCATGATGCCGCTGCTGAAGTTCTGGCGGCCGGCGGTCAAGGTGGTGTTCGACACGCGGAATTTGACGTTGGCCAGGCCCAGTTTGCTCCACTGGCCGACAGCATCACCATATTTGTGCGCCAGCGTGCGGTTGGAGCCGCCAGCGATGTCTTTCTGATCATCGATCAGCGCGATGTAGTTGTAGGCTGCCACTTCGGTGCTGACGCCAACGGTGCCTTGGGTGAAGCCCGAGGTGTAGTTGAGAATGGTGCCCTGAGCCCAGTTGTAGCGGCGCGAAACGTTGGTTTTTGCTTTGGCGGTTTCATCGGCGGCATTTTTGTAATAGCTGAACTTCTGGCCGCGGAACTTCATTTCATTGGAGTACCAGTTACGCGTGGTACCGCCCAGGCTTTGGCCGTCGATAAAGCCCTTGGCTTCGCTTTGGGCACTGGTGCCGGCCAGCGTGGTCGGCACGAAGTCCTGGCTGATCGGGTCAGCGAAAGCGGTTGCCGTGATGCTGCTGATGGCCAGGGCCAGAAGCGCTTTGTTGCTCAGTTTCATGGGTGGAGCTCCTTTGGTTCTCTTTTTTTATGCCGGTCTTTTTAGGTGAACCGGCTATTGGGTGTGTAACTCGTTCAAGCGATTGCAAACGTTTGCTGTAGGAAATTTCCCTACAAAAAGCCGCACGTTTGCGCGAGAGCCCGATTCGCTCTCTGCAATCCGGTTAGTTTCTTATGGGTTGATACTGACGCCCGAGAACACGTTGCGGCCGAAGGGGCTCACTTTGAAACCTTCGACTTTGGCGCTTAACGGCTGGTTGACCGTCGAGTGGGCGACTGGCGTGATCGGCACCTGGCTTTTAAGCAGTTGCTGCGCCTGTTTGTACAGAACAGTCCGTTGTTCGCGGTCGGTCACGACCTTGGCTTGCTTGATCAGTTTGTCGTACGCCGGGTCACACCACATGGAGTAGTTGTTCCCGCCGATGGCGTCGCAGCTGTAGAGCGTGCCCAGCCAGTTGTCCGGATCACCATTGTCACCGGTCCAGCCGATCAGGCTCACATCATGCTCACCGTTCTTGGTGCGCTTGATGTATTCCCCCCACTCGTAGCTGACGATCTTCACTTTCAGGCCGATCCTGGCCCAATCGTTTTGCAGCATTTCGGCCATCAGCTTGGCGTTGGGGTTGTACGGACGTTGCACCGGCATCGCCCACAAGGTGATCTCGGTGCCTTCCTTCACGCCGGCGGCCTTGAGCAATTCCCTGGCTTTTTCCGGGTTGTAGGCGGCGTCCTTGATGCTGTCGTCGTAGGACCACTGCGTCGGCGGCATGGCGTTGACCGCCAGTTGCCCCGCGCCCTGGTACACGGCGTTGAGAATGCTCTGCTTGTTCACCGCCATGTCCAGCGCCTGGCGCACTTCGAGTTGGTCGAACGGCTTGTGGCGCACGTTGTAGGCGATGTAGCCCAGGTTGAAGCCGGGCTTGGTCAGCAACTGCAGGTTCGGATCGGCCTTGAGCGCGTCGACGTCGGCCGGACGTGGGTGCAGGGTGATCTGGCATTCGCCGGCCTTGAGCTTCTGCACACGCACGGACGCATCGGTGTTGATGGCGAAGATCAACTGGTCAAGCTTGACCCGGCTCGGGTCCCAATACTGCTTGTTGGCCACATAACGGATCTGTGAATCCTTCTGGTAGCGCTGGAACACGAACGGCCCGGTGCCAATCGGCTTCTGGTTGATATCGCTGGGCTTGCCGTCCTTCTGCAACTGCTCGGCGTATTCAGCCGACAGGATCGCGGCAAAGCTCATGGCAATGTTCTGTACGAACGCGGCGTCCACCGTGTTCAGGGTCATTACCACGGTGTACGGGCCGGTTTTCTCGACCTTGGCGATGTTTTTGTTCAGGCTCATCCCGTTGAAGTAGGGAAACTCGGTGGGGTAGGCCTTGCGGAACGGGTGTTCGGGGTCAAGCATGCGGTTGAAAGTGAACAGCACGTCGTCGGCATTGAAGTCCCGCGTCGGCTTGAATTCCTTGTTGCTGTGGAACTTCACCCCTTCACGCAGGTGAAAGGTGTAGGTCAGACCGTCTTCGGAAATATCCCACTTGGTCGCCAGGCCCGGCACCACATTGGTCTCACCCTTTTCAAACTCGACCAGACGGTTGTACAGCGGCTCGGCCGCATCGTTGTCGGTGGCGGTGGTGTATTGCGCAGTGTCGAAGCCTGCCGGGCTGCCCTCGGAGCAGAACACCAGGCTCTTCTTGTCGGCGGCCTGGCCCAGCGTGGCCACAGCCAGCAGGCTGGTGCCGAAAATCGCGGATAGAACGGTGGTATGGCGCATGACGATCCCAATCCTTGTTTGTAGTTATCGATCAGCAAGCAATCACACTGGCGTCCTGCCAGGGAGACATTACTGATCCCACACACAGCAAGTGCCTTTCCGAACGTGGCATCTCTGCTGTCGTACGACGTTAGGGGTCGCGGACTTCGCAGTAAATGCGCAAAAACGGATGGACCGTGTAGGCAGTGGATTCACATTTCGCAGTCCGTTGCTGTAGGACGCAGCGGATGCGTATGTAGTCTTTTGCCTACTGTCCAGGCAGAAACAATAACGGCGACGTTATGAAACGTCGCCGCCAGTGCTGTTTACTTGCCGCTTACGCTGACGCCGTAGAAGGAGTTCAAGCCAAACGGGCTGATCTTGAAGTCCTGCACGGTGTTGCGCATGGGTTGATACACCGTCGAGTGCGCGATGGGTGTCATCGGTACTGCATCTTTGAGGATATGTTGCGCCTGCTTGTACAGCTCGGTGCGTTTGGCGACATCCGAGGTAGCCTTGGCTTCTTTTACGATGCCGTCGAATTTCTTGTCACACCACTTGGAGAAGTTGTTGCCGGCCAGGGAATCGCAACCGAACAGCACGTTCAGCCAGTTGTCCGGGTCCCCATTGTCGCCGCTCCAGCCAATGATCATGGCCTGGTTCTCGCCGCCTTTGGAGCGCTTGATGTACTCGCCCCACTCGTAGCTGACGATGTTGACCTTCAGGCCGATCTGTTTCCAGTCGTTCTGCAGCATCTCGGCCATCAGCTTGGCGTTGGGGTTGTACGGCCGTTGTACGGGCATGGCCCACAGGGTGATCTCGGTGCCTTCCTTGACGCCGGCCTGCTTGAGCAATTCCTTGGCCTTGGCCGGGTCGTATTTGGTGTCCTTGATGGTGGTGTCGTAGGACCACTGGGTCGGCGGCATGGCGTTGACGGCCAACTGGCCGGCGCCCTGGTACACGGAGTCGATGATCTGCTGCTTGTTCACCGACATGTCCAGTGCTTCACGTACGCGCAGGTCGGACAGCGGGTTGGCCGCGGTCTGGCCCTTGAGTACCGGCATGACGTTGTAGGCGATGTAGCCCAGGTTGAAACCGGCCTGGTGCGGCAATTTCAGGTCCTTGTCCTCGCCCAGCGCCTTGAGGTCGGCCGGACGCGGGAACAGGGTGATCTGGCATTCGTTTTTCTTGAGTTTCTGGATACGCACCGACGGGTCGGTGGTGATGGCGAAGATCAGGTTGTCGATCTTCACGTCATCCGGTTTCCAGTAGTCCTTGTTGCCGGTGTAGCGGATGTTCGAATCTTTCTGGTAGCTCTTGAACACGAACGGGCCGGTACCGATTGGCTTCTGGTTGATGTCGGCAGGCTTGCCTTCCTTCAACAGTTGCGCAGCGTATTCGGCGGACTGGATCGAGGCGAAGCTCATGGCCAGGTTCTGGATGAACGCGGCGTCCACGGTGCCAAGGGTGAACTTGACGGTGTGGTCGTCGACCTTCTCGATGTTCTTGATGTTGGTGTCCATCCCCATGTCCGTGAAGTACGGGAACTCGGTGGGGTAGGCCTTACGGAAAGGATCGTCTTTATTGATCATCCGGTTGAAGGTGAACAGTACGTCGTCAGCCGAGAATTCACGAGTCGGCTTGAAGTACGGGGTGGTGTGGAACTTGACGCCTTCGCGCAGGTGGAAGGTGTACGTCAGGCCATCCGGGGACACGTCCCAGCTGGTGGCCAGGCCAGGAACCACGGCGGTGCCGCCACGTTCGAACTGGCTCAGACGGTTGAACATGGTTTCGGCCGAAGCATCGAAGTCTGTTCCGGTGGTGTACTGGCCTGGATCGAAACCGGCCGGGCTCCCTTCGGAGCAGAACACCAGGTTAGTTGCCGCAAGGGCTGCAGGGGCGGCGGCCATTAGGCCCGCGCTCACTAATAACGGAAGGACTGCGTGTTTGAGCATGTTGGCCTCATGATTTGTTGTCATTTTTGGTGGTGAGGGCGACCTCGTGAGTCGGCCTGCGGATACTTATGCAGGCGCCATACCCATTGCAAGACGCTGAACCGCTGCAAGGCTCAAAGTGTGGTACGAACGTACAGGAATGTCGCATTTATGAAAGTTTTGACATAAATGCATATATTTAGAGCGTTTTTTCGGTGCATCGGGCGCACCAGAAACGCCCGGCCGAGGCGTTTGGCGCACCCGGTTGGGGCGGTTGTGTTACTTCTCCAGACTCACGCCATAGAACGGTGTCAGCCCAAACGGACTGATCTTGAAGTCCTGCACCTCCTTGCGCAGTGGCTGGAAAACCGTCGAGTTCGCAATAGGCGTTATAGGCACTTGTTCCTTAAGGATTTTCTGCGCCTGCTGATACCACTTGATGCGCTGTTCGCGGTTGTTGCTGACTTTGGCCTGCTGCACCAGCGTGTCGTAGGCCGGGTTACACCATTTGGCGTAGTTGCTGCCCTTGACGGCGGCACAACTGTAGAGCACGCCCAGCCAGTTATCCGGGTCGCCATTGTCGCCGGTCCAGCCATAGATCATGGCGTCGTGTTCGCCATTTTTGGCGCGCTTGATGTATTCGCCCCACTCATAGCTGACGATATTGGCCTTGATGCCGACCTTGGCCCAGTCCTGCTGAATCATCTGCGCGGACATGCGCGCGTTCGGGTTGGATGCACGCTGAACGGTCATTGCCCACAGGTTGATCGTGGTGCCTGGGGAGATACCTGCTTCTTTGAGTAGCGCCTTGGCCCTGGTCGGATCGTAGGGGGCGTCCTTGATCTTCGGGTCATAGGACCACTGCGCCGGTGGCAGGGCGTTCTGCGCCAATTGTCCGGCGCCCTGGTAAACAGCCTTGATGATCGCCGGCTTGTCGATGGCCATGTCCAGCGCCTGGCGCACCTTGAGCTGATCCAGGGGTGGGTGGGTCACGTTGTAGGCCAGGAAGCCCAGGTTGAAACCGGCCTGCTGCAACACGCGCAGGTTCGGGTCCTGCTTGATCACTTCAATGTCCTGTGGGCGCGGGTAACCGCTGACCTGGCATTCACCGGCCTTGAGCTTTTGCAGGCGCGCGGCCGCATCCGGGGTGATCGCGAATACCAGGTTGTCGAGCTTCACATCCTCGGGCTTCCAATACTCTTTATTGGCTGCGTAGCGAATCTGCGAATCCTTCTGGTAGCGCTTGAACACAAACGGCCCGGTGCCGACCGGCTTCTGGTTGATGTCTTCGGCCTTGCCTTGCTTGAGCAATTGCGCGGCGTATTCGGCGGACTGGATCGAGGCGAAGCTCATGGCCAGGTTCTGCACGAACGAGGCGTCGACGTTGTTGAGGTTGAAGCGCACGGTGTGGTCGTCGACTTTCTCGACGCTTTTGATCGTGGTGTTCAAACCCATGTCGGTGAAGTAAGGCGACTCGGACGGGTAGGCCTTGCGAAACGGACTGTCGGCGTCGAGCAGACGATTGAAGGTGAACAGCACGTC
The DNA here is from genome assembly GCF_001439805.1 of Pseudomonas trivialis. Taxonomy (GTDB): domain Bacteria; phylum Pseudomonadota; class Gammaproteobacteria; order Pseudomonadales; family Pseudomonadaceae; genus Aquipseudomonas; species Aquipseudomonas trivialis. The sequence goes on along the minus strand of NZ_JYLK01000002.1, from coordinate 251,823 downwards.
GTCCGCATTGAAGTCGCGGGTAGGCGTGAAGAACTCGGTGGTGTGGAACTTGACGCCATCGCGCAGATGGAAGGTGTAGGCCAGGCCGTCTTTGGAGATATCCCAGTTGGTTGAAAGGCCGGGTTCTACTTCGGTGCCGCCGCGCTTGAACTGAGTCAGGCGGTTGAACACGGTTTCGGCCGAGGCGTCGAAGTCGGTGCCGCTGGTGTACTGGCTGGGGTCAAAACCGGCGGGGCTGGCTTCGGAGCAATAAACCAGGGTGGTGGCCGCCTGGGCCATCGGCATAAAGGCGAGCAGGCCTGCGGCGAGAAGCAGTGGTTTGATGACGATTCTTTCCATGGAGACCCCTTGGATGGCAGGCATATAAAAGCTGCGTGAACGAGAACGGCGGTCACCGAGGTTACCGCCGTTTAGATACGTCAGGTAGGGGTTAAATTGAAGCACCGTGTCAAGGGGTGGCAGGGAATGTGACGGGTTTATAGCTGAACGCCCACCATTTGAACGGGTTCCAATAAGGATTACGCTTATTGGCTTTGAATTTTGATATTTTCGCCATTTCGTCGAAAACGCGTTGTTCCGCCGCCAAACTGAGCTGACTTTTGATGGCTGGAGTGAGGTTGGTGCCCGTCCGCGTCATATGATCAGCATAAAGATTATAGACTTTGTCAATCCCTGCTTTAATGGTTTCCGGTGCAATGTTGGCGCTGAGAGTGCCATTGTAGCCCTTGACCGGGCGCCCAATCAGTTTCTGGAATTCACTGGCAAACGACGCCTCGCCGCCGCTGGCGGAGTCACATGATAGAAGGCGTACATTATCAAAGTTTTCAGGATGAATCCCTTCGCTGTGGAGGGTATTGAGCAACTCTTGTGGGGTATTGAGTTTGCGGTTGTACGCGACTTTCGATATGCCGGCAGCAGGATCGAGTCTGCCGTGCACAAGTATGTTCAAGCGGTCGACTGTGCCTTTCTTGTTCCGGTCTACAAAGGTGTAAAGCTTGTCGTCGAGTTTGCTTAGTTTCTCTATCTCTCCGTTGAGGATAACGGAGTTCTCGGGCGTCGAAAGCAGCTCTTCAAGGGGAGGCAAGTTTACGCTGGTCTTCAAGTCTGAAATCGGTATATCTCCAACTGTGAGCGAAGAGGATGGGGATATTTTTCCAATGGTTGTTGAGGATTTTTCAGGCTTTCCCGACAACCCTGCCCAATCGATGTCGTTTGTCGACTCGATAGAGCGTCCCTTGAAGGGGTCTTCCGCCTCACCGCTGAAGCCGCCCGCGGCAAACAAGACGTTGAGCAATCCATCGAAGGCCCTGGACCCTCCCTGCCGGCGTTCTGCCTCAGTGTCGCCGGAGGACGCTTTCTCCGCCCCCAGCGAAAGCTCGGTTAAACCGGCGGCCACCGCCGCCGCCGCAAGCGGCGCGGCAAGCGGAGCCAGTTTGCCCAGCAGGCTCGCGGCGACGGTGATGTCATTCAACCACGTGTCTCGAATAACCTCGCCGTTGGACTTGATGACAACATCCGCATCGTTGGTCATACGCTCTTTGGCCGCCGTGGCCAGGTTAGAAAATACGTCCCCTTCGATTTTCGTTTGGTTGCTGTCAACCACTGGGCCCTTTACATCACCTGCTGCCAATTTATCTGCAAGAGTCTCAAGACCTTCTTTCTTTTCAGCAATGGGGGCGAACCACAGTGTGGGTACAAGAACTTTTGCGGCTTGCGCAAGAAAGCCGGCGTCCTGTTCCTGTCGATAGGCCAGTGGAAAGTGAGCCAGCAATGCTTCCCTCTTCGCTGGATTCTTGAGCTGGTCAACCGCCCACTGATTCACTTTTTCATCGGAATCGAACGTTAGGTATGCCGGATTATTCCCAGGCACGCTGATTACTCGACGATCACTGGCCGGATCGCTGAAAACCAGAATGTCGCTGGATGCCAAGCCTGTGATTGAAAGCGGGCGTACCTGCGCCGTGCCACTGAGCGGTGCTTTGGCCTTGAGCTGTTCAATACTGACTGACCTGAATTCATCAAGTGTCAGATTTGAGGCGGCGCTCATTACCAGACGGTAGTCGTTGCGGGTGAACTGATGTTCGGGGGGCAGTAACGCTCGTTCGGCAGGCGACCTGGCCTGAGCGGCCTTCAACTGTTTGCGCGCCTGGTACACGAATTCACCTTTGATGACGGTCTCGTAGTTCTCGGTGTGCGTGTTCCAGAAGTTGTTGATTTTCTCGGTCATCTTGGACTGAAAGTTTGTTTTCCAGCTGGAGTGCATAAGATCCGAAGGCGCCAGGGGGAACTGGTTGTGCGCACCATAGCCACCTTTCTGGCTTTTTCCAGGGCCGTCGATATACAGGCCTGCTTCAAGATCCAGGTTGCCCGGGACGCCATCATGCTCTGAGAAGTTTTTCAGCAGCGCATCCGGCAGACGCAACGAGGAACGGGGTTCCTCAGACAAGTGTTCCCAGCCTGTCGCGCTGGTCGCGCTTTGTGAATTGACGAAACGGTTCAGATAGAGGGTGTCGGCATCCACCTTTTGGCCGGTCAGCTTGAAGATCAGATCTTCAGCCCATTTTTTTGCCTCGGCCCTTACATCAGGCAGGGCTTGGGCGACATCGACGGCCAGGCGCCTATACGCCAGCATCTCGGGCGCAGCGCTGTAAAACCGGTGAGCGTTGGTTTTTTGCAATGCCAGTGCTTGTGCTGAGCGGCCGCTGGCGGGGCGTACGTGATCGTTGTCCTGAAGAGTGTCGAACGCTTTCTGGTCGTCCAGCCGCCGGATCTGCGCTCTGGCCTCAGCCAGGGTCTGCGGCAGCGGGACGCCCTGGAAATTGGCAACCACGTCTGCGCTGACGGCTATCTGGTCATCGTGAAAGCGTACTTGTAGCTGGTCGAGGTTGGCGGGTGCGATCACGTTGGCTGCGGCCAGTAGCGGGCCGCTTATCAGCCCCCAGCCAGTCTCCTCCATGCGCGAGAAAGTTTTCTTTTTTCCATCGACCACGGCGGTCAAGTCGCCCGTGCGGGGGTTGAGTTGCAGCGGGAATCTTTGGTCAATGTTTTGCTCATGGAACCAGCCTTGCAGCACTGGGTGCTCCAATTGCGCTCGATACAGGTCGAGCCACTGGCCCAACTGGCTTTGCACAGGAACATTCACAAGCGAGGGCTGGTTGCGCAAAATTTTGTTTTGCACCGCTTCAATGTAAGCGTCAAGCAGTTCTACCTCGGCAGGGGAGGCCGTTGCAGCCGTTGCTGCTGGAAGCGGTTGTGACGTGGAAGCGGTGGGAGTGGTCGCCGATTTGGTAAATGAGCCGGCACTGTCGAACGACGGAAATAGGGTGGGATAATTCAGGCTTGTCTGCATAAGCAAGTGCTCGTCAAGTAAATAGAGGCCAACTCAGCACTCCCTGTTAGCTGCGGCACTCTGTGTGTAACGATCACTGCAAAGAAAATTCCACGCGAAATGCGACCGCATATGACAAGACTGGTAGAAAAACTGAAGCAAAAAAAGGCGCATGCCTACAAAGGCTGCGCCGGCTTTCCATGACGAGTAGCGGTTATTGCAGGACTTCAATCACCCCATCGGCGCTCATATTGACTTGGCTGGTACCCGCCTCCACCTCGGGTGTGGGCGCTGAATCGGCCATGGCCGCCTTCATCATCATTGCGCCACGGGCATAGGGCATCGGGTAGCCGTTGGTGTTGAAGTTGAGGTTGACGATCTTGTAGCCCTTGCCGCCCAAGGCATCGGTCGCCAGTTGCGCACGGGCCTTGAACGCGGTCACCGCATCCTTGAGCAACGCGTCTTCGCTGGCCTTGCGCGTGGTGTCGGCGATGGCGAAGTCCATGTTCTGCATTTTCAGGGTGTTCAGCAGCTCGCCGGTGAGCTTGGACAGCGCCGGGAAGTCCGCGCTTTCCAGGCGCAATTCGGCGCGTTCGCGCCAGCCGGTGATCTTCTGGTTCTTGTCGTCGTAGATCGGGTAGCTGTTGCGGCTGCCCTGGCGCAGGGTCACGGCCTTGACTTCGCGGGCCTGGCCGAGCGCCGTGTTCATGGTGTTGGTGATTTCGGCGGCAAGCTTGGCCGGATCGCTGTTCTGCGATTCGGTGTAGAGGGTGACGATCATCTTGTCGCGGGCGACTTCCTGGCTGACTTCGGCGCGCAGGGAAATCTGGTTGTAATGCAGTTCGTCGGCGGCCAGCGCCGGCAGGCTGGCCAGGGTGCTGGCGCCGAGGGTGAGCAGGGCTGCGCTGCGAGTGAAACGAGACATGGAAGCTCCTTGGGACAGTGGTGTTGGGTATGACTGTAGACGTTGGTGTCGGGTTCTTCGGGTTTACACATTACCTACATGCGGCGCATGCCGACGAACGGCGGTCTGTGCGGCCTGCGTCAAAGAGCCACACGCGCCATGTCTGCGCTGCTGCTTCGTTTATACTCCTGCCGATCCGCCTGCAGCGCTCATCGGGAGAGCCCATGCTCGCCGCCGTAAAACTGACCTCCGCCACCCGCCAGAACCTCTGGCGTCTGACGTTTATCCGCACCCTGGTATTGGCCGCACAGGCCGGTTCGGTCGGGCTCGCCTACTGGTTCGACCTGCTGCCGCTGCCCTGGCTGCCGCTGGGCGTGACGCTGGGGTTCTCCACGGTGTTGTGCGTGTTTACCGTGATCCGGTTACGCACCACCTGGCCGGTCACCGAGTTGGAGTATGCGCTGCAGTTGGCCTGTGACCTGTTTATCCACAGTGTGTTGCTTTATTTCTCCGGCGGTTCCACCAACCCGTTCGTTTCCTTTTACCTGGTGCCGCTGACCATCGCCGCCGTGACCTTGCCATGGCGCTATTCGGTGGTGCTGTCGGGGATCGCACTGACCCTTTACACGCTGCTGCTGGCCCAGTTCTATCCGTTGCAAACCTTCCCCATTGCGCGGGAAAACCTGCAGATCTATGGGATGTGGCTGAGCTTTGCGCTGTCGGCGGCGGTCATCACTTTTTTTGCCGCACGCATGGCCGAAGAGCTGCGCCGCCAGGAAGAACTGCGCGCCATTCGCCGTGAAGAGGGGCTGCGCGACCAGCAATTGCTGGCCGTTGCCACTCAGGCCGCCGGCGCGGCCCATGAACTGGGTACGCCGCTGGCGACCATGAGCGTATTGCTCAAGGAAATGACCCAGGACCATCATGACCCGGCCTTGCAGGAGGACCTCGGCGTGCTGCAGGAACAGGTCAAGCAGTGCAAGCTGACCTTGCAGCAACTGGTGCGCGCCGCCGAAGCCAACCGCCGCCTGGCGGTGCAGATGCAGGACGTGACCCAGTGGATCGATGAGGCGCTGAACCGCTGGCACCTGATGCGCCCCGAAGCCAGCTACCGGTTCACCCTGCTGGGCCAGGGCAGCGTGCCGCGCATGGCGCCGCCCCCTGACCTGACCCAGGCGCTGCTCAACCTGTTGAACAATGCCGCCGATGCCTGCCCTGAAGGCCTGGGCGTACAGTTGGACTGGGACGCCGAACACGTCACCATCAGCATCCGTGACCACGGCGCCGGCGTGCCGCTGGCCATTGCCGAGCAGATCGGCAAACCCTTCTTTACCACCAAGGGCAAAGGCTTTGGCCTCGGCCTGTTTTTGAGCAAGGCCAGCGTGACCCGCGCGGGCGGCTCAGTGAAACTCTACAGTCATGAGGAAGGTGGCACGCTCACCGAGCTGCGCCTGCCCCGTGCCGCACGAGGAGATAGCGATGAGTGACGAGATCCAGGTCGAAGGCGAAGAGCTGCCGCACCTGTTGCTGGTGGATGACGACGCCACCTTTACCCGCGTGATGGCGCGCGCCATGAGCCGTCGCGGCTTTCGCGTGAGCACCGCCGGCTCCGCCGAAGAAGGTTTGAGCATCGCCCAGGCCGACCTGCCGGACTACGCCGCGCTTGACCTGAAAATGGACGGCGATTCGGGCCTGGTGCTGTTGCCCAAGCTGCTGGAACTGGACCCGGAAATGCGCGTGGTGATCCTCACCGGATATTCGAGCATCGCCACCGCCGTCGAAGCCATCAAGCGCGGCGCCTGCAACTACCTGTGCAAGCCCGCCGACGCCGACGACGTGCTGGCCGCGCTGCTCTCCGAGCACGCCGACCTCGACACTCTGGTGCCGGAAAACCCGATGTCGGTGGACCGCCTGCAATGGGAGCACATCCAGCGCGTGCTGACCGAACACGAAGGCAATATCTCGGCCACCGCCCGCGCCCTCGGCATGCACCGCCGCACCTTGCAACGCAAGCTGCAAAAGCGTCCGGTGCGCCGCTGAACCTAAGCTGAACGACCCGTCTCAGGCCGCACGGAGCCCTGAACCGATCCCTTATGATCGGTTCAAACGCCTGCCATTTTTCCTACAGAGCCTGAACGATGAACCAGAACGCAGAGTATTCCGCGGTCAATGACGCCGTGCATGGGCAATTCTTCCGTCGAACCTGGGCGATGATCACGCCGTACTGGCGCAGTGAGGAGAAGGGCAGGGCCTGGTTGCTGCTGGCGGCAGTGATTGCGCTGTCACTGTTCAGCGTGGCGATCTCCGTGTGGATCAACCACTGGTACAAGGATTTCTACAACGCACTGGAGAAGAAGGACACCGCCGCGTTCTGGCAACTGATCGGCTATTTTTGCGGGATCGCGACAGTGGCCATCCTTGGGGCGGTCTACCGCTTGTACCTGACGCAGATGCTGACCATCCGCTGGCGCGCCTGGCTGACCGAAAAACACTTCGCGCGCTGGCTGGCCCACAAGAATTATTACCAGTTGGAGCAGGGCGGTTACACCGACAACCCCGACCAGCGGATTTCCGAAGACCTCAACAGTTTCACCACCAACACCCTGGGCCTCGGCCTGGGGCTGCTGCGCAACGTCGTCAGCCTGGTGTCGTTCTCCGTGATCCTGTGGGGCGTGTCGGGCAGCATCGAAGTGTTCGGCATCACCATTCCGGGTTACATGTTCTGGTGTGCACTGGTGTATGCCGGGGTCGGCAGTTGGCTGACCCATCTGATCGGGCGTCGCCTGATCGGCTTGAGCAACCAGCAGCAACGCTTCGAGGCTGACCTGCGTTTCTCCATGGTGCGGGTGCGCGAGAATGCCGAGAGCATCGCCCTGTACAACGGCGAACCCAACGAGAACGAGCGCCTGAAGACGCGTTTCGGCCGTGTGTGGCACAACTACTGGGACATCATGAAAGTGTCCAAGCGCCTGACCTTTTTCACCGCCGGTTACGAGCAAATCGCTATCGTGTTCGCGTTTATCGTGGCGGCCCCGCGTTACTTCGCCGGCAAGATCGAGCTGGGCGAGCTGATGCAGATCAACTCGGCGTTCGGCAACGTGCAGGGCAACTTCAGCTGGTTTATCAGTGCCTATACCGACCTTGCCGCCTGGCGCGCCACCAGTGACCGTTTGTTGAGCTTCCAGCAAGCCATGACGGAAAACGAGCAGCGTCCGGCCGCTATCGAGGTGAATGCCGACGGCGACCGCCTGATGGTGCAAGGCCTGGGCATGAACCTGGCGGATGGCCGTCACTTGCTCACCGATGCGAACATGATTGTCGAGCCGGGCCAGCGCCTGATGCTCAGCGGTCGCTCCGGCAGCGGCAAGAGCACCCTGCTGCGTGCCATGGGCCGCTTGTGGCCGGCGGGGCACGGCAGCATCCGCCTGCCGGCGGCACGTTATCTGTTCCTGCCGCAAAAGCCTTACCTGCCGATCGGCACGTTGAAGGCGGTGTTGAGTTATCCACAGGACGACAGCGCCTACACGGCCGAACGTTATGCACAGGTGCTGGAAACCTGCCGCCTGCCGCAACTGGTTGCGCGCCTGGACGAGGCCAACCACTGGCAGCGCATGCTTTCGCCCGGCGAGCAGCAGCGTCTGGCCTTTGCCCGCGCCTTGTTGTTCGCGCCGCAGTGGCTGTACATGGACGAGGCGACGTCGGCCATGGATGAGGAGGATGAGGCCAGCCTGTATCAAGCCTTGATCGATGAGCTGCCGGGGCTGAGCATCGTCAGCGTCGGCCATCGCAGCAGCCTCAAGCGCTTCCATGGGCGGCATGTGCGGATTGAGGGTGGCTGGTTGCAGGAGCAATCCGTTTCCTGAACCCTGGATGCGGTCAGTGTGGGAGGGGGCTTGCTCTCGATAGCGGTGTGTCAGTTACAGGTGAGCTGACTGATGCATTGCTATCGGGAGCAAGCCCCCTCCCACATTTGATGTTTGTTGTTTTGGAGACGTGAGTCTCAAACAAAAAGCCCGGCTGATCATCGATCAGCCGGGCTTTTTGTCGTGCCTGAAAAGACTTACTTCTTCAAGCCGTAATGCTCATCCAGCATGCCGGGGGCGTTCGGCGTTTTTGGCGCGTAGTCCCGTGGTGGCTCCTGGTTTTCCCGAGGTGGGGTCAGGCGTTCCCGTGGCGCTTGCGGTGCATCGGAATGCAGCGCGGCCAGCAGGCGCTGGCGGGTGATGTCATCCAGGGCCAGACGGTTGGCGCCATCGGCGAGATGGTCCTGTACATCCTGGTAGCTCTGGGTGAGTTTCTTGACCAGGGTCGCGGTGCTGTTGAAGTGGGTAACAACCTCGTTCTGATAACTGTCAAAACGTTCCTGAATGTCATCCAACTGACGCTGCGTGCGGTTAGGCGCGGCATTCGGCAGCAGGCGAGCAACCAGGAATCCAATGGCGACACCGGCAACCAGGGCAAGAGTCGGCAACAACCAAACTAAGAGCGAGTGTTCCACGAGTCCTTCCTCTATAAACGGCTTTGCTTTACGTTAACGGCTCGGACCTGCGCTGTATACCGCGATTAAGCTCGCAATGATGCCATGCACAGACTTTTAGCTAGACGAGTCGACCCTTTGAGAGGTCACGGAGTTCATCTCTTGCTCATGCGTGAAACCCCCGTTTTGATCGATGGCCCGGTGGGCCAATTGGAAGCCCTGTACCTGGATCACCCCGAGCCACGCGGCCTGGCGCTGATCTGCCATCCCAACCCGGTGCAGGGCGGGACCATGCTCAATAAAGTCGTTTCGACCCTGCAGCGCACCGCGCGCGATGCCGGTTTGATTACGCTGCGTTTTAATTACCGTGGCGTCGGCGCCAGTGCTGGCACCCATGACATGGCCGCCGGTGAAGTCGACGATGCCGAGGCGGCCGCCACCTGGCTGCGAGAAAAACACCCCGACCTGCCGATCACCCTGCTGGGGTTTTCGTTCGGCGGTTATGTGGCCGCCAGCCTCGGCGGGCGCCTGGAAGCCAGGGGCGAACACCTCGCGCATTTGTTCATGGTCGCGGCTGCGGTGATGCGCCTGCGCGATACCGATGTGCTGCCGCTGGGCTGCCCGCTGACCGTGATCCAGCCGGAAACCGACGAAGTGGTCGACCCGCAACTCGTCTACGACTGGTCCGTCGCCTTGAATCGCCCCCATGAGCTGCTGAAAGTGGCAGAATGCGGGCACTTTTTTCATGGCAAGCTCACCGATCTGAAGGATCTGGTGCTGCCGCGCCTCTCGAATTGACAGCAGTCTGACAAGCGATTACCCATGACGACTCGTACCCGTATCCTCACCGGCATTACCACCACCGGCACGCCGCACCTGGGCAACTACGCCGGTGCGATTCGCCCGGCGATCCTCGCCAGCCAGGACGCCAATGCCGACTCCTTCTACTTCCTGGCCGACTACCACGCCCTGATCAAGTGCGATGACCCGCAGCGCATCCAGCGCTCGCGCATGGAAATCGCCGCGACCTGGCTGGCCGGTGGCCTGGATGTGAACCGGGTGACGTTCTATCGCCAGTCCGACATCCCGGAAATCCCCGAGCTGACCTGGCTGCTGACCTGCGTGGCGGCCAAGGGCCTGCTCAACCGCGCGCATGCCTACAAGGCTTCGGTGGACAAGAACGTGGAGGCCGGCGAAGACCCGGATGCGGGCATCAGCATGGGCCTGTACAGCTACCCGGTGCTGATGGCAGCGGACATCCTGATGTTCAACGCGCACAAGGTGCCGGTCGGTCGCGATCAGATCCAGCACGTGGAAATGGCCCGGGATATCGGCCAGCGTTTCAACCACCTGTTCGGTAAGGGCAAGGAGTTTTTCACCATGCCCGAGGCGCTGATCGAAGAAAGCGTCGCCACCTTGCCGGGCCTGGATGGCCGCAAGATGTCCAAGAGCTACGACAACACTATCCCCTTGTTCACCAGCGCCAGGGACATGAAGGACGCGATCTCGCGCATCGTCACCGATTCCCGCGCACCGGGCGAAGCCAAGGCCCCGGACAATTCACACCTGTTCACCCTGTACCAGGCGTTTGCCAGCAAGGCCGAGGAAGAACAGTTCCGCGCTGAGTTATTAGAGGGCCTGGGCTGGGGCGAGGCGAAGAACCGCCTGTTCCAACTGCTCGACGGCCAGCTTGGCGAAGCCCGCGAGCGTTATCACACGCTGATGTCGCGCCCGTCGGACATGGAAGACTTGCTGCTGGTGGGCGCGAAGAAAGCCCGCGCCTTGGTCGCACCGTTTCTGGCTGAACTGCGCGAGGCGGTTGGCCTGCGTTCGTTCGTCGAACAGGCTGCGGCGCCGGTCGCCACGAAAAAGAAAGCCGCGAAAACCGCGCGTTTTGTGAGCTTTCGCGAAGACGACAGTTTTCGCTTTCGTCTCCTGGCCGCCGATGGCGAGCAACTGCTGCTGTCGCGCAGTTTCGCCGATGGCAAAGCGGCGGGCGCGGTGACCAAACAACTGCAAAGCGGCGAAGCGCTGGACCTGCGCCACGAAGGCCTGGCCTTCAGCGTATGGCTGGACGGCAACCCGGTGGCCGACAGTGCCGAGTTCGCCGACGAAGCGTCGCGCGATGCCGCCATCGCCGCCTTGCGCATTGCGTTGACCCCCCTCGAGGATTAACCCGACCAAGGGTTGATTGCCATTATCCAGGGCCGTCGTTACAGTGACGGCCCGTTTTTGTTGCCTTGCTAACGAAATTATGACGCCCCTAGAACGATATCAAGCTGATCTGAAACGCCCTGAATTCTTCCATGACGCGGCGCAGGAAAACGCCGTGCGTCATTTGCAGCGCTTGTACGACGACCTCGTCGCGGCTTCGCAGAACAAGCCCGGGATGTTCAGCAAGCTGTTTGGCAAGAAAGACCAGACGCCGGTCAAGGGCCTGTACTTCTGGGGCGGCGTCGGCCGGGGCAAGACCTACCTGGTGGACACCTTCTTCGAAGCGCTGCCGTTCAAGGAAAAGGTGCGCACGCACTTTCACCGCTTCATGAAGCGCGTGCACGAAGAGATGAAAACCCTGCCGGGCGAGAAAAACCCGCTGACCATCATCGCCAAGCGCTTTTCCGACGAAGCCAAGGTGATTTGTTTCGATGAGTTCTTCGTCTCCGACATCACCGACGCGATGATCCTCGGCACCTTGATGGAAGAGCTGTTCAAGAACGGCGTGACCCTGGTCGCCACCTCGAACATTGTGCCAGACGGCTTGTACAAGGACGGCCTGCAGCGTGCGCGCTTCCTGCCTGCGATTGCGTTGATCAAGCAGAACACCGAGATCGTCAACGTCGACAGCGGCGTCGATTACCGCCTGCGCCATCTCGAACAGGCGGAGCTGTTCCACTTCCCGTTGAACGAGGCGGCCCAGGAAAGTCTGAAGAAAAGCTTCCGCGCGCTGACGCCGGAATGCACCCAGGCGGTGGAAAACGACAAGCTGATGATCGAGAACCGCGAAATCATCGCCTTGCGTACCTGCGACGACGTGGCCTGGTTCGAATTCCGTCAACTGTGCGACGGCCCGCGCAGCCAGAACGACTACATCGAACTGGGCAAGATCTTCCACGCGGTGATCCTCAGCGGCGTGGAGCAGATGAGTGTGACCACTGACGATATTGCACGGCGGTTCATCAACATGGTCGATGAGTTCTATGACCGTAACGTCAAGCTGATCATCTCGGCGGAAGTCGAGCTCAAGGACCTGTATACCGGCGGACGCTTGAACTTCGAGTTCCAGCGCACCTTGAGTCGTTTGCTGGAGATGCAGTCCCACGAGTTTCTGTCGCGCGGGCACAAGCCGTAAGCAGTTTCCAGCGCTGTGGAGTTTTAATGTGGGAGGGGGCTTGCCCCCTCCCACATTGGTTTTGTGTATATCCCCGGTTAAGCCGCTTGCTGGAACTGCTGGCGGTATTGGTTCGGTGACAGTTCGGTGTGCTGCCTGAACAACCGCGCAAAGAAACTCGCATCGTCATACCCCACCTCATAGCTGATGGTCTTGATGCTCTTGCGGCTGCCCGAGAGCAGGCCCTTGGCCGTCTCGATACGCAGGCGCTGCAGGTAGTGCAGCGGCTTGTCGCCGGTGGCGGTCTGGAAGCGGCGCATGAAATTGCGAATGCTCATGCCGTGCTCGCGGGCCACGTCTTCGAAGCGAAACTTGTCGGCGAAATGCTCTTCGAGCCAGTGCTGGATCTGCAGGATGATCACGTCCTGGTGCAGCTTCTGCCCGCCAAAGCCGATGCGTCCCGGCGAATAACTGCGCTGCACCTCATAGAGGATGTCGCGGGCCACCGCCTGGGCGATATTGGCGCCGCAGAAACGTTCGATCAGGTAGATGTAGAGGTCGCAGGCCGAGGTGGTGCCGCCGGCGCAATACAGGTTGTCGGCGTCGGTCAGGTGCTTGTCCTGATTGAGGTGCACCTGGGGGAAGCGCTCGCTGAAGGCCGTGAAGAAGCGCCAATAGGTGGTCGCCTCCTTGCCATCGAGCAGGCCGGCTTCGGCCAGCCAGAATACCCCGGTGGCTTCGCCGCAGAGTACGGCGCCGCGGGCGTGTTGTTCGCGCAGCCATGGCAGCACTTGCGGGTAGCGGGTGCACAGGGTCTGGAAGTCATCCCAAAAGGCCGGCAACACGATGATGTCGGCGTCTTCCAGGCCGCCGTCCACCGGCATGATCACGTCGCTGAAGCTGCGCACCGGTTGGCCGTCGGGGCTGACCAGGCGGGTTTCGAAGCCCGGGGTCAGGCCCAGGCCCTGCTGTTTGCCGTAGCGCAGGCTGGCGAGGTGAAAGAAATCCTTGGCTTGCATGAGCGTGGACGCGAACACCCGGTCAATGGCCAGGATGCTGACGCGCCGCAACGGCGTGGAGGCTTGGTTGGACATGATTTCATTTATTCTTATAGGGGAAAGTGGTCACCAGACGGCTGGATCGTCTTATTTTTCGTCGTGTGTGTCCAGTGCCCCGTGACGCCATCGAAAGCAGGTTCCCTGCGCGTTCACACATCACGTGTGGAGAGGGGCTTGCTTGCGATGGCGGTCTACAGATCAATCAAGGTGCAGGGTTGGGGTGCTCTTTCTGAATCGCTTCAATTCCTTCCAGTACCTCCTTCGACAGCTTCAGCTCGGCACTGGCAATGTTGCTGTCCAGTTGCGCAAGGCTTGTAGCGCCGATGATATTGCTGGTCACGAACGGCTGCTGCGTGACGAACGCCAGGGCCATTTGGGCCGGGTCCAGGCCGTGCTCCCGCGCCAACGCCACATAGCGACTGCACGCGGCTTCCGACTGCGGATTGAAATAGCGGCTGAAGCGGCTGTATTCGGTCAGGCGAGCCTTGGCCGGGCGCGCGCCGCCTTCGTATTTGCCGCTGAGCATGCCGAACGCCAGCGGCGAGTAGGCCAGCAGGCCGCACTGTTCGCGAATGGCGACTTCCGCCAGGCCCACTTCAAAGCTGCGGTTGAGCAGGTTGTAGGGGTTCTGGATCGACACCGCGCGCGGCCAGCCACGGGCTTCGGCCAGGGCGAGGAATTTCATGGTGCCCCAGGGGGTTTCGTTGGACAGGCCGATGTGGCGGATCTTGCCGGCCTTGACCTGCTCGTCCAGCGCTTCGAGGGTTTCCTCCAGCGGGGTGAGGTCCGGCTGATCCTCGTGCTGGTAGCTCAGCTTGCCGAAGAAGTTGGTGTTGCGCTCCGGCCAGTGCAGTTGATACAGGTCGATCCAGTCGGTTTGCAGGCGCTTGAGGCTGGCGTCCAGCGCCTGCACGATGTGGGTGCGGTTGTGTTTGAGGTTACGGTCACGGATATAGTCGATACCGTTGCCGGGGCCGGCGATCTTGCTGGCGAGGATCCAGTCGGCCCGGTCGCCGCGGCTTTGGAAGTAGTTGCCGATATACCGCTCGGTGGTGGCATAGGTGTCGGCCTTGGGCGGCACCGGGTACATTTCGGCGGTATCGAGGAAGTTGATCCCGGCCGCCTTGGCCCGCTCGATCTGTGCGAAAGCCTCTGCCTCGCTGTTCTGCTCACCCCAGGTCATGGTGCCCAAGGCTATCGCGCTCACGTTCAGATCCGTACGGCCCAGCTGTCGATAATCCATCGGGTACTCCTTGCAGGGAAAACAATCATAAAAGCAGGTTGAATTTTTTTTCGCAATCTGCATAATTGCCCACCTCTTTCTGCAGTGGAAGTGATGCGCCGTCTGCCGAAGAATCTTGCCGTTGAACGGACGCGCCGACCCGAGCCCCCGATAGCGTCTGTATCCGGCTGCCTTTGACTTGTCAAAGTACGCACTATTCAGTAAGATCCGCCGTCTAATTTACAGGGCGGCCCCTGAGGCTATTAAAGAATGACAACTTTTACTGCAAAACCGGAAACAGTTCAGCGCGACTGGTTTGTCGTCGACGCCGCTGGTCAGACCCTGGGTCGTCTGGCCACTGAAGTCGCCAGCCGTCTGCGTGGCAAGCACAAGCCTGAGTACACCCCTCACGTTGATACCGGTGACTACATCGTGATCATCAACGCTGAGCAGGTACGTGTTACCGGCAACAAAGCGCAAGACAAAATGTACTACCGTCACTCCGGTTTCCCAGGCGGTATCAAGTCTTCCAACTTTGAAGGCCTGATCTCCAAGAAGCCTGAAGCCCCGATCGAAATCGCGGTCAAAGGCATGCTGCCGAAGGGCCCACTGGGTCGCGATATGTTTCGCAAGCTGAAAGTCTATGCGGGCGCTGTACACCCTCATGCTGCTCAGCAGCCCCAAGAACTGAAGTTTTAACGGAATAGTTCATTATGTCGGCGACTCAAAATTACGGCACTGGCCGTCGCAAAACCGCAACCGCACGCGTTTTCCTGCGTCCGGGCACTGGTAACATCTCGATCAACAACCGCACTCTGGAAAATTTCTTCGGTCGCGAAACTGCCCGCATGGTAGTTCGTCAGCCGCTGGAACTGACCGAGACCGTTGAAAAGTTCGACATCTACGTCACTGTTGTCGGTGGCGGTGTAAGTGGTCAGGCTGGCGCAATCCGCCACGGTATCACTCGCGCTCTGATGCAGTACGACGAAACCCTGCGTGGCGCTCTGCGCAAAGCTGGCTTCGTGACTCGCGATGCCCGTGAAGTTGAACGTAAGAAAGTCGGTCTGCGTAAAGCGCGTAAGCGTCCGCAGTACTCGAAGCGTTAATTCGCTTTACGTTCCACAAAAACGCCCAGTCTCCTCACGGAGCTGGGCGTTTTTTATTGCCCGGGATTTATGCGCATTTTCCACCGAGACAACCTGCGACGTCTGTAGAGCCCTTATACTTCAAAGGCTGATGGTCAGGCTCAGGGTAACTCCCTTTTCACTGCGTGGCTTTTAACCAGCATCCGACGACATTTTTTTACAGGCAGAGATTCAACGCTGAGCGAGCGCCTGATTTAGCAGGCTATAGAGCCGATGGGGAGAGGACTGAATGAGCAATGACGGCGTGAATGCAGGCCGGCGTCGCTTCCTGGTAGCAGCCACCTCCGTGGTGGGTGCTGCGGGAGCGGTGGGGGCTGCGGTCCCGTTCGTGGGGTCATGGTCTCCCAGTGCCAAGGCGAAAGCTGCGGGCGCGCCGGTGAAGGTGAATGTCAGCAAGATCGAGCCGGGGCAGCAGATGATTGCCGAGTGGCGCGGCCAGCCGGTGTTCATTGTGCGCCGTACCGAGGAAATCCTCAGGAACCTGAAAAACCTCGAAGGCCGTCTGTCTGACCCCGGCTCCGAGAACTCCGACCAGCCCCCTTACGCCAGGAATGAAGTGCGTTCGATCAAGCCCGAGATTCTGCTGCTGGTCGGTCTGTGTACTCACCTGGGCTGCTCACCGACCTTTCGCCCTGAAGTAGCACCGGTCGACCTGGGCAAGGACTGGATTGGCGGCTACTTCTGTCCGTGCCACGGTTCCCGCTACGACCTCGCCGGGCGCGTCTACAAATCCCAGCCCGCGCCGCTGAACTTGCCCGTGCCGCCGCATTCCTACGAAACGGACGACCTGATTGTCATTGGCCTCGACAAGGAAAATGGGTGATGAGCAAGTTCATGGACTGGATCGATGCGCGCTTTCCCGCCACCAAAATGTGGGAAGGCCACCTAAGCAAGTACTACGTGCCGAAGAACTTCAACTTCTTTTACTTCTTCGGCTCCCTGGCCTTGCTGGTGCTGTTCAACCAGATCATCACCGGCGTCTGGCTGACCATGAGCTACACGCCCACCGCCGAAGAGGCGTTCGCCTCCGTCGAGGGCATCATGCGTGACGTCAACCACGGAGCAATCCTTCGAACGCTGCATGCCGTAGGCGCGTCGATGTTTTTCATCGTCATCTACCTGCACATGTTTCGTGGCCTGCTCTACGGTTCCTATCAGAAGCCCCGCGAGCTGGTGTGGGTGTTCGGCATGCTGATCTACCTGGCGCTCATGGCGGAAGCCTTCATGGGCTATCTGCTGCCATGGGGGCAGATGTCGTACTGGGGCGCTCAGGTGATCATCTCGCTGTTCGGCGCAATTCCGGTGATCGGCAACGACCTGGCCCAGTGGATCCGTGGCGACTACCTGGTCTCCGGCATCACCCTGAACCGTTTCTTCGCCTTGCACGTAGTGGCCCTGCCGATCGTGATCCTGGGCCTGGTGGTGCTGCACATCCTGGCGCTGCACGAAGTGGGGTCCAACAACCCGGATGGTGTGGACATCAAGCAGCACAAGGATGAGCACGGCATCCCGCTGGATGGTATTCCGTTCCACCCTTACTACACCGTGAAAGACCTTGTCGGCGTGGTGGTATTTCTATTCGTGTTCTGCTCGATCGTGTTCTTTTTCCCGGAAATGGGCGGGTATTTCCTGGAGAAACCCAACTTCGAGCCCGCCAACCCTTTCAAGACACCCGAGCACATTGGTCCGATCTGGTACTTCACGCCGTTTTACGCGATCCTGCGCGCCATCCCCGACAAACTCATGGGCGTGATCGCCATGGGCGCAGCCATTGCGTTGCTGTTCGTGCTGCCCTGGCTCGACCGCAGCCCGGTCAAGTCCATGCGCTACAAGGGCTGGCTGAGCAGGATCTGGCTGTGGCTGTTCTGTATTTCGTTCGTGACCCTGGGCGTGCTCGGGCTACTGGCGCCGACGCCTGGGCGCACAGTGCTGTCGCAGGTCTGCACCTTCCTGTACTTCGCTTACTTCATGCTGATGCCGTTCTATACCCGGTTCGAGAAGACCAGGCCGGTACCGGAAAGGGTGACGGGCTAATGAAAAAACTGTTCGTGGCATTGATGCTGGCGGCGCTGCCACTCCTGTCCTGCGCCGCCGAGCATGACGCGCCGCTGGAGCACGTCGACATCGACGTGTCCGACAAGGCTGCCATGCAGGACGGCGCGCGCACCTTCGTCAACTATTGCATGGGCTGCCACAGCGCCAAGTACCAGCGCTATGAGCGCGTGGCGGACGACCTGGGCATCCCTCACGCGCTGATGCTGGAGAAGCTGGTGTTCACCGGCGCCAAAATCGGCGACCCCATGGACATTGGCATGCAGCCTGCGGACGCCAAGGCCTGGTTCGGCGCAGTACCGCCCGACCTGACGCTGGTGGCCCGGGTTCGTGGCACCGATTGGCTGTACGGCTACCTCACGTCGTTCTACGAAGACCCGGCCCGGCCATGGGGCGTGAACAACAAGGTTTTCCCGAATGTGGGCATGCCGAACGTTCTGGTCGGCCTGCAGGGCCGCCAGGTGGTAGGATGCAAGCAGGTTCAGGTCGTTGAAGACGGCAAGAAGCAATTTGATCCGTTGACCGGCACGCCGCTGACCCATCAAGCGTGTGATCAACTGACCATCGTGCCCAACACCGGTACGTTGAGCGAAGAGCAGTTTGACGAGAAGGTCAGAAACCTGGTGACCTTCCTGGCCTACTCGGCCAACCCGGTCAAATTGCAGCATCAGCGCATCGGTACGTACGTCTTGCTTTACCTGGCTTTCTTCCTTGTATTCGCCTATCTGCTCAAACGTGAATACTGGAAGGATGTGCATTGATCCAACCGTAAGCAATTGCTGTTAATCTTGCGCGCCCAGCGACTTCTCTGACTACACGGCGACCTGGTTGAACCGGGTGCTGCAGAGAAGCCTCCTGGGCGCGCTCGTTTTTGAGCTTTCGATAATTTCAACAAGCGAGGAGGACCGCCATGGGCGTGACCAACCGGTTGGCCTGTTACTCCGACCCCGCCGACCACTATTCCCACCGAGTACGCATCGTGCTCGCAGAGAAGGGTGTCAGCGCCGAGATCATCAGTGTGGAAGCGGGTCGTCATCCGCCGAAGCTGATCGAAGTGAACCCTTACGGCAGCTTGCCCACCCTGGTCGATCGTGACCTGGCGTTGTGGGAGTCGACCGTGGTGATGGAATACCTGGATGAGCGTTACCCGCATCCGCCTTTGCTGCCGGTGTATCCGGTGGCGCGTGCCAACAGCCGGCTGCTGATTCATCGGATCCAGCGCGATTGGTGCGGGCTGGTGGATGTGATCCTCGATTCGCGCAGCAAAGAGGCAGCCCGTGTCGTGGCGCGCAAGGAGTTGCGCGAGAGCCTGACAGGCGTTTCGCCGTTGTTCGCGGATAAACCTTTTTTCCTCAGTGAGGAACAAAGTTTGGTGGATTGCTGCCTATTACCCATACTCTGGCGCTTGCCGGTTCTGGGCATTGAACTGCCACGGCCGGCCAAGCCGTTGCTTGATTACATGGAGCGCCAATTTGCGCGTGAGGCTTTCCAGGCGAGTCTGTCTGGTGTCGAACGCGACATGCGCTAAGGCCTAAGGAGCCGTTGATGAACTCCAGTCGACCCTATTTGGTCCGCGCGCTCTACGAGTGGATTGTGGACAACGATTTCACCCCGCACATGCTGGTCAATTCCGAATTCCCCAAGGTGGATGTGCCGCAGGGGTTTGCCAGTGACGGACAAATTGTGCTGAACGTATCACCCAGTGCCGTGCGCCACCTGCACATGGACAACGAAGCCGTCAGTTTCGAAGGGCGTTTCGGCGGTGTGCCGCATACGCTGTTCGTGCCGATTGGCGCCATCCTCGGCATTTACGCCCGGGAAAATGGCCAGGGCATGGTCTTCGATCTGGAATCGCCTTTCGAGGACGAGCCGTCCATCGAAGGCAAGGGCGGTAATGATCTGCCGCCACCGGATTCGGAGCCGCCGCGCCCCAGCGGCCGGCCGAGCTTGAAAGTGGTGAAGTAAACGGTTTGTCCTTGCGGACGCTGTGAATCAATGCCCCGGCCTGTGTCGGGGCATTTTTTTGCGCGCAGCACAGGGGTGAAAGTCGCGCCTGGACGGTGATCGTACAACCGCCATGGGCTATGATGCGTGCTCAAGCTCACCGAGAAAGATGATTCATCATGGAAAACGCCAGCACCGCCCCTCGTCTTCCCCGCAAGCGCCGCAGCCTTGCCCAGGAATTGGTCACGGTGTTGTCCGAGCAGATCCGTGACGGCCAGCTCAAGCGTGGTGACAAGTTGCCCACCGAGTCGGCGATCATGGACGCCCATGGGGTCAGCCGCACGGTGGTGCGCGAAGCTATCTCGCGCCTGCAGGCGGCGGGGCAGGTGGAGACTCGCCACGGCATCGGCACCTTTGTGCTGGATACGCCAAGCCCCAGCGGCTTTCGCATTGACCCGGCCACCGTGGTGACCTTGCGTGACGTACTGGCGATCCTCGAGTTGCGTATCAGCCTAGAAGTGGAGTCGGCGGGCCTGGCGGCCTTGCGCCGTAGCGATGAGCAACTGGCGGCCATGCGCGCCGCCCTCGACGCGCTCAACGAAAGCGCCGCCCACGCCGGCGATGCGGTGGCCTCGGACTTTGCGTTTCACCTGGAAATCGCCCTGTCCACCGGCAACCGTTATTTCACCGACATCATGACCCACCTGGGCACCAGCATCATTCCGCGAACCCGCCTGAATTCGGCGCGTCTGGCCCATGACGACCAGCAGCATTACATGGTCCGCCTGAGCCGCGAACACGAAGAAATCTACGACGCCATCGCCCGCCAGGATTCGGACGCAGCACGCGCCGCGATGCGCCTGCACCTGACCAACAGCCGCGAACGCCTGCGTCATGCCCATGAAGAGGCAGAGGCGCAGCGCAACTAAACCGAAGGCTGCACTCGGTCAACATGTGGGAGGGGGCTTGTCCCCCTCCCACATTGATTTCCATGGTCTGGAAAATCCCGTAGCACATCTGTTGCGATGAATTGCAGTTGACGAATCCTTTTATAGTTGTACGATGACGTACGACATCATTACAACCAACAATAACCTTTCGACAGAAAGTCTTCGCCCAGGGTGTTCGAATAATGAATCCACAAGAACTGAAGTCCATCCTCTCCCACGGTCTGCTGTCTTTCCCGGTGACCGATTTCAACGCCCAGGGTGATTTCCACCAGGCGGGCTACATCAAGCGTCTCGAGTGGTTGGCCCCCTACGGCGCCACCGCGCTGTTCGCAGCCGGCGGCACCGGTGAGTTTTTCTCCCTGGCCGCCAGCGAATACTCCCAGGTGGTGAAAACCGCCGTCGATACCTGCGCCTCCAGCGTGCCGATTCTCGCCGGTGTGGGCGGTGCGACGCGCCAAGCCATCGAATACGCCCAAGAGGCCGAGCGCCTCGGTGCCAAAGGCCTGCTGCTGCTGCCGCATTACCTCACCGAAGCCAGCCAGGACGGGGTTGCCGCCCACGTTGAAGCCGTGTGCAAATCGGTCAAGATTGGTGTTGTGGTGTACAACCGCAACGTCTGCCGCCTGACTGCGCCGCTGCTGGAACGCCTGGCCGAGCGCTGCCCGAACCTGATCGGCTACAAGGACGGCCTGGGTGACATCGAGTTGATGGTGTCGATCCGCCGTCGTCTGGGCGACCGTTTCAGCTACCTCGGCGGCCTGCCGACTGCCGAGGTTTACGCCGCGGCCTACAAGGCTTTGGGCGTGCCGGTGTACTCCTCGGCGGTGTTCAACTTCATCCCGAAAACCGCGATGGACTTCTACCATGCGATTGCCAGGGACGATCACGCCACCGTTGGCAAAATCATCGACGACTTCTTCCTGCCGTACCTTGATATCCGTAACCGCAAGGCCGGCTACGCCGTGAGCATCGTCAAGGCGGGTGCGAAAATCGCCGGCTACGACGCAGGCCCGGTGCGCACGCCGCTGACCGACCTGCTGCCGGAAGAATACGAAGCCCTGGCCGCGCTGATCGACAAGCAAGGCCCGCAATAACTTATCAACAAGGCCGCTGAGCAATCAGCGGCCTTTTGCGTCAGGAGAAGATTCGTGTCCCAAGCAAAGCGTTTTGAAAACTACATCAATGGCCAATGGGTAGCCGGTGCCGACTACTGCATCAACCTCAACCCGTCGGAGTTGTCCGATGTCATTGGTGAATACGCCAAGGCCGATGTCGCTCAGGTCAACGCCGCTATCGACGCTGCCCGCGCTGCGTTCCCGGCCTGGTCCACCTCCGGCATCCAGGCTCGCCATGACGCGCTGGACAAGGTCGGCAGCGAAATCCTCGCGCGCCGTGAAGAACTCGGTACCCTGCTGGCCCGGGAAGAGGGCAAGACCCTGCCCGAGGCCATCGGTGAAGTGACCCGCGCCGGCAATATCTTCAAATTTTTTGCTGGTGAATGCCTGCGCCTGTCCGGCGACTACGTGCCCTCGGTACGCCCGGGCGTCAACGTTGAAGTGACTCGCGAAGCCCTGGGCGTGGTCGGCCTGATCACCCCGTGGAATTTCCCGATTGCCATCCCCGCCTGGAAAATCGCCCCGGCCCTGGCCTATGGCAACTGCGTGGTGATCAAGCCGGCTGAACTGGTACCCGGCTGCGCCTGGGCCCTGGCCGAGATCATCTCGCGCGCGGGCTTCCCTGCCGGTGTGTTCAACCTGGTGATGGGCAGCGGTCGCGTGGTCGGTGACGTGCTGGTCAACAGCCCGAAAGTCGATGGCATCAGCTTCACCGGCTCCGTGGGTGTCGGGCGCCAGATCGCCGTCAGTTGCGTGTCGCGCCAGGCCAAGGTGCAATTGGAAATGGGCGGCAAAAACCCGCAGATCATTCTCGATGACGCCGACCTCAAGCAGGCCGTCGAGCTGTCCGTGCAGAGCGCGTTCTACTCCACCGGCCAGCGTTGCACCGCGTCCAGCCGCCTGATCGTCACCGCCGGTATTCACGACCAGTTCGTCGCGGCGATGGCTGAGCGCATGAAATCGATCAAGGTCGGCCACGCCCTCAACAGCGGCACCGACATCGGCCCGGTAGTGTCCCAGGCCCAGTTGGACCAGGACTTGAAATACATCGACATCGGCCAAAGCGAAGGTGCGCGGCTGGTGAGCGGTGGCGGCCTGGTGACCTGCGACACTGAAGGCTACTACCTGGCGCCGACGCTGTTTGCCGACAGCGAAGCCGCCATGCGCATCAGCCGTGAAGAAATCTTCGGCCCAGTCGCCAACGTGGTACGTGTGGCGGACTACGAGGCAGCGCTGGCGATGGCCAACGACACCGAGTTCGGTTTGTCGGCGGGCATTGCCACCACGTCCCTGAAATACGCCAACCACTTCAAGCGCCACTCCCAGGCCGGGATGGTGATGGTCAACCTGCCCACCGCCGGCG
Source organism: Pseudomonas trivialis (assembly GCF_001439805.1). Taxonomy (GTDB): domain Bacteria; phylum Pseudomonadota; class Gammaproteobacteria; order Pseudomonadales; family Pseudomonadaceae; genus Aquipseudomonas; species Aquipseudomonas trivialis. The sequence goes on along the minus strand of NZ_JYLK01000002.1, from coordinate 228,937 downwards.
TGGACTATCACGTGCCGTTCGGTGGCCGTAAAGGCTCATCCTATGGTTCGCGCGAGCAGGGCCGCTATGCGCAAGAGTTCTACACCGTGGTCAAGACCAGCTACATCGGTTCGTAATACGCAACACCTGTGGCGCCTGCTTTGTGTGGGAGCTGACTTGCCTGCGATAGCATCACCGGTGTGTGCCTGACACACCGCAGTGCCTGTATCGCGGGCAAGCCAGCTCCTACATGAGGCCGTGTCCGCAGCACAACTTGATTACCCGCAAAAAAAATAATTAGTGGGAGTACTTCTACATGCAAGCGACCAAGCCGACCCATGTCCGCTATTTGATCCTGTTCATGCTGTTTTTGGTGACCACGATCAACTACGCCGACCGGGCCACCATCGCCATCGCCGGCTCCAGCCTGCAAAAAGACCTCGGTATCGACGCGGTCACCCTCGGTTATATCTTCTCTGCATTCGGTTGGGCCTACGTGGCCGGACAAATACCCGGTGGCTGGTTGCTCGACCGGTTCGGCTCGAAGAAAGTCTATGCGCTGAGCATCTTTACCTGGTCGCTGTTCACCGTGCTGCAAGGCTATGTCGGTGAATTCGGTATCTCCACCGCCGTGGTCGCGCTGTTCATGCTGCGCTTCATGGTGGGCTTGGCCGAAGCACCGTCGTTCCCCGGCAATGCCCGTATCGTCGCGGCGTGGTTTCCCACGGCCGAGCGCGGCACGGCGTCGGCGATTTTCAACTCGGCGCAGTACTTTGCCACGGTGCTGTTCGCGCCGCTGATGGGCTGGATCGTCTACAGCTTCGGCTGGCAGCACGTGTTTATCGTGATGGGCGTGATCGGCATCGTCTTCTCGCTGGTCTGGCTGAAAGTGATCCACAGCCCGCGCCAGCACCCGATGATCAACGCTGCCGAGCTCGATTACATTGCGGCCAATGGCGCGATGGTCGACATGGATCAGGACAAGGGCAAGGGCAAGAAAACCGACGGCCCGAAGTGGGATTACATCCGCCAGTTGCTGACCAACCGCATGATGCTCGGCGTGTACCTGGGCCAGTACTGCATCAACGGCATCACCTACTTCTTCCTGACCTGGTTTCCGGTGTACCTGGTGCAGGACCGTGGCATGACCATCCTCAAGGCCGGTTTCATCGCCTCGTTGCCGGCCATCTGCGGCTTTATCGGCGGTGTGCTGGGCGGGGTGATTTCCGACTACCTGCTGCGCAAGGGGCATTCGCTGACCTTCGCACGCAAGGCGCCGATCATTGGCGGCCTGCTGATTTCCAGCAGCATCGTGGCCTGCAACTACGTGGATATCGAATGGATGGTGGTGGGCTTCATGGCCCTGGCCTTCTTCGGCAAAGGCGTTGGCGCACTGGGTTGGGCGGTGGTGTCCGACACCTCGCCCAAACAGATCGCCGGCCTCAGTGGCGGCTTGTTCAACACCTTCGGTAACCTGGCGTCGATCACCACGCCCATCGTGATCGGCTACATCATCAGCACCACCGGCTCGTTCAAATGGGCGCTGGTGTTCGTCGGCGCCAACGCGCTGGTGGCGGTGTTCAGCTACCTGGTCATTGTCGGCCCGATCAAGCGTGTCGTACTCAAAGAGCCGCCAAGCAAGGGGCCAGCGTTGACCAACCTAACCGAAGCGCATTCCTGAGAGGCCTCGTGATGCAATTGATTGAACATGCCGACTCGCCGCGCTCGATCCGTTTGCACGAGCGCGACAACGTGGTGATCGTGGTCAATGACCAGGGCGTCCCGGCCGGGACCGAGTTCCCGGACGGCCTGGTCACCGTGGATTTCATCCCCCAGAGCCACAAGGTGACCCTGGAAGATATTCCCGAAGGCGGTCAGATCATTCGCTACGGCCAGACCATCGGTTATGCCCAGACGCCGATTCCGCGCGGCAGTTGGGTGCAGGAAGACCAACTGCGCATGCCCACCGCGCCGCCGCTGGACAGCCTGCCGCTGTCCACCGACGTGCCTGAAACCCAGGCGCCGTTGGAAGGGTTTACGTTCGAGGGCTATCGCAACGCCGACGGCACCGTGGGCACGCGCAATATCCTCGGCATCACCACCACGGTGCAGTGCGTTACCGGTGTACTCGACCATGCGGTCAAGCGCATCAAGGACGAACTGCTGCCCAAGTATCCTCACGTCGATGACGTGGTGGCGCTGACCCACAGCTATGGTTGCGGCGTGGCGATCACCGCGACGGATGCCTACATCCCGATCCGCACCGTGCGCAACCTGGCGCGCAACCCGAACCTGGGCGGCGAGGCGCTGGTGATCAGCCTGGGCTGCGAGAAACTGCAGGCCGGGCAGGTTATGCATGAGAACGACAGCTCGGTCGACCTGAGCGAGCCGTGGCTGTATCGGCTGCAGGATTCCAGCCACGGGTTCACCGAAATGATCGAGCAGATCATGGCGCTGGCCGAAACCCGCCTGAAAAAACTCGACCAGCGCCGCCGCGAAACCGTGCCGGCGTCCGAGCTGATCCTGGGCATGCAGTGCGGCGGCAGCGATGCGTTCTCCGGCATCACCGCCAACCCGGCGCTGGGCTATGCCTCGGATCTGCTGTTGCGGGCCGGCGCCACGGTGATGTTTTCCGAAGTGACCGAAGTCCGTGATGCCATCTACCTGCTCACGTCGCGCGCGCAAACGAAGGAAATTGCCCAGGAGCTTGTGCGGGAAATGGACTGGTACGACCGTTACCTGGCCAAGGGCGAGGCGGACCGCAGTGCCAACACCACGCCGGGCAACAAGAAGGGCGGGTTGTCGAACATTGTCGAGAAGTCCCTGGGCTCCATCGTCAAGTCCGGCAGCAGCGCGATCAACGGCGTGCTGGGCCCCGGCGAGCGCTTCAAGAGCAAGGGCCTGATCTTTTGCGCGACGCCGGCCAGCGACTTTGTGTGTGGCACCTTGCAACTGGCGGCGGGCATGAACCTGCACGTGTTCACCACTGGCCGTGGCACGCCCTACGGGCTGGCGATGGCGCCGGTGGTGAAGGTGTCGACGCGCACGGAGCTGGCGCAGCGCTGGCCGGACCTGATCGACATCGACGCCGGACGCATCGCCACGGGGCGGGCGAGCATCGAGGAGCTGGGCTGGGAGTTGTTCCACTTCTACCTGGACGTGGCCAGCGGCAAGAAACAGACCTGGGCCGAGCATCACAAGCTGCATAACGACATTACCCTGTTCAATCCGGCGCCGATTACCTGAGACCGCGTCGCCTGTATCGGGAGCAAGCCCCCTCCCACATTTGACTGCATTCACAGTTCAAGATGTGGGAGCGGGCTACCAGACGCCACCGCGCCGCATGGCTTATCATTGACCCTCTGACGACGCTCAAAGGTTCTCCCCGGCATGCTGGCTATCTTCCTCACCACCCTCACCATCACCGCGCCGGTGTTTGCCATGCTGTTTCTCGGTGTGCTGCTCAAGCGCATCAACTGGATCAACGACAACTTTATCCACACCGCTTCCTCCCTGGTGTTCAACGTCACCATGCCGGCGCTGCTGTTTCTCGGCATCCTGCACGCCGACCTGCATGCGGCGCTCCAACCGGGCTTGCTGATCTATTTTGCGGTCGCCACCGTGCTGAGTTTTGCCGTGGCCTGGGGCTGGGCGATTTTTCGCTGCAAGCCGGCGGACCGGGGTATCTATGCCCAAGGCGCGTTTCGCGGCAACAACGGGGTGATCGGCCTGGCGCTGGCCGCCAGCATGTACGGCGACTACGGCATCTCCCTGGGCGCCGTCCTCGCGGCGTTGGTGATCCTGCTCTACAACACGCTGTCGACCATCGTGCTGGCGGTGTACAGCCCGGTGATCAAGTCCGACCCATGGAGCATCTGCAAGAGTGTGCTGGCCAATCCGCTGATCATCAGCGTGTTCGCCGCCGCGCCGTTCGCCTACTTCCAGCTTGGCGTGCCCGGCTGGCTGGAAAAGTCCATGCAGTACCTGGCCGACACCACGCTGCCGTTGGCGCTGATCTGCATCGGCGGCACCTTGTCCCTGGCGGCGCTGCGCAAAAGCGGCAACATGGCGCTCAGTGCGAGCCTGATGAAGATGGTCTGGCTGCCGATCGTCGCCACCCTGGGGGCTTGGCTGCTGGGCTTTCGCGGGCCGGAGCTGGGGATTCTGTTTCTGTACTTCGGTGCGCCCACCGCCGCAGCCAGTTATGTGATGGCCCGGGCGGCCGAGGGTAATCACGAGCTGGCGGCAGCGATTATCGTGATCACCACTCTGATGGCAGCGGTGACCACCAATATCGGGATTTTCGTGTTGCAGGCGGGTGGATGGATCTGAGGTTGCGATAGCTATCCGAAGATCACTGCTGCTCTGCCTGATACACCTCAATCACCTCCTGCGCCGCCCGAAATGCATCAATCGCCGCCGGCACCCCCGCATACACCGCGCAATGCAGCAGGGCTTCGCGAATCTCTTCCACCGTACAGCCATTGTTCAAGGCACCGCGCACGTGACCCTTCAGTTCCTGCGGGCACTTGAGCGCGGTGAGGGCGGCGAGGGTAATCAGGCTGCGAGTCTTGAGCGGTAACCCCTCGCGGTTCCACACGCTGCCCCAGGCATGGTCGTTGACGAAGTCCTGCAACGGCTGGGTGAATTCGGTGGCATTGCCCAGGGCGCGGTCGACGAACACATCGCCCATCACCTGGCGACGCATGGCGACGCCGGTTTTCTTCTGATCGGTCATTGCGGTTCCCTCTTGTGTTGGCGGCGCCAAGCGCGCAGCGTGCTGAGCAACAGAAAAGCCACCAGCGCCGGCAGGACGTAATACAGCATCAGGTGTTCAAGCTTGCCGGCCAGGGGCATGCCCGTAGTAAACGCCATCACATGCAGCCCATACGCCAGGTACAGGCCCAGCATCACCAGGCCTTCGGCGCGGGTCACGCGGTAGCCGCTGTAGAACACCGGCAGGCACAGCACCACCACGCCGAGCATCACCGGCAGGTCGAAGTCCACGGCATTGGGCGACACCGACAGGGGCGTCGGCGCGAGCAGGGCGGTGAGCCCCAGCACCCCGAGCAGGTTGAACAGGTTGCTGCCGATGACGTTGCCCACGGCAATCTCGCGCTCGCCGCGCAGGGCGGCGATCAGCGACGTCGCCAGGCACGGCAGGGACGTGCCGACGCCGATCAGCGTCAGCCCGACGATACGCTCCGACAGGCCCAGGTCGCTCGCCACGTCCACCGCCGCGCCAAGCAGTAAATGCCCGGCCAGCACCAGCACCAGCAGTCCGCCAACGATGCGCAATACGCTGCTCAGCCACGGCGCCCGGGCCACCGTGTCGAGAGTGCGCGGGCGCCGTGAATGGCGCGTCTGGTAATGCAGCACGCCGAGGTAGGCCAGCAGCGCGATCAGCAATAGCAGGCCGTCGAGGGGTGTCAGTTCCTCATTGGCCGCGAGGGTGAACACCAGCAGCGCGGCGACGATCATCACCGGGATGTCCAGGCGTACCAGCTGGCGTGACACCCGCAGCGGGATGATCAGGGCCGCGAGGCCCAGGGTGACGAGGACGTTGAAGATGCTGCTGCCGATCACGCTGCCCACGGCGATATCGGTATTGCCGGCGAGGGTGGCCTGCAGGCTGACGGTCATCTGCGGCGCGCTGCTGCCGAAGGCGACGATGGTCAGGCCGATGATCAGCGGGCGCACCTTGAGGCTGGCGGCCAGGCGCACGGCGGCGCGCACCAGGACTTCGGCGCCGACGATCAGCAGCAGCAGGCCGCTGACCAGTTCGAGCAGGCTCCAGGGCGAGAGTGCGGTGAGTCCGAAAATGGTCAAGGCTCCTTGTTCAGTTGCTCATGGCCTGCACGCGAACCCGTGCAGTGCCGCGGCTCAGCATGCCCAATTGTGCGGCCGCCTGGCGTGAAAGGTCGATCAGGCGCCCACGGGAATGCGGACCGCGATCATTGATACGTACGATCACGGAGCGGTTATTGTCGAGATTGGTCACCTTGACCTGCGTGCCGAAGGGCAGGCGCCGATGGGCGGCGGTCAGGGCGTTCTGGTTGAAGGGTTCACCGCTGGCGGTGCGGTTGCCATGGTGTTTGGCGCCGTAATAGGAGGCGGTGCCGGTTTCGTCGTAGCCATTGGGGTCGATAAGGCCGCTGGCGCAACCGCCCAGCAGGGAAGACAGGGCCAGGAGACCGAGTAGACGCTTCATGTTCGACGTTACCCCCGTATCAACTGTGAAAAAAGAGGGCTGATGGGGGAGGGGCTTGCTCCCGATAGCGGCGTGTCAGACACAGGTGTGCAAGCTGATACACCGCTATCGGGAGCAAGCCCCCTCCCACATGGGGGCCGATTCCACAAAGGGTCCGGGTTGGAGGTGAAATCCCGCCCGGACCCTCTACCGCTATCAGCCTTCGAGTTTGCTTTTGAGCAGCTCGTTCACCTGTTGCGGGTTGGCCTTGCCTTTGGACGCTTTCATCGCCTGGCCGACAAAGAAGCCGAACATCTTGCCGCGCTTGGCTTCATCGGCCGCGCGGTATTGTTCGACCTGTTCGGCATTGGCCGCGAGCATTTCATCGAGCACGGCGGAGATGGCGCCGCTGTCGGTGACTTGCTTGAGGCCGCGCGTCTCGATGATCTCGTCAGCGTTGCCTTCGCCTGCCGCCATCGCTTCGAACACCGTCTTGGCAATCTTGCCGGAGATGGTGTTGTCCTTGATGCGCAGCAGCATGCCGCCCAGTTGCCCGGCCGAGACCGGCGCTTCGTCGATTTCCAGGGCTTGTTTGTTCAGCAGGCTGCCCAGTTCGACCATGACCCAGTTGGCCGCAAGCTTGGCGTCACCGGCAATGCTCACGACCTTTTCGAAGTAGTCGGCCTGCTCGCGGCTGGAGGCCAGCACGCTGGCGTCGTACTCCGAAAGGCCGAACTGCGCCTGGAAGCGCTCGCGCTTCTGCGGCGGCAGCTCCGGCAGGGTGGCGCGGATGTCATTGAGGAACGAGTCCTCGATGACCACCGGCAGCAGGTCCGGGTCGGGGAAGTAACGGTAGTCGTTGGCTTCCTCCTTGCTGCGCATGGCGCGGGTCTCGTCTTTGTTCGGGTCGTACAGGCGGGTTTGCTGTATGACCTTGCCGCCGTCCTCGATCAGTTCGATCTGGCGACGCACTTCGGTGTTGATTGCCTTTTCGATGAAGCGGAACGAGTTGACGTTCTTGATCTCGCAGCGTGTGCCGTACTCGGTCTGGCCTTTTGGCCGCACCGACACGTTGCAGTCGCAACGCAGAGAGCCTTCGGCCATGTTGCCGTCGCAGATGCCGAGGTAACGCACCAGCGCGTGGATCGTCTTGACGTAGGCCACGGCTTCCTTGGCGCTGCGCATGTCCGGCTCGGAGACGATCTCCAGCAGCGGCGTGCCGGCGCGGTTCAGGTCGATGCCGGTGGCGCCGTTGAATTCTTCATGCAGGCTCTTGCCGGCATCTTCTTCCAAGTGCGCACGGGTCACGCCGACGCGCTTGATGGTGCCATCTTCCAGCGGGATGTCCAGGTAGCCCTTGCCGACGATCGGCAATTCCATCTGGCTGATCTGGTAGCCCTTGGGCAGGTCCGGGTAGAAGTAGTTCTTGCGCGCGAACACGTTGTGCTGGCCGATTTCGGCGTCGATCGCCAGGCCGAACATCACCGCCATGCGCACCGCTTCCTGGTTCAGCACCGGCAACACGCCGGGCATGCCCAGGTCGACGAGGCTGGCCTGGGTGTTGGGCCCTGCGCCGAACGTGGTGGCGCTGCCGGAGAAAATCTTCGATTGGGTGGCGAGCTGGGTATGAATCTCCAGCCCGATCACAACTTCCCATTGCATAGTGTTCTCCTCAGAAGCCGGTTGGGGTGCGGGTGTGCCAGTCAGTGTTCAACTGGTACTGGTGCGCCACATTGAGCAGGCGGCCTTCCTGGAAATACGGCGCGAGCAGTTGCACGCCCACCGGCAGACCGTCAACGAAACCGGCCGGCATGGACAAGCCCGGCAGGCCCGCGAGGTTGGCGGTGATGGTGTAGAGGTCTTCGAGGTACTCGGCAATCGGATCGCCGGTCTTGGCACCGATTTTCCACGCCGGGTTCGGCGTGGTTGGGCCGAGGATCACATCGACTTCTTCAAAGGCCGCCATGAAGTCGTTCTTGATCAGGCGACGGATTTTTTGCGCCTTGAGGTAGTACGCGTCGTAGTAGCCGGCCGACAGCGCGTAGGCGCCGACCATGATGCGCCGCTGTACTTCGACGCCGAAGCCTTCGCCACGGGAGCGTTTGTACAGATCGGTAAGATCTTTGGGGTTTTCGCAGCGGTAGCCAAAACGCACGCCGTCGAAGCGCGACAGGTTGGAGGACGCCTCGGCCGGGGCGATCACGTAGTAGGCGGGAATCGCGTGCTGGTTGTTCGGCAGGCTGATTTCCTTGATCACGGCGCCGAGGCCTTCCAGCGTCTTGACGCTGTTGTGCACAAGTTCGGCGATACGCGGGTCGAGGCCGGCGCTGAAGTATTCCTTCGGCACGCCGATGCGCAGGCCCTTGAGCGAGGTGTTGAGGCTGGCGCTATAGTCTGGCACCGGTTCATCGATGCTGGTGGAGTCCTGCGCATCGAAGCCGGCCATGCCTTGCAGCAATATCGCGCAGTCTTCGGCTGTGCGCGCCAATGGGCCGCCCTGATCGAGGCTCGATGCGTAGGCGATCATGCCCCAGCGGGACACACGGCCGTAGGTCGGCTTCAGGCCGGTGAGGTTGGTGAAGGCGGCGGGCTGGCGGATCGAGCCGCCGGTGTCGGTGGCCGTGGCGGCCGGCAGCAGGCGGGCGGCAACGGCAGCGGCCGAACCACCGGATGAGCCGCCCGGTACGTGTTCCAGATTCCACGGGTTTTTCACTGCGCCGTAGTAGCTCGACTCGTTGGCAGAACCCATGGCGAATTCGTCCATGTTGGTCTTGCCCAGGGTCACGGCCCCGGCGGCGGCGAGTTTGGACACCACGGTGGCGTCGTAGGGCGCCTTGAAGTTGTCGAGCATCTTCGAGCCGCAGCTGGTGCGAATGCCCTGTGTGCAGAACAAATCCTTGTGGGCGATGGGCGCGCCCAGCAGTGCGCCATTTTCACCGTTGGCGCGACGTGCATCCGCGGCTTTCGCCTGGCTCAGGGCCAGCTCTTCGGTGAGGCTGATGAAGCTGTTGACCTTGGGATCGAGCTCGGCGATACGCGCCAGCAGGGTTTTGGTCAATTCTTCAGAAGAAAACTTTTTTTCGGCGAGACCGCGGGCGATCTCGGCCAGAGTCATGTGATGCATGAAAGGCTCTTTCCCTTTAGTCGATGACTTTCGGAACCAGATACAGGCCGTTTTCGACCGCTGGCGCGATGGACTGGTAGGCCTCGCGATTATCGCGTTCGGTCACGACGTCTGCGCGCAGGCGCTGGCTGGCTTCCAGCGGGTGAGCCAGGGGCTCGATGCCGTCGGTATTGACGGCCTGCATCTGGTCAACCAGCCCCAGAATGCTGTTCAGGGCTGCGGTGGTCTGTGGAAGATCGGCATCATTGAGGCCAAGCGAGGCCAGATGCGCGATTTTTTCCACGTCGGAGCGTTCAAGCGCCATGGGAATCTCCAGTGGAAAACGGAACGGAGGGCGTCCGTGTGTTAGATTGTCGGAACACTACCGCATTTCTACGGTCATAAGGCCGCGATTGTGGGGGTTGGTGCACAGAAAGTCGGCCAATTTAGCACATTGGCGCCTTGCCCAAAATCCCTGTCGTTGTTAGAGTTTGCCGCACTTTTTTACCCACGCGTTGCCTAGGGTCCTTTCCCCATGTTCAAGAAACTGCGTGGCATGTTTTCCAGCGATCTTTCCATTGACCTGGGCACTGCCAACACCCTTATTTACGTGCGCGAGCGCGGTATCGTTCTGAATGAGCCATCGGTTGTGGCCATTCGGACCCATGGTAATCAGAAAAGTGTCGTTGCCGTCGGCACCGAGGCCAAGCGCATGCTCGGCCGAACACCTGGCAATATTGCTGCCATTCGTCCGATGAAGGACGGCGTGATCGCCGACTTCAGTGTCTGCGAGAAGATGCTGCAGTACTTCATCAACAAGGTTCACGAAAACAGTTTTCTGCAGCCCAGCCCTCGTGTGCTGATCTGTGTTCCATGCAAATCCACGCAGGTGGAGCGTCGCGCCATCCGTGAATCGGCCCTTGGCGCCGGTGCCCGCGAAGTATTCCTGATCGAAGAGCCGATGGCTGCTGCGATCGGTGCCGGCCTGCCGGTGGAAGAAGCACGCGGTTCGATGGTGGTGGATATCGGTGGTGGTACCACCGAAATCGCCCTGATCTCCCTGAACGGTGTGGTGTACGCTGAATCCGTGCGGGTTGGCGGCGACCGCTTCGACGAAGCGATCATCACGTATGTGCGTCGTAACTACGGCAGTCTGATTGGCGAATCCACCGCCGAGCGCATCAAGCAGGAAATCGGTACTGCCTACCCAGGCGGCGAAGTGCGCGAAGTCGATGTGCGCGGTCGCAACCTGGCCGAAGGCGTTCCACGTGCCTTCACCCTGAACTCCAATGAAGTGCTGGAAGCTCTGCAAGAGTCCCTGGCCACCATCGTTCAGGCAGTGAAAAGCGCCCTGGAGCAATCGCCGCCGGAGCTGGCTTCCGATATCGCCGAGCGTGGCCTGGTGCTGACCGGTGGTGGCGCTCTGCTGCGTGACCTCGACAAGCTGCTGGCCCAGGAAACCGGCCTGCCGGTGATCGTCGCCGAAGACCCGCTGACCTGCGTTGCCCGTGGCGGTGGTCGTGCACTGGAAATGATGGATAAACACACCATGGACCTGCTCTCCAGCGAATAAGATCGCTGGTTGCGCCATGCTTCGCCCGCAGGCAGCACTTTGCAGTGCTGCCTGTCGGCGTTTATCTTCTTCAATCTGCATCCAGGCCGGTTTGATGCCGTATGAATAAAGAGAACATTTGCCCGGGAGGAGCGGCCTATTAAACCGCTTTTCGCCAAAGGCCCCTCATTGGGCGTGCGCTTGCTGGTGCTGGTCGTGCTTTCGGTCGCGCTGATGGTGGTCGACGCCCGCTTTGCGCTGCTCAAGCCCGTGCGCAGCCAGATGTCGCTGGTGTTGATGCAGACTTACTGGATCACCGACCTGCCGCAACGGCTCTATCAGGGCGTGGCCAGCCAATTCGGCAGCCGCACCGAGCTTGCCGCCGAAAACGAAAAACTCAAGACTGAAAACCTGCTGCTGCAGGGGCGCATGCAAAAACTGGCGGCCCTCACCGAGCAGAACGTTCGGCTGCGCGAGTTGCTCAATTCCTCCGCGCTGGTCAACGAGAAGGTCGAAGTGGCCGAGCTGATCGGCATGGATCCCAACCCCTTCACCCATCGCATCATCATCAACAAGGGTGAGCGCGACGGCGTGGTGCTCGGCCAACCGGTGCTCGATGCCCGTGGCCTGATGGGGCAGGTGGTCGAATTGATGCCCTACACCTCCCGCGTGCTGTTGCTCACCGACACCACCCACAGCATTCCGGTGCAGGTCAACCGCAACGGTCTGCGGGCGATTGCCAGCGGCACTGGCAACCCCGAACGCCTGGAGTTGCGTCACGTGGCCGACACCGCCGATATCAAGGAGGGCGACCTGCTGGTCAGCTCCGGCCTTGGCCAGCGGTTCCCGGCGGGTTACCCGGTGGCGACGGTCAAGGAAGTGATCCACGATTCCGGCCAGCCGTTCGCCATTGTGCGTGCCGTGCCGACTGCCGCCCTGAACCGCAGCCGTTACCTGCTGCTGGTGTTCAGCGATAACCGCACCCCGGAAGAGCGCGCCAACGATGCCGCGCAGGCCCAGGAAGCGGAAGACAAGCGCAACGGCACGCTGCCGGTCACCCCCGCCATCGTGCCCAAACCGGCCTTTGTGGGGCCGCCGGCGCCGGCAAATCTTCCTGCAGCGGCGCCTGTGGCGACACCCGCCAAGCCCGCCACGCACAGCACTCGTCCGGCCAAACCGGCAGCCAGCACCACGCCTGCCGCGAAGCCGCCTGCCGGCGCTGCGACCACCACGCGGCAGAGGGAGGAATAATGGCCAGTACTCATTCGCGCAATGGCTGGATGGTGTGGCTGACGTTCGCCGTCGGCTTGCTGCTCAGCGTATCGCCGCTGCCGCAGTTCATGGAGATCCTGCGCCCGTTGTGGCTGGCCTTGCTGATGGCGTTCTGGGCGTTGCACCTGCCCCACAGAGTGGGCATGGTCACCGCGATGTTTCTGGGCTTGGCGGAAGATGTGCTCTATGGCACCTTGCTCGGCCAGAACGCGCTGATCCTGACCCTGATTACTTTTCTGGTGCTGTCGTTGCAGCAGCGTTTGCGCATGTTCCCGATGTGGCAGCAGTGCCTGGTGATCCTGGTGATCTTCGGGCTGGCGCAGTTGGTGCAACTCTGGCTCAGCGCCTTGACCGGCAACCGTCAGCCGACGCTGGCGCTGGTATTGCCGGCCCTGGTCAGTGCGCTGTTGTGGCCCTGGGTCAGTTTTGGCCTGCGTGGTCTGCGTCGCCGCTACAAAATCAATTGAATGGATTGCGAGGCTCTGCTTGGTTATCGAACCCCACAGGGAGAGTCTGCAATGAATTCGCTTTATCTGGCCTCGGGTTCTCCCCGACGGCGTGAACTGCTGAACCAGATCGGTGTGCCCTTCACGGTGGTCAGCGCCGCCATTGACGAAACACCTCTTACCAATGAATCGCCCGTTTCCTACGTCGAGCGTCTTGCGCGCGGCAAGGCAGCGGCGGGTTTCGCCGTGCTTGAAACACCCTCCAGTGCCTGCGTGCTGGGCGCCGACACCGCGGTGATTGTCGATGGACTGATTCTCGGCAAACCCGTGGACCAGGCCGATGCCCTGGCGATGTTGATGGCTCTCGCAGGAAGTGAACACGAGGTGCTGACCGCCGTGGCCCTGACGGATGGTCAGCGCTGCGAAACCCTGTGTGTCAGCAGCCGTGTTCGTTTTCGCGAGATCGGCATCGAAGAAGCCACCGCCTACTGGCACAGTGGCGAACCCCGGGACAAGGCGGGTGGCTATGCTATCCAGGGGCTGGGGTCGGTGTTTGTTGCCGGGCTCAATGGCAGCTATTCCGCCGTGGTCGGTCTGCCGGTGTGCGAAACCGCGCAACTGCTCGGCCGATTCGGCATACCCTGTTGGCAAAACCTTACCGTGCGCTGAACGCCGTATTACAGCGCCAAGCCTTGAGCGATCGGTCACTATTGTGAAAACGCCAGAACGAGACCCAGCCATGAGTGAAGAGATTCTGATCAATATCACGCCGATGGAATCGCGCGTGGCGGTGGTAGAGAACGGTGTTCTGCAAGAAGTGCACGTCGAGCGCACCCAGAAACGCGGGATTGTCGGCAACATCTATAAGGGCAAGGTGGTGCGCGTGCTGCCGGGGATGCAGGCGGCGTTTATCGACATCGGCCTGGACCGCGCCGCATTTATTCACGCGTCGGAGATCTCCCTGCGCGAAGGGCCTGCGGTGGAGAGCATCAGCGCTCTGGTGCATGAAGGGCAGAGCCTGGTGGTGCAAGTCACCAAGGACCCCATCGGCTCCAAAGGCGCGCGGCTGACGACGCAGCTGTCGATTCCCTCGCGCTATCTGGTGTACATGCCGCGCACAGCCCATGTCGGCATTTCCCTCAAGATTGAAGACGAAGGCGAACGCGAACGCTTGAAAAAAGTCGTCAGCGACTGCGTGGCGGCCGAAGGCATCAAGGAAGCCGGTGGCTTCATCCTGCGCACCGCCGCCGAGGGCGCCGGTGCCGATGAAATCCTCATGGACATCCGCTACCTGCGGCGCCTGTGGGACCAGATCGGCGAGCAGATCAAGACCATCGGCGCGCCCAGCGTCATCTATGAAGACCTCGGCCTGGCGCTGCGCACCCTGCGCGACCTGGTCAGCCCGAAAATCGAAAAAATTCGCATCGACTCGCGGGAAACCTTCCAGCGCACTACACAATTTGTGGCCGAACTGATGCCGGAAATTGCCGACCGCCTGGAGCATTACCCTGGCGAGCGGCCGATCTTCGACCTGTATGGCGTCGAAGACGAGATCCAGAAGGCCCTGGAGCGCAAGGTGCCGCTCAAGTCCGGCGGCTATCTGGTGGTGGACCCGGCAGAAGCCATGACCACCATCGACGTCAACACGGGGGCGTTCGTCGGCCATCGCAATCTGGAAGAGACCATCTTCAAGACCAACCTCGAGGCGGCCACGGCGATTGCCCGCCAACTGCGCCTGCGCAACCTGGGCGGCATCATCATCATCGACTTCATCGACATGGAGGACGAAGAGCATCAGCGTCAGGTGCTGCGCACTCTCGAGAAGCAATTGGAGCGCGATCACGCCAAGACCAACATTATCGGCATCACCGAGCTGGGGCTGGTGCAGATGACCCGCAAGCGCACCCGCGAAAGCCTCGAACAGGTGCTGTGCGAACCCTGCAGCAGTTGCCAGGGACGCGGCAAATTGAAGACCCCGGAAACGGTTTGCTACGAGATTTTCCGGGAAATCCTGCGTGAGGCGCGGGCCTACCAGGCTGAAGGTTATAGAGTGCTGGCTAACCAGAAAGTGGTCGATCGGCTGCTGGACGAAGAGTCCGGCAACGTCGCTGAGCTGGAGGGGTTTATCGGGCGCACGATTCGCTTCCAGGTCGAAACCATGTATTCCCAGGAACAATACGACGTGGTGCTGCTCTGATCCCCAATCGCCTGTTTTCTTCGAGCCCGGCAGACCTTGATCCGCCGTCCGCCCACCGCTTTGAGGGTCGCCTGACATGGAGCGTCTGATACGCTTTTTTGCCGCTTTGACCCGCTGGGGCCTGGGCCTGTGCGCGCTGCTGCTGGTATTGGCGGCGGTGTACGTGAGCCTGGGGCGTGAATTGACCCCGCTGGTCGCCGAATACCGCGCCGAAATCGAGGCCAAGGCCCAGGCGGCAGTGGGCATGCCCCTGCGTGTCGGCAGCCTGGAAGGGCGCTGGAGCGGTTTCGCCCCCGTGTTGCTGGCCCACGATGTGATGATCGGTGAGGGCAACAGCGCCTTGCGTCTGGATCAGGTGGAGGTGGTGCCGGATATCTGGGCCAGCCTGATTGCCCGTGAAGTGCGCCTTGCGCACCTGCAAGTCAGCGGCCTGCAACTGAGCGTCAAGGAAGACAAGGATGGCCATTGGGCCCTGCAGGGCTTGCCGCTGCCGGACGACCAGCCGCTGGACCCGCAGCAGTTGCTCGAGCGTATGCAGCGGGTCAAGCGCGTTTCGGTGCTCGACAGCCAGGTCACCCTGCAACCCTTCGATCAGGCGCCGGCGACCCTCACCTACGTTGGCCTGAGCCTGCACACTGGCACTGATCGCCAACGCCTGGATGCGCGCCTGACCCTTCCCGATGGCCAGCCGCTGGCCCTGAACCTGCGCACGCGCATCCGCGCCAGCCAGTGGCAGGATGGCGAGGCCCAGGCTTACCTGAGTCTACCCCAGAGCGACTGGGCCAAGTGGATTCCCGCCCGGCTCACCCAGCAATGGGCACTCACCGAATTCAAGACTGGCGGCGAGCTCTGGCTGACCTGGGCCAAGGGCACCGTGCAAAGCGCTGCGGCGCGTCTCAATGCGCCCGAGATCAAAGGCAGTTATGCCGGGCGCAAGCCGGTGCATATCGAGAATGTTGCCCTGACAGCGTACCTGCAGCGCAGTGACACGGGCCTTAAGGTGCTGTTTGACTCGCTGGCGATGAACCTCGGCGACAACCGCTGGGAATCGCGCCTGCAATTGCAGCAGGCGCTGGCGACCGACAAGGCTCCGGAAACCTGGAAGTTGCAGGCCGATCGTCTGGACCTGACCCCGATTACTCCCCTGTTGAATGCCTTGGCGCCGCTGCCTGAAGGCTTCGCCAAAACCATCGAGCATCTCAAGGTCACCGGCCTGCTACGCAATGTGCTGGTGGATTTCCGGCCCCAGGACGACACCGACCAGAAACTCAGCTTCGCCGCCAATCTTGAGCGCGTGGGTTTCGATGCCTATTCCGGCGCGCCGGCGGCGCGCAATGTCTCCGGCAGCATCAGCGGCGACTTGGGCCAGGGCGAGTTGCGCATGGACAGCAAGGATTTTTCCCTGCACCTGGACCCGATCTTCGCCAAGCCCTGGCAATACATTCAGGCCAATGCGCGGCTGACCTGGAAGCTGGATAAACAAGGCTTCACCCTGATAGCCCCTTACATCAAGGTACTGGGCGAGGAAGGCAAAGTGGCCGCCGACTTCCTGATTCGCCTGCACTTCGATCATAGTCAGGAAGACTACATGGACCTGCGGGTGGGCATGGTCGACGGCGATGGGCGCTTTACGCCCAAGTACCTGCCGGCGGTGCTGAGCCCGGCCCTGGATGAGTGGCTGCGCACGGCGATTGTCAAAGGCGCGGTCGACCAGGGTTTCTTCCAGTATCAGGGGTCGTTGAACCATAACGCGTTGCCGGCTTCGCGCAACATCAGTCTGTTTTTCAAAGTGCATGACGCCGAGCTGGCGTTCCAGCCGGGCTGGCCCCATGTCGGCAAGGTCAACGGCGAAGTGTTCGTCGAGGAAAGCGGCGTGCGCATTCTGGCCAACAAGGGCCAGTTGCTCGACACCAAGGTCAAGGACGTCTACGTCAATATTCCCCATGCCCCAGCGGGCAAGGACAGCCACCTGCTGCTGACCGGTGGTTTTTCCGGCGGCCTGGGCGATGGCCTGAAAATTCTGCAGGAAGCGCCGATTGGTACGGCGTCGACCTTTGCCGGCTGGAAAGGCGAGGGCGACCTGCAAGGCAAGCTGGACCTGGATGTGCCGCTGGCCAAAGGCACCGAGCCGAAGATCGTGGTGGACTTCCAGGCCGACAAGGCTCGCCTGCAGTTGGCCGACCCGACCCTGGACCTCAACCAACTGAAGGGGAATTTTCGCTTCGACAGCGCCAAGGGCTTGAGCGGTGATCAAATCAGCGCCCAGGCGTTTGATCGGCCTATCAGCGCGCAGATCTTCGCCGAGGGCAGGCCGGGTGCTATCAGCACCCGTGTGGTCGCCAAGGGTCAGGTCACGGTCAAGCGGCTGACCGACTGGCTGAACGTCACCCAGCCGCTGCCGGTGTCCGGCGATATCCCCTACCAGTTGCAAGTCATCCTTAATGGCGCAGACAGTCAGTTGATGGTCAATTCCGACCTCAAGGGCGTGGCGGTGGATCTGCCGGCGCCATTTGGCATGCCGGCGAGCCAGGGTCGTGACAGCACGTTCCGCATGACCCTGCAGGGCGCCGAACGGCGTTACTGGTTTGATTACGGGGAGCTGGCGAACTTCACCTTTGCCGCACCGCCGGACAACTTCAATGAGGGGCGCGGTGAGTTGTTCCTCGGTGATGGCGATGCCGTGCTGCCGGGTGCGAAAGGCCTGCGCATTCGCGGCGTGCTGTCGGAGCTGGATATCGACCCGTGGAAGAAACTGGTTGGCCGCTACGCCGGTAATGACCCGGGTGGCAGCGCCAAGCAACTGCTCAGTGGCGCGGACTTCAAGGTCGGCAAGCTGACAGGCTTTGGCAAGCAGTTCGATCAGGTCAGCCTGCTGCTGGACCGCAAATCGGCTGCCTGGGGCCTGCAGCTCGACAGCCAGCAGGCCAAAGGCACGGTGAACCTGCCGGATGCCAAGGGCGCGCCCATCGCGATCAACCTGCAGTACGTGAAACTGCCTGCGGTTGACCCCACAGTGCAGGCGGATGAAAACGCGCCGGACCCGCTGGCCGACATCGACCCCAAGGACATTCCCGCGCTGGATATCAACAT
The DNA here is from genome assembly GCF_001439805.1 of Pseudomonas trivialis. Taxonomy (GTDB): domain Bacteria; phylum Pseudomonadota; class Gammaproteobacteria; order Pseudomonadales; family Pseudomonadaceae; genus Aquipseudomonas; species Aquipseudomonas trivialis. The sequence continues at coordinate 211,108 of NZ_JYLK01000002.1, read as the reverse complement.
CGATCAACTGTTCCAGGGCCCGGACCTGGTCGGTGCGTGGTCGCTGAAAATCCGGCCGACGGCCAAGGGCCTGGCTTTCAACAGCCTGGACCTGGGCCTCAAGGGCTTGCAGCTCAAGGGTGCGGGCGGTTGGGAAGGCACGGCCGGCGACAGCAGCAGCTGGTACAAGGGGCGCCTGGACGGCAAGAACATTGCCGATGTGCTCAAGGGCTGGGGCTTTGCGCCTACCGTGACCAGTCAGGAGTTCCACCTTGATGTGGACGGCCGCTGGCCGGGCTCGCCGGCGTGGGTCGGGCCCAAGCGCTTCTCCGGGATGCTCGATGCCGATTTCCGCCAGGGTCAGTTTGTCGAAGTCGAGGGCGGTGCCCAGGCGTTGCGGGTGTTTGGCCTGCTCAATTTCAACTCTATCGGCCGTCGCCTGCGCCTGGACTTCTCTGACCTGCTCGGCAAGGGCTTGAGCTATGACCGGGTCAAAGGCCTGCTGGCGGCCAGCGATGGCGTGTTTGTGACACGAGAGCCAATCACCATGGCCGGGCCTTCGACCAACCTCGAACTCAATGGCACTCTGGACCTGGTGGCCGACCGCGTGGATGCCAAGCTGCTGGTGACCCTGCCGGTGACCAATAACCTGCCGATTGCGGCACTGATTGTCGGCGCGCCGGCCATCGGTGGCGCGCTGTTCCTGATCGACAAGCTGATCGGTGACCGCGTTTCGCGCTTCGCCAGCGTGCAATACACCGTGCAAGGGCCATGGAAGGATCCGAAGATTACCTTCGACAAGCCTTTCGAAAAGGCCAAGTGAGACGTGATGGAGTAGCCTGTGGCTATTCTTCTATGGAGTATCGGCCATGACGTTTGCGGTAATTCAGATGGTCAGCCAGAGCGACGTGCTGGCCAACCTGGCCGAGGCCCGGCGCCTGCTGGAGCAGGCCGCCCAGGGCGGTGCCCGGCTGGCGGTGCTGCCGGAAAACTTCGCCGCCATGGGCCGCCGCGACGTGGCCGATATCGGCCGCGCCGAAGCCTTGGGCGAAGGCCCGATCCTGCCATGGTTGAAACAGGCCGCCCGCGACCTCACCTTATGGATAGTGGCCGGCACATTGCCGTTGCCGCCCAGGGATCAACCGAATGCCAAGTCCACTGCCTGCTCGCTGCTGATCGATGATCGCGGTGAGGTGGTTGCCCGTTACGACAAACTGCACCTGTTCGACGTCGACGTGGCGGATGCCCGGGGTCGCTATCGCGAATCCGACGACTATGCTTTTGGCAGCACTGTAATAGTGGCGGACACCCCCGTCGGGCGATTGGGCCTGACGGTGTGTTACGACCTGCGCTTCCCGGAGTTGTACAGCGAGTTGCGTGCGGCGGGCGCTGAGCTGATCAGCGCGCCCTCGGCCTTTACAGCGGTTACCGGCGCTGCGCATTGGGACGTGCTGATCCGCGCGCGGGCCATCGAAACCCAGTGTTACGTGCTGGCGGCGGCTCAGGGCGGCGTGCACCCGGGGCCAAGGGAAACTCACGGACATGCCGCTATCGTCGACCCTTGGGGGCGCGTGCTGGCGCAACAGGATCAAGGCGAAGCGGTGTTGCTGGCCGCACGCGACAGCACGGAACAGGCGTCGATACGGGCGCGCATGCCGGTGGTGAATCACCGGCGCTTTTTCTCGCAGGGCGCGCAGCGACCTGCTTCAGAACGATGAATTTAAGGCCAAACCTATGAGCGAGTTGTTGTCCTCAGTCAGTGAACACCTCCTGGCACCCGGTGGCGTGACCATCGAAAGCTTGCAAACCGTGCTCGGTGACCTGGCCGGGCCAGGCATCGATGCGGCCGACCTGTATTTTCAGGGGCAGATTTCCGAGTCCTGGTCGCTGGAAGACGGCATCGTCAAGGAAGGCAGTTTCAACCTCGACCAGGGCGTGGGCGTGCGTGCGCAATCCGGCGAAAAGACCGGGTTTGCCTACAGCAACGCGATCACCCTCGAGGCGCTGGGCCAGGCCGCGCGCGCCGCGCGTTCGATCTCCCGCGCTGGCCGGAATGGCACGGTGCAGGCGTTCAGTACCCAGGATGTCGCTCAGTTGTACGCCCCGGATAACCCGCTGGAAGTGATCAGCCGTGCGGAAAAGGTCGAGCTGCTCAAGCGCGTCGACGCCGCCACCCGTGCGCTGGATCCGCGAATCCAGCGCGTCACCGTAAGCATGGCCGGGGTGTGGGAGCGCATCCTGGTGGCGTCCACTGACGGCAGTCTGGCAGCGGATGTACGCCCACTGGTGCGTTTCAATGTCAGCGTGATCGTCGAACAGAACGGCCGCCGCGAACGCGGTGGGCATGGCGGCGGCGGGCGTACCGACTACCGGTATTTCCTCGCCGACGACCGCGCCATGGGGTACGCCCGTGAAGCGCTGCGCCAGGCACTGGTCAATCTGGAAGCGATTCCGGCGCCGGCGGGCACGTTGCCGGTGGTGTTGGGGTCCGGTTGGTCCGGTGTGCTGCTTCACGAAGCCGTGGGCCATGGTCTGGAAGGTGACTTCAACCGCAAGGGCAGTTCGGCCTACAGCGGGCGCATGGGCGAAATGGTCGCGTCCAAACTGTGCACCATTGTCGATGACGGCACGCTGGCCGGCCGTCGTGGCTCGTTGACGGTGGACGACGAAGGCACGCCGACCGAGTGCACCACGCTGATCGAGAACGGCGTGCTCAAGGGCTACATGCAGGACAAGCTCAATGCCCGCCTGATGGGCGTGGCGCGCACCGGTAACGGTCGTCGCGAGTCCTACGCGCACTTGCCGATGCCGCGCATGACCAACACCTACATGCTCGGCGGCGAAAGCGACCCGGCGGAAATCATTGCGTCGGTCAAGCGCGGGATCTATTGCGCCAACCTCGGCGGCGGCCAGGTTGATATCACCAGCGGCAAGTTCGTGTTTTCCACCAGCGAGGCGTACCTGATCGAAGACGGCAAGATTACTGCGCCGGTCAAAGGGGCGACCTTGATTGGCAACGGTCCGGAAGCGATGAGCAAGGTGTCGATGGTCGGTAATGACCTGTCGCTGGACAGCGGCGTGGGCACGTGCGGCAAGGATGGGCAGTCGGTGCCGGTGGGTGTCGGCCAGCCAACGCTGAAGATTGATGCGATCACCGTGGGTGGCACGGGGTCGTAAGGGATGGAGCTTCGGGTGGCGCAGACCGCCACCCGGGGAAGAGGATCAGCGCAGGCCGCGTTGAGTCTCGTCCAGCTCTCGGATGTACTTGAAGATTTTACGGCTGGTGGCTGGCGCCTTGTTATGCGCCTGCTCGTGCTGGGCCTGACGGATCAGGGAGCGCAGTTGCTGGCGGTCCGCGTCCGGGTAATCCAGCACGAATTTCTCCAGCACGGCGTCATCGCCCGCGATCAGGCGGTCACGCCAACGTTCCAGGTTGTGGAAACGTTCGTTGTACTGGCGAGTGGAGGCATCGGTTTGATCAAGCAGGGCCAGGATGGCGTCAATGTCCTGATCGCGCATCAATTTGCCGATAAACATGATGTGCCGTTTACGCGCGATATTCGCGCTGTGCTTGGGCGCATCGGCCAGTGCCCGGCGCATTTCGTCGGTCAGTGGCAGTTTTGCAATCAAATCTTTCTTGAGCGTTGTAAGGCGCTCGCCGAGGTCAACCAGCGCATGCAGCTCGCGTTTGACCTGGGTTTTGCTTTTCTCCCCATCGAGGGAGTCGTCGTAAGAATCAACCATGGTGGCAGTCCGCAAAGAAACGCCGCCATGATAACCAGTCGGGGGCCGCTTGTCCGGCCCGGTCGCTCGATGGCCTTAACCGAAAGCAGATTTTGAGTGGAGAAAACCATGAGTGCAGCCCAAAGCGTCGGTCCGCAAGCGTTACCGGCACTGCAGGAACAAGTCGAGCAGATCCTTGCCGAAGCCAAGCGCCAGGGGGCCGGTGCCTGCGAAGTGGCGGTGTCGCTGGAGCAGGGGCTGTCGACTTCGGTGCGTCAGCGGGAAGTGGAAACCGTCGAGTTCAACCGTGACCAGGGGTTTGGCATCACCCTGTACGTGGGTCAGCGCAAAGGCTCGGCGAGCACCTCGGCCAGCGGCCCGGACGCGATACGCGAAACCGTCGCCGCCGCCCTGGCGATTGCCAGGCACACTTCCGAGGACGAAAGCTCGGGGCTGGCCGACAAGGCACTGATGGCCAGGGACGTACAGGACTTCGATCTGTTTCACGCGTGGGATATCACCCCGGAGCAGGCCATCGAACAGGCGCTGACGTGTGAGGCGGCGGCGTTCGATGCAGATGCCCGCATCAAGAACGCCGATGGCACTACGTTGAGCACGCACCAGGGTTGCCGTGTGTATGGCAACAGCCATGGGTTTATCGGTGGTTATGCGTCGACTCGTCACAGTTTGAGCTGCGTCATGATTGCCGAAGCCAATGGCCAGATGCAGCGTGACTACTGGTACGACGTAAACCGCCAGGGCGAGTTGCTGGCCGACCCGGTCAGCATCGGCCAGCGCGCAGCACAGCGCGCCGCGAGCCGCCTGGGTGCGCGCCCGGTGCCAACCTGTGAGGTGCCGGTGCTGTTTTCCGCCGAGCTGGCCGGGGGCTTGTTCGGCAGTTTCCTGGGGGCGATTTCCGGCGGCAACCTGTACCGCAAATCCTCGTTCCTTGAGGGGGCTATCGGTCAGAAACTGTTTCCGGAGTGGATGACCATCGATGAGCGTCCGCACCTGATGCGCGCCATGGGCAGTTCATCGTTCGATGGCGATGGCCTGGCCACCTATGCCAAGCCGTTCGTCGAGCAGGGTGAGTTGGTGTCCTATGTGTTGGGCACCTACGCCGGTCGCAAGCTCGGCCTGCCCAGCACCGCCAATGCAGGCGGTGTGCATAACCTGTTCGTGAGCCATGGCGATGAAGACCTGGCCGCGCTGTTGCGTCGCATGGGGCGGGGCCTGCTGGTGACCGAATTGATGGGCCATGGCCTGAACATGGTTACCGGGGATTACTCGCGTGGCGCCGCGGGTTTCTGGGTGGAGAACGGCGAGATTCAGTTCGCCGTCCAGGAAGTCACCATCGCCGGCAACATGCGCGATATGTTCAAGCAGATCGTGGCAGTCGGGAATGATCTGGAACTGCGCAGCAACATTCGCACAGGTTCGGTACTGATCGAGCGGATGACAGTGGCGGGCAGCTGACCCCCCCGTCGCCTCAAATAAAAAAGCGCGCTGTCCACACGGATAGCGCGCTTTTTTTATGCCTGGATTGCCGACGGATCACTCTGCCGCCATTGCGTTGATTCTGATTATCATTTAATAATAAATATCATTACCGAATGAGTGTGGATCATGAGTTCCGTCCTGCATGAAGATCCCTACCTCGAAAGTTGGCGCTGGATGAGCCGTCAGATTCGCTGCGGCCTCGATCCCAACGAGCCGCGTCTTATCGAGCATTACCTCAGCGAAGGTCGATACCTGGCGTGCTGTACGGCGACTCACCCTTGGACAATTGCTGAAACCTCATTCCGCCTGCTGATCGACACCGCCAGCGATATTGCCCTGCCGTGGCACTGGCGATCCCTGTGCCTGGACCAGGCCTGGCGCCCGCTGCGCGATCTGGAAAAACTCTCCCGCTGTGCCTGTCGCCTCAAGCGCTGGCAGGCGTTTGCCTGGCAATTGGCAACGTGCCAATTGCAGCCCTCTCTTTCTGTTTCTGACCTGGCGCAAGGATCCTCCGATGAGTAACACCCGAATCGAACGCGACAGCATGGGCGAACTGCACGTACCCGCCGAGGCTCTCTACGGCGCCCAGACCCAGCGCGCCGTGGACAACTTCCCGATCAGTCATCAGCGCATGCCGGCGCCCTTCATTCGCGCGCTGATCCTGGCCAAGGCCGCCGCCGCCAAGGCCAATGTCGAGCTCAAACAGATCAGCGAAGGGCAGGGCAAGGCCATCGTCGACGCCGCTCAGGGTTTGCTCGAAGGCGACTTCATGCGCCACTTCCCGGTGGATATCTTCCAGACCGGCTCCGGCACCAGCTCCAACATGAACGCCAACGAAGTGATCGCCACCCTCGCCAGCCGCCTGCTGGGCGAGGTGGTCGACCCCAACGATCATGTCAATTGCGGGCAAAGTAGCAACGACATCATCCCCACCACCATTCACGTCAGCGCGGCAATGGTGCTGCATGAGCAAACGTTGCCGGCGCTGCTGCATCTGGTGCAGGTGATCGAGCAGAAAGCCGAGCAGGTGCATCCGTTCATCAAGACCGGCCGCACCCATCTGATGGACGCCATGCCAGTACGCATGAGCCAGGTGCTCAACGGCTGGGCACAGCAGCTCAAGGCCAACATCGGGCATCTGCAGGACCTGCTGCCCAGTCTGCAGGCCCTCGCCCAGGGCGGCACCGCCGTGGGCACGGGCATCAACGCACCTCCCGAATTCGCCACGCGCTTCAGTCAGCAACTGAGCAGCCTGACCGGCGTAAAGTTCACCCCGGGCAAGAACCTGTTCGCGCTGATCGGCTCCCAGGACACCGCCGTCGCGGTGTCGGGCCAACTGAAGGCGACCGCCGTGTCGCTGATGAAAATCGCCAATGACCTGCGCTGGATGAACTCGGGCCCATTGGCCGGCTTGGGCGAAATCGAACTGCAAGCCTTGCAGCCGGGCTCATCGATCATGCCCGGCAAGGTCAATCCGGTGATCCCCGAGGCGACGGCCATGGTCGCCGCGCAGGTGATAGGCAATGACACGGTGATCACCATCGCCGGCCAGTCGGGCAACTTTGAACTCAACGTGATGCTGCCGATCATCGCCCAGAACCTGCTCAGCAGCCTCGAACTGCTGGGCAATTCCAGCCGTCTGCTGGCGGACAAGGCGATTGCCAGCTTCAAGGTCAACGAAGCCCGGCTCAAGGAAGCGTTGTCGCGCAATCCAATTCTGGTGACAGCACTCAACCCGATCATTGGTTACCAGAAGGCGGCTGAAATCGCCAAAAAGGCCTATCAGCAGGGTCGCCCGGTGATCGATGTCGCCCTTGAACACACTGACTTGCCGCGTAGCCAACTGGAGGTCCTGCTGGACCCGGAAAAGCTCACGGCCGGCGGTGTGTAATCACCGACCCTGTTTTGGAGGCTCACCATGGAGCACTGGAAACGCACGATCGAACGGGCCAACCGCTGCTTTATGGCAGGTGAACTGGTTGACGCTCGCGAGGCCTACCTGCAAGCCCTGGCCCTGGCACAAGTGTTGTTCGAACGCTGGGCGGATGCTGACGAAGCCGTGGCAGCCTGCGTCATTTCCCATCACAACCTGGCGGACCTGCACCTGCGCCTGAACCAGCCAGAGGAAAGCGCCGAATACCTCTGCGCCGTGCATCAGCGTCTGTTGCAGACCATGCAGGACTCGCGTCTGCCGCCGCAACTGCGCGAGGCGGCATTGCGCCAAAGCAGCAAAACCTACGTCGAACTGCTGAATTTCATCAGCGATCACGGTGAATACCCACGCACCCACCGCCTGCTGGGCGGTGCCGCGGTGCAACCGACCCCGTCTCAATACGGAGCACATTGATATGAGCTACACCTTGCCTGCCTTGCCTTACGCCTACGATGCCCTGGAACCGCACATCGATGCGCAAACCATGGAAATCCACTACACCAGGCACCACCAGACCTACATCAACAACTTGAACGCTGCGGTTGAGGGCACTGAGTTTGCCGACTGGCCGATTGAAAAGCTGGTGTCCAGTGTCCAGCAGTTGCCCGAAAAATTGCGCGCCGCGGTGATCAATCAGGGCGGCGGCCATGCCAACCACTCGTTGTTCTGGGCCGTCATGTCGCCTAAAGGTGGTGGCAAGCCCGAAGGTGCACTGGGCAAGGCCATCGATGAACAACTGGGTGGTTTGGACAGCTTCAAGGAGGCATTCACCAAAGCTGCTCTGACCCGCTTCGGCAGCGGTTGGGCGTGGCTGAGCGTTACTCCGCAAAAGACCCTGGTGGTGGAAAGCAGCGGTAATCAGGACAGCCCGCTGATGAACGGCAATACCCCGATCCTGGGCCTGGATGTCTGGGAACATGCGTATTACCTGCTGTACCAGAACCGCCGCCCTGAATACATCAACGCCTTCTACAGCGTTATCAACTGGCCCGAAGTGTCTGCACGCTACCAGGCCGCCGTGGTCTGACATTATCTCCATAACAAGACCTAAGGCCGACTATGGGTACTGGAACACTGGCGATCAGCAGCGTGCGATTGTTTCGCTATGCGTTTGGATCGCTGCTGCTACTGGCAGGCACTGCATTGCTGGTGGCCCACGGGCTGGCCTGGCTGGACCTGGAACCGCGCATCCTGCGGGCCTTGCAGGGCGGTGCGATCTGCGCGCTCGGCACAGCCTTGGGCGCGGTGCCTGTGCTGGTGATTCGACGCATGCCAGTGGCGTTGAGCGATACGCTGTTGGGCTTCGGGGCGGGGGTGATGCTGGCCGCGACCGCCTTTTCGCTGGTGGTGCCGGGTATTTCCGCCGCAGAAAGCCTGGGGCTGTCGCCCTGGGGCGCTGGTGGCCTGATCAGTTTCGGCATCATGCTGGGCGCATTCGGGCTGTATCTGGTGGATCGCAAAGTTTCCGGCGCCAGCCCGGAAATGCTGGTGGGCACGCCGGATAAACCGGTCATCCCGCCGCGTATCTGGTTGTTTGTGTTTGCCATCATCGCCCACAACATTCCGGAAGGTATGGCGGTAGGCGTGTCTGCCGGAGGCGGCATGGCGGATGCCGACAGCCTGGCGATGGGCATTGCCCTGCAGGATGTGCCGGAAGGGCTGGTGATTGCACTGGTGCTTGCGGGTGCAGGCATGTCGCGGGTCAAGGCGTTCCTGATCGGTGCCGCTTCAGGCCTGGTGGAACCAGTGTTCGCTGTACTCTGCGCGTGGCTGGTCACCCTGGCAGAGGTGCTGCTGCCGCTGGGTCTGGCATTGGCCGCGGGCGCGATGTTGTTGGTGGTGACTCACGAAGTGATCCCCGAGTCGCGGCGCAATGGTCACGACAAGCTTGCCAGCCTTGGGTTGTGCCTGGGGTTTTGCTTGATGATGGTGATGGACACTGCCCTGGGTTAGGCCACGCTGCTACACAGCTTGGCGTTTATTCACCTTCGTCAAACTTGTTGTTGATCAACTCCACCAAGGCTGCCATCGCTTCATCCTCCTGCTCACCTTCGGTTTTTAGATGAATCCTGGTGCCCTTGCCCGCAGCCAGCATCATCATTGCCATGATGCTTTTGCCATCGACCATCGACTCCGGTGTGCGCCCGGCGCGGATCTGGCAAGGAAACTTCCCGGCAACGCCGACGAATTTGGCCGAAGCCCGGGCGTGCAGGCCCAGCTTGTTGATAATTTCAATTTCCAGAGCGGGCATCGCGGGGGTGTTCCTTTCAGCTTAGGTCGCGGTGGCGGACCTGAACGTTCTTGAGGGTTTGCTGCAGCACCTGGCCAAGACGTTCGGTCAGGTAGACGGAGCGGTGGTGGCCGCCGGTGCAGCCAATGGCAATGGTGACATAGGCGCGATTGCTCGCGGCAAAGCGCGGCAACCATTTGAGCAGGTAGGTGGAGATGTCCTGGAACATTTCCTCCACATCGGGTTGAGCGGCCAGGTAATCGATCACCGGCTGATCGAGCCCGGATTGTTCACGCAGCTCAGGCTTCCAGTAAGGATTGGGCAGGCAGCGCACATCGAACACCAGGTCGGCATCCACTGGCATGCCGCGCTTGAAGCCAAATGACTCGACCAGAAAGGCCGTCCCGGGCTCAGGTTGATTGAGCAGGCGCAGTTTGATGGCGTCGCGCAGCTGGTACAGGTTCAGGTTGGTGGTGTTGATCTTGAGGTCGGCCAGATCAATGATCGGCCCCAGCAGCGTGGTCTCGTCCTCGATGGCCTCGGCCAGTGAGCGGTTCGGGCTGCTCAGCGGGTGGCGCCGGCGGGTTTCGGAGAAACGCTTGAGCAGCGTCTCTTCGTCGGCGTCCAGATACAGCACATCACAATGAATATGCTTGCCGCGCACTTCTTCGAGCAGTTCAGGGAACCGCGAGAGGTGGCTGGGCAGGTTGCGTGCATCAATCGAAACGGCGACCAGCGGTTGCGCCAGTTCGGTGTGGATGAGCGCGCGCTCGGCCAATTCCGGCAGCAGGCCCGCGGGCAAATTATCAATGCAATAAAAGCCGCTGTCTTCAAGGACATTGAGTGCGGTGCTTTTACCCGAGCCGGACCGGCCGCTGACAATGATCAGGCGCATGGTTATTGCTCGTCCAGCACAACCTGATACAACGCCTCATTGCTGCTGGCGTTGCGCAGTTTATGACGTACTTCCTTGCGGTCAAGCATGCTGGCGATCTGCCGAAGCAGTTCCAGGTGAGCATCGGTGGCTGCTTCCGGGACCAGCAAAACGAAGAGCAGGTCGACGGGAGCGCCGTCGATGGCGTCGAAATCGATGGGTTTTTCCAGGTGCAGCAAGGCGCTGACAGGGGTGTCGCAGCCTTTGAGTCGGCAATGAGGAATGGCGATGCCGTTGCCAAAACCGGTGGAGCCCAGTTTTTCACGGTCAATCAGGGCCTTGAACACGACCTGTTCATCCAGCTCGGGCACTTCCCGGCTGATCAGGTTGGCAATGTGTTCGAGGGCTTTTTTCTTGCTGCCGCCCGGCGCGTTCACCAGGGAACGGCCGGGGGTCAGGATGGTTTCAAGTCGGATCATGGGGGGGAGTTAACGACCTGTACCTTGCATCAGGTGCAGATTCTTTTCCTTATGCTTTATGAGTTGGCGGTCGAGCTTGTCGTAGAGCGAGTCAATCGCCGCGTACATGTCTTCGTGTTCCGCATTGGCGACGAGCTTGGCATTCGGTACGTGCAGGGTGGCTTCGATTTTCTGCTTGAGCTTGTCGACCTCCATGATGACCTGCACATTGGTGATCTTGTCGAAATGCCCCGCAAGCTTGTTCAGCTTGCTCTCGGTGTATTCACGCAGGGGCTTGGTGACTTCCAGCTGGTGTCCACTGATGTTGACTTGCATACAGCTTCTCCTTCGTTGCCAGTGCATAAAGCGACAGGCGAAAAGCGCCTGCCACTGGAACGCTGTGGCCCGCCCGTCACATCAAACGCTTACGCTCGCTGGAAGGCGCAATCCCAAGGGATTCGCGATACTTGGCGACGGTTCGACGGGCGACCTGAATGCCTTGTGCCTCCAGTAAACCAGCGATCTTACTGTCACTCAATGGCTTTTTCTGATTTTCCGCGGCAACCAGTTTTTTGATGATTGCGCGAATCGCCGTGGACGAGCATTCGCCGCCTTCGGAGGTGCTGACGTGGCTGGAGAAAAAGTATTTCAGCTCATATATACCCCGTGGGGTATGCATGAATTTCTGTGTGGTCACCCGCGAAATCGTCGATTCATGCATGCCCACCGCTTCCGCGATATCGTGCAGCACCAGCGGTTTCATCGCCTCGTCGCCATATTCCAGGAAGCCACGCTGGTGTTCGACGATCTGGGTGGCCACTTTCATGAGGGTTTCGTTGCGGCTTTGCAGGCTCTTGATGAACCAGCGGGCTTCCTGCAACTGATTGCGCATGAAGGTGTTGTCGGCGCTGGTGTCGGCGCGGCGCACGAACCCGGCGTACTGCGGGTTGACCCGCAGGCGTGGCACGGATTCCTGGTTCAGCTCCACCAGCCAGCGCTCGTTGTCCTTGCGCACGATCACGTCGGGGACCACGTATTCGGCTTCGCTGGATTCGATCTGCAAGCCCGGACGCGGGTTTAGGCTCTGCACCAACTCGATGACCTGGCGCAGCTCATCTTCCTTGAGCTTCATGCGACGCATCAGTTGGCTGTAGTCACGGCTGCCCAACAGGTCGATGTAGTCGGTGACCAGGCGCTGGGCTTCGGCAAGCCATGGCGTCTTGGCGGGCAATTGACGCAATTGCAGCAGCAGGCATTCACTGAGGTTGCGCGCGCCAATGCCAGCAGGCTCGAACTGCTGGATGCGGTGCAGGACGGCTTCGATCTCGTCCAGTTCGATATCCAGTTCCGGGTCGAAAGCTTCAAGAATTTCGTCGAGCGTCTCGTCCAGATAGCCCTGGTTGTTGATGCAGTCGATCAGGGTGACGGCGATCAGGCGATCGGTGTCGGACATCGGCGCCAGGTTCAATTGCCACAGCAAGTGACTTTGCAGGCTCTCACCGACGGAGGTGCGGGTGGTGAAGTCCCACTCGTCGTCATCGTTGCTGGGCAGGCTGCTCGCGCTGGTCTGGTAGACGTCTTCCCAGGCAGTGTCCACGGGCAGTTCGTTGGGAATGCGTTCGTTCCAGTCGCCTTCCTCGAGGTTGTCCACCGTGGGGGCAGTTTCCTGATAGGAAGGTTCCTGCACGTCCGGGTTGGGTTTTTGCTCGATGTTGTCGGCCAGTGGGTCTGCATTATCGAAGTCGTCGCCTTCTTCCTGGCGTTCGAGCATCGGATTGGACTCCAGGGCCTCCTGGATTTCCTGTTGCAGGTCCAGGGTCGACAATTGGAGCAGGCGGATGGCCTGTTGCAGCTGCGGTGTCATCGTCAGCTGCTGGCCCATTCTCAGGACTAGCGATGGTTTCATGGCAGGGGCTTAACACCTTATTCGCCGGCGCAATGCGCCATCCACGACAGGGCGCGCGAGCGCCAAACATAAGCAAATTATATGCCTGATATCGGGTGCTTTGCCTAGAGCGCGATGACAATAAAAATACTGAGGTTTTCATTGACTCGCGCGCTCGTCGGCGAACGCCCTGATACCACCGTGTCTACAGGCGGAACTCGTGACCCAGATACACTTCCTTGACCAGTTCGTTGGCCAGGATAGTCGCCGAATCGCCTTCGGCAATCAGTTGTCCATCGTTGACGATATAGGCGGTCTCGCAGATATCGAGGGTCTCACGGACGTTGTGGTCGGTGATCAGCACACCGATACCCTTGGCCTTGAGATGATGGATGATCTGCTTGATGTCGCCGACCGAGATCGGGTCGACGCCGGCAAACGGTTCGTCCAGCAGGATGAACTTGGGCGCAGTGGCCAGTGCGCGGGCGATTTCCACGCGGCGACGCTCACCACCGGACAAGCTCATGCCGAGGTTGTCGCGAATGTGGTTGATGTGGAATTCCTGCAGCAGGCTTTCCAGCTCCTGACGGCGGCCGTCGCGGTCGAGTTCCTTGCGGGTCTCGAGGATCGCCATGATGTTGTCGGCAACCGACAGCTTGCGGAAAATCGACGCTTCCTGTGGCAGATAGCCAATACCGGCGCGTGCGCGACCGTGCATGGGCTGGTGGCTGACGTCGAGGTCGTCGATCAGCACACGGCCCTGGTCGGCCTGCACCAGGCCCACAATCATGTAGAAGCAGGTGGTCTTGCCGGCGCCGTTGGGGCCGAGCAGGCCGACGATCTGGCCGCTGTCGATCGACAGGCTGACGTCGCGCACGACCTGACGGCTCTTGTAGGCCTTGGCCAGATGCTGGGCTTTCAGGGTTGCCATTACTCGGCCTTCTTCTTCGGCTGGATAACCATGTCGATTCGCGGACGGGGTGCAGTGACCTTGGAGCCATTGGCGCGACCGGCGTTGGCGATCTGCTTCACGGTGTCATAGGTGATTTTTTCACCTTCCGTGGAGTTGCCATCGGGGCTCAGCACCTTGGCCTGGTCGATCAGCACGATGCGATTCTGCTGGGCGTGATACTGGATGGTCTTGCCGTAGCCCTTCATCGGGCCGGTATCGGCAGGGGCCTGCTTCTGCTCGAAGTAGGCCAGGTTGCCCACCGACGTCACCACGTCGATGTCGCCAGCCGGGGTGCGGGTGAGGGTCACTGTGTTGCCGGTGATCTTCATCGAGCCCTGGGTGATGATGACGCCGCCGGTGTAGGTCGCGACGCCTTGCTTGTCATCGAGCTGAGCATCGTCAGCCGAGATGTGGATCGGTTGCTGGCTATCGTTCGGCAGAGCCCAGGCGCTCACGCTTCCCAGTGCTGCGCCCAGACCGAGCAAAATAGGGAGAGTTTTAACGAGCCTCATACTGTCCTCTTACGTTCGATAGCAGGTGTATCCTGCTTTCTTTCAAATACGCTTTCATTCCCTTGCCAGTCGATACACCGCCAGCGCCGTCGATTCTAACGTCTTGCTCGGTCTGCGCATATTGCCTTTGTGGGAATACCGTCATGCGACTGCTGGTAATAATGGTGTCGCGGTTCTGCGCGTCAGTTCGCGCGACGCGCACCGAGTCGATCAGTTCCACCTCGGTGCCGTCCGGGTTGACCTCGCCACGCTTGCTGGTCACGTGCCACGGGAACTCGGTGCCACGGTACAGATTCAGGTCGGGGTTGGTCAGCAGGGTGACTTCGGAGGCTTTCAAATGCTCGACCTTGTCCGATGTCATCTCGTACTGCACCTTGCCATCGGGCAGGAACTGCACGCTGTAGGCGTTGGTGGCGTAATAGTCGATAACCCCTTCGTCAACCTGCGCAGCAGGCTGGTCGAGAAAGCGCTCCGGGCTGATATTCCAGTAGCCTACCGCAAGGAACAGCGCGGCAATGACCCCGAATAACAGGAAGTTGCGAATCTTTTTGCTCAGCATAAAACGCTCTATAGGTAGGCGGCGTGGGCCGCTTCAAGGCGGCCCTGGGCACGCAGGATCAGCTCGCAGAACTCGCGGGCGGCGCCTTCGCCGCCGCGGGCGGTCGTGACGCCATGGGCGTGTTCACGCACGAACGCGGCAGCATTGGCGACGGCCATGCCCAGGCCCACGCGGCGAATCACCGGCAGGTCCGGCAAGTCGTCACCCAGGTAGGCGACCTGCTCATAGCTTAGGTTGAGTTGGCCAAGAAGCTCGTCGAGCACCACCAGTTTATCCTCACGGCCCTGATACAGGTGAGGAATACCCAGGTTTTGTGCGCGGCGTTCCACAACGGGTGTTTTTCGACCACTGATAATGGCCGTTTGCACGCCTGCAGCCATCAACATCTTGATGCCCTGGCCGTCGAGGGTGTTGAACGTCTTGAATTCACTGCCGTCTTCGAGAAAATACAGGCGGCCATCGGTCAGCACGCCATCCACGTCGAAAATCGCCAGTTTGATGTGCTTGCCGCGTTGCAGCAGGTCGTCGCTCATTTACATCACTCCCGCACGCAGCAAGTCGTGCATGTTCAGGGCGCCAATCGGGCGGTCGTCGGCATTGACCACCACCAGCGCGCCGATCTTGTGGTCTTCCATGATCTTCAGCGCTTCGGCTGCCAGCATCTCGGGACGTGCTGTCTTGCCGTGGGGCGTCATCACTGCATCAATGGTGGCCGTGTGGATATCGATGGTGCGGTCCAGGGTGCGGCGCAGGTCGCCGTCCGTGAACACGCCGGCCAGTCGCCCGTCCGCTTCCAGAATAACGGTCATGCCCAGGCCCTTGCGCGTCATTTCCATCAGCGCGTCCTTGAGCAGGGTACCGCGCTGGACGTGAGGCAGCTCATCCCCCGAATGCATCACATGTTCCACCTTGAGCAGCAGGCGGCGGCCCAGGGCGCCACCGGGGTGGGAAAACGCGAAGTCCTCAGCGGTGAACCCGCGCGCTTCGAGCAGCGCCACGGCGAGCGCATCGCCCATCACCAGGGTGGCGGTGGTGGAGGACGTCGGTGCCAGGTTAAGCGGGCAGGCTTCGTGGGTCACGTGTACGTTCAGATTGACGTCGGCGGCCTTGGCCAGCGTCGACTCCGGGTTGCCGGTGATGCTGATCATCTGGATGCCCAGGCGCTTGATCAGCGGCAGCAGCGTCACGATTTCGTTGGTGGTACCGGAGTTGGACAGGGCCAGGATCACGTCGTCGCGGGTGATCATGCCCATGTCGCCATGACTGGCTTCGGCCGGGTGCACGAAAAACGCGGTGGTGCCGGTGCTTGCCAGGGTGGCGGCAATTTTATTGCCGACATGGCCGGATTTGCCCATGCCGACCACCACAACGCGGCCCTTGCTGGCCAGAATCAGCTCGCAGGCGCGCACGAAATCCGCGTCGATATGGGCCAGCAAGCCTTCCACGGCTTCAAGCTCCAGGCGGATCGTACGTTGTGCGGATTGAATGAGGTCGCTGGATTGGCTCATGTCTGAAGTCGTATAGCCTGACGAAAAGTCGGCGATTATAGCGGTAATGAACAATTCCCTCACGCTAGTTCGTCAGGCTTTATTCCATGGGCTCAAATTTACACTCGGTTACATACCTCGCGGTTTTTTCGCTGTCCTGATTCTGAACGGGCGATGTTCCGGCCTTGGGGGCTCTGCACCAGCGGTGATATAGTTCGCCGCTTGTTCGGCCCGCCCAGTACACGCGGCTATTTATATTGCATAAACGTGCAAACGTTTGTCGTTCACGTGGTGTCTGAGTGTGAGTCCGCATCCCAAGGAGTTTAGATGAGTGCCGATAACGCCTACGCGGTCGAGCTGAAGGGCCTTTCCTTCAAGCGCGGGACGCGCAGCATCTTCAATAACGTCGATATTCGCATTCCCCGCGGCAAGGTCACGGGCATCATGGGGCCTTCCGGTTGCGGCAAGACCACCCTGTTGCGTCTGATGGGCATGCAGTTGCGGCCCAGCGCCGGCGAAGTGTGGGTCAATGGCCAGAACCTGCCGACGCTGTCGCGCAGCGATCTGTTCGACGCGCGCAAGCACATGGGCGTGCTGTTCCAGAGCGGCGCGCTGTTCACTGACCTGGACGTTTTCGAGAACGTGGCCTTCCCGTTGCGGGTGCATACCCAGCTGTCCGACGAGATGATTCGTGACATCGTGTTGTTGAAACTGCAGGCCGTCGGCCTTCGCGGCGCCATCGACCTGATGCCCGACGAACTGTCCGGCGGCATGAAGCGCCGTGTCGCGCTGGCGCGAGCCATTGCCCTGGATCCGCAGATTCTCATGTACGACGAGCCCTTCGTGGGCCAGGACCCTATTGCCATGGGTGTCCTGGTGCGCCTGATCCGTCTGCTCAACGATGCGCTGGGAATCACCAGTATCGTGGTGTCCCACGACCTGGCCGAAACGGCGAGCATCGCCGACTACCTGTATGTCGTTGGCGATGGCCAGGTGCTGGGGCAGGGCACGCCCGAAGAGCTGATGAATGCCGACAACCCGCGCATTCGTCAATTCATGACCGGTGATCCCGACGGTCCGGTGCCCTTTCATTTTCCGGCAGCGGATTACCGCTCAGACCTTCTGGGGAAGCGTTGATGCGCAAGACATCTCTTATCGAGAAGGTTCGCCTTTTCGGTCGGTCCGGCATCGATATCATCGAAGTGCTGGGTCGTTCGACCATTTTCCTGTTCCACGCCCTGCTGGGGCGCGGTGGCATCGGCGGTGGCTTTGGCCTGCTGCTCAAGCAATTGCACGCCGTGGGCGTGATGTCGCTGGTGATCATCGTGGTGTCCGGGGTTTTCATCGGCATGGTGCTGGCGCTGCAAGGCTTCAACATCCTCTCGAGCTATGGTTCGGAACAGGCGGTGGGCCAGATGGTTGCCCTGACGCTGTTGCGTGAGCTGGGGCCGGTGGTGACAGCGCTGCTGTTCGCCGGGCGCGCAGGTTCTGCACTGACCGCCGAAATCGGCAACATGAAATCCACCGAGCAGTTGTCCAGCCTGGAAATGATCGGCGTGGACCCGCTCAAGTACATCGTTGCCCCGCGCCTGTGGGCCGGCTTCATTTCCCTGCCGCTGCTGGCGATGATTTTCAGCGTGGTGGGTATCTGGGGCGGCTCGTGGGTCGCGGTGGACTGGCTGGGCGTCTATGACGGTTCCTACTGGGCCAACATGCAAAACAGCGTGACCTTCACGGGTGACGTGCTCAACGGCATCATAAAGAGCATCGTCTTCGCGTTTGTCGTGACCTGGATCGCCGTATTCCAAGGCTATGACTGTGAGCCCACCTCGGAGGGGATCAGCCGTGCCACCACCAAGACCGTTGTGTACGCCTCGCTGGCGGTACTGGGCCTTGACTTCATTTTGACCGCCTTGATGTTTGGAGACTTCTGATGCAAAACCGCACTGTGGAAATCGGTGTCGGCCTTTTCTTGCTGGCTGGCATCCTGGCTTTACTGTTGCTGGCCCTGCGGGTCAGCGGTCTTTCGGCCAGCCCCACTGCCGATACCTATAAACTTTACGCGTACTTCGACAATATCGCCGGTTTGACTGTCAGAGCTAAAGTGACCATGGCCGGTGTCACCATCGGCAAGGTCACGGCAATCGATCTGGATCGCGACAGCTTTACCGGGCGAGTGACGATGCAACTGGACAAGAAGGTGGATAACCTGCCGACTGACTCCACGGCCTCTATCCTCACTGCGGGTTTGCTGGGCGAGAAGTACATCGGTGTCAGCGTCGGTGGGGAAACAGCCCTGCTCAAGGATGGTTCGACCATCCACGACACGCAGTCGTCGCTGGTGCTTGAGGACCTGATCGGTAAGTTCCTGCTTAACACGGTCAATAAAGACGCCAAATGAGGAATCTGTTCATGATCTCTACCTTGCGACGTGGCCTGCTGGTACTGCTTGCAGCGTTGCCGCTGATGGCAAACGCAGCGGGTTCTGCCCACGACCTGGTGCAGGACACGACCAACAAGATGTTGGCTGACCTGACGGCCAACAAAGAAAAGTACAAACAGGACCCGAGCCAGTTCTACAACGCGCTCAACACCATTGTGGGCCCGGTGGTGGATGCCGAAGGCATCTCCCGCAGCATCATGACGGTGAAGTATTCGCGCAAGGCCACGCCGGCGCAGATGCAGACCTTCCAGGAAAACTTCAAGCGCGGGCTGTTCCAGTTTTACGGTAACGCCTTGCTCGAGTACAACAACCAGGGCATCACCGTGGCCCCGGCCGGCGACGAATCGGGTGACCGCACCAGCGTGAACATGAGCGTCAAAGGCAATAACGGCGCGGTTTATCCTGTGCAGTACACGCTGGAGAAGGTCAAGGGCGAGTGGAAGCTGCGCAACGTGATCATCAACGGCATCAACATCGGCAAACTGTTCCGCGATCAGTTCGCCGACGCGATGCAGCGCAATGGCAACGACCTGGACAAGACCATCAATGGTTGGGCCGGTGAAGTGGCCAAGGCCAAGGAAACCTCCGACAAGGAAGCTGGGAAGTCGGCGCAATGACCGAGTCGGCTGTTCGTGTCGGCGCTGCCGGCGAGCTGTTGCTCAGTGGCGTGCTGGATTACCGTACCGGGCCTGACCTGCGCAAGCAGGGCCAGGCGCTGATTCAGGCCAGCAGCGCACCCTCGCTGGTGCTCGATTGCTCGGCGGTGACCAAGTCCAGCAGCGTTGGCCTGTCCTTGCTGCTGTGCTTCATGCGTGATGCCGAAGCGGCCAACAAGCCGTTCAGCATTCGCGCGTTGCCTGAGGACATGCGCGAGATCGCCGAGGTTTCCGGCCTGACCGAGCTGCTGGCGCATCCTTAATACACGTTATTACAGAAGCCCCCCGTCAGAGTCCTGCCATGCGGGGTTCGCAGGCGCGGGGCTTTTTTGTATGATGTGCGACCCGTGCGCACTGGGCGCCGATAGAGGTTGAACATGCAGGCCCTAGAAGTTAAGCGCTTTCTCGAAGGAAAGCTGCCGGAAACGACCGTAGAAGTTGAAGGCGAAGGCTGCAATTTCCAGCTGAACGTGATTAGCGATGAACTGGCGGCACTCAGCCCGGTCAAGCGTCAGCAGCAGATCTATGCCCATTTGAACCCATGGATCACCGATGGCAGCATCCATGCGGTCACTATGAAATTTTTCAGCCGCGCGGCCTGGGCCGAGCGCACCTGAGCCCCCAAGGCGTCGAGATTCTTATGGATAAATTGATTATTACCGGCGGTGCCCGCCTTGATGGCGAGATCCGCATTTCCGGTGCGAAAAACTCTGCCTTGCCGATTCTGGCAGCGACCCTGCTGTGCGATGGCCCGGTGACCGTGGCCAATCTGCCGCACCTGCATGACATCACCACCATGATCGAGCTGTTCGGTCGCATGGGCATCGAGCCGGTAATCGACGAGAAACTCTCGGTCGAAATCGACCCGCGCACCATCAAGACACTGATCGCTCCGTACGAACTGGTGAAAACCATGCGTGCGTCGATCCTGGTGCTGGGCCCCATGGTTGCCCGTTTCGGCGAGGCTGAAGTGGCCCTGCCTGGCGGCTGCGCCATTGGTTCGCGTCCGGTCGACCTGCACATCCGTGGCCTCGAAGCCATGGGCGCGGTCATCGACGTCGAAGGCGGCTACATCAAGGCCAAGGCGCCTGAAGGCGGCCTGCGTGGCGCCAACTTCTTCTTCGATACCGTCAGCGTGACCGGCACCGAGAACATCATGATGGCTGCTGCCCTGGCCAACGGCCGCAGCGTCCTGCAAAACGCCGCGCGCGAGCCGGAAGTGGTCGACCTGGCCAACTTCCTGATCGCCATGGGCGCCAACATCAGCGGCGCCGGCACCGACACCATCACCATCGACGGCGTGAAGCGTCTGCACTCGGCCACCTATAAGGTGATGCCGGATCGTATCGAGACCGGCACCTACCTGGTTGCAGCTGCTGTCACCGGTGGCCGCGTCAAGGTCAAGGACACCGATCCAACCATCCTTGAAGCCGTTCTGGAAAAACTCAAGGAAGCCGGTGCTGAAATCACCACCGGTGAAGACTGGATCGAGCTGAACATGCACGGCAAGCGGCCAAAAGCTGTCAACGTGCGTACCGCTCCGTACCCGGCGTTCCCGACCGACATGCAGGCGCAGTTCATCTCCCTGAACGCGATCGCCGAAGGCACTGGTGCGGTGATCGAGACCATCTTCGAAAACCGCTTCATGCATGTGTACGAACTGCACCGCATGGGCGCCAAGATCCAGGTCGAAGGCAATACCGCCATCGTCACCGGTATCGACAAGCTCAAGGGCGCGCCAGTGATGGCCACCGACCTGCGAGCGTCGGCCAGCCTGGTGATCTCGGCGCTGTGCGCTGACGGCGACACCCTCATCGACCGCATCTACCACATCGACCGTGGCTACGAGTGCATCGAAGAAAAACTGCAGATGCTCGGCGCGAAAATTCGCCGCGTACCGGGCTAGTCCTGGCGCCTAAACACCGCCGCTGTTGTGGCAAGTGGGCTCCTGCGGCGAGCGGGCTTTTGTGGCGAGCGGGCTTGCCCCGCGTTGGACTGCGCAGCAGTCCCATTTTTTGGGATCGCTGCGCGACCTAACGGGGCAAGCCCGCTCGCCACAGTTAGGTGCTTGCCGTTAAGTGACCGCTGTGCTGAATTTGTTTCAAATCGAGGCTGTCATGGCCTCGATCTGTGTCTGGCGCCGTTTGCGACCAGACCGCAATTGCCTGATGAAGGACTGACGTTCCCATGTTGACCATTGCATTGTCCAAGGGCCGCATCCTTGACGACACGTTGCCGCTGCTGGCTGAAGCGGGCATCGTGCCGACCGAGAATCCGGACAAGAGCCGCAAGCTGATCATCCCCACGACCCAGGACGACGTACGCCTGTTGATCGTGCGGGCCACCGATGTGCCGACCTACGTCGAGCATGGCGCGGCCGACCTCGGCGTTGCCGGCAAGGACGTGCTGATGGAATATGGCGGCCAGGGCCTGTACGAGCCGCTGGACCTGCGTATTGCCCTGTGCAAGTTGATGACCGCCGGTCGTGTCGGTGATGTCGAGCCCAAAGGCCGCCTGCGCGTGGCCACCAAGTTCGTCAATGTCGCCAAGCGTTACTATGCCGAGCAAGGCCGTCAGGTCGATATCATCAAGCTTTACGGCTCCATGGAGCTGGCGCCGCTGATCGGCCTGGCCGACAAGATCATCGACGTGGTCGACACCGGCAACACGCTGCGTGCCAACGGGCTTGAGCCCCAGGATTTCATTGCCGACATCAGCTCCCGGCTGATCGTTAACAAAGCATCGATGAAGATGCAGCATGCCCGTATCCAGGCGTTGATCGACACCCTGCGCAAGGCAGTGGAGTCGCGACACCGCGGTTGACTCACCCGCGCGGCCTCAGGTCGCGCCCGTCTATCCGCCTCATAGCCAGAATTCTCAGGTGCCCAAGCGGATCGACTGCTAACGTTCGGCGCCTGAGCATTTTTGCCAATCCTATGAGGCCCTCGCTATGACCACGTCCACTGCAATTGCCCGACTCAACGCTGCCGACCCGGATTTCGCCCATCATCTGGATCATCTGCTGAGCTGGGAAAGCGTGTCCGACGACTCGGTCAACGGGCGAGTGCTCGACATCATCAAGGCCGTGCGCGAGCGGGGTGATGCGGCACTGGTGGACTTCACCCGCCAGTTCGATGGCCTGGACGTCAAGTCCATGGCCGACCTGATCCTGCCGCGCGAGCGCCTGGAGCTGGCGCTGACGCGCATCACCGGCCCGCAGCGCGAAGCCCTGGAAGTGGCGGCGGCGCGGGTGCGCAGCTACCACGAAAAGCAGAAGCAGGATTCCTGGAGCTACACCGAAGCCGACGGCACCGTGCTGGGCCAGAAGGTCACGCCGCTGGACCGTGCGGGTCTGTACGTGCCGGGCGGTAAAGCCTCGTACCCCTCGTCGGTATTGATGAACGCGATCCCGGCCAAAGTGGCGGGCGTGACCGAGGTGGTCATGGTGGTGCCGACCCCGCGCGGCGAAATCAATGAGCTGGTACTGGCGGCGGCCTGCATCGCCGGCGTTGACCGCGTGTTCACCATCGGCGGCGCCCAGGCGGTGGCGGCCCTGGCCTATGGCACCGAGAGCGTGCCGAAGGTCGACAAGGTGGTCGGCCCCGGCAACATTTATGTGGCCACCGCCAAGCGCCATGTGTTCGGCCAGGTCGGTATCGACATGATCGCCGGCCCCTCGGAAATCCTCGTGGTATGCGACGGCCAGACCGATCCCGACTGGATCGCCATGGACCTGTTCTCCCAGGCCGAGCACGACGAGGACGCCCAGGCGATTCTGGTCTGCCCGGACGCCGAGTTTCTCGACAAGGTCGCCGCCAGCATCGACAAGCTGCTGCCGACCATGGACCGCGCCGAGATCATTGAAAAGTCGATCAATGGCCGCGGCGCGCTGATTCTGGTGCGCGACATGGAGCAAGCCATCGAAGTGGCCAACCGCATCGCGCCGGAACACCTGGAGCTGTCGGTGGCCGATCCGCAAGCCTGGCTGCCGTCGATTCGCCACGCCGGTGCGATCTTCATGGGTCGTCACACCAGCGAAGCGCTGGGTGACTACTGCGCAGGTCCCAACCATGTGCTGCCCACCTCCGGCACGGCGCGTTTCTCGTCGCCGTTGGGGGTGTATGACTTCCAGAAGCGTTCGTCGATCATCTTCTGCTCGCCGCAAGGCGCCTCCGAACTGGGCAAGACCGCCTCTGTACTGGCCCGTGGCGAATCCCTGAGCGCCCACGCGCGCAGCGCCGAATACCGCATCCTTGAAGAGGGGAAATAACCCATGAGCAAATTCTGGAGCCCCTTCGTCAAGGACCTGGTGCCTTACGTGCCCGGCGAGCAGCCCAAGCTGACCAAACTGGTCAAGCTCAACACCAATGAAAACCCCTACGGTCCGTCGCCCAAGGCGCTGGCGGCGATGCAGGCCGAGTTGAACGACAACCTGCGCCTGTACCCGGACCCCAACAGCGACCTGCTCAAGCAGGCCGTGGCCGACTATTACCGGATCGATGCCGGCAAGGTATTTCTCGGCAACGGCTCCGACGAGGTGCTGGCGCACATCTTCCACGGCCTGTTCCAGCACGACCTGCCGCTGCTGTTTCCGGATATCAGCTACAGCTTTTATCCGGTTTACTGCGGTCTCTACGGCATCACGTTCGAACCGGTGCCGCTGGACGAGCAGTTCCAGATTCGCGCGGCGGACTACTCAAGGCCCAACGGCGGGATCATCTTCCCCAACCCGAACGCCCCGACCGGCTGCGTGCTGGCGCTGGACGCCGTGGAACAGATCCTCAAGGCCAACCCCGACTCGGTGGTAGTGGTCGATGAAGCCTATATCGATTTTGGCGGCGACACCGCCATCAGTCTGGTGGATCGCTACTCGAATCTGCTGGTCACCCAGACCCTGTCCAAATCGCGGTCACTCGCCGGTTTGCGCGTGGGCCTGGCCGTGGGCCACCCGGATTTGATCGAAGCGCTGGAGCGGGTCAAGAACAGCTTCAACTCCTACCCGCTGGATCGCCTGGCGATTGCTGGCGCGGCGGCGGCGTTCGAGGACCGCGAGTACTTCGCCAACACCTGCCAGCGGGTGATCGACAGCCGTGAGACGCTGGTGGCGCAACTGGAAGGAAAGGGCTTTGAAGTGCTGCCGTCGGCCGCCAACTTCATCTTTGCCCGCCACCCACAACATGATGCTGCAGGCCTGGCTGCCAAGCTGCGTGAGCAAGGGGTGATCGTGCGGCACTTCAAGCAGGCGCGGATTGCCCAGTTCCTGCGGATCAGCATCGGTACGCCTGAGCAGAACCAGGCGTTGATCGATGGGCTCGGCGAGCTCTGAAAGACGCTGAAATACCATGTGGGAGGGGGCTTGCTCCCGATGGCGGTGTTCCAGTCAAGTATGCATCGACTGACACTCCGCTATCGGGAGCAAGCCCCCTTCCACATTTGTTTTTGCGGTGTTAATTAGAGCAGCGGCTCATCCGGCTTCTTGTGTTTCCAGCCATCATTGCCCGGCAGCAGCAGGTTCAAGCCAATCGCCACCACCGCACACAGGGCGATGCCCTTGAGGCCGAAGTCATCCGGGCCGGTGCCGGTGCCAACCAGCACGCCGCCAATGCCGAACACCAGGGTCACCGACACAATCACCAGATTGCGCGCCTCGCCCAGGTCGATCCGGTGGCGGATCAGCGTGTTCATGCCCACGGCGGCAATCGAGCCGAACAGCAGGCACAGGATCCCGCCCATCACCGGCACCGGAATGCTCTGCAGCAGTGCGCCGAACTTGCCGATAAACGCCAGACTGATGGCGAACACCGCTGCCCAGGTCATGATCTTCGGGTTGTAGTTCTTGGTCAGCATCACCGCGCCGGTCACTTCGGCGTAGGTGGTGTTCGGCGGTCCGCCGAACAGGCCGGCGGCCGTGGTGGCGATGCCGTCACCCAGCAGGGTGCGATGCAGGCCGGGCTTTTTCAGGTAGTCGCGACCGGTCACGCTGCCCACCGCAATTACACCGCCGATGTGTTCGATCGCCGGGGCCAGGGCCACCGGGACGATAAACAGGATCGCCTGCCAGTTGAACTCCGGCGCGGTGAAGTGGGGCAGGGCGAACCAGGGGGCGGCGGCGATTTTGGCCGTGTCGACCACACCAAAGTAGAACGCCATGGCAAAGCCCACCAGTACGCCGGAAATGATCGGCACCAGGCGGAAAATGCCCTTGCCGAACACCGCCACGATCAACGTGGTCAGCAGCGCCGGCATCGAGATCATCATCGCCGTCTGGTAGTGGATCAACTCGGCACCGTCGCCGGACTTGCCCATCGCCATGTTCGCTGCAATCGGCGCCATGGCCAGGCCGATGGAAATGATCACGGGGCCAATCACTACCGGCGGCAGCAACCGGTCGATAAACCCTGTGCCTTTGATCTTCACCGCCAGGCCGAGGAAGGTATACACGAAGCCGGCCGCCATCACCCCGCCCATGGTCGCCGCGAGGCCGAACTGGCCCTTGGCAAGAATGATCGGCGTGATAAACGCAAAGCTCGATGCCAGGAACACCGGCACCTGCCGCCCGGTGACCACCTGGAACAACAAGGTGCCCAGGCCTGCGGTGAACAGCGCCACGTTTGGATCAAGGCCGGTAATCAGCGGCATCAACACCAGCGCGCCAAATGCCACGAAGAGCATCTGTGCGCCAGACAGGATCTGGCGCCAAAGCGGGTCGTTGAATTCATCCTGCATGGTCACGCGTCCTTCTGCTTGGTGCCGAAGATCTTGTCCCCGGCATCGCCCAGGCCCGGGATGATGTAGCCGTGTTCATTGAGGCGCTCGTCGATGGAGGCAGTGTAGATCTGCACGTCCGGGTGGGCTTTCTCGACGGCGGCGATGCCTTCGGGCGCGGCGACCAGCACCATGGCGCGAATGTCCTTGCAGCCGGCCTTTTTCAACAGGTCGATGGTGGCAACCATGGAACTGCCGGTGGCGAGCATCGGGTCGATGATCATCGCCAGGCGCTCGTCGATTTCCGGGACGAGTTTTTCCAGGTAAGTGTGGGCCTGCAGGGTTTCTTCATTGCGGGCCACGCCCACGGCGCTGACCTTGGCGCCCGGGATCAGGCTGAGCACGCCTTCGAGCATGCCGATACCGGCGCGCAGGATCGGCACCACAGTGATCTTCTTACCGGCAATTTTCTCCACCTGGACGGGACCGGCCCAACCGGGGATCTCGTAGGTTTCCAGGGGCAAATCCTTGGTGGCTTCGTAAGTGAGCAACGCTCCGACTTCCTGAGCAAGCTCACGGAAGTTCTTCGTGCTGATGTCGGCGCGGCGCATAAGGCCGAGCTTGTGCTGGATCAGCGGGTGGCGGATCTCGCGAGTGGGCATGGGAAAGGCTCCGGCGGCGGGCAAAAAAACCGGCCTAGATTAATCTATCCGAGGATGATGTCCTATAGACAATCAAGTACGTTAGTCCATAAAGGCTTGAACGTTGTCGCTCACATGCGTACCTTTGCCCGCTTTTCTTGCCACAGCACCCCCTTGGAGAGCGCCATGTCCGCTGATCTCGAGCATATCCGTCAAATCATGCGCGAGGCTGACTGCCTGTACAGCGAAGCGCAAGTCGAAGAGGCGATTGCCAGGGTCGGCGCGCACATCAGTCGCGAACTGGCCGACAGCAACCCGGTGGTGTTCTGCGTGATGAACGGCGGCCTGATCTTCGCCGGCAAGCTGCTCACCCATCTGCAGTTCCCGCTGGAGGCGTCCTACCTGCACGCCACCCGCTATCGCAATGAAACCAGCGGCGGCGACCTGTTCTGGAAGGCCAAGCCGGAAGTTTCGTTCATCGACCGCGACGTGCTGATCATTGACGACATCCTTGATGAAGGTCACACCCTGGGCGCAATCATCGACTTCTGCAAACACGCCGGTGCGCGTAAAGTGCACACCGCCGTGCTGATCGACAAAGACCACGACCGCAAGGCACGCCCGGACCTGAAAGCCGATTACGTCGGCCTGCCTTGCATCGACCGTTACATCTTCGGTTACGGCATGGACTACAAGGGTTACTGGCGCAACGCCAATGGCATCTACGCCGTCAAAGGGATGTAAGTCATGACCCGCTTTCTTGATCAGACGCTGTTTACCGAATTGGCCGAGAAAGCGGAGGCCAGTCCCCGTGGCCGGCATCATCATAACTTTCATCAGATGGAAGAGCCGTGCCACCGATTGGCCGTGGGCCTGCAGCCCAGCACCTACGTGCCGCCCCATCGGCATTTGAGCGCGGACAAAGCGGAAACCTTGCTGGTGCTCAAGGGGCGCCTGGGGTTGTTGGTTTTCAACGACATCGGTGAGGTGATCGCCAAACGCGTGATGCAGGCTGGCGGTGATTGCCTGGGTGTTGATTTGCCGCCGGGCGTGTTCCACAGTCTGGTGGTGATGGAACCTGACACGGTGCTGTTCGAATGCAAGGCAGGCCCTTATCGCGCCCTCGGTGAGGGTGAACTACCCGGTTGGGCGCCGCGTGAAGGCGATGCTGAAGTAACTGCGTATAAAGACTGGATGCTGGCCCAGTTCGACTAGGCGCTTCATCGCTTGCAAAGGTAGACTTCAGACCCCGTGAAAATGTCTGCAGCCTGGAGTCGGTAATGCGTAAAGATAAGAAACAGGTGATTGGTGACGAGATCGGCGACGACCAGATCAAGTTGTTCCTGGACTTCGAGCCGGTTGATGCGACTTCACCGTCCCTGCACAAGCTGATCAAGGCCTATCGTGGCCTGCGTATCGATGACTTCGAGCGCTTCCTCGGCTTTTTCAAGGCCGCCGGCCTGGATCTGGATGGCAAGGATGAGCATGGTCAGACCTTCGTCGATTTGATCAAGGACCAGCGCCACGCGCTCGAGTACATCGAGCTGATCGAAAAAGCCCGCGGCTGATTACCCCGGCCAAAAAAAACGCCCCGAGGGGCGTTTTTATTGCGTTCAGACCTCAAGCGTAGCTTTCAGCCTCGTCGCCTTGTTCAACCAGCTCCAGGCTGATGTTGTTCTGCGTGTTGATCCTGCGATACAGCTCGGCATCGGTCTCCAGCACTTTCTCCCGCGCCGGGAAGATCTCGTGCAGCTTGGCCGCCCATTCGCCGCCAGCTTTTTCCGGGAAGCAACGCTCAATCAGTTCCAGCATGATCGAAACAGTCACCGAAGCCCCCGGAGACGCACCCAGCAGTGCCGCCAGCGAGCCGTCTTTGGCTGCGACCAGCTCGGTGCCAAATTGCAGCACACCGCCTTTCTTCGGGTCTTTCTTGATGATCTGCACCCGTTGACCGGCCACTTCCAGGCGCCAGTCTTCAGCCTTGGCTTCCGGATAGAAACGGCGCAGGGATTCCAGGCGCTGTTCCATGGACTGGCGCACTTCGCTGACCAGGTATTTGGTCAGGTCCATGTTGTCGCGCGCCACGGCCAGCATCGGGCCGATGTTGCCGGCGCGAATCGACATCGGCAAATCGAGGAATGAACCGTACTTGAGGAACTTGGTGGTAAAGCCGGCGTATGGCCCGAACAGCAGGGATTTCTTGCCCTCCACCACGCGGGTGTCAAGGTGCGGCACGGACATCGGTGGCGAGCCCACCGCCGCCTGGCTGTAGACCTTGGCCTGGTGATGCTTGACCACGTCCGGGTTGTCGCAACGCAGCCACTGGCCGCTGACCGGGAAACCGCCGAAGCCTTTGCTTTCGTCGATGCCCGACGCTTGCAGCAGCGGCAGGGCCGCGCCACCGGCGCCGAGGAACACGAACCTGGCGTCGACTTCGCGGCTTTCGCCGCTGTTCACGTCCTTGATGCTCACGGTCCAGCCGGCACCGTTGCGCTTGAGGCCAGTGACACGCTTGCAGTACTTGACCTGGGCCTGCGGCGTGCTGGTGAGGTGACCGAGCAACTGGTTGGTCAGGGCGCCGAAGTTGACGTCGGTGCCGTTCATCACACGGGTGGCCGCGATTTTTTCATCAAGCGGGCGGCCGGGCATCATCAGCGGCATCCACTCGGCCATTTCGCCACGGTCTTCGGTGTAATGCATGTCCGAAAACGCATGGTGCTGCACGAGGGTTTCAAAGCGCTTTCTGAGAAAAGACACGCCGCTTTCGCCCTGCACGAAGCTCAGGTGCGGCACCGGGCTGATAAAGGATCTGGCCGAGCCAAAGCTGCCCTTTTTGGTCAGGTACGCCCAGAACTGCTTTGACACCTCGAACTGGGTGTTGATATGCACGGCTTTCTTGATGTCGATGGAGCCATCGGCAGCCTGCGGCGTGTAGTTCAGCTCACACAGGCCGGCGTGGCCGGTACCGGCGTTGTTCCACGGGTTGGAACTCTCCGCGGCACCCGAGTCCATCAGCTCAACGACTTCCAGCTTGAGGCCGGGGTCGAGCTCTTTGAGCAGCACGGCCAGGGTGGCACTCATGATGCCAGCCCCTACCAGTACTACGTCGACTGCTTCGTTATGCGCCATTTAACGCGTCTCCAAAATCTGCAGCACCAAATTGACGGCATGGCTGCCAGGAGTGACGGGGCGGTTCACGTGTTGCCCCAGGTTACCCATGGCCAGGATCGCCATGTCCGTTTCGCAATTCCTTGCAACTTCCAGCGCACGCTTGCTGCCGGGCTGATCTGCCTATGAACGCATTCATGGGCGCCTGTGGCAATTCGACTTATGGTCAAAGCGTGCGATTCGTGCAATCAATCCGTCGCGGACAGGCTCAAGCTCCGGTTGTTGAGGCGCTCTTGGTCCTGTGGGGTTGGGCTGTTCCAGACGCTGATGGTGCTTGTACAAACGCCAAACTATTCATTTGCTCGCCACACTCTTGTGAAGTTGTGAAAACCCGTTTTTTCACGCTCTTTTGAAGACGTGAACCTCAAAAAAGGGCTGCCTCAGCCTGGCACCTGGTCCGGAACACCTTTGCCGACACGCGGCAAAACGGGCAAACAACTCAAGTGGCCGAGCGCAATGGCAGCTCTGGCAGATGCGGTAAAGGCGGGTGGTTTGCAGGGAAAACAGCAAGCACGCCAGCTTCACTCGATCTGTGTGGGCGGCTCTCTGTGGGCGATTCTTGGGTTAATACCGAGGCATTAACGATGCTGCGAGGCCCGATCAGGAGACGTCCTTATAATCGGGGGGAGATTGTAGCGAAGAACGCCGCAGAAATGGGCGTGTTTTATGACTTTTATTAGCCTTGTGGTCAGGAGGCCAACGCCTGGCGCGAATGTGCGTGCGCGACCTGCGGCCGAACCCGGGCGCTGGCGGGCAGTGGGCGGTGCATCCAGCACAGGCGCGTCTCGGTGACTTCCACCCAGCCTTCGCCGACAGGTGGCAGGCTGCATTGCTTGAAGGCCAGGCAATGGCCCTTCGCGTCGAGCAACGCGAACTGACGGTGACGGGTGTGTGACATGAACAACGATTTGAGCAGGCGCATGGCGTGTACCGGTTGTGTTACATGCTTGAAGGTTGCCAGTCTGCCATGACACTGGAATGACGAATTTATGCGAAATTGTAATTTCGCCGTGGCTTCAGCTGCCGTTCAGGATCGCTGGTGAGTGGCGCGCGTGCACCGTTATACTGGCGCCCTGTTTGCATCTAGTCCTGGAGAAATGAGTATGTTGCAACGCCTGTTGTTCGGTTTGATCACTGTGACCAGTTTGACCCTGGTTGGCTGCGCCAACAGCCCGCAACAACTCAGCCCGCAACCGAAGATCACCACGCAGCTGGCGCCGGTGGGGCATGGTCAGCCGGTGTCGGTGCGTGTGGTGGACGGTCGTCCATCGCCAACCCTGGGCTCGCGCGGCGGCCTGTACCCGGAGACCGCATTGATTTCGGTGAACGGCCAGGACGTGCTGCCCAAGCTGCAGGCCCAGGCGGAAGCCGCCGTGCGCCTGCTGGGGTTCACGCCGACCACTTCGCCGGGTGCGCCTCAACTGACCGTTACCCTGGCCGAACTGAAATACCAGTCGCCCAAGGAAGGTCTGTACGTGACGGAAGCCTCCATCGGTGCCACGTTCAAGTCCGATGTCAGCGCCGGTACCCGTCGCTACAGCGGCCGTTATGCGGCGTCGCTCAACCAGCGCTTTGGCATGTCGCCGAACCAGGAAACCAACACCAAGCTGGTCAGTGATGTGCTCAGCGACGCGCTGACCCGTCTGTTCAAGGACCCCAGCATCGGCCAGTTGCTCAGCTCGCAGCAGTAAGCCGTTCACAAAAAAAACCGGGCTCATCGCTGAGCCCGGTTTTTTTTCGCCCGGCGTTTCTTCACGCGGCGCTGTCGACGTGGAAGTCCAGCATGCTCACGCCCGTGAGCAGATCCAGCTCCGGCCAGTCCGCATGTTGGTGCCCGCCCAGGGCGCAGTACACCAGCCAGTGGCGGTCCTGGACGTTGAACGCGAGGCTGCCGATCAGCGTCTCCTGTTCATCACTTTGGGCGACCAGATACAAGCGGTCCTGGTTCTGCGCATGCAACATGACAAGCTCCCGGGCGTTCGAAGGGCAACAGAATGGCTTGTTAAGGTGACGTTCAGGTGACGCTGTAAATTACTCGATACATTAATAGCAAGGGAGAGGGATCATTACCGGCGCAGGGCGCCACTACCGTTCGGGTGTGTATCCGAATGGATATCAGAGTATGGGTTCACCGAGGTTTGCGATGGCGCTGCCCGCACTGTTGATCAATGTCATGGCTCTATTGCTGGCCGGCCTCGCGGCGGCG
Source organism: Pseudomonas trivialis (assembly GCF_001439805.1). Taxonomy (GTDB): domain Bacteria; phylum Pseudomonadota; class Gammaproteobacteria; order Pseudomonadales; family Pseudomonadaceae; genus Aquipseudomonas; species Aquipseudomonas trivialis. The sequence goes on along the minus strand of NZ_JYLK01000002.1, from coordinate 179,197 downwards.
CTGCTGTTCATCGCGCGTTTTTGCGAGCAGCGTGCAATGGCCGACCTCACCGCCCAGAGCGAAGAGCGCGCGATCGACCAGCCCATGCTTTTTCTGGATGTGCGCATCGAGCGGGCGCATCGCCTGGCTTACCGTGTAGGATTTGCAGGTCTCGGGCTGGCGCTGGTCCTGTCCTGGCTCAGCACCCATTTCTAAGATCACTGCAACACCCCTGTGTGACGGGCTTACAGAGGGATTCCGGCTTTGACGCGGTACTGGTTGCGCACCGGCGTTGCGTACTGCGTCACCAGGTAGGGCCGGTGTTCCGCTGGGCACTCATTCAAACGCCTTTCCCATTCCGCCTTCGCCTTGGCCAGCTCATCCGCCGGGAAGACTTCAGCCGCGGTCGGCACCTGCAATTGCGGGTCTGCATCGGCCCACTGCGCATACGCCAGGTAATGCACCGGGAACAACCGGTAACCGCCGAGAATCTGCCGGTCCATTTCCACGGCCAGCAGCTTGGTGTCCTCGAAGCGCTCGGTGATCGGCGGTGCGAAGTTGATGTGCACGCGGCCCTTGTAGCCGGTGATGCCCAACGCAATGCTCACATCGTCCTCGCCCGGGGCCTTGCTGTAGGTGCCGGTGGTGGCGCGGATATACAGCTCGCGCGCCTTGGCGGTATCGCAGGGGTCGTACTCGTAGCTGATGGACACCGGTGTCAGGTTCAGCGACTGGATCACCTCGGCAAACGGCTCATCCTTGCGGCTCACGTGGAACATCTTGAGGATCGCCGATTCGGTGCGATCATCCCCATCCTTGGCGCGGCCTTCCGCCTGGGCGATCCAGATCGACTGGCAATCGCTGCGGATCGAATGATTGATGTAGGCCGACAGCAAATGATACGCCGCCATCTTTTCCTTTCGCCCGGTGATCGAGCGGTGCACGATGAAGCTCTTGTTCAGGCGCATCAGGTCGCTGACAAACGGCTTTTGCAGCAGGTTGTCACCGATGGCGATGCGTGGCGTCGGCAGGCCGGCGTGGTACACGGCATAGTTGACGAAGGCCGGGTCCATCACGATATCGCGGTGGTTGGCCAGGAACAGGTACGCGGTGCCGGACTTGAGCTGTTCGACGCCGGTGTAGGTCACGCCGTCCGTCGCGCGGTCAATGGTGTGGTCGACGTAGTACTCGACCTTGTCCTGCAGCGTGGCCACGGTGGTGACGCCGGCGAATTCACGGCGCAGCTTGCGGGCTATCATCGGCTTGAGCAGCCAGCCCAGGGTGCCGGCGAAGCGGGGGAAGCGGAAGTGGGTCAGGATGTCCAGAAAGGCCTTGTCGCTGAACAGACGTGCCAGCACTGCCGGGACTTCGCTGTCGTTGTAAGGTCGGATGGTATCGAATTCGCCCATCATGCTCTCTTGTTGGAAACGGCTAGGGTAAGTAAAGGAAATACCAGGGTGCGGCGCGGGTAATTGGCCCGGCCGATCAATAGCCCTGTAAATAGACCGGCGATTATACGCACAAGTCACCTGGGAGACTGCGATGCTGGAAACTGAACCGTATGATTGTCCTTATTGTGGCGAGCCGGCAGAGGCGGTGCTGGATCTTTCCGGTGGCGATCAGAGCTATATCGAAGATTGCCCGGTCTGTTGCCGGCCGATTAATTTCATCCTGCAAACGGATGGTCACGAATGGATGCTTGAAGTCCACGCCGAGAACGAATAGCAGGCACGCCCATGCAGCGCATCTACGAACCGGAAAACCTGATGGAAGGCGAGTTGCTGCAGCAGATGCTCGCCAGCGAGGGCATCGATGCGCATCTGGTGGGGCGCCATCTGCTCGGTGGCACAGGCGAGTTGCCGATCTTTGGCCTGCTGGGTCTGGAGGTCGATAACGACCAGGCTGCCTACGCCCGCGAGCTGATCACGGCCTACATCGGCGCGCAGCCCTTGCCCGGTGATGAACCCGACAGCTTTCCCGACGTGCTGGTCTGTTAGGCTGTCGGTCGGTTTACCCAAGAGTCGTGTTGCCCCATGTGTGGACGTTATGCCCTGTTTCGCTGGAATCCCGGTTTTGCCGCCCTGCCGGGCTTTCCGGCGGACCAGCAGGCCCAGTGGAACATTTCCCCGAATGACTCGGTGCTGATCCAGCGCCAGAGCGAAGGCCAGCGCACTCTGGCGCGCGCCCGCTGGGGCCTGACCCCGCCGTGGCTGACCGATCTTTCCCGCACGCCGGCCCATGCCCGCGCCGAAACCCTGGCGGAGCAACCGATGTTCCGCGAGGCGTTTCGCCAGCGTCGCTGCCTGCTGCCGGCCAACGGTTTCTACGAATGGCGCGGTACCCAGCGCAAGCGCCCGTACTGGTTGACGCCGGGGGAGGGCTCGACGCTGTTTTTCGCGGCGATCTGGGAAGCCTACCCGGTGCAGGAACAGGTGTGGCTGAGCACTGCGGTGGTCACCCAGGCCGCGCAAAGCCAGCGCCGGCCGCTGATCCTCGATGCGGCGGGCCAGGCGGCGTGGCTCGATCCCGAGACCCCGTTGCACGTATTGCAGGCGCTGCTGGCCCGTGAACCCACCGCGTTGCGCGAAAGGGTCCTGGCCAATATGGTCAACGATCCCAAGCTCAACGGGCCGGAGTGCCTGACCCCGGCCTGACGGATGCCCCGGCGGTACCCGCCTGTGGGATGTATCGGAAATACAGCAGTTAAACGTCGTGTGTATCTGGCGCGGATACACACGAGGGCCTACGATACGCGCCATGTTTTCAGGGAGCGTCTCGCATGAAAAAGTCATTGGCAGTAAGTGTATTGGCGGCGGCCATGCTGCTGGCCGGGTGTCAGTCGGTCAACACCACCAGCGGCGGCGCCGTTGGCGTTGAGCGCAAGCAATACATGTTCAGCATGCTGTCGAGCCAGGAAGTCGACCAGATGTATGCCCAGTCCTACCAGCAGACGTTGGGCGAAGCCAGTGGCAAAGGCCTGGTGGACAAAACCAGTGCCAACGCCAAGCGTGTGCAGGCGATTGCCAATCGGCTGATCGCCCAGGCGCCCACCTTCCGTCCGGATGCGGCGCAGTGGAAGTGGGAAGTGAACCTGATCAAGAGCGACGAGATGAACGCCAACTGCGGGCCTGGCGGCAAGATCTTTGTGTACAGCGCACTGATCGACAACCTCAAGCTCACTGATGACGAGCTGGCTGCGGTGATGGGCCATGAAATTGCCCACGCCTTGCGCGAGCATGGCCGTGAAGCCATGTCCAAGGCCTATGGTATCCAGATGGCCAAACAGGGCGCCGGTGCGATATTCGGCCTGGGGCAGGACAGCCTGGCGCTGGCCGATACCGTGGCCAATTACGGCATGACCTTGCCCAACAGCCGCAGCAATGAAAACGAAGCCGACCTGATCGGTCTGGAACTGTCGGCCCGCGCCGGCTACAACCCGAACGCCGCGATCACGCTGTGGAACAAGATGGCCAAGGCCTCCGAAGGCGCGCCGCCGGAGTTCATGAGCACTCACCCGGCCTCCGATAGCCGGATCGCCTCGCTGCAGGCGGCGATTCCAAAAGTCATGCCGCTGTACCAACAGGCCAAAAAATCCTGATGTTCCAAGGCTGATGAAGCCCCCTCCCACATTTGACGCTAGATCCACCCGCTGCTTTGCATGGCCTTGTACACCGCCACAATCGCCAGGATGAAAAACGCCGTCGCCGCCAGCCGGCGAATCAAGGTCAGCGGCAGCTTCTCCGCTGCAAAATTCCCCGCCAGCACCACCGGTACGTTGGCAATCAACATGCCCAGGGTCGTGCCGATAATCACCAGCCACAGCTCCGGGTACTGCGCCGCCAGCATCACCGTGGCGATCTGCGTCTTGTCACCGATCTCCGCAAGGAAGAACGCAATCAGCGTGGTCAGGAACGGTCCGAACTTGCGCGTGGTACTGGCCTCGTCATCGTCGAGTTTGTCCGGTACCAGCGTCCACAAGGCCGTGGCGCAGAAGCTCGCGGCAAGAATCCAGTGCAGCACCGCGTCCGAGAAAAAGCTGCCAAACCAGGCGCCCACGGCACCGGCGGCCGCATGGTTGGCCAGGGTCGCGGCGACAATGCCGGCAATGATCGGCCAGGGTTTGCGAAAGCGTGCGGCGAGGATAAGCGCGAGCAGTTGCGTCTTGTCGCCGATTTCGGCCAAGGCAACGATTGCGGTGGGGACGAGCAGAGAATCCAGCATCAGGTAGGTTCCAGGGGCGGGTCGACACGGCTATGACACGTACAGCCTTCCCGCCCCGGGTAAGGTGTGCGTGTCATAGGTCTTGTCAAACCCCGGTCCGTCTGTGCGGACTCCTGGGTCGCATACGCCATGGTCTGCTGACCAAGTATGTTGACGTATGCCGGACGAGAGTGAACTCGTGGGAGACTACTCCCCTAGGACGGAGCGGATTCTGCCTAGCCAGGACACATTCGGCAAGCCTTCTTTTTCAAACGCCCGTTAGGGGCGCTTGGCGCGGTAAATGCGAAAACCATTGCCCTCGGCCTTCACCGCACAGATACCCAAGTGCTCTTCGATCAGCGGCTGATACTTCAGGAAACTATTGGCAACCAGGCGAAGTTCGCCGCCTTTTGCCAGGTGTTTCGCTGCTTTTCGCAGCAGATTTTCTGTTGCGAAGTAATCTGTGTGCACGCCGACATGAAACGGCGGGTTGCTCAGGATCGCATTCAACCCCATCGGCGCGGCGTCGATCCCATTGCCGGTCAGTACGTCGGCCTCCAGGCCGTTGGCCGCCAACGTCAGACGGCTGCTGGCGGTGGCGAAGGCGTCTACATCCAGCATCGTCACGCTGTTGTGCGGGTAGCGACGCTTGACCGCAGCCCCCAGCACGCCTGCGCCACAACCGAAGTCCAGCAGATGGCCGCTCGGCAGCTTGTCCAGGTGCGCCAGCAGCAACTCGGTGCCGCGATCCAGGCGCCCGTGGCTGAACACGCCCGGCAGGCTGACCACCTTCAGCGGGCCCTCGGCCAGCGGCACCTCGAACACCTGCGCCAGACTTTCCAGTTCAACGGCCGGCGGCGCATTGACTACGGTGATCTGCCACAGCTGGCAATGCCGCGCGTTATCCAGCTTGCGCGGTTTGCCGAACGTCGCCAGCTGCTTGGCGGCGCTTTCGATACCGCCTTTTTTCTCCCCCACCAGAAACAGCTCGGCACCGGGCAGGCGCGCGGCCACCGCATTGAGCAGGTAATCGGTGAGGTCCTTGGACTTGGGCAAGAAGATCACCGCCGCGTCGAACGCGCGTTCGGGCACATTCACGCCAAACGCGCTGCGCTCCGGGAAGCGTGCGTCGAGCGCCGCCTGGTCACCGGCGTGCCAGCACCAGCCGTGGGCATTGGGCAGGCGACCGAGCAAGTCGTCGGCCGGCAAACCGACCAGCAGCAGGTTGCCTTGAAAAAGTTCGGGCTGGCGAAGCAGTACTTCACTGCGCGGATCCATGGTCTGCTCCTTGAAAAAGGGGCGCAGTCTATCAACTGACGACCCGCAGCGGGGCGCCACTGAAAAAGCCCCGGGCGTTTTCCGCCAGTTGGCCGACGATGCGCTGGCGCGCTTCGCGACTGCCCCAGGCGTTATGCGGCGTGACGATCAAGCGGGGAATATCACCGGCCAGCAGCGGATTGCCATTGGCTGGCGGCTCCACGCTCAGCACATCGGTGGCGGCACCGCCCAGATGGCCGCTGCGCAACGCGTCGGCCAGCGCCTGTTCATGGATCAAACCGCCGCGCGCCGTGTTGACCACCAACGCGCCGGGCTTGAGCCGCGCCAGTTCGCGGGCGCCGATCAGGTCGCGGGTGTGCTCATTGAGCGGGCAGTGCAGGGTCAGCGCGTCGACCTGCGCCAGCAACTCATCCAGCGGCACGCGATCGGCGCGGGCAGGGCGGCCAGGAAGGGCGCCCAACAGCACGCGCATGCCAAACGCCTCGGCCAACCGCGCTACGGCGCTGCCCAGTTCGCCATGGCCGAGCAGGCCGAGGGTCTTGCCTTGCAGCTCGACAATCGGGTGGTCCAGCAGGCAAAACTGCGTGGCCGCCTGCCATTTGCCGGCGGCGACGTCGCGCTGATAGTCCTGCAGACGCGTGGCCAGGTTGAGCAGCAGCATCAGCGTGTGCTGCGCCACCGACGGCGTGCCGTAGCCCTGGCAGTTGCTCACCGTGATGCCGTGGGCACGGGCGGCCGCAAGGTCAACGTTGTTGGTGCCGGTGGCCGATACCAGAATCAGCTTGAGTTCGGGGCAGGCGGCCAGCGTGTTGGCGTCGAGCGCGATCTTGTTGCTGATGGCGACCTGGGCGCCCTGCAGGCGTTCGATCACATTCTGCGCGGTGGTCTGCTCGAACAGCTGCAGGTCGCTGAAGCAGGCCTGCAAACCGCTGAGGTCGAGGTCGCCCAGGTCGAGGGAAGGATGATCAAGGAAGACGGCGCGGCGATTGTTCATGCTCAACTGTACCTTTTGCGGCGGAGTTCGAAGGCGTAATCTGCCGAGACTATCAGATGAAATAATCCGTTACGTAAAGGGAGCGAACATGTATCTCGCCGAGTTTTTGACCGTGGCCCTGATTCACCTGTTGGCGGTGGCCAGCCCTGGCCCCGACTTCGCCGTGGTGGTGCGCGAAAGCGTCACCCACGGCCGTCGCGCCGGCACCTGGACCGCGCTGGGCGTCGGCTCGGCGATCTTCGTGCATGTGGGTTACTCGTTGCTTGGCATTGGCTTGATCGTGTCCCAGTCCATCGTGCTGTTCAACGCGTTGAAATGGGCGGCCGCCGCCTACTTGCTGTACATCGGCTTCAAGGCCCTGCGCGCGCAGCCGGCCAAACCGGTCGCCGAGGGCGAGTTGCACCGTGACGCCGGTGAGCGCACCCCGCGCGGTGCGTTTACCGCCGGGTTCGTCACCAACGGCCTGAATCCCAAGGCCACGCTGTTCTTTCTGTCGCTGTTCACCGTGGTGATCAACCCGCACACGCCGCTGGCGGTGCAGGCGGGCTATGGTGTGTACCTGGCCGTGGCGACGGGCTTGTGGTTCTGCCTGGTGGCGATGCTGTTCAGCCAGCAGCGCGTTCGCGCGGGGTTTGCGCGGATGGGGCACTGGTTTGATCGCACCATGGGCGCGGTGTTGATTGCCATCGGCGTGAAGCTGGCGTTTACCAGCATGAAATAGCCTGCTTGAGCGCCTCAAATGCTGGCGCAAAGCTAGCATTTGCAGCGCGCTGCAAATCATTCCTTTGGCTGATTTGGTTGAAACACAAGGTCTCTACAGTGCAAGTCTTCAAGCCAAGACCGTGCAGTCATAAAAAGGGATTCGTATGTTGCAGACCCGTGTTATCCCGCCCGCCGAAGGCGCTTACCAATACCCGTTGTTGATCAAGCGCCTGTTGATGTCCGGCACCCGCTACGAAAAGACCCGGGAAATCGTCTATCGCGACAGGCTTCGCTACACCTATCCCACGTTGATCGAACGGGTCGCGCGGCTGGCCAATGTGCTCACCGAGGCCGGGGTCAGGGCCGGTGACACCGTCGCGGTGATGGACTGGGACAGCCACCGCTACCTGGAATGCATGTTCGCCATCCCGATGATCGGCGCGGTGGTGCATACCATCAACGTGCGCCTGTCGCCGGAACAGATCCTCTACACCATGAACCATGCCGAGGACCGCTTCGTACTGGTCAACAGCGAGTTCGTCGGGCTCTACCAGGCCATCGCCGGGCAGCTCACCACGGTGGACAAGACCCTGCTGCTCACCGACGGTGACGCCCACACCGCCGAGTTGCCCAACCTGGTGGGCGAGTACGAAACCCTGCTGGCCGCCGCCAGCCCCACGTACGCCTTCGAGGATTTCGACGAACACTCGGTCGCTACCACCTTCTACACCACCGGCACCACCGGCAACCCCAAGGGTGTGTACTTCACCCATCGCCAACTGGTGCTGCACACCATTGGCGTGGCGACCATCATGGGCAGCGTCGACAGCGTGCGCCTGCTGGGCACCCGCGACGTGTACATGCCGATCACACCCATGTTCCACGTGCATGCGTGGGGCCTGCCCTACGTGGCGACCATGCTCGGTTTGAAGCAGGTGTATCCCGGCCGCTACGACCCGGAATACCTGGTGGAGCTGTGGCGCAGGGAGCGCGTCACCTTCTCCCATTGCGTGCCGACCATCCTGCAAATGCTGCTCAACGCCAAGGCCGCCCAGAACGTGGACTTCGGCGGCTGGAAAATCGTCATCGGCGGCAGCGCCCTCAACCGCACCCTCTATGAAGCGGCCAAGGCGCGGGGCATTCAACTGACGGCCGCCTATGGCATGTCCGAGACCGGGCCACTGGTGTCCTGCGCCCACCTCAACGACGAGTTGATGGCCGGCAGCGAAGACGAGCGCACCACCTACCGCATCAAGGCCGGTGTACCGGGCCCGCTGGTGGAGGCGGCCATCGTCGACAGCGACGGCCACTTCCTGCCCGCCGATGGCGAGTCCCAGGGCGAACTGGTGCTGCGTGCGCCGTGGCTCAGCGAAGGCTATTTCAACGAGCCGCAAAAGGGCGCCGAGCTGTGGGCCGGTGGCTGGATGCACACCGGTGACGTGGCCACTCTGGATGCGTTTGGCGTGATCGACATTCGCGACCGCATCAAGGATGTGATCAAGACTGGCGGCGAGTGGGTCTCGTCCCTGGCGCTCGAAGACCTGATCAGTCGCCACCCGGCGGTGCGCGAAGTCGCCGTGGTGGGCATCGCCGATCCGCAGTGGGGCGAGCGCCCGTTTGCGTTGCTGGTGGTGCGCGAGGGCCATGAGATTGGCGCGCGCGAACTCAAGGAACACCTCAAGCCATTCGTGGAATTGGGTCACTTGAGCAAGTGGGCGATTCCGAGCCAGATTGCCGTTGTTACGGAAATTCCCAAGACCAGCGTCGGCAAGCTCGACAAAAAGCGTATCCGCGTCGACATCATCGAATGGCAGGCCAACAACAGCACGTTCCTGTCCACCCTCTGAGTGCGTTCGCCGGGCCCCATCGGGCGCGGCAATGCTCTATCTTGCGGCTTTACTTGTGATTTGCCGATTTTCAGCCATCCTTCCCGCGTCGGCTTTCGCCGACGTGGCGAAAGGACTGTGGCAGACGGGTTGGTGATGCAAATCACACTTTAGAGGGATCAAGCGGTATGCCCTGCTGGCTATAGTCACTCACAGAGTTTTTCAGGGATGTTGCGCTTCAGGCCATGGGGGCCTGGTTGCCGGGCGGCATTGGAGTCGTTGTATTCCGGCCGTTACACCATCAACGAAGAAACTCACTGCCATAACAATAATGCACATGGAGTAGCGTCGATGACCTCAGTAAACCAGTTCTGGCGCCGGGCAAAACTGCCCCTGGCCGTCAGTCTCGCTTCTACGCTCGCCGGGCCTGCATTCGGCGTCAGTTTCAATATCGGTGAAATCGAAGGGAGCTTTGATTCGTCGCTGTCCGTGGGCGCCAGTTGGTCCACTGCCAAGGCCAACCGCGACCTGATCGGCGCCAACAACGGCGGCCGAGGGTTGTCCCAAACGTCCGATGACGGCCACCTGAACTTCAAGCGCGGCGAGACCTTCTCGAAGATCTTCAAGGGCATTCACGACCTGGAGCTGAAATACGGCGATACCGGCGTGTTTGTGCGTGGCAAGTACTGGTATGACTTCGAGCTCAAGGACGAAAGCCGGCCATTCAAGGACATCAGCGACAACAACCGCAAAGAGGGCGCCAAGTCCTCGGGCGGGCAGATTCTCGATGCGTTCATCTACCACAACTACAGCATTGCCGATCAGCCGGGTAACGTGCGGTTCGGCAAGCAGGTGGTGAGCTGGGGTGAAAGTACCTTCATCGGTGGCGGCATCAACTCCATCAACCCGATCGACGTGTCCGCGTTCCGTCGTCCGGGCGCCGAGATCAAGGAAGGCCTGATTCCGGTCAACATGTTCTACGTGTCCCAGACGCTCACCGACAACCTCTCGGCCGAGGCGTTTTACCAGTTGGAGTGGGACCAGACCGTTACCGATAACTGCGGCACCTTCTTCTCCCAGCCTGACGTGATTTCCGACGGCTGCAGCAATAACCTGCGGGTGCTGAACAAGCGCTCGACCATTCCAGGCGCGGCACTGCCGACCCTGAATGCGCTGGGCGTGGACGTCAACGGCGAGGGCGTGCTGGTGCGCCGTGGGCCGGACCGCGATGCGCGCGACAGCGGCCAGTTCGGCATGGCCATGCACTACAACTTCGAACCGCTGGACACCGAGTTCGGCGCGTACTTCATGAACTACCACAGCCGTGCGCCGATCTTCAGTGCCCAGGGCGCGCCTGCGTCGGCGTTCACTCGCCCACTGGGCCCGCTGGCGGCCCTGCGTCCGCTGATCGTGGCGGGCAGTTCCAACTACTTCGTCGAATACCCGGAAGATATCCGCCTCTACGGCTTGAGCTTCTCCACCACATTGCCTACCGGCACCGCCTGGAGCGGTGAGCTGAGTTACCGTCCGAATGCCCCGGTGCAACTGAGCACCACCGACATCCTGTTTGCCGGCGTCACGCCGATTCCGGGCTTCGGCAACGCGTCCGTGCTCAAGGGCAGCCCGGGCCAGGACCTGCACGGTTACAACCGCAAGGAAGTGACGCAGTTCCAGACCACCTTCACGCACTTCTTCGACCAGGTGATGGGCGCCAGCCGTCTGACCACCGTCGGCGAAATCGGCGTGACCCATGTGGGCGGGCTGGAGAGCAAGTCCCAGGCCCGTTATGGCCGCGATCCGGTCTTCGGCCCGGGCACCTTGCCGGGCGGGTTCTGCAATGCGCTCAACGCCTCCACCGCCAGCGGCGCCGGTCTGCCGAATGCGGCCGGCCTGAACACCAACTGCAACAACGACGGCTACACCACCGCCACCTCGTGGGGTTACCGCGCACGCGCCATCTGGGAGTACCCGGACGTGTTCGCCGGGGTCAACCTCAAGCCGAACGTAGCCTGGTCCCATGACGTGAAGGGTTACTCCCCAGGCCCTGGCGGCAACTTTGAAGAAGGCCGCAAGGCGGTCAGCCTGGGCCTGGATGCCGAGTACCAGAACACCTACACCGCGAGCCTGGCTTACACCAACTTCTTTGGCGGCAAGTTCAGCACCGTGGATGACCGCGACTTCGTGGCCTTGAGCTTCGGCGCCAACTTCTAAGCACACTTTTCCAAGCGGTATTTTCAGGAAGAACAACAACATGAAAATAAGCAAAAGTCTGTTGCACATTGGTGTGCTGGGGCTGTCGATCATGGCGAGCCACGTCATGGCGGCCGTCTCGGCGGATGAAGCCGCCAAGCTGGGCACAAGCCTGACACCGATGGGCGCCGAAATGGCCGGTAACGCGGCCGGTACCATTCCGAAATGGTCGCCCATGCCCACCAACGCCGGTGCGGTCGATGCCCGAGGTTTCCTGGCCAACCCTTATGCCAGTGAACAACCGCAATTCACCATCACCGCGCAGAACGTGGAGCAGTACAAGGACAAGCTGGCGCCGGGGCAGTACGCGATGTTCAAGCGCTACCCGGAAACCTTCAAGATGCCGGTTTACCCGACCCATCGTGGCGCCACCGTGCCGACTGATGTGTTCGCCGCGATCAAGAAGAACGCCACCACCACCAACCTGGTGTCCGGCGGCAACGGCCTGGAAAACTTCTCGACGGCCGTGCCGTTCCCGATCCCGAAGACCGGCGTTGAAGTGATCTGGAACCACATCACCCGCTATCGTGGCGGTAGCGTGACGCGTCTGGTCACCCAGGCTACGCCGCAAACCAACGGTTCCTACAGCCTGGTGTACTTCCGCGACCAGTTTGTGTTCCGCGACAAAATGAAGGACTTCGATCCGAAAAACCCGGGCAACGTGTTGTTCTACTTCAAGCAGCAAGTGACCGCGCCGGCGCGTCTGGCCGGTGGCGTGCTGCTGGTGCACGAAACCCTGGACCAGGTGAAGGAGCCGCGTTCGGCATGGGTGTATAACGCCGGTCAGCGCCGCGTGCGCCGGGCGCCGCAAGTGTCCTATGACGGGCCGGGCACTGCCGCCGACGGCCTGCGTACCTCCGACAACCTCGACATGTACAACGGCGCGCCGGACCGCTACGACTGGAAGCTGGAAGGCAAGAAGGAGATCTACATCGCTTCCAACAGCTACAAGATCGACGACCCCAAGCTCAAGTACGCCGACATCATCAAGGCCGGCCACATCAACCAGGACCTGACGCGTTATGAACTGCGCCGTGTCTGGCACGTGGTCGCCACCTTGAAGGAAGGCCAGCGCCACATTTATGCCAAGCGTGACTTCTTCATCGACGAAGACACCTGGCAGGCGGCGGTGATCGACCATTACGACGGTCGTGGCCAACTGTGGCGCGTCGCCGAAGCCCATGCCGAGAACTACTACGACAAGCAAGTGCCGTGGTACGCCCTGGAAACCCTCTACGACCTGCAGTCCGGCCGCTACCTGGCGCTGGGCATGAAGAACGAAGAGAAACAGGCCTATGACTTCGGCTTCACCGCCACCACCAGCGACTTCACTCCGGCGGCTCTGCGTCAGGATGGTGTTCGCTAAGCGGTAACGGTAACCCAGTGTGGGAGGGGGCTTGCTCCCGATGGCGGCGGATCAGTCAACAGATGTACTGACTGATCCCCCACCATCGGGAGCAAGCCCCTTTTCACATTTCTTGTCGCAGTTCTTTTTAAGGCAAATGTTGCAAAGATCTACAAGGCTGGCGCTTTTACCGCTAGTCTGCGGACATCTGCAATGCCGACAACAGCCTTATACAAGAGCCCGGCGATGACTGATCTGTCCCGAATTCAGGGGTCTTCCAGCGCGGTCATGCCGCCTCTGGAAGGTCGCTTCTACAGGCCTCCGCTGCCTGACGGCTATGTGCCGCGACCGCGCTTGTGCGAACGGCTGGGCGCGGGGCTCGAAGGGCGGTTGCTGCTGGTCAGCGCGCCAGCGGGGTTCGGCAAGAGTTCGTTGGCGGTGGAGTTCTGCCAGGCGTTGCCGGCCCATTGGCAGAGCCTCTGGCTGGGATTGAGCGTGAGGGACAGCGACCCGGGCCGCTTCCTTGAACGGCTGCTCGAAGGCTTGCAGCACTATTTTCCGCAGATTGGCGCCCAGGCCCTGGGCTTGCTGAAAATGCGCCAGCGCCACCAGCCCTTTGCCTTTGAAGAATGGCTCGACGGCCTGCTCGATGAGCTGGCGTTGCACCTGTCTGCCGTTGCGCCGCTGTTGCTGGTGCTGGATGACTACCATCTGGCCCAGGGTCCGGTGCTGGACCGCTGCCTGCAATTTTTCCTCAATCACTTGCCCGATGGTCTGGTGGTAATGGTCACCAGTCGCCAGCGTCCCGACTGGCACCTGGCGCGGCTGCGCTTGTCGCGGCACCTGCTGGAACTCAACGAACAGGACCTGCGCCTGACCCATGCCGAATCCCTGGCGGTACTGGACCACCACAGCAGCTCACTGCGCGGCGAGGCACTGGAAAACCTGATTCGCCGCAGCGAAGGCTGGGTGGCCGGCCTGCGTTTCTGGCTGCTGGCCGCGTCAGAAGCCGGCAGCGAAGAGGCTTTGCCGCAGAGTCTGCACGGTGGCGAAGGGCTGATCCGCGACTACCTGCTTGAAGAGGTGATCGACTGCCTGCCGCCTGAAGTGCAGGCCTTTTTGTTCGATACCGCCCCCCAGGAACGTTTTTGCAGCGAGCTGTGCGACGCCGTGCGCGAAGCCCACGACAGCGCGGAAATCCTGCGCTACCTGCAATCGCACCAGGTGTTTCTTGTCCCGCTTGATGATCAGGGCCACTGGTACCGCTATCACCATTTGTTCTCCGACCTGCTGCGCACTCGTCGCGCCAGTGCTGCCGTGCTGCCGGCGGCGAGCCTGCACCTGCGTGCCTGTCGCTGGTTCAATGCCCAGGGTTTGATCGACGAGGCCGTGGAGCAGGCGCTGCGCGCCGGCCATCTGGATGTGGCGGCCAATCTGGTGCAGAACCTGTCCGAAGAGCAGCTATTGGCCGAGCAGAATATCGGCATGTTGCTGCGCTGGAAAATGGACCTGCCCGACAGCCTGCTGATCAGCACGCCGCGCCTGATCGTGCTGTACAGCTGGGCATTGGGCCTGGCCTGCCAGCTGGATGCGGCGGAAGAATTGTCCAGCTACCTCAGCCGCTTTCTGCCGGCGCCCTCGGCCACGGCGCAAAGATCAATGCTGGCGCAGTGGCTGGCGTTGAGCGGGATCATCGCTCGGGGGCGGGGCGACCGCGAGCTGACTCAGCGTTACTGCAATGAAGCGCTGGAGAGCCTTCCGCAGCGGCGTTATGGCCAGCGTCTGATATGCCTGTCGACGCTGTCCAATCTGGCCATCGTCGACGCCGATCTGTGGCGCGCCCGTGGTCTGAACCGTGAATCCCTGGAGCTGGCGCAGCGCGTCGGCAACCCGCTGTTCGAGGCGCTGGCCCATTACGACCGTGCGCGGGTATTGCAGGCGCGCGGCGAGATCCTGCGGGCCCTTGATGAAGTTCACCAGGGCCTGCAACGCCTCAACGGCCTGGCGCCGCAACGGTTGTATGCCGTGCGCGCGCGCCTCTCGTTGTATGAAGGGTACCTGCTGCTGATGCGCAATCAGCCTGACGCCGGTATTGCTCGCCTGCGCGCCGGTCTGACCGAGGCCCGGGCGTGCCGCGATATCAGCGTACTGATCGGTCATTGTGTGATCGCCAGCTTCGAAGGGCGCCGCGCGGATTTCGCCAAGGCCTTTGCCGAGCTGGCCGAGGCCGAGCGCCTGATGCATATCTGGGACGTGCCGCCGATCTACTACCTGGCAATGATCACCCTGATCAAATGCGAACTGTGGCTGGCCCAGGGCCGCACCGACCTGGCCGAAGCCTGGCTGGCGCGGCTCGCGCAGACCTACAGCGGCGAGCACGCGGCCGCTGCGCCGGAGTTTCATCCGCACCTTGCGCAGCATATTGAGCTGCAGCAGGCCACCCTCGATGCGATCCGCCATCAGCCCGAGGCCGCCCTGCAACGCCTGGGCGGCCTGGCGCAACACGCCCACAACAGCGGGCGCCAGATGATCGCCCTGTTGGCGCTGACCCAGCAGGCGCAGGTGCTGCTGGACTGCGGCGAGGAAACCCAGGCACGCCCGGTGCTGGCGTGTGCACTGCAAGCGGGGACGGGCGGCGCGCTGCTGCCGTTCCAGCGACTGCTGGACGCGTACCCGGAGTGGATGCGCGAGCAACTGAGCAAAGAGGCCCACGGCGTGCTCAATCAGGCCTTGCTGGCGCTGCTGCCGGCAGCGCTGGCGCCAGATGCCACGCTTGCCCACGAAACCCTGAGCAGTCGAGAGCTGGCGGTGCTGCAATTGATCGCCCAAGGCTGCTCGAACCAGGAGATCAGCAACCGGCTGTTTATTTCCCTGCACACGGTCAAGACCCATGCGAGCCATATCAACAGCAAGCTGGGGGTGGAGCGCAGAACGCAGGCGGTGGCGCGGGCGCAGGCGTTGAGGTTGATTGGTTAGCGGAAAAGGGGGAGGGGACAACCGGTTTCATGGCGCAATGATTCTGGCGACATTCGTCCGAAAACGGTATCGCCTTGCGCGCAGCGTTGCAGCAAAACCGCAGGCCGCGTTCAGCCTGAGTCTGCTACGGTCTGTAAAGCGACAAGAACCGGTTGCCCTCGATGCACCTCGGTGAGCCGCCACGGAATCTTTACCCTTTGTCGCGTTCCAAACTCGGCACAGGCCAGTTGCCAATGTCCTCTGCATCACAGAATGCAAAAGTAGGAGCTCTCTTCATGTTCACTCCGCGTCGTCTGCTTGTTGTCGCCACCGCCGTAGCCCTTTTGTCTGGCTGCGCTTCTCCCAATCCCTACAGCGGCAATCAGGGGCAGGCCAGCAATGGTTCCGAGGGCGGCATGAGCAAGACCGCCAAATACGGCGGCCTTGGCGCCCTGGCCGGTGCCCTGGCTGGCGCTGCCATCGACCATAACCATCGTGGAAAAGGCGCGCTGATTGGTGCGGCGGTTGCCGGCGCCGGCGCTGCCGGCTATGGCTACTACGCCGACCAGCAGGAAAAGAAACTGCGTGAAAGCATGGCCAACACCGGGGTTGAAGTGCAGCGTCAGGGCGATCAGATCAAGCTGATCATGCCGGGCAATATCACCTTTGCCACCAACTCGGACGCGATCGCCAGCAGCTTCTATCAGCCGCTGAACAACCTGGCCAACTCGCTCAAGCAGTTCAGCCAGAACACCATTCAGATCGTCGGCTACACCGACAGCACTGGCAGCCGCCAGTTGAACATGGACCTGTCCCAGCGCCGTGCCCAGAGCGTGGCCAACTACCTGACCTCCCAGGGCGTCAGCCCGACCAACCTGAGCGCACGCGGTGCCGGCCCGGATAACCCGATTGCCAGCAACGCCGACGTGAATGGCCGTGCGCAAAACCGTCGTGTTGAGGTCAACCTCGGCCCGATCCCGGGTCAGCAATACGGCCAGCCGGCGGGTCAGCAGCAGGCGCCACAACAAAACAACCAGTTCCAGGGCAACCCGTACCAGCAGTACCAATAAACCCTGGCCACTAAAAAGGGCGCCGTGCAATCAATGCACGGCGCCCTTTTTTATCGCGGCGGGTTTACATCAGTCGATGTATTCGAACACCTTCACGATCTTCTGCACGCCGGACACGCCCTGTACCAGGTTGGACGCGCGGGTCGCTTCCGCCTGGGTCAACAGGCCCATCAGGTAAACGATGCCATTGTCGGTGACCACTTTGATCCGCGAGCCTGGCACCGCATTGTCGGTGAGCATCTGCGCCTTGATCTTGGTGGTCAGCAGGGCGTCGTTGCTGATGGCCAGCAGCGTGATCGGGTCCATGACCTGCAGCTCATTGTGCACTTTTTTGACCCGCTGCACCGCCGAGGCGGCCTGTTCGGCCTGGGCCTTGAGGTCGGCGCGCGGTGTTTGCCCTGCCAGCAGCACGACGCCGTTGAAGCTGGTCACCACAATACGCGAGGCGCCATTGCCCAGGTCGGTCGCGGCCTTCGCCACGTTGACTTTGACCTTGGTTTCTATCAGCGAATCATCAATGGTGCTGCCGAAGGTACGCGTGCCCCTGTCGTCCTGGATGGGGGTATCCCTTGTCGCGGTGATGGCCGTGCTGCAACCGCTGATGCCGAGGCACAGCGCAATGGTCACCAGGCTGAGTCGTTTAACGGTCATTCTTCACTCCCGAACAGTTGACTGTCGATCAGATCGCACAGGCAGTGGATCGCCAACAGGTGGACTTCTTGAATACGTGCGGTGACATTGGCCGGGACGCGAATTTCCACGTCTTCGGGCAGCAATAGCGAGGCCATGCCGCCGCCGTCGCGTCCGGTCAATGCTACGACAATCATTTCGCGATCATGTGCGGCCTGGATCGCCTGGATAATGTTCGCCGAGTTGCCGCTGGTGGAAATCGCCAGCAGCACATCACCCGGTTGGCCCAGGGCGCGGATCTGCTTGGAGAAGATTTCGTTGTAGCTGTAGTCGTTGGCGATCGAGGTGATCGTCGACGAATCGGTGGTCAAGGCAATGGCCGGCAGGCTCGGGCGCTCGCGTTCGAAGCGGTTGAGCAGTTCGGACGAGAAGTGCTGGGCATCGCCGGCCGAACCGCCGTTGCCACACGAAAGCATTTTGCCCTCGTTGAGCAAGGCGTTGACCATGACCTGACTGGCTTGCTCGATGTGCGGTGCAAGTACGTCCATCGCCTGTTGCTTGGTGTCGATGCTGGCCTGGAAAAGCTGGCGAATTCGGGATTGCATGTCCATCTGTGTGACCTTAAGTAGCGCGGCTGTTTGGCACAGAAATGTGCAGCCCGCAAAGCAAAGAGCAAAAGTGTGGGGTGAAAATGCCCGGCGAATCAGCTGTCGAAGGCACTTTTGATCCAGTTCAGATCAGCCTTGCCAGACGGTGTGCTTTCTATGGCAACCACGTCGAAACGGCAGGGGGCGTCGGACCAGCGATGCTCCTTGAGCAGGAAAAACTGCGCGGCGAGTATCAGCTTTTGACGTTTGCGCCCGTCAATACTGGCGAGCGCGCCGCCCCATTGTGCGTGTTTTCTGTAGCGGACTTCGACGAATACTACTGTATCGCCGTCAAGCATGACCAGATCAAGCTCGCCGCGTTTGCACAACCAGTTCTGCGCCAGCAGGCGCAGACCCTGTTGCTGCAGGTATTTCAGCGCGTGCAGTTCGGCATCCTTGCCGCTTTGTGCGCTGGACCGCTCGGGCATCAGCGTGGGGTATCGGGCAGGCGCTGGACCTCGCCACCGACGAACTTCGCCCATGGCAACTGGCGGTCAACGCGTTGGTTGGTGCTGATGCCCAGGCTGCCTGACAGGCCGTCAATGCGGCTGTCCGGCAGTGCCTTGAGCTGGCCCAGGCGCGGTGCCAGGCGGTAGGCATCGACGCCCATCGCATATAGACGGCCGAGGCTGCCATTGGCTTGCGGCCATTGTGAAGCCACCTGATTGCGCAGCGGGTCAGTGGTGTTCAACAGCCATGGCGTTTCGCAGAACATCACGTTGGTCATGTCCAGGTACTGGTTTTTGTCACCGCTGGCGCTGAACACGTGGGACGTGGCATACACCGGCACGTCGCCAGCGTACTGGAAGTTCAGGGTCGGCTTGATCTGTTGGGCCAGTTGCGGTGGCACGGCCAGGAAAATGAACTCGATGTCCTGGCGGCGCGAAGGCTGGGCTGCGACGTCAGTGCCTACGGTGTTCTGCAGGCTCTTGGCGCGGCCTTCGCTTTTACGCAACTGGAACAGGTCGGCGATCTGCTGGGCGAGGGCGACCGGCTGATCAACGTACTCGACGCCGAGCACGGTGCCGCCATTGGCTTCCCAATCCTGACGGAAGGCCTTGTAGACACGCTCGCCCCATTCACCACGGGGCACCATTGCAGCGGCGCGGTGCAGGCCGTCGGCACGGGCGCGGCGCGACACTTCGCGGGCTTCATCTTCAGCAGCGAGACCAAACTGGAACAGCTGCGCCGGGTTTTGCTCGGCCTCGCTGTAGTTCAGCGCCAGGGTGGTGATTGGCAATTGAGGGCGCGCGCTGAGCTGTTTGACCAGCGGCTTCTCCAGCGGACCGACCACCAGTTGCACGCCGGCGGCCTGAGCCTTGGCATAGAAGTCATCCAGGGAAGTCAGGCGCGAGCTGTCGTAGAACTCGATCACCGGCGCTTTTTGTCCGGCCTGTTCAGCCTGATAGTGCGCAGCCATGAAGCCTTCACGCAGCGCTTTGCCAACAGCGGCCAGTGGGCCATCCTGGGGCAGCAGCACGGCGATTTTGTTCAGCGGTTGGCTGGCCAGTTCCTTGAGTTTGGTCAGTGGCGTCGGCAGCTGCACGGCCGCGGGGTGCCCCGGGTTCTGCGCGCGCCAGGTGTCGATTGCCGCCTGTTGTTGCTCCAGGGTGCCGGCGCCCTTGACCGCCTTGGCCAGGCTGATCCAGCCGTCCAGCGTCGGGTTGCCGCTGGCTTGCAGTTGCTCGGCCGGCAGCGCGGCAATCAGCGCCCAGATCGCGTCGTGGTTGCTGCTGGCGGCATCGCCTGTGAGCAAGGGGGCCATTGCCACACGCTCGCGCGCAGCAGCCAGGATCTGCCCGTCGGCTTCATAGGCGCGTGCATGCACGGTGCCGGTTCGCACCTGTTGCTCCGCAGGCAGTTGCTTCAGATTTTGCAGGCTTGGATGGTTCAGGGCGGCCAACGCAGCTTTGGGCTGGTTGCGCGCCATCGCCAGTTCGGCCGCCAGGGTGCTGGCGAAGACTTGCGGGGCCGGCTTGAGAGCATCCAGGGGAACCTGCGCAAGGATCTGCGCCGAGCGGCCCGGGTTGTTCTGTCTGTAGGCCAGGTCGGCCGCGCTTAAACGCAGCAGCGCAGCCTGTTCGGGCGTTTTGGCGGTGGTAGCCTGTTCGAGCAATTGCTCGATACTGGCGTCCGGGGTCCGTGGAAGGTCGCCAAGGCTGGACGAGGGCGAGCTGGCGCACGCGGCCAATAAGGCGGCGAGGCAGAGGGCGGAGAGCAGCCGCAGGCAAGCGATCATGTAAGTGTTCCTGATACCGATCAAATTAGCGTGGAAGTGTACCCAAGCACTGGCTCAGGCGCGATGTTAGTGGCGTTAAAGCGTTGAATAAGACCGTGCAAGCACTTTCCATGACCTCCGGCGACCAGGCAGGCGCAGGGGGTGATGGCACATTCTCAAGGCATCTACGCGCTACAATGCGAATTTGCCAATCATCGAGGTGTGCGTTTTGACTGCTCCAGGCCCTTTGAATTCCACTGCAGGCTCGCTTTTTGTCGTGGCGACGCCTATTGGCAACCTGGACGACATCAGTTCCCGGGCGCTGAAAATCCTGCGTGAGGTCAAATTGATCGCCGCCGAAGACACGCGGCACTCGCAGCGGTTGATGCAGCACTTTGGTATCAGCACGCCGTTAGCCGCATGCCACGAGCATAACGAACGGGAAGAGGGCAGTCGTTTTATCACCCGACTGTTGGCGGGTGATGATGTCGCGCTGATCTCCGACGCGGGCACGCCGCTGATTTCCGATCCGGGTTATCACCTTGTTCGTCAGGCGCGTGCCGCGGGTATCACTGTAGTGCCTGTTCCCGGAGCGTGCGCGTTGATTGCTGCATTATCTGCAGCGGGCCTGCCATCGGACCGTTTTATCTTCGAGGGCTTCCTGCCGGCCAAGACGGTGGGGCGTCACGCGCGTCTTCAGGCGGTAAAGGAAGAGCCGCGCACCCTCATCTTCTATGAGGCGCCGCATCGCATCCTTGAATGCCTGCAGGACATGGAGCTGGTATTCGGCGGTGATCGCCCGGCGCTGCTGGCCCGGGAGCTGACCAAGACGTTCGAAACCCTCAAGGGCTTGCCGCTCCAGGAACTGCGCGCATTCGTTGAGGGCGACAGCAATCAGCAGCGCGGTGAATGTGTGGTGCTGGTTGCGGGATGGACCGCGCCGGAAAGTGAAGACGCCGTTGGCAGCGAGGCCATGCGCATCCTTGATCTGCTGCTCAAGGAGATGCCGCTCAAGCGGGCGGCGGCCCTGGCAGCGGACATTACCGGGCTGCGCAAGAACGTGCTGTATCAGGTAGCGCTCGATAAACAGAAAGCCGAATAGTTCCGGGGGGTAGCCGGCATTTCGTCTGAACGTGATGGCATTGCTGCACTTTTAATACTTGTCCTGAGGCCGCCGGGCCGTTAACCTTCTCGGCGGAGAGTCGATTGGACAGTCGCTGCCCTCTATGAAAATTAGGGGGGGGAGGAAAGTCCGGGCTCCATAGGGCGAAGTGCCAGGTAATGCCTGGGAGGCGTGAGCCTACGGAAAGTGCCACAGAAAATAACCGCCTAAGCACTTCGGTGCCGGTAAGGGTGAAAAGGTGCGGTAAGAGCGCACCGCACGTCTGGCAACAGTTCGTGGCTAGGTAAACCCCACTTGGAGCAAGACCAAATAGGGTCCCAAGGCGTGGCCCGCGCTGGGACCGGGTAGGTTGCTAAAGATGTCCAGTGATGGCCATCGTAGACGAATGACTGTTCAAGACAGAACCCGGCTTACAGATCGACTCTCCACCTTTTCTTTTCTTCTGTTCGCTTCACGGACAGAAAACCGGTAGTAACGCAAGAATCCCTCCCCTGCCAAATCATTGGCAGATGCGTCTTCGTAATACCAAAAAAATCTTACTCTTGATAAATCACTTTAACTTTTCCCTGTAGCTCTTTGAGCCAGTTGCGCTTGATCAGCCCAAAACACCGTCGAAGTCTGATTTCTCCTCCTTTAACGCTCGTAAATCTCCGTTCTGTAAGGCTTTTCCGTGTATTCGCGCCTTGACGGTGTGGTGGGCGCATTCCTATAGTGTGCGCAAGTGGCGGAAAGTGGCACAAAGTGGGTTTTTTGAACGTAAAACGCTAAAATTTGGAGAAACGCATCTGTGTTTCGCGGAGCTAACGCAATCAGTCTCGATGCAAAAGGCCGTCTCGCTATGCCGAGCCGGTATCGTGACGAGCTGATTTCGCGAAGTTCCGGGCAATTAATCATCACGATTGACGCTGTTGACCCTTGTTTATGTGTTTACCCGCTCGATGAGTGGGAGTTGATCGAAACCAAGCTGCGTGCCCTGCCTTCATTGCGTGAAGAAAACCGCCGTCTGCAACGTTTGCTGATTGGTAATGCCGTCGACCTCGAGCTCGATGGCAGTGGTCGTTTCCTGGTGCCCCCGCGTTTGCGCGAATACGCCAGGCTCGACAAGCGCGCAATGCTGGTTGGCCAACTGAACAAGTTCCAATTGTGGGACGAAGATGCCTGGGATGCTGTTTCCGCAGCTGACCTGGCGGCTATTCAACAACCGGGTGCCATGCCCGACGAACTGCGTGATCTGATCCTGTGACTATCGATAGCGGCTTTAACCACATCACCGTACTGCTCGACGAAGCCGTTGAGGCTCTCGCCGTACGCGCCGATGGCTGCTATCTGGACGGCACGTTCGGCAGGGGCGGGCATAGCCGCCTGATACTCAGTCAGCTCGGGCCCGACGGCAAACTCCTCGGGTTCGACAAAGACCCTCAAGCGATTGCCACCGGGCAAGCGCTAGCGGCCGAAGACGGCCGCTTTGTCGTTGTGCAGCGCAGCTTTGCCGAGCTGGGTGCCGAAGTGGCCGAGCGCGGCATGGCGGGCAAGGTGGCCGGGGTTCTACTCGATCTGGGCGTGTCCTCGCCGCAGCTTGACGACCCGGAGCGCGGCTTCAGCTTCATGAACGACGGTCCGCTCGACATGCGCATGGACCCTACCCGTGGCGTCAGCGCTGCGCAGTTCATCGCCACTGCCCCGGTGGAAGAAATCGCCCGCGTATTCAAGGAATACGGTGAAGAGCGCTTCGCCGGCCGCATGGCGCGTGCCGTGGTCGAGCGCCGGGAGGTCCAGCCGTTCGAGCGCACCGCAGACCTCGCCGAAGTGCTGAAAGTGGCCAATCCCGCCTGGGAAAAGGGCAAGAACCCGGCGACCCGTGCGTTCCAGGGCCTGCGTATTCACGTCAACAACGAACTGGGCGATCTGGAAGCCGGCCTCGAAGCTGCTCTGGAAGCGCTGGAAGTGGGCGGTCGCCTGGTGGTGATCAGCTTCCACTCGCTGGAAGACCGCATCGTCAAGCTGTTCATGCGTCGCCTGGTCAAGGGCGAGTCCGACAACCTGCCGCGCAACCTGCCGGTACGTTTCGAAGCCTTTGTGCCGAAAATCAAAGTCCATGGCAAAGCGCAGTTCGCCTCCGAAGCTGAACTCAAGGCCAACCCACGTTCCCGTAGCGCCGTCATGCGCGTCGCGGAGAAGTTGCGGTGAGCAAGCTTTTCGCCAAACCCCTGCCGGGCGGCAGCTTCTTTATGTTGCTGCTGTTTGTCGGCGTGCTGGTGTCCGCGATTGCGGTGTCCTACAGCGCTCACTACAACCGCCAATTGCTCAATACCCTGTACGGGGAGCTGAGCGTGCGTGACAAGGCGCAAGCCGAATGGGGCCGTTTGATCCTGGAGCAAAGCACCTGGACGGCCCACAGCCGTATCGAAGTGCTGGCCACCGAACAACTGAAAATGCACATCCCTGGCGCGGCTGACGTTCGCATGGTGGCGCCATGATGAAGCTTGAGGGCGCCCTCTACCCATGGCGTTTCCGCCTGATGCTCGGCCTGCTGGCTTTGATGGTGGGCGCTATCGCCTGGCGAATCATCGACCTGCAGGTGGTCGACCGTGACTTCCTGATCGGCCAGGGTGATGCGCGCAGCCTGCGACATATTCCGATTCCGGCGCACCGCGGCCTGATCACCGACCGTAACGGCGAGCCGCTGGCCGTGAGTACGCCGGTGACCACCCTGTGGGCCAATGCCAAGGAATTGCAGGTAGCCAAGGACAAGTGGCCGCAACTGGCCGCCGCCCTGGGCCAGGACCCGAAAGCGTTGGCCGAGCGGTTAGAAGCCCAGGCCAACAAGGAATTCATCTACCTGGTGCGCGGCCTCACGCCCGAGCAGGGCCAGCAGGTACTCGATCTTAAAGTCCCCGGTGTCTACGGCATCGAGGAATTTCGTCGTTTCTACCCGGCCGGTGAAACCACCGCGCACATGGTCGGCTTTACCGACATCGACGACCACGGCCGCGAAGGCGTCGAGCTGGCCTACGATGAGTGGCTGGCGGGCGTGCCCGGCAAGCGCCAGGTTATCAAGGACCGTCGCGGCCGTCTGATCAAGGACGTCCAAGTCACCAAGAACGCCAAGGCCGGCAAGCCTCTGGCGTTGTCGATTGATCTGCGCCTGCAATACCTGGCCAACCGCGAGCTGCGCAACGCGATCATCGAGAACGGCGCCAAGGCCGGCAGCCTGGTGATCATGGACGTGAAGACCGGCGAGATCCTCGCCATGGTCAACCAGCCCACCTACAACCCCAACAACCGTCGCAACCTGCAACCGGCGATGATGCGCAACCGCGCCATGATCGACGTGTTCGAGCCGGGTTCGACCATGAAAGCCATCTCCATGAGTGCCGCCCTGGAAACCGGACGCTGGAAGCCCAGCGACAAGGTCGAGGTGTACCCGGGCACTTTGCAGTTGGGCAAGTACACCATTCGTGACGTATCTCGCACCGAAGGCCCGGTGCTGGACCTGACCGGTATCCTGATCAACTCCAGTAACGTCGGCATGAGCAAGGTCGCCTTCGATATCGGCGGCGAAACCATCTATCACCTGGCGCAGAAGATCGGCCTGGGCCAGCCCACTGGCCTCGATTTCCCCGGTGAGCGCGTCGGCAACCTGCCGAACTACCGCGACTGGAAAAAAGCCGAGACCGCCACGCTGTCCTACGGCTATGGCCTGTCGGTGACCGCGATCCAATTGGCTCACGCTTTCTCTGTATTGGCCAATAATGGCCGTATGGTTCCCTTGAGCCTGATCCACGTTGATGAGGCGCCGAAAGCCACTCAGGTGATTCCGGAGAAAGTGGCCAAGACCATGCAGGGCATGCTGCAACAGGTGATCGAGGCGCCGCGCGGTGTATTCCGCGCCCAGGTGCCGGCGTATCACGTGGCCGGCAAGTCCGGTACCGCGCGTAAAACGTCGGTGGGCACCAAGGGCTATGCCGAGAACTCCTACCGCTCGCTGTTCGCCGGCTTCGGTCCGATGAGCGACCCTCGCTACGCCATCGTCGTCGTGATCGACGAGCCGAGCAAGGCCGGCTACTTCGGTGGTCTGGTGTCTGCGCCGGTGTTCAGCAAAGTGATGTCCGGCACCCTGCGCCTGATGAATATCACCCCGGACAACCTGCCGCCGACCCAACAGGCGAACGCCGGACCACCGGCCGCTGTGGTAAAAGCCAACGGAGGGCGTGGTTGATGTCCCTTAGCCTGAACAAGATTTTTGCCCACGCCGGTCGCGATCTGCTGATTCGCGAGCTGACCCTGGACAGCCGTAATGTACGTGCCGGTGACCTGTTTCTGGCCGTGCCGGGTGGCAAGTTCGACGGCCGTGAACACATCGCCGATGCCTTGCAGCGCGGTGCGGCAGCCGTGGCCTATGAAGTGGAAGGCGCCACTGTGTTGCCGATCACCGACGTGCCGCTGATTCCGGTCAAGGGCCTGGCCCGGCAGTTGTCGGATATCGCCGGGCGGTTTTACGGTGAGCCAAGTCGCCACCTCAATCTGGTGGGCGTCACCGGCACCAACGGCAAGACCAGCGTGACCCAACTGGTCGCCCAGGCCCTTGACCTGCTGGGTCAGCATTGCGGCATCGTCGGCACCCTGGGCACCGGCTTTTATGGCGCGCTGCAAAGCGGTCTGCACACCACGCCGAACCCGATTGCCGTGCAGGCGACCCTGGCCGACCTGAAAAAGGCCGGGGCCAGGGCCGTCGCCATGGAAGTGTCGTCCCACGGCCTCGATCAGGGTCGCGTCACCGCGCTGGCCTTCGATGTGGCCGTGATGACCAACCTGTCCCGCGACCATCTTGACTACCACGGCACCATGGAAGCGTACGGCGCCGCCAAGGCCAGGCTGTTTGCCTGGAACGACCTCAAGTGCCGGGTGATCAACCTGGACGATGACTTCGGCCGGCAACTGGCTGCACAGCACAGTGAAGCGCGCCTGATCACCTACAGCCTGGACGATTCCAGCGCGTACCTGTATTGCCGTCAGGCCCGGTTCAACGACGAAGGTGTGCGTGCCACCCTGGTGACGCCACAAGGCGAGCACCACCTGCGCAGCACCTTGCTCGGCCGTTTCAACCTGAGCAACGTGCTCGCCGCTGTCGGCGCCTTGCTCGGCCTGGATTACGCCCTCGACGAAATTCTCAAGGTGCTGCCAATGCTCGAATGCCCGGCTGGACGCATGCAGCGCCTGGGCGGCGGCACGCAGCCGCTGGTGGTGGTTGATTACGCTCACACCCCCGACGCGCTGGAAAAAGTCCTCTTGGCGCTGCGTCCGCACGCCAAGGGCAAGCTGCTTTGCCTGTTCGGCTGTGGCGGTGATCGTGATCGCGGCAAGCGCCCGCTGATGGCCGGCATTGTCGAACGCCTGGCCGATGGTGTGCTGGTGACCGATGACAACCCGCGCAGCGAAGACCCGGCGCGAATTTTCGATGACATTCGCCAAGGCTTTAAAGACACCGCGAACGTGACGTTCGTCGCCGGTCGTGGCGCCGCCATTGCCCAACTGATCGCCAGCGCCAGCGCGGACGACGTGGTGGTACTGGCGGGCAAAGGTCACGAGGACTATCAGGAAATCAACGGCGAACGCCATGCCTTCTCCGACCTGGTCGAGGCTGAGCGTGCCCTGACTGCCTGGGAGGCCGCCCATGCTTAAAGCCATGACGTTCCACGAGCTCGCCCAGGCTCTGTCGGCCCGTGTGCTGTCCGGTGATTGCCGTTTCGACGGGGTCAGTATCGACAGCCGCAACATCACGCCCGGGCAAGTGTTTGTGGCACTGACCGGCCCGCGTTTCGACGGCCACGACTATCTGAACGATGTGGCCGCCAAGGGCGCCGTTGGCGCTCTGGTCGAGCGCGAAGTGACTGACGCTGCCTTGCCGCAACTGCTGGTCGCCGACACCCGCCTGGCCCTTGGCCAGTTGGGCGCGCTGAACCGTGCCGCCTTCGATAAACCCGTGGCGGCCATCACCGGCTCCAGCGGCAAGACCACGGTCAAGGAACTGCTCGCCGGCGTGCTGCGTACGCGCGGCCCGGTGCTCGCCACCCGTGGCAACCTGAACAATGATTTTGGCGCACCGCTGACCCTGCTCGAACTGGCCCCGGAACACACCGCCGCCGTGATCGAGCTGGGCGCCTCGCGCGTCGGCGAAATCGCCTACACCGTGGCGCTGACCAAGCCCCACGTTGCCGTGATCAACAACGCCGGCACTGCCCACGTGGGCGAATTCGGCGGCCCGGAAAAAATCGTCGAGGCCAAGGGTGAAATCCTTGAAGGCCTGGACGCGTCGGGTACGGCCGTGTTGAACCTCGATGACAAGGCGTTCGAGACCTGGCGTATCCGCGCTGCCGGTCGCAAGGTGCTGACGTTTGCGGTGCTGAATGCCGCAGCGGATTTTCATGCCTCCGGCATCGCCGTCGATGCGCGTGGGTGCCCGTCCTTCACCTTGCACACGCCGCAAGGCAGCGCGCATGTGCAACTGAACCTGTTGGGCAACCATAACGTCGCCAATGCCCTGGCTGCCGCCGCCGCCGCCCATGCCTTGGGCGTCCCCCTGGCCGGAATCGCCAGCGGCCTGGGGGCGGTGCAGCCGGTCAAGGGCCGCACGGTCGCGCAACTGGCGGGCAACGGCATGCGCGTGATCGATGACACCTACAACGCCAACCCGTCTTCCATCAACGCTGCGGTCGACCTGCTCAACGGCTTTGCCGGGCGCAAGGTGCTGGTGCTCGGGGATATCGGCGAGCTGGGCGACTGGGCCGAGCAAGGCCATCGCGAAGTCGGCGCGTATGCCGCCGGCAAGGTCGACGCGCTCTACGCCGTCGGCCCGAACATGGCCCACGCGGTCACGGCCTTTGGCGCCGGCGCGCAGCATTTCGCGACCCAGGGCGAGCTGATTGAAGCGCTGAAGGCGGCTGAACAAGACCCACAGACAACCCTTTTGATCAAGGGATCGCGCAGCGCGGTGATGGAAAACGTCGTCGCAGCCTTGTGCGGTTCCAGTACGGAGAAACATTAATGCTGCTGCTGCTGGCTGAGTATCTGCAACAGTTTCACAAAGGCTTCGCGGTCTTTCAGTACCTGACCCTGCGCGGGATTCTCGGTGTGCTGACCGCGTTGTGCTTGTCGCTGTTTCTGGGGCCGTGGATGATCCGCACCCTGCAGAACCTGCAAATTGGTCAATCGGTGCGCAATGACGGGCCGCAGTCGCACCTGTCCAAATCCGGCACTCCCACCATGGGCGGCGCGTTGATCCTGTCGTCCATCGGCATCAGCACCGTGCTCTGGGCTGACCTGCACAACCGCTACGTGTGGGTGGTGTTGCTGGTGACCCTGTTGTTCGGCGCCATCGGCTGGGTCGATGACTACCGCAAAGTGATCGAGAAAAATTCCAAGGGCCTGCCGAGCCGCTGGAAGTACTTCTGGCAGTCGGTGTTCGGCCTGGCCGCGGCGATCTTCCTGTACACCACCGCGCCAAGCGCCGTGGAAACCACCCTGATCATCCCGATGTTCAAGGACGCCAGCATCCCGTTGGGCATCGGCTTCGTGGTGCTGACCTACTTCGTGATCGTCGGCTCCAGTAACGCGGTCAACCTGACTGACGGCCTCGATGGCCTGGCGATCATGCCGACGGTGATGGTGGGCGGCGCGCTTGGCATCTTCTGCTACCTGTCGGGTAACGTGAAATTCGCTGAATACCTGCTGATTCCCTACGTGCCGGGCGCGGGTGAGCTGATCGTGTTCTGCGGCGCGCTCATCGGCGCGGGCCTGGGGTTCCTCTGGTTCAACACCTACCCGGCGCAGGTCTTCATGGGCGACGTCGGCGCACTGGCGCTGGGCGCCGCGCTGGGCACCATCGCCGTGATCGTGCGCCAGGAAATCGTGCTGTTCATCATGGGCGGTGTGTTCGTGATGGAAACCCTGTCGGTGGTCATCCAGGTGGCGTCCTTCAAGTTGACCGGGCGCCGCGTGTTTCGCATGGCGCCGATTCACCACCACTTTGAACTCAAGGGCTGGCCTGAGCCGCGCGTGATCGTCCGTTTCTGGATTATCACCGTGATTCTGGTCCTGGTCGGCCTTGCCACCCTGAAACTGAGGTAGAAACGAGTGTCCCTGATCGCTTCAGACCACTTCCGCATCATTGTCGGCCTCGGCAAGAGCGGCATGTCCCTGGTTCGCTTCCTGGCGAACCGGGGCACGTCGTTTGCCGTGGCCGACACGCGGGAAAATCCACCGGAGCTGGTCACGCTGCGCCGTGACTACCCGCATGTGGAAGTGCGTTGTGGCGAACTGGACGTCGAGTTTCTGTGCCGCGCCGATGAGCTCTACGTGAGCCCCGGCCTGGCCCTGGCGACCCCCGCCCTGCAAGCGGCAGCGGCGCGTGGTGTGAAGCTGTCCGGCGATATCGACCTGTTTGCGCGTAACGTCAAAGCGCCAATCGTGGCGATCAGCGGTTCCAACGCAAAAAGCACCGTGACCACCCTGGTGGGCGAAATGGCGGCTGCGGCCGGCAAGCGCGTGGCCGTGGGCGGCAACCTTGGCGTGCCGGCGCTGGATTTGCTCAGCGACGATGTCGAGCTGTACGTGATGGAGCTGTCGAGCTTCCAGCTGGAAACCACCCACGACCTGGGCGCCGAAGTCGCCACCGTGTTGAACGTGAGTGAAGACCACATGGACCGCTACAGCGGCCTGCCGGCCTATCACCTGGCCAAGCACCGGATCTTCCGCGGTGCGCGGCAAGTGGTGGTCAACCGCCAGGATGCCCTGAGCCGTCCGTTGATGGGCGAGGGCCTGCCGTGCTGGACCTTCGGCCTGGGCAAACCCGACTTCAAGGGCTTCGGCATTCGTGAAGAGAACGGCGAGAAATACCTGGCCTTCGAATTCCAGAACCTGATGCCGGTGCGCGAGCTGAAAATCCGTGGCGCCCATAACCAGTCCAACGCCCTCGCAGCCCTGGCACTCGGGCACGCCGTGGGCCTGCCGTTTGACGCCATGCTGTCGAGCCTGCGCACCTTCGGCGGTCTCGAGCATCGCTGCCAATGGGTGCGTGACCTTGACGGCGTCAGTTATTACAACGATTCCAAGGCCACCAACGTGGGTGCTGCATTGGCGGCCATCGAAGGCCTGGGCGCCGACATCGACGGCAAGCTGGTGCTGATCGCCGGTGGCGACGGCAAGGGCGCCGACTTCAGGGACCTCAAGGCGCCGGTCGCCGCCCATTGCCGCGCCGTGGTGCTGATGGGCCGGGATTCGGGCCTGATCGCCGCCGCCCTCGGCAACGATGTGCCACACGTACGTGCCGCCTCTCTGGACGACGCGATTGCCCGGTGCAAGGCGCTGGCCCAGCCGGGCGATGCGGTGCTGCTGTCGCCGGCGTGCGCCAGTTTCGACATGTTCAAGAATTATGAAGAGCGCGGCCAGTTGTTCGCCCGCGCCGTGGAGGCTTTGGCATGAGCCTCAACCTGAGAAACATCATCAAGCCGTATCCGTCGCCGATCATCACCGGGCGCGGCATCGACCTCGATTTCCCGATGCTCGCCGGCTGCCTCGCGCTGCTGGGCCTGGGCCTGGTGATGATCACCTCGGCGTCGTCCGAAGTGGCCGCCGTGCAGTCGGGCAACACGCTGTACATGATGATCCGTCACCTGGTGTACCTGGTGATCGGCCTCGGCGCGTGCATCGTCACCATGATGATCCCCATCGCCACCTGGCAACGCCTGGGCTGGCTGATGCTGATCGGCGCGTTTGGCCTGCTGATCATGGTGATCCTGCCCGGCATTGGCCGCGAGGTGAACGGTTCGATGCGCTGGATCGGTTTCGGCGCGTTCAACGTGCAGCCGTCGGAAATCGCCAAGGTGTTCGTGGTGATTTACCTCGCCGGCTACCTGGTGCGTCGCCAGAAAGAAGTGCGCGAGAGCTGGATGGGCTTCTTCAAGCCGTTCATCGTGCTGCTGCCGATGGCCGGCCTGTTGTTGATGGAACCCGACTTCGGCGCCACCGTGGTGATGATGGGCGCGGCGGCGGCGATGCTGTTCCTTGGCGGCGTCGGCCTGTTCCGCTTCACCTTGATGGTGGTGCTGGCGGTGGCTGCGGTCACCGTGCTGGTGCAGGCGCAACCTTACCGGATGGCCCGTCTGATTACCTTCACCGATCCCTGGTCCGATCAGTTCGGTTCCGGCTACCAGTTGACCCAGGCGCTGATTGCCTTCGGTCGCGGCGAGTGGCTGGGCGTGGGCCTGGGCAACAGTGTGCAGAAACAATTCTACCTGCCGGAAGCCCACACCGACTTCGTGTTCTCGGTGCTCGCCGAAGAGCTCGGCGTGGTTGGCTCGCTGTGCACCGTCGCGCTGTTCGTGTTCGTGTGTGTACGCGGCATGTACATCGGCTTGTGGGCCGAGAAGGCCAAACAGTATTTCGCCGCTTATGTGGCGTACGGCTTGTCGTTCCTGTGGATCGGCCAGTTTCTGATCAACATCGGCGTGAACGTCGGCCTGCTGCCGACCAAGGGCCTGACCTTGCCGTTCCTCAGCTATGGCGGCAGTTCGCTGGTGATTTGCTGCGCGTGCCTGGGCCTGTTGCTGCGCATCGAGTGGGAGAGTCGGACGCACCTGGGCAGCGAAGAGATGGAGTTCAGCGAAAGCGACTTCGCCGAGGAGCCGACCCATGGGCGCTAATGTGCTGATCATGGCGGGCGGCACCGGGGGCCATGTGTTCCCGGCCCTGGCGTGTGCGCGTGAATTCCAGAACCGTGGCTACAGCGTGCACTGGCTGGGCACACCGCGTGGCATCGAAAACGAACTGGTGCCCAATGCCGGCTTGCCGCTGCACCTGATCAACGTCACCGGCCTGCGCGGCAAGGGCAAATTGTCCCTGCTCAAGGCGCCGTTTGTGTTGCTCAAGGCGGTGTGGCAGGCGCGCAGAGTTATCCGTGAATTGCAGCCGGTGTGTGTGCTTGGCTTTGGCGGTTATGTGACCGGCCCCGGTGGCGTGGCGGCAAAACTCGCCGGCGTGCCGGTGATCGTGCACGAACAGAATGCCGTCGCCGGCACCGCCAACCGCCTGCTGGTGCCGCTGGCGGCGCGTGTGTGCGAGGCCTTCCCGAAGACCTTTGGTGCCTCGGACAAATTACGCACCACCGGCAACCCGGTGCGCACCGAACTGTTCATGGGCATTGCCCGTCAGTCACTCGCAGGGCGCAAGCCGCACCTGTTGATCCTGGGCGGCAGCCTGGGTGCCGAACCGCTGAACACATTGCTGCCTGAAGCGCTGGCGAAACTGCCCGTGGACCTGCGTCCCGAGGTGTTTCATCAGGCCGGCAAACATCACGATGAAGTCACCGCCCAGCGTTATCGCGAAGCGGGTGTGGAGGCTGATGTGCAGCCCTTCATCAAAGACATGGCCCATGCCTATGGCTGGGCCGACCTGGTGGTCTGCCGCGCTGGTGCGCTGACCGTCAGTGAACTGGCCGCCGCCGGTCTGCCGTCGTTGCTGGTGCCTTTGCCCCATGCCATCGACGATCACCAGACCCGCAACGCCGAATATTTGGCCGGGGAGGGCGCTGCCTTCCTGCTGCCGCAAAGAACGACTGGCGCCGCCGATTTGGCCGCATGCCTGACCGAGGTTTTGATGCAACCGGAACGACTCAACCGCATGGCGAGCACCGCAAGCCGCCTGGCCAAACCTGACGCAACCCGCACCGTGGTCGATATCTGCCTGGAGGTGGCCCATGGTTGAGAATCAGAAAGCCATGCCACAACCCGAAATGCGCCGCATCCGGCGCATCCACTTCGTCGGCATCGGCGGTGTGGGCATGTGCGGTATTGCCGAAGTGTTGCTGAACCTGGGCTATCAGGTGTCCGGCTCGGACTTGAAAGAGTCGCCGGTGACTGACCGCCTGAAAACCTTCGGCGCGCAGATCTTTATCGGCCACCGTGCCGAGAATGCCGCCGAGGCTGACGTGTTGGTGGTGTCCAGCGCCGTGAACACGTCCAACCCGGAAGTGGCCACTGCCCTTGAACGCCGCATCCCGGTGGTGCCGCGTGCCGAGATGCTCGCCGAGCTGATGCGCTACCGTCACGGCATCGCCGTGGCCGGCACCCATGGCAAGACCACCACCACCAGCCTGATCGCCTCGGTGTTCGCCGCCGGTGGCCTGGACCCGACCTTCGTTATTGGTGGCCGCCTGAATGCAGCCGGCACCAATGCCCAGCTCGGCACCAGCCGCTACCTGATCGCCGAAGCCGATGAAAGCGATGCGAGCTTCCTGCACCTGCAGCCGATGGTCGCCGTGGTCACCAATATCGACGAAGACCACATGGCCACCTACGACGGTGACTTCAACAAGTTGAAGAAAACCTTCGTCGAGTTCCTGCACAACCTGCCGTTCTACGGGCTGGCGGTGCTGTGCCTGGATGATCCGGTGGTGCGTGAAATCCTGCCGCAGGTGAAACGTCCGACCGTGACCTATGGCTTCAGCGAAGATGCCGACGTGCGTGCGATCAACGTGCGCCAGGAAGGCATGCAGACCTACTTCACCGTGCTGCGTCCCGACCGCGAGCCGCTGGATGTGTCGGTCAACATGCCCGGCAACCACAACGTGCTCAACTCCCTGGCAACCATCTGCATCGCCACCGATGAAGGCGTCAGTGATGAAGCCATCGTCGAAGGCCTGTCGCGCTTTGCCGGCGTAGGCCGCCGCTTCCAGGTCTACGGCCAACTGCCGGTGGAAGGCGGCGACGTGATGCTGGTGGATGACTACGGTCATCACCCCACCGAAGTGGCCGCCGTGATCAAGGCCGTGCGCGGTGGCTGGCCGGAGCGCCGCCTGGTGATGGTCTACCAGCCGCATCGCTACAGCCGCACCCGCGATCTGTATGACGATTTCGTCAATGTATTGGCCGATGCCAACGTGTTGCTGTTGATGGAGGTCTACCCGGCCGGTGAAGAGCCGATTCCGGGTGCCGACAGCCGCAAACTGTGCAACAGCATCCGCCAGCGTGGGCAGTTGGACCCGATCTACATCGAGCGTGGCGTGGACCTGGCGCCGATCGTCAAGCCGCTGCTGCGTGCCGGCGACATTCTGCTGTGCCAAGGTGCCGGTGACATCGGTGGCCTTGCCCCGAAATTGCTGGCAAGCCCGCTGTTTGCGTCCGCAAAGGGGAAGTCGAAATGATCACCGACTACGCCTCTCTGTTCTCCACCCTCGCGCCTGCCGACTTCGGCCGCGTGGCCGTGCTGTACGGCGGCAAGAGCGCCGAGCGCGAAGTGTCGCTCAAGTCTGGCAACGCCGTGCTTGACGCGCTGCAAAGCGCCGGTGTGAACGCGTTCGGTATCGACGTGGGCGATGATTTCCTCGCGCGTCTGCAGGCCGAGAAAATCGACCGTGCCTTCATCATCCTGCACGGCCGTGGCGGTGAAGACGGCAGTATGCAAGGCCTGCTTGAGTGCGCCGGCATCCCATACACCGGCAGCGGGATCCTCGCCTCCGCGCTGGCCATGGACAAGCTGCGCACCAAGCAGGTATGGCACAGTCTGGGCATTCCGACGCCGCGTCACAGTGTGCTGCGCAGCGAAGACGATTGTATTTGTGCAGCCAAGGAACTGGGCCTGCCTTTGATCGTCAAACCAGCCCATGAAGGCTCCAGTATCGGCATGGCCAAAGTGAACTCGGCCGCCGAATTGATCGACGCATGGAAAGCGGCCAGTACCTACGATTCGCAAGTGATGGTTGAACAGTGGATCCAGGGTCCCGAGTACACCATCGCCACCCTGCGTGGCCAGGTATTGCCGCCCATCGCATTGGGCACGCCCCACACCTTTTACGACTACGACGCCAAGTACGTGGCTTCCGATACCCAGTACCGGGTCCCGTGCGGCCTTGACGCAGACAAAGAACAGCAATTGATGGACCTCACGGCCAAAGCCTGTGAGGCGCTGGGTATCGCCGGTTGGGCGCGGGCAGACGTGATGCAGGACGACCAGGGCAACTTCTGGTTCCTGGAAGTCAACACGGCGCCGGGCATGACCGACCACAGCCTGGTCCCCATGGCGGCCCGCGCCGCCGGCCTGGATTTTCAGCAATTGGTGCTGGCGATTCTTGCCGAAAGTATTGAGCCAAGAGGCTAAGACATGAAAGGCGCATCGCTTCGTCATCAGCCCTCCCAGGTACCGAGCCGCAAGCCGGTGCCACGGGGTGCCAGCCGTATGGTGGCTAAAGAGCCGATGTCGGCGCGCCTGCCGAAAGCCAATTTTGGTTTCCTCAAGGCGCTGTTCTGGCCGGTGCTGCTGGTGGTGCTGGGCTTTGGCACCTATGAAGGTGCGCAACGGCTGCTGCCGTATGCCGACCGGCCGATCACCAAAATCAGCGTGCAGGGCGACTTGAGCTACATCAGTCAGCAGGCAGTACAGCAGCGCATCGGCCCGTACCTGGCGGCGAGCTTCTTTACCATCGACCTGGCCGGGATGCGCTCGGAGCTGGAGCAGATGCCGTGGATCGCCCACGCCGAGGTGCGCCGCGTCTGGCCGGACCAGGTGACGATCCGCCTGGAAGAACAACTGCCGGTGGCGCGTTGGGGCAACGAGGCGCTGCTGAACAACCAGGGCCAGGCGTTCACCCCGCGTGAGCTGGCCAACTATGAGCACCTGCCGCAGCTGTTCGGGCCGCAGCGGGCGCAGCAGCAAGTGATGCAGCAGTATCAGGCCTTGAGCCAGATGCTGCGGCCGCTGGGCTTCTCCATTGCACGCCTGGAACTGCGTGAGCGGGGCAGCTGGTTTTTGACCACCGGGGCAGGCAGTTCCGGCCCGGGTATCGAGTTGTTGCTGGGACGCGACCGCTTGGTGGAGAAGATGCGCCGTTTCATTGCCATCTACGACAAGACCTTGAAAGAACAGATTACGAACATTGCGAGCGTCGACCTGCGTTACGCCAACGGCCTGGCCGTCGGCTGGCGTGAACCGGCTGCGCCGACGACAGACAAACCCGCTGTCGCGAAGAATTAAGAAGAGGCAGGACCCATGGCAAACGTGCAAAGCGGCAAAATGATCGTCGGTCTCGATATCGGCACCTCCAAGGTGGTGGCGCTGGTCGGTGAGGTCGGTGAAGACGGCGTGATCGAGATCGTCGGTATTGGCACGCATCCGTCCCGGGGCCTGAAGAAGGGCGTGGTGGTGAACATCGAGTCCACCGTGCAGTCGATCCAGCGCGCCATCGAAGAAGCGCAGTTGATGGCCGGTTGCCGAATTCACTCGGCGTTCGTCGGCGTGGCCGGCAACCATATCCGCAGCTTGAACTCCCACGGCATCGTGGCAATCCGCGACCGTGAAGTCAGCGCCGCCGACCTTGAGCGCGTACTCGACGCCGCCCAGGCCGTGGCGATTCCGGCTGATCAGCGTGTGCTGCACACCCTGCCGCAGGACTACGTGATCGATAACCAGGAAGGCGTGCGTGAGCCCCTGGGCATGTCCGGCGTGCGTCTGGAAGCCAAGGTTCACGTGGTGACCTGCGCCGTCAACGCCGCACAGAACATTGAAAAATGCGTGCGCCGTTGCGGTCTGGAAATCGACGACATCATTCTGGAGCAACTGGCTTCGGCGTATTCGGTGCTCACCGACGACGAGAAAGAACTGGGCGTATGCCTGGTCGATATCGGCGGCGGCACCACCGACATTGCGATCTTCACCGAGGGTGCGATCCGTCACACCGCCGTGATCCCGATTGCCGGCGATCAGGTCACCAACGACATCGCCATGGCGCTGCGCACACCGACCCAGTACGCCGAAGAAATCAAGATTCGCTACGCCTGTGCCCTGGCCAAGCTGGCCGGTGCCGGCGAAACCATCAAGGTGCCGAGCGTGGGCGATCGTCCACCGCGCGAACTGTCGCGCCAGGCCCTGGCCGAAGTGGTCGAGCCGCGCTACGACGAGTTGTTCACCCTGATCCAGGCTGAGCTGCGTCGCAGCGGCTACGAAGATCTGATCCCGGCCGGCATCGTGCTGACCGGTGGCACCTCGAAGATGGAAGGTGCGGTCGAACTGGCCGAGGAAATCTTCCACATGCCGGTGCGCCTGGGCGTGCCCCATGGCGTCAAAGGCCTCGGCGACGTCGTGCGCAACCCGATTTATTCCACCGGTGTGGGCTTGCTGTTGTACGGGCTGCAAAAGCAGACCGACGGCATCTCCATGTCGGGCCCGAGTATCCGCGACAGCTACCGCAGTGACGACGAAGCGAAAGCGCCGTTGTTCGAGCGGTTGCAGGCTTGGGTCAAAGGCAACTTCTAACGATTTACCGCAACACCGCAGCAAAGCAGTAGGCGAAAAAACTAGAGAAAATGAAAGGAGAGGGAACATGTTCGAACTCGTAGACAACATCCCCGCTAGCCCGGTTATCAAAGTAATCGGTGTCGGCGGTGGCGGCGGTAACGCTGTCAACCATATGGTCAAGAGCAACATTGAAGGCGTTGAATTCATCTGCGCCAACACTGATGCCCAGGCGCTGAAAAGCATCGGCGCGCGGACCATCCTGCAATTGGGCACAGCTGTGACCAAGGGCCTCGGCGCTGGCGCCAATCCGGAAGTCGGCCGTCAGGCCGCGCTGGAAGACCGCGAGCGTATTGCCGAAGTGCTGCAAGGCACCAACATGGTGTTCATCACCACCGGCATGGGCGGCGGTACCGGTACTGGTGCTGCGCCGATCATTGCCGAAGTGGCCAAGGAAATGGGCATTCTGACCGTTGCCGTGGTAACGCGTCCGTTCCCGTTCGAAGGCCGCAAGCGCATGCAGATCGCCGACGAAGGTATCCGTCTGCTGTCTGAAAGCGTCGACTCGTTGATCACCATCCCCAACGAGAAGCTGCTGACCATCCTGGGCAAGGACGCAAGCCTGCTGTCCGCGTTCGCCAAGGCTGACGATGTACTGGCCGGTGCCGTGCGCGGTATCTCCGACATCATCAAGCGTCCAGGCATGATCAACGTCGACTTTGCCGACGTACGTACCGTGATGAGCGAAATGGGCATGGCGATGATGGGCACTGGCTGCGCCAGCGGTCCGAACCGTGCGCGTGAAGCCACCGAAGCGGCCATCCGCAACCCGCTGCTCGAAGACGTGAACCTGCAAGGTGCTCGCGGCATTCTGGTGAACATCACTGCCGGCCCTGACCTGTCCCTGGGTGAGTACTCCGACGTGGGCAGCATCATCGAAGCCTTCGCGTCCGAGCACGCCATGGTCAAGGTCGGTACCGTTATCGATCCGGACATGCGCGACGAGCTGCACGTAACCGTGGTTGCCACCGGCCTGGGTGCGAAAATCGAGAAGCCTGTAAAGGTCATCGACAACACCCTGCACAGCAGCCAGGCGAGCCAGTCGGCTGCCGCTCCAGCGCCTGCGCGCCAGGAACTGCCGTCGGTAAATTACCGTGATCTGGACCGTCCGACCGTGATGCGCAACCAGGCTCAGGCCGGTGCTGCTGCGTCCCGTAGCCCGAATCCGCAAGATGACCTGGATTACCTGGACATCCCGGCATTCCTGCGTCGTCAGGCCGATTAATGGAATGTATCAGGGCTATGAAGGTGATTGGTGTTCAGCAAAGGTCTGGTCTGCTATTATCGCCAGCCTTTGTTGATACCAGTTCGCAATTTGCGCTGAAGCGGTCCAAGCCATGATTAAACAACGCACTCTGAAGAATATTATTCGTGCCACAGGTGTAGGTCTGCACTCCGGGGAAAAGGTCTACCTGACCCTCAAGCCTGCACCTGTCGACACCGGCATCGTGTTTGTGCGTGCCGACCTGGACCCTGTCGTGCAGATACCTGCGCGCGCGGAAAACGTTGGCGAAACAACCATGTCGACCACGTTGGTCAACGGTGACGTCAAGGTGGACACGGTGGAGCACTTGCTCTCGGCCATGGCCGGTCTGGGCATCGATAACGCCTACGTCGAGCTCTCCGCGTCCGAAGTCCCGATCATGGATGGCAGCGCTGGACCCTTCGTATTCCTGATTCAATCTGCCGGCCTGGAAGAACAGGACGCAGCCAAGAAGTTCATTCGCATTCTGCGGGAAGTGACAGTAGAAGACGGCGACAAGCGCGCCACCTTCGTCCCGTTCGAAGGCTTTAAAGTGAGCTTTGAGATCGATTTCGATCACCCGGTCTTCCGTGACCGCACCCAAAGTGCAAGCGTGGATTTTTCCAGCACTTCGTTTGTAAAAGAAGTCAGCCGCGCCCGTACCTTTGGTTTCATGAGTGACATCGAGTACCTGCGCAAGCATAACCTCGCACTCGGCGGCAGCGTTGAAAACGCCATTGTGGTCGACGCGGATGGTGTACTGAACGAAGACGGCCTTCGCTATGAAGACGAATTCGTAAAGCACAAGATCCTCGATGCAATCGGTGACCTCTACCTGCTGGGCAATAGCCTGATAGGCGAGTTCAAAGGCTTCAAGTCGGGCCACGCCCTTAATAACCAGCTGCTGCGCAAGTTGATTGAGCAGACAGACGCCTGGGAAGTCGTGACCTTCGAAGATGCCAGCACCGCACCGATCTCTTACATGCGTCCCGTTGCGGCGGTGTAAGTAACAACTCTCTTTCTTTAGTTTTTAAAGGCTGCCTTCGGGTGGCCTTTTTTTTTGTTCAAAAACTCACTGCGGTTGACATTTATTGAAACCTGCAAATTTTTTTTGTGGGAACTGATACTTTGGCTTGTGCCACAAGTTAAACGTAAGCCCGTCGAATCATTCAATATGCAAGTAGGGATGAAGTTTGAGCGGAGTATGAATATTGGATGAGGTCGACGTGAAAAAAATAATGATTAGTCACTCCTAAAGAGCATTTGCCATGAATGGTTTATATCCGACTCAAACTTACCATCCCGCTAATATTCAGGCACAAAACGAAGCAAGCATAAACAAGCAGCAACAAGGCCCCAATTCCAACCAGGCGCCGCGTGCGTGGACGTCCGCCTATACTGTGGACGCGTTCGGTGGTCAGGCTTCGTTTCAACCAATCCCCACGCTGACGATTCGTCCGAAAACTGATTTTATCTTAAGGGCGACAGTCAACCTGATTCCTGGTCTTGTCAGCGCGGGCATCAGCAAGACGATACGATTCGATCCGTTGATCAAGGTCGGTCCGACAGACACTGGCGGCGTCACAGTGGGTTTTACCCCACGGTTGGAAGTTGAATTAGGCGCAGCAGTCCGCGCAGGCCTGACGGATATCTTTAAAACCGGAGTGGGCGTGAGTGGTGGGCTGGGTGGTTCACAGAAGTTTACCTTTGGCGCTCCAGAATTCAGGGCCACTCTCGAACCCACTGGCGTATTCAAAGCCAATGCTGATTTAAATCCCACGCTTGGCAGTGAGCAATCGTTAAACCTGAATGGCAGCGTGGGCTTTGGCGCGGGCGTCGCCAGTGTTGGCGTGAATCAAAATTTTTCCAATAGTCTTGGCCAGCAAATAAGAGTGGGTGGGCCAGGTGTTCAGTTTGAGTTGAGCGCCACCGGACAACCGAAAATATCCAGTAACTTCGATAGAACGGTATCTATCTCGAACAGTTACACCTTTTCTCCCAAGACCAGCGTGAGTGCGCAAATTCATCCCGGCCAGTTGGATGTCAGCGCGCGCCTGGGAGCGGGATCGTCATTCACCGTTGAGCACACCGTCATCTTCAATACCGATCCTGCAAAGGAGGCGCCTCCGAGGCATGTGTTCTCGGCGAGGTCAGGGGTCAGTGTTGATGGTTCCTTCGGTTTCAAGGTGAGTCTGTTTCCCAGCGGATCGCCTTTGAATATATCGGCGGAAGTTGGTTTCAATCCAGGCGCGTCACTGGCGGGTGGTGGACGCTACACGATGTAAGGGCTGAACATATAAATGTCGGGGGGAAATATCCCCTGACATTTGTTGAAACTACCTACGGTGTGCTTGTAGGAACTGATACCTAGCTGTGTCCCACAAAGTCTGCGTGAAGCCGTTGAATTTACGACATTCGCAGATGTGAGCGACACTCGAGTGGTTATTCGTCAATTCATGAAGAGGCTGCACAAAACCAATTGAAGCGAGTGTATTAGCGATGAGCCAAATTCTCCCAAACCCCCTGCATCATCTGCCCAGCCAGCTGCCGCCAACAAATAGTGGTGAGGTGAATAAACAACCACCTGCGCAGGCCTTCACTGCTCCCTATACCTCCAAGGTGTTCGAAGGCACCGCCAAGTTTCAACCGATTCCCACCTTCACTTTCTCTCCCAGTACATTTGCCAAGATCGCGGCCAGCGGCAAACTTGGAGACTTGGGTGCAGGTGCTAGCGCGACTGCGCGGTTTCTACCCGAAATTGTTCTGCGCCCAAACGACGCCGGCGGTCTCAATGTCAGCGTCACGCCCAAGATGCGCCTTGAACTGGATGCCTTTTTAAAGGCAGGCATTTCCAATATCGCGGGGACGGGGCTTGGTATCACTGGCGGCGTCGGCGTCTCCAAATGGTTGACGTTCAATGCTCCGCAGTTCAGCGCCAATCTCAATCCAGACCTGTCCTTTACTGCAAGCGCCAATTTCAATCCCACACTGACGACCACTCAGCGCTTCACGGGGAATGTCGGGGCAGGGGGGAATGTTTCAGTCCCACCATTCGGGGCTGGCGCTGGGGTGAATCAGGCTGTTACGCATCAGACGCAGCAAGAGTTCAAACTGGGTGGCCCGGGCGTCGAGTTGTTCTTCATGGTACCTACTGGAGAGGCGAAGGTAACGCCGAATTTTGATAATACGGTGTCCATCTCCAACAGTTACAGCTTCCTGCCGCGAAGCTCTCTGAACTTCAATGGCAACGCCGGTCCTTTTAACTTCAATGCGGGTGCCGGTGTCTTGCCAGGGGTCACGGTCAAGTACAAAGTGACATTGAGCACTGACTTTGCAAAAGAGACGCCTCCAAAAACCGAAGTGTCCGTATCACCCGGCGTTCGGTTGGACGCCAATTTCACTGTCGATGCTTCGCTGTTGCCCAAGGAGTGGCCGTTTCAGGTAGACGTCTCCGTCGGGGCCCAACCCTATGTCAGCGCCTCGACGGAGGCCAGCCTTACATATTAAACGCCGTACTCGGAGCGCGCCTGTTCTCGTGGGCAGGCGTTTTTCAGCCCAGGTCTGCGGCATCCACAATCCGGTTGCGGCCCGTGTGCTTGGCCTCATACAACGCCTGATCCGCACTGAGCAGCAACGCCTCCAGAGACGTTCGACTGCGCTTGTTCCAGGTACTCATGCCGATGCTCACGGTGATGGGGCGACCGTCCACCGTCACCTTCGGCAAATGCGCCACACCACTGCGGATATGCTCGGCAATCACCCAGGCGCCCTTGGCGTCGGTATGCGGCAGCACCACTGCAAACTCTTCCCCGCCATAGCGCGCCGCCAGGTCAGCGGGGCGGCGTATGTTGCTGCCGATCACCTGCGCCACGTTGCGCAGTGCCTCATCGCCGCCGTTATGGCCATGCCGGTCGTTGAAGGCCTTGAAGTGGTCCACATCGATCATCAGCAGCGTAAGCGACTCGGTGGAACGCTGGGCGCGGTCCCACTCCAGGCGCAGGCGCTCGTCAAGGATGCGACGGTTGGGCAGGCCGGTCAGCGCATCGGTGGCGGCCAGTTCCGACAGCACCCGCTCGGCGCGATGACGACGTCGCAGTTCGCGGCGCAGCATCCAGCTCAGCCACAGCACGCCAATGCACAATATGCCGGTGGCCCCGCCGGTCAGCAGCGCCGCGCGGTGCCATTGAGCGAAGACATCCTCGCTGGACAACGCCACCACCACGATCAGTGGCAGCGCGCCGACACTGGTGAAGGTGTACAGGCGCTCCTTGCCGCTGATGGCGGAAATCGCCTGGAAACTGCCCATGCCCTCCCGCAGTATTCGCTTGAAGTTGGGCCGGTCGCTCAGGTCCTTGTCGATCATGTCGCGCTCCAGCAGGGGCTGCTGGGCCAACAGGACGCCTTTGCTGCTCAACAGGTTGATGCTGCTGCCGTTGCCGATGGTCAGGCTGCTGAACAACTGGTCGAAATAGGCCAGGCGCATGGTTGCCACCGCGACGCCGGCGAACTCGCCGTTGGGCCCCGATACGCGCCGGCTGAATGCCATGCGCCAGACCTGGTCGCAGTTGCAGTGAATCCTGAAGGGGCGGCTGATGAACAATCCGGCCTGTGCATCCCTGACGTGCGCCTGGAAATAATCACGGTTGGCAAAATTACGCGACGTGGGTTTGAGGGTCGAGGAGTCTGCGATCACATTGCCCTGGGCGTCCAGCAACAGCACTTCGCCCTTGTAGGGCGCGGCGGTGGACAGATCAAACTGCACCTGATGGCGGATATCCGCAGCCACCCCGGACAAGTCTTCGCGTTGCCTGGCCTCGATCAACCCGGTGAGAGCCAGGTCGTACAGCTCGACGTTGCGCAGCACATCGGCATTGATCAACTGGGCAATGTTGGTGGTCGAGCGCGTGGCCGCCAGCAGTGTGCTGGCATGCTCACGGATCAACAGCGCCGTGACGATGATCACAATCAGCGCGACGGTAAGACCGCTGCCCAACATCAGCAACAGTTCCGGGTGGGCAGGCGGGGTGCGACCAGAGCGTTTATTCATCGG
Organism: Pseudomonas trivialis; assembly: GCF_001439805.1. Taxonomy (GTDB): domain Bacteria; phylum Pseudomonadota; class Gammaproteobacteria; order Pseudomonadales; family Pseudomonadaceae; genus Aquipseudomonas; species Aquipseudomonas trivialis. Next base: position 135,346 of record NZ_JYLK01000002.1, on the reverse strand, counting down.
GCAGACTTCAGCAGCACAGATGCTGGCAGTTTAGTTCTACCCGATGAAAAGTGAATGCCCTGCTAAAAAGAAAGATTTTGCACGTCAGAACACTTCGAATGGATAGTCGAGGATCATGCGGTACTCATCCACGTCCCGGTCCACCGCCGAGTAGCCGTTGCTGCCTCGGTGGGTCGCCCATTGCAGACGCACGGCGAGGTCCTTGGCCTTGCCGCTCTGCACCACATACTTCAAGTCGATATCCCGTTCCCAGTGCCGGGCGTCCTTGCCGTCGGCGCTGTACCACGCGCTGTAGCCACGGCTGCGCGGGTCGACGCTGGTCAGATCGGTCTGGCCGCTGATGTAGGACACCGCCGAGGTCAGGCCGGGCAGGCCCAGGCCGCCGAAGTTATAGGCGTACTTGAGTTTCCACGAGCGTTCATTGGGGCCGTTGAAGTCCGAGTACTGCTGGGAGTTGTCGATGAATACGCTGTCGCCCTGGGCAATGTAGTCAAACGGAGTGTTGCCGTTGACCCGCTGGTACGCGGCAGTGACGCTGTGATGGCCGGCGGCGACGGTGAAGTGCAGGCTGTAGGTGTTGTTGTCGATCGCCCCCAACAGCGACTGTCCGGTGTCCTGGGTGTGGTAGTAGTGCAGGCCGGGATTGAGACTGATCATCTCGTTCACCACATAGGTGTAGTCCAGGTCGTAGTAGTACTGCTGCCACACGTCCTTGAGTTCGGAGGCGTAGAGGTTGCTGGTCACGCTGGGAATGGCGCTGAACGATACGCCGGCCCAGTTCAGGTGCCGGCTGTCGGTGTTCAGCGGCAGTGCGCCGTAACTGGTGCCGATGCGTCGGTGGCCGCTCTGGTTGTAGAGCTTGGTGAAACTGGCCTGGCCGCCTTCGAACAGCCAGCCGTCGATACTGTGGTTGGTCAGGCTGACGCCACGGAAGGTCTGGGGCAGCATGCGGGTCATGCCGCCGGCGATCACCGGGTTGTTGAGGAACAGGTCGCCGGCCTTGAGCTCCGTATCGAACGCGCGCATTTTCAGGGTGCCGCCAGCGGTCGAGAACGCGCCGGGCGCCTTGCCGTTGCCACCGCCGTAGGGAAGGATGCTGGAACCGTCGGTGCCGCCACCGCCGTCGAGTTTGAGGCCGATCATGGCATGGGCGTCCAGGCCGAAACCCACGGGCCCCTGGGTGTAGCCGGACTCGAACGTGCCGAGAACGCCCTGGCCCCACTCCTTGCTGTCATCGGTATGAATGTCGCGACGGTCGCGGTTCATGTAGTAGTTGCGGGCGTTGAGCTTGAGGCTGGAGCCTTCGACGAAGCCGTTGGCGGGGGAGGTGTCGGCTGCGTGGGCGAGGGGGCTGAGCGTTGCTGCAAGGGCGAGGAATAACGGGGTGAGCGAGGTCTGCACCGGTGGCTCCTTTATGGATGGCAAAAAAAAACCGCTGAAGAGCAGCGGCTTTTGGAACCGAAGAGTGTAACAAGATAATGACTGTTGCCCAAACCGCAACAGTGTTTAGAGGGGCAGGGTGATGCCGAAGGTATTCGCACCACTTTCGCTGCGCACGAATACATCGCCGCCATGCATCAACGCAATCGCCTTGACGATGGCAAGCCCCAGCCCGTGATTGGCCCCACTGTTGCTGCGTGACGCGTCCACCCGATAGAAGCGCTCGAACAACCGCGGCAAATGCTCGTAGGCAATCGCCTCGCCGGGGTTGGTCACCCCAATCACCACCTGATGCTGTTGCACCTCGATAGTCACTTCGATGACCTGCCCCGGCGCGGTGTGTTGCACCGCATTACTCAGCAGGTTGATCAATGCACGGCGCAGGTGGGCTTTTTCGATCTGCACCTGGGCGTCGCCCTGTACCCGCACTTCGACCTGGGCGTCTTCGAGGATAAAGTCCAGGTAGTCGAGCGTGGTTGCCACTTCATCGGCCAGGGAGCTTTCGATCAGTTTGGTGGCCTTGCTGCCCTGGTCGGCGCTGGCCAGGAACAGCATGTCGTTGATGATCGAGCGCAGGCGCTCGAGTTCTTCCAGGTTCGATTGCAGCACCTCGAAGTAATGCTCGGCCGAGCGCCCGCGTGTAAGGGCCACCTGGGTCTGCCCGATCAGGTTGGTCAGTGGCGAGCGCAATTCGTGGGCCACGTCGGCATTGAACGATTCCAGGCGTGAATAGGCCTGCTCGACGCGGTCGAGGGTGGCGTTGAACGCGTTGACGAACTGACTCAGTTCCGGCGGCAGCGGCGACAGTTGCAGGCGCCCGGAAAGTTTGGGTGGCGCCAGTTTGCTGGCTTCGCCGGAAAGCCTTTGCAGCGGCTTGAGGCCGATGCGCGCCACCCAGAACCCCAGCAGCGAAGCCAGCACCACGCCGACCAGCGCCAGGCTGACCAATGCCACCAGCAGGTGGTGCTGGGTGGCGCGGAAGTTCTCGGTGTCGATGGCAATCATGAAACGCAGCGGTGGGCGCTGGTCCCGGGCGGCGAACTGGCTCACGAGCACCTTGAACGGGTAGGCATGGCCCGGCAGGCGCAAATCGCGCTTGCCGACGGGGCCGGCGGCGAATGCGCGAATCTGCGCGTCCGGCTCGCCGTACTCGTAGTTGGGATCACGGCTGACCACCCAGAAGCGGATGCGCTTGTCTTCTTCACTGAGCAGCTTGAGCTTGGCGCGGATCTTTACCCAGTGCTCCGGCGTGCCGAAGCGATTGACCGAGGACTCCAGCACGCTGTAACGGGCATCCAGCTCGGCCCCTGGCAACAGGCCCAGGCCGCGATCCACCTGCTGGTACAGCACGCCGCCGATCAACAGAAAGATCAGCGCCGCCACCAGGGTGAACAGCCCGCTCAGACGCACGGCAATCGAGTCAACCGACACTGCGATTCTCCAGCACATAGCCCATGCCGCGAATGGTGTGCAACAGCTTGTGTTCGAACGGCCCGTCGAGCTTGGCGCGCAAGCGTTTGATCGCCACTTCGACCACGTTGGCGTCGCTGTCGAAATTGATGTCCCAGACCATCTCGGCAATCGCCGTCTTGGAGAGGATTTCACCCTGGCGCCGGGCCAACACGCTGAGCAGCGAAAACTCCTTGGCGGTAAGGTCCAGGCGTACGCCGTTGCGGCTGGCCTTGCGGCTGATCAGGTCGATCCACAGGTCGGCGACCGTCACCTGCACCGGCTCGTGGCCGCCGCTGCGCCGGGTCAGCGCCTGCAGGCGCGCCACCAGTTCCAGGAAGGAAAACGGCTTGCCCAGGTAATCATCGGCGCCTTCACGCAGGCCGCGAATGCGGTCTTCCACGCGTTCGCGAGCCGTGAGCATGATCACCGGCGTCTGCTTGCGCGCGCGCAACGCCCGCAGCACGCCGAAGCCGTCGAGGCCGGGCAGCATCACGTCGAGCACGATCACTGCGTAGTCGTTTTCCAGCGCCAGGTGCAAACCTTCGACGCCCTCGCGCGCCACGTCGACCGTGTAGCCTTGCTCGGTGAGACCGCGGTGCAGGTAGTCCGCGGTTTTTTCTTCATCTTCGATAATCAGGACGCGCATGGCACCGCCTCAGCGTGTGGTCGCCAGCTCGGCGGCTGGTTTGGGCCGGTGGAAAAACCTTTCGAGGTACAAGTATATGACCGGCGTGGTGAACAGCGTCAGTGCCTGGCTCACCAGCAACCCGCCGACCACCGCGATGCCCAGTGGCTGGCGCAACTCGGCACCGGGGCCGGCTCCCAGCATCAGCGGCACGGCGCCGAGCAGGGCGGCGAGGGTGGTCATGATGATCGGCCGGAACCGCGTGACACAGGCTTCGTAAATGGCATCGTGCGGCGCCATGCCGCGCACGCGCTGTGCCTCCAGGGCGAAATCGATCATCAGGATGCCGTTCTTCTTGACGATACCGATCAGCAGCACCAGGCCGATCAGCGCCATGATCGAAAAGTCCTGGCCCATCAAGGTCAGCATGATCAGCGCCCCCAACCCGGCTGACGGCAAGGTGGAAATAATCGTCAGTGGGTGCACGAAGCTCTCGTACAGCACCCCCAGGATGATGTAGACCGCCACCAGCGCCGCGAGAATCAGCCAGGGCTGGCTGGCCAGCGAACTCTGGAACGCCTGGGCCGCGCCCTGGAAGTTGCCGATGATGGTGGCGGGCATGCCGATTTCATGCTTGGCCTGCTCAAGCATGATCACCGCGTCGCCCAGAGCCACGCCGGGCGCCAGGTTGAACGACAGGTTGGCGGCCGGGAACATGCCGTCATGGCTGATCGACAACGGCCCGACCGTGGGCGCGTCGACCTTGGCCAGCGCCGACAGAGGCACCATTTCGTTGGTCAGTGGCGAGCGCAGGTAAAAATAGTGGAGGCTTTCGGCCTTGCCGCGTTGCCGGGTGTCCAGCTCCAGCACTACCTGATACTGGTTGGTCTCGGTCTGGAACTCGTTGATCTGGCGCTGGCCGAACGCGTCGTACAGCGCCTGGTCGACATCGGTGGCGGTGAGGCCGAAGCGCGCGGCGGCCTGGCGGTCGATGCTGATGTGGGTGATGCTGCCGCCCAGTTGCAGGTCGTTGGACAGGTCGCGAAACGCCGGGTTGCCACGCAGTTTTTCGGTGAGGCGCTGGGTCCAGGTGTTCAGCGTCGCACCGTCGTTGCTCTTGAGCACGTACTGGTACTGGGCGCGACTGGGGCCGGAGCTGAGGTTGATGTCCTGCCCCGCGCGCAGGTACAGGACGATGCCCGGTACCTTCGCCAGTTTCGCGCGGATGCGGTCGATGAACTGGCTGGCGGACACATCGCGTTCGCCGCGGTCCTTCAAGGCGATCCAGAAGCGGCCGTTGGCGATGGTCTGGTTGCTGCCGGTAACGCCCACCGAATGGGAAAACGCCAGCACCGCCGGGTCGTCCTTGACGATCTCGGCCAGGGCCTTGTGCTTGGCGACCATGTCCGGGTACGACACGTCGGCCGCTGCTTCGCTGGTGCCGAGCACGAAGCCGGTGTCCTGCACCGGGAAAAAGCCCTTGGGGATAAACACGTAGCCCACCACGGCCAGCGCCAGCGTCACCAAAAAGAGAGCCGCCATGCTGCGCTGATGGGCCAGCGCACAGCGCAGATTGCGTGCGTAGCCGGCCAGCAGGCGTTCGCTGAAGCCGGGTTTGTCGTGAGCCGGGTGCGTGGGCGCGCGCATGAACAGCGCGGCGAGGGTGGGCGCCAGCGTCAGCGAGACCACCACCGAAATCAGGATGGTCGAGGTCGCCGTCAGCGCGAACTCCTTGAACAGCCGCCCGACCACACCGCCCATGAACAGCAGCGGAATAAACGCCGCCACCAGCGAAAAGCTGATGGAAACCACGGTAAAGCCGATCTCGCCGGCGCCCTTGATCGCCGCTTCGCGCTGACTCAGCCCGGCTTCGAGGTGACGGTGGATGTTCTCCACCACCACGATTGCATCGTCCACCACAAAGCCCACGGCGATCACGATCGCCACCAGCGTCAGGTTGTTCAAGCTGAAGCCCATCAGGTACATCAGCGCGAAGCTGGCGATCAACGACACCCCCAGCACGCTGGACACAATCAGTGTGGCCGACAGCTGACGCAGGAACAGCGCCATCACCGCCACCACCAGCAGCACGGCGATCAGCAGCGTCACTTCCACCTCATGCAGCGAGGCGCGAATGGTCCGGGTGCGGTCGGTCAACACGCTGACCTGCACCGACGCCGGCAACATCGCTTCCAGGCGCGGCAACTCGGCCAGGATGCGGTCCACGGTCTCGACGATGTTGGCGCCGGGCTGGCGCGAGATCACCAGGTTGACGCCGGGCGTATCGCCGGACCAGGCCTGCACGTAGGCGTTTTCCGAGCCGTTGACGACGTTGGCGATGTCGCGCAGTTGAACCGGTGCGCCGTTTCGGTAGGACACAATCAGTTGCGCGTAGTCCTCGGGTTGAAACAGCTGGTCGTTGGTCGACAGGGTCGACACGCTGTCCTTGCCGTAGATCGCGCCCTTGGCCAGGTTGAGGCTCGATTGCTGGATGGCCAGGCGCACGTCGGCCAGGGTCAGGCCGATGGCGGCGAGTTTGTCCGGCGAAGCCTGCACGCGAATCGCCGGGCGCTGCTGACCGGTGATGTTGATCTGGCCGACCCCGTCGATCTGGCTGATCTGACGCGCCAGCAGGGTTTCCACGTAGTCGCTCAGCTCGGTGCCGGGCATGCTGCTGGAGCTGACGCTGAGGATCAGCACCGGGCTGTCGGCCGGGTTGACCTTCTTCCAGGTCGGCAGGTTGGGCATGTCACGGGGCAGCTTGCCGGCCGCGGTATTGATCGCCGCCTGCACCTCCTGGGCGGCGGTGTCGATGCTCTTGCCGAGGGTGAACTGCAGGGTCAGCAGGCTTGAGCCCAATGCGCTGCTGGAGGTCATCTGGGTCATGCCGGGGATGGCGCTGAACTGCACTTCCAACGGCGTTGCCACCGACGAGGCCATGGTGTCGGGGCTGGCGCCGGGCAGTTGCGCGGTGACCTGGATCGTCGGAAATTCCGCTTCCGGCAGCGGCGCGATAGCCAGGCGCGGGAAGGCAATGATCCCGAGCAGCACCAGGGCGAAGGTCAGCAGCAGGGTGGCGACGGGGTGGTCGACGCACCACGCCGAGGGCGACTTCATGGCTGCACCTTGGCATCGACGGTCTGGATCACCTGCGGCGGCTCCTTGAGGACGTCCACCTGAGCGCCGGCCTTGAGCCGCGATTGTCCATCGCTCACCAGCACATCGCCGGCCTGCACGCCCTTGATGACGTTGAGGTCGCTGTCCTGGTAGGTCACTTGCACGGGCACCACTTCAACCTTGTCCGCGTTGACCCGGTACACAAAGTGCGTGTCCAGCCCGCGTTGCACCACGGTGGGCGGCACCACCAGAGCATTTTTGTCGAGGGCGGTCTGGATCTTGATGGTCACCAGTTGACCCGGCCACAGGCGTTGCGCGGCATTATTGAACTCGGCCTTGGCGCGCAGGGTGCCGGTGGTGGAACTGATCTGGTTGTCGATCAGGCTCAAATGGCCTGCGCCGAGCAGATCACCCGTCTGGCCATCGGTGTCGGCACCGAGATACGCGTCGACACTGGCTCTTTCGGGGGCGGCGATCAGGCCCTGCAGGGTCGGCAGCATCTGTTGCGGCAGGGAGAACTCGACGGCAATCGGGTCGATCTGGGTGACCGAGAACAATCCCTGGGTGTCGCTTGTGCGCAGGAAGTTGCCTTCATCGACGGTACGAATACCCACGCGACCGCTGACCGGCGAGCGAATTTGCGTGTAGGAAAGCTGCACTTGCGCCGCATCAATCGCGGCCTGGTTGCCCTGTGCGGTGGCCTTGAGCTGATTGACCAGGGCCTGTTGCTGGTCATAGGTCTGCTTTGATACGCCGTTATCGACACTCAGTTCCTTGTAACGCTTGAGGTTGATCAACGCCACTTGCAACTGGGCCTGGTTCTCGCCCAATTGTGCCCTGGCCTGGGCGAGGCTGGCGCGGATCGAGCGGTCGTCAAGGGTGGCGAGCAGGTCGCCGGCCTTGACCCGTTGGCCTTCCTTGACCAGCAATCGGGTAAGAATGCCGTCCACCTGGGGGCGAATGACCACGCTGTGCAACGACAGCACCGTGCCGATGCCACTGACGAAGCGCGGGACATCCTGCCGCGCCACGCTCACCACCCGCACAAGGATGGCGCTCGGCGCCGCCAGCCGGGTTTTGGCCGGGCGGGTCAGGGCCCAGGCGGTAACGGCCAGCACCGCGAGGACGCCGACGATAAGAGCGGTTTTGCGTTGAATGGGCATGGGGCGGGCGCCATAAGCGCAGCCGCGAGCGCGACGCCGCAAGCTGCAAGTTGATATTGATAGTAAGCGTTATAGCGGTGGCATCCGGTCAGCAACGTGACGTCAAACTGACAGCCGTGACAGCTGACGCTTTCAACTGGCCGCCTGAAGCTTACCGCTCGCACCTCCGGCCCCGCTATACTCGCGCCCCCACACCTCATCGCAGCGCCGGAGCTTTCATGACTTCCCCGACACAACCCCCTGTTGACGCGACCGATCCGGTCGATCCGGCCAGCGCTGACGGCGTTGAAAAAACCGAGATTGCGGCGTTCAAATTTCCGTTCAAACCGGGTGAACTGGCTGGCGCGAAGCAGGCTGCCCAGCCCTGGTACAAGAACGGTGCCAGGAACGGTCACACCAAGTCGCCGGGCATGGCGCCGCCGGGTACGCGCCGGTCAATGGGCAAACGTTGAGAATATTCAGTTGAGTGCTGTATCGGCCTTTGCCTACAAAGCTGGCTGATATTTCCGCTTGTAGGTCGACGTCCGTTTCTTCAAAGCTTGCACGGCATTCGCCCATGGCCCCCTCTGAAAGGGGCCGTTGCCCATGCCGATCTTTCTGGAAAAGGACGTTCCCGTGGCCCAGATACGCTTCTGCGTAGTGTTTGCCTTAGCGCTGTCGACTGGTGTTTTTCCCTTTGCCCTGGCGGACGATTCGCCGCGAAACGAAATCCGTTTTGCCGTCGTTGCACAATTTCCGCCCTTTCAAAGCCGCAATCAGCACGACCAATTGGTAGGGCTGCATATCGAATTGGGCAAGGCCTTGTGTCAGCAGCTCAATGTGCGGTGCACCTGGGTCGACCAGGTGTTATCAGAAAACTTCTCGGGCCTTGAGGCCAGGCAATTCGACGCGATCATGGGCATTGCCCCGACACCGCAGCGTCGCCGGGAGGTGAGCTTCACCGATGACCTCTATCCGTTCACCACGCGCCTGGTTGCGCGCAAAAACTCCGGCCTGATGCCCACTGCGCGTGCGCTCAAGGGCAAGTGCGTGGGCGTCTTGCTGGGCAGCAATCGCGAGGCTTTCGCCTTGGCCGAATGGGCTCCCAGGGGCGTCAGGGTCAAGAGTTACTGGCTCAACGATCAACTGATTCGCGCGCTGGTGGCGGGGGATATCGACGCTACATTGCAAGGCACCGTGGAAATTCGCGAGGTGCTGCTCGACACCGCCGATGGCCAGGATTTTGACTATCTCGGCCCAGCCGTCTCGTCGCCGCTCCTTGGCAACAGCGTGGCGATCGCGGTGCGCAAGTCCGATACCGCGTTGCGGCGAGAGCTTAACGGCGCGCTTGAGCAGTTGATGCATAACGGCGAGTACCAGCGGATCGTCCAGCCTTACCGTCTGGATACGCTCGCTCCCCACGGTGATGGCTGACCGATCGGTGACAAACGCCCCCTGTTGTTCAGCACTTTTGGGAAATTGCCTACGTAGTAAGCGGACGTGTCGCACTTAGGCAGGGTCGCGTGCCTGCTAAAAAGTTGTCTGCTGGACAGTTGAGTGCGTTCGGCCTGAGTGATTGAGCCGGGACGCCTCCCACCCTCTTTGCACAGGACAGTGTGTATGACTAGACGAATACTGGCGCTCAGCCTGGCATTGTTTGCCGGGAGCGGATGCGCGGTTCCCCCGCCACCCGCGGCTTCGTGGAGCGAGATACGTTTTGGCGTTGAAGCCGATGTGAAGCCGTTTGAGTACCGGGATGAGCGAGGCGAGCTCAAGGGCCTGGATATCGAACTGGGCAATGCGCTGTGTGCCGAACTCAATGCCCGCTGCGTGTGGGTCGATCAGCCCTACGCCACCAATATCGCGGCGCTGCAGAACGGGCGCTTCGATGCAATCATGCCGATGACGCCGACCCCGGCGCGGCGCGCAACCCTCGACTTCACCGATCTGCTCTATCCATTGGAGAGCCGCCTGGTCGCCCGGAACGGCGCTAATCTGCTGCCCAATGCGCAATCGCTCAAGGGCAAGCGTGTCGGCGTACTGGCCGGCACCAGCCGCGAAGCCTTCGCCAAGGCACGCTGGGCGCCCCAGGGTGTGGTGGTGCGCAGCTTCAACCTCAATGGTGAATTGATCGCCAGCCTGTTGAAAGGCGAGCTGGACGCGACCTTGCAGAACACCATCGAAATCACCGAAGCCTTGTTGAACACCCCGCAAGGCGCTGCGTTTGCCTTTGCAGGCCCCGGCATCGTTGACGAAATGCTCGGCGGCGGTGTTGCGATTGCCACACGCAAGACCGATCCCACGTTGACGGCCGCCCTGAACCGCGCACTGCAACGCTTGATAGACAGCGGCAAATATGCGGCGATCACCCAGTCGTACCTGGCGCCAGTGGCCACCGCGCCACAGCAGGCCACGATGGTTCACGTCGCGGCAGGCGCGGGTCTGCCGTTTTCGCAAACCGTGCAACTGGGGCAAACGCTCTACCTCTCCGGGGTGCTGGGCCAGGATGAAGGCGGCAAGCTCGTGCGCGGCGGTATTCGCGCAGAAACGGCCCAGGCCCTTGAGATCCTGCGCAACACCCTCAAGAGCAGAGGCGTGGGAATGGACAGGGTGGCCAAGTGCACGGTGATTCTTGCCGACATCAACGATTTTTCGGCGATGAATAGCGTTTATATGCGCTATTTCCCATCTGATCGCCTGCCGGCGCGTACCACGTTCGCGGCCGGCAAGCTGTTGGACGATGCCCGTATAGAAATCGAATGCCTGGCCGGGCTGTGAGCTGGCGCGCTAGGACGCGCGCAATGAAATAAAGGCGTAATTGGCCGGCACCTGGGTGGCAATCCGGGCGCCGGCATCGAGCATCTGTTCGGCAATGTCCATTGCAGACACATGAAACACCCACTCGTTGCTTGCTGCCGGCTGTTGCATCGCCAATTCGACCGCCTGGGCAAAGGCGTTCATATCCGGCAGGTACGCGGTGAATCCATCCCCTTTCAATGCTGTGGTGCAAATGCCCAGCAGCGCGCACACCGCCTCCTTGGTCTGCACGTCATCCCGGTCGGCCTGGCGTGAGCGCCTGATCAACTCGGCCAACTCCCCATCCACCAGTTCACCGCCGACGATCAGTGCCGGGCCCTGTTCCCAGGATTCCGGCGGGCAATCCTTGGCGCCCGGGTTGAGCGGAATGTGCGGGTTGATTTCCATCGGGTAGATGCGACACACCAGCGGACGACGCTCGTAGATGCCGCAGCGGTTGTCTTCGTCAAGATTCCGGCAGCGCCCGGCGTTGTAGGCGGCGAAGGTGATCGCCACGAATGCCTCGGCCGTGCCGCTGGGCACCACCACCGAACGGCGCTCGGCATGCTCGCGCTGGTCTGCCGGAAGGCCCAGGCCATTGCCGAGAAACGCTTCCACCAGAATGATCACATTGCCGCCGTCGGCCGCCCACTGGCGGGCCTCGGCGAGGGTGAGGGGCACATGATGGTCGGTGCAGCATTTACCGCAACCGACGCAGGAAAAATGAGTGTTCATGGCGTATCTGTCACCAGGCAAGGTCAGAGGGCGCTCTTGAACGGCGGCGGTTTTTTACCGCTATCCAGCGTTCAGGCTCTCTGAAAGCAAGTTATGCGCCAGTGGTTGTCAGGCGTCAGGCACCAGGTCGCGCAGGACGAATCTCATGCCGACGCTTTCATACAGGTTCCGCGCGCGCAGGTTGCTCTCGCGTACCTTGAGGTCGACACAGGGTTCGCCGCGCAGCTTGAACACTGCAAAAGCATGCAGCAACAACGCACGGCCAAGCCCCTGGCCCTGTGCGCAGGGATGCACCGACAGGTTCTTGATAAACGCGCTGGTCCAGCATTGCGCCACGCCGAGGACGCGATCCGCGCGACTGGCCACCAGGCACAACGCAGGATCGAACTCGGCATCGGTAAAAAATGACTGGCGCCATTGCGTCAGGCTGGCAACGCGGCCACCGCCCTGATCTTCGGTCAGGCGCAACAGCGCATGAATCGCCGGCGCCAGCTCGTCGCGGTAAGGCTGCAGCCGAATAGCCGGCGGCCACTGCGGCGCGGGCAGACTGCCCGTGAGGTCGCGCCGCAACAGCTGGTAATACTCGGTCACCCTTTACAGGCCTTTTTGCGCCACGGTTTGCGCGGCGACCACCAGGCACTTGGTCAGCTCGGGCGAGGAGAATTTGGTCAGCACCGCGTCGGCCCCGGCCAGGCGGGCTTTTTCGCTGTTCATCGCGCTGTCCAGGGAGGTGTGCAGCAGCACGTAGAGGTGCTGGAAGTCCGGCGTTTCACGCAGGGTGCGGGTGAGGGCGTAGCCGTCCATTTCCGACATTTCGATGTCGGACACCACCACGTTGATCTGCTCGGCGGTGCCTTGCAACTCCAGCAGCACATCGATGGCTTCCTTGGCGCTGCGCGCGGTGTGGCAGGTCAGGCCGAGGTTGCGCAGGGTGTGCACCGATTGCTGCAGAGCCACCTGGCTGTCGTCCACCACGAGGATGCGGGCGTTGCCGAGCACTTCGGCTTCATCCATGGTCAAGTCGGTGGGCGCCGCTTCAATCGGCGCCGGCGCGATGCCGTGGATCACTTTCTCGATATCCAGCACCTGCACCAGGCCGCCTTCCACCTGCGTCACCCCGGTGATAAACGCACGGTTACCGCCCGAGCCGTAGGGCGGCGGGCGGATGTCGGTGGTCAGGCAATGCACGATCTTGCTCACCGCCTGCACATGCAGGCCCTGCTTGGAACGGCTCACATCGGTGACGATCAGGCAACCACCGTCGGGGTCCGCCAGGGGCATTTCACCCAGCGCCCGGCTCAGGTCGATCACGGCCAGCGAGTTACCGCGCAGGGTGGCGATGCCTTTGACGTGCGGGTGCGACTCCGGCAGCTTGGTCAACGGCGGGCAGGGAATGATTTCGCTGACCTTGAGCAGGTTGATCGCCATCAGCTTGCCGCTGCGCAAGGTAAAGAGCAGAAGCGAGAGTGAGTCTGCGCGGGCTTTGGTGGTGGGCATAAAAACCTTCTGTGGATCAGGGAAGACAGTCTATGGAAGGTTATCGACTTGGCAGGGCCAGGCTTTAACCGGATTTTGTGTCTGCCGGAGCCCCTTCCACAGCGTGCGCTGTCAGCCCTTCCACACCTGCGGGTTCACCAGATCCTGCGGGCGCTGGCCCAGCAGCGCGCTGCGCAGGTTGTCGAGGGCGCGGTTGGCCATGGCTTCGCGGGTTTCGTGGGTGGCCGAGCCAATGTGCGGCAGCGTCACCGCATTGCTCAACTGGAACAGCGGCGACTCGGCCAGCGGTTCCTGCTCGTACACATCCAGCCCGGCGCCGCGAATGGTCTGGTTCTGCAAGGCCTGGATCAACGCCGGCTCATCCACCACCGGGCCGCGGGAAATGTTGATCAGGATGGCGCTGGACTTCATCAGCGCCAGCTCCCGGGTGCTGATCAGATGACGCGTCTTGTCGCTCAATGGCACCACCAGGCAGACAAAGTCAGCCTCGGCCAGCAGTTGCTCGAGGCTGCGAAACTGCGCGCCCAGCTCCTGCTCGAGGGCGGTCTTGCGGCTGTTGCCGCTGTACAGGATCGGCATGTTGAAACCCAGGCGCCCGCGCCGCGCCACGGCGGCGCCGATATTGCCCATGCCGACGATGCCGAGGGTCTTGCCGTGCACATCGCAGCCAAACAACGGCGCGCCGACGCTGGCTTTCCACTGCCCGGCCTTGGTCCAGGCGTCCAGCTCGGCGACTCGGCGTGCGCTGCTCATCAGCAGCGCAAAGGCGAGGTCAGCAGTGCTTTCGGTCAGCACATCCGGGGTGTTGGTGAGCATGATCCCGCGCTCATTGAAATACGCCACGTCATAGTTGTCGTAGCCCACTGACACGCTGGACACCACCTCCAGTTTGCTCGCGCCCTGCAACTGCTCGCGGCCCAGCTTGCGGCCCACGCCGATCAGACCGTGGGCATGGGGCAGCGCTTCATTGAACTGCGCGTTGATGTCACCGCGCTTGGGACTGGGCGCGATCACCTCGAAATCCTGTTGCAGGCGTTCGAGCATGGGCGCGGTGATACGGCTGAAGGCGAGGACAGTCTTTTTCATGGCAGGCGGGCTCATCGACTACGGAAGAATGCCAGGCACGCTAACATCCCCACCGACAATTGTCAGGCCGCGCAGCCAGCACGAGCGGGCTTTGTTGTTGCAAGCCCTGATGCCGTTCAGTTAAGGAAAATGTGTGGGATTATTGTGGCGAGCGGGCTTGCCCCGCGTTGGGCTGCGAAGCGCCCCCAATCAAGAAACCCTCGGTATACCTGATACTACGCGGAGGCTGGTTTTGGGGCTGCTGCGCAGCCCAACGCAGGACAAGCCTGCTCGCCACAACAAGCCCTTAAGTCACAGCGATCTGGTCACCTGATATAGCGGACAGCTCAGTTAGCCAGCCGCGCCCCGCTGAGGCTGCCGCTCAGCTCATACGCCACCAGCTCCGCCTGATGCGCCGCCAGAATCTCCGGCAACGAACCGCGCAGGTATTCCACCCAGGTCTTGATCTTCGCATCCAGGTACTGGCGCGACGGGTAGATGGCGTACAGGTTCAGCTCCTGGGAACGGTAGTTGGGCATCACCCGCACCAGCGTGCCGTTGCGCAGGCCCTCGATGGCCGCGTACACCGGCAGCAGGCCGATGCCCATGCCGCTGGTGATCGCGGTTTTCATCGCGTCGGCCGAGTTCACCAGAAACGGCGAAGTGTTGATCGCCACGCTTTCCTGGCCCTCGGGGCCGTTGAAGGTCCATTTGTCGAGCTGGATCACCGGGCTGACCAGGCGCAGGCAGGCATGGTTGAGCAAGTCATGGGGGCGATGGGCGCAGCCCTTGGCCTTGACGTAATCCGGCGAAGCGCAGGCGATGCTGTAGGTGATGCCCAGGCGCTGGGAGACGAAGCCCGAGTCCGGCAGCTCGCTGGCCAGCACGATGGACACGTCGTAGCCCTCGTCCAGCAGGTCGGGCACGCGGTTGGCCAGGGTCAGGTCGAAGGTCACGTCCGGGTGCGTGCGGCGGTAGCGGGCGATGGCGTCAATCACGAAGTGCTGGCCGATACCGGTCATGGTGTGCACTTTCAGTTGCCCGGCAGGGCGCGCGTGGGCGTCGCTGGCTTCGGCCTCGGCTTCCTCGACATAGGCCAGGATCTGTTCGCAGCGCAGCAGGTAGCGTTTGCCGGCTTCGGTGAGGGCGATGCGGCGGGTGGTGCGGTTGAGCAAGCGGGTTTGCAGGTGGGCCTCAAGGTTGGAGACCGCGCGCGAGACGTTGGCGGTGGTGGTGTCCAGTTGCACGGCGGCGGCGGTGAAGCTGCCGGCTTCGGCCACGCAACTGAACGCGCGCATGTTTTGCAAAGTGTCCATGGAGAGTTCTCAGGGGAGATGACAAATTGTGACAGAAAGTGGCGCCGTCCAGTGATCCCTACCAACGGATTGTCGCGTGAACGGTAACAAAGATTCACAGGAATGCCAGCTTATCCTCCTCCAACGCCCCGCCTAGAATTGCGCCGCCTCTCCCCAGCACCCGTACCCCTCAGGAATTCGCTTGCCGTGCCGCGTCGCATCAGCAGAGAGCTGAAGACTCTCAGTGTTTGGGCTTTATCGTTAGCAATCAGCGGCTGTCTCGGAACCGGAGGCATCGCCCCTCAAGACCAGCCCTTGAACGCCAATAACCTGGCCTCCGATGAGGCTATCCAGCACGCCGCCCAGGATGCGCACTGGCCCAGCGCGCAATGGTGGCAGGCCTATGGCGATCCTCAACTCGACCGCTGGGTCGAGCTTGCGACCCAAAGCAGCCCGAGCATGGCCATGGCCGCCGCCAGAGTGCGTCAGGCACGGGCGCTGGCCGGAGTTGCCGAGTCGGCCGAATCATTGCAGATCAACAGCGACACCGCCCTCAAGCGTCACCATTGGCCGAAGGATCAGTTCTATGGCCCCGGCGAGCTGAGCGGGTCGAGCACCTGGGACAACACTTCATCCCTGGGCCTGAGCTACGCCCTTGACCTGTGGGGCCGGGAAAGCAATGCCAGCGAGCGTGCCGTCGACCTGGCCCATCTGAGCGCGGCCGAGGCACGCCAGGCTCAACTCGAGCTGCAAAACAACGTGGTGCGCGCCTATATCCAGTTGTCGTTGCACTACGCCAATCGCGATATCGTTGCAGCCACGCTGGCCCAGCAAGAGCAAATTCTCGACCTGGCCAATAAGCGTCTGGACGCGGGCATCGGCACGCATTTGGAGGTCAGCCAGGCTGAAACCCCATTGCCGGAAATCCACCGTCAACTGGACGCTGTCGACGAAGAAATCGCCCTGGGCCGCAACCAGCTGGCGGCGCTTGCCGGTAAAGGACCCGGGGAGGGCGCGCAGTTGCAGCGTCCGACGCTGTCACTCGCCACGCCGCTGAAGTTGCCATCGCGCCTGCCTGCGCAGTTGCTCGGCCAGCGCCCGGACGTGGTCGCCAGCCGCTGGCAGGTCGCGGCGCAGGCGCGTGGCATCGATGTCGCTCAGGCCGGTTTCTACCCCAATGTCGACCTGGTCGGCGGCCTTGGCTACGTGGCCACCGGCGGCGGCATGCTGGGGTTCCTGGCGGGGAAAAAATTCAACTACACCCTCGGGCCGGCGATCACCTTGCCGATCTTCGACGGCGGACGGTTGCGTGCCGAGCTGGGTGAAGCCAGCGCCGGGTATGACATCGCCGTGGCGCACTACAACCAGACCCTGGTCAACGCACTCAAGGGCATCAGCGACCAATTGATCCGCCGCGAATCCCTGGACAAGCAAGCCGCTTTCGCGGCGCAATCGGTGGCGTCAGCGCAGAACACCTATGACATTGCGACCATCGCCTACCAACGCGGCCTCACCGACTACCTCAATGTGCTGAACGCGCAGACCCTGCTGTTTCGCCAGCAGCAGATCGAGCAGCAGGTGCAGGCCGCGCGCCTGAGTGCCCATGCCGAGCTGGTGACGGCACTGGGCGGCGGCCTCGACGCCGGGCAGGACGCGCCGCAATGAAATACCTGCAGTCCCTTGAATGGCGCCGTGGTTTCTTCGACTGGGCGCGCAGCGACGGCGTGACCTGGGTATATATCTTCAAGGTGCTGATCGCCGCGTTCCTCACGCTGTGGCTGGCCATGCGCCTGGAATTGCCGCAGCCACGCACGGCCATGATCACCGTGTTTATCGTGATGCAACCGCAGAGCGGCCAGGTGTTCGCCAAGAGTTTCTATCGCTTGCTCGGCACCCTGGCCGGCTCGGCGGTGATGGTGTTGCTGATCGCGCTGTTTGCGCAGCACACCGAACTGTTCCTCGGTGCGCTGGCGATCTGGGTTGGCCTGTGCACGGCGGGCGCGACGCGCAACCGCAACTTTCGCGCCTATGGTTTTGTGCTGGCCGGCTACACGGCGGCGATGGTCGGCTTGCCGGCGCTGGCGCACCCAAACAGCGCCTTTATGGCGGCGGTGTGGCGCGTGCTGGAAATCTCCCTGGGGATCCTTTGCTCCACGCTGGTCAGCGCCGCGCTCCTGCCGCAAACCGCCAGCGCCGCCATGCGCAATGCGCTGTATCAGCGTTTTGGCGTGTTCGCGCTGTTTGTCACCGACGGCCTGCGTGGGCGCAACCAACGCGATGGGTTCGAAGCCGCCAACGTGCGCTTTATCGCCGAGGCCGTGGGCCTGGAAGGGCTACGCAGCGTCACGGTGTTCGAAGACCCGCACATGCGCCGGCGCAACGGTCGGCTCAACCGCCTCAACAGCGAATTCATGAGCCTCACCACGCGCTTCAACGCTCTGCATCAGTTGCTGGCGCGACTGCGGGCGGGCGGCGCCGATCACGGGGTGGATGCGATCAAACCGGGCCTGCAGGACCTCGCGGAACACCTCGATGGTTTCTCGGGCCGCGCCCTCACCTGTGCTGACGCCGCACGCCTTGCCGAGCAACTGCGCGCCTATCGGCAAGGCCTGCCCACTGCGCTGCGCAGCCTGCGTGCGCACTTTGAGCAGGGCAGCCCAGGCGACGCCGAGCACCTGGACTTTCATACCGCCTGCGAGCTGCTCTATCGCTTCGTCGACGACCTTTACAACTACGCGCAAACCCACGCGTCCCTGGCCGATCATCGCCATGCGCGCGAACAAGGGAACGCACCCTACACCCCCAAAACCAACTGGCTGGCCTGCGCCGCTTCGGGCATTCGCGCGGCGTTCATCCTGATTGTTCTGGGCAGTTACTGGGTGGCCACCGCCTGGCCCAGCGGCGCCACCATGACGCTGATCGCCGCCGCGACGGTCGGCCTTTCCGCCGCCACGCCCAACCCCAAACGCATGGCGTTCCAGATGGCCTGCGGCACCTTGATCGGCGCACTGGTGGGGTTTGTCGAAATGTTCTTCATCTTCCCCTGGATCGACGGTTTCCCGCTGCTCTGCGTGGTGCTTGCGCCGGTGATCGTGCTGGGCGCCTTCCTCGCCTCACGCCCGCAGTACGCCGGGGTGGGCCTTGGCCTGCTGATTTTCTTCAGCACCGGCTCGGTGCCGGACAACCTCACGGTCTACAACCCCTACACCTTTATCAACGATTACCTGGCCATGGTGATCGGCATGCTGGTGTGCGCGGCGGCCGGGGCGATCATCCTGCCGCCCAACAGCCGCTGGCTGTGGCGTCGCCTGGAGCAGGACCTGCGCGAGCAAGTGGTGTATGCCATCGGCGGCAAGCTCAAGGGCCTGACCGCACGGTTTGAAAGCCGCAGCCGTGACCTGCTGCACCAGGCCTACGGCCTCGCCGTCGCGCAGCCGCAGGTGCAGCGCGACCTGCTGCGCTGGATGCTGCTGGTGCAGGAAGTCGGCCATGCGATCATTGAGTTGCGCAACGAGCAGGCGCTGCTGCCGGTGCACCCGGTCTACGCCGAACCCCAACCCTGGCGCCAGGCCATCCGCGTGATGGGCCGTGCGCTGATGCGCCTGTTCCTGCAACCCAACGCCGGCAACCTGGAGCGCGGGTTGATCGCCGTCGACCACGCGATCAGCCGCGTGCAGGCCACCGACGAACCCTTCGCCCCGCACTTCGACACCTCGGCCCTGCGCCGGGTCAAAAGCTATCTGCACTTTATCCGCACCTCGTTGCTCGACCCGCAAGGACCGCTGCATGCCTCGTGAAATCGCGTTCCACGGCTTCTACATGCCAAGCATCATCCTGATGTTCCTGATCGCGGCGGGCCTTGCCTGGGCGCTGGATCGCTGTATAGCGGGGTTTGATCTGTACCGTTTCTTCTGGCACCCGGCGTTGCTGCGCCTGAGCCTGTTCGTCTGCCTGTTCGGCGCGCTGGCGCTCTGCATCTACCGTTGAGAATGCCCCGATGAAAAAGTTTTTCAGCCTGCTCGCCACCTTGCTGGTATTGGCGCTGGCGATCTGGATTGGCCGCACGCTGTGGGTGCATTACATGGACACGCCCTGGACCCGCGACGGCCGCGTGCGTGCCGACATCATCAACGTCGCGGCCGACGTGACCGGCGAGGTGATCGAGGTGCCCGTGCGCGATAACCAGTTGGTCAAAAAAGGCGACCTGCTGATGCAGATCGACCCCGAGCATTACCGCATTGCGGTCAAGCAGGCGCAGTCGCTGGTGGCCTCCCGCAAAGCCACCTGGGACATGCGCAAGGTCAACGCCCACCGCCGCGCCGACCTCGACGCGCTGGTGATCTCCAGAGAGAACCGCGACGATGCCAGCAACATCGCCGACGCGGCCCTGGCCGATTACCAGCGCGCCCTGGCGCAACTGGAGGCCGCCGAACTCAACCTCAAACGCACCCGGGTGCTCGCGGCGGTCGACGGCTACGTCACCAACCTCAACGTGCACCGCGGCGACTATGCACGCATCGGCGAAGCCAAAATGGCCGTGGTGGACATGAACTCGTTCTGGGTCTACGGCTTCTTTGAAGAAACCAAGTTGCCCCATGTAAAGGTGGGCGACAGCGCCGATATGCAATTGATGAGCGGCGAGACCTTGAAGGGCCATGTGGAAAGCATTTCGCGCGGCATCTACGACCGTGACAACCCCGAGAGCCGGGAACTGATTGCGGATGTGAACCCCACCTTCAACTGGGTGAGACTGGCCCAGCGCGTGCCGGTGCGCATTCATATCGATCAGGTGCCGGAGGGTGTTTTGTTGGCGGCCGGGATTACCTGCACCGTGATCGTGAAGCCAATGCGGCACTGAACCTTGGCGAACTGTGGCGAGCAAGCTGTGACGGCGGTCTTTTGTGGCGAGCGGGCTTGCCCCGCGTTGGGGTGCGAAGCGCCCCCAATCCAGCAAAATGCGGTGTACCTGATACGCCTCAGCGCCTGGTTTTGGGGCTGCTGCGCAGCCCAACGCAGGACAAGCCTGCTCGCCACAGTAGCGGGCTTGCCACGGTGGCCCGTCTGCCACAGGGCAGCATATGCCGATAGCTACGGCCCAAACCGCACCAGCATGCGCTGCCCCACCCGTAGCGATGCCGGCGGTGGTTGGTCAAACGCGAGTATGCATTCCACCGTGCGCATATTGGCCCTGACCTGGGGGTCGTCTTCCAGGGTGCTGCTGCCCAGCACTGAGCTGATGCGCACAACATGGGCGGTCAGCGGCGTGGAGCCGTTGACGCTGTCGTCGGTGACCTCGGCCTTCATCCCCGGGATCACCACGCCGGTGAATGACTCATTCAGCTCGGCGCGCACGATCCGTGGCTGGTTGGGCAGCAACACGAATGCCGCGCCCGATTGTGCGGAGACGGCGGCGCCAGGCTGGATCAGGCGGCGCACCACCTCGGCGTCGATGGGCGCACGCAGGCTGCGCCGGGTCAGTTCGTAGCGGGCCGCCGTCAACTTTCTTGCGGCTGCCTGGGCGTCGCCCTGATTCTTTTCAAGCGCGTCGCGTAAACGCGCGGCGCTCTCGCGGGCCTCGTCGGCGCTCTGGCTATCGCCGGCACCGGCGGCAGCGGCCGTGCTCAAGCGCGCAGCCGTTTGCTCGGCGAACGTGAGTTGCCTGGTCAGTTGCCTGGCCTGGACCTCCACCTGCTGTTGCTCCCCCAACGCGGCAGCCACCGCCAGTTGCGCGGCCTCACTGTCCAGTGTGGCGAGCAACTGGCCCTGCTTGACGGACTCGCCTTCATTGGCCTTGATCTCGGCCACCACGCCGTCACGGGTGACGCCAAGCCTGAGCAGGCCGCCCTCCACGTCGATGCGGCCGCGCGCCACCGCAAGGTACGTCGGGGGCGCCGCAGCGGGCCTGGTCGGGACGTCTTCACGGGAGCAGGCGCTCAGCACCAGCAGTGCGCTGCTCAACAACAGCCAGGGGCGAAACAGACGTGGGTTCATGCGCAGGGTTCCTGGGCACCGGCGGGCGCCGCCGGCTGGAAGGGAAAAGGGGTGTCGTTGAGGATGCGGCCGTCTTCGATGGTCAACACCCGGTCGGCATTGCTGATCAAGCGCGGGTCATGACTGACGCACAGCACCGTGGTGCCCCGGGTGCGGGCGATGCGGTGCAGGATGTCGATCACGATGTGGCCGTTGGCGGCGTCCAGCGCACTGGTCGGTTCGTCGGCGAACAACAACTCGGGCGCCTTGGCCACTGCCCGCGCAATCGCGACGCGCTGCTTTTCGCCGCCGGACAATTCGGCCGGGCGCAGTTTCAGGCGCGTACCCAGGCCGACCTCTTCCAGCGCTTCGATGGCGCGTTGCTGGATTTCCCTGGCCGGCAGCCCGAGGTAGCCCAACGGCAGCGCCACCTGTTGCAGCGCGGTCAACGCCGGAAACAGGTTGAAGCCCTGGAACACAAAGCCGGTGTGTCGCAGGCGAAACTGCTCAAGGGCGCGCGCGTCGAGGCTGGCCAGGTCGTGCCCGAGTGCGCTGGCGCTGCCGCGGTCGGGCCGTTGCAGACCGCTGAGAATCGCAAGCAGGGTGCTTTTGCCGCAGCCGGACGGGCCGGAGATCAGGGTCAGTTCGCCCGGCCGTATCGCCAGGGTGATGTCGTGCAGCACGGGGGTTACCACCCGTCCCGAGGTAAAGGATTTGCTGATCCCGCTGGCGTGCAGGGTGAAGGGTGCTGCCGAGGTCATGACGCGCATGGGCGGTTCATCTCAAAAGGCTCGCCGGGTCGGCGTGACGCAGGGTGCGGATGGCCGCCAGGCCTGAGACCAGGGCCAGGGTCATGCTCAGCAGCAGGCATGCCAGCGCGGCAATGGGCGAGAGTTGCAGTGGCACGTTGTAGTAGCCGGCCAGTACGAAGAACAGCCCGGCCAGCAGCGAACTGCCGAGCAGGCCCAGGGCCCCGACCCAGAACGCCTGTTCCATCACCACTTTGCGCAGGGCCGTGACGCCGACGCCGAGGGCGTTCAAGGTGGCGTATTCGCGGATTGAACCGACGACCGCCGCCACCAGCGTCTGGCTGGTGATCACGGCGCCCACCAGAAACACGATGGCGGCGAGAAACAGCACGCCGGCCCCGGCGCCCGTGTCGAACATCCAGTACAACTGCGAGCGCTGGGCGAACTGTTGTGCCGTCCACACTGCGTAGCTGCCGAACGCGGCGCCGTCGCCCAGGCGGGCGGCAACCGCTTCGGCCTGGGCGGGGTCGCGCACCTTGGCCACCAGGTAGGTAATGCGGTCTGCGGGCGCGGTGGTGTCGAGTTGTCGCGCGGTGGTCAGCGACGCCAGTACGTTCACCCCGCCCAGCGCCCGCAGGCCGCTGGTGATGCCGACCACGCGCACGCGATGGCCGTTGATGGTTGCGGCGTCCCCCAGGTTGACGCCCAGGCTGTCGAGGTCGGCGCGGTCGATGATCACGGCGCCGGGTTCGTCCAGGCGTGCGCGCAGATCGGTCGATAGCACGCGTTCAAACATCAGGCCTTGCGGGCCCGCGTCGATACCCGACACAAACACCGACACGCCGCCGGTGTCCCGTGCGCCGCGCCAATCGGCGTCGACCCAGCGAAACGGTTCCACCCGCACCACATCGGCGTCCATGCGCAAGCGCATCTCCACGCCGGCATCGATGGGCCTGCCGAGGTTGACGCTCTGGGTGCCGGGGTAGCCAACCCACAGGTCGGCCGTGGAGCCGGTGATATACACGCTGGCGCTGCCAAAGATGCCCAGCACGAGCGCGGCCTGCAGCAATTGCAGCAACCCGGCGAAGCCCACGGCAATGATTGCCGGCAGGAAGCGGCGCCATTCATGGATCAGGGTCAGGCGGGCGAGCGCGACCATCAGTCCGCTTCCTTGATTGCGCCTGCCGGCAACGGCGCGCCACCAAGCGCCTTGTACAGCGCGATGTAGGCGATACCCCGTTCAGTGCTGGCAGCGTCGGCCTGTTGCAGGGCCTGCTGCGCCTGCACCTCGGCGCCCGCCAGCGCCAGCGTGCTCATTAACCCCAGCTGCGCGCGCTGTCGCAAGGCGTGCAGGCGTGCTTGCGTTGCTGCCTGTGCCTGGCGGGATGCCTGTTCACGCAGCCGTGTCTGTTCCAGGTCCCCCAGCGCCATTTCCACCTGGGTGACGCCTTGCAGGACGGCCTGGCGATAATCCAGCAGGGCGGCCTGCAGCAGGTGGTCGCTGGCGCGAGCGGCGCTGGCGCGTTGGCCCCAGTCGAACAACGGAATGCTGATGCCCGGTCCTGCCGAGAAAATGCCGTTGCCGCTGGGCGTGCGTTTGCGGTTGCTGGCGATGTTCACCGACCACTGCAACGAGGCGCCCAGGCTCAGGCGTGGGTACATGTCGGCGCGGCTCATGCCCAGCTCCCCGGCGGCGACCAGCACCTGTGCCTCGGCGCCAGCGATGTCCGGGCGCGTGCGCAACAGGTCCGCCGGCAGGTTGTCGAGTTGCCAGGAGCCAAGGGTGGGCGGCGGTCGCGGTTGCAGCCAGCGCGCGTCCGGTTCGGGTTGGCCCGCCAGCAGCGCCAACTGCTGCGCATGGCGGTTGATCAACTGACGCGGCGCGCTCAGGCTCATCTCGGCCTGGGCCAGTTCCACTTCAGCGGCGGCCACTTCGGCGGGCGAGGCCAGGGCCAAGTGCTCGCGCACGCGCAGCAGCGTCAGTTTTTCCCGCTGGGTGTCGCGCTGGCGGGTCAGGCTGAGCTGCGCCTGTTGCGCCGAACGCAGCTCCAGCCACTGCCGCGTGAGCTCGGCCACCAGTGACACTTGCACGCTGCGCACATCGGCCTGCACCAGCGCTTCATGACCCTGGGCCAGGCGCGCGGCACTCTGCCGGGCACCGAACAGGGGCAACTCCCACTGCGCATCGAAGCCGATCAGAAAGTACGAGGTGCTGGTGTCGGGGCTGATCGCATCGTGGGTTTTCACGCCCAGCGACGGCAGGTACGGCGCCTGCGCGCTACGGCTGAGCACGCGGGTGGCCCGCAACCGCTCGATGGCCGCCCCCACCTCCAGATTGTGGTGCAGGGCACGCGCCACCAGGGCATCGAGTTCGGGGTCATTGAAGGCGTGCCACCACTGATTCAAATCGGGCTTTTGCGCCGCCAGGGCGGGCGGTGTGTTGCGCCAGGCCTGCGGCGTGGACGGTTTCAAGGCAGGCAATGGGGCGACCGAGCAGCCGGCGATCAACACCAGGGACAGGGTGCACAGCGTGCGGCACGAACGCGATCTGCTGAAAAGCTTGATAGGGGTCACCCAAGGGCGTGATGGGATCGAGGCGGACTACGATCAACGACAAACGCGAGAGGGGTCTGAGGATGCTGAGTCTGGATTCAGGACGCGACTGTACCCATAGCGCCCGTTCAGTTCTGTAGCGAAATTGTATTGCGGCGAAATGAGCGGGCTGGCGACCGCGCGCGCGGGCCAGCCTTGGGGGAATGGGCCGATCAGGCCTGGCAGTAGGTCTCGTGCAAATGGCGCCACAGCAGGGCGCCGCTGGCCAGCTTCTCGAACACCACCGTGGCCCGGCGGTCCGTCTGGGTGCCGCTGTCATCGACCTGATGCTCGCGGTAACTGACGATGGCCCCGCGCGCGTGCCGATCAATGCCGGTCAGCTCGCTCAAGGTAATCTTCAACCCCGGGCGCTGCCCGCCGAGCCGCGTAAACAGATAATTGACCCCGGCCGCATTCATGCGCGTACCGGTGGACGGCGCAATCATGGTGAACTCCGGCGAAAAGCGCGCCAGTAAATGCTGCAGTGTGCCTTCCGGTGCCACACCGGCGAACCATTGTTCGATCTCGATGTGGGTCTGGATCACTTCTTCGAAAAAGTCGCTGTAGTCGATCATTTATAAACTCCCATTCAAGCCAAAGCGTTTCTTCAATGCTTTTTCCAATAAGCCCTTGGGCAACAACGCCGCCATCAACGGCAACACCCGACTGCCATTGCCCGAGCGCAGCAGGCGCGGGGGCTGTTGCTGTTGCGCGGCCTTGAGCACATGCGCCGCGAATACGCTGGCGGGTGTCGGCTTGTTCTGTGAGGCCTGGGTGCGGGCGCGGATGCTTTCGCGCAGGGGCCACCAGGGTGATTGTTCGTTGATCAACTGTTCGGCCTGGGCGCCGGCGTTTTTCGCAAATTGGGTATTGATCGCGCCGGGTTGCACTTCCATCACGCGGATGCCGAACGGCGCCAGTTCCATGCGCAAGGCGTCGCTCAGGGCGTGCACGGCGGCTTTGGAGGCGCAGTAGGCACCGGCAAACGGGGTGACCAGCACACCGGAGACGCTGCCGATGTTCACCACCAGGCCCTTGCTGCGCCGCAGGGCCGGGAACAGCGCCTGGGTCACGCCGACAACGGAAAACACATTGGTCTCGAACTGGCGCTGCATGGCCTCGGTGCCGCCGTCGAGCAGCGGCCCCATGCCGCCGTAGCCGGCGTTGTTGACCAGCACATCCAGCTCGCCCAGTTGCTCGGCCAGGTGCTGCAGGGCGGCGCTGTCGTTGACGTCCAGCTGCACGGCCCGCAAGCCTGCGGCGGCGAGGGCGGCGACATCGTCCGCGCGGCGGGCGCTGGCCCACACGTCGAAGCCTGCGCTTTTAAACGTGTCGGCCAGGGCGCGGCCGATGCCGCTGGAGCAGCCGGTGATGAGTACGTTGGGCATGGGTCAATCCTTTGTCAGTCCGAGAAACTGCCTTGCAGGTGCTCGGCACGAAATTCCAGGGTTTGCGCGCGGTAACCGGGGCGCAGCGGCGGGGTGGGCAGGCAGTCGTCCCAGGTGGCGCCGGCCTGCAGTTCGCCGGGGCCGCGATAGCGCGGAGCGGCGTAGACGTTGTCGGCCAGGTTCACGCTGTCGCCCGGTGCGTAGGCGGCGACGCGCCAGCGCAGTTCGATGAGGGGTACGTCGTTGCCGTTGTTCAGGGTCAGTTTCAGTGGGCGGTCGGCGGGGCATTCCTGGGGTGCGTAGACAATGCGCAGTTCAAGGCGCGCCAGTTGCGAGGCTTCGCGGTTGTCCAGCCACACCACCCACACCGCGACCAGACCCAGGCCTGCGGCGGCGGCCAGGGACACCGGCAAGGCTTTGGCCGGGTAGCGCAGCAGCAGGATCAGCCAGGTGATGATCAGGAGAACGCCGAAGAACATGGGGGGCAATCTCATCGATAGATGAACCATTCTACTCGTCCACAGCCACGCTTGACTATGCGCACGTCCGGGGCGGGGGGGGCCTGTATGGGCTTTACGCAAAGCCGGTCTTCACTGGTCACCTGCGGGGACCGCTGGAGGTTGCCCACAGTACCAGAGCAACTGGTCTTACATTCACGAGGAACCGCCAGGTATTGAACAGCCACTTAGCCGGTGATCTACAGGGAGCGTAGTGACACACTCACTTCACTCAGCAGGACTATTTTTATATGTTGGGATCGGCTCGAAACTCACTTCGCCTCGACCATGCGCAAGCTCACAATCCCTTGAACAAAACCGATGTTGGAGCCGCCGGCGCTGATGACAGCTTGAAAAATACCGCGCCTTCTTCACCTGTTTTGACTTACGCACCAACCGGTATTCCTCTACCCACCTCGCTCGGAATATCACCGGTTTGGGTGGAATACCCTGAGCTGGTCGCTCACTTCAAGGTCAGCGATCAGGAGGCATTTAATTCTCAACACCGCTCCCTTACCCGTGACATGCAACGTTTGCACAGTAAGCAACCAAGCTTTCAGAATTTCCTGAAGCAGGAACTGGCAAAAATGTTTGCGGATCAGCCGAACCTGAAGCCTGAAGATCTGGAATACAGGCATCGCATCTCACAGAGCGATGGCAGCATTCGAACGCTGGATTCGCGGCCGTTGCTGGAGGCGTTGAACCTGAAGATTGCGGCACTCCTGGCCAACCCTGGCCAAAAGGTCGAAAGCGACAGCGCTGTGCTTTCCGATGTATTTGATGGGAGTTACGATTTGGTGACCAAACTCTCGTTGGATGAGGTTGCCCAGCGTGTTGTCACGGAATTTCCAAAGGCTCTTCAGACATACTGGACAAATCCGCGCCCGACAAGGAGGAATCCCGCTGTTCTGTCAGCCCCTCAGGACGATTTGTTGACTCTGCACAAGCAGCAGTTGTCGACCCTTGCCGCCTTGCGTGCCAGCGATGGAACACTAAGCGCTGCGGGCAAGCAATTGCTCGACACCGCACTGCAATACCCAACGTTGGCCGAACGCGAAAATGCCTTCCCCAACGGTGCGCGCCCTGGTGTATACCCGCTTACCATTGATGACGGTACTGAGCGGGGTGCCTTGATGGCTGGATGCTTTCTCATCACCAAGACCGACGGTTCCCACTCTACGCCTCCCACTTGGACGAAGGGCCGGACCCTGCAACTGGATGATGCAAACGGGCCGGTTGTGTTGTGTACCCCCGGTGAAGGGATCGAAGAGTACGCTACTCCAGCTCAGGCACGCCAAGTGATTGCACAGCGCATTGATGCGGGTGGAATCAATGCTGATCTGTTGCGGCAAACCCTGCCATTGTCGTTGCAAAACAAGCCTGAGCCTCCATCTGGTGCAGACGTGATGTTCAGCGCTGAACCCCTGACGGGGGATGTGCTGGCGGAGGCAATCCCCTGGATGCTCAAGCGCCAGCAGGAAGAAATCAAAGCGGCCTTTGCCCGAGTATCGCAAGAACCGGAGTCGTTGAAGCGTATAGATGATGACGCTGACTGGTCGTATTTGCTCAGTGGGGAAAACGCGATGGCGGCGCGGGATGAAAAGCTGGTCGACAAGTTGGCGCCAGAGTGGCTGAAAAAGCTGAGCCCTGCGCAGGATGCCTTGTTTGATTTTCTGCATTACTCGGAGGAAAAAAGCAGGCGCGCGCTGGCTCCGCTGTTCGAAAAAATCCCGTCCTTGGGCACTTTTTCCCGAGACAGGATGAACGAGGCCATCAAAAAGCTGTATCCCTCTGCACAGGTGGATGCTGACTCGCTACGGGTGCAGGTGAAGACAACGTCCGCTCTTCACAATGGCAAATTCAGTAGTCGTTCTCATGCGGCCAATATCAGCTACCGCGAAGTCACGCTGACGGATCTGGCGTTGAAAAACCCTAGCGAGTTTCCGGCCCTGCAGAGCGGTCTTTTTTCCCACACGACTTACAAGCTGCCGCTGAACGACATTCACGGTAATCCCGTCCTGGGCGACGGCGGTAAACCGGTGGTCCTGGAAGACCGGGTGCTCAGGGAGCTAGTGAATACTGTTGATGTGGGCGGTGCGTATACCGAAATGCTTAAGAAGGCATTGGTCACCGATGCCCCGTCGGGGTTAGCAGGCGAGCTGCGCAAAGCATGGAAAACCAGTTTGAGCGACAGCCTGAATAAAGAGGCTTTTATCTCAGCACTCAACCCCGACGCCTATCAGGCACAAGCCACCCAGGACACCCGCAGCAAACGGGGGGCGCAGTGGGTCGCGGCAGTTCTTGATTATCCTGATCAGGCTGACCGCCCTGAAGTTGATGCAAAAAAAATTGTCGCCAATACCCTTGTTCATCGTGGTTTGCCGGTTGAGGGTATCATGGTCATTGGCAATGACACCGACGCTCAGAAGGTGCTGTGCACGCCGGACGCACCCGATGGTGTGATTTTTCGCGAAGTGGCGGATATGAATGCTCTGAATGCCCTGGTGGAGAAGAAAGAGTGGAAGCTGTACATCGCGAGCAGACAAACACCGGTTGGTAAAGATGATGTGGCTCAGGCCGTCTCGGCGCTTAAGAAAAACTCGTTCGATGTGGCTAAGAGCCCATTGCGCTATATTGATTCGCTCATCAACTTGTTAAAGTTGACGCAAACTCCCGCCACACTTATGCCGATAGAAGGCAACTTTCAGGATGAGCTGTACAAGCAGAAAGTCGGGTTTTTTATCGATCAAGCGGACCACCAATCCGTCAGTAGCGCAGAAGTCGCGGCTCAATCGCAAACCAATAAAGTCCAGTTTGGCATTGAGGTGGCTTCGATCTTTTGGGACTTGTTGCCGGTTGTCGGCAGAGGCGCGTCCATGGGGATTCGCTTAGGCAAGGCAGGCATGACGGTGTTGCGCGCCAGCACCCGAGTTCTGCCACGGCTGATCAAAAGTCCAGGCGTGGCACGTGTCATTTATTCGAATTTTACCTTGGCCGCGTCGGGTATTCCTATCGTTCGTGCCGCGCCGTTGCGACCCTTATTCAGCAATGCCGTCCCACCGGCCACGTCAGCCATCGTCCGCGCGTCAACACCTGCGGCCGGCACGAGCCAAAACCTTAACCTGAGCGTCTTCGCGGTGCCGGATAATGTCATTAGCGGCCGGCCTTTGCGGCCCGACGGGACCTACAACGTCGGCGAAAACTGGTATGTGCGCTTTACCGACGATAGCAAGGTCAGCAGGGTGTATCAGATTGATTCGGCCTTCCATGCACGGGACGGACGAGTTGCTGTCGTAGATCCCAATGCGTCCGTGAACACGCCAAAACTCTTTAGAGTACAAGCGTTTCTGGAAAGCGCCGGTGGGGGGCAGTGGCGAGTGAGCCGGTTGCCGGGTGGGGCGCCAAACACCACGGTGTCTGCACAACGAACCAAACGGCCTGTGCACCAGGGCAGTTCTACAAGCCCCGCTGGCAGCAGTAGCGGGATCATTGGTCAACCGGCCTATAAGCGACCCAAAATACCCGAAAGCTTTCCGGGTGAAAAAGCGCTGATGGAACCGCCCGTAAAAGGCAAAAACGTTTTTTATCACTACACGGGCGCCAAGCCGCATGCTGCGATCACGGCCGATCGAAGTCTTTCGCCTTCAAGTTCGGACTTGAGTGGTCGCCCTCTGCCCGGCAAGCGAGGCAGGCATTATTTTACCGATCTGGCACCAGGGGATATGCCGACCCGGCAGATTTCCGAAACCATCTTCGGCAAGCGCAAGTATGGCAATGCGTTAGATAAAATGACGCACTACTATGAGGTCAATACCTCGGGGTTGAATGTCATAAAAAGCACCGATAATCCGCATATCTTCTATGTGGATGTACCGTTTTCAATTCCATTGAAGTACCGCGGCGGTCCTGCTGGCGAGTTAGTCGATCGCGTCATTTCTCATGGGAAAACACCGCTTATAGTGTAAATGCAGGGCGACCGGTTTCACCTGGACCCCCAATGCAAAAAGCCCCCACCCAAGCCACTGCGGATAGGGGACGCAATGGGTTGGGTGAGGGCTTCCTGTACGACCGTGTTACTGCGCGATAGTTTTCACCGACACGCCACGTTCCAGCGGCGTCGAGCGGCCGTAGATGTCTTCGAAGCGCTCGATGTCGTCTTCGCCCAGGTAGCTGCCCGATTGCACTTCGATGATCTCCAGCGGGATCTTGCCCGGGTTGCGCAGGCGGTGCACCGAGGCGATCGGGATGTAGGTGGACTGGTTCTCGCAGAGCAGGAACACGTTCTCGTCACAGGTGACTTCGGCGGTGCCGCTCACCACGATCCAGTGTTCGGCGCGGTGGTGGTGCATCTGCAGCGACAGGCACGCGCCCGGCTTGACCGAGATGTGCTTGACCTGGAAGCGCCCGCCCATGTCCACCGAGTCGTAGGAACCCCACGGACGATAGACTTCGCAGTGGTTCTGGGTTTCGCTGCGACCCTGCTCGTTGAGGGTGTTGACCATCTGCTTGACGCCCTGGACCTTGTCCTTGTGGGCAATCATCATCGCGTCCTTGGTTTCCACCACGACGATATTGTCCAGGCCGATCACCGACACCAGCTTGCCGTTGCCGTGCACCATGCAGTTGCGGCTGTCCTGGATCACCACATCGCCTTTGCTCACGTTGCCGTTGGCGTCCTTTTCGTTGACCGCCCACAGCGAGGCCCAGCAGCCCACGTCGCTCCAGCCGGCACTCAGCGGCACCACGCAGGCGCGCTGGGTTTTTTCCATCACGGCGTAGTCGATGGAGTTGTCCGGGCAGCAGGCGAAGGTGGCTTCGTCGAAGGTCACGGTGTCGGCGGTCTGCTCGCTGCGCTCCAGGGTCAGCAGGCAGGTGTCGTAGATGTCCGGATCGTGCTTTTTAAGCTCTTCGAGGAAGCGGCTGGCGCGGAACAGGAACATGCCGCTGTTCCAGAAGTAGCCGCCGCTTTTGACGAACTCGACGGCGCGCTTCTCATTGGGTTTTTCCACGAACTGCTCGACGCGGCTGACGCCTTCGGGCAGCAGCGAATCGTTGGCGGACTTGATGTAGCCGTAGCCGGTTTCCGGACGGGTGGCCGGGACGCCGAACAGCACCATCTCGCCGCGCTCGGCGGCCACGGTGGCCAGGGCCAGGGCGCGTTGCAGAGCTTTCTGGTCGTCGATCACATGGTCGGCCGGCAGCACCAGCATCAGGTCGTCACGGCCTTCGTTGACCAGCATCATCGCGGTCAGCGCCACGGCGGGCGCGGTGTTGCGGCCGAAGGGTTCCATCAGGATGCGCTGGCACTCGAGCTTGCGGGCGCTCAACTGCTCGTTGACGATAAAACGGTGGTCCTTGTTGCACACCACAATCGGCGCGTCCATGCCTTCGAACACCAGGCGCTCCAGGGTTTGCTGGAACAGGGTGTGCTCACCGGTCAGGGCCAGGAACTGTTTTGGGAACTGTTTGCGCGAAAGCGGCCAAAGACGTGAGCCGCTGCCGCCGGAAAGGATTACTGGAATCATCGGTATTTCTCCTTGAATCGATTGAGTCAGAGTCAATTTCAAAAGCTGATCAGCGGGTCGATACCGGGCGTTTCACCCACACTGGCGACAGGCTCGAACCTGTGCCGGTGACATACAGCACCGCCGCTTCACCCCGTTCCAACGCAACCGGCTTCACATCGCCGACTTTCTTGTCACCGTCATACAACGCCAGGCTT
The DNA here is from genome assembly GCF_001439805.1 of Pseudomonas trivialis. Taxonomy (GTDB): domain Bacteria; phylum Pseudomonadota; class Gammaproteobacteria; order Pseudomonadales; family Pseudomonadaceae; genus Aquipseudomonas; species Aquipseudomonas trivialis. The sequence continues at coordinate 103,264 of NZ_JYLK01000002.1, read as the reverse complement.
ACCTTCACCGGGTTGATTTCACGCTCGCCACGGCCCTTGGCGGCCACCGACTTGACCACATCGGTCTTGCCGTCGGCGGTTTTCAGGGTCAGGGCCTTGTCGCTGAGGTTCTGTACACGCACCAGCGCTTTCTGCTTGTTCTTGAACGGCGGCTCTTCGATCAGTTGCGGCTGGCCGCTGCCGCTGTTGACCAGGGTGTAGTAGTGATCGGCGGCCAGTTTGACCGGCACGGTCTGGCTGCCGACCTTGGCGCTGTAGTCACCACCGGGCATAAAGCTGAAGTCGCTGCTGGCCAGTGGCGCAACCTCACTGAGGTTGGTGTTGCCCACGGTGGCGCTGACTTCCTGGTTGCTGGCGTTGTAGATACGCACAAAGCTCGAGCCTTTTGGCGCGGTGGGGCCGTACAGGGCGGCGTCACCACCGGCGAAGGCGGACATCGATACGAAACTCAAGCCGGCAGCGATAGCCAGGGACTTGGTGAGATGGCGCGCAGTTGTAGTGAAAGTCATGTGAGTTACCTCTCTTTCAGTTTTGCGCCCGGTCGGGCGTCTCGGATTTTTTAAGGGTGTTGTTCGACGCCATGTTTTGCTGGCGCATACCGGCTTGTTTGAGCTGCGCAACCCAGTCAGGGTCGGCGTCGCCGATTTCGTTGTTCACAGGCAGATAACGTTCAGGAAACTCCCAGATCAGCACTTGCGGCGGGTTGTTCTTGAAGTCATCGCTTTTCAGGTAGCTGAGCATCGGCAAGATCGGGCCGTGGCCGTCTTCGGAGTAGTTGATGACGTCGCTGTGCAGGGCCTGCTTGAGCGCGCCGACGAAGTTCCAGTTGGGGTTGGCGCTGTAGCTGGTGCCCACCAGTGCCACCGGGGTTTCGCTGTCGGCAAACAGCGCGTCGTCGCCTTTGTCTTGCGCCAGGTGCGTCACGCGTTTTTGCAGCGGTTCCTTGGGCGGCATCAGGTTTTCGAACAGCGGGTCCAGGGGCAGGAACAGGCGCAGGTCACCTTTGTGCGGCTCGGTTTTTTCCGCCTCGGTGACAAAGCGCTGCGGCTCGCCGCTCAACGGCGTTTTCTCGGCGATGGTTTTGGCCAACTGCCTGGCCGCGATTTCCGCGCCGTCCGGGGTCCAGTGGGTGTCGGTGCGCAGGGACACTTGCGTGCCAGCCAGCTTGGCCTGTTGCAGCGGCCCCAGCAGGTCCGGCGCGACGATCTTGTCGGCGGCGACACGGGCGTGGAAGTCCTGGTACAGGTTGGCGTGGATGCTCGCCGGTTTCACCTCATCCAGGTGCTCCGGGTACAGGCGCACCTTGGCCGGCACAATCGCCATCACCAGCTGGATGCCACGGGCCTTGAGCTTCTGGCGCACGCCCTCGACCAGCGCGTAGTTGTCTTGCAGGTTCTGGTCCTGGTTGGCGATGGCGTTGAATTCCTCATCGCTGTACAGCCAGTGATCGCGACCCAGTACCACGCCGGTGCGGCCTTCGTTGAACAGCTTGTAGTCCAGCGCTGCCCACAGGTTGGTGCCCAGGCGTTTGATCGGGAACTCTTCGTCGTAATGGGTCTCGACGGCCTTGGTCCAGCGACCGTTGAGCACGGTCGCGTCGGCGTTGGTGCTGAAGCCCATGAAGCTGCGCAGCGACCAGGCGCCCAGAGCCAGCAGCAACGCCAGGAACAGGCTGATATAGAGGACGCGTAATGAACGGGTCATGGTCGGCTCCCTCAGAATTGGAAGTAAAGGAACGGCGAGAAACTCTGCGCCGACAGTTTCAGAATCGATGCCACGAACAGCAGCAGCACCGCCGCGCGCATGGCGTAGCGTGGCCAGTCAGCGGTCCAGTAGGCCGGTTGCACAGCCGCATCGCGACCCACGCTGAAACCGGGCTGATGGATGCTGCCGGGGTTGTCGCCCGGTACGGCCTTGATCAGGCTCGGGTCGGCCGGTTTGGCTTTGTCCGCAGGACGGTTGGTGTAGAAGTCGCGCAGGCCGAAGAACGCCAGGGTTGCGTAGGCCACCACCAGGGTTGCCACTTGCAGTCCGGTGAGGCTGGAACGGTTGAGTTCCGACAGCGACCACTCGCCAAAGCTGAACATGGCGCCGTACATACGCCCGGCCACGTGCAGGTTTTCGGCGCGGAAGATCACCCAGCCCATCACCACCAGCAGGAAGGTGAAAGCCCAGCGCACCACGTTGAAGCTGCGCGGCGCGGTGTTCAGGCCGATGGCTTTTTCAATCGCCAGCCACATGCCGTGCCACGCGCCCCACACGATGTAGGTGATGTTCGCGCCGTGCCACAGGCCACCGAGCAGCATGGTCAGGAACAGGTTGCGGTAGGTGGTCAATGTGCCTTTGCGGTTGCCGCCCAGGGTGATGTAGAGGTAGTCACGCAGCCAGGTGGAGAGGCTGATGTGCCAGCGCCGCCAGAACTCGGTGATCGACTGGCTGATGTACGGCTGCTTGAAGTTTTCCATGAAGCGAAAACCCATCATCAAGCCCAGGCCGATGGCCATGTCGCTGTAGCCGGAGAAGTCGAAGTACAGCTGCGCGGTGTAGGCCAGCGCGCCGAGCCAGGCATCGCCCGTGGTGGGGTTTTGCAGGGCGAAGCAATGGTCGGCCACCACCGCGAGGGTGTCGGCAATGAATACCTTCTTGATGAAACCCTGCATGAACCGCGTGCAGCCCTCGGAGAATTTATCCAGGGTGTGCGTGCGGTTGTTGAACTGGTCGGCCAGGTCGCGAAAACGCAGCACGGGGCCGGCGATCAAGTGCGGGAAGATCGCCACGAATGCGGCAAAGTCGATGAGGTTGCGCGTGGCCGGGGTGTCGCCGCGATACACGTCGATGATGTAGCTGATGGACTCGAAGATGTAGAACGAGATGCCGATCGGCAGCAGTACATGGGTGAGGATGAACGGCTCCAGGCCCGCCGACTTCATCATCACGTTGATGCTGTCGACGCCGAAGTTGGCGTACTTGAAGTAGCCGAGAATGCACAGGTCGACGGCCACGCCCAGCAGCAGCCAGCGCTGGGCCGGCTTGGTACGCACACCGGCGGCACCGACCTTCAGGCCGATCCAGTAATTCCACAGCGTGACGGCGGCGAACAGCGCCAGGAAGTCCACTCGCCACCAGGCGTAGAACACATAGCTGGCAATCAGCAGCAGCAGGTTGCGATAGCGTTGCCCGCTCAAATAGTACAAGCCGAGAAAGATCGGCAAGAACAGAAACAGGAACACATTGGACGAGAAAACCATCCCGATCTCTCCATGTTTAACCAACAGTCAAGGGCCGCAGCCCCCCCCAAACCCCCCACGAAAAGACGGGGAGGGCGGTACAACATTCCTACTGACGAAACCGGCTCAAACTGTGGGAGGGGGCTTGCCCCCGATAGCGGTGTGTCATTCAACACAGAGGGCGACTGTTACACCGCCATCGGGAGCAAGCCCCCCTCCCACATTTGAATCCAGTTCAGTCAGTTAATTTTTCAGGAACCTTTGTTGCCTTTTTCATGCGCCGGGTCGTAGACCTTGGTCAGGTCACCCCCCAGGCGGAAGGTCTTGAACGGTTGCATGCCGTGCTTGCGCTCGATCACATCCGGGGCGCAGGTGTAGAGGGTGCAGAAGGGTTCGAGCCAGGCGAATTTCATGTCCTTTTTCAGGTCCTTCATGTCCTGCTCTTTGCCGTTCTTCTGTTCGAAGATTTCCGGGTCCTTGACCCCGGCCAGCACCTTGTCGCCCAGGCGCTTGAGCGCGCTGTTGTTTTCCTGGCGCAGGTCCACACCGTTCACCAGCGCGAAACTGGCGATCATCGACAGCGGCGGCAGGGCGTAGTTGTGGTACGACAGGGCGCGTTGCTGGCGCTTCAATTCATTGGGCAAAAAGCCCTGGTCGTCGACCTGGTTCACGCCGACCTTGTATTCCTTCACGGCCCAATCAAACAGGTCGCGACGGTTGGTGGCGACGGACGTGGCCATCACCGACCAGGCGGCCCAGTAGGAATGGTTGTTGGTTTTCTCCAGCGGCAGGTTGTCCCAGTCGCTCACCACCTGGTCGGCCAGCTTGTTGAACCAGGCTTCTATCAGCTGCGATTCCTGCTGGTGATTGGCCAGCGGGTGCGAGTCGGAGAACTTCAGGCGCACATAGGCCGAGGCCATGCTGCCCAGCGCCCATTTGCGCATGGACTTGCCGGTGTGGTTGAAGTCCTTGGACATCAAGGCGTCGGCCTTGGCCCACGACACCAGCCAGTTCAGCGTGCATTCAAGCTGCTGCGGGCGGCCGTCACGCATGAACTGCATCACGCGTTTGCTGGTGTCTTTTTCCAGCTTGGTGATGTCGGCGGTGCTGTCGCGAAAGGCTTTTTCCGACTGCAGGTTCAGCGTGGAACGTGCCTTGTCGGAGCCTTCGTACTTGCTGCGAAACTGCAGCGGCCCGGTGTAGGGCGCGGGCATGGTGTCGCAATTTTCCTTGAAGTCGCCGGTCTTGAACGCTTCGATGGGTGCGAAATAGCCCTGGGGCGGACGCAGCGGCGCGGCGGCGTTGGCGGCACCTGCGAAGATCGCCAGGCTGAGCAACGATGGAATCAATAATTTTTGCATAAGTAACCTCACTTCCCGAGTTGGGCGGTCTGCTGACCACCGCCTGGGAATACGTTGCGTGTGCAAATTTTCGCTTCGACTTTCTGCGCGGCAGCGCCCGCTTCGGGGCCCTGCACTTCCACGGCCAGCAAATTCTGCGAGGCCCAGTCTTCATCGGTGCGCAGTTCAAAGGCGAAACGCCCGTCTGTATCGGATGTTTCGGGTTTCTCGATCTTGATGTCCTCGTGGCGCCCGTTCATGTACCAGAGGGTGGCTTGCAAGGTTTTCACCGACGGATCGGCGAAGCGGATATCGACCTGGTGGTTCACGTTACGCAGGTCCTTGTTCGAACTGTTGACCATCAGTTCGTTCTTGCCGGGTTTGAGCGTGGTGCTGGCACTCATCTGCGCAGGCTTGCCTTCGCAGCCGTTGTCGAGCAGCGCCATCATCTGGCGGTAGATGGTTTCCTGGTCCAGGCGGTACAGCGGCGAGAATTCCCAGATAAGAATTTTCGGCGGGGTTTTCTGGAATTCTTCGCTGCCCAGGTACTGGATCATCGAGCCTTCCAGGCCGCCGCCGGGGAAGGCGACGTTGAGGATGTCGGCACCGATTTCCTGCTGCAGGAAGCCGGCGAAGTTGTAGTTCTTGCCGCTGTGGCTCGTGCCCACCAGGGTGATCTGCGGGTTGCCCGAATCGCTGAACAGGTCGCCGTCGCCCGCTTCGCCCTTGGGCTCGGTGGTGAACTGGTCCATGTACTGGATCGCGTAGCTGGTGCCGCACAGCTGGCCGGCCATGTTGTGCAGAGTGCCGGTCTTGCCCATGCGCCCGGAACGCTTGGTTTCGAATTCCTGGCGGGGAATATCGGCAAATTCGGGCAGTGAGCGCACCTTGGCGCCGACGATCTTCGCGGTGCGCTGGGCGCCGTACGGGGTCCAGTGCTGGTCGCCGCGGAAGTAGAAGTCGTGGGCCGGCAATTCATCCGGCAGTTGCTCGTTGGTCAATGGCGACAGGTCCGGCACCACAAAGCCCATTTTGGCGAAGCGGCCGAGCATGGTCTTGTAGTTGCCCAGTGCCTTGTCGAAATCGAACGAGGCTTTTTCCGCCGGGTTGAGCTTGTTGCGGTTCACCAGGCCACGGGTCGGCTGGTAGACCAGCACCAGTTCCACGCCCTTGGCCTTGAACGCATCGTGCAGTTGTTGCAGGCGCTTGTAGCCGGCGGGGCTGGTGTCGAATTCGGTGCGCAGGTCTTCCTGGGTACGGAACAGCCAGTCGCCCTGGGCTTGCACCAGAGTGGTGAAGTTCTGCTGGTAGCGCGTGGTGTAGTTCTTCGCGTCATGGGCGGCCGGGCACAGGCTGCAGCACGGTTCGGCGGTGAAGGTCGGCGCCTTCACTTCGTCGGCGCGCACGCCCTGGCTGGCCGCCAGCAGGCCGAGGGTCAGACCCGAAAGGCTCAGCAGTTTGATCATGTGTGGGTGCATAAGGGTCATCCTCAGTCCAGCATTTCGGTCTGGCGTTCGACAGGGTCGATCAGCACGGCTTTCTGCTGGCGCACCAGCAGGTCGAGAATTTCTTCCTGGCGCTCACCGAGAATCCCGGAGAAGCTGATGCCACTGGTTTTGGTCGGTGCCAGCATCGACACGCGGTACAGCTCGATGCTCAACGGTGAGTCGATCGACAGCGGTCCGCTGCCGTTACCGGCCAGTTCGCCGCCGACCACGATCAGCGAGACTTTGGCGTCGAACGGATCGAGGGCGATATCGCGGTCGGTGTCGGTCAGGTCCTTGATGTGGCCGTAGACGCCGGTCAGGCCGTTGGCCATCGAGGTGTTTTCGTACAGCTTGATGTTCACGCTGTTACGCACGCGAATGCCGTGACGACGGTTGCTGATCACCTTGTTGCCCCACAGCAGGTTGTCGCCGCTCTCATAGAGGGTGATGCCGTCGGTGTGGTTGCGGTAGATCTCGTTGTCGGCGATCAGGTTGTTCTGGCTGTTACGGTCGATCACCAGGCCCGAGAGCTTGTTGTCGTAGCTGCGGTTGTTGAAGATGAAGCTGTCGTTCACTTCCCGGGAAATGATGATGCCGTGCTTCTTCTTCGTGCCGTACACGGTGTTGTCCGCGATGATCAGGCCGTGGGACCGGTCGTGGGGGTCAATGCCGTAGACGATGTTGTCCTTGTAGGTATTGCCCTTGATCACAAAGCCTGTGGTCTCGTAGCAGTAGAAGCCATACCACATGTCCGAAAACTCGGAATCGATGATCCAGCCGGTCGGCTCAGGGCGCTTGAGCACCTTGGCCATGTTCGGCGTGTACTGGGAAATACTCACCCCGTACGACTTGCTGTTGGCGTAGCCGAAGCTGGCCATCTTGCTGTTGGCGATATAGGTCTGGGTGCCGCCCCAGGCCAGCAGGAACGGGCGGAACTCCTTGGGCGACTTGAACAGCGCCGGGCCGTTGGCTTTTTCATCCCAACCGGTGATCCGGGTGTCACGCACAAACAGCTGGCCGTCGTTGATCAGGAACGAACCGGCTTGCTGGGACAGGCGCAGCTCCTGGGTTTTGCTGTCGATTTCGAGGATGCCCTTGCGGCCCACCACGATTGGCAGCCTGGCCAGGAATACGCCCGGCGACGTTTCGCTCAAGTACTGTTTGGGCACTTTGGCCAACAGGTCCTTGAGGTTCATGTAGCCGTCGTCGACAAAGATCGCCTGGGGAATGCCGTGCTGGCGCACCACCCATTCGGCCATCTTGTTGTCACCGCCGATAAAGTCCTTGAGCGCGTCTTCCTGCATCATGCGACGGATGCTGACCTTGCCCGGCTTGCTGCGCACGATCTTCTTTTCCATCGCCGCCGCGGTGTAGCCCGAGAGGTCGGGCAGTGCCGGCTTGGCCATTTCCAGCGGCGCGGTGGGCGGGCTGGAAATGGTGTAGGTCTTGGCCTGTTGCAGTTCCTTGGCGATGGTCGGCGCCTTGGCCGCCGTGTCGGCAAAAGCCGTGGCGCTGGCCATCAGCATTGCCGCGACGAGTAGGCTTTGAGCATTCATTGCACAGGCTCCCATCAGAACTTCCAGATCACGTCGACAAAGGCGCGATGCATGTACGAGTCGACCTGGCTGCCATAGGCATCACCCGGCTTGAACACACCGGCACGAAAACGCACCAGCGCCGACGGCTCGTCAATCGACTGGCTGAGCGCGGCCGGCAGCAGGCCTTTCTTGAAGTGTTTGGTGACGACCAGGTCCATCTCCTGGCCCAGGTCTTTCTTGCCGTCTTCAAGCGGCAGCGAGGTGCTGGAGAGGATCGCGCCGGTCACGTCATCGGTGTTGTTCTGCACCGCGTCGATGCCGTTGCTGCCCACCGGCTTGTTGCCGTCCACGCGCCAGAACTTGTGGTACACCAGGCTGGCGTCGTAGTCCTCGCGCAGCTGCCAGGAACCGAACAGGCTCATGGACTGCATGTTGTTCATCTCGCCACGAAACGCTTCGCCGAAGCGGTGCACGCGGGACTGGGTGCCGGTCCAGTTCGAACGGTTGCTTTGCAGGCCGTTCTGCTCGTACTCGGCGCTGGCACGGGAGTACGCCGCGCCCACTTGCCACTGCGGGTCCAGGCGCAGACGCACGCCCAGGTCGGTGGCCCAGCCGCTGATGTTGTCGCTGCGCTTGGCGGTGGCAGGGCGGCTGCCGTCGGCGTTCAGGGCGTTGACCGTATCGCGGTCGCCTTTCATGCCGGTGACGCTGGCCCAGTAGTTGACGGTGTTGGTGTTGCGCCAGTTATAGGCGTCGCTGTTGGCTTCGATGCCGAGCCAGGTCAGGTCGCCGTTTTCGCGCTTGTCCAGCGAGTCGGTGGCCACGCCCGGTTCCGGGAAGTCGAGCTTGCCGTTGTCATGGGTGTGGTGGCCGCGCAGGCCGATCCACTGGCCCGGCGTCCACTGGTAGGCGGCGTCGGCGTAGAGGTGCTGGCGGTCCTTGTCGACCGGGGACAGTTCCTTGAGGTCGGTGCGGTATTCACTGAAGCGTTCGGCGGCGCCCACATTGGCCTTGAGCAGGGTGGTGTCGAAGGTCCAGTTCAGCGCTTCGATGTTGGTGTCGCGCCATTGGCCGTCATCATTGCGCAGGCGCTGGCGACCGAACTTGAGGAGCTCGCCGGGGTAGGGCGTGAAGCCGCCGTACGCCACCCAGAATTCGCGCATCGCCAAGTAATTCTTTTTGGTCTTGCGGTCGCTATTGCTGGTTTGCTGGTTCTCGTCATCGGCCGACTGTTGCAGGGTGTCGGTCTCGATGATGTCGCTGGAGGCCACGGCCTGGCCCATGGCGTAAGCGCTCCAGTTGCCGCTTTCACCGTAGATCCACGGGCGCAGGTCGATGCCGATACCGTTGACGTCGCCGCCTTTCTGGGTGCCCAGGTCGCGGTCGTCTTCGGACTGGCCGGTGACTTTGACTTCCAGGCCGAAGTTCTTCGCTTCGGTGAGCGCGGCCAGGGTCGGGCACGACCACAGCAGGGCGAAGGTCAGGCCGATACCGGCCTTGACGAATGGGTTGAGCTTCATAGGGATTCCTCGCCGTCGTCTTCTTCATCCAGGGCGTGCAATTGCAGCGTGCTCTGGGCCAGGGTGCCGCGCGCGGCCAGTTCCTGTTGCACCAGGCGTTGGCCTTCGGCGCGTTGCTCAGGCGTCAGCGGCGCTTCGAGCTGGGTGGCCAGCTCAACGGCTTCCGGGGTGTCCTGGGCCTTGGCCAGCTGGCTGAAGACATAAGCGTTCAATGGGTCGGGCTTGGTGCCCTTGCCTTGGGAAAACAGTTGGGCGATGGCGAAGTCGGCGCTGTTCTGGCCGTTGCGCGCAGCGGTCAGCAGGTGGTCCAGGGCCTTCTGCGGATAGACCTTGCCCAGGTAGCCACGGCGGTAGATCTGGCCGAGGTAGTAGTCGGCGGCGACTTCCCGGCCCACGGCTTTTTCGAAATGCGCTTCGGCGGCCTTGGCGTCTGCCGGCACCCACTTGCCTTCGTAGTAGAGCTTGCCCAGCAGCAGTTCGGCGCGCGGCTGGTCGGCGGCGCGGCCGTTGTCCAGGTACTGCATCATTTGGTCGACGTCGCCCAGTTCCGGGAAGTCGTAGAGCAGTTGCGCCAGGCTGACCCAGGAGGCCGGGTAGCCAGGGGCGATTTTTTCCAGCAAGGCCTGGGCGGTTTTTTCATCCGGGGTGCCGAGGGTGGCATCGCCAAGCACGCGGGCGACGCTGTCGACACGCTGCGCAGTGACGGTGCCACGGCTGTAGCCGGCTTCGAGCTGCTTGAGCAACTCGGCCTGTTTTTCCGGCGCGGCCTGTTTCTGGTACACGGTGGCCAGTTCGACGTAGCAGATGTCGGTGGTGTTGAGCGCGGCCTTGCAGATGCGCTCGACGTCAGCCAGGTGCTGGTCGTAGGTGTCCTGGGTGCGATACAGCAGCACCTGGGCCAGGCCGGCTTCCGGGTAACCGGCGGCTTGCCATTTTGTGATCTGTTGCTGCGCGCTCACGTTCGGGAAGCTGTGCGGGTATTGCAGGTACAGCATGGCCAGCGGGATCAGCGTGTTGCCTTCGCCATTGGCAAAGGCTTTTTTCAGCAGGCCTTCGGCTTCATGGTGCTCGGCTTCGGTGCTGCCCGGCTTGGCCACCAGCAGGCGGCCGAGGCGAGCCTGGGCGCGCGGCGACGTGTCGGCCGCCGCGCGGTAAGTGGCTTCGGCCTGTTTGATTTGCGCAGGATCGCGGGTGCCCACCTGAATATCGGCCAGGCCCACCTGGGCTTCGCTGTAACCGAGGTCAGCCAGTTGCTGGTAATTGTGCTGCGCGGTGGCGGTGTCGCCGCGCTTGAGGGCTTCGTTGGCCAGGCGTTGGTCGGGCAGGCCGGCACAACCGGCCAGGCTCACCGCAACCGCCAGCAACGCCACCGAACCCATGTGGGAGGGGGCTTGCCCCCGATGCAGGCGACTCGGTGAATCAGGCAAACCGCGCTGATCCCATCGCGAGCAAGCCCGCTCCCACAGCGATTGTGTTGTGCTTGAAATAGGCTTCACAGGCATGTCCTCGCTTACAGACCGTGAGCCATGGCTTTGTCGATCAGCCAGTTCAGCGACGGGCCACGGTCGCTGGTGACTTCCACCGGGCGGCCGGCGTAGGCGCTGTCCAGCGGTGCATCGGGCTTGATCTGCACGCGGATGTCGGAGGACAGGTCGGCGCTGTTCAGGCTGGTGCTGCTGACGATGGTGCCGGTGCGCACCTGTTCTTCATCGGCCACCTGGAACGTCACCGGGGTGCCGGGGCGTACGTCGCCGAACTGGCGGTAGGTGAAGCGCGCTTCCACGTTGGCCTGGGCGCCGCGTGGCACCAGTTGGAAGATCACATCGCCTTTGCTGGCGTATTGGCCGTCAGCGACCATTTGCCGGGCAACCACGCAATCGCACGGCGAGGTCAGGGTGCCGGTCATCTGCTTGCCGAACAGCTCTTCAACCTTGGCCGGTTGCAGCTGGTCTTCGTCCAGATGGCCCTTGAGGACGTCGAGCATGCTGGTGCTGAAGGTGGCCAGCGGTGCGCCTTTGGCGGCAATCGCGTCACCTTTGAGCAGGCTCTGCACGGTGCCGTCGCGCGGCATGGTCACGTTCATGCCGGGCACGCTGACCAGACCGGCCTGGGCGTGGCTGACGAAGTACATGCCATACACCGACTTGAAGACAAACCCGAATGCCGCCAGGCCGACGATGAAGATACCGGCGCTGAACACCACGGCGCGCAGGCGACCGAACGCGGTCATGCCGCTGCCGCCGTCCTTGACCTTGCGCGCCTTGGTGAAGTTGTCGCGCTGCAGCGTGGCGAGCACGTCGCCCATGGTCACGATGTCGCCGGACAGGTGCGAGGTGATCAGGTGGCGCAGCGTGGAAATATCCTGGGCGTCGAGGTTCTGGAACTGGCAACCGGTGCGGCCGGTCTGGCGGTCGTGGGAGCGGATCTGCAACTCCACATCCATCGCCAGGCCGAGGTTGTCGATCACAAATTGCAGGCGGCCCTTGTGCACTTCACCCACGGTCAACGGCTGGGTGGCGGTGAACGCCAGGCCGCCGGCGGACAGGTCGATCACCCGGGCTTCGGTCTGGGTACGGTCGGTGTTGAAAAAGCGCAGCTTGGCCGGGATTTTGACCCGGGCATGCTGGCGCTGGGCTTCGGATTCGTGGACAACGTTGGCGTTTACTTGGCTGTTCATCAGGGCAATTCCTTAAGTTAATTCAGGCTTGGCAGGGTCAGACCATCATCAGCAACACGGCGACGAAAATGCTGCCGGCGGAGAAGGTCATGGTCCGAGACGACCAGGTGTTGAACCAACGTTGAAAGCTGGCCAAATCGCGGGTCAGTTTGGTGTCCTGGCGGGTCCAGGACTGTTGATCAAGGCGGAAGAACACGTAGATCTTCACCAGCGCGCCCATGATCTGGTTGTAATAGAGAATCGCCGGGTAAGCCGGGCCGATGGTGTGGCCGGAGCACGACAGCAGCAGGGTGAGGATCAGGCGGGTGATGCCGATCCACAGCAGGTACGCGAGGATGAAGGCGCCGCCGTACTTGAAGGTGGCGATGATCGCCACGGTCAGGCCAAGCAGGGAGGTCCACATCGACACGCGCTGGTCGAACAGCACGATGCTGGTGAACAGACCGAGGCGGCGTACACCCAGGCCCAGGGCACGGGAGTTCTGGCGCAGGTTGTTGCCATACCAGCGAAACATCAGCTTGCGGCTGGCCTTGATGAAGCTCTTTTCCGGCGGGTGTTCCACGGTGTTGATCGCGGCGTCCGGCACGTAAAAGGTGTCGTAGCCCAGGCGCATCAGGCTGAACCAGCTGGACTTGTCGTCGCCGGTGAGGAACTTGAAGCGGCCCAGGCGCCAGTGTTGCAGCGAGTCGCTTTCCACGTCGGCGATAAAGCCCGGGTCGGTGACCACGCTGGCACGGAACACCGACATGCGCCCGGTCATGGTCAGCACGCGCTTGGACAGGGCCATGGAACACATGTTGATGTGGCGCTGGGCGAAGCGCAGCTTGTGCCATTCGCTCATGATGTAGCCGCCACGCACTTCGCAGAACTCGTTGGTGGTCAGGCCGCCGACGTTGCCGAACAACTGGAACCACGGCACGGTCTTGCGCACCACACCTTCGGCGAGCACGGTGTCGCCATCGATCACGGCGACCACGGCGCGGTCATCCGGCAGGTGGCGGGAGATGGCGCGGAAACCGAAGGCCAGGCCGTCGCGCTTGCCGGTGCCGGCGATGCGCACGAAGTCGAGCTTCACGTGCTCGGGTGGGTTCATCTTCTCCCACAGGCTTTTCACCAGCAGCTCATCGGACATTTCCACCAGCGAGCAGACCACGGTGGTGGGGAAGCCGCATTCGATGGCTTCGCGAATCACCGAGCTGTAGACCTGCGCGGTGGTCAGCGCATCGATACGAAAACTGGTGACCATCAGGAACACGTGGGACGGGTCGGCAGCCTTGCCCAGCTTGCGCACTTTGCGGCGCAGGTGCGGGTACACCACGTACAAAAACAGCATGCCGCGAAAGAAATGCGTCGCACCCATCGAATAGCGCCAGATACCCACGGCGCCAATCAGGAAAATAAAATTCTTCGACTCGGAGTCGAACGTGCTCGCCGGCAGCAGCAGGGCGAGTCCCATCAGCAGGCTGAGAAAGAACAGCCAGCCAGCCGATTGCAGGAGTACATGTTTTAACTTGGACATAAGCGTCATCCGAAGGTGAAGAAGGCTTCAAGCCGCAGGTGCCGAGTGCGCCTGCAGCTTGAAACTCGCCGTTGCTGTTACCAGCAAATGCCTTCGGTGCGACCTGTTGTGCAGGTGGCCTTGGACATGAAGCCCACCAGGTCGATCACTTGCTTGCCGTGCGGTGCGTTCTGCGCCAGCGCGCGGAATTTCTCGTCACGGTTGCCGAGGATGATCACGTCGGAGTTGTTGATCACATCGTCGAAATCGGAATTGAGCAGGGACGACACGTGGGGGATCTTGCCCTCGATGTAGTCCTTGTTCGCGCCATGTACGCGGGCGTACTCGACGTTGCTGTCGTAGATGCTCAGGTCATAGCCCTTGCCGATCAGCATTTCGGCCAGTTCCACCAGCGGGCTTTCGCGCAGGTCGTCGGTGCCGGCCTTGAAGCTCAGGCCCAGCAGGGCGATTTTGCGCTTGTCGTGGCTGGAGACGATGTCGAAAGCGTTCTGCACCTGGGATTCGTTGCTGCGCATCAGCGAGTTGAGCAGCGGCGCTTCCACGTCCAGGGAGCCGGCGCGGTAGGTCAGGGCGCGCACGTCCTTTGGCAGGCACGAGCCGCCGAACGCGAAGCCTGGGCGCATGTAGTACTGGGACAGGTTGAGGGTCTTGTCCTGGCAGACCACTTCCATCACTTCGCGACCGTCAACGCCGACAGCCTTTGCAATGTTGCCGATCTCGTTGGCGAAGGTCACTTTGGTGGCGTGCCACACGTTGCAGGTGTACTTGATCATTTCGGCAACGGCGATGTCCTTGCGGATGATCGGCGCGTCGAGTTCTTCGTACAGCGACTGCAGGACATCGCCGGAGGCTTTGTCGAATTCGCCGATGACGGTCATCGGCGGCAGGTCGTAGTCGGCGATGGCGGTGGATTCACGCAGGAATTCCGGGTTGACCGCGACGCCGAAGTCGACACCGGCCTTTTTGCCGGAGCAGTCTTCGAGGATCGGGATAACCACGTTGGCCACGGTGCCTGGCAACACGGTGCTGCGTACTACCACGGTATGACGGGTGGCCTTGTCACGCAGCACAAGACCGATTTCGCGGCACACGGCTTCGATGTAGTCCAGCTCCAGGTCGCCGTTCTTCTTGCTTGGCGTACCGACGCAGATCATCGACAGGTCGGTGTCACGAATCGCTTCGGCGAAGTTGGTGGTGCCACGCAGCCGGCCGGTTTCGATACCCTGGCTCAACAGCTCGCCCAGACCAGGTTCAACGATGGGCGATTTGCCAGCGTTGATCAGGTCGATCTTGTCCTTGGAAATGTCTACGCCAACCACGTCGTGGCCACGGGCAGACAGGCAACCGGCACAGACTGCGCCAACGTAACCCAAACCAAATATGCTGATGCGCATCGCAATTACCTCTGTATTTAAATCATTGCCATTGGATGGCCGGAGTTCATGTTTGCAAGCGTCACTAATGCCGCGAAAGTTAGGCGAATAGACGCCGACTTGCCGCATGCAGGCATGTTGAATAACGAGTGACTAACAATGGCACTCAAGTTGTGCGCAACGTGGCCTTGTTATTGGGGCTTGCCCTCAAATGCAGCCAGCCTTCCTGGGAGAAGGACGTGGCGCCAGTGCCACAAAGCCTTGATAGTGGCTATAAGCCTTTAATTATCAATGCCTTGGGTTATCTCACTGACCCATCAGGGGAAGCTCGGCCTTGGCCTTATAGTGTGTGGCAATGCATCCTTATCGCCGCTCTTAACTAGTGGGTTGGTGTTCTGACCCCTGAGCGAAAGTTGATGTGACAACTTCGCTACTTCCGTTGGTCTGCCATGTAAGTCATCTCCTACAGAAACATAGAATTTCGTTACCGGTGGTATGAGCGGTGCTTTGAGATGAAGTTCCTGGCCACTCATCCTGTTTCTGGAAATTTCTTGAAATATTAGAAAAGATGGCACTGCTATTATATTGATAGCACTTGCTATTTAAGCCAGTAGTTATGGGGACATGGTGCGCGGAGATAGTTTTGTGCCACTAGTGTTTTGGAAAAGTGGTGCCACTACGAAAAAAATCGACGAATGTCGAGTGAAAGATTTTTCAGGATTTCATGTGAATTTTTTTTGACGCCAAAAATACGACGTTTTCAGGCCTGAGGTTCAGACAAAAAGGTGGGAGGGGGGCCCGCTCTCACCTTTGGCGTTCAGAGGCTTTCAGGCTTTATGCCGGTGCGTGATCGCGCAGGAACACCAGCTTGTCCGGTTTGGACTGCTCTGCATTGAAGCGATAGCCCTGCACGTCGAACTGCTTGAGTTTGGCCGGATCGTTGATGCGTTCTTCGATGACAAAGCGGCTCATCAGGCCTCGGGCCTTTTTCGCGTAGAAGCTGATGATCTTGTACTGGCCGTTCTTCAGGTCCTTGAACTCGGTGTTGATGATCCGCGCGTTCAGGGCCGGGCGTTTGACCGCCGAGAAGTATTCGTTGGAAGCCAGGTTGAGCAGTACATCATCGCCTTGCGCGGCCAGCGCTTCGTTGAGCCATTCGCTGATGCGCGTGCCCCAGAAGGCGTACAGGTCCTTGCCACGGGCGTTGGCCAGTTTGGTGCCCATTTCCAGGCGGTACGGCATCATCAGGTCAAGCGGGCGCAGCAGGCCGTAGAGGCCCGACAGCATGCGCAGGTGGTCCTGGGCGTAGCTGAAATCGGCGTCGCTCAAGGTGTCGGCGTCGAGGCCGGTGTAGACGTCGCCCTTGAACGCGAGCAGCGCCTGCTTGGCGTTTTCGGGAGTGAAGGAGGGCGTCCAGCTGCCGAAACGCGCTGCGTTGAGGCCGCCGATCTTGTCGGAGACGTGCATCAACTCGCTGATTTGCGCCGGTGTCAGTTGGCGCAGTTGTTCGATCAGCTCCTGGGAGTGGTCGAGGTATTGCGGCTGGGTGAAGCGCGGGGTGGCCGGTTTTGACTCGAAGTCGAGGGTTTTGGCGGGGGATATCACCATCAGCATGAGATTGGCTCCTGGAATCGTGGCGTGTAGCGTGGGCGGGATTCTAGGGGTTGGGGCGTTTCGACTCCACCTATGATGGTGATAGGCACATGATGAGTGCTGAATAAACGACCAAAGTGTCTCGGGCCATGGGCCCGCTGGGAAGAACACGCTGGAAATCGGTTAGAGGTTGAGAATCCGCTCCAGGGACACCAGCACTTCCTGAGTGATGGCGTTCAGGCGGATCGTGTAGATCGTGTAGGCGGCCGTCAGCACGACAGCCGCCAAGGCCCAAGGCGTCCACAATGGCCAGGCGCGTTTGAGCCGGTCATTGCGCGGCGCAACGTTGGCCAGCGGGTTGGTCAGGCGCGTGGGCGTCTCGCCGCGCAAGGGACGCAACAGGCCGTGCAGTTGGTCGATGATTTTCTGTATTTCGTCATCACCCTTGGGGTGGGCGCCGTATTTGCCCTTGAGACCGGAGACCAGGCACTGGTACATGAACTCCAGCACATGCTGGTACCGGGCCGCTTCGGGGATCATGTTGTTCATCACGGTGAAGAATTTTTCGCCGCCTTGGGTTTCCCCATGGAATTGGCTGAGCAATGAACGGGCGCTCCACGTGGAGAGCCTGCCCCAGGTGGTGCGCATGACCACCTCGTCCACCAGCAGGCACAAGCTGTAGGAGTAGGCCTTGAGCATGCCGGCGTCGTAGTCGAGTTGGCTGACTTCTTCCATGATCGTGGTGATCTGGTTACTGACGCTTTGGTACAGCGCGGGCACGTCATCGTGCGGGTCCAGACGGCGCAGGCGGATCACCAGGCCGATCAGCGGCGTGGCGGCATCGCATAACGGGTTCCAGGCCACGCCGCGCATGTCGAATTCCGGATCCGCGAGGAGAGCGGGTGGCTTTGGTTTGGTCTGCTCCACACTGAGGTCCGCGGCTTCGCTGCCGGTGTCCTGCGGCAAATAGTTGAATAGCAGGCTGCTCTCTCCCTCGGTAGGCACGTTCTTGCTGGGTGTGGACGCCCTCATTTTTCACTCCTGTTGTTCAGAACTGCAATTCAACATCCGGCGATTTATCGACGGGATGGCGATCGAACTCGAAGGCACTGAGGCCAGCAGGGTCGATTACATTTTGGATTTGTCATCAGGTACCTGGTTTAGCAGGTCGTCAAACATCTTCCTGCTGGCGTTCAACTGTTGTTGCTCTGTTGCTGATATACGGCGGTACAGCGGTGAAGGCTGTTGCTTCGGAGTGTCTTTGGGGAGGTCAAAGCGGCGCAGCCATTGGTTGCTGGTGCGCTCGTTGAGGCGCACTTCGCCGGCAATCGAGCCATAGTGCAGTGAGCCAATATTGCTGACACGCAATGGTTTGAGTACTTCATTGACCATCACATATAACTCGGGGCGTGGGTCAACATTGGCTTTGCCCAGAGCCGGCCAGTCGCCGGCGCGAAAAATCGTACCCCACTCGTAAGGCAAGATACCTATGCGTACGTCGTTGAGTTGTTCGAGCAGGTCCTCGGTTTTACCTAGTTTGCTTACCCAGTGGTGGGCCAGGTAGGTGTACCAGTTGAGGTTGCTGTAGCCGGTTCGCCATTTTTTATTGCCGCTGGGAATGCACAGGTCTACACCCCGGTACTCTTGTACTAGCTCATATTCAATGTGCTGATAATTTTCCCATTCGTAACTGTGTTGAATACCTAGTCCTGCGGCCCCGTGCAATGGACGTAAAATAGTGCACATTTTGATAATAAGGTTGTCAAATTTTTTCTTGCCCGCACCTTTAAGTTCGTCAGTCGGAAGGTACAGCCTTACGGTGGTTATTGAGCTATGAACTTTTTCGTACCAGCCGGCAGGCGAGTATGCGTCGAACATATAAGTGCCGACATTTTGAAAGCTCTTGTTGGATGACCACATAAGTGCGGCTGACTCCACAAGGCCATCCGATTGTATATATGAAATACAATCTTGCATGGCTTGTGGGCTGAAGTTTCGCTCAATCATTTTCTCGCCTCCCGTGTAACCCCATACCAATTTTTCACCAAAGTGTTCGCAATAGAGTTCAAAGGCTTCGGCAATATGTTTCCTGCGAACGGGAAGGTAGGCATCCACCAGATAAAAAGTTGCTACTAACCCAACTTGCAGGACCGGCTGCTCTTCATCTTCTTCATCGACGATGGTGAAGTCCCAGCGATGGGCGTTGAAGTCTTTGAAAAACTGCTCTTCATTCATGATTTGCCTCCGGTACATCCTCCCAAAACACATAGTTATGGAGGGTGGTCTGTTGGTGTTGCTGGCGTTGCTTCCATTCAGCCCATCGGGCCTGAGTGTCATGATCGTCGTCGAAGAAAGATGAGCCTGACGACACTCTGTTGCCTTGGGCAAAGGCGGGCATGGCGGTTCCAGCCCCTGCACTGCCACCGGCGAAAACTCGCTTGGCAGCAGTGATAAAAGGTTTGAAACGGATCGAATGCCCACCCGCATTGGCGACCAGAGCAGTCGCTTCTGCAGTAGCAGTAGCAGGTGCGGCCGCCATAGACACCATTGCAGCGCCAATAGCGACAAAGGGCGCCGCCAGCGTCATTTCAATGCTTGCAACCGCTCGTTGGTTTTGTGCCTGTATCGCCCGCTGATCCGGTGCCGCTGTCATCACTGGAGTTCCCGGCGCGACGAACTGGGTTTCCAGTCTCAGCCGCGCCGCTGCATGTTCAGCATCTATGCGGCCCACCAACAGCTTGTGTCTGGCTGCGGACGCACGGGATGCCAGGCTAATGACTTGTTCGACTGGTCTATACACGGGCTCGCTTATCGAAGAGCGAACCCACTCACGCCATTTTTGCTTGTCGCTTGAGTCACAATTTTTAGTCTCAAGGAGCCTCAGCTTCTGATAATCCCCCGCAATATCCTCGTAGGCTGTTTGTTGATCGCGAGCCAGCCTATCCCCTGGAAATTTCATCTCAATCACCGATGACAAATTACGTTGACTGTATTGCGACTTACCTGGATTACCGAACGCCCTAAGGCGCAGCACATCAGGAATACGCAGCAATCCACGAGGGTTTTTTTGTCCATCAATCCACAGCGCACCGTTGCCAGTGGGTGGCGAGGGGGACAGCATCTGTTCAAGGTCGGTTTTGCTCAGTAGATCGGTTTCAACGCGCAGGCTTGCCAGTTGCTCAAAATGGCGATTACGCAACTGTTGGTATTGAGAGAGTGGAAAACTGCTGGGACGATGAGGTTCGCGTTTGCTCATGATAGGTTGTGGCGGGCTTTTGCTCATATCAAACCCAACTTCACCACAGTATGGAAAGTGATACTTGAACGCTTCGTTATCACAGCGTACTAACTGCGATACGGTGCGCTGATACATCGGAGAGCCGTCTTTCGCCCGCTTGTATGGGGTTGCTTTAGCGTAGGAGGCTTTTTCACACAGATACCATAAATCGAGCGGGTCGGTGACAGGCAATACCCTACCGCTGTTAGAGGGTTTGGTGACGCTGCGGGTTTTGCCGTCAGGGGCACGGCTTGCTGTTCGCGGTTTTAACGGTTCACTCATGAGTTAGTTATCCTTCGACGTCGGACTTGAAGAAAAGTCGATGTCCATCACGCTAAAGTCATCCCAGTATCCGGCACTGAGCTTCACCCGGTTTTTCTCGTCAGCGAATACTTGGATTTCCAAGGGTTCTGCATCGCTTGACTTGACGATTTTGGTTTTACCTTCGGCGTCGGTTCTTTCGCGTAAGGTGTGGCCACTGCCGCGCAATATTTCATAAGGTCGATCAACTACCGGATTACCGGTATTAGCGTCGCGTAGAATAAAAAATTCTTGTAAGTTGCCCGTTGCAGGGCTGCCTTCGCCCCTCCAGCCGTCATGGGTTTTAGCGCCCCCCGACAGGTCAACCTGACCTTTTATGCTGATCACTATGCCGTCCAATGAGATGCCATTCTCGTCGAGGGTAAGAGTCCCGCCGGGGGCCTTGAAGACAATCCGCTGACCTGCTTTAACTTCATAGCACGTCGTCTTGTGTTCAATGGCCTTGCCCGCTGTCAGCCGATAATGACTTTGTACGTTGTGATCAACATTTCCGCCGGTTTGGATGTGATGGTGAGTCCCCGTTTTGTCGTGGCGTTCATTGCCAACCCATTCAATTCGATTGTTGCCGATGGTTATTTCGTGGTTGTGGCCAATGTGGTGAAACCGATCACGAGCGACGGCATGGCATTGATCCTGACCAATGCTCACCGTTTCGTTGTTGCCGACTTGCTCTGTGCGGTCATGGCCAATCTCTATTTTTTCATCGTGCTCAACCCGCTCATTGCGGTCGTTACCGACGAAGATGCCGTTGTTGTTTTTGATGTGGACGTTCTTGTCTTTCTCGGCATGGATGAACACCTCTTGGTGTCCCAGCTCATCCTCAAAGCGCAGCTCATTGAAACCCTCGCCCTTGTGGGTTCGGCTCTTGATGGTCATCCGCGTTTTGTGTTTGGGCAGTTGGTACGGCGGCAGATTGGTCTCGCGGTAGGTGCGGCCGGTGGCGATCGGCTGGTCAGGATCACCATCCAAAAAGCTGATGATCAGTTCCTGATTTATCCGAGGCACGGCCATGGCGCCCCAGGTCGCGCCGGCCCAGCCTTGCGCTACACGGATCCAGCACGAACTCTGGTCGTTGTTTTTGTCCGAACGGTCCCACGGAAACTGCACCTTGACCCGTCCCCATTCATCGCAATAGATCTCTTCCCCCGGCGGACCGACCACCGAGGCCATCTGCGGGCCGTCGATGCAGGGTTTGTCCCGCAGCGGCGCCTTCCAATCCGAAGTCCAGCGGATGGCACTGGCTTTCAACGAGTAAGACGTACCGAGGCCGCTACCAAATGATTCTTCCTGCAGGCTGGTGTGCTGCTTGCCTTCATGCTTGATGGCGATGGTTCGCCAGCGATCATTGAAGTCCTCACGGGGATGTTCGTTGAGGTCGAAGGCCAATCCCGGTTGCAGGCGTTCATCGTCGCCTTCCACATGGGCCAGTTTGGCGTCATTGCGCAGGGCGGTCAGGCGGGTCTTGGTGAAAGGCTTGCCGGCGATGTCGCGTTTGTAGCGGCCGGGATAGTCGTAGCGTTCGTAATCCTTGTGCTGGTTGTTCAGGTCCTGGTCGCCGGTGGCGGTATGCTGCTGGTTGTAGCGCGGGTGGGTGAAGGTGTAGTCGCGCTGTACTTGGCGCGCGGTGCGCACTTGTTCGGTGTAGTGGAAGCGGGTCAGTGCCGGTTCCGTGGCATCACCGCCGGCCATGGGCTGGTAGATCACCGGGCAATCGGTGTGCGTGCCGATGGTGCCCAGGCCGCCGACGCGGTCGGTGAGGACCAGGGTATGGCCGTCGGCGCGGTGTTCGAAGGTGTAGAGCAGGCCTTCTTCGGCGGCAAGGCGAGCGATGAAATCGAGGTCGGTTTCGCCGGCCTGTACACAGTATTCGCGGGGTTGGTGCTCGAAGCAGATTTTCGTGCGCAGGTCGGTGAGCTTTTGCTCGGCCAGCATGCGGGTGATGATGTCGGGCACGGTCTGGGCCTGGAAGATGCGCCAGTTGGAACGTAGATCAAAACGCTTCAGGGTTGGCTCGACTATGGCGGCGTAGCGGGTGCGGCGAAAGCCGGTGTCGCCTTGTTGAAACAAGCTGACCAGGCCGTGGACGTAGCGCACCGGGGTGTCGTTGCGCCAAATGGTGAACACTGCTGCCAGGTCGAGCATGCGGTAGAAGTCGATGGCGGGGTGGTGACTGACCAGCTCCAGTTCGAGTTTGAAGGTTTGGGAGAGGCCTTCCTCGAGGGTGAACGAGACCACCTCAAAGGGATCGCCCCGCAGCGGTTCGAAGGTGTAACGCAGGTCGCTTTGACGGGGCATGGGGCTTCCTTGTAATGCGCCAGGGTCAGTTGAGACGGACGCAATCCTAGGAAGCTATGATTGGGTGCTTCAATAGTGCTGAGGAAATACAGAGGGCTCTTACCAATTCGAATGCAATAGCTGTCGGACTTTTCTGTCTTTGTCGTGATGGAGTCGTTCAAGCTCAACCTGATCCGACTCCATCCAGTCCCATCACGATCGGCTATAGTGCGCGACGACTCTGGAGAGGGAGACCCCGTGTGCGAATAGCGCTTTTGTTGTCGGCTTGCTTGTTTTGCCTGAATGCACAGGCGGCGCCCGTGGATGTCGCCAGCCTGGACCGCGGCACCTGGCCCGAAAAACTCGGCAGCCCGGCGCTGTTCGACGTAGCTTCACGCGCCGAAATCCTGATGTTCTCCCGCAGCCTGCTGGCCAGCGAGGCCCTCGACGAGCCCGCGCTCAAGCAGCGCCTGGGCTTGAAGATCATCAACCTGGCCGCCCTCGACGACCTGCGCCGGCAACTGTGGAAGCGCCTGCTGGCGAACTACACCTTCGCCCAGCAGAGCTGCGAGGAAGATGCCTCGTTCTGCTATCTGGTGGAAAGCATGGACGACCTGCGCGAACAGGCCGGCAAGCTGGAACTCAGCGAAGACTCCTTCTATATAGGCTGGGCCGCACCCAGCCACGCCTTCCATGAGCGTTATCTGAACGAATTGCTGCGCAAGGCGGCCCTGTTCCCGCAGATCAGCAGCGAAGTCGCGCGCTTCGGCGACCATGAACGCAACGGCGACGAATTCAATGACCGCCTGTTCCTGCTCACCTTCGATGGCGGCCCGGCAGCGGTCGGCGGCAATACCGACTGGCTCACCGATTACCTGCGCAAACAGAAAATGAACGCAACCTTCTTCGTGCTCGGCAGCAGCCTGCAAACCCGTGTGGAGCGCAGCTCTGCCAGCGACGTGCAGGCGTTGTATCAGGGGCAGTGCGTGGGTACTCAGGGTTGGCAGTACCGTTCCCACAGTCACTGGGTCGACTGGCAAAGCTCCATCACCCGCAGCGCCACGCTGGCGCAGAACCTGATGCCGGAAAACTACGTGCCGCAGTTCCGGCCGCCCTATGGGCAGCGTCGTGCCGACAGCCAGGGGTTTTTCCAGTCACAGGGTTTGCAGGTGGCGTTGTGGGATATCGATTCCCAGGACGAGCCGGGCAAGCTCAAGGCCGATGAGTCGGCGCAGCGGGTGCTCACCCTGATGCTGCTATGGCGCAAAGGCGTGATCGTGTTCCACGACACTCAGGACCGGGCACGGCTGGCATTGCCGATGTTGCTGCATGAAACGGCGCAGAGCGGGTTGGGCTGGCAGGACTGTCGGGAGGCGTTTCGCTGAAAAGCGCAAGTGCCCGGCCCTGTTGGGTGTGAGGCGTTTTTGCGGTGATTTTTCGAAACATTTCAAGGCGGGCGGACTTCCGACTTTAGCGGGGTAGATGGCACTCGGCTAGTGCTATTCGTCATCCTGAAAAATAAACTTCAAAAAAGCGTCAAAGTGCTTTTTTCTGTCATGGGTTTTGCGGTATTACGAAGTCAGACCGCCGAACCCTGCAACACAGGTGGCGTCTTCCAAGACTCCTCCTGTGGGCAACGCACTTGACGTCACTCAGGTGTGCGCGGTGGTCGAATCGAGGCGCAGCACCGCTCAGGTATTGCGTCGAATGGCTCCCACAAAGGTGACCGAGTATGGATGATCATGGACGTAACCCTTCTTCCGACCAGCCAATCCTTTATGTGCTTGATACCAACGTATTGATCCACGATCCAAACGCACTGCTTAACTTCGAAGAACACCACGTCGCCATCCCCATGATCGTGCTTGAGGAACTCGACAAACTCAAAAGCGGGCACCACAGCGTGGCCGCCGAATGCCGCCAGGCCATTCGTCTGATCGACAAGACGCTGGGCGAGGCTTCGCCCGAAGACGTTGAAGTAGGCGTGCCGATCCAGCGTGGCAAAAGCGGACCCAAGGGCCTGTTGTCGATCCTGATGAGCAAGCGCGGCGAGCCCAACAGCCTGCTGCCGGAAAACCTCAACGACAACAAGATCATCAACCAGTTGATCGACCTGCACGCGCGCGACAAGGACCTGCGCCTGGTGCTGGTGACCAAAGACATCAATATGCGCCTTAAGGCCCGCGCATGCGGGATCGCGGCCGAGGATTACAGCACCGACCAACTGGTCGACGACGTGTCGATGCTCTCGCGCGGGTACCACACGGTGCCGGGCTCGTTCTGGGACCTGGTGGCCAAGGTCGACACCCGTCAGGACCATGGCCGCACCTGGCACCAGGTGCAGTTGATCGACAATCTGCCATCCGTGCACATCAACGAATTCATCATCGACGAACAGGGTTTTGTGGGCTGGATCAAAGAGATCCAGGTCGACAAGCTGCTGATCCTCGACCTGCATCAGGAGCCCCTGCTGCACCAGGAAGCCTGGGGCCTGAAACCGCGTGACATCTACCAGAGCCTGGCGCTGTATGCGTTGCTCGACCCGGACATTCACCTGGTCAACCTGACCGGCGCCGCAGGCTCGGGGAAAACCATCCTCGCCCTGGCGGCCGCCATCGAGCAGACCATGGTCACCAAGCGCTATCGCCGCATTATCGCGACCCGCAGTGTGCAGGGCCTGGACCAGGAGATCGGCTTTTTGCCCGGCACCGAGGCGGAGAAAATGGAGCCGTGGCTGGGGGCGATCACCGACAACCTCGAAGCCTTGCACATGGATGATGAAAACACCCATGGCAGCGTCGACTACATCCTCAGCAAAGTGCCGTTGCAGTTCAAATCCCTCAATTACATTCGAGGTCGCAGCTTCCAGCAGAGCCTGATCCTGATCGATGAATGCCAGAACCTTACGCCGCACCAGATGAAAACCATCATCACCCGTGCCGGCGCGGGTTCCAAAGTGGTGTGCCTGGGCAACCTGGCGCAGATCGACACCCCTTACCTGTCCGCGACCAGCTCCGGGCTGACTTACCTGACGGAACGCTTCAAGGACTTCCCGAACGGCGTGCACATTGCGCTGCAAGGGGTACCCCGCTCGATTCTGGCTGAATACGCCGAATCTCACCTATAAACGCGGTCAATGTGGGAGCTGGCTTTCTGTGGGAGCCGGCTCCCACATTTATTGTGTGTAAGGTTTACAATCGGTGCTCCTGTTCAGGAGTAACGCTGTGCTGACTCATCTCGATTCCCAAGGTCGCGCCCATATGGTCGACGTCACTGACAAGTCCGTGACGTTCCGTGAGGCGGTGGCCCAAGCGCGGGTGCGCATGTTGCCGGCCACCCTGCAAATGATTGTCGACGGCGCCCACCCCAAGGGCGACGTGTTCGCCGTGGCCCGCATCGCCGGGATCCAGGCGGCAAAAAAAACCAGTGACCTGATCCCTCTCTGCCACCCGCTGATGCTCACCGGCGTCAAGGTCGAACTCAGCGCCGAAGGCGTGGATACCGTGTGCATCGTGGCGCGCTGCAAACTCTCCGGGCAGACCGGCGTGGAGATGGAGGCCCTGACCGCCGCCAGTGTTGCCGCGCTGACGATCTACGACATGTGCAAGGCCGTGGACCGTGGCATGACCATCGAAAGCGTGCGCCTGCTGGAAAAGCTCGGCGGCAAGAGCGGGCACTTCAAGGCGGAGGAGCAATGAGTATCAACGTGCTGTTTTTTGCGCGCTACGCCGAAGCGGTGGGCTTTGATTCGCTGGAGATGGAGGGCGATTTCGCCACCGTCGATGCAGTGCGCCTGGCGTTGGCGAGCGACCCTGAATTTGCAGTGCTCAACGAGAGCAGCTTGATGTGCGCGCGCAACGAGCAATTGTGCGACCTCAATGAGCCGGTGCAGGCCGGTGATGAAATCGCGTTTTTCCCGCCCGTGACCGGAGGCTGAGCATGGCGATTCGTGTGCAGGCCGACGCCTTTGACCCGGGGGCCGAAGTCAATGCGATGCACGCGGCCAATGCCGGTGTGGGCGCGGTGGTCAGTTTTGTCGGCTATGTGCGCGACTTCAATGATGGGCGCGATGTGTCGGGGATGTTTCTGGAGCACTATCCCGGCATGACCGAAAAGGCCCTGGCCAAAATCGGCGTGGAGGCCGGGCAGCGCTGGCCGTTGCTCAAGCTGGAAGTGCTGCACCGCATTGGCGCGCTGGAACCGGGTGAGCCGATTGTGTTCGTCGCGGCCGCCAGTGCCCATCGCCAGGCTGCGTTTGATGCCTGTGCGTTTGTGATGGATTACCTGAAGACCCGGGCGCCGTTCTGGAAGAAGGAAAACACGCCGGACGGGCCACGCTGGGTGGAAGGGCGCAGCAGTGATCACGCGGCAGCGGAGCGCTGGAAATAGCCAGCCGGACACCTCTCTCAACACCAGCAGAGATCAACATGTGGGAGGGGGCTTGCTCCCGATAGCGGTGGATCAGTCAGAACATCATTGACTGACAACCTGCTATCGGGAGCAAGCCCCCTCCCACATTAGCCCTTAAGGGCGCTTGCGCTCGACGGCTCGCAACAGATGCGTCGACGGCGTTTCACAGCTGATCTTGCGCCCCAGCAGCGTCTCGATCGACGGCAACTGATACGAGTCATCTTCCCCGGCAAAGCTGATCGACACACCCGCAGCGCCGGCACGGCCGGTTCGGCCAATGCGGTGCACGTAGTCGTCCGGCACTTCCGGCAGGGTGAAGTTGATCACATGGCTGATGCCGTCGATGTGAATCCCGCGCCCGGCCACGTCGGTGGCCACCAGCACACGAATCTTGCCTTCGCGAAAGCCCTCGAGGGTCTTGATGCGCTTGTGTTGCGGCACATCGCCCGACAGTTGCGCGGCGTTAACGCCATCGCGCACCAGGCGCTCCTCGATGCGGCGCACTTCGTCCTTGCGGTTGGCGAACACCATCACCCGCTCCCAACCGTTGTCGTTGATCAGGTTGTAGAGCAGCTTGTACTTGTCGGCACCGGCCACGGCGTAGATGTGCTGTTCGACGTTTTCGCTGGCGACGTTCAGCGCTTCGATCTCGACGATGGACGGGTCGGTGGTCCACTGCTTGGCGAGGTTCATCACGTCTTCGGTGAAGGTCGCGGAGAACAGCAGGGTCTGGCGCTCGTCTTTTGGCGGGGTCTGGCGAATGATCTGACGCACTTGCGGGATGAAGCCCATGTCGAGCATGCGGTCGGCTTCGTCCAGCACCATCACTTCGACCATGTCCAGGTGCACGTCGCCGCGCTGGTTGAAGTCGAGCAGGCGGCCAGGGGTGGCCACGAGGATGTCGCAGTGGCGCGCTTCGAGGTGCTTGAGCTGCTTGTCGAAGTCCATGCCGCCCACGAACGTCATGACGTTGAGGCCGGTGTACTTGGTCAGGTCGGCGGCGTCCTTGGCGATCTGCACCACCAGCTCGCGGGTGGGGGCGATGATCAGCGCGCGCGGTTCACCCATGTAGCGTTCCTTGGGCGGTGGCGTCTGCAGCAACTGGGTGATGATCGAGATGAGGAACGCGGCGGTCTTGCCGGTGCCGGTCTGGGCGCGGCCGATGGCGTCCTTGCCGGCGAGGGTGAAGCCCAGCACCTGAGCCTGGATCGGCGTGCAGTACGGGAAGCCCAGGTCCTGGATGGCGTGCATCAGTTCCGGGGCGAGCTTGAAATCGTGGAAGCGGGTCTTGCCTTCCTGAGGCTCGACGACGAAGTCTTCGAGTTTCCAGGGGATGACTACCGGTTTGGGCTTGGGCGCACGTTCGCGAGGTGGCCTGGGAGCGGCGACGGGTTCCACCGTTGCGGCAGGTTCAGGCGGCTGGGCAATCGCCGCGCTGCGTCCTGGTTGACGACCGTCCGTGCGGCGGGGGGCGGCAGGGACAGGCGCACTGGCAACTGGCGCGAGCGGCTCAGCCTCGCTTTTGCCGAACATCTTCTTGAGTGCTTTGAGCACGGTGATCTCATTAATGGGTTAAGGAATGTACGCCGGCCAGTGTAATGCAAGAATCGGGCGCGGCGTAGTGCGTCTGTCATACGGCTACATAAACGCCGGTGTCAGCTCAGCCGCGCGAGCAGCCAGGCACCGATGTCGTGGATCTCCTGAGGTAACACTTCGTGGCCCATTGGGTATTCCTGCCATGTCACGGTGACACCATGGCTCTTTAAATGCTCGAAGGCGCTGCGGCCCATGGCGTTCTGTACCACCTCGTCGTACTGGCCATGCAGGCACAGCGCCGGAATGCGCTGTTGGCTGGCGGACAATTGCAGCTCGTCGTCGAAGGTAGGCGCATAGGTGGAGAGGGCGATCACGCCACCCAACGGCCCCTGCCAGTTCAGGTACGCGGTGTGAAAGACCACTGCGCCACCCTGGGAAAAGCCTGCGAGAAAAATCCGCGAGGCGTCTATTCCGGTTCTCTTCTGCGCTTCGATGAGGTCCGTGACCATTTGCGTGGACGCGTCCAGCTCTTCCAGGCTGATCGAGCGTGCCGGGCTCATGGCTTTGATGTCGTACCAACTGGGCATCGCGTAACCGCCGTTGATCGTCACCGCGCGGGTCGGCGCCTGGGGCAGCACGAAGCGGGTCGACAGCAGGGTTTCCTGCAGCGCTTCGGCCACCGGCATGAAGTCGTAGCGATCAGCGCCCAGGCCATGCAGCCAGATAACGCAGGCGTCTGCGGGCTTGGCGGGCTCTAGAATCAAGGGTTCGGTCATGTCTGCTCCATAAATGTGCGGGCGCGCCGATTGGGTGCGTCGGAACGGTGCGCCACTGGTTGATCTGTTAAGAGAATGTCGCAAGGTTGAATCTTTTGCCATTGAACATGGCACTCAGCGACTCAGCCAGCACTCTGGTACGGGCCTTGCTATGTGTAGGTCGATGTCAGAACTCTCCTAGGGCGGTAACACTATCAGTGACGGCCGCCTGTAGGAAAGCAACTGGAATTACCGCAAAGATCTCATGCTGCTTGACCCCAAAAAAAGCCAACACGGGTCGATATCGCCTCATAAGGGTGCGCTGAGGTTGGAGCTCCGACACAACAAGAGCAACTGGAGGTTTGAATGAAGGTATTGAAATCCACCCTGGCCATCGTGACTGCGGCCGCTGTATTGGGTGTCAGTGGTTTTGCCCAAGCTGGCGCCACCCTGGACGCCGTGCAGAAGAAAGGCTTTGTGCAATGTGGCGTGAGTGACGGCCTGCCGGGTTTCTCGGTACCGGATGCCAGCGGCAAGATCCTCGGGATCGATGCTGACGTTTGCCGTGCTGTGGCCGCTGCTGTTTTCGGCGACGCGACCAAGGTCAAGTTCAGCCAGTTGAATGCCAAGGAGCGTTTCACCGCGCTGCAATCTGGCGAAGTCGACATTCTGTCGCGCAACACCACCATGACCAGCTCTCGCGATGCGGGCATGGGCCTGAAATTCCCGGGCTTCATCACCTACTACGACGGCATCGGCTTTCTGGTAAACAACAAGCTGGGCGTTAAAAGTGCCAAGGAACTGGACGGTGCAACCATCTGCATCCAGGCCGGTACCACCACCGAGCTGAACGTTTCCGACTACTTCCGTGGCAACAACCTCAAATACACCCCGATCACCTTCGACACCTCCGATGAAAGCGCCAAGTCGCTGGAATCCGGGCGTTGCGACGTGCTGACCTCCGACAAGTCCCAACTGTTCGCCCAGCGCAGCAAGCTGGCCTCGCCGAAGGACTACGTGGTTCTGCCGGAAACCATTTCCAAGGAGCCGCTGGGCCCGGTCGTGCGTAACGGCGACGACGAGTGGCTGGCTATCGTGCGCTGGGTTGGCTACGCCATGCTCAACGCTGAAGAAGCCGGCATCACCTCGAAAAACGTTGAAGCCGAAGCCAAGTCCACCAAGAACCCGGACGTTGCACGTCTGCTCGGTGCCGACGGCGAATACGGCAAAGACCTGAAAGTGAAGAAAGACTGGGTCGTGCAGATCGTCAAGCAAGTCGGTAACTACGGCGAAGTGTTCGAGCGTAACCTGGGCAAGAGCACCCCGCTGGAAATCGACCGTGGCCTGAACGCACTGTGGAACAACGGCGGTATCCAGTACGCACCCCCTGTGCGCTGATCGCTGATGGTTCTGTCACCCGGTGGGCCAACCGCCGGGTGATGTTCTGTTCCATTCTTTTCGGGGCACTTCATGCAAAATCAAATCGGCGCACCCAAGCAGAAGCTCAGCTTCAGCGATCCCAAAGTGCGTGCGTGGCTCTTCCAGATCATCACCATTGTGGCGGTGGTCTCGCTGGGCTGGTACCTCTTCAACAATACGCAAACCAACCTTCAGCACCGGGGCATCACCTCGGGGTTCGACTTTCTTGAGCGCAGTGCCGGCTTCGGCATCGCGCAGCACCTGATCGACTACACCGAATCGGACAGCTATGCCCGGGTGTTTGTGATCGGCTTGCTCAACACCTTGCTGGTGACCGTGATCGGTGTGGTCCTGGCGACCCTGCTCGGCTTCATCATCGGCGTGGCGCGTCTGTCGCCCAACTGGATGATCAACAAGCTGGCGACGGTGTATGTGGAAGTGTTCCGCAACATCCCGCCATTGCTGCAGATCCTGTTCTGGTACTTCGCGGTGTTCCTGACCATGCCGGGGCCGCGTGCCAGTCACAACTTCGGCGATACCTTCTTCGTCAGCAGCCGTGGCCTGAACATGCCGGCGGCGCTGGCTGCCGACGGGTTCTGGCCGTTCGTGATCAGTGTGGTGCTGGCCGTCGTCGCCATCGTGCTGATGGCGCGCTGGGCCAACAAACGCTTCGAGGCCACGGGCGTGCCGTTTCACAAGTTCTGGGCCGGTCTTGCGCTGTTCATCGTGATCCCGGCGTTGTGCGCCTTGATCTTCGGCGCGCCGCTGCACTGGGAAATGCCCAAACTGCAAGGCTTCAACTTCGTTGGCGGCTGGGTATTGATCCCCGAACTGCTGGCACTGACGTTGGCCCTGACTGTTTATACGGCGGCGTTCATCGCGGAGATCGTGCGCTCGGGCATCAAGTCCGTCAGCCACGGCCAGACCGAAGCCGCGCGCTCCCTGGGCCTGCGCCCCGGGCCGACGCTGCGCAAGGTGATCATCCCGCAGGCGCTGCGGGTGATCATTCCGCCGCTGACCAGCCAATACCTGAACCTGGCGAAAAACTCGTCACTGGCCGCCGGTATCGGTTACCCGGAAATGGTTTCGCTGTTTGCCGGCACGGTGCTCAACCAGACCGGTCAGGCGATTGAAGTCATTGCCATCACCATGAGCGTGTACCTGGCGATCAGCATCAGCATTTCCCTGCTGATGAACTGGTACAACAAGCGCATTGCGCTGATCGAGCGGTGAGGAAACCTGCATGAGTTCGCATACGTTCAAACCTGATATGCCGCCGCCGAACAAAGTTTTCGGGCCGATGGCATGGATGCGCGCCAACCTGTTTTCCAGCTGGCTCAATACCCTGCTGACCCTGTTGGCGTTTTACCTGATCTACCTGGTGGTCCCGCCGATCCTCAGTTGGGCCATCCTCGACGCCAACTGGGTCGGTACCACGCGCGCCGACTGCACCAAGGAGGGCGCCTGCTGGGTGTTCATCCAACAGCGCTTCGGGCAATTCATGTACGGCTACTACCCGGGCGATCTGCGCTGGCGCGTGGACCTCACCGTGTGGCTGGCCATCGTTGGCGTGGCGCCGTTGTTCATCTCGCGGTTTCCGCGCAAGGCGATCTACGGCCTGGGCTTTCTGGTGCTGTACCCGATCATCGCGTTCTTCCTGCTGCACGGCGGCGCCTTCGGCCTGACCAACGTGGCGACCAGCCAATGGGGCGGCCTGATGCTGACCTTGGTGATCGCCACCGTCGGCATCGCCGGCGCGTTGCCGCTGGGCATCGTGCTGGCGCTGGGACGGCGCTCGAACATGCCGGCGATTCGGGTGGTCTGCGTGACCTTCATCGAGTTCTGGCGCGGCGTGCCGTTGATCACGGTGCTGTTTATGTCCTCAGTGATGCTGCCGTTGTTTTTGCCCGAAGGCATGGGCATCGACAAACTGCTGCGCGCATTGATCGGCGTGATCCTGTTCCAGTCGGCCTACGTGGCCGAAGTGGTGCGCGGCGGTCTGCAAGCCATCCCGAAAGGGCAGTACGAAGCGGCCGCAGCGATGGGCCTGGGTTACTGGCGCAGCATGGGCCTGGTGATTCTGCCGCAAGCGCTGAAGATGGTGATCCCCGGCATCGTCAACACGTTTATTGCGTTGTTCAAGGACACCAGCCTTGTGATCATCATTGGCCTGTTCGACCTGCTCAACAGCGTCAAGCAAGCCGCCGCCGACCCGAAATGGTTGGGTATGGCCACTGAGGGCTACGTGTTTGCTGCCCTGGTGTTCTGGATTTTCTGTTTTGGTATGTCGCGCTATTCCATTCATTTGGAACACAAGCTCGACACAGGCCACAAGCGTTAGGAGTTGATGTGATGAGCGAAGCGATCAAACAGCCTGTGAGCCCTGAAGGCATTATCCAGATGCAGGGCGTCAACAAATGGTACGGCCAGTTCCATGTGTTGAAAGACATCAACCTCAACGTCAAGCAGGGCGAGCGTATCGTGCTGTGCGGCCCGTCGGGTTCTGGCAAGTCCACCACCATCCGCTGCCTCAACCGCCTGGAAGAGCACCAGCAGGGCCGCATCGTGGTCGATGGCGTGGAGCTGACCAACGACCTCAAGCAGATCGAAGCGATCCGCCGTGAAGTGGGCATGGTGTTCCAGCACTTCAACCTGTTCCCGCACCTGACCATCCTGCAGAACTGCACGCTGGCGCCGATGTGGGTGCGCAAGATGCCCAAGCGCAAGGCCGAGGAAATCGCCATGCACTACCTGGAGCGCGTGCGCATTCCGGAGCAGGCGCACAAGTTTCCGGGGCAACTGTCCGGTGGTCAGCAACAGCGGGTGGCGATTGCCCGTGCGCTGTGCATGAAGCCGAAGATCATGCTGTTCGACGAACCGACCTCGGCGCTGGACCCGGAAATGGTGAAAGAGGTGCTGGACACCATGATCGGCCTGGCCGAAGACGGCATGACCATGTTGTGCGTGACCCACGAAATGGGCTTTGCGCGCACCGTGGCCAACCGTGTGATCTTCATGGACAAGGGCGAAATCGTCGAGCAGGCGGCGCCGAATGACTTCTTCGACAATCCGCAGAATGATCGGACCAAGTTGTTCTTGAGCCAGATTCTGCATTGATCGATGGTTGAATGAGTGAACCCCGGTCTGGTACCGGGGTTTTTTTGCTCTTGCAGGAAAGTCCGAATAGGCTGTAGGGCTATCCGCCAGTTGCTCGGTCGTTCGCGCCACGCACCTGTCCTGCCTTGCTTTTTCTTTTCCTACAGTTGATCCATGAACCCTCAAGCCCAACGCACACCCGACCTGGAAGCACTGTTGATTAACGCCGAAGCCTGCGACGACGCAGTGCAACAGCCGCCCGCGCCCGTGACTCGCCCGTGGCTCTTGCTGCTGGGGCTGATTCTGGTGGCGCTGAATTTGCGTCCGGCGCTGTCAAGCCTCGCGCCGTTGCTCAGCCAGGTGTCGGACAGCCTTGGGTTGTCGGCGGCCAGGGCCGGGTTGCTGACCACTTTGCCGGTACTGTGCCTGGGCCTGTTCGCGCCGCTGGCGCCGATCCTGGCACGGCGCTTTGGCGCCGAGCGCGTGGTGCTGGGCGTTTTGCTGATGCTGGCCGGCGGTATCACGTTGCGCAGTGCGTTCGGTGAGGTGGGCCTGTTTAGTGGCAGCCTGCTCGCCGGGGCGAGCATTGGCATCATCGGCGTGTTGTTGCCGGGCATCGTCAAGCGCGACTTCGCCAGGCAGGCTGGCGCGATGACCGGCGTGTACACCATGGCGCTGTGCCTCGGCGCGGCGTTGGCGGCGGGGGCGACGGTGCCGTTGAGCCATTACTTTGCAGACGACTGGGCGCTCGGCCTGGGTTTCTGGATGCTGCCGGCGCTGATCGCGGCAGTGTTCTGGTTGCCCCAGGCCCGGCACAAACACACCGCTCACCAGGTGGCTTCGCGGGTCAAAGGTCTGTTGCGCGATCCGCTGGCCTGGCAAGTGACCCTGTACATGGGCCTGCAATCGTCGCTGTCATATATCGTGTTTGGCTGGATGCCATCGATTCTGATCGACCGCGGCCTGAGCGCCACTGACGCGGGGCTGGTGCTCTCCGGCTCGATCGTCGTGCAGCTGCTCAGTGCGCTCAGCGCGCCGTGGCTGGCCACGCGGGGCAAGGATCAGCGCCTGGCGATCGTGGTGGTGATGCTAATGACGCTCGGCGGCCTGTTCGGCTGCCTGTACGCGCCGATGGACGGCCTCTGGGGCTGGGCGGTGTTGCTCGGCCTGGGGCAAGGTGGCACGTTCAGCCTGGCGCTGACCCTGATTGTGTTGCGCTCACGGGACGCACACGTGGCGGCCAGCCTCTCCGGCATGGCCCAGGGTTTCGGCTACACCCTGGCGTCGATGGGGCCGCTGGCCGTGGGGTTGATCCACGACTGGAGCGGCGGCTGGAGCGCGGTCGGCTGGTCGTTTGGCGTGATCGGCGTGGCCGCCATCATCGCCGGCCTTGGCGCTGGCCGCGCGCTGTACGTGGGGGCCGGCCGCGCGCGGCGCTGAGGGCTACAGGTATTTGACTTCCAGCGTGGCCGAGCCGTCGATCGGCACTTCGTTGCTCAGGTCAAGGTCGTTGGCGGGGGCGATGTAGGTGCGCACTCTAAGATTTGCTGTGAGAAACCGGATTGCGGTCGGTTGGGTTGGGGCATCCTTTGCAGCGAACGCAGCCCAGAGGCCCACATCCCAGAACCAGGCGCCGGCGGCTGACCAATTGATGCCGTCCACGGAAGTGAGAGACTTTACCGCGACACCGTCTGCGACAGGGTTCTCAAGGGTCATCCAGAAATTTCCCAGTTTCTGATTGTCATTGATCAACCCCAGACCGTATGACCTGCTGACGTTGCTGCTTCCGGCGCGATTGTCGATAGTCCGCAGGGCGAACAGGATCGCTGCGTCGCAGTTCACCTCCAAATTCAAGGTGTTTATGCCGATGTAATTCGGCGATGTGGGCTTGAGATCTCTGGCGGAAATTTTGCCGTGCTCAATCACTCCGTTATTGGACAGCGCGGGCGTGCAAGCGCTGGGCGTAATGAGTCCCTTGACGGCCAGGTCAACGCTGGACGCTGCAACCGCGTTGCCCGCGCCCGCCATCATAAAGGCGACAAAGAAGGTGTTCAGGAGCTTCATGGGGTATTCCTTTTTTTCAGGGAAAGTGTTGGTTCAGGTGTTTCTTTACAGGTACACAACTTCCAGGGTGGCTGAGCCGTCCATTGGCGTGTCCACACTCAGGTCAAGGTTTTGGCGCGCGTTGAGCGTGGCTTCAAGCGTCAGCGTGCTGGTCAGGCTTCGGATGGCCGAGGGGCCGGCAACGCTGCCCATCACGTCGGTGAACCCCAACAGGCTGCGCGAGCCAATATCGATGGGGTTGAGGTTGGCGGTGCGCCAGGCCACGCCGCCGGTGGTGGACTCGGTGCCGTACACCACCGCCAGGTCGTCGACGACGGTTTGTTTCGGGTCGAAACTCACCGAGTACACACCGATCTTGTTGCCGCTGGTGTCCAGTCCCAGGCCGTAGAAAATTTCGCTGTTGACGTGGGCCGTGCCGTCGCGGTTGTCGCGCATGCGCAGGGCGAAGCGGCCGGGTGCATTGCAGTTGACCGTCAGTGTCAGGTACTTGAGGGGTAAACGCGTGCCGACCTCCACGTTGAGGTCGGCACGCGAGATCTTGCCGAAGTCCACCAGCGCGCCGCTCGACAGCAGCGGGGTGCAGGCCATCGGCGTGATCAGGCCTTTGACGCTCAAATCAACCGTGGACGCGGCGTGCGCGGTGCCTGCAAGCAAAGGCAATACAGCAAATAGCAGGGGTTTCATGGCGGTGCTCCTAGGGATAATGAATTTCGAGGGTGGCCGCGCCGTCCAGCCGCACCTCGCTGCCCAGGTCCAGTGAACCCAACGGTGCGATCACCGCCTCAAGGCTCGTGGTGGCGCTGAGTTGCTTGATTGGCACGGGGCCGCTGGTGCTGCCGGCGCTGGTGCTGAAGCCCAGATAACGACTGGCGGCTATCGCCAGCGGCAGGGCGCTGGCACTGCTCCAGGCCGACGTGCCGGTGGCCGAATCGGTGCGATACAGCTGCGGCCAGTTGTCGGCGGTGGTGCGCGTGGGATCGAACACCAGGTGATAGCGGCCAATCCTGTTTTGCCGGGCGTCCAGGCCCAGGCCGAAGGAGGTGTCGTCCGCTGCTCCCGTCGCCGAGCCCAGGCGGTTATCGCCCAGGCGCAGGGTGAATGCGCTGGGCGCATCGCAGGCCACGCTGACGATCAAGGACCGCGCGGGAAGGACGGTGTCCTTGTCCATGTTCAGGTCCATTACCGACAGTTTGCCGAAGTCCACCGTGCCGCCGCCGGACAAGCTTGGCGTGCAGGCGGCCGGGGCAAAGCGCGCTTGCAGGCGCAGCTCCCGCGCGCGGCCGCCATCGATGGCATCGAACACGCCGCTTTCGTCCCACGTCACCGCATCGTTGATGCGCGACGCATCCTCGCTGGCCCAGGCGCTGACCTGAATCTGCACGGAAAAACTGCGCCCGCTCACCGCGACCCCGGCGTGCATCGGCACGATGCCGTGTTCCGGCCGCCAGCGCAGGCGTGTCGCGGTGCTGACCGGCGACTGCCCGCTGCCGGCGAGCAAGCCCAGATCCACAGCCTGACCGTCGAGCAGCGCATCGCTCACCTGTAGCCCGTAACTGCCGCGCGCGGTGAACGCGAAGCGCTCCAGCCCTGCGCCCGGTGCGCGATAGAACAAGCGCATGTTGCCGGGGTTGGGGCAATTGAGGGTCAGGCTCAAGCGGCGTTCGCCCAATAAACGTTCGGCCCCTGGCGTCAGCGCGACCGCGCGGTTCATCTGGCCGAAATCCACGAACGTTTCGCTCAGGCTCAACTGGCACTCATCCGCGCCCCAGGCGTTGGCGCCCGGCAGCAGGCCGAGGGCGAGCAATGCGGGTTTCAAACCCATGGTGAAGGTCCTCATGGTTGGCACCGCGCCGATGCGGTTTCGTAATACACGTCGGGGTTGCCGCGTTCGGGCAGCTCGAAGTCCAGGCGGCAGCGGGCCTGGCCCGGCGCACTGATCCACAGCGGGCTGCGGTCGAGTACGTCCGGCAGGAACACCTGGCTGCCCTCTTGCACCAGGGTCACGAACTCGCCGTCTTCGGTGCTCACGGCCGCGCCCCGTGGGAGCGCTCGGCCATCGGTGGTGCTGACGTTGAGCAGCGCTCGGCGCGTCAGTGCCACGCCGAACTCGACTTTATCCACCGCACCGCGCCCGGCCGACAGCACCGCCAGACCATTGCTGATGTCGGCATTGCGCGGCAGCGAACGGGTTTGCACTTCCACCGGACTTCGCCCATACGGGCTCAGTTGCGGCACCACGGCCTGGCCTTGCCAGTCGGTCCACACCGGGCCGCTGGGGGTGTTGACCTGGATGCCGGCCATGTCGCCCACCGACATCAGCGCAAAGGTTTCGCGCACCGGGTAGGGCGAGAAGGTCAGGCCGCCGCCGTGCAGCACCACGCCCCCGCGCGCGCCGCCTTGATAGCTGGAGCGCTCGGCATTATTGCGGGTGTAGTTGACGTCCAGCTGGCTGTAATAGGGCAGGGCCGAGACGCCGATGGAGGATTCCACCTCGCGGTCGCGACTGTCGCGCTCGACGCCCACGCGGTAGCTCAACTGATCGTTGAGCTGTTCGCTGAGGCCGGCGCCGATGCGCTGTTCGCCGCCGGCATTGCGCGCCCACACGCGACCCCTGCGGTTTTCGCCCAGCGGCACGCTGATGTTCACATACACACTGTCATCGCTCTGCTGGCGCCCGCCGACTTGCCATTCGGCGCTGGCCGACACTGACACGCGGCCAAAACGGGTGCCCCACGACGCCAGGGCGCGGCTGCTGCTGTCACCGGTGAAAGTGGAAGAACGCGAGACTCCCGCACTGAAGGCGCCCAGCAACGGATGCGACCAGGACGCCGTGGCGCTTTGCTGGTCGCGGTAACGCGAACGTTGCTGCTCGCGGGTCGTGGTGGTGTAGGTGGAGTCTTCCAGGTCGCGGTAGTCCAGGCTGCGCCAGGAGCCGGCCGTGGTGATCGACCAGCGTTCGGATACGCGCTGGGACCACGAAAAATCGCTTTGCACACCGCGTTCGTTGCCCAGGCGGCTGGCTTGTGCGAGCCGGGTCGAGATTTGGAACTGGCCATCCTGCCACGGCAACCACCCCAGGTTCAGGCCACTGGCACGGTAGTCTTCGGCTATCAGTACGCCGGCGCCAATGCTGACCTGCGGATGCAACGCGCCGCTCCAGCCGCCGCTGACTACCCACGGTTCTGCGCCTTCACCTCGACCGACCTTGCGCACGCGGCCGGCGGCCACCGAATAGCCAGGTGCCGGTAACCCCAGGCCCAGCATGGCAGCCGGCACTGTGAAGCGCCGCTCTTCACCGGTGGTTTCCCTGATCGTGACTTCCACATCGGAGCGTCCGTTCAGACGCCGCACGTCAGTCAGCGAAAACGGCCCGGCGGGCACCACGGTGGAATGAATCAGCGTGCCGCTCTGGCGTACCTCCACCTGGGCCGGACTGTTGGCGATGCCGGTGATGGTCGCGCCCTGGTTCTGGTCCTGCAGCGCGGTCTCGGTCAACACTTGGGCGCCGGTGATTTGCGCACCGGCCAGCACCGGGTTGTACAGGTTGAGCTGCCCGGCCTGGAACACCGCCTGTTGTTCGGCAAAGGTGCGCTGGGCGTAGGCGTCCAGATGCGTGGTGCGCGAGACCTTGTCCTGCCAGGTGCGCACCTGGCGGCTGCGCACGATCCAGTCACCGGCATTGAAGCCCACCTCGGTGTTGGCCGAGCCGAAGCGGCTGTTGTCGTCGCCGTACTCGTTGTACAGACCGGTGAGGTCGTAGTTGAGCAGCCCGGCAAACCCGCCGGTCTGGTAGCCGGACACGTCCTGCACCGCCGGGCGCAGCGCATCGGTGGGCACCACCAGCGACAGGCTGAGGCTGGCCGGGTCCTGCTCGATGACGGTTTGCGGGTAAGCGTCGAGAAAACCGTGGCACTCGGCATTGGCGTGCGGCACGCGCAAATTGCCCGCGTCCAGCAGCGCCTGGTTAAAGCACAGCGTGCCGCGGTCGTCGAATACCACATCCACACGTCCGCGCCGCTGGCCGTTGACGCTGAGGTTGAGAGCATGACGCCCCGACGCGAACCGGGGCGCCTGTAGCAGCAGGTTGGCAAGTTGCGGGTCGATGCCGCGCTGGGACAGGGTTTGCGGGTCGAACGAACCGGTGTTGTCGTCGGCCAGAGGGGTGCCGGTGGGCAGCGCGGTGCCCAGGCTCAGCGCCAGGCCTGCCAGCAGTCGGCGCAAGTGGCGCGGTGAAACGCCGGGCAAGGCTTCGCCGTCGCGGTCAGTCTTAACTGTGCTCACAAGGTGTACTCGAATAAGAGAGCTGCGCCGCGCCAATCCCTGACGCGGGCAGGCTCCTGGTGGCCTTCAATGGGAGGCCACTTCATTGTCAGGGCGCCGCAACTCGTCCTGCGGCGCTTTGATCAAAGCGTGATGGGTGCTTCGTAAGGCCCCACGGCAAACCCGTAGACGGTCGCCGGCTGCAGTTGCACGGTGCTGGCCTGGGCCTGGCTGGCGGCGACCGTCAGGGTCTCACCCGGCAACACGTAGGTACGCGGCAACAGCGCAGAGCCGTTGCCCGGCAGCAGCCTCAATTCCTGAGCCAGGCGCACCACGTAGGGCGTCGGGTTGTGCACGCTCAGCCGGCTGTCGTGCAGGCTCCAGGTCAGCCCGGTCCAGGGCGTGCGGTTGGGCGCCAGGCCCTTGGGGTGCAGGATCACCGGCAGGTTCTGGCGCACCGTCACGCCCACGCGGGCATGGCCGGCCTCGGCGGCGGCACGGCCCTGGGGCATGCCTTCGAAGATCGCGCGTTTCAAGCGTTGCGTGGTCAGTGGCGTCGGTGATTGCAGGATGAACCGGATCAGCTGGCTTTTGGACGGTTCAACCCGCGTCAGTGGGGGTGTGACAAACAGCAGCGTTGCGGTGTCTTCCGGAATGTCTTCGAGGGTCACATGCAGCAGCGCCAGCTTTGAGTCGGTATTGGTGACCGACACCGAAGCTTCGCCATCGGCTTCATTGACGATCACCACCGAGGTGTCCGGCACCATGCCGTCAGCCAGCACCCACGTCGGGCCCCACAGGGTCAGGGCCACGGCGGCGAGATAAAGGCCCGTGTAGCGAACAAGGTTGAATAACCGTGAGAGCAGGGCAAAACGCAGAACGGGAAACATGGTTAGAGGTACCTCAGGTCGAGCACGATGGAGCCGTCCAGCGGCACTTCCTGGTCGAGGGTCAGGAAGGCGGCGGCATTGATCGACGTGTCGATCTGCAAGATGGCGTCGATCCGGCGATGGGGTTCAGGGATCAGCGTGCCGGGCGTGGCGAAGCCCATGAAATTGTTTGGGTACGCATTGTCTTCCGGAAACCAGGTCTCGCCCTGGTTGCTCGACGCCAGGACCAACACGCGCAGGCCGTCGCCGTACGCTTCGCGGATCGCCAGCGAGACGGAGCCCAGACGCTCACTCGGCGCGTGAATGTTGTTGCCCAGGCCGTAATAAAACCCTGGCCCAACCGACGACGCGGCGCGGTTGTCCACGCCGACCAGCACAAACAGCACCGGATCATTGCAGCTCACTTCCAGGTCAAGGTTGCGGGTAGGCAACTGCGTGAATTCGTATTGGTTGAGGGAGCGCGCGGGCACCCGTCCGTGATCGACGATGCCTTCGGAAGACAGGGAGGGTGTGCAGGCGCTGGGCGTGATGATGCCGGTGAATGTCATCTCGGTGGACGACGCACACAGCGCAGGTGTGGCGGGCAGGCAGAGGCACAGCGTCAGCAGACGGCGCGAGAGCATGTTCATGGTCAGGTTTGAAACCGTGATTTAAGGAGACATCCGTGGCAATCGCGCCACGCCGTGCAGGCATGGCGGACCGGGCGTTAGAGGTACTTGACGGTCAGGGTGACGGAGCCGTCGATGGCCACTTCGTTGTTCAGGGTCAGGCCGGCGGCGGGTGCAATGATTGGGAGGATGCGCACGTTGGCGGTCATCAGGCGCACCGGCGTGGGTGTGTTCACGTCACTCGCGGCGACCGAAAGAATGGAGCCCTTCTCAAACGACGGTATCGCTGTCCAACTGGTGCCGTTGTTGCGCGATGAGATCACTCGGGAAGCGACGCCATCAGCCGTCGCATTCAGGAGCGTCAGCTCCATGCCGCCGAGTTTTTCACTGTCGTTGATCATGCCGAATCCAAACACGGACGCATCATTGGCATATTCCGAACCATCGCGGTTGTCTTTGGGCTCAAGGGCCATGAGGGTCGCCGCGTCACAGGTCACGGTCAGTTGCAGCGTCTGGTAGGGCAGAAAAGTCGGCTTGTCGACTTTCAGGTCCTTCGCTGACAGCTTGCCGATATCCACGGCGCCACCGTTGGACAACGCAGGCTCACAGGCGCTGGGGGTGATGATGCCGCGCACGGTCAGGTCAACGCTGGAGGCCGCGACGGCAGTGCCGGCAGTGGTCAGCAGCAAGGCGGCGAACAGGGTATGGAGGGACTTCATGGTGGTGCTCCTACAGGGGAAGGGAAGTGAACGGATTTACAGGTACTTGAGCTGCAGCGTGGCCTGGCCATCGACCGGCACTTCAT
Source organism: Pseudomonas trivialis (assembly GCF_001439805.1). GTDB lineage: Bacteria > Pseudomonadota > Gammaproteobacteria > Pseudomonadales > Pseudomonadaceae > Aquipseudomonas > Aquipseudomonas trivialis. The sequence goes on along the minus strand of NZ_JYLK01000002.1, from coordinate 61,275 downwards.
CAAGCAGCGTCAATTCGTTGGCCGGCACGATGATCGAGAACGCCCGCAACCGCGCGCTCAGGTCCTTGACGGCGATCGGGGTTTTGGTGCCGAGGGCGGCGAACGAAGTCAGCCCTTCGTGGCCCAGGTAATTGGATGTCGACCAGCTGCTTGCGCCATTGCTCGAGACAATCACGTTGACCGCGTTTTCATCCGCCACCGGGTCGAACAGGGTGAACGTCACGCTGCCGAGCTTCTCGTCATTCGGACTCAGGCCCAGGCCGTGGTCTCGCCAGTTGATGGCCGAAGTGCCGGCGCGGTTATCGATGGTGGACAGGGTAAAAAAAGTCTTGCCCTCGCAGTGCACTTCCAGGCGCAACTCAGCCGGAGCCAGCAGCGTGGGTTTGGTTGCCTGCAAGTCCTTGGAGGTCATCTTGCCGTGGTCAATCAAGCCTTCATCGCTAAGGCTGGGCGTGCAGGAACTGGGCACAATCGCCCCGGAGACGCTCAGGTCGGTATGGCTGGCGGCGAAGACGCCTGGCGCACAGGCCGCAAGCAGGAAGGCGAGAGTGATTCTGTCCATAGGTACACGTCCTTGGGGTTTAAGAAAATTTCACGGGTAAAACAAACCACCCGGGTGCAGTTGCTCAAGGCCGTCGTTAAAGCACGGCTCGGCGCGCGGCAGGGAATTTAGCGCCGGGGTGGGACGGCGGAAATACAACTAATACGAATGACACGGTGGCAATAAAAGTGAGTGCGTGTTGTTGGGGACATGAGGCAACTCCCGTGTCTGTTTTCGTTAAGTGGGGCATAGGCAGTGGCGACCGCCGTCAGTGATCGGCGGCCTGGCTCTTGAGGGGGGGCTGCGGAATTTATCGCCAGGGGGAGAGCGGGGAAATGCAACTAATACGAGACTGAGCGAATGTCGTACAGCCACGATCGGCAATGTCGGATCGCTTTATCAGATGGGAAGCGCCTACTGGAGTTTTCGTACTTGTTGTATGGCTGATGTGCATTCGTCCGGATATGTTCAAAGCTCGAAGCGCATTTATTTGAATCTCATGGTTGAGGTTCAGGGCGTCGTCTTTGGGCGAAAGGTTCACGTGTGACCCCCGTCATGCCGGCTGAGCAGTTCGCTCTCGTGAAGAGGGCTTTATGCCGGGCACGTTGCCAGATAGGAGTTCATGCCAGGCAGAGCCCGACGGCGCGCTGGTGTGGCCTGAAAGCGGCGTTCGCGTGTTGGTGGTGGACGATCACGCCACGTATCGACTGTTGCTCGGTTCGCTGTTGAAGAAACTCGGCGTATTACACCTCTGTTGCAGCGACGGTCGACAGGCGTTGATGGTGATGCAAGCGCTGCATTTTGACGTGGTTATCACCGACTGTTGCATGCCGGTGATGGACGGGTACGCGATGACTCGCGAGCTGCGCCGTCGCGAACGTGCGGCGCGCAGCCCTGCCTGTTGCGTATTGGCCCTTACCGCCAGCCTTGGCCCTGGGGACATCCAGCGTTGCCTGGCCTGCGGTATGGATGGCTGGCTGATGAAGCCGATCGGCCTGGCCCAACTCCGTGAAGTGTTGCGCTATTGGTTGGCAGCGCCTCAGGCACGCACGGGCGCAGGCGAATCTTTTTCATTGTCTGCGCATGCCAGGCGGCCCACGCGCGCAAGCGTGGTTGCCATGTTCGGTTCCTGGGAAATGACCCAGCCGCTGTTACATAGCCTGATCCAGGAAGCCCGTCATGACCTCGACATCCTGGAGCAGGCCCTGACGTGCCTGGATGCGACGTTGGTCAGTCAACGTCTGCACCGTCTGATGGGCAGCGTCGCGTTTCTGGGAAACACGGGCCTTGAACCACGGGCCGTGCAGTTGATGGAACAGGTCAATCAGTTGGGGGTTTCGGACAATGTAGGGGCGCTGCGGGATTTTTTTCGTGATGTGGAACATTACCTACAGTACTTGAGAAGCCTCTGATCCTTAGTTCTTGTAGGAATATCGTCCACTGCAATGTAGTACCGTTCTGTATGTAATTTCTTTTATTTCTGTGGGTAACAACTGACGGCACTTAAAACATTGGGGGGAGGCAAATTTCACGCAGTTATTGACGGTTGTTGCCTACAGCCAGTCGGGATATTTTGCTACTAACTAATTGCCATCATGGGAAAAAACCGATGCTCCGCATAATTATTGCTGACGATCACCCTATCGTTCGAGTCGGGCAAAAAGTCGTGATAGAGGCGAGTGGTAAATGCAAAGTCGTGGGCGAGGCCAATGGCCCTGATGAGCTGCTGGCGCTGGTGGCCAGGACCCCCTGTGATGTGATCGTGACGGACTTCGCCATGCCGGGTGACCAACAGGCTGATGGCTACGGTTTGCTGGGCTTGTTGCACCGCCAGTTCCCCAAGGTGCCGGTGATCGTGGTGACCATGTTTGCCAACGTCGCCACCCTGCGCACCGCGCTGGCCCATGGCGCACGAGCGGTGGTGGCCAAGAGTGCTTCGGCGCGCGAGTTGCCCCAGGCCCTGCAGACCGTGGTGCAGGGGCGCACCTTTATCAGTGAGTCCTTGCGTGCGCAGCTCGACCTTGCAGGCCTGGGCCAGCCGACGCAGGCACCGCAACTGTCGGGCAAGGAGCAGGAAGTGGTGAGGATGCTGGCCAGCGGCATGACGGTCAGCCAGATTGCCGCGCGGGTCAATCGCAGTATTTCCACGATCAGCAAACAGAAAAGTACCGCCATGCACCGCTTGTGCATTTCCACCGATGTGGACTTGTTTGCCTATGCGCGGGATGCAGGGATGGTGCCTTAGTGAATGCCGTGGCTTTCCGCTGCCGTGCGGACTATTGTGCGTTCCTACAAAAAACGATTCACGGAGCCGCACATGAGTGATGCACACACCGCATTGATCACCCGTTTCTACGAGGCATTCCAGCGTCTGGACGCCGAAGCCATGGCCGCCTGCTATACCGACGACGTGGTCTTCAGCGATCCGGCGTTCGGCGAATTACGGGGTCGCGACGCCGGTGATATGTGGCGCATGCTCACCACGCGGGCCAAGGATTTCTCCCTGACCTTCGATCATGTACGCAGCGATGACAGCACCGGCAGCGCCCATTGGGTCGCCACGTACCTGTTCAGCGCGACCGGCAACACGGTGGTCAACGACATTGGCGCGCGGTTCGTGTTTCGCGACGGCAAAATTTGCGAACACCACGACCACTTCGACCTGTGGCGTTGGTCGCGCCAGGCCCTGGGCCTGAAAGGCTGGCTGCTGGGCTGGTCGCCCGCGCTGAAAAACGCCGTACGCGCCCAGGCGCGCAAAGGCTTGCAGGCATTTCAGGCCGGTCGTGGATAAGCTTGGCGCTTTCTCATTGTGCCGACTCGATCCATGACCCCTCCCGCTGAAGCCAAGCCCTGGTTTGTCTATCTGGTGCGTGCCGCCAATGGCGCCCTCTATTGCGGCATCAGCAACGACCCGCAGCGCCGCTTTGCCATGCATCAGAGCGGCAAGGGCGCGCGGTTCTTCCTGTCCAGCCCGGCCGTGGCGCTGGTGTACACCGAGCAATGTGCGAGCAAGGGCGAGGCGTTGCGCCAGGAACGCTTGATCAAGAAGTTGAAGAAGAGCGCCAAGGAATGTCTGGCGGGCAGTGGCGCATTGATCTGACTGATAGCTTCTCATCACGCCACTTGAGCGTGTGGCGCGTTAAGCTGCGGGTTCATTTGCCAAGTGGACCTGCCCATGTCTGAGCTCATCCTGCATCACTATCCAACGTCCCCGTTTGCAGAAAAAGCTCGACTACTGCTGGGCTTCAAAGGCCTGCCGTGGCATTCGGTGCATATTTCGCCGGTGATGCCCAAGCCGGACCTGACCGCCCTGACGGGGGGTTACCGCAAGACTCCGGTGTTGCAGGTGGGCGCCGATATCTACTGCGATACCGCGCTGATCGCGCGTCGTCTGGAGCAGGAAAAAGCCAGTCCTGCCTTGTTCCCGCCCGGCCAGGAAATGATCACCCAAACCTTCGCCACCTGGGCCGACAGTGTGGTATTCGCCCAGGCCGTGAGCCTGGTGTTCCAGCCCGAATCGGTAGCGGTGCGCTTCGGCAAATTGCCGCCGGAGGCGGTCAAGGCGTTTCTCGCCGACCGCGCCGCACTGTTCAGCGGCGGCACGGCGAGCAGGTTGCCGGCCGAGCTGGCCAAGCATCAATGGCCAGCGATCATGGCGCGCCTGGAGCAGCAATTGCGCGCGGGCGCCGGGGGCTTCCTGTTTGGCCAACCTTCGATTGCCGACTTTGCCCTGGCCCATTGTCTGTGGTTTCTCAAGGCCACGCCGGTGACCGCGCCGCTGGTGGATGCCTATCCGGCGGTGACCGCGTGGCTGGCGCGGGTGCTGGAATTTGGTCACGGCACCGCTACGCAGATGACTGCCGAACAGGCGCTGGAAATTTCGCGCAATGCCACGCCGGCCGCCTTGCCGGACGAGGTGTTCGAGGACTTGAATGGCTTCCACGCCGGGCAGGCCGTTACCGTCAGCGCGATTGACTATGGCGTGGACCCGGTAGCCGGCGAGTTGCTGTTTGCCGGGCGCGAAGAGCTGATCCTGCGCCGCACGGACGAACGCGCCGGCACCGTGCACGTGCACTTCCCGCGCTGGGGTTTTCGCCTTCAGGCGCAATAACTGAAAAATATTTGCAAACCAATGTGAGGTAAACCTGCGGCCCATCCGTGTAGTGCTTGAAACTGCGAGCTATTCGCATTACCAGCTTTTCTATACGGGTTCCTTTGAGCATGAAGTCGACGGCGGGCAGTTGGGTTAAACAGTGGCTGGGAGCCTCGGTATTGGCGGTCTCGGGGCTGGCGTTGCTGCCCCTGGCGGTGGCGCAGGCGCAAGAGCAGCAGAACGCGCGGTTCACCTTTGCCCTGGCAGCCAAACCGCTGCCCCAGGCGCTGAGCGATTTCAGCCGGGTTACCGGGCTCAGTGTGATCTACACCGACGAAGCGCCCTATGGCCTCAACGCGCCTGCGGTCAGTGGGCAGATGAGCGCCACCGAGGCGCTGCAACGCCTGCTGGGCAACTCAGGGTTTACCTTCCGCCAGATCGATGCGCGTACCCTGGCCCTGGAACCTGTGCCCACCCGTGGCGCGGTCAACCTCGGCGCCACCACCATCAGTGGCGCCGGCCTGGCCCAGGACAGCACCAGCTACCAGCCGCCGCCCACCAGTTCGGTGATGCGCTCCCAGGGCTTGCTGCTGGAAACCCCGCAGACCGTCAACGTGGTGCCCGCCCAGGTGTTGCGCGACCAGACCCCGCGTAACCTCGACGACGCCCTGGCCAATATCAGCGGCATCACCCAGGCCAACACCCTCGGCAGCACTCAGGATGCGGTCATGCTGCGCGGTTTTGGCGATAACCGAAACGGCTCGATCATGCAGGACGGCATGCCCGTGGTGCAGGGGCGTGCGCTGAACGCCACCGCCGATCGCGTCGAAGTGCTCAAGGGCCCATCGTCATTGCTGTACGGCATCCAGGACCCGGGCGGTGTGGTCAATATCGTCAGCAAGAAGCCCGCACTGGTGCAGTCCACCTCCCTGACCGCGCGCGGCTCGACCTTCGGTGACGGCAAGAACGGCAGCGGCGCCAGCCTCGACACCACCGGGCCTATCGGTGACTCGGGCCTGGCCTACCGCTTGATCGTCGACCATGAAGACGAAGACTACTGGCGCAATTTCGGCACCCATCGCGAGACACTGGTGGCACCGTCCCTGGCCTGGTATGGCGACACCACCAAGGTGGTGTTTGCCTACGAGCATCGCGAATTTCTCTCGCCGTTCGACCGTGGCACCGCCATCGACCCCAAGACCAACCACCCGTTGAACATCCCCGCAACCCGACGCCTGGATGAGCCGTTCAACAACATGGAAGGGCGCTCCGACCTGTACCGTCTGGAAGTCGACCACGATCTTAACGACGACTGGAAGGCCCACTTCGGCTACAGCTGGAACCGCGAGACCTACGACGCCAGCCAGGTGCGTGTCAGCGCGGTGAACGCCAACGGCACCCTGACCCGCAGCATGGACGGCACCCAGGGCGCGATCACCACCGACCGTTTCACCACGGCCAGCCTGGAAGGCAAGGTGCAGGCCGGCGGGCTGCAACATGACCTGGTGTTCGGCCTGGATGACGAGTACCGCAAGGTCTATCGCGCCGATTTGATTCGGCAGAAGTCGCGCGGTGTTTTCAGCTACCTGAACCCGGTGTACGGCAACGAAGTGGCGGGCTCGACCGTCAGTGCCCCGGACAGCGCCCAGACCGACCTGCTGCGCAGCGACTCGCTGTTCTTCCAGGACGCCATCCATCTGACCGACCAATGGATTCTGGTGGGCGGCGCGCGCTACCAGATGTACGACCAGTACGCCGGCAAAGGCGTGCCGTTCAAGGCCAATACCGACGGCAACGGCCAGAAGTGGGTGCCGCGTGCCGGCCTGGTGTACCGCTACACCGATGAACTGTCGTTCTACGGCAGCTACACCGAGTCGTTCAAACCCAACTCCACCATCGCGGCGCTGGCCGATGGCAGCACCCTGAGCGGCAGCCTCACGCCGGAAGAGTCCAAAGCCTGGGAGCTGGGCGCCAAGCTGGATATACCGGGGCGTATCACCGCCAGCGCCGCGTTGTTCGATATCAACAAGCGCAATGTGCTGGTGTCGGTGGGCACCGGGCTGGACACGGTCTACAGCGTCGCCGGCCAAGTGCGCTCGCGCGGCCTGGAGCTGGATGCCACCGGCCAGCTCAGCGACAACTGGAGCCTGATCGGCAGCTATGCCTACACCGACGCCGAAGTGACCAAGGACCCGGCCCTGGAAGGCAAGCGCCTGCAGAACGTGGCCAAGCACACCGGCTCACTGTCGGCGGTGTACGACTTCGGCAGCCTGGTGGGCGGTGATGACCTGCGCGTGGGCGCCGGCGCACGCTATGTGGGCCAGCGCGAAGGCGACGCGAATAACAGCTTCAACCTGCCGGGCTACACCGTGGCCGACGCGTTTGCCACCTACGACACGCGGATCGAAGGGCAGAAGGTCAAGTTCCAGTTCAACGTGAAGAACCTGTTCGATCGCACTTACTCCACCTCGGCGGCGAGCCGTCTGTTTGTGTCGATGGGCGATGCGCGGCAGGTGTCGGTGTCCAGTACGCTGGAGTTCTAGCACGGGGCGGGTTTACTGCGAAAAGGGCTGATGGGGTAGCTGTTGTGGCAAGCCCGCTCGCCACAAGGGAGGCGAACTGGTAGCGTTGCCGCAACTTTTTTGCGGATACACCCTGGCGATGCATTTTGGACGATGGTTACATCCCCTCACGCTGCTGGCGGGCCTGAGCCTTTTACTGGGCGGCTGCGCGAGCGTCTCGCAGACGTCCATGGCCTCGCTGGACCACCTGCTGGCGGATCCTGCGCTCAATGGCGCCACCGTGTCGCTGATGGTGCGCGACGCCCGCAGCGGCAGCACGCTGTACCAGCATAACCCGCGTACACGGCTGATTCCCGCGTCCAATCTCAAGCTGCTCACCACGGCGGCGGCGATGGATGTGTTGGGGCCGCAATACCGCTTTGCCACGCAATTGTTGAGCAACGGCGCGCAGCAGGGTGATCGCCTGACGGGCAACCTGTACCTGCGTGGCCTGGGCGATCCCACTATGCAGTTCGCTGATTACCAGGCCTTGGCCGCGCAATTGGCGAGCCTGGGTGTGCGCCAGGTGCAGGGTGACCTGGTGGTCGACGACACCTGGTTCGACGCCGAGCGCCTGGGCGTCGACTGGGCCCAGGATGATGAGTCCACCTACTACGGCGCGCAGATTTCGGCGCTGACCGTGTCGCCCAATACTGATTTTGATGCAGGCACCTTGCTGGTTACCGCCAGGGCCCCTGCAGTGGTCGGGCAGCCGGTGAGCGTGGAGATCAGCCCCGCCACCGATTACGTGCAACTGAGCAATCGCGCCGTCAGCGGGCCGGGCAACACCTACGGCATCACCCGCCAGCACGGCACCAATCTGCTGCAACTGAGCGGCGCCCTGGCGCCGGGCAAGCAGAGCCGGCAGTGGGTCAGTGTATGGGAGCCGACGCAACTGGTGGCCAATCTGTTTGAACAGGCGCTGGCGCAGCAGGGCATTCAAGTGCTCGGCCGGCGGGTGATCGGTGGCGCCAGTCCGACCACCGCGTTGCTGTTGGCCGAGCACCACTCGGCACCGTTGCAGCAACTGATCACGCCGCTGCTCAAGCTCTCGAACAACAATATGTCCGAAGCGCTGCTCAAGGCCATGGGGCGCAAGACCGCCAATGCGGGCACCGCGCAGGCCGGTGTGGCAGCAGTGGCGGCGTTCATGAAACGCCAGGGCCTGGACCCGGCAACGTTGAGTCAGGTCGATGGTTCGGGGTTGTCGCGGCGTAATCTGCTGTCTTCGCAGAACCTCACGGACGTGCTGCTGGCGACCGCAAAACAGCCCTGGTTCGACGCCTGGTACAACGCCTTGCCGATTGCCGGCAATGCCGACCGCCTCACCGGCGGCAGCCTGCGTTATCGCCTGCGGGGCACCGCCGCCGCGAACAACCTGCACGCCAAGACCGGCTCGATGGCCGGGGTGTCGTCACTGAGCGGCTACATCACCGACGCCGGCGGGCGGCGCCTGGTGTTCTCGATGATCAGCAACAACCACGTCAGCGATGCGGCGCCGATTCGCGCCCTGGAAGATCGCCTGGCCGTCGCGCTGAGCCAGTGGCACGACTGATTCACGGCTGGTAGCCCATCCGCCAACTCACGGCCCGGGTCGCCGCCAGCAGGCGCTGCGCCGCCGGGCCGTCTTCATCGGCGTGGAACACCGAAGTGGGGCCGACCACGGTCATCACCGCCGCCACCTGCCCGACCGCGTTGAACACCGGCGCCGACAGCGCATCCACACCGGGCATCAGCAAACCATGTACAAAATGCAGGCCGCGGCTGCGGATCTGCGCGCAGGTGCTGGCGTAAGCCTGATCGTCCGCCAGTACGTGGGCGATGCCGGCCTGGATTTCGCGCTCACGCAAGTCCACGGTTTCGCGCGCGGGCAGGTAGGCGCTGAACACCAGTCCGGTGGACGAGCCGAGCAGCGGCAGCACCGAGCCCAACTGCGTCACCACCGTGACCGCGCGCACCGCCGGTTCGATCTGCACCACGGTCGCGCCCTGGTTGCCCCACACCGCCAGGAAGCAGGTTTCGTTCAAGTCATCGCGCAGTTCGGCCAGGGGCTGGGCGCCCACCTTGAGCACGTCCATGCTGCCCAGTGCGGCGAGGCCCACGCGCAGGGCTTCGCGGCCCAGGCCGTAATGGTTGGTGGCGGCGTTCTGTTCGGCAAACCCCGAGGCGATCAACGCCTGGAGATAGCGGTGCACCTTGCTGGCCGGCATGTGCACATGCTCGGCCAGGCGCGACAGCGAAGTGGCCGGTGACAGCTCGGCGAGGGCCTTGAGGATATCGGTGCCCACTTCGGCCGAGCGGACTTTCTGTTTGCCGGTGTCGCGGGGCTTTTCCATGGAAGGGCGAGAATCCGAGAGATGAGTGGGCGTCTTTATAGCTTGACGCTCGACAGTGATCAAATTACGTTGTGCGTAACTGGATTACGATAAAAACAACTTCCTTGCAGAGGACGATCCATGCATCTGGACTATCTGTCGGGCTTCGGCAATCAATTCGCCAGCGAAGCCTTGCCCGGCGCCTTGCCCGTCGGCCAGAACTCCCCGCAAAAAGCGCCCTACGGGCTGTATACCGAACTGTTCTCCGGCACCGCCTTTACCGTGGCGCGCAGTGAAGCCCGGCGCACCTGGCTGTACCGCATTCAGCCGTCGGCCAATCACCCGGCGTTCGTCAAGCTGGACCGGCAGTTGGCCGGCGGGCCACTGGGCGCGGTGACGCCTAACCGGTTGCGTTGGAACCCCCTGGATATTCCGGATGAACCGACGGATTTTATCGATGGGCTTGTGGGGATGGTTGCCAACGCGGCGTCGGAAAAACCATCAGGCATCAGCATTCATACCTACCGTGCCAACCGTTCGATGGAGCGTGTGTTCTTCAACGCCGATGGCGAACTGCTGATCGTTCCCGAGCAGGGCGGCCTGCGCATCGCCACCGAACTCGGCGTGCTGGACGTGGAACCGCTGGAAATTGTCGTGCTGCCGCGCGGCCTCAAATTTCGCATCGAACTGCTTGATGCACAGGCACGCGGCTACGTTGCCGAAAACCACGGCGCGCCGTTGCGCCTGCCGGACCTCGGCCCGATCGGCAGCAATGGCCTGGCCAACCCGCGCGACTTTCTCAGCCCGGTGGCGCACTACGAAGACTTGAAAAAACCTACAACGCTGGTGCAGAAGTTCCTCGGTGAACTCTGGGCCTGCGAGCTCGACCATTCGCCGCTGAACGTGGTGGCCTGGCACGGTAACAACGTGCCGTACAAATATGACCTGCGCCGCTTCAACACCCTGGGCACCGTGAGTTTCGATCATCCCGACCCGTCGATCTTTACCGTCCTGACCTCGCCCACCAGCACCCACGGCCTGGCCAACCTCGACTTCGTGATCTTCCCGCCGCGCTGGATGGTGGCCGAAAACACGTTCCGCCCGCCGTGGTTCCACCGCAACCTGATGAACGAATACATGGGCCTGATCCAGGGCGCGTACGACGCCAAGGCCGAAGGCTTCCTGCCCGGCGGCGCGTCGCTGCACAGTTGCATGAGCGCCCACGGCCCGGACGGCGAGACTTGCACCAAAGCGATCAACGCTGACCTGGCGCCGCACAAGATCGATAACACCATGGCGTTCATGTTCGAGACCAGCCAGGTGCTGCGGCCCACCCGGTTCGCCCTTGAGTGCGCACACTTGCAACCTTCCTATGACGCGTGCTGGGCCTCGCTGCCCGCCACCTTCAACCCGAATCGGAGATAACCATGACGCAGCCAACCTTCACCCGCAGCTGGGTCGCCTCCGCCAACGGTCACCCTGATTTCCCGTTGCAGAACCTGCCCCTGGGCGTGTTCAGCGTCAACGGTTCTGCCCCTCGCAGTGGCGTGGCGATTGGTGACTGCATTCTCGACCTGCACGCCGCCCTGGATGCGTTCGAGGGCCAGGCGCGCCGCGCCGTCGAGGCCACCGCTGGCGGCCAGTTGAATGCCTTCTTCGAACTCGGCCGTGGCCCGCGCGTGGCGCTGCGTGAACGCCTGCTGGAGCTGCTGGCCGAAGGCAGCTCACTGCAGGCGCGTGAGGCCCAGGTGCTGCATCGCGCCGCCGACTGCCAGATGCACGTGCCGGCCAGGATCAACGACTACACCGACTTCTATGTCGGCATCGAGCACGCGCAGAACGTCGGCAAACTGTTCCGCCCCGACAGCCCGCTGCTGCCCAATTACAAGTACGTGCCTATCGGCTATCACGGCCGTGCGTCGACCATTCGCCCGTCGGGCACCGAGGTGCGTCGTCCCAAGGGCCAGACCTTGCCGGCCGGCCACACCGAACCGGTTTTCGGCCCCTGCGCGCGGCTCGATTACGAACTGGAGCTGGGCATCTGGATCGGCCAGGGCAATGCCATGGGCGACGCGATTGCCATCGGCGATGCGGCCGAGCATATCGCCGGTTTCTGTTTGCTCAACGACTGGTCGGCGCGCGATATCCAGGCCTGGGAATACCAGCCGCTGGGGCCGTTCTTGTCGAAGAGCTTCATCACCACCATTTCACCCTGGGTGGTGACGGTGGAAGCGCTTGAGCCGTTTCGCAAGGCGCAGCCGGCACGACCCGAAGGCGACCCGCAACCGCTGTCCTACCTGCTGGACACCCGCGATCAGGCCGCCGGCGCCCTGGATATCGAACTCGAAGTGCTGCTGCTCACGCAGGCCATGCGCGAGCAGAATCTGCCGGCGCACCGTCTGGCCCTGAGCAACAGCCTGCACATGTATTGGACCGTCGCGCAGTTGGTGGCGCATCACAGCGTCAATGGTTGCCAGTTGCAGGCCGGTGACCTGTTTGGCTCAGGCACCCTGTCCGGGCCCGAAGCGGGACAGTTCGGCAGCCTGCTGGAGATGACCGAAGGCGGCAAACGGGTGGTCGAATTGCCGAACGGTGAGGTGCGCAAATTCCTTGAGGACGGCGATGAAATCATCCTGCGCGCACGCTGCCGCCGTGACGGGTTTGCGTCCATCGGATTCGGAGAATGCCGGGGTACTGTTATCGCGGCGCGCTGAGAGGGCAGGGCGATGCAACTCTATACCTATTACCGTTCCACCTCGTCGTACCGGGTGCGTATTGCGTTGGCGCTCAAAGGCCTGACGTTCAATGCGGTGCCGGTCAATCTTCTGGTGCCGCCGGGCGGCGCGAATCATCAGCCCGAGTACCTTGCGATCAACCCGCAAGGGCGCGTTCCGGCGTTGCGCACGGATGACGGCGAACTGTTGATTCAGTCACCGGCGATCATTGAGTACCTGGAGGAGCGTTATCCACAGGTGCCGCTGCTGTCCAGGGATCTGGCGACCCGTGCCCGCGAACGTGCCGTGGCGTCGATTATTGGCTGTGATATTCACCCGTTGCACAACTCCAGCACCCAGAACCTGCTGCGGCAATGGGGGCACGATGAGGCGCAGTTGCTGGAATGGATCGGTCACTGGATCAGCCAAGGGTTGGCGGCAGTGGAGCAGTTGATTGGCGATGAGGGGTATTGCCTGGGCGAGCAGCCGGGGTTGGCGGATGTGTTTTTGATTCCGCAGGTGTATGCCGCGCAGCGCTTCAAGGTGTCGCTGGCGGCGTCTCCGCGGATTCAGCGGGTCGTGGCGTTGGCGGCGCAGCATCCGGCGTTTATCCAGGCGCATCCCGGCAGTCAGGCTGACGCGCCTTAGTTTCAAATGCGGAAGGCTCTGTGACGAGCGGACTCATTGTGGCGGGCGGGCTTTTTGTGGCGAGCGGGCTTGCCCCGCGTTGGGGGGCGAAGCCGCCCCAAAACCAGGCGCTGAGCAGTATCAGGTACACCGCGTGTTTATTGATTGGGGGCGCTTCGCACCCCAACGCGGGGCAAGCCCGCTCGCCACGACAAGCCCGCTCGCCACAACAGGCCCTATCGCCATTAGGAATGCACGTGTTCAGTGCACGACCGATTTGGGTGGCAGGTGACCCAGTCGTTCGGCCAGGCGCAGGCGCTGGATCGGGTCTTCGCTGAGCAGCAGCGCATGTTCCAGGTCGAACCGCTCGGCGCTGGGGCAGTCCAAACGCTGGTACAGACTGGCCCGCGCCAGGTAGTCGGCGGCGCTGGCGTTGCCCAGTTCCAGCACGCGCTCGGCGTCGACCAGCGCGGCCAGGTACTCATCGTTGGACAGGTGCAACTGCCGCAGGTTACGTGACAGCCGTTGCAGGATCGCACGCGGCTCGGCGGTGTGCAGGTGCTCGGATTTCAGCGTGAGGTTGGGGCCGTATTGACGTTGCAGCAGTTCGCGGCAGTCGTTGGGGTAGAGGCGTCGACCGCCGCAGGGGTCGAGCAGATGATCGGCACCGGGCACGCGCAGCAGGAAGTGACCAGGGAAGTTCACACCCTGCATGGGGATTTCCAGGCGCCGCGCCAGCTCCAGTGCGATCAGGCCCATGGCCAGAGGTTGCCCGCGCTTGCGTTGCAGCACCTTGTCCAGCAGGGCTGCGGCGGGGCGCAGCGGGGTGAAGTCGTCCTGAGCAAAGCCCAGGTCATTCATGCGTCGCAGCAGCGGCTGGCCGAGTTCATCCATCGGCACTATGGGCATGGCCTGACTGACCTGCTGTTGCAGCAAGGCAACGTCACGCAGGATCGCCGCCGGTTGCACGGCCGGGTCGTGCTCGGCGGCAATCCACAGCGCAGCTTCAAACAGCGCAGGCGGCGAGCGGTGCAGGCAGTCGAAAAAGGCTTGGCGGGGAGTCATTGCATTCTCCGGCAGATGCCCCGTTTTAGCCTTGCTGCGCATGTACGTCCAGTGCCTTGAGAAATATCCTACTTGCTTATGTCGGAACGCCTACGAAATCTGCCTGCTTATTCCAGCACGCTTCAGCGGATTTTTACCGTGAGCCTATACTTGGCGCACGACCAGACGTGATCCGGGAGCTTGACGATGTTTGCTCTCATGCATGACACCCGCCTTGAATCGCTGCACCTGAGCATCGACCCGGTGACCGGGCTGAAGGCGATCATCGCTATTCACAACAGCCGCCTCGGTCCTGCCCTGGGCGGTTGTCGCTACCTTGCCTATCCCGATGACGAAAGCGCCGTGGCGGATGCTGCGCGCCTGGCCCAGGGCATGAGCTACAAGGCAGCCCTGGCCGGGCTGCCGGTGGGCGGCGCAACGGCAGTGATCCTGCGGCCTGCCCATGTGGAAGACCGCGCGGCACTGTTTGAAGCCTTTGGCCGCTGCATCGAGCAGTTGGGCGGTCGCTACATCACCGCCACCGACAGCGGGACCTCGGTGGCCGATATGGACTGCATCGCCCAGCACACCCGTTTCGTCACCAGCACCAGCGCTGCCGGGGATCCTTCGCCCCATGCGGCCATGGGCGTGTTCGCCGGCATTCGCACCACCGCCATGGCGCGCCTGGGCAGCGACAACCTTGAGGGCTTGCGCGTGGCGATCCAGGGCCTGGGCAATGTGGGCTACGCGCTGGCCGAACAACTGCACGCCGCCGGTGCCGAACTGCTGGTCAGCGACATCGACCACGGCAAGGTGCAACTGGCCATGGAACAGCTCGGCGCGCACCCCATCGCCAACGATGCCTTGCTCAGCACGCCCTGCGATATCCTCGCGCCCTGCGGCGTCGGTGCCGTGCTCAATCGCCAGAGCGTCGCCCAACTGCGCTGCGCCGCCGTGGCCGGTTCGGCCAGCGCGCAACTGACCAACCTGCAGATCGCCGACCAGTTGGAAGGGCGCGGCATCCTCTACGCACCGGACTACGTGATCAACTCCGGGGGGCTGATCTACGTTGCCCTCAAGCACAGCGGCGCGCAATTGCCGACCATCACCGCGCACCTTTCCAACATCGGCACGCGCCTGACCGAAATTTTCGCCCATGCCCAGGCCGAAAAACGCTCACCCGCACGCGTGGCCGATGAACTGGCCGAGCGCCTGCTCTACCGCTGACCGGGCATTAAAAAGGCCCTGAATCAAGGATTCAGGGCCTGTTCAATTCGGGCTTATTCCGCCGCTGCGTTGAGCAACTCGGACAACGCGTCCGGCTGGCTCTTGAACGCCTTGGCAAACACATCGCGATTCTTCGCCATGTAGATACCGGCTTCCTCCACCTGCTGCTCGCTCAGGGACGGCACGGCTTTTTGCAACACTTCTGCCAGCAACTCAGCGAGTTCAAGCATTTTGTCATGACGGTCAGCTTCGGCTTTATCCATGAACAAACGCTCCAGATCTCGGCTGCTGCGGTATACCACTTCGACGGCCATTCACCACCTCACATGCCTTCACGATAGATGTCTTTTGCGACTACTGTATTTATATACAGCGAAAAGCATAAGCCAAACGCAACGGTTTGGATAGCAGGTTTTTTATAGTAGTCAGGAAATAGCATCGAGTGATCAATCTGTGCCTCATATCACGCTGCCACCCTCTCATCAGCACTGGCCTTTTTTCTGCATGCAGA
This sequence comes from Pseudomonas trivialis, assembly GCF_001439805.1. GTDB lineage: Bacteria > Pseudomonadota > Gammaproteobacteria > Pseudomonadales > Pseudomonadaceae > Aquipseudomonas > Aquipseudomonas trivialis. The sequence goes on along the minus strand of NZ_JYLK01000002.1, from coordinate 45,642 downwards.
ACAACCGTCACGTCCATCCCGCATTATCCGGTCGAATCGACCTAAGGAAGCACCATCGTGAAAATCAACTGTGCCGAAAGGCTGCGCCGGCAGGTACACGGGCTGGCCGAGTCGCTGGGCAATCTGTTTGTCGAAACCTTCCACTATCTGGCGCTGTTCGCCATTGGTGCGGTGACCGCTTGGGCAGCGGTGATGGAGTTTCTGGGGATGCTGGAGAACGGGCACATCAAGATCGATGACATCCTGCTGTTGTTCATCTATCTGGAACTGGGCGCGATGGTCGGGATTTATTTCAAGACCAACCACATGCCGGTGCGCTTCCTGATCTACGTGGCGATCACCGCGCTGACGCGCCTGCTGATCTCCAACGTGTCCCACCACAACCCGCCGGACCTGGGCATCATCTACCTGTGTGGCGGCATTCTGTTGCTGGCGTTCGCGATTCTGGTGGTGCGCTACGCCTCGTCGGCCTTTCCGTCCATGAAGATTGAAGGCCCGCGTCGCAAAGGCGAGGCGAGCCTGGAGACCGAGAAGGGCGAGCTCTAGAGCCCGGCGCTGAAGGGCTGGTTATGAGGGGGCGGTGGCTGCAGCAGTTTGGGGCTGTCGCCGTCGGTCATCACTGCCAGAATATCCATGGCGCTGTGGCCCTGCTCGATGGCGATGCCGAACTGGATGCTCTGCACCAGGCGTTTGAGTCGTTTCGGGTCGTTGCGCTGTTCGGCGCTGATCATGCGTTTGGCTACCACGCCATCCTCATTGGAGAGGGTGAGCATGATGCTGCCGTCCAGCCGCTGGATGCTCAGGTTGACGCGGTATTGAGGGCTGAAGGTGTCGGTGATGATCTGAAAAGGATTGTCCATGGTGCGTTACCGCCTGATAAGAACATGCAGTCATTGACGACCGGTGTCGGGATTGGTTCGCATTGCCTGACCGCCGGTCACTCCGTCGCTGAGGGTTCACAAGGTCCGTTTTCCTCAATAGCTGTACAGCAAAGGGCGTGCCGTACAACGGTCGCTGTTACAAGGAGATGCAACTGTGGGAGGGGGCTTGCTCCCGATAGGGGTGTATCAGCCAATGGATACTTGGTTGATGTACCGCTATCGGGAGCAAGCGCCCTCCCATAGGGGGTCGCTGGTGTGGGGGTACGGGTGACCTGTTTCAGGGCAGCGCCGATAAAACGGTCGCTTGCAGCGCATTCAGCACTCCACCCAGTTGACCGCCAGGCCGCCGCGTGAGGTTTCCTTGTATTTGTCGTGCATGTCGGCACCGGTGTCGCGCATGGTGCGGATCACCCGGTCCAGCGAGATGAAGTGCTTGCCGTCCCCGCGCAAGGCCATTTGCGTGGCGTTGATGGCCTTGACCGCCGCGATGGCATTGCGCTCGATGCACGGCACTTGCACCAGGCCGCCGACCGGGTCGCAGGTGAGGCCGAGGTTGTGTTCCAGGCCGATTTCGGCGGCGTTTTCCAGTTGCTCGGGCGTGGCGCCGAGGATGTCGGCCAAGCCTGCGGCGGCCATAGCGCAGGCCGAGCCCACTTCGCCCTGGCAGCCGACTTCGGCACCGGAGATCGAGGCGTTTTTCTTGCACAGGATGCCGACGGCGGCGGCGGCCAGGAAGAAATTCACCACATCGTCGTCAGACGCGTCGGGGTTGAACTTCATGTAGTAATGCAGCACTGCCGGGATGATACCCGCCGCGCCATTGGTCGGCGCGGTGACCATGCGCCCGCCGGCGGCGTTCTCTTCGTTGACGGCGAGGGCGAACAGGTTGACCCATTCCATGGCCGATAACGTCGAGGTGATGACGTTGGGCTTGCCGATCTCCAGCAGGCTGCGATGCAGTTTTGCCGCGCGGCGCGGCACATCCAGGCCGCCGGGCAGAATGCCCTCATCGCGCAGGCCTTGCTCCACGCACTCGCGCATCACCGACCAGATATGCAGCAGGCCGCTGCGGATCTGTTCGTCACTGCGCCAGGCGCGCTCGTTGGCCATCATCAATTCGGAAACCCGCAGGCCGTGTGTGTTGCACAAGGTGAGCAGTTCGACGGCGCTGGAAAAGTCGTAGGGCAATTCAACATCGCTGGCCGGCGCAATGCCCGAGTCCGCTTCAGCCGCGTCAATGATGAAGCCGCCGCCGACCGAGTAGTAGGTTTGTTCGCTCAATAGCCCGTTGTCACCGTAGGCGTGCAGGGACATGGCGTTGGGGTGGTAGGGCAGGCTTTCGTCCAGCAGCAGGAGGTCGGTGTGCCAGTCGAAGGCGATTGCCTGTTGGCTTGCCAGCAAGAGTCGGCCGGACTCGCGCAATTGCTGGATACGTGGGTTGATCGAGGTGGGATCGATCTGATCCGGCCATTCGCCCATCAGGCCCATGACACAGGCGCGGTCGGTGGCATGACCCACACCGGTGGCGGACAGCGAACCGTATAAGCGCACTTCGACGCGGCGTGTTTCGGCCAGCACCTGCTGGTCGATCAGCGCCTGGGCAAAGGTCGCCGCCGCCCGCATCGGGCCGACGGTATGGGAGCTGGAAGGGCCGATGCCCACCTTGAATAGATCAAAAACACTGATAGCCATGCTAAACCCTTACAAGCAATGGAACAGAAATCGCTGCCATCTTTTGTGGGACGAGCGCAATTGGCGTGATACTGAGCCTGTGGATTGGTGCTGACCAACGAATTATCCTAAGAAACCCTTTAGCAGGACTAAACCCTATGCCGCGTCCCCTCCATGGCCAGACCTATATGTGGCTGCACGTGTTTTCCTGCGCCGCGAGGCACTTGTCATTTACCCGCTGTGCTGAGGAGCTGCACATCACGCCGGGGGCGGTGAGCCAGCAAATCCGCCAGTTGGAGGAGCGCCTGGGCTTTCGGCTGTTTCATCGACGGGCTCGGGGCGTGGAGCTCAGTGCCGAGGGGCAGCGGCTGGCGACCACGGTGGGGGAGGCGTACGGCAGCATCGACGCCGAACTGCAGCGGCTGGATGCGGGCATGATCAGCGGTACCCTGCGGCTGCGTTCGATCCCGTCGTTTCTCGGCAAATGGCTGACGCCGCGCCTGCCACGGCTGCAGCAGCGTTTTCCGGACATTCAACTGCGTCTGGTTGCTGAAGACAGCAGCGTCGCCCTGCATGAAGGCGATTTTGACCTGGCCATTGACCTCAATGACGGCAGCTACCCCGGCCTGTTATCCACAGCCCTGCTGGATGAGCAGATTTTTCCGGTGTGTGCCCCCAGCCTGCTGCGTGGCCGCCCGCCGCTGCACGGGCCGGCGGATCTGGTGCACTTTCCGTTGCTGCACGACATTACCGCCTGGCGTGGGAGTTATGAGTACGCGGAGTGGGAGTTCTACCTGAATGAAATCGGCTATCACCACGCCGATGTGCGCCGGGGGCACACCTTCAACCGCAATCACCTGACCATCGAGGCCGCCATCGCCGGCATGGGCGTGGCCATCGCGCGGCGCACCTTGCTCAATGATGAGCTGGAACGCGGCACCTTGATCGTGCCATTCGGCCTGGCTGTGCCCAACCATAAACGCTATGTGCTGCTGTACGCGCCGGGCGCGCTGAATCATCCGGGCGTGCGCGCGGTGCATGACTGGCTGGTGGAGGAAGCAGGGAATTTTCGCGCGTTGCACCCGCTGGGCGAGGGGCAATCATGAGGAAATGTGGTCGTAAGAAGATGTAACCAACTCCCCACCCTAACAGCGTTTCTGCTCGTCGTCAGGGTTAATTTGTAATGTAGGATTTATCTTTGAAAAGGGGTTGAATTGTTTCAGCGGGTGCTCAATTGTGTAAGCAGGAGGTCATGGTTTCACCACCCCGGTGTTGCAGTTTGTGATCTCTGGCGAGCTAGCTGAAATAAGGGAAGAACTATGCAAATCCAAGTCAATAGCGATAACCATATTGAAAGCAGCATCCGACTGGAGGAGTGGGTACGTACTACCATCGAAAGCACGCTCGAACGTTATGAAGAAGACCTGACCCGCGTTGAGGTTTACCTGCGCGATGAGAACGGCGACAAGCCCGGTCCCCACGATTTAAGTTGCCGCCTGGAAGCACGGCCAAAGGGCCACCAGCCGCTGTCGGTCCTGCACAAGGCCGATACCCTGGAACAGGCAATCGACGGTGCAGCCACCAAGCTCGATCACGCGCTGGAGCACTTGTTCGGCAAACTGCAAGGCAAGCCCCGCGCTGCCGCGAAAAACCAGCCGATCAATAAAGTGAATGAAGACGCGCTGGAACAGGAATTCCTGGAAAACGAAAACGCCGCGATCAACAGCTGACGGTTTTTCACCCCCCTGATAAAACGGGCCTGCAGATGCAGGCCCGTTTTCGTTCAAGCGTCGATCAGAATGCGATGGAGGTTTGCACGTACACCGTGCGCGGCTCACCGACGTATTTGCCCTTGTTGTTATCGTCAAACGAGCGTGTGTAGTACTGTTTGTTGAAGATGTTTTTCACGCCCACTGCCACGTTCAAATCCGACAGTTGCGGGCCGAAATCGTAGGCCGCGCGGCTGCTGAACAACATGTAGCCGGGAATGCGCCCGTTGGCACCGTCGGCGCTTTCGGCGCGGGTGTTGGCGTTGTCGGCGAACTGGCTGCTCTGATAGCTGCTGTCCAGGTTGAGCTTCCAGTGGCCTTCGGTGTAGCCCACGCCCAGGGTGCCTTTGTGTTTGGACGAGAAGGGCACGCGGTTGCCCTTGTTCGGACCGTCTTCGCGGATGGTGGCGTCGACATAGGCGTAGCTGACGTACACATCAAAGCCGGCCAGCGCCGGGCTCAAGCCGTCGAGGGCGTAGTTGATGCTCGACTCGACGCCCTGATGACGCGTCTCGCCGCGAGCGATCACCGAATCGTTGGTCTGGTTGCTTTCGTACTGGTTGTCGAAGTTGATCAAAAACGCGCCGATTTCCGCGCGCAGGTTGCCGTTGTCATAGCGCGTACCCAGTTCCCAGGTGCGGGCCTTCTCCGGTTTGACTTCGCCGCTGCTCACGCGGTTGGGCATCTGGCTGTATTGCACGCTGCCGAACGAACCTTCGGTGTTGGCGTACAGGTTCCACTCGTCGGTGACGTGATAGAGCACGTTCAGCGCCGGCAGCGCGGTATTGTAGTCGCCCTTGTACTTGACGTTGCTGAGGTTGTTGGTCTGCTGCGACTCGATCATCTCGTAGCGAATGCCCGGGGTGATGGTCCATTTGCCGATATCGATCCGGTCATCGATAAAGAACGCATTGGCTTCGGTGCCGCCACGGGTGTCGCGGTCGTTGCGGCTGTTGGTGGTGGGCATCTGCTGGTTGTTGGCCGAGATCGGCGTGCGGTAGCGCAGCTCATGACCGGCTTCGTTGATGTAGCGGTAGCCCACACCCACTTCATGGCTGGTGGGGCCGAGGTCGAAGCCCTGGGCGAAGCGGGTCTCGATGCCGCGTACCCAGTATTCGCGCGGCGACAGGGAAAGGAAGCTGCCCTGGTCCAGGTAACCGCTGCGCAGGGTCTTGGTAAAGAAGCTGTTGATGGTGAATTCGCGGCGGTCCTGCTCGTAGCGGTAGCCGACGTTGAACATCGTGCGGCGGCCCCAGAATTTGTCGTAGGCGCGGGTGGACTGGTACGGATCGACCTTGTAGTCGGCCACGCTCAAACCGCCGGGCATGTCGGCCTGGCCTTCGTAGTACTGCGCCATGGCGTTGAAGCTGTTGGCGTCGTCCAGTTGGTATTTGCCCTTGAGGATCAGGTCGTCGATACGCGTGTCGCTGTTTTCGCGCCAGTCGCCGCCGCGGGTGCCCGAATACAACAGGGCGCCGCCCAGGCCATTGTCGGCGGTGCCGCCAGCAAGCAGGTTGCCGGTGGTCTTGAAGCCGTCGTGGCTGGAAGACGGGCTGGTTTCGGTCTGCAGGCCGCCCTTGACGGTGGGCGCATCCGGGATCGCGCGGGTCACGAAGTTGACCACGCCGCCCACGTTCTGCGGGCCGTAACGCACTGCACCGCCGCCGCGCACCACGTCGACGGCGTCCATGTTGCCCATGCTGATCGGCGCGAACGACAGCTGCGGCTGGCCATAGGGCGCGAACGGCACCGGAATGCCGTCCATCAGCACGGTGGAGCGCGATGCCAGGCGTGGATTGAGGCCGCGAATGCCGAAGTTCAGCGCCATGTCATGACTGCCGGTGCCGTTGTTGTCCGGGGCGTTGACGCCGGGGATACGGTTGAGCACGTCCTTGGCCTGGGTGGCGCCCTGGCGTTCGAATTCCTCGCGGCGGATCACATCGCGGGCGCCGGGGTGTTCGAAGACGTTGGTCTGCGCAGCATCGCCGAGCCAGTCGCCGACCACGCTGGAGGTGGCCAGCTCCAGCGTGGCCGGCGCGTCTGCCGGTTGCAGGCTGAAGGCGTTGTTGCCTTCAGCGCGAGCTTGCAGGCCGGTGCCTTCCAGCAGTTTCTGCAGGCCTTCGGCGGCGCTGTAATTGCCCGTCAAACCACGGCTCTGCATGCCGGCCGTCATTTCGGAACCGAAGGAAATCAGCACGCCGGCTTCGCGGCCAAACTGGTTCAGGGCTGTTTCCAGCGAGCTGGGCGCGATGTGATAGGGCTTGGCCTCGGCCGCCATGACGGGCGGCAGCAGGGTGAAGCTGAGGCTGGCGCCCAGTAACAAGTGGCGCAGGGTGCGGGCAAGCAGGGTGGGTTGCTGGGGCATGGGACGTGGTCCTGAGAAGGCGGATCAAGGGGGCTTTCCTTCTCTGTCACGCGAGGTATGGAAAACGGCTCACTCGGTATGAAAATATTTTCAGGCGCGCGCCTGCACGGTGACCCAGTAGCGGGTAAAGCGCCGCACTTTTACCGGCAGGCTGACTTCCAGCAGGTCGAGAATGCGCTCGCTATCGTCCAGTGGATAACTGCCGGAGATCAGCAAGTTGGCCACCTGCGGGTCGCAATGGAGCTGGCCGCGTCGATAGCGGCCCAGTTCACCGAGGAAATCCTCCAGGCGCATGTGCGCGGCCATTAGCATGCCGTCGGCCCAGGCGCCGCTGTTGGCGTCGGTGGGCCGTGGTGTGTCCCAGCCCTTGCGGGTGAAATTGACCTGGCGCGCGGCATCCACCGTCAACGGCAGGCCGCTGTAGCGGTTGGGCATGACCTCGACATGGCCGTCGAAGACCGCCAGTTGTGTATGGTCATTGAACTGGCGCACATTCAGGCGCGCTGCCTGGCTGATGAGCAGGCCCTGGCCGGTCAGTACGCGCAGCGGTGTGTCGCCGGCGCGGGCGGTCAGCAGGATTTCCCCTTCGAGCAGGCGGATCAGGCGCTGCTGGCCATCAAAATGCACATCCACCGCACTGCCGGTGTTGAGTGTGAGCTGACTGCCGTCCGCCAGTTGCACCGTGCGGCGCTGACCCACCGGGCTGCGGTAATCGGCGCTCAGCGGCGGCAGCACATGTTGCTGACGCAGGCCCCAGGCCGCCGCCGAGCCGGCGCCGAGAATCAACAGCAATTTAAGCGCCTGACGCCGGCTGCTGGATGTGGGCGCGTTCAACGCGGCATGGGCCAGAGGCGAAGGCATGCCGCGCAGCCGCTGGTTGACGCGCTGGATGTGGTCCCAGGCGCGCTGGTGTTCGCTGTGGGCATTCAGCCATTGTTGCCAGGCGGCCTGCTGGCGCGGGTTGAGCGTGCCTTGCTGCATTTCCATCAGCCAGTGCACGGCTTGTTCGGCCACCTGGGTCGAGAAATTCATAGGGCGAAGTAGCAGCGCATGGCCGCTTTGTTGAGGTATCGTTTGACGGTGGCGAGGGAGATGCCCAGCTCGGCGCCGATCTGCGCGTAGGTGAGGCCATCGAGCTGGGCCAGCAGGAACGCACGTTTAACGGGGGTTGGCAGGCCGTCCAGCAACTGGTCAAGTTCCAGCAGGGTTTGCAGGATGATCGCGCGTTCTTCTTCCGACGGCGCGACCTGTTCCGGCATCTGCGCGAGGGCGTCAAGATAGGCGCGCTCCAGGTCCTGGCGGCGGTAGAAGTTGAACAGCACGCGCTTGGCGACGGTGGTGAGGAACGCGCGCGGCTCGATCAATGTGGGTGTTGGCGGCGCGGTGAGCACACGCATGAAGGTGTCCTGCGCCAGGTCTGCGGCACTTTCCGGGCAGCCGAGCTTGCGTCGCAACCAGCCGTTGAGCCAGTGGTGATGGTCCTGATACAAGACTTCGACGGTGGTGGACGGGCTCAACGCAAACACTCCGCAAGCATGAGCAAGCTTTAGAGAACAAGAATTGTTCTCATTGTAGGGCGCTCACGTGGGTTCGGCAATGCGCCAGGGCAGGTGATTCATCCGTTCTGTTTTGCTTATGAGAATATTTATCATTAATATCGCCGGCTGGATAATCTGGCGCCGCCGCAATGAAAAGCAAAACCACACTGCCCGTCTCCTACCGCCTCGCCGTCACCTCGCGCGTGCTGGCGGCCGTGGTCGGCGGCTACCTGATGGCGTCCCTGGCCGCCGTGTGCCTGGCGCTGTGGCTGCCCACGTCACGCGCCGATGCGGTGGTGACCGGCATGATGAGCTCCTTCGTGTTCTACCTGCTCGCGGTGCTCTGGTGCTTCGCCTGCCGCACCGCCTGGCGGGCCTGGTTCGGCGTGATGCTGCCGACTGCCGCGTTTGCCACCCTGGCGGGCGTGGGTTTGTGGATGGCGCGCACATGAAAGAGGGCTTTCGTCAGGCCATGGCCTGGTTGCACACCTGGGCCGGGCTGATTTTTGGCTGGCTGCTGTTTGCGATTTTTCTGACCGGTACCCTGGCCTATTTCAAGGACGAGACTACCCACTGGATGCAGCCCGAAGTGCAGGCGCATCCGCTGGACGATGCGCGCAGCCTCACCGTCGCCCAGGCCTACCTGCAACAGCATGCACCCGACGCCGCGCGCTGGTTTATCACCTTGCCCAACAGCCGCGATCCCGGCCTGTCGGTGATGTGGCAAGACAAGCTCGACCCCGGCAAACGCGGCAATTTCGTCCAGAAGGTCGTTGATCCGGTCAGCGGCGAAGCCGTGCAGGCCCGCGACAGCAAAGGCGGCGAGTTTTTCTACCGCTTCCATTTCCAGCTGCAAATGCCTTATCCCTGGGGCCGCTGGCTGTCGACCCTCGCGGCCATGGTGATGTTCGTGGCGCTGATCACCGGCATCATCACCCACAAGAAAATCTTCAAGGACTTCTTCACCTTCCGCCCGCGCAAGGGCCAGCGTTCGTGGCTTGACGGGCATAACGCGGTGGGAGTGCTGGTGCTGCCATTCCACTTGATGATCACCTACAGCAGCCTGGTGATCTTCATGAGCATGGTCATGCCGGCGCCCATCATGGCGTCCTACGGCGACGACAGCCGCGCGTTCTTCAGCGAGCTGTTCCCCGCCACCGACAACGCGCCGGCCCTCGGGCAGCCGGCGCCGTTGCAGTCGCTGGTGCCGATGTACACGCAGGCACGCGCGCACTGGGCGGGCGGGCAGGTCGGCCGGCTGGCGGTGAACAACCCGGGCGATGTGAACGCATCGGTGAACATATTCCGCTCAGGCTCCGACCGTGTGGCACAGGATTTTGGCAGCGTGGTGTCGTTTAACGGCGCCACGGGTGAGTTGCTGCGGGTGGGCGGCGGGCAGTCGTTGCCGACGCTGGTCAGCGGCACGTTCTATGGCCTGCACATCGGCCATTTCGCTGGCCCGATGCTGCGCTGGCTGTACTTCATCTGTGGCCTGGCCGGCACGGCGATGATCGGCACCGGGCTGGTAATGTGGCTGGGCAAGCGCCAGCTCAAACACGCCAGGACCGGCGTCATGCCGTTCGAATTGCGACTGGTGGAGACGCTGAACATCGCCAGCATGTCCGGGTTGTTGCTCGCCATCGGCGCCTTCTTCTGGGCCAACCGCCTGCTGCCGGCGAGCTTCGCCGAGCGTTCCGACCGGGAGGTGCAGGCGTTCTTCATTGCCTGGGGCCTGAGTCTGTTGCATGCCGCGCTGCGCCGCGGGCGCCAGGGCTGGGTCGAGCAACTGAGCTGCGCGGCGCTGTTGTTTGCGGCCGTGCCGCTGTTGAACGCCCTCACCACCGATCAACACTTGGGTGTGTCACTGGCCAGGGGCGACTGGGCCATGGCCGGCTTCGACCTGACATGCCTGGGCAGCGGAGCCTTCCTGGCCTGGGCCGCATGGAAGATGCAGCACCGCACGGCGCCTCAGCCCAAGGCCGAACGCGCCCATCGGCTGAACCTCAAGCAGGAGGCTCACTGACATGCTGCTCGCGCTGCTGTTGTGCTACGCCGGGTTCACTGCGCTGTGTCTGTCCACCGACCGGCACCACGGCGAGCTGCTGCACAGCAAGCCAACGCCACGGCGCCGTCTCGGTTTGCGCGTGAGCGGCTGGCTGCTGTTGCCCGGCTCGATCTGGCCGGCCGTCGCCGTTGCCGGCTGGAGCCAGGGCCTGGTGGAATGGTGCGCGGTGCTGATGCTCAGCGCACTGCTGCTGGTGCTGCTGTTGCCCTACCGGCCAAGGTTGGCCTTGGGCCTGGCGGGTGCCGGGTTGTTGGCCTGCCCCGTTGCGGCGTTTGTGACCCTCTGAGCCCGCGCCATGATAATCAGCACGCCACCGGATTCCGAAGACAGCTCGCCCGCTGATGCGGTGTGCGGCCGTGCGTATTTTCTGCAGGTGTTTTTGTCCCAGCGTTCACAGATGGAAGCCCTGGTGAGCCGGCGCGTCGGTTGCCGCGCGACAGCGGCCGACCTGGTGCAGGATTTATTCCTGCGCTTCTGGCGCCGACCGCTGGTGCAGGTCGAAGAACTCAGCACCTACCTGCTGCGTTGCGCCGGCAATATCGCCATTGACCACCTGCGCAGCGAAGGCGCCCGTGTGCGCAGCCGCGAAGGCTGGCTGCCGGAGCAACAGGACAATCACGGCGCCGAACCCCAGGCCGCGCTGGAGGCGGGCAACGACCTGCGCCACGTCGAAGCCGCCCTGCGCAGCCTGCCGGAGCGCACACGGCAGATTTTCCTGCTCAATCGCATCCACGGGCGCAAATACGCGCAGATCGCCAAGGCCATGGGGCTGTCCCAAAGTGCCGTGGAAAAACATATGATGCGCGCCCTCGAAGCCTGCAAGGCCAGCCTTCGCGAGCCACCGCCTCCACGCACGCCAGGGAAAGCACCGTGAACGTCCAACCGACCCCCGCCCAGCAACAGGCCGCGCTCGCCTGGCTGAGCCTGCTGCACGATGAGCCCAGCAGCGGCGACCAGTTCAGGTTCAGCCACTGGCTGCGCGCCGACCCCGCCCATGCCGAGGCCTACTCCCAGGCCCAGGTGCTGTGGGAATTGAGCGAAGGGCCTGCGCGAACACTGGCGGATGAAGAGGCGCTGGCGTTGCAGGGCTACCTGAACGCCATGGCCACCTCCAGGCGCTCGCGGGTGGCGCGCTGGTCGGGCGCGCTGGCGATGGCCGCCTGTCTGCTGCTGATGGTATCGATGGGCGCCGGCTGGCAGCCGTCGCGTTGGGTCGATGACTTGGGCGCCGATTACGTGACCGCGCCGGGGGAGGTAAAGACTTTTACCCTTGCCGATCAGTCCAGCGTCACCCTCGATGCGGACAGCGCGATTGCCGTGGATTTCAGCCACGGTGAGCGGCATATCCGGCTGCGTCGCGGTGCCGGTTTTTTCAAGGTCAGCCACACCGGCGAGCCCTTTGTGGTCGAGGCGGCCAGTGGAGAAGCGCGGGTGCTGGGCACACAGTTCGAAGTGCGCCTGCAACCGGCGGGCGCCGAGGTAACGGTGTTGTCCGGGCGGGTCGGTGTCACCGCGTCGAAGCAAGGCCCGCAGCAGATCCTGACGGCCGGCCAGCAAGTGGCTTATGCCGATGGGCGGGCCGAGCCCCTGCATGCGGTCGACAGCGAATCACGCCTGGCCTGGCGCGAGGGTTGGCTCAATTATTACAAGGCGCCGTTGGCCGAGGTGATCAACGACTTGGGCCGTTATTATCCGGGACGCATCCTGTTGCTCAACGAGGAGATGGGCGCCAAACGCGTGAGCGGCAGCTTTCCCAGCAAGGACCCGGCGGCCGTGCTGACGGCTTTGCAGGCCGTGCTGGGGTTTGAGCAACACAGCCTGCTGGGCCGGGTGATCGTGGTGCGCTGATTATTTCAGCGCCGCCATGATTGCGTCCGGGTTGTAGTCCCGAATCAACGTGCCGTTCACGTCCACAAACGGAATGCCGCCGCCGCCCAGCGCTTCGTACGCCGTGCGGGCCTGGGCGTCCTTCTCTATATCGAAGGCCTGGTACGCAATGCCTTTCTTGTCGAGGAAGCGGCGGATCTGCTTGCAGTAGCCACACCATTGCGTGGAATAAAGCACCACGCGCGCCGACGTGCGTACCTGCTCCGACACCACCTGGGACGGGTTGAACACCCGCTCGATCTTGCCCCAGTTCTGGATCACCACCACGACCAGCAACACCAGCAGGACTTTTTTAAAGACCCCGCCGAGCATCAGTTGCGGCGCTTGAGCTGGTCGGTCAGTTGGGTCGGCAGGCCCTTGATGATCAGCGTGCCTGCGGCTTCGTCGTACTCGATCTTGTCGCCCAGCAGGTGCGCTTCAAAGCTGATCGAGAGGCCTTCGGCGCGGCCGGTGAAGCGGCGGAACTGGTTAAGGGTGCGCTTATCGGCCGGAATCTCCGGCGACAGGCCGTAATCCTTGTTGCGGATGTGGTCGTAGAACGCCTTGGGCCGATCCTCGTCGATCAGGCCCGACAGTTCCTCCAGGCCCATGGGCTCGCCGAGCTTGGCCTGGCTGCTGGCGTAGTCCACCAGGGTCTTGGTCTTTTCGCGGGCGGACTCGTCCGGCAGGTCTTCGCTCTCAACGAAGTCGCTGAACGCCTTGAGCAGGGTGCGGGTTTCGCCGGGGCCGTCGACGCCTTCCTGGCAGCCGATAAAGTCGCGGAAGTACTCCGAGACCTTCTTGCCGTTCTTGCCCTTGATGAACGAGATGTACTGCCTGGACTGCTTGTTGTTCTGCCACTCGGACACGTTGATGCGCGCCGCCAGGTGCAGCTGGCCAAGGTCAAGATGGCGCGAGGGGGTCACGTCCAGCTCGTCGGTCACCGCCACGCCTTCGCTGTGGTGGAGCAGGGCGATCGCCAGGTAGTCGGTCATGCCTTGCTGGTAGTGGGCAAACAGCACATGGCCGCCGGTGGAGAGGTTGGACTCTTCCATCAGCTTTTGCAGATGCTCGACCGCTGTTCGGCTGAAGGTGGTGAAATCCTGGCCACCGTCGAAATACTCTTTCAACCAGCCGCTGAACGGGTGCGCGCCGGACTCGGCATGGAAAAACCCCCAGGCTTTGCCCTGCTTGGCGTTGTAGCTCTCGTTGAGGTCGGCCAGCATGTTCTCGATGGCGACCGATTCGGACAGCTCCGAGTCGCGCGCGTGAAGAACTGCAGGTGTGCCGTCGGGTTTTTTGTCGATCAGGTGGACGATGCAATGACGGATCGGCATAGGCTTCTCGGCTGGTTGAGGGGGAGCGGTGGGCCTCCCCAAAAAGTCGTCCAGTGTACCGCACCCATTGGTCGGGGCGCGCCTGGAAGCTGTTTTGCACGCCCGCTTACAGGCCATATGCCTTTTTTTCACGGTTTAGAGCGATAAAGCTGACCAAATGGGTAGGTAGAGGCGGATATTTCCCCGTCTCTGTGCTAGTTTTGCCCGGTCTTGCGCCAAGTCTCGGCGTTAAGCGTGCATTCAGCATCTGTCAGGTCGAACCAATCCCTGTTTAGAGCATCTATAACCCCGATCTCCGACGGTTATAAGCCAGGGGTGCCAGGCCTAGATGGCAGGGCTCGATGGCTGACACTGCACTCTGCAATCCATATGAATTTGATAGGGAAGGAACACCACAATGGCTATTACTAAAGACCAACTGATCGCTGACCTGGCTGAAGCAGTAGACGCACCGAAAACCACCGTGCGCGCTCTGCTGGACCAACTGAGCCAGGTTGTTGCCGATCAGCTGGAAAACGGCGGCGAAATCACTCTGCCAGGCGTTGGCAAACTGAAAGTGACCGAGCGTCCTGCCCGTACTGGCCGTAACCCTTCGACTGGCGCTGCCATCGAAATCGCTGCCAAAAAAGTTATCAAGCTGGTTGTGGCCAAAGGCCTGACCGACGCTGTTAACAAGTAAGACGCAGCAAAAAAAACCGTGCTCCGGAGCGATCCGGGCACGGTTTTTTGTTGCCTGCGATTCAGTCCTAGCGCACCCAGCGCTGGCGCCACAGCTGCTGTTCGTTTTTGGTCTGGAAAGTCCAGGCCACGAACCGGCTCTGCTTTTGCCCCTGTGACATTTCCACCACCTGGCTCTCCAGCACGCCGGCTTTTTTCAGGGCCGTTTCGATGGCCGGCAGGTTCGAGGCTTTTGACACCAGGGTGCTGAACCACAGCACCTTGTGCGCAAAATGCGCGCTCTCGGCGATCAGTTGCGTCACAAAGCGCGCTTCGCCGCCTTCACACCACAGCTCGGCCGACTGGCCACCGAAGTTCAGCACCGGCAGCTTGCGCTTCGGATCGGCCCTGCCCAGGGCACGCCATTTGCGTTCACTGCCCTTGGTGGCTTCATCCATGGAGGCGTGGAACGGCGGGTTGCACAGGGTCAGGTCAAAACGCTCGCCCGGCTCCAGCAGACCGAGCAGGATCTGCTTCGGGTTGGGTTGCAGGCGCAGTTGGATGACCTTGCTCAGGTCGTTGGACTGCACGATGGCCTTGGCCGCTGCGACGGCGGTAGGGTCCACCTCGGAGCCGAGGAAGTTCCAGCGGTATTCCATGTAGCCAATCAGCGGGTAGACGCAGTTGGCGCCCATGCCGATATCCAGCACCTTGACGATCGAACCACGCGGGATCTTGCCGTCATTGCCGCTGGCCAGCAGGTCGGCGAGGAAGTGCACGTAGTCGGCGCGCCCCGGCACCGGCGGGCACAGGTAGTCGGCCGGTATATCCCAATGCTGGATGCCATAGAACGACTTGAGCAATGCCCGATTGAAGACGCGCACCGCGTCGGGGCTGGCGAAGTCGATGCTTTCCTTGCCATAGGGATTGATGATCACGAATTGCGCCAGTTCCGGCGTGGTCTTGATCAGCGCCGGGAAGTCGTAACGGCCTGTGTGGCGGTTGCGCGGGTGCAGGGTAGCCTCTTTGCGCGGTGCGACGGGCTTGGCCGTGGCGGCGGTTTTGGGCTTCTTGCGCGGAGGTTTGGGCGTAGTGGGGGCGGTCATGTTGATTCTGGTGTTGGCTCAAAGTGGTGGGTATTGTCACACATTCCCCCTGTCTACCTGGGTTAAATGTGGGAGGGGGCTTGCTCAGGTTTGCCACATAAAAAAAGAGACCCGAAGGTCTCTTTTCTCACACGGCTCAAGCCTTACAGGCTGGAAATCCGCGCATGCTGCTCCGCCAGCTTGCCCAGGGCCTGTTCAGCCTCGGCCAGCTTGGCGCGTTCCTTGTCGATCACTTCAGCCGGCGCCTTGTCGACGAAGGCCGCGTTGGACAGCTTGCCGCCCACCCGTTGCACTTCGCCTTGCAGGCGCAGCATTTCCTTGTCGAGACGGGCCAGTTCCGCGCCCTTGTCAATCAGCCCGGCCATCGGCACCAGCACTTCCATGTCGCCCACCAGTGCGGTGGCCGACAGCGGTGCTTCGGCGCCATCAGCCAACACGGTGATCGACTCCAGCTTCGCCAGTTTCTTGAGCAGCGCATCGTTCTCATCGAGACGACGCTGATCTTCGGCGCTGGCGTTCTTGACGAACACTGCCAGTGGTTTGCCCGGTCCGATGTTCATTTCGGCGCGGATGTTGCGCGTGCCGAGCATCAGGGTCTTGAGCCATTCGATATCGCTTTCGGCGGCTTCATCGATGCGGGCTTCATTGGCCACCGGCCACGGCTGCAGCATGATGGTCTTGCCGTCGATACCGGCCAGCGGCGCCAGGCGCTGCCAGATTTCTTCGGTGATGAACGGCATGAACGGATGCGCCAGGCGCAGCGCCACTTCCAGTACACGCACCAGGGTGCGACGGGTGCCGCGCTGGCGTTCGACCGGCGCGTTTTCGTCCCACAGCACCGGCTTGGACAGCTCCAGGTACCAGTCGCAATACTGGTTCCAGATGAACTCGTACAAGGCCTGTGCCGCCAGGTCGAAACGGAACTGGTCGAGCTGGCGGGTCACTTCGGCTTCGGTGCGCTGCAACTGCGAGATGATCCAGCGATCAGCCAGGCTCAGCTCATAGGCTTCGCCGTTCTGGCCGCAGTCTTCGCCTTTGTCCAGCACGTAGCGCGCGGCGTTCCAGATCTTGTTGCAGAAGTTGCGATAACCTTCGACGCGGCCCATGTCGAACTTGATGTCGCGGCCGGTGGACGCCAGCGAGCAGAAGGTGAAGCGCAGGGCGTCTGTGCCATAGCTGGCAATGCCGTCGGCGAACTCGTCGCGGGTCTGCTTCTCGATTTTCTTCGCCAGTTTCGGCTGCATCAGGCCCGAGGTGCGCTTTTCTACCAGTGCTTCGAGTTCGATGCCGTCGATGATGTCCAACGGGTCCAGAACGTTGCCCTTGGACTTGGACATCTTCTGGCCCTGGCCATCACGCACCAGGCCGTGCACGTACACGGTCTTGAACGGCACCTGCGGCGTGCCATCCTCGTTTTTCACCAGGTGCAGGGTGAGCATGATCATCCGGGCAACCCAGAAGAAAATGATATCGAAACCGGTGACCAGCACGTCGGTGGAGTGGAATTTCTTGAGGAATTCAGTCTGCTGCGGCCAGCCGAGTGTCGAGAACGTCCACAGGCCCGAGCTGAACCAGGTGTCGAGTACGTCGTTGTCCTGCTGCAGCGCAACGTCCGGGCCGAGGTTGTGCTTGGCCCGCACTTCGGCTTCGTCGCGTCCGACATAGACCTTGCCCGACTCGTCGTACCAGGCCGGAATACGGTGGCCCCACCACAGTTGACGGCTGATGCACCAATCCTGAATGTCGCGCATCCACGAGAAGTACATGTTTTCGTACTGCTTGGGCACGAACTGGATGCGGCCATCTTCGACAGCAGCAATCGCAGGCTCGGCCAACGGCTTGGTGGACACGTACCACTGGTCGGTCAACCACGGCTCGATCACGGTGCCGGAGCGGTCGCCCTTCGGCACTTTCAGGCCGTGGTCGTCGACGCTGACCAGCAAACCGGCGGCATCGAACGCGGCGACGATCTGCTTGCGCGCTTCAAAGCGGTCCAGGCCTGCGTATGCGGCCGGGATCTTGCCGTCGATGCTGTCGTTGAGCGTGCCGTCCAGGTTGAACACCTGGCAGGCCGGCAATACGGCGGCGTTTTTATCGAAGATGTTCAGCAGCGGCAGGTTGTGGCGTTTGCCGACTTCATAGTCGTTGAAATCGTGGGCCGGGGTGATCTTCACGCAGCCGGTGCCGAATTCGGGGTCGCAGTAGTCGTCCGCGATGATCGGAATGCGGCGGCCGATCAGCGGCAGTTCGACGAATTTGCCGATCAGGGCCTGGTAGCGCTCGTCATTCGGGTTAACCGCGACGGCGGCATCGCCGAGCATGGTTTCCGGACGGGTAGTGGCGACGATCAGGTAGTCGTTGCCTTCGGCGGTTTTGGCGCCGTCGGCCAGCGGGTACTTGAGGTTCCACAGGAAGCCTTTCTCGTCGTGGTTTTCCACTTCAAGATCGGAGATTGCCGTGTGCAGCTTGGTGTCCCAGTTGACCAGGCGCTTGCCGCGGTAGATCAGGCCGTCTTCATGCAGGCGCACGAAGGCTTCTTTCACGGATTCGGAGAGGCCGTCGTCCATGGTGAAGCGCTCGCGGCTCCAGTCGACGGACGAACCCAGGCGACGAATCTGACGGCTGATATTGCCGCCGGACTGGTCTTTCCATTCCCAGATCTTTTCCAGGAATTTCTCGCGGCCCAGGTCATGACGGCTTTGGCCGGTGGCTTCCAGTTGACGCTCCACCAGCATCTGCGTGGCGATGCCGGCGTGGTCGGTGCCCGGCTGCCACAGGGTGTCTCGACCCTGCATGCGGCGGAAACGGATCAACGCATCCATGATCGCATTGTTGAAGCCATGGCCCATGTGCAGGCTGCCAGTGACGTTCGGTGGCGGAATCATGATGGTGTAGGGGTCGCCCGCACCTTGTGGGGCGAAATAGTTCTCGGACTCCCAGGTGTTGTACCAGGACGTTTCAATAGCGTGGGGCTGATAGGTCTTATCCATGCGCGGCGGGACCCTAGTTGGCATTTATTCAGGAAAGCCGGCAAGTATAACGGGGGATAGGGGAGAGGGCGAGACGAAGACAGGCTTAAGGGGTACGCAATCAACTGTGGGAGGGGGCTTGCTCCCGATAGCGGTGTGTCAGTCATCAATTGATAGCTGATCCGCCACTATCGGGAGTAAGCCCCCTCCCACACGGGATAGGGGTGAAGCTCAGGACTGGTATTGGCTGAGCAGCCGCTCCATTCGCGCATCCAGCCGGCGCTTGATCTCGGTTTCGATGTGCGGGGCGAAGTCGTCGATCACGTCCTGCATGATCAATTGCGCGGCGGCACGCAGCTCGTTGTCCAGGTGCAGCAACAGGGCGTCCTGCGGTTTTTCCGCTGTGGCGGCAGCAGGTTGCGGCGTTGGCGTGTCGAACGCCATGGCAATCTGTGCCTCGTCCATGACCGCTTCGGTCAGCAACGGCGGCTGCAGGTCATCATCACCCAGCAGTTGACGGATCGACTCGAGGTCGTCCAGTAAATGGTCGTCTTTTTTAATCGGGTTTGGCGTGTCCATCATCTACTCAAAGTCGTTGTAGCCGGTGATCCTGCAGAGGATAGCCCTGTTCGCGATAGAAACGAAAACTCTCACGGGCGGCCTGACGAACAGCCGGGTCTTCCACCACCACCTCCGCCACGCGGGCGAATGCCCTGGCAAAGGTCGGTACTTTCAGGTCGAGGTTGATCAGCAGGTCCTGATGGTCGCCGCAGCTGTCGCCCAACCCCAGCACCACAGGGCTGTCGGGTTCGGATTCGGCGGAGCCGTGGGGCACGAAGCTTTCGCCCTTGAAGCGCCACAGGCGCGCATCCAGCTCATCGCGCTGGCCGGCATCGCTGCAATGCAGGTAGATGCGGTGGCCCATGCGCCAGGCTTTTTCGGTGAGTTTGCAGGCAAAGTCCAGGCGCGCGAGCGGGTCGGCGCTGGGCAATATATAGAAGTCGACTTGGGTCATTGCGGTTCCTGAGGCCGGAGCGGCGAAATGATCACCGCCCCGGCGTCTTCAGTGTCAGGCCTTGGCGCGATCCAGCAGATACTGGGTCAGCAGGGGCACCGGACGGCCGGTGGCGCCCTTGTCCTTGCCGCCGCTGGTCCAGGCGGTGCCGGCGATGTCCAGGTGGGCCCAGTTGAAGTTCTTGGCAAAGCGCGACAGGAAGCAGGCCGCGGTGATGGTGCCGGCTTTCGGGCCACCGATGTTGGCGATATCGGCGAACGGGCTGTCCAGCTGTTCCTGGTACTCGTCGAACAGCGGCAATTGCCAGGCGCGGTCGTCGGCTGCCTTGCCGGCGCTGAGCAGTTGCTCGATCAGTTCATCGTTGTTACCCAAAAGGCCCGAAGTATGCGCGCCCAGGGCGACCACGCAGGCACCGGTCAGGGTGGCGATGTCGATCACGGCCTGGGGCTTGAAGCGCTCGGCGTAGGTGAGGGCGTCGCACAGCACCAGGCGGCCTTCGGCATCGGTGTTGAGGATCTCGACAGTCTGGCCGCTCAGGGTCGTGACGATATCGCCCGGACGGGTCGCGCCGCCGCTCGGCATGTTCTCGGCGCAGGCCAGGATGCACACCAGGTTGATCGGCAGCTTGAGCTCCAGCACCGCACGCAGGGTGCCGAACACGCTGGCGGCGCCGCCCATGTCGTACTTCATCTCATCCATGCCGGCACCCGGCTTGAGGCTGATGCCGCCGGTGTCGAAGGTGATGCCTTTACCCACCAGGGCGTAAGGTTTCTCGGATTTCTTGCCGCCGTTGTATTGCATCACGATCAGGCGTGGAGGCTGGTCGCTGCCCTGGCCCACGGCGTAGAACGAGCCCATGCCCAATTCCTTGATCTTTTTCTCGTCCAGCACTTCAACTTTCAGTCCCTTGAACTCCTTGCCCAGTGCCTTGGCCTGTTCGCCCAGGTACGTCGGATGGCAGATGTTCGGCGGCAGGTTGCCCAGGTCACGGGTGAACGACATGCCGTTGGCAATCGCGGTGGCGTGGGTCACGGCGCGCTGCACTTCGGCCTGGGCGGCCTTGATGGTCAGCAGGGTGATTTTCTTGAGCGCGCGCGGTTCGGCTTTCTGGCTTTTGAACTGATCGAACACGTAACCGCCGTCCACCAGGCTTTCGGCCAGCAGGCGGGTCTTGCCGTAGCTGTCACGGCCCTTGACGACGATTTCATCGAGTGCCAGCACGGCCTCGGTGCCGCCCAGGCCCTTGAGGGTGGTGAGCAGGGTGCTGATGATCTTGCGGAACGGACGGTCGCCCAGTTCGGCGTCCTTGCCCACGCCCACCAGCAATACGCGATCGGCCTTGAGATTGGGCAGGCTTTGCAGCAGCAGGCTCTGGCCCACTTTGCCGGCCAGATCGCCGCGCTTGAGGATCGCGCTGATGGCGCCGCCGCTCAATTCGTCGAGTTGGCTGGCGGCGACGCCCAGCGTGCGGCCTTCGCCAATGGCGACCACGAGGGTGGCGGTCTTCAACGTTTCGGGGCTAACGCTTTTTACAACCAGTTCCATGTTCGGGTCCCTTATAAAGGTCGGTGAGCCTGGCGTCTGTATAGCCAGGCTTAAAGCGAGGCAGCTGTGTAACCGCCCGCGACAAGGGCCGCAGTTTGAACCTCGCAGGCGAAGCCTGACAAGCCTCGGCGCACGCTTTGTGCTCGCGCATGAGGTTGCTCCGTGACAGGCGCGATCAATCACAGGATAATGCGCCATCTTTTTAGCCGGCCCGTGTAAACGGGTCGCTCGGTATGCTTGCTTGTTTGGCCGCCTTAGCCTGACAACCCTGGAGTGTCTGGTTTGATCGTCTTCCGTTATCTATCCCGCGAAGTCCTGCTGACCCTGAGTGCCGTGAGCGCGGTATTGCTGGTCATCATCATGAGTGGTCGTTTCGTCAAATACCTGGCCCAGGCGGCTTCCGGCGCCCTCGACCCCGGTTCGCTGTTCCTGATCATGGGCTTTCGCCTGCCGGGGTTCTTGCAGTTGATCCTGCCGTTGGGCCTGTTTCTCGGGATCCTGCTGGCTTATGGCCGGCTGTACCTCGAGAGCGAAATGACCGTGCTGTCGGCGACCGGCATGAGCCAGCAGCGTCTGCTGGCCATGACCATGATCCCGGCGGCCGGCGTGGCGCTGATCGTGGCCTGGCTGAGCCTGAGCCTGGCGCCCCAGGGCGCCATGCAATTTCAGCTGGTGCTGAACAAACAGGACGCCATGACCGAGTTCGATACCCTCGAACCGGGCCGCTTCCAGGCGCTCAACGACGGCACCCGGGTGACCTACACCGAAACCCTGACCGACGACCGCGCCAACCTCGGCGGGGTGTTCATCTCCGAAAAACGCCTGGGCCAGGACAAGAAGGACCGCGGCATCTCCGTGCTGGTCGCCGATGCCGGGCGCCAGGAAGTGCGCCCCGACGGCAGCCGCTACCTGATCCTGGAAAACGGCTACCGCTATGACGGCAGCCCCGGCCAGGCCGACTACCGCGCCATCAAGTACGACACCTACGGCGTGATGCTCGCGCGGCCGGACGTCAGCGACGAAGTCACCGACCGCGACGCGATCCCCACTCAGGAGCTGTTCGGCAGCACCGAACTGCGCTCCATCGCCGAGCTGCAATGGCGCATTTCCCTGCCGCTGCTGGTGTTTATCGTGACCCTGATGGCCGTGCCGCTGTCGCGCGTCAACCCGCGCCAGGGCCGCTTCCTCAAACTGCTGCCGGCGATCCTGCTGTACATGGCCTACCTCACCATTCTGATTTCCGCCCGTGGCTCCCTGGAGAAAGGCAAGCTGTCGCCGACCTTGGGCCTGTGGTGGGTGCACGGGATCTTCCTGGTGATCGGCCTGGGGCTGCTGTACTGGGAACCTATCCGCTTGAAAATGAAGAGCCGTCGTGGCCAGAAGGAGATGGCGCGTGGTTAAGCTCGATCGCTACATTGGCAAAAGTGTACTGGTCGCCATCCTGGCGGTATTGGGCATCATCCTCGGCCTGGCGTCGCTGTTTGCCTTTATTGATGAGGTCAGCAATGTCAGCGACACCTACACGGTGACCGACGTGCTGAGCTACGTGGCCCTCACCGCGCCGCGCCGTCTCTACGACATGATGCCGATGGCCGCGCTGATCGGTTGCCTGATCGGCCTGGGCAGCCTGGCCAGCAACAGCGAACTGACCATCATGCGCGCTGCCGGGGTCTCCGTCGGTCGTATCGTCTGGGCGGTGATGAAACCCATGCTGCTGCTGATGGCGTGCAGCGTGCTGATCGGTGAATACGTCGCGCCGCCGGCCGAAACCACCGCTCAGGCCAATCGCGCCCTGGCCCAGGGTTCGGGGGATGCGCAAAGCGCCAGGCATGGCCTGTGGCACCGCCAGGGTGAAGAGTTCATCCACATCAACGCCGTGCAACCGGGCGGCCTGCTGATCGGGGTGACGCGCTACACGTTCGACAAAGAGCGCCACATGTTGTCGTCCAGCTTCGCCAAGCGTGCGCAGTACAGCGCCAATCAGTGGCAATTGACCGACGTCACCACCACCTATTTCCGCAATGTCGGCCAGGGCACCAAGGCCAGTACCGAAGTGATCAACGTGCCGACCGAGCAATGGGACATCGCCCTCAAGCCGGAGCTGCTCAATACCGTGGTGATGATCCCGGAAAGCCTGCCGATCTCCGGGTTGTGGAGCTATATCCATTACCTCAAGGACCAGGGCCTGAACAACGGCCGTTACTGGCTGGCATTCTGGGTCAAGGTGTTGCAGCCGGTGGTCACCGCCGCGCTGGTGCTGATGGCGATTTCGTTCATCTTTGGTCCGTTGCGCTCGGTCACCCTCGGCCAGCGCGTATTCACCGGTGTGCTGGTGGGCTTTACCTTCCGCATTGCCCAGGATCTGCTCGGGCCGTCGAGCCTGGTGTTCGGTTTCTCGCCGCTGTTTGCGGTGCTGGTGCCAACCGCCATCTGCGCCCTGGCAGGGTTCTGGCTGCTGCGCCGCGCCGGGTAACGATGCCCCGGCAAGCGAAAGGCCCCGTATTGACGGGGCCTTTTGCGTTCCGGACAGCAAAGATGACGTCTGGCCCGAGCTTCAGGTACAATTCCCGGCTATTTTTCAGCGGGCAATCTGCCTGCAGCCTTTTTGAGTGTTGATCCGTGAGTGATTTGAGTCATATCCGCAATTTCTCCATCATCGCCCACATTGACCATGGCAAGTCGACGCTGGCCGATCGATTCATCCAGATGTGCGGTGGCCTTGCCGAGCGTGAAATGGAAGCCCAGGTCCTGGATTCCATGGACCTCGAACGCGAGCGCGGGATCACCATCAAGGCCCACAGCGTCACCCTGTACTACACCGCCAAAGACGGTATCCGGTACCAGCTCAACTTCATTGACACCCCGGGGCACGTTGACTTCACCTACGAAGTCAGCCGCTCGCTGGCGGCCTGCGAAGGCGCGTTGCTGGTAGTGGATGCGGGCCAGGGCGTGGAAGCCCAGTCAGTGGCCAACTGCTACACCGCCATCGAGCAGGGCCTTGAAGTAATGCCGGTGCTGAACAAGATCGACCTGCCCCAGGCTGATCCGGACCGCGTGAAAGAAGAAATCGAAAAAATCATCGGCATCGACGCCACCGACGCCGTCGAGTGCAGCGCCAAGACCGGCCTGGGCGTTGACGAAGTGCTCGAGCGCCTGGTCAAGACCATTCCAGCCCCTACCGGCAACTACGAAGATCCGCTGCAAGCGTTGATCATCGACTCCTGGTTCGACAACTACCTGGGCGTTGTTTCCCTGGTACGCGTGCGCCACGGCCGTGTGAAGAAGGGCGACAAGATCCTGGTCAAGTCCACCGGCAAGATCCACCTGGTGGACAGCGTCGGTGTGTTCAACCCCAAGCACACCGCGACCACGGATCTGAAAGCCGGTGAAGTAGGCTTCATCATCGCCGGTATCAAGGACATTCACGGTGCGCCGGTGGGTGACACCCTGACCCTCAGCTCCACGCCTGACGTCGACATGCTGCCGGGCTTCAAGCGCATCCAGCCGCAGGTCTACGCCGGCCTGTTCCCGGTCAGCTCCGACGATTTCGAAGACTTCCGCGAGGCCCTGCAAAAGCTGACCCTCAACGACTCGTCGTTGCAGTACACCCCGGAAAGCTCCGACGCCCTGGGCTTCGGCTTCCGCTGCGGGTTCCTCGGCATGCTGCACATGGAGATCATCCAGGAGCGCCTGGAGCGCGAATACGACCTGGACCTGATCACCACCGCGCCAACCGTTATTTTCGAGTTGTTGCTGAAAACCGGTGAAACGATTTACGTCGACAACCCCTCCAAGCTTCCAGACCTGTCTTCCATCGAAGACATGCGCGAACCCATCGTGCGCGCCAATATCCTGGTACCCCAGGAACACCTGGGCAACGTGATTACCCTGTGTATCGAAAAGCGTGGCGTGCAGCACGACATGCTGTTCCTCGGTACCCAGGTGCAAGTGACCTACGATTTGCCGATGAACGAAGTGGTCCTGGACTTCTTTGACCGTCTCAAATCCACCAGTCGCGGCTATGCTTCGCTGGATTACCATTTCGACCGTTACCAATCGGCCAATCTGGTGAAACTGGATGTACTGATCAACGGCGACAAAGTGGATGCCCTTGCGCTGATCGTGCACAAGGACAACGCGCACTACAAAGGTCGCCAGTTGACCGAAAAAATGAAAGAACTGATTCCGCGTCAGATGTTCGACGTCGCGATCCAGGCCGCCATTGGCGGGCAGATCATTGCGCGAACCTCCGTCAAGGCTCTCAGAAAGAACGTATTGGCCAAATGCTACGGCGGTGACGTAAGCCGTAAGCGCAAGCTGCTTGAGAAGCAAAAGGCCGGTAAAAAACGCATGAAGCAAGTGGGCAACGTGGAAATTCCACAAGAAGCCTTCCTTGCGGTGCTCAGGTTGGATAGTTAGGTCCTATGTCACTAAATTTCCCGCTGTTGCTGGTCATTGCCGTCGCCGTCTGCGGCCTCCTGGCGTTGCTCGATCTGGTGTTCTTCGCACCCCGTCGGCGCGCGGCCATCGCGTCGTATCAGGGCAGCGTCAGCCAGCCCGATGCGGTCGTGGTCGAGAAGCTGAACAAGGAACCGCTGCTGGTTGAATACGGCAAGTCGTTCTTCCCGGTGCTGTTCATCGTGCTGGTGCTGCGTTCGTTCCTGGTGGAGCCGTTCCAGATCCCTTCGGGGTCGATGAAGCCTACCCTGGACGTGGGCGATTTCATCCTGGTGAACAAGTTTTCCTACGGCATTCGCCTGCCGGTGGTCGACAAGAAAGTCATCGAAGTCGGTGACCCGCAGCGCGGCGACGTGATGGTGTTCCGCTACCCGAGCGATCCGAACGTCAACTACATCAAGCGTGTGGTCGGCCTGCCGGGCGACGTGATTCGCTACACCAGCGACAAGCGCCTGTTCATCAACGGTGAATCGGTGGCCGAGAAGCTGCTGGGCGCCGAGCCGAATACCCTGGGCAGCGCCGAGCTGTATCAGGAAAAACTCGGCGCGGTGGAGCACCAGATCCGCAAGGAAATGAGCCGCTACCGCGCCACGCCCGATGGCGAGTGGAAAGTGCCGGCCGGGCACTACTTCATGATGGGCGACAACCGCGACAACTCCAACGACAGCCGCTACTGGGATGATCCGAGCATTCCCAAGGAGCTGCTGGGCATGGTCCCCGACCAGAATATCGTCGGCAAGGCCTTCGCGGTCTGGATGAGCTGGCCGGAACCCAAGCTCAGCCACCTGCCGAACTTCTCGCGGGTCGGGCTGATCAAGTAATACAGGCGGCGCTGTGAACACAGCGCCGAATGCTTTTCTGGGGCCTGGACAATGTCCGGCCTCACGCGGCAATTATCAGGATTTGAATTTGAACACTGCGTCAATCGTCGATGGCCGCCGGTGCCACCAACTAGATATGGATAAACCGTGACCGTTTCTCTGAGTCGTCTCGAGCGCCAGCTCGGCTACACCTTCAAGGATCAGGAATTGATGGTCCTTGCCCTCACACACCGCAGCTTTGCAGGGCGCAATAACGAGCGCCTGGAATTCCTCGGTGATGCCATCCTCAATTTCGCCGCCGGTGAGGCGTTGTTCGAGCGCTTCCCCCAGGCCCGCGAAGGCCAGTTGTCACGCCTGCGTGCACGGCTGGTGAAAGGCGAGACCCTGGCCGTGCTGGCCCGTGGCTTCGGCCTGGGCGAGTACCTGCGCCTGGGGTCCGGTGAATTGAAGAGCGGCGGCTTTCGTCGTGAGTCGATCCTGGCCGATGCCCTCGAAGCCCTGATCGGCGCGATCTACCTGGATGCAGGCATGGAGACCGCCAAAGAGCGTGTGGTCGCCTGGCTGGCCTCGGAGATCGAGAGCCTGACCCTGGTCGACACCAACAAGGATCCCAAGACCCGCCTGCAGGAATACCTGCAGTCGCGCGGGTGCGAACTGCCACGCTACGAAGTGGTGGATATCCAGGGTGAGCCCCATTGCCGCGTGTTCTTCGTGGAATGTGAAATCACTTTATTGAACGAAAAAAGCCGAGGTCAGGGTGTGAGCCGTCGTATTGCCGAACAGGTAGCGGCCGCTGCAGCACTGATTGCCCTGGGCGTGGAGAATGGCCATGACTGATTCAACCGCAACACGCTGTGGCTATGTTGCCATCGTCGGCCGCCCCAACGTGGGCAAGTCCACGCTGCTCAACCACATCCTCGGCCAGAAGCTTGCGATCACCTCGCGCAAGCCGCAGACCACCCGGCACAACATGCTCGGTATCAAGACCGAAGGCACGGTGCAAGCGGTGTACGTCGACACGCCGGGCATGCACAAGGGCGGCGAGAAAGCCCTCAACCGCTACATGAACAAGACCGCCTCGGCGGCGTTGAAAGACGTCGACGTGGTCATCTTCGTGGTTGACCGCACCAAGTGGACCGATGAAGACCAGATGGTCCTGGAGCGCGTGCAGTACGTCACCGGCCCGTTGATCGTGGCGCTGAACAAGACCGACCGCATCGAAGACAAAGCCGAGCTGATGCCGCACTTGACCTGGCTACAGGAGCAACTGCCGAACGCGCAGATCATGCCGATCTCGGCCCAGCACGGTCATAACCTCGAAGCCCTGGAGCGCGTGATTGCCGGCTACCTGCCGGAAAACGAGCACTTTTTTCCGGAAGACCAGATCACCGACCGCAGCAGCCGCTTTCTCGCTGCTGAGCTGGTGCGCGAGAAAATCATGCGCCAGATGGGCGCCGAGCTGCCGTACCAGATCACCGTGGAAATCGAAGAGTTCAAGCAGCAGGGCAAGACCTTGCACATCCACGCGCTGATTCTCGTCGAGCGTGACGGCCAGAAGAAAATCATCATTGGCGACAAGGGCGAGCGCATCAAGCGCATCGGTACCGAAGCGCGCAAGGACATGGAGCTGCTGTTCGACTCCAAGATCATGCTCAACCTGTGGGTGAAGGTGAAGGGCGGCTGGTCTGACGATGAGCGTGCACTGCGCTCCCTCGGCTACGGCGACCTGTAAAGACACCGCAGGGCAAAAATGTGGGAGGGGGCTTGCTCCCGATAGCGGTGGGTCAGTTGATAGATAAGTGACTGAACCACCGCTATCGGGAGCAAGCCCCCTCCCACATTAGGTTTGTGTTGTTTTCAAGATAGAGACCCCATGTCCCAATCCCCACCTCTGAGCCAACTCGCCTACGTCCTGCACAGCCGCGCCTACCGCGAGACCAGCGCCCTGGTGGACTTCCTCACGCCCCAGGGCCGGCTGCGCGCGGTATTGCGCAGCGCGCGCGGCAAGGCCGGCACACTGGCCCGGCCGTTCGTGGCGCTGGACGTGGAGTTTCGTGGCAAGGGCGAGCTGAAGAACGTCGGCCGCCTGGAAAGCGTCGGCACCTCCGCCTGGCTCAATGGCGATGCGCTGTTCAGTGGCCTCTACCTCAATGAACTGCTGATCCGCCTGCTGCCCGCCGAAGACCCGCACCCCGGCGTGTTCGATCACTACGCCGCCACCTTGCTCGCCCTCGCCGAAGGCCGTCCGCTGGAGCCGTTGCTGCGCGCGTTCGAATGGCGCCTGCTGGACGATCTGGGCTACGGCTTCGAACTGAGCAACGACGTGCACGGCGAGCCTGTCGCCGCCGACGGCATGTACCGGCTGCAGGTCGATGCCGGCCTGGAGCGCGTCTACCTGCTGCAGCCGGGTCTGTTCCAGGGCGCCGAGTTGCTGGCCATGAGCGAGGCGGACTGGACCGCGCCCGGCGCGCTGTCCGCTGCCAAACGCCTGATGCGACAGGCCCTCGCGGTGCACCTGGGCGGCAAGCCGCTGGTCAGTCGCGAGTTGTTTCGAAAGCCCTGACATCCCCGTGTATGCTGTGCACCGATTCTTTCCCCTTTCAGGAGCGCTTTCGTGAGCACCAGCAATCGCATTCTTCTTGGCGTCAATATCGACCACGTTGCCACCCTGCGTCAGGCCCGCGGCACCCGCTACCCGGACCCGGTCAAGGCTGCTCTGGACGCCGAAGAAGCGGGCGCCGACGGCATCACCGTGCACCTGCGCGAAGACCGTCGTCATATTCAGGAACGCGATGTGCTGCTGCTCAAGGATGTGCTGCAAACCCGCATGAATTTCGAAATGGGCGTCACCGAAGCGATGATGGCGTTCGCCGAGCGCATCCGCCCGGCGCACATCTGCCTGGTGCCGGAAACCCGCCAGGAACTCACCACCGAAGGCGGCCTCGACGTGGCCGGCCAGGAAGCGCGGATCAAGGCTGCGGTGGAGCGCCTGTCGCAGATCGGCAGCGAAGTCTCGCTGTTCATCGATGCCGACGAGCGCCAGATCGAAGCCTCGCGCCGTGTCGGTGCGCCGGCCATCGAACTGCACACCGGCCGTTACGCTGACGCCACCACGCCCACCGAAGTCGCCGACGAGTTGCAGCGCGTCATCGACGGTGTGAACTGCGGCCTCGCTCAAGGCCTGATCGTCAACGCCGGCCATGGCCTGCACTACCACAACGTGCAGGCGGTGGCCGCGATCAAGGGCATCAACGAACTGAACATCGGCCACGCGCTGGTGGCCCATGCGCTGTTCGTCGGCTTCAAAGGCGCGGTGGCCGAGATGAAGGCGCTGATCCTCGCCGCTTCCAGAGCCTGAAGAACGCAGAAAATCCAGTGTGGAAGGGGGCTTGCTCCCGATGGCGCTGGGTCAGGCAGGGATTGGCTGGCTGACACACTGCTATCGGGAGCAAGCCCCCTCCCACATTTTGATCGCAATCAACTGTGCGGCAATGCGAAGTCTTACTGTTTAGGCCTCGCAGGTGTATCGTATCCGCCCTTTGCAGGCCCTGTGCCTGCGGCTGATACGCGAGGTTGTTGTGTCCCGATCCTTTTCCCGTCGACAAATCCTGGGTGGTCTTGCAGGCCTGGCCGTTGTAGGCGTCGGCGCCGGGGGCGGCTATCGCTACTGGCTGGGGAAAGTCGCCGAGTCCGAGGCGGGGCACGATTACGAGTTGATCGCGGCGCCTCTGGACGTGGAACTGGTGCCCGGCCATATCACCCAGGCCTGGGCATTCGGTCCCTCGGCGCCCGGCACCGAGCTGCGGGTGCGCCAGGGCGAGTGGCTGCGGGTGCGCTTCATCAATCACCTGCCGGTGGCCACCACCATCCACTGGCACGGCATTCGCCTGCCGCTGGAGATGGACGGCGTGCCCTACGTCTCGCAGCTGCCGGTATTGCCCGGCGAATACTTCGACTACAAATTCCGCGTGCCCGATGCCGGCAGCTACTGGTACCACCCCCATGTGAACAGCAGCGAAGAACTCGGCCGTGGCCTGGTCGGCCCGTTGATCATCGAAGAGCGCGAGCCCACCGGCTTCAAGCACGAACGCACCCTCAGCCTGAAAAGCTGGCATGTGGACGAAGACGGTGCATTCGTCGCGTTCAGCATTCCACGCGAAGCGGCGCGCGGCGGTACGGCGGGGCGTCTGTCGACCATCAACGGGGTGTCCCAGGCGGTGATCGACCTGCCGGCCGGGCAGATCACCCGCGTGCGCCTGCTCAACCTCGACAACACTCTGACCTATCGCATCAACATCCCGGACGTCGACGCACAGATCTACGCGCTGGACGGCAATCCCATCGAGCCGCGCCCGCTGGGCAAGGAATACTGGCTGGGGCCCGGCATGCGCATTTGTCTGGCGATCAAGGCGCCGCCAGCGGGTGAAGAGCTGTCGATCCGTAACGGGCCGGTGCGCCTGGGCACTTTCCGCTCGGTGGTCAATACCGATGCGCCCGGCCAATGGCCGCCCGCGTTGCCGGCCAACCCGATCAGCGAGCCGGACCTGGCCAATGCCGAGAAACTCAACTTCAATTTTGAATGGGTGGGCACGGTGTCGGTGGATGACGGCAAGCCGCCGAGCCTGTGGCAGATCAACGGCAAGGCGTGGGACATCACCGACAAGACCTGCGCCGACCGCCCGATTGCCAGGCTGGAAAAGGGCAAGAGCTACATTTTTGAACTGAAGAACATGACCCAGTACCAGCACCCGATCCACTTGCACGGCATGAGCTTCAAGGTGATCGCCTCGAACCGCCACAAGGTGGTGCCGTACTTTACCGACACCTACCTGCTGGGCAAGAACGAACGCGCCCGCGTGGCGTTGGTGGCGGATAACCCCGGGGTGTGGATGTTCCATTGCCATGTGATCGACCACATGGAAACCGGCCTGATGGCCGCCATCGAGGTGGCGTGATGCGCCAGATTCGCCCCGCCGCGATCATTGATCGCAGCCGCGACCAGCACTTCATGCGCGAAGCCCTGGCCCTTGCCGCCCAGGGCGCGGCACTCGGCGAAGTGCCGGTGGGCGCGGTACTGGTGCAAAACGGTGAAATCATCGGCCGGGGCTTCAATTGCCCCATCAGCGGCAATGACCCCAGCGCCCACGCCGAGATGGTCGCGATTCGCGCGGCAGCCCAGGCCATCAACAACTATCGACTGGTGGGCAGCACGCTGTATGTGACCCTGGAGCCGTGCAGCATGTGCGCGGGTTTGATCGTGCATTCGCGGGTTGCGCGGGTGGTGTATGGCGCGCTGGAGCCCAAGGCCGGGATTGTGCAGAGTCAGGGGCAGTTTTTTACCCAGGACTTTCTCAATCACCGAGTGCTGTTTGAAGGTGGGGTGCTGGCCGAGGAATGCGGAGCCGTGTTGAGCGAGTTCTTCAAGGCCCGCCGAGCCAAACCCTCTCCTGGCTGACACCGGGAAAACCAATGTGGGAGCTGGCTTGCCTGCTCCCACAGGTGATGTTCATTAGTCAGGGACGTTGTGGTTTATTTCCTGGCGATGATCACCGCCCGCATCGGCGCCGGCAGCCCTTCGATGGTTTTGCTGTGATCTTGCGGATCAAGAAAATCACTCAGCGACTGGTACTTCATCCACTCGGTCCCGCGCTGCTCCTGCACCGTGGTCACGCTCACATCCACGCAGCGCACCTCGCTGAACCCGGCGCGGCGCAGCCATAGCATCAGGGCCGGCACCGAGGGCAGGAACCACACGTTGCGCATCTGTGCGTAGCGGTCTTCGGGCACCAGCACCTGTTGCTGGTCGCCGTCCACCACCAGGGTTTCCAGCACCAGTTCGCCGCCCTTGACCAGGGTGTCCTTCAACGCCAGCAGGTGCTCGATGGGCGAACGCCGGTGATAGAACACGCCCATGGAAAACACCGTATCGAAGCCTTCGAGGTTCGCCGGCAAGTCTTCGAACGGGAACGGCAGGTGCCAGGCCCTGGGTTCGGACAGGTAGCGTTGCACCGCCTGGAACTGGCAGAAAAACAGCCAGTTGGGGTCCACGCCGATCACGCTGTCGGCACCGGCGCCGAGCATGCGCCACATGTAGTAGCCGTTGCCGCAGCCCACATCGAGGATACGTTTAGCTTTCAAGTCCAGGTGCGGCGCCACCCGCGACCATTTCCAGTCCGAGCGCCATTCGGTGTCCACGTGCACGCCGAACAGGTGGAACGGCCCTTTGCGCCACGGGCTCAGGCCCATCAGGGCGGTGTGCATCTGCGCGCGGGTCTGGTCGTCGCAATCGGTGTCCAGCGTCAGGCCGTTCAACAGGTCGACGGTGCTCGGCTGGATGGCCGGCAGCGCATCCAGCGCACTTTGCCAGCGCTCCAGGTCGCCGTGGCCTTTTTCCATCTTGCTATCGAGCTGCGCTTGCAGGCCCTGGGCCCACACGGCCAGAGGGGTGCCGACCAAGTGGCGGGCGAGGGGGGACAGATCAATCATGGCAAGGCAATCAACGAGGCAAAGTTTAGACACTGAAACCACGGCACCACGCTTGAGAACCCGGCCGCCAGCAGGCGTTCGCGGTGTTCTTCGAGGCTGTCGGGCTTCATGACGTTTTCGATGGCGCTGCGCTTCTGGGCGATTTCCAGTTCGCTGTAGCCGTTGGCGCGTTTGAACGCGATATGCAGGTCGGTGAGCAGCGCATGTTCCTGCGCGTCATTGAAGCGCAGCTTTTCCGAGAGGATCAGCGCACCGCCCGGCACCAGCGCCTGGCGAATGCGCGCGAGCAAGGCCAGGCGCTCGTCCGGGGCGATGAATTGCAGGGTGAAATTCAGGGCCACCACTGACGCCGGCTGGAACTGCAAAGCGAGGATATCGCCTTCGATCACCTCAACCGGCAGCAGCTCCTGGAACATCGAGTCCTGGCCATTGAGGTATTCACGGCAACGCTCGACCATCGCCGCCGAGTTATCCACCGCGATCACCCGGCAACCGTCCGTGCGCACATGGCGGCGCAAAGCCTGAGTGACGGCGCCGAGGGATGAGCCCAGGTCATAGAGCACGCTGCTCGGCTGGGCGAACTGCGCCGCGAGTACGCCGAGGTTTTCGACGATGGTCGGGTAACCCGGCACCGAGCGCTTGATCATGTCCGGGAACACCCGCACCACGTCCTCGTTAAAGGCGAAGTCCGGCACCTGGGGCAAGGGCTGGGCGAATAGGCGATCGGGTTCTTTGCTCACGGTTGTTCCGGCGACGAAAGGGAAGGGCCGGCATTTTAGCCAACTTGGCCCGTCGGTGCGCGGGTTGTCTGATGGGGGGCCTAGTTCACCGTAATGGCGCAGTCGAAGGTGTCGATGGGCTCGGCTTCCGGCTCCCACGGTTGCTGGGAGGTCAGGCGCAAACGGCCCTGCCCGGCGGCGAAGGCCTGGAACCGCCAGGTGGACTGGCCGCCGCCACCGATCACGCCAGATTCGCTGCTGCTGTAAACCTCGGGGCTTAACGCGCGCAACACGCCGCCGGCCGAATCCTGAATGGCCCAGCGGTAGCCGGTGGTGGGGTTGCTCGGCAGGGTGACGATCAGGTTCTGACCGGATTTGAGCTGCAGCGGGCAGGCGCTCTGGTCGTCCACGGTGATGTTTTGCTTCGGCGCGCTGGCGCACGCGGACAACAAGGCAAGGCTCAAGGGGAGAAACAGGCGGGCAACGGTCATGGGGGCTCCGGTTGTACATGACGAAGGGCGAGCATAACCGAAGATGGAGCGAGGTGTGACAGGCGAGGTGTGTGGTGTGGCGGATGGCGCTATCGGGAGCAAGCCCCCTCCCACATTTTGAAGTGTGAATACCTTCAAGTGTGGGAGGGGGCTTGCTCCCGATGAGGCCCTTACCGGCACTGCATAACGATCAGAACAGTACTTTGGCCACATCCGCAAAGCGCTTGGCAAAGTGCACCGTCATGCCTTCCTTCAGGTACTCCGGCAACTCTTCGAAACTGCCACGGTTGGGCTCGGGCAGGATCAGCTCATGGATCTTCTGGCGCCGCGCCGCGATCACCTTCTCGCGTACCCCGCCAATCGGCAGCACGTGCCCGGTCAGCGTCAGTTCGCCGGTCATGGCCACGCCTTTTTTCGGCGCCTGGTTGCGCGCCAGCGACAGCAGCGCACTGGCCATGGTCACGCCCGCGCTCGGGCCGTCTTTTGGCGTGGCGCCTTCCGGCACATGCAAGTGCACGAAGGCTTCGTCGAAGAACTTCGGGTCACCGCCAAACGACTTCAGGTTGGAACTGATGTAGCTGTAGGCAATTTCGGCGGACTCCTTCATCACGTCGCCCAACTGTCCGGTGAGCTTGAAGCCACGGTTGAGCGTGTGGATGCGCGTGGCCTCGATCGGCAGGGTCGCGCCGCCCATGCTGGTCCAGGCGAGGCCAGTAATCACACCGGTGCCGGACAGCACTTGCTCATTGCGAAACACCGGCATGCCCAGTGAGCTTTCCAGGTCCTTGTTGCCGATCTTGATCACCGAGTCCGGCGCATCCAGCAGCTTGACCACCGCCTTGCGCACCAGTTTGCCCAGTTGCTTCTCCAACTGGCGCACCCCGGCTTCACGGGCGTAGCCGTCGATCAACGCACGCAGGGCGCCGTCGCTGATGGTCAGGCTGTTTTTCGCCACGCCGGCTTTTTCCAGCTGCTTGGGCCACAGGTGGCGCTTGGCGATGGCGACTTTTTCTTCGGTGATATAGCCCGACAGGCGAATCACTTCCATGCGGTCCAGCAACGGGCCGGGAATCGAATCCAGGGTGTTGGCGGTGCACACGAACAGCACTTTGGACAGGTCCAGGCGCAGGTCGAGGTAATGGTCGAGGAATTCGACGTTCTGTTCCGGGTCGAGGGTTTCCAGCAGGGCCGAGGCCGGGTCGCCCTGGAAGCTCTGGCCCATCTTGTCGATCTCGTCGAGCATGATCACCGGGTTCATCACTTCCACATCCTTGAGCGCCTGCACCAGCTTGCCCGGCAGGGCGCCAATGTAGGTGCGG
Organism: Pseudomonas trivialis; assembly: GCF_001439805.1. GTDB lineage: Bacteria > Pseudomonadota > Gammaproteobacteria > Pseudomonadales > Pseudomonadaceae > Aquipseudomonas > Aquipseudomonas trivialis. The sequence goes on along the minus strand of NZ_JYLK01000002.1, from coordinate 10,564 downwards.
CGGTGGCCCTTGATCTCGGCCTCGTCGCGCATGCCGCCGACGCTGAAGCGGTAGAACGGCCGGCCCAGAGACTCGGCGATGGACTTGCCGACGCTGGTCTTGCCCACGCCCGGCGGGCCCACCAGCAGCACGATGGAGCCGGCGACCTCGCCTTTGTAGGCGCCCACCGCGAGGAACTCAAGGATGCGGCTCTTGATGTCGTCCAGCCCGGCGTGGTGTTTGTCCAGCACCTTGCGCGCGTGCTTGAGGTCGAGCTTGTCCTTGCCGTACACGCCCCACGGCACCGAGGTGGCCCAGTCGAGGTAGTTGCGCGTGACCGCGTATTCCGGCGAGCCGGTTTCCAGGATCGACAGTTTGTTCAGTTCTTCATCGATGCGTTTTTTTGCCTGGGTGGGCAACACCTTGCCCTCCAGGCGCTGCTCGAACTGCTCGACATCCGCGCTGCGGTCGTCCTTGGTCAGGCCCAGCTCCTGCTGGATGACCTTGAGCTGTTCCTTGAGGAAGAATTCGCGCTGGTGCTCGCCGATCTTGCGGTTCACCTCGGCGGAGAGCTCCTTCTGCAAGCGCGCCACTTCCACCTCTTTGCGCAGCATCGGCAGCACTTTTTCCATGCGCTTGAGCATGGGCACGCAGTCCAGCACTTCCTGCAACTCGTTACCGGTGGCCGACGTGAGCGCGGCGGCAAAGTCGGTGAGCGGCGACGGGTCATTGGGGCTGAAGCGGTTGAGGTAGTTCTTCAATTCTTCGCTGTACAGCGGGTTGAGCGGCAGCAGCTCCTTGATCGCATTGATCAGCGCCATGCCGTAAGCCTTGACCTCATCGGTCGGCTCGCTCGGCTGGTGCGGGTATTCGACTTCCACCAGATAGGGCGGGCGGTGGTGCTTGAGCCAGGTCTTGATGCGCACACGGGTCAGGCCCTGGGCGACGAATTGCAGCTTGCCGTTCTCGCGGCTGGCGTGGTGCACCTTGACCAGCGTGCCGTACAGCGGCAACGCCGAGGTGTCGAAGTGGCGCGGGTCTTCTGGCGGGGTTTCCATGAAGAACAGGGCCAGGGAGTGGTGATCGGACTTGCTCACCAGCTCCAGGGTTTCGGCCCACGGTTCTTCGTTGACGATCACTGGCAGCACTTGCGCCGGGAAGAACGGGCGGTTGTGGATCGGGATGATGTAGACCTTGTCCGGCAGGTTTTGTCCAGGCAGCGCCAGCCCGGTATTGGACGAAGCGGATTCAGCGTTTTCGGGGTCGGCGTAATCGTTGATGTCGTCATCAGGGAAATCTTGCTGGTCGCTCATGGGGCACCTGCATAAGGAAGTATGGTGCTTAGATGGGGCGGGGCAGCGAGGGTTTCAATGGCGCGGTGGCGATAGCAACATATTGCATAAAATAACCGGCGTGACGCCGTCAGCTGATTTTGTGCAGGTAGGCAGGCAGGGGCTGTTCCGGCAGTACCGACAACACTTTCAAACGCTGCAACATCCGCTGACTGGCACGTTGCAGGTGCTCGCGCAGGTTCAACGCGGCCGCATCCACCGCGCCGTGCAGCAACAACTCCAGAATCAGGCGATGTTCGGCCAGCATCGCCGGGTCGGCGCCGATGCCGAGCAGACGATGGAAAATCCGGCTGATGATCATCGGGCTCTGGCCCTGGCGAATCAGTGCGGCCATCTTGCGGTTCTGCAGACCCGCCAGGCAGCGCTGGTGCAAGTCCTCCTCGATCTGCTCGATGGCCTGCAGGCTGCACTGCGGGTTGTCTTGTGCTGCCAGCACCCGTTGCAGCATCGCCTGCAGTTCCTCGCGGTCGAGGTTCGGCGCGCTCTGGCGCAGGGCTTCGGGCTCAAGGCACGCGCGCAGTTCGTAGTCTTCGGTGACTTCGCGCGCGGTCAGCGGGCCGGCCAGCCACTGCGAGTAAGGCTCCTTTTCCACCAGGCCACGGTCGCGCAGGCGCATCAAGGCTTCGCGCACCACCGCGCGGCTGACCTTGAAATGATCGGCCGCTGCTTGTTCATCCAGGCGGTAATGGCCGAAGGCGATGCAGGTGGACAGCGCCGCGCCGATGTCCTCGACGATGCGCTCGCCCAGCGGCCGTGTATCCACCAACTCGGCTTCGCCGTTGAGGCCCAGGTGTGCATGGCTCAGGGGCAGGCGCAGCGGCTCTGTTGCCAGGTCGTCGGGGTTGATCAGGTAGCCCCGGCCGTTGAAGCGGCAGATCAGCCCTTCGGCGTGCAGCAGGTCCAGCGCCTTGCGCACCGGCACGCGGCTGGTGCCGAACAGTTCGGCCAGCGGCGTCTCCAGCAAAACCAGGCCATGACGCGCGGTGCCGTTGACGATCGAGTCACGCAATACCTGGTGAATCATCGCGTAACGAGAGGCCGGGGCGGACACTGCTTTCATCGGTTTCTCAAGACCTTGTAGGACGGGGGCGGCGGATTCTCTCATAGATGCAGCTGTCACTCTGCGCCACGTCGGCGGCGCTGTTTTGGAGCCGATGTTACTTTTCTGCACCAAAATGTACTTTTTAATCAAAGATACATTATTTCATTCAAGACCCTCGGGGCGCTCAGCGCCAGTATTTTTATCCTACTGCAAAGCATCTAGCCCGTGACTGTGTGTGGAAAGTGCAAAAGCCGTCGCAGAGACTGGCACGAAAGCTGCCTTTATAAAATGTACATTTTATTAATATGTACGTTTATGAGGTTGATCCCGATGTCAGACGCCACTTCAATGGCCGAGGATTTCGCCAGCGGCCGCAACGACCCGGTGCAAGCCCTCGAACAAGCGCTCGAAAAAGCCGCCCGCTCGCCCTCGGTGTTTATCAGCCTGAGCACCGAGCGCGCGCGCCGCGAAGCCGAAGCCGCCGTCGCGCGCTGGCGTGCCGGGCAGCCCTTGAGCCGGTTCGATGGCGTGCCGCTGGCCTGGAAGGACCTGTTCGACGTCGCCGGCAGCGTCACCACGGCGGGCGCCGCCTACCGTCGCCATGCGCCGGCCGCTCTGCTCGATGCGCCGGTGGTCGGCCTGTTATGCCGCGCGGGGATGGTCAGCCTGGGCAAGACCAACCTCAGCGAACTGGCGTATTCGGGCCTGGGCCTGAACCCGCATTTCGGTACGCCGCACAATCCCCATGGCCTTGATCAGCCGCGCATTCCCGGCGGTTCATCGTCCGGTTCGGGCGTGGCCGTCGCCGCCGGTATCGTGCCGATTGCCATGGGCACCGACACGGCAGGCTCGATTCGCATTCCCGCCGCCCTCAACGGTCTGGTGGGTTACCGCAGCAGCAGCCGGCGCTACAGCCGCGACGGCGTGTTCCCGCTGGCACACACCCTCGACAGCCTCGGCCCGCTCACCCGCAGTGTGCGTGATGCGCTGACCCTCGACGACCTGCTGCATGGCCGCACTCGGCAGCACAGTGCCCGCAGCCTCAAGGGCCAGCGCTTTGTGCTGGCACCACAGGACGTCGAACCGGCCGTGGGCAACAACCTGCTGCGCGCCATGGAGCAACTCAAGGCCCGCGGCGCGCTGATCGAAGAGCGCGAATGCCCGCCCTTCCAGGCAACGCTCGACCTGATCAAACACCACGGCTGGCTCGGCGCCTTCGAAGCCTTCGCCCTGCACCAGGCGCTGCTCGACAGCCCCGACGCCGAACAGCTCGACCCCCGCGTACGCCGGCGCCTGGAAGCCGCGCGTGCACTGCCCGCCAGCCAATTGATCCACCTGACCGACGCGCGCCGCCAACTGCAACAGCAACTGCTCGACGACCTCGACGGCGCCGTCCTTATCACCCCCACCGTGGCCCATGTCGCGCCGCCGTTGGCCGCGCTGGAAGCCGACGACGCGTTGTTCGTCAAGACCAACCTCGCCATCTTGCGCCTGACCATGCCCGGCAGCCTGCTCGACATGCCCGGCGTTAATTTGCCCAGCGGCCGCGATGCCCAGGGCCTGCCCACCGGGCTGCTGCTCAGCGCCCCCAGCGGCGAAGACGCACGCCTGTTGCGCGCCGCGTTATCCGTTGAATCCGTACTGAATGTTTAAGGAGACACACCATGGCTAAAGACATCCTCTGTGCATTTGGCGTCGACGTTGATGCCGTCGCCGGCTGGCTCGGTTCCTACGGCGGTGAAGACTCGCCGGACGATATCTCCCGCGGCCTGTTTGCCGGCGAAATCGGCGCGCCGCGCCTGCTCAAACTGTTCGAGCGCTACGGCCTGCGCACCACCTGGTTCATCCCCGGCCACTCGATGGAAACCTTTCCCGAGCAAATGAAAGCGGTGGCCGACGCCGGCCATGAAATCGGCGTGCACGGCTACAGCCACGAGAACCCCATCGCGATGACCGCCGAGCAGGAAGAAATCGTGCTGGATAAATCCATCGAGCTGATCACCCGGGTCACCGGCAAACGCCCCACCGGCTACGTGGCGCCGTGGTGGGAATTCAGCAAGGTGACCAACGAGCTGCTGCTGAAAAAAGGCATCAAGTACGACCACAGCCTGATGCACAACGACTTTCATCCGTACTACGTGCGCAAGGGCGACAGCTGGACCAGGATCGATTACAGCCAGCACCCCGATACCTGGATGAAGCCCCTGGTGCGCGGCGAAGAAACCGACCTGGTGGAAATCCCCGCCAACTGGTACCTCGACGACCTGCCGCCAATGATGTTCATCAAAAAAGCCCCCAACAGCCACGGCTTCGTCAACCCGCGTCACCTCGAAGAAATGTGGCGCGACCAGTTCGACTGGGTCTACCGCGAACACGAACACGCGGTGTTCACCATGACCATCCACCCCGACGTGTCCGGTCGCCCGCAAGTGCTGTTGATGCTCGAGCGCCTGATCGAACACATCCAGAGCCATGCCGGCGTGCGCTTCGTCACCTTCGATGAAATCGCCGACGACTTTATCCGCCGCCAACCCCGAACCTGATTTCACCCCACCCTTGAGGCGCGACCCATGTCCATCTACAACAAGCTTGACCTGACTGGCTGGAAACCCCGGCAACTGTCGTCCCAGGAAGTACGTTTCGCCACCTGGATCGCGTTTTTCGCCTGGGTGTTTGCGGTGTATGACTTCATCCTGTTCGGCACCTTGCTGCCGGAGATCGGCCGGCACTTTGGCTGGAGTGAAGTGGAGCAAGCGCAAATCGCGACCTGGGTGGCGGTGGGCACGGCGGTGGTGGCCTTTGCCGTCGGCCCGGTGGTCGACAAATTGGGCCGGCGCAAAGGCATCATCCTGACCGTGGCGGGCTCGGCCTTGTGCTCGGCGCTCACCGCCATCGGCGGCGCGTGGGGCAAGTCGCCGCTGATCCTGATCCGTTCGCTGGCGGGCCTGGGCTATGCCGAGGAAACCGTCAACGCCACCTACCTGAGCGAACTGTATGGTGCCTTGCAGGATCCGAAGCTGACCAAACGCCGTGGCTTTATCTACAGCCTGGTACAGGGTGGCTGGCCGGTGGGGGCGTTGATCGCGGCGGGATTGACCGCGCTGTTGCTGCCGGTCATCGGCTGGCAGGGCTGCTTCGTCTTCGCCGCCATCCCGGCCGTCGTCATTGCGATCATGGCGCGCAAACTCAAGGAGAGTCCGCAGTTCCAGATTCACCAGCGCATCAGCCAATTGCGCAAAAGCGGCCAGGTGACCGAGGCGCAAAACGTCGCCGTCACCTACGGCGTGGACTACGACGAACACAGCAAGGCCGGTCTCAAAGCCGCCTTCCGTGGTCCGGCCCGTCGCGCCACCCTGGTGATCGGCGCTGCGCTGCTGCTCAACTGGGCCGCGATCCAGGTGTTCAGCGTGCTGGGGACTTCGGTCATTGTCAGCGTGCACAAGGTTTCGTTCGAGAACTCGCTGATCATCCTCGTGCTGTCGAATCTGGTGGGGTACTGCGGCTACCTGACTCACGGTTGGATGGGCGACAAGATTGGCCGGCGCAACGTGATCGGCCTGGGCTGGATGCTCGGCGGGCTGTCGTTCGCCGGCATGCTGTACGGCCCGAGCAACATGCCGACCGTGGTGGGGCTGTACAGCCTGGGCCTGTTCTTCCTGATCGGGCCGTATTCGGCGGCATTGTTCTTTATCAGTGAAAGTTTCCCCACCAGCATCCGCGCCACCGGCGGCGCGATCATCCACGCAATGGGGCCCATTGGAGCCGTGGTCGCAGGGTTTGGCGCCACACAAGTGTTGTCCGCCGGCAGCGACTGGCAGACCGCCGCCCTGTGGTTTGGCGCCGTGCCGTGCTTTTTGTCCGGTGTGCTGATGTTTGCCGCACGCCATGTGCGCCCGGAAACCGTTCAGTAAGGAGTGATCGATGAGTCGCAAAGTGGCTGTGATTACCGGTGCCGCCAGCGGCATCGGCCAGGCGCTCGCGGTGGCCTATGCCCGCGTTGGGGTGGCGGTGGTTGGCGGGTATTATCCGGCTGATCCCCATGACCCGGGCGTGACCGTGTCCCTGGTGGAAGAGGCTGGCGGCGAGTGCCTGATGCTGCCGTTGGACGTGGGCAACACCGCTTCGGTCGACGCCCTGGCCGAGCAGGCGGTGCAGCATTTCGGCCGTCTTGATTACGCGGTGGCCAATGCCGGCCTGCTGCGTCGCGCACCGTTGCTGGAAATGACCGATGCGCTGTGGAACGAGATGCTCAATGTCGACCTGACAGGGGTGATGCGCACCTTTCGCGCGGCCACCCGCCACATGAAGGAGGGCGGCGCGCTGGTGGCGATTTCTTCGATTGCCGGCGGCGTGTATGGCTGGCAGGACCACAGCCATTACGCTGCGGCCAAGGCGGGAGTGCCGGGGTTGTGCCGGTCGCTGGCGGTGGAGTTGGCGCCGCTGGGCATTCGCTGCAATGCGGTGATTCCGGGGTTGATCGAAACGCCGCAATCGCTGGACGCGAAGAACTCGCTGGGGCTGGAGGGGTTGGCCAGGGCGGCGCGGGCGATTCCGCTGGGGCGGGTGGGGCGCGCGGATGAAGTGGCGTCGTTGGTGCAGTTTCTCACCAGTGAAGCGTCGAGCTACCTGACCGGGCAAAGCATCGTCATCGACGGCGGTTTAACCGTGCGCTGGCCCGACTGAGGGATGTACTCAATCCAAGTGTGGGAGGGGGCAAGCCCCCTCCCACATGGGGCCTGTGTTTGTTTGAGGAGAATTTACATGCTCGCTCTCTCTAATCGCCGCGCCGTCATCACGGGCGCCGGCAGCGGCATCGGGGCCGCCATCGCGCGCGCTTATGCTGCCGAAGGCGCGCGTCTGCTGCTGGCCGACCGCAACGCCGCGAGCCTCGCTGAAACCGCGATCACCTGCCGCAACCTCGGCGCCGAAGTGGTCGAGTGCCTGGCCGATGTGGGCACCGTCGAAGGCGCCCAGGCCAGCGTCGACCGCTGCGTCGAACATTTCGGTGGCATCGATATTCTGGTCAACAACGCCGGCATGCTCACCCAGGCGCGCTGCGTCGACCTGTCCATCGAGCAGTGGAACGACATGCTGCGCGTCGACCTCACCAGCGTGTTCATCGCCAGCCAGCGCGCCCTGCCGCACATGCTCGCGCAGCGTTGGGGGCGGATTATCAACGTCGCCTCGCAGTTGGGCATCAAGGGCGGCGCCGAGTTGACCCACTACGCGGCGGCCAAGGCCGGAGTGATCGGTTTCACCAAGTCCCTGGCGCTGGAAGTGGCCAAGGACAACGTGCTGGTCAACGCCATCGCCCCGGGGCCGATTGAAACGCCGCTGGTGGGCGGCATCAGCGCCGATTGGAAACGCGCCAAGGCCGCCGAGCTGCCGCTGGGGCGCTTCGGCCTGGCCGACGAAGTGGCGCCCACCGCCGTGCTGCTGGCCAGCGAGCCGGGTGGCAATCTGTTCGTCGGCCAGACCCTCGGGCCGAACTCCGGCGACGTCATGCCATGAGCGGGGTGTAAGCATGTGCGGACTCTGCGGACTGCTCGGCGAAGACCTGCACTGGAGCGACCCCCTGGGCGACGAAGTGCCCCGGCGCCGCGAACGCCTGCGCCGGATCGCGGCGATCAACCAGGTGCTGGCGGTGTTCAGGCTCAAGGTCGAAGACTTCCAGGGCGCGTCGTACCTGCTGCTGGGGGCCACCGGCAAACAGGAACTGGCGAGCGGTCTGGATCAATTGTGGCAAGCGGCCGAGGCCATGCTCGGACGAGCGCTGGACCCGCTTGATCCACGCCTGCTCGACCATCTGGAGTCAGCATGAGCATTGCCCTTAACGTCATCACCGGTTTTCTCGGCAGCGGCAAGACCACCTTGCTCACGCGCCTGCTGCAAGGTGAAAGCCTCGGCGACACCGCCCTGCTGATCAACGAATTCGGCGATGTGGGCATTGACCACCTGCTGGTGGAAGAAGTCGCGCCGGACACCGTGCTGCTGCCCAGTGGCTGCGTGTGCTGCTCGATTCGCGGCGAGTTGAAAGACGCGCTGCTCGGCCTGCTGCAACGTCGCGAGCGCGGGGACATTCCGCCGTTCAAGCGGGTGATCCTGGAAACCACGGGCCTGGCCGACCCGGCGCCGATCCTCGCCACCCTGAACAACGACGTGCAACTGCGCGGGCGTTTTCATATTGGTTTGGTGATCACCCTGGTCGACGCCAGCCACGCCGCCCTGCAGGAACGCCTGCACCCGGAATGGCTGGCCCAGGTGGCGGCGGCCGACCGTCTGCTGCTGAGCAAGACCGACCTGGTGGACGACTGCGCACCGCTGCGCGCGCACCTGCAGGCGCTCAATGCCGGCACGCCGATCCTCGACACCTACACGATCCACAGCGGCGACCAGTTGCTGCTCGGCGAAGGCCTGCGCAGCGCTGAACCGGCGGTGGAAGTGCGCCGCTGGCAACTGCATCAGGCCACCACCGTCACCCATGGCGACGCGCAAGTGTGCTGCCTCACGTTTGAGCAGCCGCTCGACTGGGTCGGTTTCGGGGTGTGGTTATCGATGCTGCTAAGATGCCACGGCGAACGAATCCTTCGCGTCAAAGGACTGCTCAACGTGAACGCAAGCTCGGCCCCCATTGTCATTCATGGCGTGCAGCACTGCCTGCATGCCCCGGTGCACCTGCCCGCGTGGCCGGGCAGCGACCGCCAGTCGCGACTGGTGTTTATCCTGCGTGGCCTGGACCCTGCGCAACTGCGCCGTTCCTTCGATGTGTTCTCGCGGCGCTTCGCGGCATGATCACCCTGCGCGTGCTCGGCACGTCGGTGACCCTGCTCGAATGCCTGCGGGTGAGGGCGGAGCAGGAACTGGGTATTCGCCTGGTGTACCAGGTGCACGACGTTGCCCAGGCGCAGCGCATCGCGGTGATGCAGCCCGACAGCTACGACCTGTATGACCAGTGGTTCCACAACGTCGATTTCGTGTGGCCGGCGCGGGCGATCCAGCCCATCGACACGCGGCGCATCGCGCTGTGGCACGAGATCAACGACCTGCCCAAGCGCGGTCGCCTGTCGCCCGACGATCGTCTCGGCAGCGGCAGCGTGCCCAGCGAGCGCCTGTTCGTGCAGCACGACGGCAGCCTGGGCAGCAGCGTGACCGAGCGCATCAGCATGCTGCCCCTGACCCACAATGCCGACAGTTTCGCCTACCGCCCCGAGCGCGTGCCCGAAGGGTTCAGTCACGGCAATGAAAGCTGGGGCTGGTTGCTCGACCCGGCCTGGGGCGCGCGCACCGCGCTGCAAAGCGATGCCGCCATCGGCGCGCTGGACGCGGCGCTGGCGGTGCAGGGCGCGGGCCTGGCGCACTTCAAGGACATTGGCAATATGAGCATCGAAGAGATCGATGTGCTGGCTGACATCCTCGTGCGCAAACAGAAGGCAGGGCACTTTGCGGCGTTCTGGTCGGACGACGAAGAAGCGGCGCAATTGATGCTCAGCCCGAATGTGGATATCCAGAGCCTGTGGTCGCCGACCCTGATGCGCCTGCACCGCGCCGGCGTGAAGTACCGGCTGGCGGTGCCGCGTGAAGGTTATCGCGCGTGGTTCGGCGGTTTGTCCCTGTCGCGCCACGCCCAGGGGCCGGTGCTGGATGCGGCGTATGCGTACCTCAACTGGTGGTTGTCGGGCTGGCCGGGTGCGGTGATGGCGCGGCAGGGGTATTACATTGGCAATCCGGCGCGCAGCCGTGATCATTTGAGCGCGGCGGAGTGGGATTACTGGTATGCCGGCAAGCCGGCGCGGGAGCAGTTGCCGGGGAGTGACGGGCTGCCCCTGATCGAGGTGGGGGAGCTGCGTGATGGAGGCGGTTATGAGCAGCGCATGGGGCATATCGCGGTGTGGAATTCGGTGATGGATGAGCATAATTATCTGGTGCGGCGGTGGGGGGATGTGATGCGGGCTCGGTTGGCTTGATTGGGTGTATGTCCGTTATTTGGGTGATGGCGGGTAGGGGTTCCGTCCTTACGACGGGTCACTTTTGCAAAAGAGCCACATTTGGAACTCGGCTCTTTGCGAGAGTGTCAGATTTTTTGTGTTCGGGCCGGTTACGGCCTGCCGTCAGGCAGGCCCTATCTTTACCAGGTTGGCCTGATAAATCGATCTCCGTACAGAATCGCAAATTGATTCATCGCGCTCTTCCA
>NZ_JYLK01000029.1 GCF_001439805.1 Pseudomonas trivialis | reverse complement strand
TACGGGTCAGTTGGAAGGAATAAACAATCGAATAAAGGTCATCAAGCGGATGGCGTACGGTTACCGGGATAGCGAATTCTTTTTCATGAAGATCAAGAACGTCTTTCCCGGTAATCCGTGAAGAACCTTTTTTTCGCCTTCAACTTTTGGTTTGCGACGACTGACACGTCTGGATCAAGGGTTCTGGCGATGTCAGGGTTGTCACGCGCAGCGTTGGCGTCTACTCTGGAAATGTATGAATTGTTACGAACAATTTCGGAGGCGCCCGTTTTTGCGGCGCGATACTTCAGGACGAGGAACGAAAGATGTTTTCACATGAAGGTCCCGCGATAGAGCTGTTGCTGTTTATTTTTGGTCTGGCCGGTGTGGTGCTGGTCGTGTGGTTTATCCACCACCAATACGAGCGAAAGAACGGGAAAGGCGTTAAAAAACAACAAAACCGCAGCGAGGGTCGCTCAACGTAAGTGTTTGGCTGCCTGTATCTCTGAGCCAGCCGCGTGCGGCTGGCTTTCATGCAGATCGAAGAAACAAATTTATACATTTAATTGACGCCACTATATCGCCACCTTAAGATCGCCGCCCATTGATGGCACAGAGCCATATAGAGGGATCTTTCAATGTGGCGTTCGTTACACCGGACCGGTCTCAGCCTGCTGTCCGTTTTCTTCTGGCTTACTGCGGCCGCAGCCCCGCAGGACACGCCCGGTGTCACCGACCTGATTCGTGACCGCCAGGACCGTCTGCTCGAAGAACAGCAACGACGCCTCGACGATCTCAAGGACCTGCCCGGTAAATCCGCGGCGTCCAGCACGCCGGCGACCCCTGTCGACAGCCGTTGCTTCCCGATCAAAACCATCGAATTGGCCGGTGCCGATGCGCTGTCCGAAGGCGAGCGCGCCGAGCTGATCAAGCCCTATATCGGCCAATGCCTGGGCGTGCCGCAATTGAACGCGGTGCTCAAGGTCATCACCGACCGCTACCTCGCCAAAGGCCTGGTCACCAGCCGCGCCTATCTGCCGCAACAGGATCTTTCCAGTGGCCACCTCACGCTGCAGGTGGTCGAGGGCAGGCTTGAAGGCTTGAAAGGCGCTGAAGGCAGTGGCATCACCGACCGCCAACTGGCGATGAGCTTCCCCGGCAAGCCAGGCCAATTGCTCAACCTGCGCGAAATCGAGCAGATGGTCGACCAGTTGAACCGCCTGCCGTCCAACCAGGCGCAGATGGAACTGGCACCGGGCAAGACTGTGGGCGGCAGCGAAGTACTGGTCAAGAACACCCCGCAAAAGCCCTGGCGCGTCGGGCTGTCGCGCCACAACGGCGGCCAGCGCAGCACCGGCGAACAGCAGTGGGGCGCCAACCTGGACTGGGATAACCCGCTGGGTCTGGCCGATCAGTTATCCTTGCGCGGCGGCCACGATGCGGTCAGCGATCACCAGCGCACCTCGCGCAACTCGATGCTCAATTACAGCCTGCCGTTCGGCTGGTGGAACCTCACCTATAGCTATTCGGACAGCGAGTACCGCTCGCGGGCCCAGGCCAACGGGTTCAACTTCAAGCAGACCGGCGACAGCCAGAACCACCAACTGCGTCTGGAGCGCGTGATCCACCGCGACGCCCTCAGCAAAACCTCCCTCAGCACCGGCGTGGCCTACCTGCGCACCAACAACTTCATCGAAGACAGCAAGCTGGCCCTGAGCAGCAACCGCCTGAGCGAAGCACAGTTCGGCATCAACCATGGGCGACGCATCGGCGCGTCGTTTCTCAACATCGACCTGGGCATGCAGGACGGCATCGGCGCCTTCGACGCCCAAGCCAACCACAACCCACGGGCGGGCCAGGCCGATGCGCGCTACCGCAAATACACCGCCACGGTGAGTTACCTGTACCCATTCAAGCTGTGGGGCGAGGCCTTCAGTTTCAGCAGCCTGATGACCGGCCAGCACAGCGAAGACGTGCTGTTCAGCCCGCAGCGCCTGAGCCTCGGCGGGCAATCGTCGGTGCGCGGCTACCGCGACCAGATGCTGTCCGGCGACAGCGGCGGCTACTGGCGCAACGACCTGCGCTGGAGCCGCCCGGTGACCTGGGCCTGGCTGCAACCGCTATTCAGCGAGTACGGCACCAGCCTGGGTTACGACCAGGGCGTGATCAGCCGCGACCGCTTCAACGGCGACCAGCACGGGCGCATGAGCAGCAATTCCCTTGATCTGTTTGCACGCGGCAAGAACGTCGCGGCCAGCGTGACCCTTGCACACTCTTTGGAACGACCCGGCGTGATCACCGAACGTGAAGCGCCGATTTACTTCCGCCTGGATTTTTTCCTTTAACACCCTTACCGCCTTCGGGCATCGAGACCTGACATGGATGTTCGCCAGTTCGCCTTCCTCGCGCGCCAACCTTCTGCAGCCCTGAAAACCCGCTCCAGTTTCCTCGGGTTGCCCAAGCGCGGGCTGGCGTTGATCCTGGCCAATGCGATGTTCTGGCAGCCGCTGCTGGCCCAGGCGGACGGCATCGTGGTCAGCGCGCCGGGCACCACGCTCGGCCAGGCGGGCAATGGCGTGCCCATCGTCAACATCGCGGCGCCCAACGCCAACGGTCTGTCTCACAACCAGTTTCAGGACTACAACGTCGGAACCAACGGCGTCATCCTCAACAACGCCACCGACCGCACCCAGGCCACCCAATTGGGCGGACTCATCGTTGGCAACCCGAACTTCAAGGGCAGCGCCGCCAACGTCATCCTCAACGAAGTCAACGGCGCCAGCCCCAGCCAGCTGCGCGGCTACACCGAAGTGGCGGGGCAGTCGGCCCATGTGATCGTGGCCAACCCCTATGGCATCAGTTGCAACGGCTGCGGTTTTATCAACACGCCGCAAGTGACCCTGACCACCGGTAAAGCGGTGATCGACAACGGCCAGGTCAGCCGCTATCAGGTCGACCAGGGCAGCGTCGCCATCGAAGGCGCCGGCCTTAACGCCACCAACGTCGACCAGTTCGAAATCATCACCCGCGCCGCCACCCTCAACGCGCAGATCCAGGCAAAGAAACTCACCCTCGTCACCGGTCGTAACGACGTGGATGCACGCACCCTGAATGCCACGGCGCGCGCGGCGGATGGCAGCGCGGCGCCGGAGCTGGCGATTGACTCGTCGGCGCTGGGCGGCATGTACGTCGGTGCGGTGAAGTTGATCGGCACCGAGGCGGGTGTGGGGGTGCGGCTGTCCGGCGACATGGTCGCAGGCGGTGATATTCAGATCGATGCCGCCGGCAATGTGGTGATGGGCACGACCACGGCTGGCACCGCCGTCGCCATCAAAGCGGCGAGCGTGGAAGCCAAGGGCGCGGTTTACGCAGGCACCGATTTATCGATCAACACCCAGGGCGCCTTGACCAATCAGCACACCCTCGCGGCCAAAGACAGCATCACGCTGGATGCCGGCGGGCGCCTGAGCAACAACGGGATCGTGGAGGCTGGCGTCAACGCTGATAACAGCCGCAATGCCCAGGGCGATGTGCGCTTGATCGCGCAGGCGGTCAACAACAGCGGCAAGACGGTGATCGCCAGCCGTGACCTCAGCGTCAACACCGGCGAACTCGTCAACCAGGGCGGCACCTTGAGTGCACAACGTGGCGCACAGCTGACAGCCACGCAGATCGACAACCAGCATCAGGGCCGAATCCTGAGCGCCGGCAGCCTTGGCATCAACGCCGCGCAGTTGACCAACAGCCAGGGTGGCCTGGTCAGCAGCACCGGCACTCTTTCCGCGAACATCGGCCAACTGATCAACCGCAACGGTGAGCTGTCGAGCCAGGCGCAGGTCACGCTGCAACTCGATGCGCTGGATAACGTGGCCGGCCTGGTGTCGGCCGGGCAATCGCTGAACCTGAACGCGACAGGACTGATCGATAACCAGGGCGGTCGCCTGACCGCGCGCCAGTCGACGCAATTGACTGCCGGCAGCCTGGATAACCGCAACGGCAAGCTGGTTGCCACCGACCTTGTCGTCGGCAGCGGCGCGCTGGACAACAGCGATGGCACCGTCCAGGGCGATCATGCCCTGACCATCACCAGCGCCGCGCTGACCAACCAGCGCGGTACCCTGGCCGCCGGCAGTGCGTTCGAGCTGACTGCCGCCAGCCTCGACAACAGCGCCGGCAAGCTCACCACCGACGGCACATTGAGCGCTGCCATCACCGGCCAGTTGCTCAATCAGGCCGGCCTGTTCGCCGCCAAGGGCGACGCGCGCCTGCGCCTGGGCAGCCTGGATAACCGTCAGGGCACGCTGCTCGCCGACACCCTCACGCTGCAAGTGGCCGGTTCGCTCAACAACCAGCACGGCAACCTGCGCGGCAACGCTCGGCTGGGCTTGAACGCGGGCCAGGTCGACAACAGCGAAGGCGGGCGCATCAGCAGTGGTCAGGTGCTCACTGCCAGTGTCAGCGGCCTGGACCAGCACAACGATGGTCGGCTCTTCGGGCAGGGCGATGTCAGCCTCGACCTCAACGGCGGGCATTTGAACAACCAGGGCGGCCTGATCAACGCTCCCGGCCAGTTGCTGCTGAGCAACCTCGACAGCGTCGATAACCAGGGCGGCGAAATTTCCAGCACCCGGGCGTTCACCCTGGCCGCCACAGCGCTGAATAACTCCAACGCCAGGCTGCTCAGCGAACAGGCGCTGACCCTGCGAATCGCCCGCGCCCTCGACAACACCCAAGGGCTGGTGTCGGCGAAAAGCCTCGATATTCAGGCCGGCAGCCTGGGTAACCAGAGCGGCACCCTCAGCGCCGGCGCAGGCCTGCTCGCACAGGTCGATGCTGCACTGGATAACCGCAGCGGCAAGCTGCTGGCCCGCACCGCGTCGGTCAGCAGCGCGTCATTGGATAACCGCCAGGGCCTGATCCAAGGTGATGCTTCGCTCACCCTCAATAGCGCTGGCCTGCTCGATAACCGTCAAGGCACCTTGTTCGCGGGGCAGGGCGTTGCCATCGGCGCCGGCAGCCTGGACAACAGCGGCGGCAAGCTGACCAGTGACGGGCAATTGAATGCACTGATCAGCGCGCAACTGCTGAACCAGACCGGCCTGTTAAGTGCGATCGGCCAACTGCAGATCAGCGCCGCCAGCCTCGACAACAGCCTCAAAGGCAACCTCTACAGCCAGGCCGGCGTCAACCTGGACCTCAACCACGGTCACCTCAATAACCAGGGCGGCCTGATCCACGCGCCCGGCGCATTGCTGCTGCGCAACCTCAACAGCGTCAACAACCAGGGCGGCGAACTCTCCAGTGCCCAGGCGCTGAACTTCACCGCCGACAGCCTCGACAACCGCAGCGGCAAATTGCTCAGTGAGCAAGGGCTGCAGGTCCTGATCGCCCAGGCGCTGGACAACAGCCAAGGCCTGATCGCCGCCAGCGGCCTGGACCTGCGCGCCAACAGCCTGATCAACACCGCTGGCAAACTCAGCGCGCGCGATGACCTGAGTGCCCACATTGCCACCGACCTGGACAACCGCCAGGGCGAGATCCTTGGCGCTAACACCGCGCTGAGCGGCACGTCGCTGGATAACGGCAACGGTCTGATCCAGGCCGACCAGCGCCTGACCCTCAACCACGCAGGCGCCCTCAGCAACCGCAACGGCCGTCTGCTCGCCGGGCAGGCGTCGGATGTGCGCGCCGCGAGCCTCGACAACACCGGCGGCACCTTCACCAGCGACGGCACCTTGAATGCGTTGATCAGCGGCCAATGGCTCAACCAGGCCGGGCTGCTGGCCTCCGCCGGCCTGTTGCAGGCGAGTGCGGCCAGCCTTGATAACCGCAACGCTGGCCGCATCACCGGCAAGCGTGACCTGGCGCTGACCATCGGCCAACTTGATAACCGCGCCGGCAGCGTCACTGCTGCGGGGCTGCTCAGTGTGGCGGGGACGGACCTGGATAACCGCAGCGGCCTGCTCAACTCGGGCGAGGCCATGACCTTGACGGTCGACAGCCTGGACAACCGTGCCGGTGAAGTGTCCAGCGTCACCGATCTGGCGCTCGATGGCCGCCAACTGGATAACAGCGCCGGCGGCAAGGTACTCACCAACGGCAACATCCAGCTGAACGTCGAGCGCCTGAACAACCAGCTCAAGGGCAACCTCTACGCCAAGCGCAACCTGAACCTGCTGCTCAACGGGCCGCTGCTGAACCAGCAAGGCACACTGCGCAGCGGCGCCGGCCTGACGTTGGACATGAACCACGGCGCGCTCGACAACAGCGCCGGCCTGATCAACACCCCCGGCGTCCTGGTGCTTAAAAACCTTGCCACCGTCGTCAACCAAAACGGCGAAATCTCCAGCGAACACGCATTCGCCCTGGCGGCACAAAGCCTGGACAACAGCAACGGCAAACTGCTCAGCGATCAGGCCCTGACCCTCACCGTCGACCAGGCCCTGGTCAACCTCAAGGGCGTGATCGCCGCCGCCGGCCTCAGCGCCCAGGCAGCCCGGCTGGATAACACTGAGGGCGTGCTCAACAGTACCAAGGACCTCGGCCTGACCGTGGCCGGCGAGTGGCTTAACGGCAATGGCGAAGTGTCCAGCGCCGGTGCCAGCGTGGTCGACGCCATGACCCTGAACAACCGCAATGGACAGGTCATGGGCGACGTCAGCCTCAACCTGACCACCCATGGGGCGTTGCTCAACCAGGGCGGCACGCTCGGGGCCGGGCAGCGCTTGCAGGTCAGTGCCGCGAGCCTGGATAACAGCCAGTCCGGCAATCTGGTCAGCGATGGCAGCCTGACGGTGCAGCTCCAGGGCCTGCTCGATAACCAGGCCAAGGGCCACGTGCTGTCCAAGGGCGACATGAGCCTGACGGCCGGCAGCGTCGACAACCGTGGCGGTGTGCTCAACGGCCGGCAGGCGCAAACCCTCAGCGCACAATCGCTGCACAACCAGGGCGGCCTGATCAGCGCGGTCGGACCGTTGCGCCTGACGCTGGACACCGCAGACAACAGCAAGGGCCGTATCGCCAGCCAGGCCGATCTGGATGCCGCCGTCGGCGTGTTGAACCAGCAGGGCGGCGAATTTGTCGCCCAGGGTAACCTGAGCCTTGCCGGCAACGACCTGGATAACCGCAACGGCGGGCTGGTCGGCGCCACCCAAGCGCTGCAACTCAAGGTTGAACGCGTGGATAACCGCGCTGGGGAAATCTCCGGCCAGCTCAAGGCACAGCTCAGTGGCCAACGCCTGGACAACAGCGGCGGCAAGGTGTTGGCCGGTACCGCGCTGGAGTTGGCGGTGGCCGACGTTATCAACCAGGCCAAGGGGCTGGTGTTCGCCCAGCAGGTCAACCTCAAGGCTGCGCGCCTGGACAACCGCGACGGCACACTGGCCGCCCAGCGGGTGCTGGCGCTGCAACTCTCGGGCGCGCTGGACAACACGCACGGCAAGCTCAGCAGCGAAGGCGTCCTGCAACTGCATGCGCAGCGGGTGGACAACAGCGGCGGCAGCCTGTCCAGTGCCGGCGACCTGACCCTCACTAGCGACGGCGAACTGCTCAACGTGGGCGGCGTGGTGGAATCCGCACAGGCACTTACCTTGGGCAGCGCCAGCCTGGACAACAGTGCCCAGGGCCTGCTGAAAAGCCAGGGCGCCGCCAGCCTGACCACCGGGCAACTCAACAACGGCCTGGGCGGGCGCGTGATCAGCGCCAACAGCCTCGACCTTACGGCCACCGACCTGAGCAACGGCGGGCGCATCGCCAGCGGCGGCGTATTGACCGCGAACCTGGCCAGCCTGACCCAGGCCAGCGGCAGCGAACTGTTCAGCAGCAACCAACTGAACCTTGACCTGCATCAAGGCCAGTTGACCAACGCCGGCGTGATCAACGCGCCGCTGCTGGTGCTGAAAAACCTCGCCAGCGTGGATAACCGCAACGGTGAAATCTCCAGCCAGAACGCCTTCACCCTCGCGGCCCGCAGCCTCGACAACAGCAGCGGCAAGCTGATCAGCAACCAGGCTTTGGCGCTGCGCATCGAGCAGGCGCTGGCCAACATCAAAGGCAGCATCAGCGCGGTCGGCCTCACGGCCCACAGCGCCAGCCTCGACAACAGCGACGGCCTGCTCAGCAGCCGTGGGGGGCTGGACGTCAGCGCTGACGGCCTGATCGACAACCAGCGTGGCAGCCTGATCGGCGACGCCGACGTGCTGTTGACGGCGTCGGCCCTCGACAACCGCGCGGGCGAAATGGCGGGCAAGGCCAAGGTCACCGTCAACGCCGGTCGCATCGACAACCAGCAGGGCCAGTTGCTCAGCACCGACGCCCTGTTGATGACCGCTGCCAGCCTCGACAACCGCAGGGGCCTGCTGGGCGCAAGCAAAACCCTGACGCTGAAGGTGGGTGACGTCGACAACCGCAGCGGTGAGCTGACCAGCAACGCCGACCTTGACCTCACCGGCCAGCGCCTGGACAACAGCGACGGCGGCAAAGTCTTCGCCGCCGCAGGCTTGAGCCTGGTGGTGGAGCAGGTGCTCAACCGCCTGCGCGGCCAACTGAACGGTCAGCGCCTCACCCTGACGGGCACCGCGCTGGATAACAGCGGCGGCAAGCTGCTCAGTCAACAGCCGCTGGTGGTGAACCTCACCGGTGACCTGACCAACCAGCAGGGCCTGCTGAGCAGCGAAGGCTCGCTGAGCGTCAAGGCCCGCAGCCTGGACAACACCCAAGGCAGCCTCTCCAGCGCGCAAACCCTTGACGTCACCACCCGCGCCGATCTGAACAACCAGGGCGGCGAGCTGGTGTCGGACGCCGGCCTGGTGCTGCGCAGCGCCAACCTGGGCAACCAGCAAGGCAGCATCAGCGGCAAAGGCCCGGTCAGCGTCACCACCAGCACCCTTAACAATCAGGCCGGGCGCCTCAACAGCGGCGACAGCTTGAGCCTGGCCACCGGCCAATTGAACAACGGTGGCAGCATCGGCAGCGTCAAAGCGCTGAGCGCCACGGTGAGCGGCCTCGACCAGCAGGCGGGCAAGCTGTTCAGCCAGGCCGGCCTGAGCCTCGACCTGAGCAACGGGCAATTGACTAACCGGGCAGGCCTGATCAATGCCAGCGGCGCATTGCTGCTGAGCAACCTCAACGGCGTCGACAACCAGAGCGGTGAAATTTCCAGCGACCAGGCGTTCACCCTGGCCGCGCAAAGCCTGGACAACAGCAGCGGCAGGCTGCTGAGCAATGGCGACCTGACCCTGCGCATCAGCCAGGCGCTGGCCAACATCAAGGGCCTGGTCGGCGCCGCCAACCTCAACCTGCGCGCCGGCGCCCTGAATAACCAGGGCGGCACGCTCAACGGGCGGGGCGAGCTGCAACTGACCAGTGACGGCCTGCTGAACAACCAGGGCGGCACGCTGTTGGGCGGCAGCCGCGCGGTGCTCACTGCGGCGACCCTGGACAACACCGCCCGTGGCCTGATCAACAGCCAGGGCACCCTGGACCTCGCGGCAGGCACCCTCGGCACCGGCAGCGGCGGCGAAGTGTCGGCCAAGCGCACGCTGGACCTGAAACTCAGCGGCCTGACCCTGAACGGCGGGCAAATCGTCGGCGGCGAAGGCGTGACCCTGGACTTGAACAACACCGACCTGGATAACCGCAACGGCCTGATCGCCGCCCAGGGCGCGCTGGTGCTGAACCGCGTGGGCGAAATCAACAACCAGAACGGCGAACTGTCGACCCGGCAAAACCTCAAGCTGAACCTCAACACCCTGAACAACACCGGCGGCAAGTTGATCAGCAGCCAGTTGCTGTCGGTGAACGCGGCGACGCTGCTCAACCAGGGCGGCCTGCTGTCCGGCTGGCAGGGTTTGAGCGTGACCGGCGGCAGCCTCGACAACCGCAATAACGGCACGCTGTCGAGCCGCAACGGCGCAGTGGACGTGCGTCTCACCGGCGCACTGCTCAACACCGGCGCGGGTGCGCTGGTCAGCCAGGGGCGGTTGGACCTCACCGCTGCCAGCCTGGATAACAGCGGCGGCATTCTTTCCAGTGGCGCAGGGCAACGTCTTGGCGTGAGTGGCGCGTTGAACAACGGCAACGGCGGCCTGATCGACAGCGGCGCCGAACTTGATCTGCAGGCGCTGAGCCTGGGCAACCAGGCCGGCACAATCAATGCGCAAAAAGCCCTGGCCGTCACGGCCTCGGACCTCGACAACAGCGGCGGCACCGTCGCCGGCAACGACCGCCTGACCCTCGACCTGCTGGGCGCGCTGACCAACACCAATGGCAAGCTGGCCAGCGCCGGCCCGCTGCTGTTGCAGCGCGCGACACAGGTCAACAACCAGGGCGGGCAGATGGTCAGCCAGGGCCTGCTGACCCTGCTGGCCGGCGGCCTCGACAACCGCCAGCGCGGCACCATCGCCGCGAAAAATCGCGTGGCGATCAGCAGCACCGGCCTGCTGCAAAACGATGCCGACGGGTTGATCTACAGTCAGGAAGCCGACCTGAACATCAATACCGCAGGCCTCACCAATGCCGGCGGCGCCGTGCAAGGCCAAAGCGGCCTGAATCTCGACATCAACGGCGACATCGACAACCAGGGCGGCAAACTGCTGGCGCAAACCGGCGACACAGTGATCAAGGCCAACACCCTGAGCAACCAGGGCGGTAGCGTGGCCAGCCTGACCGGGCTGGTGGACGCCAACTTGAATGCCAGCTTGCTCAATGGCCTGGCGCAGAACAAGGCCGGTGTGGTGCAGGGCCAGCGCGTCAACCTGGTCGCGCTCACCGTCGACAACGGGCAAGGCCGCATCGCCGCGCAGAACGGCGACGCCGTCATCCGCGCCACGCGCATGCTCAATACCTACGGCGGGCTGTACGCCAAAGGGGCGGTGCTCGTGCGCAGCGCCTCGCTGGACAACGGCAACGGGCAAATCGCCGGCCAGCGCATCGACCTTGGCCTCACCGGGCAACTGAACAACCAGTCAGGGGTGATCGAAAGCGATGAGACCCTGACCCTGCAGGCCAGTGACCTGGTCAACCAGGGCGGCAAACTGCGTGCCCTGGCGCGCAGCGGCAAGACCCAGTTCCAGATCGGCAACCTGTTCGACAACCGCAACGGCCTCGTTGAAACCGCCAACACCGACCTGAGCCTCGCGGCTGCTTCGTTCCAGAACACCGGCGGCCAGTTGTTGCACAGCGGGGAGGGCGAGTTCGATATCTCCCTGCCCAACGTCACCGCCGCCGGCGGCAACATCGTCACCCGTGGCGGCCTGACTCTCAACGCCGACACCTGGACCAACAGCAGCGTAATCCAGGCTGGACGCCTCTACGTCAACGTCGGCACCTTTACCCAGACCGCAACCGGCCAGTTGCTGGCGTCATCGCGCCTGGAAGGCAAGGGCGGCCAGTGGACCAACCACGGCCTGATCGCCAGCGATGGCAGCCTGGGGTTGCAGTTGACCGGTGGCTACGGGGGCAGCGGGCGTATCAGCAGCGTGGGCGCGCTGGACCTCACCGCCGCGCAGTTGACCGTTGCGCAACAGGCAAGCATCGCCAGTGGCGGCAGCAGCCGCATCAGCGTGGGCGACACCCTGGCCAATGAAGGCCGGATCACCTCGGCCACCGACTTGACCGTCAGCGCAGCCACGATCAACAACACCGGCACCCTGGGCAGCACCGGCAATCTGCGTCTGGCCGGCTCGACCCTGTTGAACCAGAACGGCCTGATTTTCAGCGGCGGCGACATGGCGCTGCGGGTCGACACCTTCACCAACCGCTTTGCCGACGTTTACGGCCTGGGCAACGTGAGCATCGCCAGGGATGACAACGACGGTCAGAGCAGCGCGATCAACAACCTGTCGGCGACGATCGAGAGTGGCGGCGACCTGAAGCTGGCGGCGGCGCGTATCGAGAACCGCAAGGA
The DNA here is from genome assembly GCF_001439805.1 of Pseudomonas trivialis. Lineage (GTDB taxonomy): Bacteria > Pseudomonadota > Gammaproteobacteria > Pseudomonadales > Pseudomonadaceae > Aquipseudomonas > Aquipseudomonas trivialis. The sequence goes on along the minus strand of NZ_JYLK01000029.1, from coordinate 3,366 downwards.
TGCGTTCAAGGCAACGGGTGGCATGGTGTCCACCTATATCGGCGTGCAGTGCAGCAGTTGCACCGCGATAGAGCCTAATCGTTCTGTCGACAGTTACCTGGTATGGGTGCAGAACTTCAAATCGCAGATCCTTGAAGATTCGGCAGCGGCGAGCATGACCGCCGGGCGCAACTTCACGGTTACCGGCGGGGACCTGAGCAACAAGAACTCCACCCTCACCGCCGGCGGCAACATCAACTTTGCCCTGCAGAACTTCACCAACGAAGGCGCGTCGGTGGGTGACTACAGCCTTCGGCGCTCTTACACCTACGGTGATCTGAACCCTTACGACCTGTCGCGCTTCATGGTGACGGTGATGAACTACAACCGGGACCATGACCCGTTCTATAACGCGTCTGCGCCCAATATTCATGTCTGGACCAGCGACGGAACCGAATCCATCGTTCGTGTGGGCCACCAGGGGGGGGGTCGCGGAGAGCGAGGCTCTACCAGTTACGGGCCGCTGACACTCACCAACTCGAGCAAGAGCGTCGACCCCAGCACAGGCGCCGCCGACGGTCCTTGGGAAATGGTCGGTGCCCGGCCATTCAACAGCACCACCGTCGGCTCTTCGAGTGCCGCCAATGCGGTGGTTCAAGCCGGCGGCGCCGTGACCATCAATGCCACGCAAAACCTCACCAACAGCGTGGTGCGCCAAAACGTCGCCGTCAGCGGCAATGCATCGCGGGTCGGCGCCACCCAGGTCAGCGGCAACACGGCGGTCATGGTCACCATCAACCGCGAACTGCCGCCCGGCCTTGCCCTGCAACAGGTCAACCCGATTGCCTTGCCTGGCTTCAGCCTGCCCACCGGCAAAAACGGCCTGTTCCGTCTCAGCGGCCAGGCCGCCAACGACAGCCAGGTAAGCGGCGCTACCGGCCCGCAGAGCTGGACCCTGGGCGGCGCCAGCGTCGGCGTGGCGCAACGTCAGCAATCTGCGCCCGTCACATCGGGCCGCAGCTTCCAGATCGCCGATGCCGCGCAAACCGCCGCCGGCGTGCATCAGGTCGTGCTGACCGCCCGCGAAGCCGGTGGCATCAACGCTAACGCCAGCGCGATCAACGTCGCCGGCAGCACCGACAGCAGCGCCTGGCAACCGGGGCGTACCCCGGACGTTGCAATCAACCACGGCAATGGCGACACCACCCAGGTGTCTCGCCCGGACCTCAACGTGCCTGGCCTGACGCCTGCCGCGCGTGACGCCAGCACTCCGATCACCGCGCCGGCGACCACCGCTCAGCCCGGCTTGTCGAACGCGTCTCGCGATACAACCGTCGCCACCACCCGCAGCGCGCCCGTCAACATCCCCGGCGTCACCCCGCAGGCCGTGGACAGCAGCACGTCCGTCGCTACCCAAACCATCAACCGCGTGCAAGGCCTCGCCACCCCGCAAGCCGCCTCGCAACCCCACAAATACCTGATCGAAACCAACCCGGTCCTCACCGACCTCAAGCAATTCGTCAGCTCGGACTACCTGCTCGCCGGCCTCGGCTACAACCCCGACGACAGCGCCAAACGTCTCGGCGACGGCCTCTACGAACAGCGCCTGATTCAACAGGCCGTGGTCGCCCGCACCGGTCAACGCTTCCTCGACGGCCAGACCTCCGACGACGCGTTGTTCCGCTACCTGATGGACAACGCCATCCACAGCAAACAGAGCCTCGGCCTCTCGGTGGGCGTATCACTCACCGGCGAACAAGTCGCCGCGTTGACCCACGACATCGTGTGGCTCGAAGAGCACGAAGTGAACGGCGAAAAAGTCCTGGTGCCGGTGCTCTACCTCGCCAACGCCGACCAGCGCCTGGCCTCCAACGGCGCACTCATCGCCGGCCAGGACGTCAACCTGATCGCTGGCAAAGACCTGACCAACGCCGGCACCCTGCGCGCCAGCAACAACCTCTCGGCCGCCGCCGGCAACGACCTGATCAACAGCGGCCGCATCGAAGCAGGCAACCGCCTGGACCTGCTGGCCGGCAACAACCTCGTCAACCAGTCCGGCGGCGTGATCGCCGGGCGGAACGTGACGCTGACGGCCGTGAAGGGCGATGTGATCAACGAACGCAGCCTCACCGGGCTGGGCATCGGCGAGGACAACCGCAGCTACTTCGGCGACGCGGCCCGCGTGGAAGCGGCCAACGACCTGACGATCAAGGCGGGCCGCGATTTCACCAACAGCGGCAGCGTGCTGAAGAGCGGGGCGGATACGCTGATCAATGTTGGGCGGGATATCAATATTGTCGCCACGCAAACCCTCGATTCCGGCGACGGGGGCATGTGGAAACACACCTCCAACACCACACAAAGCGGCTCGACCGTCAGCGCCGGCCGCGATGTGCAAATGAACGCCGGCCGCGACCTCAACGCCATCGCCAGCGTGATCGACGCCAAGCGCGATATCGGCCTGTCGGCCCGAGAAGACATGAACCTGGCCTCGGCAGCGGACGAGGACCACTCGCTGGCCAAGAGCAAAAAGAAAACCACCCAGGAAGATCACGTCAGCCAGGTCGGCACTGTCGTGAGCGCCGGGGCGGATATCCGCCTGAGCGCGGGGAATGACATGGCGCTGATTTCCAGCCGCGTAACGGCGGGGGATGAGGCGTATCTGGTGGCGGGTGATCGACTGGATGTGCTGGCGGCGCAGGACAGTGATTATTCGTTGTATGACATGAAGAAGAAGGGGAGTTGGGGTAGCAAGAAAACCCAGCGTGATGAAGTGACCGATGTGAAGAATATTGGGAGCGAGATTACGGCGGGTGGAGATGTTTCTCTGATCAGCGGCAGTGGTCAACGTTACCAAGCCGCGAAGTTGCAAAGCGGCGGGGACCTGACTCTGCAGAGCGGTGGCGATATTGCGTTTGAGGGTGTGAAGGATCTGCATCAGGAGAGTCACGAGAAGACCGACTCCAGTTTGGCCTGGACATCAACTTCGATTAAAAGCTCGACCGATGAAACCTTGCGTCAGACCCAGATCACTGCCAAAGGGCAGCTTGTAATTAATGCTGTCGAAGGTCTACATATCGACGTTAAGCAGGTCAATCAGCAGACCGTCACCCAGGCCATTGATGCGATGGTCAAGGCAGATCCATCTCTGGCATGGATGAAAGAGGCAGAAAAGCGCGGCGACGTAGACTGGCGAATGGTTAAGGAGGTACACGAGTCCTTCAAGTACAGCCATTCCGGGCTGGGTGCTGGTGCTCAAATTATCCTCGCTATCGCTTTGTCCTTGGTCATGGGGCCCGCAGGCCTCGGCCTATCCACTACTCAGGCAGCTGTGGCAGTTAGTCTATCCAGCACCGCGATTAACAGTGCAGTTTCCAATAAGGGAAA
>NZ_JYLK01000028.1 GCF_001439805.1 Pseudomonas trivialis | reverse complement strand
ATTCCGGGATTTCAAGCCTGCCGCTGGCATCTATCGTGCGATGGAGCGGGGCGCCGATCGGACTGCCATCCGCTGCGATGGCCTGCACCATCACCGGCGTATCGCCGATGGGCACAAGGCGAGTGCTTTCGAACAGATGCACCAGCGTCAGCGAACCCTGGGCGGGGCAGGTCGCGACAACAGCGCTTGGCGTGCGCGAAGACGCCGGCGCACTCAGCGTGACGTCGTCGCCGACCTTGAAGATCTGTTCAAGCGCCAGCGCCGAGCCGCTCCAGAAACTCTCGGCCCAGGCGTCGAAGGTGTTCAGGCAATCGCGAAAGTCACGAAAAACGCTTTCGACGTCCGGTGCCTTGGCATCCATTGGCGTCAGCACCAGCTTGGCAATGACCGGAATCATGAAACAGCCCCGCAACCGGGGGCTTTAGCCAGCAACTCCATCTGCAATCCCTCGCACTGTGTGATCAGGCGAAGGACTTTGCCGAGGTCGGGGTAGGAGGGGAGTAGAGGTTATCCGGCGGAGCTGTGGGATGTTTCAGTAGAGCTCGTCTCCCATACGATGCTCCGCAACAGCGCGCACTGATGTATCGTTCCATATATGGAACGATCAACGCTGTTTTTACCGTCTAGCGCACAATTGCTATCGGTTTTAAGGTGTATGCACTTTGGAGGTACATCATGAAAAAGCTTATCGGTCTTTACACCAGCCCTCGTGCCCATTGGGTCGGCGACGGCTTCCCGGTGCGCACGCTGTTTTCCTACGACAACCTGGGCAAGCACATCAGCCCGTTCCTGCTGCTGGACCATGCCGGCCCGGCCGATTTCACGCCGACCGAACAGCGGCGCGGCGTCGGCCAGCACCCTCATCGCGGTTTTGAAACCGTGACCATCGTGTACGACGGCGAAGTCGAACACCGCGATTCCACCGGCGCCGGTGGCAAAATCGGCCCCGGCGACGTGCAGTGGATGACGGCGGCCAAGGGCATTCTGCATGAGGAATTCCACTCCGATGCCTTCGCCCGCAGCGGCGGGGCGCTGGAGATGGTGCAACTGTGGGTCAACCTGCCGGCCAAGGACAAAATGGCCGACGCCGGTTACCAGACCATCGTCGACGGTGACATTCCCGTGCTGCCACTGGCCAACGACGCCGGCAAGCTGCGCCTGATCGCCGGAGAGTTCGCCGGCACCCAAGGCCCGGCGCGCACGTTCACGCCCATCGACGTGTGGGACCTGCGCCTGAATGCCGGCAAGGCCGTCACCCTGGCCCTGCATGCCGGGCGCAATACCGCGCTGGTGATCCTGCGCGGGACAGTGCAGATCAATGGCGAAGAGGTGGCGCGCCAAGGGCAACTGGCGCTGTTCGAGCGTGACGGCCAGCAGCTTTCACTGGCGTCGGACGATGACGCCATGGTGCTGCTGCTCAGCGGCGAGCCGATTGACGAGCCTATCGTCGGGCACGGACCGTTCGTGATGAACACCGAGCAGGAGATTCATCAGGCGTTTGCCGATTTCCAGGCCGGCAAATTCGGCCAGATGCATGCCTGACTCTGTGGGAGGTGGCCCAGCCACATAGAAGGCCACCCCATCCCTGTGGCGAGCGGGCTTGCCACAGTTTTGGCGCAGCGTTCTACATTTTTTGTTGCGCTATACCCGCCATCTTCATTTCATGCGATCTTCCCGTCATTGCCACTGGAGTCGCCTGGATGCCCTCATTTATTGCCGATCACCCGATGCTGTGCGCACTGGTCTTGATCCTGATCGACATCGCCGTGTGGCGGCTGATTTCCGCCAACCTGGCCAACTGGAAGCTGGCGGCGCGGCTGGTGATTTTTGCGGTGTTCAGCGCGGTGCTGTTCAACGATGGCATGAACCCGATGCTGGTGGCGCCCTATGCTGACGACACCGCGCTGCATATGGCCGCCACCGCTTTGCAGATCGGCTGGTGGCTGTTCGCGGCGCGCACGCTCACGGTGCTGCTCGGCGCGTTGATGATGCAGCGGGTCGGGCACACCGGGCGGTTATTGCAGGACTTGATGGGCGCGGTGATTTTCCTGATCGCGATCATCGCCGCCATGGCCTATGTGCTCGACCTGCCGGTCAAGGGCGTGCTGGCCACCTCCGGCGCGGTGGCGATCATTGTCGGTCTGGCGCTCCAGAGCACCTTGAGCGATGTGTTTTCCGGGATTGTGCTTAACACCACCAAACCCTATCAACTGGATGACTGGATCTCCATCGATGGCACCGAAGGCCGTGTCACCGATATCGACTGGCGCGCCACACGGTTGCAGACTTCTCAGGGCAGCCTGGCGGTGATTCCCAACTCGCTGGCGGCCAAGGCCAAGATCATCAACTTTTCGCGTCCGGCGGACATGTTCGGCCTGACGGTCAGTCTGCAGGTCAGCCCCCATGCACGTCCGCAAACCGTGATCGATGCGCTGGAGCGTGCCATGCAGGGCTGTCGACCGTTGTTGGCCAAGCCCGCGCCGAGCGTGGCGTTCAAGGCGTCCGCCAGTGGCGGCGTGGAGTATGAAATCAGTGGTTTCGTGCCGGCCATGACCCTCAAGCGCGAAGTGCGCAACCAGCTTTACGACCTGGCGTTCCGGCATTTGCAGGCGGCGGGGGTGGGCCTGTTTTCGTCGACCGAGAGCAGCGCACCGGCCGAGATATCCGGCGCGCGCGCGTTGCTGGAGCGCTCGTCGATTTTCTCCACGCTGCGCCAGGAAGAGAAAGAAACCTTCAGCCAGAACATGACCCTGCACACCTACCGCGCTGGCGAGATGATCTTGCCGGCAGGGGAGGTCAGCGATCATTTGTTTATCGTCGAGTCCGGCGTTGTGTCGGTGATGCTCACCAAGGCCGGGCACACATTCGAAGCCGGACGCATGGGGCCGGGGGAGGTGATCGGCGAGGCGGGCATCCTGTCCGATCAGGCGGCGCTGGCGGACTTCACCGCCAAGACGTTCTGCACCCTGTACCGCATCGAAAACGAATACCTCAAACCGTGCCTGGATGCGCGTCACGACATTGGCGAAGCGATGAAGGCGCTGCTGGATTTTCGTCTGCATGCTGCGCAGGTGCTGACCGAGGACGCGCCGGTGGTGCCGGTGAAGAAGGGCTTTTTACAATGGTTGCGAAAACGCGGCCTGTAACGGTACGCAAGTGCTGGATGCGCGTCTGCTCAAACCGCTGCGCAAGGTCGAGATCGTGTCCGAGAACGGCCGGGTGCCGGGGCTTGGGGACGTTGTCACCCAGGCCCCGTAGGCCGTTAATGACGAGGGTTCAGCGCACCAGGCACGGGCGCTTGTTGTCGAAGCTCCAGCCGGGAATCAGAAACTGCATGGCGACGCTGTCATTGCGCGCGCCCAGGCCCATGCCTTGGTAGAGTTCGTGGGCATGCGCCACGGCGTCCATGTCGATCTCCACCCCCAGGCCCGGCTTGGCCGGCACCTTGATGTGGCCGTCGACAATCTGCAGCGGCGCCTTGGTCAGACGCTGGCCATCCTGCCAGATCCAGTGGGTGTCGATCGCGGTAATGTCGCCCGGCGCCGCCGCGGCCACCTGGGTGAACATCGCCAGGGAAATATCGAAGTGGTTGTTGGAGTGCGAGCCCCAGGTGAGGCCCCACTCGTGGCACATCTGCGCCACGCGCACCGAGCCCTGCAGGGTCCAGAAGTGCGGGTCGGCCAGCGGAATATCCACCGATTGCAACTGGATCGCATGGCCCATTTCGCGCCAGTCGGTGGCGATCATGTTGGTGGCGGTCGGCAGGCCGGTGGCGCGGCGGAATTCGGCCATGACTTCGCGGCCTGAATAGCCGTTTTCCGCGCCGCACGGGTCTTCGGCGTAGGCCAGCACGTGATGCTGGTCGCGGCACAGGGCGATGGCTTCCTTGAGTGACCAGGCGCCATTCGGGTCCAGGGTAATACGCGCGTCGGGGAAGCGTTCGGCCAGTGCGGTGACTGCTTCGATTTCCTCTGCGCCGCTCAGGACCCCGCCCTTGAGCTTGAAGTCGTTGAAGCCGTATCTGGCCTTGGCGGCTTCGGCCAGACGCACGATGGCGTCCGGGGTCATGGCCTGCTCGTGACGCAGGCGGAACCAGTCGTCGTCGGCATCGGCTTCGCTGCGGTAGGCAAGGTCGGTGCGGCTGCGGTCGCCGATGTAGAACAGGTAGCCGAGCATCTTCACCGCGTCGCGCTGCTGGCCTTCACCGAGCAAGGCCGCCACCGGCACGTCGAGGAACTGGCCGAGCAGGTCGAGCAGCGCCGCTTCCATGGCGGTTACGGCGTGGATGGTGATGCGCAGGTCGAACGTCTGCAGGCCGCGTCCGCCGCTGTCGCGGGCGGCAAAGGTGCGGCGCATGGCATTGAGGATGCTCTGGTATTGGCCGATGGGTTTGCCGATCACCAGGCTGCGCGCGTCTTCCAGGGTCTCGCGGATACGCTCGCCGCCCGGCACTTCACCCACGCCGATATGCCCGGCGCTGTCCTGCAGGATCACGATATTGCGCGTAAAGAACGGCCCGTGGGCGCCACTGAGGTTGAGCAGCATGCTGTCGTGGCCGGCCACCGGAATCACTTGCAGGCTGGTGACCACCGGGGCGTTGCTGGCGTGGTGCTGATGTTCTGTGTTCATGAAGAAGCGTTCCTTATTTGCTCAGGGCGGGGGCAGGGTGCAGCACGCTGGCGGTGTGGGCGCCGGGGCGGGTCTTGGCGAAAAACACCAGGATGGCCGCGAGGATCGACGTCCCGGCCAGCCCGTACAGGCCGCCCTGGATCGACCCGGTGGTCTGCTCCAGAAAGCCGAAGGTGGTCGGCGCGACAAACCCGCCGAGGTTGCCGATGGAGTTGATCAACGCAATCACTGCCGCCGCGATGCGCGCATCCAGATAGCCCTGGGGAATCGGCCAGAACAGCGACGACGCCGACTTGAAGCCGATGGCCGCAAAGCAGATGGCGATGAAGGCAAAGATCGGCCCGCCGGTGGTGGAAAAGAACATCCCCGCGGCGGCAATCAACAGCGCGGTGGCCACCCAGGCCTGCTGGTGCTTGTACTTGCCGGCCAGCGCCGCGAACGTGTACATCGCGATGATCGAAATCAGCCACGGAATCGAGTTGAAGAAACCCACCTGGATGTCACTCAAGTCGCCCATCTTTTTGATAATGCTTGGCAGCCAGAAGGTGGCGGCATAGATGGTCAACTGGATGCAGAAATACAAGGCGCAGAACAGCATGATCTGACGGTCCTTGAGCAAGGTGCCCAGGGTTGGCTTGACCGTGTTGACGGCATCGCGCTCGCGTTGTTCGCGGTCGATCTCGCCCACCAGCGCGTCCTGTTCCTCACGGCTGAGCCATTTGGCATCGTGGGGTTTGGAGTCGAGCCAGAACCACACGAAAAAGCACAGCAGCACTGAAGCCATGCCCTCGATGATGTACATCCATTGCCAGCCGTGCAGGCCCAGGCCTGTGATCTGCAGCAGCACGCCGGACAGCGGGCCGGAGATCAGCGAGGCCAGCGCCGAGCCGCTGAGAAAGATCGCAATCGCCTTGCCGCGTTCCACGCCGGGCAGCCAGCGGGTGAAGTAATAGATCACCCCCGGAAAGAACCCGGCCTCGGCCACGCCCAACAGAAAGCGCAGAATGTAGAAGTGGGTTTCGTTCTGGATGAAGGCCATCAAGGTGGCGGTGATGCCCCAGGTGAACATGATGCGGGTCAGCCAGATACGCGCACCGACCTTTTGCAGCAGCAGGTTGGAGGGCACTTCGAACAGCGCGTAGCCGATGAAGAACAAGCCGGCACCCAGGCCATAGGCGGCCGCCCCGATGCCCAGGTCGTGTTCCATGTGGGTGCGCACAAAGCCGATATTGACGCGATCGATGTAGTTGACGATGAACATGATCACGAAAAGTGGGAGCACATGGCTCTTCACCTTCCTGATCGCGCGGGCCAGCACGGGGTCGTGGGCAGGCGCAGCTGTGGCAGGGCTGGAAGGGGTCACGAGGTAGAACTCCCACTGATTATTGTTGTGCGGGTCGGGTTCAGGATCGTCGGACATGTCTGACGACTTGCCAGACATCATACAACTGAGATTTTTAAAGTGGCAACCCCTATCTCCAGACCTGTAATTGACCCTGTGGGAGCTGGCTTGCCTGCGATAGCTTCACATTGCTGTAACTGATGCACCGCGGTGTCTGCATCGCAGGCAAGCCAGCGCCCACAAAAGACGGGTGCCTTTCGGGGGAAATGTGTTGTTGTCATACAAGTTGATGCTCAAACAGGATGCTAGTATTGGGCGGTCTTTTCGATGGATTCGCCCATGCTCACCGACCTCCCACGCAAGCGCCCCCAGGGCCTGGCCCATGACATCGTCAGCGACCTGACCCAGCGGATTCTGCTGGGGCAGATGGCGCCGGGCGAGAAGCTGCCCTCCGAGTCCGCTATCGTCGGCGAGTACGGTGTCAGTCGCACGGTGGTGCGCGAGGCGCTATCGAAATTGCAGGCGGCCGGCCTGGTGGAAACCCGGCACGGCGTCGGTACGTTCGTGCTGGCGCGCGACTCGCGCCAGGGCCTGCACCTGACCCACGACACGGCCGTGAGTGTGCGCGGCATCCTTGAACTGCGCATGGGCCTGGAAACCCAGGCCGCCGCCCTGGCTGCGCTGCGCCGTACCGATGCACAGTTGCAGCAGATGCGCGAGGCGCTTGATGATTATCAGGATTCGCTGGGGAGCCACGACAGCAGCGTCGAGCCCGATGTGCGCTTTCATCAGTTGATTGCCCAGGCCACGGGCAACAGCTATTTCACCGACGTGATTCAGCACTTGGGCCATTCGGTGATTCCGCGCTCGCGTATCAATGCCCAGGAGCGGGGTGACGTGGATCTGGTGCAGCTGGGGCGGTTGGCCAATCTGGAGCATGAGGCAGTCCTCAAGGCCATTCGCCGTCAGGATCCGGATGCGGCGCGTGCGGCCATGTTGCTGCATTTGAGTAATAGCCTGGAGCGTATGACGGGGGAATAATTCGGCTTTCCGGGCTGGTGGCCTGGCTTGCGTGCGGGGTGCAATTCTTCTACAGGGGCATTTTGTTCAATACAGCAGCCGTTGCACGCCCTACCGTGAGCACACCCTCCCTCGCTCACAAAAAGGAATCGCAATGAGCCTGATCATTTCCATGGCCGCCTTCGCCCTGGCGACTTCCATCACGCCAGGCCCTGTGAACGTGGTCGCCCTCAGCTCCGGCGCGCGCTTCGGTTTTGCCGCCAGTCAGAAGCATGTGTTTGGGGCGGCCACCGGGTTTACCGTACTGCTGATGCTGATTGGCCTGGGGCTGCATGAGGTGCTGGTGCGCTGGCCACTGCTCACTCAGGTGATCCAGTGGGGCGGCGTGGCGTTCCTGCTTTACATGGCGTGGAAACTCGCGGCGGATGACGGCCGGCTCGACGCTGATGGCCGCGCCAGCGCGCCGTCGATGCTCTATGGCGCGGTGATGCAATGGCTCAACCCGAAAGCCTGGCTGGCTTGCGTCGCGGGCATGGGGTTGTTCGTGGCGGACGGCGATGCCGCGCAGGTCTGGCTGTTTGCGGCGATCTATCTGGTGATCTGCTACCTGTCGGTGGCGTGCTGGGCGTACGCCGGCACGTTTTTGCGCCGCTACCTGGCCAATCCGCGAGGTGTGCGTTTGTTCAACCGCGCAATGGCCGCGTTGCTGGTGGCCAGTGTGGGTTATTTGCTGATGACGTGAGCACGTCGCGATACTGCCCTGGCGTGGCTGCGAAATGCTGTTTGAACGCGCGCTGGAAATGCGCCTGATCGGCGAAACCTGCCGCCAGTGCCACGTCGGCGATCAACTCGCCATTGCGCAATTGGCTGCGGGCAAACTGGATGCGTTGGTTCACCAGGAACGCGTGGGGCGTCAACCCGTAATACAGTTTGAACGCGCGGATCAGGTAAGAAGGCGACAGCTCGGCCGCGAGGCAAATGTCTTCCAGCGTCACGGTATCGGTGCAGTGCGCGCGAATGTAATCGGCGGCGCGTTCGAGTTTGTGATTGGCCTCGCGCAACGGCGCCCGCGAAGGGTTCAAGCGCTGCTGCACGTCGGTGAAGTAGCTCACCAGCGCGCTCTGTTTTTGCAGGAGTTCGGCCTGTTCATCCACCAACAAACCGTAAAGTGCGAGCAAACCGCTGTAGAGCAGGGCGTCGCGTGAATGCGGTGTGCTGAACGGGCGATAACCCCGGTCCGGGCTGAAACCCAATTGATATTGCAGGTCGGTCAGCCACGGCGTATCGAGGTAGAGCATGTGGTAGGACCACGGCGCGTCGTCGATGGGATTGCAGGCGTGCACGTCACCGGGGTTCATCAACACAACGGTGCCGGCGCTGATCTCGAAGGTCTGCGCGCCATGGTGGTAATAGCTGCGCCCGCTGATGATAGCGCCAATGGAAAAGTGCTCGTGGGCGTGGCGGGTGTACGTCACCTTGCGCCCGTCTGCGATGGTGCGCGCCTCGATGAAGGGCAGGCGCGCATCGCGCCAGAAGCGCGGCGCCTGCGCAGGGGCATCAGGGGGATTGAGCATCATGGCAGAGACTCCATGGTTGGGCGGGCGCGGGGACGTTGGGGATCGTCAGCCACCGAGCGATCAATGCATCTTGCCGTGGTCCATGTGCTCCATGCCATCGAGCCCGCGCACCGGCGCCTGCACCTGGATCACTTGTTTCTCGCCGTTGGCCGTTTCCACGGTGACGGTCAGCGGCACCTGCTCGCCTTCCTTGATCTGTCCGGTGAGACCCATCAGCATCACATGGTAACCGTTGGGGTCGAGCTTGACCGCCTTGCCTGCCGGCAGCGCGACCGAGTCCACCGGGCCCATGCGCATCACGTCATCCTTCATGCTCATTTCATGGATCTGCACGTCCTTGGCCACTGGGGTCGCCACGCTTACCAGCTTGCTGTCGCTGTCTGCCGTGAGGGTCATGAAGGCGCCGCTGGACGGCTGGCCGGACACGGTGGCGCGCACCCACGCATCGGTCACCTGGACCTGGGCACTGGCGTGGGCGGCGAGACCGAGCAGGGCCAGGCCGGCGGTCAGGCGTTTGAGGTGTTGAACGGCAGTCATTAGCAGACCTCCATGACGGTGAGCAGGTCTTCTGCGCACTCTTTAGCGGTAAGGGACGCCTGCAGCCCAAGGCGCAGGTTGCCACGGGTATCGAATACAAAGCTGGTGGCGGTGTGGGAGAGGGTGTAGGTGTCGCCGGCGGGGATCTTTTCATAGAAGATCCCGAACTCCTTGGCCGCCACGGCGACTTCTTCCGGGGTGCCATACAGCGCTTCGAAGCTGGGGTCGAAAGCCTTGACGTATCTGTCGAGAATTTCCGGCGTGTCGCGTTCAGGGTCAAGGGTGATGAAGATCACCTGCATGATCTCGCCGTCGCGGCCCATCAGCTTTTTGGCCTGGGCGGCGCGGGCCAGGGTGGTCGGGCACACGGCGGGGCATTGGGTGAAGCCGAAGAATACCACCGGCATCAGACCACGGTAGGAGCTGAGGGTGACGGTCTCACCCTCGGTGTTCTTGAGCTTGAAGGTACGGCCCATGATCTTGTCGCTCAGGTCCTTGCCGTACTTGAAGTTCAGCCTGGGGCTGCTGTCACAGCCGCTGAGCAGGCCCAGGCCCAGCAGGCCCATGCCGGACAGCACGGTGCGACGGGTGAATAACGTACTCATCAACGGTGCATCCTGTGTCACGCCCGCCTGGCGCCGAATGGACACATCAGGCTCCGAACGGCAGGCATTGAAAGAACAAGCGTGGAGGACGCCCAGTCTATCAACCCTGGCCAGCCGGCGTAATCTGCGACGTTCTGCCACAGGTGCACGGTGCGCGGGGCAATTTCTGTCGCTGCCGGGAGTGCGGGCGCGGCCATGAGGCCGCGCCTGCGTGTCGTGTTGAGGGGAAATCACGCGGGCACGATTGTCCTGCGCGGGCTTGGGCTGCGCGTCGGGCGGCAACATCTGGAACCATTTTGCCCGATCAATCAGCCGGACGAGGTTTCTTGTCGTCGGACGATTGCGAACTGTCGGAGGGCTCGGGCTTGATAGTCTGCGTGGCGGCAGGCTTCTTTGTTTTTACGCGGGTGGGTTTTTTCTTGTCCTGGTCGGAGCGACTGCCATGCCCGGAGCCCGGTGGCAGGGCAGACCCGCCGTTCAGCGGGGTGGCCGCCGGTCCGACATTATCGCCAAACGCGGCGTATGTCGGGGTTGCGAATACAGCCGACAAGGCCATGACCAGTAACAGGTTGCGGGACTTAATGGTCTTCATGACGTAATCCCCTCGATCCATTGACTAAAAACCCGAGCCCGACCTACGCCGGGCCCGAATCGTATATCAACCAGCATGAAACAACGGTGTCTCCTGATCAGGGACGCCTGTAACAAGCGTAGTTTGAAACCCCCCGAGTTCAAGCGACAGAGGTATCTCAGGCCGCCATCGGTTTGGTGCCCATGGTTTTCTTGTACGCCGCCTTCATCGCTTCCATCTCGGCGCCCAGCTCTTCGAGGATTTCCTTGCCCAGCAGTTTTTTAGCCTGGGGGAACATCTCGCTTTCCTCTTCCTCGATGTGATGCTCCAGCAGTTCCTTGACCACTTTCACGCGACCGGAAAACTCGGTGGTGGAGGGTTCGGTCTGCTTGAGGTCGGGCAGCACCAAGGCGTCGACGGTGCGGTGCTCTTCCTTGGCTTCGTGGTACATGATGTCCTGCTCCTTACCGCCGGCTTTTCTAAAAGCCGGGTAAAGAATTTCTTCTTCCAGCTTGGTATGCAGGCTGATCTCCATCTCCAGCTTGGCCAGCAACTCGGTGCGTTTTTTTACGCCGCGTTCGGTGGACTCGCTCAGTTGAGTCAGCAGGGCTTTGACGCGTTCGTGGTCGGCTTTGAGAAGGTCAATGGCATTCATGGTCGAACCTCACGGATAACGTTCGGGCGCGTCGAAGTGCGCGCCTCGTCCGTAGCAAGGTTGCATCAGTCGTACCATCTTGTTCGAAAAATAAATATCATATAAATCAATGGCTTATTTTTACCTTGAAGGGGCTTGATCGTGCAAGTTGCAGGGTGGCATCACGCAGGGATTGCACAACGCCTGTACGGGCAGCGCTTTGTGAGCGCGCAACGAACGCAGGCGCCACCGCCGTTCGCAAGAATTCGATGGAACCCTTGGGCGATCTGCTTGACCTAATGCATAGACCTGAGGAGGTGAATCATGCAATTGGAATATATCTGGATCATATTGGCGGTGATTGTGCTGTTGGCCGAGTTGTGGGCAATCAACGTGGTGCTGCGCAGCACGGGCGGCTGGGAGACCAAGGGGCTTTGGCTGATCATCCTGATCTTCGTGCCGCTGCTTGGACTGATCGCGTGGGCGATGTTCGGTCCCAAACGTGAGATGGCGGATCATCGCAAAAGTTGAAGGTCTGAAATTGAATAAAACAGGCGCCGAACGGCGCCTGTTTTCGTTGCTGCGGGCGGTTCAGCCTGCAAGTGCCTTGGCAATCGCTTCGTTGAACGCTGGCAGGTCATCCGGCGTACGCGAAGTGATCAAGGTCCAGCCATTGGCCTTGCACGTCTTGACCTCGGCGTCGACCCAGCCGGCGGCACCGGCGTTTTCCAGGTCGATGCGCACGCTCTTGTACGAAGTCAGCGTTTTGCCTTCGATCACACCGGCATCGATCAGCGTCCATGGGCCATGACAGATCGCCGCGACGGTCTTGCCGGCCTTGGCGAAGTCGTTGATCAGGCGCAGCGCGGCCGCGTCCTGGCGCAGGGTGTCGGCATTGACGGTGCCGCCCGGGATAACCAGTGCATCGAAGTCGCTGCTGTTCACGTCCGACAGTTGCACATCGGACTCCACGGTCCGGTCCTTTTCGGTGTCGCCGACAAACGTCTGGGTGCTGCCGCCGTTGCTGGATGCGTGGGTGACCGTGGCGCCATACCCGCGCAGGGCTTGCAGCGGCTTGAGCAGTTCGTCGCGCTCGATGCCGGTGTTGGAGGTGATGACAAGGATCTTCTTGCCGTTGAGTTGCGCACTCATGATCAGGTGTCTCCTTGAGTTGGGTTATGGGTTAATGGGCGTGCTTGGCTTGCAGCTCCCTGGCCATTTTCAGATGGCTTTCAAGGGTCGGCAGCGTCTTGGTGGCGAAGGCTTTCAGCTCGGCATTGTCCGAGGAAGCGGCTTCCTTCTTGAACAGTTCGACGGTTTTTTCATGGGCGTCTACCTGGTTGTTGGCGTACGCCTTGTCGAACAATTCATCACGCATTTCCAGGATGGCTTTCCTGGCCTTGTCTGTCAGGGCAGCGTCATCTGGCACTTCGATATCCAGTTTTTTCGCCAGGGCCATCAGTTCCTTATTAGCCTCGGTGTGGTCGTCGACCATGTGCTGGGCGAAGGCTTTCACGTCAGCCGAGCTGCTTTTTTCCAGAGCCAGTTTGCCAGCCTCGACTTCGGTGATACCGCCTTGGGCAGCATTGTCGACAAAGTCGTTGGATGTGGCGGCCATCGCGGCGGATATCGAACCTGCAACCAGCACAAAGGTCAGGCCCATTTGTTTCATCAGCAAATTAGTCATGGTGGATCTCCTTGAGTGTGGCGTGATGCCCTTACCTGTGTGTTGAACCGGTACCTGGGCAAAAGGTTTAAATTTTTTTCACAGCCGTTTTCCCAGCGGTCGAACCTGGCAATTTTCTTGAACCATCGAATTTCGATGGGCTCTGCTGCATAGGTGCCCGCCGATAGGGGCGGCCTTCCATTGTCAGGAGATCTCACCATGACCGATCACACCACCGCCGATAAAACTCCGGAACCGATCAGCTCTGAAGACGCGCAAAAAGGCACGGCCGGTCCGGCCAAAGGGCAAACCCTGGAGCGCCCGAACACGAAGACCGAAACCGTCGACAAAGTGCTGACGCCTACCGAGATCAAGGACCTTGAGCGCCAGACCGACGCGATCAATGAACAGCTCGCCAAGCGTCACTGAGATGGCACCGCTGCTCCTAGGCTGCGCAGGCTGGAGTTTGCCGCGTGAACACTGGCCGGCGTTTGCCGCAGAGGGCAGCCACTTGCAGCGCTACGCATCGCGTTTCAATGCGGTGGAGATAAACAGCTCGTTTTATCGACCGCACCTGCCAAAAACCTATGAGCGTTGGGCGCAATCGGTACCGCCGACGTTTCGCTTTTCGGTGAAGGTGCCCAGGCGAATCACCCATGAGTTGCGCTTGCAGCGCTGTCAAACGGCACTTGATGAGTTCCTCGCGCAATGCCTGCACTTGGGCGAAAAACTCGGTTGCCTGCTGGTGCAGCTCCCACCCTCGCTGAACCATGAGGCCACAGTGGCCGGCGCTTTTTTCGAGGCGCTGCGCCAGCGCTTTGCAGGCGATGTGGTACTGGAGCCGCGACATGGCAGCTGGGTGGCGGCCGGGGCGTTGTTGCAGGCGTACCGGATCGGCTGGGTGACCGCTGACCCGGTGGTCATCGATGCTGTCGATGTGTGGCAGGGCGTGCGCTATTGGCGCCTGCATGGCTCGCCGCAGATCTATCACAGTGCCTATGGCCCCGAGCGGGTCGCGTTCCATGCGCAAGCGTTGCACCAATCCACCGCTGCCGGCGTGCCCACCTGGTGCATCTTCGACAACACTGCCAGCGGCCATGCCGTGGCCGATGCGCTCTGTCTGTTGGAAAAAAAACCGTAAAAATATAAAAAGAGTTGTCCACGGAAACCGTGGGTATCTCTGTGGATAACTTTGCGAAGGCCCGGCAGGCTTGGCGATTTAAGCCAAGGTCATTATTTGATCAACTTCAGACGCGGGCCAGCATGGGCAGGGTTTGCGCTTGACACGCAAGCGCGAAGCCAGTGCCGAAAAGTGCGGTCATGAGTCGCCGCCGCGTCCTGTGGACGGCGTGACCACCGGTGCTGGCATCGCGGTTTGCATCAGGGCATCCAGTGCCAGGCGATAATTGCGCCCGGCCAGGCTCAGGCTGTTGTTGTGGCTGGCGCCGGGCACCAGCAACAGCCGCTTGGGCTCGCGCGCGGCTTCAAACAGCTGCTCGCTGAAACGTGGTGGCACATAGCGGTCATCCAGGCCATGCACCACCAGCAAGGGCATTTGAATGTCGGCAATTTTGTCGATCGAATCGAATTTCTGCGACAGCAACCAACGCACCGGCAGCGAGGTGTTGGCCACGGCCGTGGCGACATCCGCCAGCGAGGTAAAGGTGGATTCGATCACCAGACCGCGCACGGGCAACGGGGTTTGTTTGCCCAGTTGCGTCGCCAGGTCGATGGCCACCGCGCCGCCCAGGGAATGGCCGTAGATTAGCCGCTTGCCGGGGTCCGGTTGCAGCACCTGGAAGCGCTCCCAGGCGATGCGCGCGTCTTCGTAGACGCTGGTTTCCGAGGGCAGGTCGCCCTGGCTTTGGCCGAAGCCGCGGTAGTCGATGGCCAGCACCGAGTAACCCAGGGCGTGCAGTTGCTCGATGCGAAACAGCTGGCCGGTCAGGTTCCAGCGCACGCCGTGCAGGTAGAGGATCGCCGGTGCGTCCTGGCGGTCTGCCGGATACCACCAGCCATGGATGTTCTGCCCCGCTTTGAAACTGGCCGGTTTGAGCTCGAACTCCTGCACGGTTTTGGGTAAGCCGCTGTACCAGCCGGCCGTGCCCGGTTCGATGCGGAACACCAACTCGCGCTCCTTGTGTTGCAGCACCGCGCATCCCACCGGCAGGCCGACGATCAGCAGAGCCATGCACAGCAGGGGAAACCAGCGCAGGCTCAGGCGAGACAATAAACGTGAAGGCATGAACATTCCTGAAGAGAGGTGAAGCACGGGTTTTACCAGATGGCCTGTTGTGGCAGGCATTAATGCGACAGCCGTAGCATCGGGTTGCGTTGCAAGCTGCTTCAACTTGACGCTGGCAAAAAAGCTGCGACATGCTCCACCTCCCATGCACAGAGGCCCGATCATGGACAACAGCCCCGTACGGATCACCGCCGAAGAAACCCTCTCGGACAATTGGTATCTGCTGAAAAAATACACCTTCGACCTGCGCCGCCAGGACGGCAGCTGGCAGGCCCAGACCCGTGAGGTCTACGACCGCGGCAACGGCGCGACCATCCTGTTGTACAACCGCGAGCAGCGCAGCGTGCTGCTGGTGCGGCAGTTCCGCATGCCCACCTTCGTCAACGATTACCCGGGTTTTCTGATCGAAGCCGCCGCCGGTTTGCTGGACAACGCCAGTCCCGAAGAGCGCATTCGTCTGGAAGCCGAAGAAGAGACCGGCTATCGCGTCGGCCATGTGGAAAAGATCTACGCGGCGTTCATGAGCCCGGGGTCGGTGACCGAGCGCATTCACTTTTTCCTTGGCGAATATCAGCCGGCCGATCAGGTTGGCACGGGCGGCGGTCTGGAGGAGGAGGGCGAAGACATCGAGGTGCTGGAACTGGGCTTCGAGCAGGCGCTGGCGATGGTGCAAAGTGGCGAGATTGTCGATGGCAAGACCATCATGCTGTTGCAGCATCTGGAGCTGCGGATGTTGAAGGAGGGTTGGTAGGAGCGAGCGTGCCCGCTCCTGCAGACGTCTCAGCTCAACAGGCCAATACTGACCGCCACAATCAAAAACACCCCCAGCAACGCGCGGTAAATCACAAACGGCCAGGTTGAAAAGCGTTCCAGAAACTTCATCAACCCCCAGATCGCAAAAAACGCCGAAATGCTCGCCACCACCAGCCCGAACAGCAGGTGTGGCCAGGCGTTCGCGGGCAGGTCGGCGTGCAACAACACCCACAGTTCTTTCAAGCCGGCCAGGGCGATGGCCGGCAGGCCCAGCAGGAAGGAGAAACGCGCCGCTTCCTCGCGCTTGAAGTTGAGAAACAGCGCCGCCGTCAGCGTGGAGCCCGAGCGCGACACCCCCGGAATCAACGCGCCAATCTGCGCCACGCCTACGATCAGCGCATCACGCAGGCGCATCTGGCTGACGTCACGGGTATGCCGGGCGCGCAGCTCGGCCACCGCCATCAACACCGCCATCACCACGCAGGAAATACCGATCACCATCAGCCCGCGCATTGGCGAGTTGCAGGCATTCAGGGTTGAAGACAGCAGCAGCCCGGCAATGCAGATGGGGAGGGTGGCCAGCACAATCGCCACCGCCAGCTTGAACCAGCGGTCGTTGTAGTCGCCCCGGCGCACCGCGTCGATGCTGCCGGTGGTGACCTGGCGCACATCGCGCCAGAAATAACTGACCACGGCCGCCAGCGCCGCCAGTTGCATGGCCGCCGAAAACGCCGAGCCCGGATCCTGCCAGCCGAGCAGGGCGGGGACCACGCGCATGTGGGCGGTGGACGACACCGGCAGCAGCTCGGTGATGCCCTGAATCACGCCCAAAAAGAAGATCTGCAGGTAATCCAGGGAGGCAAAGCCGACATCCAGGCCGGCGGTACAGACGTTGGTCACGAGGCATGTCCTTGAGAAACGCGGGAATCGACGAAGTTTATTCCAAATGTTTCAGGATAATGGCCGGCGCCCTCGCTATCTGCATTCCGTTCAGCCAATAGAAAGGATTCACTCGGCATTGGCTTGAGGCGACGTTTTGTGAACAATGGCGCCCTGCGTTATTTCACTGAGAGCCCCATGCCTGAAACCACCGTCGAATTGATCCAGACCGGCCCCGAAGAGGCCGAGTTGATCCGCAATCTGTACCAGTACTACGCCTACGAGTCCTCGGACTGGGAGCAGGAGGATGTCGAAGCGGACGGCCGTTTCTATATCCATGACGAACACCTGTCCCGCTACTGGCAAGACCCGCAGTGGAGCGCCAACCTGCTGCTGGTGGATGGCTGCATCGCCGGCTTCATGCTGATCGAGGGCAGCGAACTGGGCATGGATGCCCTGGAGTTGGCCGACCTGTTCATCCTCAAGCGCTATCGCCGCAGAGGCATTGGCAGCGCCATTGCCACCCAGGTGCTGTGCAGCGGCGCGGCCAATTGGCTGGTGCGTTTTTATGATCAGGATGAAGTGTCACAGGCGTTCTGGCGCAGTGTGCTGGATAACCTGCCGCGCCCGGTGCAGACCCTTGAGCTGGACGATGACCCGCAGCTGGTGACTTACCTGATTACGCGGGCGGCGTTGCATTAAAGGCCTGCTGCATTGCTTGAGGCGGTTGCCCGAACGCCCGCAGAAACGCCTGGCGCATGCGCTCGCGGTCGCCGAATCCGGTTTCGCGGGCCACCACCTCAACCGGGTGCCGGCTGGTTTCCATCATCGCCCGCGCGGCTTCCACCCGCAGCGATTCGATAGCCTTGGCCGGTGTCTGCCCGGTCTCTTCGCGAAACACCCGGCTGAACTGGCGCGGGCTGAGCCGGGCGACCTCGGCCAGGGCGTCCACCGACAGGTCATGGGTGAGGTTCTCGCGGGCGTAGGCCAGGGCCAGTTGCACGCGGTCGGACTTGGGGTCCAGCTCCAGCAGGGCCGACAACTGCGACTGCTCGCTGCCCCGGCGCTGGGCGATCACCAGTTTGCGCGCGATGCGCCGGGCAAGATCGCTGCCCAGGTCGTTCTCCACCATGGCCAGGGCCAGGTCGACCCCGGCGCTCATGCCGGCGCCAGTCCACACCTGGCCGTCCACCACAAACAGCTTGTCTTCTTCCAGGCAGATGTGCGGATAGCGCTTGCGAAACGCTGGCGCGTGAATCCAGTGGGTGGTGGTGCGTTTGCCCTCCAGCAGCCCGGCTTCGGCCAGCACGAAAATCCCCATGCACAGCGACGCCACCCGGCGTGACTGCGCGGACGCGGTCTTGACCAGCTCCAGCAGGTTCGCTTCCGGCAGGCGAAATTCCAGGTAGCCGCTGACGATCAACGTGTCATAACCCTGGGGCCGCAGGGCCGAGGTGTTCACCGAAAAGCCCTGGGACGTCATCACCGCGCCGCCGCTTTCCGACACCAGGTGAAATTCATAGGCCGGCTCGCCGCGCAGCAGGTTCGCGCACTCGAACACCGAGCCCAAGCTGAGGCTCAGGGACTGGAAGTTCGGGTAAACCATCAGCGCAACGCTGTGCATCGTCATTCTCCAAGGGGCGCGGGAGGGGGATTGTCGGCGGGCGCCGGGGAAACGGCAACCGACTTCGGCGCATGTCCGAAATCCTTGCGGATCTGACATTGTGGGGTTCTGCCACGCTGCCTACCATGGCTTCACGAACTAGACGACTGGTCTAATCGGCGGGAGGCAAGCATGAGCAACGACACCAGAAGTGCCCGGCAAGTGATTCTCGACAGCGCGCAACCGCTGATCGGCGCCAGGGGATTTTCTGCGGTGGGCCTGAACGAAATACTGCAGGCCGCTGCGGTGCCCAAAGGCTCGTTTTATCACTACTTCAACTCCAAGGACGCATTCGGTGTGGTGTTGCTCGACACCTACTTCGACAACTACGTGCAGGGCATGCAGCAGTTGTTCAGCCAGCCCGACCTGTCCCGGCACAACACGTTGATGCGCTACTGGCAGGCCTGGACCGATAACCAGACCGGCTGCACCGATTCCGGCAAATGCCTGGCTGTCAAACTGGGTGCCGAGGTGTCAGACCTTTCGGAGCCGATGCGCCTGGCCCTGCAACGTGGCACCTCGCGCACCATCGAGGTACTCGCCGACGCCATACGCGGCGGGGTCGAAGAGGGTTCGCTGGCTATCGAGCAATCCCCCGAAGGCCTTGCCCGGCGCCTGTATGCGCTGTGGCTGGGAACCAGCGTCATGAGCAAGATCACCCGTAGCGCCGCGCCGTTTGCCGAGGCGCTGTCGCTGACCCAACAGTTGTTGGGCAGCCCTGCACACCCTGACATTCACCCTGATCGAGGCACTGGAAAATGAAAGTATTAATGGTACTCACCTCTCACGACCAGCTTGGCGACACCGGCCGCAAGACCGGTTTCTGGCTCGAAGAGTTTGCAGCCCCGTATTACGTGTTCAAGGACGCCGGCGTCGAGGTGGTGCTGGCATCTCCGGCCGGCGGCCAGCCGCCACTGGACCCGGTCAGTGACCAGCCGGACGCCCAGACCGAGCAGACCCGCCGTTTCGCCGCCGACCCGGCCGCGCAACAGGCCTTGGCCAACACCGTGAAGCTGGACACGCTCAACGCGGACCATTTCGACACCGTGTTCTACCCAGGCGGCCACGGACCGCTGTGGGACCTGGCCGAGTCGCCCACCTCGATTGCGCTGATCGAAGCGTTCGAGCGTGCCGGCAAGCCTATCGGCTTCGTCTGCCATGCGCCGGGTGCTCTGCGTCACGTCAAGGCGGTCAATGGCGAGCCGTTGATCAAGGGCCGCCGCGTGACGGGGTTCTCCAACTCCGAAGAGGCGGCGGTGCAATTGACCGACGTGGTGCCGTTCCTGGTCGAGGACGAGTTCAAGAAGCTGGGCGGCAAGTATGAGAAGGGCGCTGACTGGCAGTCCTTCGTGATTGTCGACGGCCTCCTGGTCACCGGGCAGAACCCCGGCAGTTCGAGCGAAGTGGCCCAGGCCCTGCTCAACCTCACCGCTTAATTCAATTAACCGTTTTATCGCTGGCGACTCGCACGAGTCGCCAACGTTTTCGTTCGTCCCGAATTTGGAATATCGCAATGACTGCCACTGTTTTAAACACCCCGGTAAAACTGGGCCATCACCTGCTGAACAACCGCGTGGTATTGCCGCCGTTGACCCGCCAGCGCAGCGCCCAGCCGGGTGATATCGCGACAGACTTGATGGCCGAGTATTACCGTCAGCGGGCCACTGCCGGTTTCATGGTCAGCGAAGGCACGCAGATCGAACCGCGTGGCCAGGGTTATGCCTGGACGCCGGGCATTTACAGCCCCGCGCAAATCGACGGATGGCGCAAGGTCACCCACGCCGTGCATGCCGAGGGCGGGGTGATCTTTGCCCAGCTGTGGCATGTCGGCCGGGTGTCCCACAATGCCTTGCAGCCCGAGGGCGCGGCTCCGGTGGCGCCCTCGGCGATTCAGGCGCAGCAGGCCAAGGCGTTTATCGCTACCGGCCCGGGTACTGGCGACCTGGTGCAGCCACCGGTGCCGCGCGCGCTGAACCTGCTCGAGATCGACGAGTTGGTCGGACAGTACGCCCAGGCCGCCCGCAATGCGCTGGACGCGGGGTTTGATGGGGTGGAGATTCACTCGGCCAATGGCTACCTGGTCAACCAGTTCATCTCGGCGCATTCCAACCAGCGCGACGACCAGTACGGTGGCTCGCTGGACAATCGCCTGCGGTTCCTGCGCGAAGTGGTCGAGGCGGTGAGCCAGGTGGTCGGTCCCGAGCGCCTGGGCGTACGGTTTTCACCGCTGTTCAGTGGCACCGATCAGGACCGTGTCTACATTGGCCTGGTGGAAGAAGACCCGCATCACACCTATATCGAAGCGATCAAGGTGCTGGAGCAGTCGGGTATTGCCTACGTGTCCATCGCCGAAGCCGACTGGGACAACGCCCCCGACCTGCCCGACAGCTTCCGCCAGGCCGTGCGCAGCACGTTCAGCGGCCGCATCATCTACGCTGGCCGCTACACTGCCGAGCGTGGCGCGCGGTTGGTCGAAGCGGGGCTGGCGGACCTGATTGCATTCGGCCGTCCATTCATCGCCAACCCGGACCTGCCGCAACGACTGTTCAACGGCTGGCCGTTGAACCCATTGCGTGCCGAAGGGATGTATGGCGGTTCTGAATTGGGCTATGTGGATTATCCGGCGTACGCCGAGTAGTGCAATTCACCGTGCTGTGATCCATTCCAGATAATCACACACCCCTGTGGCAAGCGGGCTCCTGTGGCGAGCGGGCTTGCCCCGCGTTGGGGTGCGAAGCGCCCCCCATCAAGTACGAACCCGATGTTGCGCAGAGGCTGATTTTTTGGGGCTGCTGCGCAGCCCAACGCGGGGCAAGCCCGCTCGCCACGGTAGCCCGCTTGCCACAGGGGCAGCGGGATTCCCTTACTGGTTTTAAATCACGCGCAGCACGATCTTGCCGATGTGGTCGCCACCTTCCATGCGGGCATGGGCCTGGTCGGCCTGGGTGTAGTCGAATACCTGGTCGATGATCGGCAGGCAGCGTCCTGCCGCCAGCACCGGCCACACGTATTCGCGCAGTTGGTCGGCAATCGCGGCCTTTTCATCGGCGGTGCGCGCCCGCAGCAGCGAGCCGGTGATCACTGCGCGCTTGCTGAGGATGGTCAGCAGGTCGACGTCGTTGGCCTTGCCGCCGCCGAGGAAGCCCAGCATCACCAGGTGGCCGTCCATGCCCAGGGCCTTGAGGTTATTGTTGAGGTAGGAGGCACCCATGATGTCGAGAATCACGTCCACGCCCTGATTATCGGTTTTCTTGGCGATCACGTCGGCGAAGTCCTGCTCGCGGTAATTGATCGGTTCGGCGCCCAGTTTGGCGATGGCCGCGCACTTGTCGGCGCTGCCGGCGGTGGCGAAGGCCTGGATGCCGAACTCGCGGCACAGCATCAGCGCGGTGGTGCCGATGCCGCTGGTGCCGCCATGGATCAGCACGCGCTCGCCCGTGTGGGCATTGCCCAGGCCGAACAGGTTGGCCCAGACGGTAAAGAAGGTTTCCGGGACGGCAGCGGCCTGAATCCAGTCCATGCCCTCGGGGATCGGCAACGCCTGGCCGGCCGGCACCGTGCAGAACTGCGCGTATCCGCCGCCGTTGGTCAGGGCGCAGACTCGGTCGCCCACGCTGTAGTGGGTGACACCGTCACCGAGCGCGACCACTTCACCGGCCACTTCCAGGCCCGGGATCGGGCTCATGCCAGGTTTCATCGGGTACTTGCCGGCGCGTTGCAGGGCGTCGGGGCGGTTGACGCCGGCGGCGTGCACGCGGATCAGGAGGTCACCGGGGCCTGGAGTCGGCACGGCTTCCTGGCGTGGCTTGAGCACGTCAGGTCCGCCGAATTCGGTGATTTCAATCAGGGTCATGGTGTGCGGCAGTGTCATGGAGGAGTACCTGTTGCAGTGAGCGTGTGTACTGGGACCGCAGCCTGCGGCGGTTGATTCCAACCATTGTCCAGTAACGGGCCGCACGCGTCAGCCAGGGATCCGCAGGCCAATGTGAAAGCGGGAGCTTCCACATTGGCTGTTCGCTGCGTGCAAACGGTTGATCAGCGCTGCAGAAACGCCAACAGGTCTTCATTGAGCTTTTGGGTATGGGTCGCGGCAAACCCGTGGGGGGCGTCCTTGTAGACCTTGAGCTGTGCGCCCTTGATCATCTGCGCGGCCACCTTGCCGGTGGTCTCGAACGGCACGATCTGGTCGCCGTCGCCATGGATCACCAGGGTCGGTACATCAATGGCCGCCATGTCCGCGCGGAAGTCGGTTTGCGAGAACGCGGTGACGCAGTCGACGGTGGACTTGAGCGACGCCAGCAGGGCGATCTGCAGGGTTTGCGCCAGCACGCCCTGGGAAACCTGTTGGCCCTTGTTGATCCCGAAGAACGCGGTGTTGAAGTCACTGATAAATTGCGCACGGTCCTTCAGCAGGCCGGCCTTGATGCCGTCGAACACCTCAGCCGGCACGCCTTGCGGGTAGTCCGGCTGCTGGCCGAAGATCGGCGTCACCGCACCCAGCAGCACCAGCCCCGCGACCCGGTCATTGCCATGGCGCGCGATGTAGCGCGCCACATCGCCGCCACCCATGGAGAAGCCGACCAGGGTAACGTCCGCAAGGTCCAGGTGCTCGATCAGTTGGGCGATGTCGTCGGCGAAGGTGTCGTAGTCGTTGCCGGTCCAGGGCTGGTCGGAGCGCCCGAAGCCGCGACGGTCGAAGGCGATCGTGCGGTAGCCACGGCTGCTCAGGTACTCCATCTGGTATTCCCACATGTCGGCATCCAGTGGCCAGCCGTGGCTGAACAGCACGGGCTTGCCGCTGCCCCAGTCCTTGAAGTAGATCCGGGTGCCGTCTTTGGCAACGAATGTGCTCATCTGAAACTCCCTTGTGCTTTAAAGCGCGAGTGAAAAAACCGCATCACTATTGCGTTAAATCCGACACAAGGGCTTGTACGGGCGTGCTTCGTTGCGCAAAAAGCTCAGCGCCGCGCTTCGATCCACTCAAGCCCCGTGCGCCACACGCAGATCCCGAGGAAGTACGCCGACATCAGCGACCACAGGCCGAACGTCCACGGGTTGGTGTTGGGGTGGTCCACGACCATCAGGAAGCTGCACAGCAGCCAGATGGTGGTGACCGCAATGTTGATCGGCATGAAGCGCTTCACGCGAAACGGGTGCAGGAACTTCATCGGGGTGACGGTCAGCAGGGCCAGGCCGATCACGGTGGTCAAGGTCACCCAGGCGTCCGGCTGGATGATGTAGACGCATAACGCGACCACGTTCCAGGCGGCCGGGAAGCCGACGAAGTAGTTGTCCTTGCTCTTCATGTTGACGTTGCAGAAGCAGAACAGCGACGACACCAGGATCACCGACACGGTGAACAGGTGGGTAAATTCCGGCAGGTCGATATAGCGGTAGATAAACAGTGCCGGAATGAACACGTAGGTCAGGTAGTCGATCACCAGGTCCAGCACCGAGCCGTCAAAGCTGGGCAATACCGTGCTGACGTTGAGTTTGCGCGCCAGAGAGCCGTCGACGCCGTCCACCACCAGCGCCAGACCCAGCCACAGCAGACAGGCCTTGGGCGAGTTTTCCAGGAGCGCCAGGGTGGCCAGGAAGGCCAGAACCACGCCGGTGGCGGTAAAGCCATGGGCGCCCCAGGCTTTGAGTCTGGCTACATGCAGGGTCGAGATCACGGGCGTTTCTCCAAAAGGTGTAACAGGGCAGCCGACAACGTGACGCCGTCGAGTCTGACCGGGGGGAATGCAGGTATCGACCGGGAATGAGGGGATAAGGTTCACCACCCCCGGTATTACTGCTTAGGTTAGCAAGCGTAGGACGTTTCGGCATCAGCCTTGGCGAAACACCAGGGCCTTCAAACCACTCTGTGGGTCGATATCGGGGAATTCCGGCGGGTTTTCCAGGCGTTCCACAAAGCGCAGGCCCGGTGCTTCGCGGGTGACGCCGTCGATCAGGAAGTCTTCACCAAAGGCTGGATCGTTCATGCAGGCCAGCACCGTGCCCTGCGCCGTGAGCAAATCCGGCAGGCGACGCAGCACGCGCTGGTAATCCTTGGTCAGCAGGAAGCTGCCTTTCTGGAAGGACGGCGGGTCGATGATCACCAGGTCGTACGGACCGTTGTGAGTGACCTTGGCCCAGGATTTGAACAGGTCGTGGCCCAGAAAGGTGACCTTGCCCAGGTCGTGACCGTTCAGGCGATGATTGTCGCGGCCCCGGCTCAGAGCGCCACGGGCCATGTCCAGGTTGACCACATGGGCCGCGCCGCCTTCGATGGCCGCCACCGAAAAACCGCAGGTGTAGGCAAACAGATTAAGCACGCGCTGATCCCGAGCCTGTTCACGCACCCAGTTGCGCCCGTGGCGCATGTCGAGAAAGAGGCCGCTGTTCTGCTTCTTACCCAGGTCGATCAGGTATCGCAGGCCGCCTTCGGTGATGGTCAACGCGTCGATGGGGTCGCCTGCCAGCCACTCGGTGGTGCTTTGCGGCAGGTAGCGGTGTTGCAGGGCGACGGCGCGCACGCCGCAGGTGGCCCAGTCGATCTGCAACAGTTGCTGTTTCAAGGCGTCCAGCTGCTCGGTCTGCTTGAACAGCGCCACCAGCACCACGCCTTGCAGCCAGTCCACCGTCAACTGCTCAAGACCCGGCCAGCAGCGACCACGGCCGTGGAACAGGCGCCGGGTTTCAGCGGGCGCGTCGGCCAGGGCGGTCAGCAAATGGGCATGCAGGGTGGCGAGTGCGTCTGGGGTCATCGGTGGGCGTCGGTGTTTGAACGGGCCGCATTTTAAACACAATGACGAGGAGAGTGGGGCGGTTCAGACACTGGCGATCAGCGCTGGCCCGAACGCATCCTGCAGAAACCCCGGCGCGATGTAGCGCTCGTAATGGGCTTCAGACAGCAGGAAAAACTCGCGGTCAATCGCATCGCGCAGCTCGCTGAGGCTGCGTTCGCGAAACTCCGGCAACAACGCCAGGCCATAGGCGTCCAAACGGGAAATCACCCGCGCGCCCCGGGCAATCAACTGGTAGGCCCAGCAATACGGCGACTGATGCGGCACATAGCGAATCTTGCGGTCTTCCAGTTGCTGGCGCAGGCGCTGGGGGTCGAACACTTCCAGCTTGCTGGTCATCACCTGCACCAGCAGTTGCTCAAGGCGCAGCCACACCGCCTGTTTTTCATCGGCGTTGTAGCCATTCCACTGGATGACTTCGTGGTGATAGCGCTTGCAGCCCCGGCACACCAGGTCACCGTAAACGGTGGAACACAGGCCTACGCAGGGGGTTTTGATGGTTTGATTGGGCATAAAAGGGTGTACACACGTTTAAAGAACACAGGCTCATGTGGGAGGGAGCATACCCCTCCCACATTTTTTCGGCGCCATGTTGATTCAGTCCCAGCTCAGCGCGCCGCCGGTCTGGTACTCGATCACGCGGGTTTCGAAGAAGTTTTTCTCTTTCTTCAAGTCCATGATCTCACTCATCCACGGGAACGGGTTGGTGGTGCCTGGATACTCTTCTTTAAGCCCAATCTGCGACAGACGGCGGTTAGCGATGAACTTGAGGTAATCCTCCATCATCGCCGCATTCATCCCCAGCACCCCACGCGGCATGGTATCCCGCGCGTATTCAATCTCCAGCTGCGTCCCCTGCAGAATCATCTGGGTCGCTTCTTCCTTCATCTCGGCATCCCACAGGTGCGGGTTTTCGATTTTGATCTGGTTGATCACGTCGATACCGAAGTTCAGGTGCA
>NZ_JYLK01000027.1 GCF_001439805.1 Pseudomonas trivialis | reverse complement strand
CCGTCTCGGCCAAGCGGCGCGTCATGCGAGCGTAGCGGTCTAGCCAACTGACAGCCTCCATGCGTTTGCCACAGTCGCGGCAACCAACACGCCTGAGCAAAACGCTGAGGCGCACCGCACGACCGAGAATGGGTAGATCACGAATCACTCGCTCGCAATACTCATGAGTGGTTGAACAGGTTTTTTGGCACCCTCCGCAGGAAGGGAAGCGGGTGGTGTGGGGTGTGAGATCGATCTGGAGACCGTCACCATCAGGCTTGATGTTGACGACAGAAAAACCCTCCCAAAAGGGAAGGAAAGTATTAATATCGTGCATAAGAACGCCGGTTTGGTAGATGTGTTTGCTCGCACGAACATCATCAATCAAATCGGCGTTCTTGTTTCTGTGTTTCCCGGGATTCCGTGAAGAACCAATAAAAAGCCCCTGCCACTTCATCGGTGTCAGGGGCTTTTGACTGTCTGAAATCAGAACTGCGATTGCAGGTAGTTTTCCAGGCCAATCAGTTTGATCAAGCCCAACTGCTTTTCGAGCCAGTAGGTGTGATCTTCTTCGGTGTCATTCAACTGCACCCGCAGGATTTCTCGGGTGACGTAGTCGTTGTGCTGTTCGCACAGTTCGATGCCTTTGCAGAGCGCGGCACGCACCTTGTACTCAAGGCGCAAGTCGGCGGCGAGCATGTCAGGCACCGTGGTGCCCACGTCCAGGTCGTCGGGACGCATGCGTGGCGTGCCTTCGAGCATCAGGATGCGGCGCATCAGCGCGTCGGCGTGCTGTGCCTCTTCTTCCATTTCGTGATTGATACGCTCGTAGAGCTCGGTAAAGCCCCAGTCTTCGTACATGCGCGAGTGGATGAAATATTGGTCACGAGCTGCCAGTTCGCCCGTCAGCAACGTGTTGAGGTAATCGATTACGTCGGGGTGACCTTGCATCGCCCTACATCTCCCTGCTTGAAAGTCTGTAGTTTGAACCATGCTGACGTTTTGGTCACGGGACCAACGGCAGAAAAGTGAAGATATCCTGAAAAAAGTGGCTGAAATAACGCAAAAACCGCCCAAATGAGGGCGGTTCTGCTTATCGTTTAGAGTTAGTTAAGCGATACACCCAGTGCGGTTGCGATTGCTTCTCCATAAGCAGGATCTGCCTTGTAGAAGTGCTGCAACTGACGCTGAACCACATCACCTGAAACCCCCGCCATTGCACCGGCGATATTATTGGTGAGCAGCGCTTTCTGGTCATCATCCATCAAGCGGAACAATGCACCGGCGTGGCTGTAGTAATCGGTGTCCTCGCGGTGATCATGGCGATCAGCCGTACCGTTCAGCGCCAAAGCGGGCTCAGCATACTGCGGCGCTTGTTTGGGAGCATCAGCGTAGCTGTTGGGCTCGTAATTGGGTGCCGCGCCGCCGTTGCTGCCAAACGCCATTGAGCCGTCACGCTGATAGCTGTTCACCTGATTGCGTGGAGCATTCACCGGCAACTGTTGGTGATTGGTGCCGACACGGTAGCGATGAGCATCTGCATACGCGAAGACGCGACCTTGCAGCATGCGGTCCGGGGAAAGGCCCACACCTGGCACCATGTTGCTTGGACCAAAGGCGGCCTGTTCCACTTCAGCGAAGTAGTTTTGTGGGTTGCGGTTGAGTTCCAGCTCGCCAACTTCAATCAGCGGGAACTCCTTTTGCGACCAGGTTTTAGTGACGTCGAAAGGGTTCTCGTAGTGAGCGTTGGCCTGGGCCTCTGTCATGATCTGAATGCAGACGCGCCATTTCGGGAAGTCACCGCGTTCGATCGCGCCAAACAGGTCGCGCTGGGCGTAATCAGGGTCGGTACCCGCCAGGCGAGCAGCCTCAGCCGGCGCCAGGTTTTTGATGCCCTGTTTGGTTTTGTAATGCCATTTGACCCAGTGACGCTCGCCCCGGGCGTTGATCAGGCTGTAAGTATGGCTGCCGAAGCCGTGCATGTGACGGTAGCCGTCCGGGATGCCACGGTCGGAAAACAGGATGGTGACCTGGTGCAGCGCCTCGGGGGAGTGCGACCAGAAGTCCCACATCATCTGGGCGCTTTTCAAGTTGCTTTGCGGCAGACGTTTTTGAGTGTGGATGAAGTCCGGGAATTTCAGAGGATCCCGGATGAAAAACACGGGGGTGTTGTTGCCGACGATGTCCCAGTTGCCTTCCTCGGTGTAAAACTTCAACGCAAAACCACGCGGATCACGTTCGGTATCCGCCGAACCACGCTCGCCACCTACGGTAGAGAATCGCAGGAACGTAGGCGTTTGCTTACCGATCGATTCGAAAAGCTTGGCGCTGGTGTATTGAGTAATGTCCTGCGTCACGGTGAACGTGCCGTATGCGCCCGACCCCTTGGCATGGACGCGACGCTCAGGAATATTCTCGCGATTGAAGTGAGCGAGCTTCTCGATCAGGTGAAAATCATCAAGCAGCAGCGGGCCACGTGGGCCCGCCGAGCGGGAATTCTGGTTATCTGCGACAGGCGCGCCGCTGGCGGTAGTAAGAGTATTGTTCTGGCTCATGCTCAATCTTCCTCAGGTCAGTCATGGAACTGCCGGCTAATCGGCTTGGAGGGAGTATCGGCCATCGAGATGACACCATCAAATTTATTAAATTATGGACTTCGATAGAGAATAACTAACACCGCACAAATGGAATTGCCTTGTGAAGGCGGCAGCATATTGAGCATAGTCAGATTATTTACGCCCACAAAAAACCGGGCACTGGGCCCGGTTTTTCGATACAGCTTATCGTTTTACTCGGCGCTTACAGCTTCGCCGGCAGTAGCACGATCAACCAACTCGACGTACGCCATAGGCGCGTTGTCGCCAGCGCGGAAACCGCACTTGAGGATGCGCAGGTAGCCACCCTCACGGGTAGCATAACGCTTGCCCAGGTCGTTGAAGAGCTTACCAACAATAGCTTTCGAGCGAGTACGGTCGAAAGCCAGACGGCGGTTAGCCAGGCTGTCTGTCTTGGCCAAAGTGATCAGCGGCTCAGCAACGCGACGCAGTTCTTTAGCTTTCGGCAGTGTAGTTTTGATCAGCTCGTGCTCGAACAGCGACACCGCCATGTTTTGAAACATGGCCTTGCGGTGCGAGCTGGTACGGCTCAGGTGACGACCACTTTTACGATGACGCATGGTTCATTCCTTACCAAACTCACGTTCGGTGATTACGACGATCAGGCAGTCGCCTTGTCGTCCTTCTTAAGACTTGCAGGCGGCCAGTTGTCGAGGCGCATGCCGAGGGACAGACCGCGGGAGGCCAGAACGTCCTTGATTTCAGTCAAGGATTTCTTGCCCAGGTTCGGAGTCTTCAACAGTTCTACTTCGGTACGCTGAATCAGGTCGCCGATGTAGTAAATGTTTTCCGCCTTAAGGCAGTTAGCCGAACGTACAGTCAGTTCCAGATCGTCAACCGGGCGAAGCAGGATCGGATCGATCTCGTCTTCCTGCTCGATTACCACTGGTTCGCTGTCACCTTTGAGGTCGACGAACGCAGCCAACTGCTGTTGCAGAATGGTTGCAGCGCGGCGGATAGCCTCTTCAGGATCGAGAGTACCGTTGGTTTCCAGATCAATAACCAGCTTGTCCAGGTTAGTACGCTGCTCGACACGGGCGTTTTCTACCACGTATGCGATACGGCGAACCGGGCTGAACGAAGAGTCAAGCTGCAAGCGACCGATGCTGCGGCTTTCGTCTTCATCGCTCTGACGCGAGTCGGCCGGTTCATAACCACGACCACGAGCTACAGTGAGCTTCATGTTCAGGGCGCCGTTAGACGCCAGGTTAGCGATTACGTGATCGGGGTTAACGATCTCGACATCATGATCCAGCTGAATATCGGCAGCGGTAACCACCCCCGAACCCTTCTTCGACAAGGTCAGCGTAACTTCGTCACGGCCGTGCAGCTTGATAGCCAGACCTTTAAGGTTCAACAGGATTTCAATTACGTCTTCCTGTACACCTTCGATGGCGCTGTACTCGTGGAGCACACCGTCAATCTCGGCCTCGACTACTGCACAGCCGGGCATTGAGGACAACAGGATGCGGCGCAGCGCGTTGCCCAGGGTGTGGCCAAAACCACGCTCGAGAGGCTCGAGAGTAATCTTGGCGCGGGTTGGACTGACAACCTGCACATCAATATGGCGGGGTGTCAGGAACTCATTTACCGAAATCTGCATGGATGCACCTATTTTCTAGCCCTTACTTGGAGTAGAGCTCGACAATCAGGCTTTCGTTGATGTCGGCGGACAGATCACTGCGAGCAGGAACGTTCTTGAAAACGCCCGACTTCTTCTCAGTGTCTACTTCTACCCATTCTACGCGGCCACGTTGGGCACACAGATCGAGAGCTTGGACAATGCGAAGTTGGTTTTTTGCTTTCTCGCGAATCGCGACCACGTCACCAGCACGAACCTGGTAAGACGGGACGTTAACGGTTTGGCCGTTTACGCTGACGGATTTGTGCGATACCAGCTGACGAGATTCGGCACGAGTCGAACCAAAGCCCATACGGTATACAACGTTGTCCAGACGGCATTCGAGCAGTTGCAGCAGGTTTTCACCAGTTGCACCTTTCTTGCCAGCAGCTTCTTTGTAGTAGCCGCTGAACTGACGCTCGAGAACGCCGTAGATACGACGTACCTTCTGCTTTTCACGCAGTTGGGTGCCGTAATCGGACTGGCGACCGCGGCGTTGGCCGTGGATACCAGGTGCTGCTTCAATGTTGCACTTCGATTCGATCGCGCGCACGCCGCTCTTCAGAAAGAGATCGGTGCCTTCACGACGAGCGAGTTTGCATTTTGGACCAATGTAACGAGCCATTCTTTACAATCTCCTGGATTACACGCGGCGCTTCTTCGGCGGACGGCACCCGTTGTGCGGGATTGGCGTCACGTCGGTGATGCTGGCGATCTTATAGCCACAGCCGTTCAAAGCACGGACAGCAGACTCACGACCTGGACCTGGACCTTTGACGTTAACGTCGAGGTTTTTCAGGCCATATTCCAGCGCAGCTTGGCCAGCACGTTCAGCAGCTACTTGAGCAGCAAACGGGGTGGACTTGCGGGAACCGCGGAAACCCGAACCACCGGAGGTAGCCCAAGAAAGCGCGTTACCTTGACGGTCGGTGATGGTCACGATGGTGTTGTTAAAAGATGCATGGATGTGGGCGATGCCATCAACCACTGTCTTTTTAACTTTTTTACGAGGACGAGCAGCAGGTTTTGCCATGATAATTTTCCTGTCGATTCGCGTGGGCGATTACTTGCGGATCGGCTTACGCGGACCTTTACGGGTACGCGCGTTAGTCTTGGTACGCTGACCGCGCACTGGAAGACCACGACGATGACGCAGACCACGGTAGCAACCGAGGTCCATCAAACGCTTGATTTTCATGTTGATTTCGCGACGCAGGTCACCTTCAGTGGTGAACTTCGCCACTTCGCCACGCAACAGCTCAATCTGCTCGTCGCTCAGATCCTTGATCTTTGCGGCTGGGTTTACCCCAGTATCTGCGCAAATTTTCTGCGCAGTAGTGCGACCAACACCATAGATGTAGGTCAGCGAGATAACAGTGTGCTTGTTATCTGGAATGTTAACGCCTGCAATACGGGCCATTCAGTGGGACTCCAATTGACAGCTACCTACGCCCCGGAAGCCAAGAAATAGGGCGCGAGATAATATCGCTGTAATAACAAATAATCAACCCGGCAGCGCACTAGCTGCCGGGCTTCAAGCGGATCACACTCAGCCTTGGCGCTGTTTGTGACGCGGTTCCGCGCTGCAAATTACTCGAACAACACCTTCGCGGCGAATAATCTTGCAGTTACGGCACAGCTTTTTCACCGATGCACGAACTTTCATCACCAACTCCTCGAACCTTATGGGGTACTCAGCGCAACATGCCGCTGCCGTAGCCCTTCAGGTTGGCTTTCTTCATCAGGGATTCGTACTGGTGCGAAACGAGGTGCGATTGTACTTGGGACATGAAGTCCATCACAACCACGACCACGATCAGCAACGAGGTCCCGCCAAGGTAGAACGGAACGTTTGCTGCAACCACCAGAAACTGGGGTAACAGGCATACGGCCGTCATATATAGAGCACCGAACAGGGTCAAGCGAGTCAAAACGCCATCAATGTAGCGTGCAGACTGCTCACCTGGACGGATGCCCGGAATAAAGGCACCGGACTTCTTCAGGTTTTCCGCTACGTCTTTCGGATTGAACATCAACGCCGTATAGAAGAAGCAGAAGAAAATAATCCCTGCACTAAACAGCAGAATATTCAACGGCTGACCAGGAGCGATCGACTGAGAGAGGTCCTGCAGCCAGCCCATATTTTCAGACTGACCAAACCAGGTACCCAACGAAGCCGGAAACAGCAAAATGCTGCTCGCGAAAATTGCCGGGATAACACCGGCCATATTCACTTTCAGCGGCAAGTGGCTGGTCTGCGCAGCAAAGACCTTACGGCCCTGCTGACGCTTGGCGTAGTGAACAGCGATACGACGCTGACCACGCTCAATGAACACCACAAAACCGATAATCGCTACTGCCAGCAAACCGATGGCAACCAGGGCGAAGATATTGATATCACCCTGACGTGCAGACTCGAAAGACTGCCCGATTGCTCTCGGAAGACCGGCGACGATACCTGCGAAAATCAACATCGAGATACCGTTACCAACACCACGCTCAGTAATCTGCTCACCCAGCCACATCATAAACATCGCACCAGCCACAAATGTGGATACCGCGACG
Source organism: Pseudomonas trivialis (assembly GCF_001439805.1). Taxonomy (GTDB): domain Bacteria; phylum Pseudomonadota; class Gammaproteobacteria; order Pseudomonadales; family Pseudomonadaceae; genus Aquipseudomonas; species Aquipseudomonas trivialis. The sequence goes on along the minus strand of NZ_JYLK01000027.1, from coordinate 29,334 downwards.
AAATGGAAGCCAAAGTCACCAGTGAACGCAACGCCCTGCCCCGCCAGACCAACGGACATGCCGATGGCCTGAACAAGAGCGAGGACGACGGTGCCGTAGCGGGTGTACTGGCTAATCTTGCGACGACCAGCTTCACCTTCCTTCTTCAACTGCTCAAGCTGCGGGCTGACGGCGGTCATCAGTTGCATGATGATCGATGCCGAAATGTACGGCATGATCCCCAGTGCAAATATGCTCATCCGTTCCAGCGCGCCGCCGGAAAACATGTTGAACAAGCTAAGAATGGTCCCCTCATTCTGTCGAAACAGGTCTGCGAGTCGGTCCGGGTTGATACCTGGAACCGGGATGTGTGCGCCTATTCGGTAGACGATAATCGCCAGGAACAGAAAACGCAGACGAGCCCAAAGTTCAGACATACCGCCTTTGCCGAGCGCTGAGAGAGCACCTTGCTTAGCCATTTATTCCTCGAACTTGCCGCCAGCTGCTTCGATAGCCGAACGCGCACCTTTGGTGGCGCCGATTCCCTTGCCGATAGTGACAGCGCGAGTCACTTCACCGGACAGCATGATTTTCACACGCTGTACGTTGACGTTGATCACGTTGGCATCTTTCAGGGTCTGCACAGTAACGATATCGCCTTCCACTTTAGCCAGCTCGGACAGACGCACTTCTGCGCGATCCATGGCTTTCAGGGAAACGAAACCGAACTTCGGCAGACGACGATGCAGCGGCTGTTGACCGCCTTCAAAGCCTGGAGCGATGGTGCCACCGGAGCGGGAGGTTTGACCTTTGTGGCCACGGCCACCAGTCTTACCCAAACCGCTACCGATACCACGGCCCGGACGATGCTTTTCGCGACGGGAACCCGGCGCTGGACTCAGATCATTGAGTTTCATCGATTAACCCTCTACACGCAGCATGTAGTAAGCCTTGTTGATCATCCCGCGATTCTCGGGAGTATCCTGGACTTCTACAGTGTGACCGATGCGACGCAGACCCAAACCTTTAACACACAGTTTGTGGTTAGGAATGCGGCCGGTCATGCTTTTGATCAGCGTTACTTTAACGGTAGCCATGATCAGAAGATCTCCTTGACGGTCAAGCCACGCTTGGCGGCAATGGACTCAGGAGATTGCATGGCTTTCAGACCCTTGAAAGTGGCGTGAACCACGTTTACCGGGTTGGTCGAGCCGTAGCACTTGGCCAGAACGTTCTGAACACCAGCAACTTCGAGGACAGCACGCATAGCGCCGCCAGCGATGATACCGGTACCTTCAGAAGCAGGCTGCATGTACACCTTCGAAGCGCCATGAGCGGACTTCATTGCGTACTGCAGCGTGGTGCCGTTCAGATCAACTTGGATCATGTTGCGACGAGCAGCTTCCATTGCCTTCTGGATCGCAGCAGGCACTTCACGTGACTTGCCACGGCCGAAGCCAACACGCCCTTTACCATCACCCACCACGGTCAACGCGGTGAACGTGAAGATACGGCCGCCTTTAACGGTTTTGGCTACGCGGTTAACTTGAACCAGCTTCTCAATGTAGCCTTCGTCGCGCTTTTGGTCGTTATTTGACATAACTTAGAACTCCAGCCCAGCTTCACGAGCAGCATCAGCCAGCGCTTTAACGCGGCCGTGGTACTTGAAGCCAGAGCGGTCGAAAGCCACTTGCGAGACGCCAGCGGCCTTAGCACGCGTAGCGACCAGCTGGCCAACCTTTGTGGCCGCGTCGATGTTGCCGGTGGCACCATCACGCAGTTCTTTATCCAAAGTCGAGGCGCTTGCCAGGACCTGGTTGCCGTCGGCCGAGATGACCTGGGCGTAGATGTGCTGCGACGAGCGATACACGCAGAGACGCACGACTTCGAGTTCGTGCATTTTCAGGCGTGCTTTGCGAGCGCGACGCAGTCGAGTAACTTTTTTGTCGGTCATTTGCTATGCCCTACTTCTTCTTGGCTTCTTTACGACGGACGACTTCGTCCGCGTAGCGCACACCTTTGCCTTTGTACGGCTCTGGTGGACGGAAGTCGCGGATCTCAGCGGCCACCTGACCTACCAGCTGCTTATCGATGCCCTTGATCAGGATATCGGTTTGGCTAGGGGTCTCAGCGGTGATGCCTTCCGGCAGTTCGTAATCCACTGGGTGCGAGAAGCCAAGGGCCAGGTTCAAAACCGTGCCTTTTGCTTGCGCTTTGTAACCAACACCGACCAGCTGGAGCTTGCGCTCGAAGCCTTGGCTTACGCCTTGGACCATGTTATTTACCAACGCACGCGTGGTACCGGCCATTGCGCGAGTTTGTTGATCGCCATTGCGAGCAGCGAAACGCAGCTCACCAGCTTCTTCAACGATCTCAACGGACGAATGGATGTTCAGTTCAAGAGTGCCCTTGGCACCCTTCACCGAAAGCTGTTGGCCTGCGAATTTGACTTCGACACCGGCTGGCAGCTTAACGGGGTTCTTAGCGACGCGAGACATGCTTATCCCCCCTTAGAACACAGTGCAAAGAACTTCGCCGCCGACACCGGCAGCGCGCGCAGCACGATCCGTCATCACACCTTTGTTGGTGGAGACGATAGACACGCCCAGACCGCCACGAACTTTCGGCAGATCTTCAGCGGACTTGTACTGACGCAGGCCTGGACGGCTAACGCGCTTCACTTCCTCGATGACCGAACGGCCTTCGAAGTACTTCAGCTCGATGGACAGCAGTGGCTTGATTTCGCTGCTGATCTGATAACCCGCAATGTAGCCTTCGTCTTTCAGGACTTTGGCAACAGCTACCTTCAACTTGGAAGATGGCATGCTTACGACGGACTTTTCAGCCATCTGGGCATTACGGATACGAGTTAGCATGTCCGCTAACGGGTCCTGCATACTCATGGGCTAGACGCTCCTAATACAAAAAAATTAGCCTTGCGGCTACATATGTCGCCGAGAATCTCCGGCCATAAAAAACACGGGCTCAGGCGAGCCGCGTATTTTAGACACACTGCGGAAATGAAACAAGCCCCAAAAGGGGCTTGTTCCAGATTCAAGGTCACCGGCGGTCAGTATCTTGCGATAAAGACCGCCCGGACGCTGAACGTACTTACCAGCTGGCTTTAACCAGACCTGGTACGTCACCACGCATTGCCGCTTCGCGCAGCTTGTTACGGCCGAGGCCGAACTTGCGGTAAACGCCGTGCGGACGACCAGTCAGGCGGCAGCGGTTACGCACGCGCGAAGCGCTTGCGTCACGTGGCTGCTTCTGCAGAGCTACTGTCGCTTCCCAACGTGCTTCTGGACTTGCGTTCAGATCAACGATGATTGCTTTCAGTGCTGCACGCTTCTTGGCGTACTTGGCAACCGTGAGCTGACGCTTCAGCTCGCGGTTTTTCATGCTCATCTTGGCCATGGTCCTACTCCAATCAGTTGCGGAACGGGAATTTGAAAGCACGCAGCAGGGCGCGACCTTCATCATCGTTCTTGGCAGTGGTGGTCAGGGTGATGTCCAGACCGCGGAGAGCATCGATCTTGTCGTAGTCGATTTCCGGGAAGATGATCTGCTCTTTCACGCCCATGCTGTAGTTACCACGACCATCGAAGGACTTGGCATTCAGGCCGCGGAAGTCGCGAACCCGAGGCAGGGAGATCGACAGCAGACGATCCAGGAATTCGTACATACGCTCACGGCGCAGAGTCACTTTGACGCCGATCGGCCAACCTTCACGGACTTTAAAGCCAGCGATGGATTTCCGAGCGTAAGTCACAACGACTTTTTGACCGGTGATCTTTTCCAGGTCAGCAACAGCGTGCTCGATGACTTTTTTGTCACCGACCGCTTCGCCCAGACCCATGTTCAGGGTGATTTTGGTAACGCGTGGAACTTCCATCACGTTCGAAAGCTTAAGTTCTTCCTTAAGTTTCGGTGCGATTTCTTTCCAGTAAATCTCTTTTAGTCGTGCCATGGTCTTCTACCTAGCAGTGTTCAAGCATCAACCGCTTTTTGGGTCGACTTGAAGACACGAATTTTCTTGCCGTCTTCTACTTTGAAACCAACGCGATCAGCCTTGTTGGTTTCGCCGTTGAAAATGGCGACGTTAGAAGCGTCCAGTGGAGCTTCTTTTTCGACGATACCGCCTTGCACGCCCGACATCGGGTTTGGCTTGGTATGACGCTTAACCAGGTTCAGACCGCCGATAACCAGACGGTTATTAGCGAGAACCTTGAGCACCTTACCGCGCTTACCTTTGTCTTTGCCGGCGATCACGATGATCTCGTCGTCACGACGAATCTTTTGCATGTCGGATCTCCTTACAGCACTTCTGGGGCGAGCGAGACGATCTTCATGAACTTCTCAGTACGAAGTTCACGGGTCACTGGCCCAAAGATACGGGTGCCGATCGGCTCTTGCTTGTTGTTCAAAAGAACAGCAGCGTTGCCATCAAAGCGGATAATGGAGCCATCAGCACGACGTACGCCGTGACGAGTGCGGACTACAACAGCAGTCATCACTTGGCCTTTTTTCACTTTACCGCGAGGAATTGCTTCCTTGACGGTAACTTTGATGATGTCACCGATACCAGCGTAACGACGATGGGAGCCACCCAGCACCTTGATGCACATAACGCGGCGAGCGCCGCTGTTATCGGCCACATCGAGCATGGATTGAGTCTGAATCATATAATTTCTCCGACCCCTAGTCCTTAGACTTCCACAGCGCGTTCGAGAACATCAACCAGTGCCCAAGACTTTGTCTTGGCCAGCGGACGAGTTTCACGAATAGTGACTTTGTCGCCGATGTGGCACTGATTGGTTTCGTCGTGCGCGTGCAGCTTAGTCGAACGCTTAACATATTTACCGTAGATCGGGTGCTTAACGCGACGCTCGATCAAAACGGTGATGGTTTTGTCCATCTTGTCGCTGACAACACGGCCAGTCAGCGTACGGACAGTCTTTTCGGCTTCAGCCATGATCACTTACCTGCCTGCTGGTTGAGCACAGTCTTCACGCGAGCAATGTCACGCTTAACTTGCGAGAGCAGATGAGACTGCCCCAACTGGCCAGTTGCTTTCTGCATACGCAGATTGAACTGGTCGCGCAGCAGGCCGAGCAGTTGCTCGTTCAGCTGCTGTGCGGATTTTTCACGAAGTTCATTCGCTTTCATCACATCACCGTCCGTTTAACAAAGGCGGTGGCGAGCGGCAGCTTTGCAGCAGCCAGGGCAAAAGCCTCACGCGCCAGCTCTTCAGTTACACCCTCGATTTCATACAGGACTTTGCCTGGCTGAATCTGGGCTACCCAGTATTCCACGTTACCCTTACCTTTACCCATCCGAACCTCGAGAGGCTTTTTGGAGATCGGCTTGTCCGGGAATACACGGATCCAGATCTTGCCGCCACGTTTAACGTGACGGGTCAGAGCACGACGTGCTGACTCGATCTGACGAGCGGTGAGACGACCACGAGCTACAGACTTCAGCGCGAACTCGCCGAAGCTGACTTTGCTACCGCGCTGAGCCAGACCACGGTTGTGGCCTGTCATCTGCTTGCGGAACTTCGTACGCTTTGGTTGCAACATTTGGCGTACCCCTTACTTAGCAGCTTTTTTACGAGGCGCTGGTGCTTGTGGTTTCAGTTCTTCTTGGCGACCACCAATTACTTCGCCTTTGAAGATCCAAACCTTTACACCGATCACACCGTAAGTGGTGTGAGCTTCGTAGTTGGCATAGTCGATGTCGGCACGCAGGGTGTGCAGTGGCACACGACCTTCGCGATACCATTCAGTACGTGCGATTTCAGCACCGCCGAGACGACCGCTCACTTGGATTTTGATGCCTTTGGCACCAATGCGCATGGCGTTCTGTACAGCGCGCTTCATAGCGCGACGGAACATTACACGACGCTCCAGCTGCTGAGCTACGCTCTGCGCAACCAGCATACCGTCGAGCTCCGGCTTGCGGATCTCTTCGATATTGATGTGCACAGGCACACCCATTTGCTTGGTCAGGTCCTGACGCAGTTTCTCAACATCTTCACCTTTCTTCCCGATAACGATACCTGGACGAGCGGTGTGGATGGTGATACGTGCGGTTTGCGCCGGGCGATGGATATCGATACGGCTTACGGACGCGCTTTTTAGTTTGTCTTGGAGATACTCACGCACCTTCAGATCAGCGAACAAATAGTCCGCATAAGTCCGGCCGTCTGCATACCAGACGGAGGTGTGTTCCTTGACGATTCCCAGGCGAATGCCAATGGGATGTACTTTCTGACCCATCTCTTCGACTCCGTTACTTGTCAGCAACCTTGACAGTGATATGGCAAGACCGCTTGACGATGCGATCAGCACGGCCTTTGGCACGTGGCATGATTCGCTTCAGCGAACGCCCTTCGTTGACGAAAACGGTGCTGACCTTAAGGTCATCAACGTCTGCGCCTTCGTTATGCTCGGCGTTGGCTACGGCCGACTCCAGCACTTTTTTCATGATCTCGGCGGCTTTCTTACTGCTGAAAGCCAACAGGTTGAGCGCTTCGCCCACCTTCTTCCCGCGGATCTGGTCGGCGACCAAGCGGGCTTTCTGGGCGGAGATTCGAGCGCCCGACAACTTAGCGGCTACTTCCATTTCCTAACCCCTTAACGCTTGGCTTTCTTGTCTGCCACGTGCCCACGATAAGTGCGGGTACCGGCAAACTCGCCTAGTTTGTGGCCGACCATGTCTTCGTTCACGAGAACTGGGACGTGCAAGCGACCGTTGTGTACAGCGATGGTCAGACCGACCATTTGTGGCAGGATCATCGAACGACGCGACCAGGTTTTCACCGGCTTGCGATCATTCTTTTCCGCCGCCACTTCGATCTTCTTCAGTAGGTGAAGATCAATAAAAGGACCTTTTTTCAGAGAACGTGGCACTGTCGTATCCCTCTATTTACTTGCGACGACGGACGATCATTTTGTCGGTACGCTTATTACCACGAGTCTTCGCGCCCTTAGTCGGGAAGCCCCATGGCGATACCGGATGACGACCACCAGAGGTACGACCTTCACCACCACCGTGTGGGTGGTCAACCGGGTTCATGGCAACACCACGAACGGTTGGGCGAACGCCACGCCAGCGTTTGGCACCGGCTTTACCCAACGAACGCAGGCTGTGCTCGGAGTTCGAGACTTCGCCCAGGGTCGCACGGCATTCAGCCAATACTTTACGCATCTCACCAGAACGCAGACGCAGGGTCACGTAGACACCTTCACGAGCGATCAGCTGAGCCGAAGCACCAGCGGAACGAGCGATTTGCGCGCCTTTACCTGGCTTCAATTCGATGCCGTGTACGGTGCTACCAACTGGAATGTTACGCAGCTGCAGAGCGTTGCCCGGCTTGATCGGTGCCAGGGCACCTGCGATCAGCTGGTCGCCAGCGCTCACGCCTTTAGGCGCGATGATGTAGCGACGCTCGCCATCTGCGTACAGCAGCAGAGCGATGTGAGCAGTACGGTTTGGATCGTATTCAATGCGCTCGACAGTGGCAGATATGCCATCTTTGTCGTTGCGACGGAAATCGACCATACGATAATGCTGCTTATGGCCACCACCGATGTGACGAGTGGTAATGCGACCATTGTTGTTACGACCACCAGTCTTCGATTTCTTCTCGAGCAGCGGTGCGTGAGGAGCGCCTTTATGCAGCTCCTGGTTGACCACCTTGACCACGAAACGGCGGCCAGGGGAAGTCGGTTTGCATTTAACGATTGCCATGATGCACCCCTTCCTTACTCAGCACTGCTGCTGAAATCGAGATCTTGGCCTGGCTGAAGGGAGATAACTGCCTTCTTCCAGTCATTACGCTTGCCCAGACCGCGAGCAGTGCGCTTGCTCTTACCCAGAACATTCAGGGTAGTAACACGCTCTACTTTCACGCTGAACAGGCTTTCGACGGCCTTCTTGATTTCCAGCTTGGTTGCGTCAGTTGCAACCTTGAAAACGAACTGGCCTTTCTTGTCAGCCAGAACCGTAGCCTTTTCGGAAACGTGCGGGCCAAGCAGAACTTTAAATACGCGTTCCTGGTTCATCCCAGCAGCTCCTCGAATTTCTTCACGGCCGACACGGTGATCAACACCTTGTCGTATGCGATCAGACTAACTGGATCGGAACCTTGCACGTCACGTACATCAACGTGTGGCAGGTTGCGAGCAGCCAGGTACAGGTTCTGATCAACAGCTTCAGACACGATCAAAACATCGGTCAGGCTCATGTTGTTCAGTTTGCCCAGCAGATCTTTGGTTTTTGGACTTTCAACAGCGAAGTCCTGAACCACGACCAGACGATCAGTACGCACGAGTTCAGCAAGGATGGAGCGCAGAGCTGCGCGGTACATCTTCTTGTTGAGCTTCTGAGAGTGATCCTGTGGACGTGCTGCGAAAGTGGTACCGCCGCCACGCCAGATTGGGCTACGGATAGTACCGGCACGAGCACGGCCAGTGCCTTTCTGACGCCAAGGGCGCTTACCGCCACCACGTACGTCGGAACGGGTCTTTTGCTGCTTGCTACCTTGACGGCCGCCGGCCATGTAGGCCACGACTGCTTGGTGAACCAGCGTCTCGTTGAATTCGCCGCCAAATGTCAGTTCGGAAACTTCGATCGCTTGAGCGTCATTTACATTTAATTGCATGTCAGCTTCCCCTTAACCGCGAGCCTTGGCCGCTGGACGTACAACCAGGTTGCCGCCAGTAGCGCCAGGAACAGCACCCTTGACCAACAACAGATTGCGTTCAGCGTCGACGCGCACTACTTCGAGGGACTGCACGGTCACGCGCTCAGCGCCCATATGACCGGACATTTTTTTGCCCTTGAATACACGACCAGGAGTCTGGCACTGGCCAATAGAGCCCGGGACGCGGTGGGAAACGGAGTTACCGTGAGTGTTGTCTTGACCACGGAAATTCCAACGCTTGATCGTACCCTGGAAGCCTTTACCCTTGGACTGACCGGTTACATCAACCAGTTGACCAGCGGCGAAGATTTCAGCGTTGATCAGATCGCCAGCCTGGTAGTCGCCGCCTTCAAGACGGAACTCCATGACAGTACGACCAGCTGCAACGTTTGCTTTAGCGAAGTGACCTGCTTGAGCAGCAGTCACACGCGAAGCGCGACGCTCGCCGACAGTGACTTGCACTGCACGATAGCCATCGGTTTCTTCAGTTTTGAACTGGGTGACGCGATTCGGCTCGATCTCAATGACCGTGACCGGAATGGAGACACCTTCTTCGGTGAAAATACGGGTCATACCGCATTTACGACCGACTACACCAATAGTCATGTTGTAAACCTCATGAGTGTACGGGGCTTTCACCCGCTATGGCCGCCCATTTCAGAGCGTTACACGACTAAGACCCAAGTCTTAGCCGAGGCTGATCTGTACTTCCACACCGGCTGCCAGATCTAGCTTCATAAGTGCATCAACGGTTTTATCCGTTGGCTGGACGATGTCCAGTACGCGCTTATGAGTACGGATCTCGTACTGGTCGCGCGCGTCTTTGTTGACGTGCGGAGAGACCAGAACGGTGAACCGCTCTTTACGAGTAGGCAGTGGGATAGGACCACGCACCTGAGCCCCAGTACGTTTCGCGGTTTCCACGATTTCCTGGGTGGATTGGTCGATCAGGCGATGGTCGAAAGCCTTCAACCTGATACGAATTTTCTGATTTTGCATTGGATTTCAGACTCCGGCTGCTTTTCCCAGCGAGCGCAATACGCCCGTTAAAAGGAGGCGCAATTCTATAGACGCTCCAGATAGGTGTCAACTCAATAAAAAAGGCCCCCGCCGAGCGGGGGCCTTCTCAAACATCCGAAGCTATCTCAGAAGAGATGCTTACTCGATGATTTTAGCTACAACACCAGCACCAACAGTACGGCCGCCTTCACGAATCGCGAAGCGCAGACCGTCTTCCATTGCGATGGTCTTGATCAGGGTAACTTCCATTTGGATGTTATCGCCTGGCATTACCATTTCCACGCCTTCTGGCAGCTGGCAGTTACCAGTCACGTCAGTAGTACGGAAGTAGAACTGTGGACGGTAGCCTTTGAAGAACGGAGTGTGACGACCGCCTTCTTCCTTGCTCAGAACATAAACTTCTGCGGTGAACTTGGTGTGCGGCTTAACCGAACCTGGCTTAACCAGAACCTGGCCACGCTCAACGTCGTCACGCTTGGTACCACGCAGCAGAACGCCGCAGTTCTCGCCAGCACGACCTTCGTCGAGCAGCTTGCGGAACATTTCAACACCAGTGCAGACGGTGTTGGTGGTGTCACGCAGACCAACGATTTCCAGTGCATCCTGAACGCGAACGATACCGCGCTCGATACGACCAGTCACAACAGTACCGCGACCGGAGATCGAGAATACGTCTTCGATTGGCATCAGGAACGGCTTGTCGGTCAGACGAACTGGCTCTGGGATGTAGCTGTCCAGAGTCTCTACCAGCTTCTTAACAGCGGTAGTGCCCATTTCGTTGTCGTCTTTGCCTTCCAGAGCCATACGAGCGGAACCGATGATGATCGGAGTGTCGTCGCCCGGGAAGTCGTAAGTGCTCAGCAGATCGCGCACTTCCATCTCAACCAGTTCCAGCAGCTCAGCGTCGTCTACCAGGTCAGCCTTGTTCAGGAAAACCACGATGTACGGAACGCCTACCTGACGGGACAGCAGGATGTGCTCACGGGTTTGTGGCATCGGACCATCAGCGGCCGAGCAAACCAGGATTGCGCCGTCCATCTGGGCAGCACCGGTGATCATGTTCTTCACATAGTCAGCGTGACCTGGGCAGTCAACGTGAGCGTAGTGACGAATCGAAGAGTTGTACTCTACGTGCGCGGTGTTGATGGTGATACCACGAGCCTTTTCTTCTGGAGCGCTGTCGATTTTATCGAAATCAACGACTGCGGAACCGAAAACTTCGGAGCAGACGCGAGTCAGAGCTGCGGTCAGAGTGGTTTTACCGTGGTCAACGTGACCGATAGTGCCAACGTTGACGTGCGGTAGGGAACGATCAAATTTTTCTTTAGCCACGACAATTAACTCCTTGCCTAAAGGACTGAATCAGCCTTGTTTTTTGGATACAGTTTCAGCGATGTGCGCCGGAGCTGTGTTGTATTTTTTGAATTCCATAGAGTAGCTTGCGCGACCCTGGGACATGGAGCGAACGTCGGTCGCATAACCGAACATCTCACCCAACGGAACCTCGGCGCGAATCACTTTGCCGGAAACCGTGTCTTCCATACCCAAGATCATGCCGCGACGACGGTTAAGGTCGCCCATGACATCACCCATATAGTCTTCAGGTGTAACAACTTCTACCGCCATGATTGGCTCAAGCAACTCACCACCGCCCTTCTGGGCCAGTTGCTTGGTTGCCATGGAAGCAGCCACCTTGAACGCCATCTCGTTGGAGTCGACGTCGTGGTAAGAACCGTCAAAAACGGTTGCTTTCAGGCCGATCAGCGGATAGCCGGCAACAACACCGTTCTTCATCTGCTCTTCGATACCCTTCTGGATAGCAGGGATGTATTCCTTAGGAACAACACCACCCACTACTTCGTTCACGAATTGCAGACCTTCCTGACCTTCGTCAGCAGGAGCAAAACGGATCCAGCAGTGACCGAACTGACCACGACCGCCGGACTGACGAACGAACTTGCCTTCGATTTCACAGTTCTTCGTGATGCGCTCACGATAGGAAACCTGAGGCTTACCGATGTTGGCTTCGACGTTGAATTCACGGCGCATCCGGTCAACCAGGATGTCCAGGTGAAGCTCGCCCATGCCGGAGATGATCGTTTGACCAGTCTCTTCATCAGTCTTGACGCGGAAAGATGGATCTTCCTGAGCAAGCTTGCCCAGAGCGATACCCATTTTTTCCTGGTCATCCTTGGTCTTGGGCTCTACGGCAACCGAAATAACCGGCTCCGGGAAGTCCATGCGAACGAGGATGATTGGCTTGTCAGCGTTGCACAAGGTTTCACCAGTGGTGACGTCCTTCATGCCGATCAGGGCCGCGATGTCACCAGCGCGCACTTCCTTGATCTCTTCACGGGCGTTTGCGTGCATTTGCACCATACGACCCACGCGCTCTTTCTTGCCTTTAACCGAGTTGATCACGCCGTCGCCGGAGTTCAACACGCCCGAGTAAACACGGACGAAGGTCAAGGTACCCACGAATGGGTCAGTGGCAATTTTAAATGCCAGAGCGGAGAACGGTTCTGCGTCGTCTGCATGACGCTCCAGCTCGATAGTCTCGTCATCAGGGTCGGTACCCTTGATGGCCGGAATATCAACCGGGGCTGGCAGGTAGTCGATCACGGCATCGAGAACCAGGGGAACGCCCTTGTTCTTGAACGAGGAACCGCAAACAGCCAGGACGATTTCGCCAGCGATAGTACGCTGACGCAGAGCGGCCTTGATTTCCACGTTGGTGAGTTCTTCACCTTCGAGGTACTTGTTCATCAGTTCTTCATTGGCTTCGGCGGCAGCCTCAACCATGTTGTTGCGCCACTCGTCAGCCAGTTCCTGCATATCAGCAGGGATAGGCTTACGAACAGGAACCATACCCTTGTCAGCATCGTTCCAGTAAACAGCTTCCATGGTCAGCAGATCGATCTGGCCCTGGAAGTTGTCTTCGGAACCGATAGCCAACTGGATTGGCACCGGAGTGTGACCCAGACGCTGTTTGATCTGACCGATCACGCGCAGGAAGTTGGCACCAGCACGGTCCATCTTGTTTACATAAACAAGACGCGGAACGCCGTACTTGTTGGCTTGACGCCATACGGTTTCCGACTGCGGCTCAACACCCGAGGTACCGCAGAACACAACGACAGCGCCGTCGAGTACGCGCAGGGAACGCTCAACTTCAATGGTGAAGTCCACGTGGCCTGGGGTATCGATTACGTTGAAGCGGTGCTCATCTTTGTACTGCTTCTCGGAACCTTTCCAGAAGGCGGTAATAGCAGCAGAAGTAATGGTAATACCACGCTCCTGCTCCTGAACCATCCAGTCTGTGGTCGCGGCGCCGTCATGCACCTCGCCCATTTTGTGACTTTTGCCGGTGTAAAACAGCACGCGCTCGGTGGTGGTGGTTTTACCAGCATCCACGTGAGCGACGATACCGATGTTACGGTAACGGCTAATCGGTGTAGTACGAGCCATAAAGCCCTCGCAAAATTAGTGAAGCTAAGATTAGAAGCGGTAGTGCGAGAAAGCTTTGTTGGCTTCAGCCATACGGTGCACGTCTTCACGCTTCTTAACAGCAGCACCTTTACCTTCAGCAGCGTCCAACAGCTCGCCGGCCAAACGCAGAGCCATAGACTTCTCGCCGCGCTTGCGGGCGAAGTCTACCAACCAGCGCATTGCCAGGGCGTTACGACGGGACGGACGAACTTCGACCGGAACCTGGTAAGTAGCACCGCCTACACGGCGCGACTTCACTTCGACCAGCGGAGCGATGGCGTCGAGAGCTTTCTCGAAGATTTCCAGGGGATCGCTGTTCTTGCGTTCTTTAACCTTTTCCAGCGCGCCATAAACGATACGCTCGGCAACGGCTTTTTTGCCGCTTTCCATTACGTGGTTCATGAACTTGGCCAGAATTTGGCTTCCGTATTTTGGATCGTCAAGCACTTCGCGCTTGGCTGCTACGCGTCTTCTTGGCATGGATAAGCCCTCAAACGGTCTTCAGGTTCGTTCGGAATCAGTGCCCTTTCGGGGCGCCTCCGACCTTACTCTTATCGACTCAGAAAATAAGATGATTCAGTTTTACAAAAAGCCGTTACTACTTAGGCTTCTTGGTACCGTACTTCGAACGACCCTGGTTACGGCCTTTAACGCCGGAAGTATCCAAGGAGCCGCGTACGGTGTGGTAACGAACACCTGGCAAGTCTTTTACACGACCGCCGCGGATCAGTACCACGCTGTGCTCTTGCAGGTTGTGGCCTTCACCGCCGATGTACGAGGAAACCTCGAAACCGTTGGTCAGGCGCACACGGCATACTTTACGCAGTGCCGAGTTAGGTTTTTTCGGCGTGGTGGTATACACACGGGTGCATACGCCACGACGTTGCGGGCAGTTCTGCAGCGCAGGCACGTCGGATTTCTCGACGATACGCTTACGCGGCTGACGTACCAGCTGGTTGATAGTTGCCATCTACTAGCTCCACTGTTGTCTTGCGACGCTATTGTCTTGCAAGAAAAGCAAAATGGCAGGAACGAATTCCCGCCAAATTTAGGGGTACAAGAGTCTAAAGAGGATCTTGCCCCCAGTCAAGGCAAGGCCCCGACCTCCCCGCCCGTCGAATCGGGGCATAAATGCCTCGATCCGACGAATGGGGATGTCAGGGCCCAGTCTCATCTATTGCAGAACTCAGTTACCGCTTGAGTTCAGCGCTTCGGTCAGTGCAGCTTCCACTTCACTGGCGCTCACGCGCAGCGGCTTGTCAGCATCACGGCGGCGCTTGCGCTCGCTGTGGTAAGCCAAACCGGTACCCGCCGGGATCAGACGACCCACAACCACGTTTTCTTTCAGGCCGCGCAGGTAATCGCGCTTGCCGGTTACCGCTGCTTCGGTCAGTACGCGAGTGGTCTCCTGGAAGGAGGCCGCCGAGATGAACGACTCAGTGGACAACGACGCCTTGGTGATACCCAGCAGCACGCGAGTGAACTTGGAGACAAACTTGTCATCCGCGCCCAGACGCTCGTTCTCTACCAGTACGTGAGTCAGTTCCATCTGGTCGCCCTTGATGAAACTGGAATCGCCGGATTCAGCGATTTCAACTTTACGCAGCATCTGACGCAGGATGGTCTCGATGTGCTTGTCGTTGATCTTCACGCCCTGCAGGCGGTAAACGTCCTGGATCTCGTTGACGATGTACTTGGCCAGCGCACTCACACCCAACAGACGCAGGATGTCGTGTGGATCGCTCGGGCCGTCGGAGATAACTTCGCCGCGGTTGACCTGTTCGCCTTCGAAGACGTTCAGGTGACGCCACTTCGGAATCAGCTCTTCGTACGGATCGGTACCGTCGTTCGGGGTAATGACCAGACGGCGCTTGCCCTTGGTCTCTTTACCGAACGCGATGGTGCCGCTGACTTCGGCCAGAATCGACGCTTCCTTCGGACGACGCGCTTCGAACAAGTCGGCAACACGCGGCAGACCACCGGTGATGTCGCGGGTTTTCGACGTTTCCTGCGGGATACGCGCGATAACATCACCGATCGCGATCTTCGCACCATCCGCTACACCGACCAGGGCGTTGGCTGGCAGGAAGTACTGAGCGATTACGTCAGTGCCTGGCAGCAACAAGTCCTTGCCGTTGTCGTCGACCATCTTCACGGCAGGACGGATGTCTTTACCGGCAGCTGGACGGTCTTTCGCGTCGAGTACTTCAATGTTGGTCATACCGGTCAATTCGTCGGTCTGACGCTTGATCGTGATGCCTTCTTCCATGCCCACGTAGGTCACGGTACCTTTCATTTCGGTAACGATTGGGTGAGTGTGCGGATCCCACTTGGCCACGATTGCGCCAGCGTCGACCTTGTCACCTTCTTTAACCGAAATCACAGCACCGTACGGCAGCTTGTAACGCTCACGCTCACGACCGTAGTCATCAGCGATTGCCAGCTCACCGGAACGGGACACAGCAACCAGGTGGCCATCCACTCGCTCAACGTGCTTCAGGTTGTGCAGACGGACAGTACCGCCATTCTTCACCTGAACGCTATCGGCTGCAGAGGTCCGGCTTGCCGCACCACCGATGTGGAACGTACGCATGGTCAGCTGGGTACCTGGCTCACCGATGGATTGGGCAGCGATAACGCCGACCGCTTCACCGATATTCACCTGGTGACCACGAGCCAAATCACGGCCGTAGCACTTGGCGCAGATGCCGTAGCGGGTTTCGCAACTGATCGGCGAGCGAACGATCACTTCGTCGATGCTGTTGAGTTCGATGAACTCGACCCACTTCTCGTCAACCAGGGTGCCAGCAGGAACGATAACTTCCTCGGTACCCGGCTTGAACACGTCACGGGCAATGACTCGACCCAGTACGCGCTCACCCAGCGGCTCTACAACGTCACCGCCTTCAATGTGCGGCGTCATCAGCAAGCCGTGTTCGGTGCCGCAGTCGATCTCGGTAACAACCAGATCCTGTGCAACGTCTACCAGACGACGAGTCAGGTAACCGGAGTTAGCCGTCTTCAACGCGGTATCCGCCAGACCTTTACGAGCACCGTGAGTGGAGATGAAGTACTGAAGTACGCTCAAACCTTCACGGAAGTTCGCAGTAATCGGCGTTTCAATGATGGAGCCGTCCGGCTTGGCCATGAGGCCACGCATACCGGCGAGCTGACGGATCTGCGCAGCAGAACCCCGTGCGCCCGAGTCGGCCATCATGTACATGGAGTTGAAGGACTCCTGGTCAACTTCGTCGCCATGACGGTCGATGACTTTCTCTTTCGAGAGGTTGGCCATCATTGCCTTGGACACTTCGTCGTTGGCCTTGGACCAAAGGTCGATCACCTTGTTGTACTTCTCGCCCTGGGTTACCAGGCCGGAGGCGTACTGGCTTTCGATCTCTTTCACTTCATCGGTGGCGGCACTGATGATGCGGGCTTTTTCATCCGGGATAACGAAGTCGTTAACACCGATGGAAACGCCGGAAATGGTCGAATAAGCAAAACCTGTGTACATCAACTGGTCAGCGAAGATCACGGTCTCTTTCAGACCAACCACGCGGTAGCACTGGTTGATCAGCTTGGAGATCGCCTTTTTCTTCATCGGCAGGTTGACGACATCGTACGACAGACCTTTTGGCACAACCTGATACAACAGTGCACGGCCGACAGTGGTGTCGACGATACGCACGTTGCTCACACTGCCGCCGTCACGGTCGTTGACGGTTTCGTGGATCCGCACTTTGACCTTGGCGTGCAGTGCGGCTTCGCCGGCACGGAATACACGGTCAACTTCCTGCAGGTCCGCGAAGACACGACCTTCGCCCTTGGCGTTGATCGCTTCACGGGTCATGTAGTACAGACCCAATACAACGTCCTGCGACGGAACGATGATTGGCTCACCGTTGGCTGGCGACAGAATGTTGTTGGTCGACATCATCAACCCACGCGCTTCCAACTGAGCTTCCAGTGTCAGCGGTACGTGCACGGCCATTTGGTCGCCGTCGAAGTCGGCGTTGTACGCAGCACAGACCAGCGGGTGCAGCTGGATAGCCTTACCTTCGATCAGTACTGGTTCAAACGCCTGGATACCCAGGCGGTGAAGGGTCGGTGCACGGTTGAGGAGAACCGGGTGTTCGCGAATCACTTCAGCGAGAACGTCCCAAACCTCTGGCAGCTCGCGCTCGACCATTTTCTTGGCCGCTTTGATGGTGGTCGCGAGACCGCGCATTTCCAGCTTGCCGAAGATGAATGGCTTGAACAGCTCGAGTGCCATCTTCTTGGGCAGACCGCACTGGTGCAGACGCAGGGTCGGGCCTACGGTAATTACCGAACGACCGGAGTAGTCAACACGCTTACCGAGCAAGTTCTGACGGAAACGACCTTGCTTACCCTTGATCATGTCAGCCAGGGATTTCAAAGGACGTTTGTTCGAACCAGTGATAGCGCGGCCACGACGACCGTTGTCGAGCAAGGCATCGACCGCTTCCTGCAACATACGCTTTTCGTTGCGCACGATGATGTCCGGAGCGGACAGATCAAGCAGACGCTTCAAGCGGTTGTTACGGTTGATCACGCGGCGGTACAGGTCGTTGAGGTCGGACGTCGCGAAACGACCACCGTCCAACGGTACCAGCGGACGCAGGTCTGGCGGCAGAACCGGCAGAACGGTCAGCACCATCCACTCTGGCAGGTTGCCGGAACCCTGGAAGGCTTCCATCAACTTCAGACGCTTGGACAGCTTCTTGATCTTGGTTTCGGAGTTGGTTTGCGGAATTTCTTCGCGCAGGCGGCCAATCTCGTGTTCCAGGTCGATAGCGTGCAGCAGTTCGCGGACAGCTTCGGCACCCATGCGGGCATCGAAATCGTCGCCGAACTCTTCCAGCGCCTCGAAGTACTGCTCGTCGTTCAGCAGCTGACCTTTCTCAAGAGTGGTCATGCCTGGATCGATAACGACATAGCTCTCGAAGTAGAGAACGCGTTCGATATCACGCAGGGTCATGTCCATCAGCAAGCCGATACGGGACGGCAGCGATTTCAGGAACCAGATGTGGGCAACCGGCGAAGCCAGCTCGATGTGCGCCATGCGCTCACGACGAACCTTGGCCAATGCAACTTCAACGCCGCACTTCTCGCAGATCACACCACGGTGCTTCAAGCGCTTGTACTTACCGCACAGGCACTCGTAATCCTTTACCGGGCCAAAGATCTTGGCGCAGAACAGGCCGTCACGTTCAGGTTTGAACGTACGGTAGTTAATGGTTTCCGGCTTTTTAACTTCACCGAACGACCACGAACGGATCATCTCAGGCGATGCCAACCCAATACGGATGGCGTCGAACTCTTCGACTTGACCCTGGTTTTTCAGCAAATTCAGTAGGTCTTTCAAGGCCTTTCCTCCTGGCGGAGCAGAGAGCGGGCATCGCTGCCACGCTCTCGATTCGCGTCACGTGTTATTCGGTTTCCAGATCGATATCGATGCCGAGGGAACGAATTTCTTTGATCAACACGTTGAAGGACTCGGGCATGCCCGGCTCCATACGGTGATCGCCGTCCACGATGTTTTTGTACATCTTGGTACGACCGTTCACATCGTCCGACTTCACTGTGAGCATTTCTTGCAGAGTGTATGCAGCACCGTATGCTTCCAGTGCCCAAACCTCCATCTCCCCGAAACGCTGACCACCGAACTGAGCCTTACCACCCAGCGGCTGCTGGGTAACCAGGCTGTAAGAACCGGTAGAACGAGCATGCATCTTATCGTCTACCAAGTGGTTCAGCTTCAGCATGTACATGTAGCCAACAGTAACCGGGCGCTCAAACTTGTTGCCGGTACGGCCGTCGAACAGCTGCATCTGGCCGCTTTCCGGCAGGTCTGCCAGTTTCAGCATGGCCTTGATTTCGCTTTCCTTGGCACCGTCGAACACCGGGGTAGCCATTGGAACGCCGCCGCGCAGGTTCTTCGCCAGATCCAGGATTTCCTGGTCGGAGAAGGTATCCAGCTCTTCGTTGCGACCGCCGATCTCGTTGTAGATCTCGTGCAGGAACTTGCGCAGGTCTGCGACCTTGCGCTGCTCTTCGATCATACGGTTGATCTTCTCGCCCAGACCTTTGGCCGCGAGGCCCAGGTGGGTTTCAAGGATCTGACCAACGTTCATACGCGAAGGTACGCCCAACGGGTTGAGGACGACGTCGACCGGGGTGCCATTGGCATCGTGCGGCATGTCTTCAACTGGCATGATCACGGAGACCACACCCTTGTTACCGTGACGACCAGCCATCTTGTCGCCCGGCTGGATGCGGCGACGGATTGCCAGGTAAACCTTGACGATTTTCAGCACGCCTGGAGCCAGGTCATCGCCCTGCTGCAGTTTGCGCTTCTTGTCTTCGAACTTGTCGTCCAGCAGACGACGACGATCAACGATGTAGGCCTGAGCCTTCTCGAGCTGCTCATTCAGAGCGTCTTCAGCCATGCGCAGCTTGAACCACTGGCCATGCTCAAGACCGTCGAGTACTTCGTCGGTGATGTCCTGACCTTTCTTCAGACCTGCGCCGCCTTCGGCCTTGTGGCCTACCAGAGCGGAACGCAGACGTTCGAAGGTCGCGCCTTCAACGATACGGAACTCTTCGTTCAGATCCTTGCGGATCTCGTCGAGTTGAGTCTTCTCGATGGACAGTGCACGAGCATCACGCTCAACGCCGTCACGGGTGAAGACCTGTACGTCGATGACAGTGCCCTTGGTACCGGTAGGTACACGCAGAGAGGTGTCTTTAACGTCGCTGGCTTTTTCACCGAAGATGGCACGCAACAGCTTTTCTTCCGGTGTCAGCTGGGTCTCGCCTTTCGGAGTGACCTTACCCACCAGAATGTCGCCTGCGCCAACTTCAGCACCTACGTAAACGATACCGGCTTCGTCCAGCTTGTTCAGTGCAGCTTCACCCACGTTCGGGATGTCTGCAGTGATTTCCTCTGGGCCAAGCTTGGTGTCACGCGCCACACAGGTCAGTTCCTGAATGTGGATCGTGGTGAAGCGGTCTTCCTGAACAACACGCTCGGACAGGCAGATGGAGTCTTCGAAGTTGAAGCCGTTCCATGCCATGAACGCGATGCGCATGTTCTGACCCAGTGCCAGTTCACCCATGTCGGTGGACGGACCGTCGGCCATGATGTCGCTACGCTGAACGCGATCACCTTTGCGCACCAGCGGACGCTGGTTGATGCAGGTGTTCTGGTTCGAGCGGGTGTATTTGGTCAGGTTGTAGATGTCGACACCGGCTTCGCCAGTTTCAACTTCGTCATCGGCAACACGAACCACGATACGGCTGGCATCAACGGAGTCGATCACGCCGCCACGACGAGCCACGACGCAAACGCCGGAGTCACGGGCTACGTTACGCTCCATGCCGGTACCTACCAGCGGCTTGTCGGCACGCAGGGTGGGTACAGCCTGACGCTGCATGTTGGAACCCATCAACGCACGGTTGGCGTCATCGTGTTCCAGGAACGGGATCAGCGACGCAGCAACCGACACTACCTGCTTGGGCGATACATCCATCAAGGTGACGTCTTCCGGCGCCTTGACGGTGAACTCGTTCAAGTGACGAACCGCTACCAGCTCGTCGGTCAGCACTTTCTTGTCGTTCATCGTGGCCGAAGCCTGAGCGATCACGTGATCAGCTTCTTCGATGGCGGAAAGGAACACGATCTCGTCGGTGACCAGAGCGTCTTTCACCACACGGTACGGGCTCTCGAGGAAGCCGTACTGGTTGGTACGCGCATAAGCGGCCAGGGAATTGATCAGACCGATGTTCGGACCTTCCGGCGTTTCGATCGGGCAAACACGACCGTAGTGCGTCGGGTGAACGTCACGCACTTCAAAGCCAGCACGTTCACGGGTCAGACCGCCCGGGCCCAGTGCGGAAACACGGCGTTTGTGGGTGATCTCGGAGAGCGGGTTGTTCTGGTCCATGAACTGCGAGAGCTGGCTGGAACCGAAGAACTCTTTCACCGCAGCAGCCACTGGCTTGGCGTTGATCAGGTCTTGCGGCATCAGGCCTTCGCTTTCGGCCATCGACAGACGCTCTTTGACCGCACGCTCAACACGTACCAGGCCAACGCGGAACTGGTTTTCGGCCATTTCGCCAACACAGCGAACACGACGGTTACCGAGGTGGTCGATGTCATCGACGATGCCTTTGCCGTTACGAATATCGACCAGGGTCTTCAAGACGGCAACGATGTCTTCCTTGCACAACACGCCCGAACCTTCGATCTCGGTACGACCGATACGACGGTTGAACTTCATCCGGCCGACCGCAGACAGGTCATAGCGCTCAGGGCTGAAGAACAGGTTGTTGAACAGGGTTTCGGCAGCGTCTTTGGTAGGTGGCTCGCCAGGACGCATCATGCGATAGATCTCGACCAGCGCTTCCAATTGGTTGCTGGTGGAGTCGATCTTCAGGGTGTCGGAGACGAACGGACCGCAGTCGATGTCGTTGGTGTACAGCGTCTCGATGCGAACAACTTGAGCCTTGGCGATTTTTGCCAAGATCTCGGTGTTCAACTCGGTGTTGCACTCAGCCAGGATTTCGCCAGTAGCCGGGTGAACAATAACCTTGGCGGTAGTGCGACCCAGGACGTAGTCCAGAGGCACGTCCAACGAGGTAATACCGGCTTTTTCGATCTGGTTGATGTGGCGCGCAGTAATACGACGGCCAGCCTCAACAATGACCTTGCCCTTCTCGTCCTGGATATCCAGAACGGCAATCTCGCCACGCAGGCGCGAAGGCACCAGTTCCAGGCTGAGGGTTTCATCCTTCAGGCTGAATACGTTGGTGGTATAGAAAGCGTCCAGTACCTGTTCGGTGGTGTAGCCGAGCGCGCGCAGCAGTACCGAGGCCGGCAGCTTGCGACGACGGTCGATACGCACGAACACGCAGTCTTTCGGGTCGAACTCGAAGTCCAGCCACGAACCGCGGTACGGAATGATCCGCGCGGAGTACAGGAGTTTGCCGGAGCTGTGCGTCTTGCCGCGGTCGTGGTCGAAGAACACGCCCGGGGAACGGTGCAGCTGGGAAACGATTACACGCTCGGTACCGTTGATAACGAAGGTACCGTTCTCGGTCATCAATGGGATTTCGCCCATGTAGACTTCTTGCTCTTTGATGTCCTTGATCGCTTTGTTCGACGACTCTTTGTCGAAAATGATCAGACGGACTTTTACCCGCAAAGGTACGGCGTACGTTACGCCACGCAACACGCATTCTTTGACATCAAATGCCGGTTCGCCCAGGCGATAACCGACGTACTCCAGCGCAGCATTGCCGGAGTAGCTGATGATCGGGAAAACGGATTTGAAGGCCGCATGCAGGCCCACGTCGCGGAACTGATCTTTGGTCGCTCCCGCCTGCAAGAATTCACGATACGAATCCAGCTGGATAGCCAGAAGGTACGGGACATCCATGACGTCCGGCAACTTGCTAAAGTCCTTGCGGATACGTTTTTTCTCAGTATATGAGTAAGCCATCAGCGTTCCCCAGCTTGGTCACCTGCTTGTTTGGCCCCTCCGACGGGAGCAGCCAGAAAATCTTGCAAACCCCATGGTTTGCACCACCGCTTCGGGTGGCTACAGCGCGTTAATGGCGGCGACCGAGTCGACAGCCAAGAACGGAAAAAGGCCGGTGGCAAGAGCCACCAGCCATCAGCCTTAAGCTTGACGCTTGGGCTGGAGACGCAAGGTCGATGCTTACTTCAGCTCGACTTTAGCGCCTGCTTCTTCCAGAGTTGCCTTGGCTTTGTCGCCGGCATCTTTGGTCACTGCTTCCAGAACCATGGCAGGAGCGCCGTCAACTACAGCCTTGGCTTCTTTCAGGCCCAGACCGGTCAGTTCACGTACTGCCTTGATCACGTTTACTTTCTTCTCGCCAGCTTCCAGCAGCATGACGTTGAATTCGGTTTGCTCTTCAACAACGGCAGCAGCAGCAGCTGGACCGGCGGAAGCAGCGGCAGCGGAAACGCCGAATTTTTCTTCGAAAGCTTTGATCAGCTCAACAACCTGCAGAACCGACATTTCAGCTACGGCGTTGAGGATATCGTCTTGGGAGATAGACATTGCTGTATTTCCTGAATTGGGGGACGGCCTACGCGGCCATCGAAATAAACAAAAATACGCGAGAGAAGTGACTCAGCCTTAGGCTGCGGCAGCTTCTTTTTGCTCGCGAACTGCAGCCAGAGTACGAGCCAGCTTGCTGGTAGCGCCTTGAATCACGCTCATCAGCTGCGAAATGGCTTCGTCGCGGGTCGGCAGTGTTGCCAGTACGTCGATTTGGTTAGCTGCGAGGAACTTGCCCTCGAACGCAGCTGCCTTGATCTCGAACTTATCCTGACTCTTGGCGAATTCCTTGAACAAACGGGCAGCAGCGCCTGGATGGTCCTTGGAGAACGCGATCAGAGTCGGGCCGGTGAACACGTCGTTGAGAACACTGTATTCAGTGTCAGCAACGGCGCGCTTGAGCAGGGTGTTACGTACAACACGTACGTATACGCCAGCTTCACGAGCCTCTTTACGGAGTCCGGTCATAGCGCCTACTGTCACACCACGGGCATCAGCCACGACAGCGGACAGAGCAGCTTTGGCAGCCTCGTTGACTTCAGCGACGATGGCCTTCTTGTCTTCGAGATTAATTGCCACGGGTTTAACTCCTGCTTGTTACCGTTTCATCTGGCCGGAGCCGGATGTCGTTTTGGTGTCTGATTCGGTAAGGAACCGGGAGCACCATCTGCGTAGGCTTGTTGGTTTAAGACTTGCGTCGCCTACGGTCTTGGATAGCCCCCGCCAGGCAGGGACCCCAATCTTTCAATTGGCGCAATCACTTGCACCAACCTGTGTCTTATACGTCCAGCGAGCCTTGGTCGATGACCAGACCTGGGCCCATAGTGGTGCTCAGGGTAACGCGCTTGACGTAGATGCCTTTCGAGGAAGCTGGCTTGATACGCTTGAGATCAGCGATCAGCGCTTCAACATTTTCCTTCAGCTTGACGGCGTCGAAGCCGACTTTGCCAACGGAGGTGTGAATGATGCCGTTTTTGTCGGTGCGATAACGAACCTGACCAGCCTTGGCGTTTTTAACAGCGGTGGCTACGTCTGGAGTTACGGTGCCGACTTTAGGGTTAGGCATCAGGCCGCGCGGACCCAGGATCTGACCCAACTGACCTACAACGCGCATTGCATCCGGGGAAGCAATTACTACGTCATAGTTCAGGTCGCCGCCTTTCATTTCGGCAGCCAGATCGTCCATGCCAACGCGATCTGCGCCAGCGGCCAGAGCAGCTTCAGCTGCCGGGCCTTGGGTGAAGACAGCTACACGTACAGTCTTGCCAGTACCGTGTGGCAGCACAGTAGCGCTACGAACGACCTGGTCGGATTTACGTGGGTCAACACCCAAGTTTACAGCAACGTCAACCGACTCGCTGAACTTGACAGTCGACAGCTCGGTCAGCAAGGCAGCAGCGTCTACAAAGTTGTAGGCCTTGCCTGCTTCGATTTTGCCGGCGATAGCCTTTTGGCGCTTGGTCAGCTTAGCCATTACACACCCTCCACGTTAAGGCCCATGCTACGAGCAGAACCGGCGATGGTACGCACGGCTGCATCCATATCAGCTGCAGTCAGATCCGCGTTTTTGGTTTTCGCGATTTCTTCCAGCTGAGCACGGGTAACGGTGCCAACCTTAACGGTGTTGGGACGAGCGGAACCGCTAGTCAGACCAGCAGCTTTCTTCAACAGAACCGAAGCCGGGGTCGACTTGGTTTCGAAAGTGAAGCTACGGTCGCTGTATACAGTAATGATCACTGGAGTCGGCAGACCTGGCTCAAGACCCTGAGTACGAGCGTTGAAAGCCTTGCAGAACTCCATGATGTTCACGCCGTGCTGACCCAGAGCTGGACCGACGGGTGGGCTAGGGTTGGCCTGAGCGGCCTTCACTTGCAGCTTGATGTAAGCG
Source organism: Pseudomonas trivialis (assembly GCF_001439805.1). Taxonomy (GTDB): domain Bacteria; phylum Pseudomonadota; class Gammaproteobacteria; order Pseudomonadales; family Pseudomonadaceae; genus Aquipseudomonas; species Aquipseudomonas trivialis. Next base: position 4,139 of record NZ_JYLK01000027.1, on the reverse strand, counting down.
GTAATCTTCTTGGCCATGAGGCACTCCAATTACGGGTTCGAACGCCTCGAAAGGCTCCCCGGTTACTTGCGCGTTTATCCCAGTGACGACAAAACCCCACAGCCTAAGGCTGCGGGGTTGGGATGCTTTGCCAGCTAGACCTTTTCGACCTGGCTGAACTCCAACTCCACTGGAGTGGAGCGACCGAAAATGAGCACTGCCACCTGGACACGACTCTTTTCGTAGTTAACTTCTTCGACAGTGCCATTGAAATCAGCGAACGGACCATCTGTGACACGAACAACCTCACCCGGCTCGAACAAGGTCTTCGGCTTGGGCTTGTCGCTACCATCAGCAACACGACGCAGAATCGCTTCCGCCTCTTTGTCGGTGATGGGAGCAGGCTTATCAGCAGTACCGCCAATGAAGCCCATCACACGAGGAGTGTCCTTGACCAAGTGCCAAGTACCTTCATTCATGTCCATCTGAACCAGCACGTAGCCAGGGAAGAACTTGCGCTCACTTTTGCGCTTCTGACCATTCCGCATTTCAACCACTTCTTCAGTGGGAACCAGAATTTCGCCAAAGCCCTCTTCCATGCCTGCGAGCTTTACGCGCTCCAGCAAAGAGCGCATCACATGCTTCTCGTAACCCGAGTAAGCATGCACAACGTACCAACGCTTAGCCACGGGACACCCTTAGCCAACAATCAAGGAAACAAGCCAGCCGAGCAGGGAATCAAGCCCCCACAACAGCAACGCCATAACCAGAACAACAGCCACTACAATCAGCGTGGTCTGCGTGGTTTCTTGGCGAGTCGGCCAAACGACTTTACGGATTTCGGTGCGAGCTTCCTTTACCAACACTGCGAAAGACTTACCCTTTGCAGTCTGCAGCCCTACAAAAGCGGCAACAGCGGCGAGGGCGAGCAAAGCGAGTACGCGGTACAGGATCGGCGAAGCAGAATAGTACTGATTGCCAACAACGCCTACGACCACCAAAGCGACAACAGCAAGCCACTTGACCAGATCGAAACGAGAGCTTTGAGCTTCAGCCTTAGGAGTCATCTATGAAGATCCTGTGAAAAGAAAGCCAGACACACCACGTGAATCTGGCAGGTCAGGAGGGAATCGAACCCCCAACCTACGGTTTTGGAGACCGTCGCTCTGCCAATTGAGCTACTGACCTAAAACAAAATCAGGCCGACCATTATGCAGGCCCGAAAAAGACATTACAACAACCAACCCCACGACACTTGAATTCACCCAGCCTTTAAAGCCGGAAGCAACACAACCAAGCCGAGGCAGCCGTTAAAACAAAGGCAGATATTCTCATATCTGCCTTGTTATATGGAGCTCTTGAGCGGATTTGAACCGCTGACCTCACCCTTACCAAGGGTGTGCTCTACCAACTGAGCTACAAGAGCAAAACACCGTGCACAACCTGCAAATCTGGAGCGGGTAGCGGGAATCGAACCCGCATCATCAGCTTGGAAGGCTGAGGTTCTACCACTAAACTATACCCGCGGAGCTTGCAGCTCACGCTAAAAATGGTGGAGGGGGAAGGATTCGAACCTTCGAAGTCGTAGACGTCAGATTTACAGTCTGATCCCTTTGGCCGCTCGGGAACCCCTCCTAAGCGAGCCGGCATTTTACATTACGCCGACCTTCTGTCAAGCATTTTCTCATTTAAAAATATGAGGTTAGCTGCGTTGACGTGTTTCGCACCGAAGCTCTTAAAAGCTCTTCACTGCGAAGCGGGCGCCATTCTATGCAAACTATTCGCGAGTTGCAATGCCTTCGCACAGCATTATTTTATGTTTTAACTCATTGAATTCCTTAGCAAGGTTTTCAAAGGGCAGATCGTCAGCCAGGCGCCGACTTTCGGGGGCGATTCTAAGCCAGTAACCCGCAGCATCAGCTGTACTTAGCAGTTGAACCCTGACCTTTATATCCAGACTGATCAGTCGCTGCTCAAGAGCCTGCGCCTGACGCTTGTCAGTGAAACCACCGATGTACATACAGGTATTTTGCACTTCTGGCGTTTTTACTTTATCCGCGCGCGCCTTAGCGTCAGCCGACTCGCTCAAAAGGCGAATGTCCTGCTGGGTGCCGCGATACAAATTCAGCGGCGTGACGTCCTTGGCACGCAGCGGCGCCTCTTGCTGATGCCATATGTAATAAAAAATGTTGAGAACGAGCAAAAGCAAAAACAGCCAACGCATAATCACCTCAAGATAAAGGGCATGCCATTGCCAACCCGACGAATACAAGGTCAGGAACCAAACGAGCTTGTGGAACCGCGTCAGCTACCAGATTCGCATCCCCACCCGTCATGAAAACCGTGAAGTCATCCCCCCAATACTGACGGGCCAGCTCAAGCTGGGTCAGCACAAACCCTCGGAGCATCAGAGTACACCCGCGCTCGACAGCCTCGACGGTTGTTCGACCAGGATGAAGGCATTCCAAGGCTCTCTCGGCCGACACATCGTCGTAGCGTATCTTGCGGGTATGGGTGCGTAGCTGATTGCGCATCAGCGGCATGCCAGGACAAATGAATCCGCCCAAGTGGTCGCCATCGGCCGTAACGAAATCTGCAGTTGCGGCGGTTCCGAAATCGAGTACAAGGCATGCGCCCGCAGCCAGCCTGTATCCGCCAAGCACTGCCAGCCAGCGATCAAGCCCAAGCCGCTCGTAATCTTCGTAGCCATTGCGCACCCCGGCCATCTCCCTGGAGGAAACGGCACAGCACACAATAACTCCAAATGCCTCCTCCAACGTCGCGACCAACTTGTTGGTTTCCTCTAACGCGCGAACGCTCACAAGCCGGCAGCGTGTAAGGAGCAGGCCCGGAAGAGCCAAAAGACTGTCAATCAGTGCGCCATCCGAGCTTACAACGCCTTCCGCACAGGCACTCGCTTTATCCGAGCCGATCACTCGCCACTTGATAAAGCTATTCCCACAGTCGAGCTCAAGAATCATCACGCAACCTCAGGCTTAACTCACCGCCACTGTATATTTTTTCGACACCATCAACATCCAGACGCAAAGCACCGTGACGATCCACTCCCAAGACAACACCATCTATGTGGTTGATACCGGCAATGAGAGACACCGCCTTACCTTGCCACAGGTGATTCAGCTCCCACTCCTCCTGAAGCTCCGAAAAGCCACAGACCCTGTGTCGCTCAAGATAGCTGTTTAGCTGGCGACTCAGTTGCGCGACCAAGTGATTACGATTAATGGAAACGCCTGTCTGCAATTGCACCGATGTCCATTCCTGATCAACATCTTCGGCCTTCTGCATATTCACATTGATACCAATGCCCAATACAACGTGACAGATGTCAGCGGGATCGCCCACCAACTCCAGCAAGATGCCGGCAATTTTCTTCTGCCCCACTAAAACATCGTTCGGCCATTTCAGGGCAGCACCTTGCACCCCCGATTCTCGCAAGGCATGCATTACAGCTAACCCGACAACCAGGCTCAACCCCTCCAGTTGCCGCAACCCACCTTCGATGCGCAACACCAGGCTGCAATAGATGTTTTGCGCAAATGGGCTCACCCACTTACGGCCGCGCCTGCCCCTACCGGCCGTTTGCTGCTCAGACAGCACGATAAAGGGAGGCTCCATACCAGCACTGACAAGGCGAAGGGCCTCGGCGTTGGTAGAGTCGATTGAATCGAAAACCTGAACTGCCCATGACAGAGGGGCCGTATTCAGCACGATCTCTTCAGCATTCAGGAACACCAGCGGCGAGGCCAACTGGTATCCGCGGCCGCGGACTTTATGGATGGGTAAATTCAGCTCCGCCTCAAGATTCTGCAGCTGCTTCCAGACAGCACTGCGACTAATCCCCAAGGCAGCGCCAAGCGATTCTCCCGAGTGGAATCGACCATCTTTTAGAAGTTTCAACAACGTCAGCATGCAAGTATCGCCTCACAAAGAGGCACGCATGATAGCCATGCGCAGAGACATTGCATAGAAAGGCCGAACACTGGCACTGAGAATGGCAGCAGACTCATTATTAGACTTTCCAATCGCCCAAAACAAAACCCCATCTGCTTTCGCAAATGGGGTTTCGGAATTTAATCTTGACGATGACCTACTCTCACATGGGGAAACCCCACACTACCATCGGCGATGCATCGTTTCAC
>NZ_JYLK01000026.1 GCF_001439805.1 Pseudomonas trivialis | reverse complement strand
TGGTCGATCAGCTCTTGGGGAATGGATGGAAGGTCTCGCGGGGCCTCACGGCCAGGTTTCTTTTTGGTCGGCATACATGCACCTCTATCAACATGTTATGCCCGAACACAAAATTTATGACAGTCCCAGTGTCAGTCAGCTTATGGGGAGCTGACCCCCTGATATGTACCCACCCCCAGACGCACTCAAGCCCCCTTCACCACCCCATAATCGCGCAATTTATTAGCAATAGTCGTATGCGAAACCCCCAACCGCTTCCCTAGCTGCCGACTGCTGGAATGCTCCACGTACAACGCCTCCAACACCGCCTTCTCAAACCGCCCGACAATCGCCTCCAACCCCCCTTCCAGCGAAAAGTCTCCCAGCGGCTGACGCACCCCGTAATCCGGCAGTCGAATATGCTCCACCTTGACCACCCCGCCCTCACACAACGAAACCGCCTGAAACAATACATTCTCCAGTTGCCGCACATTCCCCGGCCAATGGTAATGAGCAAGCCGGTCCATGGCCGCCGGTGCCAGTGTTGGCAGGGGGCAGCCGATCTGCCGGCTGGCCTGGTCGAGAAAGTGCTCCACCAACGGCGCCAAGCCATCCAGGCACTCGCGCAACGGCGGGATATGCAACGACAGCACATTCAGCCGGTGATACAAATCCTGACGAAACTCCCCCCGCGCGCAGAGTTCTGACAAATCCACCTGGGTCGCGCAAATCACCCGCACATCCAGGTACACCTCTTCATCGCTGCCCACCCGACGAAAGCACCCGTCCTGCAGAAACCGCAGCAGTTTTACCTGCAACCGCGCGCTCATTTCCCCCACCCCATCAAGAAACAAGGTTCCGCCCGCCGTCAGTTCCAACAACCCAAGCTTGCCCTCGGCGCGAGCCCCTTCAAACGCACCGGGGCCGTAGCCGAACAGTTCCGTCTCGGCCATCGACTCCGGCAACCCCGCGCAGTTGAGCGCCATCAACGGTGATTGCCCACGCGGGCTGGCCAGGTGACAGGCGCGGGCCAGCAACTCCTTGCCGGTGCCGGTTTCACCTTCTATCAATAGCGGCGCATCCAGCGGCGCCATGCGCCGCGCCTCACGGACCACGGCGGCCATGACCCGCGAGCTCTGGAAAATGCTGTCGAAGCCGCGCAACTCCTGCTTGCGCACGTTATAGATACGCTCACCGACGCGGTCGGCGCGGTGCAGGGTCAGTACGGCACCGGCCATGGCTTCGCTGTCGTCGTGCTCGGACGATTGCAACGGCGCGATATCGGCCAGGAACACGTCGCCCTTGACCTTGACCCGCAAGCCATTGATGCGCGACTTGCTGGCGCGCACCAGTTCCGGCAAGTCGAAATCCTCGGCGTAGCGCGACAGCGGAATTCCCGGCACCTCGTCCACCCGCACCCCGAGCAACTGCGCGGCCGAACGGTTGGCGGCGACGATGGAGCCGCCCATATCGATCGACAGCACCGGAAACTCCAGGGCACCCAGCAGGGCGTTGAGTTCCATGTGCCGGCGCTCGCTGGGCATCAGCCCTACCCGCTTCACGCCGAACACCCCGCCAATTGCCTCGAACTGCGGGCGCAAGGCCTGGAACTGCATGTTCACCAGGTTCGGGCAGTACAGGTAAATGGCGTTGCCATGCTCACCGCCAACCTCGCCCTTGGCGACGTTGACGCCGTACTCCACCAGCAGGTTGAGAATGTCCCGCAGGATGCCAATGCGGTTCTGGCAATGCACTTTAATACGCATGAAGACACCCGAAGAGTGGGAAGGCGCCGCGTGTTTTTGTCGCTGAGCGCAGATTATCGTCAAGATTATGTTACAGCCAGTGTCCTTTTCCCAGCCCAATGCCGTGACGAGCGCAGATACGTAACGAATTCTTTACGAACTGCAGAGGCTTTTTCTGCAACAGACGCTGTGAAGCGGATGGAATCCTGCCCCGTAGGGCGTATCAATACCGGTATCGCAGGACATAACAATAATGAACGCCCAGCAGGAGAGCCGTATGAAGCAGACGCAATACGTGGCCCGCGAGCCCGATGCGCAAGGGTTTATCCAGTATTCGCCGGAAGAACACGCGGTGTGGAACACCCTGATCACGCGCCAACTGAAGGTGATCGAGGGGCGCGCCTGCCAGGAATACCTGGACGGTATCGACAAGCTGGCCCTGCCACTGGACCGCATCCCGCAACTGGACGAAATCAATCAAGTGCTGGCCGACACCACCGGCTGGCAAGTGGCCCGGGTCCCGGCGCTGATCCCCTTCCAGACCTTTTTCGAGCTGCTCGCCAGCAAGCAGTTTCCGGTGGCGACTTTTATTCGCACCCGCGAGGAACTGGACTACCTGCAAGAGCCGGATATTTTCCACGAGATCTTCGGTCACTGCCCGCTGCTGACCAATCCCTGGTTCGCTGAATTTACCCACACCTACGGCAAGCTCGGCCTGGCGGCCACCAAGGAGCAACGGGTGTACCTGGCGCGGCTGTACTGGATGACCATCGAGTTCGGCCTGGTGGACACACCGGCCGGTCTGCGCATCTACGGTGGCGGTATTCTGTCGTCGCCCAGGGAGACGGTGTACAGCCTGTCTGCGCAGCCCGAACATCAAGCCTTCGACCCACTGGAAGCCATGCGCACGCCCTATCGCATCGATATCCTGCAACCGCTGTATTTCGTCCTGCCTGAGCTCAAGCGCCTGTTCGACGTGGCGCAGGAAGACATCATGGGCATGGTCGAGCGCGGCATGCAGTTGGGTTTGCATGCGCCCAAGTTCCCCCCCAAACCCAAGGCTGCGTGAACCGTGCATTTTGACGCCAGGTGAGTCTGTTCCCTGGCCGCGCGTTGCTTTAGGGTGACGCCACTGACCTTCACCTTTCGAATTCAGGACACCACCATGACCACGTTGAACCAAGCCCACTGTGAAGCCTGCCGCGCCGACGCCCCGCAAGTCAGCGATGAAGAGTTGCCGGTACTGCTCAAGCAGATCCCCGACTGGAACATCGAAGTGCGCGACGGCGTGATGCAGTTGGAAAAGGTATTCCTGTTCAAGAACTTCAAGTTCGCCCTGGCCTTCACCAATGCCGTGGGTGAAATCGCCGAAGCCGAGGGCCATCACCCTGGCCTGCTCACTGAATGGGGCAAGGTCACCGTGACCTGGTGGAGCCACTCGATCAAGGGCCTGCACCGCAACGACTTCATCATGGCCGCGCGCACCGACGAAGTGGCCACCGGCGCCGAGGGCCGCAAGTGATGCATTTCGATGCCATTGGCCGCGTGCCCGGCGACCCGATCCTGGGCCTGATGGAGCTGTACGCCCAGGACGCCAACCCACACAAGTTCGACCTCGGCGTGGGCGTGTACAAGGACGATCAGGGCCTGACGCCGATTCCCCATGCGGTGAAACTCGCCGAGCAGCGCCTGGTGGACACGCAGACCACCAAGACCTACATCGGCGGTCACGGCAATGCGGCCTTCGGCACCCTGCTTTGCGAACTGGTACTGGGCGCCGATTCTACGGTGCTCGGTGAACGCCGCGCCGGCGCCACCCAAACCCCGGGCGGCACCGGTGCCCTGCGCCTGAGCGCCGACTTTATCGCCCAGAGTTTGCCTGGCCGTGGTGTCTGGCTGAGCGACCCGACCTGGCCGATCCACGAAAGCATCTTCGCCAGGGCCGGGCTCAAGGTCAGCCATTACCCCTACGTGGGGGCTGACAATCGCCTGGACGTGGCGGCAATGCTGGCGACGCTGACCACGGTGCCGGAGGGCGACGTGGTGCTGCTTCACGCCTGCTGCCACAACCCGACCGGCTTCGACCTGTCCCAGGATGACTGGCGCCAGGTGCTGCAGATTGTGCGCGAGCGCCGGTTGCTGCCGCTGATCGACTTCGCCTACCAGGGCTTTGGCGACGGCCTGGAACAGGACGCCTGGGCCGTGCGCTTGTTTGCCGCCGAGCTGCCCGAAGTGCTGGTGACCAGCTCGTGCTCGAAGAACTTCGGCCTCTACAGCGACCGCGTGGGCGCGCTGATTGTGTGTGCGGCCGATGCCGAGAAGCTGACGGATGTGCGCAGCCAATTGGCCAATACCGCGCGCAACCTGTGGTCGACACCGCCGGATCATGGCGCCGCAGTGGTCGCAACCATCCTCGGCGACGTTGAACTGCGCGCCCTGTGGAGCGGCGAGGTCGAAGCCATGCGCGCGCGCATCGCCCAATTGCGTGCCGGACTGGTGGACGCTTTGGCCCCCCACGGGTTGGCTGAACGGTTTGCGCATATCGGGACGCAGCGCGGAATGTTTTCCTACACCGGCCTGAGTGCCGAGCAGGTCAAGCAACTGCGAGAAAAACACAGTGTTTACATGGTGAGTTCGGGACGGGCCAACGTTGCAGGCATTGACGCAACACGCCTGAACAGCCTGGCCCAGGCCATCGCCGACGTGTCACCCAACTACTAAAGGAGGGAGGGTCTTGCTCCCTCCCACACCTTCAGCCCGCGACCATTTCGGCCTTGAGCTGCGCTTCTTTCGCCTGCGCATCCGCCAGGCGATACAGCTCGATCTGCCCATCCCAGTGCTCGATCAGCGCGGTGCAGGACTCCACCCAGTCCCCGCAGTTGAGGTAATCCACCTCGCCCACCTTGCGAATCTCCGCATGATGAATATGCCCGCACACCACCCCGTGCAGCTCGCGCTTGGTCACTTCGTGGGCGATGGCTTCTTCGAAATCGCTGATAAAACTCACTGCGGTCTTCACCTTGTGCTTCAAATACGCCGACAGCGACCAATAGCCATAGCCATAGCGCGCCCGCCAATGGTTGAGCCAGCGGTTCAAGGTGAGGGTAAATTCGTAGGCCGAGTCGCCAAGAAACGCCAGCCAGCGGTGATAGCGGGTGATCACGTCAAACTGGTCACCGTGAATCACCAGCAGGTGACGACCATCGGCAGTGACGTGCACCGCTTCGTCCACCAGTTGGATATTGCCCAGGATCAGCTTGGAGTAGCGGCGCAGGAATTCGTCATGGTTACCGGTGACATAGATCACTTCGGTGCCACGCTTGGCCATGGTCAGCAGGCGGCGGATCACGTTGGTATGGGCTTGAGGCCAATACATGCCGCCGCGCATTTTCCAGCCGTCGATGATGTCGCCCACCAGGTACACCTTGTCGGCGTGGTAACCCTTGAGAAATTGCGACAGGTGTTCAGCCTGGCAATCCCGGGTGCCCAGGTGCACGTCGGAAATCCACAGGGTACGCACCCTTTGCTTGCGGCTGGGCTTGATGGACTCTGCACTGGTCATGGGCTTGCCTCGGCGGTGTTTTCGCGAGCTTGCGCTCTGGCGATTAATAGCCCATGACAAGGGTGCGTCAGTCTGATGACAGTGTTCCCGTTTCGCTCATCCCGCGGCCCCGTGCATTGTAGGAATAGTCACGCAATAAAAATCGCAGCGCGGACGACAGACGCCGGCCTGCGCAACCCTCTAGACTGCGCTTCTGTCCGCTCGTTGATTCAAGGATTGCAATGACTCCCCGCTCAGCCCTCGGCGCCCTGCATATCGGCGCACTGATGTTTGGCCTCACCGGCGTATTCGGCAAATTGGCGGCCGCCTCCCCCGCCATCATCGTGTTTGGTCGCGCCGCGTTTGCCGTGCTGGCGCTGGCGGTATTTGCCCGGTTCGCCAGCAATGCTCCCTGGAAGCCACTGCACAGGCGTGACTGGCGCCGACTGGTAGTCAGCGGCGTACTGCTGGCAGCGCATTGGGTGACGTTCTTTATTGCAGTAAAAGTCGCCGGCGTGGCGGTTGCCACCCTGGGGTTCACTGCGTTCCCGGCGTTTACCGTGATCCTTGAAGGGCTGATCTTTCGCGAACGCATCCGCGCCAATGAAGTGCTGCTGGTGGCGCTGGTCACGGTCGGCCTGGTGCTGGTGACGCCGGACTTCAATCTGGCCAGCGAAGCCACCGGCGGCCTGTTGTGGGGGATTGTCTCGGGGTTGCTGTTCTCGTTGCTGTCGCTGAACAACCGCGCCGGTTCCGGGCGAATTCCGGCGGTGCAGGCGGCGTTGTGCCAGAACGTGGTGGTCGCGGTATGCCTGTTGCCCGTGGCGGCACCGGGGCTGGCGCAGGTGCGTGCGATTGACTGGTTGTGGATCGGCCTGCTCGGGGTGTTCTGCACGGGCCTGGCCCATAGCCTGTTTGTCGCCAGCCTGGCAGTGATCAAGGCACGCACCGCGTCGGTGGTGTTCGCCATGGAGCCGGTCTATGGCATTACCGTGGCCTGGCTGCTGTTCGCCGAGACCCCGACCCTGCGCATGCTAATGGGCGGCGCGCTGATCATCGTCGCCATTGTGCTGTCCGGTCTGATGGGCAGTGCCGCTCAGGCCAAACAACCGGCTGGGGCGAGTTGATCCCTACGCGGTACGGTCGTTGTGGCCCAGATCACGCTGCGGGTCGATCTGGTCGCGCACCCGTTGCTTGAGCACCTTGGCTTCGGGAAAGCCGCCGTCGGCCTTGCGCTCCCACAGTTGCACGCCGTCGCAGGTAATCCGAAATGCGCCGCCGGTCGCAGGTTCCAGCGCGACCCGGGCCAGATCCTCGGCAAAGGTGCTTAACAGTTCCTGCGCCAGCCACGCCGCGCGAAGCAGCCACTGGCACTGGGTGCAGTAGGTGATGACGATCTCGGGTTTGTTCACGGACATAATTTGACAGGCTCCTGGCGTAACGGCCTCAGCGGATCGAGTGGCTATAATACCGGCCATTATCGCCCAGCCTTGAGATTCATGATGCGCCGCCTGTTGTCCTGCCTGTTCCTGTGCCTGTTCCCCCTTCTTGCCGATGCCGTTGAACCGCCACGCCCGAAAATCGGTCTGGTGCTGTCCGGCGGCGCCGCGCGTGGCCTGGCCCACATCGGCGTGCTCAAGGCGCTGGAGGAACAGGGCATCCACATCGATGCCATCGCCGGCACCAGCATGGGCGCAGTGATTGGCGGGTTGTATGCGTCGGGCTACAAGATCGACGAACTGGAAAAACTCGCGCTGGGCATCGACTGGCAGCAGGCCCTGTCCGATGCGCCACCGCGCGAAGACGTTCCGTTTCGGCGCAAGCAGGATGACCGGGATTTCCTGGTCAAGCAGAAACTCAGCTTTCGCGACGACGGCAGCCTCGGCCTGCCGCTGGGCGTGATCCAGGGCCAGAACCTCGCACTGCTGCTGGAGAGCATGTTCGCCCACAGCAGCAACACGCGTAATTTCGACAAACTGCCTATCCCGTTTCGGGCGGTGGCCACCGACATCACCACGGGCGAAAAAGTGGTGTTCAGCAAGGGCCACCTGCCCCAGGTGATTCGCGCCAGCATGTCGATCCCTGCCGTGTTCGCCCCGGTGGAACTGGACGGCCGATTGCTGGTGGACGGCGGCATGACCGATAACATTCCCGTGGATGTAGCGCGTGAGATGGGCGTCGACATTGCCATCGTGGTCGACATCGGCACGCCGCTACGCTCGCGCAAGCAACTGGCTACGGTGGTAGATGTACTCAACCAGTCCATCACCCTGATGACCCGGCGCAACTCCGAAGAACAACTCAAGGCCCTGCATCCCAAGGACGTGCTGATCCAGCCGCCGCTGAGTGCCTATGGCGTCACTGACTTCGGCCGCGCCAGGGACATGATCGACGCCGGCTACCGTGCCACCCGCGCACTCGACCAGCGCCTGGCCCACCTGCGCCCCGCCGAACAGATCGATGCCGAGCTGGTGGCCGCGCGAGCCCCTGGCGAGCGCACACCAGTGATTACCGCCATCAACGTGGAGAACGACTCGAAAGTCAGCGACGACGTGATCCGCTACTACATCCGCCAACCCCTGGGCGAGCCCCTCAATCTGGGCCGCCTGCAATCGGACATGGGCACCCTGTATGGCCTGGATTACTTCGAACAGGTGCAATACCGCGTGGTGAAAAAAGGCCGCGACAACACCCTGGTGATCAGCGCACGGGGCAAGCGCAGCGGTACCGACTACCTGCGGCTGGGCCTGAACCTGTCGGACGACATGCGCGGCGACAGTGCCTTCAACCTGGGCGCCAGTTACCGCGTCAACGGCATCAACCGCCTCGGCGCCGAATGGCTGACGCGTGTGCAGATCGGTGATCGGCAGGAGTTGTACAGCGAGTTCTACCAACCGATGGACGCCGGCTCGCGTTACTTCGTTGCGCCCTATCTAACCGCCAGGGCGCAAAACGTCGAACTGGTGCTGGACAACGACCCAATTGCCGAATACCGCGTGGAGCGCTATGGGTTTGGCCTGAATGTCGGGCGGCAGATCGGCAACAGCGGCGAGATTCGCTTCGGCGTCGGTGAGGCCTGGGGCAAGGCGGACGTGCGCATCGGCGAACGCGACCTGCCGAGCGCGAGCTTCAGCGAAGGCTTCTATGAACTCAAATACTCCTTCGATTCTCTGGACAACGTTTACTTCCCCCACACGGGCGAAGATATCGGCCTGGCGTTCCGCGAATTCGAACCGGGACTGGGCTCCGACCAGCGCTACCGGCAATGGGAGTTCAAGCTGGACAAGGCCATGAGCCATGGCCCGGACACGCTGGTGCTGGGGGGCCGTTACGGGCGCACGCTGGACAACTCGGAGGTAGTGGTTTCCAGCTTTCTGCTGGGCGGCGCGCGGCAGTTGTCGGGGTTTCGTCAGGATGCGATTTCGGGGCAGAACATCAGCCTGATGCGGGCGGTTTACTATCGCCGGTTGACGCCGCGCTCATACCTGCCGCTGGATTTCCCGCTGTACCTGGGGGCTTCTCTGGAGCGGGGACGGGCGTGGAACAATGATAACGAGTTCGACAGCGGGTATATCAATGCTGCGAGTGTGTTTTTGGGGTTTGATACGCCGCTGGGACCGTTGAATTTCAGTTATGGGTTTAATGATGAGCGGCAGAAGGCGGTTTATTTGAATTTGGGGCAGACGTTTTAAGGGGGGGTTGGGTGGGATATATATCCGTTGCCCCACCACTCGCAGCCTCACCCAGCGTGGTTAACGGGGCGCCTAAGATCAAAAGCCAAGCAGATCAAAAGCAGCGTGATGTCCATCAGACAAATGGAGATCCAAATGTGGGAGGGGGCTTGCTCCCTCCCACAGTTTGTAAAGCGTTCGGCAGCCAATTCCGGTCGGCCATAAGGCCGCCGCGCTCTTGATCTTGATCTGAGGCGCCCCGTTAAACACGCTGGCCGAACGCAGTTGGGGCGAAGCGTTTTGGGTCACTTTTTACGCTCTTCAAAAAGTGACCCGCTGCAAGAGCGGAACCGCCAGTAGCCATTACCCAAATAACGGATATACCCCCCACCAACCCCATGGCACTCACTTAATCAAGACTTCTCCAAATTTTGCAAAATATGCCCATGCACCCGCATGCACACTTTCAAATCCGCCTCATCCACCCCTACAAACAACTCATGGCGCAAGGCAGTCGCAATCGTCTCAATCTGATCAATCAACGGCCGGGCCGTATCGCACAATAAAATCCGCTTGGCCCGGCGATCCTCCACCACGGCCTGGCGCTGCACCAACCCCTGCCCTTCGAGGCTGTCGAGCAACCGCGCAAGGGTCGGCCCTTCCACACCAACGCTCTGCGCCAGCTCCCGCTGAGTCGGCGCGTCTTCGAAACGCGCCAGGTGCAGCAGCACCAGCCAGCGCGCCTGGGACAAGCCCAGCCCTGCGAGACGGCGGTCCAGCTCGGCGCGCCAACCTCGAGACATTTGCGCCAATTGCATGCCAAATCGGTGTTGATCGGTTAACGGCATAAAAAACTCGTGTTTTAGACTGAAAATAAAGTTTGGCTAATTATTAGTCAGCTAAGCATGAGCCATGCCCATAGGCAATAGTGGCTATGTACTGATTCGTTACATTGTCGCAAACGGCCCATTAAATCTCGAATTCAGACTGCAAGGCCGCCCGTACGCAGTACAGGACGCCTTCCGGCACACGCCCGGTGAACAGCGGTTCGATCTGGGCAACGGGTGGCAGTTCTCCCTCTCCGTCAAGGAAAGCGTCCTGAATTTCGCCGAGCAGATCCTCCGGCAAATCAAGGGCCTGCTCAAGTGACAATTGCTGCTTGCCAATGGATTCAGCGAGCAAGGTGTAGACGTTTTTTTCCGAGCATTGCAGTTGGCCGGCGATCTGGATCGGCGTCATGCCGGCCCGCGCCAGGCTGATCAGTTCGTGGCGGATATCGGCGACTTCCTTCGGCGCTTCGGCCTGCCCGCCCAGCACTTCGAGGAAGGCCTGGCCGTAGCGCTCCAGCTTGCGCGCGCCCACGCCGCTGACTCTGCCCATCTCTGCCATGGTGGTGGGCTGCTCGCGCAGCATCTCCAGCAGGGTGGAGTCGGGGAAGATGACGTAAGGCGGCACGCTGTGTTCCTGCGCCAGTTTGCGGCGCAGGGTGCGCAAGGCTTCCCACTGCTCGCGCTCTTCACCGCGCACCAACTGACTGGCCGGGCTGGTGCTGCTGCTTTTCGCGGTGGTCTGGGGCTTGAGGTCGCGGCGCAGTTCCAGGGTCACTTCGCCCTTGAGCAGCGGCCGGCAACTGTCGTTAAGGCGCAGGCCGCCGTAGCCTTCGATGTCGATGTCCACCAGGTTGCGCGCGACCATCTGCCGGAACAACGAACGCCATTCGCCCTCGGCCCGGGCCTTGCCGACGCCGTAGACCGAGAGTTTTTCATGGCCGAAGCTACGCACTTTCTCGTTGTCCTTGCCCAGTAGCACATCCACCAGGTGGCCCACGCCGTAGCGCTGGCCGGTGCGATAGATGGTCGACAACGCCTGACGCGCCGGCTCGGTGGCGTCCCAGGTCTGGACGCCATCGGTGCAGTTGTCGCAATGGCCGCAGGGCTCGGGCATGTCTTCGTCGAAGTAGGCGAGCAAGGTCTGGCGGCGGCAGCGAGTCTCTTCGCACAGCGACAGCATGGCGTCGAGCTTGTGCTGCTCAAGGCGCTTGTGACGCTCGTCGCCTTCGGAGTTCTGCAGCATCTGCTTGAGCATCACCACGTCCTGCAGCCCGTAGACCATCCAGGCATCCGCCGGCAGGCCATCGCGGCCGGCGCGACCGGTTTCCTGATAGTAAGCCTCGAGGGATTTGGGCAGGTCCATGTGGGCGACGAAGCGCACGTTGGATTTGTCGATGCCCATGCCGAACGCAATGGTTGCCACCATGATCAGACCTTCCTCGTTGAGGAAGCGCTTCTGGTGGGCCGAGCGTGTCTCATTGGGCAGGCCCGCGTGGTACGGCAGCGCCGGATAGCCCTGCTCGCAGAGGAACGCGGCCACTTCGTCGACCTTTTTTCGCGACAGGCAATAGACAATGCCGGCATCGCTGCGCCGCTCGGACAGGAACGCCAGCAACTGCTTGCGCGGCTGCTCCTTGGGCACGATGCGGTAGAAGATATTCGGTCGGTCGAAACTCGACAGGAAGCGCTCGGCGTTCTGCAGATGCAGGCGCTCGACGATTTCCTCGCGGGTACGCTTGTCGGCGGTGGCGGTCAGGGCGATACGCGGCACGTCGGGAAACAGCTCGGCCAACTGGCCCAACTGCAAATACTCGCGACGAAAATCATGCCCCCATTGCGACACACAGTGAGCTTCGTCGATGGCGAACAGGGCGATTTCCAGGCTCTGCAGGAACGCCAGCATGCGCGGCTGCACCAGGCGCTCGGGGGCCAGATAAAGCATTTTCACTTCGCCGCGCTTGATGCGTGCGGCCAGGTCGCGCTGCTGCTCGGCGCTGAGGGTGGAATTCAGGGAGGCGGCAGCGACACCGAGTTCTTCCAGGGTGGCTACCTGATCGTCCATCAACGCGATCAACGGCGAAACCACTACCGCCAGGCCGTTGCGCAGCAAGGCCGGCACCTGGAAGCACAAGGATTTACCGCCACCGGTGGGCATCAATACCAGGGCATCACCACCGTTGGCCACGCGCTCAATGATCGCACCCTGGCGGCCACGAAAACTGTCGTAGCCGAAGATGTCCTTGAGGACGCGTTGAGCCTGCTCGAGCATGTAAAACTCCAAAATGGTGCCGAAATCCCTCTGTACAGGCTGGCCGAAAAACGGTGCTGGCACGAAAAATAATCCGTAAGCGAAGTTTTCCCGCGCTGCCGCCCAGCCTGCATGGGGCATCACAAAACGCGGCAGTATACCCGAGCGCCATCCGGCAAAGGGCGCGACTGACGAATAGACCTCTCTCGCTAAAACCTGGCAAATATGCAGTGCGGCTGGCCTGGGCGCTCAAGAAAGCCTAGAATTCAGCATCGTTTATTCCCAAGGTAGTCCTTCAATGTCCTTCGCTGAGCAACTAACCCGCCTGCAAGCCTTCCTCGACGCCGATGAGCTGCATGACGAGGCGCTGGACTACGTGGCCGCCCACGGCTACCTGACCGCCCTGTCGATCTGCGCCGAAGTCGTCCCCGACCGTGAATGGATCGACGCACTGTTCGCTGAAGAACCTCGCTACACCGACGACGCCCACCGCGAGGAAATCGAATCCACCCTGCTGGCCCTCAAGGCACACATCGGTCGCCAACTGGCCTCTGACGAGGAATTCGAGCTGCCGTGCGAGCTGGACCTGGGCGAAGATCCGGATGACTCCGACCTGCGCGGCTGGTGCATCGGTTTCATGGAAGGCGTGTTCCTGCGTGAAGCCGCCTGGTTCGAATCGGCTGAAGAAGAAGTCAGCGAGATGCTCCTGCCGATCATGGTCGGTTCGGGTCTGTTCGAGGAAGAAGCTGAATTCTCCGATATCGCCGCCGACGCCAACCTGATGGACGACATGATCGTACAGATTCCGGAAGCCCTGACCGCGCTTTACCTGCTGTGCAACGCGCCCGACGAAAAACCGGCGATTCTCAAGCCTCGCCACCACTGAGTGGTTTGCCCGTGACACCCATGGGCAATCGCTCGCCACTCCTGCGCTATACGCTGCTGGCCATCGGCTGGCTCAGCGTGGCGCTGGGAGTGATCGGCATTTTCCTGCCGGTGCTGCCCACCACGCCCTTCCTCCTTCTCGCCGCCGCCTGTTTTGCACGCAGTTCTCCGCGCTTCTACCACTGGCTGGTGGAACACCCGCAACTGGGCCCGTGGATTCGAGGCTATCTGGACGGCGATGGCATCCCGCTCAAGGGCAAGGTCTACGCCATCGGCCTGATGTGGCTGAGCATCGGCGTGTCCTGCTACCTGGTGCCCTCGCCCTGGGCGCGCGGGTTCATGCTGACCAGCGCCGTGCTGGTGACCGTCTTCATCCTGCGTCAGAAAACCCTGCCACCGGGATGATCGAGGGGGCGACCTTGGTCGACACTGACTAACCCCCCGCATCATGCGAGACTGTCCCGCCGGGCCGGGTCTGCCCGGGTGTTCCTGTGCTCGGAGTTAACATGACGCTGTCCAGCGGGCTGATCGCCGCCGTTGCCCTGGCCTATATGGCCATTATGTTTGCCATCGCCTTCTACGGGGACCGCCGCCGCGCGCCGTTGCCCCCGCGCGTGCGCGCCTGGGTCTACAGCCTGTCACTGGCGGTGTATTGCACCAGCTGGACGTTCTTCGGCGCCGTCGGTCAGGCCGCCGAACAACTGTGGGCATTCATCCCGATCTACCTGGGCCCGGTGCTGTTACTGGTACTGGCACCCTGGGTGCTGCAAAAGATGGTGCTGATCAGCAAGCAGGAAAACATCACCTCCATTGCCGACTTCATCGCCGCCCGCTATGGCAAATCCCAGTCGCTCGCTGTGGTGGTTGCGTTGATCTGCCTGGTCGGCGTGCTGCCGTATATCGCGCTGCAACTCAAAGGCATCGTGCTCGGCGTCAACCTGTTGATCGGCTCTGGCGCCGACACCACCGGCACCCGCGCCCAGGACACCGCGCTGGTGGTTTCACTGGTGCTGGCGCTGTTCACCATCGTCTTCGGCACCCGCAACCTCGACGCCACCGAACACCACCGAGGGATGGTGCTGGCGATTGCATTCGAGTCGCTGGTCAAGCTGTTCGCATTTCTCGCGGTTGGCGCATTTGTGACCTACGGCCTGTACGACGGTTTCGACGACCTGTTCAGCCAGGCCATGCTCGCGCCCCGGCTGGAGGAATACTGGAAGGAGACTATCAATTGGCCGTCGATGGTGGTGCAGACCGGCGTCGCAATGATGGCAATCATTTGCCTGCCCCGGCAGTTTCACGTCACGGTGGTCGAGAACATTGACCCACAGGACCTGCGCCTGGCCAAGTGGGTGTTTCCGGCGTACCTGATCCTCGCCGCACTGTTTGTGGTGCCGATTGCCCTGGGCGGCAAGATGCTGCTGCCCGGCTCGGTGCTGCCCGACTCCTACGTGATCAGCCTGCCCCTGGCCGAGGCTCATCCGGCACTGGCGGTATTGGCGTTTATCGGCGGCGCCTCGGCCGCCACCGGCATGGTGATCGTGGCCAGCATCGCGCTGTCGACCATGGTCTCCAACGACATGCTGCTACCCTGGCTGCTGCGCCGTTCCAGCGCCGAGCGGCCGTTCGAAGTGTTCCGCCACTGGATGCTCTCGGTGCGCCGGGTCAGCATTGTGATCATCCTGCTGCTGGCCTATGTCAGCTACCGGCTGCTGGGCTCCACCGCCAGCCTGGCCACCATCGGTCAGATCGCCTTTGCCGCCGTGACCCAGCTGGCCCCCGCCATGCTCGGCGCGCTGTACTGGAAGCAGGCCAATCGCCGTGGCGTGTTCGCAGGCCTCGCGGCGGGCACGTTCCTGTGGTTCTACACCCTGGTCCTACCGGTGACCGCGAAAAGTCTCGGCTGGTCCTTCAGCATTTTTCCCGGCATGACCTGGCTGCATTCGCACCCGCTGGGGTTGTCCGTCACCTCGCTGACCCTCGGCACGGTGTTTTCCCTGGCGGGCAACTTCACCCTGTTCGTGTGGGTGTCGATGCTGTCGCGCACTCGGGTTTCCGAGCATTGGCAGGCTGGCCGCTTTATCGGCCAGGAGACCAGCCAGCGTGCCGGCGCCCGCTCGATGCTGTCGGTGCAGATCAGCGACCTGCTCAGCCTGGCGGCGCGCTTTGTCGGTGAGGAACGCGCGCAGCAGAGCTTCATCCGCTTCGCCTATCGCCAGGGCAAGGGCTTCAACCCCAACCAGAATGCCGACAATGACTGGATCGCCCACACCGAACGCCTGCTGGCCGGGGTACTCGGCGCCTCGTCGACGCGAGCGGTAGTAAAAGCGGCCATTGAAGGTCGGGAAATGCAGCTTGAGGACGTCGTCCGAATCGCCGACGAAGCCTCGGAAGTGCTGCAGTTCAACCGCGCGCTGTTGCAAGGCGCCATCGAAAACATCACCCAGGGCATCAGCGTGGTCGACCAGTCCCTCAAGTTGGTGGCGTGGAATCGTCGTTACCTGGAGCTGTTCAATTACCCGGACGGGCTGATCAGCGTGGGCCGGCCGATTGCCGACATCATTCGCTACAACGCCGAACGCGGCCTGTGCGGGCCGGGCGAGGCCGAGGTGCATGTGGCGCGACGCCTGCACTGGATGCGCCAGGGCCGCGCGCACACCTCCGAGCGCCTGTTTCCCAATGGCCGGGTCATCGAGCTGATCGGCAATCCGATGCCGGGCGGCGGCTTTGTCATGAGTTTCACCGACATCACCGCGTTCCGCGAAGCGGAGCAGGCACTCACCGAGGCTAATGAAGGCCTGGAACAACGGGTGACCGAGCGCACCCATGAACTGTCGCAGCTCAACCTGGCACTCACCGACGCCAAGGGCGTGGCCGAGTCCGCCAGCCAGTCGAAAACCCGCTTTCTCGCGGCGGTGAGCCATGACCTGATGCAGCCTTTGAACGCCGCACGCCTGTTCTCTGCCGCCCTCTCCCATCAGCACGACGGCCTGTCGAGCGAAGCCCGGCAACTGGTGCAGCACCTGGACAGCTCGCTGCGTTCGGCTGAAGACCTCATCAGCGACTTGCTGGATATCTCGCGCCTGGAAAACGGCAAGATCAATCCGCAGCGTCAGCCGTTTGTGCTGAACGAACTGTTCGACGCCCTCGGCGCCGAGTTCAAGGCGCTGGCCCAGGAGCAAGGCCTGCGCTTTCGTCTGCGCGGCAGCCGTTTGCGTGTCGACAGTGACATCAAGTTGCTGCGGCGGGTTTTGCAGAATTTTCTGACCAACGCATTCCGTTATGCCGAAGGCCCGGTGCTGCTGGGCGTACGCCGGCGTCGTGGGGAATTGTGCCTGGAGGTGTGGGACCGTGGCCCAGGCATTGCGCTGGACAAACAGAAGGTCATCTTCGAGGAGTTCAAGCGCCTGGACAGCCACCAGACCCGCGCCGAGAAAGGCCTGGGCCTGGGTCTGGCGATTGCCGATGGCTTGTGCCGGGTGCTGGGCCACCGCCTGAGCGTGCGCTCCTGGCCGGGCAAAGGCAGCGTGTTCAGCGTGCACGTGCCACTGGCGCGCAATCAAGCCAGCCCGCCGCTCAAGGCGCCGCTGGAAACCGGCCAACCGCTGAGCGGCGCACGCGTGCTGTGCGTGGACAACGAAGACAGCATCCTGATCGGTATGCGCAGCCTGCTGACCCGGTGGGGCTGCGAAGTATGGACCGCCGCCGATCAGGCGCAATGCGCCGTCTTGCTTGCCGACGGCGTGCGTCCGCAACTGGTGCTGGTGGACTATCACCTGGACCACGGCGAAACCGGCACCGGGCTGATGGGTTGGTTGCGTGCGCAGCTGGCCGAGCCCATTCCCGGCGTGGTGATCAGCGCCGATGGCCGTGCAGAGACAGTGGCCGAGGTGCATGCCGCGGGGTTGGATTACCTGGCCAAGCCGGTAAAACCTGCAGCGCTGCGGGCGCTGTTAAGCCGGCACCTGCCGCTGTAAGCCTGCTTCACTCGGTCAAAATGTGGGAGGGTGCTGCGTTTTTATTCGGGAACGTGCGCCACGCCATCAGAGTCGGTCATCGCGCGTTCGAGCAAATCGGCCGGCAGGCTTTTGCTGGCGCGGGCACCGAGCAGCCTTAATTGCTCGGTGCGGCTGACCAGATTTCCGCGTCCATCCGTAAGCTTGTTACGCGCTGCGCTGTAAGCCTTATCCAACTGCTGCAGGCGGTTGCCCACTTCATCCAGGTCCTGAATAAACAACACGAACTTGTCGTACAGCCAACCGGCGCGTTCGGCGATCTCCCGCGCGTTCTGGCTTTGACGCTCCTGCTTCCACAGGCTGTCGATCACCCGCAGGGTGGCGAGCAAGGTGGTGGGGCTGACGATCACGATATGGCGGTCGAACGCTTCCTGGAACAGGTTGGGCTCGGCCTGCAAGGCTGCCGAAAAAGCCGCCTCAATGGGTACGAAGAGCAGCACGAAATCCAGACTGTGCAAGCCTTCCAGACGCTTGTAATCCTTGCCGGCCAAGCCTTTGACGTGATTGCGCAGGGACAGCACGTGCTGCTTCAACGCCGCCTGGCCGATCACCTCGTCATCCGCTGCCACATACTGCTGATAGGCGGTCAGACTGACCTTGGAGTCCACCACCACCTGCTTGTCGCCGGGCAACATGATCAGCACGTCCGGCTGAAAACGCTCGCCGTCCGGCCCCTTGAGGCTGACTTGTGTCTGGTACTCGCGGCCTTTCTCCAGGCCTGCATGCTCCAGCACGCGCTCAAGGATCAACTCGCCCCAGTTGCCCTGGGTTTTCTGGCCCTTGAGGGCGCGGGTCAGGTTGGTGGCTTCGTCCGACAGGCGCAGGTTCAACTGCTGCAGGCGTTCAAGTTCCTTGGCCAGGGAGAAACGTTCACGGGCTTCATTCTGGTAGCTTTCTTCAACGCGCTTTTCGAAGGACTGGATGCGTTCCTTGAGCGGATCGAGCAGCTGACCAAGGCGTTCGTGGCTGGTTTCGGCGAAACGCTGTTCACGTTCATCGAAGATCTTCCCGGCCAGCTCGGCGAATTGCGCGCGCAGTTCATCCCGCGAACCTTGCAGGTCGGTGAGGCGTTGCTGGTGGCTGTCCTGCTGCTCGCGCAGTTCAGCGCGCAAGGCGGCCGCCAAGGCGTCCAGGCGGCGCAGTTCGGTTTCCTTGGCAGTGCGGTCGAGGTTCCAGGCGTGGGCGGCGTCGCGGGCATTGTCGCGGTCGATCTGCAGCAGTTCGACCTCGCGACGCAGGGCCGCCAGATCCGCCTGCTTGGCCGCGTTGGCGTGGCTCAAGTCGCTGATCTCATCGCGGCTGGCGTCCAGTTGAGCAGCGAGCCCTTCCTGGGCCAGTTGCGCGGTGGCCAGTCGTTCTTCGAGCAGTTCCCAGCCGGTGGTGCGTGCAGTCAGGCGCCGCTGAAGCTGCCAACACAGCGCCACTAACGGCACCGCAGCGCCCGCGAGGCCCAGCGCGAGGCTGGTCCAGTCAAAAGCCATAGCCATGTTTGCCGTCACCGAAAAAGACCAAGGTTAACCAAGCGCAGGGCAGGAGGACAGCTCAGTCTTCGACCTGGCCCAATTCGCGCAGGGCACGGCGATCGCCGGCGCGGGCTGCCAGGCGCAGCAGGTCGTGGCCGATACGACGGTCGCGGGCATTCCCGCACTCACGGCACATGAGTTGACCCAGGCGACTCTGCGCGACGACGACACCTTCACGGGCCGGCTGCTTGAGCAAACGCCCGGCAAAATGCTTGACGTTGGTGTGATGCCCCAGGCGGGGGCTATCGAGCAGCCACAAGGCGACTTTCAGGGAGAAACGCTTGGGTGTGGTAACAGCCTGGGAGGTATCGGTAACAGAAGATGATACTGAGCGAAACTTCATAAAGCACTGTGGGACAGATCGGAAGGCGCGCCACTCTACTCTTTTTTTCGTTCAGGTAAAGCTGAAATAAACCTGCACGCCCGTGCTAGAGCAAGCGCTTGGGACAATCCACAGAAGCTGTGGATAACTCAGTGGACAACCGTGCTTTAACTTGCGCAAAGCCCCATGGAACGGGGGCCGCAGTCAAACTGACGATTTTTTCACCAATAAAAAAAAGCGATGTTTTTCATTGACTTAAATTTTCATTGCAGGCAAATGGCAGCGCCGGAGTGCAAGTAACGGCGGCAAGACACACGCTGCAACCAATGTGCACAAGTGGCAATCATTCGGCGCTATGAGCGTGGTTTTTTGATTCGTCAACCGGCGCAAATGTTACCGAAGGTGCAAAGCCGGGCCTTTTCAAAGGCCGTTCCGCTCGCCACACTGCCCCACCTTGCAGCGCATCGGGATAGGGATACATGAAAGGAATGCTGTTATTCGCCGTGTTGTTATTGGCCATCTGCGCGACATCTCTGGGCATCAATGCGGCGTTGCCCTCCCCCGACGGTGCACTGTTCGCCATTGCTATCCTGGTGTCTGCCGCGTTTACGGCAGTGAGCCTGTGCATCGAGTTGGGTGAGGGCCGGATCAATGACATGGGGGATGTGATGAAGGTGGTCGAAACAGGCCAGTCACTGCGACTGACCCTGGCCACCTACGCGCTGGGCTGCTCGCTGGCGGCGGCGATTACGGTGCTGGTGTATCGAGGATTGCTTGGCGGCTGAATGAATTTTTTTTGCCAACGCGCTTTCCTTTCGTGTTTCGATCCATTACTATCCGCGGCGTTAGTACCAAGCTGAAAGTCAATTCTGGTCGAGCAAATCCCCTGAACAACGCGGGATCGACCACCTCGATGGTTTCCAGGTATCGCTTGCGACGACACGGCCTTTGAACAAGCAAAGGGTGTCGCGAAGTTTCCATACTCTGACCGAACCAACCTGCAGATTGATCAGGATCTTCACCCCGGGCCCAGAACCTTTGCCCTTGTTGTGTTGCCTGCCCTCCTAAGTACCTACCTGCCAGCCCAAGCGCGCCTTATTATCAGCGCTTCAAACTGGCGGCTTTGTTCCAGTCAGGTTCTTCGTTTGATCAATGGTGATCAACGTTACTGGAACGTTTTAACGTTGCACGGTTCTTAAACCGTGTCATTTGTAGGAACACCCATAATATGAACGCTCAAATCCACACTCAGGATGCCATCCGCACCCTCACCAACGCTTTTGCCCCAATGAACTGCCTGATCATGGCCGCTCGCAAAGGCTGCTTCAGCTTCACCCTGGTCAACGAACACGGCATCGCGCGTCACAGCGAACGCCTGTATCCCGATCAATACTCCAGCGCAGAACCGCTGCAGGCCGTGATCGAGCGTACCCGTCAGGCACTGGTTGCCTGATCGACCCGAGTCGCTGAAACGCAAAAACCCTGTTTGAAAAACAGGGTTTTTTATTGCCTGCGATTTCTACTCAGCGATTTCGCCCTCAGCTCAAATAGATATAACCGTTATAACTGAATAAAGAAGATGTTTTAAAAACAGCCTTTTACATCACGAATATCACACTACACTTCAACTTGAGCGGCTTGATCCGCTTTCGGCGAGCCTGAGCTTCGATTCATTGCTGCCAAGCCCTCCCCGCTCAGGCTTCGTCGATCCTCTCGTGATCCATCAAACAGCAAACCACTAAAAATAAATATTCCATCTTCAAATGGGCCGCACAAATGGATGAAGCCCGCCAAACCTGTGTTTCACCCATGAATCATGAGGCCCGCCGACCGGGCAATTTGCAAGATTCGTCAAATAACGGGAATTATGGTCGGATTGTCCTACAAAACCCCTCTATCTCCTGCATTACAGCCTATAGCGCGATGTTAAATTTATTGATACTTTCCGCAACGGTGATCACCACGGAGTTCTAATAATGAAAAAAGTAATGCTCAAGACCACACTTAGCTTCGCCGTTGCCATGGCTTCTTCCCAACTGTTCGCCAGCGGTTTCGCGCTGAACGAACAGAGCGTCAGCGGGATGGGGACGGGTTTCGCGGGTCGTTCCTCTTCTGCCGATGATGCAAGCACTGTCTACGGCAACCCTGCCGGCATGGCGCGCCTGCAAGGCCAGCAGGTCACGGGTGGCGCTGCAGCCATCGACGCCTCCACCGACATCAGCGACGTGAGTGGCCGCTCCCGCGGCAGCAACAAAGGCGATATGGTGCCTTTCACTGGCGTTCCTTTCGGTTTCTACACCAATAAACTCAACGATCAATGGGCCGTCGGCTTCGGTGTCTATGCACCGTTCGGTCTGGTGACCGATTACGAAAGCGGCTTCCAGGGCCGTGGCTTTGGCAGCAAAAGCGAAGTAAAAGTCATCACTTTGCAGCCTACCGTCAGCTACGCCTTCAATGATCGCGTTTCCGTAGGTTTTGGCCCGACCATCAACCGCATCGCCGGCACCCTGGAATCGGACCTGACGCTGAACCCTGCCGCGCCGGACACCAATATCAAGATCAAGGGTGACGACACCGCACTGGGCTTCAACGTCGGCGTGCTGGTTCAAGCCACCGACACCACCCGTGTTGGCCTGACCTATCACTCCAAGGTCAGCTACAAGCTCGATGGCCACACTGAAGTCACCGCGCCCACCGCGACCTCGCCGTTCCTGCGCAGCAATCGCTACGATGCGTCGCTGAAGATCGACACCCCTGAGTCCTACGACCTGTCGGTCACCCAGGACCTGACCGACGCGTGGAAACTCTACGCGGGCGCGACCTGGACCCGCTGGAGCCGTCTGAAAGACATCACCGTCGAAAACAAGGGCGTGAGCGGCGCTACCGGCGGCGCACTGGCGCCAGCCCTGGTGAGCACCATCAAGGAAGACCAGAACTGGCACGATACCTGGGCCTACGCCTTGGGTACTTCGTACCAGTTGACCAAACAGGTGGTACTGCGTACCGGCCTGACGTTCGACCAATCGCCGACCAACAACACGGATCGCTCGCCGCGCATCCCGACCGGCGACCGCACCATCTTCAGCCTGGGCCTGGGCTACGAAGTGATGCCGAACATGACCGTCGACGTGGCCTACTCCTACCTGAAGGAAGAGGACGTCAAGGTTGCACGCTCCAACCAATTGGCCAGCTACAACGCCAAGTATGAAAACAGTGCCAATGGTTTCGGCCTGGGCATGACCTACCGCTTCTGATTCACAGCGGTATAAAAAAAGCCCCGCTCTCCTGCAAGGGAGGCGGGGCTTTTCAATGGGCGCCGATCAGGGTTTGGAGGCGATTGCCTTTTCCACCGCCTCGATCAGCTCAGGGCTGTCGGGCTTGGTGAGGCTGGAAAAGTCGGCGATGACGTTGCCCTGGCGGTCCACCACGTACTTGTAGAAATTCCATTTGGGCGCGTTGCTTTGCTGCGCCAGCACCTTGAACAGGTGCACCGCGTCTGCGCCCCTGACCGGCTGCGGCTCGATCATGGTGAACGTGACGCCGTAATTCACATAGCAGACCTTGGCGGTCTCCTCGCCGGTCTTGGCTTCCTGCTTGAAGTCATCGGACGGCACGCCGATCACTTCCAGCCCCTGATCCTTGTAGCGTTGGTACAAGGCTTCGAGACCTTTGAATTGCGGCGCGAACCCGCAGAAGCTCGCGGTATTGACGATCACCAGCGGTTTACCGGCAAAGCGCTGGCACAGGTCGATGGATTCTTTCGCACGCAACTTGGGCAGTTGCCCTTCGAGCAGTGGTGGGCATTCGGCAGCCATCGCCACCCCGCCAAAAGCCGCCATCAACACGGGAACTGCAAGCCAGCGCATGCGCATGTGGAAATGTCCTATAAAAAATTCAGAGCCCGAACTTAACAGATCGACATACCCAGTTGCATCAACGCCAGTCCGCCATGTTGCCAGCCCCACCAGGCCATCAGCAACAGGACGATGCCGGCGACGATCACCAACGACCTTGCTGTCCCGCTCATGCTGCCTCCATTTGCGCCTGCAGCCTGGCCACCGGCCGCTCGCGCACCGGCCAGTTCAGGCCTGCAGCGATCAGGCTCAGCACAATTGCCACCTGCCAGATCAAATCGTAGTTGCCGGTATGATCATAGACCACCCCGCCCAACCAGCCGCCGAGAAACGAGCCGAGTTGGTGAAACAGGAACACGATCCCACCGAGCATGGAGAGGTTTCGCACACCGAACAGCGTCGCGACCGTGCCATTGGTCAGCGGCACGGTGGACAGCCACAGGAACCCCATGGCCATGCCGAACAGGTACGCGCTGACCTGAGTCACCGGCGCCCACAGGAACAGCGCGATCACCACTGCGCGCAACAGATACAACCCCGTGAGCAGGCGTGGCTTGGACATGCGCCCGCCGAGCCAACCGGCGGTGTAGGTGCCGAAAATATTGAACAGGCCGATCAATGCCAGCACGGTGGTGCCGACCGTGGCCGGCAGATGCTGGTCCACCAGATAGGCGGGCAGATGCACGCCGATGAACACCACTTGAAAACCGCAGACAAAGAAGCCAAAGGCCAGTAACCAGAAGCCGGAGTGGGAACAGGCTTCGCGCAACGCCTCACGCAAGGTCTGCTGGCCGGCCAGTACCGGCAGCGGCCTGTCCTTGAGCATGCTGACCAGCGGCAGAATCAGCGCCACCATCAAACCCAGCGCCAGCAGCGCGGCAGACCAGCCCAGCCAACTGATCAGACCCAGGGTACCCGGCACCATGGCGAATTGGCCAAAAGACCCGGCAGCGCTGGCAATGCCCATGGCCATGCTGCGTTTTTCCGGGGCCACCGCACGCCCGACCACCCCGAGGATCACCGAAAACGACGTGCCGGACAGGCCGATGCCGATCAACAGGCCCGCGCTTAACGACAGCGACCACGCCGAATCGGACAAGCCCATCAACACCAGGCCCACGGCGTAAAGAACGCCGCCGACAAACACGGTTTTGGTCGCACCGAAACGGTCGGCCAGGGCCCCGGTGAACGGCTGTGCCAGACCCCAGATCAGGTTTTGCAAGGCAATGGCGAAGGCGAAGGTTTCGCGGCCCCAGCCGAATTCGGCGCTCATCGGCGACAAAAACAGGCCAAAGCCGTGGCGCACGCCCAAAGACAACGCCAGGATCAGCGCACTCCCCACAAGAACCCAGCCACTGGTGCGCCACATCGAGGTCATTTCTTGTTCTCCGCTCGCGGGTATATACCCGCTTGTCATCGAACGAACCTGCCCTCAGGCGAGTTCGTCCAGCAAGGCCAACAGGGTTTCGCGCTTGTCGGCGCCCAGTCGGTCAATCAGTTTCTGCTGCGCCGCTTCCCAGGCCGGCAAGGCGGCAGCCAGCCGCTCTGCACCGGCTTCGGTCAACATCACCAAACGGTTTCGCAGGTCGCTACCCTCGACCAACTGCACCAGGCCTTCGCATTCCAGCACCCGCAGATTGCGCCCCAGGGTGCTGCGATCCAGGCCCATGGCGTCGGCCAAACTGGAAATGCTCGGCTGATCCAACCGCTGCAGGTTGCACAGCAGGGAATACTGGGCAACGTTGATCCCGAAGCCGTCGAGGGCGCCGTCGTAGTGCCTGCTGACGCCACGAGCGGCGCGACGCAGGTTGATACATAAACATTGGGAGGCAAGCATGGAGCGTGTATATACCCGCGATTGAGCAAATGCAAGAAAGTGTTACAAAGCCAGCCCCGCCAGCACCGCCACTTCCAGCAGCTCCAGCATGGCGCCGGCCGTATCGCCGGTGGTGCCGCCGAGCCGCTTGACCATCAGCCGGCGCAGGCCGATAAAGCACAGCGCTGCGAGCAGCACGGCGATACCGCCACTGAAACCGCCGATCAGCAGGCAGGCCAAAGCGCTGAGGATCAGCACCTGCTGGCCCACCACGCGCGGTAAATGATCTGACAAGGCCTGGCCTAATCCCCCTGCCCGCACATAGCGCGTGGTGAGAAACAGCGCCAGCATCGAGGCGCGCCCGATCAGCGGCGCCAGGATCAAGGCCGCGCCGTTGTGCTGCTCGATCAACGCCACCAGCGCCGCGAACTTGAGCAGCAACACCAGGCCCAGGGTCACCACGGCAATCGGCCCGCTGCGCGGGTCTTTCATGATACTGAGCGTACGCTCGCGGTCGCCGAAGCCGCCGAGCCAGGCATCCGCGCTGTCCGCCAGGCCGTCCAGATGCAGGCCGCCACTGAGCAGCACCCACGCGGTCAACAGCAGCGCGGCGTGCAGCAACAGCGGCGCGCCCATCAACAGACTGTTGAGCCCCCACAGCAGCAGCCCGAAGAGCAAGCCCACCAGCGGATAGAACAGCAACGAACGCCCCAGTTCCTGAGGTTGCGGCATGCCCGGCAAGCGAATCGGCAGGCTGCTCAGAAATTGCAGGGCGATCCAGAACGGCAACATGATCAGATGTCTTCCTTCAATACACCGCCTGCGCCGACGCGCAGGCTGAACAGCCCGCCGTGGCCGACTTCGACGTTCAGCAACCGCTCGCGGGGCAGGCCGCGCGCGCGGGCCAGCAGCAAACGCATCACCCCGCCGTGGCTGATCAACAGCACGCGCTCACCGGCATAGGCCTGATGCAGGCGTGAGACCGCACCAAGTACGCGGTCGGAAAAATCGCTGACCGGCTCTCCCTCGGGTGGGGTGAAGTTATACGGATCGGCCCAGAACAGGCCCAGGCCTTCAGCATCGGTTTGCATCAGTGCCGCCGCGCTCTGCCCTTCCCAGGCACCGAAGTGCAGCTCCTGCAGGTCTTTTTCCAGGCTCACCGGCAGGTTGAGGCGTGCACCCAACTCCTCGGCAAAACGCGCACACCGTTGCAGCGGCGAACTGATGACGCGGTCCCAGGGGCCCTGCTCGACGACGGCGGCGCGCATCTGCGCCCAGCCGTTGGCGGTGAGCGCGTCATCCAGGCTGCCGCGCAGGCCGCCGCCCAATTCGGTTTCACCGTGACGCAGCAAGTCCAGGTGCAAGATCATGCGGGACGATCCGCCACGGCCGCTTCGGCGAAGGTCGCCATCTGCCCATGCAGCGCGCAGGCCAGGCGCAACAGCGGCACCGCCGTTGCGGCGCCACTGCCTTCGCCAAGGCGCAGGCCAAGGTCCAGCAATGGCTGGGTGTCGAGGCTTTGCAGCACGTGGCGATGCCCTGGCTCGGCGCCACGATGGCCAAACAGCAGCCATTCGCGGCACGCCGGGTTCAGATGCGTGGCCACCAGCGCCGCGACGGTGCAGATAAACCCGTCCACCAGCACCGCGACGCCCTCCTGGGCACAGGCCAGATACGCGCCGACCAGCGCCACGATCTCAAACCCGCCGAGGTTGAACAGCGTCTGCAACGCATCACCGCGTTGCCCGGCGTGCAGCGCCAGCGCGCGCTCGATAACGGCCACCTTTTGGCTGACGCCCTGAGCATTGAGCCCCGTGCCCGGTCCGGTCAGGTCTTTCACCGGGCAATCGAGCAAGGCACACGCCAGCGCACTGGCGGCGGTGGTGTTGCCGATGCCCATCTCGCCACCGATAAACAATTGCGCGCCGCTCTCCAGGGCGCGCAGCACGCTATCGCGGCCGGCTTGCAACGCTTGCCTGCCCTGGGCCGCAGTCATCGCCGGACCCTTGACGAAATTCGCCGTGCCCGCGCCGAGGTTCAAATGACGCACGCCGGGCAGTTTCAACGCGGGCGTGACGGTGCCGAGGTCGACCACTTCCAGCTGTGCATCCAACTGACGCGCCAACACACTGATGGCCGCGCCGCCGCTGACAAAGTTATGCAGCATCTGCCCGGTCACTTCCTGGGGAAAGGCCGATACACCTTCGGCGACTACGCCGTGATCGCCGGCGAAGATCGCGATCCACAGCCGATCCACCGACGGCTTGACCCGCCCTTGCAACCCCGCCAACTGCACCGCCAGCGCTTCCAGCTGGCCAAGGGAACCGGCCGGCTTGGTCAATTGCTGCTGGCGCGCCAGGGCCTGTTCGTACGCCGAGACGTCAATCGCCCTGCACGGGTTGAGCCACCAGGTGTCAGTCATAACGCAGTACCTTTCAAAGTCAGGGGCAGGCCGGCGACGGTCAGGACAACACGCTGACAACGCTCGGCCAGGGCTTGATGCAGCCAACCGGCTTCATCCACATAGCGGCGAGTCAATTCGCCCAGCGGCACGACACCCAGACCGGTCTCGTTGCTGACAAAAATGATCTGCCCCGGCAGCGAGGCCAGGGTGTCCAACAGGTGATCGCGCTCGAACGCCAGGCGCCCCGCGTCTTCGAGCATCAGCAGGTTGGTCAGCCACAGGGTCAGGCAATCAACCAGCAGGCAGCGATCCACTGCCGCGTTGTCGCGCAGGACACGCGCCAGCTCAATGGGCTCTTCGATCAAACCCCAATGCTCGGGTCGACGCTGGCGATGCAAGGCAACCCGCTCATTCATCTCACCGTCCAGCGGTTGGCTGGTGGCGATGTAAGTGACCGGCAACCCACTGTCGCTGGCAAGCTTTTCGGCGAGACGGCTTTTGCCGGAGCGAGCGCCACCGAGGATCAGTTCAAGCATGGATGGCACCTTCGGTTGGCTGAAATTGTTTGGCTGTCAGGCCGCCATCGCGGGCAAGCCCGCTCCCACAGAAAAGCACATCAGCTTTTGAGCTGGCTTTTGATTTTGATCTCAGGCGCCCCGTAAAACCACGCTGGCCGAACGCAGGTTTGAATCCGTGGGCAACCCGGCAGGACGCCGGGTTAGCCGCGCTGGGCCATGAATGGCCCATCGTGGCGGCCCCCGGATTCAAGCCTGTGTTCGGGCACACCGAGCCTAAGCGAGGTGCCGAGTGGTGGGGCGAGAGCCTTTTGGTTACTTTTGGGCTCTTCCAAAAGTGACCTGCTGTAAGAGCGGAACCATCAGCAGCCGTTACCGCAGCAACGGACAGGTACACTGAAAAACCGCCATCGGGAGCAAGCCCCCTCCCACATTGGGAACGTGGCGTTTCAGTTAAATAATGACCGACTGTCAGGCCGCCTTCGCGGGCACAGAGAGGCTGTCTGTACACCGTCAGATTCCACACAGTTTGCGTAACAACTCGGTATCCAGATGGTTCTCGACCAAATCCGCCAACCGCTCGATATCGCGCTCACGCAACGCGTGGTAATCCACCTCCTGCACATCCAGCAACCCGGCCCAACGCAGCAAAGCGCTGCACGCGGCGGGAGTTTCGAACAATCCGTGCAAGTAGGTGCCGAGAATTTGCCCGTCAGCACTGAGCGCGCCATCACTGCGCCCATCATCCAGCAGCACCGCAGCACGCGACAGCCCGTCACCGGACGTCACCCCCGCGTGAATCTCATAGCCACTGACCTCAGCGTCCTCCAACAACAGCCGCCCACGCACATTGCGCAACTGCTTTTCTTCTTCCAGTGTGGTGGTGAACGCCAGCAGCCTCAACCCATCACTGGACCCCGCGGCCCCTTCCAGCCCAAGCGGGTCATGCACCTGCTCGCCCAGCATCTGCAAACCACCGCAAATCCCCAGCACCTTGCCGCCATAGCGCAAGTGCCGCGCCATGGCGCTGTCCCAGCCATTGGCGCGCAGGTACGCCAAATCACTGCGCACACTTTTCGAGCCCGGCAGGATGATCAGGTCCGCGGCCGGAATCGGCTGGCCCGGCCCCACGAACTGCAGGTCCACCTGGGGATGCAGGCGCAACGGGTCGAAATCCGTATGGTTGCTGATGCGCGGCAACACCGGCACCACCACCTTGAGCACCTGTGCAGCCTTGTCGATCTGGCGCCGGTCGATGCCGTCCTCGGCTTCCAGGTGCAGGTCCATCACATAGGGCAACACGCCCACCACCGGTTTGCCGGTGCGTGCCTGGAGCCAATCCAGCCCCGGCTGCAGCAGCGCGATGTCGCCGCGAAAGCGGTTGATGATAAAGCCCCGGACCCGCGCCTGTTCGCTGGGCGAGAGCAGTTCCAGGGTACCCACCAAATGGGCGAACACGCCGCCACGGTTGATATCGGCGATCAGCAGCACCGGGCAGTCCACCGCCTCGGCAAAGCCCATGTTGGCGATGTCGTTGGCGCGCAGGTTGATCTCTGCCGGCGAACCCGCGCCTTCCACCATCACCACCGGATAGGCTGCGCTCAGGCGTGCATGGGAGGCCAGTACCGCCTGCATCGCAATGGCTTTGTAATCGTGGTAGGCCACCGCGTTCATGCTGGTGACGGCGCGGCCATGGATGATGACCTGGGAGCCGGTGTCGCTGTTGGGTTTGAGCAACACCGGGTTCATGTCGGTGTGGGGCACCAGGCGCGCGGCCTGGGCCTGCACGGCCTGGGCACGGCCGATCTCGCCGCCTTCGGCGGTCACGGCGCTGTTGAGGGCCATGTTCTGCGGCTTGAACGGCGCCACCGCCACGCCCTGGCGCACCAGCCAGCGGCACAGCGCGGTCACCAGGGTACTTTTGCCGGCATCGGAGGTGGTGCCCTGCACCATCAGCGTACTCATGCAGTCTCCCGGTAAGCGGCCAGGGCCGTCTCGAGGCGCAGCCAGTCGACCTCGGTGTCGGGCAGGCCGAAGCGCAGGCTGCTGTTGTGGGCAAACAGGCGCAGCAGGATGCCGCGCTGGGCCATGAATTCGTGCAGCCGTTCGGCGTGCGTCGTGATCAACCACTGGAACAGAGCGCAGCCGCCCTGAGGTTGAAAGCCGTGGCGCTCGAGCAGGGCAAACAAACGCTGCCCGGCCTCGACACACCGCGCGCGCTGGCGCGTGTGCCCGTCGCTGTCACGCAGACATGCCTGACCCAGCACACGTGTCGGCCCGCTGACGGCCCAGGGACCGACCTGCTCGGCGAGCAACTTGAGCAACCGCCGCTCGGCCAGGACAAAGCCCAGCCGCACACCGGCCAGGCCGAAGAACTTGCCGAATGAACGCAGCACGATCAACCCGACCTGATGGGCATGGCCCGCCAGGCTCAGGTGCGGGGTGACGTCCATGAACGCTTCGTCCACCACCAGCCAGCCACCGCGCTGCGCCAGGCGGGTGTGCCAGTCGAGCAGGCGTCGCGGGCTCAGGCTCAACCCGGTGGGGTTGTTCGGGTTGACCACCACCAGCACATCAAGGCTGTCGAGAAAGAAGTCGACTTCCTGCTCCTGCACTTCGCGCACCACATACCCGGCGCGACGCCAGGCTTCAGCGTGTTCGGCATAACACGGCGACAGCACGCCGACCTTGCCGGAGCGACGCAGGCGCGGCAGTAGCTGGATGGCCATCTGGGAACCGGCCACCGCCAACACGTGCGCCGCGCCGTAATACTCGCTGGCGGCCAACTCCAGGCCATCGTCGGTTTCCGGCAGGCGCGCCCAGGCCGGCAGCGGGATCTCGGGGATCGGCCATGGCCACGGCGCCAGGCCGCTGGACAAGTCGAGCCACTGATCTTCGGCAATACCGTATTGAATGGCCGCCTTGCGCAGCCGTCCGCCGTGCTCAAGCATAAAATTGCGCCCCCACGCACAGGATCAGCAGCCACAACCACACGCCGCGCTGCACCAGTTGCCAGCCCCGCTCGATGGCATCGGCATCCGCCGGCGGGCCTTCGCCCAGCGGTGGACGCTGGTGCAGCTCGCCGTGATAAATCGCTTCGCCGCCCAGCGCCACGCCCAGCGCGCCCGCGCCAGACGCCATCACCGGCCCGGCGTTGGGACTGTCCCAGCTCGGACCCTGGGTGCGCCAGCACTTGAGCGCCAGACGGGTCTTGCCCAGCACGGCGTAGGTCAAGGCCACCAGCCGTGCGGGAATATAGTTGAGCACATCGTCAATTCTGGCCGCCGCCCAGCCGAAGCGCTCGAAGCGTTCAGTGCGGTAGCCCCACATCGCGTCCAGCGTATTGCTCAGACGATAGAGCACCACGCCTGGCACGCCGGCAACCACAAACCAGAACAGTGCGGCAAATACCGCGTCGCTGCCGTTTTCCAGCACCGATTCGGTGGCGGCGCGGGCGACGTCGGTGGCGTCCAGTTCGGCGGTCTCGCGGCTGACCAGGTAGCTCACCCGTGCGCGCGCCTCAACCAGGTCATCGCTGCGCAGGGCCTGGGCCACGGGCATCACATGTTCGCCCAGGCTGCGCATGCCCAGGGCGCAGTACAACGCGAGGATCTCCAGCGCCCAGCCAATGCAGGGCGCCCATGACAACGCGGTGGCCAGCAGGGTCAACGGCACCACCGCGATCACCCAAGCGGTCACGCCATGGCTGCGCCAGCCGCGTCCACCGCTGTTGAAGCGTTGCTCGATACGCCCGGCGAAGTTGCCAAACGCCACCAGCGGATGCCAGCGCCGGGGCTCACCCAGCAGCGCGTCCAGCGCCACCGCAGCGACGCACAGCAAGGCCACACTCATTGACTCACTCCCCACGCATTTTCATACAGCATGTCACTCAACGGTTGTGGCTCGCGCCAGCCTTCGAGCTGCAGCATCGGCGCCGGATAAAATTCGGCGACCGGGCCCAGGCACAATACGGCCAGGGGTTTGGCGCCCGGCGGCAAGCCCAGCAGGTCGGCCAGGGCCTGGGGCTCGAACAGCGACACCCAGCCCATGCCCAGCCCTTCCACCCGCGCCGCCAGCCACAGGTTCTGGATCGCGCAGGACAGCGAGGCCATGTCCATTTCCGGCAAAGTGCGACGGCCGAAGATATGCCGCTCGCGGTCATCCATCAACGCCGCCACCAGCACTTCGGCGCAGTCATGGATGCCTTCGACCTTGAGCTTCATGAACTGGTCGGAGCACTCGCCCAGGGCCTGGGCGGTGCGCACGCGTTCCTCTTCCACCAGTTGCTGAATCCGCCCGCGCAACGGGCGGTCGCTGATGCGGATAAACCGCCACGGCTGCATCAGGCCGACACTCGGGGCCTGATGCGCGGCCTGGAGCAGGCGCTGCAGTAATTCGGGTGTGATCGTACCCCCGCTGAAGTGGCGCATGTCGCGGCGTTCGGCGATGGCGCGGTAGACCGCGTCGCGCTCGGCCTGGGGGAAGGCGTGGTCGGTCATGGCGCTGTCGCGGGCAAGCCCGCTCCCACCGTTTGATCTGTGAACGCTGTCTTGAGGTCCGGCGCAAACAGCGCGGCCACCGCCGCCGGATTCGACGGAAAGTAAAAGTGCACATAGGAAGCGGTCATCCGTCCCTGCCGATACACCGCCTCGGCGCCGCGCCCGCCATTGGGACTCAGGCCACGGGCGATCGGCTGCCACTCGGTGCTGGTCAAGGAATGGTGATAGGTGTGCCCGCGCAACGTGCCCTCCGGCAGCTCGACACTCTGCAGCGCCAGCGCTGCCAGTTTTTTCTGCATCACCGCGTCGCCCTGCAACAGGCCCACCAGTTCGGCGCGGGTGCCGTCGACGTCGGTGAGCGAGTCGAGCAGGTACAACATGCCGCCACACTCGGCGAGCAAGGGTTTGTTCGCCGCGTGATGGGCGCGAATGGACGCGAGCATCGAGGTATTGTGCGACAGCGCCTGGTGATGCAGCTCCGGGTAACCACCGGGCAGGTACAGGCTGTCGGCGTCGGGCAGTTGCCTATCGTGGAGCGGAGAAAAGAACGTCAGCTCGGCGCCCATCGCCCGCAACAGGTCCAGGCTGGCGCCATAGGTGAAGGCAAACGCTTCGTCCCGCGCGATGGCAATGCGCACGCCGGCGAGCAGCGGCTCGGCCGCGATCACTTCAGGCACGGCAAAGGTCACCGGCGGCGGCACCGCCACTTCGCAACTGCTGCCAAGGGCCTGGGCGGCGGCGTCCAGGCGCGCGTCGAGGTCATTGAGTTCGCTGGCCTGCACCAGGCCCAGGTGACGGCTGGGCAGTTCGATACCGGTCTCGCGCGACAGCGCGCCGTACCAGCGCAGGCCTTCGGTGAGGCTGCCTTCGAGCAGTTGCGCATGGCGCAGGGTACCGACGCGGTTGGCCAGCACGCCGGCAAACGGTAGATCCGGCTGGTAGCGCGCCAGGCCCAGGGCCAGTGCGCCGAAGGTCTGGGCCATGGCGGTGCCGTCGATCACGCCGAGCACCGGCACGCCGAAATGTCGCGCCAGGTCGGCGCTGGAGGGCGTGCCGTCAAACAGGCCCATGACGCCTTCGATCAGAATAAGGTCGGCCTCGCCCGCCGCTTCCCACAACAGGCGACGACTTTCCTGCTCGCCCACCATCCACATGTCCAACTGATACACCGGCGCACTACTGGCGCGCTCGTGGATCATCGGGTCGAGGAAGTCCGGGCCGCATTTGAACACGCGTACCTTGCGCCCAAGGTTGCGGTGCAAGCGGGCCAGGGCAGCGGTCACGGTGGTTTTGCCCTGGCCGGACGCCGGTGCGGCGATCAGAACGGCCGGGCAATGACGGGGCTGATTCAAAGTTCGACGCCCTTCTGAGCCTTGATGCCGGCCTGGAATGCGTGCTTGAGCATGCCCATTTCGGTCACGGTGTCGCCCATTTCAATCAGTTCGGGCTTGGCGCCACGGCCGGTGACCACCACGTGTTGCATCGGCGGGCGGGCCTGCAGGTCGCTGAGGACCTGATCAAGGTTGAGGTAGCCGTGCTTGAGGGCGATGTTCAACTCGTCCAGCACCACCAGGCCAATGGAGGGGTCTTGCAGCATCGCCCGGGACACCGCCCAGGCGGCCTCGGCGGCGGCGATGTCGCGCTGGCGGTCCTGGGTTTCCCAGGTGAAGCCTTCGCCCATCACGTGAAAGCGCACCTGCTCGGGGAAGCGGCGGAAGAACATCTCTTCGCCGGTGCTGAAACGGCCCTTGATGAACTGCACCACACCGCACTGCATGCCATGGCCCATGGCACGGGCCAGCATGCCGAAGGCCGAGCTGCTCTTGCCTTTGCCGTTGCCGGTGAGCACCAGCAGCAGGCCGCACTCATTCGGAGAATTGGCGATGCGCTCGTCGATCACGGCTTTTTTGCGCAGCATGCGCGCCAGATGGCGCTCGTCGCGTTCGGGGGAATCGGTCATGGCAGCTCTCCGTTGGGGCTGGACAAAAACGGCGGGCAGGAAACAAGCGCATACAGACAGCCAAGCATCGCCCACCGTGATGCTGTTGAATGTTCAAGGCCGGTCTCCGGACTCATGAGCGGCGCCTGCACGTATCAAGCGCAGGCAGGCCGGCGGCGCGCCTTCCCATATCGCGCACGATACAGTGGCAAACAGCACCGTTTTGACTCATTTACCGTTGCGGGGGCAGCGCCGGGATCGCGGCAGCACTGTGTACAAGTGCGCTCACTCACCGGCTTCCCTGTTTCACTCTGTCGACGCACGCGCCACGGAGCACCTGGAACAAGCGGCGAAGGTTAGTGGGTTGGGGGTGGAGCGTCAATTAAAGCTGGCCTGACACTTGAACCATCCCGCGCAGGCAATCCTCTACCCTTACAGGCATTCAGGAGAAAATCATGCATAAAACAAGACTCGCCTTACTCATCATGCTCGCCGGCACCCTCGCCGCCTGCGGTGAAAGCTCGACGTTGCAGGTCTCGGATGGCACCGGGCCGTCGCCCAAATTGCCGCAGCCGAACAAGACGCTGATCCCCACCGTGAATATCGCACCGGCCATCGGCTGGCCTGAAGGCGCCAAGCCGACGGCCGCCGCTGGTACCCAGGTGGCCGCGTTCGCCGAAGGCCTGGACCACCCGCGCTGGCTGTATGTGTTGCCCAATGGCGACGTGCTGGTGGCCGAAACCAACGCGCCGCCCAAGCCGGATGATGCCAAGGGCATTCGCGGCTGGGTGATGGAGAAAGTCATGGGCCGCGCCGGCGCCGGCGTGCCGAGCCCGAACCGCATCACCCTGCTGCGCGATGCCGACCACGACGGCGTGGCCGAGACACGCACGGTGTTCCTGGAAAACCTCAACTCGCCATTCGGCATGACCCTGGTGGGCAACGACCTGTACGTGGCCGACTCGGACAAACTGCTGCGCTTCGCCTATCAACCGGGCGAGACCGCGATCAAAACCCAGGGCGCCACGGTTGTGGACTTGCCCGGTGGCCCGCTGAATCACCACTGGACGAAAAACGTGGTGGCGAGCAAGGACGGCAGCAAGCTGTACGTGAGTGTCGGCTCCAACAGTAACGTCGGCGAAAACGGCCTGGAAGTCGAACAAGGCCGCGCAGCGATCTGGGAAGTCGACCGCGCCACCGGCCAGCACCGGATTTTCGCCTCGGGTCTGCGCAACCCCAACGGCATGGCCTGGGAGCCGCAGAGCGGCAAACTGTGGACGGCAGTCAACGAGCGCGACGAAATCGGCAGCGACCTGGTGCCGGACTACATCACTTCGGTCAAGGACGGTGGCTTTTATGGCTGGCCGTTCAGCTACTACGGCCAGCATGTGGACGTGCGCGTGACGCCGCAGAACCCGGAGCTTGTGGCCAAGGCCATTGCGCCGGACTACGCCGTGGGCCCGCATACCGCCTCCCTGGGCCTGACCTTTGCCGAAGGCAGCAAACTCCCGGCGCCCTTCAGCAACGGCGCGTTCATCGGTCAGCACGGCTCGTGGAACCGCAAGCCGCACAGTGGCTACAAGGTGATCTTCGTGCCGTTCGAAGGCGGGCAACCCAAGGGGCAGCCGGTGGACGTGCTGACCGGTTTCCTCGACAAGGACGAGAAAGCCATGGGCCGGCCGGTGGGCGTGGTGATCGATCAGCAGGGGGATCTGCTCGTGGCCGATGATGTGGGGAATAAGGTGTGGCGAGTTTCAGCCGCTAAATAAACGCCGCAAAAAATCTGGGAGGGGCAAGCCCCTCCCACATTTGGATCTTCGTTTGAGCGTTAAGGGTTGCGCGCCAGATGCTCGGCCGGTAATACGCGCTTGGCGCTCAGGTAGGCATTCTGCCAATACGCCTTGGACAGGGTATCCAGCTTCACCGTACCGCCGGTTTGCGGTGCGTGAACAAAGCGGCCCTCGCCCACATAGATGCCCGCATGGCTAACGCGGGAACCGCCGCCAGTGGCGAAGAACAGCAAATCACCGGTCTGCAGGTTCTGCTCACTCACGTCCTGGGCGCGCATCACAATCAGTTCGCGGGTGGTACGCGGCAGGGAAATGCCGGCGGCATCACGATAGACGAACCCGATCAGGCCACTGCAATCGAATCCCGAATCCGGCGTATTACCGCCCCAGCGATAGGGCGTACCGACCAGGCCGAGTGCACGGAACAGCACGTCTTCGGCCGCAGGCGAGAAACTCTGGGTGGCAGCGTAGTTGAACACCGGCTTGGGCTTGACGGCGACAGGCGCCGGCGGCGGTGGACGGCTTGCGCAGGCGCTGAGCAGCGCGGCGCAAACAAGAAGCATGAGGCGGGCCGAGGTCGACATGGGCAGAACAATCCTGGTCTGGATGCGGCTTTCGCTGCCGAACGCTGAAAACCAGAACGCGCAAGCAAAGCTCGCGCGAACGGATTACAACAATGTCCAGGGATTCTAGCGCTTACACGTCAAACTTCAAGTATCACTTTAACTTTACTTACTGGCGGTCACTGTAGACGGGGCCATGGCCAGTGCGCGCTTGGCTTCGATGAAGGTCTTGCTCCAGTAGCTGTCGCCCAGGCTGTCGACTCGAACACCGCCACTGCGACGGCTGCTGGAGTGGATAAACTGGTTATCGCCCAGGTAGATACCGGCGTGGCTGACACGACCACGGCCCGCTGTACTGAAGAAAAGCAGATCGCCAGGCTTGAGGTTGTTGCGTGCGACCAACGGTGCTTTCACGTTGATCATTTCGCGCGTCGAGCGTGGCAGATTCATGCCCGCCTCTTCACGAAACAGATAACCGATGAAACCGCTGCAATCGAAACCGGCTTCAGAGGTGCCGCCGAAACGGTAACGGGTACCGATCAGCGACATGCCGCGTTCGAGAATGCTGTCGGCCAGCACCGGGAGTTGGTAAGGCTTGCTGCCGGAGAAATCGGTCAGTTCCTTTTCGGTTGCCAGCTCTTCTTCGTAAACGGAAGCAGACTGCGCAGCAACGAATTTCGCTTGGCTTTGAACCTGTGGTTTTTGCTGGACAGCCACTTGCTGGGGCTGGGAGGCGCAACCAAACAACAGGGTAATGAGTGCGAGAGGCACGAGGGGTGCGAAGCGATTTAGCATGGGCACGACCGTGGCGGGTATGTAAAGAAGCCGAGACTATGCCCGCTATCGGATCGATTTGCAAATTCAATCGAGGTCTATGTGACTTGGCGATTGGACTGCGACATCTAAGCCGTAATTCCATTTAATGAGCAAACTGCGTAGCCAATGCGGCTCAAACGCAGAATTTCTGGCGCCTGAAAACTGCCGAATCCTTGCAAATCAGGCAGTTACCAACCCAGCGTCTCTTTGAGAAAAGGGATCGTCAATTTTCTTTGCGCCTGCAGGGACGCCTGATCAAGTTGTTCGAGCAAATCGAACAGCGCGCTCATGCTGCGGGTGCCACGGGTGAGAATAAAATGCCCGACTTCGTCGGTAAGGTGCAGGCCGCGACGGGATGCACGCAATTGCAGGGCGCGCAATTTGTCTTCGTCGGACAAGGGGCGCATCTGGAAGATCAGCGCCAGGGTGAGGCGTGACTTGAGGTCGGCCAATTTGACCGGCAACTCCCGGGGCGAGGTGGATGCTGCGATCAACAGGCGCCTGCCGCTGTCACGCAGGCGGTTGAACAGATGGAACAAGGCCTCTTCCCACTGCGCCTTGCCGGCGATGACCTGCAGGTCATCCAGGCACACCAGCTCGTATTGCTCGAGGTTGTCGAAGATGCCGATGCCATGGTCCATCAGCTCGGCCAATGGCAGGTATACCGCCGGCTCGCCCATCTGCTCGAAGCGCAGGCACGCGGCCTGCAGCAGGTGGGTACGGCCCACGCCATGTTTGCCCCATAGATAGATCAGGCTTTCCGTCCACCCGGCGTCGGCTTCGCATAGACGCTCGACATAGCCGAGAGCTGCGGCATTGGCGCCTGGGTAGTAATTGATAAAGGTTGCGTCATCACGCAGACGCACACCTAGGGGCAGCTGAATCGGTTTCATGCTGACTGAACGGCTCCCATCGAACCGCTAGTGGCCTCTGTGTAAAGTTGGCAAAGTCTATACCCGTGACGCCGGGCGCACAATGCAGCAGACCACAAGCAAAATCAAAGGTTTGCGTTAACCTGCCGGTTTATACGGAGTGTTTGACGCGCCCACCTTATAAACAACAAACCCGGCCATGAGCCGGGTTTGTCGCACTGCGATTACAGCTCGGGGTCTTCGACGCCCGTGTACACATCCGAATCCTTGTACAACACGTGCACATGGCGCACCAACACCATGATCACCGCCGCCACGGGCAAGGCCAGCAGGATGCCGGTAAAACCGAACAGCTCACCGCCCGCCAAGATCGCAAAGATCACCGCCACCGGATGCAGGCCGATCCGATCGCCCACCAGCAAGGGCGTCAGCACCATGCCTTCGAGGGCCTGGCCGACCATGAACACCGCGACAATCCCAAGCATCGGGTACAGGTCGCCGCCGAACTGGAACAACCCGGCCACCAGCGCCGCGCCGATCCCGATCACAAAGCCCATGTACGGCACAATGGCCGCCAGGCCCGCGATCAGGCCGATCAACAGGCCCAGCTCCAGGCCGATGGCCATCAGCCCGGCCGCGTAGATGATGCCCAGCGCCAGCATCACCAACAACTGGCCGCGCACGAACGCACCGAGCACCTCATGGCACTCTGCAGCCAGGGACACCACGCGCTCCTCACTGTCACGCGGCAGCAGGCCGCGAATCTTGGCCATCATGATGTCCCAGTCGCGTAGCAGGTAGAACGCCACTACCGGAATCAGCACCAGGTTCGTCAGCCAGCCGATCAGCGCCAGGCTTGAAGCGGTGGCCTGACTGAGCACCACACCGACGATGTCGGTGGTCTGGCCCATATGCTCGCTGATCGCGGCCTTGACCTTGTCGAACTTCCAGAACCCTTCCGACAGCCCCAGCTTGGTCTGAGCCCACGGCATTGCCGTGTGCTGCAGCCAGTCGAGCATCTGCGGCGCCAGCTCGTACAAGCGAAACAGCTGCTTGGCCAGCATCGGCACCAGCACCAGCACCAGCGCGGTGATGATCAACGTGAACAGCGCAAACACCGTCACCACGCCCAGGGTCCGCGACAGGCCGAGCTTTTCCAGGCGATCCACGACCGGATCGAACAGATAGGCGAGCAACAACGCGACCAGAAACGGCGTCAGGATCGAATGCAGCAGGAACACAAAAACGCACAGCAGGACAATCCCGCCAAGCCACACCCAACGACGCGTATCCGCCATACACCACTCCAATTGCTTCTATATAAGGAAGAACATTTACCAACGAAAACGCAGTTGCGCCTGAGGTTCAGGTGCCGCTGCGGGTTGCGTGCCATCAACTGCGGGTGGCTGAACAGGCGCTTCACCTGCGGGAATTTCCTGCAACCTGGCCAGGCTCAGTTGGGTGCGCAATTGATCGGCACTGCCATTGACGCGATACACAATGCGATTGCCGTCCACTAGTTGCGGCTGGCCGCCAAAGGGTTCCAACAGGTGAGCGAGCGAG
Organism: Pseudomonas trivialis; assembly: GCF_001439805.1. Taxonomy (GTDB): domain Bacteria; phylum Pseudomonadota; class Gammaproteobacteria; order Pseudomonadales; family Pseudomonadaceae; genus Aquipseudomonas; species Aquipseudomonas trivialis. Next base: position 4,057 of record NZ_JYLK01000026.1, on the reverse strand, counting down.
GCGTAGCGCTCCAGGTTCATGCCCTGCACTTCCAGCAATTGTTCGGTGGTCACGCCCGGTTTGACAGCAAAGCGCGGTGCGAGCTTCTGGCTCACGGCCAGCAGCACCGCGTCGGCTACCGCAGCGGTGTCGGCGCCTTGTGCACTGCCCTGCTCGCTTTTATCGCCCAGCCACAGCCGCCATTTGGCCTGCCACTGGTTGCCCTCCTGACGCGCATGCACCGCAAGCAATGCGTCGGCGCCGTAGCGCTCGGACGCGGCGCGCAACGGCGTGGCGTCGGCGCTTTCCAGATTCGGTGCGGTGGCAACCACCTGCTCATCCAGATCACCCAACGGCAGGCGCAGCGGCAGGCCGCGATGCTGCGCCGCACGGCGCAGCGCCTGGGCGACGGGTTGACCATCACCGACCAGGCTGCTGCCTTCGGTGGAATCGTTCAGCCACCAGCCGAGGATCGACGGGCGGTTGCTGCCCCAGATCGACAGGCCCGCATCACGCAGCGCGCGGTCGGTGCTGACCGGGTCGAAATCCACCTGCAGGCTTTCCGGCGGGCCGGCGTCGTAGCCGTATTGCGTAATGATTTGCTGCGGGTCCTTGCGGATCGCCGCCAGGCCCGGGCCTTCGGCGGCCCTGGCGTCGCCGGTCAGGCGAATCACCAGGGTCTGCACCGCGCGCTGGGTGGCCTGGTCACGCTCCTGGGGCGACTGACTGCTCACAGGTTCGAGTACTTGATAGAGGCCATTGAGGGTTTCGGCATGACTCGCCAGGCTGAACAACGACAAACAGCCTACAAAAAAGAATTTACACAAACGCATGGAAGATTCCCGAACGACAAATTTAGCGGGTGGAACAGACCGCGTGCACCCGGTTCAGCCAGGCTGTGACCACAGTGATTGGTAAAACATTCACAGGGTTGCGGTAAGTTTTCAGACTGTCACAACGATAGCTTGCTCAAGGCTATACCTTAATACGCACCAGGACAGGGCCGGTGAGCATTTTTTTAATCGGCTTTTTTGGCCTATATGGCCCTGCCCGTCGGCCCGAGGATGGCCGCTGCCCCTCAAGCCTGATAAAATCGCGCGCCTTCGCAGACCGTCAACGTCGAGGCCTTTTCACAAACGCCGTCGCCGGCTCGGTCGTAACCCAGAAATCCCCCCTAAAGGCCTGGATCATGAGCAAGCAACCCTCCCTGAGCTACAAGGACGCCGGTGTAGACATCGACGCCGGTGAAGCATTGGTCGAACGCATCAAGAGCGTCGCCAAGCGCACTGCGCGCCCCGAAGTCATGGGCGGCCTGGGCGGTTTTGGCGCCCTCTGCGAAATCCCGGCCGGCTACAGGCAGCCTGTGCTGGTGTCCGGCACCGACGGCGTGGGCACCAAGCTGCGTCTGGCGCTGAACCTGAACAAGCACGACACCATCGGCATCGACCTGGTCGCCATGTGCGTCAACGACCTGGTGGTGTGCGGCGCCGAGCCGCTGTTCTTCCTCGACTACTATGCCACCGGCAAGCTGAACGTAGACACCGCGGCACAGGTGGTGACCGGTATCGGCGCCGGCTGCGAATTGTCGGGTTGCTCCCTGGTCGGCGGCGAAACCGCTGAAATGCCCGGCATGTACGAAGGCGAAGACTACGACCTGGCCGGTTTCTGCGTAGGCGTGGTGGAAAAGGCCGAGATCATCGACGGCTCCAAAGTCGCTGCCGGCGACGCCCTGCTCGCCCTGCCATCCTCCGGCCCGCACTCCAACGGTTACTCGCTGATTCGCAAGATCATCGAAGTGTCCGGCGCCGACATCGAGAACACCCAGCTCGACGGCAAGCCGCTGGCCGACCTGCTGATGGCCCCGACCCGCATCTACGTCAAGCCACTGCTCAAACTGATCAAGGACACCGGCGCGGTAAAAGCCATGGCCCACATCACCGGCGGCGGCCTGCTGGACAACATTCCGCGCGTGCTGCCAAAAGGCGCCCAGGCGATTGTCGACGTGGCCAGCTGGCAGCGCCCGGCAGTCTTTGACTGGCTGCAGGAGCAGGGCAACGTGGACGAGACCGAGATGCACCGCGTACTCAACTGCGGCGTGGGCATGGTCATCTGTGTGGCGCAGGAACACGTTGAAACAGCGCTGAACGTCTTGCGTGAAGCCGGCGAGCAGCCTTGGGTGATCGGCCAGATCGCCACTGCCGCGCACGGCGCAGCCCAGGTCGAACTGAAGAACCTCAAGGCTCACTGATGCCTCGGACCTGTAATGTCGTGGTGCTGCTTTCCGGCACCGGCAGCAACTTGCAGGCCTTGATCGACAGCACGCGCACCGGCGACGGCCCGGCGCGCATCGCTGCGGTGATTTCCAATCGCAGCGATGCCTACGGCCTGCAACGCGCCAGGGACGCCGGCATCGACACCCGCTCGCTGGATCACCAGGCATTCGATGGTCGCGAGGCCTTCGACGCGGCCTTGATCGAACTGATCGACGCCTTCAACCCTCAACTCGTGGTTCTGGCCGGTTTCATGCGCATCCTCAGCGCTGACTTCGTGCGGCACTACGCAGGCCGCCTGCTCAATATCCACCCTTCCCTGCTGCCCAAATACAAAGGCATGCACACCCATCAGCGCGCACTTGACGCCGGCGACGGCGAGCACGGCTGCAGCGTGCACTTTGTCACCGAGGAACTCGATGGCGGACCTCTGGTCGTACAGGCAGTGGTTCCGGTAGAGTCGGGTGACTCGGCGCAGAGCCTTGCGCAACGGGTTCATGCCCAGGAACACAGAATTTACCCACTGGCTGTTCGCTGGTTTGCCGAGGGTCGGTTGATTCTCGGTGAACAGGGTGCATTATTGGACGGTCAGTTACTCGCGGCCAGCGGCCACTTGATTCGAACTTAGGAGATTTTATGCGTCGCGCCCTGCTCTTCGCTTTTGCGCTGTTCGCCTTGCCTGCCGTGCAGGCAGCAGACCTTCACCCTTTCTCCGCCAGCTACACCGCCGACTGGAAACAGTTGCCCATGAGCGGTTCGGCCGAACGCAGCCTGACCAAGAATGACAACGGCTCCTGGACCTTGAACTTCAAGGCTTCCATGATGATCGCCAGCCTCACCGAAACCAGCGTGATCCGTTTCGACAAGGACGCCCTGCAGCCGGTGAGCTACAGCTTCGAACGTGGCGGCCTGGGTAAATCGAAGAAGGTCAACCTGGACTTCGACCAGAGCGCCAAGAAAGTCACCGGCTTTGAAAACAAGGACCCGGTGAACGTGACCCTGGAAAGCGGCATGCTCGACAAGTCGACTTACCAGTTGGCCCTTCAACGTGACGTGGCCGCCGGCAAAAAAAGCATGAGCTACCGCGTCGTCGAAGGCACGGACGTCGACACGTATGACTTCCGCGTGATTGGTCCGGAAAAGGTTCAGACCAAGGTAGGCGCCATCGACGCGATCAAGGTCGAGCGCGTGCGTGACCCGTCGCAGAGCAAGCGCATCACCCAGATGTGGTTTGCCAAGGATCTGGGCGGCGTGCTGGTAGCGTTGCGTCAGGTTGAGACGGACGGCAAGGAATACAACATCATGCTGCAGGATGGCACTGTTGATGGCCAGGCCATCAAAGGCAGCTGATCGGCAGATTGAACAAAGAGCCTCGCTGAATGCGAGGCTTTTTTTTGGTTCTTCACGGAATCCCGGGAAAGACAGAAACAAGAACGCCGATTTGATTGATGATGTTCGTGCGAGCAAACACATCTAACAAACCGGCGTTCTTATGCACGATATTAATACTTTCCTTCCTTTTTGGGAGGGCTTTTCTGTCGTTAACATCAAGCCTGATGGTGACGCCCTCCAGATCGATCTGACTCCCCACTCCACCCGATTCCCTTCTTGCGGCGGCTGCCAGAAACCCTGTTCAACCACTCATGAGTATTGCGAGCGAGTGATTCGTGATTTGCCCATACTCGGTCGTGCGGTGCGCCTCAGCGTTTTGCTCAGGCGTGTTGGTTGCCGCGACTGTGGCAAACGCATGGAGGCTGTCAGTTGGCTAGACCGCTACGCTCGCATGACGCGCCGCTTGGCCGAGACGG
>NZ_JYLK01000025.1 GCF_001439805.1 Pseudomonas trivialis | reverse complement strand
GGCAGTTGGAAGGCATAAACAATCGAATAAAGGTCATCAAGCGGATGGCGTACGGTTACCGGGATAGCGAATTCTTTTTCATGAAGATCAAGAGCGTCTTTCCCGGTAATCCGTGATGAACCTTTTTATTGGCCTGTCTATCAGGCCCGGTCGCGCGCCAGCAGTGGCTTCAAGTAGTAACCGGTGTGTGATTGAGGCATCTCGGAGACTTGCTCCGGCGTACCCACCGCAATGATCTGACCACCCTTGGAGCCGCCTTCCGGCCCCAGGTCCACCAGCCAGTCTGCGGTCTTGATCACATCAAGGTTATGCTCGATCACCACCACCGTGTTGCCGTGATCGCGCAAGCGGTGCAACACATCCAGTAACTGCTGGATATCCGCAAAGTGCAGGCCTGTGGTCGGCTCATCGAGGATATACAGGGTTTTACCCGTGTCGCGCTTGGACAGCTCACGAGACAGCTTCACCCGTTGCGCCTCACCACCGGACAGCGTAGTCGCCGACTGGCCCAGCTTGATATACGACAAACCCACATCCATCAGCGTCTGCAGCTTGCGCGCCAGCGCTGGAACCGCGTCGAAGAACTCCCGCGCTTCTTCGATCGTCATTTCCAGGGTTTCGTGGATATTCTTGCCCTTGTACTTCACCTCAAGGGTTTCGCGGTTATAGCGCTTGCTCTTGCACACATCGCACGGCACGTAAATGTCCGGCAGGAAGTGCATCTCGACCTTGATCAAACCATCGCCCTGGCAAGCCTCGCAGCGACCGCCCTTGACGTTAAACGAGAAGCGCCCAGGCCCATAGCCCCGAGAACGGGATTCCGGCACGCCGGCGAACAATTCGCGAATCGGCGTAAACAATCCGGTATAGGTGGCTGGATTGGAGCGCGGCGTACGGCCAATCGGGCTTTGGTCGATATCGACCACCTTGTCCAGATGCTCCAGGCCCTTGATGCTGTCGTGCGCTGCGGCTTCCAGCGTGGTCGCGCCATTCAGGGCGGTCGCGCTTAACGGAAACAGCGTGTTGTTGATCAGCGTGGACTTGCCCGAGCCGGACACGCCGGTAACGCAGGTGAGCAGGCCCAGCGGGATTTCCAGGTCGACATTGCGCAGGTTGTTACCACGCGCGCCCTTGAGGTGCAGCGCCATCTTCTTGTTACGCGGCGTACGCTTGGCCGGTACCTGGATCTTCACGCGGCCAGACAGGTACTTGCCGGTCAGCGAGTCCGGGTGAGCCATGACTTCGGCAGGTGTGCCTTCGGCGACAATGTGCCCGCCATGCACGCCGGCCCCCGGGCCGATATCGACCACATAGTCCGCCAGACGAATCGCGTCTTCATCGTGCTCGACCACGATCACCGTATTGCCGATATCGCGCAGGTGTTTCAACGTGCCCAGCAGACGGTCGTTGTCGCGCTGGTGCAAGCCAATGGATGGCTCATCAAGGATGTACAGCACGCCGACCAGGCCTGCGCCAATCTGACTGGCCAGGCGAATCCGCTGTGCCTCACCGCCCGACAGCGTATCGGCGCTGCGATCCAGCGACAGGTAATCGAGCCCCACATTGACCAGAAACTGCAGACGCTCGCGAATTTCCTTGAGGATCTTGTCGGCAATTTCTCCACGGCGGCCGGTCAGCTTGAGTCCGCCAAAGTATTCGCAGGCATCACCGATCGGCAGGCCGGTCACCGCCGGCAAGGTCTTTTCACCCACCCATACATGCCGCGCTTCGCGACGCAGGCGAGTGCCACGGCAATCCGGGCACGGCTGAGTGCTGAGGAACTTCGCCAGTTCTTCACGCACGCTCGCCGACTCGGTCTCACGGTAGCGACGTTCCAGGTTCGGTACGATGCCCTCGAACGGGTGCGAGCGCTTGACGATATCGCCTCGGTCGTTGAGGTATTTGAAATCAACGTTCTGCGAACCGCTGCCGGTGAGGATCACCTTCTGCTGCTCCGCCGGCAATTGGTTGAACGGCACTTCCAGGCTGAACTTATAGTGGGATGCCAACGAGCCAAGCATCTGGAAGTAATAGACGTTGCGCCGGTCCCAGCCGCGTATCGCCCCCTCGGCCAGCGTCAGTTCTCCATTGACCAGACGCTTGATGTCGAAGAATTGCTTCACCCCCAGGCCGTCACAGGTTGGGCAGGCGCCGGCCGGGTTGTTGAAGGAAAACAGCTTGGGTTCCAGCTCGCTGATGGCATGGCCGCAGACCGGGCAGGCGAAACGCGCGGAGAAGATGATCTCTTCGCCCGGCTCGTCGTCCATCGGCGCCACCAGGGCGATACCGTCCGCCAGCTTCAGTGCGGTCTCGAAAGACTCTGCCAGGCGCTGCTGCAGGTCGGCGCGCACCTTGAAGCGGTCGACCACCACATCGATGGAGTGCTTTTTCTGCTTGTCGAGCTTCGGCGCTTCGTCCAGCTCATAGAGCTTGCCGTTGATCCGCGCGCGCACGAAACCTTGGGCACGCAGCTCTTCGAACACGGAAAGGTGCTCACCCTTGCGCTCGCGAATCACCGGCGCCAGCAGCATCAGCTTGGCGCCTTCCGGCAGGGCCAGCACCAGGTCGACCATCTGGCTGACGGTTTGAGCTTCCAGCGGAATGTCGTGATCCGGGCAGCGGGGAATACCCACGCGCGCGTACAGCAGTCGCAGGTAGTCGTAGATTTCGGTGATGGTGCCCACGGTGGAGCGCGGGTTGTGGGAGGTCGATTTCTGTTCGATGGAAATCGCCGGCGACAAGCCTTCAATGGTGTCGACGTCGGGTTTTTCCATCATTGACAGGAACTGGCGGGCATAGGCCGACAGCGATTCCACGTAACGACGCTGGCCTTCGGCGTACAGCGTATCGAACGCCAGGGACGATTTGCCCGAGCCGGACAGGCCGGTGATGACGATCAGTTTGTCCCGGGGCAGGGTCAGGTCAATGTTCTTCAGGTTGTGGGTTCTAGCCCCACGAATCAGGATCTTGTCCAAGATGGCCTCGCACGGCGGGCGTAAATAATGCCGGAGTATACGGCTAAAGACTGGATGAATATACACTGTCAAAAGGCCGCTTGCAGCCTTGCATGAAAGCTGCGCGGCAAAGCGCCGCATATACCCTCTCAATCGATGGGACTGGTAGAATCGCCGCCGGTTCACACGAGGTTTTTCCATGCACGATCCCCACAGCGACCGCATGAGTAGCGGCGAGACCCGAGCGGCAAGCGGTCTGGCCCTGGTGTTCGCCTTCCGTATGCTTGGCATGTTTATGGTGTTGCCGGTGCTGGCGACCTATGGAATGGATCTCGCAGGAGCGACCCCCGCACTCATCGGCCTGGCGATTGGCGCCTATGGTCTGACCCAGGCCATTTTTCAGATTCCGTTCGGGATCATCTCCGACCGCATCGGCCGTCGTCCCGTGATCTACCTCGGCCTGATCGTCTTCGCGCTCGGCAGCGTGCTCGCGGCCCAGGCCGATTCGATCTGGGGCGTGATCGCCGGGCGCATCCTGCAGGGCGCCGGCGCGATTTCCGCGGCGGTCATGGCGCTGCTCTCGGACCTGACCCGCGAACAACATCGCACCAAGGCCATGGCCATGATCGGTATGACCATCGGGCTGTCGTTCGCCGTGGCCATGGTGGTCGGCCCGCTGCTGACCCGCGCGTTCGGCCTGCATGGGCTGTTCCTGGCCACCGGTGGCATGGCGCTGATCGGCATTGTCATCGTCGCGTTCATGGTGCCGCGCTCTACCGGCACCTTGCAGCACCGTGAGTCCGGTGTGGCGCGCAAGGCACTGCTGCCGACGCTCAAGCATCCGGACCTGCTGCGCCTGGATTTAGGTATCTTCGTGTTGCACGCCATGCTGATGTGCAGCTTTGTCGCCTTGCCCCTGGCGCTGGTGGAAAAAGCCGGCCTGCCCAAGGAGCAGCACTGGTGGGTCTACCTCACCGCGTTGTTGATTTCATTCTTCGCCATGATCCCGTTCATTATCTATGGCGAGAAGAAACGCAAAATGAAACGAGTTTTGCTCGGCGCCGTCGCGACATTGATGCTCACTGAACTATTCTTCTGGCAGTTCGGCGACAGCCTGCGGGCGCTGGTGAGCGGCACGGTGGTGTTCTTCACCGCGTTCAACCTGCTGGAGGCGTCATTGCCTTCGCTGATCAGCAAGGTTTCACCGGCCGGTGGCAAGGGCACGGCAATGGGGGTGTATTCCACCAGCCAGTTCCTCGGCTCGGCGTTGGGCGGCATCATGGGTGGCTGGATGTTTCAGCATGGCGGTCTGTCGGTTGTGTTCCTCGGATGCGCCGGGCTGGCTGCACTTTGGCTGGCCTTTGCTGTTACCATGCGCGAACCTCCCTACGTCACCAGCCTGCGTTTACCGCTGTCGCCCGAGGCGATGCGCGAAGCCGGTCTGGCAGAGCGCCTGAAGGCCGTCGTTGGAGTAACGGATGCAGTAGTGGTCGCTGAAGAGGCGGCCATTTACATTAAATTGGACACCGAATTATTGGATCGCGCGACGCTCGAGCAACTGGTCAACCCAGTGCCGACAGCGCGCCCAGCCTAGGAGAACGTTATGGCCCGTGGGGTTAACAAAGTCATATTGGTCGGTACATGCGGCCAGGATCCCGAAGTTCGCTACCTGCCTAACGGTAACGCCGTGACCAACCTGAGTCTGGCGACCAGCGAACAGTGGACCGACAAGCAGACCGGTCAGAAGGTCGAGAAAACCGAATGGCACCGCGTGTCGATGTTCGGCAAGGTCGCCGAGATCGCCGGTGAATACCTGCGCAAGGGTTCGCAGGTCTACATCGAAGGCAAACTGCAGACCCGCGAGTGGGAAAAGGACGGTATCAAGCGTTACACCACCGAAATCGTGGTCGACATGCAAGGCACCATGCAACTGCTGGGCGGCCGTCCACAGGGCGACCAACAGGGCCAGGGCGGCATGTCCAACTCGGCACCGCGCCCCCAACAGTCGCGTCCACAGCCAAGCCAGCAGCCACAGCGTGAGTCGCGTCCAGCGCCCCAACAGGCCGCGCCACAGCCGGCTCCGGATTTCGACAGCTTTGATGACGATATTCCGTTCTGACCAACACCCGCGCTACCACCCAGCGCTCAGGCTGATCACCAACGCCCCTGCGGATTGAAAAATCCCAGGGGCGTTTTTCATGGGCGGCTAATAAACAGTCGCAACGCTCGCCCCATCCAGCTCTCCAGTCGTCACACCGGCAGTGATATCAACACGACATCGCTACGCGTGAAGTGCTCCAAAGCTGTACAAAAATAATAAAGTGTACAACTTATCTTAAAGTTCTCAATCTCAACGCCGACACCGTGTATGAAACGATTCGTTACATGCGACGCGTGATTAGCCAAATGTGCCAGACAGAGCCAGGCATTTGAGAGAAGACGGACAATTCTCACCAAAAAACTATCCACAAACTGTCCCAATTCGGGCTGTGAGAACTGAATGAATATCCTTGCTCCTGCCGTACACCTGGCCAGCCGCTTACGCTTTCCCACCAAATTCGGCGTGCTGGCAATCATCGTGCTGATTCCTCTGGTGCTGCTTGGCACGCGTGTCGTCCACCAGATCAACGACAGCCTCGACGTCATTCGCTCCGAACAAGAGGGTCAACGCTATCTGTTGGACGTGACCCCCGTGATGCGCCTGTCGATGTTGCAACGTGCACTCACCAACCGTCTGCTCAGCGGTGACAAGAGCGCTCAGACCGATCTTTCCGCCAACCAGGCAAAGCTGGAAGACGCTTTTTCGAAGCTGGCCGCTACCGACCGACAGTTCAACGCCCAGCTCGAAACCGGTGACCGTGTGCAGCGTCTGCGTGCCGGGGCGCAGCGCTTGATTGAACTGGCCAAGGGCGACGCCAATCAGAGCGCAGTGTTCGACGAATGGAATGACCAGCTCACCGAAACCTTGAATTTCGTCTACTACGTATCGGCCACCTCGGGCATGGTGCTCGATGAAGACTACGCCTCGCTCTTCATGATCGATCAGAGCACCCTGCGGCTGCCGCGTCAGATCAATATCGTCGGCCAACTACGCGGTCTGGCCAGTGGGCTGCATGACGGGCAAGTGTTGAGCGCGGGCGCGCGCGGGGTGATCAGGGCGATGCTAAAAAACGAGTTGATGATCCATAAGGAACTCCAGCAGAGCCTTGACCTTCTGCGTCGTCGCGAACCGGCCCTGGCCGACAGCATTCAGGCACCCATCACCAGCGCCTTCGCAAGCCTGGATGGTTTTCGCGCCGATCTTGACCTGGTGATCGGCTCCACCACCGACACCATCAGCGGCGTGCAAAATCTGCCGGCCAAGGGCAACGCGGTTGTCGCCGAGTTGTACAAGGCACAGGACGCGCTGCAAGACGCACTGCTGAAGACGCTGGAACGCCGTGTCCAGGAAAAAGGCGCAGAGCGCCTGCTCATCCTCGGCATGCTGGCCGGGCTTGGCCTGTTGCTGGTGTACGCCTTCAGCGGCATCTACAGCGCCATGCGTCGCACCCTCAACGATGTGTTGAGCGCCACGCAACTGATTGCCCAGGGCGACCTGAGCACGCGCATTCCGGTACGCGGCAACGACGAAATGGCCGACGTGGGCAACGCCCTGAACGCGATGGTGCAGGCCTTCAGCGTATCGCTGGCGCAGGTTGAGCGCAGTTCGCAATCGGTGTCCGAGGCGGCCACGCGCATGGGAGTGTCCATCGATCTGGCTAAACGCTCGATGAATGTGCAGCAAAGCGAAACCGAGCAAGTCGCCACGGCCATCAATGAGATGACCGCCAGCGTTGCCGATGTGGCGCAGAACACCGAGGGCGCCGCCCATGCGGCGGAGCATGCCAGTCAGTCCTCGATCGCAGGCCTTGCGAAGATGCAGGAAACCCGCGCCACCATCGAAGCCCTGGCCGAAGAAGTGGAACGCAGTGCGCAGAAAGTCTCCGCGCTGGCCCAGCACAGCCAGCAGATCGGCGGGGTCATTGAAGTGATCCGCAACATCGCCGATCAAACCAATCTGCTGGCGTTGAACGCGGCCATCGAGGCTGCCCGTGCCGGCGAGCAGGGCCGTGGCTTTGCGGTGGTGGCGGACGAGGTCCGAACGCTCGCCTCGCGCACGCAGAACTCAACCGAAGAAATCCGCACCATTATCCAGGCGCTGCAACTGGCGACATCCTCGGCCGTGGAGCAGATGAAGTCAGGCAAATTGCGCGCGCAGGCCTGTCTCGAGTCCGCTCAACAAGCCTCGACCAGCCTGGATGCAATCAATGATGGCGTTGATCAGATCGTCGGCATGAACACTCAGATCGCCAGCGCGGCGGTGCAGCAACACGCCGTGTCCGAAGACATCAACCGCAACGTGACCGAAATTCGCAACGGCAGTATCACGTTGATGGAAGGTATCGAAGACAACGCTGCGACGGCGCAGGAGCTGTCGTTGCTGGCGGGGGAGCTGCGTACCGTGGTTTCGCGCTTCAAACTGTAGGGCAGGTCATCCACCCGACAATCACCCCGGCAGTTCTGGCAGACTGACCGGGGTTTTTTATTGGATAAAGAAAGGACACCGCGATGACCTGGTCTGCCAAGCAATACACGCTGTTCGAGCAACAACGTACCCGACCCGTGCGCGACCTGGTCGCGGCCATCCCCAATCGCGCCGTGCACACCGCCGTCGACCTGGGCTGCGGCCCCGGTAACTCAACGCAGGTATTGGCCGAGCGCTATCCACAGGCACAAGTCATCGGCATGGACAGCTCCGAGGACATGTTGCTCGACGCGCGCCAGCGTCTGCCCGCCCTTGACTTCGAACTGGCGGATATCGGCGTCTGGAACCCGGCACGGCAGTTCGATGTGATTCTCGCCAACGCTTCGCTGCAATGGCTGCCCGACCACGCCAGGCTCTACCCGCATCTGGTCAGTCACCTGACGCCGGGCGGCACGCTGGCGGTGCAAACGCCGGATAACCTCGCCGAGCCTGCCCACCAACTGGCCCGCGACGTGGCGGCACAGGGGCCATGGTCGGCCAAGATCGGCGCGGTCAGGCACAATCCACGTCACACCGCGAGCGACTACTACGAGTGGCTGAGCCAGCATTGCAGCACCGTGGATGTGTGGCGCACCACCTACCTGCATCCGCTGGCCGACCACGCGGCGGTGGTGGAATGGTTCAAGGGGTCGGCGTTGCGGCCGTTTCTCGCGCCGTTGAGCGATGACGAAAAGGCCGCGTTCCTGCGGGAATACCACACGCGGATTTCCCAGGCGTACCCGGCCCTGAGTGACGGCACCGTGTTGTTGCCATTTCCGCGCCTGTTCATCATTGCGACTCGCTGATGCTTCACAGGGCGGTCACACGGCCGCCGTCTGCGCCTTCAGGTACTCATCCGCCGACACCACGCTCGCATAACCGAACGCCAGCGCCGCCATGTATGCGTCATGCACCTGCGCCGCCGGAATGACCTTGCCATTGAATTCAAGATCCCGCGTGGCGCAGGCATCGTGTATCACCGTGACCTTGTAGCCCAGGTCCGCCGCCGCGCGTACCACCGCGTCGATGCACATATGGCTCATGCTGCCGACCACCACTACGTCGGTGATGCTGCGTTGCTCCAGCAGGGCGCGAAGATGGGTTTCGCGAAACGCATTCACGAAATGTTTGAGCACTACCGGCTCGCTGCCCTCATTGAGAGCCTTGGCGTGCAATTGCGCGCCTTCCGAGCCTGGGGTGAAAAAGGGCGCATCCTCGGCAGTGAACTCATGGCGCACATGAATCACGGCGTCCCCCGCCTGACGAAACGCCTGCAGCACCTGCGCTGCCTTGTCCGCCGCCGCTTCCACGTCGGCGAGCGGCCATTTGCCCTGGGGGAAGTAGTCGTTCTGGATATCGATCAGGATGAGCGCTTGCTTGGCCATGGGTATTGCCTCGTGATGAGTTGAGCAGCCGGTTATCTTAGCTGGCCCCCTGACCCTGTGCCCACCGGATTAGCGCACCCCGTGTCGCGGTGAGTCGTGCAGAACACCACGGCCTGCACGGGGCGTCGTGCAAAATAAAACAGGCCAAATGCTATCGCGCATTCGGCAACTGATTGATTTTAAAACCCGGCGCCTCAACGGCGTCTTGGCCTGATCCCTGCAACCTCCTGCTTACATACCTGCAGGAAGCAAGGGGGCCGCATGAGCGCGACTCAACGCAATAAACTGGTGGTCGCTCACTCCACACGAGTAGGCGCGCCGCAGCACGAAGTGGAAACCAACCTTGCACTGGCCCGTTGGCTGGCGCAGATACTGGGCCTCAAGTTCGGCGGCAGTTACGATCCGCAGGCCCATGCCGGGCGCGACCTGTACGTGCTCCCCACGCAGACGCTGGTGGGGGCGGGCCAGGCCCGCGCGCTCAATATCCATGGCCCCGAAGACCTGTGGGGTGGCTATGTCGAGCACGACTTCATCTGCACCAAAGCCATCAGCCATGGCCTGCTCGGGCCCGATGCAACCGCGCCGCAGGGTTGGTCGCCGTTGTTCTGCGAGCTTGTCAGGCCCGTTGTGCTCGATGGCCTCAGTGTATTCGCCGTGCAAGACGCCCGCGCCGCCGCCGAACGCCTGCTCTACAGCGGGCCGATCCGCTTGAAACCGGTGCACGCCTGCGCCGGACGCGGCCAGCAGGTCATTCGCAGCCTGGATGAATTTGACGCGCTGCTCAAACGCGACGGCGCGGAGCAGCTATTCAGCGATGGCGCGGTGCTTGAACAGGACCTGCACGAGGTGATCACCCATAGCGTGGGCCAGAGCTTTATCGGCGACCATGTATTCAGCTACTGCGGCGAGCAATATCTCACGCACGACGCAAACGGTGACGAGGTGTACGGCGGCTCCGACCTGATCGTGGTGCCCGGCGACTACGACGACCTGCTCGCCCTCGGCCTGCCCATCGACGTGCGCGAGGCCATCGAACAGGCCCAGGTTTTCGACAGCGCCGCCGATGAGGCCTACCCTGGTTTCTATGCTTCGCGACGCAACTACGACATCGCCCAGGGCCTGGACAGCGACGGTCAACGCCGCAGTGGCGTGCTCGAACAGTCGTGGCGCATGGGCGGGGCCAGCAGCGCGGAAGTCGCGGCGCTGCAAAGCTTCATCAACCAACCGAGCCTGCAGGCCATTCGCGTGTCATCGGTGGAAACCTACGAGGACCAATCACTCCCGGCAGAGGCCATTGAGGTGTATCGCGGCCCGGCTGAAAACAGCGACTTTCTTCTCAAGTACGTAACGGTTAAATCTTATGACGGCTAGAAGTGAAAGCATTGCAATCGAGATAGACGACGAACACATGAGCGGGACATTTCTCAGTCCCAAATCCAAAGTCCCCGGCGTACTGTTCGTGCATGGCTGGGGCGGCAGTCAGGAACGCGACCTGGAACGCGCCAAAGGCATCGCAGGCCTGGGCTGTGTGTGCCTGACCTTCGATCTGCGCGGCCACGCCGGCGCAGGCATTCCGCTGGCCCGCGTCACCCGCGAAGACAACCTGCGCGACCTGCTGGCGGCCTACGATCGCCTGCTTGCCCACCCGGCCATCGACACCTCGGCTGTGGCGGTGGTGGGCACCAGCTATGGCGGCTACCTGGCGGCGATCCTCACCTCATTGCGCCCGGTGCGCTGGCTGGCGTTGCGCGTGCCAGCGCTGTATCGCGATGAAGAATGGCTCAAACCCAAGCGTGATCTGGACAAGATGGACCTGATGGATTACCGCAGCACCCTGGTGCGGGCCGATACCAACCGCGCCTTGCACGCCTGTTCGGCATTTACGGGCGATGTGCTGATCGTCGAGTCGGAAACCGACGACCACGTGCCCCATGCCACCATCATGAGTTACCGCGCGGCGTGCCAGCAGACCCATTCCCTGACGCACCGCATCATCGATGGCGCCGACCATTCGTTGAGCGACCCGGTGTCTCAGCAGGCGTACACCTCGATCCTGGTGGATTGGATCACCGAGATGGTCGTGGGTGAACGGTTGAGCATCATCCAGGCTCGATAACCGCCATCGGGAGCAAGCCCCCTCTCACATTTGGCATGCATTCAACGTGTGGGAGGGGGCTTGCTCCCGATAGCGGTATATCAATCACTCAATAATCAAGCCGGTGTCTTCTTCACCCGCAACGCCTTGGCCTTTGCCTCCACCCCCAGGTACATCACCAACGCAATCAGCAACGGGCAAATAAAATAAATCGCCCGATAGGCAATCAGCCCCGCCAGCAAACTGCCCCGCGACACTTCATGCTGCAACAGCCCGATAAATACCGCTTCGAGCACCCCAAGCCCGGCCGGGATATGGGTCACCACCCCGGCAATCGCGCTGATCAGCAACACCCCCAGCACCAGCGGGTAATCCAGCTTGGCGGGCAGCAGGGTGAAGATCACCGCCGCCATCAGCGACCAGTTCAACGCGCCCAGCGCCAATTGCAGGCACGCCATGCGCAATGAGGGCAAGTTGATCTCGATACCGCGAATCGACCACGCGCGTTTTTTCGAAAACTGGCAGGCCGCCAGGTAGCCCAGGCTGGCCAGTACCAGCAGCGCGCCAATCCCCTGCAAAGCCGCCGTGCTGACCTTCCACCCCGGCGGCATGGTCACCAGCCCGCTGCTGAACACCACCCCGGCCAGGGCCATGTAGCCGAACCAGTTGGTCGCCAGGCTCAGCCCGAGGATCTTGGCGATATTGCCGGTGCTCACCCCCAGCCGCGAATAAAGCCGATATCGCATGGCGATCCCACCCACCCACGCACTCAGGTTCAGGTTGAACGCGTAACTGATAAAACCCACCGGCAAGATCTGCTTCCAGCGCAATGGCTGGCCGATGTAGGTGCGGCCAATCAGGTCGAAGCACGCGTACACCAGGAAACTGCACAGGGTCAGCCCGGCTGCGATCAGCAGCGTGCGCAATTTGAAATCGCCCAGGGTCTGGATCACTTCGCTCCAGTCGATCCGTCGCGCGAGCATCGTGAACAGCACAATCAGCAGCAGGAAGAAGGCGATGGTCAGCGGCTTCTTCCAGCGCTTGAAGCGTGAGCCGGTGTTCTCAGTCATGGGCCTGGCTCTCGAAAGGTTTCAAGCGGGGTTTGTGCGCCGGCAGCCAGCCGGTCAGCGCCGGGAAGTGGCGCATTACATGGAACACCAAGAAGCCGACGGTCAAGCGCCACAGCCACAGGCGCGGCTTGTGCTTTGGCGGGATGACCTGGCAGTGGTTCTTGCTGAGGGTTTCCAGGCTGTCGTACAGCTGCTGATTGAACGCGCGGTCGCGAATCAGCACGTTGGCCTCCAGGTTCAGCGCCAGGCTCAACGGGTCGAGGTTGCTCGACCCCACCGTGCTCCAGTCGTCGTCCACCAGCGCCACCTTGCCGTGCAGCGGGCGTTGGCAGTATTCGTGGATCACCACGCCGTCCTTGAGCAGGTAGTCGTAGAGCATGCGCGCCGCCAGTTTGGCCAGCAGCACATCGGGCTGGCCCTGCATGATCAACTGCACCTGCACGCCGCGCCGTGCCGCATTGCGAATTTCGCGCAGCAAACGGTAACCGGGGAAGAAATACGCGTTGGCGATCACCGCGCGTTTTTTCGCCTTGCTCAGGGCGTAGATATACGCTTCTTCGATGTCGTCGCGATGCTGCAGGTTGTCGCGATAGATCAGGCGAACCAAGCCCTCACCGCTGTCGGTGGCCCATGGCGACGGTCTTTGTTGGCGACGACGCCAACCACGCCGCGTGCGCACCTGACGACCGCTTTGCGCCAGGGCAAAGTGATGCAGATCGGCCACCGCCGGGCCGGTCACCTGCACCGAATAATCCTGCTTGGCCTCGGGGCCGAAGTCGCCCAGGTGGTCGGCCGAAAAATTGATCCCGCCAATAAACGCGACCTCGGCGTCCACCACCACAATCTTGCGGTGCAGGCGGCGAAACCAGTTGGTGCGAATGCCCAGGGTCTTGGACGCCGGGTCGAACATCTGCACCATCACCCCCGCGTCCGCCAGTGCTGCAAGAAACGCCGCGCTCAGCTCGCCACAGCCGAAGCCATCCAGGCTGACCACCACTTTTACGCCACGTTGGGCCGCCTCGATCAGAATGCCTTGCAGCTCATGGCCGACCTTGTCTTCGAACAGAATAAACGTCTCCAGCAGGATCTCCCGCTGCGCCGCGCGCATGGCATCGAAGACCCTGGGGAAGTACGCCTCGCCGTTCTCCAGCAACTCCACCTGGTTGCCGCTCTGCCAGCCGTAATCCAGGTCGCGGGCCTTGGCCTCATCCGGCGGCTGATCGGTCGCGATATGCTCCACCGCAATATTCATAGCTCAATCTCCACCGACAGCGGCACATGGTCTGACAGATGGGACCAGGGCCGGGTATTCAGCACGCGCGGGTTATGCACCGTCACGTTGCGCACGTAGATGCGGTCCAGCGCCAGCAACGGCAAGCGTGCAGGAAAGGTGCGCGCGTGTTTGCCCGTGGCCTGCATGAACACTTCCTGCAGGCCGCTCTGGCTGAGGTCGGCACGCTGGCGCCAGTCATTGAAATCACCGGCGACCACCAGCGGCGCGTCGGCGGGAATCTCGCTGATGCGTTGTTCGAGCAGGCGCAGTTGCTGCTGGCGATGCACTTCGCGCAGGCCCAGGTGCATGCAGATCGCATGCACTTCCTGGCCGCTGCCGGGCAGGCGCAACACGCAATGCAGCAGGCCACGGTTTTCGTGGCCGCTCTGGGAAATGTCGAGGTTCTCGTAGTGCATGATCTGGAATTTCGACAGCAGCGCATTGCCATGGTCGCCATGGGGGTAAACCGCGTTGCGGCCATAGGCGAATTGCGGCCAGATGCTGTCGGCGAGGAATTCGTACTGCGGCATGTTCGGCCAGTCGCTGTAGCGTTGGGGGTGCTGCTCGTGGGTGCCGTGGATTTCCTGCAAAAACACCATGTCGGCGCCGACACTGCGCACCGCTTCGCGCAGCTCGGGCAGGATGAAACGCCGGTTCAAGGCAGTGAAGCCCTTGTGGATATTCACCGTGAGCACGGTGAGACGAGCCACGGCGATGTCTGGCGCAACCACCGGAATGGGTTCTGGAT
Organism: Pseudomonas trivialis; assembly: GCF_001439805.1. Taxonomy (GTDB): domain Bacteria; phylum Pseudomonadota; class Gammaproteobacteria; order Pseudomonadales; family Pseudomonadaceae; genus Aquipseudomonas; species Aquipseudomonas trivialis. The sequence goes on along the minus strand of NZ_JYLK01000025.1, from coordinate 31,735 downwards.
GGGTCATGCCAGCACCCCGGGTTCAGGCAGCTGTCCGGGCGCGGTGGCCAGATGCTGGTCCAGGCCGAAACGCTGCAGCAACTGACGTGCGTCGAAAGGCGCGCGCACCTTGATGTCATTGTCAAAGAAACAGAACACATCGCGCTGCTTGCGGGCGCGGGGTTTATGCTGCGGGTCGACCAAGTGTGCATCCTCCGGTTGTTTGCCATGGGCCCACCGCTCAATGCGGTCGCCCCAGCGTTCGAGGGCTTCAGGGGTGTAGCCGCTGGCGTACAGTTGTTTGTCGCCGTGCAGGCGCAGGTACATGAAGGGGGCGGTGACGTCTTCGATATACGGCCACTTGCCGGCGGTATCGGCCACCACCAGCGCGACGCCATATTGTTCGAGCATCTTTACGAACGCCGGCACGGCGAAGCTTTTATGACGAATTTCCACGGCGTGACGCAGGGCTCTTTTGCCATGGGCCTGCATGCTCGCCTTGCCGTTCAGGCGGGGCTCATGCTGGCGGGCGAGGGCGGCGGCCTGTTGCGTATCGCCGGGCAGTTGCTGCAAAAAGGCTTCGAACAGCGCCGCATCGAATTTAAAGCTGGGCGGGAATTGCCACAGGATCGGCCCCAGTTTCTCCTTCAATTCCAGCACGCCGGATGCAAAGAAATTCGCCAGCGGCGCATGCACATCCTTGAGCCGCAGAATGTGCGTGATATAGCGCGGCGCCTTGACGCTGAACATGAAACCCTCGGGTGTATCGGCGTACCACTCGGCGTAGCGCTTGGGCGTTTGCAGTGCGTAGAACGAGCCGTTGATTTCGATGCTGTTGACGGCCCGTGACGCAAACTGCAACTCGCGTTTCTGGGTCAGCCCCTCGGGATAAAAGTCCCCGCGCCAGGGCGTATAGCGCCAGCCGGATATGCCGATATGAATCGCCGCCATGGTTGGGTCCGTAGGAGAGAGTGCGTGGTTGGATGACTGTGATTTTTGTCGGAAAGTTTCCCGATTCCTACAAACGGCATGCTTCCAATGCAATAGGCCCAGTGTGGGAGGGGGCGTGCTCCCACAGGGAACGATCAGGCCCCAAACCCGTCAGTTCCTTACAGACCCTTTCCCAGGAGCCCGGTGTTTTGCTGAATCTAAAGACTGCATGGCTACTCGGCGCGCTGCTGTTTTGTGGCAGCGACGCACTCCAGGCGGCGGCGACCGCACCCGCACCCGCTACCGCCCCCGAAGCCGAGGCCAAGCCGGAGCTGCTGGTGGAAGGCGGACTGCTCGGCGCAATCAGCTCCAGCATCGATAACGTGCAGCAGAAGCTCGACCTCAATCAGAACTTCATCGACGAATGGCGCCTGCGCGCCGACCGCGCCGCCAACGAAGTCGGGCGCCTGGTCAATCAGACGTCCGCGCGTTCACCGTGGAGCGTGGCCGGGGACTTCCTGTTGTTGTCCGGCGTGTGGATCGGCGCCTTTACCCTGTTGACGCTGCTGGGCCGGGTGATTGTGCGACGCCTGGGCCAGCGCGCGTTTTTCGAACGGCGCGGGCGGCTGCTCGACGTGCTGGGTTACGTGGTGCCCTACACGATCCCGGCCCTGATCTGCCTGCCGCTCACCCTGTACGTCAGCCATTTTCTCGCCACCTCCGTAGGCCGCGCGCTGGCGCTATGCCTTGCCTACGCCACCAGTAGCGGCATCTTTTCCACCTCGATGCTGTTGTGCGTCATCGTCATGTTCAACGTGGGCCACAAGCGCCCGGCAGTGCAGATCATTTGCGACTACTGCCCCAAGCCGCTGTTCCTGATCGGCTTTCTCGCCGCCCTCAGCGACGCCTTGACCAGCCCGCAGATCGCCCGCCAGTTGGGCGGCAATATCACCAGCAGCATCGCGGTGTTCACCGGGCTGTTCGCCACGGTGATCTTCGGCGTGCTGGTGGTGCGCCTGCGCCGGCCTGTTGCCCACTTGATCCGCAATCGGTCGTTGGCCCAGCGCCTCAAACACCCGGCGTTGCAGCAATCGCTGCGTATCTTCTCGGGACTGTGGTACTGGCCGATCCTGCTGATGGTGCTGGTCTCGGCGATCAACCTGATCGGTGCCGGCGACGATAATCAGAAGGCGCTGCGCTGTGCGCTGTTCACCACGATCCTGCTGATCGGCACGGTGTTTCTCAGCACGGTGCTGCAACACCTGTTCAAGTCGCGCAGCCAGGTGGCGATCCAGCGCAGCAGCGCCTACAAGGAGCGCTTCCTCAGTTTGCTGCACGCGATCCTGCGCATCGCGATGGCCGTGGCGTTTATCGAAGTGCTTGGGCGCATCTGGGGCGTGTCGCTGTTCGAGTTCGCCGAGCGCAACTCCATCGGGCGCGCCATCAGCGACTCGCTGAGCAGCATCGGCCTGATCCTGCTGATGACCTGGCTGTTCTGGGTGGTGCTCGACACGGCGATTCAGGAAGCGCTCAAGCCGCCAGTCAACAAACGCTCCAGTCGCCAGCCCAGCACGCGGATCAAGACCATCCTGCCGCTGCTGCGCAATGCGGTGAAGATCATCCTCGTGGTGATTTGCGCGATCACCACCATGGCCAACCTGGGCATCAACGTTGCGCCGCTGCTGGCCGGTGCCGGGGTGGTCGGCCTGGCTATCGGTTTTGGCTCCCAGCAACTGGTGCAGGACGTGATCACGGGCCTGTTCATCATCATCGAAGACACCCTGTCGATCGGCGATTGGGTGGTGCTCGACTCCGGCCACGCCGGCACCGTCGAAGGCCTGACCATCCGCACCCTGCGCCTGCGCGACGGCAAAGGCTTTGTGCATTCGGTGCCGTTCGGGCAGATCAAGGCGGTCACCAACCAGTCACGGCAGTTTGCCTACGCGTTCTTCTCGGTGCAGTTCACCTACGACACCGATGTGGACAAGGCCGTGGAGCTGATCCAGGAAGCGGGGCAATCGATCCGCGACGACGGGTTCCTCAAGTACAACCTGCAGGGGCCGCTGGAAGTGTTCGGCGTCGACAAAATGGACCTCAACGGCGTAGTGCTCACCGCGCAGTTCCGCACCGTGTCGGGCGGGCAATATGCGGTCAGCCGCGCGTTTAACCAGCGGTTGAAAAAGCTTGTGGATAACTGTGATGAGGTGCATTTCGCGCAGACTTATCCACAGCAGGTGCTGTTGCCCAAGCGGGTGGGGCAGGCTGAAGAAGTGGTGGAGATTACCGAGCAGCCGCGTAGCCAGTGAGGATGCTATCGGGAGCAAGCCCCTTCCCACATTTGAATGGGTTCACACCCAGTCCAGTGTGGGAGGGGGCTTGCTCCCGATGAGGCCCTCAAGACCGCCCAAGCAACTTCTCCTGCACCGCCCGCTGATCCACCTCAACCAGCACCTGCTGCTTGCCGCCGACCATAACCGCCGCCGGCAACCCATCGCGGTACACAATCCGATTGCCGCTCACCGCCGGCACCTTGCTGCCGGGTAACAGCGTGCCCACCAGGTTCAGCGGGTCCGCTCCACACACCGCCACCAGGCTCCCGTCGTGCGCGCGCCGCCGTACCTCGCGCAGCAGGGGAATCGCCTCGGGCAACGCAAACTGCTCCCCCGCCAAGCCGCTCACAAACCGCCCGCCGCGAATCTCCCCGCGCGCTTCCAGGCGGTGGAAGGTGCGCAGCAACTCGCGCCAGCTCGGCAACCAGTCCGCCTCGCGCTCGAGCAGGCGCCAGAACACCACGCCGTAGCGGCGCAGCAGGGTCATCGCCACATGCTCAAGTGTCTCTGCCGAATGCGCGCCGGCGGCGCCGGGTGGGCGGCGGATCAAGGCCCAACGTCCGGCATCGTCCATGCCGCCGATAAACGCACCGCGCCCGCGCCGGCTGCTGCGCGCCTGACGCTTGCTGGCGGGCGTGGTCAGGGCACGCAGCCCGGCAAAGCTGTCGGCATTCACCAGGCCCGCGCCCACCAGCTCCTGCAGCGCTGTTTCCAGCTCGCTGCGCAGCAGATGGGCCTCGTGCACCAGCTCATCAAAAAACAGCGCGCCGTGCTCGCGCAGGGCCAGATGGACCTTTTGTGCCTTGGGCGACAGCGCGGTGCTGTCGACGGGGTCGGTCAGCCCGCTCCACAGTCCCACCTGGCTGCGCGGCAACAGCACCACCGGCGTGCTGCGCAGCGCCATGGCGCCGGCCTTGTCGCTCAGGTGCATCCACACCAGCTTGCCGCTGCGGCACAGCTCATCGAGCCAGTTGGAGGCATAGTCCTTGATGCGCGCACTGAGCAGGTCGCTGTCCCAGGCCGACGTGGCGGCCGCAAAACCTTCGAACTGGCCGACGATCTGCGGCAACACCGCGCTGCCCTGGCCACGAGTGGCGTCGGACACGTGCTGCCAGTCGAACAGAAAACGCATGAAATCCTGCAGCGCCACTGGCTCGATTTCGCGGCGCAGGCGCTTGACCGTGTAGCGGTGAATTCGCGCCAGCAGGTGCCGTTCGCACCATTGCTCTGCGCTGGCGCCGGGGCTGAAGTGCCCGCGCAGCACATAGCCTTCCTGCTCCAGCCGCGCCAGTGCCTGGATCACGGCGGCCACCGGCAACCCGATGGGCGCGGCAATCTCGTTCACCGTCAGCGGACCAAAGCCACCGAGGCGCGCACGCAGCACGTCGAGCACCGCGTCCTCGAAGGTCCAGGGCTCATCGAAGCCGGCCAATAACGGCAAGTCGTGGGGATAAATCGCCTGCCAGCAGCTCAGGCGTTCGACGGCAACCCACAGCCCGTTGGGCAACTGATACGCGCGCCCCGCCTTGGCCAGCGCTTGCAGCCACTGCGCCCATGGCGGCGTGACCTCGCTTTCGGCGATGCACGCCAGGCTCATCAGCGCTTCATGCATTTCGTCCGGGCCATGGGGCGTTGGCCAGGCCTCCTCGCGCACGCCAGCAATGGCCTCGGCATCCAGGGCGCCAAGGTCGTCGGTGCTTTGCGGGTCGCTCCAGCGCCGGTTGAGCACGGCCTGGGTGCGGCGCTCTTCCAGCGGCGCATCATCAAGAAAGGTGTAGGGCCGCGCGCTGAGTATTTCGGCGGCCATGGGCGAGGGCGCCGGCAGGTCGCGGCTGATCAGGCGCACCTCGCCGCGTTCCATGCGCCGCAGCAGGGCCAGCCAGGCGTCGCTGTCCATGGCTTCGTGCAGGCAGTCGTCGAGGGTCTGTTCCACCAGCGGGTGTTCGGGCACTTCACGTTCGCCGGCGAGGTTTTCCAGGCAGGCGATCTGGTCGGGAAACACGCTGGCGATCAGGTCTTCGCTTTTCATGCGCTGGATCTGCGGCGCCACCTTGCGCCCGCCGGTAAAGCGCGGCAAGGCCAGCGCCACCCCGGCATTCCAGCGCCAGCGCACGCCGAACAGCGGCGCGTCCAGCACGGCCTGGATCAGAATGTGTTCGGCGCTGTGGCTGTTGAGGTAACGCCACACCTCATCCAGCTCAAAACTGTGGCTGGTGGACAGCGACAGCACAATCGCGTTTTCACTGGCCGCCGCCTGCAGCTCGAAATTGAACGTGCGGCAGAAACGCTTGCGCAACGCCAGGCCCCAGGCGCGATTCAGACGGCTGCCGAACGGCGTGTGAATGATCAACTGGGTGCCGCCGGACGCGTCGAAAAACCGCTCCATGATCAGCGTGTCCTGGGACGGCAATGCGCTCAGCGCCAGGCGCGCGCGGGCCAGGTAATCGAGGATTTGCTCGGCGCTGGCGCGGTTCAGGCCCAGGGTGTCGGTGAGCCAGTCCTGCGCCGGTTGCAGGTCGCCGGGGCTGGCGCCGAGCAGGCGGTCCAACTGGCCCTGCAAGCGTGCCACGGCGGCGGACAGCTCGTTGCTGCGCCCGGGCATTTCGCCGAGCCAGAACGGAATGGTTGGCGGCTGGCCATGGGCATCCTCGACCCGCACCTTGCCGGCTTCGACGCGCAGGATGCGGTAGGAGGTGTTGCCCAGCTGGAAGATGTCCCCGGCGATGCTTTCCACCGCAAAGTCTTCGTTGACGCTGCCGATGTTCAGGCTCCGGGGTTCGAGCAAAACGCTGTAGTCGGCGTTGTCCGGGATGGTGCCGCCGCTGGTCACGGCAGTCAGCCGGGCGCCCCGGCGGCCGCGCAGGGTGCGGGTCAGGGCGTCGCGGTGCAGGTAAGCGCTGCGGATGCCCTGGCGCCCGTTGTAGCCCTCGGCGAGCATCTGCAACAGCGCCTGGTAGTGGCGCTCATCCAGCGCGGCGTAGGGCGCGGCGCGGTGGATCAGTGCCAGCAGGTCTTGTTCGGGCCATTCGCGGGCGCTGACTTCGGCAATGATCTGCTGGGCCAGCACGTCCAGCGGCGCGACCGGGATGTGCAGGGTGTCCAGTTCGCCACGGCGCACGCAGTCGAGCAGGGCGGCGCATTCGATCAGGTCGTCGCGGGTGGTGGCGAACAGGCGCCCCTTGGGTGTGCCGCCGACCTGATGGCCGGAGCGTCCAACTCGTTGAAGAAAACCGTTGATGGAGCCGGGCGAGCCGATCTGGCACACGAGGTCCACCTCGCCGATATCGATCCCCAGCTCCAACGACGCGGTGGCGATCAGCACTTGCAACGCGCCGGCCTTGAGCTGTTGCTCGGCGTCCAGGCGCAACTCCTTGGCGAGGCTGCCGTGGTGCGCGGCCACGGCGGTCTTGCCCAGGCGCTCGCTGAGATGGCGGGCCAGGCGTTCGGCCAGGCGCCGGGTGTTGACGAAAATCAGCGTGGTGCGGTGTTCGCGGGCCAGTGTCGCGAGGCGGTCGTACACCCGCTCCCACACGTCATTGGCCATGACCGCCGACAGCGGCACCGGCGGCACTTCGATGCCCAGGTCGCGCGGGCGGGCATGGCCGATATCGACAATGGCGCACTCGCGCGCGCTGCCCACCAGAAACCGCGACACCGCCTCGATGGGTTTTTGCGTGGCCGACAAGCCGATGCGCGTCAGCGGCTCGGCGCACAGGCCTTGCAGGCGCTCCAGGCTCAGCGCCAGGTGGCTGCCGCGCTTGCCGGCGGCGATGGCGTGGATTTCGTCGACGATGACCGTGCGCGTGCTGGCGAGCATCTGCCTGCCGGAGTCCGAGCCGAGCAGCACATACAGCGACTCCGGGGTGGTCACCAGGATGTGCGGCGCGCGTTTGCGCATCAACGCGCGATCTTTTTGCGGGGTGTCACCGGTGCGCACGGCGGTGCGGATTTCCAGCGGCGCCAGGCCCTGGCTCAGCAGTTGCGCGCTGATCCCGGCCAGCGGGGTTTGCAGGTTGATCTGGATGTCGTTGGACAGTGCCTTGAGCGGCGACACGTACACCACCTGCGTCGCGTCCGGCAGCTGGCCGCCGTTGGCCAGGCCCTGTTGGACCAGGTCGTCGAGCACCGCGAGGAAGGCCGTGAGGGTCTTGCCCGAGCCGGTCGGCGCGGCGATCAGCGTCGAGCGCCGCTGGCGGATCAGCGGCCATGCCTGGGCCTGGGCGCCGGTGACCGCGGGGAAGGTGCTGCGAAACCAGGCGCTGACGGCGGGGTGGAAACCGTCCAATGCCCTGTCCGTTGATTCAGGAAGGTTCATGCAATGATTGATGCCACCGGCTCCAACAAGTTGCAAAGGCTTACTTTATCCGTGACGGTTGCGCTACAAACCCGCAAAATGCAACGATTCCGGCTACACACCACGGTATGGCATACACGTCTGCCGACACTAACCATCGTTCCAAACAGACTGGGCCTGCACAATCTATGCGAATGCGCCTTATGTTACTGGGCGGCGGGAATGCCCTCGGGCAGGCGCTGATTCGCCTCGGTGCAGAGGAAGACATCGGGTTCCTCGCCCCCAAACCGCCCCAAGACGGCTGGGATGCCGCGAGCCTCACCCAATTGCTCGACGACACCCGTCCCGACGCATTGATCAACCTCGCCTACTATTTCGACTGGTTCCAGGCCGAGGTCGTCAGCGACACCCGCCTGGCTTCTCAGGAATACGCCATCGAGCGCCTGGCCGAACTGTGCCAGCACCACAGCATCACCTTGCTGCAACCGTCCAGCTACCGCGTATTCGATGGCTCGCGTGCCACCGCCTACAGCGAAAAGGACGATCCGGTGCCATTGGGCCTGCGCGGCCAGGCGTTGTGGCGCATCGAGCAAAGCGTGCGCGCCACCTGCCCGCAACATGTGCTGCTGCGGTTTGGCTGGTTGCTGGATGACAGCGCCGACGGCACCCTCGGGCGCTTTCTGGCCCAGGCCGAAAAGCCCGGCGAATTGCCGATGGCCGATGACCGACGCGGCAACCCGACGCCGGTGGACGATGCCGCGCGGGTGATCATCTCGGTGCTCAAGCAACTCGATTGCGCAGCGCCTTTGTGGGGCACGTACCACTACGCCGGCCACGAGGCCACCACGCCGCTGGCGCTGGGCCAGGCGATCCTCACCGAAGCGCGCAACTTCCGCGCGCTGGCCATCGAGTCCCCGACCGCCCAGGCCCACGCGGCCCGGCCGGACGCGGTGGACGAACCGCAACATGCGGTGCTGGCCTGCAAGAAAATCCTCCACACTTTCGGCATCAAGCCCCGGGCATGGCGGGCGGGGTTGCCGGCGTTGCTGGACCGGTTTTACCGGCATACCTGACACAACCCAATGTGGGAGGGTGCTTGCTCCCGATGGCAGCGTCTCAGTCGACAGATTGATTGACTGATTCACCGCTATCGGGAGCAAGCCCCCTCCCACTTTGGTTTTGTGGTGTCTGTGAACGACTGCCTAGAACTTGTAGCCAATCCCCACCATGTACACCATCGGGTCGACATCCACATTGACCTTGGCCCGGGTGCCCTGGCCCAGCGCGTTGTTATCCACCGTCGCCCTGGTGCTGATGTCGATGTAACGCGCCTGGGCGTTGATCATCCATTTATCGTTGATCATGTAGTCGGCGCCGATCTGCGCCGACCAGCCCCAGGAGTTTTCCGCCTTGAAGTTGCTGAAGCCGGCGTTGGAGGCGCGGCTGCCGACGTGCTCGTCGTAGATCCAGGTGTAGTTGATGCCCGCGCCGACGTAGGGTTGGAACGCTGATTTGTTGTCCAGCGGGTAGTACACGATGCTCAGGGTCGGTGGCAGGTGCTTGAGGGTGCCGAGCTTGCCGTTGGCAGCGCCGAGGGCGGTGTTCTTGATTTTTACGTCATGCTCGAATGGCGTGGCCGCGAGCAGTTCGAGGCCGACGTGGTCGGTGAGCATGTAGGCGAAGTTCAGACCCAGCTGGGTATCGCTGCTCATGGTCGCCTTGCCGCCCAGGTTGGCACCGGCCAAGGGGCCTTGATCCACCTTGACGCTGCTGCTGTCGGCCTTCGGATTCACGGTGATCGCACCGGCGCGAATCAGGATGTCGCCCGCTTCGTGAGCCTGGGCGAGCGGGGCGGCGAGTGCCAGCGCGAAGAACGACGCGCCGAGCAGAGACTTGTTCATGGGAGCTCCAAAAGGACGTTAAAAGGTGTACGTCCAATGGTAAAGATCGTACCGCCCGATCTTTTGACTCAGCTCAATGAAAGGTTATTCCTGCAGCTCGTACATGTAGATTTTCTCGGCATCCATCTGGTAACCGGCATCGGCCAGCTCACTGGACGATGGTTTAACCTGCATCGCGCCTTCGATCCAATAGGGCTGGTACAACTCATCCAGCTTCACGCCGACTTCGCTTTTCACATGCACGATCTGGTTCGACGGCGGCGGCGGCACGTGGATGCACGCACCGAAATACGGCACCAGCAGGAACTCGGTGGTGCGGCCTTCTTCGCTGACTTCCAGCGGCACGATATAACCCGGCAGGCGAATGTGCTTGCCGTCCAGGCTCTGCACCACCGGCGCATTGGGCAGATCCTGTTTGGCAGCGGGCGCGGCCTCGACGGACAGCGCATCGGCCATGTTCGACAGGTCGTGCAGCGGTTTCATGTTGGGGATTTCCGGCGGCGCGTCCGGCGGGATCATCTCCTGCCAGGACAAATCCCTGGGCTGATCTTCCGCCCAGACGGGCACGCTTATCAGCAGCAGGAATGCAAACAGGACACGACGCATCAAAGCCTTCCTCATAAACGTATGGACAGGCCATCGGCCAAGGATTGTCGGTAGGCGCGCCAGGCCGGCACGCTGCCCATCAACAGCGCTGCGGCGAGAATACCCGCCAGCAGGGTCCATTCATATTCGCTCGGCCAGGACATCGGCAGGTCCAAACCGTAATTGGCCTGCAGATACCCGCGAGACGCGGCGATGCACACGTACAGCAAGCCGACGCCGGCAATCACTCCGGACAAGGCCAGGGCGAACGCTTCGAAAATCAGCAATGTCGCGATATGCCATGGCCGTGCCCCCACCGAACGCAAAATCGCCATTTCGCGGCGGCGCTCGTTGAGGCTGGTGAGGATTGCCGTGAGCATGCCGATCAGACCGGTCAGCACCACGAACAGCGAGATCACGAACAGCGCCTTTTCGGCGGTGCCCATCATGCTCCACAGCTCTTGCAGTGCCACGCCGGGCAGGATCGCCAGCATCGGCTCGCCACGGAACTCATTGATCTCACGTTGCAGGGCGAAGGTGGAAATCTTGTTGTTCAAGCCCAGCATGAACGCAGTGATCGCCTGCGGCGTGAGGTCCATATTGCGCGCCTGATCGGCGCTGATGCGGCCTTTACCCTGGGCCGGCACGCCGTTGTGCCAGTCGATGTGGATCGCTTCCATGCCGCCCAGGCTGATGTGCAGCGTGCGGTCGACCGGCGTGCCGGTGCGCTTGAGAATGCCGACCACGGTGAAGGGTTTGTCGTCGTGCTTGACCAGGCTGACCACCGCCACGCCGTGGGCCAGCACCAGTTTATCGCCCAGTTTGTAATGCAGTGCGTCAGCCACTTCGGCGCCCAGCACCACTTCGAACGGGTCAGTGGCGAAGGCGCGGCCGCTGGCCAGTTCCAGGTTCTGCTTGCGGCCGTACTGGTAGTGCTCAAAGTAGGACTGATTGGTGCCCATCACGCGGTAGCCGCGATGGGAGTCGCCGAGGGAAATCGGGATCGCCCATTTCACCTGCGGGCTGGCGGCGAAGTGCTCAAAGCTGTCCCAGCGGATGTTGTTGGTGGCGTTGCCGATGCGAAACACCGAGTACAGCAGCAGGTTCACCGAACCCGAGCGGGCGCCGACAATCAGGTCGGTGCCGCTGATGGTGCTGGCAAAGCTGTTGCGCGCCTCGACCCGCACGCGCTCCACGGCCAGCAGCAGGCACACGGAAAGCGCGATGGCGAAGGCGGTGAGCGTCGCGGTGAAGCGGCGGTTAGCCAGGCTGGCCATGGCTAGACGAAACAGATACATCTCAAACCTCTGCGGGCGTGGCGGCGCGATTGAGTTCGGCCAGCGACAGGTTGCGGTCGAACAGCGGTGCCAGGCTCTGGTCGTGGCTGACAAACAGCAGGCTGGCGCCGGCGTCGCGGCATTCGGCGAACAACAGCTGAAGGAACGCCTCGCGGGCGTCGTAGTCCAGGGCCGAGGTGGGTTCGTCGGCGATCACCAGTTCCGGCTGGCCGATCAGCGCCCGGGCGGCGGCCACCCGTTGCTGCTGACCGATGGACAGCGAGTCGGCGCGGCGTTCCAGCAGGTCTTTATCCTTGAGGCCCAGGTGCGCGAGCAGGGCGGCGGCGGCCTTGTCCACACTGCCGTGGCGCTGCCTGGCCCGCTGCGCGCGCACGTTGGAAAAGTGGCAGGGCAGCTCGACGTTCTCGCGCACCGACAAAAACGGCAGCAGGTTGAACTGCTGGAAGATATAGCCGGTGTGGTCGACGCGAAAGCGGTCGCGGGCGCCGGCCGAGAGTTCGGTGAGTTCCTGGCCGAGCAGGCGAATGCTGCCCTGGCTGGGCTTGTGCACACCGCCCAGCAGCCCCAGCAGGGTGGTCTTGCCACTGCCGCTGGGGCCTTTGAGAAACAGGGTTTCGCCGCGTTCCAGGCGGAACGCGGGGATGTCCAGCAACTGCGGGTGCCCGGGCCAGTTGAAGCCCAGGTCAGACAGTTCAATCAAGGCGTGGGTCATGGGCAATCAGAACTTCAGGGTGGTTGCTGTGGCCGTTGCGTCGACCCCTTGCTGGCCGCTCGGGCCGATCAGTTGTACCTGAATTTTCTTGGTGGCGGGGAAGGTCTTGAACACCTGGCTCAGGTCCAGGTTGCTCAGCGCCGTCGGCGTGGCGCAGGTGAACTGGTAGTGCGCGTGGATTTCGCTGTGGTCGTGGTGATGTTCGTGGGCCGCTGCGCCCTTGCCGTCGGTGGCATGGTCGTCAGCATCATCGTCATCGTCGTGATCGGCTTCAGGCTTGTCGCCAAACAATGGGCTGTTGAGTTCCTGGGTGCTCACCACGCAGCCGGCGGCTTTGGGCAGGTTGAACAAGGCCAGTGGGTTTTCCAGTTGCTTGCGCGCGGCGGCGACCTTGGCTTTGTCCGCAGCGGTGGTGGCCAGGTGTTCGAAACCCACCAGGTTCATGGCCGGGCTTTCCAGCTCAAGCTCCAGGGTCTGGCCATCGAGCACGGCGTTGAGGCGGCCCACGCCATGTTCGTGGGCGCCGAGGCTGCCGTGTTCGTGGTCATGATCTTCATGGGCATGGGCCACGGCCAGTGGCAGCAGGGCAAACGGCAAAGCGAGCAGCAGACGGCGCATGGGAAGGCTCCAGAACATGAAAGGTTTGTTATGTGATCTTATAACAATAGTGGCGAGAGTTTGACCGCGCGCTTGGCGTTGCGCAAGCCGCATGGGAGCATGCCCGTCAGAAAAAATGCAGGAGAAAGACGATGTTGCGAATTCGTGGAACCGTCGGCGACCTGCCGGTGGACTTGACCCTGGAGCTGGACGACGGCGATTGGGCCCGGCTGGGCGCGCAATTACAGGCCGCTCCGGCGCCGAGTACGCCGGCTGCGGCGCCGCCGGTTAAACAGGATGACGACCTGTGGCAGAACGCCCAGGCGCTGTTGCGCAAGGCCGGGCAGTTAAACGGCCTGGAGTTGCTTGATCAGTTGGAAGGATTGGCCGGTGATGCGGCGACAGGCAAGCGCCTGCTGGTGCGCCTGCGCCATAGCGCCAGCGTCAAGGTGAGCAGCGGCGGGGATACGCCGCTGTACCGTTGGGTCGGCGATTAATACAGCGCGGCGAACAGCTTGCGGCGGTACACGGTCACCAGCGGGTGTTCATTGCCCAGCAACTCGAACACTTGCAGCAGGGTCTTGTGCGGCAGGCCTTCGCTGTAGCTGCGGTTGCGGATGAACAGCTTGAGCAGGCCTTCGAGCGCCGCGTCGTATTGCTGGCGCGCCAACTGTTGAATGCTCAACTGGTAGGCCGCTTCGTCGTCCTGCGGGTTCTGCGCCAGCCGGCTTTTCAGGTCGGCTGCATCCGGCAGGTCGGCGGCCTGGCGCAGGAAGGTGATCTGCGCCTTGGCACCGGCGAGGGCGGCTTTGTGATCGTCGCCGCTGACCGCATCCAGCACGGCCTGGGCTTCGCCCAACTCACCGCGCTCGGCCAGGCAGCGCGCATACAGGATCAGCGCGGCAGCATGGGTATTGTCTTCACCGAGCAACGTCACCAGCAGCGCCTCGGCATCACTGATACGGCCTTCGGCAAACAGCGCCTGGGCCTGCTCCAACGGATCTGCCGCCGCCGGTGGCGGCATTTGCACGTGGGGCTCAAGCATCGCGCGCACCGCCGATTCCGGCTGCGCCCCGGCAAACCCGTCCACCGGCTGACCATCCTTGAACAGCACCACCGTCGGCAGGCTTTGAATGCCGAAACGCGCGACGATATCCGGCTGCGCCTCGCAATCGACCTTGGCCAGCAACAGCTCGCCCTGATAGCTCTCGGCGATTTGCGCCAGCATCGGCATCAACGCCTTGCACGGCGCACACCACTCGGCCCAGAAATCCACCAGCACGGGTTTTTCGAAAGAGTTCTGAATCACCGCCTGTTCGAAGTTGGCGGTGGTGACGTCGAAGATGTACGGCGTGGGTTCACTCATGGGGCGTCTCGAATAAAACGGGAATGGGGGCAACTATAAGGGCTGGCGCCGGCTATCGGAAGCCGCACGGCACTCAGCCACGAGGCGCGTGCCAGAACGGGTCCTGATTCCAGTCTGCGGGGAAACCCATTGCTTTCAGATTGATTTCGGAAAAATCATGGATCAGCTGTTGTAGGCGTTGATCCCAGCGAGAATGCGGGCTCACCTGATGCATCAGGTGATTGAGCATGCAAAGCGGCGCAAAGATACGAGGATGCGGTCCTGGCTGAAAGAGATGTTGCGGCCAAGGGAAGTTCGCTTTCTTCGGTAACTCGGGGGCGAATTCCCAGCTCCCGGTTCCACATCCGCGAGATCACCCAATGTGAGTTCCTCCAACATGGCCCAGCCAGGCATCAGCGCGGGAGAGGCATAGGTCATCGGATAATGACGGGCGTAGCTGTCCTTCGCTCTTTGTCGTTTCAACCGCTCTTTTCGCGCTGTGTCCGTCTGTGATCTATCAATGCGTTCGCACTCCTTTTGATAGTCGCGCAGCGCTGTTGACTGTTTGAGAGACAGGGTGGTGAGCAGACGTTGATGATCAAATGTGTGGTGAAACATCTGCGGATTGATATACCAGTGACTGCCATGGGTGGGCCCCATGTGGTTACTGATGACGGAGCGCGAGGCAACTTCGACTCTTTCGATCGCATCCAGAGTCAATAGACGCAGCCGTCGATCAAAATCGTAGAGACGGGTTAATTGGTTAAATTGGCTGTCGTCACGAAAACGATGGTCACGATCATCCGCAATCTGGAAAGGGCGCATGTAGGGGCTAAGGCGGAAGTAGCTGACCGACTGCAGGAAGGACTCAGCGCGAGTTTCGTCTTCAATGGCCAACCCACGATGCCTGAGCAGCTCCACTTGAGCTTGAACATCAATGGCTGGCTTGCTGAATGTCCTCATGCCCGGACAGTAACGCGCATAAAAAACCCGCACAATTTGTGCTTGATTGCTCTCGCAACCAGAGGCATGGCGGGTGTATTGCTGCGCAGGCTAGGCAACTGCCGGGTATTTTGCAAGGCCTTTGCCTGATTGGGCGTAAGCGAAATTATCTGGAAAAGCATTCAGTTCGATCATCCAGGCAGCGGGCGCAGGCGGGCATTTTCCATACCCGGCTTTTTGCTGTCTCAGTCAATCTGTTGCCGAAAATTTGTAACGAGCGGGCCTACCGCCGTGAATGGTACAGGCTCACCCTGCGAAACTCCCAAGGCTCGGCCAGGTCCGGCAGGGTCAGCGCATCGAGGATCTCCAGCCGCCGGTAATCGGCATGCTGAAAGTCCCGCACCCGCGAATCCGCCACCAGTGCTTCCCGGCCTCGGGTGAGGAAGTGATCCAGCAGCGGCAGGTTGGCGCGGTCGTACAGCACATCGGCGACGAGGATCAGATCGAAACGATCGGCTTCGGCAAAAAAGTCCGCCGAATAACCCAACTGCACGCCGTTGAGTTCGGCATTCGCCCGGCAGGCCGCCAGTGCCAGCGGGTCCAGGTCGCAGGCCACCACTTCCAGCGCGCCCGCTTTGGCCGCCGCAATGGCGGCCACGCCGGAACCGGCGCCGAAGTCCAGCACGCGCTTGCCCGCGACCCACTGCGGGTTCGCCGCCAGGTAGCGCGCCAATGCCAGGCCGCTGGCCCAGCAAAAGCTCCAGTACGGCGGTTCATGGAGGATGCGCCGGGTTTCTTCCTGGCTGAATGCGCGGTCCATGTTGTCGGCGTCCAGCAGCCACAGCGACAGCGCGGTGCCCGGCAGCGCGCAGGGCAGCAGTTGCGCGTCACCGATCAGTTCGCTCAAGGCGCGTTGCAGGTCCAGCGGTGCAATCATGGCGCCTTGACGAGTTGCAGGGGGCCGGTGGTCTGGGTGATCGCCTGGGTGATGCGCACGGCGGGCAGGTGCAGGATCAACTGGCCAGACTGGCTGGCACGGCCACGCAATTCAACCCGCGCACCGGCCGGGAAGGCCTCGGGGTTGAAGCGCAGGCGGAAGGCCAGGGGTTTGCCGTTGCCGGTCAGCACGCTGCTGGCGAGCAGTTGTTGTGGGCGCGAACGTTCGTCGATCACCAGCAGGGCCATCTCGACTTCGGCGCCGGCCGGCACGTTGGTCAGGTTGCCGCTGATTTCACGCTGATAGGCGGGCAGGGGGCCGACCTCTTCAATGCCCGGCACTTTTTTCTCCTGCGCGGGCGCAGGCACCGGTGCGGCGGGCTTGGGGGCTTCGCTGCTGCAGGCGACCAGAAAACCGAGCAGAGTGAGCAAAACAAGTGGTCGTAACTGCATGTACAGCTCCAGAAAGGACTAAATCCGTGACGTGAAAGGTAACAAACATATAAGCCTGCCTATATACCGTAAAGGCTATGGCTTGTCTTGCCACGGGGATGCGCTACCATGGCCCTCCCTTTTTTTGTTGCCTGCCAACCATGCACTGTCCCTTCTGCGGTGCCAACGACACCAAAGTCATTGATTCGCGTCTGGTCGCCGAGGGCGATCAAGTGCGTCGCCGGCGTGAATGCCTGGCGTCTGGCTGCGGTGAACGTTTCACCACCTTTGAAACCGCCGAACTGGTATTGCCCCGTCTGATCAAGTCCGACGGCAGCCGCCAGCCGTTCGACGAAGACAAACTGCGCGCCGGTATGCAGCGCGCCCTGGAAAAACGCCCGGTGAGTGTCGAGCGTCTGGAAGCGGCGCTGGCGCACATCAAGCACAAGCTGCGTGCGACCGGCGAGCGCGAGGTCAAGAGCCTGGTGGTGGGCGAACTGGTGATGGGCGAGCTGCAAAAGCTCGACGAAGTCGCCTATATCCGTTTCGCCTCCGTGTATCGACGCTTCCAGGACCTCAACGAGTTCCGCGAAGAGATCGACCGCCTGGCGCGTGAGCCGTCCAAACAATGAGCAATGAACAGGCGGTGCTCGACGCCCATTACATGGCCCGCGCCCTGGAACTTGCGCGCAAGGGCCTGTACACCACCCATCCCAACCCCCGCGTGGGCTGCGTGATCGTGCGTGACGGGCAGATTGTCGGCGAAGGCTGGCATGAGCGCACCGGCGAACCCCATGCCGAACCCAACGCCCTGCGCGCCGCAGGTAGCAAGGCGCGCGGCGCCACGGTGTACGTCACTCTCGAACCCTGCAGCCACCACGGCCGCACGCCGCCCTGCGCCGATGCGCTGGTGACGGCCGGCGTCGCGCGGGTGGTGGCCGGCATGCAGGACCCCAATCCGGAAGTGGCCGGGCGCGGCATGCAGCGCCTGGCCCAGGCCGGTATCGAGGTGCGCAGCGGTGTGCTGGAAGCCGAAGCGCGAGCGCTTAACCCCGGCTTTCTCAAACGCATGGAACATGGCCTGCCGTTCGTGCGGGTCAAGCTGGCGATGAGCCTGGACGGGCGCACCGCGATGGCCAGCGGCGAAAGCCAATGGATCACCGGCCCCGCCGCCCGCGCCGCCGTGCAGCGCCTGCGCGCCCAGGCCAGTGTGGTGCTGACCGGCGCCGACACGGTGCTGGCCGACGGTGCGCGCCTGACCGTGCGCGCCGCCGAGCTCGGCCTCGATCCCGACACCACCGCCCTGGCCATGTCCCGCCCGCCGCTGCGCGTGCTGATCGACGGCCGGCTGCGCGTGCCGCTCAATGCGCCGTTCTTCAAGGCCGGCCCGGCGCTGGTGATCACCTGCGTCACCGCGGAAAAACAGTTCCCCCGTGGCCCCGAATGCCTGGTGGTGCCGGGCGTGGAGGGTCAGGTCGACCTGCGCTCGGCGCTGGTGGCCCTGGCAGCCCGTGGCGTCAACGAGGTGCTGGTGGAAGCCGGGCCAAGTCTGGCCGGTGCATTTGCCCAGCAGGGCCTGGTGGACGAATACGTGATTTTCGTCGCCGGCAAGTTCCTGGGCTCCGCCGCCCGGCCATTGCTGGACTGGCCGCTTGAGAAGCTGGCCGACGCCCCCCAACTCAAGATCACTGACCTGCGCGCTGTGGGCGACGACTGGCGAGTCACTGCCATCCCTGTGCCAGCAGCGAGCGTATAATTCTGACCGGGCTCAGGCGCCCGTCCCCCGTTTTCAGGAGAACGACATGTTCACCGGCATCATCGAATCCATCGGCAGCATCCGCGCAATGACCCCCAAAGGCGGCGATATCCGCTTGCTGGTTGAAACCGGCAAGCTCGACCTGGGCGACGTCAAACTGGGCGACAGCATTGCGGTGAGCGGCGTATGCCTCACCGTCGTTGAACTGCCGGGCAATGGCTTTGCCGCCGATGTGAGCCGCGAAACCCTGGACTGCACCGCGATGAGCGACCTCAAGGCCGGCAGCCCGGTCAACCTGGAAAAAGCCCTCACGCCGACCACGCGTCTGGGTGGCCACCTGGTCAGCGGTCACGTCGACGGCGTCGGCGAAGTGGTCGCGCGCAGCGAAAACGCGCGGGCCGTGGAGTTTCGCATCCGCGCGCCCAAAGAGCTGGCCAAGTACATCGCCCACAAAGGTTCGATCACCGTGGACGGCACCAGCCTGACCGTTAACGCCGTGAATGGCGCCGAATTCGAGCTGACCATCATTCCCCACACCCTCAGCGAAACCATCATGGCGTCCTACCAGCCGGGCCGCCGGGTGAACCTGGAGGTCGACCTGCTGGCCCGTTACCTGGAGCGCCTGTTGATGGGCGACAAGGCCGCAGAGCCAACCGGCAGTAACATCACCGAACGTTTTTTGGCCGCCAACGGCTACCTCAAATCCTGACCAAGGGGGTGCCGCGTGGCGCTCAACAGCATCGAAGAACTGGTTGAAGACATCCGCCAAGGCAAGATGGTCATCCTGATGGATGACGAAGACCGCGAGAACGAAGGCGACATCATCATGGCCGCCGAGGCCTGCAAGGCTGAACACATCAACTTCATGGCCAAGCATGCCCGCGGGTTGATCTGCATGCCCATGAGCCGCGAGCGCTGCGAACTGCTCAAGCTGCCGTTGATGGCGCCGCGCAACGGTTCGGGTTTCGGCACCAAGTTCACCGTGTCCATCGAAGCCTCCACCGGCGTCACCACCGGCATCTCCGCCGCTGACCGCGCGCGCACCGTGCAAGCGGCTGCCGCCCGCGACGCCAGGGCCGAAGACATCGTCAGCCCCGGCCATATCTTCCCGCTGATGGCCCAGCCGGGCGGCACTCTGGCGCGCGCCGGCCACACCGAAGCGGCCTGCGACCTGGCGCGCATGGCCGGGTTCGAGCCCAGCGGCGTGATCTGCGAAGTGATGAACGACGACGGCACCATGGCCCGTCGCAGCGAACTCGAGACCTTCGCGGCAGAGCACAACCTCAAGATCGGCACCATCGCCGACCTGATCCACTACCGCATGATCCACGAACGTACCGTTCAGCGGATTGCCGAGCAGCCGCTGGACAGCGAACTGGGCCAGTTCAATCTGGTGACCTACCGTGACTCGGTGGAAGGCGACGTGCACATGGCCCTCACCCTGGGCAGCATCAGCGCCGATGAACCGACCCTGGTGCGGGTGCACAACATGGACCCGCTGCGCGACCTGCTGATGGTCAAACAACCGGGTCGCTGGAGCCTGCGCGCTGCCATGGCGGCGGTGTCCGAGGCCGGCAGCGGCGTGGTGCTGTTGCTCGGCAATCCGGTGGATGGCGATGTTCTGCTCGCCCATATCCGTGAAACCGCCGAGCACGCCACGATCAAGACGCCGACCACCTACAGCATCGTCGGTGCCGGTTCGCAGATTCTGCGCGACCTGGGCGTGCGCAAAATGCGCCTGATGAGCGCACCGATGAAATTTAATGCGATATCCGGATTCGACCTGGAAGTTGTAGAATACGTGCCCTCCGAATAAAACCGGCGATTTTTGCCCCTTGTTCGCGGTTAACACATCACTGAGGGACGCCTTTTTCGCGTCCCTGCTCTTTAAGAGATTTGTCGAATGACCCTGAAGACCATCGAAGGTACCTTCATCGCCCCCAAAGGCCGCTACGCCCTGGTGGTTGGCCGCTTCAACAGCTTCGTGGTTGAAAGCCTGGTAAGCGGTGCCGTGGACGCCCTGGTTCGCCACGGTGTGAGCGAAAGCGATATCACCCTGATCCGTGCCCCTGGCGCCTTCGAAATTCCACTGGTTGCGCAAAAAGTTGCTCAACAAGGCGAATACGCGGCGATCATCGCCCTGGGCGCCGTGATTCGTGGCGGCACCCCGCACTTTGAATACGTCGCCGGTGAATGCACCAAGGGCCTGGCCCAGGTGTCCATGGAGTTCGGCGTGCCGGTCGCGTTCGGCGTGCTGACCGTGGATTCCATCGAGCAGGCCATCGAGCGTTCCGGCACCAAAGCCGGCAACAAGGGCGCAGAAGCTGCCTTGTCCGCCCTGGAAATGGTCAGCCTGCTGTCGCAGTTGGAGGCCAAGTGATTTCCGACGACGGCGACAACTTCAACCCACGCGACCCGCGCCCTGCGGACGCCGGCAAGCCTTCGAAAAACGAAAAGCGTCGCGCTGCGCGTCAACTGGCCACCCAGGCGCTGTACCAGCGTCAGATGGCGGGCACCTCGTTGACCGAAATCGAAGCGCAGTTTCGCGTCGACAATGACTTCACCTTCGCCGACCTGCCGTATTTCCACGACATCCTGCACGGTGTGCACGCCAACCTGAGCGAGATCGACGCGGCCCTGGCCCCGTGCCTGGACCTGACCATCGAAGAACTCGACCCGGTTGAGCTGTGCGTCATGCGCCTGTCCGCCTGGGAACTGCTCAAACGCGTCGACGTGCCGTACCGCGTGGTGATCAACGAAGGGATCGAACTGGCGAAAGTCTACGGTTCCACCGACGGCCACAAGTTTGTCAACGGCGTGCTCGACAAGCTGGCCCCGCGCCTGCGTGAAGCCGAAGTCAAGGCGTACAAGCGCTGATGTGCGCTTGAGTCCGGCATGGGCGAGTTCGAGCTGATCCGCAATTACTTCGCCGCCGCGCCCTGTGCGCAGGGCGGCGAAGGCATTGCCCTGGGGATCGGCGACGATTGCGCCTTGCTGGCGCTGCCTGCCGGCGAGCAACTGGCGGTTTCCACCGATACCCTGGTGGCCGGCGTGCATTTTGCCAACCCCTGTGACCCGTTCCTGCTCGGCCAGCGCTCGTTGGCCGTGGCGGTGAGCGACCTGGCTGCCATGGGCGCCAGCCCCCTTGCATTCACCCTTGCCCTCACCACCCCGACCGTCGATGCCGATTGGCTGCAACGCTATGCCCAGGGTTTGAACGCCATGGCGCAACGCTGCGACGTAAGGCTGGTGGGGGGCGACACCACGCGCGGCCCGCTGAGCCTGACCCTGACCGTGTTTGGCCGTGTGCCGGCCGGTCAGGCGTTGACCCGCAGCGGTGCGCAGCCGGGGGATCTGCTTTGTGTGGGCGGCGAATTGGGCAATGCCGCCGGCGCGTTGCCGTTGGTGCTGGGCCAGCGCACCGCGGATGCCACCATTGCCGAGCCGCTGCTGGCCCATTACTGGTCGCCGCAACCGCAACTGGCCCTGGGTGTGGCGCTGCGCGGCAAGGCGACCTCGGCCATGGATATCTCCGACGGGTTGCTGGCCGACTGCGGGCATATCGCCAGGGCGTCGGCGGTCAGCCTGTTGATCGAGCAAGAGGCGCTGCCGTTGTCTGCAGCCTTGCTGGCGTTTGTTGGCGATGACGAGGCCCGTGTGGCCGCGTTGAGTGGCGGCGATGACTATGTGCTGGCGTTCACGTTGCCGGAGGCTGCGCTCGCGCCGCTGCTGGCCGGTGGCTGGCCGGTCCACGTGATCGGTCGGGCGGCGACGGGGCAGGGCGTGACGCTGCAGGATGCCAATGGGCGCGACGTCACCCCGCGGGTTCGTGGCTATCAGCATTTTCATGAGACACCGTAGTGACGTGCATAGAACTGCGGCGAAGGCCAATCGAACCGATTGATCTTGATCAGCGCTCATTGAGCTTAAGCGTCTGTCGGAACCTGCTGTTACAATGCCCGCCTCTGTGAAATCTGAAATCAGGAGCACACGGTGCCCGTCGTTTTCGTCGCCGCTTCCAAGCTGCCTACCCCTTTTGCCACGTTCACCATGAACGGCTTTCTCGAAGAAGCCACCGGGCGCGAGCACGTTGTGCTGAGCCTGGGCGATATCGCTGATGGCGAGCCGGTGCTGGGCCGTGTGCACTCCGAGTGCCTCACCGGTGACGCCTTGTTCAGCCAGCGTTGCGACTGCGGTTCGCAACTGGAAGCGGCGCTGCAGGCTATCGCCCGTGAAGGCCGTGGGGTGTTGCTGTACCTGCGCCAGGAAGGCCGGGGCATTGGCCTGATGAACAAGATCCGCGCTTATGAGCTGCAGGACGGCGGTGCCGATACCGTTGAGGCCAACGAGCGCCTGGGCTTTGCCGCTGATCAACGCGACTATGGGATCTGCCTGCCGATGCTGGAGCACCTGGGTGTGAAATCCCTGCGCCTGATGACCAACAACCCGCGCAAGGTCAAGGCCCTGACCGAGATGGGCATCACCGTCGCCGAGCGTGTGCCGCTGCACACCGGGCACAACCCGCACAACAAGCTTTATCTGGCCACCAAGGCCAGCAAGCTCGATCACATGATGGGCAATGAACACCAGGGCGAGGTCGACCGCGCGTGACTCGCGGCCAGGTGAAACGGCGACTGTCCATCAACTGGTGGCAGTACCTGGCCCTGGCATTGCTGCCGTTGTTCGTGATCAATCTGGTGTTTGGCCGCGCCCAATCCCTGCTGCCCATGCTGGCCATGCCGTTCTTCATTGCCGGCGTGGCGTCGATGTTTCTCAGTCTGCGCTATTTCCATGGCTATAAAAACGCGCTGATCGCCACCTCAAAGGCCCTCGATACACCCGAAGAACCCGCCGCCTGGATCACCCTTGCGGCCCGTCGACGCACGGCTTTGCTGATGGCCGCGCTGCCTGCCTGGATCGGTGCGCTGGCGGTGTTCGTCGGTCTGGAGGCGGTACCGTTGTTCTTGCTGGCGCTGTCGACGACGGTGTTGTTTTATCTCTACCGCATCCCGCGTCAATTGGGATGAAACGCTATTGGCTGGCGCTGCTGCTGGCGTTCAGTGCCCAGGCATTGGCTGCCGAGCGGGTCATCAGCCTGGCGCCGTCGCTCTCAGAAATCATGCTGGAACTGGGCGCCGCCGATTTGCTGGTGGGTGTGCTCGATGGCGGCGAGCGTCCAGCGGCGCTGGCGAACGTGCCCTCGGTCGGGCATTACGGGCAGTTGGACATGGAGCGCCTGCTGAGCCTGCAACCCGACCTGATCCTGTTGTGGCCCGGCAGCGTCGGCCCGGCCCAGCGTGAGCAGCTGCAACGCCTGAAGATCCCCGTGTATGTCGCCGAACCCCACAGTCTTGAGCAACTGGCGAGCCAGGTGCAGGCTATTGGCGAGCAGGTGGGCCGCGCCGATGCAGGTCGCCAGCTCGCCACCCGGCTGCGCCAGCGTCTGCTTGAATTGCGCAAACGCTACCAGCGCGCCGAGCCGGTTCGGGTGTTTTATCAGGTGTGGAATCAGCCGCTGTATACCGTGGGTGGAGGACAGATCATCAGTGATGCCCTGGCGGTCTGCGGGGCCCGCAACGTGTTCGACGACCTCACGCTGCCGGCGCCGCAGGTCAGTGTCGAGTCGGTGCTGCAGCGCAATCCGGAGGTGATCCTGGCGGGGGATCAGCAGCAACTGGAAGCCTGGAGGGCCTGGCCGCACATCGCGGCGGTGGCCCAAGGACGTTTGCTGCGGGTGCCCGATAAAGGGCTGGAGCGGCCCAGCGGTCAAATGGTCGACGCAGTGGCCAAACTCTGCGAGTTGATTGCACCGCAACGTGCGCGTTCACGGTAAACCTTTTCCTACCTGTTATTGAGATTTGTCGGTCGGGCGATTTCGGCAGCGCAACGCTACGCTGCTGCGCGCGATGCGTATCGCATAGCGATTGTTCAATAACAGGAGGTGACCATGCGACGTTTGATCATTGGTAGTTGCGCTGCCATTTTGCTGGGCGGGTGCAGCACGTTGGAAGGGATCTCTACGATCATGAATTTCAACGACCACGCTATTCCCACCAAAATCTACGCGGGTGGCGCCACGAAACAGGACATGCTTGCGATCCAGCAGCCCCGGCGCGTCATCGCGGCGCGCACGGGGTTTCTAGAGTGCCTTGACTACCAGTTGGAAAACAAAGGCAAGAAACAGGACTTTTATGTCGGCATTACCGATGCGGGCCGTGTGGGCGCATACGGATTCATAGGATGTGAGCTGGCAATCAAGGAAGGTTATCTGGATGCCGGCAAGGCGTCTGTCCGGTAGCGGTTGCCGGGTCGCTACAGCTTGGGTGTCCAGGTCATGGCCAGCCTCCAGGTACGGCCCTCTTCGCGGTAGTCCTGATTGTTGGAGAAGTCTGGCGCGTTGTAGCTGTAGCGAGCACGGGCGTATTGGCGGTCCAGCAGGTTGTCGACCTTGAGCGAAACGCTGACTTGCCGTGTGACAGCCCACCGGCTGCGCAACCCGACCAGCGCATAGCCGCCCAGGCGGCCCTGATTGTCTGGAGCGTCGTAGCTGTTGCTGATCGCCTGCCAGCTTGCACCCAAGCCCAATCTGTCAAATTGCCGGTCCAGATCCAGGCTCAACGTGCGGCGTGCGCGACGGGCCAGGGTGTGGCCGGTATCGCGATCACGCGGGTCGATGAATGAAACGGCCAGATTGCCCTGCCAACCGAACAGGTCCTGCCTGAGCGCCGCTTCAAAGCCATTGACGCGGGCCGAAGCGACGTTTTGCGGCTTGCTGGTGCTGTCCAGAATGATCGCGTCGCTCAAGTCCGTACGGTACAGCGACGCTTCCAGGCGGGTCAGGTCAGTCAGTTGGCTGCGCCATTGCAGCTCGTAGCTCTTTGAGGTTTCGGGCTGCAGGTTGGGGTTGCTGTACTGCGTGTCTGGGTAGTAGAGGTCGTTGAAGGTCGGCGCGCGAAAGCCCTCGCTGTAGCTCAAGAGCACGTCGTTGTCGGGGTTGATCGGTAGGCTCAGGGTGCCGCTCCAGCTGTTCCGGTTGCCGAACTGCTGGTTCTGGTCGCGGCGCAGGCCCAGCTCGGTGGAAAACCACTCGCCGTGAAAGCGATGCTGCACAAAGGCTGCACGGTTCCAGCGGCTGTTTTCGCTGAAGGTGGTGGAACCGTGGAAGCGGTCTTCGTACCAGTCGCCGCCGAGTATCAGGCTGTTGCGGTCATTGAGCGTCAGGTCGTTCTGCCAGTTGATTGAGTCGCGGTAGGTGTTGAACACGCTGAAATCATCACTGAGCATGTCGCGCTTGGTGTCACGGTTTTCGCTGTGGCCCAGTTCCAGGCGCGATTGCCAGCCCTCACTGAGTCTGGCATCCACGTAGCCGCTGGCGCTGCTGACGGTGTAGTCGGTATAGGGTTTTTGCCCGACGCTCCGGCCAGTGGCGACGTCGTAGCGGCCGAAGCTGTTGTCGTACTCCGACTTGCCCCGGTTATCCAACAGATTAAAACCCGCCTCCCAGTCATCGCTGAACGAGTGGCTGAGGTTCAGGCTGACGGACTGGTTGCGGTAGGCGTCGCGGTCGCCGTCGCTGGGGAACGACGCGTGGGTTGAGTTGATGCCAGCCGTTTCATCCAGGCTCGCGCCGAGGTTGAAGCGCGTGTGTTCATCGCCGCCAGACAGACCGAGGCTGCGCTCCCAAGTCCGGTTGCTGCCGAAGCCCAGCTTCAGGCGCGGTTGCAGGCCCAGGTCGGCGTTACGCCGAGTGAACACCTGGATCACTCCACCAATCGCATCACTGCCGTAGATCACCGCGCGTGAGCCGCGCAGCACTTCCACCCGCTCAATCTGGTCGACGTTCAGGTATTGCAGGCCGCTGTCGCCCGACGTGGCGTTAGCGATGCGCTGACCGTCCACCAGCACCAGGCTTTGTGCGGACGTAGTGCCACGCAGGTAGACCCCCGGCAAACTGCCACGCCCGCCGCTGGGCGCGATTTGCACACCAGGAACCCGACTGAGCAGGTCGGTGAGGCTGGTGGACTGCAGGCGTTCGATGTCGTCGCGGGTGAATACGGTGTTGGCGGCGCTGCTGTCGTTGCGGGCCTGCACCTGACGGTTGGCGCTGATCACCACGTCGGGGAGATTGAGGGCATCGTCACGGCTGGCGGCAAGCAGGTCCGAGGCGGGCAGAAGCAGCAGGGCAAGGCGAAGATGTTTCATGGCTGTCCATAGCATTGAAAGTTGACCCAAAACCAATGTGGGAGGGGGCTCGCTCCCGATTGCGGTGTGTCAGTCAACTCGAATGTCGCTGACCCACTGCTATCGGGAGCAAGCGCCCTCCCACATGTTGGCCCCGGTTGTTACAGGGCCAGCAGGGCCATGCGTTGGCGCACCGAGGCTTCGATACCGGCTTCGTCCAACCCGCATTCGGCGAGCATCTGCGCAGGTTTTGCATGTTCGACATACACGTCCGGCAAGCCCAGGTGCAGCACCGACTTGAGGATATTCTCCCGCGCCAGGCACTCACTGACCGCCGCACCGGCGCCGCCCATGATGGCGTTTTCTTCAAGCGTGACCAGCAGCTCATGGCTGCCGGCCATCTCGCGCACCATGGCTTCATCCAGAGGTTTGACGAAACGCATGTCGACCACCGTCGCGTCGATCTTCCCGGCGACGTTGAGCGCCTCGGCCAATTGCACGCCGAACACCAGAAAAGCGACCTTGCTGCCCTGGCGACGCACGATGCCCTTGCCGATTTCGATGGGCGCGAGGTCTTTTTCGATCACAGCGTTCGGGCCGGTACCGCGCGGGTAGCGCACGGCGGCGGGGCCGTTGTACAGGTGGCCGGTGCTGAGCATCTTGCGCAGTTCGTTCTCGTCGCTCGGTGTCATCACCAGCATGCCGGGAATGCAGCGCAGGTACGACAGGTCGAAACTGCCGGCGTGGGTCGGGCCGTCTTCGCCCACCAGGCCCGCGCGGTCGATGGCAAACATCACGTCGAGGTTCTGCACCGCCACGTCGTGAACCAACTGGTCATAACCGCGTTGCAGAAACGTGGAGTAGATCGCCACCACTGGCTTGGCACCTTCGCAGGCCATGCCGGCGGCGAAGGTCACCGCGTGTTGCTCGGCAATCGCCACATCGAAATAGCGCAACGGGAAACGCTCGCTGAACGCCACCAGGTCGGAGCCTTCCTTCATCGCAGGGGTAACCCCCACCAACCGTGGATCAGCGGCGGCCATGTCGCACAGCCATTCGCCAAACACACCGGAGTACTTGGGCCCGCTGGCCTTTTTCGGAGCGGCGGCGGGGGCGTCCAGGGGTTCGAGCTTGGTGATCGCGTGATAGCCGATCGGGTCGACCTCCGCCGGTGCGAAGCCTTTGCCTTTCTTGGTGACGATATGCAGGAACTGCGGGCCCTTGAGGTCGCGCATGTTGCGCAGCGTGGCAATCAGGGTGGGCAGGTCATGGCCGTCGATGGGGCCGATGTAGTTCCAGCCCAGCTCTTCGAACAGCGTGCCGGGCACCAGCATGCCCTTGGCATATTCTTCGGTGCGACGGGCAATTTCCCACGCACCGGGCAGGCGCGAGAGCACTTTTTTGCTGCCCTCACGCATGCTGGCGTACGTGCGGCTGGAGAGGATTTTCGCCAGGTAATTGGACAGCCCGCCGACATTGCGCGAGATCGACATGTCATTGTCGTTGAGGATCACCAGCATGTTGGCGTCCACTTCCGGCGCATGGTTGAGCGCTTCGAACGCCATGCCGGCGGTCAGCGCGCCGTCACCGATCACGGCAATCGCCTTGCGCTCGCTGCCTTGCAGACGGGCGGCAATCGCCATGCCCAGCGCGGCGCTGATGGACGTGCTGGAGTGGCCGACGCCAAAGGTGTCGTACTCGCTCTCGGCACGGCGCGGGAAGGCAGCGATGCCGTCCTTCTGGCGCAGGCTGTTCATGCGCTCGCGACGGCCGGTAAGGATTTTATGCGGGTACGCCTGATGACCCACGTCCCACACCAGGCGGTCATCCGGGGTGTCGAAGACGTAGTGCAGCGCGATGGTCAGCTCGATGACGCCCAGGCCGGCACCGAAATGCCCACCGGTCTGGCCGACCGTGTAGAGCAATTCCAGGCGCAGTTCATCGGCCAGGGTTTCCAGCTCGGCTTCAGCCAGTCGACGCAGGCCGTCCGGCGTGGCAGCACGGTCGAGCAGCGGCGTGGACGGGCGTATGCGGGGAATCTCTTGAAACGTCGTGGGCATCAGGCGAATCGTTATAGGTATAGAAGAGGCGGCAGTTTACCTCAAGCATCGCAAACTGCCCACGCGGAGCGCCGAAGTTGACCGATAGGCGGCGCAAATGGCCGCTGTTGATCAGTGGCGACGTTCGACGATATACCGCGCCAGGTCGCGCAGTGGCGCGGCCGCCGCGTCGAAAGGTCGCAGCGCGGCCAGCGCCTGATCGCGCAATTCCAGGGCGTACGCCTTGGCCGCATCAAGCCCAAGCAGCGCAGGATAAGTCGGTTTGTCCCGTGCGATATCGGCGCCCTGGCGTTTGCCGAGGGTGGTGGTATCACTTTCCACGTCGAGAATGTCGTCCTGCACCTGAAAGGCCAGGCCGATGGCCCGCGAGTAGGTCTGCAGCGCCGCCAACTGCGCGGGCTCGGCGCGACCGCTGGCCAGGGCTCCCAGGTGCACCGCCGCTTCGATCAGCGCGCCGGTCTTGTGGCGATGCATATGCTCCAGGGCCGCCTGGTCCAGCTTGAGACTGACCGAACCCATGTCGATGGCCTGCCCACCGACCATCCCGGCCGGGCCTGCCGCCAGGGCCAGGGCGGTGACCATGCGCAGGCGTGTTTCGGCGCCGACGCGGCTCAGCGCCGGGTCCAGCAATGCGCTGAACGCCAGGCTCTGCAGACCGTCACCCGCAAGGATCGCACAGGCTTCATCAAAGGCTTTGTGGGTGGTCGGCTGGCCGCGCCGCAGATCGTCGTCGTCCATGGCCGGCAAATCGTCATGCACCAGAGAGTAGGCGTGAATCAACTCCACCGCACAGGCCGCGCCGTTGGCCTGCTCGGCCGGCGCGCCCAGTGCCTCGCACGCGGCATAGGCCAGCAACGGGCGCACACGCTTGCCGCCATTCATCACGCTGTAGCGCATGGCGTCATAAAGGCGGTTGAGTTCGGGGCCCGGCGCAACAAACAAGGGCGCAAGCGCCGCATTGACCCGGGCTTGGCTACTGGCCTGGTACGCATCGATCATTCGGGCTGTTCCGCATCGAAAGGTTCTTCGGCCAGCTCCCCGTCACGTTCCAGCAACACCTGCACCTTCTGCTCCGCCTGCGCCAACGCGCTCTGACAGTCACGGGTCAGGCCGATGCCTTGCTCAAACGCCGTCAACGAGTCTTCCAGCGACAACTCGCCGTTCTCCAGACGCTCGACCAGGGTTTGCAGGTCGGCGAGGGATTGTTCGAAATCGAGTGCAACTTTTTTGCGGGCCATGGCGGCTATTCCGGTAGACGGTAAACCGGCGCGACACTAGCAGACATGGGGGATGGGGGCAAATGAGGGGGCTGTCATTCGCCCTTGTTGCTGACTTGATAGCGCGTGTTGCGCCCGCCGCCGGGGAGGCGGACCAGGCAGTTTTTTTCCAGCAGATCGGCCAGATGTCGCGTGGCCGTCGCCTTTGAGACCCTGGCGACTGCCTGGTATTGCGCGGCACTGATGCCATGCTCGAAACCTTTTTCGCCAGCATCGAGTAGCCGGTTGAGGACTTTGAGCTGTTCGGCGGATAACGCTGTGTCATGGTGGCGCTGCCAGAATCGAGTCTTGTCCAGCACCCGGTCAATCCGCATTATTGCCTGTTGCATGCTTCGCAGCAGAGTCTTGAGGAACCACAGCAGCCAGTCAGTGATATCCAGCGTGGCCTTCTGGCTGGACTCCAGTGCATTGTAGTAACCAGCGCGGTCTTCGAGGATGCTGGCCGACATGGCGTAAAAACGGATGGACTGATGCTCGCCTTGGGCCAGCGCCATGTCTGTAATGGCGCGTGTCAGGCGGCCATTGCCGTCATCGAAGGGATGCAGCGTGACAAACCAGAAATGCGCAATGCCGGCGCGCAGCAGCGGGTCCAGCTCAGGCTGATGGCGGCTGGTTTCGAACCACTTGAGAAATTCGTTCAGCGCCTGCTCAAGACCCAGGCGCGGTGGCGCCTCGAAGTGGACGGTCGGCCGGTCAAGCCGCCCCGATACCACCTGCATCGGCTCCTCGCCCCTCAAACTCGCGACCTTGACCGGACGCGTGGCAAGGCTTGCCTCCTCGAACGGGAATAACAAGTGGTGCCAATTAAATAAACGGGCAAGGGTGAATGGGTGGGCGAAGTGCTCGGTGGCATCCATCATCAGCTCTGCCAGCCCTTCACTGCGACGGCTGACTTGGCCGTCCTCCATCGCCTGCAAGCCCATTCGGCGCGCGAGGGAGGAGCGTACCGAGCCGACATTCAACTGCTCGCCCTCAATAGCCGAAGAGGTCAGGATGTTTTGCAACAGCGTGTCCAGTTCGTTCTGCGCACTGACGGCCCGGGTGACGGAACCGAGCATGCCCAGCAAACGGCCTTGGGCCTGTGCGCACTCGCGCAGAAGCATTGCCAGACGGCCTGGCTGCCAGTGGAAGTGGGGCCAATCGGCGTGTTGCCAGATCCAGTGTGGGTGATCCATCGTGGAATGCCTGGGTGCGTGAGCCGAATATAAAGGTTGTTCGGCTCATTTAGTGAGCTGATTGTGCGTTTTATTCAGCTCACCGTCCAGGCCAATAGATGAGCCTTACGGTATTCCGATGTGGCATGTTGCGTCATAGTTTCTGAGCTTCATAGCTTCCGGCAACTACCTGAAAAATTACTTCTCCACCATTGCTCGCTGTAAAACAGAAGGTTTTCCCTATTTCACTGGGCTCTGATCTGATGGCCTCCTGTAAGAGGGTTGAGTTTTCCTCTTCATACATATCGCATATATCGGCCCCAACGGCACCAATGCCTTGAAAGGCAACAAGTTCGTTGAACGTAATTTTCCATGATCTTTCTTTCCAGTCTCTAAAATCCATGACCAATGCATTTCTTGTACAAGTTACTTTTTCAATTGTTCCATCTGAAACGGGAAATTTCGTCATGTCAGATTCCTGGATGCTTTTCGCCTGGTAAAAAGCCGGTGCCGTGCCCCTCTTCATATTTTCCTGGCTGCACCTTGATGGTTAGGTTGTTTCTTTCCGTTTGCTTCCAACTCAGATTGCTTGGTTTTAGCTCTATATGGTAGTGCTCGCCGTGATGTCTCGGTACGAATGGGCCCTCGTCGCCCGGATGGCTTTCAAATCTGATTCGGGTATCGCTGTTGGGCCTCCATTCCATTCGTCGAGTATCGTGTCTAGTCATAGATACTTTAGGATTAACGCCTAAAACTTCGGTTAAGTCATTTGGGTCTTTTGGGAAATGAGTGCGAGCATCGGGCTGCGTCGGGGCGCCCTCATTCTGTAGATGTCGTATGGCAGGCTCTTCAACACCATAAGATGGATTACATCCATCTCCACCTGGGCATGTGCTTAACCCCAGCGGATCCACCCACCCCGTAGGATTCGGCACGTACTGGTACGCATTGATCCCGCCCGCCAGCTTCACCGGGTCCGGCGTCAGATAGCGCCCAACATTCGGATTGTAGTAGCGATGGCGGTTG
>NZ_JYLK01000024.1 GCF_001439805.1 Pseudomonas trivialis | reverse complement strand
AAAAAGGAAGGAAAGTATTAATATCGTGCATAAGAACGCCGGTTTGGTAGATGTGTTTGCTCGCACGAACATCATCAATCAAATCGGCGTTCTTGTTTCTGTCTTTCCCGGGATTCCGTGAAGAACCGAAAAAAAGGGGCCTACGGAAGGCCCCCTTGGCACACTTGAGTATTACTTGGTCAGCCAGGACTCGACGGTGTCGGCGCCATGTTCGGCTTTCCACTCTTTCAAGCCTTTGTGATTGCCACCCTTGGTTTCAATCGTCTCCCCCGTGTGCGGATTCTTGTAGACCTTCACTTGGCGGGCTTTGCGTGTGCCAGCCTTGGGCGCAGCCACCGGAGCACGTCGGCTGCTTTGCGGATCCAGCAGGTTGATCACATCCTTGAGGCTGTAGCTGTACTTGGCGAGCAAATCGCGAAGCTTGGTTTCGAATTCAATTTCTTTCTTAAGGCCGGCATCGCCTTTTAAGTTCTCCAGCGCTTGAAGTTGTTCAGCGAGATGTTTTTCGAGTTGGCGGAATTCGGCGAGCTTGGACATGGGCATTTCCTGGAGAGTGAATAATTGTGCGGCACATTCAAATGGACACTTGAACAAGGCAGAAGTATCAATCGAATGTAGCGCGCAGCAACAGCGTTTATTTCCGGCGAGCTGACTTATTGTGGCAAGCGGGCTTGCTGTGGCGAACGTGCTTGTTGTGGCGAGCGGGCTTGCCCCGCGTTGGGGCGCGAAGCGCCCCCAATTAAGAATCTCTCGGTCTACCTGACACTATGCAGAGCATGGTTTTGGGTCTGCTGCGCAGCCCAACGCGGGGCAAGCCCGCTCGCCACAGTGAAATTTTTCGACACTGACCGGTCACACCACGTTCACAAACCAGACGGAAGGCACACGCGGTGCCTAAAGTTGTGACGCACTGCGCAGATAACCCCTATGTCGTTTACATCCGCAACGCTGTTCAAGGACCGAACTCATGCCCCTGAGTCAACCCAGCCGTACTGCCCTTGCCGGTCATCCGCGTTTTCGTTGGTTCGCTTTCATCCCGGTCATCCCCGCTGTCATCTGGATACTGTCGCAGTCCACCACCCCGGCCAACCTTGTGGCCTGCACCGTGCTGCTGTTGATCAGCCTCGCTGTCTGCGCGTGGAGCGCACGCGCCCAGGGTGACGCGGTGCAACGCGCTGTAACGCTGGCAGACGCTTCAGCGGCGCAGACCGGCCAGCAGGGTGTGGACTCACGCGCGCAACTCGATGAGATCCTGCTCGGCGCCATGCCGATCTGGGCCAAGCAGGTGGAGAGTTCACGGCAGCAGACCGAAGACGCCATTGTGAGCCTGGCCAATCGCTTCACCGGGATTTCCGCGCGTTTGCAGGACACCGTGCAGGCCTCGCAGCACGCCGCTGGCGAGCTGGATGGGCAGGCCGCCGACGGCGCGCTCAAGGAGCTGGCCAGCAGCGACAGCGAGTTGAGCCAGGTCATCGATTCGCTCAAGGCCACCCAAACCAGCCGTGACCAGACCCTGACTCAGGTGCGCAGCCTCACGGCCTATACCGGCGAACTGCGCACCATGGCCGCCGATGTCGCGGCCATTGCCGCGCAGACCAACCTGCTGGCGCTCAACGCCGCCATCGAGGCCGCACGCGCCGGAGAAGCCGGTCGCGGCTTTGCGGTGGTAGCCGATGCGGTGCGCAGTCTGTCGAGCAAATCCAGCGAGACCGGCCAGCAGATGTCGGCCAAGGTCGACATCATTAACAACGCCATCACCCAACTGGTGCAGGCAGCCTCCAGCAGCGCCGACCAGGACAGCCACTCCGTTGCCGCGTCCGAGCAGAGCATCCAGCAGGTGCTCGAGCGCTTCCAGAACATCACCGGGCGCCTGGCCGACTCCGCCGACCTGCTCAAGCAGGAAAGCTACGGCATTCGCGACGAGATGACCGAGGTGCTGGTCAACCTGCAGTTCCAGGACCGGGTCAGCCAGATCCTCAGCCACGTGCGCGACAACATGCACGCCCTGCACGAACACCTGTTGCAGGCCAGTCAATCGCCGGACCAGGTGCTGGTCGTCGATGCGCGCCAATGGCTGGCGAGCATGGAGGCCACCTACGCCACCGACGAACAACGCCGCACCCACCATGGCGAAGCGGCCGCGTCACAGAATTCTCAAGACATCACCTTCTTTTAAGGAGCACACCATGGCGAAGAATGTATTAGTGGTCGACGACTCCAGCAGCGTGCGACAGGTGGTCGGCATTGCCTTGAAAAGCGCCGGTTACGACGTGATCGAGGCCTGCGACGGCCGGGATGCGTTGGGCAAGCTCACCGGGCAGAAGGTCCACTTGATCATCAGTGACGTGAACATGCCGAACATGGACGGCATCACCTTCGTCAAGGAGGTCAAGAAGCTGGCCAACTACAAGTTCACGCCGATCATCATGCTGACCACCGAGTCCCAGGAATCGAAAAAGGCCGAAGGCCAGGCGGCGGGTGCCAAAGCCTGGGTGGTCAAGCCGTTCCAGCCGGCGCAGATGCTGGCGGCGGTGTCCAAACTGATCCTCCCCTGACCACTGGCGCCATGGAGGGCCTCCCATGCCGATTACCTGCGAAACCGTTGACGACACCACCTGCGTGGGCATCGACGGTGAACTGACGATCTACACCGTGGCCGAGCTGGCCGCCGCGCTGCTGCCGCAACTGGGCGCGGCGCCGCGCCTGGCGCTCGACCTGTCCCAGGTCACCGAGATGGACGGCGCCGGCCTGCAATTGCTCGCGGTGCTCCACCGCGAAGCCGAGCACCGCGGCACGGCCCTGAGCCTCGCCGGCCAAAGCCAGGCGGTCGAGCAAACCTTCACGTTGTGTGGCGGCGTCGCCTTCTAGCGCCCGCCTCTCCGTTCAATGCACAACAAGGAGTGTCCAGGTGAGTATTAACCTCGATCAGGCACAACAGACTTTTATCGTCGAAGCACGCGAACTGTTGCAGGCCATGGAGCAATCCCTGCTGCAACTGGAAAGCGAACCTGGCGATCAGGATGCGATCGGCGCGGTGTTCCGCGCCGCACACACCATCAAGGGCTCCGCCGGCCTGTTCGGCCTGGAGCCGATCGTGAGCTTTACCCATATCGTCGAAGACGTGCTCGACCGACTGCGCGATGCCAGTGTGGCAGTCGACGCCGCGTTGATCGCGGTGCTGCTCAAATCCGGCGATCACATGCTTGAGTTGATCGACGTGGTGGCCAGCCGAGGTGAAGCGCTGCAAGCACCGGCGCTGGCGCGCGAAGCGGCGCTGCGCCAGGCGCTGAGTGCCTATCAGGGCGCAGAGCCCGCGATGCCTGACGTGCCGATGACTGCCGTGGTCAACAGCGGGCAAGGTGAGATGCTGTGGCACATTTCCCTGCGTTTTGGCGTGGACGTGTTCCGTAACGGCATGGACCCGCTGTCCTTTCTGCGCTACCTCGACACCCTGGGCCAGATACTGCAGGTCACCACCCTGACCGACCGCCTTCCGCCGCTGGACAGTTGGGACGCGGAAAGCTGCTACCTGGGCTTTGAGATCGACCTGCGTTCGGCGGCCAGCCACGCCACGCTCAACGAAGTCTTCGATTTCGTGCGCGACGACTGTGACGTGCACATCAGCGCCATCGACGACACACCGGCTGAGGAACCGCCCAGCGGCACCGAACTGGTGGCGCAACCGGAGCACCTGGCGCCGGCCCCTCAGCGCGTGGCGACGAACAGCGAGGCAAAACCCCGCGATGGCAACTATGTGCGGGTCAACGCCGACAAACTCGATGAGCTGATCAACCTGGTCGGCGAACTGGTGATCGCCAGCGCCGGCGCCAGCCTGCTGGCGCGTTCGTGCAACAACGATCCGTTGCAGGAAGCCACGTCCACTGTATCCGGGCTGGTGGAAGAGATCCTCGATGGCGCCCTGCACCTGCGCATGATCCCCATCGGCGATACCTTCAACCGCTTTCGCCGCGTGGTGCGCGACGTCAGCCAGGAACTGGGCAAGGACATCGACCTGCTCATCAGTGGCGCGGAAACCGAACTGGACAAAACGGTGGTGGAAAAGATCGGCGACCCGCTGATGCACCTGCTGCGCAATGCCATGGACCACGGCATCGAAAATGCCGCAGCGCGGCGCGCGGCGGGCAAACCGAGCAAGGGCCACCTGAGCCTGAATGCCTACCACGACTCCGGCAGCATCGTCATCGAAATCGCCGACGACGGTGCCGGGCTCAACCGCGAGCGCATCCTCGAAAAAGCCCAGGAGCGCGGGCTGGTCGCCAGCGGCGCGCAACTCACCGATCAGGAGATTTACAACCTGATCTTCGAGGCCGGGTTTTCCACCGCCGAGGCGGTCACCAACCTGTCCGGTCGTGGCGTCGGCATGGACGTGGTCAAGCGCAACATTACGTTGCTGCGCGGCACCGTCGATCTGGACAGTCGCCCCGGCCAGGGCACGGTGGTGCGTATTCGCCTGCCGCTGACCCTGGCGATCATCAACGGTTTTCTGGTCGGGATCGATCAGTCCACCTACGTGATTCCACTGGACATGGTGCAGGAATGCATCGAGCTGGACGAACACCAGCGCCAGTCGAGCCGCGACCAGGGTTATCTGGACCTGCGCGGCGAGGTGTTGCCGCTGGTGGACCTGCGTGAGCACTTCAGCCACGAAGGCCCGCCGGCGCGGCGCCAGAATGTGGTGGTGGTGCGTTACGCCGAGCACAAGGCCGGGCTGGTGGTGGACGACCTGCTGGGCGAGTTCCAGACCGTGATCAAACCCCTGGGCAAGCTGTTTGGCGCACTGCGCGGCATCAGCGGCTCAACCATCCTGGGCAGCGGTGCCGTGGCGTTGATTCTGGACGTGCCCGCCCTGCTCAGCCAAATCGTACAACTGGAAGCCCGTACGGCCCAGGCGCCTCAGTCGCCCTCGGTCGTTGTTCGCTGATGTATTTGCAATTCCATGGAGGTTGCCCCCGATGAAATGGTTCTACGATCTAAAAATTTCCACCAAGCTGATCAGCTCGTTCCTGCTGGTCCTCGCGCTGACGGCGGGCATGGGCGTTTTCGCCATCATGCAGCTGGGTGCCGTCAATCAGGCCGCTCAGGACATCAAGAGCAACTGGTTGCCATCGGTGCGCGCAGCGGCCGGCATGCGTTTTTATGCCGCCAACTATCGTTTGAAGGAATACCGCCATCTCAGCGCCGAGACCGCCGAGGAAAAGGCACAGATGGAACGAGAGGCCGCCGAAGCGAACCAGCAACTCGAAACCCGTATGGGCACCTACGAAAAGCTGATCGTCAGCGATGAGGATCGTCAGTTTTTCAACAGCGTGAACACCAGTTGGGATGCTTACCTGGCCAGCAGCAAGCAATTGCTGGAGCTGTCCCGGCAGAACCAGGAAACAGCGGCGCGGGCACTGCTCAAGGGCGAGTCCAAGCTGCGCTTTGAAGAGGCAGTCACCAACCTGCAAAAAATGGTCGAGCTCAATGACACCGGCGCCACGGTCGCGGGTGACAAAGGCACGGCGTTGTATGAAAGCGCGCGCCTGTCGATCATTGCTGCATTGGTCGCGGCGCTGCTGATTGGCCTGGGCCTGGCGCTGTTCATCGCGCGGATCATCTCGCGCCCGTTGCGACAGGCAGCGACTGCCGCCGAACAACTGGCCGATGGCAACCTCAACGCGCAGATCGAACCCGGCGCCAAGGATGAAACCGGCATGGTGCTCAATGCCATGCGCAACATGGTCGGCAAACTGGCGCATATCATCGGCGAAGTGCGCAACGCCGCCGATAACCTCGCCAGCGCCTCGGAACAGGTCAGCGCCACCGCGCAATCGATGAGCCAGGCCACCAGCGAGCAGGCCGCCAGCGTCGAGGAAACCAGCGCGTCGGTGGAGCAGATGAGTGCCAGCATCAACCAGAACACCGAGAACGCCAAGGTCACCGACGGCATGGCCAGCAAGGCTGCCAAGGAAGCCACCGAAGGCGGTGAATCGGTGCAGCAGACCGTGGTGGCGATGAAGAAAATCGCCCAGCGCATCAGCATCATCGATGACATCGCCTACCAGACCAACCTGCTGGCCCTTAACGCGGCCATCGAGGCGGCCCGGGCCGGCGAGCATGGCAAGGGCTTCGCGGTGGTGGCCGCCGAAGTGCGCAAGCTGGCGGAACGCAGCCAGGTGGCCGCGCAGGAAATCGGCGAGTTGTCCTCCAGCAGCGTGGAGATGGCCGAAACCGCCGGCAAGCTGCTCGGCGAAATGGTGCCGTCGATCAACAAGACCTCCGACCTGGTGCAGGAAATCAGCGCCGCCTCCGAGGAGCAGGCCGCCGGCGTCGCGCAGATCAACACGGCGATGACCCAGCTCAACCAGGTGACGCAGCAGAACGCCTCGAGCAGCGAGGAGCTGGCCGCCACCGCCGAAGAAATGAGCAGCCAGGCCGAACAGCTGCAACAGGCCATGAGCTTCTTCGTGCTCGATGCGTCGCCCAGGGCCACGGTGCAAAACAGCGCGGTGCACACCGGCAACAAGACCAACCGCCAGCCGCCGCGCCAGGCCGCGCCGGCACCGCGCAAGGCATTTGCCTACAACATGGCCAGTGCCCCCGACGAATCGGAATTCACCCGTTTCTGATCGCACGCGACGCTACGGGCTCACAGGGAGAATCACATGGGCGCAGTAACCCCTTCCCGTCATACCGCGGTTGCGGTCGACGAGGATGCGCAATACCTGACCTTCATGCTCGGCGGCGAGATGTTCGCCATCGGCATTCTGGGCATCAAGGAAATTATCGAATACGGCAGCCTGACGGTGGTGCCGATGATGCCCGCGTTCGTGCGTGGCGTGATCAACCTGCGCGGCGCCGTGGTGCCGGTGGTGGACCTGTCGGCGCGCTTTGGCCGGCAGAACTCGGCCATCACCCGGCGCTCCTGCGTGGTCATCATTGAGGCCCGTACCGAAGACGGTCAGCCCCAGGACATCGGGCTGCTGGTGGACACTGTGTCGGCGGTGCAGGAAATCCCGGCCGCGCAAATCGAGCCTCCGCCCAGCTTCGGCGCGCGTATTCGCGCCGATTTCATCAGCGGCATGGCCAAGGTCGAAGGCAAGTTCGTGATCGTGCTGGAGGTGGACAAGGTGCTGTCCATCGACGAGATGTCCAGCCTCGCCGAGGCTGGCCAGGCGCCGGCACTCGATGCCGACGCGCGTTGAGGCCCGGTCATGCCAGATACCTCGTCGCTTGATGACCGCGAGTTCGGTCAGTTCCAGTCCTGGCTGTACCGCGCGGCCGGCATCAACCTGTCGCCGGCAAAAAAGGCGCTGGTGGCCGGACGCCTGTTCAAACGCCTCAAGCATTACGA
Source organism: Pseudomonas trivialis (assembly GCF_001439805.1). Taxonomy (GTDB): domain Bacteria; phylum Pseudomonadota; class Gammaproteobacteria; order Pseudomonadales; family Pseudomonadaceae; genus Aquipseudomonas; species Aquipseudomonas trivialis. Next base: position 43,588 of record NZ_JYLK01000024.1, on the reverse strand, counting down.
GCTGGAGAGCTATGGGGAGTACTTCAAGCTGATCATGAGCGACCAGCGCAAGGGCGAACTGCAGGTCGCGCTGGATTTGCTCACCACCAACGAAACCTATTTTTTCCGTGAGCCCAAGCATTTTGATTTTCTGCGCCAGCAGGTGCTGCCCAGAGCAGCGCCGGGCAAGCTGTTTCGCGTGTGGAGCGCGGCCAGTTCCTCCGGCGAAGAACCCTACAGCCTGGCGATGACCCTGGCCGAAGGCCTGGGCACCACGCCGTGGGAAGTGATCGGCTCGGACATCAGCACCCAGGTGCTGGCCAAGGCACGCAGCGGGCATTACGCGATGGAGCGCGCGGGCACCCTGCCCCAGCCGCTGTTGAGCAAATACTGCCTCAAGGGCATCGGGCGCCAGGAGGGCACCTTCCTGATCGACAAGCGTTTGCGCAGCCGGGTCAATTTCGTGCAGGTCAACCTCAACGAGCCGCTGCCCGGCCTGGGCGAGTTCGACGTGATCTTCCTGCGCAACGTGATGATCTATTTCGATCAGCAGACCAAGAGCCAGGTGGTCGCGCGCCTGTTGCCGCTGCTCAGGCCTGGCGGGCATTTCATCATCAGCCACTCGGAAAGCCTCAACGGCGTCAACGACACGTTGAAACTGGTGGCGCCGTCGATTTACTGCAAGCCATGAAAAAGCCCGTCGATGCGCCCGACGTGGTGTTGGCGCCAGGCCAGGTGAGCTTTGCGACGCGGCCAATGCGCCTGCGCACCCTGCTCGGCTCCTGCGTGGCGTTCACCTTCTGGCACCCGCAACGGCGCATCGGCGGCATGTGCCATTTCATGCTGCCGGCGCGCCTGCGCAAGGGCCAGCCGCTGGACGGCAAGTACGGCGACGAGGCGCTTGAGCTGCTGCTGCGTCATGCCCACGTCAACGGCACGCGGGCGCAGGACTATCAGGTCAAGCTGTTCGGCGGCGGCGAGATGTTCCCCGAACAGCAGCGCCGCCTGCCGGAGCAGGACGTGGCCAGCCTGAACATCCGCGCAGCGCTGGCCCTGACCGAGCGCCATCACCTGCGCCTGACCGCGCAGGACATGGGCAGCACCGGCTATCGCACGATTGTGTTCGACCTGTGGAACGGCAACGTCTGGGTCCGGCACCAACCAATGGGAACACTCCAATAAATGCCTACCAAAAAAATCAGCGTGCTGCTGGTCGATGACTCGGCCGTGGTGCGTCAGGTGCTGCTGGCGATCCTCAACGACACGCCGGACATCCATGTGATGGGCGCGGCGTCCGACCCGATTTTCGCCATGGACAAGCTCGCCCGCGAATGGCCGGACGTCATCGTGCTGGACGTGGAAATGCCGCGCATGGACGGCATCACGTTTCTGCGCAAAATCATGAGCGAGCGCCCGACGCCGGTGGTGATCTGCTCCTCGCTGACCCAGAAAGGCGCGGAAACCTCGTTGCAGGCGCTGTCGGCCGGCGCCGTGGAAATCATCACCAAGCCCACCACCGGGCTGAAGAACTTCCTGATCGACTCGGCCGCCGAACTGGTGGCGGCGATCCGCGCGGCGGCCAACTCCAACGTCAAGAACCTCGGCAAACGCGCCGTCAGGCCAGCCGCCGCGCCCGCTCCGCCCAGCAAGCTCAGCGCCGACGCGATCCTGCCCGCCGCCAATGGCCATGCCATGGCCCAGACTACCGAACGCATCGTTGCCATCGGCACCTCCACTGGCGGCACCCAGGCGCTGGAGGCCGTGCTGACGGCGCTGCCGAGGGTGTGCCCGGGGATGGTGATCGTGCAGCACATGCCGGAAAAATTCACCGCGTCCTTTGCCGAACGGCTCAACAGTGTGTGCCAGATCGAAGTGCGCGAGGCACGCAACAACGACCGCATCCTGCCGGGCCTGGCGCTGATCGCCCCCGGTGGCAAGCACCTGATGGTGACCCGCAGCGGCGCCTACTACCACGCGCAGGTGATCGACGGCCCGCTGGTCAACCGCCATCGCCCGTCAGTGGATGTGCTGTTTCGCTCGGTGGCGCGGTTTGCCGGCAAGAACGCCACCGGCATCATCATGACCGGCATGGGCGACGACGGCGCGCGGGGCTTGAAGGAAATGCTCGACGCCGGCGCCGCCACGGTGGCTCAGGACGAGGCCAGTTGCGTGGTGTTCGGCATGCCCAAGGAGGCGATCAAACTCAATGCCGCGCAACGCATCATGGCGCTGCAGGACATTCATCAGGCGATTTTATACAAGTGAGCGGATGCGCTGGCGGCCGCGCTGCGGGTGTCTGATCAACTGCTGCCAGACGAGCTGCCCGTGCACCTGGGCAGCGGCGTGCAGAACCTTGTGCGCCCAGCGGGCATCCTGCGGGTCAACCACGACCACGCGAAACCCGTGATCCTCGCCCTCAATGCGCACACCTTCGGAGTCATCGACATGCAGGTCGATATCGAATGCCGGCGGGTACTTCGACGGTGTATTCGACAGGCCGCGCACCGCCAGGGCGCGGTTGTGCAACGCACTGTTGACCACACCGTCGACATGGATGCCGTAGAGCAACAGCCAGCGGCGAATGTAGGAAGGCGTGCGGCCGGACGAGGTATAGACCCAGACACTGCAGCCCTGGCGACGCAACTCGCGGATCAGCGCACGGGTGCCCATCCGCAGCGGCTCGCCCAGCCATCGATGCACGCAGGCCGGCAGTCGGCTGGTTTCCGCCGCACAGTGATGAGCCTGGCAGGCCAGGGTGTCGTCGATATCGAAGGAAATACGCATGCGTGGAAAGGTGCGCATCAGTGACCTCCCTGATGCAGCGGCCGGGGGCCCTCGCCCAGGAAAAACTTGCCTGGTGCAGGCGCCTGGTGTTCCAGGAAAGCGGCGTATTTTTTCTTGATCTTGGGCAATTCGTACAACGCCTTGACTCCATGTTTTGCAGAGTTGCGGATCACCGAGGACGGATTGAAATAGCCCTCGGCGTTCTCCAGCGTCAGCACGAAGGGCGGTAGCCCTGCGCGCATGAGCAAATAGCTGACAATAAGCGAACCGCTGCGGTTGTTGCCTTCAATGAACAGCTGCGGCTTGCTGAGAATGCGCACATAGACACCGGCCGCACGCTTCCAGACCGACTCGCTGCGATACGCACAATACCAATTGAACAGGTCCTTGATCCCGCCTTCAACGTTGTTGAAGAAGTGTTCCTCGGTCGCCGCCAGGTGCTGCGCGTATTCCAGCCGGCGCGCCGGGTCCTTGCCGCACAGCACCACGGCGTTGATCTCCAGCATCAGGTTCAGTTGGTGCAGATCGAACAGGTCGACGCCGCGTGCGACATAGTCGTCAATCAACGCATAGCCTTCAAGCACATTGTGCAGCACTTCGTCAGTCAGGGGGTCGCGCGGCTCGGTGAAGTGCCGGCTCAGTTCGGCGAAGCGATCCTGCACTTCACGCAGTGCGCGCTCAATGGCCGATAAATCCAGGCGATGCGTTGCAGACATTGAAACTCCTTGGAGACGCGAGGCAGGAAAATCTACCGAATGCCCGCCAATTCCATTTGGCGTATGCAGGTATGCGGTGTTGATGAGGCGCAGATGCTCAGCTGAACTTGCCGCTGATGTAGTCTTCGGTCATTTGCTCACGGGGTGTGCCGAAGATCTGCGCGGTGGCGCCCATCTCCACCAGATAGCCGGTGCGCGTGCCCTGGGAAATATCCACCGAGAAAAACGCGGTGGTGTCCGCAACACGGATTGCCTGCTGCATGTTGTGGGTCACCAGCGCGATGGTGTAGTCCTTCTTCAGCTCGACCATCAGTTCCTCCACGCGGCGGGTGGCAATCGGGTCGAGGGCCGAGCACGGTTCGTCCAGCAGCAGCACTTCAGGTTCGGTGGCGATGGCGCGGGCGATGCACAGCCGTTGCTGCTGGCCGCCGGAGAGCGACAGGCCGCTGACCTTGAGCTTGTCCTTGACCTCGTCCCACAGCGCCGCGCCCTGCAGCGCATGCTTGACGCGGTCGCCCAGGTCGCCCTTGTAGCGGTTCAAACGAAGGCCGAAGGCGACGTTGTCGAAGATGCTCATCGAGAACGGGTTCGGCTGCTGGAACACCATGCCGATGTAGCGACGCACCACCACCGGGTCGACGCCCTTGCCATAGACGTCCTGGCCGAGAAAATGCACATGGCCCTCGAAGCGAAAGCCCTTGACCAGGTCATTCATGCGGTTGAGGCTGCGCAGCACGGTGCTTTTGCCGCAGCCGGACGGCCCGATGAAGCCGGTGATCTTGTTTTTTTCGATCGGCACGTGGCTGTCACGCACCGCCATGAAGTTGCCGTAGAAAATCTTGTCCAGCTTGCAGTCCATGACCACAGGCGAGTCGGTCACAAACGGAGCAGCAATTTGCGCAGTTGATACGTTCAAAATTCAGGTGCTCCCGCTCTTAATACTTGGGTTTGCCGAAAATCCGGCTCACGATATTCACCACCAGCACGATCATCACCAGCACCAGCGAGGCCGCCCAGGCGAGTTCGAGCTGGTTGTCGAAGGGCATGCCGGAAAAGTTGTAGATCAGCACGGCCAACGAGGCTGTCGGGTTCATGACGGCCAGGTTGCCGTCGTGGTAGATCCAGTAGTTGCTGAACAGCGCGGTAAACAACAGGGGCGCGGTTTCGCCCGCGGCGCGCGCCACGGCCAGCATCACACCGGTGAGGATCGCCGGCATGCCGGTGGGCAGAACGATTTTCCAGATCACCTGGGAACGGGTGCAGCCCATGCCGTACGCGGCGTCCTTCATGATCTTGGGCACCATTCTCATCGACTCTTCGGCCGTCAGCACCACGATCGGCAACATCAGCACGGCCAGCGCCACGCCCCCTGCCGGGGCTGAGTAGGTGCCAGTGGTCATCACCACCAGGGCGTAGGCAAACACGCCGGCCAGGATCGACGGCAGGCCGGTGAGCATTTTGGCAGCAAAGCGCGCCGCGCTCGCCAACTTGCTGTCGGGCCCCAGCTCGGCGAGGAACACCGCCGCGAGGATGCCGACCGGCACGGCGATGGCCGCCGCGATACCGACCATCACCAGGGTGCCGGCCATGGCGTTGCCGAAACCGCCGCCGGTCTCGAAGCCGGTGGGCGGCAGCTCGGTGAACAGTTCAAGGCTCAGGCGCGCCCCGCCCCGGGTAATCAGCATATACAGCACGGAGATCAGCGGCACGCTGGCCAGCAACGCGCCCAGCCAGACCAGCGTGGTCAACACCAGGCTGCGCAGGGCGCGGCCTTCGAAGCGGCGCTGCAGGCTGGGCAGCGCGATGTCGGGTGTGGTGAGGTTGGTCATTGCCTGGTCCCCCGTTGGGCGTAGAGCATGAGCATCGAGCCTGCCACGTTGACCAGCAGCGTGATGAACATCAGCACCAGCGCTGCGTACATCAACACCTCAATCTCGTTCGGCCCGGCTTCGGGAAAGTTCAGCGCCAGCAAGGCCGCCAGGGTGTTGGCCGGGGCGAACAGCGACAGTGAAATATTGTTCGCGTTGCCCACCAGCATCGCCAGGGCCATGGTTTCACCCAGAGCGCGGCCCAGGCCCAGCACCAGCGAGCCGAAGATACCGGTGGCCGCCGACGGCACCATCACCTTGAGAATCGCTTCCCAGTGCGTGGTGCCCATGCCGTAGGCCGCCTGTTTGGTTTTCATCGGCACGCCGGTGAGCGCGTCCTGGGACACGGCGGCAATGGTCGGCAGGATCATGATGGCCAGCACCAGCGCGGCCGGGAGCAGGCCCGGACCGCTCAAGGAGGTGCCGAAAAAAGGAATCCAGCCAAGCTCCGTGTTCAGCCATGCGGTCAGCGGCCGGATGGCCGGGATGACCACGTAGATGCCCCACAGGCCATACACCACGCTGGGAATGGCCGCGAGCAGTTCGACGATGGTACGAAACACCGCAGCCAGTTTGGCCGGGAGGAAATCCTGGGTGAGAAAGATTGCCATGCTGACGCCGAACACGCCGGCAATCAGCAACGCGATGAAGGCGCTGTACAGCGTGCCCCAGATCGCCGGCAAAATACCGTATTTGCCCTGATTGACATCCCAGACGCTGCCCAGCAGCACGTCAAAGCCGTGCTTTTCCATGCCGGGAAGCGCCTTGCGTCCTACTTCGAACACCAGCGCGAAAACCAGCGCCAGCACCAGCACCACGCCGATGCGTGCAAGCGCGCGGAAGGTGCGGTCAACCACGAAATCCTTGGTGGACGGTGGCTGACACGCAGAGTCCGGGTTAACCGGTACGACAAAAGGTGAGTTCATGGGTTGCTTCCGAAACAGGGAGGACGCGCTCCCGGCGCAGTGCCTGCGCCGGGAGGGAGCTGGCAAGCCTTACTGGATGTTGGCTGAAGCTTTGCGAACCTGTTCAACCACCGAAGCCGGCAGCGGGATGTAGCCCATCGAGTCAGCGATTTTCTGCCCTTCGGTGAGGCTGTACTCAACCATTTCACGCATGGCCTTGGCTTTGGCCGGGTTGCCGTTGTCCTTGCGGAAGATCATCCAGGTGTAGGAAGTGATCGGGTAGGACTTGGCGCCATCCGGGTCCGGCAGCCAGGCCACCAGGCTTTCCGGCATTTTTACTGCGGCCAGTGCTTCTGCACCGCTTTCGGCGTTCGGCACCACGTAGTGGCCGGCCTTGTTCTGCAACTGGGCGAAGTCGACCTTGGCCAGTTTGGCGAAGCCGTATTCGATGTAGCCAATCGCGCCCGGGGTCTGACGTACGGTGGCGGTCACGCCATCGTTCTTGGGCGACTTGATGAACTTGTCGGTGGCCGGCCAGTTGACGGTGTTGCCTTCACCCAACGCGTCCTTGAACGCAGGGTTGATGGCCGCCAGGTGCTTGGTGAACACGGCGGTGGTGCCGCTGGAGTCCGCACGTACCACCACGGTGATCGGCGTATCGCTGAGTTTCAGGTCCGGGTTGGCGGCGACGATCTTGGGATCGTTCCATTTGGTGATCTTGCCCAGGAAGATGTCGGAGTACACATCGCGTGGCAGCTTCAGACCTTTGGGGTTGCCCGGCAGGTTATAGGCCAGCACGATTTCGCCGGCGGTCATCGGCAGCAATTGCACACCTTCGGCGACCTTGGCGATGTCTTCGTCCTTCATGGCCGAGTCACTGGCGGCGAAGTCCACGGTTTTGTTGAGGAAATCCTGTACGCCCGCCCCGCTCCCCTTGGATTGGTAGTCCACTGTCACGCCCGCGCTTTTCTTGCTGAAATCCTTGAACCAGGTGAGATAGATCGGCGCCGGGAAACTGGCACCGGAACCAGTCAGGCGGATGCTTTCGGCAGCAAACACCGAAGTGGCACTTAGCGAGACCGCGACGGCGAGTGCAGCTGACTTCATCAAGCTTTTCATTCAAGGAACTCCGTGTTGTATTTTCGGGCTCCCGGGACTTTGCAGCAGCTTTGTTACGTTTTTATGAAAAATGAATGGCAGGCGGCTTTTTGTCCCTTTTTGCAGCGTCAAACGCTTATTTTCGTGTCATTACTTCGTAACAAGATGCGACTAACACTCGATCCTCCTCCCCCACGCGAGTGTCTCCCATGTCTGCAACAGACGACGCCTTGATCCAGCGCATCCGCCGTGAGTTGCTCGATCACAGTGACGAAGAGCTGGAACTGGAATTGACCGAAGACGGCCACGACCTCAATGCACTGCTGGATGAGCACATCGAGGAAAGCCCCGAAAAGGCCGAACGCAGGGTTTATTTCAGCGAACTGTTCCGCCTGCAGGGCGAGCTGGTGAAACTGCAAAGCTGGGTGGTCAAGACCGGCGCCAAGGTGGTGATCCTGTTCGAAGGCCGCGATGCCGCCGGCAAGGGCGGCGTCATCAAACGCATCACGCAGCGGCTCAACCCGAGGGTCTGCCGAGTTGCCGCCCTGCCCGCGCCGAACGACCGCGAACGTACGCAGTGGTACTTCCAGCGCTACGTCTCACACCTGCCGGCGGCGGGCGAAATCGTGCTGTTCGATCGCAGTTGGTACAACCGCGCCGGCGTCGAGCAGGTCATGGGGTTTTGCAACGAGGCGCAGTACGAAGAGTTCTTTCGCACCGTGCCGGAGTTCGAACGCATGCTCGCGCGTTCCGGTATCCAGTTGATCAAATACTGGTTCTCGATTTCCGATCAGGAACAGCACCTGCGCTTTCTCAGCCGCATTCACGATCCGCTCAAACAATGGAAACTGAGCCCTATGGACCTGGAATCCCGCCGGCGCTGGGAGGCCTATACCAAGGCCAAGGAAATCATGCTGGAACGCACCCATATCCCTGAAGCGCCCTGGTGGGTGGTGCAGGCGGACAACAAGAAAAAGGCCAGGCTCAACTGCATCCACCATTTGCTCAAGCAGATGCCCTATGAAGAAGTCGAAGTGCCAATGATCGAGCTGCCCGAGCGCGTCAGGCAAGAGGATTACCTGCGCAGCCCCACGCCGCCGGAAATCGTCATCCCGCAGGTTTACTGACAGCGGTCAGGTGCCCGCCATTGCGTGATCCCGACTCGCCCGCAGCGAGTCGGTTTGCCCTTCCCGGTTTTATTCCATCACCTCGGCCACGCCGCGATCCTCGCCCAAAAAACCACCACTCTGGTGGTGCCACAGCCGCGCATAGATGCCGTTCTTCGCGAGCAGCTCGGAGTGGGTGCCCTGTTCGAGGATGCGCCCGTCATCCATGACGATCAGTCGATCCATGGCGGCAATCGTCGACAGCCGATGGGCGATGGCGATCACGGTCTTGCCCTGCATCATTTCATCGAGGCTTTCCTGGATGGCCACTTCGACTTCCGAGTCCAGCGCGCTGGTCGCCTCGTCAAGCAGCAGGATCGGCGCGTTCTTGAGCATCACCCGGGCAATCGCGACGCGCTGGCGCTGGCCGCCGGACAACTTGATGCCACGCTCGCCAACGAGCGTGTCGTAGCCGGTGTGGCCCTGGCGGTCACTCAATCGGCTGATGAACTCATCGGCCTGGGCATTGGCCGCCGCCATGCGGATTTGCGCGTCGCTCGCATCGGGACGACCGTAGGCGATGTTGTCGCGAATGGAGCGGTGCAGCAGCGACGTATCCTGGGTGACCATGCCGATGGCGCTGCGCAGGCTGTCCTGGGTCACCTGCGCGATGTTTTGCCCGTCAATGCGGATCTCCCCGCTGTCGACGTCATAAAAGCGCAGCAGCAGGTTGATCAGCGTGGACTTGCCGGCGCCGGAGCGTCCGACCAGGCCGATTTTTTCGCCCGGGCGAATGTCCAGGCTCAGGCCATCGAGCACCTGGCGCTCGCCGTTGTAGTTGAAACTCACGTTGTCGAAGGTGACGGCGCCGCCGGAGGTGACCAGCTCACCCGCGTCCTGCGCGTCCTGCACCTTGGCGCCGCGAGTGAGGGTGCCCATGCCATCCTGCACGGTGCCGATGCTCTCGAACAGCGAGGTCATCTGCCACATGATCCAGTGGGACATGCCATTGATGCGCAACGCCATGGCGGTGATCGCGGCCACGGCGCCCGCGCCGATCTCGCCCTGGTGCCAGAGCCACAGCGCATAGCCTCCAGCGGCCATGATCAAGGCCACCACCAGGGCCTGGTTGACAATCTCGAACTGGCTCACCAGGCGCATCTGGCGAAAACCGGTCTGCTTGAAATCTTCCATGGCCGCACGCGCGAAGTGCGCCTCGCGGTTGGAATGGGAGAACAGCTTCACGGTGGTGATGTTGGTGTAAGCGTCGGAAATACGGCCGGTCATCGACGAGCGGGCGTTGGCCTGCTCCTGCCCCACTTTGCCCAGACGGGGCACGAAGTAGAGCATGGCCAGCCCGAACAACAGGATCCAGGCAATAAACGGCAGCATCAGCTTGAGCGCGAAGCCGCCGGCCAGCGCGATGATCGCGATGAAATACACGCCGATGCCGGGCAGGATTTCGATCAGGGTGAACAGCACGTCGCGCACCGCCAGCGCCGTCTGCATCACCTTGGTGGTGACCCGCCCGGAAAACTCATCGGAAAAGAACGAAAGGCTTTGCCGCAGCATCAACCGGTGGAAGTCCCAACGCAGCCGCAACGGCAGGTTGATCGCCAAAATCTGGTGCTGCACCATCGTGCGCAACGCCACCAGGCCGACACTCAGCACCATCACGATGCCCATGCCCCACAGCACACGACTTTCCTGCGCGGCCGCATCACCGCCGGCCTGCCAGGTCGACAGCAGATCAACGACCTGGCCGAGGAAGGAAAACAGCCAGGCTTCGTAGATCGACACAGCGGCGCTCAGCAGCGCAAACGCCAGAATATAGCCACGCGCGCCGCGGGTGCAGGCCCACAAAAAGCGCGCCAGACCGTCCGGTGGCGGGGGGACTTCATCAGGGGGGAATGGGTCGAGCCTTCGTTCAAACGCACGAAGCATGGTGGTCTCCAAAGCAATCAAGTTGGGGGGATTCTGCCAGTTAACGATTGCTTTGGGGGGATCAGTGTGCGGGCTCGCGGGGATCAAACCTGCACGCTGAACCGCTGCGCCGCGCGCCGCTCGTACATTGCATCCTCCGTCTCGGCTGTCGCCCGCTCGCCTCTGTAGGACAGTTGGGTGATAAAAAGCCGGTCCTCGATCCTTTTCAAATCCGATGGATCGAACTGCCTTAACAGCGGCGCCAGATCAATGGTCCTGGCGAAGTTTTCGTTGGTCAGGCTGTAAAAGCCCAGGCCTGCTTGCACCGAATCGGCGTCCACCGTGTCGATGGCGGCGTTGCGGTAGGCCACGGCTGCGGTTTTCAAAGCGAGGGATTGATTGAGCAGTTCCGTCAGCCGCCGGGTATCCGTGCGGCTGAGCTGGCTGGCCGTATCGCGCACTTTCAGGCTGCCGTCCGCCTCCACGGTGAAGCCATACTCTTTTGCGGCCAGGTCGGGAGCGGTGACCGCCAGCGTCGACTCGAACACCTTGAAGGACGCCTTCAGCGTGCTCAGCGCCCCGGAGGCGATCTCAACGAGTCGAGGGAATTCCCGCGATTGGGAGCGACCGATCCAGGTGTCGAAAACCTCAGGGGGCTTCGCCGTGGTGCCTGCTGGTCCACTCGGACTGGGATGGTAGACGGCCGCCGGGGAGGCGGTTGCCAGCGCTTCTTTTGCAGCGTCTGTCAGTGGCTGCACCACGAGCGTCTGGCCGGAAGGCATGAGGCTGGTGTTGGCTGGCGGGGTATAGGCGGCGCTAACGGGAGGAGTCATTTCATCAGTCCTTGATTGGTGGGGCTCATAGACTTTATCGACGACGATGGGCCGGGCTTTAGCGTCTGCTGAAGTGAACCGGTTGCAAGAAACGCGACGATGATGTCGACTTTGGTGTCGAACATCGGCCGCCAGGGCTTTTGTGGCGAGCGGGCTTGCCCCGCGTTGGGCTGCGCAGCAGCCCCGATAAAGATGAATGCGCTGTCTCAGGCACTGCGCGGTGACGGGTTTTGGGGCTGCTGCGCAGCCCAACGCGGGGCAAGCCCGCTCGCCACAAGAGGCAATAGGTGGTTGTCGGACCTGGTCATTTCTCACAATCTGAACGGTATTGACCGCATCAATAAAAGCCACCCACACGCGTTTACGAGGCCTGTATGTACCTTCTCTATTACTCACCCGGTGCCTGCTCACTTGCGGCCCATATTCTTCTTGAGGAACTGGGCGTGCCGTTCGAGCTGCAGTTGCGCTCGGCAGTGAAAGGCATCGGCACACACACTGCGCAATATTTGAATATCAACCCGAAAGGCCGAGTACCCGCTCTGCTCTGCCTGGACGGTTCCATAGGTGAACAAACGGGCGTGCTAACCGAACTGCCTGCGATTTTGTTCTATCTGGCAAACCAGTCTTCACCGGCGCGCTTTATCGCGGACACGCCAGATGAGTCGGCACGAACTCTGGAGTGGCTGAATTGGTTATCAGGAACCGTGCACGGCCTTGGGTATGGCCAAGTCTGGCGGCCGCAACGGTTTGTCGACGATAAACGTTTATTTCCTGCGGTCATTGAAAAAGGCCGCAGCACTGTGATGGAAAGCTACCGGTTTATCGAGCAGCGCCTTGCAGCGCGCGCTGATGGCGCGGCTTACAACATTGTTCATCCAGTGCTGCTGGTTTTCTGGATGTGGGGAAAGTGGCTCGATATAGACATGAGCCTGCATTTCCCCCGCTGGACTCAACGTATTCAGTCAATTATCGAAAGGCCTGCCGTGCAACGGGCGTTGGCCACCGAGGGTATCGATATAAATACCTTCACATAAAAAACCGATAGCACAGGTACAGGTCAGCAGGCCCCTGGCGGAATGCCGTCCTTGTTGAAGTCCTTCAAACGCTCACGCTCCTGCTCGGTGGAATGCGCGGGTGTCTGCTGTTCCTGTTCCGGTTGCTTCTTCTTTTCTTCAGTCATCGCAGTGTCCTCTGGGTGGTCTGTGTTTCGGCAGCCCAAGCCGCTGGCAGTTCAACCGGGATGCGGGGTGCCCTGCCCTGCAACAAATTTAGAACTCGCTCCGTTCTTCACCACTCGGATAAGAAAGCACCGAGAACATTGAAGGATCGAGGCCATGCAGAACCTCAGAATCGCCACATTCAACGTCAACGGCATCGGCGCGCGGTTGCCTAACCTGTTGCAGTGGCTGAAGAAAGAGCGGCCGGACATTGTCTGCCTGCAGGAACTCAAGGCTCAGGACAAAGCCTTCCCCGCTGCCGAACTGGAGGCGGCCGGCTATGGTTGCCTGCACCATGGGCAGGCCGCGTGGAATGGCGTGGCGATTCTCGCCCGCGACGCCGAACCGCTGCTGATCCACAAAGGCTTGCCCGGCGCGGAGGACGACTCGCAGTCGCGCTACCTCGAAGCCGCGGTGCATGGCATGGTGGTCGGTTGCCTGTACCTGCCCAACGGCAACCCGCAGCCGGGCCCCAAGTTCGAGTACAAGCTCAAGTGGTTCGAGCACCTGATCAAGCATGCCCGCACGCTGCAATCGAGCGAACACCCGGTGGTGCTGGCGGGGGATTTCAACGTGGTGCCCACCGACTTCGATATCTACAACACCCGTTCATGGCTCAAGGATGCCCTGCTCCAGCCGCAGAGCCGCGAGTGCTATCAACGGTTGCTGGACCAGGGCTGGATCGACTCGGTGCGCCACCTGTATCCCGAGGAGCGGGTCTACACGTTCTGGGATTACTTCCGGCAACACTGGCAAAAAAATTCCGGCCTGCGTATCGACCATCTGTTGCTCAACCCGGTACTCGCCCCGTATCTCAAAAACGCCGGTGTGGACGCCTGGGTGCGCGGCGAGGAACACGCCAGTGATCATGCGCCCACCTGGATCGAGCTGTCATCGCGCAAAAGCCGCGCAAAGAAAAAGCCGCAGACGAACAAAGCCCTGGAGCAGTACCACCACAAACGTGATTTTGACGCGACCTCGGAGCCCGCAGGCAGCGCATCCAGGGGCAAGAAACACATGGAACCGAACGCCCTGCAGTTCTGCATTCAAAAGCACGACGCTAGCCGCCTGCATTACGACTTTCGCCTCGAACTCGACGGCACCCTCAAAAGCTGGGCCGTGCCCAAGGGCCCCTCGCTGGACCCGAAAAACAAGCGCCTGGCCGTGCACGTCGAAGATCACCCGCTGGACTATGCGACCTTTGAAGGCAGTATTCCCGAGGGCCATTACGGCGCTGGCGACGTCATCGTGTGGGACCGCGGCATCTGGAAGCCGCTGTCTGACCCGGCGCAAGCCTACGCCAAAGGCCGCCTCAAATTCGAGCTGCAGGGCGAAAAGCTGGGTGGCGTGTGGAACCTGGTCAAGACGCATATGCCGGGCAAGCAGGAGCAATGGTTTCTGATCAAGCATCAGGACGAATTCGCTCGCCCCGAAAGCGATTACGACGTGGTCGATGCCGAGCCCCACAGTGTGCTCAGCGAGCGCACCATCGTGCCGAAAAAGCCCAAGGCGGCGCAGGCCAGACCCGTCGACAAGGACCCCGCCAAGCGCGCCAGGCCCACACGCGCAAAAAAGCTGGAGAATGCCGTTGCGTCCGCGCTGCCGCAAAGCCTCAAGCCTGAACTGGCCACGTTGGTGGATTCTGCGCCTGAGGGTGACTGGCGCTATGAAATCAAGTTCGACGGCTACCGCATCCTGGCTCGGGTGGAAGACGCCAAGGTGCAATTATTCACGCGCAACGGCAACGACTGGACGCATAAGCTGCCGCGCCAGGCCGAAGCGATTGCCAGCCTTGGCCTGACGTCTGCCTGGCTCGATGGCGAAGTGGTGGTGGCCAATGAACAGGGCGTGCCGGATTTCCAGGCCTTGCAAAATGCGTTCGAGCAGGCGCGCAGCGGCAACATCGTTTACTACCTGTTCGACCTGCCCTTTCTCAACGGCATGGACCTGCGCAAGGTGCCGCTGGAGCAACGTCGAGGCGCCCTGGCCAAGGTGCTGGAGCGCAGCGACGACGAGGTACTCAAGTATTCGGCGGACTTCGCCGAAACGCCCGAGGCACTGCTCAACAGCGCCTGCGACATGCACATGGAAGGTCTGATCGGCAAGCGCGTGGGCAGTGCGTACCAGTCACGGCGCAGCGGCGACTGGATCAAACTCAAATGCAAGCGGCGCCAGGAGTTCGTCATCGTCGGTTATACCGAACCCAAGGGCTCGCGCAGCAAGTTCGGCGCACTGTTGCTGGGGTTGCATGATGACGACAGCGGCGAACTGCGCTACGCGGGCAAAGTCGGTACCGGCTTCAACCAGGCCACATTGGCGGCGCTCTTCGCGCAACTGACCCCGCTTGAGGTCAAGAAACCCGTGGTGGTCAACCCGCCAACGGGGTTCGAGGCCAAGGGCGTGCACTGGCTCAAGCCCGCGCTGCTCGCGGAAGTCGCCTTCGCCGAAATCACCCGGGACGGCTCCGTCAGGCAGGCGGTGTTTCACGGGCTGCGCAACGACAAGCCCGCCAAGTCGATTACCGAAGAGCGCCCTGCCCCCGCCGTCAAACCCAAAACCGCCAGGAAGACCAAGGCGATGACCAAGACTGCATCCGACAAAAACGGTTCTACCACACTCAGGCTCACCCACCCTCAACGCGTGATCGATCCCGCCAGCGGCACGACCAAACGGGACCTGGCGGACTATTACATCGGCGTCAGCGAATGGATCCTGCCGCAGCTGCTCAACCGGCCTGTCGCCCTGGTGCGTGCGCCGGATGGCATTGATGGCGAGCTGTTTTTTCAAAAAAACGCAGAACACCTGGCGATTCCCGGCCTCGAGATCATCGGCAAGGAAGAAACCGGCCAACCGGTGATGCTGATCAACAACCTCGAAGCACTGGTGGGCGCGGTGCAGATGAACACCCTCGAGCTGCACACCTGGAATGCCGTGTCAAAAAACCTGCAAAAACCCGACCGCTTCATTCTTGACCTGGACCCGGACCCGGCACTGCCCTGGAAAAGCATGATCGAGGCCACTCAATTGACCTTGACGGTACTGGACGAACTGGGGCTCAAGTCCTTTCTCAAGACCAGCGGCGGCAAGGGTATTCACATTGTCGTGCCGCTGACGCCGAAGGCGGACTGGGATGCGGTCAAAAGCTTCAGCCACGCGGTGGTCAAGCATATTGCCAACTTGCTGCCGGACCGGTTCTCGGCGGTCTCCGGGCCGAAAAACCGGGTGGGGCGGATTTTCATCGACTACCTGCGCAATGGCCTGGGCGCCACCACCATCTGCGCTTACGCAGCGCGCAGCCGTGAGGGCTTGCCGGTGTCGGTGCCGATCTTCAAGGAGGAGTTGAAAGACCTCAAGGGCGCCAACCAGTGGACCGTGCGTAATCTGCATGAGCGCCTGGGCGAACTGGACACCGACCCGTGGGCCGATCTGCCGGGAACCCGACAAACCATCACGGCCCAGATGCGTAAACGCATCGGTTTGAAGTGAGCGCACAGGTGTATCCGAGCACACCGGACGGTCGCTACTTCGTGGTCAAGGGCACGTTGTGGCGGTGCAGCAACCCGTCATTGCCTGACGACGTCAGGCAGGAGCTGGTCAACCAATTGATGGCCGCGAGGCGCGAAGTGAAAGCCGCCAAGGCCTCGGGTGATTCGGTCGCGTTGAAGGTTGCGAGGGCAAACGTGCAGACGGCCAAGGTCGCGCTGGGCGAACGCGGCCCGGTATGGTGGGATGACGGAGCACCGGACTTGAACCGGCACAAGGTCGGCAACACGCCCTATTCACAGTGGCATGCATCGCTGACTGCCTGAGGTCCCAGTGGCACCCCAGGCACTCTCATCACAGCATCGGTGTGTTGCTCACCACCCGCAGCGCCAGCCCTTCGTAGGCATCCAGCGTGATGGTGAACTCACCCTCTTCCGTCAAATCGCCCTCGACTCGCTCATTGATGATGTCCACTACCGGCCCAGGCGCAATATTGGGCAGGTGCAGGGTTTCCGTGATCGGCGTGGCGCCGAAGTTCAGCGCGGTAATCTGCGTGCCCTTGCCGGCCGGCAGTTCGTGGACCATCACCAGCAAGCCCGGGTGTTCGACGTCCGGTACCAGGATCTGGCGGCTCGCGGCAATATCATAGGCGCGGCGCACGCCGAGGATTTTTTGCAGCTGGGAGGCGAACGACTCCGGGTCCTGCAACTGACGGGTCAAACTGCCGTACAGGGATTTGGAGCGTGGCATCTGCCCGGCCGACAGTTCGGCCTCGGGGTTCAGGTCCACCAGGTCGTAGGCGCCACGGTGGATCCAGCGGGTATCGCCGTCCTGCATCAGGTGGGCCACCTCATCGGCCGCCAACGGCAACGCGCCCACCAGGTCCCAGCCGGACAACGCAAACACGCCAGGCTGCATGGCGTTGTACATCACCAGCAGCAAATGGATCTGGCGAATTTGCTGAATATCGGCCGGCGTGATCGCGTCCAGGTCACGAATGCCCAGCGCCGCCGTGATGATGCTGGCCGTGGTGCACGACACCCCGTTGGTGACGAACTTGAGGTTGTACGGCGCATGCTCGCCGGTCAGGCGCTCATACATCTGCTCGCGGATGTGCTCGCGCAGGATGTTGCCGGGGAAGGTCTGGCCCTGGTACAGGAAGCTGTCGTGGGCGTGCAGGGTCCAGAAGTGCACCAGTTCCAGGGTCAGTTCATCGTGGTTTTGCAGCGCGTGAATCAGCGAGCCCGGGTCAATGCCCAAACTGTGCATCTGGCGCAGCATCAGGCGCAGGAATTCCGCATCGCCCATCAGCAAGGCGTGCTGGTAGGCCGGCCGGGTGATGAAGTCGTAGGACAGGTCCGCCCCGCCGTGGGACATCGAGGCGATGTCGTCCACCGTGAGGTTCAATTCCTGGAAGCTGAAACCGCCGGCCTTGCGAATCGCGCCGCCGAGCAACTGGTTGCCGGTGATCGACAGCGGATGGCTTTCCGACCAGGCGGTGCCGTCCAGCTTGCGCTCGACACCGAGGAAGCCGTTGGCATCCAGGCGCAGGATCTTCGCGCCCATCACGTCGATCGCGTGCAGGGCGTCGCCGATGATCATTTGCTGCGCGGCGAATGAAGGGTCAAGCCAGTTGAGCGACGGCTGGCCTTCCTTGAAATAATGCAGGTACACCCAGCGCCGTGGTTTGCCGTCGACGCCCAGGACCACCGGCGTGGCGCTCCAGTCGGTTTCCTTCACACCGGGCTCGAAGAAGATCACCCGTTGCAGTTGGCCAACGATGTAGTGCTTGTCGCGCAGGGCATCCACCTGCAACGGGCTGAGGTTCTGCGCATCACGCCCTTCGGCGACGTCGGGCAGCAGGGGCCAGTCTTCTTCGCGGATTTCCACCATGTGGTAGAGCCCCGGATAGTCCTCATAGGCCATCTCGGCCAGACGAAAATCAGCGCCCTTGCCGGTGTGCGACGGGATCACGTCGTCGATGATCACCGCGTTGTGCGCGGCGGCCATGCGCGTCAGCGCCTGCAACTGCGCCTCGGTGCCCAGCTGCGGGTCAATGTCGAAACTGATGCGGTCGAAATTGCCATCGATGGTGGGCGTATGACGGGTGCCGGACAGACCACCGGACTTTTTCAGCGGGCCGTTGTGAATGCCCTGAATGCCGATTTTCGACAGCGCATGCCACAGCGCTTCATCGCCGAGGGCCTCCAGCACGGTGCCGTCTTCGCGGGTGACGATCGAGGCCGGGTACGCGGTGAACCACACCGACGACAAGGCGGAAGCATCACGCGGCCGCGTCTGCGCGTAAGGCTGCTGCCACAACCGGCCCTGCCCGGAATACAGCCGGGCACGCTGACGCGCCGCGTTCAGCATCGATTGTTGTACCAGCCAATTCACATGATCCTTGTCTGCCGCCGTCATAAGCCTACTACCTGTCTCGTGAAAGGTTATTCGTAAACATAGGAGGGGCAACGGCGCCCATTCGTTGCATCGCGATCCCCTGACACCCGGGATTCTGCGCACAGGCGCGCAAAAAAAACCCGGCGGCACCGAAACGGTGCGACCGGGCAAAGCAAGCGACCCTTTTAAAACCGTGGTTTCACGCTCGTCCACTCAGGCTGATAGCGCTGCATCTGTTTCACGTCGTCACGCTGGCGAATGCCGCAACTCAAGTACTGGTCATGGAGCTTGGCCAATTGATCGTGGTCCAGTTCGAGCCCCAGCCCCGGTGCGCGGGTGATGGTCACGCAACCGTCGACAATCGGCACCTTGCCGCCCTTGATCACCTCCTCGTCCGGTTCCTGCCACGGGTAATGGGTGTCGCAGGCGTAATCAAGATTGGGCACCGCCGCAGCAACATGGGCCATGGCCATCAGGCTGATGCCCAGGTGCGAGTTGGAATGCATCGACACGCCCAGGCCAAAGGTGTCACACATTTTGGCCAGCACCTGGGTATCGCGCAGGCCACCCCAATAATGGTGGTCGGCCAGCACGATCTGCACGCTGTTGAGCGCCACGCTGCGGCGAAATTCGTCGAAGTCGGTGACCACCATATTGGTGGCCAGGGGCAGCCCGGTGCGTGCGTGCAATTCGGCCATGCCGTCCAGGCCTGGCGTCGGGTCTTCGTAATATTGCAGGTCATCGCCGAGCAGTTGTGCCATGCGCACCGAGGTTGCCAGCGACCAGTTGCCATTCGGGTCGATGCGCAGCGGAACCCCCGGGAACGCCTCTTTCAGGGCCTTGATGCAGGCCACTTCGTGTTCGGGGTCCAGGGCGCCGGCCTTGAGCTTGATGCTTTTGAACCCATGGCTTTCGATCATCCGGCGCGCCTGGGCAACGATCTGTTGCGCGCTCAGCGCCTCGCCCCAACTGTCGGGCTTGTAGGGCGAATCGATGTGCTGGGCGTATTTGAAAAACAGGTAGGCGCTGAAGGGGATCCGGTCGCGGATCGCCCCGCCCAGCAAGTCAACCAGCGGCACATTCAACGCGTGGGCCTGCAGGTCGAGGAAGGCCACCTCAAAGGCCGAGTAGGCATTGCTCACCGCCTTGCTGGCATGGGAGCCCGGCGCCAGCTCGGCGCCGGGCAGGCTGGTGGTCTTTTGCGCGGCCACGGTGGTCTGCACGATGGCGCGCAGCTGGTTGAGCTGGAACGGATCAAGGCCGATGAGCTGTGGCGCGACCTGCTGCTGAATCGCCAGCGCCGGTGCATCGCCATAACTCTCACCCAGCCCGATATAGCCGGTGTCGCTTTCGATCTCGATGATCGAGCGCAATGCGAAGGGCTCATGAATACCGCTGGCGTTCAGCAGTGGTGGATCGCGGAAGGCAATCGGGGTGACACTGACGCGGATGATTTTCAAGAGATAGCTCCCTGTTGGCCTGAACGCAAGGTGTGATGAGAATCGCGAGGCTGGCTGACGACCGGTTCGACGGGCACCGTGCTGGCGGGTACGCCGCTGCGTGGCGCGGTGCGGGCAAAAAACACCACCACCGCCGCTATCAGCGAGGTCGCCGCCAGGCCATACAGCCCGCCCTGGATGGAGCCGGTGGTCTGCTCGAGAAAGCCAAAGGTGGTTGGCGCGACAAATCCGCCCAGGTTGCCGACCGAGTTGATCAAGGCGATCACCGCCGCAGCGATACGCGCATCCAGGTAGCCCTGGGGAATCGGCCAGAACAGCGCCGAGGCCGCCTTGAAACCAATCGCGGCAAAACAGATGGCGACAAACGCAAACACCGGCCCGCCGGTGGTGGACATGAACATGCCGAAGGCAGCAATCACCAGCATCAGCGACACCCAGGCCTGCTGGTGTTTCCACTTGCTGGCCAGGGCGGCAAAGCCGTACATGGCGACGATGGAAATCAACCACGGAATCGAGTTGAACAGACCGACCTGAAAGTCGCCGAGGCTGCCCATCTGCTTGATCATGCTCGGCAGCCAGAAGGTCGCGCCGTAAATGGTCAGGGCAATGGAGAAGTAGATAAAGCAGAACAACGCGATCTGTTTATCGGCCAGCAACGTGAACATCGACGGCCGGCTGACCTGCGCCGCCTCACGCGCCAGTTGCTCAAGCGCAATGGCACTCACCAGCGCCTGCTTTTCTTCCTCGCTGAGCCAGCTGGCCTGACGGGGATGGGACTGCAGCCAGAACCACACAAACCCGCAGAGCACGATCGAGGCGAAACCTTCAATCAGGAACATCCACTGCCAGCCATGCAGGCTCAGGCCGCTGACACTCAGCAGCGCGCCTGACACCGGGCCGGAAATCACCGAGGCAATGGCCGAACCGCTGAGGAAAATCGCCATGGCCTTGCCGCGCTCGCTGGCCGGTAGCCACTGGGTGAAGTAGTAGATAATGCCCGGAAAAAACCCGGCTTCGGCGGCGCCGAGAATAAAGCGCAGCACATAGAAACTCGTCTCGCCCTGCACAAAGGCCATGGCCATGGCCGCCGCGCCCCAGGTGAACATGATGCGGGTCAACCAGGCGCGGGCGCCGTAACGTTGTAACAGCAGATTGGACGGCACTTCGAACAGCGCGTAGCCGATGAAGAACAAACCCGCGCCCAGGCCATAGGCCGCAGCGCCAATGCCCAGGTCGGTTTCCAGATGGCTGCGTACAAAGCCAATATTGACCCGGTCGATGTAGTTGACGATAAACATCACCACAAACAGCGGGAGGACATGGCGCTTGACCTTGGCCGCCGCACGGGCGAGCACGGTTGGGTCGGGCGAACTCTGGACGGTATTCAAGGGCGACTCCCGTTGATTTATTTTTTTAGGGACGCAGGGATGATGGACGCCGAATATTGATCCCGTCTAATCTAACTTGGCATTCGATTGATACCTGGATTAGATCAATGTTTGAGCTGACTCAATTGCGCTGCTTCACCACGGTGGCTACCGAACTCAACTTTCGGCGTGCTGCGGAGCGGTTGAACATGACCCAGCCGCCGCTGAGCCGGCAGATCCAGTTGCTGGAGCATCACCTCGGAGTGGAGTTGTTCACCCGCACCACCCGCAGCGTCACGCTCACCGCCGCAGGCCGGGCTTTTTTCGTCGAAGCGCAGAACCTGCTCGAGCGCGCCCAGCAGGCCGCCGTGACCGCGCGGCGCTTTGCCGAAGGGGATATCGGCACGGTAAACATCAGCTTCGTGGGCAGCGCGGTGTATGAGTTTTTGCCCAAGGTCATCGCCGAAGCACGGCTCAAGCAGCCCCATGTGCGCATTGATCTGGCGGAGATGAACACCTACCAGCAGCATGAAGCCCTGCGCGCGCGCCGCATCGACCTGGGTATCGTGCGCGCGCCCCTGCTGGAGCCCGGCTACGCCACCGAATGCCTGGTGCGCGAACCCTTCGTACTGGCTGTGCATTGTCGGCATCCACTGGCCCAGGCCGAGCACGTCTCGGTGCAGGACCTGGATGCCCAGCCCTTCCTGATGTATGCCCACTCGGCCTATCCGCCATTTAACGAGCTGCTTACGGGCATGCTGCGCTCAGCCCGCGTGGCGCCCGAATACGTGCAATGGCTGGGTTCTTCCCTGACCATTCTGGCGCTGGTCAACGCCGGCATGGGCCTGGCCCTGGTGCCCCGTTGCGCCAGCAGTGTGGTGTTCAGGAACGTGGTCTTTCGCGAAATCGATCTTGGCGAAGGCGTGCAAAGCGAACTGCACCTGATCTGGCGCGAACACAATGACAATCCGGCGTTCGCCATGCTGCTTGAGGCTATTCGCAAGGCGGTGCATGGCGGCTGGGAAAGTGGCCACTGATCGTGATCAGGCGGGTGGCAGCTCCCCGGCATTGTCCACCGCGTAAATGACGGTTTGCGCAAGGCCGGCCGACAGCGGTTGTCGGGTGAAGTAGATGTCGCCGTCGTCGGTGTGAATTTCATAATCCACTTTGCGCGCCGAAGGCACTGCCGGGCCGGCGTGCTTGATAATTTTACGCACGCGCTGGAACTTCACCCCCAGGGTGCCGTTCTGGACGGGGCCGGTGAGCACATTGA
Source organism: Pseudomonas trivialis (assembly GCF_001439805.1). Classification (GTDB taxonomy): domain Bacteria; phylum Pseudomonadota; class Gammaproteobacteria; order Pseudomonadales; family Pseudomonadaceae; genus Aquipseudomonas; species Aquipseudomonas trivialis. Next base: position 21,176 of record NZ_JYLK01000024.1, on the reverse strand, counting down.
CACTTTGAAACCAGCCGTCGTCGCGTTTGTTCGCCAACAATGCACTGGCCATCGCCTCAAACCGCTCCAGGCGGGTAAATCCCCACAGTGTCGGCGCTTCGATGGCTTCGCCTTCTCCGGCCGCGCCGGTAAATACAAATAGATTGATCGTCGGATTGTCTTCGCAAAAGAAGTCATAGGGCACCAGCCCGTCGATCATTTTCCGCCCTGAAACGAACCCCTTTTTATGCACCTGAAACATCGCTGCCTCTACTCAACCAATGGCTTTGCCGAGCGCAGAGTCTAATGAGCTGGCAAGTACAGAGCCGTCAAGCGAGTGTAATTTCGCGTAAAGACCTTGCCCTGGGCAGGCTGATTTCCACGGTCAACCCACCCTCCTGCTCATTGCGCGCCACGATACTGCCCTGGTGCATGTCCAGGGCACTGCAGGCAATCGCCAAACCCAGGCCAAAGCCGACGCAGGCGTCGCCGCTACCGCGTTCGAACGGTTCAAAGATGCTCTGCAGTCGGGCCTCGTCCACGCCCGGCCCCTGATCGGTGATGCGCACGCACAGTTGCTCCGCATCGGCACTGAGCCGGGTGGATACCCGCACCGACGTCTGCGGCCGGGTGTAGCGCACGGCGTTGCGTATCACGTTCTCGAAGCAGCGGTACATCAGCTCGCCATTGACGCAGGCAATAAACGGCGGGCCGCCTTGCAGCTCCACTCGACAACCTTTGATGGCCGCCTCGAATTGCGCATCTTCGACGATCATCGCCAGTAATTCGCTGATGTCGAACGGTTCGCGCTGAATGCTCTCGGGCCGCCCTTGCAGGCGCGCCAGCGTCAGCAGCGCTTCGATCAGGGCATCCATACGCTCGGACTCGCGCTCGATGCGCTCAAGCATGCCCACACGCTCGCTGTCCTGGCGCAGCAGCCCGATGGCCGCGCGCATGCGCGTCAGCGGTGAACGCAGCTCATGGGAAATATCGTGAAGCAATCGTTGCTGGGCTTGTACCAGCAGCTTGAGCTGGTTGGCCATGCGGTCGCATTCGCCGGCCAGGTCGACAATTTCGTCGCGACGCTTGCCCATCATCGGTTTGACGCGAACATCGAAACGCCCCTGGGCCACCTCGCCCATCGCGCGGCGCAAGCTGGCCAGGGGCCACGCCAGATAGTAGGCCAGAAACCCGCTGAACAGTGCGCTCATCAAGGTGCCGATGATCAGCGGCACCTGCAGGCCGAAGCCGCCGTGCTCATAGCTGATCGGATGGGTGGAGCGCAGCGACAGGATGAGACCTTCCTTGCTGATCACGGTCTGCTCATAGGCTGGCGACCGCACAGCGGAGCCGGCCAGCAGTTGCCCGGCAGTGTCATACACGCCGATTGCCTGATCGGGCGGGCGTCGCCAGGTCGCCAGCAGTTCGGCCCCGGACTCGACACCGAACTGCCGCAGCAGCGCGACCTCACTGGCCAGGATGACTTTTAAGTGGGGATCGTTCGGCTCCAGCGTTTCCACCTCATGCACCCCGACCCCGGCAAAAAAGGTCAGGCTCGTCGCCAGCCAGAACGCCAGGAACAGCTTCCAGAACAGCCGGCTGGGCTTCATCATTCGGCGATCAACTGGTAGCCGAGACCGCGCACGCTCTGGATCCAGGCCTTGCCATCGCTGCGCGGCCCCAGCTTCTGGCGAATGCTGCTGATATGCACGTCGATACGCCGGTCATAGCGTTTGAGCGGGCACCCCAGGGCATTGAGCGACAGGTCGGTCTTGTTCACCACCTGACCCGCGCATCTGGCCAGTTCCTCCAGCAGGCTGAACTCGGTGCTGGTCACACCCAGCTCACGGCCTTGCCACCGGGCTTCGCGCCTGGCCGGCCACAGCACCAGCTCACCAGTGCGGATGACGTCCGCCGCCGGACGATCCGCCGGCTGCACCCGCCGCATGATGGCACGCAGACGCGCCACCAGCTCTCCGGGGGAACTGGGCTTGGGCACATAGTCGTCCGCGCCCAGCTCCAGGCCGGCAATGCGGTCAATATTGTCGCCACGGGCGGTAAGCAGCACGATCGGCACCTGGCTGACGGCGCGGATGCGCCGCAGCACTTCTATCCCGGACAACTGCGGCAACATCACATCCAGCACCACGATGCTGTAGCGCCCCGACAGCGCCTGCTGCTCCCCCTCCTCGCCGGTGTGCACGGCGGTCGCGTCAAACCCTTCACGCGCCAGGTACTGCCTGAGCATTTCGGTGAGGTCTTCATCGTCATCAACCAACAGTACTGAAATCATCGCCAGCTCCCGGGTCAGGGTGCGCACATTATCGGGTTTCGCTGACCATCGTCATGACCTCAATCCAACCTTTACCTAACTTGACACTGGGTTAACCGCATCATACCCACCGCGCTTTTATGCTGCCCCGTCGATGTGTTCTGGAAAGATTTTGATGATTTCTTCGCGCTTGCTTTGCACGGTTGCGCTATTGCTTGATATTTCATTGCTACAGGCCCAAACCCTGACGATTTCGGATATCCGTATCAACGGGCTGCAACGGGTCTCGGCGGGCAGCGTGTTCGGGGCACTGCCACTAAACATAGGTGACGAGGCGGACGCCCGCCAGTTGGCGCAAGCCACGCGCGCACTGTTCAAGACCGGATTGTTTCAGGACATTCAGCTGGCGCGGCAAAACGACGTGCTGATCATCAACGTGGTGGAGCGCCCGACGGTTTCCAGCATCACGATTGAAGGCAACAAAGCCATCGCAACCGACGATCTGTTGAAAGGCATGAAACAGGCTGGCCTGGGCGAAGGCGAAGTGTTTCAGCGCGCCACCCTTGAGGGACTGCGCAACGAGCTGGCCCGCCAGTACGTTGCCCAGGGCCGGTACTCGGCAGCGGTCGAGGCGCAGGTGGTCACCCTGCCACGCAACCGGGTCGAGCTGAAGGTCACGGTCGATGAAGGCGCCGTGGCCGCCATCAGCCATATCAACGTGGTCGGCAACACGGTATTCAGCGACGAAGAACTGGCCGATCAATTCACCCTGAAGACCAGCAACTGGCTGTCGTTTTTCAGGAACGACGACAAATACGCCCGCGAAAAGCTTTCCGGCGACCTTGAGCGGCTTCGCTCCTACTATCTGGATCGTGGCTATATCAACATGGATATCAGCTCGACCCAGGTCTCCCTCACACCAGACAAAAAACACGTTTACATCACGGTCAACATCCACGAGGGCAGTCGCTACAGGGTGCGCGACGTCACACTCAGCGGTGATTTGAAAATCCCCGAAGACCAGGTGCAGTCACTGCTGCTGGTGCGCAAGGGCCAGGTGTTTTCACGACAACTGATGACCACCTCGGCGGAGCTGATCACCCGTCGCCTCGGTAATGAAGGCTACACGTTCGCCAACGTCAATGGCGTACCCCAGGTGCACGAAGACGATCACACGGTGAGCCTGGTATTTGCCATCGACCCCGGCAAGCGCGCCTACGTGAATCGCATCAATTTTCGCGGCAATACCAAGACCCAGGATCAGGTGCTGCGCCGCGAAATGCGCCAGATGGAGGGAGGATGGGCATCCACGTTTCTCATCGACCAGTCCAAGGTACGCCTTGAACGCCTGGGTTTTTTCAAGGAGGTCAATGTCGAAACGCCGCCAGTGCCGGGCACAGACGACCAGTTGGACGTGAACTACAGCGTGGAGGAGCAATCGTCCGGCTCCATCACCGCCAGTGTCGGGTTCGCCCAGAGCGCCGGGTTGATCCTGAGCGGATCGATCAGCCAGCGCAACTTTCTGGGCACCGGCAATTACGCCAGCCTGGGATTGACCCGCTCCACTTATCAGAGCAAATACAACATTGGCTTTACCGACCCCTACTTCACCAGGGACGGCGTCAGCCTGGGTTACAACGGGTTTTACAGCAAGACCGATTACAACAACTACTACGACAATGGACGTTCCTATTACGCGCTCAACAGCTTTGGCGTGGGGGCAAAAATCGGCTACCCGATCAGCGAAACTTCACGTTTGAGTGTTGGCCTTGCGGCACAACGCGACAGTCTCGAGCCGGGCACCTACAGCGCCGATGAAATCCATGAATTTATTGCCCGCGAGGGCCAGGCGTTCACCAACTACAAGGCTGAACTTGGCTGGTCGGAGTCGACCCTGAACAAGGGCATCCTGGCCACACGCGGCCATTCGCAAAGTCTGAACATGACGGTGACAGTGCCCGGCAGCGACTTGAGCTTCTACAAGCTGGACTATGCCGGACAGACTTTCGTGCCGCTGAGCGCTACCACCGCCTTACGCCTGCATACCAAGCTCGGTTATGCCAACGGCTACGGTTCCACCGATGGCCTGCCCTTTTATGAAAACTACACCGCCGGCGGCGAAGGCTCAGTGCGCGGCTTCAAAAGCGGTACCCTCGGGCCCCGCAGCACTCCGGCGACCGGAGCCTACGCCCGTCAGGGTCAGGCGTACTACACCGACCGTGACCGCGATACGCTGGGCGGCAACGTCCTGATCACGGGCGGTATGGAATACCTGTTCCCCATCCCCTTCGTCAAAGACACCAAATCCCTGCGCACCTCAGTGTTCTGGGACGTGGGCAGCGTCTACGCGGACAAGTGCTTCGTGAATACTACACAGGGGTGCGGCACCATCGGACTCGGTCAGATGGCCAGCTCGGTGGGAGTCGGCGTGACCTGGTACAGCGCTTTGGGACCATTGAGCTTCAACCTGGCCTATCCGATTCGCACCCCTGAAAATGCAGATACGCAGATCTTCCAGTTCTCTCTGGGCCAGAGTTTCTGAGTGCACGCACAGCTGAAATCTCACGCCGAGGTTTGTCGATACTGCCTCGGAGTGAACCCGGTGGAAGATTTGAACTGGCGGGTAAATGCACTGTGATCGGTGTACCCGCACTGCAACGCCACCTCGGTAATCGGCAGTTCGGAATGCAGCAGCAGTCGATGAGCATGCTCCAGCCGCACCTTCTGGATCATCTGCCGGGGCGTGAGCTGGAACACGCGTTTGCAGTAGCGCTCCAATTGCGCCACGGAAATTCCGGCGATGCGCGTCAGTTCCACAAGGCGTATACGGCGGTGAAAATGTACGCGAATGTATTCGTCGACCACCGCCAGCCGTTGGTAGGCCGGGTGGGTATCACTCGCCGACTGCAGATCGACCGAAATACCCGCCAGGCCAATGATCTGGCCAACATCGTTGTACAGCGGCCATTTGTGAGTGAGGCACCAGCCGGGCTCGTGACTGCCGTAGAGGTGCAACTCCAACTGGTCTTCAAGCACAACGCCCGCCTGCAGCACGCGCCGATCCTGCTCGGTATAGCCGGGCCCCAGTTGCGCGGGAAACACTTCGGCGCTGGTCTTGCCCAACAGCGACTGCATCTGCCTGAGGCCACAACGCTGCACCAGCGTGCGGTTGGCGAGCACGTAGCGGGCGTCGCTGTCCTTGATGAAGATCGTCGCATTGGGGATCACGTCCAGCAGCGGTAGCAGTTGCGCCACGCCGGACAGCACGTGTTCGATGCTGCGGGGGCGACTGCCCTGGAGAAAGGCCGCAAACGCGCTGTGCAACATGACTTTGACCGCCCCACTCATACGTCGACGTCCAGCAGATTGCGCCATGCCTGCGGCGCTGTCGAGTGTGGTCATTGTGCCGAAATCGTCATCCACCACTGGGCAAAGCATCAATCGGTGCCTGGCCAACGCGTTCAGGCTAGGCCAGTCACAAGAAGACGTTGCCATGCCTTCTCCCGGCAACGTGCACTGACGGAGCGCTCCATGAAACGATTGCATGTCATCGACTCCCACACCGGCGGCGAACCCACCCGCCTGGTTCTAAACGGCTTTCCTGCACTGGCCGGCAGCACCCTCGCCGCGCAGCTCGACAGCCTGCGCACGCACCATGATCAATGGCGTCGCGCCTGCCTGCTGGAGCCGCGCGGCAACGATGTGCTGGTGGGCGCGTTGTATTGCCAGCCGGTGACGCCAGGTGCCACCTGCGGGGTGATCTTCTTCAACAACGCCGGTTACCTGGGCATGTGCGGCCACGGCACCATCGGCCTGGTGGCTTCATTGCATTTTCTCGGCCATATCAGCCCCGGCGACCATCTCATCGACACGCCGGTCGGGAGCGTCACCGCCACGCTGCACGCCGACGGCACCGTTACCCTGCGCAATGTGCCCGCCTGGCGCTACCGCAAACAGGTTGCGGTGCAGGTACCTAGCCATGGCCTGGTACATGGCGATATCGCCTGGGGCGGCAACTGGTTTTTCCTGGTGTCTGACCACGGCCAGGCGTTGCACATGAGCCATGTTGCCGCGCTCAGCGATTACACCTGGACGCTGCTCAAGGCCCTCGAGGATCAGGGCATTCACGGGGCGGAAGGTGCGCTGATCGACCATGTCGAATTGTTCGCCGATGACGCCCAGGCCGACAGCCGCAACTTCGTCATGTGCCCGGGCAAGGCCTACGACCGCTCGCCCTGCGGCACCGGCACCAGCGCCAAGCTCGCCTGCCTGGCGGCAGACGGCAAACTCGCTGAAGGCGACATCTGGTTACAGGCCGGTATTACCGGCAGCCAATTCGAAGGCCGTTATGAATGGCAGGGCGAACAGGTGCGGCCCTTCATCACCGGCCGCGCCTACGTGACCGCCGACAGCGTGCTGCTGATCGACGAGCAGGACCCTTTTGCCTGGGGCATCTGCGCCCCTGTCCAATCCGTATGACACAAGGAGTTGCGACAATGACCCACAACATCTTCAGCGGCTGCATTCCTGCCCTCATGACGCCCTGCACCCCGGCGCGCACGCCCGACTTCGACGCGCTGGTCGCCAAGGGCCGCGAGCTGATCGATATCGGCATGAGCGCCGTGGTGTATTGCGGCTCGATGGGGGATTGGCCGCTGCTCACCGAAGCCCAGCGCCAGGAGGGCGTGGCGCGCCTGGTGGCTGCGGGTGTGCCAACCATCGTCGGCACTGGCGCGGTGAACAGCCGTGAAGCCGTGGCCCACGCGGCGCATGCCGCCAAGGTCGGCGCCCATGGTCTGATGGTGATTCCCCGCGTACTTTCCCGAGGGGCATCGGCTACCGCGCAAAAGGCCCACTTCGCCGCGATCCTCAATGCGGCGCCGAACCTGCCGGCGGTGATCTACAACAGCCCTTACTACGGCTTCGCAACGCGTGCCGAGCTGTTCTTCGAGCTGCGCCGCCAGCACCCGAACCTGATTGGTTTCAAGGAGTTCGGCGGCGCTGCCGACCTGCGCTACGCCGCAGAAAACATCACGTCCCAGGACGACAACGTGACCCTGATGGTCGGCGTCGACACCCAGGTGGTGCATGGCTTCGTCAATTGCAACGCTGTCGGTGCCATCACTGGTGTCGGCAATGCCTTGCCGCGAGAGGTGCTGCAACTGGTGGCGCTGAGCCAGAAGGCCGCCCTGGGCGATGCCAAGGCCGCTCGCCTGGCCCGCGAGCTGGAAACGGCACTGGCGGTGCTGTCGTCCTTCGATGAAGGCTGCGACCTGGTGCTGTATTACAAGCACCTGATGGTGCTCAATGGGGACCCGGGTTACGCGTTGCACTTCAACGAGAGCGATGCGCTCAGCGATGCCCAGCGGCGCTATGCCGAGCAGCAATACACACTGTTTCGCAACTGGTACGCCAATTGGTCGGCCGAGGCGTCGATGTAGGAGCGAACAGGGCATGTGCGACCAGACCCCGCCAGACATCGTCATCGTCGGTGCCGGCATCATCGGCGTAGCCTGCGCTCTGCGACTCTCGCGGCAAGGACGCCAGGTGCTGGTGATCGACGCGCAGGCGCCGGGCATGGGCGCTTCCTACGGCAACGCCGGTCACCTGGCGACCGAGCAGGTCTTTCCCATCGCCGATCTGGCGATCCTCAAACGCCTGCCCGCCATGCTGCTGGACCCCACGGGCCCGCTGCGCTTGGACTGGAAATACCTGCCCCGCGCCCTGCCCTGGTTCGCCCGGCTGCTGCTCAACCTGCGGACGGAGCGCTATCAACGCACGGTGACCGGTCTTAGGGCCCTGAATGAAGGCAGCCTGGATGCCTGGCGCCGCCTGCTCGAGTCCATCGGACAGCCACAACTGCTACGCAACGACGGCTCATTGTTGGTATTCGAGCGAGCCGATTCGCGAAACGCCATCGATGCCTTGCAGCAGCGCATGCAACAACAGGACGTACCAGTGGCCTTCTGGTCAGGCGATGCGGTCCGCGCCGGTGCGCCGCAGTTGAGTGAGCGCATCCAGGGCGGTTTGTTTTTTCCGGGCACCGGGCACTTTATCGATCCCTACACAGTGGTGCGCGCGCTGGTTGATGCCGCCAAGGCCGGCGGCGTGCGATTTATCCAGCGCAAGGTGCTCAATGGACGCGTCGAAGGCGATGGCGTCACGCTGACGACCGACCAGGGAACTCTCACCGCACCGCAGGTCCTGATTGCCTGCGGCGCCCACTCCGCCAAACTGACGGCGGCCCTGACCGGCAAAAAAGTGCCACTGGACACGGAGCGCGGCTACCACCTGATGCTGCCCCACGAGCAAGGCCGTCTGCCATTTGCGGTCACCTCGCTGGAACGCAAGTTCATCATGACCCCCATGCGCGGCGGCCTGCGCCTGGCCGGCACGGTGGAATTCGCCGGACTGGACCGCCCTGCCAACATGGAACGCGCCTGGCAGCTGCACCGCCTGAGCCAGGGCCTGTTCCGCGAAGACTTGAACCGCCACGACGCCAGCCCCTGGAGGGGATTTCGGCCTTCCCTGCCAGACTCGCTGCCGATCATTGACCAAGTCTGTGGGGGCAAGGTACTGCTCGCGTTCGGTCACCAGCATCTGGGGCTGACCCAGGCTGCGGTGACAGCGCAGATGATTGGGCAAATGGTGTCACACCAGAACGTCCCGCAATGGGCGTCGTATCGTCTTTCACGGTTCTGAGGGATTAAAAATCAGAATCAAATCCTGGAAGCGGGCCTAACTGTGGCGAGCGGGCTTGCCCCGCGTTGGGCTGCGCAGCAGCCCCAAAACCATGCCCCGTGCAGTATCAGGTACACCGCGTTTTGCTTGATTGGGGGCGCTTCGCACCCCAACGCGGGGCAAGCCCGCTCGCCACAGAGGTCTCGGCCTGCTTAAGGGGCTTTGAGTCTAGGCGGCGGCAGCCCTGAACAATGCCTCGGCAATGTGTTGAATCTCATCGCGCATCCACAGTTTCTCCAGCCATCCGGAAGGAATGCCTTGAACTCCGTAGTGCGCGCCGGCCAATTGCCCAACGATGGCAGCAGTTGTATCGGCGTCATCGCCCAGATTTGCCGCTTCGAGTACCGCGTCGGCGAAACAATGGGTGTGATGGAAGCACCAGAACGCAGCCTCCAGGGAAGCCACCGCATAACCGGAACCCACAATGTCGTTACTCGACTTCGCTTGATATTCACTGCCTGCGATAGCCGACACTTTCGGTGCCGACAGGGAGAGATTGGGAAACCGAAGCACATCAGCTTTAGCAGCCCCACTCAATGCATTACTGATCGCTTCGGCCAGTAACAGACAACACTCAATCGCCTCCTGCGCCGCATGGGTGGTGCGAGAGCTGTCTGCCGTGAATGCGCGGACCTGCTGACGGTCAGGAAAGTAAAACAGGACCACAGGCGCCAAGCGCATCATTGAGCCGTTGCCTGCGGAATAGGGGTCCGTAGAGCCTGCAAATGGATTGCCATTTTTCTGGAAGTCAGCCAACGCTTGACGAACCGTCATCCCAATATCAAAACACTCGCCTGTGGAGCTCAAATCCCCATGCGCCCACCATTTGAGGTAACGCGCCATCTGATCCGCCGCGTCAAACCCTCCACTCTGCAACAAGCTCTGCGCCAGGCAGAGCGCCATCGATGTATCGTCCGTCCATTGGCCAGGTTTGAGCTTGAAAGGCCCTCCGCCGACCATATCAACCACGGGCGCGAATGAGCCTCGGGGCATGAATTCGACCGTCGTCCCGACTGCGTCGCCACAGGCCAAGCCGAGCAAACTGCCACGATAGCGATCCAAAAGCGTTATAGCCATGCTTACTCCCTGAGCTAATTCCTCAACGACACACACGCTACTTCACCAACCGCTTCTCCTTGGAGGGGCGATATCCGAAATACGCGCTGTAACACTTGCTGAAATGACTCGGCGACACGAACCCGCACGCCACCAGCACGTCCACCTGTGACAACTCGGTGTGTTGCAACAACCGTCGCGCCTCGGTGACGCGCAGTTCCATGTAATAGCGCTGCGGCGTGGTGCCCAGTTGTTCCTTGAACAGCCGTTCGAGCTGGCGCCGGGAGCGCCCGGCGTAGACGGCCAACTGGTCAAGTTCGAGGGGCTCTTCAAGGTTGGCGTCCATCAACTTGACCACTTCGCGCAACGGCGCGCTGACGCAGACGTTCTCGGTCGGTTTGATGCGCCGATAGCGTGATTCCTCGAAGGCCAGAATGTCTTCGATGCCTTCAACCAGCGCCTTGCCATGCCGGCTCTTGATCCAGTCCAGCGCCATATGAAAAGCGCCCGACGGGCTGGAGGCGGTGAGCCGATCGCGGTCGATCACGAAGGGCTCACTGGTGACCTGGGCTGCCTTGGACACTTCCGCAAGTGCCGGCCGGTGCTCCGGATGGATGGCGCAGCGATAACCCTGCAACAACCCGGCGCGCCCCAGGAACCAGGAGCCGTTCCACAACCCGGCGAGACTGATGCCTTGTTCCGCAGCGCTGCGCAGCAGATGGATAAAGTCTTCGCTGGCCTTGAGTTCGGTGCGAAAGCCGCCGCATATCACCAGCAGGTCCATGTCATGCAACGCCGCCGCCTCAAGCACGGCGTCGGGGCGAATCACCAGACCCAGGTCACTGATGACTTCGCCCTCACCCCTGCCGAAGGTGCGCGAGGCGAACAGCTCAGGGCGCAGCAGGTTGGCGGTGACCAGGGTATCGAGCGTCTGGGTGAACGCCGGCAGGGAGAAGTGTTCAAGCAACAAAAAGCCGACGCGAGTGACCGACGCCAACTGCCCGGGGTTTTCGTTGAGGTAACGCAGGTTCTTGCCTTTCATGCCGCCGCTGAATTGACGTCTTTCCATCGAGGGGTGGCCCACTTTTATTGTTGATCCCATGGGCGTCATCTTAGGGGCAAATGGGCTGGCTGTCTCAACCGGCGCGCGCGGATGATGGGTCAGCATGCGCCCCGCATCTTACGTCTGCCTCACTCGACAACAGACAATCTGATATGGTTTTTTATTCGCCACCTGCCTCTGTACTGAAAGCCACTGCAGACAGACAATGGCGCCAACCTGACATTTCTGTCATCCAACTTCTCGGAGGCTCCATGACCAAGATGGCACTTTTCCTGTTCGGCTTTTTGGTACTGACGATTGGCATTGGCCTGCTGGCGACGATATCGCCGGTGTGAGGTCAAAATTCCGGCAGAGCGCTTTCTGCCATCAAAGAGCCATAATCTCTGCTATTGTCCAAAGACCTCATCTCCTCATCATCGCCCCACGCGATCTTCTGTGAGCATGCTCTGCGACATCGGCCTTTTCGATGTCGGGCCTCAATAGCACGGAACGCACAAGCGATGGACACACCGCCACCCACACCGCCGCAATCGCGCGCCGAAAAGATCGTCGAGTTCAAACGCCAGAAAACCCTGCTCAAGACCGGCGCGCTGCAGGATGCCATCTTCAACAGCGCGTATTTTTCCAGCATCGCCACCGATGAAAAGGGTGTGATCCAGATCTTCAACGTCGGCGCCGAACGCATGCTCGGCTATGCCGCCGCCGATGTGGTCAACCGCATCACACCTGCCGATATTTCCGACCCCGTCGAGCTGATCACCCGCGCCGCCGCGCTCAGCCTGGAGCTCGACACGCCCATCACGCCGGGCTTCGAGGCGCTGGTGTTCAAAGCCTCGCGCGGGATCGAAGACATCTACGAGCTGACGTATATCCGCAAGGATGGCAGTCGCCTGTCGGCCATGGTCTCGGTCACGGCGTTGCGCAATCGCAGTGACATGATCATCGGCTACCTGCTGATCGGCACCGACAACACCGCGCGCAAGCAGGAGGAAGCCGAGCGCAAGGGCTTCGAACGCGCCCTCGAAGAAAAGAACCTGGAGCTGGAACACGCCAGCCACATGAAGTCCGAATTCCTCGCCACCATGTCCCATGAACTGCGTACGCCGTTGAACGCGGTGATCGGTTTTTCCGAAGCGCTCAAGGATGGGCTGGTGGGCGACATGAGCGACACCCAGCGCGAGTACATTGGCGACATTTTCACCAGCGGCCAGCACTTGCTGTCGCTGATCAACGACATTCTCGATCTGTCCAAGGTCGAAGCCGGAATGATGGACCTGGAGCTGGAAGCCGTTGAACTCTCGGGCTTGCTGGCCAACAGTCTATTGATCGTGCGCGAAAAAGCCGCGCTGCAGCGTATCCAGTTGAAACTCGACAGCCCGGACGATTTCGGCTGGCTTGAGCTGGACCTGCGCAAGACCAAACAGATCGTCTACAACCTGCTGGCCAACGCGGTCAAATTCAGCGAGCACGGCAGCTCGGTAACCCTGGCCGTGCGCGAAGTCAGCCGCGATCAAGTCGGCCTGGTGCCCGGCGACTGGCCAGTGCACAACTTTGCGTTGCCGCCCGGCTCGCACACGCAGTTCCTCGAACTGAGCGTCAGCGATACCGGTATCGGTATTGCCGAGGACGACATGGGCAAGCTGTTCAAGGCCTTCAGCCAGATCGACAGCAGCCTGGCGCGTAAATTCGAAGGCACAGGTCTTGGCCTGGCAATGGTCAAGCAGTTGACCGACCTGCATGGCGGCAGCGTCGCCGTGGCCAGCCGCGAAGGCCTCGGCGCACGTTTTGTGGTGTGGCTGCCGCTGCACCGAAATCTGGAGGCCACATGGCCGCAATCCTGATCGTCGAAGACAACGAAGCCAACATGCGCCTGGCTCGCCTGCTGCTGGTGAATGCCGGCCACAGCGTGGTGTGGGCCGCCGACGCCGAAAGCGGCCTGACCATGGCACGCGAGCTACAGCCGGCGCTGATTCTGATGGACATTCAACTGCCTGGCATGGACGGCCTGGCAGCAACACGCTTGCTCAAGCAAGACCCACATACCGCGCATATCCCGGTGATTGCCCTCACCGCCATGGCCATGAAAGAGGACCGGGAAAAAACCCGCCTGGCCGGTTGCGACGCCTATGTGATCAAACCCCTGCGCTACAAGGAGCTGTACCAGGTGATCGACACCCTGCTGAATCCGTCCATTGCACCTCTAGCATGAGTCCTCTCCATGGCCAGCTCACCCGCAACGCTGTTGATCGTTGATGACGACGCTCACATACGCAAACTCCTGGAAACCCTGCTGCACCACGAGGGCTACCTGACCCTGAGCGCCGCCAGCGGTGAAGACGCCTTGCACCTGGTGGCCAGCAACCCGCCTGACCTGGTGTTACTGGACGTCATGATGCCCGGCATGGACGGCTACGAGGTGGCCAGCCAGCTCAAGGGCAATCCCGCCACCGCGAATATCCCCATCATCATGCTCTCGGCGCTCAGCGAGTCCGAGGCAAAGGTCAGCGGCCTGGAAAGCGGCGCCGAGGAGTTCATCACCAAACCGGTGGAACGCCTGGAATTGTGGCTGCGGGTACGCAATCTGCTGCGGCTCAAGGCCTACGGCGATCAGCTCAAACAGCACAGCCTGATGCTCGAACAGCAGTTGCTGAAACACACCAGCCCAAGTGCGCAGATGAACGTGCACGACCTCGCCCGTCAAGACCTGGAATATGCACTGCGTGCAGCGGTTGAACGCAATGAGTTTGCCCTGCACTACCAACCCAAGGTCGAGCTGGCCAACGGCGAAGTCTGTGCCCTGGAGGCGTTGTTGCGTTGGGATCGGCCTGGCTACGGCCCGGTCTCACCGGCCGTGTTCGTACCTGTACTGGAAGACCTCGGCCTGATCGTGCCGGTGGGCCGCTGGGTGATCGAGCGCGTCTGCCAACAGATCGCCACGTGGCAGCTCAACGGCATTGGCGCGGTGGAAGTGTCGGTCAACGTGTCCGGCCATCAATTGATCGAAGGTGACCTGATCGCCGATATCGAGCGCATCCTGGCCACCACCGCGGTGGAAGCACACTGGTTGGAGGTGGAACTCACCGAAAGCTCGCTGATGGAAAACACCGAGCACACCATCGCCGCCCTGCAGCGCCTGCGCGCCATGGGCGTGAAAATCTCCATCGACGACTTCGGCACGGGCTACTCAAGCCTGGCGTACCTGCGACGGTTTCCCATCGATACGTTGAAGATCGATATCGCGTTCATCCGTGAGGTCACCACCAACCCGCAGGATGCGGCGATCACGCGCACCATCATCGAACTGGCCCACAGCCTGAGCCTGCGGGTGGTCGCCGAGGGCGTCGAAACCCAGGCGCAGTTGACGTTCCTGAAAGAGGCCGGCTGCGACCAGATTCAGGGGTATCTGTTCAGCCGACCGTTGCCGGTGGAAACGCTGGAGCGGTTGTTGCTGGACCGGATCAAGTAAGTCCACGGAGCCCGAATGCAGCACGAATGAGACCGCCTGAAATACACACAGATTTGAATCGAAATACAAGGTCACCACACGCAGGGACGGGCGAGGGAATCAATGACGCGACAGAGGCGACAGAAGATTGATAACACTCAATCTAAAGGCGCTCTTTATGCAAGGACTCTCCAACCATAACCCAGCATTCAATCAATCGTTGCCCGCCCTTCCCCCCGCCTGCGGGCAACCATTTTCCAGACAGCAGCGTGACGCCCAAGCGCCAGTCAAACCTGGCACTTCGCGCACCGACGGCGACCGCTTATTGGCCCTGCAATACCGCAATGCGCTCCTTGAGGCCGCCCAGACCAGCAGCACGCCGACGATCCACCACGTGCCTCCCCACTCCACCTTCGGCCAGTGGTGGGGCCAACTACGTGACGCGTTTCAGTCCACCGATATGCGCCAGTGGATTCAAGATCGCGGTATCAACCGCACCTCGATCACACTCGACCCACAGACGGGCGAGATCGCCTTTATGGTCAAGGGCAAACAGCACAAGGCAGGGCAAGACGATGCTCATTGGCGCGCAGTCAGCGGGCCGGTCTTGGAAGTCGCGCGCTTGCTCGGTATAGGCACCGCGTTTGCGCCGCCTGCAACCCTGGCAGACGAGCCGGTGCCGTGGTGGATAGTCGGCCGCTTTTATCAAGAGCCCCAGGCGCTGGAACCGCTCCAAAAGCAACAACGCGCGCTGGAGATCGAGCGCGATCAGAATTTCAAACCACTTGACCCGAACACCAGACAGGCGTTGATCACTGCGCGCAGCGAAGATGCACTCGACGAGCAGAAAACCGTGCTTGCCGATATTCATACCCGCCACGCTGCCGCCGCCAGCCTGCAACACCTGGCAAACACCCTACAAAAGGGTATTGATTATGACGGGCAGATCGAGGACGAATTAAAGAAGCCCATTCATCTCTCTGAACACGCCTCCTACTATCCGGATAGAACCGGCAAAACGAACCAGGTCAGTCTGTTGAAATTGCTCAAGGACCACGGCTGGGACATTCCAACGAATCACGAGCAGTTGGAGAACCTGGCGACAGCATTGGCCACGCCTGTCCTCACCTCACCCATCCATGGCAACCTGGGGGGCGCACTGGCCTGGCCGGAACCCCTTGCGCAGGACAGACAGCGTCAACTCACGCAGGTTATCCATTCAGCTCGACTCAGCACTGTGCGGGTATTTCACGATGACTCCGTTCTCACTCATTTGCTGCGCGACCGGCCTGTTTCCCCGCAACCGCTGCGCGATCCGCGGCGGCTGATCGATGACTTGCTCAGGTCCCCCAAGGGCAAGGCATTGGCCGAAGCGCTTCAAGCCTTTTTTGAGCGGCTCGCCATCAAGGGCAGCCCCAGCGACTGGCTGCTGGCAGCCCTGAACCTGGAGAGCAGCACCGACATCGAAGGCGTGACGATTCACTCCCCGCAGCCCCATATCGAGGGCTTCCCGCTGGTCACCGCGCAAAACGCCGGCAAGACACCCTCAATCATCGTCAAGGAGCTGGCTGAATACCTGCTCGCCAACGGCAACGCCGAATCCGCCGAGACGGCAACCATCAGGGCTCATCTGCAACTGGCCAACCGAGCGCCACAGTTTCTGGTCAACGACATCCCCAAACAAGTGAAAGTGGGTGCTCATAGCTGGGTCAGCTTTACCACGGCTGTTGCCCGCCTCGAAGCGAAAGCACCTGGAGCAACCGCGGGGATGAGCTATGCGCAGGTCATGCTACACGCCAGCGCAGCGCCGCTTAACGATCACGAGCGTCAGATCGAGTACGCGGCCCAGCAAAACGCGATCAAGGACTGGGCTGTCGCAAATGGCTTGGGCTATCCGATGACCGAAGGCGCGTTAACCCAAGCCTGTAACGCATTCAACACGCAGATCCGCGAACTGCGCGAAGCTGCTGAAACGCAGATCCCACACATGCCGACAACCAGCGCCATTGCATTGGAGCAATTGAAAAAAGCGCTGCCGGACATGAACCCGAAACTCCTCGAAGCAAAGTGTATTGAGCTCGAACCCTCCAACAAGGACTTCCCGGGCCCCTACTCGATACTGGATCTGTTTATCGATGGCCGCTTCCTGCGGCGCGCGCCGGATGGAAATTTAACTGATGGGTTGTATTGGCTGAAATTCATACCCATTTCGATTGCACTAACGCTTGGCGACGACGTTACTCCCGGCACCTGGAATGCTTCGTCAAAGGAGATCGACATCAAGGCGGTACTGGCAAAAATCAAGGATTTGCCCTCCCCGCGCCAGCCTTTCGAAACGGCATTTACCGATTACGCCAACGCGGTGAAGAGAACGACTGCGGCACAAATAAAAACCCTGGTTTCAAACCTGCCGCTGGAAGACCGGCAGAATCTTGAGTTTGGAAAAATAACCGTCCGTACGGAAATCGACTACTGGCGAAACGATCATCCACTCCCGGTTGAAAAAGGCACTCTCCTTGTCGAAACGGTGCGTAATGGAACCTCGGTGACCTATGCCATCAACCGACTGAAGGGCACCATCACCAAACGACCAGAGATGGCCTACAAGGAGCGCCAACCCACCAACGGTTGGCATCCCTCCAAAGGAAAGCGATACGACGTCATAACGCCTGGTGGGGAGTATCCATCCAGACTGACGGATGAAAAAAAGGGTGAGCACGGTACTCCCTACAGCTACGCCAGTGACAGAACCCGCTACCTTGCCGAGGCGGTCATCGCAGACATGGAGCTGCCTGCGGTAAAACGCTACGCCAAAGGCGCGACAACCTTTGAAACGCAAGTGCCCACTTACCGCATCATTGAAGAGATTGCGCTCAACCTGATCCCGTTCCGCTCAGCGATCAAGCATTTTATCGACGGCAAAACGCTTGAAGGCTTCGTTGACCTGGCGTTCGATATCTTCGGCTTCGCGGTCGGCCTTGGTGCTGCCTTCAAAGGCGCAAAAGCCCTCTCAGCTGGAGCCTCGGCATTGTCCAGAATCGCCCATGCGGGCAAGATCCTCGGCCGTGCGGCGGTAGGCGCGCTCAACCCTCTGAGCGGTCTTGATGACCTGGCCCGGGGGGCGATCAACCTCGCTCGCCGGGGCGTTTCCCGTGCGGAAAAGCTATTGGCAGCGTTGGCAAAAGTTGATGTGGCCGCACTGGCGAAAAAACCAAATATCGCCCAAGGCACGCTCAAGGGGGTCAACGGCGCCAGTGATGTGGGCGCACTTGCCAAATTGGATGAAGCGACCGGTCAATGGCACGCCATCAACCCCGTCAACCGAAAATCCTTCGGGCAGCCGCTGTCGAACTTTCAGGCCAAGGTGCTTTCCAGCGGCGAACTCAGCGGAAACATGAAGACGTTGTATAAAAAACTGGACAAGAACACCCAACTGGACATTTGTTACGCGACAGCGTTACGCGCCGCCCAGGCCGACAAAAAGATCACTGACACGGCGTTCAACAAAATCATTCCCGAGGTGCTCAATGGCGGATCCCAAACCTATAACCGCATGATGAAAATTCGCCCAGACACCTTGAAGAGCAGCTTTAACGCGGCCGACATTTCCGAGTCAGGCGTCGCTACCTTTGTCAGCCGACGCGGCTATAACAAGGACAAAATCGTGCACGCTGCTTATATTCAAAAAGCCCCGGACGGCCAATTGCATCTCTACCACTCCAACTCTCTGGCACTGGACCACGCATTGGGCGGCACCCGGCTGCAGCCCGCCACTGTAGGCAAGGCCAACGTCTATACGCTGGGTCGGGAGCAACAGGCCGGCATTCAACGCTTCATGGATGACGGCGGTGGCTACGACATGGTGTTCACCCCATCCAGCACCCTGGAATCCAGCATCAGACGCCACGCTGCCTGAATCTGTCCTTCCCCTCAAAGTGAATGGAATCACTTTGAACCCGCACCCGGGCGCAGCCTCCAACCTGCATACACCACGGCCCGGAACATGCTCGATGACATTTATTCTATGGTTGGCCGTACTCGGCGCCGTATTGCTCACCCTCGCCCTCACCTCCTCCTACCTGCGCTGGATGCCGGTGACCACCTCGGCGGTGTGCCTGTTGCTGGGCGTCGCGATTGGCCCGTTGGGGGTGGACCTGTTGCACCTGGACATCAAGGGTTCCGCGCGCTGGATGGAACACCTGACCGAAGTCGCCGTGTTGTTTTCGCTGTTTGTCAGCGGCCTCAAGCTGCGCCTGCCGCTCAGCCATCGGCTGTGGCGCATCGCATTCGGCATGGCCGGGCCGGTAATGCTGCTGACCATCCTCGGCACCTGCCTGGCGCTGCATTACCTGCTGCAATTGTCGTGGGGTGTGTCGCTGCTGGTGGGGGCGATCCTGGCACCCACCGACCCGGTTCTGGCCGGCCTGGTGCAGGTCAACAACGCCCAGGACTATGACGCGCTGCGCTTTGGCCTCTCGGGCGAGGCCGGTTTGAACGACGGCACGGCCTTCCCCTTCGTGATCTTCAGCCTGCTGTTCATGCAGCATGGCGGTTTCGATGGCGACTGGCTCGGCGGCTGGGTCCTGAAGAACCTGATCTGGGCAGTGCCGGCC
Organism: Pseudomonas trivialis; assembly: GCF_001439805.1. Lineage (GTDB taxonomy): Bacteria > Pseudomonadota > Gammaproteobacteria > Pseudomonadales > Pseudomonadaceae > Aquipseudomonas > Aquipseudomonas trivialis. The sequence continues at coordinate 2,007 of NZ_JYLK01000024.1, read as the reverse complement.
GGGTTACTGGTGGGTTACTGGATGGGCCGGGGCATCGGCCGCGTCACCTTGTGGCTGCGCATCACCCACGACGACAGCACCCTGTCGCCCAATGACTACCTGACCCTGGCGCTGATCGCACTGGCCTACGTGGCCGCCGAAGCGATCGGCGGCTACGGTTTCCTGTCGGTGTTCGCCGCCGGCCTCGGGCTGCGCCAGGCCGAATTCAAATCCACCGGCAACGCCAGGACACCCGCCGAGCACCTGGCACTGCCCGTGGTCGGTCATCTGGAGGTGGAGCCAGCGCACGCCCTGCAAGGCGACGTCAGCGAGCTGGCCGACACGCAGATTGCCGCAGGCGTGATGATGGGCGACATGCTCTCCTTCGGCAGCCTGGTGGAACGTTCGATGGAAGTGTTTCTGGTGACCGTATTGGGCATCGTGCTGGTCAGCCATTGGGACTGGCGCGCGCTGTTGATTGCGGCCTTGCTGTTTTGCGTGATTCGCCCGGTCAGCGTATTCGCCATGCCCTGGGGCAGCCTGGTCGACCGCCAGCAACGCGGCCTGATGGGTTGGTTCGGGATTCGCGGCATCGGCAGCATCTACTACCTGTTCTACGCCCTCAACCATGGGCTGATCGGCACCAGCAGCGCCGTGGCCGTGAACCTTACCGTGTCGGTGATTGCCCTGAGCATCGTCGTTCATGGCCTGAGTACCCAGCCGATGCTGGCATGGTATGAACGACGAGCCAGGGCGAAGGGTCAGTCCTGACGCTCAGTATTGCCGACGTCTGCCGCGTCATCCAGATCGTTGAGAGGCACAGTGGCATCATCCTTGAGCGGCGCGGTGGCATCGTCCATCAACGAGCCCGGGTCTTCGTTGCCCGGATCGTTGGGGTCGTCTTCCAGGTCGAGTTCTTTTGACATGCCGTTCTCCTCTAGCCGCCCTGAGTATCGATATCGGCATCGGTTTCAGGTTTGTGCTCAGGCTCGGGCTCGAAATCCGGGCTGAAGTCGTTCTCCTTTGCCTTGGGGTCGCTGGCAGCCGCTGGATCCTTGGGCGCATTGACAGCGCTGCCTGGGGCCGGCTCGCCACCGTCGATGGCCGGGTCGTTACGGTTGCTGGTTTGCGGGTCGTTGCTGGTATTCATGGGGCACCTCTTCGCAGGTCTGGGAGAAATCTGTACTGCGTAAAGCTAAGGCGCCGCGCCTGCGGACGAAGTTCCGTCCAATTGCTCAGCTGATCGGATTGTCGATCTGGATATAAAACGCATAAATGCCCAGCACCAGCCAGAACACCATGAACAGCCACGGCGCACGCATGGAGAACAGCAGCGACTTGCGATAGCCCTTGTGGGACGACTCCATTTCGGAAAACAGCGGCGACTCATCGTAGGCCATGCCCATCACCGGCTCGCTGCGCAGCAGTTCGCTCTGCTTATAGTGCCAGTGGTCGATGATTTCATACGCCGCGCGAATACCGGGCCACGCGTTCAGCGAACTCAAAATACCCAGCGCCACCAAAAACACCGGCACCACCAGGGTAAACAGCTTGCCCCACTCCGGATTGAGGTTGCCCATGCCGGACACGAAGGCGATCACCAGGAATGACTGCGCGGTGAGGTAGGCATCGGTGCGGTTGGCGAGGATGCTGGTTTCGTACTGGATTTCTCGGCGGTAGAAGTCCAGCCGGTCCTTGGGCGAACCGAAGATCTTGGCGTTGTGCTCGCTGTGGTCGGTCAGGGCCGATTCCGGGGTATCGGGCGAGATGATGGTTGGCACGACGGTACTCCGCAGATTGTCGAATGCCGATTAGAAGAATCAAGCGTGCGCGAAGTTCAAGTTAGTTACGCACCATTAAAGAGCACTGCGTGTGCAATGTAATGTGGAACGCCCTATCGTGGCGAACGGGCTTCTGTGGCGAGCGGGCTTGCCCCGCGTTGGGCTGCGTGGCGGGCCCAAAAAAGCGGGAGCGCTGCGCACCCCAACGCCGGGCAAGCCCCCTCGGCACAAGTAATCCGCCCCCCAA
>NZ_JYLK01000023.1 GCF_001439805.1 Pseudomonas trivialis | reverse complement strand
CCGTCTCGGCCAAGCGGCGCGTCATGCGAGCGTAGCGGTCTAGCCAACTGACAGCCTCCATGCGTTTGCCACAGTCACGACAGCCAACCCGCCTGAGCAAAACGCTGAGGCGCACCGCACGACCGAGTATGGGCAAATCACGAATCACTCGCTCGCAATACTCATGAGTGGTTGAACAGGGTTTCTGGCAGCCGCCGCAAGAAGGGAATCGGGTGGAGTGGGGAGTCAGATCGATCTGGAGGGCGTCACCATCAGGCTTGATGTTAACGACAGAAAAGCCCTCCCAAAAAGGAAGGAAAGTATTAATATCGTGCATAAGAACGCCGGTTTGGTAGATGTGTTTGCTCGCACGAACATCATCAATCAAATCGGCGTTCTTGTTTCTGTGTTTCCCGGGATTCCGTGAAGAACCATGAAAAAGGGCTCCCGAAGGAACCCTTTGCTTTTTACATCAATCGCTTATCAAGCGAACGGATGGCGCAGAACGATGGTTTCGTTGCGGTCCGGCCCCGTCGAAATAATGTCGATCGGCGCACCGATCAACTCTTCAACGCGTTTGATGTAGGCACGGGCGTTGGCCGGCAGCTCTTCCAGGGTCTTCGCGCCCACGGTCGATTCGCTCCAGCCCGGCACTTCTTCGTACACCGGCTGCAGGCCTACGTAGCTGTCAGCGTCGGTCGGTGCCACGTCATTGCCTTGCGCATCCTTGTAGCCGATGCAGATGTTGATGGCTTCCAGACCGTCGAGTACGTCCAGCTTGGTCAGGCAGATGCCGGAGATGCTGTTCACATCGATGGCGCGACGCAGGATAACGGCGTCGAACCAGCCACAACGACGGGCACGGCCGGTGGTGGCGCCGAATTCGTGACCCTGCTTGGCCAGATGCGCGCCCACGGCGTCGAACAGCTCAGTCGGGAAAGGTCCCGAACCCACGCGAGTGGTGTAGGCCTTGGTGATGCCCAGGATGTAATCCAGAAACATCGGGCCAACGCCGGAACCGGTGGCAACGCCGCCGGCAGTGGTGTTGGAGCTGGTCACGTACGGGTAGGTACCGTGGTCGATGTCCAACAGCGAGCCCTGGGCGCCTTCGAACATGATGTCCTTGCCGGCGCGACGCAGGTCGTGCAGCTCGGCGGTCACGTCCAGCATCAGCGGCTTGAGCAGCTCGGCGTATTCCTTGCACTCGGCCAGGGTCTTGTCGAACTCGATGGCCGGCTCTTTGTAGTAACCGACCAGCATGAAGTTATGGTAATCCACCAGTTCACGCAGCTTGTCTTCAAAGCGCGGCATGTTGAGCAGGTCGCCCACACGCAGGCCACGACGGGCAACCTTGTCTTCGTACGCCGGGCCGATACCGCGACCGGTGGTGCCGATCTTCAGCTCGCCACGCGCCTTTTCACGGGCCTGGTCCAGGGCAACGTGGAAGGACAGGATCAGCGGGCAGGACGGGCTGATGCGCAGGCGCTCGCGCACCGGTACGCCTTTCTCTTCCAGCTTGGTGATCTCGCGCAGCAGGGCGTCGGGGGCCACCACCACGCCGTTGCCGATCAGGCACTGCACGCCTTCGCGCAATACGCCCGACGGGATCAGGTGCAAGACGGTTTTTTCGCCATCGATGACCAGGGTGTGGCCAGCGTTGTGGCCGCCCTGATAGCGCACTACGGCGGCAGCATGTTCGGTCAGCAGATCAACGATCTTGCCTTTGCCCTCATCACCCCATTGGGTGCCCAGGACTACGACATTCTTACCCATAACACTTGTCCTCATTCGCGCAAACTTGGTGCCGGCGATGGCCGGCAGGAAAACTCAAGAAGCCAGTGGCGATATTTGCCAAAGCCCGTTCTGCTGAATCAATTGCCGGTCGCAGTCCGCTTCACGGGCGGCGGCCAATGGCTGCCCAGGCAAGGCCTGGACGACACGCTGACCCTCACTGCGCAACTGGCAAACCTGCTGCCAGAGTGCCGCGTCCGTACTGTCGGGCATCCAGATGCCACCAGACGGCAGCTCGACCTCAGCACGCCCCAGGGTCACCAGGGTTTTCAAATCGGTGGAAAAGCCGGTTGCCGGACGCGCGCGACCAAAGTCAGCGCCGATATCGTCATAACGACCGCCCTGGGCGATGGCCTGGCCAACACCCGGTACGAACACGGCGAACACCACACCGGTGTGGTAGTGGTAGCCGCGCAACTCGCCCAGATCAAAGTACAGCGGCAACTGCGGGAAACGCGCCGACAACTGCTCGGCGATGGCCAGCACGTCGTCCAGTGCGGCCAATACCGACACCGGCGCATTGGCCAGGCGCTCACGCGCGGCGTCCAGCACTTCACGGCCACCGCACAGGTTGACCAGCGCACGCAGCATGCCGGCGAGGTCTGCAGGCACGCCTTCGGTGAGGGCAATGACTTCATCGATGGCCTTGCGTTGCAGGGCATCGAACAACTGCTGCTCCACTTCGCCGGACAACCCGGCCGCTCGGGCCAGACCACGGTAGATACCCACGTGGCCCAGGTCCATGTGCACATCCGGCACGTCTGCCAGTTGCAACATGGCCAGCATCAGGCTGATCACTTCAACGTCGCTGCTCGGGCTAGCGTCGCCATACAGCTCGGCCCCCAGCTGGATCGGGCTGCGTGAGGACGACAAGGCACGCGGCTGCGCATGCAGCACGCTGCCGGCGTAGCACAGGCGGCTTGGGCCTTCGCGGCGCAGGGTGTGCGCGTCGATGCGCGCAACCTGTGGCGTGATGTCGGCACGAAAGCCCATCTGCCGGCCCGATTGCGGGTCGATAACCTTGAAGGTGCGCAGATCCAGGTCCTGGCCCGCGCCGGTCAGCAGGGATTCCAGGTACTCGATATGGGGAGTCACGACAAACTCGTAACCCCAGCTCTGGAACAGATCCAACACCTGGCGACGCGCGATTTCAATGCGCGCAGCCTCTGGTGGCAGTACTTCTTCGATGCCATCTGGCAGCAGCCAGCGGTCTACCGTTGCCATTACGCCATTCCCCTTTGATCCGGGCGGCCAGCCCTCGGCCGAGCCTTGAGTGAAGCAGAAAACACCCGCCCCTTGCATAAACCACGCGCAAGAGCGACGTGACGAACGGCCTGCAAATGGCCTCGTCGGGCACTTTCCTCGAAAAACCGGTGGCGTCTGCGCGGCCATCAACAATCAAACATGCAGACGCAAAAAAGCCGGGAATTTCCCGGCTGCCGCATCATACACCCGTTTTCTGAAAGGATCACCCCGCCAGGCATTTTAGCCGCCCGACGGAGTGGTTCCTGCACAGTGACGAGCTGATTACTTGGATTTTTCCAGGTAGCGGAAAAACTCGCTGCTTGGGTCCAGCACCATGACGTCGGTCTTGTTCGCGAAGCTTTCGCGGTAGGCACGCAGGCTACGGTAGAACGCGTAGAACTCCTGGTCCTGGCCATAAGCCTTGGAATAGATCGCCGCCGCTTGCGCATCGCCATCACCGCGCGCCTCTTCAGACTCGCGATAGGCTTCCGCCAGCAGGACACGACGCTGACGGTCGGCATCCGCACGGATCCCCTCAGCCAGTTCGTTACCCTTGGCACGGTGCTCACGCGCCTCACGCTCACGCTCGGTGCTCATGCGTTCGAACACGCTGCGGTTCACTTCCTTGGGCAGATCGATGGCCTTGACGCGCACATCGACCACTTCGATACCCAATTCCTTTTCCGCCATGGTGTTCAGCGAGCGGGTGATATCCGCCATCAGCGCATCACGCTCACCGGATACCACTTCGTGCAGGGTGCGCTTACCAAACTGGTCGCGCAGGCCCGATTCGAGACGCCGCGACAGACGATCATCGGCAAGCTGCTTCTGGCCCGAAGTCGCGGTGTAGTACCGCTCGGCATCCTTGACGCGCCACTTGGCGTAGGCGTCGACCATTACGGCTTTCTTTTCCAGGGTCAGGAAGCGCTGCGTCGGTGCGTCCAGGGTCATCAGGCGACCGTCGAACTTGCGCACCTGATTCACGTAGGGGACCTTCACATGCAGGCCGGGCTGGACATCCGCCTGGACCACGCGACCGAATTGCAGCAGCACCGCGCGCTCGGTCTGAGCGACGATGTAGAAGCAGTTCCAGGCAGCGATGACCACGACGACGCCCACAATCAGGGCGGTCAGCGATTTATTGCTCATCAACGACTCTCCCTGGTACGTGTTTGCTGTTGCAGCAGGTCAGCGGCCGCACGGGCGCTCGCTTCGTTGGCAGCGGCGTTCGAACCGGTGGACGGCGCGCTGGTGCCACTACGACCACCCTCGATCATCTTGTCCAGCGGCAAGTACAGCAGGTTGTTCTGCCCACCCTTGCTGCCGGTCACGAGAACCTTGCTGGTGTTGCTGAAGACTTCCTGCATGGTGTCCAGGTACAGACGCTCACGGGTGACCTCGGGCGCCTTGCGATACTCGGCGACCAATTTGGTGAAGCGATCCGCCTCACCCTTGGCGCGCGAGACCACTTCGTCACGGTAGCCGTTGGCATCTTCAAGGATACGCTGGGCCTGACCACGGGCTTCCGGCACGACGCCGTTGGCGTAGGTTTCAGCCTGGTTGCGCGAACGCTGCTCGTCTTCACGGGCGCGGATCACGTCGTCGAAGGCTTCCTGCACTTCACGCGGTGCGGCTGCGCTTTGAACGTTCACCTGGGTGACGGTGATACCGGTGCGATACGTATCGAGGAACCGTTGCAGGCGCTCCTTGATTTCGCTGGCCATCAACTCACGGCCTTCGGTCAGCACCTGGTCCATGGCGGTGGAACCCACCACATGGCGCAAGGCGCTTTCGGTGGCGTGTTGCAGGCTGATTTCCGGCTGGTCGACGTTCAGCACGAAGTCCTGCAGGTTGGTGATCTTGTACTGCACGGTCAGCGGCACTTCGACGATGTTCTCGTCTTCGGTCAGCATCTGGCCCTGTTTGGTATAGGAACGCTCACGTGTAACGTTCTCCATGTACTTCTTGTCGATCGGCGGGAAGTAGATGTTCAGGCCCGGCCCGACCGTCTCGTAGTACTTGCCGAAGCGCAGCACCACGGCTTGCTCCTGCTCGTCCACCACGTAAACGGCGCTGTACAGCCAAACGGCCGCCAGCACGACAAGACCCAGGCCCAGCAGGCCATAGCCACCGCCCTTGCTTGTGCGACCGCCGTCGTCACCACCCCGTTTTTTTCCACCACCGAACAACCCATTCAGGCTTTCCTGCAGCTTTCGGAAGGCCTCGTCGAGATCTGGTGGCCCCTTGCGGTCGCCATTATTGCGGCGCTTACCACCCCAAGGATCCTGATTATTCGAGTTGCCACCCGGCTCATTCCAAGCCATAGCGCTCTCCATCTGATAAAGCAAAGACGCGCCCACGGCGCGCCGACCAATGCTACAGAATGCCTGCCACTGCGGCACAACCGCTTTAGGAGGCTTTTATTGCAAAGTGTGTTGTTCGATGAACTCCTCCGGCACCACACCCTCGCGGCTGACCAGCCGATTGAGCTCCGAGCGCGGCAACCGAACGGCCAGCAAGCTGACACCTTCTTCGTCGTGTTCTTCTTTCTGTACCGCGCCCAGTTCGAAAAACTGTGCACGCAGTCGAGCAAAACGTTGCGGCAAGCGCAAGGTGCCGACGAACAAATCACTGCCGAGCCGTTCGGCAATCGCTTGTTCAAGCAGCTCCAGACCACTGCCATCGCGCGCCGACAGCCATACCCGTTGGGGTACGCCGTTCTCGTCGCGCTGGATTTGTGGCTCAACGCCCTCAAGCAAATCGAGTTTGTTATAGACCTCGAGGATCGGCAAGTCCTGGGCACCAATCTCGCCCAGTACCACCATCACTTGTTCAATCTGCAGCATGCGGTCAGGCTCGGCCGCATCGATCACATGCAGCAGCAGGTCGGAGTTGCTGGACTCTTCGAGCGTAGACCGAAAGGCCTCAACCAGTTTGTGGGGCAAGTGGCGAATAAAACCTACCGTATCGGCCAGGACAATCGGCCCCAGGTCGCCTATATCAAGGCGGCGCAAGGTCGGGTCAAGGGTGGCGAACAGTTGGTCGGCCGCGTACACGTCCGACTTCGTCACATTATTGAAGAGTGTGGATTTGCCGGCGTTGGTATAGCCCACCAGCGACACGGTGGGAATATCCGCACGCGAACGGCCCCGACGCGATTGCTCGCGCTGGCTGCGAACCTTCTCCAGGCGCCCCTTGATCTGGCGCAGGCGCACCCGCAGCAGGCGTCGGTCGGTTTCGAGCTGGGTTTCACCCGGGCCACGCATGCCGATACCGCCACCCTGACGCTCAAGGTGAGTCCAGCCGCGCACCAGGCGCGTGCTCATGTGGTCAAGCTGGGCCAGTTCGACCTGCAGCTTGCCTTCATGGGTTCGGGCGCGCTGGGCAAAAATATCGAGAATCAGACCGGTGCGGTCGATCACGCGACACTCGAAGACACGTTCGAGGTTGCGTTCCTGACTGGGCGTGAGGGTGTGATTGAAGATCACCAGATCGGCTTCTTCGGCGTGGACCAGGTCGCGCAGCTCCTCGACCTTGCCGCTGCCGATCAGGTATTTGGCGGTTGGCCGATGACGCGGCACGTTAAAAAACGCAACGGTCTCGGCGCCGGCCGAATTTGCCAACTCCTGAAACTCCTGCGGATCTTCGCGCGCCTCAGGGTCCTGTCCATCCAAGTGAACGAGGATCACTCGCTCACCACCACCGTGGCGCTCAAAGAACAAAGGAGACTCCTATCAGGCGTTACCTGGCTCAGCGTCAGCTGCATCATCACCCGCTGCACTAGGCAGACGGATTGGACGAACGGGGACGACTGTCGAGATAGCGTGCTTGTAAACCATCTGGCTGACGGTGTTTTTCAGCAGGATCACGAACTGGTCGAACGACTCGATCGTGCCTTGCAGCTTGATACCGTTGACCAGGTAGATGGAAACCCCCACTTTCTCTTTACGTAAAGTGTTCAAGTAAGGGTCTTGTAGCGAATGCCCTTTTGACATGTGCCGCACTCCTTTAAGGATAAATAATGAAAAATCGAGAAATGGGTAGCTTATGGCCGTCACACCCCCAAGGATAGACGGCAATTACAGGGACTCAGCTCAATATGGAGACCGACCCCAGGTATTTCAAGGCGCGTGACAGATTGTCGCTGTCCAGGCTGTCCAGCCAGTGCAATTTGCTCCAGCTGCGCAACCAGGTGAACTGGCGCTTCGCCAATTGGCGCGTGGCGATGATGCCCCGCTCCTGCATGTCGACTGACGTCAGCTTGCCATCCAGATAATCCCAGACCTGGCGATAGCCTACAGCGCGTATCGAAGGCAGCCCGGCATGCAGGTCACCTCGGGAACGCAAAGCTACGACCTCGTCCACAAACCCCTGTTCCAACATAATCGTGAATCTTTGCGCAATTCGTTCATGCAGCACCTGGCGATTTGCCGGGGCAATGGCCAGATTCGCGACAGTATAGGGCAATTGTGATTGACCCGACGCGTCTGCATCAGCACTTAGCGCAGTTTGTTTCAGCCTGTGTTCAGTCATGGTCTGCCCGCTCACACGCCAGACCTCCAGCGCGCGCGTGAGGCGCTGCGGGTCGTTGGGGTGAATGCGCGCGGCAGACACCGGGTCCACGGCCGCCAATTGGTCGTGCAGGGCTTGCCAGCCAAGGCGGGCAGCGTCGTCCTCAAGTTCGGCGCGCACCTGGGCATCGGCGGGCGGCATGTCGGCGAGCCCTTCCTGCAAAGCCTTGTAGTAGAGCATTGTGCCGCCCACCAGCAGCGGGATATTGCCCCGCGCGGTGATGTCGGCCATGGCTGCCAGGGCGTCAGTGCGAAAATCCGCAGCCGAATAGCTCATCGACGGGTCGAGGATGTCGATCAGGCGATGGGGATGCTCGGCCAGCAGCGCCTTGGAAGGCTTGGCGGTGCCGATATCCATGTCCCGGTAAACCAGGGCAGAGTCGACACTGATCAGCTCACACGGCAGCACCTTGGTCAGCTCGATGGCCAGGTCGGTCTTGCCGGCGGCCGTGGGGCCCATCAGGAAGATCGCGGGGGGCAAGGCACTCATCAGCGGCCGCGCAGGAACAGTTTGTCCAGATCGTCCAGGCCCATCTGGGTCCAGGTCGGTCGGCCGTGGTTGCACTGGCCGCTGCGCTCGGTGTTTTCCATGTCGCGCAGCAGACCGTTCATTTCCGGCAGGGCCAGGCGGCGATTGGCGCGGATCGCGCCGTGGCAGGCCATGGTGCCCAGCAGCTCATTGATGTGCGCCTGGATACGGTCACTGGTGCCGTATTCCATGAGGTCGGCCAGCACGTCGGCCACCAACCGGTTGGCCTCGGCCTGTTTGAGCAGCGCCGGAATCTGGCGGATCGCCAGGGTTTCCGGGCCCAGGCGTTGCAGTTCAAAACCGAGCTTCTGAAACACGCCATGGTGCTCTTCGGCGCAGTCGGCTTCGCGCTGGCTCACGGCCAGGGATTCGGGCACCAGCAGCGGCTGGCCGCTGAGGCCTTCGCTGGCCATGGCGATCTTGAGGCGCTCGTACATGATCCGCTCGTGGGCGGCGTGCATGTCTACCAGCACCAGGCCGTGAGCGTTTTCCGCAAGGATGTAGATGCCCTTGAGCTGGGCCAGCGCATAACCCAGCGGCGGTATATCACCGCCACCTTCGGGCAACGCAACGGCGGCGCCCGGCTCGGCACCCGGCAGCGGCGCGAAAAATTCGCGATAGGCTGCCTGGGCCTCGGCCACCGGCACGGTCGATTGCGGGCGCGGCGTGTATTGATACTGATAGCCCGCGCCAGCGCCCGAGCCGGGCGCGCTGTACGAAGGCTGTGGCTGCGGCGATTGCAGCAGGTTGGCCGCCAGGCTCATTTCGCCCTGCGGCCCGAACTCGCCGGCCTCGGGGCCGGTCGGCCGCACCACTGCCGTCACGATCGGCGCCGACAGTTGATCGTCCGGACGCACATCGCCCAGGGCGCGGTGCAAGGTGCCATACAGGAAGTCATGCACCATGCGCCCATCGCGGAAGCGCACTTCATGCTTGGTCGGGTGCACGTTGACGTCGACCACCGAAGGGTCGACCTCAAAGAACAACACAAAGGTGGGATGCCGCCCGTTGAACAACACGTCGCGATACGCCTGCCGCACCGCATGCGCCACCAGCTTGTCGCGCACCGCACGGCCATTCACGAAGAAATACTGCAAGTCCGCCTGGCTGCGCGAGAACGTCGGCAGCCCCACCCAACCCCACAGGCGCAGGCCATTGCGCTCGATCTCGATCGGCAGCGCCTGCTCCAGGAAACCCGCGCCGCAGATCGCCGAGACCCGCCGGGCACGCGCGGCATCGTCATGGGCTTCGTGCAGACTGAGGATGGTCTTGCCGTTGTGACGCAGGTGAAACGCCACGTCGAAACGTGCCAGGGCCAGGCGCTTGATGACTTCCTGCAGGTGATCGAATTCGGTTTTCTCGGCCTTGAGGAACTTGCGCCGGGCCGGGGTGTTGAAGAACAGATCGCGCACTTCCACCGACGTCCCCACCGGATGCGCCGCCGGCTGAACGCGCGGGGCCATGTCGCGGCCTTCGGTTTCCACTTGCCAGGCCTGTTCGGCATCGCGGGTGCGCGAGGTCAGGGTCAGGCGCGCCACGGAGCTGATCGACGCCAGGGCCTCGCCGCGAAAACCCAGGCTCATCACCCGCTCCAGGTCTTCCAGGTCGCGGATCTTGCTGGTGGCGTGACGGGCCAGGGCCAGTGGCAGGTCATCCGAGGAGATACCACTGCCATCGTCGCGTACGCGCAGCAGCTTGACGCCGCCCTGCTCCACGTCGACATCGATGCGTTTGGCGCCGGAGTCGATGCTGTTTTCCAGCAGTTCCTTGATCACCGACGCCGGGCGTTCAACCACCTCACCGGCGGCAATCTGGTTGGCCAGGCGCGGGCTGAGCAATTCAATGCGCGAGCCACTGTTCAACAAGGACTCGCTCATTACTGCGCCGCCAATTCAGTGCCGGGGATGGTCAGCACCTGGCCGACTTTCAGTTCATCGGTCTTCAGGTTATTGGCGCTGCGCAACGTGGCGGGCGAGACCTGGAAGCGCACCGCCAGCATGGCCAGGGTGTCGCCGGGCTGCACGCGATGGTCGCGCGGGCCCTGGGCGATTTTGCCGGAATCACGCAGCCAGGCAATGTAGGTACCCGGCGGCGGATTCTGCTGGAAGAACTGACGCACGCCGGCACTGATGGAACGCGCCAGGGCCTGCTGATGGCTGGCACTGGCCAGCTTGGAGGCTTCGTTGGCGTTGGAGATAAACCCGGTTTCCACCAGAATCGACGGGATATCCGGCGACTTCAACACCATGAACCCGGCCTGCTCCACACGCTGTTTGTGCAGCGAGGTGACCCGGCCGATGTTGCTCAGGACTTTCTGGCCGACATTGAGGCTGGAGGTCAGCGAAGCGGTCATCGACAGGTCGAGCAATACGCCGGCGAGCATCTTGTCCTTGTCGTCGAGGGACACGTTTCCCGCCCCGCCGATCAGGTCGGAACGGTTTTCACTGTCAGCCAGCCAGCGTGCGGTTTCGGACGTGGCACCGCGATCGGACAGGGCAAACACCGAGGCGCCAAAGGCGGCGCTGGAGGGCGCGGCGTCGGCGTGAATCGAAACGAACAGGTCGGCGCCCTTCTTGCGCGCGATTTCGGTACGGCCGCGCAATGGAATGAAGTAGTCGCCGGTGCGGGTCAGCTCGGCGCGATAGCCCTTCATGCCGTTGACCTGGCGCTGCAGCTCGCGTGCGATGGCCAATACCACGTCTTTTTCATGCTGGCCGCGCGAGCCGGAGGCCCCCGGGTCTTCACCGCCGTGGCCGGCGTCGATCACCACAATAATGTCGCGCTTGCCCGGCGGCGCGGGCGGCGGCGGCGGCAATTTCACCTGCGGTTGCGACGGGTTGACCGGCACGGCGGGCACCGTCGCCACGCTCGGCGTCGGCGCAGGCGTCGGGTTGGCGTCGGCGGCATTGTCGAACAGGTCGACCACCAGCCGGTTGCCGTACTGGGCGTTGGGCGCCAGGGAAAAGCTTTTCGGGGTCACGGCCTTTTTCAGGTCGATGACCACGCGCAAGTCGGTGGGCGTACGCTGGGCCGAGCGCATGGCGGTGATCGGTGTGTTGGCGGTGGACACCTTGAGCGGTGCGGCCAGGGTCGCGCCGTTGATGTCGATCACCAGGCGATCAGGCGCCGCCAGGGTAAAGACGCTGTGCTGGACAGGGCCAGACAGGTCGAACACCAGTCGCGTGTTATCCGGCGCTCGCCACAGGCGAACACTTTTCACCTGTGAAGCAGCCAGAGCATTGACAGTCATTGCCGCAAGCAACACTCCCACGACAGCAACCAACGCGCGAAAGCGCATACCTAACCCCACCAATTATTTGAATTCCAATGCCAAAGCGGCGCACCACGACTGGCCACGCGCGCTCTGGGGCAACAACTTCAGCTGACGTCCTGTTTCATGCGGCGTAATGGTAATGGTCATGTCAGGCTTTGGCAAAAAGCCTGCACCTTTATCTGGCCACTCGATCAGGCACAGCGCATCTTCGTCGAAGTAATCGCGAATGCCCATGTATTCCAGCTCTTCGGGGTCGACCAGGCGATACAGGTCGAAGTGAAAGGCGCGCACGTCGCCGATCTCGTAGGGTTCGACCAGCGTAAAGGTGGGACTTTTCACCGCGCCAGCGTGCCCCAGCCCACGGATAATCCCCCGCGACAACGTGGTCTTGCCCGCGCCGAGGTCGCCTTCGAGGAAGATCAGCCCGGCGCCTGCCGTGACGGCGGCGATACGATTCCCAAGCGCCACCATGGCATCTTCATCGGCCAGGAACAGGGTTACGTCAGACACGGCGACTGCTCCTCCAGCAATTGACGAATGGCGGGGATCAGGTCGCTGGCCGCCAGCCCGCGACCGAAGGTGCCCTGGCGATCACCTGCCGTAGCGTGCAGCCACACCGCCAGGCAGCTGGCGTCATAAGCCGGCATGCCCTGGGCCAGCAATGCACCCACCAACCCGGCCAATACATCACCCAGACCGGGCGCAGCCATGGCGGGATGGCCCTGGTCACAGCGGGCAACGTCCCCATCGGGGCTTGCAATCAGACTGCCAGCTCCTTTGAGAATAACCACGGCATTTAATGTGAGGCTCAGCGCGAGTGCCGCATTGAGGCGATCAGCTTGAACCTCGGCGGTGGTAATGCCCAGCAAACGCGCGGCCTCGCCCGGATGGGGGGTGATCACGCAATTGGCCGGCAAGTCGACATGGCCTGCAGCGAGCAGGTTCAGTGCGTCCGCGTCCCACACCTGCGGCCGTTTGGCGTTGGCCGCCACCGATAACAGGCTTCTGCCCCAGGCCGACTCACCCAGGCCCGGACCCATGACGATGACCGAGGTTTTTTCCAACAGGCCCATCAACTGGTTGGCCGAGCTCACGCCCAGCGTCATGACTTCCGGCAGTCGCGCCAGCGCCGCCGGCACATGCGCAGGCCGGGTCGCCAGGGAAACCATGCCGGCGCCGCTGCGCAGGGCGCTTTCGGTGCTCAGCAGCGCGGCGCCACCAAATCCATGGTCGCCGCCAATGACCAGCAGATGACCAAACTGGCCTTTATGGGCATCCGGGGAACGTGCAGGCAGTTGCGGCAAATGACCGGGCAACAGTGGCTGAACGTCGGTTATTTCGTCTTTTGTCTGAGGCATGCGTCTTCAAGCTCCGATGTCTGGCAGAATTATACCTATCTAACCCGTGGTTTCCCCTGTCTCATGCCTGTCATTACCTCCGACCTCCCCGCGCTTGCCCAATCGATCAAGGACTGGGGCCGCGAGCTGGGCTTCCAACAAGTGGGCATCAGCGGCCTGGACCTCGCCGAGCACGAGCAGCACCTGCAACGCTGGCTCGACGCGGGCTATCACGGCGAGATGGATTACATGGGCGCCCATGGCAGCAAACGCTCCCATCCCGATGAGCTGGTGCCGGGCACCCTGCGCGTGGTGTCGCTGCGCATGGATTATCTGCCCGGTGACACTCAGATGGCCCACTTGCTGGCACAGCCGGAAAAAGCCTACATCTCGCGTTACGCCCTGGGCCGTGATTACCACAAGCTGATCCGCAAGCGTGTGCAGCAACTGGCCGAGCGCATTCAGGCGCAGATCGGCCCGTTCGGCTTTCGTGCCTTCGTCGACAGCGCGCCGGTGCTGGAAAAAGCCATCGCCGAACAGGCCGGGCTCGGCTGGATCGGTAAAAACACCCTGGTCCTCAATCGCAAGGCCGGTAGCTACTTCTTCCTCAGCGAGCTGTTCGTGGACCTGCCGCTGCCGGTGGACGCGCCCCACAGCACCGAACATTGCGGCCGCTGCACGGCGTGCCTGGATATCTGCCCGACCAATGCCTTCGTCGGCCCCTATGTGCTGGACGCCCGGCGCTGCATTTCCTACCTCACCATCGAACTCAAGAGCGCGATTCCCGAGGACCTGCGCCCGCTGATCGGCAACCGCGTGTTTGGCTGCGATGACTGTCAGATCGTTTGCCCGTGGAATCGTTTCGCCCGGCCCACCGCCGAAAGCGATTTCAAGCCACGGCACAATCTGGATAACGCAGGGCTGGCCGAACTGTTCCTGTGGGACGAGGACAGATTTCTCAGCAGCACCGAAGGCTCACCGCTGCGGCGCGCCGGTTATGAGCGCTGGCTGCGCAACCTGGCAGTGGGCCTGGGCAATGCGCCGTCGAGCATTCCGGTGCTGGAGGCGTTGAAAGCGCGGCGCGACTACCCTTCAGAGCTGGTGCGCGAGCATGTGGAATGGGCGCTGAAACAGCACGCCGAACGTCAATGAACGTCGTCGTTATAGACGAACTTGGGCATTTCCCAGTGAAAACGGATCGCCAGCAGGCGTAACAGAAATCCGCTGAACAGTGTCAGCAGAATGGCCTGTTCGCTGGGTAATTCCAGGTAAAGGCAAAGCAGGTAGAACCACGCGGCGAGGAATGACACGCTGGCGTACAGCTCACGGCGGAAGACCAGCGGAATGTCGTTGCAGAAGATGTCCCGCAGGATGCCGCCGAACACTCCGGTGATCACGCCGCTGACCGAAGCCACCAGCATGCCATGGCCCATTTCCAGGGCGGTCATGCAGCCAATCAGGGTAAAAGCCACCAGCCCCACGGCGTCCAGCGCGAGGAACAGCGAGCGCAGACGGCGCATCAGCGGCGCGGCGAAGATCGTCACCAGTGCTGCAATCGAAGTCAGTATCAAGTATTCCGGGTGTTTGACCCACGTCAGCGGGTAGTGACCGAGCAACACATCGCGCACCGAACCGCCCCCCAGTGCCGTCACACAGGCAATCAGCACCACGCCAAACCAGTCCATGCCGCGCCGACCGGCGGACAGGGCGCCGGTCATGGCTTCGGCGGTGATGGCGATGAGGTAGAGCATCAGCAGCATGCGGGCGGTCCTTGCATGGGCATCAAAGGTGACCGAGTCGCGTCCATCGGGAGCAAGCCCCCTCCCACATTTGACTGCGTTCGCACATCAATGTGGGAGGGGGCTTGCTCCCGATAGCGCCAGGCCAGTCAATACATCTTCAAGCCTTGATGAAATGCTTGCGGTAATGCTGCAACTCGGCAATCGACTCGCGAATGTCGTCCAGCGCCAGGTGCGTGCTGCCTTTATGGAAGCTGTCTTTAACCTCGGGCGCCCAGCGCGCGGCCAGCTCTTTCAGGGTGGACACATCCAGGTTGCGATAGTGGAAGTAACTCTCCAGCCCCTTCATGTGCGTATAGAGGAAACGCCGATCCTGGCAGATGCTGTTGCCGCAGATCGGCGACTTGCCCTTGGGCACCCACTTCTCCAGAAACGCGATGGTTTCGGCTTCGGCTTCGGCCATGCTGATGCGACTGTCGCGCACGCGCTGTGTCAGCCCGGAATTGCCGTGGGTGCGGGTGTTCCACTCATCCATGGTGGCCAGTACCGCGTCGCTGTGGTGGATGGCGATCACCGGACCTTCGGCCAAGGTGTTGAGGTTGCTGTCGGTGACAATCGTCGCCATCTCGATGATGACGTCGGTGTCGGGGTTCAGACCGGTCATTTCCAGATCGATCCAAATCAGGTTCTGTGGGTTCAGCATGGCTTGATTCTCTTGGCACCTTGGCGTAGCGGCGCAGTTTAGCAGGCGGCGGCGTGCTAGACTCGCGACCGTTTCACCCTATCTTTGTATTATCGACACGGAACACCAATGGCCAAACGCCAGCTCAATCGTCGCCAAAACTGGCGCATCGAAAAGATTCAAGGCGAACGCGCCGCGCGCGCCGCCAAACGTGAATCCTCCGCCGTGGAAGCGCTAGAAGGCGGCGACCTTGGCCCCGAACAGACGGGCCTGGTGATCGCGCACTTTGGTGTGCAGGTCGAAGTGGAGGCGCTGGAAGGCGAACTCGCCGGTTCAGTGTCACGCTGCCACTTGCGCGCCAACCTGCCGGCGCTGGTCACCGGCGACAAGGTGGTGTGGCGTGCCGGCAATCAGGGCATCGGCGTCATCGTCGCCCAACTGCCGCGCACCACCGAGCTGCGCCGTCCCGACAGCCGTGGTCAGCTCAAGCCGGTAGCGGCCAACGTCGACATGATCGTGATCGTGTTCGCCCCGCTGCCCGAGCCCCATGCCAACCTGATCGACCGCTACCTGGTCGCAGCCGAGCATGCCGGCATTCGCCCGCTGCTGCTGCTGAACAAATTCGACTTGATCGACGACCAGAACGCCCCCGCGCTCAACGCGCTGCTGGCGGTGTACCGCACCCTGGGTTACCCGGTGCTGGAAGTGTCGGCCCATCACGGTGACGGCATGGAACAGCTGCAACAGCAGCTGGACGGGCGTATCAGCGTGTTCGTCGGCCAATCGGGCGTGGGCAAGTCGTCACTGGTCAACAGCCTGCTGCCGGACGTCGACACCCGCGTCGGCCCGCTGTCGGAGCTGTCCGGCCAGGGCACGCATACCACCACCACCGCACGCTTGTTCCACTTCCCGGGCGGCGGCGAGCTGATCGACTCCCCCGGCATTCGTGAATTCGGCCTGGGCCATGTCAGCCGCAGCGATGTGGAAGCGGGGTTCATCGAGTTCAACGACCTGATCGGCACCTGCCGCTTCCGCGACTGCAAACACGACCGCGAGCCAGGGTGCGCATTGCTCAAGGCACTGGAAGACGGACGTGTGCAGCAGCAGCGGATGAACAGCTATCGGTCGATTATTGCGAGCTTGCCTGAGAGCAGTTACTGACCAGGCATTTTCCTGAGACAGATAAAATGAGTCGTGGGTCCCCCTGGTCCATTGCGCCTAGGACCCCGTCCCAGGCACCGTCGGATCCTTCACTCCGCCATCATCAAACAAATTCAGCTTCTGGCGCAGCTCATGGGCCGGTAACGGCTCCTGCCCTGGCGGAATCGCGTTCGGGTCGGTGGGCACTTCACCCGGTGCGCCTTCACCCTGGGCGGGTGCCGGTGGCGGCTGGTCGCCTTCAATCGCGCGCTGGGCCTTTTTGGTCAGTACGACGATATCGATGCGGCGGTTGACCGGATTGAAGGGGTCCTTGTGATCAAACAGCTGCGAGGAGGCAAACCCCACCACGCGTGCCACTTGCGGGTCGGGGTAACTGCCGGCGACCAGCGCACGCCGGGCGGCGTTGGCGCGGTTGGCCGACAGCTCCCAGTTGCCGAAGTCGCCCTGGCCCGCGTACGGCTTGGCGTCGGTATGGCCGCTGATGCTGATCTTGTTCGGCACCGCCTTGATGGTGTCGGCCATGGCCAGCAGGATGTCTTCAAAGTACGGTTTCAGACGTGCGCTGCCGGAATCGAACATCGGCCGGTTGGCGGCATCGGTGATCTGGATGCGCAGGCCTTCCGGGGTGATCTCGAACGAAATCTGATCCTTGAACTTGAGCAACTGCGGGTTTTCTTCGACCTTGTTCTGCAACTCCTGCAGCAACAGTTCGAGGCGTTCCTGCTCGACCTGTTCGGCCATGCTCTCGACGGTATCGCGCTCCACGGGAATCTTGTCCTGCGGCGACTCGGTCTGTACCTCCGGGTTGATGGTGCGCTCCGGCGCCAACTGCGGTGAGCCACCCAGGTCGATCACAAAAGGCGTGCCGCTTTCCGAGAAGCCGATCGGGTCCTTGAAGTAACCGGCGATGGCGATCTTCTGTTCGGGCGTGGCGGTGGACATCAACCACAGCACCAGGAAGAACGCCATCATCGCCGTGGCAAAGTCGGCGAAGGCGATCTTCCAGGCGCCACCATGGTGCCCCGCAGCGAAGCGCTTGACGCGCTTGATGATTATCGGCTGGTTGTTTTCCATGGCTTAGCGACCGCGAACCGCTTGCTCCAGCTCGGAGAAACTCGGGCGATGTTTGGGGTAGAGCACCTTGCGCCCGAATTCCACGGCCAGCGACGGCGGCATGCCGGAGGCCGACGCCACCAGGCTGGCCTTGATCGCTTCGTACAGATTCACTTCTTCCTTGGCGTCGTGGGCCAGGCAGGTGGCGAGCGGACCGAAGAAGCCGTAGGCCGCCAGGATACCGAAGAAGGTCCCCACCAGCGCCGCCCCCACGTGCATGCCAATGGCCGCCTGGTCACCTTCGCCAAGGGAAGCCATGGTCACCACGATGCCGAGCACCGCCGCAACGATACCGAAACCGGGCATGCCGTCGGCGACGCCGGTCACGGCATGGGATGGATGCTCCAGCTCTTCCTTGAGGCTGAACAACTCCATGTCGAACAGGCCTTCCAGCTCATGGGGAGCCATGTTGCCGGAGGACATGATGCGCAGGTAATCACAGATATACGCGGTCATGCGCTCGTCTTTGAGCACCGCCGGGTACTTGGCGAAGATCGGACTCGCCGCGGCGTCTTCGATGTCGCCCTCGATAGCCATCATGCCTTCGCGACGGCTCTTGTTGAGGATCTCGTAGACCAGCCCCAGCACTTCCAGATAGAAGGTGTGAGAAAAGCGCGAGCCGAACATGCCCACCGATTTCTTGATCACGTGCATGGTCATGTAGCCGGGGTTGGCCTGCAGGAATGCGCCAAACGCGGCGCCGCCGATAATCAGCACTTCGAAAGGCTGGATCAATGCGGCAATTTTACCGTGGGACAAGACGTACCCACCGAGCACGCTCGCGATGACGACAATGATGCCGATAATTTTAGCCATAGGGGATCTGTACTTGCGCCGTCGGGTTCATGGACATAATGGGTGCAGCTGAAAACTCTTGTTCTACTTATCGGCAAAACTGCGCCAGACTATAGCCCGTTAAGGCGAAAAGCCAACTCAGCCCGTTCCGGGCATCTTGAACGCAAGTGATGATCGCGCCCCAATGATGGCTAATGAAACCAGCGTCCCAAGTGCCAAACCCGCCACCCTCGCCGCCTGGATCAAGCGCCTGGACGACGTGCTGCTGCCCGTGCCCCAGGCCGCCCATGAGCGCGTGTGCAAGGCCATTCGCGACAGCCGCAGTTCGTTGCGAGATATTGCCGAGCTGATGCAAAACAGCCCGGCGCTGGTGCTTAGCGTGATGCGCGAAGCCAACAGCCATACCCAGGGCAGCATGACGGAACCGGCGGAAAACCTCGAAGTGGCGCTCAACCGCCTGGGCCTCAAGCGCGCCGAAGAACTGCTCGCGCGGCTGCCCTCGGTGCCCGCCCAGGAAATCCCGCTGGCCTTGCGCCAATTGCTGCTGGTGAGCCAGCACGCGTCCCAGCAGGCCAGCGGCTTGTTCGCCAGCCGCCTGGCGCGCCTGTGGCAGGACATCCATTGGGGCAGCCTGCTGTTTCTGTCGCCGCTGTGGCCGATGGCCGTGGCCTATCCCAAGCTGCTGGAAGAATGGGAACTGCGGGTCATCCATAAAGGCGAGAGCGCCCGCGCGGTCGAGCAACAGGTGTTCGGCGTGCGCCTTCTGGACCTGTGTCTGGGGCTGACCGAAGCCTGGCACCTGCCGGTCTGGGTGTCCCAGGGTTATACGCTGCTGCGCAACGAGAAACGCCTGCTGGTCAAGGCCTTGCGCATCGCCCGCGAAGATGACGCGCTGCGCCACCAACAGTTGCTCGACGCCGAGCCCAACCTGCGCCGCTGGCTCAACCAGCCGGCCAATACCGTGCTGCTGGCCAACGGCCTGGCGATGTCGGCCCAGGAGTCCTGGACCTGCCCGCACGCCGAGCGCTGGCAGTACCTCACCGCGCTGTACCTGCAAGAGCCGCTGGCCGATGTGCAACAACAGGCACACCAGCAAGCCGTCACCAGCGCCCGTACCACCCTGATGCCCGACCTCTGGCATCCGGCGCTGTCGCTGATCTGGCCATGGCATGTGCAGAAGGTCCATCGCGGCCTGCTGCCGGCGCCACCGCCCACCGCCGAAGCCCTCGCCGTGTGGCGCAGGCACTGCACCGAGTTGCTGCAGGAGCCGAGCCGCTTCGCCAACGCGATGCACCTGACCACCTGCGCCCGGGACGCGCTGGTGGCCAGCGGCATGCAGCGGGTGATGCTGCTGATGACGGATCGCGCCCAGAGCACTTTACGCGTACATCAAGTCGACGGCCTGCCCAGGGACGCGACCAACCTGAGCCTGGACGTGGTCAACAGCACGCTGCTGCAGCGCCTGCTGGAAAAGTCCGCCCAGGTGCGCCTCACGCCCGACAACCATGCGCAATTCTCGGCCTTGCTGCCGCCGATCCTGCGCCGCCTGTTCGCCGGTGAGCACCTGCTGCTGCGCTCGCTGAGCTGCAATGGCAAGGTAGTGATGCTGATGATCGCCGACCAGGGCGGCGGGCCTTTTTCGGAAACCACCGTGCAGGCCTTCGGCAAAACCGCCCAATGCACCGAGAAAGCCCTGCACTGCTTTACCAACCGCAGCGCCTGATGCTTGCGCTACAATCGCCCTCCTTTATCACCCACTTTTGTGCCCAGGAGACCTCACATGCCTGACTTCTCTGGCTTGCCGCTGGTGATCGAGTCCAGCGACCTGCTTGGTCAACTGGATGCCGAGCACCTGATTGTGGTGGACCTCACCAGTGCCGCCCGCTACGCCGAAGGGCATATCCCCGGCGCGCATTTCGTTGACCCCAAGCGCACCCAACTGGGCCAGCCACCGGCGCCCGGCCTGCTGCCGGACAAGGCCGAACTGGAGAAGCTGTTCGGCGAACTGGGCCACACCCCGGACGCCACCTACGTGGTGTACGACGACGAAGGCGGCGGTTGGGCCGGGCGCTTCATCTGGCTGCTCGACGTGATCGGCCACCAGAAGTACCACTACCTCGACGGCGGCCTGCTGGCCTGGCAGGCAGAGCACTACCCGCTCTCAACCGAAGTGCCCGCCCCGGCCGGCGGCCCGGTCAGCCTCACGCTGCACGACGGCCCCACCGCCACCCGCGAATACCTGCAAAGCCGCCTCGGCGCTGCCGATCTGGGCATCTGGGACGCACGCGGCCCGCTGGAGTATTCCGGCGAAAAGGTGCTGGCAGCCAAGGGCGGCCACATCCCCGGTGCCGTCAACTTCGAGTGGACCGCTGGCATGGACAAGGCGCGCAACCTGCGCATTCGCCGCGACATGCCGCAGATCCTCGAAGACCTGGGGCTTACCCGCGACAAGGAAATCATCACCCACTGCCAGACTCACCACCGCTCTGGCTTCACCTACCTGGTGGCCAAGGCGCTCGGTTATCCGCGAGTCAAAGGTTATGCCGGTTCCTGGGGCGAATGGGGCAACCACCCCGACACCCCCGTTGAGATTTAAGGTTTAAGGACAATTAATGAAAAAGCAGTTGTTTATCCTCAGCCAGTACTTGCTGCCGCACCACTTGCTGTCGCGCCTGGCCGGCTGCATTGCCGAGTGCCGCGTGCGCTGGTTCAAGAATGCCTTCACCACCTGGTTCGCCAAGCGCTATCAGGTGGACATGTCCCAGGCCCTGGTGGAAGACGTGACGGCTTACGAGCACTTCAACGCTTTCTTCACCCGCGCCTTGAAAGACGGCGCGCGCCCACTGGACCAGACGCCGGGCGCGGTACTGAGCCCGGCCGACGGCGCGGTCAGCCAGCTTGGTCCGATCGAACACGGCCGGGTCTTCCAGGCCAAGGGCCACAGCTTCAGCGTGCTGGAGCTGCTGGGCGGTGACGCGGCGGTGGCTGCGCCGTTCATGGGCGGTGACTTCGCCACCGTGTACCTGTCGCCCAAGGACTACCACCGGGTGCACATGCCACTGGCCGGCACCCTGCGCGAGATGGTCTACATTCCGGGGCGCATCTTCTCGGTCAACCAGACCACCGCCGAAAACGTCCCCGAGCTGTTTGCCCGTAACGAACGTGT
This sequence comes from Pseudomonas trivialis, assembly GCF_001439805.1. Taxonomy (GTDB): domain Bacteria; phylum Pseudomonadota; class Gammaproteobacteria; order Pseudomonadales; family Pseudomonadaceae; genus Aquipseudomonas; species Aquipseudomonas trivialis. The sequence goes on along the minus strand of NZ_JYLK01000023.1, from coordinate 36,820 downwards.
TGCCTGCATTTTCGACACTGAGCGCGGCCCGATGGCGGTGGTATTGGTGGGCGCGATGATTGTGGCGTCGATTGAGACCGTGTGGGCGGGCCTGGTTACGCCGCCCAAGCGTGCGCTGAAAACCTTCCGTTATGACGAAGCCGCGCGGGCGCCGATTCATTTGGAGAAAGGCGCTGAACTGGGTCGCTTCAAGCTGGGTTCGACCGCAATCGTGCTGTTTGGGCCGGATCAGGTGACGTGGGCGCAGGAACTCGTGGCCGGCTCGCCGGTGCAGATGGGCCAGGGTATCGGCTCACCCAAAGCCTGACACCGCTCTGAATGTGGGAGCAAGCCCCCTCCCACATTTTTACTGCATGCCTGCAGTTGGAAACCGCTTAAACCTGCCCGTCGCGGTCGCGAAAGCCCAGCAGATACAACACCCCATCCAGCCCCAGCGTCGAAATCGCCTGTTTGGCCGATTGCTTCACCAACGGCTTGGCGCGGAACGCCACACCCAGGCCAGCAATCGCCAGCATCGGCAAGTCATTCGCGCCGTCGCCCACCGCAATGGTCTGTTCCAGTCGCAAACCTTCCTTGTGCGCCAGCTCCCTGAGCAAATCAGCCTTGCGCTGCGCGTCGACAATCGGCTCGACCGCCACGCCGGTCACCTTGCCGTCCACCACTTCCAGCTCGTTGGCGAACACATAGTCGATACCCAGCCTGGCCTGCAATTGCTTGGCAAAGTAGGTGAAGCCGCCGGACAGGATCGCGGTCTTGTAGCCCAGGCGCTTGAGTTCGGCGAACAGGATTTCGGCGCCTTCGGTCAAGCGCAGCGAGGCGCCGATGGCGTCCAGTACGCCGACATCCAGCCCTTTGAGCAACGCCAGGCGTTCCTTGAAGCTGGCGCGAAAGTCCAGCTCGCCGGCCATGGCGCGTTCGGTAATGGCCGAGACCTGTTCACCTACACCAGCGGCTTTGGCCAGTTCGTCGATAACTTCAGCCTCGATCAGCGTGGAGTCCATGTCGAACACCGCCAGACGGCGGTTGCGCCGGTACAGCGAGTCTTCCTGGAAGGCGATATCGACGTTCAATTCCTGCGCCACGCTGAGAAATTCAGCGCGCAGGGCCCGCGGGTCGGCCGGTTCGCCGCGTACGGAGAACTCGATGCAGCCCTTGTCCAGGTCGGTCGGCGTGTCCAGAGGCATGCGCCGCGACAGACGGTCGATATGGTCGATATTCAAGGCGTGATGGGCGGTGATCGCGCTGACGCGCTGCAACTGCTCGGCCGTGACCTTGCGGCTCAGCAGCGTAACGATATGGCGCTTATCACGCTGGCCGTCCACCCAGCGCTGGTAGTCCGCTTCGGACAGCGGGGTGAAACGCACCTGTTGATCCAGTGTTTGCGCGGTAGACAGCATTTCCGTACGCAGGGACGCAGCCCGTTCTTCGCTCGGGATTTCCACCAGGATGCCGAACGACAGGGTGTCGTGAATCACGGCCTGGCCGATGTCGAGAATGTTCACACCACCCTGGGCCAGAACGCCGGTGATGGCCGCAGTAAGGCCCGGGCGATCAACGCCGGTGATGTTTATCAGGACAATTTCGCGCAAGGCGCACCCCCAGGCTGGAAAAAAACCGCATTCTACCCACTTTCAGTGACCATCGGGCACAGCGAGCGCTTTGCCGGTACAGGGCCTGTCGCTATACTGCGCGTCAACTTCACGGACCAAGAGCCGAGCGCAAGTGAACCGGCCCACGCCAGTAAAAACCGATAACTTCTTCCTGCTGATCTTCCGGGCACTGCGCCATCGCCGTGTGCCGATAGCATTACGCATCGCCAGCCATAACGTGATCCTGGTCGCCCTGGCGCTGGTGATCTACGCCTGCGTGATGGGCTTGCAGTTCAAGCAGGCCATGCACGAGCAGGCTGACGCCCTGGGCGAGAGCCTGACGACCCAGACCGCCACCTCGGCGACCGAGCTGCTGGTGTCCAACGACATCCTCAGCCTCAACGTGCTGCTCAACAATCTGACCAAGAACCCGCTGGTGGCCCATGCTGCCATCTACAGCGTGGACAACCGGATCATGGCCGAAGCCGGGCAACGGCCGAAGAACGGCCTGCTGGGCGAAGCCGAAGGCCTGTATCAGAGCAATATCACGTTTCAGGATGTGAAGGCGGGCCAGTTGCGCATCAGCCTGGACATGCAGCAATTCCAGCAGCCGATGACCATCAGCCTGCAAAGCATGGGCATCCTCAGCGCGATTCTGCTGGCATTGGCATTGGCCTTGAGTCTGCGCCTGGGTCGGCATATCTCCACGCCGCTGATGCAACTGCGCATCTGGCTGCGCGATATCGACGAGCACACGCCGGCCACCGACCGCCAGGATGAAATCGGCGACCTCGCGCGCCAGCTCCACGCAAGCTTTGCGCCGGAGCCGGTGGCGCCCGCGGTTGAACCCGAGCCCGAGTACGACGACACCGACTACGACGACGAACCCGAGTTTGAAGTCCGTGACCTGCGCGACCCAGGCTTTGACGAAAGCGCCCCGGTCGCCAGCGCCAAGCCCGCACCGCGTCAGGTGATCAAGGCCCAGGAAGACGAACTGGACGACGAAGACCCGTTCGCCGACCTGCGCGACACGTCGGCGGCCAACCCTGCGGCGGCACCAAAAGCGGCAGTGGTGAAAAACACCGAACCGCAGCACAGCGCCGTGCTCGCCGTGCAACTGGGCTCCCAGGAGCAACTGCGCCGCCTGCCCCGCGCCCGCCTGACCGAACTGCTGGAACGCTATCGCGACTGCCTCGACCAGGCCGCCTCGCTGTACCAGAGCGAACTGCACACCCTGAACGATGGCAGCACGCTGATGCTGTTCCACAGCGAAGACAGCGGTGAGGACTATCTGACCAATGCCATTTGCTGCGGTGAGCTGCTGCGCGCCCTGGGGCATGAACTGCAGATAGAAGTGGCCGACAGCGGCATCACCCTGCAATTGCAGCTGGGCCTGACGGTCGGCGACGATCTGTTCGGCATGAGCCAGATCGACTTGCTGCTGACCGAAATCGCTCAGGATGCGCTGGCACTGTCCCAACACAGCCGCAACCTGCTGCTGGTGGAACGCAAGATCAGTGAAGACGGGCTGATCCGCCAGCGCGCGCGCATTCGCCCGATTGCCAGCCCCGAGGGAGCGAGCTGCGTGGAGCGGTTGATGGAGCCCTACCCATCGATGCTGGAGCGTCAGCTGGCGCGGATGCATGAGACCCGCAGCAAGTCCTGAACAACACGGTAAAACCAGCAAGCCCCCTCCCACATTTGGCCAGGGGCAAGGGCTTGAATCCTGGCCAAACAAAAGGCCCGCTTACTCAGCGGGCCTTTTTGTGGAAGCGGCTTGGGCTTAGAACCTGAACACTTCCATATCTGTACGAATCGGCGTGGCCATCGGCATCTTCGGCTTTTCCGGAGCGGCCGGCTTGGCTTGTGCCGGAGCCTGCCTGCGTGTGGCTTCGGCAATTGGCGGCTGGTTGGCCAATGGCTTGAGGGCCACCGACAACTGCTGCGCCAACTGCTGCAACAACACCCCTTGGGCCTGAACCTGGGACGCGGTGGTGCCGGCATGTTCTTCCTGCAGATGCACGATACGGTTATCGCGCACCTGACCCCGGCGGTCGATCAAGCGCCACTGAGCATCGAGAATCGCCGGCTGCGATTTGCCGGAGTCAAGCCGGGTAATGGTCAATAACACCTGCACATCCGGGGTAAAACCAGTGGGCGCAGGCGCCAGCACCACGCGCTGGCTGTCGAGCTGACCGGCCACCTGGCGCAACATCAACTGGTTGATGTCAGACGACAGGCTGCCCGCCCAACGACCATCCAGGGAACCTTGCAGGCTGCCGTCGTTCTGACGTTGCAGCAGGGTTTCGCGTTGCAGGTAGTCGGCGACCACCACCGGGCCCAGTAATACAGCCATGCCAGCCGTTTGTGCGGGCTGAGCCGGACTTCCGCTGTCCAGCTGGTACAGCGACACCGGTTGGTGCGTGCTGCAACCCGCCAGCCCCAACAGGCCAGCGAGCATCAAAAATAGAGGAAGGCGTGGAGCAGTCATCATCCCATCCAGGTGGCTGCCACAAGGCGAACCACAATGTAATACTAAAAATAACTTAAACACGCTCGGCCACGCCGGCGCTGGAAAGGCCATATCATCCGTGAATATGCGCCATGACTCCAGCGCCAAAGCACCGATCTACCGGTTAAATCCTAGATCAAGGGCTCTAAACCGGGTTAAACGGGCGTTTCCACGAGTAAAGCATCCACACGCTGGAAGCCACGCGGCAATTTGTTACCACGGCGACCCCGTTCCCCCTTGTAGTGTTCAAGGTCGTCAGGGCGCAGCGACAACGTGCGCTTGCCGGCCTGGAGCACCAGGGTAGAACCTTCAGGGATCACCGCGATATCGGTCACGTACTCTTCGCGACTGGCCACCCGCTCCCCTGGAATACCAATGATCTTGTTGCCCTTACCTTTGCCCAACTGCGGCAGATCGCTGATCTTGAACACCAGCAGACGCCCTTCGGTGGTCACCGAGGCCAGCCAGTTGCTTTCGCGATTGTCCACCGGACGCGGCAGAATCACCTTGGCATTGTTCGGCAGGCTCAGCAGCGCCTTGCCCGCCTTGTTCTTGGCCTGCAGGTCTTCCCCCTTGACCACGAAACCGTAACCGGCGTCGGACGCGATCACGTACAGCGAGTCGTCATCGGGCAGCAGCACGCACTCGAAATTCGCCCCCGGCGGCGGCGTCAGACGCCCGGTGAGCGGCTCGCCCTGCCCACGTGCAGACGGCAAGGTATGGGCCGGCACCGAATAGCTGCGCCCCGTTGAGTCGATAAACACCGCAAACTGGTTGGAACGCCCGGCCGCAGCGGTCTTGAAGCCATCGCCAGCCTTGTACGACAGGCCGGTGGCGTCAATATCATGCCCCTTGGCGGAACGAACCCAACCCTTTTCCGACAGAACGACGGTAATTTTCTCGTTAGGCAACAGCTCGGTTTCTGTCAGGGCTTTGGCCTCGGCGCGCTCGACAATCGGCGAGCGGCGGTCGTCGCCATAGGTTTCGGCGTCCTTGATCAGTTCGCTGCGCACCAGCTTCTTGAGCTTGGCTTCGCTGCCCAGCAGCGCTTGCAGCTTGGCCTGTTCCTTGAGCAGCGCATCCTGCTCGTCGCGCAGCTTCATTTCTTCCAGTCGCGCCAACTGGCGCAAGCGGGTGTCGAGGATGTAGTCAGCCTGGATCTCGCTCAGTTCGAAACGCGCGATCAGCTCGGCTTTCGGGTGCTCGGCGGTACGGATGATATGGATCACTTCATCCAGGTTGAGGTAGGCGATCAGCAAACCGTCCAACAGGTGCAGGCGGCGCTCGACCTTGTCCAGGCGAAATTGCAGACGGCGACGCACGGTCTGCACGCGGAACTCCAGCCATTCCACCAGCAGGTTGCGCAGGTTTTTCAGCTGCGGCTTGCCGTCCAGGCCGATGATGTTGACGTTGACCCGGTAGCTGGACTCCAGGTCGGTGCTGGCGAACAGATGCTGCATCAGCACTTCGTGGTCGACCCGGCTATTGGTCGGGATGATCACGATGCGGCACGGGTTTTCGTGGTCGGACTCGTCACGCAGGTCGGCAACCTGCGGCAGTTTCGACGGCTTGGCCTGCATCAGCGCGGCAATCTGCTCGAGCACCTTGGCCCCGGAGACCTGGTGCGGCAGCGCGGTGACAATAATGTCGCCGTCCTCGATGTGATACACGGCGCGCATGCGCACCGATCCCTTGCCGGTCTCGTACATCTTCAGCAGATCGGCGCGCGGCGTGATGATTTCCGCTTCGGTCGGGTAATCCGGGCCTTGGATATGCTCGCACAGCTGCTCCACCGTGGCCTTGGGCTCGTCGAGCAGGCGCACGCAGGCAGTGGCGACTTCACGCAGGTTGTGCGGTGGCACGTCAGTGGCCATGCCGACCGCGATGCCGGTGGTGCCATTCAGGAGGATATTCGGCAAACGTGCCGGCAACACCAGCGGTTCGTCAAGGGTGCCGTCAAAGTTCGGCCCCCAGTTTGCCGTGCCCTGGCCCAGCTCGCTGAGCAGCACTTCGGAGTAGCGCGACAGACGCGCTTCGGTGTAACGCATGGCCGCGAAGGACTTGGGATCATCCGGCGCGCCCCAGTTGCCCTGGCCGTCCACCAACGTGTAGCGGTAGCTGAACGGCTGGGCCATCAGCACCATCGCTTCATAACACGCCGAGTCGCCGTGGGGGTGAAACTTGCCGAGCACATCACCGACGGTACGCGCCGACTTTTTGTGCTTGGAATCGGCGTCCAGGCCCAACTCACTCATGGCGTAGATGATGCGCCGCTGCACGGGCTTGAGGCCGTCGCCGATATGCGGCAGGGCCCGGTCCATGATCACGTACATGGAATAGTTGAGGTAGGCATTTTCGGTGAAGTCAGCCAGCGATCGGCGTTCTACGCCATCTAAGCTGTCTGCGAGGATGTCACTCATGCGGGCCTCATCATGGTCTGGTAAGGCGCGGTGGCAAGGCCGCTGCGCCGGGTCAATTCAAGTGTTGGATTGTTCATGGCTGGGCACTCCAGCCACCGGCCGGGGCGGCAAAACGGTAGACCACCGGGCGTTTTTCACCATCGGCACGCGGGCCGAAGTTGTTGTCGATGCCCAACCAGGCACCGTCTTCGTCGATCACCAGGGCTTCAGCCAGGCCATAGGGCTGGGCGTAGCGCCGCTCGGGCTTGAGGGTTTCGTCGGCAAACGACCAGCACCGCTCAACCTTGGCCGTAACCGGGTCACGCCGGCAGATCTGGAACGCATTGCGCTCAAGGGTAAACAGCTTGCCCTTGAACAGCGCCAGGTCGGCAAAATCCCTGGACACCGCCTTCGCGTTGGTGAACTGGGCCGGCTGCACTTCCTGGCCGGCTTCGCTGAGTAACACGCAGGCGCCGTCACAGTCCCACAGGCTGTGCGGGCGTTTGATGGACATCAGCCCACGCCGCTCACGCTCGGCGGCGAGCCAGATCTGGTTGCCCTCGGGGTTCACCGCCAGGCCTTCAAACAGCGCATTGAAGTGCAGCAACATGCCGCTGGCCCGGGCTTCGCGCACCATGCGCGGGGCGATCTGCAGCCATTGCGGCGCGCCGTCCACCGGCACCTGCAGCACCGCCGCATGGGCTTCGCTGACGATGTAGCGGTTACCCGCGGCATCGCAGCTGATGCCTTCAAAATCCAGGTCGCCGCCGCGAATGAACGATGCCGCCGTGGTGCGCGAGCGCAAGCCCCAGGGCAAACCGGACTCGGGCACCGGTGGCACCTCGATCTTTACCGTTTCGGCCTGCCACACGGGCGCGCCGATATCCAGGCGATAGATCTGCTCGTCGTCGCGGTCGGACACCGTCCATAAATCCTTGCCGCACAGTGCCAGGCCCGACAGGTTACCGCCGCGCATGCCGTCCACGGCGTGCTCGGACACCAGTTTGAGCTCCGCCACGGGAGCGGCCACCGCCTCGCTGGTCACCAGAGCGCTCACCATCAGGATCGCCAGGGCGATGCCTGTGCGCATCAGCCCAGTACCTCGGCCAGGTTGCCTTTGGATTCCAGCCAGGCTTTGCGATCCGGAGCGCGTTTTTTTGCCAGCAGCATGTCCATCATTTCCGACGTGCCGGCGAAGTCTTCCAGGGTCAACTGCACCAGACGCCGGGTGTTGGGGTCCATGGTGGTTTCGCGCAGCTGCGGCGGGTTCATTTCGCCCAGGCCCTTGAATCGCGTGACCTGCGGCTTGCCACGTTTCTTCTCGGCGACCAGGCGATCGAGGATGCCGTCGCGCTCGGCCTCGTCCAGTGCGTAGAAAATCTCCTTGCCCAGGTCGATGCGGTACAGCGGCGGCATGGCGACGTACACGTGACCGGCATCCACCAGCGGGCGGAAGTGCTGCACGAACAGCGCGCATAGCAGGGTGGCGATGTGCAAACCATCGGAGTCGGCGTCGGCGAGGATGCAGATCTTGCCGTAGCGCAGCTGGCTCATGTCCGCCGCGCCCGGATCGACGCCGATGGCCACGGCGATGTTGTGCACTTCCTGGCTGGCGAGCACTTCGCTGCCATCGACTTCCCAGGTGTTGAGGATCTTGCCGCGCAACGGCAGGATCGCCTGGAATTCCTTGTCCCGCGCCTGCTTGGCCGAACCGCCGGCGGAGTCACCCTCCACCAGGAACAGCTCGGAGCGCATCGGGTCCTGCCCGGCGCAATCGGCCAGTTTGCCGGGCAGTGCCGGGCCCTGGGTGATGCGCTTGCGCTCGACCTTCTTGCTGGCCTTGAGGCGACGGCCGGCGTTGTTGATCGCCAGTTCCGCCAGGGCCAGGCCCAGCTCCGGGTGTGCGTTGAGCCACAGGCTGAAGGCATCCTTGACCACACCGGAGACAAACGCCGCCGCTTCACGGGACGACAGGCGCTCCTTGGTCTGCCCGGAAAACTGCGGTTCCTGCATTTTCATCGACAGCACGAACGCGATGCGCTCCCACACGTCTTCCGGCGCCAGCTTCACACCGCGCGGCAGCAGGCTGCGGTATTCGCAGAATTCGCGCATGGCATCGAGCAGGCCCTGACGCAACCCGTTGACGTGGGTGCCGCCCTGGGCCGTGGGGATCAGGTTGACGTAGCTTTCCTGCACACTGTCGCCGCCCTCGGGCAGCCACAGCAGCGCCCAGTCGACCGCTTCCTTGTTACCCGCCAGGCTGCCGCAGAACGGCTCGTTGGGCAGGCGTTCGAAGTCGCTGACCGAGTCTTCGAGGTAGGAGCGCAGGCCGTCTTCATAGTGCCACTCGACCTTCTCGCCGGTGCCTTTGTCTTCAAAAATGACCAGCAGGCCCGGGCACAGCACGGCCTTGGCCTTGAGCACATGCTTGAGGCGGCTGATGGAGAATTTCGGCGAATCGAAGTATTTCGGGTCCGGCGCGAAGTACACGCTGGTGCCGGTGTTGCGCTTGCCGACGGTGCCGACCACTTGCAGCTCGGTGGCTTTGTAGCCATCGGCAAAGGTCATTTCGTACTCGTTGCCGTCACGCTTGACCTTGACCCTGACCTGCGTGGACAGGGCGTTGACCACCGAAATGCCCACGCCGTGCAGGCCACCGGAGAACTGGTAGTTCTTGTTGGAGAACTTGCCACCGGCGTGCAGCTTGGTGAGGATCAGCTCGACGCCCGACACGCCCTCTTCGGGGTGAATGTCCACCGGCATGCCGCGACCATCGTCGGACACTTCCAGGGAATGGTCGGCGTGAAGAATCACATGCACCGATTTAGCGTGCCCGGCCAAGGCTTCGTCGACGCTGTTGTCGATGACTTCCTGGGCGAGGTGGTTCGGCCGACTGGTGTCGGTGTACATGCCGGGGCGTTTGCGCACCGGGTCGAGGCCCGAGAGGACTTCGATGGCGTCTGCGTTATAAGAGCTAGCGCTGGGAGTGGCCATGGGGTCTCGTCTAGAGTCTTGCGATTAAAAAAGTACCCTGGGATTTCACAATGCGCTGAAATCGAAGGATTGATACTGATCTGCGCCAATGCCGGCAAAGCTGAGCAACGCCGGCAATTGCCGGGCGAAGCCCTGATAACCGTGGTCGCCGCCGGCCTGGATGCGCAAGGCACAGGCCCGGTAGTACTGCTGGGCGAGGCGATAATCCAGGGTTTCATCCCCGGTCTGCAACCACACCTGATAACGCGCGGCATCCTGGGGCGCCGGCACTTCCAGTTCGGCCAGCGCCGTGACGTGGTCGTGGGTCAGTTCCCAGGTTTCATCGGTATAGAGGTTCTTCTGGGGGCCCAGGTAACCGTCGAACATCCGATGAGGGCTGACCGCCGGGTTGACCAGCAGCGCCTTGAGGCCATGGCGCTGCGCGAGATGGGTTGCATAGTAGCCGCCGAGTGAGCTGCCGACCAGCAATGGCCGCCCGAGCTGCGCAATGGCCTCTTCCAATTGAGCAATCGCCTTGCGTGGGTGGTGATGCAGGGCCGGTACACGCAATTGATCGGCCAGGCCAAGGCTGTCCATCACGGTTTTCAACTGGCTGGCCTTGTTGGAGACCGGCGCGCTGTTAAAACCGTGGATATACAGGATCGAAGCGGACATGCCAGGGCTCTCCGTGACTCAGCCAAAGAGGCGCAGTTTACAGGGAATATGGGCAGAATGTGGGAGGGGGCTTGCTCCCGATAGCGGTGGGTCAGGGCGTACAGGTGCCGGCTGATCCACCGCTATCGGGAGCAAGCCCCCTCCCACGTTTATTGGGTGTTTGCAGCTTTTAATAACCGTTACTGCCGTAATCGACAGTAAACGCAAAGTCTGTGACACGCTCCACCCCGGTCTCCAACCGTCCGTCGGCATGCAGGCGCAGCCAACGGTAGCCCGGCGCCTGCTCGCTGACCGCAAAATCCTCGCTGCCCGGCGCGAACTGGATGCAGGTGGACGGCGATGCCAGCAGACGCACACCATTGCGCGCCCGGTCAATTTCCTGATGCACATGCCCCCACAGCACCGCCCTGACCTGGGGGAAGCGGTCGAGCACGGCAAACAATGCTTCCGGGTTGCGCAAACCAATGGGCTCCATCCACGCGCAGCCGATGGGCACCGGATGGTGGTGAAAGCACACCAGGTGATGTTGATCAGGCGCTTCGCTCAAGGCTTGGGCCAGCAGTTGCAGTTGCTGGTCCTCCAGGTAGCCCGGCACCGAGCCGGGCACGGCGGAATCGAGCAGGGTGATGCGCCAGTTGCCGACATCGACCACGGGGTCCAGCAGGTCGCTGTTCACGGCGGCCTGGATCATGACCTGCGGTTCATCGTGGTTTCCTGGAATCCAGCGCGTCGGTGCGCCAAGCGGCGCGGTCGTAGCGCGAAATTGCTGATACGACGCCAGCGTGCCGTCCTGGGACAAATCTCCCGTGGCCAACACCAGATCGACACAGGGCTGCTGCTCGCGCACAAGCGCGACCACCCGATGCAGGCTGTCACGGGTATTCATGCCCAGCAACGTGCTGTCGCCGTCGGCAGACAAATGGCTGTCGGACAGTTGCACCAGCAAGGCAGTGTCAGGGTTCACAGTGGGTACGCGGGGCAAGGCGCTCTCCCTGGCAATCACAGTAAATGAACATTTGTGGGCATTATGCTGAAGCGGGGTCTAGCGCACCACTGCGAACTCATGGCCCAGGGCCAGGCAATGGCTCAACCACTCGCCGAGGAACACATTGAGCTGTGCTTTCTCATCGGGCTGGTGCATGAACACATTCGGGTAGGGATAGATGCTGCGAAAACGCCGCGCATGCTCGGCACTGATCACTTCGGCCATGCGCGCATCGTGGTACACCTGCACTTCCAGTTGCGGCACCGGCAGCCACGGCAGGCTGTGTTCCTGGCGCACGCGCAGGGTGGTGGTATAGGGGCAGTTGACGATGACCTCCAGGGCCAGCACGCCGAGCATCTGGTCGCCGTGGGTCACCCCGATGCGCCGCGCCTCGGGGGCGTGGCGCATGTCGGGAAGCAGGCGCATCAGCCGCGCATAGTTGGCCTCGCAGGCCGCTTGCAACCCGATCAGGTCAACGCGATAGCGTTCCCGTGCCTTTACTGCCATAACCCCCTCACTTCCGCGCGGTTAAGCGCGAGCCACTGCAGGGCGATAATGCTGGCTGCGTTGGAAATTCTGCCGTCGCGCACGGCTTGCAGGGCGTCTTCAAACGCCCACACCGTGACGCGGATATCTTCTGCCTCTTCTTCCAGTCCATGGACGCCACCGGCTCCCGCGCTGTCGCAACGGCCCAGGAACAGGTGCACAAATTCGGTACTGCCACCGGGCGACGGGAAATACTTGGTGATCGGCCACAGCGCGGAGAACGTCAGCCCAGCTTCCTCCTCGGCTTCGCGGTGTGCAACCTCCTCCGGTTCTTCGTCCTTGTCGATCAGCCCGGCAACCATTTCCACCAGCCACGGGTTATCGGTACGCCCCATGGCGCCGACGCGAAACTGCTCGATCAGCACCACTTCATCGCGTTGCGGGTCGTAGGGCAGCACGCAGACAGCATCGTGACGCACGAACACTTCGCGGTTGATCACTCGGCTCATGCCGCCATCGAATTTTTCGTGGCGCAGTTGCACGCGATCGAGCTTGTAGAAGCCTTTATAAGCATTGTCGCGCTGAACAATTTCGATTGTGCTCGGCGTCGATTTCGCAATACCCGTCATGTCCCATCCTCGATAAGCCTGCGCAATGGGCGCCATCCTAACGCGCTCCAGCCCTCGGATGCAGCCCCTTTCCAGTTGCCGGGATAGACGGCTGGCGTCAAACTCACTCTAATCAGCTTAGTGCGAACTGACTGCCTTGCCGGTAGTCGAAGCTCCACGAATTTCGCTCTTATCGACGGAAGAAGACCCTACATGTCGCTCTTGAAAATCGCCTCCGTGGCGTGTATCGCATTGACCCTCGGCGCCTGCCAGAGCCTGTTCCAACCCGCGTGGCACACGCCTCTGGAAGCCACCCGCGACGCCAGCGAGCAAAGCAAGCCGGGCTGCACCAGCACTGATTGCCCGCTGGTGAACATCGACACCGTGCATTTTGCCAAGGAGCCCAAGCTGGATGCGCTGATCGAACAGCGCCTGCTGGAAATGGCTCAAACCAACGCCAGCGACCCGCTGCCGACCAGCCTGGACACCTATCGCGAACAGTTCCTGAAGACCGCCGCCCCGCGCAACAGCATGTACTTGCAGGCCAAGGTACGCGAGCAGCATGACGGCTTGGTGATTATCGAACTGTCCAGCTACCTGGACCAGGGCGCCACTCATGGAGAACCCGGCCGCGCCTTCATCAACTATTCGCGCCAGCAGCAAAAGGCCCTCTCGCTCACCGACATGCTGCTGCCCGGCAAGGAAGAGGCCCTCTGGAAAGCTGCCCAGGTGGCGCACAACAGCTGGCTGATCAGCACGCGCCTGAGCCTGGAGCCGGAGTTCGTGAAGAAATACCCTTTCCAGAAGACCCCGAACGTGGCGCTGACCTACGGCGGTGTGATCCTCAAGTACCCCACCAGCACCATCGCGCCGTACGCCCTGGGCCACGTCGAGTTGCAGATCCCCTACTCGCGCCTGGAAGGCATCCTCAAGCCTGAGCTGATGCCCGCACGCCGCTGAAGGCGCGAGCCAGGACAAACTGCAACCCCCCTGCCAGCACCAGCGCCGGCAGGGTTGCGCCGATGTCCGGATACAGCTTGGCCAGCAGGTGGTAAGTGGCAATGCCCCCCAGCCACGCCACCAAGGCCGGCCAACGCAGTTCAACGACCGCCCCCTGGCCGCGACGGCGCAGGATGAAGTGATCCACCAGCACCACGCCAAACAGCGGCGCAAACACCGAACCGATCAGCAGCAGGAAGTTCTGGTACTGGGCCAACGGCGCAACGCAGGCAATCAAGGTGCAGACCACCCCAATAGCCAGCGCCAGGTGCTCGACCTTCAAGCGCACCAGCATCGCGCTGGACACCGCCGCCGAGTGAATATCGGCAAACGCGTTTTCCGACTCGTCCAACAGGATCAGCAGCAGCGGAATGCCCAGACCCGCGCCGGCCAGCGCCAACAGCAATGCATTGACCTCACCGCTCGGCGCGAACGCCAGGGTGTAGGCCACGCCCAGGCTCATCAGCCAGACATTCCCGATGAAGAACCCCAGCGCCGTGCCACCGAACACGCTTTTCGCGCGTTTGCCGAAGCGTGAGTAATCGGCGATCAGCGGCAGCCACGACAACGGCATGGCAATGGCGATATCAAAGCCCACCGCAAACGGCAGCGAGCCATCACCGGGCCGGGCCCAGAGCGCGGCGAGGTCGGCCTTGGCGAACAGGTTCCAGGTCAGCCACAGGCAGGCAGCGAGCAGCAGCCAGATGCCCCACTTGCGCAGCACCTGCCGCACGAAGGTCAGCGGGCCGCTTACCGCCAGCAACGTCGCCAGGCTGCCGAAGAACAGGGTCCACAGCAACGGGCTGGCGAACACACTGCCGTCGCTGAACGCGCGCGTGCCCAGCAGGCTGGCGGCGTCGCGCATCACGATGATTTCGAAGGAGCCCCAACCGATCAACTGCAACAGGTTGAGCAGCGCCGGCAGGCTCGCGCCCCGGCTGCCGAGGCTGAGCTTGAGCGCGGCCATGGCGGACAGGCCGGTGTCGCTGCCGATCACGCCGACAGCAGCCAGCAGCAACACGCCGACCAGGGTGCCAAGGAAGATCGCCAGCAGTGATCCCGACAGACCGAGGCCAGGCGCCAATAACGCGCCGGTTTGCAGGACCATCAGACCGATGCCGAGGGAGAACCACAAGGAGAACAGGTCGCGGGCGCCGAAGACGCGTTTGTCGGCGGGCACGGCGATGTCGGGGGAATAGGTGCTGGGTTGAATGTTCAAGGGAGATTGTCTCTGAGAGGCACTTGTTGTTTTCAAGAGGGTTATCGCGAGCAAGCCCCCTCCCACAGTTGGCATGCATTTCAACTGTGGGAGGGGGCTTGTTCCCGATGAGGCCGGTACAGACCACTAAAATCCCGAATCAGACCTTTTTATACAGCTGACTGCCTTCCTGCTTGAACCGCTCCGCCTGCTCCGCCAAGCCTCTGGCCACGTCCACATCCACCGCTTCAATGCGCTGGTTGGCCGCGTACTCGCGCACTTCGTGAGTCACCTTCATCGAGCAGAACTTCGGCCCGCACATCGAGCAGAAGTGCGCGACCTTGGCCGACTCCTTGGGCAAGGTCTCGTCATGGAAGGCCCGCGCGGTGTCCGGGTCCAGGCCGAGGTTGAACTGGTCTTCCCAGCGGAACTCGAAGCGCGCCTTGCTCAAGGCGTTGTCGCGAATCTGCGCGCCCGGATGGCCCTTGGCCAAATCCGCCGCGTGCGCCGCGATCTTGTAGGTAATGATCCCGGTTTTCACGTCATCCTTGTTCGGCAAGCCCAGGTGTTCCTTGGGCGTGACGTAGCAGAGCATGGCGCAGCCGAACCAGCCGATCATTGCCGCGCCGATGCCGGAGGTGATGTGGTCGTAGCCCGGCGCAATGTCGGTGGTCAGCGGGCCAAGGGTATAGAACGGCGCCTCGTCGCAGCACTCGAGCTGTTTGTCCATGTTCTCCTTGATCAACTGCATCGGCACGTGACCGGGGCCTTCGATCATGGTTTGCACGTCGTGCTTCCAGGCGATCTTGGTCAGCTCGCCGAGAGTTTCCAGCTCGCCGAATTGCGCGGCGTCGTTGGCATCGGCCACCGAGCCCGGGCGCAGGCCGTCACCCAGGGAGAAACTGACGTCGTAGGCCTTCATGATTTCGCAGATTTCTTCGAAGTGCGTGTAGGCAAAGTTTTCCTTGTGGTGCGCCAGGCACCACTTGGCCATGATCGCCCCGCCCCGGCTGACGATGCCGGTAACCCGGTTGGCGGTCAGCGGCACATAGCGCAGCAGCACGCCGGCGTGGATGGTGAAGTAGTCGACGCCCTGCTCGGCCTGTTCGATCAGGGTGTCGCGGAACAGCTCCCAGGTGAGCTCCTCGGCCATGCCGTCGACTTTTTCCAGGGCCTGGTAGATCGGCACGGTGCCGATCGGCACCGGCGAGTTGCGGATGATCCACTCGCGGGTTTCGTGAATATGCTTGCCGGTGGACAAGTCCATGATGTTGTCCGAGCCCCAGCGAATGCCCCAGGTCATCTTCGCCACTTCTTCCTCGATGGACGAACCGAGGGCGCTGTTGCCGATATTGCCGTTGATCTTCACCAGGAAGTTACGGCCGATGATCATCGGTTCCAGCTCGGTGTGGTTGATGTTGGCCGGGATGATCGCGCGGCCGCGAGCGATTTCCTCGCGCACGAACTCCGGGGTGATGATCTTCGGAATGCTTGCGCCAAAGCTGTGCCCGGCATGCTGCTGCTTGAGCAGTCCGGCCGCGCGGGCCTCTTCGAGTTTCATGTTCTCGCGGATGGCAACGTATTCCATCTCCGGCGTGATGATGCCCTTGCGCGCGTAGTGCATCTGGCTGACGTTGGCGCCGGCCTTGGCACGGCGCGGGTTCTGCAGGTGGGCGAAGCGCAGGTAGGCAAGCTCCGGGTTATCCAGGCGTTCCTGACCGTAGCGTGAGCTCAGGCAGCTCAGGCGCTCGGTATCGCCGCGTTCTTCGATCCACGGCGAGCGCACGTCGGCCAGGCCTTTGCGCACGTCGATGATGACATTGGGGTCGGTGTAAGGGCCGGACGTGTCGTAGACCACCACCGGCGCGTTGATTTCGCCGCCGAATTCGGTGGGCGTCACGTCCAGGCTGATCTGGCGCATGGGCACGCGGATATCGGGGCGCGAGCCCTGCACGTAGATCTTTTGCGAGCGGGTAAACGGCTGCACGGAACCGGAGTCGACCTTGGCCGATTCACTCAGGTGCACGGCATTTTTTGATTTTTGGCTTTTTGGTTCAGTGTTCATCACAGGCTCTCCAACTTATCCAGGCGGTGGATTGTTGTCGGAGCGAACCTGGGACGGATGGACGCACTGATGGCAGTGCTGTGCTCTGTGCACGAGGGCGTTCGATGGTCGAACAGCATCCCGGACGAAGCACAAGAGGACTCGCCGGGTGACGAGAAATCTTGTTCCCTACGCAGGCGTTAACCTGATCAGGTTCAACGGGATCCGGTATTTACCGATCTCAGCCTTCCAACAAGGCACCCCGACAAGAACGCGGCCAGTCTAGACCATGGCGTGGGCAAATTGCCAATAACGGTGGATCAGGCGTGATGAATGGCGTGATTGCGGGATTGTTGTGCCGTGGTCGCGCCACTACACTCCAGAGCGGTCTCAAGGCTTGACGCTGTACAGGCGCCACCGTAGCCTTGGACGATTAATTATCAGCGTAATATTTATTCAGGGATCGCCTCATGCTGCGCAAACTCTCACTGGCCCTTGCCGTGTCTTGTGCGACCAATGGATGGGTCTGGGCAGCTGAAGCGCCCTTGTCCGTCAACACCGATCTGGTCAGCGTCTACCAGGAGGCGGTGAACAACAACGCCGACCTGGCCGCCGCCCGCGCCCAATATGGCGCGCAAAAGGAAGTGGTGCCCCAGGCCCGCGCCGGCTTGCTGCCCAACCTCTCGGCCGGTGCCGACAGCAATAATGTGCGCACCCAGCTCGACCAGCCGGCGGCCACCGTCAACCGCGACGCCCACTCCTGGCGCGCGACCCTGAGCCAGCCACTGTTTCGCGCCGACCGCTGGTTCCAGCTGCAGGCCGCCCATGCGGTCAACGAGCAGGCCTCGCTGCAACTCTCGGCGACCGAGCAGAACCTGATCCTGCAAAGCGCCGAAAGCTACTTCACGGTGCTGCGCGCCCAGGACAACCTGGCCTCGACCAAGGCCGAAGAAAACGCCTTCAAGCGTCAGCTGGACCAGTCCAACGAGCGCTTCGACGTGGGCCTGTCGGACAAGACCGACGTGTTGCAATCCCAGGCCAGCTACGACACGGCCCGCGCCAACCGCATCCTCGCCCAGCGCCAGGTCGACGACGCCTTCGAAGCGCTGATCACCCTGACCAACCGCCAGTACAACGCAATCCAGGGCATCGTCCACAGCCTGCCGGTGCTGCCGCCGATGCCGAACGACGCCAAGGCCTGGGTCGAAACCGCCGGCCGTCAGAACCTCAACCTGCTGGCCAGCAACTACGCCGTCACCGCCGCCGAAGAAACCCTGCGCCAGCGCAAGGCCGGCCACTTGCCTACGCTCGACGCGGTGGCGCAGTACGAAAAGGGTGACAACGACGCGCTGGGCTTCGGCAATCCGAACCAATTGCCGATTCCCTACGGCGGCGATGTGTCGCAACGCACCGTCGGCCTGCGCCTGAATATCCCGCTCTACAGCGGCGGCCTTACCAGCTCGCAGGTGCGCGAGTCCTATTCGCGCCTGGACCAGTCCGAGCAACAGCGCGAAGGCCTGCGCCGCCAAGTGGTGGAAAACACGCGCAACCTGCACCGCGCGGTGAACACCGATGTGGAACAGGTGCAGGCGCGCCGCCAGTCGATCATCTCCAACCAGAGCGCGGTGGAAGCCACGGAAATCGGTTACCAGGTGGGAACGCGCAACATCGTCGACGTGCTGGACTCACAGCGCCAGCTCTACGCGTCGGTGCGCAACTACAACAACAGCCGCTATGACTACATTCTCGACAACCTGCGCCTGAAGCAGGCATCGGGTACCTTGAACCCGGGTGACCTGCAGGAACTGACGCGCTACCTCAAGGCCGACTACAACCCGGACCGCGATTTCCTGCCACCGGACCTCGCCAAAGCCGCCGCCGAACAGCTCAAGGCCCGGCCCGGGTCCTGACAACCCTCCCACAGCTTTTTATCTGTGCTATGTCAGTTGATCAGTCGGCCAAGGCCATCCAGCAAACGCTGCAACGCGCCCTGATTGGCCTGCATCACCTTGAGCCCCGCCTGCGCCATGCGGCGGGCATCCTGCGGCAGTTCGAACAACTGGCGTACCGCCTCGGCCAGACCGTCAGCATCATCCACCTCACGCAACGCCCCGGCCTCGCGCATCATTGCGGTGATCTCCAGAAAGTTGAACAGGTGCGGCCCCATGATCACCGGCAACCCCAGCGCCGCCGGCTCAAGCGGGTTATGCCCGCCGGTCGCTACCAGGCTGCCGCCGACAAAAGCGCTGTCGGCCAATGCATACAGAAACAGCAGCTCGCCCATGGTATCGCCGAGCAACACGGCGGTTTGCGCCGTGACGGGTTCGCCGCTGGAACGGCGCACCGTGGCAAAGCCCTGTTGCTCGCACAACTCGAACATCGGGCCGAAGCGCTCCTGATGGCGCGGCACCAGAATCAACAACGCATTGGGATAGCTGTCGAGCAGTTGACGATGAGCCGCGAGTACCACCGCATCCTCGCCTTCGTGGGTGCTGGCGGCGATCCATACCGGGCGCTGGGTGGCGCCCCATTGCTCACGCAGGGCCGCGGCGCGTACCGGTAATTGCGGGTCGATGGTCAGGTCGAACTTGATCGAGCCGGTCACCTCCACCGTGTCCGCTCGCGCGCCGAGGCTTCGGAAGCGTTCGGCTTCGGTTTGCGTCTGCACGGCCAACAGGCTCATCTCTGACAGCATCGGCGCGGTGAGCCTGGCAAACCGCGCGTAGCCCTTGGCCGAGCGCGCCGACAATCGCGCATTGGCCAACGCCACCGGAATGCCGCGCCGGGCGCAGGCGTGGATATGGTTGGGCCACAATTCGGTTTCCATGATCACCGCAAGCCTGGGCTGCACGCGATCAAGAAAG
Organism: Pseudomonas trivialis; assembly: GCF_001439805.1. GTDB lineage: Bacteria > Pseudomonadota > Gammaproteobacteria > Pseudomonadales > Pseudomonadaceae > Aquipseudomonas > Aquipseudomonas trivialis. The sequence goes on along the minus strand of NZ_JYLK01000023.1, from coordinate 17,488 downwards.
CGCTTTGCCGCGCACGGCACGTCATAGGGCAGGTAGCAATGCTGGATGCGCGGCTCGTTGGCGAACAGCGCCTGGATACGCTCGGAACCGGTCGGTGTCATGCAGGTGACCGTGATCGGCAACTGCGGATAACGCTCCAGCAGCCCACGGACCATGGGCGCTGCGGCAATGCTTTCGCCCACCGACACGGCATGCACCCAGATCCCGCCGGGCTGCATCGCCGGCAAGCCAAGGGAAAACCGCTCGCCCACGCGCTGTGCATAGGCCGGCGCCTTGCGTGCACGCAGCCACAAACGTAAAGCCACCAACGGCAGCGCCAGGTAAAACAGACAGCTGTAGAGAGTTCTATTCATGGCGGCGGAGTTTATCGGCTTTTTCAATAGTGAGCCTATAGAATGCCCATCCTGATACCGCCGCACGCCGAGGACTGCCCCATGAATGCCGCCTATTACTATCTGGCCATCGCCATCTGCTCGGAAGTGATCGCCACCGTGTCCATGAAAGCCATCAAGGGCTGGAGTACGCCGATCCCGCTGCTGCTGGTGATCGTGGGGTATGGCGTGGCGTTCTGGATGCTGACCCTGGTGGTGCGCACGGTGCCGGTGGGCGTGGCGTACGCCGTGTGGGCCGGGATGGGGATTGTGATGGTGAGCATCGCGGCGTTGTTCATCTACGGGCAGAAACTCGATGTGCCGGCAATGCTGGGGATGGGCCTGATTGTGCTGGGCGTGGTAGTGATCCAACTGTTCTCGAAAACCGCCGGGCACTGACCGCCACGCTACAGCCTGTATACTGCGCCCCTTGTCTTGAACACTGAGGTCGCCCATGCCATCCGATATTTCCACCGACGTCCTGATCGTCGGCGCCGGGGTTGCCGGCCTCTGGCTGAATGCGCGCCTGCGCCGCCAGGGCTTTTCCACGGTGGTGGTGGAAAGCGCCACCCTGGGCGGCGGGCAGAGTGTGAAATCCCAGGGGATCATTCACGGCGGTGCGAAATATGCGCTGCACGGCGCGCTGACCGGCGCCTCCGAGGCGATTGCCGACATGCCACGCCGCTGGCGCGAAGCCTTGGCCGGCAGCGGTGAGCTGGATTTGTCCGGCGTGCGCCTGCTCTCCGAGGCTCACTACCTGTGGTCTCCCGGCACCCTGGCCGGCAACCTCACCAGTTTTTTCGCCAGCAAGGCCGTGCGCGGCCGGGTCGATCAGGTCAAGGGCGACGCGCTGCCACCGGCCCTGCAGGACCGCCGCTTCAAGGGCAAGGTCTATCGCCTGGCGGAACTGGTCGTCGACGTGCCCAGCCTGATCGAACGCCTGGCGCAACTGGCCGGTGACGGGCTGCTCGCCGGGCAACGGATCGAGCCGCTGCGCGAGGGCAATACGCTGGTGGGTCTGACGGTGGATGGCCGTGAGATCCGCGCCCAGCGCATCGTGTTGAGCGCCGGCGGCGGTACCGCCGAGCTGCTGAAGGCCTTGGGCCTGAGCACTCCTGCCATGCAAAGACGCCCGCTGCACATGATCATCGCCAAGGGCCCCGGCCTCAAGCCGCTGTACGCCCACTGCCTGGGCGGCGGCACCAAACCGCGCATCACCATCACCACCCACCCGGCCGCCGACGGCAATTGGGTGTGGTACATGGGCGGCGACATCGCCGAGGCCGACGGCGTGACGCGCACCCCACAGGAACAGATCGCCACCGCGCAAAAAGAGCTGGCGCAACTGCTGCCGTGGATCGACATGAGCCAGACCCGGTGGGCCACCCTGCGCGTCGACCGCGCCGAGCCCTTGCAGTCCGGCCTGGTGCGCCCCGACAACGCCTTCCTCGCCGAAGAGGGTCGCCTGCTGGTGGGCTGGCCAACCAAACTGGCGCTGGCGCCGGACTTTGCCGATCGCGTAATCAACAGCCTCGAACGTGACGGCATCCGCCCCGCCGGCGGCGAGCCACTGCCCGCCCTGCCAAAACCTGCCATCGGCGTACCCGCCTGGGAGCAACTGTTGCCATGAGCCTGCCAACCCTGCACGACCTGCACCGCCCCCTCGGCAGCACCGGCCTGCGGGTCTCGCCGCTGGGCCTGGGCACCGTCAAGCTCGGCCGCGACCAGGGCGTGAAGTACCCCAATGGCTTCCAGATCCCCAATGACGAGGAGGCGCGCATGTTGTTGCGCCAGGCGCGCCAGCTGGGCATCAACCTGATCGACACCGCGCCGGCCTATGGCTTGAGCGAAGAGCGCCTGGGGCCGCTGCTGCGGGAGCAGCGCAAGGACTGGGTGATCGTCAGCAAGGTCGGCGAAGAGTTCGAGAACGGCGTCTCTCGCCACGATTTCAGCGCCGCCCACACGCGCCTTTCCATCGAGCGCAGCCTGAAACGCCTTGAAACGGATTTTATCGACCTGGTACTGGTGCATTCCGACGGCAATGACCTGCACATCCTCAACGACTGCGAAGTGTATGAGACCCTGGCCGCGCTGAAAAAAGAGGGCAAGATTCGCGGTTTCGGCTTCTCCGGCAAAACCGTCGAAGGTGGCATCAGGGCCCTGGAGCAGGGGGACTGCGCGATGGTCACTTACAATCTGAACGAACAATCCGAGAAAGCCGTCATTGATTATGCAGCGGCCCACGGCAGGGGCATTCTGGTGAAAAAAGCCCTGGCCAGCGGCCATGTGTGCCTTGACCCTGGAATGGATCCAATTCGTGCCAGTTTCATGTTGTTGTTTGCGCAAACGGGCGTCGCCAGTGCTATTGTCGGGACCATTAATCCGCTGCACCTGGCCCATAACGTGGCGACCGCTGCCCAGGTCATTCGTCAACTCTGATGCCGCCGACGCGGCCGACCCCGTCGCAAGAAGGAGCCGACATGCCGCGAACGCTCATAAGAAAGAACCCGAGTAACTTCAAGACCCTGCCGCTGCACGTCGAAGCCAGCCCCGAAGGCCTGAGCTACCAGAGCGTCGGCATGCCGCTCAACTTTGCGCAGACCCTGCAACGGCGCAAGCCGGTGGAGGTGGCCGACCCCGAGCGTTTCGCCCTGGAGCTGGCCAACCTGGGCGTGTCGGTGCGCCTGACGCTGCACTGGCAAAACAGGGACTATTGGGTGCTGGTGCGCCAGCGTCGCCAGGACCGTGGCGATGTGGTGCTCAAGCTGATCTCCGGCTACGTCCCCGCCCACGAACTGAACCTGCCGCTGCACACCGCCATCCAGGAAATCGCCGAGGAATGCCTGCTGGAAACCCCGGAAGGCTGGCTCGGCGGGCGCTTCAACGACACCTGGCTGCCGGCGCCCTACTCCGCCGCCCTGCACTATCGCGAAGCGCTGCCGTTTCGCTTGAGCCCGCTGTCGGGCGCGGCCCGCCCGGTACGCTGCGCGACCATGCAACTGATCGAGCGCCCACGGGCCTATGTGCACTTGCCCACAGCCTCACTGCAATTGATCTATGACCTGCGCCTGGAAGTGCCCAAGGAGGCCAAGTCCCTGAGCCTGTTCCATGTGGATGAGCGGCTGGAAGGTGATCAACTGGTCGCGCGCCTGGACCGCCAGCGCCCGGACCTCTACCTGATGCCGCTCAAGGATGGCCAGCCAGTGGCCGAGCTCTATACCTTGAAGAAAGACCAGTTGTACCCGGCCAGCACGCGGGGCCTGTACCTGGCGGAAAGCTTCGCCCAGCAGGACGGCTGGCTGGTACGCGACGAGCGGATTCGCTGGAAGGACTGGCTGCGCCAGCAAGGCCTGGCAGAGCCGGAAAAGGAATCCAAACTCAAGCGTCTGGCCAAGCGCGTGCTGCGCAAGATGGTGCCGAAGAAAAAATAATGTGAGAGCCCCCGCCAGTTCTTCGACTTGGCACTCTCGCCCAGCAAACTGAAGCCTCTGTGGCGAGCAGGCTTGCCCTGCGTTGGGCTGCGCAGCAGCCCCAAAACCAGGCGCTGAGCCGTATCAGGTACTCCGCGTTTTGCTGGATTGGGGGCGCTTTGCACCCCAACGCGGGGCAAGCCCGCTCGCCACAACAAGCCCGCTGACCACAGGGATTGCGGTCAGGCGTTGAGCAAGCGCTCCAGGCCCACCTTGAGCGGGGTCGGTTCAGGCAGCTTGAAGCTGGTCAGCAATCGTTGGTTATTGGCTCGCGAATGGCGAATGTCCCCGGAGCGCGCCGGGCCGTAGGTGACCGTCGGCAACGTGCCCACCACTTGCTCAAGCGCCTGCAACACCTGCTTGAGCGTGGTGGTGCGGTTCCATCCCACGTTGATCGCACCCAACGGCGCTTGCGGCGCTTCGATGGCCTGCACCAGCACATCCACCAGATCTTCCACGTACATGAAGTCGCGGGTTTGCTCGCCATCGCCAAACACGGCAATCGGTGCGCCCGTTTGCACGCGCTCGCTGAAGATGCTGATCACCCCGGAGTACGGCGATGACGGATCCTGGCGCGGCCCGAAGACATTGAAGAAGCGGAAAATCACCGGTTCAAGGCCATGCTGACGGCGGTAGAAATCAAAGTAATGTTCACCGGCCAACTTGTCCGAGGCATAGGGCGTCAGCGGCGCCTTGGTGGTCTCTTCGTCAATCGAAGCAACCTCGCCGTTGTTGCCGTACACCGCCGCGCTGGAAGCAAACACCACGCGCTTCACGCCGGCCTTGCGCATGGCTTCACAGACATTCAGCGTGCCGACGAAATTGCTCTGATGCGTGCCCACCGGGTCGTCCACCGAAGCCTGCACCGAAGCCACCGCGGCCAGGTGCACCACAGCGCTTACGCCAACGGCGGCCTGGGCCACCTGTTCGGCATCGGCGACATCGCCTTCCAGCAGTTGCACCCGCGGATTGTCCAGCGGCAGGTTGCTGCGTTTGCCGGTGGACAGGTTATCCAGCACCCGCACCGAGTAACCCTTGGCGAGCAACGCATCGGCCAGGTGCGAGCCGATAAAGCCCGCCCCCCCGGTAATCAGTACGCACGTTTCACTCATTGTTGCGGATCTTCTCGACGATGGCAGTGGTCGAGCTGTTCTCGACCAGGCCCAGCACTTTGACCTTGCCACCATAGGCACTGACGATATCGGCGCCCACGACCTGATCGACCGAATAGTCGCCGCCCTTGACCAGCACGTCCGGCTTGACCTGTGCCAGCAGGTTTTCCGGCGTGCCTTCCGAGAAGCTGATCACCCAGTCCACCGCGCCCAGGCCGGCCAATACGGCCATGCGCCGGTCGACGCTATTGATCGGTCGGCCCGGACCTTTGAGACGGCTGACCGAGGCATCGTCGTTCACCGCGACGATCAGACGATCGCCCTGGGCGCGCGCCTGCTCAAGGTAGGTCACGTGACCGGCATGCAGGATGTCGAAGCAGCCGTTGGTGAACACAATGCTTTCGTTGTGCGCGCGCGCATCATCGATGGCCAGCAGCAATTGCTCGATGGTCAGCACGCCGCGTTCGGAGCCCTCGGAGCGCTGGATGGCGCGGCGCAGCTCAGGTGCGCTGATCGCCGCCGTACCCAGTTTGCCGACCACGATACCGGCCGCCAGATTGGCCAGGGCCACCGCGTGGGGCAGTTCTTCGCCGGCGGCAATGGACGCCGCCAGGGTGGAGATTACGGTGTCGCCGGCGCCGGTGACGTCGAACACTTCACGGGCCCGCGCGGGCAAGTGCATGGCCGGATGGTGGGGGCGCAACAGGGTCATGCCGTGCTCGCCACGGGTCACCAGCAAGGCACCCAGGTCGAGGTCGGCCATCAGCGCCGCGCCCTTGGTCACCAGGTCGTGTTCGTCGACGCATCCGCCAACAATGGCTTCGAACTCGCTGAGGTTCGGCGTGATCAGGCTAGCGCCTCGATAGATCGAGAAGTCCTTGCCCTTGGGGTCGGCCAGTACCGGAATGCCCCTGGCCCTGGCGGCCTGGATCAGCATCTGGTGGTTCTGCAACGCGCCTTTGCCGTAGTCGGAGAGCACCAGCACCTTGATGCCTTCGAGCAGCGACTCGACCTGACCGCTGAGGGCCAGGGCGTCGGTGGCGAAGGGTTCTTCGAAATCGATACGCAGCAATTGCTGGTGACGGCTCATCACGCGCAGTTTGACGGTGGTCGGCTGATGGGCAATCCGCTGGAACAGCGCACGCACCCCGGCACCGCGCAGGCTGTTGGCCAGGCTGTCGGCGGCTTCGTCGTCGCCGGTCACACCCACAAGGGAGGCCGGGGCGCCGAGGGCGGCAATATTGAGGGCAACGTTGGCAGCGCCGCCTGGACGGTCTTCGATTTGCTCGACCTTGACCACCGGCACCGGCGCCTCAGGGGAAATCCGTGAGGTTCCGCCATGCCAGTAACGGTCGAGCATGACATCGCCGACCACCAAGACAGGGGCTTGATCGAATCGCGGCATGGACAACTTCATGGAGCAACCCACTACAAAAATGAACAGGGGCGCGATATTAGCACAGGGTTATAGAAGGCTTGTGGAGCAGTGAATCCACCCGCAAGCAAATGTGGGAGGGGGTTTGCTCCCGATGGCGGAGTGTCAGCTTGCATAAATGCTGGCTGATCCACCGCTATCGGGAGCAAACCCCCTCCCACAATAAACCTCACACAGAAGCCCTGTGTGCCCTCATCGAATCAGGTGATGTCGGCCGACAACGGTGCATCCAGGCCCATGGCATGCAGGCGGGCATAGTAGCCGTTCTGCGCCAGCAACTCAGCGTGAGTGCCCCGCTCGACGATCCGGCCATCGTCCATCACCAGGATCAGGTCGGCCTTCTCGATGGTGGACAGGCGGTGCGCGATCACCAGGGTGGTGCGGCCTTGCATGACCTTGTCCAGCGCCGCCTGAATGTGGCGCTCGGACTCGGTGTCGAGGGCCGAGGTGGCCTCGTCGAGAATCAGCAGCGGCGAGTTTTTGAGCAGCGCCCGGGCAATCGCCAGGCGCTGGCGTTGGCCGCCGGACAGCAGCACGCCGTTTTCGCCGACCTGGGTGTCGAAGCCCTTGGGCAACTGGTCGATGAAGTCCTTGGCATTGGCATCGGTCGCCGCCGCTTCGACATCGGCCCTCGGCGCGCCGGCCAGGTCGCCGTAGGCAATGTTGTTGGTCACGGTGTCGCTGAACAGCGTCACGTGCTGGGTGACCTGCGCGATGTGCTTGCGCAGGTTGAGCAGTTTGTAGTCTTCGATCTCCACGCCGTCGAGCAGGATCTCGCCGCTTTCATGGTGATAGAAGCGCGGGATCAGGCTCGCCAGGGTCGACTTGCCGCTGCCCGAACGGCCCACCAGGGCGATCATCTGCCCAGGCTCGGCGGTAAAGCTGATGTCCTTGAGTACATGGCGCTCGGTGCCGGGGTAGGTGAAGTTCAGGTTGCGCACTTCCAGGCGGCCGCTGACCTTGTCACGTTCAATGGTGCCGTGGTCGATTTCGACGTCTTCGTCCAGCTGTTCAAAAATGCTCTCGGCGCCCGCCACACCCTTCTGGATGGTGGAGCTGACTTCCGACAGTTGGCGAATCGGCTTGGGCAACAGGCCGGCCAGGGTGATGTAGGCCACCATGTCACCCGCCGATGCATCGCCACGCAGGTACAGCACAAGGAACATCAGCACGGCCATGGCCGTGTAGATCACCAGTTGCAGGGCCGGGGTGTAGATGGCGCCGGTGCGGGTCATGCGCAGCTGCTTGTCGGTGTTGCTCTGACTGGCTTTGAGAAAACGCTTTTCCTCGTAGACTTCGCCCCCGAAGCTGCGCACCACACGGTAGCCCTGGATGGTTTCCGAGGCCACATGGGTGACGTCGCCCATGGCCACCTGGATTTTTTTGCTTTGCTTGCGGAATTTCTTGCTGGCCGTGCTGACCATCACCGCGATCAGCGGCAGGATGGCGATCATCACCAGCGTCAGGCGCCAGTTCATGTACAGCAGCGAGGCGAACAGAAAAATCACCGTCATGCCTTCGCGGATCACCACCTTGATCGCATCGGTGGCCGCCCCCGTGACCATGGTCACGTTGAAGGTGATGCGGGAAATCAGGTGCCCCGAGTTGTGGTTGTCGAAATAACGGTTGGGCAGGGTCAGCAGGTTGTTGAACAGCTGTACCCGCAGGTCGTGGACCAGCCCCAGGGAAACCTTGGCCAGCAGATAATTGCCCAGGAACGAACCCAGGCCCTGCCAGGCCGCGATCAGGATAATCAGTAGTGGCACGGCCTGCAGCAACTGCAGGTCGCGCAGGTACGGCACGCTGGGAAACAGCACCGCTTCGGGGTTGGACAGGCCGTCGACGAAGTACTTGAGGATGTACCCCAGCATCGGTTGAGTCGACGCGAAAATCAGAAATCCGAGGATACTCAGTGCAAACAGTCCCGCGTAGGGCCTGACATAGCTGAGTAGACGGAAGTATATTTTCAAGCTCGAAGGGCTTGCGCTCGGACTGGAATCGGTCATAACACGCGGCGTTTTGAAAAAGGAGGCTGACTTTAGCACAGCTTCTCTGTTGTACTTGCACCTGGCATGACCCGCGCGCCCGCGCGTGCTGCCGACGACAACCAATAACGCCTGCTTTACGATGGTCGGCTTTCTTTCTCTGGAATGGCTTTTGCGTATGCACTCCAAGCGTCTCAATTATGGCTCAAATCGCGTTTTCGACTTTCTGGTCATGTGGATTTTGCCCATTGGCTTATTGCTTCTTCTGAGCGCGCTGTTCTTTGTCTCCAATCGTAATGTGCTGCATCGAATCGTCTACCTCCTGTTTACTGTGCCGACGTTGTTCATGCTGTTCCAGCGCCCCAGGGAGTTCCGGGAACTGCTGCGCGAACCGCTGGCAATCGCGTTTCTGGTGTTTGCCGCCTGGGCCCTGACCAGCCTGCTGTGGAGCCCCGAGCCCAGCATCGACACCGACTTGTTCAAACGTCCGCTGAACACCTTCATGCTGTTCGGCGGCTGCGGGCTGCTGCTGCATTATCGCAACGACCTGTTCAAGCCGGTCTTCTTCGCCGCCGCGGTGATCGCCCTGGTGATGTGTGTGTTCAACCTGGTGCCGTTCGTCAAAGGCTTCCAACCCGGCATGCGCATGATTGGCGGCCGTGGCGCTCTGGATAACCCGCTGCTCAGCTCCCATATATTCGGCTTTTTCTGCGTGTATTGGCTGTACGTGTGCATGACCACACGGCGCCTGCATGTGCTGTGGTTCAGCGTGCCGGGCCTGGCAGTAATGACGGCGGCGGTACTGGCGACCGGTTCGCGCACACCTCTGGTCGCCATGACCCTGGCCATCCTGTGGATGAGTTTTGTCAGCCGCAACCGTCGCTCGGCCGTGCTGATCGCGGCCCTTGTGGTGAGCGCCGCCGGGCTGCTGCTGGTGTACCCGGAACTGATCACTCAACGCGGCAGCTCATTTCGGTTCGAACTGTGGAGCATGTCGCTGGAGCGAATTGCAGCCCATCCGTGGATCGGCCACAGCTACGATTCGGAGCTGTACCTGACCCTGGCCGACGGCTACGTGCTGCGCGAGCCGCACAGTTTCGCCCTCGGCGTGTTGTATTACGTCGGCATCATCGGGTTCATCCCGTGGATATTCATGCTTGGCTGGGGTCTGTACAAAAGCTGCAAGGAGCGCGCGCAGCCGCTGTTCATACTCGCCTCATCCCTGCTCGCCTACGGAATCGGCGCGGGGCTGACCGAAGGCGGCGGCATCCTGTCGCGCCCCAAGGAGCACTGGTTCCTGCTGTGGATTCCGCTGGCGCTGATCGCCGGCTTGAGCATTGCCCAACGCCGTCACAGCCTGCTGCGCCTGCCCGTGCACAGCCTCAAGCCAGTCGCTTTTGAACAGCTGTGCAGCGATGCCCAGGTGATCGAGGCCGATGGCCTGGGGCCCAAGGTTCTGCGCCTGGTCGACGGACGCTTTCTCAAGGTGTTCCGCGCCCGTCGCTGGTACACCTCAGGCAGCTTCAACCCCTACTCCGAGCGGTTCGCCAGCAACGCCGAACAGCTGCGCAGCCTGGGCATTCCCGCACCGAAGATACGTGCGATCTACGCCCTCACCGATGGCGGCAGCGCCGTCACCTATTCGCCGCTGCCCGGCCTGACACTGCGCCAGGCCATGCAAAGCCTGGACAGCAGCCTGCGTGAGTCGCTGATCGAGCGTTTTGGTCAGTTCATGGCGCAGTTGCATGAGCGCGGCGTGTACTTCCGCTCGCTGCACCTGGGTAACGTCCTGCTGATGGACGACGGTGAGTTCGGCCTGATCGACATTGCCGACCTGCGCATCTTCCCATCGCCCCTGCGCAACGCCCTGCGCCAGCGCAACCTGCGCCATATGCAACGCTACCCGCAGGATCGCAACTGGCTGTTCGACACCCACTTCGAACAGTTGACCAAGGGTTACGCGACGGTTGCCAGCACAGGCGCCACGGCGAAGATCCGCGCGCACGTGCTGGCCGCGCCCAGCGCCTAGGCGCGCAGCGGCGTCAGGTAGAGCCGCACCAGGCCACGCAAGGTCTTGCGGCCCCAGAACTTGAGCGGGATCTGCTTGAGAATCTCCCGTGCCAGCGGTCGGTCGCGGTCGGCGGTCTTGAGGAACATCGAGTTCAGGAAGTTGTAGCGCACCGCGTCATAGGCCGGGTGATGGCTGAAGTGGGCGTAGGTCTTGAGAATGTTGTCAATCATGTAGCGATGGTTCTTGTAGGTGTTGCTCGCATGCTGGCGATACTGCGCCATCACCACGCCAAGGGCGTCGATGGTGTAGCCCGCTGCGGTGACCTTCAGCTGGATCAGCAAGTCTTCCAGGGGGATCAGCGGGTCGAAGCCACCGACCTCCTCCAGCACATGCCGGCGAATCAGCATGGTCGGCGCCGGCGGGAACGGCTTGCGATCCATGAACATGTCATCGAAATCCAGGCTGCGAAACGGTACGTCGCGACGCTGTTTTTTCTCCGGGTGCAGGTTGCCGTCGCCATCGATCAGCTCGATATTGCCGGCGCAGATGCCCACCTTCGGTTTGTCTTGCATATACGCCACCTGGGTGGCGATTCGGTCAGCCAGCATGATGTCGTCGGAGCCGAACGGTGCGATCAGGCTACCCTTGGCCCGCGCAATCGCGCCGTTGAGGGTGGCGGTGAGGCCCTGGTTCTGCTGCTCCTGGAAGTCAAAGCCATGCTCGGCCTGCAGACGCCGGATGCGCTCGACGCTGTCATCCCTGGAACCATCGTCCACCACCAGCAGTTCGATATTCGGGTACGTCTGACCGAGCACGCTGAGGATGCTCTGCTCGATGTACCGGCCATGGTTGTAGGACGCGATAATGACCGAGACCAGGGGTTGTTGCGTTGTCATGCTCTACCTACTTGTTTCAAACCGGTGTCGATAAGGTCCAGGTACTTCTGCTGGAATTCCGCCAGGGCGTGATGCTCTTCGAGATAGCGAAACACCTGCTCGCCCTTGGCGCGCAGCTGCTCGTCACTCATCGCCAGGTACGTGTCCAGGGCCGCGCTGAGTTGCTCGACATTGCCCGGCTCGTGGAACAGGCCGCCCGCCCCTTCCACCAGCGGCAGCATGGCCGGGACGTTGGAGGCGATCACCGGCAGGTGCCCGCTCATGCCTTCGAGCAGCGCCAGGCCGAGGCCTTCCTGCAGCGACGGCATGGTCCAGATATCGAAGGCGCGCACGTACTGGAGGCCATCCTCGCGAAAGCCCAGCAGGTGCGCGCGGCCGGTGAGCCCAAGGCGCTCGATGTCGGCGCGCAGGTCAGCCTCCGCGCGGCCGGAGCCAATGATGCCAAGCTGCGCGTTGGGGTATTTGTCCTTGAGCCGTGCGAACGCCTGCAACAGGTGCGTGTGGCCCTTGATCGGCACCAGTCGCCCCAACGCACCGATGATCCGGGCGTCTGGCGCCAGCCCAAGCGCCTGGCGCGCCTGCTCGCGCGGCAACTGCAGGGCCTCGGCCTGGGGAATGTCGATGGCATTGGTGACAAAGGTGGTGTTCTCGCGGGTAAAACCGCAGCCCAGACCCACCAGGTAATCACGCACGGCCGCCGACACGCCGACAAACCGCCAGGCCGGGCTCACCAACCGGCGCGTCTGGCGCCGGCGATAAGCGCGCTCATACTCGCCAAAACCATGGGAAATGCCGATGCACAACGGGATCTTCAGCCAGCGATTGAGCGACAGCATCATGTTCACCGACTTGAAGCGGTTACAGATGACCACGTCGAACTGCTGCTCACGGCAATACTTGTAGATTGCCCACATGGCGCCCAGGCGAATGCCCTTCAGGGCTTTCTCGGGAAATTGGAAATACTTGGAATGATCGGCCACGCTCAACGGCTGGCCCGGCCGCGGGTGCCCGCTCAGAAATGCCGAGGTGACCTCGAAACGCTCAGGCGGCAACGACTTGACGATCTGCTCACCGAGGTCGGCAAAATCGTTGAGCTTGACGTTGTAGTCCGGCTGTAATTGCAAAACCTTGAAACGAGGCTTCATAACACTCCATGGGGCAATCGGGCCGCTGCAAGCCGCCCGACGATAAAGTCAATTTCAGTCCTGCTTCAGCACCCAAAGCAGTTCGTGACGGCGCACGGCCTTGCGGAAAAACTCGTTCTCGCCGTAGGGCGATGGACCACGACCGGCCAGCAGTTGTTGCAACAGGCGACGGACACGGCGCTTGAACGGCGCGCGCGGTTGCAGGTCGTGCATCATGCCCAGCGCCATGGCCTTGTCCTGCTGCTGACTGTGGCTGAGCACCCGGCTATATGGCTGCAGCACCCGGTCGGTATCGAAATGCGGTGGCAACGCCACACCGGCGCCCGAATCGCCCATGGGCCAGCGGTCGTTATCGTGCAAATGGTTGGCGTAGCCCAGCACTGTGCTCGGCTGCCACTCAAGGCCCTGCAAGGCATCGATGACGGCGTTATGGGCGCAGATGTGATCCGGGTGCGGATCGAGCACTGGCGTCGGCAACACGATCACCTCAGGGCGCGCCTTGAGCAGCAGCGCGCGCAGGTCGGCGATCAGGTTGTGCCAGGTCGGCAAGCCGTCCACATCGCTGGGCAACGCAACGCCATTGAACTGGCGAAACAGCCGCGTATCGGCGCATTGCGCCTCGCGCGAAGCCTGGGGCTGATCCGGCGCGGCCTGCATGGCCGGCAGTTGCAGGCAGAAGTAGCCCAGTTGCACGCACTGCGCCTCGGGCACTCCGGCCCAGCGCGGCACGGCAATGCTGTCCCAGGCGCGCAGACGTCCCTTCAAACGCGCGGCATCGGCCTGCGGCAGGCCCATCTGTTGATAATGTTCGGCTTCGATTTCACCGGCGGTGAGGGTGACGATCCAGCTTTCATCCGCCTGGGCATACAGGCCGAACGCAGCCAGCTCGGCATCGTCGGCATGGGGCGCGATCACCATCACGCGTTGGCGCGCCGGGTCCGGCTGGCGGAACACCCAAAGCGTCGGCTGGCCGACAAGGCGGCAGAATCGCCCACGCACGCGAACCTCACCCGCAGCCAGGGCCGCCGCTGTACCGGTGAGGTTGAGGTAACGCGTGCCGGCCACGCCGCGCTCGAAGGCCTGGCGATCGCCCGACACATCTACCGCAGGATCGAGAAAACGTCCGAGCCAGCTGCTTTCAAGCTGCACCTGGACGATCAGGGTTTCATCACCCGCCAGCGTCAGCGGTGTGTCTGACAGCAGACACCCGGCCTCCAGGCGCAGGTGGCCGTGACGGCTGTGTGGCGCAAAGCGGTACTGGTAGTCATCCTTGGGCGAGTAGAACAGATGGTCGGCAAACCAGGCTTCGTGGGCCACCCACAGCAGCACTGCGAGGATCAGCGGCAGCCACCACGCCACCAGCACTCCCACCGCGATCAACAGCAACAAGCCCGCCAGCAAGGCGATGCGTTTGTTGCGGCGATGACGCTTGAGCAGTTGCTGTTTGCGGCTCATAGGCTGAACACCGGCACCGGGTTGCACCAGCGCTCTTTATATTCGCGGTCGGCGCGCCCAAAAGAGAAACGCAGCGGTTTGTTGAGCGTGCGAGCCTGCTCCCAGGCACTTTGGGTGTTGAGAAAACTCAGCACGCTGCCGGGGCTGAACGCACGGGTTTCGGGATCGACGCCGCCGTTGACGTATTCGATGCTGACCCATTCGGGCGCCTCGACGCGATACACCAACTGCACCGCTATCGGCGCATCGTTGAGAAACAGCACCGAACCCACCAGAAACGCCTGGAGCAAGGCCAGCACTTCGGCCAGGCGCTCGGCGCCGGTGGCGGCAAAGCCCCAGCGGCGCTGGAACAGGTCGCAATAAATGGCCGCCAGCTCCGCACTGGAGAACTCACTCACCGCCCGCACCACGCCGCCCGCCTCTTCCAGCAGGCGCAATTCGCGGCGCTGGTTGTAGCGAAACTTCTTTGACAGGTCTTCGGGAGTGCGCGCCATGGCCAGTTGCTCGGCCTGGGGCTTGAGGGTGCTGACGCGCCCTTCGTTCAAGGCCGACAGGTAGCGCCCGCGATGGCGCACCGGCAACTGCGCATCGGCGGCAATCGGCAGGATGATCTCGGCATTACCGAGGTCAAACAGGCCTTTTTTCCCGTAGCGTTTGAGCACGTCCTTGGACAGCGCCAGGTCGCGCCCCCAGGTGGCAATTGCGCCCTTGAGTTCGCCGTCCTGCTCCCAGCCCAGGTAACGCACCGGAATCTGCGCCAGGCCGGCCAAACGCTCGACGACCCGAGGATGGGTCGCCACGCTGCCACCAAATCGCTGCCAGGCTTGAGCGTAATCCTCGGCCTCGACCGGCACCCAGCCTCGCTCACGCCAACCCTGGAAGCGGTTCAGCATTTAGACCACGGCGTCATAAGGGTCCACACCGTCCTTGACCACGAGGATGTCCTCCATGATCAGGTACTGCAGGTCGGAGCCGAAGAACATGTCCAGCGCGTCCTTGGGCGAGCAGATCATCGCTTCGCCACGGCGGTTGAGCGAGGTGTTCAGCGACACGCCGTTGCCGGTCAGCACTTCGAGTTCTTTCATCATGTCGTAGTAGCGCGGGTTGTACTCGCGCTTGAGCACCTGGGCGCGGGAGGTGCCGTCTTCGTGCACCACTTCCGGCACACGGGTTTTCCATTCTTCCGACACTTCAAAGGTGAAGGTCATGAACGGCGCCGGGTGATCGACCTTGATCATCTGCGGGGCCACGGTGTCGAGCATCGACGGGCAGAAAGGCCTCCAGCGCTCGCGGAACTTGATCTGGTGGTTGATGCGGTCGGCCACGCCGGTCGCGCTTGGGCAACCGATGATCGAACGACCGCCCAACGCACGCGGGCCAAACTCCATGCGGCCCTGAAACCAGGCCACCGGGTTGCCGTCGACCATGATTTTGGCGATGCGCCTGGGCATGTTTTCGATCTTGCGCCACACCGGCTTGCTCTCGTGTTTCGCGCAGGCGGCGATCACGTCTTCGTTGCTGTAGGAAGGGCCGAGGTAGACGTGCTCCATCTTCTCCACCGGCACGCCACGGGCGTGGGACACGTAAGCAGCAGCGCCAACGGCAGTGCCGGCATCACCGGAGGCCGGCTGCACGAACAGCTCTTTCACGTCGTCACGGGCGATGATCTTCTGGTTCAGCTTGACGTTCAGCGCGCAACCGCCAGCGAAGGCCAGCTTGCCGGTGTCCTTGAGGATGTCGCCCAGGTAATGGTCGATCATCTGCAAGGCCAGCTTCTCGAACAACGCCTGCATGCTGGCCGCGTAGTGGATGTACGGCTCGTCGGCAATATCGCCTTCGCGCTTTGGCCCCAGCCACTCGATCAGTTTTGGCGAGAAGTAGAAGCCTTTGCCCTTCTCTTTGTAGCGGCGCAGGCCGATGACGTTGGCGTAGTCGGTGTTGATCACCAGCTCACCGTTTTCAAAGGAGGCCAGGCGCGAAAAATCGTACTTGCTGGCATCGCCATACGGCGCCATGCCCATGACCTTGAACTCACCGTCGAGCATCTCGAAACCAAGGAACTCGGTGATCGCGCCGTACAGGCCACCGAGGGAGTCCGGGTCGTAGAATTCCTTGATCTTGTGGATCTTGCCGTTCTCGCCATAGCCGAAGAACGTGGTGGCGTACTCGCCCTTGCCGTCGATGCCCAGGATCGCGGTTTTTTCCTGGAAGCCCGAGCAGTGATAGGCACTGGACGCGTGGGCCAGGTGGTGTTCAACCGGTTCGATCTTGATTTTCTTCGGATCGAAGCCCAGTTGCTCCAGGCACCAGACGATCTTGTTGCGATAACGCTTGTAGCGACGGTTGCCCATCAGAATTGCATCGAGGGCGCGGTCCGGGGCATACCAATAACGCTTGGCATAGTGCCAGCGCGCCTCGCCGAACAGGCTGATCGGCGCGAACGGAATAGCCACGACATCGACGTCCGAAGGCTTGATGCCGGCCTGTTCCAGGCAGAACTTCGCCGATTCATAGGGCATGCGGTTCTTTGCATGTTTGTCGCGTACGAAGCGCTCTTCTTCGGCGGCCGCAATCAGCTTGCCGTCGATATACAGGGCTGCGGAAGGATCATGGCTAAGGGCGCCGGACAGGCCAAGAATCGTCAATGCCACAGGGGTCTAGCCTCTTTTAGTCTGCATGCAGGCGCATCGCGCCTGAAAAAAGTGTGCCTCCCGCCTGGGCAGGAAACAGCTAAAGGGCGGGATTATAGCTTAAAAGAGGCAGGAAACTGTAAGCGGCAAGGCGCTAGCGCAGCTCGAGGCTGCCGTCGGTGCTTTGCCGATAGACCGTGTAGGGCAGGACGAGGGTGTCCAATACGCCGGAGGCCACCACATCGATGACGATCAGCGGCACGAAATTCACCCACACACCGGTGGTGGTCGAGGGGGGAGCGTGCAGTTGACACAGGTCATACGCGACCCCGCTGTAGACGCGGGTGATGGACTGGCAGTAGGTTTTCTGTTTTTTGAGCGCCTGCACGGCGACGTGGTCTTCGCGCATGACTGTATTGACGGTGCCGCAGCCGAACAGGCTCAGTGCTGATGCCGCCAACAGGATTTTGAGTGCAGTGTTCATTCGGTGACCTCCGGTAGGTCACGCACGCTAGCATTACGGCCCTGTGCGATATAGACGGCATAAGGGCATGCGCGCGTGGGAATTTTCCGATGCCTATGCGGTGGTGGGCTTGTTTGGTTGTGTACATATCCATTGCTTCGGTAACGGCTGCTTAGGGTTCCGCTCTTACAGCGGCTCACTTTTGAAGGCCCAAAAGCAAAGCAAAAGCAGTGTGATACCTATCAGAAAAATGGATATCCAAATGTGGGAGGGGGCTTGCTCCCGATGGCGGTGGGTCATGCAACTTATTTGTATCTGACCCAACGCTATGGGGAGCAAGCCCCCTCCCACATTTGGACCAGGTCTACAGAAAAATGGGCATCAGGCTGGGACTGTCATAAATTTTGTGTTCGGGCATAACATGTTGATAGAGGTGCATGTATGCCGACCAAAAAGAAACCGGGCCGTGAGGCCCCGCGAGACCTTCCATCCATTCCCCAAGAGCTGATCGACCA
>NZ_JYLK01000022.1 GCF_001439805.1 Pseudomonas trivialis | reverse complement strand
GTTCGTAGCCGACGGCCATCAACAGCGAACCGCCGTTTGTGTGGCAGATCGGTAATGGCCCGAAACAAGCCTGAAGCCCTACTGGGTCGAATGCTGAAACCTTTGTGGCGAGCGGGCTTGTTGTGGCGAGCGGGCTTGCCCCGCGTTGGGGTGCGAAGCGCCCCTCATCAAGGAACATGCGGTGTACCTGACACTGCGCGGAGGATGGTTTTGGGGCTGCTGCGCAGCCCAACGCAGGGCAAGCCCGCTCGCCACAGGGAAGTGGTTGCCTGGGCTTACTTCACTCCCACACTTGAAGGGTGTGCAGGTTAGAACGCGAGTTTGTAGCCGACGGCCATCAACAGCGAACCGCCGTTTGTGTGGCAGATCGGCAACGGCCCGAAACAAGCCTGAAGCCCTACCGGGTCGAATGCTGAAACCTTTGTGGCGAGCGGGCTTGTTGTGGCAAGCCCGCTTGCCACAGGGAAGTGGTTGCCTGGGCTTACTTCACTCCCACACTTGAAGGGCGTGCAGGTTAGAACGCGAGTTTGTACCCGACGGCCATCAACATGATTGCCAGGCACGGGCGCAATACGCCGTCCGGGATTCTGCCGGTCATGTGGCTGCCCAGGTAAATGCCCGGCAGCGAGCCCATCAGCAAAAAGCCCAGCAAATGCCAGTCCATGTTGCCCATGCTCGCGTGGCCAAGGCCTGCGACCAGCGTCAGCGGCACGGCATGGGCGATCTCGGTGCCGACCAGACGGCGCGTGGCGAGGAACGGATAGAGAATAAACAGCGCCACCGTGCCCAGGGCGCCGGCGCCAATGGACGTGAGCGCGACCATGGTGCCGAGAATCGCGCCGGTGACCACGGTCAGCCCGTTCAGGTTGCGCGGGCTCATGTGGTAATCATCGCCGGCATGGCGCTGGGCGAAGGCCAACAGGCGTTGCTTGAACAGGATCGCCAGGGCCGTGAGCAGCAGCACCACGCCCAGGGCCTGCTTGATCACCGCGTTCATCGCAGTGGGGTCGGTGTGCAGGCTGGCGAGGAACCACAGGGTCAGCAACACCGCCGGCACGCTGCCCAGGGTGAGCCAGCCGGTGATGGTCCAGTCGATGTTTTTGTTCCGGCTGTGCACCAGCACGCCACCGGACTTGGTGATGGCCGCGTACAACAGGTCGGTGCCCACGGCGGTGGCCGGGTTGATGCCGAACCACAGCAGGATCGGCGTCATCAGCGAGCCCCCGCCGACGCCGGTCATGCCCACGATAAACCCCACGATCAGGCCGGCAACCACAAAACCAATATTTCCCACATCCATTAACGCTACCTGCGGCCTTATAAATTTCTGGCGGCAGGATAGCGATTTTTCTTATAACCACTTATATCAATGTGATCTGACTTTATGCCTTTTGCGCCACTCGGCGACACGCGTACGCCTCGGTTTGGTAGGGAAAGGCGACGGTATCGTGACCTTTCAGCGCGGGATGGGTGTCGATCAGCGTGCGCAATTGTGCGCTCACCCGGGCTTTTTCCGGCGCGGGCAGCGCCGCGATAAAACTCACGGACAGGAAGCGATCGATGATCACCTCCTGTGGACTGCCGACATGGCGATAGGGAAAACACGTCATGTCGGGTGCGGAAAAATACTCACCGGTGAAGGCCTCGCGCCAATGCCCGGTGTGAAAGCGCGGTGTATCGCCTTCGTACGGCGTAATGATTTCGGTGATCGCCGCCACCCAATCCACCGATTCATCGCGCACATTCCACACCAGCCCCAGGCGCCCATCGGGTTTGAGCACACGGTGAATCTCCGCCAGCGCTGCCTGCGTGGAGAACCAGTGAAAGGCCTGGGCGCAGACCACCGCATCGGCACTCGCAGCGGCCAGGGGGATGCTCTCGGCCGTGCCGTTGACCAGCCGCACATCCGGCAGCAGCCTGGCCAACTGCGCGCCCATCTGCGCCACCGGCTCCACCGCGATCAGCTCAGGCGCCAGGGTGCTGACCAGGCGGGTGAACTTGCCCGTGCCGGCGCCCAGGTCGATCACCGTCGACTGCGCATCGATGCGCAAGGTAGCGGCGAGCCAGCCGGTGAGCTGCCTTGGGTAGTCCGGTCGGCCTTGTGCGTAGGTCACCGCCTGAGTCGAGAAACCTTGTTGAGCGGACGTGTGAACACCAGTCATGGTTAATCTCTTTTGGGGTAAAGCGGAGCCACAGTGTGCGCCTCCTCGCTCTTATTTTCTAATGTGTGCATCCAATCGCCGCGCACCTGGGGAGTACCTGCAGCAACCCTGTTGTTCCACTCAATGGAGAACCGCCCTGAACGCAAAAGCCCTGCTCTGCCTGACCGGCCTGCCCGGGCCGATCCAGGCGATTGGCCGCGCGGTGAAGGTGCTGTGATCAACCGACAGTGGGCAACCACACGCGAAAACGCGCGCCGCCCAACGGTGACGCCTCGGCGACCAGGCTGCCGCCCTGGGCTTCCAGGGCGCGCCGGCTGATCGCCAGGCCCAGGCCAAAACCGCCCGTGGCACGGTCACGGCTGCGGTCAAGGCGGTAGAACGGCTCGAAGATGCGTTCACGCTGGTCCCGGGGAATACCGATGCCGTCGTCATCCACGCAGATTTCACAGCCCTCGGCGTCCACCCTGACGCTCACCTGGATGCGCCCATCGCAGTAACGCGTGGCGTTGCGCAGCAGGTTCTGCAGGGCCCGCGCAGTGAGGCGCGGATCGAGGCTGAAGCGCTCCACCGCGCAGTCGAGCGACACGTCGATCACAATCCCGGGGTTTGCCAGTTCATCGTCGATGCTGCCCAGCACGCTGTCGATAAATTCGTCGAGCATCACGTCCACGCGCTCCGGCAATTGCGCCGGATTTTGCAGGCGGCTGTAGGACAGCAGTTCCAGCACCAACTCGTCCAGCTCACGAATATGCGCGACCAGCCCCTGCAGGCGCTCGCGTCCGGCCTGGGGCATGTCTTCGGACAACGCCAGCGCCAGGCCGAAGTCCAGCCGGGTCAAGGGCGTGCGCAGTTCGTGGGAGACGGCGTTGAGCAAGTCGCGCTGCTGGTTGAGCAGGCGCTCGATGTCGCCGGCCATGGTGTCGAACACCGCTGCCAGACCGCCGATGTTGGAACTGGGCGGGATGCGCGTGCGCTCGGACAAGTTGCCCATGCCCAACTGCGCAGCGGTGTTTTTCAGGCGTTCCAGATCACGCCAGTGCGGACGCAGCCACACCAGCAGGCAGGCCAGCAGCGCGGCGCCCACCAGCACGTTCATCGACCAGTACAGCAGGTTGATGTCCAGCGGGTCGTCGGGGATGGAGAGCTTGACCACGAACTGATCGTTGATCGGCGAACTGATTTCCCCCATCCAGCCCCATTCGCCCAGACGGACCACCGGCTTGCCCTGCTCCAGCAGCCGCTCTTCGGCCGGCGTGAAGCTGGCGTCCTTGCGCAGCAGCAGATGCACTTTCTGCGGCGCAAAATCGCGATCCAGTTGTTCGGTGACCTGCGACCAGCGCTCCACGGGCGCACGCTGATACTGCTTGACGATCAGCTTTTGCTGGCCGCGCGACTGCTCGATGTTGTAGTCCAGATAGCGGTGCTCGAACAACAGCACGGTCAGCTTGGGAATCAGATAGATCGCCGCACTGTAGGTGACGATGGTGATGAGGTAGAGGCGCAGCAGGACACGAAACATGGCTCAGCATTCCCACTCGGAGCGGCTGAACAGGTAGCCCTTGCCCCATACGGTCTTGATCTTGCGGGCTTCTCCGGCGTGGTCGTCGAACTTGCGGCGCAGCTTGGAGATGGCCACGTCCACCGAACGGTCGGTGCCGTTGAATTCGATGCCGCGCAAACGCTGCAGGATCTGGTCGCGGCTGAGCACTTCGCCGGCATGGCGCGCCAGCACCACCAGCAGGTTGTATTCACCGCTGGACAATTCAACAGGCTGCTCGCGCCAGCTGACGGTACGTTCCGACAGGTCGATGCACAGGTTGCCCATGGTGATCTGGTCGTTGGCCGCCTGGGGTTCGGATAAACTGCTGCGCCGCAGCAGGGTGCGCACCCGCGCCAGCAACACGCGCGGCTCACAGGGTTTGGTCACATAGTCGTCGGCGCCCATCTCCAGGCCCAGTACCTGGTCGTGGCTGTCGTCGCGGGCGGTAAGCATCAGGATCGGCAGGCCCGCGGAGTCGGCGCGCAGCAGGCGGCACACCTGCAGGCCGTCGAGGCCGGGCAGCATCAGGTCGAGAATCACCAGGTCCGGCGGGTTCAGGCGCGCGCGCTCACGCACCTGATCGCCCCGGCTGAGCACGCTGACCTGATAGCCGTTGCGTTCCAGATAGCTGGCAATCAGCTCGGAGAGCGCGGCGTCGTCTTCCACCAGCAGGATGTTCGGCATCAAGATGTTTCCAAATAGTACGGCTTTGCAGGATTGTGCAAGGATATACGCCCTCGGCCCACAGTGGGCTGCACCTTACATTTATTCACACCCGACCTACACAGCTTTACAGCACCACGGCGCCGGTGACCTTAGGATGCGCCAGTCAATATTGGGATAAGAGCATGTCGAAGAATCTGTTTGCGCCATTCTGCCTGTTGGCACTCACACTGGCGCTGAGCGCGTGTGACAAGTCCACGGCCAAGGCGCCGCAAATGCCCCTGGCCAAAGTGCGCATCGAAACCCTGCAGGCCAAGCCGCTGTCCATCACCAACGAGCTGAGCGGGCGCATCGCCGCGCCGCGCATCGCCGAAGTGCGCGCCCGGGTGGCCGGCGTGGTGCTGCAGCGTGTGTTCAAGGAAGGCCATGACGTGAAACAGGGCGATGTGCTGTTTCGCATCGACCCGGCGCCGTTCAAGGCTGACCTCGACAGCGCCCAGGCCAACCTGAGCAAGGCCGAGGCCAATGCCTTCCAGGCGCGTCTGCAAGCGCAGCGTTATAGCCAACTGGTGGAAGGCAACGCGATCAGCGGCCAGGACTACGACAACGCCCGCGCCGCCGTGCGCCAGACCACCGCCGAGGTCGCCGCACAGAAAGCCGCCGTCGACCGCGCCCGACTGAACCTGGGCTACGCCACCGTCACCGCCCCGATTTCCGGACGCATCGGCCGTGCGCTGGTCACCGAAGGCGCGCTGGTGGGCCAGAACGAAGCCACGCCGCTGGCGACCATCCAGCAACTGGACCCGATTCACGCCGACCTCACCCAGTCCACCCGCGAACTCAATGACCTGCGCCGGGCCTTCCGCGCCGGCAGCCTCAAGCAGGTCGGCCAGGATCAGGCCAGGGCCACCTTGATTCTGGACGACGGCAGCCTGTACCCGCTGCCGGGCAAATTGCTGTTCGCCGAGATCAGCGTCGACCCTGGCACCGGGCAGATCATTCTGCGCAGTGAGTTCCCCAACCCGGACCTCGACCTGCTGCCCGGCAGCTTTGTGCGGGTGCGCTTGGAACAGGCCGTCGACCGCCAGGGCATCAGCGTGCCGCAACGCGCCATCACCCGCGACAGCGCCGGTATCCCGATGGTGCTGCTGCTGGACGCCGAGCAGAAAGTCAGCCAGCAGCCGGTGGAGCTGGGCTCGGTAGTCGGTGATCGCTGGATCGTCAGCAGCGGCCTCAAGCCGGGCGACCGTATCGTCGTCGAAGGCCTGCAACACGCGCGCCCCGGTGAAACAGTTGAAGTCGACGCCAGCCCGCTCGTGAAGGAATAACCCGCCATGCCGCAGTTCTTTATCGACCGCCCGGTGTTCGCCTGGGTGGTGGCCCTGTTTATCCTGCTGGCCGGTGCGCTGGCCATCCCGCAGTTGCCGGTGGCCCAGTACCCTGACGTCGCGCCGCCGAAAGTGGAAATCTACGCGGTGTACCCGGGCGCCTCGGCCCAGACCCTGGACCAGAGTGTGGTCAGCCTGATCGAGCAGGAGCTCAACGGCACCGACCACCTGCTGTATTTCGAATCCCAGAGCAGTCTGGGGTCGGCCACCATTACCGCCACCTTTCAGCCGGGCACCAACCCGGAGATGGCCCAGGTGGATGTGCAAAACCGCCTCAAAGCGGTGGAGCCGCGCCTGCCCCAGGCCGTCACCCAGCAAGGCCTGCAGGTGCAGAAAGTCTCCGCCGGCTTCCTGCTGCTGGTGACCCTGACCTCCAATGACGGCAAGCTCGATGACACCGCGCTCAGCGATTACCTGGCGCGCAACGTGATGAACGAGCTCAAGCGCCTGGATGGCGTGGGCAAGGCGCAGCTGTATGGCTCCGAACGAGCGATGCGCATCTGGATCGACCCGCAGAAACTGATCGGCTTCAACCTCACGCCGGCCGACGTGAACGCCGCGATTGCCGCGCAGAACGCCCAGGTTGCCCCCGGCAGCATCGGCGACCTGCCGGGCACCAATACCCAGGAAATCACCGCAGCGATTCTGGTCAAGGGCCAGCTGTCGACACCGCAGGAATTCGCCGACATCGTGCTCAAGGCCAACCCGGACGGTTCCACCGTACGTGTCGGCGATGTGGCGCGGGTGGAAGTCGGCAGCCAGGAATACCAGTTCTCCACGCGCCTGAACGGCAAGCCGTCCACTGCCGTGAGCGTGCAACTCTCGCCGGGCGCCAACTCGTTGAACACCGCGACGCTGGTGCGCGCAAAGATGGATGAGCTGTCGCGCTATTTCCCGGCCAATGTGGAATACAAGATCCCGTACGACACCTCGCCGTTCGTCAAGGTCTCGATCACCAAAGTGGTCTACACCCTGCTCGAAGCCATGGCCCTGGTCTTCGCGGTGATGTTTCTGTTCCTGCAGAACGTGCGCTACACGCTGATCCCCACCCTGGTGGTGCCGATTGCCTTGATGGGCACCTTCGCCACCATGCTGGTGCTCGGCTTCTCGATCAACGTGCTGACCATGTTCGGCATGGTGCTGGCGATTGGCATCCTGGTGGACGATGCCATTGTGGTGGTGGAAAACGTCGAGCGCATCATGGTCACCGAAGGCCTGTCGCCCAAGGACGCGACAAAAAAAGCCATGGGCCAGATCACCGGCGCCATCATCGGCATCACTCTGGTGCTGGTGGCGGTGTTCCTGCCGATGGCCTTCATGAAAGGCTCGGTGGGGGTGATCTACCAGCAATTCTCGCTGTCGATGGCCACCTCGATCCTGTTCTCGGCGTTCCTGGCCCTGACCTTGACCCCGGCCCTCTGCGCCACCTTGCTCAAACCGATCGCCAAGGGCGAGCACCATGCCAAGGGCGGTTTCTTCGGCTGGTTCAATAAACGTTTTGAACAACTCACCGACCGCTACGAGGGCTGGGTGACCTATGCGCTCAAGCGCAGCGGGCGTTACCTGCTGATCTATCTGGTGTTGCTGGTGGGCCTGGGCTGGATGTTCTCCCGCCTGCCCTCCTCGTTCCTGCCGGTGGAGGACCAGGGCTACACCATCACCGACATCCAACTGCCGCCGGGCGCGAGCAAGAACCGCACGGTGCAGGTGGCCGAGCAGATCGAGGCACACAACGCCACCGAGACCGGCGTGGGCGATACCACCATGATCATGGGCTTCAGCTTCTCCGGCTCGGGGCAGAACGCGGCATTGGCATTTACCACGCTCAAGGATTGGTCGGACCGCGGCGCCGACGCCTCCGCAGAATCAATTGCCAACCGTGCCAACGCCGCCTTTGGCGGCCTCAAGGACGCGATTGCCTTCGCGGTGCTGCCGCCGCCGGTTGACGGCCTGGGTACCTCCAGTGGTTTCGAGTTTCGTCTGCAGGACCGTGGCGGCGTCGGCCACGCAGCGTTGATGGCGGCGCGTACCGACCTGCTCAATGCGGCGGCAAAAAGCCCGATCCTGGCCAACGTGCGTGAAAGTGCCCTGGCCGAGGCTCCGCAGGTGCAGTTGGAAGTGGACCGCAAGCAGGCCAACGCGCTGGGGGTGTCGTTTGCCGATGTCGGTAATGTGCTGTCCTCGGCGATTGGTTCGGCCTATGTCAACGATTTCCCCAACCAGGGCCGCATGCAGCGGGTGGTGGTGCAGGCCGAAGGCGATCAGCGCAGCCAGGTGGCGGACTTGATGAAAATCAACGTGCGCAACAAGGATGGCAAGATGGTGCCGTTGTCGGCGTTTGTCGAAGCCCGGTGGACCCAGGGCCCGGCGCAATTGACCCGCTACAACGGTTACCCCGCTATCGCGATCACCGGCGAAGCCGCACCGGGGCACAGCACCGGCGAGGCCATGGCGGAAATCCAGCGGCTGGTCAGCCAGTTGCCCGCCGGACTGGGCCAGGAATGGACCGGCCTGTCGTTGCAGGAGCGCTTGTCCGGCTCCCAGGCCCCGATCCTGCTGGGCTTGTCGCTGCTGATCGTGTTCCTGTGCCTGGCAGCCTTGTATGAAAGCTGGTCGATTCCGACCTCGGTGCTGCTGGTGGTGCCGCTGGGCGTGCTCGGCGCGGTGCTGGCGGTGACCTTGCGCGGCATGCCCAACGATGTGTTCTTCAAGGTTGGCCTGATCACCATCATCGGCCTGTCGGCAAAGAACGCGATTCTGATCATCGAATTCGCCAAGGATTTGTATGACCAGGGCGAAGACCTGATCAGCGCGACGCTCAAGGCCGCACGGCTGAGGTTGCGGCCGATCATCATGACTTCGCTGGCGTTCATCCTCGGCGTGGTGCCGCTGGCAATCGCCACCGGCGCCAGTTCGGCGAGCCAGCAGGCGATTGGTACCGGCGTTATCGGCGGGATGATCACGGCGACACTGGCGGTGGTGTTTGTGCCGGTGTTCTTTGTGGTGGTGATGAAGCTGGTGCGCAAGCGACACAAGCAAGACTGATCGACACCACAGCGTTCACTTGTTCGAGTTCATGATCAAGTGCAACCGAATAGGCTAAGGTGCTCTCAACTACCCAGTTGTGAGCACCCATGGCCTTCCTTGCCCGCACCCACCCTCGCCTCTCCTGCGCCGCCGTCCTTGGCGTTGCCGTCGGCATCCTGGCTCCGGCCGATACGTTTATCGGCAAAATCCTGATCGGCTGGAACGCCGGCGTCTGGACCTATCTGCTGCTGATGCTGTGGCTGACCAGCCGCTCGCGCGCCGAGGACGTAAAACGCATCGCCGAAATTGAAGACGAGAACGCCGGGTTGGTGCTGTTCATGGTGTGCATCGCTGCGATTGCCAGCCTCGCCACCATTACCCTGAATCTGGTGGGCATCAAGGATCTGGACAGCACCGCGCGCCTGGTGCACTACGGTTTTACCGGCATGACGGTGATCGGTTCGTGGCTACTGATCGGGGTGATTTTCAGCGTGCATTACGCCCGTCTTTTTTACACCTGGGAGGGCGACGAGCCGGCGCTGCGCTTTGCCGAAGGCTTGCGTACCCCCAATTACTGGGACTTTCTGTATTTCTCGTTCACCATCGGCGTGGCGGTGCAGACCTCGGATGTGGGCGTGGCCACGCGCAGCCTGCGCAAGGTGGTGCTGGGACAATCGCTGATCGGCTTTCTGTTCAATACGGCGATTCTGGGTTTTTCGATCAATATTGCTGCAGGGTTGTTCGGTTAAAACGCAAAAAGGGGAAGCCTGAGCTTCCCCTTTTTGCAGGCGTGAGCCCCTTAGAACGCGTACTGCACACCTACCGTGGCGCCCCACGGCTGGTCATAGGCCTTGCCTTTCATGTGAGTGGCTTCAGCATGCACACTCAGGCTTGGCGACAACGAAACAGCCATGCCGCCTGCGACCTCGTAACTGCCGCCGGACAGGTTGTTCTTGAAGGCCTGGTCGTTGATGTAGACCTTGTTGTCCGGGCTGAAATCACGTGCTACCGCCGCACGCAGGTACGGCTGCAGAATGCCGCCGCTGTCGAGCTGGATGTTTTTACCGGCGGTCATGCCCACCTTGCCGATCGCCGAAGTGGCACGATCGCTCTTCGCCTTCAGACCGTTGTCCATGGTGTAGTTCGAACCGCCAATGGCGGCGACGGACAACTGCGCGAAGGGTTCAAGATACAAACCATCGTCATCGAGCTTGATATTCTTGCCGACTTCAACCGATGCACTGACCGCGTCCTGCGAGTATTTGCCTTTGGCGCGCTGACCGTCACTCATGTTGACCTGGCTCTGGCCGTTCAGTCGGTTGACCTTGGCGGTCAGGTCCACATACACCCCGCTCTCGTCATCCCGAAAAATGCCATAGAGACCGGCGTAGTAGCTGTTGACCATACCGCTGCTGCCGCGACTCAGGCCCAGGTTTGAGTTGCTGTAACCGCCCATCACACCCAGTGTCCACAGCTCATCCATCGCCCAGTCCGCACCCAGGCTCAGGCCTGCCTGATTCTGCGAGTAGCCGACGCCATTGCTGTTGGCTGCCACGTCAATCTTGTTGCCGTAACCGCGCATCCACAGACCTTGGCTCTTGCCTTCACCGAAGCGGACTTCCCCCATGCGCGTGCGCAGGATGCTCTCCTCGCCGCGCAGTACCACCGGCGCCGCGTTGGCAAGCGCCAGTACGGCCTTGGCGCTGGTACTGGTGCCTCTCTTCTCGACGTCCAGGAACCAGTCGGTGCCTTCCTGTTTGAGCCCGTATTCGAAAGCGCCGACATCGACGGTATCGCCCACCAGGCCGAACGTGGCACCGCCACTTTCGGTGTGCACCACCTTGATCGCGTTGCCGGTGGCCAATTCCGAGCCACTGGCACCCACCAGCAGTTGGTGATTACCTTCGGCATTGCCGTTGACATTCAACAGGTCGGTATCGCCGGTGTTGAAGTTGGTGTGCATCTTGAAGGTGCCGTTACCGGTCAGGCTGTTGGTGTTCAACTGGACGTATTGCGCGGGGGCGCCAAACACCACATTACCGCCCCCCATTTTCAGCGCACCGACCTGGCTGTCACCCACCAGCACCCACTGGGCATTGCTGTTGACATCCAGTTGCTTGACGTTGAACAGCTGGCCGGTCAGCGAGGCGTTATTGTTGAGTTGCACAGTGCCCGTACTGCCAGCGCCAATGCGCACATCACCGAACAGGCTGCTGTTGTCGACGTTCATGTTGGCGGTGGAGTTATTGGCTACCTGAAGCAGATTACCATTGCCGCTGAGCAGGTTCGAACCGTTAAGCACTTGAATATCGGCATGGGTTCTATTGGTAGCGGCCGGGTTCACCAGAATGGCGGCGCCAGTTTTGCCCTGGACCACGGAATTATCGAGTATCAAGGAGTTGGTATGGGTCAGGGTGGCGTCGTTGCGCATGTTGACGCCATTGACGCCGCCGATGATACGGCTGTTGTTCCTTGCCGTGGCGTCGGAGTTGAACAGCACCAAGCCAGTACCCGTCGCGAGCGTGGCTTCGACACGCGCATTATCCAGGCTCACCACACCGTAGCCTGCGGACGAAATACCACGAGTCGCGGCGATAACACTGCTGTCTTTTATCGTCACCGATGAACCATCTGTTCCGCCTGCGGTTCGGGTAGCAGACACACCCCAGCCGGAGGTACTCGTCACCGTACTGTTATTGATCACCGATAGACTGCTGTTATTGGTCACCAGAATGGCTTGATTTGGCGCGTTGCGAGAAATGACCTGCGAGCCATCAATCAGAACAGTCGATTGCAGCGCTGCACTGATATCCTGTGTCGTGCCGCCTGCATCTACAGTCAGCCCTGCACTATTCATTACAACATAATGGATGGCAGTGCCATGGACATTCAAGCTCGAATTTGGATTCAGCAAATAATTATCAGGCGGAGTACCGCTCGATACCGAAGCACCAGTAAGTGTTACTATAACTTGCGCGTGGGCATTGGGCGCAGCCATTAGCAATAAAGCGATGGCTGGGGCCGTCAACGCAATGCTCAAGGGTGTGCGTTTGAAATTAAATACTGCCGACATATAGTGGACCTCTAGTTCCTGCGCGAAACGATAGGGAGGGTCCTAAAACACGGGCGACCACCCCATCAAGCGGTGCAATAATTGAACAGCACAAACCTAAAATCTGTAGGAAAGCTCCGAATAAATCACATCAAATAGGCACCCTGTTACGTAGGGAGCAGCGCCCCCACCATAGCCGAGGCATCATTAATCATGTAAACGGAGCAACCAAAGAGGGGGATGCCCTCTTTGGTATTTTCATGGGCTCTTGACCCTAAACAGGCACATACCCACCGGCACAATAGCTGCTGTTGCGAGTGGCACTTCTGTAGCCTCGAACTTTATAGTAAGCGGGAACAGAGGGTACCGATTGCCCCGAATACTGCGTGTTGGTAGTAACGGTTGCCGAACCCACCGACAACAATGCTTTACTCGCGTTGATCGGGTTATACAAGAGCGCAGAACTCACATTAAAGTCCACCTCGAACCCATTGCGGCCCGCAACATTATCAGGCACTTTGAATGTTCGAGTTTCATTGATCACTGCCGGCGGAGTATTGGTGTTATTTTGGAATCCCATGTACGTCACTTCGACCTCTTGCCCTCCCTCCAGATAATCCGATCCGGGAATATGTATAATCAGACTCCCGGTATTAATCGGCCTCAGGCTATCACAGGTGAGTGTACCGGTATTATTGAGCACCCTGGGCGCAGCCATTTTCAGGATAACGGAATCAACCGTGACAATTGCCTCTGCCGAGGACTGCGTATTTTCACTCTCAGGCGAACTGAGGGTATACCGCACCACCTGCACAGGACCACCCGCCGCTCTGATAACAGAAAAGGGAATAATGAACTCGATAAACCCACTCGGTGGAACAACTTTCACCTCCTGAGCCGGCAGAGAAATATTGCCATACTGCAACGTAATCGTGAAAGGCGCCGCGTCTACAGGCAGCTCAGGCTCTGTCCACAATTCAATAAGTGCTCTGGCAGGTTTATTAGCATCATCTGCTTCCAGATGATTGTCAGGCCCAAATAGGCCATTGTCGCGTATTGCATTGATCACGGGCGCCTTGAGGTGGGTATTGATCGTACCGGGCGGCGTGATATCAGGGCCGGGCACAGACAGGTCCAGATCAAATGGCGTGCTTAACGGCACTTGTGGATAAGTGTTCGTCCCGCGTTTTATGGAATAGGACGCTGTCACTCCCAGCCTTTTTCTTGGCGGTGTTCGAGTCCCGTAAAGCGTCTCCACCTCAGCGACGGTGAACTTAATCCCCAGCGGAAGATTATTATTGCCCAAGGGCACGGTCTTCTTGACCGTGCCGACAGACGAGACCAGTTCGATTTCAATCTCATCCGTGCCGCGCAGGGCATTCAGATAGGCCGGAATCACCACCCTCAAACCGTCGATAACTGCCACATCCTTAATATCAATCAGACCATCACCGGGGACAGCCCCCTCGACCCCTGGCGCAAGGAAGTCTTGTGGCAGAGGCTCCTCGGTCAAGTCTTCAAGGTCCAGGCTGTAGGATATTTCGGAAGGGTTCCCGGCAACATCGGATATGACATAGCGGATTGTGTAATTGCCCTTCTTTTCAGCCTCGACCACTCGCAATGGCAGCGGAATGGAAGGCGGCACCGCTGGATCCAATCGATATTTGGTATCCGTGCTGGGGGGAGGACCATATACGTAAGGCCGATCGGAAGAGCCAAAAAACATTTCAACAGTATCGTCCGGCGCCAAGCCTTCCAATACGCTGTAAGGAATCGGCAGATATACCGTTTGGTCTTGCTGGCTGGCTATATAAGCGCGGTCCAGAGGTCCCGTGATACCCGGCATTGGTGCAGGAGGCTTGACGCGGGGCCCGTCGTAGGGCGACGTCTCGTCGACCACCAATAGTTGCGCGACCGAATAGTTTGAGACGTTCGTGTCCGGGAATTTTACTTGGTACCTGACCAGATACAGCCCAGGAGAGCGATAACCCTGTGGTATGGGCAGCGGAATAGGGTCAGGCTGATTCGCCAGACGAAGTTGAAACTTGAAGGCATAGCTAGCAAAGTAGTTATCTTCGAGCTCGATGGGTGTCTGGGGCTTACTGGGGTCCTCTGGCAGCAGGGTTCGCAGATCGGTGTAAGGGGCAATTTCGACGTTGATTATATCAGGGTTGGTTATATCTAAACTGGCGCCGTCATACAGGGGCACATTAAAGTTGGTCAGCAGCTTTTTGGAGCCCGTGCGCGTCAACAACCCCACGTAACCAGGCACCTCATCTTCAAACGCCCCTATATCATATCGTTCAGTTGGGTAATCGGTAGTAAGCTTCGGGACGAAACTATCTATGATTTCTCTGTTTGTAGGTTCCATTATTCTGCTCCGACGGTTGATCCTTGAACATCACGACATACACTGCTGATTGATAAGCATCGTGTATCAATCACGCACCCTTTAATATTTACACGCAACGCATACACCACGTAGGCTGAAACAACGGCAGACGAATCAACAACGCACACCTTAGCTGCACACCACGCCACGCGGTGTGCAATAACAACCCGTTGAATACGTCAGATCGATCCGCACGTACGCTAGCGATGACTCACCCACCTTCACGCCACCACGCCATACCTCATAACTGCCGGTGGCGGATTTGAATTGACGCAGTGGATACAGTACTGCGTCGTAGTCGTTCATTACGAATATCGCCCCTGCCGCTGTATTATTGGCCGCTTCCCATTGCAGCGACTGCTCGAATACCACATTCTTGTTTCGAGTATTCCAATTGTTCTCGTTGAACCCCTGCCATTTAAATTTCACGATGTCATCCACGCGAATATTGGCATTCGCCGCTACCAACCAGCGCACGCCATCCGCCAGCATTGACCACTCCACGCCATTCACCGGTTTGGTTTGCGAACGACAGGTTAAATAACCATTAGTGAGGGTGTGTTGTATCACCGGGACGGGCAACGGCAGGAACTTGGTATTGAGGGTTGTCACAGGGGAACGTTGTTCGTTAACGCCGTTACTGGTGATGTAATGCACCATATGAGCCGTCAGTGCGAGGCCATCGAGCACGGTCGCCGGCACATTGGGAAAGTTCACCCAAGTACCGGCGACATCACCCGCCTTCACCGAATAAGTGGCTACCGGGCCTATGCTATTCCAGAACAGGTGCAGCACATCACCTGGCTGCGGCGTGCTGAACAACCGCACACGCACACGAATGGGATTGCCTCGGTCTGCATCAACCAGCAGGTTGGTGCCGGTGCTGCCCTCGACTTCCACTGGGGCCAATGTCGAGTTCAGCAGCGCGGGAGCGTTGAGATGATCCTGACCGGCAATCGTCAGGTTGACATTGACCGCCAGAAGCGCGGACATCGTCGGCGAAGGGTTGAGGCCCATCAATTCGTAACTTACCTGCACGGTCTGCGCAGCCAAAACCGCGTTATTACCTCGCAGAACAGGCCAGGGAATTTCAACCTCGAAGGGGATCTTTTTCACCGCCTGGGCAGGGATCGGACGACCATCCCAGTACACGATAACTTGATGCCCGGCGGATGCCGACCAACCGGGATAATCAATACGCACGAACACGCCCGCGCGCGCATCATCGCGCTTGATCAATTGATCGTCGTAGGCCGGAGGACGAATGCTCGGAGCCGGCAAACCTCCACCTATGACAAAGGGCAAGCCCATGCTCAAATCACTGTAATTGCCAGTCGCGTCGAAAATCCGAAAAAACGCATACGCAGGGCCACTGTTCAGACGGCGAAAGGCGTCGGAATCCAGCGTAACCGTACGTGGGACAGTACCGAAATCCACCGGTGACTCCCCATCCGCCGGGGTATTGGGAGGGGTTGGCGAATTGGATAGATAGATCTCGACCCGGTCACCCGGAGCCTCGATGTTATAGGTCGGAAGCTTGAAGACCGTAGGTTGATGATCGAGCATGTATTGATCATCCAGCACCGGTGCGGGAGGCACCTGAAACGCCAGTATGTCGTTTGGGCTCAGCAGCATCGGCCGCTCAAGATCAATGGTGATCGTTACTTTGGGATCGCTGAAAGTCGTGCCGCCCTCGCTGCGAACGGTGTAGTAAAGGTGCGCGACCCGCGAGCGGCTGCGCAGGTGGACCAGGCTGATTTCACGCTCGTAAAAGTCAGGCACCGCTGGTGGTGGCACCCCCACGGTAAAGGTGTCGAGCAGCCTGGGGCCATCGTCGCTCTCCCACCAGACTTCGCAGGTGTGCTCTTTGTCGGAAGGGTCGCTCGGCTCGGGTTGCCAGGAGGGAATCTGCAATTTCAGTGGCGCCAGCAGCAAGCTCTGCGCAACGACACCTCTGCCGTCCGACGTGTCGACCCCCGGCACCGTCAAGGGATCCAATCCAATTGCAATCGTGGCGCTCTTCAAGGTTATTCCGGAATGACGGGAATAGGGTTTTGGGATAGTTGTCATGTTCCGGCCTCAAGATTGATTTCTTTCAGCGCATCAGGACAGCCATCCTTCCCGTGTGCCGTAGGAAAATTAAACGCTCAAAGCTGATGGCCGGATACTGTCATAACTAACAGGTGGCCCTGTCCATTCGTCGGGTTATTCAGGTGTGATGCACCAGGCTTTTTCTTAAATAGTGCTTGACGAAACAGCTTGCCTGGCATTTTATGAAACCGGTTTCAGCCGACCTGTGCGAGCGGTTCAACCACACTTCCAATAAGAAAGGCCCGTCTACTGTGACTCCATTTTCCGCCGCCCAGCGCAGCCGCGTGAGCATGCTCGATGTCGCCGAACACGCAGGCGTCTCCAAAGCCAGCGTTTCACGCTTTATCGGTGACGGCCGCGCTCTGCTCTCCGATGCCATAGCCCTGCGCATCGAACAGGCCATCAGCGAACTCGGCTACCGCCCCAACCAGATGGCGCGCGGTTTGAAACGCGGCCGCACGCGGCTGATCGGCATGCTGGTAGCCGATATTCGCAACCCCTATTCCATTGCCGTGATGCACGGCGTCGAGACGGCCTGCCGCCAGCACGGCTACAGCCTGGTGGTGTGCAACACCGACCGTTGCGACGAACAGGAGCGCCAGCATCTGGCCGCGCTGCGCTCATACAACATCGAGGGGTTGATCCTGAACACCCTTGGCCATCACCTTGATCAGTTGCTGGAACTGCAACAGGAAATGCCGCTGGTACTGGTGGACCGCAGGGTCGAGCCGCTGCACAGCGACCTGGTGGGTCTGGACAACCCGGCAGCGGTACGCATGGCACTGGAGCATCTGGAACAGCAGGGTTATCGCGACGTATTGCTGGTGAGCGAAGCCGCCGACGGCACCAGTTCACGCCAGGAGCGCCTGGACAGTTTCCATGCCGAAATCGCGCGGCGCCCGGTATTGACCGGCTCGGTGCTGGAACTGGACGCTGACTTGCACAGCCCTTTACAAACGTTTCTCGACAAGCCCGGCCCCAAGGCGGTGTTCTGCGCCAATGGCATCGCGGCATTGGCCTGCACCCGCGCACTCAAAGCCCTGGGGTGCACACTGTTTGACGACGTGGGGCTGATCGCTCTGGATGACCTGGACTGGTACCCGTTGGTGGGCAACGGCATCACCGCCCTCGCACAGCCCACCGAGGCGATTGGCGCCAGTGCCTTCGACTGCCTGCTCAAACGCCTGCGCGGTGATGACGCGCCGACGCGCACCCTGGATTTTTTGCCGGAACTGATTATCCGAGGCTCCACCACAATTACCTGTGGGCGCCGGCTTGCCCGCGATGAGGGTTTATCAGACGAAGCAGTAGTCGACTGACCCACCGCTATCGCAGGCAAGCCAGCGCCCACGTTTGTTTTTGCGTATAAAAATGAAACCGGTTTCAGAGGTAAACAACAATGCACCACTACCCCGTTTCCATCAGCCTTTCCAGCTACGGCGCCGACCTGGTACGCCAGCAGGGCCAATTGAGTTTCGTCCAGTTGCTGGCGGCTGCCGGCGCGCAACGCATCGAGTGGCGTGAAGAATTGCTGACCACCGAGCAACCCGCCGAACTCGCTCAGGCGGCTGCCAGCCATGGCCTCGAAGCGGTATTTTCTTCACCGCTGGAGCTGTGGGTGGCTGGCCGCGCCCAGCCGAACGGCGAGCTCGCCGCCACCCTCGACCGCGCCCAGGCCTTTGGCGCGCGTTGGCTGAAGGTTTCCCTCGGCTACTTCACCGATACCAACGACCTGCAAAGCCTGCACGCCCTGCTCAACCGACACACGGTGCAGTTGCTGGTGGAGAACGACCAGACCCTGCATGGCGGGCGGATCGAGCCGATGCAACGGTTTTTCAGTGACGTCGAGCGCCTTGGCCTGCCGGTGAAGATGACCTTCGATATCGGCAACTGGCACTGGCAGGACCAGTCGTCCCTCACCGCCGCGCGCCTGCTGGGCCGGCACGTGGACTACCTGCATTGCAAGGCCGTGGCCCGGCGTGCGGACGGCAAGCTGGTCGCACTGCCGCCCAGTGCCACCGACCTGCACCTGTGGGAACAATTACTCAAACACATGCACCAAGGTATTACCCGGGCGGTGGAGTTTCCGTTGCAGGGCGATGATTTGGTCGAGGTTACCGCCCGCCAGGTCGCCGCCCTCGCCTGCCTTGGCCAACCTCGCGCGGAGAGTGCCCATGTCTGAGATCGATATCCTTTCGTTCGGCGAAACCATGGCGATGCTGGTCGCCGAGCAAACCGGTGACCTGGCCCAGGTCATGCAATTTCACAAGCGTATTGCCGGCGCCGACAGTAACGTCGCCATCGGTTTGTCGCGCCTGGGTTTCAAGGTCGCCTGGCTGAGCCGGGTGGGCAACGACTCCCTCGGCCGTTTTGTGGTCGACACCTTGCAGAACGAAGGCCTGGACTGCCGGCATGTGGCGGTCGACCCGCTGCACCCTACGGGCTTTCAGTTCAAGTCCCGCGAAGAGACGGGCAACGATCCTCAGGTGGAGTATTTCCGCAAGGGCTCGGCGGCCAGCCATTTGTCCGTCGACGCTCTGAAACCGGCGCTGCTGCAGGCGCGCCATCTGCATGCCACCGGGATTCCGCCGGCGTTGTCCGAGGCTACGCGCGCGCTGTCCTTCGAGTTGATGACGCAGATGCGCAAGGCCGGGCGCAGTGTGTCGTTCGACCCCAACCTGCGCCCGGCACTGTGGTCCAGCCAGCAACAGATGATCCGCGAAATCAACGCCCTCGCCGCCCTTGCCGACTGGGTACTGCCGGGCCTGAACGAAGGGCGCCTGCTCACCGGGCTGGATGACCCGGCCGATATCGCCGCGTTCTACCTGGACCAGGGCGCCGAAGCCGTGGCCATCAAGCTCGGCGCGGACGGCGCCTATTTCCGCACCCGGATGGACCAGGGATTTATCGCCGCCGTCCCGGTGGACAAGGTGGTCGACACCGTCGGTGCCGGCGACGGCTTCGCGGTCGGCATGATCAGCGCCCTGCTGGAAAACCTGAGCTTCCCCGAGGCGGTGCGGCGCGGCAACTGGATCGGCAGCCGCGCCGTGCAAAGTCGCGGCGACATGGAGGGCCTGCCGACCCGCGCTGAACTGACTACCCGATCCATCGCATAACCCATTCCCTGTTGCCACAACTACAACAAGCTCAGGAGCAACCTTATGGAAACCGTGAAACTCGCCACCCGCCGCTGGTGGTACATCATGCCCATTGTGTTCATCACCTACAGCCTGGCCTACCTGGACCGCGCCAACTATGGTTTCGCCGCCGCTTCCGGGATGGCCGAAGACCTGATGATCACGCCGGGCATGTCATCGCTGCTGGGCGCGCTGTTTTTCCTTGGCTACTTTTTCTTCCAGGTGCCGGGGGCGATCTACGCGCAGAAACGCAGCGTTAAAAAACTGATTTTCGTCAGCCTGATCCTCTGGGGCGGCCTCGCCACCCTGACTGGCGTGGTGTCCAACGCCTACATGCTGATCGTGATTCGCTTCATGCTCGGTGTGGTCGAAGCCGCCGTGATGCCGGCGATGCTGGTGTATCTGTGCCACTGGTTCACCCGTGCCGAACGCTCGCGGGCCAATACCTTCCTGATCCTCGGCAACCCGGTGACCATGCTGTGGATGTCGGTGGTGTCAGGCTACCTGGTGCAGCATTTCAGCTGGCGCTGGATGTTCATCATCGAAGGCCTGCCGGCAGTGCTGTGGGCGTTTATCTGGTGGAAACTCGCCGACGAGCGCCCCAAGGACGCCAAATGGCTCAGCGACAGCGAAAAACACAGCCTGGAAAGCGCCCTCGCCGCCGAACAGGTGGGCATCAAGGCTGTTAAAAATTACGCCGAAGCGTTCCGCTCGCCCAAGGTGATCATCCTCGCGCTGCAGTTCTTCTGCTGGAGCATCGGCGTGTACGGCTTTGTGCTGTGGTTGCCGTCGATCCTCAAGAAAGGCCTGCAGATGGACATGGTCGAGGCCGGCTGGCTGTCGGCGCTGCCCTACCTCGCGGCGGTGATCGCCATGCTGGTGGTGTCGTGGGGCTCGGACAAACTGCAAAAGCGCAAACGCTTCGTGTGGCCGCCGCTGCTGATTGCCTCCATCGCCTTCTATGCCTCCTACGCCTTGGGCGCCGAACATTTCTGGTGGTCCTACACCTTGCTGGTGATTGCCGGGGCCTGCATGTATGCGCCCTACGGGCCGTTTTTTGCCATCGTGCCGGAAATCCTCCCGGCCAACGTTGCCGGCGGTGCCATGGCGCTGATCAACAGCATGGGCGCCCTCGGTTCGTTCGGCGGCTCGTACCTGGTGGGCTACCTCAATAGCAGCACCGGCTCGCCCGGCACGTCCTACCTGCTGATGAGCGGTGCGTTGATGCTGTCAGTGGTGCTGACCATTTTCCTCAAGCCCGGCGCCAGCGACCGCGCGTCCTCACCTACTCTGGAGCTGAAGGTAAAGACCTCATGAAAAAATCCGTCGTGCTGTACAAGAAACTCTCCGCGCCGCTGATGGCGCGCCTGCACGAACACGCAGACGTGACCCTGATCGATGCCCTTGACGAAGCCGGCCTGGCCAAACTGCGCGACGCCCTGCCCGGCGCCCACGGCCTGCTCGGCGCCAGCCTGCGTCTGGACGCCGAGCTGCTCGACCTGGCGCCTAAACTCGAGGCTGTGGCCAGCGTCTCGGTGGGCGTCGATAACTACGACATCGACTACCTCACCCGCCGCCGTATCCTGCTCAGCAACACCCCTGACGTCCTCACCGAAACCACCGCCGACACCGGTTTCGCGCTGATCCTGGCCACCGCCCGCCGTGTGGTGGAACTGGCCGACATGGTGCGCGCCGGCCAATGGCACAAAAACATCGGCCCGGCG
Organism: Pseudomonas trivialis; assembly: GCF_001439805.1. Taxonomy (GTDB): domain Bacteria; phylum Pseudomonadota; class Gammaproteobacteria; order Pseudomonadales; family Pseudomonadaceae; genus Aquipseudomonas; species Aquipseudomonas trivialis. The sequence continues at coordinate 40,837 of NZ_JYLK01000022.1, read as the reverse complement.
CATTTTGGCAGTGACGTGCACGGCAAGACCCTGGGCATCATCGGCATGGGCCGCATCGGCGAAGCCCTGGCCCAGCGCGGGCATTTCGGCTTTGGCATGCCGGTGATCTATCACAGTCATTCGCCAAAACCCGAGGTGGATGCGCGTTTTGGCGCGCAGTACCGCAGCCTCGATGACCTGCTGCAGCAGGCTGACTTCGTCTGCCTTACATTGCCGCTGACGGCAGAAACGGAAAAGCTGATCGGCGCGCGCGAGTTCGCGCTGATGGGGCCGGAGACGATCTTTATCAATATCTCGCGGGGCAAGGTGGTGGATGAGGCCGCGCTGGTGGACGCGCTGCAACAGCGCACCATTCGTGCGGCGGGGCTGGATGTGTTTGAGCGTGAGCCGCTGGAACATGGGTCGCCGTTGCTGCGGTTGAATAATGTGGTGGCGACGCCGCATATTGGCTCGGCCACTCATGAGACACGGGAGGCGATGGCCAGGTGCGCGGTGGATAATCTGCTGGCGGCGTTGGGGGGGGAGCGGCCTTTGAATTTGGTGAATCCGGGGGCTTATGTGGGTTGAGCCCTTTTTTGGGGTTTTACGGGGTACATATCCGTTATTTGAGTAACGGCTGATATGGATTCCGCCCTTACGGCGGGTCACTTTGGAAAAGCCCCAAAGTAACCAAAGGGCTCTTGCCCCACCACTCGGCACCTCGCTAAGGCTCGGTGTGCCCGCACGCAGGCTTGAATCCGTGGGCCGCCGCGATGGGCCATCCCTGGCCCAGCGCGGCTAACCCGGCGTCCTGCCGGGTTACCCACGGATTCAAGCCTGCGTGCGGCCAGCGTGGTTGACGGGGCGCCTAAGATCAAAAGCCAAAGCAAAGCAGATCAAAAGCAGTGTGATATCCAACAGCCGAATGGAGATCAACTGTGGGAGGGCGGAACCGCCAGCCGCCATCACCTAAATAACGGATATGCTCCCGTAAACCCAGCCAAAAAGCTCACCGCAACGCCCTGCGCAACACCTTCCCCACCGTCGTCTTGGGCAACTCCGTACTTCGAAACTCCACATACCTGGGTACCTTGTACCCCGTCAGATACTCCCGGCAATGCGCAAGAATCTGCGCCTGGCTCAAGCTCGGATCCTTGCGCACCACAATAATCTTGACCCTCTCCCCGGTCACCCCATCCTCCACCCCGATGGCCGCCACTTCAGCCACGCCGGGATGCATCGCCACCACGTCTTCGATTTCGTTGGGGTACACATTGAAACCCGAGACCAGAATCATGTCCTTCTTGCGATCCACCAGACGGATATAGCCACGCTCATCCATCACCCCGATATCCCCGGTCGACAACCACCCCTGCGCGTCCAATACCTCCGCCGTTTCTTTGGGCCGCTTCCAGTAACCCTGCATCACCTGCGGGCCGCGCACTTGCAATTCGCCCGGCTCGCCAATCTCGGCAATCTCGCCGTCTGCCCGCACGAACCGCACCCAGGTCGACGGCAGTGGCACGCCGATGCTGCCGGTGAACTCCATCTCGCGCATGCGTGAAATATCGATGGGGCTGATGCTCACCACCGGCGAGCATTCGGTGAGGCCGTAGCCCTCGATGATCGGCAGCCCGGTGACGTCCTTCCAGCGCCTGGCCACCGCGGTGTGGGTGGCCATGCCGCCGGCGATCACCAGGCGCAGGGCGGAAAAATCCCGCGCGCAGAAGTCCTTGTTCTCCAGCAAACCGTTGAACAGCGTGTTCACCCCGGCGATCCCGTTGAAGCGTTCCTTGCGCAGGATCATCTGCACACGCTTCACGTCCCGCGGGTTGGCGATGAGGATATTGCGCCCGCCCAGGCACATGAACATCAGGCAGTTCACCGTCAGGGAAAAGATGTGGTACAGCGGCAACAGCGTCACGTTGCTTTGCTGTTGCGCCTGGTCCAGTTGGTCGCCGACCCAGGCCTTGGCCTGCAACAGGTTGGCGATGATATTGCGGTGGCTGAGCATCACACCCTTGGCGTCCCCCGTGGTGCCGCCGGTGTATTGCAGGAAGGCCAGGTCATCGCGTTGCATCGGCACCGGCAGGTGATTGAGCGCCCGCCCCTGTTTCAGCACCTGGTTGAAACGCACCGAACCGCGCAGGTTGAACACCGGCACCTGTTGTTGCACACGGCGCAGGATGAAGTTCATCGCCGCGCCCTTGAAGGTGCCGAGCAGATCACCGATGGCTGCCACTACCACGCGTTTGACACTGCTGCCCTCCATGACTTTTTCCAGGGTATGGGCGAAGTTTTCGAAGATCACCACGGTCTCGGCGCCACTGTCCTTGAGCAGGTGCCTGAGCTCATGGGAGGTGTACAACGGGTTGACGTTGACCACCACCGCACCGGCCAGGATCGTGCCCAGCAGGCAGATCGGATATTGCAAACAATTGGGCATCATCAGCGCCACGCGGTCGCCTTTTTTCACGCCCTGGCCCTGCAGCCAGGCGGCAAACGCAATGCCCTGAGCCTGCCAGTCGGCGTACGTCATCTCGGTGCCGATGCTGACGTAGGCCACGCGCTCGCGAAATTTTTCCAGGTGTTCGAGGAACACGTCGCGCAACGATGGGTAGGCCTCAATATCGCCCTCAATGTCTGCCGGAACCCCGGGCAGGTAAGCGTTCAACCAGATGCGTTCGGTCTGTTCCAGGCTGATAGCGTTCATGGCAGTTTCCCTGTTGTTGTTATGGGTGGCGCTATTTTTCGACGATGGCGGTGATGCCCAGGCCGCCCGCTGCGCAGATCGAGATCAGGCCGCGCCCGCCGCCGCGTTCATGGATGGCCTTGGCCAGCGCAGCGAGTTGCCGGCCTCCGGTGGCGGCAAAGGGGTGACCGCAGCCGAGCGAGCCGCCGTTGACGTTCATCTTCGCGCGGTCGATGGCGCCCAACGGCGCCTCCAGGCCCAATCGTTCGCGGCAATAGTCGGGGTCTTCCCAGGCCTTGAGCGTGCACAGCACCTGGGCGGCGAATGCTTCGTGGATCTCGAAGAAATCGAAATCGGCAAAGCTCAGCCCTTCACGCTTGAGCATGCGCGGTACGGCGTAGGCCGGGGCCATCAGCAGGCCTTCGCTGCCGTCGACGAAATTCACCGCCGCCGTCTCGCCGGTGCGCAGGTAGGCCAGCACCGGCCAGCCATGGGCGGCGGCCCAGGCTTCGCTGGCCAGCAGCACCACCGAGGCGCCATCGGTGAGCGGCGTGGCGTTGCCGGCGGTGAGGGTGCCGTGCTCGCGGTCATAGGCCGGCGCCAGGCCGGCGAGTTTTTCCAGGCTGGTATCGGCGCGCAGGTTGTTGTCGCGCGCGAGGCCGCGATGGGGACTGATCAGGTCATCGAAAAAGCCACGCTTGTAGGCGGCATCGAGACGCTGATGGCTGGTGAGGGTCAATTCGTCCTGGGCCAGGCGCTTGATCTGCCAGCGCCTGGCCATTTCTTCGCAATGCTCACCCATGGACAGGCCAGTGCGCGGCTCGCCATTGCGCGGCAGCAGTGGCTTGAACAGCATCGCCGGGCGCGCCTTGAGCAGCGCCTTCAGCTTGTCGCCCAGGCCTTTGCCGCGATTGGCCGCCAGCAGCACATGGCGCAGGGATTCATTGATGCCAATGGGCGCATCGGAGGTGGTGTCGGCGCCGCCGGCAATGCCCACCTCGATCTGACCGAGGGCGATTTTATTCGCCACCAGCAACGCCGCTTCAAGCCCCGTGCCGCAGGCCTGCTGCACATCGTAGGCAGGCGTTTCAGGGGACAGCGTGGTCGACAGCAACGACTCGCGCGCCAGGTTGAAATCCCGCGAATGTTTGATCACCGCGCCTGCGGCAAACTCGCCCAGGCGCTGGCCGTGCAGGTTGTAGCGATCCACCAGGCCTTGCAGCGCGGCCACCAGCAAATCCTGATTGCTCTCATCGGCATACACCGTATTGGAACGGGCGAACGGAATGCGGTTGCCGCCGATGATCGCCACACGGCGGGTCGGCGCCGGGTTAAAGCTGTAGTCACTCATGCCAGGTTCTCTTTCCAGATAAACAGCCCGCGCATGTGCGGCTTGTCGCCCGCGACGTTGCGCACTTCGAATGCCCGGCGCGGGCCGCTCAGCGGATGACTCCACAGCGCGACCTGACCGGGGAGGAAGATCGGCAATTTGAAGTCGCAATGAGCCTCGGCCACCGCGAGACCGCCCGGAGGTTGCCCGGCGGCCAGCGCCCGGCCCAAGGTCCACATGCCGTGGGCGATGGCGCGGCGAAAACCAAAGATTTTTGCGCCGATCAGCGAGGTATGAATCGGATTGAAGTCCCCCGACACCCTGGCGAAACGACGTCCCAGGTCGGCGGGCAACACCCAGCGCTGGGTGCGCAACAGGCCTTCTTCCTGCAAGGGCAACGCGTCGTCCCACAGCTCGCCGACGGGATTTTCCACCTCGCGGCGCAAGTAAAGGCTGTCGCTTTCCCACACCAGAGCGCCTGCGCCGTAAGCGCGGGTGGCGATGCTCAGCGCCTGACCCTTGGGGTGGGCCACCCAGCGCTCGCAATACACTTCCAGGCGCAGGGCCTGGCCTTCGTGCAAACGCTGATGCTGACGGATGCGGTTGGCCAGGTGCACCATGCCGCTGGCCGGATACGGAAAACTCGGCCGGGTCAGCAGCATCAGGTGCAGGGGAAATGCCAGCACGTGGGGATAGGACAGCGGCACGCCCTGCTCGCGTCGAAAACCACAGGCACGGCCATAGGCGGCGATGCCGGCAGGTGACAGCTCCACGGCCGAACGCACCAGGCGCTGAGTGGGCAACGGCGGCGCACCGTCGAGCGCGGGCTTGCGCAAGGCGCGCACGCCGTCCAGCAGCAGTCGGGTGCGCGACGGTGGCGGGTCGATGATCTGCGTCACGTAGTCCATGGCTCAGGCTCCCAGCAGGCTTTGGCCGCACACCCGCACCACCTGGCCATTGACCCCGCCCGAGGCCGGATGGGCCAGCCAGGCGATGGTCTCGGCCACGTCGATGGGCTGACCGCCCTGGGACAGCGAATTCATGCGCCGCCCCGCTTCGCGGATCATCAGCGGAATCTTCGCGGTCATGCGGGTTTCGATGAACCCGGGCGCCACCGCATTCACCGTCACCTGCTGCGCAGCCGCCTGGGGGGCCAGCGCCTGCACCAGACCGATCACCCCCGCCTTGGAGGTGGCGTAATTGCTCTGTCCCAGGTTGCCGGCGATACCGGAAATCGACGACACGCAGATGATGCGCCCGCCCGGGTTCACCCCCTGATGGTCGAGCAGCGCCTGACTCAATTGCAACGGCGCTTGCAGGTTGACGGCGAGCACACTGCGCCAGGCGTCTTCGCTCATTTTGGCGATGGTCTTGTCGCGGGTGATCCCGGCGTTGTGCACCACCACATCAAAGGCGCCGTGCTGGCTGATATGGTCCTGCAACGATGCGGCGGCATCCGCGGCGGTGATGTCCAGCGTCAGGGCCGCGCCGCCCACGCTGCTCGCCGCTTGTTGCAACGCATCCCGGGCCTGGGGCACATCCACGCACACCACGTGGGCGCCGTCCCGCGCCAGCACCTGGGCGATGGCCAGGCCGATGCCCCGGCTGGCGCCGGTCACCAACGCGCGGCGACCGGCGAAGGGCGCGTTCCAGTCGACCGCGACCTGGCCGTCCACCGGTTTCTCCAGGCGCACCACTTGCCCCGAGACATACGCGGAGCGGCGCGACAGGAAAAACCGCAGGCTGCTGTCGAGCGCGTCTTCGGCGCCCGGCGCCACGTAGATCAACTGCACGGTAATGGCCCGGTGCAGCTCCTTGGCCAGCGAGCGCACCAGGCCCTCAAGGGCGCGTTGGGCGATGGACTGCGGCGCAGCCTGGCAGTGTTCCGGCGCAGTGCCGAGCACCACCACCCGAGACTGCGGGCCAAGGCGCCGGGCATTGGCGTGGAAGAATGCGTAGAGCGCGTCGAGCTGCTGCACGTCGACCACGCCGGTGGCGTCGAACACCGCGCCCTGCACCTTCACCGTCGACGGCGCCTTGAGCGTCGCCGGGGTGGCAGCGACGGTGTCGGTGGCCGTGAAAAGGCGTTGCACCTGCTCGACCAGCCGCCCTGCCCCGGCGACGATCACCGGATTGACCAACGCGGCCTGACCGCTGCGATGGCGCAGCAAAGGCACGGGTTGCGGCAGGCCGGCGGCCTGGGCCACGCGGCGCCCCCAGGGGGAATTGACGAACGAAAGGTAGCGGTCACTCATAAATACATTTCCTTGCACACTATTCGAAAACTGCCACAGGCCTCTGTGGCGAGCGGGCTTGCCCCGCGTTGGGCGGCGGAGCAGCCCCCGTAAGACGAATGCGTGGTATCAGGCACTGCGCGTGGGCTGGTTTTGGGGCTGCTTCGCCGCCCAACGCGGGGCAAGCCCGCTCGCCACTTTGGCCGGTTCCAGCGCTTGCTTGCGTTGCTGCAGCGCCTCCAGCAAACCGAAGTCCTGCGCGAAGTCGTCCACCTGGATGGCGTGGTCGGCGTATTCCACGTAGCGCCCGAGCAGGGTGTCTTCGTCGTCGCTGATCAGGTCCAGCGCCCGTGCCTTGACGCGCCAGGCGGTAAAGGCCGTGGCAGCAATCGGCATCGGTTCGAGCAGGCCCTGTTTGATCGCAGGCTTGAGCCGCGCCTCGATCAACTCCAGTTGAGGCAACAACCGGAACCCCAATTCACCGTAAGCCAGCTTGTCGATTTCCGGCCGGGGAATATAGGAATCGGCGAGCAAACGGTCGCGGGTTTCGCAGGGCGTCTGCACCAGGTCGGCGACCTCGGCCAGCAGGCGATCGGACGGTTTGCGCTGGGGAATGCCCAACGGAAAACTCAAGCCGCGCAGCAGCGCTGCCGCCGCTTTGGACGGGTAGTTATCGAGCACTTCGGCCAACGCTTCGTGGGCCCGCAGCAATGCATCACGGGCCGACCAGTGCACCAACGGCAGGTCCGCCTGGGGCCGGCCGTCGTCTTCAAAGCGCTTGAGCACGCAGGACAGGATGTACAACTGCGACAGCACATCGCCCAGGCGCCCGGTGATGCTTTCCTTGCGCTTGAGGGCACCGCCGAGCACGCCCATGGACACGTCCGACACCAGCGCCAGCACCACCGACAGACGATTGGCCTGGCGGTAGTAGCACGCCAGCGCGGGCTCGGTATGTGCGGGTGCGGCAATCAGGCGGCCGCCGGTCAGCCCATGCACCGCCGCGCGCACGGTGTTGGCCAGCACAAAGCTGATATGGCCGAACATCGCGCTGTCGAACGCTTCCAGCGACTTGCGCCGGTCCGGGTTGCGCGCGGCTTCCATCTCGCGAAACACATAGGGATGGCAACGAATCAGGCCCTGGCCATAGATGATCAGGCAACGCGTCATGATGTTCGCGCCTTCCACCGTGATGGCGATGGGACTTTGCTGGTAGGCGCGGGCCAGGAAGTTGTTGGGGCCCATGCAGATGCCCTTGCCCGCGACGATGTCCATGCCGTCGTTGACGATCATCCGCGCACGCTCGGTGACGTGGTACTTGGCGATGGCCGAAATCACCGAGGGCTTCTCCCCGGCATCCAGCGACGCCACCGACACCTTGCGCACCGCATCGCAGGCATACAGATGCCCGGCCATGCGCGCCAGCGGCGCCTGCACCCCTTCGAACTTGCCGATGGGCAGACCGAACTGCTTGCGCATCGCCGCGTACGCCGTGGTGCCGCGCACTGCAACCTTGCCCAGGCCGACGTTGGCCGATGGCAGCGAAATCGCGCGCCCCGCCGCCAGGCATTCCATCAACATGCGCCAGCCATTGCCGACCTGTTCGCGACCGCCGATTACCCACTCCAGCGGAATGAACACATCCTTGCCGGTGGTGGGGCCGTTCTGGAACACCGCGTTCAACGGCCAGTGGCGACGGCCGCTGTTCACCCCGGGATGCGCGGTGGGGATCAGCGCGCAGGTGATGCCCAGCGCGCCCGGCGCGCCGAGCAGGCCCTGGGGGTCTTCGGCGCGAAATGCCAGGCCGAGCACCGTGGCGATGGGCCCCAGGGTGATATAGCGCTTGTCCCAGGTGACTTTGAAGCCAAGGACTTCCTGGCCCTCGTGCAGGCCTTTGCAGACGATGCCGAGGTCGGGAATCGCGCCGGCATCGGAGCCGGCATACGGGCTGGTCAGCGCAAAGCACGGGATATCTTCGCCCCGCGCCAGGCGCGGCAAGTAGTAGTTGCGCTGGGCATCGGTGCCGTAATGCAGCAGCAGTTCGGCCGGGCCCAGGGAGTTGGGCACCATCACCGAAATCGCCGCCGCCGAGCAGCGGGTCGACAACTTCATCACCACCTGCGAATGGGCGTAGTGGGAGAAGCCTTTGCCGCCGTACTGCCGGGGAATGATCATGCCGAGGAACCCGGCGTCCTTGGTGTACTGCCAGGCTTCGGGGGACATGTCCTGCCAGACCTGGGTGGTTTCCCAGTCGTTGGCGATGTCGCACAGGGTTTCGACTTCGTTGTCGAGAAAGGCCTGCTCTTCAGCACTCAGGCTGGCCGGCGCGGCTCTCAAGAGGCGCTGCCAGTCGGGCTTGCCGCTGAACAGCTCGGCGTCCCACCACACGGTGCCGGACTCGATGGCCGCCCGCTCGGTGTCGGACATCGCCGGCATGATCGTGCGAAACAGCGCCAGCGCCTTGCCGGTCAACAGCGCACGGCGCAGGGGTTTGATCGCCAGCAGCAGCGCGGGCACTACCACCAGCAGTGCCGCGACGGTGATGCCCACACGCGCTACCACGCTGAACAGGTAACCCATCGCCAGCCATGCCAGGCCAGTGCCGAGCCACAGCGCGGCGGCGGCTTGTCGATACGCCAGAACAATCGCGGCGGCGACACCCACCAATAACCAGATAACCATGGGACACCTCTCTCGATTTCAGGATGGAGCAAATTCAAATTAAACTTTGAAATTTTTATTTAATGCTTGAGCCAAAAAAAGCAGCCAACCCGGTCAGCCGCCTGTTACTCGATTGCTTCGCCATGGATCGCCCGCGCGACCCATGGCGACAGCATCAGAACGCGTAAGTCGCCGACAGGCTGACCACTTCGCCCTTCGCATCGGCCTTGCCGTCCAGCGTGGCCCCACCGAGGCGATCCTGGTTTTGCGTCCTGAGCTTGGCTTTTTCGACGAATTGCCGCGAATAGGCACCGTCGATGCTCAAACCGGGAATGGCGCGAATGTTGTAGCCGAAGCCCAGGGACGCGAAAATCCGGTCCCCGTCCGGGATACGCGGGTCACGCGTGGAGTTGCGCGTGGGCGTCTGGTCGGTGGCCACGCCAGCGCGGAAGGTGAAGTCATCGGTGAATTTGTAGTCACCACCCAGCGACACCATCCAGGTGTCCTTGTAGTTATAGGGAATCGACACGATTTGCTGGCCGTCGGACTTCAATGTCAGCGCCTTGAACGACGACCACTGGGTCCAGGTGACGCTGGCCCCCAAGGTCAGGCGGTCATTGAACTGGTGGACCCAGTCAACGGAGGCATTGGCCGGCACGTCCAATTGCGCCGAAGCGTTGGCGCCGTTGGCGTTGAGGTTCAGCCCGGGATAAGCCAGCGATGGCAGGCCGCTTTCAATCAGTGTCCTGTTGGCCTCGTCGGCGTAGATGTTGTATTTGCCCTCCAGCTTGTTCTTGATTTTTGCGTGGTAGTTCAGGCCCAGGGTGTCGAACTCGGTCGGTTTCCAGACCACACCGGCAAACCAGCCCACGGAGGTGTTATCCACCTTCACGCGCATCAGCGCGGAGCCTACGCCTGAGGGGAACGGCAGACCGATGTTCGGCGACAGCGCCGCGGCCGAATACAGGTCAAGGTTCTGGCTTACAAAACCTTTGGTGTGCTGCACGATGGCGCCGCCACCCAGCGAGAACTGATCGTTGACCTTGAACGATAACGAGCCGGTGACACCCACCGTTTCAATGCGGGTATCGACGGCAAAGTCGCGGCCGATCCAGTCCTGGTCCCACGTGGTGCGCGCACCCATCGGCACCACCTGGCTCAAGCCGAAGGCAAAGCGATCGTTGATTGGCATTACCATAAAGCCGGTTGGCAACCATGCGGTAAAGCCGCCCTGGCCACCGTCGCCGGTGCGGGGCGTGGAACTGAAATCCGTGGGGTCGACGCTGGCGGGCGCATTGCCTGCGTAATCCTTGGCCGTGCCCTTGTACTTGACGTTGATACGCGCGTAATCAACGGTGAACTGCGAGATGTTGTGATCGATAAACGCCATCGCCGCCGGGTTGTTATAGGCCGCCGAAGGATCGTTCTGGAACAGCGAGCCGCCACCGAAGGCGCGCCCCCATCCGGGAGCGCCGAAGGTCGGCGTTCCAAAGCCGCCGGCTTGCGTCTGACCCGTTACACCGATAAGGCCGCCGAGGACTGCCAGGCTCAATAATGCGCGGGCCTGCCGTTTCTTATTATTCATGCTCCACTCCTTATTTTTATCCTCCAGGATCGGCTGTCCCGACCTGGCCTGCCGCAACAAGTGCCCCTTGCGAGGCACTTGCGTGTTTCAACGTGTGATCATCACGTCAAGCGCTCCGGGCCCTCAGGGCGTCACGGTGAACGCAGGGTTCGGCACGGCAGTCAGTGCAGTGATCTTGCAGCGACCCACGGTCTGGGCGCTCGGCACGCTCAAGGTGTTGGTGGAGTTGCTCCAGTTCACCGCGATGGTCACCGGCGCGCTCGAGCAGTCGTTGAGGATCTTGAAGTTCACCCCGGACACGGTTCCGGTGAACGCATTCGGGCCACCGCTGGCGACGCTCAGCGTCCAGGGCAAGCCTTGCAGCACTGGCACGCTGCACAGGGAGTTGGAGCCACTGACCGATGCGCCAGTGATGGCGGCACTCGCACCGTTCGCTGCGACGGTGCCGGTGAAGGTGATGTTGCAGGTGACCGGCAGGTTCAGGGAGGCAGGTGACGTCACCGTGATGGAGCCTGCTGTCGAGAAGCCGGCACCGGCGGGTGCGATAGTTGCCGCATTAGCCATCGACGCCGCGCCAAGGCACAGCGCAAACGAAGTTGCACAAACGAGGGTTTTCAAGCTTTTCATTGTTTTTCCTCACATGTTATGGCGAATCATTTCGCCAGGGGTAATGGCCATGAACGAGAAGTCACGGTGAAACTGCAGAACGTCCCTTTCCAGCCAAATTTCAATGCATTTACCGCGTTAACAAATCGGAATACTCAGTCGACCACTTTGAAAGTGGGCGGCATCTTGATCGACACTGACTTGATCCTGCACTCCTCGCCAATCGGCACATCGCGGGCCTCCAGCTTGCCGGTGGCGTTATCCCAGGTGCCATCGGCGGTTGACGGGCCGCACTTGCCGCCCAGGCCGAAGGCATGCACGTCGACGCTGATCCCGGACATGGAGCCGCTTTGCGTGTCCCGGGCGATCAGCACCCAGGGCAGGTTGATGGCCTCGACGCGGCCGCACTTGAGGCCGCCGTCGAACTCGACCTTGTCGACATTCACCGAGGAGCCATCGGCCGCGACCTTGCCGGCGACCTTGATGGTGCAGTCGGCGCTGATCAGCTTGCCCTTGGAAAAACTGATCGGGCCCTGGGCGGTGAAGGCGCTGCCCGCGGGCTCGATGCGCGCGGCCTGGGCCTGGTGGCAGACGATCAGGCCCAACGCGGCCAGAACGATAGAAGAGATGAACCTGGCAGGTGTTTGCATGGTGGATATCCTTCCCTTGAAATTATTGTTATTCGGGTCATACAAGGTGCTTGCAACTTCACATCGGTGCAGCGCTGCGACCGTACAGGTGCAGATACTTGGCGCGCTGTGACGGTTGAAGATTGGTCAGCGCGACGTCACCGGCGTAATGATTGAGCACGCGGTGGTCCATGCGGCGGCGCCACAGGTAGGGCACGTAGGCCCACACGATCATGCTGGCGTAGCCGTAGGGCAGTTGCGGCGACTCATCGAAGTGACGCAGCGACTGGTAACTGCGGGTGGGGTTGGCGTGATGATCCGAATGCCGTTGCAACTGGAACAGAAAGATATTGGTGACAATACGGTTGCTGTTCCACGAATGGCGCGGCGAGCAGCGTTCATAACGGCCATTGGGCAACTTCTGGCGCTTGAGGCCGTAGTGCTCGACATAGTTGACCACCTCCAGCAACGAGAAGCCGTACACGCCCTGAATGATCAGAAACGGAATCACCGCAGCACCCAGCCAGGCAATCATCGCGCCCCACAACACCACGCTGTACATCCACGCGCTGAGCACGGCGTTTTTCCAGTGCCAGGCCGGCAGGCCGAGTTTGCGCAGGCGTTCACGCTCCAGGTTCCACGCCGAGCGGGCGCTGAACCACACCGAGCGCGGCAGGAATGCCCAGAAACTTTCGCCCAGCCGCGAACTGGCAGGGTCTTCAGGCGTGGCAACCCGCACGTGATGGCCACGGTTGTGTTCGGTGTAAAAATGCCCGTAGAAGGTCGGCGCCAGGGTCACCTTGGCCAGGAACACCTCCAGCGGACGAGGCTTGTGGCCCAGTTCATGGGCGGTGTTGATGGCAATGCCGGTGGCCGCGCCGGTGGACATCGCCATGCCCAGGTAGGTGAACCAACTGATTGCGCCGTGCAGCTCGGTACGCGCGGTAATAAAGGCGGCGGCGCTTGCCAACCCACTGGCGGGATCCAGCGTGGCGGTGGCCCGCAGCAGGCCACCGTTGATGATCCAGTCGATGCCGCCGGCCGCGAGCCAGCCGGTGACCACCACCGAAGCGATCACGAACAGCACGCCGATGTAAACGATCCAGCGGTAGTAGCGTTGGCTTTCGAGGTGGTTGACGGCGGACTCGGGCGGGTTGCTGACGTCTTCGCCGAGCAGCCCGTCGATCAGAGGGATCAGGCCGAAGATCACCAGCACACCCACCCACCACAACGATTGAACGCCGGTGGCGATGGCCAGTGCCCCAGAGAGCAAGGGCGTGGCCAGCGGCATGATGCCCAGCCACCACAGGTAGCGCTTGCCGTCGGTCCACACGCCGGGGGCTGTCAGGGTCTGATTCATGACAGCCTCCGCGCGCACTGTGCGGCAGACGGGTTCATGGAGCGCCGACGGCTTGCGGCAGTCAGCCATGCGATAAAAGGCGTTTTTTTCATTATTTTATTCGCTCTTAGGCATTTCAAAAACTGTTTCAAATTACACATTGAAATAATTTTTTTAAATAAATAGCGCGGAATAGTTAGGTCGTCAACTAAATTCTTGAAGCCTTTTTGTGTGACCGGGCAGTCTTTTGGCGACCTGCTCTACCAGGGTCGCCACGCGTTCGGTGGCGGTAATCGGCAGCATGTGCCCAGCGCCCTCCACCACTTGCAGCTTGAGCCCGGGCACCTTGCTGGCGAGGGCCTGGCCGTGTTTGCGCAAGTCGAGCACCGTGTCCCGCGTGCCGTAAATCAGCCCGATGGGCAGGGTCAGCTGCGGATAGCGCGCCACCATGTGCGGCAGGTCAGCGTTGACCTGGTTGATCTCGGTAGAAGCCGCGTAAAAATTATCCGGACGCATGCCCAGCAAGCCACCGCCCCGGGTGGCGAAATCGGCCGGTGCGGCATCGGGCGCGAACACGCCCTTGACCACCGAGCGTTGAGTCAACAGGCCGACAGGCAAGGTCAGCGTGTGCGCGACCCAGCGGCGCAACCATGCCGGACGCACGGCCAGGGACAGGAACACCGGCGGCAACAGGCGCTGGGGATGGGTCAGCGGCGCCACCAGAATCAAGCCGGACACCGTCTCGGGATGATCAAGCGCCAGCGCCAGGGCAATCGCGCCGCCCAGGGAATGACCCAGCACCAGCGGTTTATCCAGGCCCAGAATGTTTATAAGGTCGCTGATCTGCCGCGCCTGGGCTGGCAGGTCCGCCGCCGTGCCTTTGCCACGGGTGGAATAGCCGGAGCCCGGGCGGTCGAGGCTGATCACGCGAAAGTGCGCACTCAACCGGCCAGACAAGGCATAGGTGAGGTTGCGACTGCTGCCCATCAGGCCGTGAATCATCACCAGCGCAGGGCCGCTGCCTTCCTCGACATAATGAAAGCGCTCGCCATTGACCTCCACCACCCGCCCGTTGCGCGGCACGGCCGCTTCTATGCGCCGCGTCATCCAGGCACTCAAGCCCCACAACACCGCGCTTGCAGCGGCAAACACCGCTGCAGCCACACCCCATTCGACAGCCATCGCTTCGTCCTCCGCGTCCCTGGAGCCGGCGACCCGACCGGTATTGATCAAGGCCTCAGCCATCGTCCCTGCCTGCTGCCGGGCGTCATTCATAACGTGCGCGTCCGTCGGACAAGGCGCACATACCAAACATGGTCCTGGCGTGGGCGAATTTTTCAGGTAGATTATTTAAAATCTTTTTTAAAATATGTAATTCAAATTTACTTTGCAATGGTGTTTCATCCAAAAAACAGGAGCGCACCCGATGCCCACGAGGGACTGCCCATGAATACCCAGCGTGAATCCATCGACATCGCCATCATCGGCTCAGGCTTCGCCGGCCTGTGCATGGCCATCCAGCTCAAGCAGGAAGGCTTCGACGATTTCTTTGTTGCCGAACAGGCCCAGACCCTCGGCGGTACCTGGCGCGACAACCACTACCCCGGCTGCGCCTGCGATGTGCAGTCCCACGTGTACTCGTTTTCGTTTGCGCCCAACCCGCACTGGTCGCGGCAATTTGCGCCGCAGGCCGAGATCCGCGCCTACCTCGAACAATGCGCGCAGCGCTTTGAGCTGGCGCCCTACCTGCGGTTCGGCATGGGCCTGCAACGCGCCGTGTTTGATGAACACCAGCAGCGCTGGCAGCTGAGCTTCAGCGATGGTCGTCAGGTGAGCGCGCGGGTGCTGGTGTCGGGCATGGGCGGCTTGTCGCGCCCGGCGTTGCCGGACATTCCGGGTCTGGAGAGTTTCAAGGGCAAACGCTTCCACTCCCAGCAGTGGGACCATGACTATTCCCTGAAGGGCAAGCGTGTCGCAGTGATCGGCACCGGGGCCAGTGCCATCCAGTTCGTGCCGCAGATTGCACCGCAGGTGGCGCACCTGGACCTGTTCCAGCGCACCCCGCCGTGGATCATGCCCAAGCCCGACCGACCGATTTCCGCCGCCGAACGCTGGCTGTTCAAACACCTGCCCTTCACCCAGCGGCTGGTCCGCAGCGCCTTTTACTGGGCGCTCGAAGGCCGCGTGGTGGGCTTTGCCCTGCATCCGCGGCTGATGAAAATGGTGCAGAAAATCGCCCTGCGTCATTTGCGCAGGCAGGTCGCGCGCCCGTCCCTGCGCAAGACCCTCACGCCGGACTACACCATCGGCTGCAAGCGCGTGCTGATCTCCAACGACTACTACCCGGCGCTGTCGCGCAGCAATGTCGAGGTGGTGACCGACCCGGTGCTGCGCATCGAAGCCGACGGCGTCGTCACCGCCGACGGCATCAAGCACCCGGTCGACTGCCTGATCTTCGGCACTGGTTTCCAGGCCAGCGATCCCCTGCCCCGCGACTGCATCATCGGGCGCCACGGCGTCGACCTGATGGACACCTGGCACGACGGTGCGCATGCCTATAAAGGCACCACGGTGCCGGGCTATCCAAACCTGTTCCTGATTGTCGGGCCCAACACCGGGCTGGGGCACAACTCGATGATTCTGATGATCGAGGCCCAGGTCGCCTACATCCTCGATGCGTTGCGACAGATGCAGCGCAAACGCATCGCCACGGTGGACGTCAAGCCTGCCGTCGAACAGGCCTGGAACAACCAATTGCAGAACAGGCTCCAGCGCACCATCTGGAACACCGGCGGCTGCCAGAGCTGGTACCTCGACCCGCGCACCGGCAAGAACACCACGTTATGGCCGGGCTCGACCTGGCGCTTCAGGCAGCTCACCCGGCACTTTGCGCTCAAGGACTACGGGGTCGACCTGGCCCCCGTCCCGGCGCCCACGCGCGCAACGCCTGCGCCCCATTCCACTGCAGAAGGCAGCCTGTCATGAAGTCATTCAACGGCCGCGTGGCGGCCATCACCGGCGCGGCGTCCGGCATGGGCCGCGCATTGGCCCTGGCGCTGGCGCGCGAAGGTTGTCATCTGGCACTGGCGGACATTAACCGCGAAGGCCTGGAGCACACCGTGACGCTGATCCGGTCTTCGACCGTGTCGCCGGTGCAGGTCACCAGCCAAGTGCTGGATGTGTCCGACCGCCAGGCTGTGAACGACTGGGCCGCGCGCTGCGTGGCGGAGCATGGCGCGGTCAACCTGGTGTTCAATAATGCCGGCGTGGCGTTGTCGAGCACCGTCGAAGGCGTGAGCTACAGCGACCTGGAATGGATCATCGGCATCAACTTCTGGGGCGTGGTGCACGGCACCAAAGCGTTCCTGCCGCACCTCAAGGCCAGCGGCAACGGCCATATCATCAATACCTCAAGCGTGTTCGGGCTGTTCGCCCAGCCCGGCATGAGCGGCTACAACGCCAGCAAGTTTGCCGTACGCGGCTTTACCGAAGCGCTGCGCCAGGAGCTGGATCTGCAACGCTGCGGGGTGTCCGCCACCTGCGTGCACCCCGGTGGCATCCGCACCGACATCTGCCGCAGCAGCCGCATCGACGCGAACATGACCGGCTTTCTGATCCACAGCGAGCAACAGGCCCGCGCCGACTTCGAAAAACTCTTCATCACCGACGCCGACCAGGCCGCCAGGGTGATCCTGCAAGGCGTGCGCAAAAACAAGCGCCGCGTGCTGATCGGCCGCGACGCGTATTTCCTCGACCTGCTCGCCCGTTGCCTGCCGGCCGCCTACCAGGCGCTGGTGGTGTTCGCCAGCAAACGCATGGCGCCCAAACCGCGCCGGCCAGTGTTCGAACCCAACGACGAGCCCCGTCTCTGAAAAAGGAGCACGCACCATGTTGCCTATCCGTCGCGATATCCGTTTTGCCTTGCCTGCCGAGCGCATCAAGAACTGGCATGAACAAGGCCCGTTCGTCACGCATTTCTTCAATGCGCTGTCGCTGCTGTTTCCCCAGGGCGAGCTGTTCTTCATGGACAGCGTGCGCCACTACCGCTCGCGCATCGACGACCCCGCGCTGAAAAAGGAAATCCAGGGGTTTATCGGCCAGGAAGCCATGCACAGCCGCGAACACGTGGCCTACAACAACCTGCTGGAGGATGCGGGATTGCCGGCGCATAAGCTGGACCGCCGCCTCAAGGTGATCCTCGACCTGCAAAAAAAACACCTGCCGCCGTCCTTCAACCTGGCGGTGACCATCGCCCTTGAGCACTACACCGCGATGCTCGCGGAAATTCTCCTCAGCGACCCTTCGCGCTTCGGCGATTCACTCAAGGGCTACCAGCAGATGTGGTACTGGCACGCCCTTGAAGAAACCGAGCACAAGGCCGTGGCATTCGATGTCTGGAACCGCGTCATCAAGCCCGGCCCCAAGCGTTATCTGCTGCGCACCGGCACCATGCTGTTCACGACCCTGTTTTTCTGGCTGGTGGTGCTGGATTTCCACGTACGCCTGCTGTTTGCCGACCGCAAGGCCGGCGGTCATTTGAAGGGGTTCTGGCGCATGTGCAAATTCCTCTACGGCCCCAAAGGCGTATTCCCGCGAATGCTGGTGCCGTGGCTGCATTACTTCAAACCCGGTTTTCACCCCTGGGACCATGACAACCGCGCCCGCCTCGCGGGCATCGATGGGCTGGTCGAAGAGATCGAACAGACCCGCACTACCTATGAGTCGGCCAGCCTGTAAAACCCATCAAACACCGCGTTGACTATTCCTGTGGCGAGCGGGCGCGCCACAGGACCGGCGCGCGCTCGTCCGCCCAATCGAAAACCCCGTGGAACTTTGCCAACAAATAACCACCTGAATCCAGTACGCTCACCCTTTTTACATCAAGGAGTTATCTCACATGGCCAAAGCCACCGCCCGCCACATCCTCGTTTCCACTGAAGAAAAGTGCAACGAACTGAAATCCCAAATCGAAGGCGGCGCCGATTTCGCAGAAATCGCCAAAGCCAACTCCAGCTGCCCATCCAGCCGTCAGGGCGGCGACCTGGGGTCGTTCGGTCCGGGCCAGATGGTCAAGGAATTCGACAGCGTGGTGTTCAGCGCCCCGGTCAACACCGTGCAAGGCCCGGTGAAAACCCAGTTCGGCTACCACCTGCTGGAAGTCACCAGCCGCCAGGACTGATCCTGCCCGCGCTGATGCACTAAACGACGGCCCACCTTTTGGTGGGCCGTTGTGCATGGGGTGACGGGCGACCCGTAAGCCGCTAACGTACAGCCCTCATTCCTTACCCGGCGCTCAAGGCTGACCATGCGATTGGCGTTCCCCCCACTGCTCAGTTCCATCCTGGCCCTGCTGCTGGCCAGCACGGCCGTGACCGCAGCCCCGCAGCCCTACCTGACGGTCTATGGCGAGCCGGCCAAATACGCCGAAGGTTTCAGCCACTTCGACTATGCCAATCCCGATGCGCCCAAGGGCGGCACCTTGCGCCGTTCGGCACTGGAGATTGGGCGTTTCGACCATGTGCTGCCCTATATCGACAAAGGCATCGGCGTGTCCCAGATCGACGGCTGGCTCTACTCCCCGCTGGCCCAGCGCTCGCTGGATGAGCCCTACACGGTCTATGGCCTGGTGGCGGAAAAGATGGAACGCGCCGACGATGGCCTGTCATTGCGTTTTTACCTCAACCCCAAGGCGCGGTTTGCCGACGGCACACCGATCACCGCCGAAGACGTGCGCTACAGCTACGACCTGCTGATGACCCAGGGCAGCCTGCGTTTTCGCACGCTGTTCGCCGATGTCAAACAGGTAGTGGTCGAAGGCGAGCGCCAGGTGCGCTTCGACTTTTCCAGCAACGAGAATCGCACCCTGCCCCTTGATCTGGCCACCCTGCCGGTATTGCCGGAGCACTGGTGGAAAACCCGCGACTTCGCCAACGGCGGCGGCTATGAAGCGCCCCTGGGCAGCGGCCCGTACAAGGTCAGCAAGATCGATTCGGGCAGCACTATCACCTTTACCCGCGACCCCGACTGGTGGGGCAAGGACCTGCCGGTCAGCCGTGGCCTGTACAACTTCGATCACCTGAGCCTGGAATACTTTGGCGACACCGAAGTGGCGCGCCAGGTGCTGCGCGGCGGCGCCTATGATTTCAACCGTGAATTCTCCGCCACCGGTTATTCCATCGGCTACAACGGCCCGGCGCTGGACGACGGCCGTCTGCAACGCGCGCACCTGGCCAGGGAGATGCCGCAACCGGCCCAGGGCTACGTGTTCAATGTGCAAAATCCCATATTCAAGGACCGCCGCGTGCGCCAGGCGCTGGCGATGCTGTGGGACTTCGAGTGGGCCAACCGGCAGATGATGCACAACCTCTACATCCGCCAGCAGAGCTACTTCTCCAACAGCCCGTTGGCCGCGACCCAGTTGCCGACCAAAGAGGAGCTGGCGATTCTCGAACCGTTGCGCGGTCAGGTGCCCGACGAGGTGTTCAGCCAGGTGTTCAAGGCGCCGGTCACCGACGGCAGCGGCGTGATCCGCGACAAACAGCTGCAGGCCCTGGCCCTGCTGGAAGAGGCCGGCTGGAAACCCGAGGGCGACAAGCTGGTGAACGCCCAGGGCGAACCGCTGGAATTCACTTTCCTCAACACGCAGACCGGCATGGAACGTCTGCTGCTGCCCTACAAACGCAACCTGGCGCAGATCGGCATCACCCTGAACATTCGCCGTATCGACTCCTCGCAGTACGTCAACCGCGTAATGGCGCGGGACTACGACATGATCGTCACCGGTTTTCCCGTCACCACCTCGCCCGGGATGGAGCTGTACAACTTCTTCGGCTCGGCGGCCGCCCATGACCCCGGCGCCAACAACTACATGGTGCTCAAGGACCCGGCCGTCGACAGCCTGATCAAAGGCCTGGTCAAGGCAAACACCCAAGCGCAGATGCTCACCTACGCCCACGCCCTGGATCGGGTGCTGCAATGGAACTACCTGTGGATTCCCAATTACTACCCGCCGGGCACGTCCGCCGCGTGGTGGAACCGCTTCGGCCGGCCGGCCATCGAGGCCAAAAATGACGAAGCCCTGGAAACCTGGTGGGAAATCAGCCCCACGCCGTTGACCCATGAACAAATGAACGCCGAACTGAAAAAACGCGCAGGAGCCCGCTGATGTTCGCCTATATCGTGCGGCGCCTGCTGCTGATCATCCCGACCCTGGTGGTCATCCTGTTGGTGAATTTCGTCATCGTGCAGGCCGCGCCCGGTGGGCCGGTGGAGCAGGCCATCGCCCACCTGCAAGGCATTGGCGGCGGCGGCGTGGGGGCCGGCGCGGGCGAAAGCATCAGCGCCTCGCGGGCCAGCCGAGGCCTGGACCCCAAGCTGATCAAGGACATCGAAAAGCAGTACGGTTTCGACAAGCCGGCCCCGGAGCGTCTGTGGCTGATGCTCAGGAACTACGCCCAACTGGACTTCGGCAACAGCTTCTTTCGCGGCAAAACCGTGATTGAGCTGATCCTGGAAAAAATGCCGGTGACGATCTCCCTCGGCCTGTGGGCCACCTTGATCACCTACCTGGTGTCGATCCCCCTGGGCATCCGCAAGGCAGTGCGTCATGGCAGCAGTTTCGATATCTGGAGCAGCACCGCCATCGTGATTGGCTACGCGATGCCGGCGTTTCTGTTCGCGATGTTCCTGATCGTGGTGTTCGCCGGCGGCACCTCGCTGAACTGGTTCCCGGTGCGTGGCCTGGTCTCGGAAAACTTCGACGAACTGAGTACCGTGGGCAAGGTTGCCGACTACTTCTGGCACCTGGTGCTGCCGGTCACCGCGCTGGTGATCGGCGGGTTCGCCACGCTGACCATCCTCACCAAAAACTCGTTTCTCAATGAAATCACCCGCCAATACGTGGTGACGGCCCGCGCCAAGGGCCTGAGCGAACGCCGCGTGCTTTACGGCCACGTGTTTCGCAACGCGATGCTGCTGGTGATTTCGGGCATTCCCCAGGCGTTCATCAGCGTGTTCTTCGCCGGCTCGCTGCTGATCGAGGTGATTTTTTCCCTCGACGGCCTGGGCCGCATGAGCTACGAAGCGGCAGTGTCGCGGGATTACCCGGTGGTGTTCGGCTCGTTGTTCATCTTCACGCTGTTCGGCCTGCTGATAAAACTCATCGGTGACCTCTGCTACACCCTGGTGGACCCGCGTATCGACTTCACCGCGAGGAACGCCTGATGCTCAACCTGTCTCCCGTGGCACGCCGCCGTTTCGAGCGTTTCAAGAAAAACCGCCGGGGCTGGTGGTCGCTGTGGCTGCTTATCGGCCTGTTCCTGCTTACCCTCGGCGGCGAACTGATCGCCAACGACAAACCGCTGGTGCTGAGCTTCAAGAACGAGCTGTATTTTCCGGTGTTCAAGCGCTACACCGAGCAACAGTTCGGCGGGCAGTTGCCGTTCCAGGCCGACTACCGCAGTGATTACGTGCAAAAGCTGATCAAACAGGACGGCGGCTGGATGCTGTTCCCGCCGATTCCGTTCAGCGACGACACGCCCAGCTACGAACTGACCCGCCCTGCCCCCAGCCCGCCCTCGGCCGTGAACTGGCTGGGCACCGATGACCAGTCCCGCGATGTGCTGGCGCGGGTGATTTTCGGCGCGCGCGTATCGATCCTGTTTGCGTTGGCCCTCACCGCCATCAGCGCGGCCATCGGCATAGCCGCCGGGGCCTTGCAGGGTTACTACGGCGGCTGGGTGGACCTACTTGGGCAACGCATCCTTGAAGTGTGGTCGGGGCTGCCGGTGTTGTACCTGCTGATCATCCTGTCGGGGTTTGTGGAGCCCAATTTCTGGTGGCTGCTGGGGATCATGGCGCTGTTTTCCTGGCTGGCCCTGGTGGACGTGGTGCGCGCCGAGTTCCTGCGCGGACGCAACCTGGAGTACGTCAAGGCCGCGCGTGCCCTGGGCCTGGGCGACGGCAAGATCATCAGGCGGCATATCCTGCCCAATGCGATGACCGCCACGTTGAGCTACCTGCCGTTTATCCTCACCGGCGCGATTTCCACCTTGAGCGCCCTGGATTTCCTCGGCTTCGGCATGCCCGCCGGCAGTGCGTCGCTGGGCGAGTTGATCGCCCAGGGCAAGCAGAACCTGCAGGCGCCGTGGCTGGGCCTGACGGCGTTTTTTACCCTGGCGCTGATCCTGTCGCTGCTGGTATTTATCGGCGAGGCCCTGCGGGATGCCTTCGACCCCCGCTCATGAGTGACTGCCTATGAACCTCATCGAAATCCGCGACCTGTGCGTCGCGTTCAGCGGCCAGACCGTGGTGCGCAACCTCAGCCTGGACGTGCGCGAGGGCGAATGCCTGGCGCTGGTGGGCGAGTCGGGCTCGGGCAAGTCGGTGACCGCCCACTCGATCCTGCAACTGCTGCCCGAGGCCGGCACCCACACCACAGGCTCGGTGAAATACCGTGACCAGCAATTGATCGGCGCAGCGCCCGCCACCTTGCAGAAACTGCGCGGCAACCGCATTGCGATGATCTTCCAGGAGCCGATGACCTCGCTCAACCCGCTGCACAGCATCGAAAAGCAGATCGGCGAAACCCTGCTGCTGCACAAGGGCCTGGGCGGCAAGGCGGCGCAGGCGCGCATCCTCGAACTGCTCGAACTGGTGGGCATTCAAAACCCTGGGGAGCGCCTCAAGGCCTATCCGCACCAACTGTCCGGCGGCCAGCGCCAGCGGGTGATGATCGCCATGGCGCTGGCCTGCGAGCCGCAACTGCTGATCGCCGACGAACCCACCACCGCGCTGGACGTGACCGTGCAGCGCAAGATCCTGCTGCTGCTCAAATCGCTGCAACAGCGCCTGGGCATGTCACTGTTGCTGATCAGCCACGACCTCAACCTGGTGCGCAGCATTGCCCAGCGCGTGTGCGTGATGCAGGCCGGCGAGATTGTCGAGCAGGCCGCATGCGAAACCTTGTTCACCGCGCCACAGCACCCTTACAGCCGCTTGCTGCTCGACGCCGAACCCTCGGCGCAAGCGTTGTACAGCGCCCCCCGCGAAACCGTGTTGCAGGTGGACGACCTGAGCGTGAAATTTGCGTTGGGCGGCGGGCTGTTTCGCCGCAGGACATACCTGCAGGCGGTGGACGGCATCAGCCTCAGCGTGCAGCGCGGCAAGACCCTGGGCATTGTCGGCGAATCGGGCTCGGGCAAATCCACCCTGGGCCAGGCGATCCTGCGCCTGCTCGACTCCACCGGCAGCATTCGCTTCCAGGGCGAGGCCCTCGATCCGCTCAGCCATCAGCAGATGCGCCCGTGGCGCAAACAGATGCAGGTGGTGTTCCAGGACCCTTACGGCAGCCTCAGCCCGCGCATGTCGGTGCAGCAGATCATCAGCGAAGGGCTGGAGGTGCACGCGCCGTGCAGCCTGGCCGAACGCGACGCGCAAGTGATTCAGGTGCTCAGGGACGTGGGCCTGGACCCGGCCAGCCGGCATCGCTACCCCCACGAATTCTCCGGTGGCCAGCGCCAGCGCATCGCCATCGCCCGCGCGCTGGTGCTCAAGCCGGCGCTGATGCTGCTGGACGAACCTACCTCGGCGCTGGACCGCACGGTGCAAAAACAGGTGGTGACGCTGCTGCGCGAACTTCAAGAAAAATATGGCCTGACGTATCTGTTTATCAGCCATGATCTGGCGGTGGTACGCGCCATGGCCCACGACATGATCGTGGTCAAGGACGGCAAGGTGGTGGAACGCGGGCCGAGCCATCAGGTGTTCGACGCGCCGCAGCACCCCTACACCCGGGAGCTGCTGGCCGCCGCGCACATTGCGCGGTAAGAAATACAGGAAACCCACCACTTGTGGCGAGCGGGCTTGCCCCGCGTTGGGGTGCGAAGCGCCCGCAATCCAGCAAAACGCGGTGTACCTGATACGACTCAGCGCCTGGTTTTGGGGCTGCTGCGCAGCCCAACGCAGGACAAGCCTGCTCGCCACAGGGAATCTGCGCTTAACTGAACGGCATTGGGGCTTAACCGCTCGCCACAACGCAATGCAATTGTGTGAGGCTTTTATGACGAACTTGCATGGCAGGACCGCCCTGGTCACCGGTTCCACCAGCGGCATCGGCCTGGGGATCGCGCTGAGCCTGGCCGAGGCCGGTGCCGACCTGATTCTCAACGGCTTCGGCGATGCCGCCGCGGTGATCGCCCAGGTGCAGGCGTTCGGCGGCAAGGTCGGCCATCACCCGGCCGACGTCAGTGACCCGGCGCAACTGGCCGAGCTGTTCGCCTATGCCGAGCACGACTTCGGCGGCGTGGATATTCTGGTCAACAACGCCGGCATCCAGCACGTGGCGGCGGTGGAAGACTTCCCGGTGGAGCGCTGGGATTCGATCATTGCGATCAACCTGTCCTCGGTGTTCCACACCACGCGCCTGGGCCTGCCGGGCATGAAGGCCAAGGGCTGGGGGCGCATCGTCAATATTGCCTCGGTGCACGGTCAGGTCGGCTCGGTGGGCAAGGCGGCGTATGTGGCGGCCAAGCACGGCGTGATCGGCCTGACCAAGGTGGTGGGCCTGGAGACGGCTGCCAGCAACGTCACCTGCAATGCGATCTGCCCCGGCTGGGTGTTGACCCCGCTGGTGCAGAAGCAGATTGATGATCGCATCGCCAGGGGCATAGACCCGCAGCAGGCGCAGCATGATTTGCTCGCCGAAAAACAGCCGTCGCTTGAGTTCGTCACGCCGCCGCAACTGGGTGAGCTGGTGTTGTTCCTGTGCAGCGACGCCGGCAGCCAGGTACGCGGCGCCGCGTGGAACATTGACGGCGGCTGGCTGGCGCAATAGTGCAACGCCTTGCCCCCTGAAGATGAAAGGTTTCAGCGCAACAGCGGGGTTTTAAAGAAAAAAACCCAGGGCATGCTATTTTTCGAGGGTAGTCACCCAGCCGTAAGCCACGGGATAATGGGTGTTGTCATTTTTTCAAAGCGTCAGGCTCAGGGCTTTTTTCATGAATGGAACATCCACCGGTAGCGAAGCCGGCGCATTGATTGCGCGGCTGGACTGGGCACGAAGCCCCCTCGGTGAGGCCAATGACTGGCCGCAAAGCCTGCGTACAGCGGTGGACATCGTGGTGCATTCGCCGATGCCGATGCTGCTGTTGTGGGGCCACGACCTTATCCAGCTGTACAACGATGGCTTTGCCCAACTGGCCGGCAACAAGCACCCCGACGCATTGGGGCAACCGGCGCACCACACCTGGCCGGAACTGCAGGACTTCACCGCGCCGATCTACGACGCCGTGCTCGGCGGCCAGGTGCGCACCTTCAGCGAACAGCGCTTTGTGTTGCAACGCGAGGGACGCGACACCGAGATCTGGCTCGACCTCACCTACAGCCCGGTGCGCGATGAAAGCCGCCAGGTCGCCGGCATTCTGGTCACCGCCATCGAGACCAACGAGCGCCGCCGCAAGGCCATTGAGCTGCAACAGCGCTCCGAGGACAGCCTCAAGGCGCAGCACAACACCGAGCAACGCCTGCAACTGGCACTGGCGGCGACCGACGCGGTGGGCACCTGGGACTGGGATATCGGCGAAGACCGCTTTATCGCCGACGCGCATTTCGCCTTCCTGCACGGCGTCGACCCCGATCAGGCCAGCCTGCTGCCGATCAGCGACTACCTGCTGGGCGTGCACCCCGAAGACCGTGGCATGGTCACGCGCAGCATCAAGCATTGCATCACCTTCGGCACCGAATACGCCGAGGAATACCGCCTGATGCAGGCCGACGGCGAAGTGCGCTGGGTGTTCGCCCGCGGTCGTTGCTACAAGGACCCCCAAGGCCGGCCGGCGCGCTTCCTCGGCGCCGCGCTGGACCTCACCGAACGCAAGCACACTGAACAGGCCCTGCGCCAAAGCCAGACCGAGCTGCAATTGATCATCAACGCGATGCCGGTGCTGATCGGCTATGTCGACCATGAACAGCGGTTTCGCCTGAACAACAGCGCCTACCTCGAGTGGTATGGCATGACGCCTCAGGAGCTGTACGGCAAGACCATCCGCGAAGTGCTCGGCGATGAGGTGTATGCCGGACGCCAGGACAAGATCGCCGCCGCCCTGCGCGGCAAAGCCTGCAGCTTCATGACCCTCACGCCCCATCGCGACGGACGCCCGCGCCATGCGCTGATGAAGTACCTGCCGCGCTTCAGCAACGACGGTTCGGTCAATGGCTTCTACATCTTTGTGATCGACGAGACCGAACGCAAGCTCACCGAGGAAGCCCTGCGCCACCTCAACGAGAACCTCGAAGAACGCGTGGCCCAGCGCACCCAGGCGCTGGCCGAGGCCAACCAGCGCCTGCAGAACGAGATGTACGAACGCGAGCGCGCCGAAGACGCGTTGCGCCACGCGCAAAAAATGGAAGCGGTGGGCCAGCTCACCGGCGGCATCGCCCATGACTTCAACAACATGCTCACCGGCATCATCGGCAGCCTCGACCTGATGCAGCGCTACATCGCCGGCGGGCGCAGCGAAGAGATCGGCCGCTTTGCCGATGCCGCCGTGTCCTCCGCCCACCGCGCGGCCGCCCTCACCCACCGGCTGCTGGCGTTCTCGCGGCGCCAGTCGCTCGACCGCCAGCCCACCGACCCCAATCAACTGGTGGCGTCGCTGGAGGATCTGTTCCAGCGTACAAAAGGCGCGCACATCTCGCTCAAGGTGCAACTGGGTCAGGACATCTGGCCGGTCAACACCGACGCCAGCCAGCTGGAAAACGCCCTGCTCAACCTGGTGATCAACGCCCGCGATGCGATGCCCGATGGCGGCGAGCTGCTGATCGAAACCGCCAACAGCTACCTGGACGGCACCGATATCACCACCCTCGAACCGGTCAAGGCTGGCGACTACGTCATGCTGGGCGTGAGCGACAACGGCAGCGGCATGGCGCCGAAAATCCTCGCCAAGGCGTTCGATCCGTTCTTCACCACCAAGCCCATCGGCCAGGGCACCGGCCTGGGCTTGTCGATGATCTACGGGTTTGCCCAGCAGTCCGGCGGCCACGTCACCATCCACAGCGAACCGGGCCAGGGCACCTGCGTGCGCCTGTACCTGCCGCGCCTGCACGGCACCGCGCTGGAAAGCAGTTTGCCGACGAACCTGAGCGAAGCGCCCGTGGCCCTGGCCGGTGAAGCGGTGGTGGTGGTCGAGGATGACGCGGCGGTGCGCATGCTGGTGGTCAATGTGCTCGACGAACTCGGCTACACCGCACACCAGGCCGCGGATGCCCGTGCGGCGCTGCCGTTGCTGGAGTCGGATTTGCGCGTCGACCTGCTGGTGACCGACGTCGGCCTGCCGGGCATGAACGGCCGGCAACTGGCGGAAATTGCACGCCAGCATCGCCCCGGTCTGCGCGTGTTGTTCATGACCGGTTATGCCGAGAAAGCCGCCGAGCGCCAGGGCTTCCTCGAGGACGGCATGGACATGGTGGCCAAGCCGTTTTCCATTGACCTGCTGGCCACCAAAATCCGCAGCATGCTCGGCGTGGCCGAATGAGTTCAGGCATAATCGCGCGCCGTCGTCCACCTGGTAGAACACGATGAAAGCCCAAGCCCGTCATATCCTGGTGAAAACCAGCGAAGAAGCCGAACAACTCAAGCAGCGCATTGCCAAGGGCGAAGCCTTCGATGTGCTGGCCAGGAAGTATTCCACCTGCCCATCAGGCAAGCGCGGCGGTGATTTGGGTGAAGTGCGGCCGGGGCAAATGGTGGGGGCGATTGACGCGGTGATCTTCAAGAAGCCCGTGAAGGTGGTTCACGGCCCGATCAAAAGCAAGTTCGGGTATCACTTGGTGCAAGTGTTTTACCGCGATTGAGGGGTTGGCCTTGCACCGCTATCGGGGGCAAGCCCCAATGCCGTTCAGTTAAGCCAGCGTGATGTTCAAAGCAAAGGGCGGTGCGACTTTTTCAGTGTACATATCCGTTTCTGCGGTAACGGCTGCTGTCGGTTCCGCTTTTACAGCGGGTCACTTTTGGAAAAGAGCCCCAAAAGTAACCAAAAGGGCTCTTGCCCCAACACTCGGCACCTCGCTCAGGCTCGGTGTGCCCGAACGCAGGCTTTGGAGCGTGGGCCGCCGCGATGGGCCATCCTTGGCCCAGCGCGGCTAACCCGGCGTCCTGCCGGGTTACCCACGCTCCAAAGCCTGCGTTCGGCCAGCGTGTTTGACGGGGCGCCTAAGATCAAAAGCAAAAGCGCGGCGGCCTGAGAGCCGACCGGAATGGGGAATGTGAACGCGATTAAATGTGGGAGGGGGCTTGCTCCCGATCCGCCCCAGGCGGCCATTCACCCCCGAGGTATCAGCGCCCCCGGCACCTGAATCACTCGACTCGCCAACCGATGCCCCGCCCACGCAGCCTCCTGCGGCGAAGCGCCCTTGAGCCGGGCGGCCAGGTACGCCGCGCTGAACGAATCCCCCGCCGCCGTCGTATCCACCACCTTTTCGACCTTCAACGCCGGCACGGCAACGCGCGCGCCGTCGCAGCGAATTCGGCACTCATCCGCGCCGCGCTTGAGCACCACCTCGGTGATCGCCGGGTACGCGGCGAACACCTGCTCGCTGTCGGCATAACCGAACAACGCCTGCTCGTCGTCTTCGGTAAGCAAGGCAATGTCCACCTCGGCCATGACCTTGCGATACGCCGCCCGCGCCGCCTCGACATCGGCCCACAGGCGTGGCCGGTAATTGTTGTCGAACACCACCCTGCCGCCGCGCCTGCGGGTTTCGGCCAGCGCCTGCAACAAACGCTCGCGGCCGATCTCGCCCAATACCGCCAGGGTAATACCGCTGAAATACACCAGGTCATAGCCCGGCAGCGCCGCCAGGATCGGCTCGGCCGCAGGCGTGGTGAAGCAGTCGCGCACCGCCGCTTCATTGCGCCAGTAAAGAAATTTGCGCTCGCCGTGGGCGTCGGTCTGGATGCAATACAAACCCGGCAGGCGCCCAGGCAGACGCTGGACCATGCCCAGCCCCAGGCCCTCGTCGGCCCACTGCTGGCACATGGCATCGCTGAAACTGTCATCGCCCAGGGCAGTGACGTAGTCGACCGTGCCCACCGCGCCCAGCTCGCGGCGCAGGTACACCGCCGTGTTCAGGGTGTCGCCGCCGAAGCTCTGGTGCAGGCTGCCGTCGGCGCGGTGTTGCAGTTCGATCATGCATTCGCCGATCAGGGCGATGCGAGGTTGCGTGGTCATGGCGTTGCTCTCCGGTGTGGCGATGAAGCCGACTCGGTTTAGAAACAGGTACGCAGGGACTCGATCACACGCAACTCGTCATCCACCAGGCACCCCACCTGCCACTTGTCAAAGGTCAGGCAAGGGTGTGACGTGCCGAATGAAATGATGTCGCCAATGCGCAGTTCAACCTGCGGCGCAATCGTCATGAACGCATGCTGGTCCATCACCGCAGTGACCTGGCACGCACTCACGTCATCGCCCTCGGCCGGCAGGATGCCCGCCCTGTAGCGCTTGAGCGGCACCGGCAGGCCGGCGTCATAAGCCACGTCGCGCTTGCCCAGGGCAATCACCGCAAAGCCGGGCTCGGGCAGCGACTGCACGTGGGCCCAGACTTCCATGGCCGGGCGCAGCCCTTCGTCGAGGTCGCTGCGCCGGTCGAGCACACAGCATTGCGCATCCTTGTAGATGCCGTGGTCGTGGGCCACGTAGCTGCCCGGGCGCAATACGCTGAGGAAACGGCCGGTGGCGTTCTGTTGCTCGAAG
Source organism: Pseudomonas trivialis (assembly GCF_001439805.1). Taxonomy (GTDB): domain Bacteria; phylum Pseudomonadota; class Gammaproteobacteria; order Pseudomonadales; family Pseudomonadaceae; genus Aquipseudomonas; species Aquipseudomonas trivialis. Next base: position 11,028 of record NZ_JYLK01000022.1, on the reverse strand, counting down.
GACTCGGCGATCAGGTCGTACCACGCCGAGCCCGAGGCGGTAACGATGGGCCTGACGAGGTCGAATGCACCGTTGTCCTGCAGGTCCACCGCCAGGCGCACCAGGCTCGCGGCGAAGTCGCGGATGCCGCTGATGGCGTGCTCGCCGTGGATCACTCCTTCGTAGCCTTCGATACCGGTGAGCGCCAGGGCCGGCTGGGCCTTGATCGCCGCCGCCAGGTCGCGCACCTGCTGCTCGCTGCGACAACCGCAGCGACCGCCGACCACGCCGTATTCGATCATCACGTTCAGGCGCAGCCCGCGCGCCGCGAAGAACAGGCCCAGATCGGCGACGTTGTCCGGGTGGTCGACCAGGCAGTGGAAGTCGAACTGCGGGTCCTCCAGCAACTCGGCGATCAGCGCCATGTTCGGCGCGCCCACCAACTGGTTGGCCATCAACACACGGCGTACGCCACCGGCGTAGGCGGCGCGGGTCTGCACGGCATTGGCGAGGGTGATGCCCCAGGCGCCAGCGGCAAGCTGACGCTGAAACAGCGCCGGCATCATGCTGGTCTTGCCGTGGGGCGCGAGTTCGGCGCCGCTGCTGCGGACGAAATCCTGCATCCAGCGAATGTTGTGTTCCAGGGCGTCGCGGTGCAGGACCAGGGCCGGCAGGCTGACGTCGCGGGCCAGATGGGCACCGACGGCGGCGGCGCCTTTTTCAACGGCGTTGAGGGCGGACATGCAAAACTCCTATTCGTTGATGCGCCGGGCCAACTGGTTGGCGCTGTCGATCAACACCCGGCGGTAGTCGTTGTAATGGGTGATTGCATCGGCCCGTGGCGCGACGATGCACAGGGTGGCAATGCTGACCCCCTGGGCGTCCCGTACCGGTGCGGCGAAGCAATGGGTGAAGGTGTCGGCCACGCTGTCGAAGGAAAAGAAACCGTCGAGGGTAGCCTGGCGGATCTGCGCCAGGAAGGTGTCCAGGGCCAGGCGCTGGCCGTCCGGCAGGATGAAGTCGTCGGGGTCGATCAGGTCGATGATCTGCTGGTCGCTCAAGTGCCCGAGCAGCAGGCGCCCGGAGGCGGTCCACGGGATCGGCGCGTTTTCGCCGATGTCCGAGGAAATACGGAAATGCCGCTCGCCCTCGCGCATCAGCGCCACCGTGTATTTGCGCCCGTTGAGCAGGCACATCTGCGCGGTTTCACGGGTCTGGCTGACGATTTCCTGCAAGGCATGGTCGGCCTCGCGGGTCAGGTCGAAATGGCGCAGGTGCGCCTGGCCGAGGAAATACAGCTGGCGGCCCAGATAGACGTGGCCGTCCTTGCCCACAGTCTCCAGAATGCGCCGCTCCAGCAGCGAGGCGACCAGTTCGTAGACCGTGGATTTGGGGCTGCCGATGCCGCTGGCAATATCATTCGGACGCAGGGGCTGGCCGACCTCCTTGAGAAAATCGAGGATATCGAATGCCCGGTCCAGGCCCTTGGCGCGGCGTTTGATGGGGTCTTCGGTCATGGCGGTTCAGCCCTTTTTCCTGTAGGCCACGCAATCGATCTCCACCTTGCAATCCACCATCATGCTGGCCTGCACACAGGCCCGCGCCGGGGCGTGCTCCGGGGTGAAGTATTCGCCGAAGACCTTGTTGAAACTCCAGAAGTCGCGCGGGTCTTCCAGCCAGACGCCGACGCGTACCACGTCTTTCAACTCGTAGCCGGCCTCTTCGAGAATCGCCACCACATTGCGCATAGTCTGCCGGGTTTGCTCGATGATCCCGCCGGTGATGATTTCGCCGTCCACCGCAGGCACCTGGCCCGACACATAGAGCCAGCCGTCGGCTTCCACGGCGCGGGCAAAAGGACGCGGCTGACCACCTCCGGCGGTGCTGCCGGCTCCGTAACGAGTAATGCTCATAAAAACAGGCTCCTGATTAAAAACGAATGTTCTTCAAAAATTCCGCCAGGCGCGGCGATTGCGGGCGCTCGAACACGTCTTTCGCGCTGCCCTGCTCTTCAATGCGGCCCTGGTTCATAAACACGATTTTGTCCGAGACTTCATAGGCAAAGCGCATTTCATGGGTAACCAGCAACATGGTCATGCCCTCCTCGGCCAGCCCCTTGATCACACTCAGCACTTCGCCCACCAGCTCGGGGTCGAGGGCCGAGGTGACTTCGTCGAACAGCATCAGGCTGGGGTTCATCGCAATGGCCCGGGCTATCGCCACGCGCTGCTGCTGGCCGCCGGACAACTGGCCGGGAAAGTGATTGCGCCGCTCCAGCAGCCCCACGCGGTCCAGCCACTTCTCGGCCAGTGCCACCGCTTCGTCTTTGGGCATCTTCTTGACCTTCAACAAGCCCAGAGTGACGTTCTGCAACGCCGTCAGATGGGGAAACAGATTGAACTGCTGGAACGCCATGCCGGTCATCGCGCGGTGCCGGGCGATCATACGCTCCGGGTGGCGCACGCGCTTGCCGCTGCTTTCGCTGTAGCCGATGGACTCACCCTCCAGGGTGATCTGCCCGCCCTGGAACTCCTCGAGCAGGTTGACGCAGCGCAGCAGCGTGGTCTTGCCCGAGCCGCTGGAGCCGATCAGCGTGACCACGTTGCCGCGTTGCAGGCTCAGGTCCACGCCCTTGAGCACTTCAAGCGCGCCGTAGTGTTTGTGCAGGCCGCGAATGTCCAGCAGCGGTTGGGTTGTTTGAGGCTGGTTCATGGCAAGGCCACCCGTTTTTCAATGTAGCGCCCGAATAATTCAATGGCGTAGTTGATGACAAAGAACAGAAAGCCTGCGAACAGGTAGAACTCCAGGGTCATGAAGGTGCGTGCGATCACTTGCTGGGTGCTGAGCAGCAGCTCGGCCACGCCGATCACCGAAAGCAGGGTTGAGGCCTTGACGATTTCCGTGGACGAATTGACCCAGGTCGGCAGGATCTGGCGCAGCGCCTGGGGCAACAACACGTAGCCCAGAGACTGGTAGAACGTCAGCCCAATCGCCCGGCCCGCCTCCAGTTGCCCACGGGGGATGGCCTGCAGGGCACCCCGCACGATTTCCGCCACATGGGAGCCGCAGAACAGCGTGAGCCCGACCGCACCGGCCTGGAACGCGCTGATCTGCCAACCGAGCGCCGGCAGCATGTAGAAACATGCCAGCACCAGCACGAACACTGGCGTGCCACGGATCAGGTCGACATACAGGCGAAACGGCGCGCGCATCCAGAACCTGCCGTAGGTGAGGATCAAGCCGGCGACGATGCCGATCAGGGTGCCGAAAAGTATCGCCAGGGCCGACACATGGACGCTGGCCTGGAAGCCGGCCCACAGCGTGTCACGGGCGATCCACAGTGCCTGCAGCCAACTGGGGGATTGATACATGGAGGCCGCTCCTAACGACGGATCGCCAAGCGCTGTTCCAGGTAACGGAGCAGCATGGCGATGAGGTAACAGGCAGCCACGTAGAGCGCCGTCGTGACCAGCCAGGTTTCGATCACCCGGTAGCTTTCGACGTTGATCTTACGGGCGTAATAAGTCAGTTCAGGCACCGCGATGGCGGCGGCCAGCGACGTGTCCTTGAACAGCGAGATAAAGTTGTTCGACAGCGCCGGCAGCACGTTGCGCAGCATCACCGGCACGCTGATGTACGCACGAATGCGCCACTCGCCCAGGCCAATCGCCAGCCCGGCTTCGCGCAGGCCCCTGGGGATATTCAACAGGCCGGCGCGGAACACTTCGGTGAGATAGGCACCGGCGTACAGCGACAGCGTGATGATGAACGAGGGGATCTTGTCCAGGCGGATGCCCAGGCTCGGCAGGGCGAAGTAGATCAACAGAATCAGCACCAGGATCGGCGTATTGCGCACCACCGTCACGTACACCGAGGCGAGAATGCGCAGGGCGCGGTGCCGCGACAGCATGGCGAAGGCCATCAACAGGCCAATCACACAGCCGATGGCGATCGAGATCAACGCCAGCGTCAGGCCCAGGCCGAGCCCCGCCAGCAAGGTGTCGAAGTCGCGCCACACGGCGGCAAAGTTCAACTGATAGTTCATGGTTGGCAGCACCTGCTCGAGGCGTCGTCGCCGACGCCCCAGGGTTTACGATTTACTTGAACTCAACCGGGAAGCCGATCGCGGGTTCCGGCAGGTCCACGCCGAACCACTGCTTGAACGAGGCCTTGTAGGTGGGGAACTCCACACCGGTCATGGCCTCATGCAGGGCGGTGTTGACGAAGTTCAGCCAGTCCTGGTCGCCACGCTTGACCGCACACGCGTAGGTCTGCGGGCTCCAGGCGTAGGTCGGACTGCGGTAGCGGCCGGGGTTCTGCACCATCAGGTACTTGACCGAAGACTGGTCGGTGGCGGCGGCATCGGCGCGCCCGGAGTTCACGGCCTGGTACATCAGGTCGACGCTGTCGTACTGGTCGACCCTGGCCTTGGGCAGCGCCTGGTGCACCAGTTCTTCGGCGTAGACGTTCTGCAGCACGGCCACGGTGACGCTGTCGCCTGCGGCCTGCAGGTCTTCGATCTCTTTATATTTGCTGTTGTTGGGCAGCAGCAGGCCCACGCCTTCGCGGTAGTACGGCAGGGTGAACGCCACCTGTTGCGCACGGCTGGCGGTGACGGTGATGAACTGGCACGTCATGTCGACCTTGTCGGTCAGCAGGTTGGGAATGCGCGCGTCGGACGACTGCACCACGAACTCGACCTTGCTCGGGTCATTGAACAGTCCCTTGGCGACGATGCGGCCGATGTCGATATCGAACCCCTGCAACTTGCCATCCGCGCCCTGGAAGTGCCACGGCGCATTGGTGCTGCCGGTGCCCACGATCAGATGCCCGCGCTTGAGCACGGCATCGAGCTTGCTGTCCGCCGCCTGCACCAGGCCGGCAAGGGACGCCGAGGCGGCGAAAAGAAAAACACACGCTTTGAACACGGAAGGTCGGTGATGCATGGCGAGCACTCCAGGGGCTGTATATTCCGCTATACCGGAACTAGGTATGTAACAACGGAATAAACAGCAGAAAGTGTGCCACTGCCCTTAACAGAAAAACATGGCAGGAATAAAACTCTTATTAATCAAGTGCGTAGTTATCAAGACTGAATGCGGCATTGCGCCAGCATTCCCGCTCGTTGTGCTACCGAGGGCCCCATGCAGGGACGAAAGCACCATGCCAATGCGTCACCGCCCCGTTACCGAGCGCGGCTAGCTGTGGAAAAATCCCGGCGCTGGACTAGCCTTTGGCACACCTCTGACGACAAGGAATGCGCCCCCGATGAAGCTTCGTCTCCCCCTCGTACTGCTCACCCTGCTGGCAGCCGGCAGCACCTGGGCCAGCAACGACCGCCGCGAATGCAAGGAAGAACTGCAGAAACTCAAGGAGGCGTTCAACGTCGACTACACCAGCCAGAACCACCATGGCTACCGCGAGGCGAAGGCGTCCCGCGACAACGAGGAATACCGCAAATGCGCCGGCCAGGCGCGCAAGGCGCGCGAACGCATAGAGCGTGACCGCGACGTTTGATACCTGTGAAGGTTGACAGTAGACGCTGAGAATCGGCCGATTTAGCGTACCGGTAATGGGTTTTCAGACCGGGTACGCAAGGAGATCGTCATGGGCGTTGCAAATACGGTTATCAATGACCTCAAGGAATACGAGAGCATCCTGGAGGAACATCCTCTGGTGATCGCCTTGTTCACCTCGCCCTATTGCGCGGCCTGCATGGGCGCCTGTCAGCGCTTTGAGCGGGTTGCCGAAAAATACGGCCACGGCATTAAAACCATGGTGCTGGATACGACGCGCACACCCTACATCGAAGGCGTCGACGGCACGCCGACGCTGGTGGTGTACAAAAATGCCCTGGAGGTCAAAAACCTCAAGGGCATTGGTGAACCGCAGGATCAGGAAAACATCCTGGAAGCCGTATTCAAGGACTGCGTTGCAACGGCACCAGCAACACCTGTGTAACCCGCCGCTCCGCCACCGCCGCCACCGTCAGGCGCCAGCCCTCGTGCTCCAGGCTATCGCCCAGTACCGGCAGGCGGTCCAGCAGGCTCATCACCAGCCCGGCCAGCGTCTGATAGTCCTCGGTCGCCGCAGCCTTGAAACCGGTGCGCTGACGCACCTGGTTCAGGTTCAACGCACCACTGGCGCGAAAGCCCGCGCCCTCCTCGACGATATCCGGGCCTTCGATCTCGCTGGCGTCCGGCAACTCGCCGGCGATGGATTCGAGGATGTCGGTCATGCTCAACACCCCCATGAAGTCGCCGAATTCGTTGATCACGAAGGCTATGTGGGTGGATGCCTGGCGCATCTGTTCCAGGGCATTGAGGATCGAGAAACTGTCCAGCAGGTTGATCGCCCGGCGCGCGAGGTGTTCCAGGTTCGGCTCGTTGCCGGCCAGGTACTCCTTGAGCAGTTCCTTTTTGTGCACAAAGCCCAGCGGTTCATCCACCGCGCCGTTGCGGATCAGCGGCAGACGCGAGTAGGACGAGTGCATGAGTGTTCGACGAATCGTCTCGGCATCGTCCGCCAGATCGATGCAGTCGACCTTGGCCCGAGGCGTCATCAGGGTGCGGATCGGCCGCTCGGCCAGTTGCAGCACGCCGCTGATCATTACCCGTTCACGTCGGTCGAACAGCGGGCCCTGGGCGGCATCTGCCTCGCCCAGCAGGTGGGCGACGTCGTCATCCACCTCTTCCACCGCCAGGCGGCGCCCGCCCAGCAGGCGCATCACCGCATGGGCGGTGCGCTCACGCACCGGCAGCACGCCCTGCGCCGACTTCTTGCGGCGCGCCCGTGCGATCTGGTTGAACACCTCGATCAGGATCGAGAAACCAATCGCGGCGTACAGGTAGCCCTTGGGAATATGGAAGCCCAGGCCTTCGGCGGTCAGCGCGAAGCCGATCATCATCAAAAAGCCCAGGCACAGCATGATCACTGTGGGGTGCGCATTGACGAAACGGGTCAATGGCTTGCTGGCCACGATCATCAGACCAATGGAGACGATCACCGCGATCATCATCACCGCCAGCTCATCGACCATGCCCACGGCGGTAATCACCGCGTCAAGGGAGAACACCGCGTCGAGCACCACGATCTGCGCCACGATCGGCCAGAACATCGCATAGGCCACATTGCCGCTGCGCTGGGCCACATGGCCTTCGAGGCGCTCGTGCAACTCCATGGTGGCCTTGAACAGCAGGAACACACCGCCAAACAGCATGATCAGGTCACGGCCGGAGAAGCTCTTGTCGAACACCTCGAACAACGGCTGAGTGAGGGTGACCAGCCAGGAAATACTCGCCAGCAGGCCCAGCCGCATCAGCAGCGCCAGGGACAGGCCGATCAACCGCGCGCGGTCGCGCTGCTCAGGGGGTAGTTTGTCCGCCAGGATTGCGATAAACACCAGGTTGTCGATGCCCAGCACCAGTTCCAGCACAATCAGGGTCGCCAGGCCAAGCCAGGCCGTAGGGTCCGCTAACCATTCCATTTCTATAAGTCTCTGTGTTCAGTTTTTCAGGAGGCCGGGCACGGCAATGCGCGATCAGTGGACCGGGACAAGGTTAGCAGTCGGAATACGGGGTGCTTGAGCGGGAACAGCGACGGTGCGTGTCTTGGAGAACGACGACTGGGAGGCTCCGAAAGGGTGTTCATGCAAGTCCTGCAATGGGAAAAGGACTTGAATCCTACAGCCGAAACATAAATTTCCCACAACGCAAAACTATTACAAGATCTGTAAAAGCGCTATGGCCACTGGGCTCGCAGCGGCGAGCGGGCTTCTGTGGCGAGCAGGCTTGCCACAACACATCCATTCACCACAATAAATCCATTCCCCACAAGGAGCCCGGCAGCCAAAGCCTGTGCAATCAATCCAGGTCCGCAGCCTCATGCCGCTCCGCCAGTTGCTCGGACACCTCGCCGAACACCCGGTTGACCCGACGCCCGCGCTTGACCGCCGGCCGTGCGTCGATCGCCTTGGCCCAGCGCATGACGTGGGTGTACTCATGCACCGAAAGAAACTCTGCCGCGTCATACAGCCGGCCCAACACCAACCCACCGTACCAGGGCCAGATCGCAATATCGGCAATGCTGTAGTCATCGCCGGCAATGTACTCACGCTCGGCCAGGCGCTTGTCCAGCACATCCAGCTGGCGCTTGGCTTCCATGGCAAAGCGATTGATCGGGTACTCCATCTTGCTCGGCGCATAGGCATAGAAATGCCCGAAACCACCGCCCAGGTACGGCGCACTGCCCATCTGCCAGAACAGCCACGACAGGCACTCCGCCCTCGCCGCCGGTTCAGTGGGCAGCAACGCACCGAACTTTTCCGCCAAATACTGCAGGATCGCGCCGGATTCAAACACGCGAATCGGCGTGGCGCCGCTGTGGTCCATCAGCGCGGGAATCTTGGAGTTCGGGTTCACCGCCACAAACCCGCTGCCGAACTGGTCGCCGTCACCGATCTTGATCAGCCACGCGTTGTATTCGGCGCCGGTATGCCCCAGCGCCAGGAGTTCTTCCAGCAGGATGGTGACCTTCTGCCCATTGGGCGTGGCCAGGGAGTACAGCTGCAACGGATGCTTGCCCACCGGCAGCGCCTTGTCATGGGTGGCACCGGCGATGGGCCGGTTGATGCTGGCAAAGGTGCCGCCACTTTCAGCGTCCCAAGTCCAGACTTTCGGCGGCTGGTAGTCAGTCATGCTCGGTTCTCCCGTGGGTTGCAACAGTAGGTTGGAAACATTTCGATACTGCCAGCCGGGCGACGTTCCATCCAGCGCCAATCGGTGTGCCTATACCCAGCCCCCGTCGACAATGAAGTTCTGCGCCGAACACATCGCCGCCGCGTCCGACGCGAGGAACAACGCCATATTGGCAATATGCTCCGGCAACACGCTGCCCGGCAGGCACTGGCTGCGCGCGATCAAGTCCCTGGCCGCATCGTCCACCCACATCGCCAGTTGCTTCTCGGTCATCACCCAGCCCGGCACCAGCGTGTTCACGCGGATATGGCTGGGCCCCAGCTCACGCGCCAGGGCACGGGTCATGCCATGGGCCGCCGCTTTGCTGGCGGCGTACACCGGATAGCCGGCCGAGGCCATCATCCAGCCGACGGAGCCGAGGTTGATGATCGAACCGCCACCTGCCTCTTTCATGCCCGGCACCACCGCCTTGGCGGCAAAGAAGGCGTGCTTGAGGTTGACCGCGATCAACCGGTCGAAGGTCTCCGAGTCGACTTCCTCCAGGGTGTGGCGCACATCATTGGCGGCATTGTTCACCAGCACCGTGATCGGCCCCAGCGAATGCTCGAACCGGCCAATGGCCGCGCGATAACCGATCTCGTCGGTGATGTCGCAGCACACGAACTCGACGGTATGCCCCTGCGAACTCAACAGCGCCGCCAGGCGTTCGCCCTGGCTTTGCGCGCGGTCCACAAACGCCACCTTGGCGCCCTGGGCGGCAAAGGCACGCACCATGAACTCACCAATGCCCGAAGCGCCGCCGGACACCAGCACGGTTTTGCCCTTAAGGTCGGGATACACAGCCTGCGGAATACTCATATAACGGTTGCCTCGATCAATTAGTCTTATTTTATTTTACGAAATCGGCTTTAAAGGCTATAAATTCGCTGTCGCACCGACAAAATATCGCTATTAGTAGAACTATTCCACTCAAAACAACAAAAGGAAGTTCGACCATGAAGCACCCTCGATACCTGCTCTCCGGCCTCGCCCTGTCCATGCTGGTTGCCAGTGGCGGTGCCCAGGCAGCCGGCCTGAGCAGTGAGCACAAGCCGTTCGGCAAGACCAATGACGGCACGCCCGTCGAACAGTACATCCTGCGCAACAGCCACGGCATGCAAGCCACGGTCATCACCTACGGCGGCGTGTTGCAGTCGTTGAAGGTGCCGGACAAGCACGGCAAGGTCGACGACGTGGTGCTCGGTTTTGATGATGTGCAAGGCTATCAGGCCGGCACCGCGTTCTTTGGCGCGACCATCGGCCGTTTCGGCAACCGCCTGGCCGGCGGCGCCTTTGAACTCGACGGCAAGCGCTTCCAGGTGCCGCTCAACGACGGCCCCAACTCGCTGCATGGCGGCGCCCAGGGCTTCGACAAGCACGTATGGAAAGCCGCGCAGGTCAAGGACAAGGACTCGGTGGGCGTCACCCTCACCTACCTGTCCAAGGATGGCGAAATGGGCTTCCCCGGCAACTTGAAGACCGAAGTCACCTACCGCCTCAATGACAAAAACGAACTGCACATCGACTACAAGGCGACCACCGACAAACCCACGGTGCTCAACCTTACCAATCACAGCTACTTCAACCTGGCCGGGGCGGGCAATGGTGACATCCTCAAGCAGGTCGCCACCCTGCACGCCAGCCACTACACGCCGGTGAATGCCACGCTGATTCCAACCGGCGAACTGGCACCCGTGGCGGGCACGCCGATGGACTTCCTCAAACCCACGCCTATCGGCCAGCACATCAAGGACGATCACCCGCAGCTCAAGTTCGCCGAGCCCAAGCAAGGCGGGTTCGACTTCAACTGGGCGCTGGATACCAAGGGCGACGTCAAGCAACTGGCTGCCGAGGTGCATGACCCTGAGTCGGGCCGCCGCCTGCAGCTCTACACCAGCGAGCCGGGGGTGCAGTTCTACACCAGCAACTTCCTCGATGGCTCGGTGAAGGGCAAGGCCGGCAAGACGTACCTGCACTGGAGCGGGTTTACCCTGGAAACCCAGCATTTTCCGGATGCGCCCAACCAGCCCAACTTTGCCTCGACCCGCTTGAACCCGGGGCAGACCTACACCCAGAACACAGTCTTCAAATTCTCCGCTGACTAAAACGGTGGGAGGGGGCTTGCTCCCGATGGCGGTGGGTCAGCTATTGATGTGCCAGCTGATGCGCCGCTATCGGGAGCAAGCCCCCTCCCACATTTGCCTCATACGATTCTGAATCAGCGTTGCTTCATGCGGTCGATGACCACCGCCAGCAGCAGGATCGAGCCGCGGATCACGTATTGATAAAACGTGTCGATGTTCTTCAGGTTCAT
>NZ_JYLK01000021.1 GCF_001439805.1 Pseudomonas trivialis | reverse complement strand
GGGTAACCAACTGACTGCCATCGTCGCCGTATTCAGTCTTTTCCTGCAGATGGCCGTTGAGGTCATAAACGTAGGCGGTGCGCTGGCCGTCAAAGCCGACTTCCTGCTGGATCAACCCGTTGGGGTGGTAAGCGAGCCGGTAGGTCTCGCCCACCTCGTTTTCGATCTCGGTCAGCAATAGCCGCACGTTGTCATAGCGGTATTGGACCTGGGTGCCATCGGCATTGATGCGCCGACTGATCAGGTGCAGCCCATCGGCATACTCGTAGCGGGTGACGTGGCCCAGTTCATCGCGTTCGGCGGTGATTTTTCCGTAGGCGTTGTAGCTGTATTCCCTGCATGCACCGCCCGGCAATATCAGGCGAATCAGCCGGCCCACACTGTCCCACTGATACTGGGTCAGCGCGCCATGCTCATCCTCGCGGGCCACTTGCCGACCCAGGTCGTCATAGCGATAGCGCCTGATCCCGCCATTGGGCAACTGTTCCTCAAGCAGTTGCCCGCGCTCATTCCACACCAGCCGCTGACAACTGTGATCGGGATACCACACCCCAATCAGTTGCCCGTGTTTGTTGTAGCTGTAGTCGGTGACATGGCCGTCAGGATCGGTCCTGCGCGTTACGTCGCCTTGTTCATTACGCTCGTATTTCCAAACCGCCTCACCCCGGCGCACCACCCGTACGAACCCGTTGTCATGCTCGTAGGACGTCGGCTCATCATCCCCGGGAAACAGCGCCACCAAGCGCCCAGCCTCGTCATACTGATACGCCGTCACCGCGCCCAGCGGGTCCTGCTCAACCGTCAGCCGGCCTTTTTCATCGTAGGATTTGAAGTGCTGAGCGCCATCCGGATCAACCCGCTGCACCAGCCGCGCCCGCGGGTCATGCACATACACTTCCTGACTGCCATCGGCGTTATGCACGGTGACGCGCCCGTCATCACCCCACACATAGCGCGTGTCCATCTGCGTAAAACTGGCCCAATGCCGTACACAGCGCGCCGCCTTGCCAGCTCGATCCCACGCCCAAAAGAAACTCGCGCCACCGGCCAGCCCACGCTCGAGAATCACGTGCTGCTCGTCGTACCGATAAACCTCGCATTCGCCTACGGCATTGGTCGCCGACACCAGTCGGCCCGCGTCGTCGTAGGCGTAGGACACCACCGTCTGTTCAGTCACCCACTCGTAAGGCTCACGGCCTTTGGCGCGATGCACCTGGTAGTCCACCGCCGCAATGCGGCCCTGCGCATAGCGCAACCACAGCGAGCGCCCGGCGCCGTTGTCCAGCCGTTCAATGCGCCCCAGCACGTCGCGGGAAATGCGCAGCCGGTTGTCATACGCATCGCTGATCGACACCAGCACGCCATCGCGAAAGTGATAAAACCGCGACGCCTGGGCCAGCACCAGTTCATCCGGCAAATCGCCCAGAAAAATCGCCGCTTCGGCCAGGCTGTTGGTGATCGCCGGTCGAGAAGCGGACGGCAACGGAAACTCGGTTGAGCGATTTTCATGATCCGTCCACACCACCGAATCGCCCGCAACCACCAGCCGCTGCGCCAGGGCATGACTCCAGCCAAACCCCAGCCCAACATCGATTTCCACCGCACTGGTGCGATAAGCGCGCGTCCACTCAAACGGTAAAATCCCGTCCAGCGTGCCATCGGTGAGGGTGAGCAATTCCTCGCCGGTGACCATCGACACCGGGCAACCGTGGGTCACGGTCTTGTCCGAAGAGGCAGCCGCATCCCCCGCCGGGTTCTTCGCCGAAACCGGCACGTCATCCACGGCCTCTTTCTGCCTCAACACTGCGTTCTGCCGAGCCCGCCAGCGCATCTGCAGCGTGCCTTGCCTTAACCCGCCAACCACACCGCGAATTGCCACCGCCTTGTAACGATCCACTGCCTGCATGAACGTACTCAGAATCGCCAGCACGCTCTTAACAAAGCCAACTGCCGCGTCGAGAATCTGCCCGCCGTACTTGACCAGTCGCATACTCAGATACGCGACACCCGCAGCAGGCAGTGCGAGGGTCAGTACCGCGCCGATCACAAGATCGATCAGCAACGACACCACAAACCCCGCCGCGACTTCGGCCATCTGTCCGGGCGGCAATGCGTCCAGCCACAGCATCGCCGTGCGCACCAGCAGAAACAGCGCTGCCTCATCACTGGCCAGCAGCATTGCCTGTTCCATGACTTTGGGCGCATTGATGGCGAGTTGCGCCAGGTTGGTCGCTTGCTCACCGAGCTGTTCGACGTACTTCAGCGGGTCTTCAAGAATGGCCTGCACCTGCTTGATGCTGTCCCACGCGTCGCGGATCGCCGCCCAACTGCCGGCCAGCACACCGCTGCCAATCGCACTGGCCGTGGAGTGCTGCCAATACGGCTTGAAGCCTTCCCACTGCTTGCGCAGCCATTGCTCCAGGTCCGTCGTCAGCCCGGTGTAGGAAGCGAACAACGCGTCCACCTGTTGCGTCGAAACTCCGCCCTGCACCCGCACCTGATAACGTCCGCCGGCCATGCAAACGTGTGATCCCTTGCCGTGTTCATCCAGCTGGATCAGCGTGGAGCTGCCGTCATCCAGGCCGATCACCTCAACCGCAATATCGCCAATCGGCACGTCATAGACCGACTCGAACGTGCTCTCGATCTTCAGCACACCGCCCGCCGGGCAGCGGGCCACGGTGGAAAAATCAGCATCGGCAATGCCCACGGAGTGCTGGGCATCGCCCACCCGAATCACCCGGTCCATCCCCAGCAACGACGGCATATCCAACCCATCGCTCACTGAATCCAGCGCGCGCGAATACCAGGCGCCCATCTGCTGGCGATAAATCAGCAGGCTTTGGTGAAAGTCATTGAGCTCGTGCTCGATAAAAGCGATGTGGGCAGCGTGGGTCATCCGTGACGTCTCGGCAGGGTCAAGGCGTCGGATTCTGCCCCGGCGAAATAGGGCTGGATGAACGGTGTGCAAAATCAGAATGGGCTTACGACAGCAGCGCAGAAGTCAGCGGCAACTCATGCTGGACGGCTACTTCAGATAGCGATCCTGCTTATTGACTGACACCACCACCGCAGTGTCGGAGGGGAGCCAATGAACGATTGCCGTAGGGGTGCCTCTAACCAGCGCAGTGCATGCCTGCGGGTGCGTGCTGAGGCTTCAGGAAAACAGCGAATATTCACGGCAACAAGATTTCCATTGTTTACCTTGCCGGGCCGCAATGCCCCGCGCATCCATTTCTTTCACGGATTGATCGCGACGTATGCAGATGCCTCATCTTCCTGCCCCGCCTCCCGCCAACGAGCATGAGCGCATAAGGTCCCTGGAACACCTGGATATTCTGGACAGCGTTCCCGAGCAAGGTTTCGACGACATCGTGCTGCTGGCGACGGGCCTGTGTGATGTGCCGATTGCGCTGGTGTCGCTGGTGGACAACGAGCGGCAGTGGTTCAAGGCCTGTATCGGCCTGGACGTGCGCGAGACCCATCGCGATCTGGCGTTCTGCGCCCATGCCATCCTCGCGCCCGATGAGGTGCTGGTGGTTGAAGACGCCCTGTGCGACCCGCGTTTTGAACACAGCGCACTGGTGCTGGGCCCACCATACATCCGCTTTTATGCAGGTGCGCCGATCCGCGATGATCGAGGTTTTGCCTTGGGCACCGTGTGTGTCATCGATACGCGACCACGCACGCTGACCGTGGCGCAACACAACGCGCTGCTGGCCCTGGCCCGACAAACGGCCTCGTTGCTGCAATTGCGCCTGCTCAGCGAACAACGCGAACAGCGCGCGCGCAGCCTGGAGAGTGAACTCGCCCAGGCGCAAGCACTGGGCCGCCAGGCCGAACAGTTTCTTCATCATGCCAAGCGTGTTTCGTCCCTGGGCATGGTAGCCGCCAGCATCGCCCACGACTTCAACAACTTGCTCCAGGCCCTGAGCGCCAGCCTGCAAATGATTCGCCTGCGCGCACGCAGGCCGGCGGATGTCGAACGCTTCAGCGATGCAGGCATGCAAGCCGTGGATCAAGGCCGATTGCTGGTCAACCACCTGCTGACCAGCGTGCGCCACGACAGCCCCAACCTGATGTGCATCGACGTGAACGAGCGCCTGGGGAGCATGCGCGACGTGTTGTTGCGCACCGCTTCGGACGGTGTCGAGTTCTCAATGGAGCTGTCGCCACCGGGCACCGGCGTATTGTGCGAAGAAGCGCAGTTGAGCGCAGCGGTCATCAACCTGCTGACCAACGCCCGGGATGCCTTGGGCGGCAAAGGCCGTATCCACATCAGCTCGCGTCTGGTCAACCTGACCCAGGACGAAGCGCTGGCCGCAGGCAATTACCTGTTGCTCAGCGTCAGCGACAACGGCCCGGGCATCCCCGAAGCCCTCGCCGCGCAGATTTTTGAGCCCTTTTTCACCACCAAGTGCGCAGGCAAAGGCACCGGGCTGGGACTGTCCCAAGTGATGGAATTCGCGCAGCGCGCGGGTGGTACGGTGAAAGTCCACACGGCATTGGGTGAGGGGACCACCATGAACCTGTACATGCGGGCTCTGGGGCGTATCGACCCAAATTTGCTTGTCGATTGAGACGTGAAAAAGCCTGCTTTTAAGGGCAGGCTTGGCGGGTGATTTACTTCTGCTGGGCTGTCAGCGCGGCATAACCATTCATCAAGTTACGATAGTTGGGAATGCGCTGGGACAACAGATTCCCCAGGCCTTCGATGTCGTTGCGCCAGTCGCGGTGCAGCTCGCACGCCACCGAGAACCAGTTCATCAGCTGCGCACCGGCCTGGGTCATCCGGCTCCAGGCCGCCTGTTGCACGGTGGTATTAAAGGTGCCCGACGCATCCGTCACCACAAATACCTCAAAGCCTTCTGCCAGCGCCGACAAGGTCGGGAACGCCACGCACACATCCGTGACCACACCGGCAATGATGATCTGCCTGCGGCCGGTGGCCTTGATCGCTTTGACGAAGTCTTCGTTGTCCCACGCGTTGATCTGACCAGGGCGCGCGATATACGGCGCATCCGGAAACATCTCCTTCAACTCCGGCACCAGTGGGCCGTTGGGGCCTTGCTCGAAGCTGGTGGTGAGGATGGTCGGCAGGTTGAAGAACTTGGCCAGGTCGGCCAGCGCCAGCACGTTGTTCTTGAACTCGTTGGGGGAGAAGTCCTGCACCAGCGAGATGAGGCCGGTCTGGTGGTCGACCAGCAGAACGATGGCGTCGTCTTTGTTCAAGCGGCTGTAGGTTGGAGTGCTCATGGTTGAAGTCCTTTTTGGTGGGTTGGATGTTTTGTTCAACATGGGCACAGGTTAAAGCGCGGGGAATGGAGGATAAATCGGGTGGCGGGAGTCTTACTGTCAACTTGAAGGAGACAGTAGGCGGTGGTTGCTTTCTCGCGTATTGAATAGCCAGCAGGTCCGATCCCTTTCATTTGCAGGACGTTTCCTAGAGAATCCCAGCGGCTTGCGCCAGTGAAATCCCGCGACTAGGCTGCGGTCCGTCACTGCCTATTCAGTGATCGGGTTTAGTCGCTCGGATTCGATTGGCGCATAAGCAACTCATGAGTCAGGCACCCCTTCGCCTGCATCTTATGGCAGCTGTGCGCAGGGCACCTTCGGGTGCGCCGGGTTCCCAATCGACCGGTCGACTAACCTGCGCACAGCTGCCGCCTTTCGTTTAGTCGCGCGAAGTGGCAGCTCCAAATTATCGATTGGAGTTTTGCTATGGATAACGTTGTTTCGGATTCGTCGTCATCGCGTGCTACCCACCCATTCACTGTCAATGAAGAACTGAGCTTTGAAGATGCCTGGTTGCGTGTAGCCGAGCTGCTGCAATGTGCGGTGGCAACTTCGCAGGCGCTCGCACAGCCGGTAGCTGCGCCACAGCGGGCGGTGATGCATTTGGTGGACATGGCGAAAATGGTGGCGGAGCGGGCTGTGGAGTGCATGCGGCCGGCTTGATGCAACGGCTGGAGCGAGGTTTTTTACAGGCATTAAAAAGCCGGCTTGTGGCCGGCGTTTTTAAATATCCAATATATTGATTTATATAGGTTTATTTTTTAATCGTATTTCTGTCCCCCCGCTTGTCCCCCCATCCAGGTTCTGCGTGACATCGTCCGGCTTCTTGACGCGTGGACAGATACACCGGGCGACTGATACCTTATCCAAAGGTAATACCTTTAGATAGCGAGGGTTCGGCTATGGCCACTTCCATCAAGATCGATGACGAGTTGAAAAATCGTATTCAGCACTTGGCTGGTCTGCGTCAACGTTCGTCCCACTGGATTATGCGCGAAGCGATAGCGCAGTACGTTGAGCGCGAGGAAGCCCGTGAGAGTTTCAAGCAAGAAGCCTTGGCGTCGTGGGCGGCGTATCAGGAAACAGGTCGGCATCTGACCGGCCAAGAGACTCGGGCCTGGCTCAATACCTGGGGTACTGAGGCTGAGGCGGAGCTTCCTAAGTGCCACGAGTAATTATCACCGAAGGTGCTGCACAAGGGTTGGAGCGCTGTCGTCAGTTTCTTGTCGAGAAAGGTCCGCAGGTAGCTCGGCGAGCTGCCCAGGTGATTGAGCGACAGCTCGCTCGACTGGAAGAAGACCCAGAAGTAGGTCGCCCATTTCCAGAACTGCCGGAACTGCGTGAGCTGATCATCGAGTTTGGCGATTCGGGCTATGTTGCGCTCTATCGGCATGAGCGCGCGGATGATGCTGTCTATGTATTGGCCTTTCGGCATCAGAAAGAAGTCGGTTATTGAGCAAGGCTGCGTATTTTCAGCGGTTTGAAATCGGTCAGCCCAGTCTCCAGAAAGACCTAAGTGCTTGGTTGTTATTGGTTCAATTCAATAGTGCGGAATTTGCAGGGATCAGCATCATGACGCCAGAGTTAAAAGCTCGTCAGCAAATCGACCCTAAGCTTGAAAAGGCCGGTTGGGTTATCCAAGACATGAAAGATCTCAACCTGTCCGCAGGTGTTGGCGTAGCCGTGCGTGAACGCCCGACAGATACGGGGCTCGTTCACCCTGCTGAAAGAGCGATCAAGCCGTTTGTGATCGGACGTAAAGCTTGGTTGTTCAGCGATACCGTCAACGGCGCCGCTGCCAGCGCAAAGATCTACAGCGTGGTCGAGACAGCCAAGGTCAACGGCCAAGAGCCCTATACGTGGCTGCGCCACGTACTGGAGCGGCTGCCTCAGGCTTCGTCGCTTGAAGATTATGAAGCCTTGCTGCCGTGGAACTGCTCGCCAGAAATGCCACGATAAACCGTTAACACACTGTTGGGTAGGCGGGGGTTATGGATCGGATACATTCGTTTAGTCGCGAAATGACGGTGGTATTCACTTACTGCTAGAGGTTTTGCTATGGATAACGTTCGTTCGGATTCGCTGTCATCGACTTCAACTAACCCATTCACTGTCAATGAAGAACTGAGCTTTGAAGATGCCTGGGTGCGTGTAGCCGAGCTGCTGCAATGTGCAGTGGCAACTTCGCAGGCGCTCGCACAGCCGGTAGCTGCGCCACAGCGGGCGGTGATGCATTTGGTGGACATGGCGAAAATGGTGGCGGAGCGGGCTGTGGAGTGCATGCGGCCGGCTTGATGCAACGGCTGGAGCGAGGTTTTTTACAGGCATTAAAAAGCCGGCTTGTGGCCGGCTTCTCGCTGACTGCTTCGGCTTGCTTCTGACAAACCTCACCAGCCTTCAAATCGCTCAGCCCACATCGCGTCGGGCTGAATAGCAGGGGCATCCGCGGGAACTCCTCCGCATCGCCAGGCAGGATAGATAGCGCAAAGCCACCCCCTGCCAAATGTGCGGCGGATGATACCCACATTTATCTCAGTTGCCCACCTCCGGGTCCGATTTAGAGCCTTCCCAGCCCAATAAGTGATCGTCCAGCGGTACCGGTGGGCGGCGGTTATTCAGGGTGGACCACCAGAACACCCAGCCTACGATCAGGAAGTTTTGTTCGAAGCGCTCATCGTAGGTGAGGTATTCATCCGGATGCTCGGCGGCATTGTGGCTGCGCATCCGCAATCCGCCACCGGGCCGGTTGTAGAGGTATTTGATGCGCAGCATGCCGTCGTGCTCCACGGCGTAGATTTCGCCGTCGATGATTTGGGTGCGGCCTCGGTCGATGGCGAGGGTGGCGCCTTGTTGGATGATGTCGATCATGCTGTTGTCGACCATGTAGGCGCCTACCGCGCGGTCGGGGTTTACGTTGAGGGTGTCAAGGGTGTGCAGGGAGACGCGGATGCGCTCGGTGGAGGTGAACGTGGGGTGGAGGGGGAGCTCCACGTCGAGTTTTTCCGGGAGACAGGCTGGGTTTGTCAGGTATTTGCCGCTTTCCTCGCGGACGTAGGTGAGTCCTTTCGTGGTTCCCGGGCCTTCGAGCAGGAAGTTGGCCGGAGGATGTTTGGGGCCTGTGCCAGTGCGCAGCCAACGGCTGGAGACGCATAACAGCTCTGCGATCTCGTTGAGTCGGCCCATGGGCACGCCGCGTTTGAACCAGTTGTTCACGTGCTGGGGCGTGACGCCGCGGTTCTTGGCGAAGTCGGAGGCGGAAAGATGAACTTCCCTTAATAGTGCTTTTAAACGATCACCTGATGTATTCATAAACGCAGAGTTTACTGGCCAAGAAAACTAATCAAATAAACCATGCGTTGAATTGCGCCTGTAGGCTTTTACTTGGTTGTGGCCTGATTTTTCAACTTTATAGGCGTTCTAAACTCTGTTTGCTGTTAGTTGAACTTGACGTTTAGTTGCGCCCATAAAAAAGCCCCGAATGATCGGGGCTTTTTTATGTGCGAGGCAATGAAGGGATCAGCCTTTGTAGGCCGCCACCGACTTCATGATCTCGGCGCGGGCGGCGTCTGCATTGCCCCAGCCTTCAATCTTCACCCATTTGCCTTTTTCGAGGTCTTTGTAGTTCTCGAAGAAGTGTTTGATCTGCTCCAGCAACAGGGGTGGCAGGTCGGTGTATTCCTTCACGTCCACGTACAATTGGGACAGCTTGTCGTGTGGCACCGCGATTACCTTGGCGTCGCCGCCGCCGTCGTCGGTCATGTTCAGGATGCCCACCGGGCGGGCGCGGATAACCGAGCCTGGCGTAACCGGGTAAGGGGTCACGACCAGCACGTCGAGGGGGTCACCGTCGTCGGCCAGGGTGTTGGGGATGAAACCGTAGTTGGCCGGGTAGAACATCGGGGTGGCCATGAAACGGTCAACGAACAGGCAGTCGCTGTCTTTGTCGATTTCGTATTTGATCGGCGCGTGGTTGGCCGGAATTTCGATGGCGACGTAGATGTCGTTCGGCAGGTCTTTGCCAGCCGGAATCTTGCTGTAGCTCATTGGGCGTTGCCCCCGTTAGTTGGCCATATGACATGGCCGGATTGGCCTAAAAGTGGCGGCGATTATAGGCATATTCTGACGCCGATGCCATGCGCCAGACGTCGTACGGTCATTCAACCGGCGGCTGGTAGCGCGGGTCGTGGGCTTGCAGGTGGCGCAGGCGGGCCAGGGGATCCTGGCGATAAAAACGGCTGAGTTGGGCGTACACCTCTGGATAACTGTCGACCAGTAAATCCGGGGCACTGAAAAAATATTCGCTGGTGACGGCGAAGAATTCCGCCGGGTTTTCCGCCGCGTAGGGGTCGATAAGCGTCTCGACGTCGGGGTCGGCATCCAGTTGGCGATTGAGGTCATCGAAGGCGTCTTGCATCGCGCTGGCCCATTCCTGCACACGCATGTCGTTGTGCAGCGGCGGCAGGCCATTGGCGTCGCCGGTGAGCATGTCGAGCTTGTGAGCAAGTTCGTGGATCACCAGGTTGTAGCCTTCCCAATTGCCGCTGGCCAGCACCCCAGGCCAGGCGAGAATCACCGGGCCCTGCTGCCAGGCTTCGCCGCTGTGCTCGCCGTCCCACTCGTGCTCCACGCCACTGGCATCACGATGGCGCTGGGGACTGAGGAAGTCGTCGGGGTACAGCACGATTTCGTGGAAGCCCTGGTACCAGTCGAGATCGCCCAAGTGCATCAGCGGCAACTGCGCCTGGGCGGCGAGCAGCAGGCGTTGTTCCTGGTGCAGGTCGACGCCGGGCAGGGCGGTGAGGTGTTTGTCGGCAAGGAAGAGGATGCAGGCTTCGCGCAACCACTGATCCTGTTCGGCGGTGAGGCCGTCGAGGAAGCTCAGGTAGCTGCGCACCCGCTGCCAGGTGTCATCGGCGACCGGGTGCCGGGCCAGCAGGCGCCGGCGACGCCAGGCGCTGAGGGACCACATGGCCGGTTACTGCGGCTTGGCTTCGGAGGACGCGCGACCGAAACGGCTGCGGAACACGCCAATGATCATCGGCACCAGCGACAGCAGGATGATGAACACCACCAGCAGCGACAGGTTCTTCTTGATAAACGGCACGTTGCCGAAGAAGTAGCCCAGGGTTACCAGGCCACCCACCCAGAGAATGGTGCCCAGCACGCTGAACCCGAAGAAGCGCGGGTAGGGCATTTTGGCGATGCCGGCCACAAACGGCGCAAAGGTGCGCAGGATCGGCAGGAAGCGCGCCAGGGTCACGGTTTTGCCGCCGTGCTTGTCGTAGAAATCATGGGTTTTTTGCAGGTAGTCGCGGCGGAAGATCTTCGAGTTCGGGTTGCTGAACAGGCGTTCTCCTGCGGTTCGCCCGATGACATAGTTGGTGCTGTCGCCAAGTATTGCAGCCAGCATCAACAGGCCGCCGAGCAGTACCGGGTCCATGCCGCCACCGGCAGCGACGGCGCCGGCAATAAACAGCAGGGAGTCACCTGGCAGGAAGGGCATGACCACCAGGCCTGTTTCGCAAAAAATGACCAGGAAGAGAATGGCGTAGATCCACGGACCGTAGTTGGTTACCAGCATGTCGAGGTACACGTCGAGATGCAGGATCAGGTCAAGCGGGTTGAAATCCATGGATGGCACCTGTGTGAACGGCCCGACTCGGCAGGCCTGTGCGGAGGCTCGGGCAATAAGGCTACAAGTGACTGTCGCATTTCTTACAACCCTGGAAAGGTCCGCATTATACGGATTGAACGCTGAAAAGCGTGCGGCTTTTGTAGCGGGGCGTGTCGTGGTTCCAAACGTGGGAGGGAACTCCCACATAGGCGCTGCGGGGGCTTTTGCCTCAGTCTTCGTTGATCGGCAGAACGTAATTCCTGAATTCGGTGTCTTCGCGAAAACCTATGGACTCATACGTCTTCTGCGCCACTTCATTGTCACTGCTGGTCGACACCCGCAGCCGCACCGCGTGGGTATCCCTGGCCATTTTCTTCGCGGTGCGCATCAGGTTGTCGGCCACCAGTTGCCGGCGCGCATCCTCGGCCACATAGATGTCGTTGAGGATCCACACGCGCTTGAGCGACAACGAGGAAAAGCTCGGGTACAGCTGGCAGAACCCCAGCAGCCGCTTGTCGTCGTCATCGGCCAGTGCCAGGTAAATCACCGACTCTTTACGGCGCAGGCGCTTTTCCAGAAAGCCCCGCGACGAATCCGGTAACGGCAGCGCGCCGTAGAATTCGCGGTATTTGACGAACAGCGGGGTCAACAGGTCCAGGTGTTCCAGGGTCGCTTGAGTAATCCGCATGCCAGGCCTCAACTTCCAAAGGATATGACCACAGGAGCGGCCGTGACTTGATGCTGCCTAAGGACGCGAAAAAGCGCAATCGTGCCGCGATCAGTCGCTGGGCGGGCTGAGCAGGAAGTTTCCTTTGATCAGGTCGGGATCGTCGGATTCGAGGGTTTGAACCTGCGCCTCATCCTTGAGGTTGACCCCCGACAGCTGCCGGCGACACGCCTCTCGCATCAAGTACAGCAGGCGATGAGCCGCCATGCCGTAGCTCAGGCCTTCGAGGCGCACATTGGAAATGCAGTTGCGATTGGCGTCGTTGAGGCCAACCTTGGGGTTGTAGGTGAAATACAGGCCCAGGCTGTCCGGCGAACTGAGCCCTGGCCGCTCGCCGATTAGAATGACCGTCATTTTGGCGCCGAGCAGCTGACCGATCTCATCCGCCACGGCCACGCGGCCCTGTTCCACCAGGATAACCGGCGACAGGGACCACCCCTCGGCACGGGTCTGTTCTTCCATGCGCGTCAGAAACGGCAACGTATGTTTATGCACCGCCAGCGCCGATAAACCATCGGCCACCACCACCGCCAGGTCCACGCCGCCGGGATTCGCTGCGGCGTAATCGCGCAGGCTTTGGGCTGATTCATCACTTAGACGTCGGCCCAGGTCCGGCCGTTGCAGGTAGCTGTGGCGGTCGCTGGCTGCGCTGTGCAGCAGCAGGCTGTCGCGGCCGCGCTCGGCCAGCTGGCTGCTCAAACCCGCGTGATCGAAGGGCAGGTGTACCGCATCCCGCGCCTGGGCGTGGGCGAATTGAAAGTCCAGCTGCGCACTGGTGGGCAGGCTGGTGCCGGTGCGGCCCAGAGCGATGCGCGCCGGGGTGAGGCGGCGCAATTGCAGCCACGGGTTGTCAGGCAGGTCGAGTGACACGGGTGGCTCCTTCATCCGAGTTGCGCCAGGGCGTGGCGGAACGCCGGTGGCAGGCTGTTGCCAAACTGCACCTTGCCATCGGCCTGGGTAAAGATGCCCATTTTGGCCAGCCACTGTTCGAATTCCGGCGCTGGCTTTAAACCTAATGTTTGGCGTGCGTACAGGGCATCGTGGAACGAGGTGGTCTGGTAGTTGAGCATGATGTCGTCGGAGCCGGGGATGCCCATGATGAAGTTGATCCCGGCCACGCCCAGCAGGGTCAGCAGGGTGTCCATGTCGTCCTGGTCGGCTTCGGCGTGGTTGGTGTAGCAGATGTCGCAGCCCATGGGCACGCCGAGCAACTTGCCGCAGAAGTGGTCTTCAAGGCCGGCGCGGATGATCTGCTTGCCGTTGTACAGGTACTCGGGCCCGATAAAACCGACCACGGTGTTGACCAGAAACGGCTTGAAATGCCGCGCCACCGCGTAAGCACGCGTTTCGCAGGTTTGCTGGTCGACGCCAAAGTGCGCGTTGGCGGACAACGCACTGCCCTGGCCGGTTTCGAAATACATCAGGTTCTGGCCCAGGGTGCCGCGCTTGAGGCTCAAGCCGGCGTCGTAACCTTCCTGCAGCACGCTCAGGCTGATGCCGAAGCTGGCGTTGGCCGCCTCGGTGCCGGCAATCGACTGAAACACCAGGTCCAGCGGCACGCCCCGGTTGATGGCCTCGATGGAGGTGGTGACGTGGGTCAGCACGCAGGCCTGGGTGGGAATTTCGTAGCGCTGGATGATTGCGTCGAGCATCTCCAGCATGGCGCAGATCGAGGCCGTGCTGTCGGTGGCCGGGTTGATGCCGATCATGGCGTCGCCGTTGCCGTAGAGCAGGCCGTCGAGGATGCTCGCGGCGATGCCCGCCGGTTCGTCGGTGGGGTGGTTGGGTTGCAGGCGCGTCGACAGGCGCCCGCGCAGGCCCATGGTGCCGCGAAAGCGGGTGACCACGCGGATCTTCTGCGCCACCAGCACCAGGTCCTGCACGCGCATGATCTTGGACACGGCAGCGGCCATTTCCGGTGTCAGCCCGGGCGCCAGGGCGCGCAGGGAATGTTCGTCGGCGGCATCGCTGAGCAGCCAGTCGCGCAGGCCGCCCACGGTCAGGTGGCTGACCACGGCAAAGGCCTGCTTGTCGTGGGTGTCGATGATCAACCGGGTGACTTCGTCGCGTTCATACGGGATCAGCGCTTCTTCGAGGAAGTGCTTGAGCGGGATGTTCGCCAGGGCCATTTGCGCGGCAACCCGTTCACCGTCGTTCTGCGCGGCGACACCGGCGAGGAAGTCACCGGAACGGGCCGGGCTGGCCTTGGCCATCACGTCCTTGAGGCTGTCGAAGCGGTAGGTTTGCGCACCCACCGCGTGGGAAAAACTTGCCATACAGTGTCTCCTTGGCGACGCAGGCAGCGCCCGCGTCGAGGTTTACGGCAGTTCAGTGCAAGGCGGCCTCTGCGGCCTGGATCGCCGCGAATTCTTCTTCGGGCGTGCCTGCTACCAAGTGATGCCGGCTGTAGAAAGCAAAGTAAGCAATTAATACTCCATAGATGATCGCGGCGCCAATCACCACCCGTGGATCCACCAGAAAGCCCGCCACCACGGCCACGCAGGCCAGAACCAGCGCCACGCCCGAGGTGAAGATGCCGCCCGGCGTGCGGTACGGACGGTCCATTTTGGGGCGGCGAATGCGCAGGGTGATGTGTGCGGCCATCATCAGTACGTAGGAAATGGTCGCGCCAAACACGGCCACCAGGATCAGCAAGTCGCCCTGGCCGGTCAGCGACAGGCCAAAGCCAATGATGCCGGGGATCACCAGCGCCAGCACCGGCGCCTTGCTCTTGTTGGTTTCGGACAACTTGCGCGGCAGGTAGCCGGCACGGGACAAGGCAAAAATCTGTCGGGAATAGGCATAGATGATCGAGAAAAAGCTCGCGATCAGTCCTGCCAGCCCGACCAGGTTGACGAAGCTGCCCATCCAGGTCGAACCGCCGTACGCCAGGGCCAGCGCCTCAACCAATGGGTTACCGGACTTGACCAGCGCATAGGTGCCGGCGCCGCCCGGTGCAATCACCAGAATCAACAGGGCAAAACTGGTGAGTACCACAATGGCGCCGATCAGGCCGCGTGGCAGGTCGCGCTTGGGGTTGCGGGTTTCTTCGGCGGCCAGTGGCACGCCTTCCACCGCAAGGAAAAACCAGATCGCATAAGGGATCGCCGCCCACACGCCGACGTAGCCGAACGGCAGGAAGCTGCTGGCGCCTCGCGCTTCGGTCACCGGCATGTCCAGCAGGTTGGCGACACTGAAGTGCGGCACCATCGACACCAGAAACACGCCCAGGGCAATGGCGGCGACGGCGGTGATCACAAACATCAGCTTCAGCGCTTCGCCCACGCCGAAGATATGGATGCCGATAAAGAGGATGTAGAACGCCAGGTAAATCATCCAGCCGCCAATGCCGAACAGCGACTCGCAATAGGCGCCGATAAACACCGCGATGGCGGCGGGGGCAATGGCGTATTCGATGAGGATGGCGGTGCCGGTAAGGAACCCGCCCCAGGGGCCGAAGGCGCTGCGGGCAAAGCCGTAGCCGCCACCGGCGGTAGGAATCATGGAAGACAGCTCGGCCAGGGAAAAACACATGCACAGGTACATGGTGGCCATCAGCAATGTGGCGAGGAACATGCCGCCCCAGCCACCCTGGGCCAGGCCGAAATTCCAGCCAGCGTAGTCGCCGGAAATCACATAGGCAACGCCCAGGCCGACCAGCAGCACCCAGCCGGCGGCGCCTTTTTTCAGTTCGCGTTGTTGGAAGTAGTCGCTGTCGACGTTTTCGAAGTCGACGGAGGAGCGAGTGGGTTCGCTGGACATGAGGAAGTACCTTCCATTCTTATTGTTTTTAACTCGGCCTATATAGGCCGAATACACATCGCAAGTACCTGTGGAGATCCAGGTGTGGGAGGGGGCTTGCTCCCGGATAGCGGTGGGTCAGTGGCCTACATATTGGCTGACACACTGCAATCGGGAGCAAGCCCCCTCCCACAGGGGCTTGCATTGCAGTCAGAACATCAGAAGAAGCCCAGCGGATTGATGTCGTAGCTCACCAGCAAGTTCTTGGTCTGCTGGTAGTGATCCAACATCATCTTGTGGGTCTCACGGCCCACGCCGGACTTTTTGTAACCACCAAATGCCGCATGCGCCGGGTA
The DNA here is from genome assembly GCF_001439805.1 of Pseudomonas trivialis. Classification (GTDB taxonomy): domain Bacteria; phylum Pseudomonadota; class Gammaproteobacteria; order Pseudomonadales; family Pseudomonadaceae; genus Aquipseudomonas; species Aquipseudomonas trivialis. The sequence continues at coordinate 51,454 of NZ_JYLK01000021.1, read as the reverse complement.
CAGGTGGTAGCAGTTGGTCCACACGCGGCCCGCCTTGATCGCACGGCCCATGCGATACGCGCGGTTGATATCGCGGGTCCACAGGCCAGCGCCCAGGCCGAACTCGGTGTCGTTGGCAATTGCCAGGGCTTCGGCTTCGTCCTTGAAGGTGGTGATGCTCACCACCGGGCCGAAGATTTCTTCCTGGAACACACGCATCTTGTTGGTGCCCTTGAGCAGCGTCGGCTGGATGTAATAGCCGCCGGCCATGTCCCCCGCCAGTTTCTCGACCTTGCCACCGGTCAGCAGCTCGGCGCCTTCGCCCTTGGCGATTTCCAGGTAGGACAGAATTTTGTCGAACTGTTGCTCGGACGCCTGGGCGCCGACCATGGTGTCGGTGTCCAGCGGGTCGCCACGTTTGATCGACTCGACCTTTTTCATCACCACTTTCATGAAGTCGTCGTAGATCGACTCTTCCACCAGCGCACGGGATGGGCAGGTGCACACCTCACCCTGGTTGAAGAACGCCAGCACCAGACCTTCAGCGGCTTTCTCGATGAATTGCGGCTCGGCTTTCATGATGTCGGCAAAGAAGATATTCGGCGACTTGCCGCCCAGCTCGACGGTGGACGGAATAATGTTCTCGGCCGCCGCATGCATGATGTGCGAGCCCACCGGCGTGGAGCCGGTAAAGGCGATCTTGGCGATGCGCTTGCTGGTGGCCAGGGCTTCGCCGGCTTCCTTGCCGAACCCGTGCACCACGTTCAGCACGCCCGGTGGCAGCAGGTCGCCGATCAGCTCCATCAGCACGTTGATGCCCAGCGGTGTTTGCTCGGCGGGCTTGAGCACCACGCAGTTACCGGCGGCCAGGGCCGGCGCGAGTTTCCAGGCGGCCATCAGCAACGGGAAGTTCCACGGGATGATCTGCCCGACCACGCCCAACGGTTCATGGAAGTGATAGGCGGCGGTGTGTTCGTTGATTTCAGCGCTGCTGCCTTCCTGGGCGCGGATGCAGCCGGCGAAGTAGCGGAAGTGGTCGGCGGCCAGCGGAATGTCGGCGTTGAGGGTTTCACGCACGGCCTTGCCGTTGTCCCAGGTTTCGGTGATGGCCAGCAGTTCGAGGTGCTGTTCGATGCGGTCGGCGATTTTCAGCAGCACCAGCGAGCGGTCCTGGGCCGAGGTCTTGCCCCAGGCGTCAGCGGCGGCGTGGGCGGCGTCCAGCGCCTTGTCGATGTCTTTGGCGGTGGAGCGCGGAAAGTCGGCAATCGGCTTGCCGTTGACCGGCGAAGTGTTGGTGAAATAGTTGCCATCGACCGGCGCGACGAATTCGCCGCCGATGTAGTTGCCGTATTTGGCCTTGAACGAAACGATGGCGCCTTCAGTACCGGGGTGTGCATAACGCATGGTGGGTATCTCCTGACTTTTATGTTTATTGGAGTACAGCGATGTCGCGCGTGATAAAGCGTAGAGCAAAGGTCGGGCCAGCGCGTGGCGGGCCAGGTAAATCAAGGGGTTGGCGTTTGTTGCAAACCGTTGCCGTCACGCAGGCGGTACAGTCGAAGTGACAGTTTGTGCCATAAACGGTACACCCGACGGGCGCGCGATTGCATTGACTGGATGGCTGGGGGATGCTGGCCGTTCTCACGCAGGGAGAACAATAAAAATGCGCAACGATCATTTCAGTCGCCATGCCCGACAAGTCATCACCGTGGCCCGTGGCCGCGACCCGTCCAGTGATCCCTCCATCGCGCGCTCCTGGCTGCGCTGCCTGGAGGACTACCACCTCGACCCCGCACAGACCATTGCCCCCACGGTGCTCGAACACGGCCGCCTGCAGGAAAGCCGCGAGCGTCTGCAACAGGTGCTGCACATCGCCGGCAGCGAGATGCACAGCCTGCATCAGCAACTCTCCGGCGCCGGCCATGCGGTGCTGTTGACGGATGCGCGCGGGTTGATCCTCAATTGTGTCACCGCGCCGTCCGAGCGCAGGATTTTCGAGCGCGCCGGGCTGTGGCTCGGTGCCGATTGGAGCGAGGCGTGCGAAGGCACCAATGGCATCGGCACTTGCCTGGTGGAGCGCCAGTCCGTGACGATTCATCGCGATGAGCATTTTCGCGGACGTCACACCGGGCTGACCTGCTCGGCGAGCCCGGTGTTCGACCCTCATGGCGAATTGCTGGCAGTGCTGGATGTGTCATCGGCACGTGAAGCGGTGTCGCGCCAGAGCCAGTTCCACACAATGGCGCTGGTGAACCTGTCGGCCAAGATGATTGAGAGCTGTTACTTCCTGCGTCATTTTGAGCATCACTGGTTGCTGCGTTTTCATCTGCAGGCCGAGTCGGTGGGCCTGTTCAGTGAAGGACTGCTGGCGTTCGATGGCGATGGGCGTATCTGCGCGGCCAATCAAAGTGCCCTGAACCTGCTTGGCCAAGCACGCGGCGGTTTGCTCGGGCAGCCGGTGGAAGCGTTGTTCGACTGTACGCTTGACCAATTGCTTGGGCGCGCAAGCGCCAATGCCACCGCAAGCTGGCCGCTACGTACCCGTGACGGCCGTCATCTATTTGCTGCCTTGCGTGGTCAGCAGCGTAGCGTGCCAGCCGCCGCTGCCAAGCCAGAAGTGCCAAGCGTGCCGGGTATTTGCCTGAGTGATCCCGCGTTGCAGGCGAACTTTGGCAGGGCGCTCAAAGTGTTCGAGCGCGACGTACCGCTGCTGATCAATGGCGAAACCGGCTGCGGTAAAGAGGCCTTCGCCAAGGCCGTGCATCAGGCCAGTCGAAGGGCCGATAAGGCATTCGTCGCCATCAACTGCGGCGCCATCCCGGAAAGCCTGATTGAAAGCGAACTGTTTGGCTACCGTGGCGGCAGTTTCACCGGTGCGCGCAAGGAAGGTATGCAGGGCAAACTGCAAGAGGCCGATGGTGGGACGCTGTTCCTGGATGAAATCGGCGATATGCCCCTTGCCCTGCAGACCCGTCTATTAAGAGTGCTGGAGGACCGTATCGTGGTGCCCATCGGCGGTGAACCCCGGGCCGTGGATGTCAGAATCATCAGCGCCACCCACCGCAATCTGCTGGAGCGTGTGCAAGAGGGCAGTTTTCGCGAGGACTTGTACTACCGGCTCAATGGCCTGGAGGTGAGGCTGCCGGCGTTGCGTGACCGTGCTGACAAATCACAGGTGTTGGATTTTTTGCTGGCACAGGAGTCAGGTGAGCAAACGGTCAGCCTCAAACCGGCGGCACGCCAGGCCCTGCTGGGCTATGCCTGGCCAGGCAATGTGCGTCAGTTGCGCACTTTACTGAGCACGCTGATAGCGCTTAGTGATGACGGCAGGATTGGATTGCTGGATCTGCCCTCGATCTTGCATCACGCACCTGTTGAAAAAGACTGTGAATCGCCTCTTGAAGAGGCTGAGCACCATGCATTGTTATCGACGCTTGAACAATGTCATTGGCACATGACGCGCACCGCGAAGCAGTTAGGTATAAGTCGAAATACGCTCTATAGGAAAACGCTTAAATATAAAATCAAGCGTCCGGCGTAGTGTGCTTATTAATTAAATAGTTGGCGTGGTCGCGGTTTTAGTTTGCGATAAATGATTCTGTATATTTTCGTGAGGAACCTGGTTTGCGCGTGTCGCCACTTAATTAACAGAAGCCCAAGGGTTTCGTCGCAGTCTTAACGTTAATTAATTATGAGGTGGCTATATGCCCGTTCGAACAAATCCTATACGTCGTTATCCGTCTCCAGTTATTCCCCGGGTGCCACAGAAAGTGCCTGACTATGCGCCTGCGGGCAGCCGTTACAATAATGAAGGTAAGTTGGTGAATCGGCAGGGGCAGTTGCTTAATGACAAAGGGCAAGCGATCAACAAGAAAGGTTACTTGATCAATGAAAGCAATCAGCGAATTAATGATCGCGGGCAACTTCTCAATCGACAGGGTCAAGCGGTCGATGATAAGGGTCGCCTGATAAATGAAAATGGGCATTTAATCAACAGTTATGGGCGGCTCATCAACGATGCCGGGCGTCCTGTTGATACACAGGGGCGTTTGGTAAATCGTGACGGACGTTTAGTAGATCCTAAAGGTCAGCTGATTGACAAGGACGGGAAGCTTGTCAATAAAGAAGGTATTCTAATTGATAAAATAGGGAGGCCGCTCGATAAGGAAGGCAAAGTCGCTAGAGATCTTTCGAGTGCAGCGAAGGGTAATAACGAACCTCATGAACAGTTGTTTCCGGCCTCTGTGCTGAAAGGCGTAAAAGCGTGGCAGAGAGAAATTCCAGCTCCTGAAGCCGCACCTAAATTGACGATAGCGGAGGTCGTCACTCGCATGAGCGATGCCGATAAAATGGTCAAGGCCGGGATCATATCTACGTCACCGTCCGGCGCTGCCGTTGCTCGCGATGCCGCTATTGGCGCCGCCGTTACTGGTTTGGTTTCCGCACCAATCAACATCGGCGCTTATGCTGGGTCTACCGCCGCCGCTGAAAAAATCAAAGCAGCATACTTGCCTGTGCCCTTGACGCCGCCAACGCCGATTGCAAAGTCATCCGTAGAACTTACGAAGAGCAAGGAAGATGTTGATGTAGAAGCACTTTATCCACGAATGAATGAGGCTCAGGTTATTGCCTTTAGCGTCACAAATCAATCTATGTTGCTCAAATATGGAGATACGGGCTCGGTTTTATTGCCTCAACAGGAATGGCCAGCAGAACCGCTTGCACGTCTCAAAAACCTTGAAAATATGTTGGACCATGCGGAGTTACACACTAAGGAGGTTGCGGATGAATACGAGGTCTACTTCAAGGCTTATTTGCCTGCCGTAAAAGCTGCTGAAGGGCTTGCCGGCGCAGACGCCCGTCTCGTCGCAGTGGAAAGTAGGATTGAGTCTTTGCAGAAAGCGCAAGGTAAAGTTCTAGAGGGAATGAAGTTGCGTCGGCCAGCGTAATTGACATTGAGCCGATAAGGCAACGCTGCGCTAGGTGTGTGTATTGTTTTATTGAGGACTTTAATTGCCAAGGGTCGATCAGGATGGTTTGTCGGCAGGTCTCAAAAATAAGCCTGGCACAAAGGGAAACACTGTGGCGGGCTTCATCTAAAATATAAAATTGCCGCAGATGCCGGCGTTGTGGGTAACCTATGCCTATTAATAGTTTGGCCTCGGTGGGTTCGCCAGAAATCACAGCCTTGCCTGTACCGTCTCAAAGCAGCGACACCAGCGGTCATGATCTTTCCGGTTTTCCAAATCCACGTGTACGCACCAAACGCCATACAGCTGCAGAAAATTATTCGCCCTCGCGTGTGCACCATGACGCAGGGTTGCTCAATAAGAGCGCGTCGCTGGCTGCTGAAGACCAGGCGAGACGTCAACAGATAGTCGACGCATGGAAAGCACGCCAAATAGAAATACATTCAGATCATGTGCAGGGTCCGCGAAGTATTATCGAACTTCTGTTGCGTACGCTTCCCCGCGATCTGACGTCCGATACCCATGGACCTGACGAAATACTGAACGCCATCCTCGACTCTGCGCAAGGGCAGGCGTTGGGCGCGTTGCTTCAGAAAAGTAATGAGGCAATGCCCGCGTCGACCAGCGCCTATGAAGCGCTGTTAACTGCTGTGTTGTTGGATGTGGACCCCGCCGGTGGGCAGCAGCGCAATAGTTTGGCTTCGTATTCGCTACGTCAGCAGAGTAATTGGGGGCGGAGTGCTCCTGATATCGTCAAACACTTCGAAAGCTACCTGACTCCAAGGTTTGGAGAGGCAATAGCTAAGGTCGCAGTTTTTTTACTATTGTCGGTCTCAGGCCCTGAATTTTTAGTAAAGGATTTACCGTCGACCCTGGTGTACGGTTCTCATCAGTGGGCAACTTTCAGTGCGGCTGTGGCCCGTATAGAGGCCGGTCAGCCTGGATCAGCGGCTTCAATGAGCTATTGCGCGGTTATGGCGCTCGATGAGATAGAGCCCGTGTCGGTTGCTGAAAAACGCCAGCAGCAATTCGCTCAGATGACAGCCGTAATCGACTGGGCTATCGCAAACGGCGTCATCCTTGAAAACAGCGATGATGCGTATTCCGCCGCGGACATCGAGCGTGCAGTCGATGCAATGCAGGCACAGCATGAAATTTTGGCCGACTCGGTCACCGCGCTAAGCACGCCAATGCCAACCCGCCGGGAGTTGGCGCTTACTGAGTTGCGGCGTGTGTATGGAATTGAAAATCAGCATTTTTTTGAGCAGCGCTTGCTGGCAGATACCGTTCCTGGCTCTCCCGGTCGGAAGGCATATTCATTATTGGATATTTATATGTCAGGCGACCTCGGCAAGCATTTTTGGATATCCAGCGATGCTGACTTTGATACGGTGAAAGTTAATGTAGGTCTACCGAAACTCAAGAATATAAAAAGAGAGTTTGAAAATAAATTCAACGACTATATTCAAGGTCTGAGCGGTGCATTTAATGCGCAGTTCAAATATCAGCTATCACTGCTGCCCGCAGAGGACCGGCGGCTGATTGAATACGGTAAGGTCACTACCTTCAAGCTGGGCGTTCCCGACAGGCATCAAGCTCCCGTGAACCCCGATCATAAAATACACACGTATATAAACAGTGGCGCGATACTCTTCAGGGCAGATCTTGATGGGAAGGTTTGTCACTATCTGTATTCGCCGGCCCAGGGGCGAATTATCAAGGATGCTGATCCATCCAGGCCTGGCTTGCAGTTTCCAGGCAGCCGGTTGTATTTCTCCATACCGCGGCCCGATTCACCGGAGGGCAAAGAGCCAGCGGTTACCATTTTGTGGCAGGCTCTAGGCACGCCTTGGCCAGAGGAAAACCCAATAGACTTTGCCGCTCTTTCTATATATCCCTCGCGGTCTCTGCAAGCCGGCACATCCAAACCTTATCCCGTGACGCCACCTGACACCTTCACCTCGCCCAATTCCGGTCAACTGGCCGCCGCTATCGGTGCCTACTACACCCGAGGTTTGCAAGAAGCAAAAGTAATGGCCAATGGCACGACAGAACAAGAGCGCGAGGAGCACCTTTCAAATGCCGTCAATCAGTTTTTTTTAGGACTTGTTCCTTTCTACAGTGCCGTTCGCAGCTTTATTGATGGCCGACCGGCAGAGGGCTTTTTTAACGCTCTCCTGGACGTATTTGGTTTTTTTGTGCCGGTTCTGAAAGGCGGTATACAGGGCGTCAGACTGGGTGTTAAAAGCGGCGTAGGTTCGGCGCTCGGCTTCATTAAAGGGTTCGCTAAAGCAGGTGTTCAATCTGTCAATCCTCTTGCGGGGGTTTACGATGTCGGTCGTGGTGTTTTTAAACTGGGTAAGGCGGGCTTTAAAAAACTAACTAGTCTACATGCAGGGCAGGGTAGTTTTACGCCTTCTCGATGGGCACAAAAAGATAATATTGCAGAAGGTATTTATCGTCCTTTGGGCGTTCATGGGGAAGCTGTAGCGGTTATGGCTATTGAACTGAATGGTAAATGGTATGCCTTCGACATTGCCACTCAGACTTTCTACGGTGAACCGTTAAAAGGTTTTATTTCCAAATCGGTTTCCAGCCGTATCAGTCCTCTTGCGTCTACGGCGCTTGATACCGTCACCCAGGTTGGTTTTTCTGGAACGTCGGTTTTTGTCGAGAAAGCGTTGGTGAGACACTACGGGCGTGAGCCTGCCCACGGCGTAACATTCGATCCCGCCGACGTGAAAGTGTCGGACGTTCCGCCAGCGCCGAGTTTTATCGATCCATCCCTGTTGTCCCGTTTCGACAGCGCTTCACGGTATATCACTGAACTGGATGAGTTGACTATTGAGTGTGGATTCCTCGCGGAGGCTCCGATCAAGATAGCGCATGCCGATATTCATAAATACGCAGATCAATTAGAAGCAGCACTGGATAGGCTCGAAGATCGCACTGTGCAAATTGCTGAAGCTTATGAGGTTTTTTGTAAACCCTATAACCCGCACGATGATGTCAATTACCGTTACGCTGAATTACAGGACCGAGTAGAGGCCATTGAAGAACGAATTGATGCCCTACGCAAGACACTCACGCGGGTTAGAGTCATGCAAGGAAGTGGGAGTTAGCACTTTGCGCTTGTCGGGTAAAGACTGCTTTCATGATTAAAAAAGAATTGTCATACCTGTTACGTGGGCCTTTCACCCCGGAACTGCTCCCGCCCAACTGCCCACTCAAACAGGGCAGCTGTTAAGAGCGATTCACACAATAAAACTCACGCGAGCGAACATGATGATCATTATAAATTCCCCTGTTCCTGTTATTCCTGTGCAACCTGATTGCGTCGATTACTCCCCTGTGCAACCCAAGTCCCATGAGCCTGATCATTTGGATCAACCTTTGGCGCGTAGCAAGCGGGGTATTAAAAGCGCAGGCTTTGGCTTGGGCGGGCTTTTCGGGCGAAGATCGGCTAGACCCGCCAGCCTTCCAGATACCGTGTCGGTCTCCGCGCCCCCGCCCAGGCCCAAGTCGGCACCCCCGGCCAGGTCTCAACCCGGTCCCGCTCCGAGACCTTCGGGAAACGGCTTCAGGGATGCAGGAAAGACGGTCATTATCGCCAATAAAATCAAGGCAAATGACGAAGTAATGATGGCGAACTTGCGTAGGCAAGCGCCGCTCAGTGTGGCTGAGGCCGCCAAGCGGCTTATCGACGCAGAGAGCCTGATCAAGGCAGGTGTGGTGTCGACCGGGCCCAACGCCAGCCGGGTGGCGCGTGATGCGTTTATAAGTGCTGGAATCACTGGCGTTGTCAGCGCGCCGATCAACGTAGCGGCCTATGCCGGCTCCGTCGCCGCCGGGGAGGCGATCAAGTCTTCATACGCACCTGGCGTGTTGCCGCCGCCTTTCTTGCCGGGAGCTGCCAGTCAGCCCAGGACGGGGACGCCTCTTCAGTCTGAGGCTGCAAACTCCACCACGACAGCCTCCTTCAGTGCGCGCCTGGAAGACTTCGAGGTAAAGCTGCTCGGCATGGCCTCGGCTGTCATGTTCATGCTGGGCGACACCAGCAGTGTATTTACCAAAAGTGCGAGTTGGCCAAGTGATGACGTCGGACGCCTGGGCAACCTCGAAAAGTTATTGAGGCTGTGCGAACAACATTTCAAAAAAGCCGCGCGGCAGAACGGCCTTGTTTTCAAACCGTATAGACCCGGAGAAAAAACACCTGAAGGTGCAAAAGAGCGCCTTGATCTGATTGAAAGGAAGTTCACCCCCCTGGCTGCAGCCTATGAAAAACTCCGTTTCCTCGCGGCAATGAAAGCGCAGGAGCTTAAAGCCGAAGCGTCAGCCACCGTTTGAGCAGGCCCGCCGAGCGAAGCGCGCCAGCATTCATCGTTCGGCGGCCCTCCGCATAACAGGTGCGATTTCCCCCTCCCTGCGCTAACCTGCCTCGATGTTCAAGAGGTCAACCATGCACATTCATATTCTTGGTATTTGCGGCACATTCATGGGCTCGATGGCGGTACTCGCCAAAGAACTGGGTCATCACGTCACCGGCTCCGACGCCAACGTCTACCCGCCCATGAGCACGCAACTGCAAGCCCAGGGCATTGAATTGACCCAAGGCTACGACCCCTCGCAATTCGACCCCGTGCCGGACCTGGTAGTGATCGGCAATGCCATGTCCCGTGGCAACCCGGCAGTCGAGTACGTGCTCAACAAGGGGCTCGCGTATGTTTCCGGCCCGCAATGGCTGGCCGACCATGTACTGGAAGGCCGTTGGGTGCTGGCGGTGGCTGGCACCCACGGCAAGACCACCACCAGCAGCATGCTCGCCTGGGTGCTGGAGCATGCCGACATGAGTCCGGGCTTTTTGATCGGCGGCGTGCCGCAGAATTTTTCGGTGTCGGCCCGCCTGGGCGACACGCCGTTCTTCGTGATCGAGGCGGACGAATACGACAGCGCCTTTTTCGACAAGCGTTCCAAGTTCGTCCACTACCGTCCGCGTACGGCGATTCTCAACAACCTTGAGTTCGATCACGCCGACATCTTCCCGGACTTGCCGGCCATCGAGCGGCAATTCCACCACCTGGTGCGCACCATTCCCAGCGAAGGCCTGGTAATCCACCCGACCACAGAGCCTGCGCTGCAGCGCGTGATCGACATGGGCTGCTGGACCCCGGTGCAGACCACCGGCGCCAGCGGGCAGTGGCAGGCCAGGCTGCTGAGCGAAGACGGCTCGCGCTTTGAAGTGCTGTTTGAAGGCCAGGCCCAGGGCATCGTTGCGTGGGACATGACCGGCCAGCATAACGTCGCCAATGCCTTGGTCACCCTGGCCGCCGCGCGGCATGTGGGCGTGGTGCCCGCCATGGGTATCGCGGCGTTGAGCGCGTTCAAAAGTGTGAAGCGCCGTATGGAAAAAGTCGCCGAGGTGAACGGGATTACCATTTACGACGACTTCGCCCACCACCCCACGGCGATTGCCACCACCCTGGATGGCCTGCGCAAGCAGGTCGGTGATGCCCGGGTCATCGCGATTGTCGAGCCGCGTTCCAATTCCATGAAGCTTGGCGCGCACCGCGATGGCTTGCCGCAGAGCGTCAACGATGCCGACGAGGTGGTCTGGTATGCACCTGCCAGTCTCGGTTGGGACCTGCCGGCGATTGCCGCGCTGTGCACCGTGCCGTCGACCGTCTGCGACTCCATCGAAGGCATCATCGAGCACGTCAAGCAGCAGGCAAGGTCTGGCACCCATGTGGTGGTCATGAGCAACGGCGGCTTCGGCGGCTTGCACGGCAAGCTGGCCGAGGCGCTGAAATGAGCGGCCCGGAACGCGTTACGCTGGCAATGACCGGCGCCTCGGGCGCGCCCTACGGCCTGCGCCTGCTCGATTGCCTGGTGCGTGAAGAGCGCGAGGTGCACTTTTTGATCTCCAAGGCTGCGCAATTGGTGCTGGCCACCGAGACCGATGTGTCGTTGCCGGTCAAGACGCAGACAATGCAGGCGTTCCTTACCGAATACACCGGTGCGGCGGCGGGGCAGATCAAGGTCTACGGCAAGGAGGACTGGATGTCTCCCGTGGCCTCGGGTTCTGGCGCGCCTGCGGCGATGGTGGTGGTGCCGTGCTCCACCGGTACGTTGTCGGCGATTGCCACCGGTGCCTGCAACAACCTGATCGAGCGGGCGGCGGATGTGACGCTCAAGGAGCGTCGCCAGTTGATTCTGGTGCCGCGTGAGGCGCCCTACTCGAGCATTCACCTGGAGCACATGCTCAAGTTGTCGAACATGGGCGTGACCATCCTGCCCGCGTCGCCAGGCTTCTACCACCAGCCGCAGACCATCGACGACCTGGTGGACTTCGTGGTGGCGCGTATTCTCAACCTGCTCAATATTCCCCAGGACATGCTGCCGCGCTGGGGCGAGCACCATTTGAGCAGCGATGAATAAGGCGCTGCTGCTGGTGTTGGCGCTGCAACTGGCCGGCTGCGCCACCGCACGCACGCTGGATGCGGCGCAGCCCGGCGCGCCGGTGGTGTATGCCGGCACACGCCTGGACCTGTACGCGATTGACGGCGGCTGCTGTGCCAAGGACAAGTTCGGGGCTGAGGCGCCGCGCTACCCTCATGTGGACCTGCCAGCCAGCGCATTACTCGATACGCTGTTATTGCCGCTCTCGGTGTTGACGGTGTTGGGCGTGGGGTTCAACGCGACGGGCGGTCTCTAATAATTGGAGCCTCTGTGGCGAATGGTTTGTTGTGGCGAGCGGGCTTTTTGTGGCGAGCGGGCTTGCCCCGCGTTGGGCTGCGCAGCAGCCCCAAAACCATGCGCTGCGTAGTGTCAGATACACCGCGTTGTCCTTGATTGGGGGCTGCTTCGCACCCCAACGCGGGGCAAGCCCGCTCGCCACGGGAATGTGGCTGCCTGATTAAATCAACACGTTATTTTGTGTTGATAAGAGGGGTTACTTGCCGAGCTTGCGCAACTCATCCGACTCCACCACCCGCACCCCATTCTGCTCTTCCAGGGCCAGGCGCCACATCGCCCGGGCGAGGTCGCACACTTCGATGCCGTGGTACTTGCCTGGAATCAAGCGCGACAACGGCCCGGCCAGTTGTTCGGCCAGACGCGGTTCCAGTCGGTCGCCCAGCAACAGCGACGGCCGCACGATGGTCAGTTGCGGCCAGTCCTGCGCCTTCAACGCCTGTTCCATTTCGCCTTTGACACGGTTGTAGAACACCGAGGATTTCGGGTCGGCGCCAATCGCGCTGATCACGATCAGGTGCCGCGCGCCCAGTTCCCGCGCGCGGTTGGCAAACGCCACGACCAGGTCCAGGTCGACGGCGCGGAATGCGGCTTCGGAGCCGGCTTTCTTGAGGGTGGTGCCCAGGCAGCAGAAGGCGATATCCACCTGGCCGCTCAGCTGTGGCAGAACCACTGCCGGTTCGCCCACCGGGTTTTCCAGGTGCGGGTGTTTGGCCAGTGGTTTGCGACTCGGCGCCAGTACGCGGCTGACGGTGGGTTCGTTGAGCAGGCGGTCCAGCAGGTGTTCGCCGGTGAGGCCCGAGGCGCCCGCGAGCAGGATATGCTGAGGTGTCAGATACATGGTGTTTCCCCCTTATTACACAGTACAGCTTAGTTGCCTTTGGCTTCCTTGCTATTCATTGAGACGCTTTCGAGCGCCTTTCGTGCCTGCTGTTTGCGTAAGAGTTGCCAGTGGGCGATCACCCCCTTGGGCGCCCAGATCTGCGGTTCGGAGGCTTCGAAGTTGTCCGCCTGCTCGCGCTCGGTCACGTGCAGTTGCGCCAGTTTGAAGGCTTGCTGCAAGTCGTCGGTCTGGTTGAAAGCCTGTGCGAAAAGAGCATCGCCGAAGTAGGTGAAGTCGGCTTCCTCGGAACAACCGAACGACACGCGATCAGCTCGTGAGGCGGTCATGATCAGCGTGTGTTCATCTTTCAGCGCCGGAATGAAGCCGCCGGAATAGCAGGCGGAAATCACGATGATCTTGTCGCGGTTTTGCAACGGGGTGAGCACGGCGGCCAGCTCGTCGGCGGGCAGGTCGGCCAGCTCCATGCGCGGCTGGTCCAGCACCAGTTCATGTTCGTGGGTGCCGTGGCTGGTCAGGTAGATAAACACCAGGTCTTCCGGCCCGCTGCGTTCGGCCAGGGTCTGCACTGCGCGGCGCAGACTTTCGCGGGTGGCCAGGGGGCGGTCAGTGATGTGGTCGCGATGGTTGACCAGGCGTATCTGCCCACGGGCGCCGAAACGCGTGGCGAGCATGTTGCTGACGTAATCGGCTTCGCGCAGGAACACGCTTTGCTTGCCGTCGCCGGCCACGGCCAGGGTGTACAGCTCCACGGCAGGGGTGGAGGCGGGCACAGCGGCCAGCGCCTCGTTGAGCAAACGACCCTGGGCGAGCACGCCGATTTCCAGCGGGTCGGGCAGCAGCTTGCCGTCGGCGTCACGCACGCGCAGGCCGTTGACCCAGGTGCCGGCCTGCACGTTACCGTCGGCGAGCACCAGCGTGCCGCGACCTTGATAATTGTCGCTGTCGAACCCGCCGATATAGAAGCTGCCGTCCGTGAGGTTCAGACGGCCTTCGCCGGTAAAGCGCCAATCGCTGAACTGGCCCACATAGTGGCTGCCGTCCACGCCGATCAACTCGCCCTTACCGCTCAGTGCGCCTTCCTTGAATTCGCCGATCCACACATCGCCGTCGGCGTTTTCGTAGCGGCCCTTGCCGTTGAGCTGGTTCTGTTTGAACTGGCCTACATAGATGTCGCCGTCGGCGCTGTTGAACGTGCCGTTGCCTTCCAGCTGACCGTCGACAAAACGGCCGCTGAACTGGTTGCCGCTGTCGTCGTTGCGCTGGCCTTCGCCGTTCGGCTTGCCGTGGGCGAACTGGCCCTGATACTGGCTGCCGTCGGCCAGCTCCAGGCGACCGAGGCCTGAGTACTGGTCGTCGAGAAATTCGCCGCGATAGGTCATCTGCCCCTCTTTGAGGGTGCCTTCGCCGTTGCGGCGACCGTTCTTGAAGCCGCCCACGTATTGGCTGCCAGCAGTGGTCAGGTTGCCCTGGCCATCGAACAGGCCCTGCTGGAACTCGCCCTTATAGACTTCGCCGTTGCTGCCATGCCATTCGCCCTGGCCGTGCCACTGGCCCTTGTCGAACGCGCCGGCATACCAGCTGCCGTTGGGGTAGTCGACGCGGCCCTGGCCCTGCAGCAGGCCATTGACCACATCGCCACGGTAGCGGCCCCCATCGGGCAGGCGCGCATCGGGCGGCAACAGCGATTCGCCGTCTCCGCAGGCGGTGAGCAACAGGGCGAGGGCAAGGGGGGCGAGTGGGCGCATAGCGGGATCCGGATAATTGAGCGCCGAGTATGCCGCAGCCGCGCGATTGATACATAAATTTACATACGCTGTGGCGAGGTTTAGCGCCTCACCCCAGGCAGGGCCTTACACGAAGCAGAGGGAAAGCGACTCGGCAATGTAGGCAGGTTTTTCCTGGCCGTCGATTTCCAGGGTGCAGGTGGCCTTGAGCAGCCACTGGCCAGGCTTTTTCTCGGTAACATCGGTCAGGGTAACCGCCAGACGCACCCTGGAGTCGACCTTCACCGGCTGGATGAAACGCACGCTGTCCAGGCCATAGTTGACCGCCATTTTCAGGCCTTCGGGCACGAGCATGATGTCTTCGATCAATTTGGGCATCAGCGACAGTGATAGAAAACCGTGGGCGATGGTGCTGCCGAACGGAGTCTGCGCGGCCCTGATCGGGTCGATATGGATGAACTGGTAATCGCCCGTGGCTTCTGCGAACAGGTTGATACGGGCCTGGTCGATGGTGAGCCATTCGGAACGTCCCAGTTCCTTGCCGATGTGATCTTTGAGCTGCGCTACAGGTACATGGGGCATTGCGTCTCTCCTGGGTTCAGCGGGTTTTATCCGCCCGGTCATCGGGGCGTTTTTCTGGATTGCAGAGCACCAATGTAGATCATCACGGCCCTACTGCCCGGTCAATCCACCATGCTTATGGCGAATGCCGGTGTATAGACCTGACATGCTTATAATGCGGGCGAGCTTTGACGGGGGAGAAAGCGGATGTTGTTACGGGGTCTGACCTGGCTGGTGCTGTTCCAATTGATCGGCACCGCGCTCAATCATTTGCTGTTGCCGGTATTGCCGGGGCCGATCATCGGCCTGTTGCTGATGCTGGGTTTTCTGATCTGGCGCGGCGAAGTCGGCGAGCCGTTGAACCTGGCGGCCAGCAGCCTGTTGCGCTACCTGCCGCTGCTGCTGGTGCCGCCCGCCGTCGGCGTGATGGTGTATGCCAGCGAGATTGCCGCTGACTTCTGGGCCATCATCGGTGCGCTGGTGGTGTCGCTGGTGATCGCCATGGGGTTCGTCGGGGTATTGATGCAGCAGATGGTCAAGCGCAAGGAGAAGGATCAATGATCGTCGACTGGCACGGCGCGTGGACGTCCGTCATCCATCACCCGCTGTTCGGCATCGGCATTACCCTGGGCGCTTATCAACTGGTGCTGGCCGGGTTCGAGAAAACCCGCTGGATCTTTCTGCAACCGGTGCTGGTCTCCATGCTGCTGGTGATCGGCGTGCTGCTCACCTGTGGCCTCAGCTACGCCGAATACCGCAAGAGCACCGAGATCATGGGCGTCCTGTTGGGCCCGGCCACGGTAGCGCTGGCGGTGCCGCTCTACCTGAATCTGCGGCGGATTCGCCAGTTGTTCTGGCCGATCTTCACGGCGCTGGTGTTGGGCGGGGTGTTGGTCACCGGCCTGTGCCTGCTGCTGGGCGAGTGGTTCGGTGCCGAACACCGGATGCTGATGACCATGGCGCCCAAGTCGGTGACCTCGCCGATTGCCATGCTGGTGGCCGAGCAGATCGGCGGCGTGGCGGCGCTGGCGGCAGTGTTTGTGCTGATCACCGGCGTGGTCGGCGCCATGATCGGCCCGGCCTACCTGACGCGCCTCGGTGTGCACAGCCCCGAGGCACGCGGCATGGCGCTGGGCCTCACCGCCCACGCCGTGGGCACCTCGGTGGCCTTGCAGGAAAGTGAAGAGTGCGGTGCCTTTGCGGCGCTGGCCATGAGTCTGATGGGCGTGGCCACGGCGGTGTTTTTGCCGTTGGCCGTGTCGGTGATTGTTTAAACCCAGGTATGAAGGAAACCTTTATGAGTCTGGCGCTGTTCCCGCTCAATACCGTGCTGTTCCCCGGCTGCACCCTCGACCTGCAGCTGTTCGAGGCGCGCTACCTGGACATGATCAGCCGCTGCATGAAAAAGGGCGAAAGCTTCGGCGTGGTGTGCATCCTCGACGGCCGGGAAGTCGGCATGGCGCCGGATGGCTACGCGCTGATCGGCTGCGAGGCGTTGATTCGCGACTTCAAGCAGCAGGAAAACGGCCTGCTGGGGATTCGCGTCGAAGGCGGGCGCAGATTTCGCGTACGTGAAGCGGGGGTGCAGAAAGACCAGTTGCTGGTGGCCGACGTGCAATGGCTGGACGAGCAACCGGACCTGCCGCTCGAAGAAGAGGACGCCGACCTGCTGGCCCTGCTCCAGGCCCTGGCCGAGCACCCGATGGTCGCCTCCCTGGACATGGGCGGCCATGCCGAGGGCCAGCAGGCGCTGGGTAATCAGCTCGCCTATTTATTGCCGTTCACCGAGGCGGACAAGATCGACCTGCTGCAAGTCGACGACCCGCAGCAGCGCCTGGATGCGATCCAGATGCTGCTCGACGAGTTGCAGGGCGAACTGTTCACTCAATAGGCATAACGCAGCAAGGCGTGGGAGGTGCCGGTGAGGGCGATAAAACTCATCACCGCCACCAGCGCCGGCAGCAGCAGCCACCAGATTCTGCGCGACATGGCCGGCAGCGGGCTGCGGTATTCGCTGGCCGTGAGGCTGAATGCGCAGACGGTCATGGCCAGCAGCGTGCCAGCGAGGATGTCCGAGGGCCAGTGGGCGCCAAGGTATACCCGTGACAGCGCGATGAAGGCGGCTGGAATGCAGCCCATCAGCATCCAGGTGAGGCGCAGCCGCGTTGGCTGGCCGCGCCCTGCCAGCACCGCCAGCGCGAGGAAAAACGCGAAGGCGCCGGACGCGTGGCCGCTGGGCATGCTGAAACTGGTGAGCGGGTCGGTGAGAATTTCCGGGCGGCCACGGGCAAAAAACAGCTTGGTGCCGGTATTGATCACCGCCGCGCCGGCCAGCGTGGCACCCACGAACAGCGCATGGCGCCACTGTCGCAGCAACAGCAGCAGGCCGGTAAACACGGCGCTGGCGACGAACATCTTTTTGAACTCGCCCAGTTGCGTGATTCGCACCATCACCTCGTCCAGCCAAGCACTGCGATGCTCCTGCACCAGCGCGCTCAGGCCCTGATCGAAGTGATTGAGGTGTGGGTAGCCGATAAACACTGCGATCAGCAGCACCAGGCTCGCGCAACCGATCCACAGCGTTGCGCGACGATGGCCGCGCAGGCTGCTGTTCAAACTCAGGCCCAGCAAGACGGCCAGGCACCCGGCCACCACTGCCGCCTCCGGCCAGAAGCCTTCCGGCAGTGGCAGACGGAACGCGGCACCGGTCGCCCAGCCCGGCAGCAGATAGGCCACCGACCAGCCGGCCGCCGCGACAACACTCACGACGGCGAAGCGCGGGAAGGGCATGTCGCACATGCCGGCCACCATCGGCAGCATCGGGCGCAAGGGGCCGATGAAACGTCCGACCAGCAGGCTGGCGATGCCGTATTTGTGGAAGTAGGTTTCGGCGCCGTTCATCCATTCCGGGTGGTGACGCAAGCCGGGCAGGCGCCGGATATTCTGGTGGAAATGTCGACCCAGAAAGTAGGAAACACCGTCGCCCAGCAGCCCGCCGAGAAACCCCAGCAGCAACGTCTCGCTCAGCGACAACGCGCCGCTGCCGGCCAGCGCGGCAATGGCGAACAGCAACACCGTGCCCGGCACGATCAGCCCGGCAATCGCCAGGCACTCCACGCATGCGACGATAAACACCGCCACGGCCAGCCACTGCGGGTTCACGGTCAGCCAGCCGGTAATGCTATCGAGCCATTGGCCCATACACTCCACTCCCTCTTGCACTACGTAATCCGGAACACTGGAAGATCAACTGTGGGAGCGGCTTGCCCGCTCCCACAAAGGGCCTGCGGCGATATGGGCGTTCATGCCCCATTGGCTCAAATCAAAAAATAATCCCGGCCTTCGACCTGGCCGCGGCGCAGCGGGTTCCGCGTGCAATAAGGCGCATAGCCTGCATCGACGAAACGGTACATCAGGTGCTCATCGCGCCCGCTCGGGATGCCCAGGCGGGTGGTCTGGATAATCTGCGTGGGCGTCTGCCCCACGTCCTGCACATAGAGCAATTCCTGGTCGAACCGCTTGGCGTCCCACATCGGCACCTTCAGCCCCAGGGCCTTGCACAGCAGCGTCTGGCCGGCGCAAAGTTTTTGCGAGGCGCGCGGGCTGCCGTCGGGGTTCGGGTTGTTGAGCAGCATTTGCGCCAGGCTGGCGGGGCCGGAGATTTCATCCACCCACGGATAGGCCGACTTGATCAGCACCGCGTTGCCCGGGCCATGGGCGCTGAAGTTCAGCGAATCGCCGCCCCTGGCGTAATACATGTAGATATGGCCACCATCCAGAAACAAAGCCTTACGCTTTTCTGTGTAGCCGAGTGACGCATGACTGCCTTTTTCGGCCACGTAATAGGCTTCGGTTTCAATAATTCGCGCAGAAAGCCAGAGATCGCCCACGCGATGGCGTATGACTTTTCCGAGCAGATCCCGTGCGAGCACTTGCGCGTCACGGTCGAAGAAGCGGTCGGGCAGGGCGCTGGCGGGGAGTTGCGGGGTCACACTGGGCATAAGAGGTCAGGGGAATGCAGGTAAATGTGACCGAATAATAACAACTCCCCGCTTAATTACCGCTGAACACCCGTTTTTTACAGTTCATTTCGACCATCCGCCCCTCACCGCTGTCAGTCGGGCGGCGTCACAGCTATAATCTGCCGCTTTCCTCTTTGGCCAAGTCTCCCTGACCATGACTGAGTCCGTTCTCGACTACATGACCCGCCTGGGTCGCGCAGCCCGCCAGGCCTCGCGGTTGATCGCCCGTGCGAGCACTGCGCAGAAGAACCGTGCCCTGCTGGCCGCCGCCGATGCGCTGGATGCCGCGCGCGCAGAGCTGGCCGCCGCCAACGAACAGGATTTGGCCAACGGCCGCGCCAATGGCCTGGAACCGGCCCTGCTGGACCGCCTGGCGCTGACCCCGGCACGTATCGACGACATGATCGAAGGCCTGCGTCAGGTGGCCAAGCTGCCTGACCCCATCGGTGAAATCCGCGATATGCGCTACCTGCCGTCCGGCATCCAGGTCGGCAAGATGCGCGTGCCCCTGGGCGTGATCGGCATCATCTACGAGTCGCGTCCGAACGTGACCATTGACGCCGCAAGCCTGTGCCTCAAGTCCGGCAACGCCACGATCCTGCGTGGCGGTTCCGAGGCCATCCATTCCAACCGTGCCATTGCCGCGTGCATCCAGCAGGGCCTGGCCGTGGCCGAGCTGCCCGCCGAAGTGGTGCAGGTGGTGGAAACCACCGACCGCGCGGCCGTCGGCGCGCTGATCACCATGCCCGAGTTCGTCGACGTGATCGTGCCACGCGGTGGCAAGAGCCTGATCGAGCGCGTCAGCCGCGAGGCCAGGGTGCCGGTGATCAAGCACCTGGACGGCGTGTGCCACGTGTTCATCGACGTGGCCGCCGACCTCGACAAGGCGATCCGCATCGCCGACAACGCCAAGACCCATCGCTACGCCCCGTGCAACACCATGGAGACGCTGCTGGTGCACGCCGGCATTGCCGAGCGCGTGCTGCCGCCGCTGGCTGCCATCTACCGCGACAAGGGCGTGGAACTGCGCGGTTGCGAGCGCACCCGTGCGCTGCTGGGCGCGGACGTGATCGAGGCCACCGAAGAAGATTGGTACACCGAGTACACGGCGCCCATCCTGTCGATCCGCATCGTCGACGACCTGGACCAGGCCATCGAACACATCAATAAATATGGCTCCAGGCACACCGACGCTATTGTCTCCGAGCATTTCAGCGATGCCCGGCGTTTCCTCACCGAAGTGGATTCCGCGTCGGTGATGATCAACGCCTCCACGCGCTTTGCCGACGGCTTCGAATATGGCCTGGGCGCGGAGATCGGCATCTCCACCGACAAACTCCACGCACGCGGCCCGGTCGGCCTGGAAGGCCTGACCAGCGAGAAGTACGTAGTGTTCGGCGACGGTCACGTGCGCACTTGATGGCTAAACGCATCGGGCTGCTCGGCGGCACCTTCGACCCCGTGCACATCGGCCATTTGCGCAGTGCGCTTGAGGTGGCCGATGCGCTCGGGCTGGACGAGATGCGGGTGATGCCCAACGCGCGGCCGCCCCATCGCGACATGCCGCAAGTGTCGCCGCAGCAGCGCCTGGAAATGGTGCGCGTGGCAGTGGAAGGCATCGCACCGCTGGTGGTGGACGACCGTGAACTCAAGCGCGATAAACCGTCCTACACTGTCGACACCCTGGAGCTGATGCGCGCCGAGCTGGCCGCTGATGACCAGTTGTTTCTGCTTTTGGGCTGGGACGCATTTTGCGGCCTGCCCTCTTGGCATCGCTGGGAGGAGCTCCTCCAGCATTGCCACATCCTGGTGCTGCAACGCCCGGATGCCGACAGCGAACCGCCGGATGCCCTGCGCAACCTGCTGGCCGCGCGGTCGGTAAGTGACCCCTTGGCCCTGACCGGGCCGAACGGGAATATTGCATTCGTCTGGCAGACCCCGCTTGCGGTGTCTGCCACCCAGATCCGTCAACTGCTGGCCAGCGGGAAGTCGGTACGTTTCCTGGTGCCTGACGCGGTCCTGGCCTACATCGATGCGCACGGGCTTTACCGTGCGTCGAACTGAAAAGGCGCGCTTGACCGCACGAACCGTCGTGCAGCAAGCGCCCGAACATATGAGCAAAACGAGTTTTTTATGACGAACAAAGACGTAAGCAAAGTTAAGCGCAAAGGCACCTTCAAAAGCGCCCCGCTGCCGGTTGAAGCCCACGTTGGCCCGGAGCTGGCTGGCGAAGAGTTGGTGAAAGTCGCGGTTGCCGCGCTCGAAGACGTGAAGGCCCAGGACATCCAGGTGCTGGACGTGCGCGACAAGCAGAGCATCACCGACTACATGATCATCGCCACCGGTACCTCCAACCGCCAGATCGGCGCGATGCTGGACAAGGTCCGCGAAGCCGTCAAAGCCCAGGGCGTCAAGCCATTGGGTGAAGAAGGCAAGGGCGACAGCGACTGGGTGCTGCTGGACATGGACGACGTAATCGTTCACATGATGACCTCCAACGCCCGCCAGTTCTACGACCTGGAGCGCCTGTGGAAAGGCGCCGAGCAGAGCCGTGCCGCCGATGGCAAGCACCACAGCCCGGAAGTGGGCCACGCGCACTTCGACAAGCTCAACAAAGACCAGGAATAAGGAACGGCTGTGCGCCTGCGTCTGATCGCTGTCGGTTCACGCATGCCCAAGTGGGTGGAAGAAGGCTGGCATGAATATGCCAAGCGTCTGCCCGCCGAGCTGTCGCTTGAGCTGGTGGAAATCCCGCTCAACACCCGGGGCAAGAATGCCGACGTGGCGCGCTTTATCCGTCAGGAAGGCGAAGCCATGCTGGCCAAGGTCGGCCCCAACGAGCGCATCGTCACCCTCGAAGTGCACGGCAAGCCCTGGAGTACCGAGCAACTGGCGGTGGAACTGGACCGCTGGCGTCTGGATTCGCGCACGGTCAACTTCATGGTCGGTGGCCCTGAAGGGCTGGCGCCGGAAGTCTGTGCGCGGGCCGATCAGCGCTGGTCGCTGTCGGCGCTGACGTTGCCGCACCCGTTGGTAAGGATTCTGATCGGTGAACAGCTGTATCGCGCCTGGACAGTCCTGTCCGGGCACCCGTACCACAAATAATCTGCGCCGCGCCCGATGACTCAGCCGATCCGCATCAAGGACCACGAGAAAGACGCACGTCTGGTACGCGCTCGTGTCGTGTTTGGTGCGTTTCTGGTGGTGGGGCTGATCGGCGTGCTGGTCGCGCGCCTGTATTTTCTGCAGGTGATCCAATACGACTATCACTCCACGCTGTCGGAAAACAACCGCGTGCATGTGCAGCCGATCCCGCCGACCCGTGGGCTGATTTTCGACCGCAACGGCGTGGTGGTTGCCGATAACCGCCCCAGCTTCAGCCTGAGCATGACCCGCGAGCGCTCCGGCAACTGGCAGCAGGTGCTCGATGTGATCGTCGAGGTGCTGCAACTGACGCCGGAAGACCGGGTGATCTTCGAAAAACGCATGAAGCAGGGGCGCCGGCCGTTCGAGCCGGTGCCGATTTTGTTCGAGCTGACCGAAGAGCAGATCGCGCGTATCGCGGTGAACCAGTTCCGCCTGCCCGGCGTGGAAGTGGTGGCGCAGCTGGTGCGTCATTATCCGCAGGGGCCGCACTTTGCCCACTCGGTCGGTTATATGGGGCGCATCAACGAGAAAGAGCTCAAAAGCCTCGACCCGGTCAATTACAGCGGCACCCACCATATCGGCAAAACCGGCATCGAGCGCTTCTACGAGCCCGAGCTGCACGGCCAGGTGGGTTACGAAGAAGTCGAAACCAACGCGCGAGGCCGCGTGCTGCGCGTGCTCAAGCGCACCGACCCGGTGCCCGGCAAGGACATCGTGCTGAGCCTGGACATCAAGCTGCAGGAAGCCGCCGAAATGGCCCTGGGCGGTCGCCGCGGCGCGGTGGTGGCCCTCGACCCGAACACTGGCGAGGTGCTGGCGATGGTCAGCCAGCCGAGCTTCGACCCCAACCTGTTCGTGACCGGCATCAGCTTCAAGGCCTACGCCGAGTTGCGTGATTCCATCGACCGACCGCTGTTCAACCGCGTGCTGCGCGGCCTGTACCCGCCCGGCTCGACCATCAAGCCGGCGGTGGCGATTGCCGGCCTGGACGCGGGCGTGGTCACCGCTTCCAGCCGTGTGTACGACCCGGGCTACTACATGCTGCCCAACTACGACCACAAATACCGCAACTGGAACCGCACCGGTGACGGCTATGTCGATCTGGACACCGCGATCATGCGCTCCAACGACACCTACTTTTACGACCTGGCCCACAAGCTGGGGATCGACCGTCTGGCGGCCTACATGGGCAAGTTCGGCCTCGGCCAGAAAGTCTCCCTGGACATGTTCGAAGAATCCCCTGGCCTGATGCCATCGCGTGAATGGAAGCGCGCGACCCGTCGCCAGGCGTGGTTCCCGGGGGAAACCCTGATTCTCGGCATCGGCCAGGGCTACATGCAGGCCACCCCGCTGCAACTGGCCCAGGCCACCGCGTTGGTGGCCAACAAAGGCATTTGGAACCGCCCGCACCTGGCCCGGACCATCGAGGGCGAAAAGCCGGTGGATGAAAACCCGATTCCCGACATCGTGCTGCGCGACCCGTCCGACTGGGCCAAGGTCAATCACGGCATGCAGCAGGTGATGCACGGCGCCCGGGGCACCGCGCGCAAGGCCGCGCTTGGCGCGCAGTACCGCATTGCCGGCAAGAGCGGCACGGCGCAGGTGGTGGCGATCAAGCAGGGCGAAAAGTATGACCGCAGCAAGGTCCAGGAGCGTCACCGCGACCACGCCTTGTTTGTCGGCTTTGCCCCGGCCGATGCTCCGAAAATCGTGGTGGCGGTGATGGTCGAGAACGGCGAATCCGGCTCCGGTGTGGCTGCGCCGGTGGTGCGCCAGATCATGGACGCCTGGCTGCTGGCCGATGACGGCCGGCTCAAGCCCGAGTATGGCGGCCCCCCTTCCACTCCCGAGGTGACGGCCCGTGAAGAGTAATTTTGACCGCATCCTCTCCAGCGAGGACGTGATGCGTCGTCGCGCGACGTTGCTGCAGCGCATGCACATTGATGGCCCGCTGCTGATCCTGCTGCTGACCCTGGCGGCCGGCAGCCTGTTCGTGCTGTATTCGGCCAGCGGCAAGGACTGGGACTTGCTGATCAAGCAGGCGTCCTCGTTCGGCCTGGGCCTGTTGTCGATGGTGGTGATCGCGCAGTTGGAGCCACGCTTCATGGCGCGCTGGGTACCGCTGGGGTACGTCGCCGGGGTGTTGCTGCTGGTGGTGGTGGACGTGATGGGCCACAACGCCATGGGCGCGACACGCTGGATCAACATTCCCGGGGTGATTCGCTTCCAGCCGTCGGAATTCATGAAGATCCTGATGCCGGCCACCATTGCCTGGTATCTGTCCAAACGCACCTTGCCGCCGCAGCTCAAGCACGTGGGCATCAGCCTGATCCTGATCGGCATCCCGTTCATCCTGATCGTGCGCCAGCCCGACCTCGGCACCTCGTTGCTGATCCTCGCCGGTGGCGCCTTCGTGCTGTTCATGGGTGGCCTGCGCTGGCGCTGGATCCTCAGCGTGCTGGCGGCTGCGGTGCCGGTGGCGGTGGCGATGTGGTTCTTCTTCATGCACGACTATCAGAAGCAGCGGATCCTCACGTTCCTCGACCCGGAAAGCGACCCGCTGGGCACCGGCTGGAACATTATCCAGTCCAAGGCCGCCATCGGTTCCGGTGGCGTGTTCGGCAAGGGCTGGTTGCTGGGCACCCAGTCGCATCTGGACTTTTTGCCCGAAAGCCACACCGACTTCATTATCGCGGTGCTGGGCGAAGAGTTCGGCCTGGTGGGCATTTGTGCGCTGCTGCTGATCTATTTGCTGCTGATCGGGCGTGGCCTGGTGATCACCGCGCAGGCCCAGACGCTGTTCGGCAAATTGCTCGCCGGCGCCTTGACCATGACTTTTTTTGTTTACGTTTTCGTCAACATCGGTATGGTCAGTGGCCTGCTGCCGGTGGTAGGGGTGCCGTTGCCGTTCATTAGCTACGGTGGAACTTCGCTGGTGACATTGCTGTCAGCGTTTGGGGTTTTGATGTCGATTCATACGCATCGCAAATGGATCGCACAGGTTTGAATAAGGTGAAGATGTCAATGCAAGTAATGCGCGGCTGGGCGACTCGGCATGCATCCTGGATGGGCCTGATCGGGCTGCTGGGTGCATCGCAGGAGACGCAGGCCGGTGACTACGATGGCTCTCCCCAGGTCGCCGAATTTGTCGGCGAAATGACCCGCGACTACGGTTTCGCCGGTGAACAGCTGATGGGCGTGTTCCGGGAGGCGCAGAAGAAACAGGCGATCCTCGACGCCATTTCGCGCCCGGCCGAACGCGTGAAGCAGTGGAAGGAATATCGACCGATGTTCCTCACCGATGCCCGCGTGGCCCGGGGCGTGGACTTCTGGCGTCAGCACGAGGCGACACTGGCCCGCGCCGAGCAGGAGTACGGCGTGCCGGCCCAGGTGATTGTCTCGATCATCGGTATCGAAACCTTCTACGGGCGCAATACCGGCAATTATCGGGTGATTGATGCCTTGTCGACCCTGGGCTTCGATTACCCGCCGCGCGCCGACTTCTTCCGCAAGGAGCTGCGCGAGTTCCTGCTGTTGGCCCGCGAAGAGCAGGTCGACCCGCTGGCCCTCAAGGGCTCCTACGCTGGTGCCATGGGCCTGCCGCAATTCATGCCGAGCAGCTTTCGCGCCTACGCGGTGGATTTTGACGGCGACGGCCACATCAATATCTGGAGCAATCCGGACGATGCCATTGGCAGCGTGGCCAGTTACTTCAAGCAGCATGGCTGGGTGGCCGGCGAGCCCGTGGTGGTGCGCGCCGATGTCAGCGGCGAACGCGTCGACGAAGGTTTGACCCAAGGCATCGAGCCGGTCAAGACGGTCGGGGAGTTGCGGGCGCTGGGCTGGTCGAGTCAGAATGCGCCGGGCGACGAACTGCCGGTGACGGCGTTCCGCCTCGAAGGCGAAAACGGCCCTGAATACTGGATGGGCCTGCAGAATTTTTACGCAATCACGCGTTATAACCGCAGTGTGATGTACGCCATGGCCGTGCATCAGCTGTCAGACATGCTGGTCCAAGCACGGGGCACCAAGTAATGCGGGCATCGCCGTTCCATAAACCGCTCAAGCTGGTGGCGTTTGCCGCGTTGTCCTTGCTGGTTGTCAGTTGTTCCACGTCCACCCCCACCAGTCGTGGGCCGGTGCCCAAGGCCGGTGGCGCAATCGTCCGCGCTCAGCCGGGCCTGGACATCAACCGTGCGCACAAGGACGGCGCGCCGTGGTGGGACGTGGACGTGTCGAAGATCCCGGATGCCACGCCGACCCTGCACACCGGCCCCTACAAGGCCAACCCCTACACCGTGCTGGGCAAGAATTACTTCCCGCTGCAGGACTCCAAAACCTACGTCCAGTCGGGCACGGCGTCCTGGTACGGCACCAAGTTCCACGGTCAGAACACCGCCAATGGCGAGGTCTATGACCTGTACGGCATGAGCGCGGCCCACAAGACATTGCCGCTGCCCAGCTATGTGCGGGTGACCAACCTGGACAACAACCGCACGGTGATCCTGCGGGTCAACGACCGTGGGCCGTTCTACTCCGACCGTATCATCGACTTGTCCTATGCCGCTGCGAAGAAACTCGGCTATGCCGAAACCGGCACCGCGCGGGTCAAGGTCGAAGGCATCGACCCGGCCCAATACTGGGCCCAGCGTGGCAAACCGGCGCCGTTGATGCTCAACGAGCCGCGCACCGTGCAGCCGCAAGTGACTGCCTCCACCGGCAAGATCGAACAGTGGACGCCACCGCCTGCGCAGCACGCCCCGGACACCGTGGTCGTGCCCCATGCCGCACCTGGCGCGTCCATGGCCGGCGGGCAATTCCTGCAGGTGGGCGCTTTCGCCAACCCGGATGCGGCAGAACTGTTAAGGTCCAAGCTCAGTGGCATGGTCAACGCGCCGGTATTCATCAGTTCCATCGTGCGTAACCAGCAGACCCTGCACCGCGTGCGCATGGGCCCGATCGGCTCGCCGAGCGAGGTCGCGCAGGTGCAGAACAGCGTACGCCTGGCCAACCTGGGGCAGCCCAAGCTGGTCACCGCCGAATAATCCCGATTGAAGGTTCAGGCTCCTGCGGGGCTCGAACCCTGGTTGCTGGCTCGTTGAACAACAAAAACCCAGGGGCAAGGGGTGAGCAGGCAATCGAACACGCGACAGTCTGGCAACGGGCTGTCTGAATAAGTTTTGCCCGCGAGGGCAAGTTTCCATACGCAATTTCGAGAGACGGATGAACATCACCACCTTAGCCAAACGCACGTGCCTGCTTATCTCGCTGATCATCACCCCGGCCGCCTGGGCGGTTGAAATGGTGCCGGCTTCCCCGCAACTGGCCGCCAAGGCCTGGGTCCTCATGGATGCCGCCAGCGGCAACGTGCTGGTCGAGAACGGCGGTGATGTGCGCCTGCCGCCCGCCAGCCTGACCAAGCTGATGACCGCCTACATCGCGACCCTGGAAATCCGTCGCGGCCAGATCGGCGAGAACGATCCGGTCACCGTCAGCGAAAACGCCTGGCGTACCGGCGGTTCGCGGATGTTCATCAAGGTCGGCTCGCAAGTCACCGTGAGCGACCTGCTGCACGGCATCATTATCCAGTCGGGTAACGACGCCAGCGTGGCCCTGGCCGAACACATCGCCGGCAGCGAAGACGCGTTCGCCGACATGATGAACAAGACCGCCAGCGACCTGGGCATGACCAACAGCCACTTCATGAACCCGACCGGCCTGCCGAACCCGGAGCACTATTCGTCGGCTCACGACATGGCGATCCTGGCTCGCGCGATCATCCGCGTCGACCCTGTGCACTATGCGATCTACTCCCAGAAGGAATTCTTCTGGAACAACATCAAGCAGCCCAACCGCAACCTGTTGCTGTGGCGTGACAAGACCGTCGATGGCCTGAAAACCGGCCATACCGACGAAGCCGGTTACTGCATGGTGTCGTCCGCTGTTCGTGATGGCCAGCGCCTGATCGCCGTGGTATTCGGCACCAACAGCGAGCAGGCCCGTGCGGCCGAGACGCAAAAGCTGCTGACCTACGGCTTCCGTTTCTTCGAAACCCAGACGTTCTACCAGAAGGGCGCCGAGCTTGCGACCGCACCGGTGTGGAAGGGCGCGACCTCCCAGGTCAAGGCCGGCCTGGCCGACGACCTGACCCTGACCATGCCTAAAGGCCAGCTGAAGAAACTGGCTGCCAGCATGACCATGAACCCGCAACTGGTTGCGCCTATCGCCAAGGGCGATGTGATCGGTAAAGTCGAAGTGAAGCTGGACGACAAGGTGGTGCACAGCGCCGACCTGATCGCGCTCGACGCCGTCGACGAAGGTGGTATCTTCCGCCGCGTGTGGGATAGCATCCGTCTATTCTTCTACGGCTTGTTCAACTGATTGTGCGCACCTGCAAAGCCCCGCGTTGATCCGACGCGGGGCTTTGCCCGTCGCCACGGCTTACCGCTTGCGAGGCTGTTCTGCCATGACCGATAAAGAAGTAAAGGCGCCAAAGATCGAGTTCCCGGTGACGGACTATCCCGTCAAGGTGATCAGCGATACCGGTGCAGGCAACAAGGACAAGATCCTCGAGATCGTGCGTAAACACGCGACGATCAACGACAACCGGGTGGACGAGCGTTCGAGCACCAACGGTAAATACACCACGATCCAGTTGCACATCGTTGCGACCGGCCAGGAACAGCTCTACGACATCAACAGTGAACTACGGGCCACCGGCTTCGTGCACATGGTGTTGTGATGCCCGCAGTCCTGGGCTTTCGCGAGCTTGGCCAGATGGCCTATGAGCCCGTGTGGCATGCCATGCAGCGCTTCACCAACGAGCGCGGCACTTCGGCCCCGGATGAAATCTGGCTGGTGGAGCATCCGCCGGTGTTCACCCAGGGCCAGGCCGGCAAAGCCGAGCACCTGCTGGTGCCGGGTGATATTCCAGTGGTGCAGGTCGACCGAGGTGGCCAAGTGACTTACCATGGTCCCGGCCAACTGGTGGCTTACCTGCTGCTGGATGTGCGCAAGCTGGGGTTTGGCGTGCGCGACCTGGTGAGCCGCATGGAGACTTGCCTGATCGAGCTGCTGGCCAGTTATGGCGTGAGCGCCGCAGCCAAGCCCGATGCACCCGGCGTGTACGTGGACGGCGCGAAAATCGCCTCGCTGGGGTTGCGCATCCGCCATGGCTGTTCCTTTCATGGCCTGGCCCTGAATGTGGACATGGACCTGGCGCCATTTCGTCGCATCAACCCCTGTGGTTATGCGGGGCTTGCGATGACGCAACTGAGCGAACACGCCACACCGATTAAATTTGCCGAGGTAAGTGCCCGGCTGCGCGCGCAGCTCGTCAAACACCTCGACTATGCTGAGCAGACGACCCTCACGGGCGGAATCGACTGATTATGACTACTGATGCAGTGCAAACCATGATCCCGACGCTGGACATCACCGAGCGTCCGGCCCCGGCCCCGCGTGCCAAGGTGGAAGCCGGCGTCAAGCTGCGTGGCGCCGAGAAGGTTGCACGCATCCCGGTCAAGATCATTCCCACCACCGAACTGCCGAAGAAACCCGACTGGATCCGCGTGCGCATCCCGGTTTCGCCGGAAGTCGACCGTATCAAGGCCCTGCTGCGCAAACACAAGCTGCACAGCGTGTGCGAAGAGGCGTCCTGCCCGAACCTGGGCGAATGCTTCTCCGGCGGCACCGCCACGTTCATGATCATGGGCGACATCTGCACCCGTCGCTGCCCGTTCTGCGACGTGGGCCACGGCCGTCCGAAGCCGCTGGACGTGAACGAGCCGGAAAGCCTGGCCATCGCCATCGCCGACCTCAAACTCAAATACGTGGTGATCACCTCGGTGGACCGCGACGACCTGCGTGACGGCGGTGCCCAGCACTTTGCCGACTGCATCCGCGAAATCCGCAAGCTGTCGCCGAACGTGATGCTCGAAACACTGGTGCCGGACTACCGTGGCCGCATGGACGTGGCGCTGGAAATCACCGCCGCCGAGCCGCCGGATGTGTTCAACCACAACCTGGAAACCGTGCCGCGCCTGTACAAGGCCGCGCGTCCGGGTTCGGACTACCAGTGGTCGCTGACCCTGCTGCAGAAATTCAAGCAGATGATGCCGCACATCCCGACCAAATCCGGCCTGATGCTGGGCCTGGGCGAAACCGACGAAGAAGTGATCGAAGTCATGAAGCGCATGCGCGAAC
This sequence comes from Pseudomonas trivialis, assembly GCF_001439805.1. Taxonomy (GTDB): domain Bacteria; phylum Pseudomonadota; class Gammaproteobacteria; order Pseudomonadales; family Pseudomonadaceae; genus Aquipseudomonas; species Aquipseudomonas trivialis. Next base: position 21,252 of record NZ_JYLK01000021.1, on the reverse strand, counting down.
ACGATATCGACATGCTGACCCTTGGCCAATACCTGCAACCGTCGCGCAGCCACTTGCCGGTGCAGCGTTTCGTGCACCCGGACGTCTTCGCCTGGTTCGCCGAGGAAGGCTACAAGATGGGCTTCAAGAACGTGGCGTCGGGCCCGTTGGTACGTTCGTCGTACCACGCCGACGAGCAGGCCAAACTGGTCAAGGCCAGCCTGGTTTCCGCCTAGAGCGCTGAGTCACACCGCAGGCCTGAAGTGCAGCAAGGGCCAATGTGGGAGGGGGCGTGCTCCCGATAGCGGTGTTTCAGTCACCTGATGTATTGACTGTCACACCGCCATCGGGAGCACGCGCCCTCCCACTTTTTGCATGGAGAACATGGATGAACGCCGCCGTACCCGCACTGCGCCCCGAAGGCACCATCGCCCTGATCGCCCCGGCCGGCCCCGCCGCGCTGGACGTGGAAAAAGCCGAACAATGGATGCGCAATCGTGGCTACGAGCTGCGCATCTACCCCGGCGTGTATGAACGCGACGGCTACCTCGCCGGCAGCGATAAAACCCGCCTCGCCGACCTCCATGCCGCCTTCGCCGACCCCGATATCGATGCCATCTTCTGCCTGCGCGGCGGCTACGGCACGCCACGTCTACTCGACAGCCTGGATTTCGGCCTGCTGCGCGCCAACCCCAAACCCTTTGTCGGCTACAGCGACATCACCGCCTTGCACCTGGCGATCAACCGGTATGCGGGCTTTGTGACCTTCCACGGGCCGATGCTCAATGCCGATCTGCTGGGCGACAAACAGCCACCCACCGAGTCGTCGTTGTTCAACTTGCTGCGCGGCCAGTTGGGCGTCGGCAGCGAGTTGGCGCACCCGGTGGCCTTCCCGCTGACCACCCTTGAGCCGGGCATCGCCCGTGGGCGCTTGCAGGGTGGAAACCTGTCGATGATCGCCGCAGTGATGGGCACGCCGTTTGAAATCGACGCGCAAGGCATCATCCTGTTTATCGAGGACATCAACGAGCCGATCTACCGCATCGACCGCCTGCTGACGCACTTGCGTCTGGCCGGCAAGCTGGCGCAGGTGGCCGGTGTATTGGTGGGGGATGTGGCAGGGGTGGACAGCATGGCGTTGGCGCGGCTGTTGAAGCAGACCTTCGAACCGCTGGGCATTCCGGTACTGGCCGGCTGGCGTAGCGGGCACTGCGATCCCAACCTGACGTTGCCGCTGGGCGCAGTGGTTCGCCTGGATGCGGGGGAGCAGCGGGTGGTGCTGGAGCAGGATGTGGTCTTTAAATAAGGGTTGCCTGGCGTGCCGTCATCGGGAGCAAGCCCCCTCCCACACGTTGAATGTATTCACAGTTCAAAGGTGGGAGGGGGCTTGCTCCCGATGACGGTATTCGCCATAAGCGAATCTAGCGGTTCTGCAGAGACTCCAGCAACTTCACCGTCGCGTACCCGTCCGCCGGCCAGCCCAATGCCTGCTGCGCCGCGCGAATCGCCTTGCGCGTGTTCGCCCCGATAATCCCGTCCGGGTTACCCGCGTCATAGCCCTTGGCGGTCAGCGCTGCCTGCAGGTCGATGCGCTGGGATCGGCTCAGCGGCAATTCATCCTTGGGCCAGTCCCCCCGAATCACACCCCCGCCACCGAACCGCTCCGACAACAGGCCAACCGCCAGTGCGTAGGAAGAGGAGTTGTTGTACTTGAGGATCGCGCGGAAGTTATCCAGCACCAGGAACGCCGGGCCACGGTAACCGGCTGGCAGCAGCAGGGCGGCGGACAGCGGGTCGACGTTGGGCGGCATGCTTGCTCCCGGTGGCAGTTGAATGCCGAGTCTCAGCCATTCGGCCACGCTCTTGCGCACGCTGCCGTCGGCCAGGGCGTAATCGAAGTTGGTCGGCAGTTGTTTTACCTCGAAACCCCACGGCTGGCCTTTCTGCCAGCCGGAGCTTTGCAGGTAATGCGCAGTGGAGGCGAGGGCGTCGGCCGGGCTGTTCCAGATATCGCGGCGGCCGTCGCCATCGAAGTCCACGGCGTGGGTATTGTAGGTGGTCGGGATAAATTGGGTCTGACCCATGGCGCCGGCCCAGGAACCTTTCATCTGGTCGGCCTGGATATCGCCATGCTGGATGATCTGCAGCGCGGCGAGCAATTGCGCCTGGGCAAAGGCCGGGCGGCGGCCCTCATAGGCCAGGGTGGCCAGGGAGCGGATGACTGAGTTATTGCCCTGGAACGCGCCAAAATTACTCTCCATGCCCCACACCGAGACGAGCGCCTGGCGGTCGACGCCATAGCGTTGCTCGATGCTCTGCAGGATATCGGCGTACTTGATCAGCAGCGCCTGGCCATTGCGCACGCGCACCGCCGACAGGGCGCTGTCGAGGTACTCCCACACCGGGCGGGAAAACTCCGGCTGGCTGCGGTCGGCGCGAATCACCGCCATGTCGGGGGTGACGTTGGCGAACGCATTATCGAAGACGGCGGGTGTGATTCCGGCTTTCAGCGCGTCCACGCGGAACCCGGCCTGCCATTCGGCAAAGGTCTGGGTGGGCTGGATATCAAGATTGTCCACGGCCAAAGGTGCAACCACGGCAGGCGCAACGGCCGGCACGGTCTGGATTTTCGGCAGGGGCTGGGCGTCGGCGGCGGTGGGTTTCTCGGCGCAGGCGACAAGCAGAATGAGGCTGGAGGCAGCGATCAATTGGCGCAGGTGCCAACGACGGGAAAGACTAGAGGGCATGCACAGGTCCAGGGGTTACAAATCAAGTGCAGACCTTATCATGCCGGAGGGGCGCTTGCCTTCAGGCAGCCAGAAAGTAAGAAGCCTCCCAGCTGTCAGACTGGAAGGCTTCGCGGCGGTAGCTGCCTTTGCCCTTGCCGGCGCGTTCCTGTCGGCTGCGGAACAGTGGCTGGGCGATGATGGATTTGGCCTTGTTGGGGCCATTTTTGGATGGCTTTTTGCTCATGTTGGATGCGCTCGATGGGTGATGGAACGGCGCAAATAATCTGCCGAAGCCACCGCGCTGTAAAGCCTGAAAATTGTAAACATAGCGCAAAGTGTGGGTTACTCGGCGGGCAGTGTCAGGCGCTGGCCGGCCATCAACAGCGACAAACGGCTGAGGCTCATCCACGGCGAGCCCGCCGCCTGGCCCTTGATTTGCGCATCGATACGCTGTGCCTCGAGCAACAATTGCGTCCAGCGTTGCGCCGTGTGCCGTTGCAGGGCTTTGCTCATCAGTGGCTTGCGCTTGTCCCACACCGGTGGGCGGGCCTGGCTGAAGCATTTGTCCAGCGGCGTGCCCTGGCTGTATTGCAGGGCGATATTGGCCAGTACCCGCAGCTCCCGGGCCAGGGCCCACAGAATCACCGGCGGCTCCACCCCTTCGCCGCGCAAGCCTTCAAGCATGCGCAGGGCATGGGCCGGCTCACCGTTGAGGATGGCATCCACCAGCCCGAACACGTCAAAGCGCGCACTGTCGGCCACCGCACCTTGCACGGTTTCGACGGTGATCTGTCCGTCTTCGGCCATCAATTTGAGCTTTTCGATCTCCTGAGCGGCGGCCAGCAGGTTACCCTCGACCCGCGCGGCGATCAGCTCCACAGCGTCCTGCGTCGCCGACAACCCTGATTGGGACAGGCGTTGACGAATCCACTGCGGCAACTGGTTGCTGTCCACCGGCCAGATCTGGATGAACTGCGTCTGCGCGCCTTCCACCAGCGCCTTGCCCCACTTGGTTTTCTGCGCACTGCCGTCGAGCTTGGGCAGGCTGATCAGCAAGACCGTGTCTTCGGCCGGCCGTGCGCAGTATTCCATCAGCGCCGCCGCGCCCTTGTCACCGGGCTTGCCCGAGGGCAGGCGCAGTTCCAGCAGGCGTTTTTCGGCAAACAGCGACATGCTGGCGCCGGCTTGCAGCAGCGTGCCCCAGTCGAAGCTGGCATCGGCGCTGAACACCTGGCGCTCATCGAAGCCTTGCTGGCGTGCGGCGCTGCGAATGGCGTCCGCCGCTTCCTGGCACAGCAGCGGGTCATCGCCGCTGACGATGTAGACAGGCGCAAGGCCACCTTGCAGGTGTTTGGCGAGTTGGGCGGGGGCGAGTTTCATAGGCGGGGCGAACGGGGCGCCTGGGGCGCCCCCTCTGGCTTACTCGACAGGGACTTCAACAGGCGATTGTTTCGGCGTGTTGTTTTCGTACTCTTGCGCCGCTTTCAGGGCATCGGCGTCGGCCTTGGCCTTGTCGTCAGCGCGCTGCTGCAACGTCTCAAGCTGTTGCGGAGTCAGCAACGACAGGCGCAGGACCATGCGCTGGACCAGATCACGCCGCATTTCCTTGCGCACCTGAATGATTTGCGAGTCAGAACCTACCAGGTTATTGCCGTCGTGGCTGACGACCTTCTGCACCTGGATCTTGTCACCCATCAAGGGCAGCTTGTCACGGCCCTGGATTTCAAAGGTCAGCTCGGTGCTCAGCTCGATGTCCGAGGCACGGCCGGCGCTGGCGTAGCTCAGGTTACGCTGGGTGTCTCGCTCGTCGGCCAGGAACAGCTTGTAGGGCGCGCCGGTGTAGATGTGCACGCCGCTGCTTTCCAGGACCTGACGCAATTGCGTCACGGTCTCGCCGTAGGCGTTGCGGGCGCTGACGTCCCATTCCTTGATCGCCAGTTCATTGGTGCCGGTGCCGCGCAACTGGAAACCGCATGCGCTCAGCAGCACGGCAAGGCCCATCACCAGCAAATTGCGTTTGATCATTTTTGTTGCTCCCCTTGAAACCAGGCGGGCCCTATCCAGGCCCTGAAGGTTTAGTTCGGCGCAAGGCTTGAGCCTCGCGCCGATCCGATTTAGCTGGCGACGATATTGACCAGTTTGCCCGGCACCACGATCACTTTGCGGATCGTCAGGCCTTCGGTAAAGCGCAGCACGTTCTCGTTGACCCGCGCCGCCGCCTCAACCTCTTCGCGGCTGGCGCTGGCGGGCATGTCGATCTGGCCGCGCAGTTTGCCGTTGACCTGGATCACCAGTTGCAACGTGTCCTGCACCAGCGCGCTGTCATCCTGCACCGGCCAGCGCGCATCGATCACCGCTTCGCTGTGGCCCAACCGGTGCCACAACTCATGGCTGATGTGCGGCGTGATCGGGGCGAGCAACAGGGTAACCGTTTCCAGGCCCTCCTGAATCAGCGCGCGATCCTGCTCGGTGGCTTGCGGGGCTTTTTCCAGCACGTTCATCAGTGTCATCACTTGAGCGATGGCGGTGTTGAACTTGTGGTTCTGGCCCACATCCTGACCGGCTTGCTTGATCGCCAGGTGGGTGCTGCGGCGAATGACCTTCTGCTCGTCGCTCAGCGCGGCCACGTCCAGTTTGCCGGGCAGGCCCTGGCTGACATGGGCGTGGGCCAGGCGCCACACGCGCTTGAGGAAGCGGTGCGAGCCTTCGACGCCGGAGTCGGACCATTCGGCGCTCATGTCCGGTGGCGATGCGAACATCATGAACAGGCGGCAGGTGTCGGCGCCGAACTGGTCGATCATCGATTGTGGGTCGACGCCGTTGTTCTTGGACTTGGCCATTTTCTCGGTGCCGCCGATTTCCACCGGCAGGCCGTCGGATTTCAGTTTGGCGCTGATCACCTTGGCCTTGCTGTCGCGCTCCAGTTCCACGTCCGCCGGGTTGAACCAGGTGTAGGCGCCATTGGCTTCGCGGCGATAGTAGGTCTCGGCGATCACCATGCCCTGGGTCAGCAGGTTCTTGAACGGCTCATTGGAACTCACCAGGCCTTCGTCACGCATCAGCTTGTGGAAGAAGCGCGCGTAGAGCAGGTGCAGGATGGCGTGTTCGATACCGCCGATGTACTGGTCCACCGGCAACCAGTGGTCGGCTGCGGATTTTTCCACCAGGCCGCCTTCATAGTGCGGCGAGGCGTAGCGGGCGTAGTACCACGAGGACTCGACGAAGGTGTCCATGGTGTCGGTTTCACGCTTGGCCGGCGCGCCGCATTTGGGGCAGACGCACTCGTAGAACTCGGGCATGCGGGCCAGCGGGGAACCTGCGCCATCTGGCACCACGTCTTCAGGCAGCACGACCGGCAACTGGTCTTCCGGCACCGGCACGTCGCCGCAGGTGTCGCAATGGATGATCGGGATCGGGCAGCCCCAGTAGCGCTGGCGGCTGATGCCCCAGTCGCGCAGGCGGAACTGGGTGCGCGAGGCCCCGAGGTTTTTCTTGATCAGCGCCACTTCAATGGCGTCGAAGGCGCCGGCGAAGTCCAGGCCGTCGAACTCGCCGGAGTTGATCAGCTCGCCGTGTTCGCCATAGGCGTCTTGCCACGGGGCAGGGTTGGTGTCGCCGGCGCTGGTACGCACCACCGATTTGATCGGCAAGCTGTATTTGATCGCAAATTCGAAATCACGCTCGTCGTGCGCCGGCACAGCCATGACGGCGCCGTCGCCGTAGTGCATCAGCACGTAGTTGGCGACCCAGACCGGCAGTTTTTCAGCGGTGAGGGGGTGCTCGACGAACAGCCCGGTCGGCAGGCCTTTCTTCTCCTGGGTGGCGACGTCGGCTTCGGCCACGCTGCCGCCCTTGCATTCGGCGATGAACGCCGCAAGCTCGGGGTTGTTCTGTGCGGCCTGGGTGGCCAGCGGGTGTTCGGCGGCCACGGCGACGTAGGTCGCGCCCATCAGGGTATCCGGGCGGGTAGTGAAGACTTTGAGTGCGCCCGCTTCGCCGATGGACTCGACGTGGTACGGAAACTGCACTTCCATGCCCTTGGACTTGCCGATCCAGTTGCGCTGCATGGTCTTGACCTGTTCAGGCCAGCCCGGCAGGTCGTCGAGGCTCGACAGCAGCTCGTCGGCGTAGGCGGTGATCTTGAAGTAGTACATCGGGATCTGGCGCTTTTCGATGACCGCGCCGGAACGCCAGCCGCGACCGTCGATCACCTGCTCGTTGGCCAGTACGGTCTGGTCGACCGGGTCCCAGTTCACGGTGCCGTTCTTGCGGTAGATCACGCCTTTTTCGAACAGGCGGGTGAACAGCCATTGTTCCCAGCGGTAGTAGTCCGGCTTGCACGTGGTCACTTCACGGGACCAGTCCACCGCCAGGCCCAGGCTGCGCAGCTGGGTTTTCATGTAGGCGATGTTTTCGTAGGTCCACTTGGCGGGCGCCACGTTGTTCTTCATCGCGGCGTTTTCCGCCGGCATGCCGAAGGCGTCCCAACCCATGGGTTGCAGGACGTTCTTGCCGAGCATGCGCTGGTAGCGCGAGATCACGTCGCCGATGGTGTAGTTACGCACGTGCCCCATATGTAGCTTGCCGCTGGGGTAAGGGAACATCGACAGGCAGTAGTAAGTCTCCTTGCCTGGCTGTTCACTGACTTCAAAGGACTTTTGCGCGTCCCAGAAGGTTTGGGCGGCATTTTCGATTTCACGGGGCTGATATTGTTCGTGCATGGCTACTTTTGAACTGAATAGGGGTGGCCTAATCCTCTTCGGTACAGCGTTCAAGTCGAGCGACACCAAAAAGTGGCGCGTCCGTGCCCAAACCCGGCGGGAAGTGGAGTTACAGGAAGCGCCGTAGCATACATGACCCCACTCTATCGAGGGAAACCCTGATTGCGCAGGCCAGGCCGTCTGTCGCGGCGTCAGGCAGGCCCGGCCACGGGGGCTACGCTGTTGAGTGGGGAGCGAGTCTTATCTTTAATGAGGTGAGGGGATGGTCAAATCGCAGCGAATGTTAACCAAACCGGATGTGTACCAAGGACTGATCGACCGCCTGGGTCGTGCGTTGGATGCCGCCAGCACCGCGGGTCGATTGCGTGATGAACGCCCCGTCGAGCTGGAGTTGCGCGGTTTGAGCCGCGCTGAGCTGGAACTGATCAAGGCTTATCTGGAAAAAAACGAACGCTCGACGCCTGACAGTGTGGCTTCCCCGCCACCAAGCGCGCCGACACAATCGGCCAAGGTGGTGTGGCTCAAGGATGCAGCGCGCAGGCGCGGTCCGGCAACCCAACTGACCGAGCGGCTCAAGTAATGCACGCCCCGTGTAAAGCTTGGCGCTGAACCCCGATACACCTTAGGCTTCGGGCATCCATGGAGATGCTCGATGCCTATTCGCTATTTCATCAAACAATTGCTGCTGCCGCCCGGCATTCTCTTGCTGCTGCTGGCCCTTGGCTGGTGGTTGCGACGCACACGCCCGCGCCTGGCCGGATGCTGCTTTGCCCTGGGGTTGGGTGGGCTGTGGTTGATGAGCCTGCCGGTGGTGGTGGAATGGAGCGCACGGGTGCTGGAGACCGTGCCCCCGTTGGCCCGTGAGGACTGGTCTACCCTGGCCCGGCGCGCGGACGCCATTGTGATATTGGGTTCGGGCCGCGAACGCGGTGACCCCGCCTGGGGGGCGGACCAGCCTACCGGTATCGGGCTGGAGCGCCAGCGTTATGCTGCGCGATTGGCCAAGGCGTCCGGGTTGCCGGTGCTGACCACCGGCGGCTTGCACTACGGCACACCGCCCAGCGAGGCAGCGCTGATGGCTGTTTCAATGCAGGATGATTTCGGCGTCACGGTGCGCTGGAAGGAAGAGCGCAGCCGGACCACCTGGGAAAACGCGCAGATGAGCGCGCAGATGCTGTTGCCCGAAGGTATCAAGCGTGTGGTGGTGGTGACCCAGGCCTGGCACATGCCGCGCTCGGTGTGGAGCTTTGAAAAGGCCGGTTTCACCGTGGTGCCGGCGCCGGTGGGCTTTCTCGGCGTGGACAATGCGCGGCCGCTGGGGGGCTGGATGCCGGAGTTCAAGTCGCTATGGCAGAGCGGGTATTTGTTGAATGAGGCGGTGGGGCAAGTGGGGTATCGGTTGTTTTACAAGTAACACCGATGATCTGAGTGTGGGAGGGAGCAAGCCCCCTCACACATTGGTATGGGGTGGGGCGGCTAGACAGTTTTGGACATTCGGCCTGCCAGCAATGCCCAGCCAAACAGCATCAGGCACACAATGATCAGGGGCCACGAGCGCCATTGCAGATAGGGCGTGAGCTGGTGCATCGGCACCACTTCGCCGTAGAGAATGCCGCGCTCGAACTGCGGGATCTGCGCGGTAATCTGCCCGAACGGGTTGATCAGCCCGCTCACGCCGTTATTGGTGGCGCGGATCATCCAGCGACCGGCTTCCAGGGCGCGCATCTGCGCCATTTGCAGGTGCTGCAGCGGGCCGATGGAACGGCCAAACCAGGTGTCATTGCTGATGGTCAGCAGCAAGTCGCTGCGGGCCGACAGGCCGGCGGCAAATTCCGGGTACACTACTTCGTAGCAAATGAACGGCGCAATCTGGTAGCCCTTGGCCTGCAACAGCGGCTGGTCGGCCGGTCCACGGGCGAAGTCCGACATCGGCAGGTCAAAGAAGGCAATCAGGCCGCGCAGCATGTCCTGCAGTGGCACGTACTCGCCGAAGGGCACCAGTTTCTGCTTGAGGTAGGTGCCATCGCCTTCGCCCACCACGGTGATGCCATTGAAATAGCGCTTTTCGTGGCGCACCTCCTGGCGGATCGGCACCCCGGTGATCAGCGCGGTGTGCCGGTCGGCAGCAAACTTGCCCATCATGCCCAGGTAGCCTTCGACGGATTCCTTGAGCACCGGCACCGCGGTTTCCGGCCATACCAGCAGGTCAACCGGTTTGGAGCTCATGCTCATGTCGCGGTACAGCGCGAGCTGAGCCGTCAGTTGCTGCGGGTCCCACTTCATGCTTTGTTCGATGTTGCCCTGGATCGCGGCCACGCTCAGCGGTGCGCCGGAGGGCGTGGTCCAGGCGTGATGCTTGAGGGCCAGGCCGATTGCCCACGGCGCGACGAGCAACGCCAGGCCTGCGCCGATGAAGGCGTTGCGCCTGGTCGCCAGCAGGCGCGGCAGGTTGCACAGCAGCGCGGCGGTCAGCGCCAGCGCGAACGAAATCAGCCACATCCCGCCAATAGGCGCCAGACCCGTGAGCGGGCCGTCCAATTGGCTGTAGCCGGAGTACAGCCAGGGGAAACCGGTAAGGAACCAGCCACGAAATGCTTCCTGGCCGACCCATAACGCAGCAAATGTCAGCGCATCCGCCAGGGGCGCCTCATTGCGACGCAGCCAGCGTGCCCACAGCCAGGCGGGCAGGGCGAAGAACCCGGCAATCGCGGCAGTGAACAACAGCATCAGGAAACCCGCCAGCAGCACCGAAGCGCCGCCGAAGTGGTGGATGCTGTAGTAGATCCAGCTGGTACCGGCGCCGAACAGGCCGAAGCCGAAACACCAGCCACGGCCCAGGGCCTGACGGGGTGTTAATTCCCGCAGCCCGACATAGAACAATCCGACCGCCACCAGCGCCAGCGGCCAGATGTCGAATGGCGCCAGCGCCAGGGGGGTGATGGCGCCGGCCACCACGGCCAGCAGGTTACCGGGCCAGCCGGGTGCGGTGAGACGGCGCATGTCAGTCCTTAGCGGGCAATAGGTGTCAGGCGGATCAAGTGGATGCGGCGGCTGTCGGCATTCAGGATGCGGAAGCGATAGGCACCAATCTCGGTGGTTTCGTTACGTTTGGGCAGGTGCCCGAACGCACTCATCACCAGACCGCCGACAGTGTCGAATTCATCGTCGGAGAATTCGCTGTCGAAAAACTCGTTGAAGTTCTCGATCGGCGTGAGCGCCTTGACCAGGAAATCACCGCTGGGCAGCGGCTTGATGTAGCTGTCTTCTTCGACGTCGTGTTCGTCTTCGATGTCGCCGACGATCTGTTCGAGCACGTCTTCGATGGTCACCAGGCCCGCCACGCCGCCGTATTCGTCGATCACAATGGCCATGTGATTGTGGTTGGCGCGAAACTCGCGCAGCAGCACATTCAGGCGCTTGGATTCGGGCACGAAGGTGGCCGGGCGCAGCAGGTCCTTGATATTGAAGTTGTCGCCGTTCTCCTTGAGGATCAGCGGCAACAGGTCCTTGGCCAGCAGGACACCCATGACGTCGTCATGGCTTTCGCCGATCACCGGGTAGCGCGAGTGCGCCGAATCGATCACGGCCGGGAGGAATTCCCGTGGGGTCTGGGTCGCCTTGATGCTGATCATCTGCGAGCGCGGCACCATGATGTCGCGAACCTGCAGGTCAGCCACCTGGATGGCGCCCTCGACGATGGCCAGCGCTTCGCTGTCCAGCAACTTGTTCTGGTGGGCCTCGCGCAGCAGCTCCAGCAGCTCCTGGCGGTTTTTCGGCTCGTGGGCAAAAGCCTGGGTCAATTTACCCAGCCAGGACTTCTGCCCGTTGCTCGATCGGTCTTCGCTCATAGCGATTACTCTGAATCCTTTATCGTTACAGTTAGTAGGTGATGTTCAAGCGTCGTCATCTGCATACGGGTCCGGATGGCCCAATTCTGCAAGCAACGTTCGTTCCAGTGCTTCCATTTCTTCGGCTTCGTCATCGTCCATATGGTCGTAACCCAGGAGATGCAAGCAGCCGTGAATGACTAGATGGGCCCAGTGAGCCTCAAGTTCCTTGCCTTGTTCCTGCGCCTCACGCTCGACCACCGCGACGCAGATCACCAGATCGCCCAGCAAGGGGATATCCAGCAGCTCGTCGGGCACGTCGGCGGGGAAGGACAGCACGTTGGTCGCGTAGTCCTTGTGGCGCCAGGTGTGGTTCAGCTCCCGGCCTTCGGCTTCGTCCACCAGGCGCAGGGTCAATTCCGAATCGGCGCTGCGCTGGCGCAGGGCCAGGGCGCACCATGTACGAAATTGCGCTTCGCTGGGGGCTGGCGCGTCGGTCGCCAGTTGCAGGTCAAGCTCAAGCATCGCGACGCACGTCCCTGGTCAGGCCGTCGTCGCGGTGTTCGAAGCGCTCGTAGGCCTCGACGATGCGCTGCACCAGCGGGTGACGCACCACGTCCTTGGGCATGAAATGCGTGAAGCTGATGCCGGGCACGTCCTTGAGCACCTCGATCACCTGACCCAGGCCCGATTTGGTGCCCTTGGGCAGGTCGACCTGGGTGATGTCGCCGGTGATCACGGCAGTGGAGCCGAAACCGATACGGGTGAGGAACATTTTCATCTGCTCGACGGTGGTGTTCTGGCTTTCGTCGAGGATGATGAAACTGTTGTTCAAGGTGCGCCCGCGCATGTAGGCGAGCGGGGCGATCTCGATCACCTGGCGTTCGATCAGCTTGGCCACGTATTCGAAGCCGAGCATCTCGTAGAGCGCGTCGTAGAGCGGGCGCAGGTAGGGGTCGATCTTCTGGGCGAGGTCGCCGGGCAGGAAACCGAGCTTTTCACCGGCCTCGACCGCCGGGCGCACCAGCAGGATGCGGCGCACTTGCTCGCGCTCCAGGGCGTCGACAGCGCAGGCCACGGCCAGGTAGGTCTTGCCGGTGCCGGCCGGGCCGATGCCGAAGTTGATGTCGTTGCCGAGGATTTCCTTGACGTACTTCTGCTGATTCAAGCCGCGCGGGCGAATCATGCCTTTTTTGGTACGCAGGGCCACGCTGGCTTCGGCCACGGGATTGTTGGCCAGGTCTTCCACCGCCGACTCCTGCAGGTACAGGTGCACGGTTTCCGGCGACAGCTCGCTGCCTTTGGTCTCGCGGTAGAGCCGGCGCAGCAGGTTTTCTGCCGAGGTGGTGTGCTGAGGTTCACCAATGAGCTCGAACTGATTGCCGCGGTTGCGGATCTCGATGCTCAGGCGTTGTTCGATCAGGCGCAGGTGCTCGTCGAACTGTCCGCACAGATTGGCGAAGCGGCGAGCCTCAAACGGCTCGAGGATAAAACGATGGGGTTCTACTGTAGGTGCGTTCAAGGTTGCTTTTAGCCGCCCTTTGGCTGTGAAAGTGAAATAGAGAATAACGCCAGTGACTGGTGTGCGAAAGCACTTACGTCATCGGAGTGTTGCACGGTTCAAAGGTGGGAGGGGGCTTGCCCCCGATGGCTGAGTGTCAGTCAGTACATTTGATACTGATGAACCGCCATCGGGGGCAAGCCCCTCCCACATTTTGAGCAGCGGTGATTTGACTATTTATTGAATCAGTGACCCACGCAGCGAGTGCGGCTGCGCCGCATCAATGTGCACATCGGCGAACTGGCCGATCAGCATCGGGTTGTCGCAACGGAAGTTGACGATCCGGTTGTTCTCGGTACGGCCCTGCAGTTCGCCCGGGTCTTTTTTCGAGTAATCGGTGACCAGAATTCGCTGGATGGAGCCGACCATTTGTCGGCTGATCTCGAAACCCTGCTGGTTAAGCCGATGCTGCAGCGCATTCAGGCGTTCCTTTTTCAGCGCTTCCGGGGTTTCGTCCAGCAGGTCGGCGGCCGGGGTGCCGGGGCGCTGGCTGTAGACGAACGAGTAGGAAAAGTCGAAACCCACGTCCTCGATCAGCTTCATGGTCTGCTGGAAGTCTTTCTCCGTTTCGCCGGGGAAGCCCACGATAAAGTCCGAGCTGATGCAGATGCCCGGCACCGCCGCGCGCAGTTTGCGCAGTTTGGATTTGTATTCCAGGGCGGTGTGGTTGCGTTTCATCGCCGACAGGATGCGGTCCGAGCCGGATTGCACCGGCAGGTGCAGGTGCTTGACCAGTTCCGGCACTTCGGCGTGGGCCTGGATCAGGCTGTCGGAAAACTCCAGCGGGTGCGAGGTGGTGTAGCGAATGCGTTCGATGCCATCCACCGCCGCCACGACGCGGATCAACTCGGCAAGGTCGGCCAGGCGACCGTCGTGGGTGTGGCCGCGATAGCCGTTGACGTTCTGGCCCAGCAGGGTCACTTCGCGCACGCCGTTTTCCGCCAGGTGGATGATTTCGGCCATGACATCGTCAAACGGTCGGCTGACTTCTTCGCCACGGGTGTAGGGCACCACGCAGAAAGTGCAGTACTTGCTGCAGCCTTCCATGACCGACACATAGGCGCTCGGCCCATCAATGCGTGGCTCGGGCAGGTGGTCGAATTTTTCGATCTCGGGGAACGACACGTCCACCTGTGGCAGCTTGGTGATGCGCGCGGCGTCGATCATTTCCGGCAGGCGGTGCAGGGTCTGCGGGCCGAACACCACGTCGACATAGGGCGCGCGGTCGCGGATTGCCGCGCCTTCCTGGCTGGCCACGCAGCCGCCGACGGCGATCACCATGTCGGGGTTGGCCAGTTTCAGTTCACGCCAGCGGCCCAGCTGCGAGTACACGCGGTCCTGGGCCCGTTCGCGGATCGAGCAGGTATTGAGCAGGATCACGTCGGCATCTTCGGCGCGGGCGGTGACTTCCAGGGCCTGGTGTTCGCCCAGCAGGTCGACCATGCGCGAGCTGTCGTACTCGTTCATCTGGCAACCGTGGGTTTCGATATAGAGCTTCTTGGCCATGGGAATCGTCAACTGGTGGTAAAGAACCGCGCATTATAGGGGGCATGCCCATTGGTTCCTAGCGTCGTGCATCGGGTGCCATGCTATAGTTCGCGCCCTCTTTTATATCCGCGATGTGTTGCTCGCCCACCATGACCAAACGTGAAGCTCCAATCTACAAGGTGATTTTCCTCAACCAGGGCCAGGTGTTCGAAATGTACGCCAAGCAGATCTATCAAAGTGATCTGTGGGGCTTTCTGGAGGTGGAGGAGTTCGTCTTTGGCGAGCGCACGCAGCTGGTCGTCGATCCGGGCGAAGAAAAGCTCAAGGCTCAGTTCGAAGGCGTGGTGCGCAGTTTCGTGCCAATGCATTCGATTGTGCGCATCGATGAAGTCGAGCGCCTGGGGACGCCGAAGATCAGCGAGGCACGGGGCGTGAGCAACGTGATGCCGTTTCCGATGCCGATGCCTGAGAAGTAGGGCTCAAGACCGGGGTGTGGCTATCGCAGGCAAGCCAGCTCCCACAGGTGACTGCATTCCATGGCTGGAACTCGGTCAATTGTGGGAGCTGGCTTGCCTGCGATAGTGGTAGAAGGGTTCAGCAAAAATCAGGGCAGCGGTGAAAACGGCGAACGCCCATCGGCACTCTGCAATTCCTGCAAATAGTTGCGGAAAATCTGCCCCAGCACCTGGGTCGCCACTTCCAGCTCATCGCGCTGCATGTGCTCGGCGACTTCATCGGCGGTGTCCAGCGCATCTTCGGCGCCGTTGACCGCGGCCATCTTCAGCACGATATACGCCTGAATGTTATTGGCCGGCACGCCTTCACCCTTGAAAAACATGTTGCCGAGCTGAAACTGCGCCTGGGCATGGCCTTGCAACGAGGCTTTCTCGAAGTAGCTCAAGGCTTTGTTGAGGTCCACGGCAGGGTTTTTGCTGTCGTGGTAGAACTCGCCCAACTCGTATTGCGCTTGCGCGTCCCCGTCCTCAGCCTGTTTTTGGCACGCGCTCAGGGCTTCGGCCTGGCCGTCTGGCTGGGTATTGAGGGTGCAACGACCCATCGCTGGAATTAACAACGAGTTGCCGCCTGCCTGGGCATGTGCCAGCAGCGGCTGAAGGAGCAACAGGCAGCCCAGAATCAGGGTGCGGCCGGTGCGTTTCATGGGAATCGACTTACCTCTGACGGGGCGCGCGGACCCTCGCGGGATCCAATAAGCGCGCATTATGAAATAAGCAGGCCTCTGCTTACAAAGTCTTTACTCGTTTTTCTGCTGCTTGGGCAAGTTATCTGCCGGATTGCAGGTTAAATCTCGAAAAAAGTAAGAAATCTCTGTAGGCAAGGTAGCAATCCGACGCTGCTGTGGGCAACGTCAGACGACTGTGCGAGTTTATTTCAGGGCGGCGAAGGCGCGCTCGGCTGCATCCAGGGTGAGTTTCAATTCCGCATCGCCGTGGGCAATCGAGGTAAAGCCCGCTTCGAAGGCACTCGGCGCCAGGTACACGCCACCTTCCAGCATCAAGTGGAAGAAGCGCTTGAACAGATCGGCATCGCTGCCCATGACGTCATCAAAGGTGACGATATCGTCGGCGCCGCTGAAATACAGGCCGAACATGCCGCCGGCCTGGGTGGTGACGAACGGAATGCCAGCGGCATCGGCGCGCACCTGCAGGCCGTCGAGCAGGCGGGTGGTGTACTCGGTCAGCTCGGCGTGGAAGCCCGGGCGGCTGATCAGGCGCAAGGTGGTCAGGCCGGCGGCCATGGCCAGCGGATTACCCGACAGCGTACCGGCTTGGTACACCGGGCCCAGCGGCGCGATGTGCTGCATGATGGCGCGCTTGCCGCCAAAGCAGCCCACCGGCATGCCGCCGCCGATGATCTTGCCGAACGTGCTCAGGTCCGGCGTAACGCCGTAATGGGCCTGGGCGCCGCCGAGGGCCACGCGGAACCCGGTCATCACTTCGTCGAAAATCAGTACCACGCCGTGCTTGTCGCACTGCTCGCGCAGGCCTTCGAGAAAGCCCGGCGCCGGCGGTACGCAGTTCATGTTGCCGGCCACCGGCTCGACGATGATGCACGCAACCTCCTGGCCGACTTCGCTGAGCATCTGCTCGACCGCGCCGATGTCGTTGAACGGCAGGGTCAGGGTGTGTTTGGCAAACGCCGCCGGGACACCGGCCGAACTCGGCACGCCCTGGGTCAGTGCGCCCGAGCCGGCCTTGACCAGCAGGCTGTCGGAGTGGCCGTGGTAACAGCCTTCGAACTTGATAATGCTGTCGCGGCCAGTGAAACCACGGGCCAGGCGGATCGCGCTCATGGTGGCTTCGGTGCCGGAGCTGACCATGCGCACCATCTCCATCGACGGCACGATGGAGCAGACCAGGTCCGCCATCTCGGTTTCCATGGCGGTCGGCGCGCCGTAGGACAAACCGTGTTGCAACTGCTGGCGCACCGCGTCGAGCACGTCGGGGTGGCTGTGGCCGAGGATCATCGGGCCCCACGAACCCACGTAATCGACGTAGCGCTTGTCATCTTCGTCGGTGACGTAGGCACCTTCGGCGTGCTTGAAGAACAGCGGGGTGCCGCCCACGCTCTTGAACGCACGCACGGGGGAGTTCACACCGCCGGGGATGTGTTTCTGGGCATTGGCAAACAGGGTTTCGGAACGGGACATGATGAGTCTCTCTGCAATCAAATCTTGAGAAGGGCGTTGAAGGCACGGGCGCGGCGCGTGACTTCCCGGGTGCTGTCTGCACCAAACAGGCCATGGACCACGGCCAGCAGGTCGGCCCCGTGGGCCACCAGCGGTTCGGCGTTGTCGAGGGTCACACCGCCGATCACGCAGATCGGCAACTGCAGACGCTTGCGCGCCTGGGCGAGCATGTCGACGCTGGCGGCGGGCGCGCCGGGCTTGGTGCTGGAATTGAAGAAGCGGCCAAAGGCGACGTAGCTGGCGCCTTCTCTGGCGGCCTGCTCGGCCAGTTCGATCTGGCTGTGGCAGGTGGCGCCGATGATCGCTTTGGAACCGAGCAGGGCGCGCACCGGGGCCAAAGGACCGTCGGTCTGGCCCAGGTGAACACCGACGCCCAGGCGTGCGGCCAGTTCGGCGTCGTCGTTGATGATCAGGCGGGTTTTGTAGCGCGAGCAGAGTTCGTGGAGTTTCTCCGCTTCGCGCAGGCGCCGGGCCTCGTCGCTGCTTTTGTCGCGGTACTGCAACAGGGTCACACCGCCCTCCAGCGCCGCTTCGACGTAGGCGAGAAATTTACCGGCCAGCAGTTGGCTGTCGGTAATGGCGTAAAGGCCACGTAGTTTCATCGAGCAGGCCTCTCGGTGTTGCTGATTGATGGTGCGAACGGACGTTACGAACAGAAATCCAGCGGCAACCGGCGCGGTACGAACTGGCCCTGGCCGAGTTGTTCGGCGTCACGCAGGGTACGCCACGTGTAGTTGAGCGCTGACTGCACGGCGCTGACCAGCCCTTCGCCGTGGGCCAGCCGGCCGCTGAGGGCACTGGCCAGCGTGCAGCCCGAACCGTGATAGCTGCCGGGCAGGCGCTGACAGGTAAAGGTCTGGCGCGTGCCGTCACGGCTGTACAGGCGGTTGTGCACTTCATGCTCGTCGCCATGGCCGCCGGTGATCAGCAGATGCCGGACAAACGGCAGTAGCTTCTCGGCGCAGTCATCGGCGCTGCCGTCCGGCAGTTCGGCGAGGATGCGCGCTTCGGGCAGGTTGGGCGTGGCGATCAGCGACAGCGGCAACAGGCGCTCGCGCATCGCATAGCCGACTTCGTCCTTGCCCAGGCTGCCGCCGCCGCCGGCCCGCAGCACCGGGTCGCAGACCACCGGCAGGTGCGGGTGCGCCTTTAGCAGCTCGACCACCGTGTCGACCATCGCGGTGGAACCGAGCATGCCCAGCTTGACCGCCGCCACTTCGGAGTCGCTGAGCACGGCGTTGGCCTGGGCCAATACCCACTCGCGGTCGAGCACGCGGAAATCGCTGACATTGACCGTGTTCTGCACGGTCAGCGCCGTGACGGCCGGCGCCGCATGGCAACCCTGGGCGAGCAGGGCTTCGATGTCTGCCTGCAGGCCGGCGCCACCACTGGGATCATGGCCGGAGAGACAGAGAACAACAGGGCGAGAGCTGTAGATATTCATGGTGCGCGAGCTTACCACCAAACGCTTTTGGCGTGACCGTCGGGCGATGGCTGAATTTTGCGCGAGGGCGTCGTTTTCCTGGCGTTTTTACTGCGCCTGAAAAATGGCTGAAAAGCCCGTTCCAGAGCCTTTCAAAATAACGTCCCAATAGTGTCCAATGGCCTTTAGCGGCTATGCTAGAGTGAATTCAAACACCTTAATGTATTGCCGGTATACGTCTACTCAAAAGGATGGGGGGCTTATTGACCTGACCGGACAGGCCACGCTGGGGCTCTATGCGCTATTTGCTGATTGTATTGTTATGCGGGCTGCCGATGCTCGCCAGCGCCATCGAGTTCACTCAGGACACGCGCAGCCTGCCGCTGGGCAGGGCCATGCACGTCTTCGAGGACCCCTCCGACGCCCTGACGATTGCCGATGTCAGCGCGCCGTCTGCGGCCGCGCGGTTCAAGCCCCATGACCAAGACACCCTCAACGCCGGCTATTCGCGCTCGGTGTTCTGGCTCAAGGTCGACCTGCAGTACGTGCCCCGGCTTGCCGATGCCCAGCGCACCTGGCTGTTGGAGCTGGCCTATCCGCCCCTGGACCACCTTGACCTGTACCTGCCCGACCGCACCGGTCACTATCGCCTGGCCGGCCGCACCGGCGACGCGTTGCCGTTTTCCAGCCGCGAGATTCGCCAGAACAACTACCTGTTCAAACTCGACTTCACCCCTGGCGAACAGAAGACCGTCTACCTGCGCCTGCAAAGCGAAGGCTCGATCCAGGCGCCGCTGACGCTGTGGTCCAGCACCGCGTACCTCGAGCAACAGCCGCTGCGCCTGTACGTGCTGGGGCTGATCTACGGCGTGTTGCTGGGCATGCTGGTGTACAACCTGTTCATCTACCTGAGCGTGCGCGACACCAGCTACCTCTATTACATCCTCTATATCGCCTCGTTCGGCATGTATCAGCTGTCGGTAAACGGCGCGGCGGTTGAATATTTCTGGCCGAACAGCCCATGGTGGGCCAATGCGGCGACGCCGTTTCTGATCGGCTGCGCGGCATTGTTCGGCAGCCTGTTCACGCGCAGTTTCCTCAGCACCGCCGAGCACAGCCGCTGGATCAATCGCCTGCTGCTGACGCTGGTGGGCTGCGGCGCGGTGGTCATGCTGCTGTCGCTGATGACCAGCTACGCCCTCGCGTTGCGCCTGGCCACCGGCCTGGCGCTGGTGTTCACCGTGACCATCTTTGTCGCGGCCATCAAGGCCTGGTACTGCGGCCAGCGCGTGGCGCGCTATTTCATCATCGCCTGGTCGGCGTTCCTGCTGGGCGGGGTGGTCAATACGCTGATGGTGCTGGGCTACCTGCCCAATGTGTTCCTCACCATGTACGCCAGCCAGATCGGTTCGGCCATTGAAGTGTCATTGCTGTCCCTGGCCCTGGCCGACCGCATCAACGCCATGCGCGAGCAGCAGGCGCAGATTCTGCTGGACGCCAGCCAGACACTCGAAGGGCTCAACCAGCAACTGGCCCGCAGCAACCGGCTCAAGGACGAGTTCCTCGCCACCCTGACCCATGAACTGCGCACCCCGATGAACGGCGTTATCGGCTCACTGGAACTGATGCACACCCAGCCGCTGACGGGCGATCTGGCGCACTACCATCAAACCGCCGCCGGATCGGCGCGGGACATGATGCGTATGGTCGATGGCATCCTCACCCTCACCGAGCTGCAGGCTGGGCGCCTCAGCCCGCAGCCTCGTGTATTCAGCCTGCGTGGCACGCTCGACAGCGTGCGCCAGCAGTTCAGCGCCAGCGCGCAGAGCCGGGGCCTTGCGTTTACCATCGACGTGGCCGATGAACTGCCAGACCCACTGATCGGCGACGCCGACAAACTGGTGCAGTGCCTCGATTGCCTGCTGGACAACGCCTTTAAGTTCACTCACCACGGCTCTGTGCGCCTGCGCGTGGTGGGCGTGCCCCACAGCGACGGCCGCCTGCGCTTGAGCTTTATCGTTACCGACACCGGCATCGGTTTTGCCTTTCTCGAAGAGGCCACCCTGTACCAGCGCTTCTTCCAGCTTGACGGCTCGATGACCCGTGAATACGGCGGCCTGGGCATCGGCCTGGCGATCTGCCGGCAACTGATCGAGTTGCAGGGCGGGCGCCTGACCCATCGTTCCGAACCGCGCAAGGGCAGCCGCTTCCAGCTGGACGTGGACATGGACAGCGTGAGGCCAGACCCCGACGCCGTGCGCTCGGGCAAGGAGCGCTCCGCCAATGAGTGCGCGGTGCTGCTGGTGGACGACAACAGCGTTGGCCAACTGGCCGTGCGCGGCATGTTGCTCAAGCTGGGTTACCGCGTGAAAACCGTGGACAGCGGGCCCATGGCGCTGGCGGTCTTGCAAGCCGAGCATTTTGACGCCGTTTTGCTGGACGTGCCTGAAGGCGGTTTCTCGTTGTGCTGCCAGATCCGCGCACTGCCTGGCTGCGGCGAGCTGCCGGTGATTGCCCTGGGCAGTTCATCGAATACCCCTGAGCGCGAACATTGTCATGGCGTCGGCATCACTGAACGACTGCTCAAACCCGTGCGTTTCGAGGTGTTGCAGACGGTACTGGAACGCCGCGTGCTGCGTGCGCAAGAGGGCGAAGGCGCCGTGCAATCGGCGGGTATGCCACTTTTTTAAGGTTCTTCACGGAATCCCGGGAAAGACAGAAACAAGAACGCCGATTTGATTGATGATGTTCGTGCGAGCAAACACATCTACCAAACCGGCGTTCTTATGCACGATATTAATACTTTCCTTCCTTTTT
>NZ_JYLK01000020.1 GCF_001439805.1 Pseudomonas trivialis | reverse complement strand
GGCTGTCGATGGCCGAAAGGGTTTTCTCGCCATCGGGCACGGCGATCTTGATCACGGTGAAACCGTGTTCCTTGCCGGCTTTTTCGGCGAAGGCCCATTCGGTCTGGAACCAGGGTTCTTCGGCCTGTTTGACCAGGAAGCCGATTTTGACTTCTTCAGCAGAAACCGCCCCGCTGAAGGCCAATGCAAACGCCACGGCGCCCAGGGTTTTCTTAAGTCTGTTTTTGACCAGCATGAACCACCTCATTCTTGTTATTGAGCAACGTTTCAGTCGTGGTACATCACAGACCGCCCGCCATCGATCATCAGGCAGGTGGCATTGATAAAGGGCGCCTCGTCGGTCGCCAGGAACAGCGCGGTCATCGCCACCTCAATGGGCTGGCCGATGCGCTTGGGCGGGTGCAGGTCGAACGCGCGCTGGCGCTCGGCATGGGGGTCGGGAAAGGCGTTCCAGTAATCGACGTTGAGCTGGGTTTCAATGTAGCCCGGCGCAATCGCATTCACGCGGATGCCCTTGGCCGCGTACTCGACGCCCAGGGCGCGGGTAAGGCCGAGCAGGCCGTGTTTGGCAACGGGGTACGGGAAGCAGCCAGGGATGATGTGGCTGGAATGGGTGGAGGCAATGTTGATGATGTTGCCGATGCCCTGCGCGATCATGTGCGGCAACACACTGCGGCAGCCATACCAGGCGCCGTCCAGGTCGATGGCGAAGCAGCGGCGCCAGTCGTCGTCGGTCATCTCCAGCGGGTCACGGAACACGTTGACCCCGGCGCAGTTGACCAGCACATCGACGCGACCGAAGCGCTCGATGGCCGTGTCGACCAGCGCCTGCCATTGGGCTTTGCAGGTGATGTCGACCGCTTGCGCGTAAATATCGGCGCCGCGTTCGCGCCAGTGGGCTGCGACCTTCTCGACCTTGTCGGCCTGGATATCGGCGATCACCAGACGCGCCTGCTGGGCCTGGAAACAGGCCACGATGGCCTCGCCAATACCCTGGGCGGCGCCGGTGATGATCACCACCTTGTTCTTCAGCCGCTCGCCGTAAACCGGCTCGGGCACGGCGGGGAGTGACAACGGTTGTGCCTGCATCGCTTCACCTGTTTTATTTTTGGCAGTGAGTGCTGATGCAGGCGACTATAAACCCGGAGCCTGAAATATCTCAATATATAAATTTACATCCCACATAGTGAGAAAAAAGCACAAAGCACTGTGGGAGGGGGCTTCAGTGTTTTAAGAGATGTACGTCAGCCAAGGGCAAAGTCGCGCAGCGCGTCGCCTTCCATGCGGTAGCGCACCCACTCTTCCTGGGGCTGGGCGCCGATGGACTTGTAGAAGGCAATCGCCGGCTCGTTCCAGTCCAGCACGCTCCATTCGAAGCGCCCGCAGCCATTGTCGCAGGCGATTTTGGCCAGGTGGCGCAGCAACTTCTTGCCCGCGCCGCCGCCGCGCTGTTCCGGGTTGATGTACAGGTCTTCGAGGTACAGGCAGTTGCTGCCCAGCCATGTGGAGTAACTGAAAAAGAACACCGCGAACCCAATCGGCAAACCGTCGCGCAGGCAGATCAGGCCATGGGCGGTGGCGCCCTCGCTGAACAGGCTGCGTTCGATATCCACCACACTGGCGATCACTTCATGCCGGGCCTTTTCATATTCGGCAAGCTCAGTGATGAAAGTCAGGATCTGCGCAGCATCGCTGGGCACGGCGGGGCGAATCTCGATGGTCATGGGTGAGCCTTGGCAGTTTCAAAGCACACATACTAAGGCCGTTTCATGACCGAATGCAGCGCAATTCATACCGGCAGCGCCAATGCGCCGACCAGCCCCGCCGGCAACGCCAGCTCCAGGGTGCGGGCCGGCGGCTGCGACTGTGGCGACCATTCGCTCAAGCCCAGCCCCGCACATTTGAGCCGCGCCTCGCGCTCGCACCAGGCGCGGGCAAACAGACGCGCCCGCTGCGCCTGGTTCGCCGCGCACAAGCGCGCCAGCACCTGCGGGCCCAGGTAATCGCTGGCGACGCCGCGCCAGTCCGCAGTCTCCTGCACGGCCATTACATCCACACCCACCGGGCCATGCAGATGCACCGCCGCTACCGAAAAATCACCGTCGTGACTGATCGACAGCCCGGCACGCGCATGCCCCGGCACCAGAATCTGCGGTGCCTGCCCGGCCCCGGCGGACGCTTCGATGCTGCAGCCCGGCACCTCCAGCAGTTGCAGCAGCACCTCACGCACGCGCGTGCGCGCCGCATCGCGCGTGGTGCCGGGCGTGTGCCGCAAGCCAAGCAGCAGAATGCCGGCCTGCCAACGCGGCACCGTCTCCGGCCACATGCACACGGGCACTGGCATCAGGCGCGGGCCGGTGCCGCCGGGCAGCCCACCCAACTGCTGCACGCCGGGATGCTCTCGCCCTTCATCACCAGGGTCAGCGGCCCCAGCCGTGCGCCGTCGCCGACCTCGGCGCTGTAGAGCACCGCACTGCGCGGCCCCATGTAGACCCGTGCACCGATCAGCACGCGGTCGATTTTCATCACGCGGTCTTCGAACAGGTGCGTCTGCGGGCAGGCGCCGGCGTTCAACTCGCTGTGGTCGCCGATGCTCACGCAGTCAAATTCGGTGATGTCGGTGGTGTCCATGTACACGCCACGGCCAATCCTGCAACCCAGGCCGCGAAACGCCAGTGGCAGCCACGGCGTGCCGCGCAGGTAGCTCATGAAATTGGGCGCGGCCATGCCTTCGTAAAGGCTGGTGATGCCTTCGGACAGCCACACAAAAGGCGTCCACATCGCCTCACAGCGCTTGCGATAGCGGCCCAGCACCAGCCATTTCAACGCCGCCACCAACAGGTAGTTGCCCAGGCTGTAGGCCAGGCCGATCAGCGCCAGGTAACCGAACACCGCGCCCCAGCGCTCGTCCTGCGCCACCGGCATCAGGTCGATCATGACCGTGTAGCCCACGGCGATCACCGTGGCGTGGGGCAACACGATGCGCAGGCCCTCGATGCTGCCACGGGCCAGACGACGCCACGGCGAGGGGCGGAACGTCAGGTGGTCCGGGTAGCCACTGACCTGTTCGCGCGCCGGCAGGTTGATCGGCGGCGAGCCGAGCCAGGTGTCGCCGCTGGCGATTTCGGCGTTGAGCGGCGCGCGGGAATGCACACCGATCAGCACGTTCTCGGGCAACGTCGTGCCGTCGGGAATGTAGCTGCCGTTGCCGACGAAGCTGCGGTGCGACACCACGGTCGGCTGAATGCGCATCCAGCCGCCGTCGACCTGTTCATCACCGAGCATCACGGCGTCGGCGATAAAGGTTTCATCGCCCAGGGTCAGCATGTCGGGGATCACGCCCTGGGCGGTGGAGATTTCCGCATCGCGGCCCACCTTCGCGCCCAGCAGGCGATACCACAGCGGCGCGTAGACCGTCGCATACAAACCGGACAACACGTTGAGGCTGGCCTCCTGAATGTGGCTCACCAGCCATTTGCTGCAATATACCCGGCTGTGCACCGGGTAGTTGCCCGGCTTGAGGCGCGGCAGCACGGCCCAGCGCAGCGCCGCCGAAATCAGCACCATCGCCACGATCAGCACAGTGGCGGCCGGCAGGGCCAGGGCAAAGTAACGCAGCAGTTGCACGCCCACGTTCTGCGCCTGCAGCCAGGGCAGGATCTGCTGCTCATCGAACCAGTCGATAAGGAAAAACGTCGGGAATACCGGCAGGAAAAACAGCGTGGCGATCAGCAGGATGCCGGCCCCGTAGAACAGGTTTTCCAGCAGCAGTTGGCCACGCCCGACCACCGGCCGCGGCGGCAGGCTGGCCGGGTCGAACGCGCCGATATCGACGGCAGGCGACCCGCTCCAGATGCGCTCGGCCGGCACGCTGGCACCATCGGCCAGCGCCGACTGCCCTTGCAGATGGGCGCTGCGGCCGAGCGCCGTGTTGCCTTCCAGAATGGTGTAGGAGCCCAGGCAAGCGTTCTCGTCCAGCGTGACCTGCCCAAGGTGCAGTTGGCCGCGCTCGACGCGGGCGTTTTCCAGGCTCACGCCGTTGCCGATGCTGACCTCATCGCCGATGTGCAACAGGTCGGGAACGCGCACGCCGAGGGAGCCGATATTGACCTCACGCCCAACCCTGGCGCCGAGCGCCCGCAGCCACAGGCTGTACAGCGAAGAACCGCTGAGCAGGTAGACCGGCGCCGACTCGATCATGCGCGACGCGGCCCACCAGCGAAAATAGGTCAGGCCCCACAACGGGTAGACGCCAGGTTTCAGGCGCCCGGCGATCAGCCATTTGCCGGCGATGGCCAGCACGAACTGCACCAGCGTCGCGAGCAGGAACACACCGATGGACGCTGCCGTGGCCACGGCCACCGAATCGCCCGGGCTGCCGGTGAGGTAGTGATACGTGAAAAACGGCGCCAGCCACTGACTCATGCGCAAGCACACCATCGCCGGCAGCAGTGCGGCCTGGGCCAACCCGCAGCGCCAGCGTGCCAGCGCCGACGGTGGGGTCCAGGCAGCTTGTTGCGCAGCCGGTTGCGGCATGGCTTGCAGCCCCTGCGCAATCGCGCCGACGCGGCGCTGCTGATAGATATCGCGCACGGTGATGTGGGCGAAGCGTGGGTCGGCGCGCAACGCCGAGGCCAGTCGCGCGGCGAAAAACGAGTGGCCGCCCAGGTCGCTGAAAAAGTCGGCCTCGCGACGAATCGGCTGGCCGGGGAAGAGTGCGTGCAGGGCGGCGAACAGCACGGTTTCGCCGGGGTTTTCCGGGCTGTCCGACTCCAGGCTCGCGCCGCTGGTGTCGACGCCAAGCGGCCGTGCCTTGAGGGTTTTGCGGTCGATCTTGCCGGAAGTCAGCCGCGGCATGCTGTCGAGCAGCTCAAAGCGGCTGGGCACCATGTAGGCCGGCAGGCGCGCCTGCAAGGCCTTGCGCAACTGCGCCGACAGGCCTTCGCCCGGCATGCCGCCCTCCGCCACCAGGTAGGCGATCAACTGGTCCATGCCGGCGTCGTTGCGCAACAGCACCGCAACCGTGCCCACGCCAGGCTGCTGGGCGAGCAAGGCTTCGATTTCGCCCAGCTCGACGCGAAATCCCCGGATTTTCACCTGATCATCGGCGCGCCCCAGGCACACCACCTGCCCGTCGGCGTCGATGCGCGCGAGGTCGCCGGTACGGTACAGACGTTCGTCGTGGTAGCCGCTGGCCCAGGGGTTGTCGATGAACTTTTCGCGGGTCAGGTCCGGGCGACCCAGGTAGCCTGCCGCCAGGCCCGGACCTATGATGCACAGCTCGCCGGTCTGCCCGCGCGCCAGCAGCGTCGGCGTGGCACCAGGGGCCAGGTCGGCTTCGATCACCAGTAAGCCATAGTTGGGCAGCGGCGTGCCGATGGTCACCGCAGCGCCAGGCTGCAACCGCGCCAGGCTGGCGGAAACGGTGGCTTCGGTGGGGCCGTAGGTGTTGAAGATCTGCCGACCGGGTCGACTCCAGCGCTCCACCAGCGATTCGGGGCACATTTCGCCGCCGAGGTTGATCAGGCGCAGGCTCGGCACGTCTTCGCTGAACAGCGCCAGCAAGGTGGGCACCGCGTGCAGCACGCTGATGCGCTGGCAAGTGAGCATGCGCGGCAAGGCTTCGGGGTCGCCAGTGATGTCCTTGGGGCCGAGCCACAGGGTGGCGCCCACCAGATAGGCGATCCAGATCTCCTCGAACGACATGTCGAAGGCCACGGAAAAACCCTGGTAGACGCGGTCGCTGGCCTGGATGCCGAGGATCGCATTCTCGCTGCGCAGGAAGTGGCAGATGCTGCCCTGGGAAATCAGGATGCCTTTGGGTTTGCCGGTGGAACCCGAGGTATAGATGACGTAGGCCGGGTCTTCGGGCCGGGCACCGCTGCGGCGTTGCAACGCACCTTGCAGCGGCGCGAGCAGATCATTTGCGCACCAGGCGACAAGCCCCACCTCAGCCAGCGCCGGCGCGCTGCCGTGTGCGCAAACAACGCCGACCGCCTGGGCGTCTTCCATGCACACTTGCAGGCGTTCGAGCGGCGTGTCCTCGTCCATCGGCAGCCAGGCCGCGCCGGCCTTGGCGATGCCGGCCTGCATCACCAATAGCTGCATGCCGCGCGGCATCCACAGGCCGACGATCTGCCCCGGCCGCACCCCCGCCTCGATCAGCCGCGAGGCCACGCAGGCGGCCTGCCGGTCCAGCTCGCCGTAGCTGAGCTGGCGCTCGCCGTCGATCAGCGCCACCTGCTGAGGATCACGCCTGGCGGTGGCCTCGAGCAGGTCGGCGAGTACCTCGTCACGCAACAGTTCAGGCTGGAGGGGACCGTACAACACCTCGCTCGGGCGCGTGTTCACGGGGTCTTTCAGCAAGCTCACGGTAGTCATGGCGGCAGTGTTCGCTGTGTGGGGGCCATCCGGCTAAGGCGCCGATACGTAATGTTGCGTGTCCGCTTCGTGTCACCCTCGATACACATCCGGGTGAATGAGGCCCTTGGGCTCCGTCTGGAAGGCGACGGATACGCGAAGACCTGGACAACGTCAGGGGACTATCGCAAAGGCCAGCTGTACGGCGCTTGAACGACTGCACATGCGGTACACAAAATCTTACAGGTGCCACAAGACCGTTCGTCGGCATTCAGGCACGAACCGCAAAGAGGGGCTGACCAATAAGGGGTAAGGACATTAATCATATGGAGACACCCTCATGAAGACTTCCAAGTTTGCTGCCCTCGCCCTCACCGGCCTGCTGTCCGCTGCCTCGCTGAGCGCCGTTGCGGCCAGCTCCACCACCGGCCCGACGAACCCGGCGCCGGATGCCACTACCGAGTCGCAAAAATCCATGGGCACGGGCCTGGACACCAACGGTGGCGCAGTCATCGACAACACCAACGCCGCCGACCCGCACACCAAGGGCCATGACACCGACCGCAAGGCGCCGGCTGCTGTCGGCAATGGCAAGATGGGCCCATCGGTCAACGAGCCGAAAATCAATACCGGTAACGACTCGAACGTGCCAGGCGCGCCAAAACAACCCGCGCCTTGATACATCGAGAGCAGGACGAACAGCCGATAATTTCCCAGTGAAGAGGTACGCATGAACGTCGATAGAAACCTTGAGAAAGAAGTCCTCACCCGCCTGTTGCACGCTCACCCGCAAGGTCTGGGCAAGGAGGTGCTGGACAACTACCGCGGCGAAAAGGAGGTTGCCAGCGTGCTGGCGTTTCTCCAGGACCGTGGGTTCATCAAGGATGGACATGTGACCACCGACGACGCCGGTGAATACTCGCTGAACCTGCCGATCAAGCTGACCGCCTCGGGTGTGGATGAGGCACGCAAGCTTGATGGTGAAAGCACTCAGTAAATCCAATGCAGGTCCGGCCCCGTTCGCGGGGCTGGAAGGAGTTTTGACGATGCCTCGTGGAAGCAAAGCCAAATACACCAGCGAACAGAAGCGCAAGGCCGCTCATATCGAAGACAGCTATGAGCAAAAGGGCCTGCCCAAGGATGAAGCCGAGGCCCGTGCCTGGGCTACCGTGAACAAGCAGTCCGGCGGCGGCGAAAAGGCTGGCGGTTCAGGCCAGCGCAAGGCGCCGGCCAAAAAGACCCAGGACCGGAAGGAGTCGGCCAGGCGCGCGACGGCCAGTCGTGAAGGGCTGGCGCGCGGCAGTCGGACGTCGTTGGGAACGCAGACCAAGGAAAGCCTGATGAAGGAAGCGCGCGCCAAGGACATTCCTGGCCGCTCCACCATGCGCAAGGATCAGTTGATCGAAGCGTTGCGCAAAGCGGGTTGAACATGTGGAGGCTGCGCCAGTGTCGACTTGGCGCTGTCGCGCAGGCTTCGCGGGCTTGTTGTGGCGAGCGGGCTTGCCCCGCGTTGGGGTGCGCAGCAGCCCCAAAATCAGGCTCTGCGCAGTGTCAGATGGACCGTGTTTCTCTTGATTGGGGGCGCTAACGCGGGGCAAGCCCGCTCGCCACAGAGACAGAGACAGAGATGTGATTCCGTAAGATTTAAAGCTTTAAAATCAACAAGCCCCTCCTGTGTCGGTCTTTGCTTAGCTGGAAAGAAATGTGTTGAGTTCGGCAGTGCCGGGTGATGTGGCCGGGCCCCGGCGTGTGACGGCCAGCGCGGCGGCGGCGTTTGCCTGGCGTGCGGCCTCTGCGGGCTGCAGGCCTCTGGCCAGGCCGGCGATGAACACCCCCGCATGCGCATCCCCCGCGCCATTGCTGTCTACCGCCCGCACCTTGAAGCCCGGCACGTGTTCAATCGCTGAACCTCGTCCGACCCAGCAACCGTTCGGGCCATCTCGCACCACCAATAACGTGTCGGCGCTCAGGTGCCGCTTGAGCAATGGCAACGCCGTGGCGATATCCGCCGCGCCGGTGAATGCGAGGACTTCCGGACCGTTGCTGGTCCAGATATCGATACGCGGCAGCAGTGTGCGCATCAGCGCCGACTCCGGCGCCTTGACCAGCGGGCCCGGGTCGAATATCACCACGATCTGCCGTGACAACCCCAGCAGCCAGTCGATCAACGGCTGCGCCTTACCGTCAAGCAGCAGGCTGTAGCCACTGACATACACGTAGTCATCGGCAGCGGGCACCACGCCGGCCAGGTCTTCGGCACTCAATTCCCCTTCGGCGCCCATGTGGGAAATGAACGTGCGCTCAGTGCTGGCCTCGGTCAGCGCCACGCACAAGCCGGTGTCCTTGCCACTGCTGGCCGGCAGGGCCA
Source organism: Pseudomonas trivialis (assembly GCF_001439805.1). Classification (GTDB taxonomy): domain Bacteria; phylum Pseudomonadota; class Gammaproteobacteria; order Pseudomonadales; family Pseudomonadaceae; genus Aquipseudomonas; species Aquipseudomonas trivialis. Next base: position 77,127 of record NZ_JYLK01000020.1, on the reverse strand, counting down.
TCTCGATGCCCTCGGCCTGCATCGCCGCGCGGGCCAGATCGCCAAAGCGGCCATTGCCGTGACGGCCCAGGTACACCACCGGCAAACCATTGCGCCGTGCAGCCGCCATGACGTTGAAGCCGCCGCCGGTTTCGAAACTGGCCGTTTGCGCCAGCACGTCACCGCCGCTGGCAGGCAGGGTATCGAGGGCCATGACCAGGTCGACGATGACCTGGCCGGTGTGCAGCAATCTAGACATGGGCATGCTCGACCTGCGCCGGACGCCGGTCAGTCGCCCCGCCCAATACCGCATAGATCCCGCCGGCCACCAGGAAGGTCACGACCCAGCCGAGGCCGTTGTGGCCCAGCCAGGAGTCGGACAACGGCCCGGCGAACCAGATGTTTTCGGCGGTGGTGCCAATGGTGGTGAAGCTGAAGCCCAGCACGATGGCCACGGCCCAGGCGCCGAAGGCACGCCATTCCACGCCGCCGCGATACCAGTAGGCGCTGCTCGGGCTCACATCCAGCAGGTCCTTGGGGCTGTAGTAATGACGATGGATGAGGTCGACCACAAAGATCCCGACCCACGCGGTGATCGGCACTGCCAGCAGCGAGATGAAGGTGATGAAGGGGCCGTAAAAGCTGTCGGCGATCAGCATGAAGTAAATGGAGCCGGCGAAGATCGCCACGATATCGACGATCACCGCATGCACGCGCTTGACCTTCAGGCCGAGGGTCAAGGTGGTGAGACCGGCCGAGTACACCGACAGGTTGTTCGACAGCAGCAGCCCGCCGAACGCGGTGATCAGGTACGGCACGGCCATCCAGGTGGGCAGCATGTCGCGGATCGCGATGATCGGGTCGGTGGCCGAGGCCAGGTCGTTGTTGCCCACCGACAGCAGGCCACCGAGGGTGATCAGCAGCACCAGCGGGATGCCTGCACCGAAGGCGGCGGACGCCACCAGGCGCACGGCCTTGACGCTGCGGTGCTGGTAGCGCGACATGTCGGCACCGGCGTTGGCCCAGCCGATGCCGGTGCCGGCTGCCATGGTGCCGACGCCGATGATCATCGCGCTCAGGGGCGCTGGGGTGGCGTTGAACACCGCGCTCCAGTCGATGGTGGCACAGAGGAAGCCGCCCACCAGGAGGTTCAGGGCGCCGAACACATAGGTGGCCCACTTCTGGATCACCAGCAGGGTGGCATGGCCGAGGCCGGAGACCGCCAGGGTCAGCAGCACGAAGAGGCCAATGAAGATCAGCGTGAGCACGGGTGCACTCTTGGCCTCGACCGGCGAGCCGAACAGGATCGAACACAACGACAGCAGCACGAAGGCGGCCGTGGTGGTGTTGACGGTTTCCCAACCCAGGCGCGACATCAGCGACACCAGCGTCGGGCCGATATTGCCGCGCACGCCGAAAATCGCGCGGGACAGGGTCAGGCTGGGCGCACGGCCACGACGGCCGGCGATGGAAATGATCCCCACCACCGCAAAGGAGCCGGCGGCGCCGAGGATTGCGACGATGATCGCCTGCCAGATGGCCAGGCCACGAAACGCCACCAGCGTGGCGCCGAGTGGCAGGCCAAGGATGCTGATGTTGGCAGCGAACCACACCCAGAACAACTGCAGCGGATGACCGTTGCACTCACCTTCCGGGACCGGTTCGATGCCGCGCGTTTCCAATTGCCCGGCACTTTGGCCGGAAGAAGGGGTGCTCATGAGGGGGGCTCCTGGTGCCTGTATTGTTGTGGTTGTGGCAAATCTTCAAGTTGAAGCTGTAGCCAGCCGTGCTGACTCAATGCGATTTTTTTGATCTGTGGCGTTACCGCAATGCGAGCAGCCCCTGGACCAACGGCTGCAAGTCCAGGCCATTCACGCGCGTGACCTGTTCAATCACCGCCTGCGGCCAGCACTGCATGCCCAGGCACGCGCCGAGCATGGCGCCGAGCATCGCGGCGATGGTATCGGTGTCGCCGCCCAGGCTCGCGGCCAGGCACACGGCTTCAAACGCGTTCATTGCGCCGACCGCCACTTGCTGGGCCAGGGCGAACGACACCACCACCGACTCCTGAGAGGCGACCGAGGTGCCGATCAATTCGTAGAGCAGGTCGGCGAACAGCGCTTTGTCGCCGCTGCCGACGCTCAAGGTGCGCGCCCAACTGATGCGCGTGGAGATACGTCCGCCGGCAATCCAGTGGCCGTGGCTTTCGGCCTTTTGCGCGACCTGCACGCCGATGTTCAGCGCCTCGCCCAGGTCCGCGCCATTGATGCCGGCCGACACCACCGCCGCCACCGCCGCCGCGCTGGAAATCCCCAAAGTGGTGTTGTGGGTGACCTGGCATGCCTGGATCACCGCCTGGATGAACCGTGCCGGGTCTTTGATATCGGCGGCAATCCCCACTGGCGTGATGCGCATGGCCGCGCCGTTGGTGGTGCCGTAACGCCCTGACTCTTCCGGCGTGTGGCCGGCCAGGATCATGTCGATGGCGCGTTTGGTGGACGGCCCCAGCAGGTCCTGGGAGCCCTTGGCGCGCATCGCCGCTTCCCACTCGATCAGGCGCTGGGCGAGCACGGTGGGCTCGATGTTGCCCCGGCCCTCCACCAGCAATTGGCCCACCAGGATCGCCTGCTCGGTGTCATCGGTGATGGAGCCGGCCGGCATGTTCGGTGCGATGGGCTGGTCGGGCCCGGCCGCTTCAAGGGCGGTGATGGCGCCGAAGCGTTGCTGCACCTGTTCGCGGCTCAGGGACTGGGTGGGCATGCCGAGCGCATCGCCCAGGGCGAGGCCATGGAACGCGGCAAGTGCGCGATTTTCAGGGGTCATTTTGAAGCTCCAAACTGCAGGTGCAGGCGAAAGTGCACGGGGTCGAGCAGGCTTTCGACGTACTCCATGAAACGCTTGCGCCGATCGTACGTGGTGCGCGAAGCCTTGAGAAACACCGTGCCCGTGGGGCGGCCCAGCAAACGGGCGTCCTCCTCGTTCAGGGGCTCCGCACCGATCCACTGGTCTCCGGTGGCGCCAATGAAACCGTAGGCGGCCAGGGTGATGGTCAGGGAGTTGTCGATCAGACCGACGCGGGGCAGGCTTTCCAGGCCACCGGACGCGGGCATCAGTGAGCGCTCCAGGGACACGGCGGTGCCTTCGGTGGTGCGCCGTCGCCGGTCGAGGGCGATGAACTGGTCACTGCCGAAGCGGCTGAGCAAGTCGCTGCGGGTCACGGCTTCGAGGCGCAGGATGTCGGTGTTGACCCGTGCGCCAGTGTCCGCCAGGGCCTGGGCCCATCCGCTGTTCTGGTCCAGCACCATGCCGTCAAACGTGACGATGGAGCCAACGCCGCTTTGGGTCGCGATGTAATTGCGGCGCTTGAGCTCGGCCAGCGCCTCACGCAGGGTGCCGCGGCTGACCGCAAACTCTTCCGCCAACTGGTGCTCGCCCGGCAGCAGGAAACCGTCGACCATCACCCCGGCTTCGATACGGCGGATGAGTTCATCGACGACGCGTTTTTTCTTATCAAATCGAACATGTCTAATCATGTACAAATTGATAACCGAAAGCGCCGGTTTGCAGCAAGCGAATTATTTCAGGGAGATGAAAATCGCGCGTTCAAGGCTCCAGGCCGATGGGAAAGAACATCCCGCCGCTCCACACCCCAAGCCAGTTGCTGCCGTTGATCGGACGGCTAACCGCCAGCTCCACCAATTGGTAGAACACATTGCGATGAACCAGGGCTTCGAGGTTAGTGCGCACGCGCAGGTAAGGCGAAGGCTCCTGGGTGACGGGGTCGGTGATCACCCGCAGCGGATGTTCCTGGCCGGCCTCGACAACGTCGTCGACGTGGGTGGTAAAGCGCAGTACCTGGCTTTCGCCCTGCCCTTGCACCTCGAGGGTAATGGCCACAAACGGCGCGTCATCCACGCTGATGCCGACTTTTTCCACGGGTGTAACCAGAAAATAGTCATCGCCATCGCGGCGGATGATGTTGGAGAACAGCTTGACCATCGGCTTGCGCCCGATCGGCGTGCCTTGATAGAACCAGGTGCCGTCGCGGGCAATGCGCATGTCGATGTTGCCGCAGAAGTCCGGGTTCCACAGATGCACCGGCGCCGGCCCTTTGCCCTTGGGCAGTTGCGCCAACAGATCGTTGGCCTTGGCGGAATCGGTCATGGGGGTCTCCTTGCTGTTACTGATTGCTCATGCCCAGCAAACTGCGCGCGTACTGCGCGAGCGGGCGGGCAATCAGGTCCTGTGGCCTGTTGTCGTGGAACGTCAGTAAACCGCCACGACTGCGAATACGTGCAGTATCGATCAAATACTGGGTGCTGGTCTCGATCAGCATGATCTGGATCACGCCGCTGTCCAGCCCTACCCGGTCAAGCGCCTCCTGATCCGACCATTCGTCGGCATTGCCGATACGGTCATCGGCGGCGGCAAAACGGCAGTACAACAGGTAATGAGCACCGGCCGCACGGGCCTCGGACATTGCCTGTTCGAGGCCTTCGGGTTTACGGGCGCGGCGCACCATGGGGAAATACTCGACGAAACCGTTGAAGGCTTCTTCGGCCACCACGTTCGGTCGCGGGTAGGCGCTGCCCGGCGGCACAAAGCTGCCCTGGGCGATAAAGACAAAGGAATCCGGCTGTATGCGCACGGAGGCCGTTCGGCGGGTGTCGCTGTGGTCGAGCAATCCGGCATCGCTCATCTGATAGCGAGTGCCTTCGGCCATATCGCTGACGGTCATGCATCCACCCAGCGCCAACGACGCCAGCAACAAAACCAGACTACGCATCCCAATTCTCCAGAAGCCGGTGACGGAAAACCGGCGAATGGGCACGAGATGCAGATTCTGCGCCAGCTCCTGGGAAACTCAAATCAAATGTGGGAGCAAGCCCCTCCCACATGGATGCTGTGAACTCACGGAATAGCGTTAGCCGCCGATGATTTTCATGATTGTTGCCCCGCCCGAAAAGGCCACTTCCTGTTTGTCGCCCAGGGCCTTCATCAGCAGACCTTGCAGGGCCGGCAGTGCCTGATGACGCGGCTTGTCCAGCAGGTCGCCGACGTAGTGACGGTTACTCGACGACAGGCAACCGTGCAGCCAACCGGTGGACGACAGCCGTAATCGCGAACAGGTACGGCAGAACGGCACACTCTCGTTGGCGATGACCCCGAAGAAGCCTTTGCCCGGCACTTCATAACGTACCGCCGTGGCATCCACGGGGGCATTGGCCTGCAGGTATTCGTGATGCTCGCCGATCAGGCTGAGCAGTTGCTGCAGGCTGACGAACTGCTGCAGGAACGCGTTGGAATCCCTGGCCAGATGGCCCATGCGCATCAATTCGATAAAGCGCAACTCGTAGCCGCGCGCCAGGCAGTAGTCGAGCAGCGGCATCACCTGGTCGAGGTTCTGCCCGCGCAGCGGCACCATGTTGACCTTGATTTTGATGCCAGCGGCGCGGGCCTGGTCCATGCCGTCGAGGACAGTGGCCAGGTCGCCGCCACGGGCGATGCTGCGAAAAGCACCGGCGTCCAGCGTGTCGAGAGAGACATTGATGCGCCGAATGCCAGCCTCCACCAGCAGCGGCAGTTTGCGTGCGAGCAACTGGCCATTGGTGGTCAGGCTGATATCACTGAGCCCCATCTGCCCCACGGCGCCCATAAAGGCTTCCAGCTTGGGGCTCACCAGCGGTTCGCCGCCGGTGATACGCAGACGGTCGATACCGGCCGCTTCGATCAGGTACGCCACGCCACGGGCCATGGCCTGGGCCGAGAGTTCGTCCTGGGCAGCCACCAGCCGCTTGCCATCGGGCACGCAGTAGGTACACGCGTAATTGCAGGCTGAGGTCAGGCTGATTCGCAAATTGCGAAAACGCCTGCCTTGACGATCAACGATCATGGATCACTCCGGCAGCGGATAATTCGGGCGCACTGAAAACTGACTTATAACTCAGCTTTTAGCAAGGTCCATGCCTGAGTATATTCCTGGGGTAATGCGCCCGGCAGTAAATCATCACGCCATCACTGTGGCGAATGACTCACGTGGCCGGGGTCTCTCCGGTTTTCGGTTCCGCGCCTGGCAGGTCGCCGCTGTGCTTGCGCTTGTTGCCCATGCGCACGCCAATGTCCATCAGGAATTGGAAAAAGCCTTCCTGGTCTTCCAGCACATTGCTCCAGAACGGCGAGTGGTACAGCGCCACGGCGCCATGTACCAGGGCCCAGGCCGCGCAGTAGTGAAAGTACGGCGGCACGTCTTCAAGCTTGCCTTCGCTGATGCGCCCCTTGATCAACAGCGTCAGGCGTTCGAAGTTGGAGGCGCGGATCTTGTGCAGTTCCTCGACCATTTCCGGCACTTGATGGCCTTTGACCACCTTTTCTTCCAGGCGGTCGAACAGGCGGTAACGCTGCGGGTCCCGCATGCGGAACTCGAAGTAGGCCCGCGACAGGGCTTCCTTGTCCTTGTCGACATCGGCCGAGTGCAGCAGCTCGTTCAAGTCACGCTCGTAGTCGAGCATCAGGCGCAGGTAGATCTCGGCCTTGGACTTGAAGTGTTTGTAGATAGTGCCTTTGCCGATACCCACGGCATCCGCGATCATCTCGACGGTGACGCTGTCCTCACCCTGATCGAGAAACAACTTGAGTGCGGTGTCGAGAATTTCCTGCTCACGGCGGCGAAACTCACGGACCTTACGGGGTTCTTTGTGCATGAGGAAGAGTTCTGCAGAGGTCGGAATGGGAAGGCTCGCGCAGGGCCACGGATACGTGGCGATACGATTTACCCGGTGCGAGGGATTATCCCGACTGAACGGTCGTTGAGCAACGCCTATGTGTACCCGTCCGACGCTTTACCTTCAATTCGCCAACGTTTTGCCCTGTATCAGTCAAAAACAATACGCAATGGGCCTACCGGTGCCTGCCCAATGAGAACTCAAGGGAAGCGCGCGTATTCCAAATCTGTTTAAAAAACGACCAGTCGCGACTGGACTGAATCCGATACTGATCAATACTTCAACTGTCGGCGCGGCATCTCCCCCAAGTGACGCGGCGACCTGGGCACCGACGGACTGAGTGCCCTTGTTAACTCCTAATGGTCTTAACCCGGATTCACCCCCCAGAACCCGGGTTTTTTTTGCCTTCGATTTGAGGGGGTCAGCCGGCGACGTGTGCCAGGGGGAATAAACGCTTGAAGTTCTCGGTCGTCTGCTCGGCAAAACGCTCGTAAGACGCCCCCCGCAGCATCGCCAGGTAATCTGCCACGTCGCGCACGTATTCCGGCAGGTTCGGCTTGCCGCGATGGGGGATCGGCGCCAGGTACGGCGAGTCGGTCTCCACCAGCAAACGGTCGGCGGGTACCTGGCGGGCCACATCGCGCAGTGCATCGGCGTTGCGGAAGGTGACGATGCCCGACAGGGAAATGTAGAAGCCCAGGTCCAGGGCAGCCTTGGCCATGTCCCAATCTTCAGTGAAACAATGCAACACGCCCGCTTGGGGCAGCGCGGCTTCGCGCAGCAGGGTCAGGGTGTCGGCGCGGGCGCCACGGGTGTGGACGATCACCGGTTTGCCGGTCTGCGCGGCCGCCTGCAGGTGCAGGCGGAAGGAGGCCTGCTGCACGTCTGCGGCCTCGGGCTCGTAGTGGTAGTCCAGGCCGGTTTCACCGATGGCCACCACCCGCGGGTGGTCGAGTTCGCCGAGCAGCCAGTCGAGGGCCGGGGCCTCATCGGGCTTGAGGTCCAGCGGATGGATGCCCACCGAGCAATCCACATCGGCATAGCGCTCAGCCAGGGCTTTGACGTCGGCGGCGTTCTCGGCGCTGACGCCGATGCACAGAAAGTGCCCTACCCCGCGCTGGCGTGCCGCTTCCAGGGCGGCATCGAGGGAGCCGCCGTGCTGGGCGAGGTCAAGACGGTCGAGGTGGCAATGGGAATCTACGAGCATAGGCAATCACGACTTCAGGAGTGGCGGGCCAACGGTACACCCGTCGGCCGTGGAAATTAACGGCGGCCAAGCAGGCCGACCCACTGCACCAGCAGCGCTTCAAGCAACAGCACGCGGTTGAGGTTGGCCTTGCCGAGTACCTTCTGGCGCTGGGCGAGGATCCAGTCCTGGATCGCCAGCACCTTGTCCTGCGCACTTTTCTGCGCAAGGTATTGCACCACCTTGCGCATATCCGGCAAACCCAGGCCGCTTTCGTCCTGGGTCAGTTGGTAGCGCAGGATTAGGCTCGACCAGTCGCAGAACCAGTCGAACAACAGCAGCAGCGGAATATCCTTCCACGCGGTTTCGGCCAGTTGCGTGGCGGACAGTTCTAGCTTGAGCAGCTTCTTCACACCGTCCACCACCAGCGCGCGCTGTTCGCGAACGCCCTGAGCCTGCAGCTTCACGGCGGCCAAGGGCGAGCCGGCGGCCAGGGTCAGCAGCTCCACGCGTTCTTCTTCGCCGCAGTCCGGCAGCGCCTGCGCCAGCCATTGCAGGCTCATGGCCTCACTGGGTAACGGGCATGCCTGCTGCACGCAACGGCTACGAATGGTCGGCAACAGGCGGCTGGACTGATGGCTCACCAGCAGCAGTACGGTATCGCCGGACGGTTCTTCCAGACTCTTGAGCAGGGCGTTGGCGGCGTTGATGTTCATCGCCTCCACCGGCTCGATCAGCACCACCTTGCGCCCGCCCATCTGCGCGGTTTGCACCACGAAACTGACAAGATCGCGCACCTGGTCGACCTTGATCGCCTTGTCCGCTTCCTCAGGTTCCAGGAGGTAGTTGTCCGGGTGGCTGCCAGCCTTGAGCAGCAGGCAGGATTTGCACTCACCGCAGGCGTGCAGATTGACCGGGCGCTGGCACAGCAGGCTGGCCATCAGGCGCTCGGCCAGGGCGCGCTTGCCGATGCCAATCGGCCCATGCAGTAAATAGGCATGAGCGTGCTGGGCACGGCCGGCCAGTTGCTGCCAGAGACCGTCCTGCCACGGGTAGGCTTCAGCCACGGGCGCGCTCCAGCAAAGTGGGCAGCAAGGCGTCGATATTCTGCTGCACCTGGGCCAGCGGCTGGGCGGCATCCAGCAGGTGATAACGCGCAGGCTCGGCCTCGGCACGGCGGATAAAGGCGCTGCGTACGGCATCGAAGAAGCCATGGCCTTCCAGCTCGAACCGGTCCAGGCGACCACGGGCACTGGCGCGGGCCATGCCCACGGCCACGGGCAGGTCGAACAACAGGGTCAGGTCGGGACGCAAATCGCCCTGCACGAAGGTCTCCAGGCTGGCGATGCGCTCAAGGCACAGACCCCGGCCACCGCCCTGATAGGCGTAGGTGGAGTCGGTAAACCGGTCGCAGATCACCACCGCACCACGCGCCAGGGCCGGGCGAATCACTTCGGCCAGGTGCTGGGCACGGGCGGCAAACACCAGCAGCAGCTCGGTGTCGGGGTTCATCGGCTCGTCTGCCGGGGCCAGCAGCACGTCACGAATGCGCTCGGCCAGGAGCGTACCCCCCGGCTCGCGGGTCAATACCACTTCGATACCCTGCGCACGCAGGCGCTCGGCCAGGTAATCGCGGTTGGTGCTCTTGCCGGCGCCTTCCGGGCCTTCCAGAGTAATAAACAGGCCAGTCACAGGCGGTCCTTAGTCAGAGTCATTGCGGGCTTTGCGGCGCGGCCGTATCCGGCGCGGGCTCGACCGGAGCGTCGGCCGGCGGCGTCACTTCGTCCAGCGGCTTCACCGCCGGCGCCGGGCTGGAGCGGTAATCGGCACGGCGCTTGAGCTGAAACTCGCGCACGGCGGCATTATGCGCATCCAGGTCGTCGGAGAAGATATGGCTGCCATCACCACGGGCAACGAAATACAGGCTGCTGCCCGGCGCCGGGTTCAGCGCGGCATGGATCGCCTCGCGGCCGACCATGGCAATCGGTGTGGGCGGCAGGCCGGCAATCATGTAGGTGTTATAGGGGTTGGCTTCCTTGAGGTGAGCGCGGGTCAACTTGCCGTTGTAGCGCTCACCCAGGCCATAGATCACGGTGGGATCGGTCTGCAACTGCATGCCGATCTTCAGGCGGCGCACAAACACCCCGGCGATCTGCGCGCGTTCTTCCGGCACACCGGTTTCCTTTTCCACCAGGGACGCCATGATCAGCGCCTGGTAAGGGTCGGTATACGGCGCGTCGGCAGCGCGCTTGCTCCATTCCTGGGCGAGTACGTCGTCCAGACGGTTGTAGGCTTTTTTCAGGAGTTCGACATCGCTCATGCCACGCACGAAGCGGTAGGTATCCGGGAAGAAGCGCCCCTCGGGGAACACGCCGGGATGACCGAGCTTGTCCATCACTTCACTGTCGCTGAGACCGGACAGGGATTGCACGATCTTGTCGTGCCTGGCCAGAGCGGACCGCACCTGACGGAAATTCCAGCCTTCCACCAGAGTCAGACTGTACTGCACCACTTCGCCGCGCTGCCACAGGCCGATCAGGTCCTGGGCCGTCATGCCTGGCGTCATGCGGTATTCGCCGCTGTGCAGGGGCTGGCCGTCGAGGTTGAGACGCCAGTAAAGACGCAACCAGAAGGCACCGTCGATCACCCCTTCGTTTTCCAGGCGGTTGAACGTGCCGGTTGGCGTAGCTCCGGTCGGGACGTCGAGTAATTGCTCCTGGGTCAGTTTCAACGGCTGCTTCAAGGCAGACGCGTATTTCCAGGCGCCAATCCCCAACACCAACGCTGCCGAGAACAGGCCGATCAGCAGCAGTACAATCAGTTTTCGTATCAACTCAAATATCCAATAGCGCGCGAACGATGCCCTGCAGTTTACGGGTGAGCGGCCCAACCGGCCAGCTCATCGCAGCACAGCCGCGCACCGGCCAAATGCCATAAACGCTGTTGCAGACGAAGACTTCATCAGCCTGCTGCAGGTGCTCCAGGCTGATGTCAGCCACGGCCACCGGGATGCCCAGCGCTTGTGCCCGGGCCAGAATCTCGGCGCGCATCACCCCGGCCACCCCGCAACGATTCAGATCAGCGGTCAGCAATGTGCCGTCGCGCACCAGAAACAGGTTGCTGAACACGCCTTCAATGACGCGACCGGACATATCCAGCATCAGGCCTTCGGCATGCTCGGCGTCCTGCCATTCCGCGCGGGCGATTACTTGTTCGAGACGGTTAAGGTGCTTGAGACCGGCCAGCAGCGGCTGCTCGGCCAAACGGGTGGCGCAGGGAAACAGGCGGATGCCGACCGTTTCATGGCCCGGGGGATAGGCCGCTGGCGCAGAGCCTTGCAGAACTCGACGCACCGGGGCGCCGGGGTTGATGCCGTAGCCGCGCAGGCTGTCGCCGCGGGTGAGGATCAGTTTGAGCACGCCGTCACCCAGGGCGGCGGCATAGGCCTGTATTTCGTTGCGGATCAGATGGTGATCCGCCGCGAGGGCAAGGCGCCGGCAACCTTCTTCGAGACGTTGCAGGTGACGCTCAAGCAGCACCGGCCGCCCGCCTTTGACCGCAACGGTCTCGAACAGGCCGTCACCATAGGCCAGGCCGCGATCGTTCAGAGGCACGCTGTCCGCTGGCTGACCGTCGACCCAGCTGTGCATTACTCGGCGAACCGACGGAACACCAGGGAACCGTTGGTGCCACCAAAGCCAAACGAGTTGGAAATCGCCACGTCGATCGGCATCGGCTGGGCCTCGTGGGGCACGAAGTTCAAGTCGCAGCCTTCGTCAGGCTCATCGAGATTGATGGTCGGCGGAGCGACCTGGTCCTTGATGGCCATGACGCTGAAGATCGCCTCGACCGCGCCCGCCGCCCCCAGCAAGTGGCCGGTCATGGACTTGGTGGAACTGACCGCCAGCTTGTAGGCGTGCTCGCCGAACACCGACTTGATGGCTTCGGCTTCCGCCAGATCGCCGGTCGGGGTCGAAGTGCCATGAGCGTTGATGTACTGCACCTGGTCGGCATTGACCTTGGCATCGCGCAGGGCATTGGTGATGCACCGCGCGGCACCGGCACCGTCGGCCGGTGGCGAGGTCATGTGGAAGGCGTCGCCGCTCATGCCAAAGCCGATCAGCTCGGCGTAGATGGTGGCACCACGCGCCCTGGCATGCTCCAGCTCTTCGAGCACCAGCGCACCAGCACCGTCGGACAGCACGAAGCCATCACGGCCCTTGTCCCACGGACGGCTTGCACGGGTCGGCTCATCATTGCGGGTCGACAGCGCACGGGAGGCGCCGAAGCCGCCCATGCCCAGCCCACAGGCGGCCATCTCGGCGCCACCGGCGATCATCACGTCAGCTTCGTCGTAGGCGATATTGCGCGCCGCCATGCCGATGCAGTGGGTGCCCGTGGTGCACGCGGTGGCAATGGCGTAGTTGGGTCCCTGTGCGCCCAGGTGGATGGACAGGAAACCGGAAATCATATTGATGATCGAGCCGGGTACGAAGAACGGTGAAATTCGACGCGGGCCGGAATCGTGCAGGATGCGGCTGGTTTCCTCGATATTGGTCAAACCGCCAATACCCGACCCCATGGCCACGCCGATGCGCTCACGGTTGGCGTCGGTGACTTCAAGGCCTGCGTTACGCACTGCCTGAAAACCGGCGGCCAGACCGTATTGAATGAACAGGTCGAGCTTGCGGGATTCTTTGATCGAGAGATATTCCTCGACATTGAAGCCCTTAACCGAGCCGCCAAAACGGGTGGAATAGGCAGAAAGGTCCGTATGTTCGATCAGACCGATACCACTGCGGCCAGCCAGAATGCCCTGCCAACTGCTCGGCACATCCGTACCCAGTGGCGACAACATACCCATACCGGTGACTACGACGCGTCTACGCGACACAGCACTCTCCTTTTTCTTGATGACGACACTTTTCATCAGCGCTAAAGAAAAAACCGCACGCCGTTACAGCAGTGCGGTTTTTCCCTGACAGCAAGCGACGACTACAAACTATTACGCCTGGTGGCTGGTAACGTAGTCGATAGCAGCTTGAACAGTAGTGATTTTTTCAGCTTCTTCGTCCGGGATTTCGGTCTCGAATTCCTCTTCGAGAGCCATCACCAGCTCAACGGTGTCAAGGGAATCGGCACCCAGGTCTTCTACGAAGGAGGCAGTGTTGACCACTTCTTCTTCCTTAACGCCCAGTTGCTCGGCAACGATTTTCTTGACGCGCTCTTCGATGGTGCTCATACCTTGTTTAACTCCTAATGGACAAATTCAGGCAGCTGGCCAGTGGGTAAGTGTATAGAAAGCCATTTCAGCTTTTCAACTGAAAGCTTCACCCTGTACCCGGTCGGCCACCTGCCTATAAATTAAGTTGCAGCTTTATAACGGATTTTAGACAGCTCGTATGACATTTTTTTGAAGCGATCCGTCACAATTTAACTCATGTACATCCCGCCGTTCACTGGGATTGTAGCCCCAGTCACGTATGCCGCACCGTCGGATGCCAGAAAAGTGACCACATTCGCGATCTCTTGAGCCTGACCCAGACGGCCCAGCGGAATCTGCGTCAGCAAGGCTTCACGCTGTGCTTGCGGCAGTTCGCGGGTCATATCGGTGTCGATGAACCCTGGGGCCACCGAGTTGACCGTAATCGCACGCGAGCCGACTTCACGCGCCAGTGCACGGCTGAAACCTTCCAGGCCGGCCTTGGCGGAGGCATAGTTTACTTGGCCTGCGTTGCCCATGGCACCCACTACGGAGCCAATATTGATAATTCGCCCCCAACGCGCCTTGGTCATGCCACGCAAAACGCCCTTGGACAAGCGAAACAGACTGTTCAGGTTGGTATCGACCACGTCGTACCACTCGTCGTCTTTCATGCGCATCACCAGGTTATCGCGGGTGATGCCGGCATTATTGACCAGAATAGCCGGTGCGCCGAATTGCGCGGTGATCTCCGCCAGGACTGCCGCCACGGACTCATCGCTGGTCACATTCAGCTCCATACCGGTGCCTTGCACGCCATGCTCCTTGAGGGTCGCGGCAATACGCTCGGCGCCCGAGGCAGAGGTGGCGGTGCCGATCACTACGGCGCCCTGACGGCCCAGTTCCAGGGCAATCGCCTGGCCAATGCCACGGCTCGCGCCGGTGACCAATGCAACTTTACCTTGCAGACTCATGCAGGCTTCTCCTAAGTTCGGGATCGGGTCAAGCCTGCGCCGCGAGCGCGGCAGCAAAGGCATCCGGGGTATTGAGGTTGGCGGTCGACACACCGTCAGCGCAGCGTTTGTTGAGGCCGGCCAGGACTTTGCCCGGGCCGCACTCGACCAACTCCGTAGCGCCATTGGCGGCCAGGGTCTGCACCGATTCAACCCAACGGACCGGCTTGTACAACTGCTCCAGCAAGTCACGCTTGAGGGTGTCGAGATCGACGGCAACGGCCGCACTGACGTTTTGCACCAGCGGGATCTGCGGCGCCTGCCAGTCGATGGCGGCGATGGACTCGGCAAACCGCTCGGCTGCCGGGCGCATCAGCTCGCAGTGCGACGGCACGCTCACCGGCAATGGCAAGGCACGTTTGGCGCCCAGTGCCTTGCAGCCTTCAATGGCGCGCTCGACCGCAGCCTTGGCCCCGGCGATGACCACCTGCCCAGGGGAGTTGAAGTTCACCGCGCTCACCACTTCACCCTGGGCCGCTTCGGCACAGGCCTGGATCACCACCGCATCCTCCAGGCCGAGGATCGCAGCCATGCCGCCCTGCCCTGCCGGAACGGCCTCCTGCATCAACTGGCCACGACGCTCGACCAGCTTGACCGCCTCAGCGAGGGTAAGGCTGCCTGCCGCCACCAGGGCGCTGTATTCGCCGAGGCTGTGACCCGCGACAAATGCCGGGCGCGCACCGCCTTCGGCCAGCCATACGCGCCACAGGGCGATCGAGGCGGTCAGGATGGCCGGTTGGGTTTTATCGGTTTGATTGAGTTGCTCTTCCGGCCCTTGCTGGGTCAGCGCCCAGAGGTCGTAACCCAGGGCGTCGGAAGCTTCCTTGAAGGTGTCCAGGATCAGCGGGAATTGCGCGCCCAGCTCGGCCAACATGCCGAGGGACTGCGAACCCTGCCCTGGAAAGACGAATGCGAGGGATGTAGACATGTAACAAGCCCCTAATGATCTGATCGTGGAAAAATGCTCACCCCGACGATGGGAGTGCACGAAACTGACAGATTGGATGGTCAATTGAACTGGCCGGTCACATTTAAGCATTCCCGGGCCGATTCGCCTAAGGCAACAGGTCCTCGAGACGGCCGTGCAGGCGTTGCGGCAGGTTTTCCTGGATCTCGATCACGGCCCGCGCAATCGCACTCTGAAACCCCTGCACACCCGCTGAACCGTGGCTTTTGATCACAATGCCCTGCAAACCCAGAAAGCTTGCACCGTTATGTCGGGCCGGTGCCAGGTCAGCCTGCAAGCGCCGCATCAAAGGCAACGCCAGCGCACCGACCATGCGCGACAGCAGGTTCTGCCTGAACAACGCTTCGATGCGCGCGGCAATCATGGTTGCCAGGCCTTCGCTGGACTTGAGCAGGATATTGCCGACAAAACCGTCGCACACCACCACATCGGCTTCGCCCCGGTACAAGCCGTCGCCCTCGACAAAGCCGATGTAATTCAAGCCCCGCGCACCTTGCAACAAGCCAGCGGCAAGCTTGACCTGCTGGTTGCCCTTGATGTCTTCGGTGCCGATATTCAGCAAGGCTACCCGCGGCCGGGAAACGCCCAGCGCCTCGGCGGCCACCGAGCCCATTACCGCGAACTGGAACAGGTGCTCGGCACTGCAATCGACGTTGGCGCCCAGGTCCAGCAGTTGGCAATAACCTTTCTGCGTCGGAATGGCGGCCACCATTGCCGGTCGATCAATCCCCGGCAGCGTCTTGAGCACATGCCGCGCCAACGCCATCAACGCACCGGTGTTGCCGGCGCTGACACAGGCCTGCACCTTGCCATCGCGCAGCAACTCAAGGGCCACCCGCATGGAAGAATCCGGTTTGCCGCGCAGGGCCATCGATGGCTTTTCATCCATGCCAATGGTTTCGCTGGCCGGCGTGATCGTCAGGCGCGCGCGATCCACCGCCGGATGGCTGGCAATCAGTTCTTCAAGTAGGGAGGGTTGACCGACGAGGGTCAGGTGCAGCGAGGGCGTGGCAGACAGGCTGGCAATGCAGGCCTGAACAATGCTGCGGGGACCGAAGTCCCCGCCCATTGCGTCAATCGCGATGACTTGAGCAGACAAGTGATTACTCGTCAGCGCCCTTGTCGATCACTTTACGGCCACGGTATACGCCTTCTGGCGATACGTGGTGACGCAGGTGAACTTCACCGGTGGTTTTTTCTACAGACAGGGTGCTAGCCTCGAGAGCATCGTGGGAACGACGCATGTCACGGGCGGAGCGGGATTTTTTGTTCTGCTGAACAGCCATAATTGATTAACTCCTAAACGTTTGGGTCACGCTTTAACTGCGCCAATACACTGAACGGGTTGGACCGCGTTACCTCGTCCTCGCTCGGTTCGGGCTCGTCATCGAGCCCCTCCGGCTGCTGGCATTCTTCCGGATGATGAGCAGGCACAATGGGCAAGGCGAGCAGAAGCTCTTCCTCGATCAGTGCATGCAGATCCAAAGGATCTTCGCCCAGTTCCAGCACGTCATAACCTTTCGGCAACGACTGGGTATTCGCACCCTCCTTCACCACGGCATAACTGCACTCGCTGTGGATCGGCAGGGTGACCAGCTCAAGACAACGCTGGCAAACCATTTTGACTTCGGTGTCGATAACGCTGTGAATGACCACAGCTTTACGTTCATCTCGTTCAAAAACGAATTTGGCCTGGACCGTACCGACAGTGTCGGAAAGCGGGTCGCAGAGTCTCTCCAAATCGGCCAGCAGTACTTCACCTTGGAGGGAAGTGCCACGATCAGCCAATTTGCGCGGGTCAACGTGAGGTGGAATCGGGTCATTCAACATAGGCGCAGCATTATAGGGATGCACCCGGCCATGTCAAAGGAAATTCAGCCCTGTGCGTCAGCCGGTCACGCCGCTAGAATCGGCCGCTGCCTTGAGGAGACGCCCATGCTGCCTTTGTTACTCGCATCCAGCTCGGTTTACCGCCGGGAATTGCTCAGCCGCCTGCATCTGCCGTTCACTTGCTGCTCGCCGGATATCGACGAAAGCCATCGCCCAAAAGAGTCCGCCGTCGAGCTGGTCAAGCGCCTGGCCGAAGGGAAGGCTCGCGCCCTGGCCGGCAGCCATCCCGGACACTTGATTATCGGCTCCGATCAGGTTGCCGCGCTGGAAGGTCGGATTATCGGCAAGCCGCACACCTTCGAAAACGCCCGCGAACAGTTACTGGCGGCGAGCGGCAAGCGTGTGAGCTTCCTGACGGGACTGGCACTGCTGAACAGTCAGACCGGACACTGTCAGGTGGATTGCGTGACGTTTACCGTGCACATGCGTGAGTTGAATGCCGAACGTATCGAGCGCTACCTGCATATCGAGCAACCTTATGATTGCGCGGGCAGCTTCAAGGCTGAAGGGCTGGGCGTGAGTTTGTTTCAGAGTACCGAAGGGCCGGACGCCACGAGCCTGGTGGGCCTGCCGCTGATTCGGCTGGTGGACATGTTGCTGGCCGAAGGCGTGCAAATCCCCTGAAGCCACGCACACCCAAATGTGGGAGGGGGCTTGCTCCCTCCCACATCACCTCTGCCTTGAGAGGTCAGCGCAGCGCCGGTCCCTGGAAGCCCATGTACAGGGCCAGCTTCTCCGCCACGCTGGCACCGAGCTTCTTGGAGAAGCGGTCGAACGGCGATTCCTCAACCGTGAAGTCCACCAGCTCCTTCTCGCCGATTACATCCCGCGCCACCGAACTGGCACTGCCCAGGCCATCGATCAGGCCCAACGGCAAGGCTTGCTCGCCCGACCACACCAGCCCGGAAAACAGCTCCGGATGGTCCTTGTCCTTCAGCCGATCACCGCGCCCCTGTTTCACACTGGCGATGAACTGGCGATGGGTGGTGTCGAGCACGCTTTGCCAGAACCGGGTTTCATCGGCCTTCTGCGGCTGGAACGGGTCAAGGAACGCTTTGTGCTCACCCGAGGTGTAGGTGCGTCGCTCCACACCAAGCTTTTCCATGGTGCCGACAAAACCATAACCGGCCGCCGTCACGCCAATGGAGCCCACCAGGCTGGCCTTGTCGGCATAGATCTGGTCGGCGGCGCTGGCAATATAGTAGGCACCCGAGGCACCCAGATCAGAAATCACCGCGTACAGCTTGGTATCCGGGTGCAGGGCACGCAGGCGACGAATCTCGTCGTAGACATAGCCCGACTGCACCGGACTGCCGCCCGGGCTGTTGATGCGCAGGATCACGCCCTTGACCTTGGTGTCTTCAAATGCCGCACGCAGGCTGCCGACAATATTGTCGGCACTGGCGGGCTCCTTGTCGGCAATCACCCCGCGCACTTCGATCAAGGCGGTGTAGTGGGCGCCACGGGTGGCGCTTTTTTCCATGTCCATCAGCGGGCTGAACAGTGCCAGCATCAGCAGCAGGTAAGTGAACGTCAGCAGCTTGAAGAAAATCCCCCAACGCCGCGCACGCCGCTGCTCCTGAACGCCGGCCAGGAGGGTCTTCTCCAGCAGCTTCCAGCTTTTGTCATCACCGCTTTCGGCCTTTTCAGGCGCTTTCCACTCGTCACTCATACGCTTAACCCCGGCAAAAACTTATTGAGCCTGGCCAAGCCAGACCTGCAATTGCGAAAAATGATCAATGGTCAGCCTGGGCTCGTATTGCTGCAAGGCCTGGGCGGATTGGGCGCCGTAGCTCACTGCAACGCTGTCCATGCCGGCGTTGCGCGCCATGATCAGGTCGAAGGAGGCATCGCCCACCATCAAGGCCTGACGCGGCGACACATCACAATGGGCGAGGATCTGCTCGAGCATCAGCGGATGGGGCTTGCTGGCGGTCTCGTCGGCGGCGCGGGTGATGTCGAAGTAATCTTCCCAGCCGTGAGCCTTGAGCACGCGATCCAGGCCGCGACGGGCCTTGCCGGTGGCAACCGCCAAGTGATAACCCTCGGCGCGAAACGCTTCCAGCGACTGCACCACGCCGTCGAACAGCGGCGAGGGCGTGGCTTCCAGCGCAATGTAGTGATCGGCGTAATGATTGCGGAACGCGATCAACTCGGCGTCGCCGATCTCGGGGTACAAGACGCGGATCGCTTCGGGCAGGCCCAGGCCGATGATGCCCTTGATCGCGAAATCAGAACACAGCTCAAAGCCCGAGCGGGTCGATGCCATGTGCATCGACTCGACAATCCGGCCAATGGAGTTGGCCAGCGTACCGTCCCAATCAAAAATCAGCAGTTTGTAGTCAGGGTGCGACACTCAGGCGCTCCACGGTCTTGGCCCACATCTCATCGACGGGCGCCTGCAGCTTCAGCTCGCCGCCATCGGGCAGCGGCACCGTGAGCATGTAGGCGTGCAGGAACAGACGCTTGCCGCCCAGGTCGCGAATCTCTTTGGAGAACCCCTCATCGCCATACTTGGTGTCGCCGGCAATGCAGTGGCCCGCATGCAGGGTGTGCACACGAATCTGGTGAGTTCGTCCGGTGACCGGCTTGGCCTCGACCATGGTCGCAAAATCGCCGAAACGACGCAGCACCTTGAACAGGGTCAGGGCCTCTTTGCCCTCCTCGTCCACTTCGACCATGCGCTCGCCGG
This sequence comes from Pseudomonas trivialis, assembly GCF_001439805.1. Taxonomy (GTDB): domain Bacteria; phylum Pseudomonadota; class Gammaproteobacteria; order Pseudomonadales; family Pseudomonadaceae; genus Aquipseudomonas; species Aquipseudomonas trivialis. The sequence goes on along the minus strand of NZ_JYLK01000020.1, from coordinate 57,475 downwards.
AGCGCAGATTGCTCTTCTGCAACGGCGCGCGCACACTCTTGATCGAACTGGCCCAGTTGCCACGCACCAGCGCCATGTAGCGTTTGTCCACGCCATCGCCACGCAGGGCGGTATGCAGGTGACGCAGCATGCTGCGTTTTTTGGCGATCATCAGCAGGCCGGAGGTGTCCCGGTCCAGACGATGCACAAGCTCCAGCTCCTTGGCGTCCGGGCGCAACTGACGAAAGGCCTCGATCACGCCATAATTCAGGCCGCTGCCGCCGTGCACCGCAATGCCGCAGGGCTTGTTGATCACGATCAGTTTGTTATCTTCGAACACGATGGAGGCTTCGAGGCGCTGCAGCAGGCCTTGTGCCAACGGCACCGGCTCATCACGCTCGGGCACGCGCACTGGCGGTACCCGCACGATATCGCCGGCCTGCAGCTTGTATTCGGGCTTGATTCGCCCCTTGTTCACGCGCACTTCGCCTTTACGCAAAATGCGGTAGATCAAGGTCTTGGGCACGCCCTTGAGCCTGGCCAGGAGAAAATTGTCGATGCGTTGGCCGGCATATTCCGGCGAGACCTCAAGCAGCTGGACGCTGGGGGTCGGGGGGGCGGTAGTCGTCATGGCGGCGATGATAACAATTTTTTATGGAATTGAAGCACTTAATCATTGCTGCTATAGTCGCGAACGCCGCCAAAAGCGGCCTGGACAGAGGACTTGCGGCAAACTGCCGGCCCTGACCATCGCAATTCATCAGGACGCGAGGCCGTCCTACGGGGCGTTTGCCACCCTGGAAGGTTCAGGATTGTAACAAGCGCAGGTGACATGAGGCCTGAAGCGAGCGCGATGCGCAGAGTGAATACTCGCGTTTTACGCCGATATTTACGGCCAGTTCACAAAGTGCAGTCAGTCTTGTGCCGGACCACGGCGAATGCTTCGGAAACAACGCCTGTTAAGAGCTGGATGTGAGCGCAGTCGCCCACGTTGAGTCTTGTTTAGCCATGAGCGTGGACTCCCCATTGGAGCCCACGGTAAATGCCAACCCGCTGCGGATTCTGCGCGCGGCAGCACCCGAATTATCAGGGATACGTGTAGGGTGGAGATGCACAACCGTCGGACCGTGTAGCACTAGGCTTATATTTAGACGCTTCATCTCGTCCACAGTCGCCGGTTGATTCCTCCTCCTGACCTTAGCTTTTGTTGAAGTGGTGCCTTTGTCACCACCGCTAACAAGCAGGACGCGTCCGTCGCGATGCCCGCCCAATTGGCAGGCATTGCTGGACACTGGAGTGGCCAACCACTCTTGACGCACCTGACACCGACCGTGAGAAGTCGTGTGTGCCGAACGCCGTTTCCGGCAGCCCGGAAACCGACGGTACAACATGAAAAGAATGCTGATTAACGCAACTCAACCCGAAGAGTTGCGTGTTGCACTGGTAGATGGCCAGCGCCTCTACGACCTGGACATCGAATCCGGTGCGCGCGAGCAAAAGAAGGCCAACATCTATAAAGGCCGTATTACTCGCATCGAACCCAGCCTTGAGGCTGCCTTTGTCGATTTCGGCTCCGAGCGCCACGGCTTCCTGCCCCTCAAAGAAATCTCCCGCGAATACTTCAAGAAAGCCCCCGAAGGCCGCGTAAACATCAAGGACGTCCTGAGCGAAGGCCAGGAAGTTATCGTTCAGGTCGAGAAAGAAGAACGTGGCAACAAGGGCGCCGCCCTGACCACCTTCATCTCCCTGGCCGGCCGTTACCTCGTGCTGATGCCGAACAACCCGCGTGCCGGCGGCATCTCCCGTCGCATCGAAGGCGAAGAGCGCAACGAACTGCGTGAAGCGCTGAATGGCCTTGTCGCTCCGGCCGACATGGGCCTGATCGTGCGCACTGCAGGCCTTGGCCGCAGCAGCGAAGAAATGCAGTGGGACCTCGACTACCTGCTGCAACTGTGGACCGCCATCAAAGAAGCATCGCTGGATCGCTCCGCGCCGTTCCTGATCTACCAGGAAAGCAACGTGATCATTCGCGCCATCCGCGATTACCTGCGCCAGGATATCGGCGAAGTGCTGATCGACAGCGTTGAAGCCCAGGACGAAGCCCTGACCTTCATCCGCCAGGTGATGCCGCAATACGCCAGCAAGATCAAACTTTACGAAGACAGCGTGCCGCTGTTCAACCGTTTCCAGATCGAAAGCCAGATCGAGACCGCCTTCCAGCGGGTGGTCGAACTGCCTTCCGGCGGCTCCATCGTGATCGACCCGACCGAAGCCCTGGTGTCCATAGACATCAACTCGGCGCGCGCCACCAAAGGCAGCGACATCGAAGAAACCGCCTTGCAGACCAACCTGGAAGCGGCTGAAGAAATCGCCCGCCAACTGCGCCTGCGTGACATCGGCGGCCTGATCGTGATCGACTTCATCGACATGACCCCGGCCAAGAACCAGCGCGCCGTGGAAGAGAAAGTCCGCGAGTGCCTGGAAGCCGACCGTGCCCGCGTACAAGTGGGCCGCATCTCGCGCTTCGGCCTGCTGGAAATGTCCCGTCAGCGCCTGCGTCCATCCCTGGGCGAAAGCAGCGGCATCGTCTGTCCGCGCTGCAACGGCACCGGCATCATCCGTGACGTCGAATCGCTGTCTCTGGCGATCCTGCGTCTGATCGAAGAAGAAGCCCTGAAAGACCGCACCGCCGAAGTCCGCGCACAAGTGCCGATCCCGGTGGCTGCGTTCCTGCTCAACGAAAAACGCAACTCGATCACCAAGATCGAACTGCGCACCCGTGCCCGTATCGTCATCCTGCCGAACGATCACCTCGAGACGCCGCACTTCGAAGTGCAGCGCCTGCGTGATGACAGCCCGGAAGCACACACCAACCAGTCCAGCTACGAAATCGCTGCGGCGGCCGCCGAAGTGGAAGAAGTCCAGCCGGCCGCAGCAACCCGCACCCTCGTGCGCCAGGAAGCGGCCGTCAAGACCGCCCCGGCACGCGCCAATGCACCGGTGCCGGTTGAAGCCGCCGCACCGGTTGCCGCACCGGCCGCCCTGCCTGAGCCAAGCCTGTTCAAGGGCCTGGTGAAGTCGCTGGTCAGCCTGTTCGCCACCAAGGAAGAGCCGGCTGCACCGGTTGTGGCTGAAAAGCCTGCTGCCGAGCGCCCCGCGCGCAATGAAGAACGCCGTAACGGCCGTCAACAGAGCCGTAACCGCAATGGTCGTCGTGACGAAGAACGCAAGCCGCGTGAAGAACGTGCACCTCGTGAAGAGCGTGCCCCGCGTGAAGCCCGCGAGGACACCCCGACCGTAGCCCGTGAAGAGCGTGCACCCCGCGAAGAGCGTGCACCTCGTACCGCACGCGCACCGCGCGAAGATCGCAAGCCGCGTGGCGAGCGTGAAGAACGCGTGCGTGAACTGCGCGAGCCACTGGACGCTTCGCCAGCCGTAGCGGCCGTCGCTGCTGCCAGCACCGAAGAACGCCCGGCTCGCCAGCCACGTGAAGAACGCGCCCCACGTGAAGAGCGCCAACCGCGCCAGCCACGTGAAGAGCGTCAGCCACGTGCCGAGCAAGCTGAAGCCTCCAGCGAAGAAGAAGTGCTGAACGGCGAAGAGCAACTGCAGGAAGATGGCCAGGACAACGCCGAAGGTGATCGTCCACGCCGCCGCTCCCGTGGCCAGCGTCGTCGCAGCAACCGTCGTGAGCGTCAGCGTGATGCCAACGGCGATGTGATCGAAGGCTCGGAAGAGACCGGCGAAAACGCTGAAGGCTCCAATAACGAAGCGACAGGCGCCGAAGTAACAGGCAACGAACTGGCCGCTGGCCTGGCCGTTACCGCTGCCGTGGCCAGCTCGGTCATCAGTGCCCCGGCTGAAGCCCAGGCTCACGAGCAGGCTGAACGCGCCACCGCTGCTGTTGAAGAAACCCCTGCTGCAGAGGCGCCTGTCGCCGAAACCGCCGTGGTTGAAGCGCCAGTCGTCGAAGCGACCACCCCGATCGAAACCCCAGTGGTTCCGGAAGTGGAAGTTGCACTGGAGCGTGACGCCCAGCCACAAACCGAAGTGGTTGCCGTAGAAGCGGCTCCAGTGGTCGAAGCTCAACCGGTGGTTGAAGCGGCCGTTGAGGCGCCAGCTGTCGAAGCACCGTTTGTCGAAGAAGCTGCCCCGGCAGTGCGCGAAGTTCGTGAAGAACAGACCGCCTTCCAGTGGACTGCCGAACCGGCTGCTGCGGTTGAGGCTCCTGCCCCTGTAGAAGCACCTGCCCCTGTAGTGGAAGAAGCGCCAGCCCCGGTTGCCGAGGTCGTCGCTGTCGAAGCTGCTCCGGTGGCTGAACCTGCGCCGGTCATCGAGCCCGCGCCAGTGGTTGAAGCGCCGGTGGAAGCCGAAGTGGCGGCCCCTGTGGTTGAAGCTGCACCTGCCAGCGCTCTGACTGAAAACGGCCGTGCGCCGAACGACCCACGTGAAGTGCGTCGCCGCCGCAAGGAAGCCGAGGCAGCCGCCGCTGCTCAGGCTTCAAAGGCTCAGGAAGAAGAGCACGAGCCTAAACCCCTCGTCTGATTCCATCAGCCACTAAAAAAGCCCCGCCTGAGTGATCAGGCGGGGCTTTTTTTGTCGGTCAAAAAGCCTTAACCAGCAGACTCTTATCAAATACAAAATAACGGGTTGATTTTTTAAAGCCCGATATTTCAGGCAGCCATATCCCCGTGGCGAGCGGGCTTGCCCCGCGTTGGGCTGCGCAGCAGCCCCAAGACCATGCTCTGTGCAGTATCAGGTACAGCGCGTTTTACTTGATTGGGGGCGCTTCGCACCCCAACGCGGGGCAAGCCCGCTCGCCACAGAGGCTTCCCAGCTTGCTGCGCGACAGCGCTTCGTCAAAGAGGTAATGGAGCCTCCCACATAACGGCTACGTGAAGCGCGCCGCCGCCGCAAGGAAGCCGAGGCAGTCACATCACTGTGGCGAGCGGGCTTGCCCCGCGTTGGGCTGCGCAGCAGCCCCAAGACCATGCTCTGTGCAGTATCAGGTACAGCGCGTTTTCCTTGATTGGGGGCGCTTCGCACCCCAACGCGGGGCAAGCCCGCTCGCCACAGAGGCTTCCCAGCTTGCTGCGCGACAGCGCTTCGTCAAAGAGGTAATGGAGCCTCCCACATAACGGCTACGTGAAGCGCGCCGTCGCCGCAAGGAAGCCGAGGCAGTCACATCACTGTGGCGAGCGGGCTTGCCCCGCGTTGGGCTGCGCAGCAGCCCCAAGACCATGCTCTGTGCAGTGTCAGGTACAGCGCGTTTTGCTTGATTGGGGGCGCTTCGCACCCCAACGCGGGGCAAGCCCGCTCGCCACGTCGAAGAGGTAATGGAGCCTCCCACATTTTAGTCTGGGTTGAAATTGAGCCTTTGCGGCACATCCACATCCCAGAATATGCCGGCATCATCCACTGGCACTTCCGTCACGGCAGCCTGAGCAAACAAAGGCTTTGCGCCGCGATCCCCCTTCAGCGCCATTAACGAAGCGCCAAATGCCCGACCGAAAGCAACCGGATGCCCACGCTGCCCGGCATGCACTGGCACATTGATGCTTTCCAGATCATCGATCACACGCTCGATAGTCGCGGACTGGATAAACGGCATATCCCCCAGCACCACCAACCAACCGTCAGCAGACGCACTGGCCGCAACCGCCGCCGCGATGCTGTCGCCCATCCCCGCCGATTGCAGCAGCAGGACCTCGCAGCCGTGCGCCTTGGCCAATCGGATGATCTCTGTACGTCCCGGCGACGTCACCAACAGCCGCGAGACGATCTGCTCAGGCAAGCTCAGCAACACCTGCTCGACCACCGGTCGCGTTACGCCGTCCCGGCCGACACAGTGAGCCAGCAATTTATCCTGGTCCGTTTCGGCGCGAAAGCGACTGCCCTGCCCCGCCGCCAGTACAATCGCGGTCAGCGTCACTCGGCCACCGCCGCCAGCGGCTTTTTCTGCATCGGCGCCACGCCATTCTTGATCGCGACAATTTCCGCCATCAGCGACAGCGCGATTTCCGCCGGGGTGTGACTGCCGATGTGCAAACCGATCGGCCCATGCAAACGTGCAATGGCCTCATTCGACAGGCCCAGTTCTGCGAGATTTTCCCGGCGCTTCTGGCTGTTGACCCGCGAGCCCAGCGCGCCGATATAGAACGCGCTGGAATTCAACGCGGTCAGCAAGGCCATGTCGTCCAACCGAGGGTCATGGGTCAGGCAGACGATAGCCGTGCGTTCGTCGGTCTGGATATTCAGCACCGCTTCGTCCGGCATGCCCGGCACAAAGCGGCCGTGCTGTTCTTCCCAGCCGTAGACAAATTCCTCGCGCGGGTCGCAGATCAGCACCTCGAAATCCAGCAGGCGCGCCATCTCCGCCACGTACCGCGACAGCTGGCCGGCACCGATCAGCAATAGCCGCCAGCGCGGACCGTAGATGGCCCGCAAGCGCTGGTCGTCAACGCTCAACACATCGGTCTTGCTGGCATCGCTGAGGGTCACCTCGCCCGTGACCAGGTTCAACTCGCGGGCAACGATCTGGTGATCCTCACAGCGCGCCAGCAGCTGCGCGACCCACTCCCACTCCACCACCCGCTCCTCGGTCAGGCGCAGGGTGCCGCCACACGGCAGGCCAAAGCGCGCCGCCTCGTCGCGGGTAACGCCATAGGTCACCCTCTGCACCGGCGGGCCGTCAGCGGCCAGGCGGCCATCCTGCAGGCGCGCGATCAGGTCATCCTCGATGCAGCCGCCGGAAACCGAGCCAATCACCACGCCATCGCCGCGCAGGGCCAACATCGCCCCGGGCGGACGCGGCGCACTGCCCCAGGTCTGCACCACGCTGTACAGCATTACGCGATGCCCGGCCTGGCGCCACGCCAATACGCTACGCAGGACGTTCAGGTCCACACTGTCCATTTCTCCTCCTGTGAGCGTTTGTTGATGAGGTATCGATTGACTCTAAAGCAAAAAATTCCAAAAGGCCGTGCGCACAAACGCAAACGCCCCGAACAGGTCGGGGCGTTTGCAGGTTGCCTTGGCGTCAGTTCACGCCATCAGCGGTTTACTTGACCACCGGAGTCGGGCCTTCGGCGACGCCCAGGTCGTCGACTTCGCGGGTTTCCGAGATACCGGTGCCGCCGGAAGCCAGTTCGCTTTGCAGCTTGTCGGTGTCCAGCTCCTTCACCCACTTGGCCACAACGATGGTAGCAACGGCGTTACCCACCAGGTTGGTCAGCGCACGCGCTTCGGACATGAAGCGGTCGATACCCAGGATCAGCGCCAGGCCGGCAACCGGCAGGTGGCCGACGGCAGACAGGGTCGCGGCCAGCACGATAAAGCCGCTACCGGTCACGCCTGCAGCGCCTTTGGAGGACAGCAGCAGCACCAGCAGCAGGGTGATCTGGTGGGTGATGTCCATGTGGGTGTCAGTCGCCTGGGCGATGAACACGGCAGCCATGGTCAGGTAGATGGAGGTGCCGTCGAGGTTGAACGAGTAGCCGGTCGGGATCACCAGACCCACCACGGACTTCTTCGCGCCCAGACGCTCCATCTTGATCAGCATGCGTGGCAGGGCCGACTCGGAAGAAGACGTACCCAGCACGATCAGCAGTTCTTCACGGATGTAGCGGATCAGTTTGATCACGCTGAAACCGTGGGCGCGGCAGATACCGCCGAGCACCAGCAGCACAAACAGCAGGCAGGTGATGTAGAAGCAGATCATCAACTGGCCCAGTTGCACCAGCGAACCCACACCGTAGGCACCGATGGTGAACGCCATGGCGCCCAGGGCACCGAGCGGCGCGAGCTTCATGATCATGTTGATGATGTTGAACATCACGTGGGCGAAGCGATCGATGAAGTCGAGCACCGGCTTGCCGTAGGCACCCAGGCGATGCAAGGCGAAACCGAAGATCACCGAGAACATCAGCACTTGCAGGATATCGCCGTTGGCGAACGCGCCGACGATGGTGTTCGGGATCACATTGAGGATAAAGCCGACGATGCTCTGGTCTTTACCGGCGGTAACGTACGCGGCGACTTTGGAGGCATCCAGGGTCGCGACGTCGATGTGCATGCCGGCGCCCGGTTGCACGACGTTCACCACGATCAGGCCGATCAGCAGGGCGATGGTGGACACGATTTCGAAGTAAAGCAGCGCGTAGCCACCGGTTTTGCCCACCGACTTCATGCTTTGCATGCCAGCGATGCCGCTGACAACGGTACAGAAGATGATCGGGGCAATGACCATTTTGATCAGCTTGATAAAGCCGTCGCCCAGTGGCTTGAGGGCCACGCCGGTCTCAGGATAGAAATGGCCGAGCAAAATACCGATAACGATTGCGACGATCACCTGGAAATACAGGGATTTGTAGAGTGGCTGACGAGTCGTCATTGCAAAGTTCCTCAATCGTCCCGTGTGGCAAATATCCGCCATTGCCCACGACACTTGAATTGCGAACCCTCCTGCACTGGAGGGATTTGTTGTTTGCGAGGCCTGTATGAACACACCTGCGCTGTAATCTTGATCGCAAACGCCGTGCCACTTTGCGGAAATTTCCGTAGGGCCTTTAGATGTCAGGGATAGCGATGTCCAGGCATGGCCTGCCGGGCCAGACAATGTGGCGGATTTCCGCCGGACCGACCTCTATCGTCCTACAATTTGGCGGATATCCGCCTTGGTGAGATAAGTTTGGGGGATGTGGCGCCGGGGCGGACGCCATCGCAGGCAAGCCGATGAAGATCAGACAGCCGGGAAATGAATCTTGAACGCCGCGCCGCCCAATGGCGAATCGCCCAGGGTCAAGCGTGCACCGTAGCTTTCAATAATGTCCTTGACCACCGCCAGGCCAATCCCCTGCCCCGGGTGCTGACGGTCCAGCCGTTCGCCGCGCTGCAGAATCCGCGCGCGCTGGTCGGGAGGTACGCCGGGGCCGTCGTCCTCGATACACAGCTCGGCGCCTTCGAGGTTTTCCAGCAGGCTGATACGCACCTCCCTCACACACAGGCGGTAGGCGTTTTCCAGCAGATTGCCGAGCAATTCGAGCAAGGCGCCCTTCTCGATCGGCACATAGCATTCATCCGGCAAGTCGAAGGACACGGCCACGCGCTTGTCGCGGTACACCTTGTCCAGCGTGTCGCACAGGCTTTGCAGCACCGGTTCAAGCCGCACCTGGTGGCGCACCAGGCCGCTTTTGCGCAGGCTGGCGCGTTGCAACTGGTAGCCGATCTGCTGGCTCATGCGCTCGATCTGCGATTGCAGCACCCAGGCCTGCTCGCGGTCTGCGGGGCGCTGCGCCATGTCTTCGCTCACGCCCTGCAACACCGCCAGCGGGGTCTTCAGGCTGTGGGCGAGGTCGTCGAGGGAATCACGATAGCGTGCGCGTTGTTCGCGCTCACCGTGCAGCAGGCGATTGAGAGAGCCGGTCAGGCGCAGCAATTCGCGCGGGTGCTGCTCGCTGAGGCTTTCGCGGGTGCCGCCCTCGATCTGGTCGAGTTCCTGACTCAACCGTCGCAGGGCTTGCAGGCCCCAGGTCAGGCCCAGCCAAAGGAGGGTCAGCAGCACCAGCAAGGCGGCGCCGAAGCCCAGGTAGAGGTTTTCGCGCAGACCTTCGAGGGTCAGCAGGTATTCGCGCACCGGTTGCAGGGCGACGATACTGAACGCAGCGCTCTTGCCGCCGAGCAGCTTGACCTCCACGTCGTACACGAAAAATTCCTGGCCGTTGGCCTCGCGAATTCGCGCAAACTCATTGCCACGCCCGTCATAGCGCGGCTTGTAGTTGATGTTTTCTTCCTGGGTCGCCCGCGAACGCCACACCAGATGGCCTTCGCGGTCGTAGATATAGCCGAGCAGACGACTGTCGGTGAGGTTGAAGCGCTCGTCCGGCAACTGCGCCGGCATCAGCAGGCGATTGTTCTCAACCCGCGCTGCCGAGATCAGCGTGGTGACGTCCGAGGCCAGACGCTGCTCGATGGAATCCTGCAACGCCAGACTGAACGCGCCCTGCATGGCCGGCAGCAAACCCAGCATGAACAGCACGGCGAGGGTGGCGGCCGCCAGCATCAGGCGTACGCGAAGCGAGCGAATCAAAGGCAGCGCTCATTGAACAGGTAGCCCAGGCCACGCACGGTGTCGATCGGCTTGAACCCGGCCGGGCCTTCCAGCTTGCGGCGCAGGCGTCCGACCAGCACTTCGATGACGTTCGGATCGCGCTCGTCATCATCAGGGTAGAGCTGTTCCATCAAGCGGTCCTTGGCGACCACCTGCTGATGGTGGCGCATCAGGTACTCGAGGATCCGGTATTCGTAGGCGGTCAGCGCCAGCGGCTGTTCATCGAGCGAGGCTTGCTTGCGATTGAGGTCGAGCAGCAAGGGACCTGCGACGATGGTCGACTGGGTGAACCCGCTGGAGCGGCGCAACAAGGCGTTCATGCGCGCTTCCAGCTCTTCGAACTGGAACGGCTTGACCACATAGTCGTCTGCGCCGGAGGCCAGGCCCTCAACCTTGTCCTGCCAGTTGCCACGGGCAGTGAGGATCAGGATCGGGAATGTCTTGGCGTCACTGCGAAGCTTGCGAATCAGGTCCAGGCCGCCCATGCCGGGCAGGCCCAGGTCGATGATGGCCAGGTCGTGATTGAACTGCCCGGTCTGATACAGGGCTTCTTCGGCATTGGCCACGGCTTCGACCACGTGTCCACTGTCGGTCAGGCGGGTCAACAGGTGATGACGCAGCAGCGCCTCATCTTCCACCACCAGCAATTTCATAAAGCTCTCCAAGGCAATTCAACTGTCCGACAGAGGGATATCATAGCGGCCCTGCAGGTCTTGCTGGCGTATTTTAATCCCGTTGCACTGGCCGCTGAGGCGGTAGCCCGCCTGCACAGCCCGGAACCCCGACGGCTGGTCCATGCAGACTACGCACGCGCCCCTGAACTCCCCCTGAACAAGCTCTGAACCTGGCCTGAACCAGCGCAGACTATCCACTGACGCGCCAACTCGGCAAAATACCGCGCATGACCTTCCTACCCGCTTTCTGCACCCCACTCGACGGCCACTGGCCCCTGCCCGCGCCCCTGCCCGGCACGGTGTTCTTCAGCACCCGCTTTGACCCGGTGCGGTTGGACAATGGCGATTTTCAGCGCTGCGCCGTGCCGCCTCCGGCGAGCATCCAGCGCTCCGTGGCCAAGCGCCAGGCGGAGTTCCTGGCCGGCCGCGTGTGTGCCCGCGCCGCCCTGCAACGCCTTGATCACCTGGATTGCACCCCGGCGATTGGTGAAGATCGCGCGCCGGTGTGGCCTGCGCATATCAGCGGCTCCATCACCCACAGCACCGGGCATGCGGCGGCGATTGTCGGCCACAAGGCGCAGTGGCGCGGGTTGGGGATGGACGTGGAGAACATGCTCACGCTGGAGCGGGCGCAACGTCTGGCCGCAGAAATTCTGACGGCCGATGAGTTGCAGCGCATGGCGCTGTTGCCGCAGGCACAAATTGCGCAGTGTGTGACCCTGACGTTTTCGGTGAAAGAAAGCCTGTTCAAAGCCTTGTATCCGATTGTGCAAAAGCGCTTCTACTTTGAGCATGCCGAGGTGCTGGACTGGTCGGACACAGGTCACGTGCGGCTGCGGTTGCTGACGGACCTTTCCAGTGAGTGGTGCCATGGCAAGGAGCTGGACGGGCAGTTTGCGGTGGGCGATGGGCAATTGTTGAGTCTGGTGGCTGTCAGCGGCTGATACGCCGCTATCGGGAGCAAGCCCCCTCCCACAGGGAAGCGCATTGCCAATGTGGGAGGGGCGTGCTCCCGATAGCGGTCTCAGGGTTTACCTTGCACCCTCGGCCAGCTCAGGCTGAAACACGCCCCGCCCAGGTTAGGGCTCTTGGCAATCAATGCCCGCCCGCCATGCCAGTAAGTAATCCGCCGCACAATCGACAGGCCCAGACCATGTCCACCGGAGGCGCGGGTGCGGCTGTCGTCCAGACGCAGAAACGGCGTGAAGATGCGCTCCCAGGCGCTTTGCGGCACGCCCGGCCCGTCGTCCTCAACGTCGATACGGCACTGCGACGCGCCCACCTGGTAGCTGATCAACACATGCGCCTGGGCATGGCGCATGGCATTGCTCACCAGATTTTGCAGAGCGCGATGCAGATAGCGCGGTTCGGCGTCGACCCAGGCGTTGCCCCCTTGCGCTGATGACAGGCAGTCACCTCGACTGACGGTGACGTCGCGACGCAGTGGCGATAACTCGCCGATCACCTGGTCGAGCAGTGCATCAAGGTCGACCGGCTGAAAATTCAGCGCCGGTGCGCCCTGCTCCAGCCGGGCGTAGGTGAGCATTTCGTCGACCAGGCCATCAAGGTCCTGGATATCGCCGTCCATGCCGTCCAGGTATTTGCGCCGTGCTTCGGGCGTGGCCGCGTCGCCAAGCATTTCCAGGCCGAAACGCAGGCGCGCCACCGGCGTGCGCAATTCGTGGGACACCGCGCGCACCAGCTCGCGCTGGATCGCCAGCAATTGCTGCAGGTGCTCGGCCATGCCATTAAAGGCAGCGGCCAGGCGGCCCACCGAATCGGCACCGCGTGCCGGCACACGCACGTGCAGATCACCCTCGGCGATCCGCGTGGCGGCCGCTTCCAGGCCTTTGAGGCGCCGCTCCAGATGGCGCACCAGGAAATAGACGATCAAACCGATCAGGGTCAGGCCTGCCAGCGCAATCAGAACCAGCCATTGCACCGGATATGGATTCATTTGATACAGCGGACCGATTTCCAGCACCCAGGGCGTGCCCGCCATGCCGGCAAACACGCGGATCGAGTCACCGCCCTTGCCCAGCGCCATCACCGTATCGCCTTCCGACACGCGGCGGCGCTGGTCGTTGTCCATATCCGCCTGGTCGAGGGCCAACAGGTGCATGTCAAAGCCAAAACCCTTGGCCTCTTTCAGAGCGGCCAGGCGCTGCGGCTGCTCGGCCACGGGGAAACGCACCAATTCGTCGGCCAGCAGGTAAATCGTCGCACGGGCCAGTTGCTCGCTGATCTGCTGCACGTCGCCCGTCAGTACCCGTTGCTCCTGATCGCTGACCAGACGCAGCACCCGCGCGGCATGGGGCCCGGTCTGCTCCACCAGTACCTGGCCGCGTTGCAGGCGACTGCGCTGGCCGAGGTCCAACCGCGCGTCTGCCAGCGGGCGCAGTTGCAGGGGGATGCCCAGCAGACGTTCCCACATGGCCAAGGCCCGTTGACGCTCGATGGCGTTCATGGTCTGCAGGTTGTCGCCCATCAACGCAAATGTGCCGTGGGCCAGGCGCTCGCGGTACTGGTCGCTGCGCACTTCGTTGAGCAGGTGCAGGGCCAGCATGCCGAGCAGCGCCACCAGGACCAGTGCGGCGCACATGCCGCCGTAGATGCGCAGGAAGATCGAGTTCACAGCGACGTATCCGCAGCGGCTTGGGCGACGAACAGATAGCCCTTGCTGCGGATGGTTTTGATCAGGCGCGGGTGGATCGGGTCGTCGCCGATCTTGGGGCGAATGCGTGAGATGCGCACATCAATGGAGCGGTCCTGGCCGTCATAGCCGATGCCGCGCAGGGCGATGAAGATTTCCTCGCGGGACAGAATGCGCCCGGCGTTCGCCACCAGCAGCCAGAGCAGGTCGAATTCGGCGCTGGTCAGTTCGATAGCACCGTCGTGCAGCCAGGCTTCGCGCAGCGCACTGTCGACCACCAGCGGGCCGAACTGCAGGCGGCGCTGGTGAGGGCCGCTGGTGGGTTCTGCCGGTTCGCTGCGCCGCAACAATGCCTGGATGCGCGCTAATAAAAGGCGCGGGCGCACCGGCTTGCACACATAGTCGTCGGCGCCCAGGTCCAGGCCTTGTATCTGGTCCATGTCGTCGGTGCGCGCGGTGAGCATCAGGATCACGCCGTCATACCGCGCGCGCACCTTGCGGCAGATACTCAGGCCGTCCTCGCCGGGCAGCATCAGGTCGAGGATCACCAGGTCGGGCTGCTCGGCAATGATGCGCGCCGCGGCCAGCGCACCGCTACCTTCCACCGACACACGCAGGCCGTTGCTCTGCAGGTACTCTCGGGTCAGCTCGGCCAATCGCTCATCGTCCTCGACGATCAACAGGTGCCAGGGTTCTTGCTCCACGGGTGATCCTCGTTGTTATGAAACGTCCCCTTCCCACAGTCGGATCCACGCGGGCCATAGCGTTTTTGTCACGTTTGGGGGGCATAAGTGAGGTCGATTGTAGCCATGGGCCAGCCTACTGACACAAGCCAGACGGTGCATTCGGTGATCGCGTTCTTTTATGGTAGGGTTCGCGCCCTTCGAAAACGCGCAGCCTGCGGTGCGAGCTGAATGCCCTACGACAAACGGTAAGATGCAGCAGTAATGCGGCCTACACCGGCACTGAACCTTTCTTACACATTTTACCCACGAGTTATCCACAGGTTACTGCGTTGCTAACCCCTCCAAAACGCATTATCTTGTAGCTCGGCGGCAAGGTAGACCCTACATGTGGGGTTTTCGCCCAATTTGCCCAACCACAGAAGCAGTCCCTGTTTCAAGTTTTTTATGGCGTGTGCAACGTAGAACAACCGATTTTTTTCAGTAGACCAAATCGCTTACGCGGATGGCAGCTGTTCTCCATCCCGGTATGGAAAACGGTACGGGTGTTGCAGGCAGAAGCCTGGCACTCGCAATCAAATATAGAACGTGGAGACAACCCCCCCATGCAAACCGACACAACTCGCGAGAACCCGCAGGGCTCCGTGCCGCAGGCCGCTGATTCGAACCTGGATCTGTCCGCCACCGCACCTGGCCAACTGCGCGTGATCAAGCGCAATGGCACTGTCGTTCCTTACACCGATGACAAGATCACCGTCGCCATCACCAAAGCGTTTCTTGCAGTTGAAGGCGGCAATGCTGCTGCCTCGTCGCGCATCCACGACACCGTTGCCCGCCTGACCGAACAGGTCACCGCGACCTTCAAGCGTCGCATGCCGTCGGGCGGCACCATCCACATCGAAGAAATCCAGGACCAGGTTGAACTGGCCCTGATGCGTGCCGGCGAGCAGAAAGTCGCCCGCGACTACGTGATCTACCGCGACTCGCGCGCCAAGGAGCGTGCCGTGCGCGCCCCGGCCGAAGACGCCGCCGTACAGGCGCATCCGTCGATCCGCATCACCCTGGCCGACGGTTCGTTTGCACCGCTGGACCTGGGCCGCCTGAACACCATCATCACCGAGGCCTGCGAAGGCCTGGAAGAAGTCGACGGTGAGCTGATCCAGCGCGAAACCCTGAAAAACCTGTACGACGGCGTGGCCCTGACCGACGTCAACACCGCCCTGGTGATGACCGCC
This sequence comes from Pseudomonas trivialis, assembly GCF_001439805.1. Taxonomy (GTDB): domain Bacteria; phylum Pseudomonadota; class Gammaproteobacteria; order Pseudomonadales; family Pseudomonadaceae; genus Aquipseudomonas; species Aquipseudomonas trivialis. Next base: position 42,143 of record NZ_JYLK01000020.1, on the reverse strand, counting down.
CGTACCCTGGTTGAACGCGAGCCGAACTACTCGTTCGTGACCGCGCGCCTGCTGATGGACACCCTGCGTGCCGAAGGCCTGGGCTTCCTGGGCGTGGCCGACAGCGCCACTCACCACGAGATGGCCGAGCTGTACGCCAAGGCCCTGCCGGCCTACATCGCCAAGGGTATCGAATTCGAATTGCTGAACCCGGTCCTGGCCACCTTCGACCTGGAAAAACTCGGCAAGGCGATCAACCACGAGCGCGACCAGCAGTTCACCTACCTGGGCCTGCAAACTCTGTACGACCGTTACTTCATCCACAAGGACGGTATCCGCTTCGAACTGCCACAGGTGTTCTTCATGCGCGTGGCCATGGGCCTGGCGATTGAAGAGAAGCATAAAGAAGACCGCGCCATCGAGTTCTACAACCTGTTGTCGTCCTTCGACTACATGTCGTCGACCCCGACGCTGTTCAACGCCGGCACCCTGCGTCCACAGCTGTCGAGCTGCTACCTGACCACCGTGCCGGATGACCTGTCGGGCATCTACCACGCGATCCACGACAACGCCATGTTGTCCAAATTCGCCGGCGGCCTGGGCAACGACTGGACCCCGGTGCGCGCACTGGGTTCGTACATCAAGGGCACCAACGGCAAGTCGCAAGGCGTCGTACCGTTCCTGAAAGTCGTGAACGACACCGCCGTCGCGGTCAACCAGGGTGGCAAGCGCAAGGGCGCGGTGTGTGCCTACCTGGAAACCTGGCACATGGACATTGAAGAGTTCATCGAGCTGCGCAAGAACACCGGTGATGACCGTCGTCGTACCCACGACATGAACACCGCCAACTGGATCCCGGACCTGTTCATGAAGCGCGTCTTCGATGACGGCCAGTGGACCCTGTTCTCGCCATCCGAAGTGCCGGACCTGCACGACCTGACCGGCAAGGCCTTCGAAGAGCGCTACGAGTACTACGAAGCCCTGTCCCAGTACCCGGGCAAGATCAAGCTGTTCAAGACCATCCAGGCTAAAGACCTGTGGCGCAAGATGCTGTCGATGCTGTTCGAAACCGGCCACCCATGGCTGACTTTCAAGGACCCGTGCAACCTGCGCAGCCCGCAGCAGCACGTGGGCGTGGTCCACAGCTCGAACCTGTGCACCGAGATCACCTTGAACACCAACAAGGATGAGATCGCGGTCTGCAACCTGGGCTCGATCAACCTGCCGAACCACATCGTCGACGGCAAGCTGGACACCGTAAAGCTTGCGCGCACCGTCAACACCGCCGTACGCATGCTCGATAACGTGATCGACATCAACTACTACTCGGTGCCCCAGGCGCAGAACTCCAACTTCAAGCACCGTCCGGTCGGTCTGGGCATCATGGGCTTCCAGGACGCGCTGTACCTGCAGCACATTCCTTACGGTTCGGATGCTGCGGTCGAGTTCGCCGACAAGTCCATGGAAGCGGTCAGCTACTACGCGATCCAGGCTTCCTGCGACCTGGCCGACGAGCGCGGCGCCTACGAGACGTTCCAGGGTTCGCTGTGGTCCAAGGGCATCCTGCCGCTGGATTCGCAACAGATCCTGATTGAACAGCGTGGCCAGAAGTACATCGACGTTGACCTGAACGAATCCCTGGACTGGGCCCCGGTACGTGCCCGCGTGCAAAAAGGCATTCGTAACTCCAACATCATGGCCATCGCACCGACCGCCACCATCGCCAACATCACTGGCGTGTCGCAGTCGATCGAACCGACCTATCAGAACCTGTATGTGAAATCGAACCTGTCGGGCGAATTCACCGTGATCAACCCGTACCTCGTTCGCGACCTGAAAGCCCGCGGCCTGTGGGACTCGGTGATGATCAACGACCTGAAGTACTACGACGGTTCGGTGCAGCAGATCGAGCGCATCCCGCAGGAGCTCAAAGAGCTTTACGCGACCGCCTTCGAAGTGGACACCAAGTGGATCGTTGACGCGGCCAGCCGTCGTCAGAAGTGGATCGACCAGGCGCAGTCGCTGAACCTGTACATCGCTGGCGCATCGGGCAAGAAGCTCGACGTGACCTACCGCATGGCCTGGTACCGTGGCCTGAAAACCACCTACTACCTCCGCGCCCTGGCCGCGACCAGCACCGAGAAGTCGACCATCAACACCGGCAAGCTGAACGCTGTGTCCAGCGGCAACCACGGTGATGATTCGGTGCTGGCAGCCCCTGCCGGACCGGCGCCAGTGCCAAAGGCCTGCGCGATTGACGAGCCGGATTGCGAAGCTTGCCAATAAGCTGAGCGGGTCACTCAAAGCCCGTCAACCGAAAGGTTGACGGGCTTTTTTCATGCCTACCGCGCCCATACAAGGGTATACGCTTCACCGTGCCCCTCCTGTTGTGGTCGCCCACCTCGCCCCCCCCTCTGGATGCACCCGCCCATCCCGGACTTTTACCCGGTTGCTCTTGTCGGGCGTGTAATGGGTGAACCGCGTCCCTCCGGTGATGCAGACGCTTTTCCCACGCCCACAAAAAAGCCCCTCCAAAAGAGGGGCTTTCTGTGGAGCGCTACCTCATCAGGTCATCTGGATGATGGTCTGCATGATGGTGCTCTGGGTGGAGATGGTCTTGGCGTTCGCCTGGTAGTTGCTCTGGGCCTTGATCAGGTCCACCAGCTCGTTGGTCAGGTTGACGTTGGAGTTCTCCAGGGAGTTGGACACGATCGAACCCAGGGTGCCCGATTGCGGGGTGTCGTAACCCGGCTGGCCCGAGGCGAAGGTTTCTCTCCAGGTGGTGCTGCCCGCCGGCTGCAAACCTTGTTCGTTGTTGAAGCTGGCCAGAGAGAGCTGGCCGATGGCCTTGCTCTGCTGGTTGCTGAAGGTCGCGAACAGTACACCGTTGCCGTCGATCTTCAGGCCTGTGATCTGGCCAGTGGCATAACCGTCGGTGACCGGCGGGTTGCGGTAGCTGGCCGAGTTGTACTGGGTGATCGTGGCCATGTTGACGGCCACACCACCCGCGTTGGCGGCGGCGCCATTAGCCTTCCACACGCCACCGGTCACAGTGCCCGGTACCCAGTTGGAGATGGTCAATGTGGTGTTGGACGCCGTGCTTGGCGGGGTCACGATACCGGTGAGCTTGCCGGCGGTATCAAACGACAGCGTCGAGGCTACCGGGGCTACAGCGCCGGTGCCCGTTGGCGCACTGCCGTCAGGATTGCGCCCGTCGATCAAGGTGTAGGACTTCCACTGGTTGGAATCCGACTTGACCATGTATTGCACCATGGCGTGGGAGTTGCCCTGGGTGTCATACAAGGTGGTGCTGTATTGGGTGGTGAAGGTGCTGGTGTCGTTCGGGTTGAACGGCTTGGCCACCTGGTCGATCACCGGCTCCGAGGAGTTCAGGTTACTGGCCGAATCGACCTTGCTGGAGGCCTTCGGTGGCAGGTTCGACAGGTTCAATTGCAGGTCGGTCAGGCCGCCCTTGATGATCTTGCCGTTGTCGTCAGCGGCATAACCTTGCAGGCGCGAGGTGCCGGTGTTGTTGGTGATGTAGCCGTCCTTGTCGGCGCGGAAGGCGCCGCTGCGGGTGTATTGCAACGAACCGTCGCTGCCCTTCTGCACGAAGAAACCGCCGCCCTGGATCGCCATGTCCAGGATGCCGCCGCTGCCGTTCACGTCACCCTGGGTGAACTGCTGGGAGACCGCCGCCAGGTTCACACCGTTGCCGATGCTGTTCTGGCCGGTGCCCAATTTGGACGCCGCGTAGATGTCAGCGAACTCCGCACGGGACGATTTGAAACCGGTGGTCGCCACGTTGGCAATGTTGTTGCCGGTCACGTCCAGTTGTTTGTTGGCTGCATAGAGGCCGCTAAGGCCGATGTTAAAAGACATGTATTTCTCCTTGCACCGTAGTTAGCGGGCTCTATAAACCGATGGTCTGGATCTGCGACTGCTTGATACTGCTTCCGCCTGCCAGGTTGAGCAGCATTTCGCCGCCGGTCTGGCTCAGGGTCACGCTTGTTACCGTTGCCGGCAGCGAGGTGGCCAGGGCGACGGAATCGCCCGCGTCATTCTTGGTGGTGGCCGTGAACGTGTAAGTCCCGGCAGCCGCAACCTCACCCTTGTCGTTCTTGCCGTCCCAGATAAAGCTCTGGGAGCCGGCGCTTTGCGCACCCATGTCGAGGGTGCGCACGGTGTTGCCGTCCTTGTCGGTGATCTTGACCGCGACATTGCCCACCGACGCCAGCACATTCACCGAGCCGGTCATGCTCTTGCTGGTGTCGACCAGTGTTCTGTCGGTCTGGGTAATCACCGAACGACCCACCAGCGAGGACGCTTGCAGCGCCTGTGACGAGGTGACGTTGGTGGAAATCGCCTTGACCGAGTCGTTCAGGTTGTTGATGCCTTCAAGGCTGCTGAACTGTGCCAGTTGGGCCACGAACGCACCGTTGTCCTGAGGCGACAAGGGGTCCTGGTTTTTCAACTGGGTCACCAGCAGCTTCAGGAAAGCATCCTTGCCCATTGCCTGGCTGCCCGTCGCACCTGCGGCGGCGCTGCTGAGGCTGGTATTGTCCTGGGCGGTCTTGACCTTGGAATTGAAAAGGTCCTGGACTGCCGAGTTGTTTGACGTATCAACGATGGCCATTAGTTGGCGCCCCTTATCACTGACCCAGGGTCAGGACCTTCTGCATCATGGTTTTGGCGGTATTCATCATTTCCGCGTTGGTCTGGAACGAGCGGCTGGCCGAGATCATGTCCGCCATTTCCTCGACCACGTTGACGTTGGGGTAGTAGACATACCCCTTTTCGTTCGCTGCAGGATGGTTGGGCTCATAACGTGCTTCGAGGTTGCTCTGGTCCTCGACCACACCCAGCACCTGCACGCCGGAGCCTGCACTGCCCTGATCCTGAAACAACGAATCGCTGCCGCCGCTCTGCCCGCCCTGGAACATGGTGGCGAATACCGGGTGGCGCGCGCGGTAAGTCTGGTCAATGCTCGAAGACACGGTCTCGGCGTTGGCGATGTTGCTGGCGACGGTATTGAGGCGCGTGGTCTGGGCGCTCATGCCGCTACCGGCAATGTTGAAAACACTGGACAGGGACATGGCTTACTCTCCACGCAGGGCAGACATCAGCCCTTTGAATTTGCTGTTGAGCAGGGTGAAGCTGGCCTGGAAGTTCACCGAGTTCTCGGCGTAGTTCGACTGTTCCAGCTGGGCATCGACGGTGTTCTGGTCGATCGACGGCTGCATCGGCGTGCGATACAGCAACGACTCGTCACCATTGCTCAGGCCTTGCGCTTCAATATGACGGCTGTTGGTCATGTTCAAGGCGAAGGTGCCGTTCTGGGTCTTGTCCTGCTGTGCAGCGAGCACGGCGGAGAAGTCCAGGTCCCGAGCCTTGTAGTTCGGGGTGTCGGCGTTGGCAATGTTGTTGGCCAGGACTTCGGCACGCTTTGCGCGAAAGCCCAGGGCTTGTTCGTGAATACCGAGCGCTTTATCGAAGCTGATGCTCATGGCGGAAACCTTTAGGCTGACCTGCTGTTCGTAACGAGGTTATAGCAAGGCGCATGCCAATGTGCCCAAGCCCCTGAATTCAAGGGCTTGCGCGGGACCGATGCCGTGCCAATGCCAGAAAAGCGGCAACAGGCTTCCGCATGGCGCCAGTAAAGCGGCAATCGGGTTTGCCGCTTTTACGCAGAGGTGGCAATCAGGCGATAACGTCAGTTGGCGGTGGGACAGGACCACCGCTGGTCCTAACTGTCATTTCTGACAGTTGCAGTGCCTGGGGTCTGAGTGCCTTATTCGGCCAATACCCTTGATGTATGCCGCAGAGGTTTGAAATGCTGATTATCCCGCCGCCAAGATTCAACGAACAAAACTCAGCGTCCACCCCGCCGGAGTTGAACACACGACTTATTAGCGGTAACAGCGCCGGACTGACAGCCGATTTCCCGGTCATGCCGAATGACCGGGTTTTTTTGACCCTGAGCAGCAGCGTACGCGGTGGCGAGTTCAATCAAAGCTTTCTGATTGCTACGAACGCTCCCAGAATCGAGTTTTTGATACCTAAAGGCTTTGTTGAAGCCAGCGTAGGCAAAATCGTGCTATTGCTGCTGACCATCAACCGTGCAGGTAGCAACTCCGCTGCGCCAGCCGCGAGAGTCCTTATCAACTCAAGCCCCATCGTCACGCCACTGCCTGGCGCTGTATGGGATTTCAGCGATGATACTTTCCAGGGTTGGGTCCCTCAGGGCCCTTATACAGGCGGGCTATTGCATGTCATCAATAGCAGTGTGGTCGTTGACGTGCTCATCAGCCAGGCGAGCAGTGCTCACATCATTACCCGCGCTGTTCCGGTAATCGCGGGCCGCACCTATGATTGCAGCTTTGAGGTCATTGGCGGTTCGTCCGCCGCCGATGGCTCGACCCTGCACATGACGGTGAACGGCAGCCCGATCGGCGCAGCCGTACAAAATATTACCAAGGCCCAACCGCAAACCGGGCGCGGGTCATTCACCGCAACGCTGACAGGCGATGTGCGGCTGGGTATTTTTAACCAGCGAGTGCCCAGCGGGATTCATCGCTTATCCCTGAGCAATATACGAATACAGCCCAGGCCCTAAGTAAGGTCGGCTGAATGATGCGGTTCGCTGCATGCATAAAAAACGGGAGGCCTTTGCAGGGCCTCCCGTTTTTTTTCAAGTGAACATCACTTGGCCTGGTAAATAATCCCGGGACTGCATTGCACCATCTGGTAATGATCCGGCAGACCGTTGAGTGCCTCCGAAGCACCGAGGAACAGATAACCGCCGCGCTTGAGGGTGCCGTGAATGCGCAACAGGATGTCTTTCTTCACCTCGGCCGAGAAGTAGATCAGCACGTTACGGCAGAACACCATGTCGAACTTGCCCAGGCTGGCGTAGCTGTCGAGCAGGTTGAACGAGCGAAACTCCACCCGGCTCTTGATCGGCGCCTTCACTGCCCAGCGTCCTGCGCCCTTGGGGTCGAAGAAACGTTGCAGTCGCTCCGGCGACAGGCCACGGCCCAGGGCCAGGCTGTCGTACTCGCCGGTCTTGCAGTTGTTGAGCATGGTGCCGGACAGGTCGGTGGCGACGATCTGCGCACCGGCTTTCAACTGGCCGATATTGGTCCGCTCGAATTCATCGATGGCCATCGAGATCGAAAAAGGCTCCTGCCCTGACGAACAGGCGGCCGACCAGATCCGCAGGCGCTGACCCGGACTGGCCTTGATAGCCTCCGGCAGCACTCTGTTCTTGAGCACCTCGAACGGGTAGGTGTCGCGAAACCACAGGGTTTCGTTGGTGGTCATGGCATCGACCACCATTTCCTTGAGCCCGCTGCGCGGCTGGCCCTGGATGCGCTGTACCAGTTCGCCCAGGGACTTGATGCCCTGCTGCTCCATCAGTTTGTTGAGGCGGCTGGATACCAGATATTGCTTGTTTTCACCGAGCAATATGCCACAGGCCTTTTCCAGGAAGACCCGGAACTGTTCGAAATCCAAATTACCCGTAGACAAAGATACCGCCTCTTAAATCGTGTGACCGCCAGGGGAAATCCCCCTAGCCGTGATCTGCTGCCTTGATCCGGTCGACTACCCGGGATGCGAGGTCATCAGGGCGGAATTTGGCGAGGAAGTCATCGGCACCGACTTTCTTGACCATGGCCTGATTGAATACACCCGACAACGAAGTATGCAGGATGATATGCAGTTTTTGCATGCGTGGATCGTTGCGTATCTCGGCCGTCAGGGTGTAGCCGTCCATTTCCGGCATCTCGATGTCGGAAATCATCATCAGGAATTCCTCTTCCGGCTTCTTGCCCTCGTCCACCAGCTTGCGCAGGTAATCCAGGGCCTGGCGACCATCATTGAGGGCCACCACTTCCACGCCGACGGTTTGCAGGCAACGGGTCACCTGCTTGCGCGCCACGGAGGAGTCATCCACCGTCAGCACACGCAACGAAATCGCCTTGTGCGCCGTGTCGGCATCCACCACGCCCACCGAAATGGTTTCCGAGGTCGGTGCCACTTCGGCGAGGATCTTCTCCACGTCGATGATTTCCACCAACTGGTTATCGACCCGCGTCACTGCCGTGAGGTAGTGATCGCGACCGGTACCCTTGGGCGGCGGATGGATCTCTTCCCAGTTCATGTTGACGATGCGCTCCACCGAGCGCACCAGGAAACCCTGGGTCTTGGTGTTGTACTCGGTGATGATCACGAACGGGTTCTGACGGTCCTGCAACCCGGCGGCGCTAGTGGCCAATGCCAGGTCAAGAATCGGAATGGTCGCGCCCCGGATGTTGGCCACGCCACACACCACCGGGCTGGACTTGGGCATGATTGTCAGCTTGGGGCACTGCAGCACTTCCCGTACTTTAAACACGTTGATGCCATACAGCTGCTTGCCGTCCAGACGAAACAGCAGCAACTCGAGGCGATTCTGCCCTACCAGCTGTGTGCGCTGGTTTACTGAATCCATTACACCTGCCATGCCCAGACTCCTACGCTAAAACCTTTGGGGGTGCGACGCGCACTCCACTCTAAACGGCACGAGCTTTGCTATTTATTGGTCATGGACCTTAAAACGACAGTTTCCCGACGCCTTCCAACGTACCGCAGATTGCTTTGCGTCACGCTGGCATTACTTGCCTTGGGCTCAGGCGCAGCGGCTCGCGCCGACAACGTCACCCTGCCTGATCTCCTTATCGGCGTCACTCAGGGCTTTCTTGAGTTCACTGTAGAAGATTATCTGGCGAGCACACAGACGCCCGGCCGTTATGAGATCGAGGTCAAGCAGCTCGACCCGCGTCTGCGCATGCCGATGTGCGACAAGGAATTGACAGCCAGCCTGGAAAGCCCGGCCCAACCAATCGGGCGTGTAACGGTAAAAGTACGTTGCGAAGGCGCGTCGCCCTGGACCGTGTTTGTGCCGGCGCAGGTCAAATTGTTCCGCGAAGTGGTAGTAGTGGCGCGACCGCTTAAACGCACCGGCATCATCGGTTTCGAGGATGTGATGCTGCGTGAACGCGACATCAGTCAGATCAGCCAGGGCTATCTGACCTCGGTCGACCAGGCCATCGGGCAGAAACTTACCCGACCGGTGGTTACCGACCAAGTGATAACCCTTGTGCATCTGGAGCAAGCCGAGGTCGTTCGCAAGGGCGATCAGGTGGTGATCTCCGCCAGCAGCGGCGGGCTGAACGTAAGAATGCCAGGGGAAGCGCTGTCCAACGGCGGCATGAGTGAACAGATCCGGGTGAAGAACCTCAACTCCAACCGCGTGATCAAGGCGCGTGTAACGGCCCCCGGGCAAGTGGAGGTGGCTTTATAGAGCACTGGTACAGGACGCTGGGTTTTCCTACACTGTGGGCGAGAAGTCCGTGCGCGCAGTTTTATTGTCAATCGAGCCTAAAGTTTGTTTGGGTAAGGCCGAAAACATGGCAAGCGTCCAAATACCCAGAGGTTTTTTATCATGGTCATCGATTTCAGCCGTTTAAATAACTCCCCGGCATTGCCAGGCACTACGCGCACCAGTGGCACCAAAGAGAGCGCGGAAGCCAAGGCCCAGCCAGCGCCTGCCGCGAAGACGGAACAGGCCAGCGCCAGCCAGAGCGGGGAATCCGTACACTTGAGCAATGAGGCTCAGCAGTTGCAGAAGGTCACTGACTCGCTGCGCGACCAACCGGTTGTCAACAAAGCCCGCGTGGCCGAATTGAAACAGGCGATCGCCGATGGCAGCTATAAAGTCGACAGCAACCGCGTAGCCAGCAAGCTGCTTAATTTCGAAGCCGAGCGCTAGGCACTGGCCTGCGCCGGGCTTTTGGACGCTTAAACCCCAAGGCCTGCCATGCACCACGACGAAACCTTGCTTGAACTGATCATTGATGATCTGGCGCCGACGCAACAATTGCTCGAGCTGCTTAAAGAGGAATCCCTGGCCCTCTACGGCCGGGATATGCCGTTGCTCGAAGAAATCCTGGCGCGCAAACAATCGTTGATTGTTCTGCTCGAACAGCACGGCAAGAAGCGCAGCCAGATTCTGACCAGCCTTGGCCTGCCGGCCGACCATGACGGCCTCGCCCAGTTGGCCAGCCACTCTTCGGTGGGCGAACAATTGCTGGCCCAAAGCAAAGCGCTTAACCAATTGCTCACCCAGTGCCAGGAAGCCAACCTGCTCAACGGCCAGTCGATCCAGTTGCAGCAAGCTACGACCGCCAATCAGTTGCGTATACTTCATGGCGGTGAGCCACCTGCGCTGTACAACGCTCAGGGTTCCACCTCCCGCCTGGTCAAACCCAGTACCCGCAGCCAAGCCTGACGCGGGTTTGCAGCGCGGCCTATCCAAGGCGCGCTACATACTGGCAAAATGCCGGTTCTTGCGAGTAGTCGTATATTGTCTGGAGATGGAAGAACCGTGTTCAATGCCCTTAATGCGGAAGACGCTCCGCAGCCACCCAAGGTGCTCACCACGCCTCTGGAAATCGCCAGCACATTGCGGATGCTGCAGGAAAGCCACGACCCGCTGATCATCACCTTCCACGAACGCAGCCAGCGCTTCCAGAGCTACCTGGTGGACGTGGACCGTGACGGCAAAATCCTGATCATGGACGAAATGATCCCGCGCGATGGCGAGCGTCACCTTGAAAGCGGTGAACCCTTTCGCATCGAGGGCTTCCACGACGGCGTGCGTGTCGCCTGGGAAAGCAACGGCACCCTCGCCATCAGCGAGAAAGACGGCCACCGTATCTATACCGGCAGCATGCCGAGCGAGGTGGTTTATCATCAGCGCCGCAATGCCTTCCGCGCCGCGCTGAAGCTGGCCCAACTGGTGAACATCGAATTGGGTGGCGAAAGGCTCAAATTTCCCGTCAATGGAAAACTGCTGGATATTTCCGCCACCGGCTGCAAACTGCGCTTCGAAGGCGATATCTCGGAGCGCCTGCAACTGGGCCAGGTGTACGACCGTTTTATCGCCGCCCTGCCTTTTGGCAGCATGACCACGTCTGTCGAATTGCGTCACCTGCATTTCGAAGACCGCATCAATACCACCTTCGCTGGCGTTCGTTTTCACAACATGAGCGGCCTGGTACAACGCCAGGTCGAACGGTTTGTGTACCAGTTGCAACGTGAAGCACGTCGGTTCGACAAGGACGACGATTTCTGACAGCGCCAATCGCGACAAAAAACGGGCAGATCCTGATGGGATCTGCCCGTTTTTGCTTTCAGGGGCGCGCCCTGCTCAGGTCATGAGGGTGTTCATCCGGGTCCGCTGGCTCCGTGGATTCTTCCGCGCCTGGCTCGTCAACCGGTGACGGCGACTCGGGTTCAGGCTCAGGATCTGGAACCGGCGTCTGCATCTGTTCCTGCACGACCGCCTCGTCCACGCGCGGATCCAGCGCAGCCACCAGTGGCGAGCTGGACATGCTGTCAGGCATCGCTACGTGGTGCAGCGGCGCATCGTCCACCTGATGCAGGTTGGTCACCGCCTTCGGCCGAATACGCCACACGAGGACCAAGGCACACAGGCTGAAAAACGCATACAGCATGTGGCTGCCAAACATCTTCATGACCACACCGGCCAACAGCGGCCCGATGCTGGCACCGACGCCGTACGTCACCAGCAGCATGGCCGTGAGCGACACGCGACGATCCCCCTCGACATGGTCATTGGAAAACGCCACGGCCAGCGGATACAGGCAGAACTGCACCAGCGAACAGAAAAAGCCAGCAACGAACAACACTTCCAGAGGCACCTTGGTCATGATCGCCAAGGGCAATGCCGCCACCGCCAGACACAAGGCGAAACAGCGGATCAGCAGCGCGCGGTCATAACGGTCCGACAGCCAGCCCAACGGCCACTGCACCAACAACCCAGCGAAAATGCACGACCCCATGAACAGGCCGACCTGCTCGGTGGTCAGCCCCTGCTGGGACGCATACAGCGGCGCCAAACCGTAGAACGAACCGACGATCAACCCCGCCCCCAGCACCGTACTCAGTGACTGCGGCACGCGCTTTATAAAGAAGCGCGGCTCCATCGGTGCCGGGTGCAGGGGTGCCGGGTGAATGCGGCGCGTCATGGCCACTGGCACCAGGCACAGGGCGAAGCACAAAGCCACTAGCATCAGCAACTCCAGACCCAACTCCGGATGCATCACCAGAATCAACTGACCCAGCACCAGCCCCAGGTAGGACGCGATCATGTAACCGCTGAATACCAAGCCCCGCTGTTTGGCCTCGGCTTGTTCATTGAGCCAGCTCTCGATGACCATGTATTGACACATCATGCCCAGGCCCACAATGACCCGCAGCACGATCCAGGCCGGCAACCAGTTGATCAGACCATGGCCCAGCACGGCCGCACCGACGATGCCGGCACAGGTGGCATAGGCACGAATATGCCCGACGCGTGCGATCAGGCGGTGCCCGATTTTGCCGCCCAGCACCAGGCCGAAATAGTTGGCGGCCATCAAGGCACCCACCCACAGGCTGTCCACATGGTCAGCCGCCAGGCGCAGCGCCAGGTAAGTACTGAGCAGGCCTGAGCCGATCAGCATCATTAGAGAGGCGAAATAAAGGGCTCGAAAAGATTTCCAGATTTGGCGCATCGGCGTTCCGAGCGGCTCCTTGCAGTGGGGGTCAGGGCTAACGGAATGATAGTCCCGTGTCGCCGAATCCGGACAGGCGATACGCGCTGTTTGCGGAGATTAATGTGTTCAAAATGATTAGCTGAAGCTCAGACGCGGCGCGAGCGCATGGAAGGTACACCTTTAAGAGAAATACATGACGACCCTGCTGTGAACCCGGATCAGTAGCAAGGTTCGACCGGATCTGCGCCAAACGCCCACAAAAAAGCCCCGCCAGCCAAATGCGCTGTGCGGGGCTCTGAATCTGGTGTCCCAGGGCCGGTTCGAACGGCCAACCTTCCCCTTAGGAGGGGGATGCTCTATCCAATTGAGCTACTGGGACAAATGACGGTCTCCAAGGCCAAAGGGCACGGCGACGGACGGCGAGCATGTTAACGGCCAAGGTCGGTTTTGTCATGTCGTCCGTTGGCTTTTTACGTGTAGGTCATTCCTCGCCCTTGAGATGCCTGCTTCGCCCAGCAAAACCGGGACTTGCAGGGCATCGTGCAAAATGCACTCCCCCAAAATGCCAGCATTGCAAATTGCAATCAGAAGCCTCCTTTACTCAAGCTCAACCCATTGATTTTATTGAAAATAAACATTGGCACGGCAACTGCAATATCTTCTATAAGAAAAGTCCTACGCGGACAGCCCATCACCCACCGGCAGAGCAATCGGCGGAGAACATGAATATGAACAGTGCCCTTCTGTTAGCCCTTAATACCGTGGCACTCGCCGCTTTGGTGATGTTTCATTTTCAATCGACCACCGGTGATGATGTAGCGCAGCTTCGCCAGCCTGTCCCACACCACCTGCAGCAGCGTCCACAGTTGGCCGTGATGACCGCAAATGCGCAAACGCCAATACGCGTCACACAAAATGCACAATCAGCTCCCGCATCCGAGCATTGGGTTTTCTAAGGAAACTTCCATGTCCAAATCCTCCTGGCTGTTTCTCTGCCTAACCCTGCTCAGCGCCGCTTTTGGTGTGCACGTTTCTTCGCAAGAAGGGCAAACCATCGCTCTCATCGCCGGCTCAGTGTTTGCTGTGCTGTTGGTTTTAACATTGATTGTGGGCCGCCGTATCAAGTTCGACCCGGTGCTGCGCTGAGACCCCACTGCTTAGCTCCCTCGCTTTCTCCTACCTTACGTCGTATAAACCTAGCAAATTGGCAGATTGCCACTAGCCTTAACGTTAGGGCAAAGGGCCATCTTGCTTTACGATGTGCGGCCTCCAGGCATCCGTCACGGTGACCAGCGTGTTGATCAGCGTTTGACGCCCCTCCACGCAAAAAATATTCAAACCAGTCCGCAAAAATACAAATCAGTGCTGGCATAAAGCCTTTAGGCAGTTCAATATTTGTCACAGAATTGACGCCAAGGAAATGTCGAATCTCAGGCATGATGCGACCTCTTTGCAATTCGGGTTGAACTTTGGTCGTGAGTCTTGTCTTAACACTCATCCTTGCGGCCAATTCCAAAAACCGCTCCCCTGAACTAACCGGTTAAATATATGCGCCCATTGAAACAGGCAATTTATTCCAGCCGTACGGCTGACAAATTCGTCGTACGTCTGCCAGACGGTATGCGGGAACGCATTGCCGAGGTGGCTCGCAATCATCACCGCAGCATGAACTCCGAAATCATCGCGCGCCTGGAGCAGAGCCTTATTCAGGAAGGTGCGTTGGGCGAAGAGCTGAGCATGCGTCTCGACAGCCCGGAGCTGTCACTGCACGAACGCGAACTGCTGCAGCGTTTTCGGCAGCTTTCTCACCGTCAGCAAAATGCCCTCGTTTCGCTTATCGCGCACGACGTTGAGGCGGCCGCAGAAGCCAATTGATTCGCCATTGAAAGCCGAAGCCAGCTGAATGCTGGCTTTTTTTTGCCTGAAATTTGATAGAGCAAAAGGCGGGATTGGGTGAGAGGCTTTTCTGGAAGCCCCCCTCCCACACGGGTCAAAGCAGGAAGATCGTCGCCAAGCCCAGGAAAATAAAGAAGCCGCCACTGTCCGTCATTGCGGTAATCATGACACTGGCCCCCATTGCGGGGTCGCGCCCAAGGCGTGCCAGAGTCATGGGAATCAACACGCCCATGAACGCAGCCAACAAGAGGTTGAGCGTCATGGCGGCAGTCATCACCACCCCGAGCGACCAACTGCCATACAGCAAGTAGGCCACCACACCGATCACTCCACCCCACACCAGACCATTGATAAGCCCGACGGCCAGCTCCTTGCGCAGCAAGCGTGAAGAATTGGCGGTGCTCACCTGATCCAGCGCCATCGCGCGCACGATCATGGTGATGGTCTGGTTACCGGAGTTGCCGCCTATGCCCGCCACAATCGGCATCAACGCCGCCAGTGCCACGAGCTTTTCGATGGAACCTTCAAACAGCCCAATCACACGGGAGGCGATGAACGCAGTAATCAGGTTAACGGCCAGCCACGCCCAGCGGTTATGCAGCGAGCGCCAGACCGAGGCAAAAATATCTTCCTCCTCACGCAAACCTGCCATGTTGAGGACTTCGGTTTCACTCTCTTCACGAATCAGATCGACGATCTCGTCGATGGTCAAACGGCCGATCAGCTTGCCGTTCTTGTCGACCACCGGCGCCGAGATCAAGTCGTAACGTTCAAAGGCCTGGGCTGCGTCATACGCATCCTCGTCCGGGTGAAAGCTCACGGTATCGCTGGCCATCAAGTCCGCGACTTTCTTCTCCGGATCGTTCACCAGCAGGCGCTTGATTGGCAGCACGCCCTTGAGGATACCTTCGTAGTCGACCACGAACAGCTTGTCGGTATGGCCTGGGAGTTCTTTCAGACGGCGCAGGTAGCGCAAGACCACTTCGAGGCTGACGTCTTCGCGAATGGTGACCATCTCGAAGTCCATCAAGGCGCCGACCTGGTCTTCGTCGTACGACAGCGCAGAACGCACGCGCTCACGCTGCTGGGTGTCCAGCGCCTCCATCAGCTCATGGACAACATCGCGCGGCAGCTCAGGTGCAAGGTCAGCCAGTTCGTCGGCGTCCATTTCCTTGGCGGCGGCCAGCAGCTCGTGATCGTCCATGTCGGCGATCAAGGTTTCACGCACCGAGTCGGAGACTTCGAGCAGGATGTCGCCGTCGCGGTCAGCCTTGACCAACTGCCAAAGGGTCAGTCGATCATCCAGCGGCAAGGCTTCAAGGATATAGGCGACGTCGGCGGAGTGCAGGTCATCGAGCTTGCGCTGCAGCTCGACGAGGTTTTGGCGGTGGACCAGGTTTTCAACGCGGTCGTGATTAGGACCTTCCTGGCGATGCGTAAGGTCTTCGACCACGCGCTGGCGCTGCAGCAGCTCGATGACTTGAGCCAGGCGATCCTGCAGGCTGTCTTGTGTTTTCTTAACTTCTACTTCGGTCATAGGCGAACTCCACTCCCAGCAGCAGGGCACGCCGGAAGGATCAATCAGTCAATTCATGATTGGTAAAACGGGGTACTGAGTTACTACTGGGTAAGTCCATGGAGGTATTCCACAAGCCCCGGCGGGGCTGACGGGCGCAATGATACACCGCTCGGTGGCTTTTAATCTTAAAAAACTGGAGAGAACAAGCGCTTGCGAGGCAAAGTTGAGCCTGAGCTGCACCTGGGAACTGCGACGTCGCAACCAGGGCGCAAAACACATTAGGGTGATGAGCCCTGAGAAAACCCTGCACAAACTCCAGACGGCAAAAAGCCCGCACTTGGCGGGCTTTTTGTTTGTATGGTGCACTCGACAGGATTCGAACCTGTGACCGCTCGGTTCGTAGCCGAGTACTCTATCCAGCTGAGCTACGAGTGCAGATTGTGTTTTTAGACCAGATCACAACTGGCTGAAGCCGAGTCACCGCATCGCTGCAATGACTCTTAAATGGTGCACTCGACAGGATTCGAACCTGTGACCGCTCGGTTCGTAGCCGAGTACTCTATCCAGCTGAGCTACGAGTGCATTTGTTGCCGCGCATTATAGGCCGTTCAATCTCTATGTAAAGCGATTTTTTCGAGTAGTTTCAACAACTTACCGATAAATCCAGATTGCAACGTACTAAACAAATAATGGCGGAGAACGGGGGATTCGAACCCCCGACACCCTTTTGAGGTGTACTCCCTTAGCAGGGGAGCGCCTTCGGCCACTCGGCCAGCTCTCCGCAACACGGGGCGTATATTAACCACGTTCATCCCCGTTTGCAAACTTAAAAAGCGATAAAAATTAAAGGCTTGGTTCTTCGTCCTTCTCTTTCTTGATCCGCAGGAAAATTTCCTCGCGGTGGACCGCCACTTCTTTCGGAGCGTTAACCCCGATACGCACTTGATTGCCTTTGACGCCAAGCACCGTCACGGTGATTTCGCCATCACCGATAATCAGGCTTTCTGCGCAACGACGAGTCAGAATCAGCATACCTTTCACCTCACGCATTTCATTTCAGGAACAACAGTCTGCAAAAACAAGGTTATCGAGCTGCAACCCGAAGGCTGCAGCCCACCCACCTGAGTATTGTCGAGCCCACGCAAAAGACCATGCGCGCCCACAAAAAATGAAGGGCGCGGTAAACCGCGCCCTTACGGCACTGCTTTACTCGCCCTGTCGGGCCGGTGCATCGAGCTCAAAAGCGGTATGCAACGCGCGCACCGCAAGCTCCAGGTACTTCTCTTCAATCACCACCGAGACTTTGATTTCCGAGGTGGAGATCATCTGGATGTTGATGCTTTCCTTGGCCAGGGCCTCGAACATGCGGCTGGCAACACCGGCATGGGAACGCATGCCCACACCCACGATCGACACCTTGGCAATTTTGGTATCGCCGACCACTTCACGGGCGCCAATCTCGCTCGCGGTGTTCTGCAGGATACGCTCGGCCGCATCGTACTCGTTGCGGTGCACGGTGAAGGTGAAATCGGTGGTGTTATCGTGCGAAACATTCTGCACGATCATGTCGACTTCAATATTTGCGCCACTGATCGGGCCGAGGATCTTGAACGCCACGCCCGGAGTATCCGGCACGCCACGGATCGTCAGCTTGGCTTCATCGCGGTTGAAAGCGATGCCGGAAATGATCGGCTGTTCCATGGATTCCTCTTCATCAATAGTAATGAGGGTGCCCGGACCCTCCTTGAAGCTGTGCAATACGCGCAGCGGAACGTTGTACTTGCCGGCGAACTCCACCGCGCGAATCTGCAACACCTTGGAGCCGAGGCTGGCCATCTCCAGCATCTCTTCAAAGGTGATCTTGTCCAGGCGCTGGGCCACGGCCACAACACGTGGATCGGTGGTGTAGACGCCGTCCACATCGGTGTAGATCTGGCATTCATCCGCCTTGAGAGCTGCTGCCAGCGCAACGCCCGTGGTGTCCGAACCGCCACGTCCGAGGGTGGTGATGTTGCCGTGCTCGTCCACGCCCTGGAACCCTGCTACAACTACCACGCGACCTGCCTTGAGATCAGTACGGATTTTCTGATCATCAATCTGCAGGATTCGCGCCTTGGTATGCGCGCTGTCGGTCAGGATGCGCACCTGGCTGCCCGTGTAGGACACCGCCGGCACGCCGCGCCTGTTCAACGCCATGGCCAGCAAGCCGATGGTCACCTGCTCGCCCGTGGACACGATCACATCCAGCTCACGCGGCAATGGTTGCTGGTCGCCGCTGATGGCCTTGGCCAGTTCGATCAGGCGATTGGTTTCACCGCTCATGGCCGACAGCACCACCACCAGGTCATCGCCAGCGTCGCGGAACTTCTTAACCTTGTCGGCGACCTGCTCGATTCTTTCGACAGAGCCGACCGAGGTGCCTCCAAATTTCTGTACGATCAAAGCCATTTCTAAGCCGCCTCAGCCCGTAAAGGGGCGCCTGATTTCCAATTCAACCAGCACTCAACCGCCCGCGACCACGTCGCGGGACGTTTAACAGCGCCTTAAATACCTGCTTCGACAAATGGCACGGTCAGGGCCAGGGCCGCATCCAGGGCACCGGCGTCCACACCACCGCCTTGCGCCATGTCCGGGCGACCACCGCCCTTCCCGCCCACTGCCGCAGCGGCCTGTTTCATCAAATCACCGGCTTTGAGTTGGCCAGTCAGGTCCTTGGTTACACCGGCAACCAGCACGACCTTATCCTCATGGACACCGCCGAGCAGGATCACTGCGCGGCCGAGCTTGTTCTTCAACTGATCGACCAGGGCCAGCAACGCCTTGCCATCCTGACCGTCCAGACGTGCCGCCAGGACTTTCACATCCTTGACGTCCACCGCAGCGGCCGACAGATCGTCGCCCGCCGCACTGGCCGCCTTGGCCTGCAGTTGCTCCAGTTGCTTCTCCAGCGCACGGTTGCGCTCGAGCACGGCGGACAGCTTGTCGATCAGGTTGTCGCGGCTGCCCTTGACCAGGCTGGCCGCTTCCTTGAGTTGTTCTTCGGCCGCATTCAGGTAAGCCAGAGCCGCAGCACCGGTGACCGCCTCGATACGCCGCACACCAGATGCCACACCGCCTTCGCTGACAATTTTCAGCAGCGCGATGTCGCCGGTGCGGTTGGCGTGGATACCGCCGCACAGCTCCACCGAGAATGCGCCGCCCATGCTCAGCACGCGCACGCTGTCGCCATACTTCTCGCCGAACAGCGCCATCGCACCCTTGGCCTTGGCGGTGTCGATATCGGTTTCTTCGGTCTCGACCGGGGTGTTGCGACGAATCTCGGCGTTGACGATATCTTCAAGGGCCTTGATCTGCGCAGGCTTGATCGCTTCAAAGTGGCTGAAGTCGAAGCGCAGGCGCTGGCTGTCGACCAACGAGCCCTTCTGCTGGACATGCTCGCCCAGCACCTGGCGCAGGGCCGCGTGCAACAAGTGGGTGGCCGAGTGGTTCAGCGCGGTGGCATGGCGCACGTCCGCGTCGACCTGAGTGTCGACCGGCGCACCGACCGTCAGATTGCCCAGCACCAGCACACCGTGATGCAGAAACGCACCGCCGGTCTTGGTGGTGTCACGCACATCAAAACGCCCCGACGTGGAGCTGAGGAAACCACAGTCACCGATCTGGCCACCGGATTCGGCGTAGAACGGCGTCTGGTCGAGCACCACCACGGCTTCTTCGCCTTCGCTCAACACGTCGACGGATTTGCCGTCCTTGTAGATCGCAACGATTTTGGCCGCGCCGGCGGTCGCCTTGTAGCCGACGAATTCGGTCGGCACATCGACCTTGACCAGGGTGTTGTAGTCCAGGCCGAACGAGCTGGCGGAGCGGGCGCGCACGCGCTGGGCTTCCATCTCACGCTCAAAGCCGGCCTCATCGATAGTCAGCTCGCGCTCACGAGCGATGTCGGCGGTCAGGTCCATCGGGAAACCGTAGGTGTCGTACAGTTTGAACACCACGTCGCCCGGCACGACCGTGCCTTTAAGCTCAGCCAGGTCCTGCTCGAGAATTTTCAGGCCGTGTTCCAGGGTCTTGGAGAACTGCTCTTCCTCGGCCTTGAGCACGCGCTCGATGTTGGTCTGCTGCTGCTTGAGCTCCGGGAAAGCCTCGCCCATCTCGGCGACCAGCGCCGCAACGATCTTGTAGAAGAAACTGCCGGTGGCGCCCAGCTTGTTACCGTGACGGCAGGCGCGACGGATGATGCGGCGCAGCACGTAGCCGCGGCCTTCGTTGGACGGCAGCACGCCGTCGGCGATCAGGAAGCCGCAGGAACGGATGTGGTCGGACACCACCTTGAGCGAAGACTGGCTTTCATTGGCGCAACCAATGGCCGCCGCCGAGGCGCTCAGCAGGTTGGTGAACAGGTCGATTTCATAGTTGGAGTGAACGTGCTGCATTACCGCACTGATCCGCTCCAGGCCCATGCCGGTGTCCACCGACGGTGCCGGCAGCGGGTGCAACACACCATCGGCGGTGCGGTTGAACTGCATGAACACGTTGTTCCAGATTTCGATGTAACGGTCGCCGTCTTCTTCCGGCGAGCCCGGCGGGCCGCCCCAGATGTCGGCGCCGTGATCATAGAAAATCTCGGTGCAAGGGCCGCACGGGCCAGTGTCGCCCATGGTCCAGAAATTGTCGGACGCGTACGGCGCGCCCTTGTTGTCGCCGATGCGAATCATGCGCTCGGCGGGCACGCCGATCTGCTGGGTCCAGATATCATACGCTTCGTCGTCCGTCGCGTAGACGGTAACCCAGAGCTTTTCCTTGGGCAGCTTCAATACGCCGGTGAGGAAGGTCCAGGCGAAGGTGATTGCATCTTTCTTGAAATAGTCGCCGAAGCTGAAGTTGCCCAGCATTTCGAAGAAGGTGTGGTGGCGAGCGGTGTAGCCGACATTTTCCAGGTCGCTGTTCTTGCCGCCGGCGCGCACGCACTTCTGGCTGCTGGTGGCGCGGGTGTAGGCGCGCTTTTCCTGGCCCAGAAAGCAGTCCTTGAACTGATTCATCCCCGCGTTGGTGAACAGCAGGGTCGGGTCATTGCCGGGGATCAAGGAGCTGGAGGAGACACGGGTGTGACCTTGCTCTTCGAAGAAGCGAAGGAAGGCTTCACGGATTTCTGCGCTTTTCATTAGGTTCTTCCACGGAGGCTGCGGCCAAAGGCCAGTGCGCAACATCATCAGACGGAGCGACGGCAAAGGGCCGCATTATATCGGCCCTTTGCCAGTGGTACAGCGTGTTTATACGATAGAAACGTTCAATTAGACGGCCTGCACCTGTCAATTGCGCGAAAACGCGACAAACGTCTGCACCACCTTTTCGAGCTGCGCGCGATTTACATCCATGTGAGTGACCATACGCAGGCGTGGCGCCGTGCTCAATTTGATCCCGCGTTCACCGGCGAAGTCCTTGAACGCCTGGTGACGGTCACCCATCTGCACGTAGACCATGTTGGTCTGCACCGGCTCCACGGGGTAGCCGGCCTCGCGCAGCGCCTCGCCCAGCCACTGGGCGTTGGCGTGGTCGTCGGCCAGACGCTGCACGTGGTGATCCAACGCATACAGCCCCGCCGCCGCCAGCGACCCCGCCTGGCGCATGCCGCCACCGACCATCTTGCGCAGACGGCGCGCCTTGGCGATCAGCGCCGTGGAGCCACACAATACCGAGCCCACCGGCGCGCCCAGTCCCTTGGACAGGCACACCGACACCGAGTCGAAATGCCGGGCAATCTCCCGCGCCTCCACGCCCAGCTTGACCGCCGCGTTATAGAGCCGCGCGCCGTCCAGGTGCAGGGCCAGGCCATGTTCGTGGGTAAACGCGCGGGCGCGGGCCAGGTATTCCAGCGACAGGACCTTGCCCTGCATGGTGTTTTCCAGCGCCAGCAAACGGGTGGGCGCGAAGTGAAAATCGTCAGGCTTGATCGCTTCCAGCACCCGATCCAGGTCAAGGGAACCGTCGGCCTGCGCCTCCAGCGGCTGGGGCTGGATCGAACCGAGCACCGCCGCACCGCCGCCTTCGTATTTGTAGGTGTGCGCCTGCTGGCCGACGATGTACTCCTCGCCGCGCTCACAGTGGGCCATCAACGCCAGCAGGTTGCTCATGGTGCCGGTGGGCACGAACAGCGCGGCGGCAAACCCCAGGCGCCGGGCCAGCTCGGCCTCCAGACGGTTAACGCTGGGGTCTTCACCGTACACGTCATCGCCGGTGGCGGCAGTGGCCATGGCATCGAGCATGCCGGGCGTGGGTTGAGTCACGGTGTCGCTGCGCAGGTCTATGACGTTCATCAAGCAGGCCTCTGACGATGGGGGTGTAGTGACGATTACTGCGGGCAACGCCGCGCAATATCAAGCCCTGTGTGGTCGGGAATCGAATATCCATCAAACAAACCGATCTAGGTGATCGCGACGGCAATCGTGCAGTTTTGCAGAAACCGTGTTAAAAACCCTTCGCCGCCAGGGTTCTGGCGGCAACGTTCTCAGGGCGGGGTGTAATTCCCCACCGGCGGTAATTGCACGCAATGTGCATAGCCCGCGAGCGCTTGGCGCCTCGAACTGCTCACGCAGGACGGCGACAAGGTCAGCAGACCCGGTGTGATCCCGGGGCCGACGGTCATAGTCCGGATGAAGAGAGAACGGGATTGGCACCCAAGCGCCGCGCGTCGACCTCATGCCTGCATGATGTCGCTGTTCGTACCCTTGAAATCCCATTCGATTCATAACGCCCTGTTTTTTTCTTAAACAGGAGTCAGAACATGCAACCCACCGCTATCGACAGCAAAAGCAAAAACCATCACGGCGAGCGCGTCGCGTTTATCCAGGCCTGCTGGCACAAGGATATTGTCGACCAATCCCGCAAAGGCTTCCTCGCCGAAATGATCGCCCAGGGCTACCAGGAATCGGACATTGATTTCTTCGAAGTCGGCGGCGCCTTTGAAATGCCCCTGCACGCCAAGCTGCTGGCCAAGACCGGCCGTTACGCCGGCATCGTCGCCGCCGCGCTGGTGGTGGACGGCGGCATCTACCGTCACGAATTCGTCGCCCAATCGGTGGTCAGCGGCCTGATGCAGGTGCAGCTGGAAACCGAAGTACCGGTGTTCTCGGTGTCCCTCACCCCCCATCACTTCCACGCCGGCAGCGAGCACCACACCTTCTTCTACGAGCACTTCGTGCACAAGGGCCAGGAAGCCGCGCGGACCTGCGCCGACACGCTGCACAAGGTGCGCGCGATCTATCAAAGCGAGCTGCAAAAGCGCGTCAGCTGAGTCTGATTGCCGCCCAATCGCACGGGCAGCCCCGTGCGATTGGGCATCCTATATAAGTAAAGCCAGCAACCGCTGTACCGACGATGTAATGGCGTTGACGCTCCCATCATGAGCGCCTCCCAACCATCATCGGAGTCACCATGTCTCAAGTTCCTTCATCTCCCCTTGCCCCGCGTGGCGCAGACCTTCAATGGCTCATTGACGGCCGCCTCACCGCGCCCGCCAGCCGCACCAGCCCTCTCAACAGAGATCTCGATATTCAAAAAACACTGACGTTCATTAAGCTGCATCAAACCCCTCTCGTTACCGTCGAACGAGAATTGGCCGATGAACTTCACGACTACATCGTGTTTACCACAAGCGATCAGGCCGACCGAATCCACGTCGACACACTCACGCTCGGTGACACCCTCATGGTGGTGATCAATAGCGAGCGCTTCGTGGTCACCCTGGCCGGGTTGAATCAGTTCGTTGTCCTCCGCACGCAGGGTGGCAACGACCTCATCCACATCGCCGAGGATGTGACGCGGCCAATACTGATCGACTCAGGGGAGGGAGACGATCATATCTTCGCCGGAGGCGGCTACACGCGCATTTTTGCAGGCCCTGGCAACGATACTGTCCTCAATCACCGAGGCCCCGCCTATATCGAAGGGGGCGACGGCGCGGACCAGATTTTCTCCCTTGCAGACGGTGAAATGACCGTCTACGCCGGCGCGGGAGACGACAAGGTTATCGCCGCAAGCGGGCTGGCGTTCATCAATGGCGGCGAAGGCGACGATCAGTTAATGGGCGGGAGCGCGCACAACATCCTGACAGGAGGCCCCGGCAATGACTTGATACAGGCAGGCCCTCGCTCAAACGTGCTGTATACCGGCGAAGGGCTGGACGTGGTCACCCAGCTCAAACCAGACGACAAAGTCTTCGCCAACCCCAACAGCGGCCTCGCAGCGGCCGGACAGTTCATCGCACACGGACTGACGCCCCCGGACACCTCACCCGAGTGCTCTCATCCTCAAGCGCTTGTTACCGATATCCAACCGCTCTCCCTGCAAGACAGCGGCATAAGAGTCATCGGCAGCGTGGAATTTCAACAGCGGGTAAACGATGACCTGCAGCTGCTGGCCAACTCGCCCAACGGGCAGCACCTGTTCCAGGCGCTGCATGCCGCCGAACTGCGCAGCGGCACACCCATCAACATTTATGAACTGGCGGACGAGGCCAATGGCCTGTTCGTGCCCAGCCCCTCTTCGACGCCTCCTTCATTCATTCAGGACAACAGGCCCGGCACGCCCTCCTATGGCGGCGCCGTGTATTACAACCCTTCGTTCATCGGCAATCGAATGAGCAATATCCCGCTGCTCTATCACGAACTGTGCCATGCCTATAACGTCGTCACCGGCACTTCTTTGCAGGGCGCCAGCCTTGACGGAGCAGACGGCAACAAACCGCGCTCGATCATCCCCAATCACGAACTTCAGGCAGTCGGCCTGCCAACCGACGCCGTTGCTTTCGATTTCGACAATGACCCGTCCACGCCACCCACCCACACCAATCCCACACCGTTCACCGAAAACGGTATCCGAGAGGAACTGGGCATGACGCCGCGCAAGCAATATTCGTCTCCACCTATTTGAACGCGGCGGCACTCTCCGAGATCGGCACGATCAGGATCCCGGCGCGCAGGCCATTCTTCACCTTCGGGTTGGGGAAGATAATGCGCGCCCCCTCCTCCTCGATCACCCAGCGGGTCTTGGCCACGTCTTCGGCCAGCAGATAGCCTTTGTCCAACTGCGAAAAGTTTTCCACGTCTGCCGGCAGATGCATCAGGAAGGCGTCGCTGTGCTTGATGACTTCACGGGCGACCGCGAACAGTTGCAGGCCGTCCAGGGTCTCGCTCGCAGGCTCCGTGCCCTCGATGATCTGCGTCAGGCGCGTTTCCAGACGCGACACATCAACGCCCTGGTTGTGCCCGAACGGCCGCGCCTTGCCCAACTCCAGGGTAAAGGCCTCGGCATCGAGCTGCTCATAGGTGAACGCGGTAAAGGTGATGGAGGCTTTATTCTGCAGCAGCACCGCTTGCATGCCGGCAGCGCTCAGGCGCGCCAGCTCGTGGCGCGAATGCTGGCGACCTTCTTTCCACGGGTAAAGGGCGAACTGCTCGATCTTCGAACCGCGAATGGCGGTGTGCAGGTCGTAATGCAGGCGCCAGCGGCCCGGCAGGCTGAAAAAGCTGCGGGCCAGTTGTTCGAGCTCGGCGGCGCGGATGGCCTCCGGGCCGATATTTTGTTCGTGCCGGCCATTGAACAGCCGGTTGACGTCCAGTTCCAGGTAACGCTCGCCGCGACGCATGGCCTCGGGGTTACCAAACAGAAACAGAATACGGTTACGCGGTTTGATCTCGCCCCGGGCGATGCCATGCAACAGGCGGTCGAGCAGTTCGATCGGCGCGGTTTCGTTGCCATGGATGCCGGACGACAGCAGCAGGTCGCCGCCGGCGTCCAGGGCCTGCGGCGGGCGCACTTCGAGCGCGCCCTCGCTGAGCCAGCGCATCTGCACGCCGTCGACAGTCAGTTGAATTTTTTGCGCCGGTTCACGACCGGCGAGGGTCAGTTCAAGCAGTTTGCCGAGGGCGAGCATACGCAGCTTCCTTAGTGGTTGCAGCCTGGGCCGTGGACGTGATCGTCGTCATCGCCTTCGACGTCGGCCGGTTCCATTTCCAGTTGCAGGCTCATCAGGTTGGTGGCCAACGGGCGCATCAGCAGGTTGGCGTACTCGGCGTCGCCCTCTTCCACGTCCACACCGATCAGCAACTGGCCACGGCCATCATGCTGGATCCAGATCTCCTTGCCCTGCCAGACCACGGCAACGCGCGTGCAGGAGGTTTCCAGCTGGGTGCCGTCGGTGTCTTCAAGGATCAGTTTCAGGGTGTCGGTCATAAATAAAATATCTCAGCCTTAAGGCATTAATTGATCTGGAACGGATAAACCGAGCCCAGTTTAAGGATTTGCGTCAGTTCATCCAGTGCCGTCCGGCACTCAAGCAGCAATTGCGGGTCAGCCAGGTCGCTTTCGCGCAGGCTGTCGCGGTAGTGCCTGCCCACCCATTCAGTGAGGGTCTCATACAGCGGCGCCGTCATGATAACGCCCGGGTTCACCGCCGCCAGTTCGGTCTCGTTCAACGCCACGCGCAAGCGCAGGCACGCCGGGCCGCCGCCGTTCTGCATGCTTTGCTTGAGGTCGAACACCTTGACTTCGCGGATCACGCCGCCGGAGGTGGTAAGGGTTTGCAGGTAGCGCCACACGCGCTCGTTGGCACGGCATTCCTGCGGCACGATCAGCAGCATCGAACCGTCCGGTCGGGTCAGCAATTGGCTGTTGAACAGGTAGGAACGCACCGCGTCCTCGACGCTCACCTCGGCACGCGGCACACACACCGCCTGGAAATGGCCGCCCAGCCTGGCCAGCTTGCCGTGCAGTTCGGCGAGCATCTGCTCAGTGTTGAGAAACGCATCCTCGTGATAGAACAGCACCTCGCCATTACCCACCGCGATCACATCGTTGTGGAACACGCCGGCATCGATCACCGCCGGGTTCTGCTGGGCGAATACCACGCCGTCATCCGCCAGACCGTGCAGGCGCGCGACGGCCTGGGACGCTTCCAGAGTCTGACGCGCCGGGTACTTCTGCGGCGCCGGGTAGCGCGGGTCGAAGGCGCTGCGGCCGAACACGAAAAACTCCACACCGGCCTCGCCATAGCTGCGGCAAAAACGCGTGTGGTTGGCCGCGCCTTCGTCGCCGAACTGCGCCACCGCCGGCAAGGCGGCGTGATGGGCGAAGCGCTGCGCGTCGGCGAACATCGCCCCCAGCACGCGGCTGGTGGTGGGGTGCTCAATGCTGCGGTGGTATTTGCAATTGAGGTTGGCGGCGGTGAAGTGCACGCGGCCGTCAAACGTATCGGCGCTCGGGCTGACGGTGGCGGCGTTGGCCACCCACATACTCGAGGCAGAGCAACTGGCGACCAGCAACGGCATCGCCTGCCTGGCGGCCTGCTCGATGACCTGCGCGTCGCTGCCGCTGAAACCAAGGCTGCGCAAGGCGGCCACATCGGGGCGCTCCTGGGGCGCGAGCACGCCTTGCACAAAGCCCATGTCCATCAGCGCCTTCATTTTCTGCAGGCCCTGCAACGCCGCTTCCCTGGGGTTGGAATGCTGCTGGCTGTTGCTCTGGGACGCGACGTTGCCGAAGGACAAGCCGCCGTAGTTATGGGTCGGCCCCACTAGACCGTCAAAATTGACTTCACAGGATTTCATCGGCGAGGCTCCACGAACATCTGTTTTTATAGGCTTCAAAAGTCTTCAACACACCCCCTCCCACAAGGGCTCACACCCACTTTCAGAGCAGCGTGATGCCCGGGGTCAGTGCTGCTGGCAACGTCAGACTCGGGGTCTCCAGCGATGCCACCGGGTACGCGCAATAATCCGCCGCGTAATACGCACTGGCGCGATGATTGCCCGAGCCGCCTACCCCGCCGAACGGCGCGGTGCTGGCGGCGCCGGTCAGTTGCTTGTTCCAGTTGACGATGCCCGCGCGGCTTTCCAGCCAGAACTGCCGGTAGCGCGCTTCGGAGTCCGACAGCAAACCCGCGGCCAGGCCATATTGAGTGTTGTTGGCCTCGACAATCGCCGCCTCGAAATCGGCGTAGCGAATCACCTGCAGCAGCGGGCCGAACAACTCTTCGTCTTCGCGCTCGCTCACCTCGGTCACGTCGATAATGCCCGGGGTGAGCAATGCGGCCTGGTCCTTCGGTTGAGTCATCTCCAACAGCGCGACCGCGCCATTGGCCAGCATCCATTCCTGCGCGTCCATCAACGCCTTGGCCGCCGCGAGGGAAATCACCGAGCCCATGAACGGTGCCGGTTGCTGGTCGAACGCGCCCACTTCGAGGGTCGCGCAAACCGCTACCAGGCGTGCCAGCAACGCATCGCCCCAGGCGCCTTGCGGCACCAGCAGGCGGCGCGCGCAGGTGCAGCGCTGGCCGGCCGAGATAAATGCCGACTGGATAATGGTGTACACCGCTGCGTCCACATCGGCCACTTCATCGACCACCAGCGGGTTATTGCCGCCCATTTCCAGGGCCAGGATCTTGTCCGGGCGCCCGGAGAACTGCTGGTGCAGGTGGTTGCCGGTGCGGCTGGAGCCGGTGAAGAACACCCCGTCGATGCCCGGGTTGGCGGCCAGCGCGATGCCGGTCTCGCGCGCGCCCTGCAGCAGGTTCAGCACGCCCGCTGGCAGGCCCGCTTCGATCCAGCATTGCACGGTCAGCTCGGCGACTTTGGGGGTCAGCTCGCTCGGTTTGAACAGCACGGTATTGCCCGCCAGCAAGGCCGGGACGATATGCCCATTGGGCAAGTGCCCCGGAAAGTTGTACGGGCCGAACACCGCCACCACGCCGTGGGGCTTGTGACGCAGCACGGCGGTGGCGTCGCCCAGAGGGCCGCTTTTCTCGCCGGTGCGCTCACGGTAGCTTTGCACCGAGATGGCAATCTTGTTGGCCATGCTGGTGACTTCAGTGGCCGACTCCCACAGGGGCTTGCCGGTTTCCTCACCGATGCAGCGGGCGATTTCATCGGTGCGCTTTTTCAGGGTGGCCGCGAAGGCTTCGAGCACGCTGATGCGCTCTTCCAGCGGGCGCCGGGCCCAGGCCGGGAACGCCTGGCGCGCGGCCTGCACGGCGGACTCGACCTGTTCGACGGTGGCGCCGTGACCGGCCCACAGCGTCTGCTGGGTTACGGGGTTACGCGACTCGAACAGCTCACCCTGGCCAGCCAGCCAGCTTCCTGCGATATACAGCGAATTCATTATTTCGACTCCCGGGCAGCAGACAACGGTACGGCGCGCACTTGATCACCCACCACCAGTTGCAGGCGCTTGGCGGTCTGCGGGTCGACCACCAATGTGCCTGCGGCAAGGCGGGCCGGCGCGGCGGTGATGCGGCAGTCTTCACGCTTGCGGTTATGAATCAGGAACGGCGTGGCGTCGTCCCCCGGCGTGCCGATGGCCAGCACCAGCGCCTGGCTGTCGCGCACCGCACGGATCCTGGCGGTTTCACATTCCACCGCCGGGCCGGCGTCGAAGATATCCACGTAGCCCTGATAACTGAAACCCTCGCTCTTGAGCATGCTCAACGCCGGCTCGGTATCGGGGTGCACCTTGCCGATCACGTTGCGCGCGTCTTCGGAAAGAAAGCAGCTGTACAGCGGAAACTTCGGCATCAGTTCGGCAATGAACGCCTTGTTGCCCACGCCGGTGAGGTAGTCGGCCTGGCTGAATTCCATCTTGAAGAAGTGGCGGCCCAGGCTTTCCCAGAACGGCGAGCGCCCCGCGTCGTTGGACACCCCGCGCATCTCGGCGATGATCTTGTTGCCGAACAGCTGCGGGAACTCGGCGATAAACAGCATGCGCGCCTTGGCCAGCATGCGGCCGTTGAGGCCATTGCGGTAATCGGCGTGCAGAAACAGCGAGCACAGCTCGGAGTTGCCGGTGAGGTCGTTGGCCAGAAACAGCGTCGGGATCTCACGGTAGATATTCAGCTCCTGAGACGCGCTGACGGTCAGGCCGACCCGGAAGTTGTACCAGGGCTCGCGCAGGCCGACGGCACCGGCAATGGCGGAAATGCCCACCACCCGGCCTTCGTCGTTTTCCAGCACGAACAGGTAGTCGGCATCGCCGCGCCCCGCGTCGCCGCGAAAGGTTTTTTCGGCCCAGCCTACCCGGTGGGTCAAGCGTTCCTCGTTGGCCGGCAAGGTGGTGAGGCCGGTGCCGGTGCTGCGCGCCAGATCAATCAGGGCCGGTAAATCGCTGCTGCGTACGGGACGAACGATCATGCTATCTCCTCGAACGGGCCGCTGTGGTCAGCCACCCGCGAAACGCTCTCTTTAAACCGCGACCAGACGCACACTTGCGCCTTCGCCCACGCCCAATGCTTCAGCCGCCGTCAGGTCCAGAACCACCGGTTTGCCGGGCGCGTAGTCCAGCTCCAGCATCACCGCGCGGTAATCCTGCAACTGCGCGTTGCTCACCAGGTACTGGCGACCGGCGCCCCTGACCATCTCACCGATCTTCACCGGCACCACGCGGCTCTGGGCAATCGAGCGAATGCCCGAGACCCGCGCATGCAGGGTCGGGCCACCGTCGAAGATGTCGATGTAATGGTCGGTCTCGAAGCCTTCGCGCATCAGGATGTCGAAGGTGATCTGCGCCCGCGGGTGCACCTGGCCCATCGCCTCCTGGGCGGCGTCCGGCAACAGCGGCACGTAGATCGGGTAATGGGGCATCAGTTCGGCGAGAAACGTGCGGCTTTTGAGCCCGCACAGGCGCTCGGCGGCGGCGTAGTTGAGGTCGAAGAAGTTGCGGCCGATGGCGTCCCAGAACGGCGAATCACCGTTCTCGTCGCTGTAGCCGACGATCTCGGTCACCACCGAGTCGGCAAAGCGCTCGGGGTGGCTGGCGACGAACAGCAGGCGGCCACGGGAGTTGAGTTCCGACCACGGCGAACCGACCAGCGCGGGCTGCACATAAAAACTGGTGAGCAGGCTGTTGCCGGTCAGGTCGTGGCACTGGGAAAGCACGTGGATCTTGTTGTGGATCTTCAGCTCGCGGGAGGCGTGCACGAAGGTTTCATTACGGAAACTGTAGAACGGCTCGGAGTAACCGGCCGAGGCAACGATGGCCGAGCAGCCGGCAAGCTTGCCGGTGGTGGTGTCTTCGAGCACGAAGAAATAGCTTTCTTCGCCGTTGAAACTCACCTCGGCCGCGAATGAGGCTTCGCTGGCGGCGATCTTGTCGCTCAGGCGTTCCACATCGTCCGGCAGGGAAGTGACACCAATCGGGCTGTCCGCAGCCAGACGCTGTACCTCGCCCAGGTCAGCCATTTGCGCGGGGCGCATCACCAGCATGGGGTCACTCCTTAACTCGAAAAACGCATGGGGAAAATACCGGGAAGCCCGGGTACAACTCAGTTCCAATGTGGCAGGGGGCTTGCTCCCGATAGCGGTGGATCAGTCTCTGATGTATCAACTGACAGACAGCAATCGGGAGCAAGCCCCCTCCCACATTTGGTCCGTGTAGCGGTCAGGCCTGGGTCAGCGTTTTTACCGCACGCTCAAAACGATCCAGGCCTTCGTTGATGTCCGCTTCTTCCACCACCAAACTCGGCGCAAAACGCACCACGTCCGGACCGGCTTGCAGGACCATCAGGTTTTCTTTCTCGGCCGCGTTGAACACGTCCTTGGCCCTGCCCTTGAATGCATCGCTGAGCACGCAACCGATCAACAGGCCCAGGCCACGCACCTCGCTGAAAATGCCGTATTGCGTGCCGATCTGCTGCAGGCGCGCCTTGAACTGCTCGTGCTTGGCGTTCACGCCCACCAACACGTGCGGGGTGTTGATCACGTCGATCACCGCTTCGGCCACCGCGCACGCCAGCGGGTTGCCGCCGTAGGTGGTGCCGTGGGTGCCGACCACCAGGTGCTTGGCCAGCGCTTCGGTGGTGAGCATCGCCGCAATCGGGAAACCGCCGCCCAGGCTCTTGGCGCTGGTGAGGATGTCCGGGGTCACGCCATAGTGCTGATAGGCGAACAGGTGGCCGCTGCGGCCCATGCCGGTCTGCACTTCGTCGAACACCAGCAGCGCGTCGTTGGCATCGCACAGTTCGCGCGCGCCTTGCAGGTAAGCCAGCTCGGCCGGCAGCACACCGCCCTCGCCCTGGATCGGCTCGAGCACCACCGCGCAGGTCTTGTCCGACACGGCGGCCTTCAGCGCGGCCAGGTCGTTATAAGGAACGTGGGTGATGCCGGTAATTTTAGGCCCGAAGCCATCGGAGTACTTGGACTGGCCACCAACGTTGACGGTGAACAGGGTGCGGCCATGGAAGCTGTTGAGCGCAGCGATGATCTCGTACTTCTCAGTGCCGAACCGGTCGAACGCCACGCGACGGGCCAGCTTGAACGCGGCCTCGTTGGCTTCGGCGCCGGAATTGCAGAAGAACACGCGCTCGGCAAAGGTGGCGTCGATCAGCTTGTGCGCCAGGCGCAGGGCCGGCTCGTTGGTGAACACGTTGGACACATGCCACAGCTTGCTGGCCTGCTCGGTCAGCGCGCCGACCAGCGCCGGGTGCGCGTGGCCCAGCACGTTGACCGCGATGCCGCCGGCAAAGTCGATCAGCTCGCGACCGGCCTGGTCCCACACGCGCGAACCTTGACCGCGCACCGGGATGAAGGCGGCAGGTGCGTAATTGGGCACCATTACCTGGTCGAAATCGGCGCGTTGCACCGGGGCTTGCTCAACGGACATCGGAGTCTCCTGAAGAGGAACGCCCGCCTGGAACTGGCGGACGATGGACGGATTGTAAGGACAGTCTTGCGGGCGGCCTTGCCGCCAAGCGACAACTTCTTATAGCGCAAACCCCGGTTTTACGCGGGTTTACGCCAATGCGACATATAGCATCGCAATGGCGCAGTTTAAACGGGTGAGACGATTTTTTGCGGCAGCGGCGCGGGAATTTTGCGCCTCACACCTCAACCGCGCTCGGACGGCACCGACGACAACTCGAACGGGCTGCTGCTGCGTCGCTGATTGCGGTCTTCGCGAGGGGTGGCGCCGAAAAAGTTGCGGTAGGCGCTGGAGAAGTGCGGCCCCGAGGAAAAGCCGCACGACAGGCCGATCTGGATGATCGACTTGCTGGTCTGCATGAGCATCTGGCGCGCCTTGTTCAGGCGCAATTCCAGGTAATACTGGCTGGGAACACGGTTGAGGTACTGCTTGAAGATCCTTTCAAGTTGTCGTCGCGACACGCACACGTGCTGGGCGATTTCATCGGTGGTCAGCGGTTCTTCGATATTGGCTTCCATCAGCAAGACGGCCTGGGTCAGCTTCGGATGGCTGGAGCCCAAACGGTTTTGCAGCGGAATACGCTGGCGCTCGCCGCCTTCGCGGATACGCTCCACCACCAGTTCTTCGGAGACCGCCCCGGCCAGTTCGGCGCCGTGGTCGCGGGCCAGCACCGCCAGCAGCAGGTCGAGCACCGACATGCCGCCGCAGGCCGTCAGGCGGTCACGGTCCCAGTCGAACAGGTGGCTGGTGGCGATGACCTTGGGGAAGCGCTCGGCAAAATCGTCCTGCCAGCGCCAGTGCACGGCGGCGCGGTAGCCGTCGAGCAAACCGAGCTGGGCCAGCGGGTACACACCGGCCGACAGGCCACCGATCACGCAGCCGGCGCGCACCAGTTGCTTGAGCGCGCTGCTGAGCTGGGACGCGATGACGGTGGGCGGCTCGTCCGCCAGCAGAAACAGTTTCTGAAAGCCTTCGAGCTTGCCCGCCCACGGCTCGCCCGGCAGTTGCCAGGCGCCATGGATCGGCGGCTCGGCGTGCAGAAACGACAGCTCGTAAATCACCTCCGGATGCACCCGCTGAGCAACGCGCAAAGCCTCCTCAGCCAGCGCAAGCGTCAGTGCCTTGGTGCTGGGCCAGATGAGAAAACCAATTTTGTGGGCGGTCATTGAGGCTATCCGAAACGAAGAACGGTAATGAAGACAAGGGCCAATGCTAGCCCGTAAACCAACACAAATCTCAAAAACTGATGAAGATCAATGTGGGAGGGGGCTTGCTCCCGATGGCGGTATGGCAGATACACACGTGTTGACTGACACACTGCTATCGGGAGCAAGCCCCCTCCCACATAAAGCAAAAGCAATTCCAGGCAGTAAGGGCTATTTCAGGCTGCCGGACAGGAACTGCTGCAAGCGCTCGGACTGCGGGTTCACCAGCACTTCACGCGGGTTGCCGCGCTCTTCGACGATGCCTTTGTGCAGGAACACCAACTGGTTCGACACCTCACGGGCAAAGCCCATTTCGTGGGTCACCACCACCATGGTGCGGCCTTCCTGGGCCAGGTCCTGCATCACCTTGAGCACTTCACCCACCAGCTCCGGATCCAGCGCCGAGGTAGGCTCGTCGAACAGCATCACCTCTGGCTCCATCGCCAGCGCGCGGGCAATCGCCACGCGCTGCTGCTCGCCACCGGACATGTGGCCGGGGAAGGCATCCTTGCGATGGCCTACGCCGACCTTGGCCAGGTAGTGCTCGGCCTTTTCGCGGGCGTCTTTTTTCGACACGCCGAGCACATGCACCGGGGCTTCCATCACGTTTTCCAGCGCGGTCATGTGCGACCACAGGTTGAAATGCTGGAACACCATGGACAGGCGCGAACGCATGCGCTGCAACTGTTTGGGGTCGGCGGCGCGCAGGGCGCCGTCCTTGGTGGCCACCAGGTTAAGCTCTTCGTTGTTGAGCAGAATCTTGCCGGCGTGGGGCTGCTCCAGCAGGTTGATGCAGCGCAAAAACGTGCTTTTGCCTGAACCGCTGGAGCCGATGATGCTGATCACATCACCGGCCGCGGCGGCCAGGGACACGCCCTTGAGCACTTCATGACTGCCATAGCGTTTATGCAGGTCTTGGACTTCAAGCTTGTACATGCGGTCGGTTCTCACAAAAACAGGTGGTCAGTCGTTGAGCAAGCGCCCGTGACGCAGCGCGTCGCGCCCCGCCACCTTGGCCAGCCAGAAACCCGCTTGGGCATAACGCAGCCGTTCAACGGCGAACAACACCCCCGAGGTGCCCGCACAAATGGTGCTGACGCGGTCGTTGACGGGGTCGATCACTTCAAAAATTTCATCGCCGGCGTCTACCCGCTCACCGGCTTTACGCAGGTAACTGATCACCCCTGCGTGGGGCGCGAACAGCAACTCGGTGCCTTCGAAGGGCACGCCCTCGCAGGCCTCGTACTGCGGCGCGGGCCATTCGCCCTTGATCAGCCCCTGCTCGGCGAGAAACGCGAGAATGCCTTCGGCGTGGAAGATGGCTTCGTCACGCCCGGTATCGGCCTGGCCGCCCAGCTCCAGGGTGGTCGCCAGGCACGCCAGCGGGATCTGCGCCTCGGGGAACGCCCGCGACAACCGCAGCCACGGCAACGAACAGGCCTCGTCGAACGAGCTGCCGCCGGAATCTTCCGCCAGCAGGCCGACCTTCACATTCAAATGCGCCGCCAGCGAACGCCACTGCGGCCAGTGCTGGGGCAACGCGTACATGTGCAGCGCGGCTTCAGCATCGCAATGCAGGTCGAGGACGATGTCAGCGGTGCAGGCATGGCTCAGCAGGATGCGCTGCATGCCCTGCAACTGGCTGCCGGGTTCGGGCAAGGCGTTGAGTGCGTCGCTCATGGCCTGGCGAATCAGGCGCACATTGGCGTGGGGGTCATCGCCAAGCTTGCCGTGCAGTAACGGTGCAACCGGCTCGCTCAACTCGACGAAATCACGGTTGAAGTTCTTGCCGCTGCCCACTTCGAAACGACCCTGGTGGCTGCCTTGCAACAGCTGGCCCAGGCCCATCGGGTTGGCCACCGGCACCAGCTCGATCACCCCGTTCAGGGCGCCTTGCTGTTCCAGTTCGGTGAGGCGTTTTTTCAGCTCCCAGGCGGCGCGCATGCCGGGCAGTTCATCGGCGTGCAGGCTGGCCTGGATATAGGCCTTGCGCTCGCCGCTGCCAAAGCGAAACACGCTCAGTTGGCGCTCGCAGCCCAGGTGGCCCCAGGGCAACAGGTGATCGATACGTTCCATATCAGTGCTTCCGTGGAGCCAGGTAGCTCAGCCAGCGGCGCTCGGCCAACTTGAACAGGCGCACCAGGATGAAGGTCAGGCACAGGTAGAACACGCCGGCGGTGATGTAGGCTTCGAACGGCAGGTAATACTGCGCGTTCACCGTGCGCGCGGCACCGGTGATGTCGATCAGCGTGACGATGGAGGCCAGGCTTGTGGTCTGCAGCATCATGATCACTTCATTGCTGTATTGCGGCAGCGCACGGCGCAGGGCCGACGGCAACAGGATGCGGCGGTACAGCTTATGGCGCGACATGCCCATGGCCTTGGCCGCTTCGATCTCGCCATTGGGCGTGGCCTTGAGGCTGCCGGCGATGATCTCGGCGGTGTAGGCGCTGGTGTTGATCGCAAAGGCCAGGCACGCGCAGAACGTGGCGCTCGACAGCCACGGCCAGAGAAAGCTTTCGCGTACGGCTTCGAATTGAGCCAGGCCGTAGTAGATCAAAAACAGCTGCACCAGCATCGGCGTGCCGCGAATCACGTAGGTATAGAGCCAGGCGATGCCGTTGACGATCGGCTGTTTGGACACCCGCATCAGGCCCAGGGGCAAGGCGGCGAGCAGGCCGAAGAACAGCGAAATGGCGAGCAGTTTGAGGGTGGTCAGCAGGCCGCCGAGGTACAGCGGCATGGCCTCCCAGATGACGTTGTAGTCGAAGATCATAGATCGGCCGCCCTTACGCCTACCGAGTAGCGCTTCTCGAGGTAACGCAAGGCCAGCAACGACACGCTGGTGATCACCAGGTACATCGCCGCCACTGCGAGGAAGAAGGTAAAAGGCTCACGGGTGGCGTCGGCCGCCTGTTTGGCCTTGAACATCATGTCTTGCAGGCCCACCACTGAAATCAGCGCGGTGGCCTTGGTGAGCACCAGCCAGTTGTTGGTGAACCCGGGGATTGCCAGCCGAATCATCTGCGGCACCATCACCCGGAAAAACACCTGAAAAGCGCTCATGCCATACGCCAGGCCGGCTTCGGCCTGGCCCTTGGGAATGGCCATGAAGGCGCCGCGGAACGTTTCCGAGAGGTAGGCGCCAAAAATGAAACCCAGGGTACCGATGCCGGCGGCCATGGGGTTCAAGTCGATATAGTCGTCAAAGCCGAGCATCGGCGCGACGCGGTTGAGCAGGTCCTGACCGCCGTAGAAAATCAGCAGGATCAGCACCAGGTCGGGGATCCCGCGGATCACCGTGGAGTACAAGTCACCCAGCCAGGCCAGCCAGCGCACCGGCGACAGGCGCAGCGCGACCCCGATCAGACCCAGAACAATGGCCAAGGCCATCGACGACAAGGCGAGCTGAAGCGTCAACCATGCGCCATCGAGGATAACGGCCCCGTAGCCTTTCAACATGATTCAGGTCCTCGAAAAGGGGGATGAAAAAATGGCGCAAACTTCAGAATGCTCTGTTGCTTGCGCCATTGGGGACGGACAGCCAAGACGGTTTACTTGGTTTCAGGACCGTAAATGTCGAAGTTGAAGTACTTTTTCTCGATGGCCTGGTACTTGCCGTTGGCACGGATCGCGGCAATGGCTGCGTTGATGCGGTCGAGGTTTTCCTTGTCGCCCTTGCGGACCGCGATGCCTACGCCGTCACCGAAGTATTTGACGTCGGTGAAGGCCGGGCCCACGAACGCGTAGCCTTTGCCGGCGTCGGTCTTGAGGAAACCGTCTTCGAGCAGGGTGGCGTCGGCCACGGTGCCGTCGAGACGGCCAGCGGCCACGTCCAGGTAGATTTCGTTCTGAGTGCTGTAACCCTTGATGTCGGCACCTTTTGGCGCCAGCACTTCACGGGCGAAACGGTCGTGGATCGAGCCACGCTGTACGCCGATCTTCTTGCCCTTGAGTTCGTCCAGGCTGTCGCTGACGGTGGTGCCTTCCTTCAAGACCAGGCGCGCCGGGGTCAGGTAGTAGCGGTTGGTGAAGTCCACGGACTTCTTGCGGTCGTCAGTGATGGACATGGACGACAGAATCGCGTCGATCTTGCGCACTTTCAGCGCCGGGATCAGGCCGTCGAATTCCTGCTCGACCCAGGTGCACTTGACCTGCATCTCTTCGCACAGGGCGTTGCCGATGTCGTAGTCAAAACCGACGATGCTGCCATCCGGCGCCTTGGAGGCAAACGGAGGGTAAGCCGCTTCGATACCAATTTTCAGAGGCTTGCCTTCAGCGAAAGCCTGCATCGACAACACGGACAGCGCCAGGGCGCCCAACAGCACGAGTTTCTTCATCATGGGACTCCATCGATATAGGGCAAAACAGCAGTATGAGCCATGGCCCACGATGCGGCGAAGGTTGAAACCGAATAGCGGCGCTGCGTCCGTGCCCAGGCACTGCCTGCGACGACGAGCGGGTGATCGGCATTCTAACGACAGGCCGGAAGCCGATATTTCCTCAATGCGACAACAATTTACAGAAGCACCGAGAAAGCGGTTCCAGCACATTGACAGCCTCTGGGTTTTATGCAGAGACAAAAGATATTAAACCTGTTGATGCTGCAAATTGCGGGCCTATTATTCGCAAACCCTTCTGGCACGGCAAGTGTGGTGTTAAATCTTATTTCAGAGAGGGATAGGGGTACGGCTTTTTGGAGCGAGGGTGTAGGGGGATGCCTCAGGTTTGGGCGGCGGGTTACACATTTGCGCTGGGCGGTAACGCCGGGACTCTTCTGACGCAAGAAGCCGATATTTATTGGCGTGGAATATGGGAGGGCTTGCCACCTCCCACATTGGGGTTTCTGTGTTGGCCGAGCCTTACGCGGCGCTCATGGTCTTGTGCGTTTCGATCAATTGCGCCACCACACCCGGATCAGCCAGGGTGGAGATGTCGCCCAGCCCGTCGTACTCGGCCGTGGCAATCTTGCGCAGGATGCGCCGCATGATTTTCCCCGAACGCGTCTTCGGCAAGCCCGGCGCCCACTGGATCACGTCCGGCGAGGCAATCGGGCCGATTTCCTTGCGCACCCAGTTCTTCAGCTCCAGGCGCAGCGCTTCGTTCGGTTCTTCGCCATTTTTAAGGGTGACGTACACATAGATGCCCTGCCCCTTGATGTCATGCGGCACGCCCACCACCGCCGCTTCCGCGACTTTCGGGTGCGCCACCATGGCACTTTCAATCTCAGCCGTGCCCATGCGGTGGCCGGACACGTTCAGCACGTCGTCCACCCGCCCGGTGATCCAGTAGTAGCCGTCCTCGTCACGCCGCGCACCGTCGCCAGTGAAGTACATGCCACGGAAGGTCTTGAAGTAGGTGTCCACAAACCGGTCATGGTCGCCAAACAGCGTACGCGCCTGGCCCGGCCAGGAATCGAGAATCACCAGGTTGCCCTCGGCCGCGCCTTCGATCAGGTTGCCCAGGTTATCCACCAACGCCGGCACCACGCCAAAGAACGGCCGCGCCGCCGAACCCGGCTTGAGCGCATGGGCGCCCGGCAGTGGGCTCATCATGTTGCCGCCGGTTTCGGTCTGCCACCAGGTGTCGACAATCGGGCAACGGGATTGGCCGACGTTCTTGTAGTACCAGTCCCACGCTTCGGGGTTGATCGGCTCACCCACCGAACCGAGCAGACGCAGGCTGCTGCCGTCGGCGCCTTCGCAGGCAGCGGTGCCCGAGGCCATCATTGCGCGGATTGCGGTCGGTGCGGTGTAGAGAATATTGACCTTGTGCTTGTCGACGATCTTCGCCACCCGGGTGATGTCCGGGTAGTTCGGCACGCCCTCGAACAGCACGGTGGTCGCGCCGTTGGCCAGCGGGCCGTAGACGATGTAGGTGTGGCCGGTGACCCAGCCCACGTCGGCGGTGCACCAGTAGATTTCGCCCGGGCGGTAGTCGAACACGCGCTCATGGGTGAGCGCCGCGTACAACAGGTAGCCGCCGGTGGTGTGCTGCACGCCCTTGGGCTTGCCGGTGGAGCCGGAGGTATAAAGGATGAACAGCGCTTCTTCAGCGCCCATCTCTTTGGGTGCGCACACGGTGCCGGCCACTTTCATCAGGTCTTCGTACCAGATGTCGCGATGCTGGTTCCACTTGATCGCGCCATTGGTGCGCTTGCACACGATGACCTTCTGGATGCTGCTGGTTTCCGGGTTGGTCAGCGCGTCGTCGACGTTGGCCTTGAGCGGAATTTTCTTGCCGGCACGGATGCCTTCGTCGGCGGTGATCACTACTTTCGACTTACAGTCGATGATGCGACCGGCCAGGGCTTCCGGGGAAAAACCACCAAACACCACCGAGTGGATCGCGCCGATGCGGGTACAGGCCAGCATGGCGACCACGGCTTCGGGGATCATCGGCATGTAGATGGTCACCACGTCGCCACGGTGCACGTCCTGACCACGCAGGGCGTTGGCGAACTTGCAGACCTGCTCATGCAGCTCGCGGTAAGTGATGTTGCGGCTCTCGGCAGGGTCATCGCCCTCCCAGATGATCGCGATCTGGTCGCCACGCTCGGCGAGGTGACGGTCCAGGCAATTGTAGGAAACGTTCAAGGTGCCATCGGCGAACCACTTGATGTCGACATGGTGATCGTCAAACGAAGTCTGCTTCACCGTGGTGAAAGGCTTGATCCAGTCCAGACGCTGGGCTTGTTCGCGCCAGAAGCCATCGGGATTGACCACCGACTGCTGGTACATCGCCTTGTAGGTCGCCTCGTCGGTCAGCGTGTTGGCTGCTACTTCGGGACGAACGGGGTACAGGGAAGCCGCACTCATCTTTCTTACCTCGGTGACATAGTTGTTGTTGTATGGCCCCGTTGTAGCCGGGCCAGACCTATAGAACCATTCGACGATGGTAGTAACAAGACCCTACAAATTGCCCCGCCATAGCCCTTGCTGCTCTGGCCCGCGCCCCGTGGCGCTTTGCGACGTACTGAAAAAACCCTGATCGGCGGATTGTTACAAAAACCACCAAAAGTGTTTATCAAAAGCACGGGTATATGCACAGCGCCCGCACGCCTAAAATCAGCTCCGCCAACACGGCACCGCGATTAACAACGCAACAGCCCCCACCCAGGCCACGTTAATCCGAACTTCCCAACACTCAAGTGACACGCGTGGCCTCACAAGGGCCTCGTGACCCCTCTCGCCCTGAAAAAGGTAGACAGACCCGATGAAAGCTTTATTGATCATGACCCTCAGCAGCCTGTGCGCCACCGCCGCCCTGGCCGACGAGACCCCCACTGAACTCGCCGGCCGCGACGCGCCGATTGTTGAAGATTACAGCTACAGCACCCACCTCGATGTCGCCAAGGTGGTGCACATGAGCAACGTTCCCGATGTATGCCGCGTGGTACCGGTGCAAATGGAATATGACGATTCCCAGGGTCAGCGGCATATTCTCAAGTACCACGTGATGGGCGGCGGTTGCTCCAACGGATAAGCGGATTCTTGCTCGCCGCAGGACAGCGTTCTTGCGGCCAAGAGCCATCTGCTGACTGGAATGCGATTCAGGCGCTGCCCCCAATCCCATTGTGGGAGCGGGCTTGCTCGCGAAGGCGATAGCCGCCACACCACCATAATCCTCGCCAAATGCCCTCCCCCCAGCATCAACAAACCACCCCACCCCCCCTCAAAAATTTCCAGCCTCGCTAACCCCCTGTAAATCCTCGCCTTAGCCCAAATACCCGCCCGCCTGCGTCCCCACCGTGACCATCCGTCACAACACAAAGCCGATTTTTTCCCTATAATGCGCGGGTAAATCGGGCCTGCAATATCCCTTTACACAAGGGACGAAGAGCCAGACCTGAGGCATCGCCAGGGCAAGCACCTGCACCTGCGCCCCTCAAGCCTCACGCAGCACCCGTTAGCCCATTCCGTTTTTTTGCCTGCGCGAGCTGTTGCAACAAACGATTCCTTAAGATCCACCGCGGCCCGAGGGCCGTGTGAACACCCAACCATCCGGTTTCACACGGGCACCTTTGCGCCCTCACGCAGGAGACGACACGTCATGCTGAGCTGGGACGAATTCGACAAAGAAGAAGACGGCGAAGTCGCCACCAAAGGCGCCAATGCCGGCCACGCCACCGAAGCCAACATGGACCGCCTCGACGGCGCCGGCGCCGCTGCCGCCCTTGAAGCGCGCAACGTGACCGCCAGCGACTCTGCGGCAATCATCCGCGCCAAGGCCGCCCTCGACAAACTCGACGTCGCC
>NZ_JYLK01000001.1 GCF_001439805.1 Pseudomonas trivialis | reverse complement strand
CACCGCACTATCAACTTCTTCCAGGCTTCGATGAACTGAAGCAACTCGCTGTCGAATCTTGCATAACTACTTGTTTACCAAGGAGTTTTCCGTTTCGACTGCGCCGGAAGTGGGGCGAATTATAGACAGATATAATTCGCCGTCAACACCTAATTCCAGGTTTATTCGGATTTGAGCGTAATACGCGCAAATGCTTTCTTCCCAGCCTGGCAAACGTGAGTAGCGCCCAGCTCATACATAAAGGTGCGATCAACAACCTCACCATCTATACGCACACCACCGGACCCCAGCAGATCACGCGCAACCGCCGAGTTCTTCACCAGGCCCGCCTTGTTAAGGACAGCCGCAACCGGCATGGCCTCTGTAGCGCTCAGCTCGATCTCCGGCAGATCATCCGGCAATTCTCCGTCCTTCATACGGTTACCAGCAGCACGATGAGCATTCGCTGCAGCCTCTTCACCATGGAAGCGCGCAACAATCTCTTCAGCCAGCTTGATCTTCACGTCACGCGGATTGGCGCCCGCCTCGACTTCAGCCCGCAGCCCATTGATCTCATCCATGGAACGGAAGCTCAATAGCTCAAAGTAGCGCCACATCAACGCATCCGGGATCGACACCAGCTTGCCATACATCACCCCTGGCGCTTCCTGAATACCCACATAGTTACCCAAGGACTTGGACATCTTCTTGACGCCATCCAACCCCTCCAGCAATGGCATGGTCAGAATGCACTGAGCCTCCTGCCCATACGCGCGCTGCAACTCGCGCCCCATCAGCAGGTTGAACTTCTGGTCGGTACCGCCCAGCTCGACATCCGCACGCAACGCTACCGAGTCGTAGCCCTGAACCAGCGGATAGAGGAACTCGTGTATGGCAATCGGCTGATTAGTGGAGTAGCGCTTATCGAAGTCGTCACGTTCAAGCATGCGCGCCACGGTGTACTGGGACGTCAGGCGAATAAAATCCGCCGGCCCCATCTGATCCATCCAGGTGGAGTTGAACGCAACTTCGGTCCTGGCCGGATCAAGAATCTTGAACACCTGAGTCTTGTAGGTCTCGGCATTATCGAGCACCTGCTCGCGAGTCAGCGGAGGACGCGTGGCGCTCTTGCCACTCGGGTCTCCGATCATCCCGGTGAAGTCACCTATAAGGAAGATGACCTGATGCCCCAGCTCCTGAAACTGACGCAGCTTATTAATAAGCACGGTATGACCCAAGTGCAGATCCGGCGCCGTCGGATCAAAGCCAGCCTTGATACGCAGGGGTTGGCCACGCTTGAGCTTTTCGATCAGCTCGGCCTCGACCAACAGTTCTTCCGCACCACGTTTTATCAGCGCTAGCTGCTCTTCAACCGACTTCATAACAGACCCGCAAGGCTCAGATTCAAAAGGGAACCAACCATACAAGATCAGGGACTAATTACAAGTTTTGCCCTGCGCACGGCCACCGTTCAGCAAGCCCAGCGTTCGTGAGCTTGCGCCACAGATGATTTGGTTATATTTTATACAGTTATTTCATCTTCATCATGTCATTCATCTTTTCCATTTCATCTTCAAAGTCAAAAATTACCTATGACCACTGAACCGTCTAAAGCGCCACCGCTTTACCCGAAGACCCACCTGCTCGCCGCAAGTGGTATCGCCGCCCTTCTTAGCCTGGCGCTCCTGGTATTCCCTTCCAGTGATGTAGAAGCCAAACGAACCTCCCTGAGCCTTGAGCTGGAAAGTCCCGCTGATCAACTGACACAAGATCAAGACGCTTCCGACGCGCAACAAGCCACAAACGCTCCGACAGAATCGCCATTTGCCCAGACAGAAAACACCCCGGAAGATACCCGGCAAGCCGAGGCAAAGCCTGCGGCAGACAGCACCAGGAACCGACTACACCGCGAAGTGATCGTGGCCAAAGGCGACACGCTTTCCACTCTGTTTGAAAAGGTTGGCCTTCCTTCCGCCACCGTTGGCGAAGTATTGGCCACCG
Source organism: Pseudomonas trivialis (assembly GCF_001439805.1). Lineage (GTDB taxonomy): Bacteria > Pseudomonadota > Gammaproteobacteria > Pseudomonadales > Pseudomonadaceae > Aquipseudomonas > Aquipseudomonas trivialis. The sequence continues at coordinate 736,416 of NZ_JYLK01000001.1, read as the reverse complement.
ACAAACAAGCCAGGCAATTCACCCAACTCAAGCGCGGTCAGAAGCTTGAGTTCGAACTGACTCCAGACGGCCAGTTGAACAACCTGCACACCGCTCTCAGCGACCTCGAAAGCATCAGCCTGAGCAAAGGCGCCAAAGGTTTTGCATTCAATCGCGTCACCACCAAACCGGTGATGCGCTCTGCCTACGTGCACGGCGTGATCAATAGCTCTCTATCGCAGTCAGCAGCACGCGCGGGCCTGTCCCACAGCATGACAATGGACATGGCCAGCGTGTTTGGCTACGACATCGACTTCGCCCAGGACATCCGCCAGGGTGACGAATTCGACGTGATCTACGAGCAGAAAGTCGCCAATGGCAAAGTGGTCGGCACCGGCAACATTCTGTCCGCACGCTTCACCAACCGCGGCAAAACCTACACCGCCGTGCGCTACACCAACAAACAAGGCATCAGCAGCTACTACACCGCCGATGGCAACAGCATGCGCAAGGCGTTCATCCGCACCCCGGTGGACTTCGCTCGTATCAGCTCGCGCTTCTCCATGGGTCGCAAGCATCCCATCCTGAACAAAATCCGCGCGCACAAAGGTGTCGACTATGCGGCTCCCCGCGGCACGCCCATCAAGGCGGCAGGTGACGGCAAGGTCTTGCTGGCCGGACGTCGTGGCGGCTACGGCAACACCGTGATCATCCAGCACGGCAACACCTACCGCACCCTGTACGGCCACATGCAAGGCTTCGCCAAAGGCGTCAAGACCGGCGGTTCGGTCAAACAAGGACAGGTGATCGGCTACATCGGTACTACCGGTCTGTCCACCGGCCCGCACTTGCACTATGAGTTCCAGGTCAACGGCGTGCACGTCGATCCATTGGGCCAGAAACTGCCCATGGCCGACCCGATCGCCAAGGCCGAGCGCGCGCGCTTCATGCAGCAGAGCCAGCCACTGATGGCGCGCATGGATCAGGAACGCACCACCTTGCTGGCCTCGGCGAAGCGTTAAGGTATGCCGCGCTATATAGGGGTGATGTCCGGGACCAGCCTCGATGGTCTGGATATCGCGCTGATCGAACAGGACTCGGCGATCAACCTGATCGCCACCCACTACATCCCAATGCCGGACACTCTGCGCGCCGAGCTGCTCAGCCTGTGCGCCAGTGGCCCGGACGAAATCGCCCGCTCGGCCATCGCCCAACAGCACTGGGTGGAACTCGCCGCTCAGGGCATCCACGCATTGCTGGACCAGCAAAACCTCAAACCCCAGGATATCCGCGCGATTGGCAGCCACGGGCAAACCATTCGTCACGAACCCGCACGGGGCTTCACCGTACAGATAGGCAACCCGGCGCTGCTCACCGAGCTTACCGGCATCACCGTGGTCGGCGACTTCCGCAGCCGTGACGTGGCTGCTGGCGGCCAGGGCGCCCCCCTCGTCCCCGCGTTCCACGAAGCGTTGTTTGGCGAACGCAGCGGCAACCGTGCGGTGTTGAATGTGGGAGGCTTCAGCAACCTCAGCCTGATCGAGACGGGCAAACCTGTAGCCGGTTTCGACTGCGGCCCGGGAAATGTGCTGCTGGATGCGTGGATTCACCAGCAACAAGGCAAGCACTTTGACCGTGACGGCCAATGGGCAGCCAGTGGCAAGGTAGAGCCTGCGCTACTCAGCGCGCTGCTCAGCGATCCGTTCTTCCTGACCCAAGGCCCGAAAAGTACCGGTCGAGAAGTATTCAACCTGCCATGGTTGCAACAACATCTGGCACGACTGCCCGCCTTCCAGCCCGAGGATGTGCAGGCGACGTTGCTGGAGTTGACCGCTCTGACCATTGTCGAGTCCCTGCAGGCAGCTCAACAGCAGACCGAAACCCTGCTGATCTGCGGCGGCGGCGCCCATAACGCCACGCTGATGAAGCGCTTGGCCGCCCTGCTTCCCTCCACTCAGGTCAGCAGCACTGCCGTCTATGGCGTCGACCCGGACTGGGTGGAGGCCATGGCGTTCGCCTGGCTGGCCCACTGCTGTCTGGAGGGTATCGCCGCCAATCGCCCGAGCGTCACCGGCGCCCGTGGGTTGCGAGTATTGGGCGCAATCTACCCCGCCTGACTGCCCCGCAAAACCGACAGACAGCAAAACGCCGCTTGGCCGATCAAAGCCAAGCGGCGTTTTTGTACGCGATGCAGACTCGTTTATCGATCAGATCGAAAACGAAGACCCGCAACCACAGGTTGTCGTCGCGTTAGGGTTCTTGATCACGAAACGCGAACCTTCCAGACCTTCCTGATAATCCACCTCGGCACCTGCCAGGTACTGGAAGCTCATCGGGTCCACGACCAGGCTCACGCCCTCGCGCTCAACGATGGTGTCATCGTCGGCCACATCTTCATCGAAGGTAAAACCGTACTGAAACCCTGAACAACCGCCGCCCGTAACGAATACGCGCAGCTTCAAGCGATCATTACCCTCTTCATCGACCAGGCTCTTCACCTTGTGCGCAGCACCGTGGGTGAATTGCAAAGCCGTGGGGGTGAAGGATTCAACGCTCATGCTGATAATCTCCCGGCGTAGCGCCGTCATATGCGTAATAACCGGCATTATCCGCTTCTCCTAGAAAAGCGGTCAACTATTGTTATGGTATATCAATCGGCCACGCGACCATAAAAACACAAAAGGCCCGATTAACGGGCCTTTGCGCATTTGCAGGAAATGCCCTAAGGCAACATCCCCGCGTGGGAAAGCCCCAACTTCTCATCCAGACCAAACAGGATGTTCATGTTCTGCACCGCCTGGCCCGACGCACCCTTGACCAGATTGTCGATCACCGAAAGGACCACCACCAGGTCGCCATCCTGCGGACGGTGTACCGCAATCCGACACACATTGGCACCGCGCACACTGCGGGTTTCCGGATGACTGCCAGCCGGCATGACATCGACGAACGGCTCATTGGCATAGCGCTTTTCAAACAGCGCCTGCAGATCGACCGAGCGATCGACCACGGTTGCGTACAGCGTGGAATGAATACCGCGAATCATCGGCGCGAGGTGCGGCACAAAGGTCAGGCCCACGTCCTTACCCGCCGCACGGCACAGGCCCTGGCGGATTTCCGGCAAATGACGATGACCTTTAACGGCATAAGCCTTCATGCTTTCTGCGGTCTCGGAGTACAGCGAGCCTACCGCCGCACCGCGACCGGCGCCGCTCACACCCGACTTGCAGTCCGCGATCAGGCGCGAGGCGTCGGCCAGCCCGGCTTCCAACAACGGCAAAAAGCCCAGCTGGGTTGCGGTCGGGTAGCAACCTGGCACTGCAATCAAGCGGGCCTGCTTGATCTGCTCACGATTGACTTCCGGCAGGCCATACACCGCCTCCTCCAGCAGTTGCGGCGCACCGTGCGGCTGGCCGTACCACTTGGCCCATTCATCGGCGTCCTGCAGACGGAAGTCGGCTGAGAGGTCGATGACCTTGGTGCCCGCAGCCAGCAGTTCGCCGGCCAACGCATGGGCAACACCGTGAGGGGTGGCGAAGAACACCACGTCACAGGCGCCCAAAGTGTTGACGTCCGGTACGCTGAACGCCAGGCCGTCGTAGTGGCCGCGCAGGTTAGGGTACATATCCGCCACAGCCAGGCCGGCCTCGGATCGAGAGGTGATGACCACCACCTCAGCCTGCGGATGCTGAGCCAACAGACGCAGCAATTCGACACCGGTGTAACCCGTGCCGCCGACGATACCGACCTTGACCATAACCCTGCCCTCAACGAACCACTGGAAAGCCGTCGATAATAGGGGGCGGATCGCCCTGCGACAACCGCCAACGTGACGTATGGGCGCATCAGCCACTACTATCCTCACTACCGTGAACCTGGGAATAACTAGAAATGCTCTATCTATGGATCAAAGCCTTCCACATCATCAGCATCGTCTGCTGGTTTGCCGGGCTGTTCTACCTGCCGCGCCTGTTCGTCTACCACGCTCAAAGCGAGGACACCGTCAGCAAGGAACGCTTCAGCGTCATGGAGCGCAAGTTGTACCGCGGCATCATGGGGCCGGCGATGATCGCCTCTCTGGTCTTTGGCATCTGGCTGATCGTCCTCAACCCGGGCATCTTTCAATCCGGCGGCTGGATCCACGCCAAGCTGACCCTGGTAGTGCTGCTGATCGGCTATCACCATATGTGCGGCGCGCAGGTAAAGCGCTTCGCTCGTGGTGAAAATACCCGCAGCCACGTGTTTTATCGCTGGTTCAACGAAGTGCCTGTGCTGATGTTGCTGGCCATCGTAATTCTGGTCGTGGTCAAACCGTTCTAACTTCAATCACTCGGAGTTGCGCCAATGTCACTGCCCGCTTTGCTCGAACAGCGTCTGCACCTGCCCCTGGTGGTAGCGCCGATGTTCCTGATCTCCAACCCGCAACTGGTACTGGCGTGTTGTCGCAACGGGGTGGTGGGCAGTTTCCCGGCGCTCAACCAGCGCGAAAGCAGCGGCTTCAAGGCCTGGCTGGAGGAAATAGAAGCGGGCCTGGCGCAGTTGGATAACCCCGCACCGTACGCCGTGAACCTGATCGTGCACAACAGCAACCCACGGCTGCAGGCCGACCTCGCGATCTGCGTCGAACACAAGGTCCCCATCGTCATCACCAGCCTCGGTGCGGTAAAGGAGCTGGTGGACGCCGTGCACAGCTACGGCGGCCTGGTGTTCCACGACGTCACCACCCGGCGCCATGCCGAAAAGGCCGCCGAAGCGGGTGTCGATGGTTTGATCGCCGTGGCTGCAGGCGCCGGAGGCCATGCCGGCACCTGGAGTCCTTTCGCGCTGATTGCCGAAATTCGGCAGTTCTTCAACAAAACCCTGCTGCTGGCCGGCTGCCTCAACCACGGGCACGAGCTGCTCGCCGCACAAATGCTCGGCGCGGACCTGGCCTATTTCGGCACACGCTTTATCGGCACCACCGAAAGCCAAGCTCCGGCTGCCTATAAAGAGATGCTGCTCACATCACACGCCGCCGACATCGTGCACACTCCGGCTGTTTCCGGTGTGCCCGCAAGCTTCATGCGCCAGAGCCTGGAAAACGCCGGTTTCGACCTCGCGGCCCTGCCAGGCAAAGGCGGTTCCACGCTCAAGCCGCTGAGCGATGAGGCCAAGGCCTGGAAGACCGTATGGTCCGCCGGTCAGGGTGTCGGCCAGATCAATGACCTGCCCGGCGTCGATGAACTCGTTGCGCGCCTGGATGCCGAATACCGCACGGCGCGCGAGCAGGCCGCACAGTTGCGCTGGCCACGCTGATACACTCGCCGGGCCCGCCGATAAAGCAGGCCGACCCCACCCTCCCTTACCACTGACAAGGATGCCCGCATGAGCGACAACCGTTTCAAGATTGTGTTTGACGGAGCCCTGCTCCCGGGTGTCGAAAGCACCACTGCCAAACTGAATCTGGCCGAGCTGTTCAAGAGCGATGTGGCCGCGATCGAGAAGCTCTTCACCGGCCGCCCGGTTGCGCTCAAGCGCGACCTGTCGCGCGCCGATGCCGAGACCTACCTCACCGCCCTGAAGAACGCCGGGGTCGATGCCCGTATCGAGGCCGAGCAACCCGTTGCTTTCAGCCTGGCTGAAACCCATGAAACCGGCTCTGCAGATTTCTCCCGCCCTGGCGCTTCACCCTATGCGCCACCCCGCGCCGCCGTCGGTGATGACCTGCCGGAATTCGCCGACCTGAAGGTGTTCACCATCAATGGCCGCATCGGGCGTCTGCGCTACCTGGCCTGGACGCTGGTGCTAACTCTCGCCATGCTGGTGGCCGGCGGCATCATCAGTACCGCCAGTTTCGCCGTGGCGACCGCCTCGCCCACAGCAGCCATCATTCTCGGTGGTGTGCTGGGTTTTGCGCTGTTTGTCGCACTGGTCGTGGTCAGCGTGCAGATCGGTGTGCAGCGCCTGCACGACCTGGGCTGGTCCGGCTGGCTGTATCTGCTCAACCTGGTGCCGCTGGTCAACAGCGTATTCCCGCTGCTGATGCTGGTACTGCCAGGTAACGCAGGCGCCAACCAATATGGCGCCCCGCCGCCGCGCAACTCCACTGCGGTCAAAGTGCTCGCGACCCTGTGGCTGGCGTTCATTCCGGTGATGCTGGCTATCGTGGTGACCTTGGGCATGAACGGCTACCTCGATCAGCTCGAAGCCAACATGGACAGCAGCTATGAAAGCAGTTCGATTACCACCGATGAAGCCGGCGACCAAACCGTCATCATGGAGGATGAAGACGCGCAAAGTGCTGACGACGCAGGCGAACCTGTAGACTCTCCGGAACAGTAAAGAAACGCCCGCCGCCTGTGACGCCTCCGTCACAGGCGGCGGCGTTGCGATGGAGAAAGGCATGACCCGTTACGCTCTGATCACCGGTGCCTCCAGCGGCATCGGTCTGGCCCTGGCCGAAGCCCTGGCGCGGCGCGGCCGCAGCTTGATTCTGGTGGCCCGCCAGCGTGATCAGTTGGAAAGCATTGCACTCGAATTGACTCAACGCTTTGGCGTCGAGGTGCTGTTTCGAGCCTGCGATCTCGGCGAGCCATTGCGCTTGTCCGGCTTTTTGCTGGAACTGGAAGAAGGCGAGCGGCAGATCGACCTGCTGGTCAACTGCGCCGGCATCGGCACCAGCGGGCCGTTCCTGGCCCAGGACTGGATGACCGAGCAGGACCTCATCGAAGTCAACATCCTCGCCCTCACCCGCCTGTGTCACTCACTGGGCAACGCCATGGCGCTACAAGGTGGCGGGCAAATTCTGAACGTGGCCTCCGTCGCGGCGTTCCAACCCGGCCCGTGGATGAGCAGCTATTACGCCAGCAAGGCCTATGTGCTGCACTTCTCCGAAGGCCTGCGCGAAGAACTCAAAACCTGCGGCATCAAAGTGTCCGTACTGTGCCCCGGCCCCACGCGCACTGCATTCTTCGGCACTGCGCAAATGGACACCGCCAGGCTCGACCGCAGCCAGCAACTGATGAGCCCCGAAGAAGTTGCGCTGTACACCGTGCGCGCCCTGGAAAAAAACAAAGCCATCATCATTCCCGGTCGACGCAATCGCTGGCTGACGTTCAGCTCGCGTCTAAGCCCGCGCTGGCTGACGCGCAAGCTTGCCGGCGCAATCAATAAGGCCTATTGCCCGCGCTGACCGGCTGGTTACACTCACTCGCACATCAATAAGGGAGAAACAGCTGTGGATACTCTGTTCACCAAGATCATCAACAGAGAAATACCGGCCAACATCATCTACGAGGATGACCAGGTTCTGGCCTTCCACGATATTGCACCGCAGGCGCCGGTACATTTTCTGGTAATTCCAAAAAAACCCGTGCGTACCCTGAACGACCTGACCGAGGACGACAAGGCGCTGGCTGGCCATATCCTGTTCACGGCTCAGCGACTCGCTCTGGAACTGGGTTGTGAAGAAGGGTTCCGGGTAGTCATGAACTGCAACGAGATGGGCGGCCAGACCGTTTATCACATCCATATGCATGTGCTGGGTCAGCGCCAGATGAACTGGCCGCCGGGCTGAAACAGCCTGTTCGGGGAGGTCGTGGCCGCTGGCCGCGACCTCGTGCCCCAGACTGCATGCAAACGCTTCGCCCTCTCTTGCGGTAGACTGGCCGCTGAGATTTTTCCCGGAGGTCTGCATGACTACCCAACGTCACTACTCGCCGATTGACCGCCTGCTGCTGCAAGCCGACACCGCCATGCGCACGCTGCTGCCCTTCAGCGGCCAGCCTCACCGCCCCTCGCCGGCCATCGTGCAGCCCGATGCCCAGATGAGCGCGACCGAGACTCGCCATGTTGCCGGCCTGATGCGCATCAACCATACCGGCGAAGTCTGTGCCCAGGCGCTGTACCAGGGCCAGGCCCTGACCGCCAAGCTGCCGCAGGTGCGCGCAGCGATGGAGCACTCGGCCGAAGAAGAAGTCGACCACCTGGCCTGGTGCGAGCAACGCATCCGCCAACTGGGCAGTCATCCCAGCGTGCTCAATCCGCTGTTTTATGGTTTGTCGTTTGGCATCGGCGCTGCCGCCGGCCTGATCAGCGACAAGGTGAGCCTGGGGTTTGTCGCCGCCACCGAACATCAGGTATGCAAACACCTGGATGAACACCTCGAACAATTGCCGGCCGAAGATGAAAAGTCCCGGGCAATCCTCGAACAGATGCGCATTGATGAAGCCCATCACGCAGACAGCGCGCTGGACGCCGGTGGCTTCCGCTTCCCGGCGCCGGTGCGGTTCGGCATGGGCCTGCTGGCCAAGGTGATGACCAAAAGCACCTACCGCATCTAGCAGGATGCGAGCGTGCTCGCGCCTGACGCTCAGCCCAGCTCGATAATCTCGTAATCATGGGTGATGGCCACGCCGGCCGCGCCCAGCATGATCGACGCCGAGCAATACTTCTCTGCCGACAGCTCGATAGCCCGCTTGACCTGGGCCTCCTTCAGCGCCCGCCCCTTCACCACAAAATGCATGTGAATCCTGGTAAACACCTTGGGATCTTCCGTGGCGCGCTCGGCCTCCAGAAACGCTTCGCAGCTCTCCACCGCCTGACGGGACTTTTTCAGAATGCTGACCACGTCGAAATTGCTGCAGCCGCCCACGCCCAGCAGCAGCATTTCCATCGGCCGCACGCCGAGGTTGCGGCCGCCCGCTTCCGGCGGACCGTCCATCACCACCACATGACCGCTGCCCGATTCACCGAGGAACATGGCCTCGCCCGCCCATTGGATGCGTGCCTTCATCGCCCAGACTCCACTGCTAAAAAAGGGGGCGCCAGCTTAGCACAGGGCCCGGCAGCGGCAGCGTTTGACGCTAACGCGATCAATAAAAGCGTTTACCCGATAAATTCGCTAATCGAGACAGAATGTGTCTGTTAAGCTGGCGCCAATTCGATGGCGCATTGCCACCTTCGGAGACCATCACTCCAATTCCTTAGCGTCGCCTTTCGGGAAACAACCATGGTTGCCCTTACTCCCACACCCAAGATCAAGAATCTCGACAAGCTGTTGATGCATTGCCAGCGCCGGCGCTATCCGGCCAAGCACAACATCATCTGCGCCGGCGAACGCTCCGAAACACTGTTTTTCATCATCAAAGGCTCGGTCACCATCCTGATCGAGGACGACGACGGCCGCGAGATGATCATCGCCTACCTCAACACCGGCGACTTCTTCGGCGAGCTGGGCCTGTTCGAACAAGCCGGCAAGGAACAGGAACGCAGCGCCTGGGTACGCGCCAAGGTCGAATGCGAAGTGGCCGAGATCAGCTACACCCAGTTTCGCGAACTGTCCCAGCAAGACCCCGACATTCTGTATGCCCTGAGTGCTCAGATCGCCCAGCGTCTGCGCGACACCACGCGCAAGGTCGGCGACCTGGCATTCTTCGACGTCACCGGCCGCGTGGCCCGCTGCCTGCTGGAGCTGTGCAAACAACCCGATGCCATGACCCACCCGGATGGCATGCAGATCAAAGTCACGCGCCAGGAGATCGGACGCATTGTCGGCTGCTCACGGGAAATGGTCGGCCGCGTACTCAAGGATCTGGAAGAGCGCAACCTCGTGAACGTAAAAGGCAAGACGATGGTGGTGTTCGGCACGCGTTAAGCAGGCATGAAACCGGCAAGCATCTGACGGTACAACGTGTCGAGCCTGGAGATGGCATCCGGCGCGGCGAAGGCTTCATGCAACGCGATATGGCTGTCGGCGCGCACCCGTTGCTCCAGGCCACAGGCTTGATTGAACCGGTTGACCGCCGCAATCAATGCCTCGCGATCGTCATCCAGTAACAACGCGCCATGCACCAATCCCACCGGGCGACCGCCGCTTTGCCGCCAGCGCTGGGCGGTGCCAACCATCTTGCGGCCATTGAGGTTGACGTTGTAACGCCCGTCGCAAAAGGCGCCGTCGATTTCACCCACACTGGCATCGCCGCCCAGCTCAATCAGCCAATCACAGATCGGCTGGCACAGACGCTGATAACCGGTTTCGATCCGCCCCTGATCACCTTCGCTGCGAGGCGGCGCGTAGACCAGCGCGATATTCACCGTGGCGCCCGACTGCGGCACCGGCTCGCCGCCGGTTTCGCGCAGCAGCACCGGCCAACCGGCCTGCGCCGACACCTCGCTCGCCGCCTCGAACGCCGGCAACCGGCTCAAGCGACGCGGCATCACCAGTGCCTGGTCAGTGGGCTGCCAGAACAGCAACCCGAATGCCTGCTCGCCTGCGCAAACGGCAGCCAGCACATCCTGTTCGGCGGCAAGGCCAGCCTCAACAGTCATCGCCATCGGTTGAATCATGCGCCCCCCTCCCTGAACACCCCAAACCCAATGTGGGAGGGGGCTTGCTCCCGATAGCGGAGTATCAGTCGAAATACCCATCAACTGAACGAACGCCATCGGGAGCAAGCCCCCTCCCACAGGTTGACCGTGTTTCAATCAGTCCAGTGTCGAGCCGCCGACCGGCACGCCACGCTCCGGGAAGAACAGACGTTGCAACTCCGCCCCCGGGTGCTCGGCGCGCATGAACGTCTCGCCCACCAGGAACGAATACACGCCATTGATTTCCATCAGTTCCACATCGGCACGGTTGGCGATGCCACTTTCGGTGATCACCAGGCGGTCACGCGGAATGCGCGGCAGCAGGTCGAGGGTGGTCTCCAGGCTGACGTCGAAGGTGTGCAGGTTGCGGTTGTTCACCCCCACCAACCGCGTGTCGACGGTTTTCAATGCGCGCTCCAGTTCATCGCCGTCGTGCACTTCAACCAACACGTCGAGGCCGACACTCTTGGCCACCGCCGCCAGTTCGGCCAGCTTCACGTCATCCAGCGCGGAGACGATCAGCAGTACACAGTCAGCGCCCAGGGCACGGGCTTCGATGATCTGGTACGGGTCAACCATGAAATCCTTGCGGATCACTGGCAGCTTGCACGCCGCGCGCGCCTGCTGCAGAAATAGGTCGGAGCCCTGGAAGTAGTCGACGTCGGTCAGCACAGACAGGCAGGTCGCCCCGCCCTTCTCGTAACTGGCGGCAATGTCGGACGGAACGAAGTGCTCACGAATCACGCCCTTGCTCGGCGAGGCCTTTTTCACCTCGGCGATCACCGCAGGCTGCTTGAGCTTGGCCTGGGCGATCAAGGCATTGGCAAAACCGCGCGGGGCATCGGCAACTTTCGCCTGCGCCTCCAGCTCGGCCAGGCTGACGCGCGCGCGGCGCTCAGCGACTTCCTCTGCCTTGCGGGCCAGAATCTTTTGTAGAACGGTTGGCACACTCATCCTTCATTCTCCATCTTGAATACCGCAGTGAATGCTCCCAGCTCCTCGAGTTTTTCGCGAGCCAGACCGGTGTGAAGTGCATCGTGAGCCAAGGCGACACCCTCTTTAAGACTATAGGCATGGTCGGCGGCGTAAAGTGCCGCGCCAGCATTCAGAACAATCATCTCAGCCGCTTTTTGACCGTTCTCGGTCTTGCGACGCCCGAGGGCATCGCGGATCAACTCCAGGGACGCAGCCGGGCTTTCCACCGCCAGGCCATGCAGGCTCTGGCTCTTCATGCCGAGGTCTTCAGGTTCGACCCAATATTCGGTGATCTGGTCGTGCTTGAGTTCCGCCACAAACGTCGGCGCCGCCAGGCTGAATTCGTCCAGGCCATCCTTGGAATGCACCACCAGCACATGCTTGCTGCCCATGCGTTGCAACACTTCGGCCAGCGGCCGGCACAGGGCTTCGCTGAACACGCCCACCACTTGATGCTTCACACCGGCCGGATTCGTAAGCGGGCCGAGCATGTTGAACAGGGTGCGCAGGCCAAGGTCCTTGCGTGGGCCGGCAGCGTGCTTCATCGCGCCGTGGTGGGACTGGGCAAACATGAAGCCGATGCCGACGCTGTCGATGCAGCGCGCCACTTGGACGGGCGTGAGGTTCAGGTAAATGCCCGCCGCTTCCAGCAGATCGGCACTGCCGCTTTTGCCGGACACCGCACGGTTACCGTGCTTGGCCACCGTGCAGCCCGCCGCCGCAACCACAAACGAAGACGCCGTGGATACGTTGAAAATATTCGCGCCATCGCCGCCGGTGCCGACCACGTCGACCACGCCGTCAAGGGTCTTGAGTTCAACCTTGTCCGCCAGCTCGCGCATCACCGACACAGCGCCAACGATCTCGTCGATGCTCTCGCTCTTCATGCGCATGGCCATCATGAACGCACCGATCTGTGCGTCGGTACATTGACCGGTCATGATCTCGCGCATCACATCGCTCATTTCCGCGGTGCTCAGGTCCAGATGGCCGACGATACGGCCCAGGGCAGTTTTGATATCCATGAAAAGTCCTTAGCGCGTGCCGCCGCTCTGCTTGAGAAAGTTGGCGAACAGCTCGTAACCCTGCTCGGTCAGGATCGACTCAGGGTGAAATTGCACCCCTTCGATATTCAGCGTCTTGTGGCGCAGGCCCATGATCTCGTCGACCGAGCCGTCTTCCAGCTGGGTCCAGGCGGTCGGTTCCAGGCATTCGGGCAGGGTTTCACGCTTGACCACCAGGGAATGGTAGCGGGTCACTGTTACCGGATTGTTCAACCCCTGAAAGACGCCAAGTTCCCTGTGGAATACCGGGCTGGTCTTGCCGTGCATCACCTGGCGCGCACGCACTACGTCACCGCCGAAGGCCTGGCCGATGGACTGATGGCCCAGGCATACGCCCAGAATCGGCAGCTTGCCGGCGAAATATTGAATGGCTTCGAGGGAGATGCCCGCCTCGGTCGGGGTGCAGGGGCCAGGCGAAACCACAATGCGTTCCGGGTTCAGCGCCGCGATCTGCGCCACGCTCAGCTCGTCGTTGCGCACCACCTTGACCTCGGCACCGAGTTCGCCCAGGTACTGCACGACGTTGTAGGTAAAGGAATCGTAGTTATCAATCATCAGCAACATGTGGGTTCAAACCTCTTGAATTCACTGATTTCGAGTGTCCGCCTTCCAGGGCGTGACCCGCTGTCGAACGCACGTTCCAGTGGCCGGCCGAGCCGACACGGGGCGTCAGACAAAGGGTGAAGAAGGCAAATCGGTACAGGTCCGGCGGGGCCGGCAGGGAACAGTCAGGCGCGCCAACGCCAACGGGCGTGAGCCTTGATGACGCGCATCAAGAGTTTGCTGATGATCAACACGGGGAGGGTCTCGTTCATACGTTGGGGCACAGTAGCCTAGCCTCGCAAGCGGTGCAATATCGTCGCGCAAATACACGGGCAAGCGTGCATTGGTTTATCGGAAAAACCTGTTTTCACTTGAAGAACATTCTCAATGTCTGGTTAATGTTTCGCTTCCGGTACAACAAAACCAAATGGACTTTGTCATGCAAAAACCCGCCCTTCTCGCCCCGCTCGCCGGCTGCCTGTTGTCCCTGGCCTGTGCCCAGGCGCTTGCAGCCTCCTCGCCCTATTCAACCATGGTGGTGTTCGGTGACAGCCTGGCCGACGCTGGCCAGTTCCCGGACGGCAATGCCGGGTCAACGTTGCGCTTTACCAACCGCACCGGGCCGAACTTCCAGGATGACTTCGGCCTGGTCTCATCGACCTTGCTCGGTACCCGGCTGGGCGTTGCGCCCAACGACCTGAACGCCTCCACCTCGCCGGTTCGCGCTGCTCAAGGCTTGCCCGACGGCAACAACTGGGCGGTCGGCGGCTACCGTACCGACAACATTCTGGACTCGATCAACTCGGTCTCCAACGCCACGATCCCGCCCAACAACCCCGGCGGCGGCACGGTATTGCGCAGTCGCCAGGGCTACCTGCCAGCCAACGGCGGGCGAGCGGATCCAAACGCGCTGTATTTTCTCTCCGGCGGCGGTAACGACTTCATTCAAGGCCGCGTACTCAGCGCGGGCCAGGCCGTCGCTGCCGGCGGTCGCCTGGCAGACAGCGCCCAGGCCCTCCAACAGGCCGGCGCCCGCTACATCATGGTGTGGATGCTGCCCGACCTGGGACTCACTCCGGCCATCAACGGCACACTGCTGCAGGCACCGAGTACGGCCCTCAGCAGTCTGTTCAACCAGTCGCTGGTGCAGCGGCTGTCGCAGATCGACGCCCAGATCATCCCGCTGAACATTCCGCTGCTGCTCAATGAAACCTTCGCCAACCCCGGCCGCTTCGGCCTGGCCACCGGGCAGAACCTCACCGGCACCTGCTTCAGCGGTAACGGCTGCACCGCCAACCCGACCTACGGCATCGGCGGCACCACCCCGGATCCGACCAAACTGATCTACAACGACGCCGTGCACCCCACCATCGCCGGGCAACGCCTGATTGCCGACTACGCCTATTCACTGTTGTCGGCGCCCTGGGAACTGACCCTGCTGCCCGAAATGGCCCAAGGCACCTTGCGCGCCCACCAGGATGAATTGCGCAACCAATGGCAGGCCGATAACGGCCGTTGGCAGGCGGTTGGCCAATGGCGCGCGATTGTGGCCGGCGGCGGCCAGCATGTGGATTTCAACCACCAGGACAGCGCCGCGAGTGGCGACGGCACTGGCTACAACCTGAATGTCGGCGGCAGCTACCGGCTCAACGACGACTGGCGCGTGGGCGTGGCGACCGGTCTGTACCGCCAGACCCTGGAAGTCGGCGCCAACGATTCGGACTACAAGCTCAACAGCTACATTGGCACCGCCTTCGCCCAATATCAGCAAAACCACTGGTGGGCCGACGCGGCGTTGACCGGCGGCAAGCTGGACTTCGACAGCCTCAAGCGCAAGTTCGCCCTGGGCGTCAGCGAAGGCTCCGAAAAAGGCGACACCGACGGCTGGCTGTGGGCCTTGAGCAGCCGCGTAGGCTATGACATTGCCGCGCCGGGCAGCGACTGGCATCTGTCACCGTTCATCAGCGCCGATTACGCACGGGTCGAAGTCAACGGCTACTCGGAGCAAGACAACCGCTCCACCGCGCTGACCTTTGATGATCAGCAGCGCGACTCCAAACGCCTGGGCGCGGGCCTGCAAGGCAGCTATCGGGTAACACCGCAGACCCAGGTGTACGGCGAAGTCGCCCATGAGCATGAGTTCGAAAATGACACGCAGAAGGTGAACATGTCGCTCAACAGCGTGCAGGGCATCGACTTCAAGCTGGACGGCTACACGCCACGCAGCAATTCGGATCGCCTGAGCTTGGGCGTCAGCCACAAGCTGACTCAGGAGCTGGCGCTACGGGCGGCGTATAACGTGAGGAAGGATGACAGTTTGACCCAGCAAGGCGTCAGCGTTGGGGTGAGTCTGGATTTCTGATGCAGTCCTGAGAGCGCTACAAAACAAATGTGGGAGCTGGCTTGCCAGCCCCCACATTTTTGTTCAATGCCAGCCTTTAGCTTTGCGGCGTTTGCTCGGCCAACGCCACCGCACGGAACATGGCGCGGCGCTTGTTCAGGGTTTCTTCCCACTCAAGGGCCGGCACCGAGTCGGCGACAATCCCGCCACCCGCCTGCACATGCAGTTCGCCGTCCTTGATCACCGCCGTGCGAATCGCAATCGCCGTGTCCATGTTGCCGTTCCACGCAAAATACCCCACGGCACCGCCGTAGACACCGCGCTTGACCGGCTCCAGCTCATCAATGATTTCCATCGCGCGAATCTTCGGCGCGCCCGACAAGGTGCCCGCCGGCAAAATCGCGCGCAGCGCGTCCATGGCAGTCAGCCCGGCCTTGAGCTCGCCGGTAACGTTGGAGACGATGTGCATCACGTTGGAATAGCGCTCGATCACCATCTTCTCGGTCAACTTCACCGAACCGATTTCCGAGACACGCCCGGTATCGTTACGGCCCAGGTCGATCAGCATCAGGTGCTCGGCGATTTCCTTGTCGTCGCTCAGCAGGTCTTCTTCCAGCGCCAGGTCGGCTTCTTCGGTCGCGCCACGGGGGCGCGTGCCGGCAATCGGGCGCACGGTGATCAGGTTGTCCTCGACACGCACCAGCACTTCCGGCGAACTGCCCACTACGTGGAAGTCGCCAAAGTTGAAAAAGTACATGTACGGCGTCGGGTTGAAGCAGCGCAGTGCGCGATACAGGTCGATGGGCGCAGCCTTGAAGTCAATGGACATGCGCTGCGACGGCACCACCTGCATGCAGTCACCGGCGAGGATATATTCCTTGATGGTATCGACTGCGCGCTCGTAGTCATCCTGAGTGAAGCTTGAACGAAAGACCGGATCGGCGGCCGGCGGACGACTGAGGTCAAGGCCGCGACGCGGGGTGATCGGCTGGCGCAGTTTGTCCAGCAAGGCTTCGAGGCTGGCCAGGCCCTGCTCGAACGCATCGGCCTGAGCCGGGTCGGCGAGCACGATGGCGTGCATCTTGCCGGCCAGGTTGTCGAACACCACCACCGCATCGGAGACCATCAGCAGAATGTCCGGCACGCCCAGCGGGTCCGGGTTCGGGCATTTGCCCAGGCGCTTTTCCACATAGCGCACGCAGTCGTAGCCGAAATACCCCACCAGGCCGCCGTTGAAACGCGGCAGGCCCGGGATGGTCGGCACGTTGTAGCGCGCCTTGAAGCTTTCGACGAAGGCCAGCGGGTCTTCCACGTCATGGCTTTCGATCTCGACACCATCGTGGGTGATGCTCACGTGGTGATCATGCACCCGCATTACCGTGCGGCACGGCAGGCCGATGATCGAATAACGGCCCCACTTTTCGCCGCCCTGAACCGATTCGAGCAGGTAGGAGTTGGGCTCGTCGGCCAGTTTCAGGTAGATCGACAGCGGCGTGTCGAAGTCGGCCAGGGTGTCGCAGGCCAGGGGAATACGGTTATAGCCGGCAGCGGCCAAACGCAGGAATTCTTCGCGGGTCATGATGTGCCTCGTGGCATGAGGGTCTAGCGGTCGGGTAGGCAAACGTGCCGCAGGGTGCGGCCAGGAGCAGTCAGGCGCGCCAACGCCAGCGGGCCAGGGCCTTGATGACTTTCATCCAAAGTTTGCGGGTAACCACCACGATGGCATTTCCAGAAGGGGACGGGTCGATGTCGGGCAACGTTATCCCAGCGCCCGCTCCCAGGCAACCGGGGATTAACAGGCGCAGATCATCAATCACCAGCGCCGGCGATTCTTCGGCAATCGGTCGGCCATGGTTGTAGCCATAACTCAAGGCCACGCACTGCACGCCTGCGGCTTTCGCGGCCTGCACATCGCTGCGCGAATCGCCGACGAACAACGACTGGGACGCCGGAATATTGGCCATTTTCATCACGAAAAACAGCGCCGCCGGGTCGGGCTTTTTCTGCGGCAAGGTATCGCCGCCGATGATCCAGCGGAAATAGCGGCCGATTTTCATCTGGTCCAGCAGCGGCGCGACAAAGCGTTCCGGCTTGTTGGTGATCAAGGCCATTTCCACGCCCTTTTTGTGCAGCCACTTGAGGGTGTCGCGCACGCCGGGGTACACCACCGTCAATTCATGGCTGCTTTCATAGGCCGCATTGAACAGCTCCAGAGCGTGCTCGGCCTCCACCTCGTCGACACCCGTGGCGTCGATATGGTTGGCCAGGGCCCGGCGCACCAGCATCGGCGCACCATTACCCACCCAGTCACGCACCGCCTCGATCCCTGCCGGCTTGCGCCCCAGTTTGAGCAGCATGGTGTCCACCGCCGCCGCCAGGTCGGGCACCGAATCGATCAACGTACCGTCCAGATCGAACATCACCAGCCGTGGCAACTTGCCGGGGAACAGCTGCTCGAAGCCGCTCATGGACGCGTCAGCGCCAGTTCGGCGCGCATCTTGTCGATGACGTCCTGGTAGTTCGGCGCATTGAAGATCGCCGAGCCGGCCACAAAGGTGTCGGCACCGGCGGCGGCGATGTCGCGGATATTGTTGACGTTCACCCCGCCGTCGATCTCCAGGCGGATATCCCGGCCCGAAGCGTCGATCAGCGCCCGCGCTTCGCGCAGCTTGTTCAGGGTGCCGGGGATGAACTTCTGCCCGCCGAAGCCCGGGTTGACGCTCATCAGCAGCACCATGTCGACCTTGTCCATCACGTACTCGAGCACGTTCAGGGGCGTGGCCGGGTTGAACACCAGGCCCGCCTTGCAGCCGCCTTCGCGGATCAGTTGCAGGGTGCGGTCGACGTGCAGCGTGGCTTCCGGGTGGAAGGTGATGTAAGTGGCGCCGGCCTCGATGAAATCACCGATAATGCGGTCGACCGGGCTGACCATCAGGTGCGCGTCGATCGGCGCGGTGATGCCGTACTTGCGCAGCGCCGCGCAGACCATCGGGCCGATGGTCAGGTTGGGTACGTAGTGGTTGTCCATGACATCGAAGTGCACGAAGTCGGCACCGGCGGCCAACACCTTGTCCACTTCTTCACCCAGGCGGGCGAAGTCGGCGGAGAGAATCGATGGAGCAATGACGAAGGGCTGCATGACGCACCTTTTCTGAGCTAAATCACGATGGCGCGCATTGTATACCTCATGCTTTGCCGCGCGCACCGTGACCTCGCTCAAGGATCAGAACGCGGCCCGGTAGATTTTCTCGATATCCGCCGCACTGAGCTTGCGCGGGTTGTTGCGCATCAGACGCTCGATGCCCGCCGCTTCCACCGCCATGGCCGGGATCGCGTCTTCGGGCACCCCGAAACTGTGCAGCCCGGCGGGGATTTCGACGGCGGCGCACAGGCGCGTCATCGCCTCGACAGCCTGGTCGGCGGCGTCATTGGCGCTCAGCCCGGTGACATTCACGCCCATGGCCTGGGCAATGTCCTGCATGCGCTCGACACAGGCCAATTTGTTCCAGTGCATCACGTAAGGCAGCAACAGCGCATTGCTCACGCCATGGGCGATATTGAAGCGCCCGCCCAGTGGGTACGCCAACGCATGCACCGCGCCCACCCCGGCATTGCCGAACGCCATGCCGGCCATCAGGCTGGCGGTGGCCATATCGTCACGGGCCTTGAGATTGGCCGGGTTGGCATACGCCTTGGGCAGCGCGTTGGCGATCAGCTTGACCGCGCCAATGGCCAGCGCATCGGTAATTGGCGACGCATTCAGCGACAGATAGGATTCGATGGCATGCACCAGCGCATCCAGACCGCTGGCGGCGGTGACGCTGCGCGGGCAGGTCAGGGTCATTTGCGGGCTGATCAGCGCCACATCCGGCAGCAGGTAGTCGCTGACGATGCCCTTCTTCAATTGCGCCGCCTTGTCGGAGAGGATCGCCACATTGGTCACCTCCGAACCGGTGCCGGCCGTGGTGGGGATGGCGATCAGCGGCGGCCCCTTGCGCGGCACCTGGTCGACGCCGAACAAATCCGCCAGGGCGCCATGGTAGCCGGCGTAAGCGGCCACGCTCTTGGCGATATCGATGGCGCTGCCGCCGCCCAGGCCGATCAGCCCGTCGTGCCCACCGTCGCGATAGACCTGCATGCAGTCTTCGACGATGGCGATTTCCGGGTCGGGCAGCACACGGTCGAAAATCTCATAGGTGCGTCCGCCCAGGTGTTCGAGCGCCAGCGCCACGGTGCCGGACTTGACCAGCGCGGCATCGGTGACGATCAGCGGGTTATCCACATCCAGGCGCGTGAGTTCGGCGGCGAGTTGCTCGATGGCGCCAGCGCCGGTGAGCAGTTTGTGGGCGATCTTGAATGAGGAAGTACTCATGTGCGCGGCCTCTTATCGGTGATGGGCTGGCACAAGGATAGCTGACAGCTGGGAGTTGTCTGCCATTCAGCACCTGAATGCACCCAATTCAAATGTAGGTCCTGGCGTTCCATGGGCACGCCTTGCAGGTTGAGGCTGGGGGCAGTGCTGTGCAGGTAATCGGCCGCGAAAACCCATGATCACGTCTCACGTCACTGACAAATACTGACCAACCCATTAGGCTGCTGGAATCATTCCGGCCGGGAAGCAACGATGCCATCACACAACCGCTCAGCAGTGCCAGCATTGTGCCTGTCGCTGTTATTTACCAGCACCTTTTCTGTCCAGGCCGCCGACGCCCCCGCGCCCGCCGCCGAAAAACCGGCCGAGCGTCAGCCTCTGGTGGAGCGCAGCCAGGAAGAGTCCGCCGCCCTCGAGCGCCAGATCCCGCGCGGCGAGCAACAACAGTTGCAGGCCGGCAGTGAGTCATTCCTGGCCCTGTGGAAGCCGGCCAACAGCGCCGAACCCGAAGGGGTGGTGATTATCGTGCCGGGCGCCGGAGAAACGGCGGACTGGCCGCAGGCAGTTGCGCCGCTGCGCAGTAAATTGCCGGACGCCAATTGGGGCACGCTCAGTCTGTCGCTCCCGGACGTGAACCTCGACACCCTGCCGCCTCGGGTGATCGAATCGCCCAAGGCTGCCGTCGACACCAGCAGCAAGGACGGCAGCACCGCCGCCAAGCCTATCGAACAGGCCGCCAGCGCCGAGGCCGAAGGCACCGACCCGGCCGTGGTGCCCGGCGCAGATGAACAGGACAAGACCGACGCCAAGCGCATCTTCGACCGTATCGACGCCGCCGTCGCCTTCGCTCAGGCCCAGAGCGCGCGTAGCGTGGTACTGCTCGGCCATGGCACCGGTGCCTGGTGGGCCGCGCGTTACCTGAGCGAGAAACAACCGGCCCAGGTGCAGAAACTGGTGATGGTGGCCGGCAAGACCCCGCCGGCCCGCCAGCCGGACCTGCTGCAACTGGCACCGGCGCTGAAACTGCCGACGGCGGACGTCTTTTATCAAGACAGCGCAGCCGCCAGCAAAAACGCCCTGGCGCGCAGTCAGGCCGCCAAGCGTGCGAAAAATGAGGGTTATAAACAGGTGTCGCTCAAGACACTGCCCGGCAACAGCGCCGCCGAGCAGGAGCAGTTGTACCGCAGGGTTCGCGGCTGGCTGAGTCCGCAGGGCAGCGCCGACTGACCTTGCTGCTCAACCACACCACAATACCTTGTGGGAGGGGGCTTGCTCCCGATGGCGGCGGATCAGTCACTTATGTATCGGCTGATGTACCGCATCGGGAGCAAGCCCCCTCCCACACTGATTGGGTTGTCATTTGGACACTCTCAGCGAAAATCCCGTCGCTCGCGAATCAACGCATACGCATTGTGCAACTCCCGGGTACGTTCGGTGGCCTCGCGCACTTGCGCGGGGCTGGCGCCTGAGCCGGCGATTTTATCCGGGTGATGGCGGCTGAGCAGGCGACGGTACGCGCGTTTGATCACGGACGGTTCGCTCGTCGCGGTCACCCCCAGAATGCGCAAAGCGTCTTGATAGGCGCCGCCCCGGTTGGCCACCGGCTTGCGCTCCGGTGCATAGTCGGACGCCAGCGCCTGTAGTTGTTGCGGGGTCCAGCCCAGCCATTTGCCCCACAGATCAATGAGGTCGCGCTCGGCGTTGTCCGCCTTGCCGTCCGCCCAGGCCATGCGCCAGCAGGCGCGCAGCACACCCTCCGCCGCATGGGGCTGGGCCTTGAGCACGCGCAAATAGGTGCGCACCCGGTCGGAGCCAGACTTGCCCCGGTTAAACGCAGCAATTGCCCGGTGCCGGGCCGGCTCGCTCATGTCCAGCGCGCGCATTTCCTGGCGCGCCTGCTGGATATGCCCATCCACCACGCGGCCGTTGCTCTTGGCCAGACGGCCCAGCAGCACAAACAACAATTCGTCGTTGCGCAACACCGGGCGACCGCCCAGGCGTTCACGCAACTGCTCCCAGCTTTGCAGTTGCAGGCGGCGGTCCAGCGCCTGCCCCAGCAATGCGCCCAACAAAGCCCCCGGAATACTGGCAATGGCATAGCCAGCCCCGGCGCCGATCAGCGTCCCTGGCCACAACATGCTAGTGCCCCGCTGTCAGCAGGGTTTCGACCTGCGCCAGACGCTCCAGCGTGCCGACATCAATCCAGCGTCCCGTCATGTGCTCTCCCGTTACCTGATCCCTGGCCATCGCCTCGCGCAACAGCGGCGCGAGTTTGAAGGCGCCAGCGCTGCAACCCGCGAACAAACGTGGGTCGAGCACTGAAATGCCACTGAAGGTCAGGTTATCGGCACCGGGCGCCGCATCATGAAGCAGGCCGCCATCCAGGCGAAAATCCCCGCCCGAAGGGTGATGCGCCGGGTTGTCTACCATCACCAGGTGGGCCAGGCCCTGGATCGGCTGCTTGAGACGGATAAAGTCGTAGTCGGTCCAGATATCGCCATTGACCACCAGAAACGGCTCATCCCCCAGCAGCGGCAAGGCCTGGAAAATCCCGCCGCCGGTTTCCAGCGGCTCGCCCTCGGCGGAATACCGGATGCGCACACCGAACTGCGCGCCGTCGCCGAGGTCGCGCTCGATCTGTTGGCCGAGCCAGGCATGGTTGATCACGATGTCGGTAAAGCCGGCCCTGGCCAGCGCCTCCAGGTGATATTCGATCAAGCGCTTGCCGCCGGCCTGCACCAGCGGCTTGGGCGTGTGCAGGGTGAGCGGGCGCATGCGTTCGCCCTTGCCGGCCGCCAGGATCATCGCCTTCATAACACGGCCTCGGCCGGCTGGCGCAGGCTGCAAAGCAGCTCACCCAGCGCATCGAGTTCGGGGCGCTCGGCGAGCACGGCGTCTATATAAGCAAAGAACCGCGGCACATCGGCCAGGTAACGCGGCTTGCCGTCGCGGTGGCAGATACGCGAGAAGATGCCGATGACCTTGAGGTGACGCTGCACGCCCATCAGGTCGCTGGCGCGCAGGAACTCGTCGAAATCCGCCTGCACCGGGATACCCAGTTGTACGGCGCGCTCCCAGTAACCGCGCTGCCATTCACGCACGCGGGCCTGGGGCCAACTGAGGAAGGCATCCTTGAACAGGCAGGTAATGTCGTAGGTCACCGGGCCGTAGACTGCGTCCTGGAAGTCGAGCACGCCGGGGTTGGGCGTGCTGAGCATGAGGTTGCGCGGCATGTAGTCGCGGTGCACCAACACCTTGGGCTGGGCCAGGGCGCTGTCGATCAGCAAATCGCTGGCGCGCTGCCAGAGAGCCTGCTGCTGCGGGTCCAGTTCCAGACCCAGGTGCCGACGCACGTACCACTCGGGGAACAATTCCAGCTCGCGGCGCAGCAAGGCAACGTCGTAACTGGGCAGCGGCTCGTCCATCGGCAACTGCTGAAAAGCCAGCAAGGCATTGATAGCGTCGGCGAACAAAGGGTCGGCATTTTGCGTGTCGATCACGTCAAGGAAGGTCTTTGTGCCCAGGTCATTGAGCAAAAGAAAGCCGCGCGGCAGATCTTCTGCATAAATTTTTGGGACATTTATTCCTGATTTAGCCAGCAAATGAGCGATATCGACGAAAGGTTTGCAGTTTTCCTGGGGGGGGGGCGCGTCCATCACGACCAACGTGCGACCGCCCCCCTCCCAACGGAAGTAGCGTCTGAAACTCGCGTCGCTGCTGGCCGCGGTCAATGTGGCCGGGGGTACGGGGCCCCAGTCCTGAGCGTTGAAAAGGATCGGCAACTGCTCATCCAGCCAGACTTCCAGCTGTTGTAAACGTAGATCGTGCTCGGGCATTACAAGGGTCTCCGACGGCGCTAGCCGTCAAGCGGGGCATGCTTTATTATCACGCATCTTTTTCAGACCATCGAGAGGCGTGCGGCCCAAACCGCGGGCAGATGGCACGCAGGAAGCCCGGACTAATAAGATGGCATTGAAATCCCCCGCGTTTCGTAGAAAATTTCCGTTGCTGGTAACCGGCAGTCTGCTGGCCATGCAACCTTTCGCCACCTCATTCGTGGTCGCCGCGGAACAGTATGACTGCTCAGTCTCTGCTTCGGGTGCCTGGGATTGCGCGCCGAAAACCGCCGCTGCCCCATTGCCACCGCGCCCGGTGCATGACGGCGCCGCCGTCAGCTCGGCCAACAGCACGGCCCAGGCCGCTGCCGGTGGCACTGCCGAGGCCGAGCCGAAGACGGCGCTGGTCACCGAATCCAAGGGCCGTGGCCTGCGTTCGCGCAGCGCCGACTACAGCCACCTGGACTGGGTGCCGCGCGACAAGCTGACCGCAGCCCAACTGGCCGAAACCGGCCCGTACTGCGGTGGTGCGTACATCGAACCGATCCGTCCTGGCATGAACGACAAGACGGACAAGAGCGATGCGCCCACCTTCATCGGCGCCAAGGCTTCCCGTTACGAGCAGGAGTCGCAGGTCGCGACCCTCGCCGGTGACGTGGTCATGCGCCAGGGCAGCATGCAGCTCGAATCCCAGGAAGCCAGCCTGTACCAGGCCGAAAACCGTGGCGAGCTGAACGGTAACGTGCGCCTGCGTGACAATGGCGCGCTGATCGTCGGCGATCATGCCGAGGTCCAGCTGGACACCGGTGCTGCGCAAATCGACAACGCCGAGTACGTGATGCACAAGTCGCGTATCCGCGGTAACGCGCTGTACGCCAAGCGTGCCGAAAACGCGATCATCCGCCTCAAGGACGGTACGTACACCACCTGCGAGCCGGACAGCAACGCCTGGCAACTGCGCGGCAACAACATCACGTTGAACCCGGCCACCGGTTTCGGTACGGCCACCAACGCGACGTTGCGGGTCAAGAACATCCCGATCCTGTACACCCCATACATCTACTTCCCGATCGACGACCGTCGTCAATCCGGCTTCCTGCCGCCGAGCTTCAGCACCGGTAGCGAGACGGGCTTTACCTTGGTAACGCCTTACTACTTCAACCTGGCGCCGAACTACGACGCCACGTTGTACCCGCAATACATGACCAAGCGCGGCATGATGATGGAAGGCGAATTCCGCTACCTCACCAAGTCCAGCGAAGGCCAGTTCGGCGGCGCGTACCTGAACGACGACAACGACGAGCGCAGCAAGCAGACCGATTACGAAAAAACCCGCTATATGGTCAATTGGCAGCATAGGGGTGGGTTGGATTCACGCTTGACCAGTCAGGTGGACTACACACGGATCAGCGACCCTTACTACTTCCAGGATTTGAAGTCGTATGAGGAAGGCGTTGAAAGCCGTGACTACCTGAACCAGCAGGGTTCCTTGACATACAGGGGCGACTCTTATCAAGCGCGCCTGAATCTCCAGGCCTATCAGCTGGCGACCATCTCGCAGATCACGCCGTATGACCGGTTGCCGCAGATCACCTTCAATGGTGCTCTTCCATACCATCCGGGCGGGCTGAACTTTACTTATGAAACCGAAGCGGTGCGTTTTGATCGGGATCTGCAGAACGGCACGTTCACTGATGAAAACGGTGTGACAACGACTCGGCTGGACAGGTTTGTTACTGGCCTGACCCGTGCAAACGGTACCCGCCTGAACGCGGCACCGGCCGTCGACTATCCGATGAACTGGACCTACGGGTTTATTACGCCAAAGCTCAAGTACGTCTATACGAAGTACGATCTTGATCTGGACACCATCGGCAAGAACAGCCTTGCTGCAGGGGATGAGTTCAAAAGCTCTCAAGACCGCGCTGTACCAATTGCCAGCATCGACAGCGGCCTGTTCTTCGACCGCAAGACCAATTGGTTTGGCAAAGAGTACAACCAGACACTTGAGCCCCGCGCTTACTACTTGTACGTACCGAACAGAGACCAGAGTGACATCCCGGTCTTTGACACCAGCGAAAATACATTCAGCTACTCCTCGCTGTTCCGCGACAACCGCTTCAGCGGCAGTGACCGGATCGGCGATGAAAACAAGCTGTCCCTGGGCGTGACCAGCCGCTGGATCGAAGAAAACGGCTTTGAGCGTCAGCGCGTGGCCATCGGCCAGGCCCTGTACTTCAAGGATCGCAAGGTTCAACTGCCAGGCATCCTGGCTGCCGACCGTGACGACGCCAAGACCGATGTATCGCCAATCGCGCTGGATTACGAGTTCCGCTTCAACCGCGACTGGCGTGCCACAGCCGACTACAACTGGGACCCAGTGAGCCGTGCTCCACGCTCGGGCAGCGCCATGTTCCACTACCAGCCGGAAGACAACCCGAACAAGATCATCAACCTAGGGTATCGGTATCGCAACGACCAAGTGGTCTACAACCAGCTGACCGGCAAATGGCAGTTTGGTGGTGACTACAGCGTCCCTTCAGACACCGCGAACTACGTGAAGGATTACTACAAAATCCAGCAACACGACTTCTCGATGATGTGGCCGATCATTCCTCAGTGGAACCTGATCACCCGCTGGCAGTATGACTACGCCCGCAACCGCACTCTGGAAGCCTTCGGTGGTTTCGAGTACGACAACTGCTGCTGGAAACTGCGCGTCATCAACCGTTACTGGGTTTCCAACGACGAATACACGCAGATCGCCCCGCTTAACGAAAAGGGTGACCACGGGCTCTTCTTCCAGATCGTCCTCAAAGGACTCGGCGGCCTGACCGGCGCCAAGGTAGAGAGCTTCCTCGACAAAGGCATTCAAGGTTATCGTCAACGTGAAGATCAAGCTTTCTGATTGTGTGCGCCCGCTCCTGCTGGGCGCGCTGTTCCTGGGTGCTGCATCGGCGCACGCTGCGGTTCAACAGCTGGACAAGGTCGTGGCCATCGTCGACAACGACGTGATCATGCAGAGCCAACTGGACCAGCGCGTCAAGGAAGTCCAGCAAACCATCGCCAAGCGTGGCGGTGGTGTGCCGCCGACCAGCGTGCTGGATCAGCAGGTACTGGAACGCCTGATCGTCGAAAACCTGCAACTGCAGATCGGCGAGCGTTCCGGCATCCGTATTTCGGACGAAGAACTGAACCAGGCTGTCGGCACCATTGCCCAGCGCAACAACATGAGCATCGACCAGTTCCGTGCAGCCCTGGCCCACGACGGTCTTTCCTATGATGACGCCCGTGACCAGATCCGCCGCGAGATGATCATCAGCCGTGTACGCCAGCGCCGGGTGGCCGAACGCGTTCAGGTGTCCGAGCAGGAAGTGAAGAACTTCCTCGCGTCGGACCTGGGCAAGATGCAGCTTTCCGAAGAACTGCACCTGGCCAATATCCTGATCCCGACCCCGGACAGCGCCAACTCCGAGCAGCTCAACGCTGCCGCCGCGAAAACCCAGGCTATCTATGATCGCCTGAAAGCCGGTGCCGACTTTGCGCAAATGGCCATTGCCCAATCCGGCAGCGATAACGCCCTCGAGGGGGGTGACATGGGCTGGCGTAAAGCCGCGCAACTGCCACCTCCGTTCGACCGTGAGCTGAGCGCCATGCAAGTCGGTGGCATTACTCAGCCGGCCCGTACCCCGGGTGGCTTCATTATCCTGAAGCTGCTGGAGCGTCGTGGCGGCGAGACTTCGCTCAAAGACGAAGTGCATGTGCGCCACATCCTGGTCAAACCAAGCGAAATCCGCACCGAGGCGCAAACCAAGGAACTGGCCCAGAAGATCTATGACCGCATCGAAAGCGGTGAAGACTTCGCTACCCTGGCCAAGAGCTTCTCGGAAGACCCGGGTTCTGCCCTCAACGGCGGCGACCTCAACTGGATCGACCCGCGTGCGCTGGTACCGGAGTTCCAGGACGTAATGGCCAAGACCCCGCAAGGCGTACTGTCCAAGCCGTTCAAGACTCAATACGGCTGGCACGTACTGGAAGTCCTCGGCCGTCGCGCTACCGACAACACCAACCAGGCCCGCGAACAACAAGCGCTGACCGTGCTGCGTAACCGCAAGTACGACGAAGAGCTGCAAACCTGGTTGCGTCAGATCCGTGACGAAGCCTACGTGGAAAACAAGCTGCCAGGCGCCGAGCAAACAGGCACCGACCAGGCAACTCAGTGAAACCACAGCGTTTCGCAGTGACACCCGGCGAGCCGGCCGGCATTGGTCCAGACCTGTGCCTGCTGCTCGCCTCGCACGCCCAGCCGCATCCCCTGATCGCCATTACCAGCCGCGACCTGCTCCTTGAGCGGGCCGCGCAGCTGGGTGTGGCTGTCACACTGCTGGACGTGGCGCCGGGCAACTGGCCCGAGCTGCCGGCCCCCGCGGGCAGCCTGTACGTGTGGGACACGCCCTTGCAGGCCAGGGTCGTTGCCGGTCAGCTCGACAAGGCCAATGCGGCCTTCGTACTCGAAACCCTCACCCGCGCAGGCCTTGGCTGCCTTAACGGTGACTTCGCCGGCATGATCACCGCCCCGGTGCACAAGGGCGTGATCAATGAATCCGGCATTGCCTTTTCCGGGCATACCGAATTCCTCGCCGAACTGACCCATACCGAACAAGTGGTAATGATGCTGGCCACCCGTGGCCTGCGCGTCGCCCTGGTCACCACGCACCTGCCACTGCGGGACGTCGCCGACGCCATCACCGCTGAGCGGGTGGAGCGCGTAATGCGCATCCTGCACGCCGACCTGCAACACAAATTCGGCATTGCCCGGCCCCGCATCCTGGTCTGTGGGCTCAACCCACACGCCGGCGAAGGCGGCCACCTGGGCCATGAAGAAATCGACATCATCGAACCCACCCTGGAGCGTCTGCGCCAAGAAGGCATGGACCTGCGCGGCCCACTGCCGGCGGACACTCTGTTTACCCCCAAGTATCTGGAGCACTGCGACGCAGTGCTGGCGATGTACCACGACCAGGGACTGCCCGTGCTGAAGTACAAAGGCTTCGGCGCCGCCGTCAACGTGACACTGGGCCTGCCGATCATCCGCACCTCCGTCGACCATGGCACCGCCCTGGACCTCGCGGGCAGCGGCAAAATCGATACCGGCAGCCTGCACGTGGCCCTGGAAACCGCCTATCAGATGGCCGAGACCCGTATATGACCGAGCATTACCAACACCGGGCGCGCAAGCGCTTCGGGCAAAACTTCCTGCACGACGCCGGCGTGATCGACCGCATCCTGCGCTCCATCCATGCCAAGCCAGAAGATCGCCTGCTGGAAATCGGCCCGGGCCAGGGCGCGCTGACCCAGGGCCTGCTGGCCAGCGGCGGCCAGCTCGACGTGGTTGAGCTGGACAAGGACCTGATTCCGATCCTCAACCAGCAGTTCGCCGGCAAGACCAACTTCAACCTGCACCAGGGCGACGCGTTGAAGTTCGACTTCAACAGCCTCAATGCCGCGCCCAACAGCCTGCGAGTAGTGGGCAACCTGCCTTACAACATCTCCACCCCGCTGATCTTTCATCTGCTCAACAACGCCTCGATCATCCGCGACATGCACTTCATGCTGCAAAAGGAAGTGGTCGAGCGTCTGGCGGCAGGCCCTGGCGGTGGTGATTGGGGCCGGCTATCGATCATGGTTCAGTACCATTGTCGCGTGGAGCACTTGTTCAACGTCGGCCCCGGCGCGTTCAACCCGCCGCCGAAGGTCGACTCGGCCATCGTGCGCCTGGTGCCCCACGCCGTGCTGCCGCACCCGGCCAAGGATCACAAACTGCTGGAGCGCGTGGTGCGTGAGGCGTTCAACCAGCGCCGCAAGACCCTGCGCAACACGCTCAAGGCCCTGCTGAGCAATGCCGAAATCGAAGCCGCCGGTGTTGACGGCAGCCTGCGCCCAGAGCAACTGGACCTGGCCGCGTTCGTGCGCCTGGCCGACCAGTTGGCGATCCAGCCTGCGCCAGCAGTGGAATAAGGCTCAAACCTCGACACAATGCAAATGTGGGAGGGGGCTTGCTCCCTCCCACAATTGAATCCAGTGATGCCAACTGTTGCTCAAAGCCCCCGGACAGCATGTCTGGCCTAGTGCCCATCTCTTGGCCTAGACTGACCCACATCTGCTGTCCTCCGCTTTTGCTTTTAAGGCCTCTTGCATGTCCGATCCTCGCTACCAGATCGACGTCAGCGTCGTCACCCGCTTCCTGGCGGACCAATCCCAACCCGAGCACAACCGCTTCGCCTTTGCCTACACCATCACAATCAAGAACAACGGCCTGGTGCCGGCCAAGCTGCTGTCGCGCCATTGGGTGATTACCGACGGCGACGGCCAGGTCGAGGAAGTACGCGGCGCGGGCGTGGTTGGCCAGCAGCCATTGATCGACAGCGGCGCCAGCCACACCTACAGCAGCGGCACGGTGATGACCTCCAGGGTCGGCACCATGCAGGGCTCGTATCAGATGAAAGCCACCGACGGCCAGTTGTTCGACGCCATCATCAAGCCGTTTCGCCTCGCCGTGCCCGGTGCGTTGCACTGATGGCGACGTATGCCGTCGGCGACCTGCAGGGCTGCCTGGAGCCTCTCAAGTGTCTGCTTGAGCGCGTCGCCTTTAACCCGGCGCAGGATCGCCTGTGGCTGGTGGGCGACCTCGTCAACCGGGGCCCGCAGTCCCTGGAAACCCTGCGCTATCTCTATGGTCTGCGTGACTCGCTGGTGTGCGTGCTGGGCAACCATGACCTGCACCTGCTGGCGGCTGGCCGTAACATCGAGCGTCTGAAAAAGGGCGACACCCTGCGTGAAATCCTTGACGCGCCGGATCGCACAGAGCTGCTGGAATGGGTGCGCCGGCAAAAAATCATGCATTACGACCAAGCGCGCAACATGGCGCTGGTGCATGCGGGCATTGCGCCGCAGTGGACGCTGAAGAAAGCCCTCAAGTGCGCCGCCGAAGTCGAAATCGCCCTGGCCGACGATAACCTTTACACCGCCTACCTCGACGGCATGTACGGCAATGAACCGGTCAAGTGGGACAACGACCTCACCGGCGTCCCACGCCTGCGGGTGATCACCAATTACTTCACGCGCATGCGCTTCTGCACCGCCGACGGCAAGCTGGACCTCAAAAGCAAGGAAGGCGCCGACAGCGCACTGCCCGGTTACCTGCCATGGTTCGCGCATCAGGAACGCAAGACCCGTGATACGAAGATCATCTTCGGTCATTGGGCTGCCCTTGAGGGTAAATGCACAGAACCCGGAGTGTTCGCCCTCGACACCGGCTGCGTGTGGGGCGGCGCCATGACCCTGATGAACATCGACACTGGCGAGCGTTTCAGTTGCCAGTGCCCATCTCCCACACAAACGGCCGCCGCCCAACCCTAGGAGCCCGCCATGAGCGAATTCAAACGTATCCCCCCTGAACAAGCCCAGGCCCTGCGCGAGCAAGGCGCCGTGGTCGTGGATATTCGCGACCAGCCAACCTACGCCGCCGCGCACATCAGCGGCGCCCGGCATCTGGACAACATCAATATTCAGGACTTTATCCGCGCTGCCGATCTGGACGCACCACTGATCGTGGCCTGCTACCACGGCAATTCCAGCCAGAGCGCCGCCGCTTACCTGGTCAGCCAGGGGTTCTCCGACGTCTATAGCCTGGACGGCGGCTTTGAGCTATGGCGTGCGACCTATCCCGAAGAAATTTCCTCGGGCGACCCGCAATAATTTTTTTCACACCCCGCTACCCCGCGTGATGCTTGGGCTTGCGCCGTTTCTGACGAACGGCGCGGGCAAACTAATTACGCATCACACCTTGACCTCCACGATTCCGAACTATCCTTAAGCGCAGGCCATCCAAATCAGGGGAGAGCCGGTACACCGGCGCACGGGTCATCGGTAGCGTTTCAGGGTGTTCTGGGGGGAAACAGCCATTGGTGTCTGCCAATGGTTGCCAGCATCGACTGATTGATCCGGCGTCGGCTCCACGTATCGAGCGAGGTGACGACGTCATGAGTATCTTTAGCCACTTCCAACAACGCTTTGCGTCCACACAGCAGGAAGAACTCACGCTTCAAGAGTATCTGGAGCTGTGCAAACAGGACCGCAGCACCTACGCGTCGGCCGCCGAGCGCCTGCTATTGGCGATCGGCGAGCCGGAGCTGGTGGAGACCGCGAACAATTCGCGCCTGTCGCGCATATTCTCCAACAAGGTGATCCGTCGCTATCCGGCCTTTGAAGACTTCCACGGAATGGAAGAATGCATTGACCAGATCGTCTCCTATTTCCGCCACGCCGCCCAAGGCCTGGAAGAGAAGAAACAGATTCTCTACCTGCTCGGCCCGGTGGGCGGCGGTAAATCCTCCCTCGCCGAAAAGCTCAAACAACTGATCGAAAAGGTCCCCTTCTACGCCATCAAGGGCTCGCCGGTATTCGAATCCCCCCTGGGGTTGTTCAACGCCACGGAAGATGGCGCGATCCTCGAAGAAGACTTCGGCATCCCACGGCGTTACCTCAACACCATCATGTCGCCCTGGGCCACCAAGCGCCTGGCCGAGTTCGGTGGTGATATCAGCCAGTTCCGCGTGGTCAAGCTCTACCCGTCGATCCTCAACCAGATCGGGGTGGCCAAGACCGAGCCCGGCGATGAAAACAACCAGGATATTTCGGCACTGGTGGGCAAGGTCGATATCCGTAAACTCGAGGAATTCCCGCAGAACGACGCCGATGCCTACAGCTACTCCGGCGCGCTGTGCCGGGCCAACCAGGGCCTGATGGAATTCGTGGAGATGTTCAAGGCGCCGATCAAGGTGCTGCACCCCTTGCTCACCGCCACCCAGGAAGGTAACTACAACAGCACCGAGGGCCTGGGGGCGATTCCGTTCAATGGCATTCTGCTGGCCCACTCCAACGAATCGGAATGGCACACCTTCCGTAACAACAAGAACAACGAAGCCTTCATCGACCGGATCTACATCGTCAAGGTGCCGTACTGCCTGCGCGTCAGCGACGAAATCAAGATCTACGACAAGCTGCTGTTCAACAGCTCCCTGTCCAAGGCCCATTGCGCGCCGGACACCTTGAAGATGCTCGCGCAGTTCACCGTGCTGTCGCGCCTCAAGGAGCCGGAAAACTCGAATATCTATTCGAAGATGCGTGTGTACGACGGCGAAAACCTCAAGGACACCGACCCAAAGGCCAAATCGATCCAGGAATACCGCGACACGGCGGGCGTGGACGAGGGCATGAACGGTCTGTCGACGCGGTTTGCGTTCAAGATTTTGTCCAAGGTCTTCAACTTTGACCCCCACGAAATCGCCGCCAACCCGGTGCACCTGCTCTATGTGCTCGAACAGCAGATCGAACAGGAGCAATTCCAGGCCGAAACCCGTGAGCGCTACCTGCGCTTTCTCAAGGAATACCTGGCGCCGCGCTATATCGAATTCATCGGCAAGGAAATCCAGACCGCGTATCTCGAGTCCTACAGCGAGTACGGCCAGAACATCTTCGACCGCTACGTGCTGTACGCCGACTTCTGGATCCAGGATCAGGAATACCGCGACCCGGAAACCGGCGAAATCCTCAACCGCGTGGCCCTCAACGAGGAACTGGAAAAAATCGAAAAACCGGCCGGCATCAGCAATCCGAAGGATTTCCGCAACGAAATCGTCAACTTCGTGCTGCGCGCCCGCGCCAACAACAACGGCAAGAACCCCACCTGGCTCAGCTACGAGAAGCTGCGCGTGGTCATCGAGAAGAAAATGTTCTCCAACACCGAGGACCTGTTGCCGGTCATCAGTTTCAATGCCAAGGCCAGCAAGGAGGATCAGCAAAAACACAACGACTTCGTCACACGCATGGTCGAGCGAGGCTATACCGACAAACAGGTACGACTGCTGTCGGAATGGTACCTACGGGTCCGGAAATCGCAGTGAAAGAGAAGTAGCTGCAAGCTTCTAGCTTCAAGCGGCAGGTGAACAAACCCCGAGCGTCACTTGCCGCTTGCAGCTTACGACTTGAAGCTCCCCGGAGGGGCCCCATGAGCTATGTGATCGACCGACGCCTCAATGGCAAGAACAAGAGCACGGTAAACCGCCAGCGTTTCCTGCGGCGTTACCGTGACCACATCAAAAAGGCCGTGGAAGAAGCGGTGAGCCGCCGCTCCATTACCGATATGGAACATGGCGAGCAGATCAGCATTCCCGGCCGTGACATCGACGAACCGGTGCTGCATCACGGCCGTGGCGGCAAACAGACGGTCGTGCACCCCGGCAACAAGGAGTTCACCACCGGCGAACACATCCAGCGGCCTCAGGGTGGCGGTGGCGGCAAGGGTGCGGGAAAGGCCGGTAACTCCGGCGAAGGGATGGACGAGTTCGTGTTCCAGATCACTCAGGAAGAATTCCTCGAGTTCATGTTCGAGGATTTGGAACTGCCCAATCTGGTCAAGCGCAACCTCACCGGCACCGACACCTTCAAGACCGTGCGCGCGGGTATCAGCAACGAGGGCAACCCGTCGCGCATCAATATCATCCGCACCCTGCGCTCAGCCCATGCGCGGCGCATCGCCCTCTCCGGCAGCAGCCGCGCCAAACTGAGGGAGGCCAAGGAAGAACTGGCGCGGCTCAAGCGCGAAGAACCGGACAATTTCGGCGATATCCAGCAGATCGAGGCGGAAATCGAGAAACTCAGCGCGCGTATTCATCGCGTGCCGTTTCTCGACACCTTCGACTTGAAATACAACCTGCTGGTCAAGCAGCCCAACCCCAGCTCCAAGGCCGTGATGTTTTGCCTGATGGATGTGTCCGGCTCCATGACCCAGGCCACCAAGGACATTGCCAAGCGCTTCTTTATCCTGCTGTACCTGTTCCTGAAGCGGAACTACGACAAGATCGACGTGGTGTTCATCCGCCATCACACCAGTGCCCGGGAAGTCGACGAAGAGGAGTTCTTCTACTCGCGGGAAACCGGCGGCACCATCGTGTCCAGCGCGTTGAAGTTGATGCAGGAGATCATGGCCGAGCGCTATCCGGCCAATGAGTGGAACATCTATGCGGCCCAGGCTTCCGACGGTGACAACTGGAATGATGACTCGCCGATCTGCCGCGATATCCTGATCAACCAGATCATGCCGTTCGTGCAGTACTACACCTACGTCGAAATTACCCCCCGTGAGCACCAGGCCCTGTGGTTCGAATATGAGCGCATCGGCGAAGCCTTTGCCGACACATTCGCCCAACAGCAACTGGTCTCGGCCGGCGATATTTACCCGGTCTTCCGTGAACTCTTCCAGCGCAGGTTAGTGACATGACCGCCAAAAAAGAGACTAGGCGCCAACCTCTTTCCACCGGATCCGAGTGGACCTTTGAACTGATCCAGGCCTATGACCGGGAAATTAGCCGCATTGCGGCCGGTTATGCGCTGGACACTTACCCCAACCAGATCGAAGTGATCACCGCCGAACAGATGATGGATGCCTATGCCTCGGTGGGCATGCCGCTGGGATACCACCATTGGTCCTATGGCAAACATTTCCTCAGCACCGAGAAATCCTATACGCGGGGCCAGATGGGCCTGGCCTACGAGATCGTGATCAACTCGGACCCGTGCATCGCCTATCTGATGGAAGAAAATACTATCTGCATGCAGGCGCTGGTGGTGGCCCATGCCTGCTACGGGCACAACAGCTTCTTCAAGGGAAACTACCTGTTCCGCACCTGGACCGATGCCAGTTCGATCATCGATTACCTGGTGTTCGCCAAGCAGTACATCATGCAGTGCGAGGAGCGCCACGGCATCGATGCGGTGGAAGACCTGCTCGATTCCTGCCATGCATTGATGAACTACGGGGTCGACCGCTACAAACGCCCTTATCCGATTTCTGCTGAAGAAGAACGCCTGCGCCAAGCGGAACGCGAAGAGCATCTGCAAAAGCAGATCAACGACCTGTGGCGCACCATCCCCAAAAAGGCCGGTAAAAACAGCGAAAAGGACAATGCACGCTTTCCCGCCGAACCTCAGGAAAACATCCTCTATTTTCTGGAAAAACACGCGCCACTGCTTGAACCCTGGCAGCGCGAAATCGTGCGCATCGTGCGCAAGATCGCCCAGTATTTTTATCCACAGCGCCAGACTCAGGTGATGAATGAAGGCTGGGCAACCTTCTGGCACTACACCCTGATGAACGACCTGTACGACGAAGGCCTGGTCACGGACGGCTTCATGATGGAGTTCCTCACCTCCCATACCAGCGTGGTGTTCCAACCCGGCTTCGACAGCCCCTATTACAGCGGCATTAATCCCTATGCCCTGGGCTTCGCGATGTACCGTGACATACGGCGAATGTGCGAACACCCCACCGAGGAGGATCGTCGCTGGTTCCCGGAAATCGCCGGCAGCGACTGGCTGTCGACCATCAAGTTCGCCATGAGCAGCTTCAAGGACGAGAGTTTTATCCTGCAGTACCTGTCGCCCCAGGTGATCCGCGATCTGAAGCTGTTCAGCATCATGGATGACGATCTCAAGGACGATCTGGTGGTGCCGGCGATCCACGATGAACCGGGTTACCGGACCATCCGCGAAACCCTGGCCGCGCAGTACAACCTGGGCAATCGCGAGCCCAACGTGCAGATCTACAGCATCGATGTGCGCGGTGATCGTTCGCTGACCCTGCGTCACCAGCAGCACGACCGCAAACCCTTGGGCGAGTCCACCGAAGAAGTACTCAAGCATTTGCATCGGCTGTGGGGGTTCGACATTCACCTGGAAACCCTGCAGGGCGATCAGGTGATGAAAACCCATCACGTGCCACCACGCAGCGATCACGGTGACAGCGACTATGGCCGTCTGGATTTGGCCGTGGTCCATCTCTGAAACGGCAAAGCCTCCATTGGCCAGGCACAGGCGGTATCCTGTGGCGCTAATGGAGGCTTTTTCATGAAAATCTACAAAGTCGGCGGCGCCGTACGCGACCGCTTGCTGGGCATCAAGGTCACCGACATCGACCGCATGGTGGTCGGCGTGAGCGCCGAGGAAATGCTCGCCAAGGGCTACAAACCGGTGGGCGCAGACTTCCCGGTATTCCTCGACCCGAACAACGGCGACGAATACGCCCTCGCCCGCACCGAACGCAAAAGCGGCCGGGGTTATGGCGGCTTTGTGTTTCACGCCAGCCCCGAGGTAACGCTGGAAGAAGACCTGATCCGCCGCGACCTGACGATCAACGCCATGGCAGAGGACGATGACGGCAACATCATTGATCCGTATCACGGCCAGGACGACCTCGAAGCACGTGTTCTTCGCCACGTTTCACCCGCGTTCGCCGAAGATCCGTTGCGTGTGCTGCGTGTGGCACGCTTTGCCGCACGTTATGCGCACCTGGGTTTTACTGTGGCGCCGCAGACCCTGGAACTGATGCGCCAACTCAGTGAGTCCGGCGAACTGGAAGCGCTGACACCCGAACGCAGCTGGAAAGAAATCTCCCGCGCGCTGATGGAGGATCAGCCCCAGGTATTTATTCAGGTGTTACGCGACTGCAACGCGCTGAAAACCCTGATGCCGGAAGTGGACGCCCTGTTTGGTGTGCCGCAACCCGAAGTCCACCATCCGGAAATCGACACCGGCGTGCACACCTTGAGCGTGCTGGAACAAGCCGCCGTGCATCGGCAACCGCTAACGGTGCGCTGGGCCTGCCTGCTGCACGACCTGGGCAAGGGCACAACGCCTGTGGATAAGTTGCCGCAGCATATTGCCCACGAACAGCGGGGTTTGAAGCTGATCAAGGCGGTGAACGAACGCTTCAAGGCGCCAAAGGACTGCCAGGAGCTGGCCCTGTTGGTTGGCCAATATCACACCCATGGCCACCGGGCACTGGAGCTGAAGGCCTCGACATTGCTGGAGTTGCTGCAAAGCTTTGATGTGTATCGTCGGCCGCAACGCTTTGAAGAGTTTGTGGTGAGCTGCGAAATGGATGCGCGTGGCCGCAAGGGACTGGAACAGAGAAGTTATCCACAGGCGGATTATTTACGCGGCGCAGCGAAGGCGGCGCGCGAGGTGCCAGTGGCGCCGTTACTGGAAAAGGGCTTCAAAGGCCCGGAACTGGGCGAGGCATTGAAGCGCGAACGGCTCAAAGTATTGCAGACCTACAAATCACTGCAGGCCTGAGCTTGCTCACGCCTGCAGGAGGGTAGTGGGCGTGAGTGGCTGGCCCTGCCATTCGAACCCGACGGGTGCCAGCACCTGGTCGATCTGTGCGTCACGCCACAGCTCGGCCATGGTCTTGCGGGCCTGCGGGTGCACACGATCCGGCGCCATCATCGACAGTGGCCAAAGCACGAACGCGTTGGTCAGTATCTCTGCGCGTGGCAGGATCAAGCCGTCAAAATCACCCACCAGCTCGCCGTACAACAGCACATCGATATCCAGCGGCAGACCTTTGCGGTCGGGTGCATAGCGACCGTTTTCGGCCTCGATGAATTTCAGTCTGCGGTCCAGCTCCATCAGCGGCAGGTCGGTATACCCCGACACCACCAGATTGAAAAACGGCCCGCTCTTGATGCCAACCGGCTGGCTTTCGAACACCGCCGAGCAGCGCATCTCGGTCAGAAAACCCGCCAATGCATCCAGCCCGGCGCGCAAACGAGGCTCACGCTCGATATTACTGCCAAGGCCGAGGTAAACCTGAGTCAGCGACATCCGCGCTCGATCTCCACGCCCACGCCCGTGGCGGCCGGTACGGCGCCTGGCTTGGTCAACTTGAGGTGCAACCAGGGAATCTGGAACTCATTCATCAGAACTTGCGCCAGGCGTTCGGCGAAGGTTTCCACCAATTGGTACCGGGACTCGTCGGCAAAGGCCTGGATGCGCGCGGACACGCTGGCGTAATCCAGCGCCAGGGTCAGGTCGTCACTGGCCGCAGCCGGGCGATTGTCCCAGGCAAAACTCAGGTCCAGGCGCAGGCATTGCTTGATGCCGCGCTCCCAGTCGTAGGCGCCGATCACCGTGTCGACTTCCAGGCCTTCGATAAACACTCTGTCCAAGCACTCTTCTCCGCAGCACGACAAGGGCGCGATGCCCCGTTAGAATCAGGGCGTACTCGCCCGGAATAGTTAGCATGTTTTGGTCACTGGCGCCTTTCGCCTACCTGCTCGGCTCGCTGTCCTTCGCCATTTTGCTCAGCCGCCTGACGGGAAATCCCGATCCGCGAATGAGTGGCTCAGGCAATGCCGGCGCCACCAACATGCTGCGCCTGGCCGGCAAGAAACTTGCCGTATTGACCCTGCTGGGCGACGTCTGCAAGGGGCTGGTGCCCGTGCTGATCGCCAGCCTCGCCGGTTTGCCTCTGCAACAGCAGGCCTGGGTGGGCGTATGCGCCGTCCTGGGCCATCTGTTTCCCCTGTACTTTCGCTTTCGCGGCGGCAAAGGCGTCGCCACCGCGGCCGGCATGCTGCTGGGAATCTACCCTCCAGCGGCATTGCTGGCCATCGCGGCCTGGCTACTGGCGTTCTACCTGACCCGCACCAGCTCCCTGGCCGCGCTGATCGCCACGCCGCTCACCCTGCCGCTGCTGGCCTGGCAGGCACCGGCAGCGTTGTTGCCGATGAGCGTGCTGACGTTGCTGATCGTCTGGCGCCACCGCGGCAATCTACGCGACCTGTTTGCCGGGCGCGAACGGCATTTTTAAACACGCCCGCTAAACCCGGCTAACGCGCAAGCCTTACAACGGTGACAACTGCTCCATCGGCCAGCGCGCCTGCACGCTGATCGCCAGGCTTTCATGCTGCCCGGCCTGCAGGCGCTGGCAGCCAGCGTAGGCGATCATCGCACCGTTGTCGGTGCAGAACTCGGCACGTGCGTAGAACACATCGCCCTTCATGTCTGCGAGCATTTTTTCCAGCGAGGCGCGCAAGGCCTTGTTGGCGCTGACGCCGCCAGCGATCACCAGCCGCTGCATGCCCGCCTGCTTGAGCGCGCGCTTGCACTTGATGGTCAAAGTCTCCACCACGGCCTGCTGGAACGCCAGAGCGATGTCGCAACGGGCTTGTTCACTGTCGTCCCCGGCGTTGACGCTGTGTTGCCAGGTATTGAGTGCCGAGGTTTTCAAGCCGCTGAAGCTGAACATCAGCCCCGGACGATCACACATCGGACGCGGGAAGGTGTAGCGACCGGCCACACCCTTTTCGGCAAGACGCGCGATTTCCGGGCCACCAGGATAATTGAGCCCCATCATCTTCGCGGTCTTGTCGAATGCCTCACCGGCAGCATCGTCCAGGGACTCGCCCAACAGGGTGTATTGACCGATCCCAACGACCTGAACCAGCTGCGTATGGCCGCCTGATACCAACAAAGCGACGAACGGGAACTGCGGCGGTGTTTTTTCCAGCATGGGTGCCAGTAAATGGCCTTCCATATGGTGCACGCCGAGGGCCGGAATGCCCCAGGCAAACGCCAGCGCCTGGGCGCAAGAAGCCCCAACCAGAAGGGCTCCAACCAATCCGGGGCCGGCGGTGTAGGCGATGGCATCGATCTCGGTCGGCACACAGCCGGCCTCGTCCAGAACCTGGCGGATCAACGGCAGCATGCGCTTGACGTGATCACGGCTGGCGAGCTCCGGCACCACGCCGCCATAGGCACGGTGCAGGTCGATCTGACTGAACAGTGCATCGGCCAAAAGCCCGCGTTCACTGTCGTAAAGTGCGACACCGGTTTCGTCGCAGGAGGTTTCAAGTCCCAGTACTAGCATGGGTTTGCGCCTTGTAGAGGCTGAATTCGAAGGCGCGCATAATAGTCGCCACTCCCCCTCCCGCCTAGCGGTTTTCGATCAGAGGCTTTGCATTCCGGGCAATGAGGGGTTAACATCCGCAACCCTTAAAAACCGACGACCTCAGCCGCGAATTTTTTGCGACGAGAACGTTGAATCCCGGTAATGAAAGAAGGTAGCTCTGGATGCCAGCCGTCAAAGTAAAAGAGAACGAACCCTTCGACGTAGCTCTGCGTCGTTTCAAGCGCTCCTGCGAAAAAGCCGGTGTTCTGGCTGAAGTTCGTAGCCGCGAATTTTATGAGAAGCCAACTTCTGAGCGTAAGCGCAAGGCAGCAGCCGCTGTTAAGCGTCACGCCAAGAAAGTTCAGCGCGAACAGCGCCGCGCCGTTCGTCTGTACTAATACACAGACGTTCGTAGCAAGCTTCTGCCAAGCCCGGCCCTCAGCCGGGCTGTTGGCATTTGCGGATATCGCTTGATGCTTCACTGTTGACGCCGCACACGCGACCGATACAACCGCTTCACACGTCAGGACTGGCTCTTTTGCCAGCGGTGCGCGTCTCTTCTGACGAGCCTAACAAGGCTACTGACGAGCACACTTATTCTTCAAACAGGCGATCAACCGTGTCGGCTGTGCCCATTGACGAGTTCCGAGGCCGCCCACAGGCCGAGACCGGATACCGGGGCAACATTTCCATGCCGACTCCTGATAGAAACCTAACGTCAGAGAATGTTCGGCAGATACACTTCCTGACAATCCATGCAGACGCAAGCTGGTCGAGCACTCGATAGCTGCGCTTGAGCACTTCATGGACCCCGATTGACACGCAGTGATGACGAGAACGCCATGGCCGGGCTGATTCCCCAGAGCTTTATTGACGACCTTCTGAACCGCACCGACATCGTCGATGTTGTCAGCTCACGCGTGCAATTGAAAAAAGCCGGCAAAAACTACACCGCCTGCTGCCCGTTCCACAAGGAAAAGACCCCGTCGTTCAGCGTCAGCCCCGACAAGCAGTTCTACTATTGCTTCGGCTGCGGCGCAGGCGGCAACGCCCTCGGCTTCCTCATGGACCACGACAACCTGGACTTCCCCCAGGCAATCGAGGACCTGGCCAAAGCGGCCGGCATGGAAGTCCCCCGCGAAGAGAGTGGCCGCCCGCACAAACCGCGTCAGCCCACCGATTCGCCGCTGTACCCGCTGCTGACCGCTGCCGCCGACTTTTATCGTCAGGCGCTCAAGAGCCATCCGCAGCGCAAGGCGGCCGTGGACTACCTCAAGGGCCGCGGCCTCACCGGCGAAATCGCCCGTGACTTTGGCCTGGGTTTCGCGCCGCCCGGCTGGGACAACCTGTACAAGCACCTGAGCAGCGACACGCTCCAGCAAAAAGCCATGATCGATGCCGGCCTGCTGGTGGAAAACGCCGAGACCGGCAAGCGCTACGACCGCTTCCGCGACCGCGTGATGTTCCCCATTCGCGACAGCCGTGGCCGCATCATTGCCTTTGGTGGGCGCGTGCTGGGCGACGACAAACCCAAGTACCTGAACTCACCGGAAACCGCAGTGTTCCACAAGGGCCAGGAACTCTATGGCCTGTATGAAGCGCGCAAGAACAATCGCAACCTTGATGAGATCATCGTGGTTGAAGGCTATATGGACGTGATCGCCCTGGCCCAGCAAGGTTTGCGCAACGCCGTGGCGACCCTCGGCACCGCCACCAGCGAAGAGCACCTCAAACGCCTGTTTCGCGTGGTACCCAGTGTGCTGTTCTGTTTCGATGGTGACCAGGCCGGCCGCAACGCCGCCTGGCGCGCCCTCGAAGCCACGTTATCGAGCCTGCAGGACGGGCGCCGCGCGCGCTTCCTGTTCCTGCCCGAAGGCGAAGACCCGGACACCCTGGTACGCGCCGAAGGCACTGACGCATTTCGTGCGCGCATCAACCAGCATGCACAGCCGCTGGCGGATTATTTCTTCCAGCAACTGACCGAGGAAGCCGACCCGCGCTCCCTTGAGGGCAAGGCCCACATGGCCACCCTCGCCGCACCACTGATCGACAAGGTGCCCGGCGCCAACCTGCGCACCCTGATGCGCCAGCGTCTGCTGGAAATTACCGGGTTGAGTGGCGAGGCCGTCAGCCAGCTGGTGCACAGCGCGCCGCAGAACGCACCACCGGCCTATGATCCGGGCATGGACTACGATGCCATGCCGGACTACGCCGACTTTCACCAGCCGCAGGACGCCTATGCGCCGCAGCAGGACTGGACGCCAAAAAAGCCCGGCGCCGGCGGCAAGAAATGGGAAAAGAAACCCTGGAGCAAGAATTTCAAGCGCGGTGATCGTGACGAGGCTTATGCCCCGCGCACACCGGTCGCCGTCGAAGCCCCCACACTGATTGCCCTGCGCACGCTCATCCACCACCCGGAACTGGCGGGCAGGGTCGAAAGTGCCGAGCATTTTGCCAATGAGAGCAACACCTACGCTCAGGTACTGATTGCCCTGATCGAAGCCGTGCAGAAAAATCCTAAGCTAAACTCCATCCAGTTGATGGCTCGTTGGCATGGCACCGAACAAGGCCGTTTGTTGAAAGCACTCGCAGAAAAGGAGTGGCTAATTGACGGCGATAACCTTGAACAACAGTTTTTAGACACCATTACTAGGTTATCCGCGGGTCAGCACACGCAGACCCTCGATGAGCTCATCAAGAGAGCAAGGCAGCCAGGATTGTCGGCTGAAGAGCAAATTCAGATAGCAAAACAGATGCGCGACCTATTAAAACAGAATGTTTCAGCATCAAACCCGACCTCAGCTGGCGTGTGAGGTCATAGCTCGGGTATAATCCTCGGCTTGTTTTTTGCCCGCCAAGACCTTCAGTGGATAGGGTGTTATGTCCGGAAAAGCGCAACAGCAGTCTCGTATCAAAGAGTTGATCACCCTTGGTCGTGAGCAGAAGTATCTGACTTACGCAGAGGTCAACGACCACCTGCCTGAGGATATTTCAGATCCCGAGCAGGTGGAAGACATCATCCGCATGATCAATGACATGGGGATCCCCGTACACGAGAGTGCTCCGGATGCGGACGCCCTTATGTTGGCCGACGCCGATACCGACGAGGCAGCCGCTGAAGAAGCCGCTGCCGCGCTGGCTGCGGTGGAGACCGACATCGGTCGCACGACTGACCCTGTGCGCATGTATATGCGTGAAATGGGCACCGTCGAGTTGCTGACGCGTGAAGGCGAAATCGAAATCGCCAAGCGCATTGAAGAGGGTATCCGTGAAGTGATGGGCGCAATCGCGCACTTCCCTGGCACGGTTGACCACATTCTCTCCGAGTACACTCGCGTCACCACCGAAGGTGGCCGCCTGTCCGACGTTCTGAGCGGTTATATCGACCCGGACGACGGCATTGCGCCGCCTGCCGCCGAAGTACCGCCGCCGGTCGATCCGAAAGCCCCTAAAGCGGACGACGAGACCGACGACGAAGAGACTGAAGGCAGCAGCGACGACGAAGACGAAGTCGAAAGCGGCCCGGATCCGGTCATCGCGGCCCAGCGTTTCGGTGCGGTTTCCGATCAAATGGAAATCACCCGCAAGGCCTTGAAGAAGCATGGTCGTTCCAACAAGCAGGCAATTGCCGAGCTGTTGGCCCTGGCTGAGCTGTTCATGCCGATCAAGCTGGTACCCAAGCAATTCGAAGGCCTGGTTGAGCGCGTTCGCAGCGCCCTTGAGCGTCTGCGTGCACAAGAGCGCGCAATCATGCAGCTGTGTGTGCGTGATGCACGCATGCCGCGCACCGACTTCCTGCGCCAGTTCCCGGGCAACGAAGTTGACGAGAGCTGGACCGATGCGCTGGCCAAGGGCAAGGCGAAATACGCCGAAGCCATTGGTCGCCTGCAGCCCGATATCATCCGTTGCCAGCAGAAGCTGACCGCGCTTGAGACCGAGACCGGTCTGACGATTGCCGAGATCAAGGACATCAACCGTCGCATGTCGATCGGTGAGGCCAAGGCCCGCCGCGCGAAGAAAGAAATGGTTGAAGCCAACTTGCGTCTGGTGATCTCCATCGCCAAGAAGTACACCAACCGCGGTCTGCAATTCCTCGATCTGA
This sequence comes from Pseudomonas trivialis, assembly GCF_001439805.1. Lineage (GTDB taxonomy): Bacteria > Pseudomonadota > Gammaproteobacteria > Pseudomonadales > Pseudomonadaceae > Aquipseudomonas > Aquipseudomonas trivialis. Next base: position 692,065 of record NZ_JYLK01000001.1, on the reverse strand, counting down.
TCCAGGAAGGCAACATCGGCTTGATGAAGGCTGTGGACAAGTTCGAATACCGTCGCGGTTACAAGTTCTCGACCTATGCCACCTGGTGGATCCGTCAGGCGATCACTCGCTCGATCGCCGACCAGGCACGCACCATCCGTATTCCGGTGCACATGATCGAGACGATCAACAAGCTCAACCGCATTTCCCGGCAGATGTTGCAGGAGATGGGTCGCGAACCGACCCCGGAAGAGCTGGGCGAACGCATGGAAATGCCAGAGGATAAAATCCGCAAGGTATTGAAGATCGCCAAAGAGCCGATCTCCATGGAAACCCCGATTGGTGATGACGAAGACTCCCATCTGGGTGACTTCATCGAAGACTCGACCATGCAGTCGCCAATCGATGTCGCCACCGTTGAGAGCCTTAAGGAAGCGACTCGCGACGTACTCTCCGGCCTCACTGCCCGTGAAGCCAAGGTACTGCGCATGCGTTTCGGCATCGACATGAATACCGACCACACCCTTGAGGAAGTCGGTAAGCAGTTTGACGTGACCCGCGAGCGGATCCGTCAGATCGAAGCCAAGGCGCTGCGCAAGTTGCGCCACCCGACGAGAAGCGAGCACCTGCGCTCCTTCCTCGACGAGTGATACCAGAACCCCCGGCCCAGGCCGGGGGTTTTGCTTTCTGTACATTTCTTTCTACAGATTAACCGCCTCCCACCTCCCTCCCCCCGCATTGCCCGTCTACACTCGGAACATTCCCCGTGCCATAACGAGACCGTTATGCCCAGATTGCCGACCGTGATACTGCTGTCGCTGCTGACCTGGACCGCAACGGCTGGCGCGTTGACGCTTACTGATGAAGAGCGTGGCTGGCTGTCGGACCATCAGGAGCTGAAACTCGGTGTGGACCCTTCATGGCCACCGTTTGAATACCGTGATGAAAATGGCCGCTACCAAGGCCTGGCGGCTGATTATGTCCGCCTGGTTCAGGATCGCCTGGGCGTCAGGGTCGAATTGATCGAGCCCGGAGGCTGGGGGGCGGTGCTTGAGCAGACGAAAGACAGTCAGCTCGACCTGCTGCCCAGCGTCATGTCCACCCCCGAGCGTCAGAGCTTCATCGCGTTCACGCGGCCCTACCTCGACTTCCCCATCGTCATCCTGGCCCACGAGGGCGGCGCCAAGCCGCGTAATCTTCAGGACCTGTACGGGCTGAAGATCGCCGTGGTAGAAAACTACGCACCCCATGAGCTGCTGCGCACCCAGCATCCCGACCTCAATCTGGTGGCCATGCCCAATGTCAGCTCGACCTTGCAAGCACTGGCCACGGACGAGGTGGATGCGGTAGTCGGCGATCTGGCTTCCAGCGTCTGGAGCCTGCGCCAACTCAAGCTCGAAGGCCTGTACGTCAGTGGCGAAACGCCCTACCGCTATCAACTGGCGATGGGTGTGCCGCGCGACCACAAAATCCTGGTAGGCATCCTCGATAAGGTGCTCGCCGACCTCACCCCAGGCGAAACAGAAGCCATCCAGGAACGCTGGGTAGGCGGCATCAACGATCACCGTACCTTCTGGAAAGACCTGTTGACCTATGGCTTGCCCGCCGTGCTGGTGTTGATCACCGTATTGGCCATCGTAATTCAGATCAATCGCCGGCTCAGCTCGGAAATTTCCCGCCGCGTCGCCCTCGAACAGGAACTGCGCAGCAGCGAATACCACTACCGCGGCCTGGTGGAGAGCCTGTCCGCCATCGCCTGGGAAGCCAGTATTACCGACTTCACCTACAGCTACGTGTCGCCCCACGCTGAAGACTTGCTCGGCTACCCCCGCGCCCATTGGCTGATCCCGGGGTTCTGGCGCAACATCATCCACCCCGCCGACCTGATCCGCGCCGAAGCCTATTGCAACCGTGAAACGCGCGCCAACCGTGACCACAGCATTGATTACCGGGTTATCACCGCTGACGGCCGTTGCCTGTGGGTGCGTGACATCGTGAGCCTGATCGAACACGGGCACGAACCCGTGCTGCGCGGGTTGATGATCGATATCAGCGAAGCCAAGCGCACGGAAGAAGCCCTGCAGCGTTCCGAACAGAAATTCGCCTCGGTGTTCCAGCAATGCCCGGACATCCTGGTGATCGCGCGCCTTTCCGACGGCTGCCTGCTGGAGGTGAACAAAGCCTTCGAAGACCAGATCGGCCTGAATGCCGAGCAAGTGCTCGGCAAGGCCGGCACAGAGCTGGACATCTGGGGCATTCCAGGCATCGGATCGGAGTTGCTGCAACGCGTCCAGACCACCAGTATCCGCAACCTCGAGCTGCCCTTTCGGCGCAACAATGGCCAGGCTTTTATCGGGCTGATTTCCGCCGAACCGTTCCTGCTCGATACCACCGAAGCCATCGTCGTCGTGGTGCGCGATATCACCCAACTCAAGGAAACCCAGCAACAACTGCAGACCTCCGAAGAGAAGTTCGCCAAGGCCTTCCATGCCTCGCCCGACGGCCTGTTGCTGAGTCGCCAGCGAGACGGCCTGTTGATTGAGGTCAACGAAGGCTTCAGCCGTCTCACCGGCTACACTTCCGCCACGTCTCTGGAACACTCAGCCATGGAGCTGGGCATCTGGGTCGACCTCAATGAACGTAAACACATGCTGGAGCTGATACGACGCGATGGCTTCGTGCGTGACTTCATTTGCCACATACGGCGCAGCGACGGAGAGATCCGGCTCTGCGAAGTGTCCAGCCGACCCCTGCCCATCGGTGATGACGCCTGCATACTGACCATCGCCCGCGACATCACCGAACGCCAACTGATGCAGGAGAAACTGCAACAGGCCGCGACCGTGTTCGAGAGCACCGCCGAAGGCGTGCTGATCACCGACACCTCGCAGAACATCAGCGCAGTCAACCGCGCCTTCAGCGAAATCACCGGCTACAGTGAGGCCGAAGCCCTCGGCCAAACCCCGCGCCTGCTCGCCTCTGGCCAACACGACAGCGCATTTTTCGCTGCGATGTGGCACCAGTTGGCCGCCCACGGGCATTGGCAGGGTGAGATCGCCAACCGTCGCAAGGATGGCGAGGTGTACCCCAGTTGGCTAACCATCAACGCCGTGCGTAATCGCGACGACGTGATCACCCATTTCGTTGCCGTGTTCGCCGATATCTCCAGCCTCAAACTTGCCCAGGCCCGCCTCGATTACCAGGCGCACCACGATCCGCTCACCGGCCTGCCCAACCGCACCCTGTTTGAAAGCCGTCTGCAGGCCGCTCTCAACGGCCATCAGGAAACCGGCCAGCAAGGCGCTGTTCTATTCCTCGACCTGGACCGTTTCAAACACATCAACGACAGCCTCGGCCACCCTATCGGCGACCTGCTGCTCAAAGGCATCGCCGTGCGCCTCAAAGAACAATTGCGCGACATCGACACAGTGGCACGCCTGGGCGGCGATGAATTCATCATCCTGCTGCCCGGCCTGCAAAACGCCAGCGACGCCGACTATCTGGCCAACAAGCTGCTCGCTTGCTTCACCCAGCCGTTCCAGGCGGGCGAACATGAATTCTTCATCAGCGCCAGCATCGGCACCAGCCTGTACCCCGAGGACGGCACCGACGTCGCCACCCTGGTCAAGAATGCCGACGCCGCCATGTACCGCTCCAAAGCAAAAGGCCGCAACCGGGTCGAAAGCTACACCAGCGACCTGACCACCCAGGCCAGCGAACGCGTGGCACTGGAACACGAACTGCGCCGCGCCATCGAACGTGACGAACTGAGCCTGTATTACCAACCCAAGCTGAGCCTGGCGAGCCAGCAGCTGATCGGCGCCGAAGCCCTGATCCGCTGGCACCACCCCACCTTTGGCGACGTGCCGCCCGAACACTTCATCGCCCTGGCCGAAGAAAACGGCACCATCCTGCAGATCGGCGACTGGGTGCTGGAGCAAGCCTGCCAGCAACTGCACGCCTGGCAGGGCACCTTCGACACATTCGGCCCGCTGTCAGTTAACCTCGCCGGCGCACAACTGCGCAGCCCCAACCTGCTGGCGCGTATCGAACAACTGCTGCACGACTACCACCTCAAGCCGGACTGCCTGCAACTGGAGATCACCGAAAACTTCATCATGAGCCAGACCGAAGAAGCCCTGGGCGTGCTGCATCAGCTCAAACACCTCGGCGTGCAACTGGCAATCGACGACTTCGGCACAGGCTACTCCTCCCTCAGCTACCTCAAGCGCCTGCCGCTGGACTTCCTGAAAATCGACCAGTCCTTCGTCCGCGGCCTCCCCGACGACCCCCACGACGCCGCCATCGTCCGCGCCATCATCGCCCTGGGCCACAGCATGCAATTCACCATCATCGCCGAGGGTGTGGAGAATGCAGCGCAGCAGGATTTCCTGGCGGCAGAAGGGTGTGAACAGATGCAGGGCTACATCGTGAGCCTGCCATTACCGCCGGAGCTTTTTGCCGAAGCGTTTCTTCGTACGAAGATTGAGAATTTTACGGATGGCACAGTGAAGAAACCGTCGTTATAATCCGCGACCTACTGAGGGCCTATAGCTCAGTTGGTTAGAGCAGGGGACTCATAATCCCTTGGTCGTAGGTTCGAGTCCTACTGGGCCCACCACCTTGAAAGCCGCGCATTGCGCGGCTTTCGTCGTTTTTGGCCTCTGGATTTTTAGCGTGAATTTTCGCTGAAATTGCCAAAGTGTCCAAAAAGTGTCCAGTTCGATTTGCCAGCGGGTTGAGATTTACGACGTCAGCCATGTGCGCAGGACTGAAGTGCGCGCACTTTTGAGTCATCGCCAATGTCGAGTGACCCGACACTTTTTGCAGTGTGGGGATGTCCCCGCCTTTCATCATGTAATGGCTGGCGAAGGTATGACGTAGCACATGCGTCAACTGTCCAGGCGGCAGATCGAGTCCGACCGTATCAATGGCACGCCGAAAGGCATCGTAGGAGGGTTTGAACGGTAGAGCCTTCTTCAAGCGTTTGTAGACGGCGTCAGAGATGCCACTATTGACCCCTGTTGAATTTCGTCTTCCACTTTGTGCAGGATAGGTCATTACTCGAGGGGTTGCGGTACGTTATGATCGCGATAAGTGATTACAGGAACCAGTAGAGATAACATCCACCTACACGGCATTTCTACCGGGATGTTGAAGTTACGGCAGGAAACATACGGCACGACAGTTACATAATATAAGGAGCCAGAATGAAGCTTAATCACTACACATCATTCACGCTTGCGAGAAGTATATTTATAAGAGGTTTCATCATAGGGAATTATCATACAGAGTATGGCGGCCGTTTGGATTCGGTGGTCATATGGCTTACGAGCAGCGGCAACGCAAATGGTCACGGCATACCTGATGGCTCCGACTTTAGCAAAGCTCAACTGGAAGCAATGTTGAAAAGTGGTGAAAAACCTAAAAACAATAGCAGTCATAATAAGAGAGCGATAAAAATAATAATTGACACTGATCAACTTAGAAAATTTAATAAAAAGAAACCCCAAGCGGGTGGACTGATACCTTTTTTGGAGTTTAGCAAATACCTGGATGAATCGCCTTCATTCGGTAAGTCGTTAGGCGCGCGCGGGCTATTTCCAGAATTGATAGATCTGTCTAGAACAGAAATTCTTAAAATGGCGCAAGGCCTGAAAACGAAGGAAAGCACTTGGTATGTCCACGTGGGACCTATAGAGCCGGCATGCATTTCAGCTGTCGAGGGGTTGGCTGACGGGGTATACACGCCTTTTGACTTTGAGCGGCATGGACGTCCAGAGCTATTGGCATCGGGCATACATCCAGCGCCTGCGGAATTGACAAGCAAGCTAAATAGTCTCTGGGGAAACCCAAAACCGTTCGAAATACCTATGGCAAGTTGCTTCTGCGCCAGCCCGGATGAAGTACCCAATGTTGAATTCGACCACAACGGGAATCGCTGGAGCGTCGAATTAGATAGTTTGGCAGTAAAAAAAATATATACTGGGCGCCCTCCTGAAAACCGACAAGCGTACTTAGACTTCGTCTCTGAAAACACATCCATTTTCAAATGCCTGTGGAAGGACGCAGTGGAATCTTACTATCGATACTATCCGAAATAGACAGGTATTATATTTAGACTGCCGGGCCAGCGGCTCAAGCAACAACTACTTGAGTAATATTGGATCACCCATAGGGTATTGGGCCCGGCATTACAGTTCGATGCCAGTCTTCGGCCTGGCTCTGGATGCGGTGCGTATGCCGCCGCCATGTGTTGCGCAATAAAAATGTTAATTGTCCTCTGCGCCTCCATCCGCACCCTCAGCAGCGCCCTCGCAACCCTCAACTGCGCGTACGCCGCACCGCCCACCACGGCCACGATCAAAGCCTCAAGCGCTGTACCGTTGCAGACAACGCGTCACACGTGCTGGAAGGCAGCATCGACCAAACCATGCGCACCGACGTTACCTCCATTCACTTCAAACAAACTGCAGCGCATACCTCTTACGGCTGGCACAAAGAGCCGGAGCCGCAGTACGTCATTTCGCTCTCGGGCACGCTGGCATTTGCCACCCGGAGTGGCTAAAGGTTTACGTTGCATCCCGATGAAGTGATGGTGACCAAAGACAATACCGGCTCGGGCATCGCTGGTATCTGATTGATGACCAGGCGTGGCTGCGTGGTGCTCAAGCCTGGCGCACCGGACTCGTTAGTGCCGAACGACCCCGCCGCAGCGAAGGTATATAAACCCCGTTACCTCACGGCGCAGGGAAGCAGCTCAACATTCGCAAACGTATTTCGCCTCTACTCCGAGCTATGCACCACGACTAGCAATTCCGCCTGCTCGTCAGACACTGTTCGCAAGCGATGGGATTTTTGCGCATTGAAATGAAGGGCATCGCCCTCATCCAGGGTTTGCCGTTCGTTGCCGAAATCGACTTCCACTCGGCCACGCACAACGTAGATGAACTCTTCCCCCAAGTGTTCCTTGAAGGCGGAATGGCCAAACGAGCGTGATGGATAGACCAGAAACGGCAGCAATGCCCGATCACCGATATGGCGCGCCAACGGCACGTGTGCCACAGGGACGCCGCCAGCATTGGCCTCGCGCTGCTGGCGGCGCACCAGGCTGTAGCCTTCGGACGGCAATGCTTCGCTGCTGAATAATTCTTCAGCCTGGGCATTCAGTGCCTTGGCCAGTTTCAGCGCTACCGCGATGGAAGGCGAGCTCACTCCCCGTTCAACCTTCGACAGGTAGCTTTTGGTCAAGCCGGTTTGCCCGGCCAACTGCTCCAGGGTTATCCCCATCTTCTTGCGCAAAATTCTGAGCTGTACCGCCATCCAACACCGTTCCTTGAAAAGTGTGTCATTCGACTTGAATATGACACAACGTGTCATTATGATTGCCATGTGTCCTGGATAGCCGTGGTGGCGGCTTCCGGCAATTCAAACTGTTTTCGACCAGGTATTGACCGTGACCACGACCCTACTGACCCCCAAGGATCAACTCGTCGCTCTCGCTGAAAAGCAAATGATGACGGCGCTGATCGATAACGAATATACGCCGAGACAGAAGCTAGCACTCACCTGCCGCATTCTTTTTGACGGTGGCCACGACTCAGGCCTGGCCGGGCAGATCACCGCCCGTGCCGAAACGCCGGGCACGTATTATACGCAGCGCCTGGGCCTGGGCTTTGACGAGATTTGTGCATCGAATCTGCTGGTGGTCGATGAGGACCTCAAGGTCCTCAAGGGCGAGGGCATGGCGAACCCCGCCAATCGCTTTCACAGCTGGCTGTACCGCGCACGTCCGGATGTGAATTGCATCATTCATACCCACCCTCTGCACAGCGCCACGCTGTCAATGCTGGAAGTGCCGCTCGTGGTGTCCCATATGGACATCTGCCCGCTGTTCGACGACTGCGCCTTTCTCAAGGACTGGCCGGGCATTCCCGTGGGCAATGAAGAAGGCGAGCTGATCTCCAGGGCCATCGGCGACAAGCGTGCCATTCTGCTCTCTCATCATGGTTTGCTGATCGCCGGTGGCTCGATTGAAGAAGCGTGCGTGCTCGCGCTGCTATTCGAACGAGCAGCCCGGATGCAATTGCTGGCCATGAGCGCGGGGGATATTCGCCCTATTCCCGAAGCCCTGGGCAAAGAGGCGCACGCCTGGATCAGCACCCCCAAACGTCACGGTGCTGCCTTCAGCTACTACTCGCGGCGCGCCCTGCGTGCCCATGGCGACTGCCTGGCCTGATCTGCCCCACACTCATTCATCGAAACGACAGAGGTGCCTGCATGTCCACTCGCGTAATTCGCGGCGTTATCGGCTATACCATCACGCCATTTGCAGTCGATGGTTCATTGGATCTGCCTGCGTTGGGGCGGTCGATCGACAAGTTGATCGCCTCCGGCGTGCACGCCATCGCCCCACTGGGAAGCACCGGAGAAGGCGCCTACCTGAGCGACGCTGAATGGGAGTCGGTTGTGCGATTCAGCCAACAGCAGGTGGCCGGTCGTGTTCCAACTGTGGTCAGCGTGTCGGACCTGACCACTGCGCGCACTGTCCAGCGTGCTCGACTGGCCGAGTCCTGCGGCGCCACGGCGGTAATGGTGCTTGCGGCCTCGTACTGGAAGCTGACCGACACGGAAATCGTCGATCACTTCAAGGCGGTCGGTGCCGCGATCAACATCCCGATCATGCTGTACAACAACCCAGCCACCAGCGGTACCGACCTGTCGGTCGACCTGATCCTGCGGATTCTCGACGATGTCAAGAACGTCACCATGGTCAAGGAAAGTACGGGCGACATTCAGCGCATGCACCGTCTGTTCAAGGCAACAAATGGCAAGGTGGCCTTCTATAACGGCTGTAATCCATTGGCACTTGAGGCATTGATTGCGGGGGCAGCGGGGTGGTGTACCGCCGCGCCCAACCTTATCCCCGACCTGAATCTGGCTCTGTGGGACGCGGTTCAGAATGGCCAGATGGAACAGGCGCGGACGTTGTTTTATCGCCAATACGACATGCTGGAATACATCACGCGTCGTGGCCTGCCGACGACCATCAAGGCCGGACTGAAGCTGCAAGGGCTTGACGTCGGAGGTCCGCGTCTTCCACTTCAACCGCTCGATGCCGACGGTTGCACCTTGCTCCAGCAACGGCTCGACGAGCTGGCACCGACGCCGGGGGTAACACCTTGAACGTCCATTTCGTGATGCATGAAGCCTTCGAAGCACCGGGCGCATTTGAGTGCTGGGTGACCGCTCGCGGTTATCAGGCCAGCTATTCTCGCGTCTACCAACAGGATGTTCTTCCAGAGAGCGCAGAGGCGTTCGATCTTTTGGTGGTGCTGGGAGGCCCGCAAGATCCGGCGACGACGCTCGAGCAATGCGCGCACTTCAATGCGTTGGCCGAATGCGAACTCATCAGCAAAGCCATCATTGCAGGGCGGGCCGTGGTTGGGGTTTGCCTGGGTTCACAGCTGATCGGTGAAGCGTTGGGTGCCGGCTTCGATCACAGCCCGGAGAAGGAAATAGGCAAATTCCCCATTTCCTTAACCCAGGAGGGTATGGCTAATCCGAAATTTTCGCACTTTGGGGAAACCCTGGAAGTCGGCCATTGGCACAATGACATGCCAGGGCTCACTCAAGACGCCAAAATCATCGCTTACAGCGAGGGCTGCCCGCGCCAGATCATTGAGTACAGCGCTCTGGTTTATGGCTTTCAATGTCATATGGAACTCACCAAGGACGTGGTGGAGTTGCTGATCCACGCATCGCAGGCGGAACTGATAACGCTCGCAGACCGTCGCTTCGTGCAGCAGGCTGCAGCGCTGCGGACCAACGATTATGATGAAATGAACCACAAGCTCTGGGTATTCCTGGATAAACTTGTCGCCGACTACAACGCCGGGTAACGATCAACGGGGCGCCTTCCGGCTGACTGGCCCGCCCAAGCCTGTAACATGGCCCCCAACCGCCCCCCATCCCGGAGCCCCCTTGGCCACCCTAGACGAAATCGACCGCCAACTCATCGCCGCGCTGCAACTCAACGCCCGCGAAAGCGTGGCCATGCTCGCCCGCCAGCTCGGCATCGCGCGCACTACGGTCACTTCCCGCCTTGCGCGGCTGGAGAAAACCCAGGTGATCACCGGTTACGGCGTGCGCCTCAGTCAACGCGTCGCCGATGGGGGTTTGCAGGCGTATGTTGGCATCACCGTGCAACCGCGCTCCGGCAAGGAAGTGCTGCGCAAACTCAGCGCCATGGCCCAGGTACAGCAACTCTGCGCAGTGAGCGGCGAATTCGATTATGTAGCCTGGCTGCGCACCGATTCCCCCGAGCAACTCGACCAGTTGCTCGACCAGATCGGCGGTGTCGACGGCGTTGAAAAAACCACCACGTCGATCATCCTCAGCAACAAACTGGATCGCGCACAACCAATCTGATCGCTTTACTCGTCATAATGACTAAAACTAACTCAATATGACGACACATTGCGTCTTATTAATGACCTCTGCGCTCCCTAAACTGGCTACCATCTTTTCCTATACTCAGCGGGTCGCTTCCCGTCGAGTCGTCAACAAGGTCAGCCATGAGCATTCCGTCCAGCACCCTCAGCAAGACCATTCGCCACCCTGCCGACGGTAAAAAACCAATCACTATCTTCGGCCCGGACTTTCCGTTTGCCTTTGATGACTGGATCGAGCATCCGGCGGGCCTGGGCAGTATTCCTGCCGCCAACCATGGCGCCGAGGTGGCGATTGTCGGCGCGGGGATTGCCGGGCTGGTCGCGGCCTATGAACTGATGAAGCTGGGTCTCAAGCCGGTGGTGTACGAAGCCTCGAAAATGGGCGGCCGCTTGCGCTCCCAGGCGTTTGAAGGCGCCGAGGGCATCATTGCGGAGCTGGGTGGCATGCGGTTTCCGGTGTCGTCCACGGCGTTCTATCACTATGTGGACAAGCTGGGGCTGGAGACCAAACCGTTTCCCAACCCGCTGACGCCGGCCTCCGGCAGCACGGTGATTGATCTGGAAGGCGAAACCCATTACGCGCAGAAACTCTCGGACTTGCCGGCGCTGTTCCAGGAGGTGGCCGACGCGTGGGCCGATGCCCTGGAGGCTGGTTCGCAGTTCGGCGATATCCAGCAGGCCATCCGCGACCGCGATGTGCCGCGTCTGAAAGCGCTGTGGAACAAGCTGGTGCCTCTGTGGGACGACCGCACCTTCTATGACTTCGTGGCCACCTCGAAGGCGTTCGCCAAGTTGTCGTTCCACCACCGCGAAGTGTTTGGCCAGGTGGGTTTCGGTACCGGCGGCTGGGACTCGGACTTCCCCAACTCGATGCTGGAAATCTTCCGCGTGGTCATGACCAACTGCGACGATCACCAGCACCTGGTGGTCGGCGGTGTGGCGCAGGTGCCCATGGGCATCTGGCGCCATGTGCCGGAGCGTTGCGCCCACTGGCCAGCCGGCACCAGCCTCAGCTCGCTGCACTGCGGCGCACCACGGGCCGGGGTCAAGCGCATCGCCCATGCGGCGGGTGGTCGTTTCGCGGTCACCGACAATTACGGCGACACCCGCGAATACGCTGCGGTGCTCACCACCTGCCAGAGCTGGCTGCTGACCACGCAGATCGAATGCGACGAAACCCTGTTCTCACAAAAGATGTGGATGGCCCTGGACCGCACGCGCTACATGCAGTCGTCGAAAACCTTCGTGATGGTCGACCGCCCGTTCTGGAAGGACAAGGACCCGGAAACCGGCCGCGACCTGATGAGCATGACCCTCACTGACCGCCTGACCCGTGGCACTTACCTGTTCGACAATGGCGACGACAAGCCGGGCGTCATCTGCCTGTCGTACTCGTGGATGAGCGATGCGCTGAAAATGCTGCCGCAGCCCATCGACAAACGCGTGAAGCTGGCGCTGGACGCACTGAACAAGATCTATCCGAAAGTCGACATCAAGGCGCGCATCATCGGCGATCCGATCACCGTGTCCTGGGAAGCCGACCCGCACTTCCTCGGTGCCTTCAAGGGCGCATTGCCAGGCCACTATCGCTACAACCAGCGGATGTACGCGCATTTCATGCAGAAGGACATGCCCGCCGAACAGCGTGGGATTTTCATTGCCGGCGACGATGTGTCCTGGACGCCTGCGTGGGTCGAGGGCGCGGTGCAAACGTCCCTCAATGCGGTGTGGGGCATCATGAATCACTTTGGTGGCAGCACTCATCCCGAGAACCCGGGGCCGGGTGACGTGTTCGCTGAAATCGGACCGATTGCCCTGCCTGAATAACTGCCCGAATCAAGGAGCTGCGTCATGCGTGTCGCCCTGTATCAATGCCCGCCGCTGCCGCTGGATGTGGCCGGTAACCTCAAGCGCCTGCACCAGGTGGCGCAAGAGGCGGCCGGCGCCGATGTGCTGGTGCTGCCGGAGATGTTCCTCAGCGGCTACAACATTGGCGTCGAAGCGGCAGGCGCCTTGGCCGAGGCGCAGGACGGGGATTCTGCCCAGGCCATTGCCGAGATTGCGCGAAACGCCGGGTTGGCGATTGTGTACGGCTACCCGGAGCGCGCCGAAGATGGCCAGGTCTACAACGCCGTGCAGCTGATCGACGCGCAAGGTCAGCGCCTGTGCAACTACCGCAAGACGCACCTGTTCGGCGACCTCGACCGTTCGATGTTCAGCGCTGGCGGTGATGATTTTCCGCTGGTGGAACTCAACGGCTGGAAGCTGGGTTTATTGATTTGCTATGACCTGGAGTTCCCGGAAAACACCCGGCGCCTGGCCCTGGCCGGTGCCGAGCTGATCCTGGTGCCCACAGCCAACATGGTGCCGTTCGACTTTGTGGCTGACGTCACCGTGCGGGCACGCGCCTTCGAGAACCAGTGCTACGTGGCCTACGCCAATTATTGCGGGCATGAAGGCGAGATCCAGTATTGCGGGCAAAGCAGCATCGCCGCGCCGGACGGTCAGCGCGTCGCCCAGGCGGGATTGGACGAAGCGTTGATCGTCGGGGTGCTGGATCGCCAATCGATCCTCGCTGCCCGCACCGCCAACCACTATCTGCAAGACCGCCGCCCGGAACTGTACGGCGCGCTGCACAAGCCCTGATCCAGCGGGTTTGTTAGCATAGGCACTTCCCTCGCTTCGGAAGTGCCCATGCCTGCGCCGGCCCAATCTCATCCCATCCACCTGACCTTGGCCAACGGCCTGCGCGTCTCCTTGCGCCATGCGCCGCGCTTGAAGCGTTGCGCCGCAGCCCTGCGCGTGGCTGCCGGCAGCCACGACGTGCCGTTGGCCTGGCCTGGGCTGGCGCATTTTCTTGAGCATTTGTTGTTCCTGGGGACAGAGCGTTTTCCTGCAAGCGAAGGGCTGATGGCCTACGTGCAGCGTCACGGTGGTCAGGTCAACGCCAGCACCCGCGAGCGCACCACCGACTTCTTCTTTGAACTGCCGGTCTCGATTTTTAGCGATGGGCTGGAACGGCTCGCGGACATGCTGACCCACCCTCGGCTGACCACCGAAGACCAGTTGCGCGAACGGGAAGTGCTGCACGCGGAGTTTATCGCCTGGTCCCAGGATGCGGCTGCGCAACAGCAAGTGGCGCTGTTGCAGGGCCTGGCGGCCGATCATCCGCTGCGGGGCTTTCACGCGGGCAATCGCGACAGCCTGCCGGTGGAAAACGAGGCATTTCAACAGGCCTTGCGGGCATTCCATGAGCATTTTTATCAAAGCGGGCAGATGACGTTGAGCCTTGCAGGCCCACAGCCGTTGGCAGCACTGGAGGCGTTGGCGCAACGCTTCAGTGACGCCCTGGCTTCAGGCCCCCTGCACCCGCAAAGCGCGCCGCCGCCATTGATGCCCGACCAGGCGCGGCGTTATCAACACCTGGCCGGCAACCACTTGCATCAGGTGATTTGCTGCGGAGCCCCTCGCGAAGCCCTGGAATTTTTGTGTACCTGGCTCAACGCTTCGGCACCGGGCGGGCTGCTGGCTGAACTGAAAACGCAGCAACTGGTCACCGCGCTGCACGCCTCGGTGCCGTACGACTTTGCGGGGCAAGCGCTGCTGATTATCGACTTCACCGTCGAGACTCAAGAAACCGCGCAGATCGAGACACTGCTGGACGACTGGCTGAGCTTTTTTGCCCACAGCGACTGGACCTCCCTGCGCGAAGAGTTCGCCCTGCTGGCCGCTCGTCAACAGCAGACCCAAGGCGCACTGGCGCTGGCCCGCAATTACAGCGAAGCACTGTCGGAACCTGCGGTCGCAGCACTCAAGGCCATGCTCGACTCATTGCACCTGCCCGCCTCCCAACACCGGTGGCAGCCTGCTCCCAACAATCCCTTCCTGCGCCCCCCTGTCAAGGAAGAGCGCGCAGGCCTGATTCGCGGCCAGACCAGCGCCCATCGCGGGTTGCGCACCTTTGCCCAGGATCGTTCACGGGGCCGCAAGGACGCATCGGCGCTGACGTTCAGCCATGCGCTGGGCAATGACGGCGATGAAGGCGCGCTGTATCTGCAGTGGCGCTTCAACGCGCCCGCCCCCGAGCTGGGCAGTACGTTGCAGGCATTGCGCGAAAATGCCGGTCAGGCCGGTGTCGAATTATCCTGCGAGGCTATGGGCAATGACTGGCTGGTGAAAATGATCGGTCTTCAACAGCCAATGCCTGCCGTGCTCGAAGCCCTGGCCCACGCGCTGAACCAGCCACAAGCGTCCGCGCGGGCACCGGTGCCGATGATCGCTATTCGGGCACTGCTCAAGGCATTGCCTGGTTGCTGTGCCAACGCGACAGGTACCGGCGAGGCGCCGGCGTCATGGTCCGAGGCCCGCTGGCAAGGCCTGGGTATTGGCCTGACAGCCACCTGCGAGACAGCGATCAAAGCGGCCGCCGCGCGTTTGCCTGGACAACCCGCGATCATTGATCACGATGTTGCAGATCTTGCCGGCCAACACCTGTGGCGCGCAGTAAAAACCGACACGAGCGAAGCCGCCCTGCTGCTGTTCTGCCCCGCACCGACGCGATCCCTGGCCGATGAAGCTGCCTGGCGACTGCTCGGACATTTGCTGCAGGCTCCCTTCTACCAAAAACTGCGCGTCGAGCTGCAATTGGGCTACGCGATCTTCAGCGGCGTCCGACAGATCAACGGGCAAACCGGACTGCTGTTTGGTGTGCAATCGCCCACGGCGTCATTGGAAGACATCGTCGAGCACCTGCATAACTTCCTGCGGCAACTGCCGACGTTGATCGAGCACAGCGCCGACGTGGGCAACCAGCCTTTGGCCGAACAGTTCGCCCCCGACACACTGCCCACCGCTCAATCTGCCGAGCTGCTCTGGCACGCGCATTTGGCAGGCCATCCGTCGGATTACCTGCCGCAGTTGCAACAACGGATTCTGGCCTGCAACCAGAGCGACCTGCTGCAGGCCGCCCGGCAGTTGCAAGATGCGGCTGGCGGCTGGCGCTATGTCGCCAATGGTCCGCGTACGATCGACTGAGCAGCGATCATTGCTACCTCTGCAAAAGGCTTTTTCCATCAAGACAGCGCTAACTTGAAAAGAATTGCGTAACATTCACACGCACACATCTGAACATCTCCGACAGGAGATGGACTATATGTATTACACATCCCATCCCTACGTAGGAGTAAGAACATGACTTGGTCCAAACCTGCTTACACTGATCTGCGCATTGGTTTCGAAGTCACCATGTACTTCGCCAGCCGTTAATCCGCTGGGTCATACAACGCCTCGGTTCGCCCGGGGCGTTTTTGTTTTGAGCTTTGCTTGATGGAGCGTCCATGTTTGTCCAGATTCTAGGTTCCGCCGCCGGCGGTGGTTTCCCGCAGTGGAACTGCAACTGCGTGAACTGCGCAGGTTTTCGCGACGGCAGCCTGCGTGCCCATGCGCGCACCCAGTCATCCATTGCGATCTCCGACGATGGCGTGAATTGGGTGCTGTGCAACGCCTCGCCGGATATTCGCGCGCAGTTGCAAGGCTTTGCGCCGATGCAACCCGGCCGCGCCCTGCGTGACACCGGCATCAGCGCGATCATCCTGATGGACAGCCAGATCGACCACACCACCGGCCTGCTGAGCCTGCGCGAAGGTTGCCCGCACCAGGTGTGGTGCACCGACATGGTCCATGAAGACCTGAGCACCGGTTTCCCGCTGTTCACCATGCTTACCCATTGGAACGGCGGCCTGACCTGGAACCGCATCGAACTGGACGCCAGTTTCACCATCCCGGCCTGCCCTAATCTGCGCTTTACCCCACTGCCGCTGCGTAGCGCCGCGCCGCCCTATTCGCCCCATCGCTTCGACCCGCATCCCGGCGACAACATCGGCCTGATCGTCGAAGACCTGCGCACCGGCGGCAAGCTGTTCTACGCCCCAGGCCTGGGCAAGGTCGACGCGCCGTTGCTGGAGATCATGGCCGGCAGCGACTGCCTGTTGGTAGACGGCACGATGTGGGACGACGATGAGATGCAGCGCCGCGGCGTCGGCACGCGCACCGGTCGCGAGATGGGCCACCTGGCGCAGAACGGCCCCGGCGGCATGCTGGAAGTGCTGGAACAATTGCCCGAGCAGCGCAAGGTGCTGATCCACATCAACAACACCAATCCGATCCTCGATGAGGACTCACCCGAACGCGCGGAACTGGTGCGGCGCAATGTCGAAGTGGCTTACGACGGCATGAGCATTGAATTGTAGGAGCGACCGAAATGACTGATATGGCCATGACCACCGCTGAATTCGAAGCCGCCCTGCGCGCCAAGGGCGCCTTCTACCATATCCATCACCCGTACCATGTGGCGATGTACGAAGGCCGCGCCAGTCGCGAGCAAATCCAGGGCTGGGTCGCCAACCGCTTCTACTATCAGGTGAACATTCCCCTGAAAGACGCCGCGATCCTGGCCAACTGCCCCGACCGCGAAATCCGCCGCGAGTGGATCCAGCGCCTGCTCGACCATGACGGTGCGCCGGGTGAAGACGGCGGCATCGAAGCCTGGCTGCGCCTGGGCCAGGCGGTGGGCCTGGACCCCGACCAGTTGCGCTCCCAGGAACTGGTGCTGCCCGGCGTGCGCTTTGCGGTGGACGCCTACGTCAACTTCGCCCGCCGCGCCAGCTGGCAGGAAGCCGCCAGCAGCTCGCTGACCGAGCTGTTCGCGCCGCAGATCCACCAGTCGCGCCTCGACAGTTGGCCTCAGCATTACCCGTGGATCGACCCGGCCGGCTATGAGTATTTCCGTACCCGCCTGGGCCAGGCGCGCCGCGATGTGGAGCACGGTCTGGCGATCACGCTGCAGCACTACACCACCCGTGCAGGCCAGGAACGCATGCTCCAAATCCTGCAGTTCAAACTCGACATCCTGTGGAGCATGCTCGACGCCATGAGCATGGCCTACGAACTCAAACGCCCGCCGTATCACAGCGTGACCGCGCAGCGGGTCTGGCATAGAGGGATCACCCTATGAGCTTTGATCGCAGCAAAAAACCCGTGTGGCGCCAGGGCTATCGCTACCAGTACGAGCCTGCGCAAAAAGGCCATGTGTTGCTGTACCCGGAGGGCATGATCAAGCTCAACGAGAGCGCCGCGCTGATTGGCGGCTTGATTGATGGCGAGCGCGATGTGGCGGCCATCATCGCCGAGCTGGACCGGCAATTCCCTGGCGTGCCTGAACTCGGTGAAGACATCGAGCAATTCATGGAGGTCGCCCGTGCTGAGCACTGGATCGAACTTGCCTGAAAAACCGCCTGTCGGCCTGCCGCTATGGCTACTCGCCGAGCTGACCTACCGCTGCCCGTTGCAGTGCCCGTACTGCTCCAACCCGCTGGATTTTGCCGAGCAGGGCAAGGAGCTGACTACCGAACAGTGGATAAAGGTATTTCGCGAGGCGCGCGAGATGGGAGCCGCGCAGCTGGGGTTTTCCGGCGGTGAACCGCTGGTGCGTCAGGACCTCGCCGAACTGATCGGCGAAGCGCGCAAGCTTGGGTTCTACACCAACCTGATCACCTCCGGCATCGGCCTCACCGAACAGAAGATCAGCGACTTCAAGAAAGCCGGCCTGGACCATATCCAGATCA
Source organism: Pseudomonas trivialis (assembly GCF_001439805.1). Lineage (GTDB taxonomy): Bacteria > Pseudomonadota > Gammaproteobacteria > Pseudomonadales > Pseudomonadaceae > Aquipseudomonas > Aquipseudomonas trivialis. Next base: position 674,010 of record NZ_JYLK01000001.1, on the reverse strand, counting down.
GCTTCCAGGCCAGCGACGAGCAGGTGAACAACCTGCTGGCCGGTTCAAAAAAAGCCTTCGCGCAAAAACTGGAAATGGCCCGCGCCGTAAAGGCCCACGGCTATCCGATGGTGCTGAACTTCGTCACCCACCGGCACAACATCGACAAGATCGACCGCATCATCGAGCTGTGTATTGCGCTGGAGGCGGACTTTGTCGAGCTCGCCACCTGCCAGTTCTATGGCTGGGCGCAGCTCAATCGGGTGGGATTGCTGCCGACCCGGGAACAACTGGTGCGCGCCGAGCGCATCACCAACGAATACCGCGCCAGGCTCGAAGCCGAGGGCCACCCCTGTAAACTGATCTTTGTGACGCCGGATTATTACGAAGAGCGCCCCAAGGCCTGCATGAACGGCTGGGGCAGCATCTTCCTGACTGTCACACCGGACGGTACGGCTCTGCCCTGCCATGGCGCGAGGCAAATGCCGGTGCAGTTCCCCAATGTGCGCGACCACAGCATGCAGCACATCTGGTATGACTCGTTCGGCTTCAATCGCTTTCGCGGCTATGACTGGATGCCCGAGCCGTGCCGTTCATGCGATGAAAAGGAAAAGGACTTCGGCGGCTGCCGTTGTCAGGCGTTCATGCTCACGGGGGACGCCAGCAATGCCGACCCGGTGTGCAGCAAGTCCGAACACCACGGCATCATTCTGCAAGCACGAGAAGAAGCCGAGCACGCGACTCAGACCATCGAGCAACTGGCGTTTCGCAATGAGCGTAATTCACGGCTGATCGCAAAAGGCTGAAGGCACACCGGGGGAAAAGACGGTCTGAAAATGTGAGAGGGGGCTTGCTCCCGATAGCGGTGTGTCAGTCAACCTATCAGTGACTGCCACACTGCCATCGGGAGCAAGCCCCCTCCCACATTTGCTCTTCAGCGCAACAGACAGGCCTTAACGCTTGGCGATGATGTACACCGCATGGATGATGCCGGGGAAGTAACCGCACAGGGTCAACAGGATGTTCAGCCAGAACGCGCCGCCGAAACCTACTTGCAGGAACACACCCAGTGGCGGTAGCAGAATGGCGATGATGATGCGAATAATATCCATGGGTCAGCTCCAGAAAATCGGCTCGTGTGAGCCGTGTAGCTAATCGACCTTGGGCGTCCGCGAGGGTTCAGTGGTTTCTGGCATTGCGCCACCCCTGCAACCGGCCTGACTTTTTCGCAGGCAAAAGAAAACCCCGCCGAAGCGGGGCTTTGCAGACTGTTTCCCTGACATCCATTTCACTCCGCCATCCTGGCAGAATCCTACGTGTCCGTGTTGTTGCTTTGCGCTTCCTGCGCGACGTCCATGTGAAGTAGATTATCGATGGATCCAATTTGGCGATAGAGGACGAATAGCAGTACGTCATGTAAGAGAATGCTTACACGGACTTCAAAGCCCTAGAATAGGGCCTCATCCAGCAAAAACAATGATTCGCTACCGGCTTTGACCGACGCACTCAGCGAATGAATACGCGGCAGCAGGCGCGCAAAGTAGAAGCGCGCAGTGCCCAGCTTGCTCGCATAAAAGTCTTCCTGACCCTGTTTGCCCCACGCCGCCTTGGCCATGCGCGCCCACATATAGGCGTAGGCCATGTAGCCAAAGGCATGCAGATACTCCACCGACGCCGCACCGATTTCATTCGGGTTGGTCCTGGCGCGATCCAGCACCCAGGCGGTCAGCTCGTCGAGGTTGTCCACAGCCTTACCAAGCGGCCGGGTGAATTCGCCCAGTTCGGCATCGGCGGTGGCGATAAACTCGCGCACTTCATCGGCAAACAGCGTGTAGAACGCGCCACCGCTGCCGACGATCTTGCGCCCCACCAGGTCCAGCGCCTGGATGCCGTTGGTGCCTTCGTAGATCTGGGTGATGCGCACATCGCGCACCAGTTGCTCCTGGCCCCACTCGCGAATGTAACCATGGCCGCCAAACACCTGCTGGCCCAGCACTGTGGTTTCCAGGCCAAGGTCGCTGAGGAACGCCTTGGCCACTGGGGTCAGCAACGCCACCAGGTTGTCCGCACGCTCACGGGCGGCAGCGTCTTCGCTGAACTTGGCGATGTCCAGCTGCGTCGCCACGTAGGTGGAGAATGCACGACCGCCTTCGTTCGACGCCTTCATGGTCAGCAGCATGCGACGCACATCGGGGTGCACGATGATCGGGTCGGCCACTTTGTCTTTGGCCTGGGCGCCGATTGGCGAACGGCTTTGCAGCCGGTCGCGCGCGTACTCAATCGCGTTCTGATAAGAGCGCTCACCGGAGGCCAGGCCCTGAATGCCCACGCCCAGACGCTCGTAGTTCATCATGGTGAACATTGCCGCCAGGCCACGGTTAGGCTCGCCCACCAGAAACCCCACAGCCCCGTCGAAATTCATCACGCAGGTGGCGGACGCCTGGATCCCCATCTTGTGTTCGATCGAGCCGCAGCTCACCCGATTACGCGCGCCCAGGCTGCCGTCGGCATTGACCATGAACTTGGGCACCAGAAACAGCGAGATGCCCTTGGGCCCGGCCGGCGCGTCCGGCAGCTTGGCCAGCACCAGGTGAATGATGTTTTCAGTGAGGTCGTGTTCGCCACCGGTGATGAAAATCTTGGTGCCGCTGATGGTGTACGAACCATCCGCCTGCGGCTCGGCCTTGGTGCGAATAATCCCCAGGTCGGTGCCGGCATGGGCTTCGGTCAGGCACATGGAACCTGCCCACTCACCGGAATACATCTTCGGCAGATAAGTGGCCTTGAGCGCTTCGGTGGCGTGGGTGGCGATCGACACGCAGGCGCCGGAGGTCAGCATCGGGTACAGACCAAATGCCAGGCTGGCCGAGTTGATCATCTCTTCAACCTGGGCCGATACCGCCTTGGGCATGCCCATGCCACCAAAGGCAGGATCGCCGCCGACACCCACCCAGCCGCCTTCGGCGTAGGTTTTGTAGGCTTGTGGATAACCGTCCGGAGTAAACACGGCGGTGTCGTCCCAGCGACACCCTTGTTCATCGCCGCCACGGCTGATTGGGGCGATGGACTTGGCAGTAACTTTGCCGGCCTCCTCGAGGATCGCCTCGACGGTTTCGGCGTCGACGCTGTCTGCCAATGCCGGCAATTGGGCCCAGGTAGTGGCGACCTCAAACACTTCGTTGAGGACGAAGCGCATATCACGCAGCGGCGCTTTGTAATCAGCCATGGCAAACCTCGTGAGAACGTAAAAGTGATTCAATGGGATCGGTTTTACAGGCCCCAAGTGTAACCGAACAACTTTTCAGACACATAGGGTCCTTTCGTGACCAACAGGTATTTCCAAGTCACGCTTACAGCGCAAACGCCTGCGCCGGCAAACTCATCAAGCAGTCACTCCCTGCCTCCACCGCTGCCCGGTGCATGCCGGTACGCGGTAACAGCCGTTTGAAGTAAAAGTCGCACGTCGCCAGCTTGGCCTGGGCAAACTCCGCGTCATCCAGCGCCTGCGCCGCAATCGCCATGCGCAGCCACAGGTAGGCGAGGATGATGTAACCGCTGTACATCAGGTAATCCACCGCCGCCGCGCCCACTTCGTCCGGGTTCTTCATCGCCGCCATGCCCACCCGCGTCGTCAACTCGCCCCACTCCTGGTTCAGTTGATTGAGCTGAGCCACCTGCGCCTTGAGCTGCGGATGCTCGGCGTTCGCCCCACAGAACTTATGCACAATTTTAGTAAACCCGCGCAGCAACTTGCCCTGGCTGCCGAGCACCTTGCGCCCCAGCAGGTCGAGGGCCTGGATGCCATTGGTGCCCTCATAAATCGGCGCAATCCGCGCATCGCGCGCCAACTGCTCCATGCCCCATTCACGGATATAACCATGCCCGCCAAACACCTGCATGCCGTGGTTGGTCACCTCAAGCCCGGTGTCGGTCATGAAGGCCTTGCAGATCGGCGTGAGGAACGCCAGCAGGTCATCGGCTTCCTGGCGCGCCGTGGCGTCGCTGCTCAGGTGCGCCGTGTCGATCAACTGCGCAGTGAAATAAGTCAGCGCGCGATTGCCTTCGTTAAAGGCTTTCATGGTCAGCAACATACGCCGCACATCGGCGTGCACGATGATCGGGTCGGCGGCTTTCTCGGGCGCCTTGGCGCCGGTCAGCGAACGCATTTGCAGACGGTCGTTGGCGTATTTCACCGCCCCCTGAAAGCTCGTCTCGCCATTGCACAAACCCTGCATCCCGGTGCCCAGGCGCGCGTGGTTCATCATGGTGAACATGCAGTTGAGGCCCTTGTTGGCCTCGCCGATCAAAAACCCTTTGGCGCCATCGAAATTCAGCACACACGTGGCCGACGCCTTGATGCCCATCTTGTGCTCAATGGCGCCACAGTGCACCGCGTTGCGCTCGCCCGAATCGGCGTGGAACTTGGGCACGATAAACAACGAGATACCCTTGGTGCCCGCTGGCGCATCCGGCAACTTGGCCAGCACCAGATGGATGATATTGGCGCTCAGGTCGTGCTCACCGGCCGAGATAAATATCTTGCTGCCGCTGACCGCATAGCTGCCATCCGCCTGGGGCACGGCGCGGGTCTTGATCAGGCCCAGGTCGGTGCCGCAATGGGCCTCGGTGAGGCACATGGTGCCGGTCCATTCGCCGGCGGTGAGTTTGCTCAGGAACGTGGCTTTCTGTTCTTCGGTGCCGTGGGCGTGGATCGCCGACATCGCACCGTGGGTGAGACCGGGGTACATGCCCCAGGACGTGTTGCTGGAACCGATCATCTCGCTCAGCACCAGGCCCAGTGACTGCGGCAAGCCCTGGCCACCGTAGGCTGGGTCCGCCGCCACGCCATGCCAGCCGCCTTCCACGTACTGGGCGAAGGCGTCCTTGAACCCCTTGGGCGTGGTGACCACCCCGTTGTCGAAATGGCAGCCTTCTTCATCGCCGCTGCGATTGAGCGGTGCGAGTACGTTTTCGCAGAATTTCGCGCCTTCTTCGAGGATCGCGCTGACCATGTCCGGGCTGGCGTCGGTCGCGCCCTGGGCGGCGTAATGGCTGTGGAAGTCGAACACGTGGTCGATCAGAAAGCGCATGTCGCGCAGGGGAGCTTTGTATTCAGGCATGACAGTTTCTCCGGCAGCAGATGGTTTCAACCTACTGCCGGCCGCTGCCGCGAACAATCACTGTAGCGCCGCTGAATACAGCGCCATTACTCAACCCGCAGCGCGCTCCATGCGTACCGCGCCGCGCCGGTTCTGCCCGGCCGCCACCACGCAGTTACGCCCGGCGCCCTTGGCCGCGTACAGCGCCTGATCGGCGGACTTGAGCACTTCTTCGGGCGTGCGCTGCTCGGCCTGGCGTTCGGCCACGCCGATGCTGACGGTCACCGACACACTCGACGCCCCGCTGTCCGCACGGCGCTGGCGGCCCTGCTGATCGTCGTTGGGCCGGTCCGCGTTACGCAGCTTGATGTCGTAATGGGCGACGATCTCGCGAATTTCCTCCAGGTGCGGCATGCACTCGTCCAGGGTCTTGCCGGCAAACACCACGGCGAATTCTTCACCGCCGTAGCGATAGGCTCGCCCGCCGCCGTTGACCTTCGACAGCTTGCTCGCCACCAGACGCAGCACCTGGTCGCCCACATCGTGGCCGTGGGTGTCGTTGAAGCGCTTGAAGTGATCGACGTCGGTCATTGCCAGCACATAGTTGCGCCCCAGGCGCTGCATGCGCTCGTTCAGCGCGCGGCGCCCCGGCAGGCCGGTCAGTTCATCGCGAAACGCCATCTGATAGGCCTCATGCGCGACGCCGGCCGCGATCATCAGCATCACTTGGCTGCACATGATATTCAGGGTAAACGGCAGGATGAACGTTTGCGGCAGCATCCAGAACAGCCCCAGCACCCCCACCAACTGTGCTGCATGCATGGGGCGCGGCTGATACCAGTACTGGGCGGCCAGGGTGACGAACCCCACCAGGAACATCGGGTACGCCAGCTGGATCAGGCTCATCCAGGTGCCATGCAGCATTGGCCAGCGAATCTCCGCCAGCCAGTCCAGCAGCCCCTGGGGATAACGCTGTTCAAGCGCCAGCGCAACGCTGCCCAGCGCCAGCAACACCGCGCAGCGTGCGATGAAATCGCGGAACAAGTGGGTTTTTTCCTGCCACAGCGCGTAGATGCTGAACAGCAACGGCAGCAACAGGCAGCAGAGGTGAAACACCACCGCCGCGTCTGCGCGTACGCGGCCGTTGTCACGGTAGAAATCGGTTTGGGTGTCGAGCAGGAAATACACGATGTACACGGTGATCATCAGGAACAGTTCGCGCTGGCGGCGATAGACCGCGCAGTACGCGCCGCCCAGCAGCAGCACCAGAGTCGGCAGCACGTTGAACAGCGAGGTGAAGAACACATTGAGGTCTTTGAGGTACGCAGCCGAAAGCCCCGCCAGCAACAGCAGCAATGAGGGCAGAAAGTGACTGAAGCGCACTGCGGACACGCGTGACAAGGGTTGAGCTCCGATCCGCAAATGGAGGATGGCATCGAGACACGGCGGCGACAGTTAATCACATTCTGCGGCGCATGCATCAAATTGCCATCACTTTAACGGCAGAAGGTCGCAATCCCTGAGCATGACAGCGTTTTTTCTATATTCACCATCAATTGAATGTGGGAGGGGCTTGTTATCTCCCACAAAAAAACCGCCACCCCTGAGGGCGGCGGTTTCCAGAAAACCTCGAAGGCTTAGTAAGCCAGGCCGAAGTGTTCTTCTTTCATGTCCATCAGGTTGTTGGCGCCCGACAGCATGGTGGCCACGTGGGTGCGGGTACGCGGCAGGATGCGCTGGAAGTAGAAGCGCGCGGTCTGCAACTTGGCGGTGTAGAACGCCTCGTCGCTGGTGCCGGCCGCCAGTTTCTCAGCCGCCACTCGCGCCATGTCGGCCCAGAAGTAGGCCAGGCACGCGTAACCGGAGTACATCAGGTAGTCCACCGACGCGGCGCCGACCTCTTCACGGTCTTTCATCGCGGCCATGCCGACCTTCATGGTCAACTCGCCCCACTCCTTGTTCAGCGCCGCCAGCGGCGTCACGAACTCTTGCACCGCCTCAACACCTTCGTTGGCCTGACAGAACTTGTGCACGATTTTGGTGAAGCCCTTGAGCGCTTCGCCCTGGGTCATCAGCACTTTACGACCGAGCAGGTCCAGCGCCTGGATACCGGTGGTGCCTTCGTACAGCATCGAAATGCGGCTGTCGCGCACGTTCTGCTCCATGCCCCACTCGGCGATAAAGCCGTGGCCGCCGTAGATCTGCACGCCGTGGTTGGCCGACTCGAAACCGACTTCGGTCATGAACGCCTTGGCGATCGGCGTCATGAAGGCCAGCAGGCCGTCAGCCTGTTTTTTGGCTTCGTCGTCGGTACCGTATTTAACGATGTCGACCTGCTTGGCGGTGAAGTACACCATCGCGCGATTACCTTCGGCGAAGGCTTTCATGGTCAACAGCATGCGGCGCACGTCGGGGTGCACGATGATCGGGTCGGCGGCTTTTTCCGGCGCCTTCGGGCCGGTGAGGGAACGCATCTGCAGGCGATCACGGGCGTATTTCAAGCCACCCTGGAAGCCGATTTCGGCGTGGGCCAGGCCTTGCAGCGCGGTGCCCAGGCGAGCGGTGTTCATAAAGGTGAACATGCAGTTCAGGCCTTTGTTCGGCGGGCCGATCAGGTAACCGGTGGCTGCGTCGAAGTTCATCACGCAGGTGGCGTTGCCGTGGATGCCCATCTTGTGTTCCAGGGAGCCACAGCTCACTGCGTTGCGCGCGCCGATCGAGCCGTCTGCCTCTGGAATGAACTTGGGCACGATAAACAGCGAAATGCCTTTGGTGCCGGCCGGTGCGTCCGGCAGGCGGGCCAGCACGATGTGGACGATGTTGTCGGCCATGTCGTGTTCACCGGCCGAGATGAAGATCTTGGTGCCCGATACTTTGTAGGATCCGTCGGCCTGAGGTTCGGCCTTGGTGCGCAGCATGCCCAGGTCGGTGCCGCAATGCGGCTCGGTCAGGCACATGGTGCCGGTCCACTCGCCCGACACCAGTTTGGTCAGGTAAGCCTCTTGCTGCTCGGGAGTGCCGTGCTCGGAGATGGTGTTCATCGCACCATGGGACAGGCCGGGATACATGCCCCACGACCAGTTGGCCTCGCCGACCATTTCGCTCACCGCCAGGCCCAGGGATTCCGGCAGGCCCTGGCCACCATGCTCAACGTCGTGGGCCAGGCTCGGCCAGCCGCCTTCGACGAACTGCTTATAGGCTTCCTTGAAACCGGTCGGGGTCTTAACGCCTGACTCACTCCAGGTGCAGCCTTCGATGTCGCCTACGCGGTTCAGCGGGGCCAGCACCTGCTCACAGAACTTGGCGCCTTCTTCGAGGATGGCGTCAACCATGTCCGGCGTAGCGTCCTGGCAAGCCGGCAGGCTTTGATAGTGCGCTTCATAGCCGAGCAGTTCGTCACGAACGAAGCGAATATCACGCAAGGGGGCCTTGTAGTCAGGCATAGCGATAAACCTCTGCTGATGAATCTGGGATGAACAAACCGCGCGGGAATGCCAGGGCGGTCAAACAGGTGTTTGAAACATACGTTTACGACCTGGGGTTGTCAAGGGTCGTCCGGGCACCGTTTGTCTTGACGCATCTGAGCGCCAGGCACGACAAAACGCGCGCAAAGCCACCGCGTCAAATTGAGTGTAGAGATTGATCAGGATAAAACCGCGCCAAACGTGAGAGGGGCTTGCTCTCGATGGCGATACATCAGTCGTACATCCAGTGACTGACCACCGCTATCGGGAGCAAGCCCCCTCTCACCTGTTCAATGACTAGGCGTAAGTGTCGATCAAGCTGCCCAGCATTTCATCCGAAGCCTTGGCGACTTTGACGCCCAGCTCCACTTGAAATTTACCCTGGGCCATTTCAACCATGTTGCTCGCCGAATTGGTTGCCTGGGCACGGTCGTTGGCTTGCAGACGGTCGCTTTGCGCGGCCGAGGGCTGAGTGGTGGCGGCGCTGGCGATCTTGCCGGCGGCCTGGTCGACACGGCTTTGCCCAGTCTGAATGCTGCTCAGCCCCGAGTAAAACGCGCTGCTTCCAGAGATTTCCATGGCGTAGGCCTGCCTTTAGAGAATCGTGAACCTGAATTGAAACAGACAACCTGGCAAAAGGCCCGCTAAAAACACTAATGGCACAATGCCTGTCGATAGCCAAAATCAGTCAAGCAGGTGCAGATGCAGGTAGTTGGCGACCGCTTCAGCCCCGGCGTGCGTGAGTTTCGGCACGCGCCCCAGACAAGGCGCCGGCAGGCGCTCGGCCAGGGTGGCGAGGTTTTCTTCCAGACGGGAGGTCGCCGGGTCGATGATATTGGCCACCCACCCCGCCAGCGTCAAACCGTCCCGCTCAATTGCTTCGGCCGTCAGCAGCGCATGGCTGATGCAGCCAAGACGCACGCCCACCACCAGAATCACCGGCAGCTTGAGCGCCATGGCCAGGTCCGAGAGGCTGTCCTGGTCCGCCAGGGGTACGCGCCAGCCGCCCGCGCCTTCGATCAAGGTGAAATCCGCCTGGCGCGCAAGGATCTGCTGCATCGGCCCGAGCAACGACGTCACCGTCAAAGCCACACCCGCCTCGCGCGCCGCCAGATGCGGCGCGATGGCCGGCTCGAAGGCCACCGGGTTGACCTCGGCATAGCTCAGCGGCACGGAACATTCGGCCAGCAACGCCAAGGCATCGGCATTGCGCAAGCCATTGGGCGTGACCTCACAACCCGACGCTACCGGCTTGCCCGCCGCGGTGCTTTTACCGGCCCGGCGCGCGGCATGCAGCAGGCCGGCGGCGACGGTGGTCTTGCCGACATCGGTGTCGGTGCCGGTGATGAAATACGCAGCGCTCATCAAGATTTCTCCAGTACGGCGTACACCACTTGATAGGTGGCCGGCAGGCCCGGGGCCTGACGAAACTGCTCATAAGCGTCCACCAGCGCCACCATGCGCGCGCGGCCGGTGAGACCGCCCGGACGACCCGGGTTCAGGTTGTGTGCCCCCAGGGCCTTCAGTTCGTGGGTTAGGCTGCGCACATTCGGGTAGTGCAACACATGGGGGCGCCGCTCCAGGCTCACCACCCGCAAGCCACTGGCCGCACACAAGCGTTGATAGGCCTCGAACGGGCGGAAGCGATTCACATGCACCATGCCATCGGCCGCGCGCCAGCTTTCGCGCAGCTCATCCAGCGTGCCCACGCACAAGCTGGCAAAGGCCAGCACCCCGCCCGGTTGCAGCACGCGCGATGCCTCCCCGAGCACCGCCTCGAAATTGCCACACCATTGCACCGCAAGGCTGGAGAAGAGCAGCTGCACACTGTCGGCCTTGAGCGGCAAGCGTTCGGCATCACCGGCGATGAAGTGAGCAGCACCACCCAGCGGCCGCGCGTGGTTGAGCATGCCTTCGGCAATATCCAACGCGATGCCCTCGCTGGCAGGCCAGCGCTCGCCCAGCACACGGCTGAAATAGCCGGTGCCGCAGCCCATGTCCAGCCAGTGTTGTGGCGCGCAGGCAGACGGCACACACGCCAGCAGCGCATGCCCTACCGCGCGCTGCAGCTCGGCCACGCTGTCGTAGCTGGCCGCGGCACGGGAAAACGAGGCCGCGACCTGGCGCTTGTCCGGCAAGGCGCCGGGCAAGGCAGGATGGGAGAGATCAGTCATCAACGCACCCATGCAAAAAAGCCTGGATGGCCCCCGCAACGCCGTGGGGGTCCTCCAGAAGAAAAGCGTGACCGGCCTGTTCAATCAGGCCGATTTCCACATCGGGGAGCAATGCCAGCAAGTCGCCGGCCGCTTCGGCGGGCACCAACCCGTCGAGGCCCGCAAACAGGTGCAACTGCGGCCCGCCAAAACCTTGCAAGGCGGCGCGGGTGTCCATTTGGGCGAGCAGCTCCAGGCCCGGCATCAGCACACCGGGAGCGGTATGCGGTGCGCCACTGACCAACAAACGCGACAGCCCGCGAGGGTCCGCGCTGCCCTTGGCACACAACAGGCCAAAGCGCTTGAGGGTGACCTGGGAATCGGCGTGGCAGCCCGCGAGGAACGCATCGAACGTCTCGGCGGGCATGCCGTGAGGCCAGCCGTCGTGGGCGACAAAACACGGGTTGCTCGCCAGCGTCAGCACGCCACAGCAGCGCTCACCGCGCCGCGCCGCCAGTTCCGAGGCGAGCATGCCGCCCAGGGACCAGCCGCCCAGCCAGGCGTTGTCCGGCAGCGTGGCATCGAGTTCGTCCAGCCATTCGTCGAGGTTGCTGGACGTCAGCGTCGGCAGCGGCTCGACCTGTACCTGCAGATGGGCGTTCAGGCCACGCAATGCGGCGGCAAGCGGTTCCAGCGGCGACACGCCAAGGCCCCAGCCGGGCAGCAGAATCAGGCGATCACGCATGTTCGGCCTCCAGGCAGAAACACGCTTCCAATGCGTCAAGCAGCTGTTGCACCTGCGCCTCGCTGTGGGCTGCCGTCAACGTCACGCGCAACCGGGCGCTGCCGGCGGGCACGGTGGGCGGGCGGATGGCGGTCACCATGATGCCGCGCTCGCGCAGCCGTTGCGACAGGCGCATGGCCTTGGCGCTGTCGCCAATCAGGATCGGCTGGATCGGCGTGAAACTGTCCATCAGCGCCAGGCCCATCTGCTCGGCCCCCCGGCGGAACTGGCGGATCAGCCCGTTGAGGTGCTCACGCCGCCAATGCTCGGTGCGCAACAGCTCAAGGCTTTTAAGCGTGGCGCAGGCCAGCGCCGGCGGTTGGCTGGTGGTGTAGATATACGGCCGGGCGAACTGGATCAGGCTTTCGATCAGTTCCTCACTGCCCGCCACAAACGCGCCGGCGGTACCGAACGCCTTGCCCAGGGTGCCGACCAGCACCGGCACGTCCTCCTGGCTCAAGCCGAAATGCTCAACGATGCCACCACCAGTGGCGCCCAGCGGACCAACGCCATGGGCGTCGTCCACCATCAACCAGGCACCTTTGGCGCGGGTTGCACGGGCCAGCGCGGGCAGGTCGGCCAGGTCGCCGTCCATGCTGAACACGCCATCGGTGACCACCAGCGTATTGCCGGTGGCTTTCTCCAGGCGCTTGGCCAGACGCTGAACATCGTTGTGCAGGTAGCGATTGAAGCGCGCGCCGGACAACAGGCCGGCGTCCAGCAGCGAGGCATGGTTGAGACGGTCCTCAAGCACCGTATCGCCCTGCCCCACCAACGCCGTGACCGCGCCGAGGTTGGCCATGTAGCCGGTGGTGAACAACAGCGCACGCGGGCGGCCGGTGAAGGCAGCCAGCGCTTCTTCCAGCTCGTGGTGCGGCGTGGCATGGCCCACCACCAAGTGCGAAGCGCCGCCGCCCACGCCCCAGCGCGACGCACCGGCACGCCAGGCTTCGATCACCTGCGGGTGATTGGCCAGGCCCAGATAATCATTGTTGCAAAAGGCGAGCAACGGCTGGCCGTCGACCATCACCTGCGGCCCTTGCGGGCTCTGCAGCAAGGGACGTTGACGGTACAGGTGTTCGGCACGGCGGGCAGCGAGGCGCGCGGCGAGATCGAAGGACATGAGGCCTCGGTTTATCAGATTCAACTCGGCCAAAACTGTGGGAGGGGGCTTGCGCCCCCTCCCACACTGGTCTCTCATTTCAATCAATCAATCAAACAGCAGCGTTATAGAACTGCTCGCTGCTCTTGTGCTCCACCAGCGCCTGCTCAATCGCCGCCTGGTGCACCTCATCGGCGTGCTCTTCACGGGCCTCCGGCAAAATCCCCAGGCGTGAGAACAGCTGCATGTCCTTGTCCGCCTGCGGGTTGGCGGTGGTCAGCAGTTTGTCGCCGTAGAAAATCGAGTTGGCACCGGCAAAAAACGCCAGCGCCTGCATCTGCTCGTTCATCGCCTCACGGCCAGCCGAAAGCCGCACATGGGATTGCGGCATCAGGATGCGGGCCACGGCGAGCATGCGGATGAAATCGAACGGGTCGATGTCCTCGGCGTTTTCCAGCGGTGTACCGGCCACTTTCACCAGCATGTTGATCGGCACCGACTCCGGATGCTCCGGCAGGTTGGCCAGCTGGATCAGCAGGTTGGCGCGGTCGTCGAGGGACTCGCCCATGCCGAGGATGCCGCCGGAACAGATTTTCATCCCCGAATCGCGCACGTAGGCCAGGGTTTGCAGGCGCTCGCCGTAGGTGCGGGTGGTGATGATGCTGCCGTAGAACTCCGGCGACGTATCCAGGTTGTGGTTGTAGTAATCGAGGCCGGCCTGGGCCAGCGCTTCGGTCTGGTCCTGATCGAGACGGCCGAGGGTCATGCAGGTTTCCAGGCCCATGGCCTTTACGCCCTTGACCATCTCCAGCACGTAAGGCATGTCCTTGGCCGACGGGTGTTTCCACGCCGCGCCCATGCAGAAGCGGGTCGACCCGATGGCCTTGGCGCGCGCGGCCTCTTCGAGGACCTTCTGCACTTCCATCAGCTTTTCTTTTTCCAGGCCGGTGTTGTAGTGGCCCGACTGCGGACAATATTTGCAATCTTCCGGGCAGGCGCCGGTTTTGATCGACAGCAGGGTCGACACCTGCACGCGGTTGGCGTCGAAATGCGCGCGGTGCACGGTCTGCGCCTGGAACAACAGGTCATTGAACGGCTGCACGAACAGTGCTTTGACCTCGGCCAAAGACCAGTCGTGACGAAGAGTGGCAGTGAGGCTGGCGCTCATGGGCGATTCCTTGATTATGCTTGGGCAAACGCTGCGGGAAGGGCAATACCCACAGGCACGACACGGATGCTCGGCATATTTAAGGAAGATTCATGCACTGTCAACCGAACCGCAAACACGAAGTTTACATCTGGTTAAAAAGCAACCAAACCTGTTTAGTCTGCGATGAAGCGACCCAATCCGCCGATTGTGTGTGCAACGCCTGCGAAACCGAGCTGCCCTGGCTGATGGACGCGTGCGAAGTCTGCGCCCTGCCCCTGCCGATGGACGGTCTGCTATGCGGCCAATGCCAGACAAAACCGCCGGCGTTTAAACACGTGATCGCGCCCTGGACCTTCAGCTTTCCCATCGACACGCTGATCAGCCGCTTCAAGCACCAGGCCCGCTGGCCCCTCGGGCACATGCTGGGGCGCTTGCTCGGGGTCTATCTGCAACACCGCTTCGACACCACCGAACTCACGCGCCCCGACTGCCTGCTGCCGGTGCCCATGGCGCCCAGACGCCTGCGCGAGCGCGGCTACAACCAGGCCCTGATGCTGGCGCGCTGGCTCAGCGCCGACCTCGACATCCCCTGCGATCCCTGCCTGCTGCTGCGGCCCTTCGAGACCGTGGCCCAGCAGAACCTCGACGCCAAAACCCGCAAACGCAATCTGCTGCGCGCCTTCACCCTGGCCCCCGGCGCCCAGGTGCACGGCCGTCACCTGGCGCTGGTGGACGACGTCCTCACCACCGGCGCCACCGCCCACAGCCTGGCGCGACTGTTGATGGCCGCCGGCGCACGCCAGGTCGACGTGTACTGCCTGGCCCGCACGCCCAAGCCCGGTGCTTGACTCTCGTGTGCCACGGCGGCAACGTCCGCTCATCCCACTGCAGTGTGTGCCCATGTCTCTGCCAGCCTCCCTCAGCCAGCACATCATCCGCCGTCCGCAGCGCATTGCCCTGCTCGGGCATATCGCCGAGCAGGGCTCCATCACCCGCGCCGCCAAAGCGGCCGGTTTGAGTTACAAGGCCGCCTGGGACGCAATTGATGAACTCAATAACCTCGCGCAAAAGCCGTTGGTGGAACGCAGCGTCGGCGGCAAGGGCGGTGGCGGCGCCAGGCTGACGCCTGAAGGCGAGCGCGTGCTGCGCCTCTATCAGCGCTTGCAGGCCTTGCAGGCCGAAGTGCTCGGTTCGGACGAGGCCGCCCGCGACTTCAACCTGCTGGGACGCCTGATGTTGCGCACCAGCGCACGTAACCAACTGCACGGCCAGGTCATCGCCATCCAGGCCCAGGGCCGTAACGACCTGATTCGCCTGGAACTGCCTGGCGGGCTCACTCTGGACGCGCGCATCACCCACGACAGCACGCAACGGCTGGAGCTGGAGCCAGGCGTGGAAGTGGTGGCCCTGATCAAGGCCGGTTGGCTGGAACTGCTGGCAACGGACCACGCTGCAACACCTGGACACAATTGCCTGAGCGGCAGAATCGAGACGATTCTCGACGCCGATGACGGCCCCAGCGAAGTGCGCATCATCCTGCCCAATGGCCCGGTGTTATGCGCCCTGGCGCAGCCCGCCGCGCTCGAGGCACTCGATGCCGTCGAAGGCCAGCCGATCCAGGTGCAATTTGCGCCTGGCAATGTCTTGCTCGGCACGCCCGCGTAGGCGCTGACCGTCTTCAATCTGCAACAATTTCGTCACGCGCGCTCCTTAAGGTGTCTGCAAAAACCGCTGGGAGCCTGCAATGAACCTATTAGAAGAAAACCAAGCCACCGACCTTGAACAGATGGTCGGCCTCACCCGCCGGCGTTTTATCGGCGCCGGCGCCCTGTGTGGGGCCGCGATGTTCCTCGGCGGCAACCTGCTCAGCCGCAGCGCCCTCGCGGTCAACGCCGCCTCCGCCAGCCCGCTGCTGGGCTTTGCCGGCATCGCCGCCGATACCCGCGACACCCTCACCCTGCCGCCGGGTTACAGCGCTTCGGTGCTGATCAGTTGGGGCCAGCCGTTGAGCAGGCACGCCCCGGCTTTCGACCCCTCCGGCAACGGCAGCGCCAAGGCCCAGGAACAGCAGTTCGGCGACAACAACGACGGCATGAGCCTGTTCGCCTTTCCCGGCGACGACAACCGCGCGCTGCTGGCGATCAACAACGAGTACACCAACTACCGCTACCTCTACGCCCACGGCGGCGCGCCGCAGTCGGCCGAAGACGTGCGCAAGGCCTTGGCCAGCGAAGGCGTGTCGGTGATCGAGGTGCGGCGCAGCGGCGACACCTGGCAGTTCGTTCAGGACTCGCGCTACAACCGACGCATCCACGGCAATTCGCCGATCCGCCTGAGCGGCCCCGCCGCCGGCCACGCCTGGCTGAAAACCAGCGCCGACAACACCGGCAAAAACGTCCTCGGCACCTTCCAGAACTGCGCCAACGGCAAGACTCCGTGGGGCACGTACCTGACCTGCGAAGAAAACTTCACCGACTGTTTCGGCAGCAGCAACCCGCAGCAGGCCTTCGATGCCGCGCAAAAACGCTACGGCGTGGTCGCCGCCAGCAAAGAAATCAACTGGCACCCCCATGACCCGCGTTTCGACATGGCCAAAAACCCCAACGAACTCAATCGCCACGGCTGGGTGGTGGAGATCGACCCGTTCGACCCGCAATCCACCCCGGTCAAACGCACTGCCCTGGGCCGCTTCAAGCACGAAAACGCGGCCCTGGCCGAAACCCGCGATGGCCGCGCCGTGGTGTACATGGGCGACGACGAGCGCGGCGAATTCATCTACAAGTTCATCAGCCGCGACCCAATCGTCCACGATAACCCCAAGGCCAACAGAGACCTGCTCGACCACGGCACCTTGTACGTGGCGATCTTCGACGCGGGCGATGGCGATGCGGATCATCCCAGGGGCAAGGGCCAATGGGTCGAGCTGACCCACGGTAAAAACGGCATCGACGCCAGCAGCGGATTTGCCAGCCAGGCCGAAGTGCTGATCCACGCACGCCTGGCCGCCAGCATCGTCAAGGCCACGCGCATGGACCGCCCGGAATGGATCGTGGTGAGCCCCACGGACGGCCAGGTCTACTGCACCCTCACCAACAACGCCAAGCGCGGCGAAGACGGCCAGCCGGTGGGCGGGCCCAACCCGCGCGAGAAAAACGTGTATGGCCAGATCCTGCGCTGGAAGGCCGACGCCGATAACCATGGCAGCAGCACATTCAGCTGGGACCTGTTTGTGGTCGCCGGCAACCCCGGCGTGCACGCCGGCCAGCCCAAGGGCGGGTCGTCCAACATCAACCCCCAGAACATGTTCAACAGCCCCGATGGCCTGGGGTTCGACAAGGCCGGGCGCTTGTGGATCCTCACCGATGGCGACTACAGCAATGCCGGCGACTTCGCGGGCATGGGCAATAACCAGATGCTCTGCGCAGACCCGAATACCGGCGAGATCCGGCGCTTCATGGTCGGGCCGGTGGCGTGCGAGGTGACGGGCATCAGCTTTTCGCCGGATCAGAAGACGCTGTTCGTGGGGATCCAGCATCCAGGCGAAACCGGCGGCTCGACCTGGCCGGAGCATCTGCCCAATGGCAAGCCCCGGTCCTCCGTGGTCGCAATCCGGCGCGATGATGGGGGCATTGTCGGCGCCTGACCGCTACAGCCGCCTACCTTGATTTCAGCCAACCCAAAAACCCTGTGGCGAGCGGGCTTACTGTGGCGAGCAGGCTTGTCCTGCGTTGGGCTGCGCAGCAGCCCCAAAGCCAGGCTCTGAGCCGTATCAGGTACACCGCGTTTTGCGCAATTGGGGGCGCTTCGCACCCCAACGCAGGACAAGCCTGCTCGCCACAGACAACCCCCTATCCCAGTCCCGGTGCGCTACCATACGAGGCCCGACGCGGCGCCCTGCTGCGCGCAGGAGTTCGCATGGCCCACCCGTTTGAAACACTCACCCCCGACCTGGTCCTCGACGCCGTCGAAAGCATCGGTTTTCTCAGCGATGCGCGCGTGCTGGCGCTCAACAGCTATGAAAACCGCGTGTATCAGGTGGGCATCGAAGACAGCGAGCCGCTGATCGCCAAGTTCTACCGGCCGCAGCGCTGGACCAACGAGGCGATCCTCGAGGAACACCGCTTCACCTTCGAGCTGGCCGAGTGCGACGTGCCGGTGGTTGCGCCGATGATCCACAACGGCGAAAGCCTGTTCGAACACGCCGGGTTCCGCTTCACGCTGTTTCCACGCCGGGGTGGCCGCGCGCCGGAGCCGGGCAACCTTGATCAACTGCACCGCCTTGGGCAACTGCTCGGCCGCTTGCACGCGGTGGGCTCAACCCGCCCGTTCGAACACCGCGAAGCCCTGGGTGTGAAGAACTTCGGCCACGACTCCCTCACCACCCTGCTCGAAGGCAACTTCATCCCCAAAAGCCTGTTGCCCGCCTACGAGTCGGTCGCCCGCGACCTGCTCAAGCGCGTGGAAGAGGTGTACAAGGCCACGCCGCACAAGAACATCCGCATGCACGGCGATTGCCACCCCGGCAACATGATGTGCCGTGACGAAATGTTCCACATCGTCGACCTGGACGACTGCCGCATGGGCCCGGCGGTGCAGGACCTGTGGATGATGCTCGCCGGTGATCGCCAGGAATGCCTGGGGCAATTGTCGGAATTGATGGATGGCTATCAGGAATTCCATGACTTCGACCCGCGCGAACTGGCGCTGATCGAACCGCTGCGCGCCCTGCGTCTTATGCACTACAGCGCCTGGCTGGCACGGCGCTGGGACGACCCGGCGTTCCCCCACAGTTTCCCGTGGTTCGGCAGCGAGCGTTATTGGGGCGACCAGGTGCTGGCGTTGCGCGAGCAGCTGTCGGCGCTCAACGAAGAACCCCTGAAGCTGTTTTAACAGGTGGGAGGGGGCTTGCTCCCTCCCACATAAAGCAAAGCCAATCCCCTGGGCTGACAAATATCCTTACAATCACGCCTTTGTCAGTTGTCCGAACAAGGATTCCGCATGCACGCCGCCAACCCCCGCAAGGGGTACATCCTGGGCCTGAGCGCCTACATCATCTGGGGCCTGTTCCCGCTCTACTTCAAAGCCATCGCCAGCGTGCCCGCCGCCGAGATCATCGTGCATCGGGTGCTGTGGTCGGCGCTGTTCGGCGGCTTGTTGCTGATGGTGTGGAAACACCCGGGCTGGTGGCGCGAGCTGCGCGACAACCCCAAGCGCCTGGCTATCCTGGCCCTCAGCGGTTCGCTGATCGCGGCCAACTGGCTGACTTATGTGTGGTCGGTGAACAGCGGGCGCATGCTCGAAGCGAGCCTGGGTTACTACATCAACCCACTGGTGAATGTGCTGCTGGGCATGCTGATCCTCGGCGAGCGCCTGCGTCGCCTGCAATGGGTGGCCGTGGGCCTGGCGGCGGTGGGTGTGGCGCAGCAGGTGTGGCAGGTCGGCAGTTTGCCGTGGGTGTCGCTGGTGCTGGCGCTGACCTTCGGTTTCTACGGGCTGATCCGCAAGCAGGCGCCGGTCAAGGCGCTGCCGGGGCTGGTGGTGGAAACCTGGATGCTGGTGCCGATTGCCGTGGCGTGGTTGCTGTTCAACCCTTCGGCCCACAGCGCGCAGATGGCATTCTGGAGCACGTCCGAAGCCTGGTGGCTGGTCGCGGCCGGTCCCGTCACGCTGGTGCCGCTGGTGTGTTTCAACGCCGCCGCGCGGCATTTGCCCTATACCACCTTGGGCTTTTTGCAGTACGTGGCGCCCACCCTGGTGCTGCTCGAAGCCGTGCTGCTGTTCGGCGAGCACCTGGCGCCGGCCACGCTGATCGCCTTCGCGTTCATCTGGGCCGGGCTGGCGGTGTACAGCGTGGATATCGGGTTGAACGCGCGCAAACGCTGATCACTCCTCGCTGCGCAGCTCCACCATCAAGTCATCGGCCAGGGTCTCCAGGGATTCCTGCAGGGTTTCCAGGGACAAGCCGGACGGCACCTGCAGCAGGGCTTCGGCACTGAACAGCGGGTCGCCACTCATGGGCGCCGGGCGCACATCGGTGCTCAGGCGCTCCAGGTTGACGCCCTGCTGGCTGAGCAGCGCAGTGATCTCGCGCACGATGCCCGAGCGGTCATTGCCCAGCAGCGTCATCACAATCGACTTGGACGTCGACGCCTGCCCGCTGCTGCCCTCGCCCACCAGCACACGAATGCCATGGGTGGACAGGTCCTCCAGCGCGCCCACCAGCGCCTGTCGGCTCTCGACCGGCACGCTCACCCGCAGAATCCCGGCAAACTGCCCGGCCATATGGGCCATGCGGCTTTCCCGCCAGTTGCCACCGTGGGCGGCAATGTTCTGCGCGATGCGTTCGACGAGGCCGGGTTTGTCGGCGGCGATAATTGTGAGTACAAGATGGTCCATGGCGAAGCCCTCTGGAAATCAATCTACAAAGTGGACCCGCAAGCCCCCGAAAACAAATCGTGTACCATTTTTATTTTTATCTGGAACAATCTAACGGTTTCTTGAGAACATCCGGCTCTTCGCCGTGACCGCATGATCAAAATGGGTCGCTAAACGACGTATTGAGTCTGATATTCACAAGCACAAGGCATCATGTAGTATGCCCAACCGTGCACTACATAATGATCATCAGATAAAGCGCATAAGCTCCGCAGAGTGAGGCAAGCAATGACTGAACACGTTCAAGTCGGTGGCCTGCAGGTCGCCAAAGTCCTGTTCGACTTCGTCAACAACGAAGCGATTCCCGGCACCGGCCTCACGGCCGAGCAGTTCTGGGCCGGCGCCGACCAGGTCATTCACGACCTCGCGCCGAAGAACAAAACACTGCTCGCCAAACGCGACGATTTCCAGGCGCGGATCGACGCCTGGCACCACGCCCACGCCGGCCAGGCCCACGATGCGGTGGCTTATAAGGCCTTTCTGCAAGAGATCGGTTACCTGCTGCCGGAAGTCGCCGACTTCCAGGCCACCACCGAAAACGTCGACGACGAAATCGCCCGCATGGCCGGCCCGCAGCTGGTGGTGCCGGTAATGAACGCGCGCTTTGCCCTCAACGCTTCCAACGCCCGTTGGGGCTCGCTGTACGACGCGCTCTATGGCACCGACGCCATCAGCGAAGCCAACGGTGCCGAGAAGAGCAAGGGCTACAACAAGGTGCGTGGCGACAAGGTCATCGCCTTCGCCCGTGCCTTCCTTGACCAGGCCGCGCCACTCAGCGCCGGCAGCCATGCCGAGTCCACCGGCTACAAGATCGTCGATGGCGTGCTCATCGTGGCCCTTAAAGGCGGCAGCAACAGCGGCCTGCGCGACGACGCCCAGCTCATCGGCTTCCAGGGCCCGGCAGCCGAGCCGATTGCGATCCTGCTGAAAAACAACGGCCTGCACTTCGAAATCCAGATCGACGCCAACACGCCGGTCGGCCAGACCGATGCCGCCGGCATCAAAGACATCCTGATGGAAGCCGCGCTCACCACCATCATGGACTGCGAAGACTCCGTCGCCGCCGTCGATGCCGACGACAAGGTGGTGATATACCGCAACTGGCTCGGCCTGATGAAGGGCGACCTGGCTGAAGAAGTCGCCAAGGGCGGCACCACCTTCACCCGCACCATGAACCCCGACCGCGTCTACACCGGCGTGCACGGCGAAGACGTGACGCTGCACGGCCGCTCGCTGCTGTTCGTGCGCAACGTGGGTCATCTGATGACCATCGACGCGATCCTCGATAAACACGGCAACGAAGTGCCCGAAGGCATTCTCGATGGCCTGCTCACCAGTCTCGCAGCGATCCACAGTCTCAACGGCAACAGCAGCCGCAGCAACAGCCGCACAGGCTCGGTGTACATCGTCAAACCGAAGATGCATGGCCCTGAAGAAGTGGCGTTCACCAACGAGCTGTTCGGCCGCATCGAAGGCGTGCTGAACCTGCCACGCAACACCCTCAAGGTGGGGATCATGGACGAGGAGCGCCGCACCACGGTCAACCTCAAAGCCTGCATCCAGGCGGCCAGCGAGCGCGTGGTGTTCATCAACACCGGCTTCCTCGACCGCACCGGCGATGAAATTCACACCTCCATGGAAGCCGGCGCGATGGTGCGCAAGGCCGCCATGAAAGCGGAAAAATGGATCGGCGCCTACGAAAACTGGAACGTTGATATCGGCCTGAGCACAGGCCTGCAGGGCCGTGCCCAGATCGGCAAAGGCATGTGGGCCATGCCCGACCTGATGGCCGCCATGCTCGAACAGAAAATCGCTCACCCGCTGGCCGGTGCCAACACCGCCTGGGTGCCGTCGCCAACCGCCGCCGCCCTGCATGCGCTGCACTATCACAAGGTCGACGTATTCGCCCGCCAGGCCGAACTGGCCCAGCGCGAACGCGCCTCGGTGGACGACATCCTGACGATTCCACTGGCCGGCACTACCGATTGGTCTGACGAAGAAATCCGCAACGAGCTGGACAACAACGCCCAGGGCATTCTCGGTTACGTGGTGCGCTGGATCGACCAGGGGGTGGGCTGCTCC
Organism: Pseudomonas trivialis; assembly: GCF_001439805.1. Classification (GTDB taxonomy): domain Bacteria; phylum Pseudomonadota; class Gammaproteobacteria; order Pseudomonadales; family Pseudomonadaceae; genus Aquipseudomonas; species Aquipseudomonas trivialis. The sequence continues at coordinate 651,762 of NZ_JYLK01000001.1, read as the reverse complement.
AAAGTGCCGGACATCAACGATGTGGGCCTGATGGAAGACCGCGCCACCCTGCGTATTTCCAGCCAGCACATTGCCAACTGGCTGCGCCACGGCATCGTCAGCGAAGCCCAGGTGCTGGAAAGCCTCAAGCGCATGGCGCCGGTGGTGGACCGCCAGAATGCCGGGGATGCGCTGTACCGGCCGTTGGCGCCGGACTTCGACAGCAACATCGCGTTTCAGGCGGCGGTGGAGCTGGTGATTGAAGGAACCAAACAACCCAATGGTTACACCGAGCCGGTGCTGCACCGCAGGCGTCGGGAGTTCAAGGCTAAAAACGGCCTGTAAATGAAAAAGCCCTGATCGAGAGATCGGGGCTTTTTCTTTGGTTTCAGGGTGACTGGAGTGGCGCTATCGGGAGCAAGCCCCCTCCCACATTTGCACGGTATTCACAGCTCGACATGTGGGAGGGGGCTTGCTCCCGATGAGGCCAGCACCGTCACCTCACCATCAGGAAATCATCCCCAACTCCCGCTTCACCATCTGCGCCAACTGCACGCTATCAATCGGCTTGAGCAAAAAATCCACCACGCTCAAGTGCATCGCATCAATCACATCCGGTGCCTCGGCGTCCCCCGACATGATGATGATCGGCAACGCCGCGCGGGTGGATTCACGCACCTGGCGGATCAGCTCAAGACCGCTTCCGGGCGCCATGCGCAGGTCGGTAATCAACAAGCCAATCGAGCTGCTGGTTTTCAACAATTCCCACGCTGCCTCACCACTGTCGGCCGTCATGCAGCGAATGCCGTCCAGCCCCAGGATCTCCGCCAGCAGTTCACGCGCATCCTTGTCGTCATCAACAATCAACACACGTTGTGGCGGTAAATCAGGCTCCAGCATCACGGCGCTCAGCGCCTCGCGCTCGGCATCACTCAAAATATCGTGGTCGGACATACAGTTCTCAGCAGTTCTATTCAATCTCGCAGCACACTCGTCAGACATCTGCGCAACGGCGTTCAATGTGCACTTCGTCGGAAACTTTGCCTAGTGGGCGTTCCACGGGGTTTGCACGGTAGTCCTATAAGGCTTTTCCCTAGTCCGTGCAGTCACTTCGCTACCTAGACTTACGTCCAATGGGCACCCGCCCTGCGCCAGCCGACCATGCAGCACGATAACGACAAAAACATTGCGGTCACTGTTATGAGTAAAGCTGATGCTTTCGCCCAGGCGGGAAAAACCGCCGTGCTGCAGAACATTCACGGCACCCTGCAATTCCTGCAGCGCTTTTCGCCGTTCAACCAGATGGAAAACGCGCACCTGGCGTTTCTGGTGGAGCAATGTCAACTGCGCTTCTACGGCGCCGGTGACAGCATTCTCAAGCCGTCGGGCGGGCCGGTGGAACACTTCCATATCGTCAAGCAAGGCCGCGTGGTGGGTGAACGCCCGGACTCCACCGAAACCACGTTCGAAATCACCACCGGTGAGTGCTTTCCGCTGGCCGCATTACTCGGCGAACGAGCGACCCGCACCGAACACAAAGCCGCCGAAGACACCTTCTGCCTGCAACTGAACAAGCCGGCCTTTATCAAGCTGTTTGCGCTGTCCAGCCCGTTCCGCGATTTCGCCTTGCGCGGCGTCAGCAGCCTGCTGGACCAGGTCAACCAACAGGTGCAACAAAAGGCCGTGGAAACCCTTGGCACCCAATACTCGCTGAACACCCGCCTGGGCGAATTGGCCATGCGCCATCCGGTGATGTGCAGCCCGCAAACACCGCTGCGCGAAGCCGTGACGCTGATGCATGAGCAGCAAGTGGGCAGCATCGTGATCGTCGACGACCAGCAGGCGCCTCAGGGCATCTTCACCCTGCGCGACCTGCGCCAGGTGGTAGCCGACGGCACCGGCGACTTCAGCCAGGCCATCGTGGGCCACATGACCCAGGCGCCGTTTTTTCTCACGCCGGACCACAGCGCCTTCGACGCCGCCATCGCCATGACCGAACGGCATATCGCCCACGTGTGCCTGGTGAAGGACCAGCGCCTGTGCGGCGTGGTGTCCGAACGCGACCTGTTTTCCCTGCAACGGGTCGACCTGGTGCACCTGGCCCGTACCATCCGCAACGCGCCCAGGGTCGACAACCTGGTGGCGATGCGCGGCGAGATCGGTCAACTGGTGGAGCGCATGCTCGCCCACGGCGCCTCGTCCACCCAGATCACCCATATCATCACGCTGCTCAACGACCATACTGTGTGCCGGGTGATCGAGCTGACCCTCGCCGAAAAGGGCGACCCGGGCGTGCCGTTCAGTTGGTTGTGCTTCGGCAGCGAAGGGCGCCGCGAACAGACGCTGTACACCGATCAGGACAACGGCATCCTGTTCGAGGCCAGGGACGCCGCCGAAGCCGCCGAGCTACGCGGGCGCCTGCTGCCGTTGGCGCAGCAGATCAACCAGAGCCTGGCCCTGTGCGGCTTCAGCCTGTGCAAGGGCAACATCATGGCCGGCAACCCCGAGCTGTGCCTGTCTCGCGCCGAATGGGCGCGCCGCTTTGCGGCGTTTATTCGCGAGGCCACCCCGGAAAACCTGCTGGCTTCGAGCATCTATTTCGACCTGCGCGTGGTGTGGGGCGATGAGCAGGGCTGTGAGCAACTGCGCCAGGGCATCCTTGACCAGGTCGCCGACAACCGCCTCTTCCAGCGCATGCTGGCCGAGAACGCCCTGCGCCAGCGCCCGCCGGTTGGGCGCTTTCGCGATTTCGTGCTGACGCGCAACGGCGCTGAAAAGGCCACCCTCGATCTCAAGGTGCAGGGCCTTACGCCATTCGTTGACGGCGCCCGCCTGCTGGCCCTGGCCAATGGCATTCACGCCAATAACACCCTGGAGCGTCTGCGCCAACTGGTGATCAAGGCCGTGATCGAGCCGCTGGATGGCGCCGCGTATGAAGAGGCCTATCACTTTATCCAGCAGACCCGCATGCAGCAGCACCAACTGCAAAGCCGGGAAAACCAGCCGTACTCCAACCGCGTCGATCCCGACAGCCTCAACCACCTGGACCGCCTTATCCTGCGCGAATCCCTGCGCCAGGCCCAACGTCTGCAGAGCAGCCTGACATTTCGGTATCAGCTGTGAGCCTGTTCAGCTGGCTGCGCAAGACAAAACCGCGGCTCGACGCGGCGCAGCAGCAACGCCTGCTGCAACTGCCCACACCCTGCGCACTGGGCGACGGCTCTTTGCGCAGCCAGCGCTGGGTAGTGGTGGACCTGGAAACCAGCGGCCTGAACCTCAACCGCGACCAGGTGCTGTCCATCGGCGCCGTGGTGATCGAGGACGGTGCGGTGGACTTCTCGCAACTGTTCGAACGCACGCTGCACCGCGCCGACAACCGGCTCAGCCCCAGCGTGCTGATCCACGGCCTGGGCCCCAGCGCCATCGCCGCCGGCAGCGACCCGGTGGAGGCGCTGCTGGACTTCATGACGTTTGTCGGCGACAGCCCGCTGCTGGCCTTTCATGCGCCGTTCGATCAACACATGCTGGGCCGCGCGCTCAAGGACAGCCTGGGCTATCGTCTGGCCCACCCGTTCCTCGACGTGGCCGAGATCGCCCCGCTGCTGTGCCCCGACGCGCCACTGCGTGAAGCCGGGCTGGACGACTGGATCCTTCACTTTGGCCTGCACGTGGGCGAACGCCATCACGCCAGCGCCGATGCCCTGGCCACGGCAGAACTGATGCTGATCCTGTTCAGCCGCGCGCGCCAGCAGCACATCGACTCGCCAAAGGCCTTGCAGGAGCGCTTGGGCCAATGGAGACGGCGCAAAAACGCGCCATCGTTTTAGTGTCACCTCCCGACAAACACCAATTGCGCCCATCCGATGCCTCTGCCACAATCGCGAATAATTCTCGTTAGTTTAAACAATTCGTTTATCCGGTGATGCCTTGTCGTCAGTCCAGCCTTCCCACAGTGAGCTTGTTGGCGCGTTGTACCGCGACCATCGTGGCTGGCTGCTGGCCTGGCTGCGGCGCAACGTGGCCTGCGCCAGCCGCGCCGAAGACCTCAGCCAGGACACCTTCGTGCGCCTGCTGGGACGTGCCGAGCTGCACGAACCCCGCGAGCCGCGTGCCTTTCTGGTGGCCATCGCCAAGGGCCTGCTGTTCGACTACTTCCGCCGCGCGGCGCTGGAACAGGCCTACCTCACCGAACTGATGCTGATCCCGCAAAGCGAACACCCTTCGCCCGAAGCACAGCAATTGATCCTCGAAGACCTCAAGGCCATCGACCGCCTGCTCGGCAAACTGTCGAGCAAGGCCCGCGCCGCGTTTCTGCACAGCCGCCTGGACGGCATGGGCCACGCCGAAATTGCCCAGCGCCTGGGCGTCTCGGTGCCTCGCGTGCGTCAGTACCTGGCCCAGGGGATACGCCAGTGCTACATCGCCTTGTACGGCCAGCCGCTGTGATAGGTGCCAAACCGGTCTCGGCGCGGGTGCTGGATGCCGCGATTGCCTGGCAACTGTCCCTCGACGCGGGCGACGCCAGCGCGGTGGAACAGGAAGAACTGCGCAGATGGCTGGCCAGCGATGCCGAACACGCCCGCGCCTGGCGTCAGTTGGGCATGCTCGACCAGCGTTTCAGCGCAGCCTCGGGCCCGGCGCGGGCGGCCTTGCTGCAGTCGCGCGAAGGCATTCGCCAGCGTGTGCGCAAGCTGGGCCGTGGCCTGGCGAGTATCGCGCTGGTGTGCGGGCTGGCGTTGTTTGCCGGCGAGCGCTACGTGCCACTGCATTACTGGCTCGCCGACCACCGCACCGCCACCGGCGAGCAACGCACGCTGACACTGGCCGATGGCACCTCGATCAACCTCAACACCCACAGCGCCATCGACGTGCGCTTCGACGAACAGCGCCGCCTGATCGTGTTGCAGGCAGGCGAAATCCTGATCGAAACCGGCCATGGCGACGCGCGCCCGTTTTACGTACAAACCCCCGACGGCAGCCTAAGGGCACTGGGCACGCGGTTCATCGTCAAGCGCGAAGACCACGCCACGCGCCTGAGCGTGTTGCAGTCGGCCGTGGCCGCGCAGCCTGAGGCGCTGCATCAGGCACAGATCGTCAAGGCCGGCCAGCAAGTGCTGATGCGCAGCGATGGCCTTGGCCCGGTGCTGGCCGCCGCCCCCGGCAGCGACGCCTGGACGCGCGGCATGCTGGTGGTCGACAACGCGCGCCTCAGTGACGTGATCAAGGAGCTCGGCCGCTACCGCAGCGGCCATTTGGGCGTGGATAAAAACGTGGCCGACCTGCGCATCACCGGCAGTTTCCCGCTGCGCGATACCAACCTGGCGCTCAATGCATTGCTGCCGACGCTGCCGGTGCAGATTGAGCAGCACACGCCGTGGTGGGTGACGGTGCGCGCCAGGCCTTAAAAATGTGGGAGGGGGCTTGCCCCCGATGAGGCCCTCAACAACAACCCAAAAAATATTTACCTCCCGCCCTATCACTTTCCAATTCTCATCCGGCATCCAGGCAATCGAGAAATATTTCCAGGAGCCGCCCTTCATGTCCCGCACGCTCGACACCCTGTTGCGCCCCAGCCTGTTAGCCGTGGCCATTGCCTTCGGCACCCCGCTCGCCAGCCCCTTGCTGCTCGCCGCCGAACAATCCGCCAGCGTGCGCGCCTACAACCTGCCGTCCGCGCCACTGGCCAGCACCCTGAACCAGATCGCCAGCCAGGCCGGCCTTGCGCTGACCCTCAACCCGACCCTCGCCGCCGGCAAGACCTCGGCACCGGTCAAGGGCCAGTTCGATGCGCAAAGCGCGCTGCGTGAAGCCTTGCGCGGGACAGGGCTGCAACTGGAGCAAGGCACGGCAGGGACGTTTACGTTGGTGCCGATGCCGGACGGGGTTGTGGCGTTGCCGCAGACCAGCGTTATCGGGCAGGGGGGTTATGAGAGTGCGTGGGGGCCGGTGGAGGGTTACCTGGCCAAGCGCACCGCCGCCGGCACCAAGACCGACACCGCACTGGTCGAAGCGCCACGCTCGATTTCCGTTGCCACCCGCGAGCAGATGCAGGACCGCAACGTCCAGAACCTGGACGATGCCGTCAAATACATGCCCGGCATTGTGTCCGCCAGCTACGGCAGCGACACGCGCTACGACTGGATGCGCGTACGCGGCTTCGAACCCACCCAATTCCTCGACGGCCTGCCACTGCCGCGCGGTGTGTACGCCAACCCTAAAGCCGAAACCTGGAATCTGGACCGCCTCGCCCTGCTGCGCGGCCCTGCCTCGTCGGTCTATGGCCAGACCCCGCCGGGCGGTCTGCTGGACATGGTCAGCCGGCGTCCCAGCGCAGAATCGAGTAACGCGGTGCAGGTGCAGTACGGCAGTGACAACTACCGTCAGATCAACTTCGACAGCACCGGCAAAATCGATGACGAAGGCCAATTTCTCTACAGCCTCAGCGGTGTGCTGCGTGATGCTGGCACTCAGGTCGACCATATCGACAATAAGCGCTACAACATTGCGCCCAGCCTGAGCTGGAATATCGATACCGATACCAAGTTGACCCTGCTGTCACAGTTCACCCGCGATGATACCGGCACCACCAGCCAGTTCCTGCCGATCCAGGGCACCAAGATCAAATCACCGCTGGGCAAGGTTTCCCACCACAAGAACCTTGGCGATCCCGATTACGACTTCTACGACCGTACCTACTACGCACTCGGCTACGCATTCGAGCATCGCTTCAACGATACTTGGCAATTCAAGCAGAACCTGCGCTACACCAAGTCCGAATTGGCATTCCAGCAACTGACGGTCGGTTCCTACGCATTCTCTCCTGCTGATGCGAATGGCAATATCAGCCGCTCCTCGACCAACGTGGACGAGGACATCAGCCAGTTCGCAGTGGATAACAATTTCCAGGCTGACTTCGCTACCGGCAACATCACTCACACCCTGCTGCTGGGCCTGGATCATCAACGCACCGACACCTCGTACCTGGCGATTTTCGGCGACGGCGGCACCACCAACATTTTCAACCCGGTCTACGGTCAGCCGATCGTACGCCCGGCGCGCTCGACAGCCTTCTACGACTACAACCAGAAAACCGTGCAGACCGGCCTTTACGTGCAGGACCAAATGGCCCTCGATAACTGGCGCCTGACCCTTGGCGGCCGGGAAGACTGGGTACACCAGGGCACCACCTACTTCAATAAAAACGACGCCACCAATACCGACCGCAGCAAGAACTTCAGCGGCAATGCGGCGTTGAGCTATGTGTTCGACTCAGGTTTCGTGCCCTACCTCTCCTACGCCGAGTCGTTCCAGCCCGCGAGCAACGCCAGCGTAGACCCCGTCCAGTCGTTCAAACCGACCGAAGGCCAGCAGTGGGAACTGGGGATCAAATACCAGCCGCCCGGCTCCAACACCCTGCTCAGTGCCGCGGTCTACGACCTGGCGCAGAAGAATGTACAAGTCACCAGCTTCCAGTCCGGTGGTGCCTCGGTCACCGATCAGACCGGCGAAGTGAAGGTCAAGGGCCTGGAATTGGAAGCCGTGTCTGACGTGACCGACAACCTCAAGGTAATCGCGGCCTATACCCTGGCCAAGTCTGAAGTGCAAAAGGGCCAGTACAAAGGCAACCGTCTGCAACTGATCCCCAATCAGCAAGCCTCGCTGTGGACCGACTACACCTGGCATACCGGACCACTCGACGGTTTCGGTATCGGCTTTGGCGCGCGCTACACCGGCAACACCTATGGCGACCAGGCCAACACCTGGGCCGGAAAAGCCAATGCCTACACCGTGTTCGACGGCGCCGTGCACTATGACCTCGGCCGACTGGACAACAGCCTCAAGGGTGCGTCGGTGAAAGTGAACGCCACTAACCTGTTCAACAAGGATTACATTTCCACCTGCGATGGCTCCTACTGCTACTTCGGCGACCAACGCAGCGTAGTCGCCAGTGCCACTTATCAGTGGTAATCCGCTGAGTTAACCACCAGGCCGTCCTCCGGGACGGCTTCGGTGCGTTTGAAGGCTAGAAAAATGAAAAGCAAAACCATCCGCCGCTGGTCCTTCATCCACACCTGGACCAGCCTGATCTGCACCGTATTCCTGTTGCTGCTCGCCCTCACCGGGCTGCCGCTGGTGTTTCATCATGAGATCGACCACCTGCTGGGCAACGAGCCGACGCTTGCGCAGATGCCGGCCGACACGCCGCAGCTCGACCTGGAACAACTGGTCGCCAAAGCCCAGGCCCATCGCCCGGGCGAGGCCATGCAATATTTGGCCTGGGACGAGGACGACAAAAACGGGGTGATCGCGATCATGGCGGCGACCGCCGGCACCGAGCCCAACGCGTCGCACACCTTCATGCTCGACGCACGCACCGGTGAATCGGTGGAGATGCCGTCGGCCAATGGCGGTTTCACGCTGTTCGTGCTGCGCCTGCATGTGGACATGTTCGCCGGCCTGCCGGGCAAGTTGCTGCTGGCGTTCATGGGCTTGCTGTTTGTGCTGGCGATTGTCTCCGGCACGGTGCTGTACCTGCCGTTCATGCGGCGTTTGAAATTCGGGACGGTGCGCCAGGATAAATCCACGCGCCTGCGCTGGCTCGACCTGCACAACCTGCTCGGCGCGGTCACCCTGACCTGGGCGCTGGTGGTGGGCGTGACCGGCGTGATCAGTGCCTGCGCCGATCTGATCATCGCTGCCTGGCGCACCGACAGCCTCAGCACCATGATCGAACCCTACAAAAACGCCCCGCCGCTGACGCAGCGCGCACCGGTCACCGAGTTGCTGAGCATTGCCGCCAAGGCCGCGCCGGGCATGCAGCCGGACTTCATCGCCTTCCCCGGCACACGCTTTTCCAGCGAGCACCATTACGCCGTGTTCATGAAAGGCAGCACGCACCTGACCTCGCATCTGCTCACGCCGGTACTGATCGACGCCCGCACCCTGGCCGTCACTGCCATTGCCGAACGGCCGTGGTACATGGACGCCATGGGCATGTCGCAGCCGTTGCATTTTGGTGACTACGGCGGCATGCCGATGAAGATCCTGTGGGCGTTGCTGGATGTGCTGACCCTCATCGTGCTGGGCAGCGGCGTGTACCTGTGGCTCGTGCGGCGCAGGGCGGGCAAGGCATGAAGCCGCGCCAGTCGAGTTTCTGGAAGGTGTTTGGCATACCGCTGGGGATCGGCCTGCTCAGCGCCACCGGGTTGTTTGCGGCGCTGTTGGGCGACGGGCTCTGGGACGTTTTGAGCTGGGTGGGGCTGGGGATTCCTGCGGTGATTGGCGCCTGGGGGTTGTTGGCGCGGCGCGGCTGAGTGCGCTATCGGGAGCAAGCCCCCTTCCACATTTTGAATTGTGAATACTTTCAAATGTGGGAGGGGGCTTGCTCCCGATGAGGCCCGAAAAAACACCACAATCTCCTCGCCAGCCACCGCCCAACCTCATAGGCTAGGCCCCTGCCCACTTCGAGGAATGCCCATGTCCACGCCCAGCATGACCTTGTTCCACAACCCCGCTTCGCCCTTCGTGCGCAAAGTCCGCGTGCTGCTGATCGAAACCGGCCAGCAGGACCGCGTGGCCCTGCACGACTGCGTGCCGACGCCAGTCAGCCCGGACGCCCAAGTGGTGCAAGGCAACCCTGTCGGCAAGATCCCGGCCCTGCGCCTGGCCGATGGCAACATGCTGCACGACAGCCGGGTGATCCTCGATTACCTCGACCACCAGCACGTCGGCAACCCGCTCATCCCTCGCGACGGCTCGGCCCGCTGGCGTCGCCTCACATTGGCCTCGATGGCCGACGGCATCCTGGATGCCGCCGTGCTGACGCGCTACGAGCTCGCCCTGCGCCCGGTGGAAAAACACTGGGCTGCGTGGCTGGACGAACAACGCCACAAAATACGCCGCACCCTCGCCGAGCTGGAACAGGGCGCAATGGCCGAACTGGCCAGCCATTTCGACATCGCCGCCATCAGCGCGGCCTGTGCCCTGGGCTACCTTGATTTCCGCCATCCGGACCTGCAGTGGCGGGCAGATAACCCCAGGCTTGCGCAGTGGTATGCCGAGGTCAGCCAGCGGCCTTCGATGCTGCAGACCCAGCCACCTGCCTGACATTCTGTGGCGAGCGGGCTTGCCCCGCGTTGGGCTGCGAAGCAGCCCCTCAAGCAGATTGCGGTGCTTCAGGCACTCCTCTGCGGCTGGTTTTGGGGCTGCTGCACAGCCCAGCGCGGGGCAAGCCCGCTCGCCACAACAGCGTGTTGATCCTGCTCACCAACTGGTTCCTTAACTGTTGATCCTCGCGCAAGCCCATCATTGCTCAATCCCCTTGCGTCGGCCCACGCCGTACCAATCCAGTTTTCGCGTCAGCACCATCACCGTGCCGAGCAGGGCGAACAGCAACAGCGAGCCCATCAGCAGCGCATAATCCTCGGCGCTGAGCAGGCCGTACAACAAGCCATACAGCGCCGCCAAACCCACCGAAAATCCCAGGCCGTGGGCAATGCTGCGCAGCACATGACACACGTAAAAGCCGATCAACAGCACACAGGCGCTCGCCGAGATCAGGTAGGCCAGGGCGAAACCCAGGTGTTCGGCCAGCGACAGCAACAGCAGGTAAAAGAAGGCCAGGGCCGCGCCCACCAGGGCGTACTGGATCGGGTGCACCGCCAGGTTCTTCAGCACTTCGAACAGGAAGAAAGCGCCAAAGGTCAGGGCAATGAACAGCAGCGCGTATTTGATCGCGCGGTCGCTCTTGAGGTACTGGTCCACGGGATCGATGAAGTTCACGCCGAAGCTGCGGTTGTTGAGGTCTTCACAGGCCTGGCGGTCCAGGCAGGTTTGCAGGGCCTGCTCCAGGTTGGTGGCGAAAAAGGAGGTCTGCCAGTGGGCGGTAAAACCCTTGTCCGTGACGTCTCGCTGCGTCGGCAGGAAATTGCCGATAAAGCTGGGGTGTGGCCAGTTGGAAGCGAGTGACACCTGGCTGGTCTTGCCCACCGGCACCACGTGCAACTGTTCGGTACCTTGCAGGCGCAGGTCGAAGGCGAACTCCAGCGCGGCAGGCTTGCGGCTGTCCAGCGTCGGCAACGCCACGTGCACGCCCTCCCCCAGCCAGTCCACCTGGGAGCCCGGCGCGAACTCAAGGCGCTGGCTGCCCAGCTCCAGTTTCAGCGCATTTTCGATGCCGCGAATATCGCTGATACCCACCGCCAGAAACGCCGGCTCAAAGCGGTAATCGGCAAAATGCTCGGTAATGCCCAATTGCTCTGGCAACGCGAAACGCCCGCTGATGCGGTTGTCGGCATGGAACAGCCGCGCCTGGTAAATGCCCCGCGCACGCAGTTCGGTCTGCACCCGGCCGTCGAGCTCAAAACGCTCCGGCAGGAAATACAGACGACCGCGCTCTTCGCGGGTTTCTTCGTAGCGTTGATTGAGTTTTTCATTGAGCTTCCACTCGCGCACGGTCCTGCGATAAGGCACCACCATCACCGGGCCAGTGAGGCGCTGTGCGTAACTGGAGCTGCGGGCGATATCCGTCAATACGTCATCGCGCGTCTGCTGACGGTCACTGATGATGCCGTTGATCATCAGCAACGGAATCATCAACAGCAACATCAACAGCGCAATGGCGCCAAGTTTGAAAAGCAGGCTGCGGTTCATCGGGGCTCTCCCTGTTTTGGATGGGCAGAGCGTGAGCCGCGCATGTGGGCGATTTATGTGGGCATCGTGGAGACTGTGTGGAGATGCAGCACCACTTGCACGCCGCCCGGCACATTGCTGATCGCCATGGCGCCACCGTGCAGCTTCATCACTTCTTCGACAAAGTTGAGGCCCAGACCCGTGCTTTTGCGTCCGCTGGCCGGGCGTGGCAGCGAGTAAAAGCGCTCGCTCAGGCGCGGCAGGGCATAGTCGGGAATCGGCTCTGCCTGGTTGAACAGGCTGACGTCTACATCGTGATGCCGCACCTGCGCGCTGAACCTCAGCGTGCCGCCGGCCGGGGTGAAATCCAGGGCGTTATCCAGCAGATTGCCCAGCGCCTGGCGCAACAGAAAGGGCTCGCCGAACACCTGCACATCCGCCGCAATGGCCTGCTCAACCCGCAACCCTGCCCCTTCGATACGCGCGCACTGCGCCGTGAGCACCTCATCGACCAATGCCGCCAGCGGGATGCTCGCCTGCTCTTCCAGGCCCTGGCGCTGTTCGACCTGCGCCAGGTTCAGCAGGCGTTCGATCAACTGCTGCAGGCGCGCGCTTTCGCTGTCGATATTGCCGACGAAGCGCTGCTGCTGCTCGCGGCTCATGTCGCCCTGCAACAACTCCGCCGCGCCGCGAATCGCCGCCAGCGGGCTTTTCAACTCGTGGGTCAGGGTGTGCACGTAATGCTCAACGTATGCCTTGCCTTCCAGTTGCGTGCGCATGTGCTCCACGGCGGTGGACAACTGCTTGAGCTCGCCGCCCCGATAATGCGGCAACTCGGCACGGCGCCCCTCGCTGACCGCCTCGGCATAGGCGGTGAGGCGCCGCAAGGCAGCGCTCAACCACCACGACAGCAACGCGCCGAGCAGCAGGCCGAGCACCACCAGCCCGGCGCCGTACCACAGCAGACGGCGCTCGGTGCGGTCGACATAGGGCTGCAAGGAACTGTTGGGCTTGGCCACGGTGACCACGCCGATGATCCGGCCGTGGTCGCGGATCGGTGCGCCCACGTGCATCACCGACGAGGCCGGGTCGTCGGGGTCGCTGCGGGTGGAACGCGCGCCGTATTCACCGCGCAGGGTCAGGTACACGTCGTTCCAGCGGGAATAGTCCTGGCCCAGCGCTTGCCCCGTGGAGTCGAGCAGCACCCGGCCCTGGGCGTCGGTCACATAGATGCGATGGTTGACCTGGTTTTTCGGCAGCCCCCAGATGGTCGCGCCCGGCTGGCGGCTGCCGTAGGCCTTGAGCAGCTGCGGCCAATGGCTTTGGCCGAGGGTGCCGTTCTGCACGTCGTTGCGCAGCACTTCGGCCAGCAGGTTGGCGGTGTCCACCAGGGTTTCCTCGGTGGACTGACGCACACCGGGCCGAATTTCGTTCATGACGGTGCTGAGCACGAAATAACCGGTCAGGCCGATAAACAGCGCATACACCAGGAAAATCCGCAGCCCCAGGCGCATCAGCTGTTGCCGGGGCTGTAGCTGTAGCCGAGGCCGCGATGGGTCTGGATCGGCTCGGCCTGCGCCGCCACGCTGCGCAATTTGCTGCGCAGGCTTTTGATGTGAGTGTCGATATTGCGCTCGTAGCCGGCGTCGGCGGGCACGCCCACCGCGTCCAGCAGTTGCTCGCGGCTGAATACCCGCTCGGGCTGTTCCAGCAGGCTTTGCAAGAGGCGGAACTCATGGCGGGTCAGGCTCAGGGGCTGGCTGCGATAGGTGATCTGCATGCGCTCCAGATCGATCTGGAACACCGCCGGCGGCGCCCCCGGGCCGACCCGCTTGAGAATCGCCCGCACCCGCGCCGCCACTTCACGCGGGCTGAACGGCTTGACCACGTAGTCGTCGGCGCCGATCTCCAGCCCCACCACCCGGTCGATCTCGCCATCCCGGGCGCTGAGAAACATCACCGGCACTTCGCTGAAACGGCGCAGTTGCCTGCAGGTTTCAAAGCCGCTGATATCCGGCAGGCCGATGTCGAGAATCACCAGGTCGGCCGGGGTCTGGCGCTGGTGCGCAAGTGCCGCCTGGCCGAGGGTCAGCCAGGTGGTGGTGAACCCTTCGCCCTGCAGGGCGAAGATCAGCGTATCGGCAATTGCGGCTTCGTCTTCGACAATCAGGATGTGCGCCATGGCGGTCCGTCAGCAGTCCGGTTTGTCGGCAGTGTAGCGCCGCGCCGGGTTCACTGCCGCGCCGAATTCGCGCAGGGCCTTGGCGCCGATCAGCAGCGGATAGTTGAAACTGCTGCGGTCGGTCAGGTTGACCTCGACGGTGCGCTTGACGTCGCCCAGGCACATTTCCAGGTCGATCACCGGCCGCTTGGTCACGCTGGACTCTTCCTTGTCGTCATCCTCGTCGGCGCGGCTCTTGATCTTGCTGATACGCGCGACCTTGTGCTCGTAGACCTTGTTCGACGCGTCCTGGCCGCCGAGGCGAAAGCGTACCCAGTCGTCGCCATCACGGGTGAAAGTCTGGATGTCGCGGGCCGACAGCGAGGCGGTCAGCGCGCCGGTGTCCATCTTGGCCTTGAAGGTCTCGCCGATCTCCGGCAACTGGATGTATTCGTAGCGCCCGTAGAGGGTCGGTTCGGCGGCCATGACGGGCAGGGCAACCAGGGTGAACGCGGCAAAGAGCAATTTCACGGCGTGATTCCTCGAAAGAAGGTGGGCGGATTCTAGACCGCAAACCCGGCACTTAGTTGGATGACCGAGCATAGCGTGACCGGTGTGAAACATTCGTGGGGCGATTTGCGATTTGGCCTGCGCACGTTGCTTGCTTATGATGAGCGGCCCACAGGAATTCCAAGAGTTGCTTATGCGCCGCCTGCTCACCGGCTGTTGCGTCACGTTGCTGCTGTTGCTCAATACGCTGATCCTGATCGGCCCGTTGCTGGTGTTCGCGCTGCTCAAGCTGGCAGCGCCGGGGCGCTGGCGCGACCATGCCTCGGCGGCGGTGATGTGGATCGCCGAAACCTGGGCCGAGATCGACAAGCTTGTCTTCTCGCTGTGCATCCCGACCCAGTGGGACATTCGCGGCGGCGCCGACCTGCGACGTGACACCTCTTACCTGGTGATCAGTAATCACCAGTCGTGGGTGGATATCCCGGCACTGATCCAGGCGCTCAACCGGCGCACGCCATTCTTCAAGTTTTTCCTGAAAAAAGAACTCATCTGGGTGCCCTTCCTGGGCCTTGCCTGGTGGGCGCTCGACTACCCGTTCATGAAGCGCTACACCAAAGCGTTCCTGGCCAAACACCCGGAGCTGGCGGGGCAAGACCTGAAGATCACCAAACAGGCCTGCGAACTGTTCAAGCGCCAGCCGGTGACGGTGGTCAATTACCTGGAGGGCACGCGGTTCAACGAAACCAAGCGGGTGCAGCAGGAATCACCCTTTACCCGCCTGCTCAAGCCCAAGGCGGGCGGCGTGGCGTTTGTGCTGGCGGCGATGGGTGAACAGCTGGACGCGATCCTCGACGTGACCGTGGTCTATCCACAGCAGAAGATCCCGGGATTCTGGGACTTGATCAGCGGCGGCGTGCCGAAAGTGATTGTGGATATCCGCACCCGTGAGCTGGATCCGGCGTTGTGGCAGGGGGATTACGAGAACGATCCGGCGTTTCGCCAAACCGTCCAGAACTGGGTCAACCAGCTCTGGAGGGAGAAAGACGCGCGCATCGAACAGCTGCGCGCGCAGCAGGCTTAGCCGCCAGTGCCCCAGGCCTGGGCCAGCTTGCCCAGTACCGAGCCGTTGGCGCCCTGACTGCCCAGGTATTGCAGGATCACCGGCGCAAACTGGCCGATCATGCCGCTGTCCATGCCCAGGGCGCTGAACGCGGTGTTCAGGTCGTTGGTGTTCTTCACGTTGCCCAACAGGCCGTCCAGGCCGCTGGTCTTGCTGCCGCCACCCTGGCCGAGCATCCCGCTCAAGGCCCCGAGGCTGCCCAATGCATTGTCGCCGGACAGCTTGTCCAGCCCCGGTACGCTCTTGGCCAATTGCGAATAATCGTTGCCGCTCAGCCGGTTCTTGGCCAGGCCCAGCATCGCGCCGGTGCCGCCGACGGCCTGTTCGGGGGTGACATTGAGTTGCGAGGTGAGTGCGCTCAGCAGACCGGCCGTCTCGGACGACGGCGCGGCGGCAGCGGCCTTGTTGTTGCCGCCCTGCATGCCGGAAATCGCATTGGCCGCATCACCAAGGCTGAACCCTGCGGCGAACACCGGGGCCGCTGCCAGGGTCATCAGGCAGGAAAGGGCGAAACCGCGTGAAATATTCATCGAAACAACCTCTGCAGGTGGGGGCGAAAGCAGGCGTTGGACTGGCGATAACAGGGCTTGTTCCCAACCGCATCCGAAACGCCCCGGCCTGCGTATAGCACTGACAGGCCGCCCGGAGCTGGATGGAATGACTGCGCAAATTGGATTACCCTCTGCCCACCGTGCGCAGTCCCGTCGCCCTCGCTCGAGAGCCTGGAGAAGCCCCATTACGCTCACCGATGCTGACCCATTACGCCCGCTGCTGGCCCAATGCGCCCTGGGCAACCGCCAGGCGTTCGAAACCCTGTACCGTAGCGTTTCGCCGCGCCTGCATGGGGTGGCCTACCGCTTCATGGGCCGTGCGGACCTCGCCGAGGACGTGTTGCAGGAAGCCTTCGTGCGCATCTGGTACAACGCGTCGCGCTACGAGCCTCACCTGGCGTCGCCCATGACCTGGATGGTGAACATCACCCGCAACCTGGCCATCGACCAATTGCGCAAACGCCGTGAGCAACCCCTTGTCGACGGCCAGCAGGACGCCCTGTTCGACGAAGGCCCCAGCGCCTATGACCAGCTCGACAGCGAACGCAACGCCCGCGCCCTCAACCGTTGCCTGGACACCCTCGACGGCATGCAGCGCCAATCCATCACCGTGGCTTACTTTCGAGGCCTGTCGTGCTCGGAGCTGGCCGAACACCTGGCGGCCCCCCTGGGCTCGGTCAAATCCTGGATTCGTCGCGGCATGGAGCGCCTGCGCAGGTGCCTTGAATCATGAACTACCACACCACCGCCCTGCGCCGCGCCCTGGCCGCCGACTACGCGATTGGCCTGATGCCCGCCACCGCCCGTCGCCGGTTTGACGCCCTTCTGCTCAACGATGCCGCGCTGCGCGCAGAGCTTGGGCATTGGCAGGAGGCGCTTGCCAGCCTCACCGGCAGCCTGCCCGAACGCGCAGTGCCTGATCACGTGTGGGCAGGCATCCAGGCGCGGATCGAGCCGCAAAAGCTGCACGTACCGGCGAAAAAACCGTGGTGGAGAAAGGGGCGCCTGCTGGCTGCCGCGTGCGCCCTGATTGCGGCAGTGTTGATCGGCGTGCTCTACCCTCGCGACACGGGCCTTGCATACCGCACCACGCTGGTCGCCGCCGACCAGCAGCCAGCGTTGCGGATCGACACGTTTGCCGATCACCTGCAGGTTGAACCACTCGCAATAGCCGCTTTGACGCCTGCGCAGGCGCTGGAATTATGGGTTATTCCCGCCGGTGGTAAACCGATCTCCCTCGGGCTGGTACCGACGGCAGGCAAGGGCCGAATTCAGTTGAGCGAGGCTCAGCAAACGCTGCTCAAAGCCCCGGCCACCCTCGCCGTCACCCTCGAACCTGAAGGCGGTTCACCGAGCGGCCAGCCGACCGGCCCAGTGCTATATAAAGGCCAATTGGCATCACTCTGACGAAGATCGCCGACGATGGGCCCCGGAACCCATCGTCATTGGCAAGGTCCATGAACTGACTACAAAATTTGTCAGGAAGAGACTTATGACTGCGATCCAACCCCCAGTGATTGAGCACAAGCCTCCATTCTGGAGCCGTCCGCGCCTGTTTATCGGCGCCTGTGTCGTCGTGGTTGCCGGTGTCGGCGGCGCGCTCTACACCCAAGACAGCGTCAAATCCGCCGCCACCCTGGTGACCACCGCCCAGCAGCCGGCCGCGCAGATCATGGCGCACAAGGATTACCTGGAAGTGCAGCCGATTGCCGCCACGGCCCCGGCGCCCGACCAAAGCCTGGAACTGTGGGCCATCCCCGAAGGCGGCACGCCCGTGTCCCTGGGGCTGTTGCCGGAAGACGGCAAAGGCATCATCGGCCTGAACCCGCGCCAGCAGGAAACCATCAGCAAACCGGTGGAATTGATGGTGAGTTCGGAAACCAAGGGCGGTTCGCTGAGCAAGCAACCGACAGGCCCAACCGTCTATCAGGGCGCATTGGCCACACGCTGACTCAAATCTATTGAACACAGCAGAACCCATGTGGGAGGGGGCTTGCCCCCTCCCACATTTGAACCTCATCGGCTGGGTGACTTGCTCAGGGCGCAGGATTGCGTTTGTAGTTCGGCGTTCGTCCACATGGCAACACGGGTTTGACTACCCGATTGAAACAACGTCGTCCTCCAGGACTTTGCCCTCCTCTGCGCCATCCCGTTGCGTGATGGCTGTGAATTGCTGAATGTGATCAGCCGACGGCTGCAATCGTAGGCGCGCGCCTGGACTTAAGTAGTCCATTTCCGAAACGTTAAAACCGCCCCTGCATGCGTCTTACCTCGCTTGTAGCGCCTTCTTATAGTCGTGCGCCACAGTCCTGAAGGTGCACGCAATGCTGGGAACACATCCTCAACCAGCACATTCGCAACACCGTCGTGCTGCCTGGGCAATTGGTCATTATCGGAGACAGCCGAACTGCTGCCTGTACCGCTGAAGAAGCTCGCTTGATGCAATCGGCCGGCAACATCAAACATGCTCTGTTGGCACATTCCGCCACTGATCAATTCCTGATCAAAAACTACGATCAGTTACAGGCCATCATGTCCCATGCTTCTTTGGGTATCGGCAGTGTGAGCGGTGCATGGAGCAAGCACCTGACGCAGATCGAAGAGACGCTCAGGCAAATCGATGAGTGCGACTGCGTTGGAGATAACGGAGGCTTGCTCCACGGGGCGTGAACTGGAGTGCACGAAAGCGACATATATTGAAGGCGCCAAGCTGGTGGGTGCCGTGGGTGGCTCATACTGGGGAGGGATGGTGCTTGTTGAGGACGTTGAAAAAATCCCTCTGCACCTCAAATACTGGATGGTCGTACCTACACTCGTTACCTACCTATCCTTTGCCGGTATGTTTATCAGCTGGCTTTTCATCACAGACTAATTCGCCATGAAAAAGGGCGACCCCAGGGTCGCCCTTATCTATCGCCTCACGCCGCGCTAAACATCTTATGCGGATCAATCACAAACTTCTTCGGCACACCTGCATCGAACTCGCCGTACCCACGCGGCGCGTCATCCAGGCTGATCACCTGCACGCCGACGATGTCGGCAATGTTGATGCGGTCCCACATGATCGCCTGCATCAGTTGGCGGTTGTACTTCATCACCGGCGTCTGCCCGGTGTGGAAGCTGTGGGATTTAGCCCAGCCCAAACCAAAGCGGATGCTCAGGCTGCCCATTTTCGCGGCAGCGTCCACCGCGCCTGGGTCTTCGGTGACGTACAGGCCCGGAATACCGATCTTGCCCGCCACGCGCACCACACCCATCAGCGAGTTAAGCACGGTGGCCGGTGCTTCGGCCTTGACGCCGTCGTGGCCGTGGCCGCGTGCTTCGAAGCCCACGCAGTCAACGGCGCTGTCCACTTCGGGCTCGCCCAGCAGTGCGGCGATCTGTTCGTGCAGCGGGGTGTCGGTGGACAAGTCGGCAATTTCGAAACCCTGGGCCTTGGCGTGCGCCAGGCGGATCGGGTTGACGTCGCCGATGATCACCACCGCCGCGCCCAGCAGACGCGCGGAAGCCGCAGCGGCCAGACCGACCGGGCCAGCACCGGCGATGTACACGGTGCTGCCTGGGCCGACGCCGGCAGTGACGGCGCCGTGGTAGCCGGTCGGCAGGATGTCGGAGAGGCAGGTCAGGTCGCGGATTTTCTCCATGGCCTTGTCGCGGTCCGGCAGCTTCAGCAGGTTGAAGTCAGCGTACGGCACCAGCACGTATTCAGCCTGGCCGCCTGTCCAGTCGCCCATGTCGACGTAGCCGTAGGCGCCACCGGCACGAGCCGGGTTGACGGTCAGGCACACGCCGGTGTGTTGTTCCTTGCATGAGCGGCAGCGGCCGCACGCCACGTTGAAGGGTACGGAGACCAGGTCGCCGATTTTCAGGTTCTCGACGTCGCTGCCCTTCTCGATCACTTCACCGGTGATTTCGTGACCGAGCACCAGGCCGGTCTGAGCGGTAGTGCGGCCACGCACCATGTGTTGGTCGGAGCCGCAGATATTGGTGGAGACCACGCGCAGAATGACGCCGTGTTCAATCTTCCTGCCACGGGGGTCCTGCATTTTGGGATAGTCGATTTTCTGTACTTCGACCTTGCCGTTGCCGAGATACACGACACCACGATTACCAGACATGCTTTCACCTCGCTGTTGTTTTTATGGAACTGCGTTGCCCCTTTGGGTGGGCAGCGCGTTAAGTGCTCGGGTACAGATGCTGTTTCCTTGTGTTTTTCCTGCGGGCCTCATCGGCGGCAGGCCCCCTCAGGGGAATGCATTCCAAATGTGGGAGGGGGCTTGCTCCCGATGGCGCCAGTCAGAGCACCACTGTCCTATTGGCGTTCAAAAAAACCCGCCTTTCAATGTGATACCCCACCGCCCGCGCCAATGTGAGCCCTTCGATATCCCGCCCCTTGGCAATCAAGTCCTCGGGATAGTGGCTGTGGTCCACCACTTCCACCCCCTGGGCAATGATCGGGCCTTCATCCAGATCGTTATTGATGTAATGCGCCGTGGCACCGACCAGCTTCACCCCTTTGTTGTACGCCTGGTGATAAGGCTTGGCGCCCTTGAATCCCGGCAGCAGCGAGTGGTGGATGTTGATCGCCTTGCCGTCCAGCTTGCGGCACAGCTCCGGTGACAGCACTTGCATGTAGCGCGCAAGGATCACCAGTTCCGCGCCCGTCTCTTCAATCACCTGCCACACCTGACGCTCCTGGGACGGTTTGTCGTTGGGGTCGAGGGGGAAATGGTAGTAGGGAATCTGGTGCCAGTCGGCCAACGGTTGCAAATCAGGGTGATTGGACACTACCGCAACGACGTCCATCGACAGCTGGCCGATGCGTTGGCGGTACAGCAGGTCGTTGAGGCAGTGATCGGCCTTGGAGACCATGATCACCACTTTTGGCCGGTAGTTCGGCGCCGTCAGCTCGAAGATCATGCCAAAGGCTTCACCGCGGGTGGCCAGGCCATCGCGAAAACCCTGCTCGTCAAAACCATCTGGCTGGCGAAATTCCACCCGAATAAAAAACCGGCCCGAGAGGCGATCATCGAACGAATGGTGCTCGGTGACGTAGCAGCCCTGCTCGAACAGGTAGCGGGTGACCGCGTCCACCGTGCCGAGCACGCTGGGGCAGTCGGCAGTCAAAATCCATGTATCGGGTGCGCGGCTCATGGTTTATTCCTCAGGCTTGAACACTCAGGCCGAACTCGGCCGAGGCATCCTGCAGCCACAACCACCAGTAATCCGAGAAGCTGCGACGAATCAGCAGTTCCCAGGTGTCTTCTGCCGTGTGGCGGATCACCAGTTGCGACTTGGCGAACACCGTGCCCACCGCCTTGCCCACCGGGAAGTTGTTGGGGTGCACGTCGTAGCTGGTGGACTTCATCAGCACATCGCGCACGTTCGGGCCGCTGAGCTCAAGGATCTGCTGGCCGCCGCTGACGTTGACGATCTGGATATGCAGCTCGCCCAGGGCCGCGCGCAGGTTTTGCTCGGCGGCAAACTCTTCACCGCCTGGCACGATCAACAGCCACTCATCCGGGCCGAGCCATTGCAGGCTGGTTTCGCCCTTGACGATGACCTGCAGGGCGCCGGGCAATTCAATACCCACCGCCTTGTGAACGCCAGCGGCGAAGGCGGCGTCATGGCCATCGCCACGGATGGTCAGGTGGCCGAGGAGTTTCTTTTCACGCACGGTCACGCCGGCATTGTTGCGGCCCTTGCCGACCAGGCTGGCGAGGTCGGCATGGTGCAGCGAGGATTCGGCTTTGGCGCCGGTGGTGGGGCGTTGTTGGTAAACATTGGCTGCTGTCATAAAGCACCTATCTGAATTCTGGGGTGACTGTTCCGGCCTCATCGGGAGCAAGCCCCCTCCCACATTTGAAATGTATTCACAAATCAAAATGTGGGAGGGGCTTGCTCCCGATGGCCGCGCCGCGGTCTATCAGATGTTCTGCCGATCCCCTTTCGGATCAAAGAACACCGAAGACACAATCTCCGCCTCAATCACGCTGCCATCCGCCTGCGGCGAGAACACCCGCTCGCCAATGCGCTTCAAGCCGCCCTTGACCACACCCATGGCAAACGAATAACCCAGGGAGTTGTGCGCATAACTTGAGGTGACGTGACCGACCATCTTCATCGGAATGGTCTGCTTGGCGTCCAGCACAAGCTGCGCGCCTTCGGGCAGCCACACGTTCGGATCAATCGGCTTGAGCCCCACCAGTTGCTTGCGCTCTTCACGCACGCAGTCTTCACGGTTCATGCCACGCCAGCCGATCCACGAGAACGGCTTGGTGCGGCCTACGCACCAGCCCATGTTCAGGTCGTCCGGGGTCATCGAGCCGTCAGTGTCCTGGCCGACGATGATGAAGCCCTTCTCGGCCCGCAGGACGTGCATGGTTTCAGTGCCATACGGGGTCAGGTTGTATTTTTTGCCGGCCTCGACGATTTTCTCCAGCACGCCCATGGCGTAGTCGGCCTGCACGTTGACTTCATACGACAGCTCACCGGTAAACGAGATACGGAACACCCGCGCCGGCACGCCGCCGACCAGGCCTTCCTTCCAGGTCATGAACGGGAAGCCGTCCTTGTCGAGGTCGATGTCGGTGACTTCGGCCAGCAGCTTGCGGCTGTTGGGGCCCGACAGGGTCATGGTCGCCCAGTGGTCGGTGACCGAGGTGAAGTACACCTTGAGGTCTGGCCACTCGGTCTGTTGATAGATTTCCAACCACTGAAGAACACGCGCCGCACCGCCGGTGGTGGTGGTCATCAGGAAGTGGTTGTCGGCGAGGCAGGCCGTCACGCCGTCGTCGAAGACCATGCCGTCTTCCTTGCACATCAGGCCATAGCGCGCCTTGCCCACGTCGAGCTTGGTCCACGCATTGGTGTAGATGCGGTTGAGGAACTCGCGGGCATCCGGGCCTTGAATGTCGATCTTGCCGAGGGTGGACGCGTCCAGCAGCCCGACGCTGTCGCGCACGGCCAGGCATTCGCGCTTCACCGCCGCGTGCAGGTCTTCACCGTTGCGCGGGAAGTACCACGGGCGTTTCCACTGGCCGACGTCTTCAAACTCGGCGCCATTCTTCACGTGCCAGGCTTGCAGCGCGGTGTAGCGCACCGGTTCGAAGATGTGCCCACAGTGACGCCCTGCTATCGCGCCAAAGGTGACCGGCGTGTAGTTGGGACGGAACATGGTGGTGCCCATCTGCGGGATGGTCACGTTCAGCGAGCGCGCGGCAATCGCCAGGCCGTTGACGTTACCCAGTTTGCCCTGGTCGGTGCCAAAGCCCAGCGCGGTGTAGCGCTTGACGTGCTCGACCGACTCGAAGCCCTCGCGGGTCGCCAGTTCGATGGCAGCGGCGGTGACGTCGTTTTGCAGGTCGACAAATTGCTTGGGCGCCCGTGCAGTGGCTTTGTCGTGGGGCACCTGGAACAGCGCCAGGGTCGGCTCTTCCAGACGGCTCAAGGCTTTTGGCAGCGTGCCTTCCACCGGCGCAAACCCGGCTTCGCTGGCCGCGCGCACGCCGCCTTCAAAACCGTCGGCCAACGAATCGCCAAGGCCATAAACGCCATTGATACCGCCGACGCACACGCGTTTCTGCGGCGCTTCGCCCGGCACGAAACCGAGAATGTCTTCGCGCCAGGTCGGCTTGCCGCCCAGGTGCGAGGCCAGGTGCACCACCGGGCTGTAACCGCCGGAGCTGGCGACCAGGTCGCAGTCCAGCCATTCGCCGGGGCTGCTGACTTTATGGGCTTTCACATCGATCGCCGCCACACGGGCAGCGGTGACGTGCTTGCTGCCACGGGCCTCGATCACGGCACTGCCGGTGAGAATGCGAATGCCCTTGGCGCGGGCTTCTTCCACCAGCGCGCCGCGTGGGTTGTGGCGCGCATCGGCCACGGCCACCACTTGCAGGCCGGCATCGAACCAGTCCAGCGCCACGCGGTAGGCATGATCGTTGTTGGTCGACAGCACCAGTTTCTTGCCCGGCGCCACGCCATAACGACGCACGTAGGTGGAAACTGCACCGGCGAGCATGTTGCCCGGCACGTCGTTGTTGCCGTACACCAGCGGACGCTCGCACGCACCGGTGGCCAGCACCACGCGTTTGGCGCGCACGCGGTGGATACGCTGACGCACCACGCCAATCGGCGCACGGTCACCGAGATGATCGGTGAGGCGTTCGTGAATGGTCAGGAAGTTATGGTCATGGTAACCGTTGACCGTGGCGCGGGGCAGCAGCACCACGTCCGGCAGGGTTTTCAATTCGGCGATGACGCTGGCGACCCATTCGGTGGCCGGCTTGCCGTCGAGGCTTTCGCGCGAATCGAGCAACGAGCCGCCGAATTCTTCCTGCTCATCGGCGATGATCACACGCGCACCGCTGCGTGCAGCCGCCAGTGCGGCGGCGAGGCCGGCAGGGCCTGCGCCCACGATCAGCACGTCGCAGTGACGGTTGAAATTGTCGTAGGTGTCCGGGTCGTTCTCGGTTGGCGAGCGGCCAAAGCCGGCAGCCTTGCGGATGTACTTCTCGTAGGTCATCCAGAACGATTGCGGGTACATGAAGGTTTTGTAGTAGAAACCCGGCGGCATCAGCTTGCCGCCGACCTTGCCGAGAATGCCCATCATGTCGTTGTTCACGCTCGGCCAGCCATTGGTGCTGGTGGCGACCAAACCCTGATACAGCGCCTGTTGCGTGGCGCGCACGTTGGGGATTTGCGTGGCTTCGGTGGCGCCGATCTGCAGCACCGCGTTCGGCTCCTCGGCGCCGGCGGCAAAGATGCCGCGCGGGCGCGAGTACTTGAAGCTGCGGCCGATGATATCGACGCCGTTGGCCAGCAGGGCGGCGGCCAGGGTGTCGCCTTCAAAGCCCTTGTAGCTCTGGCCGTTGAAGGTAAACGTCAGGACCTTGTTGCGGTCGATGCGGCCACCGTTGGACAGGCGATTGATCTGGCTCATACCTTCTCTCCAGAGGCCTTGGCGGTGAATTGTGGCTGCTCACCGATCTTGTAGGTTTCAAGGATTTCGTAGGTCACGGTGTCGCGGGTGGCGTTGAAGTACTGACGGCAACCGGCGGCGTGAATCCACAGTTCGTGATGCAGGCCACGGGGGTTGTCGCGAAAAAACATGTAGTCGCCCCACTCGGCATCGGTGCAGGCATTCGGGTCCAGCGGGCGCGGGATGTGCGCTTGGCCGGACGCGTGGAATTCCTCTTCGGAGCGCAGTTCGCCACAGTGAGGACAGAAGATATGCAACATAGGAAATTTCTCCTGTTAGTGGGCGACGGCCGCAGCGCCGTGTTCGTCGATCAGCGCACCGTTGTGGAAACGGTCGATGGAGAAAGGCGCGGCCAATGGGTGCATTTCACCTTTGGCGAGGCTGGCGGCAAACACGTTGCCCGAGCCTGGGGTGGCCTTGAAGCCACCGGTGCCCCAGCCGCAGTTGAAGAACATGTTTGGCACCGGGGTCTTGGAGATGATCGGGCACGCATCCGGCGTGGTGTCGACGATGCCGCCCCACTGCCGGTTCATGCGCACGCGGGACAACACCGGGAACATCTCGACGATGGCCTGGATCGTGTGTTCGATCACCGGGTACGAACCGCGCTGGCCGTAGCCGTTGTAGCCGTCGATGCCGGCGCCGATCACCAGGTCGCCCTTGTCGGACTGGCTGATGTAACCGTGCACGGCGTTGGACATGATCACACTGTCGATAATCGGCTTGATCGGCTCCGACACCAACGCTTGCAGCGGGTGGGATTCGATTGGCAGACGGAAGCCCGCAAGCCCGGCCATGTGCCCGGAGTTACCGGCGGTGACCACACCGACGCGCTTGGCGCCGATAAAGCCCTTGTTGGTCTCCACGCCGATGCACACGCCGTTTTCCTTGCGAAAGCCGATCACTTCGGTCTGCTGGATCAAGTCCACGCCGAGTGCGTCAGCCGCGCGGGCAAAGCCCCAGGCCACGGCATCGTGACGGGCCACGCCGCCGCGACGTTGCACCGTGGCGCCGAGTACCGGGTAGCGGGTGTTCCTGGAGCAATCCAGGTACGGGATCTCGTCGGCCACCTGTTTGGCGTTGAGCAGTTCGCCGTCCACGCCGTTGAGGCGGTTGGCGCTCACGCGGCGTTCGGAATCACGGATGTCCTGCAGGGTGTGGCACAGGTTGTAGACGCCACGCTGGGAGAACATCACGTTGTAGTTGAGGTCCTGGGACAGGCCTTCCCACAGTTTCATCGCGTGTTCGTACAGGTGCGCCGACTCGTCCCACAGGTAGTTGGAACGCACGATGGTGGTGTTGCGCGCGGTGTTACCGCCGCCCAGCCAGCCCTTCTCGACCACGGCCACATTGGTGATGCCGTGCTCCTTGGCCAGGTAATAGGCGGTCGCCAGACCATGCCCGCCGCCGCCGACGATGACCACGTCGTAGACCTTTTTCGGGGTCGGCGTGCGCCACATCTTCTGCCAGTTTTCGTGATGGCTGAGGGAGTGCTTGAAGAGGCCGAAGCCCGAGTAGCGTTGCATAGTCATTACTCCAAAACCGCGCTCAGCGATAAACCGGGAAATCAGCGCACAGGGCAGACACGTGCTTGGCCACGTTGGCCTCGACGTCGGCATCGCCGAGGTTGTCGAGGATGTCGCAGATCCAGCCGGCCAGCTCGACGCACTGCGCCACTTTGAAACCGCGCGTGGTCACCGCCGGGGTGCCGATGCGCAGGCCCGAGGTCACGAACGGCGACTGCGGGTCGTTCGGCACGGCGTTCTTGTTGACGGTGATGTGGGCGCGACCCAGGGCGGCGTCGGCGTCTTTGCCGGTGAGGCCCTGGCGGATCAGGCTGACCAGGAACAAGTGGTTGTCGGTGCCGCCGGAGACCACATCGTAGCCACGCTTGATAAACACTTCGGCCATCGCCTGGGCGTTGTCGATCACCTGTTGCTGGTAAACCTTGAAGCCAGGCTCGGCCGCTTCCTTGAAGCACACCGCCTTGCCGGCGATCACGTGCATCAACGGGCCACCCTGGGCACCGGGGAACACGGCGGAGTTGAGTTTTTTCTCGATCTCTTCGTTGGCCCTGGCCAGGATCAAACCGCCACGCGGACCGCGCAGGGTCTTGTGGGTGGTGGTGGTGACCACGTCGGCGTAGGGCAGCGGGTTCGGGTAAAGGCCGGCGGCAACCAGGCCGGCAACGTGGGCCATGTCGACGAACAGCAGCGCGCCGACCTTGTCGGCAATCGCACGAAAACGGGGGAAATCCAGAGTCTTGGAGTAGGCAGAGAACCCGGCCACGACCATTTTTGGCTTGTGCTCGACGGCCAGGCGTTCGACTTCGTCGTAGTCGATCAGGCCGGTGTCGGTGTTGATGCCGTATTGCACCGCGTTGTACAGCTTGCCCGAGGACGACACTTTGGCGCCGTGGGTCAGGTGACCACCGTGGGCCAGGCTCATGCCCAGGATGGTGTCGCCGGCGTTGATCAGCGCCAGGTACACCGCGCTGTTGGCCGACGAACCGGAGTGCGGTTGCACGTTGGCGTAATCGGCGCCGAACAACTGCTTGGCGCGCTCGATGGCCAGGGCTTCGACCTTGTCCACATGCTCGCAGCCGCCGTAGTAGCGCTTGCCCGGGTAGCCTTCGGCGTATTTGTTGGTGAGGCCGCTGCCTTGCGCCTGCATCACCCGTTTGCTGGTGTAGTTCTCCGACGCGATCAGCTCGATATGATCTTCCTGACGCTGCTCCTCGGCATTCATCGCCGCCAACAGTGCGTCGTCATATCCCTGGATCTGGTCTTGTTTGCTGAACATCGCGTCTCTCCCAGCCTTTCGTATTGTTGAGGCCCGTGCAGGGCCCTTTGATGCGATGGTAGGGCTGGGGCGTGCAGGTCAAATGCCTACGGACGCCACGCAAAGGTGCGTTTACGACATGCCTTGACGCATGGGCGAATAAAGGCCGCAGGGGCGGCGAAAAACCCGGCGGTATCGCGCAAAAAGCAAAAAGCTGACTATTCTTGCCCATCAACCAGCGCCAGTTCATGCCGTCGACGCGTTCACCGTTCAATCCTCGCGATTGAACACACCACTCCGTCGAGGCCAGCAGACATGGCGCTACTCAATCAGGTGATGGATATCTGCAAACGTCTGGCCCCTCAGGGCTGGCACACCCTGTTGCTGCATCACGGGCTCGATCTCCTGGCGCCCAACCTTGAGAGCGAATTGGGTAAAACCCTCACACCCGACCGCACCCTGCAAGGCTTCGTCGACTTTGCCCCGGCGGGCACCCGTGGCATTGAGCCCGGCAAGCCCGCACACAGCCTGCTGTACCACGCGCTGGCCAATCCCAACGTGACCACCGACGCCAGGGGTAACCCACTGCAGGCTTATGCCACGCCGGCCGAACTGGAAACCGTCCTCGAGTATGTCTATGCCAGACAGGCGCCCAGCCTCCAGCAATTGAGGGCGCGGGCCAAGGGGCAGCCCATGGCAGTGGTGGTCTTCGCGGTGGAGTACCGCCCGGCGCCGGACACGGTGCACAAGGTGCATGCCGACCTGTGTTTTGCACGCACCGGCATCGCCCGTGTCGGCACTGCGCCGCCGCTGTACGACGCGCAAAGCCGAGGCTTCCTGCCGTTCGTGGAAGGGGAAAGCCATGCCATCCGCGTGTTGCCGGCGCGCTACAGCGCCTACATTGCAGTCCAGCTCAAAGGCGACGAGACCCGGTTCGGCCCCATGCGCTTTGGCGCGGCTGACGCCGCCACCGATTTCTGGGTGCCGCTGCACAAACTGTTCAGCGGCAGCGAGTGCATCGCCGGCATGAAACTGGATGTTCAACTGCTGGCAGAACACAAAAACGAGAAATTGCGCCGCATACACCTGGAGCTGGGACAGGGCTCGGGCTGGGGCGCACCCGATATCGACCAACCGCCCTTCGTCATTACCCAAGGCCTGGCGGACTGGCTGCCCGAACAGGCGTATGGCCGCGGTTTGGTGTGTGCCATCCCTCATAAACATCTGATCGAAGCGGCCCGCTACCAGGGCAAGCCCCTGACATTCAATGTGCCCGCCAGGCCCGAGATTCTGGTCTCCAGCTTGCGAATTAACGAGAACGGTCCGGAATACGTGCATATGCGCCATAAAGTCGATGACGCCGGCAACGTCATCAATCTCAATCGTCGCCCGGACATGATGGGCGAATTGAGAAAGGGTGGTTTCAAAGCCCTGCACTATCTGGACTTTTCTGCCGATGGCTGCATCCAGGCTCGGTGCACCGCGCTGGATGCCGCCCTGCCGCAACGTGTGGCCGCCTATTCACTGGTGTGCCCACCTGACTTCTATCCACTGTGCAAGCAGCGACACCTGCTGGAATGGCTCGAAACCCTGAGCCAGGTTGATCGGTTTTCAATCTTCATCGTTTACCCCGACTGCCTGTCCGATTCTCGCTACCCTGCCAATATCCAGTCGTTTCCGAGCGCGTTCAGCAGCACGGACGTAGGCATGACGGCAATTGTTGCGCAGTTTGATTCGTCCCGGCCCGTGTCTGCGCCGCTGCAGCCGAACGTCGCCGCAGCACGGTGCGCCTCGTCGCTCCCGGATGCGGGAGCCGGGTCCTTTGCACCCGGCTGGGATGTCGGCGTAGTGTCTTACGAAGCCCAGTCGGAAGACGACGAAGACATAGAACACCTGGCGGCTTACCGACTGGGCAGCCCCTTTCCCGAAGATGCCAAGCTTTGCGCGGCGCTCAGTTCATTCTGGCCCGCCGTTGCCCCGGACTCGGCGCAATCCTACGAGCCCGGCGACCAAGCCGGCCCGACCATCAAGCCGATGCGGGATCAGGAAATCGGCAAGGCTGGCGGTTACCCGTGGGATGGCGTACCCGCCGCCAAAAAATACATCGCCGGCGGCATCACCCACCGAGCCTACGAGACCTACCTGTACACCGACTACACGGAAAACGCACTCAACGATAAATTCTCACTGGCACTGACGGGTCAGGTTGACTCAGTGGAATATCAACGCCGCATGAATGCCTGGTACACAATCAAAAAGTCACTGGGCAACGATGCGGGCAATTGGTTTATCGACTCATTCAGTGATGCAACCCCTGAAGACACCAACGTCGTCACGCTGAACACGAACGTGCCAATCAGGCCGAACGACAAAGGCTATCGATTCGAGTTGTTTCGCTTCGCCCCGGTCGATTCGCCGGCGTTCGACCAGATACGGATCAAACTGAAGGCAACGTTCACCTACTTCGTATGGCCACAGGTGGTGTTGCGCCAACAAGGGACCAAACCCTGGGAGCGCGTGTAGCCGTGGGCAGCCGCTATGACGTCATCGTGACAGGCGCCGGCCCGGCCGGTTGCGCGGCGGCCATTTCATGCGCCAGGCATGGCTTGAAGGTCGCCCTTGTGGAGCGCCGACCTTTTCCGCGCAACCGCCCGGGCGAAACATTGCACCCCGGTATAGAGCCACTGCTGCAGCAGCTGGGCATCGCTGAAAAAGTGCGCGGCGAGGCGTTTATCCGCCCCACGGGCACCTGGGTGACGTGGGACAAGGAGCGGCACTTTGTGGCGTTTGGGGCAGACAGGGACGGGCCCTGGCGGGGCTTTCAGATTCCCAGGGCAACGCTTGATGGCTGGCTGCTGGAGAGCGCCGTCGCCGTCGGCGTCCATGTGCTGCAGCCCTGCCAGGCCAAAGCGGTGCTGCTGGAGGCAGGCCGCGTCGTGGGCATCCGCACCCCGACGGAACAGCTGTTTTGCAGGCACCTGATTGATGCAAGTGGCGCCCATGGCTGGCTGGCACGTCAGCTGGGGCTCAGCTCACGGCGCTGCTCCCCCGCTCTGACCGCGCTGTATGGCTACAAGCGCGGGACGGTCGATGAGCGCGCCCTGGGCATCTTCGCCGATGAAACAGGTTGGTACTGGACCGCGCACATAGGCCAGGGCCTTTATCACTGGACGCGCCTGCGCTTTGCCCAGGACAGGCTGCCCAGGGCATTGGCGGTTCCGGCCTGTCTTGCCCACTTGACGGACGAAGGCGCGATCCACGGCGCCGACGTCACCTGGAGACTGTGCGATCAAGCCGCCGGCAACGGCTATTTCATCACTGGCGACGCGGCCAGCGTGCTGGACCCGGGCGCCTCCCATGGCGTGCTCAAGGCATTGATGTCGGGGATGATGGCGGCGCAGTGCATTGTGGATGAACGGAACACGCCAGCGCATGGCCCTGCGGTTTCACGCCAATACTGCCAATGGCTGCGCGACGGGTTCGAGAGTGATGTGCAAAAAATGCGCGAGCTGTATGCGGCCCATCCGTACCCTCCCGACTGGCTCGAATCGACATCACGCCAGCGCTTTGCGAAGCAGCAGCAAGAGTAAAAAATGCAGCGGGTACAGGGCATACGCCCAGCGGCGCATGGCCGGCGGCGAGACGTTTTTGGCATACTGCAACAGCATCAACCCTGCCAATGGCGCAATCAGGCAGGCGACCAACCCGGTTAGCGCCACAACCGAGCCGCTGTTGAGCAAAATCTGCCACTGATTGGCGGCTACACACACCCACCCCGGCAATACGCTGAAATACCATGGTCGACGGAAGACCAGCAGCATCGCCAGCGGCAGTAATACACCGAAAAACCCGAACATCAGTTGGGAGGAAAATACCGCCCCCAGTATGAGCGCGATCAGCGCCAACCCCCGATCAATCAGCGCCTTCTGCTGCCATCCTCGGGCAACCAGCAGACCCAGCGCGAGGGTGGGCAGCACATTCAAGGTATCGGCATCGTCGATAAACATCCGGTACGGCACCTCGCTGATCACGCTGAACAGCAGCAGCCAGCCCAGATAGCGCCAGTGGCCGGTCACCACGGCGTTACGCGTACGGTGCAGATTCGCCGCAATCGCCAGGCAAAACCACGGGAACGCCAGGCGCCCCGGCACATACAGCCCATCCAGGCTCAACCCGACGTAGCGCAAATGGTCGAGCACCATGCTCAGCAGCGCCAGCCACTTGAGCAGGTCCAGGGCGCCATCACGGACGCGTCCGACAGGCGTAGTGTGAGTACCGTGCATAATGCCCCACTGACTTTGCATTTACAGCGCGTGCGCACCCCGGCCGATGTTGGGTACAGTGCGCACCAACATCGACCACAGGAACGGGCCATGACCGACAAGAGCCAACAATTTGCCAGCGACAACTATTCCGGCATCTGCCCGGAAGCCTGGGCCGCCATGGAACAAGCCAACCAGGGCCACCAGCGCGCCTACGGTGATGATGAATGGACCCATCGCGCCGCCGACGGTTTCCGCCACCTGTTCGAAACCGACTGCGAAGTGTTTTTCGCCTTCAACGGCACCGCCGCCAACTCACTGGCGCTGTCGTCCCTGTGCCAGAGCTACCATAGCGTGATTTGCTCGGAAACCGCTCACGTCGAAACCGACGAATGCGGCGCGCCGGAGTTTTTCTCCAACGGCTCCAAGCTGCTCACCGCACGCACCGAAAACGGCAAGCTGACCCCGGATTCGATCCGCGAGATCGCCCTCAAGCGCCAGGACATTCACTACCCCAAACCGCGCGTGGTCACGCTGACCCAAGCCACTGAAGTGGGCAGCGTGTACACCCCCGAAGAAATCCGCGCCATCAGCGTCACCTGCAAGGAACTGGGCCTGAACCTGCACATGGACGGCGCGCGCTTCGCCAACGCCTGCGCCTTCCTCGGTTGCTCGCCGGCCGACCTGACCTGGAAGGCCGGGGTGGACGTGCTGTGCTTTGGCGGCACCAAAAACGGCATGGCGGTGGGTGAAGCGATCCTGTTCTTCAACCACGCGCTGGCCGAAGACTTCGACTACCGCTGCAAACAGGCGGGCCAGCTGGCATCGAAGATGCGCTTTCTCTCCGCGCCGTGGGTGGGCCTGCTGGAAAACGACGCGTGGCTCAAGCACGCCCGCCACGCCAACCACTGTGCGCAACTGCTGAGCAGCCTGGTGGCGGATATTCCCGGCGTGGAGTTGATGTTCCCGGTACAGGCCAACGGCGTGTTCCTGCAACTCTCGGAACCGGCGATTGCGGCGCTCACGGCCAAGGGCTGGCGGTTCTACACCTTCATTGGCAAAGGCGGCGCGCGATTCATGTGTGCGTGGGATACCGAGGAAGAGCGTGTAAGGGAATTGGCTGCCGATATCAGGGAAGTGATGAACGCCTGACGCAGGAAATCGGCAAGTAGGTAATGGCCGATTGCCGAGGTTGTTTTCTGGTATTTCCGACAGCCCACGTCATCAAAATCATTGACTAGCCTCTTGGAACCCGGAAGGAAAACGCAGACCGGTCTGCCACCTTCCGGGGCTGACCGCCCGCCGAGTAAATCGGCAGGAAACGGAAATCCAATTGAGGGCTACACCATGGAAGACGCTGCACGCTATGCAATGAACGCAAAACAACTCGGCACTCCCGCGCCAACCTACATCGGTTGGGACGACTTCAGAAAACTGGCGAGCGTCGGTGACACCATCAGGGAACCTTCCAGGACCTTGACCGTGACCGGAAAAGTGTTCGAACTGACACCTTCAGGTGATCAGTTCGCCATCTACGTCTACACCCAATAACGATCAGGAGCGGCGCCGGGGACTCATCCACCCCGGCGCAGTTCTTGTGCTGGAGGGGCTTGCCCCCTCCCACATTGGACCGTGCCTCCCTGGGTCGAGGCTTTATCAGAACTCGATACGCACATCGCCCTTCGGCACGCTGCAGCACGACAGGATGTAGCCCTCGGCTTCGTCTTCTTCGGTGATCCCGCCGTTGTGCTCCATCTCGACTTCCCCGCCCAGCTTCATCACTTTGCACGTGCCACAGATGCCCATGCCGCAGGCCTTCGGAATCAGCAGGCCGAGCTTGGCGGCGGCCGCATGCACGGTTTCGCCGGGGGCCACGCGGATGCTCTTGCCCGAAGCGATGAATTCCACTTGATGCAGGTCGGCCAGGTCGACTTCCGGGGCGTCGGCTGCCTGTTCGGCTTGCTCCACCGCGTCGGCGCGGGCTTCCGGCGGCGTGGCGCCGAAGGATTCTTCGTGATACCGCGCCATGTCGAACCCGGCCGCTTCCAGCAGGCGCTTCACCGCGCTCATGTACGGTGTAGGGCCGCAGCAGAACACTTCGCGCTCGAGGAAGTCCGGCACCATCAGTTCGAGCATCTTGTGATTCAGGTAGCCGCGATAACCCGCCCAGGGTTCGCCCAGACCATGTTTCTCGCAGATCAGGTGCAGGCTGAAGTTGTCGATCCGCGACGCCATGTGCTCCAGCTCGCGGTGGTAGATGATGTCTTTGGGCGAACGGGCGCTATGGACGAAGGTCATGTCGACATTGGCATTGGTGTCGTAGAACCAGCGCGCCATGGACATCACCGGCGTGATGCCGACACCGCCGCTCAGGTACAGCACTTTGGGGCTGGGAAAATCGATGGCATTGAACAGACCAACCGGCCCGTGCACCGCCAGCTCCTGCCCTTCATGCAGGGTGTCGTGCAGCCAGTTGGACACCCGGCCGCCCGGTACGCGCTTGATGGTCACCGAAAAACTGTAGGGCACCGACGGCGAACTGGAGATGGTGTAGGAACGCATGATCGGCTGGCCTTCGATTTCCAGCTCCAGGGTGACGAACTGCCCCGGCTTGAAAAAGAACAGAATCGGCTGGTCGGCCATGAAACAGAAGGTGCGCACGTCCCAGGTTTCCTGGATGACTTTGACGCAACGGACAATGTGCCGACCATTGGCCCAGGTCTGGGTCGTTACCGGATTCAGGAAATTGTTGGACATGCTTATTCTCCGTAGCCGTAGGTCGGCCTGATGGTGGCGATTCTGCGTAACGCCGGAACCACCCACTTACCTATCTGCGAC
This sequence comes from Pseudomonas trivialis, assembly GCF_001439805.1. Lineage (GTDB taxonomy): Bacteria > Pseudomonadota > Gammaproteobacteria > Pseudomonadales > Pseudomonadaceae > Aquipseudomonas > Aquipseudomonas trivialis. The sequence continues at coordinate 616,946 of NZ_JYLK01000001.1, read as the reverse complement.
ATTCACATACTTACGGCGACCAGCCCCCAACGACAGGGGGTTGCGCGTCGGGATCTGATTGGGCCATGTCGCCCATGGATAAGGTTCGCCGCAACGCCGGCCCCACACTCACGCCCAACAAGACACTTTCTTTACGCCTTGCATTGCAACAACCGTAGCCACTTTCACCGGCCACACAGAATGGCCTTGAGGACACACACGATGGACGTCACCGCAACCTTAAGCTTGGGCGATCCGCTGGAACCCGCACGCAAGGCCACCGCGCAAATGCTGCACGAGCGTGAGCGCACCTTTTCCCTGCCGCAGCCGTTTTACTCTGATGAGCGGTTGTTTGATATCGACATGCAGGAGATCTTCCAGAAAGAGTGGTTGATCGCCGGCATGACCTGCGAAATCCCCGCCAAGGGCAACTACCTGACCCTGCAGATCGGCAAGAACCCGATCATCGTGATCCGTGGCGCCGAAGGCGTGGTGCATGCGTTTCACAACGTGTGCCGTCACCGTGGCTCGCGCCTGTGCACCAGCGACAAGGGCAAGGTGGCCAAACTGGTGTGCCACTACCACCAGTGGACCTATGAGCTCGATGGCCGCCTGCTGTTCGCCGGCACCGAGATGGGCGCCGATTTCGACATGAAGCAGTACGGCTTGAAGCCGGTGAACGTGAAGACCGCCGGCGGCTACATCTTTATCAGCCTGGCGGAAAACCCGCCGGCCATCGATGACTTCCTGTCGACACTGAACCACTACATGGAACCCTACGACATGGAAAACACCAAGGTGGCGATCCAGACCACCTTGTTCGAAAAAGCCAACTGGAAACTGGTGCTGGAAAACAACCGCGAGTGCTACCACTGCAACGCGTCGCACCCGGAACTGCTGAAAACCCTGCTGGAATGGGACGACGTTACCGACCCACGGGCCGACCAGGCCTTCAAGGACCACGTCGCCGCCTCGGCCGCCGCCTGGGATGCCGAGAAGATCCCTTACGCCCACGCCAGCTTCGGCCTGCGCAACCGCATTGTGCGCATGCCGCTGCTCAAGGGCACCGTGTCGATGACGCTGGATGGCAAACAGGGCTGCGCCAAACTGATGGGCCGCATCAAGAACCCGGACCTGGGCTCGATGCGCATCCTGCACCTGCCGCACTCCTGGAACCACTGCATGGGCGACCACATCATCGTGTTCACCGTGTGGCCGATCAGCGCCCAGGAAACCATGGTCACCACCAAGTGGATCGTGCACAAGGACGCGGTGGAAGGCGTGGATTACGACGTCGACCGCATGCGCCAGGTGTGGGACGCCACCAACGACCAGGACCGTCGCCTGGCCGAAGAGAACCAGCGCGGGATCAACTCCACGGCCTACCAGCCGGGCCCGTATTCCAAGACCTATGAGTTTGGCGTGGTGAACTTCGTGGATTGGTACAGCGAGCGCATGCTCAATAACCTCGGCGCGGCGCCAGCGCCTTATCTCAAGGGCGTGGCTGCACACGAGTAACTGACACCCCACAGATCAGAAATGTGGGGCTTTTGTGGGAGCTGGCTTGCCTGCGATGCGCACACCTCGCGGCCCGGTGGCACCGGGGTGATGCCATCGCAGGCAAGCCAGCTCCCACATTGGATATCATCAGTGTTCAAAAAATGCTCAGCCCCCTTCAAGCCCTTTACCGCCCTGCCCTCCAGCCTTTACCCAACAACTTATCCACAAAGCCACCCACAGCAATTGTGGGCAAGTGCGTCGCTGAGCTGAAATTAAATCAAGAAAATCCGTGACTTATTCAGTTGGCGCAGTTTTATCCCGCTCTGGTCACTTATTGATCAACCCCACCAAAGCCACAAGCTGCAAGGGCTGCAGCGGTGCGCGAACACCTTATCCACAGAAGCACCAACAGACTTTGGGGGCAACTTTCAAAGCGCTGTGGAAAACCATGTCAACGCTTCATAAACCGGGGTATCCAGGGTTTTTTGGCAGCTGAAAACGCGACATTGATCAGAATTTAACCAGAGTCGCGCAAGCCGCGTTTTATAAGGCCTGTAGCCGATAGCGAACATCTTATCCACAGAAGCGCCAACAGACTTTGGGGGCAAGTTCAGGACTTGCTCAACGGAAAACCCCAATAAAAACCGCCAGTTAGCCTGGTTATTTTTCGTACGGCAGGCTGCAGGGCTTGATTTACATGGGGTGTGGACATGCGCGAACAGGTTATCCACAGACGGGTCAACAGGGATTGTGGGTAATTGCCCAGGCACCGCTAAAACAACGGTGGAGGGGAGCAATCCCCCTCCCACCGTTGTTCAGCGTACGACGCCTTCCTCTATGAGCAGCTTGAGAATGGCCTGGGCGCCCTCCTCGGCACTGACGCCCTTGAGCACCTGCCCACCGCCGCCGCTGGCCTTGGCCGTGGCGGCTTTCATGCGGTCAGCGCCGCTCTTGGCCTTGATCACCTTGAGACGCTTGGGACGAGGCTTGGCCGGTTGCAGCGAGGCGCCTGTGAATAACTCGTCTTCTTCGACTTCAACCTCATGGGCCGCCAACTCGCCGCGTTGCGCCGGGCCGTACGCGCTCTGCCGAGGCTTGGGCGCGGCGTTATCCACCGTTGCCAGAAACGGCAGGCGCACCTTCAGGCGCCGCCGCTGACCACGGGGCAGCGCCTGCAGCACATGGGCCACGCCGCCGTCGATGGATTCCACTTGCGCCAGCCCCACAATCAGCGGCCAGCCCAGGTGCTCCGCGAGCAAAAACGGCAGCATGCCCGAGCCTTCGCCGGTTTCGGCCTGGCTGCCGGTGAGCACCACCTGGGCGCCGGCCTCGCGCAGATAATCGCCGAGCACCGGCAGCGCATCCGCGCCGCTCGGTTGTTCCAGCACGTGCAGGTGCGGCAGGCCCATGCCCAGGTAGCTGCGCAAGGTGGGCTCATTGATGTTGCCGGCGTGCAGCACCTGCAACTTATCCCCAGCCATTTGCAGGCCCAGCTCGACAGCGCGTGCGTCCTGTTCTGCACGGCGCGCGCGCCCGGAGGTGGGATGGGCGCCGATGGACACCAGGCTGATTACATTGGTTGTCATGCTCATGTCCTCAAGCCGCGTCGCGCTTGGCGCCGTGGCGATGGGCCTCGACCGCAGCGATCAAGGCTTGCAGAATCGCGGCACTTTCGCCGATCACCGACAGGTCGGCCCGCTTGATCATGTCGCAACCCGGGTCGAGGTTGATCGCCACCACCTTGTCGCAGGCACCGATGCCTTGCAGGTGCTGGATCGCCCCGGAAATACCCACGGCCACGTACACCCGCGCCGTGACCCAGGTGCCGCTGGCGCCGACCTGGCGGTCGCGCGCCATGAAGCCATCGTCCACCGCCACCCGTGACGCGCCTTCGGTGGCGCCGAGTGCGGCGGCGGTCTGGTGAAACAACGCCCAGTCCTTGACCCCATTACCGCCGGAGAAAATGAATTCGGCTTCGGCCATGGGAATCGCCGCCGGGTCCACCGCCACCGCGCCCAAATCTTCGATACGCGGCAGGCTGCGCGCCAGGGTTGTGGATAACTCCACGGGTAACACTTCATGGCGCGTGTCGCTGACCGGTTCGGCGCATTCGACAGCGGCGAGGATCACGCGAGGCAATGGCCGCGCCACATCCTGCTGGCCCGCGCCGGCACGGCCGATGCACTGGTCGTCCTTGACCTGCCACACCCGCGTGGCCGGACGTTCCTTGAGGCTGGCGGCAAAGCGTCGGCCCAGTTCACCGCCGCCGCTGCGGCTGTCGGGCAGCAACCAGTGGCGTGGGTTGAACTGGTTATCCACAGCGCGCAGGCCCTGCACCCGTTGCTCCGGTGAATAACCGTCGAACGCGTGACCGTCCAGCACCAGCAGGCGGTCGACGCCGGCGGTGGCGAATGCGCTTTCCTTGTGCTCGCCAAACACCACGGCCAGCACCGCGCCGTCGTGGCCGGCCAGTTGCCGTGCCAGGCCCAACAGATCGCGGTCGTGGCTGCTCAGGCGGCCGCCGACCATGTCCGGCACCACGTTGATGTAAAACGCAGGCTCGGCAATCCGGTGCAACGGCAACTGCACTTCCACTGCCGCCGTACGCTTGGCCGCGCCGCCCTGCTGGGCGCCGCTGCGGTCGATGCGCTTGATACCGTTGGGGCCGATAAAGCCCACGCCATGCACGTTTTTGCGCATGACGCCGTTGGGCCCCATCCAGCTCTGCTGCACGGGCTGCATGGCCGCGTGCAAGGGATGCAGACGATTACGGGCGATCCATTCAGCCCGTGGGTCGCGGCGGATAATGTCGCTCATCAGTGCACCTCCGCAGGTTCACGTTTTAAGGGCGCTTTGGTCGGTGCAGCGTCTTCCAGCAACGCGTCAGCCACCAATTCGGCGATGTCCTTGATCAACGGCCGCGGTTCGACCACGCCTTCGAGCATCGCCGTGCATTGCGGGCAGCCCACGGCCACCAGTTCGGCGCCGGTCTCGCGGATGTCGTCCATGCGCATGTCCGGGATCCGTTGCTTGCCGGGAATGTCCGTGATCGGCGCGCCGCCACCGCCGCCGCAGCAGCGCGAACGGAAGCCCGAGCGTTGCATCTCCTTGACCTCGATGCCCAGCGCACGCAGCACCTGACGCGGCGCCTCGTATTCGCCGTTGTAGCGGCCCAGGTAGCAAGGGTCGTGGTAAGTCACGCTGCTGCCCTTGTGCTGGCCCAGGTTCAGGGCGCCCGCGTCGATCAGTTCGGCCATGAAGGTGCTGTGGTGCTGCACCTGATAATTGCCATTGAAGGCGCCGTATTCGTTTTTGAGTACGTGAAAACTGTGCGGATCGCAGGTGACGATGCGTTTGAAGCAGTACTTTTCCAGGGTCTGGATATTGCGTGTCGCCAGCAGCTGGAAGGTCGCCTCGTCGCCCAGGCGTCGGGCCACGTCGCCGCTGTCGCGTTCTTCCAGGCCGAGTACGGCGAAGTCCACCCTGGCGGCCTTCAGCACTTTGACGAAGGCGCGCAGGGTGCGCTGGTTGCGCATGTCAAAGGCGCCGTCGCCGACCCAGAACAGCACATCACAGCTGGCCTTTTCGCTGAGCAACGGCAGGTTCAGATCCGCCGCCCAGTTGAGCCGACCGCCCGGGGCGAAGCCGCCGGGGTTGTCGGTGGCGATCAGGTTTTCGAGCACTTCAGCGCCCTTGTTCGGCGTGGCGCCCCTTTCCAGGGTGAGGTGGCGGCGCATGTCGACGATGGCATCCACGTGCTCGATCATCATCGGGCACTCTTCCACGCAGGCGCGGCAGGTGGTGCACGACCACAGGGTTTCGGCGTCCACCAGGCCGTTGACGATGGGTTGATGCGGGTTGCCGCCGTGTTCGCCGACGGGTTTGCCCGGATAGGGGCTGCCGGCGAATTTTGCATCGGTGCCACCGGCCAGGCCGACCACCATGTCCTGGATCAGTTTTTTCGGGTTCAGCGGTTGGCCGGCGGCGAAGGCCGGGCATGCCGCTTCACACTTGCCGCATTGCACGCAGGCGTCGAAACCGAGCAGTTGGTTCCAGGTGAAGTCCTTGGGTTTTTCCACACCCAACGGCGCGGATTTATCGCTGAGGTCCAGCGGCTTCAAGCCGGTGGAACGCCCACCACCGAAGCGCTCGGCGCGGCGGTGCCAGGCCAGGTGCAGAGCCCCGGCGAAGGCGTGCTTCATCGGGCCGCCCCAGGTCATGCCGAAGAACATTTCGGACACGCCCCACAGCACACCCACGCTCAGCAATGCAGCGAGCAGCCAGCCGCCAAAGTCAGCGGGCAGAATGCCGGCGACCGGCAAGGTCACCAGGAAAAAGCTCACCGAGAACGCCAGCAGGCTTTTCGGCAGGCGCATCCACGGGCCTTTCGACAGGCGCGCAGGCGGGTTGCGGCGGCGCAGGTACATGAAGATGGCGCCGACAAACATCAAGGTCGAGGCCAGCAGCAAGGCGTAGCCGAGGATACGGTTTTGCAGGCCAAACCCATGCACCAGGATCGCCAGCAGCGCCGACAGCACAAAGCCCAGCGCTGTGGCGACGTGGGTGTTGGCGATGTATTTGTCGCGAGCGACCACGTGGTGCAGGTCGACCATGTAGCGCTTGGGCATGGCCAACAGGCCGCCCAGCAGGTCGACTTTGGACGCGCGGCCACGGCGCCACATGTTTGCCCGGCGCAGGGCGCCGAGGACGGCAAGGCCCAGGGCGGCAAACAGGAGAATAGGCAGCAAGGTGTTCAACATGGTGAAGCTCCCAAAGACCACACAGGCCTACTGTGAAACTGGCCTTGAATGTGGGAGGGGGCTGGCTCCCGATGGCGGAGTGTCCGTTGATACAGCTGTCGCTGAACCACCGCTATCGGGGGCAAGCCCCCTCCCACATTTGACCGAGTTCACCTCATCAAAAGTCTTTGCAAAGACGCAGGGCGTCATAGATGGCGGCGTGGGTATTGCGCTGCGCCACACAGTCACCGATGCGGAACAGCAAGTACCCCTCGCCCGCTTCGCTCAGACATGGCTGCGGCTTGATCGCAAACAAGGCTTCGACGTCGATCTGGCCCTTGTTGCGCGAGGCTTCCTTGAGGGCGTAGTAGATGGCCTCGTCCGGACGCACGCCGTTCTCGACCACCACCTGGTCCACCACCCGCTCCTCTTTGGCGCCGGTGTATTCGTTCTCCAGCACCGCCACCAGTTTGTCGCCCTCGCGGTAGACCTTTTCCAGCATCATGTCGCCGGTCATGATCACTTCTTTCGGGTACATGCTGCGGTAGTAGGTGGGGAACGACGTGCCGCCAATCGCCACGCCCGGCTTGATGTCGTCGGTGACGATCTCCACCTGGCAGCCCTTGTCGGCCAGAAAGTCTGCCACCGACATGCCGGTGAATTCGCAGATGGTGTCGTACACCAGCACGTTCTTGCCCGGTGCAACCTTGCCGTCGAGCACGTCCCAGCTGCTCACCACCAGGCCTTCGGCGGCGCCCCAGTGTTCGTTCTGCTCGATGAACGGATGCCCGCCCACCGCCAGCACCACCACGTCGGGACGCAGGTCCAGAATGGTGTCGGCGTCGGCGGCCACGCCCAGGCGCAGGTCGACTTTCAAGCGCGCCAGCTCCAGTTGGAACCAGCGGGTGATACCGGCAATCTGGTCACGCTGCGGCGCTTTGGACGCCGTGGTGATCTGCCCGCCGATAAAGTCTTTCTTCTCGAACAGCGTTACGTCGTGGCCACGTTCGGCCGCCACGCGCGCAGCTTCCATCCCGGCCGGGCCGGCGCCGACCACGACGACCTTGCGTTTCGGTCCGGCGGATTTCTCGATGATGTGCGGCACGCCCATGTATTCACGGGAGGTCGCGGCGTTCTGGATGCACAACACATCCAGGCCCTGGTACTGGCGGTCGATGCAGTAGTTGGCGCCGACGCACTGCTTGATCTGGTCGATCTGGCCCATCTTGATCTTGGCGATCAGGTGCGGGTCGGCGATGTGCGCACGGGTCATGCCGACCATGTCCACGTAGCCGCCTTCGAGGATGCGCGTGGCCTGGTTCGGGTCCTTGATGTTCTGCGCGTGCAGCACCGGCACCTTGACCACTTCCTTGATACCGGCGGCCAGGTGCAGGAACGGCTCCGGCGGGTAGCTCATGTTGGGGATCACGTTGGCCAGGGTGTTGTGGGTGTCGCACCCCGAGCCCACCACGCCGATGAAATCGAGCATGCCGGTGTCGTCGTAATACTTGGCGATCTGCTTCATGTCCTCGTGGGACAGGCCGTCCGGGTGGAACTCGTCACCGCACAGGCGCATGCCCACGCAGAAGTCGTCGCCCACTTCGGCGCGTACAGCCTTGAGCACTTCGAGGCCGAACTTCATGCGGCCTTCGAAGGTGCCGCCCCATTCATCGGTGCGCTTGTTGACGCGCGGGCTCCAGAACTGATCGATCATGTGCTGGTGCACGGCGGACAGTTCCACGCCGTCCAGGCCACCGGCCTTGGCGCGTTTGGCGGCGCTGGCGTAGTTGCCGATCACGCGCCAGATCTCTTCGGGCTCGATGGTCTTGCAGGTGGCGCGGTGCACCGGCTCACGCACGCCGGACGGCGACATCAGGGTCGGCCAGTTAAAGCCGTCCCAGCGCGAGCGACGGCCCATGTGGGTAATCTGGATCATGATCTTGGCGCCATGCTTGTGCATGGCGTCGGCCAGGTTCTGAAAGTGCGGGATGATGCGGTCGGTGGACAGGTTCACCGAACTCCACCATTCCTGCGGGCTGTCGATGGCCACTACCGACGAGCCGCCGCAGATTGCCAGGCCGATACCGCCCTTGGCTTTCTCTTCGTAATACTTCACATAGCGGTCGGTGGTCATGCCACCGTCGGTGGCATACACCTCGGCGTGGGCGGTACTGAGCACGCGGTTGCGGATGGTCAGTTTGCCGATCTGAATCGGCGCAAACATTGCTTCGAAAGCCATGGCACGGTCCTCGGCTTACAACGGCTTGACGGTGAACAAGCCATCTTCGTGACCCTCTTCGGAGCCTCCGTAGACTTGTTCGGCCACAGTGCGGATGGAGCTGCCACGGGCTTGAAGGATCTGGTCCATGGCGCCGGCAAACCAGCCGGTGAACATATAGTCGACCTTGCGCCCGACCTTGCCGTACACATAGACAAACGCCGAATGCTCAAGCTTGACGCTGGCGGTGCCTTTGTCCAGATCGATGTCCTGGATCTTGAACAGGCCCCAGCCGCGTTGCGACAGGCGCTTCATGTAGTGCTCGAACACGGCGACGCCTTCCAGGCCGTGGCATTCGGCTTCCTTTTCACACCAGTGCCAGGCGGACTTGTAGCCGGCCTTGTAGAGGATGTCGGCATAGGCATCGGCGCCCAGCACTTCTTCAATACCCATGTGGTTGTTGACGAAGAAATGGCGCGGCACGTACAGCATTGGCAGGGCGTCGGAGGTCCAGACACCGGTTTCGCTGTCGACTTCGATAGGCAATTGCGGGGCGATCTTGGCCATGGAAACTTAACTCCAGAAAAATTCGTAGTGGTGTAGCCGGTGGGTGTCTGGCTTATTCGCCCCAGACGTCCTTCAAGACGTTGACCCAGTTCTCGCCCATGATCTTGCGCACCACGCGTTCGCTGTGGCCGCGCTTGAGCAGGGTCTCGGTGAGGTTGGGGAATTCGCCCACGGTGCGGATGCCCAGCGGGTTGATGATCTTGCCGAAGCTGGTCAGGCGGCGGGCGTAGCCCTTGTCATGGGTCAGCATTTCGAAGAAATCCTGGCCATGGCCCTGGGTGAAGTCGGTGCCGATGCCGATGGCGTCTTCGCCGACGATGTTCATGGTGTATTCGATGGCTTCGGCGTAGTCGTCGATGGTCGAATCGATGCCCTTGGCCAGGAACGGCGCGAACATGGTCACGCCGACAAAACCGCCATGGTCGGCAATGAACTTGAGTTCTTCATCGGACTTGTTGCGCGGGTGCTCTTTAAGGCCGGACGGCAGGCAGTGGGAGTAGCACACCGGTTTTTTCGATTCGAGGATGACTTCTTCGCTGGTCTTGGAGCCAACGTGGGACAGGTCGCACATGATGCCGACGCGGTTCATCTCGCCGACGATCTCACGGCCAAAGCCCGACAGGCCGCCGTCACGCTCGTAGCAGCCGGTGCCGACCAGGTTCTGGGTGTTGTAGCACATCTGCACCACACCCACGCCGAGCTGCTTGAAGATCTCGACGTAGCCCAGTTGGTCTTCAAAGGCATGGGCATTCTGGAAGCCGAAGATGATGCCGGTCTTGCCCTGCTCTTTCGCGCGGCGAATGTCGGCGGTGGTTTTTACCGGGATCACCAGGTCGCTGTTCTCGCGGATCAGGGTCTGGCTGGCCACGATGTTATTGATTGTGGCCTGGAAACCTTCCCACACCGATACCGTGCAGTTGGCGGCGGTGAGGCCACCCTTGCGCATGTCTTCGAACAGGTCGCGGTTCCACTTGGCAATAATCAGACCGTCGATAACGATGCTGTCGGCGTGCAACTCGGCTGGGCTCATCAGGCGTCCCCTTATTGGCGATTCATGCGCCGAATCGTCTGCCGGCGCTTTGGGGCCAGCATATGCCCCGGGGCTGAACGGACCGGGTGCAAAAACGACAGGGGAATTGCCGAAAGCGTCAATCCGCGACAAAGGCTGCACAGACATGCCTGACTGGCGGCTGTTCTTTGTCTTACGCTTAAGCCAGAATTCGGCCATCACCTGATATGAGACGGCGCAATGAAATCGATTTTCCTGGCTTTGGCACTCATCGCAACCGGCGTCCACGCCGCCGAAGACACCGACAGCACGCCGTGCGACGGCATCGAAAACGACCAGCAGACCCTGGCCTGCGCCACCTACAACAAGACCACCGCCGAGCAATTGCTCAAGGACAACTATCAGGGTTTGCTGGAACGCATGGGTTCGACCTATGGCAGCGACAAGACCAAACTGGCCGACATTACCGCCCGTCTGAAGGACGCCCAGCAAAAATGGGAAAAACTGCGCGACGCCGACTGCGCCGTGGACACCTTCCCGGCGGTGAATGGCAGCAAGGCGTATGCAATTGCGCAGAATGATTGCCTGGCGCGGATGAGTGATGAACGGTCGGAGTTTTTGGAGTCGATTGGGCAGGAATAATCAGGCTTCAAAACTTACCAACCATTGAAAAGGACCTCAAATGTATTACCCTCGCGAGGCACAACGAGACTTCCTGTTTACGCGCGCTGCCATGCTGTTTTTCGCCACTCTGGTACTGGCGCTGATGCTGTTTCTCTCCAAAGGCCGGGGCGCGCCTTATGCGTTGATCAAGGCAGCTCCAATGGAGACGACCGGACAGGTCACTCAAGTGGAAGACATTGGCAATTGGGGCGCCATTACCAATGTTTATTACCGTTTCAAACATGATGATCAAAACGAGGAAGGCATGGTGAGCACCAGCAACTACGCCGACAGCCCTGTTTACGAAGTAGGCAGCCCGGTGCAAGTGGTGTATTCAAAGTGGTTTCCTGAAGTTCACAACATAAAGGAGAACCTCAGTAAAGGTTCGTGGAACTTCTACATTATGAGTTTCAGTGCCGCCTTGATAGTCCTGTGCCAGGCCTGGATGTTCTGGACACTGCGCCAGATCTATCGGCATAAAGAAGAAGACCGCTCTTACTGATACCTTCGCTCTGCCAACTCCTCTCTCTATAGGCTTAATGCATGACAGTCTGCGGCATCGAAATCAAAGGCAGTGAAGCAATCATCGCGGTGGCCTCACTGGATAACCAGGCGCTGACCCACGTCGCCCTGTCCACCAAGAAAATCGCCCTGGAAGACGACGATGAGGCCGCCAACGTCAAAGCCTTCGCCGCGCAGGTGAAAGCCTTTGTGCAGGCCAACGCCGTCACCCGCATCGCGATCAAAAAGCGCAGTAAAAAAGGCGAGTTTGCCGGTGGCCCGACCACATTCAAGATTGAAGGGATATTTCAGTTGCTGGACGGGGTTGAGGTGACGCTGCTGTCGCCCCAGACCATCAATGCGCAGAACAAGAAGCACACCTTTGACCTGCCGGCTTCGCTGAACAAGTATCAGCATGAGGCGTACAAGGCGGCGTGTTCGGCATTGCTGAAAAAATAAGCCACACCGACACTCTACTGTGGGAGGGGGCTTGCTCCCGATGGCGGTGTGTCAGTCACTTATGTGCTGCTGACCCACCGCTATCGGGGGCAAGCCCCCTCCCACATTTGGCCGCTTTCTATACCTAATTATCGAAACGACTATAAATTATACTCGCGACTATAATTGACTAAAAAACGATCAAACCACCTCCCGTCGCCGATCCTCCCTCGGGCACTTGGCAAACCGCGCTCTATAGCTGCGGGTGAAATACGACGGCGACTCAAACCCGCACGCAATGCTCACCTCCAGCACGCTCATGCCGCTTTGGCGCAGCAGCTGCCGGGCTTTTTCCAGACGCAGGCCAAGGTAGAAGTTGCTTGGCGTGTCGTTCAAATGCAGGCGAAACAGCCGTTCCAGCTGGCGCCGCGTCACTTTGATCGCTTCGGCCAGGGCCAGTGTGCTCAGCGGCGGTTCGGTGTGTTGCTCCATCTCGCCGATGACCTGCACCAGTTTCTTGTTGTTGATGCCGTAGCGCGTGGCGATCTGCATGCGCTGGTGGTCTTTGCGCGGGCGGATGCGGCCGAGCACGAACTGTTCGGAAACCTGGATCGCCAGGTCGGGACCGTGGGCCTGGGCGATCAGGTCGAGCATCAGGTCGATGGAGGCGGTGCCGCCGGCGCAGGTGATGCGGCGACGGTCGATTTCGAACAGTTCCTGAGTCACGCTCAGGTGCGGATACGACTCCTTGAAGGCATCGATGGCTTCCCAGTGCAGGGTCACGCGGTGGCCGTCGAGCAGGCCGGCTTCGGCCAGCACGCAGGCGCCGGTGTCGATGGCGCCCAGGGTCACGCCGTCATGGTCAAGGCGGCGCAGCCAATGTTCCAGAGCGGGCGTGGCGAACTGCAGCGGCTCGAAGCCGGCCACCACCAACAGCGTCGCGCCTTTGTTCAGCGGCTCAAGCGCCGCATCGGCGTTGACCGACATGCCGTTGCTCGCCAGCACCGCACCGCCGTCGGCGCTCAGTATGTGCCAGCGGTACAGCTCGCCGCGAAAGCGGTTGGCCACCCGCAGCGGCTCCAGCGCAGAGATGAAACCGATGGCAGAGAAGCCCGGCATCAGCAAGAAGTAGAAATCCTGAGACATGGTGGGGCTCTCGTCGGCAGGCTAAGTGGCACTGTGATACTCCCGTTGCCGGGCGGATTCAAGGGGGCAGGTCGCTGCAGTGCAAGCGCCGGTCGCCGCTGTGCGTTTTGTGCTCGACGAAGATCCGTAACGTGGCGTCACGGTGCACAAAGACGCCGGCCCCCACAATAACGACCTGCCGAGGGATCCACCATGAACCGACTGATCAGCCGCTGCGTGCTTGCACTCGGCGCCAGCGCCATTTTGAGCACCAACGCTCTGGCCGCCGACGCGGCATCCTGCCAGAACGTGCGCATGGGCGTGGTGAACTGGACCGACGTCATCGCCACCAGCGCCATGACCCAAGTGTTGCTCGACGGCCTCGGCTACACCACCAAACAGACCAGCGCCTCGCAGCAAATCATCTTCGCCGGCATCCGCGACCAGCGCCTGGACCTGTTCCTCGGCTACTGGAACCCGCTGATGACCCAGACCATCACGCCGTTCGTCAACGCCAGGCAAGTCAACGTTCTCGACAAGCCGAGCCTGGAAGACGCCCGCGCCACCCTCGCCGTGCCGACTTACCTGGCCGACAAGGGCCTGAAAACCTTCGCCGACATCGCCAGGTTCGACAAGGAGCTGGGCGGCAAGCTCTACGGCATCGAGCCGGGTTCAGGCGCCAACACGCAGATCAAGGCGATGATCGCCAAGAACCAGTTCGGCCTGGGCAAATTCCAGCTGGTGGAATCCAGTGAAGCCGGCATGCTCGCCGCCGTCGACCGCGCCGTGCGCCGCAAGGAAGCCGTGGTGTTCTTCGGCTGGGCGCCGCACCCGATGAACGTCAACATTGCCATGACCTACCTCAGCGGCAGCGAAGACGCCCTGGGGCCGAACGAGGGCATGGCAAGCGTGTGGACCGTCACCTCGCCCACCTACGCCCAACAGTGCCCCAACGTGCACAAGCTGCTGACCAACCTGACCTTCACCGCCGCCGACGAGAGCCGGATGATGCAGCCGCTGCTGGATCACAAGGACGCCCTGGAATCCGCCCGGCAGTGGCTCAAGGACCACCCGCAGGACCAGGCGCGCTGGCTGGAAGGCGTGACCACCTTCGACGGCAAGCCGGCTGCGGCCAACCTGCAACTGACCGGTAAATAACCCGTTCTCAATCACCGTTTCGCGGTCGCTTTCGACCGCGAACGGCATCACCACGCCTGTAAGGAACCGCCCCATGAACCACGACGTCATCATCACCTGCGCACTCACCGGTGCTGGCGACACGAGCGCCCGAAGCCCCCACGTGCCGGTCACCCCCAAACAGATCGCCGCCGCTGCCGTGGAGGCCGCCAAGGCCGGCGCCACGGTGGTGCACTGCCACGTACGCGATCCAGACACCGGCAAGTTCAGCCGCGACGTGGCGCTGTACCGCGAAGTGATGGCGCGCATTCGCGACGCCGACATCGACATTATCGTCAACCTCACCGCCGGCATGGGCGGCGACCTGGAGATTGGCGGCGGCGAACACCCCATGGAGTTCGGCCCCAACACCGACCTGGTCGGCCCGCTGACCCGCCTGGCCCACGTCGAAGAACTGTTGCCGGAAATCTGCACGCTGGACTGCGGCACCCTCAATTTCGGCGATGGCGACACCATTTACGTGTCCACCCCGGCGCAATTGCGGGCTGGCGCCAAACGCATCCAGGAACTGGGCGTAAAAGCCGAGCTGGAAATTTTCGACACCGGCCATCTCTGGTTCGCCAAGCAGATGATCAAGGAAGGCCTGCTGGATAACCCGCTGTTTCAGCTGTGCCTGGGCATCCCCTGGGGCGCGCCGGCCGACACCACCACGATGAAAGCCATGGTCGACAACCTGCCGACCGGCGCGGTGTGGGCCGGCTTCGGCATCGGCCGCATGCAGATGCCCATGGCGGCGCAGGCGGTGCTGCTGGGCGGCAACGTGCGGGTTGGCCTGGAAGACAACCTGTGGCTGGACAAGGGTGTGCTGGCCACCAACGGCCAACTGGTGGAACGCGCCGGGGAGATCCTCAGCCGGTTGGGTGCGCGGGTCATGACCCCCGCCGAAGGCCGAATCAAGATGGGTCTGACCAAACGCGGTTAAAGAAGGTGGGAGGGGGCTTGCTCCCGATAGCAGTGTGTCAGCCAGTAAATCCATCAACTGACACATCGCCATCGGGAGCAAGCCCCCTCCCACAAGGGATCACCGAACGCTTCAGGAATGTCGCCATGAGCTTTATCACTGAAATCAAAACCTTCGCCGCCCTCGGCAGCGGTGTTATCGGCAGCGGCTGGGTGTGCCGTGCCCTGGCCCATGGGCTCGATGTGGTGGCCTGGGACCCGGCGCCCGGTGCGGAAGCCGCCCTGCGCAAACGCGTCGCCAATGCTTGGGGAGCCCTGGAGAAACAGGGCCTGGCACCGGGCGCATCACAGGATCGCCTGCGCTTTGTCGCCACCATCGAGGCGTGCGTAAAAGACGCCGACTTCATCCAGGAAAGCGCCCCAGAACGCCTGGAACTGAAACTGGAACTGCACGGCAAGATCAGCGCAGCCGCCAGGCCCGATGCCTTGATCGGCTCCAGCACCTCCGGCCTGTTGCCGAGTGAGTTCTACGAGGGCTCGACCCACCCGGAACGTTGCGTGGTGGGGCACCCGTTCAACCCGGTGTATCTGCTGCCGCTGGTGGAAGTGGTAGGCGGCCGGCACACCGCGCCCGAGGCCATCCAGGCGGCGATCAGGGTGTACGAATCCCTCGGCATGCGCCCGCTGCATGTGCGCAAGGAAGTCCCCGGGTTTATCGCCGACCGCCTGCTCGAAGCGCTGTGGCGCGAGGCGCTTCACCTGGTCAATGACGGCGTGGCCACCACCGGTGAGATCGACGATGCGATTCGCTTTGGCGCGGGGCTGCGCTGGTCGTTCATGGGCACGTTTCTCACCTATACCCTGGCGGGCGGCGATGCCGGCATGCGGCACTTCATGGCGCAGTTCGGTCCGGCGTTGCAGTTGCCGTGGACTTACCTGCCCGCACCGGAATTGACCGACAAGCTGATCGACGATGTGGTCGATGGCACCCGCGATCAGTTGGGCAAACACAGCATTTCGGCGCTGGAGCGCTATCGTGATGATTGCCTGCTGGCAGTGCTTGAAGCGGTGAAGAGCACCAAGGCAAAACACGGCATGACCTTCGCCGAATAAAGGACCACTTTCCATGCCCGCATTGATCACCTGCACCACCAACATCCAGCCCGCCTGGGTGGACTACAACGGTCATCTGCGCGATGCGTACTACTTGCTGATTTTCAGCCACGCCACCGACGCGCTGATGGACACTCTGGGCCTGGACAGCGACAACCGCGAAGCCAGCGGCCACTCGTTGTTCACCCTGGAGCTGCACCTGAACTACCTGCACGAAGTCAAACTCGGCGCCGAGGTGCAGGTGCGCACCCAACTGATCGCCTTTGATGCCAAGCGCCTGCACCTTTATCACAGCCTGCACCTGGCTGGAGAGGAAAAGGCCCTGGCCGGCAACGAACAGATGTTGCTGCACGTCGACCTGGCCGGCCCGCACGCGACGCCGTTCAGCGAGGCCACACTGGCAAGACTCATGGCCCTCAGCGCCGCGCAGAATGACCTCTCCCGGCCTGCCCTGCTGGGCCGGGTGATCGGTTTGCCGACAAAAAAAGCCCCGATCCAGCCGTGACGGGATCGGGGCAGAGGTGCCTTGTGTGAGCCATGCATCCCGAGGGTGACCAAACCGTCAAGCTGCTTGCCTGGGTGCAGTGTGCCGGTTCATGCGCTCGGCACCTGCCCCCAAAACGACACGCTCATAGTCATTCGAGGCATTCGCGCATTCTGCCCTTGCCGACCGGTCGGGGGCCTACCAGAATCCGAGTCAATCCAGCTCCGTTAACCAGGGTAAACGTCATGATGCACGCGGATTTGATTGATCAGGATGACCTGCTGAGCCAGCTGCGCTCGCTGGGTT
The DNA here is from genome assembly GCF_001439805.1 of Pseudomonas trivialis. Taxonomy (GTDB): domain Bacteria; phylum Pseudomonadota; class Gammaproteobacteria; order Pseudomonadales; family Pseudomonadaceae; genus Aquipseudomonas; species Aquipseudomonas trivialis. The sequence continues at coordinate 600,207 of NZ_JYLK01000001.1, read as the reverse complement.
TCGAGGTGTCCAGCGGCGCCAGCGCCGAACAGGCCTGCGAGTGTGCGGTGCGCGGTTTGAGTGAAGCGCGGGCGAAGGCGCTCAAGGGGATGGTTGAGCAGATGTATGGCGGCAGTGCGACGATCCTGCCAGCGGTGAGGCAGGCGATTGACAAGCAGCTGCTGCCGGCCTTGATGCAGTTCAGACAGAACGCCGGCGCCTGAGAGAGCGCTATCGGGAGCAAGCCCCCTCCCACATTTGAAGGTATTCACAATTCAAAATGTGGGAGGGGGCTTGCTCCCGATACAGGCAACGCGGTCTACAGCCTTACACTGGCAAACGTCGACTCATTGCGCGCCTGGCTCAACGCCGACATCGGTCCCGACAGCGGCGACAACAGCGCCTGCGGAATCGGCAACATCGCCACCTGCTGGGTGGTGTTGGAGCCGACGCGTTCATCCCGTGGCGGAATGCCGAAGTATTCGCGGTAGCACTTGGAGAAGTGCGGCGTGGACACGAACCCGCACACCGAGGCCACTTCGATGATCGACATCGGCGTTTGCTTGAGCAACTGGCGCGCACGGATCAGGCGCAGCTTGAGGTAATAGCGCGACGGCGAGCAGTGCAGGTATTTCTGGAACAGCCGCTCCAGCTGGCGCCGCGACACGGCGACGTACACCGCCAGTTCATCCAGGTCGATGGGCTCTTCGAGGTTGGCCTCCATCAGCGCGACGATTTCCTGCAGCTTCGGCTGGTTGGTGCCGAGCATGTGCTTGAGCGGCACGCGCTGGTGATCCTGTTCGTTGCGGATGCGTTCGTAGACGAACATTTCGGAGATGGCTGCCGACAATTCACGGCCGTGGTCGCGGCTGATCAGGTGCAGCATCATGTCCAACGGCGCGGTGCCGCCGGAGCTGGTGAAGCGGTTGCGGTCGAGGGTGAACAAGCGCGTGCTCATGGCCACGCGCGGGAAGGCTTCCTGCATCGACGCCAGGCATTCCCAGTGCACGCTGCAATCGAACCCGTCGAGCAGGCCGGCACAGGCCAGTGCCCAACTGCCGGTGCACACCGCACCCAGGCGGCGTGACTGGCGCGCCTGGCTCTGTAGCCATGACACGTGCTCACGGGTCACGGTGCGCTGGATGCCCACGCCGCCGCACACAATGACGATGTCCAGGGCCGGAGCTTTGTGCATGGAGGCATCGGGGGTGATTTGCAGGCCGTCGCTGGCCCACACCTGGCTGCCGTCGGCACTCAGGGTGGTCCAGCGATACAGTTCGCGACCGGACAGCTGATTGGCCATGCGCAGCGGTTCCACCGCCGACGCCAGGGAAATCAGCGTGAAATTGTCCAGCAGCAAAAAGCCGATGGATTGAGGCGCACGGTTCTGGGGTTGGGCCCCTGAGTTGAACGACGTCATCGCGGTATCTCCTCACACAAAGCAGTTGATGGCCTCAGGCGAGGCTCTTGTTATTGCGCTCTTTATCCATAAAGAAGAGAGGCTTTGAATTGATAGAGCAAATGCCGTGCCTGAATTTGAATGCCTATTCAATAAATCCTGAAAACGACCTGTTGACGCGTCTATATAAGCCCACGCAGGGAGTACGGGATAGGGCCGAAAAAGGCGTCCGTTCAAAAGGGGTGAGCAGATCGGTAGCACTTGTGGGAAGGCGCTTTGCGGGCGCAGGAGAAGTCTGTCACCCGATGCACAGGTGAGGGGTAGTGGCGGGGGAAGTCGTTCGCTGGCTACTTATCTGTTTGCGACGCGCTAAAAGGTGGCGCTTCCGGGTTCGGGTGTTCACTTTATGAGCAGTGTCGGAGTAAGCAACCGCTATCGGGGAGCAAGCCCCCTCCCACATTTGGAGGTATTCACAATTCAAAATGTGGGAGGGGGGCTTGCTCCCGATGCGGGCAACTCGGTCTCAGCACTCAACCGCGCTGACCGCCAGGCCACCGCGCGACGTTTCCTTGTACTTGTCATGCATGTCCGCGCCGGTATCGCGCATGGTACGGATCACCCGGTCCAGGGAGATAAAGTGCTGACCATCGCCACGCAGGGCCATTTGCGCGGCGTTGATCGCTTTCACCGCGGCAATCGCATTGCGCTCGATGCACGGTACTTGCACCAGGCCACCCACCGGATCGCAAGTCAGACCGAGGTTGTGCTCCAGGCCGATTTCGGCGGCGTTGCACAGTTGCTCCGGGGTCGCGCCAAGAATCTCCGCCAGCCCGGCGGCGGCCATGGCGCACGCAGAACCCACCTCGCCCTGGCAGCCGACTTCGGCGCCGGAGATCGACGCGTTCTTCTTGCACAGAATCCCCACCGCCGCAGCGCCGAGCATGTAGTCGACCACGTTGGCTTCGGTGACGTCTTCGCTGAATTTCATGAAGTAGTGCAGCACTGCCGGAATGATCCCTGCCGCGCCGTTGGTGGGGGCGGTGACCATGCGCCCGCCGGCGGCGTTCTCTTCGTTGACCGCCAGGGCGAACAGGTTGACCCACTCCATGGCGCTCAGGGTGGAGCCGATTACATTCGGTTTGCCCAGCTCTTGCAGGCTGCGGTGCAACTTGGCCGCACGGCGCCGCACATTCAGCCCGCCGGGGAGGATGCCTTCATGCTTGAGACCCTGCTCCACGCAATCCTGCATGGCGCGCCAGAGCTTCATCAGGCCGCTGCGGATTTCCTCTTCCGAGCGCCACACTTTTTCGTTGGCCAGCATCAGTTCGGCGACGCGCAGGTTGTGGGTCTTGCACAACTGCAACAACTGCGCCGCGCTGGAAAAATCATAGGGCAGCTCGGTGCGGTCCATATCAGCCACGCCGCTTTGCGCCTGAGCCTCGTCCACCACAAATCCGCCACCCACCGAGTAGTAGGTGTCGCGGTGCAATTCGCCGTGCTGGTCAAACACCACCAGGGTCATGGCATTGGGGTGAAACGGCAGGTTCTCGTCGAGCAGGCGCATGTCCCGCGCCCACACAAAGGGCACCGGTAAACGCCCGTCGAGCAGCAGCGTGTCGGTTTCGCGCAGGGTGCTGATGCGGATGCCGATCTGCGACGGATCAATGGCGTCCGGCCACTCGCCCATCAGGCCCATGACGGTGGCGGTGTCGCTGCCGTGACCGATGCCGGTGGCCGACAATGACCCGTACAGCTGAACTTCAACGCGGCAAACCTGTTCCAACAGGTCACGTTCACGCAGTGTCTGAACGAACAACGCCGCGGCGCGCATGGGACCGACGGTGTGAGAACTCGAAGGCCCGATGCCGATCTTGAACAGGTCGAAAACACTGATAGCCATTAACGTGAAACTCCTCGGTGGACACAAATCGGACACCCGGGAGCTGCTACGCTCAGATCGCCCAGATGGCGGCATCATCAGGCTTTTGTCGGCCGTCACGGCGTCTCACACCGACGCAACCATGCTCACTAGCGTCGCCTGCGTGCAATCGCCTGTTTTGGCCGTTTTTTGCGGTGCGCAAGGCTGAAAACTGCGGTTTCGCCTTGAGAAAAATCTGTAAGCGACGTCACCAATACTGGATACGACCCTCCCTGTACTGGATACGACGCCCCCTGTAGGCGTCAGATTTTCACTGGTACATGATCAGTCCCGACTCGTTTGCAAGGCACCGTGCCAAAGCTGCATCGCACGCTCCAACCGCAACACTTATAAAGCGCGGCGATTGCCGCCAGAAAAAACAGGAGTCTAGCCCTATGAAAGCTTCACCCTCGTTGTTGTTGGCCGCCATGCTGAGTCTGCCCGTCATGACTCACGCTGCAGAACCGGAACAGTGCAAGACCGTCAACTTCTCCGATGTCGGCTGGACCGACATTACCGTCACCACCGCGACCACCAGCGAAATTCTCAAGGGCCTGGGCTACAAGCCGCGCACCACGATGATTTCGGTACCTGTGACCTACAAGTCGCTGGCCGACGGCAAGAACATGGACATCTTCCTCGGCAACTGGATGCCGACCATGGAAAACGACATCAAGCAGTACCGTGATGCCGGCACCGTGGACACCGTACGCGCCAACCTGGAGAACGCCAAATACACCCTGGCCGTGCCGGAAGCGCTGTACAACAAGGGCCTGAAAGACTTCGCCGATATCGCCAAATTCAAGGACGAGCTGGACGGCAAGATCTACGGCATCGAGCCTGGCAACGACGGCAACCGCACCATCCAGACCCTGATCGACAAAGACGCCTTCGGCCTCAAGACCGCCGGTTTCAAAGTCGTCGAGTCCAGCGAAGCGGGGATGCTTTCGCAGGTGGAGCGCGCTGCCCGGCGCGACAAGGCTATCGTGTTCCTCGGCTGGGAACCGCACCCGATGAACACCCGTTTCAAGATGAAGTACCTGACCGGGGGTGATGACTCATTCGGCCCCAACTACGGCCAGGCCACCATCTACACCAACACCCGCAAGGGCTACACCCAGGAATGCAGCAACGTGGGCCAGTTGCTGAAAAACCTGGTGTTCAGCCTCGACATGGAAAGCACCCTGATGGGCAAGGTTCTGGACGACAAACAGAAGCCCGACGCCGCTGCCAAGACCTGGCTCAAAGCCAACCCGCAAGTCCTCGATACCTGGCTCGCCGGTGTGACCACCGTCGATGGCAAACCCGGGCTCGACGCCGTTAAAGCTTACCTCGCCAAGTAACCTCCGCTGACCCCGGGCCGGTGCGCTGGCCCGGGATGTTTTCCCCTTCGCATGTGGACATTCACTACCATGCTGACTGAACAGAAAATCCCACTAGGCCAGTACATCGCTGCCTTCGTCGAATGGTTGACCGAACACGGTGCCAACTACTTCGACGCAATCGCATCGACACTGGAAACGATGATCCACGGCGTGACGTTCGCGCTGACCTGGTTCAATCCACTGGCATTGATCGGTCTGATTGCGCTGCTGGCTCACTTTATTCAACGCAAATGGGGGCTGACTGTCTTTGTCATCGCCTCCTTCCTGCTGATCCTCAACCTGGGGTACTGGCAGGAAACCATGGAAACCCTCGCGCAGGTGCTGTTCGCCACCCTGGTCTGCGTGGTCATCGGCGTGCCGCTGGGCATTGTTGCCGCGCACAAACCGATGTTCTACACCATGATGCGGCCGGTACTCGATCTGATGCAGACCGTACCGACCTTCGTCTACCTCATCCCTACCCTGACCCTCTTCGGGCTGGGTGTGGTGCCTGGTTTGATCTCCACGGTGGTGTTCGCGATTGCCGCGCCCATCCGCTTGACCTACCTGGGTATCCGCGACGTACCGCAAGAGTTGATGGACGCCGGCAAGGCCTTCGGCTGCTCGCGCCGTCAGTTGCTCTCGCGCATTGAACTGCCCCACGCCATGCCGAGCATTGCCGCCGGCATCACCCAATGCATCATGCTGTCGTTGTCGATGGTGGTGATCGCCGCCCTGGTGGGCGCCGACGGCCTCGGCAAACCGGTGGTCAACGCACTGAACACCGCTGATATCGCCCTGGGCTTTGAAGCGGGCCTGGCGATCGTGTTGCTGGCCATCATGCTCGACCGCATCTGCAAACAACCCGAAGCCAAAGCAGGGGGTGATGCATGAGCATTATCCGATTCGACAAGGTCGACGTGATCTTCTCCAAAGACCCACGCGAAGCGCTCAAGCTGCTGGACCAGGGCATGAGCCGTAACGAGATCCTGAAAAAGACCGGGCAGATTGTCGGCGTGGAAAACGCCAGCCTGGACATCCAGAAAGGCGAAATCTGCGTGCTGATGGGCCTGTCAGGCTCCGGCAAGTCGAGCCTGCTGCGCTGCATCAACGGCCTCAATACCGTGAGCCGTGGCCAGTTGTTCGTCGAGCATGAAGGCCGCCAGATCGACATCGCCTCGTGCACACCCGCCGAGCTTAAGATGATGCGCACCCAGCGCATTGCCATGGTGTTCCAGAAGTTCGCCCTGATGCCCTGGCTGACGGTGCGCGAAAACATCAGCTTCGGCCTGGAAATGCAGGGTCGTCCGGAGAAGGAACGACGCAAGCTGGTGGATGAAAAACTCGAGCTGGTGGGCCTGACGCAATGGCGCAACAAGAAGCCGGACGAGCTGTCGGGCGGCATGCAGCAACGTGTGGGCCTGGCCCGTGCGCTGGCGATGGACGCCGACATCCTGCTGATGGACGAACCCTTCTCCGCCCTCGACCCGCTGATCCGCCAGGGCCTGCAGGATGAACTGCTGGAACTGCAGCGCAAGCTGAACAAGACCATCGTGTTCGTCAGCCACGACCTGGATGAGGCGCTCAAACTGGGCAGCCGCATCGCGATCATGAAGGACGGCAAGATCATCCAGTACAGCGTGCCCGAAGAGATCGTGCTGAACCCGGCCGATGACTACGTGCGCACCTTCGTCGCGCACACCAACCCGCTGAACGTGCTGTGCGGCCGCAGCCTGATGCGCACGCTGGACAACTGCACGCGCGTCAACGGTTCGGTATGCCTGGACCCGGGCGGCGATTCGTGGCTGGACCTGGCCGAAGGCAATACCATCCAGGGCGCGCGACAGAACGGCGTGGTCATGAATCTGCAGAACTGGGCGCCGGGCCAGGCGGTTGAAAGCCTGGAGCGGGTGCCGACGCTGGTGGATTCCAATATCGGCATGCGCGATGCGTTGCAGATTCGCTACCAGACCGGCAACAAGCTGGTGTTGCATGACAACAACAAGGTGGTCGGCATCCTCGGAGACAGTGAGCTGTACCACGCCCTGCTGGGCAAGAACCTGGGCTGACAGACTCTGCACAACAACCTGTGGGAGGGGGCTTGCTCCCGATAGCGGTGTATCAGCCACAGAGGGTGCGGCTGACAGCCTGCAATCGGGAGCAAGCCCCCTCCCACATTTTTTTAAGCCGATTCCAGCCCGCATTTTTTATTGATTGAACGTTCAATCAAAACAAAATAGACTGGCCCTCAAGCCGGTAGACGCATTTGGCCCATCAGCGGCCTACGGAAGAGGTGAAACATGCCCAAGGTCGGTATGCAACCCATACGCCGCCAGCAGTTGATCGAGGCCACGTTGACGGCCATCGACCAGGTCGGCATGGCAGACGCCAGCATTGCGCTGATCGCGCGTTTGGCCGGTGTGTCGAACGGCATCATCAGTCATTACTTTCAGGACAAGAACGGCCTGATCGCGGCAACCATGCGTTACCTGATGAATGTGCTGATCGAGCGCGTCCAGGAGCGTCGACAGGCGTTGGAAGACGACAGCCCCCGTGCACACCTGCAGGTGATCATCGGCGGCAACTTCGACGCCAGCCAGGTCAGTGGCCCGGCAATGAAAACCTGGCTGGCCTTCTGGGCCGCCAGCATGCACCACCCGTCATTGCACAGGTTGCAGCGGATCAACGATCACCGCCTGTATTCCAACCTGTGTTGCCAATTCCGCCGGGTGCTGCCGCTGCCCGAAGCACGCAGCGCAGCCCGCGGCCTGGCGGCCCTGATCGACGGTTTGTGGTTGCGCGGCGCCCTCTCGGGAGACGCTTTCGACACGGCGCAGGCGCAGCGGATCGCTTACGAATACATGGATCTCCAATTGGCCAAGCAGGTGAGCTAGCGCACGAATACGCGCTTAACTCCCGAACCGCGCCAACCACTCATGCACATGCGAGGACTTTATGGCCCGTTTCGAAACGCAAAAACTCTACATTGACGGCGGCTACAGCGACGCTGGCAGCGATGCCACCTTTGAAGCCATCAACCCGGCGAACGGTGAAGTGCTCGCCCATGTACAACGCGCCACTCAAGAAGACGTCGAGCGTGCCGTGGTCAGCGCCGAAAAAGGTCAGAAAATCTGGGCCGCGATGACCGCCATGGAGCGTTCGCGCATCCTGCGTCGCGCCGTCGATATCCTGCGCGAGCGCAACGACGAACTGGCCGCCCTGGAAACCCTGGACACCGGTAAAGCCTTCTCCGAAACCCAATTCGTGGACGTCGTCACCGGCGCCGACGTGCTGGAATACTACGCAGGCCTGGTGCCCGCCATCGAAGGCGAGCAGATCCCGCTGCGCGACACCTCGTTCGTCTACACCCGCCGCGAACCGCTGGGCGTGGTGGCCGGTATCGGCGCGTGGAACTACCCGATCCAGATCGCCCTGTGGAAATCCGCACCGGCCCTGGCCGCCGGCAACGCGATGATCTTCAAGCCCAGCGAAGTCACTTCGCTGACCACCCTGAAACTGGCCGAGATCTACACCGAAGCCGGCGTACCGGCAGGCGTGTTCAACGTGCTCACCGGCAGCGGCCGCGAAGTCGGCACCTGGCTCACCGAACACCCGCGCATCGAGAAAGTCTCGTTCACCGGCGGCACCGACACCGGCAAGAAGGTAATGGCCAGCGCTTCCAGCTCTTCGCTCAAAGAAGTGACCATGGAACTGGGCGGCAAGTCGCCGCTGATCGTGTTCGAAGACGCCGACCTGGACCGCGCCGCCGACATCGCGATGATGGCCAACTTCTACAGCTCCGGTCAGGTGTGCACCAACGGCACTCGCGTGTTCGTGCCCAAGCAACTGCAAGCGGCGTTCGAAGCCAAGATCCTTGAGCGCGTGGCGCGCATTCGCGTCGGCGACCCGCAGGACGAAAACACCAACTTCGGCCCGCTGGTCAGCTTTGCCCACATGGAAAGCGTGCTCGGCTACATCGCCAAGGGCAAAGAGCAAGGCGCACGCCTGCTGTGCGGCGGCGAGCGCATGACCGAAGGCGACCTGGCCAAAGGCGCCTACGTGGCCCCGACCGTGTTCAGCGATTGCACCGACGACATGGTGATCGTGCGTGAAGAAATCTTCGGCCCGGTGATGAGCCTGCTCACCTACGAGACTGAAGAAGAAGTGATCCGCCGCGCCAACGACACCGACTTCGGCCTGGCCGCCGGCCTTGTGACCAAGGACCTGAACCGCGCCCACCGCGTGATTCATCAGCTCGAAGCAGGCATCTGCTGGATCAACGCCTGGGGCGAGTCCGACGCGAAGATGCCGGTGGGCGGCTACAAGCAATCGGGTGTGGGCCGTGAGAACGGGATCAGCTCGCTGAACAACTTCACCCGCATCAAATCGGTACAGGTTGAGCTGGGCGATTACGCCTCGGTGTTCTAAAACCGGGGGCCATGCCCCGGTGGCGAGCGGGCTTGCCCCGCGATGGGCTGCGAAGCAGCCCCATTCCAGCCCGGCACAGTCTTTTCAGATAGAACTCCAGCGCTGACTTTGCGACTGCTGCGCAGTCGAACGGGGGGCAAGCCCCCTCGCCACAAAAGCAGCCGGACCAAATTTTACGAGGGTACATTCATGTCCCAAGAATACGACTACATCATTGTGGGTGCCGGCTCCGCCGGTAACACCCTGGCGACCCGTCTGACCGAAGACGAAGGCGTCACCGTTCTGCTGCTGGAAGCCGGCGGCCCCGACTATCGTCTGGATTTCCGCACCCAGATGCCCGCCGCCCTGGCGTTCCCACTGCAAGGCCGCCGCTACAACTGGGCCTACGAGACCGATCCCGAGCCACACATGGACGGGCGCCGGATGGAATGCGGTCGCGGCAAAGGCCTGGGCGGTTCCTCGCTGATCAACGGCATGTGCTACATCCGTGGCAACGCGATGGACTATGACAACTGGGCCAAATTGCCGGGCCTGGAAGACTGGACTTACCTCGACTGCCTGCCTTACTTCCGCAAGGCCGAAACCCGCGACATCGGCCCGAACGATTGGCACGGCGGCGACGGCCCGGTCAGTGTGACCACGCCCAAGGCCGGCAATAACCCGCTGTTCAGCGCCATGGTGGAAGCCGGCGTGCAGGCCGGTTACCCGCGCACCGAAGACCTGAACGGCTACCAGCAGGAAGGCTTCGGCCCGATGGACCGCACCGTCACGCCCAACGGCCGTCGCGCCAGCACCGCGCGCGGTTACCTGGACACCGCCAAGAAGCGTTCGACCCTGACCATCGTCACCCACGCCCTCACCGACAAGGTGCTGTTCGAAGGCAAACGTGCAGTGGGCGTGCGTTACCTGATCGGCGCCGCCGAAGAACGCGTTGAAGCCCGCGCACGTAAAGAAGTATTGGTATGCAGCGGCGCCATCGCTTCGCCGCAACTGCTGCAACGCTCCGGCGTCGGCCCGGCCAAACTGCTGGAGAGCCTCGACATCCCGGTGGTCCACGACCTGCCCGGTGTCGGCGAAAACCTGCAGGACCACCTTGAGCTGTACCTGCAATACGCGTGCACCCAGCCGGTGTCGCTGTACCCGTCGCTGCTCTGGTACAACCAGCCAGCCATCGGTGCCGAATGGCTGTTCAACGGCACCGGTATCGGCGCCAGCAACCAGTTCGAAGCCGGCGGATTCATCCGTTCGCGTCCGGAATTCGAATGGCCGAACATCCAGTACCACTTCCTGCCGGTGGCGATCAATTACAACGGCAGCAAGGGTGTGCAGGAGCACGGTTTCCAGGCGCACATGGGCTCCATGCGTTCGCCAAGCCGTGGCCGTGTGCAGGTGAAGTCAAAGAATCCACGGGACTACCCGAGCATCCTCTTCAACTACATGGCCTCGGAGCAGGACTGGGAAGAATTCCGCGACGGCATCCGCCTGACCCGCGAAATCATGCAGCAGCCGGCGCTGGACCCTTACCGTGGCCGCGAAATCAGCCCGGGCATCGAGGTGCAAACCGATGAACAGCTCGACACGTTCATCCGCGAGCACGCCGAAACCGCGTACCACCCGTCCTGCTCGTGCAAGATGGGCACCGACGAGATGGCCGTGGTCGATGGCGAAGGCCGCGTGCATGGCATGCAGGGCCTGCGGGTGGTGGATGCGTCGATCATGCCGATCATCACCACCGGCAACCTCAACGCGCCAACGATCATGATCGCTGAGAAAATCGCCGACAGGATCCGCAACCGCAAGCCGTTGCCGCGCAGCACTGCCGACTATTACGTGGCGGGCGATGCGCCGGTGCGCGGCAAGCCGTTGCGTGAGATAGCGCAGTAACTGATACCCCTTGTGGCAAGCCCGCTCGCCACACTCAGGGGTGCATCTGCCACAACGAACGGCCTTTCCTTGATCAGCTCACCGGCCCAGGCCTACTCTGTTCGCCTGCCCGCGCTGAGCCGCCCACAAGGAAGGCCCCATGTTCGACCACCACGCCACACTCAAACAGCACTTCAACGCCCTGCGCACCACCGCCGACTTCTTCTCGCTGCGCTACGTGCGCGAATCCGGTCAGTACCTGTCGGTGCGCAAGAACGTCGCCGAACCGCCGCACCTCAGCCACGACGAAGGCGCCATGCTCACCGTTCGTCTCAACGGCGTGCAAGCCTACGCCGCGACCAACGACATTTCCCTCGCCGGCCTGCAAGCCGCCCTCCAGCGCGCCGAACAGCAAGCCCGCCAGATCAAGCCCCATGCCCTGCTCGACCTGCATCAGCAGCCGGTGTCCAGCGACGTGGCCGATTACCTGTCACCCAACTTCGAACACGCCTTTCCGTCACTCAGCGACTGCTACCAACTGCTGGGCGATGAATCCGCCGCCGTGCCCAGGGACGAGCGCCTGGTGAGCTGGGACGTAAGCCTGGGCCTCACCCACGTCGAGCAGATCTACCTCAACAGTGCCGGCGCCGAACTGCGCCAGGCCCAGCGCTTTGTGTTCCCCGGCGTCAACGTCACCGCCTTTGATGGCCACGACAGCCAGACGCGTACTCTGGGCGGCAGCAACTTCGGCCAGCAGGGCGGCTTCGATGTGATCAGCCGCTTCGGCCTGATCGGCGCTGCGCCACGCGTCGCCGACCAGGCGCTGCAACTGCTGCTCGCGCCGAACACGCCCCAGGGCCCGCGCGACCTGCTGTTGATGCCCGACCAGATGATCCTGCAGATCCACGAATCCATTGGCCACCCGCTGGAACTCGACCGCATCCTGGGCGATGAGCGCAATTACGCCGGCACCAGCTTCGTCAAGGCCGAAGACTTCGGCCATTTGCAATATGGCTCGCCGCTGCTCAACGTGACCTTCGACCCGCACATCCCCGAGCAGCTCGCCAGCTATAGCCATGACGACGACGGCACTGCGGCCAGCAAACAATTCCTGATCCGCGAAGGGCTGCTGCTCAAACCGTTGGGCGGTGCGCTGTCGCAGTTCCGCTCCGGCATGGACGGTGTGGCCAACAGCCGCGCCAGCAGCTGGAACCGCCCGCCCATCGACCGCATGGCCAACCTGAATATCGAGCCCGGCGACCAGAGCCTGGCGCAGATGATTGGCGCCATCGAGCACGGCATTCTGATGTCGACCAACCGTTCATGGTCCATCGACGATGCGCGCAACAAATTCCAGTTCGGCTGCGAATGGGGCCAGTTGATTGAAAAAGGTGAACTCAAGGGCGTGGTGAAAAAACCCAACTACCGGGCCATTTCTGCACAGTTCTGGCGCAACCTCAGCGCCGTGGGCGACGCCAGCACGTTCCAGGTATTGGGCACGCCCAACTGCGGCAAGGGCGAGCCCAACCAGGTGATCCGCGTCGGCCATGCGTCGCCGGCCTGTGTGTTCAGCAACGTTGATGTGTTTGGGGGAGATGCCTGATGAACGATTTCAAGGCATTGGTGCAGTGGCTCCAGCAAGCCGTCACCGACAACGAACAATTTCACCTGGGCTACGCGGCCGAGTCGTCCGAATTCGTGCGATTCAACCACGCCAAGGTACGCCAGGCCGGGCATGTGCAGCAGGCCAGCCTGAACCTCAAGCTGATCAGCGATGGCCGGCATGCCGACCTCGGCATCACTCTGGCCGGCTCGCCGGCACTGGATCGCCAGCGCCTCGCCGATGGCCTGCAACAGTTGCGCGACACCTTGCCGTTGCTGCCACAGGATCCTTACCTGCTGCTCAATCAGGAGCCTTGGCAAAGCCACAACGAACACGTGAGACCGCTGCCGGACCTGGCCCGTGTGCTGGAGGAGATCAGCCAGGCCGCAGCCGACGTTGACCTGGTCGGTTTCTACGCCGCAGGCCCGATCAGCCGTGGTTTTGCCAGTTCGAACGGCGCGTTCGGCTGGCATCAGGCCAATAGCTTCAACTTCGACTTCAGCCTGTTCCATGCCAACGGCGAAGCGGTAAAGGCCAGCTACGCCGGGCACACGTGGGACAGCGCCGAATTCGCCGCGCGCCTCCAGCAGGCGCGCGCGCAGTGGGCGTTTCTCGGTCGGCCGCTGCACCCGCTGCCGCCCGGGCACTACCGCGCCTACCTCGCTCCGGCGGCGCTGGAAGAAATCATCAGCATCATCACTTGGGGCGGTTTTTCAGCCCAGGCCATCGCCAGCAAAGGCAGCTCGCTGCAAAAGCTCTATGCCGGTGAGCAGCCGCTGAGCCCATTGGTGACCGTCACCGAGCAGATCAGTGGCTCGCTGAGCCAGGCGTTTTCCACCGAGGGTTACCCGCGCGGCGATGTCACGTTGATCAAGGCCGGTGCTGCCTGCGACCAGTTGGTGAATTCGCGCAGCGCCGCCGAATACGGCCTGCCCGCCAACGGCGCCAGCAGTGATGAATCCCCCAGCGCCCTGCAGATGGCGGCGGGCACGCTCGCCCAGGCCGATATCCTCAAGCAACTGGGCACCGGGCTGTACATCAGCAACCTGTGGTACCTGAACTACTCCGACCTGCCGGCCGCCCGCCTCACCGGCATGACGCGCTTTGCCACGTTCTGGGTGGAGAACGGCGAAATCAAGGCGCCAGTCAGCACCATGCGCTTTGATGACAGCGTCTACAGCCTGCTAGGCTCGCAGCTGGAAGCGCTCACGGCAGAGCGGGAATTGCTGTTGTCACCGAGCACCTACGGCCAGCGCAACACCGCGTCCAATCTGCTCCCGGGCGCGCTGGTCAAACGCCTCACCCTGACCCTCTAATCCCCGCTCCCGATGGCGGCGCATCAGTCATGCAGGTGGTGACTGACACACCGCCATCGGGAGCAAGCCCCCTCCCACAGTGTCCTGCGTTGTTTCTGACATCTGCTTCCGATCTTGCGTGACGCCCCCGTGCAGCCTGTTGTCGCCTGCTGAAAAGCTCGCTATAACGGTTAGTGGCAGACCGCCATCCCACAGGAAGTGCGACGATGAATCATGGAAGTTTCGTCATAGAGAAGCTGTTCAAGCATTACAACATTCACGTGGAGCAACTGGGCAACGACCCGCAGAAGAAAACCGTGCTGATGGTCAATGGCGCGCTGTCCACCACGCGCTCCTTTGCGCGCACCAGCAAGTGCCTGGCCGAGCATTTCAATGTGCTGCTGTTCGACCTGCCATTCTCCGGCTACTCGCGCGAACACAACACCGATCTGGACCTGGTGACCAAGGACGATGAGGTGCACATCCTGTGTGCGCTGGTGGAGCGCTTCGCGGTCAACCACCTGGTGTCGGCGTCCTGGGGCGGTATCTCCACGCTGCTGACCCTGGCCCATAATCCGCCGTCCATCGAAAGCTCAGTGGTGATGGCCCTGGCGCCCAACCTCAACCCGGTGATGCTCGACTACGTGGAACGCGTGCGCGTGCTGATCGAAGCCGATGACAAATCCGCCGTGGGCCATCTGCTCAACGAGACGGTCGGCCAGTACCTGTCGCCGCGCCTCAAGCGCAACAACCACCGCCACCTGTCGAACATGGCGACCACCGAGTACCGCCAGGCGCGTTTTCATATCCGTCAGGTGCTGGCGCTGGGTGACGGCAACTACCTGCCGGCGTTGCGCCAGATCGATACGCCGGTGCACTTTCTCAATGGTGCGCTGGACGCCTACACCCCAGCCGCCGACGCCCAATTGTTCAAACAGTACGTGGGGCGCAGCAGCTTTGCCGTGGCCGAGCACACCGGCCACCTGCTCGACCTCGAATCGCGCGAGGCGGCGGCGGCCGTGCACCGGGCGCTGTTGGACTTCCTGGTCGGCAAACACGCAACGCTGTCGGAATTAGACCAACCGCCAGTGGGAAAACGCGCGGCGGATGGCGCATAATCGCCGATACATAGCCAGCTAACCAAAGGATTGCCATGCCGACCCGCGCCCCTCTCGACGCCAAGACCGCTCGCTGGCTGCCCTGGGTGGTGGCGATTGCCTTCTTCATGCAGTCGCTGGACGGGACGATTCTCAACACGGCCCTGCCGGCGATGGCCCAGGACCTCGCGGAAAACCCGCTGCGCATGCAAGGGGTGGTGATCGCCTACATGCTCACCGTCGCCTTGCTGATCCCTGCATCCGGTTGGATCGCCGACCGCTTCGGCACCAAGAAAATCTTCTTCGGCGCAATCATGCTGTTCAGCATCGGCTCGCTGCTGTGCGCGCTGTCGAGCAGCCTGAGCATGCTGGTGGGCGCGCGGGTCGTGCAGGGCCTGGGCGGCGCGCTGATGCTGCCGGTCGGCCGGCTGGTGGTGCTGCGCGCCTACCCGCGCTCCGAGCTGGTGCGGATCATGGGGTTCATCACGATTCCCGGCCTGCTCGGCCCACTGCTCGGCCCGACCATGGGCGGCTGGATGGTGCAATACATGACCTGGCACTGGATCTTTCTGATCAACCTGCCGGTGGGCATCATCGGCTGCTTCGCCGTGTGGAAATTCATCCCCGACCTGCGCGGCAGCGAGCGCACGCGCTTTGACGGCATGGGCTTTGTGCTGTTTGGCGCGGCGATGGTGCTGATCACCATCGCCATGGAAGGCCTGGGCGAACTGCACCTGCCGCACCTGCGCGTGATGCTGCTGCTGTTCGGCGGGCTGGCGTGCCTGGCGGCGTACTGGCTGCGCGCGGGGCATATCGAGAACCCGCTGTTTTCGCCGGTGCTGTTCAAGACCCGCACCTTTGCCGTGGGCATCCTGGGCAACCTGTTCGCGCGCCTGGGCAGCGGCGCCCTGCCCTTTCTGGTGCCGCTGCTGCTGCAGGTGGCGCTGGGTTATTCACCGTCCCAGGCCGGCATGAGCATGCTGCCCCTGGCGGCGGCGGCGATGTTTGCCAAGTCGATCGCGCGGCCGCTGATCGAGCGCCTGGGTTATCGCGTGGTGCTCACCGGCAACACCCTGGCGCTGGGCCTGATGCTGGCGAGCATGGGCCTGGTCAGCGAGCAGACGCCCTACCCCTTGCTGCTGGCCATGCTGGCAGTGCTGGGGGCGATCAACTCGTTTCAATTTACCGCGATGAACACCGTCACCCTGATCGACCTCGATGACGCCCAGGCCAGCAGCGGCAACAGTTTGCTGTCGGTGGTCGCGCAATTGTCCCTGAGCCTGGGCGTGGCCTGTGCCGGTGCGTTGCTCGGCGGGTTCACCGCCGAAGCCGGCAACGACGGCGTGAACACCGTACTTGGCGCGTTCCAGCTGACCTTCCTCACCGTGGGCGTGATGGCGATGCTGGCGGCGGCGATCTTCCTGCAACTGTCGCCAGGCGACGGCAAGCGGGCGATCAACCGCGAACACGACCTGGAGCACTGACGGGCGTCTCGTCTAGAACTTGCGGGGAAAATCCCGCAGGGCTGCTACACTGCGCGACATTTTGTTTTGCAGAGCCAGTCCCGTGACTACCATCGCCACCGCTTTTAATACTTTGCCCCTGTCCGCCGCCATGCTGGCTAACCTCGACTCGCTGGGTTACGTCGAGATGACGCAGATCCAGGCGCAAAGCTTGCCGGTGATCCTCAAGGGGCTGGACCTGATTGCCCAGGCCAAGACCGGCAGCGGCAAGACCGCCGCCTTCGGCATCGGCCTGCTGAACCCGATCAACCCACGCTACTTCGGTTGCCAGGCGCTGGTGATGTGCCCCACCCGTGAGCTGGCCGACCAGGTCGCCAAGGAAATCCGCCGCCTGGCCCGCGCCGAAGACAATATCAAGGTGCTGACCCTGTGCGGCGGCGTGTCCCTCGGCCCGCAGATCGCTTCGCTTGAGCACGGCGCCCACGTCATCGTCGGTACGCCGGGGCGCATCCAGCAGCACCTGCGCAAGGGTTCGCTGGTGCTGGACGGCCTGAACACGCTGATCCTCGACGAAGCCGACCGCATGCTCGACATGGGCTTCTACGACGCCATCGAAGACATCATCAGCAAGACCCCGCCACGCCGCCAGACCCTGCTGTTCTCGGCCACCTACCCGGTGAGCATCAAGCAACTGGCGTCCAAGTTCATGCGCGCGCCGCAACAGGTGAAAGCCGAAGCGTTCCATTCCGATGACCAGATCGAGCAGCGCTTCTACGAGATCTCGCCGGAAGAACGCATGGATGCCGTGACGAAGGTGCTGGCGCATTTCCGCCCGGCGTCATGCGTGGCGTTCTGCTTTACCAAGCAGCAGGTGCAGGAAACCGTGGATCACCTGACCGCCAAGGGCATTTCCGCGGTCGGCCTGCACGGCGACCTGGAACAGCGCGACCGTGACCAGGTGCTGGCGATGTTCGCCAACCGCAGCACCTCGGTGCTGGTGGCCACCGACGTGGCCGCGCGCGGCCTGGATATCGACGCGCTGGACATGGTGATCAACGTCGAACTGGCCCGCGACTCGGAAATCCATATCCACCGCGTGGGCCGTACCGGCCGCGCCGGTGAGACCGGCCTCGCCATCAGCCTGGTGGCGCCGTCCGAAGCGCACCGTGCCCAGGCCATCGAGCAACTGCAGAAGTCGCCGCTGAACTGGGACCAACTGGACAACCTCAAGCCGCAAAGCGGGGGTCCGTTGCTGCCGCAGATGAGCACCCTGTGCATCGCCGCAGGGCGCAAGGACAAAGTGCGTCCAGGCGACATTCTTGGCGCGCTGACCGGTGACGCGGGCATCCCGGGTGCCCAGGTCGGCAAGATCGCGATCTTTGATTTCCAGGCCTTCGTGGCCGTGGAACGCGGCATCGCCAAACAGGCGCTGCAGCGCTTGAACGACGGCAAGATCAAGGGCCGCTCGCTGCGCGTGCGTATCCTGTAAAAATCTCAAGCTATACAGAGATCCAAATGTGGGAGGGGGCTTGCCCCCGATGGCGGTGTGTCAGTCAGTCCATCTGTCACTGATACACCGCTATCGGGGGCAAGCCCCCTCCCACAGTTTTGATTACATTTCAGATGAATATTTGTATGAGGACATGGCTGTGCGCTCGACCGAAGTTGTGATCATTGGCGCCGGCGCCGCAGGCTTGATGTGCGCACTGACCGCCGCCGGGCGCGGGAGGCAGGTCATGTTGCTGGACCACGCGAACAAGGCCGGCAAAAAGATCCTGATGTCCGGCGGTGGCCGCTGCAACTTCACCAATATGTACACCGAGCCTGCCAACTTCCTCTCGCACAACGCGCACTTCTGCAAGTCCGCCCTGGCGCGCTACACCCAGTGGGATTTCATCGCGCTGGTGGCCAAACACGGTGTGCCGTACCACGAGAAAAAACTTGGTCAGCTGTTCTGCGACAACAAGTCCAGCGACATCCTCGGCATGCTGCTCGACGAATGCATCCAGACCGGCGTGAGCCTGCACCTGGACACGTCAATCCAGGACATCGCCAGGGTCGACAACGGCTATCGGTTGCAGACCACCCTGGGTGAGCTGCACTGCGAATCCCTGGTGATCGCCACTGGCGGCCTGTCGATCCCGACCCTGGGCGCCACCGGCTTTGGCTATCAGGTGGCCAGACAGTTCGGCCACGAACTGCTGCCAACCCGCGCAGGGCTGGTGCCATTCACCATCACCGACCAGCTCAAGGAACTGTGCGGCGAGCTGTCCGGCACCTCGGTGGATTGCCTGGTCAGCTGCAACGGCCAGAGCTTTCGCGAGAACATCCTGTTTACCCACCGTGGCCTGAGCGGGCCGGCGATTCTGCAGATTTCCTCGTACTGGGAATCGGGCGACACGGTGGAGATCAACCTGCTGCCCGACCACGACGCCCACACCTGGCTGCAAGCGCAACAGGTCGAGCGCCCCAACAGCGAGCTGAAAACCCTGCTGGGCGAAATCTTCACGAAAAAGATGGCCAACCTGCTGGCGGACACCTGGTTTGCGTCCAAGCCGATGAAGCAGTACACCCATGCCGACATTGCCGACATCGCCAACAAGCTGGGCAACTGGCAATTGGTGCCGGCGGGCACCGAGGGCTATCGCACCGCCGAGGTAACGCTGGGCGGGGTGGATACGCGGGAAGTCTCGTCCAAGACCATGGAATCCCTGAAAAGCCCGGGTCTGTACTTTATTGGCGAAGTGCTGGACGTGACCGGGCATCTGGGCGGGTTTAACTTCCAGTGGGCCTGGGCATCGGGTTATGCGGCGGCGCAGTATGTCTGAAGGATGTACTCGATCAAATGTGGGAGGGTGCTTGCTCCCTCCCACATTTGGTTGGTGGTGTGCCTGAGAGATATTTTGCCCTCTGATGTGATCACCGCCCTTGCCGTGGCGTCCTTGATAGCTCAATTTAGCGACATCGCTCTGGAAGACGCCCGACTTCATGTCATCGACCTCGTTCAAGCACTCCCTGAGGCGCCTGTGGGCGCTGGATAAATTCAGCTACAGCATTCGGGTGTTCATCGCCCTCACCGGCAGCATGGCGCTGTGCTGGTACCAGAATGAAATGGCGCTGCTGATCCCGCTGTTCCTGGGGATCATCGCCAGCGCTCTGGCCGAGACCGACGACAGTTGGCAGGGCCGCCTCAATGCCCTGGCGGTGACGCTGGTGTGTTTCAGCATCGCCGCGCTGTCGGTGGAGCTGCTGTTCCCCTACCCCTGGTTTTTCGCCCTCTCCCTCGCCCTGGCGACGTTTTGCCTGACCATGCTCGGCGCGCTGGGCGAACGCTACGGCGCGATTGCTTCGGCCACGTTGATTCTGTCGGTGTACACCATGATCGGCGTGGACCAGCGCGGCGGCGCGGTCAGCGACTTCTGGCACGAGCCGCTGCTGCTGGTGGCCGGCGCAGCCTGGTACGGCGTGCTGTCGGTGGTGTGGCAGGCGCTGTTTTCCAATCAGCCGGTGCAGCAAAGCCTGGCGCGGTTGTTTCGTGAGTTGGGGCGTTATCTCAAGCTCAAGTCGTCGCTGTTCGAACCTATCCGCCAGTTGGATGTGGAAGCACGCCGCCTGGAACTGGCGCAGCAGAATGGCCGGGTGGTCGCCGCGTTGAACGCCGCGAAGGAAATCATTCTGCACCGCGTGGGCAATGGTCGACCGGGCTCGAAAGTCAGCCGTTACCTCAAGCTGTACTTTCTGGCCCAGGACATCCACGAACGCGCCAGCTCGTCCCACTACCCCTATAACGCGCTGGCCGAGGCGTTCTTCCACAGTGACGTGCTGTTCCGCTGCCAGCGCCTGTTGCGCCAGCAGGGCAAGGCCTGCCAGGCGCTCGGCGAGTCGATCCAGCTGCGCCAGCCGTTCATCTATGACGACAGTTTCGCCGAGGCCCTAGGCGACCTGAACGCCTCGCTGGAACACCTGCGCCTGCAGAGCAATCCGGCCTGGCGCGGCCTGCTGCGTTCGCTGCGGGCCCTGGCGGCCAACCTGTCGACCCTCGACCGCCTGCTCGGCGACGCCAGCAACCCTGACGCCCTGGCCGACGCCACCGACAGCAACCTGCTGGACCGTGCGCCGCGCAACCTCAGGGAAATGTGGACCCGCCTGCGCACCCAGCTCACGCCGACATCGCTGCTGTTTCGGCATGCGTTGCGCCTGTCTCTGGCGCTGACCATCGGCTACGCCACCCTGCACGCCATTCACGCGTCCCAGGGTTACTGGATCATCCTCACCACACTGTTCGTCTGCCAGCCCAACTACGGCGCGACGCGGCGCAAGCTCGGCCAGCGGATCATCGGCACGGCCATCGGCCTCACGGTGGCCTGGGCGCTGTTCGACCTGTTCCCCAGCCCCCTGGTGCAATCGATGTTTGCCATCGCCGCCGGCCTGGTGTTCTTTATCAACCGCACCACGCGCTACACCCTGGCCACCGCCGCGATCACGCTGATGGTGCTGTTTTGCTTCAACCAGGTGGGCGATGGCTACGGGCTGTTCCTGCCAAGGCTGTTCGACACCTTGCTCGGCAGCCTGATCGCGGGCCTGGCGGTGTTCCTGTTCCTGCCGGACTGGCAGGGGCGACGTCTAAACAAAGTGCTGGCCAACACGCTGACCTGCAACAGCATCTACCTGCGCCAGATCATGCAGCAATACGCCGCCGGCAAGCGCGACGATCTGGCCTACCGCCTGGCCCGACGCAACGCGCACAACGCCGACGCGGCGCTGTCCACTACGCTGGCCAACATGCTGATGGAGCCGGGGCACTTTCGTAAGGAAGCCGATGTGGGGTTCCGCTTTCTGGTGCTGTCGCACACCTTGCTCAGCTATTTGTCGGGCCTGGGCGCGCACCGCGACACCCAACTGCCGGCGGAAATGCGCGAGCAGTTGATCGATGGCGCGGGCAACAGCCTGGCGGCGAGCATCGATGAGATCGCCAGCGGCCTGGCCGACAAACAACCGATTGCGATTCAGAGCGACGCCGAAGAAGCCCTCGCGGCGCAGCTTGAGCAGATGCCGGATGAAATCGATGAAGGGCAGCGGCTGGTGCAGACGCAGTTGGCGTTGATTTGCCGGCAGCTGGGGCCGTTGCGCACATTGGCGGCGCATTTGATCAAGGACACCCGCGCGGCTTGAATCGCTATCGGGAGCCCCCTCCCACATTTGAAAGGTATGCACACATCAAGCTGTGGGAGGGGGCTTGCTCCCGATTGGCCCCCAAGAACATTACATCCCGTGCTGTTTCATCAACCGCGCATAACTGCCATCCGCCTTCATTCTGGCAATCTCGCGATCAAACCCCGCCACAATTTGCGCGTGCTCAGGGTTCTTCAGGCTCACCAGAATATGCAGGCTGTTTTCACTCAACGGCATGGGCAGAAACTCCACCGCATTGCGCACCCGAGCCGATTCCCGCGCCAGATAAAAGCGCGCCACGTATTCATCCTCCACCGTCAGCCGCACTCGCTCGGCCGCCAGCATGCGCACGGCCATGGCGAAGTTGTGCACCGGGATCTTCTGCAGTTGCGTGTCGGCATCAAACGCCGCCGAATAGGCGTAGCCGCGCACCACCGCGATGGGCGCCTCGTGCAGTTGCGCCAGGCTCTGGAACTCGATGGGGTCTTCGCGGCGCTTGATGAAGCGCACACGATTGAGCAGGTATTCGGCGGAAAACTGCCCCAACTGCGTGCGCGCCTCGTCATACCAGGCATTGATCAGCACGTCATAACGCCCATCGCCTACGCCCTTGAGTGCACGGGCCCAGGGCACCTGCTCGAAGTCACTGGCGTAACCGGCACGGGCCAGGGCAGTGCTGACGATATCGGTGGCCAGGCCACCATTGACCAGCGTGGCATCGGTAAACGGCGGCCATGCATCCGCAGCCAGGCGCAAGCGCTGCGCACACGCGGGCTGGGCCAGCAACAACACTCCAAATAAAGCAACGGCACGAGAGAATCGCGGCATGCTCAAAATCCTTGGCAGGCAGGCGGTGGCCTTGGCTCAGGGCAGTCCTGAGGCTGTAACAGTAGCTCAGATTACACACATTGACCGGCGGCATACCCAGACAAAGATGGCAATTTGAGCTCACTCACAAAAATAGCCCCTTTAGACACAGATACGCGCCGCGCTTACTATTGATCGCAGGTATTTATCGGAATTTCACCATGACAGTGGATTGGCTCTGCAAGCATCACACCGACCTGAGCAAGGACCAGTTGTACGCCATTCTGCGCCTGCGTTGCGACGTGTTCGTCGTTGAGCAGCAGTGCGTTTACCAGGACATCGACGGGCAGGATCTGGACGGTGACACCCATCATCTGATGGCCTGGAAAGACGATGAACTGGTGGCTTATCTGCGCCTGCTTGATCCGCAGCTGCAGGGTGGCGATGCGGTTATCGGCCGTGTGATCGTGGCGCCCTCGGCGCGCGGTACGGGGTTGGGGCACCAGATGATGGAGGAGGCACTCAGGCAGATTGGGCATATCTGGCCGGATACACCCATTTATCTATCAGCCCAGGCGCATTTGCAGGGCTATTACGGGCGGTATGGGTTTGTGGCAGAGGGAGAGCAGTATCTGGAGGATGGGATTCCACATAGGGGTATGCGGCGTGCTTGAGGGCGCTATCGGGAGCTTCAGGGATACCCCAACACCCGCTTGATCGACGCCAGATGTGCCTCGATCCACTGACGGTCTATCGCCCCCCAACTGCGAATCCGATACTGCCCCGCATGGTTGCGGGCGCCGTCTTCCTGCTCGAACGCACACACAATATCCAGGTCCGCCAACGCCGCAATCGTGTCCTGGGCAGTGCGGCGCGGCATGCCCGTCAACTCGGTCAACGCCGGCACGCTGCTGGCCTGCCCGCTGTCGATCAGGTAAGCCACGTACAAACGGCGGTAGAAGCTGCTCTTGGTCTTGCTCACGTCCATGGTCGGTCGCCTTGTGGTTAGGGCTTGCCCTGCAGGTCGCGCCAGGTGAGGTACACCCGCAGGTCGAATTCCACCTGATGGTAGCCCGGCATCATGTATTCACAGAGTTTGTAGAACGCCTTGTTGTGGTCCGATTCCTTGAAGTGCGCCAGCTCGTGCACCACGATCATGCGCAGAAACGCCGGCGCCGCCTCTTTGAATAACGCAGCGATGCGGATCTCCTTCTTGGACTTGAGGTTGCCGCCCTGCACCCGCGAAATGGTGGTGTGCAGGCCCAGGGCGCGGTGCGTGAGATCCAGACGGTTGTCGAACAGCACCTTGTCGATGGCCGGCGCATTGCGCAGGTGTTCCTGCTTCAGAGCCAGGGCGTACGCATACAGCGCCTTGTCGCTTTGCACGGCGTGGCGTCCGGGGTAGCGTTGCTCGAGGTAGGCGCTCAACTGATCGTTGGCGATCAATTGGCGGACTTGCTCCTGGAGGGGCGCAGGGTAGGCCTGGAGGTATTTCAGGGTAGTCATTGAGGTCTGCAACAGGCTTTGGATAAGCGCCAGTGTAGCGAATTCAACGTTGGCGGGCGCGTGCCCAGTCGACGACCTCGTCGGCCATCAAGGGCTTTGATGCCCATGCGCCCTGAATGAACCGGCAGCCATTGGCCTTGAGCCAATCGGCCTGCGCCTGGGTATCCACACCCTCGGCCACCACCAGCACGTCGAAATGCGCGCACAACTCGATAATGCTCCGGGCCATCGCTGCATCCCGCGCCGAATCCGGCAGCCGGGCGACCAATTGCGGGTCCAGCTTGAGGGTGTCGAACGCCAGGTCACGCAGATGGGCGAGTGAGCAGTTGCCCAAACCGAAGTCGTCCAGCGCAATCCGGATACCGATGCGACGCAATAGCTTGAGCTGTTTGATGGATTCTTCGAGGTTAATCATCAGACTGTCTTCGCTGATTTCCACCTCCAGCTGACGGCCCTGCAACCCATGTCGGTCAAGCACCTGCTGCAACTGGGTCGCCAGGTTGGGCATATTGAACTGACTTGCGCTCAGGCTCACGCTCAGCACCCGTTCACCGTCGAAACAGGTCTGCCAGGCCTGGCGTTGCGCGGCGACTTGCTGGTAAATCCAGGCGCTCAACTGGCTGATCAGCCGCGCCTCTTCCAACAGCGGCAGGAACAGCCCCGGCGGCACGTCGCCAACGCTGGGGTGCTGCCAGCGCAACAGCGCTTCGACGCCGCGCAAACAGCCATCGTCGAGGGACACCTGGGGCTGGTATACCAGGGTGAATTCCTTGTTGTGGATTGCCGTGCGCACGCTGTCTTCCAGCATCAGGCGCGAACGTGCGCGGCCGTTCATTTCCTGGTCGTAATAGCGATATTGCTGACGTCCTGCGCGCTTGGCTTCGTACATGGCAATGTCGGCCGCGCGCAGCAGGCCGTTCAGGTCAGAGCCACAATCGGGAAACGTGGCAATGCCGATGCTGACCCCGAGCATGACATCCAAACCGTCAACCTGATGACAAACAGATACTCGTTCGATCAGCTTCTCCGAGATCTTTGCCGCCTGCTCCGGGAACTCCAGCTCCAGCAACGCGGTGAATTCATCCCCGCCCATGCGCCCAAGCAGGTCGCACGAGCCCAGGCATGCCTTGATCTGCTCGGAGACCCAGCGCAGCACCCGGTCACCGGCATCATGGCCCAACGAATCGTTGACCCGCTTGAACCCGTCAAGGTCCAGGTACAGCAGCACCAACGACGCCTCACTGCGTTCGCCGCGCAGCAGAAGGCTGTCCACCGCCTGTTGGAAGCCGCGACGGTTCAACAGCCCGGTCAACGGGTCGGTCACGGCCTGAAACTCAAGTTGCTGATGCAGGTGACGCACTTCGGACATGTCCAGCACCGTCACCACCATGGCCTTCTGCTCGACGGGCAGGCGCGCGCAGGACAGCGCCACCGGCACCTGCTGGCCTCGGCTGGTTCGCAGGATAGCGTCGTGCAGGCGCCAGGTTTCGCCGCTGCGGTAACCAGCGTACATCTGCGAATCGAGCCAGGCCGGCACATGGGGCTTTTGCAGGAAGCGCAGAAACTCCTGGCCCTGCAGCTCATCCGTGGTGGCGTTGAGCAGACGCGAGATCGCCGGGTTGGCGTACTGGATCACGCCGTCCTCGCCGACCACCAGAATGCCTTCGGCGGCATTGTCGAGCACCGAGGCATTGAACGCGCGGGCCAGCTCCAGATCATGGCTCAGGCGCTGCAAGGCGCGGCGGTTGCGCTGGTGGTCGAGCAACGCCTGGACTTTGGGCTTGAGGATAAGCGGATCGAAGGGCTTGAACAGGTAGTCGATGGCACCGCTGGCATAGCCTTCCAGCACCGAGGCCGGAGACTGCGCGTTGGCACTCAGGAAAATGATCGGCGTCATGCAGGTGCGTTGGCTGCCGCGCATCAGCCGGGCGACTTCAAAGCCGTCCATGCCGGGCATCTTCACGTCCAGCAAGACCAAATCGACGTCATGCTCCAACAACAGCCCCAGCGCCTGCACACCGGAGTCGGCGGTTATCACCTGCCAGTCGTCATGCTGCAACAGGGCGCGCATGCCAATGAGGTTTTCCGGGTAATCATCGACCACCAGAAGAACCGAACTGTCATCGCGGTGGTGTGGAGCGCATTCCATGCTACGTCTCTTCCTTAGGAACTGACCCGGTCACTTCCGACAGAAAACCCGGACAAATACTGAGGCCTCACTCTAGCCTTGGAACCTGCAAATCAGAAGTGACGCAGGTGCCATCATTGCGCCAAAGCCGGGGAAGCCGACTAACGGTCGAGCGCTACACGCCACGGGGTACGGGAACATGGCTTTTTGGTATTCCTTTGACGCCAGAAATTTGCCACAAAATAATTAACAACCTGGTGAGTTCCGCCTATAAATAACCCTGGAGCCCTCGGGCTAAAGCCTTCTCTTTCTTCAAAAGGCCAACACCATGATCGACCTTTCCACCTGGAACCTGAGCATTCCGGTCGGCTCGCCCCCCTCGACCATTGACACCCCCAAGCTGATGAACGGCTTCAAGGACCAGTACTTTCAGGCTGAAGGCAGCAACGTGCAATTCTGGACACCGGTAACCGGCACGCGCACCGACAATGCCATCTACCCCCGCAGCGAACTGCGCGAAACCTACGCCGACGGCCGCCTGCGCAATTGGAATTATCCCGACGCCGACAACTTCCTGCGCGCCACCCTGGAAGTGAACCAGGTCCCCTCCAGCGGCAAGGTGGTGATCGGTCAGATCCACGCCTATGACAGCCAGAAACCGCTGATCAAGCTGGAATATCAGTTCAAGGAAAAAACCCAGAGCGGCAACATCGTCGCCAAAGTGCGCATGCGCCCGGATGACGGCGAAAGCCGTGTGATCACCGTCGCCACCAATGTGCCGATGAACAAGAGCTTTACCTACGTCATCAACCTCAACAAGGCCGGGCTGCTGAGCGTCGAGGCTGCAGACGGGCAATGGAACGAGCGCATCGGCGCGGCATGGGGGGCGAAGCCTTTGTACTTCAAGGCGGGGGTATATGTGCAGGACAACAGCGGAGACAGCAAGGAAGGTGCGCGGGTGACCTTTGCCAAGCTGGATATTGATCACGAATGAACTGATTGGACTCTTGCGACGCTGAACACTCGCCTCCGTGAGCGCCGGACGTGCCCGGCGCTCACGCGGCGCAGCTTCACGAAACCAACCACTATGGCGTCACCAACGTTATTTGCTTTGGCTGAAAAAGATAAACCGTATTGGCCGAAATGGAAGTAAAGGAAGTGTTAATCTCAATATCGCCAGGCCCAAGGGTATTCATTGAGGGTATACCCACGACGACCATCAGACTCACCGGGTTGGTGCCAGGATGTACCGTATATACATAATTAAAGACCGCCGCAGGATTGCCCGTCGTTATATTTTCAATATCAACGTTCCACCTATCGCCTGCCTGTGGCTTAATGGGCAATACACTGACAGGCACCTTTAAACCAAAGCCGCCATAACCCTGAAACATCGTATAGGGTTTGTTATATTTGGTGTAGGCCACATTTGAAGTGTTTGTCGGATCAAAACCCACTTGATCTTCAAGCTTATCGACAAAAAAGTCCGAATAGTAGGCCTCGGGTTCTATCGAAAGAATTTTAAATTTAAATGGCATAACGCACCTCACCTTGCGACAGGCCCAAGATCATACCCATTGAAAACAATCATATTAGCCTTGCGATGAAAGGCAACTGTCAACCTTGACAGTTGACAGTTCCAACCCGTTGTCTACCAGCAAGGAAGGCGCATGAGCCGTGAGTTCTTCGCCAGTACGCGTGCGCCTCTGTCATGTTATTCATTACACATCAGCATAAAGCCCATCGAAGAATCCCCCGCCGGTTTGTTATCACCCACCTTGAGGGTCAGAACGTTGACGTAATTGATAGCGGGAATACTGCCTAACTTGGCGTGACCATAGAAAATGTGATCATTGGAACTGACGTCAGTAACCGACACCGTGCAGAAGCGCGGCTTGTCTTCAAAAGTACCGGGGATAAATCTGACGTTGTAATCTGAAAAGTAATCGGGTTGGGCGGTCAACTTCACCGCCTTTATCCACTGCGGTGATTGCGTGATAATCGTGCCATCTTTATCGATAGACGCAGTATATATCTGATTTTTTGCGAATAGGGGCGCAGCCGTCCCCATCGCCAGCAATGTCATAATTACGCCAGCAGCTCTAATAAATTTCATCATCCATTTTCCTTTATTGAATAGGGGGAGGCACGTTTGTCAGCAGCCACGTTAAACCATCCGAACCGAATAAGATTAACTTTTCAAAGACAGACAGCCAAAATAGAAATTACTGAAGGCTATGAGGATTTAACTTACAAAAGCAATCGAATACCCAGGCGACTCCGTTGCATCACGAGTCATGCACAAGGAAAGAGCGCCCTCTCACTTAGCGGCATTGCGATATAAGAGCTGAGTCACTATATCCAATCAATATAACCACCTGTCAACTCTGACAGTTGTTTCGTTCGCGAGAATACCGCAATCTATTCACGCATCCAGGACAAAGGCACGCGACGTCAGCGCCTTTGAATAGTGTATGGATAACGCTTTTTCACTTTCACCTTGAGGTCATCATCATGTCAACCCCTCTCCCTCCACCCACCGTCATCTTACCGGCATTGATATCAACTGAATTTGATCCGCCAGGCACCCCAGGACCAAACGGTTTCATTATGCCTCCCGGTGTTTACCTGCATACGCCGCCTTTTAATTACAACAGAGGTACAGCCTTTATTTTTCAAAGCAATTCAATGATCGTTCCAGGGAGCACGCTCACGGTAGAAGCTGAATGTTTCATGAGTGCAAATGGCCAACCCATACTCCCTCAACCCATTATATCCTTTGCCGCGGTGCCTCTATTAAATGGCACAGCAACGAAGTTTTTTCTGCCTTATCAGGACAACGGGAAAAACATCAAAGGATTTAGTATCGACCCCGTCTACGACATATACGGTACCGTTAAAGATGCCGCAGGCAATCCATATGGCTTTCTCAGATCGATATACGCTTGCTGGAATTTTTAAACATCAACTTTTAACCACGACGACAACGATGGAAAGCGCCTCGCCCAAGCCTCGAGTGGCTTACTGCACAGAGGCGCCAACTACAGCAACTCCAGAAGCACCTGCCGCTCCTGAAGAAAATAGATTGTATTAGTGGACATTGACGTGTATGAAGAAGTTATTTCAATTGTACCCAAGCCCAATAAAGCCATATTAGGCACCGACACGAACATATATAAGCTCGGCACCTTTCGCGCAACATTGACCGTTCTTGAATCCGAAAAAAAAGCCGAAATCTCATTCGTCTCGATATTCTGGATATTCACTTCCCACTTGTCGCCATTCTTTGGTACAAACGGCAATGCGCTGTAGAGCAACTCTAAACTCATGCCATACGAATAGGCATACTTTTCATACGTCATATTGGGCTTAGTGTAAGTAGCGTGTGGCGGATTCTCGGAATAAAAAACGATTTCATTCTCGAGCTTATGCTGAAACCCATCTGAACAGTAGGCATCAGGCTCTACCGCAAGTATTCTATATCTGAACGCCATCACGCACCTCATAAATTGGTTAATCTACGGACATGCTTCAAACATCATCATAGAAGCCTTACCTTGCAAAACAACTGTCAACATTAACAGTTGACACGCCATTAAACAGAGATATACAAATGCATTCTGACCTTGAACAACCAAAACAGTAAGCTCGCCAACACACTACCACTCGACAAAAACCCAACAAAAAAGCCCACATTGCTGCGGGCTTCTTTTTTAAATACTTGAGATTCAGCTCACCTTGACGCTCAACTCACAGGCCAACACTGGATAGTTATCAAGTCGAACGGAGCGCTCAGCACAACCTTAACTACACTAACCTCTTCCATAAGGCACAGGCGCGTCCAGCGCTAACGCTTGCAGCTTGTTTCTTATCAAAAAACTACGAGACTATTAAATTAATACTTATTGGCTGAAAGATATAGATCGTGCTAGCAGAGTACGACGTAAAATTACAATTGATTTCAATGACACCTGCACCGAGCGCTTTAATCGATGACGCACTTAAAAAATTACGCGCCTCCTGTTTATCGTCAGCATCAATCGCGCGTGTAAAATTATAGACCTCCGCGGGATTATTCGTCGTGACATTCATAATATCAACCGTCCATGCATCACCTACGCTGGGTATAACAGGCAATACACTGAAAGGCATCACTAACCCCATACCACCTAAATACCTGACTACAACATCGGGATTATTACTTTGAGTCATTGCAGCGTTCGATGTGTTTTCAGGATCAAAATCCATTCCATCTACGAGTTTGCTTGTATAAAAAGCCGAATCGTATACGTCAAGCGATCCCGAAAGAATCTTATATTTTAATTTCATCGTACGCCTCACATAGTTACTCATTCAACGCCGCCTGTTGAACAACAATCATAGAAGCCCAGCCATTGAAAACAACTGCCGACCTTGACAGTTGACAAACCAAGTAAAAAGCACGCCAACGCCTGCAGATAGTTTTATTAATCAAAACAGCCCGTTCGCATCACTGTGCCGCCTGATCAAATTTTTCACACAAAAAAGCCCGCATCGCTGCGGGCTTTTTTTCAATCGCCGAGACTCAGTTGACCTTAGCGTTCAACTCACCCTTCAAATACCGCTGATACATTGCTTCCAACGAAATCGGCTTGATCTTCGAAGCATTACCGGCCGTACCAAACGCTTCATAACGCGCAATGCACACATCACGCATCGCCGTCACGGTCGCACCGAAGAACTTGCGGGGGTCGAACTCGCTCGGGTTGGTAGCCATCAGGCGACGCATTGCACCGGTGGAGGCCAGGCGCAGGTCGGTGTCGATGTTGACCTTGCGCACGCCGTGCTTGATCCCTTCGACAATTTCTTCAACCGGCACGCCGTAGGTTTCTTTGATGTCGCCGCCATACTGATTGATGATCGCCAGCCACTCCTGCGGCACGGAGGAAGAACCGTGCATCACCAGGTGGGTATTGGGGATGCGCTTGTGGATTTCCTTGATGCGGTCGATGGCCAGCACGTCGCCGGTAGGCGGCTTGGTGAACTTGTAGGCGCCGTGGCTGGTGCCGATGGCGATGGCCAAGGCATCGACCTGGGTCTTTTTCACGAAGTCAGCGGCTTCTTCCGGATCGGTCAGCATCTGGCTGTGGTCCAGCACGCCTTCGGCGCCGATGCCGTCTTCTTCGCCGGCCATGCCGGTTTCAAGCGAACCCAGGCAACCCAGCTCGCCTTCAACCGAAACGCCGCAGGCGTGAGCCATGGCCACGGTTTGCTGGGTGACGCGTACGTTGTACTCGTAGTCAGTGGGGGTCTTGCCGTCTTCGCCAAGGGAGCCGTCCATCATGACCGAGCTGAAGCCCAATTGGATGGAGCGCTGGCACACGTCAGGGCTGGTGCCGTGGTCCTGGTGCATGCACACCGGGATGTGCGGGAATTCTTCGATGGCGGCGAGGATCAGGTGACGCAGAAACGGCGCACCGGCGTATTTGCGGGCACCGGCCGACGCCTGGACGATCACGGGGGAGTCGGTCTTGTCAGCGGCTTCCATGATGGCGCGCATCTGCTCAAGGTTGTTGACGTTAAAGGCTGGGACGCCGTAGCCGAACTCGGCTGCGTGGTCCAGCATTTGACGCATGCTGATAAGTGCCATTGTGTTGTCTCTCCCGGTAGAGGGTCGTTAATCGTGCAAGCCTGCCGTAGCGGCGGCTGCTATTCAAGTTATTGCAGATCAAGAGGTTAAGCCTGGCCTGCTGAATCGTTATAGCTGTCGGATTCAGTTGGCTTTGCAGCCCCTTCCGATCAAATCATCGGTGGCCACCCAGTAAACCAGGCCTTCCTCACCCTTGATGTGAAACGCCAACTGGTCATTGCTATACAGCACTCCCGAGGCGGCAACGTCCTGCTTGAGACGATAAACCTGGTCCGAACCGCCGAGGCGCACATCCACTTCAGAGCGCGCCGCATTGGCAAAGCGCCAGTTGACCTCGGCCTTGCTGTCGCAGGTCCAGGTAGTCCACTTGTCAGCAGGCTCAGCCTTGCTGAACATGTTCATGCTGCTGCAACCGGCCAACAGGGCCAGTGCCGCCAGGGCGAAAACACCTTTCATTGCCAATCCTCGCAGGGCGGCCAACGGCCGCCAGTTGATCAGACCCGTCAAGGGCAACCCTGTTCCTGACCGTTGGGCGCGACGTCGTATTGCTCCAGCCGTTCGTTGCCGATGCGCTTGTTGATCACCGGCATGGTTTCGGCTTGCCAGTCGGCCTGATAGCAGCTCTTGTTCTGCGGCGCCGCTGCCTTCTCGGGCGCAGGCGGCGCGCTGGGCGTGCTGCCACAGCCGGCCAGCAGGCCCGCTGCGATCACTCCAGCCAACAACTTGATCATGGGAATGCTCCTTTTCCGGATCATGGCGGGCCTCAGCCCTTGGCCCGGGTTTCCAGCACTTCAACGGCCGGCAGGACTTTGCCCTCGACGAACTCGAGGAACGCGCCGCCACCGGTAGAAATGTAGGAGATCTGATCAGCAACGCCATATTTATCGATGGCCGCCAGGGTGTCGCCACCGCCAGCGATGGAGAATGCCGAGCTTTCAGCGATGGCCTTGGCCAGCACTTGGGTGCCGTTGCCGAACTGGTCGAATTCAAACACGCCGACCGGGCCGTTCCACAGAATGGTGCGGGACGCCTTCAACAGTTCAGCGAAGTTGGCTGCGGTTTGCGGGCCGATATCCAGAATCATGTCGTCATCGGCCACATCGGCGATGAGTTTGACCGTGGCCTCGGCGCCTTCGGCGAACTCTTTGGCAACGACCACGTCGACCGGCAACGGCACGCTGACCTTGGCGGCAATGGCACGGGCAGTGTCCAGCAAGTCCGGCTCGTACAGGGACTTGCCCACCGGGTGACCGGCGGCGGCCAGGAAAGTGTTGGCAATGCCGCCGCCGACGATCAGCTGGTTGCAGATCTGGCTGAGGCTGTTGAGTACATCCAGCTTGGTGGACACCTTGGAGCCGGCGACGATGGCGGCCATCGGTTGTGCCGGTGCGCCCAGGGCCTTGCCCAGTGCGTCCAGTTCAGCGGCCAGCAACGGGCCAGCAGCGGCAACCTTGGCGAACCTGGCCACGCCGTGGGTCGACCCTTCGGCGCGGTGCGCGGTGCCGAAGGCGTCCATCACGAACACGTCGCACAGCGCCGCGTATTGCCGGGCCAGTTCGTCGCTGTTCTTTTTCTCGCCCTTGTTGAAGCGCACGTTTTCGAACAGCACGATGTCGCCGGCTTTAACGTCGACACCGTCGAGGTAGTCGGCCACCAGCGGCACATCACGACCCAAGGCCTTGCTCAGGTATTGCGCCACGGGCTTGAGGCTGTTTTCAGCCGAGAACTCACCTTCGGTCGGCCGCCCCAGGTGGGAGCAGACCATTACGGCCGCGCCTTTTTCCAGGGCCAGCTTGATGGTCGGCAGCGAGGCCAGGATTCGCGCATCGCTGGTGACCACACCGTCCTTGACGGGGACGTTGAGGTCTTCGCGAATCAGTACGCGCTTACCTTGCAGATCGAGGTCGGTCATCTTCAACACGGTCATGGGTCGCAGTTCCTGAGTTACTGTTGAGGTTGTTGGGGTGAGGCCACTTGCAGGTAGTGCTGGGCAACGTCGAGCATGCGGTTGGCAAAGCCCCATTCGTTATCGAACCAGGCCAGGATGTTCACCAGCCGGGGGCCGGAGACGCGGGTCTGGCTGGCGTCGACAATTGCCGAGTGCGGGTCGTGGTTGAAATCACAACTGGCGTGGGGCAACTCGGTGTAGGCCAGCAAGCCTTTGAGCGGGCCGCGAGTGGCGGCGTCGCGCAGTATCCGGTTGACCTCCGCGGCATCGGTGTCGCTGATGCTCTGCAGGGTGATGTCCAGGCAAGACACGTTCACCGTCGGCACCCGTACGGCTTTGGCCTGGATTCGCCCGGCAAGTTCCGGCAGCAATCGCTCGATGCCACGGGCCAGGCCGGTGGACACCGGGATCACCGACTGGAATGCCGAGCGCGTACGGCGCAAGTCTTCATGATGATAGGCATCGATCACCGGCTGGTCGTTCATCGCCGAGTGAATGGTGGTGATCGACACGTAATCGATGCCGATCGAGCGATCCAGCAGGCGCAACAGCGGCACGCTGCAGTTGGTGGTGCAGGACGCGTTGGACACCAGCAGCTCGGCGCCGGTCAGGCAGTCCTGGTTGATGCCGTAGACGATGGTGGCGTCGACATCCGACTCGCTGGCCATCGGCTGGGAAAACAGCACACGCGGCGCGCCGGCGTCGAGAAAACGCTGGCCGTCGGCGCGGGTGTTATAGACACCGGAACACTCCAGCACCAGGTCGACGCCCAATGCCGTCCAGTCGATGCCTTCGGGGGTGGCGCTGCGCAGTACCTGCACGCAGTTGCCATTGATATGCAGACAGTCGTCTTCAACCCGCACTTCGCCTGGAAAGCGGCCGTGGGTGGAGTCAAAGCGTGTCAGGTATTCGATGCTGGCCATGTCGGCCAGATCGTTGATCGCGACAATCTCGAACCCGGCTGCCGCCCCTCGCTCGAACAGCGCACGCAAGACGCAACGGCCAATGCGGCCGTAGCCGTTGAGTGCAACTTTATAGGGACGCGGTTGGGGCATGGGGTTCTCGATCAACTTGGGTGAAGGGGTGAATGTGCCGCCGCCTTCGCGAGCAAGCCCGCTCCCACATTTTGATCGGGTTCACACAGTTGGAATTGTGAACCCATTCAAGTGTGGGAGCGGGCTTGCTCGCGAAGAGGTCAGCACAGCCACCTCAATCTACAGCCTTAGTCTTCCAGCAGCTCTTCAGCCTGACCCAGGATGTTTTCCAGGGTAAAACCGAACGCTTCGAACAACGCTGGCGCCGGCGCCGACTCACCGTAGGTGGTCATGCCGATCACTCGGCCTTCCAGGCCCACGTACTTGTACCAGTAGTCGGCGTGTGCCGCTTCAACGGCGATACGCGCGCTGACCTGCAACGGCAATACCGATTGCTTGTAGCCAGCGTCCTGGGCTTCGAACACGCTGGTGCACGGCATGGACACAACACGTACGTTGCGGCCTTGCGCGGTCAGCTTGTCGTAGGCCTGCACTGTCAGCCCCACTTCGGAACCGGTGGAGATCAGGATCAGCTCCGGCTCGCCGATGCAGTCCTTGAGCACGTAGCCGCCACGGCTGATGTCGGCGATCTGCGCGTCCGTACGCACCTGATGCTGCAGGTTCTGACGCGAGAAGATGAGTGCCGAAGGGCCGTCCTTGCGCTCGATGGCATGCTTCCAGGCCACCGCGGATTCCACCGCGTCGGCCGGGCGCCAGCAATCCAGGTTCGGCGTGGTGCGCAGGCTGGTCAGTTGCTCGACCGGCTGGTGCGTCGGACCGTCTTCGCCCAGACCGATGGAGTCGTGGGTGTACACATGGATCACGCGCTTCTTCATCAGCGCAGCCATACGCACAGCGTTGCGCGCGTATTCCATGAACATCAGGAAGGTCGCGCCGTATGGCACCAGGCCGCCGTGCAGGGACACGCCGTTCATGATGGCGCTCATGCCAAACTCGCGCACGCCGTAGTACATGTAGTTGCCGCTGGCGTCTTCGGCCGACACACCTTTGCAGCCTTTCCACAGGGTCAGGTTGGAACCGGCCAGGTCGGCCGAACCGCCGAGGATCTCGGGCAGCAGCGGACCAAAGGCGTTCAGGGTGTTCTGGCTGGCTTTACGGCTGGCGATGGTCTCGCCCTTGGCCGCGACTTCGGCGATGTAGGCCGAGGCTTTTTCCGAGAAGTCGGCCGGCAGATCACCGGCCAGGCGACGTACCAGCTCGTTGGCGAGTTCCGGGAACTCAGCGGAGTAGGCCGCAAAACGCTGGTCCCACTCGGCTTCAGCCGCCAGGCCTTTTTCCCTGGCGTCCCATTCAGCGGCGATATCGGCCGGAATTTCGAACGGGCCGTAGTTCCACTTCAGCGCTTCGCGGGTCAGGGCGATTTCCGCGTCACCCAGCGGGGCACCGTGGCAGTCTTCCTTGCCCTGCTTGTTCGGCGAGCCGAAACCGATGGTGGTTTTGCAGCAGATCAGGGTCGGTTGCACGCTCTTGCGCGCGGTGTCGATGGCGGTCTTGATCTCTTCCGGATCGTGGCCGTCGACGTTGCGGATCACTTGCCAGTTGTAGGCTTCGAAACGCTTCGGGGTGTCATCGGTGAACCAGCCTTCGACTTCGCCGTCGATGGAGATGCCGTTGTCATCGTAGAAAGCGATCAGCTTGCCCAGGCCCAGCGTACCGGCCAAGGAAGCGACTTCGTGGGAAATGCCTTCCATCATGCAGCCATCACCCAGAAACACGTAGGTGTGGTGGTCGACAATGTTGTGGCCAGGACGATTGAATTGCGCGCCCAGGACTTTTTCAGCCAGCGCGAAACCCACTGCGTTGGCCAGGCCCTGGCCCAGGGGACCGGTGGTGGTCTCGACGCCTGGGGTGTAGCCGAATTCCGGGTGACCCGGCGTGCGGCTGTGCAGCTGGCGGAAGCTCTTGAGGTCGTCGATGGTGACGTCGTAGCCCGTCAGATGCAGCAGCGAGTAGATCAGCATCGAGCCGTGGCCGTTGGACAGCACGAAGCGGTCGCGGTCGGCGAAGGAGGGATTGCTCGGGTTGTGTTTCAGGTAATCACGCCAAAGAACTTCGGCGATATCCGCCATGCCCATCGGGGCACCGGGATGGCCGCTGTTGGCTTTTTGCACGGCATCCATGCTGAGGGCACGAATGGCGTTGGCACGCTCACGACGGCTGGGCATCGCTGATCTCCTGGAGTTTGCATAAAAGAAACGGAAAAAAGGACCGGCATTTTCCCTCAGCCACCGCCTGCGGGCAATGACAGATAGTGACTTGAGGGTGTTTTTCCTGCGGTTTGAGCGGGTTGGCGCGTCCAAAGATTATAGCGGCTGCTTATAACCACCGATTATCGACCAATATCAAAACTTTTTGATATTGGCCTTGCGGACACCCCAACCCGTCACTAGACTGCTGGCCTTATGAACCTACCCATGCCCTCCCTGCGTCCTGACGACGGCGATGAACTGGCAGCCTTATGCAAGGCCGCTGGTGATCCGTTGCGTTTGAACGTATTGCGCGCATTGACCAACGATTCCTTTGGCGTATTGGAGCTGGCGCAGATCTTCGCCATCGGCCAGTCCGGCATGAGCCACCACTTGAAGGTCCTGGCCCAGGCCGACCTGGTGGCCACCCGCCGCGAAGGCAACGCGATCTTTTACCGTCGCGCGCTGCCGCACACCGATCTGCTGGGCGGCAAGCTGCACGCTGCGCTGCTTGAAGAAGTCGACAACCTGAACCTCCCCGGCGAGGTGCAATCGCGCATCAGCCTCGTCCACGGGCAACGTGCCGCCGCCAGTCAGGACTTTTTCGCACGGGTTGCCGAGAAGTTTCGCGCTCAGCAAGACCTGATCGCCGGCCTGCCCCAATACCGCGACAGCGTACTGGCGCTGCTGGACAAGCTGAGCTTCAGTGATGAAGCCACGGCAGTGGAAGTCGGCCCGGGCGATGGCGGTTTCCTGCCGGAACTGGCGCGGCGTTTTCACCAGGTCACCGCGCTGGACAACAGCCCGGCGATGCTCGAACTCGCGCGCCAGCTCTGCGAGCGTGAAGCTCTGGGCAACGTCCATCTGCAGTTGGCGGACGCGCTTAATCACAACAGTCTGCAAGCCGACTGCGTGGTGCTGAATATGGTGCTGCACCATTTCGCCGCACCCGCCGACGCCCTCAAGCAGATGGCGAATTTGCTGCACCCCGGCGGTAGCCTGCTGGTAACAGATTTATGCAGCCACAACCAGAATTGGGCCAGGGAGGCCTGCGGTGATCTCTGGTTGGGTTTTGAACAGGACGATCTGGCCCGTTGGGCCACCGCTGCGGGACTCGTTCCCGGGGAAAGCCTCTATGTAGGTTTACGTAATGGTTTCCAGATCCAGGTCCGCCATTTTCAGCGACCGGCTGGCGACACTCACCATCGGTAAATATCAGGAAATCATCGAGATGAGCGAATACTCCCTTTTCACCTCCGAGTCCGTGTCCGAAGGGCATCCGGACAAAATCGCCGACCAGATTTCCGATGCGGTGCTGGACGCCATCATTGCTGAAGACAAATTCGCCCGCGTGGCCTGCGAAACGCTGGTGAAAACCGGTGTAGCGATCATCGCCGGTGAAGTGACCACCACCGCCTGGGTCGACCTGGAGCAGATCGTTCGTGACGTGATCACCGACATTGGCTACAACAGCTCCGACGTCGGCTTCGACGGCGCCACCTGCGGCGTAATGAACATCATCGGCAAGCAGTCTCCGGACATCAACCAGGGTGTGGACCGCGCCAAGCCGGAAGACCAGGGCGCCGGCGACCAGGGCCTGATGTTCGGCTACGCCAGCAATGAAACCGACGTGCTGATGCCGGCGCCGATCACCTTCTCGCACCAGTTGGTGCAGCGTCAGGCCGAAGCACGCAAATCCGGCGTGCTGCCGTGGCTGCGCCCGGATGCCAAGTCCCAGGTGACCTGCCGTTACGAAGGCGGCAAAGTCGTGGGTATCGACGCCGTTGTACTGTCGACCCAGCACAATCCGGACGTTTCCTACGCCGACCTGCGCGAAGGCGTGATGGAGCTGATCGTCAAGCACGTGCTGCCGGCCGAGTTGCTGAGCAAGGACACCCAGTTCCACATCAACCCGACCGGCCAGTTCATCATCGGCGGCCCGGTGGGTGACTGCGGCCTCACCGGGCGCAAGATCATCGTCGACAGCTACGGTGGCATGGCCCGTCACGGCGGCGGCGCGTTCTCGGGCAAAGACCCGTCCAAGGTTGACCGCTCGGCGGCTTACGCCGGTCGTTACGTGGCCAAGAACATCGTGGCCGCCGGCCTGGCCGAGCGCTGCGAGATTCAGGTGTCCTACGCTATCGGCGTCGCCCAGCCTACGTCGATCTCGCTGAATACCTTCGGCACCGGCAAGATCAGCGACGACAAGATCGTCAAGCTGGTGCGCGAGATCTTCGACCTGCGCCCGTACGCAATCACCACCATGCTTGACCTGCTGCACCCGATGTACCAGGAAACCGCGGCCTACGGCCACTTCGGCCGCACGCCTGCACAGAAGACCGTCGGCGACGACACCTTCACCACCTTCACCTGGGAAAAAACCGACCGCGCCAACGACCTGCGCACCACCGCCGGCCTGTAACTTCGGCAAGCGGAAATACCCGGTAAAAAGCCCCGCCCTGTCGGGGCTTTTTTGTGGCCGGGGGAATCATTTAGGCTGAGCCCCCTTTTCGAGCAAGGATGCTCATGATGCGTCTGGCGATTGTTCTCTTACTCTGTACCCTGGCCTGCCGAACATGGGCCCAGGACTGCCCCCCACAAGCGCAAACGCAGGTTGGCACCCTGGCTGAACAGATCCGATTGTGGGACGACAGCTACCACCGACTCGGTCAGTCGCCCGTCAGCGATGAACTCTATGACCAGGCCCGCCAACGTCTGGCCAACTGGCGCCAGTGTGTCCCACAGACCACCACGGTCGCTGATCAGCCCTTGGCCAGCGCACGGGGAACGTTGCGCCACCCGGTCGCCCATACCGGCCTGGAAAAGCTCGCCGACGAAGCGGCCGTCGGCGTCTGGCTGGGCAGCCGGCATGACGTGTGGGTCCAGCCCAAGGTCGACGGCGTCGCGGTTACGTTGCTGTACCGCAAAGGCCGCTTGACGCAGGTGATCAGTCGCGGCGATGGCCAGTTTGGCCAGGACTGGTCCGTGTCTGCGCGCAGGATTTCCGGCATTGTCCAGCAACTGCCGGAGCCCCTCGATCTGGTGCTGCAGGGCGAACTCTACTGGCGCCTTGATGACCACGTGCAATCGGCGCAGGGCGGGCTCAACAATCGCAGCAAGGTGGCCGGCCTGATGAACCGCCGACAGCTGAGCGACGCAGAGGCCGCCGGCATCGGCCTGTTTGT
This sequence comes from Pseudomonas trivialis, assembly GCF_001439805.1. Lineage (GTDB taxonomy): Bacteria > Pseudomonadota > Gammaproteobacteria > Pseudomonadales > Pseudomonadaceae > Aquipseudomonas > Aquipseudomonas trivialis. The sequence continues at coordinate 560,182 of NZ_JYLK01000001.1, read as the reverse complement.
CTGGGCCTGGCCGGAAGGCCCGCCCTCCTTCGTCGAGCGCCTGGCCATCCTTGATCGTTTGGGCTTCAGCGATACCCGGCGCTACAGCCAGCCCATCCAGAACCTCACCGAAGCAGCACGCTGGCGCGCCCATTGGTACAACCAGCCCCTGCCCTTCGCCAGCGACGGCGTGGTGCTGCACCAGGCTCAGCGCGCACCCGCCGAGCGCTGGAAAACCAGCCCGCCTTACTGGGCGGCCGCCTGGAAATACCCGACGGCCAAAGCCCTGGCGCTGGTGCGTGACGTCCAGTTCAAGATCGGTCGCACCGGGCGCATCACACCCATACTGGAGCTGGAGCCGGTGCGGCTGGACGACCGGCAGATCAGCCGGGTGAGTGCCGGCTCGCTGAAACGCTGGCACGCCCTGGACATCCGCCCTGGCGACCAGGTATCGATCGCACTGGCCGGCCAGATCATCCCGCACCTGGACCAGGTCATCCTGCGCAGTACGCACAGGGAGGACATGGCCGTCCCCGACCCGCGTCAGTATCACGCCTTGAGTTGCTGGCAACTGGACCCGGGGTGCGATGAGCAGTTACTCGCACGCCTGACCTGGCTGAGTAGTAGCCAGGGGCTTGCATTGCCCCATATGGGCCGTGAAACCTGGAGCCTGTTGATCGAGGCAGGTCTGATCGCCAACCTGCTCGATTGGTTGACCCTGGATGCGACAGAGCTTGCTAACATTGACGGCTTCGGTGATCGCAGCCGCGCACGAGTAATTGAAAGCCTGCACAGCGCCCGGCAACGGCCGTTCGCACAATGGCTCAAAGCCTTGGGTGTACCGCCTGCGGCACGCAACAATCTGGAAGGCGATTGGCAGACGCTGGTCGCCAGAGACCACCAGGCCTGGCTCGCCATCGATGGCATCGGCCCGGGTCGCGCGGCGCAACTGAGCGCTTTTTTTCGCGACCCGCACGTACTGAGCCTGGCTGAAACACTACGCGTGGCCGGTATTGACGGGTTTTGAACCCTGCCCGCCCCTTCGATTGCGACCCTGGAGTAATACATGAAATTTCTAGCCCCTTTCGCGCTGTTTACCGTCGCCAGTTTCATGACCATGCCGCTGCTGGCCGCTGAAGAAGCTGCCCCACTCACCGGCTGCGCCGCCAAGCGCCAGGCCATCAGCACCCAGATCGAGCAGGCCAGGGCCCAGGGCAACGGCGCACAGCAGGCCGGCCTGGAAAAAGCCTTGAGTGAAGTCACCGCCAACTGCACCGACGCATCCCTGAAAAAGGAGCGTGAAAACAAGGTGCTCGACGCCAAGCACGAAGTCAGCCGCCGGCAGGCCGACCTCGACAAGGCGATGAAAAAGGGCGACGCCGACAAGATCAACAAGCGCAAGGACAAGCTCGCCCAGTCGCGCAAGGAGTTGCAGGACGCGGTGGAAGAGCTCGACCAATAACCGCCGCCCGTGATCGCCAAATCGTTTTCAGGAAGTGCATGCATGAATGTCACCGTTAAACCCTGGGGCCGCCGCCTGGCGTGGGCCCTGCCGATGATCGCGCTGCTGGCCGGCTGCGACATGGGCAAAGACACCGGCAACGTCGCCGTTGAACCGGAGCCTGCCAAGCCCCACGCCATCGCCACGTATGTCGGCGCGCCGTGGGAAGCCTTGCCGGCCGTGTCCGACAGCGACCTGCTGGCCGGGTTCGAGTCCTGGCGCAGCGCCTGCCAACGCCTCAAGGCCGACCCGGTATGGGGCACGACCTGCGCCGCAGCGGCCAGCGTGCCCGCCAATGCCGTGGCAGTACGCGGTTTTCTCAAGGAGCGTCTGGACGTGTTCGGCCTGCGCTCGGCGGACGACAGCGCGAACGGCTTGATCACCGGCTATTACGAGCCGGTCTACCCCGGCAGCCTGACCGAAACCGCCAGCGCCCACGTGCCGGTGTACGGCGTGCCGGACGACCTGATCATCGTCAACCTGGCGAGCATCTACCCCGAACTCAAAGGCAAACGCCTGCGCGGGCGCCTCGAAGGCCGCGTACTCAAGCCCTATGACGATGCGGCCACCGTCAACAGCCAAGGCTCCACGGCCAAGCCGATTGCCTGGCTGACCAACCCCATGGACCTGCAATTCCTGCAGATTCAGGGTTCCGGGCGCATTCAACTGGCCGATGGGCGCCAACTGCGCGTCGGTTATGGCGACCAGAACGGCTATCCCTACCGTCCGATTGGACGTTGGCTGGTGGAACAAGGCGAGCTGAAAAAAGAAGACGTGACCATGGGCGCCATCAGCGCCTGGGCCAAGGCGAACCCGCAACGCATTCCCGAACTGCTGGCGAGCAATCCCAGCTACGTCTTCTTCAGCGCCCGCCCCGACAGCAACGAAGGCCCACGTGGCTCGCTCAATGTACCCCTGACCGCCGGCTACAGCGTGGCGGTGGACCGCAAGGTCATCCCGCTGGGCAGCCTGCTGTGGCTGTCCACCACCAAACCGGACGGCTCCCCCATCGCACGGCCGGTGGCCGCGCAGGACACAGGAGGCGCGATCACCGGCGAGGTGCGTGCGGATCTGTTCTGGGGCACCGGCGAAGCGGCGGGTGAATTGGCAGGGAGCATGAAGCAGCAGGGACAAATCTGGATGCTCTGGCCCAAGGGCGTAGCGTTGCCGCATGTACCGGATGCGCCGACCGGGACCTGACAACGCGATCGCCCAGCAAACTGAGGTTTTGTGGAGAGCGGGTCTGTTGTGGCAAGCCCGCTCGCCACAGATCAGCCCCGCCAAGACAGGCAGGTTTGCATCAGGCCTCAGATCGAGACGAAGAAGAAACTCGCAATCAGCGCCATGCCCACTACCCACACCAGCGAACGCAGCATCGCCCAGTCCGCCAGGTAGCAAATGATGTACAGCAGGCGACTGGTGATAAACAGCACCGCCAGTACATTGATGGTCACCAGTTCGGCCGTGCCGGCCAGGTGCGCGATAATCACCGCCGCGGCGAACGCCGGGGTCACTTCAAAGCTGTTGAGTTGCGCACTGTGGGCGCGCTTGGCAAACCCATCGAGGGTTTCCAGGTAGGCGCGAGGGTCGTGGTTCTGCCGTGGGCCGAACTTGCCGCCGCTGAACTTGGCCACCCCCGTGCACAGGTAAGGCAAAAAAATCGCAATCAATACACACCAGAACGCTACCGTCATCACTGAATTCCTTTTGTCGTTTTATGCAGCGATTAGACTTCTAGCACTAAAAACGCCCAATCGCACCTAATCGCTTAGGTGCCATGGCACGCAGAAAGGTTCTATCGCGCTTTCGCCCCAACGGCCTGCAACATCACGTTGATATTGCGGTCCATGCCCCATCAATCACGTTGCCTCTTTTCCAAGGACCCCGGATGCTTGAACTTGTCGCCGCCTTCATTTGCCTCACTACCCTGCTCACCTACGTGAACTACCGGTTCATCGGCCTGCCGCCCACCATCGGCGTGATGGTCACTGCGCTGCTGTTTTCCCTGATTCTGCAGGGTTTGAGCTTTCTCGGCTTTCCTGGCCTGGAGGAACGCATCCAGCAGCTCATCGGCCAGATCGACTTCGGCGACCTGCTGATGAACTGGATGCTCTCGTTCCTGCTGTTCGCCGGCGCCCTGCACGTCAACCTCAACGACCTGCGCAGCTACCGCTGGCCCATCGGCCTGCTGGCGACCTTCGGCGTGCTGATCGCCACCGTGGTGATCGGCAGCCTGGCGTACTACATCTTTGCGCTGTTCGGCTGGCACGTCAGCTTCCTGTACTGCCTGCTGTTCGGCGCGTTGATTTCGCCCACCGACCCGATTGCGGTGCTGGGCGTATTGCGTACCGCCAACGCCTCGAAACCGCTGAAGACCACCATCGTCGGCGAGTCGCTGTTCAACGACGGCACGGCGGTGGTGGTGTTTACCGTGCTGCTGGGCATCGCGCAGCTGGGAGAAACCCCCACTGTCGGCGCCACCGCGATGCTGTTCGCCCATGAGGCGATTGGCGGCGTGGTGTTCGGCGGGCTGATCGGCTACCTCGTGTACCTGATGATCAAGAGCATCGAGCAGCACCAGATCGAAGTGATGCTGACCCTGGCGCTGGTGATCGGCGGCTCGGCGATGGCGTCCGAATTGCACGTCAGCGCGCCGATTGCGATGGTGGTGGCGGGCCTGATCATCGGCAACCTGGGGCGCAAGCTGGCCATGAACGACATGACCCGGCGCTACCTGGACGGCTTCTGGGAATTGCTCGACGACATGCTCAATGCGCTGCTGTTTGCGCTGATCGGCATGGAACTGCTGCTGTTGCCGTTCAACTGGCTGCACGTGTTCGCGGCCAGTTTGCTGGCGGTGGCCATTCTGCTCTCGCGCCTGCTCACCGTGGCGCCAGCAATCCTGCTGTTGCGGCGCTGGCGCACGGTGCCGCGCGGCACCATTCGCATCCTCACCTGGGGCGGTCTGCGCGGCGGCGTTTCGGTGGCATTGGCCCTGGCATTGCCGTTGGGCCCGGAACGCGACCTGCTGCTGAGCATCACCTACATCGTCGTGCTGTCGTCGATCCTGCTGCAGGGGTTGAGTATCGGCAAACTGGTCAAGCGCGTGACCCGGGGCGAACCCGAGGCCACGCCCGACGCTCACTGATCCTGCTTGACCTGCTGCGGATGCCTGGGGTCCGCAGCCTGTTTGCCGGGCAGGCTGCCTTCGCTGCGGATCTGCGCATGGCTGATCAAGGCAAAGATAAAACTGCCGCCGATGATATTGCCCGCCAGGGTCGGCCCGGCGAACACCAGCCAGAAGTCGTGCCACGACAGCTCGCCGGCGAACACCAGGTAGGACACTTCCGCCGAGCCAACAACGATGTGGGTGAAGTCGCCCAGCGCCATCAGGTAGGTGATGAGGATGATGATCCACATCTTGGCGCTTTCCATCGACGGGATCATCCACACCATGGTGGCGATCATCCAGCCCGAGACAATGCCCTTGGCAAACATCTGGCCGGCGTCGTTTTCCATGATCTTGCGCCCGATCTCGAGGAAGGCCATGTCGGTCTTGGCGTCGAAGATCGGCAGGTGCAACATCACGTAAGCCACCAGCAAGGTGCCGCACAGGTTGCCCACCAGCACCACCGACCACAGGCGCAACAGCCGGCCGACATTGGCCAGGGTTGGCTTGCTCATTACCGGCAGCACAGCGGTCAGGGTGTTTTCGGTAAAGAGCTGCTGGCGCGCAAGGATCACCGCCAGGAAGCCTGCGCAATAACCGAAGCTGGCGATGACCTTGAAGGCCTCGCCGTCTGGCAGGCGTGAATTGAGCAATCCCATGGCCATCAGCGACAGGCCCATGGTCAGCCCGGCAGCCAGTGCCGACCACCACAGTGCGGCGACGTTGCGCTCCAGTTCCTGATCGCCCTGGGTGCGAATGATTTCGTGCAGCACCGCCGCGCGGGGCGGCTGGTTCTCGTCTACGTCCTGCTGCTCTTCCTGCGACAGGTTGGGAGTCTTGCCGTCTGCTTGCGTGGCCATGGTGATACCTGAACGGGGGGGCGATGTTCAGGTACGACCTATGGCCAATCAATAGCGTTCACTGGCCCCGGCAGTATTATTCGCTGAGGCCGTCTTCCTGGAACTGGTCCTTCACGTACTTGATCTCGGTACGTCCGTGAGGCGCAGGCAAACCGTCCTCGCCGAGGTTCACGAAGACCATTTTCTCGACGGTCAGGATGCTCTTGCGGGTGATCTTGTTGCGCACCTCACAGGTGAGCGTGATGGAGGTGCGGCCGAACTCGATGGCGGTGATGCCCAGCTCGATGATGTCGCCCTGGCGCGAGGCGCTGACGAAGTTGATTTCGGAGATGTATTTGGTGACGACGCGCTGGTTGCCCAGTTGGACAATCGCGTAGATCGCCGCTTCTTCGTCGATCCAGCGCAACAGGCTGCCGCCGAACAGGGTGCCGTTGGGGTTGAGGTCTTCGGGTTTAACCCATTTGCGGGTGTGGAAGTTCATTGTCACTCCAAAGCGTCTGGCCAAATGATGGGCAGCATCATGGCAGAGCCCGCGTCCAAGCTCTATGCACCAATGCCTATTGCGCCCATGAGCGATCTGCATGCCGTCGACGGAAAGGCTTGGGAAGTGCCACGTACACCGCTATAATCCCCACCGATTCAAAACGGTCATCTCACCTTGATACCGTTCTCCCGCCACCTGTCCGAGGGGCGCTGCAGCAGGTTCACCCTGTCAGGCTCGGATGGGGCGTTGCCCGGCCTGGTTTCACGGCTGGATACTAAACGCACAACGGCGCCCATTCGCACACTACGAATGGAGGCTCTCTATGAGCGCTGTAATCACGCCTGCAGAATTCAACGACTACAAAGTCGCCGACATGTCCCTCGCCGCCTGGGGCCGTCGCGAAACCTTTATCGCCGAATCCGAAATGCCTGCCCTGATGGGCCTGCGTCGCAAGTACGCCGCTGAGCAGCCGCTCAAGGGCGCGAAGATTCTCGGCTGCATCCACATGACCATCCAGACCGCCGTGCTGATCGAAACCCTGGTTGCCCTCGGTGCCGAAGTGCGTTGGTCGTCCTGCAACATTTTCTCGACTCAGGACCAGGCCGCCGCTGCCATCGCCGCTGCCGGCATCCCGGTATTCGCCTGGAAAGGCGAGACCGAAGAAGAGTACGAGTGGTGCCTGGAGCAGACCATCCTCAAGGATGGCGCGCCATGGGATGCCAACATGATCCTCGACGACGGCGGCGACCTGACCGAGCTGTTGCACAAGAAGTACCCGGCCATCCTCGACCGCGTCCACGGCGTGACCGAAGAAACCACCACCGGCGTGCATCGCCTGCTGGACATGCTGGCCAAGGGCGAGCTGAAAATCCCGGCCATCAACGTCAATGACTCGGTGACCAAGAGCAAGAACGACAACAAGTACGGCTGCCGTCACAGCCTCAACGATGCCATCAAGCGCGGCACCGACCACCTGCTGTCGGGCAAGCAGGCCCTGGTGATCGGCTACGGCGACGTGGGCAAGGGTTCGTCCCAGTCCCTGCGTCAGGAAGGCATGATCGTCAAGGTGTCCGAAGTCGACCCGATCTGCGCCATGCAAGCCTGCATGGACGGTTTCGAAGTGGTTTCGCCGTTCATCGATGGCGTCAATGACGGCACCGAAGCCAGCATCGACAAGGCCCTGTTGGGCAAGATCGACCTGATCGTGACCACCACCGGTAACGTGAATGTGTGTGACGCGAACATGCTCAAGGCCCTGAAAAAGCGCGCCGTGGTGTGCAACATCGGTCACTTCGACAACGAGATCGACACCGCTTTCATGCGCAAGCACTGGGCATGGGAAGAAGTGAAGCCGCAGGTGCACAAGGTTCACCGCACCGGCGCTGGCACCTTTGATCCGCAGAACGACGACTACCTGATCCTGCTGGCTGAAGGCCGTCTGGTAAACCTGGGTAACGCTACTGGCCACCCAAGTCGCATCATGGACGGCTCGTTCGCCAACCAGGTGCTGGCGCAGATCTTCCTGTTCGAACAGAAGTACGCCGACCTGTCGCCCGCCCAGAAAGCCGAGCGTCTGACCGTGGAAGTACTGCCGAAGAAACTCGACGAAGAAGTGGCGCTGGAAATGGTCCGCGGCTTCGGCGGCGTGGTGACCCAACTGACCAAAACCCAGGCCGACTACATCGGCGTGACGGTTGAAGGCCCGTTCAAGCCGCACGCTTACCGCTACTGATTTGCTCTGTAGGCGCCGGCTTCCTGTGGGGGCTGGCTTGCCTGCGATAGCATCACCCCGGTATGCCTGAAATACCCAGGTGCCGGCATCGCGGGCAAGCCCGCTCCCACACCGGTTTTATGAGTTTCCAAGGGTATGACCATGTCCCAAGACCGTCGCTACAGCTTCGAGTTCTTCCCGACGAAGACCGATGCTGGGCATGAAAAATTGATGGCGACTGCCAAGCAGTTGGCCAGCTTCAACCCCGACTTCTTCTCCTGCACCTACGGCGCCGGCGGTTCGACCCGCGATCGCACGATCAACACCGTGTTGCAGCTGGAAAGTGAAATCAAGGTTCCCGCCGCACCGCACTTGTCGTGCGTGGGCGACAGCAAGGCCGACCTGCGCAGCCTGCTGACCCAATACAAGGCCGCCGGCATCAAGCGCATCGTCGCCTTGCGTGGCGACCTGCCGTCCGGCATGGGCATGGCCAGCGGCGAGCTGCGCTACGCCAATGAGCTGGTGAGCTTCATCCGCGAGGAAAGCGGCGATCACTTCCACATCGAAGTGGCGGCTTATCCGGAAATGCACCCCCAGGCGCGCAATTTCGAACACGATCTGCAGAACTTCGTGCGCAAGGCCAACGCCGGCGCCGACAGCGCGATCACCCAGTACTTCTTCAACGCCGACAGCTACTTCTACTTTGTCGAGCGCGTTCAAGCCATGGGTGTGAACATCCCGATCGTGCCGGGCATCATGCCCATCACCAACTACAGCAAGCTGGCGCGCTTTTCCGACGCCTGCGGGGCCGAGATCCCACGCTGGGTGCGCAAGCAACTGGAAGCCTACGGTGACGACGTCAAGAGCATCCAGGCGTTCGGCGAGCAGGTCATCACCCAGATGTGTGAACAGTTATTGCAAGGTGGCGCGCCAGGGTTGCACTTCTATACCCTGAACCAGACCGAGCCCAGCCTGGCCATCTGGAACAACCTCAAGCTGCCACGCTGAAGGTTGCCAGACCGTGCCAAGGCCCTCGTCTTTACGAGGGCCTTTGACGTTTTACCTGCCCACGGAACCCCGTCGTTCATGAATACAGCGTCCCCGTCTTCCCGCCCGCAACTGGTGTACCTGGTCTTCGGCTCCGAGACCTACCACCAGGAAGCCGTCTTCAGCATCGCCAGCGCGCTGGCTTTTCTGCAGGCCACCCCGGACGCCGTGGATATCCAGGTATTCAGCGATAACCCCGAGCCCTATCGCCTGCTGCCAGTGCGCGTGCGCCCGCTGGACGAGACCACGCGCAAACGCTGGAGCGAGCCTCACGGCTACCACTTTCGCACCAAGCACGTGGTATTGCGCCAAGTGCTCGAAGAGTCGCCGGTGGCGATGCTGATTGACACCGACACCTTCTTCCACCATTCGCCCCTGGCCCTGTTCGAACGCGTGCAGCCCGGCACCCTGCTGTGCAACGCCTTTTACACCCGATACGGCGACAACCACGAAAGCATTCTCTACACCGCCCTGCACCAGCGCCTGCTGGAGATGGGCGTGGCGGACGATGACATGATGACCCTCAACTCCGGGGTCATGGGCCTGACGCGGCAGGACGCGGCGGTGCTGGATCGCTCGATTGAACTGATGGACGAATTGTTCCCCCACGCCCAGGGCGCCTACACCCTGGAAGAGTTCTGCCTGTCGATTGCCGCCTACCGCAGCGTCAACGTGCGCGAATGCCCCGACCTGATCCACCATTACTGGAGCCGCAAGCAGCTGTTCCGGGCCAAGGTCAAGGCGTGGATCGCCAAGCACGCAGCGGCGCCCACCAGTGCCCAGGCGCTGGCCGACACGCGCAAGGTATCCGCCCACCTGCCACGCCCGCCACGCCTGCAACGCCTGATGTACAAACTGATCACGCTGGTGCTGCCCAAGCATCAGCAACAGTTCATGCGCGAAATTCTCTACGGTTGCTACGAGCACGAGAACGAATTCGACCAGGCATGTGGCCCGGTTTGGTGGGACAAGGCGCGGCAGAATCAGGAAGAGCGCCAGAATCGCCCCCTTGATGCCCATCAGCTTGAACGCTGGTTCGCCAACCCCGTGGTGCGCCTGATGCTGGGCGAGCGGCGTACGACGATCTATCAACACCTGGTGACGACGCCCGGCAAATAGCCCCCGCCGCAAATGCCCGTGCCAGCGCTTCTCTTTAGCGCTGGAGCATCGTAACCTCAGGCCATGCCTGCCCTTTTCAAGCTGTTAAGCGCTGCCCTTTTCACTTGCCTGAGCCTGGCCGCTTACGGCGAGACACTGCGCATTGTCACCGAGCCGTGGGCGCCCTATGTGTACGACGACAAGGGCACCATGCGCGGCCTCGACTACGAAACCACGGTGATGGTGTTCGAGCGCCTGGGCGTGGAAGTGCAGTGGCAATTTCTGCCGTGGAAGCGCTGCCTGGCGATGATTGAGCAGGGCCACGCCGATGGCGTGCTGGATATCTTTCACAATCATGAGCGCGACGCCCAGTTGCTGTACCCCGACGAACCGCTGTCGACCGTGGAGTTTGTGCTGTTCTACGCCAACGACCGCCCGCACCCGGCCAGCACCCTCGACGATCTTGCCGGGCTGACGGTGGGTACGTCACCGGGCTATCTCTACTCGGACAGCTTCAACGACGCCCCGCAGTTCAACCGCGAGCCCGCCGCCAGCCATGAAGCCAACTTCGGCAAACTGCTGCTCGGGCGTATCGACCTGGCGATCACCGACCGCCGCGTAGGACAACACCTGATCAAGAACCTTGCGCTGCAGGGCAAGGTCAGCCAGGCACCGCTGGTGGTCAACCGCCAGCCGCAGTTTCTCGCCGTGCGCCGTGGCGCGGGCATGGACCTTTTGGTACAACGCTTTGCCGCCGAGCTCAAACGCTTCAAGCAGGAGCCTGCCTACACCGCCCTGAGCGCCAAATATGCCGGCGTCGAAGCCATTTCTGCACCGCAAGGCACCGTTGAGCAGCAGGAAAGCGGCGTAAAGTGATTGCTCTGTTATACTCCGGCCTTCCCGCCAGGCTTACGCCCGGCCGCTGAGGTCTTGAAAAAGGCACCCAACCCCGCTACAGCGCAGCTTTGCAGCCCGCGCGAGCCAGTGGAGTGCCCGCCAGACGCAGCAGGACCGGACGGGATTACGCTCCCCTAAGCGCCATTCACGCCCGGCAAGATTATCCCTTTGGGCCAAGCCCTAACTAAAACAGGATTACTCATGTCCTTTGCTTCCCTCGGTCTCTCCGAGGCTTTAGTCCGCGCCATCGAGGCAGCGGGCTATACCGAGCCTACTCCGGTGCAACAGCGGGCCATTCCCGCCGTGTTGCAAGGTCGCGACCTGATGGTTGCGGCGCAGACAGGTACTGGTAAAACCGGCGGTTTCGCCCTCCCGATTCTGGAGCGGTTGTTCCCCAACGGTCACCCGGACAAATCCCAGCGTCACGGCCCGCGCCAACCGCGCGTACTGGTCCTGACCCCCACCCGCGAACTCGCCGCCCAAGTGCACGACAGCTTCAAGCTGTATGCCCGCGACCTGAAGTTCGTCAGCGCCTGCATCTTCGGCGGCGTCGGCATGAACCCGCAGGTTCAGGCCATGTCCCGTGGCGTTGACGTGCTGGTTGCCTGCCCGGGTCGCTTGCTCGACCTGTGCGGCCAAGGCAGCGTCGACCTGTCCCACGTGGAAATCCTCGTGCTGGACGAAGCCGACCGCATGCTCGACATGGGCTTTGTCCATGACGTGAAAAAGGTTCTCGCCCGCCTGCCGGCCAAACGTCAGAACCTGCTGTTCTCGGCAACGTTCTCCAACGACATCACTGCCCTGGCCGGCAAGCTGCTGCACAACCCGGAACGCATCGAGGTCACGCCGCCCAACACCACGGTCGAGCGCATCGAGCAACGCGTCTTCCGCCTGGCCGCCAGCCACAAGCGCTCGTTGCTGGCGCACCTGATCACCCACGGCGCGTGGGAACAGGTGCTGGTGTTCACCCGCACCAAGCACGGCGCCAACCGCCTGGCCGAGTACCTGGACAAGCACGGCCTCACCGCCGTCGCCATCCACGGCAACAAGAGCCAGAACGCGCGCACCAAAGCCCTGGCCGACTTCAAGGCCGGTGAAGTGCGCATCCTGGTGGCCACCGATATCGCCGCGCGCGGCCTGGATATCGACCAGTTGCCGCACGTGGTCAACTTCGAGCTGCCAAACGTCGACGAAGACTATGTGCACCGTATCGGCCGTACCGGCCGGGCCGGTCGTTCGGGCGAGGCCATCTCGCTGGTTGCGCCGGACGAAGAAAAACTGCTGAAAAGCATCGAGCGCATGACCAAGCAGAAAATCGCCGACGGCGACCTGATGGGCTTCGATTCGAGCGCCGTAGAGGCCGAAAAGCCAGAAGTGCGCGAGCGTCCGGACGTGCGCAACCCGCGTAACCCACGCGGTCCGAAGGGCGATGGCCCGAACGGTGGCGGTGGCGGCGGTGGTCGTCGCGACAAGGGCAAGGACAAGGGCGGCAAGGACAAAGCGCCTGCCACTGCCCGTGGCGAACGCCCGGCCCGTGAGCAGAAGCCTCGTGAAGGCACCCCGGCGCGCGAACAGCGTCAGCCGAGCCAGCCGCCACGCGCCGCGTCGGACCGTGCCCCGGACGAGTTCCTCGACGATGACGTGGACAACTTCGGTAACCGCGTCGACTACGTGCCCCAGGCCAAACCGGCCCAGGGCCGTGGCCGTCGTCCGGGTGCTCCGGCACAAGGCGCCGGCGCTGGCGCCTCTGCTCCCCGTGGCGGTCAGCCGCAGGGCGCTCGCCAGAACGGCCCGCGCAACAGCAGCGGCGGCACCACCGGCACCCCGCCGGCCAAACGCAGCGGCCCGCGCAACGGCGCACCGCGTGACGGCCAGGCGCGCCGCGAAGACTCGCGCAGCAACAACCGCCGCCCGGCCCGTGACGAGCCACAACGCTCCTCCGAACCGGCCGTGCAGAACCCACGCAGTGGCCCGGCGCCGAAGATTATCCACAAGGAGTCGAAAGCCGACCGCTTCCCGACACCCGAGCAGCTGGATCAACTGCCAGGCCGTCCTCGTGGTGAGAAACCAGCGCTGCTGACCCGCAACCGCTGAGTTTCAAAACGCCATAAAAAATGCCCCGGCTCTTTGGAGACGGGGCATTTTTTTGCCTGTGATACAGATCAAAAAGGTGGGAGGGGGCTTGCCCCCTTCCACACCGAACGCATTCAGACGAGAAAATTACTTTTGCTTCACGCCTTCCAGCGAGATGTCCAGGTCGACCGTCTGCGACGTCGGGCCTGGGCCCTTGATGCCGAAGTCGGTCAGGTTAAGCGTGGTCTTGGCATTGAAGCCGGCACGTTCGCCGCCCCATGGATCCTTGCCTTCACCGTTGAAAGTGGCCTTGAAGACCACCGGCTTGGTCACGCCGTGGAACGTCAGGTCGCCGGTTACGTCAGCGGTTTTCTCGCCGGTGGATTTGACAGCGGTCGACACGAACTTGGCATCGGCAAACTTGGCAACGTCCAGGAAGTCTTTGCTGGCGATGTGCTTGTCACGCTCGGCGTGGTTGGACCACAGGCTCGCGGTCTTCACGTCGACAGCGATTTTGCTGGCTTCAGGCTTGGCGGCATCCCAGCTGAAGGAGCCATCCCAGTCCTTGAAGGTACCGTGGATGTAGCTGTAGCCCAGATGGCTGATTTTCCAGTCGATGAAGGCGTGCTGGCCTTCCTTGTCGATCTTGTAGTCAGCGGCCATTACCTGACCTGCGGACAACAGCGCGGTACCGATTGCCAGGGCAGCGAGGGTCTTTTTCAACATGCTTTCTATTCCTTGTGAGTCGAGGTTGAACATCAGGCTTTGCGCCCCAGCATTCGCAGCAGGGTCACATCACGATCGATAAAGTGGTGTTTCAACGCAGCCACGCCATGCAAACCGGCGAAAACCACCAACACCCAGGCCAGGTACAGGTGCACCCAGCCGGCGGTGTCTGCCTGGTCCGGTAGACCGGAAACCAGCGCAGGAATTTCAAACAGGCCAAACACCGGGATACCGACACCGTCTGCGGTGGAAATCAGGTAACCGGCAATCATCACCGCAAACAGGCCCACGTACAGGAACGCATGCCCGAAGGCGGCGCCGATACGGGTCATGCGGCCATAGCTGGCCAGTGCCGGCGGCGGCGGGCTGAGCAGGCGCCACACTACCCGCACCAGCATGATGGCAAACAGCGTGATGCCAATGCTCTTGTGCAGGTCCGGCGCCTCTTTGCGCCACGCGCTGTAATAGTCCAGGCCGACCATCCACAGGCCCAGCGCAAACAGACTGAACACCACCAGGGCCACGCCCCAGTGCAGAACCATGCTGACCCAACCGTAACGGGCCGGAGAATTGCGTAACTGCATGTACTTAATCCTGTAAGTGCTGTGCCCAAGACTAGCGATTTATCTATCGAATTAAAGCCGAAAATTTTGCTTTGAAATATCGAGAAATACGATCTGGAGGGTATGAACAGTAAATTAACATCGGATTAAGGGCTATCCGGAATAAACGTGACACACCGTCCTGCGTTTACTGCCAATTCATCCGTAATGGGTTGTGACACAGCCGCCCATTGCATAGGCTTGCGCGATTGTTTCGCCTGCGCCCGGCGCAGGACCGCTTCGAGGAGATCACCGATGGGCCTGAATAACCAGTGGATGCAGCGCGACCTCGCGGTGCTGTGGCATCCCTGCACCCAGATGAAAGACCACCAGCAACTGCCGTTGATCCCGATCAGGCGCGGCGAAGGCGTGTGGCTGGAAGACTTCGAAGGCAAGCGCTACCTCGACGCCGTCAGTTCATGGTGGGTCAACGTGTTCGGCCACGCCAACCCGCGCATCAACCAGCGCATCAAGGACCAGGTCGACCAGCTGGAACACGTGATCCTCGCCGGTTTCAGCCACCAGCCGGTGATCGAGCTGTCCGAGCGCCTGGTGGCGATGACGCCCGAAGGCCTGACCCGCTGCTTCTACGCCGACAACGGTTCGTCGTGCATCGAAGTCGCGCTGAAGATGAGCTTTCACTACTGGCTCAACCGCGGCCTGCCGAATAAAAAGCGCTTCGTCACCCTGACCAACAGCTACCACGGCGAAACCATTGCGGCCATGTCGGTGGGCGACGTGCCGCTGTTTACCGAAACCTACAAGGCGCTGCTGCTCGACACGATCAAGGTGCCGAGTCCGGATTGCTACCTGCGACCCGACGGCATGAGCTGGGAAGAGCACTCGCGCAACATGTTCCTGGCCATGGAACAGACCCTGGCCGAGCACCACGACACCGTCGCCGCCGTGATCGTCGAACCGCTGATCCAGGGCGCCGGCGGCATGCGCATGTACCACCCGGTGTACCTCAAGCTGCTGCGCGAAGCGTGCGATCGCTACGGCGTGCACCTGATCCACGATGAAATCGCCGTGGGCTTTGGCCGCACCGGCAGCATGTTCGCCTGTGAACAGGCCGGCATCCGTCCGGACTTCCTGTGCCTGTCCAAGGCCCTCACCGGCGGCTACCTGCCGCTGGCGGCCGTGGTCACCACCGACGACGTGTACGACGCCTTCTACGACGACTACCCGACCCTGCGCGCCTTCCTGCATTCCCACAGCTACACCGGCAACCCGCTGGCCTGCGCTGCGGCCCTGGCGACCCTGGATATTTTCGAAGAAGACAACGTCATCGAAAACAACAAGGCCCTGGCCCAACGCATGGCGACCGCCACTGCCCATCTGGTCGATCATCCCCATGTGTCGGAAGTGCGCCAGACCGGCATGGTATTGGCCATCGAAATGGTCCAGGACAAAGCCACCAAGACCGCCTATCCGTGGCAGGAGCGCCGTGGCCTCAAGGTCTTCGAGCACGCCCTTGAACGCGGTGCGCTGTTGCGGCCGCTGGGCAGCGTGGTGTATTTCCTGCCGCCGTATGTGATTACACCGGAGCAGATCGACTTCCTGGCCGAAGTGGCCAGCGAAGGCATCGACATCGCGACCAACAGCAAAGTCAGCGTGGCGGTGCCAACCGATTTTCACCCAGGCTTCCGCGATCCGGGTTGATTGCCTTCACACCTTTTCCAGAGAACAGACATGAGACTGTCCCGCTTTTTCACCGACGCGCCGCTGAGCCTTGGCGAACATGAACTGCCCGAAGCCCAGGCGCATTACATCAGCCGTGTGCTGCGCATGGGCGAAGGCGACGCCGTGCAATTGTTCGACGGCTCCGGCCAGGAGTTCCTGGGCAGCCTGCTGGAAGTGGGTAAAAAGCGCGTCACCGTGCAACTGACCGAAAGCGTCGCTGGCCAGGCTGAATCGCCCCTGCACATCCACCTCGGCCAGGGTCTCTCGCGTGGCGAGCGGATGGACTGGGCAATCCAGAAAGCCACCGAGCTGGGCGTCAACGCCATTACGCCGATTTTCAGCGACCGCTGTGAAGTGCGTCTCAAGGATGAACGCGCCGACAAACGCCTGCTGCACTGGCGCCAGGTGGCGATCAGCGCGTGTGAGCAATGCGGGCGTTCAACCGTGCCGGTGATTCATCCGCCGTTGTTGCTGGCCGATTGGCTGAAGCAGACAGAGGCCGAGTTGAAGCTGGTGCTGCACCCGGTGGCCGAGCCGATGGTCAGCCATGCGAGGCCTGCGAGCCTGGCTTTCCTGATCGGGCCTGAGGGTGGGCTGACGGATGGAGAAGTCGCAACCGCGCAAGGCGCCGGCTTCCACGCCGCCCGCCTCGGCCCGCGGGTATTGCGCACCGAAACGGCACCGGTGGTGGCGCTGGCCGTTGCCCAGCAATTGTGGGGCGACTTTTAACCTGCCTTGCAAACTCAATCAGGTGGGAGCTGGCTTGCCAGCTCCCACCGTTTGATCGGGTTATCACTCCACCGGGTCACTCACCGGCTTGGCAATAATCGCCTTCAACTCGCGGGTCATCGGGAACTCCAGGTTCAAGCCCTTGGGCGGAATCGGCTGTTCGAACCAGCGCTGGTAAATCCCGTTGATCTCGCCACTGCGGTACAGGTCGCCGAGCGCTTCGTTGACCACTGCGAGAAACTGCGGGTCGTCCTTGCGCACCATGCAGCTGTAGATCTCCCGCGATTGTTCTTCGCCCACCACCACCCAGTTATGCGGGTCCCTGGCCTTGGCCCGCTCGCCGTAGAGCAACGCGTCATCCATGTAGAACGCCACCGCGCGCCCCGTCTCCAGCATCTTGAACGCCTCGCCATGGTCCTTGGCGCTGATGACAAACATATTGGCCTTGTGCTCAGCGTTGTAGCTTTTGAGGAATCGTTCGTTGGTGGTGCCGGCGGTGGTGACCACGTTCTTGCCAGTGAGGTCAGAAAACCCCTTGATTCCACTGTCTTTGGCCGTCAGCAACTGGCCTTTCACGTAGATAAACCCGTAGGAAAACGCCACCTGTTTCTGCCGGTCGGCGGTCACACCCGTGGAGCCGCACTCCAGGTCGACAGTGCCGTTCTGCACCAGCGGAATACGTGTTTGCGAGGTCACCAGGTTGTATTTCACCTTAAGGTCGGCCCCCCCGATTTTCTGTTGGATACGCTCGACGATCTTGCTTGCCAGGTCTACCGAATAGCCCATGGGCTTGCCGCTGTTATCCGCCACATAGGAAAACGGCACCGACGCATCGCGATAGCCCAGGGTGATGGATCGGGCATTGGCGATCTTGCTTAGCGTGCCGTCCAAAGGAGGTTGAGTCGCATAGGCCTGCGCGCCAAACAAAAGCCCCAGGGTGCAGCCGGTCAACAGGATTCTTTTCATTGTTATGCTCCGTTGGTCTTTGAGTTATTTACGTACCGCAATCACGCTGATTTCCACCAGCACGGTCGGCCGCGCCAGCTCCGCTTGCAGGGCAGTGCGTGCAGGCGCCATACCCGGCGACAGCCACGCGGACCACACCTCGTTCATCGGCGCAAAACCGCTGCCGATGTCCTTGAGATAAATCGTCGCGTTCAGCAGGTGATCCTTATCGCTGCCCGCCTCGGCCAACAGCGCATCGATTTTGGCCAGCACTTCGCGGGTTTGCGTTATCACGTCCTGCCCTTCCCCCGGCACCTGGCCCGAGAGGAACACCAGGTCCTTGAACGTGACTGCGCCACTGAGACGCTCGTTGCTGCTGATTCGGTTGATGGTCATGGGGCATCCTCAAGCGGCGCGGGGCGTCAGGCCCTGCATGTCAATGGACGGAACCTGTTGGTTGATCAGTTCGGCCAACAGTTGGGCGCTGCCGCTGGCCAAGGTAAAACCGAGAGCACCGTGACCGAGGTTCAGCCACAGGTTGCGATAGACACTGGCACCAATCAACGGCACGCCGGTCGGGGTAGCTGGACGCATGCCGGCCCATTCGACCGCATGGGCGTAGTCACCGGCCAGCGGAAGCGTCTCCAGGGCCTGGCGTTTCATCAGGGCCAGCCGTTTGGGCTCAAGGCTGGCATCAAAACCGACGATATCCACCATGGCCGCTATGCGCAGTTGCTCACCGATGCGTGCGTAGACGATCTTGCGGTCATAGTCGGTGATGCTCACATTCGGCGCCTGGTGCTGCGCGCCAATCGGCACGCTCAGGCTGTAGCCCTTGAGCGGATACAGCGGCAGTGACAACCCCGGCAAGCCCAATTGCGCGCTGCGATGCCCTGCCGCCAGCACCACTTGTTCGGTCGGCATCACCTCATCACCCAACTCGAGGCTGTGCACCGCCCCGTCGGTGTGACGAATGCCGGTGACCCTGCGCCCCAACAAAAACGTGCAACGCCCCGATGCTTCAAGCCGCGCCGCCAATCGCTGGCAAAAGGCATGACAATCCGCCACTTCCTCGTTGGGCGTGTAGATCCCGCCGACAAAATCATCACCCGGCAGCGCCGGCTCCAGGCGCGCGCAATCGGTAGCGGACAACACCTGCTGTTGCAGGGTATTGGTCACTTTGCGGCGGGCATGTTCAAAGGTATTGGCGTTGCGAAATGCCACCAGCTTGCCATTGCGTCGCCAGTCAAAGTCGCCCAGGCCATCGTCCTCGCGCCATTGCTGCAAGCTGTCCTGGCTAAGGGATGCCAAGCGCAGCAAATGGGCGGCGTTGCGCTTGTTCACCGAACCACGGCAGGCGCCGATAAAGGCCGCCATCCAACGCCATTGCTGGGGATCGAGGCGTGGGCGCAGCTTCAACGGCGAGTCACCGCGCAGCAACCAGCCAATCGCTTGCAGCGGCACCCCGGCGTCGGCCAGCGGCGCAACATAGCGGTAGGACAGCTGCCCGCCATTGGCGAAGCTGGTTTCGCTGCCCAGGCTGTCGCGCGCATCGATCACGATCACTTCATGGCCGGCACGCACCAGCGCATACGCGCTCGCCAAGCCAATGACCCCACCTCCGATGATGCAAACCTGCCTGGCCATACCGCCCCCCCCAGCCGTTGATTAAGAGCGCTCAAGCCTAGGGGCAGGTGACAGGCTGACGACAATGAATAAAGATGGTCCACCTATAAACAAAGGTTATGGACTTGCCATGCGCTTGCGTCATATCGAAATCTTCCAGGCCATCCGCCAGACCGGCTCCGTGAGCGCCGCCGCACAGTTGCTGCATGTCTCGCAACCGGCGGTGACCAAAGTGTTGCAGCACGCCGAGTTGCAATTGGGCTTCCCCCTGTTCCTGCGGGTTCGCGGCAAACTGCAGCCCACGCCGGAGGCGCTGGCGCTGGAAAGCGAAGTCGAGAAAGTCACCGCGAGCCTGCAAGGCGTGCGGCGCCTGGCCAAGAGTTTGCGCCGCGCGCCGGGACACAGCGTGCGTATCGGCGCGATCCCGGCACTGGCGTTGTCGTTGTTGCCACCGGCGGTGTTGGAATGGAGACGCGACTACCCGGACATCGCCTGCGAGCTGTCCAGCGACCACAGCCGCGAGCTGGTGCAGAAGCTGTTGATGCGCGAGATTGACCTGGCGTTGACGCTGAATTTTTCCGGCCATCCGGGGCTTACCACCCAGGTACTCGCCAACGGCGTGCTGGTGGCGCTGGCGTCCAAGGGTTATTGGCCCGACGCCGAGCTGAACCAGCCATTGCCCCTGGCCGACCTGGCGGGGGCCCCGCTGATCGGCCTTTCCAGCGCCGACCCGCTGGCGACCAAGCTCGACAGTTACCTGGAAAATGTCGACCCGGCGCCGCGCGTGACGATATCGGTGCAGACTTACTCCCTGGCCCGCGCCATGGTCGAGTCCGGTGCCGGCCTGACCGTTATCGACCCCTTTACCGCGCTTGGCGCATCCACCGCCACCACCTGCATCCGCACACTCACCCCGCCGCTGCCGATCACCCTTTACGCCCTGACCCGCGCCGACGAGCCGCCGCCGCATATGCTGGCGACGTTGCTGAACATCGCCAGCCAATGGGCACAAAAACAGTTGGCGACGCTATAGCGGCAGGCGCTCGCTCCTACGGCCTGTAGATCAGAGCACGTAATGCATGATCGCCACGAAATGCAGCAGGCTCCCGCCGATCACGAACAGGTGCCAGATCCCGTGGGAATGCCGCAGCCGGTCCTCCAGGGCAAAAAAGATAATGCCCACGGTGTACAGCACGCCGCCCGATGCCAGCCACGTAAACCCGGCCGTGCCCAGTGCCGCGAGCAGCGGCTTGACCGCCACCAGCACGATCCAGCCCATCACGGCATAGATCACAATCGACAGGATCCGCGCTTCGGAGCGCGGCTTGATCTCCTGCAGGATGCCGATCACCGCCAGCCCCCACACAATCCCGAACAGCGTCCAGCCCCACGGCCCGCGCAGCGTTACCAGGCAAAACGGCGTGTAGCTGCCGGCGATCAACAGGTAGATGGAAAAGTGATCGACCTTCTGCATGATCTCTTTTCGCCGGCCCTGCACGCTGTGGTACACCGTCGAGGCGCTGTACAGCACCATCAACGTAACGCCATAAATCGCCACGCTGACGATCTTCCAGGGGCTGCCGTCCAGGCTCGCCACCACCAACATCCACACAGCGCCAATACACGCCGCGACCGCACCCAGCAGATGGCTCCAGGCGTTGAATCGTTCTCCGTGGTACATCTGTCGTAAACCTCCCGTCAGCCAAAGGAACAGGCTGGCAAGCGTCCAGCCTTGCGCATCAGAGTGCAAGTGCTGTGTGTTGTTCCTGGCTGGGAGCGCTGCGCTTTTGCAGGCACAATCGAGGGCATTCGAACCCGAGCCACGGCCATGCTGATCGACGAAGAATTCACCCTCAAGAAGCTGGAAATCTTCCTGGCGTTCATGCGCACCGGCAACCTGGCCCGCGCCGCCGCCGAGCTGCACACCAGCAACGTCAGCGTGCACCGCGCCATTCACTCCCTGGAAAACGCCCTGCGCTGCCCGCTGTTCAAGCACGAGGGGCGCAACCTTACGCCGCTGGAAAGTGCCTACGTACTCGAAGAGCGCGCACAAAAACTGGTGGCCGACGTGGTCGACAGCGTGCGCCTGACTCGCGAAGCCGCGGGTTTCTCCGCCGAGCGTTTCAAGCTGGGCTCGCTCTACTCGCTGACCGTAAAGACCGTGCCGCAACTGATCATGGGCCTGAAGATCCGCCGCAGCGAACTCAACATCGACCTGATCCTGGGCTCCAACTTCGACCTGCTCTACAAGCTCAAGAACATGGAGGTGGACGCGATCCTCATCTCCCTGGACGAACACGCCAACGACCCCGACTGCGAGCAGATCGCGCTGTTTTCCGACGATATTTTCCTCGCCACGCCCGCGGATTCACCCTTCGACCGCGAGCAGGAGATCGACCTGGCCGATGTGCGCGACGCCACTTTCATCACCCTCACCCAAGGCTTCGCCACCCACCAGGATGGCAACCGGGTATTCAAGCAGGCGGGGTTCGAGCCGAAGGTGGCGATGCAGGTCAACGACATCTTCACCTTGCTGAGCATGGTCAGTTCCGGCGTGGGTTATGCCCTGCTGCCCGGGCGGATTGCGGCGGTGTACGAGAACCGCGTGAAGCTGATACCGCTGCAACCCAGGTACCGGTTGCAGCAGCAGATTGGGGTGGTGTTCTTGAAGGCCAAGGAGCGCGATCCGAACTTGCTCGCCCTGCTGGCGGAGTGTCGGATGTATGCCAATCGGCAGCTGCCAGCCTGATAGCGCCAGACCAGCCACCACCCACCTCGAATTCAGCCCACCAACCCCCGCACAATGAAGTAGAGCAGCGAAGGCCCCAGCAAACAGCCAAGCCCGGTATGGAACGTCGCGGTCAACGCTCCATACGGCACTAACCGCCGATCCGTCGCCGCCAGCCCCGCCGTCACCCCGCTGACCGTGCCGGCCAGCCCACCAAACACCATCGCCGACCGCGGGTTGTCCAGCCCCATCCAGCGCGCCGCCACCGGCGTGCCCACCATCACCAGAATCGCCTTGATCAACCCGGTGGCAATCGACAGCGCCATCACATCCGAGGTCGCGCCAATCGCCGCGCCGGTGACCGGGCCGACGATGTAAGTCACGGCACCCGCGCCAATGGTGGTCATGCTGACCGCATCGCGATAGCCGAACACCCACGCCATGCTCGCACCGACGATAAACGGCAGGATCGTGCCCAGCAGCAGCGCGATCACACCGATCATCCCGGCCTTGCGCGCTTCGGTGGCCTGCACCTCAAACGCGGTGGCGACGATGGCGAAATCGCGCAGCATTGCGCCGCCCATCAGGCCGATGCCGGAGAACAACGCCAGGTCCGCCAGGCCCTTCTGCCCGCCGGTCAACGTGCCGCCCACCCAGGCCAGCACCAGGCCGATGACGATAGCAATTGCCGACCCATGAATGCGCCCGAACGTGAGGCGTTTGGACAGCACCACGGAAATCCACATCACCACGCCGACAAAGGCAAACGCGGTAATCAGACCGTTATGTTCCAGGCCTTTCTCGATGAGGTCCCACATGTCAGCGACCTCCCGCAGCGAGGATCAACGGCTCTTCGGGCGGCAACGGCTCGCCCTTGTGCGTGCGGCTGATCAGGGCGATGGTGCATCCGCACACCACCACGGAACCGATGGCCGCGAGCACCGCCACCGGCCCGCCGTGCAATGCGGTGACCACGTTCTGTTGCGCCGCCATCGCCACCACCACGGGGATGTACATGGCGCCCCAGAAACCCACGCCCATCTCGCAATCCTTGGTCATGCCGCCGCGCTTTTGCATCCACAAACGCGCGCAGATCAGCAGGATCATCGCGATCCCCACGCCGCCCACATTGGATTTGACGCCCAGCAACACGCCCAGCATGTCGCCCAAGATCACGCCCGCCAGCGTGCAGATCGCCAGCAATGCCACACCATAGATAATCATTGTTGTTGTCCTCAAAGTGCTCGTTCGAAAGTTTTTGTTGTTGTGCTTCGAAAGCCTTGGGTAGTGCTTTATCGGTGGCGGCGTTCCTCCTCTTGCAGCAGGGCCTGCAGGGTGTCCAGGCGCGCGCCTTCGCAGGCGATCACCGTGCCCTGGTCAAACACGCGGCGTGACAGGCCGGTGAGCACGGCGCCGGGGGGCAGTTCGATCTGCAGGCGCACGCCGCGCTCGTAGGCGCTTTGTACGGTGCCGCGCCAGTCGACGATGCGGCACATGTTAAAAGCCAGGTCGTCGCGCAACTGCTCGGGGGTGTGGATCGGCCGCGCGCGGGTGCTGCTCAGGTAGGTAATACGCGGTCTTTTCAGTGGCACGAACGCCTGCGCCAGCGCCTGGGCCGGTTGTTCAAGCAGCGCGCAGTGGGACGGCACGCTGACGGCCAGGCGCCTGGCCACGCCGTTGCCCTTGATGCGCTGGGCGACGCGCTGCATGGCCTCGTCACTGCCGGCGATGACGGTCTGGTTATCGGCATTGATATTGGCCAGGTACACCGGTGTTTCGGCGCTGTGAATCTCGGCCAGCAGGGTTTCGACGGTGGATAACTCGGGGCCGATCAGCGCGGTCATGCCGTAGCCCTGTGGATAAGCGTTCTGCATCAGTTCGCCGCGCAGGGCCACCAGCCTGAGCGCATCGGCAAAATCCAGCGCGCCGGCGATCACCGCTGCCGGGTAGGCGCCAATGGACAGGCCCGCCACGTAATCCGGCGTGTGCTGCAACCGCCGTGCGTGGGCGACGCCTGCGATCAACAGGCACAGCTGAACGGCGCGGGTCGACGCCAGGGCCTGCGCCGAATCGAGTTGGCGCACCTCTTCACCCAGGGCGGCGCTGGCCTCGTCCAGCACATCGGCGGGCAGTTGCTCAAGCATGCGTGGCCGTTGCGCGCCCTGCCCCGGAAACACCAGCAGGCTGCTCATGCCACGGCCTGCCAGGGGTCGGCAACCAACTGCGCACCGCCGCAGGTTTTGAGCAGCACGCGGCGCGATCTGCCAGCCCATTCGCGCAGGGCCACCGCACCGAACGGGGTTTGCAGTTGCAGGTCCACGGCGCATACCGCCGTGTCGAGGACAGCCAGTAGGCGCTGTGCATCGCCGCGTTCAAGCCGCTCGGGGCTGCGCAGAATCAAATCCAGATCGCTGTGGGCATGCAGCGCTTCAATGCCGGTCGCCAATTCAAATCCGGCGCTGCCGGCGACGCCCCACGCGTGCTGACCCAACAGTGGGCGCAGGTGCTCGAGCGCACGCAGCGCGGGGAGATCCCGTGGCAAAACCACGGCGCCGAGCGCTTCCGGCACCACCCGCCGGGTCACCTGCGCAAGGGGCATCACCGTGGCAAAACGCTGCTCACGCAAACGCCCGCGCACACCGACCGCCACATGGCCCGGCGCGACGAGCGCGCGGCGCACCACCACCGGATGGCCGGCGCTGATGGCCTCCACCGCCCAGGCCGGGGCGTCCGCGGGCAACTGCGCCGGGGCCATGCCCCAGAGCAGGTCATGGGCGTTCACCATTGCTCCCGCAGCAACTGGCGCACATGGCTGGAAGCGGCGCGATTGCTGGCGCCCAGACGACCGTTCAAGTCACGGCCGTCTACATCCCTGATGGCCTTGAGCAGGCAGTCGCCGACCCGCGCCACATCGTCCGCCGTGGGCTGTTCGATCTGGCTGACCGACAGGGTCTCCCACAGCAAGCCAAGGCTGGCGAAGCTGTCGATGTCGTAAGCCATGGGCGGCACACTGGCGGCCAGGGCTTCGAGCTCTTCGACGCTGCGCAACGTCACCCGCGCGGCCGAGGCCTTGCCCATGGCATGCACCATCACGCCCGGATCGCGCAGGGCAATCAGCCGGTTGGCCTGGTAGCCGTGGGCGAGAAACGCGCCGGACATGGCCTTGCCCACCAGCAGCCCAATCACCGGGTACCCGGCCAGGCGTGCGCGGGCATAACTGTCGGCGGCGGCGGCCAGGGCCTGGTGAATGCCGAGGGCTTCTTCGCGGCGGCCGTAGGCCTGGCTCGGCACATCGACGATGGCGATGATCGGGCGCTGGTCACCACGGACGATGGCATCGTCCACTGCCTTGGCCAGGCCCCAGCCTTCCAGCAGGCCGACCTCGCCATTGCGTGCACGGGGGAAGCGGTTATCCGGGTCGGTGACCACGGCAATAAAGCGCACCGGCTGCCCACCCAACACGCCGTCAGCGACTTTCAGCGAGGCCGGCAAGCCTTCGACCGCTGTTGCGCCCGTGCTCAGTGCGTTAAACCATTGCAACCCTCTCATGAGCGCTCTCCCTGATACAGCGCGCGAACCGTCGCCGGCTCGATTTGCGGCGTGGCGTCCAGCGCGTTCAAGCGCGCCAGGTAATACTCGGCCTGCCGGCTGCGTGGTTGCGCGGGCACGCCTTGCTGCAACAGCGCGGTGACGGTCTGCTGGATCTGCGCCACATCGTCGGCCACATAACGGTCGGCCAGGCCGCTGTTGAAACGCTGCTCGCCGCCAGTCAGGCTCCAGATAAACGGGCGGTCGCGGGAATCGTATTCTTCCAGGCCCGCTTCCTGTTCGATCACTTGCGGGCCATTCAGGCCCAGGCGTGCTTCGCGGGTGACCACCAGGTAGCTGCACAACCCGGCCGCGATGGACATGCCGCCGAAACAGCCGACACTGCCCGCCACCACGCCGATCACCGGCTGGTACTGGCGCAGGTCGACAATCGCCGCGTGAATATCGGCAATCGCGGCCAGGCCCAGGTTGGCTTCCTGCAGACGCACGCCGCCGGTTTCCAGCAGCAATACGGCGCGGGTCTCGATGCCCTTGCGGTTGTCTTCAGCCGCCAGCTCCAGCGCCCCGGCGATTTTGGCACCGCCCACTTCACCAAGGCTGCCGCCCTGAAAATTGCCTTCAATGGCGGCGATCACCACCGGCAGACCGGCGATGCTGCCCTTGGCGATCACCACGCCGTCATCGGCCTGGGGCACCACGCCCTGCCGGCTGAGCCACGGGGACATGACGCGCTGAAACGGATCGATCAATTCGCGAAACGTGCCGCTGTCGAGCAGCGCCCTGGCGCGCTGCCGGGCGCCGAGTTCGACGAAGCTGTGCTTGTTGAGCAGGTCAGTCATGGCCGATCTCCTCGAAGCCCTGCTCCAGGCGCAGGCGCACCACGCCCGGGGTGGCGCCGAAATCGTGAATATCGATGTTCAACGCCGGCGGCGTGTGTTCCTGAAAGATGCGTTCGAACAGGTGCTGCCAACGCAGCTGCGCGCCGTTCACCGAGGTCTGCACCTGGATGTTCAACGTGCCGGGCGTGCCCGGTTCCAGCAGCACTTCCAGATCGCCCGAGCCGACGCAGCCCACCAGCGCACGGCCTTTGGGCGGCTGCCCGGCGGGGAATTCAAAGGACAAGGTTTCCATCAAAGTGCTCCGTCGAGGCGGTCGATAAACAGGCAGGCGGCCAACAAGTCGGCGGCGCCGCCGGGAGAGGCGTTCAGCGCCAGCAGTTGCTGGTCGAGTGCCTGCAACTGGCGGCGCCCGGCGAGGGTGGCGCTGCCGCCGGCGTCGAGCACGGCCTGGGCGCCCAGCTGCATCGCCTGCAGGCCTTCAAGGCCGGCGCGGTAGAGCACGCAGGTGTCGGCAAGGTCCGTCATGATCGCGAGCAAGGCATCCAGGCGCGCGTTCTGTTCGCCGGTGTTCTGCTGGCGGCTTTTGCGCAGTTGCGGCAGGCCGCGTTGCATCACCGAGGGGAAGCCGAGCTGGGCTTCTTCACGGGCGCCGCGTGCGCCGTAGCGCTGGGCAACCAAGGCGCCGTGGCTTGCGGCGTGCGGGGCGTAGCGGTCATTGAGCAGGGCCAGTCGGGCGGCGTTCAGTGTGAGGGCGCGTGGCTCCAGCGCGGCGGCAGCGGTGAGCAGGCCGAGCGCCCAGATCGCCCCGCGATGGGTGTTCACGCCGTCGGTGGTGACGAGCATCGCCTGCTCGCCTTCGCGGCCGATACGGCCGAGAGCTTCGCGCAGCGGCACGCCGACCTCGCCGCATTCCAGCGCCGCTTCAGCCATGGCCTTGAACATCGGCCACAGCGACAACGCCGAAGCATGCATCAGGCCCAGGTGCAGATCGCTGTGAGCGCCGTTGCCACGACGGTCCACCAGTGCGGGTTTGGGCGACAGGTCGGCTTCATCGATCAGCGCATCGACGGCCAGATCGGCCAGGCGATCAGCGAGGCTCAGTTCATGCAGTTTGAGGGCGCGCATTTACCAGCTCCTGAATTTGGCGGGCGGGTTGTACAGGCCACCGGACCAGTCCACCAGGTCGGCCACGCTCTTGGCGGCCAACAGCTCGCGGGTGGCGTCGGTGCGGCGGATACCGAGGTCTTCGGGCAAGGCGATCAAGCCTTCGCGGCGCATGCGCGCGGTGTCTTTGGGGTTATGGCGCAGGCCGATGGCGGTGACCCCGGCAACGGCAGCGATCATCGCCTGGCGCTCTTCGAGGGAGCGCGCCTTGTACAGGTAGGCGATGCCTTCTTCGGTGAGCAAGTGGGTGACGTCATCGCCGTAGATCATGATCGGCGCCAGGGGCATGCCGCTTTTGCGCGCCACGTCCACCGCGTCGAGGGTGTCGACGAAGGTGGGTTTGCCGCCTTCCTGAAAGGTCTCGACCATTTGCACCACGAGTTTTTTGCCGCGTTCAAGCAACGCTTCGGGCGCGTCACCGTGGCGCATGTCCAGCCACGCCGGAGTGCCGTGGCGACGACCGCGCGGGTCGTGGCCCATGTTCGGCGCACCACCGAAACCGGCGAGGCGGCCACGGGTGACGGTGCTGGAATGGCCGTCGCCGTCCACTTGCAGGGTGGCGCCGATGAACAGGTCCACCGCGTATTGGCCGGCAAGCTGGCTGAACATCCGGTTGGAGCGCATCGAGCCATCGCGGCCGGTGAAGAACACATCCGGGCGGGCGGCGATGTAGTTTTCCATGCCCAGCTCGGTACCGAAGCAGTGCACACTTTCCACCCAGCCGCTTTCGATGGCGGGGATCAGCGTGGGGTGCGGGTTGAGGGTCCAGTTGCGGCAGATCTTGCCCTTCAGGCCCAGGGATTCACCGTAGGTGGGCAGGATCAACTCAATAGCGGCGGTGTTGAAACCGATGCCGTGGTTGAGCGACTGCACGTTGTGTTTTTCGTAAATGCCACGGATCGCCATCATCGCCATCAGCACATGCACCGGCTTAATGTGGCGCGGGTCGCGGGTGAACAGCGGTTCGATGTAGAACGGTTTGTCGGCCACCACCACGAAATCCACCCAACTGGCGGGGATGTCGACACGGGGCAGATCAGTGACGTCGTCCACCAACTGATTGACCTGCACGATGACGATGCCATCGCTGAACGCGGCGGGCTCGATCAGCGCCGGAGTGTCTTCGGTGCTGGCGCCGGTGTAGATGTTGCCGGCGCGGTCGGCCATGAACCCGGCCGAGAGCACCACGTTGGGGATCAGGTCCACCACCAGGCGCGCGTACAGTTCGATGTAGGTGTGGATCGCACCGATTTCCAGCAGGCCGTCTTCGAGCAACTGGCTGATGCGCAGGGACTGGGTGCCGGCGAAGGAGAAATCCAGCTTGCGGGCGATGCCTTTTTCGAAGAGGTCCAGGTGCTCGGAACGGCCGACACTGGGCATGATCATGTGCAAATCGTGGAGCTTGGCGGGGTCGGCCTTGGCCAGCGAGCGGGAGAGGAAATCGGCTTGCTTCTGGTTATTGCCCTCCAGCACCACGCGGTCGCCGGGAAGGATCAGCGCTTGGAGGGCTTCGACGATCCTGTCGCCGGGCAACACAGCCCCGTCTGCGTAGTGCGAAACCAGCCCGAGCCGCCGCCGCTTCTCGTCGCGCCGCCGCGTCCAGCGCGCGTTCGGGGTGCTTGTTGTTGTCATGGTTGCTCCACGGGTTTGCTGTCGTGGGCTTACCTTAGGAGTGAATGGGAGGGCTATCAATCAAGCTGGACGGCGGATCGTTACGGCTGGAGTAATGGAGTATCAGCAAATGCTGAATTGGGCTGAGTGAAGAACAACATGTGGGAGGGGGCTTGCTCCCTCCCACATTTACTCAGTGGTGTTCAGTGGATCGCGGTCGCAGGAAAGGCGCGTTATCCCCATTTATGACCAGCAAGAAGCTCTTCCACTTTCTTCAACAGCGCCATTGCGGCGCTCATCAATTGACTTAGCAGCGCCTCGTCTTCATCCATGTAGCCCTCATATTCCGCCAGATTTCGGCGCTCATGGCACAGCACCAATAACCTCACCTCCACCTTGTTCGCTTCGGTGGTGTGTACCAGACATTGAAAAACCAGATAGCGTTTGTCGGAGCGATACCCTTGCAGACGCAAGGCTGTAAGCGCCATGGCATGAGCGGCGTTGTAGGCCAGGTCGAAACGACTGGCGAACGATAGCGGCGCGGTTGCGGCGTCTTTCAACCGGTCACGGGCCGAGCGCATCAGCCCATCACATTCCTTGCGATCCGGCGGCTCGGCTTTCAAGCCACCACTACGTTGCAGATTCTCCAGGTTTGCCTTGCTGTCCATCCATGGATTCCAGGGGATTTCCCCCAATCAGATTGATCTTGTCCTGCTGTACGACCCGTTGCACAAAGCTGTTGCCGGCATTCCATTTGCCGATCCAGTCTTGAGGGGTGTAAAGCGTCGGGTTGATGGTGCGGCCCAGTTGCTCTTCCAGCGGTATGAGCTGTTCCATGACTTCACTGTAGTTGAGGCTTTTGCCGATCAGCATGAGATCTATGTCACTGGATGAGTGCGCCTCGCCCTTGGCGATGGAGCCGTAAACAAACGCCCAGGTGATCTGCGCGGCGAACGGTGCCAGTGCGTTGCGCAATGGCTCATCCAGGCCAAGCGTCTTGCGCACGATAGCCAGCATCTCCGAGTAGATCGGGCACAGAGGGTTGGCCTGGTAATGGGTCTGGTTGCCCTGGCGCGTTACGCTCAGGATGCCGGCCAGCTGCAAACGCGTCAGCTCGCGGGTGAGACTACCCTTACCCACCTGGGCCCAGCGCGCGATTTCATTGGTGAAGAAACTTTTCTCGGGCTTGCCGAACAGCAGGCCAAGCACTTTCTGCTGGGTGACGGTGAAAAGCGCGGAACTGAGCGATAAGGTTTGCATGGTGAAGGCCGGAGAGTCCCAATAAGGGAACGATAGGTCCCTTTATGGGAACGATCAAGCACAAAATGTTCGAGGGAGTCTGCTCCCGATAACAGGCGGTCAGTTGATAAATAGGCAACTGACCCACCGCTATCGGGAGCAAGCCCCATACATTTGCTCGGTGGCGTGGTTTAGATAGGCGAAGGACTGACTTGCTCCAGTGCTCTGTCGACCAGCAATTGGCCGAGCTTGGCCAGCTGTTGAATGCCGAGCATGATCGCGCGCTGGGAAGCGTCCAGATCGAAGGCCAGCGTGCAAGTGAGTGCGTTGAGGGACGACAGGGTTTCGCTGGCGTTGACCAGCAAGGTTTCGGTGGTTTGCTTGGGGGTTACGGTGAAGAGGGGTGAACTCGGGGTGGGTTTGAACATGATTTACAGCTCCGATATGTGATGGAGGCTGCGCCCTTTCCGCTTGCACGCGAATAAGGGTGGCAGCTGTGCGCAGGTGTGCAAGACCGGGCATATCGGACCCCGGCAGACCTCGAAAGATCTCCCGCGCGCAGCTGCCATAACAAGTACAGCAGGCATAAAAAACGCCCGCTGAATGGCTATGGGCGTTTATGCGCCGACATGTAACCGGACTTGCACGTCCGTGTCACCGTTTTTTGCGATGACGGGACGAAGACTAGGCGCGCTGGCCGTGCTCAACAAGTTCATGCACAGCCCAAAATCCTGCAGGAAAATTCCGAGAGCCGTATTCGAGCGTGTTATCCCGACAGACGGTAAGGAATGCTCCGATATCGATGCAAAGCGCCTACGACCTGTGGCAGGCAGAGCACCGTGAGCAGCCAGTGATTGAGCGGTTTGCGCGGATCGATTGAGCGCTGAAGCCGAGCGCGATTCACTGTGGGAGCAAGCCCCTTCCCACATGGAGTCTTCACACGACATGTCATCAGGCGAGGCCGGACTCGACCAGCAGCGCTTCAAGCCCCATCAAATCCGGCACTCTCGCCACATGCTCGCCCACTTGCACCGCCGCCAGCTCCAGCGGGCACAGCGGCACGTCCACGTAGCTCAATTCGCTGTCGAGTTTGTACGAGCGGGGAATGCCCTGGATCACCAGCGCAATGAACTTCAGCGTTGGCCGCCCGCCGAGCGCGTTCAGCACCACGATGCGCGAACGCTCGCCGGTCAGGCTGGCTTCGCCGCACACCGCTTCAAAGCTGATCAACGGAATCTGCCGATCACGCCAGGTCACTTGCCGCAGATACCACGGCGGTGCGTCACTGGCTGGTTCTCCACGCTGAAAGTCGATCAACTCGGCAATGGCAACGTTGGGTAATACCAAGTGACGATCAGCCAGGGGCAGCAGCAGGCCGGTGACCTGGCTGGCGCGGTGGTCAAGCATGGGACTTGCTCCAATAGGCGATGCTTTCCAGCAGCACCGACTCCTGGTACGGCTTGCCCAGGTAGTCGTTGACGCCGATGGCCATGGCGCGGTCGCGGTGTTTCTGGCCGGTGCGCGAGGTGATCATGATGATCGGCAGGCGCATCAGCCGTGGGTCGTTACGCACCTGGATCGCCACTTCGAAACCGTCCATGCGCGGCATTTCGATGTCGAGCAGCATCAGGTCCGGGGTGTGCTCCTCAAGCACGGCCAGGGCGTCGATGCCGTCCTTGGCGGTGAGCACGTTCATGCCGTTGCGCTCCAGCAGGCGGCTGGTGACTTTGCGCACGGTGACCGAATCGTCCACCACCAGCACCAGCAGCGGGCGCTTTTTCAGCGGGTCGTTGAGCACCAGCGGCGCGTCCAGCGTCTGCGCCGGCAAGGCCGGTTGCCGCGCGCGAATATGCGCCAGCAGGTCGATGATCAGCACCACGCGGCCATCGCCCAGGATCGTTGCGCCGGACAGCCCCTGCACCCCGGCAAACTGCGGCCCCAGGCCCTTGACCACAATCTCGCGTGTGCCCGCCATGGCATCCACATGCACCGCCACGCGTCGCTCATTGCAGTGCACCAGCAACACCGGCACCGGTTGGTACTCGCCCAGCAGTTTCGGGCAGCCGACGGTGTGCAACAGGTCGCCCAGGTAGAACAGCTCATAGCGCTGGCCGGCGTACTCGTAACACGGCGGGTCCTGCTGATAATGCCCAGCCAGTTCATGGGGGGGCACGCGCACCAGGCCTTCAATGGTGTTGAGCGGGATCGCGTATTGATCGTCGGCGCACTGCACCATCAACGCCCGGTTGACCGACACGGTGAACGGCAGTCGAATGCGAAAGTGCACGCCCGCTCCCGAGGTCGAATCGATCACCATCGAGCCGCCCAGCTGGCGCACCTCTTCATGCACCACGTCCATGCCCACGCCACGCCCGGAAATCTGCGTGATTTTCTCGGCGGTGGAAAACCCCGGCTGCAGGATGAACTGCAACACGTCGCGGTCGCTCATCTCCTGATCGGGCTTGAGCAGCCCGCGCTTGATCGCCTTGCGCCGCACCGCGTCGAGGGGCACGCCGGCGCCGTCGTCGCGCATGTCGAACACGATGTCGCCGCCTTCGTGGGTCAGGTCCAGGGTGATGCGGCCGGTCTCGGGCTTGCCCGCCGACAGGCGCGCCTCGCGCGATTCCAGGCCATGGTCGACGGCGTTGCGCAGCATATGCTCAAGCGGCGCGACCATGCGTTCCAGCACGTTGCGGTCCATCTCGCCCTCGGCATTGCCGACCACGAATTCCACGTCTTTGCCCAGCTCCTGCGCCACCTGGCGCACGATGCGCTTGAGGCGCGGCAGCATGCGTTCGAACGGCACCATGCGCGTGCGCATCAGGCCTTCCTGCAAGGCGGTGTTGATGCGCGCCTGTTGCTGCAACAGGTCATGGGCATCCTGGTTGCGGCGTTCAAGGGTTTCCTTGAGATCCAGCAGGTCGCTGGCCGACTCGGACAGCGCGCGGGACAACTGCTGCAACTGTGAATGGCGGTCCATTTCCAGCGGATCGAATTCTTCATAGCCCAGGCGCTCGGCCTCGGCCTGCTGGCGGCTGAGCAGGCGGCCCTGGGTTTCGCTGTCGAGCCGGCGCAGTTGGTCGCGCATGCGCTCGATGGTGGTTTCCACCTCGCTCAATGCGGCGCGCGCGTCGTTGACCTGCTGTTCGATACGGCCCCGGAAGATCGAGGTTTCGCCGGCCAGATTCACCAGGTCGTCAAGCAAGTCGGCGGAGATTTTCACCATGTCGGCGTTGGGGTCGACGGCTGCTTCGGTCTTGCCGGCGGGCAACGCCACCGGCTCCAGCGGTTCAACGCTGGGCTGCACCAGGCTTCTGATGCGCGTGATCAGCTTGTCCACCGAGCCCACCGGCAGGCCATCGGCGACCGCGTCGATCATCTGTGCCAGGCGGTCGTGGCAGCCTTGCAGCAACGCGAACAGCTCGGCCGACGGCGCAAGCAGCCCGGCGGACAGCCCTTCGTAGAGAAACTCCAGCTCGTGGGCCAGGTCGCCAATCGGTGCGATCTCGACCATGCGCGCGCCGCCCTTGAGGGTGTGCAGGTCGCGCAGCAGGGTTTCCACTTCCTGGCGACCGCCCGGCTCGGCCTGCCAGCGCAGCAGCGCGGCGCCGGAGCTGTCGAGGATATCGGCCGCTTCTTCGAGGAAGATATCCAGCAGTTCGGGGTCGGCGCTGGTGGCCTGCGGTGCGGCAACCGGTGCAGCCGGCGTACTGGCCTGGCGAAACGCACGCAGCGCGTCGATCAGTTCGCGGCTGTCGCTCAATGGCTGGTGATCGTGCAGCTCTTCCAGCTGCAAGGCCAACTGCTCGTGACTGGCCATCAGCAAACGCGACAGTTCGGCCGAGTAGCTGTAGCGGCGGTCCACCAGGCCTTCGTACAAGCACTCAAGTTCCTGGGCCAGGTCGCCTACCGGCTCGATTTCGGCCATGCGCGCGCCCCCCTTGAGGGTGTGCAGGTCGCGTTGCAGGGGGGACAGCGGCGCGGCGTTTTCCGGGTCCAGCAGCCAGCGTTTGAGCGACTGGCCGGCGCTGTCGAGAATGTCCACCGCCTCTTCGAGGAAGATCTCGACAATCTCGTCGTCCATCGCCGTTGCCTGCTCCAACTGCGCCGTGGCGGCGCCCAGTTCGGCGATGTTCGGGGCGTTGTGGCCGTCGCGGGTGATCAGCCCGGTGGCGGACGGGTCGAGTGCATCGTCGAGCAGCTCGCGCAGGGCCTGCAAACGGGCCGGCGCCGGGCTGATTTCCTGGCCGGCGGCCAACTGGTCGAGCATGTTGATCAATGCTTCGTGGGCCTGTTCGGCCTCATGAAAAAACCGCGCGCTGACCGCCAGGCTGCTTTCTTCCACCGCGCCATACAGGTCGAGCAAGGCTTCGCACAGGGCGTCGATGGGGTGCAGGTCGGCGAGGTGCGCGCCCTCCCCCAGGGTGGTCAATTCGTCCAGCAGCGCGCTCAGCTCCTGGCGCTCGCCGGGGTGCTGCTGCCAACGGCGCAGCAGGCTTTCGGCATCCAGCAGAATATCCATGCCCTGGGCCAGGAAGTTGCTGATCAACTGCGGGTCGCGCTTGATGCGCAGGCCTGTGCCGGGGGCGTCGAGCAAGGCTTGAAGCTGCTGGTCGAGCAGCGCCTGGGTGCGGTTGATCAGCGCTGCCGCGCCTTTGATCGGCACCAGCGGGTCGCGATGCAACTGGCGCAGGCCTTGCTGGAACAGGCCTTCGGCTTCCAGCAGCAACTCCACTTCGTCCAGGTC
Organism: Pseudomonas trivialis; assembly: GCF_001439805.1. Classification (GTDB taxonomy): domain Bacteria; phylum Pseudomonadota; class Gammaproteobacteria; order Pseudomonadales; family Pseudomonadaceae; genus Aquipseudomonas; species Aquipseudomonas trivialis. Next base: position 525,175 of record NZ_JYLK01000001.1, on the reverse strand, counting down.
CAGCGGCAGGCGGTGGGCCTTGTATTCACGGGTCAGGTGATCGAGCGGACGCGCCAGTTCGGCGATGGGCAACACACCGGCCATGTAGGCGCTGCCCTTGAGGGTGTGCAGCGCGCGTTGCAGGGCATCGCTGACGTGCAGCGGAACATGTTCGGCGGCCTGGTGCAGAAAGTGATTGAGGCTCTCGAGGTGGCTCTGGGCTTCGTTGCGGAAAATCTCCAGCAGCATCGGGTCGTGGGGTTCGACCGCGTGGGTCGGCGTGCCGCTGGCCAAGGCGTGGGCGCGCGCGGCCAGGGCGTCGACTTCATCGCGCTGGTGCTGGTTACCGCTGGCAAAATCGGCGATCAGTTCCGGCAGCAGGGCCACGGTTTCATCCAGCACCTGTTGCACGTCGGCGCCGAGGGCCACGCTGCGCTCCAGCACGCGGTTAAGCAGGTTTTCCACGGCCCAGGCCAGCTCGGCCAGTACCAGCGCGCGCACCATGCGGCCGCTGCCCTTGAGGGTGTGGAAGGCGCGGCGCATTTCGGCCTGGGCGGTTTTGTCGGCACTGTTGGGCAGGTCACGGTGCAGCACCTCGAGGACTTCGTCGGTTTCTTCGAGGAAGACTTCGCGCAGTTCGTCGTCGACGGGGGCTTCGTCGGCCGGCGGCGGCAACAGGCTGCCGGGGCGTTGTCGGGCCGGCGGGTTCAGGCGTGAGGTGGGACTGGCCAGGGCGTCGAACTGCGACTGGCTCGGCGCCTCATCGCTCGAAAGCGCACCCTCCGGCGCCACCAGCGCCTGGCGCCAGGGTTTGGCCGCAGGCAGGTAACCCAGCGCGGTCAGGCCCTGGGTGGCCATCTCCAGCACCCGTTCGCCGTCGGCGTCGGGGTCCTGGAGCAGGCGTTCGAGGTAGTACTCCAGGCTGCTGATCACCTCGGCGAAATGCTCCAGCTGCACCTCGGACGGTGCGGCATCGTTGACCATCAGTTGTTCATTCACGTAGTCGGCGCAGCCGCGCATCAGGCTCGCCGCGCGGGGCAAGGGGATCATGGCCAGCGCACCACGCACCTGGCTCAGCAGCTCCGGCAGGGACTCCAGGTGCTGGCGGTCCCAATCGGCTTCGAGGCAATCGATCACCAGCTCTCTGGCCTGCTTGAGGCACTGGCAGGATTCGCGGATCACCAACTGGTGAATCTGGGTCAGGTCGGTGGTGGGCAGGCGGCTCTCTTCGCGGCCCTGCGCCTGCACGGTGCCGACCATGCCCGCCAGCGTGGCCTCGACGTAGAGCAACGCGCCCGCCACATCCATCAGCACCGGATCATTGGGCTCGCGCTGCCCCTGGGCCAGGCTCTGCACCACGGCCAACTGGTCGATGATCACTTTGCGCGGCTGGCCGAAGCCCAGCACCGCCAGGGTGTCGGCGATCTGACGCAGCGGCGCCAGCAGCGCGTCGAGGTCGCCGATGTGCTGGCGGTCGCTGCGCACGAACAGGTCCAGCCGCTCCTTGACCCGCACCAGCTCCTCACACAACGCACCGAGCACGGAGCCCATGGCATTGCGGTCCGGCCCGGCCAGGCGCGCACGCTCGGCGTCCACCAATGCACTGTCGGGCAAGGCGTCATCCAGGCCGTAGCGTTCTTTCAAACTCTGCATGCGCGGCGTTGGCCGGCTGACCTTGGCCACGTAGAACAACAGGCTTTTGAGCAAGCCATCCGGCGCCGGCTGGTTGATCCCGCCAATGCCCTGGGCGAGCAGGCGTTTGAGTTGTTTGCCACTGGCCTTGAGCAGGCTGCGCAACGCCGGGCTGTTGGCGATCACGCCCGTGAGCATGCCCTCGACCAGCGCCGAGGTGACTTGCCACAAGGGCAACAGCGGCGCGCCCTGGCACAGCGTTTCGAGACGCGCGAACACCCGCGCCATGTCTTCCAGGTTGCTCGGGCCGTGGTCTTCACGCAGCAATCCGGCCAGCGCCTGCTGCAGCCAGTGCTGCCACTGGCGCAATTGTTCGTGAAGCTCGGGCTGATCGCGCTGGGCCAGGGCGTCGTCGGGCAGCGGCGCAATCGACAGCAGCTGCGGGCTGAACAGGCTGGTTTCCGAGAGCAGGCTTTCGCCACGGGCGCTGCGCAGGTCGTTGAGCAACGGCAGCACCACCAGCGGCAAATCGCGGCGGGCGCTGTGCACGCGGTCCAGGTACAGCGGCAGTTGGCCGAGGGCCTGTTGCAGCAGGCGGACGCTTTCGTCGCGCTGGCTGACGCGCTCGGCCTGCAGCGCCAGGGCCAGTGCCTCGATCTCTTCGGCGAGCAGCGCCGCGCCGTAGAACTCGACCATTTGCAGCGCGCCATGCACTTGATGGATGCACGCCAGGCACTCGCCCAGGGCGTCGGCGTCGCGGGTTTCGACAAACGCATCCAGCGCCGAACGGGCCTGTTTCAGGGTTTCGGCAATGTCGCCCTTGACCCATTCGAGGGCCACGTAGTCGTGCCGATCAACCATAACTGCTCCGCTTAGAATTCGTGGGTTGCTGGTGTTGCCAAGATCTCGACAGTAAAGGAGATCCCCTGTGGGAGGGGGCTTGCTCCCGATGGCGGTGGGTCAGGCACCTGATTCATTGACTGATGTACCGCTGTCGGGAGCAAGCCCCCTCTCACATTTGAATCGCATTTCAATCGTCGACCGGTTTGGGCGGCGGAAGGGTGAAGCCCGACACCGAACGCCGCAACTGGCTGGCCATTTTGGCCAGGTTGCCGATGCTCTCCGCGGTTGCCGTCGAGCCCGACGAGGTCTGGGTGGTGATCTGCTGAATCACGTTCATGGTCAGGGAGATCTGCCCCGCCGACGACGTCTGTTGCTGCGCCGCATTGGAAATACTCTGAATCAGCGCCGCCAGGGTCTTGGACACCCCTTCGATCTCCTCCAGCGCCACACCGGCGTCCTGGGCCAATCGCGCACCGCGCACCACTTCGGTGGTGGTCTGCTCCATGGAAATCACCGCTTCGTTGGTGTCGGCCTGGATCGCCCGCACCAGGGTTTCAATCTGCCGGGTGGCCGCCGATGAGCGCTCGGCCAGGCGCTGCACTTCATCGGCCACCACGGCGAACCCGCGCCCGGCGTCACCGGCCATGCTCGCCTGGATCGCGGCGTTCAGGGCGAGGATGTTGGTCTGGTCGGCGATGTCGTCAATCAGGCTGACGATATCGCCGATTTCCTGGGACGACTCGCCCAGGCGCTTGATGCGTTTGGCGGTGTCCTGGATCTGTTCGCGAATGTTGTCCATGCCGTGAATGGTGTTGTGCACCACCTCGTTGCCTTTGTTGGCGATCTCCACCGAGCGCTCGGCCACCGCCGAGGATTCGGCGGCGTTGGCCGAGACGTGGTCGATGGACTGGGCCATCTGGTTGATGGCGGTGGAGGCTTCGGCGATCTGCTGGGCCTGATGCTCCGAGGCTTGGGCCAGGTGCATGGCGGTGGCCTGGGTCTCTTGCACGGCACCGGCCACCTGGCCCGCCGTAAGGTTGATGGTGGCGACCAGATCGCGCAATTGGTCCACGGAATAGTTGATCGAGTCGGCGATGGTGCCGGTGAAGTCCTCGGTCACCGAGGCCGTTACGGTGAGGTCGCCGTCAGCCAGGTCTTCGATTTCATCGAGCAGGCGCATGATCGCGTTCTGATTGCGCTCGTTCTTCTCGGCGGTTTCACGCAACTGGCGATTGGTTTCGCGCACCATCACCAAACCGATCAGGATGATCGAGGTCAGCGCCAGCAAGCCCAGCACGTAGCCGCCGAGGGTGTCGAAGCTGCGTCCGCTGGCGAGGTTTTCGAAACCGGTGGCCAGGTGCGAGGCTTCATCGAGCAGGGTCTGCGACAGGTTGAAGATATTGCTCGCCGAGGCACGCACCTGGAACAGTTGCGGCGAGGTCTCGAGGATTTCATCCACCGAGCCGGACACGAACTCGAACAGCTCGGCGATTTCTGTCAGCCGCGCGCGGGCGTCGCGGTCTTCGACCTGGGTGATGCGCAGCCCGGGGTTGCCGTTGAGCATGCCATTGAGCACCACGCCAAAGCGGTTGGCGTCGCGGCCAAAGGCGTCGGCGGCCTGCACGGCGGTTTCGTCGCCGGCAAGCACGGTATTGACCGCACCCAGGATGCGCTCGGCCAGCAACGACTGGCGCTGGGCCAGGGCCACCTGGCTGGCCGGGGCACCGCGCTGCAGCAGGATGTCGACGACCTTTTCCGATTCCATCTGCAATTGCGGCACGGTTTCGGCCAGGGTCGCGGCCACCTGATGCAGGGACAGCACCGTCTGTTCGCTGGCGAGGATCGCGTCGGTGTTTTTCAGCAGCGCTTCCCAGTCGGTCTGCACCGCACGCATTTCGTTGCGCACGGCACTGGGCGCGGCGGGCAGGCCGGTGTCCCGATCACCTTTTTTCAGGTAGCCCCAGCGCTGCGCGAAGTCGTTGCGCGCTTCGGCGAGCAGCTTGAACGCCGCCGCCTTGCCGGCAGCGGCTTCGGTGGCGTTCTTGGCGATGCGCTGGGACAGCACGCGCAGCTCGCCGGCGTGGCCGATGTACTGTTTGTCGTAGGTGGACTGGGTGTTGAGGTACGCGAAGTTGGCGAACAGCAGCATGATGAACACGATCAACGCGATGAACAGCACGATGATCTGTGAACGGCTGCGCGACGCGGCCTGGGGCCTGGGCGTGGTCGGGGTGGTCATGCGGCTACATCCATAAAGCCCGGGGCCTCGGCCAGGGCGAAGGGGCTGAACACCTGCCATTGCGGCTCGCCGTCGAAGCGGCCCTGGATATACGGCGCGTCGGGGCGGGCATCGCTCACCAGCGCGTCTTGTGCGAAATGCTGCATCCCCACCACCTCGTCCACCAGCAGCCCGACAAACAGCTCGTTGACCTCCACCACCAATACCCGCCGCTGCTTGCGCACCCTGGACAGCGGCAGGCCGAGGAACCCGCCCAGGTCCATCACCGGCAACAGTCGCCCGCGCAGGTTGGCCACGCCCTTGACCCAGGGTTTCACGCCGGGCATCAAGGTGCAGCGCGGTTCATGCAGCACCTCGGCGACTTCGCCGATGGGCGCCACGTACCAGTGCTGCCCCAGGCGAAAGCCGATGCCGCTCCAGCGCTGCAGGCGGGTTTCCTGGGACGGCAGGTCGGCGGCCAGCAGGCGACAGCGGCGGTCGATGTCCAGCAGCAGCTCGAAGGCGGTGTGGGACTCGGTCATGATCGCGTGCCGTCAGCCGGCCAGCACCTTGTTGAGGGTGGCGATCAGGGTGTCTTCGTCCACCGGTTTGGTCAGGTAATCCTTGGCGCCCTGGCGCGCGCCCCAGATCTTGTCGGTTTCCTGGTCCTTGGTGGTGATGATGATGATCGGGATGCCGTTGGTTTCCGGCTCCTTGGACAGTTGGCGCGTGGCCTGGAAGCCGTTGAGGCCAGGCATCACGATGTCCATCAGCACGGCGTCGGGCTTTTCCTGACGGGCCAGGGCCACGCCATCCGCGCCGTTCTCGGCTTTCAGCACCTGGTGGCCGTGCTTTTCCAGCATGCCGGTGAGTTTGTACATTTCGGTCGGCGAATCGTCGACGATCAGAACACGTGCCATGGTTTTCCCCACTACATTGGTCGGCGCCGGCCCAAGGGGGGACGGCGTCAGTGTGCTTGTTCTACTGCGGCAAACCCCGGCACGCAGGCCTTGATCGCGCCCAGCAGTTCTTCCTTGCTGAACGGCTTGGTCAAAAACTGATCGACCCCTACGATGCGCCCCTTGGCCTTGTCGAACAGACCGTCCTTGGACGACAGCATGATCACAGGGATCGCCTTGAACGCCGGGTTGTTCTTCACCAGCGCGCAGGTCTGGTAGCCATCCAGGCGCGGCATCATGATGTCGACAAAGATAATGTGCGGGTGATGATCGACAATCCGGGACAGGGCATCGAAACCGTCGATGGCCGTGATCACGTCGCAGCCCACGTTCTTCAACAAAGTCTCGGCGGTGCGGCGGATCGTTTTCGAATCGTCGATCACCATCACTCTCAAGGCGTTGGAATGCTGTTCCATAGTTGCTCTACCATCGCCACAGCGAATCGGTTTTTCGTGCGTGCTGCCTGATGACGCACAGCATGAGCGCCGCAAGCCTTGGAATTCAAGGGCTGGTGCGCCGTGGCAGTCTTTTTAGCACAGTCTCGGGGTGCAATCTATCGAGGCACCCGCGCGGTGGTTTTTCCTTGACCCACAACACCCGCAGCGCCACTCTGACGCCACTTTTTATGCGCCCTATCTGCAGAGGAAATCCCCATGAGCGTTCGCGTCGGCATTGTCATGGACCCTATCGCCAGCATCTCCTATAAAAAGGACAGCTCGCTGGCCATGCTGCTGGCCGCCCAGGCACGCGGCTGGACGCTGTTCTATATGGAGCAGCGCGACCTTTACCAGGGCGACGGCGAGGCCCGTGCCCGCATGCGCCCGCTGCAGGTGTTTGCCAACCCCGGGAAGTGGTTCGAGCTGCAAGACGAAATCGACAGCCCGCTGAGCGATCTGGACGTGATCCTGATGCGCAAGGACCCGCCGTTCGACATGGAATTCGTCTATTCCACCTACCTGCTGGAGCAGGCCGAGCGCGCCGGCGTGCTGATCGTCAACAAGCCGCAGAGCCTGCGCGACTGCAACGAAAAGCTGTTCGCCACGCTGTTCCCACAGTGCACGCCGCCCACCGTGGTCAGCCGTCGTGCCGATGTGCTGCGTGAATTTGCCGCCAAGCATGGGGATGTGATCCTCAAGCCACTGGACGGCATGGGCGGCACCTCGATTTTCCGTCACCGCGCCGGCGACCCCAACCTGTCGGTGATCCTGGAGACCCTGACCGTGCTGGGCACCCAGCAGATCATGGGCCAGGCCTACCTGCCCGCGATCAAGGACGGCGACAAGCGCATCCTGATGATCGACGGCGAGCCGGTGGATTACTGCCTGGCGCGGATTCCGGCGGCGGGCGAAACCCGCGGCAACCTGGCGGCGGGTGGGCGCGGTGAAGCGCGTCCGCTGTCGGACAAGGATCGCTGGATTGCAGAACAGGTCGGCCCGACCCTGCGCGAGAAGGGCCTGCTGTTTGTCGGCCTGGACGTGATCGGTGAGAACCTCACGGAAATCAACGTGACCAGCCCGACCTGTATTCGCGAGATCGATAATGCATTTGGCACGAACATCGGCGAAATGCTGATGGCCGCGATTGAGCGCAAGCTGCAATCCAAGTGACATAGACAGCCGGACACACGCCAACATTGCGTTATCATGCCCCACCTGTGAAACGCGCGATGTTGGTTTTTTTGTCATGACGCTCCCGCCAGAACTGCCCCCCGAACTCTCCCACAGCGGCGTGCGCCCGGCTGATCGGCTCGGATTTACCCTGTTTCTGGCCGCGTTGATTCACCTGGCTTTGATCCTCGGTGTGGGCTTTACCATGGTCGAGCCGAGGCAGATCACCCGGACGCTGGAAATCACCCTCGCCACGTTCAAGAGCGAAAAGGCGCCCGAGAAGGCCGATTTTCTCGCCCAGGAAAACCAGCAGGGCAGCGGCACGCTCGACAAGAAAGCCGTGCCCAAGACCACTGAAGTGGCGCCCTTCCAGGACAACAAGGTCAATAAGGTCTCCCCGCCGCCGGCGCCCAAGCAAGAGGTCAAACAGGCCACGCCCAAGCCTGCGGTGACTACCGTCGCGCCCAAACCGCAGAAAGCGCCGGTGCAGCGCGAAAAGACCAAAACCGACCCGCAGCCCGAACCGGCAAAGCCGGCACCGACGTTCGACAGCTCGACCCTGTCCGACGAGATTTCCAGCCTGGAAGCCGAACTGGCCCACGAACAACAACTGTACGCCAAGCGCCCGCGCATCTACCGCCTCAACGCTGCTTCGACCATGCGCGATAAAGGTGCCTGGTATAAGGACGAGTGGCGCAAGAAGGTCGAGCGCATCGGCAACCTGAACTACCCGGAAGAAGCGCGACGCCAGCAGATTTACGGGAATTTGCGTCTATTGGTGTCAATCAACCGTGATGGCACGCTGTATGAAGTGCAGGTGCTGGAGTCCTCCGGCCAGCCGCTGCTGGACCAGGCGGCCCAACGCATCGTGCGCCTGGCCGCGCCCTTTGCGCCGTTTTCCGGCGACCTGAACGACGTGGACCGCCTGGAAATCATCCGCACCTGGAAATTCGCCAAGGGTGATCGGCTGTACAGCAACTGATGACAAATTGCCTTGGGCCATTCATCCCCAGCTTGTCAGGTCGCCCCTCCACCGCCACACTACCGGACATGAAAAATGTCAGCCCGACCTACCTCAAGCACCATTTCCTGATCGCCATGCCCCACATGGCCGACCCGAATTTTGCGCAAACCTTGACCTACATCGTCGAGCACACCGCCAATGGTGCCATGGGGTTGGTGGTGAACCGCCCGCAGGAACTGAACCTGGCCGATATCCTTGAGCAACTGCGCCCGGACATCGACACGCCCGCCCGTTGCCAGGGCGTACCGATCTACATCGGCGGACCAGTGCAAACCGATCGCGGCTTCGTGCTGCACCCGACCGGGCCGACGTTCCAGGCCACGGTGGACCTGGACGGTGTGTCGCTGTCCACCTCTCAGGATGTGTTGTTCGCCATCGCCGACGGCGTGGGCCCGGCGCAAAGCGTGATCACCCTGGGCTACGCCGGCTGGGAAGCCGGGCAACTGGAGGCGGAGCTGGCGAGCAACGCCTGGCTGACCTGCCCGTTCGACGCCGACATCCTGTTCAACACCGCCAGCGAACTGCGCCTGGACGCGGCCGCCGCCAAGCTGCGCGTCAACCTCAACCTGCTGACCAGCCAGGCGGGGCACGCCTGATGGCCTTGCGCTTGATTCTCGGGTTTGACTACGGCACCAAACAGATCGGCGTGGCCGTCGGCCAGGTAATTACCGGCCAGGCCCGCGAACTGTGCACCTTGAAGGCCCAGAACGGCGTGCCGGACTGGAATCAGGTCGAAGCCCTGATCAATGAATGGAAGCCCGACGCCGTGGTGGTCGGCCTGCCCTTGAACATGGACGGCACCCCCAGCGAGATGTGCCTGCGCGCCGAAAAATTCGCGCGCCGCCTCAATGGCCGCTACAACCTGCCCTTCTATACCCACGATGAACGCCTGACCACCTTTGAAGCCAAGGGTGAACGCCGTGACCGTGGCGGGCAGAAGGGCAGTTACCGCGACAACCCGGTGGACGCCATCGCCGCCGCCCTGTTGTTGCAGGGCTGGCTGGATGAAAACACGGCTTTATTTGCATCCTGACTGACGCGGCATGCCGCGTCTTTTTACGTTTGAGCCCGGACCTTGCCTGCGCGAGGCCTACCAAGGAGCCCCCATGAGCCTGCCCAATCCCGCCGAACTGATCACCCAGATGGCGACACGCCTCAGCGCCCACCTGGAACACCGTGGCATCAGCGAACCGCGCTTCATCGGCATTCGCACCGGCGGTGTGTGGGTGGCCCAGGCGCTGCTGACCGAGCTGGGCAGCGAGTCGCCGCTGGGCACCCTGGACGTGTCGTTCTACCGCGACGACTTCAGCCAGAACGGCCTGCACCCGCAGGTGCAACCCTCGGCGCTGCCGTTTGAGGTGGAGGGCCAGCATCTGGTGCTGATCGACGACGTGCTGATGAGCGGCCGCACCATCCGCGCCGCCCTCAACGAGCTGTTCGACTACGGGCGCCCGGCCAGCGTGACGCTGGTGTGCCTGCTGGACCTGGACGCTGGCGAATTGCCGATCAGCCCGGACGTGGTCGGCGCCACGCTGTCTTTGGCAGCCCACCAGCGGGTAAAATTGTCCGGTCCCACGCCGCTCGAACTCGAACTGCAAGACCTCGCCCTTTAAACCGCCTTGTAAAGAGTCCCCGCGATGACGCCTTTAGATGCCAAGCGCCCGCTGCAGCTCAATGCTCAGGGTCAGTTGCAACATTTCTTGTCCCTCGACGGTTTGCCCCGCGAACTGCTCACCGAAATCCTCGACACCGCCGACTCGTTCCTCGAAGTGGGCGGACGCGCGGTGAAGAAGGTACCGCTGCTGCGCGGCAAGACCATCTGCAATGTGTTCTTCGAGAACTCCACGCGCACGCGCACCACCTTTGAACTGGCGGCCCAGCGCCTGTCGGCCGACGTGATCACGCTGAACGTGTCCACCTCGTCGGCGAGCAAGGGCGAAACCCTGCTCGATACCCTGCGCAACCTCGAAGCCATGGCCGCCGACATGTTCGTGGTGCGCCACGGCGACTCCGGCGCCGCGCACTTCATCGCCGAGCACGTGTGCCCGCAGGTGGCGATCATCAACGGCGGCGACGGCCGTCACGCCCACCCGACCCAGGGCATGCTCGACATGCTCACCATCCGGCGGCACAAGGGCAGCGTTGAAAACCTTTCGGTGGCCATCGTCGGCGACATCCTGCACTCGCGGGTGGCGCGCTCGAACATGCTGGCCCTCAAAGCGCTGGGCTGCCCGGATATCCGCGTGATTGCGCCCAAGACCCTGCTGCCGATCGGCATCGAGCAGTACGGCGTCAAGGTCTACACCAACATGGCCGAAGGCCTCAAGGATGTGGACGTGGTGATCATGCTGCGCCTGCAACGCGAACGCATGTCCGGTGGGCTACTGCCGAGCGAGGGCGAGTTCTACCGCCTGTTCGGCCTGACCACCGCAAGGCTGGCCGGCGCGAAACCCGATGCCATCGTGATGCACCCGGGCCCGATCAACCGGGGGGTGGAGATCGAGTCGGCGGTGGCCGACGGCAACCAGTCGGTGATTCTCAACCAGGTGACCTACGGCATCGCCGTGCGCATGGCGGTGATGTCCATGGCCATGAGCGGGCAAACCGCGCAACGTCAATTCGAGCAGGAGAACGCCCAGTGAAGCTCAGCATTCTTGGCGCGCGCGTTATCGACCCGGCCAGTGGCCTGGATCACGTCACCGATCTGCATCTGGAAGCCGGCAAGATCATTGCCATCGGCGCCGCCCCCAACGGCTTCAGTCCCAGCCAGACCATCGACGCCAACGGCCTGGTGGCCGCGCCGGGCCTGGTGGACCTGAACGTTGCCCTGCGCGAGCCGGGCTACAGCCGCAAGGGCAGCATCGCCAGCGAAACCCGCGCCGCCGCTGCCGGTGGCGTGACCAGCCTGTGCTGCCCGCCGCACACCAAACCGGTGCTGGACACTTCGGCGGTGACCGAACTGATCCTCGACCGCGCCCGCGAAGCCGGCAATTGCAAGGTGTTCCCCATCGGCGCCCTGAGCAAAGGCCTGGACGGCGAACAACTGGCCGAGCTGATTGCCCTGCGCGACGCCGGTTGCGTGGCCTTCGGCAACGGCCTGGAGAGCTTCCGCAGCACCCGCACCCTGTGCCGTGCCCTGGAGTACGCGGCCACCTTCGACCTGACGGTGATCTTTCATTCCCAGGACCGCGACCTGGCCGAAGGCGGCCTGGCCCATGAAGGCGCCGTGGCCAGCTTCCTCGGCCTGCCCGGCATCCCGGAAACCGCCGAGACCGTGGCCCTGGCCCGCGACCTGCTGCTGGTGGAACAAAGCGGCGTGCGCGCACATTTCAGCCAACTGACCAGCGCACGCGGGGTTGCCCTGATTGCCCAGGCCCAGGCCCGTGGCCTGCCGGTCACGGCGGACGTGGCGCTGTATCAGTTGATCCTCACGGATGAAGCGCTGATCGACTTCTCCAGCCTGTACCACGTGCAGCCGCCGCTGCGCACATTGGCCGACCGCGAGGGTTTGCGGGCGGCGATCAAATCCGGTGTGGTGTCGGCGATTTCCAGCCATCACCAGCCCCACGAACGTGACGCCAAGCTGGCGCCATTTGGCGCGACCGAGCCGGGTATCAGCAGCGTTGAGCTGTTGCTGCCGCTGGCGATGACCCTGGTGGAAGACGGCTTGCTGGATTTGCCGACGCTGCTGGCGCGCCTGAGCAGTGGCCCGGCCGAAGCGTTGCGCCTGCCGGCGGGCAAGCTGGCAGTGGGGGCGGCGGCGGACCTGGTGTTGTTTGACCCGGCCAGCTCGACGATTGCCGGGGAGCATTGGCTGTCCAAGGGTGAGAACTGCCCATTTATCGGGCATAGCCTGCCGGCGACGGTGCGTTATACCTTGGTCGACGGACGCATCAGCTACCAGGCCTGACACCCCTTTAAAGTGGTCACAGTAAATGTGGGAGGGGGCTTGCTCCCGATTGCAGTGGGTCAGCAACAGATGAGCTGACGGGTCCACCGCTATCGGGAGCAAGCCCCCTCCCACAGTTGAGCTCCATCAGGCTTATGAGCTCCATCAGGGCTACGCGATTTATCGGCCGCTGTTGCGCTCGGCATTGCGGATCGATATCTGCGTATTCAACGTCCAGAAGTCATACAACACCCCCACCAGGAACAACCCGCCGGTCAGCAGGTAGATCAGGCCGGTGATCCATTTGCCCTGGTACATGCGGTGCACACCGAACACGCCCAGAAACGCCAGCAGAATCCAGGCGATGTTGTATTCGACAGGCCCGGCGGTAAAACGCAGGTCGGCTTCACGGTCCATGGCCGGGATCAGGAAGAAGTCGATCAGCCAGCCGATACCCAGCAAGCCCAGGGTGAAAAACCAGATCGTTCCGGTCACGGGTTTGCCGTAATAAAAGCGATGCGCGCCGGTAAAACCGAAAATCCACAGCAGGTAACCGATCACCTTGCTGTGGGTGTCTTGCTGCTGGCCAATCTGTTGATAGGTGTTCATCGCGTACCTCATTTGCCTCGATAGATAAATTTTTTCACTTTCTTTGTGACTTTTTTACAGGCGCCCGACGTACGGCAAATGGTATCTTCCCTGCCCTGAAAGCCTTATGCCACCTGACTTGTGTCCGACAATGACAGGCAATCGTCGCCTTTTTCCTGATTTTACCGTCAAGGTTGAGTCGACAAACGGCCTGAGATCGACACAAAAAGCTGTTATAAAGTTGCGCGCTAACCCATATGAGCCACGCCGAATGCGACCTTTTTTCAAGACATGGCTAACCATCTGCCTATTAATGCCACTGGCCGCCCACGCCACCAATCGTGAGCAACGTCTTCCCAACGTTAACGGTTTCACCCCTAAAGTTCATAGCACCCCAGTCAACGCCAAATCAGCCAAGCTGACCGTCAAGCGCCCGACTCAACTGAGCAAGGCCCACGGCAAAGCCACTCCGGCGCTGATGGCCGTCAACACCAAACAGAGCAGCACTGTTTTGAGCCGCGCCGTGAATGTGCTCGGTACTCCTTATCGTTGGGGCGGCAGCAGCCCAAGTAAAGGGTTCGACTGCAGCGGTTTGGTGAAATATGCCTTCAATGACGTCAAGGCGGTGGATTTGCCGCGTACGTCCAACGCCATGGCCGCCGGCCACGGGCAGAAGGTTGACCGCAAGGACCTGAAGCCGGGCGACCTGCTGTTCTTCAAGTTGAAGAGCCGCCAGGTGAACCACGTTGCCATTTATCTGGGCAACGACCGCTTCATCCACGCGCCGCGTCGTGGCAAGTCGGTGAGCATCGACACGCTGAAAAAGCCGTTCTGGGACAAGAACTACGTGATCGCCAAGCGCGTATTGCCCAAAGAGCAGAACAACAACCTGCGGATCGTGCAGCGCTGATTTTCCAGGCTCACGTGCAGTAAATGTGGGAGGGGGCTTGCTCCCGATGGCGGTGGGTCAGCTAAAGATGAGCTGACGGGTACACCGCTATCGGGAGCAAGCCCCCTCCCACATTGGCTTTCATTGTTTGCAATGACGCTATATATCCCCAGGCACTGTTGCCTTCTCGCGTGCGTCCTCCCGGCTGATCAGCCCCTCGCTCACCAGCGCCTGCAAGCTCATGTCCAGCATCTTCATCCCCACCGCCCCGCCGGTCTGAATCGCCGAGACCATCTGCGCCACCTTGTCCTCGCGGATCAGATTACGAATGGCCGGCGTGCACAGCATGATTTCATGGGCCGCCACGCGCCCGCCGCCGAGCTTCTTGACCAGCACCTGTGACACCACCGCCTGCAGCGATTGCGCCAGCATTGAGCGCACCATGGCCTTTTCCCCCGCCGGGAACACATCCACCAGCCGGTCCACGCTCTTGGCCGCCGAAGTGGTGTGCAGGGTGCCGAACACCAGGTGCCCGGTCTCCGCCGCCGTCAACGCCAGGCGAATGGTTTCCAGGTCGCGCAATTCGCCGATCAGGATCACGTCCGGGTCTTCGCGCAGGGCCGAGCGCAGGGCCGTCGAGAAGCTGTGGGTGTCGCGGTGCACCTGGCGCTGGTTGATCAAGGCCATGTTCGGCCGGTGGATAAACTCGATGGGGTCTTCCAGCGTAAGGATATGCTGGCGCCGATGCCGATTGAGGTCATCGATCATCGCCGCCAGCGTGGTGGACTTGCCCGAGCCGGTGGGTCCGGTCACCAGCACCAGGCCGCGCGGCAAGCGGGCGATGCGCTGGAAGATTTCGCCCAGCCCCAAACTTTGCAGGCTCTGGACCTCGCAGGGAATGGTGCGAAACACCGCGCCCACGCCACGTGCCTGCTGGAACACGTTTACCCGGAACCGCGCCACGTCCGGCAGCTCGAACGCAAAATCCGTTTCAAGAGATGTTTCGAAATCCTTTTGCTGGTGTTGATTGAGCAAAGGGCTCAACAAGTCCGCTACTTGCGGTGGTGAAAGCACCGGCCAATCCAATGGCCATACCTCGCCATCAATACGCAACATCGGCACCAGACCCGCCGACAGATGCAGGTCGGAGGCGCCACGGCGCACGCTGGCCGTCAGCAATTGAGTGATATCCATAGGGCTTTCCATTTCCAGTAGAATGCCGCGGACTCCATATCCACGGGTGCATCTTGAATGTCGACGATAGCAGACAACATCGGCCAGGTTAGCCAGCGCATCCGCGCCGCGGCCGACGCCGTGCAACGTGACCCGAGCAGCATCCTCCTGCTGGCCGTGAGCAAGACCAAACCCGCCGAAGCCGTGCGCGAAGCCTATGCCGCCGGCGTGCGCGACTTCGGCGAGAACTACCTGCAGGAAGCATTGAGCAAACAGGCGCAATTATCCGACCTGCCCTTGAGTTGGCACTTCATCGGCCCCATTCAATCGAACAAGACTCGCGCCATCGCCGAGAACTTCGCCTGGGTGCATTCCGTGGACCGCCTGAAAATCGCACAACGCCTGTCCGAACAACGCCCGGCCGACCTGCCGCCGCTGAATGTCTGCATCCAGGTCAACGTCAGTGGCGAAGTCAGCAAGTCCGGCTGCACGCCCGCCGACCTGCCGGCCCTGGCGAACGCCATCAGCGCCCTGCCGCACCTGACGCTGCGAGGCCTGATGGCGATCCCTGAGCCGACTGAAGACCGCGCCGCACAGGACGCCGCGTTCGCCAGCGTGCGCGAGTTGCAAGCCAGCCTGAATCTGGCGCTGGACACACTTTCCATGGGCATGAGCCACGACCTCGCGTCGGCCATCGCCCAGGGCGCCACCTGGGTGCGGGTCGGCACCGCGCTGTTTGGCGCCCGCGACTACGGCCAGCCAACACATGGTTGACGCTCATTTAGCTAAGGACCTGTCATGAAAGACACGCGTATTGCCTTTATCGGCGCCGGTAACATGGCGGCCAGCCTGATCGGCGGCCTGCGGGCCAAGGGCCTGGACGCCGCGCAGATCCGCGCCAGCGACCCGGGCGAAGAGACGCGCGCGCGCGTCAGCGCCGAGCACGGTATCGAGACCTTCGCCGACAATGCCGAGGCCATCCATGGCGTCGACGTGATCGTGCTGGCGGTCAAGCCACAGGCCATGAAGGCGGTGTGCGAAAGCCTGCGGCCAAGCCTGCAGCCGCATCAGCTTGTGGTATCGATTGCCGCCGGTATCACCTGTGCCAGCATGCACCACTGGCTCGGCGCCCAGCCGATCGTGCGTTGCATGCCCAATACCCCGTCGCTGCTGCGCCAGGGCGTGAGCGGCCTGTACGCCACCGCCGAAGTCAGCGCCACACAGCGCGACCAGGCCCAGGCGTTGCTGTCTGCCGTGGGCATCGCTGTATGGCTTGCGCAGGAGCAGCAACTGGATGCGGTCACCGCCGTGTCCGGCAGCGGCCCGGCGTACTTTTTCCTGCTGATCGAAGCCATGACCGCCGCTGGCGTCAAACTGGGCCTGCCCCATGACGTGGCGGAACAACTGGCCGAGCAAACAGCGCTGGGCGCGGCAAAAATGGCCGTCGCCAGCGAGGTGGACGCCGCCGAACTGCGTCGTCGCGTGACCTCGCCAGGCGGCACCACCCAAGCGGCCATCGAATCATTCCAGGCCGGTGGCTTTGAAGCCCTGGTGGAAACAGCACTGGGTGCTGCGGCACATCGTTCGGCCGAGATGGCCGAGCAACTGGGCAAATAGTCGTCCCTTACCAAGGTAATCAAACATGCTCGGAATCAATGACGCTGCCATCTTCATCATCCAGACCCTGGGCAGCCTGTACCTGCTGATCGTGCTGATGCGCTTTATCCTGCAACTGGTGCGCGCGAACTTCTACAACCCGCTGTGCCAGTTCGTGGTCAAGGCCACGCAACCGCTGCTCAAGCCACTGCGCCGGGTGATCCCGAGCCTGTTCGGCCTGGACATGTCGTCGCTGGTGCTCGCACTGCTGCTGCAAATGCTGCTGTTCGTGGTGATCCTGATGCTCAGTGGCTATCAGGCCTTCACACCGCTGCTGTTGCCGTGGGCGCTGATCGGGGTGTTCTCGCTGTTTTTGAAGATCATTTTCTGGTCGATGATCATCAGCGTGATCCTCTCGTGGGTTGCACCGGGCAGCCGCAGCCCGGGCGCGGAGCTGGTGTACCAGATCACCGAGCCGGTGCTGGCGCCGTTCCGTCGCCTGATTCCCAACCTGGGCGGCCTGGATATTTCGCCGATCTTTGCGTTTATCGCAATCCAGCTGCTGCAAAGCTGGGTGATTCCGCGCCTGGCGTTCTATGCGTTCATGCCCAAGGAGCTGTTCGGCCTGATCTGAACGACCGCGGCAAAAAATGTGGGAGGGGGCTTGCTCCCGAGGGCGGAGTGTCAGTTGAAATACAGGTGACTGACACCCCGCTATCGGGAGCAAGCCCCCTCCCACATTTGATATCTGCGCGCGGGCGCAGGCCTTCGCTTGCCGCTGGCCCCCCCGCTCTTTAGACTTACGCCTCATTTAAACGAGAGCAGGGTCGATGCCAGCTGCCTTCCCCCCCGATTCTGTTGGACTGGTCGTGCCCCAAGTGGCGCACTTCAGCGAACCGCTGGCCCTGGCCTGCGGCCGGTCGCTGCCGGCCTATGACCTGATCTATGAAACCTACGGCCAGCTGAACGCCACGGCGAGCAACGCCGTGCTGATCTGCCACGCCCTGTCCGGCCATCACCACGCCGCCGGCTTCCACAGCGCCGATGAGCGCAAGCCCGGCTGGTGGGACAGCTGCATCGGGCCCGGCAAGCCCATCGATACCCATAAGTTTTTTGTGGTGAGCCTCAACAACCTCGGCGGCTGCAACGGCTCCACCGGCCCGAGCAGTCTCAATCCGGAAACCGGCAAGCCATTCGGCGCCGACTTCCCGGTACTCACCGTGGAAGACTGGGTGCACAGCCAGGCGCGCCTGGCCGACCGGCTCGGCATCGGGCAGTGGGCAGCGGTCATCGGCGGCAGCCTGGGCGGCATGCAAGCTCTGCAATGGACCATCACTTACCCGGATCGCGTGCGCCACTGCCTGGCTATCGCCTCGGCGCCAAAACTGTCGGCGCAGAACATCGCCTTCAACGAAGTGGCACGCCAGGCAATCCTCACCGATCCCGAGTTCCACGGTGGTTCGTTCCAGGAAGCCGGCGTGATTCCCAAACGCGGCCTGATGTTGGCGCGTATGGTCGGGCACATCACCTACCTCTCCGATGACTCCATGGGCGAGAAATTCGGCCGGGGCCTCAAGAGCGAAAAGCTCAACTACGACTTCCACAGCGTCGAGTTCCAGGTGGAAAGCTACCTGCGTTATCAGGGCGAGGAGTTCTCCGGACGCTTTGACGCCAACACCTACCTGCTGATGACCAAGGCCCTGGACTACTTCGACCCGGCGGCCAACCATGACGATGACCTGGCGAAAACCTTCGAGCACGTCACCGCCAGCTTCTGCGTGATGTCGTTCACCACCGACTGGCGCTTCTCGCCGGCGCGCTCGCGCGAGCTGGTGGACGCTTTGATGGCCGCCAAAAAGGACGTCTGCTACCTGGAGATCGACGCACCGCAAGGCCATGACGCCTTCCTGATTCCGATCCCGCGTTACTTGCAGGCCTTCAGCAACTACATGAACCGCATCATTTTGTGAGAACGCCATGAGAGCCGACCTGGACATCATCCAAGACTGGATCCCCGCCGGCAGCCGCGTGCTCGACCTGGGCTGCGGCGATGGCGAACTGCTGAGCTGGCTGCGCGACCACAAGCAAGTCACCGGCTACGGCCTGGAAAACGACCCGGACAACATCGCCCAGTGCGTGGCCAAGGGCATCAACGTGATCGAGCAGGACCTGGACAAGGGCCTGGGCAACTTTGCCAGCAACAGCTTCGACATCGTGGTAATGACCCAGGCCCTGCAGGCGGTGCACTACCCGGACCGCATTCTCGACGAAATGCTGCGTGTCGGCCGCCAGTGCATCATCACCTTCCCCAACTTCGGCCACTGGCGCTGTCGCTGGTACCTGGCCACAAAAGGCCGCATGCCGGTCTCGGATTTCCTGCCCTACACCTGGTACAACACGCCGAACATCCACTTCTGCACCTTCGAAGACTTCGAAGCGCTGTGCAGCGAGCGTGAAGCCAAGGTGATCAACCGCCTTGCCGTCGATCAACAGCACCGCCACGGCTGGGCGAGCAAGCTATGGCCCAACCTGTTGGGCGAAATTGGTATCTACCGGGTCAGCAGTCCTGGCCTGACCGACCACAAGATTGCCGTCTAATCATTTTCAAGAGGAACGCTCATGAGTCGCCTGGCTGTTTTTCTATTGACCGCATGCCTGGGCGCCAGCGCCATGGCCGCCGACGTTATCGATCCCAATCGCACCAAGGAATTCGGCGATATCACCGTGCGTTACAACACCTTCACTTCCAGCTTCCTGCAACCTGAAACCGCCCAGGCCGTGGGCGTGGTGCGCAGCAAGAACAAGGGGCTGATCAACGTCTCGGTGTTCAAGGGCGTGACCCCGGTGACGGCGCAGGTGACGGGCACCGTCAAGGACTTGAGCGGCAAGAGCGAAGTGCTGACGTTCAAGCAGATCACCGAAAAGGGCGCGACCAACTACCTCGCGCCCTACTCGGTGCCGCAACAGGAATACAAGACGTTCACGATCAACGTTGAAACCGGCGGCAAGGCCCACAGTTTCAACTTTGTCCAAGAACTTTTCCCGGCCGAATGATGAACCTCACCCAACTCGTACTGGCCAGCCATAACGCCGGCAAACTCAAAGAACTCCAGGCCATGCTCGGCGAATCCGTGCAACTGCGCTCGGTTGGCGAATTCAGCCAGGTCGAGCCGGAAGAAACCGGCCTGTCATTCGTCGAGAACGCCATCCTCAAGGCACGCAACGCGGCACGCCTCTCGGGCCTGCCGGCGCTGGCGGATGATTCGGGGCTGGCGGTGGATTTCCTGGGGGGCGCGCCGGGCATCTATTCGGCGCGCTACGCCGACGGTAAAGGCGACGCAGCCAATAACGCCAAGCTGCTGGATGCCCTCAAGGAGGTGCCGGACGCGATGCGTGGCGCGCAGTTCGTCTGCGTGCTGGCGCTGGTGCGCCATGCCGATGACCCGTTGCCGATTCTGTGTGAAGGCCTGTGGCACGGGCGCATCCTGCATGCGGCCAGCGGCGAGCACGGTTTTGGTTATGACCCGCTGTTCTGGGTGCCGGAGCGCAATGTCTCCAGCGCCGAGCTGAGCCCGGCCGACAAGAACCAGATCAGCCATCGCGCCCGGGCCATGGTGTTGCTGCGTCAGCGCCTGGGCTTGAAATGACGCAGAACACCTCTGCGCAACCACTGATCCACGGCGGCGCGCAAACACCCCGGGCGGCCTTGCCGGTGCTGCCGCCCCTGGCGCTGTACATCCACATTCCGTGGTGCGTGCGCAAATGCCCGTATTGCGATTTCAACTCCCACACCGCGAGCACCGTGCTACCGGAAGAGGCGTACGTGGACGCGCTGCTGGCCGACCTCGACCAGGACCTGCACGCCGTTTACGGCCGGGAACTGAGTTCGATCTTCTTCGGCGGCGGCACGCCCAGCCTGTTCAGCGCGGCGGCGCTGGGACGCCTGCTCGAAGGCGTGCAGGCGCGCATCCCGTTTGCCAGCGATATCGAGATCACCCTGGAAGCCAACCCCGGCACGTTCGAGCAAGAGAAGTTCGTGGCATACCGCAAACTGGGGATCAATCGCCTGTCCATCGGCATCCAGAGCTTTCAGCAGCAAAAACTCGAGGCCCTGGGCCGCATCCATAATGGCGACGAAGCGGTACGCGCGGCGGGTATGGCGCGCCAGGCCGGGTTCGACAACTTCAACCTGGACCTGATGCATGGCCTGCCTGATCAGTCTCTGGACGATGCGTTGAGCGACCTGCGCCAGGCCATTGCGCTGAAACCGACGCACCTGTCCTGGTACCAGTTGACCCTGGAACCCAACACCGTGTTCTGGAACCAGCCGCCCGCGTTGCCGGAAGACGACACGCTGTGGGATATCCAGGAAGCCGGTCAGGCGCTGCTCGCCGAGCACGGTTATGCGCAATATGAAGTGTCGGCCTATGCCCAACCGGGCCGCCCGGCGCGACATAACCTCAATTACTGGAGTTTTGGCGACTTTATTGGCATCGGTGCCGGCGCTCACGGCAAGCTCAGCCACCCGGACGGGCGCATCGTGCGCACCTGGAAAACCCGCGCGCCGAAGGACTACCTCAACCCGGCCAAAAGCTTCCAGGCCGGAGCGAAAGAACTGACCAACGACGAGCTGCCGTTCGAGTTTCTGATGAACGCCCTGCGCCTCACCGAAGGTGTCGACGCCCGGCTTTACGCCGAACGCACCGGCCTCGACCTGGCCAGCCTCGACACGGCGCGTCGCGAGGCAGAACAAAGTGGCTTAATGCAGGTCGAACCGTCACGCCTGGCGGCGACCGACCGTGGGCAACTCTTTCTCAATGACCTGCTGCAGAAATTTCTGAGCTGACGCTTCTTAAGGAAATCGAATGGATCTGGTACTCGACCTGCTCGCCACCGCATCCCGCTGGAGCCGCAGCAACCTGTCGGAGATATCCCTGGCCCTTGTGGGCTGTTTGCTGGTGCTGTTCGGCGCCGACATCAAAGGCTGGGTGGAAGGCCGCCTGGGCAGCATTGCTGGCGCCCTGCGCGTGCCCTTGATGGCGTTGTTGTGCCTGATCGGCAGCGGCGCCGCGCTGATCTACGCCACGCCGTGGATTGTGCGCGGGCTGGGCCAGTTCAATAACTACAGCCTGGCGCCGGTACTGGTGGTGGTGCTGGTATTGATTGGGGTTGTGGCGGACCGCCGCTGACCGCCAACTCAACACAGAGATACAAGCCCCCTCCCACATTGGATTGCATTTCAAGTCAGGGCCGGCGGGTCACGCCAGCTTTTCGAACTTCAAATCCCATACCCCATGCCCCAACCGCTCGCCGCGACGTTCGAACTTGGTGATCGGCCGCTCGGCCGGGCGGGGTACGCATTTGCCGTCTTCAGCGAGGTTGCGATAGCCCGGCGCGACGTTCATCACTTCCAGCATGTATTCGGCATAGGGCTCCCAGTCGGTGGCCATGTGCAGGATGCCGCCGACTTTCAGCTTGCTGCGCACCAGTTCCGCGAAGGAAGCCTGGACGATGCGGCGCTTGTGGTGACGTGCTTTGTGCCAGGGGTCGGGGAAAAACAGCATCAGGCGGTCGAGGCTGTTGTCGGCGATGCAGCGGTTGAGCACTTCGATCGCGTCGCAGTCATAGACGCGCAGGTTGGTCAGGCCCTGGGTGAGCACGCCGTTGAGCAGCGCGCCGACACCCGGGCGATGCACTTCCACACCGATGAAGTCCTGCTCCGGCGCGGCGGCGGCCATTTCCAGCAGGGAGTGACCCATGCCGAAGCCGATTTCCAGGGAACGCGGGGCCGAGCGGCCGAACACCTGGTCGTAGTCCACCGGCGCATCGGCCAGGGGCAGCACGAACAACGGCGTGCCCTGCTCCAGGCCCTTCTGCTGGCCTTCGGTCATGCGGCCGGCGCGCATCACGAAGCTCTTGATGCGGCGGTGTTTGGCGTCGTCGGCAGCGTCCAAGGTGTTCGGCGTTTCGTTTGATTCAGTCATCAATGGCTCTTACTTGATCAGACCATCCAGCGGCGAAGAGGCGCTGGCGTAGAGTTTTTTCGGCATGCGCCCGGCGAGGTAAGCCAGACGGCCCGCGACGATGGCGTGTTTCATGGCTTCGGCCATCATGATCGGTTGCTGGGCATTGGCGATGGCCGAATTCATCAGCACCGCTTCGCAGCCCAGCTCCATGGCGATGGTGGCGTCGGAGGCGGTGCCCACGCCGGCATCCACCAGCACCGGAATTTTCGCTTCTTCGAGGATGATCTGCAGGTTGTACGGGTTGCAGATCCCCAGGCCCGTGCCGATCAGGCCGGCCAGCGGCATCACGGCGATGCAGCCGATTTCGGCCAGTTGGCGGGCGATGATCGGGTCGTCGCTGGTGTAGACCATCACGTCGAAGCCTTCCTTAACCAGGGTTTCGGCGGCCTTGAGGGTTTCGATCACGTTGGGAAACAGGGTTTTCTGGTCCGCTAGCACTTCCAGCTTCACCAGGTTGTGGCCGTCCAGCAGCTCACGGGCCAAGCGGCAGGTGCGCACGGCTTCGATAGCGTCGTAGCAACCGGCGGTGTTGGGCAGGATGGTGTAGCGATCCGGCGGCAGGATATCCAGCAGGTTCGGTTCGCCCGGGTTCTGGCCGATATTGGTGCGGCGCACGGCCACCGTCACGATTTCGGCGCCCGAGGCTTCGATGGCCAGGCGGGTTTCTTCCATGTCGCGGTATTTGCCGGTGCCGACCAGCAGGCGGGACTGGTAGGTACGACCGGCCAGGACGAAGGGCTTGTCGCTACGAACGATGCTCATGGGAAATCCTCGTGATGGGGTGAGGTTCTGCAGAATGCGAGGGGGCGACTAGCCGCCGCCGATGGCGTGGACCACTTCGACCTGGTCACCGTCGGCGAGCGCAGTGGCGGCGTGCTGACTGCGCGGGACGATATCCTGATTGAGCTCCACTGCGACACGGCGCCCGGTCAGTTCCAGGCGGGTCAGCAGGGCCTCGACGGAGGCGCCGTCGGGCAGTTCAAAGGGGTCGCCGTTCAACTGAATGCGCATGCCAGGGGCCGCCATCGTTTTTAGGGGCCAGCATTCTAGCTTGATTGGCGTTGCCGGCCCAAGCCCCTCGGTCAGATCGCCTGCAAGCGCCACGCCGCCAGACCGAGGAAGAACCAGCCGAGCAGGAATGCCAGCCCGCCGAACGGGGTGATGATACCGAGCTTGCTGATGCCGGTCAGGGTCAGTGCGTACAGGCTGCCGGAGAACAGCAGAATGCCGACCACAAACGCGAGGCCCGCCCAGGTCACCATGCGGCCGGGGATATGGGCGGCCAGCAGCGCCACGCCGAACAGCGCCAGGGCGTGCACCAGCTGGTAGGTCACGCCGGTCTGGAAAATCGCCAGATACTCGGCGCTCAGGCGATTTTTCAGACCATGGGCAGCAAAGGCCCCGAGGGCCACGCCGGTAAAGCCAAAAAAGGCAGCCAACATCAGAAAGCTACGCAGCATGTGGAACTCCAATCAGACGCATCGGGCAGGGTCTGTATAATGGCCCGCTCAACGGGTTCGGCCAAGCCATCTCTATGCTGCGTGTCCTCTTCAGTCGTTTTCTCAAAGTCGTGAAATGGTTTGCCATCGGCAGCGTTTTGCTGGTGCTGCTGTTGCGCGTGGTGCCGCCGCCGTTCACGGCGCTGATGGTGGAGCGCAAGGTCGAGTCGTGGTTCGACGGCGAACCCATCGACCTGCAACGCAGCTGGGTGCCGTGGGACGCCATTTCCGACGACCTCAAGCTGGCGGTGATGGCCGGTGAAGACCAGCGCTTCCCGCAGCATTGGGGGTTCGATTTCGGCGCGATCCAGGCGGCCATCGTGCACAACGAGCGCGGTGGATCGATTCGAGGTGCCAGCACCTTGAGCCAGCAGGTGTCGAAGAACCTGTTTCTGTGGTCTGGCCGCAGTTATCTGCGCAAGGGGCTGGAGGCCTGGTTTACCGGCCTGATCGAGGTGCTGTGGCCCAAGCAACGGATTCTTGAGGTGTACCTCAACAGCGTGGAATGGGATGACGGCGTGTTTGGCGCAGAGGCGGCGGCGCGGCATCATTTTGGGGTGAGTGCCAAAGGGCTTTCGCGCCAGCAGGCCAGCTATCTGGCGGCGGTGTTGCCCAACCCACGGGTGTGGAGTGCCAGCCATCCAACGGCGTATGTGGCGCGGCGGGCGGCGTGGATTCGTCAGCAGATGAATCAACTTGGTGGCGATGGCTACCTGATTGAGCTGAACAACTCCCGCAAGGCACCCTGGTCCGACTGACACAACACCTAAACAAATGTGGGAGGGGGCTTGCTCCCGATAGCGGTGGATCAGTCAGCTTGTCTGTAGCTGACCCACTGCAATCGGGAGCAAGCCCCCTCCCACATGTTTAAGCGGCGATCGACAGCTTCAGCTTGTTCATCGCGCTTTTCTCAAGCTGACGAATCCGCTCGGCCGACACGTTGTACTTCTGCGCCAGGTCGTGCAGCGTGGCTTTTTCTTCCGCCAGCCAGCGCTGGTAGAGAATGTCACGACTGCGGTCGTCCAGCACTTCCAGCGCTTCGTGCAGGTTGTGATTGGCGTTGTCGCTCCAGTCGGCGTCTTCCAGTTGACGCGCTGGGTCGTACCGATGGTCTTCCAGGTAGTTGGCCGGCGATTGGAAAGCGCTGTCGTCGTCCGCTTCGGCGGCCGGGTCGAAGGCCATGTCATGGCCGGTCAGGCGGCTTTCCATCTCGCGCACTTCACGGGGCTCCACACCGAGGCTTTCGGCCACGCGGTGGACTTCCTCGTTGTTCAGCCACGCCAGGCGCTTTTTCTGGCTGCGCAGGTTGAAGAACAGCTTGCGCTGGGCTTTGGTGGTCGCGACTTTCACGATGCGCCAGTTGCGCAGGATGAACTCGTGGATTTCCGCCTTGATCCAGTGCACGGCAAACGACACCAGGCGCACACCCATCTCGGGGTTGAAGCGCTTGACCGCTTTCATCAGGCCGACATTGCCTTCCTGAATCAGGTCGGCCTGGGCCAGCCCGTAGCCGCTATAGCTACGGGCGATATGTACGACAAAACGCAGGTGGGCGAGCACCATCTGCCGAGCCGCCCCCAAATCCTGCTCATAGTAGAGACTCTCGGCCAGTTCACGCTCCTGCTCGGGCGTCAGCAATGGAATGCTGTTGACCGTGTGCACATAGGCTTCCAGGTTTCCACCCGGAACCAGGGCATACGCAGGTTGCAAAGAAGTGGTCATACGAAAAAACCTCCGACTCACGAAACTCGTGCCGTTCAGCACTGCGAAAATTGACCGGGGAACCGTAGGACAAGTTCCCTATACCGCTGACACGGTCAATACAAACGAAACCACATTAATCTGGCATTAACTACTTGGGCGCCAGCTCACGCAAATGCCGCGCCACGGCAATCCAGGCACCGATATAACCCAACAACACCGCACCAAGCAAGAGTGAGAGGCCATCGGCCACCGGCACCCCGGCAAGGGCAAAATCACTGCCGTATAACCCGGCAAGCCCTGTCACCGCATCGTTCAGCCAGTCCAAGCCAAAAGCCAGCACGCCCCAGGACAAAAACCCGGCGCCCAGGCCATAAAGCGCGCCCATGTACAGAAAAGGACGACGCACATAGCTGTCCGTGCCGCCGACAAGTTTAATCACTTCTATCTCGGTGCGACGGTTTTCAATATGAAGACGAATGGTATTACCTATCACCAAAAGTAATGCAGACACCAACAACACCGTCAGACCGAACACAAAGCGGTCGCCCAGTTTGAGGATCGCGGCCAGGCGCTCTACCCAGACCAGATCAAGTTGCGCCTGTTGCACCTTGGGCATCTGCGCCAGTTTCTGGCGCAGGGCCTCCAGGGTCGGCTTGTCGACTTCATCGGGCGTCACCAGCACCACGCCCGGCAGCGGGTTCTGCGGCAGCTCCTTGAGCGCCTCGCCCAGGCCGGACTGCTGCTGAAACTCTTCTAGGGCCTGGTCGCGGCTGACGTACTCGGCATCCGCCACGCCCGGCATGTTCTTGATTTCATCGCGCAACGCTTCACCCTGCTGGGTGCTGGCATCCAGATTCAGGTACAGCGAAATCTGCGCCGCACGCTGCCAGGAGCCGCCCAGGCGCTCCACGTTATTGAGCAACAGCGACAAGCCCATCGGCAGGCTGAGGGCCACGGCCATCACCATGCAGGTAAAAAAGCTGCCAACCGGCTGCTTGCCCAGCCGACGCAGGCTGTCGAGCAGGCTGGCGCGATGACTTTCGATCCAGGCGTGCAGCAGGGTGCTGAAGTCCGGGCCGTCATCGTCGTCGCGTTTTTTCTTGTTCGGTTGCGGGTCGGCCGGTTTCGGCGCCACGCGTTCGGATACTTTTGGACTGCGTGTAGCACTCATACGCCAGCCTCCCCGTCACCAATCAGGCGACCGCGTTGCAACGTAAGCATGCGGTGGCGCATGCGCGCGATCAGCGCCAGGTCGTGGCTGGCGATCAGCACGCTGGTGCCCAGGCGGTTGATGTCCTCGAACACGCCCATGATCTCGGCCGCCAGACGCGGGTCGAGGTTGCCGGTGGGTTCGTCCGCCAGCAGCAGGGCCGGACGGTGCACGATGGCGCGGGCGATGCCGACGCGCTGTTGCTGACCGGTGGAGAGGTCACCGGGGTAGAGGTCGGTCTTGTCCGACAGCGCCACGCGCTCCAGGGCCGAATCCACGCGTTTGATGATCTCGGCCTTGGACAGCCCGAGAATCTGCAAGGGCAGGGCAACGTTGTTGAACACTGTGCGATCAAACAGCAACTGGTGATTCTGGAACACTACGCCGATCTGGCGGCGCAGAAACGGGATCTGCGCATTGCTGATGGTGGCCAGGTCCTGGCCGGCCAGCAGCAGTTTGCCCGTGGTCGGGCGCTCCATGGCCAGCAGCAGACGCAACAACGTACTTTTACCGGCACCGGAGTGACCGGTGACGAAAAGAAACTCGCCGCGCCGCACCCGAAAGCTCAGCTCATGCAAGCCCACATGCCCGTTGGCATAGCGTTTACCGACTTGCTCGAATCGAATCATGAACGCTCCCGCTCGGCAAACAGTGCCTGTACAAAGGGTTCGGCTTCAAAGGTGCGCAGGTCGTCGATGCCCTCACCGACGCCGATATAACGAATCGGCAACCCGAACTGCTTGGCCAGGGCAAAGATCACACCGCCCTTGGCTGTGCCGTCGAGCTTGGTCAGCGCCAGGCCGGTCAGTTGCACCGTCTGGTTGAATTGTTTGGCCTGGCTGATGGCGTTCTGACCAGTACCGGCGTCGAGCACCAGCAGCACTTCATGAGGGGCGTCGGCATCCAGCTTGCCGATCACGCGGCGCACCTTCTTCAGCTCTTCCATCAGGTTGTCTTTGGTGTGCAGGCGACCGGCGGTGTCGGCGATCAACACGTCGATATTGCGCGCCTTGGCGGCCTGCACGGCGTCGAAGATCACCGAGGCGGAATCGGCGCCAGTGTGCTGGGCAATCACCGGGATCTTGTTGCGCTCGCCCCACACCTGCAACTGCTCCACCGCAGCGGCACGGAAGGTGTCGCCAGCGGCCAGCATGACTTTCTTGCCTTCGAGCTGCAGCTTTTTGGCCAGCTTGCCGATGGTGGTGGTCTTGCCGGCGCCGTTGACGCCCACCACGAGGATCACGAACGGCTTGTTCGGGGTGATCACCAGCGGCGCTTCCACGGGCTTGAGCATCGCGGCCAGTTCGGCCTGCAAGGATTTGTACAGCGCGTCGGCGTCGGTAAGTTGCTTGCGCGCGACCTTCTGGGTCAGGCTCTGGATGATCACCGCTGTGGCCTCGACGCCCACGTCGGCGGTGAGCAGGCGGGTTTCGATGTCTTCCAGCAGTTCGTCATCGATGGTCTTGCGACCCAGGAACAGGCTGGCCATGCCTTCGCCGATGCTGGCGCTGGTCTTGCTCAGGCCTTGCTTGAGGCGGGCGAAAAAGCCGGTCTTGCCGGCTTCGACGGCACCAGGTGCCGGCTCGATGACGGCAGGCACGACGGCTTCGACGATGGGCGCCGGTTCAAGTACCGGTTCAGCCACTACGGGAATCGGCGGTGCGATGTGCTCAGCGTGCACATCTTCAACCAGCGCCACAGGCTCTTCGGCCACGGGCAGCTCGGGCCACGGCTCGGGTTCAGGTTCCGGCTCAGGTTGCGGCGCCGCCTCGGCCACCGGCTGCAACACCGGTTCAACGATAGGCAACACCACCGGCGCCGGCGCGTGGTCAACCGGCTCGGCTTCTACTATAGGTTCGGGGATCGGTTCAGCTTGAACCTGCGGCTGCGGTTCGACGGTATCCTGCGGTTTCTTACGCAGCCAGCCGAACAGGCCTTTCTTCTCGCCAGCCGCAGCTGGGGTCTTCTTGTCGTCGTTGGAACCAAACATGGAGACGGCTATCTCAAGGTAGCGATGCGCCAGGGGGGCACGTCGGTAAATAAAATTCGATGCGTAACAGACTGCTTTTCAACCAGCTCGTTCATGCGCAACATTTTGTAAGGCCTAAATAGGGCCTTAACGGGACCGCCGCAGTGGCCGTCCGCAAATCCGATCAGTATCCTAGCACCTCCTCGCCCGCCGACGCTAAGACCAAGCGGGCAGCCCAACAGGTTTAAAAACGAATGAATGCTCTAGCCCGCCGCGCCGCAGGCCTGCTGTTCGGTACAGTTTGTCTGCCTCTTTCAGCTTTGGCTGCCGATCCACAACCCACCCATGAATTCACCCTCGACAACGGCCTCAAAGTGGTCGTGCGCGAAGACCATCGCGCGCCGGTGGTGGTTTCCCAGGTCTGGTACAAGGTTGGTTCGAGCTACGAAACTCCCGGCCAGACCGGTTTGTCCCACGCCCTGGAGCACATGATGTTCAAGGGCAGCGCCAAGGTGGGTCCGGGCGAAGCTTCGCTGATCCTGCGCGACCTGGGCGCTGAAGAAAACGCGTTCACCAGCGATGACTACACCGCGTATTACCAGGTGCTGGCCCGCGACCGCCTGGGCGTCGCCTTCGAGCTGGAGGCCGACCGCATGGCCAGCCTGCGCCTGCCGGCCGACGAGTTCAGCCGCGAAATCGAAGTCATTAAAGAAGAACGCCGCCTGCGCACCGACGACAACCCGATGTCCAAGGCCTTCGAGCGCTTCAAGGCCATGGCGTTTCCGGCCAGCGGCTACCACACGCCGACCATCGGCTGGATGGCCGACCTGGACCGCATGAAGGTCGAGGAGCTGCGCCACTGGTACCAATCCTGGTACGTGCCCAACAATGCCACCCTGGTGGTGGTCGGCGACGTGACTCCGGACGAGGTGAAGACCCTCGCCCAGCGCTACTTTGGCCCGATTCCCAAGCGTGACGTGCCCCCGGCGAAGATCCCGATGGAGCTGGCCGAACCCGGCGAGCGTCTGCTGACCCTGCGCGTGCAAACCCAGCTGCCCAGCGTGATCCTCGGCTTCAACGTGCCAGGCCTTGCCACCGCCGAAGACAAGCGCTCGGTGCAGGCCCTGCGCCTGATCTCGGCCCTGCTCGACGGCGGCTACAGCGCGCGTATCTCGGCACAACTGGAGCGTGGTGAAGAGCTGGTGTCCGCCGCCTCCACCCGCTACGACGCCTACAGCCGTGGCGACACCCTGTTCATCCTCTCGGCCACGCCCAACCAGCAGAAGAAAAAAACCATTGCCCAAGCCGAAGCCGGCCTGTGGCGGCTGCTGGAAGACTTGAAAGCCAAGCCACCGACCGCCGAAGAGCTGGAGCGAATTCGCGCCCAGGTCATCGCCGGCCTGGTGTACCAGCGTGACTCCATCACCAGCCAGGCCACGGCCATTGGCTCGCTGGAAACCGTGGGCCTGTCCTGGCAGCTCATGGACACCGAGCTTGCCGACCTGCAAAGCGTGACCCCGGAAGATATCCAGAAGGCTGCGCGCACCTATTTCACCCGCGAGCGTCTGAGCGTCGCCCATATTCTGCCCGAGGAGACCGCTCATGAGTGATCGCAAAAGCCTGATCCTGCCCGGTCTGATCGCCGTCACGCTGGCGGCAGCGAGCGCGGTGTACATCCTGCGTCCCGGTGAATCGGTGGCCAGCCCGGCGCTGGAAAAAGCCCAGTCCGCCAGCAAGCTGCAATCGCTGGCCGAGCTGGACGGCAAGGCGCCGACCAACCGCAAGCTCGATGTGCAAAGCTGGACCACCGCCGAAGGCGCCAAGGTGCTGTTCGTCGAAGCCCATGAATTGCCGATGCTCGACATGCGCATCCTGTTTGCCGCCGGCAGCAGCCAGGACGGCGACGTGCCGGGCCTGGCGCTGATGACCAACGCCATGCTCAACGAAGGTGTGCCGGGCAAGGACGTCAGCCAGATCGCCAGCGGCTTTGAAGGCCTGGGCGCCGACTTTGGCAATGGCGCCTACCGCGACATGGCGCTGGTGTCCCTGCGCAGCCTGAGCGCCAGCGACAAGCGCGATGCGGCGCTGGCGCTGTTCGACGACGTGATCGGCAAGCCGACCTTCCCCGCCGACTCCCTGGCGCGGATCAAGAACCAGATCCTCGCCGGCTTCGAATACGAGAAGCAGAATCCCGCCAAACTGGCGAGTCTTGAGCTGTTCAAGCGCCTGTATGGCGACCACCCTTACGCGCATCCGAGCGAAGGCAACCCCGACAGCGTGCCGAAGATCAGCCAGGCGCAATTGCAGGCGTTCCATGCCAAGGCCTATGCGGCGGGCAACGCAGTGATTGCAGTGGTGGGCGACATGACCCGTGCCGAAGCCGAGGCCATGACCGCCAAGGTGTCTGCCTCGCTGCCCAAGGGCCCGGCGCTGGCAAAGATCGCCCAGCCGACCGAGCCGAAGGCCGGCCTGAGCCATATCGAGTTTCCGTCCAAGCAGACGCACCTGCTGTTCGCGCAGTTGGGCATCGACCGGGCCGACCCGGACTACGCGGCCTTGTCCCTGGGCAACCAGATCCTCGGTGGCGGTGGCTTTGGCACCCGTCTGATGAGCGAAGTGCGCGAGAAACGCGGCCTCACGTACGGCGTGTACTCGGGCTTCTCGCCGATGCAGGTGCGCGGTCCGTTCATGATCAACCTGCAGACCCGCGCCGAAATGAGCGGCGGCACCCTGCGCCTGGTCGAGCAGGTGCTGGCTGATTACCTCAAGACCGGCCCGACGCAAAAGGAGCTGGATGACGCCAAGCGCGAACTGGCCGGCAGTTTCCCGCTGTCCACCGCGAGCAACGCCGATATCGTCGGCCAGCTGGGCGCCATGGGTTTCTACAACCTGCCGCTGAGCTATCTGGAAGATTTCATGAAACAATCCCAGGCCCTGACCGTAGAGCAGGTCAAGACGGCCATGAACAAACACTTGAGCGCCGACAAGATGGTCATCGTGACCGCCGGCCCGACGATTGCGCAAAAGCCACTACCGCCCCCCACTGATAAACCCGTCGAGCAGCCGCTCGGGGTTCCGGAGCATTAATGGCCAGTTCATCTCGCCCGAAAAAACCTGTCCACAACGTGCATAACGGTGTGGGCCAACTGCGCATCATTGGCGGTGAATGGGGCAGCCGCAAGCTGAGCTTCCCCGACGTCGTGGGCCTGCGCCCGACGCCCGACCGTGTGCGTGAAACCCTGTTCAACTGGCTCGCGCCCTATATTGCGGGCGCCAAAGTGCTGGATCCGTTTGCCGGCAGCGGTGCGCTGTTCCTGGAGGCGCTGTCCCGTGGCGCGTCCCAGGCTCAGGCGCTGGACGCGAGCAACGTGGCGGTGTCCAGCCTCAAGGAACACCTGGGCACCCTGCGCTGCACCAACGGCCATGTGCAGACCGCCGATGCGCTGCGCTATCTGGAAACCCAGGCGGCCAGCGAATACGACGTGGTGTTCCTCGACCCGCCGTTCAACCAGAACCTGTTGCCGACGGTGTGCACGCTGCTCGAAGATCGCCAATGGCTGGCGCCGGATGCGTGGATCTACACCGAGAGCGAAATCGCACCGTCCACCCTCGGCCTGCCGGGCAGTTGGCGCTTGCACCGGGAGCAGAAGTCCGGCCGGGTGTATTACGCGTTGTGGCATCGTTTGGTCGAAAGCGCCGTCTGAGCCGGCGGTCTCTTTTTGTGGCTGGTGGGCTTGCCCTGACGAGCGGGCTGTTGTGGCACAGTAAGCCGGTTCGCCACAAAAAAGAGAGTGCAATGACTCCCTCCCCCGACCTGTTCAAACCCGCCTTCGGCCTCGGCAACCCCCACCTGCAAACCTTGTGGGGACCGCTGTGGCGCCCCACTACGCACCTTGAACGCCAACGCGAACGCCTGTGGCTCGACGACGGTGATTTTCTCGATATTGACTGGCACGGACCTCACGACGCCAAGGCACCGCTGGTGCTCGTGTTGCACGGGCTCACCGGTTCGTCCAACTCGCCCTACGTCGCCGGCCTGCAAAAGGCCCTCGCCGCCCAGGGCTGGGCGAGTGCCGCGCTGAACTGGCGCGGCTGTTCCGGCGAGCCGAACCTGTTGGCGCGCAGCTATCACTCCGGGGCCAGCGAGGATCTGGCGGCAGCGATTGCCCATCTGCACGCCAAGCGGCCGCTGGCGCCGTTGTATGCGGTGGGCTATTCACTGGGCGGCAATGTGCTGCTCAAGCACCTGGGAGAAACCGGCGCGGCGTCAGGGCTGCAAGGCGCTGCGGCGGTGTCGGTGCCGTTCCGCCTGGACCAGTGCGCCGACCGCATCGGCCTGGGTTTTTCGCGGGTCTATCAGAAGCACTTCATGCGCGAAATGCTGGCGTATATCCGCGTCAAGCAAAGCCGCTTCACGCAGGATGGCCGCACGGACGGCCTGAAAACCCTGGAAGCCCTGGGTTCCCTGGAAAAGATGCGCACGTTCTGGGACTTCGATGGGCGGGTGACTGCACCGCTGCATGGTTTCATCAGTGCCGAGGATTACTACCGCAAGGCGTCGAGTCGCTATTACTTGGGCGGTATCCGAACGCCGACACTGATTATTCAGGCGGCGGACGATCCATTCGTGTTTGCCCATAGCCTGCCCGAGGCCAGCGAGTTATCGGATTGCACCGAGTTCGAATTGCTGGCCAAGGGCGGGCATGTGGGCTTTGTGGACGGTTCGCTCAAGCGCCCGACCTATTACCTCGAACGCCGCATCCCCCAATGGCTGCTGACACAACAGAAATAAAAAGGTGGGAGGGGGCTCGCTCCCTCCCACAATTGATTGGGTTTACAGGCCAGGCCACTCAGTCGCCCGTGGCAATGGCCCGCGCAGGGTCCGTGATCCACTCACTCCACGACCCCGCATACAATTTGCCCAACGGGTAACCCGCCAGACCCAGGGCGAACAGGTTATGACACGCGGTAACACCGGAACCGCAATACGCCACCAGTTCCTGAGGCGAACGCCCCCGCAGTTGCGCGGAAAACCGCTGCTTGAGCTGCTCGACCGGCAGAAACCGCCCGTCACTGCCCAGGTTCTCGTTGAATGCCGCGCACTGCGCCCCGGGAATGTGCCCGGCAATCGGATCGATGGGCTCAACGTCGCCACGAAAACGCGCCGGAGCGCGCGCATCGATCAGGGTCAGGCCCGGCTGGCCCAGGCGGTTTTGCAGATGCTCGGCATCCAGCAGCAGGCCATGATCGGGCGTGCCGGTAAAATCACCCGGCTCGATCACCGGCGCGTCCAGGCTCAAGGGGAAGCCGGCGGCATGCCAGGCCTTCAAGCCACCGTCCAGGATAAACACGCCGTCCCGCTTGCCCAGCCACACCAGCAACCACCAGGCGCGGGCGGCAAAGGCGCCAGGACCGTCGTCATACAGCACCACCTCGGTGTCGGCACTGATGCCCCACGCGCGCAGTTGTTCGGCGAGGGTCTGCGCGTTCGGCAGCGGATGACGCCCGGTCACGCCCCTGGTCACCGGACCGCTGAGATGACGCTCAAGGTCAGCATATTGCGCACCTTCGATATGCCCTTCGGCATAGCTGCAACGCCCGTAATCCGGATCTTCCAGGGCAAAGCGGCAATCGAGGATCACCAACGCGCCGCGCGTCTGGCGCTCGGCCAGGTGCCGGGGGCTGATCAGTTGGGCAAGCGGCATGACAGACTCCTGTAAACAGATTCGGGAAAGGCTCTACTTCACTTCATCCAGCGCCTGATTCAGTGGCACGTAAAACTCCTTGAACAGCCCATCCACCGCTTCTTTGGCCTGGGGCGTGACAAACCCCGCCTCCAGCACCAGCACCTGATACACCCCGCGCTTGATCGCTTCGGCACTCAAATGAGTGGAGTTTTCGTTGGTGGTGCACAAAAAGCGCACCCAGGAGGTGAGGATGATCCAGGCGTTGAGGGTCAGGGCTTCGGTCTGGATCGGGTCCATATTGAGAATGCCGGCATCGACAAACCCCTGGTAGATGGCCCCGCCCTGGGTCAGGCAGCGCTGGGAAAACCGCCGGTAGCCGGTGGCCATTTCGGGGTCGCTTTCCAGCAGGTGTTCGAGGTCGCGGTGCAGGAAACGGTAGCGCCACATGCCGGCCAATACGGCCTGCAGGTAGAAGCGCTTATCTTCCACACACATCGCGCGGCCCTGGGGCGGGCGCAGGAAACTGTCCACCAGCGCTTCGTATTCGCGGAACAGCACGGCGATGATCGCCTGCTTGTTGGGGAAGTGGTAGTAGAGGTTGCCCGGTGAAATTTCCATATGGGCGGCAATGTGGTTGGTGCTGACACTGCGCTCGCCCTGCTGATTAAAAAGCTCCAGGCTGGTCTGCACAATGCGTTCGCTGGTCTTAACTCGTGGTGCCATGGGGGATCAGCTTCCATACACGGAATGGGGCATCTTACGGCCTAACCGCGCCGGGATAAATCCACATGTGATTGCAATGGCATTTGACAATCTAGAGTAATGACTC
Source organism: Pseudomonas trivialis (assembly GCF_001439805.1). Taxonomy (GTDB): domain Bacteria; phylum Pseudomonadota; class Gammaproteobacteria; order Pseudomonadales; family Pseudomonadaceae; genus Aquipseudomonas; species Aquipseudomonas trivialis. Next base: position 489,854 of record NZ_JYLK01000001.1, on the reverse strand, counting down.
TAAAAATCCAGACAGACTAATAACAATCGGGGCTGCACCATGTCTGCCACTGTTGCCTACCTGCAGGACTCCCAGGCGCTGGATCAGCTTCAGCCGCTGTTCGACGCCCAGCGCCGCGCCTACGCCGCCAATCCGATGCCGCCCGCCGCGCAGCGCCAGCAATGGCTCAAGGCCTTGCGCGAATTGCTCAGCGCCGAACGCCAGGCGTTGATCCGTGCGATCAGCGAGGATTTCAGCCAGCGCAGCGCAGACGAAACCCTGTTCGCCGAGCTGATGCCCAGTCTGCATGGCATCCACTACGCCAGCAAACACCTCAAGGGCTGGATGAAACCGTCGCGCCGTGCCGTAGGCATTGCCTTCCAGCCCGCGTCAGCCAAAGTCATCTACCAACCGCTCGGCGTGGTCGGGGTGATCGTGCCCTGGAATTACCCACTGTACCTGGCCATCGGCCCGCTGGTCGGAGCGCTGGCGGCCGGCAATCGGGTGATGTTGAAGCTCAGCGAGTCCACCCCCGCCACCGGCGAGCTGCTCAAAACGCTGCTGGCGAAGATCTTCCCCGAAGACCTGGTGTGCGTGGTGCTGGGCGAAGCCGACGTGGGCGTGGCGTTTTCCAGACTGCGCTTCGACCACCTGCTGTTCACCGGCGCCACCAGCATTGGCAAGCATGTGATGCGCGCGGCCGCCGAGCACCTCACGCCGGTCACGCTGGAACTGGGCGGCAAGTCGCCGGCGATTGTCTCCGCCGATGTGCCGCTCAAGGACGCCGCCGAACGCATCGCTTTCGGCAAAGCCTTGAATGCCGGACAAACCTGTGTGGCGCCGGACTACGTGCTGGTGCCGGAGCACCGTGTGGACGCTTTCGTCGAGGCCTACGGCAAGGCGGTTCGCGGGTTCTATCCGACGCTGGTCGACAACCCGGACTACACCGCGATCATCAACGAACGCCAGTTGGCGCGGCTCAATGCCTACGTAAAGGACGCCACCGACAAGGGCGCCACGCTGGTCCCCCTGTATGACCAGGGCCAGGCACGGCGCATGGCCCACAGCCTGCTGCTGAATGTCAGCGACGACATGACCGTGATGCAGGACGAAATCTTCGGCCCGGTGCTGCCCGTCGTGCCCTATCGCGACATCGACCAGGCCTTTGCCTACATCAATCAACGCCCTCGACCGCTGGCGCTGTATTACTTCGGCTACAACAAGCGCGAACAAAACCGGGTGCTGCACGAAACCCATTCCGGCGGCGTCTGCCTGAACGACACCCTGCTGCACGTGGCCCAGGACGACCTGCCGTTTGGTGGCATTGGCCCATCGGGCATGGGCCACTACCACGGCCACGAAGGCTTTCTCACCTTCAGCAAGGCCAAGGGTGTGTTGGTCAAGCAACGCCTGAACGCGGCGAAGCTGATCTACCCGCCCTACGGCAAATCGATCCAGAAGCTGATTCAGAAGCTGTTTGTTCGCTGATTCCGCCACCTACGGGACAACAATAACAATGAACCCCAGCCTGACTGATTCAACCGCGCTGTCACGGCGCGGCATCCTGAAAATCGGCCTGTGCGCCAGTGCTTTCCTGGCTACCGCAGGGCTAGGCGCCAGCCTCAGCGGCTGCTCCGCCAGCGCCCCGGCCAGCGGCTTTGCCATGCTGCGCAGCAGCGACCTGCCGTTTTTACGGGCGGTGATGCCGGTGTTGCTCGACGGTGTCGCCAGCGCCCAGGAGGTTGCCGCCGGGATTGAAGACGCGCTCAAAAAGCTCGATTACAGCCTGCAATACCTGTCGCCGGAGATGTTCAAGCTCACCCAGCAGTTGTTCGACGTATTCGCCATGGGCATTACCCGCGGCCCGCTGACCGGCATCTGGGGCAGTTGGGAAAACGCCAGCAGCGAGCAGATCCGCCACTTCCTGCTGCGCTGGGAGAACAGCTACCTCAACCTGCTGCGCATGGGTCAGGGCTCGTTGCTCAAGCTAGTGATCATGGCCTGGTATTTCCGACCCGCGTCCTGGGCCCATTGCGGCTACCCCGGCCCGCCTCACATCTGACAGTGACCGCAATTTCGCACAACAAAAACAAGAGTGCCCACCTATGCCCGTACCCGATCTGTTCCGCGACGGCCTGGCCCGTGGCTGGAAAACCCACAACGGCGCCGCCCTCGACCACGACCTGACCCTGGAAGCCGACGTCGCGATCATTGGCAGCGGCGCCGGCGGCGGCACCACCGCCGAGATCCTCAGCGCCGCCGGTTACAAAGTGCTGCTGATCGAGGAAGGCCCGCTCAAGACCAGCAGCGATTTCAAGCTGCTGGAGGACGAGGCCTACGCCAGCCTGTATCAGGAGGGCATCGGACGCATGAGCAAGGACGGCGCCATCACCATCCTGCAGGGCCGGGCGGTGGGCGGCACCACGCTGATCAACTGGACCTCCAGCTTTCGCACGCCGGACGCCACCCTCGCCCACTGGGCCAGCGAGTACGCGGTGACGGGCCACAGCAGCACCGAGATGGCGCCCTGGTTCGAAAAAATGGAACAGCGCCTGGGCATCGCGCCGTGGGCGCTGCCGCCGAACGCCAACAACGATGTGATCCGCAAGGGCTGTGAAAAACTCGGCTACAGCTGGCATGTGATCCCGCGCAACGTGCGCGGCTGTTTCAACCTGGGCTATTGCGGCATGGGCTGCCCGGTGAATGCCAAGCAGTCGATGCTGGTGACCACCATTCCCTCCACCCTGGAGCAAGGCGGCGAGCTGCTCTACCTCGCTCGCGCCGAGCAGTTCAACTACAGCGGCGATGCCATCAGCAGCCTGGAATGCGTGGCCATGGACGCGCGTTGCGTGGCGCCGACCGGGCGCAGGATCACGGTGAAAGCCAGGCATTACGTGCTGTCCGGCGGCGGCATCAACAGCCCGGCGCTGCTGATGCGCTCCAACGCGCCGGACCCGCATTCGCGGCTCGGCAAGCGCACCTTTCTGCACCTGGTGAATTTCTCTGCGGGGCTGTTCGAGGAGGTGATCAACCCGTTCTACGGCGCGCCGCAGTCGATCTATTCCGACCATTTCCAATGGCTGGACGGCATTACCGGCAAAATGTCCTACAAACTGGAAGCACCGCCCCTGCACCCCGGATTGGCCAGCACGCTATTTGGCGGCTACGGCAGCGCGAACGCGCTGGACATGGGCCAGTTGCCCAACACCCACGCCATGCTTGCGCTGTTGCGCGACGGGTTTCACCCCGACAGCCCGGGAGGCACCGTCGGTTTACGCGGTGATGGCACGCCGGTGCTCGACTATCAGGTCTCGCCCTACGCCTGGGACGGCCTGCGCCGCGCGTTTCACAGCATGGCCGAGATTCAGTTCGCGGCGGGCGCCAGGTCGGTCAAACCGCTGCACCATGACGCGCGCTACGTGAACACCCTGGCCGAGGCCCGCCGCATGATCGACGAACTGAGCCTGGAACTGCACCGAACGACCCTGGGCAGCGCCCATGTGATGGGCGGCTGTGCCATGGGCGAAGACCCGAAAAACGCGGTGGTCGACAGCCTCGGCCGTCATCACCAGTTGCGCAATCTGTCGATCCACGATGGCTCGCTGTTCCCCACCAGCATTGGCGCCAATCCACAATTATCGGTATACGGCTTGAGCGCCAAACTGGCGACAGCGTTGGCCGAACGTCTGAAAACGGCATGAAAAAACCGCCGATCAGCGGTATGTATCTACAGAAGTCGACTTTCCCGACCGGGATGGCTGCGATACCATCCGGTTCCCCAACGGACTCCGCCAGGACGACGCGATGAACCGAGTGTTGTATCCAGGAACCTTCGACCCGATTACCAAAGGCCATGGCGATCTGGTCGAGCGCGCCTCTCGCCTGTTCGACCATGTGATCATCGCGGTCGCTGCCAGCCCCAAGAAAAACCCGCTGTTTCCCCTGGAGCAGCGCGTGGAACTGGCGCGTGAGGTCACCCGGCACCTGCCCAACGTCGAAGTGGTGGGCTTTTCGACGTTACTGGCGCATTTCGCCAAGGAGCAGAACGCCAATGTGTTCCTGCGTGGCCTGCGCGCGGTGTCGGATTTCGAATACGAATTCCAGTTGGCCAACATGAACCGCCAGTTGGCACCGGACGTCGAGAGCCTGTTCCTGACGCCTTCGGAGCGCTACTCGTTCATTTCCTCGACGTTGGTGCGGGAAATCGCCGCGTTGGGCGGAGATATCACCAAGTTCGTTCACCCCGCCGTGGCGGATGCGTTGACGCTGCGCTTCAAGAAGTAGCGGTTGCCAGGCGGCTCCAGCCTGTTGCCGCAGGTCATGTGCGCTCGCACTGCGGGCGCCAATGCGGCACAATTGCGCGCATTAGTCGTTTTCAGTTGCCTTGGCTGACGGCCCTGGCAGGAGTTTCCATGTCCCTGATCATCACCGACGATTGCATCAATTGCGACGTCTGCGAACCCGAGTGCCCGAACGCTGCGATTTCCCAGGGCGAAGAGATCTACGTGATCGACCCCAACCTGTGCACCCAGTGCGTCGGCCACTACGATGAGCCACAGTGCCAGCAGGTGTGCCCGGTGGATTGCATTCCGCTGGATGAGGCCCACCCTGAAACCGAAGAGCAGTTGATGGAGAAGTACCGGTTGATTACCGGCAAGGCCTGAACAGTTGGGTTGCCCTGCAGGGCCTCATCGGGAGCATGCCCCCTCCCACACTGAATCGAGTTGAACGCGATCCAATGTGGGAGGGGGCTTGCTCCCGATGGCAATCTCAGCCATCACCCGGCAATCAGCGCTGACACCTGGGGCAAAACACACTCGCCCGCTGCCCCAGCAGCACATTGCGCAATTCGGTCCCGCACACCTTGCACGCCTCGCCGCCCCGGCCGTAGGCAAACAGTTCCTGCTGGAAATACCCCGGCTGCCCGTCACCGCCAATAAAGTCGCGCAACGTGGTGCCGCCGCGCTCGATGGCAGCCGCCAGCACCCGCTTGATCTCGATCGCCAGCTTCAAATAACGCGCCCGCGAAATACCACCCGCCGCGCGACGTGGATCGATCCCTGCGGCAAACAGCGCTTCGGTCGCATAGATATTGCCCACGCCCACCACCACCGCGTTGTCCATGATGAACGGTTTGATTGCCATCGACCGCCCACGGGACATCTGGAACAGCCGCTCGCCGTCAAACAGGTCGGTCAACGGCTCCGGCCCCAGGCTCAGCAGCAACGCATGGTTGTGCGGGTCCTGGCTCCAGAGCATGGCGCCGAAACGGCGCGGGTCGGTGTAGCGCAGCGACAGGCCCGACTCCAGCTCGATATCCACATGCTCGTGCTTGGCCGCCGGCAGTCCGGTTTCGACCATACGCAGGTTGCCCGACATGCCCAGATGGCTGATCAGCGTGCCCACTTCGGCATTGATCAGCAGGTACTTGGCCCGCCGCTCCACCCCCACGATACGCTGGCCGGACAGGCGCACATCCAGGTCCTCCGGGATCGGCCAGCGCAGGCGGCGCTCACGCACCACCACGCGGCTGACGCGCTGGCCCTCCAGGTGCGGCGCAATCCCGCGACGGGTGGTTTCGACTTCGGGTAACTCGGGCATGGGCAGCTCCTGGCTGACGGGTCAGTTCGCGCCCAGCTCGCGGATCGACAACTTCATGCTTTCAAAGTCGTAGTCCGACAGGCCGACATGATCGAGCACGAGGTGGCCGATGGCGTTCCACTCATGGTCCTCTGCCTGACCGCCCAGCACGCGATGGGAGGAACAGATGTGTTCGGCCATCTTCAGGATCGCCAGCAGGTTTTTCAGCTGCGGAGTGCGCGAGGACTCATCGCTGAAAATCGCCAGCGCATTGTGGTGGTTGGCGATGGCGTCGGTCACATGCTCCGGCAGGCGCCAGGACTTGGCCGTGTAGTAGCCAACCACCGCATGGTTGGTGTTGAACGCGTTGTTCTCGGTGTCCACCACGCGACAGTCGGCGCCGGCATTGGCGTAGGCCTGCTCGAGCACCGTCATGTAGTCGGGGAAGCGCTTGAGCATCAGCGGCACGCCGCAGTCGTGAAACAAGCCCAGGGCATAGGCTTCATCGACAGTCTGCGAGCCGGTGCGCTTGGCCAGGGTGAGGCAGGTCATGGCCACGTCCTGGGCGGTGTCCCAGAAGCGATTGAGGGTGACGATGGTGTCATCGCTCATCTCGCCCTTGATCGACTGCGCATTGATCAGGTTGATGATCGAACGGCTGCCCAGCAGGTTCACCGCGCGCTGGATCGAGGCGATCTTGTTGCTCAGGCCGTAATACGGCGAGTTGACGATTTTCAGCAGCGCGCCGGACAGGCCCGGGTCTTGGGAAATCAACCGGGCGATCACGCCCAGGTCCGGGTCGGGCATGTACTGCTCCATCTGCAAGTCCACCATGATCTGCGGTTGGGGCGGTACGCTGATACCTTGCAAGGCCTGCTGGATCTGCTCGGCGGAAAGCTCTTGGGACATAAGTACACACTCTGGGCTAGGTGGCGATTCTAACCTTTATGAAGACTTCGCCGACACCCAAATACCGAACTGAAACATGTCCGGCGGCGGGGCGAGTTACTGCACAACACGGTATACTCCCGCTCTTTTTTCCGGAGCGACGTCATGTCCCTGCCAAGCCTGCGTCTCAAAGCCAACGCCGATCGTCGTTTGCGCAACGGCCACCTGTGGGTCTACAGCAACGAAATCGACGTGGCCGCCACCCCACTCAACGGCTTCCAGGCGGGCGACCAGGCCATCCTCGAAGCGGCCGGCGGCAAGACCCTGGGCATCGTGGCCATGAGCCCGAACAACTTGATCTGCGCCCGCCTGCTGTCGCGCGACATCAAGTTGCCGCTGGACAAGTCGCTGCTGGTGCACCGCCTCAACGTCGCCCTGTCCCTGCGTGACCGCCTGTTCGACAAGCCGTTCTACCGCCTGGTCTACGGCGATTCCGACCTGCTGCCGGGTCTGGTGGTCGACCGTTTCGGCGACATCCTGGTGGTGCAGATCGCTTCCGCGACCATGGAAGCCCATAAAGACGACGTGATCGCCGCCCTCACCCAGGTGCTCAAGCCCAGCGGCATCCTGTTCAAGAACGACTCCGCCGCGCGCGACGCCGAAGGCCTCAACCGTTACGTCGAAACCGTGTTCGGCCTGGTGCCGGAGTGGGTCGCCCTGGAAGAAAACGGCGTGAAATTCGAAGCCCCGGTGATCCAGGGCCAGAAGACCGGCTGGTTCTACGACCACCGCATGAACCGCGCCCGCCTGGCCCCATACGCCAAGGGCAAACGCGTACTCGACCTGTACAGCTACATCGGCGGCTGGGGCGTGCAGGCTGCGGCGTTCGGCGCCAGTGAAGTGTTCTGCGTCGACGCCTCGTCCTTCGCCCTCGACGGCGTCGAGCGCAACGCCGCGCTGAACGGCGTGGCCGAGAAGATGACCTGCATTGAAGGCGACGTCTTTGAAGCGCTGAAAGAACTGAAAGCCAGCGAAGAACGCTTCGACGTGATCGTCGCCGACCCACCGGCCTTCATCAAACGCAAAAAAGACATGAAAAACGGCGAAGGCGCCTACCGCCGCCTGAACGAACAAGCCATGCGCCTGCTCAGCAAGGACGGCATCCTGGTCAGCGCCTCGTGCTCCATGCACCTGCCGGAAGACGACCTGCAAAACATCCTCCTCACCAGCGCCCGCCACCTGGACCGCAACATCCAGATGCTCGAACGCGGCGGCCAGGGCCCGGACCACCCGGTGCACCCGGCGATTGTCGAGACGCGGTATATCAAGAGCATTACCTGCCGGTTGTTGCCCAATAGCTGATTGAAACCCCATCATCTGTAAGCGCGAGCTTGCTCGCGCCTACAGGCAGACGGCCATTCCCTCCAGCCGCCAGCGGTGTAGAATCGGCCCTATTCATCGCCAGTCATCCCCCGGCGGGTTTATGAGCTCAAGGCCCAGGCATGCGGCGATCCCGCAACGCGAGAGGCCACTTTTGCGCACACAGCCATTTTCTGAGTGTGTCAAACGTCCATAGAAGCTCACTCCCCTCAAGAACCTGATTAGCCGCCCGGAGTGCTCCATGCCAGATTACCGCTCGAAAACATCCACCCACGGCCGCAACATGGCCGGCGCGCGCGCACTGTGGCGTGCCACGGGGATGAAGGATGACGACTTCAAGAAGCCGATCATCGCGATTGCCAACTCCTTTACCCAGTTCGTGCCCGGCCACGTGCACCTCAAGGACCTGGGCCAACTGGTTGCCCGCGAGATCGAACGCGCTGGCGGCGTAGCGAAAGAATTCAACACCATCGCCGTGGACGACGGCATCGCCATGGGCCATGACGGCATGCTGTATTCGCTGCCGAGCCGCGAGATCATCGCCGACTCCGTCGAATACATGGTCAACGCCCACTGCGCCGACGCCATTGTGTGCATCTCCAACTGCGACAAAATCACCCCCGGCATGCTGATGGCCGCCCTGCGCCTTAACATCCCGGTGATCTTCGTGTCCGGCGGCCCGATGGAAGCGGGCAAAACCAAGCTCGCCTCCCACGGCCTGGACCTGGTCGACGCCATGGTCATCGCCGCCGATTCCAGCGCCTCTGACGAGAAGGTCGCGGAATACGAGCGCAGCGCCTGCCCGACCTGCGGTTCGTGCTCCGGCATGTTCACTGCCAACTCGATGAACTGCCTGGTCGAAGCCCTGGGCCTGGCTTTGCCGGGCAACGGTTCGACGCTGGCCACCCACAGCGACCGCGAGCAGCTGTTCCTGCAGGCCGGCCGCACCATCGTCGAGCTGTGCAAGCGCTACTACACCGAGAACGATGACTCGGTATTGCCGCGCAACATCGCCAACTTCAAGGCGTTCGAAAACGCCATGACCCTGGACATCGCCATGGGCGGTTCCACCAACACCATCCTGCACTTGCTGGCCGCCGCTCAGGAAGCCGAGATCGATTTCGACCTGCGCGACATCGACCGTCTGTCCCGCCATGTGCCGCAACTGTGCAAGGTCGCGCCGAACATCCAGAAGTACCACATGGAAGACGTGCACCGCGCCGGCGGGATCTTCTCGATCCTCGGTTCCCTGGCCCGTGGCGGCCTGCTGCACACCGACCTGCCGACCGTGCACAGCAAATCCCTGGCCGAAGGCATCGCCAAATGGGACATCACCCAGACGGACGACGAAGCGGTGCATCACTTCTTCAAGGCCGGCCCGGCGGGCATCCCCACCCAGACCGCGTTCAGCCAGTCGACCCGTTGGGACACCCTGGACGACGACCGTGAAAACGGCTGCATCCGCAGCGTCGAGCACGCCTATTCCCAGGAAGGCGGACTGGCCGTGCTGTACGGCAACATCGCCCTCGACGGTTGCGTGGTGAAAACCGCCGGCGTGGATGAGTCGATCCATGTGTTCGAAGGTCGCGCCAAAATCTACGAAAGCCAGGACAGCTCGGTACGCGGCATCCTCGCTGACGAAGTGAAGGAAGGCGATATCGTGATCATCCGCTACGAAGGCCCGAAAGGCGGCCCGGGCATGCAGGAGATGCTCTACCCCACGTCCTATCTGAAGTCCAAGGGCCTGGGCAAAGCCTGCGCCCTGCTCACCGATGGCCGTTTCTCCGGCGGCACCTCGGGCCTGTCCATCGGCCACGCTTCACCGGAAGCCGCTGCCGGCGGCGCGATTGGCCTGGTGCAGGATGGCGACAAGGTGCTGATCGACATTCCGAACCGCTCGATCAACCTGTTGGTCAGCGATGAAGAACTGGCGGCACGCCGGGTCGAGCAGGACAAGAAGGGCTGGAAGCCGGTGGAGAAGCGTCCGCGCAAAGTCACCACCGCCTTGAAGGCCTACGCGCTGTTGGCCACCAGTGCCGACAAGGGCGCGGTGCGCAACAAGGCGATGCTCGACGGCCTTTAAACCTCGCCCATAAAAATGCCCCGCCAGGTGCGGGGCATTTTTTTGCCTGGAGAAAATCCCCGGACAATGAGGATCAAAAATGTGGGAGGGGGCCTGCTCCCTCCCACAGTTGCCCGTGTACACCCGGAGTTACTGAATCTCCTCAGGCTTCACAATCACCCAGTTTTTGTCCGCCGTCACCGGCAGCCCTTCCTTGGCCTGCGCCGCTGCGTGCCTGGCCATCATGCCGTTCAGTTGGGTCATGTATTTGTCCTTGCGGTTGATCCACAGGTGGATGCCGCCCTTGGCCACGTCCACGTCGTGGAACAGCATGTAGCCATCGCTGGTCGGTGTGTCGCCGCCGACGATCACCGGTTTTTTCCATTCGTCGATGTAGGTGAGGATCGCTGCGTGCTTGCCGGCCATCCAGGTCGCCGGGGTCCACAGGTAGGGGGTGAGCTCCAGGCCGAGGTTGGCCTTCTCGTCATACTTGCCGGCAGCGATCTGTTTACGTGCGGTGGTCAGCTCGCCGGTCTTGCGGTCCTTGAGCAGGGTGCTTACGCCGATAACGTTTTCGGGTTTGACGTTGTAGCCGTACTTCGGATCGGCCGCGACCATGCGCACCAGCTCCTCGGACGCGGCAGTCATCACGTACACCTCAATGCCGTTTTCCATCAGCTTGTTGTACAGCTCGGCCTGGCCGGTGAAGACCTTCGGCGGCTGCACCTCGGATTGCTTCACCCCGTCGCCTTCGAAATAGCTGACCGGCACCGGTTTGCCGGACGCCATCAGCTCATCCACCTGCACCTTCAGCTCCTTGAGGGTGAAGCCGGAGAACACCTGGGCCACCCACGGGTAGCAGACCATGTCGTCCACTTCGCACAGGCGATAGTAGTAACTGAACAGGCTCTCCTTGTGCTCGGCGGTGTCTTTGAACGGCATCAGCTTGAGCGAGGGGTCGAGACTGTCACGGGTAATCAGCCCCTTGTTTTCCATGAAAGGCAGCAGGGATTCTTCGAGGTCGTAGCGGTAGCTGGTGTTGTCCATGTCGAAGACCGCGTAGTTACCCTTGTTGGCGTTGGCCGCGATCATTTCGTTGAGTTGCTTGGCGGCCGGCGCGGGCCAGTGTTTCAACTCGGTGGCAGCGAACGCCTGACTGGCGAGACCGAGGCAAAGTGCGGCGGCAAGAAGTTTCGGCGCGAGCTTCATAGGCGTTGATTCCCTGAGTTGAAAGACACCGACCCTAACAAATCCCTGTGACAGTTCCCATGTCGTGCACGACCGCGCGCTTCGTGATTGCGGCAGGCGCATACGCTTGAACGTCACTCGCTTATTCCAAAAACGACAGTCACCATTCCATATCGGTATTAAATCAATATATTTCAAGGTGTTAGCCTCCCCGGTTCGCAATCGCAGGCTCTCGCGATTGGCTGCCTTCTCATTGGAGCTTCAATGAATCTGCCCCTGATCCTCAACTTGCTGGTGTTCGTGGCCCTGCTGCTAGGCCTGGCACAAACCCGTCGCACGAACTGGAGCCTGGCGAAAAAGGTGCTGCTTGCCTTGGCGCTTGGCGTTGCGTTCGGTGTGGTATTGCACGCCATCTACGGCGCCGGGCACCCGGTGCTCAAGGCCTCGATCGGCTGGTTCGACCTGGTCGGCAACGGCTACGTGCAACTGCTGCAAATGATCGTGATCCCGCTGGTGTTCGCCTCGATCCTCAGTGCCGTGGCGCGCCTGCATAACGCCTCGTCCCTGGGCAAGATCAGCTTCCTGACCATCGGCACGCTGCTGTTCACCACGGCGATTGCGGCATTGATCGGCATCGGCCTGACCAACCTGTTCGGCCTCACCGCCGAAGGGCTGGTGGCCGGCACCCAGGAAATGGCGCGTCTGCAAGTGATCCAAAGCGACTACGCGGGCAAGGTCGCCGACCTGAATGTCCCGCAATTGCTGCTGTCGTTCGTGCCGGCCAACCCGTTCGCCGACCTGGCCCGGGCCAAGCCGACGTCGATCATCAGCGTGGTGATCTTCGCCGCGTTCCTCGGGGTTGCCGCACTGCAACTGCTCAAGGACGACGTGGAAAAAGGCCGCAAGGTCGTCAACGCCATCGACACCCTGCAAGCCTGGGTGATGCGCCTGGTGCGCCTGGTGATGAAACTGACGCCGTATGGTGTATTGGCGCTGATGACCAAGGTGGTCGCCGGCTCCAACCTGCAGGACATCATCAAGCTCGGCAGTTTCGTGCTGGTGTCGTACCTGGCGCTGGGCCTGATGTTTGTGGTGCACGGCCTGCTGCTGTCGCTGGCCGGGGTCAACCCGCTGCGTTTTTTCCGCAAGGTGTGGCCGGTGCTGACCTTTGCCTTCACCAGCCGCTCCAGCGCGGCGACGATTCCGTTGAGCATTGAGGCGCAGACCCGTCGCCTGGGCATCCCGCAATCCATCGCCGGCTTTGCCGCCTCGTTCGGCGCGACCATCGGCCAGAACGGCTGCGCCGGTCTCTACCCGGCGATGCTGGCGGTGATGGTGGCGCCGACCGTGGGCATCAACCCGCTGGACCCGCTGTGGATCGCGACCCTGGTGGCGATTGTGACCTTGAGTTCGGCCGGTGTGGCCGGCGTGGGCGGCGGCGCGACCTTTGCCGCGTTGATCGTACTGCCGGCGATGGGCTTGCCGGTGTCACTGGTGGCGCTGCTGATTTCAGTGGAACCGCTGATCGACATGGGCCGCACGGCGCTGAACGTGAACGGCTCGATGACGGCGGGTGCGATTACCAGCCAGGTCATGGGGCAGACGGATAAGGCCTTGCTGGAGGCCGATGAGCATGCCGAGTTAGCGCAGGCCTGACGAAATAAGCGGGCAGGGAGTTCACTCCCTGCAAGCTCAAACGATCATCCGCTTTTCGGTAAACCTCATCACGCTCACGCCTATCTACGGGCAAACCATGCAGACGGCTGGCCTCAATGCGTGGATTGATCAATATTTCAACCAACTTCTTTTTAAACTGCTGACGAACGGTATCGCCCAGTTCGTGCCACTCCTTCAAAGCGCGTGCATCAAACTCGAGTTCATAGGTCATCCAACGAAACCTTTACTCGCTGCGGTACTGCCAGCCGCTCCCCCAGGTCAGGCTTTTTCCCACACTTCGAAGTTGTACGCCGGCTTATCCCCCTCGGCCGCATTCTCAACCGTCGACACCAGCCTCCACTGGCTGCGATCAAACTCGGGAAACCACGCATCCCCCTCCGGGCTCAGCGCCACTCGCGTCAGATAAAGCCGATCCGCCTGTTCCAGCGCCTGCGCATACAATTGCGCGCCGCCGATCAGCATCAGCTCGTCCACACCTTGCGCCAGCGCCCATTGTTCAGCGCGTTGCAACGCCGCCTCCAGTGACGGAAAAACTTGCGCACCTTCAAGCGCCAGATCGGTCTGACGGCTGACCACCAGGTTCAAGCGCCCCGGCAACGGTCGGCCGAGGGAATCCCAGGTCTTGCGCCCCATGATGATCGGCTTGCCGAGGGTGGTGGCCTTGAAATATTTGAAATCCCCCGGCAAGTGCCAGGGCATGCTGTTGTCGACGCCGATCACGCGGTTTTCACCGAGGGCTGCGATCAGGCTTAAAGGGAGAGTTTTTTTCATGGCGACGAGAATACCAGAGGTGCGAGCCAGCGGTTATGCTCCAGGCTCACGAACACACCAGGACCGCGCGTGACTGCACTGACCCCCCTGCAAAAACTCTGGCTGACGGAAACCGTGCGCCTGCGCGAAGAACACGCCGGCCCGCTGGAAGACCTTGAAGCCAACCGCCTGGCCCGCACGGCCGGTGGCGACCTGCCGACGCGCATTGTGCACCGCGCCCTGCACCTGGCCGAGCGCGACGGGCTGAGCGCCGCCCTCACCCGCTGGCTGCAAGGTGCGCGTCTGGCGCTGGTGTTGCTGGCCATCGTCGCCGTGATCAGCGGCGCCGGCCTGGGGTTTGCCGCGCTGGGTAACGGCCTTGTGCCCGTGAATGTGTTCTGGGCCCTGGGCAGCCTGCTTGGTTTGAACCTGATCCTGTTGATGAGCTGGGCACTGGGCCTGCTGTTTGCCGGCGAACACAGCGCCAGCCTCGGGCGCCTGTGGCTGTGGCTCAGCGAAAAACTTGCCCGCGACGCCAAGGCCGCGCAGCTGGCGCCCGCCCTGTTGCTGCTGTTGCAGCGCCGCAAACTCAATCGCTGGGCGGTCGGCGTGCTGGTCAACAGCCTGTGGCTGCTGGCCCTGCTCAGCGCCCTGGTGATTGTGTTGACACTGCTCGCCACCCGCCGCTACGGCTTCGTGTGGGAAACCACCCTCCTCGGTGCCGACAGCTTTGTCGCCGTGACCCAGGCCCTCGGCGCCGTGCCCGCCGCGCTCGGTTTCAACGTGCCCAACGTCGAGATGATCCGTGCCAGCGGCGACGCCGCGCTGACTGTCGAAAGCGCCCGCCAGGCTTGGGCGGCCTGGCTGGTCGGTGTATCGCTGGTGTACGGCGTGCTGCCTAGACTGGTCCTCGCCCTGCTGTGCCTGTGGCGCTGGAAACACGGGCGCGCCGCCCTGAGCCTGGACCTCAACCTGCCCGGCTACAGTCAACTGCGCGAGCGGCTGATGCCGAGCAGCGAGCGCCTTGGGGTCAACGATGCCGCGCCACAACAGCTGCATCACGTCACCGGCGGCATCAGCGACCTGGCGAGCGACGGCGCCCTGCTGGTGGCCATCGAACTGGACGATCAGCGCAGCTGGCCGCCGAAACTGCCCGCCAACGTTAAGCACGCCGGCATCCTCGACAGCCGCGAATCACGCAACACGCTGCTGGAACAACTCTCGCGCTTCCCGCCCGCGCGCCTGGCCATCGCCTGCGACCCGCGCCGCTCGCCGGATCGCGGCAGTCTGGCGCTGATCGCCGAACTGGCGCGCAGTGCCACCGCCACCCGCGTGTGGCTGCTGCAAGCGCCGCCCGGCCAGGCGCTGGACGCCGAGCGCCTGGGCGATTGGCACAGCGCGCTGCAACAGTTGGAGCTGCCCTTCGCCGACAGCGCGCCACTGAACTGGCTGGAGACCGGTCATGACTAAACCGCTGACACTTGCCGTGGTCGGCCACACCAACGTGGGCAAGACCTCACTGCTGCGCACCCTCACCCGTGACGTGGGGTTCGGCGAGGTCTCCCATCGCCCCAGTACCACGCGGCATGTGGAAGGCGCGCGCCTGTCGGTGGACGGCGAAGCCTTGCTGGAACTGTACGACACGCCCGGTCTGGAAGATGCCATCGCCCTGCTCGACTACCTGGAACGCCTCGACCGCCCCGGCGAACGCCTTGATGGGCCGGCGCGTCTGGCCCGCTTCCTCGACGGCAGCGAAGCGCGCCAGCGTTTCGAACAGGAGGCCAAGGTGCTGCGCCAACTGCTGGCCTCGGACGCCGGCCTGTATGTGATCGACGCCCGCGAGCCGGTGCTGGCCAAGTACCGCGACGAGCTGCAGGTACTGGCCAGTTGCGGCAAACCGTTGCTGCCGGTGCTCAATTTTGTCAGCAGCAGCGAGCACCGCGAGCCGGACTGGCGCGAGGCCCTGGCGCGCCTGGGCCTGCATGCGCTGGTGCGTTTCGACAGCGTGGCGCCGCCCGAAGACGGTGAACGCCGCCTGTACGAAAGCCTGGCCCTGCTGCTGGAAAACGCTCGACCACAACTGGAACGCTTGATTCTCGACCAGGACGCCCAACGCCAGGCCCGCCAGCAAAGCGCCGCCCGCTTGATCGCCGAGCTGTTGATTGATTGCGCCGCATGCCGACGCAGCGTGGTTACCGAAGATGAGCAGCAAGCCGTCGGCGATCTGCGCAAGGCCGTGCGCCAGCGCGAACAAAAATGCGTGGAGGCGTTGCTCAAGCTGTTCGGCTTCCGCCCCCAGGACGCCGCCGCCAGCGACCTGCCACTGCTGGACGGGCGCTGGGGCGATGACCTGTTCAACCCGGAAACCCTCAAGCAATTGGGCGTGCGCGTCGGCAGCGGGATCGCCGCCGGCGCAGCAGCGGGTGCCGGCGTGGATTTACTGGTCGGCGGCCTGACCCTCGGCGCCGCCGCGCTTGCCGGCGCCATTGCCGGTGGCGCGCTGCAAACCGCGCGCAGCTACGGCAGCCGCCTGCTGGGCAAGATCAAGGGCCAGCGCGAGCTGACCGTCGACGACAGCGTGTTGCGCCTGCTCGCCCTGCGCCAGCGTCAGTTGCTCAAGGCCCTGAACCTGCGCGGCCATGCGGCGATGCACAGCATCAAGGTGGACACGCCCCAGGACAAAACCTGGCGCGAAGGCAAGCTGCCGGACGCGCTGCACAAGGCCCGTGCCCATCCGCAGTGGTCGTCCCTCAACCCCTACGCCAAGCTCAGCCAGGCCGAGCGCCAGGAACAGGTCGAAGCACTGGCCCACACACTCTGAAACGGCCCACTACTGCCATCCCAGCTTCAGATAACCGTTGATCATGCGTTGCAGGGCTTGCCGATCAACCGTGTCGAACTGGTCATGGGGCAGTGTGTCGTCGTCCAATTGCATAACACCCTTCCCGTCAGGGTCGCTGACGGTCAGGCTAAGATTGAGCCGTTCCCTATCGAGCCCTGGCTTTTCGTTCTGATAGAAATCCAGGCGGATATCCACCGGGTGGTGGGCGGTGTCAAAGCGGCTCACATAAAAGTTTATCGAGCGATTCGGCATCGAGGGTCGGCTGAGCCAGCCCAATTTCAATGCACTGTTGGCGAAGTGCTTCAGCAGCGCGCGGTCTTGCATGTCGGACACACCATTGCCATCGATGTCTCCCGTGATCTGATAATCGACCAGGCCATCGGCCGAGATATCCACGGCTGTCGCCTTGCGCACCAGTTCGTCCGGCAACTGTGGGCTTCGTTGAAAAAACAGCAACGTGACGGTGTCGGCCTGAGCATTGGCACTCTGGTCCTTCACGAAAACTTTCAAATAACGCATCAGTACGGCTCCCTTGTTCAAAGGGAGCACCTTACTCAGCCCTGAAAGGTTGACTCCAGACGCCTGTGCTGTGTATTGCGTGAGAATCGCGCCGATCTTATGCAGGCAACCCCAGCAGCCTTCGGGCCTTGCACTTCAATAACTCCAGGTCCACGACCGGCACGTGCATTGCCTTGGCCTGCTCGTCCCAATGGCGCATGCGCAGGCTGACCTCGCAGAGCGGATCCTGCTCGAAAGTCTGGGCCTCTTCGGCCGTCATCACGCCGCCCTGGTAACCCAGCGTGCGCAGGCTGGCTTCGCTCAGGCGCGCGTAGTAGTGCGGCTGAGTGAAGGTCAGGTAGCGCTTGGCCTGCACGTGATACTCCACCAGCTTGGCCAGGCGTTCGCTGAAACCGGCACGGCGCAGGTAGTCCGCGCCCAGCCGCTCATGGCTGACCACGCCATAACCGCCCATGTTCTCGCCGCCCTGCCCGCACAAGTGGCCGATATCGTGGAAGAACGCCGCCAGCACCACTTCATCGTCAAAGCCCTCGGCCATCGCTTGCTGCGCGGCCTGGGACATGTGCTCGAGCTGCGACACCGGCTCGCCGATGTAATCCGCCGTGCCGTGCTGCTCGTACAAGCCGAATACCGCGGCTATCGCCTGCTCCCGGTCCATCACGCCTTCCCCCACAACGTAGTGATATTGCGCTCGCCGAGCGCCGGGCCCACGCTCATGCCCACGCCGGTGTGCATCAACGCCGCGCTCACGCCCGGAGCCGCGCGCAGGAATGAAAACGGCCCCGGCCCCCGCGAGCCATACACGCCCTGCCAACGTTCGACCACCTGGACCTTGCCGCCCAGGGTCTGCTCGGCCAGTTCGATCAGCCAGTCGTCGACCTGCTCGGCATTGAACGGCGAGGCATCGCTGCCGTAGTCGTGGGAATCACCGATGATCAGTTCGCCATGGGGCGTGGGGCTGATCAGCAGGTGAATGCCGTGTTCATGCAAGTGCGGCGCCTCACGCAGGATCTGCGCCTGCACCGGCGCGGCTTCGGGCAAGTCGGCAAACGCGCCGTAGTGCACGCAACTGAGGCCTGTGAGCAAGGCGTGTTGCAGGTTCAGGTTGTGCGCAGGCCGGGCGCGCAGCATTTGCAGGCGGCAGATATGCGGGTTGAGCTGGGCAATCGGTTCGGCCAGCAGGGTCTGGTAGTCGTGGCCGGAGCAGACAATGATCTGCTCACCGCGAAAACTCCCCGCCGTGCTGTGCAACTGGCCAGGTTCGACGTCGCGCACCAGCGTGGAAAAATAGAACGCCACGTTCAGCGCCTGGCTGAGGTAGTGGATCAGCGCGGGGATCGCTTCGCGCGAGTACAGTTGCTGATCGTCCTTGCCATGCAGCGCGGCGCGGTGATGACGGAACTGGCCGCCGTACAGGCTCCGCATCGCGGTGCCCTGCAGCAGCTCGACGTTGTAGCCGTGCTCACGGGCACGCCCGGCGCAGAAGGCTTCGAGCAGGTGCTCTTCGGCTTCGGTGCGGGCGAACAGGTACGCGCCATTGCGCTTGAGTTGCAGCCCGGCGACCTCGGCCCAGTGCCCCCAGATGGCGCGGCTCTCCCGCGCCAGGTCAAGCATCGTGCCTGGCGGCTGGCCGGTGACCAGGGCCTGGCCGAAGTTGCGCACCGAGGCGCCCAGCGGCGTGGCGCTGCGCTCGAACACCTTGACCCTGAGGCCGCGCCTGGCGGCGGCGTAGGCGTGGGACAGGCCGAGGATGCCGGCGCCGACGATTAACAGATCACTGTGTTGTGTCATGGAGTGATGTCCTGAATTGAAGACCGCTATCGCAGGCGAGCCCCCTCCCACCGTTGGTGTGCGAACACATTCAAATGTGGGAGGGGGCTTGCTCCCGATGAGGCCATCAGCCTTAAAGAAAACCTTACTGGCCCGCCACCTTCTCCGACTTGCCGTCATAGCGCTTGCGCCACTCGGTGAGGATGCCGTCGCGGTTTTTCGACGCCCACGCAAAGTCATTCTTGATCAGGCGCTGCTCGTAGTCCGCCGGCAATTCGGTCTGCGGCTTGGCGATGCCCGGTTGGGCGAGCACGGCGAAGTTGTCCTTGTACAGGTCCATCGCCGCCGGGCTGGCGGAGAAGTCGGCGAGCTTTTTGGCCGCGTCGGCGTGGGCGGTGCCCTTCATCACAGCGGTGGCTTCAATGTCCCAGCCCAGGCCTTCCTTGGGCAGGATGATGTCCAGCGGCGCGCCCTGGCGTTTCAACTGCACGGCCGGGTATTCAAACGAGATACCAATCGGGAATTCCCCGGAAGCGGCCAGCTTGCACGGCTTGGAGCCGGAGTGAACGTACTGGCCGATGTTCTGGTGCAGGTCGTCCATGTACTGCCACCCCTGCTTCTCGCCGAAGGTTTGCAGCCAGGCGCTGACGTCGAGGAAGCCAGTGCCGGACGACGCCGGGTTGGGCATCACGATCTTGCCCTTGTATTCGGGTTTGGTCAGGTCCTGCCAGCTCACCGGTTTGGTCAGGCCCTGTTTCTCGGCTTCAACGGTGTTGAAGCAAATGGTCGCCGCCCATACGTCCATGCCGACCCAGGCCGGTGGGTTGGCGGCGTCACGGTAGTTTTTGCCGATCTTGTCCAGATCCTTCGGCGCGTAGTTCTCGAGCATGCCCTGCTGATCGAGGATCGCCAGGCTCGACGCCGCCAGGCCCCACACCACGTCAGCCTGCGGGCGGGCTTTTTCGGCCAGCAGCTTGGCGGTGATGATGCCGGTGGAGTCACGCACCCATTTGATCTCGACGTCGGGGTTGGCTTTTTCGAAAGCTTGTTTGTAGGTCTTGAGCTGCTCGGCTTCGAGGGCCGTGTACACGGTCAGTTCGGTCTTGGCGAAGGCATTCAGGCTGAATGCGGTGAGGACGGCAGCGACCAGCGTCAGGGGCTTGAACATGGAACACCTCCTTCAAGGGTTATTGGCCGGGCGCGCTCTGGCGCCAGGCTTGAGAGCGGCGCAACGCGCCACGTGAGGCCCACGCCAGCAGCAGCGAGACGCTGCCTGAGGTGAACAGAATCAGGGTCGACATCGCCGCCGCGCCGCCCACATTGCCGGCGTCGTCCATGTTCAACACGGCGACGGCGGCGAGGATGGTGTCGGGGCTGTAGAGGAAGATGGCGGCGGACACGGTGGTCATCGCCGACACAAACAGGTAGCGCACGATGTCCAGCAGCGCCGGCAGGCAGATCGGCACGGTCACGCGCAAATAATGGCGGTACAGCGGTGCCTTGAGGGACAGGGCAGCGGCTTCGAACTCGGCGTCCAGCTGGCGCAGCGCAGTGGTGGCGGTCATCTGCGCGGTGGTCAAATAATGTGCAATGGTGCACACCACCAGCAGGGTCATGGTCCCGTAGAACACATGCAGCGGGTTGCCGTTGAGATTGAAAAAGAACACGTAGCCCAGGCCCAAAACCAGACCCGGCACCGCCATCGGCACGAAGCTGAGCAGGCGCAGGGCCAGGTTCAGGCCCTTCTGACCCTTGGTTTTTTCCATCAGGTAAGCGCCGGTGAAGATCAGCACGCTGCCGATCAATGCGCTGCACGACGCCAGGATCAGGCTGTTGCGATAGGCCAGCCAGCCGCCGCCGGCGGTGTCTTCGAACTGGTAGTGACTGAGCGACAGCGACAGGTTGTACGGCCAGAATTTCACCAGCGAGGAGTACACCGCCATGCCAAACACCAGCAACAGCGCGGCGCAGATCAGCACCACGATGGCCAGGTAGCAGGCGTCCCGTGCCCGCGATGTCGCCGGCCGGAAGACCTGGGCGCGGCCGCTCATGGCGTCGCCGTGGCGACGACGCAACCAGGTATCCACGCCAAAGCTGAACAGCGCCGGCAGCAGCAACACCATGCCGATCAACGCGCCGCGCCCAAACTGTTGCTGGCCGACCACCGCTTTGTAGGCTTCCAGCGCCAGCACCTGATAATCACCGCCCACCACCACCGGCACGCCGAAGTCGGTGATGGTGAGGGTAAACACCAGGCAGAACGCGGCGAACACGGCCTGGCGCGTGGCCGGCCAGGTGATGCTGCGAAACGCCCGGGCGGGGCTGGCGCCCATGCTCGATGCGGCGTCGAACAGCCGCGCATCCGCCAGCGAGAGCGCCGACAGCAGAATCATCAAAGCGTGTGGGAAGGTGTAGATCACCTCCCCCAGCACGATCCCCCAGAAGCCGTAGATATTGTCCGCGAGCAAGCCGCGCAGCAGGCCCTGGTTGCCGAACAGGTAGACCAGCGCAATGCCCGGCAGCATCGACGGGGCCATCAGCGGCAGCAGCGACAGGCCGCGCCAGAGCGGCTTGGCGGGGATCAACGTGCGTTGCAGGGCGTAGGCAAACAGGTAGGCCAGCGGTACGACAATCGCCGCCACGCTGAGGGAGACTTTCAGGCTGTTGCCCAGTAGCCAGTGGAAGTTGTCGCTGCTGACCAGCGCGCGCGCCGCCACCAGCCCGCCGCCCTGCCCGGCCTCGCTGCTGAAGCCGCGCCAGAAGATCGCCAGCAATGGCAGCAGGACCGCGACGCCCAGCAGCAGCAACCACACCAGCTTGCCGCCGAGCACGAACAGGCGGTCGCCCATTTCAGCGCGGGACACCTGGCGCGGCAACGTCATGACCGCCGCCATCTCAGGCGAACACCTGCAGGCTGCGCGGCGGCAGGGCCACCCAAATGTGCTGGGCGCCCAGGCGCGGCATGGCTTCCGGGGCCAGTTCGGCCAGCAGCGGGTGGCCGGGCAAGTGCTCCAGCTCGAAGCTCATGCGGCAGCGGTTGCCGAGGAACGTGATCTCGCGCACCTTGGCCGGAAACAGGTTCTCTTCATGCACGGGCGGGTTGACGCTGATGGCTTCCGGGCGGCAGAACAGCCGCCCGGAGGTGGCCACGCCCGCGTCGTCGGCCAGGCGCAGGTTCAGCCCGCCGACCTGAGCGTGGCTGGCACTGTTGCGGCTGAACGGCAGCCAGTTGCCCTGGCCGACAAACTCGGCCACGAACGGCGTGGCCGGACGGTCGTAGATCGCCTGGGGTGTGGCGTATTGCTCGACCTTGCCGTTGTTCATCACGGCAATGCGGTCGGCCATCAACATGGCTTCGTCCTGGTTATGGGTGACCATCAGCGTGGTGACGCCCAGCCGCCGTTGCAGTTGGCGCAGCTCGGTGCACAGGTGTTCGCGCACCCGGGCGTCGAGGGCCGACATGGGTTCGTCCAGCAACAGCAACGACGGCGCCGGGGCCAGGGCGCGGGCCAGGGCCACGCGCTGCTGCTGGCCGCCGGAGAGTTGGCCGGGGTATTTCTTTTCACTGCCGACCAGGTCCACCAGTTCGAGCATCTGGCCGACGCGCTGGCGCACTTCATCGCGGCCGCTGCCGGTGAGGCCGTAGCCGATGTTCGCTTCGACGGTGAGGTTGGGAAACAGCGCGTAGGACTGGAACAGAATGCCGTAGTCCCGCGCCTGGGGCGGCAACAGCGATACGTCGCGCTCGCCCAGGTAAAGCTCACCGCTGTCCTGGCGCTCAAGGCCGGCGATGCAGCGCAGCAAGGTGGTCTTGCCGCAACCGGACGGGCCCAGCAGGCACACCAACTCGCCGGCGGCGACGTCCAGGGACACGTTGTCCAGCGCGGTGAAGGCACCGAAGCGTTTCTGGATACCGCGCACGCGCATCGGCGCGCCGGGGTTGTTCAGGGCTGTGGTCATGGGGGCACCTCATCAAACGGATGAAGGCCATGCTAGGGCGGCAATGCGTCGCGGGTGTGGCAGGAAGGCAAAACACGGTGATAGTGGTATTGGTGGGTTTGGGTAGGCCTTAAGGAATGAGTTGTCTGGGCCACCACAAAACCTCAGAGCGGCGACATCTCCTGCGCCAACCCCAGAAACGCCGCCGGCAAGCGCGCGCCCTTCCTCTCCTTGAGGCAGTACAGATACTCCGGAATCTGCGGCGCATTCTCGATGGTCAGCACGCGCAACTGCGGGTCATGGGGCACTTCCTGTCGCGCAATGATGCTGATGCCGATATTGCGCAGCACCGCCTCGCGGATCGATTCGCGGCTGCCGATTTCCAGCAGCGGGCCGTAACTCACGCCAGCGCCCTGCAACATTTCTTCGGTCAGCCGGCGCGTGGTGGAGCCTGCTTCGCGCATCAACAAGGTGTGCCCGGCCAGCGCCGTCAGCGGCACATGATCGAGCGTAGCCAGCGGATGATTGCGATGCACCGCCAGCACCAGCGGGTCGCTGCCCAATACGCGACGAATCAGACGGGGGTCTTCCAGCAGTTGCGAGGACGCGGCGACGTCGACACGGTAGTCATCCAGCGCTTCAAGCACCTGCTGCGAGTTGCCGATTTCCACCGACACATCCACCAGTGGCAGGCGCTCGCGGAAGGCTTTGACCAGGTCGAGAATGTAATACGGTGCCGTGGCGGCAATTCTCAGAGCGCCCTGCACCTGGCCGTTGTTGCGCAGGAAAAACTCGATATCCGCTTCCTGCTGCAACAGCGCCTTGACCATCGGCAGCATCCGCGCGCCGTCGTCGCTGACCGTCAGGCGGCGCCCGCCACGGTAGAACAGCTCAATGCCGTACTGGCTTTCCAGATGACGAATCTGGGTGGTGACGGTGGGCTGGCTCAGGCCGAGCTTTTTTGCCGCCTGGGTGATGCTGCCCAGGCGGGCGACCATGAAAAACGCTTTCAGCTCGGCACTCAGCACACCCGCCCCTCATCGTTTATTTGCGCAACAGGCGCAGGCCATTGAACACCACCAGCAGGCTCACGCCCATGTCGGCGAACACCGCCATCCACATGGTGGCCATGCCGAGGAAGGTGACGGCCAGGAAGATCGCCTTGATCACCAGCGCCAGGGCGATGTTCTGCTTGAGGATACGCGAGGTTTGTCGCGACAACCGAATGAATGCCGGGATCTTGCGCAAGTCATCGTCCATCAGCGCGACGTCGGCGGTTTCGATGGCGGTGTCGGTGCCGGCCGCCGCCATGGCAAAGCCGATTTCGGCGCGGGCCAGGGCCGGGGCGTCGTTGATGCCGTCGCCGACCATGCCGACGCGGTGGCCCTGCTGGTAGAGGGTTTCGATGGCTTGCAGCTTGTCGGTGGGCAACAGGTCGCCCTGGGCCTGGTCGATCCCGACCTGGGCGGCAATCGCCTGCGCTGTGTGGGTGTTGTCGCCGGTGAGCATCAGGGTCTTGATGCCCAGCGCGTGCAATTGCTGGATGGCTTCGCGGCTGCTGTCTTTCACCGTATCGGCCACGGCGAACAGCGCAAGCGGGCCGGACGCGTCGAGCAGCAGCACCACGGACTTGCCTTGTTTCTCCAGGGCGAACAGTTTTTCTTCCAGTTCGGGCGAGCACAGGCCCAGGTCTTCCACCAGGCGGTGGTTGCCCAGGTGGTAGGTCTGGCCATTGATATCGCCGCGCACCCCGCGACCGGCCAGGGCTTCGAAGTTATCCACAGCGAGCACCGACAGTTTTTTATCCACCGCCGCGCTGGCGATTGCCAGCGACACCGGGTGGTCGGAACGCCCGGCCAGGCTGGCGGCAAGCGCGGGGGCGCTGTCTTCGACGGTGGGGAACAGCGCCAGGTAATCGGTTTGCACCGGCTTGCCGTGAGTGATGGTGCCGGTCTTGTCCAGCGCCAGGTAGTCGAGTTTGTAGCCGCCCTCGAGGTACACGCCGCCCTTGATCAGGATGCCCTTGCGCGCCGCCGCCGCCAGGCCGCTGACGATGGTCACCGGTGTGGAAATCACCAGTGCACAAGGGCAGGCCACTACCAGCAGCACCAGGGCGCGGTAGATCCAGTCGAACCAGACGCCGGCCATGAACAACGGCGGGATGATCGCCACGCCCAGGGCAAACAGGAACACCACGGGGGTGTAGATCCTCGAAAAGCTGTCGACGAAACGCTGGGTCGGCGCGCGGGCCCCCTGGGCCTGCTCCACGGCGTGGATGATCCGCGCCAGCGTGGAGTTGTTGGCTGCGGCCGTCACCTTGTACTCCAGGGAACCGGCCTGATTGATGGTGCCGGCGAAGACCTTGTCGCCCACGGTCTTTTCGATGGGCAGACTTTCACCGGTGATCGGCGCCTGGTCGATGGTGGACTGGCCGGCGGTGACTTCACCGTCCAGGCCGATGCGCTCGCCGGGTTTAACCCGCACGATGGCGCCGAGATCGATACCTTTGACGTCCTTTTCGACCCAGCTGCCGTCCGCCTGCTGCACCGTCGCCTGCTCCGGCGTCATCTGCATCAAGCCGCTGATGGCATTGCGCGCACGGTCCAGGGACTTGGCTTCGATCAACTCGGCCACGGTGAACAGGAACATCACCATCGCCGCTTCCGGCCACTGGCCGATCAACACGGCGCCGGTCACCGCGATGCTCATCAGCGCGTTGATGTTGAGGTTGAGGTTCTTCAGGGCGATCCAGCCCTTTTTGTAGGTGGTGAGGCCGCCGCTGAGGATCGACACCAGTGCCACCAGCGCAATCAGCCAGGTCGGCGCCACGCCGGAAAAATGCAGCACCTCGGCGCCCAGCGCACCGACGCCGGACAACGCCAGCGGCCACCAGTGTTTTTTCGCCGGCGGCTCGGCGGCCGGCGTGCCCTCTTCAATCGGATCGGCCTGCATCCCCAGGGACTTGATCGCCTCGACGATCGGCGCGGTGCTCGGCAGGTCATGGGTGACGCCAAGGATGCGATTGATCAGGTTGAATTCCAGCTGCTGCACACCGACCAGCTTGCCCAGTTTGTTCTGGATCAGCGTTTGCTCGGTGGGGCAGTCCATCGCTTCGATACGAAAACTGCTCAGGCGCGAGCCCGCCGTGGGTGCCTCGCTCAGTTGCACCCGCGCCGGTGCCGGCGTGCCGGAACAGCAGGCGCCACCGTGGCTGTGCACGGGCGTGAGTTTTTTGGGTGCATGATCGTGGGTGTGCAGGGAATCGCTCATTCTGTCGCGTCCTTAAAGGTGCCTGTTGCGAAGTAAAGACCCTGTAGCCACTATAGGGTCAAGCACCCATTTGGAGATTGCTGCAATGAAGATCGGCGAACTGGCCAAACACACCGACTGCGCGGTGGAGACCATCCGCTACTACGAGAAGGAAGGCCTGCTGCCGCCGCCGGCGCGCACCGACGCCAACTACCGCGTGTACACCCAGGCGCACACCGAGCGGCTGATCTTCATCCGCAACTGCCGCAGCCTGGACATGACCCTCGAAGAAATCCGCAGCCTGCTTGGCCTGCGCGACAGCCCGCAGGATCAGTGCGAGAACGTGAATGCGTTGATTGATGAGCACATCCACCATGTGAAAGCGCGGATCGACGGGCTGCTGGCATTGCAGGAACAGCTGCTCGACCTGCGCCAGCGCTGCGGCGGCGGGCCGGAATGCGGGATTCTGCAGCGGCTGGAGGTAAGCGGGAGCGTGCAGGCCAGCGAAGCGCAGCCTTCGCACGTGGGCCGCAGCCACGGGCACTGATACCGCCAGGATTAACACCAGATCCAAATGTGGGAGGGGGCTTGCTCCCTCCCACATTTGACCGAGAACGACACTTAGATCGCGACGTCAGCCTTGATGCTCGGATCGGCGTCGTAGCCCACGATCTCGAAATCTTCAAACCTGTAATCGTAGATCGACGCAGGCTTGCGCTTGATCACCAGCTCCGGCAGCTTCTTCGGCGTGCGCGCCAGCTGGGTGCGGATCTGCTCCATGTGGTTGCTGTAGGCGTGGGTGTCGCCGGTGGTGACGATGATCTCGTGGGGGATCAGGTCGCACTGCTGGGCCAGCATGTGGGTGAGCAACGCCAGCGCGGCGGTGTTGTACGGCAGGCCGAGGAACACATCGGAGCTGCGGATATACAACTGCATCGACAGGTGGCCGTCATGCACGAACGCCTGGTACAGCAGGTGGCACGGCGGCAAGGCCTGCTTGCCGTTGCGCGCGTTTTCCTGGGGGCTCTTGGTTTCGTCGGGCAGGTACTCGACGTTCCAGCCGTGGAACAGGATGCGGCGGCTGTTGGGGTTGGTCTTGAGCGTGTGCACCATGTAGTCGATCTGGTTGATGGTGCCGCCGTCTTGGGTCGGCCAGGCGGTCCACTGCTCGCCGTATACCGGGCCGAGGTCGCCGTCTTCGGTGGCCCATTCGTCCCAGATTTTTACGCCGTTTTCATTGAGCCACTTGATGTTGGTGTTGCCGCTCAACATCCAGATCAGTTCGTTGGCGATGCTTTTGAAGTGCAGTTTCTTGGTGGTCAGCAGCGGGAAGCCGTCGGCCAGGTTATGCCGGTACTGACGGGCGAACACGGCTTTGGTGCCGGTGCCGGTACGGTCGCCCTTGGTCAGGCCATTGGTCACGACGTCGTTCAGCAGTTCGAGATATTGCTTCATGTGCTTACCTGTATCGTTGAAGCCGAGGCGCGCCTCGGCATTCGTATTTAAAGCGCGGCGTTCTTGATGCCTTGCGGGCGATTGTAGGCCCACCACAGCATGCCCAGGCCGGCGATGATCATCGGCAGGCTCAGCACTTGCCCCATGGTCAACCAGCCCCACGCCAGGTAGCCCAACTGGGCGTCCGGCACCCGCACGAACTCGACGATGAAGCGGAAGATCCCGTAGAACAGCGCGAACATCCCCGAAACGGCCATGGTCGGGCGTGGCTTGCGCGAAAAGATATAAAGGATAAGGAACAGTGCCACACCTTCCAACGCGAACTGGTACAACTGCGACGGGTGGCGCGGCAGTTGCGCCGGGTCGCTGAACGGCGGGAACACCATGGCCCACGGCACGTCGGTCGGCTTGCCCCACAACTCGGCGTTGATGAAGTTGCCAATGCGCCCGGCGCCCAGGCCAATCGGCACCATCGGCGCGATAAAGTCCATCAGTTGGAAAAACGACTTGCCGTTGCGGCGGCCAAACCACCAGGCGGCGATCATCACGCCGATAAAGCCGCCGTGGAACGCCATGCCGCCCTTCCACACCTCGAAGATCAGCGTCGGGTTGGCGACGTACGCCGGCAGATCGTAGAACAACACATAGCCCAGTCGCCCGCCAACGATCACGCCCATCGACAACCAGAAGATCAGGTCGGAGAGCTTTTCCTTGGTCCAGGTCGGGTCGAAGCGGTTCAGGCGCCGGGACGCCAGGAACCAGGCACCGCCGATGCCGACCAGGTACATCAACCCGTACCAGTGGATTTTCAGCGGACCAATGGCCAGGGCCACCGGGTCGATCTGCGGGTAAGGCAGCATTGCGACTCCTCGTTAAACAGTTAGTCATGACGCACCGGACCATGCCGATGCGCGATTAAGCCTGCGTTACAGCGGCCAGATCAATCAGGAAGTTCACATACAACCAAACAGCCCGGCATGTTAACGGATGGAAGGTGCGCGGCCCAACTGCGTTGTCATGGAACGCCTGCGGTTGTGTGGGTAGAGTGGCAAAAAACACAACAGGGAATCACCCGATGTGCCTGATTGTCTTCGCTTGGCGGCCGGGCCATGCCCAGCCGCTGATCGTCGCGGCCAACCGCGACGAGTTCTACGCACGCCCCACGCTGCCGCTGGCCCAATGGCCGGACGCGCCTGATGTTTACGCCGGCCGTGACCAGGAAGCCGGTGGCACCTGGCTGGGAATCAGTGCCGACGGGCGCTTTGCCGCCCTGACCAATATCCGCGAGCCGCACCAGCCACCGGCACGCACCTCACGCGGTGAGCTGGTGGCACGGTTTCTCAGTGGTTCGCAGCCCATTGACCAATATTTGGCCGAAGTTAATGGCCGTTCGATTGAATACGCCGGGTTTAACCTGCTGCTGGGTACGCGGGACGAGATGTGGCACTACAACGCCAACGAGAGCCAGCCAACCCGTTTGAAGCCTGGGGTTTATGGCTTGTCCAATGCCGGCCTGGACACACCCTGGCCGAAGTTGCTCAAGGCCAGGGCGGCGCTGGGCGAGTTGCTGGAAGACCCACAGCCGCACGCCTTGCTGGCGATCATGAGCGACCCGCAGACCGCACCGTTTGCGCAGTTGCCGGATACCGGCGTGGGGTTGGCCACCGAGAGTCTGTTATCCAGCGTGTTCATCGCCAGCGCCAGTTACGGAACGCGGGTGAGTACGGCGCTGATTGTGAATGCCGACGGTACGCGGCGCATGGTAGAGCGCAGTTTCGGGCCGCAGGGTGGGCGGTTGGGTGAAATCGAACTCAACCTCTAATCCCAAAACAGATTCAATATGGGAGGGGGCTTGCTCCCTCTCACATTTGGATCGTCTGCAGCATTCAGAGCGTCTTGGCAGAACCCGGGTTGATCATCCGCGTCAGCCCCAGGTTTTTCAGCGCCAGTTGCAGCGAGCTGTGGATAACTTGCGGGTTGTCGATGGTCATCAACGTGGCCAGCAGCTCCTTGGCCATGCCCAGCTCCACCTGACGCAGCATCCACTTCACCTTCGGCAAGTTGGTGGCGTTCATCGACAGGCTGTCAAAGCCCATCGCCATCAGCAGCACCGCCGCTGCCGGGTCGCCGGCCATTTCGCCACAGATACTCACCGGCTTGCCTTCGGCATGGGCGTCGCGCACCACATGTTGCAGGGCTTGCAGCACTGCCGGGTGCAGGTAGTCGTAGAGGTCGGCCACGCGCGGGTTGTTGCGGTCCACGGCCAGCAGGTATTGGGTGAGGTCGTTGGAGCCGACCGACAGGAAGTCCACTTGCCGCGCCAGCTCCTTGGCCTGGTACACCGCCGCCGGGATTTCGATCATCACGCCAATCGGCGGCATCGGCACGTCCGAACCTTCGTCGCGCACTTCGCCCCAGGCGCGGTGGATCAGGTGCAGCGCCTCTTCCAGCTCGTGGGTGCCGGAGATCATCGGCAGCAGGATGCGCAGGTTGTTCAGACCTTCGCTGGCCTTGAGCATGGCGCGGGTCTGCACCAGGAAGATTTCCGGGTGGTCGAGGGTCACGCGGATGCCGCGCCAACCGAGGAAGGGGTTGTCTTCCTTGATGGGGAAATACGACAGGGATTTATCGCCGCCGATATCGAGGCTGCGCATGGTCACCGGCAACGGGTGGAACGCCTGCAATTGCTCACGGTAGATCGCCAGCTGTTCCTTCTCGCTCGGGAATCGCTGGTTGATCATGAACGGCACTTCGGTGCGGTACAGCCCGACGCCTTCGGCACCGCGCTGTTGCGCGCGGGCAACGTCGGCCAGCAGCCCGGTGTTCACCAGCAGCGGCACGCGGTGGCCGTCGAGGGTCACGCAGGGCAGTTCGCGCAGCGAATCGAGGCCCAGGGCCAGCTGTTTCTCTTCCTCCACCACCTCGGCGTACTGCTTGCGCAGCAGCTCGCTGGGGTTGGTGAAAACTTCACCACGATGGCCATCGACGATCATGTCGATGCCGTCGACTTTGGAATACGGCAGTTCCACCAGGCCCATCACCGTCGGGATGCCCATGGCCCGAGCCAGAATCGCGACGTGGGAGTTACCCGAACCCAATACCGACACCAGGCCCACCAACTTGCCCTCCGGCACTTCGCCGAGCATGGTGGCGGTCAGTTCTTCACTGATCAGGATGGTGTTGTCGGGGTAGACCAGGTTGGTGGTGCGGTCTTCCTGCAGGTAGGCCAACAGACGGCGACCGAGGTCGCGCACATCCGAGGCGCGTTCACGCAGGTAGGCGTCGTCCATCAATTCGAAACGGTTGACGTGATCGGTGACCACCTGACGCAGGGCGCCCTGGGCCCACTGGCCGGTCTTGATCACGGTCTTGACTTCGTTACCCAGGGACGCGTCGTCGAGCATCATCTGGTACACGTCGAACAGCGCGCGCTCTTCGGGGCGCAGCTGGGTGGCCAGCTTGGTCGACAGGTTGCGCATGTCGGCGCGCACGCCTTCCAGGGCGGTCTTGAACAGTTTGATTTCGGCGTCAATGTCCTTGACGGTCTTGTCCGGCACCACATCGAGGTCGGCCGGCGGCAACATGACCACGGCCGTACCGACCGCTGCGCCCGGCGAACCCGGCACGCCAATGAACTTGGCCTCCTGGATACCCTTGCCCTCACGGCCCAGGCCGCGAATCGAGCCCGTCGCTTCGGCGTGGGCGATAACCCCGGCGAGCTGCGCGCTCATGGTCACGAGGAAGGCTTCTTCACCCTCGTCGAACTGACGACGCTCTTTTTGCTGGATGACCAACACGCCGACGACGCGGCGGTGGTGAATGATCGGTGCGCCGAGGAAGGACGCGTAGCGCTCTTCGCCGGTTTCGGCAAAGTAGCGGTAACGGGGGTGATCGGCTGCATGTTCAAGGTTGAGCGGTTCTTCACGCGTGCCCACCAGACCCACCAGACCCTCGTTGGGCGCCATGCTGACCTTGCCGATGGAGCGCTTGTTCAGACCCTCGGTGGCCATCAGCACAAAACGGTTGGTCTCGGGGTCCAGCAGGTAGACCGAGCAGACCTGGCTGCCCATGGCTTCCTTGACGCGCAACACAATAATCCCCAACGCCGCCTTGAGATCCTTGGCGGAGTTAACTTCCTGGACGATCTTGCGCAGCGTATTGAGCATGGCTCGGGGTCGAACTCCGTCGTCAGTCGCGCGATAAAAGGCGCGGGGCAAGCTCTTTGAGCGCGCGACGATACACTTCGCGCTTGAATGTCACCACCTGGCCCAACGGGTACCAATAGCTGACCCAGCGCCAGCCATCGAACTCCGGTTTACCGGTCAAATCCATCCGCACCCGCTGCTCGTTGGAGATCAGGCGCAAAAGAAACCATTTCTGCTTCTGGCCGATGCACAGCGGCTGGCTGTGGGTACGCACCAGGCGTTGCGGCAAACGATAGCGCAACCAGCCACGGGTGCAGGCCAGAATTTGCACATCTTCGCGTTCAAGGCCCACTTCTTCGTTCAACTCACGGTACAAGGCGTCTTCAGGGGATTCGTCGGGGTTGATTCCGCCTTGAGGAAACTGCCAGGCATCCTGGTTGATTCGGCGAGCCCATAGCACCTGTCCGGCATCATTCGTAAGAATGATCCCGACATTAGGACGGAAACCATCGGGGTCGATCACGGCAACAACCTCGCAAACGCATGTCGCCGCATTGTTCCACAAAGGTTGATCAAGCGGCAACGAGGCTTCTTAGCTTATGTGCACTCTTGTGAAAAGTCCGTATTCTGGACGCCTTTTTACAGACTTTTCAGCGAGTAACCGCAATGCGCCTGGCTTTATTCGACTTGGACAACACCCTCCTCGGCGGTGACAGCGACCACGCCTGGGGCGATTACCTGTGCGAGCGCGGGATTCTCGACGCAGTGGCCTACAAAGCGCGTAACGACGAGTTCTATCAGGACTACCTGGCCGGGCGACTCGACAATGCCGCCTACCTGAACTTCAGCCTGGAAATCCTCGGCCGTACCGAGCGGGCCCGGTTGGACGAATGGCACCGCGACTTCATGCGCGACTGCATCACGCCACTGATGCTGCCGCTGGCGCAACAGCTGCTGGCCAGGCACCGCGCCGCCGGCGACAAGCTGGTGATCATCACCGCGACCAACCGCTTCGTCACTGCGCCGATTGCCGAACGGCTGGGGGTCGAGACGCTGATCGCTACTGAATGCGAAGAGGTTGATGGGCGTTATACCGGGCGCAGCACCGACATACCGTGCTTTCGCGAAGGCAAGGTGACGCGTTTGGACCGTTGGCTGGAAGAGACCGGCTACAGCCTGGAAGACAGCTATTTCTACAGTGACTCGATGAATGATTTGCCGTTGCTGGAGCAGGTGACACACCCGGTGGCGGTAGACCCGGACCCGAATCTGCGGGCTGAGGCCGAGAAGCGTGGCTGGCCGGTGATTACCTTGCGCGGCTGATATGGCTCCTGTGGCGAGCAGGCTTGCCCTGCGTTGGGGTGCGAAGCGCCCCCAATCCAGCAAAATGCGGTGTACCTGATACGCCTCAGCGCCTGGTTTTGGGGCTGCTGCGCAGCCCAACGCAGGACAAGCCTGCTCGCCACAGGGAATCTGCGCTTAACTGAACGGCATTAGGGCAAGCCCGCTCGCCACAAAAAAGCTCAAACCGGCTTGGCCCCCATCAACCCGGCAATCACCACAAACCCCGCCAGGCTGACCACTGCCAGCACCCGCGTAACGTTCAGGCTGCCACCCTCGCCCCTGCGCAGGCGATTGAGCCGCGCCACCAGCCAGAACCAGGCCAGCGCGGCCACGGTATACACAATACTCGAGCCCAGAATCCAGGTTTGCCCCAGCGGCCAACCCGTCAAGTGTGCCAGCCACCAGCCGGTGAACGGCATGCTCACCACGCACACACCCATCAATAACCATACAAACACCCACGGGCGCTGCAGGGTCACCGCCGGGCCTGCGCTGCGTTTGCGCCAGGCCAGCAGCGCCAGGCCAATACCGCTGAGCAACAGCAATACCGTGGCAGCAATGTGGATAACTTTCAGGGTGATCAGGGTTTCCATCGCTCGTATTCCTTAAAAGGTCGCGCCTGCAGCGTAGCCGCTAACCGAGGAAGAGTGTGTAGGCCGGGTTCTCGCTTTCATCCCAGTACGGATAGCCAATCGCCTCTAGGGCCGCCGGCACCAGGTGACGTTCGTCCGCCGGTACTTGCAGGCCGGCGACCACACGGCCGTCTGCCGCACCATGGTTACGGTAGTGAAACATCGAGATGTTCCAGCGCCCGCCCAGTTTATTAAGGAAGTTGAACAAGGCCCCCGGCCGCTCCGGGAACTCGAAACGGAACACCAGCTCATTGCTGACATGCGCCGCGTGCCCGCCGACCATATGGCGAATGTGCAATTTGGCCAGTTCGTTTTCGGTCAGGTCCACCACCGGAAAACCCTGCCGGGTGAGGCTGGCAATCAGTGCGCTGCGCGGGTCGTTGTCTGGGTGGGTCTGCACGCCGACAAAGATGTGCGCCTCGCGGCCGGAGTGGTAGCGGTAGTTGAACTCGGTGATCTGGCGCTTGCCCACAGCCTCGCAAAACGCCTTGAAGCTGCCCGGCCGTTCGGGGATGGTCACGGCGATAATGGCTTCGCGGCCCTCGCCCAGTTCGGCGCGCTCGGCCACATGGCGCAGGCGGTCGAAATTGACGTTGGCGCCGGAGTCGATGGCAACGAACGTCTGCCCGCTGACGCCGCGAGTCTCCACGTATTTCTTGATGCCGGCCACGCCCAGTGCGCCGGCGGGCTCGGTGATGGAGCGGGTGTCGTCGTAGATGTCCTTGATCGCCGCGCAGATTTCATCGGTGCTGACGGTGATCACTTCATCCACATAATCCTTGCAGATCTCGAAGGTGTAATGGCCGATCTGCGCCACCGCCACGCCATCGGCAAACAGCCCCACGGTCGGCAACACCACGCGTTCGCCGGCGGCCATGGCCTCTTGCAGGCAGTTGGAATCGTCCGGCTCGACGCCGATGACCTTGATCTCCGGGCGCAGGTATTTCACGTACGCCGCGATGCCGGCGATCAGCCCGCCGCCGCCCACCGGTACGAAAATCGCGTCCAGAGGCCCCGGGTGCTGACGCAGAATTTCCATCGCCACGGTGCCCTGCCCGGCAATGGTGTGCGGATCATCGTAGGGGTGGATGTAGACGTAGCCTTGCTCGTCGACCAGCTTGAGCGAGTAGGCCAGCGCCTCCGGGAAGGAGTCGCCGTGCAGCACCACGATACCGCCCCGGGAGCGCACGCCTTCGACCTTGATCTCGGGCGTAGTCTTGGGCATCACGATGGTGGCTTTGACCCCCAGCACCTTGGCCGCCAGGGCCAGGCCCTGGGCGTGGTTGCCCGCCGACGCGGTGACCACGCCGCGTGCGCGCTCCTCGCTGCTGAGCTGGGTGAGCTTGTTGTAGGCGCCGCGAATCTTGAATGAAAACACCGGCTGCAAGTCTTCGCGTTTGAGCCAGACCTTGTTGTCCAGGCGTTCGCAAAGCTGCGGGGCGATCTGCAACGGGGTTTCTACGGCAACGTCGTAAACGCGCGAGGTGAGGATCTTTTTGACGTAGTCTTCAAGCATCGGCGGCAATCACTGGGCGAGTGGGACAGGACCGGTGAGTCTAACCCGGCCTTTGGCCGTACGACCACACGAATCCCGAGGTTTTGTTGGGTTATACTCGCCGCCCTCGATAACTCCCCGCCCGTTCCGGAGCCCGCATGACCCAGGATCAACTCAAACAGGCAGTGGCCCAGGCCGCTGTCGATTTAATCCTTCCCAGACTCGACGACAAAAGCGTCGTCGGTGTCGGCACCGGCTCCACCGCCAACTGCTTTATCGATGCGCTGGCCCTGCACAAGGGCGCGTTCGACGGCGCCGTGGCCAGCTCCGAAGCCACCGCCGCGCGCCTCAAGGGCCATGGCATTCCCGTGTATGAACTCAACACTGTGAGCGACCTGGAGTTCTACATCGACGGCGCCGATGAGAGCGACGAGCACCTGAACCTGATCAAGGGCGGCGGCGCAGCCCTGACCCGCGAGAAGATCGTCGCGGCCGTGGCCAACACCTTTATCTGTATCGCCGATGCCAGCAAGCTGGTGCCGGTGCTCGGCGCTTTCCCGCTGCCGGTGGAGGTGATCCCCATGGCCCGCAGCCACGTGGCCCGCGAGCTGGTGAAGCTGGGCGGCGACCCGGTGTACCGCGAAGGCGTGCTGACCGACAACGGCAACATCATCATTGACGTGTTCAATATGCAGATCACTGATCCGGTGGCGCTGGAAACGCAGATCAATGCCATTGTCGGCGTGGTTACCAACGGCCTGTTCGCTGCTCGCCCGGCGGATGTGTTGTTGCTCGGCACTCCTGAAGGCGTGAAAACCCTCAAAGCCTGACACCGTCGCTAACTGTGGGAGCAAGCCCCCTCCCACATTGGATCTTCAGCGGTTCAAGCGTCCGGTTTCTTGAACACATAAAACAGGTTTGGCTCGCTCACCAGGTACAGGCTGCCCTGGTCGTCCATGGCGATTCCTTCGGCCTGCGGCACACGCTTCTTCAGGCCATGGCGTCCATTGAGCAACGACAAGGTGCTCAATGGGCGACCGTCGATATCCAGTTCCAACACCAGAAACGACTCATCCGACAGCGCCAGCAAATGGCCGCTGCGCTCGTCGTATTGCAGGCTCGACAGGTCGCGCACGAACAGCCCGGCATCGCGCTTGGGGTTATTGATCACGTGCACCGAGTAGGTTTTTTCCGCTTTGAAATGGGGAAAGCCGTGGACCTCGTAGATCAGCATCGGGTCGCGCTCCTTGGCGACGAACAGGCGCTTGCCCACCGAGTCGTAGGCCAGGCCTTCAAAGCCCTTGTTGCTGCCCATGTGCATGCCCAGGGTCATTTGCTCGGCGTCGGCCGCGTCGAGAAATTGCGTGTCATCGTCCACGTGCACCTTGATCAGCCGTTGCTGGCGCTCATCGCTGATCACATAGATGTTGTCGCTGATGAACTCCACCGCCTCGGCATCACCAAACCCCACCAGCGCAATGCGCCGCAGGATCCTGCCGTCCAGGGACAGCTCGATCAGTTCGGCGTTTTTGTTGGTCACGGTAAACAGGCTTTTGCGCACCGGGTCGTAGGTGAGCGCCGAGACATCGTCGTCCAGGCCTTCGATTTTCTGCGCTTCCAGCGTGACCTGGTAATCAGCCAGGCCGATGGAACGCTGATCCACCGGCTGGCGCCACACTTGCCAGTTGAACCAGGCCCGTTCGAACAGGCGAAACTGCTGGGCGACGACCACGCCGGCCACTAGGGCGATCAACAACAGGATGAAAAAAGCAGGTTTGGGACGGGCAAGTCGACGCATCGGGGCGGGCTCGGAGGAAAAAACTGGCGAATAGATATCAAGGTCGCCTGAATTTAAACTTAAACGCGCCCGGCTGTCTGGCGAATGCCGTTTACAGGGATCAAACCGACGCAATCCGCCGGTTATTTATGCTTTTCGAAACGGTAGAACAGGTTGGGCTCACTGACCATGTACACAGTGCCCTCGTCATCCATGGTCACCCCTTCGGCGCGGGGAATGGTGTTTTTCAGGCCATTGAAACCGCCGAGCAGGGTCATGAAGCTGACTTGCCTGCCATGCTCGTCCAGCTCCAGCAGCAGGTGCGAATCGGCCGACAGCACCAGCAGGTGACCGGTACGCGGGTCGACCGCCAGGGCCGAAAGGTTGCGTACATCCAGTTCGTTGCTGCTCAGCTTCTGCTTGGCGCCGACCAGGGTCTGGCTGCCATCGCTTTTCCAGGTGAACAACGCAGGCGGGCGCTCTTCGCCGAGCACCAGTTGCTGATTGCGCGAGTCCCAGGCGACGGCTTCAAAGGCTTTGTTCTGGTCCTTGGACGGGCCGAGGTCGTAACTGGGGAAATCGGCTTTGTTCAGCGCCGTGGTATTGGCGTCGATCTTGACGATGGTGAGGCTGTGCTGACGCTCGTCGACCACCGCCATCAAGCCGTTTTCCATCACCGTCAGGGCTTCCGGGTTGTTCCAGCCATTGAGCGGCATCTTGCGCAGCACGTCGCCTTGCAGGCTCAGCTCGACCAGAAACGGGTTCTTGCCCATCACCGAAAACAGCGTTTTGCTTTGCGGGTTGTAGGAGACGTCCGACGCCTCATCCCCTTCCATCCCAGGCAGCAATTTGGCGTCGATCACCGCATGATAGTCCGGCAGCCAGATGCTTTGCTGGCGTTCCGCCGGGGATTCGAAGCGCTCCAGCACCCACAGCACGCCCCGGTCGTCCCAATGCATGGCCCAGGCCACGCCATACAGCACCGCAGCGGCCAGGAATACCCAGGCATACCAGCGCATGAAACGGCGGGGGCGAAGCGTAGGTTTGGAGGTAGGCAGAGGCACGGCCATGGGTCGCTTTTCCGGAAAGTCAGCGGTAGGGAATAGCACAGGATGCGAAGGGCTGCGCGTTAGAAGCGGGGATTATCCAGACGGCGTGTGAAAAAAATGCAAACACGGTAGTGCACGCCGCAACACTCTGTGGCGAGCGGGCTTGCCCCGCGCTGGGCTGCGCAGCAGCCCCAAAACCAGGCGCTGTGCAGTGTCAGGTGTACCGCGCTTTTCTTGATTGGGGGCGCTTCGCACCCCAACGCGGGGCAAGCCCGCTCGCCACAACGGGCGCGTTTGCCACGGAGGCTCCAGTTGGCGGCGCGACAGCGCAAGTCGACGATGTGCGGAGCCTCCCACAGTTTTTGATCGCGTTCTTTTAGCGAACGACGCTTTCGAAGCGGGTGCCGCCCGCCAGTTCCAGCACCAGTTCATCGCCCACGTTCAGCGGGCCCACGCCGGCGGGGGTGCCGGTGAGGATGACGTCGCCAGCCTGCAGCGAGAAGCAGCCGGCCATGTGCTGGATCATCGGAATGATCGGGTTGAGCATCAGCGCGCTGTTGCCGTCCTGGCGCACTTCGCCATTGATGGTCAGGCGGATGCCGATGTCGGTGACGTCCGGGTACGTGCTGCTCACCACGAAGGGGGCAATCACCGCCGCGCCGTCGAACGACTTGGCGATTTCCCAGGGCAGGCCCTGGGATTTGAGTTCGGCCTGCTTGTCGCGAAGCGTCAGGTCCAGGGCCGGGGCGAAGCCGGAGATGGCGTCCAGCACTTCTTCACGGTTGGGGTTGTTCGACAGGGGCTTGCCGATCAGCACCGCGATTTCCGCCTCGTAGTGCACCGAGCCGCGCTCGGTGGGGATGGCGAAACCACCCTCCAGCCCGACCACGCAACTGCCCGGTTTGATGAACAGCAGCGGCTCGGTGGGCACCGGGTTGTTCAGTTCCTTGGCATGTTCGGCGTAGTTACGCCCGATGCACACCACTTTGCCCAACGGAAAGTGGATATTGGTGCCGTCGATATACTTGTGCTGGTAGCTCATGGAACGACTCCTTCAGGTGCGTTTAAACAGCGAAGATCTTGCCAGGGTTCATGATCCCGTTCGGGTCGAATACCGCTTTCACGGCTTTCATGTAGTCGATTTCAACCGGTGAGCGGCTGTAGGCCAGGTAATCGCGCTTGGTCATGCCCACGCCGTGTTCGGCGGAGATCGAGCCGTTGTACTTCTGCACGGTTTCGAACACCCACTTGTTCACGGTGGCGCACTTGGCGAAGAACTCATCCTTGCTCAGGTTTTCCGGCTTGAGGATGTTCAGGTGCAGGTTGCCGTCGCCGATGTGGCCGAACCAGACGATTTCGAAGTCGGGGTAGTGCTCGCCAACGATTGCATCGATTTCCTTGAGGAAGGCCGGGACCTTGGAGACCGTCACCGAGATGTCGTTCTTGTACGGCGTCCAGTGGGAAATGGTCTCGGAGATGTACTCGCGCAACTTCCACAGGTTGTGCAACTGGGTGTCGCTCTGGCTCATCACGCCGTCCAGCACCCAGCCCTGCTCCACGCAGTGCTCGAAGGTTTCCAGCGCCTGGTTGGCGACGTCTTCGGTGGTGGCTTCGAATTCCAGCAACGCGTAGAACGGGCAATCGGTCTCGAACGGCGCGGGCACATCGCCACGGGCCATGACCTTGGCCAGGGCCTTGTCGGAAAAGAACTCGAAGGCGGTCAGGTCCAGCTTGCCCTGGAACGCGTGCAGCACCGGCATGATCGAGTCGAAGTCGGTGGTGCCCAGCACCATGGCCGTGAGGTTTTTGGGCGCTCGGTCCAGGCGCATGGTGGCCTCGACCACAAACCCCAGGGTGCCTTCGGCGCCGATAAACAGCTGGCGCATGTCATAGCCGGTGGCGTTCTTGATCAGGTCGCGGTTCAGCTCCAGCACATCACCCTTGCCGGTGACGACCTTCATGCCGGCCACCCAATTGCGGGTCATGCCGTAGCGAATCACCTTGATTCCGCCGGCATTGGTGCCGATGTTGCCGCCAATCTGGCTGGAACCGGACGAGGCGAAGTCCACCGGGTAGTACAGGCCGTTTTCCTCGGCGACGTTCTGCAACTGCTGGGTGACCACGCCCGGTTGGCACACGGCGGTGCGGTCGGTGAGGTTCACGTCGAGGATCTGGTTCATGTAGTCGAACGACACTACCACTTCGCCATTCGCCGCGACCGCCGCTGCGGACAGCCCGGTACGCCCGCCGGATGGCACCAGCGCGACCTTGCGCTCATTGGCCCAGCGAACGATGGCCTGCACCTGCTCGATGGTCTTGGGGAAGACGATGGCGGTGGGCGCGGGGGCGAAGTGTTTGGTCCAATCCTTGCCGTAGGTTTCCAGGGAGCCGGCATCGGTCAGCACCTTGCCGGGCTCAACCAGGGTCTTCAGCTCATCAATCAGGGCAGCCTGGGTCATCGACAGAACTCTCGAACAATTCATGGTCATCCTGAGAACGCTTCACGTCGCAGGAATAGGTGTTTAGCGGGGTGCGTATGCTAGCATACCGCCCCCGCAGGACAGACCCAAAGGGCGTTTCTGCGGTGACGGCTTTCCTGCCGTCCGGGTCAGCTTGCGCTGCTCGATTCCCTGCCATTTTTCTCCGGGATACAGGTTTACGCAGATGAGCAAGACTTCTCTCGATAAGAGCAAGATCAAGTTCCTTCTTCTGGAAGGCGTCCACCCATCGGCCGTCGACGTCCTGAAGGCCGCCGGGTATACCAGCATTGAGTACATCACCAGTTCTCTGCCGGAAGCCCAACTGAAGGAAAAGATCGCCGATGCGCACTTTATCGGCATTCGCTCCCGTACTCAGCTGACCGAAGAGATCTTCGATCATGCCAAGAAACTCGTGGCAGTCGGCTGTTTCTGCATCGGCACCAACCAGGTTGACCTGAACGCTGCGCGCGAGCGCGGCATCGCGGTGTTCAACGCACCGTATTCCAACACCCGCTCCGTTGCGGAGCTGGTGCTGGCCGAGGCCATTCTGCTGTTGCGCGGTATCCCCGAGAAGAACGCTTCCTGCCACCGTGGCGGCTGGATCAAGAGCGCGGCCAACTCCTTCGAGATCCGTGGCAAGAAGCTGGGCATCATTGGCTACGGCTCGATTGGCAC
The DNA here is from genome assembly GCF_001439805.1 of Pseudomonas trivialis. Classification (GTDB taxonomy): domain Bacteria; phylum Pseudomonadota; class Gammaproteobacteria; order Pseudomonadales; family Pseudomonadaceae; genus Aquipseudomonas; species Aquipseudomonas trivialis. The sequence continues at coordinate 448,979 of NZ_JYLK01000001.1, read as the reverse complement.
GCAGCTGTCGGTGCTGGCCGAAGGCCTGGGCATGCAGGTGTTCTTCTACGACACCCTGACCAAGCTGCCATTGGGCAACGCCACTCAGGTGTCGAGCCTGAACGAGCTGCTGGGCATGTCCGATATCGTCACCCTGCACGTACCGGAAACCTCCGAGACCCAGTGGATGATGGGCGAGAAGGAAATCCGCGCAATCAAGAAAGGCGGGATCCTGATCAACGCCGCGCGCGGCACCGTGGTCAAGCTGGATGCACTGGCCGACGCGATCAAGGACAAGCACCTGATCGGCGCCGCCATCGACGTGTTCCCGGTGGAGCCGCGCTCCAACGACGACGTCTTCGAAAGCCCGCTGCGTGGCCTGGACAACGTGATCCTGACCCCGCACATCGGCGGTTCCACCGCTGAAGCCCAGGCCAACATCGGTCTGGAAGTGGCCGAGAAGCTGGTCAAGTACAGCGACAACGGTACGTCGGTGTCGTCGGTCAACTTCCCGGAAGTGGCCCTGCCGGCTCACCCTGGCAAGCACCGCCTGCTGCACATCCACCAGAACATCCCGGGTGTGATGATGGAGATCAACAAGGTGTTTGCGGAAAACGGCATCAACATCTCCGGTCAGTTCCTGCAGACCAACGAGAAGGTCGGCTACGTGGTGATCGATGTCGACGCCGAGTACTCGGACCTGGCGCAGGAGAAACTGCAGCACATCTCCGGCACTATCCGCAGCCGCGTATTGTTCTGACGTTTCACGCTGCACAAAAAAATGGGAGACCCGCAGGGGTCTCCCATTTTTTTAGCCGAACAACGCTTACTTGACGTTAACGGTGATGACCTTGGACACCACGGTCGGGTTGAACTGCATGTGCAGCTTGTCGCCCGCCACCAGTTGCAAGGTGTGCTTGCCCGGGGTGAGGGTCAGTTCGGTTTCGGTCTGGGCTTTGCCGTAATGGATCACGGTGTCGGTGGCCGGGATCGGCAGCTTGGCGTCCGGCAATTCCTTCTGATCGATCAGCAGGTGATGGTGACCGGTGCCGGCGGCCTGCTCGGTGGCCGGGGCCAGCTTCAGGCCTTCCATGCCGAACTTGACGGTGAAGGTCTTGTCGACGGTGGCGCCGTCCTTGGGCGAGACGATAAACACCTTGGCACCCTCAGGTGGAGCGCTGCGCGGGATGCCGTCAGCGGCGCCAGCCAACATCGATGCACCCAGCAGCAGGCTGGCCAGGGCGGTACGAGACATAAGGGCTTTCATTCGCTTCTCCAGTTTTGTATGAAATCTGTAGGTTCAGGACAACTTCGCGACATATTGCTGTCCAAGGCACTCGACACCCTGACAAAGCGATGCTGATCGGCGCCTCGCACATTCGAATCTAGGAGTGACCATGCGCTTCTCGCCTGGCCTGTTACTGTTGCTACCCCTCTTGAGCCCCCTGGCTCACGCCGAGTTGATCGACGATATCAACGATCGCGGCGAACTGCGCATCGTCCTGCAAGCCAATACGCCGCCTTACAACTTCAAGGATGGCGACAAACTCACCGGTTTTGAAGTGGAGCTGGGCGAACAACTGGCCAAGGAGATGGACCTGCGCCCCTCGTTCATCACCACCGATGACGCCGACATGCTGTCGGGCGTGGAAACCGGCAAGTACGACGTGGCCATCAACCATATCGCTATGACTGCCGAGCTTGAGGATCGTTTCGATTTCAGCGAGGCGTACAGCGAGAAACCCGAGCTGGCGATTCCGTTTCAGAAGGGCAACCCGGCGTTCAAGGTAAGCCTGGACAACGCGTTGCATCGGGTGAAGGCCGATGGCCGGTTGAAGGCGCTGTCGCAGAAATGGTTAAAGCCCGAGTAACACGCGGTGAATGTGCAAGGCGCTGGAGCCTCTGTGGCGAGCGGGCTTGCCCCGCGTTGGGGTGCGCAGCGCCCCCAATCAAGGAAAACGCGGTGTGCCTGACACTGCACTGCGCATGGTTTTGGGGCTGCTGCGCAGCCCAACGCGGGGCAAGCCCGCTCGCCACAACAAGCCCGCTCGCCACAAAGATGTGGTTACCTGAAATTTCAGGTTTTGAATCAGCACATTATTTTTTGATAAGCACTGGGTCCCGGCCGAGTCAATGCTTAGAAAGGCTCATTGCCGCGCCGGCGAAACCAGCCCGTAAGCGACAGCCGTTCGCGCGTGGCGGGCAACACTTCGTGGGGTACTTCGCCCGACAGGAACACCACCAGGCTGCCGCCGGTGGGCACCACATCGTGTTCGGTGCCGCCCTTGAGGTACATGCGCAACTGGCCGCCGTGCTCGGGCAGCCAGGCGTCATTCAGGTAGATAACGGCCGATACCATGCGCCGATCATCGTCGCGAAAACGGTCCACATGCCTGAGATAAAATGCGCCGGGCGGGTACATCGCAAAATGGCTTTCGAAATCTTCCAGGCCCAGGAACAGGCCACGGTTCATGGCCAGGCGCAGGCTGTCCATCACGGCCATGTAAGTGTCGCAAACGGCAGCGTCGCCCTCCTCCAGCCACTGGATATGGTCACCGCGAATCCCCTCGCGAATCTCCTGCGCCAGGCCGCGCCCCACGGCCGCCGGCGCCAGTTCACCTTCGGCCGCACGTTTACGGCACTCAGCCGCCAACGCCAGGGTCAGAACCTCGGGCAGGAAGGCGTGCTGCTGCGACCAGCCTTTTTCGGCCAGGTCGTCGACAATGCGTTGCAGCAAGGGGTGATCGAGGGGTATTTGCATGGCGCGCATAGTATCCATACGCCTGGGAATTCGACAGCGCCGTCGAGCGACTGAATACACTTTAGTCAGGTGACTGATAGGACTTCTCGACAAATCCTACGCCCGACACGGACAATAGTGGCCGACTGACAGGAGTCCTTATGCGTCGTTTGTTTTTTTCCTTGCTGATGTTCTGCGTGTTGCCCGCCTGGGCAGACGGCCATGACCAGTTGTACAAGGTCGCCGGCTGGGCCGAACAACGTGCGCATTTCAATGACGCCCTCAGCGCCGCCCAGCAGCGCTATCGCAACAGCCTGCCGCCGGCGGTGTATCAGGCGCTGGTGGACAACAGCAACAAACGCTTCGCCGCCCAGGCCATGGACCAGCGGGCCGAGGCGCAGCTGCGCAAGCACTTGGCCGACCCGCAACCGGCGCTGAGTTTTTTCCAGTCGCCGCTGGGCCGCAAGATCGTCGCCGCCGAGTTGCTGGCCACGCGCCGCGACCAACTGGCGAAAAACGCCCAGGGCCTGCCGAAAATCCAGGCCGACGCCACCCGCAGCCTGATCATCGGCCACCTGGCCCAGGCGTTGCCCGCCCGTGAAGCCGGCGCGGAAGTCAGCCTGGCGATTGCCGGCGTGGCGGCCGACAGCCTGAGCCAGATGATCCCCGGCTTGCTCGGCGGCGGTCAGGCCCAGGGCATGTTGAACGGGCAACGCGAACGGCTGATGCAGCAGATCGACAAGGACCTGAACAACACCTTGCTGTACGTCTATCGGGATTTGTCCGACCCGGAGCTGGAGGAATTCGCGACCTTTGCAGAGTCGCCGCAGGGCAAGGCGTATTACCAGGCGGCGCTGGCGGCGATCCGGGCAGGACTGGCGGTGGGCCAAAGCACTTCAAGCCTGGCACCATAAAAAATGTGGGAGGGTGCAAGCCCCCTCCCACATTGCAACCTGGATTACTTCAGGTGGTCCGTCAAATAACGGAAGTACTCGTCGCGAATCGGCGCAATCTCATTGGCCAGGTGATGCCTGCCCCTGGGCAGCATCAGCACCTCGGGTTGTTCGAACTTGCTGCGCAGCACCTGCAGATTGTGCTGCCAGTCCACCGTCATGTCCTCCTCGCCCTGCACAATCACCACTCGCCTTGCGCTGCGTGGCGCCGCTTCGATGCGCTTGATCCATTGCACCAGCGCCCCCACCCAGGCGGTAGGCAGTTGCCGGGGTTGCAGCGGATCGGCTTCAAGAAACGGTTTGAATTCGGGGTCGTGGGTGTTTTCGCTGAACCGCCGCGCGATGCCTTTGACGAATGGCCGCAGCAGGTAATAGCTGAGCTGCGACCAGCCCCAGGCACGCGGACGCACCAACGGGGACAGCAGCAGGACCTTGCCCTGGGCCGGGCTGTCGGCGCCGTGGCTGAGCAAGTGGTCCACCACCACCGCGCCGCCGGTGCTTTGCCCGAACAGGTGCCAGGGCTGCGGCACGTGCAACGCGCGGGCCTGCTCGAACAACCCATGCACCACGTGCTGATACACCGCGAAATCATCGATGCTGGCGCGCGTGCCGCTGGACAGACCGTGCCCGGGCAGATCGCAGGCGATTACTACAAAACCCTGTTCCAGCGCCCAGTCCACCACATGCCGATACAGCCCCATGTGGTCATAGAAGCCATGAAACAGAAACATCGTCGCCACCGGCACCGGCGGCCACCATACCTGCGCCACCACCTCGAACCCGTCCACCTCGAAGCGCCCCAGACGGCTCACCACCTTGCGCGAAGGCAAGTCGAGCCCGTAGAAGCGCTGGTACACCCGCGCCTCGGCTGACAGCGGTTGCGCATCCACCAACGGGCGCAGACTCGCGCGCAGGTGATCGGGGTCAAAGGTGACAGGCATAAAGGGTTCCAGACTCACGGTGAAGATGAAGATCGAGCTGCGATATTCATCTGTCGAGGCAGGCATGGCAAGCTACGCGACCCTTGAGGATCGATCCGAATGCGACAGCCCTACCGTTCCGCCCTGTTCGCCGGCCAGTTGCCCGCCCACCTGCTGGCGCTCAAAGCCCTCGACGCGCTGCCCGGCGCCGACCAAATGCCGGCCAGCCCGGCCGTGGGTATCTGGGACCGCAGCGGCAAGCTCGCCTACTTCGGGCCGTACAGCGAAGGGCTCACGTGCAACGCCGGTAACAGTTTTATCGAACCGATCCTGCAGGCGCTGGAGGGCGGCCGCGAGGTCAACGCCACCCACACCCTCGCGGTGGGCTGCTATTGCTCGTGGAGTTCGGCCAGTGTTGCGCCCTGAACAGGCAACCTGAACGTAGGCTGTTGCGCCGGCGAACTTCGAAAACCGCGACGTCCGGCTGCGGTATGTTGGCCGCTCCCAGACCACCGCACAGACCCCATGAGCCAACTGACTTTCATCCTCTGGATTCTCAACGTCATCGTTGATACGTCCGGCCAACTGGCCTTCAAGGCCGCCGCCACCAACAGTGCGGAATTTTCCGGCATGGCCCACTGGCGCCACATGCTGGCGCGCCACTGGTTCTGGATCGGCATCGGCCTCTACGTGATCGAGTTCGTGCTGTGGCTGGCCTTTCTGTCGCTGGTGCCGTTGTCGGTGGCGGTGATGCTGGGCTCGTTCAATATCGTGGTGATCATGATTGCCGGCCGCCTGTGGTTCAAGGAAAGCCTGACCAAATGGCGCTTGATCGGCATCCTGCTGATCGCCCTGGGCACTGTCGTTGTGGGGTTCGGTTGATGAAACGTTTTTATATCCTTGGTTTTCTCTCGCTGATCTTTTTCGACACCCTGGCCCAGGTCAGTTTCAAGTACGCCTCGATCCACGCCGAACCCCTGGCGATGGATGTGGCCTGGCTGGTCCGCGTGTTTGGCCACCCCTGGATCTACGGCGCGTTCGTCGGCTATATCGGTGCGTTCTTCACCTGGATGACCTTGATGAAACACGCGCCCATCGGCCCGGCGTTCGCGGCGTCCTATCTGGAGCTGATCAGCGTGACGCTGGTGTCGGTGTGGCTGTTCAACGACACGCTGACAATTCCCAAGGTCATCGGCGGCCTGCTGATCGTGGCGGGCATTCTGTGCCTGGCGCGCCAGGAAAGCCCCGAGAAAAAAGGCGCTACCTGGCAGCCCAACCTTGATGAATCTGCCTGACCAGCCGCGCGTTCAGCGCGTTCTGTTGCTGCTGCCAGATCCGCACCTGATCCGGCGGTAGCGCCACCTGACCGTCCGACGCACTCAACCAACGCTTGAACGCACCCTGATAATGGTATTCGGACACGTCGCCAGTAATATCGGCGCCGATAACCCGGCCCTGACAGGCGTCGATCAATGCCGCCAGGTGATGCTCCAGAAACTCACCCTGATCCCAATTGGTGTTCACCACGTCCGGGCTCAGCACGTCCTTGTCGATGGACAGGTACACCGGCAGCGCTCGATCAAACTGCGCCAGAAACGCGCTCATCAGCGCATCGGCATGGCTGAAGGCGCGATTGCCGCGGCCACAGCCCACCCACTTCATCCAGCGCGTATCGACGTTGACGTTCCAGTAAGTCAGCTTGCCCTTGAGCAGCGGCGACCAGTGATTTTCCCAGGCGTGGCCCAGGCCAATGTCCTGCGAGCCGATACCCAGCACATGCACATGCTCGACCTGCGGCAGACGGCTGGCCCAGTAGACCCATGAACCGCAGTGGATGCCGAACGGGTAGCGCATGTTGTCGGGGTGGTTGTCGCAGATGATCAACTGGAATTTCTGCTGCGTGGGCAGGCGCTTGAGCAGCAGATGACTGAGGTGGTGATAGTCGCCGCTGCCAGTGAACACACAGCCATGCTCGTCGGGCATTCGCGCATCCAGGGCTTTTTCCAGCGCGTGGAATTGCTTCCAGCGACAGCCAAAGCGGATGGTTTCCTGCCAGGCCTGTAACGGCAGGTGCACCGCACCGGGAATGTCACTCACGGCCCCGTCAAAATCGAGGATCAGCGGTGTCAGGGCCGTCATGATGTGTGCTCCTGATGCCATTGGGTGTCGCTTTCAAAGTGATGACGCCAGCGGTTGCCCAGCTTGCGCAGCAGCGGGTTGCGCACCCACACCAGATGGCGGGTGAAGGTGAAGCTGGCGCCGAGGCTGGCCTTGACCTCAGGGTCGGTCCAGCCCGCCACGTAAAAATCCAGGCCCTGGGCAATGGCGTATTCCAGGTTCACGAACCAGCTGACCACGTACAGGTTGAAGTCCAGCGCCAGCGGGTAGTTGAGGCCGATGTACTTGTCGAGCAGCTTGCCGTCCTGCACGTAGCACAGGTTGTAGCCGACCAGTTCGTCGCAGTGCCAGTAACAGAACACACGCCCCTGGCTGTGAGCATCGCGCAGCAGTTCGGTAAAGAACGCCGGGGTGAGCAGGTCAAAATGGATCTCGCTCTGGTCGTATACCGCGCGGTACAGCCCGTAGAGGCGCGCCAGCCAGGCGTCGTCGTTGAAGCGCGCGTCGCCGGTTTGCAGCACTTCGATGTGCAGCGCCTCACGGCTGCGCAGTTTGCGCCGGATATTGCGGCGACGGCTGTGGGACAGACGCGCGAGGTAGTCGTCGACGCCGCTGAAGTTGATCGGCACATACGCCAGCGCCTGGCCTTCCAGGCTGATGAAGCCGCGACGTGTGCACTCATTGATCAGGGCTTGCGCGTAGTGGTTGTCGGCCTCGCTCAGCAGCGGCGAGTTGCACGGCACGTCCTTGACGATGGTGAGCGCACGTTGCGGCGCGCATTCATGTTGCAGCCACTGGGCAAGGTCCTGGGGCGACACGCCCTGGGGGAACGGCGCATATTCGCTGACGGTGGTGCCCACAAAGCAGCTGTCGATCCGCAGCCAGGCATGCCAGAGCCCGTAGCCTGGCCAGCCGCGCACACGTTCCACGAAGGCGTCGTCGGCGGTGGTCAGCAGGTCGAAGGGGGTGAAGAAATACGGCAGGCCCTGATGGGAAACCCGTGCGTCAAACCCCACCGGCGGGTGCCGCAAAAAACCTGCAATCAGCGAGGGCGCTTCCAGGCAGCCGGTATAGGCAACCTCGGGACGCAGCGGGGCGGGCAACGGTTGCAGGGCGCAGGTCATGGCAAAAAAGCTCGAAAGTATCCCGCGCCATAGTGCCCCAGCGGGGGGCGGGCCACTTGAACCTCGGCTGTCGAGGCGGCAATCGGCATTTCATCGCCAAACCCATTAGACTTCGATGACCTTTGAAGGCGACTGACCAAGGACCGTCCATGAAACGCAGCCTGATCGTGCTTGCCCTGCTGATTGTCGCCGTCATGGCCGGCGTTGGCGGCTATGTCTACAGCAAACAGCCGACCCGCCAGGGCACGCAGACGCTGGCCAACCTGCAAGGCTCGGTCACGGTGCGCTATGACGAGCGTGGCGTGCCGCACATTCGCGCCGGCAACGAGGCCGATCTGTATCGCGCCCTCGGCTATGTGCAGGCCCAGGACCGGCTGTTCCAGATGGAGATGATGCGGCGCCTGGCCCGTGGCGAACTGGCCGAGGTGCTGGGGCCCAAACTGCTGGAGACCGACAAGCTGTTTCGCAGCCTGCGCATTCGCGAGCGCGCCGCTGACTACGTGGCGCACATGGACCACGAGTCCGCGACCTGGAAAGCCCTGCAAGCCTACCTCGACGGCATCAACCAGTATCAGGCCGGCCACCCCAGCCCCCTGGAGTTCGACATGCTGGGCATTACCAAGCGGTCGTTCACCGCCGAGGACAGCGTCAGCGTTGCCGGGTACATGGCCTACAGCTTTGCCGCCGCGTTTCGTACCGAACCGTTGCTGACCTATATCCACGACCGGTTGGGCAGCGACTACCTGAAGGTCTTCGACCTCGACTGGCAACCCAGGGGCGCCCTGAACCTGGCAGACAGCGACTGGCAACACCTCGGCGCCCTTGCCCGGTTGAGCGATCAGGCCCTGGCTGACAACGGTTTGCCGCAGTTCGAAGGCAGCAACGCCTGGGCCATCAGTGGCAGCCGCACCCAGAGCGGCAAGCCGTTGCTGGCGGGCGACCCGCATATTCGTTTTTCGGTGCCGGCGGTGTGGTACGAGGCGCAGCTGTCGGCGCCGGGCTTTGAGCTGTACGGCTACCACAACGCGTTGTCGCCGATGGCGTTTCTGGGGCACAACCTGGACTTCGGCTGGAGCCTGACCATGTTCCAGAACGATGACCTCGACCTGATCGCCGAGAAGACCAACCCGGACAACCCCAACCAGGTCTGGTACCACGGCCAATGGGTCGACATGACCCGCAGCGAACAGCAGATTGCAGTCAAGGGCCAGGAGCCGGTCACCCTCACCCTGCACCGCTCGCCCCACGGCCCGATCATCAACAGTGTGCTCGGCGACAACAGCGGCACCACGCCGATTGCCATGTGGTGGGCGTTTCTCGACACCGACAACCGCAGCCTCGAAGGCTTCTACGAACTCAACCGCGCCGACACCCTGGCCAAGGCGCGCGCGGCGTCTTCCAAAGTGTCGGCGCCGGGTCTGAACATCGTGTGGGCCAATGCCAAGGGCGACATCGGCTGGTGGGCGGCGGCGCAATTGCCGATGCGGCCGCCGGGCGTGAATGCCGGGATGATCCTCGACGGCAGCACACAGGAAGGCGACAAATTGGGCTTCTACCCGTTCAGCGCCAACCCGCAGGAAGAGAACCCGGCGCGGGGTTACGTGGTGTCCGCCAATGCCCAGCCGGTATCGCCCACGGGGATGGAAATCCCTGGTTATTACAACCTGCCCGACCGTGGCCAGCAGTTGAATGCGCAGCTGAGCGACAACAGCGTGAAGTGGAACGTCACCAACAGCCAGGCTCTGCAACTGGGCACCACCACGGCGTTCGGCCCGCGCCTGCTGGCGCCGCTGTTGCCGGTGCTGCGCGAGGTGGTCAAGGACCCGGCCCAGTTGCAGCTGGTGGAACAACTGGCGGCGTGGAAAGGCGATTACCCGCTCGATTCCACCAGCGCCACGCTGTTCAACCAGTTTCTGTTCAACCTGGCCGAGGCGGCCTTCCACCCCAAACTCGGCGACGCACTGTTCAAGACCCTGCTCAGCACCCGCGTGATCGACGCCGCGCTGCCACGCCTGGCTGCGTCCGCGGACTCGCCCTGGTGGGACGGCCAGCGCGCCGACACCGTCAAGCGCGCGTGGGACAACAGCCTGAGCCATCTCAAGGCTACATTCGGCGACGACCCGACGCAGTGGCAATGGGGCAAGGCGCACACCTTGACCCACGGCCATCCGCTGGGCTCGCAAAAGCCGCTGGACCAGATCGTCAACGTCGGCCCGTTCGCGGCGCCCGGCACCCACGAAGTACCGAACAACCAGTCAGCCAATATCGGCCCGGCGCCCTGGCCCGTCACCTACGGCCCCTCCACCCGACGCCTGATCGACTTCGCCGACGCCGCCCACGCCCTCACCATCAACCCGGTCGGGCAAAGCGGCGTGCCGTTCGACGCGCATTACAGCGACCAGGCACAAACCTACATCGAGGGCGGTTACGAACAGGCGCACTTCACCGACGAGGAAGTCACCGCCAACACGCGCGGCACGCTCAAGCTGCTGCCAGCGCGATAGGCATTGGTCGAGGGGTACTCTCAAACCGGTGCCTCAAAGAGGGTCAAATCCCCGGTTAAATTGGCCAACACATACAACCAGGGGGCTTGCTCCCGATAGCAGTGGGTCAGTCTCTCACTTCAATTGACTGACACCCTGCAATCGGGAGCAAGCCCCCTCCCACACGTTAAATCGGAGCCGGCGCGCGACGCTTGTCTGGCTGCTGCCAGCCCTCCGCCGCCGCTTCTTCGATGGCTTGCTGGATCGCCTTCTTGCGATGCTCTTCGGCACGCCGACTGAAGAACCACACCAGAAACGTCACCAGCGACACCGCCAACAGAATCAGACTCGCCACGGCGTTGATCTCGGGTTTTACCCCCAGGCGCACCGCCGAAAACACTTCCATCGGCAAGGTGGTCGAACCCGGCCCCGACACGAAGCTGGCCAGCACGAGGTCGTCCAGCGACAGCGCAAACGACATCATGCCGCCCGCCGCCAGCGACGGCGCGATCATCGGGATGGTGATCAGGAAGAACACCTTCCACGGCCGTGCGCCCAGGTCCATCGCCGCTTCTTCAATCGACAGGTCCAGCTCACGCAGGCGCGCCGACACCACCACCGCCACGTACGCCGCACAGAAGGTGGTGTGGGCGATCCAGATGGTGACGATGCCACGCTCCTGAGGCCAGCCGATCAGTTGCGCCATCGCCACGAACAGCAGCAACAACGACAGACCGGTGATCACTTCGGGCATCACCAGCGGCGCGGTGACCAGGCCGCCGAACAGCGTGCGGCCCTTGAACTGGCTGATGCGTGTCAGCACGAAGGCCGCCAGCGTACCCAGCGCCACTGCCGCCACCGCCGTGTAGCAGGCGATTTCCAGCGAGCGCGCCACCGAGCCCATCAACTGGGTGTTGTCCAGCAGGCCCACGTACCACTTGATCGACCAACCGCCCCACACCGTCACCAGCTTGGATTCGTTGAACGAGTAGATCACCAGGATCAGCATCGGCAAGTAGATGAACAACAAGCCTGCGACCAGCATGAAGCTGGAGAAACGAAAGCGTTTCATATCTTGCCCTCCAGCTCTTTGGCCTGGCTGCGGTTGAACAGGATGATCGGCACGATCAGGATCGCCAGCATCACCACCGCCAGGGCGGACGCCACCGGCCAGTCACGGTTATTGAAGAATTCCTGCCACAGCACTTTACCGATCATCAGGGTTTCCGGGCCGCCGAGCAGTTCGGGGATCACGAACTCGCCCACCACCGGGATAAACACCAGCATGCAACCGGCAATGATGCCGTTCTTGGACAGCGGCACGGTGATTTTCCAGAAGCTGTTGAAGGTGCTCGAACCCAGATCGGATGCGGCTTCCAGCAGGCTCTGATCGTGCTTAACCAGGTTGGCGTACAGCGGCAGGATCATGAACGGCAGGTACGAATAGACCACGCCGATATACACCGCAATGTTGGTGTTGAGGATCTGCAGCGGCTCGCTGATCAGCCCCATGGACATCAGGAAGCCATTGAGCAGACCGTTGTTGCTGAGGATGCCCATCCACGCATACACGCGGATCAGGATCGCGGTCCAGGTCGGCATCATGATCAGCAGCACCAGCACGGTCTGCATCTCTTTGCGCGCGGTGGCGATGGCGTAGGCCATCGGGTAACCGACCAGCAGGCACAGCAGCGTGCTGAAAAACGCCATTTTCAGCGAGCCGAGGTAAGCGGCGATGTACAGCTCATCCCCCGCCAGCAAGCTGTAGTTGGCCAGGTTCAGCACCACTTGCAGCTTCTGCTCAACGTAGGTGTAGATCTCGGTGTACGGCGGGATCGCCACATCGGCTTCGGCAAAGCTGATTTTCAACACGATGAAAAACGGCAGTGCGAAAAACAGGAACAGCCACAGGAACGGAATCCCGATGACCACCTGCTTGCCACTGGGGACGAGGCGGTTCAAGCGCCGCTTGAGTTTTTTTGTGTTCATGAGCGCAGTACCACGCCGCTGTCGTCTTCCCACCACACGTACACCTGATCACCCCAGGTAGGGCGCTGACCACGGCGCTCGGCGTTGGCGACGAAGGACTGCACCAGCTTGCCGCTCGGCAGCTCCACGTAGAACACCGAGTGACCGCCCAGGTAGGCGATATCGTGGACCTTGCCGCTGGACCAGTTGTGTTCGCAGGTCGGCATCTCTGAGGTGACCAACAGTTTTTCCGGGCGGATGGCGTAGGTCACCGACTTGTCTTCCACCGCAGTGGCGATGCCGTAGCCCACGTAGATGTCGCGGTCCAGGTCCGGGCACTTGAGCACCGCGTGACCTTCGGCGTCGTCCACCACCTGGGTTTCGAAGATGTTGACGTTACCGATGAATTCGCACACCAGACGGCTGGTCGGCGTCTCGTAGATATCGATCGGGCTGCCGATCTGCGCGATCCAGCCCAGGTGCATGATCGCGATGCGCTCGGCCATGGTCATGGCCTCTTCCTGGTCGTGGGTGACCATCACGCAGGTCACGCCGACGCGCTCGATGATCTCCACCAGCTCGAGCTGCATCTGCGAGCGCAGTTTCTTGTCCAGCGCGCCCATCGGCTCATCGAGCAGCAGCAGTTTCGGGCGCTTGGCCAGGGAACGGGCCAGGGCCACGCGCTGGCGCTGACCGCCGGACAACTGGTGCGGCTTGCGCTTGGCGTACTGGCTCATCTGCACCAGCTTGAGCATCTCGGCCACGCGGGCGTCGACTTCGGCCTTGGGGATCTTGTCCTGCTGCAGGCCGAAGGCGATGTTCTGCGCCACGGTCATGTGCGGGAACAGCGCGTAGGACTGGAACATCATGTTGATCGGCCGCTCGTAGGGCGGCATGTCGGTGATGTCCACACCGTCGAGGTAGATGCGGCCTTCGGTCGGGCGCTCGAAACCTGCGAGCATGCGCAGCAGGGTGGACTTGCCCGATCCCGAACCACCGAGCAGGGCAAAGATCTCGCCTTTCTTGATTTCCAGGGACACATCGTCCACGGCAATCGTCTCGTCGAACTTCTTCGTGACCCGGTCGATTTTGACCAGCACCTTCTTCGGTGTCTGGTCGCCCTCGAGGGCTTTCTTGTAGGCGCCGGAGGCAACAGCCATTTACGAAACTCCCAAAAAAAGAGTGCAGTTCGCCCAATGCGGGCGAACCCTGGATAGGTTGAGCGCTACTTGCCCGTCTTGACCTTGGTCCAGCTACGGGTCATCAAGCGTTGCACCTTCGGGGGTAGCTCGAAGTTGACGAATGTCCGGTCGAGAACCGCCTGCGGTGGGTATACCGCTGCGTCGGTGCGTATCGATTGCTCCATCAGTGTGTCCGACCCCGGGTTAGGGTTGGCGTAACCGACGTAATCACTGACCTGGGCGATCACCTCAGGTTGCAGCAAATAGTTGATGAAGGCGTGGGCTTCCTTGACGTTGGTGGCGTCCTTGGGAATCGCCAGCACGTCGAACCACAGATTGCCGCCTTCCTTGGGAATCGCGTAGGCGATGTTCACGCCCTTGCCTGCCTCGGCCGCACGGGCCTTGGCCTGGAACACATCGCCGGAGAAACCGGCCGCCACGCAGATATTGCCGTTGGCCAGGTCCGAAATGTATTTGGAGGAATGGAAGTAGGTCACGTAGGGCCGCACTTTGAGCAGCTTCTCTTCGGCCTTCTTGTAGTCGGCCGGGTTGGTGCTGTTGGGATCCAGGCCCATGTAATTGAGCACCGCCGGCAGCATCTCATCGGCCGAGTCCATGAACGACACGCCGCAGCTGGCGAGCTTCTTCATGTTTTCCGGTTCGAACAGCACCGCCCAGGAGTCGATATGGTCGACGCCCAGCACCTCTTTCACTTTATCGACGTTGTAGCCGATGCCGTTGGTGCCCCACAGGTACGGCACAGAATACTGGTTACCCGGATCGTTCTTTTCCAGACGCTTGAGCAACGCCGGGTCAAGGTTGGAATAGTTACTCAGCAATGACTTGTCGAGCTTCTGAAACGCCCCGGCCTTGATCTGCTTGCCGAGAAAGTGGTTGGACGGCACCACCACGTCGTAGCCGGTGCGCCCGGCCAGCAACTTGCCTTCCAGGGTTTCGTTGGAATCAAACACGTCGTACACGGGCTTGATGCCGGTGGCCTTTTCGAAGTTGGCCAAGGTGTCAGGGCCGATGTAGTCCGACCAGTTATAAATATGCACCGTCGGTGCAGCCTGCACGCTGACAGCCAGCGTGATACCTGCACCCACCAGCAAGGCTTTGCGAAATAAAGAAATTGGCAAGTGGAGGTCCTCTTCAATAGTTGGCCCTGAAGTTGTTGCCCGGCAACAAAACCGGCGCGCAACTTACCTTCGATAAACCGATCCGGCAAAACTTTCTTTCATTTAATTGATGTGCGGGAGGGCGTTCGTGCCCTCCCACGGGTAGCAGGGCTTACTTGCCCGACTTGATCTTGGTCCAGCTGCGCGTCATCTCGCGCTGGGTAGCGGCCGGCAGGTCGGCAATCGCGTACAGCTTGGCTTGCACGTCCGCTGGCGGGTAGATGCCCGGGTCACTGGTGATGTCTTTATCGACCAGTGCGGTAGCCTTCTCGTTACCGTTCGGGAAACGCACGCTGTTGGTGATCGACGCCATCACTTCCGGCTTGAGCAGGTAGTTCATGAACTTATAGGCGGCATCGACGTTTTCGGCATCCTTGGGAATGGCGACCATGTCGAAGAAGCTGCCGGCGCCTTCCTTGGGAATGTCGTAGGCCACCTTGACCTTGCCACCGGCTTCGGCCGCGCGGGACTTGGCCTGCTGGATGTCACCCGAGTAACCCACGGCTACGCAGATGTTGCCGTTGGCCAGGTCGGAGATGTACTTGGACGAGTGGAAGTAGCCGATCGAAGGACGGATTTTCAGGAACAGCGCTTCGGCTTGCTTGAGGTCGTCTTTCTTCTGGCTGTCGGTTGGCAGGCCCAGGTAATGCAGGGCAATCGGCAGCATTTCGGTTGGCGAATCGAGGAAGCTCACGCCGCAGCTTTTGAGCTTGGCGATGTTCTCGGGCTGGAGCAGCACGTCCCACGAGTCGATCTTGTCCACACCCAGCGCAGCCTTGACCTTCTCCGGGTTGTAGCCGATGCCGATGGAGCCCCACATGTACGGGAACGCGTGCTTGTTGCCCGGGTCGCTGACCGACACGGCCTTGAGCAGGGATTTGTTCAGGTTGCTGTAGTTGGGCAACTTGGACGTGTCCAGCTCCTGGTACACACCGGCCTTGATCTGCTTGGCGAGGAAGTTGTTCGACGGCACGACGATGTCGTAGCCGGACTTGCCCGCCAGCAACTTGGCTTCCAGGGTTTCGTTGCTGTCGAACACGTCGTACACCACTTTGATGCCCGACTCTTTTTCAAAGTTGGCGATGGTGTCCGGTGCAATGTAGTCGGACCAGTTGTACACGTGCAGCACTTTACTGTCTGCCTGGGCCGCGCCCGTCATTGCGCCCATCAGGGACAAGGCGAGGAGGGTCTTGCCAGCGTTTTTCAAACCTGATGCCTTCATTATGGTGATGCTCCGATTTTTTCTTTATTAGCCACAGCCTGCGTTATTTGATGCGTGCTGAGACTAGCACTTAGCCCTGCAATTGGGCCAAGGTCAGGTCCAGGCAGGTACGCGCCTTGGTCACCAGCTCATCAATTTCCGCGTGGCTGATCACAAGCGGTGGCGAAATGATCATGGTATCGCCCACGGCACGCATGATCAGGCCGTTGTTGAAGCAAAAGTTACGACAGATCATGCCGGCGCCACGGCCTTCATAACGCTTGCGCGTGGCCTTGTCCTGCACCAGCTCAATCGCACCCAGCAAGCCAACACCGCGTACTTCGCCCACCAACGGATGATCCGCCAGCTCGCGCAGACGTTTCTGCAAATACGGTGCCGCTTCATCCTGTACACGCTGGATGATGTTCTCGTCGCGCAGGATACGGATGTTTTCCAGCGCCACCGCCGCCGCCACCGGATGCCCGGAGTAGGTGAAGCCGTGGTTGAAATCGCCGCCTTCATTGAGCACGGCCACCACGTCATCGTGCACGATCAGCCCGCCCATGGGGATGTAGCCCGAGGTCAGGCCCTTGGCGATGGTCATCATGTGCGGCTTGAGCCCGTAGAAATCGCTGCCGAACCACTCACCGGTTCGGCCGAAGCCGCAGATCACTTCGTCGGCGACAAACAGAATGTCGTACTTCGCCAGAATGTCCTTGATGCGCGGCCAGTAGGTGGCAGGCGGCACGATCACGCCACCGGCGCCCTGAATCGGCTCGGCAATAAAGGCGCCGACGTTGTCCACGCCCAGTTCCAGGATCCTGGCTTCCAGCTGGTCGGCGGCCCACACGCCGAATTCTTCCGGGCTCATGTCGCCGCCTTCGCCAAACCAGTACGGTTGGGCGATGTGGGTAATGCCAGGGATCGGCAGGTCGCCCTGCTCGTGCATATAGGTCATGCCGCCCAGGCTGGCGCCGGCCACGGTGGAGCCGTGATAGCCATTCCTGCGGCTGATGATGGTTTTCTTGTTCGGCTGGCCCTTGATCGCCCAGTAGTGGCGGACCATGCGCAACATGGTGTCGTTGCCTTCGGAGCCGGAGCCGGCGAAGAACACGTGATTCATGCCGGCGGGCGCGACATCGGCGATGGCCTTGGCCAACTCCAGGGCCGGCGGGTGGGCGGTCTGGAAGAACAGGTTGTAGTAGGGCAGTTCTTTCATCTGTTTGGCGGCGGCGTCGGCCAGCTCATCGCGACCGTAGCCGATGGCCACGCACCACAGGCCGGCCATGCCGTCGAGGATCTTGTTGCCTTCGCTGTCCCACAGGTAAACGCCGTGGGCCCTGGTGATGATCCTCGGGCCTTTCTCTTTCAATTGCTTGAAGTCGCTGAACGGCGCCAGGTGGTGATCGTTGCTCAAGGCTTGCCATTCACGGGTTTGCGGGTTGTTGCTGGACATACGGGTCTCCTGGTTCGGTGAAGGGCGCGCCGTGTGCGCAGCGCGCCCGGCGCATCAGACGGCGAAGAGCAGGAATTCCCGCTCCCACGAACTGATCACGCGCTTGAAGTTTTCATGCTCGGCCCGCTTGACGGCGACGTAGCCGGTGATGAATTTCTGCCCGAGGTATTTCTCGATGGTCTTGCTGTTTTCCATGCGTTCCAGGGCGTCTTCGATGGTCAACGGCAGGCGCAGGTTGCGTCGCTCGTAGCCTCGGCCCACCACTGGCGCGCTGGGGTTGTGCTGCTCGACCATGCCGATGTAGCCACACAGCAGGCTGGCGGCAATCGCCAGGTACGGGTTGGCGTCGGCGCCCGGCAGGCGGTTTTCGACACGGCGGTTCTGCGGGCCGGCATCCGGCACGCGCAGGCCGACGGTGCGGTTCTCTTCGCCCCACTCCACGTTCACCGGCGCCGAGGTGTCGGGCAGGAAGCGGCGGAACGAGTTCACGTTGGGCGCAAACAGCGGCAGCAGTTCGGGGATGAATTTCTGCAGGCCGCCGATGTGATTGAGGAACAGCTGGCTCATGGTCCCGTCTTCGTTGGAGAAGACGTTCTTGCCGGTGGCGATGTCGATGATGCTCTGGTGCAGGTGCATCGCGCTGCCCGGCTCGCCGGTCATCGGCTTGGCCATGAAGGTGGCGGCCACGTTGTGCTTGAGCGCGGCTTCGCGCATGGTGCGCTTGAACACGAGGATCTGGTCGGCCAGGGACAGCGCGTCGCCGTGACGGAAGTTGATTTCCATCTGCGCGGTGCCGTCTTCGTGGATCAGCGTGTCGAGGTCCAGCTCCTGCAGTTCGCACCAGTCGTAGACGTCTTCGAACAGCGGGTCGAATTCGTTGGCCGCTTCGATGGAGAACGACTGGCGGCCGGTCTCCGGGCGCCCGGAACGGCCAATCGGCGGTTGCAGCGGGAAGTCCGGGTCTTCGCAGCGCTTGGTCAGGTAGAACTCCATCTCCGGCGCCACGATGGGCTGCCAGCCTTTGTCGGCGTAGAGCTTGAGGACTTTCTTGAGCACGTTGCGCGGCGACAGCTCGATGGGGTTGCCTTGCTTGTCGTAGGTGTCGTGGATCACCTGGGCGGTGGGCTCGATGGCCCAGGGCACCAGGAACACGGCGTTCTGGTCGGGGCGGCAAATCATGTCGATGTCGGCCGGGTCGAGCAGTTCGTAATAGATGTCGTCTTCGACATAGTCGCCGGTCACGGTCTGCAACAGCACGCTCTCGGGCAGGCGCATGCCTTTTTCGGCGATGAACTTGTTGGTCGGCGAGATCTTGCCTCGGGTGATACCGGTGAGGTCGCCAATCATGCATTCGACTTCTGTGATCTTGTGGTCTTTCAACCAATCGGTGAGCTGGTCGAGGTTGTTACTCATAAATGCCTCTGGGCTGGGTTTCCTGGCGTCCATTAAAGGCCAGGCGTTGGTTGACGCAGCATCCGCGTCGTTTTTTCGTTCAAGTTGGGAGCTTACCTGCCATTTGCTGCAGCGGTACAAACGAGGAGGCAAAAAAGAGGCCGTTCCGGGCGTCAAGAATATTGGCCGGTAGACGGTGTTTCACGAGGAATAAATGGACAGATGACAAGACTTGTCTCAAGCGGGTCGAGACGCCGAGCGGCGGCAGGCGAGACATGAAGCACCCCGGTATTATTGCTGTTATGGGTTTGAATCGAGCTTAGCCTTGTTCATTTTTTTACACAACACCCCCGTAAAAAATACAACACGGCCCGCTTTAGCCTGCGATTCCTCAGCCGCGCAAACCCAAAAAAACGCCGCAAAAAGCCCCAAAAAAGGCCACGCGGCGCTTTTTCAGGGCAAAAAAGGCCTCGCTTGACTTCGGCATGCCGTTCGGGTTGACTGAAACCAGAAAAGATCAATGATTGATATTTTTAACAACAAAGGTGTTGCATCATGTCGGTACCCCCGCGTGCCGTTCAGCTTAACGAAGCGAACGCGTTCCTTAAGGATCATCCTGAGGTTCTGTACGTAGACCTTCTAATTGCGGATATGAATGGTGTGGTGCGCGGCAAGCGCATCGAACGCACCAGCCTCCACAAGGTTTACGAGAAGGGCATTAACCTGCCTGCCTCTTTATTTGCCCTGGATATCAACGGCTCGACGGTGGAAAGCACCGGCCTGGGTCTGGATATCGGTGATGCTGACCGAATCTGTTATCCGATCCCCGACACCCTGTGCAATGAACCCTGGCAAAAGCGCCCCACCGCGCAACTGCTGATGACCATGCACGAACTCGAAGGTGAACCTTTCTTCGCCGATCCTCGCGAAGTGCTACGCCAGGTGGTGAGCAAGTTCGACGATCTTGGCCTGACCATCTGCGCCGCCTTTGAGCTTGAGTTCTACCTGATCGACCAGGAGAACGTGAACGGCCGCCCTCAACCGCCCCGCTCGCCCATCTCCGGCAAACGCCCGCACTCGACACAGGTCTACCTGATCGACGACCTCGACGAGTACGTCGACTGCCTCCAGGACATTCTGGAAGGCGCCAAAGAGCAAGGCATCCCGGCCGACGCCATCGTCAAGGAAAGTGCCCCGGCGCAGTTCGAAGTGAACCTGCACCACGTTGCCGACCCGATCAAGGCCTGCGACTACGCGGTGCTGCTCAAGCGACTGATCAAGAACATCGCCTACGACCATGAGATGGACACCACCTTCATGGCCAAGCCCTATCCGGGCCAGGCTGGCAACGGTTTGCACGTACATATTTCGATCCTGGACAAAGACGGCAAGAACATCTTTGCCAGCGAGGATCCCGAGCAGAACGCCGCATTGCGTCACGCGATCGGCGGTGTGCTCGAGACCCTGCCCGCCCAGATGGCGTTCCTGTGCCCGAACGTCAACTCCTACCGTCGTTTCGGCGCACAGTTCTACGTGCCGAACTCGCCGTGCTGGGGCCTGGACAACCGCACCGTGGCGATTCGCGTGCCCACCGGCTCATCCGATGCGGTGCGTATCGAACACCGCGTGGCCGGCGCCGATGCCAACCCCTACCTGCTGATGGCTTCGGTTTTGGCGGGCGTGCACCACGGTCTGACCAACAAGATCGAGCCAAACGCACCGGTGGAAGGCAACAGCTACGAGCAGAACGAACAAAGCCTGCCGAACAACCTGCGCGATGCCTTGCGCGAGCTGGACGACAGTGAAGTGATGGCACGGTACATCGATCCCAAATACATCGATATTTTCGTCGCCTGCAAGGAAAGCGAGCTGGAAGAGTTCGAACACTCCATCTCCGACCTTGAGTACAACTGGTACCTGCATACCGTTTAAGCGGTTGCGGTAGTTGAAGAGACGCTGCTGACTTCGGTCAGTGGCGTTTTTTTTGGCTTATTCAAGGAGACCGAGACGGCTTCATCGGGAGCAAGCCCCCTCCCACATTGGATCTGTGAATACATTTCAACATGTGGGAGGGGGCTTGCTCCCGATGGCGGCCTGGCAGACAACACACCTGCCTACTCATACAATGCCTGCTGCCTTGCAGGAGACGTCCATGCCCACCCGCCCCGCCGCCACTCGCAAACCCCGCGCCCGCAGCCAGGCGCGGATCGACACGATCCTGGATGCCGCCCGCGCGTTGCTGGCCGCCGAAGGCGTGGCCGGTTTGTCGATCTACAGTGTGGCCAAGCGAGCGCAGATTCCGGCGGCGTCGGTGTACCACTTTTTTGCCAGTGTGCCGGCGTTGCTGCAAGCGTTGACGGCGGATGTGCACGCGGCCTTCCGTGCGGCCATCGAGGCCCCCATCGAGCATGACTCGCTCAAGCAATGGCGCGACCTGTCCGCGGTCGTCGAGCAGCGCATGCTCAGCATCTACGCGCATGATGCCGTCGCGCGCCAGTTGATCCTCACCCAGCACGGGCTCACTGAAGTGACCCAGGCCGACCGTCAGCATGATCTGGAGTTGGGGGATTTGATGCTGGCCGTGTTCAACCGCCACTTCGAAGTGCCGACGCTACCCGACGATGTGGACGTGTTTGCACTGGCACTGGAGTTGAGCGACCGCGTGTATGCGCGCTCGGTGCATCAGCATGGGCGGATTACGCCGCGCATGGCAGAGGAAGGGATGCGGGTGTTTGATGCGTATGTGGGGCTTTATCTGCCGGCGTACTTGCCCAAGCGGTAAGGGTGGCTGGGCGGGCCTCATCGGGGGCAAGCCCCCTCCCACATTTTGACCGTGTTCACAGGTCCGAATGTGGGAGGAGGCTTGCTCCCGATAGCGCTCTCAAGGGTCACAACTTGGCAATCGACACCTCAGTGGATTTCACAAAAGCGATCACTTCACTGCCGATCACCAGTTCCAGCTCTTTGACCGAGCGCGTGGTGATCACCGACGTGACGATGCCCGACGCGGTCTGCACGTCGATTTCCGAGAGCACGTCGCCGACCACGATTTCCTTGATGGTGCCCTTGAACTGGTTGCGCACGTTGATGGCTTTGATAGTCATGGTGTTTTTCCTGTGTGGGTTATTGAGCCCAACGCAATTGCGTCGGCAGCGGTGAAACAGGTTCGGGCTCCGGCGGCACGCCGGGCAAGGACAGCACGCGGTTGAGCACTTCGGCTTCCAGTGCGGCCAGCCGATGTGAACCACGGGCACGCGGGCGCGGCAGGTCGACGGTAAGGTCCAGGCCGATTTCGCCGTCTTCGATCAGGATCACCCGGTCGGCAATCGCCACGGCTTCGCTGACGTCGTGGGTGACCAGCAACACGGTGAAGCCGTGCTTTTGCCAGAGGTTTTCGATCAGTTGCTGCATTTCGATACGGGTCAGGGCATCCAGTGCGCCCAGTGGCTCGTCGAGCAGCAGCAGGCGCGGTTGGTGGATCAGCGCGCGGGCCAGCGCCACCCGTTGCTTCTGCCCGCCGGACAACGCCGCCGGCCATTCATCGGCACGCTCGGCCAGGCCCACCGCCTCCAGCGCGTCCAACGCCCGGGGACGCCAGTTGCCCTTGAGGCCCAGGCCCACGTTGTCGATGATCTTTTTCCACGGAAGCAGGCGCGCTTCCTGAAACATCAGCCGCGTGTCTTCGATCGCCTCGTTGAGCGGCGCAGACCCTGCCAGCAGCTGGCCGCCGCTGGCTTTATCCAGGCCCGCCAGCAGGCGCAGCAAGGTGCTTTTACCGCAGCCACTGCGACCGACCACGGCGACGAACTGACCGGCAGGGATATGCAGATCGATCTCTTTGAGGACTTCGCGCGCACCAAAGGACTTGCGCAATTTGCGCACCGCCAGCGGGATGCCCTTGAGCAGGCGCGGAGGTTGTTGAGCAGTCATGCCACACCTCCCTTATGCACTTGATAGGCCGGGTGCCAGCGCAACCAGACCCGTTCCAGGCCACGCGCGGCCAGGTCGGCCAGTTTGCCGAGGATCGCGTACAACACGATGGCCAGCACCACCACGTCGGTTTGTAGAAATTCCCGCGCGTTCATCGCCAGGTAGCCGATGCCGGAGCTGGCCGAGATGGTTTCGGCCACGATCAGCGTCAACCACATAAAGCCCAGGGCAAAGCGCACGCCCACCAGGATCGACGGCAACGCGCCGGGCAGAATCACCTGCCAGAACAGGCTGAAACCGGACAAGCCATAGCTGCGCGACATTTCCACCAGTGCCGGGTCGACGTTGCGGATGCCGTGATAGGTGTTGAGGTAGATCGGGAACAGCGTGCCGAGGGCGACGAGGAAAATCTTCGCCGTCTCATCAATGCCGAACCACAGGATCACCAACGGAATCAGCGCCAGGTGCGGCACGTTGCGGACCATCTGCACCGAGCTGTCCAGCAAACGCTCGCCCCAGGTCGACAGGCCGGTGATAAAGCCCAGCGCCAGGCCGATGCCGCCGCCGATTACGAAGCCCAGGCCGGCCCGCCAGCCACTGATGGCCAGGTGCGTCCAGATTTCGCCGCTGCGCACCAGGTTGACCCCGGCCTCAATCACTGCGCTGGGCGCCGGCAGAATGCGCGTCGACAACCAGCCCGCCGACACGGACAACTGCCACACCGCCAGCAACAGGATCGGCAGCACCCAGGGCGCTACTCGATGGCTCAATTGTTCAACATTCATGGCGCCCCCTCAGCTCTGTGACGCGGCTTTGGGAAGAATGTCGTTGGCGACCATTTCGCCGAACGGGCTGACGTAGCCGGTGCTTTTCGGCTGCTCGGCCCGCTCGATATCCAGGTGCGGGAACAGCAGCTCAGCCACGCGATACGACTCTTCCAGGTGCGGGTACCCGGAGAAGATAAAGGTGTCGATGCCCAGGTCCGCGTATTCCTTGACCCGCGCCGCAACCGTCGGGCCATCGCCCACCAGCGCAGTGCCCGCCCCGCCACGTACCAGGCCGACGCCGGCCCACAGGTTGGGGCTCACTTCGAGGTTGTCGCGGCTGCCACCGTGCAAGGCGGCCATGCGCTGCTGACCCACCGAGTCGAAGCGCGCCAGGGAGGCCTGGGCGCGGGCGATGGTTGCGTCGTCCAGGTGGGAGATCAGTTTGTCGGCGGCTTTCCACGCCCCTTCGTTGGTTTCACGCACGATCACATGCAGGCGAATGCCGAAGCGCACGGTGCGCCCGTGCTTGGCGGCCTTGGCGCGAACTTGTTCGATCTTTTCTGCCACTGCGGCCGGCGGCTCGCCCCAGGTCAGCACCATCTCCACCTGTTCGGCGGCCAGGTCCTGGGCGGCTTCGGAAGACCCGCCGAAGTACAGCGGCGGGCGCGGTTGCTGGATCGGCGGGTAGAGCAGCTTGGCGCCTTTGACGCTGATGTGCTCGCCGTCGTAATCCACGGTTTCGCCTTCCAGCACACGGCGCCAGATGCGGGTGAATTCCA
Organism: Pseudomonas trivialis; assembly: GCF_001439805.1. Classification (GTDB taxonomy): domain Bacteria; phylum Pseudomonadota; class Gammaproteobacteria; order Pseudomonadales; family Pseudomonadaceae; genus Aquipseudomonas; species Aquipseudomonas trivialis. The sequence continues at coordinate 424,810 of NZ_JYLK01000001.1, read as the reverse complement.
CCGAGGCCTGGTAGCGCTCTTCGTGGCTCAAGAACAGGCCGTCGCCGGCCAGCTCTTCCGGGTCGCCACCGGTCACCAGGTTGAACAACGCACGGCCGCCGGACAGACGATCCAGGGTTGCGGCCTGACGCGCGGCCACCGTCGGCGAGATGATGCCGGGGCGCAGGGCGACGAGAAATTTCAAGCGCTGGGTCACCGGGATCAGCGAGGCGGCCACCAGCCACGAGTCTTCGCAGGAACGTCCGGTGGGGATCAGCACCCCGCCGAACCCGAGGCGGTCAGCGGCCTGGGCGACTTGCTGCAGGTAGCCGTGGTCGACGGCGCGCGCGCCTTCGGCAGTGCCAAGGTAATGGCCGTCGCCATGGGTAGGCAGGAACCAGAAAATAGTGAGGCTCATGGAGTTGTCTCCTGAAGAAATCGAATTACGGCGCGGTGGCCACGGTGGCGGGCGGTGTCCAGATCACGTCCTTGATGCTCAAGGGCTTGGGAATCAATTTGAGCTGGTAGAAGGTGTCGGCGATTTTCTGCTGGGCGGCGACCACTTCCGGAGTCAGGAACAGCGCACCGTAGCCTTGGCGTTTGACCGAGGTCAGGGTGATGTCGGCCGGCAGGCCAAGCAGCGGCGCCACCTGAGCGGTGACCTCCTGCGGGTTGGCTTTGGACCATTCGCCGACCGCGCGCACTTCTTCCACCAGCGCCTTGATCACGTCAGGGTGCTGTTGCGCGTAGGGTTTGGTGGCGAGGTAGAACTGGTGGTTGTCGGCGATGCCGGTGCCGTCACGCAGGGTGCGCGCCTGCAGTTGTTTCTCGGCGGCGGCCTGGTACGGATCCCAGATGACCCAGGCGTCGACACTGCCCCGCTCGAATGCCGCGCGGGCATCGGCGGGCGGCAGGAATACGGTGTGCACATCGGTGTATTTGAGCCCGGCATCTTCCAGGGCACGCACCAGCAGGTAGTGCACGTTGGAGCCTTTGTTGAGCACGACTTTCTTGCCCTTGAGCGCGGCCACCGACTTGATCGTGGAATCCTTGGGCACCAGGATCGCTTCGCTGGTGGGCGCCGGCGGCTCGTAGGCCACGTAGAGCAGATCGGCACCGGCCGCCTGGGCAAACACTGGCGGGGTTTCGCCGGTGACGCCGAAGTCGATGGCGCCGACATTCAGGCCTTCAAGCAGCTGCGGGCCGCCGGGAAATTCCGTCCATTGCACCTGCACGCCCTGGGCGGCCAGGCGCTTTTCCAGGCTGCCCTTGGCCTTGAGCAGCACCAGGGTGCCGTATTTCTGATAGCCGATCCGCAGGGTTTCAGCGGCCTGGGCGTTAACAATGGCGCCGAAGGACACAGCCGCAGCAAACAGTGCGACCAGACCACGACGCAAGATGACAGTGCGCATGGCGCTCTCTCCAAATAGTGCGATGAGGGGTTGGCTGCACCTGCTTGGCCGTTGGCGGCTGAGTAAGGTGAGTGTTTCCGGATGTCAGGTGAGGCTTAAATGCTCCAGCGAGCACTCAACAAACGTTCATTCAGTACGTCGGGATCCAGCGGTTTGGGGCGGCGGGCCATGGCGCTGTAGAGCTGTTCCACGGCTTCGCGCAGTCGCGCTTCCAGCACCGGCACCAATTGCGCCTGGACACTGCCCTCGCCGTAGGCAATCTGGCTGTCCTCGGCGAAAATGCCGTGCAGCAATTCCTGAGCCTTGAGCGCCGACAGTACCGGTTTCAAGGCGTAGTCCACCGCCAGCATGTGGGCGATGCTGCCACCGGTGGCCATCGGCAGGACTACCTTGTGCGCCAGGGCGCGTTCGGGCAGCAGGTCGAGCACGGTTTTCAGCGCGCCGGAGAACGAGGCCTTGTACACCGGCGTGGCGATCACCAGGCCGTCGGCATTGGCCACCTGTTGCAACAGGTCGATCACCTTGGGGCTGTCGAAGCGCGCATGCAGCAAGTCTTCGGCCGGGAAGTCCCGTACCTGGTAACTCACCACTTCGACGCCTTTGTCTTGCAACCACTGACGGGTTTTTTCCAGCAGCACTCCGGAGCGGGAACGCTGACTGGGACTGCCTCCGAGTGTTACGACCAACATGCAGGAATTCCTTTGAGCAAGTGCCGGCGTTCGCTGTGTGGCGATGGCGCCAAGATGGGACAGACCTTAGCAGCAGATTTATATATCTATAAATCTTATTTTTTCATTTGTTTATTCCATAAATACATATGCGTTTTATGGAAAGCCAGGCGAAAAAAAAGGCCGTCGAAACGGCCTGAAAAACCCCTGCTTTGTGAGCTGTGAAATGCGGCAAAACCTGTGGGAGGGGCTTGCTCACTCCCACATTGGGTTGTGTGTTAGCGGTTAGGTTGCGGGGTGAGGCGCAGGTACGGTTTCACGGCGCGGTAGCCCTTGGGAAAGCGCTTCTGGATCTCTTCCTCATCCTTGAGCGACGGCACGATCACCACTTCATCACCGTCCTGCCAGTTGGCCGGGGTGGCGACCTTGTGGTTGTCGGTCAGCTGCAACGAATCGATGACCCGCAGGATTTCGTGGAAATTGCGGCCAGTGCTGGCCGGATAAGTGATGGTCAGGCGGATTTTCTTGTTCGGGTCGATCACGAACAGCGAGCGCACGGTCAGGGTATCGCTGGCGTTCGGGTGGATCAGGTCGTAGAGGTCCGAGACCTTGCGGTCGGCGTCGGCCAGGATCGGGAAGTTGACCACGGTGTGCTGGGTTTCGTTGATGTCTTCGATCCACTTGTGGTGGGAGTCCACCGGGTCTACGGACAGAGCAATGGCCTTGACGCCGCGCTTGGCGAATTCGTCCTTGAGCTTGGCGGTGAAACCCAGCTCAGTGGTGCACACTGGCGTGAAGTCGGCCGGGTGCGAGAACAACACCCCCCAGCTGTCGCCCAGCCATTCATGGAAATGAATGTTACCGGCGCTGGAATCCTGTTCGAAATCGGGGGCGATATCGCCCAGTCTGAGGCTCATGGCATGGCTCCTGATGAGTGCTTATGGCGCCCACTGTGCATGCTTCGGCATTTATTTAAAAAGAATAAATAACGATTTATCCAGACGATAAAGGAATATTAAAAATCTGTTCACTGGACGCTGAGGCACGCGGAGATCAACATCGATTTCAAGGTTCGAGAAGGCCTTGAGACGCTGCAAAGAGGGATTCAGGAAGGGCTTGCGGGGGTTGAGCCCGACTTGAAGCAACACACCTTGCCCGGCATTGCGCCGGGCAAGGCTTTACGCCGTTACTTGAATGCGTAGCTGTAGCTGACGATTACACGGTTTTCGTCCTGATCGCGCGCTGCGGCAACATCGTTGCGCCACATGGCGTTTTTCCAGGCAACACCGAGGTTTTTCAGCGGGCCTTCCGGGATCACGTAGGCAACAGTGATGTCGCGCTCCCACTCGGACTGACCGGTGAACTCGGCACGACTGCCGTTGACGGTGTCGATGTCGGTACCTTTGAGGTAGACGATACCGGCGGTCAGGCCAGGCACGCCAACCTTGGCGAAGTCATACGCGTAGCGAGCCTGCCAAGTACGTTCGCCAGCACGGGCGAACTTGGCGATCTGCATGTCAGTGGTCAGGTAAGCCGACGAACCGTCGCCCTGGTTCAACCAAGGGAAGTCGCTGTTACCGTTGCTGACCTGGTAACCACCACCGAAGGTGTGGCCGGCAATGGTGTACAGGAACAGGCCGCTGTACAGGTTGTTGTCAACCTTGCCACGACCGGAGTTCACGCCGCTGTAGTTGCCCGACGAGAAGTAGGCCGCTTCGCTGCCGTTCTTGCCGTCATCGGAGCTGTGGAAGTAACGCAGGTCAGACTTCAATACGCCCGGGCCGATTGCCCAGTTGTGGGTCAGACCCAGGAAGTGCTGCTTGTAGAAATCTTCCAGGTTGCCGTAGTAGTACTGGGCAGTCAGGTCTTTGGTGATCTTGTAGTCACCACCGGCGTAGTAGAACTTGTTGCTGTCACGCCAGTTCACGCCACGGGTGTTGGCACCCGCGATCGACAGGTTGTCGACGTTGCTGGAGTTACGGCCCTTGGCCTTTTCGATCTGACCGGCAACCAGCGTCAGGTCCTTGATGTCGTTGGTGGTGATCTGGCCACCCTGGAAGGTCTGCGGCAGCAGACGACCGTCGTTGGTCACGATAACCGGCAGCTTGGGTTGCAGCGTACCCAGCTTCAGTTCGGTCTGGGAGATCTTGGCTTTGGCAGTCAGGCCCAGGCTCGAGTAGTTATCAACGGCTTCGCCATTGGACTTGCTCGGGAACACAGTGCCGCCGTACGAACCAGGGCTGGTCGCGGTCGCCGGGCTCGCGCCGTTGGTGCCGCCGCCCGAATCCAGGCGAATGCCCAGCAGGCCGATGGCATCAAGACCGAAGCCTACGGTGCCTTGGGTATAGCCGGAGATGAAGCGCAGATCGAAGCCCTGACCCCATTCTTCCTGCTTGTTCTGTACACCAGCAGCCTTGTTGGCTGGAGTGCCGGCAGCCGCGTCGCGGTTGTCGGTGTTGATGTAAAAGTTACGCACACCCAGCGTTACTTTGCTGTCATCGATGAAACCGGCAGCGCCTGCTTGCTGGGCGATTGCGCCCAAAGCTACAGCCACAGCCAAGGTGGACTTCTTCATGTACCGCTCCTCTCGTTTCTAATTTTTGTGTTTCTTCGGTCGCGGGTCTGACGCCCTCGATCCACAGATGCGCGATTAGCACCGGTTAGTGACTGACAAGTCAATCGTAACCTTGTGTGTCTACTACCTTCGTCTAATCACAGTTGATTTGGTCCGTGCAGGGTAATGAGTTTCTCATACACCCAAAAAGAATTATTTCATCCTTTTTCATACGATTCAGGAATAAGACGTCGCAGGACAGCAAACCAGTCAGAGTAGACGAGTTGCCGCGCACGCTAATTCCTGAAGGGTATTGATCAAAGCTTTTTTAAATCGTTTAGCGACACTGCAGACGTCACTCACGACCAGAAAGGCGGCGCCATCATGGCTAAGCGCTATCCTGGCGTCAATTTGTTACAGTTTTTGTGTCACTAATAATTTCTTTGGTTGTCCAAGCGGCCGATTTGATCGCTGGCAATTGTTGTATCGGCGCCGTTCCACGGTTCTGAAGTATTGAAACAAATGTGGGAGGGGGCTTGCTCCCGATGGCATTCAGTCAACCCATCAGTGACTGAGCCAAGGCTATCGGGAGCAAGCCCCCTCCCACATTTTTAATGTGCGCTGTCTTTTACAGCGCCTTTTCGAAGATCTTGGAGTTGCGCTGGTAGTTGTACAGCGACGCCCGCGCCGAAGGCAGGCGGTCTACGCTGCTGGGCTCAAAGCCGCGCTCGCGGAACCAATGCGCAGTGCGTGTGGTAAGCACGAACAAGGTCTTCAAGCCCTGGGCCCTGGCACGGCTCTGGATACGCTCAAGCAACACATCACCCCGCGCGCCATGGCGGTATTCCGGGTTTACCGCCAGGCAGGCCAGCTCACCAGCGTCGGAATCGGCGATCTGGTAGAGCGCCGCGCAGGCGATGATCATGCCTTCACGTTCCACCACGCTGAACTGCTCGATCTCGCGCTCCAGCACTTCCCGCGAACGGCGTACAAGGATGCCCTGCTCTTCCAGCGGGCTGATCAGGTCGAGCAAACCGCCGACGTCTTCAATCGCCGCTTCGCGTACCAGTTCGAATTGCTCCTGGGCCACCAGCGTGCCGCCGCCGTCGCGGGTAAACAACTCGGTGAGCAAGGCGCCGTTCTCGGCGTAGCTGACGATATGGCTGCGCCCCACGCCGCCGCGGCAGGCCTGGGCTGCGGCGTCGAGCAGTTCAGCCTGATAATTGCTGCCCAATCGCTGCAGGTGCGCCGGCACTTGCTGCGGACGCAACTCACGCACCAGACGGCCATTCTCGTCGATCAGACCAAGGTCGGCGCCGAACAGCAGCAGTTTGTCGGCAGCCAGGTCGATGGCGGCGCGGGTGGCCACGTCTTCACAGGCCAGATTGAAGATTTCGCCGGTGGGCGAGTATCCCAGCGGCGACAGCAGCACGATGGAGCGCTCGTCGAGCAGGCGATTGATACCCTTGCGGTCGACCCGGCGCACTTCGCCGGTGTGGTGATAGTCCACGCCTTCAAGCACGCCGATGGGCCGCGCGGTGACCAGATTGCCACTGGCCACGCGCAGGCGCGAACCCTGCATGGGCGATGAGGCCATGTCCATCGACAGACGCGCCTCGATGGCGATACGCAAGTGCCCGACCGCATCGATCACACATTCCAGGGTGGCGGCATCGGTGATGCGCATGCCTTCGTGGTAAGCCGACGTGAGGCCACGCGCCTCAAGGCGGGTTTCAATTTGCGGACGCGAGCCGTGCACCAGCACCAGCCGCACTCCCAGGCTGTGCAGCAGCACGAGGTCGTGGACGATATTGCCGAAGTTGGGGTGGTCCACACCGTCGCCAGGCAACATGACCACAAAGGTGCAGTCGCGGTGGGCGTTGATGTAAGGGGAAGCGTGACGAAGCCAATTGACGTATTCGGGCATAACACCTGGGCCTGTAATAAAAAGCAGCCTTAAAAGGAAGGATCGTAAAAGCGCACGGCGGGCTGATGGTTATCGTCGGAACAGGCTTGGCGACACGCTCACTCTCCTTCTATGGACGTACAGGCGAGGGTTAATTTATGCAGGTTTGAGGCAGTAATGTTCGATCAGGTCGCGCAATAACTGCACTGTAGGCGTCAAGCGTGACATTTCGAGGTACTCGCCCGGCTGGTGCGCACAGGCGATATCGCCAGGGCCGAGCACCAGGGTTTCGCAACCAAGGCGCTGAAGATAAGGCGCTTCGGTGCCAAACGCCACTGCTTCGGCACGATGGCCGGTCAAACGCTCCGCAACCCGCACCAGTTCGGCGTCTGCGGGCTGTTCGAATGGGGGCACTTCGGGAAACAGCGGCGCGTAGTCGATTCGGACCTGATGGCGCTCGGCCAGAGGTGCGAGTTTCTGCCGGATAGCGGCACGCAGCACTTCAGGGTCCATGCCCGGCAAGGGCCGCAGGTCGAACTCCAGGGAGCACTGGCCGCAAATGCGGTTGGGGTTGTCGCCGCCGTGGATGCAGCCCAGGTTCAGGGTGGGCTGCGGCACGCTGAATTGCGGGTTGCGGTATTCGCGCTGCCAGGCCAGGCGCAGGCCGCGCAGTTCGCCGATGGCATCGTGCATGGCTTCGAGGGCGCTGTGGCCCAGGCTCGGGTCCGACGAATGGCCGCTGCGGCCGAGGATGTCGATGCGCTCCATCATCACGCCCTTGTGCAGGCGGATCGGCCTCAGGCCAGTGGGCTCGCCGATCACCGCCGCGCGGCCCAGCGGACGCCCCGCTTCGGCCAACGCCCGCGCGCCGGACATGGAGCTCTCTTCATCGCAGGTGGCGAGAATCAGCAACGGCTGTTTGAACGGCTGGTCGAGCAGCGGCAACACCGCTTCGATGGCCAGGGCGAAAAAACCCTTCATGTCGCAACTGCCCAATCCTACCCAGCGGCCGTCGACTTCCGTCAGCTTGAGCGGATCGGTCTGCCACAAGGCGGCGTCATACGGCACCGTGTCGCTGTGCCCGGCCAGCACCAGCCCGCCGGGACCGCTGCCGAAGGTGGCCAGCAGGTTGAACTTGCCGGGGCTGACCTGCTGAATGTCGATGGCAAAGCCCAGATCGCCCAGCCAACTGGCAAGCAGATCGATCACCGGGCGGTTGGTCTGGTCCAGCGACACCTGCGTGCAGCTGACCGAGGGCGCGGCAATCAGCGCGGCGAACTGCTCTTTCATGGTAGGTAACGGCATGCGCGGCCTCTCGACTTCCCGGATTGGGCCCACTATAGAGCCATCTGCACGACACAATAAACCGTTGCGGCGCGTTGCCGGGCTCAGTCCTGTACACTGCACGGCCTTGGCAGCCACTCTTTTCCCCGGCTGCGCTCCCGATCCTGGATTTTCCGGCCATGCAGAAAGAAACCGAAATCAAGCTCCGCGTCAGCCGCGAAACCCTCGCCGCGCTGCGTGAGCACCCGCTACTGAAAAAACGCAACAAAAGTGGCTGGGAACGCCGTGAGTTGATGAACCAGTATTTCGACACCCCCGAGCGCGACCTGGCGCAGGCCAAGGTTGCCCTGCGCCTGCGCAAGGACGGTGACGAAATCATCCAGACCCTCAAGACCCGTGGCCAAAGCATCGCCGGCCTGTCGGAACGCAACGAGTACAACTGGAACCTGCCCAAAGCCAAGCTCGACGTGAAGAAACTCGACGGCGAATGCTGGCCCGAGCAACTGGCCGAGCTGGACAAAAAGACCCTCAAGCCGATCTTCACCACCGATTTTGTGCGCGAGCGCGCCGAAATCGCCTGGGGCCGTGGCAAAACCAAGGTGGTGATCGAAGCCGCACTGGACCTGGGCCATGTGGTGGTCGGCAAACAGAAAGAAGAAATCTGCGAGCTGGAGCTGGAATTGCGCGAAGGCGAACCGGCTGCCCTGCTGGAGTTGGCCGCCGAGCTGGCCGCGACCCTGGCGCTGATGCCCTGTGACATCAGCAAGGCCGAGCGCGGCTACCGCCTGTACGACGCCGGCAGCTACTCCCTGAGCCTGCCGGCGCCGCAGATCCACGCCGAAATGCCGCTGGACGATGCGTTCGCCGCGATCATGTGGCACCTGCTGGGCAGCAGCCAGCGTCTGGCCGAGCAATACCGATTCAATGGCCATTGGCGCCTGTTGCAGGACTGGGTCGATCACCTCGGCGAATTGCGCGCCCTGATCGGCAGTCTCGGTCAGGCGGCGCCACGCCAGTCCACCAGTGAACTGCGCAGCGCACTCGATGCCCTGCTCGAAGACTGGCGCCCGCTGGTACAGGCCGGTGATGACGACGAAGACATTCGCAAAGCCGCGCCGGAGCAGTTCGCCGAAGAGCTCGAAGACGTGCGCTGGGGCCTGTTCTCATTGAACACCTCGCGCTGGCTGCTGGCCCGCACCTGGACCGCCGAGCGCACCGTGCGCGGCAACCGCCAGGGCGCAGCGCAACTCACCAACTGGCTGCCGCGCCTGCTGGCCGACGATGCCGTCGCCCTGCAACTGCCGCGCTACCAGCAGCAACCCGAAGACCTGGCCGAGCAACTGCCGCGCATCGAGCGCATCCAGGCCTGGCTGCATCACGCACGTCAGGTGGTGGAGATTGCCGAGCTGGACCGCCTGTACGGCGAGCTGAACAAGCTGGTGCAACTGGCCAACCAGCCGATCACCGATGAGTCGCTGGACGCGCGGATGCATCAGACGATCGCGGTGTATCAGAACCGGGCGTGGAAAACGTTGCTGCGCTTGTAATACCAGACCACGGCTCTGTGGCGAGCGGGCTTGCCACGGGAATGTGACTGCCTTCCCGTTGTTCAGCGCAAAAGCCTGCAATACACCCTGAGAGGCAAATATACAGCGCCTGACTAGCCTGAGAAGACGTCCAGCGCTTCTCAGGTAAATCTGCATGTCTGTTGATCACCGTTTGCAACTGCACGCGTTGCTGCCGCCTCTGGTCGAGGCCGGGCTGGTATCAGCCACTGTCGCGCAGCGCCTGTCGACATTGCCCGCCGGCAACCGGCATCCACTGGAACTTATCGCGGCCCAGGGGCCCGATCTGGAAGCGCTGACGCAATGGCTCGCCCGGCAGGCCGGACAACCTTATCTGCGCATCGACCCGTTGAAGATCGACGTGGCGACGGTGGTGCCGCTGATGTCCCACGCATTCGCCCAGCGTCACGCGATCCTCGCCGTGGCCATGGATGCCCACACCGTCACCGTCGCCAGTGCCCAGCCCTATGTCACCGGGTGGGAAGCCGGCCTGGCGCAGGTGCTCAAACGCTCGATAAAGCGCGTGGTCGCCAACCCCCAGGCCATTGAGCACTGCATGGGCGAGTTCTACCGCCTGGCAAAGTCGGTGCGCGGTGCAGATCAGAAAATCGCGGCACCTGCCAATATCGACCTGCTCAACCTCGGTGGCGGCGATCAGGAGCCAGATGCCAACGACGCGCATATCGTCACGATCGTTGACTGGCTGTTGCAGTACGCCTTTGGCCAACGTGCCAGCGATATTCATATCGAACCCTGCCGCGACCAGGGCCGCGTACGCTTTCGCATCGATGGGCTGCTGCATGATGTCTATCAATTTCCGCCCCAGGTCACGATGGCAGTGGTCAGCCGCCTGAAAAGCCTGGGCCGGATGAACGTGGCGGAAAAACGCAAACCGCAGGACGGCCGACTCAAGACCAGAAGCCCCGCCGGCGCCGAGGTGGAGTTGCGCCTGTCGACCTTGCCCACAGCCTTTGGCGAGAAACTGGTGATGCGAATTTTCGACCCCCAGGTGCTGCTCAAGGACTTCGACCAGCTCGGCCTGTCGCCCGAAGACCAGCAGCGCTGGCACGCCATGACCCGCCAGGCCCATGGCATCATTCTGGTCACCGGCCCGACCGGTTCCGGCAAGACCAGCACCCTCTATACCACGCTCAAGCGACTGGCGACCCGCGAGGTCAACCTGTGCACGGTGGAGGACCCGGTCGAGATGGTCGAGCCGGCGTTCAACCAGATGCAGGTGCAGCACAACATCGATCTGACCTTTGCCAGCGGCATCCGCGCCCTGCTGCGCCAGGACCCGGACATCATCATGATCGGCGAGATACGCGACCAGGAGACCGCCGAAATGGCAATCCAGGCCGCGCTTACCGGGCACCTTGTGTTGTCGACCCTGCACACCAACGATGCGCCCAGCGCCATCAGCCGCCTGCAGGAACTGGGGATTGCTCACTATTTGATCAAGGCAACCCTGCTGGGGGTGATGGCCCAGCGTCTGGTACGCCTGCTGTGCCCCGACTGCAAACGTGTGGCGGGCGATAGCTGCGAGGCCGTGGGGTGCGCAGAGTGTCGTGACAGCGGTTACCGAGGCCGAGCCGGCGTCTACGAAATCATGGTAATGGATGAGGCGCTCAAGGCGCTGATCACGCCCGGCACCGATGTGCAGACATTGCGCCAGGCAGCGCTGCGGCAAAACATGCACAGCCTGCGGATGGCCGGATTAGTGAAGGTACAGGCCGGGCTGACCACGCTGGCCGAAGTGCTGCGGGTCACCCCTGGGGATTCAGAAACAAATCCTTTGATTGTCGGACAATGAAACCGTCTTTAACGGTGGCAACACCGTTACAATCGGCCGAACGTCGCTTCACTGACACCATCAGATAGGGAATCGCAATGCAGATCGGAACCGTACTGCTTCTTTTCGTGGGTTTGGCCATCGCCATTCTCTTCATGGGTTTCAAGGTGGTGCCTCAGGGCTACCAGTGGACGGTCGAACGTTTTGGCCGCTACACCAACACCCTCAAGCCTGGCCTCAATATCATCATTCCGGTCATGGACCGCATCGGTCGCAAGATCAACGTGATGGAAAGCGTGCTGGATATCCCGCCCCAGGAAGTGATCACCGCCGACAACGCCACCGTGCAGATCGATGCCGTGTGCTTCTTCCAGGTGGTGAACACCGCCCAGGCGGCCTACGAGGTCAACAACCTCGAACACGCCATCCGGAACCTGCTGCAAACCAATATCCGTACCGTGCTCGGCTCCATGGAACTGGACGCCATGCTCAGCCAGCGTGACGGCATCAACGAAAAGCTGCTGCGCACTGTCGATGAAGCCACGGCGCCGTGGGGCATCAAGATCACGCGTATCGAAATCAAGGACATCAGCCCGCCAGCAGACCTGATGGCAGCCATGTCCGGGCAGATGAAGGCCGAGCGGATCAAGCGTGCACAGATTCTCGAAGCCGAAGGCCTGCGCGCCTCGGCGATCCTGACCGCCGAGGGCAAAAAGCAGGCGCAGATCCTCGAGGCCGAGGGTAGCCGACAGGCCGCATTCCTGGAGTCTGAAGCCCGTGAGCGTCAGGCCGAAGCGGAAGCCCGCGCCACGCAAGTGGTGTCGGAGGCAATCGCGTCGGGCAACGTGCAGGCGGTCAACTATTTTGTCGCGCAAAAGTACATCGACGCCCTGGGCAAGCTGGCGTCGGCCAACAACAGCAAGGTGATTCTCATGCCGCTGGAAGCCAGCCAGGTGATCGGCGCCATCGGTGGTATCGGTGAGATCGTCAAGGCAACGTTCGACAACAAGAAAGGCTGAGGCCATCACCATGTGGGAATTCCTTCAGCATCTGTCGTTCTGGGACTGGCTGGCACTGGGTACCGTGTTGTTGATTCTCGAGGTGTTCGGGGCCGGCGGGTATTTGCTGTGGATGGGCATCGCGGCCGCTGCGGTGGGCGTGATCAAGTTCGTGGTGCCCTCGCTGGGGCTGGAATGGCAACTGCTGCTGTTCGCCCTGCTGTCGATTCTGACGGCGGTGTACTGGTGGAAGCGCCAGCGCAGCAGCGCCAAGGCCAGCGATCAACCGGGTCTGAACGAGCGGGGTTCGGAGCTGATCGGGCGCAACTTTATTGTGCATCAGGCCATTGTGGATGGCCGGGGCAAGGTGAAAGTCGGCGACGGCGTATGGATGGTGACCGGCCCGGATACGCCTGCAGGCGCTCAAGTGCGGGTGATCGGCCAGGACGGCGTGGTACTGAAAGTCGAAACTGTTCAGTCATGATTGAACTCGATTGGTCTGATTACAATCAAACCCAACAGACAACCACCGGAGTCACCTACCATGCGTCTTAAATATGCTGTCGCAACCCTCGCTGTGCTATCTCTCCCCGTCGGTTCAGCCATGGCCGACAGCTTCTGGCGCAATGTCATTTCGTCGGGTGCCACGACCGGCTCGACGTACCTGACCTTCAAGGACCACAAGATGGTGGTTGCCGCTCAAGACGACGCAGGCAGCTTCGTTGCCAGCGACGGCGGCATCCGCGGCCCTTACCTGGAAGCCGCCATGCAGAAAGTTCGCGCCGACAACCCTGGCCTGCAGGCCACGGACATGCAACTGGCCAACGCCATTCTCGCGAAGAATGCCGTTACCGAGTGATCCCCGCTCCAAGGAATGCCGCTTTTTAAAGCGGCATTTTTTTGCCTGCCAGATGACAATTCGTTCACCGACGACAGGCTATATTCAGTCGGACCGTGCAACCATGCCGGGCACTCACCGCCCTTTATTCGTCGCCACTCTGAAACGGATGCCTTTCTCGTCATGAGCCAACAGCCCTTCCTGCCGTTTTCCAAACCCACCATCGATGAAGCCACTATCTCGGCGGTCGGCGATGTGCTGCGCTCCGGCTGGATCACCAGCGGGCCGAAAGTGCAGGCATTCGAAGCACAGCTGTCGGAATATTTTGGCGGGCGCCCGGTGCGCACGTTCAACTCGGGCACCTGCACCATGGAGATTGCCTTGCGCATCGCCGGTATCGGGCCGGGCGATGAAGTCATTACCACACCCATCTCGTGGGTCGCCACGGCAAACGTGATCCTGGAGGTGGGCGCCACGCCGGTGTTTGCCGATATCGACCCGATCACGCGCAATATCGATTTGACGCAGGTCGAAGCGGCCATTACCCCGCGTACCAAGGCGATCATTCCGGTGTACCTGGCCGGTTTGCCGCTGGATATGCCAATGCTTTATGCACTGGCCAACAAGTACAACCTGCGCATCATTGAAGACGCCGCCCAGGCCCTGGGCTCCAGCTGGGATGGCGAGCGAATCGGCGCAACCGGCGACTTCGTTTCCTTCAGTTTCCAGGCGAACAAGAACATCACCTCGTCCGAGGGCGGTTGCCTGGTATTGAACAACGCCGAGGAAGCACGCCTGGCGGAAAAGTACCGCCTGCAGGGTGTCACCCGCACCGGCTTTGACGGCCTGGATGTGGACGTGTTGGGCGGCAAGTTCAACATGACCGATATCGCCGCTGCCATCGGCCTGGGCCAGTTCGCCCATATCGAAAAAATCACCGCCCACCGCCAAAATCTGGCGCGGCATTACTTCCAGTGCTTCGGCAGTGATTTTGAACAGACATACGGCGCGCAATTACCGCCAGCGGACTTCGAAAACAGCAACTGGCACCTGTTCCAACTGGTGCTGCCGGAACGCCAGGACGGCTTGCCCGCCCGCGCGACGTTCATGGAGCAGATGCAGGCCCATGGCGTCGGCATCGGTTACCACTACCCACCGATCCACCTGCTGAGCCTTTATCGGGCACAGGGTTTCAAGGAAGGCATGTTCCCGGTGGCGGAAAAAGTGGGGCGCTTGATTGTGTCGTTGCCGATGTTTACGGCAATGACCGAGGCGGATGTGGAGCGAGCGGTAGCGGCGGTCAAAGCGGTATTGAAAGCGAACTGAAAAATCCGGCTCACCTCAACCCAATGTGGGCGTTGGCTTGCCTGCGATGACATCACTGCGGTGTAACTGATACACCGAGGTGTCTGCATCGCAGGCAAGCCAGCGCCCACACTGGTTTGTGCTGTTTCAACGCTTTGCGTTTACTCGCCGATAGCAGCCTTGTAGCCGGCGGCGTCCAGCAGTTTATCCAGGTCAGCCGGGTTGCCTGGCTTGAGCTTGAAGATCCATGCGCCGTAAGGGTCGGAGTTCAGCAGCTCGGGGCTGCCACTCAGCTCTTCGTTCACAGCGATCACTTCGCCAGCCACTGGCGCGTAGATATCCGAGGCGGCCTTCACCGACTCAACCACCCCCGCCTGCCCCTCGGCTTCAAACGTGGCGCCCACTTCGGCCAACTCAACAAACACCACATCCCCCAGCGCTTCCTGGGCGTGATCGGAAATCCCGACGGTCACCGTACCGTCAGCTTCCAGACGGGCCCATTCGTGACTTTCGGCAAAACGCAGTTCGGCAGGGATAGTGCTCATATTCTGTGCCCTCTAGAAGGAATGTCGGCGGCCAAATGGCCTGCCGAAAATAGTTAGATCAGTGTCTTGCCATGGCGCACGAAGGTCGGTTTGACCACTCGAACCGGGTACCACTTGCCGCGGATCTCCACCTCGGCCCGGTCGGCCGTCGCCGTCGGTACACGCGCCAAAGCAATGGATTTGCTCAGCGTAGGGGAGAAACTACCACTGGTGATCTCTCCTTCGCCAACATTGGCGATACGAACCACCTGATGAGCACGTAAAACGCCGCGCTCCTCCAGTACCAATCCCACCAGTTTGAACTGCACACCCGCCGCCAGTTCGGCTTCCAGCGCCGCACGCCCGATGAAGTCGCGTTCGGCAGGTTCCCAGGCGATGCTCCAGGCCATGTTGGCCGCCAGGGGCGAAACGTCCTGATGAATATCCTGACCATACAGGTTCATCCCCGCTTCCAGACGCAGGGTATCGCGGGCGCCGAGGCCGATGGGGGAAATACCGGCACCGACCAGGTCGTTGAAGAAGCCCGGTGCCTGCTCGGCCGGCAGGACAATTTCCAGGCCGTCCTCGCCGGTGTAGCCGGTGCGGGCGATAAACCAGTCACCGTCGGCCTGGCCTTCAAAGGGCTTGAGCTGATGGATCAGGGTGCTGCGGGATTGGGTCACCAGCTCGGCGATTCGCTGCCGGGCATGGGGACCTTGAATGGCGAGCATCGCCAGTTCTGCCCGCTCATGCAGTTGCACCTGATAGTCGCCAAGCTGCGCCCGCATCCAGGCCAGGTCCTGATCTCGGGTGGCGGCGTTGAACACCAGCCGGTAACCGGCTTGGGTGCGATAGACGATCATGTCGTCCACCACGCCGCCCTGCTCGTTGAGCATGGCGCTGTAAAGCGCACGGCCGCAGCCATGCAAACGATCAACGTCATTGGCCAGCAGGTGCTGAAGCCACTCCCTGGCCTGAAGGCCTGTGACATCGATCACGGTCATGTGGGATACATCGAACACCCCGCAGTCGCGTCGCACCTGATGGTGCTCCTCAACTTGCGAGCCGTAGTGCAAAGGCATATCCCAACCGCCAAAATCGACCATTTTCGCGCCCAGGGCGAGATGCAGGTCATACAGAGGCGTACGCTGTCCCATGGGTTTCTCCTTCCGGGCTTGGCGAAGATGCGCAGGCTTGCCATATGCGCTGTACACCTTTAATCACAAGGCCTGCAGCCACGCACAGCGACCCGGTCCGAAAGACGGCGCGCACCGAATGCCGCGCATTGTAGCCGCAAGCCGTAGGACTGACACCTAGCCGATTGGCCGGGCCGAGCGACGAATCAGGCCGATGACCGGTAACAGGCCGACGCACACCAGCGTCAAAGCCGGCAGCGACGCCCGTGCCCACTCGCCTTCGCTGGTCATTTCAAAGATCCGCACCGCCAGCGTGTCCCAGCCAAACGGGCGCATCAGCAAGGTAGCGGGCATTTCCTTGAGCACATCGACGAACACCAGCAGCGCCGCGCTCAGGGTGCCCGGCAGCAACAGCGGCAGATACACTTTGCAAAACAGTCGTGGCCCACTGACCCCCAGACTGCGCCCCGCTTCCGGCAAGGACGGGCGGATACGCGCCAGGCTGTTTTCCAGCGGCCCGTAGGCCACCGCGAGGAACCGCACCAGATACGCCAGCACCAGCGCCGACAGGCTGCCCAGCAACAACGGCTTGCCCGCGCCACCCAGCCAGCCGGACAGCGGTACCACCAGCACGCGGTCCAGGTAGCTGAACGCCAACATGATCGATACCGCCAGCACCGACCCCGGCAACGCATAACCGACGTTGGCCAGGCTGATGCCGGTGCGAATCGCCCGGGTCGGCGCCAGTCGGTTGGCGAACGCCAGCAGCAGCGCCACGCTGACGGTGAAGAGCGCTGCGATGCCACCCAGATAAAGGGTATGCACGATCAGCCCCGTGTAACGTTCATCCAGATCGAAGCGGCCACGCTGCCAGAACCACACCACCAACTGCAGCATCGGAATCACAAAGGCACAGGCGAATACCAGACCACACCAGGCAGTGGCGGCCGCTGCCTTGACCCCGCGCAAGTGATACAGCGCCTTGCCCCGTGGCCGTTCATTGCCGGGCCGGCTGGCGCCCCGGACACGCCGCTCGCCATACAGCACCAGCATCACCACCAACAGCAACAGGCTGGCCAGTTGGGCCGCGCTGGACAGGCTGAAAAACCCGTACCAGGTCTTGTAGATCGCGGTGGTGAACGTATCGAAATTGAACACCGAGACCGCGCCGAAATCCGCCAGGGTCTCCATCAACGCCAACGCCACGCCCGCGCCGATTGCCGGCCTGGCCATCGGCAACGCGACGCGCCAGAACGCTTGCCACGGCGATTGCCCGAGTACCCGCGCCGCTTCCATCAGGCCTTTGCCCTGAGCCAGGAATGCGCTGCGCGCCAGCAGATACACGTAAGGGTAGAACACCAGCACCAGCACGATGATCACGCCGCTGGTGGAGCGCACGCGCGGCAGGCGCAAGCCGTTGCCGAACCCTTCGCGCAGCAGGCTCTGCACCGGGCCTGCAAAATCCAGCAGGCCGACAAAGACAAAGGCCAGTACATACGCCGGAATCGCAAAAGGCAGCATCAACGCCCAGTCGAGCCAGCGCCGTCCGGGGAACTCGCAGAGGCTGGTCAGCCAGGCCAGGCTGACGCCCAACAGGGTCACACCGACGCCAACGCCAAGCACCAGCGTGAGCGTATTGCCCAGCAGGCGTGGCATCTGGGTATCCCACAGGTGGGCCCAGATTTGTGCATCAACACTTTGCCAAGACAGCAACAGCACGCTCAGTGGCAATAGCACCAGGGCGGCGACGGTGAACACCGGCAGGTACCAGCGGCGTTGGGCGGGGTGAGCCAAGAGCAAACTTCCTGCGAATGACGATCCAAAGGCAAAACCCAGTGTGGGAGGGGGCTTGCTCCCGATAGCGGGTTGTCAGTCTGCTCATCAGTCACTGATCCACTGCTATCGGGAGCAAGCCCCCTCCCACATTTTGATCTGCGGCGTTTTACACGTTCAGTTCCAGCCAGCGCGATCCATCAGGCGAATCGCCTCAGCCTGGCGCTTGCCCGCCACTTCCACCGGCAAGGTATCGGCCACGAACTTGCCCCAGGTCGCCACTTCGGCAGAAGGCGGCACCGCCGGGTTGGCCGGGAACTCCTGGTTCACATCGGCAAAAATCTTCTGCGCTTCAGGCGTGGTCATCCACTCCACCAGCGCCTTGGCGGCCTCCGGGTGCGGCGCGTGTTTGGTCAGGCCGATGCCCGACAGGTTGACGTGCACACCACGGTCGCCCTGGTTCGGCCAGAACAGCTTCACCGCCAGCTCCGGCTTCTGCTTGTGCAGGCGACCGTAGTAGTAGGTGTTGACGATACCCACGTCGCATTGCCCGGCGTTGATCGCCTCCAGCACCGCAATGTCGTCAGAGAACACGTCGGTGGACAGGTTGTTGACCCAGCCCTTGACGATTTCCTCGGTCCTGGCCGCGCCGTGGGTTTCGATCAGGGTGGCGGTCAACGATTGGTTATAGACCTTCTTCGCCGTGCGCAGACACAGGCGGCCTTCCCATTGTGGGTCGGCGAGGGCTTCGTAAGTGGTCAGATCACCCGGCTTCACCCGGTCGGTGGAATAGGCGATGGTGCGCGCGCGCAGGCTCAAGCCGGTCCAGGCGTGAGCGGATGAGCGATATTGCAAAGGGATGTTCTTGTTGATGACCGCCGAGGTGAACGGTTGCAGGATGCCCATGTGCTCGGCCTGCCAGAGGTTGCCAGCGTCAACGGTGAGCAGCAGGTCGGCGGTGGCGTTTTCGCCCTCGGCCTTGATGCGCTGCATCAGCGGGGCTTCCTTGTCGGTGATGAACTTCACCTGCACACCGGTCTTTTGGGTGTAGGCGTCGAACACCGGCTTGATCAGTTCGTCGATGCGCGAGGAGTAGACCACGACTTCGTCGGCTGCCTGGGCGCTGCTGCAGCCGATCAGGGTGAGTGCCAAGGCAGTCAGGAGGCGCTGGGGTGCCGACATGGGGGCGGTCGCTCATTTGCAAAAAGAGGGCAAATGATAAGGACTCACATTTGGTAACGCTTGGTGGAGGCGTTACCAGATGTTGCACGACTACGTCAGGGTTTCGCCAACTCCGGCAGATCCCCGGTCAGCCCCAACGCCTGACGCACGAACACAGCCTTGGCTTCGGGCATCTGATTGACCATCTTCAATCCGGCATTACGCAACCAGCGCAACGGCAACTGATCGGCCTGGAACAGGCGCTCAAAGCCTTCCATCGCCGCCATCAACGCCAGGTTGTGCGGCATGCGCCGACGTTCATAGCGGCTCAGCACTTTCACCTCGGCCAGGCGTTCACCACGTTCGCTCGCCGCCAGCAGCACTTCGGCCAGCACCGCAGCATCGAGCAGGCCCAGGTTCACGCCCTGCCCCGCCAACGGATGAATCGCGTGGGCCGCGTCGCCGATCAGTGCCAGGCCTTCGGCCACATAGCGCTTGGCATGACGCTGGCGCAAGGGCACGCAGACGCGCGGGTCGGCGCTGACCACCGTTCCCAGCCGTCCTTCGAACGCGCGCTCCAGCTCACGGCAGAAGTGTTCATCGCCCAGCGCCATCAAGCGTTCGGACTCAGCCGGCGTGGTCGACCACACAATCGAGCACCAATCCTGCTGGCCGTCCCGATCCAGCGGCAGAAATGCCAGCGGGCCGGTATCGGTGAAGCGCTGCCACGCCGTACGCCGATGCGGTTGGCTGCTGCGCACGCTGGTGACGATGGCGTTGTGCAGGTAATCCCATTCGCGTGTGGGGGTGCCGGTCAGGCGGCGCACGGCGGAGTTGGCGCCATCGGCGGCCACCACCAACGGCGTACGCAGCTTGCGGCCATCCGCCAGGGTCAGCAGCCACTCGTCGCCGGAGCGACGCATCTGCTCCAGGCGCGCATTGGCCAGCAGGCCCAGGTCGCAATCGTGCAGACGCGCCAGCAAAGCGTCCTGCACCACGCGGTTTTCAACGATATGCCCAAGTACATCGGCGTGCACACTGGCCGCCGAAAAGTGGATCTGCCCGGTGCCGCTGCCGTCCCACACCTGCATCTCGCCATACGGGCTGGCGCGGCGCGCCACGATGCCATCCCACACGCCAAGCCGTTCGAGGATGCGCTGGCTGGCACCCGACAAGGCACTCACCCGGGGCTCGAACGCTGCGTCCGGGTCAAACGGTTTGACGCTCAGCGGGCTACCATCGAGCAGCAGCACCTGCAGGCCACTGCCCTGCAACGCCAGCGCCAGGGCGCTTCCGACCATTCCGGCCCCGACAATCAGCACATCTGCGCGCATGTCCATGCTTAAACCTGCCTCGCTGGCGGCCTGCGCCGCACGTAAAGGGTTTTGCCGACGCACCTGATCAAGCCAGGCATCATCGATAAAGAATTCACTCACACATCCGAGCGCGTGCCCAGGCCCATGGCCTGACGGGCGAACCAGCGCTTGGCCGGCGGCAACAGGTCCAGGCCCAGCAGGCCGAGGTTACGGCCCAATGCCACCAGCGGCTGACCGCTGCCAAACAGGCGCGTCACCTGATCGGAGAAGCCCACGGTCAGTTGCTGATCGCCGCGCTGACGGTCGCGATAAGCCTGCAAGGTCGCCAGGTCGCCCGGCACTTGCGGACCGGCCAGCAGGGCTTCGGCCAGGGCATCCGCATCGCGCAGGGACAGGTTGAAGCCCTGCCCGGCAATCGGGTGCAGGCTATGGGCCGCATTGCCAAGGACCGCCAGGTGCGAGCGCACTTGTTCTTCGGCCTCCACCAGGGTCAGCGGGTACAGATGACGCGCGCCGACTTGCTTGAACGTGCCCAGGCGGTAACCGAACACGCTCTGCAGCTCGCCGAGGAAACTGCGCTCATCGAGATCGACCAGGCGCTGGGCGTCCATGCCGATACGGGTCCAGATCAGCGCGCAGCGGTTATCCGGCAGCGGCAGCAAGGCCATCGGACCGTCATCGGTAAAACGCTCGAAAGCCTCGCCGTTGTGGGCTTCGCTCGGGGTCACATTGGCGATCAGCGCGCTCTGGTTGTACGGCCGGGTTTTAACGCCGATGCCGAGTTGTTCACGCAGGCTGGAACGGCCACCGTCGGCCAGCACCGCAAGGTCGCAAGACAGCACCGTTTCATCGTTGAGGGTCAGGCGATAGCCGTCCGGCAACGGCTCCATGCGCGTGACTTCCGCCGGGCAGCGCCAGCTCACCACGTCCTTGTCCAGGCTCTGCCACAGGCATTGGCCGAGCCAGGCATTTTCCACCACATAGCCCAGGGCCGGCACGCCTTCCTCCAGAGCGGACAGGCGCGCGGTGGAGAAACGGCCACGGTCAGACACGTGAATCTGCTTGATCGGCTCGGCGCGGCGGGCAATGTCCTGCCAGACGCCCAGCCGCTGATAGATCTGCCGCGCGCCGAATGACAGCGCCGAGGACCTCGCATCGTAGCTTGGCTGGTAGCTGTCGCCCGGGGCGAAGGGTTCGATCAGCATGATCTTCCAGCCCCGCGCCTTGGCGCCGGCCTGCAATGCCAGCGCCAGGCTCGCGCCCACCAGACCGCCGCCGACAATCGCCAGGTTGACCCGGCTCATCGGGCAGCCGCCATCAGCGCTTCGATTTCGGCGACGGTCTTGGGCACGCCGCCGGTCAGGATTTCACAGCCCTTCTTGGTCACTACCACGTCGTCCTCGATGCGCACGCCAATGCCACGCCATTTCTTTGCCACGTTCTGGTTATCCGGGGAAATATAGATACCCGGCTCCACGGTCAACACCATGCCTACTTCCAGCACACGCCACTCGCCACCGACCCGGTACTCGCCGACATCGTGCACGTCCATGCCCAGCCAGTGGCCGGCGCGGTGCATGTAAAACGTGCGGTAGGCTTCGCTGGCGATCAGCTCGTCGACATCGCCCTGCAGCAGCCCGAGGCTCACCAGCCCGGCGGTGATCACGCGCACGGTCGCCTCGTGGGCCTGGTTCCAATGTTTGTTCGGCGCAATTTCGGCAAAGGCGGCTTCCTGGGAGGCCAGCACGATCTCATAGATCGCCTTCTGCTCGGCCGAGAACTTGCCGTTGACCGGCCAGGTGCGCGTGATGTCGCTGGCGTAGCAGTCGATCTCGCAACCGGCGTCGATCAGCACCAGGTCACCGTCCTTGAGCAGCGCGTCATTTTGCTGGTAATGCAGAATGCAGCTGTTGCGCCCGGCAGCAACGATGGAGCCGTAGGCCGGCATTTTCGCGCCACCCTGACGAAACACGTAATCCAGCTCGGCTTCGAGGCTGAACTCATGCAGACCGGCGCGACTGGCCTGCATCGCCCGCACATGGGCCGCGCAGGAAATGCGCGCGGCCTCGCGCATCACCTTAAGCTCTGCCGCCGACTTGTACAGACGCATGTCGTGCAACAGATGATCCAGGGCCACGAACTCTTTGGGCGGCTGAGCGCCCAGGTGGGCTTTGGAGCGGATCACGTTGATCCACTCCATCACATGGCGGTCGAACTCGGCATTGCTGCCCATGGCCGAATACACCCGGTCGCGGCCTTCGATCAGGCCGGGCAGGATGTCGTCGATATCGGTGATGGGGAAAGCGTCGTCGGCGCCAAAGTCGCGGATCGCGCCCTCGGTGCCGGCGCGCAGGCCGTCCCACAGTTCGCGCTCGGCGTTGCGCTCGCGGCAGAACAGCACGTACTCGCCGTGCTGGCGACCGGGCATCAGCACGATCACCGCCTGCGGTTCAGGGAAGCCGCTCAGGTACTGGAAATCGCTGTCCTGGCGGTAGACATGCTCGACATCGCGATTACGAATGGCCACCGCAGCGGCCGGCAGAATCGCGATGCTGTTGGGTTCCATCTGCGCCATGAGCGCCTTGCGGCGCCGGGTGTATTCCGCTTTGGGGATATGGATCATGGGCAGAGGGGCTTCCTTTTTAGTGCAACGACGGCTTGGGTGCAGCGGGCTCAGCGGACTTTTTGGTCTCGGTGAACAGCAGCAGCGGCGCCACGCGCAGGTACTCCATGACCTCCATGTAGTCGCCTTCGCCGTCTTCGGATTCTTCCAGGGCATCTTGCACCTGGGAGATGGCGGCGAGGTCCTGCAGCACTTCCCTGGCGTCGGTGCTCAGCTCCAGGCCGCCGGCGTTCACGCCGAAACCGTGGAGAAAGCCCTGGCACCACTGGCCCAGCGCGGCGGCGCGGTCGGCCAGCGGTGCGTCGTCGGAGGGCAGCAGCAGGACGACGGTGACGTCATCGCCGGTCAGTTCGCCTTTGACCATCTCTTGCAGGCCGATCAACGCGTTGCGCACGTTATCGGTGGGTTCGGTCTCCAGCAGCTCGGCCACATCGGCCAGCCAGTTGTCGGCATCAAAGCCCACACCGGTGCAACTGCGGCCCAACAGCACGCCGTGCAGTTCGGCAGGCGAGCAGGGGTGGCCGCTGGTGCTCAGCAGTTTGGAAAAGGCATCGTACGGGGAGTTCTGAATAGGCATGGTGAGCTAGGCGCCAGACGGCGCAATGTCTAGAATGGAGCGCTGTATCCTAGCACCGGCAGACGTACCAAGACTATCGAGGGCGTCAGATCGTTTATCCTGCAGTTGCCATTCATCAGACAAATCCAGTGGAACCCAATGGAAGACACCGACCTGCAAGCGCTGATGGCCAGACTCGAACGGCTAATTGATCGGGTCGAGCAACTTAAGAGTCAAAACGGACTCCTACTAGCTCAGGAAAAGACCTGGCGCGAGGAACGCGCTCACCTCATTGAAAAAAACGAAATCGCCCGGCGTAAGGTCGAATCGATGATTTCGCGCCTGAAGGCCCTGGAGCAAGACTCATGAGTTCAAGCAATAGCGTTACCGTGCAGATCCTCGACAAAGAATATTCGATCATCTGTCCCCAGGAAGAACGCAACAATCTGGTGAGCGCTGCCCGCTACCTGGACGGCAAGATGCGTGAAATCCGCAGCAGCGGCAAAGTGATCGGCGCCGACCGCATCGCCGTGATGGCCGCGCTGAACATCACCCACGACCTGTTGCACAAGCAGGAACGCCCCGACGTACAGGCCAGCGGCTCGACTCGCGAGCAGGTGCGCGACCTGCTCGACCGCGTCGATCTGGCGCTGTCCAGCGATTCGGACGCAGCCAAGGGCTGATTGACGAGTCTGTTTAAGGTATACTCGCCCCACTCCCTGGCGTGCTTGCCAGTCGGCGATGTCCCGGAGCCGATTCGCACTACCCTGGAAGTTGCACGTTGGGCTGGTGTGCATGTCCGCTAGACGGAAAGCCTTAAAGCCTACTGCTTCTTCCACCTTGAACTTTCGGGTTCAAGGGCTTAGTCGACAGCGGTTCTGTCGGGGAGCCTGAATTCCCAAACTCAATGCCAGTCCTCGGACTGGCATTGTTTTATGAGCCGGAAACCCATGACCGAACCTGCGCCGCTTTCCCGTCCGCAACTTCGACGCATGTTGCGCAACGCCCGTCGCGCCCTCACGCCGAGCGAGCAGCGCCAGGCCGCCTTGGGCCTGTATCGGCAACTGGCACAGCACCCGCTGTTTCGCCGGGCCAAACATATTTCCCTGTATCTGCCGACGGACGGTGAAATCGATCCGCGTCTGCTGCTGCGTGCGGCCCAGCGCCGTGGCAAGGCCACCTACCTGCCAGTGCTGAGCGCCTGGCCGCGGACCAAGATGGTGTTCCAGCGCGTGCGTCCCGGGGAGGCATTGCGGCCCAACCGCTTTCGCATTCTGGAGCCACGGGTGAATGCCCGCCGCCAGCGCAAGGTGTGGGCGCTGGACCTGGTGCTGCTGCCGCTGGTGGGGTTCGATGATGTGGGCGGACGCCTGGGCATGGGCGGCGGATTCTATGACCGCAGCCTGGCCTACCTCGCCCGCCGCAAGCACTGGCGCAAGCCTACGCTGCTGGGCCTGGCCCATGAATGTCAGAAGGTTGATCGTCTGGCGCAGGCCAGTTGGGATGTGCCATTGGCGGGCACCGTCACTGACAGGCAGTGGTATATCGCAGGAGCGCCACTGGAATCAGCGGCGCCTTGAAGCGGGGTTAACGCTTGTACTGTTGCTGCACGGGAGAGAGCTGGGCCGGCGCATCGGTCTTGTTTGTCCACAAGCTTTGCGCATACCCGGTGGTCACGACACCCAGACCAAATAAAATCACCAAAATCCATAGTAAATCCGGTTTACGTTGCATCGATTGCCCCCCTTCAGGCATCTCGTACACGATGACAACAACGTTCCAAAGTAGTCCGTTGCAGCTGCGTCAAGCTTAAAAGCCGGCATTCTGCGGTAACGTGAACCAACACGCAAACCTTGGCGCCAACCGACTGTCGGTTTGTCATGGAATTGCCCGACAGCTCGCCCAACGCCCTTTTCAGGAATCCGACAATGGCCTACTGGTTGATGAAATCCGAGCCCGACGAACTCTCCATAAACGGCCTGAAAAAGCTCGGCGAAGCCCGCTGGGACGGGGTGCGCAATTACCAGGCGCGCAACTTCCTGCGGGCCATGGCCGTGGGCGATGAATTCTTTTTTTACCATTCCAGCTGCCCCGAGCCCGGCATTGCCGGCATCGGCAAAATCATCAAGGCCGCTTACCCGGACCCTACCGCGCTGGAGCCTGAAAGCCACTACTTCGACGCCAAGGCCAGCGCCGATAAAAATCCGTGGAGTGCGATTGATGTGGCGCATGTGCAGGCGTTTCCCAAGGTGCTGGGCCTGGGTTACCTGAAACAGCAAGCCGCGCTTGTCGAGTTGCCGCTGGTGCAAAAAGGCAGCCGTTTGTCGGTGATGCCGGTCACGGCTGAGCAATGGGCGGCCGTGCTGACGCTGCGCTGAGCGCCCGAAACACCTGGAGGCATACCTGTCCGAACGGCTAGTCGCGGCGGACAACAGGGTTTGGCAGAATCGTCGACCCCGTTGTCCAGGAAGGAAGATCCCGTGACGCGTTCCACTTGTGCTTACCTACCCGCCATAGACGGCATGCGCGCCATAGCCGTGCTCAGCGTGATCATTTTCCACCTGGATTTTCTCGACCTGCTGCCCGGCGGGTTCACCGGCGTCGACCTGTTTTTCGTCATCTCAGGCTATGTGATCAGCCAATCCCTGTGGGCACGCCGCGACCTGCCTACGGGCGCGTACCTGAAAGACTTCTACCGTCGCCGCCTGCTGCGCATCATGCCGGCGTTGCTGGCGGTACTCTCTGTGAGCTTCATGCTGTCGGCGATGTTCACGCCGCAGTTCTGGCTCAGCGAACTGATCGACAGTACGGGTCTCGCGGCTTTCTTTGGCCTGAGCAACTTCGTGCTGGCCTGGAATACCGACACCTATTTCTCCCCCACCGCCGAACTCAACCCTTACCTGCACACCTGGTCGCTGGGGGTTGAAGAGCAGTTCTACCTGATCTTCCCGGCATTGTTTTTTATCTGGTTACGCTACCGGCAACGCGTTGCGATCGTGTGGGCCGTGCTGCCGTTGATGGCCGCTGCTTCACTGATCGTCGGGGCCTATCAGGTCAACGCCGCGCCGCTGTCGGCGTTCTACCTGCTGCCCGGGCGCTTTTGGGAACTGGCTTCGGGAGCGCTGCTGTTCCAACTCATCGGCACGGCGCCGCGCTTCAACCGATGGGCGCCTGCCATGTTGGCCGCCGGTCTGGGTTTGGTCTTCGTCGGTTTGCTGTTCGCCAACCCCGGCCGATTCCCGTTTCCCTGGGCGGTGGTCAGCGTGGCGGGCGCGCTCTTGATGCTCGCCGGAATCGTGCTGCAAGCCGATCAACCACCCGGTGCGCTGCAACGCCTGCTGCAAAACCGAGTGGTGACCTACCTCGGCCGACTGTCGTATTCGCTGTACCTGTGGCATTGGCCGGTCGCGGTGTTCCTGCGCTGGACCACCGGGCTCGAGCTGCTTGCGGTGCAACTGCTTTACCCGGTGCTGGTACTCGCCCTCTCAGCAGCGTCCTACCACTGGATCGAGATGCCGATTCGCACCGGCCGCTCCGTGGTGCAACGCCAGGCATGGCCTGCGATTGCCAGTGTCGCGGGCGTCACCGGGCTGCTGTGGCTGGGGGCACAGTGGGTGTCGACGAACGCATCGACCCTGTCACTCAGCCAGACCCGCGACAGTTACACCTGGTACGCCTACAAACATTATCCACAGGAAGACTTTGAAACCCTTGATGACCCGCGCCTGCAGGGACGCCAGCTGTTCGTCATGGGGGACTCGCATACGGCAGCCTACCGTACCTTGCTGAAGCTGATCTCGCTCAAGCTCGGGGTGACGGTGGTGGAATATGAACAAGGGGGTTGCGCTGTGGCCAGCTTGATTGGGCCGGACCCCGCGCGCTGCGCGCCGTCGCGCGAAGTCCAGCTCAAGCAGATCGAAGCCCGCGCCAAGCCGGGTGACGTGGTGTTCCTGGCCTCCCTGCGCATGCCCGAACTCACCGACCGCCCATGGCGCGAAGGTGAGTCAGCGATGATTGATGAAGCGCTGAAAGAGCTGAATGACAAGAACATGGAAGCGGCGCGGACCGATGCAGAGCGATTATTGCAACGCCTGCAGGCGGCACAACTCAATATCCTGATCGACGCCCCCAAACCTGTGTTCAAGGCCGCGCCCAATCGTTGCTCGGACTGGTTCAATCGCATGAACCCGGTGTGCGCGCCGGGCCTGACGATGGAGCGCGATCAGCTTGAGCGGCTGCGCGCGCCGCAGATGCAATTGCTGCGACAACTGGAGACGCGTTATCCGGCCTTGCATACCTGGGATCCGTTGCCGCTGTTGTGCGCCGGTCCCACCTGTTCGGCCTACGACGCCAACGCCAAACCGCTGTTCTTCGACTCCAATCACCTCAGTGGCCATGGCAACAGGGTACTGGAGCCTGCTTTTACCGCAGCCTTGCTGAAAATATGGGAGGTACCACCGGCTACTGAATGATCAGGTTGTTGAACAACAGGTCTTCCACCATCGGCTTGCCGGTCTCATCGTTCATGACCTGCTGGGTTTGCTTCAGGGCTTCCTGACGCAGTTTTTCCTTACCTTCGACGGTGCTCATGGCTTCGCTGGTCTGCTGGGTAAACAGCGCCACCAGTTGGTTACGGATCAGCGGGTCATTGGCCTTGACCGCCGCAGCCGCTTCGGTACCGGTGACACGCAGGGCGATATCGGCTTTGAACACCTTGAGTTTCGCCGTGCCATCCAGGCCATAGTTGCCCACGAACGGCGGGGTGAGGCTGATATAACTGACCTTCGGCGCCTCACCTTCCTTGGCTTCTTCGGCCTGAGCCGCCATAGGCAAGATCAGGGCCAGCATCAACAGGATCCACGCTTTCACAATTCATTCCTCACATTCGGTTGCCAAGCAGCATAACGCCAGCAAAGCAGAGCACAAGCTTATGGCGACTCATCAGGCCCGGGCATGCTCGTTGACCCGCGGGCGTTCCCTCCTACACTTATCGGCCAAGACGCCAAAAGGAATAGTCCGATGAAAGCTGTGCTGTGCAAAGCCTTCGGCCCCGCCGAAACCCTGGTGCTGGAAGAGATCGAAAGCCCGGCGTTCAAAAAGAACGAAGTGCTGCTGGACGTGCACGCGGCCGGGGTGAATTTCCCGGATACTCTTATTATCGAGGGCAAGTACCAGTTCAAACCGCCCTTCCCGTTCTCACCGGGTGGCGAAGCGGCGGGAGTGGTCAGCGCAGTCGGCGAAAAAGTCAGCCACCTGAAAGTCGGCGACCGCGTGATGGCCCTGACCGGCTGGGGCAGCTTTGCCGAACAGGTCGCCGTGCCTGGCTACAACGTGTTGCCGATCCCGCCGAGCATGGACTTCAACATCGCCGCCGCCTTCAGCATGACCTACGGCACTTCGATGCACGCGCTCAAGCAACGGGCCAACCTGCAACCTGGCGAGACCCTGCTGGTACTCGGCGCCTCCGGGGGCGTGGGCCTGGCCGCCGTGGAAATCGGCAAGGCCATGGGCGCGCGGGTGATCGCCGCCGTCAGCAGCGCCGATAAACTTGCCGTGGCCAAGGCGGCCGGCGCCGATGAACTGATCAACTACAGCGACGCCAGCCTCAAGGACGAGGTCAAGCGCCTGACCGATGGCAACGGCGCCGATGTGATCTACGACCCGGTGGGCGGCGACCTGTTTGACCAGGCCATCCGCGCCATTGCCTGGAACGGTCGCCTGCTGGTGGTCGGTTTTGCCAGCGGACGCATTCCCGAACTGCCGGTGAATCTGGCACTGCTCAAGGGTGCGGCGGTGGTCGGTGTGTTCTGGGGCTCGTTCGCCCAGCGCCAACCGCAGGACAATGCGGCGAATTTTCAGCAACTGTTCACCTGGTATGGCGAAGGCCGGTTGAAACCGCTGGTGTCAAAAATGTATCCGCTGGATCAAGCGGCCCAGGCGATCAATGACCTGGGGCAGCGCAAGGCGGTGGGCAAGGTTGTCGTCCAGACGCGCTGACTAAAATCAAAGGCCAGCCCCTCCAACATTCGGATCAGTGGCGGCCCTGGCGCGCAATCACGACTCGCACTTACTCATTTGCGACATGTTCGGATTTCTTGTGTTTGCCAATAGGAGGCGATGCTATTTTCGGTAACGAAACTGTAACATTCGCATCCGCAGTCAAAACAAGAAATCTGGAGCTCTTGAATGTTTGCTTTCTTTCGTCCTGCCGCGCACCAGGCGCCCCTGCCTGAAGAAAAAATAGACAGTACCTACCGACGACTGCGCTGGCAGATCTTCGCCGGTATTTTCATCGGTTACGCGGGTTACTACCTGCTGCGCAAAAACTTCTCCCTGGCCATGCCCTACCTGATCGACGAGGGTTATACCCGTGGTCAGTTGGGCTTGGCGATGTCGGCGATCGCGATTGCCTACGGCTTGTCCAAGTTCCTCATGGGCCTGGTGTCCGACCGCTCCAACCCGCGCTACTTCCTGCCCTTCGGCCTGTTGGTATCGGCGGGCGTGATGTTCATTTTCGGTTTCGCACCCTGGGCAACGTCCAGCGTGACCATGATGTTCATCCTGCTGTTCATCAACGGCTGGGCCCAGGGCATGGGCTGGCCGCCAAGCGGTCGGACCATGGTGCACTGGTGGTCGCAGAAGGAACGCGGCGGCGTGGTGTCGGTGTGGAACGTGGCGCACAACGTCGGCGGCGGCCTGATCGGTCCGCTGTTCCTGCTGGGCATGGCCTGGTTCAACGACTGGCATGCGGCCTTCTACGTGCCGGCGACCGTGGCATTGCTGGTGGCGGCATTTGCCTTCATCACCATGCGGGACACTCCGCAATCGGTAGGCCTGCCGCCCATCGAGCAATACAAGAACGATTACCCGGAAGGCTACGATGCCAGCCACGAGGAAGAATTCAGCGCCAAGGAAATCTTCGTCAAATACGTGCTGCGCAACAAAATGCTGTGGTACATCGCGTTTGCCAACGTCTTCGTCTACCTGCTGCGCTACGGCGTGCTGGACTGGGCACCGACATACCTGAAGGAAGCCAAGCACTTTACCGTCGACAAATCGTCGTGGGCCTACTTTTTCTATGAGTGGGCAGGTATTCCGGGCACGCTGCTGTGCGGCTGGATGTCGGACAAGATCTTCCGTGGCAACCGTGGCCTGACCGGCATTGTGTTCATGGCGCTGGTGACCGTGGCCACCCTGGTGTACTGGCTCAACCCGCCGGGCAACCCGACCGTCGACATGATCGCCCTGGTATCGATCGGCTTCCTGATCTACGGCCCGGTGATGCTGATCGGCCTGCAGGCGTTGGAACTGGCGCCGAAAAAAGCCGCCGGCACCGCTGCGGGCTTCACTGGTCTGTTCGGTTACCTGGGTGGTTCGGTGGCCGCAAGTGCCGCCATGGGCTATACCGTTGACCATTTCGGCTGGGACGGTGGCTTTGTGCTTCTGATTGGCGCGTGCCTGCTGGCGATTGCGTTCCTGATCCCGACGCTGTGGCACACCAACAGTGTCAGCTCGGCACGTTAATCCGCCGCGCAATCCTTGATACAACGCTTGAGCCGCGCCTCCAGGTTTTTATCTGGCATGGCGTGGCTGCGCAGGGCGTTGACGGTCTGCTCGACATAATCGCGGGTGGTGCCGTAACGCCCGCATGCGCTCTGCAATACGTGGTTGAGCACGATATCGGGCAGGTTGCCGGCATAGCTGGGCAAGTGCCGCTCCAACACAAATCCCAGCGCCTGAACCTGACTGCCATCTTCCAGACGGCAGCTGAGCCAGTGCGGCTTGTAGGAGGGATAAGGCATCTCGCGCTGCCACAAGGCGTAAAGTGACGCCTCCAGTTGATCTTCCGGCAAGCGATAGGCGAACCCGCTGCACGAACCGCCGCGATCAAGCCCGAATACCAGCCCCGGCAACTCCGGCGTACCCCGGTGCTCGTGGGACCACAGGTACAGCCCGCGATGATAGCCATGCACCCGTGCCCGCACGCGTTCGGTCGACGAACATTCAGGGCGCCAGATTAACGAACCGTAAGCAAACAGCCACACCGGCCCACCCTTGTGCCGCGCCATGGTGGCCTGCATCGAGCTCATCAATTGTTCGTGAGTGAGTTGCGGCCCCAGATCGAGTCGCGGAGGGTAAGCCAATTGCAGAAGATCGGTTTCTATGGCGGTCATGGCGAAAAGCGGTACGCCTCCTGTGTATTACCAGTTGTGAGGGACTTTACCGCAATAAAACGCAACGCTGTAAGCGCACGGCCCACCTTTGGTCAGGATTGAGCCCGGCACTTCCAGTACTTTCAGCCCCGGTTCAGCCTTGTAACGTGCCCTGGCGCCAGAATGGCGCACACGTTACGGCCCGTCGTCCGCTCATCACACCGACTACCGAGGTCGCCTCCATGAAAAAGATCCGACTGCCAGGCCTGCTGTTTCTGGCCCAGGCCGCCACTGCTTTCGCCGCAGAAGTGCCACCGGCCGAAGATGACAAAGGCTTCTGGTATGCGCAGACCAGCGTGTATACCCGACACTTTGCGCCAGACCCTGACCACAACAACAAACAGAACCTGATCGGCCTGGAACGCAATGAGGCCTCGGGTTTTGTGTATGGCGGGGCGACGTTTCGCAACTCGTTCGGCCAACGTTCGTACTACGCCTACGCGGGCCAGCGCTACGACATGGCGGATTACCCGGTGTACCTGAAGATCACGGGCGGAGCGATGCAGGGCTATCGCGGCAAATACCGCGACAAGATCCCGCTGAACCGGCTTGGCGTGGCGCCGGTGATTATCCCGTCGGTGGGCACGTATTACGGGCCGGTGGCGGCGGAGGTCGTGTTGCTCGGGTTCAATGCAGTGATGCTGACCACGGGCGTGCGATTCTAGGCGAAGCAGCTCTTCTCAAACACAAAATAACTTATTGATTTAAAAATGAAGTTTCAGGCAGCCACACTCCTGTGGCGAGCGGGCTTGCCCCGCGCTGGGCTGTGCAGCAGCCCCAAACCATGTTCTGCGTAGTGTCAGGTACACCGCGTTTTCTTTGATTGGGGGCGCTTCGCCCCCCGACGCGGGGCAAGCCCGCTCGCCACAGAGGCCCCGGTTTGCTGCGCGACAGCGCTAGGAGCCTCCCACAGCGCCAATGCATAACATCAGGGCCGTGGCGCGTAGGCAAACACGTCGGCACGCATCTGATGGGCGTCCATGCCGGCTTCGACCAGCGCATCAAGGGTGCCGTAGATCATTGCCGGTGAACCGCTGGCGTACACATGCACCGCCGTAAGGTCGGTGATGTCTTCGCACACGGCTTCATGCAGCAACCCGCAACGCCCCTCCCAGCCGCACAGGTCACTGACCACCTTGTGCAGGAACAGGTTGGGCAATTGCCGCCACTGGTCCCAGTGTTCGATTTCGTAAAAGTCTTCCGGGCGACGCACGCCCCAGTACAGGTGCACCGGGTGTTTGAAGCCCGACGCGCG
Organism: Pseudomonas trivialis; assembly: GCF_001439805.1. Taxonomy (GTDB): domain Bacteria; phylum Pseudomonadota; class Gammaproteobacteria; order Pseudomonadales; family Pseudomonadaceae; genus Aquipseudomonas; species Aquipseudomonas trivialis. The sequence continues at coordinate 391,952 of NZ_JYLK01000001.1, read as the reverse complement.
GCAATGCTCGATCAGGCTGTGCATCTGTGCCATGCCGGTGCCGGCGGCGATCAGCACCAGCGGGCCGTCCGGCAGCTCGGCCAGGTGTGTGTCGCCAAACGGCAGCTCGACGCGGGCCATCCGGTCACGCTGCAATTGTTCGAGCAAGTCGCGGGCGCTGTCCTCGCGCACCAGCACATGCAGTTCCAGCTCACGCCCGGCATGGGGCGCCGAAGCCAGGGAAAACGCCGACTTTTTCTCGCCATTGTCCCGCTCGATCATCAGGTACTGCCCGGCGTGGTAACGCACCGCCTTGCCGGCCGGTGCCAGCAGGCGCACGCGCCATACATCACCACCGACCTCGACGCACTCACTCAATTGGCACGCCAACTTGCGCAACGGCAACTCTCCCGGCGCCAGCACGCCATCCCACAATACGATGCAATCTTCCAGCGGCTCGGCGATGCAGGTGTAGAACTCGCCGTGGTCGAGCACCTCGCCATTTTGCTGCACGCGCCCCTCCACCAGCAGCGCCACGCACACGTGGCACACGCCATTGCGACACGCCTGCGGGCATTCGTAGCCCAGACGGCGTGCGCCCTCAAGGATTCGCTCGCCAGGGACAAGCTCCAATACAGCGCCGGAAGGTTGCAGGGTTACACGCATCAATCTATTCCCAATTCTTTCCAGATCGCATCGACACGTGCCGTGACGGCTTCATCCTTGACGATCACCCTGCCCCACTCGCGAGTGGTTTCGCCCGGCCACTTGTGCGTGGCATCCAGGCCCATTTTCGAGCCCAGGCCCGATACCGGCGAGGCGAAGTCAAGGTAGTCGATCGGCGTGTTATCGATCATCACCGTGTCGCGCTTGGGGTCCATGCGCGTGGTGATGGCCCAGATCACGTCATTCCAGTCGCGGGCATTGATATCGTCGTCGGTGACGATAACGAACTTGGTGTACATGAACTGTCGCAAAAACGACCACACACCCAGCATTACCCGCTTGGCATGCCCCGGGTACGACTTCTTCATGGTCACGATGGCCATCCGGTACGAACAGCCTTCGGGCGGCAGGTAGAAATCGGTGATTTCCGGGAACTGCTTTTGCAGGATCGGCACGAACACTTCGTTGAGCGCCACGCCGAGAATGGCCGGCTCATCGGGCGGGCGGCCGGTGTAGGTGCTGTGATAGATCGGCTTGATCCGATGGGTGATGCGCTCCACGGTAAACACCGGGAAGCTGTCGACCTCGTTGTAGTAGCCGGTGTGGTCGCCGTAGGGCCCTTCATCGGCCATTTCGCCCGGATGAATCACCCCTTCGAGGATGATTTCGGCAGTGGCCGGCACTTGCAGATCGTTGCCACGGCATTTCACCAGCTCGGTACGGTTACCGCGCAACAGGCCGGCGAACGCGTATTCGGAGAGGCTGTCTGGCACCGGGGTCACGGCGCCCAGGATCGTGGCGGGGTCGGCGCCCAGCGCTACGGAGACCGGGAACGGCTTGCCGGGATGCTTTTCGCACCACTCGCGAAAATCCAGGGCGCCGCCACGGTGGCTCAGCCAGCGCATGATCACCTTGTTGCGGCCGATCACTTGCTGACGGTAAATGCCGAGGTTCTGGCGATCCTTGTTCGGGCCTTTGGTGACGGTCAGTCCCCAGGTGATCAGCGGGCCGACGTCACCGGGCCAGCAGGTCTGCACCGGGAGCATGGCCAGGTCCACGTCATCGCCCTCGATGACCACTTCCTGGCACACCGCGTCCTTGACCACCTTGGGCGCCATGGCAATGATCTTGCGAAAGATCGGCAGCTTCGACCAGGCGTCCTTCAACCCCTTGGGCGGCTCGGGCTCCTTGAGAAAGGCCAGCAGCTTGCCGATCTCGCGCAGCTCGCTGACCGACTCGGCGCCCATGCCAAAAGCCACGCGCTCGGGGGTGCCGAACAGGTTGCCGAGCACCGGGATATCAAAGCCGGTCGGGTTCTCGAACAGCAGCGCCGGGCCCTTGCTGCGCAAGGTGCGGTCGCAAATCTCAGTCATTTCCAGCACCGGGGAAATCGGCATCTGGATGCGTTTCAACTCTCCGCGCTGCTCAAGTTGCTGCACGAAATCCCGAAGATCCTTGAATTTCATTAACCCTGCCACCCGTAAAATAGGCTTACATCCTACCTGCTCTGAGGACGGCTGGCAGCTTAATTGGCCGTCAGCCCCCGTGATTGGAGCGAACTGAACAAGGGCTCCAGGAACGCCTCGATGTGCCGCGCGCCCACGTCGGACAGGTGATTATCGTCGGTGTACAGCGCGCGCCCATTGAGTTCTACCCGGCACAGGCCGTCGGCGCCACACAGCTGGGGCGCCGGGTCCAGCACCCTTACACCGCTGTCGGCGGCGGCCAATTCGTCGAACAGGTTGGAGATGAATGCCTCGCGCGCCAGGTGCTTGGCGATCGGCAGTCCTTCACGGTCCACCGGCCGGTGCATCATGGCCAGGCGGCTGAGGCGGTACGGCACGATGATTTCCTGCAGCGGCACTTCCTTGACCAGCCACACACGGTGCCCCGCCGCTCGCAGGCCCTTGATGCGCGCGCGCATGCCGTCGGCGAAGCGTTGTTCGGCCACCGCGCGTACGTACTGGCCGGTGCTCGGGTCCTTGAGCGCGTGCTCCTTGTCACCCGACATCTGCCCGTACAGATACAGGCTCCAACGGGCGGCCAGCACCACATCGCTGATCGGCTGTTCGCTCATGGCTTTCTCGACGCGGCGATTGAAATGCGCGCAGCGAGCAATGTTTTCCAGGCCGTCCAGCGGCACGCAGCCGGCAAAACTGGCCTCCATCAGGCTGATGTCGTGCTTCTTTGCGCCGATTTCGAGCGCCGGGATCAACGCGGTGGCATGGCTGTCGCCCCACACCAACGCAGACACTGCCGGATTTTTCGGACCAAAATGACAGAACAGCCGCTCATCCGGCGTGTCCTTGTCTGCCATGCAGGCCATCAATTCGGGGCTCCACTTCTTCGCCTGGGCATACCGCAGCGCCTGCTCGGACAAGCGCGAAGGCACGCCATCAGCCTTGCGCAACGCCACGCCCGTAAGGCCGATGGACAGGATGCCGACCGCTGCCGCGACGAGAATCGCCTTGCGCGTCGCCAGCACCCGCTTTTCCCTGAAAGGCGTCTCCACAAAGCGCCAGGACAGATAACCCAACACCAGGCTCAGCAGCATCAGAGCGCCCAACTCCGTGGCGCTCAAGCCATCGACCGCCGCGTAGTTGGCGTACACGAATACCGGCCAGTGCCAGAGGTACCAGGAGTACGAGATAAGCCCCAGGCCCACCATCACCCTTGAGCTCAGCAGACGCCCCACCCAGGTGTATTGCTGCCCATTGGCCCAGATCAGTCCGACCACGCCGAGTACCGGCAGCAGCGCGGCGGTGCCGGGGAAGGCTGTCTGTGAATCGAAGCCGAATACGGCAATCAGGATCAACCCCATCGCCCCCAGGCTGACCCACTGGGCCAGGGCCGGTGAGGCGCGCCACTCACGCGCGGGCAGCACCGCCAGCATGGCGCCGGCGAGCAATTCCCAGGCGCGCAAATGCAACAGGAAGAAGGCTTTTTGCGGTTCGTGCTCCACCGCCCAGACGCTCATGCCGAACGACACCAGCAACACGCCGAACAGGGCCAGGCGCCAGTGCTTCAAGCGGCTTGAAAGCAGGGTCAGCAGCAAGGGAAAGAGGATATAGAACTGTTCTTCGACCGCCAGCGACCAGGTATGCAGCAGCGGCTTGATGTCGGACGCCGCCTCGAAATAGCCATGCTGGCGCGCAAACAGCAGGTTGGAGGTGAAGATCACCTGATAGTGCGCCGCCCGCCCCAGCTCCTCATAGTCTTTGGGCGCCAGCAGGAACCAGCCCGCCACCAGCGTCGCCACGATCATCACGAAGAGCGCTGGCAGAATGCGCCGGGCACGCCGCGCCCAGAACTCCACAAAACTGAAGCGCCCGGCCTGGCGTTCGCGCCAGATGATCGAGGTGATCAGGAAACCCGAAATCACGAAGAACACATCAACGCCAACAAAGCCGCCGGTAACGCCCGGCACGCCAAAGTGAAACAACACAACAGCCAGAACCGCGACAGCACGCAGGCCATCAATGTCTCTTCGGTAAGCAAGAACAGTCATAAATCAATGTCAGCCAGATACGAATGGGGATGAGCGTAGACGCACTCGTGTTTTTTTGTGTCTTAACTGACACGGATGCCGCGAACCGCTCATTTGTGACACAAAAAAATGGCGCCCCAAAGGGCGCCATTCTCACGGACCTGAAGTGTTATTTACGCTTCATCGACAAGAAGAACTCGTCGTTGGTCTTGGTGGTTTTCAGCTTGTCGATCAGGAACTCGATGGCAGCGACTTCGTCCATCGGGTGCAGCAACTTGCGCAGAATCCACATGCGCTGCAGTTCGTCGTCGGCGGTCAGCAACTCTTCGCGGCGGGTGCCGGAACGGTTGATGTTGATCGCCGGGAACACACGCTTTTCAGCGATACGACGGTCCAGGGGCAGTTCCATGTTGCCGGTACCCTTGAACTCTTCGTAGATCACTTCATCCATCTTCGAACCGGTTTCAACCAGCGCGGTGGCGATGATGGTCAGCGAACCGCCTTCTTCGATGTTGCGCGCGGCGCCGAAGAAACGTTTCGGTTTCTCCAGGGCGTGGGCGTCGACACCACCCGTCAGTACCTTGCCGGAGCTCGGGATCACGGTGTTGTAGGCACGCGCCAGACGGGTGATGGAGTCGAGCAAAATCACCACGTCCTTCTTGTGCTCGACCAGGCGCTTGGCCTTTTCGATCACCATCTCGGCAACCTGCACGTGGCGGGTTGGCGGCTCGTCGAACGTCGAGGCAACCACTTCGCCGCGCACGGTGCGCTGCATTTCGGTTACTTCTTCCGGACGCTCATCGATCAGCAATACGATCAGGTGAACTTCCGGGTTGTTGCGCGCGATGTTCGCGGCAATGTTCTGCAGCATGATCGTTTTACCGGCTTTCGGCGGTGCGACGATCAGGCCGCGCTGGCCCTTGCCGATTGGCGCACACAGGTCGATCACGCGACCGGTCAAGTCTTCGGTGGAACCGTTACCGGCTTCCATCTTCATGCGCACGGTCGGGAACAGCGGGGTCAGGTTCTCGAAGAGAATCTTGTTTTTCGCGTTCTCGGGACGATCGAAGTTGATCGTGTCGACCTTGAGCAGGGCGAAATAGCGCTCGCCTTCCTTCGGAGGGCGAATCTTGCCGACGATGGTGTCGCCGGTGCGCAAGTTGAAGCGACGGATCTGGCTCGGCGAGACGTAGATATCGTCCGGGCCGGCGAGATAGGACGCGTCTGCAGAGCGGAGGAAGCCGAAGCCGTCCTGGAGAATCTCCAGCACGCCATCACCGGAGATTTCCTCGCCGCTTTTTGCGTGCTTTTTGAGCAGGGAGAAAATCACGTCCTGCTTGCGCGAACGGGCCATATTTTCTATGCCCATTTCTTCGGCCAGTTGGAGCAGGTCGGTAATCGGCTTTTGCTTGAGTTCAGTCAGATTCATATAGGAATGACGTAATCATTTATGGAGGGGGGAAATTAAGCTTTTGGCTTAATGAGGCCGCGCCGCGGAGAAAGCGACAGGATCGCGTACTAATCGAAAAGGAATGCGTCGGCGACGGCTTGCAGGGGGCAGTGGAGAAACCAGTGCGGGGGCGAATGTACCACCTGAATTTCGGAGCGTCCAGCCCTGTTTTACGAAAAAGCCCCGTGATTTACGGGGCTTTTTTGACGACGCTTAGATGTTGGCGTCGAGGAAAGCTTGCAACTGGGACTTCGACAGCGCGCCTACCTTGGTGGCCTCGACGTTGCCGTTCTTGAACAGCATCAACGTAGGGATACCACGCACGCCGTGCTTGGCAGGGGTTTCCTGGTTCTCGTCGATGTTCAGCTTGGCAATGGTCAGCTTGCCTGCATACGTGGTTGCAATGTCGTCCAGGACCGGGGCGATCATTTTGCAAGGCCCGCACCACTCTGCCCAGTAATCAACCAGTACAGGGCCGGTGGCCTTGAGTACATCAGCTTCGAAGCTAGCGTCGCTAACGTGTTTGATAAGATCGCTGCTCATGGAAGTCTCCAGGTTGTAAGCAAAAAAACGTCGCCCATCATAGCCGCCCTTCCCCCGTTCAGGAAGTCGCCTCTGATTGAGTGTTGCTATGGCGGCGCATGAGTTTGGGTATGAGCCCCTCAAGGCGAGACGGGGGTCACGAAGGCAATCCCGGTGCGCAACGCTGCATTGCGTACGTGTTCCTGCATGGCTTTCTGCGCCGCCGCGCTCGCCCGCCGGGCCAGGGCGCGCAGGATCCTGCGGTGTTCCTGCCAGGTCTCCATGGCCCTTTCCGGCCGGATGAACGGTAGCTTCTGACTTTCCAGGAACACGTCGGCGCTGGTGCTGAGGATGCTCACCATTGCCTGGTTACCGCTGGCGAGCAGGATGCGCTGGTGAAAGTCGAAGTCCAGCCTTGCCGCCGCCTCGAAATCGCCGGCCCTGAGGACCTTGCGCATTGCCTCGACGTTATCTTCCAGGCCGTCAAGCTCATCGAGGGTCAACGTCATCGCCGCCAACCCGGCGGCGAACCCTTCAAGGGCATAGCGCAGTTGGAAGATATCCAGCGGCGTGGCCTGCGCCGCAAACGGCCAGGCAAATGCGGGCGACTCCTGCGCCCCTTGGACGAACACGCCTTTGCCCGGCTGCACGCTGACCACACCCAAGGCACTCAGTGACGACAACGCCTCGCGCAACGACGCACGGCTCACCCCCAACTGCAACGCGAGGTCACGCTGGGACGGCAGTGCATCGCCCGCGCAAAAGCCTTGCTCCTTGATCAGTTTGCGGATGGCCTGCAGGGCCGCTTCCGGTACGGCTTGGGCGATGGCATGCATAAAAAACTCAAGGTTCCAGTCAACTGAGCAGCTAGTTGTAAAGCTATTCCGGGCCGTCGGCAAGCCACGCCCCAAAGGGGCTCGCGCGGTTTCAGCGACGCCCGAAAAAGGTGCGAAAAGCCTGCAAACTGTTCAGACCAGTAAGACCACCCAAACTCAGCAAATCCCGGCCCCACAGACGATTCAGGGAAGGCTGGCATGGGCTGTGCAATCACGCACAGCAGTCAAATTCAGAAAATTCCTTCGCCCTTCCCGGAGAGTTGCCATGACCAAGCGCTGCAGCGCCCTGCTCACTGCCCTGTTTGCCAGCCTGATGCTGAGCCAGGCGCCCGCCCAGGCCAACGGTCTGGACGATATCGTCGCCCGTGGCACCCTCAAGGTCGCCGTACCGCAGGACTTCCCGCCGTTCGGCTCGGTCGGCCCCGACATGAAGCCACGCGGCCTGGACATCGACACCGCCAAGCTGCTGGCCGACCAGCTCAAGGTCAAACTGGAGCTGACGCCGGTCAACAGCACCAACCGCATCCCGTTCCTCACCACCGGCAAGGTGGACCTGGTGATCTCCAGCCTGGGCAAGAACCCCGAGCGCGAGAAGGTCATCGACTTCTCCCGGGCCTACGCGCCGTTCTACCTGGCCGTATTCGGCCCGCCTGACGCCGCCATCAGCACCACCGACGACCTCAAGGGCAAGACCATCAGCGTCACCCGTGGCGCCATCGAAGACATCGAGCTGAGCGCCGTTGCACCCAAGGAAGCGACCATCAAGCGCTTCGAAGACAACAACTCGACCATCGCCGCCTACCTCGCCGGCCAGGTCGATCTGATCGCCAGCGGCAACGTGGTGATGGTGGCAATCAGCGAACGCAACCCCAAGCGCGTGCCGGCGCTGAAGGTGAAACTCAAGGATTCGCCGGTGTACGTGGGCGTGAACAAGAACGAGCCAGCTCTGCTGGAGAAGGTCAACCAGATCCTGACGGCGGCCAAGGCCGATGGCAGCCTGGAAAAGAACGCACTGCAATGGCTTAAAGAGCCATTGCCTGCCGACCTCTGATACCACGGAGCTGAGTTATGGCGTATCAATTTGACTTCGTGCCGGTGCTGGCCAATACCGACCTGCTGTTGCGCGGCGCGCTGTTCACCCTTGAGCTGACGGCCATCGGCGCGATCCTGGGGGTGGCCTTGGGCATCGTCGGCGCGGTGGTGCGCGCCTGGAAGATCCAGCCATTCGCCTGGTGCTTCGGCGTCTATGTCGAGTTGATCCGCAACACGCCGTTTCTGGTGCAGTTGTTCTTCATCTTCTTCGGTTTGCCGTCCCTGGGGCTGAAAATCACCGAGTGGCAGGCCGCCGTGCTGGCGATGGTGATCAACCTGGGGGCCTACTCCACCGAGATCATTCGCGCCGGCATCCAGGCCATCCCCCGTGGGCAACTGGAAGCGGCGGCAGCGCTGGCGATGACGCGCTTCGAAGCGTTCCGCCACGTGGTGCTGCTGCCCGCGCTGGGCAAGGTGTGGCCGGCGTTGAGCAGCCAGATCATCATCGTGATGCTCGGTTCGGCGGTGTGTTCGCAGATCGCCACCGAAGAACTCAGCTTTGCCGCCAACTTCATCCAGTCGCGCAATTTCCGCGCGTTTGAAACCTATGCCCTGACCACCCTGGTGTACCTGTGCATGGCGCTGATGATTCGTCAGTTGCTCAACTGGATCGGGCGCCGCTTTGTGATGAGGAACGCCCAATGAGTGATTTTTCGTTCTGGGACATCGTGCGCAACCTGCTCACCGGCCTGCAATGGACGCTGCTGCTGTCGCTGGTGGCGTTCGTCGGCGGCGGCGTGATCGGCCTGCTGGTGATGACGATGCGCATCAGCCGCAAGGCCTTTGCACGCAACGTGGCGCGCGGCTACATCGAACTGTTCCAGGGCACGCCACTGCTGATGCAGCTGTTCCTGGTGTTTTTCGGCGTGGCCCTGCTCGGCGTGGATATCTCGCCCTGGCTCGCTGCCGCGATTGCCTTGACCCTGTTTACCAGCGCCTACCTGGCCGAAATCTGGCGCGGCTGCGTCGATTCCATTGCCCCAGGGCAGTGGGAAGCCTCGGCCAGCCTGGCGCTCAACCCGCTTGAGCAACTGCGCCACGTGATCCTGCCCCAGGCGCTGCGCATTGCCGTGGCACCCACCGTGGGGTTCTCGGTGCAGGTGGTCAAAGGCACCGCCGTGACCTCGATCATCGGTTTCACCGAACTGACCAAGACCGGCGGCATGCTCGCCAACGCCACCTTCGAACCCTTTATGGTCTATGGCCTGGTGGCCCTTGGTTACTTCCTGCTCTGCTACCCCTTGTCCCTCAGTGCGCGCTACCTGGAAAGGAGACTGCATGCCTCTGCTTAGAATTTCCGCCCTGCATAAGTATTACGGCGATCACCACGTCCTCAAGGGCATCGACCTGACCGTTGAAGAAGGCCAGGTGGTGGCGATCATCGGCCGCAGTGGCTCGGGTAAATCCACCCTGCTGCGTACCCTCAACGGCCTGGAGTCGATCAATGACGGTGTGATCGAAGTCGATGGCGAATACATCGATGCGGCACGCGCCGACCTGCGCAGCCTGCGGCAGAAAGTCGGCATGGTGTTCCAGCAGTTCAACCTGTTCCCGCACCTCACCGTTGGCGAAAATGTGATGCTCGCGCCCCAGGTGGTGCAGAAAGTGCCCAAGGCCAAAGCTGCGCAGCTCGCCAGGCAGATGCTGGAGCGCGTGGGCCTCGGCGAGAAATTCGACGCCTTCCCCGATCGCCTGTCCGGCGGCCAGCAGCAACGCGTCGCGATTGCCCGCGCACTGGCCATGTCGCCCAAGGTGCTGCTGTGCGACGAAATCACCTCGGCGCTGGACCCGGAGCTGGTCAACGAAGTGCTCAGCGTGGTACGTCAACTGGCCAGGGACGGCATGACGCTGATCATGGTGACCCACGAAATGCGCTTCGCCCGGGAAGTGGGCGACAAGCTGGTATTCATGCACCAGGGCAAGGTGCATGAAGTGGGCGATCCGAAGGTGTTGTTCGCCAACCCGCAAACGCCCGAGCTTGCCAACTTCATCGGCTCAGTGGAGCAACCGAGCTGATCAGCTCGAAACTTCCCTCGCCCTCCAGGCGAGTTTCGCTGCGCACGTCCAGGGCGTCGGCGGGCAGATCGGCATGAATATCGACTTGGGCGGTCAAGCGGCGACCGATCATCGGCATGCCGGCAACCCGTGCCATCAACGTCTGGCCGGGCATCAGTTGTCCGCCGGCAGGCTCGCCGGGCAAGTGCGCCGCCATCCACCCCACCGCATGCCCATCCAACCGGGCCTGTCTGAGGGTCAGGCGATAACGGCCCTGGCGACCAAACCTGAACCCCTGCCCATCGGCCGCGACGCCGATAAAGCGCAAGCCCATTGACGCAGGTTCGGTGCACACGACATCCAGGTGCAACGAGCGAGTAGCGAGCAGTCTCTGGTGACTCTCAGCGAGTGCTTCCCGGCGAATCGCACCGTAGTCGATGCTTGACCGGCTCAGCGACACCCGGCAGTTTTCGGCCCACGCGCCTGGCGCTGCCAGCGCTGTGCAAAGCAACGCGAGTGCCAGGCTCTGACGCTTAACGGCCATGGCATACCGCCGACGCAGTTTCATAGAATTTCTCATTATCAGGCTTGGCCCCGGGGTTGACGCGTAACAGACAGGAGGATGCATCCGGCATCGAAACGTGCAGGCTTTGCGACTCACTGACGTCATTGAGGAAAACCATGCCCTCACCCACCACGCTGGTCAGGAATCGATTGTCCTTGCCGAATACCGAAGCACCCTGCGGCAGTGGCCGTCCGTGCTGGTCAGTCGCGGTGATCAACAGGCGACGTACTTTGACCACGTCGAACTTCACCGCATTGAAGGAACCACGCCCGGCAGCCAGTACCTGTGTGCCGTTCTTCAAGTCGACGCGCTTGGGCAGCGACGGGGTCCGCACCTCGACTCGACTGTTGGTGTAGGCCGGCAAGCCCGCAATCACTGCTTGCCCGCTGAAGTCGGTCCATACCGGCCCTTGTGGGGTCTCGACTTTGGCAGCGCCAATGTCGCCGACCGAAACGATTCCGAATGTGTCCTGCACGGCATAGGGCGAGAAGGTCAGTCCATTGGCGTGAGCCACCACGCCGCCTTGCAACTGCCCGGTATAACGGGTGCCCTGCGGGTCTCGGCTGATACCCAGACCGACGCGGGTATAGCGCGGCAACAGGTCCACCTGCCCGCGAACCGATTGCTCGCGAGCATTGATATCGCGCTCGACACCCACCTCATAATTCACGTATTCGTTCACCCTTTCGCTGAACGCGGAGCCCGCAGTGAACTGATCCCCGCGACGACTGGCGTAACTGCTCACACGGCGATCACCGCCCAGGGGCACGCTGATCTGCAGCCTTACGGAAAGGTCATTGTTCAGCGACCTGTCCCTCCCGCTGCGGGCAGATGTGGCATCCCGGTCGCTTCGCGTCCCGCCGACTTGCGAGTCCGCAACCAGCACGACGTCGGCATGGCTGAACGACTTGTTCCACGAGGCAAACACATGCTCGCTCGCTCGCCCGTCAAACTGGGCGCTGCGGGTATAGCCCGCAGAGAACGCCCCCAGCTCGGGATCGGCCCAGCTCATGCCTGCGGTGTATTGATTCTTGAAGCGCGACTCCAGCTCTCCCGCCCCGAACGAGCGGCCCGCCTCAATGACTTCTCGATAGCCACGGGTTTGAGTGGTTGCACTGACGTTGACGTCAATCGTGGCGAACAGTGGGCTGCTGACAGTGACGCTGCTGCGTCCGCCTGAGACTGCATTTTTGCTGTCACGGGACAAGTTTTGACGACCCACCAACGATACTCGCTGGAAAAATATACTGCTCAGGGTGCCCCCCGCCGCCCAATAGTCATCGGTACCCAACAGGCCAAAGCCGGCAGACGAGTCGCGCCCCAGCCCCCAGGTGCCGCTGCCCATTGCGACGACCGGTGTCGGCCCCTTTTCACCCGGCCCCTTGCGCAGTTTGCCAGCCGAAAAGTAGTAACCGGACGCCACCGGGACAGCCCCGGCGAACGAAGCCGCCGGCACGACGAAATTGCGTCTCGCACCCCGCACGTCGATCACGCTGACCTCAAGGTCACTGATGCCATTGAGCAACGGCAGCCCCGTCAGCCGGAAGGGGCCTTCCGGCACAAGCGTGGCATGGATCAACACGCCCGACTGGCGCACTTCAATCCTCGACTGGCTATGGGCCAGGCCCTCGACGACCGCATTGTTGCTGCCAGCTGGCGTGCGCGACTGGCCGTCCGGTGAAAACTGCAGCCCGGACAACTGGATGCCGCCGAACAGCGGATTGTTGCTGGAGATCTGGCCCACCTGAAAAGTCGATTGCAGCGTGGCGATATCGCGCTGGGCAAAGGCGAACAGATGCTCGATGCGGGCTTTGCCGTTGTCGGAGACGTAGAACTGGCGGCTGCGCACAATCCAGTCGTCCAGGTTGAAACCGGCCTCGGTATAGGCCGACACGAACCGGCTGGGCCCATTGCGCGAGCGGCTGTCAAACCCCAGCACGTCATAGTTGAACAAGGCCGCGACGCCGCCCTTGGAAAAATGCCCGGCTGCCCACTCGGGCTCACGCAAGGATTGGGTCGGTACCACCAGCGCCACCTCATCCGTGCCGGGGCGCAGCCTCACCATTGTGGTCGGGAACGCGCCGAGGAAGTCATGACACGCCTGCTCCGGCGTGGCGCCTTCGAGGATAATCGCCTCGGGTTTTACCAGACCGGCTTTTTGAAGCAACCCACTGGTGAAACACAGTCGACCCTCCTGGTCGAACCGCGCATCCACCAGTCCCAGCGGGTTTCCATTCACGCGCAGGCCCACCACCTGGACGCCTTCGCGAAAGCGCGCCGCGCTGCGAAAGTAGTCGGAGACCCTGGGATCAATACCGTGAGCCGTCAATGCCGCGAGATCGAACCCCTCACCGAGCTGCAGCGCCGACGCCGCGCCAGGCAAACTGCACAGCGTCGCGAAGCCGATGAACAGTGATGACCCACGCGGCCAGACCGATGTCGCAATGCGGTAAGGCGACGTCCGTTTCATAGGTCGATCAACCCCCATTGGCATTGATCGGCGCCCGGTAGTGTTCTACCGAAAAGCCATAGACCGTGGCCGGCTGGATCTGCACCTGTGCCACGTTGCCCAAGGCGCCTTCGACCTTCGCCGTCAGCGCCTCACCCGGCAGGATATAGCTGCGTGGCAAGGCCGCCGCGACGCCCTGTGGCAGCAACTGTAAATCCGGCGCGAGGCGTACCACGTAGGCGCTGTCGTTGTGAACCGTCAGACGCTCCCCCACCCGCTTCCACGTCAGCAGCTCCCAGGGCGCGTGGTGCCGAGGAAGGCCTTGAGGATGCAGGATCAGCGGTAAATTCTGTCGAAGGGTGATACCGATGGTTGCGGCGCCCGCGTCTCGCGCCTGGGGAATGCCCTCAAAGGACACTCGCTTGAGCCGTTGCGTCTTGAGTGGAACCTTGAGGGTGCCGATAAAACGCACCAGTTGCGTGTCGCCTGCCTCTAACCGCGCAATGGGCGGCGTGACGATCAGTAGCGGTTCAGAATCCTCGGGTACATTTTCGATGACCGAATGCAACAGTGCAGCGCCAGCATCGGTGTTCTTGATCGTGATGGTGGCTTCGCCCTCTTCTTCATAAAGCACTACCACGGTCGTTTCCGGGAGCATGCCGTCCGCCGTGGCAACAGCGGTAAAAAAAAGACAAACACTGGCACAGCACAACAGCGCATTTCTTATTAATGGAAGCCTAAGCACTCACTATTCCCCACAACCGATAAAGTTGATCATTGACCGTCAAGCGCCCACGGAAAAGCAGCCAATAACAGATTGATTTTTTATTGACTGCCTTTCAGTTATTTAGATGTAACTCAATACAAGCGTGGCGCGGCCATCAATGGAAATGTCGCGACTCAGGTCCAGGTTCTGGGCTCTATTGATCACGGCCTTGATCGCAATGGTGCCGCTCAATTGGTTGATCGAAGCAGGTGCGAGAATCGTGGCGTTGCGCCACGAATACTGGTTTGGCGATTGAGCAACTTTGCCATCGCTGGACTGCCACGCCCCGGCGCCGCTGCGCATGATGGGATACAACGCAATACCGGAAGTGCGCAGGTCCCGCAGAGTGATCGAATAGCCACCCGTTCGCCGCCCGCCCACGGCACCCAGGCCAAAATTCTGCGCTTCGCTGAACCCGCTACCGAGGATACCTGCCACCTTGCTGCCGGCTTGCAGGTCGGTAAAGGAAATCCCGAACCTGGCCGGCGTGGCCCCACAATTGACCACCAGCGAGGTACTGCGCTCCTCGCGCGGATTGAACGCTGCCTGGGAAAGCTCGCCGGAGCGAATGGTGCCGTAGTCGATAATGCCGCTGCCAGCCAGACTCAGGTTGCAGGCGGCGGGGGTGATGGTGCCCCTGACGACCAGTTGGGCACTGGTGGTTGCCTGGGCACTGATGGCCCCGGTCAGACATACGGTAGCGAGGATCAATCCAACAATATTTTTCATGTTTGTCCTGTCACTTAAAGTTATCAGGCGCTCTTTATTCGTGTTTCGGCGACTCCATCGCTCAACGCTTTATCTTCCAGGACATTAAAACAATAAATAAATAACACCCAGGCAGAATTGCCGGGTGACAGTCTGGCGGTTCGGCGCTTCGTTAGAGAATCAGACAAACCATCCGTACTTGTGGGAGAGCGGAAGATAAGTGGCTGCTCGGCTTCTCAAGTGACGTAGTACGGAATAACAGAACGACTGAAACTTTCGCCCCTCTACCGTGAGAGTAGTCCGAGATGACTGGACGCCACGACACGGTTGAAACCCCCTTACCGTGTTGGCAGCCTCTTCCTACCCAACGCTCCCAAAGACTCCTACATATGCCACGAAAAATCCCCACAGACAGCCTTGGGGAAATTACTGAGGCACAACGCGTTGGCGCCAGCGGTCGATCGTGGCACGATGGCAAGGTTATCGACCGAGACCCCCAAACCATGCCGCAATCCCAAGCCAAGAATCTGTCCCTGATCGCCGCCATAGACCTGGGCTCCAATAGCTTTCACATGGTCGTGGCCAAGGCCCAGAACGGTGAGATCCGCATCCTTGAGCGGCTCGGCGAAAAAGTGCAGCTGGCGGCCGGCATCGACGACGCGCGCCAGCTCAACGAAGAATCCATGCAGCGCGGGCTCGATTGCCTCAAGCGCTTTGCCCAACTGATCAATGGCATGCCCCTGGGCGCGGTGCGCATCGTCGGCACCAATGCCCTGCGTGAAGCGCGCAACCGTGGCGAATTCATCCGCCGCGCCGAAGAAATCCTCGGGCATCCTGTGGAGGTCATCTCCGGCCGTGAAGAAGCGCGCCTGATCTACCTCGGCGTGTCCCATACCCTCGCGGACACACCCGGCAAGCGCCTGGTGGCGGACATCGGTGGCGGCAGTACCGAGTTCATCATCGGCCAGCGATTCGAGCCACTGCTGCGTGAAAGCCTGCAGATGGGTTGCGTCAGCTACACCCAGCGTTATTTCAAGGACGGCAAGATCACCCCGGCGCGCTATGCCCAGGCCTACACCGCCGCGCGGCTGGAGATCATGAGCATCGAGCATGCCCTGCACCGCCTCACCTGGGATGAGGCCATTGGCTCCTCCGGCACCATCCGCGCCATTGGCCTGGCCCTGAAGGCTGGCGGCCATGGCACCGGCGAAGTGAATGCCGAAGGCTTGGCGTGGCTCAAGCGCAAGTTGTTCAAGCTGGGCGATATCGAGAAAATCGACTTCGACGGCATCAAGCCCGACCGCCGCGCCATTTTTCCGGCCGGCCTGGCGATTCTCGAAGCGATCTTCGACGCCCTCGAGCTGCAACGCATGGACCACTGCGACGGCGCCCTGCGTGAAGGCGTGCTGTACGACCTGCTGGGCCGCCATCACCACGAAGACGTGCGCGAGCGCACCCTCACGTCGTTGATGGAGCGTTATCACGTCGACCAGGAACAGGCCGCCCGCGTGGAGCGCAAGGCGCTGCATGCGTTCGACCAAGTGGCGGCCGACTGGGACCTGGAAGACGGCGTCTGGCGCGAGCTGCTGGGCTGGGCCGCCAAGGTGCATGAAGTGGGCCTGGACATCGCCCACTACCATTACCACAAGCACGGCGCCTACCTGATCGAGCACTCGGACCTCGCCGGCTTCTCCCGGGAAGACCAGCAAATGCTCGCGCTGCTGGTGCGCGGCCATCGCCGTAACATTCCCAAGGACAAGTTCGCCGAGTTCGGCGACGACGGCATCAAGCTGATCCGCCTGTGCGCGCTGCTGCGCTTTGCGATCCTGTTCCACCACATCCGTGGCACCCAGGAAATGCCCCAGGTCACCCTGCGCGCCAACGGCGACAGCCTGGACGTGGTGTTCCCCAAAGGCTGGCTGGACGAGAACCAACTGACCCAGGCGGACTTCGCCCAGGAAGCCGAGTGGTTGACGCGGGTGGGGTTCAGCCTGAACCTGCGCTAAGGCACATCACAAAACAAATGTGGGAGGGGCTTGCCCCCGATAGCGGTGGATCAGCCAATGAATCTGTTGACTGACACACTGCAATCGGGGGCAAGCCCCTCCCACATTTTCGGACCTTATTGCCTGTTAGTTCACCGTCAGAATCGGGCTGCCCAACCGCTCCAGCAACGTCGCCTGCGCGCTGCGCGGGTTCTGGTTGCCGGTTGGCGTGTTGCGCACGTAACGGCCGTCCGACTGCAGGCTCCAGCTGTGGGTGTTATCGGTGAGATAACTTTCCAGCTCCTTCTTGACCCGCATGATCAGTTTCTTGCCCTCTACCGGGAAGCAGGTCTCCACGCGCTTGTCGAGGTTGCGCTCCATCCAGTCGGCGCTGGAGAGGAACATCTGTTCTTCACCGCCGTTGAGGAAGTAGAACACCCGCGTGTGCTCCAGGAAGCGGCCGATGATCGAGCGCACGTGGATGTTGTGTGACACCCCGACGATGCCCGGGCGCAGGCAGCACATGCCGCGTACCACCAGGTCGATGCGCACGCCGGACTGGCTGGCCTTGTACAGCGCGCGAATGATCTTCGGATCGGTCAGCGAGTTGAACTTGGCAATGATGTGCGCCGGCTTGCCGTCGAGGGCAAACTGGGTCTCGCGGGCAATCATGTCGAGCATGCCCTTCTTGAGCGTGAACGGCGCGTGCAGCAGCTTCTTCATGCGCAGGGTCTTGCCCATGCCGATCAACTGGCTGAACAACTTGCCGACGTCTTCACACAAGGCATCGTCGGAGGTCAGCAGGCTGTAGTCGGTGTAGAGCTTGGCGTTGCCGGCGTGATAGTTGCCGGTGCCCAGGTGCGCGTAACGCACGATCTCACCGGCCTCGCGACGCAGGATCAGCATCATCTTGGCGTGGGTCTTGAAGCCGACCACGCCATAGATCACCACCGCGCCGGCCGCTTGCAGGCGGCTGGCCAGTTGCAGGTTGGACTCTTCGTCAAAGCGCGCGCGCAGCTCGATCACCGCAGTGACTTCCTTGCCGTTGCGCGCGGCGTCGACCAGCGCGTCGACGATTTCCGAGTTGGCGCCGGAACGGTAAAGGGTCTGGCGCACAGCGAGCACATGCGGGTCCTTGGCGGCCTGACGCAACAGGTCGACCACCGGCGTGAACGACTCGAACGGGTGCAGCAGCAGAATGTCCTGCTTGCTCACCACGCTGAAAATGTTCTCGCTGTTTTGCAGCAGCTTGGGGATCTGCGGGGTGAACGGCGTGTATTGCAGCTCCGGGTGACTGTCCAGGCCGGTAATGCTGAACAGCCGCGTGAGGTTGACCGGGCCATTGACCTGGTACAACTCGGACTCGGCGAGGTTGAACTGCTTGAGCAGGTAGTCCGACAGGTGTTTGGGGCAGGTGTCGGCCACTTCCAGGCGCACGGCGTCACCGTAGCGGCGCGAAAACAGCTCGCCACGCAGAGCGCGGGCCAGGTCTTCGACGTCTTCGGAATCCAGCGCCAGGTCGGCGTTACGGGTCAGGCGGAACTGGTAGCAGCCCTTGACCTTCATGCCCTGGAACAGGTCATCGGCGTGCGCGTGGATCATCGACGACAGGAATACATAATTGTCGCCAGCGCCCCCCACCTCTTCCGGTACCTTGATGATGCGTGGCAACAGGCGCGGCGCCGGAATGATCGCCAGGCCCGAGTCGCGGCCGAACGCATCGATGCCTTCCAGCTCGACGATGAAGTTGAGGCTCTTGTTCACCAGCAACGGGAACGGGTGCGTCGGGTCGAGGCCGATGGGGGTGATGATCGGCGAAATTTCGTCGCGGAAATAACGACGCACCCAGGTCTTGATCTTGGTGGTCCAGTGACGACGACGGATGAAGCGAACCTGATGCTTCTCCAGCTCCGGCAGCAGGATGTCGTTGAGGATCGCGTACTGGCGGTCTACATGACCGTGCACCAGCTCGCTGATGCGCGCCAGCGCCTGATGCGGCTGCAGGCCATCGGCGCCGGCCTGTTCACGGGCGAAGGTGATCTGCTTCTTGAGGCCGGCCACGCGGATCTCGAAAAACTCGTCCAGGTTGCTGGAGAAGATCAGCAGGAACTTGAGCCGCTCCAGCAACGGGTAGGACTCATCCAGCGCCTGCTCCAGCACGCGGATGTTGAATTGCAGCTGTGACAGCTCGCGATGGATGTACAGGCTGCTGTCATCCAGGTTGGTCACCGCGGCCACCGGGGCCGGCGCAGGCGCATCGGCGACCACGACAGGCGGGGCCGGCTCGAACTCCGGCGGGGTCTCGGCGACTTGTTCAACCACCGGGTGAGCGTCTTTTACGGCAACTTCGGTAAGTCCTTCGGTATTCATCGCGTGTTCCTGTGAGGGCTATTGTTGCTCTCTAAGCAATTGGGCTGCGCGGGCGGCAAAATAGGTCAGGATGCCATCGGCCCCGGCGCGTTTAAAGGCAGTCAGGGATTCCAGGATTACCCCTTCACTCAACCATCCATTCTGTATCGCCGCCATGTGCATGGCGTATTCGCCGCTGACCTGATAGACAAAGGTCGGCACCTTGAATTCCTGTTTGACCCGGTAAAGGATGTCCAGGTACGGCATACCGGGCTTGACCATCACCATGTCGGCACCTTCAGCGAGGTCGGCCGCCACTTCGTGCAGGGCCTCGTGGCTGTTGGCCGGGTCCATCTGGTACGAGGCCTTGTCGGCCTTGCCCAGGTTCAGCGCCGAGCCCACCGCATCGCGGAACGGGCCGTAATAGGCGCTGGCGTATTTGGCCGAGTAGGCCATGATCCGCACATTGACGTGGCCGGCCAGCTCCAGAGCTTCGCGGATCGCCTGGATGCGACCGTCCATCATGTCCGACGGTGCCACCACCTGGGCACCTGCTGCGGCGTGGGACAAGGCCTGTTTGACCAGCGCATCGACGGTGATGTCGTTCTCGACATAACCGTCCTGATCCAGAATGCCGTCCTGACCATGGGTGGTGAACGGATCAAGCGCCACGTCAGTGATGATACCCAATTGCGGGAAGCGCTCACGCAGGGCGCGGGTGGCGCGCTGCGCAATGCCTTGCGGGTTCCAGGCTTCGGCGGCATCCAGGGACTTGAGTTCAGGCGGCGTGACGGGAAACAGCGCCAGCGCCGGGATCCCCATCTCAACCCACTGCACCGCTTCTTCAAGCAGCAGGTCGATGGTCAGGCGCTCCACACCCGGCATCGACGCCACCGCTTCCCGGCGGTTTTCACCGTCGAGCACAAACACCGGCAGGATCAGGTCATTCGTCGTCAGCACATGTTCACGCACCAGGCGGCGAGAAAAATCATCACGACGATTGCGGCGCAGACGAGTGGCGGGAAACAGGCGATTGGCAGGGGTAAAGCTCACGACAGACTCCTGAGCCCGTGTCACGGGCGAGCGTTGCAGTTATAAGCGGCCATTATGACGAAGGAATGACAGTTGTGCTTATCGACGCAACCTGTGGGCACATTCGTCATTCGCGTAAGAATTGTTCACTTCGTGACACATCTCGATACTTTCATGAATCTTCGTGAAGGCGTAGGCTGCGCGTTCATTTCGCCAGCACCCAGACCATGCTTCAACAATTTCTGCATGACTTCGGCTACTTTGCCCTCTTCCTCGGCACGTTCTTCGAAGGTGAGACCATTCTGGTACTCGCAGGCTTCCTGGCGTTCCGTGAATACATGGACATCAAACTGGTGGTGGTGGTGGCCTTTTTCGGCAGCTACGCCGGCGACCAGCTTTGGTATTACATGGGCCGCAAGCACGGCCGCAAATTGCTGGCGCGCAAGCCGCGCTGGCAGTTGATGGGCGACAAGGCCCTGGAGCACATCCGCAAGCACCCGGATATCTGGGTGCTGAGCTTCCGCTTCGTCTACGGATTGCGCACGGTGATGCCCGTGGCAATCGGCCTGTCGGGGTACCCGCCGCTGCGCTATCTGGTCCTCAATGGCATTGGCGCTGCGATCTGGGCTGCCGCGCTGGGCGCTGCGGCCTATCACTTCGGTGCCGTGCTCGAAGGCATGCTGGGCAGCGTGAAGAAATACGAGCTGTGGGTACTCGGCGCCCTGCTTCTGCTGGGCGTTGTGCTGTGGCTGCGACGCCGCTTCAAGAATGCGCGTATCGCCCGCGAAGAATGCGCCCAGGCCAAGGCCCGAGAGGCGGCCGAACCCGCGTCAGTCGAAACGCCTGTCGAGCAAACCGACCGCAAATAATGAACACCCCGCCGCCGCTGCGATCCATCTAGAAAGCGCTCGGGGCGAGGCGGCTGGTTACCCGTCGATCGCCATCCAGCGCCATCAACCAGGAGAAATGCCCATGAGCAAAAAAATTGCAGTGATCCTTTCCGGCTGTGGCGTGTACGACGGCGCAGAAATCCAGGAAAGCGTGATCACCCTGCTGCGCCTGGATCAGCGCGGCGCTCAGGTCCAATGCTTTGCTCCGGATATGGCGCAGTTGCACGTGATCAATCACCTCACGGGCGAAGAGATGCCCGAGTCGCGCAATGTGCTGGTGGAGTCGGCGCGCATCGCCCGTGGTGAGGTCAAGGACATTGCTGAAGCCAGCGCCGCCGACTTTGACGCGCTGATCGTGCCGGGCGGGTTTGGCGCGGCGAAGAACCTGTCGAATTTCGCCCTGGAAGGCGCCGCCTGCAGCGTCAACCCACAGGTACTGGCACTGGCCGAAGACTTTGCCGAAGCCGGCAAGCCAGTAGGCCTGATCTGCATCTCGCCAGCCCTGGCCGCGAAGATCTATGGCCCGGGCGTGACCTGCACCATCGGCAACTGCGCCGACACCGCCGCCGCCCTCGACAAGATGGGCGCCACGCACCAGGAATGCGCGGTGGAAGATATCGTCGAGGACAACGCGCGCAAGCTGGTGAGTACACCTGCCTATATGCTGGGCAAGAACATCAGTGAAGTGGCCTCGGGCATCAACAAGCTGGTGGATCGCGTGCTGGAACTGACCCACGAGCACGACTGACGGTCAGGACTGACGCATCAGTTTGGTCAGGATACGGTCCAGTGAGTTGGCGAACGCCTGTCTGTCCTTCTCGCCATGGGGCGGTGGTCCGCCGCCCATTTGGCCTTGTTCGCGCAGGTCGGTGAACAGGTTGCGCACCGCCAGCCGTTCGCTCATGTTGGCCGGGCTGAATTCCTTGCCACGCGGGTCAAGGGCGGTGACACCCTTTTTCACCAGGCGGTCGGCCAGAGGCACGTCACTGCAAATCACCAACTCGCCGGGCGCGGCGTGTTCCACCAGGTAGTCATCCGCCGCGTCCGGCCCGCTGGGCACCACGATCAGCTTCACGCAGGCAAAGCCTGGCTTGATCTGACTCTGCCCGGCCACCAGGACCACGTCGAACTGGCGCTTGAGGGCGAACTTTACCACCTGATCCTTGGCTGCCCGAGGACAGGCGTCGGCATCGATCCATACGCGCATACAGCATCTCCACACATGCAATTGTGGGAGCAAGCCCCCTCTTATCAAACACAAAATAACGTGCTGATTTCAAACCCTGAAATTTCAGGCAGCCACAAAGGCTCCAGTGTGCTGCGCGACAGCGCCAAGCCGAAGACCTGGCGGAGCCCCTACATTTTTACCGGCTGCGGCGGTACAACACCACAATCGCCAGGATAGCCACCGCCTGCGCGCTTAACGAATATGCGTCGGCGTGAATCCCCAGCCAGTCGAACTCAAAGAACGCCACCGGCCGTGTGCCGAACACTCCGGCCTCTTGCAGCGCCTTGACGCCATGCCCGGCGAACACCACCGACAGCGCGCACAGCAGCGCTGCGTTGATGCCGAAGAACAGCGCCAGCGGCAATCTCGCCGAGCCACGCAGGATCACCCAGGCCAGGCCCACCAACAACACCAGTGCCGTGGCGCCACCGGCCAGCACCGCGTTGTGCCCGGCGGGGCCGGCCTGCAGCCACAGAGTTTCGTAGAAAAGGATCACCTCGAACAGCTCGCGGTACACCGAGAAGAACGCCAGCAGCGCAAAGCCGAACCGTCCGCCGCCGCCCACCAGGCTGCTCTTGATGTAGTCCTGCCAGGCCGCCGCATGACGGCGGTTGTGCATCCACACGCCGAGCCACAGCACCATCACGCTGGCGAACAGCGCCGTGCAGCCTTCGAGCAATTCGCGCTGGGCACCGCTGACGTCGATCACGTACGCCGCCAATGCCCAGGTCGCGAGGCCGGCCAGCAGCGCCAAGCCCCAGCCCACATTGACACTGCGCACCGCCGATTGTTGGCCGGTATTGCGCAGGAAGGCGAGGATCGCCGCCAGCACCAGAATCGCCTCCAGGCCTTCGCGCAGCAGAATCAACAAGCCGGAGATATAGCTCAACGACCAGCTCAAGCCGTCGCTGCCGAGCAGGTCGGCGGACTGGCCGAGCTTGCCCTTGGCCACGTCCAGGCGCTGCTGCACCTGCTCCAGCGGCAGGCCGTCCTGCAACGACTGCCGATAGGCCATCAGCGCTTTCTCGGTGTCCTTGCGCACGTTGGCGTCGACGTTGTCCAGCGAACTTTCCACCAGCTCGAAGCCTTCCAGGTAGGCCGCAACGGATAAGTCATAGGCCTGCTCGTGGTCACCGTTACGGAACGCAGCGATGCTTTTGTCCAGTGTGGTGGCGGTGTATTCAAGCAATTGCGCAGGGCCGCGCGTGACCTGCGGCGGCTGCGCACGCTGGGCGCGGAAGGTCGCGGCGGCGGCCGGGCCACTGGTGGCCAGCACCTCATTGGGGGTCTGGCGGGCCAGGTCGGCGAGGTTGAAGGGCGGCCCGCTCCTGACCGCAGCCGGGTCGGCGGTGAAGCCCGCGAGGTAGGTGGCCAGGTCCCAACGTTGACGGTCGTCCAACTGATCGGCGAACGACGGCATATCGCTGCCTTCGATGCCCAGGCCAAGGGTGTTGTAGATCGCGTAGAGGCTCAGGCGGTCGAAACGCGCCGCGTCGCGCAGGTCCCCAGGCGCAGGCTCCATGCCCAGCGCGGCCGGGCCGTCTCCAGCACCGGTGGCGCCATGGCACACCGAGCAATGCTGAGCGAAGAGCGGTGCGCCGCGCGCCGGGTCCGGCGTAATGGCCGGTGCCTGGCTGACTTCATAAGCCACCGCCAGCCTGGCGCCCAATTGCCGGGCCTGACGGGCGACTGTGGCGCCCTCTGCACGGGTGCTGACGGCGGCCAGCAACTGATCGACGCCCGTGGCCAATTCGGCGCGTTCGGGCTTTTGCGGCAACTGCGCGACCAGCCCCTGCAATGCGCCGATAGCCTCCACCTGCTCGCGATAGTGCGATGGATCCACCACCTCACCCGACGCCACGGTCGGCGGGTAGTCGGCGCTAACGTAGTCCAGCAGATGCAAGGCTTGTGGGGCACCTTCGGCGGTGGCGGCCAGCAGATTGAGGCTGCACGACATCAACCCCGGCAACAGCAGCCAGGCGAGAAAACGGAAGGGGGCGGTCATGAATGAATCTCAGGGGGAAATACGAAGTAACACTATTGTTCAGCTTTAACCGATTGGACTCAAGCTTATTTGGCACCGCCCCCTCCCACAGGTTGATCGGTGTTTAGTGCACGTTATGCCGTGGCCCGGTGCAGGCTGGCGAGGAAACCCGCCGCCCCCACGAACAGCCCGGCAAACGTGCGGTTCACGCGCTTTTGCTGCGTGGGCGTGCGCAACAGGCGCAGGACTTTGGAGGCCAGCCCGGTATAACCGGCCATCACAATCATGTCGACGCTGATCATGGTCGCGCCGATGATCAGGTACTGGATCGCCAGCGGCGCCTGGGGATTCACGAACTGCGGCAATACCGCCAGCATGAACACCAGGGCCTTGGGGTTGCTGGCATTGACCAGGAACCCGCGAAACATCATCGCCATCGGCTTGCCGATCTGGCGCGGCGCGGCGTCATCGGTGAGGTCCATGGGCAGGGCACGCCATTGTTTGATGGCCAGATACACCAGGTACGCCACGCCAAACCATTTGATCGCATAGAACGCGGTGGACGACGTCGCCAGAATGGCACCCAGGCCCCCCGCCACCACGGCAATCTGCATCGCCAGGCCCAGTTGCAGGCCAATGGCGTTCCAGTAGCCACGCGCAAAACCGTATTGCAGGCCGCTGGACATCGAGGCGATAGCGCCAGCGCCAGGGGACAGGGAGATGATCCAACTGGCGAGGAAAAACGCCAGCCATGTGTCGAGTGCCATTGCACACCTCAAGGGGGGGTTTGCTGTTGTGCGCTAAGCTAACGCCGCCGAATGAAGGCTGGCTATCAGTTTTTTACAGCGGCGAGATATTGCCGGGCCAGCGCCGCACCGAACGCTGGAAGAACAGGCTGTTGGGCACCTGCACGATGGCACTGTTGGTGCCGGCCTCTTCCACTTCGATCAACGTGGTGTAAAGCAGGTTGATCGCGACCACGCGCCCCTTAACGCCGGGCTTGTCGACGGTGTCCACCAGTTCGACGATGTCACCCAGGCGAAACGGCCCGACGGTAAAGATCAAAATCGCGCACAGTAGGTTGGACAACACCGACCACATGGCGAAGAACGCCACCGCCGCCACCGCCACGAACCCTGACAACGCCGTCCACAGCACGGTGGCAGACACGCCCAGGCGCCCCAGCACGAAAATCAGCGCACTGCCCATGATCAGCCAGCGCAGCCCACCGCGCAGGGGCATCAGCAACTGAGGCGGGAACGGGTAGCGCTCACCCAGGCGCGTCAGGCCCTTGGCAACGAAGCGCTGGGCAAAATAGCCCGCCAGCAGGATGAGCAGGATCTGCACACCGATCCAGATCGGCGCCACCCATTGCGCAGGCAACGGCAGTTGCAGCGCTTCCATCAGGACAGCGCCTCCAGCTCCGCTTGCAGGGATTCCAGCAGTTCGAGGGCTTCCATCCAGGTTTCCTCCAACTGGCCTTCACGCACCTTGAGTCTGGCCTGCTCGGCCAGCAGGTCGCGCAACTCATCCTTGCGAGCGACCTCGTACACGGCGCTGTCACCCAGGCTGGCTTCGATGCTGGCCAGGCGCTCGTGCACCTTGCCCAACTCAGCTTCCAGCTTGTCGGCTTCGCGCTTGTGCGGCGCCAACTGCTGGCGCAAGGCGGCAGCGGCCTGGCGCTGGGCCTTCTTGTCGGTCTTGTCCGGGTTGACCGGCGTGTTGCTGGTCGGCGCGTTGCGCAGGCGGTAATCGGTCAGCCAGCGCGCGTAGTCATCCAGGTCGCCGTCGAACTCCTCGACCTTGCCGTCAGCCACCAGCAGGAAGTTATCAGTGGTGCTCTTGAGCAAGTGGCGGTCGTGAGACACCACCAGAACCGCACCGCTGAATTCCTGCAGGGCCATGGTCAGCGCCAGGCGCATTTCCAGGTCCAGGTGGTTGGTGGGCTCGTCGAGCAGCAGCAGGTTCGGCCGGTCCCAGGCGATCAAGGCCAGGGCCAGGCGGGCCTTTTCGCCGCCGGAAAAATTCAGCACCGGCTCATCGATGCGCGCGCCACGGAAGTCGAAGCCGCCGAGGAAATCGCGCAGGACCTGTTCGCGTTCGGTCGGCGCCAGGCGCTGCAGGTGCAGCAACGGGCTGGCCTTGGAATCGAGCGAGTCGAGCTGGTGCTGGGCGAAATAGCCCACCACGGTGTTTTCGCCGCGGGTGAGGCGGCCGGCCAGCGGCGAGAGTTCACCGGACAGGTTCTTGATCAGCGTCGATTTGCCTGCGCCGTTGGGGCCGAGCAGACCAATGCGCGCACCCGGCGTGAGCTGCAGCCGGACCTTCTCGAGGATGGTTTTGTCGCCATAACCCAGGCGCGCATCCGAGAGGTCCAACAGCGGGCTGGAGATTTTCACCGACTCGCGGAACACAAAGTCGAACGGCGAATCCACGTGGGCCGCCGACAGTTCCTCCATGCGCTCCAGGGCCTTGATCCGGCTCTGGGCCTGGCGCGCCTTGGTGGCCTGGGCCTTGAACCTTGCGATGTAGCTTTCCATGTGCGCGCGCTGCGCTTGTTGTTTCTCGAACGCCTGTTGCTGCTGGGCCAGGCGTTCGGCGCGCGCGCGCTCGAACGCGGTGTAGCCGCCACGGTAGAGGGTGATTTTCTTCTGTTCGACGTGGGCGATGTTGTCGACCACGGCGTCGAGGAAATCCCGGTCGTGGGAAATCAGCAGCAGGGTGCCCTGGTAGTTCTTGAGGAAGTCTTCCAGCCAGAGGATCGCATCGAGGTCCAGGTGGTTGGTCGGTTCATCGAGCAGCAACAGGTCGGAGGGGCACATCAGCGCCTGGGCCAGGTTCAGGCGCATGCGCCAGCCGCCGGAGAAGTCGGCGACCGGGCGGTCCATCTGTTCGTTGGCAAACCCCAGACCGGCGAGCATTTTGCGCGCGCGGGCGTCGGCGGTGTAACCATCGGCACTGTCCAGCTCGGCGTGCAGGCGGGCCTGAGCGGCACCGTCCTGGGCTTTCTCGGCCTCGGCGAGGTCATGTTGCACCTGGCGCAGGCGCAGGTCGCCATCGAGCACGTAGTCGATCGCGATGCGGTCCAGGGTGTCGATCTCCTGGCGCATATGGGCGATTCGCCAGTCGGCCGGCAGCAGGCAGTCCCCGGAATCCGGGGTCAGCTCACCGAGCAACAACGCAAACAACGTGGATTTGCCGGCGCCATTGGCACCGATCAGGCCGGCTTTGTGACCGGCGTGCAGGGTCAGCTCGGCGTCTTCAAGAAGACGTTGCGGGCCACGCTGTAATGTTAGGCTTTGAAGTCGGATCATAATGGCGGCGGAGTCTACCAGCTTCGTTGGCCGCTGGCTTGGGTGTGAATATGTGCGCTGACCTGTGGAGCTTTGCCCTCTCGACCTACGCCCGGCCCGGCGTCGAAGCCGCGTGCCTGCGCTTGCAGGAAAATGGCGCGGATGTGTGCCTGTTGCTGTGCGGCGCCTGGCTGGAGGCGCGGGGCGTGGTGCCGAGGGCCGAACGTCTGAAGGCGTTGCAGCAGCTTGCTCGTCCGTGGCGCGAACAGGTTGTCGAACCGTTGCGAGAGCTACGTGTGCAATGGCGTGAATTGGCGCAGCAGGAGGGTCAACTGGAGACGTTACGCACGGGGGTCAAGGCGCTGGAATTGGAAGCGGAACGGACGCTGTTGACTCGCCTGGAACAACTGGCGCGGGGCTGGCCGAAGGATGAGGCGAAGGGGCAATACGGATGGCTTGAAGGCCTGGCGACCGAAGTCGCCAACCTTGACCACAACGCGCTCCAGCAACTGCGCGTCGTGGTTGCCAGCCCTTAGGAAGCGCTGGTTGGCGTGGTGCCTGGTGCTGCCGGTGCAGAGGTGCTGCTGGCCGGCGCGGTTGGGGCGGTGGATGCTGTCGAAGTGGCGGTCGATGCAGCAGGCTTGGCCGGTGCTGGTTTTGCAGCAGCCGGTTTGGCAGCTGGCTTGGCGGCTGGTTTTGCAGCAGCTGGTTTAGCGGCTGGCTTGGCGGCCGGTTTTGCAGCAGCCGTTTTGGCCACTGGCTTGGCGGCTGGTTTTGCAGCAGCTGGTTTAGCGGCTGGCTTGGCGGCCGGTTTTGCAGCAGCTGTTTTGGCCACTGGCTTGGCGGCTGGTTTTGCAGCAGCTGGTTTAGCGGCTGGCTTGGCGGCCGGTTTTGCAGCAGCCGTTTTGGCCACTGGCTTGGCGGCTGGTTTCGCAGCAGCTGGTTTAGCGGCTGGCTTGGCGGCCGGTTTTGCAGCAGCTGTTTTGGCCACTGGCTTGGCGGCTGGTTTCGCAGCAGCTGTTTTGGCGGTTGGCTTGGCAGTTGGTTTTACAGCAGCAGTTTTGGCAACTGGCTTGGCGGCGGCTTTAGCTGGAGCCTTCGCTGCAACGGCCTTGCTCGCAGGCTTTTTAGCCGTGCTTGCCGCGACCGCTTTGGCTGGCGTACGCGCGCCCAGAGCCTTGGCGACGGCTTCTTTCACACGACCGACGCCCTGGGCCAGTTTCAGGCTTTCCTGAGCGTCTTTTTTCAGTTGGGAAATATAAGTGCGGGTCTCAGCCTGGCGATCTTTGAGAGCGTCCAGCAAGTCTTCGAGTTCTTTGACTGCGTCTTTGGCCTTGGCTTGTGCCTTGGACTTGCCGGCAGTGGCGGCGTCTTGCAGCTTGATACGGGATTTGTGCAGCTTTTCCTGCGCTTTGCCGCGTTGCTTTTCCAGTTTGGCGAGCAGTTTTTCTGCATCGGCCAAGGCCTGGGCGCAAGCGCTTTCCAGATGTTCGAGCAGGCTGCCCGACAGTTGTTGGAGCAAATGCAACGGGGTATTAACAGGCTTCTGTTTGGCCGACATGGTTTACCTCCTGACTGACGTGGGTGCGGCTCATACTAGCCCTCTGCTCTTACCGCCGCTAGCGCATGTTGACAGTATCGATTGACTTGCGTTGCGCCCTGGGAAAATTCTTATCGGCCTGAACGGAATCCACGACACTGTTTACCCTTCCACGCTGGCATAATCCGTCGCACTTTTGGCGGGAGCATGCCCATGTCGCGTTACCTTTTTCTTGTGCTTGGCCTGATTGTTTACGTTGCTGACGCAAACGAGCAATTGCCGTCCAGCGCTGCTATTCAGGACCAGCACGACCTTGCGTACAGCCTGGGCGCCAGCCTGGGTGAACGGCTGCGTCAGGAGGTCCCCGACCTGCAGATTCAGGCCCTGATCGACGGCCTCAAACAAGCCTATCAAGGCAAGCCGTTGGCGCTCGACAGCGCGCGTATCGAAAAACTGCTTGCCCAGCACGAGGCACAGACTGAGGCCAATGCGCAGGTGCCTCGCAGTGAAAAGGCGCTGGCTGGCGAACAACAGTTCCTCGCCAAGGAAAAAGCCGCACCCGGTGTGCGTGAACTGGCCGATGGAATCCTGCTCACGGAGCTGACGCCAGGCACCGGCAACAAGCCGGCAGCCAGCGACCAGGTTCAGGTCAAATACGTGGGTCGATTGCCGGATGGCACAGTGTTCGATCAGAGCACGCAACCGCAGTGGTTTCGCCTGGACAGCGTGATCAGCGGCTGGCGCAGCGCGTTGCAGCAGATGCCGGTGGGCGCAAAATGGCGTCTGGTGATTCCATCGGTCCAGGCCTATGGCGCAGACGGCGCGGGTGAGTTGATCCCGCCTTATACACCGCTGGTGTTTGAGATCCAATTGCTGGGCACGCGTCAGTGAGCCAAAAAAAACGGTGCGACATGCGCACCGTTTTTTTATCGCCAAAGGTCAGGCCTGAGTAACAGCCTCGTCCTTGTGAGCGTTATGCAGCACTTCGATCAGGCAATCTTCCAGTTCGAAACGCTCATGCAAGAGTGCGCCCAACTCTTTGAATTTTTCAGCAACACATTTGCCTGCATCACACAGGTCGTTGAAAGCAACGAGCTTCTCAGTGATCGCGTCGAGGCGAGGATAAAGGGTATCCGCCAGCTCCAACCCTCGCTCATCACCGAAGGCTTCTGCTTCCTTGGTCAATTGATCGTAAACGCCGAAATGGCCCGCTGACACGTAGTCCATCAGCACACCGCAGAAATCCTGCAGCAGTTCGCCGTTTTCGGCCAACGCGTCGGGCTTGGCGCCAAGCGCATCAAAGGAGCGAATCAGTTCGTGACGCGCCTTCAACCAGCTGTCTATCAGCTTGTGCACCCCACCCCAGCGTTCCTGGGCATTCCGGCAACTTTCCAACATGATGATCTCTCTTCCCTAGGGGATGCGTTCGCCTGTGCCGCGCAACACTCAACGGTGAAGCGCCAGCCGCACAAAGCTGCAACTGACAATCGGTTTCGATAACGCGTGCGGGCCAGATTATGCCCGCATGACTATGGCTTCAAGGTACGCAGGACAGAAAGTTCATACAAGCGTTTAATCCCGTCCTACGAATTACCCTGCCCGCTCATTGCCTTGTGACAACTGCTCGGCGACTGAACAACAGCGGTAAAAACTGCAGAATGCCCAGGATCAGCATCGCCACGAAAAACAACAGGCTCCACTCGGGAAGGCTCAGGTCAAACAGTGTCCAGTTGATCTCGACGCAATCGACGGTGCCCCTGAACGTCCGTTGCAGCGCCTGCCAGGGCGACAGGTTTTCAATCATGTATTGCAGGTTCGGCCAGCAGTCGCCGACTTGCTCCGGCGCGGCGTTCTGCAGCAGCACCTGGCGCACGGCGGTGACAGCGCCGAGTAGCGCGCAGCCCATGCTCGCCAGACCGTAAAGGTAGCTGGCTGAACGTTTTGGATTATGGAGGGCGGCGACCAGATTGATCAGCATGAAGGTCGCCAGCAGAATGCGTTGCACCTGGCACAGGAAACAAGGCCGTAGCGACACGCCGTACTCAAGATAAAAAGACGCACCCAACGTCAGCGCACCGGCCACGAAGGCCAGAAAAAACAAGGAGCGTGAAGGGGCCAAAGACATTGTTATCCGTACCGCAAGAGATAGGTCGTTACGGTAGAGGAAAGCCCTGCCGCCTTTCAATACGCTCAGGGGCAGACAATTCCGCGAGAACACAGGGATATGCCGTCAGACCCTGGATGACTTCAAGAAGCTGTCAGTAGGAATTTACTACACAGAGACCTGAGCCCAGGTTTTATGCGGTAATCGATGGGTTGACCCTCAGAATCGTCCGAGCCAACCCACATCACTTTTCCTACTTCAAACCCGTGCGGGGACCGGCAACGGAGACGCCAGAAGCCGGCTGTCCAACAAACCCAGACCTTCCTGGAACAACTGATTGCTGCGCTCGGTATCACCCAGTTGAGCCAACAGGCGCGCCAATTCAGCGCAGGCCTCAGGATTGCGCTGCACCTGAAGGCTGCTTTCCAGATAGTCACGCGCCTTGCCCCACAGACTGTTCTGCAGGCACAGGCGTCCCAGGGTCAGCAACAGGCTGGCATCGCCGGGATGGTCCTTGAGCCAGCCTTCGGCAAACTTCAGTTGCCGCGCCGGATCGCTGCCGCGCAGCAAACCGTAGAGGCGGATCAGGTGACTGTCGTAGCTGCGCTTGATGGCACCGCGCAAGGCTTCTTCGGCTTGCGCATCCGCACCCAACTGGCGCAGTTGCTCAGCGTAGGCCAATACCAGTTGCGGCTCCTGACGCTGTGCGGAGGTCAGCTGTTGCCAAGCCCGCTCCAGCGACTGCAACCCCGCTTCGCCCTGCTCTTCGCGCTGTACCGCCAAACTGAGGTTTTCACCCCAGGCGCGGCGCTCCAGCTCGGCCAACTCGGCAGCAGGTAGAACCTTGTCCTTGCGTAACTCGGGCAGCAACCGGATCACCGACGACCAATCGCCACGCTGCTGGTGCAAACGCTGCAACTGGCGCAGCACCTGGGCGCTATGGGGATGACGCGCATGCATGGCCTGCAGGGTGGTCAGCGCGCCTTCGGTATCGCCGCGATCCATCTGCAACTGTGCATGGCTCAAGGCGACCGCCAGTTCGGCTTGGGGCTGACGCTCCAGCGCGCGCTCCAGCAAGCTGTCGCACTCTTCATAACGCCCTTGCTCGTTGGCGGCGCGGGCGGCGCCAAGGTAGTAAAGCAATGGCTGACGCTCTGCCTCGGCAGCGCGGTGCAGATGGCGCTCGGCGCTGGCCCAACGGCCTTCGGCGAGGTCCATCTGACCCTGTTCGATTGCAATCTGCACGCGACGGCTGCGATTGCGCCGTGACCATGGGTTGACCACACCACCGGAGGCCATCACCAGACTCAGCAATACCCGCAGCAGGTAGATCACCAGACCCACCACAAAGATCGCGACCAGCGTAGCCCACAGGCTCGACTCGTAATGCAGCAGGTGCGGATAAGTAATCAGCACGTAGCCAGTGTGTTTCGAAATGCCCACGGCCAGCGCCAGGGCGATGGCAATCGCCAGCACCAGGATCACATAGAAACGCTTCATCGGCTCTACTCCTGGGTCGCCGGCTTGCTCGCCGACGCCTTGGCTTCATCGGCAGACAAGTGACGACGCTCAAGGTAGGCCTGCACAGCAGCCAGGCTTGCGGCCAGGTCCGGTGTCACCACCGAGACGGCCTTGGGCTCGAGCTCGGCGATACGTGCCAGCATGGCCTTGCTCTGCGGGTTGTCCTGATTGAAGTTGTCCTGCAACACGCTGCGCGCCTCACCCAGCGAGCGGCTGTACACCGCCGATTCGCCATTGAGTGCCGCCCATTGCGCCTGCTCCAGGGCCAGGCTCAGGGCCAGGCGCACCTGGTTCAGGCCTTGACCTGCCAGCAATGGACGAATGGTGTCGTCAGGATTGAAATTGATGCGGAAGTAACGGGAAATCTGCTCCCACCACTGGCTCAGGCGATTTTGCGTATCGTCGGTGGAGCGGCCCTGAGCGGCGGGCTCGGTGAGCGAATACTCCGGCGCAATGGCCGACAGTTGCACCACCTGGTCACGCAGCGCGGCCAATTGCAGGTACAACCCAGTGCGGTCCGGCTGCTCGGTGCTGCGCAGTGCCGCCAGGCTCTTGGCCAATTGTTCACGGGCGGCATAGGCGCCCGGATCGCTCTGCTCGCGAAGGATCTCGTCCGCACCCTGAACCAGCGACTGGGCGCTGTTGATGTCCTGCAGGGCGGACAGACGCAGGCTCGCCAGGCGGATCAGGTGCTCGGCCTCAGCCAGACGCCAATCCTTGCGGCTGGCGCCCAGCACGGTTTCCAGGCGCTGGTTCAGCCGCTGCTGGTCACCCTGCAATTGCGCAACCAGGCGCCGACGCTCTTCCAGCTCATCCGCAGCCGGCAATTGCGCCAGGCGCGCGGCCAGTTGCTGCTGGCTTTGCTTAAGGCTCTGGGACTGGTCGTCGAGGGTCTGCACCTGACCCAACTGTTGCTGGCTGCTGGCTTGCAGTGCACGTACCTGCAACACCCCCCAACCGCCAACGGCGACGCCTGCGGCGCCGAGCAGCAAGGCAACGACTGCCAGGCCATTACCACGGCGTGGCGCGGTAACCGGTGTCTCGACCGGCGCATCGAGCGCGGGCTGAGTGTCATCTTTAGGCAAGGCTGTTTCGCTCACGTATCCGTCCTTTGCGTATCAGAGAGTGGGAACGGGATAACTCCGTAACGCCACTAACAAAGCCGCGGCACTCGCACCGCGACAATCCACAACTTTTTCTGCGCCGGCAGCCTGCGCCATCTCACAGACTCGCGGGCTGGGCACGAACAACGGCAACTGAGCAACCCGCGGCCACTCAGCGCCCGCCAAGGCCTGCAGGTGTATAAAACCCTGCCCACTGCTGACCACCAGCCCGTTCAAGCGTTCCAACCGGATGCGTTGCATCAGCACGTCCGAATCATAGGTCGGAAGAAAACGCCGATACAATTCCATATAGTCGACACTAGCACCTCTGGCGCGCAAACACTGCGCAAGCAACTCCCGTCCGCCCTCGCCACGCAGGATCAACACCCGCGCACCAGGGCGTGCGACGGCCTTCTGCAAGGCGGGCAATGCGAGCAAGGCCTCACTGTCATCGCCGGTTTGCGGACAGTGAACCCTGAGGCCCTGATCGGCCAGCACCTGCGCCGTCGCGGCGCCCACGCTGAACCACGGCACTTGCCGCCAATGGGACTCCATGTGTTGCAGGGCAGCGCGTGCGGCCGGCTTGCTCACCACGATGATCGCGCAATAGCGGCCCAGGTCGCGGAACACTGCCTGCTGCTCGGGTGTGACGGGCAGCGGTTCGATATCAAGCAAGGGCAGGCTGCTGCTGAAAATACCGGCGTCGGCCAGCGACGCCGCCAGGGCCGTCGACTCCTCGGCCGGCCGCGTCAGCAGCACCCGCCAGCCGCTCACTGCGGTCCGGCCTCGCCGTAGACTTTTTGCAGAATGGCGCCGGCGCCTTTTTCCAACAGCGCTTCGGCCACCTGGATGCCCAGCGCCGTCGCTTCATGCTGTGGCCCGCGCGTCTCGGCGGTGAGCAGCAAGCCACCGTCCGGGTCGCCGACCAGCCCGCGCAACCACAGGTTGTCGCCCTCAAGCACCGCGTAGCAGGCGATGGGGACCTGACAACCTCCATTGAGGTGTTTGTTCAGCGCGCGCTCGGCGGTGACCCGCACCTCGGTGTCCTGGTGATCCAGCGGTTTGAGCAGCGCATGAATTTCGCTGTCGGCAGTGCGGCACTCGATGCCCACCGCGCCCTGTCCGCCTGCGGGCAAGCTGTCTTCGACGCTGATCGCCGAGGTAATCCGGTCTTCGAAGCCCAGGCGGATCAAGCCGGCGGCCGCCAGGATGATCGCGTCGTATTCACCGGCATCCAGCTTGGCCAGACGGGTGTTGACATTGCCCCGCAGAAAGCGGATTTGCAGGTCCGGGCGACGCGTAAGCAACTGGGCCTGTCGGCGCAGGCTCGACGTGCCGACGATGCTGCCAAGAGGCAGTTCATCCAGGGACGCATAGATATTGGACACAAAGGCATCACGCGGGTCTTCACGCTCGCAGATACAAAAAAGGCCCAGGCCTTCAGGAAAGTCCATGGGCACATCTTTCATCGAATGTACGGCGATGTCGGCGTGATTTTCCAGCAGTGCGGTTTCCAGTTCCTTGACGAACAGACCCTTGCCGCCAATCTTGGACAGTGGCGAGTCGAGCAGCTTGTCGCCGCGACTGACCATGGGCACCAGGCTCACCTTGAGGCCCGGATGGGCCAGCTCAAGGCGGGCCTTGACGTATTCGGCCTGCCACAAAGCCAAGGCACTTTTACGGGTGGCGATGCGGATTTCGCGAAGAGACATTGAACAATCCGTACTGGGTAGATACGGCAGATAATAACAGCTCAGGCCAATACGCCTTGACTTGAATCAGCACGTGCGAGGCCTCCCTGACCACGCAGCACCTGGATCAGCAATGCAGACAGTGCGCCAGACTCAGGGCTAAAGCTGCTGCATCATCTTGCGCACGCCAGCAACATGGCGCCGACTCACGATCAACGCGTCGCCATTGAGCCCTTTGAGGAACAACTGAAAGTGCCCCAGCGGCGTGCGCTGCAAACGCTCGATACGCTCACGGGCCACCAGCGCATTGCGATGGATGCGCACGAAGCGATCGCCGAACTCATCCTCAAGCGCCTTGAGTGGCTCGTCGAGCAGCACTTCACCGGCCTCGTGCCGCAGGGTCACGTACTTGTGATCAGCGATAAAATAGACCACCTGGTCCAGGGGAATAAGTTCGATGCCTTTGCGGGTACGCGCGCTGATGTGGCTGCGCGGCCCGTTACCACTTTGGGCGGCAGGCTGAGTCAGAGCCGCCAGTTGCAGGCGGTTCGGGCGCTCGGCTTTTTTCAGGGCCTTGAGCAGGCCTTCACCGGCAACCGGCTTGGCCAGAAAGCTCACCCCGCTGTCTTCCAGGGTCTGCGCAGAAAACTCTTCCTCGGCTGCACACAGCACCACCGCCGGGGGTGATTCGCGCTCGCTCAGGCGGGCCGCGACTTGCAGGCCATCAAGGCCAGGCATGCGGATATCGAGCAGCACCACATCGGGCTTGAGGCTGTCGATCAGCGTCAACGCCTCTTCGCCGGTGGTGGCGCTCGGTTCCAGGACTGTATAACCCTCGAGTTCTTTGACCAGACGGCTCAGACGCTCGCGGGCTTGGGGTTCGTCATCAACGATCAGGACATTCATATTGCGCTGGATTCCTGCGTGAGTCTCGCACAAGGATAGCGTAGACAGGTGCGGTGACTTGCGTCACAGCGATCCACGCTAAGACTGGTGCGGACGGCAAAAAGTGCCCCGGCAGCGGCACCCATGTTTACCCGGACCTGTTCACTGGTGCCCAGGACCTGCTGCCTCCGGGCATCTTGGTAGGGTTTGCTGATACACAATCCGAATACCCCCTTTTTCAATAGACAGTCAGGCTCTGACCGCATCACCCGACTTTGGTGCATTCATACGCTGTCAGTCCAACTGTAGACGCTCGCCAAGACGATATTGCTCAATCGTCAAATATCGTATCAATAAGCCCGTGCCTCCAGTCTCGTCCCGGACGCGGTCGTCGGCAAGGCACTTAGCCAGCTCTGGCGTAAATAAAATGCCGATCACCCGCAGCACCGCCTGCACGGGCAACCCTGTTATTATCGGCGCCACACTCCACGCCTCTTTCAAGCAGACCACGAGCGAATCCATGAGCACCGACAAGACCAACCAGTCCTGGGGCGGCCGCTTCAGTGAACCCGTCGACGCCTTCGTCGCCCGCTTCACCGCCTCCGTTAATTTCGACCAGCGCCTGTACCGCCACGACATCATGGGCTCCATCGCCCACGCCACGATGCTGGCCAAGGTCGGCGTGCTGACCGACGCCGAGCGCGACAGCATCATCGACGGTCTGACCACCATTGGCGGCGAGATCGAAGCCGGCACGTTCGACTGGCGTGTCGACCTGGAAGACGTGCACATGAACATCGAAGCGCGCCTCACGGACCGCATCGGCGTGACCGGCAAGAAGCTGCACACCGGGCGCAGCCGTAACGACCAGGTAGCCACCGATATCCGCCTGTGGCTGCGCGACGAAATCGACCTGATCCTGGCTGAAATCACCCGCCTGCAAAAGGGTCTGCTGGAACAGGCCGAACGTGAGTCGGACACCATCATGCCCGGCTTCACCCACCTGCAAACCGCG
This sequence comes from Pseudomonas trivialis, assembly GCF_001439805.1. Taxonomy (GTDB): domain Bacteria; phylum Pseudomonadota; class Gammaproteobacteria; order Pseudomonadales; family Pseudomonadaceae; genus Aquipseudomonas; species Aquipseudomonas trivialis. The sequence goes on along the minus strand of NZ_JYLK01000001.1, from coordinate 354,817 downwards.
CAGCCAGTGACCTTCGGCCACCACCTGCTGGCCTGGTTCGAAATGCTCAGCCGCGACTACGAGCGCCTGGTGGACTGCCGCAAGCGCGCCAACCGCATGCCCCTGGGCAGCGCCGCACTGGCCGGCACCACGTACCCGATCGACCGCGAGTACACCGCGCAGCTGCTGGGTTTTGATGCGGTGGGCGGCAATTCCCTGGACGGCGTATCGGACCGCGACTTCGCCATCGAATTCTGCGCCGCCGCCAGCATCGCCATGATGCACCTGTCGCGGTTCTCCGAAGAGCTGGTGCTGTGGACCAGCGCGCAATTCCAGTTCATCGACCTGCCGGACCGCTTCTGCACGGGCAGCTCGATCATGCCGCAAAAGAAAAACCCCGACGTGCCCGAGCTGGTTCGCGGCAAGAGCGGCCGCGTATTCGGCGCGCTGATGGGCCTGCTGACCCTGATGAAAGGCCAGCCGCTGGCCTACAACAAGGACAACCAGGAAGACAAGGAACCGCTGTTCGACGCCGCCGACACCCTGCGCGACTCGCTGCGCGCGTTCGCCGACATGATCCCGGCGATCAAGCCCAAACACGCGATCATGCGTGAAGCGGCCTTGCGTGGTTTCTCCACCGCGACAGACCTGGCCGACTACCTGGTGCGCCGTGGCCTGCCGTTCCGCGACTGCCACGAAATCGTCGGGCATGCGGTGAAGTACGGCGTGGACAGCGGCAAGGACCTGGCAGAAATGAGCCTGGAAGAACTGCGCCAGTTCAGCGACCAGATCGAGCAGGACGTGTTCGCTGTACTGACCCTGGAAGGCTCGGTGAATGCCCGCAACCACATCGGCGGCACTGCACCGGCACAGGTGAAAGCTGCGGTGGCGCGCGGCCAGGCGTTGCTCGCCAGCCGCTGAAACCATTGCAGGCAAGCAGCTCCCCTCTCTGGAATGCATTCCAACTGTGGGAGGGGGCTTGCTCCCGATAGCGCAGAGTCAGCCAACACATGTGCTGACTGACATACTGCTATCGGGAGCAAGCCCCCTCTCAAATTGGCTTACTTTTTCGCCGCAATCATCGCCCGAAACGCCGGCATCGCCGCCTGCCGGTCCGCCTCGACCTTCCGTGCGTTCGGCATGTCATTCAAACGCTCGAGCAACGCCCTCGCCTTCGGCAACTCAGCCAGCAAATCCAGGCCAAACAGCTTCTCGCCCACGCCACACGCCAGGTTCAAGCTGTACATGAAGTACAGGTCGGCAATCGTGAGGCTCTCCCCCGCCACATACGGCGCAAACTTGCCGTGACGCCCCAGGGAACCAACGCCCAACAGCAACTCGGCGCGGGACTTTTCCTTGATCGCCTCCGGCACTGTCATGCCAAAAAACGCCTCGGCGAAACACGCGCGGGCGGGCAACTCGATGTACAGCTCGATTTCCCGGCACAGCGCCAGCACCTGGGCCCGCGCGAAGGGGTCGCCCGGCAGCAACGCCGGTCCTTCCTGGGTTTGCTCGATGTATTCGAGGATCACACTGGTTTCGTTGATGAAGCCCTGTTTCACCTCCAGCACCGGCACCTTGCCGCGCGGGCTTATCGTCAGGGTTTCCTGAGTTTGCCCGGCATAAAAAGGCACCTCTTCAAAGGGCAGTCCCTTTTCCAGCAGCGCCAGCTTGACCATGTTGTAGTAGTTGCTGACCGAAAATCCGTAAAGCTTGAGCATCGCAAAGCCTCCAGGCCGTGTGCGGGGTTGGCTGCAAGCGTTATAGATCCTCGCGACCCGTCTGACCAGCAGCATCACCCACTTGAATGGAGGTAGACTGGCGCCCTTTCCTTCAGGAGCCTGTCATGAGCGAGCCAACCGACATCGACAACGACGAAGAAGAATTCACTGAAAACACGCTGATCGAAGCGATCGAAAACCAGATCGAAAGCGACAACCCGCCGGCTGCCAAAGCCGTGTTCAACAAGCTGACGCTGGTGGGTTACGAGCGCGAAGACATTTTGAATTTGATGGCCCATGTGCTGGCGTTCGAGATCGACGCAATGCTCGACGAAGACCGCGCCTTCGATACCGACTGGTACGAAACAGCGTTGCGGGCACTGCCTGAGCTGCCACCGGAAAAGGAATAATCCCGGCACGCAGCAACACGCTGGACAGTTCGGCAAAGTGCGTTCACCTTATGGCCTGCTAGCCTCTAATAAATTTAGAACGTCTGGAGTCCTTATGTCGTATACCCCTGAGTTGGTTGCCGAACTGGAAATCCTTGCACTCTTCAACCTGGATAGCTCCCAGGAAGGCCTGAAAGTCCATCAGACCGCCGCCCCCACTGCCGTTGCCGCCGCCAGGCGCCTGTTTGACAAAGAACTGATTACCCAGCCCGATGGTGGCTACCTGACCAGCCTTGGTCGCGATGCTGCCGAACACGCCCAGGGGCTATTGACCATCCTGAGCACCGCCCAAAAAGAAGCCGCCTGACACCTGATACCGCCCATGGAGTCCGCTGCCTGCGGATTCCGCGGGCGTTGCCGTGGATGAGCGAAAAATTCCGGCACTAAACACCACTCCCCTCTAAAACTCCTGCGCGTCTGACTGTAGACTCCTACACGGCCGCCCGCGTCGGGCTCTGCGAGCCACCGAGTTCGACATGACCCGCACCCATGAAATCCGCCCTGACCTGGACGAGGGCATCGACCGCAAGGTGCTGGCCCAACTGCGTGGGCGTTTCATGGCGCTCAACGAAGGTCGCATGGCCCGCGCTGTCGAAGGGCTGACGCCACGCCAGCACAGCGTATTGACGCTGCTGCCGCTGTTTTTCCACGTCAACCATCCGCTGCTGCCCGGCTACGTATCGGGCAGCACGCCGGCCGGGCTGTCGAATTTCGAACCCGATGCCCAGGCCCTGGTCGAAGCCCAGCGGCTGACCCGCTCGTTCTCCTACAAGCCGCGCCCCGGCAACCAACCCAGGCCGATCCACGGCCTGTTTCTGATGGGCAGCCTGGGTACCCTGGCCCAGGCAGACCAGAGCGATATGGACGTGTGGGTGTGTCATGCCGCAGACCTTGGCGACACCGAACTGGCCGAACTGCGCAAAAAATGCCAGTTGCTGGAAGCCTGGGCGCTGAGCCTGGGCGCCGAGGCGCATTTCTTCCTGATCGAGCCGACGCGGTTTGTGCTGGGGGAGCGCGATACGCAACTGAGTTCCGACGATTGCGGCACCACTCAGCACTACCTGCTGCTGGACGAGTTCTACCGCACCGCCATCTGGCTGGCCGGGCGCACCCCGATCTGGTGGCTGGTGCCGGTGTACGAAGAATCGCGCTATGCCGAGTTCACCCACACGCTGATTTCCAAGCGTTTTATCCGCGCCGATGAAACCCTCGACCTCGGCCACCTGGCACGCATTCCCCCGGGCGAATTCATTGGCGCCGGGCTCTGGCAGCTGTTCAAGGGCATCGAGTCGCCCTACAAGTCGCTGCTCAAGCTGGTGCTGACCGAGGTCTACGCCAGCGAACACCCGAACGTGGGCTGCCTGAGTCTGCGCTTCAAACGCGCCGTATTCGCCAACCGCATGGACCTGGACGAGCTGGACCCGTACATCGTGGTGTACCGCCGTATCGAGGAATACCTCAGCGCGCGCAACGAACCCGAGCGCCTGGAGCTGGTGCGACGCGCGCTGTACCTGAAGGTCAACTGCAAACTCAGCGCCGGCCAGCGCACCACCAGTTGGCAACGCTTGCTGCTTGAGCGCCTGGCCGACGAATGGGGCTGGGACACGCGCCAACTGGCCCTGCTGGACAGCCGCAGCCAGTGGAAAGTGCGGCAGGTCGCGGCCGAGCGCCGTGCCCTGGTCAACGAGCTCAATTACAGTTACCGGTTCCTGGCCCAGTTCGCCCGCACCGAACAGACCGTCAGCCTGGTCAACAGGCGCGACCTCAATGTACTGGGCCGGCGTTTATACGCAGCGTTCGAGCGCAAGGCCGGCAAGGTCGAGTTCATCAACCCCGGCATCGCCCCGGACCTCGCCGAAGACACGCTGACGCTGGTGCAGTCGCCCAACCGCAAAGAGCCCGGGCATCACTTCTGGGGCCTTTACAACGGCAGCCTCACCGCCCTGGAGTGGGAGCACTTCGCACCGATCAAGCGCAGCCGCGACCTGCTCGAAATGCTCACCTGGTGCCACCGCAACGGCGTGATCGACAGCAGCACGCGCCTGGCCCTGCACCCGGGCACCAGTGACATGACCGAGTTCGAACTGTTCAACCTGCTGGGCAGCCTGCAGCAAACCCTTCCCCTGCCCTTGCCCAGCGTCGATGAAACCCGCCTGCTGCGCTCGGCGGTGCCCGACGAGGTGTTGCTGCTGATCAACGTCGGCGTCGACCCGCTCAAGCACCACCGCGACCTGAATATCCTGATGACCACCGAGCGCACCGACTCACTGAGCTACGCCGGTGTGCGCGACAACCTGGTGCTGACCCTGGACCAGGTCACCCTCAACAGCTGGAACGAGGTGATGGTCAGCCGCTACGACGGGCCTCATGCGTTGCTCGATTGCCTGCGCGACTACCTCAACCAGTTGCCCGCGGATCACCTGCCGCGCCTGCGCGTGCGCTGCTTCTGCCACAACCGCGCGCCATTCATTGCCCAGCGCGTGGAGGAGATATTCGACACCGCGCAACACTTGATGCTGGGGCAGTCCAACCACCGCTATCTGTTGCAGGTGCAGCAGCACTATCACGTGATGGAATTGACGCCCGGCCAGGCCAACCACGTGTCGCTGCCCACGCAGCAGGCGCTGATCGCCTACCTCAGCGAAGAATTGGCCAGCTACAGCCCCTGGCACCTGGATGCCATGGCCCTGGAAGATCACGACTTGGCGCTGTTGCTGCCGATGGGCCTGGCCGATTGCGTGCAGGTGTTCTACCGGGTCAACGAAAGCTTCGCCGAGCTGTATGTGCTGGATGAGTTCAACGCGCTCTGGCAACAGCGCTTGCCGTTTCATGACGAGCAAAGCTTGCTGGCGCCGTTGCAGCGCTTTCTGCAATCGATCCTCTATCGGCGTGACGCGTTATCGCCGCTGGATCCACAGCAACCGCAGGGCGCAGTCAATGTCCTGTATTACCAACTGCTGCCTTCGGGGAGCAACCGCGCGCGCGGCGTCGAGCCGCGTCCGGCGCCTTCGACGCCGGCCAATACGTCCTTTTATGAGGTACAGGCAATCATCGCCAGGGCGGCGCCAGGCCAGGTGGGCATTACCCTGTATTGCAATCAGCGGGAGTTTTGCGAACTGGAATTCGGCGACCAGCTGTTCACCGTGGTCGCCCGTGAAATCGTCGGGCAACGCCGGGAAACCGAGCGCTACCGCTGCTACATCACCGACCTTGACCTGTCCGGCCTGCTCGGTGATGTGCAAAGTCCAAGCAATCTTTACCTGCGTTACAAGGCCGAACTGGAACTGTCGTTGAACGCGGCACTCAGCCAGATTTAAAGCGGAAAGGCGCCGCCGTCTTTTGGCTGGCCTTCGACGTTGAGCAGCTCCAGCTTGAGGGTCTTGCCGCCGGGCGCCGGCCAGTCGATGTGCTGGCCCACCTGCAGACCGAGCAGCGCGCTGCCGACCGGCGCCAGGATCGAAACCTTGCCCTCGTCGGCATTCGCGTGCTTGGGGTATACCAGGGTCAGGTGGTAATCCTTGCCGCTGCCTTGCTCGCGGCAATGCACGTTGGAGTTCATGGTCACGACACCCGCAGGCACTTCATCGTGGCCAACCACCTCTTCGGCGCGGTCGAGTTCGGCTTGCAACGCTTCGACACCGGGAAACTCGTCGCCCAGGCGGTCGATCAGTTGCTCCAGACGCTGCACGTCAAGACGGGTGAGGATGATGGAAGGTGCGGTGGTCATGATTCAGGCAGACTCCTTTTTTCTGCACAAAAAAGCAAAACCCCGCCAGGAAAGGCGGGGTTCTCACGGGCCTCGATGGGTTGAGGCGTAGCCGGACACTACCACAGCGTCACAAATAAACAAGACGACCTCAGGCCAGTGCCCGGCGCTGCTCGGCCTCGGCACAGATCACCCGGCGCCGGGCATCGTCGGCGGAGCGCCATTCGCGGATGTCTTCCACGTGACGGAAGCAGCCACGGCAGACTTTCTCCTCGTCCAGGCGACACAAACTGATACAAGGTGACGGCACCGCCGGGCTGACATTACTGAACAGCGGCTTGGGCGGACGCGTGGGGGCAGGCTGGCTCACGGTCAAATCTCGTCGAAGTCCAGCTCGGCGCCGGATTGCTCCAGAACCAAACGGGCCAGCATCTCGCTGAGCAGCTCATCGCTGGTATCGCACTGCCAGTTGTTGTCTTCTTCGTTGTAGTCGAAGTGAAAACCACCGGAACGTGCCGCCAGCCACAACTGCCGCAAGGGTTCCTGCCGGCTGAAGATCAACTGAGTGCCGTTCTCGAACTTGACCGTCAGCACGCCGGCCGAGTTTTCCAGGTCCACGTCCAGGCCGCTGTCGTCGAAAATATCCTCCAGCGCCTGCTGGGTCGAATCCACCAGATCGTGAAAACGGGCTTCGGTCAAACTCATTGTGGCAACCTCAAAAGTGTCGGGTTCTGCTCAAGCGCCGCACGATACGGAGGCGCCTGCGTGAATGCAACGGATACCGATTTCATTACCGATGACTGTACGAATTGTCACCAGCCAGCGTAGCTCTATTCACGCACAAGTCGGCAAACCCCCGCCGGACGGGTATTTCGGCGCATAGGCAAGCTGGCGGGTGGTCGGTATACTCGGGCGCAATTAATGCATATTCAAGGATTTCGCCATGAAGCGCCTGATCTCTTCCCTTGCTGCGCTCGTCGCGGTCGCTTGCCTCGTTAGTGCCTGTGGACAAAAAGGCCCGCTGTACCTGCCCGATGACAGCAAGGACCCCAACGAACAGGCGCAATCGTCGCAGAAGCCTTCAAAAGCGCACAAGCACGACACTTACTAAGGGAAAACCATGGACGCTTTTAACTACCGGGACGGTGAACTGTTCGCGGAAGGCGTGGCGTTGTCGGCAATTGCCGAGCGCTTTGGCACACCGACCTATGTGTACTCGCGTGCGCACATCGAGGCGCAGTACCGCGCCTTCACCGACCCGTTGAACGGCGTGCCGCACCTGGTGTGCTACGCAGTCAAGGCCAACTCCAACCTGGGCGTACTCAATGTCCTGGCGCGTCTGGGCGCCGGTTTCGACATCGTGTCCCGTGGTGAGCTGGAGCGCGTGCTCGCCGCCGGCGGCCAGGCTGACAAGATTGTGTTCTCCGGTGTCGGCAAGAGCCGCGACGATATGCGCCGCGCCCTGGAAGTGGGCGTGCACTGCTTCAACGTCGAATCCACCGACGAGCTGGAGCGCCTGCAGGTGGTGGCCGCCGAACTGGGCGTTCGCGCGCCGGTCTCGCTGCGCGTCAACCCGGACGTCGACGCCGGCACCCACCCGTACATTTCCACCGGTCTCAAAGAGAACAAGTTCGGCATCGCCATTGCCGACGCCGAAGACGTGTACATCCGCGCCGCCCAACTGCCGAACCTGGACGTGCTGGGCGTCGACTGCCACATCGGCTCGCAACTGACCAGCCTGCCACCGTTCCTCGATGCCCTCGACCGCCTGCTGGCGCTGGTCGACCGCCTCGGCGACTGCGGCATCTACCTGCGCCACATAGACCTCGGTGGCGGTGTGGGCGTGCGTTATCGCGACGAAGAGCCGCCGCTGATCGCCGACTACATCCAGGCTGTGCGCGAGCGTATCGAAGGCCGCGACCTGGCACTGTTGTTCGAGCCGGGCCGTTACATCGTGGCCAATGCCGGCGTGCTGCTGACTCAGGTCGAGTACCTCAAGCACACCGAACACAAGGATTTCGCCATCGTCGATGCGGCGATGAACGACCTTATCCGCCCGGCGCTGTACCAGGCCTGGATGAACGTCACCGCCGTGGCCCCTCGCGACAGCGAAGCGCGCGCCTACGATATCGTCGGGCCTATCTGCGAGACCGGCGACTTCCTGGCCAAGGATCGTCAACTGGCGCTCGCCGAAGGCGACTTGCTGGCCATTCATTCGGCCGGCGCCTATGGGTTTGTCATGAGTTCCAACTACAACACGCGCGGGCGTTCCGCCGAGGTGCTGGTGGACGGTGATCAAGCATTTGAAGTGCGTCGCCGCGAGACGGTAGCCCAGTTGTATGCTGGCGAAAGCCTGCTGCCGGAGTAAGCCATGCTGCTGCGTTTTACCAAGATGCACGGGCTGGGTAACGATTTCATGGTCCTCGACCTGGTCAGTCAGCACGCGCACATCCTGCCCAAGCACGCCAAACAATGGGGCGACCGCCACACAGGCATCGGTTTCGACCAGTTGCTGATCGTCGAGGCGCCGAGCAACCCGGAGGTGGACTTCCGTTACCGGATCTTCAACGCCGACGGCACCGAAGTGGAACAGTGCGGCAACGGCGCCCGCTGCTTCGCGCGCTTTGTGCTGGACAAGCGCCTGACCGCCAAGCGCCAGATTCGCGTCGAGACCAAGGGCGGCGTGATCGAGCTGGATATCCGCAATGACGGCCAGATCAGCGTCAACATGGGCGCGCCGCGCCTGGTGCCGGCGGACATTCCGTTCCAGGCCGACGCGCAGGCCGCAAGCTACCCGCTGGACGTGGACGGCAACAGCGTCGAGATCGCCGCCGTGTCCATGGGCAATCCCCATGCGGTGCTGCGGGTCAATGACATCAACAACGCGCCGGTGCATGAACTGGGGCCGAAGATCGAGCATCATCCGCGCTTTCCGGCGCGGGTGAACGTGGGTTTCATGCAAGTGATCGACCGCTCCCGCGCGCAACTGCGTGTGTGGGAGCGCGGCGTCGGCGAAACACAGGCCTGCGGCACCGGTGCCTGCGCCGCCGCCGTGGCCGCGATCAGCCAGGGCTGGATGGATTCGCCGCTGCTGATCGACCTGCCCGGTGGACGCCTGTCCATCGAATGGGCAGGCCCGGGCCACCCGGTACTGATGACCGGGCCGGCCTCGCGCGTATACGAAGGACAGGTCCGTCTATGAGTGAGCCAAGCCAATGACCGATAAACCTCGAGTACCCGCACACGCTACCCCGAGCGAAAGTCTGGAGGCCGCTGCTGTCGCGGCGTACCTTGAGGCTAACCCGGACTTCTTCGTCGAACACGAAGAGCTGCTGCCGGCCCTTCGTATTCCACACCAGCGCGGCGATACCGTGTCGCTGGTGGAGCGGCAGATGAAGATCCTGCGCGAGCGCAACATCGAAATGCGCCATCGGCTCTCGCACCTGATGGACGTGGCCCGTGATAACGATCGCCTGTTCGACAAGACCCGTCGCCTGATTCTGACCCTGATGGACGCCGCCAGCCTGGAAGAAACGGTAATGGCCGTCGAGGACAGCCTGCGTGAGGACTTCCAGGTGCCTTTTGTCAGCCTGATCCTGTTTAGCGAAAACCCGATGCCGGTAGGGCGCTGGGTCAGCGGCAGCGACGCACAGACCGCCATCGGCGGCCTGTTATCCGAAGGCAAGAGCATCAGTGGCACCCTGCGTGAGCACGAGCTGGACTTTCTGTTCGGCGCCGAACAGCGCAAGCAGATCGGCTCCACCGCCGTGGTCGCCCTCAGTCACCAGGGTCTGCACGGCGTGCTGGCCATTGCCAGCCGTGACCCGCAGCACTACAAGAGTTCGGTGGGCACGCTGTTTCTCACCTACATCGCCGAAGTGCTGGGCCGCGTATTGCCGCGCTACACCACCGCCCTGCGCGCGGTGCGCTAGCCATGCAAGGGCAACTGGACGCTTATTGCGCGCACCTGCGCAACGAGCGCCAGGTGTCGCCGCACACCCTGGAAGCCTACCGGCGCGACTTGAACAAGGTGCTGGCCTGGTGCGAAAAGCAGCACGTCACCAGTTGGAAGGCCCTGGACATCCAGACACTGCGCAGCCTCATCGCCAGGCTGCACCAGCAAGGCCAGTCGTCGCGCAGCCTGTCACGCCTGCTGTCGGCGGTGCGCGGCCTCTATCATTACCTGAACCGCGAAGGCTTGTGCGACCACGACCCGGCCAATGGCCTGTCGCCGCCCAAGGGCGAGCGGCGCCTGCCCAAGACCCTCGACACGGACCGCGCCCTGCAATTGCTCGATGGCGCGGTGGAGGATGATTTCCTCGCTCATCGCGATCAGGCGATTCTGGAGCTGTTCTACTCCTCGGGGCTGCGTCTCTCGGAGCTGACCGGCCTGAACCTCGACCAGCTGGACCTGGCGGACGGTCTGGTGCAGGTGCTGGGCAAGGGCAGCAAGACCCGCGTCCTGCCGGTCGGTAGAAAGGCCCGCGAGGCCCTGCAACGGTGGTTGCCGTTGCGGGCGCTGGCCAATCCGGTGGACGACGCGGTATTTATCAGCCAGCAAGGCCGGCGACTGGGGCCGCGAGCCATTCAGGTGCGGGTCAAGGCAGCGGGCGAGCGTGAGTTGGGGCAGAACCTGCACCCGCACATGCTGCGGCACTCTTTTGCCAGCCACCTGCTCGAATCCTCCCAGGACCTGCGCGCGGTCCAGGAACTGCTCGGCCACGCCGACATCAAGACCACGCAGATCTACACCCACCTGGACTTCCAACACCTGGCAACGGTGTACGACAGCGCCCATCCACGGGCCAAACGCATCAAGGGCGGCGACTCATGAGTATCAAGCTGATCACCTTCGACCTGGACGACACGCTCTGGGACAACGTACCCGTCATCATCAGCGCCGAAGCGTCGATGCGCGAATGGCTGGCGCTCAATGCATCGAAAGTCGGCGAGCTGCCCCTGGAGCATTTCGCCAGCCTGCGCCAGCAGGTGTTGCAGCGCCATCCGGAGCTCAAACACCGCATCAGCGTGCTGCGCCACCGTGTGCTGATGCTGGCCTTTGAGGAAGCGGGCTACCCGCAGCCTGAAGCCATGCAAATGGCCGATGTCTGCTACGAGGCATTCATTCACGCGCGGCATCAGCTCACCGTGTTCCCCGACGCTGAGCCGATGCTCAAGGCGCTGCGCCAGCACTTCCTGCTCGGCGTGATCACCAACGGCAACGCAGACGTGCAACGCGTGGGCCTGGCGGATTATTTTCATTTTGCGCTGCGCGCCGAAGACATTGGCATTGCAAAGCCGGATGCGCGTTTGTTTGAGGAAGCGCTGCAACGTGGCGGCGTGGATGCCAGTGAGGCGGTGCATGTGGGCGATCATCCTGGGGATGATATTGCCGGCGCGCAGCAGGCAGGGTTGCGTGCGGTGTGGTTCAATCCGACGGGCAAGGCGTGGGAGGCGGACAGGCGTCCGGATGCCGAGATTGGCAGCCTGACGGAGTTGCCGGGGTTGCTCGCGGGCTGGAAGTGACGCGCTTGCTGCAACACTGAGTATCAATTGTGAGAGGGGGCTTGCTCCCGATAGCAGTGGGTCAGCCAGCAGATGTATGGGCTGACAGCCCGCTATCGGGAGCAAGCCCCCTCCCACATTGCCTTGTGTTGATTTATAAATTTGCGTCAGGCATGAAAAAGCCCGCAGCGACGGCGGGCTTTTTCCTACAGGCAGGTAGCTGACCTCAGATAGGTCGGCTGCCGTACTTGTTATCCGGTTTTTTCGGCGGATCCGCCACGACATTGGGCTCGACCTCGACCACTTTGCCGCCTTTGGCGAGGAATTCTTCCATCGCACGGGCCAGGGCATCGCGCTCTTTGTTCTTGGCTTCAACGCTCGGCAACTCGTCTACCGACACGGCAGCCTTGGCTTTGCCTTTGGCCTTGGGCGCCGCATCATCGCCACCGCCATCATCGGCCTCGTCGGCAACGTCTTCAGCCGCTGCCTCAAGACCTTCTTCAGTGTCGTCTTCATCACCGACTTCGAGGTCGTCTTGTTCCAGATCATCGTCGCTCATGTTCTACCTCATGACTTGCGAAAAGCAGATTAGTTATAGCCCAGCTTCATCCTCTGTCGAGGTCGCCGGGAAAAAATCACATCCACCGGATAACCAGTGGCTTACGCCTCGTCACCGTACAACGTGGCGAGGACTTTTCGAGCACCGCCATGATCACGGTGCTCGCCCAGATAAACACCTTGCCAGGTCCCCATCGCCAAGCGGCCGGCGCTTACCGGCAGACTCAACTGACAGCCCAGCAGACTGGCCTTGAAGTGCGCAGGCAGATCATCCGGTCCTTCGTCGTTGTGCTCGAACCCGGACCGGCCTTGGGGCACCAGCGAGTTGAAAAACCGTTCGAAGTCACGACGTACCGCCGGGTCGGCATTCTCGTTGACCGTCAACGAGGCCGACGTGTGCTGCAGCCACAGATGCAACAAGCCCACGCGACACGACTTCAGCTCAGGCAAGCCGGCAAGCAGCTCGTCGGTCACCAGGTGAAAGCCCCGAGGCTTGGCCCGCAGGGTAATCAGGGTCTGTTGCCACATACAGTTCTCCGCCCATCGGCGCGCATTCTAGCGCGCTCTGGGAAAAAACAAAGTGCCGAATACGCCTACATGCCTGTAAGACTTTCGCACCCTTGAAAGCACCGAGTACGCCCCATGACACACTCGGCGCAAAAACCGGTACAGCGTGTTATGACTGACAAACGCCAGACAAAAAAATGCCCGGCAAGCCGGGCAGTTTTTTTTCGCATGCTTACAAGTTGTAACCACGCTCGTTGTGTTGCGCCAGGTCGAGGCCCACGGCCTCTTCTTCTTCGGTCACCCGCAGGCCCATGACCATGTCGAGTACCTTGAGAATGACGAAGGTCACAATGGCGGTGTAGATCACGGTGAAACCGACGCCCTTGCACTGGATCCAGACTTGCGCCGCGATGTCGGTCACCGTGCCGAAGCCGCCCAATGCAGGGGCTGCGAATACACCGGTGAGGATCGCGCCGACGATACCGCCGATACCGTGTACGCCAAAGGCGTCCAGGGAATCATCGTAGCCCAGCTTGCGCTTGAGCGTGGTGGCGCAGAAGAAGCAGATCACACCCGCCGCCAGGCCGATGATCAGCGCGCCCATCGGGCCCACGGTACCCGCAGCCGGTGTAACGGCAACCAGACCGGCCACAACACCCGAGGCAATGCCCAGTGCGCTTGGCTTGCCGTGCGCGATCCACTCGGCGAACATCCAGCCCAGCGCCGCAGCCGCGGTAGCGATCTGGGTCACCAGCATCGCCATGCCAGCGGTGCCATTGGCCGCAGCCGCGGAACCGGCGTTGAAACCGAACCAGCCGATCCACAGCATCGCCGCGCCCACCAGGGTGTAACCCAGGTTGTGCGGAGCCATCGGGGTCGTCGGGAAACCTTTACGTTTGCCGAGCACGATGCACGCCACCAGGCCAGCCACACCGGCGTTGATGTGCACCACGGTGCCGCCGGCGAAGTCCAGCACGCCCCAGTCCCACAGCAGGCCGCCATTACCGCTCCAGACCATGTGCGCAATCGGCGCATAGACCAGGGTGAACCAGATGGCCATGAAGATCAGCATCGCGGAGAATTTCATGCGCTCGGCGAATGCACCGACGATGAGCGCCGGGGTGATGATGGCGAAGGTCATCTGGAAGGTAATGAATACCGCTTCCGGGAACAGCGCCGCAGGCCCGGTGATGCTGGCCGGGGTCACGCCCGCCAGGAACGCCTTGCCCATGCCGCCGAAGAAGGAGTTGAAGTTGACCACACCCTGTTCCATACCGGTGGTATCGAACGCGATGCTGTAGCCGTAAACCACCCACAGGATGCTGATCAGACCGGTGATGGCAAAGCACTGCATCATCACCGACAAAATATTTTTGGAGCGGACCATGCCGCCGTAGAACAGCGCCAGACCCGGGATGGTCATGAACAGCACCAAAGCGGTGGCGGTCAGCATCCAGGCGGTGTCGCCGGAGTTGAGGACTGGAGCCGCCACTTCGTCTGCCGCCATGGCCAGGCTTGGCATTACGATGGACAACAGGGCTCCGAGCCCTGCGAGTTTACGCAGAGTCATATTGTTTTCTCCTGGGGCGTTGGGGTTTGGCGGCTTAGATTGCGTCGGTATCGGTTTCGCCGGTACGAATGCGAATAGCCTGTTCCAGATTGACCACGAAGATCTTGCCGTCACCGATCTTGCCGGTGTTGGCGGCCTTGGTTATCGCTTCGATAACCCGATCAAGATCCTTGTCGTCAATGGCGACATCAATCTTCACCTTCGGCAGGAAATCCACCACGTATTCCGCGCCGCGATACAGCTCGGTGTGACCCTTCTGCCGACCGAAGCCTTTGACCTCGGTAACGGTAATGCCCTGCACGCCGATCTCGGACAATGACTCGCGTACATCGTCCAACTTGAACGGCTTGATGATGGCAGTGACTAGCTTCATGAAAACTCTCTCCCGAATTGGTGGACTTGCCCCAGGAAAACAAACCCGACTCAAGTCTAAGCGCAGTGCCTGGCTTTGTAACGCACCGTCGCCTCGGCATTCACCGTTGCAACGCAAGCGAACCACTGGTGACGAAACCTGTACCCCTGATCCATCGGCGCACTGCATTCGTCACAGCGACTGCATCAGTGCATGGGTCATGATCGACTAAGCAGAAACCTTGCCAGCTCCGCAAAAAGCACTGAAATCAGCCATTTGCCCTCATGTGCCGTAATGCGCAGGAGACTGGCGACTGCAATGCGCACAAAAACAGTGCGAGGCCGCCCTGCCCGATGCGCGAAAAGCGTGCGTCTTTGCGTTTGAAAAAGACTATAGACGCTGCGTGATACACTGCCGGCCAACAGTTATTCCGGAATATTTCCCATGCTCGCGCCCAAAGACTTCCTCGACGCCCTGAGCGGCCACGCCTCTCGCCTGTTCAGCGGCGACACCCCGCTGCCCCGCAATGAAATCGAAAGCCAGTTCAAGGCGCTGCTGCAAAGTGGCTTCAGCAAACTTGACCTGGTAAGCCGCGAAGAGTTTGACAGCCAGATGGTGGTGCTGGCGCGCACGCGTGCGCGGTTGGAGAACCTGGAAGCGAAGGTGGCGGAGCTGGAGGCTCGGCTGACGCCACCTGCCGCTGAATAACCGCGGAAATGGTGGGAGGTGACCTGCTCCCTCCCACATTTATTCTGTGTCGTGCACCGGATACGTTCTGTAAAAACCTCCTCGCCTCGCTCTTTCCAACCTCGTCTACCCTTGAAAAACCCGCACAAAGCGGCCTTCCACTTCAAGGAACGAGCATGTCCCTCGCCATCGTCCACAGCCGCGCCCAGGTTGGCGTTGAAGCCCCCGCCGTCACCGTCGAGGTGCATATGGCCAATGGCTTGCCGTCCCTGACGCTGGTGGGGTTGCCCGAAACTGCCGTCAAGGAAAGCAAGGACCGCGTACGCAGCGCCATCCTCAATTCAGCCCTGCAATACCCGTCGCGCCGCATCACCCTCAACCTCGCGCCCGCCGACCTGCCCAAGGACGGCGGGCGTTTTGATTTGGCGATTGCGTTGGGCATTCTGGCGGCCAGTGTGCAGGTGCCGGCGCTGATGCTCGATGACGTGGAGTGCCTCGGGGAGCTGGCGTTGTCCGGTGAGGTGCGCGCCGTCAAAGGCGTACTGCCGGCGGCGCTGGCCGCACGCAAGGCCGGGCGCACCTTGATAGTGCCGCGGGCGAATGCCGAGGAGGCGTGTCTGGCGTCGGGGCTTAAGGTCATAGCGGTGGATCATCTGCTGCAGGTGGTCGCGCACCTGAATGGGCATGTACCGATTGATCCCTACAGGTCAGACGGCTTGCAGTACTTGAACAAGCCGTATCCGGACCTTGGCGAGGTGCAGGGCCAGCTCTCGGCCAAGCGTGCCCTGTTGATCGCGGCAGCGGGCGCACACAACCTGCTGCTCAGCGGCCCGCCCGGCACCGGCAAGACCTTGCTCGCCAGTCGCCTGCCCGGCCTGCTTCCCCCGCTGAGCGAGCAGGAAGCACTGGAAGTCGCGGCGATTCAATCGGTGGTCAGCCTGGCGCCCTTGAGTCACTGGCCGCACCGCCCGTTTCGCCAGCCGCATCACTCCGCCTCCGGACCGGCACTGGTGGGCGGAGGATCGAAGCCGCAACCGGGGGAAATCACCCTGGCGCACCATGGCGTGCTGTTCCTCGATGAATTGCCGGAGTTTGACCGCAAGGTGCTGGAGGTACTGCGCGAACCCCTGGAGTCAGGGCACATCGTGATTTCCCGCGCCCGCGACCGCGTGAGTTTCCCGGCGCGCTTTCAACTGGTGGCCGCGATGAACCCGTGCCCCTGCGGGTATATGGGTGAGCCCAGTGGTCGTTGTCGCTGCACACCGGAGCAGATTCAGCGCTATCGCAACAAACTCTCCGGACCGTTGCTGGACCGGATCGATCTGCACCTGACCGTGGCACGGGAGACCACAGCACTCAATCCCGTTCAAAACGAGGGTGACACAACAGCCAACGCCTCAGCGCGCGTTGCCGAGGCGCGCGAGCGTCAACAACAACGCCAGGGATGTGCAAATGCCTTTCTGGACCTGCCGGGTTTGCGCGAGCACTGCATGCTGGCAAAAGTAGACGAGGGCTGGCTGGAGACCGCGTGCGAACGCTTGACGCTGTCGCTGCGCGCGGCGCATAGGCTGCTCAAGGTGGCGCGCACGTTGGCGGACCTGGAACGACAAGACACCATCGCCCGTCACCACCTGCAAGAGGCGCTGCAATACCGCCCTGCGGCACTTACTTGAGCCTTTGCGCAGGCTCAACTGACTGGCATTAGGGCAAGCCCCCTCCCACAGATGATTGTGTCTGTAAGGTCTCAGCGGAACCGATCCACCTCATGGCGCAAGCCCGCCGCCAGCGTCTCAAGTTCCTTGGCGGTAATCGCCAGGTTCGACACCACTTCACGCTGCTCGCTGTTGGCCAGCGCGATGCTCTGCAGGTTGCTGCTGAGCAAGGTTGCGGTGCTGCTCTGTTCCTGGGTAGCGGTGGTAATGGCGGCAAACTGCTGGCCGGCCGAGCGGCTTTGCTCGTCGATACGCGCCAGGGCCGAAGCCACGTCGGCGTTGCGCGACAGGCCATCCTGCATCAGGACCTTGCCCTGCTCCATCGTGCTGATGGCATTGCCGGTTTCCTGCTGGATGCTCTGGATCATCACGGAAATTTCATCGGTGGCCTGGCGGGTGCGCGAGGCCAGGTTGCGCACCTCGTCGGCGACCACGGCGAAGCCACGGCCTTGTTCCCCGGCGCGGGCGGCTTCGATGGCGGCGTTGAGCGCCAGCAGGTTGGTCTGTTCGGCGATGGCGGTGATCACACCGACAATGCCGCCGATTTCCTGGGAGCGCTGGCCGAGGGTATTGATTACCGTGGCGGTGCTGTTCAGGGCGGTGGCGATATGTTCCAGAGACGACGACGCCTCTTGCATCGAGGTACGGCCGATGCGGGTTTGCTGGGCGTTTTCCTGAGCAAGGCGCTCGGTGTTGCCCATGTTGTCGGCGATGTTCAGGGAGGTGGCGCTGAACTCTTCCACCGCGCCGGCCATGCTGGTGATCTCACCGGACTGCTGCTCCATGCCTTCATAGGCACCGCCCGACAACCCGGACAACGCCTGGGCACGGCTGTTGACCTCTTCGGCCGCCTTGCGGATCTGCGACACCATGGTCGACAGCGCTTCGCCCATCTGGTTGAAGCTGCGCGCCAACTGGCCGATCTCGTCATGGCTGGACACGTTGAGACGTGCGCTTAAATCGCCCGCACCCAAGGCTTCGGCCTGGCGCACCAGGTCGCTCAGCGGCGCCAGTTTGCTGCGCAACAGCCACACAATTGCGCCCACCGCCAGCAACATCGCCAGCACGCTGCCGATCGCCAGCCGCATGCCGACCTCCCAGGTCACGGCACGAATTTCGGCCTTCGGCATGCTGGCCACCACGGCCCAGGGGCCACCTTCGAAGGGCACCGACACGCTGTAGAAATCTTCGTTTTTGTCACTCCAGAAGCGGCCTGCGCCAGGCTTTTTCGCCAGGTCCAGCATCACCGGCACCGCTTGATCCGGCGCCTGCACGCCAGCGGGCGGCACCAGCCAGTGCTTCTGCTCGTCCAGCAGGGCCAGGGAGCCGGTCTGGCCGATGCGGAAGCGCTTGAGGTTTTCGAACTGTGCGGCCTGCGCGTCGGTGTAGTCGAAGCCGATGAACAGTACGGCGATCACCTTGCCGCTGCTGTCACGCACCGGGCTGTACTGGGTCATATAGGAGCGGTCGAACAATACAGCGCGACCGATATAGACCTGACCATCGCGCACACGCTGATAGGCCGGGCCCTGGCGGTCCAGCACGGTGCCGATGGCGCGGCTGCCGTCCTGCTTGGTCAGGGAGGTACTGACGCGAATAAAGTCGTCGCCACTGCGCACAAATACCGTGGCCACGCCGCCGGACATCTGCTTGAACTCGTCCACTTCCGTGAAATTGTTGTTAAGCACGTCGCTCCCCAGCAACAGGCTCGGGGTCTGCACGCCGGCCACGGCGATCATTTGATCGGCGTGCACACTCAACCCGGCGCTGAAGCGCTTTTCAAACAACCCAGTGAGGCGCTGCGTGCTTTCGCGCAGGGTGCTGTGGAAGGTATTGAGCTGATCGGCGAGCAATCGCGCCTCGCTGGCCAGATGCTCCTCGCGGGTGGCAAGGTTGGCGGAGTCGAGAGAACGCAAGGCGAAAACGGTACTGCCACCGATGGCGACAGCCAGAATCACGGCCAATGCGAGGCCTAACTGTGAGGCAATCCGGGCGCGAGGTTGAGACATGACAGCTCCTGACCGAGGCCAGGATCATCCTGATCTCATAGCGATGCTCGGCAAATTATCTAGTGGGAAACGTCGGGGTGAAGGTCCGACACACCTACTTCGGCGGGCTTTGCCAATACTTGAGAGAATCAAGGGGGCATTACGCAAACGATTGCACTCATCCCTTTTTACAAATGCGCGCAAAGCACCGAGAATCCCCCTTCCCCATCCTTCCGCCTTTTCGAGAGTAATGATCATGCAGCCTGCGGCACGTACCGAACTCTGGGCCATTCTGCGGTTGTCAGGGCCGTTGATTGCCTCACAGTTGGCGCACATGCTGATGGTGTTGACCGACACCTTGATGATGGCCCGCCTGAGCCCGGAAGCCCTGGCCGGTGGCGGCCTGGGTGCGGCGACTTATTCATTCGTGGCGATTTTCTGCATCGGCGTAATTGCGGCGGTGGGCACGCTGGTCGCCATTCGTCATGGCGCAGGCGATATCGAAGGCGCCACCCGCCTGACCCAGGCCGGGCTGTGGCTGGCCTGGCTGATGGCGTTGGCGGCGGCCCTGTTGCTGTGGAACCTCAAGCCGGTGCTGCTGATGTTCGGCCAGACCGAAACCAACGTGAATTCGGCAGGGCAGTTCCTGACCCTGCTGCCGCTCGCCCTGCCCGGCTACCTGAGCTTCATGGCCTTGCGCGGCTTCACCAGCGCCATCGGCAAGGCAACGCCCGTGATGGTGATCAGCCTGGGCGGCACAGTGATTAACTACCTGCTCAACCATGCGCTGATCGAAGGCCTGTTCGGCCTGCCCAAGCTTGGGCTGATGGGCATCGGCCTGGTGACGGCCATTGTCGCCAATGGCATGGCGCTGGCCCTGATGGCGTACATCCGCAGCAACCGCGTCTATGCCGCCTACCCGCTGAGCACCGGCCTGCTGCGCCTCAATACCCATTACCTGCGCGAGCTATGGCGCCTGGGCCTGCCGATTGGCGGCACCTATGCGGTGGAGGTCGGCCTGTTCGCCTTTGCGGCGCTGTGCATGGGCACCATGGGCAGCACGCAGTTGGCGGCGCATCAGATTGCCCTGCAGATCGTCTCGGTGGCGTTCATGGTACCGGCGGGCATGTCCTACGCGGTGACCATGCGTATCGGCCAGCACTACGGCGCCGGACAATTGCTGAAGGTGCGTACGGCCGGGCGCGTGGGCATCGGCTTTGGCGGCGTGGTGATGCTGGGATTTGCCGGGGTGTTCTGGCTGTATTCCGACCCGCTGATCGGCCTGTTTCTCGACCACAACGACCCGGCGTTTCACGATGTGATCGTGCTGGCCGTCAGCCTGCTGGCGGTGGCGGCCTGGTTTGAACTGTTCGACGGTGTGCAAACCATCGCCATGGGCTGCATCCGTGGGCTCAAGGACGCCAAGACCACCTTTCTGGTGGGGCTCGGTTGCTACTGGCTGATCGGTGCGCCGTCGGCGTGGTTGATGGCTTTTACGCTGGGTTGGGGCCCCACGGGTGTGTGGTGGGGGTTAGCGCTGGGGTTGGCGTGTGCGGCGGTGAGCCTGACCTGGGCGTTTGAAGCGAAGATCAAGCGCATGATTCGGCAGCAGGCATTGCTGGGTTGATTAGGTGTACAAGTCAGCCCAGCTGCGCCTGCTGGCCCTTGCCGTGAGTCAAATACTGCACTAACTCCGGCAACGGCAACGGCTTGCTGATCAGATAGCCCTGGGCCTGATCGCAGCCGAACAGGCGCAGCAACGCCAGTTGCTCCGGCGTTTCCACGCCCTCGGCGACCACTTCCAGGTTGAGGTTGTGAGCCAGGTTGATCATGGCGTGGACCAGCTTGCGGTTCTCTTCGCGCTCTTCCATGCCGCCGACAAAGCTCTTGTCGACCTTCAGCAAGGCAATCGGCAGGCTGTTGAGGTGCACGAACGAAGAAAATCCAGTGCCAAAGTCGTCCAGGGAAAACCGCACGCCCAGTCGGCCGAGGGCGTCCATGGTCTGCTTGACCAGGTCACTGCGGCGCATCACGGCGGTTTCGGTCAGCTCGAACTCCAGCCATTGCGCTTCCACGCCGCGCTCGGTGATCAGGCGACTGAGGGTGGACAGCAACTGGCTGTCCTGGAACTGACGGAATGACAGGTTGACCGCCATGTGCAGCGGCGGCAGGCCGCGTTCGCGCAGGTCCTGCATGTCGCGCAGGGCGCGGGAGATTACCCAGTAACCCAGCGGCACGATCAGGCCGCTCTGTTCGGCCAGGGGCACGAACTCACTGGGCGCCAGCAGCCCGCGCTCGCCGTGGCGCCAGCGCACCAGGGCTTCGAGGCCGACGATACGGCCGTCGCCCAGGTCCAGGCGCGGCTGGTAATGCAGTTCCAGCTCGTCACGGCGCAAGGCGCGGCGCAGTTCGCTTTCCAGATCGGCAAGGCTGCGCGCATTGCGGTTGATGCGCTCGTTGAAGATATGAAAGGTGCAACCCTGGGTACTCTTGGCTTGCTGCATGGCGATGTGCGCATGCCACATCAACGGGTCGGCGCCAGCGCGCGCGCGGGCATGGGCCACACCCAGGCTGCAGCCGATCAGCAGGCTTTCACCGTCCACCCAGTAAGGCTCGGCCATCACCTGGGTAATGCGCTCGGCCATCCATTCGGCGCGCTGGGGGGCGCGACGGGTGTCGATCAACAGGGCGAATTCGTCGCTGCCCAAACGCGCCAACTGGTCGCCGGCTTCGAGCTGGCTCTTGAGCCGCGCGACCACTTGCAGGATCAGCCGGTCGCCGGCCTGATGGCCGAGGGCGTCGTTGGCGTGGCGGAAGTTGTCGAGGTCCAGGTGACCGAGGGCCAGGCCGCGCCCTTCATTGTCGGCCAGGCGCGCCGCCAGCAGGGTCTGGAAGCCCTGGCGGTTGGCGATCCCCGTGAGCGGGTCCTGCTCGGCCAGACGCTGCAGCGTGTGCTCGAGCACGCCGCGTTCGCGCACATGGCGCAGGCAGCGGCGCAACGTGCCAGCGTCCAGTGCGTCACGCACCAGCCAGTCACTGACCCCCAGCGGTGAAACCAGCGGCTCCTGCTCCAGCAGCAATACGCACGCCAGGCTGCAGCGGCCAGGGCCGGGTTGCAGGCCGGGAGTGGTCAACAACACGGCACTGTGGTCGTCATTGAACAGACGGCTCACCGAGTCCCAGTTGGGCGCGCTGATCAACACAGCTGCATCGCCCATCGGCGCCAGGCACTCGCGCAACAAGGCCGCCCACTCGGGCGCATCGGACAGCAGCAGCAAACGCAAGGGTTCGACAGGCGTAGCCAAGCTAGCTCCCTAGACTCTGCAAAATTTCGTTGGCGGCGGGCATTATGACGTGCGGCCTGATAATCACCAATGATAGGGGTTATCAAATACGCAAGTTGTCAGAAAAAGTCCTGAAGCGCGTCACATCCTGCGGCAAAGTAACAAAACCGGCAAATTTAGATCGAGTGGTACGTCACACCGTCGATCCAGGGCAGCAGAATCTTGCCAGCCTGTTAAAATGCCCGCCCTTTTGAACAACGACCTCCCGAATTCCGTATGTCCCGACTCAATCCCCGGCAGCAAGAAGCCGTGAACTACGTCGGCGGCCCTCTATTGGTGCTCGCCGGCGCAGGCTCCGGCAAGACCAGCGTGATCACCCGCAAGATTGCGCACCTGATCCAGAACTGCGGCATCCGTGCCCAGTACATCGTCGCCATGACCTTTACCAACAAGGCAGCGCGGGAAATGAAAGAGCGTGTCGGCACCCTGCTCAAGGGTGGCGAAGGCCGCGGTCTCACCGTGTGTACGTTCCACAACCTGGGGCTGAACATCATCCGCAAGGAGCATGCGCGGCTGGGCTACAAGCCGGGCTTCTCGATCTTCGACGAGACCGACGTCAAGTCGCTGATGACCGACATCATGCAGAAGGAATACGCGGGCGACGACGGCGTCGACGAGATCAAGAACATGATCGGGTCGTGGAAAAACGACCTGATCCTGCCCGCCGAGGCCCTGGAAGCGGCGCGCAATCCCAAGGAACAGACCGCCGCCATCGTCTACACCCACTACCAGCGCACGCTCAAGGCGTTCAACGCGGTGGACTTCGACGACCTGATCCTGCTGCCGGTCAAGCTGTTCCAGGAACACAAGGACATCCTCGAAAAGTGGCAGAACAAGGTGCGCTACCTGCTGGTGGACGAATATCAGGACACCAATGCCAGCCAGTACCTGCTGGTTAAACTGCTGATCGGCACGCGCAACCAGTTCACCGTGGTCGGCGACGATGACCAGTCGATCTACGCCTGGCGCGGCGCCCGCCCGGAAAACCTGATGCTGCTCAAGGATGACTATCCGTCGTTGAAAGTGGTGATGCTGGAGCAGAACTACCGCTCCACCAGCCGCATTCTGCGGTGCGCCAACGTGCTGATCTCCAACAACCCCCATGAATTTGAAAAACAACTGTGGAGCGAGATGGGCCATGGCGACGAGATCCGCGTGATCCGCTGCCGTAACGAAGACGCCGAAGCCGAGCGCGTGGCGGTTGAACTGCTCACGCTGCACCTGCGGACCGACCGACCCTACAGCGATTTCGCCATCCTCTATCGCGGCAACTACCAGGCCAAACTGATCGAGCTGAAGCTGCAGCACCATCAGATTCCCTATCGCCTGTCGGGTGGCAACAGCTTCTTCGGGCGCCAGGAAGTCAAAGACCTGATGGCCTACTTCCGGCTGATCGTGAACCCCGATGACGACAACGCCTTCCTGCGGGTGATCAACGTCCCACGCCGGGAAATCGGCTCGACCACCCTGGAAAAACTCGGTAACTACGCCACCGAACGCAAGATCTCGATGTACGCCGCCACCGATGAAATCGGCCTGGGCGAGCACCTGGACACGCGTTTCACTGATCGCCTGGCGCGCTTCAAGCGTTTCATGGACAAGGTGCGTGAACAGTGCGCCGGCGAAGACCCGATCAGCGCCCTGCGCAGTATGGTCATGGACATCGACTACGAGAACTGGCTGCGTACCAACAGCTCCAGCGACAAGGCCGCCGATTACCGCATGGGCAACGTCTGGTTCCTGATCGACGCGCTGAAAAACACCCTGGAGAAAGACGAAGACGGCGAAATGACCGTCGAAGACGCCATCGGCAAGCTGGTGCTGCGCGACATGCTCGAGCGCCAGCAGGAAGAGGAAGACGGCGCCGAAGGCGTGCAGATGATGACCTTGCATGCCTCCAAGGGCCTGGAGTTTCCCTATGTGTTCATCATGGGCATGGAAGAGGAAATTCTCCCGCACCGTTCCAGCATCGAAGCTGACACCATTGAGGAGGAACGCCGACTGGCCTACGTGGGCATTACCCGCGCGCGTCAGACCCTGGCTTTCACCTTTGCCGCCAAGCGCAAGCAATACGGCGAAATCATCGATTGTGCCCCCAGCCGGTTCCTCGACGAACTGCCGCCGGACGACCTGGCCTGGGAAGGCAACGACGACACCCCGACCGAGGTCAAGGCCGTTCGCGGCAACACTGCCCTGGCCGACATACGCGCGATGTTAAAGCGCTAGAATCGACTACTTTTTAATCTACTTTCGGCGCAGACCGCGCCATTAGAGGAAGCTTTCCGTGGAAGCACTGCACAAGAAAATTCGCGAAGAAGGCATCGTGCTTTCCGATCAGGTTCTCAAGGTCGACGCCTTCTTGAACCACCAGATCGATCCGGCGCTGATGAAACTGATCGGCGACGAGTTCGCCGCGCTGTTCAAGGACTCGGGCATCACCAAGATCGTCACCATCGAAGCCTCGGGCATCGCGCCGGCGATCATGACCGGCCTCAACCTCGGCGTGCCGGTGATTTTCGCCCGCAAGCAGCAGTCCCTGACCCTGACGGAAAACCTGTTGTCGGCGACCGTGTACTCCTTCACCAAGAAGACCGAAAGCACCGTGGCCATTTCGCCGCGCCACTTGACCAGCAGCGACCGCGTACTGGTGATCGATGACTTTTTGGCCAACGGCAAAGCCTCTCAGGCGCTGATTTCGATCATCAAGCAGGCCGGCGCGACCGTTGCCGGGCTGGGCATCGTGATCGAGAAGTCGTTCCAGGGCGGCCGTGCGGAACTCGATGCGCAGGGTTATCGAGTTGAATCGCTGGCGCGGGTGAAATCCCTGGCCGGTGGTGTCGTCACCTTCATCTGAGCCAACACAGCGCTAAAAAGTGGGAGGGGGCTTGCTCCCGATAGCAGGGTGTCAGTCACCGAATGTATGACTGATACACCGCCATCGGGAGCAAGCTCCCTCCCACATTTGGTTTGTGTGGGTCTTTCAGTGTGCGGTGGCCTGGAGGCCCGCGAGCAGCAGGCGCTGATACAGGTCTTCTTTTAACCCCTCGGGCTTGTCCAGGCGCATCCGCTCCAGGTGCCTGGGAAAGGCCTCCGGCTCCGGCGCATCCAGCGCCGCACGGCCCAACTCAAGAATCTCCGTCAGCTTGAATTTGCTCTTGAGCCAATTCAACGCGCGCAACAGATCCCGTTCTTCGTCGGTAAAGTCCGTGCCCAGCGGGTACTCCGGGAACAACCGGCCATGCCGCGCCTGAATCGCTTTCAAGCGCTCCGGCGTGTTGTCACGAAAGCGCGGATCCAGCTGGAAATCCCTGGGCAACTTGCCGGCCTTTTGCGCGCGTTCGATCAGGTCACCCTGGAACCGTGAGTCGGTGACATTGAGCAGCGCCTCGATCACCTGGGCATCGGTCTGACCCCGCAGGTCGGCGATGCCGTACTCGGTGATGACGATATCGCGCAGGTGCCGAGGAATGGTGCAATGGCCATATTCCCAGACGATATTGGAGCTGACCTCCCCCGCCGACTCGCGCCAGCTGCGCAGGATCAGGATCGAGCGCGCACCTTCCAGCGCATGTCCCTGAGCCACGAAGTTGTACTGCCCGCCGACGCCGCTGAGTACCCGGCCATCTTCAAGCTGGTCAGCCACGCCGGCGCCGAGCAGGGTCACCATGATCGCGCTGTTGATGAATCGCGCATCCAGGCGCTGCAAGCGCTTGAGCTCTTCCTGGCCATACAGCTCGTTGATGTAGCTGATGCGCGTCATGTTGAATTCAAGGCGCTTGGCGTGCGTCATTTCCTGCAGCCGCTGGTAAAAACTGCGGGGGCCCAGGAAGAAGCCACCGTGAACCGACACACCGTCGGGCTGCGCCGCATCATCGAGCAGGCCGGCGTTGGCCTGCTCCTGAGTCGCCACATCCGGGTAGACCTTGCGCCGTATGATCCCCGCATCCGCCAGCACCAGCAGGCCGTTGACGAACATTTCGCTGCAGCCGTAGAGGCCACGGACGAAAGGATCGACGCCGCCTTCACGGCTGATCAGGCGCGCCCACTGGTACACATTCAGGTCGGTAAGCAGCAGGCGATAGGCCTCGTTATCGGCCTGGCGCGCGAGCAAGGCGGCGGTCAGCGCGTCGCCCATGGAGCCGATGCCGATCTGCAAGGTGCCGCCATCGCGCACCAGGGTGCTGGCATGCACGCCGATAAAGTGGTCCTGGAAGCCCACCGGCATATTGGGCGTGGAGAACAGCGTGGTGTTGTCTTTCTCGTCGAGCAGGTAATCGAAGGCATCCATGCCCAGCTCGGCATCGCCGGGCATGTAGGGCAAATCGCTGTGCACCTGGCCGACGACGAGAATGGTTTCCCCGGCTTCGCGGCGCTTGGCGATCATCGGCAACAGGTCGAGGGAAATATCCGGGTTGCAGCTCAGGCTCAGGCGGTCGGGATGTTCAGGGCTGCTGGCGACCAGTTGCGCCACCAGGTTCAGCCCGGCGGCGTTGATATCGCGCGCCGCGTGGCTGTAGTTGCTGCTGACGTAATCCTGCTGCGCGGCCGCGCTGTGCAGCAGGCTGCCAGGCTGCATGAAAAACTGTTGCACGCGGATGTTCTTCGGCAGGCTGTCCTTGTTCAGGTCAGCGAGGAAATCCAGCTCGGGGTAATCGCCAAACACGCGCTCGATGAAGGGTTCGAGGAAGCGTTTCTGCAAGCCGTCGCCCATCGTCGGGCGGCCCAGGCTGAGTGCGGTGTAGACAGTCAAGGCGCGGTCCGGCAGCGTGGCGATGCGCCGGTACAGCGCATTGACGAACTGATTGGGTTTGCCCAGACCCAGGGGGATGCCCAGGTGGATATGCGCCGGCAACCGCGCCAGTACGTCGTCAACTGCTTGCTCGATTGAACACAACTGCACCATCCGACCCTCCTGACATTCCATGATGTGGGATTGGACCGAGATTGCCGGGTCTTTGCTGCAATGAACAGCGTCGAAACACAAATGACGCCCACAAAAAAGCCGCGGGTCAGCGGCTTTTTGGCGAAGATCGGATTATTTCAACCCAGACATTTTATCGATGGCGCCCTTGAGTTCGTCATCCGAGCAATCCCCGCAGGTGCCCTTGGGCGGCATGGCATTGATGCCGGTGATGGCTTTGGCAAGCAAGCCATCAAGACCACCCTGCTCCTCGGCGCGTTTACTCCAGGCTGGCGCATCGCCGATTTTCGGCGCGTTCAACAGGCCGGCGCTGTGACATGCGGTGCAATGCTGGGCGATCACCTCATCCGGCGACCTCGCACGGGCGCCGCCCGCTGTTGCGGCAACGTCCGTGCCTGTGCAGGCCTGACCCTGAACGCACACCTGGCCTACAGGCTCCAGACGCCTGGCAATGTCGTCGTCGGTTGCCGCCTGGGCGCTGAAAGCCAACAGGGCCACCAAGGTGGCTGGTGCAGCCAGCATTCCGCTGATCCGGTTCACGCGTTCACCCTCATGGTGGCTGTTCACGCCTGCGCCTAGGGTTTTGCAGGCAGCGCGTCTCGTTGTTTAAAAATTCGCCGGGGTGGCTGCACTGATCAGTCGCGCGGGTACGTCGAACGGGTTGCGAAAACGATGCGGTTTGCTGCTCTCGAAGTAGTAGCTATCGCCTGCTTCGAGCACAAACGTTTCAAGACCGACCACCAGCTCCAGACGCCCTTCCACCAGGATGCCGGTTTCTTCACCTTCGTGGGTGAGCATTTCTTCGCCCGTGTCGGCGCCCGGCGGGTAGATCTCGTTGAGAAACGCAATCGCCCGGCTGGGGTGCGCGCGGCCAACCAGTTTCATGGTGACGGCACCGTCGGAAATGTCGATCAGCTCGTGGGCCTTGTAGACGATCTGCGTGGGCACTTCCTGGAGAATTTCCTCGGAAAAGAACTCGACCATGGACATGGGGATGCCGCCCAGCACCTTGCGCAAAGAGCTGATCGAGGGGCTGACGCTGTTTTTTTCGATCATCGAAATGGTGCTGTTGGTGACACCCGCGCGCTTGGCAAGCTCACGCTGGGAAAGACCCTTGAGTTTACGGATGGATTGCAGTCGTTCGCCGACGTCCAATGCTGGTGCCTCCTGGGATTCAGGCTTTGTTGTAGTTGAGCGTTATCATGGCGACAGCGTTCAGTATTTACAACACTTGGGCCTGAATCCCGGACGGTCGCCTTGCTGGCTTGCAATCAAGCGCCGCAATAGAGCCTTGGCACGCGGCGCAGATTGCAAAAAATCTGATAGGGGATGGTTTCGGCGGCAGCGGCTACGTCACTGGCAAGAATGTGTTTGCCCCACAGCTCTACGGTGGAACCCAGGCCGGCCTGCGGGATATCCGTGAGATCGACGCACAGCATGTCCATGGACACACGCCCCAGCAACTGGCTGCGCTGGCCCGCCACCAGCACCGGCGTGCCGGTGGGTGCATGGCGCGGGTAACCATCGGCGTAACCCATGGCAACCACGCCGACGCGCATCGGCCTGGGGGTGATGAACCTGGCACCGTAACCCACCGGTTCGCCGGCCGGCAGTTCACGCACGCAAATCACCTTCGACTCCAGGGTCATCACCGGCTGCAGGCGCGCGGCGATGGCCTGGTCTTCGCCAAACGGGGTGGCGCCGTACAGCATGATGCCGGGGCGCACCCAGTCGCTGGACACCTGTGGCCAGCCCATCACCGACGGTGAATTGCGCAGGCTGACCTCGGCCGACAAGCCTTGGCGCGCCGCTTCGAACACCGCCACCTGTTCATCACTGCGCACGCAGTCGAGTTCATCGGCACGGGCGAAGTGGCTCATCAATACAATGTTCGCCACCTTGCCGCTGGCCAGCAGGCGTTGATAGGCCGCCTGGTAATCCTCGGGATGCAGGCCCACGCGGTGCATGCCCGAGTCGAGCTTGAGCCAGACGGTCAGCGGTTTGCTCAAGCGGGCCTGTTCGATGGCCTCCAGTTGCCACAGCGAGTGCACCACGCACCAGAAATCATGCTCGATGATCAGCGGCAGTTCGTCGGCTTCGAAACACCCTTCCAGCAGCAGCACCGGCGCACGAATGCCGGCCGCTCGCAGCTCCAGGGCTTCCTCGATGCACGCCACGGCAAACCCGTCGGCTTCGGCTTCCAGCGCTTGGGCCACGCGCACCGCGCCGTGACCATAGGCGTCTGCCTTGACCACCGCAAGGGCCTTGGCCCCCGCGACTTCACGGGCCAACTGGTAGTTGTGGCGCAGGGCCTGGAGATCGATCAGGGCACGGGCTGGGCGCATGGCGGCAGGCTTCCAGGCAGCAAGTAGAGAGAAAACCGGCACCGATAAAAAGAGCCGGTGCCGGCACAGGTAGCCAGGTTCAACTCAGCGCAGTTCCGCTGTGAACAACAGCATGCTTGATGCGCTCATGGGTGAGCTGGCGATGGATGGACATGTTTTGCAGACTCCTGGCGGCTACCGTAACGGGAAATATCGAGGCCTTCGGCGCTGATCTGCGGCGTTTTACGCCCGATCAGGTCGGCCAGCAAGCGGCCGGAGCCACAGGCCATGGTCCAGCCGAGGGTGCCATGACCGGTATTGAGGAACAGGTTCCTGAACGGGGTGGCACCGACAATCGGCGTGCCATCCGGCGTGGTCGGGCGCAGTCCGGTCCAGAAACTCGCCTGGGCCAGGTCGCCACCCTGAGGATAAAGGTCGTTGACGATCATCTCCAGGGTTTCGCGTCGACGTGGGTTCAGCGACAGGTCAAAACCGGCTATTTCAGCCATGCCGCCGACGCGGATGCGGTTGTCGAAACGGGTGATCGCAACCTTGTAGGTCTCGTCGAGAATGGTCGACGTTGGCGCCATCGCGGGGTTGATGATCGGCACGGTCAACGAATAACCCTTGAGCGGGTACACCGGCGCCTTGATGCCCAGCGGTTTGAGCAGTTTGGGCGAGTAGCTGCCCAGGGCGAGTACGTAGCGGTCGGCGGTTTCCAGCTTGCCGTCGACCCACACGCCATTGACGCGGTCGCCGGCCCAGTCGAGGCGCTGGATGTCCTGCTCGAAGCGAAACTCCACACCCAACTGCCTGCACATATCAGCCAGGCGCGTGGTGAACAGCTGACAATCGCCGGTCTGGTCGTTCGGCAGGCGCAGGGCGCCGGCAAGAATATCGGTAACACTGGCCAGGGCCGGCTCAACGCGGGCGATGCCCGCGCGGTCGAGCAACTCGAACGGCACGCCCGACTCCTGCAACACGGCGATGTCCTTGGCGGCGCCGTCGAGCTGCGCCTGAGTGCGGAACAACTGCGTCGTCCCCAGGCTGCGGCCTTCGTAGGCAATGCCGGTTTCTGCGCGCAATTCGTCGAGGCAATCGCGGCTGTACTCGGACAGGCGCACCATGCGCTCCTTGTTCACGGCGTAACGGCTGGCCGTGCAGTTGCGCAGCATCTGCGCCATCCACAGGTACTGGTCGATATCGGCAGTGGCCTTGATCGCCAGCGGCGCGTGGCGTTGCAGCAACCACTTGATCGCCTTGAGCGGCACGCCCGGCGCGGCCCACGGCGAAGCATAGCCAGGCGACACCTGGCCGGCGTTGGCGAAGCTGGTTTCCATGGCAGCGGCGGGCTGACGGTCGACCACAACCACCTCATAGCCGGCCCGTGCCAAATAGTAGGCACTGGTCACACCAATGACGCCGCTACCCAAAACCAGAACGCGCATTTTTTATCCTCATCGCGGGCTCAGCCGCTGACGTGTGTTATTGGAGCAATGATGAGCGCAGTGTAAAAAAGAATGTCCAGTGCATTTCACTATATAAGTGCCTATATTTGGCGACAATTCTCGGCAAAAACCCTTTTCACAGAGGCGTATCCCCTATGCGTACCAACACCCAGACCAAGCGGGAGCTGGACAAGATCGACCGCAATATCCTGCGCATCCTGCAGGCCGATGGGCGTATTTCGTTCACGGAGCTGGGGGAAAAGGTCGGTTTGTCGACCACGCCCTGTACCGAGCGGGTGCGGCGCCTGGAGCGCGAGGGGATCATCATGGGCTACAACGCGCGGCTCAATCCGCAGCATTTGAAGGGAAGTTTGCTGGTATTTGTCGAGATCAGCCTGGATTACAAGTCTGGCGACACCTTTGAGGAGTTCCGCCGCGCTGTGCTGAAGCTGCCCCATGTGCTGGAATGCCATCTGGTGTCAGGCGACTTTGACTACCTGGTGAAAGCGCGGATTTCCGAGATGGCGTCGTACCGCAAATTACTGGGCGACATCCTGCTCAAGCTGCCCCATGTTCGCGAATCCAAAAGCTATATCGTGATGGAAGAGGTGAAAGAGAGCCTGAACCTGCCGATTCCGGACTAACCGCGCACATTCAATTGGCTAGACTAGCACCTGCCGAGTGCTGGCCATGTAGGCGTGAATCTGCTTCTCCACCCGCGGATGGATCAACTCAACCGGTCGCCGCCCATTGGGGCAAGGCAGGGTTGGGGTGGTGCCAAACAGCCTGCAAATCAGCGGCCGCTCGTCATACACGGTGCAGCCGTTGGGCCCCAGGTGCACACAGTTCAGCTCATCCATTGCTGCGTCCTGTTCGTCAGCGGTCTTGCGCGGCAGGCGTGACATTTCCTCGGGCGAGGTGGTCACCGGCCCACAGCAGTCATGGCAGCCGGGGACGCACTCGAACGAAGGAATCTGCTTGCGCAGCGCGCTGATTTTCTGACTGTTGCAACTCATCGAAACCCATACCAAACGGCGAACAGGCGTGGATTCTGCCGCAAAACGCCGCCCACAGACAGCTCCGCGCGACCGTTGTATCCTGCGTCAAATTTTTCACACAGGGAGGCTCCCATGACCACCAGCGCCCGGCACACCACGTCCTACTACGCCGCCAGCAGCGTCCCGCAGCCCGATTACCCGGCGCTCGCAGGCGACGTGAGTGCCGACGTGTGCGTGATCGGCGGCGGTTATTCGGGGCTCAACACGGCGCTGGAGCTGGCCGAGCGCGGCTTCAGCGTGGTGTTGCTGGAGGCGCGCAAAATCGGCTGGGGCGCCAGCGGGCGCAACGGCGGTCAGTTGATTCGCGGCGTCGGTCACGGCCTCGACCAGTTCGCCAATGTGATCGGCAGCGACGGTGTGCGCCAGATGAAACTGATGGGCCTGGAAGCGGTGGAAATCGTGCGTGAGCGCGTCGAGCGCTTCCAGATCCCCTGCGACCTCACCTGGGGCTATTGCGACCTGGCCAACAAGCCCCGCGACCTGCAAGGCCTGGCCGAAGACGCCGAAGAACTGCGCAGCCTCGGCTATCGCCACGAAGTGCGCCTGCTGCAAGCCTCAGAGATGGGCAGCGTGATCGGCTCCGAGCGCTATGTAGGCGGCATGATCGACATGGGGTCCGGCCACCTGCACCCGTTGAACCTGGCGCTGGGCGAAGCGAACGCCGCGCAGCAACTGGGGGTGCGACTGTTCGAACAATCCGAGGTCACGCGCATCGACTACGGTCCCGAGGTCACCGTGCACACCGCCCACGGCCAGGTACGCGCCAAGACCCTGGTGCTGGCCTGCAACGCCTACCTGAACGGGCTCAACCCGCACTTGAGCGGCAAAGTACTGCCCGCCGGCAGCTACATCATCGCCACCGAACCTTTGGATGAGGCTCAGGCCGCCAGGTTGTTGCCGCAGAACATGGCCGTGTGCGACCAGCGGGTGACGGTGGATTACTTCCGCCTGTCTGCCGACCGCCGTCTGCTGTTCGGCGGTGCCTGCCACTATTCCGGGCGCGATCCGCAGGACATCGGCGCCTACATGCGGCCCAAGATGCTGAAGGTGTTTCCGCAACTGGCCGACGTGAAGATCGACTACCAATGGGGCGGCATGATCGGCATCGGCGCCAACCGCCTGCCGCAGATCGGCCGGCTGGCGGACCAACCCAACGTGTATTACGCCCAGGCCTACGCGGGCCACGGCCTGAATGCCACGCACCTGGCCGCCAGGCTGCTGGCCGAAGCCATCAGCGGCCAGCAACAGGGGCGCTTCGACCTGTTCGCCCAGGTGCCGCACATGACTTTTCCCGGCGGCAAGCATTTGCGCTCACCGCTCCTGGCCCTGGGCATGCTTTGGCATCGCCTCAAAGAGCTGGTGTGATCAGCCGCGCCAGAAAGGCTTGACGCCTTCCTCGCGCGCCTGCTCTTGCGTCAGGCCGATGTCGCGCAACTGCTCGCGGGTCAGCGTCAGCAGGGCCTTGCGGGTATGGCGACGCAGCCAGAACAACTCCCAGCCTTGCAGGGCCGACGCCGAGCGTACGCGCCGCTGCCCTGCTTCCAGTTCCTGACCCTGTAACACCAACCGCACATCGCAGATCCCGTTCATGTTGCTACCCCTTGCTGGCTCGTTGCCTTGAGTAACAAGCATGGGGGCGGCGGCAACACCAATACAGACTCAACACCGTGATATTAAATACATACAGATGATGCTTATTCAGGGCTGAATCCTGTATTTTGCGCCTATCTGTACTGGTCCTCGGAGTGGCCGCCATGACCCTTTACGTCAATCTAGCCGAATTGCTCGGCACTCGGATCGAACAGGGCTTCTACCGCCCCGGCGACCGCCTGCCCTCCGTGCGGGCCTTGAGCGTCGAGCACGGCGTCAGCCTGAGCACCGTGCAACAGGCTTATCGTGTGCTGGAAGACAGCGGCCTGGTGACGCCCAGGCCCAAGTCGGGCTACTTTGTACCGGTCGGCCGTGAGCTGCCGGCGCTGCCCGAAGTGGGCCGCCCGGCGCAGCGACCGGTTGAGATCTCACAGTGGGATCAGGTGCTGGAACTGATCCGCGCAGTGCCGCGCAAGGATGTCATACAGCTGGGTCGCGGCATGCCGGATGTATTGTCGCCCACGCTCAAGCCACTGCTGCGCAGCCTTGCCCGCGTGAGTCGACGCCAGGACCTGCCGGGGCTGTATTACGACAATATCCTGGGCTGTATGGAACTGCGTGAGCAGATCGCGCGGCTGTCACTGGATTCCGGTTGCCAACTGACCGCCGAAGACATTGTGATCACCACCGGCTGCCACGAAGCGCTGTCGGCCAGCATTCATGCGATTTGCGAACCCGGCGATATCGTGGCGGTAGACTCGCCCAGCTTTCACGGCGCCATGCAGACGCTCAAGGGCCTGGGCATGAAAGCCCTGGAAATCCCCACCGACCCGCTCACCGGCATCAGCCTGGAAGCGCTTGAGCTGGCCCTGGAACAGTGGCCAATCAAAGTCATCCAACTGACCCCCAACTGCAACAACCCACTGGGCTACATCATGCCCGAGGCACGCAAGCGCGCACTGCTGACCCTGGCCCAGCGCTTTGACGTAGCGATCATCGAAGACGACGTGTATGGCGAACTGGCCTACAGCTATCCGCGCCCGCGCACCATCAAGTCATTCGACGAAGACGGCCGCGTGCTGCTGTGCAGTTCGTTCTCGAAAACCCTGGCGCCGGGCCTGCGCATTGGCTGGGTAGCGCCGGGCCGTTACCTGGAGCGCGTGCTGCACATGAAATACATCAGCACCGGTTCTACCGCCACCCAGCCGCAGATTGCAATTGCCGAATTTCTCAAAGGCGGGCATTTCGAACCGCACTTGCGGCGCATGCGCACGCAATATCAGCGTCAGCGCGACCTGATGCTTGACTGGGTCAGCCGCTATTTTCCCGCTGGCACCCGCGCCAGCCGACCGCAGGGCAGCTTCATGCTGTGGATAGAACTGCCGGAAGGCTTCGACACCTTGAAGCTCAACCGCGTTTTGGTGGAACAAGGCGTACAGGTGGCGGTGGGCAGCATTTTTTCTGCGTCGGGCAAGTACCGCAATTGCCTGCGCATGAACTACGCTGCCAGGCCGACGCCGCAGATTGAAGAAGCGGTGCGCAAGGTCGGCGCCGCCGCGAGCAACATGCTGGCCGAGGCGGCGCACTGACCTTTTGCGTAAACTCGCCGTCAGATGTCGACAACCGCCCTGATCTGGAAGCCACGCCCTTGATGATTCGACGGCTTTTACCGTTTTGCCTGTTGGGCGCCCTGGCGCTGGGCGGTTGCGCCACCACGAGCGCACCGCGTATCCCCAGCGACGCGCTGCCTGCCGCGCAGTCGGCATTCGGCCGCTCGATCCAGGCCCAGGCGGCGCCGCATCAGGGTCAGTCGGGCTTTCGGCTGCTGCCCAACAGCAGTGAAGCCTTCATGGCCCGCGCCGAACTGATCCGTAATGCCCAGAGCAGCCTCGACCTGCAGTACTACATCGTTCACGACGGCATCAGCACGCGCATGCTGGTGGACGAGTTGCTCAAGGCCGCCGACCGTGGCGTGCGCATCCGCATCCTGCTCGATGACACCACCAGCGACGGCCTCGACCAGATCATCGCCACCCTCGCCGCCCACCCCAAAATCGATATTCGCCTGTTCAACCCGCTGCACCTGGGGCGCAGCACCGGCGTCACCCGGGCCATGGGGCGCCTGTTCAACCTGTCGCTGCAACACCGGCGCATGCATAACAAGCTGTGGCTGGCGGACAACAGCGTGGCCATCGTGGGCGGTCGCAACCTGGGGGACGAGTACTTCGATGCCGAGCCGAACCTGAATTTCACCGACATCGACATGCTCAGCGTCGGGCCGGTGGCCGAGCAACTGGGCCACAGTTTCGATCAGTACTGGAACAGCGCACTGAGCAAACCCATCGATGAATTTGTCTCCAATGTGCCCACCAAAGGCGACCTGGCAGTTGCGCGCGAGCGACTGGAGACCTCGCTGGCCGAGTCGCGCCAGCAGAATCACGCGCTGTACAACCGTTTGCGCACCTACCAGACCCAGCCCCGCATGCACATCTGGCGGCGCGAACTGATCTGGGCCTGGAACCAGGCGCTGTGGGACGCGCCGAGCAAGGTGCTGGCCAAGGCCGACCCGGACCCGCGCCTGCTGCTGACCACCCAATTGGCGCCGGAGCTGGAAGGCGTCAAGCAAGAGCTGATGATGATCTCGGCGTATTTCGTGCCCGGCCAGCCGGGGCTGTTGTACCTGACCGGACGCGCTGACGCCGGCGTGTCGGTGAGCCTGCTGACCAACTCGCTGGAGGCCACCGATGTGCCTGCCGTACACGGCGGCTACGCGCCCTATCGCAAGGCGCTGCTGGAACATGGCGTGAAACTCTACGAACTGCGCCGCCAACCCGGCGACCCCAGTGCCGGCAGCGGGCCACACCTGTTCCGGCGCGGCAGTTTCCGGGGTTCGGACTCCAGCCTGCACAGCAAGGCGATGATCTTTGATCGGGAGAAGTCGTTTATCGGCTCATTCAACTTCGATCCGCGTTCGGTGCTGTGGAACACCGAAGTAGGCGTGCTGGTCGACAGCCCGGAGCTGGCCGAACACGTGCGCAACCTGGCGCTGCAAGGCATGGCGCCAGCGTTGAGTTATGAGGCGAAACTGCAGGATGGCAACGTGGTGTGGGTGACCGAGGATAACGGCCAGATGCACACCCTGACCCGCGAGCCGGGCAACTGGTGGCGGCGCTTCAATGCGTGGTTTGCCACGTCGGTCGGCCTTGAACGCATGCTCTGACAACCCCAGCACATCCACTGTTGGAGGGGGCTTGCTCTCGATAGCGGTGGGCCAGCGACAGATGAGCTGACTGAAACACCGCCATCGGGAGCGAGCCCCCTCCCACAGTTAACCGCATTTCAAAAATCGTGAGCGCCCACAAGGCACACATTTTTGGACAGCGGTGTGGCTTAGAGCTTGATCCAGGTCGACTTCAGTTCGGTGTATTTGTCGAACGCATGCAGCGACTTGTCGCGGCCGTTACCCGACTGCTTGAAGCCACCAAACGGCGCGGTCATGTCGCCGCCGTCGTACTGGTTGACCCACACACTGCCTGCACGCAACGCCTTGGCGGTCAGGTGCGCCTTGGAGATATCGGCAGTCCACACCGCAGCGGCCAAGCCATAGACGGTGTCGTTGGCGATGCTGACCGCCTCTTGCGCACTGTCGAAGGTGATCACCGACAATACCGGGCCGAAGATCTCTTCCTGGGCGATCTTCATGGCATTGGTCACACCGTCGAAGATCGTCGGCTCGACATAGGTGCCACCGGTTTCCTCGAGGATGCGCTTGCCGCCGGCGACCAGCTTGGCACCGTCCGCATGGCCGGCTTCGATGTACGACAGCACGGTGTTCATCTGCTGGGTGTCCACCAGCGCCCCCACAGTGGTGGCCGGGTCCAGCGGGTTGCCTGGCTTCCAGCCCTTGAGGGCTTCGATTACCAGAGGCAGGAAGCTGTCCTTGATCGAACGCTCGACCAGCAGGCGCGAGCCGGCGGTGCAAACCTCGCCCTGGTTGAAGGCGATGGCGCTGGCGGCGGATTTGGCGGCAGCCTGCAGGTCCGGTGCATCGGCGAACACGATGTTCGGGCTCTTGCCGCCGGCTTCCAGCCACACGCGCTTCATGTTCGATTCGCCGGAGCGGATCAACAGTTGCTTGGCGATCTTGGTCGAACCGGTGAACACCAGGGTGTCGACGTCCATGTGCAGCGCCAGCGCATTACCCACGGTGTGACCGTAGCCCGGCAGTACGTTGAACACACCTTTGGGAATACCGGCTTCAACGGCCAGGGCGGCGATACGGATGGCGGTCAGCGGGGATTTTTCGGACGGTTTGAGGATCACCGAGTTACCGGTGGACAGCGCAGGGCCCAGCTTCCAGCAGGCCATCATCAGCGGGAAGTTCCACGGCACGATGGCGCCAACCACGCCGACCGGCTCCCGGGTGACCAGACCCAATTGATCGTGCGGGGTGGCGGCGACTTCATCGTAGATCTTGTCGATCGCCTCGCCACTCCAGCTCAGCGCATTGGCGGCGCCGGGCACGTCGATGTTGAGGGAGTCGCTGATCGGCTTGCCCATGTCCAGGGTCTCAAGCAGCGCCAGCTCTTCGGCATTGGCCTTGAGCAGCGCGGCGAAACGGATCATGGTGGCTTTGCGCTTGGCCGGCGCCAGACGCGACCAGACACCGGAATTGAAGGTGGCGCGGGCGTTTTCGACGGCGCGCTGGGCGTCGGCGACGTCGCAGCTGGCGATGGTGGCCAGCAGACGGCCGTCGACCGGGCTGATGCATTCGAAGGTGTCACCGGAAACGGCGGCGGTGTATTCGCCATCGATGTAGGCGCGACCTTCGATCTTCAGGTCCTTGGCGCGTTGTTCCCAGTCGGCACGGGTCAGGGTGGTCATGCGAGTGTCCTCCTCTTATGAATGAAGGGCCGGGGCGATCGCCCGGCAGCCTTAAAGAATGCGTGCCCGTCCAGCCTGCTGTTCGGCTCAAGGCAGCTGCCACCCTAAACCAGCGGCTGGTGATGTTTCAATATATTTGACATAACGCCGGAAAACGCCCTTGCGATGTTCATTTTAATAAACATAGACTTTGGGCTCTCCTACCGCAGGCCAGACGGGACACGCACATGAGCATCCAGGATATCGTCGACTTCAGCCAAGCCAGCACCGCCCCCGAACGCTATCGCCCCGCCGCCGAAAAAATCCTCAAGGGCGATCCCGAACAGACTCTCTACAACCACTACAACAGTCCGTGCGGCCAACTGAGCGCCGGGGTGTGGGAAGGTGAGGTCGGGCAGTGGAAGGTCAACTACACCGAGCACGAGTACTGCGAGATTGTGCAGGGTGTGTCGGTGTTACGCGATGCGGACGGCAACGCCAAGACCCTGCGCGCTGGCGACCGCTTTGTGATACCGGCCGGCTTCACCGGCACCTGGGAAGTGCTGGAGACGTGCCGCAAGATCTACGTGGTGTTCGAACAGAAAGCCTGATCAGGCAAATCCCAGGCAAAAAAAAGCCCGAATCGTGAGAGACGGGCTTTTTTTCACAAGGAGGAAAACCAATTACTTGATTTTGCCTTCTTTGTAGATCACGTGCTTGCGAACGCGCGGGTCGAACATTTTCTTTTCGAGCTTGTCCGGGGTAGTACGCTTGTTCTTGTCGGTAGTGTAGAAGTGACCAGTACCGGCGCTAGAGATCATTCGAATCAATTCACGCATGATAGAGCTCCTTAGATCTTGCCGGCGGCGCGGATTTCGGCCAGCACGACAGTGATGCCACGCTTGTCGATGATACGCATGCCTTTGGCAGATACACGCAGGCGAACAAAACGTTTCTCTTCTTCAACCCAGAAGCGGTGATGCTGCAGGTTCGGCAGGAAACGACGACGGGTTTTGTTATTTGCGTGGGAAATGTTATTCCCAGTCACCGGACCCTTACCGGTAACTTGACAGACTCTCGACATGCCTCAGCCCTCTAAAACCACATGCCCAACCCGGCATGGGTTGGCCGCTTAATCTCTCAGTCATTTGGCGCCAGGCGCCGCGTTTCTTTAAGGGTCTTACCGGCTACACCTACAGTGAAGGAACCGGGCCCCTAGAAAAGAGCGCTGCTTTATACCAGAAAGACCCTGGCGCAACAACAGCCCATATGTTTTTACCGGAGTAAATCTGCGCAGTTGTCGCCTGAACCGTTGCCAGGAGGGGCCGCTGTCACAGCCGACCGCTCGTCGCACAGAATGATTTCCAGGGCTCGCGCGCACCGCAGAGGGCAGCGCGAAACCGTCTGGGACGCCATCAAAACAGCATTTGCGGCAAAAGCACAGGCAAAAATGGGCTAGTCATTTATTCATCAGACCACTACGGTAGGACTTTTCCAGACTGCACTCGCAGATGGGCCTTCGATCTGCAAAGGAAACCGACCATGCGCCTCGCTGCCCTGCCGCTCTTGCTAGCCCCTCTCTTCATCGCCCCGCTGGCGTCTGCGGCCACCAACCTGAGCGTGTGCACCGAAGCCAGCCCCGAAGGGTTCGATGTGGTGCAGTACAACTCGCTGACCACCACCAATGCCTCGGCCGATGTGCTGATGAACCGCCTGGTGGACTATGACGCGACCAGCGGCAAGCTGGTGCCGAGCCTGGCGGACAGCTGGGACGTTTCGCCGGACGGCCTGATCTACACCTTCAAGCTGCACCCCGACGTGAAATTCCATCGCACCGCCTATTTCACCCCGAGCCGGACCCTCACGGCGG
Organism: Pseudomonas trivialis; assembly: GCF_001439805.1. GTDB lineage: Bacteria > Pseudomonadota > Gammaproteobacteria > Pseudomonadales > Pseudomonadaceae > Aquipseudomonas > Aquipseudomonas trivialis. The sequence continues at coordinate 314,665 of NZ_JYLK01000001.1, read as the reverse complement.
AAGACGTGCGTTTCAGCTTCGAACGCATGCTCGATCCGGCCAACCCATGGCACAAGATCGCCCAGAGCGGCTTCCCCCACGCGCAATCCCTGCAATTGCCCACGCTGGTCAAGAAGATCGATGCCCTCGACCCGCTGACGGTGCGCTTTACCCTGGATCACGCCGACTCGACCTTCCTCGCGGCGCTGAGCATGGGCTTTGCCTCGATCTACCCGGCCGAATACGCCGACAAACTGCTCAAGGCCGGCACCCCGGAGAAGCTCAACAGCCAGCCCATCGGCACCGGCCCGTTCATCTTCACGCGGTTCCAGAAGGACGCCGTGGTGCGCTACAAGGCCAACCCGGAGTACTTCGCCGGTAAACCGGCGGTGGACAACCTGATCTTTGCCATTACCCCGGACGCCAACGTGCGCCTGCAGAAACTGCACCGTGACGAATGCCAGATCGCCCTGTCGCCCAAGCCGCTGGATGTAGGCGAAGCCGAGAAAGACCCGGCGCTCAAGGTGGAAAAAAACGCAGCGTTCATGACCGCCTTCGTCGCCATCAACAGCCAGCATCCGCCGCTGGACAAACCGGAAGTGCGCCAGGCGATCAACCTGGCCTTCGACAAGGACAGCTACCTTAAAGCGGTGTTTGAAGGCACCGCCGAAGCAGCCAACGGTCCGTTCCCGCCCAATACCTGGAGCTACGCCAAGGACTTGCCGGGTTATCCACAGGACCTCGCCAAGGCCAAGGCCCTGCTGGCGCGTGCCGGGCTCAAGGACGGCTTCAAGACGACCATCTGGACGCGACCCACCGGCAGCCTGCTGAACCCCAACCCGAATCTGGGTGCGCAACTGTTGCAGGCGGACCTGGCCAAGGTCGGCATCCAGGCCGAAATCCGCGTGATCGAATGGGGCGAGTTGATCCGCCGCGCCAAGGCCGGTGAGCATGACCTGCTGTTCATGGGCTGGGCCGGTGACAATGGCGACCCGGATAACTTCCTGACCCCGCAGTTTTCCTGCGCGGCAGTCAAATCCGGCACCAACTTCGCCCGCTATTGCGACCCTGCGCTGGACAAACTCATCAGCGCCGGCAAGACCACCAGCGAGCAAGGGGTGCGCAGCAAGCTGTATCAGCAGGCCCAGGCGCAGATCCAGCAGCAGGCGCTGTGGTTGCCGTTGGCACATCCGACAGCGTTTGCCCTGACGCGCAAGAATGTCGAGGGGTACCAGGTGAGCCCGTTTGGCCGGCAGGATTTCTCCAGGGTCAACGTCAAACCGTAATCGTTGCGGCGGGTGGCGTTACATCCACCCGTACTCCGCCATCGACAATGGATCACCGTCCCCCACAATGATGTGATCCAGTACCCGCACGTCCACCATTTCCAGAGCATCTTGCAAGGTCCTGGTCAATTTTCGATCAGCCGCGCTGGGCTCGACACTGCCCGAAGGATGGTTGTGACACAGGATCAACGCCGCCGCGTTGTAGGCCAGTGCACGCTTGACCACCTGCCTGGGATACACCTGCGCCTTGTCGATGGTGCCTTGGGACAAGGCCTCGAAACCCAGCACGCGGTGCCTTGAATCGAGAAACAGGCAGCCAAAAATCTCGTGAGGTTCATGGCGCAGCAGGGCTTTGAGGTAATCGCGCACGGCTTCGGGGCTTTCCAGCACCGAATAATGGCGCAGACCTTCCGCCATATGGCGCCGGGCGATTTCCATCACCGCCTGCAGTTGCGCGTATTTTGCCGGGCCCAGGCCCAGTTGCTGGTTGAACAGTGCCTGGCTGGCCTCCAGCAGCGGGCGCAGGCCGCCAAAACGCGTCAACAAGTGGCGCGCCAGGTCCACCGCGCTCAAACCGCACACCCCTGTGCGCAGGAAGATTGCCAGCAACTCGGCGTCGGACAGACTCGCCGCGCCCCATTCCAGAAGTCTCTCCCGCGGCCGTTCAGCGGCTGGCCAATCGCGAATACTCATGTCACGTCCCTCTCCATATGCACCCTGCGCGCCGCTGTTGCCAGGCGGACGCTGTGTTATCGTAGGCCCTCTTTTTTGCCTGCGATTTCACCTGGGGAGCAGGCATCGCAGGCGTCACTGAACTGGCTTCACTGAACTGGAAAGGCAAACCAATGCAGCGTCTGTATCGGAAACGCATCGTTCTCGGCGTCGGCGGCGGCATTGCCGCCTACAAGAGCGCAGAGCTGGTTCGCCGGCTCCTGGACCAGGGCGCCGAAGTGCGGGTGGTCATGACGCGCGGCGGCAGCGAGTTCATCACGCCGCTGACCATGCAGGCCCTGTCCGGCCACCCGGTTCACCTGGACCTGTTGGACCCGGCCGCCGAAGCCGCCATGGGCCATATCGAACTGGCCAAATGGGCCGACCTGGTGCTGATCGCCCCGGCCACCGCCGACCTGATCGCCCGTCTGGCCCAGGGCATTGCCGATGACCTGCTGACCACCCTGGTACTGGCCACCGACGCCACCGTCGCCATCGCCCCGGCGATGAACCAGGCCATGTGGCGCGACCCGGCCACCCAGGCCAACACCCAGCTCCTGCAAAGCCGTGGCCTGAAAGTGTTCGGCCCGGCGTCCGGCAGCCAAGCCTGCGGCGACGTCGGCATGGGCCGCATGCTCGAAGCCAACGACCTGGCGCTGTGCGCCGCCGAGTGCTTCCAGCACCTGGCCCTGACCGGCAAACACGTACTGATCACCGCCGGCCCGACCCAGGAAAACATCGACCCGGTGCGCTACATCACCAACCATAGCTCAGGAAAAATGGGCTTTGCGCTGGCAGAAGCGGCGGTCGAGGCAGGCGCACGCGTCACCCTGATCACCGGTCCGGTGCATTTGCCGACCCCCGATCGCGTCACGCGAATCGACGTAGTCAGCGCCCGGGACATGCTGGCGGCCTGTGAAGCCGCGATTCCGTGCGACCTGTTTATCGCCTCGGCAGCGGTTGCGGATTACCGCCCGGAAGTCATCGCCCCGCAAAAGCTCAAGAAAGACCCTACGAGCGGTGACGGCCTGCTCCTGCAAATGGTGCGCAACCCGGACATCCTGGCCACCATCGCCACCCGCCCGGATCGCCCGTTCAGCGTCGGTTTCGCCGCCGAAACCGAGCACTTGCTCGACTACGCCGCTCGCAAACTGAAAGACAAAAACCTCGACCTGATCGTTGCCAATGATGTCGCCAACCCCAGCATCGGCTTCAACAGCGAGGAAAACGCCTGCAGCGTGATTGACCGCGAGCTGCATGCCACCCTTTTCGCCCAGACCAGCAAGGGCAAGATTGCCCGCCAACTGATCTCTTTTATCGCCCAACGGCTGAACCAGGTTTAATTTCCATGCACGCTTTGCAAGCCAAGATCCTCGACCCCCGCCTCGGCACCGACTTCCCGCTGCCCGCCTACGCCACTCCCGGTTCAGCCGGCCTGGACCTGCGCGCCATGCTCAAGCAGGACACCGTTCTCGAACCTGGCCAGACGATCCTGATTCCTACCGGCCTGTCGATCTACGTGGGCGACCCGGGTCTGGCCGCGCTGATCCTGCCGCGCTCGGGCCTTGGCCACAAACACGGCATCGTGCTGGGCAACCTGGTGGGCCTGATCGACTCTGACTACCAGGGTGAACTGATGGTGTCGTGCTGGAACCGCGGCCAGACCGCGTTCAACATTGCCGTGGGCGAGCGCATCGCCCAACTGGTGCTGGTGCCCGTGGTGCAGGCGCAATTCGAACTGGTCGAGGAATTTGACGAAACACAACGCGGCGCAGGTGGTTTTGGGCATTCCGGCAGCCACTGACTAAGCTGAACCTGGCCGGATGCGTTTATCCGGCCAGACGCCACCGCATGGCTTTTCAGAATGAAGAATACGCAGTTTTAACCGGCGAGATTTTCTCAGCAAAATCAAAGCATTACGCTTTAATAAGGCGGAAGCCCACACGCCGATGGCCTTTTTGCACTACGAACTCCCCGCCGAAAACGCCGTCATACCCTTCAGTTTGAGCCTGCCGGTCAGTCAGTTAAAGGCCAGCTTTGCCCCTTTCTTATGGAGATTCCCCCCGCGATGAGTACCGCACCCCGCGTCGCCCCGACCTTTCCCGACAGCATCTTCCGCGCCTACGACATTCGTGGCGTTGTGCCCAAGACCCTGACCGCCGAAACCGCCTATTGGATCGGCCGCGCCATCGGCGCCCAGAGCCTGGCCCAGGGCGAGCCGAACGTGTCGGTGGGCCGCGATGGGCGCTTGTCCGGCCCGGAGATGGTGGAGCAACTGATCCAGGGCCTGGCCGACAGCGGCTGCCATGTGAGTGACGTCGGCCTGGTGCCCACGCCAGCGCTGTACTACGCGGCCAACGTACTGGCCGGCAAATCCGGCGTGATGCTGACCGGCAGCCACAACCCGTCCGACTACAACGGCTTCAAGATTGTCATTGCCGGCGACACCCTGGCCAACGAACAGATCCAGGCCCTGCACACGCGCCTGAAGACCAATGACCTGACCAGCGGCCAGGGCAGCATCACCCGGGTCGACATCCTGCAGCGCTACTCCGATGAAATCACCCGTGACGTCAAACTCGCACGCCGCCTCAAGGTAGTGGTGGACTGCGGCAACGGCGCGGCCGGCGTAATCGCCCCGCAACTGCTCGAAGCGCTGAACTGCGAAGTGATCCCGCTGTTCTGCGACGTCGATGGCCACTTCCCCAACCATCACCCGGACCCGGGCAAACCTGAAAACCTGGTGGACCTGATCGCCAAGGTCAAGGAAGTCGGCGCCGATGTGGGCCTGGCCTTTGACGGTGACGGCGACCGTGTCGGTGTGGTGACTGAAACCGGCGAGATCGTGTTTCCGGACCGCCTGCTGATGCTGTTCGCCCGCGACGTAGTGGCGCGCAACCCTGGCGCCGAGATCATCTTCGACGTCAAATGCACCCGCCGCCTGACGCCGCTGATCAAGGAATACGGCGGTCGTCCGCTCATGTGGAAGACCGGTCATTCGTTGATCAAAAAGAAAATGAAGGAAACCGGCGCTCTGCTCGCCGGCGAAATGAGTGGCCATGTGTTCTTCAAGGAGCGCTGGTTCGGGTTTGACGACGGCATCTACAGCGCTGCGCGTCTGCTGGAGATCCTCAGCAAGGAAAAATCCACCTGCGAAGAGCTGTTTCAGACCTTCCCGAATGATATTTCCACGCCAGAGATCAATATCCATGTGACCGAGGAGAGCAAATTCAGCATCATTGACACATTGCACGATGCACAATGGGGCGAAGGCGCCAACCTGACCACCATTGATGGTGTGCGAGTCGATTACGCCAAAGGCTGGGGCCTGGTTCGCGCGTCCAACACCACGCCGGTGCTGGTCCTGCGTTTCGAGGCGGATACCGAGGCTGAGTTGCAGCGCATCAAGGACGTGTTCCACGCCCAGTTGAAACGTGTTGCCCCTGATCTCCAATTACCGTTCTGATTTTTTGCCCGGAGCCCTGAATGACCCTCGAACGCGAAGCCGCTGCCAATACCGCCAAGGTCCTGTCCGAAGCGTTGCCCTATATTCGACGCTACGTCGGCAAGACGCTGGTGATCAAATACGGCGGCAATGCCATGGAAAGCGAGGAGCTGAAAACCGGCTTTGCCCGCGACATCGTGATGATGAAGGCCGTGGGCATCAACCCGGTGGTGGTGCACGGCGGCGGCCCGCAGATCGGCGACCTGCTCAAACGCTTGTCGATCGAGAGTCATTTCATCGATGGCATGCGCGTCACTGACGCGCAGACCATGGACGTGGTGGAAATGGTCCTTGGCGGCCAGGTCAACAAGGACATCGTCAACCTGATCAACCGCCATGGCGGCAGCGCCATCGGCCTGACCGGTAAAGACGCGGAGCTGATCCGGGCGAAAAAAATGACCGTGACCCGGCAGACGCCAGAGATGACTCAGCCGGAAATCATCGACATCGGCCAGGTGGGCGAAGTGATCGGCATCAACACCGACCTGCTCAACCTGCTGGTCAAGGGCGATTTTATCCCGGTGATCGCGCCCATCGGCGTGGGCGCCAACGGTGAGTCCTACAACATCAACGCCGACCTGGTGGCGGGCAAGGTGGCAGAAGCGCTCAAGGCTGAAAAGCTGATGCTGCTGACCAACATCGCCGGCTTGATGGACAAGGAGGGCAAGGTGCTGACCGGCCTGACCACGCAGCAAGTGGATGAGCTGATCGCTGACGGCACCATCTACGGCGGCATGCTGCCGAAGATTCGTTGTGCGCTGGAAGCGGTGCAGGGCGGCGTCGGCAGCTCGCTGATTCTGGATGGGCGCGTGCCGAATGCAATCCTGCTGGAAATCTTCACCGACACCGGTGTGGGCACGCTGATCAGTAATCGCAAGCGTCCCTGAACAACGCCGTAATCAAAATGTGGGAGCAAGCCCCTCCCACATTATCTTTCTGACACAGAGCTATCGGTGTCAGACGCCGAATTGCTCGCGGTATGCACGCACCGCCGGCAAATGCTGCTTGAGCTGCGGATCATCTTCCAGGAACTGCAACACCTGATTCAGCGACACGATGCTTACCACCGGAATACCGAAATCGCGCTCCACTTCCTGGATGGCCGACAACTCGCCGTTGCCGCGCTCCTGGCGGTTCAGCGCGATGAGCACGCCGGCGGCCTTGGCGCCGTCCTGGGAAGCGATGATCTGCATCACTTCGCGGATCGCCGTGCCTGCGGTGATCACGTCGTCGATGATCAGCACATCGCCGGTCAGCGGTGCGCCCACCAGGCTGCCACCTTCACCGTGGGCCTTGGCCTCCTTGCGGTTGAAACACCAAGGCAGATCCTGCCCGTGGTGTTCGGCGAGGGCCACGGCGGTCGCGGCGGCCAGGGGGATGCCCTTGTAGGCCGGGCCGAACAGCACGTCAAAGGAAATCCCGCTTTCAACGATGGCGGCCGCGTAGAAACGACCCAACTGAGCCAGGGCCGAACCCGAGTTGAACAAGCCTGCATTGAAGAAGTAGGGGCTGGTGCGCCCGGACTTCAGGGTGAACTCACCGAAGCGCAAAACGCCGCGATCGATGGCAAAACGAATGAAATCGCGTTGATACGCCTGCATGAAAAAAGCCTCAGATACCACGGATTTAGCTAATTAGGTAGACGGCGTGTATCATACACGCACGCGATTTTTGGGGCCATTTATGCGGATCATCAGTGTGAACGTCAATGGTATTCAGGCGGCAGTCGAGCGTGGTTTGCTCAGTTGGCTGCAAGCACAGAATGCCGACGTCATCTGCCTGCAGGACACCCGCGCCTCCGCCTTTGAACTGGACGACCCAGCCTTCCAACTGGATGGCTACTTCCTTTATGCCTGCGATGCCGAAGTACCCACCCAAGGTGGCGTGGCTTTGTACTCGCGGTTGCAACCCAAGGCGGTCATCAGCGGCCTGGGCTTTGAGACAGCCGACCGCTACGGGCGCTACCTGCAAGCCGATTTCGACAAGGTCAGCATCGCGACCTTGCTGCTCCCTTCGGGGCAGAACGGCGATGAAGACTTGAACCAGAAGTTCAAGCTAATGGACGATTTCGCCCGTTACCTGGATAAACAGCGGCGTAAACGTCGCGAGTACATTTATTGTGGCTCGCTGTACGTGGCGCAACAGAAGCTGGATATCAAGAACTGGCGCGACAGCCAGCAATCCCCGGGCTTCCTGGCGCCGGAACGGGCCTGGATGGACGAGATTGTCGGCAACATGGGCTATGTGGATGCCCTGCGCGAAGTCAGCCGTGAAGGCGATCAGTACAGCTGGTGGCCGGACAACGAACAGGCCGAGATGCTCAACCTGGGCTGGCGTTTCGATTACCAGTTGCTGACCCCGGGGCTGCGCCGGTTCGTTCGCAGCGCACGCCTGCCGCGTCAGCCGCGCTTCTCGCAGCACGCGCCGCTGATCGTGGACTACGACTGGACCCTGACCATCTGAGGTCTTTTCCAGGCACAAAAAAACCGACATCGCTGTCGGTTTTTTTGTGGGCGCTCATTATTTGACCAGTCGCCAAGTCAAGGGATAGCGATAGGCGATGCCCTTGTTGGCCTTGATCGAGCCAATGATCGTCAGCACCACACTGGCGACGGCCAGGGCCGTCATCAGAAAAAACCCGATGACTGCAAACGCCAGCACGATGCAGACGATCCAGGCGATGGCCACGGTGATCTGGAAATTCAAGGCTTCCTTGCCCTGGTCATCAATGAACGGGTCCACTTCCTTCTTCATCTGCCACAGGATCAGCGGCCCCACGACGCTGCCGAAGGGGAACACGAACCCCAGAAACGCCGCGAGATGGCACAACATTGCTCCCTGGCGCACTTCGTACGAAGGCGTGGGCACCGGTAGTTGCTGGTCATTCATGGCGCTTCTCCTTGAGGCGGATTTCAGTCAGCCAGGGCGGCGTTCTGCAGTGCGAAAATCTCGGTCATGCCTTTCTGGGCCAGGGCCAGCATGGCATTCAGCTCGGCCGGCTGGAATGGCGCGCCTTCAGCGGTGCCCTGTACTTCGATAAAGCCACCGGTGCTGGTCATCACCACGTTGAGGTCGGTCTCGGCGGCCGAGTCTTCCACGTAGTCCAGGTCCAGCACAGGCTCGCCCTGGTACATGCCCACCGACACGGCGGCGATCATCTGCTTGAGCGGGTCGCCGCCCTTGAGACCGCCGCGCTTCTTGATGACTTTGAGCGCATCCACCAGGGCCACCATGGCGCCGGTGATGGACGCGGTGCGCGTGCCGCCGTCGGCCTGGATCACATCGCAGTCGACGTACAGGGTCACGTCGCCCAGCTTGGACATGTCCAGGGCCGCGCGCAGGGAGCGGCCAATCAGGCGCTGGATTTCCAGGGTACGCCCGCCCTGCTTGCCACGACTGGCTTCGCGCTGGTTACGCTCGCCGGTAGCGCGCGGCAGCATGCCGTACTCGGCGGTCAACCAGCCCTGGCCCTGACCCTTGAGGAAGCGCGGCACGCCGTTTTCGACGCTGACGGTGCAGATCACCTTGGTATCGCCAAACTCGACCAGTACGGATCCCTCGGCGTGTTTGGTGTAGTTGCGGGTGATGCGGATCGAGCGGAGCTGATCGGCAGCGCGACCACTTGGACGTTTCATAGGGGATTCCTGTACTGAGGACGAAAACTGCCGAGCATTATAGAGCCGCGAACCGATTCGGGGCACTTCTTAAAATCCGGTTACGAATGCTCGGGTTTGGGCGCACCCGCCCCACTGCGCTACAATCCTGCGCCTTCTTAACCATCAGCCCGTGTGTGCGGGCTGCAACGCGAGGTACCTCCATGGTGCACAGCATGACCGCCTTCGCCCGCGTCGAACAAGCCGGCGCCCAGGGCACCCTGAGCTGGGAGCTGCGCTCGGTCAACAGCCGCTACCTGGAGCCGCACCTGCGCCTGCCGGAATCGTTCCGCGACCTCGAAGGCGCCGTGCGTGAAGCCCTGCGTCAGGGCATCTCGCGGGGCAAGCTGGAATGCACCCTGCGTTTTACCGAAGAAACCACCGGCAAGCCGCTGCAAGTGGACCGCGAGCGCGCCGCGCAACTGGTCGCCGCCGCCGAAACCATCGCCGGCCTGATCAAGCAGCCGGCGGCATTGAACCCGCTTGAAGTATTGGCCTGGCCCGGCGTGCTGGTGGCCGACGCCAGCGACCCGCAGGCCCTCAACGCCCAGGCCCTAGCGCTGTTCACCCAGGGCTTGAAGGAGCTCAAGGCCGGCCGCGAGCGCGAAGGCGCCGAGCTGGCGCGGTTGATCAGCGAGCGCCTGACCTCCATCGAAGCCGACGTGGTCATTCTGCGCGAGCTGGTGCCGCAGATGCTCGCCACCCAGCGCCAGAAGGTGCTCGACCGCTTCACCGACATGAAGGCCGACCTCGACCCCGTGCGCCTGGAGCAGGAAATGGTGCTGCTGGCGCAGAAAAGCGACGTCGCCGAAGAACTCGACCGTCTCAGCACCCACATCCTCGAAGTGCGCCGCGTGCTCACGTCCGGCGGCGCCGCCGGTCGGCGTCTGGACTTCCTGATGCAGGAACTCAACCGCGAAGCCAATACACTCGGCTCCAAGGCGTTTGACCCGCGCAGCACCACGGCGGCGGTCAACCTCAAAGTGTTGATCGAGCAGATGCGCGAACAAGTACAGAATATTGAGTAAGGCAACCTTCATGACCCACAGCACCGGCACCCTTTACATCATTTCCGCCCCTTCGGGCGCGGGCAAGAGCAGCCTGGTCAAGGCCTTGACCGACGCTGACGAGCAGATCCGCATTTCGGTCTCCCACACCACCCGCGCCATGCGCCCGGGCGAAGTGAACGGCGTGCACTATCACTTCGTCGAGCGCACCGAGTTCGTCAGGATGATCGAACACGGCGACTTTCTGGAGCGCGCCGAAGTGTTCGGCAACCTCTACGGCACCTCGCAAAGCCACCTGCAGCAGACCCTGGACGAAGGCCATGACCTGATCCTGGAAATCGACTGGCAGGGCGCCGAGCAAGTACGCCAACTCATGCCCAAGGCGCGTTCGATCTTCATTCTGCCGCCCTCGCTCGAAGCCTTGCACCAGCGCCTGACCAACCGTGGCCAGGACAGCGACGAGATCATCGAAGGCCGCATGCGCGAAGCCGTCAGCGAAATGAGCCACTACGTCGACTACGATTACCTGATCATCAATGACGATTTTGCCCACGCGCTGGACGATTTGAAGGCGATTTTCCGCGCCAACCAGCTCCAGCAAAAGCGTCAGCAGCAACGTTTCGGCAAATTACTGGCCGAACTGCTCGGCTGATTGACGCTTCCCAAAACCGCCGCAAGGGCCTTACATTGGCACTTGCAGCGGTTTTGCGAAGGTGTCGCGAAAATCAGCGCTTCCCTAAACGCTGGTGTTTTTTTAAACTGCTCAGTCCGCTCGCCCAGCCGGGCAGCGCGCATCTTGCATTCGCTCCGAGGAATACCATGGCCCGCGTAACCGTTGAAGACTGCCTAGAACACGTGGATAACCGCTTTGAGCTGGTCATGCTCTCTACCAAGCGTGCCCGTCAACTGGCCACTGGCGGCAAAGAGCCCCTGGTCCAGTGGGAAAACGACAAGCCTACCGTTGTAGCCCTGCGTGAAATCGCCGAAGGCCTGATGAGCTACGAGTTCATCGCCAACGCCGAAATCGTTGAAGACGAACCGCTGTTCGCAGCGTTCGAGGACGAGTCCAACGAGGCCGTCTAAGCCTATGCCTGGTCGACGTAGCACGGCGCGGGGTCACAGCCTTCGGCAGGAGTTAACACTTTGCCGAGCATAGACGCCCTCGCCGATCGCTTATCGGCCTACCTCGGTCCAGACCAGGTCAACCTGGTCCGCCGAGCGTATTTCTACGCCGAACAAGCCCACGACGGCCAACGCCGACGCAGCGGCGAGGCGTATGTCACCCATCCTCTTGCGGTGGCCAATATTCTTGCCGACATGCACATGGACCATCAGAGCCTGATGGCCGCGATGCTGCATGACGTGATCGAAGACACCGGTATTGCCAAGGAAGCGCTCAATGCGCAATTTGGCGAAACCGTGGCCGAACTGGTTGACGGGGTCAGCAAACTGACCCAGATGAACTTCGAGACCAAGGCCGAAGCCCAGGCGGAAAACTTCCAGAAAATGGCCATGGCCATGGCCCGCGACATTCGGGTCATCCTGGTGAAACTGGCCGACCGGCTGCACAACATGCGCACGCTGGAAGTGCTGTCCGGCGAAAAGCGCCGGCGCATCGCCAAGGAAACCCTGGAAATCTACGCGCCCATCGCCAACCGGCTGGGCATGCACGCCATTCGTATCGAATTCGAAGACCTCGGCTTCAAGGCCATGCACCCGATGCGTTCGGCGCGCATCTACCAGGCGGTCAAGCGCGCCCGGGGCAACCGCAAGGAAATCGTCAACAAGATCGAAGAGTCCCTGAGCCATTGCCTGGCCATCGACGAGATCGAGGGCGAAGTCAGCGGGCGGCAAAAGCACATCTACGGCATCTACAAGAAGATGCGCGGCAAGCGTCGGGCCTTCAACGAGATCATGGACGTGTACGCGTTCCGCATCATCGTTGACAAGGTCGACACCTGCTACCGCGTGCTCGGCGCTGTACATAATTTGTACAAACCCTTGCCGGGCCGCTTCAAGGACTACATCGCAATTCCCAAGGCCAACGGCTACCAATCGCTGCATACCACGCTGTTCGGTATGCATGGCGTGCCGATCGAGATCCAGATCCGCACCCGCGAAATGGAAGAAATGGCCAACAACGGCATCGCCGCCCACTGGCTGTACAAGTCCAGCGGCGACGAGCAGCCCAAAGGTACCCATGCCCGCGCCCGTCAGTGGGTCAAGGGCGTGCTGGAAATGCAGCAACGGGCCGGCAACTCCCTGGAATTCATTGAAAGCGTGAAGATCGACCTGTTCCCGGATGAGGTCTACGTGTTCACGCCCAAAGGCCGCATCATGGAGCTGCCCAAAGGCTCCACGGCGGTCGACTTTGCCTACGCGGTGCACACCGACGTCGGCAACAGCTGCATTGCCTGTCGGATCAATCGTCGTCTCGCACCGCTGTCCGAACCGCTGCAAAGTGGCTCCACGGTGGAGATCGTCAGCGCACCGGGCGCCCGCCCGAACCCGGCGTGGCTCAACTTCGTGGTCACCGGCAAGGCGCGCACGCACATCCGCCACGCGCTGAAGCTGCAACGTCGTTCCGAGTCGATCAGCCTGGGCGAACGCCTGCTGAACAAGGTGCTCAACGGTTTCGACAGCGCCCTGGACAAGATCGCGCACGAGCGGGTGCAAGCGATGCTCCACGAGTATCGCCAGGAAACCATCGAAGACCTGCTGGAAGATATCGGCCTGGGTAATCGCATGGCCTATGTGGTCGCCCGTCGCCTGCTCGGCGAAGGCGAACAGCTGCCAAGCCCCGAAGGCCCGCTGGCGATTCGTGGCACCGAGGGCCTGGTGCTCAGCTATGCCAAATGCTGCACGCCGATCCCGGGCGACCCGATTGTTGGGCACCTGTCGGCAGGCAAAGGCATGGTGGTGCACCTGGACAACTGCCGCAACATCACCGAAATCCGCCACAACCCGGAAAAATGCATCCAGCTCTCGTGGGCCAAGGACGTCACCGGCGAATTCAATGTCGAGCTGCGCGTTGAGCTGGAACACCAGCGCGGCCTGATCGCGCTGCTGGCCAGCAGCGTCAACGCGGCCGACGGCAATATTGAAAAAATCAGCATGGACGAGCGCGATGGCCGCATCAGCGTGGTCCAGTTGGTGGTCAGTGTGCACGACCGCGTGCACCTGGCCCGCGTGATCAAAAAGCTGCGCGCTTTGATCGGGGTTATCCGCATCACCCGTATGCGTGCCTAACCCACCTCTAACAAGGAGTCACACATGACCAAGACCGTAATCACCAGCGACAAAGCCCCGGCCGCCATCGGCACCTACTCCCAGGCGATCAAGGCGGGCAATACCGTCTATATGTCCGGGCAGATTCCGCTGGACCCAAAAACCATGGAACTGGTTGAAGGCTTCGAAGCACAGACCGTACAGGTGTTCGAAAACCTCAAGTCCGTGGCCGAAGCCGCAGGCGGTTCGTTCAAGGACATCGTCAAACTGAACATCTTCCTCACCGACCTGAGCCACTTCGCCAAGGTCAACGAGATCATGGGCAAGTATTTCGAACAGCCTTACCCGGCACGCGCGGCCATCGGCGTTGCTGCCCTGCCAAAGGGCGCACAGGTCGAAATGGACGCGATCCTGGTCATCGAATAAACACCCGGCGCAGCCCGCACAGGCTGCGCCGACCTCGTTTCAGAAGGATTTCATGATGCGCAAAGCGCTTGTAACCTCTTCGTTGCTCGCCTTGTTGCTCGGCGGCTGCGCCAGCAATCCCGCCGACAGGGATGTGAGCGGCACCTGGATCAATCAGGTCGCCATCGACGCAGCAGCCAAGGGCGGCCCTTTGCGTGAAGCGTTGCAGCGCTTTGGCCCGAACCTCGAATGGGAGATCAACACCAAGGCCGCGCAGGCGCGTTATTACAACGGTTTTGAAGTGGCTGAAGGCAAATTGGCCGGCGAGAAATCCGGCACCTGGAGCGTGGACTTTTACGGCAGCTCCGCCACCGAACTCAAGCGCAAAGGCCGGCAACTGCTGCAAGTGGCCAACGACAATGAACCCGAGCAGCTGTTTGCCCGCGCCAAGGACCCTGCGCCGGAAGGCGCGCCACTGGGCGCCAACTTCGAACGCGCCCTGTATGGGGCCTATATGGGCGGCGACTGGAAAATCACCGACGGCTTCGGCGACGGCGCCACGGTGCAGTTCCAGGCGGACGGCAAGGTTGTCGGCTTGCCCGGTGTCGACCGTTACTCGCTGTGCCTGGCAGGCGACTGCGCTTCGATGAGCGGCGGCTACGACAGCATCTGGCTGCAACTGAACGGCCAGGGCAACCCGTGGATTTTTGCGCGCAAGGGCAAGCAGCTTGAGATATTCCAAGCGGTGAATACGGCGCAAGCGGACGAAGTACCGTCGTTTACCCCTGGCCCTCGCCAATGGTTGCTCGAAAAGTAACAACCCCCAAAGCTCGAATCAAAATGTGGGAGCAAGCCCCCTCCCACATTTTTTGACCGTGTTTCTCAGCCTTTGAGGATCGCGGCATAACCTTCACGATAAGTTGGGTAAGCCGGCTCCCATCCCAACGCCTTGATCCGCTTATTGCTGCACCGCTTGCTGCCCGCGCGCCGCACACTGGCGTCCTCGGACCACTCGGTCACTCCCAGATACTCACGCAACCAGCCCACCACATCGGCCAGCGGTGCAGGCTCGTTGTCCACGCCGATATAGACCTTGTCCAGCGAACCGCCCTGCTCCACATGGCGCAATAAAAACGCCAGCAAACCGGCCGCGTCGTCCGCGTGGATGCGGTTGCCATATAAAGGTGGCTCGGTCGCCACGCGATAACCTTTGCGCACCTGAGTCAGCAGCCACTCACGGCCCGGGCCATAGATGCCGGTCAAGCGCACCACACTCGCCGGGATGCCGCTGTTGAGTGCCACCTGCTCGGCTTCCAGCATCACCTGACCGGAATAGCCCTGCGCCTGGGTGTCGGACGTTTCGTCGACCCACTCGCCATGCTGCTGACCGTAAACGCTGCTGCTGGAGACAAACAGCAGATGCCTGGGCTGCTGGCCATAGTCATCCAGCCACTCCAGCACATGCTGCAAACCGTGCACGTAAGCCGCGCGATAGCCGGCCTCGTCGTGTTCGGTCGCGGCGGCGCAGTACACCAGGTAATCCACCCCGCCAATCGGCCAGGTGTCGGGGCAATCCTTTTTGAACAGGTCGCCGGCGATGCCAATGACGCCCTCGGGCAGGCGCGAAATATCGCGTCGCAGGCCATGAACCTCCCATCCCGAGGCCAGCAATTGGCTAGCCAGCCGACTACCCACATCGCCGCAACCGGCAATCACAACAGAAGGCACAGACATCACAAAACTCCATTCTCAAAGGCGCAGGTTAGCTGCGCTCGGGGTTCAGCGGCCAGTAAAAATAGAAATAAAGTAACACTGGCACTTTAGTTAACAAGAATTACTTGCAATAATGACCGCCCATTTGTCCTCGGCCCGCGACGGGTCTGGAAGGACGATCACTCCATTTTTTCTTCTCAGGTCCGGCCAGCATGACACGTATTACAACCCCCGCTTCGCCAACCAAGCTGCACAGCCCATCCCGCGCCTGGCGCGCGATTGCTGCGTTGCTGTTCAGCGTAATGCTGGCACCGACCGCCGCATTCGCTGACGCCAGCGCTCCCGCAACGCCCGCCGCTGCCGAGCAAAATGCCGCGACCCCGGCCGCACCCGCCGCCGCGCCGGCAGCAACCGACCCTGCTGCGCCAGCCCCCGCCGACGGCACCGGCGTCGTACTGGAAGAAAACAACACCCTGGGCATGGCCCACGACCTGTCCCCATGGGGCATGTACCAGAACGCCGACGTGGTGGTGAAAGCCGTGATGATCGGCCTGGCCATCGCCTCGATCATCACCTGGACCATCTGGATCGCCAAAGGCTTCGAGCTGCTGGGCGCCAAGCGTCGTCTGCGCACTGAAATCGTCCACCTTAAAAAGGCCACCACCCTCAAGGAAGCCAGCGAAACGGCGACCAAAAAGGGCACCCTGGCCAACACCCTGGTGCACGACGCGCTCGAAGAAATGCGCCTGTCAGCCAACGCCCGCGAAAAAGAAGGCATCAAGGAACGCGTGGCCTTCCGCCTTGAGCGCCTGGTAGCCGCCTGCGGCCGCAACATGAGCAGCGGCACCGGCGTGCTGGCGACCATCGGTTCCACCGCGCCCTTCGTCGGCCTGTTCGGCACCGTATGGGGCATCATGAACAGCTTCATCGGCATCGCCAAAACCCAGACCACCAACCTCGCCGTCGTTGCCCCCGGCATCGCCGAAGCCTTGCTGGCCACAGCCCTGGGCCTGGTTGCGGCAATCCCTGCGGTGGTGATCTACAACGTCTTCGCCCGTTCGATTGCCGGCTACAAGGCCCAGGTGTCGGATGCGTCGGCGGAAGTCCTGCTGCTGGTCAGCCGCGACCTCGACCACCTGCCTCCCGAGCGCAGCTCGCAACCGCAGATGGTAAAAGTGGGGTAATCGGCCATGGGCCTGCATTTGAATCAAGGCGACGACGAGCTCGTCGAGAACCACGAAATCAACGTCACGCCGTTTATCGACGTGATGCTGGTGCTGCTGATCATCTTCATGGTCGCGGCACCGCTGGCCACCGTGGACATCAAGGTTGACCTGCCCGCGTCCAGCGCCAAGCCGGCGCCGCGCCCGGAAAAGCCGATTTTCCTCAGCGTCAAGGCGGACCAGCGTCTGTTCCTGGGCGAAGAAGAGGTCAAGCCTGAGTCCCTGGGGCCGGTGCTCGATGCCAAGACCCAAGGCAAGAAAGACACGACGATCTTCTTCCAGGCCGACAAGGGCGTGGACTACGGCGACTTGATGAGCGTGATGGATGCCCTGCGGGCAGCCGGCTACCTCAAGGTAGGTCTGGTCGGACTTGAGACGGCAGCCAAGAAATGATCACGACGCGCCACAAACTGACGCGTTATGGCACCAGCCTCGCCGTCGTACTGGGCGTGCATGCCGTCGCGATTGCCATCGCGCTCCACTGGTCGGCCCCGCGTACGGTGGTGTTGCCGCCGGCGGCCATGGTCATCGACCTGGCACCTGCGCCTGCGCCGCCACCACCACCGGCACCGCCAAAAGTGGTAACGCCGCCGCCGGCACCGGTGGAAGAACCGCCGCTGCCGAAACTGGCCGAAGCGCCCAAGCCGACCATCCAGGTGCCCAAGCCGGTCAAGCCCAAACCCAAACCGCAGCCGCCCAAGCCGGTGGAGAAAAAGCCCGAGCCGCCCAAGGAGAAACCTTCCGATCAGCCGCCGAGCGACGCGCCGCAGAACAACGCCCCGGTCGAAAAATCGGCGCAGCCGGCACCCGGCCCATCGCCGCAGCAGTTGGCGGCCAAGGCATCCTGGGAAGGCACGCTGCTGGCGCATTTGCAGAAGTACAAGAAGTACCCGCCAGGCGCCCAGGCCCGTGGCAAGGAAGGCTTGAACCGCTTGCGCTTCGTGGTCGATGGCGAAGGCAACGTGCTGTCCTATGAGTTGGTGGGCCGCTCCGGCAACGCCGACCTGGACCGCGCGACCCTGGACATGATCCGTCGTGCCCAGCCGCTGCCCAAGCCGCCAGCGGACATGTTGAAAGGCGGTAGCGTCGAAATCGTCGCGCCGTTTGTCTACAACATCGAAAAGCGTCGCCGGTAAGCGGCGCTGTTGTGGAAGGGGGCTTGCCCCCCTTCCACATTGTTTTTCAGCACATCTTTGACTGCCCCCGCTCAATCCCCCGCAAACTTCTGATAACGTGCGTCTATCGATTGCAGCCGGTATGCTTGGCCCGCAACTTCATGGACGCCCGCTATGACTCTTACAGAATTACGCTACATCGTGACCCTCGCCCAGGAGCAACACTTCGGCCACGCGGCCGAGCGTTGCCATGTCAGCCAGCCGACGCTGTCGGTGGGCGTGAAAAAGCTTGAAGACGAACTCGGTGTGCTGATTTTCGAGCGCAGCAAAAGTGCCGTGCGCCTCACGCCGGTAGGCGAAGGCATCGTCGCCCAGGCCCAGAAGGTGCTGGAGCAGGCGCAAAGCATTCGCGAACTGGCGCAGGCCGGCAAGAACCAGCTGACCGCACCGCTCAAGGTCGGCGCCATCTACACCGTCGGCCCGTACCTGTTCCCCCACCTGATTCCGCAACTGCACCGCGTCGCGCCGCAGATGCCGCTGTACATCGAAGAAAACTTCACCCACGTGCTGCGCGACAAACTGCGCAACGGCGAGCTGGACGCGATCATCATCGCCCTGCCGTTCAATGAGGCCGATGTACTGACCCTGCCGCTCTACGACGAGCCGTTCTACGTGCTGATGCCGGCCTCCCACCCCTGGACGCAGAAGGCCACCATCGACGCCGGCCTGCTCAACGACAAGAGCCTGCTGCTGCTCGGCGAAGGCCACTGCTTCCGCGATCAGGTGCTCGAAGCCTGCCCGACCCTGACCAAGGGCAACGACGGCGCCAAGCACACCACGGTCGAATCCAGCTCCCTGGAAACCATCCGCCATATGGTAGCGTCCGGCCTGGGTATCTCGATCCTGCCGCTGTCGGCGGTGGACAGCCATCACTACGCCCCCGGCGTGATCGAAGTGCGTCCACTCACACCACCGGTGCCGTTCCGCACCGTGGCGATCGCCTGGCGTGCCAGCTTCCCACGGCCAAAAGCCATTGAGATCCTCGCCGATTCGATCCGCCTGTGTTCGGTGGCCAAGCCGCCCGCTGCGAGCTAAGCAAACGTATGACTGAGCTGTCGCAGGTGTCGGTGACGGCACTCAAGGGTGTCGGTGAGGCCATGGCCGAAAAACTGGCCAAGGTCGGCCTGGAAAACCTCCAGGATGTGCTGTTCCACCTGCCCCTGCGCTATCAGGACCGCACCCGCGTCGTGCCCATCGGCCACCTGCGCCCCGGGCAGGATGCGGTGGTCGAAGGCACCGTCAGCGGCGCCGATGTGGTGATGGGCAAGCGCCGCAGCCTGGTGGTGCGCCTGCAGGACGGCACCGGCGGCCTGAGCCTGCGCTTCTATCACTTCAGTAACGCACAAAAGGAAGGCCTCAAGCGCGGCACCCGCGTGCGCTGCTACGGCGAAGCCCGCCCTGGCGCCTCCGGGCTGGAGATCTATCACCCGGAATACCGCGCCATCACCGGCGACGAACCACCACCGGTGGACACCACCCTCACGCCCATCTACCCGCTCACCGAAGGCCTCACGCAACAGCGCCTGCGCCAGTTGTGCATGCAGACGCTGACGATGCTCGGCCCCCAGAGCCTGCCCGACTGGCTGCCCCTGGAGCTGGCCCGCGACTATCAACTGGCGCCATTGGCCGATGCGATTCGCTACCTGCATCACCCACCGGCCGATGCCGATGTCGACGAACTCGCCCTCGGCCATCACTGGGCCCAGCATCGCCTGGCCTTTGAAGAACTGCTGACCCACCAACTGTCCCAGCAACGCCTGCGCGAAAGCATGCGCTCCCTGCGCGCGCCGGCGATGCCCAAGGCCACACGCCTGCCTGCACAATACCTGGCCAACCTGGGCTTTGCGCCGACCGGTGCGCAACAGCGCGTGGGCAATGAAATCGCCTACGACCTTAGCCAGCACGAACCCATGTTGCGCCTGATCCAGGGCGACGTGGGCGCGGGCAAGACCGTGGTCGCCGCCCTCGCCGCCCTGCAGGCGCTGGAAGCCGGTTACCAGGTGGCGCTGATGGCCCCCACCGAGATCCTCGCCGAACAACACTTCATCACCTTCAAGCGCTGGCTCGAGCCCCTGGGCCTGGAAGTCGCGTGGCTGGCCGGCAAGCTCAAGGGCAAGGTACGCGCAGCCGCACTGGAGCAAATTGCCAATGGCGCCCCAATGGTGGTCGGCACCCACGCGCTGTTCCAGGACGAAGTGCAGTTCAAGAACCTGGCGCTGGTGATCATCGACGAACAGCACCGTTTCGGCGTGCAGCAACGCCTGGCATTGCGTCAGAAAGGCGTGGGCGGGCGCATGAACCCGCACCAGTTGATCATGACCGCCACGCCGATCCCGCGCACGCTGGCCATGAGTGCCTACGCTGACCTCGACACCTCGATCCTCGACGAACTGCCGCCCGGCCGTACGCCGGTCAACACCGTGCTGGTCACTGACTCGCGGCGCGTCGAAGTGATCGAACGCGTGCGCGGCGCCTGCGCCGAAGGGCGCCAGGCTTATTGGGTGTGCACCCTGATTGAAGAGTCCGAAGAGCTGACCTGCCAGGCCGCCGAAACCACCTTCGAGGACCTCACCAGCGCCCTCGGAGAGCTCAAGGTCGGGCTGATCCACGGCCGCATGAAGCCTGTGGAAAAGGCCGCGGTCATGGCCGAGTTCAAGGCCGGCAACCTGCAACTGCTGGTCGCCACCACCGTGATCGAGGTGGGTGTGGACGTGCCCAACGCCAGCCTGATGATCATCGAAAACCCCGAGCGCCTGGGCCTGGCGCAACTGCACCAGCTGCGCGGACGCGTGGGCCGGGGCAGCGCCGCCAGCCATTGCGTGCTGCTGTACCACCCGCCGCTGTCGCAGATCGGCCGCCAGCGCCTGGGGATCATGCGCGAGACCAACGACGGTTTTGTGATTGCCGAAAAAGACCTCGAACTGCGCGGTCCCGGCGAAATGCTCGGCACCCGCCAGACCGGCCTGCTGCAATTCAAGGTCGCCGACCTGATGCGCGACGCCGACCTGCTGCCCGCCGTGCGCGATGCGGCGCAAGCGCTGCTGGAGCGCTGGCCCGAGCACGTCAGCCCGCTGCTGGATCGCTGGTTGCGGCATGGGCAGCAATACGGCCAAGTGTGACGGCTGGCGCAGTTAGCCAACCCTCACGCGTAACAAGCTGGTTATACTTCAGTGACTGTACGAATTTGGATCAGGCCATGTCAGAAGTCGCCCTCGCCTCCGCCCCACTGACCGCCCCGTCGGTTATTCAGGCACTGCTCGCAAAACTCGCCATCCCCTACACGGAAGTCGCCGAACACGCGGGCCTGAACCCAGCGCGAAAGGTCCAGGCAGTCTTGTTGGAAGACGCGGTAGGCGCCCTGATGGTGCTGCTCCCCCAGAACCAGTTGCTCGACCTCAACCGCCTCGCCGAACTCACCGGCCGGCGCCTTACGGCCGTGGCGCCGGACCGCGTCAAGCGCATGCTCAGCAAACACGACCTGAACCTGCTGCCGGGCCTGCCGCCATTGACCAGTTCGCCGTGCCTGTATGAAGGCAGCCTGCTGAACGAGCCCAGCCTGCTGGTGCATTCGGGCGAAGCCGGTCTGCTGCTGGACATCCCCACCGACGCCTTCAAGACCCTGCTCACCAAAGCCAGCGCCGCGCAGTTCGGCGAGCCGCTGCGCAATATCCGTCCCAACCTCGACCGTCCCAATGACGACCGCGAGGAAATCACCCAGGCGATGCAGGCGTTCACCGCCCGCCGTATCCAGCAACGCCTGGAAGCGACCATCGAAATCCCGCCGCTGGCCGACACTGCGCAGAAGATCATCAAGCTGCGTGTCGACCCCAATGCAACCATTGATGACATCACCGGGGTAGTCGAAACCGACCCGGCCCTGGCCGCCCAGGTCGTCAGCTGGGCCGCGTCGCCGTACTACGCCTCGCCGGGCAAGATTCGCTCGGTGGAAGACGCCATCGTGCGCGTGCTGGGCTTTGACCTGGTGATCAACCTGGCGCTGGGCCTGGCCCTGGGCAAGACCCTCAGCCTGCCCAAGGACAACCCGCACCAAGCCACGCCGTACTGGCACCAGTCGATCTACACCGCCGCCGTCATCGAAGGCCTGACCCGCGCCATGCCGCGCGCCCAGCGACCGGAAGCCGGCCTGACGTATCTGGCCGGCCTGCTGCACAACTTCGGTTACCTGCTGCTGGCCCACGTGTTCCCGCCGCATTTCTCACTGATCTGCCGGCACCTGGAAGTCAACCCGCACCTGTGCCACAGCTATGTGGAGCAACACTTGCTCGGCATCAGCCGCGAACAGATCGGCGCCTGGCTGATGCGCTTCTGGGACATGCCGGACGAACTGGCCACCGCGCTGCGCTTCCAGCACGATCCCGCCTATGACGGTCAGTACGCCGAATACCCGAACCTGGTGTGCCTGGCCGTGCGCCTGCTGCGCAGCCGGGGCGTAGGCTCCGGGCCGGATGAGGCGATTCCGGATGCGCTGCTGGCACGGCTCGGGCTGAGCCGCGAGAAGGCGGAAGAGGTGGTGGGCAAGGTGCTGGATGCCGAGGTGCTGTTGCGCGAGCTGGCATCCCAGTTCAGCCAGGGCTGAATGTATATCCAACTCGGTCTGCCTGAAACCCTACTTCTTTTTCTTCGGCCTCAAATACTTGGTCAGCCCCTGAAACCAGATCACCAGCGCCGGGTTGCCCTTGATCTGGATTGACTTGTCCTGAATCCCCGTCATGAACGCCAGCTGCTTGTTCTTCGCCTGCATCGTGGCAAAGCCGTAGGCGGCATCCTTGAACGCAATCGCAAACGCCGGCGCGGGGTGCACACCTGAGCGGCTGGTGATGCGCTGGTCTTTGACGATGAAGTGGCGGGCAACCTTGCCGTCGAGGGTTTGCAACTGGAAGGCCAGGTCTTTATCGCCCAGCTGTTGCTGGAAGGCAGGATTGGTGCGGCTGGCTTTGCCCATCATCAGGCCCAGCACCCACAGCAGGAGACGAAATTTCATGCACACGGCCTCGGTGTAATTATTGAGTGGCCGCAGCAGTTTAACGATTTGCCAAAAGAACGCCACCGATCTGGCGCATTAGCGGAAGATCGGCTGGCGTTTGACGCTTATAGCAGCATGTTGCTTAAACAGCCGGGCAAGGCACCGGTGCCCAATCGGCCAGGTTCGGATCGCGGCATGTGCCTTCGATCTGGGTTTTACCGGCGTTGGCTACCTGCTTGCTTTCAGCCTGCTTGGCCTGCACGGTCTGGATGCTCTTCTCGGTGGTCACGGCTTCCTTCGGCACCACCGGCAGCGGAGGACGCTTGGTCACGGCTTTGCCGCCGGTTTTTTTCTTGCCTGAGGCCGCCGCAGGGGTCGTCGTATCAGCGGTCGCCACCGTCACCACGTCGTTACGCTGCACACCCACTTGCTGCAGGTCTTTTTCGTAGGCTTGGGTGTAGTTGTTCAGGTCTTCGCTGGCCTTGCCGTTGACCGCAACGATCAGGTCATTTGACTCTTTCAGGCCCGAGACGATTTCCGCCAGGCGCTTGCGGCCTTCGGTGTCGTTGACAGTCTTGGCCTTGCGGTCGGCCACCAGCTTGGTGAATGCGCTCTGGTAGCACTGTTGCGAAGCCTTGGCGTAGGCGGTGCTGCGGTCGATGTCGGCGGCGCTTTTGTTGAAGTCGGTCGAGTACGACGCGATGCGCTGGTTGTCATCGCTGATCTGCTTCTGGCGCTCGGTGTAGTAACCCGCCGCGCCCCCGGCCAGGGCGCCGCCCGCCGCGCCGATGGCGGCGTTACGACCACGCTTTTCCTTGTCGCCGGTCAGGGCGCCCAGCAGTGCACCGCCGGCGGCGCCGATGGCTGCACCGGTAACGACTGACCGCGTCATGTTCGAGTCGGTGGCACGCAAGTGCTGCACCGGCTCGTAGCAGTTGGGGTAGTACTCGACCTTGGTGGTGGACGCGACTTTGCCGGCCGGCGAAGTGGCGCAACCGGTGAGGACCGTGCTGAAACCGGCCGCGATCAGCAGCAGGTGACGCTTGGAGACCGCCTTACGGGAAAAAAGCATAGGTTGTGTTCTCTTTTAAGTTTGACATGCCCAGCACGGCCCAACGCCGTCTGAGTCCCTTCCAAGCTCGCTGCAACCAACGGTCAAGACCGCTGACCGCTCGCTGCGAGCAATTCCTTCAAGATCGCCGCCGGGTCGGCCCGCTGTTGCTTGCGGTAGTTGCCGACATGGCGAACGAACAGTGTCGCGCGCGTCACCAGGCTCTTGCCGAGCACTGGCTTGCGATCCAACTCTTCCTTGATCCGTTGAAACTGCGCCTGGATCACCGCATCGGTGTAGCGCGTGCCGGTCGCCAGGTTATCGATGTAGATCGCCACCGCGCCGTCGAGGGCGCTGCGGCCGTTGGTGATCGCCATGGCCAACAGCTCGGCGCTGGCGGTGTCCTTGTTGTCCAGCGCCTGCTGGCGACTCTTCTGCAGGTTGGCCAGGCGGATGTTGTAGTTGCCGATGGTCTCGGCCACCAGCGCCGCCGACTGAATCAGGTTGCCCGCCGCTTCCTCGCGTTGCTGGGCGATCAGCGAGACGTTGCGCTTGAGCTCTTCGTTGACCAGCCCCAGCTCGGCTTGCAGCTTGGGATCGACACTGGTGGCGATGATGCTGTCCAGGCGCTTGGTCGGGTCCTGGGCGTCGTCGATGGCGTCGGTCAGCGAGGCCAGTCGGCCTTCTTTCTGCCACTGCGCAAACAGTTCCTTGTAGCGAGAACGCGGCGCCGACAGCGCGCCAATCGCCACGCGAAAACCCGTGGTCTCGTTGCTTTGCTCGGTGCCGTCGGCGGCAAACAGCGGGTATTCGCGGCGCATGCCGGTAAACAGCGTGCCCTCGCCTTCCAGGTAATTGCCGCCCTTGACCACAAAGCCACCATAGGTACCCTGGCGGCGGCCGGCGTGCACCAGTTGGAAGGATTCCTGGACCATTTCTGCCGCGTTGCCGATCACATCGAACAGACCGATGGGGTTGGGCAACTTTGTGCCGATGGGCATCAGCCGCGCAGCCTGGCCGGTGCCGCCGGCAACCTGATTGAACACCGCCCAATCGGCCAGCGGGCCATCGCTTTCGCTGCCTTCCAGGCGACGCGGGAACAGCCGCCCTTCCAGGTCCTGGCGGCTCACCGCCTGACCACCGCGTGCGGCGAACTCCCATTCCACTTCGGTCGGCAGGCGCACAAAGCCCAGGCCGCCGTCCTCGGCCGAGGTGCCGCGACCGCTCACCGGCAGCAGGTCTCGGTGGTATTTCATCAGCCAGGCGCTGTACACCGCCGAGAAGCGCTCGGCCTCAAAGCGCGACAGCTTGACCTTGGGCAAACGCCCGGCCATGCCGCCGGGCACATCGCACGCAGGCGCCGGCTCGCCGCTGGCCAGGGACTGCGCCTGGGCCATGACCTGGGCGTACTGGCGCGCGGTCACTTCGTACTTGCCGATGAAGTAGAGCATCGGCTTGAGCGGGGTCTTGGCGTCCGTCTTGGGCATCAAGGGCGCGATGACCTTGTTCCAGCCCTGCGGCAAGTCCTTGAGGGTGAACTGGCCGTTGATGAAGTCGCGGCGGTAGCCGGAGATAAACGACTGCTGGTAGCCGGCCTCGCCTTCGGCAAAGGGATAGCCGAGGCTGATCTCGCGGTCGTCCAGGGTGCCCTGGGCCAGCACGTAGGCGTAGCGGAACACCATGTTGCCGTCGCAGGGCAGCGGCAGGCTCACGTCGTCCGGCAACGGTTTGGGATTGTCGAGCTTGTCGCTTGCCTCATCGGCCCAGGCCAGCGAGGCCAGGCTCAGCGCCACGCAGGCGCCCAGTAATTTATACATCTCTGATTCCTTCAGAAGCCTGGATACGTGCCACTCGCCAACCGCCACACGCCGCCGCCACGGCGCTCACGCCGAGCACGGCCACCAGTGCCACGCCGTAATGCCGCGCCAATAGATGACTGGCATGTTCGCCCGGCACCTGCACGAACAACCGATTCAAACCTGTCTCGGCCAGGCCATACAGCCCGGCACTGAGTACGGCGGCAATGCCTGCGCTGTACAGCGCCTGCACCATCACAAACAACAACAACGCGGCAGTGGAAAACCCCAACAGACGCAGCACCGACAATTCGCGCCGCTTGCGCGCCACCGCCGCCAACGCACCGGCAAGCATCGCCGCAAACGCACCCGCCAGGGCCAGCCCGGCGATGATCCAGAATACGATCGACAGGTTGCGGCTTAACGACTGCACCTGGGCGATGGTGTTCGCCTGGGTCGATACCAACAGGTTCTGCCCGGCGAAATACACGCGCAGCGGCTCCACATCGGCGAGGCTGCGCGCGTACAGGCGGAACGCCGGATACACCCGCTGCTCGACTGCACTCATCTCATCACCCGGCCAACCCAATGCCGGCACCGCGCCGCCATCGCGGTAATCTTCCGCCGCTTCGAGCAAGGCCAGGTCAGCAAACAGACCGTCACGGGGGAAGGCCTCCAGCGGCAACACCGCCAGCACCTGCACCCGTGTGCGCTGTTCTTCCACACGCCCCGCTACCTGACGGGCGAAGCGGGCCTCCAACAGATCCCCCGGCCGCGCCGCGAGCCTCTCGGCGGCGGTATGGCTCAACACGATCTGGTCCAGGCCTTTCGGGATTGGCAAACCATCCAACAATGGATCACCCGCCGCGGTCGGGAGCATTTCCAGCACCCGCGCGCCCACCTGCGCCGTCGCCGCAATCTGCCGCGTACGCGGGATGGCAAATGACACATCGGAGCGCTGGCCGAGCTGCTCGATCAATGCGCTGCTGAAGCGACCGCCACCCAGCGGAATAATTTCACGGGTGGCGGGGTCCGTCTCCAGGCGTTCGGTCAAACTGCTGACCAGTCCAAATTTCAGGCCGAACAACACCAGCAACGGCGCGATCACCGCCGCCAGCGCCAGCACCGAACAGGCCGACAGCCAGGCGTCCCTGCGGTAGTCCTGCCAGGCGAGCGAGGCCACCAGAGCGATGCGCATCAGCAGGCCTCCCCGAGGGTTGCGGTAACGCCGCCATCGGCATCGCGCCGGCAACTGATGCGCCGCACCGGCAAGCCGCTGGCGCGGGCCAGCGGTTCGTCATGGGTGGCGATCACGCAGGCGGCGCGCTGCTCACGGGCCCGATCCAGCAGCGCCTGCATCACCCGCTCGGCGTTCAGCGGGTCGAGCGAAGCGGTCGGCTCGTCCGCCAGCACTAACTGCGGCGCATGGGCCAGGGCGCGCGCGCAGCTCACCCGTTGGCGCTGGCCCACCGACAGCGCGGCCGGCGGCTTGCCCATCTGGTCGCTGATGCCCAGTTGCTCGGCCAACCGCGCCACGCTACCGTCGTCCTCAAGCCCCAGCAGTTGCCGGGGCAAGGCGATATTGCCGCGCACATCGAGAAACCCCAACAGGCCGCCGGTCTGCAGCACATAGCCCAGGTGCCGACTGCGCAACGCAGCCAGGGCCGATTGCTGGTCGGCGCGCCACAGCCCACCGATGTCCTGTTGATGAAATTCAAACTGGCCCACCTGGTCCGGCGCCAGCACCAGCGCCAGCAGGTCCAGCAAGGTGCTTTTGCCACAGCCACTGGGGCCCACAATCGCCACCTGCTCACCGGCACGCAACGCCAGCGCCGGAATCACCAGGCTGTAGCGCTGGCTGCCGACGCCCCGGCTCTTGTGCACCGCGCAGAGGTTCAACATCACGGCAGCGTCGACAAAGGCACGCGGTACAACGCGTCGCCCGGCTCGGCATCGCCGAATCGAACCCAGTTGGCCACGTCATTGTGGAAGGTTTCGTAGAGGCGGATTTTCGAATCCAGCTCGTCGATAAAGTCTTCCTGCTCGGCCACGCTCAACGACAACCACAGGTCCTGAGTCATGTTCAGCGACTTGCTGCGGTACGGCAGGCCCTCCAGGTATTCGCCGAGAATACCGCCGTCGGCCAGGTTGCCGCCCTTGCGCAAGGCTTGCGGGTCGCGGCTCATGTAGGCCGAAGCGCTGGCGATTTCCTGGAAGAAGTCCCTGGGCGAGGTCTGGGTCTTGCGTGCGGCATCGACGATCAGTTTCAGCGACTGCTGCAAGTCGTTGAGCTGCAACTTGGTCAGCATCACGCACACTTGGAACGCCGGCAGCGCCGGGTTGGTGAGGTCACGGTCGGCGGTCCAGGCGCTCACCAGTTGCGGCGCCTGGCTCGCGGTCTTGCGGCCAAGGAAATCCATGTGCATCGCATAGCCCACCGCTGCCGACTTGTCCGCCAGACTCGGCGCAGCGCTCAACAACGGCACCGGCTGCGGCGTGTTGCTGCGCACCTGGTGCACCAGGTTGGCGAACACCGTGCCGATCTCATCGACACGCTCGCCCAGTTTGCGCACATCACCACCGGGCACCGGCGTATACAGGTCGCCGATCTGCGGGTTGGCGTCGGCCGTAAGGATGCGGTACTGGCTCTCGGCGCCGGCATGGGTTTTCTTGCCGGCATCGGTGCGCAGGTGCAGGGCGTAGACCTTGATCTGCTTGCCCAGCGCGGCCTGGCGCACTTCGGCTTCGTTCATCTGGGTGGCGGCGAACGGATCGTTCTTGCGCAGCGCGCCTGCATCGGTCACCAGCAGGATGATGCGCCCGCCGTAGCCGGACCAGTCCATGCCTTCCACGGCCTGCATCACCCCGGCAAACGCGTCTTCGTTGAATGAATGGCTCGACACGTTGGAAGCCTTGACCTGGCGCGCCATGTCGAGAAAACGCTGTGGGTCGCGGCCCTGGTCGAGGCTGATCAGGGTCTTGGCCACGTATTCCAGGCCAGGGGTTTTCTTGATGCTGTTGCGAAAGCCCACCAGGCCAAAACTGACGCTGTCCAGCTCGCCGCGCTCAGCGATGCGGGTTTGCAGCTCGTGCACCACATCGCGAATCTGGTCGATGTAGGGCTGCATCGACACGGTCGTGTCCACCACCATCACCACCGCGGTGCGGAAAGCGTCGGCGTTGATTGCAGGCGTGGCGGGCCTGGCCACGGCGCTGCTGCCGGGGTCGATGGACGCCACGTTGAGCAACTGCACCGGCTGGCCGTTTTCGTCGAAGCGCTCTTTGGAATCGAAGATCGGCAACAGGTAGAACTGGTTCTGCGGCACGGCGCTGGCGGCAGGCTCCAGGGCCAACACCTGCTGATTGTCGTCGCTGTTTTTCTGCGCCCTGGCCAGGGCATTTTTCGCGGCGGACGGGTCTGCCAGCAGCTTTTCCACCTCGCCGGGCTGGCGCAGGAACATCACCGGCGCACGCCCCGAGCGTTCGGTGAACTTGAGCACCAGGCTCTGTTTCCAGTCGCTGACCTGGGAGGCCGGCAGCCAACCGTCGCTGCGTCCATCGGTGGCGGCGCCCACGCGCACCCAGGGCTGGCCGCCGGCCGTCTTGCGCTGGTACACGTAGAGCACGGAGAACGCCGGGAGCGCCTTGCCGGACGCACCGCCGGCGTCGCTTGCAAGCGTTGCACCGGGCTTGCTGAGCACGCGCTGGAACAGGGTTTTCTTGCCGGCCATCAACAGCGGGCGCTGGCCGCCATCCACCTCGGCCACCGCCGCAGGTGCCGTGACGGCCCTGGGCACTGCGGCCGCCGGCGGCGTGGCCGGCTCATTGTTGCCGCTCAACCACCAGAAGCTCGCGCCGCCAATGGCCAGCGCCACGGCAACCGCCACGGCGGCCAGGGCCAACACCGGCCCACGGTGCTGCTCGGACACCGCGCGATGCTGGGTCGGCGTCACCACCGGCTGACGCACCACTTGCGGTTGCGGCTTGGCGGTCGGGATCTCGATGGATTGGGGCGTGATGCCCGCCAAGTCGAAACTCATCGGCATCGGCAGCGGCCGCACCAGGGTGGCCTCCGGGGAATCCATCGGCAGTTGATCGAGCGCAACCAGCAACGCCGCCGCATCCGCGAACCGCTCGGCCGGGTCCTTGGCCAGCAGCTTGCGCAGCACACCCTGATAACGCCCGTGGTGCACCGGCAATTCCGGCAACGGTTCGGTGAGGTGCGCCAGCGCCGTGGAGAGTGCATCAGTGCCGTTGTAGGGCAGCTTGCCAACGAGGATTTCGTAGAGCACCACGCCTAGCGCGTACAGGTCGGCGCGGCCATCGATCTCCTGGCCCCGCGCCTGCTCCGGGCTCATGTAACTCGGCGTGCCCACGGCAAACCCGGCCTGGGTGAACTGGGTGCGGTCGTCGAGGGACTTGGCGATGCCGAAGTCCGACAACACCGCTGTGCCATCGGCGCGAAACAGGATGTTCGCCGGCTTGACGTCACGGTGCACCAGACCCTGGGCATGGGCATACCCCAGCGCCGAGGCGATCTGGCGGATCAGCGTCACCCCCTGCTGCGGCGTCATGCCGGCGGCGATACGCTCCTTGAGCGTGCCGTTGGGCAGGTATTCCATGGCCATGTAATACAGCTCACCGACATTGCCGATGTCATGGATGGTCACCGTGTGCGGGTGCGACAGCCGCGCCAGGGTCTTGCCCTCGCGCAGGAAGCGCTCGCAGAAACTCGGGTCGGCCGCCAGCGCCGCCGCCATCACTTTCAGGGCGACCTTGCGCTCCAGCGAACGCTGGGTCGCCAGGTACACGCTGGCCATGGCGCCCTCGCCGATCTCGCCGTCGATGTCGTAACCCGGGATCAGGATGTTCATGCCGATACCTTCACGACGATG
Organism: Pseudomonas trivialis; assembly: GCF_001439805.1. GTDB lineage: Bacteria > Pseudomonadota > Gammaproteobacteria > Pseudomonadales > Pseudomonadaceae > Aquipseudomonas > Aquipseudomonas trivialis. The sequence continues at coordinate 284,054 of NZ_JYLK01000001.1, read as the reverse complement.
GCGGTGATGTTGTCCGGCGCGCCCCGGTTGAGCCCCAGGTGCACCAGGCTGCGCACGATTTCATCGGGTGCGTTGTGGCCGAGTACTTCGCGGATTTCGTGGTCTTCGACGGTCTTGGTCAGGCCGTCGCTGCACAACAGGTAACTGTCGCCGGGAGCGATCAGCAGCTCCACCGCCGCCAGGTTCAACTGGGCCTCCACGCCCACGGCGCGGGTGACGATATTGGCGCGCGGGTGCGTGCGGGCATCGGCTTCGCTGAGCAGGCCGCTGTCCTGCAGGTCCTGCACGTAGCTGTGGTCGCGGGAGATGCTGTCGAGCACGCCGTCGCGCAGGCGATACAGGCGACTGTCGCCGGCCCACAGGCACACGCCGCGCAGGCCACGGGCGGCGAGCAGCACCACGGTGCTGCCCATCAGGCTGACGCCACGGTTGGCGGTTTCTTCGCGCACGGCCGTGTTGATGCGGACCAGATCGTTGCGCAGCGCCGCTGTGTATTCGTCGAGGGAACGGCCCATCGCCACACTGCGCAGGCTGTCGACGATCAGGCTGCTGACATAGTCCCCCGCCGCGTGCCCGCCCATGCCGTCAGCCACCACCCACAGGCGGTTTTCCGGCAGGTCCAGGCACGCGTCTTCATTGACTTGGCGCACCATGCCCACATGGCTTTTGCTCGCGGATTTGTACGTCGCCCCCATCTACACCACACCTTCTTGTCCGAGCAAAAACTGCGCAAAATCGTCGGTGGCAGGCAAGCCCTGGCACCGTAATAAACCGGGGGCGATCCGCTGCGAACCACGGCCCCACCACAGGCTGGCACCCTCGCAGGCCTGTTCGGCCAGCGCGGCCAGTCGCCCGTGGGGCAAGGTGGCGGCCACCCGTTGCAGGCCGGCGAAACGGCTGTCGACCGCACGCGGCTCGGTCGCCGGTACGCCAAGCCGGTCGAGCCCGGCATTGAAACCTTCGAAGGTAGCGCCGGCATCCAGGGTACTCAGCAACAGTTCTTCGGCCTGTTCGAACCAGGCATCCGGCCCCCCCACCAGCGAGGCCGGGTTGGTGTCGTGATCGAGCAGGGCCACCACCGCCAATGGAAAATAACGCCCCACCCGATCAATACTTGGCATCACCACGCCCGCCGCGGCATCCGGCCCGCACACGCCTGGCGCCAGCACAAAGCGCCACAGCGGGCTCACCAGGTAGACGTTGAGCCAGTCGCCGCCCAGGCTGTTCTGGCTGGCGAGCAGGCCCGCCGCCAGCCAGCTGTCCCACGGGCCGACAAAACTCTGGGGCAAGGCGCGGCTGACAAAATCGCCTCGGCTGGCCAACTTGCCGTAGAAGCCCAGGGCGGTCATAGCCGCTCCGGCAGGCTGAAGCCACTGAGTACGCGGCTTTTGAACGGGTTGAACGCACTGTTGGCGCGCAGTTCGTAGGCGATGCTCGCACCGTCCACCCGCAGGCGCAGGTTGAAACGGTCCGGCGAGTTGCCGGCGGTAAGGTCCGATTGCTCCAGCAGGCGGAACCATGCCCACGGGCCGTCCAGCGTCACACCGGAGCGGCCACTGGCCGACGGCGGCATGATGGAAATGCGCACCACGCCAATGCTGCCGGGGTTCGGCCATTGCATCGCCACCGGGCGACTCGGGCCGTGGTCGTAGCTCAATTGCTGGCCGTCGAGGTCGAGCAGAAATTGGGTGATGGTCGGGTCCATCGACACCGGCTTGAGTTCAAAGCGCACGATGGGCTGGGTGCCCCCCGCTCTAAAGAACGCGTCACGAATCGCCGCCGCACGCTGGAAGGTTTGCAGCACGCCCGGGGCGATCCCGAGCTTCTGCGCCGCGCCCGGCTGCCAGCGCCAGGTCTGGCTCGACGTGTCCACGTAAGGCTGCAGGTACTTGCGAAAGTAGTTGTCCATCACCCCGCCCACGCCAAAGAACTGGCCGAAGTCATCCAGGGTCGCGTCGCGCGCGCTGCCCGGTGACATCGGATAGCGCCCGGCCAACGACTGGCGGTACACATTGACCACCTCGCTGACCCAGGCCGCGTTCAGTTGATTACGCACCCCACCCATCATGCTGTTGGTGGTGGAATTGACCACCGACTTGACCATGCCCTGCACCAGCGGCGGCTGACGTTCGGCATTCAGGCTGACCCGCGTGGCCGCAGCAGCCGCCTGGTTCTTCGCTTCGCCCAGCAGCGCATCGCCGCTGGCGCCGACCATCGCACTGACCTGCACATACAGCGCGTTCATGTCCGCGAGCAGGCCGTCGATGGCAGCGGGTTCGCCTTCGTTCTTGCTGACGATGCTGTTGAGTTCAGCAAAATGCGCGGTTACCGGATCATCCGCCGCCACCGGGGCATTGGCAGTGGGTTGTTCCTGGCCGAGCAGGCTGCCCAGCCGCTCCTTGAGCTTGTCGACGCCGCCTTCCACCGGCACGCCCTTGGCCACCAGTTGACGCTCTTCGGCTTGCAGATCGGTTTCCCTGGCCACCGCCACCAGCAGTTTTTTCAGCGGCGACGTCGGCCCGGAGATCACCCGCAGCACATCGGCCGCCTGGGCCACGCTGGTGATGGGCACGAAGTCGATGTCCGCGAGCAATGCGTCCCATTGACGCTGGTAATCCTGGAAGTACAAGCGGCGCACGTCGGCGGCCAGGCTCACCACGTTCTGTTGATCGGCCGGTTCATTGCCCAGCACCCATTGCTCTTCCGCCAGGGTGCCGGTCTGGTTGAGGCTGCTCAGCAGGAACGCCTGGCGATACCCCTTGGCGGTAAAAAACCCGCTCAATGGCTCGCCCAACGGCTTGCCGCTCTTGCGGCTGAACACCAGCGCGGCATCCCGCCCGGCCGCCTCATTGAGGCGAAAGTCCGGGATGCCGTCGGGCAATTTCTGGCGCTTGACCCGGTCATACACGCGCTGGGCTACCGGCAGTTGCTGTAACTGGCGACGCAGGTCGTCGATCAGGCGCGGGTCCAGTCGCGCATTCGGCGGATGGCGGTCGAACAGCGCCTGCAAATGCCCGGTCAGCGCCTGGCGCTGATCGGCCGGCAGGTCCCGTGGCAGGTTACGATCCCAGTCCAGCGCGATCCACGCTTTGATAAAGTCCGGGTCGTAATGCTCGCTGTCGGCCAGCATCAGGTAGGCCTTGAGGCCTTCGTACAGGAAGTCCGAATTGCCGCCGCCGTGCAGTTGCTCTTCGATGCGCGTCACCAGACGGGGCGCAAACACGGCGATCAACAGCTTGCGGTAGACGCTGGCGGATTCGGCTTCGAGCATGTCGCCCTGATACAGCCCCAGGCCTTCGGACCAACTGGGCGAATCGCCCGCGAGGTTCTTCACCGCATTGAGCAGCGGCAGCACGGCGAGCACGTCGCGCTGTGCCGGGCTGAGGTTTTGCAAGGTCTGGCCCAGGGGCGCGACCTTCTGGTCAACCTGGGCGATATAGGCCTGGTTGGCGCGATAACTCACCCACCACACAGCGCTGACCACCACGACCAGCGCGACCGTGGCGGCGAGAACGCCGCGCGCCAGCCATTTGCGCCGCCGCTCGACCTTCGGGTTCACGCCAACCAGTCCACGCTCGGCAAACGCCACGGCGGTGAAGAGTTTTTCGATGAAGTAACTGCGCCCAGTGCCGCTCTGGCGTGCCAGATGCTGGCGGTCCAGGTTCATGCTCTGGGCCATCGCACCGATCAGGCGATCGATCGGGCTGCCTTCCTGAGTGCCGCTGGTGAAGTAAACGCCGCGCAACAGCACGCGCTCTTCGAACGCATTGGGCTTGAACACGCCTTCGAGGAAGCTTTGCAGGCAATCCTTCAGCGCACCGAACTGCTGCGGGAAGCCGTAGATCAGGTCGCGTCGCGCCGGGTCGCGTTCCTGTTGCAGGCGCTCCACCAGGCGCTCGTTGAGACGCTGTTCCAGGCCGGCAAATTCGCTCTGCAGATGGGCCAGCGGGCTGTCGCTGTTTTTCCCCTCGTCCAGGGCAAAGGTCATGCCCCATACCTGGGCGCGATCTTCCTTGCTCAGGTTGTCGAAGAACTCCATGAAGCCCGGCACCAGGTCGAGCTTGGTCAGCATCAGGTAGATCGGGAAGCGCACGCCCAGCTGGGTGTACAGCTCCTGGATACGCAGGCGGATCGCGGCGGCATGGGCGGCGCGCTCGGCGTCGCTGCCGAGCAGCAAATCCGACAGACTGATGGCGATGAACGCACCGTCGATGGGGCGGCGCGAGCGCTGCTTTTTCAGCAGGTCGAGAAAGCCCAGCCACGCGGCCTTGTCCACCGTCGAGTTGCTGTCCTGGGTGGTGTAGCGGCCGGCGGTGTCGAGCAGTACCGCCTGATCGGTAAACCACCAATCGCAATTGCGCGTGCCGCCGACCCCACGTACCGCACCGGCGCCAAGCTGGGCGGCCAGCGGAAAATGCAGGCCGGAATTGACCAGCGCGGTGGTCTTGCCCGACCCCGGCGGCCCGATGATCACGTACCACGGCAGCTCGTAGAGGTTGCGCCGCTCATCACCGCCCAGCTTGGCTTTTTTCAGCAGCGCCAGGGCTTCGTCCATGCGCTGGCGCAGGGTCGACAATTCTTCGGCAGTGGCCACGCTGTTGGGGTCCGCCGGGGTGTCGGCAGTGAGGCTGCGCAGCACTTCGGCGGCCTGGCGGCGGGCCTGGATGATGCGCCACACGCGGTAGCCGACCCATACCGCAAACACCAGGATGATCAGCGCCCAGCGCCGCCCTTCGGGCACCAGCACGTCGAGCAACGGCCCGACAAACCAGATGATCAGGCTGAGGGCGATCAGGCCCAGCAGCGGGATCACCCAGCGAATCATGAAACTGAAAAACGCCTTCACTCGACGCCCTCCGCCAATACAGTGATTTCAACCCGACGATTGCGGGCACGGCCTTCTGCGGTCGCGTTGGTCGCCAGCGGTTCGGTGTCGCTGCGGCCTTCGGCACTGAAGCGCTCGGCCTGGCCGGTCTTGGCGGCGAGAATCTCCAGCACCGACTTGGCCCGCGCCTCGGACAAGGCCCAGTTGGACGGGAAGCGCAGCGTGGCAATCGGGCGGTTGTCGCTGTGGCCGGTAACACGCACCTGACCCTTGACCTTGCGGATGGCATCGGCGATGCGCAGCATCAACGGCTGGTAGTTGTCGACGATGCTCGCGCTGGCCGAGGCGAACAGCTCGTCACCCTTGATCGTCACCACGGAGCGGTCGACCTTGTCCTCCACCGCAACGCGACCGGCCTTGATGTCTTCGGCCAGAAAGCCCGCCAGGCGCGGCCGTTCGATGACTTTGGGCTGCGCCACCGGACGGTCGATGGCCTGCACCGGGATCTCGCCCAGGGCGTGGATGTTCTTGAACACCGGCTCCGCGTCCGCGGCCAGCTTCAGGCGCAAGCCGAACAGCAACGCCAGCAGCAGCGCCAGGCCGATGGCCACGGCGATCCACGGCGGCATGAACTGCGCCAAGCGATCACGCGCCACGGTCACGCCGCGCCAGTGCGGCGACAGCTCGCGCTCATGCTCGCCACGGGCACTGCGAATCGCTGCGGCGGTGCGCTCACGCAGCGCTTCGAGCTGGCTGCGACCGTCGTTCATTACGCGGTAGCGGCCTTCGAAACCCAGACACAGACACAAGTACAACAGCTCCAGCAGGTACAGGCGTTCCCGCGGGCTTTGCAGGCAGTGGTCGAGCAACTGGAAGACCTTTTCGCCGCCCCAGGCTTCGTTGTGCACGGTGATCAGCAGGCTCTGTTTACCCCAGTCACTGGTGCTGCCCCACGGCGTGCTGAGCACGGCTTCATCGAGGGCCGTGCACAGCGCGTAACGCGCCAGCAGCACTTCGTTGCGCGGGATGCCGGCGGCTTCGGCGCGCTCTTCGAACTGGCGCAGGTAGGCCAGCAACTGCGCGCGCAGGCTGGCCGGCGCCGGGTGGGCGATGGTGTTGCGCAGGCGCGTCAGCAGCGCCAACAGCGGGCCGGCAGCGCTTTCCAGCGGGTTGAGGCCCTGGCTTTTACCGGTGAGGATCGGCGCCGCCGGCATCGCCAACGGGGCAGGCTCGGCACGCGCAGGTTCCGGCGCGCGGCCTCCCGGGCGCGGCATGAACTGGGTGCGGTCATCGTCATTGGGATGCATCGCGGTTTATCCTCGAATCGCCCAGAAGGCCAGGTTCAAGCCCGGGAACTGCCCGGCGATATGGAAGGCGAACCCACCGGAATTACCCAGTTGCTGCCAGTGTTCGCTGCCACGGTCCAGCTCGTAGTAGGTGGAGCCTGCGTGGTACGGCAGTTGGCGCGGCGCCACCGGCAAGGGCAGCAGGCCGATACCCGGCAGTTGCAGGTTGACCAGGTCGCGGATGTGCTCCACCGAACCGACCTTGCTCTGCTGGCCGAAGCGCGCGCGCAGGGTTTCGCCGGGTACATCGGCACGCACCACGAGGATGAAACTGGCGCTGTCGAGCAGGGTCTTGTCCGCCAGCATGGCCACGTGCACGCCGTAGGCTTTCTCGACAATCGGGATCGGTGTGGCCTTGCTGTCGATCAGCATCGACAGCGCTTCTCGCAGCGCCGCCATTACCGGGGCGAAGCTCAGGGCCAGGTCGTCGTGCTGGTAGTGCGGGTATTCCTGGGGGCGTCGACCCGAGGTGGCAAAGGTGGAGAACTCACCGGCCAGACTCACCAGTTCGCTGAAGAACCGCTCCGGGTGCAGCGGGCTCAGTTGGGTCAGGTGCTGGATCAGCGGCTGCGCACGGTTGACCAGTTGCAGCAGCATGAAATCGGCAATCTCCGAGGCGCCGCCAGCGCCCGAAGCCACCACGCGTCCAGCCAGGGCTTCGCCGCGCTGGTGCAGCAGGCCGAGCAATTCACTGCGAAACGCGCTCAGCGGTTTGCTCGCGGCCACATCCAGCACTGGCGGGATGTAGGTGTCGTCGAGCACCAGGGCACGGTCGGCGCGTTTTTCCTTGATGCGCACCAGGCCCACGGCGGCGTAGTCGCTGATGCCATCCTCGGCGGTGAGCAGGCGCAAGGCACGCGCGCCCACGGCCACGGGCGCGCGGTTTTCGAACGGTGCGTTATCGTCGCGCACTTCGCGCACCTGGCTCACGTAACGCGCTGCTTCCAGCGCCTCGCCGGCCTCCACCGTGTCCCGCGCACCGGCACGCTTGAGCGGCAAGGCCAGGTACACCAGGCCGTCGCGCAGGTTGTCGTCGATGTTCAGCGGGCTGGGCGCCAAGTCATCCTGAGGAATATTGAACGGCGTGCCATCGGGCAACAGACCACGCGCCGAGACAATCGCCAGCTTGCCCTGGGCCAGCAAGCCCTGGTCGATCAGCAGCTCGGAAAAGCCCCAGGCGCCGGCAGACAGCGGGCGGCTGCGAGCATCAATCAGGTTCTCGAGGTAACGGTCATGCTGCTGGAAGTGCTGCGTTCCGATGAACATGCCTTCCGACCAGACCACGCGATTGTTCCAGGACATGGGAGCTCCGATGATTTCTTATTGGGCAGGGCTGGAGGGGGGAGCCACGACGTCGGCGCGCACGGCGCGCACATCGAGGCTGATCTGGTGTTCGGTGTTCTGGCGCGGCGGCACGTTGATCACCGTGCGCCATTGCGCGCGATCCAGTTCGCGATAGCCCACCAGCAGGCCAACCTGGCGCGTGGCGGGGTCGAGGTGGCGCCGGATGCTCAGTTGCTGGCCGGGCTGCACCATCACTTCGTCCTGGTCCAGCAGGTCGAGGCCGAGGGTGGACTGCGCGCGGTCGGCCAGGGCGAAGTAGTCTGAGCGGGCGAAGGTGGCGGCGTTTTTCAGTTCGAAAATGCGCACCCGTACCGGCGCGGCCTGGCCATTGGCGCCGGGGTTGAGTCCGGCAATGGCGTGAAAATGCAGCGTGATGGCGGAGCTGTTCGCGTCGGCGTCAGCCGCGCTTTCGGGCCTGGCCGCATCCTTCGCACACGCCGTCAACAGCAGCGCGGTGGCGGCTGCGAGTAAAAACCTGAAAATCATCCTGTGTCCTCAATGACGTACTTGGCTATCCGTTGAATCCTGGGTCGCGTCGGGGTCAGCGACGCTGTCGTGCACTGTGCTCCTCGTAGGCCCGGCTGAACTCGCGGCCGAACAGGTCCTGGAAATCTTCCTGGGCCTCGCGGGAAATATTGCTGTAGAGCTCGGTAAACTGCTGCCAGTACTGGGCCTGACGCGAACCATTGAAAAGACTCGACAGCCCGCCGGGCTTGCCCATGCGCGCTTCCAGTTGCGCCGGCTCAAAACGCGCCAGCAAATGCTTGATCGCCGCTTCCACGCCGGCCATCACCGCCAACTGGTGCGCGCGCAGGTCATCGAAACTCTCGCGCACGGCCACATCCGGCGCCATGAACGCCTGGTTGCCATGACGCAGCAACAGCAGTAACGCTTCGTCGGCATTCGGGGCGAATTTCAACGGATTGTTTTCGGCGGGCTGGATCATGGTCTGCTGCATGCGGAACTCGCCCTTGAGGCTGGTGCGGGCACGCAACACGTCAATCAGGCCTTCGACCATCAGCCGGTAGCTGCGGCCGATGCTCTCCATCTGGGCGATGGCGTCGTCTTTGTCCAGGCGCAACTGGTCGAGGCCGGCACCGCGCAGGAAGGCTTGCAAAAGATCGGGCTGGTGCGGAGTTTCGGCCACGGGGAGCACAGGCTCGACCACAGGTGGCGCAGCGATAATGGGGGCGGGGGGCGGCGCGTCGCCGAGCAGGTCCCAGTCTTCGGGAATCACCGCAGCCGACGCTCCAGGCGTTTCGACAAGCGGCGCGACGACGGGCGCGGGTGGGCGGAAATCGTGTTGCTCGGACGGCACATGATCGGCCACGGTCGGCGGCGGCACGGCGGCGGGGGCAAGAAAGTCGAACAGGTCCGGCAGAGTGTCCATTGACGAGGCGCCCTGGAACTGCGGGGCAATCGCCGGCGTGGCCTTGGGCGTGTTCGCAACGGCGCCCATCAGCGCCTCGAAGCTGTTCGGCGAGTCACCGGCAAAGGCTTCGCTTTCAATGGCTTGCACATTGAAATCGATACGCGCCCGGATTTCGTAATCACCAATACGGATCAACTCACCGTCCTGTAACGGCTCGCTGCTCCCCCGCCGCATACGAATGCCGGCGTTAACCAACTCCACGCCATTGGTGCTGTTATCGGTTAAATAATAACGGCCGTCCTTGTACTGAATAATGCAATGTTGTGAAGAGACCAGGCGCTCTGGATCAGGCAATACCCAGTCGTTTTCCGAACTGCGGCCGATCGCCATCGAGCCCTGATTAATGGACTTTTCGGGGCATTGCCCAGGGGTGATCTTGTGATAACTAGTGATAGTCAAACACAGCGACATCTTGCCTCCTTGCTGATACTTCGCCGCGCAGTCGGCTCCCGGGACAGCGTTTCCCGAGATTCCCCTTCAGGTCGCGCAATCGACCTTCGAAACCTGCTTTTGTCAGCATGATCGCTGATCTTAACCGGGCTCTGTGACAAAAATCCTGCGCGGGTGCTTCACTCGACCCGCCAGTCGCACAAGTTGTTAAGCACCGCACATCTGTCACAGAGGGCGAATAGCTTACCTTGACAAGGCATAACTACTACACCAAAAATGCACAACTTCTTGCATAGACGTGATGTCACATTAGTGGCATTCAATTTATATGACAAAGAAACCATGCAAAGTTCCTCGCGCAACTAATGCATGCATTGCTCGCCTTCCAGCGGGCTGATAGGGAGATCAATTTCAGTGGATGTGCCGTTGCTGCTCACCGCCGTTTCCGCGAACTCGCCGTGTGGCGAAGACATGGAATATGACGCGCAATTTCTCCAACTGGAACGTGATGCCAAGGGCCAGCCCGAGCGCAGCATGGGCGACTCCATCCTGCCCGCCGAACCCCCGGAATGGCGCAGCATCCAGCAGCAAAGTCTCGACTTGCTGCAGCGCAGCAAAGACCTGCGCATCACCCACTTTCTGCTGCAAAGCGCCCTCGCCCTCCAGGGTGTCGCGGGGCTGGCCGACGTCCTCACGCTGATCGATGCGCTGCTGCGCCAATACTGGGCCGAGCTGCATCCGCGCCTGGATGCCGACGACGACAACGACCCGACCGTGCGCATCAACGCCCTCTCCGGCCTGGCCAGCGACACCACCGTCCGCCTGCTGCGCGAAAGCATCCTCACGCGCTCGCGCACCTTCGGCCCGGTGACCCTGCGCGCCGCGCTCAACGCCGGCGGCCTGCTGAGCTTCCCCGATGAGCAACTCGGCGCGCAGCAACTCAACGCTGCGTTCCTCGACAGCGATCCCGACCAGCTGCAAGCCACCCGCGACGCCCTCAGCGCGGCGCGTGCCGCCTGCGAAGCCATCGAACAACAGGTCAACGATCGGGTCGGTTCCGCCCAGGGCGTGGACCTTGGCGCCTTGAAGCAGCCGCTCAAACAGGCGTTGCACCTGCTCAATCAAGCGGTGCCCGGCACCGACAGCAGCCGCGAACCCGAGGCCGTCAGTGACGACAGTGCCCCCTCGGCCGACTTCGCCGCAGCCCCGGCCGCACCGCTTCCGGCTGGCGATATCGCCAGCCGCGATGACGTGCTGCGCAGCCTCGACAAGATCCTTGCGTATTACACCCGGCACGAGCCTTCGAGCCCGCTGCCGGTGCTGTTGAATCGCGCAAAGAATCTGGTGCATGCCGATTTCGCGGCCATCGTGCGCAATCTGATTCCCGACGGCATGTCCCAATTTGAAAACCTGCGCGGCCCGGACGGCGAGTAAGCCGCTTGACTGAGCAGTAACAACACCGTCGCTCAAGCGACCAGGAGCAGCAACGTGGCGAAGCAAAGTTCTCAGAAGTTCATCGCGCGCAACCGCGCGCCCCGGGTGCAGATCGAGTACGACGTCGAGCTTTACGGCGCCGAGAAAAAGGTCCAGCTGCCCTTCGTGATGGGCGTGATGGCCGACCTCGCCGGCAAGCCTGCCGAGCCTCTGGCGGCGGTCGCCGACCGCAAGTTCCTTGAAGTGGACGTCGACAACTTCGACTCGCGCCTCAAGGCCATGCAGCCGCGCGTGGCGTTCCATGTGCCCAACGAACTGACCGGCGAAGGCAACCTGAGCCTGGACATCACCTTCGAAAGCATGGACGACTTCAGCCCCGCCGCCGTGGCGCGCAAGGTCGACTCGCTGAACCAACTGCTCGAAGCGCGCACCCAACTGGCCAACCTGCTGACCTACATGGACGGCAAGACCGGCGCTGAAGAAATCATCATGAAGGCGATCAAGGACCCGGCACTGCTCCAGGCACTTGCCAGCGCGCCCAAGCCTGCAGGGGATCAGTAATCATGACCGACACGACCGTCCGCGAAGGCGCGCTCAACCTGGGCGCCACCGAAGAAACCAGCGAGTTCGCCTCCCTGCTGATGCAGGAATTCAAGCCCAAGACCGAGCGTGCCCGCGAAGCCGTGGAAACCGCCGTGCGCACCCTGGCCGAACAGGCCCTGGCGCAAACCGATCTGGTGTCCAACGACGCGATCAAGTCGATCGAATCGATCATCGCCGCCATCGACGCCAAGCTCACCGCCCAGGTCAACCAGATCATCCACCACCAGGACTTCCAGCAACTGGAGAGCGCCTGGCGTGGTCTGCACTACCTGGTCAACAACACCGAGAGCGATGAGCAGCTGAAGATTCGCGTGCTCAACATCTCCAAGCCCGAACTGCACAAGACCTTGAAGAAATTCAAGGGCACCGCGTGGGACCAGAGTCCGATCTTCAAGAAGATGTACGAAGAGGAATACGGTCAGTTCGGCGGCGAACCTTATGGCTGCCTGGTCGGCGACTACTACTTCGACCAGTCGCCACCGGACGTGGAGCTGCTGGGCGAGCTGTCGAAAGTCTGCGCCGCCATGCACTCGCCATTCATCGCTGCGGCCTCGCCGACCGTGATGGGCATGGGCTCGTGGCAGGAGCTGTCGAACCCGCGCGACCTGACCAAGATCTTCACCACCCCGGAATACGCCGGCTGGCGCTCGCTGCGTGAATCGGAAGACTCGCGCTACATCGGCCTGACCATGCCGCGCTTCCTCGCGCGCCTGCCGTACGGCGCCAAGACCGACCCGGTGGAGGCCTTCGCCTTCGAAGAAAACACCGACGGCGCCGATAGCTCCAAGTACACCTGGGCCAACGCCGCGTACGCGATGGCGGTGAACATCAACCGTTCGTTCAAGCACTACGGCTGGTGTTCGCGCATCCGTGGCATCGAGTCCGGCGGCGAAGTGGAAAACCTGCCGGCGCACACGTTCCCGACCGACGACGGTGGCGTGGACATGAAGTGCCCGACCGAAATCGCCATCAGCGACCGCCGTGAAGCGGAACTGGCCAAAAACGGTTTCATGCCGCTGCTGCACAAGAAAAACACCGACTTCGCCGCGTTCATCGGCGCCCAGTCGCTGCAAAAACCGGCCGAGTACGACGACCCTGACGCCACCGCCAACGCCAACCTCGCCGCGCGCCTGCCGTACCTGTTCGCCACCTGCCGTTTCGCGCACTACTTGAAGTGCATCGTGCGCGACAAGGTCGGCTCCTTCAAAGAGAAGGACGAGATGCAGCGCTGGTTGCAGGACTGGATCCTCAACTACGTCGACGGCGACCCTGCGCATTCCACCGAAACCACCAAGGCCCAGCACCCATTGGCGGCCGCCGAAGTGATCGTGGAAGACGTCGAGGGCAACCCGGGTTACTACAACTCCAGGTTCTACCTGCGCCCGCACTACCAGCTTGAAGGGCTGACGGTGTCGTTGCGTCTGGTCTCGAAGCTGCCGTCGGCGAAAAGCGCCTAAGCGCCTCGCTCTCCTGTGGGAGGGGGCTTGCCCCCGATAGCATCACCTCGGTCTGCCTGACAGGCCGAGTTGCCTGCATCGGGGGCAAGCCCCCTCCCACAGAGAAGCACTGCCCCTTTCGGGGCATAACAAATTCAGTGGCCCGTGCCACACAGGGAGAAATCATGGCTGTTGATATTTTCATCAAGATCGGCGACATCAAGGGCGAGTCCATGGACAAGGCCCACAAGGACGAAATCGACGTGCTGAACTGGAGCTGGGGCATGGCCCAGTCCGGCAACATGCACGTGGGCGGTGGCGGCGGCGCCGGCAAGGTGAATATCCAGGACCTGTCGCTGACCAAGTACGTCGACAAGGCGTCGCCCAACCTGATGATGCACTGCGCCAGCGGCAAGCACATCGACAAGGTCAAGCTGACCGTGCGCAAGGCCGGTGGCGAGAGCCAGGTCGAGTACATGGTGATCAACCTGGAAGAAGTGCTGGTCACGTCCCTGAGCACCGGCGGTTCGGGCAGCGATGATCGCCTGACCGAAAACGTCACGCTGAACTTTGCCCAGGTGCTGGTCGACTACCAGCCACAGAAAGCCGACGGCACCAAAGACGGCGGCCCGATCAAGTTCGGCTGGAACATCCGGTCCAACACCAAGCGTTGATACAACACACCCCCGTCGTTACGCGCCGGGGGTTTTGGTGCTTGCTCGCATTCGACCTTTTCCTCTTCGGTATCTGAGTCATGGCCAAACCGTCGTTTATCAATTTGTGGAACAGCTACCCCACCGTCAAAAACCCTTGCGACCAACCGTGGGGCAATCAGTGCGCTATCCGTATGAGCGTCGCGCTCAATGGCGAGCTGAATATCAAGGTCAATAAATCGACCTATACCGACCCAAAATGCAAACACGACCATGCTCGCGGTGCTGAATCCCTGGCCAATTGGCTCTGGCGTCATCACTTGGGCCGTCCGACCATTCTCAGTGGCAGTGCGGCCGACCGGCTGACGCTGAATCAAAAAACCGGAATTGTTTTCTTCAAGGATTGCTTTGCACGTGCCGGCGAACCCGAGAGCGAGCGTACAGGTGACCATATCGACCTGTGGAACCGAGGCCGAACCAAAGGCTTTTTCGATGGCGACTTTCTCTCCAAACAGGTCTGGTTCTGGGAATTGCAATGATCGCTAAAACGTTAAAATCAATGCTGTTCGCCAACCTGTTGATCAGCTTGAGCGCGTGCGCCGAGCCCGCTCCGAATCCGCTCGACGCACCTGCTCGCACGCAGGGGGTATTCGCCGGTCAGGCCATCCAGCTCGTGGACGCCAAGGGTCAATGTGCGGTGCTCAAGCCCGACCAGACTCATCTGGCACTGGGAATGGAATGGCCCTGCTACTTCAACCTGAATCCAAAAGGTGAATTACGGGTAGAGACGTTCAGGGGTGTGCCGATTTTTCTGGTCGAGCGTAGCGTGCCAGAGCCTCCACCGAGCCGAAACTGCCTGACCCAATCCCAGGCCGTACGCTTGATCAACGGTCGCCTGGAAGCATCAACGGTCAACCCAAGCGCCATGTGCGGCTATGGTCAGGAAGACCAGAAAATGTTTACGGCCCTCTTCCGGTGGTAACCGAAATCGCTTCCCGCGACCGTCTGCAACCGTCCCTGCTGGACCGGTTGACCGACGACGACCCGACCAACCCCAAGGAGAGCGCCGACAAACGCGTGCTGTCCCTGAGCCAATTGAAAGCCTCGGTGCTGCGCGACCTGGCGTGGCTGCTCAACACCACTTCGCTGCTTGATGCCGATGCCACCCTGCACACACCGGCCGGCACTTCCGTGGTCAATTACGGCCTGCCGGCGCTGGCGGGCAACAGCGTTTCCAGTGTGGACATCAAGGCGCTCGAAGCGCTGATCTACCAGGCCATCGCCACCTTTGAACCGCGCATCCTGCGTCACACCTTGCGGGTCAAGGCCCGCGTCGGCCAGGACGAGATGAATCACAACGCCCTGAGTTTCGAGATCGAAGGCGACCTGTGGGCGCAGCCGGTGCCGTTGCGCCTGCTGCTGCAAACCGACCTCGATCTTGAATCCGGCCATGTGCGTGTGGTTAACGCCGACCAGCGGAGACGCCCATGAACCCGCGCCTGCTGGAGCTGTACAACCAGGAACTGCACCACGTGCGCGAAAGCGCCGCCGAGTTCGCCCGGGAATACCCGAAGATCGCCAGTCGGCTGACGTTGTCCGGCATGGACTGCGCCGACCCGTACGTCGAACGCCTGCTCGAAGGTTTTGCCTACCTCACGGCCCGCGTGCAGCTCAAGCTCGACGCCGAGTACCCGACCTTCACCCACAACCTGCTGGAAATCGCTTACCCGCACTATCTGGCGCCAACGCCGTCGATGACCGTGGTGCAGCTGCAGACCGACCCTGACGAAGGCTCTCTGGCCAGCGGCTTTCCCCTGCCCCGCGACACCGTATTGCGCGCCGCACTGGGCCGCGAAACCCAGACCTGCTGCGAGTACCGCACTGCGCACCCGGTGACGTTGTGGCCGCTGCAGGTGAGCAACGCCGAGTACTTCGGCAACCCCGCCGCCGTACTCGGCCGCCTGGCTGCCAGCGAGCCGAAAGCCAAGGCCGGCCTGCGCCTGACCCTGCGTACCGGCGCCGAACTGCCGTTCAACAGCCTCGATCTGGACAACCTGCCGCTGTACCTCAGCGGTGCCGACGAGCAACCGTTCCGCCTCTACGAACAATTGCTCGGCAATGCCTGCGCCGTGTTTGCGCGCAAGCCGGGTGGCGACTGGGTCGAGCGCCTGCCCAAAGACGCGCTGCGCTCGCGAGGCTTTGACGATGCCGACGCGGCAATGCCGGTGGTGGCGCGTGCGTTCCAGGGCTATCGCCTGCTGCAAGAGTATTTCGCCCTGCCCCATCGCTTTCTGTTCGTCGAGTTCGCCGAACTGAGCCGCGCGGTCAAACGCTGCGACGGCCAGGAGCTGGAGCTGATCGTGCTGTTCGACCGCCACGAGCCAAGCCTGGAAGGCAGTGTCGGCGCGGCGCAGTTCCTGCCGTTCTGCACGCCGGCGATCAACCTGTTCCCCAAACGCGTGGACCGCATCCATTTGTCCGACCGCGTCAACGAACACCACGTGATCGCCGACCGCACGCGGCCGATGGACTTCGAGATTCACTCCTTGAGCGGCATCACCGGCCACGGTACCGGACCGGAGCAACCGTTCCTGCCGTTTTACGCGGTGCGCGATCCGTCGCGTTACGGCCGTGATCAGGCGTACTACACCGTGCGCCGCGAGCCCCGTGTGTTGTCCAGCGACCAGCGCCGCAACGGCCCGCGCTCCACCTACGTGGGCAGCGAAACCTTCGTCAGCCTGGTGGACAGCCGCCAGGCGCCTTATGGCCACGACTTGCGTCAACTGGGCGTGACCGCGCTGTGCACCAACCGCGACCTGCCGCTGTTCATGAGCGTGGGCAACGGCAAGACCGATTTCACCTTGGCCGACAGCGCGCCGGTGTTGGCCGTGCGTTGTGTGGCTGGGCCGAGCCGTCCGCGCGCCAGCCACGCCCACGACGCCAAGGCGTGGCGGCTGATCAGCCAGCTGTCGCTCAACTATTTGTCCCTGAGCGAGCAAGGCCAGGGCGCCGGTGCGTTGCGCGAACTCCTGCGCCTGTATGGCGACAGCAACGACGCCGCCCTGCCCTTGCAGATCGAAGGCCTGCGCGAGGTCAGCAGCAAAGCCGTGACCCGGCGCCTGCCGATGCCCGGCCCGATTGTGTTCGGGCGCGGCCTGGAGATCACCCTGGAATTCGATGAAAACGCGTTTCGCGGCACCGGCGTGTTCCTGCTCGGTGCGGTGCTCGAACGCTTCCTGGCACGCTACGTGTCGATCAACAGTTTTACCGAGACGGTGATCCGTACCACCGAACGCGGCGAGATCATGCGATGGAAAGCCACGCCCGGACGGCGTCCGACCCTGTGAGTACCCTGGAGGCGATGCACCAGGCGCCCTGGGAATATGACTTCTTCCAGGCGCTGCGGCGTATCGAGTGCGAATCGCTGGACCTGCCGCGCCTGGGCCATTCCCTGCGCCTGGCGGACGACCCGCTGCGCCTGGGGCAACAGGCCGACTGCACGTTCGCTCCGGCTACGCTGGCGTCGGTCGACCCCGGTGGCGACGGCAAACCGGCGCGGCTCGAACAGTTTTTCTTCGGCCTCGGCGGTCCCAACGGCCCGCTGCCGCTGCATATCACCGAGTACGTGCGCGAACGCCAGCGCAACAACGCCGACAGCACCAGCAAGCAGTTCCTGGATGTGTTCCATCATCGTCTGCTGAGCCTGTTTTACCGGGCCTGGGCCGAGGCGCGGCCGACGGTCAGCCACGACCGCCCGGACGATGACTACTGGTCCGCGCGCCTGGCGGCGTTAAGCGGACGAGGCATGCCGAGCCTGTTGAATCAGGGGCTGATCCCCGACACGGCGAAGCTGCATTACAGCGGCCACCTGTCAGCGCAAACCCGCTACCCGGACGGTTTGAAGGCGATTCTCGGCGAGTACTTCGGCCTGCCGGTGGAAATCGAGGAATATGTCGGCCAATGGCTGGAGCTGCCAGAACGCAGCCGCGTGGGTGTCAGCGCCAACCAGTTGGGCGTGGATTTCTGCCTGGGCAGCCATGTGTGGGACCGCCAGCATAAATTCCGCATCCGCCTGGGCCCGCTCACGCTCCAGGACTACATGGGCATGCTGCCAGGCCGTCAGCCGTTCAACGAGCTGGTGGCGTGGGTGGCCGAGTACCTGGGCCATGAACTGGACTGGGACCTGAACCTGATTCTGCAACAACCCGAAGTCCCGGCGCTGCAACTCAACGGCCAGTTCCGCCTGGGCTTCAACACCTGGCTCGGCCAACCCGAGCGGGACGCCAACGACCTAATCCTGGCCCGGCATTACGCCGATCACGCCACCACCTCAAGGAATCCAGAGCATGGGTGAAATCAGTCGCGCCGCACTGTTCGGCAAACTCAACAGCGTGGCCTACAAGGCCATCGAAGCCGCCACCGTGTTCTGCAAGCTGCGGGGCAACCCCTATGTGGAACTGGCCCACTGGTTCCACCAGTTGCTGCAACTGCAGGACTCGGACCTGCACCGCATCATCCGCCAGTTCAACGTGGAACCGGCGCGCCTGGCCCGTGACCTCACCGAAGCCCTGGACCGTCTGCCGCGCGGCTCGACGTCGATCACCGACCTGTCCTCCCACGTGGAAGAAGCCGTGGAACGCGGCTGGGTGTACGGCAGCCTGATGTTTGGCGAAAGCCAGGTGCGTACCGGGTATCTGGTGCTTGGCATCTTGAAGACACCGAGCCTGCGTCACGCACTGCTGGGCTTGTCCGCCGAGTTCGACAAGATCAAACCCGAAGCCCTGAGCGAACGCTTTGACGACTACATCGGCGACTCGCCGGAAAACGCCTTGAGCGCCAGCGACGGCTTCAATGCCGGCGTGCCCGGCGAAGCCAGTGGTGCCATGGCGCCCAGCGCGATGGGCAAGCAGGAAGCGCTCAAGCGCTTCACCGTCGACCTCACCGAACAGGCGCGCAGTGGCAAGCTCGACCCGATTGTTGGCCGTGATGAAGAGATCCGCCAACTGGTGGATATCCTTATGCGCCGGCGCCAGAACAACCCGATCCTCACCGGTGAAGCCGGCGTGGGCAAGACCGCCGTGGTCGAAGGATTTGCCCTGCGTATCGTCGCCGGTGACGTGCCGCCAGCGCTCAAGGACGTGGAACTGCGCAGCCTCGATGTGGGCCTGCTGCAAGCCGGCGCCAGCATGAAAGGCGAGTTCGAACAGCGCCTGCGCCAGGTCATCGAAGACGTGCAGGCCTCGCCCAAGCCGATCATTCTGTTCATCGACGAAGCCCACACCCTGGTGGGTGCCGGTGGCGCCGCCGGTACCGGCGATGCGGCCAATCTGCTCAAGCCTGCGCTGGCCCGTGGCACCCTGCGTACCGTGGCCGCCACCACTTGGGCCGAGTACAAAAAGCACATCGAGAAAGACCCGGCCCTGACCCGCCGCTTCCAGGTGGTCCAGGTGGCCGAGCCGTCGGAAGACAAGGCGCTGCTGATGATGCGCGGCGTGGCGTCGACCATGGAGAAACACCATCAGGTGCAGGTGCTCGACGAGGCCCTGGAAGCCTCGGTGAAGCTGTCGCATCGCTACATCCCTGCTCGCCAGTTGCCGGACAAATCCGTAAGCCTGCTGGACACCGCCTGCGCCCGCGTCGCCATCAGCCTGCACGCGGTGCCGGCCGAAGTGGACGATAGCCGCCGCCGTATCGAAGCGCTGGAAACCGAGCTGCAGATCATCGCCCGCGAGCATGCCATCGGCATCGACATTGGTGCGCGCCAGAGCAACAGCGAAGCGTTGCTGACCGCAGAACGTGATCGCCTGGCGACGCTGGAAAGCCGTTGGGCCGAAGAAAAATCGCTGGTGGACGAGTTGCTCGCCACCCGCGCGACCCTGCGCGAAAAAGCCGGTGTGGTGGACAGTGGCGACGATCAATTGCGCGCGCAACTGGTCGACCTGCAACAGCGCCTGACCGCACTGCAAGGCGAAACCCCGCTGATTCTGCCGACCGTGGATTACCAGGCCGTGGCCTCGGTGGTCGCCGACTGGACCGGCATCCCGGTGGGCCGCATGGCGCGCAACGAACTGGAGACGGTGCTCAACCTCGACCAGCACCTGAAGAAACGCATCATCGGCCAGGACCATGCGCTGCAGATGATCGCCAAGCGCATCCAGACGTCCCGCGCCGGCCTCGACAACCCGAGCAAGCCGATTGGCGTGTTCATGCTCGCCGGCACCTCTGGCGTGGGCAAGACCGAAACCGCCCTGGCCCTGGCTGAAGCCATGTACGGCGGCGAGCAGAACGTGATCACCATCAACATGAGCGAGTTCCAGGAAGCCCACACGGTGTCGACGCTCAAGGGCGCGCCACCGGGCTACATCGGCTACGGCGAAGGCGGCGTGCTGACCGAAGCGGTGCGGCGCAAACCCTACAGCGTGGTGCTGCTGGACGAGGTGGAAAAAGCCCACCCGGACGTGCATGAGATCTTCTTCCAGGTGTTCGACAAGGGCGTGATGGAGGACGGCGAAGGCCGCGTGATCGACTTCAAGAACACCCTGATCCTGCTGACCACCAACGCCGGCACCGAGCTGATTTCCCGGGTATGCAAGGACCCGGCGAACATCCCCGAGCCCGAGGAAATCGCCAAGGCCCTGCGCCAGCCGCTGCTGGAGATTTTCCCGCCGGCGCTGCTGGGCCGGCTGGTGACCATTCCCTACTACCCGCTGAGCGACGAGATGCTCAAGGCGATCACCCGCCTGCAACTGAACCGCATCAAAAAGCGCGTGGAGAATACCCACAAGGTCGCCTTCGACTACGACGACGCGGTGGTCGACCTGATCGTGTCGCGCTGCACCGAAACCGAAAGCGGCGGGCGGATGATCGACACTATCCTCACCAATACGTTGCTGCCGGACATGAGCCGTGAGTTCCTCACGCGCATGCTTGAAGGCAAGGCGCTGGCGGGGGTGCGGATCAGCAGTCGGGATAACGAATTGCACTATCAGTTTGGCTGACGGAGTGCGGTTAAAACTGTGGGAGGGGGCTTGCTCCCGATAGCGATGAATCAGTCACTCCATGTATCAGCTGACGCACTGCAATCGGGAGCAAGCCCCCCCACATTTGATCCGGTTTCTTCAGTTATTCAG
Source organism: Pseudomonas trivialis (assembly GCF_001439805.1). GTDB lineage: Bacteria > Pseudomonadota > Gammaproteobacteria > Pseudomonadales > Pseudomonadaceae > Aquipseudomonas > Aquipseudomonas trivialis. Next base: position 263,461 of record NZ_JYLK01000001.1, on the reverse strand, counting down.
TCATTACAGGACAACCGATGCTATTCAACCAAGCCTCACGCCTGGCCAGGATCACCAGCCCCCTCGGGCCGGATGTGCTGCTGCTCAATGAAATGGGCGGCGGTGAAGAGCTGGGAAGGCTGTTCAACTATGAGCTGCAACTGACGTCACTGGACGCCAACATCGACCTCAACCAGTTGCTCGGCAAACCGATGAGCGTGGGCGTGCAACTGGCGGACGGCGGTGAGCGGCACTTCCACGGCATCGTCGCGCGCTGCAGCCAGAACATCGACCAAGGCCAGTTCGCCAGTTACCAGGTGACGTTGCGTCCATGGTTCTGGCTGCTGAGCCGAACCTCGGACTGCCGGATTTTCCAGAACCTGAGCATCCCGCAGATCATCAAGCAGGTGTTTCGCGACCTGGGTTTTTCCGACTTCGAAGACGCCCTGAGCCGGCCGTACCGCGAGTGGGAATACTGCGTGCAGTACCGCGAGACCAGCTTTGATTTCGTCAGCCGCCTGATGGAACAGGAAGGGATCTACTATTTCTTCCGCCATGAACAGGACCGCCACGTGCTGGTGCTGGCCGACGCCTATGGCGCCCACACCACGGTGCCCGGCTACGCATCGATTCCGTACTACCCCAAAGACGAGCAGCAGCGCGAGCGCGACCACATGCACAACTGGCACCTCGCCCAGGAAGTGCAGCCGGGCTCGCTGGAGCTTAACGACTACGACTTCCAGCGCCCCAGCGCCAGCATCGACGTGCGTTCGGCCATGCCGCGCCCGCACGCCGCCGGCGACTACCCGTTGTACGACTACCCCGGCACTTACGTGCAAAGCGCCGATGGCGAACACTATGCGCGCACCCGCATCGAGGCGCTGCAAACCCTGCACGAGCAGATTGAGTTCGCCGGCAATGCCCGTGGCCTGGGCTCAGGCCATCTGTTCAGCCTCACTGGCTTCAGCCGCCAGGACCAGAACCGCGAATACCTGATCGTCGGCTGCCGCTATTACATCACCCAGGAACGCCTGGAAAGCGGCGGCGGCTCGGGTTCGGCGCAATTCGAAAGCAGCCTGACCTGCATCGACGCCCAGCAGAGCTTCCGCCCGCTGGCCAACACCCATCGACCCATCGTCAAAGGCCCGCAGACGGCGCTGGTGGTCGGCCCCAAGGGCGAGGAAATCTGGACCGACCAGTACGGCCGCGTGAAGGTGCACTTTTACTGGGACCGTCACGACCAGTCCAACGAGAACAGCTCGTGCTGGATTCGGGTGTCGCAGTCCTGGGCCGGCAAGAACTGGGGCTCGATGCAGATTCCACGCATCGGCCAGGAAGTGATCGTGAGCTTTCTGGAAGGTGACCCGGACCGCCCGATCATCACCGGGCGGGTGTACAACGCCGAGCAGACGGTGCCTTACAAACTGCCCGAAAATGCCACGCAAAGCGGTATGAAAAGCCGCTCCAGCAAGGGTGGCTCACCCGCCAACTTCAACGAAATACGCATGGAGGACAAAAAAGGAGCCGAACAACTCTATATCCACGCAGAGCGTAATCAGGATATCGCCGTAGAAAATGACGAAGGTCATTGGGTTGGCCACGACCGCAATAGCACTGTGGATCACAACGAGACGATCAGGATCGGCAATGACCGCCTGCGTGCGGTGTTGGCCAATGATGCTTTGCATGTTGGCGGAGCCAAGAGCGACAGCATCAACACCCAATACCTGATCGAGGCAGGCTCGCAAATTCGGTTGGTCTGTGGAAAAAGTGTGCTGGAGTTCAACGCCAGTGGCGAGATCAACATCTCGGGTACCGCGTTCAATATCTACGCCAGTGGTAACGGCAATATCGATACCGGCGGCCGACTGGACCTCAACGCGGGCAATGCCTGTGCCGTTGATAACAAGGGCAAAGGTATCAAAAGCGTTATTGATGCCGCAGTGAAAGCCTTCTTTCCCAAAAGCTGATAGCTCGGTGAATGGATCAACCACATCAGAAGTACCGCACCTCAACACTATTATTTTTACCCAGCGGCGGTAAGATCTGGAGCACGTTAATGGCGAGACAGCAGAAATGTGCGGCGCCGATGCTCAAGGCCTGATCGCTCAGGCAACGGCCAAGGCGATCAGTGAAGAAAGTGGAATTTTTCAGTCAGTAAAAAATGGCAATTGAATCCTGAAAACCGACAAATTCATGCAGGGCAATCATGAACAAAAAACAACTGAACGAAACAAGTAAATTCCTGAGCTTCGTCTTGCGTCATGAGCCTCAAACTATCGGATTACAACTCGATGCAGAAGGCTGGACAGATATTAACTCGCTGATAACCGGCGCAGCGAAAGAAGGCCGTGTACTGGATCGGGCGATCATTCAGTCTGTAGTAAATAACAGTGACAAAAAACGTTTTTCCCTCTCCGACGATGGCCTGCGTATTCGAGCCGTACAAGGGCATTCAGCACCCGACGTAAACCTCCAACACATAGAGAAAGAGCCGCCGGAATTCCTCTACCATGGCACCGCAACACGCTTTCTTGAGTCTATTCTTCAGCAAGGATTGATTGCAGGTTCACGCCACCATGTGCACCTGTCGCAAGAGACTCTAACAGCGATTGCTGTAGGACAGCGCTACGGCAAGCCGGTGGTTCTGAAGATTGAATCCCTGCGGATGTACCAACAGGGATTTAAATTTTTTCAAGCTGAAAACAGTGTTTGGTTAACTGAAGCGGTTCCCGTTGATTTCATTTCAAAACAAAATTAACTGTCAGACACTTCATCCGACAAAAATACATCCGCAGCCAGCACATGGAAAATAATATTTTCTGACAAAAACTGAATACTGAAATGCCTCAATTTCGGCGGTTCATGACTCGACACGGAGCGCCATACTTTCAAGTTATCTCTCAGCCATTCGGATTCTTTAAATTCTGTCAACTTCCCCGGCCGAAATTCACCTGGATTACCCTCAAACTCGAAAATAGCCCCCCCTCCAGGGAACGGCTCCCGAATAAAGCATCGCACCGATTTGAATACAACCTTCCGACTTACAGCCAGGGTGACCTCTTCGCCATCAACTACGATCTCTTTCTCATACTCAACATCCACTATGACGTCCGGGCCAACGGAGCGAAATGATACGCGTGACTCACCATAGCCTGGTAGCCACTCATAGGGATCCACTATTAGTGTTGGCTGACTTATTTTCATGGTCGTACCGATTTTAATTTTTCTGCGCCTGTCGGCGGTAATTTGTTATTTTTCAACTGATCTGCTGCCAAATCATTGAATGTGGTACCTGGATAAGCTTCAACACCTGTCTGATTTCGCCCATACCACTCACCTCGTGGGATACCTGCCTGCTCCAGTGCGGTCGACGTTCGCGTATTCAAAATAAGGCGAGTCCCATTCATATCTACATAATCAATGGGAAGCTGACTAGGCTTAATGGTCCCAGCCCTCAACGCACCGGCTAAGTCATCGACGGTCTTGACCGGCGTGCCAGCAAGTTCTGAGTATACCTTTTGCCCCTCTTCGCTAAAGGAACGATCAGACTTGATTTTATTTTGAGCAAAGTTTGCTTCTGTTAACGCTCCTCGCTCTGCATTAGCAAGGGTACCCGCACCTTTTACATCGGGCACCTTCACAGGACCCTCTTCCAAATTTTTGGGCAACGGCGTCTGAGGTTCGGCTTTAAGCGCCGGCGCTGCTTTAGGTTTCGCAAGCTTGGCGCCCAATCCCAATAGCGCCATGCCCGCGACGCCTTGTAACAGATCTCGATAACCCGGGCCCAACCTGTCACCCAGATCACCCAGGATAGCCATGCCGCCCAAAACCAGACCACCGACAACAACAAACTCTGCAAGAACCGCCAAGCCAGCCATGCCTGCGAGAATCAGCGCGCCTCCCGCCGCAAGCATTCCGAGAGTTTCCAACCCTGTGTGCATCCAACCTTCGATATCGAGGACGAACGCTACCGATACCGTCGGGCCGCCAATAAACGTATCAGGACTGCCGCTCTTGACATGCGCGCCACAGACCATCTTGCTGTGAAGACGTGCTGCTGGCTTGCCGTTGATAAAGACCGTGGCACTGCCTTCGGCAATTAATACTGGAAATGGCCAAAGAGGGTGATTCATCGGCAATCCCGTACAGGACGCCGCAATGTCCTCCCCGGCTCTCATCGCATTGAGGCCATTTATATAGACATTCAAACTGCCCATCACCAGCTTGCCCGTCGTGGGTTCGGGCAAGTTGAAGATCGTACTCAGGCCTTTGACGATCTGAAACATCGACAGACCACCGGCAGCAATCGCGCCTGCCATGATCACCACCGCCAGCCCGCCGGTAGCAACGGTAGCGGCGATGACTGCGGCGCCAATCAAAGCGCCAGCAACAGCCCCGGCGAGCATTGCAGCGACGCCAAAGCCATGGGCTACTTCATCGCCTAGACGAGCTGCCGCTTGCGCATCCATCGCCTACCTCTCTCCTTGTGGCATGAGGACTGGGTAAAAAGCTCTACGGTCCAGCGTCACAATAAGGCGAGTCAAAAGCAGGGACAAGCATCCTGATTAGGCCCCTGCAGCTTTCGCGGTCATTCGCATCATCAGATAGTGGCGGGGACGAAGTCGCGACCACCCAGTTTGTCCCGAACCACCCGCGCAGTACGCATCAACGGAGCCCCCAGACCGTTCTGGCTATTCCACACAGCGCCCGCCCAACGAGTATCGATGACAAGGGCCGTCTTGTTGCTTTCCAACTGTTTCTGAAGGGCCAATGCCACGGCGCCTGTACAGTCGATCAGGTCGCAGAAAAAACATTGCAGCGCTTTGTGGTACTTAGCCAAGGGTCATCTTATTGACGTCGTATCGGAAAATCATATTGCTGTACCCCGATTCGTGCCCGGCGGGATCATCAAAAGCTCATCCAACTCACGTTTTCGGCAGCGGATAACAAACGGTAACGCGAGGTTCGGGTCACGACTAAACAAGTCAAATGTCGCCCGATCAACTTCATAGTATTCCTCGTAGTCCGCCATACCATTACTGACCGGTATGGATACGTAAAAGCGACCGGAGTCCTGCTCGATACCCAAGGAAAACATGTGCTCGCGACTTACAAAAACATCCTGAAATTTCATGATTGTCTCTAAGGCCCTAATGGTGTCCACGTAAAGTCCGCAGGTGAAATACTGCCCGCATCGATAACGGCCTCGCTACTGCCCGTAGGCAATTTACCGCCTGGAATCCAAAGATCATTTGCCCCCGCCTCGTTTCCTGAGGGGATACGCAGGTTCAAGTCTTTGGGAGCAGGGATGTCGATACGGACCAGACTGTGGTTGTCCAGCGTATTCTCAGGAAGCCCGAGCGCTTGCTCCAAGGCTCTCGGATCACCCTTGGCATTTGCCACCAATTGATCGGCCTCGTGCTTGGGCATGATGAAAGAGGTGCCATCTTTTTGCGCAATCCCGTACTTGTCGAGATTGGATTTCGTCATAAAACGCGACGCTCCTTTGTCGAACTGTGCCAAATGCTCACTGATGTACTTAGGCGATAGATAGTTATCCGCCGCCGGCCGGGAGCCCTTTGGCATCGCAAGAATGTCCGCCTCAGTCACGCCCAGTTTGTACTTAGGCGTCGCCAACCTTGCCATCCTGGGACTCAGCCCAAGCATCGCCATCCCAGCGACTCCCTGCAACAGATCCCGATAGCCTGGCCCAAGCCGGTCACCCAGATCGCCAAGGAGTGTCATCCCTCCCAAAACCGCCGCACCAACAACAACAAATTCAGCAAGTACCGCCAGGCCGACCATAGCCGCCGCAACCAATGCAACTCCGGCCGCCAACAACCCCACAAACTCCAACCCGGTATGCATCCACCCCTCGATATCCAACACAAAGGCTACCGAGACGGTTGGTCCACCGATAAAGGTATCAGGGCTGCCACTCTTGATATGGGCACCGCATACCATTTTGCTGTGAAGGCGTGCCGCCGGCTTGCCATTGATAAACACGGTGGCGCTGCCTTCGGCGATCAAAACCGGAAAGGGCCACACAGGATGATTCATCGGCAGCCCACTGCAGGATGAGGCAATGTCTTCACCGGCGCGCATCGCATTGAGGCCGTTGATATAGACGTTGAAACTGCCCATCACCAGCTTGCCCGTCGTGGGCTCAGGCAGAGTGAAGAGGGTACTCAGGCCCTTGACGACCTGGAACATAGACAGCCCGCCCGCCGCAACGGAGCCGGCCATGATTGCCACTGCCAGTCCGCCCGTGGCAACTGTCGCTGCGATGACCGCAGCACCAATCAATGCACCTGCCACTGCGCCCGCCAGCATTGCAGCCACGCCAAATCCGTGGGCTATGTCATCACCCAAGCGGGCCGCTGCTTGCGCATCCATTGCGTCTATCTACTGTATTGGTTAAACCGATGCCGTGTGCGAATCAGGTGCCTGATACCAGGGGCCTGAGGCTGCTCATGGCGATTTTCCAAGCGGTCTCGTGATGAATCAGGTCACCCGGTGTGGTCGTCAATGTGGTGATCAGCACAGCCGGTTTTCGTTCGATGAACATCTGGCGCAACATCAGTTCGCGCCCTTCACGCTTCCAGGTGTAATCCAGCAGTGTGGCGGCATGTTCATGCAGTACCGTATCCCACCGCTGGACCAGCTTGAACTCAGGCAATTGCTGCTCTGCGCTCTTCACCTGCTTGTCGATGTAATCCGCAAAGATCGCGTCGCCTTGGGAGGCATCACGACTGATGACAAAACTGGCTTCCTTGGCGCCGCCAACGGCCGGCAGCTTGAAGATATTGATACTCTGGTCCTGCCAGGAATCAGGGATATCGAGGTCCGCTTCTTGAATTCTGTAGAGGGTCACAGTGATCGCTTACCATGGAGGTGGGTGAGGCGAGGAAGCGTAGATACTCAGGTAATGCACCACAATAATCAAGCCGAGGGAGATAGCGCTGAGTGGGCATTACTGCCTTAGCGCTGAGACCTCACACAAAAAATGGGCACCCGACCCAATCGGCGTGCCCATTTTTTTTCGTACCACCCCGCCTCCCTTCGAGGCAGTACTGCCCGTTACGGGTTAACACTGTCCTTCAACGACTTGCCCGGCTTGAACGCCACGGTGTTGCTCGCCTTGATTTTCACCGGCTCGCCGGTCTGCGGGTTTTTGCCGGTGCGGGCGCCGCGGTGGCGTTGCAGGAAGGTGCCGAAACCAACGAGGGTGACGCTGTCCTTGCGGTGCAGGGCGCCGGTGATTTCTTCGAGGACGGCGTTGAGCACGCGGTTGGCCTGTTCTTTGGTCAGGTCCGCTTTTTCAGCGATGGCGGCTGCGAGTTCTGGTTTACGCATGGATGAAGCCTCTTTGACGGTTTTTTGTTGTTATGTCCGTGCCACTCTCTGGCGGAACGGCGCCCAAAGCGCCGCAGGCTCTACTCTGCGGCAGACGGGAGTGAGGATGGCATGCCCACAGACGCCGCGCCAGCCTCGCGGCGACCTTTCTCTGGGCAAAAACGTGCTTATTCCGACAGAACGACAGGCATTTACGCCAGCAAAGGCGGGAGTTCCTTGTTGAGCGCCAGTTTTTCCATCACGGCGCTGCCGGTTAGCGCGTAACCCAGCAGGCGGCCACTGGCGTCGCGGCACAGGGCCTTGATGTTGGCGCCCTCGCCTTCGACGCTCCACACGCCTTCGGTGCCGCGTGGCGGTGGCGACACCACCAGTGGGCAAACCGGGGTTTTCACCGTAACCGGCATTGGCCCGTAGCTGACCGCCGTGGCATTGCCGGCCAGGGTTTGGGCCAGGGCGCGGGCGCAGGTCATGAGGGGCATCACGTACAGCAGGTTCAGGCCATCGACCTCGGCGCAGTCGCCCAGGGCGTAGATATTGGCATGGGAGGTCTTGAGGTGGCGGTCCACCATGATCCCTCGGTTGATCTGCAGGCCGGCGGCGGCGGCGAGGTCGACGCGCGGGCGCAGGCCAATGGCCGAGACCACCAGGTCGCACGGGATCACCTTGCCGTCCGACAAATGGGCCTCAAGACCATCCGCCGTGCGTTGCAGGCGATTGAGCACCGGGCCCAGGTGGAAACGCGCGCCCAGGCCTTCCAGGCCGGCCTGTACCGCTGCGGCCGCCGCCGGGTGCAGCAGGGTCGGCATGACGTGTTCGCACGGCGCCACCAGGTCGATTTCATAGCCGCCGAGGATCAGGTCGTTGGCGAACTCGCAACCGATCAGGCCTGCGCCGAGCACCAGCACGCGGCGTTTGCCCGCAGCGGCGGCGCGAAAGCGGGCGTAGTCTTCGAGGTCGTTGATCGGGAAAATCAGCTCAGCCGCATCGCCTTCGACTGGCACGCGTATGGTTTCGGCGCCCCAGGCCAGGATCAGGTCGCGGTAGGTCACCGCTTCCTCGCCGATCCACAGGCGCTTGTGGCCGGGGTCAATGCCGCTGATGCGGGTGTGGGTGCGCACTTCGGCCTTGAGTTGCTCGGCCATGGCGCCCGGTTCAGCCATGCTCAACCCATCGGCCTCCTTGTTCTTGCCAAAGCCGGTGGAGAGCATGGGCTTGGAGTAGGAGCGCCCGTCATCGGCGGTGATCAGCAGCAAAGGCGTGTCGCTGTCGAGCTTGCGAAACTCCCGGGCCACGTTGTAACCGGCCAGTCCTGTGCCGATGATCACGACAGGTGCGTTCATTCCTTTCTCCTTGTAATACGTTTCTCAAACTTCGAATCAGCCGATTTCGATCATCTCGAAATCCATTTTGCCCACGCCGCAGTCCGGGCACAGCCAGTCTTCCGGGACGTCCTGCCACAGGGTGCCCGGCGCGATTCCGTCATCCGGCCAGCCGTCCTTTTCGTCGTAGATCAGGCCGCAGACTACACATTGCCACTTCTTCATTACTTGCTTCCTCAGGGTCCAGGCATTTTGGCCGGCGGTCCTTATCTCGCATTGCCGCACGGCTCAGGGCGTTTTGTACTGACAGGGGCCGCCGGATGCAAGCACGTTCGGCGCAAACGGCCGGTTCGGCGCGGCAAAAGGTCGGGACGCCATGGTAAGCTCGGCGCCTCTTTTGCTGCCCATACTGACTCGCCGTGCCGCACTCAACCGCGCTTTCCGATGCTTGCCAATGGCTGCCCCAGAGCCTTCTGCGCCCGACACCCGCGCCCCTGATCCTCGATTGGCTGTTCGACGAAGGCTCGCTTACGCGGCGGCTGACGGGGTTGTCCAACGACGCGTTCAGCGTGACGCCGCTGGTCGAAGGCTGGCAAGCGCTGCGGGACGACGAATGCGCGGCGCTGGGCCTGCCGCCGGCCACGCTCGGCTGGGTGCGCGAGGTGTACCTGCGCGGCCACGGCCAGCCGTGGGTATTCGCCCGCAGCGTGGCGTCGCGCAGTGCGTTGCAGGGTGACGGCTTGCACATGGACGCGCTGGGCAGCCGCTCGCTGGGTGAGTTGTTGTTCTGCGACCACGCGTTTACCCGCCAGGCCATTGAAGTCTGCCATTACCCACGCCAGTGGCTGCCCGAGGCGAACCAGGCCGACGGGCTGTGGGCACGCCGCTCGCGCTTTGATCGCGGGGCATTGAGCGTGCTGGTGGCGGAAACTTTCCTGCCGGGCTTCTGGCAGGTGCTGCAAGATCATCCGGAGAGTTGCTGATGTATCAACGTGTGCTCAAGTCCCTGAATCGCCTGAACCCCAGGGCCTGGGATTTCATTCAATTAACGCGCATGGACAAGCCCATCGGCATCTACCTGCTGCTGTGGCCGACACTGTGGGCGCTGTGGATCGCCGGCAAGGGCTCGCCTTCGCTGCTCAATATCGTGATTTTCGTGCTGGGCGTGGTGCTCACCCGTGCGGGCGGCTGCGTGATCAACGACTGGGCCGACCGCAAGGTCGACGGCCACGTGAAACGCACCGAACAACGCCCGCTGGTCAGCGGCAGGATCACCTCGAAAGAGGCGCTGGTATTTTTTGCGCTGCTGATGGGCGTCAGTTTCCTGCTGGTGCTGCTGACCAATGCCAGCACCATCCTGCTGTCCCTCGGCGGCCTGGCGCTGGCGGCAAGCTATCCGTTCATGAAGCGCTACACCTATTACCCGCAGGTGGTGCTGGGCGCGGCCTTCTCCTGGGGCATGCCGATGGCGTTCACCGCCGAAACCGGCCACCTGCCGGCCACCGCGTGGCTGCTGTATATCGCCAACCTGCTGTGGACGGTGGGGTATGACACCTACTACGCGATGACCGACCGTGATGATGATTTGAAGATCGGGGTGAAATCCACGGCGATTCTGTTTGGCGATGCCGATCGGGTGATCATTCTCTCCCTGCAGGGCCTGTCGCTGGTGTGCCTGCTGCTGGCCGGCGCGCGGTTCGAACTGGGCGGCTGGTTCCAGTTGGGGCTGCTGGCAGCGGCGGGCTGTTTTGTGTGGGAGTTCTGGTACACGCGGGACAGGGACCGCATGAAATGCTTCAAGGCGTTTTTGCACAACCACTGGGCAGGGTTGGCGATTTTTGTGGGGATTGTGCTGGATTACGCGGCTCGCTGAGGTGTTTGCGGCGACAGTTCGGAGGCCATCGGGAGCAAGCCACCTTCCACATTTGAGTGCATTCACAGATCAAATGTGGGAGGGGGCTTGCTCCCGATGCGCTCACCAGCGGCGCAGTCTCAAGGCTTGATGACGTGCCAGACGCCGCCCTTGCCATCACCGGTCTTTTCCCCGGCCTTGGCGTCGCCCTTGAACGTGTACACCGGCTTGCCCTTGTAGGCCCACTGGCTGGTCTGATCATCACGGGTGATGACGGTCCAGTCGCCGGCCTTGGTATCAGTGGATTCCGCCTTCAGCGGCGGCCAGTTGATTGCGCACTGGTCCTTGCACGCTGACTTGCCATCGGCATCCTTGTCGAAGGTGTAGAGGGTCAGGCCCTTGTGGTCCACCAGCAAACCGTCTTTGGTCATTGCAGGCTCTGCTGCGGACGCCAGGCCAGGCAGTGCCAGCGCAGCCGATACCAGCAGGGCTTTCCAGGAAACAGTGCGGTACGTCATCGGAACCTTCCTCTTGTGGTTGTCAGGATTCGGACCCAAAGGGTAGTCCAGAGTGCCGTGAATTGCCCGGGCGGCGAAATTACTGTCACACGACTGCAATAATTCCGTTATCTAATGCGGCGCAAGACAGTTAAATGACAAGAGGATTTTCGAGCATGGTTGGCAGGAGCATTCTGATCGTCGACGACGAAGCGCCCATCCGCGAGATGATCGCCGTTGCGTTGGAAATGGCCGGCTACGACTGCCTGGAGGCGGAAAACTCCCAGCAGGCCCATGCCATTATTGTCGACCGCAAGCCGGACCTGATCCTGCTGGACTGGATGCTGCCCGGCACCTCCGGCATCGAACTGGCCCGCCGCCTCAAGCGTGACGAGCTGACCGGTGACATCCCGATCATCATGCTCACCGCCAAGGGCGAAGAGGACAACAAGATCCAGGGCCTGGAAGTAGGCGCGGATGACTACATCACCAAGCCGTTTTCCCCACGCGAGCTGGTCGCGCGCCTGAAGGCCGTACTGCGCCGCGCCGGGCCGACCGATGGTGAAGCGCCAATCGAAGTCGGCGGCCTTATCCTGGACCCGATCAGCCACCGTGTAACCATCGACGGCACACCGGCAGAGATGGGGCCCACCGAATACCGCTTGCTGCAGTTCTTCATGACGCACCAGGAACGCGCCTACACCCGTGGCCAGTTGCTGGACCAGGTGTGGGGCGGCAATGTGTACGTGGAGGAGCGCACCGTGGACGTGCATATCCGCCGCCTGCGCAAAGCCTTGGGCGATGCCTACGAGAATCTGGTACAAACCGTGCGCGGTACCGGCTATCGGTTTTCCACCAAGGGCTGAGCCCCGCCTCTGACTTAACCGCTGACAAGGACGCATGTTCAAGTGAATCAAAACTGGCATGGCACCCTGATCCGCCACATGCTGCTGCTGATCACCGCCTGCCTGCTGGTGGGCCTGGTCAGTGGCTATTACGGCTGGAGCCTGGCGGTCGGCATTGCCCTGTATCTGGGCTGGACCCTCAAGCAATTGCTGCGTCTGCACGAATGGCTGCGCCAGCACAAACCCGACGAAGCGCCCCCCGACGGCTACGGCCTGTGGGGCGAGGTGTTCGACAGCATCTACCACCTGCAACGCCGCGACCAGCGGGTACGCGGGCGCCTGCAGGCGGTGATCGACCGGGTGCAGGAGTCCACCGCCGCGCTCAAGGATGCGGTGATCATGCTCGACAGCGACGGCAACCTGGAATGGTGGAACCGCGCCGCCGAGACTCTGCTGGGCCTCAAGACCCCCCAGGACAGCGGCCAGCCGGTCACCAACCTGGTGCGCCACCCGCGCTTCAAGGAATACTTCGAGCAGGACAACTACGAAGAAGCCCTGGAAATCCCCTCGCCCACCAACGACCGGGTGCGCATCCAGCTGTACCTGACGCGTTACGGCAACAATGAGCACCTGATGCTGGTGCGCGATGTCACGCGCATTCACCAGATGGAACAGATGCGCAAGGACTTCGTCGCCAACGTTTCCCACGAATTGCGCACGCCGTTGACGGTGATCTGCGGCTACCTGGAGACGCTGCTGGACAACGTCGACGAGATCAACCCACGCTGGACCCGCGCCCTGCAACAGATGCAGCAGCAGGGTTCGCGCATGCAGACCCTGCTCAACGATTTGCTGTTGCTGGCCAAGCTGGAAGCCACTGATTACCCCTCGGACAATCATCCGGTGGTGGTGAAAAGCCTGTTGCACACCATCAAGAACGACGCCCAGGCCCTCTCCGGCGAGCGCGGGCAGCAGATCAGCCTGGAGGCCGATCCGTCGGTCCTGCTCAAGGGCAGCGAAGGCGAGTTGCGCAGTGCGTTTTCCAATCTGGTGTTCAACGCCGTGAAGTACACCCAGGACAAAGGCAACATCCGCATCCGCTGGTGGGCCGACGAACACGGCGCGCACCTGAGCGTGCAGGACTCCGGCATCGGTATCGACGCCAAACACCTGCCCCGCCTGACCGAGCGCTTCTACCGTGTCGACTCCAGCCGCAATTCCAGCACCGGCGGCACGGGCCTGGGCCTGGCCATCGTCAAGCATGTGCTGCTACGCCATCGCGCTCGCCTGGAAATCAGCAGCGTGCTGGGGCATGGCAGCACGTTCACCTGCCATTTTCCGCCAACGCAGGTGACGCGTTCACCCAGGGTCGACGACGACCTGTAATCCAAGAACACTGTAGATCCCTGTGGGAGGGGGCTTGCTCCCTCCCACATTGGAGTTGTATTGCGCTGGAGGCGCTATTCCAGAGCCCGCGCGCCAGCGGGTACTAGGCAAGCGCCCCGCCAGCCGCTACATTGGCCGCCTTGCGCCTGCCTTTCGGGGCCTGCCTGCCATCCCTTATTGAACACACGGAACCCGCAAAACCCCATCATGGACCCTTCCCCTGGTATCACCTTCGCCACACTCTTCGCCGATTTCGGCATGATTCTTTTTGCTCTGGTCCTGGTACTGCTCAACGGTTTCTTCGTTGCGGCGGAATTTGCCATGGTCAAGCTGCGCTCCACCCGGGTGGAGGCCATCGCCCACACCAACGGCTGGCGCGGGCAGATCCTGCGCACCGTACACAGCCAGCTCGACGCCTACCTGTCGGCCTGTCAGTTGGGCATCACCCTCGCCTCCCTCGGCCTCGGCTGGGTCGGTGAGCCGGCATTTGCGCACATCCTCGAGCCCTTGCTGGGTGCCGCAGGCGTCGAATCGCCGGAAGTGATCAAGGGTGTGTCGTTCTTTGCCGCCTTCTTTGTGATTTCCTACCTGCACATCGTGGTCGGCGAGCTGGCGCCCAAATCCTGGGCGATTCGCAAGCCCGAGCTGCTGTCGCTGTGGACGGCCGTGCCGCTCTACCTGTTCTACTGGGCGATGTACCCGGCGATCTACCTGCTCAACGCCAGCGCCAACGCGATCCTGCGTATCGCCGGCCAGGGCGAGCCTGGCCCGCACCATGAGCACCATTACAGCCGTGAAGAACTCAAGCTGATCCTGCATTCAAGCCGTGGCCAGGACCCAAGCGACCAGGGCATGCGCGTACTGGCCTCGGCCGTGGAGATGGGCGAGCTGGAAGTGGTCGACTGGGCCAACTCCCGGGAAGACCTGGTGACCCTGGACTTCAATGCCCCGCTCAAGGAAATCCTCGCGCTGTTTCGCCGGCACAAATTCAGTCGCTACCCGGTGTATGACGCCGAGCGCAATGAATTCGTCGGCCTGCTGCATATCAAGGACCTGTTGCTGGAGCTGGCGGCGCTCGATCACATCCCCGAGTCGTTCAACCTGGCCGAGCTGACCCGCCCGCTGGAGCGCGTGTCGCGGCACATGCCGTTGTCGCAGCTGCTGGAGCAATTCCGCAAGGGCGGCGCGCACTTCGCCCTGGTGGAAGAAGCCGACGGCAACATCATCGGCTACCTCACCATGGAAGACGTGCTGGAAGTGCTGGTGGGCGATATCCAGGACGAACACCGCAAGGCCGAGCGCGGCATCCTGGCCTACCAGCCGGGCAAACTGCTGGTGCGCGGCGACACCCCGCTGTTCAAGGTCGAACGCCTGCTGGGCGTGGACCTGGACCACATCGAAGCCGAAACCCTGGCCGGCCTGATCTACGACACCTTGAAACGGGTGCCGGAAGAAGAGGAAGTGCTGGAGGTGGAAGGCCTGCGGATCATCATCAAGAAGATGAAAGGGCCGAAGATCGTGCTGGCCAAGGTTGTGATGCTGGATTGAATCTTGTGTGGCGAGCGGGCTTGCCACAGAGAGGTGGTCGGCTGGAAATACTCATGCGCGGCGCTTGATGATGAGAGAGACCAAGCCCCTCCCACATTGGAAGATCAGGCACCCGGCACAAAATGCTTCTGCGCCGTGCCGCGCGCGATCAGGCGGGAGATGTAGTCGAGCTTCTGCGCGTCCTGGTCGATGAACCGAAAGGTCAGTTGCAGCCAGTCGCTGTCGGGCCTGGGTTCGAATGCGACGATGGCGTGCAGGTAGCCGTTGAGGCGCGCGACTTCGGCGTTGTCGCCCTGCTCAAGGTCGAGCACGGCGCTTTCCAGCACCTGGGGCAGCACCTCGCCGCGACGCACCACCAGCAGCGCCTCCTTGATGCTCAGGGCCTTGATCACGCATTGCTGGGTGCCGCTGGACAGACGCAACTGGCCCTGACCACGACCGCTGGCAGGCGAAGCGGCCGGGGCAGCCGGCGGTGGGGTGTTGAGCAGGCCTTTGCTCGGCGCCGCCACCGGGGCCGGCTTGATGGCTTCGGGCTTGCCGCCGGTGAGCGCGCTCAGGGAATCGTTGCCGAAGGCCGAGCTCATCCTGGTCGGTGCGCTGGCGATCAGCGCGTCGAGGCGGCCAACCTTGTGCAGCGCCTGGCGCACCTTGCTCAGCAACTGCTCGTTGGTAAACGGCTTGCTGACGTAGCCGGAAACACCGGCCTGGATCGCCTGCACCACGTTCTCCTTGTCACCACGGCTGGTCACCATCACGAAGGGCATGGCCTTCAGGTGTTCCTGTTCGCGGCACCAGGTCAGCAACTCCAGGCCGGACATCTCCGGCATTTCCCAGTCGCACAGCACCAGGTCGTAGGTTTCGCGCATCAGGATGGATTGCGCCTTTTTGCCGTTTACCGCGTCTTCAAGCTTGATCCCCGGGAAGTAATTGCGCAGGCACTTCTTCACCAGGTCGCGAATAAACGAGGCGTCATCCACCACCAATACACTGACTTTACTCATCGACCCTTCATCCTATAAAAACCTTGGCTGGCAGCACGCCTGACTGATGGCATTTTGCCAAAACTCTGCAATCACGTTCTGACTTTATTTTGTCTTTGGCGCAATAACATTCAACTGGCCCCAAACGAAAACGCCCGGCCAATGGCCGGGCGTTAATTTCACGGGCAACCTTACTTATCGTCAGGTTCGCCTGGAACATTAGGCATTTGATCGGCAGTGCCCTCAACTTCAGCCTTCATGCGCTTGAGGCCCATGTGCCGTACGTCGGTGCCGCGCACCAGGTAAATCACCAGTTCCGAGATATTGCGCGCGTGATCGCCGATGCGTTCCAGCGAACGCAGCACCCAGATTATATTCAGGACCCGCGAGATAGAGCGCGGGTCTTCCATCATATAGGTGGCCAGCTCGCGCAGGGCCGTCTTGTATTCTCGGTCGATGATCTTGTCGTACTGCGCCACCGACAACGCCAGATCAGCATCGAACCGGGCAAATGCGTCGAGGGCATCGCGCACCATGTTGCGCACCTGGTCGCCGATGTGGCGCACTTCCACATAACCGCGCGGCGCTTCGCCTTCTTCGCACAGCTGGATGGCCCGGCGCGCGATCTTGGTGGCTTCGTCGCCGATGCGCTCCAGGTCGATCACCGACTTGGAAATGCTGATGATCAGACGCAGGTCGGAGGCCGCCGGCTGGCGACGGGCGAGAATGCGCAGGCATTCCTCGTCGATGTTGCGTTCCATCTGGTTGATCTGGTCGTCGATCTCGCGCACTTGCTGGGCCAGGCCCGAGTCGGCCTCGATCAGCGCGGTGACCGCATCGTTGACTTGCTTCTCCACCAGCCCGCCCATCGCCAGGAGGTGGCTGCGCACTTCCTCAAGCTCGGCGTTGAACTGCGCGGAGATGTGATGGGTGAGGCCTTCTTTGCTAATCATGTTGGCGTCCTTGGAGCGTCCGGTAAGGTGCGGAGAACCGCAGCGTCAGTGCAATCGGAACCACAGCTTCCTAGCCGTAGCGACCGGTGATGTAGTCCTCGGTCTGCTTCTTCGCCGGATTGGTGAACAGGGTGTCGGTGTCGCCGAATTCCACCAGCTTGCCCATGTACATGAACGCGGTGTAGTCGGAAACCCGTGCCGCCTGCTGCATGTTGTGGGTCACGATGACGATGGTGAATTTGGATTTGAGTTCGTAGATCAGTTCTTCGACTTTCAACGTGGAGATCGGGTCGAGGGCCGAGCAGGGTTCGTCGAGCAGCAGCACTTCCGGCTCCACGGCGATGGTACGCGCGATCACCAGACGCTGCTGCTGGCCGCCGGACAAGCCGAGTGCCGATTCGTGCAGGCGGTCCTTGACCTCGTCCCACAGTGCCGCGCCCTTGAGCGCCCACTCAACGGCTTCGTCGAGCACGCGCTTCTTGTTGATGCCCTGAATGCGCAGGCCGTACACCACGTTTTCGTAGATGGTCTTGGGAAACGGATTGGGCTTCTGGAACACCATGCCGACGCGACGACGCAGCTCGGCCACGTCTTCGCCCTTGCGATAGATGTTGGTGCCGTAGAGGTTGATCGCGCCTTCCACGCGGCAACCGTCCACCAGGTCGTTCATGCGGTTGAAGGTGCGCAGCAATGTGGACTTGCCGCAGCCGGACGGGCCGATGAAGGCGGTCACGCGCTGCTTGGGGATGTTCATGCTGACGTCGAACAGCGCCTGCTTTTCACCGTAGTACAGGCTCAGGCCAGGCACTTCGATGGCCACGGTTTCCTGGGCCAGGCTCAGGCTCTGCTTGTCGCGACCCAGGGCAGACATGTTGATGCCATGGGATTGGGTTTCGTGTTGCATGGGATGCTCCCTGTGCTGTTGTGTGGGAGGGGGCTTGCCCCCTCCCACATTTATTCTGCATTCACTTATAAATCAGCTATCCAGCGCTTTGTACTTCTCGCGCAGGTGGTTACGGATCCACACCGCCGACAGGTTAAGCGTGGCGATCACCAGCACCAGCAACAGCGCAGTGGCGTACACCAGCGGGCGTGCCGCTTCGACGTTGGGGCTCTGGAAGCCGACGTCGTAGATATGGAAGCCCAGGTGCATGATCTTCTGGTCAAGGTGCAAGTACGGGTAGTTGCCGTCCACCGGCAGCGACGGCGCCAGTTTCACCACACCCACCAGCATCAGCGGCGCCACTTCGCCGGCCGCGCGGGCCACGGCGAGGATCATGCCGGTCATCATGGCCGGGCTGGCCATCGGCAGCACGATCTTCCACAGCGTTTCCGCCTTGGTTGCACCCAGCGCCAGGGAGCCTTCACGCACGGTGCGCGGAATGCGCGCCAGGCCTTCTTCGGTGGCCACGATCACCACCGGCACCGCCAGCAGCGCCAGGGTCAGCGAGGCCCACAGCAGGCCCGGCGTGCCGAAGGTCGGTGCCGGCAGGGCTTCGGCGAAGAACAGGCGGTCCACCGAACCACCCAGCACATACACGAAGAAGCCCAGGCCGAACACGCCATAGACGATGGCCGGGACGCCCGCCAGGTTGTTCACGGCGATGCGGATAACCCGCGTCAGGGTGTTCTGCTTGGCGTATTCGCGCAGGTACACCGCCGCCAGTACGCCGAACGGCGTCACGATCATCGCCATGATCAACGTCATCATCACGGTGCCGAAAATCGCCGGGAAGATCCCGCCCTCGGTATTGGCCTCCCGTGGGTCATCGCTCAGAAACTCCCACACCTTGCTGAAGTAGAAGCCGATCTTGGTCAGCGTGCTCATGGCGTTCGGCTGGTAGGCGTGCACCACCTTGCCGATGCCGATTTCAATTTCCTTGCCGTTGCCGTCGCGCGCCGTCAGCGCATCGCGGTTGAACTGCGCGTGCAGGTCGGCCAGACGCGCCTCGATATCCTGATAACGCGCGTTCAGCTCAGCGCGGTCAGCCTCCATGTCGGCCTGGGCGGCGGCGTCGAGCTTGCCTTCCAGTTCCAGTTTGCGCCCGTGCAGGCGGATGCGTTCGAGACCGGCGTTGATCGCGCCAATGTCGGACTTCTCCAGGGTTTTGAGCTGGGCGGCCAGCGCGTTCACGCGGTCGACGCGGGCCTGCAGCTCCGGCCACGCAGCCTCGCCTTCGGCGATCACCTTGCCGTCCTGCTTGACGTTGACCAGGGTGCCGTAGAAATTGCCCCACTCACGGCGTTCGATGGTCATCAGGCTCTTCGGGGTGGTCTGGTCCTTCAACCATTCGCCGACGATCCAGGTGAAGTCATTGCCGTTGAGGTCGCGGTTGCCGACCTTGATCAGCTCGCGGGTCATGAACTCCGGGCCCGCATCGGGCACCGGCAGGCCCGCGCTTTTCAGGCGTTCGCGCGGTACTTCTTCCTTCTGCACCACTTCGCCGATGACGATATGGTTTTCCTGGCCCGGCACGTTGTAGTTGGCCTGGATCAGGTCGGCCGGCCAGAAGTGGCCCAGGCCACGCACCGCAATCACGGCCAGCAAACCCAGGGTCATGATGACCGCGATGGACACCGCGCCACCGCTGATCCAGACGCCGGGGGCGCCGCTCTTGAACCATCCGTTCAGGGAGTTCTGTTTCACAGACTTCTACCTTTCTTAAAGCGACGAGTATTTCTTGCGCAGACGCTGACGAATCAGCTCGGCGAGGGTGTTCATGATGAAGGTGAACAGCAGCAGCACCAGCGCCGAGAGGAACAGCACGCGGTAGTGACTGCCGCCCACTTCCGACTCGGGCATTTCCACCGCGACGTTGGCCGCCAGCGTGCGCAGGCCTTCGAACAGGTTCATCTCCATCACCGGGGTGTTGCCGGTGGCCATCAGCACGATCATGGTCTCGCCCACGGCGCGGCCCATGCCGATCATCAGCGCCGAGAAAATCCCCGGGCTGGCGGTCAGGATCACCACGCGGGTCATGGTCTGCCACGGCGTGGCGCCCAGCGCCAGCGAGCCCAGAGTCAGGCCGCGCGGCACGCTGAACACGGCGTCTTCGGCGATGGAATAGATGTTCGGGATCACCGCAAAACCCATCGCCAGGCCCACCACCAGCGCGTTGCGCTGGTCGTAGGTAATGCCCAGGTCGTGGGAGATCCACATGCGCATGTCGCCGCCAAAGAACCAGGTTTCCAGGTACGGGCTCATGTACAGCGACAGCCAGCCCACAAACAGGATCACCGGGATCAGGATCGCGCTTTCCCAGCCATCGGGAACCCGCAGGCGGATCGACTCAGGCAGGCGGCTGAACACGAAACCGGCCACCAGGATGCCAATCGGCAGCAGCATCAGCAGGCTGAAAATCCCCGGCAGATGCCCCTCCACATACGGCGCGAGGAACAGACCGGCGAAGAAGCCGAGGATCACCGTTGGCATGGCTTCCATCAGCTCGATCACCGGCTTGACCTTGCGGCGCAGGCTCGGCGCCATGAAGTAGGCGGTGTAGATCGCCGCAGCCACCGCCAGCGGTGCAGCCAGCAGCATGGCGTAGAACGCCGCCTTCAAGGTGCCGAAGGTCAACGGTGCGAGGCTCATCTTGGGTTCGAAATCGGTGTTGGCGGCGGTCGATTGCCAGACGTATTTGGGCTCGTCGTAGTTCTCGTACCAGACCTTGCTCCACAGCGCGCTCCATGAAACTTCGGGGTGCGGGTTGTCGAGCAGCAACGGCTGCAGCTTGCCACCGGCCTCGACGATCACCCGGTTGGCCCGCGGCGACAGGCCGTACACGCCCAGGCCGTCGACTACCGGGTCGACCAGCAGAGTGCGGTGCGCGGTGCTGTGGAACACGCCGAACTGGCCGGACGCATCCAGTGCGGTGAAGCCCTTGCGACGCTCTTCGGCGCTGATTTCCACAATGGGCGAGGTGCCCATCTGGAAGGTGCGGATCTGCTTCAGACGCTGCTCGCCATCCGGGTCGCGGGCCATGAACCACTGGGCCAGGCCACCCTTTGAGTTGCCGACGATCAGCGAGATACCGCCCACCAACTGGGTGCTGGCAGTGATTTCGGCGTTGCCGTCTTCGAGCAATTTATAGCGACCGTTGAGGTTCTTGTCGCGCAGGCTGAACACATCGGCCAGGGCGCGACCGTTGATCACGTACAGCCATTGCTGGCGCGGGTCGATGAAGATTGCCTTTACCGGCTCGGTCATCTGCGGCAACTCGATGCGCTGCTGCTCGCTGGTGACTTCGCCGGTCATCATGTTTTCTTCGCGGCTCAGGGACAGCACGTTCAGGAAAGAGCCGGCGGAACCGGCCAGCACCAGCGTAGAGTCGGTGGCGGTGAGCGCCACGTGCTCCAGCGGGCGACCGGCGTCATCCAATACGATGGGCGTTTCGCCGTACGGGTATTCGATGGCAGGGCTGATGGTTTTCTTGCCGTCCGGGTAAGACACCTTATAGGTGTGGCGGAACACCAGAGACTGACCGTTGGACAGACCGAGCACCACCAGCGGGCTGCCGGGCTGGTCTTCACCGATGGACGCCACGCTGGCACCGGCCGGCAGCGGCAGGTCGACACGCTTGAGTTCTGCGCCGGTGGTGATGTCAAAGAACAGCGCCTGGCCCTTGTCGGAAACCCGCATGGCCACCTGGTTCTGTTCCTCAAGGGAGATCATCAGCGGCTTGCCCGCGTCCTGGATCCAGGCCGGGGTGAGTGCGTCTTCCCTGGTCAGCGAAGCGCCCTGGAACAGCGGTGCCACTACATAGGCAAGAAAGAAGAAAATCAGAGTGATGGCGCCGAGGACAGCGAGGCCACCGACCAGCACGTACCAGCGGGTCAGGCGGTCCTTGAGCGCGCGGATGCGGCGCTTGCGTTGCAGCTCAGGCGTATTGAAATCAATGCGCTTGGGGGGGGAAGTCGTCGTCATGGTGGAATTGGCCAGATCATTCATGCGCACACCCTAGCGGTCCTGTATGACAGAAAGATGACAATGCGGTGACGCAGGAAATCCGCCGCGCAGCGGGGCTGGCAGCGGATAAAAGGATTTTGGGTGCAGGCCGCTCCCACAGAGAAGCGTGCAGCTGCACCCGGTCTTACGGGCTTAGTTGCCTTCTTTCAGACCCAGGTCAGCCAGGGCCTTGGCGGCCACTTTGGCTGGCAGTGGGATGTAGCCGTCTTTCACGACAACTTCCTGGCCCTGCTTCGACAGTACAAGCTTCACGAACTCGGCTTCCAGCGGTGCCAGTGGCTTGTTCGGGGCTTTGTTGACGTAAACGTAGAGGAAACGCGACAGCGGGTACTTGCCGTTCAGGGCGTTTTCTTCGGTGTCTTCGATGAAGTCCGTGCTGCCTTTCTTGGCCAGGGCCACGGTTTTCACGCTGGCGGTCTTGTAGCCGATGCCCGAGTAACCGATGCCGTTGAGCGAAGAGCTGATCGACTGCACAACCGAAGCCGAGCCCGGCTGTTCGTTGACGTTAGGCTTGTAGTCGCCTTTGCACAGGGCTTCTTCCTTGAAGTAGCCGTAAGTGCCGGATACCGAGTTACGACCGAACAGCTGCACCGGCTTGTTGGCCAGGTCGCCAGTCACACCCAGGTCGCCCCAGGTTTTCACGTCGGCTTTGGCACCGCACAGGCGAGTCGAGGAGAAGATCGCGTCGACCTGCTCCATGGTCAGGTGCTGGATCGGGTTGTCCTTGTGCACGAACACAGCCAGGGCATCCACGGCCACCGGGATAGCGGTTGGCTTGTAACCGTACTTCTGCTCGAAGGCGGCCAGCTCGGTGTCCTTCATCTTGCGGCTCATCGGGCCCAGGTTGGAGGTGCCTTCAGTCAGCGCAGGTGGCGCGGTGGCGGAGCCGGCAGCTTGAATCTGGATGTTGACGTTCGGGTATTCCTTCTTGTAACCCTCGGCCCACAGGGTCATCAGGTTAGCCAGGGTATCGGAACCGACGCTGGACAGGTTGCCCGACACACCAGTGGTCTTAACATAAGCCGGGATTGCCGGGTCAACACCAGCGGCCACCGCGTTGGCGGTCGCAACGCCAGCAGCGACAAAAGTCATTGCCGCCATCAAACGCTTCAGTTTCATGCCTTGCTCCTAGCAGATAGGGATAGTTGGATCGGGGCCAAGTATCGAGAGGCCGTGTGAACACTCTATGTCGAGAATATGACAGTTAGATGAAAGGCCACTATCGCTGGCAAGGGGACTTGAGCGTCCCAGAGGGGTGTCCCACGCAGAGCGTGGGAACAAATCAATCAGCGTCCTCGCTTCCACAGGTACCCGCCCACCAGCGTCCCCATCACACACAGCGCGGCAACATAGTAGGCAGGGCCCATCGGGCTTTCCTTCATCAGCAACGACACCGCCAGCGGCGTCAGCCCGCCGAAGATGGCGTAGGCCACGTTGTAGGAAAACGACAACCCGCTGAAACGCACCACGGGCGGGAAGGCTTTGACCATGACGTAAGGCACCACGCCGATCACACCGACAAACAGGCCGGTCAGGGTGTACAGCGGGAAGAGCCAGTTCGGGTGCTCGATGAGGCTGTGGTACAGCGTCCACGACGTCGCCAGCAGCAGCAGGCAACCGCTGACCAGCACGCGCCCGGCACCGAAGCGGTCGGCCAGTGCGCCGGAAGCGATGCAACCCAGGCTCAGGGTCACGATGGCCAGGCTGTTGGCCTGCAGCGCAACTGTCGGGCTGAAGTGGTAGACGGTTTGCAGCACGGTCGGGGTCATCAGGATAACCACCACGACGCCGGCCGACAGCAACCAGGTCAGCAGCATCGACAGCACGATGGCGCCCCGGTGGTCGCGCAATACCGCGCGTAATGGCAGCTCGGCAGCCAAGGCCTTGCGTTGCTGCATCTCGGCGAAGATCGGCGTTTCATGCAGCCAGCGACGCAGGTACACCGACAGCAGGCCGAACACCCCGCCCAGCAGGAACGGGATGCGCCAGGCGTAATCCGAGACCTGCTCGGGGCTATAAAGCGTGTTGATGGCGGTGGCCACCAGCGAACCCAACAGGATGCCGGCGGTGAGGCCGCTGGTCAGGGTGCCGCAGGCGTAGCCGATGTGGCGCGGCGGAACGTGTTCGGAGACGAACACCCAGGCGCCGGGCACTTCGCCGCCAATGGCCGCGCCCTGGATGACGCGCATCAACAGCAATAACAGCGGCGCCCACAGGCCGATCTGCGCGTAGGTCGGCAGCAGGCCCATGATCAGAGTCGGCACGGCCATCATGAAGATGCTCAGGGTAAACATCTTCTTGCGGCCCAGCAGGTCACCGAAGTGCGCCATGATGATGCCGCCCAGCGGGCGTGCCAGATAGCCGGCAGCGAAGATGCCGAAGGTCTGCATCATGCGCAGCCATTCGGGCATGTCGACAGGGAAGAACAGTTTTCCGACCACGGTGGCGAAAAACACGAAGATGATGAAGTCGTAGAACTCCAGCGCCCCGCCCAAGGCAGACAGCGACAGGGTTTTGTAGTCGTTGCGGGTCAGCGGGCGCGAGGGTGGCGCACTGCTTGCGGGCACGGAGGACATGGCAAGGCTTCTCTTATAGTAGTCAGCGTAGTGAGAACGGCACGCCGTGACGGGCGGCGGCTTGGCAAGATAGCAAATCGCTTGTAAAAGCACAGCGCCAGGAGAACAGTTGCCCGCAAAAGCCGCCGTACAGCGCCTGATTAGCGACCAAATGCGGCCCTGGAGGTCGTAGTGACGCCAACCTGTGGATATACTCGGCCCTTGCAAGTGCAAGAACCGCAGTCTTGACGGGCTGCTGTGCCAAAACGCCGTTGGGTGCCATCCAGCCGATTTGGCAGAGTTTCCCTTCAGTACGCCTTACGAGAAACGCATTGAGCGGTGTATGTTGATGCTGAAACGTTTTTTCGCAAGACGGCTATCCATTTGAAATACCCATGAAGCGTCACGGGTCAGAGGCACCCTCGGCATGATCGAACTCGAACAAGAAGATCCAATCCCGCAAGGCGATCTCGCCCTGCAAATCACCGCGCTCCCCCGTGAAACCAACGGTTTTGGCGATATCTTCGGCGGCTGGCTGGTCGCACAGATGGACCTGGCCGGCACGGCAATGGCCAGCAAGGTCGCCGGTGGGCGCGTGGCCACCGTGGCGATTGACCGCATGGCCTTCCTGGTACCGGTGGCGGTGGGCGCACAGTTGTCCTTCTATACCCAGGCCCTGGAAATCGGCCGCAGCTCGATCCAGATGATGGTCGAAGTGTGGAGCGACGACCCGTTGTCCAGCGAATGGCGCAAGGTGACCGAGGCGGTCTTCGTGTTCGTCGCCATCGATGGCAGTGGTCGCACCCGCTCGGTGCCTTCGCGCGCGCGTTAAACCTCGCGCGGTTTTGACGGTCCATTGCCCCATTGCCTGCCATTGAGAGAGCCGTGATATGCCGACGCCCCACGTTGAAACCGTAAAGATCGACGAACTGGACTGCTGGCGTATTCGCCACAACGGCGCCGAACTGATGGTGGCCCAACAGGGCGCGCATATCTTTAGCTATCAGCGTGAAGGCGAGCAGCCGCTGATCTGGCCGAACCCCGAGGCGGTGTTCAAGCAAGGCAAAGGCATTCGTACCGGTGTGCCGGTGTGCTGGCCGTGGTTTGGCGTGTTCGAGCGCAACCCGCAGAGCGTGAAGGCGATGCGCCAGAGCGAACAGCCGGCCGGTGCCCATGGTTTTGTGCGAACTGCGATCTGGGAATTGGCTGCGACCGAACTCGAAGGTGAATCACTGCGTGTGGACCTGGTCCTGCCAGCGCCAGCCGGCGGCTTCCCCGGCTGGCCCCATCAGGTCGACCTGAAGCTGAGCCTGCTGCTGGACGACCAACTGCACATCCGCCTGACCAGCCACAACCGTGACGACCACACCGTGACACTCAGTCAGGCGCTGCACACCTATTTCGCCGTCAGCGATGTGCGCAACGTGCAGGTCGAAGGCGTGGATGGCCTGGCGTATATCGATACCGCCGATGGCTGGACCGGGAAACAGCAGTCCGGCCTGCTACCGTTCGCCGCCGAGACCGACCGTATCTATCTCGACACTCCGACGCAGCTCAACATCGTCGACAACGACTGGCAGCGCCGCATCCAGCTCACCAGCCAGGGCTCCCACTCCACCGTCATCTGGAACCCGTGGACCGAACGCGCCAAGGCCTTCGACGACATGGCCGACGATGGCTGGCAGGGAATGTTGTGCATCGAGACGGCGAATGTGCTGGATGATGTGGTGGCATTGGCCCCGGGCGAAAGCCACTCCCTGGCCGTGAGCATCACAGCCGTCCCCCTGTAAACCCGATTCCATGTGGGAGCTGGCTTGCCTGCGATAGCATCACCTCGGTATTACTGACACACCGAGGCCTCTGCATCGCAGGCAAGCCAGCGCCCGCACGGGCAGGTTTCTTACAGGTCGGATTCCTTCACTACACGGACCTTCCCCGCATCCAGCGCATACGCCGCGTCCGCCAAATCGTTATTCACCTTCTCCACCTTCAGCGTCCCCGTGACCCACAGCGGCGTGTAGATATCATCCAGCTTCAGCCCCTTGGGATAGCGCACCAGCACCAACTGGTTGGGCGGCGGTGGCGGCACGTGGATACACGCGCCCGGGTATGGCACCAGGAAGAACAGCGTACTGCGGCCCTTGGCATCGGTTTCCAGCGGCACCGGGTAGCCGCCAATGCGGATGTTCTTGCCGTTCATGGCAGCCACGGTCTTGGTGGAATACATCACCGCCGGCAACCCCTTGCTTTGCTTGAGGCCACCCTTGTCAGTGAATGTGCCTTGGGCTTCGGGGGAGTTGTGGTCGATCTCGGGCATGGCTTCGAGGGCTTTCTGGTCCGACAGGGGCATCAGGTCGAGCCAGTCGGTTTCCGGCAGTTCACCGGCGTGCGCCAGGCCTGAGCCCAGCAAGAGGAGTGTCAGCAGTAGACGGCGCATGGAGAAGCTCGGCAAGTTCAAGTGCCGAGTATTCTAGCCCTCTGCGCCTGCGCAGCGCAGAGGACTTTGTCGGCTGATTACTTCCTTTTGATCAGGCCGTAGATCACCAGCAGCACGATGGCACCGACCAGTGCACCGATGAAGCCAGCGCCTTGACCGGCCTGGTAGATACCCAGCGCCTGACCACCGTAGGTCGCGGCCAGGGAGCCGGCGATACCCAGCAGGATGGTCATGATCCAGCCCATGCTGTCGTCGCCGGGCTTGAGGAAGCGCGCCAGCAGGCCGACGATCAAGCCGATAAAGATGGTTCCGATGATACCCATGGCATTTCCCTCTGATTGGTGTGAGTCATGCCAAAGCCTGGTCAGGCTTTGCCATCCTGCAATCAGAGGGACAGCGACGACCAATGGTTCCCGCCATTGCCAGGCTTATTGTTCGGCGATCAGCGCTTCGACCTTGAGGATCTGCGCCTGCAGCGTCGCACGGTCCTTGCAACGCAGGTTGGCGTGACCGACCTTGCGCCCGGCCTTGAAGGCCTTGCCGTAGTGATGCAGGTGGCAATCATCGATGGCAATTACACGCTCCACGGGCGGCACCGAACCGATGAAATTGAGCATGGCGCTCTCGCCGATCTTGGCCGTGGAGCCCAACGGCAAGCCCGCTACCGCCCGCAGGTGGTTTTCGAACTGGCTGCACTCGGCGCCTTCGGTGGTCCAGTGCCCGGAGTTGTGCACCCGTGGCGCGATTTCGTTGGCCTTGAGGCCACCGTCCACTTCAAAGAACTCGAAAGCCATCACGCCGACGTAGTCCAGCTGCTTGAGCACGCGGCTGGAATAGTCTTCGGCCAGGGCCTGCAACGGGTGCTCGGTGCTGGCCACGGACAGCTTGAGGATGCCGCTGTCGTGGGTGTTGTGCACCAGCGGGTAGAAACGGGTTTCGCCATCACGGGCACGCACGGCGATCAGTGACACTTCGCCGGTGAACGGCACGAAGCCTTCGAGCAGGCAGGCGACGCTGCCCAGCTCGGCGAAGGTGCCCACCACGTCGGCCTCGGTGCGCAGCACCTTCTGGCCCTTGCCGTCGTAACCCAGGGTGCGGGTCTTGAGCACCGCCGGCAGGCCGATGCGGGCGACGGCGGCGTCCAGGTCCGCCTGGGACTGAATGTCGGCGAAGTCCGGGGTCGGAATACCCAGGTCCTTGAACATGCTTTTTTCGAACCAGCGGTCGCGCGCAATGCGCAGTGCTTCGGCGCTCGGGTACACCGGCACGAATTGCGACAGGAACGCCACCGTTTCAGCCGGGACACTTTCGAACTCGAAGGTCACCAGGTCGACTTCCTCGGCCAGTTGGCGCAGGTGATCCGGGTCACTGTAGTCAGCGCGCAGGTGTTCACCCAGGGCGGCCGCGCAGGCGTCCGGCGCAGGGTCCAGGAAAGCGAAGTTCATCCCCAGCGGGGTGCCCGCCAGAGCCAGCATACGACCCAGTTGGCCGCCACCGATTACACCGATTTTCATCAATAACAACCTCAGGCGATGCGTGGGTCTGGATTGTCCAGCACGCTGTCTGTCTGCTCGGCACGGAATTTTTTCAGCACCGCGTGAAATTGCGGGTGCTTGGCGCCCAGGATGCTGGCCGCCAGCAAGGCGGCGTTGATCGCGCCGGCCTTGCCGATCGCCAGCGTCGCCACCGGGATGCCGGCGGGCATCTGCACGATGGACAACAGCGAGTCCACGCCCGAGAGCATCGACGACTGCACCGGCACCCCAAGCACAGGCAGGTGGGTCTTGGCCGCACACATGCCCGGCAAATGCGCCGCACCGCCGGCCCCGGCGATGATCACCTCGATGCCACGGGATTCTGCTTCATCGGCATACTGGAACAGCAGGTCCGGAGTGCGGTGGGCGGAGACCACCTTCACTTCGTACGCAATGCCGAGTTTTTCCAGCATATCGGCGGTGTGGCTAAGGGTGGACCAATCGGACTTGGAGCCCATGATCACGCCAACCAATGCACTCATCGTCGTGCCTCTTCTCTCTGGGCGCCCGCAGGCGCGTCAAAAAACAACAAGCCACGCAGGAAGTCCGGCGTGGCTTGGTGTACGAAATAAGGCCGGTTGGACCGGCCGAAGGCCGCGCAGTATACCGTAATAATCGGGATAAACAGCCCCTTGGATGACCATCTGTCCAGCGGTGCAAAGTGGCGGTTTTATTGACTTAAGAGTCAGTCCAAAGCACCGCAAAATAGTGTGGGAGGGGGCTTGCTCCCGATTACGGTGTGTCCTGTGTTGGGCCCGAGATTGAACTCAGGTGTTTTGCGCGGCGCCCCCTTCGAGCTTGCGCCACAACAACCGTACATTCGCCTTGCGCACCAATGCGCAGCGATACAGGCGAATCTCCAGCGGCACATGCCACTGCGGCCCGCCACACACCACCAACTCGCCTCGGGCCAATTCTGCCCGTACGCTCAGTTGCGGCACCCAGGCAATGCCCAGGCCTTCCAGCGCCATGCTCTTGAGGCTGTCGGCCATCGCGGTTTCGTACACGGTGGTGAAGCGCAGCGCGCGCTGGCGCAGCAGCAAATGCACCGAGCGCCCGAGGAATGCGCCGGCGCTGTAGGCCAGCAGCGGCACGCTGCCCTCACCCTCCAGATCGAACAGCGGCTTGCCATCAGCATCGGCGGCGCACACCGGGAGCATTTCGGTGTTGCCCAGGTGCAGCGAGGGGAAGATCTCGGCGTCCATCTGCATCGCGGCATCCGGGTCGTAGAACGCCAGCATCAGGTCGCAGCCGCCTTCACGCAGGGCGTGCACGGCGTCGCCGACGTTGGTGGCGACCAGCCGCGTGGCGATGTTCAAACCTTCGTTGCGCAGTTGGGCGATCCAGCGCGGGAAGAAGCCCAGCGCCAGGGAGTGGGCGGCGGCCACTTGCATGACTTCGCCCTGCCCGCCTTCCAGATGATGCAAATGGCGCAGCACTTCGCCCAGTTGTTCGACCACCGTACGCGCGGTGACCAGAAACAGTTGCCCCGCCGCCGTCAGCTCCACCGGCGTACGTGAACGGTTGACCAACGTCAGGCCCAACGCGGCCTCCAGGCTGCGAATTCGCCGACTGAACGCCGGCTGGGTGACGAACCGCCGCTCCGCCGCCTGGGAAAAGCTGCGCGTCGCCGCCAGGGCGCTGAAGTCTTCCAGCCATTTGCTCTCAAGGTTCATCACTGCCTCCCAAGGTCACGCACCCATTTGGCACACACGCCCATCATGATAGCCGGGTCACGCCGACATTATGCCGTTTGTGCATAGCCCAGTGTTTAACAGCATTGGCCCAAAAACGCCCACACGCCTAGCATTCGCAGCGTTCCGGCCTGTTCCGGGTCCTTATCGAGATGATTTCCGTCATGTCCTCCGCTGCATCATTCCGCACAGAAAAAGACCTGCTTGGCGTACTCGAAGTACCCGCCCAAGCGTACTACGGCATCCAGACCCTGCGAGCGGTGAACAACTTCCGCCTCTCGGGCGTTCCGATTTCGCATTACCCGAAATTGGTGGTCGGTCTGGCAATGGTCAAGCAGGCGGCGGCGGATGCCAACCGCGAGCTGGGCCAGCTCAGCGACGCCAAGCACGCGGCCATCAGCGAAGCCTGTGCCCGCCTGATCCGCGGCGATTTCCACGAAGAGTTCGTGGTGGACATGATTCAAGGCGGCGCCGGCACTTCAACCAATATGAATGCCAACGAAGTCATCGCCAATATCGCGCTGGAGGCCATGGGTCACCAGAAGGGCGAATACCAGTACCTGCATCCCAACAATGACGTGAACATGGCGCAGTCGACCAACGACGCCTACCCCACCGCGATCCGCCTGGGTCTGCTGCTGGGCCATGACGCGCTGCTGGCCAGCCTCGACAGCCTGATCCAGGCCTTCGCCGCCAAGGGCGTGGAGTTCGGCCATGTGCTAAAAATGGGCCGCACCCAGTTGCAGGACGCCGTGCCGATGACCCTCGGCCAGGAATTCCGCGCCTTCGCCACTACCCTCGGTGAAGACCTGGCCCGCCTGAAAACCCTGGCGCCAGAGCTGTTGACCGAAGTGAACCTGGGCGGCACCGCCATCGGTACCGGCATCAACGCCGACCCGCGTTATCAGGCCCTGGCCGTGCAACGCCTGGCCGTTATCAGCGGCCAGCCAGTGGTTCCGGCCGCCGACCTGATCGAAGCCACTTCCGACATGGGCGCCTTCGTGCTGTTCTCCGGCATGCTCAAGCGTACCGCCGTGAAGCTGTCGAAGATCTGCAACGACCTGCGCCTGCTGTCCAGCGGCCCACGCACCGGCATCAACGAGATCAACCTGCCGGCCCGCCAGCCAGGCAGCTCGATCATGCCCGGCAAGGTCAACCCGGTGATCCCGGAAGCCGTGAACCAGGTGGCATTTCAGGTGATCGGCAACGACCTGGCGCTGACCATGGCGGCCGAAGGCGGCCAACTGCAGTTGAACGTGATGGAGCCGCTGATCGCCTTCAAGATCTTCGACTCGATCCGCCTGCTGCAACGCGCCATGGACATGCTGCGCGAACACTGCATCGTCGGCATCACCGCCAACGAAGCGCGCTGCCGCGAACTGGTGGAGCACTCCATCGGCCTGGTCACCGCGCTGAACCCCTACATCGGCTACGAAAACGCCACCCGCATTGCGCGAATCGCCCTTGAAAGCGGTCGCGGCGTGCTGGAACTGGTGCGCGAAGAAGGCTTGCTCGACGACGCCATGCTCGACGACATCCTGCGCCCGGAAAACATGATTGCTCCACGCTTGGTGCCGCTGAAGGCCTAAGTGTTTGTTGCACCGCTCACCAGGCTGAGGGACTAGACACCTCTCACCTTTTGAGGGCCTGAAGGCTCGTTCTTCAGGCTCTTTTTTTTGCCTGTCATTGCGCTGCTTATATAAAGCCCTTGCCTTCATCTACTGCGTTTCATATAAAAACATTTCCCCCTTACTTCCTTTCAGCGTTCGCCTGGGACGGTGGGCCAGTCAACGCATGTAGTGGCTGGTATGGCGCATTCGCGAGCAAGCCCACTCCCACAGGGGTTGTGCGCTGGCAATTGGCTTTTGCTGATGCATCAACCGCTGACGATCAGCAAAGAACTGCGGTGATCCAAGGTCCCCATGCTGTCGATAAGTATGGGTTTACATCTCTAAAGTAGTCGATACTGGTCATGGTTGAGAAACCTCATAAATTTTATCTCCCAAAATGCTCGCCCCCTCCACCAACATAAGTCGTACCCACCCAAGCGCCAGCTCCTATTACTGTCACCACCCGGACTGCCCCCTATACCTGTAGTAGCCCTAGCGCCATGTTGCGAATGTTCGCGGGTATTCATTACGCTACCTGGATTGCAGCAGCGCGAACACCACTCCCAACCAAACCCCTCCCCCAATCATCATTACTGCTTTAATTTGCAATAGCCGCTTGAGGCGGGAAGGAAAATTTTCAGCATCCGTAGGGTCCAAATCACCAAGGCGGATGTGTGTTTTTGGCAGGGTGACCATTCCTGTGAATTTTACGATTTCCAAAAGGGACCAGATCAAACCCCGGCGCCCCAAACTCGGTCCCCACAGGTAGACATAACGGCTGTGCTTCAATGCCTCTTTTATGGCATCCAGATGACGACTGCGCAGATACAAACTGTATATAACGTTGACTATCGCAAGCAGGATTGGTCCACCTGTAGCGATGAGTGCAACCCACGGGGACCAGGTGTCGATACTGGTCATAGTTGATTAATTTCATAAATTATCTCACCCATATATTCACCTTCCCTCTCCCCAACCGTTGTACCGACCCACGCCCCAGCCCCTATTATGGCAGCGACGCAGACAACACCTCCTATACCCGTAGAAACACCAAGCGCTACGCAAATAGGGGCACTAACGTACTTACCTATCTCTCCGCCTATATAACCACCCGTCGTGGCCCCTGCGAACTTACCGCTCTCTGTAAACTTAACCTTTTCGCAAGCAGCTCCAGATTCACCATTACATATTTGCTGAACAGCCAGCAGCGAAGCCCCCCCACCAAGGCCAATACCGATGTAACCACCGGCCTTCATATACTTCGTGGCACGACTGACCGCTTCCACATGCGCGGCATACCCCGGAATCTGACCCGGCCCACCTGCCTTGTCCCAGTGATGCACCAAGCTGCGACTGGATATACCCAGGGCCGTTTTCAACTTGGGGTGATCGCCCAAGGTTGTCTGGCCGCGCAGGCCCGTGGAGTTGAGCAAATGAGCATCCAGCTGATTCATCAACCGCTGGCGATCAGCAAAGAACTGCGGTGACCTAAGGTGCCCGTGCTGCCGATAGCTGTCCTGATGGAGGCGTTCCATGGCCTGCAGCGTGTCGCGCAAGTTGCTCAGGTGTTTTTCCATCACCACCGCACTGACACCTAACCAGGTTGAGGTCTGCCCGATGAAACTGGCGATTTCAGCTCCATGGCAAAAGTGTGGCTTCCAGCGCCTCGCGGGTCATGCTCTCGGGAACGATATAGAAGCCAGGCTCCTGGCCGTGCGCACCACTGAATGTCGTTGGCGCTGTACGAGCGGACGGCACGAAACCAGATTGACGCGGTGCTACAGGGCTGCCATTTCCAGCTGATGCATTCGATGAAGCAACTCGCTGCCCCATGGGTGATGCGGCGCTCTGGTTTTCGTAGGTAGCCGAGTACACCGAGGGAATCAGGCGAGCTCGACAGGGGCAACTGCTGTAGCTGTCCAGCGTGCCAGCGACACGTTTCCCATGACTTTGAATGTGGGAAATACCGCCTTGAATCTGATAAGTCCCTACATGTTTTCCGCAAGTTACTCGGTCTCCTTCGCGCGCGTGGAGAACACCGTGCATATTTACCCTGGGGTCACCATCGAGAATCTCACCGCCGCATGTCGTTTTGTCGCCTAGACCAACAAAGTACCCTTCACTCATTGTTTTGCCCTTTATCCATATGGTGTGCTTTCCTGCTCGTTTCGATAAGAAAACTGACGCGTGACGCATTTCAATCGAGGTAAACGAGCAAGGGAGAGTCAGTGGCAAGCCAAACTTTGGAGAGGGATTTACTGAGGGTAAAGTCGGACGTTTCCGTGAGTTTCGTCGCATAAGTCTGATAGATCTGCGGCGCCCGATGCCGTGCACCGGGCGCGTACTGCTTACTGCGGAGTTTGGCTGCCAGGCTGCATCGCCAGCAGCAGATCATCGATGATGGCTTTGCCCATTTCGCCCAAGTAATGCGAGGCAAACGCAAACCTCTCGGCCCTTGGGTCCATGGCGGCTTCAAGGGAGAGCATTTTGGCGTAGTAGAGCACGTGGGAGGCGTGTTCGAGGGCTTCCACAAGCGGAACCCCGGCGTCGACGCGGAACAGTTTCAGGTGGCTTTTGTTCCGCAGTCTGCGAAGGTGGCAGCGCCGATGGTTTCGGCTGAGGATGGCAGCTGTACGCAGGTTGGAATCCGAGAACAAGCAACTCGGCAGGCGCAAGGCCTCCCACGCACAGCCGCCATAAAGCACAAAAAGCGGGCATAAAAAAGCGTCGACTGATTGTATGACGACGCTGATGAGCAGCGACGCCGCAGAGATTAACCCTTGCACGTGCCCTCGCGACCGGTGGCAAATGGCTGTTGTCGCGAGGGAGCAAGCTCGCCACAGGTAAGCTATTTATGGCCCCCAGCGCGACTTTTCCGATTGACCGTTCCTCGGTCAATTGCGCGCCTTGCAGACGGCTGGCGCTCACCTAGGTATAGTGCCGCCCCTCATCGCGTCTGCGGCCATCGGTTACGGGGCCCGGAACAACGCGAAAGCGCATGAATAACAACACCCGCAAAAGGATTGGGGTCGAAGCGTCGTGCACTGCCTGGTGCCGAGCGATGCATCGTACCGTCCTGCGTTTGCCATTAAAAAATCAGCGAGGAACACTCCATGCTCGAAGTCATCAACGACTTCCTCTCAGGGAAAGTACTGATCGTGCTCATTGTCGGGCTCGGCGGTTATTTCACGATCCGCTCGCGTTTCGTGCAGTTGCGTCACTTTTTCCACATGTTCTCGGTGTTCAAAGACAGCCTGAAGAGCAGCTCCGGCCAGCTCAGCTCGTTCCAGGCGCTGATGCTCAGCCTGGCAGGCCGCGTCGGTGCCGGTAACATCGCAGGCGTCGGCATTGCCGTGACCCTGGGTGGCCCGGGCGCCGTGTTCTGGATGTGGGTCACCGCGCTGGTGGGCATGTCGTCGAGCTTTATCGAATGCTCCCTGGGCCAGTTGTACAAGCGCACCGACGCTGACGGCGCCTACCGTGGCGGCCCGGCTTATTACATCCAGCACGGTCTGCACAAACGCTGGCTGGGCATGGTCATGGCGTTCCTGCTGCTGGTGACCTTCGGCTTTGCCTTCAACGGCCTGCAAGCCCACGCCGTGACCCACTCGCTGAACAATGCCTTCGGCCTCGACACCACTTACACCGGCCTTGCGCTGGCGGTGTTGCTGGGCCTGGTGTTCATCGGCGGGATCAAGCGCATCGCCTCGATCGCCGACCTGCTGGTGCCGGTCAAGACCCTCGTGTACATCGCCGTAACCCTTTACGTGATCGTGCTGCAGTTCGACCACGTACCGGCCATGCTCGCGACCATCGTCAAGAGCGCGTTCGGCCTCGACCAGGCCTTCGGTGGCCTGGTGGGCAGCGCGATCATCATGGGCGTAAAACGCGGCGTGTTCGCCAACGAAGCAGGTCTGGGCAGTGCGCCCAACGTGGCCGCCGTCGCCTCGGTAGAGCACCCGATTGCCCAGGGCGTGGTGCAAGCGTTCAGCGTGTTCCTCGACACCTTCGTGATCTGCACCTGCACCGCGCTGCTGATCCTGCTCTCCGGCTTCTACACCCCGGGCTTTGAAGGCGACGGCATTGCCCTGACCCAGAACTCCCTGGCCGCCGTGGTCGGTGACTGGGGCCGCATGTTCATCTCGGTAGCGCTGGCGTTGTTCGTGTTCACCTCGATCATGTACAACTACTACCTGGGCGAGAGCAACCTGCGCTTTCTGGTCGGCAATAACCGCAAGGTGTTGATGGGCTATCGCGCGCTGGTGCTGGTGCTGATCTTCTGGGGTTCGATCGAGAACCTGAGCACCGTATTCGCCTTCGCCGACATCACCATGACCCTGCTCGCGTTCGTCAACCTGTTCGCCCTGGCGTTCCTGTTCAAGATCGCCATGCGCATCCTGAACGACTACGACAACCAGCGCGCAGCGGGCATCAAGACGCCGGTGTTCGACTCCAGCCAGTTCCCGGACCTGGACCTCGACCGCAGCGCCTGGCCGGCCAATCCTGTGAAACCGCAGGAAGCGCCAGCAGCTGAACTGAGCGCGCACCCACAGCGCTGAGCCTAGAGAAATGACACGCCGCCCGGCCTTGGGCATGCTCGGGGCCCGGCGGCGTTTTTCGTTCAGGAGATTCTTCGATGCAATCAGCCAACAACGTGATGGTGCTCTACACCGGCGGCACCATCGGCATGCAGGCCAGCGCCAACGGCCTGGCACCTGCTTCGGGTTTTGAAGCGCGCATGCGTGAGCAACTTGCCGATGCGCACGTGCCCGCGTGGCGCTTTCAGGAAATGGCGCCGCTGATCGACAGCGCCAACATGACCCCCGCCTACTGGCAGCGCCTGCGCACCGCGGTGATCGACGCGACGGACGCCGGTTGCGACGCCGTGCTGATCCTGCACGGCACCGACACCCTGGCCTACAGCGCCGCCGCCATGAGCTTCCAACTGCTGGGCCTGCCGGTGCCGGTGGTGTTCACCGGCTCGATGCTGCCGGCGGGCGTGCCCGACAGCGATGCCTGGGAGAACGTCAGCGGCGCCCTCGCCGCGCTGGGTACAGGCCTGGCGCCGGGTGTGCACCTGCACTTTCACGGCGCGCTGCTGGCACCCACCGCGTGCGCGAAAGTCCGCAGTTTCGGGCGCAATCCCTTTGCAGCCCTCAAGCGTCAGGGCGGCGTGGCACGCGCTACCGCTCTCCCGGCGGCGCTGGATTATCGCCAGCCGAAAACCCTGGCCAGCGTCGGCGTGCTGCCGCTGGTGCCGGGCATCGGCGCTGCGCAGTTGGACGGCCTGATCGACAGCGGCATTCACGGGCTGATTCTCGAATGCTTCGGCAGCGGCACCGGCCCCAGCGACGACCCCGATTTCCTCGCCGGCCTCCAGCGGGCGCAGGACAAGGAAATTGTCGTAGTCGCGATCACCCAATGCCATGAAGGCGGCGTGGAACTGGACATCTACGAAGCCGGCAGCCGCCTGCGCGGTGTGGGCGTGCTGTCGGGTGGCGGCATGACCCGCGAAGCGGCGTTCGGCAAACTCAACGCGCTGCTGGGTGCCGGGCTGGATCACGCCGAAGTGCGGCGCCTGGTGGAAGGCAACCTGTGCGGTGAGCTGGGCTGAGGCCCGCCCTTACATAATCACCGCCCTCCTGACCGAGCGGTTCCTAGTATGGCAACACCCCAGGCATGCCCTCGGGTTGTTTCCATTCCCAGGCTCGTCAGGAGTTTTCCATGGCTTCAACGCTTCCCCCACGCCCCAACCTTGCCGCCACGCTGCTGGCACAACTGTCAGTCGGCCCCTCGTTTCGAGACGTCGCCGCCGTGCTGCTGCGCGAGCAACTGCGCGAACGCTACCCGACGCTGGACATCGACCCCGAAAACACACTGGTCGGCACTCCCGTATGGGAAATCGTCGAAGACCAGGTGGTGGCCCGCCCGCCACAGTTCCAGGCACTGACCGATGTACTGGCCAGGCAGGCGGTGCTGGCGGTACCGGCGCTCTACATCGAAGGCGAACACTTCCTCACCCGGCAACCGGTGGCCGACCCGCCCGTGCATTTGCCGGTGCGCATCGACGAAATCGCTGGCCTGACCAATGTGCTGGCGCCAGTGATGATCAGCGGCTACAAAGACCAGCAACTCGCCTACTGGAACGCGAGCAATGGCAACGACACGCCGCACTGGCAACAACTGGCCGCTACCTTGCGGCAAATGTGGAACGTGGATCGCATCGAGGGCTGGGCAGAACCGGACTGCATCATGGCTCGCCAGCTATTCCGCACTCCGGATCAGACAAGCAGGCGCGCCCAGGACCCCTACGGCACCCGCGCCTACCTTCTGGAGATGGAAGCCGTCGACGAGCAGGGCCAGGCTCGCCACCTCTACGAACACCTGATCACGGTGCTGGTCGGCACCCAGGACAATAAGACAGTAATTCTCACCCACTCACTGCTCGATGGCTTTGACCGCTTCACTTCCTTTGATCAACTGGGTGCCGCGCTACCAGGCACTCTGGACTCGTCGATCGACCACGGCAACGTGCAATGGCGACTGGTGGAGCCGGCCGGCGATTATTTCGACTACCTGGCGTGCGCACTGATCGCGGTGCAGATCGAAGCCATCAACAGGCTGGACTTTTCCGACGTGCGTTACGGCCACGCCAGCGCCGCGCCACTCGCTGGGCCGCCCAACGCTGCGGTAGCCGGCGCAGGCGTCGACCTGGGGCAGTACGAACAAGCCTTGCCCGACTGGTTGAAGTCGGCCAGCACCCCGGACCTGAACGCCAGTTCACGCCACCTCAAAGACCTGGCGACCCTGCATCGTCTTAATGAGGGCAAGACCTATCTGGACGCAATCGCATCGATCCAGACCTACGCCCTCAACCAACTGAACGCCGAAATGCTCAAGGACCACCCCGCCGCAGGCCCACACCTGCTGGAGAAAGTCGAGCTGGTGGTCAAGAGCCCGGTGGTGTGGGGCGCGTTTACCCTGCCAGGGCGAATCGATACGACGGTGTTGAGCCTCACAGAACTGGCCCTGCAAAACCTGATCGCCGTGCCTCTGGGAAACAAGACCCTGCGGCGCACCAAGGGTGGCGTACTGCCGGCCTGGCTCACCGTCGAGTATGTGGAAAGCCTGGTCAAACGCGCCGACATCGGCAGCACTTACCCGGCCCTGATCAACCGTACGCTGCTGCAGGATGCAGAAGAGTGCGCGCGGCGTCGCACGCTCTACACCCAGCACCTGCAGGTACAACTGCCGTTGCTGGCACTGCAATGCAAGATACGCGGGCAGCACGGAATTGATGAGCGCGGTTACCGCTATGTGGCCGCGCTGATGCAGGCCCAGGTTGCGGACCGCGTGGTGGACGAGCAACCCATCGTGATCCGTGAGTTGGCGTTTGTGCCGCAACGTCGCACCGACGCAGCACCGGACAAAGTGAGCAATATGTACATCATCGGCCCAAAAGATTCCGGCGCCGGTCCCTGCCTGCTCTACCGACCCTTGCTTGACCCGCCGCTGATCCAATACCCGTCCACGGCCAACGCGCTGTATGCCATCCAGCAATCGTCGCAACTGCGCGAAGCGGTGCTGGCCTGGTTGCCCGACGAGGTGCGCGCGGACTACAACCGCTACGTATTCCCCGGTGCGCTGCCGTCACCCTGGGCCGTCGCGGACTTCCTGGTCGAACCGCTCAAACTGTGGACCCTGAGCGGGCCGATGGCGCTGGGCGAGCACGCCCTCGATGGCGATATCTTCGCCACCCTGTACACCGCCAACACGCATGCGCTGGTAAGCCTGGCCGACCGCCAGTCGGTCTCAAACGCTCAGGCACGCTGGGAAACCTTCAAGCGGGCCGGCTGGCTGATCTTCAACGCCGCCTTGCCGTTCATGGGCTCCACCGTTGGCGCCGCAGCGTGGATCTGGCAAGTCATGGACCAACTGCAAGCGGTGGCTGACGCCCAGACACACCGCCAGTCACCCTGGGCCGCCCTCAGTGACTTGCTGCTCAACCTCGGCATGGCCGTCTCATTGCTCGTCGCCACCCGCTCGACGCCACAGCGACGCGCAGCAACCAAACTACCCGCACCGCCCTCCAGGCCCTCATCGCCCAAGCCGGCATCGATCAAGCAACTGGCGGATATCGCTGCCGACAGTCCGAGCGCCGCAGCAACCCGACCATTGCTGACTGCTGGCGCGATCAACCGCACGCAGTCCCGTCTGAGCGAAGTGCTCGACCGCTTCAAGGTCACCAAACCCGACAACCTGGGCGAGCCGATCAGTGCCGAAGGCCCCTACGTGAACCTCTACACTGATGGCGACACCTATTACGCCCCGGTCGGCACACGCTGGTTCGAAGTACAGGTCGATGAAGGCGATGCAGTGCAGATCATCGACCCCAGCGATCCAGAGCGTACCGGCCCACCGTTGATCGGCAACCGCCAGGGTGCCTGGTTCATCGACACTCGACTGCGTCTGCGCGGCGGCGGGCCGAAAGTGCAGATCCGCAAGGCCAAGGCGCTGGCGCAAAAACGCGCCGACGAATTGCGTCAACAGTTGAGCGCGTTCGAACAGGACAAGAAAAACGCCCAGACCCAATTGCAACGCGCGCGCCAAGCCATGGATGAAGCGCCCTCAACCTCTGCGCAGGCCAGGCGCCAGGCGTACCAGCAGACCCTCGCCACCCAGCGCGACGCCTATGAAGCAGCCCTGCAGAAACTCAAGGAGCTGAACGTGCACGCGCCCACGCCGGACTATGCCCAAAAGGCGCTCAACTACCTCAAGGCCCAAACCGAACTCAGCCGCGAGGATATCCGCCAGGCCATGACCCGCTTCACACCCATGCTGCGCAGCGTACTTGATCAAATAGAACGCGAGGATGCCACGCCGCAGCAACGCGACATTGCCAATGCGCAGGAAATGAGTGACATGAATCGGCAGATGATCCAGCGCCTGGACTACATGCAGGGACGCTTTGATGAATTGCGCAAACTGCAGCGTGACGGCATACGCCTGATCACCACGATCAAGGGCTCATTGCCGGCCTTCAGCAGCGACTACCTCAAGGCGTTGCAGGTATTGCTCGGCCGAGACCTGTGCCTGTCGGCCGTAACTCGGCAATCCCTGCCAGACGCCTGGAAGACCCTGAGCAACATTATTGACAGCGCCGAAGTTGCGATCCAATGCCTGCACGATACTCTGGACGAACGCAGTGAGAGCCGTCTCGACGAGCGCTTTGATACCCTGAGCAGCCTGATCGAACAATTCGATCTGGTGAACGAGCGCCTGCAGGATTTTCACTCACTGTACGCCACGCATATCGAGGCCGAACCGTTCGAGAACCTGCGCCGCCAACTGATGGAATTCAACCAGCGCACCAGCACGCAACTGGCGGTGCTCAGTGCCGAAAGGGAAACCTTCAGAAACCGCCCCAGCCCGCTCGCCCCACCGCCACGGCCGAAGAAAAGGTTCATTCGCACCCGATTCGACGGCATGCTGATCGGCGAGCCGCGCTTGAGCGATGTCGGTCTCGAGACAGGCCTGGTGGATATCCTGTCGCCGTTCACCCATAAAGTCGTCGCCACCTATCATGAAAAAACACCGGGTATGTGGGTCGAGCATCTCCCCTCGTCATTGGCCAGCCCGGCCACGATCGACGTACACACCAGTACCCGCACAGGCCAGGCACTGCTTGATGAACTGCCGGCATTGCGCCAACGCCTGCAGCGCCTGGCGCAACAGCCCGAACGCAGCCCCCTGGGGATCGAATGGGCCTACAACCAACAGGCCAAAATGCTCGAGGACGCCGCCAGTGCCATTGAGCGCGCCTTGACCCAAAGCAATGCCACCGACGCCTCACAACTACCCGCCAGCACGGTCAGCAAGGCGCTGAGCGAGGCGGTGGCCGAGCTCTATCGGCTGAGCAATGAGCAGGTGCTGACGCTGTTCAAGCAGCGCCCGCCCACCGTATCCGCTGTCGAATGGCTCAAACGGCATAACGCAATCACCCTCAAGAAAACCGTGACCCGACGCCGACTCAAAAACCTGCATCCCGACTATCTGGACGAATACACCATCACCGACCAGAGCAACCACCAGGTGCTCTGGTACGCGCACTTTCACTACAGCGCCAGTTGGACACCAGCGCGCGCCTATCTCTCGGCGCGCTTGAAAACCGTGGAAGAACATCGCTTGGGGGCTGCGGCCGACCTACTCCGCAACGGGTCGAGCGAAGCGCAGAAGCTTGCGTTTTACCGCAGTGAAATAAGCCTTGAACAAGCCCGGCAGCTGTTCTTCCAGTGATCGCACTCACGCCATCTTCGTATTTATTCCAACGGCCAAGGAGTGCCTTATGAATGACCTCGTCCTGACCGACAACAGCGAGCTACTGACCCAACTGACAACCGGCCCGTCGCTGCGGGAAGTGGCCTCATCCACCTTGAAAGCAGCGCTGCACGAGCTGTACCCGAACCTGGATATCAACCCGAATCTGGCCATCGTCAGGACTCCAAAATGGTCTGTCCTGGAGGGCGAGCTCCTCCCCGAAAAAGCCCTTGAAGAAACCCTCACCGGCGCCCTCACACGCAGCGCAATGGCCCAGGCGCCGGTGACTTACCTGGATAACGAGCACTACCTGGTGAACTTTTCGGGCAGCGACGCGCACCTGCCCGTGAAAATTGATGCGATCGGGCGACTGATCAACGAGCTGGCGCCCCTGCTGCATGTGGCTTTCCAGGAGCAACAGGTGGATTTCTGGAACCAGAGTGCAGGCACCAATGGTCCGCGCTGGCGCCTGCTGGCCAAGACGTTGCGTGATGTCTGGAACGTGCAGGAGGTGGATGACTGGGATGCTGACGACTGCGCGGTGGCCCGACTGGTGTATCACTATCCCGATTACGCAGAGCGCCTGCCCCATGACAAATACGCTACTCGCACCTACCTTGTGGACGTTGACCGACAGGGCCACCCAAATGTCCAACATGCCGCCCTGCTGTCCACTGCGGTGCTGATTGCGCGCGACGAGCAGAAAACCATCCTTCTCACGTACTCGATCAACGAAGGGTACAAAAAGTTTGCCAGCCTGGAGGCCTTTGGCAAGACGCTGACGCCTTATCGGGACGCCATCCCCGACGCGGAACTTCACTGGCGGCTGCTGGAACCGGATGGCAATTTTTTCGAGTACCAGGCCTGCAGTTTGATCGGCCTGCAACTCGAAGCCATGGGTGACATCGACTTTTCCATCACTCACACACCGACCACGCAGAACCTGAATGCGCAGGCGACTGAAAAGGTGATCACCGCGTCCAGGATCAATAACATACGCAGCGCATTACCCGACTGGTTATTGAAGGCTTCGCAGACCAATCAGACCGCCTACGCACGCTACATGATGGACCTGGGTACCTTGTCTGTTCAGAACGGGGGCAGGACCTTCATCGATGAACTGCCGTCGATCACCGATTTTGCGCGCCAGGCGCTGCGTACACCGTTGCTCAGGGACCATCCCGAAGCTGCGCACCTGAATCTGGACGAGATAGAGATCACCGTCACCAGCCAGGTGGTCTGGGGCACCATCGCAGTCCCCGGCGCGACCCAAACCGAAACCTTCAATCTGGTCGAACTGGCCCTGCAGAACCTTGCCGAGCTGCCCCTGGGCGACAAAACCCTGAGCTACCGCAATGCCAGCGCAACGCCGGCCTGGATGACTGTCGCCTACCTGGAGCAACTGATTACCCAGGCCGATATCGGCCGGCACTACCCCGAGCAGGTCAACACGCGACTGCTCAAAGACCCCGCGCAAAGCCAACGCCGTCGACGCCTGTACACCGAGCAATTGCGCCTGCAACTGCCATTGCTGGCCCTGCAATACAAGAT
Organism: Pseudomonas trivialis; assembly: GCF_001439805.1. Classification (GTDB taxonomy): domain Bacteria; phylum Pseudomonadota; class Gammaproteobacteria; order Pseudomonadales; family Pseudomonadaceae; genus Aquipseudomonas; species Aquipseudomonas trivialis. The sequence continues at coordinate 220,078 of NZ_JYLK01000001.1, read as the reverse complement.
TCGCCAGACGTTCGACCTGGATGAGCTGGGCTATCGGTATGTGTGCGCCGTGATGCTTGAAGACGCCGCGCAGCGCCGGGTCGACGGCTATGCGGTGGTCATCCGGCCCCTGGCATTGCGCCCCACACGACGGTTGGGCAACGCTGCGGATCGGGTTGAAAATATGTTCATCATCGGGCCGCAGGATCCGAAAAAGGGTCCCTGCCTGCTGTATCGACCGCTGGCAGACGCACCCTTGATGCAATTTCCCTCACCGACCAATCTGCTTTATGCGATCAAACAGGACACTCCGCTGCGCCAGGCGGTCCTCGCGTGGCTGGCTGACGACGTGCGCAACGACTACACACAATTTGTCTTCCCTGGCAGCGTGCCCTCCCCCTGGGTGCTGCCGGAGCTGCTCAGCGCCCCCCTGAGTTCGTGGGTGATGAGCGGGCCTGTCGAATTCGACACCCAGCCGCTGGACGGCGATGTGTTCACAGCGCTTTACGAGGCCAACGCCCGCGCACTGGTGACATTGGCGGATCGGCAATCGGTCTCGAATGCGGAGGCGCGCTGGGAGAGCTTCAAGCACGCCGGCTGGGTGCTGCTCAACGCGGCATTGCCCTTCATGGGTCGCACGGCAGGCGCGGCGGCGTGGGTCTGGCAGCTTGTGGATGACTTGCAGCAAGGCATCGATGCCGAGGAAAGTGGCGAGACGTCCAAGGGCCTCGGCGCGGCCGTGGATTTTTTCCTGACGCTGGGCATGGCGCTGGCGCTGCACGTCAGTGAGCAGCACAAGCCAGCGGTTGCGCGGGAAAAGGCGTCGGTACCCAAGGCGCCGCTGCCGGACAAACTGTCGATTGTCCAGAAACCGACCCTCGATATTGCCCACTTGACCAGCACCCATGCAATGAGCCTGCACTTCAGTGGCGCGCTGACGCGCAGCCGCCTTAGCCTGGCCGCGACGCTGGACAGTTTCAGCCTGACCAAACCCGAAGGGCTGGGCGAACCCACCACCGCGCCCGGCGCCCATCTGCATCTTTATCCGAAGGGCTCGACGTGGTACGCCCCAGTGGCACACCGCTGGTTTGAGGTGACACTGGACGAAAACGATACGGTACTGATCATCGACCCCAAAAATCCGGATCGCCTGGGCCCGCCCTTGGTCAACAACCGACTTGGCCAGTGGTTTATTGACACGCGCCTGCGCCTGCGCGGCGGCGGGCTGCGCAGTCGGCGGCAGAAAGGCCAACGCCTGAGGCCGCCGAAAATCCGTGAGCTGCGCGAGCAACTGGATGCCTTCGATACCCGTCTGGACCAGCGGCGCAAGCAGTTGGTGGACCTGCAGGAGGCAATCGAAAAGGCAGCCCCGGCCGATCGTGCGCAGGCTCGCAGCACTTACCTGACGAACGTGACCACCCGTCTTGAAGAATTGGACCTGCCGATCTCTCAGCTCAAATCGCTGAATATCCTCGATACAGTGCCAACTTATCAGCAGGCCATGCTCGGCTACCTGGGCGACCAGATCATCCTCGCACGCAGCGCCACCGCCGAACACATGACCCACCTCGAAGAAGATCTGCTGAGCGCCTCTGACTACCTTGACCTTGAAAACATACCGGTGTCCCGCACGGCCCGTGAGGATTGTCGCCGCATCGATGCGTCCACCCAGGCGCTGATAGATCGCATCAGCTACCTTGATGCGCACCTCAAGGACGCACGCGCATTGGGTGCCGACGGCGTGCTGTTTGCCGATCAACAGGCTTCCCTCCTGCCCAGGTTGTCCGTGGATGACCTCAAGGCGTTTCGCATCACCCTGGCGCGTTTTCTGTGCTTGAACGAGGGCGCGGCGGCCGAGGCTCATTCGACGCTGAGCCAGATGGTCGACCGGGCAGACCTGGCGGTACAGAGCCTGTGCGAAGCCTTGCAGCCGAACAACCCGGCGACGCTGGAGGAGCAGATTCCGCTGCTCGACAGCCTGGTGGAGCAGTTTGCCGGACTGGATCAAAGCATGGCCGACTTGCCGGCCGACTTCCCGCAGGATGTGCATCGGCCGGCCCTTGAAACCCTGCAACAGCTCACTGAGCAATTTTCCCAACGGGCGACCAGACGGCTGACCAGCCTGTTGCGCGAACGCAAAGCGTTGGAGTCGATGACTGCCGGCCCATCCAAGGCTGCACCGCAACCTCGCACAAGGGTGATCAAGACCCGCTTCAAGGGTGTGGTGGTCGGTGAGGAACGCCCGTCGCACAGTGGCGAGCCGGCAACGCTGGTGGAGGTCAAACAACCACTGACCGGCAAGGTGATAGCCCTGTTTCATGAGAAAGACGGCGTGTGGGTTGAACGTCGACGCGTGTCGCCACAGCCTGCGCGCGCGGCTGCGCGTGATGTAGCCGCCAGTATCGCCGGTGCTCAGGCGTTGCTTGACGATGTAGATAATTTTATCGAGCGCACCAAGGGACTGGCCGGCGAAGCACGACGCCTGCCGGTCGAGATCGAAGAGCGTTTCCACCGCAAGGCCGACGAGTTAGAGCAGGCCAGCCGCGATATCGACTCGGCATTGACTGCCAGTAACCAGACCGAAAGCGCTTCGCCCTCGGCGGCGCTGACCAATCGCACCCTCGACAGCGCTGTCAAACGCCTCTACGCAGAGGGTCGCCGGGTCAAGCTGGACATGCTCAAGCTACGCCCCCCTACAGCCGCTCATGTCGAATTGCTGTACCGCGAAAAAGAAATCACCATCAACCCGTTGCCGGGTGCACGCAGCAAGCTCGCCGGGCGTCACAAAGGCTATTTGAAGGAATACGAAATCCTCGACGCGCAAAATGCCAATGCGCTGTGGTATGCGCACTTTCACTACAAGGACCTGATCAGCCCCGAGGAGACTTACACCGCCGCGCATCTTAAAACCAAGGCGCAGCGGCGTCTGGGCGGCAAGTATCAAACGCCCGGCCGCGGCGACGAACGCGACAGTATTGCGGTATACCGCAGCGAAATAAGCCCGCAACTGGCCCGATCACTGTTTTTTAACCCACCCCCTCCTGTAGGCGCGAGCGTGCTCGCGAAAAACGCCAAGACCCGGCGTTGAATCAGGATGCCCGCGTTATCGTTGACGATCTTCGCGAGCAAGCCCGCTGCTACCGGGGCCGCTGCAACCCCATGCCTGACGCAGGCGCCCCAGGGCCTGTGCGATCTGCGTCGGGGGCACTGCAGCAAATCCGAGCACCAGCCCGGCACGTTGGTCGGGCGGCGTGCTGGAATCGGGTAGCCAGTATTTGCTCAAGCCGGTGATCTCAACCCCCACGGCCTCGGCCTGCGCCAGCAATTGCTGCTCGCGGGCGAGACCGTCCACCCTAACGCTGAGGTGCAGGCCGGCGGTGACCGCGGGCAGGCAGCTCACGCCAGGCAATGGGCCCGGCCAGCCGCAGAGCAGCGCATCAAGTCGACTGAGAGCGGCGCGGCGCATGCGTCGGATGTGCCGCTGAAAATGCCCCGCCGCCATGAACTCGGCCATCACCGCCTGGGTGCTGACCTCCGAGTGGCGCATGTCGACGGCGCGGCGCCTGGAGAACGGTTCCACCAGTCCCGGCGGCAGCACCAGGTAGCCCAGACGCAATGCCGGGAACGCCACCTTGCCGAAAGTGCCGACATAGAGCACGCGCCCGCTGCGGTCCAACGCCGCCAACGGCGCCAGAGGGGCGCCGCTGTAGCGGTATTCGCCGTCGTAATCGTCCTCGATCACCCAACCGCCGGTGCGCTCGGCCCAGGCCAGCAAAGCCAGGCGTCGCGCCAGGCTCATCACCACCCCCAGCGGGTATTGATGGGCCGGGGTGACATAGACCAGGCGGCAATGCTCAAGGGCATTGAGCGCACCACAGTCGATGCCTTCGCTGTCCACCGCCACGCCGTGCAACTGGCCACCGGCCACGGCAAACGCACGGGCGGCGGCCTGGTACCCCGGATTTTCGATGGCAACCGAGGCACCCGGCTCCACCAGCAGCTGTGCACAAAGGCTGATGGCCTGCTGCGCGCCATTGGTGATCACTATTTGCTCAGCTGCGCATTGCAGACCACGGGCACTGCGCAGGTAAGCGGCAATCAGGCCGCGTAGACGCAGGTCCCCGGCCGGGTCGCCATAGCAAAGTTGTTGCAGGTCCGGTTTGCGCCAGAAAGCCGCATTCAGCTTGGCCCACACCTCAAAAGGAAACAGATCGAATGCCGGCACACCCACACGAAACGCACGCGGCGGCCCGCTGGGCGGGTGTGCCAGAGGGTGATTTTGCACGCGCTGCAACGCACTGCTGTGGATAACTTGTGTGCACGCGGCAAGCGGAACACTCGCACGATTTGTGGATAAGCTTGTGGGTAAGCCTGTTGACAAGCCTGTGGACAGTTTTGTGGATAAATTTTTTGCCGACGTAACTGCACGCGGTAATCGGGCCACATAGGTGCCGTCGCCCACCCGCGCCTCAATGAAGCCTTCGGCATACAGTTGATCGTAAGCGCGCACCACACTGTTGCGGGAAATCCCGAACACCGCCGCCAGGTCGCGGCTCGCCGGCAGCCGTGTGCCGCTGACCAGACGCCCGTCCAACACCCGCTGGCGCAGCGCCTGATACAACTGGCGCGTCAGGCCCTGGCCACGGTCCAGTTCAATACCGATGGGGTTGAACGATAGAGGTGGCTCGATGGTGGGCATGGTATTGGACCTGTCAAATGGGCCAGAGATGGCTCTTACAACGGACCATTAGCCTGCCTAGGATGGGCGCATTCGCCAAGGAAAATTTCCATGTACACACCTCGCGCCTTTGCCGTCGATGATCTGCACGAGCTCCAGCAATGGATCCGCCAAACCCGACTGGCCCAGTTGGTGACATTCGGTGAGCAAGGGCTGCTGGCCAGCCACCTGCCGCTGCTGCTCAAGCCTGACGAGAGCGCCAATGGCACGCTCTACGGGCATTTGGCCAGGGCCAATCCACAGTGGCTCGAGTTGCACAAAGGCGCCGAGGCTCTGGTGATTTTTGCGGGTGAGGAAGCCTATGTCAGCCCATCGTTCTATCCGGCCAAGGCCGAGCACGGCAAAGTGGTGCCGACCTGGAATTACCTGGCGGTGCATGCTTACGGCACCGCCGAGGTGTTCAGCGACGCAGCGCGCCTGCTGAATGTGGTCACGGCCCTCACTGCTCGCCACGAGGCCCGGCGCGAGCAGCCATGGCAAGTCAGCGACGCGCCGGCCGACTATATTGACGGCATGCTCAAGGCCATCGTCGGCTTCGCGCTGCCCATCGAACGCCTGATCGGTAAACGCAAACTCAGCCAGAACCGCAGCCCGGCCGACATCGCCGGGGTCCGCGATGGACTGGCGGCCAGCGACGATGTGCGTGACCAGGCCATAGCCCACCTTATTCCCCAAGGAGTGTCAGAATGAGCCCAGTCGATATCCGCCTCGTCACTGCCGCCGACCACGCCGCCTGGCTGCCGTTGTGGCAGGCGTATCTGGCGTTCTACAAGACCGAGTTGCCGCCGGCCGTCAGCCACAGCACCTGGCAACGCATGATCGACCCCGGCGAACCTACCCATTCAGCGTTGGCCTGGCAGGACAACGAGGCGGTGGGCATGGTCAACTTCATCTACCATCGTTCCAACTGGAGCATCGAAAACGCTTGCTACCTGCAGGACCTGCTGGTGGCCCCGTCCCGGCGCGGCACCGGCGTAGGCCGCAAGCTGATCGAATTCGTGTATGCCACGGCCAGGACCGACGGCTGCGCCAAGGTGCACTGGTTGACCCATGAGACCAATGCCACTGCGATCCAACTGTACGAACGCATCGCCGAACGCCCAGGCCTTATCCAATTTCGCCAAGCCCTTTAAGGAGCGCCGCATGTCCACTCCCCTCCCCGACTGGAAAGGCGCACCCGCGCCTGCCGTGCAACGGCTCGAAGGGCGTTTCATCCACCTGGAAAAACTCGACCCGGCGCAGCATGGCGACGACCTCTTCGACGCGCTGCAAGGCCCCGGCGCCGACCCCAGGCTGTGGGATTACTTGCCCTACGGCCCGTTCCCCGAGCGCGGTGCCTTCAATGCCTGGCTGGACAATCATGCCACGCACAGCGACCCGTATTTTTTCAGTGTGATCGACCGCGCGAGCGGCCGCGCCCAAGGCATCCTCAGCCTGATGTCCATCGTGCCCGAACACGGGCGCATCGAAATCGGCCACGTCACCTTTGGCGCACCGATGCAACGCTCGCCCAAAAGCACCGAGGCGGTGTACCTGCTCGCCAGGCACGCGTTCGACCTGGGCTATCGCCGGCTGGAATGGAAATGCAACAACGCCAACGACCGCTCCCGCTACGCAGCCGAACGGTTGGGATTCAGTTTTGAGGGGGTGTTCCGCCAGCACTCAGTGATCAAGGGCCACAACCGCGATACAGCGTGGTATTCGATCATCGACTCGGAGTGGCCGAAGGTGGGTGCAGGATTTGAAGCGTGGTTGTCAGAGGCCAACCAGGCAGGCACCGGCCAACTGAAAACCCTGGCCGAGTGCCGGGCCTGAACACAACATGGGAGGGGGCTTGCTCCCTCTTGTTAGACACAAAATAACTTTGTCGATTTTAACCTGGCGTTTCAGGCAGCCACACTCCTGTGGCGAGCGGGCGTGCCACAAAAAGCCCGCTCGCCACGCAGCCTCCTGGATTTTCAGCCTGTGGTGAATCAGCGATTCAGTTGCTCGGCCAACACCGCAATATGCTCCGGCCCGATCCCGCAGCAGCCGCCCAGGTGGCTCGCGCCCCGTGCCTGCCAGTCGGCGGCCCAGTGCAGGTAACCCGGTGGGTCGAGGTCGTCGCGCAGCGGGTCCAGACCGTCATTGGCCGTGGCTTCCTTGGGTTGCGGCGGGAAAGCATTGGCGTAGGCGCCGATCTGGATCGCCGCCCCCAGGCGCTCGAAGGTGTGCCGGGCGGCATCAATCGCTGCGCCGATCACTTCGGGTTGGCTGCAGTTGAACAGCAGCACCTGCACGCCCAACTGCGCCGCCGCTTCGGCCGCCTCCGTCACCGGCTCGCCCGAGCGCAGGCGCGGGACGTCGTCGGTGCCTTCATCCTTCAAGGTAAACGACAGCCAGAACGGCTTGCCGTCCTGCGGCAGGCCGGCATGAATCGCCCGCGCCTCGACGATTGAGCTCTGGGTTTCCGCCAGCCAGAGATCCACATGGGGCGCCAGACCCTGCACCAATGGGCTCAGCAGTTCGTTCACACGCTCGGCCTGGAACAGATCCGGGCGGTAAGACCCGAACAGCGGCGGCAACGAGCCCGCCACGCGCACGGCCTTGCCCGAAGCGTCCACCGCATGCCGCGCCAACTCACCGGCCAATGCGGCCAGCGCCTGGCCTTCCTCGGCAAACCGCGCTTCACCGATATGAAACGGCACCACGGCGTAGCTGTTGCTGGTAATCACGTTGGCGCCGCTGTCGATATACGCCGCGTGCACCGCCTCTACCGCTTGCGGCGCCTCGCTCAAGGCCAGTGCCGACCACTCCGGCTGGCGAAACGGCGCGCCCCGGCGTTGCAGTTCACGGCCCATGCCGCCGTCGAGAATTACTGTGCGTGCTGCGCCCATATGCTTTTTACTCATATGCTTATGAAAATAACTCACTATGAGAGTCGTTCTTATAACTATTTAATGCGTACCATCCGATTAATAACAACCTCTTTTTTATTCAGGTGTTCAATTTTGAAAATCAAACCGCTGCTGGCCCTGGGCCTGACACTGCTGGCTGCCTCCACCCAAGCCTTTGGTGGCGCCACCCTGGACCGCATCGAGCAAAAGAAGGAACTGGTCGGCGTGCTGATGGAAAGCTACCCGCCGTTCTCATTTCTCAATGACCAGAATCAGCTCGACGGTTTCGACGTGGATGTGGCCAAGGCCGTGGCGCAGAAACTGGGGGTGAAACTGCGCCTGGAAACCCCCTCGTGGGACGTGATCGCCGCCGGCCGCTGGAGCGGTCGCTATGACATTTGCATCTGCTCCATGACCCCGAGCAAGGCGCGCGCCGAGGTGTTCGACTTCCCGGTGGAGTACTACGCCTCGCCTGCCGTGATCGTGGTCAATGCCAAGGATGACCGCATCCACGAGGCCAAAGACCTGAGCGGCAAGAAAGTCGGCCTCACCAGTGCCTCCAGCTATGAAAGCTACCTGAACAAAAACCTGGTGATCGAAGGCGCCGAAGACACGCAGCTGCAATACCCGTTCGAAGACGTGCAGATTGCTCCGTATGACACCGACAACGTGGCCTTCCAGGACCTGGGCCTGGGTGCCGGCGTGCGCCTGGATGCGATCCTCACCAATCTGGTCACCGCCCAGCCACGCCTGAGCCAGGACAAGCGCTTCAAGCTGGCCGGCGCGCCGTTGTATTCGGAGCCCAACTCGGTGGCCATCGAGAAAGGCGACCCGCAGTGGGACAGCAAGGTGCGTGAGGTCTTCGCCCAGCTCAAACAGGACGGCACCTTGAGCAAGCTGTCGCAAAAATGGATCGGCGCCGACATCAGCCAATGAGTTTTCGCACACGGCTTTACCTGACCTGGGCAGCGCTGTTCATCCTGTTTGCGAGTTTTTTCCTGAGCTTCGACCTGAAGTTTTCGATCATCCTCGACAAGCTGCCCAACCTGGTCGGCCTGCACCTGGCGCCCAACGGGTTCCTGCAAGGCGCCGCGCTCACGCTTTTCCTGTGCCTGTGCTCGATGCTGGCATCGTCGGTGCTGGGGTTTGTCACGGCCCTGGGGCGCCTGTCGAAAAGCGCGGTGGCGTTTGGCATCGCCAGTTTCTACGCGTCGTTCTTTCGCGGCACGCCGCTGCTGATCCAGATTTTGCTGATCTACCTGGGCCTGCCGCAACTGGGCCTGGTGCCGGGCGCCATCGTTGCCGGGATCATTGCGCTGTCGCTGAACTATGGCGCCTACCTGAGCGAGATTTTCCGCGCCGGCATCCTCGGCGTGCCCCATGGGCAACGCGAGGCCGCCCTGGCCCTGGGCATGCGCGACAGTGCGATCTTCTGGCACGTCACCCTGCCCCAGGCCATGCGCACCATCATCCCGCCAGCGACCAATCAGTTCATCTCGATGCTCAAGGACTCGTCGCTGATCTCGGTGATGGGGGTGTGGGAAGTCATGTTCCTCGCGCAGTCCTACGGCCGCTCCAGCTACCGCTACATCGAGATGCTCACCACTGCGGCGATCATCTACTGGGTGATGTCCCTGGCACTGGAGTTGATCCAGGCGCGCATGGAGCGGCACTTCGGCAAGGGGTATGTGCGGCGCGGTTGAAGCGCTTCAGTGGTTGCGGCGTATCCTGACTACGCCCATCTTCATACCGAAGGGGCGAAACACCGCGTTCAGCGATTTGAGGGTCTGATTGCCCTCGCCATGCTCGATATGCACCAGGGTGCGCACCGAGATTTTGCACATTTTGGCAAACTGGTTCTGATGCAGCCCGGTGACCTCAGTGCGCAGGCGGCGTACGGCTTCGCCTATCTGCAGTGAACCGTCGGCAAGGCCTTGTTCAATGCTTTGCAGCAACAAGGCACGGGCATCCATGCTGGTCGTCATCTGAGCCCCCACTGCTTGAGCCGCAGGTCCAGTTTGCCCAGTGGGATACTGGGGTGATTCAAGGTCACGGCAGGCAGTCCTCCAGCCGCGAGCATGTCCGGCAACGCACGCAACTGTTCGGCGTCCTGGCGCAGTCGTTCAAACGCCAGTTCGGGATCGAGAATGTCGCCCAGCGCATCGCAGACACCCCGCCAATTGATGTCGCCCGCCACTTCCAGGGGTTTGGGCCACTTGGTCGTTCGGGTGACGCCCTCGGCATCCATCACCATGGGCGCCAGGTCATAAATGGGTGCCAGGCGAAGGGCGTCGCGTTCACGGATAATTGAGGTATTTCGCCCGTGGTTATCCGAGTTACCCAGCACTTTATTGAGCAAGTCCCGACGTAGATACTCGGCAACCAGCTCAGCTATCTGAGAGTGCTGGCCCACAGCGCGCCATTGCTCAACCAGCAGATTGATGACTTCCAGGTGATCCATATAGCTGCCTGGCGTGGTCACGCCCGCCAGGGAGTAAATCGATTCGACAGCCAGGCGTTCCACGCCGTTTTTGCCGACTCTGCGGTCAAAACGATGCATCCACAGGCTGGGTTTGGTGGCCTCTTCCAGTGCCAGGCCATCGGCAGCGACGGTGTTTATGCCAAGTGCCTGAAGCGCTTTGTAGTAGTGATATTCGCTTCTAAGGATGACCTGGTCATGCTGTGTAGCCTGGTTGCGAGCGAACTTGATGAACCAGTGTTGAGTCACGTCATCGTCATTCAGCACAGCATCTGGATACAGCAAGCCGTCCCTGCCTTGGGTCATCAACAGTTTCGGCGCCTCGCCGCCTGCTCCGGTAGCACCGCCGATCGCTGCACCCTGCTCATAGGCATATTCTAAAAAGCTGTTATCGCGAGCGACCACCTCATGCCGGGGAAAACCAACTGGCATTTCGCCGTCCAACGCTTGCACCGATTCCTTGATACGCATGTTGCCGATGGGTGCCGGTGTGCTGCGCCACAGTAGAAACAGATCGGCATTCAAGTCCTGCGGTTTTTCGTGGCCTATGCGTTTCATCAAGGAACGTCTGGCCGCGCCGGATGGGACGATATCGTGCAAAAAGGCGGGCGCTGATGAAAGCCCCGCAACATCCCAGGTCAGTGGAAACCGTGCGCTGACGGACCTGGAAAAAGGTTGTTGGATTGCCTCAATGTTGTCGACGAGATAATCCTGTCGGTAGTGAAACCTGCAGGCCCCCTCCAGCCCCTTTTGAGGCTCAGAGAACTCGAGGACCATAGCGTCATGCCAATGACCGTCGGTGAAAATCTGCAACATTAAAAGGTAGGTGGTTTCCATCTGCAATTTGGTGCACCTGCTTGGCAAATTACACAGCGTCACTGCAATATAGTGCATTTATAGGGTAGATGGAGGCCATATTTACGCATTAAAATGCATTTTTCCACACAAGCTCGTAAAAAAACGCAATTTAATGCAAATGAGCATTCAGAGCTTGAAGTGTTTTTAATCGCCGCCGAGTAGAGACAACTCCCGCAAAACAGCAGTCGCCAGCCTGACATTTATCACCCGTCCATCTCGCTAAATTCCCGGCCTCATTTATCAGAGGTTGGGATTACATGCTTCTTGCACCCCACAGATTTGCCCTGGTCATGGCCCTTGCGATCAGCACGGTCAGCCTTTCACCCGCCTATGCGCGAGGTGAGTTCGACTACTTGCACCACCACTCGCAACCCGACGACACAGAGGATGCCGAGTGGTATGAAGTGCCCGCAGTCGACACGCCGCGGCTGGACGGTTACTTGATCCAGAAGGCCACGTCGTACAATGGCTTGCAGGTCGCCGCCGTGCTGGATCCCGCGCTGGCCGACTTGATGGAGGCCGAACTGACGTCCGAAGATGAGAAGGCACTGGACGAAATCGCTGACGCCCTCACCGGGGAACCCGGAGGAATGGGTGCCGCCCTTGAACAACTGGCGGGCAGCCAGAACGCCAACCTCGCCGCCGCGACTCAAAACACCACGCAGCAGCTCGGCAGTCAGTTGCTTTCGACCCTGCACACACTGCCCGACACCGATGAGGGCCACTTCTGGACCAAAGGCGTGCGCAACGAAGGTCGCCTGGCCAGACAAGGCGGCAGCGCCGGTCTGAACACCGACACCCAAGGCTTGATGCTGGGCGCCGACTGGGCCCTGGGCCAGGCCTGGCACGTGGGTGTGATGGGCGCAAAGACCAGCAGCCGCTTCGATACCCAACGCTTCGACGCCGACCTCGACAGTTGGCACGTGGGTGGCTACGCAGTCCGGCGGGACGGGCCCTTGGCGCTGCGCCTGGGAGGCATCTACAGCCGCCATACCGGCACCAACAAACGCCGCATTCAACTGCTCGACCATGCGGAACAACTCAAGGGGAGCTACGACGCCCAGAGTCAAACCCTCTTCTCTGAGCTGGGCTACCAATTGGGCAGCGCGGGTTTCAGCGCCGAGCCGTTCATCGGGCTGGGCTATCAGCGCTATCACCGTGACAGCTTCAAGGAGCGCGGCGGTCTGGCAGCGCTGAACGTCGGCTCGCAAACCCAGCAAAACCTGAACAGTACCGTTGGCCTGCGTCTGGCGACGGAGTATCGCTTCGATCACCAGGTCAGTGTCACTCCTTACCTCAGCACACGCTGGAAACACCTCTACGGCGCGGTCGACAGCCAAGTGCGCCAGTCCTATCGCCACACCCCTGGGCTGATTGACGACTTCACCATCATCGGCACCTCGCTCGACCGCGACAGCCTGGACCTGCAAGCCGGCCTGGACCTGGCGCTGTCAGCGCAACACACCGTCGGCCTGAGCTACAGCGGCCAGGCCGGTAGCAATAGCCGCAACCAGGGCCTGATGGGGCAGTGGACGATGAGTTTTTAAGCGCCGCAGCCGCCAAATTACAAGCAAAAAAAGGGGAGCACCTGCCCCCCCGAGGATTAAACGGTCGCGTCGAAGGCTGTGTGTCAGCCTTCGATTTCAATCAGAATTTCGCCCGGATTGACCCGATCGCCCTTGGCCACATGAACAGCGCTCACCTTGCCGGCAATCGATGCCTGGACTTCGGTTTCCATCTTCATCGCTTCGGTAATCAGCACCGCCTGGCCGGCCTTGACGACGTCGCCTTCCTTGACCAGCACGTCGACGATATTGCCCGGCATTGCCGTGCTGACGTGCCCTGGCTCGGTGGCGTGCTTGCGCTTGCTGCCGCCGCTGCTGACAAAGTCATTGAGCGGTTCGAACACCACTTCTTCGGGCATGCCGTCGATGGACAGGTAGAAATGCCGCTTGCCCTCGGCCTTCACGCCCACACCGGTAATGTCCACGCGGTAGCTTTCGCCGTGCACGTCGATCACAAACTCGGTCGGCACGCCTTCCCCGCCTGCACGGGCCACGCCGCCAGCCTCAGGGATCGGCAGCAGCACTTCCGGCGCCAGGGTGCCGGCGTCGCGCTCTTCGAGGAACTTGCGTCCGATATCCGGGAACATGGCGTAGGTCAGCACGTCCTCTTCGGACTTGGCCAACGCTCCGATTTCACCGCGCAGTTTGGTCATTTCCGGCTTGAGCAAATCGGCCGGACGCACGTCGATCACGTCTTCGCTGCCGATGGCCTGGCGACGCAGCTTCTCATTCACGGCGCCCGGCGCCTTGCCGTAGCCGCCTTGCAGGTAAAGCTTCACTTCGTTGGTGATGGTCTTGTAGCGCTCGCCGGCCAGCACGTTGAAGAACGCCTGGGTGCCGACGATCTGCGAGGTCGGCGTGACCAGCGGCGGGAAGCCGAGGTCTTCACGCACGCGCGGGATTTCGGCCAGCACTTCGCTCATGCGGTTGAGGGCGCCTTGCTCTTTCAACTGGTTGGCCAGGTTGGAAATCATCCCGCCCGGCACCTGGTTGACCTGCACGCGGGTATCGACGGCGGTGAATTCGCTTTCGAACTGGTGGTATTTCTTGCGCACCGCATAGAAATACAGGCCGATTTCCTGCAGCAGCTCCAGGCTCAGGCCGGTGTCGAATTCGCTGCCTTTAAGCGCGGCGACCATCGACTCGGTGCCCGGATGGCTGGTGCCCCAGGCGAAGCTGGAGATCGCGGTGTCAATGTGGTCGGCACCGTTTTCAATGGCCTTGAGCTGACACATCGCAGCCAGGCCGGCGGTGTCGTGGGAGTGGATGAAAATCGGCAGGGTCTGCTCGGCTTTCAGCGCCTTGACCAGTTCGCCGGTGGCGTAGGGGGTCAGCAGACCGGCCATGTCCTTGATCGCAATCGAGTCGCACCCCATGGCTTCCAGCTGCCTGGCCTGGGCCACGAACGCTTCGACGGTGTGCACCGGACTGGTGGTGTAGGCGATGGTGCCCTGGGCGTGTTTGCCGGCGGCTTTCACCGCTTCGATGGCCACGCGCAGGTTACGCACGTCGTTCATCGCGTCGAAGATACGGAACACGTCGATCCCATTCGCGGCCGCCTTGGCGACGAAGGCTTTGACCACGTCATCGCTGTAGTGGCGATAGCCCAACAGGTTTTGCCCGCGCAACAGCATCTGCAAGCGCGTATTGGGCAACGCGGCACGCAGTTGGCGCAGGCGCTCCCACGGGTCTTCCTTCAAAAAGCGCACGCAGGCGTCGAAGGTCGCGCCGCCCCAGACCTCCAGGGACCAGTAGCCGACTTTATCGAGCTTGTCGCAGATCGGCAGCATGTCTTCGGTGCGCATGCGCGTGGCCAGCAACGATTGGTGGGCGTCGCGCAGGATGGTGTCGGTTACAAAGATTTTCTTGGACATTGTTGTATTCCTCACAGGCCTGCGTGGGCGGCGATGGCGGCGGCGATGGCCAGGGCCAGCTCTTCGGGTTTGCGCTTGATCGAGTAGTTGGTCAGCTCAGGATGGCTTTCCACGAAACTGGTGTTGAACTGGCCGCTGCGGAATTCCGGGTTGCGCAGGATTTCCTGGTAATAGGCGGCTGTGGTCTTCACGCCCTGCAGGCGCATGTCGTCCAAGGCACGCAGGCCTCGGTCCATGGCTTCTTCCCAGGTGAGCGCCCACACCACCAGCTTCAGGCACATGGAGTCGTAGAACGGCGGGATGGTGTAGCCGGTGTAAATCGCCGTATCGGTGCGCACGCCTGGGCCGCCGGGCGCGTAGTAGCGGGTGATCTTGCCGAAGCTGGGCAGGAAGTTGTTCTTCGGGTCTTCGGCGTTGATACGGAACTGCAACGCGAAACCACGGTGCTGGATGTCCTCCTGCTTCACCGACAGCGCCAGGCCGGAGGCGATGCGGATCTGCTCGCGCACGATATCGATGCCGGTGATTTCTTCGGTGATGGTGTGTTCCACCTGCACCCGGGTGTTCATCTCCATGAAATACACTTCGCCTTCGGCGAGCAAAAATTCCACGGTGCCGGCGTTCTCGTAGCCCACGGCCTTGGCGGCACGTACCGACAGGTCGCCGATGTAGGCGCGCTGTTCAGGGGTGAGCTGGGGGCTGGGGGCAATTTCGATCAGCTTCTGGTTGCGGCGCTGGATCGAGCAATCGCGCTCGAACAGGTGCACCACATTGCCAAAGCTGTCACCGAGGATCTGCGCCTCGATGTGCTTGGGATTGACGATGCATTTTTCCAGGAACACCTCCGCCGATCCGAAAGCCTTGGTGGCCTCGGAGATCACGCGGGGGAAGGCTTGTTCGAGTTCTTCACGGCTGTTGCACCGACGAATGCCGCGCCCGCCGCCGCCGGACGTGGCCTTGAGCATCACCGGGTAACCGATGCGGTCGCCTTCGGTGAGGGCCTCGGCGATGTCGGCGACGTTGCCTTCGGTGCCGGGGGTAACTGGCACGCCGGCCTTGATCATGCTGCGGCGCGCTTCGGTCTTGTCGCCCATGCGGCGGATCACTTCAGCCGAGGGGCCGATGAACTTGATACCACGTTCGGCGCAGATGTCCGCCAGTTCGGCATTTTCCGACAGGAAGCCGTAGCCGGGGTGCAGCGCGTCGCAGCCAGTTTCCACAGCCAGGTTCACCAGCTTGCGCGGGTTGAGATAACCGGCCAGAGGGTCGGCACCGATGCTGTGGGCTTCGTCGGCACGTTTAACGTGCAGCGCATGGCGGTCGGCATCGGAAAACACCGCGACCGAGCGAATACCCATCTCGGCACAGGCACGCACGATGCGGACGGCAATTTCCCCACGGTTGGCGATCAGGATCTTTTTTATCACTTGGAAATTCCCTTGAGCCGATTGCTGCGTCTTCGACCCGATGAAGCGGGGTCGGCGCGTGACCAAATGTTTCATGACAGTCGCGAGACACACACTAAGCCGCTGGAGGGATTAACAAAAATCAATAATTATTGGGTTGTGTATAAGTAAAGACTTATAGTCGATGTACTCGGGCTGGCAGGAGATATTCGATAATGCGTAAGTCATTGATGCGACTGACATTGCGTCAGCTGCAAATCTTCAATGAGGTGTGTGATCTGCGGTCCTACAGCCGGGCGGCCGAGGAAATGTCCCTCACGCAACCGGCCGTGAGCCTGCAAATCCGCCAGCTTGAAGAGCTGATCGGTCAGCCGTTATTCGATTATGTCGGCAAAAAGCTCTACATGACCGAGGCCGCCGAAGCCCTGCAGCGGGCCAGCCGCGATATATTCGGGCGCCTGGAAAACCTCGATATGCAATTGTCGGACATGCAGGGGTCGCTGCAAGGCCAGTTGAAACTGGCGGTGGAGTCCAGCGCCAAGTACTTCGTGCCGCACCTGTTCGCAGCTTTCAAACGCCAGCATCCTGACGTGCAACTGCACCTCACGGTGGTAAACCGCGCACAGGTGATTCGCAGGCTGTCGGACAACCGCGACGATTTGGTGATCATGTCCATGGTGCCCCAGGACATGGGCCTGGAATTCCTGCCCTTCCTCAACAACCCGATTGTGGCGGTGGCGCCACCGGACCATCCGTTGAGCCTCAAGGGCCCGCTGCGCCTGCAGGACCTGGAACCTTACACGCTGCTGCTGCGCGAACCGGGCTCCGGCACGCGGATGGCCTGTGAGGAGTATTTCAAGGAAAAACGCGTGCACTTCACCCAGACGGTGGAAGTGGCTTCGGCCGAGGCGCAACGCGAATGCGTGTGCGCCGGGCTCGGCGTGGCGCTGCTGACGCGCCATGCGGTCAACATGGAACTGGCCACCGGCGGGCTCAAGGAGCTGCCGGTGGAAGAACTGCCGCTGTACCGCAGCTGGTGCCTGGTGCAGGCCAAGGCCAAACGCCTGTCACCGGTGGCCCATGCCTTCCTGGGCTTTATCCGCGGCGAGCGGTTGCAGATCAGCGTGCTGGCTGAGCGTTTCGCTGGGCGGCCGCGGGTGCCTGCCAATGCAGTTCCGGATAATCACTGATGCTTTGCAGCAGTTGACGCTGGTCACAACGGTCTTCGATTGCGCGACGGAACGCCATGCGACGCTGGTCTTCCTGCTGACGACGGGTTTTGACGGAGCTGCTGCTTTCTTCGTAGTGCCGGGCCATTTCGAGTCTCCCAATGCGAGTACGGGAGCTCAGGATGGTCCTGGGGGATGACGCGGCGATGACAGCCTGATGAAGATTTTGGGCACGCAGCAGATGCAAGCCCCCTCCCACATGTTGATCGCGTGCGACCTTGAATCAGTCGTCGAGAGCTTTGACCGACTTGGGCGACAACCGCAGGCTGCGCAAGCTGCGCTTCACGCTCTTGAGGTGGTTGACCAGGCTCGGTCCGCGCGCCATGGCAACGCCCATGGCGAGTACGTCGATTACCACCAGGTGGGCGATGCGCGAGGTCAGCGGCGTATAGATTTCGGTGTCTTCGTGCACATCGATCGCCAGATTGACCGTGGACAGTTCCGCCAATGGCGTCTGACTCGGGCACAGGGTGATCAGTGAGGCGCCGCTTTCGCGCACCAGGTTGGCGGTGATCAGCAGGTCTTTGGAGCGGCCGGACTGGGAAATGCAGATGGCCACGTCGGTAGGCTTCAAGGTCACCGCCGACATCGCCTGCATGTGCGGGTCGCTGTAGGCGGCTGCGGTGAGCAGCAAGCGGAAGAATTTGTGCTGGGCGTCGGCCGCCACGGCACCCGAGGCGCCAAAACCATAGAACTCCACGCGCTGGGCCTGGGACATGGCGGTCACGGCCTTTTGCAGCTCCACCGGGTCGAGCTTCTCGCGCACTTCCATCAGGGTATGCAGAGTGGTGTCAAAAATCTTGAGGCTGTAGTCGGCGACCGAATCGTCTTCGTGGATCGCAAACTGGCCAAAACTCGCACCGGCAGCCAGGCTCTGGGCCAGCTTGAGTTTCAGGTCCTGGAACCCCGAGCAACCGATGGCGCGGCAGAAGCGCACGATGGTCGGCTCGCTGATGCCCACGCTGTGGGCCAGGTCGGCCATGGAACTGTGCATCACGGCCGCAGGGTCAAGCAGCACGTGATCGGCAACCTTGAGTTCCGATTTGCGTAACAGGTGGCGCGACTGGGCGATATGTTGCAACAGGTTCACAGGGCAGGACTCTTGTTATTGGCAGATGCCAGGGATGTAGCAAGCTTGTAGTTATACTACAAGAATTGCCGTTTTGCCCGCGTGATCCTTTACTAAATCGCCTTCTTCCCCCTTGAATTCAAGGCCAGACACCATGTAGCAACAACGGCGGCCCCAGCGTCGTTAAGGAAAATCCGCATTCTCGCGTAACAATTGCGCGAACTGTGCGGCCGGGATCGGCCGGCTGATCAGGTAGCCCTGCACCTCGTCGCACTGTTGCGCGCGCAGGAAATCCAGCTGCTGCTGATCTTCCACGCCTTCGGCCACCACCTTGAGCGCCAGGCCGTGGGCCATGGCGATGATTGCGCGGGTGATGGCCGCGTCTTCGCGCCCCTGTCCCAGCCCCCGAATAAAGGTCTGGTCGATCTTCACGTAGTCCACGGGGATGCGCTTGAGGTAGCTCAGGGACGAATAGCCGGTACCAAAATCGTCGATGGCCAGCTTTACCCCCAGGTCGCGCAGTTGCTGGAAGGTGGCGATGATGTGCTCGACGCTGTCGAGCAACTGGCTTTCCGTCAGCTCCAGCTCCAGGTACTGCGGGTCCAGGCCGGTTTCTTCAAGCACCTGGCGCACCAGGCTGACCAGCTTGCCCTGGCGCAACTGATGCACCGACAGGTTCACCGACACCCGGATCGGCGCCAGCCCCTGGCGCTGCCACTCACAGGCCTGCCAGCAGGCCTGGCGCAGCACGAACTCGCCCAGCGGCACAATCAGGCCGGTCTCTTCGGCCAGACCGATAAAATCCCCCGGCGGCACCATGCCCCACTGCGGATGTTCCCAACGCACCAGGGCTTCGGCTGCATTGAGCGTGCCGCTGACCAGGCACAGCTTGGGCTGGTAAAACACCGTGAGCTGGCGCTCGTCGATAGCCTTGCGCAGGTGATTTTCCAGTTGCAGACGCTCCAGGGTGCTGGCTTGCAGACTGTCGGTATAGAACTGGAAGTTATTGCCGCCCAGGTGCTTGGCGTGTTGCATGGCCATATTCGATTGGCTGACCAGAGCGGAAATTTCCCGCGCGTTATCCGGCAACAGGCTGACCCCCATTGAGGCGCTGACCACCAATTCATGCCCCTCCACCGTGACCGGCACGCGCAGCTTGGCCAATAATCGCGTGGCCACCCGCGCCAGGCTGGAGAGGTTGCCGTAGGCATCAAACAGCACGGCGAATTCGTCACCGGACAGGCGCGCGATGGTGTCGGCCTCGGGCAAGGCATTGATCAAGCGCCGCGCCATCTTCTGCAACAACTGGTCGGCCACTTCATGGCCCAGGCTATCGTTGAGCAACTTGAAACGGTCCAGGTTGATATGCAGCAGCGCCAGGCTGCGGCCGCCCTGACGCACCCGCTGGTGCGCCTCGCGCAGCCGCTCGCGAAACAGCGAGCGGTTGGCCAACCCGGTCAATTCGTCGTAGTGAGTGAGATAGCGCATGCGCTCCTCCGACTCACGTCTGGCGGACAGATCGGCGAAGAAGCCCACAATATGGCTGACGTTGCCACGAACATCGCGCACCACGTTCAGTTGCAGCCATTGCGGGTACAACTCGCCGTTCTTGCGCGTTTCCACCAGCTCACCTTGCCAGGTGCCATGGCTGAGCAGCGCCTGATGGATCAGCGGGAAGTGACGTCGAGCGTCGCGGCTGCAGGGCAGCTCCACGACGTTGCGGCCGAGCATGTCATCAATATCAAAGCCGGTGACCCGGCTGAAGGCCTGGTTGACGGCGATCAGCGCGTAATTCGGGTCAAGGATCACGATGCCTTCGCTGGCGGCCTCAAACACCGTCGAGGCCAGCCGCTGCTGCTCTTCAAGGACCTTTTCGGCACTGATGTCACGGCGCGTGCCGAGCATGCGCGTCACGCGCCCGCTGGCTGAATGCTCCACCGCGCGGCCACGGTCTTCGATCCACACCCAGTGGCCATCGCCGTGGCGCACGCGGTATTGCACCTGATAGTCCTCGCTGCGGCCCTTGAGGTGATCCACCAGCGCGCGCTTGAGCAACGGCAGATCCTCGGGGTGCAGGCGCGGCCTGAGATGACTGAGCATGGCCGTCATGTACTCAGGCTCCAGGCCGAACAACTCCTTGAGCTGAGAGTGGTGGACTTCGTCGGTCTGCAGGTTCCAGTCCCACAGGCCCAATTCGCTGGCTTGCAGGGCCATGGCCAGGCGCTCTTCGCTTTTATTCAGGGCAAGGCTGGCGGCATCGAGTTCCTGGCTGCGCTGCGCCACGCGGTCCTGCAAGCCGATTTGTGCCTCGCGCAGGTCCTGTTCGACCTTGCGCCGCTGCTCGACTTCGCGCACCAGGTCCTGATTGAGCTGCTCGCTGCGCTGCCGGGCCTGTTGCAGGTGTTCGATCAAGGCCTGGTTCTGGAAGCGCCGCACCAGCCCGCGCTGGATCAGGCGGTTGACCTGCCAGGCGACCAGGCTGAGCGATGCCAGCAGAATCAGCCCGAGCACGGCCCAGCCACGCTGCTGCGCCGCGCCGTCCCAGAACAGATAGGCGATGGCCGGCACCAGGCACGGCAAGGCAAACGACAGGAATGCCGACAGACTCACGGCATAGGCCACGCTGGCCGACAAGGTGGCCGCCCCGAGCAGACCGAACACCCAGGCCTGCTGCATGAAGCTGTCCTTGGGCACCAAAGCGATGGCGGCGATGGCCAGGGTCAGGCCGCTGACCGCCGAGCCGAGCATGAACATGCGCCGCCACACGGGTTGCGCCTGCCGACTGGGCATCGCCGAATCAAATGCCGCCACCTGGATCACGCGCATCGCCACCAGGGCGAGCAACCAGACCATCCAGAGGCTGTCGAGCAGGTATTGCCGGGGGTTCCACAGCAGCCAGGCACAGACCAGACCATTCACCAACATCAATAAGGTCGGCAGCAGCGAGCCCTGATAAAGCAGGCGTGTGCGCTCGACCGCCATCTCGGTGGCGTAGTGCTTGCGGATAACCTGCGCGGGCGCGGCCGTGAGGCCAGACAGGTCAGTGCTGAGGGTCATAGGCGATGTTCTTAGAATGGTGAGCCCGAACGTTCGCGGAGCATACACAAGCAAGTGCCCAGGCCAAACCGCCCAGTGTGATTAAAATCACCGGCCATTGGCGCGCATAGCTGGGGCCCTGCGGCCTTCAGCGAGACGCCGCGCGGGCTGTGGCCATGACTTACCGGTCATCCCGAGCGAAAGAATATTTACCGGGCAGCAGCGCGACGCGGGTTTTCCGTCGACCGGGCGGCATTGGGATTTGCCCGACTCCCCCCGGCACCCTAGAATGCGTCGATGCGCGATGATCTCTCCCTTCTGCTGAACTCCCTCAACGACGCCCAACGCCAGGCCGTAGCCGCCCCCGTTGGCCGTCAGTTGGTCCTGGCCGGTGCTGGCTCCGGTAAAACCCGAGTGCTGGTGCACCGTATCGCCTGGTTGATCCAGGTCGAGAACGCGTCGCCGCACTCCATCCTCTCGGTGACCTTCACCAACAAGGCGGCTGCCGAGATGCGCCACCGCATCGAGCAGTTGATGGGCATCAGCCCGGCTGGCATGTGGGTGGGCACCTTCCACGGCCTGGCGCACCGCCTGTTGCGCGCGCACTGGCAGGAAGCGGGCCTGAGCCAGTCCTTCCAGATCCTCGACAGCGACGACCAGCAACGCCTGGTCAAGCGGGTGATGCGCGAGCTGGGCCT
Source organism: Pseudomonas trivialis (assembly GCF_001439805.1). Taxonomy (GTDB): domain Bacteria; phylum Pseudomonadota; class Gammaproteobacteria; order Pseudomonadales; family Pseudomonadaceae; genus Aquipseudomonas; species Aquipseudomonas trivialis. The sequence goes on along the minus strand of NZ_JYLK01000001.1, from coordinate 198,271 downwards.
TGACGAACAGCGCTGGCCCGCACGCCAGGCGCAGTGGTTTATCAACGGCCAGAAGGACGAAGGCCTGCGCCCGCAGCATATTCAGGCCAGCGGCGATCTGTTCCTGGCCACCATGCGCAGCGTTTATGAAGCCTACGAGGCCGCCTGCCTGCGTGCCGGGGTGATCGACTTCTCCGAATTGCTGTTGCGCGCCCTTGACCTGTGGCGCGACAACCCGGGCCTGCTGGCGCATTACCAGAAACGCTTTCGCCACATTCTGGTGGACGAGTTCCAGGACACCAACGCCGTGCAGTACGCCTGGTTGCGCCTGCTGGCCAAGGGCGGCGACAGCCTGATGGTAGTGGGCGACGACGACCAGTCGATCTATGGCTGGCGCGGCGCGAAAATCGAGAACATCTACCAGTACTCCGATGACTTCCCGGACGCGATCACCATCCGCCTGGAGCAGAACTACCGCTCCACCGCCGGCATCCTCAAGGCCGCCAACGCCTTGATCGCCAACAACACCGGGCGCATGGGCAAGGAGCTGTGGACCGACGGCGGCGAAGGTGAAGCGATCAACCTGTACGCCGCGTTCAACGAGCACGATGAAGCGCGCTATGTGGTGGAAACCATTGAAAGCGCATTGAAAACCGGCCTGGCGCGCAGCGACATCGCCATTCTGTACCGCTCCAACGCCCAATCGCGGGTGCTGGAAGAAGCGTTGCTGCGCGAGCGCATCCCCTATCGCATCTATGGCGGTCAGCGCTTCTTCGAGCGCGCGGAAATCAAGAACGCCATGGCCTACCTGCGTCTGCTGGAGGGCCGTGGCAACGATGCCGCGCTGGAACGGGTGATCAACGTGCCAGCGCGTGGCATCGGCGAGAAGACCGTCGAGGCGATCCGCGAACACGCCCGCCATGCGGATGTGTCGATGTGGGAAGCCATGCGCCTGCTCATCGCCAACAAAGGCCTGACCGGCCGCGCTGCCGGGGCGTTGGGCGGGTTTGTCGAGTTGATCGACAACCTCGCCGCCAAGTGCATGGAAATGCCCCTGCACCTGATGACCCAGACCGTGATCGAACAGTCCGGGCTGATCGCCTATCACGAAGCGGAAAAAGGCGAGAAAGGCCAGGCCCGGGTAGAAAACCTTGAGGAACTGGTCAGCGCCGCCAGGGCGTTCGAAAACGCCGAGACCGAAGAAGACCTTACACCGCTCGCCGCGTTCCTCGGCCATGCCTCATTGGAGGCCGGTGATACCCAGGCCGACGAGCATGAAGACAGCGTCCAACTGATGACCTTGCACAGCGCCAAGGGCCTGGAGTTTCCGTATGTGTTCCTGGTGGGCATGGAAGAAGGCCTGTTCCCGCACAAGATGAGCCTGGAAGAGCCGGGTCGCCTTGAGGAAGAACGCCGCCTGGCCTATGTGGGCATCACCCGGGCGATGCAGAACCTGGTGATGACCTACGCCGAGACCCGACGCCTGTACGGCAGCGAGACCTACAACAAGGTGTCGCGCTTCGTACGTGAAGTGCCGAAGGGACTGATCCAGGAAGTGCGCCTGTCCAACAGCGTCAGCCGCCCGTTCGGCGGTGGCCAGCAGCAGAACAGCAGCACCCTGTTTGCAGGCTCGGAGATCCCCGAAACCCAGTTCAGTCTGGGCCAGCAGGTGCGGCATTCGATTTTCGGCGAAGGGGTGATCCTCAACTTCGAGGGTGCCGGCGCCCAGGCACGGGTACAGGTGAACTTCGCCGAAGGCAGCAAGTGGCTGATGATGGGTTACGCCAAGCTCGAGGCTGTCTGACACATTTGCCTGCATGAAGGTTATTGGCCCGCCCTTGTTTTTAACGAGCGCGGGCCAATATCTGTAATTAGTCCTACAGACCCTTCGGAATAGGTCCTACGCAAAAGCCCGAAACACTCTGCCGCTAGCCACTGCCACAACACCTGTGCAACATGGCGCGCGTGCAATCCACAAATGGGAATTCCCTTTATGAAACGTTTTCTTAGCATCGCCATGGCGTTGTGCATCGGTTTGACGATGAGCATCGACGCCAACGCCAAACGCTTCGGTGGCGGCAAAAGTTCGGGCGCGGCACCGACCCACCAGACCAGCCAAATGGCGCCATCCGCCGGTGCCGGCGGCGCTGCAGCCACTGCTGGCGCAGCAGGTGCCGCAGGCGCGGCGGCCAAGGCCGGCGGTGCTTCGCGCTGGCTCGGCCCTCTGGCCGGCATCGCAGCCGGTGGCCTGCTGGCCTCCATGTTCATGGGCGGCGGCTTCCAGGGCATGCAGATCTTCGACATCCTGATCCTGGCGGTCATCGCCTTTGTAATCTTCCGCTTCATCGCCGCCCGTCGTCGCAAGCAGCAGGAGCACCTCGCCCCGGCCGGCGCGCCGATGCAGCGTGAAGTCTTCGAGCAGAAGCCTGCGGCAATGGGTTCGATCTTCGGTGGTTCGGCAGCCCAGGCTCCCGCCCGTCCGGTGATCAATGCACCGGCCTGGTTCAACGAGGAGCGCTTCGTCGAAGCGGCCCGCAGCCATTTCCAGTCCCTGCAGCAGCACTGGGACGCCAACGAAATGGACAAGATCGCCGAGTTCGTGACCCCGCAACTGCTGGAGTTCCTCAAGCGCGAACGTGCCGAGATTGGCGATGCGTTCCAGTCGACCTACATCGACGACCTGCGCGTCCAGCTGGACGGTGTGGATGATCGCGCCGACAAGACCATTGCCACCCTGACCTTCAGCGGTGTGTCGAAGACCTCGCGCTTCGACCAGGGCGAGGCGTTCAGCGAAAGCTGGAACATGGAACGTCCGCAGGGCGAGAACCAGCCATGGCTGGTCGCCGGTATCCGTCAGAACAGCTGATACCCGCACGCTTGAGCATGTGGTAATAAAAACCCCGGACTTGTCCGGGGTTTTCTATTTCACGGTTGCACTTATAGCGAGCTACTGTATAAAACGCCCCTATTAACCGCGCCATCTAGCAAGAGGATCCCGGCCGTGGAAGAAATCATCGAACAATTGCGTGAAGCCAACGAGCCCGTACCGGTTCCTCTGGAACTGCCTGACGAAGATCAACTGGTGGAAATCGAGGAACAACTGTTCATCGACATCCCGTTCGTCTTCCGCGAATTCCTGCTCACCGTCAGCGACGTGGTGTACGGCAGCCTGGAGCCGGTGACCGTCACCGACCCCCAATCGCACACCTACCTGCCGGACGTGGCGGCCAACGCCTGGGATGCCGGCGTGGACCGCAGCCTGATCCCGATCTGCCAGGACGGCGACGACTACTACTGCGTCGAGGAAGACGGCACCGTGGTGCTGTGGTCGGCTGAAGAAGAACTGGTCCAGGAAGAAACCTGGGAATCGGTGTGGCACTGGGCGCGGGACGTCTGGCTGGAAAGCTGATTGCAACTGCTTGGGCGCAGCCAAGCCGATTCAAATGTGAGAGGGGGCTTGCTCCCGATAGCGGTGGATCAGTCAAAACCCTCGTGACTGACACACTGACATCGGGAGCAAGCCCCCTCCCACATTGGATACTCAGCGCATCCTCAGTGCTCCGACGTATCCTTGTGGTTATCCAGCGTCTCCAACAACGCCACCTGCATCCGCGTATGCACGCGGATGAACCAGCGCCAGAGCACCGCTGCCACCGCCGCCGTGACCACGGCGATCAACACCAGCAACTTGTTGGTCGGCAAAATACTGGCTGACAAGGCTGCCAGCAGCACGAAAATCACCAGCAGCGACAGAATCGGAATCAGCTCCGCGATCACCCGACGCACACGCTGGGTATGCCGCCCGGCCATCTCCGGCTTGACGCTCATCTCCGCCAACAGCATCGACAGCGCCTTGAGCTTGCGATACGCCGCGATCAGAAACGGCAGCGACAACAGCAGCGCCCCACCCCAGATCAATGCCTTCTGCCAGCTTGGATCGCTGATCCAGCCTTCCAGATACCCCCCGATGCGCGCCGCAAAAAAACTGCCGGTGAAGAAGATCGCGATCACCAGCGCCAGGTTCACCCCCACCTGCAGGATGATCTTGCGGATCATCGACGCGAGCATCGCGCCCTCGCCTTGCGGCTGGATGCTGCGCAACCACTCGCCGTACAGGCCAAATACACGGCTCAAGCGCTTGGGCATGACGGCGGCAATCTTCAGTGACAGCGGGTCGGCACTGCGAATCAGGTAAGGCGTGAGCAAGGTGGTGATCACCGAGACGGCCACCGCCACCGGGTAAAGAAAGTCGCTGGTGACCTGCAACGTCATCCCCAGCGCGGCGATGATGAAGGAAAACTCGCCAATCTGTGACAGCCCCATGCCCACGCGCAGTGAGGTGCGGCCGTCATTGCCGGCGATAAATGCCCCGAGGCCGCAGGACAGCATCTTGCCCAGCACCACCGCCACGGTGATCACCGCGATTGGCCAGGCGTATTGCAGCAGGATCTGCGGGTCGATCATCAAGCCGATCGCCACGAAGAAGATGGCGCTGAACAGGTCGCGAACCGGCTCGATCAGGCGCTCGATCTTAATCAACTGGCGAGACTCGGCCATGATCGCGCCAATTAGGAACGCCCCCAGCACCATGCTGTATTCCAGTTTGACCACCAGCAGGCAGAAGCCGAAACACAGTCCCAACACGGTGATCAACAGCATTTCGTTACTTTCGAACCTGGCCACATAGGCCAGCAGGCGCGGCACCAGCAGAATGCCGATCACCAACGCCACAATCATGAACAGCGAGAGTTTGCCGACCGTGGAAAACACCTCGCCGGAGCTGACCGTGCCACTGACGGCGATGCTCGACAGCAAGGCGATGATGCCGATACCCAGGATGTCCTCGACGATCAGCACGCCGAAAATCAGCTGGGCAAAGCGCTGGTTTTTCATCTTCAGGTCATTGAGCGCCTTGACGATGATGGTGGTCGAGGAAATGGCCAGGATTGCCCCGAGGAACAGCGAGTCCATGGTGTTCCAGTCGAACCACTGGCCGATCTCGTAGCCGATCCAGATCATCAGGATGATTTCGAGGAACGCCGCGATAAACGCCGTGGCGCCCACCTTGAACAACTTGCGCAGGCTGAACTCCAGGCCCAGGCAGAACATCAGGAAGATCACCCCCAGCTCGGCAAGGGTCTTGATCGTGTCTTCGTCATGGATCAGACCGAACGGCGGGGTGTGGGGACCGATGATGAAGCCGGCGACGATGTAGCCCAGCACCACCGGCTGCTTGAATCGGTGAAACAGGATGGTGACCACCCCAGCCACCAGCATGATCACGGCCAGGTCCTGAATAAAACTGATGGCGTGCATGGCGAGGGGCTCCTTGAGGGTACTGGCGCTTTTCCCACTTCCGCTCGCGCCGCTGAGCAGTCGCCAAGAGCGGAAGGAAAAGTCTACCTTGATCGTAAGAAATGCCCTGAGATGGGCGTTTGAAGGTTAACACCGCGACTTCCAGTGAAAAGCCGGTGCAATATATGGAAACAATCGCTGCGGGGCGTGACGGCAAGCCTCCCGTCGGCGTCCCGTTACCAATAGCGCTGCAAATGATTCCAGCACCCGCAGAGGTGCCTCCCCAACCAATGCCTACAACCGTGAGTGTGCTATGGAACCCGGAAACGCCCAGCTGTCGATGACGGTATTGATGACCCCTGACATGGCCAACTTCTCAGGCAATGTCCACGGCGGCACATTGCTCAAGTACCTCGACGAAGTGGCCTACGCTTGTGCCAGCCGTTATGCCGGCCGTTATGTAGTCACCTTGTCGGTCGACCAGGTGATTTTTCGCGAACCGATTCATGTCGGCGAACTGGTGACCTTCCTCGCGTCGGTCAACTACACCGGCAATACCTCGATGGAAGTGGGCATCAAGGTGGTGACCGAGAACATCCGCGAACGCTCGGTGCGCCACACCAACAGTTGCTTCTTCACCATGGTGGCGGTGGACGACCAGCGCAAGCCCGCCGCCGTGCCGCCGCTGCAACCGCAGAACAGCGAAGACAAGCGCCGCTTCGTGCAGGCCCAGCAGCGCCGGCAAATTCGCCAGGAGCTGGAAAAGCGTTATCAGGAGATCAAGGCCGACGCGCCCTGATCCCATGCTGTAAACCTAACCAAATGTGGGAGGGGGCTTGCTCCCGATGGCGGTGGTTCAGCCCATACAGAGGTGGCTGATATACCACTATCGGGAGCAAGCCCCCTCCCACATTGGTGTTGTGTGCTTACAGGCTGATCGGCGTGGCCTCAAACCGCACGCGCGGGTGGGCGATTCGATCCTGGGCCCGCACCAGCTCCAACTCGTAACTGGCGCAGGCCTGGGTTTCCAGCAGCACTTCATGCACCGCCGCAGCGGTGAATTCGAACGCCGCCAGCAAGCTGTCGCCCAGCAGCACCCGCGCCAGGAACAGCCCCGAGGTCAGGTCGCCCACGCCCACCGGTTGGCGCGGGAATGCCAGCAGCGGCCGACGCAAGTGCCAGCTGCCGTCGGCGGTCACCAGCAGCATCTCGAAGCCGTCTGGCAGCTTGCCCGGGTAATCGAGGTGCTTGACCAGCACCGCCTTTGGCCCGCGCGCCAGCAAGGCCTTGGCCATCGCCAGGCAATCGAACAATGACTGCGGCTTGCGCCCGGCAAAGCTGTCCAGCTCGAGCTGGTTGGGGCAGAGGAAATCGGCCATGGCGGCGGCTTCATCCAGCAAGAAATCACTGACCTCCTGAGGCACGACGCAGCCTTTCTCCGCGTGGCCCATCACCGGGTCGCACAGGTACAGGGCGTTGGGGTTGATCGCCTTGATGCGCGCCACGCCGGTGAGGATCGCTCGGCCCTGAGCGGCGCTGCCCAGGTAGCCAGAGAGAATGGCGTCGCAGTTGCCCAGTTCGCCAATCGCCGCAATGCCTTCCACCAGCGCCGGAATCTGCTGCGGCGCCAGCACCTCGCCGGCCCACTGACCATACTGGGTGTGGTTGGAGAACTGCACCGTGTTGAGTGGCCAGACATTCACCCCGACCCGCTGCATGGGGAATACGGCGGCGCTGTTTCCGGCGTGGCCAAAGACCACGTGAGACTGGATCGCAAGCAGATGGGGTGTACGTTTCATGCAGGAAATGTCCATAAAGCCGTTGAAATTCCGGCCGCGCAGTATGCGACTAAACGCAGCCTGTACGACAGACCGGCGACACAGTTAAGCTGCTCTCACTTTGTTGGAGTTCATCGCATGCTGACCCTGGGAAACATCTTCGTGTTGATGCTGCTGGCGACCGGCGCCGCCTGGGTCTGGCACAACCACGGCTTGCGCGAGCGTGCGCTGGCGCGGGTCAAGCAGCATTGTGCCCGGCTCGACATCGAACTGCTCGATGGTGCGGTGGCGCTCAAGCGCATCGGTTTTGTGAAGGACGCCAATGGTCGACGGCGCCTGGCGCGGGTCTACAATTTTGAATTTACCGTGACCGGCGAAACCCGCCACGCCGGTGTCATCACGCAGTTCGGCGCTCACAGCGCGCAGATCGAGCTGGCGCCCTACCCGTTCGAGGCCAAAGAGCCAATGCCCAGTGCCGAGGTGATCGAGCTGAGCCAATGGCGCCAGGATCACCCGGCCAAGAACCGTCAGTGACGGCAGGCGGCGAGTGCAACCTTAAGTGCGGCGATATCCTGGGATTCGCTGAAGATCAATTCGATACGCGAGTCCCGCCGCCATTCGCTGGGCTGCCAGGCGAGCATGCTGTTATCCACAGCGTTGGCCGAGAGCCAGCCTTGGGAGCTGTGGATAACCAGCTTGGCGCGGCGCCATTCCAAATCTGATAGCCAGCGCTGCAGGCGCTCAACGTGAAAGCACTGGCTCGGATGCCAGCGCCAACCGATACTCCAGCCGCCCTCCTGGCCCTGGCTCAAGCAGATCGGCAGCGTGGGATCGCTGCAGATCGCCGGCAGTTGCGCCAACCCCTTGGGCAATTCGACGTTATCCACAGCCGCTTCGGCCTGGGTGTTCAAACCGGGCAGATACTCAATCGGCACCTGCGCCTGGCGCGTCCAATACACTTCACAATCGGGTAATTGCCGTCCGATGGCCTGGCGCTGTTCGGTTTCCAGCCCCTCATCCTTGTTCAACACCAACAGACCCGCGCTGGCCAACGCCTCCCGCTGTGCGGGCGGCAGGGGTTTGCCCGCCGCCAGCGTCTGGGCGTCCAGCACCAGCACACAGGGCTGAACCGCCAGCACGTTCTGCCACGGCGTCTCGCGCAGCTGTTTGAGCAGCTGCGCCGGGTGGCCAAGGCCCGAGGGCTCGATAAACAACCGGTCCGGCCTGGCCTTGCGCAACAGGCGGCCAAGGCCTACCTGAAACGGCGCACCATTGACGCAACACAGACAGCCACCCGCCACTTCGCCCAAGGCAATACCGTCGTCGTCCTGGGTGAGCAAGGCGGCGTCCAGGCCGATCTGCCCGAACTCATTGATCAGCACCGCCCAGCGCTCATTGGCCGGGCGCTGGGCAAGCAGGTGCTTGATCAGGCTGGTCTTGCCGGCGCCCAGGGGCCCGGCGATCACGTGGGTGGGAATGTTCTGCAGCATCGTGGGCATCGTTCAGGCCGTGTAGAGCGCTTGATCCTACGCGGTTATGCCAGCCAATCCAGTGTCAGGATCAATCGGCGCTCGCCGGCTTTGAGGGCGGGCGAGCGATGAATCAGACCGTGCTCTTCGTTGCCATGCCATCGGGTGCCTTTGAGCAGGGCGACGTCGCCGCACTGGACCTGTTCGATGCGTTCACTGGGTTCGGCCTCCGCCTGGCCGAGCGTGCGCCGGTCCATCACACCCTCGCGCAACCATTGACTGCCGACACCGGCGTAGGTGGTGATCAGCCGCACCGGCACATGGTCCACGTGAAAACGCGGGCACATGGCTTTGTCGAGCAGCCGCAGGCGCACGCCGATACGTTTGGCCCCGAGCAGGCAGGCAAACGCGCTGACCAGCCATGACACATCGGCGATGAAGCCCTCATAGCCTTCAAGATCGCTGCAACTGGACGCCAGGCCCTGCAGGTTCGGCACCGTGTCTTCATCGTTGAGTTCGATGACCATGGCATCGGCCAGCGGCTCATTGAGTGCCACCAGCAATGCGCCGAACTCGGCAATATGCAGCGGCAGTTGGCGCTGCCACAGCGCCAGGTTGACGCCGTCTTCGAGGATGTCGGACAGCGCCAGCGGGGTTTCTCCGCGTGTCTGGCGCACCACGGGACGCAGTGGGATGATCGGCGCAAGCATCAGGCGGCCTCTTCATACCAGGGGCCAAACGGATCGGCCAACAAGCGCCATCCTTCGACGCCCAGAGCCATTTCTTCATCGGTGAGCAAACAGGCATCCAGCTCGGCACGCATCTGTGCGAAATCGATGTTCTGCCCGATAAACACCAGTTCCTGACGGCAGTCGCCGGTGCTCAGTTGCCAGTTGCCCATGATCGCTGCGACGCTTTCCTCGTCCTCGGGCCACTGGCTTTTCGGCACGAAGCGCCACCAGCGTCCGGCAAAACCGTGACGCATCAAGCCACCGGCTTGGGACCAGCTGCCCGCATCCTGATGCTTGCTGGCCAACCAGAAAAAGCCTTTGGAGCGCAGCAGCTTGCCGTTGACCCAGGGACGGTCGATAAAGTCGAAAAAGCGCTGCGGGTGAAACGGGCGACGCGCGCGGTAGGCGGTGGACGCGATGCCGTACTCTTCGGTTTCCGGCACATGCTCGCCACGCATCTCCTGCAGCCAGCCTGGGGCCTGGGCGGCGCGTTCGAAGTCAAAGCGGCCGGTGTTGAGGATCTTGTTCAGCGGCACGTCGCCCATGACCATCGGGATGATTTCGGCCTGGGCGTTCAGGCGTTCGAGGATGGCCATCAGCTCTTCGCGTTCGTGGCTGCTGATCAGGTCGATCTTGCTGATCAGGATGACGTCGGCGAATTCGATCTGTTCGATCAACAGGTCGGTGATGGAGCGCTCGTCGTCTTCGCCCAGGGTTTCGCCGCGTGAGGCCAGGCTTTCAGCCGCCTGGTAATCAAGCAGGAAGTTCATGCCGTCGACCACCGTGACCATGGTGTCGAGCCGCGCGATATCCGCCAGGCTTTGGTCGTTTTCATCGCGAAAGGTGAAGGTTTCAGCCACCGGCAGTGGTTCGGAAATGCCGGTGGACTCGATCAGCAGGTAATCGAATCGGCCCTCTTTGGCGAGCTTGGTGACTTCTTCGAGCAGGTCCTCACGCAAGGTGCAGCAGATGCAGCCGTTGCTCATCTCCACCAGCTTTTCTTCGGAACGGTTAAGGGTGACGTCGCGCTGCACCTCGCTGCCGTCGATGTTGATTTCGCTCATGTCGTTAACGATCACTGCCACCCGCAGATTTTCGCGGTTGCGCAGGACATGGTTGAGCAGCGTGCTTTTACCGGCGCCGAGAAAGCCGGACAACACGGTCACGGGGAGACGATTGGGCATCAGGTTTTCCTCATCAGGGTTGGCCGGTCAAACAGCCCGTTTATGGCGTTCGCGCAGCTCTTCACGTTCTTTGGCTTCGATACACAGGGTGGCGGTGGGGCGCAGCAGCAAGCGTTGCAGGCCGATCGGTTCACCGGTTTCCCGGCACCAGCCGTATTCGCCGCGCGCCAGCAACTCGAGGGCGTCGTCGATCTTGTCCAGCAGCTTCTTTTCCCGCTCCAGCAGGCGCAGTTGCCATTGGCGCTGTTCTTCGGCACTGCCCACATCGGCGGGGTCGCTGTTGGTTTCCTGCTCGCGCAGCACCAAAAATTCGGCTTCGATGCGCACTTGCAACGCCTTGCGTTGGGCCATCAACAACGCACGGAAGAAGCTTTGCTGGGCTTCATTCATGTAATCGTCAGGCGATTGGGCCAGGAGTTCTTGTTCAGTCATGGGCAGCGGTTCACGGGTGGGGCTGGTTTTTAATGTTATAGTATAACAACACAAATAAGCCAATCCCCTTGTCTGCGGCGACGAAGGGCGCAATGCTTGCCCACTGTTCACTCCCGAGAAACCTTATGAAATACCTGGTGTGCGCCCTGTTATTGGCAACGGCAGGACCGGCCTATGCCGAGGTTCCGAACCTGCTGGCCAACTGCACGCGCAGCGCCACCCTGCTGGCCTGCGTCGATCCGCAGGGCAATGCCTACAGCGTGGCCACGGTGGGCAGTACCACGTATCTGCGCGGGTTCGAGGTGATCGGCAAACGTTACTGGGCACAGACCAACAGCCGTTACGGGCAACTGACGTTCTTTACCGGGCTGGCCTCCGATGGCGAGGCGTGGGTGGGCTACACGCGGCGCGTGGGCTGGACGACGATCAACCGGTTTTCCAGTTCAGGTGGGGCCAGCGCCAAATTCACCTGCAGCCGCATAACCGGCTGCTAGACCTGGCCGTTCTTCTGTTCCTGGGCCCACGCCATGTAGCTGTTCATGGGCGGGTTCTTCTGGAAATATTTTTTCAGGCCCTCGAACAACCCATCCGCTACCGCCTGTTGATGACGCGCCGTGACCAGCCGCGCGCTGTCCCGTGCATTGGAGATGAACCCGGTTTCCACCAGGATCGACGGCACGTCCGGTGACTTGAGTACCGCAAATCCGGCCTGTTCCACGCGTTTCTGATGCAGGCTGGTAATACCCTCCAGGCTGCCCAGGATCGAGTGACCCAGTTGCAGGCTGGAGGCGATGGTGGCGTTCATCGACATGTCGAGAATCACCCCGGCCAGCATCGGGTCCTTGTCCTTGAGGTTCAACAGGCTGGTGGCGCCCAGCAGGTCGGCACCGTTTTCCCGCTGCGCCATGAACCGCGCGGTGGCGGACGTGGCGCCGCCTTCGGACAAGGCATACACCGAGGCGCCTGACGCAGTGATACGCGGCGCCGCATCCGCATGCACCGAGATAAACATGTCGGCATTGTGCTTGTGCGCAATCTCCACGCGCTTGCGCAGGGGCACGAAGAAGTCGTCGTTGCGCACCAGCTTCACATCAAAGCCCTTCTCGCGCTTCAAGCGTTTGGCCAGCAGCTGGGCAATCGACAACACCACGTCTTTTTCGCGCTGGCCCTTGGAGCCCACGGCGCCCGGGTCCTTGCCGCCATGGCCGGGGTCGACCACCACAATGATGTCGCGTCGGGGATGGGCTTTATCCACCGGCGCGACCAAGGGCGCGGGTTCGGCGGCGATCTGCCGCGGTGCATGGGTGATGCTGCTGAGGTCCAGCACCAGGCGATGGCCCTGGCCGTCCTGAGGCGGCAATAGAAAGCTGTTGAGCTGCATCGGTGAAGCCAGGTCCAACACGATCCGCGTGTCGTTGGTGCCAAAGTGCCCCGAGCGAATCGAGGTAATCCCGCTGTTCTTGAGCATCAGCTGAGAAAAATCACCCGTCAGGCCGGCACCGCTCAAGTCGATGATCACGCGCTCCGGGGCGGTCAGGGAAAAGGTCTTGTATTGCACCGGCCCGCTGAGGTCGAACACCAGCCGCAGTTTGTCTTCCGAGCGCCACAAGCGGGCATTGCGAATCTGCGTAGCGTGGGCCGCGAACGGCAAGGTAAATAACGGGCTGACCAGGAGCAGGTTGAGGAGCTGACGTCTGTGCATGACCTATACCGCAAATAAAGGAGCGTCCCTGCTCGACATGACTGAGCAAAACCTGGAGCAGAAAATTAATCGTCGACTTTGTCGTTATACTATAACATGTCTAAATATTTCCAACGACGGACCTGCTCATGAATGCGCTGACTCTGCCGGATATCGCCGCGCAGGCTTCACGCCAGGCCATGCCACTGGACTGGGTGGGCATGTGCGGCATTGCCCTGCCCATCCTGCTCGACGGCCAACGTCTGCCTGCCACCGCCGACGCTGGCGTAAGCCTGGACGACGGCGCCGCCCGTGGCATTCACATGTCACGCCTGTACCTGGCGCTGGAGCTGCTTGACCAGCAAACCCTCACGCCTGCACTTCTGCGCAATGTACTGCAGCGCTTTCTCGACAGTCATGAAGATTTATCTAAGAACGCCTACCTGCGCATCCACACCGATTTGCTGCTCAAACGCCCGGCCCTGGTCAGCCCTCTGGCAGGCTGGAAAAGCTATCCGGTGAGCATCGAAGCGCGTCTGGAAAATCAGATGTTCCACGTGGAACTAAAAATTGACGTGAGTTACTCCTCAACCTGCCCTTGCTCCGCGGCCCTCGCCAGGCAGTTGATTCAACGGCAGTTTCTCGATGACTTCGGTGACAAGCCGCTGCAGCACGAAGCCGTAATGACCTGGCTCGGCAGCGCCAATGGCATCGTGGCCACGCCCCACAGCCAACGCAGCAGTGCGCAACTGCATGTCGAACTGCAAGGCGAGCACCTGCCATTGGTCGACCTGATCTACGGCGCCGAAGCCGCCCTTGGCACCGCCGTACAAACCGCCGTAAAGCGTGCAGATGAACAAGCCTTCGCCCTGGCCAACGGGCAGAACCTGATGTTCTGCGAAGACGCCGCCCGCCGCCTGAACCTCGCCTTGAAACGCTCGGACGCCGTCAAAGCCTTCCACCTCAAAGTGATCCACGCCGAAAGCCTGCACGCGCACGATGCCGTGGCCGAAAGCCGCTGGACGAGAAACCCTGCATGATCACCTGCACTGCCCTGCGCTGGGGCGCCCCCGGCCAACCGCTCACACCCGCCATCGATTTCACCCTGGAAAAAGGCAGCCTCACCGGCGTCATAGGCCCCAATGGCTGCGGCAAGAGCAGCCTGCTCAAAGTCATCGCCGGCTTGCAGAAACCGCTGGCCGGGAAAGTCGTCGTGGAAGTGGCTCGTCGTGGCGGCCTGACGTTCCTGCCCCAGCAGCAACAGCTCGACCGCCAGTTCCCGATCAACCTGCAGGAACTGGTCGCCGCCGGTTTCTGGGGCGCGCGGCTTTCTGCTGCGCAGCGCAGCGAACGCCTGCAAGCGGTGCTCGAAGACTGGTGCCTCAGCGGCCTGGAGCTGCGCCCGTTGATGGCGTTGTCCGGCGGCCAATTGCAACGTGCCCTGCTTGCCCGAATGAGCCTGGCCGACTCGCCCGTGCTGCTGCTTGACGAGCCCCACGCCGCCCTCGACGAAGAAGGTCAGGCGCTGTGCTGGAACCATATTCACGCCTGGCATGCCGAAGGTCGCACGGTAGTGGTCGTCTGCCATGACCTGGCCTCGGTGCGTCATCACACCCAGCAAGTGCTGCAGATCAAAAGCAACGGCTGCGTGTTCGGCTCGAGCAAAGAGCTGATCCGCCCACAACCTCAGATGCAGGTGGCCTGATGCATTTTGCCGCCCATCTGTGGATGCCGTTTCTCGATTTTGTGTTCATGCGTCGCGCACTCATCGGCGGGCTGGTACTGGCGTGCAGCACTGCGCCGCTGGGGGTGTTTCTGATTCTGCGGCGCATGAGCCTGATCGGTGATGCCGTTGCCCACGGCATCCTGCCCGGCGCGGCGCTGGGCTTCTGGTTTGCCGGTCTGAGCCTGCCGGCGCTGACCATCGGCGGCCTCGGCGCCGGCTTGAGCATGGCCGGGCTGTCGGCGTGGATCACCCGCCGCACCGGCCTGCGCGAAGACGCCAGCCTGGCCGCTATCTACCCCATTTCCCTCGCCGCCGGCGTGCTGATCCTCGGCATCGCCGGCAAACGCCTGGACCTGCTGCACCTGCTGTTCGGCTCCGCCCTGGCGGTGGATGAAACCACCCTCACCGGCATGCTCTGGGTCTCCAGCTTCAGCCTGCTCGCCATGACACTGATCTACAAACCGCTGCTGCTGGACACGTTGGATCCGCTGTTTCTGCAAACCGTCAGCCGCCTGGGGCCACTGGCCCACGGCCTGTTCCTGACCCTGGTGGTGCTGAACCTGGTGATCGGCTTCCAGGCCATCGGCGCATTGATGGTGGTGGGCCTGATGATGCTGCCGGCCATCGCCTCACGCTTCTGGAGCCGGCGCCTGCCGGTGTTGATCGCAATATCGGCGGTGCTGGGATGCCTGTCGGTATGGCTTGGCTTGTTGCTGTCGTTCTACTACTCGCTGCCCAGCGGCCCGGCCATCGTGCTGGTGGCTGGCGGCGGGTACCTGCTGTCCGTGGTCTTTGGTCCGGTGCACGGCCTGCTGCGCCGCCCGCCCTTGCTTACATCCCAATGAGGTGTTTCCCGATGCGCGCTCTACTCGTGCTGTTCAGCCTGCTGCTGCCGCTGTCGATGGCCTATGCCGCCGACAAACTCCAGGTGGTCACCAGCTTCAGTATTCTCGATGACATCACCCACCAGATCGGCGGTGATCACATCCAGATCAGCAACATGGTCGGCCCCGACGCGGATGCCCACACCTATGAACCCACGCCGGATGACGCCAAGGCGCTGCTCAAGGCCAAACTGATCATCAAGAACGGCCTGGGCTTCGAGCCGTGGCTGGACCGTCTGATCACCAGCACCGAAACCAAGGCCACGGTGGTCACCGCCAGCAAAGGCGTGATTTCCCACACCATGGACGAAGACGGCGAAACCATTCCAGACCCGCACGCCTGGCACAACCTGGCCAATGCCGAAATCTACGTGAACAACATCACCAAAGCCCTGATCGCCGCCGACCCGGCCAACCAGGCCGACTACCAGCGCAACAGCCAGGCCTACCTGAAGGAAATCTACCGCCTGCTGGCTGAAGCCAAGGCCAAGTTCGGCGCACTGCCAGCGGGTAACCGCCGCATCGTCACCTCCCATGACGCCTTTGGTTACCTGGGCCAGGCCTACGGTATTCAGTTTCTCGCGCCCCAGGGCTTGTCCACCGAGCGTGAGCCGTCCGCCGCCGAAGTGGCTGCGCTGATCACGCAGATCCGCAAAGACAAGGTCAAGGCCGTGTTCATGGAAAACATCAAGGATTCGCGCCTGCTCAAGCAGATCGCCGACGAAAGCGGTGCGCAGATCGGCGGCACGTTGTACTCAGACGCCCTCGCCGCCGAAGGCCCGGCCAGCACCTTTACCGGGTTGTTCGAATACAACCTCAACACCCTTTGCGCAGCGTTGAGCAAACCATGATCCGTAAAAATCCCTCGGGCGACCTGCCGGTCATTGCCGAATCGGCCTACGTCGACAAGACCGCCATCATCTGCGGCAAAGTCATCATCGGCGAGAACGTGTTCGTCGGCCCCTACGCCGTGATCCGCGCCGACGAAGTCGACGCCAGCGGCGCCATGGACCCGATCACCATTGGCGCCAACTCCAACATTCAGGACGGCGTGGTCATCCACTCCAAATCCGGTGCGGCGGTGACCATCGGCGAGTTCACGTCCATCGCGCACCGCTCCATCGTCCACGGCCCCTGCACGGTGGGTGACCGCGTGTTTATCGGCTTCAACAGCGTGCTGTTCAATTGCGTCGTCGGCGACGGCTGCGTGGTGCGCCACAACTCGGTGGTCGACGGTCGCGATTTGCCCGACGCGTTCTACGTGCCGTCCACCACCCGCATTGGGCCGAATACCGACCTGTCGCAATTCCCGCCGGTGAGCGTCAGCGCCTCGGAGTTTTCCGAAGACGTGGCCCGCACCAATGTCGACCTGGTGCGAGGTTATAAAGCCCTGCAAAACGAGTTCTGAACCATGACCCGCCTGTTGATCCGCAACGCCCGCCTGGTGAACGAAGGCCAGGCATTCGACGCCGATGTGTTGGTCGCCAATGGCCGCATCGAAAAAATCGCCGGCAGCATCACGAACAGTAACGCGCCGCTGGCGATTGACGCCCAGGGTCAATGGCTGCTGCCGGGCATGATTGACGATCAGGTGCACTTTCGTGAACCTGGCGCGCCGGAAAAAGGCAGCTTCTACAGTGAATCACGGGCGGCAGTGGCCGGTGGCATCACCAGCTTCATGGACATGCCCAATACCCGTCCGGCCACGCTGACCCTCGAAGCGCTGGCCGACAAGAAACGCCGCGCCGGCCTGCATTCGGTGGCCAACTATGGTTTTCACTTTGGCGTCAGCAACGACAACCTCGACACCGTGGCGGCTCTGGACCCGCGCGAAGTGGCCGGGGTCAAGGTGTTCATGGGCGCGTCCACCGGCAATATGCTGGTGGACGACCCACGGATACTGGAGCGCCTGTTCGCCGAAGTGCCGACCATTCTGCTGGCCCACTGCGAACACACCCCCAGCATCCTGATCAACGAGCAGCGCCTGCGCGAGCGCTTCGGTGACCACATCCCCGCCGTCGCCCACCCGCTGATTCGCGACGCCGAGGCCTGTTATCGCTCATCCTCCCTGGCGGTGGAGCTGGCCCGGCGCCATGGCACGCGCCTGCACGTATTGCACCTCACCAGCGCCCGCGAACTGGCGCTGTTTGAAGACAAACCCCTGGCCGATAAACGCATTAGCGCTGAAGTGTGCGTGCATCATCTGCTGTTCGATGATCGCGACTACGCGCGGCTGGGCCATCAGATCAAATGTAACCCGGCGATCAAGACCCAGGCCGACCGCGACGCGTTGCGCCAGGCCCTGCTGAGTGATCGGCTGGATGTGATCGGCACCGACCACGCGCCCCATACCTGGGCACAAAAACAGTTGGCCTACCGCGAAGCGCCGTCGGGCTTGCCGCTGGTGCAGCATGCGCTGCCGGCGTTGATGGAGTTGGTGGCCGACGGCCTGCTGCCCATTGCCACGCTGGTGGCCAAGACCAGCCACCGGGTGGCCGACCTGTTCGCTATCCCGGATCGCGGCTACGTGCGCGAGGGCTACTGGGCCGACCTGGTGCTGATCAAAGCCGAGCCAGAGGGCAAGCCGGTGAGTGACGAGCCGATCCTGGCACGCTGCGGCTGGACGCCGTTCGCCGAGCGCCGCTTTCGCCACAGCGTCACCACCACCCTGGTCTCCGGTCACCTGGCGTGGCACAACGGCCAGGTGGTCGAGAGCTGCCAGGGTTTACCGCTGCACTTCCTGAGGTAGGCTGAGGTAGGCGCAGCCGGTCATGCGCGAGGCTTGACGGTGCCGCAGTCATTGCCCAGCCATTGAGCGTGGCTGTCCAGGCTGCCTTTTTGCTGAATGCCAGTGGCATTGAAGGTGCCGTTGACCGTGGTGGTGAAGGCCTTCTGGCTCTGGAAGGTCGCCACGCCAGTGCCTTGGGCTTTCGGGCAACTGAAGCGGAATTTCCACTGGTTGCCGGTCTTCTCGGTGATTTCCTGCTTGCAGCCCGATTGCGGGTCGGTCAGCGGGATGGAATCGGTCGCCACCTGGGCGGGCGTGAGGCATACCTGTACGCCTTTACCGGCCATGTTGATGCCCTGCTTTTCGAGCATGGCGCGTTGTTCGGGGGTCATCTGTTGCTTGAGCTGGCCGAGGATCAGCGACAGGTCCGGCAGGTCCTGGTTATCGACCTTCATATTGCTGGTGGTCAATTCCCACAAGCCCGGCGCCAGCATCTGCGCCTGCGCCGCCACCGGCAGCGCCAAACCAACAACCATGGACAAACACAGCAGACGAGCCTTCATCGGGTAACTCCTGGGTAATTGTGGGCGTTAGACGCCGCGGACGTGCCAGTGTTGCACGGCAAATAAAATAGCGACATTCGTGGCCGAACATGGTCTGTTACGCACTGCACTGGATTGTCTGGAGTATCGCCGTTCATGGATTTTTTTGGCCCGCACCTGCTCGCCTACTTCATCGCCACGCTGCATTTTTTCGGAACACTCGCCGCGATCCATGCGGTGCTGACGGTGCGCACCGCCCAAGGCTCAATCGCCTGGGCATTGTCGCTGATGTTCATGCCGTACCTCACGCTGATCCCCTACCTGATCTTCGGCCGCAGCACGTTCGATGCGTATATCCAGGCGCGTCGCCAAGCCAATCAGGAAATGCACGCCGCCATCAATGAGCTGAACTGGCGCCCGTGGGTCGAGGAAGCCCTCGCCGCACGCAATTCCACCGCCTACACCTCCCTGCGTGCCATGCCCAAACTGGGACGCATGCCGTGCCTGGCCAATAACCAAGTGCGCCTGCTGATCAACGGTGAAGCTACCTTCAGCGCGATTTTCGACGCCATTCGCGGCGCAAAATCCGCCGTATTGTTCCAGTTCTTCATCATTCACGACGACGCGCTGGGCCGCCAGTTGCACGCCCTGCTCAAGGCGAAGGCTGCCGAAGGGGTCGACATCCACGTGCTCTACGACCGCATCGGCAGCCACGCCCTGCCCCATCGCTATGTGCAGTCGCTGCGTGACGCCGGGGTCAAGGTCAAGGCGTTCGCCACTCGCAGCGGCTGGCTCAATCGCTTCCAGGTCAACTTCCGCAACCATCGCAAAATCGTGGTGGTGGACGGTGTTACCGGGTTTGTCGGCGGCCACAACGTCGGCGATGAATACCTCGGCAAAAAGCCGCCACTGGCGCCCTGGCGCGATACCCACGTGCAGGTCACCGGCCCGGTGGTGGCGTGCCTGCAGGAGTCATTCGCCGAAGACTGGTTCTGGGCCGCGCGGGAGCTGCCGCCGCTGATCCTGCCGGATACCTATCCCGAAGACGGTGTGCTCTGCCAACTGCTCGCCAGTGGCCCGGCCGATCCGTATGAAACCTGCTCGCTGTTCTTCGTCGAAGCCATCCATGCCGCCACCGAACGGGTCTGGATCACCACCCCGTATTTCATCCCCGACGAAGCTGTGTTCGCCGCGCTGCGCCTGGCGGTGCTGCGCGGCGTGGACGTGCGCATCCTGCTGCCGTCGCGCCCGGACCATCGCATCGTGTATGCCGCGTCCAGCCTGTACGCCATCGAAGCGGTGCGCGCCGGCGTGCGGGTGTTTCGCTACACGCCCGGCTTTCTGCACCAGAAAGTGGTGCTGGTGGACGGCGAAATCAGCGCCATCGGCAGCGCGAATATGGACAACCGTTCTTTCCGGTTGAATTTCGAGGTGATGTTGCTCACGGTTGACGAGGCCTTCGCCAAACAGGTGGAGCAGATGCTGCTGGAAGATTTCGCCCTGGCCCATGAGATGAGCCTGGCGGAAAGCCGCGAGACCCGGCGCCTGCAGCAACTGGGCATGCGAATCGCGCGGCTTATTTCACCGATTCTCTAACCGCCAACACAACGTCCTGTGGGAGGGGCCACGCCCTGTGGCGAGTGGGCTTGCCCCAATGCCGTTCAGTTAAGAGAACGCAATGCTCAAAGCGACGAGATCAAATGTGGGGGCTGCCAAGTCTTCGACTTAGCGCTGTCGCGCAGCAAACTGGGGCTTCTGTGGCGAGCGGGCTTGCCCCGCGTTGGGGCGCGAAGCGCCCCCAATCAAAGAAACGCGGTGTACCTGACACTACGCAGAACAGGGTTTTGGGGCTGCTGCGCAGCCCAGCGCGGGGCAAGCCCGCTCGCCACAGGAATGTGGCTGCTTGAAACTTCAGGTTTAAAATCAATAAGTTATTTTTTGTTTGATAAGAGCTGCGGTGCGACGATTCGACTTGCCCGCGAAAGCGGTGGGTCAGTCCACGTCAATGTTTGCTGGGCCGACGCCATCGGGAGCAAGCCCCCTCCCACATTTTTTACAGCGTTCGGCAGACCATTTCGGCCGGCTCTCAGGCCGCCGCGCTTTTGATCTTGATCTGGAAGCGCCCCGTCAAACACACTGGCCGAACGCAGGCTTTGGAGCGTGGGCCGCCGCGCTGGGCTGCGCAGCAGCCCCAAAACCACGCGCTGCGTAGTGTCAGGTACACCGCGTTTTATTCAATTAGGGGCAAGTCCGCTCGCCACGATAAGCACGCTCGCCACAGAGGCGGTTTAGAATCAGGTCGTCTCCCTCGATAAGGAACGCAGACCATGCAAGAAAACGCTGTCACGATCCCTGTGGAACTGGGTGCGCCCACGTACAAAATCGATTTGCTCTACGCCGTGCTCTACGAGGCCAAACCGTTCACGGACGCAGTGCTGCTTCTCTACGATAACGGCGTGTACAAAATACTCTCCCCTGGCGAGAACCATTACGGTGTCTATGTCACCAAAGGCCAGGTAGACGGCGACACTTGGGAGATGACGTTCATCTCGCTGCCCCATGCCGACTGGTACGACAACGTCGCGCTGCACACGCTTACCTTCGACCAACCCGCGATGACGTTCGGGCAGCAAGCCTATCTGCCCTCAGACCCGAACATTCCCAAGCAGCACGGCACCTTCCAGATACACCCGCATGACATCGTCGACCCACGCGACATCTCGTGGGACGACCTGCCTCATCCTCGATAAATATCGTCGCGCGTCCACGGCAGTTCATGACTGCCGTCCGCATGGGGCTTGAGCGCAAGAATCTGATGCAGATTGATCCAGCCCCGTGCAAACGCATATGCGCATCCGGCCAGGTACAAGCGCCAGATGCGCAGCGCCTGTTCCGGCACCATCCGCGCCGCCGCCTCCAGGTTGTCTTCCAGGCGCTCGCTCCAGTGGTCCAGGGTGCGCGCGTAGTGCAGGCGCAGGCTTTCGACGTCGACCACTTCCAGCCCCGCGTCACTGATCTCGGCGGTCATCATCGCCAAATGCGGTAGCTCGCCGTTGGGGAACACATAACGCCCGATAAACTCACCGGCGCCACGCCCCACCGGGCGACCGTCGGTGTGCTTGGCGGTAATGCCATGGTTCATCACCAGGCCACCTTCACGCACCGCGCCAAACAGCGTCTTGCAGTATTGCGTGAGGTTGGCATGGCCGACGTGCTCGAACATGCCCACGCTCACCACCTTGTCGAAACGCCCGTCCTGGGGCAGGTCGCGGTAATCGAGCAGTTGCAGGTCGACCTGGTCTTCCAGCCCCTCGGCTTTCACTCGCTCACGCGCCAGGGCCAATTGCGCCTTGCTCAAGGTGATGCCCAACACGTTCACCCCGAACTCACGCGCCGCATACCGTGCCAGTCCTCCCCAGCCGCACCCTACGTCCAGCAGGTATTCGCCGGGCTGCAAGCGCAACTTGCGGCACAGGTGGCGAAATTTGTCCTGCTGGGCCTGATCGATGGATTCGCTGCCGGTTTCGAAATAGCCGCAGGAGTACGCCATGTCCTGGTCCAGCCACAGCTGGTAGAACGCGTTGGAGAGATCGTAATGGTAGGAAATGGCCGCCGCGTCGGTGGCCTTGTCGTGGATCGAGCGCACCGGGCGCGTGCCCTCGTCATCGTCGATCAGGGCGTGACTCAGCTCGTCGCATACCCGGATGACGTCGGTAATGGAGCCTTCCAGCTCGAGTTTGCCTTCGACGAACGCCTCGCCCAGCGAGTCGAGGGTGGGGTGGGTCAGCTGTGTGACGACGGTGGGGTCCTTCACCACGATGGTCACACTGGGCTCGGGGCCCAGGTTGAATTCATGGCCATCCCAGAGTCGCAGACGCAGCGGGAGCTGAAGATTCTGTAAGGCCGGTGGAAGTTGCGCGAGCATGAGTAATCCCCCCTTGTTCAGAAGTCCGAATTGAGGGTAGACCATCCGCAGACAAAGTAGGAGGCTATCTATCTGCCAGCGGACTACCGGCATCCTCTTCGAGCTTCAACAGTGGCTCCTGAAAACGCAGCAAACGCCCCGCGTTGCCCAGCACCAGCAAGGTGCTGAGGTTATGCAGCAGCGCCGCGATCATGGCTCCGGCCGCGCCCAGCCAGCCAAACGCAGCGAACACCACAATGGCGAGGGTCCAACCCAGACCGATGATCACGTTGACCTGCAACGTGCGCCGGCATTGGCGACTCAGCCGCACGCAGGTGCCGAGGCGACGCAGGTCGCTGCCGATCAGCACCACATCCGCCGAGGCCAGGGCGATATCCGCGCCCCCCGCGCCCATCGCCACGCCGACCACACCGGCCTTGAGCGCCAGCGAGTCGTTGATGCCGTCGCCCACCACCATCGGCCTGAAACCGCTGCCGATTTCGCCCAGCACACGGTTGAGCTTGTCTTCCGGCAGAGCCTGGGCCTGCACGTCGCTGATGCCCACCTGCGCCGCGAGGCTATCGGCCACGCTCTGGCGGTCGCCGGTGAGCAGCAATTGCCGGCCCAGGCCCAGCTCGCGCAGTTCCTGCAGGGCCTGGCGCGCTTCCGGCTTGACGCTGTCGGCCAGCAGCAGCCAGGCCAGGAACCGCCCGTTCAGCGCCAGCCCGGCAATCGGGCCGTCGTGACGGGGAACCGCCGTGGTCATGATGCCCAACTGCTCGAACAATTCCGGCCGCCCCAGCGCGGCTTCGCCCTCCCCGGTCTGTGCAAGCACACCGAGGCCCTGACGCTCGCGAATATCGGTCAGCACCGGCAGCTGCGTGCCCAACCCCGCCAACGCACGGCTGACCGGGTGACTGCTGGCCGAACCGAGGCTGGCCGCCAGGTTGAGCACCGCCGCGCGGTCCGTGGAGGGGCCCTCGATAGACTGCAACCGCAAAGTGCCGAAGGTCAGCGTGCCGGTCTTGTCGACCACCAATGAGGTGAGATCGGCCAATTCCTCCAGAAACGCCGAGCTGCGAATCAGAATGCCATGGCGCGCCGCCACCGCAATGCCGGCAATCGCCGTGGCCGGCGCCGACAGCACCAGGGCGCAGGGGCACGCCGCCACCAGCACCGCGAGCATCGCCTGGGCGTCGTTGGTCACAAACCAGGTCACGGCCGCCAGCAACAGCACCAGCACCATATAGCTGCCGGCATAACGCTCCAGCAACCGCGTGATCGGCGGCTTGGCGCGCTCGGCGTTCTGCATCAGGGCGATGACTTTGCCCAGGGTCGACTCATCGCCGGTGCGCGTAACCTCCAGGCGCAGCAGGCCGTCGAGGTTGATCGCGCCGCCGAACACCTGCACCCCGGCCGAAGCCTCCAGGGGCACCGACTCGCCGGTGATCGGCGCCGTGTCGAGGCTCGCCTGGCCCGACAGCACCACGCCATCGGCGGGCACGCGGTCGCCGGCGCGCACTTCAACGATATCGCCGGTATTGAGCGTGCCGTTATCCACTTCCACGATGCTGCCATCGGGCTGCACCCGGCGCGCCTGGCTGCGGGTGAGCTTGCCCAGGGCATGAATCGCCTCCTGGGAGCCAATCACGCTGCGCTCTTCCAGCACATGCCCGAAAATCATGATGATCGGCAGCAGCGCGGCGGTCAGCAGATCGCCCGTGGCCCAGGCGCCGAGCATGGCCAGGGCGATCAATTGGTCAGTGATGCCGTGCAGGCTGGGGAAGCGCAGGCTGTACCAGGCCGAACGCATCACCGGCACAGCCACCAGCAGCGAGGCCACGCCCAGCAGCAATTGGCTGACACCGCTCTGGTCGGGGGCCAGCCAGCGCCAGACCAGACCCAATACCAGCAAGCCCAAAGCCAGCATCGCCAAAGTCAATTGCCGTGCGGCGCTGCGCTGCTCGGCGGACGTCAGCATGGAATCGCTCATTTGTCGGCGCCCTGAATGATCAAGCGGGAGTCGTCCCTGGGATCGACCGTGGTCACGGAACCGGCCTGGCCGAGGATCTTCGGCAAGCGTTCGCGGTACAGGCGCAGCATCAGCCCTGGGTCTTTGACCTGGGCCAGGCTGGCGACAGTGGCGGTTTGCGCCTGGGCGCTGGCCTGACGTTCGCTGGCTTGGGCGTGGGCGACCTGCACCACACGGTCGGCCTGCTGATTGGCGGCCTGGGTCAGTTTTTCCGCGTCGGTGCGAGCATTGGCCACGGCCTTGTCAGCTTGCTGACTGGCCGTGAGTACCGCGTTGAAGGCGTTTACCGCCGGGCCCGGCAGGCTGGACTGCACGTCGACACGGGTCACTTCGATGCCCAGGCCCAGGCCGCTGGCGGCCAACTCGGCCAGGCGCTTGTTGATGCCTTGCACCAGGTCGCCGCGCAGCCGTTCGCGGCGTTCGGCGGCGCCGTTATCGCTGCCGATCAGTTCCGGGCGCGCCACCAGGATAGTGTCCAGGTCGCGCGCGGCGGTCAGGGCCACGGCGCTGCGCGTCACCAGCCGATCCAGCGCGGGCAGCACATGATCGCCCTGCAACACGAACGCATAGGGTTCGCTGACCTTGTAGAACACCCGCACATCCAGTTGCACCACGCCGGCATCGCCGGTCAGCAGATAACCGGAACCGGCCAGGGCGTCACTCAACGGCGTGGCAAAACTGGCCACGCGGTCGGCCTGCAGCGCCGCCTCCGAACGCAGCAGGTTGTCCACCCGGCGCTCGATCACGCGGTCGGCCGCCGGCAGCAGCACCACCTGCTCGAAGGGTTGCGGCCACGCCAACAACAGGCCGGCGTTCTGAATGCGGTCCAGAGCGCCGAAGTGCAGCACCACGGCGCGGTTCTGCGGGTCGATCTGGCGCACGTTGGAAAAGGCCCAGGCCAGTGCCGCCAACACCATCACCGCGTAGAGCGCAAGGAAGGTCAGGCGCCCGGCCTGGACCCACGGGCCGTCCGGGCCGTCCGGGCCGTCACGCTCGCTCATGGCTGGACGTCCCTGGGCCCATCGACCAGCGCGCGAAAGGGCGCCGCGTCGGTGCGCAGGATGATTTTGGTGCCCGGCGTCACCACCGTGCCCAAGGTGTCCAGCGAGCGCAGCAGGTTGTACAGCTGGGGGTTGCCGGCGTAAGCGCGACCGTAGATCTGCGCGGCTTCGACCCGCGATTGCGCTTCAATGTCAGCGGCTTTCACCGTGGCATCGGCCTGCATGATGCGTGCGTCGCGCTCGGCCGCCGAGCGAATCTGCGCGGCCTCGCGCTTGCCCACGGCGGTGCGCTCGGTGGCGATGGTTTCGCGTTCGGCGCGCATGCGGTCGACGGTGGCGGTGAGGGTCACCGAGGGCAAGGTCAGCCGCTCGATGCCGACTTGCGCCACGCGCACGCCATAGGTGGTGAGCAATTGTTGATCGATCTGCTGGCGCAACTGTGCCTCGAATTCGGCGATGCGCACTTGACCGGCGTCAGTGTTGATCAGGCTGGACAGGTCAAAACTGGCGGCCGTGGTTTCCAGCGCCGAGCCGACAAAGGTGCGAATCTGCCGCGCCGCTTCATCGGGCTGGTTCTGCACCGCGCGCATGAAGCGCTGTACGTTGTCGGCATCGCCCTGCACCTGCCAGGCCACGTAGGCCTGCACGATAATGCGCAGGCCATCGCGGGTGCCCACGTCCTGCAGGCCGCTGGAGGTAGTGCGCAAGCGCAGGTCCACCGGAATCGCTGCCTCGAACGGCGCCGGCCAGCGCCAGCCAAGGCCCGGTTCGAGCAGCACCCGCGACGGATTGCCGAAGCGGGTGATCACCGTGGCCTCGCCGGAGCGCACCTGCACCAGGCTCGCCGCCGCCACGGCAAACAGCACCAGCAGCGCGGCCCAGGCCATGCGCCGCCACGGAAACGGGCCCGCCGCCTGCTCATCGCCGTGATGATGGTGGTGGTGGCCGTGATGATGATCGTGAGAATGAGCGCCCAACAGACAGACTCCTTATTGAACGGCTTTACGCGGCGCCACTGGATCGGCGGGCAAGGTAAAAGAACGCAGATCGATCGTCGGAGCGCCGTCGGCACCCAGGCGGTGATCCAGAATCAGCAGGTTGGCGTGGGCCAGGCCCTGGCTGAGTTGGCCCAGGTACTGTTCCAGCACGAACGCCCGGCCAGCGCTGGCGTAGGCTTTTTGTTCGGCGTCAAAGCGCAGGTTTGCGGCCTGGGCGCCGGCATGCACTTCGCGGGCGCTGGCCACGGCCTGGTCATGGGCGGTGCTGGCTTGCAACAAGGCCTGGTTGGTTTGCTCGCTGGCGGCGCCGCGCTCGCGGGCGATCAGGGCCTGGGCGCCGATCTGCGCGGCCTGCACGCCGTGGTAGGCGTTGGCCGCACCGGCCGGCGGGTGGATGGCTTCCACCACTGTGGCGAGAATCTCCACGCCGCTGTCGAGCTTGTGCAGGTCGGCCTGCACGCTGCGGCCGATCTCGTCGGCCAGCCGCGTGCGCTGTTCGCCGAGCAGTTCGTCGAGGGTGCGCGAGGCGAAGTCGTGCACCAGGATGCGGCTGGCGGTGCTGCGGATCAGGGTCGGCACGTCGGCGCTGTTGTAGGTGGCGGCCAGTGCGGCCTGATCCCCAAGGCCGATGCGGTAGACGAAACGCACATCCATATTGACGATCTGGAAGCCTTGCTTGTCGCCGCTGCTGCTGGCAATGACCTGGGATTTGTCATTCACATGGCTGGCGTCCCACAGGCGGTTGGCGATGGCTGGCGGTGGGCCTTCAGCGGGCGCCGGTTCGGATGGGGCAGCTTGGCTGACACTGGTGGCCAGCTCATGCACCACGCCGTTTTCCACGTTGATGACACGGCCCAACGGCCATGGCAGCCCGGTATGCAGACCTGGCCCGAACACCTGCACCGGTTCGCCGAAGCGCTCGTAAATCCCACGACCTTGCAGGGGCACTTCATGCACGCCGGTCAGCGCCCAGCCTACGGCCAACACCACCAACAGCACCGGCAAAAATGCCCGGCGCATGTAGGTGAACGCCCAGATCTGGCGCAGGTCGATGCCGTAGCGGTTGTGCAGTTCGTGCTGCAAGGCGAGCAAGGGCTGGGGCGGCCAGCGCAGCAGGCCGGCGATGAAACTCTGTGCCATCAGGCGTGGTTCGAGGCGCGGCTGGCGCGGGCTGAACAGTGACAGCACGGCCCTGATCAAAAACTCCAGTGCCACCAGCGCGGGCAACACGCCCATCAGCACGGCCAGGCGCACCGGCCACACCGATTCGGCGTTCGCAAACAGCAGGCAGATCGAGCTAATCAGCAAACAACCGATGGCCACGCGGCACAACTGGGCCAGGGATGAGGCTTCAGGCCATTGCGCGGCGCTTTCCTGGGCCAGACGACGTTCGAACACCAGCAAGCCAAACGCCAGGGCCAACCCCAGTGCAGCACCGATGCTGGCGGACTGGCCAATAGCGGCCGCAGGCAGGGCCAGGTTCCAGAATTCGATGATGCTGATCAGCGCCAGCAACGCCCAACCGCACAGCCACAAGACCGGTGTGCCGATCTGCGCGATAAAGCGCTCCATCAGGCGCGCGTAGCGGCCCGTTTCTTCAGCCGGCACGTCAACCGGCGGTGCTTCCAGTGCCTGAGCGCGCCAGTCGGCCACCCACCATGCCGACTGCAAGCCGGCCACCAGCAGCAGCAAGGCCGAGGCGCAATTGATCAACACCACCGGCCAGATCGACAGTGGCGCAAACAGCGCGACAAACAACGCCAACACCCAACCACTGACACCCAGGGCGGTGAGGCTGATACCGGCTTGCCTCAATCGACGGGCATGGAACAGCCCTTGCTGAAAACGCGGCAGGCTTTCAGCCCGCACGCCGTCAGCTTCCAGATCCACTTGCATCCACTCAACGCCCGATAACACACAGTTCGTTACGATATAACACGGGGCGTGAAATATTTGTTTGTTTAACACCGAAAAATCAATGTGGGAGGGGGCTTGCTCCCGATAGCGGTGGGTCAGTGAACACATGACTGACTGGCCCACCGCTATCGGGAGCAAGCCCCCTCCCACCGTTGAGCGTTATCGCACTCAAGATTGCACTAACCCCCTATAAACAGGAGACATCACTGGTAGGAGCTACAAATAATCGGCACACTCCAGCACAGCTTTTCACGGGCTCACGGACAAGGAAGCGTCATCTCCCATGATTTCGATCTATCAGCTCAAGCCACGCTTTCAGAACCTGCTGCGCCCGCTGGTGCAGCGCCTCTACGACAATGGCACCACCGCCAACCAGATCACCGTGCTGGCCGGGGTGATTTCCCTGTTGGTGGGCCTGCTGATTGGCGGGTTCGCTCAGCACCTGTGGCTGTTTGCGCTGATCCCGCTGTGGATGATCGTGCGCATGGCCCTCAATGCCATCGACGGCATGCTCGCCCGCGAATTCGGCCAGCAATCGCGCCTGGGCGCCTACCTCAATGAACTGTGCGACGTGATCGCCGACAGCGCGCTGATCCTGCCGTTTGCACTGATTCCCGAGGTGAGTCTGGCGCCAGTGCTGCTGGTGACGCTGCTCGCGGTGTTCAGCGAATACGCGGGGGTGTTGGGGCCGATGGTCGGTGCTTCGCGGCGCTATGACGGGCCAATGGGCAAGAGCGACCGCGCCTTTGTCCTCGGTGTGCTGGCCACCGGTGTGGCGCTGGGCTGGCTGGGCGCTGCGTGGGTGAGCGCGGTGATGTGGCTGGTCACCGCCCTGCTCGCCTATACCCTGGTCAACCGCGTGCGCCAAGGCCTGAAAGAAACCACTTCACCGATTGCATAAGGATTTTTGCGATGCGCGAACAGCAGGCACAGACATTCAGTACCCATGATGGCGTCGAGCTTTTCTATCGGCACTGGCCGGCCACCGCTGCGACGGATGGCGAACCGCGCAAGGCGATCCTGCTGTTTCATCGCGGCCATGAGCATTCCGGGCGTATCGCCCATCTGGTGGATGAGCTGGACCTGCCCGGTTTCGACTTCTTTGCCTGGGACGCTCGTGGCCACGGTCAATCGCCCGGCGCACGCGGTGACAGCCCGAGCTTCGCCACCAGTGCCCGCGACGTGCAGACCTTCTGCGAGCATATCGACGCCACGTTTGGCATCGAGGCGCACAACCTTGCGGTGATCGCCCAAAGCGTCGGCGCGGTGATTGCGGCCACCTGGGTGCACGACTATGCCCCCAACATCCGCGCCCTGGTGCTGGCCTCCCCGGCGTTCAAGGTCAAGCTGTACGTGCCCTTCGCCCGCCCGGGCCTGGCCTTGATGCGCCGGTTTCGCGGCAACTTTTTCGTCAACAGTTACGTCAAGGCCAGGTTCCTCAGCCATGATCCCGAGCGGGTGGCGTCCTACGACAGCGACCCGCTGATCACCAAGGCCATTTCGGTGAATGTGCTGCTGGGCCTGTACGAAGCGGCCGACCGCGTTGTCGCCGATGCCCAGGCGATCCAGGTGCCGACCCAACTGCTGGTGTCCGGTTCCGACTTCGTGGTGCACCGCAAGCCTCAGCAGCAGTTCTTCGACCGCTTGGGCAGCCTGAAAAAAGAGCTGCATATCCTCCCCGGTTTCTTTCACGACACCCTTGGCGAACGTGATCGCGCGGTGGCGCTGGGCAGCGCCAGGCGTTTTATCCTGCAGAACTTCAGCCAACCGCTGGACCGCGCGTCACTGCTGAACGCCGACAGGCTGGGCGCCACCTGCGCCGAATCCGAAGCCCTCGCCGCGCCGCTGCCGCGCAATTCCCTGCGCGACCTCTACTGGCGCATGACCCGCGCCAGCATGGGCCTGGGCCAACGCCTGTCGGCCGGCGTGAAGCTGGGTTTCGATACCGGTTTCGACTCCGGCAGCACCCTGGACTACGTCTACCGCAACAGGCCCACCGGCAAGGGCGGTTTGGGACGGATGATCGACACCAACTACCTCAACTCCATCGGCTGGCGCGGCATTCGCCAGCGCAAAGTGAACGTCGAGGAGTTACTGCGCCTGGCCATGGCCAGATTGCGCGATGAGCAACGCGAAGTGCGCATCGTCGACATCGCCGCCGGCCATGGCCGTTACATTCTCGAAGCCTTGCAGGGCGTCTCACCGTTGCCGGAATCGATCCTGCTGCGTGACTACAGCGACATCAACGTGCGTGACGGCGGCGCGCTGATTCGCGAGAAAGGCCTGGGGGATATCGCGCAGTTCGTCAAAGGCGACGCGTTTGACCGGGCCGACCTGGCAGCGCTTGCGCCCAGGCCGACCCTGGCGGTGGTGTCCGGGCTGTATGAATTGTTCGCCGATAACGGCAGGGTCGGTGGTTCGCTGGCCGGCCTGGCCGAGGCAGTGGAGCCCGGTGGTTACCTGGTGTACACCGGCCAGCCGTGGCACCCGCAGTTGGAACTGATCGCCCGCGCGCTCACCAGCCATCGCCAGGGCCAGGCCTGGGTGATGCGCCGTCGCAGTCAGGCGGAAATGGATCAACTGGTGGCAGCGGCAGGCTTTCGCAAAATCACCCAACGTGTGGATGAATGGGGCATTTTCACCGTGTCCCTGGCGCAGAAGCTCTGAACATGCGCGAACCCGGTTTATTCAAGCCCGCGCTGTTGTGGCTGCTGCTGTTGGCGCCGCTGTTCTTCAGCACCTACGGCTTCGCCACCTGGGTCACGGCTCAGCGCAGCGACGTGGGCACGCTGGTGTTCGGCTGGGAAATCCATATGCCGTTCTGGGCCTGGACCATCGTGCCCTACTGGTCCATCGACCTGCTTTACGGGTTCTCGCTGCTGCTGCCCAACACCCGCCATGAACTCAAGCAGCACGCGCTGCGCCTGCTGACTGCGCAGGCGATCGCCGTGAGCTGCTTTCTGATCTGGCCGCTGCGGTTTACCTTCGAACGGCCCGCGCTGGATGGCGTGTTCGGCTGGCTGTTCGCGGTGCTGGCGGGGTTCGACAAACCGTTCAACCAGGCGCCGTCGCTGCACATCGCGCTGCTGGTGATTCTGTGGCTAATGTTCCAGCGGCACACCCAGGGCATGTGGCGTTGGCTGGTGCATGGCTGGTTCGCCTTGATCGGTATTTCGGTGCTGACCACTTATCAACATCACTTTATCGACTTACCCACAGGCGCCCTCGCGGGATGGCTGTGTGTGTGGCTCTGGCCTGTGGAGCATCCGAGTCCCCTGTTGCATAGTCGACTGGCGCGCGATCCCAAGCGTTGGTGGTTGGGTATGCGTTATGCCGTAGGGGCCCTCGTGCTGTTCAGCCTGGCGCTGCTGTTGGGCGGTTGGTGGCTGTGGCTGGCGTGGCCCGCGGTGTCGCTGGCGCTGGTCACGTTGAATTACTGCGCGCTTGGCGCAGAGGGTTTTCAGAAACGCGCGGATGGCCGGTTAACACCCGCCGCACGCTGGCTGTATGCGCCGTATCTGGCCGGTGCCTGGATCAATTCACGGCTGTGGACGCGCAGGCATCCACAGGCCGATCTGATTGTGGATAACGTCTGGCTGGGGCGAATTCCCACGGCCGCTGAGCAAGGCTCGTTCAGTGCAGTGGTCGATCTGTGTGCAGAGTTGCCGATTAATCCACAGGGTCGAGCCTACCAGTGCATCCCCGCGCTGGACCTGATCGCGCCCACACCTGCCGAATGCCGACACGCGGCCGAGGCCATCGAGCGCCTGCGCGTCAGCGGACCTTTGCTGGTGTGTTGCGCGCTGGGCTATTCGCGCAGCGCCACCGCCGTCGCCGCCTGGCTGCTGCACAGCGGGCGCGCCGCCACGGTGGATCAGGCGCTGGCTATCATTCGTACAGCACGGGCCGAAGTGGTCCTGCACCCCGCTCACCGAGAAGCGTTGGAGGGTTTGCCCCATGCCCGCTGATATGGAACTCCAGGTCGTCGCCAGCCTGCTGCGTCGTGGTCGCTCACTGGATCAGTTATCCACAGGCCTGACGCTGCTCGGCGTGCTGTTCGGGCTGGCGCAAGTGCTGATGGCGAGCATCTCGCCAATCTGCCTGCTGCTCAGCCTGTGGATGGTTATCCTTGGGCTGCTGCAAAAATACTGGGCATTGCGCGTGGCCTTCGACGCCGACCTGTTTGCCCTGCTGGCGCGGGATACCGGACGCACCGCCGACCTCGACCAGGCCCTGCAAGCCCTTGGCCTGCAATCGGCCCGGCGCGCCGGACGGCCCTGGATCGAGCGCCGCCGAGGCGCGCTCAAACTGCTGCGCAAACAAGCCTGGCTGCTGGGCGCGCAAGCGCTGCTGACCCTGGGCGTCATTCTCGCCAGCCCTTGGCTGCCTTTCGCCGGATAAGGAATTCCCATGTTCGAACCCGTGGTCGCCACGCTGATTACGTCGATGGCCCGCACCGTCACCGGCGCCCGCAGTCTGTGGCTCGGTTGCGCGCCCGTGCCGGTGCAGCGCATCTACTTCGCCAACCACAGCAGCCACGGCGACTTCGTGCTGCTGTGGGCCTCGCTGCCACAGAACCTGCGCAAATTCACGCGCCCGGTGGCCGGCAGCGACTACTGGAACAAAAGTGCGCTGCGCCGCTACATCATCAACCGCGTGTTCAACGGTGTGCTGATCGACCGCGAGCGCAAGGGCCCTGTGGATAACCCTCTGGCACCCATGCTCGCCGCGTTGCAAGGTGGCGACTCGCTGATCATCTTCCCGGAAGGCACGCGCAATCTTGAGGACGGCCTGCTGCCCTTCAAGAGCGGCCTGTATCACTTGGCAAAAAGTTACCCACAGGCCGAGTTGATTCCGGTGTGGATCGCCAACCTCAATCGGGTCATGCCCAAGGGCCGCGTCCTGCCGCTGCCCCTGCTGTGCACCACCAGCTTCGGCGCCCCGCTGCAACTGGAAGACGGCGAAGACAAGGCGCTGTTTCTTGCGCGCACCCGCGACGCCCTGCTGGCCCTTGCCCCGGAGCATGTCTGACATGGATAGCCAAACTCTGATGCTGTTCGGCGGGATCGGCGCGATCCTCGTGCTGGCCTCGCTGATCGGCCTGATCCTCAAGCTGCGCACCCGTGGCACCCCGAATGCGGTCGTGGAAAACCTCAACGCGCGCATCAACGCCTGGTGGGTGATGGTGGTGGTGATCGGCATCGCGTTCTGGCTCGGCACCGCCGCCGTGATCCTGCTGTTCTACGCGGTGTCGTTCTACGCCCTGCGCGAATTTCTCACCCTCACCCCAACCCGGCGCAGCGACTACCCGGCACTGGTGGCCGCGTTCTACCTGGCACTGCCGCTGCAATACGTACTGATCTATGCCGACTGGTACGGGCTGTTCTCGATCTTCATCCCGGTGTACGTGTTCCTGCTACTGCCGATCCTCGCCTCTCTGGGCGGCGACAGCACCCACTTCCTGGAACGCGCATCCAAGGTGCAATGGGGGCTGATGATCGCAGTGTTCTGCGTATCCTTCGTGCCCGCCCTGCTCACGCTGGATATTCCCGGCTACGAAGGCCGCAACCTGCTGTTGATCGCCTACCTGGTGATCGTGGTGCAACTGTCGGATGTGCTCCAGTACGTCTGTGGGAAATTGTTCGGCAAACACAAGATCGCGCCGAACCTCTCACCCTCGAAAACCGTGGAAGGCTTTGTGGGCGGGATCCTGCTGTCCTCGCTGATCGGCGCAGCACTGTGGTGGACCACGCCGTTCAACCCGTGGCAGTCGTTCCTGATTGCGCTGCTGATCAACCTGCTGGGCTTCGCTGGCGGGATTGTGATGTCGGCGATCAAGCGCGACCGCGGGGTGAAGGATTGGGGGCACATGATCGAAGGCCACGGCGGGATGCTGGATCGGCTGGATTCGGTGTGCTTCGCCGCGCCGATTTTCTTTCATTTGGTTCGGTACTGGTGGACCTGACCTCGCCGTCTCCAACTCAAGCGAAGATCAAAATGTGGGAGCGGGCTTGCTCGCTCCCACATTGGGGGTGTGGTGTTTTCAGGATTTAAGCAAAGTCTGAAACCTGCATTCCTGCCTCCCTCATCCCTTTTTTATCCCGAATCCAGGCATCAGCTTCGAAGACGCACAGGTCTACTGATCCTACGGAATAAAGTCTGTCGGATCGAGCCCAGCAATTTCAGGGGCCAGCCGGCGTACTAATCAGAAATAAAGTCTGTCGCGACACCTAGTTTTAGAGGTTCTGCTGTTCAACCTACTAAATAAAGTCTGTCGAAAACGCGCAACTTACTGATTTTAAATGCTTTTTTCGGTCATAAAACAGCAGGCGCGCCGAGCGCAAATACACTGAGTTTACATCAAGCTCGAAGACTGCGAGCCTTCTGAACTCAGTGGCTCACCATGCAACTTATCTCCTCCGTCACCGCAGCCAACGGAATCGGCCAACCTACTGAGCCTTGCGGTGAGGCTGGTCAGGGGCAAGCCCTCATAAACCGTCGGTATCGCATACAGAGTTTTATATGCTACCTCTAAGCACTAAAGCCCCAATTACACAACAGTAATCTCAGGGGGTCGCTCGAGCTCAGCTTCTAGATTCGTTTAAAGATTGGTACCCATTTAGGATTTTCTCCGGTACACCAGATAATAGGCAATGTATTGTTCGGGCAATTATCTTTAAATACAACTAGTAACTGTGAGTCGGCGTAACCCAATGGATGACGGGACTGGAGCTTTGACCCATATTTGCGTGCCATTACTTGTGCCTTATGCTTATCCCCCTCATCAAATAGCTGTGACACCTGTGAAAATGCTCTGTCCCCTTCGTCAAGGACATCACAAACCTTGAGCTCTACACGAAATGGAAACTCACCAGAGTCTATAACTTGTAAGACTTTTTCTACACCACTTCGAAGTCCGCATATAACCCCGACCACTACTAGGATATCTCTTTGCGAAATCATCTCTCCCGCCGCCTCGCTAAACTCCCGGAGGCAGTCAATCATAGTAGTGCCAGAACCAATTATATCATCGATAAAGACGACTGCTTTAGTTTGCTCGTCGCCGCTCAAAGCCTTCGGTATATCAGCAGAGCTCTTTACACCATTTGAAATAATTCCATTTTCGGAAACATACATTCTCAGATAGGATGAACCGCTTTTAGAAGGTGGACCGAAAGCACTAACAATAATATCGCGCCTGGAACGCTCTCCGCTCTTAACAGAGTAAACAACTTCTCGCCTGACCACATCATGTATTATTTTTAATTTCTCTCTGACTCTAGCCTCTCCATAAAAATTTATATTTTCTAGAATCTTGAATGCTAGACAACGCTCTGCATTACTCTCGAATTGAGCTAGCCACGCTCTAATTTCGCTTGAGCCCACTCTGCGCCCTCTATAGAGTTCCCAACTATCTGCTAATGAAATCAAGCTGGAGTCTGGTATATATGCAGCGCTCTCTCTCGCCTCAAAGGCACTCAGCGCTTCTTCATCAGCAAATGCAGCCCTTAATGTATGAACGCCTTTCTCTACTAACCATCGTTCAAATAGCTTTGGCTTAATTCTCAAACTACCTTCTTCTTCGACGAGAATATTTCGGCTAACGAAACTATCAAGTATTTCCTTTTGCACGCCAAAGTCTGCCCCCCCAAACATCATTTTTTTATCTACAGTGCCATGCTCACGGAGTTTGTCAGCAAAAGATATCAAAAATCTTCTACGTTCCGTCTCTATAAGATCTCGTCGCTCAGGATCCTCTACTCTGATGCCATCACTCCAAAAATGATTTAAATTAATCGCCTCCATTGTTTGTACGCTATCCCTGACGGCATCTTCAATCTCATCCGCAGAAATAAATGAACACCGTCTATCACACATTTTCTTATATAGAACTTTCGCGACAAACTTTGTATAAAATGGGTTACCTTCGGTTGCTTCATAAAGTTTCAAAATTGCCTCATCGCTATACTCCATAACGTCACGCACCGGCGTTACCAGAAGCTCTTTAAAGTCTTCCCAGTATTCTGACTTATTAAAGTAACCGACATTGGACGCATCAAACTTGTTCAATTTATCCGTACTCTGCATGATAACTCCCATATTCTCACCACCTACTAGTATTAGGGAGACTCGTCCTTCACCACTTTCACCGCTGAAGCTTCTCAAATTATGAAAAAAAGAATCACCCTCAATAGTATAAGGATAAAGCTGAGACGGAATTTCATCGAATTCGTCTATTATTAAGACGATTTTAAGATCAGGATGTGCGTGAACAATATCTTCTATACAAGAAACTAGTGGAGATAAAGATGAGTCTACTTTGTAGCTTTCTGGATCAATTGAAACATGCCGAGCTAACGAGCGAATGACCTTATCGCCTAATGATTTTATAAATCGACCCGGTGAAGTCTTATCGAGACTTCCAGTTTCAATAAAGATCGCGATGTGATTGGCTTTAGCCTTAAATCTATTCTGTATCGTCTTAGCCAAAGAAGTCTTACCTACCCGTTTCTGACCGTAAATTATTGAGGACTCGCCCTTTCTCAAAGAAAGTTTAGAGTAGATATTCTCCAGCATATCTTTACGGCCAATCAGCTCGTCTTCGCTGTCGACAGATTCCAAACTGTACGGCTGTAGGTACTTTATTTTCTGCCAATCTAAAGTTCCATTCTGAGGGATGATGAGGAGTTCAAAATCGATCTCAGTTCTTACACCAGAATAGTCTGTCCAAGACATTAAACCCAAAATGCTTGGTGTTCTATAGGCGTCACAATTCGACCTCATGTTTACAATAAACTCATGTATCCCTACATCCAAAGCCCCCAAAGACAGCTCTTGAGATTCAACTTCAATACTGCTGTCCACCTCCAAAATATTTATTTGAACGTTGTATGCAATGCCTGGCCCAACATTGACCAAATTCATTCTATAAGAAAACACCTCACCTGTCGTGTGAAGAGGATATTTCCTGTCCGTTCCGGCTATTACCAATTCGGCAGACTGTTGTGATCCACTAAGCTCAAAGTGCAGCGCAGTCACAGAAAGCACTTCATGTATTATTTTACTAACAAATGTTTCAACGTATATATTCGCCCCGTGCCTACGAATATCCTCGTCATATTTTGTAATTACGTCCTCAAGCCTTGAGAAAGATTTTGATGAATTTACCCTATCAGATTCAATGTAACCATCTAAAGCATTGAATACTTCAGCCACACGCTCAGGCGACACTAAGGATCTATCGTAAATTTGACTCTCGGAAAATATTTTCGTTAGAGGACTACTCAAAAGCTTTTGGTATCTACGACGGACCTCCGAAGCAGTTTCCACGCTAATCATTGATCCAGCTAAATCTTCGAACTGTCTTAATTGAGTTGATTCAACCTCTTCCATTTTCCGAAAAAGATCATGATTAGCGATTTTTCCTGTAAGCTTCAATATCTTATAAATATCTTTAGAATAAACATCATCCCACAAGGTCGAGACTTTTAGCCGTAATGCAGTATCTTCCCAAAGAATCTTAGAATGTTGACTAACAACTCGTAGCAAACAAGAGGCTACCATTTTTTTTATAGCTTCGCCGTTAGCGGTGTCAAAAACTGAAACTAGTGGGTGCCTTTCATCAAGGCCTAAGTAAAGACATATCCTTCGAAAAAAAACATGCAACCCTTCAATTGAGTTAGCTTTCGTGAACTCTGCGAAATCTTTTTCTATTTCGTTACTTCCTACAGGTATACCTTTCATCGATGTCCCTTTCAGATAAATTATGCAGTTATTAAAACCTTAGATTGCGCATGCAATGGCGTAGGCGTAGGCGTAGGCGTATTCAAAATACTGGTAGATGTCTGCATGTCCCAATGATCGTCAGAGATTTCGCCCCACGGGTCATCGCTACATATAAATCCTTCGCATCAAGCGAGTCGGCATGGAGAATGACGGCGTGGTCATACTCAAGTCCCTTGACTAACAACGTCGTTCCAATCAACTTGCGGTGGTTGATCGGCCGACCGGAGTGCCTCATTTCACGCTGATACAGGACACCAGCCTCCACTAGCGTCGCAACTTGGCCATCAATATGGATCTTGATGACGCTGAAGAAACGATAGAGCAAATCACGGCGATAGGCTGAAGTTTCAGGGTTACTCTTTAATGCATGAAAAAAAGCCTTGAGATTGCTGCTGGACGGAACAGTCAGATAGTCATTTGCCGCCTGGAGTACCAGCGGATATTTGGTAGTTTGGCGAAGCTTGGTCACCTCGCCTCGTCTAGTGCCTGCCGTTAACGTGCCAGGTACGCCTGTAAAGCATTTCATCGCAAACGTCACAGCGAGCAGAAAGCCATCCTGAGCGCTCTTTACAGCCCCTAGCTTTTTAAAGAATAAGTGCAGATCTTTCCCTTCGATTTCCTCGATTGACGAAAAGCGTCCGGCCATGGATTTTGCCAAGAGATGCGTTTTGTTCTTGGACTGCTGATCGCCACCGTGCAGGGCGATGACGCTCTCATTATGGTTCAACAGCCCACACAGCGCTGAGTACTGTTCAGCGACTAGATACTCGGGCTGGGTGTGGGCACTGATTACGCTTGGTGGCAGTTTGGCAAGAAGGTCAATCTTTTGGCCGAGCTCAATCTTTCGCCTTGTCTCTTTTAGCCACTCGCCAAGGGCTGGACTCTTCGCGTTGATCCACCGCCAAGGGACCTCCAACTGTCCCAAGCAATAAAATTCGGGATAGATGCTGGCTTCCCAATCAACGGGCTTGCCGTCGTCAAAATCGAATATGGCTTGCAGGGGGTCACCCAAAATCCGGCTCGGGAGGAACTCCGCCAGGCTACACACCAGATCGTGTTGCAGGTCTGAGCAGTCTTGATACTCGTCGACGTAGAGACCTATGTAGCTTGACGACACCGCCTCACGGATGAACCTTTTGCCCAGCAAACGGGTGCAGCACTCGTACAACTTACACCACTGTTTACTGGTCGGGTTTTCAATTTTCCACCCTGATGCCTTCGGATATGCCAAACAGAGGCGAAGTGCCCAACTCGCGATCGTATCGACTTGGTACTGGGAACCGCGAACGCCCAAGTTTGCCATCTTCATTTTTATCGAGTTCACGCCGGCAAAGGTGTGCGTCAGGATAAGCTGCCGGCCGCTGGACGCTCGCACCGCCATTGCGATGAGATGAGTCTTTCCAAACCCCGCTGGCGCGATTACATAGCCCTTGGAGGTACAGTCGTTGAGCTTGATTGCGAGGTCTTCAGACACGCTTGGCCCACTCCCAAAGCCTTCCCAACTCTACGGCGAGATTTGTTTTGCCGAACATGGGATCGTTGAAAGCAGCACTCACCGACTTGAACCACTGATCGCCTCTAGTAGTGTCCTTGAACCACCCCGCACTCTTTGCTGCAGCACCAATTGCAGTCCGCAGCTTGGGGCTATCCCGCCACTCGCTGATGTCAGGGTCGAGCACGTCCTGATACTGCGATCGCACTTGATCGTATACCGAGTAGAAAAGTTCGACTCCGGCAAGCGTCAAACTGGCAAGTACGGAAGCCCAGGGTAGATCTGCAAAAGCCCGTTCCTCAAGCGAAAGTTTGTCGCTCCAGACGTAGGTGGGAATTCCTAACGCCACAAGCCCAGCAGCATCAGCGGCTGAGAACTGCTTCTCGGCATCGCCATCAGCTAGCACCGACACGTCATAGCCAAGTTTTTTGAAAGCAATGGCCATGCCCTTCACTTTGCTGGCTCCCTTGGCGTCCAGCAACGCCACACCGTGATACGACAATGGATCTTGCCCATTCTCGAGTTGGTGATCGTCAAAGCCCCTTATGAAACCTACCTCGGTAGCGCCTTCACATACGACGACCTTTTTGGCCAAGAATGCTTCAGCGCTAGAACGAATCTTCCCCTGAACCTCATGCTCTTCGAGGCCCTTCTCGGCAGCAGAGACGATCGTCACGACCCCGCCCTTGCTGTGGACGATATGAAGGTCCTGCACCGTGAGTTCGCGAAGCACCATGGGCGAATGAGTGGTTAGGAAATACTGCCCACGTTTGTCCTCCCTAATGTGCTTGACGAGACGCGTAATGCGATGGGGCTCGAGGCCGAACTCCAACTCATCGAACAAGGTGATATGGCCTTCCTCCAGACCTGCTTTCTGGATTCCACACTGAAGCATTCGGCGAGATCCCAGACCTAACTGGCGTAACGGGATTTCGCCGTCATGCAGGGAAAGACCGCCAACTTTCAGGTTGATGGACGCCAAGTCGAGATGGGCCTTATAGGCATCAAGTACAGGGATACCCAAGAGCTTCGCAATCTCTTGTGATTTGGTTGCTGCATTGTCGAAGTTTGTCAGGGTGACAGCGCGGTCGACGTCGAGTGAACCTCTCGCGGTCCTCGATGCATTGGCCAATAGCTCGCTCAAGCTCTGCGCCGCGGTCAGCTTGGCAAGAGCAGTTCCGTTTGCCCAGGAAAGCTCTCGTTCACTAAATACTCCGATGAGGCCCACGCCGACCTTGTTTCTGTCTGCCTGCTTGAACTGCACTCCGTCAGGATTGCGATCACACACGACTGTCCACTTCGGCTCCAGGTCCTTTTCGACGGTAAGCCGGGCGGTCACTACGCTTTCAAAATGATCATCTGGCTCGTCATGAAGCTTCTGAGCTGCAGCATCCCAGCCCCTCAGGTGAAGTCCGTACTTATTGAGTGCACAGAAGTCATCTGCCAAATGCCCAATTGTGATCTCAATTACAATGGGATCAGCGATCTTGCATTGGTAAAAATCTGAGTCGCTGAGAGCAAGATTCCACTGGGGATGGAACGTGTAACGGATGGCTTCTAGGATGGT
This sequence comes from Pseudomonas trivialis, assembly GCF_001439805.1. Taxonomy (GTDB): domain Bacteria; phylum Pseudomonadota; class Gammaproteobacteria; order Pseudomonadales; family Pseudomonadaceae; genus Aquipseudomonas; species Aquipseudomonas trivialis. The sequence goes on along the minus strand of NZ_JYLK01000001.1, from coordinate 157,145 downwards.
GGACTTTGAGGAGTCGCCCTTGCCTATAAGGCAAAAAATGTCGGCTGTTGGCACGTTCCAATCAAGCGCTTTCACCCCTCGAAAGTTCTTGATCACGATCTTTCTGATTTTCACCGACCGGTATCCTCTGATCGTCATCTATGAGTGAGGCGAAATCCATTAGTAGCGCCTCACCTGGCTCTAAAGGAGAGCTGCGGGAGTGGCCATTCGCCTTACCCATCATAGATGACATCCAGCGAGCCGGGGAACTCGCCGCACGAATCCGTCGAAGATCGCATTATCCCGCAGGCTTGGGGATACTTACTGGAGAGGAATCACAGCGAATGTCGATCACCCTCAGTTTTGTAATCGAACAGCAGTCATATTAGCCCTTTGCTGCTCCCTGACCACAGCCTGCTGATCTATTCGCGTCTGGATTTGAGTGTAGAGTTGAGCCCGCTCGTTGTCGCGGTCGGCCACCGTAACCACCAGTGAATACTGTTCCTTTTTCTACAGCCGAGGGATTCCAGTCACGATCCTGCATGACTACGACCACAACCCACTTCTCGCCGGGTAACGGCGTGGTTGTACTCAAGGTCTTAGGCCCGCAACGTTGCTCCAATCAGCTTGCGATGGTTGATCGATAGCTCCGAATGCCTCATTTCGCGGTGATAGAGATGACCGGCCTCCAGCGTCGCGGCTTGGCCATCAGTATGAATCTCCAGCACGTTGAAGAAGCGATAGAGCAAACCACGGCGGTAGGCTGCTGAGCACCCTAGATTCTGTAATTAAACCGCAGTCATCTTGGCCCCTAGCTGTTCCCTGACTACAGCTTGCTGATCTATTCGCCTCTGGATCTGGGTGGAGATTTGAGCCCGCTCGTTGTCGCGGTCGGCCAAGCGCTCCCCGTGGCTTGTCGCCTTGGGTTGTATATAACTTGAATGGTTTCTAAGCCATGTACTTTGGACTTAAGCGGCTGCAGAGGTTGTCGTGACGTGTGAATGAGTTTGTTGATGTCTTCGGTCAGGATGCTATAGGATCAGATCAGGAGATGGCATTCCTCCTGTAACCGCCTTCGTGCTGATGATGCCTACGTGAACCCTAGACAGGGTGCGTAGGTGCGCTCCCTGTCCCAATCGAGGATAGGACATGATTCCCCATCTCATATCTTTCTGCATACCAAGCCTTCGCGGTTTCTCAGTTCTATCGCAATTTATTGGTAGGGATTGAAGCGATGTTGAAATCACTGTTTGCGATAGCCGTAGGAGCTTCCCTCGGCGCCTGGATACGCTGGGGATTAGGTATGCGACTGAATGCTCTGTTCCCGACAATTCCTCCGGGAACAGTCATAGCCAATCTTGTTGGGGGGTACATCATCGGTCTCGCGCTAGCATTCTTTGCTTCGACTCCTTCGGTCAGCCAAGAGTGGCGCCTCCTGATCATGACTGGCTTTTGCGGCGGTCTTACAACCTTCTCTACGTTTTCCGCAGAAACGCTGACGCTAATTCAAGAAGGTCGAATTGTCTGGGCGTTGGGAGCCATCGGCATCCATGTCACGGGATCGCTGGTTATGACTGCACTCGGACTGCTGACATATCAATATTTGAGCTCAAGCTGAGGTGCTAATCATGAAAGGCTTCCTGGTCGTTTTCTTTACTCAACAAAATCGCCGTTATAAAGGAAAAATGTTGGGGGATTGGGTTGTAGACCTGGCGAAAGATCTGGGGCTTCGGGGGGCCACTCTTTCAACAGGCATTGAAGGCTTCGGCCAAACAGGTAAATTACATTCCGCGTATTTTTTTGAGATGGCTGATGAGCCGGTGGAAATTCAGCTCGCCATCACGGAGGACGAGTGCGACAGTCTTTTTCAGAGATTAGAGGCAGAGCAGATTAGCCTGTTCTACATAAAGTCTCCCATTGAGATGGGCTTTGTCGGTCAGGGCGAGATTGAGTCACACCAACCAAAACCCGCTAAAGATTTGGGGTGAGCTAGCTTGATGCTATTCACGGAAATGCCCGCCGACAGAGCATCTTCCCTGACCAAGCCTGCGGCATCCGTAACAAGATTTTACATTTTCATCGCAGCTCGCTAAGATCGATCCATTGGAGATGGCATTCCTCCATTAACCAACCGCTGCGCCCGTAGCAGCTGATGATGCCTACAGAAACCTGATCAAAACAGGTCTGTAGGCGTTCGCGCTCAGAATCCCACTTTTGGTCAGGCCCACTTACTTTTTGTGGCTGGCCAAATGTCTAAACTTCGACGACCTGAACAACTCGACTTACTGCCCTACATAGCAAAATGGCTTGCGCTTGCAGGTCTCGTGGCTCTGTTGGCGGGTTCTGCCTCTGCGCTATTCCTCTTCTCTTTGGATCACGCCACGCAATGGCGGGAAACTCATCGCTGGGCGATCTGGCTACTTCCTGTTGCTGGCTTCGTCGTAACCGGCCGGTGAAGTCACCTACCTGATCCCAGCCATAAGGGCGATTTTCTCCACTTAAAAATACGTGGACACCATCGTCCTTATCGTCAGGATTGCCATGCGCCAACGAAGCTCTTATTCCAAATCTTTTAAAACCCAGGTCGTTCAGGAATGCCTGCAACCTGGCGTCTCGATCGCCAGCGTAGCCTTACGGCACAGCATCAACGCCAACCTGGTTCGCAAATGGATACCTGTTTATCGGGATCATCAGGTACCCGCTTTACCCGCTTTCGTTCCGTTGAAGCTGGAGCCCGGCATCCAACCCAATCAGCAAATGTCTGTCAGCATCGAAGTCCCTTTTGGCCAGCAGACGCTCACAATAAAGTGGCCATCCTCAAATCCCGAAGGGTGCGCCCGATTCATCCGTGGGCTCACTCGATGATCCGCATCGACTTCATCTGGCTCGCCACCGAACCCATGGACATGCGTGCCGGCACCGAGACTGCGCTTGCCAGGGTGATCACGGTGTTCGGTGCGGCGAAGCCGCACTGCGCTTATCTGTTTACCAATCGCCGCGCCACTCGAATGAAAGTGCTGGTGCATGATGGGTTTGGCATCTGGCTGGCGGCTCGCCGATTGAACCAAGGCAAATTCCACTGGCCAGGCATTCGCCAAGGCCCTGAGTTCGAGTTGAATACCGAGCAACTTCAGGCCTTGGTGCTGGGTTTACCCTGGCAACGCATGGGCAGTGGCGGTGCGATCACACTGCTTTAAAAAGCTGAAATTGGCGCCTTGGCCTACTGCTGCAAGCGACCTGCTTTGGTAAAATCCAAGGCATGACTTTTTCTCCCGATCTCGATCAAATGTCCTCCGACCAACTGCGCGCCTTCGCGGCGCAGTTGCTGTCGCAAGTCGAGACCATGGGCAAGAAGATCAACCGCGACCAAACGGTTATCGAGAAGCTGACCCATGAGATCGCGCAGCTCAAGCGTTTCAAGTTTTCCAAGCGTAGCGAGCAGATGAATCCAGAGCAGGCCAGCCTGCTTGATGACCTGATCGATACCGATATCGCCGCGATTGAAGCTGAGCTTCAAGCCTTGCAAGCGGCTCCAACGCAGCCTGAGAATAAGCAAAAGCCTAAACGCGCGGCATTGCCGGCAGAGTTTCCGCGCACGTTGATCCATCACGAACCAGACAACACTCACTGCTCATGCGGCTGCGCGCTCAAGCGTATTGGGGAGGACGTCAGCGAGAAGCTGGACTATACGCCCGGCGTATTTACCGTCGAGCGCCATGTCCGTGGAAAATGGGTCTGTGATGACTGCGAAACGCTGATCCAGGCACCCGTCCCCACGCAGATCATCGACAAAGGCATCCCCACTGCCGGGCTGCTGGCTCAAGTGATGGTTGCCAAATACGGTGATCATTTGCCGCTGTATCGCCAGGAAAAAATCTTTGGTCGGGCTGGCTTTGCCATCCCGCGATCGACCTTGGCCCAGTGGGTCGGCGCCTGCGGTGTGCAGTTGCAACCGCTGGTTGATGCCCTGCGCGAAGTGGTGCTCACCCACGGCGTGGTGCACGCCGATGAAACACCGGTACAGGTGCTCATGCCGGGCGCGAAGAAAACCCATCGTGGCTACGTCTGGGCCTACGCGACCACCGCATCAGCCGATATCAGCGCAGTGGTGTACGACTTCAGCCCAAGCCGCTCGGGCGAGCATGCGCGCAACTTCCTACAAGACTGGAAAGGCAAACTGGTGTGCGACGATTTTGGTGGCTACAAGGCCAGTTTCGCATTGGGCGTCACCGAAATCGGTTGCATGGCCCATGCCCGGCGCAAGTTCTTCGACCTGCATGCCACGAACAAGAGCGCGCTCGCCGAGCAGGCACTGCACTCTATCCAGTTGCTATACGAAATCGAAAGTGAGATCCGCGACCTGAAGCCAGATTTACGGCGACGAATACGGCAAGAAAAAGCCGTCCCCGTGATGGATAGGCTGCACGCCTGGATGATCGCCCAGCGCGAGCTTGTGCATGATGGCGTGACCATCGCCAAGGCTCTGGATTACAGCCTGAAACGCTGGCCAGCATTGTCACGTTATCTGGATGACGGCGCGGTGCCTATTGATAACAACCACATCGAGCAACAGATCCGGCCATGGGCTCTTGGACGCAAGAATTGGCTCTTCGCAGGATCGTTGCGCAGCGGCAAACGCGCGTCGGTGCTGATGAGCCTGATCCAGTCGGCGAAGCTCAACGGGCATGACCCATATGCTTACTTGAAAGACGTTCTGGCGCGACTGCCAACACAGCGTGCAAGTGACATCGCCGAGCTGCTGCCGCATAAATGGGCTCCGCAGGTGATGTAAATCTGAATGCATCCTCTTGGACGAGCCGTCAGTTGCATTGAACTACGATGGGTAAATGTTGATTAGGGGGTTTACTTTTCAAAGGCGATTCAATATAAATTTCACCCCGGCGCACACTCACTGTTGTGCCCTTTGATATTAACAGGAGGATGCTATGTCACCGTTAAACGTGATGAAGTTCTAAACGATCAAACTGTCACCCCCTCGCTCGAAAACCTTGAAACACGCTGGTCTCAACGTTGGCAGCTCGAAGGCACGTACGCCTTTGACCACACAGCCCAACGCGACGCCGTGTTCTCCATCGATACACCCCCGCCGACGGCCTCAGGCTCGTTGCATGTCGGTCATGTCTTCAGCTATACCCACACAGATATCATCGCTCGATTCCAGCGCATGCGAGGTAAGGCTGTGTTCTACCCTATGGGGTGGGACGACAACGGCTTGCCTACCGAACGCAGGGTCGAGAATTTCTATGGCGTACGTTGCGACTCGCGGGCAGCTTATCAGCCTGATTTCAGGCCACCTGAGCCCATTCCATTAAAGCGAGGTGACTTTACTGTCATCAGTAGGCGCAACTTCATCGAGTTGTGCCACGAACTGACGGCCATTGATGAGCAAGCGTTCCGTGCACTCTTCGTGCAACTGGGCTTGTCCGTTGATTGGAGCCTTTCATATGCCACCATTGATGAGCGCTCCCAACGAGCGAGTCAGCGCGCTTTGCTTCGTAACTATCAGCGTGGCGAACTTTATAGCCAGGAAGCCCCATGCCTGTGGGATGTAACGTTCCAGACAGCGGTGGCTCAAGCAGAGCTTGAAGAGCGCGAGGTCGCTGGTGCGTATCACGAACTCAGCTTTGAGACGGCTGATGGCGCCGCATTGAGGGTTGCTACCACTCGGCCTGAGCTACTGATGGCATGCGTGGCGCTGGTGGCTCACCCGGACGACGTTCGTTATCAGGCTCGGTTCGGACAATCCGTGCGCTCGCCGATTTTTGACTTGGACGTACCGCTGCTGGCACACCCTTTGGGTGATCCTGACAAGGGCACCGGCTTGGTGATGGTCTGCACCTTTGGCGATCTTACCGATGTGATTTGGTGGCGGGAGTTGCAGTTGCCAACGCGGTCAGTACTGGGAAAAGATGGGCGCCTGTTGCTTGAGACGCCCTCCTGGTTGACGACACCCCGCAGCCAACAGGCCTATGCAGGCTTGGCTGGCCGTAATTTGTCCCAGGTTCGCACACAGCTTGTGTCGATGTTGCGCGACTGCGGCGCCATGCAAGATGAACCCCGACCGATTCAACACGCGGTAAAGTTTTTCGAGAAAGGCGATCGGCCTTTGGAAATTCTCGCCACTCGGCAATGGTACTTGCGTAATGGCGGACGCGACGCAAGCATGCGGGACTTGTTGCTTGCCTCTGGCCAGACGCTGGACTGGCATCCGCAGCACATGCTCAGGCGTTACGAGCATTGGGTAGGCGGTTTGAACGGTGATTGGCTCATCAGTCGTCAGCGCACGTTCGGCGTACCGATTCCGTTTTGGTATAGGCTGGATGCACAAGGCGAAGCGGACTACAGCGCGCCGATTATTGCCTGCGAGAAAAGCCTGCCCGTTGATCCAAGTCTGGATACTCCGCCTGGGTATCGACCCGAGCAACGTGGTCAACCCATTGGTTTTGTTGGCGAACAGGACATCATGGATACCTGGGCCACCAGTTCCCTGACGCCTCAGATCGTCGGAGGCTGGGGCGAGGACGACGCGTTGTTCGCCAAAATATACCCCATGGATCTCAGGCCCCAAGGTCACGACATAATCCGCACTTGGCTATTCTCGACACTGGTACGCAGCCATTTTGAACACGGTTGCGTGCCATGGCGTAATGTCGCGCTCTCTGGGTGGATTCTTGATCCCGACCGTAAGAAAATGTCTAAATCCAAGGGTAACGTGGTAACCCCTCAAGCCTTGCTCGACCAGTATGGAAGCGACGGTGTGCGCTACTGGGCAGCCTCAGCGCGGCTCGGCAGTGATACAGCCTTTGAAGAACAGCAGATGAAGATCGGCCGCCGTTTGGCCGTCAAGCTGTTCAATCTATCAAGGTTGGTTCAAGGCTTTGCGAAGGATGACAACGGGGATATCGACCAACCGCTGGATCAGGCCATGCTTAAACGCTTGGACGGCGTAGTCCAGGACGCTACGTTCGCGCTGGAGGCGTACGACTATAGCGTGGCGCTGTCGCGTATCGAAGGGTTCTTCTGGTGGTTTTGCGATGACTACGTCGAATTGGTCAAGCGTCGCGCCTACCGACCAGAAGGCCATTCGGCCCGTAATGCTTTTGCACATGCACTGAGCGTGCAGCAGCGACTGTTTGCGCCATTTCTGCCATTTGTGTGTGAGGAAGTCTGGCAATCTTGGAATTGCGGCTCAGTGCACAATGCGTCTTGGCCGCAAGGGGATGCTTCTCCTGACGCGTCTATTGAAAGCTTATTGATGAGTGTTAGTGCCGTGCTATCTGCGATTCGCAAAGCAAAATCTGACGCCCGCCAATCCATGAAGGCTTCGGTAGCACGTGTTGAACTGGTTGACAGGGCTGCGCAGCTTGAAATGATAAAAGGCGTTCGCCAAGACTTGATCGAAGCAGGTCAGGTTGAGGCTTTGGTGTTTATAGAGGGAACTGAGCCGCAGGTCGGTGTATGGCTGAAGTGACGTAGACTTAAGGGCAAGTCAATTCGCGGGGCGATCAAGGAGATCGCTTCGCGAGCACGCCTATAGTCGTCCATCAAACACTTGGTTCATATGCCAGATAGAAAATATGGCGTAGTGGTTTGACCTGCAACCAGATCACATTCCGTCAGGCATCTCAGTAGTAAGAACTCCTGCCTGCCTAGATTGTTGCCGTCAGAGTTTTCGCCTTGGGTGGGTTTACCAACCGCTTACGCTTCGTCGTGGGGCTCGCCTACCATCTGATGGGTAAACCGGTTGATGCCGGAAACAACCTGATCATTGATGAGATCCACGATCCTAAAAAAATTATTCCTTTGCGCATGGTGCCGATGGTGCTGATCGGAACCGTGGTTTCCCACCTCTTCGGTGCATCTGTTGGACGTGAGGGTACGGCAGTGCAGATGGGCGGCGCTCTTGCCGATCAACTGACGCATGTCTTCAGGCTACGCCGAGAAGATCGTCGGGTGATTCTCATGGCCGGTATCAGTGCAGGCTTTGCCTCCGTTTTCGGCACCCCTCTTGCCGGTGCTTTGTTCGGGCTTGAGGTTTTGGCTATTGGACGCATGCGTTACGACGCGCTCTTCCCTTGTGTGGTTGCGGCCATAGTTGCTGACCAAGTGGGGCAAGCCTGGGGAGTGGTTCACACGCATTACGTCATCGGCGAAGTAGTTCCCGTGCAGCTTTGGAGCGTCATGGCTGTGGTGGCAGCAGGGATTGTCTTTGGCCTCACCGGTCTGCTATTCGCTACAGCGACCCACAAGCTCGGGGCCTTCGTTAAGCGGCTTATCACCTATTCACCATTAAGGCCCTTCGTCGGCGGCCTGCTGATCGCAATCGCTGTGTGGACACTCACTGGCAATCATTACATCGAGGTCGATAAGTACATCGGTTTAGGCATTCCAAGCATCGTCCAATCCTTTCAAATGCCAATGGCTCCTTGGGATTGGTTTGGAAAGATGGTGTTCACCGTCGTATCACTGGGCACTGGTTTCAAAGGCGGCGAAGTTACACCGCTGTTTTACATTGGCGCCACCTTGGGGAACGCGCTAGCGCCCCTGTTACATCTTCCCTTCGGCATGCTGGCTGGTATCGGTTTTGTCGCCGTCTTCGCTGGTGCAGCTAATACGCCGCTGGCAACCATTGTCATGGCAATGGAACTGTTCGGGCCTGAAATCGCCCCCCTCGCGGCCATTGCTTGTATCGCCAGTTACCTCGTATCCGGGCACACCGGGATCTATCACGCACAGCGCGTTGGTCACAGCAAGCATCACCGTCCGCTGCCGGAGGAAATCCGGCTCTCCGATATCAAGCAGTTCCACGCACAAACTAAATCTGAAAACGAGCGGAAAGTGGCTCTGGAGGGGGAAGAGAAATGACCGAGGATCGTCAAGATCGCCTGACAGCTTTGCAACTCTATTTCCCTGGCGCTAGTCGCGCTCGGGTTACCAGCTTCTGGCACCACCTGAGCGCACCTGCGCTAGCCCAGCACCTCCTTAAAGTTGCTCAGAAAGCAAAAATCGAGCAGGTCATGCTCAAGACGATTTCGGCAGGTTATTTGCCGGGGCATCGCATCTCGCATCATCACCCGGAGCTGGGTGATATGCGTCACCCCCAGTGCCTGGAACTGCTGGATACAGAGGACAAGCTGCGCGCCTTCCTGCGCGATCACGCTGACGAATTACGCAAGGTGCGAGCAGTCCTCCTGTTATGCGAGTTACCACTTAGTGACGCGTCGTAATTCAGCTTGAAGAAACAGCTCGTAAATGAAGATGCATGGTCGACCGAAGCATCGGTCGCTCTTGCAACCTAAGAGGATTTTCTATGAAAGGCTTTCAACTGACGTTTTTCACTGAACAGAGTACCAACTACCAGCACCTTCCACTGGGAGAGTGGTTGGTCGAATTCGCCAAGCGAGAGGGCGCGTTGGGTGCGACGTTGGTGAGCGGTACAGAGGGGCTAGATCATTTGGGGCATTTGCATACGGCGCATTTCCTCGGCGGTGCCGACCATCCCGTCACGGTGACTATATCCACTGATGAAATTGGGTGCGACAGGTTGCTGGAGGCATTGGCCAAGGAGTCGTTTTCACTGAGCTATATCAAACTGCCCATCGAATACGGTCGAGTGGGCCAGGCGAAAAACTAAAAAACGCACCTTGTTGGACAACCAATAAAAAGGATAAGCGCCATGTACCGAGTTTATAACCTACGTCCACAGCCAGCCCCTGCTAACTGGGCTCGTGACAACAAGCCGCTTCTCGTAGGACTGGTTTTCTGGTCACTTTTTCTGGCCGGCATCGCAGGCAGTCAACAGGTCTCGAGCGAGGGGTGGTACATCGTCACCTCGCTCGAAGGCGCATTGGTCACGCTGCGTATGCCCAGTGAGAAGTCCTGCAAGGCCGACGTAGCCCAGACCTGCGTACCGGGCTACAAGCTGAGAGCACAGCAACGTTGAGCGCGATGGCGGTTGGCAATCCAAAGATGAGATCGCGAAATGGAGCTCACCGACGTCGGCTCATCAAAATCATTTTAGAGAATTGGGAGACCACATGAGCGCAGTGACGCTGAGCATAGTATTCGGGCTTGTGATGGGCAGGTTTTTCACAGGATCCGTCTATGAGTTCGCCGCGCTTTTCATCGTAAGCGTTGGAGTGTCCTTGCTGACCTTTCATCTGCTAAATCAAAGGCGCGTCAGGCTACAAGCCCAGACGGCGTATTGCTGCTCTGTAATGGTTGCTTCAAACCAAATGATGGAGCTTTTCCAGATGGCAAAAAGAGGGCAGTTCATGCCCTTGGTGGGAGAGATTCCTGAACTAATTATTGGAGGCTTCTTGGTTCCCGCAATTGCGGTGTCGGCAGTGCAGCTGTTCAGGATACTCATGGAGGGCTGACGTCCGACATAGAGGCCTCTCAACGGTTTCACATCGTTAATGACGTTCCCGAATCGTTACTTGGAGAAGATCTATGAAAACGCAAATCCAGGCCATTCATGCACGTGAAATTCTCGATTCACGCGGCAACCCTACCGTTGAAGTCGACGTCACCTTGGAGTGCGGCGCCATGGGCCGGGCTTCAGTACCGTCCGGTGCCTCTACAGGCGCTCACGAAGCAGTTGAGTTGCGTGACAGAGATACACAGCGGTACTCCGGCAAGGGAGTGTTAAAGGCCGTTAGCAATGTGAATACCGAAATACTTGAGTCTCTGAGGGGCATGAATGCGATTGACCAGGAACAAATTGATCATTTGATGATTAAGCTGGATGGAACCTCTGATAAATCCAGGCTTGGAGGAAACGCGATATTGGGCGTGAGCCTCGCCATTGCCAGAGCGGCGGCTTCTGCGCTGAACTTGCCCTTGTTCCAATATCTGGGCGGCGAACAAGTAGCAAGAATGCCCGTCCCGATGTTCAATATTCTCAATGGAGGTGTCCACGCCAACTGGCAAGGCCCTGACTTTCAGGAATTCATGATTGCACCTACAGGGGCTGGCAGTTTCAAGGAAGCCTTGCGATGGGGCGCCGAGGTGTACCACGAGCTGAAAGCGGTGCTTAAGGACGTCGGCTATTCAACAGCGGTCGGAGATGAGGGCGGCTTTGCGCCGGCACTCAAGAAAAACTCAGACGCCATTGAGCTGATCATCAAGGCAATCGAAAGGGCTGGTTACGCCTCTGGATCTCAGATCGAGATCGCTATCGATCCAGCATCCAGCGGCTTCTATGAAAACGGGCTTTACCATCTGCGCTCTGAGGGTCGTAAGGTCGATGCTCAAGAGCTGATTAGTCTCTATTCCTCCTGGGTCGACAAGTATCCGATTGCGGTACTGGAAGATGGCCTCGCGGAAGACGATTGGTCAGGCTGGAAGCTATTGAATGCTGCTCTGGGTGGCCGGATCGAGTTGGTTGGAGATGACCTATTTGTCACCAATGTCGAACGGATTCAGCGAGGCATCACAGAAAACGTCGCCAATGCCGTATTGATCAAACCTAATCAAATCGGAACGCTGACTGAGACCAAAGCCGCCATCGAAATGGCCTATGGGGCAAATTGGGGGGCGATGGTTTCTCATCGTAGCGGGGAGACGGTGGACAGCTCCATCGCTGATCTGACTGTCGCGATGGGGACTGGCCATCTCAAGACAGGAGCTCCATGCCGGGGGGAGCGGGTCGAGAAATACAATCAGTTTCTGCGAATAGAAGAGCATCTTGGCAGCCGTGCGTTTTATGCAGGACATGATGCATTCGTGCGCTGACGGCCTATCGCCGGTAAACCTGTTGGACTGGTTACCGTAAAAAAACGAACCACGTATAGCTGTTGGCAAAAATGTCAGTGGCACTGGCCTTTCCTAGACGCTTGGAGATATGAGCATGAGCTACACGGATATTCCAGCTGGTAACGCGATCCCCGATGACTTCTTCACCGTTATCGAGATTCCTGCAAACCACTCGCCGATCAAGTACGAGGTGGACAAGCCAAGTGGACAGATCTTCGTTGATCGCTTCCTCAGCACGCCGATGTTCTACCCGGCTAACTACGGGTTCATTCCAAATACCTTGAGCGATGACGGCGATCCTTTGGACGTCATCGTGATTTGCCCTTACCCGGTATCACCTGGCGTTGTCATCCGCAGTCGCCCAGTAGGTGTGATGTACATGACGGACGAAGCTGGTGCGGATGCCAAGGTAATCGCAGTGCCTCATGAAAAACTCAGCTCTATGTACAGCAATGTAAAGGAATGCTCTGACCTCCCAGCATTACTCCTCGCACAGATTCAGCACTTCTTCGAAAACTACAAAGCGTTAGAGCCGGGTAAGTGGGTGAAAATGGGCCGCTGGGGGAGCGCAGACGAAGCGCGGGAAGATATTCGTAAATCGGTAGCGGCCTATAACCTGAAGAAGGAGGCTTCCAAGTAGTGTTACTCAATCAGAAGAGCGCAGAGCAGGAAATTTCTCTGAAGGTAAGAGAAGACTTTTTGCTGCTGCCGAAAACTGCTGAATTGACGCGCTGGGTAATGGCCCAGTCCACGGGCGAAAGAACATTACCGTATTTCGATCCACTGGATGGCGGCGTCTTCGCAAGGGTATTGATCTTGTTGGAATCGCCCGCTCGAACGGTCAGTCTTCCACGGTATGTCTCAAGAGACAATCCGGGGCCTGCACAACGCAACCTGAAAGGTTTCATTGAGCAGGTTGGACTGGCACGTCACAAAACCGTCCTTTGGAATTTGTACCCTTGGTTACCAGATCTCGATAAGCCCAAGGGTCCGCTCCGCAGAGCGCAAATTGAGGAAGGTATCGAGATGCTGATCACGCTACTGACGCTTTTCCCTGATCTCGTCACTATCGTGTTTGCCGGACGTGTTGCCCAGAAAGCCATACCGCGTGTTCGGCTCGCCTTCCCTAATTTTTCATTGCTGGAAATGCCACACCCAAGTCCCCTTTCTGTTTGCACTCACCCGAATGTTAGGCAGCGCATTTTGTCCACACTGCGTCACGCCAAACAGTCGATCAAGTAGCCAAAGGCTCAGGTTTTGCTCGCCTTGCTCAGCGAGTGGATACACGGCGAGACGAACAAGTTGCCGCGATAGGCACCAGCCAGGGTTTTAGCCGCGACGATCATCCACATGACAGTCAGCATCAACACCAGCACCACGCCAAAGAAGCTAAAGAACGTGAGGTGCAGCATAGAGCCCAATTTGAGGGTTGTTACAGCGTACACTCCCAGCGGAAAGGTGAAGCCCCACCAGCCGAGGTTGAAGGGAATGCCCTCCCTGAAGTAGCGCCCGGTAATTAGCAGCGCCAATACCATCCACCACAATCCCAGCCCCCAGAACAGCACACCACCGATCAAGCCAATGCCCTCGGCTACGCCGCCGATGCTTGCCATTCCATGAGCAGCAAAGATTGCTGGAGCATCGTTGCCCAGCAGCAACATCCCCAAAGCCCCGGTACCGATCGGCCCTAAAGACAGCCAGCTCGATGCTGCCATGCTTTCATGAGGTAGTTTGTGCAGCGCCATGCGCAGTAACAGGATCACCAGTATGCTCAAGGCGACGGGCACCGAGTAGGCCCACAGCACGTAGCTGGTGATGAGCATGGTGAACTGTGCGCTCGCATCAGCGAGGTGCGGAGCCAATAGACCGCCACTGGCGGCAGCCACCTCAGCCGCAACTACTGGCAGCAGCCATACTGCTGTCATCTGATCAATGCTGTGCTGCTGGCGAGTAAACATCATATACGGGATCAGCACCCCGCAGGCCAATGCCATGGTGACATCGATCCACCACAACACTTCCGCTAAAGCGACTACCCCACCCCCCCAGCGTGGCAAACCATAAAGGAGAAAACCGTTGATGATGGTCGCCAATCCCATGGGGATAGTTCCAAAAAACATCGATACAGTGGAGTGGCCGAAGATCTGTTTGGCCTCGTCGAAGAACAATACCCAACGGCTCGCGTACATCAGCGTAAACAGGCAAAACAGCACGATATTAAAAAACCACAAGGCTTCCCCTAACGCTTTGGGCCACTGCGCAACAAAGGGCAGTTGGCCCAGAGCCAGCGCCAGAATCCCGGTGCCCATCGTGGCGGCGAACCAGTTGGGTGTGAACTGCCGGATCGCTTCTCGTGGATTGGACAAAGCCGCCAGTGGATGGCTGCCGCCCATTATAGCTGCGAGTCGTGTCTCACTCATTTTCGCGCTCCCGCTTCAGTGTGCCTTCAATATGACATGGTTGAAGTATAGCTTGATGGGCATAGCGGTAAAAACGGATAGTATAGGTTTATATTACCTATTAAGAAGGTAGATTACTTGAAGCTAAGCCTACGCCAGCTACAAATTTTCTGCGCCGTCGCGCAGCACGGTAGCACCACCAGCGCCGCCATTTCGGTATCACTGTCCCAATCTGCAACCAGCGCCGCACTGAACGAGTTGGAAAGCGCCTTGGATACCAGGCTGTTCGACCGTGTAGGCAAGCGTTTAGTGCTGAACGATAACGGCCATGCCTTACTGCCTCAAGCCAGAAGGATGCTTGAGAATGCACAACAGATAGAGGCCAGTTTCTTACCCGGCCATGCCGGGCTGAAGACACGCTTGCGGGTAGGATGCAGTACCACGATAGGCAATTATGTTCTGCCATTAATTCTCGGTGAGCTACGTCAATCAACACCACATTTGAGGGTCGATGTCGACATGGCCAACAGCATGGCTATCGCAAGAAGAGTCGCTGATTTCGAGATTGATATGGGCCTGATCGAGGGGCCTTGCCACCTGCCCGAACTCAGTGCCGAGCCTTGGCTTATTGATGAGTTGCTTATTGTCGCAGGCCAACGGCACCCCTTGGCACTAAAGCAGCAGGTCACACTTGATGATCTTCGTACCGCTGAATGGCTACTGCGCGAGCCAGGTTCTGGTACCCGTGAAGAAGTCGAACAATTGCTGCTGCGTCATTTGCACGATCTCGCCGAAACGCGCCAGATCGGCAGTTCGGAGGCCATCAAGCATACCCTCGCACAAGGCATCGGCATCAGTTGCCTGTCCCGCTGGGTCGTTCGGGATCTACTGGCCTCTGAAGTTCTGGTTGAACTGCCGCACGCGTTGCCTGCACTGACCCGACGTTTTTTTCTGATCCGCCACCGGGACAAATACATCTCGCCTGGGCTTGAGCGATTCTGGGAAAACTGCAGTCAATTCGTGAGCCAGGAATAGCTAGACCTATTTATAAAACAGGTAAGAGCTACCAAAACAAGTTGTTTGCGGAATTTATCAACGACGCATAAAGTCAACTCATTGCCTTGCAGCGATGAACGAGTTGTATATGCCAAGGCGCGACTGGATGCCTTGCTTACCCTATGAGGAAACTCTGATGAATGTGATAAAGAAAACCGTCACAGCCCTGACGTTGGGTGTTGCGTTGGCCGCATCGATGAGCGCGTGGGCCGCGCAAGATCGCTGGACGTTTGACGGCGATATTCACAACAACTCGCTGGCCGTCAGCCCTGATGAAACGACGGCGGTGGTCTCTTACAGTCAGCGTCCAGATGTAGTGGTTTATGATTTGAAAACCGGTAAGGTTCGCCAGGTTCTCACCGGCTACGTCACGCCGCGAAATATTGTGTTTTCGCCAACTGGCGATGTGTTCTACCTCTCCGACAGCAGTTTGGGGGTCGTGCGCAAGATTGACACCAAGACTTTAAAAGTGATCGCAGATATTCCGTTGGGTGCAGGTGCTTTTGGTACCACACTCAGCAAGGACGGAAGCCTGCTCTACGTCAACAATGAAGCGGCCAGCACGCTGTCGGTCATTGACCTTGATCACCAGCGGCCAGTAGCTGTGGTACCTGGCTTCTCCCAACCGCGCCAGGGCATCCGAGTAAGCCCTGACGGCAAAACCGTCTATGTCACCAACTTTCTTGGGGACAAAATTACCTTGGTCGACAGCAAGACCAATACGATTGAAGGTGAGATCACTGGCTTCAACAAGTTGCGCGCCATCTCCATATCGGCGGACGGCAATACGCTGTACGCGGCTAACAGCGGCAGTAACAGCATCGCAGTTGTCGACACTCAAAAACGCGCCATCACAACCACCGTCATGGTTGGCAAAGACCCCTACGGCGCAGCCCTCACTCCAGACGGGCTGCACGTCTACTCGGGTAACCTCGGTGACAACAGCCTTTCAGTGATCGACACCAAAACGCTGAAAGTGACCACCACTGTGACCGGTTTGAAGGCACCCCGCCAGGCCATTGTCTTCACCAAAGACAAGTCGAAGGCGTATGTCCTCAATGAGGACTTGAGTATCTCCACAGTCAATCTCGCCAGCAACAAGGTGGTGTCGACGCTCAAGGCCGACTGATTGAACAGCGCAGGCCTTCATGGGGGCCTGCTGATACTCCACGACCAAGTGAATAATAATGAGTGAAAATGATGAGTCCTGGATGATGGATCGCCGTCGCTCATTGAGATGAGCCAATGATGCTTGACCGTGAGCGTCGCTTTGCTCAATTGAGGAAGGCACAGGGTCGGGGGGGGGGGAGCCCAGCATTCCAGCAAAAAATGATATCGGGACGTTTTTTCTACGGAATCGAATTAACCTGTTTGTGGCTCGTCTATTGTCTGATCGCTTGCCGTTTCAAAAGCAGGTGGGTCTTCTAAAAATTAAAAATGACCAAAGGAAATACATATGTTCAAAAAGATGATTCTCACCGTCGCTGTTGCCGCCAACTGCATGTCGGGTTTGGCGCTCGCCGATGCGCCAGTCAAGCTTGCTGAAACGGACAAGGGAAAAGTACTCGTAGACGCGAAAGGTATGACTCTTTATACCTTCGGTAAGGACACCTCGGGCAAGTCGGTCTGCAATGGGCCATGCGCTTCAAACTGGCCACCTTTACCGGTATCCGCAGACGCGAAAGCGGGTCATGATTACTCTGTCGTCACTCGAGACGATGGCACAAAACAATGGGCATACAAAGGCATGCCACTTTACAGCTGGGTCAAAGATACCAAGCCAGGGGATACAACCGGTGACGGCGTCAACCAAGTCTGGCACGTTGCCAAGCCGTAACGTCAGATAATTAATAGGCTGGCTTACGCCACTGGCTTTGTCAGTGGCGCAAACCAGAAGAATACACACCTGATATTTTCGCCAACATACAGCCGCCGCGCCTCATAAATCTTTGATGGATCATTTCAACGAAAAATGAGGCCGAGGTACGGTACACCTTGGACGTATTCCCGTAACGCCAGCCTGGGGTATGAAGCATCCAGAAACTAAGCCGCATCTACACAACCCACCTGGATCACCTCTGGACTGTTGAACTCCAATAGGGGCTAGCAGCGGGACTGGGATTTATTACGGTTTCAACCCACAGATCTGATTAGGTAGGATGATCCAAGGAGCATAGCAAAAAACTTAATTCCGTTAAGGAAAAATTACTTAAAAAATCTGATTTAGTTGTATTTGACCACCTGCTTGCATTCAACTTGACCAATTGCATTCGTATTCCCCACCTGGATAAGCGTCAGATGCTCTTACGGCCGTTTGCGAATTTTGATTCTTCGCATTGATTCGCCTTTCAGTTCGATGATGTGGGACTTGTGAACGATACGGTATATGCGTCCGGCCAAGTCATCTACCCAGCCCCGAAAAGCCAAGACATGGTGTTCACTTAAATTAAGTGGACACCAGTTCTAGCCTTTTAAGCGGGTATTTCGTGCAACCAACACGCCGTTCCTACTCCAAGTCCTTCAGAGCCCAAGTCATTCAAGAGTGTGCCCAGCCTGGTGCTTCGATTGCCAGCATCGCACTCAGCCATAACCTCGTCCACAAATGGATTCGGCCGCAATCGCAGAAAAGCACAGCGCTGCAACCTGCATTTATTCCATTAGCGATTTCGCCCCCCGGGTTCCAGCGTCTGCAAGGCTCGCTGATTCACTCGACCACTGGGAAAGCTTCCCGAGCTAACCGCATCTATACCGAGGCGAAGGTGTCCAGCACCCAGGCTAGCTAGGATAGGGCCGCATGCCTGAGCAACCAGAAACGGTCGAGTGAGCAACTCCATTCGCAAGTCGTACCCTGCGCACTGAACAACGCAAGAGGCCGCGTGCCACGGGGAGTCTTGAGAATGCCGTTAAAGCTCCGTACAGTGCAATTGTGACGATGTGGCTTCACGCTTTCCCAAATCCTCCATCTACAGCACCACGATAACTCTTGGACTTGCAGCTCAAAATCGAATGCAAACGAGCGGTCAAGTCTGTGCAATGACGCAACTGCCGAGATTGAGTACCCAAGTATTACTGAGTGATGACTTTGAGGGCCTCAAAATGACCATGCCGAATGAACGCACCCAAGCAGTCATCCAAACGGGGGAATTTCTGCTCGAGCTATCCCAAGATTCATCTTTGCCCGAACGGATACGCCGTGACGCCAAATTTCTCCTGCGCCACTATCCAAATCCGTTTCAGATGCTGCTGGCGGGTCGGATCGAAGAAGCGTCAGATCCTGACGTGTCCCCAATGGGTCCGGTTTTCAGCTCTTCTACCGAAAGCAGCTATCACTCCCCGGTCACTTACGCTACAGACGCGAAAGTCCCCAGATGAACGATTGGGATAGAGCTATCGGAGCCCTGGCTGCTGCTCGAAAAGTCGTGTTTTTCACCGGCGCCGGCGTCTCTGCTGCAAGTGGGATTCCAACATTTCGCGACAAGCTCACAGGCTTTTGGGAGAAGCATGCCCCTGAAAAGTTGGAAACAGCACGGGCTTTTCGAGAGAACCCTCAACTGGTCTGGGGATGGTACCTCTGGCGGCGTTCCCAAGCTGGCCAAGCCCAACCAAACGCCGCTCATCTTTCGATTAGCCGACTGGCGAGCACCGGCATACAGGTTTCAGTTATCACTCAGAATATTGATGACCTGCACAAGCGCGCGGGATCTCAAAACGTTGTGCATTTGCACGGCAGCTTGATCAATCCGATCTGCTTTGCCTGCAAGCGTCCGGCTGAACTCACAACTGAACAACTCCAGGTTTCTGCAGAAGGACAATGGGTAGAGCCTCCACGGTGTACCCGGTGCAATGGGAAACTCCGACCCGGAGTTGTGTGGTTTGGAGAGGATCTGCCTTCAGGATGTTGGAAAGCAGCATTGGCTGACGTCAAAAGTTGCGACGTTCTGATCTCCGTCGGGACCTCAGGAATCGTCAGGCCTGCGGCGGATATACCTGAAATCGCGTCGACATCTGGCGCGACGGTCATCCACGTAAACATTGCAGACGTTTGCCTAGGGGCTCCAAACGAGCTGATGCTCATGGGTTCGGCCGAGCAAGTGTTGCCTGCGCTGTTGCTGGCCACACCCTCTTCATAGGACTGACAATGTCTTGGGAGGACAATGGGACCGCTTTCGTAGCGCTTACTTTGTAGGGCCTCTGGGCTTAGGTGGCCCTTTGGACTCTGATAGCAATCGGCTGTACGCATCCTCTAAGCCTTCTCGAGTTTGGGCGGGCAATGCTGGTTTCTTCTCTCGCTTGGGCTTCGAAGGGAGATTGGACGGTGAACCCGGTGGATGGAGCAGCTCGAAAGTCTTGCGCTCCTCGGCTGTAAGGGATGAAACAAAAATCTTCTCGCTCACCCGTAAAGCACGATCGTCCTTGGCAAAGCTCAAGACGTTTGATGGCATCGGCACCGGGAACGGGCAACGAAGGTCAGGCCTGCCCCCGGTTTTGCTCTTATGAACGCTGAGGCGAATTAGCTCCTCGACGTCGTCCCTACTGCTGGAGTAAGCGGCTGAAAGGTATGCCTTGTTGACGTCCTCCAAAGTAATCGTATGGCGACGGGCTGCACGGGCCTCAAGATACGCCACCTTGATCAGTTGAACCGCCAGACGCTTTATACCGAACGTCCAGCGATACAGCTCATGTACCAGGGCACAGGGATCTGCAGATACGCGCCCCCCGCTCACGCGTATGCATTCTAGAACATACTCCTTCCAGGCCTTCGAGTCAGGATGGTCCGGTAGCATCACACGGGGTTCAGAGAGAAGCCGTTGCTTGTCCTCACTGTTCCTTGTCAGCAATTTGTGACCCAGGCTGTAGTTGGCTACATAGATCATCGGAACCCCAAGCCCGGCCATGGTGAGGAGAATATCCGTAACGCGGGCCCCCCCTTGGCCAGTGCTCTGATGCTGCATCTCTTCGAGCATCATTAGTGATACACCATCACGATTAACCCTACGCCGGCACTCCGTCAGTAGCTTTGATGTATTCGCTCTAACTCCTGTCGCGTCGCCACCGAGGAAGTCTTCCAACAGCTGTCTGCCGCCAGCTTTACCCCTCGCGCTGGCGTACCAGTACGAGATTAATATATGAGGTTCGTGGTAATGAGCGGATGCATATGGTGCAGGTCCAGGCATCACCTTCATCAGCGCACTGATAGTTTGGCTCTTCCCAACCCCTGCAAGGCCGGTGAGGCAGATAGGAAAGGCCTCGTTCTCAGGGGGGTGATACAGCCGACGCTGATATTGCTGGTCCGTGGAGAAACTCTCAGCCGAAAAGCTGCGCGCACGATCAACGCTGTCTTTGATGAAGTCCAAAGAAAACTGGTTGGGAAGGAAAATCGTCTTCAGTACCTCTGACAAACGCTCAGCGGCCAATCCAGGACTCAACTCTTCAAGCCCGGTCACCGGATCAGGTTGCACTGTAATCAAACTCCGGATATCAGCCAGCGTGTCCAGCCCGTCAAAGCGCGCAGAAAAGATGTTAGTCATTGCCTTTCCCCATCAACCGCTTCTGGTCGGCGGCATCACGTTCAGACGCTCCTCCCTTCGCAGGACGCCCAAGCTTGCGGGTACCACTGTCCCAGGCTTTGCCTGTAGCGTGAAGAAATTGGGCATTGCGATCCTGAAGGATTGCGGGCTGCTCTTCACGAAGCTGCGCATTGCCACGCAGCCGATTCTCATTGAGCACCTGAAGATCCGACAGCGAAATGTCGACGCTGCTGGGATGGACGCTCGCCGGCTTTACAAAGTCCAACTCGTACAAAACGCCTTCTAATTCGATCCAGATATGTCTAACACACATGGTCATCACATAAGCTGTGACCGGTATCTGGCCATTGAGCGCAATGCGGTCAAAAACCGAGGTATCAATCAGCTTCGATGAATTGTACTTACGACCATAAAAATAAACCCCACTCCTTTTGATGTGCGCCGGATGAGGTGTCAGGAATTCTCTCACGGCGTAGTCAAAAGTTACCTCCGTGCCGGAATCGTAACCAAGATCACTGTAGAACTTGTAAATGTTATGTGGGGTGGGGCTGAAGCCCACATCTAGCATCTCAGGTGTCATCTTCCCTTCAGCATCTGAAGCATGGTTATCGTAAATAGCTTGTAGAATATGCCGCTTGCATATCTCCACAAAGTTGAGCGAGCTATGAAAGTGTGTTGGCTGATCATTGTCGGACTTAGTCCGAGGATGTGACGATTCAACCGTGGCCTTCGACTGACCCGAGTGGGTAGGAGTCAGCTCAAGTCTGGATAACCAACTCATCATTTCGTCACGGGCCACTGCTTCTGAACGAGTCGGTACGCCCATGGTAGAGCCTGGCCCACGGTCGAAGACGATGTTTTGCGGCAGACCGTAAGTAGGCCAGTCTTCTTTTCTGATAGTCAGGCCGAACAACGACGCAAATTTGACCTTGCTTATGGCCATCGAGAACAGGGCCATGCGGTAAGCTTCCATGGTTTCTTTGTTTTCGGAGAAACCCAAGGCGACGACGGCACCAGACTGGCCACACACCCCTCGAACTATACAGGCCGAATCCATAGCGGATCCTTCGAGCAAGCCAGATATCTTGCCTTTGGGGTTGTAGCCGTCAAACTCAACAACTTGGTTTACATTGACCAAGTCATGGGAAAAGCTCCCAACAAACCCGGACTTAGCTCGAGCCCCACTGGTACCTCTACGTGCTTTCCTATACGCCTTCGTACTTATCGCCTGACCAAGGTAGTAATCGTACTGTCCTTTTGTGGGGAAAGGCTTACCTTCGGGATGATAGAACTTCTTATTTCCTGTCGATGTTGTAAAAGGAACACAACCGAATTCACCGACCAGCACTGCACCAAAGATTTCAGCGTCAGATTTAGTTTTATCGTTGTATTTGATGAACCCGTCCAGGATAGAAGCCTGCATTTCGGCCGTAGCAGGGGATCGGGATTTGCGTCCTGACTTTGGCGGCCTTCCCAACATTTGCCCGTCTGCGTTCTGTTCCCTTTTGCCTCTACCGCAGCGGTCGAACTTGGGCATAAGCGCCCACTTCGAGCGGCCGAACACTAGATAGCTAAAAAACCAAAACCTCAACCGGGCTGCATTCTGAGAAGGTGACTGATTGGCAGCATGAGCGTTGATGATCGATTCGGGATTGTCGTTCGAGAGGATCTCTTCAGCATGATCTACCAACTCCGCTATGGCGAGGTAACGCTTGTTAACCATCTCATCGTAGCTTTTCGTTGCCCTTACCCGATCTTTTTCCAATTGATCCACTGAAATGCCCCGGATGGCCATTAACCAAGGAGGTGTGGCGTCACTACCGCATTCCACAAGATCACCATTGGTCAGGGCCAGATCAAATTCAGGCCGGGAAAGCGTTAGCAAACTCGCAGTGGTGCCCTCTTCATCAAAAAATACAAGGCGTGCCCTGTTTGCCCTGCCGTCACCTGCAAGGAAATAGTATTCGACATCCTTCGTCAGCCCTTTGAATCCTTCAGGTGCTCTCAGCTTAGAACCAGTGATCATTCGGGCAGCCCGGCAAAAAGTGAGCTATAGACCCGCAGAACATCCGGCGCATCCGTCACCAATGGATGATCGATAAGTATCGGGTCAAACAAACTGACCGGTAGTTTGCGCTCCCATATGTCTTTGTAGATCTTCGTCAGAAACAGATCACGCCGCCCCCACCGCTGTCCGTACATCAACGCAACGGACGCTACTGGTCTCCCTTGGGTGACACAGTCTTCGATGTCGTGTGAGAAATCCTCGAGAAGATTTGATTCGAGGCTGATCTCGCGATCATGGTAGCCATACAGAAGATCCAAGTTGGCCACTAGGACTGGGTCCAGCAGATCCCTGGAAACCCTCACAGTCCTGATGCCTGCACTGTGGTAGTAAATCTCTTCCAAGGCGTGCCGTAAGCGAGCTTTCTCGCGGTTTTCTTTCTGTTTCGCCAAGCTCTTCAAACTTCCCCGAGCGACCTCATCAAAATCCATCGCATTCAACTTTACTGTCCAGTTCACGGCATAGGGGTCCGAGCCTTGCGGCTGGATATAGAGAAGCAGATCGCCCAAATAGGGGTGGGGAACCCTCTGGCGCTCACCATCATCGTAGGTCACGACAGCTGTAGCGTGTTTGAGACCGATTTCCTCTGCAACCAATGATGTTCCCTTCACTGGCAGAAGTTTCAGCCCAGCAGCTAAGGGGTTTCCTTGAAGTGGATGAACTTGTGGAATGGGGCTGAGCATTTTCTGCTCATGCAACTCGAACACGTCGGGATTATAAAGAGCGAGTTGTGCGAAGATTCTTTCAGGGGTAGAAAGAAGATGCAGTGCTCGTCCAAGCTTCCTGCTATTAAGGCGGCATATACGAGAGCCCTTGGGCGCTTCACCAGGGACCGCATAAATTCCGGATAAGTAAATATCTCCCCATTTGAAACGGCCTTGTCGGCCTATTATGCGGAGTAACGATTTTTTTAGATCCACTTATGTTATCTACCATCCATTCAATCCTTAGCAGGTGACGAATAACAGTCCACCTACATCGGTTGAATAAGCCATCCAATAGCGCGGGCACGGCGATAGCTACACCACGCGCAGTATACTTTTCTGGAGACGAGCGGAGCCGTGCAGGGCTTGACGCCCTACGCGAGGGGATAGACAATGGATTCGTCAGGAGTCGAAAGCTGACTTATCCTCAAAGGCCCAAGGTCACACTTGGGCCTTTGTCTATCTGGCTCCTGGGTTTTCTATCCAGATTCCATGTTGTGGTTCCTCAAGCTTCAGTAATAGGCACTCAAACTATCTCGTTTGAGATAGCTGCACTTTCATAGCAACCTCGACGTTAATTAGGCAGAATTTGCATCGGTCGTTTGTAATGCATCTTCAGATTCAGTACTGCCTTTAGTAAACGTCAATTAATGATGCATGGTACCGCTGAAAAATGTCGGTTGACAACTGGAATAAAACAGCTAAGTTGCGCCTCCGCCGGCGCTTTTTTACTGACTTCCCAGTATTTTCGGTGCTTGTAGCGCCAAAAACCCACATGCATAGATGACCCGGTAATTAAAAAAATCTGGTAAATCCCCCCAGTTATGGGACCTACGATTCGTGAATAATCGCCTACCTGTTTAGGCGAAATTGATCCGTAGCACGAGTAGCTGGCAGCTAAACTCATTTCCTCTGTTTCCGCTCGGAGGCCACATGAGCGTCACTTCAGGTCAGGAATGGGTGAGAGGGCAATTCCCTCGGCTGGACTGGCTACCCGACGAAACACTATTCAGCCTATGCAGTCGACAGCATCTGGTAATGGGTAACCTGGACCCTGCGACTACATCGACTTCCGTGCTGGGCCTATCTGAGAAATTTATAAAGCATGATATTCCTTGCGGCATAGCAGCTTTAGAACAGAATGGATTTCATTATTGGGGAAACGCTGAATCGATTCTCCTACATCACACAATATTCTCAGTATTTATACCGTTCCAAAATAAAACCAAAATTGAAGATGCAATAATAACTATAAAAGGCGATCGAATTGATTCACTTAAATATCGACTTGGCTTGGTATCAAGTGGTTTTGGCGCTGAACATCCGTTGAAAGCATGTCCGTATTGTATGCGCGAGGATGTGTACGCACATGGTATAGCTTACTGGCACCTCACACACCAATATCCAGGTGTGTTGATCTGTCCACGCCACCAAGCTTGGCTCATGGTATCCACCAAAAGTAGGCGGTGGTCAGGTAGGTTTGAATGGTCGCTACCTACCAAGGACTGCTTGATCCAACAGGCCTCCTCACAGAAGCTGTGGTTACGCCCGGCTTTCCTGAACTTGGCAAACAATGTCATCGATCTTGCGGTCATCGGCAGAGTAATGTCCCTCGAGTCCTGCACCGTCGCTGCGACCTATCGAAAAGCTGTGCTCCAAGGGGGTAGATCTGCATCGCTGCTTGATCGCATAGAGCCGCTTCGCCGCTTTCATCTGTTTGAATCATTGCCGGAAGATGAGAAAAGCACTGAGTCATTTATGAACCAGCTTATCCGTACCCCCCGCAGAAGCATTCATCCTTTGAAGCATCTGCTACTGATTGATTGGCTATTTGATGACCTGCGCTCGTTCCTGAAGGCCTACGACGCTGAAGTCGCCAGATTAGTCCAGCGAGTCGCTAGCACTCCATCGCGAAAACCTGATGAGCAAGTCTCGCTTTCAAACGCTGCGGCTCCAACCAAAAACACTCCAAGGCCCAAACGATTAAAAGGCCAGCTTAAAGAGGTTCTGCTCTCAAAACTGGGCAAGGGCATTCCGAAACAGAAGCTTTGTAAAGAGCTTGATATCTCGGTCTCAACGATCAATAGGTTGTTGCGTGCCAATCCAGTTACCAATGCCCTGGCTATTGAAGCTAGGAACAGCCGGGAACTAGCGGAGCACAGAGCGCAGTGGCAATACCTACACAATTTGCATCCTGAACTGGGGGTCCAGGCTTTGAGAAACACCATTCCTTCTATCTATGCCTGGCTTTATAGAAACGACAAAGCATGGTTGATGGCCAAAGAGCAAACCTTCGTCAAACCGGCCAAAGTGGAAAAACACCCCATTGACTGGGAGGCCCGGGATTCTCGGCTGCTCAGCATGATACGAACGGCGTACGAGGCGATTACTGGACTGCAGCGCGGTCCAGTCACTACAACCGAGCTTTACGCCCGGGTTCCCATGCTCTCGTCTTGCTTGGAAAATCGGAACCGATACCCCGCCTCAAGAGCATTCTTATCCACGGTGCTGCATCGCTCCAAGTCGAAGGTCCTTCACGACCACGTGCAATGCGGTAAGGCCAGCGGATTTCGGTAGCCCCTCACGCTAGCTGAAGAAACGAACGAGGTGTAAGGACATGAGTAAGATTTCGATCCTAGGATTGGCCCTTTCGCGCCCGCCAGCATGCTGGAGCTCAACATACCGTGGCTACGAGTTCAGACGGGTACAAGTCTTGATGCAGGCAAGTCACACCTTAGGAAACCGTAAAAGCGCCGATAGGTGGCTCGGTTCACCAGTACTTGCGCTCAACCGACGCAGCCCTTGCGAGATGCTGACCAAACCTAGCGGGTATCCCGAGGTTCGAGACGTATTGCTCAGAATTGAACACGGAGTCTATATGTGACCTGTTCTGGCTCCCTAGCGGCCTGAGAGAGGAAAAGCGGTGCTCACCGCCAGGGATTGAGCTGTTGATCCTATAGTATGACGGGGATATCGATACTCATGGGAATCACTTTATTGGAGGTTAGTCCTCGTAGCGTACATTTAGAGCGGAAACCTATTTCCGTCTGTAAACACCCGGCGGCGCTTTCTTGACTAGCTCGGGTCGAGGTTGAGGACCTTTTCTTTTTGGTCGCTCAAAACTACAGCAGGGATAATACACTGGCCGCCAATCCCACATCCGTAAAAAGTCCCTAGCAGGGAACGGACAACACCAGACACCAACACCTTGGTCATAGTTTTCTTCAACGAAATGTGTTGACTCTTGATGTCCTGCTATATAAGTAGACCATAATGTCTCCACTGGGCGAACTTCGTCCCCATACGACTTCACGTCAATGACAAAGTCAGCAAATCTTTCATAGACTCCCAATATAGCCTGAATAATAAAATCAGTAGTTTCTCCATGTGGCAGCCTGTTCCTAGACCTGGCCTCTTGGACAATCTCTAGCCGCCGTTTAATTGTATATCCTAGAGGCTGGTTGTATCTGGAGTTCCAAATTTTAAGCTTTAGTTTGTCATTTTGATGGACTTTCTCATCCAAGGCTGCAAGAACTGCCTCCTCAGAGAGGTGATGGGTGGCTGACAGGATCTCTGCAAAGAATTGAGCTTTCTTCAGCTCAAATTGGTCTGCGTTCAACATCACTGAGCTATCTTTAAACTGCTGTCCCTCACAGTTAGCCCACATCACATTCAGATCATGGCCACCATGGCGGAACGGCTTGTCACAGTATGGGCAGCGTTTGACTAACTCTACATTGTGCTCAGCACAGACTTTCAGCTCACAACAGTGAGCACGTCGCCAAAAGGAGAACCCTAAGCGTTCAACATCTTCGGCAACACAAACTGGGCAAAATCCGGCCTGGGTACTATCGGAACTATAGAGATTCGGACGACCTATATATTCGTCCCTAGAGTAGGAAATATCTTGAATATTTTTAAAAATCTCTTTTAACGGATAATCAGTATGCTTATGAAGAATTTTGTTAAAGCCGTAGCAACCAATCCATCCCTGCGTTCCGGCGATTGACAAAATATCCGTGCTTAAGATGCAGTTTTTGGGAAACTTCCGAAAAACCTCCTCGGAAGAATGTTTCCCTTTAATAAAAAGAGTTCTTGCCACAAAGGAACGCACCGTCTCCTCAGGCTGAATAGCTAAGATCATTTGCTCGTCTAAACCTTGAAGTGCGTCCCGAGCACGGTGGCCCGGACAAAGCGTCACCGGCTCCTCAATCGCGGGGGATCGAAGGCGCCAGCGACAGACTTTATTTATTTCCGACAGACTTTATTTCGTAGCTTCACTACGGCCTCCAGGCACGTGGCTTATTACTCCACCGTCACCGACTTGGCCAAGTTACGCGGTTGGTCGACGTCGGTGCCTTTAAGCACGGCCACGTAGTACGACAGCAACTGCAGCGGGATGGTGTAGAGGATCGGCGACAGGGTGTCGTGGATGTGCGGCATGTTGATGACGTGGGTGCCTTCGCCATTGGTCATGCCGGCTTTTTCGTCGGCGAACACGATCAGTTGGCCGCCACGGGCACGTACTTCCTGCAGGTTGGATTTGAGCTTTTCCAGCAGTTCGTTGTTCGGCGCGACGGTGACCACCGGCATGTCGTCATCCACCAGCGCCAGCGGGCCGTGCTTCAGCTCGCCGGCTGGGTAGGCTTCGGCGTGGATGTAGGAGATTTCCTTGAGCTTGAGGGAGCCTTCCATCGCCACCGGGTATTGCGCGCCACGGCCGAGGAACAGGGTGTGGTTTTTGTCGGCAAACAGCTCGGCAACTTTTTCCACGGTGCTGTCCATCGCGAGGGCTTCGCCCAGGCGGGTCGGCAGGCGGCGCAGTTCCTCCACCAGCGTGGCTTCGATGCCTTGGGCGAGGGTGCCGCGCACCTGGCCCAGGGACAGGGTCAGCAGCAGCAGGCCGACCAGTTGGGTGGTGAACGCCTTGGTGGAGGCTACGCCGATTTCGCGACCGGCCTGGGTCAGCAGGGTGAGGTCGGATTCACGCACCAGGGAGCTGATGCTGACGTTGCAGATCGCCAGGCTGGCGAGGAAGCCCAGCTCTTTGGCGTTGCGCAGGGCGGCCAGGGTATCGGCAGTTTCGCCGGACTGGGAGATGGTCACGAACAGGGTGTCGGGCTGCACCACCACCTTGCGGTAGCGGAACTCGCTGGCGACTTCGACCTGGCACGGGATGCCGGCCAGTTCTTCCAGCCAGTAACGCGCAACCATGCCGGCGTGGTAGCTGGTGCCGCAGGCGACGATCTGCACGTTGCGCACCTTGGCGAACAACTCGGAGGCTTGCGGGCCGAAGGCGTTGACCAGCACCTGATTCTGGCTGAGGCGACCTTCGAGGGTGCGTTGCACCACGGAAGGCTGCTCGTGGATTTCCTTGAGCATGAAGTGGCGGAATTCGCCCTTGTCGGCGGCTTCGGCGCCGTCGCGGTATTGCACGGCTTCGCGCTCGACAGAGTTGCCGTCCACGTCCCAGATCGCCACGCTTTCACGGCGGATGTCGGCGATATCGCCTTCTT
This sequence comes from Pseudomonas trivialis, assembly GCF_001439805.1. Taxonomy (GTDB): domain Bacteria; phylum Pseudomonadota; class Gammaproteobacteria; order Pseudomonadales; family Pseudomonadaceae; genus Aquipseudomonas; species Aquipseudomonas trivialis. Next base: position 128,120 of record NZ_JYLK01000001.1, on the reverse strand, counting down.
CCAGGTACATGAAGCGGTCGGTAACCTGACGCAGGGCCAGTTGGTCGGAGGCGAGGAAGTTCTCGCCCAGGCCCAGGCCGATTACCAGCGGGCTACCGCTGCGGGCGGCGACCACGCGGTCGGGTTGGCTGGCGCTGATCACCGCCAGGCCGTAGGCGCCATGCAGTTCCTTGACCGTGGCCTTGAGGGCGGTGGTCAGGTCGCTGTGGTCCTTGAGCTTATGATTGAGCAGGTGGGCGATGACTTCGGTGTCGGTGTCCGAGGTGAACACGTAGCCCAGGCCCTTGAGCTGTTCGCGCAGGGCTTCGTGGTTCTCGATGATGCCGTTGTGCACCACAGCGAGGTCGCCGGAGAAATGCGGGTGGGCGTTGCGCTCGCACGGCGCGCCGTGGGTGGCCCAACGGGTGTGGGCGATGCCCAGACGGCCGACCAGCGGCTCACCGGCCAGGGCCTGATCCAATTCACTGACCTTGCCCGGCCGGCGCATGCGCTCCAGCTTGCCGCCGTTGGTGAAAACAGCCACACCGGCGCTGTCATAGCCGCGGTACTCGAGGCGCTTGAGGCCTTCGATAAGGATGGCGGTAACGTTACGTTCGGCGACGGCGCCTACAATTCCACACATGGTATTTCTCCTAGATGATGGCCGCGCATATCAGCGTGATGCCGCGGGCTTGTATCTGGTCGCGGGCCTCAAGCGGCAGGCGATCATCGGTGATCAGGGTATGGACGCTGCTCCAGGGCAGTTCCAGGTTGGGAATCTTGCGGCCGATCTTGTCGGACTCGACCATTACCACCACTTCCCGGGCGACCTCGGCCATTACCCGGCTCAGGCCCAGCAGCTCGTTGAAAGTGGTGGTGCCGCGCTCCAGATCGATGCCGTCGGCACCGATGAACAACTGGTCAAAGTCATAGGAGCGCAACACGTGCTCGGCGACCTGGCCCTGGAACGAGTCCGAGTGGGGGTCCCAGGTGCCGCCAGTCATCAACAGCACCGGTTCGTGTTCCAGTTCGCTCAAGGCGCGGGCGACATGCAGGGAGTTGGTCATCACCACCAGGCCCGGCTGGTGACCCAGCTCGGGGATCATCGCGGCCGTGGTGCTGCCGCTGTCGATGATGATGCGGGCGTGTTCGCGTAAACGCATCACGGCGGCCCGCGCGATAGCGCGTTTGTGGGCCGAGATGGGTTGGGCTGCATCGCCGACCAGTTCCTGGGGCATGGTGATTGCGCCACCGTAGCGGCGCAGCAGCAAGCCGTTACTTTCGAGGGCGGCGAGGTCCTTGCGGATGGTGACTTCCGACGTTTCGAAACGCTTGGCCAACTCGTCCACGCTGACTTCGCCCTGTTCATTGAGCAAGGTCAGAATGTTGTGGCGACGTTGAGGGGTATTTCGTTTCGACATGGTGATGATAAGTTTCGTTTCGAAAGATAACGAAGGCAATCAAAACCTATTGGTGAAAGTTCGTCAAGTGCATTTTTGAATGCGACGACGAGACAATTGTGGGAGGGGGCTTGCTCCCACATTGGGTTTTATGTTGCTGATGACACTGTGGATAACTCAGGTCTTGGGGAGTTTGACCGGGCGTTTCCAGCCGTCGATGTTGCGTTGGCGAGCGCGGGCTACGGCCAGTTGGGACTTATCCACATTCTGGTTAATGGTTGAGCCCGCCGCCGTGTTGGAACCGTCGTCAATGGTGACGGGTGCGACCAGCGAGTTATTGGAGCCGATGAATACGTCCTCACCAATCGTCGTCTGGTATTTGTTGGCTCCATCGTAATTGCAGGTGATGGTGCCGGCGCCGATATTGGTCCGTGCGCCGATAACGGCATCGCCCAGGTAAGTCAGGTGACCAACCTTGGCACTTTGGCCAAGGTGAGCGTTTTTCAACTCGACAAAGTTACCCACATGGGCCTGAGCGCCCAGCACGCTGCCAGGACGCAAACGCGCGAACGGGCCGGCATCACTGCCCTCGCCCATCACGGCGCCTTCGATATGGCTGTTGGCCTTGACCACCACCCCTTTGCGCAGGGTGCTGTCCTTGATCACGCAGTTCGGACCAATCACCACATCATCTTCGATGATCACGCGGCCTTCGAGGATCACGTTGACGTCGATCAGCACGTCGCGGCCCACGGTGACGTCACCGCGTACATCGAAACGGGCCGGGTCGCGCAGGGTGACGCCTTGAGCCATGAGGCGGCGGCCTTCGCGCAACTGATAGTGACGCTCCAGCTCTGCCAATTGCTTGCGGTCATTGGCGCCCTGCACTTCCATCGGGTCGTGGGGCTGCTCGGTGGCAACTACCAGGCTATCGCTCACGGCCATCTCGATAACGTCGGTGAGGTAGTACTCGCCCTGAGTGTTGTTGTTGGACAAGCGGCTCATCCAGTCCGCCAAGCGATTGGCCGGCACCGCCATGATCCCGGTGTTGCCTTCGGTGATGGCGCGCTGCGCTTCGCTGGCGTCCTTGTGTTCAACGATGGCGGCAACCTTGCCGTCGGCGTTGCGCACAATGCGTCCATAGCCGGTGGGGTCGTCCAGCTCCACGGTAAGCAGGCCCATCTGGCCAGGCACTACGTGCTTGAGCAGGCGTTGCAGGGTTTCGACTTCGATCAGCGGCACGTCGCCATAGAGGATCAGCACAGTGTCGGCGGTGATGAACGGCACCGCCTGGGCAGTGGCGTGGCCGGTGCCGAGTTGTTTGTCTTGCAACACGAAATTGAGGTCATCCGCCGCCAGGCGCTCGCGCACCGCATCGGCGCCGTGACCGATCACTACATGGATACGTTGCGGGTCCAGCTGCCGGGCACTGTGGATAACATGGCCGAGCATGGAGTTGCCGGCGACCGGATGCAGCACCTTGGGCAGGGCGGAGCGCATGCGTGTGCCCTGGCCTGCGGCGAGAATGACGATTTCAAGAGACATGAATGGCTACCAATCCTGGGCGGTCCGGGTTCAGACCAGAGAAGTGTTTTGCAAAAAAGAAAAAGGGTAGCCGAGGCTACCCTTTTTAATCAATCACGCATAAGCATTACGGCGTGGCCGCTTACTTCCTGCGGATCTGCTGGAGCGTCCGCAGCTGGGCTGCGGCTTCGGCCAGACGGACTGCAGCAGCGCTGTAGTCGAAGTCTGCGCCTTTTTCGTTCAGCGCCTTCTCGGCAGCCTTGACGGCTTCCTGAGCGGAGGCTTCATCCAGGTCGCCAGCACGTTGCACAGTGTCGGCAAGTACTTTGACCATGTTCGGCTGAACCTCGAGGAAACCACCCGAGATGTAAAACACCTCACGTTCCCCGCCTTGCTTGGTCAGCGTGATCGGACCTGGCTTCAAGCTGGTGATCAACGGCGCGTGGCCCATGGCAATACCCAGGTCACCGAGTTCGCCGTGTGCAATCACCATTTCTACCAGACCGGAGAAGATTTCCCCTTCCGCGCTGACGATATCGCAATGGACTGTCATAGCCATCTGATTGCCTCAACCTGATGAGCGCCCGTCGCCGGGCGCCAGGATTACAGTTTCTTGGCTTTCTCGATCGCTTCTTCGATGCCGCCGACCATGTAGAACGCTTGTTCTGGCAGGTGGTCGTAGTCACCGTTGAGGATGCCTTTGAAGCCAGCAATGGTGTCTTTCAGGGAAACGTATTTACCCGAGGCACCGGTGAAGACTTCAGCCACGAAGAACGGCTGCGACAAGAAACGCTGGATCTTACGAGCACGGTTTACCAACTGCTTGTCGGTTTCCGACAGCTCGTCCATACCCAGGATCGCAATGATGTCCTTCAGTTCCTTGTAGCGCTGCAGCACGTACTGAACGCCGCGAGCGGTGTCGTAGTGCTCCTGGCCGATCACGTTCGGGTCCAGCTGGCGCGAAGTCGAGTCGAGTGGATCGACCGCCGGGTAGATACCCAGGGAAGCGATGTCACGGGACAGAACGACAGTGGCGTCCAAGTGGGCGAAGGTGGTGGCAGGCGACGGGTCGGTCAAGTCATCCGCAGGTACGTATACCGCCTGGATCGAGGTGATCGAACCTTCCTTGGTCGAAGTGATACGTTCCTGCAGAACGCCCATCTCTTCAGCCAGGGTCGGCTGGTAACCTACTGCCGAAGGCATACGGCCCAGCAGTGCGGATACTTCGGTACCGGCCAGGGTGTAACGGTAGATGTTGTCGACGAACAGCAGAACGTCGTTACCTTCGTCACGGAACTTCTCGGCCATGGTCAGGCCGGTCAGTGCCACGCGCAGACGGTTACCCGGCGGCTCGTTCATCTGACCGTAAACCAGTGCCACTTTGTCCAGAACGTTGGAGTCCTTCATCTCGTGGTAGAAGTCGTTACCCTCACGGGTACGCTCACCCACACCGGCGAACACGGAATAACCGCTGTGCTCGATGGCGATGTTACGGATCAGTTCCATCATGTTTACGGTCTTGCCTACACCGGCACCACCGAACAGACCGACTTTACCGCCCTTGGCGAACGGGCAAACCAGGTCGATAACCTTGATGCCGGTTTCCAGCAGGTCGTTGCCGCCCGCTTGCTCGGCGAACGAAGGTGCTGGACGGTGAATGCCCCAGCGCTCTTCGGTGTCGATCGGACCAGCTTCGTCGATTGGGTTACCCAATACGTCCATGATCCGGCCCAGGGTCGCTTTACCGACCGGTACGGAGATGGCTGCGCCAGAGTCGATAACGTCCAGACCGCGCTTCAAGCCTTCGGTGGAACCCATCGCAATGGTACGAACCACGCCGTCGCCCAGCTGCTGCTGAACTTCCAGGGTGGTTTCCGCGCCTTGTACTTTCAGCGCGTTGTAGATGCTCGGTACGCTGTCGCGTGGGAATTCCACGTCGATAACGGCGCCGATGATTTGAACGATACGTCCGCTACTCATAGCTGGATCCTCTGAATATTTGAACCGTTAAACCGCGGCAGCGCCGCCGACGATTTCCGAGATCTCTTGGGTGATCGCAGCCTGACGCGCCTTGTTGTAGATCAGCTGCAAATCGCTGATCAGATCACCGGCGTTATCGGTAGCGTTTTTCATCGCGATCATCCGCGCCGCTTGTTCAGCTGCGTTGTTCTCGACCACCGCCTGGTACACCTGCGACTCCACGTAGCGCACCATCAAGCCGTCAAGCAGCTCTTTGGCGTCTGGTTCGTAGAGGTAGTCCCAGTGGTGCTTGAGTTCCTGATCCGGAGTCGCCACCAGTGGAATCAATTGCTCCACGGTTGGCTGCTGGGTCATGGTGTTGATGAACTTGTTGGATACCACGGAGAGGCGGTCAATCCGGCCTTCCAGGTATGCATCGAGCATCACCTTCACACTGCCGATCAAATCGTTGATCGACGGCTCTTCACCCAAATGGCTGATAGCTGCAACGACGTTACCGCCGAAGTTGCGGAAAAAGGCCGCACCCTTGCTACCCACCACACACAGATCGATCTCGACGCCGTTTTCGCGGTTTACCGCCATGTCCTTGACCAGGGCCTTGAACAGGTTGGTATTCAGACCACCGCACAAACCACGGTCACTGCTCACTACCACATAACCCACACGCTTTACGGCGCGGTCGATCATGAACGGGTGGCGGTATTCCGGGTTGGCGTTGGCCAGATGCCCAATTACCTGGCGGATACGCTCCGCATAAGGACGGCTGGCAGCCATGCGCATTTGTGCCTTGCGCATTTTGCTCACCGCCACTTTTTCCATGGCGCTGGTAATCTTTTGCGTGCTTTTGATGCTCGCAATCTTACTGCGAATCTCTTTTGCGCCTGCCATGTAACACCTATCAGGTTAGCAAGCGGGAACCTTGCGGCTCCCGCTGCGGCTTACCAGGTTTGGGTGGCCTTGAACTTCTCGATACCGGCTTTCATGCCAGCGTCGATATCGTCATTGAAGTCACCCTTCACGTTGATCTTCGCCATCAATTCGGCGTGATCGCGGTTGAAGTAAGCAATCAGCGCTTGTTCAAAGCTGCCGACCTTGGCGATTTCAACGTCGGTCAGGAACCCACGCTCAGCGGCATACAGCGACAACGCCATGTCAGCGATCGACATCGGGGCGTATTGCTTCTGCTTCATCAGCTCGGTAACGCGCTGACCATGCTCAAGTTGCTTACGGGTCGCTTCGTCCAGGTCAGACGCGAACTGGGCGAATGCCGCCAGTTCACGGTACTGAGCCAGAGCGGTACGGATACCACCGGAGAGCTTCTTGATGATCTTGGTCTGAGCGGCACCACCCACACGGGATACCGAAACACCGGCGTTCACTGCAGGACGAATCCCGGAGTTGAACATGGCCGATTCCAGGAAGATCTGACCGTCGGTGATGGAAATCACGTTGGTCGGAACGAACGCGGAAACGTCGCCAGCCTGGGTTTCGATGATCGGCAGTGCGGTCAGGGAACCGGTTTTGCCGGTCACTGCGCCGTTGGTGAACTTCTCTACGTACTCTTCCGAAACGCGGGAAGCGCGCTCCAGCAGACGGGAGTGGAGATAGAACACGTCGCCTGGGTAAGCTTCACGGCCTGGTGGACGGCGCAGCAGCAGGGAAATCTGGCGGTAAGCCACTGCTTGCTTGGACAGATCGTCATAAACGATCAGCGCGTCTTCACCGCGGTCGCGGAAGAATTCACCCATGGTGCAACCGGAGTACGGTGCCAGGAATTGCAGCGCAGGAGATTCCGACGCACTGGCAGCCACGATGATCGTGTTGGCCAGGGCGCCGTTTTCTTCCAGCTTGCGAACCACGTTGGCGATGGTCGATTGCTTCTGACCGATGGCGACGTAGACGCAGAAAATGCCGCTGTTCTTCTGGTTGATGATCGCGTCGATCGCCAGAGCGGTTTTACCGATCTGACGGTCACCGATGATCAGCTCACGCTGGCCACGGCCGACCGGGATCATGGCATCGACAGCCTTGTAGCCAGTCTGTACAGGCTGGTCTACCGACTTGCGCCAGATCACGCCTGGAGCAACTTTCTCGACCGCGTCGGTCAAGGTGTTGCCCAGTGGACCTTTGCCGTCAACAGGGTTACCCAGTGCGTCGACTACGCGGCCCAGCAGTTCCTTACCAACCGGAACTTCGAGGATGCGGCCTGTGCACTTGGCGCTCATGCCTTCGGCCAGACTGGTGTACGCGCCCAATACAACGGCACCTACGGAGTCTTGCTCCAGGTTGAGGGCCATACCGTAGACGCCGCCCGGAAACTCGATCATCTCGCCGTACATAACGTCGGCCAGACCGTGAATCCGCACGATGCCGTCAGATACGCTGACGACAGTGCCTTCGTTACGGGCTTGGGAGGTCACATCGAGCTTGTCGATGCGGCCCTTGATAATTTCACTTATTTCGGAAGGATTGAGTTGCTGCATTGCTCTGCTGCCCCTTCAAACTCAAGATTTCAATGCTTCGGCAAGGCTCGCGAGTTTGCCGCGAACCGAGCCATCGATAACCAGGTCGCCGGCGCGAATGACAATGCCCCCAATGAGGGACCTGTCTTCCGCAACTTGCAGGCGCACTTCCCGGTCGAGTCGTGCACTGAGAACCTTGGCGAGTTTGTCTTGCTGTTCTTGGTTCAATGCGAAAGCACTGGTGACTTCAACGTCTACCGATTTCTCTTGTTCGGCCTTGTACAGGTCGAACAGAGCGGCAATCTCCGGCAGAAGCGGGAGACGGTCGTTTTCGGCAACGACGTTGATGAAGTTCTGCACTTTCACATCAAACTTGTCGCCGCACACTTCAATAAAAGTGGCGGCCTTGTCTGCGCTCGTCAGGCGCGGGGCCTTGAGCACGCGCTGCATGGTGTCATCTTGCGACACTGCTGCAGCCAGGCCGAGCATGGCTGACCAAGAGGCCAGTTGCTGGTGGGCCTGGGCGTGCTCGAAGGCTGCCTTAGCGTAAGGTCGAGCCAACGTGGTCAGTTCTGCCATGATCGCCCTCGCTTAAATTTCAGCAGCCAGTTTGTTAACCAGCTCCGCGTGCGCGTTTTGATCGATTGTGGCACCGAGGATCTTCTCCGCACCGCCGACCGCCAGAGCACCCAGTTGGGCACGCAGCGCGTCTTTGACGCCGTTCAGTTCCTGTTCGATCTCGGCATGAGCCGAAGCCTTCACACGGTCAGCTTCGACGCGGGCTTTTTCAACAGCCTCTTCGACGATCTGGTTACCGCGCTTCTTGGCTTGCTCAATGATTTCAGCTGCCTGTGCTTTAGCTTCGCGCAGTTGATGACCCACTTTCTCTTGGGCCAACTCCAGGTCGCGAGCTGCACGGCTGGCAGCGTCCAAACCATCCGCGATCTTCTTCTGACGTTCGTGCAAAGCCGCGATGACCGGAGGCCACACGAACTTCATGCAAAACACTACAAAAATGAAGAACGCAACGGATTGGCCAATCAGGGTTGCATTAATGTTCACGCCAACACCTCGCTCATTCGTTGTCCATCACTCCAATCACTCGAAAAGTCGAGTGATCAGCCAGCGAGTTGACCAACGAAGGGGTTCGCGAAGGTGAAGAACAGAGCGATACCAACGCCGATCATGGTCACGGCGTCGAGCAGGCCGGCGACGATGAACATTTTAACTTGCAGCATTGGAACCATTTCTGGCTGACGCGCTGCGCCTTCCAGGAATTTGCCGCCCAGCAGGCCGAAACCAATGGCAGTACCCAGGGCGCCCAGGCCGATCAACAGTGCAACAGCGATAGCGGTTAGACCAACTACAGTTTCCATCTTTCCTCCCGACTTTTACGTCGTATGGTTTAGGTTTTTTAGATTTTAAAGCGGTAAAACAAATCGTTTCATAGCCCTTGGGGGCCACCTTCCCGTTTCACCGGGAAGGACATCAGACTGGCCGAGGCTGGTCTTAATGGTTCTCTTCGTGCGCCATCGACAGGTAGACGATGGTCAGCATCATGAAGATAAACGCCTGCAGCGTGATGATCAGGATGTGGAACACAGCCCACGCCCACTGCAGAACGACGCCCAGGCCGCTGAGCCAAAGCAGACCACTGCCGAACATCACAGCGATCAGAATGAACACCAGCTCGCCGGCATACATGTTGCCGAACAGTCGCAGCGCCAGGGAAATCGGTTTGGCGATCAGGGTGACGAATTCCAGCAGGAAGTTCACCGGGATCAGCAGCGCCTGAACGAAGATGTTCTTGCTGCCGAACGGGTGCAGGGTCAGCTCGCCGATGAAGCCGCCGATGCCCTTGACCTTGATGCTGTAGAAAATGATCAACGCGAACACCGACAGGGCCATGCCCAGGGTAGCGTTCGGGTCTGTGGTGGAAACGGCGCGGAATGGAATGTGCGCATCACCGGTGATCAGGATGGCCAACTGAGGAATCCAGTCGACCGGGATCAGGTCGATGGCGTTCATCAGGAACACCCACACGAAGATAGTCAGCGCCAGCGGTGCAATCACCGGGCTACGGCCGTGGAAGCTGTCTTTCACGCTGCCATCGACGAACTGGACCAATACTTCAACGAAGTTCTGCAGGGCACCTGGCTGACCGGAAGTCGCCTTTTTTGCCGCCATGCGGAAAATCAGGACAAAGATCAGACCCAGTGCGACCGACCAGCCGAGCGTATCGACGTGGAAAGCCCAGAAACCCATCTCTTTGGCTTCTGCTGCGGTGTGGGCGAAGCCCCAGCCGCCGTTGGGAAGCTGACCGAAGGTCAGGTTCTGCAAGTGGTGCTGGATATAGCCCGAAGCGGTTGTTTCTGCCATGGTTGCCTCAAACGCCCTAAGGTTTCGAAAGTCTTGTTTTCATTAGCAGGGGAGCGAACCAGCTGACCAGTTGGGTCAACACGAAGACGCCGAATACAGCCAGCGGCGCCAATGGCTTCACACCTGCAAAGGTCAGTGCGAACAGCACTGCCGTCAAAATCAGTTTGCCCGCCTCGCCGGCATAAAAGGACCGGACAATAGCCTGGGCTGCTCGGGCGCCGGAAAACCGAAAGGCCCTGTGAGCAAAATACATATTGGGCAGCAAGGCTATCAGGCCTCCGCAAAGTCCTGAATACCCGGCTACGACTCCATGCCCATACCAAAGCGCCAATGCGGCGATCAGCAGGATGACAAATTGAGCCAATAAAACCGGAAAAACGGCCAAGCGATGGAACGGCAACGTGTTTGGCGTGCGGGTTTCCATCACTCTTGCTCCTCAATGGTCGGCTGCCGCAAATCAATAACTTGGCATAATTTGTGCCGACAAAATGCGCGCAGAGTATAGGGGCGGTTCTGCCCCTATTCAACTGCCGGGTAGTGATTTCCGATCACACGCTACATGAGTAAATGTTTCAGCGAATGTGGGCAAGGACGCCTTGAAGCTCATCAAGCGAGTTATATCCGATAACCAATTGCCCTTTGCCCTTCTTGCCATGTCGAATCTGTACCGCAGAGCCCAGGCGCTCGGCCAGGCGCTGCTCGAGCCGCGCGATATCCGGGTCGGCCTTGGGCGTTTCGACCGGTGCCGGTTTGCCGCTGAGCCATTGGCGAACCAGGGCTTCGGTCTGACGCACCGTCAGGCCTCGTGCGACAACGTGTCGCGCCCCTTCAACCTGTTGATTTTCCGGCAAACCGAGCAAGGCACGGGCATGACCCATTTCCAGGTCGCCGTGAGACAGCATGGTCTTGATCACTTCCGGCAGCGCAATCAGGCGCAACAGGTTGGACACGGTCACGCGGGATTTGCCCACCGCCTCGGCCACTTGCTGCTGGGTCAGCTGGAATTCCTGCTGCAAACGCTGCAAGGCGATCGCTTCTTCGATCGGGTTGAGGTCCTCGCGCTGGATATTCTCGATCAACGCCATGGCGATGGCCGTTTCATCCGGCACATCGCGCACCATCGCCGGGATGGTGTCCTTGCCAGCCTGCTGGCTGGCACGCCAGCGACGTTCGCCGGCGATGATTTCAAAGCGACCGCCGCCGATCGGGCGCACCACAATCGGCTGCATCACGCCCTGGGCCTTGATCGAGTTAGCCAGTTCTTCCAGCGCCTGCGGGTCCATGTCGCGCCGTGGCTGATATTTGCCACGCTGGATCAGGTCCAGGGGCAGGTGCTGCAACTCGCGCTCGTCGGCCTGTACCGCTTGTTCTTCAAGCGACGTGACGGTCGGACCACTCAGGAGTGCATCCAGTCCACGTCCGAGACCTCGTTTCTTGACGGCCATGGGGATTCCTTAAGTTGGCTGGGCAGCAGCGGTGCGTGAGTTGCGGCGTTGACGGCGGACCATCTCGCCGGCCAAAGCCAGATAAGCGATGGCACCGCGCGATGATTTGTCGTACGCCAGCGCCGGCATGCCATAGCTCGGGGCTTCGGCCAAGCGGATGTTACGCGGGATCACCGTGTCGTACAGCTGCTCACCAAAGTGTTCCTTGAGCTGGGCCGACACATCGTTCATCAGGCTCAGGCGCGGGTCGAACATGGTGCGCAGCAGCCCTTCGATCTGCAGGTTCGGATTGAGCAACTCGGCGATGCGCTTGATGTTATCCACAAGGTCGCTCAATCCTTCCAGCGCGTAGTACTCGCACTGCATGGGGATAATCACCCCGTCAGCCGCCACCAGCGCGTTGAGCGTGAGCATCGACAGCGACGGTGGGCAGTCGATCAGAATGTAATCGTAGTTCTCGCGAATCGGCGCCAGGGCACTGCGCAGACGGCTTTCTTTCATCTGCATTTCCAGCAGCACCACCTCCGCCGCCGTTAAATCGCGGTTGGCCGGCAGCAGTTGATAACCGCCGTGCTCGGAATAGTGCATGGCCTGGGTCAGGTCACACTCGCCAATCAGCAAGTCGTAGACCGAGTTTTCCAAGCCGTGTTTGTCCACACCGCTACCCATGGTGGCGTTGCCCTGTGGATCGAGATCAATCAACAGCACGCGGCGCTTGGTCGCGACCAGCGACGCTGCGAGGTTGATGCAGGTGGTGGTCTTGCCCACGCCACCTTTCTGGTTCGCTATCGCGAATACCTTAGCCATTCTTGCTTGTGTTCCCAATCATGCCGTGCGGCGCAGTATCAGCAGATGGCGTTGGCCTTGGCAACCGGGTACGGCCAAGGCGTGTTCGCTATCGAGGTGGAAGTCCGGCGGCAATGCTAACAGCTCATCGCTTGGATGAACGCCCTTCATTGCCAGCCAGCGCGTATCACGGTCACCCAGATGGCGGGTCCAGTTGCTGAAGTTCTCCATGCTGCTGAACGCCCGGGAAACAATTCCGTTAAACGGCTGTTCAGGCGTGAAGGCTTCGACGCGGCTGTGGATAACCTGCAGGTTATCCAGCTTGAGTTCGAGTTTGACCTGCGTGAGGAAGCGGGTCTTCTTGCCGTTGCTGTCCAGGCAAGTGACCTGCGACTGGGGAAACAGGATGGCCAGCGGAATACCAGGCATGCCGCCGCCACTGCCCACGTCGAGCCAACGCCCATTCTCGATGAATGGCATCACACTCAGACTGTCGAGCAGATGACGCGAGACCATTTCGTCAGGATCGCGTACTGCCGTGAGGTTGTACGCCTTGTTCCATTTGATCAACAGGGCCAGGTAGCCCAGCAGCAAGTCGTGCTGGGCCGGTGCCAGGTCAACGCCCAACTGGCGAGCACCTGTGGATAACTCTTCGGCGTGTTGCGAGGTGGTGACCAACGAACTCAAGCGCTTTGCTCCAACTGACGGCCCGCGCCGCGTTTTTTCAAATGAATCATCAACAGCGAAATGGCTGCCGGGGTGACACCGGGGATGCGTGACGCCTGGCCCAGGGTTTCCGGGCGAGTTATCCCCAGCTTGCCTTGGATTTCCTTGGACAGTCCGGAAATCCCGGTGTAATCGATATCCACAGGCAGCTTGGTGTTCTCGCTGGCGCGCAGGCGCGCGATCTCGTCCTGTTGACGATCGATGTAACCGGCGTACTTGGTCTTGATCTCAACCTGCTCGGCAACCTGCGGGTTTTCTGCGCCCTGGCCGGTCACTTCGACCAGGCCTGCGTAGTCAATTTCCGGACGCGACAGCAGGTTGAGCAAGTTGTACTCATGGGTCAGCGGCGTGCCAAATTTTTCGGCAATCGCGTCGCCCTGCTCGGTGCCCGGGCGAACCCAAGTGCTTTTCAGCCGTTGCTCTTCGAGCGCGATGCTTTCGCGTTTCTTGCAGAACGCGGCCCAACGCGCATCATCGACCAGGCCCAGCTCGCGGCCTTTCTCGGTCAGGCGCAGATCTGCGTTGTCTTCACGCAGGATCAGGCGGTATTCGGCCCGAGAAGTAAACATCCGGTACGGTTCCTGGGTACCCAGGGTAATCAGGTCGTCAACCAGCACGCCGATATACGCCTCATCGCGACGCGGGCACCAGCTGTCTTTGCCCTGTGCACGCAGCGCAGCGTTGGTCCCTGCCAGCAAACCCTGGGCGCCGGCTTCTTCGTAACCGGTGGTGCCGTTGATTTGCCCGGCGAAAAACAACCCGCCGATCACTTTGGTTTCCAGGCTGTATTTCAAATCGCGCGGGTCGAAGTAGTCGTACTCGATGGCGTAGCCGGGGCGCACGATGTGCGCGTTTTCCATGCCGCGAATCGACTGCACGATCTGGATTTGCACATCGAACGGCAGGGAAGTGGAAATCCCGTTGGGGTACAGCTCGTGTGTGGTCAGACCTTCGGGCTCGATGAAGACCTGGTGGCTTTCCTTGTCGGCAAAGCGGTGGATCTTGTCTTCGATCGACGGGCAATACCGCGGACCGATGCCTTCGATCACACCGGAGTACATCGGCGAGCGATCAAGGTTGGCTGCGATGATTTCGTGGGTGCGCGCATTGGTGTGAGTGATCCAGCAGCTCACCTGTTTGGGGTGCTGGTCCTTGGAGCCCATGAACGACATCACTGGAATCGGCGTGTCGCCTGCCTGTTCGGTCATCACCGAGAAATCCACGGAGCGCCCGTCGATACGCGGCGGGGTTCCGGTTTTCAGGCGACCGACCCGCAGTGGTAATTCACGCAGGCGTTTTGCCAGGGCAATCGAGGGCGGATCACCCGCACGCCCACCGGAATAGTTCTGCATGCCGATGTGGATCAGTCCGCCAAGGAACGTGCCGGTGGTCAACACCACGGACTCTGCGAAGAAACGCAGGCCCATTTGAGTAACAACGCCCTTCACCACGTCCTGCTCGACGATCAGGTCGTCGGCGGCCTGTTGAAATATCCACAGGTTCGGCTGGTTTTCCAGGGTTTCACGCACTGCCGCCTTGTACAGGATGCGGTCAGCTTGTGCTCGAGTGGCACGCACGGCCGGGCCCTTGCGGCTGTTGAGCACGCGAAATTGAATACCCCCCTTGTCGGTCGCCATGGCCATCACGCCACCCAGGGCATCGATTTCCTTGACCAGATGGCTTTTGCCAATCCCGCCAATGGCAGGGTTGCAACTCATGGCACCGAGGGTTTCCACGTTGTGCGTGAGCAGCAGGGTTTTAACACCCATGCGTGCTGACGCCAGTGCTGCCTCGGTACCGGCATGACCGCCGCCGATGACGATCACTTCAAAACGGGAAGGGAAATCCACCACGCACCTCGTGCCTGCTTATGTAGGTAATCAGGAATTGTTGGTTGAAAGAGTTTTTGAGCTTGACGGCAAGTATAGGGACTTAGCCTTCCCTAAAGAACCCTTTGCACAAAATTTAACCAGCTGTGGATGAATGTCGGACAATAGAAATTAAAAGAGAGAAATTTATTAAATCTTTGTTTTTATGTTTATTTCTACTGAGCATGTTTTCTGTGGATAGATCTCTACAGCCCACTATTTACGTTGTGTACAGCGATTCAAAAGTCTGTGGTCATGTGCCAGTGAGGCCCTTGGATAACTGCGCTAAGCCTGTGGATTAAACAGTTGGTTATCCACAGATGGGTTTATGCGCAGTTTTTGAGCCCTGTTATCAACTGGGCACAGGGACGGTTATTCACAGGGCTTAATCCACAGAAAAGCGGCGCAAAGCGCCAATAGCGCCCACGAAAATGCCGTGCCTATCGATAAAAATTCAGGTTTTGAGGTGAGGTGCTCTGAAACGAGCGCAGCAGACAGGCACGAATGGCCTGTCTGGAGTCGGCGTAAGGTTTATTTACCGATGCAGAAGCTGGAGAAGATCCGTCCGAGTAAGTCATCGGAGCTGAACGCGCCGGTGATCTCACCCAACAGGTGCTGCGCTTGACGCAAATCCTCCGCCAATAGCTCACCGGCACCCGCCAGGGTCAGCTGTGCCCGGCCGTGCTCCAACGCCGCGCTGGCATGGCGCAGCGCCTCCAGGTGCCTGCGGCGAGCGCTGAAGCTGCTTTCCGAGGTCTGTTCGTAGCCCATGCAGGCTTTAAGGTGGTCACGTAGCAGTTCCAGCCCCTCACCCGCTGATTTTGCACTCAGGCTGATCGTGACGTGGCCATCCTCGCTGGTTTCCATTGCGATGGTTTCGCCCGTGAGGTCTGCCTTGTTACGGATCAAGGTGACCTTTGCCGGGTCCGGCCGTTGTTCGAGGAACTCGGGCCACAAGGCAAAAGGGTCCACAGCTTCCGGCGCCGTGGCGTCCACGACCAGCAGCACGCGGTCCGCTTCGCCGATTGCCTTGAGCGCCCGTTCCACGCCAATTTTTTCTACCTGGTCGTCGGTGTCACGCAGCCCGGCAGTATCAACCACGTGTAATGGCATGCCATCGATGTGGATATGTTCGCGCAGAATATCCCGCGTAGTACCGGCAATCTCGGTAACGATGGCAGCTTCACGCCCTGCAAGCGCATTGAGTAGGCTCGACTTGCCGGCATTCGGACGCCCGGCAATTACCACCGTCATGCCATCGCGCAGCAAGGCGCCCTGCCCGGCTTCGCGCAGGACTGTGGATAACTCGTCACGAACCTTATCCAGCATCGCCAGAACATGGCCGTCGGCAAGGAAGTCGATTTCTTCTTCCGGGAAATCAATCGCTGCTTCAACGTAGATACGCAGACTGATCAGTTGCTCAGTCAAGTTATGCACGCGCAACGAGAAAGCCCCCTGCAACGAGCGCAAGGCGTTCCGCGCAGCTTGTGCAGAACTGGCCTCGATCAGGTCGGCAATCGCTTCAGCCTGGGCCAGGTCGAGCTTGTCGTTGAGAAAGGCACGTTCGCTGAACTCGCCGGGGCGAGCCAGACGGCAACCCAGTTGCAGGCAACGTTGCAGCAGCATATCCAGTACCACCGGACCGCCGTGTCCCTGCAGTTCCAGGACATCTTCACCGGTGAATGAGTTGGGCCCCGGGAAATAGAGGGCAAGGCCTTCATCCAGCACGCTGTTGTCGGCGTCCAGGAACGGACCGTAATGGGCATAGCGCGGCTTCAGCTCGCGGCCGCTGATTGCCTGTGCCGCCCTGCCGGCGAGCGGCCCGGAAATTCGAACGATACCGACACCCCCGCGACCTTGAGCGGTCGCAACGGCAGCGATGGTTTCACGAGGTGCGCTCATCAGCAGGTTCCAGAACAAAAATGACGGAAAGCAAAACGCCCCACTAGGGGGCGTCTTGAGTGGTTACCCACAGAGTAAATTACGCTTCGGCTTTTTTGGTAGCCGCTTCGATTTTACGCGTGATGTACCACTGTTGAGAGATCGACAACACGTTGTTGACTACCCAGTACAGCACCAGGCCAGCCGGGAACCAGAGGAAGAAGAAGGTGAAGATGATTGGCATCATTTTCATTACCTTCGCCTGCATCGGGTCCGGCGGAGTCGGGTTCAAGCGCTGCTGGATAAACATGGTCGCGCCCATGATGATCGGCAGGATAAAGAACGGGTCCTTGATCGACAGGTCAGTTATCCACAGCATGAACGGCGCCTGGCGCATTTCGACGCTTTCCAGGAGCACCCAGTACAGCGACAGGAATACCGGCATCTGCACCAGAATCGGCAAGCATCCACCCAGCGGGTTGATCTTCTCTTTCTTGTACAGCTCCATCATGGCCTGCGACATTTTCTGCCGGTCATCACCATGTTGCTCTTTCAGAGCGGCCAACTTCGGCGCTACGGCACGCATGCGCGCCATCGACTTGTAGCTGGCGGCCGACAGAGGGAAGAAGATCCCTTTGATCAGCATGGTCAGGAAAATGATCGAGAAGCCCCAGTTACCCACAATGCTGTGGATATGTTGCAGCAGCCAGAAAATCGGCTGAGCAATGAACCAGAGGATGCCGTAGTCCACGGTCAGTTCCAGACCTGGGGACAACTCTTTCAGCACGGCCTGGCTTTTTGGGCCGGCGTACAGGGTAGCGCTGGTTTCGGCCTTGGCACCTGGCGCCACGGTCAATGCCGGGCCGGTAAAGCCGATGATGTAATTGCCCTGGCTGTCCTTGCGCGTCTGAACCAGATTGGCTTCAGCCTTGTTCGGAATCCAGGCGGTCACGAAGTAGTGTTGCAGCCAGGCTACCCAGCCACCCTGAACATTTTCTTTCAGCGCGCCCTTGTCGATATCTTTCATCGACACTTTTTTGTACGGCTCGCCACTTGTCCACAGGGCTGCGCCCAAGTAAGTCGCGGTGCCAGTGGCGGTGCTGGAAGAAGGATCGGAGCTGCCATCACGCTTGAGCTGGGCAAACAGGTTGCCGGTCCAGGGCTTGTCGCTTTGGTTGTCGATCAGGTAGGTGACCTTCAAATCGTACAAACCGCGGGTGAAGCTGAAGCGTTTTATGTAGTTGACGCCGTCCTGAGTGAATTTCAGGTCGACATTCAAGTGATTCTGGTCTTTATCCAGCTGGTAGTTCTTCTGTTCGGTCGAATAAACCGGACGACCGGTAGCACGTGCATCCGGACCATTGGTACCGGTCAAGCCGCTTTGTGCCAGATACGTGCGTTCACCACCGTTATCGAACAGTTGGAACGGCACTTCCGGATGATCCTGGCGACGTGGATACCGCGGCAGTTTCAACTGCGCGATATCACCACCTTGTGGATCGATAGCCAGGTCGAGCACATCCGTTTTCACGTGGATGAGGTCTTTGTTGGTGACCACTGGCGTTTCTAGAGGTGCGGCGGTCTCGCCATTCGCGCTGGGAACATCGGCACTCGCGGACGCATTGTTACCCAGCGGGGTGTCCGGAATAGCCGGCGCAGCCTGATTGGTAGCAACATTCTGAGTCGGCAGGGCAGCCTGGCCATAGTCCTGGTTCCATTTAAGGACCATGACGTAGGACACGATTGCCAGGGCGACGATCAGGATCGTGCGTTTAATATCCATGATTACTCGGCCATCGAAGAAGAACGGGAGGTAGGGATAGGTGGAACCGGGTCATAACCACCGGCATTCCACGGATGACAGCGACCTAAACGACGAAAGGTCAGCCAGCCACCGCGCAGAAGACCATGATTTTCTATGGCCTCTAACGCGTAGCAGGAACAGCTGGGGTAGAAACGACAGTGGCTGGCCATCAGAGGACTAATGGCATAGCGGTAAAACTGGATCGGAACGATGGCCAGTTTACGCATCAAGGCTGTCTACCCCTACAGTTTCGACGACTGCTGGTGCTGGTTTGTGGGTACGCGCCAGACGCTTCCATAGCTTGCCGAAATGCTGAATCAATTCGGGGTTTTCTACATCCCCCAAGCCTTTGCGCGCGACGATAACAATATCCCAACCAACCAGAGTGTCCTGGTGGAGGCGAAACGATTCGCGCATCAGACGCTTGAGGCGATTGCGCTCAACGGAGAGCTTTACGCTCTTCTTGCCGATCACCAACCCGAGACGGGGGTGATCAAGATCGTTGTTACGCGCAAGGAGCAGGAGATTTTTCCCCGGAACCTTGCCGGTGGGGGAGTCAAAGACTGCCTTGAAGTGCCGGGGGGTAAGCAGACGCTTTTCCCGACTGAAGTCCTGACTCACCACCCGTACCGGATTATCAAACTGCCAGACGCGCACGACCTTTGGCGCGGCGACGCGACAGGACAGCACGGCCGTTCTTGGTAGCCATGCGAGCACGGAAACCGTGAGTGCGGGCGCGTTTGATGGTGCTTGGTTGGAAAGTACGTTTCATGGCGTTGTTACCTGGTTCGTCCACAACGGGCCGGAATGGCCCCCGTTTTAAGAGACCGGCGATTCTAGAGAAAGCAAGGCTCTAGGTCAATTTCCAACCAGCTTTTCCTTTAATTAGATCTCGCCGGCCCTTTTGGGCTTTTCTGCGTGAACGGCGTCGACGAGCAGTGGCATAGATATAAAAATAAAGAAGGAAGTTATTTAAAGCTTTTCTGTAAAGCTTATAAAAGCTAGGCAGGCATCTATCTGTGGATAACTGCTCTGAGGCCATATTTCACCTGATGTACAGAGGATGACAACTACAAGGGAAAACGGTGCCTTTCCTGTGCTGCAGGGGCGAATAAGCTGTGTGTGAAAAGAGGTTTTATCCACAGGCCAGTTACCCACAGACTTTTGCCCCCACTTGTGCAACGGGCTCAGGGGGGCTTATCCACAGAGCTTATGCACAGACCATCTGTCGTCTTTTTTACGGATAAGGCGTTGATTTTGGGTTGTCTGTTAGCAACCTTCATGTGGATAAGTGGACGGCTGGCCGCTACAATGGCGGCTGTTTTTGCCTCACCGGCTTTCAACTTAGGGGATATCCGTGTCAGTGGAACTTTGGCAGCAGTGCGTAGAGCTTTTGCGCGAAGAGCTGCCTGCCCAGCAATTCAACACCTGGATCCGTCCACTACAAGTCGAAGCCGAAGGCGACGAATTGCGTGTCTATGCGCCTAATCGTTTTGTTCTCGACTGGGTCAACGAAAAATACCTGAGCCGAGTGCTCGAATTGCTCGACGAACACGGCAACGGTATCGCGCCCGTACTTTCCTTATTAATAGGCAGTAAACGCAGCTCCGTGGCGCGCGCTGCACCGAATGCTCCGCTGGCTGCAAGTGCCTCGCAGGCCCAGGCCGCTGCAGCACCTGTTAATAACTCGCAGGCACCGGTTGCTCAGGCCTCTTCAAAACCAGCGTCGCCGAAAAACGCACCTGTAAATGAAGAGCCCTCTCGCGACAGCTTCGACCCGATGGCCGGCGCTGCGTCCCAGCAAGCCCCGGTACGCGCCGAACAGCGCACCGTGCAGGTCGAGGGTGCGCTCAAGCACACCAGCTACCTCAACCGTACCTTTACCTTCGAGAACTTCGTCGAAGGCAAGTCCAACCAGCTGGCCCGCGCGGCCGCCTGGCAGGTCGCGGATAATCCCAAGCATGGCTACAACCCGCTCTTCCTGTACGGCGGCGTTGGCTTGGGTAAAACCCACTTGATGCACGCTGTAGGCAACCACCTGTTAAAGAAGAATCCGAATGCGAAGGTCGTGTACCTGCACTCGGAGCGGTTCGTGGCCGACATGGTCAAGGCTTTGCAGCTCAACGCAATCAACGAGTTCAAGCGCTTTTATCGCTCCGTTGACGCTTTGCTGATCGATGACATTCAATTCTTCGCGCGCAAGGAACGTTCACAGGAAGAGTTTTTCCATACCTTTAATGCCCTGCTCGAAGGCGGTCAGCAGGTCATCCTGACCAGCGACCGTTATCCGAAGGAAATCGAAGGTCTGGAAGAACGCTTGAAGTCGCGATTCGGCTGGGGCCTGACCGTTGCGGTTGAACCGCCGGAGCTGGAAACCCGCGTCGCGATCCTGATGAAAAAGGCCGATCAGGCCAAAGTTGATTTGCCCCACGATGCGGCGTTCTTCATCGCCCAGCGTATACGCTCCAACGTGCGCGAGCTCGAAGGCGCGCTCAAGCGGGTTATTGCGCACTCACACTTCATGGGACGCGATATCACCATCGAGTTGATCCGCGAATCCCTGAAAGACTTGCTGGCCCTGCAGGACAAACTGGTAAGTGTGGATAACATCCAGCGCACTGTGGCCGAGTACTACAAGATCAAGATTTCCGACCTGCTGTCCAAGCGTCGTTCGCGCTCCGTGGCACGCCCGCGTCAGGTAGCGATGGCCCTCTCCAAGGAGTTGACCAACCACAGTTTGCCGGAAATCGGTGATGTATTTGGAGGTCGCGACCACACGACCGTCCTGCACGCGTGCCGAAAGATCAATGAACTTAAGGAATCCGACGCGGATATTCGCGAGGACTACAAGAACCTGCTGCGTACGCTCACGACGTGATCTCACCAGCGCAGCTTATTAAGGCAAGGGACTAGACCATGCATTTCACCATTCAACGCGAAGCCCTGTTGAAACCCCTGCAACTGGTCGCAGGCGTCGTCGAGCGCCGACAGACCTTGCCGGTGCTCTCCAACGTATTGCTGGTGGTCGAAGGCCAGCAATTGTCCCTGACAGGTACCGACCTGGAAGTCGAACTGGTGGGGCGCGTGCAGCTTGAAGAGCCTGCCGAGCCTGGCGAGATCACTGTGCCGGCACGCAAGCTGATGGACATCTGCAAAAGCCTGCCGAACGATGCGCTGATCGACATCAAGGTTGATGAGCAGAAGCTGGTGGTCAAGGCCGGCCGCAGCCGCTTCACCCTGTCGACGCTGCCAGCCAGTGACTTCCCGACCGTCGAAGAAGGCCCCGGCTCGCTGACCTGCAGCCTGGAGCAGAGCAAGCTGCGTCGCCTGATTGAGCGCACCAGCTTCGCCATGGCTCAACAGGACGTGCGTTACTACCTCAACGGTATGCTGCTGGAAGTATCGGAAGGCATCATCCGCGCTGTGGCCACTGACGGCCATCGCCTGGCAATGTGCTCAATGCGCGCCGATATCGGTCAGCCCGATCGCCACCAGGTAATCGTGCCGCGTAAGGGTATCCTCGAGTTGGCACGCTTGCTGACCGAGCCGGACGGTAACGTCAGCATTGTCCTTGGCCAGCACCACATTCGTGCCACCACTGGCGAGTTCACCTTTACCTCCAAGCTGGTCGACGGCAAGTTCCCGGACTACGAACGGGTACTGCCTAAAGGTGGTGACAAGCTGGTACTCGGTGACCGTCAGGCCCTGCGTGAAGCATTCAGCCGCACGGCGATTCTGTCGAACGAGAAGTATCGCGGTATCCGTTTGCAATTGGCCAACGGTCAATTGAAGATCCAGGCGAACAACCCGGAGCAGGAAGAGGCGGAGGAAGAAGTCGGTGTTGATTACAACGGCGGCTCGCTCGAGATTGGGTTTAACGTGAGCTACTTGCTGGACGTGCTGGGTGTGATGACCACCGAACAGGTTCGCCTCATTCTGTCGGACTCCAACAGCAGCGCCCTGGTACAAGAATCCGATAACGACGACTCGGCTTACGTTGTTATGCCGATGCGTCTGTAATCATGCTCAGCGCAAGTTAGATGTCCCTCAGTCGCGTCTCGGTCACCGCGGTGCGCAATCTGCACCCGGTGACTTTCTCTCCCTCCCCTCGCATCAATATCCTTCATGGCGCCAACGGCAGTGGCAAAACCAGCGTGCTGGAAGCCATTCACCTGCTGGGGCTTGCTCGTTCCTTTCGCAGTGCGCGCCTGTTGCCGGTAATCCAATACGAGCAATTGGCGTGCACCGTGTTTGGTCAAGTCGAGCTGGCGGAAGGTGGACACAGCGCCTTGGGAATCTCCCGCGATCGCGGCGGTGATTTTCAGATTCGCATCGATGGACAGAATGCACGCAGTGCCGCGCAATTAGCCGAAATTCTGCCATTGCAACTGATCAACCCCGACAGCTTCCGCCTATTGGAAGGAGCACCAAAAATCCGCCGACAGTTCCTCGACTGGGGCGTGTTCCACGTGGAACCACGTTTTTTGGCCACGTGGCAGCGCCTGCAGAAGGCCCTGCGGCAGCGGAACTCATGGCTGCGGCATGGTACACTTGACGCCGCTTCGCAAGCGGCCTGGGACCGGGAACTGTGCTTGGCCAGCGACGAAATCGATGAATACCGCCGCGCCTATATCAAAGCCTTGAAACCAGTCTTTGAGCAGACCTTGAGTGAGTTGCTGGACCTCGAGGGACTGACGCTGAGCTACTACCGTGGCTGGGACAAGGAGCGTGAGCTGAGTGCAGTGCTCGCAACCTCCCTGCAACGTGATCAGCAAATGGGCCACACTCAGGCCGGCCCGCAACGCGCTGACTTGCGCCTTAGACTAGGTGCGCACAATGCCGCAGACATACTGTCGCGAGGCCAGCAGAAGTTAGTGGTTTGCGCACTGCGTATCGCTCAGGGGCACTTGGTCAGCCAATCCCGACGCGGTCAGTGTATTTATCTGGTGGATGACTTGCCGTCTGAACTCGATGAGCAACACCGCCGCGCGCTATGTCGCTTGTTGGAAGACTTACGCTGCCAGGTGTTTATCACCTGTGTAGACCACGAATTATTGAGGGAAGGCTGGCAGACGGAAACGCCAGTTGCTTTGTTCCACGTGGAACAAGGCCGTATCACCCAGACCCACGACCATCGGGAGTGAAGGCATGAGCGAAGAAAGAACGTACGACTCGACCAGCATTAAAGTGCTGAAAGGTTTGGATGCCGTACGCAAACGTCCCGGTATGTACATTGGCGACACCGATGATGGCAGCGGTTTGCACCACATGGTATTCGAGGTGGTCGACAACTCCATCGACGAAGCCTTGGCTGGTCACTGCGACGACATCAGCATCATCATCCACCCGGATGAATCGATCACTGTACGCGACAACGGGCGCGGCATTCCGGTAGACGTGCACAAAGAAGAAGGCGTTTCGGCGGCAGAGGTCATCATGACCGTACTCCACGCCGGCGGTAAGTTCGACGATAACTCCTATAAGGTTTCCGGTGGTTTGCACGGTGTGGGTGTATCGGTAGTTAATGCCCTGTCCGAAGAGCTGATCCTGACCGTACGCCGTGCCGGCAAAATCTGGGAACAGACCTATGTCCATGGCGTTCCACAAGAGCCGATGAAAATCGTGGGCGACAGTGAAACCACTGGTACACAGATTCATTTCAAGCCGTCTGATGAAACCTTCAAAAATATCCACTTCAGCTGGGACATCCTGGCCAAGCGGATTCGTGAGCTGTCCTTCCTCAACTCCGGTGTTGGTATCGTTCTTAAAGATGAGCGCAGCGGCAAGGAAGAACTTTTCAAGTATGAAGGCGGTTTGCGTGCTTTCGTTGAATACCTGAACACCAACAAGACTGCAGTCAACCAGGTGTTCCACTTCAACATTCAGCGTGAAGACGGCATCGGCGTGGAAATCGCCCTGCAGTGGAACGACAGCTTCAATGAGAATCTGTTGTGCTTCACCAACAACATTCCACAGCGCGATGGCGGCACTCACCTGGTGGGTTTCCGTTCCGCACTGACGCGTAACCTGAACAACTACATCGAAGCTGAAGGTCTCGCCAAAAAGCACAAAGTTGCCACCACCGGTGATGATGCGCGCGAAGGCCTGACTGCAATTATTTCGGTGAAAGTGCCCGACCCGAAATTCAGTTCTCAGACCAAAGACAAGCTCGTGTCTTCCGAAGTGAAGACCGCTGTTGAACAGGAGATGGGCAAGTACTTCTCCGACTTCCTGCTGGAAAACCCGAACGAAGCCAAGCTGGTTGTCGGCAAAATGATCGATGCTGCGCGTGCCCGTGAAGCGGCGCGTAAAGCCCGTGAGATGACCCGTCGCAAAGGCGCACTGGATATCGCTGGTCTGCCCGGCAAACTGGCTGACTGCCAGGAGAAGGACCCTGCCCTCTCCGAGCTGTACTTGGTGGAAGGTGACTCTGCTGGCGGTTCCGCCAAGCAGGGTCGTAACCGTCGTACTCAAGCCATCCTGCCGTTGAAGGGCAAGATTCTCAACGTTGAGAAGGCGCGCTTCGACAAGATGATTTCCTCCCAGGAAGTCGGCACCTTGATCACGGCGCTGGGTTGCGGTATCGGGCGCGACGAATACAACATCGACAAGCTGCGCTACCACAACATCATCATCATGACCGATGCTGACGTCGACGGTTCGCACATCCGTACCCTGCTGCTGACCTTCTTCTTCCGTCAGTTGCCGGAGCTGATCGAGCGCGGCTATATCTACATCGCGCAGCCGCCGCTGTACAAGGTCAAGAAGGGCAAGCAAGAGCAATACATCAAAGACGACGACGCCATGGAAGAGTACATGACGCAATCGGCTCTGGAAGATGCGAGCCTGCACCTGAATGATGAAGCGCCAGGCATCTCTGGTGAGTCACTGGAGCGTCTGGTTAACGACTTCCGCATGGTGATGAAGACGCTCAAGCGTTTGTCGCGCCTGTACCCTCAGGAACTGACCGAGCACTTCATCTACCTTCCATCGGTCAGCCTGGAACAGCTGGGCGATCACGCGCACATGCAAGCGTGGTTGGCACAGTACGAGGTTCGCCTGCGCACCGTCGAGAAGTCTGGCCTGGTGTACAAGGCCAGCCTGCGCGAAGACCGTGAACGCAACGTGTGGCTGCCAGAGGTCGAACTGATCTCCCACGGCCTCTCGAACTATGTCACCTTCAACCGCGACTTCTTCGGCAGCAACGACTACAAAACTGTGGTTACCCTCGGCGCGCAACTGAGCACTCTGCTCGATGACGGTGCCTACATTCAGCGTGGCGAGCGCAAGAAAGCCGTCAAGGAGTTCAAGGAAGCCCTGGACTGGTTGATGGCTGAAAGTACCAAGCGTCATACCATCCAGCGCTACAAAGGTCTGGGCGAAATGAACCCTGACCAATTGTGGGAAACCACCATGGACCCGGCGCAGCGTCGCATGCTGCGCGTGACCATCGAAGACGCCATTGGCGCGGATCAGATCTTCAACACCCTGATGGGTGACGCAGTTGAGCCTCGTCGTGACTTCATCGAGAGCAATGCTCTTGCGGTTTCCAACCTGGACTTCTGATCAGGCAAACCCGTACAAAAAAAGGCCAACGCTCAGCGTTGGCCTTTTTTATTACCTCGTCTTTACCAAAATGCTCCACGTGGAACATCCCGATTTTTTACCCATCAGACGCCATGCCCACACTTTCCAACCGATACCCATACCCGTAGATCGTCAACAGCTGCCACCCGCGATCCGCCGTCAGCCCCAGCTTGTTTCTCAGGCGATAGATGTGTGTGTCCAGTGGCCGTGACGACACCATCTCTTCATGGGTCCAAAACCGCTCATACAGATATTCGCGGGATAACGGTCGGGCCAGATTAGCGAACAGACAACTGGCCAGTCGGTACTCACGCTCTGTCAGGTTGATAGGCTTACCCCCGCGGGTCACGGTGAGTTCGGCGTCGTCGAAGGTGAGGTCGTTAAAACTTTGCACCTCAGGCGTTGCTGATTTTTGCAGGCCATGGCGGCGCAGCACGGCGGTGACTCGCGCTTTAAGTTCATTGGGGCGAAAGGGCTTGCTCAGGTAATCATCGGCACCGCTGTTTAGCGCGGCGACGATATCGCTCTCGGCATCGCGGCTGGTAAGCATGATGACCGCAGGCGGTGATTCCATGTGTTCACGGGTCCAGCGCAGCAGTGCGATACCGCTGATATCGGGCAATTGCCAGTCGAGTATTAACAGATCGAAGTTTTCCCGACGCAGTTGGCGCAGCAAGTCTTCTCCCCGCTCGAAACAATGCACAGACCATGGATGGTCTGCTGTACCGGGAATCTGTCGCAGTGTCTGTTCCACCCGGCGCAATTCAGCGGGTTCGTCATCCAATATCGCGACACGCATGGTGTGGGTCCCTTCACGAGAAATACGGCAACCGATGGCCCATTCAAACAGGGGCACATACTGCACAGATGTCGGCCGTTGAATCTGAATAATTGTGGTCAGATTCGCCGGCTCTTCATTTCTGGCGATACGCTGATTCAAAGGACTACATCCTTGAGCGTATGTAGGAAAGATACCGGCTACCGCTGGCAAGTAAAAGGCCAGGCCGACACATTATCGGTAGGGTTTTCCAAGCCCGCAGGAATAGCTATTCACCGGCTTCGAAATAAGCTTCACTGGATTCAAATTACGCCTATTTATTGGCTTGCGACGAGCATGGCCTGGAAGGAGAAACCGAGGTCTATGACAGCCCTGATCACACGCCTGCCAACTATGTTTGGGCCTGCGGTGGCCAACCGATGAAGCTATGGGGCCAGCCGGAAAAGCGCCAACCTACCCACGCCCAACGCTTGTTCAACGGGCTGGTTCGCGAATGGCTTTGGATCGGCCTGCTGTTATTGCCTCTCACAGCCTATTTATCCCTTAATCCATTCCTCGCCCTCGACAATCCGTTGTATGACGGCCTTCGCAGACTCACCGCGCTGTCTTCTGTAGACATGGAGATCCAGGCTGACGTACTGGATAGTCTGCTGCGTGGACGCAATATCGCGCAGGTTCCCGGTTGGCTGGCAGCGTTGATGTCGACCTCGCTGGTGGCCTTGCTGCTCGGTCTATTGCTTTACCGGCCGCGCTACGCATCGTGGATGACACTGGGTTGCATGGCCGCTGCAGTGCTTGGCTCATTGGCCCTGTTGCGCATGGGCCATTGGTGGTCGCCTGCCTCCTGCCTGATTGGATTGCTGCTCAGCTACCTGATCTGGAATTGGCGCCGCTTGAGTGCGGTGCTCGCCTATTTCGGCTGGGAGCTGGCGCGCCTGGATGACGAGCCCAAAGTGCTGCCGGAACGCCGCCGCGCGCCGGCCAGTAAAGGGGATGTGTTGCAGGGACGGATCTTTGCGCTCGAGCAGGCCGTCAGCCGTACGCGTGACACGCGCCGCTTCATGGCCGATGGCCTGGAGTGTCTTCCAGTCGCGACGCTGATTACTGATCCGCGCGGCAACATCCTGCTGGCCAACCGCATTGCCCGAGAGGTATTCGGCAATGAGCTGGTCAGTCACAACTTGCTGGAGCAACTGGCGGACCTGGGTTACCCGCCCCTGCACAATGGCGTGCGCCCTGCCCTCTCAGCGCTGGAGCTCGTTGAGTTTCGCGATATCCACCAACGCAGCTTGCGCATGGAGATTGCGCCTTTGCTACCTGCAGAAGGTGATGTCGCCCTGGGCTGGTTGCTGAGCCTGACCGACCTGAGCAAAGAGCGCGATGCCCAGCAGCACCGGGAAACCATGCTGCGTTTCCTCTCCCATGACCTGCGTGCGCCCCATTCGGCGATTCTTGCGCTGCTGGATATACACAGCGGCGATTCCCCGGTATTCGCCCAAATCGAGCAACAGGTGCGACGGGCCCTGAACCTCACTGAGTCATTTGTTCAGTTAGCCAAAGCCGAGGCCGATGGTTATCACTTCCAGCCGACCCTGTTCGCCATGCTGGTGATGGATGCGTTCGATCAAGTGGCGGTGATCGCTCACCTCAAAGGTATCCATCTGGTGCATGACCTGGATGAGGCCGACGAAGGCATGGTGTCGGCCGATCAATCGCTGCTCACCCGTGCGCTATTCAATGTGCTGGAGAACGCGATCAAATATTCTCCATCCGGCACCACCGTAAGATTGCGCCACAGCAGCGCCCGGGGCTGGCTGGAATGCCATATCAGCGATCAGGGTGCAGGTATCGCGGCCGAAGATCTGCCTGAGCTGTTCAGCCAGTATCGGCGCTTTGAGTCCGCTCAGGGCAGCGAGGGGCTGGGCTTGGGCCTGACCATGGTCAGGGCCGTTGTTGAACGACATCATGGGCATATCGGTTGCGAAAGTACCCTTGGCAAAGGCACTACCTTCAGTGTGCGACTTCCCCTGCTGGATGACTGCTGAGACAGCTTTTGGCCTGTGCATAAAAAACCGGTCACGAGGACCGGTTTTTTAATGTCGAAAAAACTTATGCACGTTTTTCGCTTTTTTATTGGCTAATGAAATATAAATATAAATCAGCTACTTATAAGCATAAAAAGCCGATTAGCCAACAAACCGTACACAGGTTATCCACAGAACCTCATATCACCGGTGTGTCCACCACGATGGGCTCGGGTGGCAACGAACCCATTGCCCTCTGTTGTGCCTGGTTCCACGCCTGCGCACGCTCATTCAGCGCCGCAATGGCACGCGGGCCCTCGCCTTCGGCATACATCGGTTCACCGATCACTACGGTGATGGTGCCTGGGCGTTTGGCCCAGCCGGTCTTCGGCCAGAACTTGCCGGCGTTATGCGCAATCGGCAACACCGGCAGGCTGGCGTTGACCGCCAGCGCGGTACCACCCCGCGAAAATTTGCCCACGGTGCCGTAGGGCACGCGCGTGCCTTCGGGGAAGATCAGCACCCACACACCATCCTTGAGCAGCTCATCACCTTTTTTGGCCACATGCTTGAGCGCGGCCTTGGGGTTGTCGCGGTCGATGGCGATCGGACGCAGCATTGCCATCGCCCACCCAAAGAACGGTACGTAGAGCAACTCACGCTTGAGCACCTGACTCAACGGCGAGAAGTACGCCGACAGGAAGAACGTCTCCCAGGTGCTCTGGTGGTTCGACAGAATCACGCAAGGCTGATCCGGCACATTCTCTGCGCCCTTGACCTCGAAACGGATGTTCAGGAACACCTTGGACAGCCACAACGCGCAGCGGCACCAATAGACGTTGATGAAGCGGTAGCGCGCCTTGAATGGCAGGAAAGGCGCGATAAAAAAGCTCAGGGTGCACCAGAGAAAGGAACTGGTGCCCAACAGCAGGTAAAAGAAAAAGGTTCTGATGGCCTGCAAAATCGACATGGCGGCATTTACCGTTGCGGGACACGGCCCGCCTGTTTAAAGCGCACTCCCGAACAGTCCTTGGCCAGGAAGTCGAGGGCTGCTGCTAGTTGTTGATAAGTTCTGCGGCAACCGCCGCCAGATCGTCAAAAATCAAGGTGCCTACCGGCAGGTTTTTCGCCTGGGTCTTTTCGCCTTTCCCAGTCTTCACCAAAACTGGCTGAGAGTCGACGGCCTTGGCCGCCTCCAAGTCACCGAGGCTGTCCCCGACGAACCATATCCCAGCCAACGGTACCTTGTAATGTTCTGCAATGATTTTCAACATGCCAGGCTTGGGTTTGCGGCAATCGCAGCCCTCATCCGGCCCGTGGGGGCAGTACACCACCAGCCCCACCTCACCGCCCTGCTCGGCCACCAACGTGCGCAAGCGCGCGTGCATGGCGTCTAGGGTGGCAATGTCGTAGTAGCCGCGGGCGATGCCGGACTGGTTGGTGGCGATTGCCACCGTCCAGCCGGCCTTGCTCAACTGCGCGATGGCCTCAATCGAGCCGGGCAGTGGTATCCATTCCGCCACCGACTTGATGTACGCGTCGGAGTCGTAATTGATCACCCCGTCCCGATCGAGAATCAGCAGTTTCAACATGATCAGCCCAGTACAGAAATGTCAGCGATGTTGATAAACAGGCCACGCAGACGCGCCAGCATGGCGTAGCGGTTTTTCCGCACGCCGGCATCTTCGGCATTGATCATCACCGCTTCGAAGAACGCATCCACCGGCTCACGCAGGGTAGCCAGACGCGCGAGCGCTTCGGCGTAGTTGCGTTCAGCGATCAGCGGCTTCACCGCGTTTTCTGCCTTGGCGATGGCCGAGTTCAGCGAGAACTCCTTGGCATCGGCAAACAGGCCCGGGTCGACTTCGGCGGTGCCGAGGGTGTCGGCCTTGCCCAACAGGTTGGACACACGCTTGTTCACGGCGGCCAGGGCATTGGCTTCGGGCAGCTTGCGGAAGGCCTGTACGGCTTGCACACGCTGATCGAAGTCCAGTGCCGAACCTGGTTGAAGGGCACGCACCGACAGGTACACGGACACGTCCACGCCTTCGTCTTCGTAACGCGCACGCAGGCGGTCGAACACGAACTCCAGCACTTGCTCGGCCAGGCCAGCCTGCTTGACCCTGGCGCCGAACTGGCCGACGGCAAACACCACGGCCTGAGTCAGGTCGAGGTCCAGCTTCTTGTCGATCAGGATACGCAGCACGCCCAGGGCAGCACGGCGCAGGGCATACGGGTCTTTGCTGCCGGTGGGCAGCATGCCGATGCCGAAGATACCCACCAGGGTGTCCAGCTTGTCGGCGATGGCCACGGCTGCACCGGTGAGGGTGGTCGGCAGCTCAGCGCCCGCACCGCGCGGCATGTACTGCTCGTTCAGCGCCAGCGCCACATCGTCAGGCTCGCCGTCGTTGAGGGCATAGTAGTAACCGGCCACGCCTTGCATCTCCGGGAACTCGCCGACCATCTCGGTGGCCAGATCGCACTTGGACAGCAGGCCGGCACGTGTCGCCCTGGCTGCATCGCCACCAATGCGCTGGGCAATGTAGGCCGCCAGCTTGGAAACGCGCACGGCCTTGTCGTAGACGCTGCCGAGTTTTTCCTGGAACACCACGTTTTGCAGGCGCAGGTTGAAATCTTCGAGCTTCTGCTTCTTGTCTTGCTTGAAGAAGAACTCGGCGTCGGTCAGGCGCGGACGAACGACTTTCTCGTTGCCGGCGATGATCTGCTGCGGGTCCGTGCTTTCGATGTTGGCCACGGTGATAAAGCGCGGCAGCAATTTGCCGTCCGCATCCAGCAGGCAAAAGTACTTCTGGTTGTCCTGCATGGTGGTGATCAGCGCTTCCTGCGGCACATCGAGGAAACGTTCCTCGAACGAGCACACCAGCGGCACCGGCCACTCCACCAATGCGGTCACTTCGTCAAGCAGGCTCGACGGCACGATAGCAGTGCCTTCCTGCAGGCGTGCCAGCTCTTCGGTGCGCTTGCTGATCAGCTCGCGACGCTCATTGGCATCGGCCAGCACGTACGCGGCACGCAGGTCGGCGGCGTAGTTGGCCGGCGCGGTGATGCGTACGCTTTGCGGATGATGGAAACGGTGACCACGGGAATCGCGGCCGGCCTTCTGGGCGAGGATAGTGCAGTCGATGACCTGGTCACCGAGCAGCATCACCAGCCACTGGGTTGGGCGCACGAACTCTTCCTTGCGCGCCCCCCAGCGCATGCGCTTGGGAATCGGCAGGTCATTCAGGGAATCTTCAACGATGGTCGGCAACAGGCTGGCGGTCGGCTTGCCGGTGATCACCTGGCTGAACCGCAGTTTCGGGCCGCTCTGGTCGATCTCGCTCAGCTCGACGCCACACTTCTTGGCAAACCCGAGGGCTGCTTGAGTCGGATTGCCTTCAGCATCGAAAGCCGCCTGACGCGGTGGGCCGTCGAGGTTGATGCTACGGTCGGGCTGCTGGGTTTCCAGTGCGGTCAGCAACACGGCCAGACGGCGCGGCGCGGCGTAGACCTTCTTCGCTTCAAACTTCAGGCCGGCGCTTTGCAGGCCTTTCTCGATACCGGCCAGGAATGCATCGGCCAGGGTGTTGAGTGCCTTGGGTGGCAGCTCTTCGGTGCCCAGTTCAACCAAAAAATCTTGAGCACTCATTGTGCAGCCTCCAGCTTAGCCAACACTTCATCACGCAGGTCCGGGGTAGCCATCGGGAAGCCCAGCTTGGCGCGAGCCAGCAGGTAGGCTTGGGCGACGGAACGCGCCAGGGTGCGCACACGCAGGATGTATTGCTGGCGCGCGGTCACCGAGATGGCGCGGCGGGCGTCCAGCAGGTTGAAGGTGTGGGACGCCTTCAACACCATTTCATAGCTCGGCAACGGCAGCGGCTGGTCGAGCTCGATCAGGCGCTTGGCTTCGCTCTCATAGAAGTCGAACAGTTCGAACAGTTTGTCGACGTTGGCGTGTTCGAAGTTGTAGGTGGACTGCTCCACTTCGTTCTGGTGGAACACGTCGCCGTAGGTGACCTTGCCGAACGGGCCGTCAGCCCACACCAGGTCGTAGACCGAATCCACGCCCTGCAGGTACATGGCCAAGCGCTCGAGGCCGTAAGTGATTTCGCCGGTCACCGGGTAGCACTCGATGCCGCCGGCCTGCTGGAAGTAGGTGAACTGCGTCACTTCCATGCCGTTGAGCCACACTTCCCAGCCCAGGCCCCAGGCGCCCAGCGTCGGCGACTCCCAGTTGTCCTCGACGAAACGGATGTCGTGCACCAGTGGGTCCAGGCCCACATGCTTGAGCGAGCCCAGGTACAGTTCCTGGAAGTTGTCCGGGTTGGGCTTCAGCACCACCTGGAACTGGTAGTAGTGCTGCAGACGGTTCGGGTTTTCGCCGTAGCGGCCGTCAGTCGGGCGACGACTGGGCTGCACATAAGCGGCGTTCCAGGTTTCCGGGCCGATGGCCCGCAGGAAGGTAGCGGTGTGGAAAGTGCCGGCGCCTACTTCCATATCGTAGGGCTGAAGTACCACACAACCTTGCTCGGCCCAGTATTGCTGGAGGGCGAGGATCAAGTCTTGGAAGGTACGCACGGCTGGCGTAGGCTGGCTCACGAAATTCACCTGTTACTTGGGCTGCGATTTAAAGAGCGGGAGTATACCCGATTCGGTCGCGCCACCATCCCCTGGAGCCTTATGCCACGCTGCTTTTGGTGTTCTGAAGATCCGCTGTACATGGCTTATCACGATCAGGAGTGGGGAACGCCGCTGCGCGATGCGCAGGGCTTGTTCGAGTTGCTTTTGCTCGAAGGGTTCCAGGCGGGCCTGTCCTGGATCACGGTTCTACGCAAGCGCGAGCACTACCGAAAGGTGTTGTTCGGCTTTGACGCGCAGCGCCTGGCGCAGTTGAGCGATGCTGAAATCGACGCGCTGATGCTCGACCCGGGCATTGTGCGCAACCGTCTCAAGCTCAACGCCACCCGCCGCAATGCCGCCGCCTGGCTGGCGCTGGAAGACCCAGTGCAGTGGCTGTGGTCGTTTGTCGGCGGCGTGCCCAAGGTCAATCATTTCAAGGACCGCAGTGAGGTCCCGGCGATTACGCCAGAGGCCGAAGCCATGAGCAAAGCCTTGAAGAAAGCGGGTTTCACCTTTGTCGGCCCGACCATCTGCTACGCCTTCATGCAGGCCAGCGGCATGGTCATGGACCACACCGTGGACTGCGACCGTTACGCGGACCTGACCAACGCCGGTTAGAATGCCGGCTTTGCGCACCACACACGATCAGGAGTGACCTGTGGAAAAGTTTAAAGGCGCCTTGCTGGTAGGCGCTCTGCGATTGTTTGCCCTGCTGCCCTGGCGCGCTGTTCAGGCTGTCGGCACGGCCATCGGCTGGATCATGTGGAAAACCCCCAACCGCTCGCGCGACACGGTGCGGATCAACCTCGCCAAGTGCTTCCCGGCCATGGACCCCGCCGAGCGTGAGCAACTGGTGGGCCGCAGCCTCATGGACATCGGCAAGTCCCTCACCGAAAGCGCCTGCGCCTGGATCTGGCCGGCGCGGCGCTCCATCGACCTGGTGCGTGAAGTCGAGGGCCTGGAGGTGCTGCACCAGGCGCTGGCTTCGGGCAAAGGCGTGGTCGGCATCACCAGCCACCTGGGCAACTGGGAAGTGCTCAATCACTTCTATTGCAGCCAGTGCAAACCGATCATTTTCTATCGCCCGCCCAAGCTCAAGGCGGTGGATGAACTGCTGCGCAAACAGCGCGTACAGCTGGGCAACCGCGTGGCTGCGTCGACCAAGGAAGGCATTCTCAGCGTGATCAAGGAAGTGCGCAAAGGCGGCCAGGTGGGCATCCCTGCGGACCCTGAGCCGGCGGAATCGGCCGGGATTTTCGTGCCGTTCTTCGCCACCCAGGCGCTGACCAGCAAGTTCGTGCCGAACATGCTGGCAGGCCACAAAGCGGTGGGCGTTTTCCTGCACGCCCTGCGCCTGCCGGATGGCTCGGGCTATAAAGTGATCCTGGAAGCGGCGCCCGAAGACATGTACAGCACCGACACCGCCACCTCCTGCGCGGCGATGAGCAAAGTGGTGGAGCGCTACGTCGGCGCCTACCCGAGCCAGTACATGTGGAGCATGAAGCGCTTCAAGAAACGCCCGCCGGGTGAAGCGCGCTGGTATTGACACAAGGTAGGTACAAAACCAGTGTGGGAGGGGGCTTGCTCCCGCCCACATTGGGTTCAGGTTAAATCTGGCGGTCGAGTTTCTTCAGGAACACCGTCATCTCTTTTTCGGCCTGTTTGTCGCCATGGGCCTGGGCCGCTTCGATGCCCTTTTCCCACGCCAGCCGCGCTGCAGCGCTATCGCCCAAGCCTGCATGGGCCTTGCCCAACAATTTCCAGGCCGCCGAATACTTCGGATCAAACTCAACGCACTTCCGCAAATGCTCCGCCGCTCTGGCGTTGTCCTTCAAGTCCAGATAACCCTTGCCCAAGCCAAAGCGCAGCAGTGAATTATCCACACCCTTGGCCAGCATTTTTTCCAGGGATTCGAGCATCGCAGTCACTCCGTTCGATCAGAAAAAACTCAAGCCCACGTGGAACAACTTCTCCACGTCACGGATATGTTTTTTATCCACAAGGAAAAGGATGACGTGGTCGCCGCTGGCAATCACCGTGTCGTCGTGGGCAATCAGCACTTCCTCGTCGCGAATGATCGCGCCAATGGTGGTGCCTGGCGGCAGGCCGATATCGCGGATGGCCTTGCCGATCACCTTGCTGGACTTCGAGTCACCGTGGGCAATCGCCTCAATGGCCTCCGCCGCCCCACGGCGCAGGGAGTGCACGCTGACGATATCGCCACGGCGCACATGGGCCAGCAAGGTGCCAATGGTTGCCAGTTGCGGGCTGATCGCGATGTCGATATCGCCGCCCTGAATGAGGTCGACATACGCCGGGTTGTTGATGATGGTCATGACCTTCTTGGCGCCCAGCCGCTTGGCCAGCAGCGAAGACATGATGTTGGCTTCGTCATCGTTGGTCAGTGCCAGGAAGATATCGGCGTCGGCGATGTTTTCCTCCATCAGCAGGTCGCGGTCCGAGGCGCTGCCTTGCAGCACGACGGTGCTGTCGAGGGTGTCGGACAGATGCCGGCAACGCGAGGGGCTCATCTCGATGATCTTGACCTGGTAGCGGCTCTCGATGGCCTCGGCCAGGCGCTCACCGATCTGCCCACCACCGGCAATCACGATGCGCTTGTAGGTCTCATCCAGCCGCCGCATTTCGCTCATCACGGCACGAATATTCGCCTTGGCCGCGATGAAAAACACCTCGTCGTCGGCCTCGATCACCGTGTCGCCCTGGGGCAGGATCGGTCGGTCACGGCGGAAGATCGCGGCCACGCGGGTTTCCACATTGGGCATGTGCTCGCGTAACTGGCGCAGTTGATGGCCTACCAGCGGCCCGCCGTAGTAGGCCTTCACGGCTACCAGCTGCGCCTTGCCGCCGGCGAAGTCGATCACCTGCAGGGCGCCGGGAATTTCGATCAGACGCTTGATGTAGTGGGTGACCACCTGTTCTGGACTGATCAGCACGTCTACCGGAATCGCGTCATTGTCGAACAGGCCGGCGCGGGTCAGGTAGGCCGCTTCGCGCACGCGGGCGATCTTGGTTGGCGTGTGGAACAGGGTGTGGGCGACCTGGCAGGCGACCATGTTGGTTTCGTCGCTGTTGGTCACGGCCACCAGCATGTCGGCATCGTCGGCACCGGCCTGACGCAGCACCGTCGGGAACGACGCACGCCCTTGCACCGTGCGAATGTCCAGGCGGTCGCCGAGGTTGCGCAGGCGCTCGGCATCGGTGTCGACCACGGTGATGTCGTTGGCTTCGCTGGCCAGATGTTCGGCCAGGCTGCCACCCACCTGCCCTGCCCCGAGGATGATGATTTTCATCCGGTCACTCCCTTAAAACCGTTCAGCCGCGCGCGGCGGCGATCTTGATCAGTTTGGCGTAGTAGAAGCCATCGTGTCCGCCTTCCTGCGCGAGCAGTTGACGTCCGTGGGGCTGCTTGATGCCGGCCGTGGTGGCCAGGTCCAGCTCGCGCGCGCCGCTGGTGCGCGCAAGAAAGGCCTGGATGACCTCGGTGTTTTCGGTCGGTAACGTGGAGCATGTGGCGTAGAGCAGAATGCCGCCCACTTCCAGGGTCGGCCACAGCGCGTCGAGCAATTGCCCTTGCAGCACGGCCAGCGCAGCGATGTCGTCGGCTTGTCGGGTGAGCTTGATATCCGGGTGACGGCGGATCACACCAGTCGCCGAGCATGGCGCGTCGAGCAGGATGCGCTGGAACGGCTTGCCGTCCCACCAGGTGGCGGTGTCACGGCCATCGGCGGCGATCAGCTCGGCGCTCAGGCCCAGACGCGCGAGGTTTTCCCGCACGCGCACCAGGCGCTTGGCTTCGAGGTCCACCGCGACGACACCGGCCAGGTCTTTTTCAACTTCCAGGATGTGACAGGTCTTGCCGCCGGGGGCGCAACAGGCGTCGAGCACGCGTTGGCCGGGGGCGAGGTCGAGCAGGTCGGCGGCCAGTTGCGCGGCTTCGTCCTGCACGCTGATCCAGCCTTCGGCGAAGCCCGGCAGGCTGCGTACATCGGCAGCCGCTTCGAGCACGATGCCATCGATGCTGTACACACAGGCGGCGGCTGCAATGCCGGCAGCGGTCAGCAACTGCAAATAGGCGTCACGGCTGTGATGGCGACGGTTAACCCGCAGGATCATCGGCGGGTGTGCATTGTTGGCCGCGCAAATGGCTTCCCAGTGCGCGGGCCAGAACGCCTTCAGGGATTTTTGCAGCCAGCGCGGGTGGGCGGTGCGCACCACCGGGTCGTGCTCAAGCTCGGCCAGCAGCGTTTCGCTTTCACGCTGGGCGCGGCGCAGCACGGCGTTGAGCAGCGCCTTGGCCCAGGGTTTTTTCAGCTTGTCGGCGCAACCGACGGTTTCGCCGATGGCGGCATGGGCCGGTACGCGTGTATACAGCAGTTGATAAAGGCCCACCAACAGCAGCGCCTCCACATCAGCATCGGCAGCCTTGAACGGCTTCTGCAGCAACTTGGCCGCCAACGCCGACAAACGCGGCTGCCAGCGGGCGGTGCCAAAAGCCAGGTCCTGGGTGAAGCTGCGGTCGCGGTCTTCCACCTTGTCCAACTGGGGCGGCAGAGAACTGTTCAGCGACGCCTTGCCGTTGAGGACGGCGGCCAAGGCCTTGGCGGCAGCCAGACGAGGGTTCATCGCGCGACCGCCCCAAGGAGGGTGCCCAGGGAAAATTTCTCACGGCGGCTGTTGAACAAGTCACTGAAGTTCAGCGCCTTGCCCCCCGGCAATTGCAGACGGTTCAGGCACAGCGCCTGTTCACCGCACGCGACCACCAGACCGTCCTTGCTGGCGCCGATGATTTCACCCGGCGCGCCCTCGCCTTCGGCCAGGGTAGCGGCCAGCACTTTCAAGGCTTCGCCGTTTAACGTGCTGTGGCAGATCGGCCACGGGTTGAATGCACGCACCAAGCGCTCCAGTTCCACGGCCGGGCGGCTCCAGTCGATGCGCGCTTCGTCTTTGTTCAGCTTGTGGGCGTAGGTAGCCAGGCTGTCGTCCTGCACGTCGCCTTGCAGGCTGCCGTCTGCGAGGCCGGCGATGGCCTGGATCACGGCGGGCGGGCCCAGTTCGGCCAGGCGGTCGTGCAGGCTGCCACCGGTGTCTTCGCCGGTGATGGGGGTAGTGACTTTGAGCAGCATCGGGCCGGTGTCCAGGCCTGCCTCCATGCGCATCACGGTGATGCCGCTTTCGCTGTCACCGGCTTCTACGGCGCGCTGGATCGGCGCCGCACCGCGCCAGCGTGGCAGCAGCGACGCGTGGCTGTTGATGCAGCCCAGGCGTGGGATATCCAGCACTGCCTGCGGCAGGATCAGGCCGTAGGCCACGACCACCAGCAGGTCGGGCTTGAGCGCGGCCAGTTCGGCCTGGGCCTCGGCGTTGCGCAACGTCGGCGGCTGCAGCACGGGAATATTGTGCTCAAGCGCCAGTTGCTTGACCGGGCTCGGCATCAGTTTTTGCCCGCGACCGGCCGGGCGATCCGGCTGGGTGTACACCGCGACAATCGCGTGAGGGCTGGCAAGCAGCGCCTTCAAGTGTTCGGCGGCAAATTCGGGTGTACCGGCAAAAACAATGCGCAGTGGCTCGGTCATGGGAGGTCTCGGTTAAAAACAGTCACAAAAGAAAAAGGCTTGCCGCAGCAAGCCTTTGGAAGGAGGCATCAAGCTTGCTGGCGATGCTTTTTTTCCAGCTTCTTCTTGATCCGGTCACGCTTGAGCGTGGACAGATAATCGACAAACAGCTTGCCGTTGAGGTGGTCGCATTCGTGCTGGATGCACACCGCCAGCAGGCCTTCGGCAATCAGCTCGAAGGGCTTGCCATCGCGGTCCAGGGCCTTGATCTTCACGCGCAGCGGGCGCTCGACGCTCTCGTAGAACTCCGGCACCGACAGGCAGCCTTCCTGGTACTCGCCCATCTCGTCGGTCAGCGGCTCGAACTCGGGGTTGATGTACACCTTCGGTTCGCTGCGGTCTTCGGACAGGTCCATGACCACCACGCGCAGGTGAACATTGACCTGGGTCGCGGCGAGACCGATGCCCGGCGCTTCATACATTGTTTCAAACATGTCATCGACCAACTGACGAACCTTGTCGTCCACTACGGCCACCGGCTTGGCGATCGTGCGCAGGCGCGAGTCGGGAAATTCGAGGATGTTCAAAATAGCCATAAGCGTAATTGCTGCACATGTGAGGTAGAGGCAAATCGGCGGTGGGATGGACCCAGGCAGCCGGTGTGAAACGTTCGAAAGCCGCGAAGGCGCTGACGTTTCACGCGAACGCACATAATAAAGGAGATTCACCCCATGAGGAAATCGCTACTCGTCTTGCTGCTCTGGGCCCCATTTGCCACGGCCCTGATTCCCCCACCAGGCCCACGCCTGGATCACACCACGCAACAGGCCATCCAGCGTTTTTTGTTGCACAACCGCATTTTTGACTCACCCCAGGACCTGGACAACGCACCCTACATCATCGCGGCGGGCGCCGGCCGTGTGTTGGGCGCCAACGATGAACGCGTGCATGCCAGGGGCAATCTGGACCCTTCCCAGCCCATTTACGGAATATTCCGACGCGGCAAGGCCTACACCGATCCTCGAACCCAGGAGTTGTTGGGCGTCAACGCCGACGACATCGGCACTGCGCGTTTTATAACCGCTGGCGACCTCAGCACGCTTGCCGTTCAGCGGATCACTCAGGAGATACGTCCCGGCGACCGCCTGCTCCGCGCACCGTCGGCGATTGCGCTGGAACGCCTGGACGCTGCGCAGCCTGGGCCTTTCATCGAAGGCACGATCATCGATATTCCCAAGGGTGTGACGCAGATCGGCGTACTCGACGCCGTGACCCTGAACAAGGGGCGCCGGGACGGCCTGGTCGAAGGCCAGGTGCTCAGCGTGATCAAAACCGGTGCCAGCGTGCGCGACGTTCTTACCGGCGCGTTAGTGAAGCTTCCTGATGCACGCGCCGGCACCCTGCTGGTGTTTCGCACTTACGAAAAACTCAGCTATGGCTTGGTGCTCAAGGCCTCTCAACCGCTGGCGGTACAGGACCGTTTTGAGACTGCTGCCAAACACAATGAGTAGGTTGCTAAATAAGTTACCAACAGAGTTATCCACATGTTGTTCAGGTCAAGGATGATCCTATGCTCGCAATAAATCGCCATGAAATATCCCCGTCAGAACTGGAAGCAAGGCTGCGTCTGCATCGGCTGCCGGAACTGGGGCCGAAGCGTTTTCACCTGCTGATCGAAGCGTTCGGCTCGGCCTCCAGTGCCATCAGTGCACCGGCCAGTGCCTGGCGTTCACTCGGGTTGCCGGCCAGCAGCGCCGACGCTCGGCGCAGTCCCGAAATCCGTGAGGGCGCCGCTGTGGCATTGGCCTGGCTTGAACGTGCGGGCCAGCATTTACTGATGTGGGACCAACCCGAGTACCCCGCCTTGCTGGCCGAGATCGATAACGCGCCACCGCTGTTATTCGTCGCCGGCGACCCGCTGATCCTGGAAAAACCACAACTGGCGATGGTCGGCAGCCGTCGTGCTTCGCGTCCCGGCATGGACACTGCTGCCGCGTTTTCCCGCAGCCTGGCAAGCGCCGGTTTTGTCATCACCAGCGGCCTGGCCCTGGGCATTGATGGCGCTGCGCATCAGGCCGCACTGGACGTGGGAGGCCAGACAATCGGCGTGCTCGGCACCGGCCTGGAAAATCTTTATCCACAGCGCCACCGACGGCTCGCCGCCGCGATGATCGACCAGGGCAGCGCCGTGGTTTCCGAGTTCCCGCTGGACGCCGGGCCCCAGGCCGGCAACTTCCCGCGGCGCAATCGCATCATCAGCGGTCTGTCCCTGGGGGTGCTGGTGGTGGAAGCGAGCATGGCCAGCGGTTCGCTGATCACGGCGAAACTGGCGGCCGAGCAAGGGCGCGAGGTGTATGCGATTCCGGGGTCCATCCATCATCCCGGGGCCAAGGGCTGTCATCAATTGATCCGCGATGGCGCGGTGCTGGTGGAAACCATTGAGCATATCCTCGAAGGACTACGCGGCTGGCAGGCCTTGTCACGCCCCGCGCCAC
Organism: Pseudomonas trivialis; assembly: GCF_001439805.1. Classification (GTDB taxonomy): domain Bacteria; phylum Pseudomonadota; class Gammaproteobacteria; order Pseudomonadales; family Pseudomonadaceae; genus Aquipseudomonas; species Aquipseudomonas trivialis. Next base: position 86,809 of record NZ_JYLK01000001.1, on the reverse strand, counting down.
TGCCGGTCACCCATCCGCTGGTGGCGCTGCTGCACGCCGCGCCGCACACCAGCGAGGCCTTGGCGATTGCCAGCGGACGGCCGTTGTCCCAGGTACTCGCCACCCTCACGGAACTGGAGCTCGAAGGTCAGGTGACCTGCGAAAGTGGGCGTTGGCTTGCGCGCTGCCAGGCTTTGTAGCTGGGTTTTGTAAGGAAGATCGGTAAACTGCGCAGAGCTTTTGTCTGGAGAGTGAGCAAATGGTCAACAGGTGGCGTGTGCTGGAAACCGCACGGGAAATTCGCGCAGGCGCAGTGATTGCCTATCCAACCGAAGCCGTCTGGGGCCTGGGCTGTGACCCGTGGAACGAAGAAGCGGTGGACCGCCTGCTGGCGATCAAGAACCGCTCGGTGGACAAAGGCCTGATTCTGGTGGCGGACACGATTCGCCAGTTCGACTTTCTGTTCGAAGACTTCCCGCAGGATTGGATCGACCGCATGGCCAGCACCTGGCCAGGGCCGAACACCTGGCTGGTGCCTCATCAGGATTTGTTGCCCGAATGGGTGACCGGTGTTCATGACACCGTCGCGCTGCGGGTCACCGATCACCCGCTGGTGCGGGACCTGTGCTCGCTGGTGGGCCCGTTGATCTCCACCTCGGCCAACCCCCAGGGCCGCCCGGCCGCCCGCTCGCGGATTCGCGTGGAGCAGTATTTCCGCGGGCAGGTGGATCGGGTGTTGGGGGGCGCGTTGGGTGGGCGCAAGAACCCGAGCCTGATTCGCAACCTGGTGACGGGCGAGGTGGTGCGGCCTTCCTGAGACCGCGTCGCGCCTATCGCGGGCAAGCCCGCGATGAGGCCCTCAAGGCAACAAAATAGTCGACCCTGTAGTGCGCCGCCCCGACAGCGCTGTCTGCGCCTTCGCCGCCTCCGCCAGCGAATAGCGCTGGTTGATATCAATGCGCACCTTGCCGCTCTTGATCATCGAAAACAGGTCATCGGCCATCACCTGCAAGTCCTTCGCGTTGCCGGCGTAAGTCGCCAGCGTCGGCCGGGTGACATACAGCGAGCCCTTCGCCGACAGAATCCCCAGGTTCACCCCGTCCACGGCACCCGACGCATTGCCGAAGCTCACCACCAGACCCCGTGGCGCCACGCTGTCCAAGGATGTCAGCCAGGTATCCTTGCCCACGCCGTCGTACACCACCGGCACCTTTTTGCCGTCGGTCAGCTCCAGCACACGCTGTGCGACGTTTTCCTTGCTGTAATCGATGGTTGCCCAGGCGCCGAGGGATTTGGCCAGCGCGGCCTTTTCCGGCGAGCTCACGGTGCCGATCAGCTTCGCGCCCAGAGCCTTGGCCCACTGACAGGCCAGGGAGCCCACGCCACCGGCGGCTGCGTGGAACAGAATGGTGTCGCCCGCCTTCACCTCATAGGTCTGGCGCAACAGGTATTGCACGGTGAGGCCCTTGAGCATCGCGCCGGCCGCCTGTTCGAAGCTGATGTCGTCCGGCAGGTGCACCAGGTTGGCGGCCGGCAGCACATGCAGTTCGCTGTAGGCGCCGAGCGGCCCGCTGCCGTAGGCCACGCGGTCGCCCACCTTGAATTGGCTGACTTCGCTGCCCACCGCGTCGACCACGCCCGCGCCTTCTGCACCCAGGCCCGATGGCAAGGCCGGCGGTGCGTAGAGGCCGCTGCGGAAATAGGTGTCGATGAAGTTCAGGCCGATGGCCTCATTGCGCACCCGTACCTGTTGTGGGCCGGGCTCTGCGGGCGTGTAGTCCACGTACTCGAGCACGTCGGGGCCGCCATGGGCGCTGAACTGGATACGTTTGGCCATCTGCACATCTCCTCAGGTTCGAATTCGCGTAGCCTCCTATCGGACTCCTAAGCGTGACCTTCGTCAACTGCGGCGGCGGCAGGTGCAGTGTTATCCTGTGCGCCCATTTGCCGCCGACGCCCCATGGCTTCGCGCTGCTTTGCCCGATTCAAGGTGACCTCATGACTACCCGCACCGAGGCTGTCAAAGCCTACCTGCTCGATCTGCAAGACCGCATCTGCAGCGCTCTGGAAGCTTTCGAGACGGACACTCGCTTTATCGAAGACGCCTGGACCCGGCCTGCCGGCGGCGGCGGGCGCACCCGTGTGATCGAGAACGGTACGGTGATCGAAAAAGGCGGCGTCAACTTTTCCCACGTATTCGGCAGCGGTTTGCCGCCCTCCGCCAGTGCACACCGTCCGGAGCTTGCCGGTCGTGGCTTCGAGGCGCTGGGGGTGTCGCTGGTGATCCACCCGCACAACCCGCATGTGCCGACGTCCCACGCCAACGTGCGCTTTTTCATCGCGGAAAAAGAAGGCGAAGAGCCGGTGTGGTGGTTCGGTGGCGGCTTCGACCTCACGCCCTACTACGGCGTTGAGGAAGACTGCATCCACTGGCACCGCGTGGCCGAAGAAGCCTGCGCGCGGTTCGGCGCGGACGTGTACCCGCGTTACAAGGCCTGGTGCGACACCTACTTCCACATCAAGCACCGCAACGAGCCGCGCGGCATCGGCGGGCTGTTCTTCGATGACTTGAACGAGTGGGATTTCGACACCTGCTTTGCGTTCATGCAGGCCATCGGCAATGCCTACATCGACGCCTACCTGCCGATCCTGCAGCGCCGCAAAGCCATGGCGTACACGGAGCAGCAGCGCCAATTCCAGGAATTCCGCCGGGGCCGTTATGTCGAGTTCAACCTGGTCTACGACCGTGGCACCCTGTTCGGCCTGCAATCGGGTGGGCGCACCGAGTCGATCCTGATGTCGTTGCCGCCGCAAGTGCGCTGGAGCTATGACTGGAAAGCCGAGGCCGGCAGCGAAGAAGCGCGCCTCACCGACTACTTCCTGCAGGACCGCGACTGGCTGGGCATTGCGCCGCCCAAGGCAGCACTGTGATGGACCGTTATGTGGTGTTCGGCAACCCCATCGGCCACAGCAAGTCGCCGTTGATTCACCGGATGTTCGCCGAGCAGACCGGCGAGCAGTTGGACTACAGCACCCTGCTTGCGCCGCTGGAAGATTTTGCCGGCTGTGCCCGTGAGTTTTTCCTGCAGGGGCGGGGCGCCAATGTCACCGTGCCGTTCAAGGAAGAGGCGTTTCGCCTGGCCAACAGCCTGACCGAACGAGCGCGGCGCGCCGGTGCGGTCAACACCCTGAGCCAACTGGGCGATGGCACCTTGCTGGGCGACAACACCGATGGCGCCGGCCTGGTGCGCGACCTCACGGTCAACGCCGGGCTGGCGCTGCAAGGCAAGCGCATCCTGTTGCTGGGTGCCGGTGGCGCGGTGCGTGGTGCGCTGGAGCCGTTGCTGGCCGAGCGACCCGCCTCGTTGATCATCGCCAACCGCACCGTGGAAAAAGCCGAATCCCTCGCCGAGCTGTTCGACGACCTGGGCCCGGTGTCGGCCAGCGGTTTCGATTGGCTGCGTGAGCCGGTGGACGTGATCATCAACGCCACCTCGGCCAGCCTGTCAGGCGATGTACCGCCGATTGCGGGCAGCCTGATCGACCCGGGCAGGACGTTCTGCTACGACATGATGTATGCCCAGCAGCCTACTGCGTTCTGTCGCTGGGCCAGCGAACACGATGCGGCGATCGCGATGGATGGCCTGGGCATGCTGGTTGAGCAAGCGGCCGAAGCATTCTTCCTGTGGCGCGGTGTGCGCCCGGATTCGGCGCCGGTGCTGGCTGAACTGCGCCGACAGTTGGCCTGACACCCCTCCAGTTATGGGAGGGGCTCAGTCTTCGAAATGGAGGGGGCAACGCTCGGCGCCTTCCAGCTTTCTCAGCTCCTCTACCACCTGGGGCCGAGCCCGGCGCAAGGTCAGGCTGCGTCCCAACCCCTGCAACCGCCGTGCTTCCTGGTGCAGCATCTCCACCCCCGAATAGTCGATGAAATTGATCTGTTGCGCCTCGATCACCACCCGCTTCCCCGCGAGTCGTTGCAGGCGCACTTGCAGGTAATGGCTGGCGCCAAAGAAGATCGAGCCGCCCACCCGCAGCACATCATCTTCACCGTCGCGCCAGTGCTGGACGCTGGGTTGTGACGTGCGCTTGAGGTAAAAAAACAGCGAGGCCAGCACCCCCGCGTAAATGGCCGTCTGCAACTCCAGCAGCAAAGTCGCCAGCAGTGTCAGGCTCATCACCACGAATTCCGCGCGACTGACCCGGAACAACGCGCCAATGGCGCGACGGTCCACCAGGCCCCAGCAAATCAGCAGAATGCTCGCCGCCATGCTCGGGATCGGGATCCGGGCGATCAACGCCGCGCCAAACAACGCGAACAACGCCACCCACAGCGCCGAAAATACCCCGGCCAGTGGTGAGCAGGCGCCCGCCTCAAGGTTGAGGCCCGAGCGCGTGAAGGAACCGGCCGACAAATAGCCGGAGAAAAATCCGCCGACCATATTGGATAAACCCTGCGCACGAACTTCCTGGTTGGCATCGAGCAATTGCTGCGAGCGCGCCGACAAGGCGCGCGCAATCGACAGGCTGGTCACCAGCCCCAGCATGCCCACCGCCACGGCGCCGGGCAGCAGGCGCAGAATCACGTCCAGGTCCATCGGCAGCGGGCTGAACGGTGGCAGCTTGCCGATAAACCCGCTTACCCGCGCTACGTGCCCGAACATCGCCGGCCACAGCCACGCGGCCAGGCTGCTCAGGGTCAGCGCGATCAACAGCGTCGGCCAGCGCGGCACCCGGTACTTGAGCAACGCGCCCAGCAGCAAGGTGCCGAGGCCCAGGATGAGCGAGGCGTGGTCCCACTCGCCGCGATGTTCGATCAGCGCCAGCAGGCTGTTGAGGGCGGTGGTCTGGCTCGGCAACTCAAGCCCCAGCAGGTTGGGCAGTTGCCCCAATGCGATGACCACGGCGGCGCCGAGGGTGAAACCGAGCACCACGGAGTGCGAGACGAAATTCACCAGCGCACCGAAGCGCAGCAGGCCGAGCAGCCACTGGAACACGCCAGCCAGGAACGTCAGCAGCAGGATCAGGCCGATGTAGTCACGCGAGCCGGGTACGGCCAATGGGCTGACGCTGGCGTAGAGCACGATGGAAATCGCCGCCGTGGGCCCGCAGATCAGGTGCCAGGACGAACCCCACAGGCAGGCGATCAGCACCGGGATGATTGCTGCGTACAGGCCGTATTCGGGTGGCAGGCCGGCGATCAGTGCGTAGGCAATCGACTGTGGCAAAGCAAGTACGGCGCCGCTGAGACCGACCAGGGCGTCCCGTCCGACGCTCGCGCGCGTTTGCTTCGCCAGCCAGGCGAGGAAGGGAAAGAGTGTGTAGCGAGTGGGCCGGGGCATCTGTAACTCGGCTTGAAAGGTTCGACTCAAGATTATCAGCACCCACAGGCCCATTCCCACAAAGGGGCAGCGGTGGGGCTTTAGAGCTGGGCTTTGACTGCCGCCAATGCGTCCTTGCCATCCACGGTCTTCACCCCATCAAGCCACTTGTCCAGCACCGCCGGGTTGGCCTTGATCCACGTCTTCGCGGCCTCGGCGTTGCTGACCTTGTCGTTGGCCACCTGCGCCATGATGCTGTTCTCCATGTCCTGGGTAAAACTCAGGTTGGTCAGCAGTTTCCCCACGTTCGGGCAGGCTTGCGCATAACCCTTGCGGGTCAGGGTGTACACGCTGCCGGTATCGCCGAAGTACTGCTCGCCGCCCTTGAGGTAACGCATCTTCAACTGCACGTTCATCGGGTGCGGCGTCCAGCCAAGGAAGGTGACGAAGCGCTGCTTTTTCACCGCCCGCGACACTTCGGCGAGCATCGCCTGTTCACTCGACTCGATCAGCTTCCACTGGCCCAGGTTGAAGTCGTTCTTCTTGATGATCTCCTGCAGCGAGATATTGGCCGGCGCGCCGGAGCCGATGCCGTAAATCTTCTTGTCGAATTTGTCGGCGAATGTGTTCAGGTCGGCAAAATCATGCACCCCCGCATCCCAGACATAATCCGGCACGGCCAGGGTGAACTCGGTGCCGTCGAGGTTCTTCGCCAGTTGCACCACATCGCCATTGGCCACGAACTTGTCGTAAAAGCCTTGCTGCGCCGGCATCCAGTTGCCGAGGAACACATCCACTTTGCCGTCCTTGAGCCCGCCAAAGGTAATCGGCACCGCCAGGGTGTCGACCTTGGGTTTGTAGCCCATGCCCGTCAGCAAAAAACCGGTAATGGCGTTGGTTGCGGCAATGTCGCTCCAGCCCGGGTCAGCCATTTTTACCGTTTCGCAACTTGTGTCCGCGTACGCATTGGCGCTGGCCAGCGCCAGAATGCTCAGTATCACCGTCAACTTTTGCATGACCTTCCCTCTGTCTGTTTATTGGTTCTGGCAGGGTTGTGGATAACGTGCCTTGCGCTCCAGGTCGTCGAGGTCGATGTGGTTGCGCATGTATTGCTGGCTGGCGTCCACCAGCGGCTGGTGGTCCCAGCTCTTGAGCTTGCCCTGGGTCAGTGCCTCGAACACCAGGCGACGACGGCGTTGGCTGGCGAGCACCTGCTGGTGGATCGCCGGGATGTCCCATTTGGCCCGCGCCTCTGTCAAAAACGCCTCGAACAGCGGCCGGTGTTCCGGTGACTGGCTGAGGTCTTCCCGCTCGCGCGGGTCGTTGTGCACATCGAACAGCAGGCACGGATCGTCTTCGCTGTAGATGAATTTCCAGGCGCCCCGGCGAATCATCATCAGGGGGCTGATGGTGCCTTCGGCCATGTATTCGCCAAACACTTCGTCGTGCCCGCCCTGCCCTTGCAAGTGCGACACCAGCGAGCGGCCGTCCAGCGGCAGGCGCGGGTCGAGTGCGCCGCCCGCCAGTTCCACCAGGGTCGGCAGCAGGTCGGCGGTGGACACGGCCGACGTGACGCGGCCGGCGGCGAACTGCCCTGGCGCACTCACCAGCAACGGCACGCGGGCGGCCATTTCAAACCAGTGCATTTTGTACCAGAGGCCGCGCTCGCCGAGCATGTCGCCGTGATCGCCGGAGAAAATGATGATGGTGTCACCGGCCAGGCCGGTGTCTTCCAGGGTTTGCAGGAGCTTGCCGACGTTGCTGTCAATGTAGCTGCAGGCGCCGAAATAGGCGCGTCGCGCGTCGCGGATCTTGTCGACCGGCAGCGGCTTGTCCCACAGGTCATACACCTTGAGCAAACGCTGGGAATGCGGATCGAGATCGCTTTGTTCGGGCGTTTCGGGCAGCGGGATATCGCTGTCGTCGTAGAGGTCCCAGAACGGCTTGGGAATGGTGTACGGGTCGTGAGGGTGGGTCATCGACACGGTGAGGCAGAACGGCCGGTCACCGTCTTCGCGGATGTGGTCGAACAGGTACTGCTGGGCCTTGAACACCACCTCCTCGTCGAAATCCAGCTGGTTGGTGCGTACGCAGGGGCCGGCCTGCAGCACCGATGACATGTTGTGAAACCAGCTGGGGCGCACATCCGGTTCGTCCCAGTTCACCGCCCAGCCGTAGTCGGCGGGGTAGATATCGCTGGTCAGGCGCTCTTCAAAACCGTGCAACTGGTCGGGGCCGCAAAAGTGCATCTTGCCCGACAGCGCGGTGCGGTAGCCCAGGCGGCGCAGGTAGTGGGCGTAGGTCGGCACATCGGCGGGAAAGTCCGCCGCGTTGTCGTAGGCGCCGATCTTGCTCGGCAACTGGCCGCTGACCAGCGTGAAGCGCGACGGTGCGCACAGCGGGCTGTTGCAATAGGCGGCGTCGAACACTACGCCCTGGGCGGCAAGACGGCTCAGGTTGGGCAGCTTGATTGGGGAAGGCCCGTAGAACGGCAGCATCGGCGCGGCCATTTGATCGACCATGATGAAAAGAATGTTCTTGCGCTTCATGATCTATCGGCATTCCATAGGCGGTGTTTATGCCAGTGAGCATGCAGCCCATGAAAATCGGGGTAAAGCCCATGAAAAGCAATGTCTAGGATAAGCACAGCTTATGTATGAAGCCCTCGGCGACCTGTCCCTCGATTTGCTGCGCGCCTTCGAAGCCGCCGCGCGCCACCGCAGTTTTACGGCGGCGGCGATGGAGCTGGGCGCCACCCAACCGGCGATCAGCCAGCAGATCAAGCGTCTTGAAGAACAACTGGCCATCCGCCTGTTTGATCGCATCTATCGCGGCATTGAACTGACCGACGCCGGCGCGCTGCTGTTCGAGCATGTGCAGGGCGGCTTGCAGGGCATCAATCAGGGCCTCAGCGCGATCACCCAGCAGGACCAGCACGAAGTGCTGCAGGTGGCCACCGACTTTGCCTTCGCCGCCTACTGGCTGATGCCGCGCCTGCACCGTTTTCATGAGGCCTACCCGCAGGTGGACGTAAGCCTGGTGACCAGCGAACGCAACCACGCCAGCCTGCGCAGCGACATCGACGTGGCGGTGCTGTTTGGCGACGGCCGCTTCAAGCAGGGCGACAGCCTGTGGCTGTTCAACGAGGAAGTATTCCCGGTGTGCAGCCCCCAGTGGCTCAAGGATCAGGCCCGGCCACTGAGCGTGCAGACCTTGCCCGAGTACCCGCTGCTGCACCTGCGTCAGGAGACCAACAGCCAATGGTTCAATTGGGCTGGCGTGTTCCGCGAGCTGGGGATTACCGCAGCGCCCACGCCCGGCCAGTTGCGTTTCGACAACTACACCTTGCTGATCCAGGCGGCGATTGCCGGCCAGGGCGTGGCCATCGGCTGGCGGCATCTGGTGGATAACCTGCTCGAGCAGAACTGGCTGTGCCGGCCGATCAGCGACACGGTGATCTCGCGTTTCGGCTACTACGTGGTGCAGCCCCAGCGTAAACGACGCGGGCAACTGGTCGAGCGATTTGTCGACTGGTTGCTGGCGGAGCAGGCCAGCAGCGCGCAATCGCTGACCGGACTGGCCCTGCCCTCGATTGCCGTCTAGCATTTGGCGCACATCCGCCGCGGAGGCCGCCATGCAACGCATCAAGGGCTATCACGCCCATATCTACTTCGACGCCGACACTCTCGATCAGGCCCGCACATTGTGCGAAGACGCCGCCGCGCTGTTCCCGTTACGCATGGGGCGCATGCACCAAAGGCCGGTGGGCCCGCACCCGGACTGGAGCTGTCAGCTGGCGTTCGACGTCGAATACATCGGCGTGGTGTTGCCCTGGCTGGTGATCCATCGCAATGGCCTGGTGGTGTTCCTGCATCCTGATACCGGTAACGACCTCAAGGACCACACCGACTACGCGATCTGGATGGGGGCGATGCGTGAGCTGAACCTGAGCGCATTTGAATAAATAGCCGGCCATTCCCTATATATGGGACAGATATTTATATATTGAGATTCTCGCCGCCTTGGGTTTATATTCGCCCATCCGCTCAGAACACTCAGGTGAAGCGATGCAGGCGCAATTGATCGCGCTCGATTGGGGGACCAGCTCCCTTCGTGCTTACAAACTCGGCCCCGCAGGCGTAGTGCTGGAACAGCGCGCGCTGGCGTCGGGCATCATGCATTTGCCCACCGAGGCCCGCGATATTGCCGGTGTGCGCTGCACCGATGGCTTCGAGCTGGCCTTTGACGCGGCCTGTGGCGACTGGCTCGACGTTGCGCCCCATCTGCCGGTGATCGCCTGCGGCATGGTCGGCAGCGCTCAGGGCTGGAGCGAAGCGGCCTATCGCGCTACACCCGTCGACGTCTCCAGCCTGGGCCAGGCCTTGCACCGGGTGCGCAGCCTGCGCGGTGTGGAGGTGCACATCGTGCCTGGTGTGATCGAGCCGGACGGCTTGCCCAATGTGATGCGCGGGGAAGAAACCCAGGTGCTGGGCGTGCTGCAAAGCCTGCCGGCGGGCGCTGACGTATTGATCGGCCTGCCCGGCAGCCATTGCAAATGGGTCAAGGTGGTCGAGGGTCGCATTACCCATTTCGACACCTTCATGACCGGTGAGCTGTTCGCGATATTGAGCAAACACAGCATTCTGGGGCGTACCCAAAAGCCCTGTGAGCAGTTTCAGGCCCAAGCCTTTGACCGAGGCGTACACGTGGCGCTGTCGGCCGATGGCGAGCGCGGCTTGCTGTCCACCCTGTTCAGCGCGCGTACCCTGGGCCTCACCGCCGAACTCTCGGCCGAGCAACAAGCGGATTATCTTTCCGGCCTGATGATCGGCCATGAACTCGCCGGCCTGCCAGGCAGCGCAAAACACCAGCCGATCATCCTGGTCGGCGCCGTGGCCCTTTGCACCCGCTATCAACGCGCCCTCGCCCTCTGCGGCTTCGCCCACGTCAGCCTGGCGCAGGAAGCCACCGAGCGCGGCCTGTGGCAATTGGCCGTGGAGGCCGGGCTTACTCAACCAGCAACGGAGGCCTGACATGCTCAAGCAAGCACTGGCACAAAACGGTTTGATCGCGATCCTGCGCGGCGTACGTCCGGACGAAGCGCAAGCCATCGGCCAGGCGCTGTACGACGCCGGTTTTCGCGTGATCGAAGTGCCGCTCAATTCGCCGGACCCGTACACCAGCATTCGCACCCTGCGCGACAGCCTGCCCGCCGATTGCCTGATCGGTGCCGGCACGGTGTTGACGCCGGAGCAGGTCGAGCAGGTCAAGGCGGCCGGCGGCCAGGTGATCGTCATGCCCCACAGCGATGCCAAGGTATTGCGTGCGGCAAAAGCGGCCGGCCTGTACCTGTCGCCGGGTGTGGCGACGCCCACCGAAGCGTTCGCGGCATTGGCCGAAGGCGCCGATGTGCTGAAGCTGTTCCCGGCCGAGCAAATGGGCCCCGCAGTGATCAAGGCATGGCTCGCGGTTCTGCCGGCCGGCACCTTGCTGCTACCGGTGGGCGGTATTTCCCCGGACAACATGCAGGTGTTCAGCGACGCCGGCGCCAAGGGTTTCGGATTGGGTTCCGGGTTGTTCAAACCGGGTATGACAGTGGATCAGGTCGCGAGCCGCGCCCAGGCGTATGTCGCCGCCTGGAAAGCCCTGAGCTGATAGCAAGTTCCGCGCCCGCAGGCGCCGCATCGATAAGAGAGATAACAGATGAAAATCACCAAACTGACGACCTTTATCGTCCCGCCGCGCTGGTGCTTCCTCAAGGTCGAGACCGACCAGGGCGTGACCGGCTGGGGCGAGCCCGTGGTTGAAGGCCGCGCCCACACCGTGGCCGCTGCCGTTGAAGAACTCTCCGACTACCTGATCGGCAAAGACCCCCGCAATATCGAAGACATCTGGACCGTGCTCTATCGCGGCGGCTTCTACCGTGGCGGTGCCGTGCACATGAGCGCCCTGGCCGGTATCGACCAGGCGTTGTGGGACATCAAGGGCAAAGCCCTCGGCGTGTCCGTGAGCGACCTGCTCGGCGGCCAGGTACGCGACAAGATTCGCGTGTATTCGTGGATCGGCGGTGACCGCCCGGCCGACACCGCGCGTGCCGCCAAAGAGGCCGTGGCCCGTGGCTTTACCGCCGTGAAAATGAACGGCACCGAAGAACTGCAGTTCGTCGACAGCTTCGACAAGGTCGACCTGGCCCTGGCCAACGTGGCGGCCGTGCGTGATGCGGTCGGCCCCAACGTGGGCATCGGCGTCGACTTCCATGGCCGCGTGCACAAGCCCATGGCCAAGGTGCTGATGAAGGAGCTGGACCCGTACAAGCTGATGTTCATCGAAGAACCGGTGCTCAGCGAAAACTACGAAGCCCTCAAGGAGCTGGCGCCGCTGACCAGCACCCCGATTGCCCTGGGCGAGCGCCTGTTCTCGCGCTGGGACTTCAAGCGCGTGCTCAGCGAAGGCTACGTCGACATCATTCAGCCGGATGCCTCCCACGCGGGCGGCATCACCGAGACGCGCAAGATCGCCAACATGGCCGAAGCCTACGACGTGGCGCTGGCTCTGCATTGTCCGCTGGGCCCGATTGCCCTGGCGGCCTGCCTGCAACTGGACGCGGTCTGCTACAACGCGTTTATCCAGGAACAAAGCCTGGGCATTCACTACAACGAGAGCAACGACCTGCTCGACTACGTTCGCGACCCGGGCGTGTTCGACTATGACCAGGGCTTCGTGAAGATCCCCAACGGTCCGGGCCTGGGCATCGAGATCAACGAGGAATACGTGATCGAACGCGCGGCCATCGGCCACCGCTGGCGCAACCCGATCTGGCGCCATGCCGACGGCAGTTTTGCCGAGTGGTGAGCACGCTCTGACTGAAAGAATGCGGTTAAACAGGTGGGAGGGGGCTTGCTCCCTCCCACCCAGTCCTCAATAAACATAAAAAGAGGCACTCCTCATGCAACCTGAATCCCTCACCGGACAGGCCTCTCTCGTCACGCCCAGCAAAAAGCGTTACTTCATCGGTTTGCTGCTGTTCATCACCGTGGTGATCAATTACCTCGACCGTAGCAACCTGTCGATTGCCGCGCCGGCGCTGACCAGCGACCTGGGCATCGACCCGGTGCATGTCGGGCTGATCTTCTCCGCGTTCGGCTGGACCTACGCCGCCATGCAGATTCCCGGCGGCTGGCTGGTCGACCGGGTGCCGCCGCGTATCCTCTACACCGCCGCCTTGCTGTTGTGGTCGATTGCCACAGTGATGCTGGGCTTTGCCGCCAGCTTTATCGCGCTGTTTGTGTTGCGCATGGCGGTCGGCGCGCTGGAGGCCCCGGCCTATCCGATCAACAGCCGTGTGGTGACCACCTGGTTTCCCGAGCGCGAACGCGCCACGGCGATTGGCTTTTATACCTCGGGGCAGTTCGTCGGGCTGGCGTTTCTGACGCCGTTGCTGGCCTGGCTGCAACACCGGTTCGGCTGGCACATGGTGTTTGTTGCCACCGGCGGCGTGGGCATCCTGTGGGCGCTGATCTGGTACGCGGTGTACCGCGAGCCGAAGGATTTCAACGGCGCCAACGCGGCGGAAATCCAACTGATCCGCGACGGCGGCGGCCTGGTGGACATGCAGGCGCAGACCAAAAAGGCGCCCTTCAGTTGGGTCGATTTGGGCATTGTGCTGAGCAAGCGCAAACTCTGGGGCATCTACCTGGGCCAGTTCTGCCTGAACTCCACGCTGTGGTTTTTCCTGACGTGGTTCCCCACTTACCTGGTGAAATACCGTGGCATGGATTTCATCAAGTCCGGCCTGCTGGCCTCGCTGCCCTTTCTCGCGGCGTTTGTCGGTGTGCTGTGTTCCGGGATCTTTTCCGACTGGCTGATCCGCCGGGGAGCGTCGGTGGGCTTTGCACGCAAGTTGCCGATCATCAGCGGGCTGCTGATTTCCACCGCGATCATCGGCGCCAACTACGTGGACTCGACGGCGTGGGTGATTGCGTTCCTGGCGCTGGCGTTCTTCGGCAATGGCCTGGCGTCGATCACCTGGTCGCTGGTGTCGACCCTGGCCCCTGCGCGTTTGCTGGGGCTGACGGGCGGAGTGTTCAACTTCATCGGCAACCTGTCGGCGATTGCCACGCCAATCGTGATCGGCTTTCTGGCCAGCGGCGACTCGTTTGCGCCGGCAATAACCTACATCGCCGTGCTGGCGCTGCTTGGCGCGTTGTCCTACGTGCTGCTGGTGGGCAAGGTCGAGCGGATCGAGTTGTAAACCCTGACCCGCCAGCGGTGGCGGGCGGGCTTCAGTGGCTAGCAGGCTTTTTTTGTGTTGTGGCGAGCGGGCTTGCCCCGCGTTGGGGTGCGAAGCGGCCCCAATCCAGCAAAACGCGGTGTACCTGATACGGCTAAGCGCCTGGTTTTGGGGCTGCTGCGCAGCCCAACGCAGGACAAGCCTGCTCGCCAAAGAGAATCTGCACTTAACTGAACAGCATTAGGGCAAGCCCGCTCGCCACAAAAAGCCTGCTTAGTTGAGTACGTTGGCAAGGATCTCGTAGACGATGCCGGTGCCCACGGCGATCAACACCACGTCCGGGCCGGAGCGGCGCCATTCGTAACCGTCGTAGCGCGGCAGGCGCTCCAGTTCGCGGGGGCCGAGGCGCTCGCCGTAGTAGCCGGGGGGCAATGGTCGGCCGCGTTCCAGGCGCACGTCCGGTGGCGGTGGCGCGCCGCGTGCGAACTGGTCGTGGTTGTCGTGGATGATCTGGCGCACCGGGCCGAAATCCCGGGGTGGGCCGCCTCGGCGGTCGTCCTGCGGGCCACGTTGCTCATGGGGGCCCGGCGGGCCGTCACGGCCGGGGCCTTCACCGCGAGGGTCGGGCGGCGCGGCGTGCACCAAGGCGCTGGCGCCGAGTACCAGCACGCCGAGACCTGCAATCACGGATTTGGGCATTTTCATCGGGGATTCCTCAGGGCACACACAAAAAAGGGATTTCGAACGAGGTTCGAAATCCCTGGGTCTTGCTGTTTAGGCCGTGCCCGCGCGGGTTGATTCCTCTGTATCAGGAACTTTACCTACCGCTGACGGGACGCTTACTTGCGCGCGTTCCGCACGCCTTCGGCCAGCGCCGCGCAGTGGCTCAACACTCCGTCGATGGCGTGCTCATGGCTGCTGGCGTTGGCGATGTGGTCGATCAATGCCGAGCCCACCACCACACCGTCCGCCAGGCGGGCGATGGCAGCGGCCTGTTCCGGCGTGCGGATACCAAAACCAATGCTGATCGGCAGGTCGGTATGGCGGCGCAGGCGGGTCACGGCTTCTTCGACGTGTTCCAGGGTGGCGGCGCCGGCACCGGTCACACCGGCCACCGACACGTAGTACACAAAGCCGGAACTGCCGTTGAGCACGGTAGGCAGACGCACATCGTCGGTGGTCGGCGTGGTCAGGCGGATAAAATCGATGCCGGCAGCCTGGGCCGGGTCGCACAGCTCAGCGTTATGCTCGGGCGGCATGTCGACCACGATCAGGCCATCGACCCCGGCGTCCTTGGCGTCGCTGATGAACGTCGGCACACCGTATTTGTGGATCGGGTTGAAGTAGCCCATCAACACCAGCGGGGTGTCGTTATTGTCCTTGCGGAACTCGCGCACCATCTGCAGGGTTTTCGCCAGGTTCTGTTTGGCTTCCAGCGCACGGATATTCGCCAGCTGGATCGCCGGGCCGTCGGCCATCGGATCGGTGAAGGGCATGCCCAGCTCGATCACATCGGCGCCCGCCGCAGGCAGGCCTTTGAGGATGGCCAGCGAAGCGTCATACCCCGGGTCGCCGGCGGTGACGAAGGTCACCAGGGCGGCGCGGTTCTGTTCTTTCAGCTGCGCAAAGCGGGTTTGCAGGCGGCTCATCAGTGTTTCTCCTGCTTGGACTGTTCCATGTGATGCATCACGGTCTGCATGTCTTTGTCGCCACGGCCCGAGAGGTTGATGACCATCAGGTGATCCTTGGGCAGGTTCGGTGCGCGCTTGAACACTTCGGCGAGGGCATGGGCGCTTTCCAGTGCAGGGATAATCCCTTCCAGGCGGCAGCATTTGTGGAACGCTTCGAGGGCTTCGTCGTCGGTCACCGAGGTGTACTGGACGCGGCCGATGTCATGCAACCACGCGTGTTCCGGGCCGATGCCGGGGTAATCCAGGCCTGCGGAAATCGAGTGGGCGTCGATAATCTGGCCATCGTCGTCCTGCAGCAGGAAGGTGCGGTTGCCGTGCAGCACACCCGGTACGCCGCCGTTGAGACTGGCGGCGTGCTTGCCGGTCTCGATGCCGTGGCCGGCCGCTTCGACGCCGATGATGTCCACGCTCTTGTCATCCAGGAACGGGTGGAACAGGCCCATCGCGTTCGAACCACCGCCGATGCACGCCACCAGGCTGTCTGGCAGGCGGCCTTCCTGGGCTTGCATCTGGTCGCGGGTTTCCTTGCCGATCACGGCCTGGAAGTCACGCACCATGGCGGGGTAAGGGTGCGGGCCGGCCACGGTGCCGATCAGGTAGAAGGTGTCGTCGACGTTGGTCACCCAGTCGCGCAGGGCTTCGTTCATCGCGTCCTTCAGCGTGCCGGTGCCAGCCACCACCGGGATGACTTCAGCGCCCAGCAATTTCATGCGGAACACGTTGGCCTGTTGGCGCTCGATGTCGGTGGTGCCCATGTAGATCACGCATTGCAGGCCAAAGCGCGCAGCCACGGTGGCGGTGGCCACGCCGTGCATGCCGGCGCCGGTCTCGGCGATGATGCGTTTTTTGCCCATGCGCCGTGCCAGCAGAATCTGGCCGATGCAGTTGTTGATCTTGTGCGCGCCAGTGTGGTTGAGCTCTTCGCGCTTGAGGTAGATCTTGGCGCCGCCGCAGAATTCGGTCAGGCGTTCGGCGAAGTACAGCGGGCTCGGGCGTCCGACGTAGTCGCGCTGGAAGTAGGCCAGTTCCTTATTGAAAGCCGGATCGATCTTGGCCGCTTCGTATTCGCGGGCCAGGTCGAGGATCAACGGCATCAGGGTTTCTGCAACGTAGCGGCCGCCGAAGCCGCCAAACAGGCCGTTAAGGTCTGGGCCGTTGCGCAGGTCGGTCTGGGACTCAATCATGGGACGCTCCAGGAAAAAGGGGTTGAGAGATGCAATGAGGTCCACTCTACCCCTCACGCTCCCGGCTGAAAACCGATAAGATCGCCGAAACCTGTCAGGAAAACTCACAGATGAGCCGAGACCTCCCACCGCTCAATGCCCTGCGCGCGTTTGAAGCCGCAGCGCGGCTAAACAGCGTCAGTCAGGCGGCCGAGCAGCTGCACGTGACCCACGGTGCGGTGAGTCGCCAGCTCAAAGTGCTCGAAGAACACTTGGGCGTCAGCCTGTTCGTCAAGGAGGGTCGTGGCCTTAAACTCACAGATGCAGGCGTACGGCTGCGTGATGTGAGTGCCGAGGCCTTCGAACGGCTCAGGGATGTGTGCAACGAATTGACCCGTCACAGCGCCGACGCACCGTTCGTGCTGGGTTGCTCGGGCAGCTTGCTGGCGCGCTGGCTGATCCCGCGTCTGGGCCGTTTGAATGCCGACCTGCCGGACCTGCGCCTGCACCTCTCGGCCGGTGATGGTGATCTCGATCCACGTCGTCCGGGTCTGGACGCTCTGCTGGTGTTTGCCGAGCCGCCATGGCCGGCCGACATGCAGGTGTTCGAGCTGGCCAGCGAACGCATCGGGCCGGTCATGAGCCCGCGTTTTGCCGGTTACGAAAAGCTGCGCCAGGCCCCGGCGTCAGCCTTGTGTGGCGAACCGCTCCTGCACACCACTTCGCGCCCGCAAGCCTGGCCCAGCTGGGCGCAGCCACACGGCATCGAACCCGGCACATTGAAACTCGGCCAGGGGTTTGAACATTTGTATTATTTGCTGGAAGCGGCAGTGGCGGGACTTGGGGTGGCAATTGCACCACAGCCACTGGTGGCAGAGGACCTGCGTGCGGGTCGGCTGGTGGCGCCATGGGGTTTCAGTGAAACCCCGGCGCACCTGGCGTTGTGGCTGCCCAAGCGCGCCGCAGACGGGCGCGCAGGGCAGTTGGCGCAGTGGCTCAAAGCTGAGCTGGCACGGCAGACCACGTATTAGTCACCGCGTTTGCACAGCAGGTAGGCTGCCAGCAGACCCAGTGCACCTACCGCAACACCGGCGGTAGTCCATGGGTGCTCTTGTGCGTAGTCACGGGTAGCAACACCGGTTTCGCGCAGTTTGACTTTGCTTTCTTCGTAGGCATCGGTGATCAGGTGGCGAGAGTGCTTGAGGGCGTTCTCGGCATTGCTTTTCAGGGCCTTCAGTGTTTTGCGCGACTCATCGGACGCATCATCCTTGAGGCTCTCAAGGGACTTGAGCAGGCTCGAAATCTCGGCTTCCATGCTTTCCAGCGACGCTTTGCGTAAAGAAGTGTTGGCCATGTGAACTCTCCTGAAAGTGATTGAGTGGCGTGTGTAGATACCGACTGCGCCCGTTTCAGAAAGTGCAGTAATTCTGAACTTTCTCCTGCGAATGGTCGCCTGAAGCAGTAAGAACATTCACTGCTAGTCTTGATTGACGACCTTTAGGAGAAACGCCATGAGTAATCACACCTACAAGAAAGTCGAACTGGTGGGTTCGTCCACCACCAGCATTGAAGATGCGATCAACAACGCATTGGCTGAAGCCAGCAAAAGCCTGACGCATCTGGAGTGGTTCGAGGTGACTGAAACCCGTGGACATATCGAGAACGGCAAGGTCGCCCATTACCAGGTCACCCTCAAAGTGGGATTCCGTATTGCCAGTAGTTAATCGGGTGAGTTGAACTTTGCTCGCTGGCCGATTGCCATAACCTGCGCTACACACATTGGGTGCCGACGCCCCACGCGTCGGCACGCTCAATTTGATCAGCGCAAGGAAGTAACGGATGAAAAAGTTTCTGTTGGCAGTAGGTTTGTTGAGCATTGCGGGCACAGCTCTGGCGGCGGGCAAGCCTTGTGATGAGCTGAAAAGCGAACTCGCGGCGAAGCTTGACGCTAAAGGTGTTCAGCATTATTCGCTGGATGTCGTCGAGAAAGGCTCTGCGGCTGACGCCCAAGTGGTTGGCAGCTGTGAAGGCGGCACCAAGGAAATCGTCTACAAGCGCGGTTAGTCTCGTGCTCCAGACATAAAAAACCGACGCAGGTGCGTCGGTTTTTTTACGCTTGGGGTTCAGCCTTTCATCACTTGTGCCAGCAGCTCGTAGGAATGAATCCGGTCGGCATGCTCGTACAGGTCGCTGGTGAAGATCAACTCGTCGGCGCCGGTCTGATCGATCAGCACCTCCAGCCTGGCGCGGATTTTCGCCGGGCCGCCGACCATGGCCAGGCCGAGGAAGCTGCCCACCGCGTCTTTTTCGTGGGGCAGCCACAGGCCGTCCATGGTGTTCACCGGCGCACGCTGCACCAGGCTCTGCCCGCGCATCAACGCAAGGATGCGCTGGTACATCGAGGTGGCCAGGTACTCGGCCTGTTCGTCGGTGTCGGCGGCCACCAGCGGAATGCCGAGCATCACGTAGGGCTTGTCCAGCACGGCTGAAGGCTGGAAGTGATTGCGGTAGACGCGCACCGCCTCGTGCATCAGGCGCGGTGCGAAATGGGAGGCGAAGGCGTAGGGCAAACCGCGCTCACCGGCCAGTTGTGCGCTGAACAGGCTTGAGCCGAGCAGCCATACCGGCACATGGGTGCCGGTGCCGGGCACGGCGATCACGCGCTGATCGGGGGTGCGTGGGCCGAGGTAGGCCATCAGTTCGGCCACGTCCTGCGGGAAGTCATCCGCACTGCCGGAGCGCTCACGGCGCAGGGCACGGGCGGTCATCTGGTCGGAGCCGGGCGCGCGGCCCAGGCCCAGGTCGATGCGGCCGGGGTAGAGGCTTTCGAGGGTGCCGAACTGTTCGGCGATCACCAGCGGTGCGTGGTTGGGCAGCATCACGCCGCCGGAGCCGACGCGGATGGTCGAGGTGCCACCGGCCAGGTAGCCGAGCAATACCGAGGTGGCCGAGCTGGCGATGCCGTCCATGTTGTGGTGCTCGGCCACCCAGAAACGGTTGTAGCCGAATTTTTCCACGTGCCGGGCCAGGTCCAGCGAATTGCGCAGCGACTGCGCCGGGCTGCCATCGGCGCGCACGGGCACCAGGTCCAGGGTCGAGAACTTTACGTCGGACAGCGATTTCATAAGCCTGCTTCTCCAATAGGGGCGCAGGCTTTCAAGACGAACCAAACCTGCCGCTTCATGTGCATGCTCTGTGAAATGAGGGCATATACCCGAGATTCAATAGCAGGCTAGGAAATTTCCTACTAATTCGCTAGGTTTTTCCGACAAGATGAACTTTGCCGCGCCGGCTAACCTCAGAATCCTTGACTACGTAAAACCACCGTTCGAGGAGACCGCTATGAGTATCGTTAAAAAAGCATCCGCGCATTGGGAAGGTGATCTGAAGACTGGCCTGGGTTCCATCTCCACGGAAACCGGCGTACTTCGCGAAGCGCCCTACGGCTTCAAGGCCCGTTTCGAAGGCGGCAAGGGCACCAACCCTGAAGAGCTGATCGGTGCCGCCCACGCCGGCTGTTTCTCCATGGCGTTTTCCATGATTCTTGGCGACGCCGGCCTCAAGGCTGACAGCATTGACACCCAGGCAGAAGTGACCCTGGATCAGGTTGAAGGCGGCTTTGCCATTACTGCGGTGCACCTGGTGCTGAAGGCCAAAATCCCGGGCGCCAGCCAGGCGCAATTCGATGAGCTGAGCAAGAAGGCCAAGGAAGGGTGCCCGGTGTCGAAGCTGTTGAACGCCACCATCACCCTGGACGGCACGCTCGTCAACTGACGCAGCAGTTCCAATGTGGGAGGGGCAAGCCCCCTTCCACAGTTTTTCCCCACGTTCCGTTGTGCGTTAAATCAGAACTCCCGTTTCGCAAATGTGGTCCTATAGCCATATGCAGCCTAGGCGCACACCCGTGCGCATGCATTCAGGGAGCTACACACATGAAACGTTTTGCCTTGGCAATCATCTGCGGTGCGTTGGCCACGTCGGCTGTGGCCGCACCAAAAGATTGTGAAGAGCTTAGAAAAGAGATCGAAGTGAATATCCAGGCCAAGGCGATTCCGTCCTACACCCTGGAAATCATCACTGCCGAAGAAGCCACGAATCACGACAGCGCCATGATTGTCGGTTCGTGTGAAAACGGCACCAAGCGCATCATCTATCAGAAAAATAACGATTGATCAGAGGCAGTTCACGCTGCGCTCTTCGGCCAGCAGCTGTCGCGCCGGGTCATACAAACGGATGTTGGGCGTGAACGCCAGCGAGCGCCCTTCCAGCACATAGCGCTGGCCCGCCTGAAAGTGGTCGTACTGCAGCGTCATGAAACAGGTGCGGTACATCATCTGGCTCAGGCCGCCCAATCCGCCGCCGGCGGGCACTTCAAAATCAAAGCGCACCATCAGCTCGTGAGGGCCGGGGGGCATTTGGAAGAAGCGACCGTCATTGAGTTTCTCCCCGTCCAGACGCTCCGCCATTACCAGCTTGGCGCCGGGTGTGGGCGTGGTGAAGTCGACCCAGGCCTGCTGCGGGTCGACGGCCGGCAAGGGCGTCAACGCGCAGGCGCTGAGCAACAGGGCGGCGGCGGGAATCAGAAGCTGGCGCATGGCGGGGACTCAACGCGGGACGAGGTGTGAGTATAAACACGTCATCGCGTGGAAAAATCACCGTCAAGCGCGATAGTCTGGCGGCCCCACTTCCAGGAGCAGCCACCGCATGGTCAGGCGTTTATTTCCCGCAGTGCTGCTCGTGTTGCTCGGCGGTTGCTCCAGCGTCGGTTATTACCGCCAACTGGCCGACGGCCAGTGGCAATTGCTGCGCGCACGAGAGCCGGTGGCCGCCGTGATTGCCGACCCGTCCCGGCCCCAGGTCTTGCGTGACCACCTCGCCCAATCCCAGAAAGCCCGCACATTTGCCAGCGAGCACCTGCACCTGCCGGACAATCAGAGTTACCGGCTGTACGCCGACATCCACCGACCGTATGTGGTGTGGAATGTCTTCGCCACGCAGGAATTTTCCCTGTCGCCGCAGAACCATTGCTTCCCCATCGCCGGGTGCGTGGCCTATCGCGGCTATTACAACCAGGGCGCGGCGCGTGGCGAGGCGGCGCTGTTGCGGCAACAGGGCCTGGATGTCGCCATCGGTGGCGTCGAGGCCTATTCCACCCTGGGCTGGTTCAATGACCCGATCATGAGTTCGATGATGAGCTGGGGCGATGAGCGTTTGGCCACGTTGATCTTTCATGAACTGGCGCACCAGCGCTTCTATGTGAAGGACGACACCGAATTCAACGAGTCATTTGCCACCTTCGTCGAGCAGGAAGGCACCCGCCAATGGCGTGCCGCCAGAGGGCTGGCGCCGCTCAGCCAGGCGGCGTCGCAGCAGCGCGACCAGTTTATCCGGCTGATCCTCGACACCCGCACGCGCCTGGAAACGCTCTACGCACAGCCCCTGGCCGCCGATGCGATGCGCCAGGCCAAGGCGGCGGAGTTCGAGCGTTTGCGCAGCCAGTATCGGCAGATGCGCGACAGCCAATGGGCCGGTGACAAGCGCTATGACGCCTGGATCGACCAGCCGCTGAACAACGCGCGGTTGCTGCCGTTCGGGCTGTATGACCAATGGGTGCCGGCGTTTGCCGGGTTGTTCAGGCAGCAAGGTGGGGACTGGGTGAAGTTTTATGCGGCGGTCGAGAGGCTGGGTGGTTTGCCGGTGGCGCAGCGCAAGGCGGCGCTCAGGCAGTTGGAGGGTTTTGCCAGTGCTGGCCTCATCGGGAGCAAGCCCCCTCCCACATTGGCCGGGTGTTCACAGGTCAAAATGTGGCAGGGGGCTTGCTCCCGATAGCGGTCTCAAAAGCGCTGCAAAAACCCCTGATGCATCTCATCCAGCGTCTCGAAATGCCAGGTCGGCGCCTCGGCATTCAGCTCTTCAAAACTGCCGAACCCATACCCCACCGCCGCCGAATCCAGCCCGTTGCGGCGCGCGCCAATCAGGTCATGTTTGCGATCACCGATCATCAGGGTCGCCGCCGGGTCCAGGCGTTCTTCGCGCATCAGGTGCGCAATCAGCTCGACCTTGTCGGTGCGCGTGCCGTCCAGCTCACTGCCGTAGATCACCTTGAAGTGCCTGGCAAAGTCGAAGTGTCGCGCAATTTCCCGGGCAAATTCCCACGGTTTGGAGGTGGCCACGTAAAGCTGGCGCCCCTGCTGGTTCAGCGCTTCCAGCAACGGCATCACGCCGTCAAATACGCGATTTTCATACAGCCCGGTGACCTTGAAGCGCTCGCGGTAGGCATTTACCGCCTGCCAGGCCTTGGCTTCGTCGAAGCCGTAGAACTGCATGAACGCCTGCAGCAACGGCGGGCCGATGAAGTGTTCAAGTTTGGTCAGGTCCGGCTCGTCGATCCCGAGCTTGGCCAGCGCGTATTGGATCGAGCGCGTGATGCCTTCACGCGGGTCGGTGAGGGTGCCGTCGAGGTCGAACAGCACGGTGGAGTAACGCAGGCTCACTGGTCGAACCCCTCTGCCAGGTGCAGGTCCTTGAGCTTCACGTAGTTGGCGGCGCTGTAGGTGAAAAACGCGCGCTCTTTGTCCGTCAACGCGCGGACCTGCTTGACCGGGCTGCCCACGTACAAAAAGCCACTGTCGAGGGTCTTGCCCGGCGGCACCAGGCTGCCGGCGCCGATGATCACGTCATCCTCCACCACCGCGCCATCCATCACGATGCTGCCCATGCCGATCAACACCCGGTTGCCGACGCGGCAGCCATGCAGCATGACTTTGTGGGCGACGGTCACATCGTCGCCGATCAGCAACGGAAAGCCATCCGGGTTGAACGGCCCGGCGTGAGTGATGTGCAGCACACAGCCGTCCTGCACGCTGGTGCGCGCGCCGATGCGGATGCGGTGCATGTCGCCGCGAATCACGGTCAGCGGCCAGACCGAGCTGTCGGCGCCGATTTCGACATCGCCGATCACCACCGCCGAAATATCGACAAAAGCCCCGGCGCCGAGGGTTGGCGTGTGGTTCTGATAGGTGCGAAGGGTCACGATAGCCTCTCTCTTGTGTGCTGATAGCTGCGGTGGGTGTTGATTGTAATTAAGATGGCCCCATCTTTGTCTTATCCGTTTTCTTCAGCCAAGGTGCCCACCGTGAGCGCGAACAACCCGCTTCTGCAGTCCTATGACCTGCCGCCGTTCTCAGCGATCCGTGCCGAGCACGTGCAACCGGCCATCGAACAGATCCTCGCCGACAACCGCGTTGCCATCGAAGGCATCCTGCAAAGCCAGGGTAAAAACCCTACCTGGGCCGGTCTGGTCCTGGCGATGGACGAATTGAATGACCGCCTGGGCGCCGCCTGGAGCCCGGTCAGCCACCTGAACGCCGTGTGCAACAGCGCCGAGCTGCGCGAAGCGTACGAAAGCTGCCTGCCGGCGTTGAGTGCCTACTCCACCGAGATGGGTCAGAACCGCGCGTTGTTCCAGGCGTTTGAGGCCCTGGCCAACAGCCCGGAAGCCGCCGGTTTCGACGTGGCACAAAAAACCATCCTGGAGCATGCCCTGCGCGATTTCCGCCTGTCGGGTATCGACCTGCCGCCTGAACAGCAGAAGCGCTACGCCGAAGTGCAAAGCAAGCTCTCGGAGCTGGGCAGCAAGTTTTCCAACCAGCTGTTGGACGCTACCCAGGCCTGGACCAAACACGTTACCGATGAAGCCACCCTCGCCGGCCTGACCGACTCGGCCAAGGCGCAAATGGCCGCCGCTGCCCAGGCCAAAGGCCTTGACGGCTGGTTGATCACCCTGGAATTCCCCAGTTATTACGCGGTAATGACCTACGCCCACGACCGCGCCCTGCGCGAAGAAGTCTACGCCGCCTACTGCACGCGGGCGTCGGACCAGGGCCCGAATGCCGGTCAGAATGATAACGGCCCGGTGATGGAACAGATCCTCGATCTGCGTCAGGAACTGGCCCAGCTGTTGGGTTTTGCGTCGTTCGCCGAGCTGAGCCTGGCCACCAAGATGGCCGAGTCCAGCGACCAGGTGCTGAGCTTCCTGCGGGACCTGGCCAAGCGCAGCAAACCGTTTGCCGCCCAGGACCTGCAACAGCTCAAGGCTTACGCCGCCGAACAGGGCTGCGCCGACCTGCAAAGCTGGGACAGCGGTTTCTACGGCGAAAAACTGCGCGAGCAGCGCTACAGCGTGTCCCAGGAAGCCCTGCGCGCCTACTTCCCGATCGACAAGGTGCTGAGCGGCCTGTTTGCCATTGTGCAGCGCCTGTATGGCATCGAGATCGCCGAGCAGAAAGGCTTCGACACCTGGCACCCGGACGTGCGCCTGTTCGAAATCAAGGAAAACGGCCAGCACGTCGGGCGTTTCTTCTTCGACCTGTACGCCCGCGCCAACAAGCGTGGCGGCGCCTGGATGGACGGCGCGCGCGACCGTCGCCGCACAATCGACGGCGTGCTGCAAAGCCCGGTGGCCAACCTGGTGTGCAACTTCACCCCGGCCGACAGCGGCAAGCCTGCGCTGCTGACCCACGATGAAGTCACCACCCTGTTCCACGAATTCGGCCATGGCCTGCACCACTTGCTGACCCGTGTCGAGCATGCCGGCGTGTCCGGCATCAACGGCGTGGCCTGGGATGCGGTGGAGTTGCCGAGCCAATTCATGGAGAACTGGTGCTGGGAGCCCGAAGGCCTGGCGCTGATCTCCGGTCATTACGAGACCGGCGAGCCGCTGCCTCAGGACCTGCTGGAAAAAATGCTGGCGGCGAAGAACTTCCAATCCGGCCTGATGATGGTGCGTCAGCTGGAGTTCTCGCTGTTCGACTTCGAAATGCACGCCACCCACGGCGATGGCCGCAGCGTCGCGCAGGTGCTCGAAGGTGTGCGTGACGAGGTCTCGGTGATGCGTCCGCCGGCCTACAACCGCTTCCCCAACAGCTTTGCGCACATCTTCGCCGGCGGTTACGCGGCGGGCTACTACAGCTACAAGTGGGCTGAAGTGCTGTCGGCGGATGCGTTCTCCAAATTCGAAGAAGACGGCGTGCTCAACGCCGACACCGGACGCGCCTTCCGCGAGGCGATCCTGGCGCGCGGTGGTTCCCAGGCACCGATGGTGCTGTTCGTCGACTTCCGTGGGCGCGCGCCGACCATCGATGCGCTGCTGCGCCACAGCGGCCTGAGTGAGGACGCCGCAGCATGACGGTGATCACCAAGAAGCAATTCATCGCCGGCGCCGTCTGCCCCGCGTGCAGCGAGCCGGACAAGCTGAAAATGTGGACCGAAGACGACGTGCCGCACCGCGAATGCGTGGCCTGCGGGTATACGGACACGTTGAATGAACAGGGCTTGTCGGTGCCCAGGGAATTGGGCACGCGGGTCAATACCTCGGCGCTCAAACCGCCGGCCGACCCCAAGGTGCAGGCGGTGCAGTTCTTTCCCAATCCCAAGTTGAAGAAAGACTAAAACCCCTCGTACGCGATTCAACATGTGGGAGGGGGCTTGCCCCCGATGGCGGTGGATCAGCTGAAAGACAGGCTGACTGACACGACGCTATCGGGAGCACGCCCCCTCCCCCATTTTTTTGTTCGGCGCTTAACGAGGTCTACGGATGCTTAGCCTGCTATCATTTGTAACCAATGATTGCCCGAGCCGCTCCCCAGAAGCGGCGGCCAAACCCGTGACCACATGATGAGGTGCACCCATGTCTGATCAAGATCAAGACAACCCCCGGCGTGATTTTTTGCGCAAATCCTTGACCTTGATCCCGGTGGTCACGGTTGCCAGTACCGGCCTTGGCGGCTCGATGCTGATGGCTACGCCCGAGCCCGTGCAGGCCGCGTCTGCCAAATCGGCATCCAGCGAAAAGGCCTACGAACCGAGTTATTTCACGGCCGAAGAATGGGCGTTTATCAACGCCGCCGTCGAGCGCCTGATTCCCGCCGATGCGCAGGGGCCAGGTGCTTTGGAAGCCGGTGCGCCGGAATACATCGACCGCCAGATGAACACGCCTTACGCCAGCGGAGCGCTGTGGTTCATGCAGGGCCCGTTCAATGCTGACGCCGCGCCGGAAATGGGCTGGCAGAGCAAGTTGGTGCCCCGGGAGATCTATCGCTTGGGCATTGCCGCTACGGATGCCTGGTCGAAGGCGTTCAACGGTAAAGCTTTTGCCGCGCAAGACAGCGCTACCCGAGACGATATGCTCCGGCGCCTCGAAGCAGGCGGCGGTGAAGTGTCTGCGCATTTTGAGGCGGTGCCGCCAAAGATGTTCTTCAACCTGCTGCTGCAAAACACCAAGGAAGGGTTCTTCTGCGACCCGATCCACGGCGGCAACAAAGGCATGGTCGGCTGGACCATGATCGGCTTCCCCGGCGCCCGCGCCGACTTCATGGATTGGGTGGAACGCAACGAGCAATACCCCTTCCCTGCTGTTTCCATGCGCGGCGAGAGGGCATAAACGTGGCGACCATTATGAAGAAAGTCGATGCAGTGATCGTCGGCTTCGGCTGGACCGGTGCAATCATGGCCAAGGAGCTGACGGAAGCGGGCCTGAACGTGGTAGCGCTGGAGCGCGGCCCGATGCAGGACACTTACCCGGACGGCAACTATCCCCAGGTCATCGACGAACTGACCTACAGCGTGCGTAAAAAACTCTTCCAGGACATTTCCAAGGAGACGGTGACCATTCGCCACAGCGTGAATGACGTCGCCCTGCCCAACCGCCAGCTTGGCGCCTTCCTGCCAGGCAACGGCGTCGGCGGTGCGGGCCTGCACTGGTCGGGCGTGCATTTTCGCGTCGACCCCATCGAGTTGCGCATGCGCAGCCATTACGAAGAGCGTTACGGCAAACACTTCATTCCCAAGGACATGACCATTCAGGATTTCGGCGTCAGCTACGAAGAGCTGGAGCCGTTTTTCGATTACGCGGAGAAAGTCTTCGGCACCTCCGGCCAGGCCTGGACCGTCAACGGTCAGTTGGTGGGCGAAGGGCGCGGCGGCAACCCGTATGCGCCGGATCGCTCCAATCCGTTCCCGTTGCAATCGCAGAAAAACACCGTCTCCGCACAGCTGTTTCAGAAAGCGGCTGCCGAGGTCGGTTACAAGCCCTACAACCTGCCGTCGGCCAATACCTCGGGGCCTTACACCAACCCCTATGGCGCGCAGATGGGGCCTTGCAATTTCTGCGGATTCTGCAGCGGCTATGTCTGCTACATGTATTCCAAGGCATCGCCGAACGTGAACATCCTGCCGGCGTTGCGCCAGGTGCCCAACTTTGAGTTGCGCCCCAATTCCCACGTGCTCAAGGTCAATCTCGACAGCACCAAAAGCAAAGCCACCGGCGTGACCTACATCGACGCCCAGGGCCGCGAATGCGAGCAGCCGGCGGACCTGGTGATCCTCGGTGCCTTCCAGTTCCACAACGTGCGGCTGATGCTGCTGTCGGGCATCGGCAAGCCCTACGACCCGATCACTAACGAGGGCGTGGTGGGCCGCAACTTCGCCTACCAGAACATGGCCACCATCAAGGCGTTTTTCGACAAGGACACCCACACCAATAACTTTATCGGTGCGGGTGGCAACGGCGTGGCCATCGATGATTTCAACGCGGACAACTTCGACCATGGGCCCCATGGTTTTGTCGGCGGCTCGCCGATGTGGGTCAACCAGGCGGGCAGCCGGCCGATTGCCGGCACCTCCAACCCACCCGGCACTCCGGCGTGGGGCAGTGCGTGGAAGCGCGCTACCGCCGATTACTACACCCATCAGGTGTCGATGGATGCTCACGGCGCCCATCAATCCTACCGGGGCAACTACCTCGATCTGGACCCGGTATACCGCGATGCCTACGGCCTGCCCTTACTGCGGATGACGTTCGACTGGCAGGAAAACGACATCAAGATGAACCGCTTCATGGTCGAGAAAATGAGCAAGGTCGCCGAAGCGATGAACCCCAAGTCGATTGCCCTGCTCGGCAAGAAAGTCGGCGAGCATTTCAATACGGCGTCCTACCAGACCACCCACCTCAACGGCGGCGCGATCATGGGCACCGACCCGAAGACCAGCGCGTTGAACCGCTATCTGCAGAGCTGGGATGTACACAATGTGTTTGTCCCCGGCGCTTCCGCTTTCCCACAAGGTCTGGGCTACAACCCTACCGGCCTGGTGGCGGCGTTGACCTACTGGTCGGCCCGGGCGATCCGCGAGCAGTACCTGAAAAACCCCGGCCCGCTGGTTCAGGCATAAGGAGCGATGACCATGAAAGCATTTGTTATCGCGACCCTGGCGCTGTTCAGCAGTTGCTCGGTGAGCGCTGCCGAAACCGATCTGATCAAGCAGGGCGAATACCTGGCCCGTGCGGGTGACTGCGTGGCCTGCCACACCGCCAGGGACGGCAAGCCGTTCGCCGGCGGCCTGCCGATGGAAACCCCCATCGGCGTGATCTATTCCACCAACATCACCCCGGATAAAACAGGCCTGGGCGACTACAGCTTCGAAGACTTCGACAAGGCCGTACGCCATGGCGTCGCCAAGAGCGGTAGTACGCTGTACCCGGCGATGCCCTATCCGTCTTACGCGCGTGTCAGCGAAAGCGACATGCAGGCGTTGTACGCGTATTTCATGAAAGGCGTGCAGCCGGTTGCCCAGGAAAACCGGGACAGCGACATACCCTGGCCGCTGAGCATGCGCTGGCCATTGGCGGCGTGGCGCTGGATGTTTGCGCCCGAGGTGGCGGATTACCAGGCGCCGGCGGGTGCCGATCCGGTGATCAGCCGTGGCGCCTATCTGGTGGAAGGCCTCGGTCACTGCGGCGCATGCCATACGCCGCGTGCGCTGACCATGCAGGAAAAAGCCCTGAGCGCAGCCGATGGCAACGCATTCCTGTCCGGCAGCGCGCCGCTGGAAGGCTGGATCGCCAAGAGCCTGCGCGGCGATCACAAGGACGGCCTCGGCAGTTGGAGCGAAGAGCAACTGGTGCAGTTTCTCAAGACCGGTCGCAGTGACCGCAGCGCGGTGTTTGGCGGCATGAGTGACGTCGTCGTCCACAGCATGCAGTACATGTCGCAAGACGACCTGACCGCTATCGCCCGTTACCTCAAGAGCCTGCCGGCGGTCGATCCCAGGGACGCGCCGCATCAGTACGATAAACAGGTGGCCGAGGCGCTGTGGAAGGGCGATGACAGTCAGCCGGGCGCGTCGGTGTACATCGACAATTGCGCGGCTTGCCACCGTACCGATGGCCATGGCTACACGCGTGTGTTCCCTGCGCTGGCAGGCAACCCGGTGCTGCAGACGGCGGATGCCACGTCGTTGATCAACATCGTGTTGAACGGCGGCACCCTGCCGGCTACCCACACGGCGCCATCGACCTTCACCATGCCGGCGTTTGCCTGGCGTTTGTCGGATCAGGAAGTGGCGGACGTTGTCAGTTTCATTCGGGGCAGCTGGGGCAATAAAGGCACGCCGATCAGCGCCAGCGAGGTGGCCGACCTGCGCAAGAACGATATGCGCAGCACCTCGGGCGATGACCTGGGGCAAGTCACGCAAAAGCACTGACCGCCGGACGGCACTGGTCATAACGCTTGTGTCTCGATACTGTACATAAAAACAGTATCGAGGCATTTTCATGACGACTGCGCTGCCGCCCCGTGGCCGGGGCACGGCCGCCAATCTGCACAACCGCTTTGCGCCCACCGTCAGCGTGGCTGAAGACGACGGCTGGCATCAGGAAGTGCCGCAGACCCAGGGCACCGAAGTGCGCATCGAAACGGCCAAGACCATCATCACGCGCAACAACTCGCCGGATCTGCCGTTTGATCGTTCGATCAACCCGTATCGCGGCTGCGAGCATGGCTGCATCTACTGCTATGCGCGGCCCAGCCATGCCTATTGGGACATGTCGCCGGGGCTGGATTTCGAAACCCGCTTGATCGCCAAGAGCAATGCCGCCGAGGTGCTTGAGCAGCAGCTATCCAGGCCCGGCTATGTGTGCGCGCCGATCAACCTGGGTTCCAATACCGACCCGTACCAGCCCATCGAACGCGAGTACACAATCACCCGGCAAACCCTCGAAGTGCTGCTGCGCTATCGGCACCCGGTGACCATCATCACCAAAGGCTCGCTGATACTGCGCGACCTCGACCTGCTCACCGAATTGGCCCGGCAACGGCTGGTGGCGGTGATGATCAGCCTCACCAGTCTGGACGACGAACTCAAGCGCATCCTCGAACCGCGCGCGGCGGCGCCCAAGGCGCGTTTGCGGGCCATTCGCGTGATGCGCGAGGCAGGCATTGCGGTGGGTGTGCTGTGCTCGCCGATGATTCCGATGATCAACGACAGCGAGCTGGAAAACCTGCTCACCGAAGCCCACGCTGCCGGGGCGCAAAGTGCGGCCTACATGATGCTGCGCCTGCCGCTGGAAGTGGCGCCGCTGTTCGAGGAGTGGCTGGCGGCCCATTACCCGCAGCGCGCGGCCCACGTGATGAGCCTGGTGCGCCAGGTACGTGGGGGTGAGGTGTACGACAGCCGATTCGGCGTGCGGATGCGCGGTGAGGGGCCCTTTGCCGACCTGTTGGCGCAGCGGTTCAGCAAGGCGATCAGGCGCCTGGGCATGGACCGACGGGAGGGGTATAACCTCGATTGCACAGCGTTCTGTCCACCGGGCAGGCAGATGGCATTGTTATAAGCTTAGGTCGTTACTGTAGGAATGGTCGCGTTTTGACATCACTGAAACCCGCGATCTAGAGCGGTTCATTCAGTTTGAGTTAAGTTTCGATGGTTACCTTGTTCAGCGAGTGACCACTGAGTCGGCGATCTGGTCTGTGGCAGTTGCACAACTATTTCACTGCCCGGACGTCGAACTGAGCTGAACCCTGCCCCGCGTTTAATATGAGGATGAATCATGAGTGATAATGATAAACAGCCGTTGGCTGCGTCGGCTTCAGCCCCTCAAGTGGCGGAGTCCGCCGATGCAGCGCTGCAGCACATCGTTGACGGTTTTTTGCATTTCCATCACGACGTCTTCCCCCAGCAGGAAGAACTGTTCAAGAAACTCGCCACGGCCCAGAGCCCACGTGCGATGTTCATTACCTGCGCTGACTCGCGCATCGTGCCCGAGCTGATTACCCAAAGCTCCCCTGGCGACCTGTTCGTGACCCGTAACGTCGGCAACGTGGTTCCGCCCTATGGCCAGATGAACGGCGGCGTATCCACCGCCATCGAGTACGCGGTACTCGCCCTGGGCGTGCAGCACATCATCGTGTGCGGCCACTCCGACTGCGGCGCCATGCGCGCGGTGCTCAACCCCCAGAGCCTGGAGAAGATGCCGACGGTCAAGGCCTGGCTGCGTCATGCCGAAGTCGCCAAGACCATGGTCCATGACAACTGCGACTGCGCCAATGAAGGCGAAAGCATGCAGGTGCTGACCGAAGAAAACGTCATCGCCCAGTTGCAGCATTTGCGCACCCACCCTTCCGTGGCTTCGCGCATGGCCAACGGCCAATTGTTTATCCACGGCTGGATCTACAACATCGAGACCAGCGAAATCCGCGCCTACGACGCGGATCAGTCGGCGTTCCGACCGTTGGGCGGTGAAGGTCCGATTCCGTCCGCGACGCCTAAAGCGCGCTTCTAACACATTTCCCTGCCGGGTAAAGCGGTGGCTGCCATGGATGCAGCCGGGCTTTACCGCGCCCGGCGAATGCCTCGGGAGAGTCATCATGCGTGCTGCTCAATTGAAAGCTGTGTTGCCACGGGAGCTGCTTGCCTCCGTGGTTGTGTTTCTGGTCGCCCTGCCCCTGTGCATGGGGATCGCGATCGCGTCCGGCATGCCGCCGGCCAAGGGTCTGATCACGGGGATCATCGGCGGGCTGGTGGTGGGCTGGCTGGCGGGGTCTCCGCTGCAGGTCAGCGGCCCGGCGGCGGGCCTTGCGGTGTTGGTGTTCGAGCTGGTGCGTCAGCACGGCATGCTGATGCTCGGGCCAATTCTGCTGCTGGCGGGCTTCCTGCAATTGGTGGCCGGACGTTTGCGCCTGGGCTGCTGGTTCCGTGTGACGGCGCCTGCAGTGGTGTACGGCATGCTCGCGGGTATCGGCGTATTGATTGTGCTGTCGCAGGTGCATGTGATGCTCGACGGTGCACCCAAGCCTTCCGGGCTGGACAACCTCACGGGCTTCCCGGCGGCGCTGGTCGAAGCGATCCCGACCCTGGGCGGCGGTCTTGGCTGGCAGGCCGGTCTGCTGGGTCTGACGACCATGCTGGTGATGTACCTGTGGGACAAATTGCGCCCGCAGAAACTGCGCTTTGTGCCCGGCGCTCTGCTCGGTGTGGGCCTGGCGACCGTGACCAGCCTGGTGCTGGCGTTGCAGGTCAAGCGCGTGGAAGTACCGGAAAACCTGGCCGACGCCATCGATTGGCTGCGTCCCAGCGACCTGCTCAACCTGGCCGATCCGCAGCTCTTGATCGCGGCGTTCGCCGTGGCGTTCATCGCCAGCGCTGAGACCCTGCTGTCCGCCGCCGCCGTTGACCGTATGCACAGTGGGCAGCGCTCGGACTTCGACAAGGAATTGTCTGCTCAAGGTGTAGGCAACATGCTCTGCGGTCTGGTCGGCGCGCTGCCGATGACTGGCGTGATCGTGCGCAGTTCGGCCAACGTTCAGGCTGGCGCGACCACGCGCTTGTCGGCGATGTTCCACGGCCTGTGGCTGCTGGGCTTCGTGCTGCTGCTGTCGAGTGTGCTGCAAAGCATTCCCGTGGCGAGCCTGGCCGGCGTGCTGGTGTACACCGGGATCAAGCTGGTGGATATCAAGGCGTTCAAGGCGCTTGGACGTTATGGGCGGATGCCGATGTTCACCTACGCAGCCACGGCCCTGGCGATCATTTTCACCGACTTGCTGACGGGCGTGCTGGTGGGCTTCGGTTTGACATTGCTCAAGCTCGCGTTCAAGGCCTCACGCTTGAAAGTCAGCCTGATCGACCTGCCGCAGGACGCCGAGATGGAACTGCGCCTGACCGGTGCGGCGACCTTCCTGAAGGTACCGGCGCTGACCCAGGTGCTGTCGACGGTGCCGGCGGGGACCACTGTCCATGTGCCGCTCAATAACCTGAGCTACATCGACCATTCATGCCTGGAGTTGCTGGAGGAATGGGGTCGCGCAAATGCGGCGAAAGGCTCGAAGCTGGTGATTGAGGCGCGGGGGTTGAAGCGTCGCCTGGAAGGGCGGATAAGGACCACAACGGGGATTGGATCCGCCCCGGCTTGAACACCTGAGAGGCTCCTTCGACGTGGCACTGTCGCGCAGCAAGTTGGAGCCTCTGTGGCGAGCCCGCTCGCCACAAGGGTATGGTTGCCTGCTCATGCGCAGTGTGAAATTTCAGGCTTTAACATCAACAGGTTATTTTTGTTTGCTAAGAAGGCGTTTGCGCTCGCCCACATTTGATCTTTTGGCTGTGCAGATCAGGCAGGCTGATCCAGTGCCAGTTCAACGCCCAACTGCCGTGAAAGGCACGGCCAGCGCTTCCATGCAGCTTCGGTGTTCGGGCTTCTCAGCTTTTCCCGGTAGCGCTCTACCGACTCCAGCGCAAAGCTCTCTTCGTTGAGCATTTCATCCACCGCCAGGTGCACGGCCTCGTCCAACTGGTTGGCAAAGGCTTCGCCGATCAACTGGTGAGCAATCAGGTTGGCCACGGTGGTATCCGCCGGAATCAATGGCTGACCGAAATGCTTGATATACAGATCGTTGACTTCTTCCACCAGGCGATGTGCCAGGTAGGCCTCATCGAGCAAACTTTCCAGGCCCTCGTGCCCGGCCATGATTGACGGTGGCTGCAGGAAAAAATGCTCGGCGATCTTCAGTACCGGTTTGATCTGGCTTTCGATACCGGCTGCGCGGGCGACGTCATTGGCAGCGTCCAGCAGGTCCGGGACGAGGTCGATGTAGGCCGTGACGAAGCGGGTCATGACCCCGTTGCGATCACGTTCAGCCAGGGAAATGGCCGAATGCAGGTGCGGCAATTGTTTTTCCAGTTGCAGGGCCAGTAGGCCCGTGCTGGCTTCGTGGTGATGGGCACGGGAAATCTGCTCGCGCAATGCGGCGGTGTTCATGGTGGCTCCAGTCAAGCAGGTGTAGGAAAGAGGAGAAGTTAGCCCGTTTATCCGGGCGCCTAAGATGCATTTGTCATAATTAATTCATGGTTATGCGCAGGCGCTATAACCGCCTACAAATTTTAGTCGCAAAAACGTTTCTGCTCGTGACTTTATTGGGTGGGATTGATCGTTTTCACTGATTTTCCCGGGTACATCGCGAGGTTACGAACGCTGTCTATACTCGACGATGTTCAGGGTCGTGTTGCTCTTGCTGATACTGGGTGGGTGTTATGGCTGAATCTGTTCCGCTCAAACGGTTTATTACGCGCGTGCTGATCCTCGCGGTGGTGATGTTCGGTTTCAGCTTCGCTCTGGTGCCCATCTACGACGCACTGTCCACTGCGTTCGGCCTCAACGACAGCGGTGCCGGACAATACGAAGGATCGCAGGCGGTGAACTCGATGCGCCAGGTGCGGGTGCAGTTTCAGTCCACGAATGCGGCCAATATGGTGTGGGATTTTCATGCCAAGGCCCGTGAGGTCGTGGTCCACCCTGGCGCCGTCAGCGAGATGCTGTTCGTGGCCTACAACCCCACCGATAAACCCATGACCGCCCAGGCGGTGCCGAGCATTTCCCCGGCGCAAGCCGCGCCGTACTTTCACAAGACCGAGTGCTTCTGCTTCACCCAGCAAGTGCTGCAACCCGGCGAGCGCATTGAAATGCCAGTACGGTTCCTCGTCGACCGCGACATGCCCAGTGATGTGACGCATATAACGCTGGCTTACACGTTGTTCGATATCACTGCGCACTCATCGCCCGTAGCCGTGCGCGGCGAGGGCTAGCTACTGTTTGCCCTCTCCATGACGAAAAAAATACATGCTGAATCATGATACGTACTACATAGCCTGAAGCATCGTTACACCCAGCTGCTTCTCCTGCTTTACACTCCCGCATCTGTTGCTGCCATTTATCGCCCTGCTCGTAAACCACTACTCCTGTTGACCCTATGACTCGAACTCAAAAAACTGTCTTCATCCTGATTGCCCTGGTGGCGTTGATCCTGGGCCTGATCATTAACAAGGCCCTTTCGGGAAGGGGCCAGGTTGATTCTGTGGCATTGATCGACGCCGGCATTATCCTGCTGCCGCAAAGTCGCCAACTGCCACCGGTAACCCTGCAAGACCAGAACGGCCAGCCAGTGGTCGTCAACGAGTTGAAAGGCAAGTGGAGCCTGCTGTTCTTCGGCTACACCTTCTGCCCGGACATCTGCCCCACCACCCTCGCCCAGTTGCGCCAAATCAAGAGTGAGTTGCCCAAGGAGGCTGTGGATAAATTGCAGGTGATCCTGGTGAGCGTCGACCCGCATCGCGACACCCCGACGCAGCTCAAGCAGTATTTGGGTTACTTCGATCCGCAGTTCCGCGGCCTGACCGGTGCGACAGTGGATGATGTGCAGAAGGTGTCCAATGCCGTGAGCATCCCGTTTATTCCGGCTGATACCAGCAAGCCAAACTACACCGTCGACCATAGTGGCAACCTGGCGATTATCGGGCCGGACGGTACCCAGCGCGGGTTTATCCGCGCGCCGTTGAACAACCAGAAGCTGGTGGCACAGTTGCCGGGGTTGTTGCTGCGCAAGTAAGGCCGGCACAAAAAAATGGGAGGGGGCTTGCTCCCGATAGCGGTGAGTCAGTCGACATATCAGTTGACTGAAACACTGCCATCGGGAGCAAGCCCCCTCCCACATTTTTGACCTCCATCAGGCTGGAGGTCGGGTATTCAGGGCCGAATCAAAACGCCGGCTTGATCGCGCCCTTGTATTTCTCTTCGATGAATTGCTTCACTTCAGGGGTGTGCAAGGCGGCTACCAGTTTCTTCACGGCGTCCGAGTCCTTGTTGTCTTCGCGGGTCACCAGGATGTTCACGTAAGGCGAGTCGCTGCCTTCGATCACCAGCGCGTCCTTGGAAGGGTCCAGCTTGGCTTCCAGGGCGTAGTTGGTGTTGATCAGTGCCAGGTCAACCTGGGTCAGCACGCGCGGCAGGGTGGCGGCTTCGAGTTCGCGGAATTTCAGGTTTTTCGGGTTGCCGGTGATGTCCTTGATGGTCGACAGGATGTTGGTCGGGTCCTTCAGGGTGATCAGGCCGTTTTTGGCCAGCAGCAACAGGGCGCGGCCGCCGTTGGTGGCGTCGTTGGGGATGACCACGTTGGCGCCGTCCGGCAGCTCGTCGAGCTTCTTGTACTTGCTGGAATACGCGCCCAAAGGTTCCAGGTGTACGCCGCCAACGCTCACCAGGTGAGTGCCCTTGGCCTTGTTGAACTCATCCAGGTACGGCTGGTGCTGGAAAAAGTTGGCGTCCAGGCGTTTTTCCGCCACCTGCACGTTGGGCTGCACGTAGTCGGTAAAGACTTTGACCTGCAGGTCCACGCCTTCTTTGGCCAGGGCAGGCTTCACGAACTCGAGGATTTCCGCGTGCGGTACCGGCGAGGCTGCAACGGTGAGGGTCTCGGCGTGGGCGGAAAACGCCGCAACGGCGGCAAAAGCGACCAGTAGTTTTTTCATGCAGCAAGCTCCTTGTTCGGTTAATTGCCGGCTTCTGGCGGGCAATGGCCGTTATTTTCGAGAATAGTGTGTCACCAGCTTGTCGCCGATGGTCTGCAGAATTTGTACCAGCACAATCAGCATGATGACGGTAACGACCATGACATCGTTTTGGAAACGCTGGTATCCATAACGGATCGCCAGGTCACCCAAACCACCGGCGCCCACCACGCCTGCCATGGCGGTGTAACCCACCAGAGCGATAGCGGTGACGGTGATTGCCGCAATGATGCCGGGTTTTGCCTCCGGCAGAAGCGCCTTGACGATGATCTGCCGAGTGGTGGCGCCCATGGCTTGGGTCGCCTCGATGATGCCGCGATCCACCTCACGCAATGCGGTTTCCACCAGCCGCGCGAAGAACGTCGAAGCACCTACCACCAGCGGTGGAATCGCGCCGGCCACGCCAAGCGAAGTGCCAGTGATGAAGACCGTCGTCGGTATCATCACAATCAGCAGAATGATAAACGGCAGAGAGCGTATAGCGTTGACGATAAATGCCAGTACGCCATAGGTGGCTTTTTGCTCAAGCAGCTGCCGTGGGCTGAACAGAAACAGCAGAATGCCCAGTGGCAGGCCCACCAGTATGGTGAACAGCAGCGAGGTGCTGAGCATCAGCATGGTGTCGCCAGTGGCAACCCATATGTCAGCCCAGTCAACCTTATCGAAGTAGTGCAGTAATACGTCCATCAGCGCAGCACCTCCATATGGACATCGGCAGCGGTAAATCGCGCAAACGCCGCGTCCATGTCACCGCCGGTGACGGCCAGGGTCAGTTGCCCGTAGGGAATATCCTTGATGCGGTCAATCCGACCGGCGAGGATGCTGTAGTCCACCCCCGTTTCACGGGCGACGGTACCCAGCAGTGGCGCGTAGGTCGCTTCGCCCTGGAATGTCAGGCGCACGATGCGGCCTGGCACGTGGGCGAAATCATCGCGCTGCTCGCTTTCGTCGATCTGGTCGGCTTCCTGCACGAAACGCTTGGTGGTCGGGTGCTTGGGGTGCAGGAACACTTCGGCTACCGAGCCTTGTTCGACTATAACGCCGGCGTCCATCACGGCCACCTGGTCGCACACGCGGCGGATCACGTCCATTTCATGGGTGATCAGCACGATGGTCAGCTTCAGCTCGCGGTTGATCTCGGCCAGCAACTGCAAAACCGACGCCGTGGTTTGCGGGTCAAGGGCGCTGGTGGCTTCATCACACAGCAGGATTTTCGGCTTGGTCGCCAGGGCGCGGGCGATGCCGACGCGCTGTTTCTGGCCGCCGGACAGCTGCGCCGGGTATTTTTTGGCGTGGTCCGACAGGCCCACGCGGGCAAGCAACTCGGCCACGCGCAGGTCGATGGCCTTGCGCGACAACTCGCCGGCCAGGGTCAGCGGCAGTGCCACGTTGTCGGCGACGGTCTTGGACGCCAGCAGGTTGAAGTGCTGGAAAATCATCCCGACCTGCTGACGGAAGCGGCGCAGGCCGTTGGCGTCCAGTGCGGTGACTTCTTCGCCGTCGACCGTGATCTGCCCGCCACTCGGTTCTTCGAGGCGGTTGATCAGGCGCAGCAGCGTACTTTTACCCGCACCCGAGTGGCCGATGAGGCCGAACACCTGGCCGTTTTCGACGCGCAGGCTGGTGGGGTGCAGGGCGGGGATATCCCTACCGGCGACGCGGTAGGTTTTATGGACGTTTTGAAACTCGATCACGTAGCGAACCTTGTGGGGCGCATGGAAAAGGGATCAGCGGTTAGCCGGGCGCGCATTTTAGCCTGTCCGTATAGTCTTTCTTAGCATTTATTTCGTATTCAACCAGCGATTTGGCAATAACGCGATCAAAGGTCATAAAAAAGGAACGGCCCAAAACCTCATCAGTCACTACTTAAGCAACTCGATTTCCCAGGTACCGTGCCTGGGGTTTTGCTCAAAAGAGCCGGGGAACGCTCTGGCCACTTTGAATAAGGAGTTTTGACTGATGAGTACCAAGAAGCCAGCCACCCCGCCGAAGAGTGAACTCGCGGGCACCGATACCCTTGACCGTGGCAACACCAACGCCAAATTGCAGGCTTTGGAAGAATTCCGCTCCGACGCAACCGGACAGGCGCTGCGCACCAATCAGGGCGTGAAGATTTCCGACAACCAGAACAGCTTGAAGGTGGGCGCTCGCGGCCCCTCGCTGCTCGAAGATTTCATCATGCGTGAAAAGATCACGCACTTTGACCATGAACGCATCCCAGAGCGCATCGTGCATGCCCGTGGCACCGGCGCCCATGGTTACTTCCAGACTTACGAAGACCACTCTGCGCTGAGCAAGGCTGGTTTCCTGCGTATGCCGGAGCATAAAACTCCGGTGTTCGCGCGCTTCTCCACCGTGCAGGGCCCACGTGGCTCTGGCGACACAGTGCGTGACGTGCGTGGTTTTGCCGTGAAGTTCTTCACCGAGGAAGGCAACTTCGACTTGGTGGGCAACAACATGCCGGTGTTTTTCATTCAGGACGCAATCAAGTTTCCTGACTTTGTGCACGCCGTAAAGCCGGAGCCGCACAACGAGATTCCTACCGGCGGTTCGGCCCACGATACCTTCTGGGACTTCGTGTCACTGCAGCCGGAATCGGCGCACATGGTGATCTGGGCCATGTCCGACCGTGCCATTCCAAAAAGCCTGCGTGCCATGCAGGGTTTTGGCGTGCACACCTTCCGTTTGATCAACACCGAAGGCAAGTCAAGCTTCGTCAAGTTTCACTGGCGGCCAAAGGTCGGCACCTGCTCCCTGGTGTGGGACGAAGCGCAGAAGCTGGCCGGTAAAGACACCGACTACCACCGTCGCGACCTGTGGGAAGCGATTGAGAGCGGCGACTACCCTGAATGGGAGCTGGGTGTTCAGATCGTTGCAGAAGAAGACGAGCATAACTTCGACTTTGACCTGCTCGACCCGACCAAGATCATCCCCGAAGAGCTGGTGCCGATCACCCCGCTGGGCAAGATGGTGCTTAACCGCAACCCGGATAACTTCTTCGCCGAGGTCGAGCAGGTTGCCTTTTGCCCAGGCCACATCGTGCCGGGTATCGATTTCACCAATGACCCGCTGCTGCAAGGCCGTCTGTTTTCCTATACGGATACGCAGATCAGCCGACTGGGCGGGCCGAACTTTCACGAGATCCCGATCAACCGTCCGGTTGCGCCGTTCCATAATGGCCAGCGCGACGCGCAGCACCGCACCGTGATCGACAAGGGCCGCGCCGCCTACGAGCCGAACTCCATCGACGGCGGCTGGCCGAAAGAAACACCGGCAGGCCCGACTGACGGCGGTTTCGAAACCTATTACGAGCGTGTTGACGCCAACAAGGTGCGTGAGCGCAGCGAGTCGTTCGGCGATCACTTTTCCCAGGCCACGCTGTTTTTCAACAGCATGAGCCACCACGAGAAAGAGCACATCATCGCGGCTTACAGCTTCGAGTTGGGCAAGGTCGAGCGCGAGTACATCCGTGCCCGTCAGGTCAACGAAATCCTCGCCAACATCGACCTGGAACTGGCCAAGCGCGTTGCGCAGAACCTGGGCCTGCCAGCACCGACCAAAGGCACCGTGCCTGCGCGTGAGACCTCGGTAAAAAAATCGCCGGCCTTGAGTCAGGTGAACCTGCTGTCGGGTGATATCAAAACGCGCAAGGTGGCGATTCTGGCCGCCAACGGCGTGGACGGCGCAGCGATTGACGCGATGAAAAAAGCGCTGGAGGCAGAAGGTGCCCACGCCAAGTTGCTGGGGCCGACTTCGGCGCCTGTGACCACGGCGGATGGCAAAGCGCTGCCGGTGGATGCGTCGATGGAAGGCATGCCGTCGATTGCCTTTGACGCGGTGTTTATCCCGGGCGGTAAAGCCTCGGTGGACGCG
This sequence comes from Pseudomonas trivialis, assembly GCF_001439805.1. Lineage (GTDB taxonomy): Bacteria > Pseudomonadota > Gammaproteobacteria > Pseudomonadales > Pseudomonadaceae > Aquipseudomonas > Aquipseudomonas trivialis. The sequence continues at coordinate 45,885 of NZ_JYLK01000001.1, read as the reverse complement.
CTGAGCGGTGACGGTGTGGCGCTGCACTATGTGTTGGAGGCGTACAAGCACCTGAAGGCGATTGCGGTCGCCAGTGACGTGAAGCCGCTGTTGGATCTGCTGAAACTGGAGGCGGACGAGGGGCTGATCGTGGGTGCGGATGCGAAGGCGTTCAAGGCGTTCTTTGCGGCGATTGCCGAACACAGGGTGTGGGATCGTGAGGTGAAGGCCAAGGCGATTCCGGCTTAACTATTGGTTGTTTCTTAAACCGCAATCGGGAGCAAGCCCCCTCCCACCTTTGGAATGCGTTCCAGGGGTGGGAGGGGGCTTGCTCCCGATTTGCGTTATTCCGCCTTGCGCGGAATCAGCACAACTTGCGCCGGAATGTGTTTCAGGATCTGCCGGTGGATCTTCAGCTCGTACCCCGAATCAATCCGCTTCACCCGTTTGGTCAGTAATGTGGCCAGCCACGGGTAATCCTCGGTGCGCGGCGCCTGGATGCTCACGTCGCACTGGTAATTCACCACATCGGTGGCAATCGCATCCAGCTGATGGCGCAGGGCTTCGATATCGGTGAGGTTCAACGCCACCGTAGTGCTGGGCGCCGCCGGGTCGATGACCTTGGCGGGCGGCTTGGCTTCGGCGGCTTTCAGGGCAGCCTCGGCTTTGTCCAGCTCGGCTTTGCGCGCATGGCTGATCGCACTGTTGACGCCGCCGGTGAGGGCCGGCGCCTTGGGCATCAGCGCACGGGCACGGCTCAGGGCGGTGGCGGCAGCGTTGACGTCGCCCTTTTGCAGGACGATCTGGCTGCGCTGCAGGTAGGCTTCGGCCAACTGGCGTTGGTAAGCCTCCAGCGCCGGGTCATTGGGTGTTTGTGCCTGCAAGGCCGCCAGTTGGTCCTCGGCGGTGGCCAGCTCGCTGCTGGCCAGGTTTTGCTCCAGCTGCGCGATGGCCGCAGCGCGAGCGTCCGGCGTCGCGAGGGCGGCGGGCGGTGTGCTTTGACAGGCGCCCAGCAGCAGGGAAAATGCGGCAAGGAGCAGATAACGGGAGGTGAACGGCTTCATTCCTGCGACTCTCTAATTGCGCAAAAAGCGAGCAAGTCTACACCCCTCGACGGGGCAGGACAAAACTCAGCAGAAACAGGGCGGCGGCCGTGACCACAATCGATGGCCCGGCCGGCGTGTCCTTGAACCAGGACAACGCCAGGCCCCCACAGACCGCGAGCATCCCCAACAGGCTGGCGCCGATTGCCATCTGCTCCGGAGAGCGGGCGTGGCGCTGGGCGGCGGCGGCGGGAATGATCAGCAGCGACGTGATCAACAATACGCCGACAATCTTCATCGCGACAGCAATCACCACCGCGATCAACAACATCAGGGCCATGCGCAGGGCCGGCACCGGCAAGCCTTCGACCGTGGCCAGTTCCTCGTGCACGGTAATCGCCAGCAGCGGGCGCCACAGCGTCACCAGGAGCACCAGCACGGCGGCGCTGCCGCCGAGGATCCACGCAAGGTCGGTCGGGCTGATCGCCAGCAGGTCGCCAAACAGGTAGGCCATCAGGTCGATGCGCACTTCATGCATGAAGCTCAGCACCACCAGGCCCAGAGACAAGGTGCTCGGCGCCAGGATGCCCAGCAGAGTGTCGGAGGCCAGCGGCTGGCGCTGTTGCAGGGTCACCAGCAGCACCGCCAGCAACAGGCAGCCCACGGTGACGGCGATGGTCGGGCTCACATCCAGCAAAAAGCCCATGGCCACGCCCAGTAGCGCGGCGTGGGACAGGGTGTCGCCAAAATACGCCATGCGCCGCCACACCACGAACGAACCCAGAGGGCCCGCCACTAATGCCAGAGCCAAGCCTGCCAGCAGGGCGTAGAGCAGAAAATCAGCCATGCTTGCAGCTATCTCCGTGAACATGCACGTGGGGTGCAGAAGGGTCGTCGACCACGGCGCCATGCAGGTCGTGGGCGTGGTCATGATGGTGGTGATAAATCGCCAGGCTCTGCGCGTTCTTGCCGAACAGCTCGACGAAGGCCGGGTCGCCGCTGACCTGTTCCGGGTGGCCGGAGCAGCACACGTGGCGGTTGAGGCACACCACCTGGTCGGTGGTGCTCATCACCAGGTGCAGGTCGTGGGACACCATCAGCACGCCGCAGCCATGGCGGTCGCGCAGGCGGGTGATCAGGCTGTACAGCTCGGCCTGACCGGCCACGTCGACACCTTGCACCGGCTCATCGAGCACCAACAGCTCCGGCTCGCGCAGCAGGGCGCGGGCCAGCAGCACGCGCTGCATTTCGCCGCCGGAGATGCTTTGCACCGGGCTGTCGATCACCTGCTCGGCGCCGACTTCCTTGAGCGCGGCCTGGGCGCGGGCGCGGTCGACACCGGGTACCAGGCGCAAGAAGCGCAGCACGGATAAAGGCAAGGTCGGATCGACGTGCAATTTTTGCGGCATGTAGCCCACGCGCAGTTTGGGCTTGCGCCACACGCTGCCGGTGTCGGGCTTGAGCAGGCCGAGCACGGCGCGCACCAGGGTGGTCTTGCCGGCGCCGTTGGGGCCGATCAGGGTGACGATCTGCCGTGGCTGGACACTCAGGGCGATGTTATCCAGCACGGTTTGCCCGGCGAATGTGACCCCAACCTGCTCCAGGCGGATTAACGCGTTGCTCATCAAGCCCCCTGGCAGCCCGAGCACAGGCCGACCACTTCGACCGTTTGCCCTTCGACCTGGAAGCCCACCTCGGCGGAACTCTTGATGATTGCGTCGCTGATGCTTTTTTGCTCAAGCTCGATGGCGGCGTGGCACTCGCGGCAGATCAGGAACTGACCCTGGTGCGCGTGTTCGGGGTGGTTGCAGCCGACGAAGGCGTTGAGCGAGGCGATGCGGTGCACCAGACCGTTTTCCAGCAGGAAATCCAGCGCGCGATACACGGTAGGCGGCGCGGCGCGACGGCCGTCCTGTTCGCTGAGCACGCCGAGGATGTCGTAGGCGCCCAGCGGTTTGTGGCTTTGCCACACCAGTTCCAGCACGCGGCGACGCAGGGCGGTCAGGCGCAAACCCTTTTGCGCACACAGTGTGTCGGCTTCCGCCAGTGCGGTGTGCACGCAGTGAGAATGGTCGTGGGGACGGCTGGCAAGCGGTGTTTTAGGCATGAGCGGCGACAGACATTTGATAGAGACGTTATTATGTTACCCGTTCCTACGCCATTGAGTGGTCATCGTGTCCCGACTTTTTCCAGTTTTTGTCATATTTATCGCCAGTTTTTTCGTTGCGGGGGCCGCTCAGGCCGAGGTCAAGGTGCTGACCAGCATCAAGCCGTTGCAGCTGATTGCCGCCGCTGTGCAGGACGGCGTGGCGGTCCCCGAGGTGTTGTTGCCGCCGGGTGCGTCGCCGCATAACTTCGCGTTGCGTCCATCCGACGTACGGCGCGTGCAGTCGGTGGACCTGCTGTATTGGATCGGTCCGGACATGGAAAGCTTCCTGCCCCGCGTGCTCAAGGGCCGCAGCGCGCCAACGGTGGCGGTGCAGGACCTGCCTGGCATGAAACTGCGTCGTTTCGCCGAAGATAGCCACTCTCACGCCGACGATGCTGGCGAGCATGACCACGATCACCGTCCCGGCAGCCTGGATGCGCACGTGTGGCTGTCCACGGTTAATGCGCGGGTGATCGCAGCGCGCATGGCGGCGGACCTGAGTGCCGCTGACCCGCAGAACGCCGGCCGTTATGAGAGCAACGTGAAGGCTTTCGACGAGCGTCTGGACGCACTGGATGCGCGTCTGAAAAAGCGCGTGGCAGGGATCGCCGGTCAACCTTATTTCGTGTTCCACGAAGCCTTCGATTACTTCGAAGAGGCTTACGGGCTCAAGCATGCCGGCGTGTTCAGCGTTGCCGCCGAAGTGCAACCCGGCGCCCAGCATGTAGCGGCGATGCGCACGCGTCTGCAGGAAGTGGGCAAGACCTGTGTGTTCAGCGAGCCGCCGCTGCGCCCGCGTCTGGCTGAAACCCTGGTGGCGGGTCTGCCGGTAAAACTGGCGGAGCTGGATGCGCTGGGCGGTTATACACCGGCCACGGCGAATGGCTACGAGCAAGTGCTGGACAAGCTGGGTAACGACCTGGCGGGCTGCCTGGAATCGCTCTAAGGCCAAGCGAAGATCAAGTGTGAGAGGGGGCTTGCTCCCGATGACCGTGTGTCAGGCATGCATAAGTTGCCTGATACGCCGCTATCGGGAGCAAGCCCCCTCCCACATTTTTTGATCCGGTAAGGCTTCAGAGGGCGAACGGCAGGTGGACGCTGACCTGCTGGCGTAGCGCCAGGCGGTGCTCGAACTCCGCTGGATTGTGAATCAGCACATCCTGCCCGGCAAACGACTCAGCAGCAATCAGGCGCGACAGCCAGAACCGTACGCACGCCACCCGCAGCATCGTCGGCCACAGTTCGGCTTCCTTCGCGGTAAACGGTCGTAGCCCCGCGTAGGCGCCCAGCAACGCACGGGCCCGCGGCCCATCGATTGCGCCTTCTGCGTTCGAGCACCAGTCATTCAGCGCAATCGCGATGTCATACAGCATCGGCCCGGAGCAGGCGTTGTAGAAGTCGATCAGGCCGGTCAGGTGGGTGCCTTCGAACATCGCGTTGTCGCGGAACAGGTCACCATGGAGGTTGGCGCGCGGCAGGGCCAGGATGTCGGCCTTGTGCGCCTGGATCTCGGCCAGCGCGTCCTGCAGCAGGCTTTGCTGCGCGGCGTTCAAGTGCGAAACAATCTGCGCGCCTTCACTGAGCATCCAGTCCAGCCCGCGGTCGGTCTTGCGTTCCAGCACCTTGTCGCCCTGGGTGGCCTGGTGCAGATGGCCGAGCAGTTCGCCGACCTGGGCGCAATGCTGCGCGTTGGCGTGTGTGATGTGCTTGCCAGCCAGGCGCGGTTGCAGTAGCGCCGGTTTGCCGACCAGCTCGCGCAGGGCCACGCCGTCGGTGGTGCGCAGCGCGTAGGGCACCGGCAGGTCGGCGTCGTGCAGTATGTCGAGCAGCTCGATGAAAAACGGCATTTCGGCCACAGGGCCGCGCTCAACCAGGGTCAGCACGAACTCGCCCTGTTCCAGGCTGATAAAGAAATTGGTGTTTTCGCTACCAGCGGCAATCCCCTGGAAGTCAAGCAGGCGGCCGAGCCCGTAGGGCGCGAGAAAGGTTTCCAGCTCGGGCCGAGCCAGGGGGGTAAACACAGACATGGGTAAACTGCCGTTACGGACGCTGCGAATTGCAGCGTCGATTAAAGTGGGGAAATCATTTCCATTCGAAGATCTTCCATGACGGAATCAGCATATCCGGCTGGTCAGAGCGGATGAAGTTCGCGTCGGTTCCGTCCGCGCGCACCAGGAAATACGGCGGTGCACCTTTGGGCGTGACCTTGATCGCATACAGAAAGCCATTCTGGCGGTACTCCTGGATGGTCTTGTCGCCCTCCGTGCGAATGGTTACTTCCGGGTCGGCCGACGGCGCATCGTCTGCCGCCATGGCAGCCATCGGAGCGAGTGCAATCAAGCCAGTCAACAGCAGGCGATTGAATGTACGCATGATAACCTTGTCCCTTTGTTTTCATTGGTCCGGCTATTCTAGCGCCTGACCCGCCGAAAAGGTTGATCCTGCTCATGAGCCAAGCGCCCCTCGTCCTGGTGGACGGTTCTTCTTATCTGTACCGCGCCTTCCATGCACTGCCACCGCTGACCACCTCCAAAGGCCTGCCGACCGGCGCGGTCAAGGGCGTGCTGAACATGCTCAAGAGCCTGCGCCGGCAATACCCGGACAGCCCGTTCGCGGTGGTGTTCGATGCCAAGGGTGGGACCTTTCGCGATGACATGTACGCCGACTACAAGGCCAACCGCCCGAGCATGCCCGATGACATGCGCCTGCAGATCGAGCCGCTGCACCAGAGCGTGATCGCCCTGGGCTTTCCGTTGCTGTGCGTCGAAGGCGTCGAAGCCGATGACGTGATCGGCACCCTGGCGCGCAGCAGCGCGGCTGCCAGCCGGCCGGTGGTGATCTCCACTGGTGACAAGGACATGGCGCAGTTGGTCGACGGGCACATTACCCTAGTCAACACCATGACCGGTAGCGCGATGGACGTAGAGGGCGTGAAGGAGAAATTTGGCGTCGCTCCGGAGCAGATCATCGACTATCTGGCATTGATGGGCGATTCGTCCGACAACATCCCGGGCGTGCCGGGCATTGGTCCGAAGACCGCCTCCGGCTTGCTGATGGGCGTCAATGGCGGCCTCAAAGAGCTTTATGAGCAGTTGGACATGGTGCCGAGCCTGCCGATTCGCGGCGCCAAGACCCTGCGCGCCAAGTTGGAAGAGCACCGCGAGATGGCGTTCCTGTCGTACCGGCTGGCCACGATCAAGATCGATGTGCCGCTGGATATCGGCCTGGACGACCTGCACCTGATCGAGCCGGACCGCGAAAAGCTGCTGGAGTTGTACACCCTGCTTGAGTTCAAGAGCTGGTACGACGAGATTCAGCGCGATGCCAGGCGCGTCGAGCTGAGCGTAGCGCCGGTAGCGGCCGAGATCGTCGAGACTGTACCGACAGCGCCGCTGGAAACGGTTTACACCACCATCCTCGACCAAGCGACCTTCGAGCGGTGGTTGAAGAAGCTTCAGGATGCGCCGCTGTTCGCGTTCGACACCGAAACCACCGGCATCGACGCGCAAAAAGCGCAGTTGGTCGGGGTGTCCTTCGCCGTGCAGCCCCATGAAGCGGCCTACATCCCGCTGACCCACTCCTACATCGGCGTGCCGGACCAATTGGACCGTGACACCGTGCTGCTGGCCTTGAAACCGCTGCTGGAAGACCCGGCCAAACTCAAGGTCGGCCAGCACGCCAAGTTCGACATGAACATCCTGGCCAACTGCGCCATCGGCGGCGACCCGGCGCAAGGCATCACCGTGCGCGGCATCGCCTTCGACACCATGCTTGAATCCTATGTGCTCAATGCCACCGTCACCCGGCACGACATGGACAGCCTGGCCAAGAAGTACCTGGACTACGACACCGTCAGTTTCCAGGACATCGCCGGCAAGGGCGCCAAGCAACTGACCTTTGACCAGATCGCACTGGAACAGGCCGGCCCTTACGCAGCCGAAGATGCCGACGTGACCTTGCGTCTGCACCAGGCGCTGCACGCGCAATTGGCCGCGATCCCGCGCCTGGCCAGCGTGCTGTCGGATATCGAAATTCCGTTGGTGCCGGTGCTGGCGCGCATCGAGCGTCAGGGCGCGCTGGTGGACAAGGAATTGCTGGGTATCCAGAGCATCGAGTTGGGCCACAAGATGGTCGAACTGGAGCGCCAGGCATTCGAGATCGCCGGTGAGGAATTCAACCTGGGTTCTCCCAAACAGCTCGGCTCGATTCTTTACGACAAGCTCGGCATGCCGGTGCTGAAAAAGACCGGCAAGGGGCAGGCTTCGACGGCGGAAGAAGTGCTGGCCAAACTGGCCGAAGATAACTATCCGCTGCCCAAGGTGTTGATGCAGTACCGCAGCATGAGCAAGCTCAAAAGCACCTACACCGACCGCTTGCCCGAACAGATCAACCCGCGCACCGGGCGTATCCACACGTCTTATCACCAGGCGGTGACCGCGACCGGGCGCCTGTCCTCCAGCGACCCGAACCTGCAGAACATCCCGGTGCGCACCGCTGAAGGGCGGCGCATCCGCCAGGCGTTTGTTGCGCCCAAGGGCTACAAGCTGCTGGCAGCGGACTATTCGCAGATCGAGCTGCGCATCATGGCGCACCTGTCCAGGGATGAAGGCTTGATGAATGCTTTCCGCCACAATCTGGATGTGCACACCGCCACCGCGGCCGAGGTGTTCAAGGTGGAGCTGGGCGAAGTCACCTCCGATCAGCGCCGCAGTGCCAAGGCGATCAACTTCGGCCTGATCTATGGCATGGGCGCGCAGAAGCTGGGCAAGGACATTGGCGTCGATACCAAGACCGCCAAAGCCTATATCGACGTGTATTTCGCCCGCTACCCCGGGGTGCGTGAGTACATGGAGCGCACTCGTGCCCAAGCTGCCGATCAGGGTTACGTGGAAACCTTCTTCGGTCGCCGCCTGTATGTGCCGGACATCAATTCCAACAGACCCCAGGAACGGGCCGCCGCCGAGCGCACGGCGATCAACGCGCCGATGCAGGGCACCGCAGCCGATATCATCAAGAAAGCCATGGTGCGCGTGGATAACTGGCTGACCGACTCGGGTCTGGATGCCAAAGTGATTCTGCAGGTACACGATGAATTGGTGCTGGAGGTGCGTGAGGATCTGGTCGCCGAAGTCAGCGAGAAGATTCGTGAGCACATGAGCGCTGCCGCACAACTGGACGTGCCACTGCTGGTGGAAGTGGGCGTGGGCAACAACTGGGACGAGGCGCACTGACGGCGGGCGTTTGCCACCGACAAAGTGCGGTGGCAAAGCGTCTTGTGTGGGAAAAGGCCTACGGTTATTTCACAGTTTTTCGAGCGGGTCGGAACTTAACCTGTGAATTGTCACTCAGAGTCTCTGAATGGGTGGTGAAGCCCTTCAAAGCTCCTATGTTGTGTTAAGTGTTGGCAGATATCCGGACCTCGCCCTAGCGGTCCGGAACTTGAACCCCGAACTTCCCCTCCCCATACGAAGTCCGGGGTTTTTTTTGCCTGCAGAAAAGCTATTCGGCGATCTCTGCGCCCTTGTCCGCCAACTCCATCCAGCCGGCCAGCACGGTATAGGCGTCTTCCAGGCCCATGCGCTTTGGCGCCGAGAACAGCTGGATGGTGATCGTGTCACCCCAGCCCTTGCGGATTTCGGCCTGCACTTTGAGCAAGGTATTCTTGGCAGCGCCGTAGGTGAGCTTGTCGGCCTTGGTCAGCAGGATATGCATCGGCATGCCGCTGGCGACAGCCCAGTCGAGCATCAGCAGGTCGAAGTCGGTCATTGGATGACGGATGTCCATCATCAGGATCAACCCTTTCAAACTTTCGCGGCCACCCAGGTAAGCTTCCAGGTGACGCTGCCAGTGCAGCTTCAGCGGGATAGGCACTTTTGCGTAACCGTAGCCCGGCAAGTCGACCAGACGACGTTCGTCGTCCAGCTTGAAGAAGTTGAGCAACTGCGTGCGGCCCGGGGTTTTCGAGGTGCGCGCCAGGCTGGCGTGGGTCAGGGTGTTCAGTGCGCTGGACTTGCCAGCGTTGGAGCGGCCGGCAAAGGCGACTTCAAAGCCTTCGTCATCGGGGCATTGGTCCACTTTGGCGGCGCTAAGCATGAAGGTGGACTGTTGGCACAGACCGAGGATGGGATTCTTGAGTTGCATGAGATTTCCGATGTGAGCGGTGCCGAAAAAGAGTGCGGCAAGCGGTGTCGTTTCCGTTTAAGTAGCGCGAGTATATGATGCCGCAGATTTTGTGTGTGCTTTCATGGCGCTCAGGCTACACAGGAACCCCAGGCGCTGTACAACCGAGTTTGTGTTCAAAGGCAATGCCGCGCGTGGTTTTGTGCAGGGACCGCAAGGCTGGAGATCAACACGTCATCGATCCGTTGATGATGAGTAAATCCGGTAGATAACGTTTAAAACCTCTGGTCGCAGTTGGATGAGTAGTTGGATTAGCTGATGAACAAACTGATCGTGAGTCTGCTGTTGACCCTGGGCATCACCGGTGTTGCCCACGCCGCGGGTGACGCCAGGGCGGGCCAGACCAAAATTGCCGTATGTGGGGCCTGCCACGGGGCCGATGGCAACAGCCCGGTGCCGAACTTTCCCAAGCTGGCAGGTCAGGGCGAGCGTTACCTGGCCAAGCAGATGCACGATATCAAGGACGGCAAGCGCACGGTGCTGGAAATGACCGGCTTGCTGGCCAACTCCAGCGACCAGGACATCGCCGACCTGGCGGCGTACTTTGCCGGCCAGAAAGGCAGTGTGGGCGCCGCCGATCCCAAGCTGGTCGCCCGTGGCGAAAAGCTGTTCCGTGGCGGTGACCTGAGCAAGGGCCTGCCGGCCTGCGCCGGTTGCCACGCGCCCAATGGCACAGGCAATGCCGCCGCCGGCTTCCCGCACCTGAGCGGTCAGTACGCGCAGTACACCGCCAAACAACTGACTGATTTTCGCAGGGAAGACGCAGGCCGGGCCAACGATGGCGATGCGATGACCATGCGCACCATCGCCCGCAAGCTCAGCGATGAGGACATTGCGGCCCTCTCCAGCTACATCGAGGGTCTGCACTGACGGGCCGCGACGTTAACACTCGATTAATCCCGCGATGCAAGCATAAAAAGGGTGGCCCTGGCCGCCCTTTTTTGTGGCTGCTGCCGTTACACTAACGAACTCATGCCCGCGTAGACCTGTCACAACAAAGGGTCGCGTGAGGCGACTTTATTTGTCCAGGAGTAAAGCATGCGTAATCTGATCCTCAGCGCCGCTCTCGTCACTGCCAGTCTTTTCGGCATGACCGCCCAGGCCGCCGATGTGCCGCTTGAAGCCGGTAAAACCTACGTAGAGCTGGCTAACCCGGTGCCGGTTTCGGTGCCAGGCAAGATTGAGGTGGTGGAGCTGTTCTGGTATGGCTGCCCGCATTGCTACGCGTTTGAACCGACCATCAATCCCTGGGTCGAGAAACTGCCCAAAGACGTGAACTTCAAGCGCATCCCGGCCATGTTCGGCGGCCCTTGGGACGCCCACGGCCAGCTGTTCCTGACCCTGGAAGCCATGGGTGTCGAGCACAAAGTGCACAACGCCGTATTCAACGCGATCCAGAAAGAAGGCAAGCGCCTGACCAAGCCGGACGAAATGGCTGACTTCGTGGCCACCCAGGGTGTCGACAAGGACAAGTTCCTCGCCACCTTCAACTCCTTCGCCATCCAGGGCCAGATCAAGCAGGCCAAGGAACTCGCGCAGAAGTACGGCGTGCAAGGCGTGCCTACCATGATCGTCAACGGTAAATACCGTTTCGACCTGGGCACCACCGGTGGTCCCGAAGCGACCCTCAATGTCGCTGACCAGTTGATCGCCAAAGAGCGTGCAGCCAAGTAAGGGGCTCGTCATGCGCCGCTGGGGAACCGAACGTGGCATTGGCCTGCACGAACCGCAGATCAATGAACATCACCTGGAATCAACGGGCCTGCCGGCGGACAGCCGTCTACGCCTGCTCAGCTTCAATATCCAGGTGGGCAACAGTACCGAGAAGTATCGGCACTACCTGACCCGTGGCTGGCAGCACCTGCTGCCCCACAAGGGACGTACCGGCAACCTGCAGAAGATCGGCACCCTGCTCAACGACTTTGATCTGGTCGCATTGCAGGAGGCCGACGGCGGCAGCCTGCGCTCGGGCTATATCAATCAGGTGGAACATCTGGCCCAGCTCGGCGGCTTCCCCTACTGGTACCAGCAACTCAATCGCAACCTCGGGCGTCTGGCGCAGCACAGCAACGGTGTGCTCAGCCGCCTGAAGCCGACGGCCATCGAGGATCATCCGTTGCCAGGCCCGAAGGGGCGCGGCGCGATCCTCGTACGGTTCGGCGAAGGCCCGGAAGCGCTGGTAGTCGTGATGATGCACCTCGCCCTTGGCGGCAGGACGCGCAACCTGCAACTGGCCTACGTGCGTGAGCTGATCGGCAACTACAAGCACCAGGTGTTGATGGGGGACATGAACACCCACGCCAACGACCTGCTGCTGAATTCACCGTTACGCGACCTCGGGCTGTTGGCGCCGCAGGTCGAAGCGACGTTTCCCAGCTGGCGCCCGCAACGCTGCCTGGACCATATCCTGCTCAGCCCGACCCTCACGCTGGAAAGTGTGCAGGTACTGGCGCAGCCCATTTCCGATCACCTGCCCGTCGCGGTAGAGATTCGTCTGCCGGGTTCGCTCACGGTTGATGCATTGCCCGCGTTGAGCACCAGCCCTCGCGGACCCCTTGCATGAGCGACGATGCCGAGCGCTGGAAAGAAAAATACCTGTTAAGCATTGAGCAGCAAGACAAGCTCGAGCGCCGGTGGGCCGCCCGCCTCGACCTGCTGCGCCGAGGCCTGGTACGCAGCACGCTGGCCGCGGAAGGCACCGACCGCGCCGTCGACCAATGCATGAAGGAAATGCGCGATGTGGTGCGCACCGACGACATGGACGCCGCCCTCGCCGCCTTGCTGCCGCGTCTGGAAAAAGCCGTGCTCGATTCAGAGCAGCGCCGCGAAACCCGGGTCGATCAGATCAGCACCGCGCTCACCGCTCTGGTCGCCCAGCTGCAGCAATTGCCACTGCCGCGCGAGGTGGCGCGCCCGCTCAAAGCCTTTGCCAAGCAACTGGACAGTCGCGTGGGCCAGGCGCGTGAAATTCCGCTGCTGCTCAGCGAATTGAGCAGCTTGCAGGGGCAGGCGTTGAATAATCTGGAGGCTGACGGCGAAACCCCACGGCCTGGTCCGGGTTTGTTGCAACGTTTGTTCGGGGGGGGCAAGGAGGCTGCGCCCGAGACGCTGGCCGTTGAGCCTGCGATAACGCCCGCGCCAAAACCGGTTGCTCCCGAGCCTGTGACTGAAGAGCTGGCCACTACGCCATCCGAACCGCCAGCCAAAGTCTTGCCGACTAGTGCGCCATTGCCGCCAACACTGACGGCAGCGCCTGTGACGGAAGTCACCGCGCAACCCAAGGTCGAAGCTGCGGTTGCAGAAACCGCCGTCGCCACCGCTGAACCCGAACCTCAAACCGAAGATCCGCCCAACGAAAGCGCGCTCGCGGCCTTTATCGAAACACCCGACCTGCTGGTTGAAACACCTGATGAGACCAGCATCGGCAGCCTGTCGCTGCCACCTGTTCTTGAAGTTGAGGAAGTCGACGAGCCGCCCGGTGAAAGCGGCTACGCCCTGCCTGACCCGCCAGAGCCTTCCTACAGCTCCGTGGCCCGGCACATCGAAGGCACCCTGCTCGGCCTGCTGGAAGACCTGAGCCTGCCCGAGCGCCACCGGCCCCAGGCCGAGGCCATGCGCGAGCGCCTGGCCAATGGCTTGAATTGGTACGAGCTGCTGCCCATCCTCGACGACCTGGCGGTGCTGATGCTGGCAGTCACCGACAGCGGTCAGCATGAGTTCGAGGCTTATCTCAAGCACCTCAACGAGCGTCTTGAAGCATTCCAGAGCCATCTGCAGGTGACCAGCGATGATCATCTCGACAGCCGCTCCGCCGCCCGCCAACTGGACACGCAGATACGTGAACAGGTCGACGGCCTGCAAAGCAGCGTGCAGGAAGCGGCTGACCTGGACAGCCTCAAGCAGGTGCTGGAAAGCCATATCGAGGGCTTGCTCGGCACCATGGACGAACACCGCGAGCAACGGGACCAGCGCGAGCAGGAAGTGGCGGCGCGGCTCCAGGGGCTGGCCGAACGCGTCGCCAACATGGAGCAGGAAGCGCTGGGCTATCGCGAGCACATGGAAGTGCAGCGCCAGAAGGCCCTGATTGACCCGCTGACCCGTCTGCCCAACCGCGCGGCGTGGGGCGAACGCCTGGACCACGAGGTCAATGCCTGGCATCAGCAGGGAAACAGCCTGTCGCTGGCGATGCTCGACCTGGATCACTTCAAGCGCGTCAACGACGGCTACGGCCATCTGGCCGGCGACAAGGTGCTGAAGATCATCGCCAACGTGCTGCGCAAGCACCTGCATGGCAGTGACTTTATTGCGCGCTTTGGCGGCGAAGAGTTTGTGTTGCTCATGCCCGACACCTCACTCACCCAGGCGCTGGCTGTGGGTGAAGTGCTGCGGGCGGCCATCGAGGCCTGCCCCTTCCATTTCAAGGGTGAGCCGGTGACGATCACGCTGTCCATGGGCGTGGCGCAGTTCCAGCCGGGCGAGCGCAGCGACCTGGCGCTCAAACGCGCCGACGAGGCGTTGTACCGGGCCAAGGCTGCCGGCCGTAATCAGGTGCAGGCGGCGTAAAAATGTTCCATTTTGTAATTTGAGCGCTGTGTCACACACGTTACGTTACACTGTTGCATTACTGTCTTCAGCGTGACGCTTTCTGCCATGAAAACCCTTTTCTTCGCCTCCCTGTTCATTCTGCTCGCCGGCTGCTCCAGCGGTCCGCGCATCGACACCAACCACCCCTCGGTCAACCACGACAATCGCGTGCAGTTCGTGGTCGTTCATTACACCTCGACCAACCTTGAACGCTCCCTGGCCTTGCTCACCCACGGCCAGGTCAGCAGCCATTACCTGATCGGCGACGACGCCAGCGCCACCATCTACAAGCTGGTGGACGAGAGCCAGCGCGCCTGGCATGCCGGGGAAAGCGAATGGGCGGGCCGCACGTGGCTCAACTCCAGCTCCATCGGCATCGAAATCGTCAACCCAGGTTACACGGACTCCCCGACCGGTCGCCTGTGGTACCCCTATTCAGAGGCCCAGGTGAAATCCCTGGTGGTGTTGCTCAAGGACATCAGCAAACGCAACGGTATCGCCCCCAAGAACATCATCGGTCACAGCGACATTGCGCCGCTGCGCAAACTCGACCCTGGTCCATTGTTCCCCTGGAAGCGTCTGGCCGACGAAGGCCTGGGCCAGTGGCCCGACGCCCAGACGGTTGCCCGGTTCCAGCAGCAGTACGTAACGCAGCTGCCGAGCATCACGTGGTTCCAGGAGGAGTTGGCGAAGCTGGGCTACACGACGCCACAGACTGGGGAGCTGGACGTGGCCACGCGGCATGTGATCGCGGCGTTTCAGATGCACTTCCGTGCATCGCTGTTCGACGGCACGCCAGACGCCGAAAGCGCCGCGATCCTGAGTGCTCTGAACCAACGCTAAACCCCAGGCAGGCCTGTGGCGCGCGACCTTTATGGTGAGCGGCCTCTGTGGCAAGCCCGCTCGCCACAGGGTTCGCTGCCGACGAAGCCTGCGGACTACAGAGGCAACGCCATATAGAACTGGGTGCCCTGCCCCGGTCGGGAGTACACGCCCATGCGTCCGCCGTGCAATTGCACAATTTCCTTGCACAGCGCCAGCCCCAGGCCGGCGCCGCCTTTCTTGCGGCCCACCTGCACAAATGGTTCGAAGATACGTCCTTGCTGGCCGTAGGCAATGCCCTCGCCATTGTCCTCGACGCTGACAATCACCCGTTCGCCATGGCGTCGCGCCTGCAGGTGGATTTGCCCGCCTTCGGCGGTATGACGCAGCGCGTTGGCCAACAGGTTGTCGAGCACCCGCTCCAGTTGCGCCTGATCGGCATACAGCCGTGGCACGTCGGCTTGGGCCTCCACCAATAATTCAATATGTTGCGCATTTGCCGTCTCGGCAAAGCGGGCGCGCGCATGCTCGAGCAGGTCCGTTACGTCGCATGGCCCCAGCGTGAGTTTCTGCAGGCCGTTCTGGTAGCGCGAGAAGTTGAGCAAGTCGTTGATCAGCTGCATCAGGCGCTGCATTTCTTCGTTGACCGTATCCAGCAAGTCCGCCTCACGCGACTCCGACGGAAATTTCGCGCGCTCGCGAAAAAGACCAAACGCCATGTGCATGCCGGTCACCGGCGTGCGCAACTCGTGTGAGGCGCGCAATACGAACTCGCTGCGCACCCGCTCGAAGGCGCGTTGCTCGGTGACGTCATGCAGCACCATCACCGCGCCGAGGATATGCCCCTGGGTATGGCTCACCGGCGTCAGGCTGTAGGTCAGCAAGCGCAATTCGCCTTCGACTTCCACTTCCAGATCTTCCGGTGCCCGCTCCAGGTTGCCGCCGCGCAGCACCAGCTGCAATTGTTCATCCAGTTCCGGACGCACCAGCGCTTCACCCAAACCTTGCCCCAGACGCTCCTCGTCCCAACCCAACTGACGCTGCGCCACGGGGTTGAGGTGCTCGAGGCGGCCTTGGCGATCAATCATCAGCAGGCCGTCGTCGATGCTGTCTAGCACTGCCTGCAAGCGCTGCTGGCCGGCCAGAAGTTCGTCGACATTGGTTGCCTGATGCTGGCGCAGCGCCTCGGCCATGATGCCGAAGCGCCGCGTCAGTTGGTTCATTTCCGCCGCCGACGAGATCGGCAGCGTCACCTCGAAATCACCTTGCCCAATCTTGTCGGCTGCCTTGGCCAGGGCTTCGATCGGCCCGCCAAAGCGTCGTGCGATGCCATGGGCGGTGATGAAGCCGATAATCAGCACGGCTAGCCCCACCACCCCCAGCGCCGCAGCGATCAATAACGCTCGGTTGCGCGACTTGTGTTCGCTGGCGTTGATGTTTTCCAGGGCTTGTTTGTGTTCGGCGATCAGGCCATTGCGCAAGGCATTGAAGCTTTCGGTCAGTTTCTGATTTTTTTTGTTCGCCAGTGGCGATCGCTGGGCTTCGTCGAACGCTTTCAAAAAGTCCAGGTAGTCAATGCGCGCCTGGCTGAAACCGTTGATTCGCCCATCACGCTTTTCATGGGCGATACCTTCGTCCAGCAATGCAAAATACTGCTGCTTGGATGTCTCCAGAGCCTTGGCGTCGGGTTGCTCTTCCAGCATCAGGATCAACTGGTCCCCCAGGCTCTGACGCAGCTTGAGCCCCAGGTCCAGGGTGATGAAGTTGCTGCGGATCAGCGATTCCTGGCTCTTTGCCATTTGCATCACGCTGACCAGCCCCAGCACCAGGCCCAGCAGGGCAACGGTGATCAGTGCGGAGATGCTCAGGAATAACCGAGTGCGCAGTTTCATCGCAAGCTTCATAAGGTAAAGCTCACAGGTTGTACTGTTTGCGTTTGCGGTACAGCGTCGACGCGTCGATACCCAGTGTGCGGGCCGCCTGATCCAGGGTATCGCTGGTGGCCAGTACGGCGCCGATGTGGGCTTTTTCCAGCTCATCCAGGCTCAACGCCGCACCGATGCGCGGCGCATTGTTGGTCGGCTGTTCCGCCATCCCCAGGTGGCTGATTTCGACTTTTTCCTGGGGGCAAATGATGCTCGCGCGCTCCACAACGTTGCGCAGTTCGCGGATATTGCCTGGCCAGCGGTAGTTGAGCAGCGCCTCGCGGGCCTGGTCGCTGAAACCTCGCGCCGGTCGAGCATAGTCCTTGACGAAGCGCGCCAGGAAACGGTCTGCCAGGGTCAGGATGTCTTCACTGCGTTCGCGCAGCGGTGGCAGGTGCAAGGTGATGACGTTGAGACGGTACAGCAGGTCTTCGCGGAAGCGGCCGTCACGCACCATGTCTTCCAGGTTCAGGTTGGTGGCCGCGAGGATGCGCACATCGGCGCGACGAGTCACCGGATCGCCGACGCGTTCGTATTCCTTGTCCTGGATAAAGCGCAGCAACTTGGGCTGAAGGGTCAGCGGAAAGTCGCCAATCTCATCGAGAAACAGTGTGCCGCCGTCCGCCTGGTTGACCCGACCCAGCGTGCTTTCGCTGGCTCCGGTGAAGGCGCCGCGGCTGTGGCCGAACAGCTCGCTCTCCATCAGTTCCGCCGTGAGAGACGGGCAGTTGATGGTGACGCAGGATTTCTTGGTGCGCTTGCTCCAGCCATGAATGGCCCGCGCCAGCTCACCCTTACCGGTGCCGGATTCGCCCAGGATCAGGATGTTGGCGTCGGTGCCGGCCACCTGGCGTGCGGTTTCGAGCACCACCATCATTGCCGGGCTATGGGAGTCGAGGCCATCCTTGGGTTTGCGGACTTCGCCCTCCAGCGCCTCCAGGCGCGCGGAGAGCTGGCGCACTTCCAGTTGCTTGGCGGTGGCCAGACGCAATTGGTCCGGGCTGCACGGCTTGACCAGATAATCGGCCGCGCCCGCCTGGATCGCATCCACGGCGGTATCGACGGCCGAATGCGCGGTGACGATTACCACACGCATCCACGGGGCCTGGATGCGCATCTGCGCCAGCACGTCCAGGCCATTGTCTTCGCCCAGGCGCAGGTCGAGGAAGCACAGGTCGAACACTTGACGCTGCATCAAGGCATCGGCCTGCGCGGCGCTGTTGGCGGTAGCTACGGTGTAGCCTTCGTCTTCCAGGCAGTAACGGAAGGTGCGGAGGATCGCGGATTCGTCATCCACTAAAAGAATGCGGCCTTGAAGTTCCTTGGCTGATTCCATCTGTCCCGCGCTCCTTAACTTTAAATGATGATGGTGATTAGTCCCGGAATAATCGGGCAAGTTGCATGGTTTGTTCTGATCGATAAAAAAGCTACTTCGCGCAGCTATCTGCGCGCCTTCCTACAGCACCAGGGCTAGTGGCGTTTTTAGCCCTTCGTGCGACTTCGGCAAGCGCTGCGGCGGGTTCTATCCCTTGATCCGACCACTGGCTATCGTGCATTTCGCACGGCCTGCAGACGGGCATCGTGCAGGATGCTGGGCCGTTTGTATTGGGTTCAATCATAAGATATTGATTTTATTGATATTTATTTTGAAAAAAAGCTGGCATGCGCTCTGCAATACATCTCCCAAGAGTGTCATGAACCAATAATCAGAAAGCGGGAGAAATGCAGCATGACTCGCCAAAGCCTCAGCCAACTGCGTGTATCGCCACTGCGCCTGCAACAGGGTTTGTTCGCCAGCCTGGCCCTGATGGTCACGTTGATTGGCGGCCAGCAGTTGCAGCACTGGCAGCAGAGTCAGCAGCAAATCCCGCAATTCGACCGTCCGGCCATGACGCAAAACCATTTTCGTTCCATCGCCAGCGCGGCTGCTGATGTGACTGCCCCGCAACTGCGCGTGGTCGACCAGGACTCCACCCTGGACGAGCTCCCGGCGCAAGAACGTTGGGTGTTCTAGGCAATAAACCGGGCGCCATACTGAGCGACCGCACTGCACCACAGCTGTTACCCCCTATGAAAGCGTAAGGAGAATCACCATGTTGAGTTGGGCAATCACGTTTCTGATCATCGCCATTGTGGCTGCAGTCCTCGGCTTCGGTGGCATCGCCGGCACCGCCACAGGTATCGCCAAGATCCTGTTCGTTGTCTTCCTGGTGATGTTCATCGCTTCGTTCTTCTTTGGTCGTAAAGGCCGAGGCTGAAGATGACCACTCTTTCTTTTAAAGCCATTACTGTCGCCCTGTTGTTGGGCGGCAGCGGTTTGGCGATGGCCGCCAATGACGGTCAGACCCGAGCCAACGAATTGCTCAGTGCGGACCCGCAGTACCGTGAAACCTGGCGAGACGTGGTGAAGAAAGAAGAGCGCCTGCCGGAATGGGTGATGAACCTGTCCGGCTCGGCCGAACAACAGATGACCGCCGTTGAAGAAGATGGCGACAAGTACCTGGTCGGGCCGCTCTGCGAGACTGCGGACACCTGCCTGAACAAGCGTTTGATCGTGGCCGTCAGCTTTGACAAGGAAGATGCCTACGCCTTGTTGGTGGAAGTCCCGGCCGGTTTGCCGAAGGACAAATCGCCGACGCGGCACGCCGATTACCGGTTTATCGGTAAGCCGGACGAAGGCATGCAAAAGCTGTTGATGGAACAGCTCAAGAAAGATCCGAATTGGTACTAGGTTCCGTTTGACGCACTCAGCGTCTGCGGGGCCGGCGTCCATAGAAAAAAGCCCATCGCTTTTTTCTGTCTGCATCGCTCGTCAAGGGCGATGCATGACCAAGGGGCCGGGTTGCTCTGATCAATCGAGATCGGCGTGACCTACGGGTACAGGGAGTGCCTGCGCAAGGGCCGGGTCAGGTGAAAAGCTGCGACGCAAGTTCGCAAGTCCTCAAGCTTGCTGAACTTGCGGCGGGCTCGTTGCTCTGATGGGCCGCTTCCCATACCGGCCTTAGCCGAATATTTCGTTTTCGCTCTTCACCAACCATTACTGGTTGTGTCGACTCGACCATCTATCGAGAAAGTTTTGCCCCCGCCATAAGATATTTCTGACGCGAATCTCGTTGATTTACGGGCGTTTGTGCCAGCCCTTCGGCGTGCCTCTGTCTCTCTGAGCAAGCCTGTATTGGCAGGTTCACGGCCTGTTTGCCCGTCAGATTGGCGTAATCGAACTGACCGTTCGGACAGTTATTTTCCAAAAAATCCATGCCGATTCGGCATGGGGTAGGCGTTTACGGCATTAGACGTTGTTCCGTTGCATGGGAATAGTTGCGGCTTTTTTCGCCTGCCAGTAAGCCATTTCGGCCACGCGGCGGTCACTTTCGACGGAGGCTTGTGCACACACTTTTTCGCTCTCGAGCGTTGCGGCTGGCGCATTCGCCTTAAGTTCACGTGAAGTAAGGGTAATGACATGAAGAAGGCAAAACTAAGCCTCGCCTGGCAGATCCTCATCGGTCTGGTCCTGGGGATTGCAATCGGTGCGGTGCTCAACCATTTCAGTGCTGAAAAGGCCTGGTGGATCAGCAACATCTTGCAGCCGGCAGGCGATATCTTTATCCGCCTGATCAAGATGATCGTGATCCCGATTGTGATTTCCTCGCTGATCGTCGGCATTGCCGGGGTCGGTGACGCGAAAAAGCTGGGGCGGATCGGTGTCAAAACCATTCTTTACTTCGAAATCGTCACCACCATTGCCATCGTGGTCGGCCTGTTGCTGGCCAACCTGTTCCATCCGGGCGCAGGCATCGACATGAGCACCCTGGGCACCGTCGATATCTCCAAGTACCAGGCGACTGCCGCCGAGGTGCAGCATGAACATGCGTTCATCGAGACCATCCTCAACCTGATCCCCTCGAACATCTTCGCTGCCGTCGCCCGTGGCGAGATGCTGCCGATCATTTTCTTCTCGGTGCTGTTCGGCCTCGGCTTGTCGAGCCTCAAGCCCGAGCTGCGCGAGCCGCTGGTGACCATGTTCCAGGGCGTGTCCGAAAGCATGTTCAAAGTCACCCACATGATCATGAAGTACGCCCCCATCGGTGTCTTCGCGCTGATCGCGGTGACCGTCGCCAACTTCGGCTTCGCTTCACTGCTGCCGCTGGCCAAACTGGTGATCCTGGTTTACGTCGCCATCCTGTTCTTCGCCTTTGTGGTGTTGGGCCTGATTGCCCGTCTGTTCGGTTTCTCGGTGATCAAGCTGATGCGCATCTTCAAGGATGAGCTGGTGCTGGCCTACTCCACCGCCAGTTCCGAGACTGTGCTGCCGCGCGTGATCGAGAAGATGGAAGCCTATGGTGCGCCGAAGGCGATCTGCAGCTTCGTGGTGCCGACCGGTTACTCGTTCAACCTCGACGGTTCGACCCTGTACCAAAGCATCGCCGCCCTCTTTATCGCCCAGTTGTATGGCATCGACCTGTCGGTCGGCCAGCAGTTGATGCTGGTGTTGACCCTGATGGTCACTTCCAAAGGGATCGCCGGCGTGCCGGGCGTTTCCTTCGTGGTGCTGCTGGCCACCTTGGGCAGCGTGGGCATTCCGCTGGAAGGCCTGGCTTTCATCGCCGGCGTCGACCGCATCATGGACATGGCGCGTACCGCCCTCAACGTGATCGGCAATGCCCTGGCCGTGCTGGTGATCTCTCGCTGGGAAGGCATGTACGACGATGCCAAGGGCGAGCGCTACTGGAACTCGCTGCCGCACTGGCGCACCCGGACAGCCGTGCCGACCGCCCAGGCCACTCGCGGCTGATCACCTTCAGGCGCTGAAACAAACCCCGGAAAATTCCGGGGTTTGTCGTTTCTGCCAGCCCCGTTATCATTCGCCCCATCTTTCGGGGGATTTAACTGATGCTCAATGGCCTGTGGCTTGGCTTCTTTGTCGTGGCAATGGTGTCAGCACTGGCGCAATGGCTGGTGGGCGGTAACGCCGGGATTTTCGCGGCGATGGTCGAAAGCATTTTCGCCATGGCCAAATTGTCGGTGGAAGTCATGGTGCTGCTGTTCGGCACCCTGACCTTATGGCTGGGCTTTTTGCGCATCGCCGAAAAAGCCGGGATCGTCGACTGGCTGGCCAAGGCCCTCGGGCCGCTGTTTCGCCGGCTGATGCCCGAAGTGCCGGCCGGCCACCCGGCCATCGGCCTGATCACCCTCAACTTCGCCGCCAATGGCCTGGGCCTGGACAACGCTGCGACGCCCATCGGCCTGAAGGCCATGAAGGCGCTGCAGGAACTCAACCCCATCCCCAACACCGCCAGTAACGCGCAGATCCTGTTCCTGGTGCTTAACGCCTCGTCGCTGACGCTGTTGCCGGTGACCATCTTCATGTACCGCGCCCAGCAAGGCGCCGCCGACCCGACGCTGGTCTTCCTGCCGATCCTGCTGGCCACCAGCGCCTCGACGCTGGTGGGCCTGCTGTCGGTGGCAGTGATGCAGCGCCTGCGGTTGTGGGACCCGGTGGTGCTGGCCTACCTGATTCCCGGTGCGCTGGTGCTGGGTGGTTTCATGGCGTTGCTGGCCACCCTGTCCGCCACGGCGCTGGCCGGGCTGTCGTCGATTCTTGGCAACCTGACGCTGTTTGGGTTGATCATGCTGTTTCTGCTGATCGGCGCGCTGCGCAAGGTCAAGGTGTACGAGGCGTTTGTCGAAGGGGCCAAGGAAGGCTTCGATGTGGCGAAAAACCTGCTGCCCTATCTGGTGGCGATGCTCTGCGCGGTGGGCGTGCTGCGTGCTTCCGGGGCGCTGGACTTTGGCCTCGAAGGCATCCGGCATCTGGTGGCGTGGACCGGCATGGACACGCGCTTTGTCGACGCCCTGCCGACCGCGATGGTCAAGCCGTTCTCCGGCAGCGCGGCGCGGGCGATGCTGATCGAGACCATGCAGACCCAGGGCGTGGACAGCTTCCCCGCGTTGGTGGCAGCGACGATTCAGGGCAGTACCGAGACCACGTTTTATGTGTTGGCGGTGTACTTTGGGTCGGTGGGGATTCAGCGGGCAAGGCATGCCGTGGGGTGTGCCTTGCTGGCGGAGTTTGCCGGTGTGGTTGCGGCGATTGCGGTGTGCTACTGGTTCTTTGGCTGAGGCTGAAATCGCCATCGGGAGCAAGCCCCCTCCCACATTTTGAAAGTGTTCACAGGTCAAAATGTGGGAGGGGGCTTGCTCCCGATGAGGCCCTCAGCGATTCGTTGCTCTACTGCCCTGCTCAACCACCCAATCCACCACCTGCTTATTCAACTGATCCGCCGCCAATCCAAACGCTGCCACCACCGCCGGCACCTTGGTATCTGCCACCGGCTGCCTTACCTCAAACCGGCGGCTGGCAATAATCCGCTGATCACTGCCCCGCACCAACCGCGCATCCAACCGAATCACCACCTGCACCGCACTGCCCTGGTATTCGCTCTGGAACGCCTGCAACTGTCCGCCCAGTTCATAGTCGGCCTGCAGGTTGGTCTCGTCGGTGCTCAGTAGCGTCACCCGGGCGTCGCGCTGGAACCCGTCCAGCAGGCGATTGCGCAGCAGCACCGGCGCCGGGTCGCTCCAGCGCGCGTGGGCATAGCTGCTGATCAGGTTGCCATTGGGCACCACGGCAATGCGCGGGCTGTCGAGGAACTCGCTGGTCTGGGGCTTGGTCACGCGCAGCGACCAGCTCAATGGGGTGCCTTGTGTGGCGGCGGGCGTCGCCGTGAGGCGGTACACGTCCGACGGGTCGGCCTTGGGCAGGATCGAGCACGCGCTTAGAAGTGCCAGGGCCAGTGGAACGATCAGTTGGCAAGCACGCTTCATGGCGTGAACTCCTTGTTCTTGTCGCTGCCCAGCAGGTAGCCGCTGGGGTTGGCTTCCAGGCGCCGGGAAATGGCGCGCAGCGACGCGAGGGTTTCGCGCAGCTCGCGCACGGCTGGCGCCAGTTCGTTGAGGCCCTGCATGCCGCTGTTCACCGAATCCTTGTTAGTGGTGAGCAAGGTATTGATGGTGGCGGTGCTTTGTTGCAGGGATTTCATCGCCTGCTCGGCGCTGCCGAACGCCTGTCTGCCCTGATCGTTGAGCAAGCCATTGGCGCTGCGCATCAGCACGGTGGTCTGCTCGAGTGCAGCGGTGGCCTGCTTGCTTACCTGCATCAGTTGTTGCATCACCACCTTGATATCGCCGCGCTGGTCGGCAATGGCGCCAGTGGTTTGCTGCAGGTTGTCGAGGGTCTTGCTCAGGCGGTCGACGTTCTGCGACGAAAACATATTGTTGGCGTTGTGCAGCAGCAGGTTGATGCCGGTCATCAAGTCATTGCTGTTATTGAGCAGTCGCGCGATGGGCGACGGTGAGGCGATGATCTGCGGCAGCTCGCCGTCCTTGCCCTGGAGTTCGGGGCTTTGGGGTGTGCCACCGCTGAGCTGGATGATTGAGGTGCCGGTGATGCCGGTCAGCGCGAGCTTGGCCTGGGTGTCTTCCTTGATCGGCGTCTGCCCGGCCAGGCGGATGCGCGCCAGTACGCGGCGCGGGTCTTTGGGGTCCAGGCGCAGGCTGGTGACGTCGCCCACCTTGATCCCGCTGTACTGCACCGAACTGCCCTGGGACAGGCCGCTGACCGCTTCGTTGAAGATCACTTCGTAATCCTGGAAGGCGCTGTCGACGCTGGATTTGGCCAGCCACAGGCCAAACAGCATTGCGCCGACCACCACGATCACGCTGAACAGACCAATCATCACATGATGGGCGCGGGTTTCCATGTCATACCTCGTTGAGCGGTTGAGCGGCATCCAATGCCGCGCGGCCCCGTGGGCCGTGGAAATACTCGTGAATCCAGGGGTCGTCGGTTTCCGAGACGACATCGATGGCGTCGGCCACCAGCACTTTCTTCTGCGCCAGCACCGCCACGCGGTCGGTGATGGTGTACAGCGTGTCCAGGTCGTGTGTGACCAGAAACACGCTCAGGCCCAGCGCGTCGCGCAGGGTCAGGATCAGTTGGTCGAATTGCGCAGCGCCAATCGGGTCAAGGCCGGCGGTGGGTTCGTCGAGAAACAGGATATCCGGGTCCAGTGCCAGGGCACGGGCCAGGGCCGCGCGCTTGATCATGCCGCCGGACAGCGATGCCGGGTATTTGTCGGCGGCCGACAGCGGCAAGCCAGCCAGGGCCAGCTTGACCGCCGCCAGGTGCTCGGCGTCGGCGCGGCTGAGGCCGGCGTGTTCGATCAGCGGCAGGGCGACGTTCTCGGTGACGGTGAGTGACGAGAACAGCGCGCCCTTCTGAAACAGCACGCCAAAGCGGCGTTCCACCAGGGAGCGTTCGTGCTCGGGCAGGTTCGGCAGGTTCTGGCCGAACACACGCACCTGGCCGGCGCTGGGCCGGCGCAGGCCGACGATGCTGCGCAGCAGCACCGACTTGCCGCTGCCGGAGCCGCCGACCACGGCGAGAATTTCGCCTTTGTATACATCCAGGTCGAGGTTCTCGTGCACGCGTTGGCTGCCAAAACGATTGCACAGGCCACGCACTTCAATCACCGCCTCGGCGGGTGCACGCAGTGGACGACTCACCAACCCATCTCCATAAAGAACAGCGCTGCGACCGCATCCAGCACGATCACCACGAAAATCGACTGCACCACGCTGGAGGTGGTGTGGGCACCCACCGACTCGGCACTGCCGCTGACCTTGAAACCTTCCAGGCAGCCAATGGCCGCGATCAGAAACGCGAACACCGGCGCCTTCACCAGGCCCACCAGAAAATGTTGCACGCCGATGTCCGATTGCAGCAGCGACAGAAACATCGCCGGCGAAATATCCAGGGCCACGGCACACACCACGCCACCGCCGACAATGCCCGACAGCATCGCCAGAAACGTCAGCATCGGCAGCGCCACCAGCAGCGCCATGACGCGCGGCAACACCAGCAGCTCCATCGGATCCAGGCCCAGGGTGCGGATGGCGTCGATCTCTTCGTTGGCCTTCATCGAGCCGATCTGCGCAGTAAAGGCGCTGGCCGTGCGGCCGGCGATCAGGATGGCGGTGAGCAATACGCCGAATTCACGCAGAAAAGAGAACGCCACCAGGTCCACGGTGAAAATCGTCGCGCCGAAGCTCTTGAGCACCGTGGCACCCAGAAACGCCACCACTGCGCCCACCAGGAAGGTCAGCAGGGCGACAATGGGCGCCGCGTCGAGGCCGACCTGCTCCAGGTGCGCGACCATCGGCGTGAGGCGCCAGCGTTTGGGGCGCAGGATGCCGCGGGCGAAGGTTTCAAGGATCAGGCCGATAAAGCCCAGCAGCTGTTTGCTGTCCTGCCACACGGTGTCCACCGCCCGGCCGATGCGCGCCAGCAACTGGATGCCGGTGGCCTCTTCCGGGCCTTTATCGGGCACGCAGAAATCGTTGAGGGAACGGTAGACGGTCTTGAGCAGCGCGCGGTCGGCGGCGGACAAACTGCAATCGGTCTGTTCGGCCGATTGCTCGATGCGGGTGGGGCCGAGCAACTCCACGAGCAGCGACGCGCCGGCAGTGTCCAGCGCGCCGAGGCCGTTGAGGTCGATGCGCGCGGCGGCGTCGTACTGGCCGTCGAGCCTGGCTGACAGTTTGCGCAGGCTTGCGTAGTGGGCCAGCGTCCAGTCCCCCGTAATCCGCAACTGTGGCGGCGAGATGGACGTATCGAGGTGGGCTGCGCCGGGCGTGGGACTGCTGGTCATAAGCTCCGAGCTTGTGCTATTTCGCAATGGCTACGTAATAGCACACTACCGTCTACGTTGGGTTGTCCGTTTGTGCGGTGTCCGTCACTTTGAAGCGCAGCACGCCGATCACCTGCCCGTCTTCGGTGAGCACCTGTACCTGCCAGCGCCCTGCGGCGTCGCCGGGGAAGTTCTGTTTGTGGGTCCAGGCGCGGTAGCCTTCCTTGCGCCCGCCGTGGATATCGAGGGCGATGCGGTCGACTTCTTTCCCGTTGTATTTCCACACATGGTAGATCCGCTCATCCAGCCCGCGCGGCGCATTGATGGCGGTGTAGGCGTAAAGCCCGCCGCTGCGCAACTGGGCGGCGTTGACTTCCTTGAGGTCGTCGCCGGGCGTGCGATCCTGCATTTGCGTGCTGATGGCCACTTCGGTCATCCACAGCGTGGCGGGCGGCACCCAGCTGCGCAGGAACCAGCCGGCGCAGCCGATGGCAGCCGTAACCCCCAGCAGCATCGCCCAGCCCCTGAGGCTGCGCAGCGGCAGGCTCAACGCCAGGCTTGGGATCGACAGCGCCATGGCCACGCCGAGCGCCAGCTTGTAACTCTCGGCGGTGGTCAGGTGCAGGATGATCGGCAGCGCGGTGAGCAGCGCGGCAAACAGTGTCAGGGTGTGCAGGGCCAGAAACAGCGAGCGCTTGGGCGCCAGCCATTTGTAGTACAGCGGGTCGATGATCGACACCAGCGCCGCCGCGCCCAGCAGGCCGGTGAACACCGATTGGCCGCTGTTCCAGGCGGTGGTGACGAAGAAAAACGGCAGCACGAAAAACAGGCTTTCCTGGTGAATCATCTGGGTGGCATAGCGCAACAGCGGTTCGGGGATTTCCCGCTTGAACAGCTTGGCGAACAGTTGGGTAAAACTGTTTTCCAGCATCAGCCACAGCCAGCTCACCAGCATGATCACCGCGATCCAGCTGGCCATGCCCTGCTGGCGGTCCACCAGAATGAAGCTGCCCACGCCCGAGATGAAGCCGCCGAGTGCGATCACCCCTGGGTAGCGCTTCATCAGTTCGAGGATGCGCTGGATTACGTGACTCAGGTTTGGCATTCGGCGATTCGCAGTAGGTGTAGGAAAAGATCCCGGACAGAATAGCGTCTCGGTACGCGTGTGCGGTGGCTCACTGCGCGATCCGTTTGCGATAACCGCGCACGCCGATCAACACAATCGCGATCAGCCCGAGCACGCCGGCGCCGATCCAGTTCAGGGCCTCGTAGCTGAGCAGCGGTTTTTCGATGCGCCAGTAGCCCGGTTGCTTGAGCACCTGGCGCATGGCCTGGTTGGTCTGTTCCAGGCTGACCGCCTTGATGCGCTTGACCGGGTCGCTGAAGCGCCCGTTGGCGTACTCGCCGGACGCGCTCCAATAATAGTCGGCCAGGGCGCTGTTGCCCTGCACGGCCCAGGCCTGGCGGGCGACGGCGGCCTGTTGCAGGCGGGCGAAGGCGGCCGGGTCGAGGCCGTCCTTGAGCAGCCTGGCTGTGAGGTCGTGCAGCACCTGTTCGGCCTCGGGGAGGTCTTCGCGTTCAAGATCGGCATTCAGGCTGAGGAAGCCGACACCGCCGAGTACTTCGCGCTCACTCCAGGGGCCGTAGGATAAACCGTGCCTGAGGCGCAGTTCGCGGTACAGCGCCCAGTCGAGGTAATCCTTGAGCAGGTCGTAGGTTTCGTCATGCTGATCGTCCAGCATTGGCTCGGGAAACAGCCAGTGCAGCTTGGCGCCGTCGCCGACCCAGCCGCGCATCAGGTCGCGACGATGAGCGGCGGCGTGCTGGATGTCGGGCAGGGCCAGGTGGTCGGTCGGCTCGACCGGGTCGAGTTCGCCGTAGGTGCGCTCAAGGTAGGCCGGCAGCAGTTTGTCGAGGTCGCCGACGATGATCAGGGTCATGTTGTTGGGGGCGTACCAGTTTTTGCGCAGCGCCTCCAATTGATCGCGCGTGAGTTGACCGACCTCGGCGCGTTCGGCGCACTTGAGGCCCAGCTCGACCGCCAGTTGATTGCTGGCGGTGTGGCCCAGGTCCTGGCGGTCGAGCAGGCGCTGCAGGTGCGAGTAATGCCCGCCGTCCTCGCGCTCGACGACGCGTTTGGCGGCATTGATATTGGCGTCGGTCAGTTCGGTGCGGGTAAGGATGGCCAGCAGCAGGTCCAGCACCTTGCGCTGGTTTTGCGCCGGGGCCTCGATTACGAAGGTGGTGTCGGCATTGCTGGTGTAGGCGTTCCACTCGCCGCCCAGGGCTTGCATGCGGTCTTCGAGATCACCTTCGCCGCTGCCGTCGATGCCGCTGAACAGCAGGTGTTCGAGCAGGTGCGGCAGCTCTTTTTGCTCGCAACTGAAATCATCCAGGCCCACGCCAACCACCAGGCGAATCGCCACATGCCCGCGTTCGGTGCCTGGCTTGAGCAGCACTTGCAGGCCGTTGGGCAAGGTATAGCCCTCGACTTGCAAACGGTCAAAAGCAAAGGCATGGGCAGAACCCATGAGCAGACAGGCGAACAACAGGCGACGCATAACAAGCTTCCTGGCGAGTGAGGTCAGCTTTAACTGACTTCACGGGCCACCATCCGTTCAGGGTGAATGCGTGATGTCGGCAATATCGTCGGCGGAGAGTGCGCCGGTGTCAGACGTTTCCAGCACGACATAGGCGCTGCTGCAAAACAGCGAGTTGAGGCGCTTCATGTCAGCAATCAGCTCCAGGTGCAGGGAACTGGTCTCCAGGCTCTGTACAACTTTGTGTTGCAGCCGGCTGACGTGGGCGTGGGCCAGACGGCGCTCCTGGGCGCGGAAGCGGCGTTTTTCGCGCAGCAACTGACGGGCGCTTTCCGGGTCGGCACTCAGGAATACCGACAGCCCCAGGCGCAGGTTGGCGATCAACTGGCTGTGCAGGCCCGAAAGCTCCTCCAGGCCGACCTCGGAAAACTGGCGGCGCTGCGAGGTCTTCTGCTGCTGCACCTTGCGCAGCATGCGCTCGATCAGGTCGCCGGCCAGCTTCAGGTTGATCGACAGCTCGATGATTTCGGCCCAGCGGCGGCTGTCGTGTTCACCCAGGTCTTCGCGTGGCATCTGCGCCAGGTAAAGCTTGATCGCGCTGTACAGCGCCTCGACATCGTCGCTGAGGCTGCGCATTTCCTGAGTGATGGCGGTTTGTTTGCCGCGCAGCACTTCCTGCATGGCCATGAGCATGTTGTCGATCAGGTCACCCAGGCGCAGGGTCTCCCGCGCGGCGTTGGCCAGGGCCAGGCTCGGTGTGGCGAGGGCGGCAGGGTCCAGGTGGCGCGGCTTGGCCTTGCCGTTGACCTCTTCGCGCTCCGGCAGCAACCACTCGCACAGCCGCGCCATGGGGCCGATGGTGGGCAGCAGGATCAGGCAACGGCTGACGTTGTAGAGCAGGTGGAAGGTGATGACCATGCCTTGGGCGCTGTAGTCCAGGCTGTCCATCCACAGCACCAGCGGGTCGAGCACCGGGATGATCAGCAGCAGGCCGATCAGTTTGTAGAGCAGGCTGCCCAGCGCCACCTGGCGCCCGGCGGCGTTCTGCATGCTGGTGCTGAGGAAGGCCAGTATGCCGCTGCCGATATTCGCGCCGATCACCAGGCCGATGGCCACGTGCAGGCCGATCACGCCGGCGCCGGCCAAGGTGGCGGTGAGCAGCACGGCGGCCAGGCTGGAGTAGGAAATCATCGCGAACAGCGCGCCGATCAGGGCGTCGAGCAGGATGTCGCCGGTGAGCGAGGCGAAGATCACCTTGACGCCCTGGGCATGGGTGATCGGGCCGGCGGCTTCGACGATCAATTGCAGGGCGAGGATGATCAGGCCGAGGCCGATGCTCACGCGGCCCATCTGGCCGGCGCGTGTCTGTTTGCGTGAGAGGAAGAAGATAACGCCGAGGAAAATCAGCAGCGGTGACAGCCAGGACAGGTCGAAGGTCAGCACCCGCGCCATCAGCGCCGTACCGACGTCGGCGCCGAGCATGGTCGCCAGTGCGGGCACCAGCCCCATGAGGCCTTGACCGACAAAGGACGTTACCAGCATCGCGGTGGCGTTGCTGCTTTGCACCATGGCCGTCACCAGGATACCGGCGACGAAGGCCAGCCAGCGCCTGGACATGTTCTGCCCGATGACTTGGCGCAAATTGGCACCGTAGACCCGCAGAATGCCGGTACGGACGATGTGCGTGCCCCAGATAAGCAGGGTCACGGCGGAAAGCAGATTGAGCAAGGTCAGCATGCTCGGCCCCCCGTGTGGGTATGCTTCATGAGAAGCAAAGGAAAGGTGCCGCGTGCGGTTCTACGTCTTGTATTCAAGCTGTAGTTGGCGAATGGGCTTCGCGCCAGCATCGCATAGCTATATTGAGGATTGAAACAAAACTGTCATGAAAGACGCTCCCACGTGCAGTGTGGGAGCGTTAGCGGCGGCTCAGGGATTATTGACCCGGAACATCCTTGCGCAGTTTCACCGGGTCCTGCTGTTTCTTCTTTTTCGCGATGGCGGTGCGCATCTTGATGTTGACCGCTTCCACCGCCAGCGAGAACGCCATGGCGAAGTAGACGTAGCCTTTTGGCACGTGCACGTCGAAGGATTCGGCGATCAGCACGGTACCCACCACCAGCAGGAACGACAGCGCCAGCATCTTCAGCGACGGGTGCTTGTCGATGAACGCGCTGATGGTGCCGGCTGCCAGCATCATCACCAGCACCGCGACCACAATCGCCGCGACCATCACCGGCACATGGGACACCATGCCGACGGCGGTGATCACCGAGTCCAGGGAGAACACGATGTCGATGATCGCGATCTGGATGATGGTGTAGATGAACTTGCCACCCTTGCCACCGGGTTCGTCCTGGGATTCGTCTTCACCTTCGAGGGCGTGGTACATCTCCTGGGAGCTTTTCCACAACAGGAACAGGCCACCGAAGAACAGGATCAGGTCGCGACCGGAAATACCCTGGCCGAACACCACGAACAGGTCGGCCGTGAGTTGCATGACCCAGGTGATCGACAGCAGCAACAGGATGCGCGTGACCATGGCCAGGGCCAGGCCGAAGATCCGGGTGCGCGCCTGCATGTGCTTGGGCATGCGACTGACCAGGATCGAAATCATGATGATGTTATCGATGCCCAGGACGATCTCGAGGGCCGTCAGGGTGAAGAAGGCAATCCAGATTTCCGGATTGGTCAGCCATTCCATGTGTATTCCTTTGAGCGTGTGTTAGACCACGCCAGCGTAGGGCCGGCGCAGTTGGGTTGTAAGATTATAGAGTGCTGAACAGCGGAAAAATCCCCATCAGCAATGCGGCAACCATTATGCACAGGCACACCAGCACTGCCCACTTCAGGGTAAAGCGCTGGTGATCGCCGAATTCGATACCGGCCAGGGCCACCAGCAGGTACGTCGACGGCACCAGCGGGCTGAGCAAGTGCACTGGTTGGCCAACGATCGAGGCGCGGGCCATTTCCACGGCGGTGATGCCGTAATGGCTGGCCGCTTCGGCCAGTACGGGCAGTACGCCGTAGTAGAACGCGTCGTTGGACATGAAGAACGTGAACGGCATGCTCACCAGCGCGGTGATCACCGCCAGGTACGGGCCCAAGGCCTCCGGGATGACCGCCAGCAGGCTCTTGGACATGGCGTCGACCATGCCGGTGCCCGACAGGATGCCGGTGAAGATACCGGCGGCGAAGATCAGCCCGACCACCGCCAATACGCTGCCGGCATGGGCGGCGACGCGGTCTTTCTGTTGTTGCAGGCACGGGTAGTTGACGATCATGGCGATACTGAACGCCACCATGAACAGCACCGGCAGCGGCAACAGGCCGGCAATCAGCGTGCACATCAGGCCCAGGGTCAACGCACCGTTGAACCAGATCAGTTTGGGACGGCGGGCGTCGGGGAATTGAGACACGCTGATGTCGCTGTGGTCGATGTCGTCACCCTGCAGGTGCAGCTCACCCAGGCGTGCGCGTTCGCGCTTGCCGTACATATAGGCGATCACCAGGATTGCCACGACACCGGCGGCCATGGCCGGAATCATCGGTACGAAGATGTCGGACGGGTCCACATGCAGCGCACTGGCGGCACGGGCGGTCGGGCCACCCCATGGGGTCATGTTCATCACGCCCCCGGCGAGGATGATCAGGCCGGCCATGATCCGAGGGCTCATGCCGATGCGCTTGTACAGCGGCAGCATGGCCGCCACGCAGATCATGTAGGTGGTGGCGCCGTCACCGTCGAGTGACACCACCAACGCCAGCACGGCGGTGCCGACGGACACTTTCAGCGGGTCGCCCTTGACCATCTTGAGGATCTTGCGCACGGCCGGGTCGAACAGGCCGGAGTCGATCATCAGGGCAAAGTAGAGGATGGCGAACATCAGCATCACGCCGGTCGGCGCAAGCTTGGTGATGCCTTCGAGCATCATCGGGCCGATCTTCGGTGCGAAACCGCCGAACAGCGCGAACAGGATCGGTACGATGATCAAGGCGATCAGCGCGGACAGGCGCTTGGTCATGATCAGGAACATGAACGTGATGACCATGGCAAAGCCAAGGAAAGTCAGCATAGGAATACTCCAGGCGTAGCGCGGCTAGGGAATGGCGAACCGGTTTGGGCTCAGCGCAGAACGAAAGGCACGAGGCGTACGGGGGGAGTGAGGGCAAGCAGGCGTTTACTAGCGGACATCAGGATCACCATTGTTGTTGTTAACAGTCGGTCTGTTGCCGACAGTGAGGGCGATCCTAGACGCGTAAGCTTTCAGCCAGCTTTCGCCGGGGAAACAGGGGACACACGGTAAAAATTTCAGGCTGCTTGAATTATGTAGCGTGGCCTTACGGCAGTTCGAGGCCGCCAGCGGCTTTATGGAGACTGCGCAGATGCTCGCCGACTTGCTTGAGATTCGCCTCGCACGCGGCGATCTCGGCGGCGCGGGACGGCTCCAGCAGCGCCCTCACCTCTTTATCCAGCTCGCCAGTCAGCGATTGCAGTTGTTTCTGGCGTTCGGCGCTCTCCGATTCCAGACGCTTGGCTTCCGACGGCTGCGGCAGACCGTAACCACTGCTGCCAAGCAGCTCCGCCGGTCGGCTGAGAAAGCCGCTGTTGGCGAGGATCTGTTGCAGCGTTGCGTTGGCCTTCTCCATGCCGCCGTTCTTCAGCTCGCGGGCACCGAGGTAGCGTTGTTTGACTTCGTCCTGAGCCAGCATCAACTGCCTGCGAAAGCTGGCCTGCTCCAGCAGCAGCAACGCGGCGCTGGTGCGCAGGTCGGCCTGGTCGAACCATTGACGGCGCTCCTGGGCACTCAGCGACAGCCAGTCTTCGACCTCGGTCTGCTTGATCGGCAGGTATTTGCGCAGCACATCGAACATCGCCTGGTAGCGCTCACGGAACGAGTCGAAGTGGTAACCCAGGCGCAATGCCTTGCGTTTGTCGTCCAGTACGCTGGTGTCCGCCAGACCCCGGGCTTGCAGCACTTCGAGCAGGCCGTTGGGGGTGATGTTGTCCAGCCCGGTCAGTTGCGGGTTGGCACTGCCGCTGCGCAACAGCTTGAGGCTTTCGACGGCGCAGTTGTTGGAGATGAAGAAATAGTTGCCGTCGTAGCTCCAGTGCATCTCGGCGGCGTGTTCGACGGTGTCGTTGATCTCCTGGCGCGACAGCTTCAGTGGCACGGAGGCCAGGCCGCGCAGCTCGGTCTTGGTGTACTCGTCAATCACCTGGGCCAGCGGCAGCACGAACAGGCGTGACGGGTACTTGCCCACCAGACCGTCCCAGCTCGACAGTTGTACGTCACCGACGAATGCGCGGTAAGACAACACCAGATGCTGGTCCAGGTCCAGCCGGCAATCCGGGCCGCGAGGGCGTCCGGGGGCGCAAATCACCAGGCGCAACATGCTGTGGCCCCAGCGGCTGACCAGGTTCTGGTTGGCTTCGGCGAGCAGGTAGTCGATTTCGTAGACGCGTTCGGGATCGACATGGCCCAGTGGCGTTTTGGCAAAGTCATTGCCGGCATTGAGGAAGGCGTAGGTTTTTTCGCAAGCGTCCTGCTGGGGGGGCGCCCAGCCGAAGTGTTCCTTGTAATAGCGGAACAGCGAAGGGCGACGGCAGGCGTAGCTCGGGTCGAGGAGGAAGTACTCCATGTTGACCGCCACGAACTCCAGCGGGCTGGTGGTTTCGTAGAGGTCCGGGCTGCGCGCGATCTGGCGGTTGTGCTGTTCGCGTTCGCCGCGACGGCCCACATATTGCGGCCAGCCAGCGATGTCCAGCAGGCGTGGATCATCGCTGAGGGTGAAGCGGCGGTTGTTCTGACCCCGGCATTGGTCGGGCAGGCCGATCAGGCCGGTGATGCTGTTCTGGCGGCTGCAGCGGTTGATCAGTGCGCGGTCGTCTTTGGACCACAGGCGCGCACGGTCATAGATGTGGGTCAGTTCATGCAGCACGGTGGCGAGCATTTCCCGGCGTACGGTGCCGTGGGGGCGATGGGTCTTCTGGGTGGCGGCGCTGCCGTCGGTGAGGCTGGCGAGCAGGTTGCGGTTGAGGTCGAGCTCGGACACCAGCGAGGCCTGGCCGTAAGCGTTTTCGGGCATCTCGTCGGTCCAGCCGACATCAATGCGGCGGTCCAGTTGCTCGATAAATCGGGGCGGCAAGGCACGCATTGCTTCATCAAGCAGCGCCTGGCTGGCCTGCTGTTCAGCGGGGCTCAGGCCTTCGGTCTTGAGCCGCAGTTGCAGGCTGGCCTGGGCAGCGCCGCTACACAGCAGCACCGTCCCGGCCAGGAGCCAGGCGAGCAGGCGCCTCACAGAGCGAGAATAGCTTCGGCGAGGGTCTGGTCAGTGGCGTCGCGAGCTTCGGGCACGCGGGTGCGCAGGGTGTCGAAGGCGGCTTCGAGTTGTGCGCCGCGGATCTCGCCATTGGTGGCGACGAAACTGGCGGCATCATCGTGGGCTTCACGCACGACTTTGGAGTCGCGGATGGAGGTGGTGGTGTCCGAGGTGAAATCGATGGTGCGCGCTGAGGCACGGACGACGATGTTACTGGTGGCCTTGAGGGTTTGCGCCTGGGCGACATCCGCCAGGAACAGCAGGCCGAGGGCGGCGATGATCAGCGGGCTACGCATGGAATGGCTCCAGAATATAAAGATGATGATTGGACGAGAATTGCCTGCGCCAGTTCAAGGTCGCTTGCATGAAGTTTTGGCCGGGTGCGGCGCAGGTAATCCAGCGCAGACTCCAGGCGTGCGCCCCGCCATTGGCCGTCAGTGGCAATAAAGGCGGCAGCATCATCCCGTGCGGCCAGTACTGTTTTTCTGTCGAAGGGGGCTGACGTCACCTTGCTGGTGGCGTACACGCTGACGACGGTGCTCTGCACGGTCACGTCAAAGGCCGAAGCCAACGGTGACCAGCCAGCGCACATCAACGCGGCAACAGTGAACAGGCGGTAAGAAAAAGCCATGGGACTCGACGCATGAAAACGAGCGCCAAGGCTAGCGCAATGCCTCGGCGAGAGCCAGCGCAGCGGCGTTTGGGAGCGGCTGGCGCTCCCTTTTCCTACACCGCAGTTATCAGATGGCCAGGATCGCCTGGGCCAACTGTGCATCGGTTGCGGTATTGAGCTGCGGCGCCTGTTGGCGGATCTGCGCCAGGGCGCTCTCCAGCTTCACGCCACGGATGGCGCCTTCACTGGCCACAAAACTGGCGGCGTCGTCACGGGCGGCGCGTACGACCTTGTTGTCGCGCAGGGAGGACGTGGCATCGGAGGTTGCGTCGGACGTGGCTTTCAGTGCGCCGACGATGGAGTCAGTGGTGACGATAAAGCTGCTGGCGTGAGCATTGGCGGCCACAACGAGAAGCGTGGCAGCGCTCAACAGGCGAAGACGGGACATGGTGTAACTCCTGTGGATGAACAATCAAGGTGGCGCAGGACATCTGCGCTGTGGGCGATGTTGCCATTGAACAATCTGACGTCAGCTCTGCACGGTTCGCCACGTAGTAGCGGAATATTAGGCTGCGGCTTGAGTGTGCGGGTAATTTTATATCGCTGCTTGAATTGTACTGGTGCTTTACAGGTTTATTAAAACTGTACTGATTTCGAGGTCAATCACTTTCAAATCCAAACGCCGAATACAACAAAGCCCGCCTCCGGTCTCCCGGGGCGGGCTTTGTTTTGACAAATCAGATTGCTGGCGTTGGACCCGGAAGGTCAGGGCCAGCGAGCGCCAATCAGCGCCAGAACGGCTTGCTCAGCTCTTCGTAGCGTTGAGCTTCGCTGATACCGGCGTCAGCCAGCAGACGCGAATCCAGGCGAGCCAGTTGATGGCGGCTGGAGATGCGGCGCTGCCACAACATCAGGTTGGCGAGAACGCGCAAAGGCATGGAAGCCTGGTTGTTTACAGCTTTTTCTTCGAAGAACAGTTCGGAACTGAGTGTACGTTCCATGATTGCATCCTTCCGCTTATGGCGGGATTAGGTAGTGGTTTAACTGGTGCCAATGATCCTCCTCGGGCGCAAGACTCTCCAGATACAGTTCACCTGTATTGTGAGGGCCCAGTTAACTGTTTAAAGGCGCTGTACTGTACGGAAATGGGGCAACTGTACCTGTCCGCACTGAAACAGTGCGAAATAAGTAATTTCGAGGTAGGCCGTAGGATGTTTCGGTAGGAAAAGACCGGTACAGCAGTACAGTTTTTTACATAAGTACGGGCGTTGGCCGCGAGCTGAGCAAACTGTGTTTGCATCAGCTCGAATCTGTATCCATCACGCCTTGAGCATATGCCCGGTTTCTTCCAGGTTAATGTGCCAGCTCAGTGCCTCGCGCAGGATGTGCGGCGTATGCCCGCCGATAGCGCAGGCAGCTTCAAAGTAATGGTCGAGGGCATCGCGGTACGCCGGGTGCACGCAGTTGTCGATGATCACCCGCGCCCGTTCCCGTGGCGCCAGGCCGCGCAGGTCGGCCAGGCCGACTTCGGTCACGAGGATATCGACGTCATGCTCGGTGTGGTCCACATGGCTGACCATCGGCACCACACTGGAAATCGCGCCATCCTTGGCAATCGACTTGGTGACGAAGATCGCCAGATGCGCATTGCGCGCGAAGTCGCCGGAGCCGCCGATGCCGTTCATCATGCGCGTGCCGCAAACGTGGGTGGAGTTGACGTTGCCGTAGATGTCGAACTCCAGCGCCGTGTTGATACCGATAATGCCCAGGCGCCGCACCACTTCAGGGTGGTTGGAAATCTCCTGTGGTCGCAGTACCAGCTTGTCCTTGTAGTGTTCCAGATTGCCGAATACGTCTGCATTGCGACGTTCCGACAAGGTGATGGAGCTGCCGGAGGCGAAGCTCAGCTTGCCGGCGTCGATCAGGTCGAATGTCGAATCCTGCAACACTTCCGAATACATGGTCAGTTCTTCGAACGGCGATTCGATCAGGCCGCACATCACCGCGTTGGCGATGTTGCCGATGCCGGCCTGCAGCGGGCCGAGCCGGTTGGTCATGCGTCCGGCGTCGACTTCCTGCTTGAGGAAGTTGATCAGGTGATCGGCGATGCCTTGGGTGTCGCTGTCCGGTGGTGTCACGGTCGAAGCCGAATCCGCCTGGTTGGTGATGACGATGGCGACTATCTTTTCCGGTGGAATCGGAATCGCGGTACTGCCAATGCGATCGTCGACATTCACCAGCGGGATTGGTGTGCGGGTCGGTCGGTAAGTCGGGATGTAGATGTCGTGCAACCCTTCCAGATTCGGGTTGTGCGCCAGGTTGATCTCGACGATCACCTGCTTGGCGAAAATCGCAAAGCTGGCCGAGTTGCCCACCGACGTGGTGGGCACGATATGCCCCTGCTCGGTGATGGCGATGGCTTCGATCACGGCAATGTCCGGCAACTTGAGCTGGTTGTTGCGCAGTTGCTCGACGGTTTCCGACAGGTGCTGATCGATGAACATCACTTGGCCGGCGTTGATCGCCTTGCGCAGGGTGCTGTCGACCTGGAACGGCATTCGGCGGGACAGCACACCGGCTTCGGTCAATTGCTTGTCCAGGTCGTTGCCCAGGCTGGCGCCGGTCATCAGGGTGATTTTCAGCGGTGAAATTCTGGCGCGTTCGGCCAGGGCGTGGGGCACGGCCTTGGCTTCGCCGGCGCGGGTGAAGCCGCTCATGCCGACGGTCATGCCGTCCTCGATCAGTGCGGCGGCGTCGGCCGCGCTCATGACCTTGTTCATCAATGACGGCAAGCGGATACGATCACGGTACATGGATAGTTATCTCGGGCTACGGAGGCAAGGTGCGCAGTTTAGTCATTTCAAAAAGTTTCGGCGCGCTACCATGGTCGCATGCCAAGCCTTGATTTAGAGCCTTTGGTCGGTTTTACCCGCGCATTAAAAAACCCCAGCCTACGACAGGCCGGGGTTTGGTGTGTTGCGCTGGAGCAGGTTATTCGACGGCCTTCACCATATCTTCAATGACTTTTTTGGCATCACCAAAGACCATCATGGTCTTGTCGAGGTAGAACAGTTCGTTGTCCAGGCCGGCATAGCCGCTGGCCATCGAGCGCTTGTTGACGATGATGGTCTTGGCCTTGAACGCCTCGAGGATTGGCATGCCGGCAATCGGCGAGTTTGGGTCGTTCTTGGCGGCCGGGTTGACCACGTCGTTTGCGCCCAACACCAGCACCACGTCGGCCTGGCCGAACTCGGAGTTGATGTCCTCCATCTCGAACACCTGGTCGTAAGGCACTTCCGCCTCGGCCAGCAGTACGTTCATGTGCCCTGGCATACGGCCGGCCACGGGGTGGATCGCGTATTTCACGGTGACGCCGCGGTGGGTGAGCTTCTCAGTCAGTTCCTTGAGCGCATGCTGCGCGCGTGCCACGGCCAGGCCGTAGCCTGGGACGATGATCACGGTGTCGGCATTGGTCAGCAGGAAGGTCGCGTCGTCGGCCGAGCCGGACTTCACCGGGCGCGCTTCTTTCGACCCTGCCGCCGCACCGGCATCCGGCGCATTGCCGAAACCGCCGAGCAGTACATTAAAGAAGGAGCGATTCATGGCCTTGCACATGATGTACGACAGGATCGCGCCGCTGGAGCCCACCAGCGAGCCGGCGATGATCAGCATTGAGTTGTTCAGCGAAAAGCCGATACCTGCCGCCGCCCAGCCGGAATAGCTGTTGAGCATCGACACCACCACCGGCATGTCAGCGCCGCCGATGGGGATAATGATCAGCACGCCCAGTACAAACGCCAGGGCCAGCATGAGCGCGAAGGCTGTGAGGTTGCCGGTGAGCATGAACAGCAGGCCCAGACCCAGTGTTGTCAGACCGAGCACCAGGTTCAGCTTATGCTGACCGGCGAACTGTACCGGCGCGCCCTGGAACAGGCGGAACCTGTACTTGCCCGACAGCTTGCCGAAGGCGATCACCGAACCGGAGAAGGTGATGGCGCCGATGGCTGCGCCGAGGAACAGCTCCAGGCGGTTGCCGGCAGGAATCGCGTCACCCAGCTGTTTGACGATACCCAGCGATTGCGGCTCGACCACGGCGGCAATCGCAATAAATACCGCCGCCAGGCCAATCATGCTGTGCATGAACGCCACCAGCTCCGGCATCTTGGTCATTTCCACGCGCTTGGCCATGATCGAGCCGGCGGTGCCGCCGATCAGCAGGCCGACGATCACATAGCCGATGCCGGCCGTTGCCAGTTCTGCGCCGAGCTTATAAATGAGGCCCACGGTGGTCAGCACCGCCAGCGCCATGCCGAGCATGCCGAACAGGTTGCCACGTCGCGACGTGGTGGGGTGTGACAGGCCCTTGAGGGCCTGGATGAAACAGATCGACGCGATCAGGTAGAGCGTCGTCACCAGATTCATGCTCATTATTTCTGCACCTCTTCTTTAACCTTGGGCGCTTTCTTCTTGAACATCTCAAGCATCCTGCGGGTGACCAGGAAACCGCCGAACACATTTACCGCCGCGAGGGCAACGGCCAGGGTGCCCATGGTCTTGCCCAGCGGGGTAACCGTGAGGGCGGCTGCGAGCATGGCGCCGACGATCACGATTGCCGAGATCGCATTGGTCACGGCCATCAACGGCGTGTGCAGCGCGGGGGTAACGTTCCAGACCACGTGATAACCGACGTAAATCGCCAGCACAAAGATGATCAGGTTGTAGATACCCGGGGAGATAAGCTCTTCCATTGTCCGAATCCCTGCTTAGGCGTTTTTGCGGATGACTTGGCCGTCGCGGCACATCAGGCACGCGGCGACGATGTCGTCTTCGAGGTTGATTTCAAACTGCCCTTCCTTGGTGAAGACCAGCTTCAGGAAGTCCAGCAGGTTGCGCGCGTACAGGGCCGAGGCGTCGGCGGCCACGGCGCCGGCGAGGTTGGTCGGGCCGCAGATGATCACGCCGTTTTCCACGACGACCTGATCGGCGACGGTCAGTGGGCAATTGCCGCCCTGAGCGGCGGCAAGGTCGATCACCACCGAACCTGGCTTCATCTGCGCGACGGTCTCGGCGCTGAGCAACGTCGGCGCCTTGCGGCCGGGGATCAGAGCGGTGGTGATGACGATATCGGCCTGTTTG
Source organism: Pseudomonas trivialis (assembly GCF_001439805.1). Lineage (GTDB taxonomy): Bacteria > Pseudomonadota > Gammaproteobacteria > Pseudomonadales > Pseudomonadaceae > Aquipseudomonas > Aquipseudomonas trivialis. The sequence goes on along the minus strand of NZ_JYLK01000001.1, from coordinate 4,904 downwards.
GCGCGTTCATGCACGGCCAGGGCCTGACGCTGCATCCAGCTGGCGGGCATCGGGCGGGCGTAACCGCCGACGCCGACGGCGCACTCGCGTTCTTCATCGGTTTCGTAGGGCACGTCAACGAACTTGGCGCCGAGGGACTCGATTTGTTCCTTTACTGCCGGGCGCACGTCGGAAGCTTCGATCACTGCACCCAGACGTTTCGCCGTGGCGATGGCCTGCAGGCCCGCGACGCCGGCACCAAGGATCAACACGCGCGCCGCTTTCACGGTGCCTGCGGCAGTCATCAGCATCGGCATGAAGCGCGGGTAGTGGTGCGCGGCCAGCAACACGGCCTTGTAACCGGCGATGTTGGCCTGGGAGGACAGCACGTCGAGGCTTTGGGCGCGTGATGTACGCGGCGCCGCTTCGAGAGCGAAGGCAGTGATGCCGTGCCCGGCGAGCCTGGCGATGGTTTCGTTGCTGAACGGGTTGAGCATGCCCACCAGGACGGTGCCGCTTTTGATCAGCGCCAGTTCGCTGTCGCTGGGCGCCACCACCTTGAGAATCAGCTCGGCGCCAAAGGCATCGTTGGCAGTGCCAATGGTTGCGCCCGCCACTTCATAGGCGCTGTCGACGATGCTGGCCTTGGCGCCTGCTCCGCTTTGTACCGTGACCTTGTGGCCCTGGCCGATCAGCTTCTTGATGGTTTCCGGGGTGGCAGCCACCCGCGTTTCACCGGTCTGGGTTTCGAGAGGAACACCAATGTGCACGTCAAATCTCCTGCATGATCTTTTTGCTTTTGATCTTTTTGTAAAAAGGCCAGTGCACCGCGAGTGGCGCAACTGGGGCGGCCGATCAGCACGATCCCGCAGAAATGACAGCGGGGCGCGGCATTTTGCAGGCGAACTTTACGGCCTTCAAGGGATTATGACGGGTGACGAATAATTAACTACAAGTCACCGTGTGACTGATTGTCGCAACTATGTGAATTAACCTGTTTAACTTCAGTTAGTTAGAGTGATAACAGTGTTTATAGCGTATTTTTTCATCGCTGCCACGAAACGTCGTGCATTGAACAGTGGGAGTCGCTGAAACTCATGGAAACAATGGCGTTCAGGCTTTTTTGGACAGGTAGCTACAGTCGGTTTAATTGCGACATATAAATATATCTGTAGGGCTTTAATTTATCTGACTACAAGGTCAGTAATTTATGGCTGTTCTTTAATTGCCTGGGCTGTAGCGCCTTGACTGCTCAATCAACCAGTTTCTGAAAGCGTGTAATGAGGCGGATCCGACCTTTCTCTCCGGAATCATCAGGAAATAGGCTTTGGTGCTGCTCAGCGCTTCAGGGTTGGCGATCACCAATCGCTGTTCTTCAAGCTCTCGCTGGATAAGGAAAGGTGGAATCAGGGCGATGCCCATGTCATGCATGGCTGCCTGGGACAGCATCGAGAACAGCTCGTAACGGGGGCCTGTCATGTCGCGAGGTACGTTCAACTGTTGAGCGTTGAACCACTGGCGCCAGGCATAAGGGCGCGTGGTCTGTTGCAGCAGCGGCAGTTCCGCTATCTCCTGCGGGCTGAAATGCCTGCGTGTGCCGAGCAGTCCTGGACTGCAGACCGGCACGGGGTTTTCTCCCATCAACCTGTGGGATTCGGTACCGGGCCAGTCGGCGTCGCCAAAGTAGATGGCCGCGTCGAATTCAGTGTCGGCAAACAGGAAGGGGCGCGTGCGGTTGGTCAGATTGACGGTGACTTCCGGGTGCCGGTGCTGAAAGTCCTTGAGGCGGGGGATCAGCCATTGCGTACCAAAAGTCGGCACCACGGCCAGCTCGATGACATTGGTGCCCTGCTGGCCCATCACCGACAAAGTGTCGCGTTCCACGGCATCCAGTTGCGTGGCCACTCTGCGGCTGTAGGACAACCCCGCTTCGGTGAGTTTGACGCCACGTCGCGAGCGACGAAACAGCTCGACACTCAAAAACTCCTCAAGGCTCGCAATCTGTCGACAAATGGCGCCCTGGGTAATGGAAAGCTCGTGGGCCGCCTTGGTAAAGCTCTCGTGACGGGCCGCGGCTTCGAAACTCACGAGGGCGGTGGTGCTGGGAATTTTTCTGCGCATGTACCGTCCTCTCACGTCAAAGGCGCGTCTGCGGCGATCTTGAGTATTACGAAGTGACAAATTATCACAAGGCTATGCGGAAACCTCGTTTGCCGTCTCCTCTTGCCCGACCTACGCTGCATGCACGACTTCTGAATCTCTCACCGAGGACTTATTCATGGCTGGCAAGGCAAGCTTCAACTGGATCGATCCGCTGCTGCTGGATCAACAGCTCACCGAAGAGGAGCGCATGGTGCGCGACACGGCCGAGCAATTCGCGCAGGACAAGCTGGCGCCGCGGGTTCTTGAAGCTTTCCGTCATGAAAAGACCGACCCTGCCATCTTCCGTGAAATGGGCGAAACCGGACTGCTCGGTGCAATGATTCCCGAACAGTACGGTGGCAGTGGTTTGAATTACGTCAGCTACGGGTTGATTGCTCGCGAAGTGGAGCGTGTCGATTCGGGTTATCGCTCGATGATGAGTGTGCAATCGTCACTGGTCATGGTGCCGATCAATGAGTTCGGCACAGAGGCGCAGAAACAGAAGTACCTGCCGAAGCTGGCGTCCGGCGAGTGGATCGGCTGTTTTGGCCTGACGGAACCTGACCATGGTTCCGACCCAGGCGCGATGATTACCCGTGCACGCAAAGTGGAAGGCGGCTACAGCCTGACCGGCGCCAAGATGTGGATCACCAATAGCCCGATCGCGGATGTATTCGTGGTGTGGGGCAAGGACGATGCCGGTGACATCCGTGGATTTGTATTGGAGAAAGGCTGGAAGGGCCTGAGTGCTCCGGCGATTCATGGCAAGGTCGGCCTTCGTGCGTCCATCACCGGTGAGATCGTGATGGAAAACGTATTTGTACCGGAAGAGAATATTTTCCCCGACGTGCGCGGTTTGAAAGGGCCTTTCACATGCCTCAATTCGGCGCGCTACGGAATCTCCTGGGGCGCGCTGGGTGCTGCAGAATTCTGCTGGCACACCGCTCGCCAATACACCCTTGATCGTCAGCAGTTCGGGCGACCATTGGCCGCCACTCAGTTGATCCAGAAGAAGCTGGCCGACATGCAGACCGAAATCACTCTGGCCTTGCAAGGCTGCTTGCGTCTGGGGCGTATGAAAGATGAGGGGACGGCTGCTGTCGAGATTACTTCGATCATGAAGCGCAACTCGTGCGGCAAGTCTCTGGATATCGCGCGCATGGCACGGGATATGTTGGGCGGCAACGGGATCTCCGATGAGTTCGGGGTGGCGCGTCACCTTGTCAATCTTGAGGTGGTCAACACCTATGAAGGCACCCACGATGTGCATGCCTTGATTCTGGGGCGTGCGCAAACCGGTCTCCAGGCTTTCTATTAACAGGAGCGTGGGCATGGGTGCGCTTTCGCATTTACGGGTACTGGATTTATCGCGGGTGCTCGCAGGCCCTTGGGCCGGGCAGATTCTTGCGGACCTTGGGGCTGAGGTGATCAAGGTCGAGCGACCGGGCAAAGGTGACGACACTCGCGCATGGGGGCCTCCGTTCCTTAAGGACGCCTACGGCGAGAATACGAGTGAGGCGGCGTATTACCTGTCGGCTAACCGCAATAAGGAGTCGGTGACCATCGACTTCACCCGGCCGGAGGGGCAGAAGCTGGTGCGTGAGCTGGCGGCCAAGTCCGACATTCTGATCGAGAATTTCAAGGTGGGTGGCCTCGCCGCGTATGGGCTGGACTATGAGTCGCTCAAGGCGATCAACCCGGAGCTGATTTATTGCTCGATTACGGGGTTTGGTCAGACGGGGCCGTATGCGTCGCGCGCGGGCTATGACTTCATGATCCAGGGGTTGGGTGGGCTCATGAGCCTGACCGGCCGGCCGGAGGATGATGAGGGGGCGGGGCCGGTGAAGGTTGGGGTGGCGTTGACGGACATTCTGACGGGCCTTTACTCAAGCGTGGCGATCCTGGCAGCGCTGGCGCACCGCGACCACGACGGTGGGGGGCAACATATCGATATGGCGTTACTGGATGTGCAGGTGGCTTGCCTGGCCAACCAGGCGATGAATTACCTGACCACAGGTGTTTCGCCTAAACGCCTGGGTAATGCTCATCCGAACATCGTGCCGTATCAGGATTTCCCCACTGCCGACGGCGATTTCATCCTGACTGTCGGTAATGACGGGCAGTTTCGCAAGTTTGCTGAAGCAGCAGGGCAGAATGAGTGGGCCGATGATGCGCGTTTCGCCACTAACCAGATGCGGGTAGCTAATCGAGCGCTGTTGATCCCGCTGATTCGCCAGGTCACTGTTTTCAAAACGACAGCCGAGTGGGTGTCATTGCTGGAGCGGGTCGGTGTGCCGTGTGGGCCGATCAATGATCTTGCGCAGGTGTTTGCCGATCCGCAGGTGAAAGCGCGTGGCCTGGCGATGGAGCTGCCTCACGTATTGGCGGGGAGGGTGCCGCAGGTAGCGAGCCCGATGCGGCTGTCCAAGACGCCTGTTGAATATCGTAGCGCGCCTCCTCTATTAGGTGAGCATACGGCCCAGGTGCTGCAGACGTTATTGGGGCTGACGCCTGAGAAAATCGCGACTCTGAGGGCGGTTGGAGTTATTTGATTCAGCTCTTCTATATAGAAGGAGCAGGTTGTTGATGGTTTTTTAAGCAATCCTAACTAATTCATAGGGAATACAAACTTAGGGGTTGACGGCAAATCCTGGACGTCTATAATTCGCCCCACTTCCGGCGCAGTCGAAACGGAAAACTCCTTGGTAAACAAGTAGTTATGCAAGATTCGACAGCGAGTTGCTTCAGTTCATCGAAGCCTGGAAGAAGTTGATAGTGCGGTG
>NZ_JYLK01000019.1 GCF_001439805.1 Pseudomonas trivialis | reverse complement strand
ATCGAGCCGCATGTGCCGGTGTGGGACAAAACCGAGCGCAAGAACGACAGTTTTTCGAGTAATGATTTCCACTGGAATGAAGCGGCTGAGGAATACCGCTACCCGGCCGGCAACCCATTGCGCAGCGAATGGCGAGCCTTCAAGAACGAACGCTCACACCTAACTAAAGCCAACACCATCATCTTCCGATCCAGACAAACCGACTGCTCGACCTGTCCGATGAAAGCCAAGTGCTGCCCGAACACATCGGTTCGTAAGATCGCCCGTAGCGTTCATGAAGCGGCTCGTGATGTGGCTCGGCGAATCGCGAAGACGCCGGAATATGTGCGATCTCGTCACGAACGTAAAAAGGTCGAAATGTTGTTTGCCCACCTCAAGCGCATCCTGAAATTGGATCGCCTGCGGCTCCGTGGCATGAGTGGCGCGACGGATGAATTCACGCTGGCCGCTGCGGTGCAGAACCTGCGACGGCTGGCCAAATTTTCATCTCAAGGGCCACCAGTCATGGGATAGGGGCGCCTGCACCAAGCAAAAAACCTCAAATTAGCCCAATAACAGAGCAGCAAAGGTTACCGAAGGGCCGAAAAACCACTCAATGTGGTGAGTAGGTTCTCCGGTGGTGGTCGTGCCTGAGTTCAGGCCATTTGAAAATCCGACTTTTCCAACAGAATCGGCCGAAAGCTGCCCTTCGCAGAGAACCCCAGCCCTCAGCTTGCTTACATATTAGCGAGAACCTCTCATCGTCGCTGAAGGGTCAAATAGCGCCGGCTGGCTCGCTTCCTCATGCGTATACGAAGTTGATAATTAGTATATGTGTGTTTAGGATAAGCTCACTTAAAAAAATGGAATTGACATGTCCAGTCCCATTCAAGCCAGTGCTTCATATAGTCACGAAACCAGCGCATCTGCGGCGACAGTCTGGGCTTTTTTTGAAGACGTTCAGCTATGGAAGGACTGGAACGCGGGCGTCTATTCATGCGTGCTTGAAGGCCCGTTCATCCAAGGTGTATGGATGACCATGGTGTTGCCTGACCAGCAGGTTATCAAGTCGCAACTGGTCGAGGTCAATGCGCCGATTGGGTTTACGGATGAAACCGTGCTTGGCGATGTAACCGTTCGCGTCAAGCACGAAATCATTGCGCTCCCGAATGGAAACCACTCAATCGTCTATTCGATTGATGTCACGGGAGAGGATGCCGAGGATATCTGTGCGCAAGTGTCATCCGACTTTCCTGACGTCCTACATGCACTTGTAGTCCTGGCAGAAAGTACTCTGAGCGTGTGAGCCGAGCGTAGCTGATTTAACCCATACTCAGTTAGTCATGTTTGTATTGAGCACCGGGTTCATAAAAGCCGCATACCCAGGCGCGCATTTCGCAACTGAGTGGCAGCCGATCCGAACGTCGCCTTGATGTCATTGGGCGTAATCTGTTGCTCAGATTCCAGCTCCACCAGATGCTGTTCCTCCACGCCACTCTTACACCCGAAAAGAACCAACGAGCTGAGACAGGCCGGAGAACTGCAACTGCAATTGTTCACAGGCCGCCAGCGTGGCATTCAGGCTGTCGACGGATTGGCCGTTGAGCGTGTTGATCTCAACGATGTCAACGTTGAGCAACTCGATCACCGACGTCTGCTCCTCGGTCGCGGCCGCCACTGACTGGTTCACGCCATCTATGAGCGTGATGCCCTGGGTCACCGCATCAAAACGTTCACCGGCTTGCGTGGCGATCGAAATACTCTGCGCGCTGTACTGCTGGCTTTCATCCATGGTGGTCACGGAGGAGCGGGAATCCGATTGAAGTTCTTCAATCATTTGCTGGATTTCCTCTGCCGAAGACTGTGTCCTGTGGGCAAGGCTTCGGACCTCGTCGGCGACGACGGCGAAGCCGCGGCCGGCTTCTCCCGCACGGGCGGCTTCGATGGCTGCGTTCAACGCCAGCAGGTTGGTTTGTTGGGAGATGCTTTTGATGACTTCGAGGATCCTGCCAATGTCGACAGTCCTGCCATTCAGGACTTCGAGCCGGCCGGAAGCAGTGTGTATTTTTTCGGACAGCTCGTTGATCGCTGCAAGTGTCTTGGTCAGGACGACCTGGCCTTCCATCGCCTGGGATTTTGCCGTCGACGCCTGCACGGAGGCGGAGGAGGCATTCCTGGCGATTTCCTGGGCGGTGGCGCCCAGCTCATTGAGCGAGGTGGCGATGCTGTTGCTGCGCTGGTTCTGTTCGTCGCAACTGCTCAGCGACACGACGGAACTGCTGTGCACCTGTTCGACCATCTGATTCAGATGCCGAGTGGTGGAGGCGACTTCGAGCATCGAGCGATGGATTCGCTCGACAAAGGTATTGAAGGATTGCGCGACGGTACCAAATTCGTCGCGGCTTTGCGCGGACAGGCGCAAGGTCAGGTCACCTTCACCCTCGGCGACCGTTTGCATCGCTTTGCCCAGGGTTCGCAGGGGCCTCATCAGGACGTGCATCAGGCTGCCGAGCAAACCAACGATGATGGCGACGGTGATGAGCGTTGCCAACACGGCAGACTTGCGCAACTCGCCCAGGGCCGCATACGCCTTATCATGATCGATGGAGATGCCGATATACCACTGCGCGCCCGAGAGCCCGCGAATCGGGGTAAAACCTATGATCTGTTCACGGCCATCGAGCATGACGGTGTTAAAGGGGTGCTCCAGTTGGGGAGGGTGGTCGCCATAGACCTCAGCGAGGGTTTTCATCAAATGGTCACGGTTTGGGCTGACCAGGATCTTGCCCTGGGCGTTCACCATAAAGGCATAGCCCAGCCCACTGAGGTCCAGGCCGCCGATCATTTTGGTCAAGGCATCCAGGCTAAGGTCACCGCTGGCGACGCCAATCAGTTTGCCATCGCTGTTCAACGGCGTATTGATTGAAAGCACCAGTTGTTGGGTGGACTGGCTGACGTAGGGCTCGCTCAGGTTCAGCGTGTTACTCGTCGCCGTGTCTTTGTACCAGGGGCGGGTGCGTGGGTCGTATTGGGCGGGCAGGGCGGTCACCGGTTCCATGACCACGCTACCGTCGGCCAAACCGATGAAGTTCTGCAGAAACTCACCCGCCAGGGCCTTTTGCGAGATCAGCGCTTTGATATGTTCCGGACGCGGATCCAGATCGATGTTCTGGCTCAGGTTCTGAATCATCAGCAAGCGCCCTTCGAACCAACTTTGCACATGGTTGGCGGTGCTTTGGCCGCTATCGCTCAAGCGCGCCTGCAGAGTGTTCATGATGTAGCGTTCTTGAAGCTGCACGCTGTAAGTCGAAAAGGCAGCAAACGCCAGTGTGACGACCGAGACGGCGGCCAGCAATATCTTATGACTGAATTTCATCGGCAATGCTCATCTGTAATGGGGGGGAGGGCGAGGCCTTGCCGACATGGCAGGGGAAATTCAGTCGTGCGATGGGAGCGGCGTCTCTGACTCAATCAGCGTTCGTACATGATTCGCAAGGGCCAGGCACGACGTCAGGCCCGGTGACTCAATACCGAACAAATTGATCAGTCCCGGTACACCATGCTCGCGCTGGCTGCTGATCACAAAATCGCTGGCCGGCTCGCCCGGTGGCGAGATTTTTGGACGAATCCCGCTGTAGCCCGGTTGCAGGCTGTCATCCGGCAAATCGGGCCAGTAGCTGCGGATGGCCGAATAGAAACCGTCTGCGCGTGCCGGATCGACCTGGTAGTCCTCGGTGTGGACCCATTCGGTGTCCGGGCCAAAGCGTGCCTGGCCACCCAGGTCGACCGTCATGTGTACGCCCAGACCATCTGATTCCGGTGCCGGGTAGATCAGGTGCGTGAAGGGCACGCGCTTTGAAACGCTGAAGTAACTGCCCTTGCACAAATAGTCGCGTGGCACCTTGTCTGGCTCCAACCCTTCGATGAACCTTGCCAGTGCCGGCGCATGAAGCCCCGCCGAATTGATCAGCCTGCGACAGGAGAGCTGCATGGGCGACTCCCCGCCGATGTCCAGCAAAAAACCGTCCGCTATGACTTTGGCTCCGATTAGTGGCGCGTGAAACGCGACACTAGTGCCGGCCGCTTCGGCATCTCCTTGCAGCGCCAGCATCAGCGCATGGGAGTCGACGATGCCGGTGGACGGCGAATACAACGCCGCGATGCATTCAAGCGCGGGCTCCAGTGCAGTGGCCTGGCTGCGCTCAAGCAGGCGTAAATCATCCACACCGTTTTCAAGCCCGCGCTTGAGCAAAGATTCCAACTGAGCGACCTGCGCGTCAGTGTTGGCAACGATCAACTTTCCGGTTCTGCGCGTATCGACCCCATGGCTGAGGCAGTACGCGTAGAGGGCGTGTCGACCCTCGACGCACAATCTGGCTTTCAGGCTGCCGGGCGGGTAATAGATCCCCGCGTGAATGACCTCCGAGTTGCGCGAACTCGTGCCAATACCGATTGCCTCGCCAGCTTCTATCACCAGCACTTCATGGCCGGCCCGGGCCATTTCGCGTGCCACGGCAAGCCCTACCACGCCAGCGCCTACGACTACGCAATCAATATCCACACTCACGTCACGACTCCTTCAAAGTCTCAGATGCCGCCCAGGCACATGTATTTGATTTCCAGGTAATCATCGATGCCGTATTTGGAACCTTCACGACCCAGGCCGGACGCTTTCATACCGCCGAAAGGCGCGGTTTCAGTCGAGATAATCCCGGTGTTGATGCCGATGATCCCGTATTCAAGCGCTTCGGCTACGCGGAACACCCGCGACAGGTCGCGTGCGAAGAAATACGCCGCCAGGCCGAACTCGGTGTCATTGGCCTGCGCAACAACGTCCGCTTCGCTGGTGAAACGGAACAGCGGAGCCAGGGGGCCAAAGGTTTCTTCGCGTGCGACCAGGGCGGTCTTGGGCACATCCACCATGATGGTCGGTTCGAAGAAGTTGCCGCCCAGGGTATGGGGCTTGCCTCCCTGAATCACCCGTGCACCCTTGAGGATGGCATCGGCAATATGTTCCTGAACTTTCTGCACGGCCTTTTCATCGATCAGCGGGCCGGTCGTGATGCCTTCGTCCAGGCCATTGCCAAGACGCAGCTTGGCGACGGCGGCCTGTAGTTTTTCGGCGAAGGCATCGTAGACGCTGTCGTGAATATACAGACGGTTGGCGCAGACGCAGGTTTGCCCGGCGTTGCGGTATTTGGACGACAAGGCGCCTTCGACGGCCGCATCTAGGTCCGCGTCTTCAAACACGATGAACGGCGAGTTGCCGCCGAGCTCAAGCGAAACCTTCTTGATGTCCTGGGCGCATTCGGCCATCAACTGACGACCAATCTCGGTCGATCCGGTGAATGACAGTTTGCGCACAATTGGGTTGCTGGTCAGTTCTGCGCCGATGTGCGCCGCAGAACCGGTCACCACGCTGAGCACGCCATCAGGAATGCCGGCGCGGGAGGCCAGTTCAGCCAGGGCCAATGCCGAGAAGGGCGTCTGGCTCGCCGGCTTGATCACCATGGTGCAGCCGGCGGCCAACGCCGGGCCTGCCTTGCGCGTGATCATGGCGCATGGAAAATTCCACGGCGTAATCGCGGCAGTCACGCCGATAGGCTGTTTGATGACCAGCAGGCGTTTGTCCGGTTGGTGGCCTGGAATGATGTCGCCATAGACGCGCTTGCCTTCCTCGGCAAACCATTCGATGAACGATGCGGCGTAGGCGATTTCGCCTTTGGCTTCGGCCAGGGGTTTACCCTGTTCCAGTGTCATCAGGCAGGCCAGGTCGTCCTGGTTGGCGATGATCAGGTCAAACCATCGACGCAGCACGGTGGCGCGGTCCTTGGCGGTGCGTGCACGCCAGGCCGGCAGTGCCTGCTCGGCAGCTTCGATGGCGCGGCGTGTTTCGGCGGCGCCCATTTTCGGCACATGGCCGAGGGTTTCGCCCGTCGCCGGATTATTCACGGCCAGGCGTTGTTCGTTGTCGGCGTCGCTCCAGACCCCGGCTATATAGGCTTGTTGGCGGAACAGACTGTCATCACGCAATTTCATAAAAACTCCGGTTGAACGCATCACGAAAAGAGGGGGAACCGATCAGACGTGCTGACCACCATTGACCTGGATCTCGGAGCCATTGATGTAGGAGGCGCCCGAGGTGCACAGAAAATGAATCAGGGAAGCGACTTCTTCGGGCTTGCCGAGCCGCCGCATCGGAATATCGCGCTCGACGATGTCCTGGGTGCCGGGGGAAAGGATTGAGGTGTCGATTTCCCCTGGCGCGATAGCGTTTACGCGGATGCCATGGCGGCCGTAGTCGTAGGCCATTTCGCGGGTCAATGCGGACAGGGCGGCTTTTGACGTGGCATACGCGACCCCGGCAAACGGGTGAACCCTGGAGCCGGCAATGGAGGTCACATTGATGATGGTGCCCTGGGCCGCCTTCAATTCCGCGAACAGGCCTCTGGCAAGCAGGGCAGTGGAGAACAGGTTGACGTTGAACACTTGCAACCAGGTTGCGTAATCGGTTTCCAGCACGCCGAGGCGCCCGCCTTCGGGACCCTTGGGGCTCATGCCGGCGTTATCGACGAGTGCGTGCAGCTTGCCGTCGCCGAGCTTTTCTTTGATCAGGGCGATGCTCGCTTCAATACTGCCGATGTCTTCGAGATCCAGGTGGATATGGTTCTCCTGGCCATCGGCCCAGGGGCACTCGGCCGCCCAGCTCTGGCGCGAGGCCGTGAACACGCGCCAGCCGGCCGCATTGAAATATTTAACCGTTGCATGCCCGATGCCTCTGCTCGCACCTGTCAGCAGGAGGGTTTTCTTCATGGTGATCCTCGATCGTCTCGGTTAAGTGATGTTTGATGCATCATGTTGAACTCTCTTGGTACTGTCAACAGCTCCTTTTTACCTCGGTGATCGCGCTTATGCAGTGCGCGACAGTCTTCAGCGCACTGCATGAGTGCCGCACATCCGTGTCTATGCTGATTTTTCCTCTTGGCCAACAGCTCCGCCGAATCTGGCACATATTATGCTTTTATCGTGAAGTATAAAACATGATGCATCATAATTGGAGGTGTGCTTAAAATGGCTACAAGTGATCTGACGCAATTTTTCCAAAACAATAAGACGCAGGTGCAGCCATGAGCAGTGTCCCCCCTTATGTACGCTTTCAAGGTGTGCAGAAGAGCTATGACGGCGAACAGTTGGTGGTCAAGAAGCTTGACCTCGATATCCAGCGCGGTGAGTTCCTGACCTTGCTCGGGCCTTCGGGCTCCGGAAAAACCACCACCTTGATGATGCTGGCAGGCTTTGAAACACCGACCCAGGGTGAAATCCTGCTCGACGGCAAGCCGTTACATACGGTTGCGCCGCATCAGCGCGGCATCGGCATGGTGTTTCAAAACTACGCACTGTTCCCTCACATGACGGTTGCGGGGAACCTGGCCTTTCCGCTGAAAGTGCGGCGGATGAGCGCCGTCGATATCGAATTGAAGGTCAAGCGGGCGTTGGACATGGTGCAGCTCGGCCATCTCGCGCAACGCTACCCCGCGCAACTCTCCGGTGGGCAACAGCAACGCATCGCGCTGGCACGTGCATTGGTGTTCGAGCCCAGCCTGGTGCTGATGGATGAGCCGTTGGGCGCGCTGGATAAACAGCTGCGTGAGCAGATGCAACTCGAAATCCGCCGCCTGCATCGCCAGTTGGGGTTGACCGTCGTGTTCGTCACCCACGACCAGGCGGAAGCGCTAACCCTGTCGGACCGCGTCGCGGTGTTCAACGACGGGGTGATCCAGCAGATCGACACGCCCAGGGCGCTGTATGAACACCCCTGCAACTCGTTCGTCGCGCATTTCATCGGTGAAAACAATGCACTGCCGGGCACCGTGGTTTCGGTTTCCGGCGCTGAATGCCGCGTGCGCCTGGCGGACGGTTCCGAGGTGGGTGCCCGCGCGACCACCGCGTTAAGTGCCGGCGAGCCCACTTCCTTGTCCATTCGCCCGGAACGCATTGCATTGAATGCGCCTTGCGCCAACAGCCTGTCGGGACGTATCGAAGAATTGATCTACCTGGGCGATCACGTTCGGGTGCGGCTCAACGTCGCCGGGCATGAGGCGTTCACCGCAAAAGTGCCGATCGCGGACATGCATGACGACTGGCTGGCCGGCCATACAGTACCGGTCAGTTGGTTCAGTCACGACGCCAGTGCGCTCGATCCCTTGGTTCACCACTAAAAAAAGCGTTGTTCAAAACACTGCTAAGGAGCGTTGCCATGTTCAAGAAAATTGCGGTATTGGCGTTGATGGCCGGGGCGGCAAGCCAGGTGCAAGCCCAGCAACTGACGGTCGTGTCGTTCGGCGGGCTGAATAAGCAGGCCCAGGAAAAAGCGTTTTACCAACCCTTCTCCAAAGCGAACAACGTCGATATTGAAGCGGGCGAGTTCAACGGCGAAATGGCCAAGATCAAGGCCATGGTCGAGACCGGCCAGGTCGGCTGGGATGTGGTCGAGGTGGAAAGCCCGGAACTGGTGCGTGGTTGCAGTGAAGGGCTGTTCGAGCCTCTGGACTGGTCAAAGCTGGGTGACAGGAAACAGATGATCGACTCAGCCGCCAGCGAATGCGGCGCAGGCATTTTTATCTGGTCGACCGTGCTGGCCTACGATTCGACAAAACTCGCCAAGGCACCTGCCGGGTGGGCGGACTTCTGGGATGTGAAAACTTATCCAGGCAAACGTGCGCTGCGTAAAAGTGCCAAGTTCACCCTGGAAATCGCCTTGCTCGCTGACGGCGTTCCACAAGGTCAGCTCTACACCGTGCTGGCCACGCCCGAAGGCGTAGACCGTGCCTTCAAGAAGCTCGATGAACTCAAGGCGAACATCCAGTGGTGGGAGGCCGGCGCTCAGCCCATGCAATGGCTGGTGTCCGGTGATGTGGTCATGACCTCGGCCTATAACGGGCGCGTCACGGCAGCTCAGAAAGAAGGGCACCCGTTCTCGATCATCTGGAACGGCAGCCTTTATGACATGGACAGCTGGGCAATCGTCAAAGGTTCGAAGAACAAGGCGCTGGCCGAGAAGTACATCGCGTTCGCCAACCGCCCCGAAAACCAGAAAGTGTTCGCCGAAACCATCCCCTACGGCCCGACCAACACCTTGGCGATCGCGCAGATCGACCCCAAGGTGCGCGGTGATCTGCCCACCGCGCCCGCCAACCTGAAAGGTGCGCGCGGCGTGGATACCGATTTCTGGATCGAACACGGTGAAGAACTGGAGCAACGCTTCAACGCTTGGGCAGCGCAGTAACCTGTCACTCACCGGCTTCACGTGCGTGAAGCCGGTTCCGTCTTATCTCTGGAGACCAGCATGTCAGAAGTCAGCCTGACGGCTATCGATCATTCAACCGAGAAGGGTGCTTCGCTCAAGCAGCGCTTGCTGCGTGCCGAAGGCTCTTACCGTAGGCGATCCATGCTGTTGATCGCGCCGCTGTTGATCTTTCTATTGATCAGCTTCGTATTCCCGATCGGCAACATACTGTGGAAGAGCTTCGATAACCCTGAAGTTGCCAGGGCATTACCAACCACGCTGCTGGCGTTGCAAGACTGGGACGGCGAGAGCCGCCCGGATGAGAAAGTCTTCGTGGCGCTGGTCAAGGACCTGAAAACCGCCAAGGACGAGGGGCAGATTCCATCTCTTATCAAACGCCTGGGTTATGAAGATGGGCGCTATCGAACGCTGCTCACAATGGCGTTGCGCAAGTTGCCGGATGACGGCGTCGAGTCCACCGGTCGAGCGCTGATCGCACAGTCGACGCTGTGGGCGGAGCCGAGCACCTGGCGCAGCATTCAACGCGCGGGGCGCACGCTGACAGCTTATTACGTGCTGGCCGCCTTCGATCATCAGGTCGATGCCCAGAGCGGCGATATCGTCGAGCTGCCCAAGGGGCAGGCGCTGTACCTGTCGGTACTGATGCGCACGTTGTGGATGGCCTTGGTGGTCACACTGCTGTGCGTGCTGTTCGGCTACCCGGTGGCTTACTGGCTGGCCAGGCAACCGAGCAGCCGCGCGAACCTATGGCTGATCATGGTGTTGTTGCCGTTCTGGACCTCACTGCTGGTACGCACCGCGGGCTGGATTGTGCTGCTGCAGAACGGCGGGCTGATCAACCACTCGATGATCGCACTGGGGCTGATCGATCAGCCGCTGCAACTGGTATTCAACCGGGTCGGGGTTTACATCTCCATGACCCACATATTGCTGCCGTTTGTCATCCTGCCGCTGTATGCGGTCATGAAGGGCATTTCACCCAACTATGTGCGTGCGGCGGTGTCACTCGGCGCACATCCGTTCCGGGCGTTCTGGTCGGCGTACGTACCGCAGACATTTGCCGGCGTCACTGCTGGCGCGCTGTTGGTGTTCATCATGGCGATCGGGTACTACATCACTCCCGCGCTGCTGGGCGGGCCGGGTGATCAGATGCTCAGCTATTTCGTCGCGTTCTACACCAACACCACCATCAACTGGGGCATGGCCGCTGCGCTGGGCAGCCAGTTGCTGATCATCGTCCTGCTGCTGTATTGGGTGTATTCGCGCGTCACCCGTCCAGCCAACCCCGCCCAGCGTGCATGAGGTGTCTGATGAATCATCATTCCACACTGATCGAGCGCCTATGGGCGCCGATCTTCAGCGTGTTCAGCGTCAGCATGCTGATCTTCCTGGTGGTGCCGATCCTGGTGATCGTGCCGCTGTCGTTCAATGAAGGGTCGTTTCTCAGCTACCCGTTGAGCGGTTTTTCATTGCGCTGGTATCAAGAGTTTCTCGGTTCCCAGGAATGGATGCGGGCACTGCGCAACAGCTTGATCATCGCACCCGCCGCCACGTTGCTGGCGACCGCGCTGGGAACTCTGGCAGCAGTGGGGCTGGCGCGCGGCGAATTCCGCGGCAAGGGGCTGGTGATGGCGGTGCTGATTTCGCCAATGATCGCGCCCCTTGTGATCATTGCCGTGTCGCTGTATTTCTTTTTCGCCCAGTTGAACCTGCTTAACAGCTACCTCGGCCTGGTACTGGCGCATGCCGCGTTGGGCGTGCCTTTTGTGGTGATCACCGTGACGGCGACCTTGCAGGGCTATGACCGCAACTTTTCCCGCGCAGCGGCCAGTCTCGGGGCGACCCCCTGGTTCGCGTTTCGCAAAGTAATGCTGCCTTTGATTGCGCCCGGTGTAATCAGCGGTGCCTTGTTTGCGTTTGCCACGTCCTTCGACGAGGTGGTGGTGACCCTGTTTCTGGCCAGCCCCGCGCAACGCACCTTGCCGATGCAGATGTTTGGCGGCATTCGCGAGAACCTCAACCCGACTATCGCTGCCGCGGCCACCCTGATGATCGCTGCTTCCGCCGTGCTTTTACTGTTGATGGAGTGGTTGCGCCGACGCAATGAAAAGCTGCGTGGCGCGAGTCCTGCCTGATCCGTTATTCCGCCCCCCTGTGTTGTGATCACTGAGGTAATTGATGAAGATCCTGGTCTCTATAAAGCGAGTGATCGACTATAACGTCAAGGTTCGCGTCAAGGCGGACAATTCCGGCGTCGACCTCGCTAACGTCAAGATGTCGATGAACCCGTTTTGCGAAATCGCCGTGGAAGAAGCCGTACGCCTGAAAGAACGCTCTATAAAAGAAGGGCGCGTGGCGACCGAAATCGTCGTGGTGTCCATCGGACCGACCACTGCCCAGGAGCAACTGCGTACCGCCCTGGGATTGGGCGCCGACCGCGCCATTCTGGTCGAGTCCGCTGAAGAGCTGACCTCACTGGCCGTGGCCAAGCTGCTCAAGGCGGTTGTCGACAATGAACAGCCGCAACTGGTGATCCTCGGCAAACAGGCCATCGACAGCGACAACAACCAGACCGGCCAGATGCTGGCGGCGCTGACCGGTTACGGCCAGGGCACCTTCGCGTCGAAAGTTGAAGTGAGCGGCGACAGCGTTGCCGTGACCCGCGAAATCGACGGCGGCGCACAGACGGTTTCGCTGAAACTGCCGGCCATCGTCACCACCGACCTGCGTTTGAACGAGCCGCGCTATGCGTCGCTGCCAAACATCATGAAAGCCAAGAAGAAGCCGCTCGAAGTGCTGACTCCGGACGCTTTGGGCGTTTCCACCGCCTCCACCAACAAGACCATCAAGGTCGAAGCACCGGCTGCACGCAGCGCAGGCATCAAGGTCAAGTCGGTGGCTGAACTGGTCGAGAAACTGAAGAATGAAGCGAAGGTAATCTGATCATGACTATCTTGGTAATCGCTGAACACGACAATAAAGTGCTGGCCCCGGCCACCCTGAACACCGTGGCCGCTGCCGTTAAAATCGGGGGCGATATTCACCTGTTGGTAGCCGGCGAGGGCGCAGGCCCGGTGGCTGAGGCTGCTGCAAAAATAGCTGGCGTAAGCAAAGTGCTGCACGCCGACAACGCTGCCTACGCGCATCAGTTGCCGGAAAACGTTGCACCGCTGTTGGCAGAGCTGGGCAAGGGCTACAGCCACATCCTGGCGGCCGCGACCTCCAACGGTAAAAACATCCTGCCTCGCGTGGCCGCGCAGCTGGACGTCGACCAGATATCCGAGATCATCTCGGTGGAAAGCGCCGACACCTTCACGCGCCCGATCTACGCCGGTAACGCCATTGCCACCGTGCAATCGAGCGCCGCGATCAAGGTCATCACCGTGCGCGCCACCGGTTTCGACCCGGTCGCCGCCGAGGGTGGTTCGGCCGCGGTTGAAGCCGTCTCTGCCGCCCACAATGCGGGCACTTCCAGCTTTGTTAGCGAAGAGCAGGCCAAGTCGGATCGCCCCGAGCTGACCGCTGCCAAGATCGTCGTTTCCGGCGGGCGTGGCATGCAGAACGGCGACAACTTCAAGCAACTGTACGCCCTGGCCGACAAGTTGGGCGCCGCGGTCGGCGCTTCGCGCGCGGCCGTCGATGCGGGTTTCGTGCCCAACGACATGCAGGTCGGTCAGACCGGCAAGATCGTCGCGCCACAGCTGTACATCGCCGTCGGTATCTCCGGCGCGATCCAGCATTTGGCCGGTATGAAAGACTCCAAGGTGATCGTCGCGATCAACAAGGACGAAGAAGCTCCGATCTTCCAGGTGGCGGATTATGGCCTGGTGGCGGACTTATTCGAGGCGGTGCCGGCGTTGCTGAGCGAGTTGAACTGAGGCCAGCTAAAACAAAAAAGGCCTGGTTCGCACCAGGCCTTTTTTATGTGGCTCATTTAGCCATTGACCCACTTGCTGGTGTCGTCCAATGCCATGCCGAATCGGTCGACAATGGCCCGGACTTCCGCTTCATTGATGATCAGCGGCGGGCAGAAAGCGATGGCATCGCCCATGTTACGGGTGATCATACCATGCGCCTGGGCACGCCCCGCGAGGTAGCGACCCAGGTTGCCTGGCGCGTCCAGAGGGGCTTTGGTGGCGCGATCCGCGACCAGTTCGACCGCCGCGATCAGGCCGGCTCCACGCACTTCCCCTACCAGAGGGTGGTCACTGAAGGTCTGCAACTGACTGCGAAGCAGCTCGCCCATGCTGGCGGCGTGCGCCACCAGGTTTTCTTCGTCGATGATTTTCAGGTTTTCCAGAGCTACCGCTGCCGCCACCGGGTGGCCGCCGCCGGTAAAGCCATGGCCCAGCGCGCCGAAAGATTTGGTCTGGTCAGCAATGCCCTGGTACACGCGGTCATTGAGCAGGATGGCGGAAATAGGCTGGTAGGACGACGACAATTGCTTAGACAGGATCAAAATGTCCGGTTCGATGCCAAAGGTCTGGCTGCCGAACATCTTGCCTGTACGCCCAAAACCACAAATCACCTCATCCGCAACGATCAGGATGTCGTGCTTGCGGCAGACGCGCTGGATTTTTTCCCAGTAGGTACGTGGCGGCACGATCACGCCACCGGCACCCATCAAGGGTTCGCCGACGAAGGCCGCGATGGTGTCCGCGCCTTCCTTCACGATCAATGCGTCGAGTTCGGCGGCCAGGCGATCGGCAAATTGCTCCTCGCTCTCGTGGGGCAGTGCATGGCGGTAGTGGTGCGGGCAGCCGGTGTGCAGAAAGCCCGGCAACGGTGCGTCGAAACCGCGCTGGTTGGCCGGCAGGCCGGTGAGGCTGGCGGCGGCAAGCGTAATGCCATGATAGCCGCCGATGCGGCTGATGAATTTTTTGCGCGCAGGTTTGCCCTGTGCATTGTTGAGGTACCAGACCAGCTTGATCACGGTGTCGTTGGCTTCGGACCCCGAGTTGGTGAAGAACACCTTGCTCATGGGCACCGGCGCCATGTTGATCAGCTTCTCCGCCAGCTCGATGCTGGGCGCGTGTGCCTTGTGACCAAACAGGTGATAGAAGGGCAGGATCGACATTTGCTTTTCAGCCGCGGCCACCAGCCGCTTATTGCTGAAACCCAGTGCCGCGCTCCACAGGCCGGCCATGGCTTCGATGTAATGTTTGCCGTTTTCGTCGATCACGTACACCCCGTCCCCTCGTTCGATCACCAAAGGCCCCTGTTCCTCGTGAGCACGGGCGTTGGTGTATGGGTGCAGTTGGTGACGCATGTCTTTATCGGCCAGGGAGGAACGTGGTGTGCTCATGATGATCTCGCTATTGAGTGGGACTGCCAGGTAAATCATAATGCATGATGCATCATGTTGTGTAGCTGGTTTTTTCCCAAAAAAACCGCGATGATGCAATTCGTTGCTGACGGGGAGGTATTTCCCGCCAACTAGAGCCTTCCTCACTCGGATCTGAAATGAGCTATCCAATCGGCGAAATAAAACACGCGTATCTCGGCACCAGCGTTTATTCATCGCTGCGGGAGGCGCTGGTCACGGGCAAGCTCAAACCCGATGACAAACTCCGTATCCGCGACTTGGCCATGCAACTGGGCACCAGCGTCACCCCGGTGCGTGATGCGATTCTTCAGCTTGCCAAAGAGCAGGCCCTGGTCATGAAGACGCCCAAGGACATTCGTGTCCCTATCTTGACGAGCCAACAATATTTGGAAATTCGTGCGGTGCGACTGGCGCTGGAGGGACTGGCTGCAGAGACGGCGGCCACGATGGTCACTGACGAGGATTTGGACCGTATCGAAGCCAACATTGTGGCAAACATTGATGCGATTCATCGTGAAGACATGAGCGAAGCGTTAAAGCTTAACCAGACGTTTCACTTCTTCTTTGCCGAGATCGCCCAGATGCCGCTGTTGCGAGCCTTCCTGGACAGTCTGTGGATGCGCACCGGGCCATTGCTGGCGCTGGCGTACGACCACTTTTCGGAGCAGATAGCCATCGAGCACCACTGGGAAGTCTTAACCGCCCTGAAAAACCGTGATGGCGCCGCCGCCAGGCAAGCGATCTGCACGGACATTCTTGACGGCAATAACATGATGCTGGAGTTTATCAAGACCCAATAGCGCAATAGGAGGCTGATCAAAAGTCCTAAAGATTCTTGAGGCGCCATACGGGATGTGCACGATATTGCTGGCGCTAATAATCACGCGACGTAAAACCGATATGATCTAAAAGTCGCGCGCCTTAAGCCGGCTGGTCCGCTGGGTTTGAGGGATAGGTTACCTTTAATTGATATAGAACATTCCTTGGGGGAGCACACATGAGAAACCTATATCCATTTATGTTGCTGGTGTTGACTCTTAATGTTCAAGCCGCTCAAACAGGAGTGGACCTGCCGAGTTGTGATTTAACGAAGCAGCGCGCTTTGGTGGTCCAGATCGAAGGTCAAGTCAAAGATGTGAAGCAAGCTCACATCTCAATGCGGACCAATGTGTTGAATGCCGATATTAGTACAGCGCGCAAAAGCCGTAAAATAACGAAGAATGAAGCGAGTGGCATGATTGAACGAGTCAGCAGAGTACGAAAGCAAACCGAAAATCTCGTTGCGAAGCAGGGCGTTTTAAGCGCTGCGGATAAAGCTGATTTGGATCGCGAGCTTGATAGTGTCGCTAACCAGCTTTGTAGATAAAGAAAATGCGGTTTACCTTAATAGAGGTATATCTAGACTAAACGCCCGACCTTGCGGGTACGTCTGATGTCCTGGGTGATAAAACAGCTCTGCCAGACGGGTCTTGCGTAAGCGTCTACCCAACACATCTTGCTCAATATTCAGCGTTTGTCTGGGAGTAGGAAACTTACCTCGTAGATACCCCGTGCCGCACGGATGGTTACAGAGTGTGTGACTGGCCTTACGTCACTCAACTCCCATGCGAGCCAGCCATCCTCAAAATAGCTTGCACAGACCGCTTGCATGTCAGCGCGGATGAAGGGGCACACGGCTTCGCGCAACGCATCAACTAGCGGCTGTAATTGCACGCCGCAGTTGCCCACCCACTGCGCCAAGGTCGAACGGGCGATGGGCAGCCCGGCGGGGCCGAAGATTTTCTCTTGGCGATACAGCGGCAGATGGTCGGCGAACTTGGCCACCATGATGTGAGCCAGCACGCCCGCTGTCGGGATGCCTTTGTCGATGACGTGCGCCGGTACTGGCGCCTGGATCAACGTTTCGCACTTTTCGCAGGCCCCCTTTCCACGGATGTGGCGCTCGACGGTGAACACGCCGGGCGTGCAGTCGAGCTTTTTGCTGGCATCTTCGCCGATGCGCTTGAGGGCGCAACCGCACTGGCAGTGGCTGTTGTCTGGTTCGTGATGGATCAGCGTGCGGGGAAACTGCGGTGGCAGAGGTGCGCGCTTGGGTTGCTGGCGTACTTTGGCTTCGACAGGTGCCGGTTGCAGCGCCTCAAGTTCGGCTTCGATAGCGGCGATATCCGTATCGATCAAGTCGTCGAGCAGGCTGGCTTGATTCGGGCTCAACTGCTCGCTGCGCTTGGCAAACTTGAAGCGTTTGAGCAATGCGATCTCGTGGGCCAGTCTCTCGTTGACCAACTTGTGATGAGTGATTTGCTTGTCCATCGTCTCGACGCGCTGGATCAACTGCGCCGCCAAGGCGCGCATTTCTTCAATGGTCAAGATCATGCAAAGCAGCAGGATGCGAACCACCGAGGTCGATGCGATCGTGCGATCCAGGTTTCCGGTGGCCCACCCTCGATAGCAGCTCCAGAGAGCCCATGCCCCCCACAAAAAGATGATCGCCACCGCTACACCAACGAAGAACAGGTTGCTAGACGAAGCAGGGAACCCTGCTGCCGCCTGGAAGGCAGACGCCCGAGCGCCGCTCATGCTCATGGCTTGCGTCCTTCCGTTGTGTATTGGCCCGAAAGCTCAACGGGGTCTCGAGGCTGGGCTCGACTCGGGGTGAGGTAATCCTCGAGTCCGTGTCGAATACGAGCGATGTCGGCTGCCAGGCGCTGGTAATCGAAGAAGAAACGCCTACCCGGTTCATCGGCTACTTGGGCGCTTCGGCGCGCCGTGTCCTCCAGAGCGTTTAACTGTCGGATCATCACGTCCAGGTTGGCCTGCTCAGAGGCTGAAGTCCGAGGAGGGCTGGAAAAGCAAGTCGGCGAGTGAGTGCAGTGCGGCGCGGGTACTGAGTCACGGCTGGGCTCTCGTGATTCCTGATGCCATCAGCTTGCCGTTTTCATCAGGGCGCGCGCCGCAAGAAAACCATTTTCAGGCCCTGATTGATTTCTTCAGACTGCCATCTTTCGGCTATACGCTATGGATCTGTCGCTTGAAGAACAGTAGGTAACCAGTAGGCAGCGCGATGCCATATGCCCAACCTTGCGCATTGTGATTGCCGACCTTGATTCCGCCTCTCACCACGGGTTGGACGATGAACAGGTCCCAGCCTTCGCGGCCTAACTGAGCGAGGCGTTGCTTACGTTCTGGACCTTGCATGAAACCCTGAGTATCGGGTTCAGCGGTAGGCTCTTCGGACTTGAACATCAAGAGTTTTTTGGTTCGAACGATGTACTCGAGCGGGGAGAACTCGGTGTCATACTCAAATGTCTGAAGAATCATGACGACCTCCTCAATGACGAAGGTGTCAGATTTTCAAAAGAGAGGACGTGTGTTCAATCGAAAATAGGCCGCAGCAAGCTGATGGATTTTAGAAGCTGACAGCTGACGATCTTTTTTCCCTGTTGTAGCATTGCTTTGGAATCGGCACTCAATTCGAACCTTTTTTATGACTGCATTTCAAAAAGACATTCGACGTTTTCAATTTCCCGGATATGGAGAGACAGGGACGTGTTTCTTAAGAGGGCGAGTGAATCCGGATGGAAGCTATACCTTCCTATGCTCTCAACTCAAAAACTACACAAGCACGCCCATTACGAGCGTTGTCGAGGAGATTTTCGCTAAGGCAGTTAAAGACTTTAAAGACGCAGGTCTTGTAAGTAGTGAGCTGAGCTTCTCGGAAATTTTGGCTCGTAGCCGATGGGTGGAGCATTACCCTAAAGGAACGGGCCGATCGAGCGAGGATACGTACGCGCTAGTAAATTTTGCTAGTGGGCCTAATCCTGCTTGGGACTATGTCTCACTTGAGCGTGCCATCGAGAAATGCGGGGTTGAAGAGGGGTTTTTCTTAATTTCGCCTGAAGATCTTCAGTTTGGACGCTAATCAGGATAATTCCACTTGTCTACTCATTTGCATTCGACTTGACCAGTCGTTCGCATCGAATTTGACCAGCACACTGGGTGGCCCTGACTGGCAGAAGTCGACCGATTCTTTTGAAAAAGTCGGTTTCGAATTCCACGCCAGAAAAGTACGCCTGAGATTGAAATCTGAATTTTTGGTAGAAGGTTCAGTACTCGAATTTCACGTAGCGGCGGGCGACAGAGGTGTTTTCATCCATAATATTCGAGTGCTTTGGGAAAACCTACTTTTTCAACATAATCGGCCAGAAGCGGTCATTCCGGAAGAAAAAATAAATCTGTCACCGTTTCAGTCACCTTTTCACCGTTGCGCTTGACCCTATTCCCTCCTTGCGGCCACATACGCGTACTGATCCAAAAACAAGGAAGACTCTCACATGCCCCGCCTGGTTTGGCTGCGTGACCATATGCAACACAGCGACACCCTGGCGCAGTGGCTGCATCAGCAGTTCGCATACGAGTTTGTTGAGCAGCCATTGGCCAATTGGCAACGCGAATTCGCGGAAGGCCAGGGCAACGGTGATTGGCAATGTCTGATCGTCCTAGAGAATGACCAGCTACTTGGCGGCGCTGCACTTGCCGCCAGCGACTTGCCCGAACGCCCGGAGCTGGGGCCCTGGCTAGCCTGCGTCGTTATCGCCCCGCAGGCAAGGAAGCGAGGGTTGGCGGAACAATTGATAGAAGGCATCTGCGACGCCGCAAAGGCCAACGGCACCACGCGGTTGTACTTGCACACCGATGATCGCAGCGACTACTACGCCAAGCGTGGATGGCAGGTGCAGGAGTTTTTTCGGGCGTGGGGTAAGGAGCAGCGATTGATGCTGCGGGATCTTTGAACTCGCTCAGGTTTGCAGCATAAGATGGAGAGCAAACGCCTGGGACCGCGGATGTTCGCAATAGGGACGAAAGGCTAGAAGCTGCTAATTCAGGAATGTCCGCCGCCAAAAGCAGTCATTGATAGATCCTATATGGCGGTAATTTAAAATTTGCGCCTTTACGCGTTAGTGATCTGCGCTCTAGCGCACTAACAGGGCTTTAGCTTTTCGATCTGCGTAGTGGAGTGCCAGAAAGGAAATCCAAATTTTATGTGGCCGGCGAAGTGTATGATTACGCCAGCTGTATACTTGAAGGTGATGATCTTTATGTTTGCCATGAGACGTCATGCGCGACAGAGAGCGCTTTAAGTAATTGCTTTAGGGAAATAAGCTTAACAGCCTTCGGCAGGAAGCTACTCATTAGCCTGCATTAGTTCCAGAGTGATATGATCTGGCCCGGTCACATATACAACTAGAGTTCCCTTGCGTGGGCCTGCGGGAATCGCTTGAGGCGTGCCTCTTGCTTTCCAGCCTGCTTGCTCAATGCGTTCGAGTACGGCGTATATGTCTTGCACTCTCAATGCCAAATGCGCTGAACCAATCGCTGATGCCGTAGGTGGAGTGATACCGTGGCGGTCACCCTGCGAATATTCCAGCAACTCTACTCGCCTGCCATCCGGGCCTTTGACTATCGCCGTTCGCACGCTCGGATCGGCGGTGCCGGTTACTTGCAAAATGAATGATCCGCCCATTTCCGACTGACGCTCAAGAGTGAACCCAAGTCCAGTTGTCCAGAAGCGAATGGCTTCTTCCAATGAACTGACTGCGAAGCCAATATGATCGACGGCATGCACCATGTGGTTAGAATTCATCAAATGATCCTTTAAAGGTTCACGGGCCAAATAGGGAGGTGAGCTTGCGCATCCAGCTGTTACGGCCAAAACACAGAAAATAAATCTGTGAGAGGTACGCATAATCAGGCCAATCCAAGAGAAGCAACATTTGCGATTTTTAGACATTGAGTATTCCTCTGACCGGTCTTATTCTCCATTAGGCATTCAGGATATGGCTACCTCGGATATGACATTGGATAACGTAAACCAGCCATGAACCGCGCGCTTATGCCACTGCTGGCGATAGAGCAACGCGACCGGGCGATCCGCGAAACGGCGCCCCACACTCATACGACAGGCCAACTCATCGCAAGCCTTGCCGGGCTGCTTTCCGTCAGCACTGACGGCGGCTCATGGGTAGTGCCGGCTACCCATGCCATTTGGATACCTCCCCGTGTCGCACACGCGATGATGTCACATGGCGCTTTTGCAGGAGCGATGGTCTATATCGCGGAGCAAGAGTGCGGGATCCTGCATCAAATGCCATGCACATTTAGGGTCAGCAGTTTGCTGCGCGAAGCGGTAAGCCGCGCTGCGTCGTGGGGACAACCACCCCGCAACGAAATGGAGTCGCGGGTTGCAGCAGTCATCTTGGATGAAATTGCTACCTCACCCGCTGAACCCATCGGTCTGACGCACCCCAATGACCCGCGCTTGAGGCGTATCACCGATGCGATACTTGCTCAACTTGATGACAATAGATCACTTGAGGATTGGGCTGCTTGGTCAGGTATGGCACCTAGAACATTTGCCCGGCGTCTGGTCGCTGAAACCGGTTTTAGTTTTTCTGAATGGCGCCAACGTGCACGCACGTTGCGCGCTATTCAACTATTGGTCGAGGGGATGTCAGTGACGACAACGGCGATTGAGCTTGGCTACGAAAATATTAGTGCTTTCATTGCCATGTTCCGTCGGATAACGGGTGTTACGCCAGGACAATATGTGCGAGCGCAGACACTGATTAGCAAAGAGGCAATTTCTAGATCAAGTTGATGGGTGTAAGAACCGCTGTACCATCCAACCCGATCCTGCACGCTACTGGCTAGACCTTCAACCATGTGCCGGAACAGATGAAGAAACAAATGCCAGCCACTTCAGGAGTCGCCGGAGCATCAGTTTTCTTTTAACTGGTGGGGCACTCACGCTGCACTCAGCTGGCGCTTGTAACCTCAACCGTGCTAGTTGCGTATTCCCCCCAATACCACCACAAGCACTTTACGAGCTGTTCGTTAGTGCATTGGTTCAGGCATAACGTTAGTGGTAAGCGTCTGCGGTCTGGTACGCCCTGATCGGCCATCGCCGTGGCAGAATCCTCGCACACAATCTGGAGGAGGGCGACCCTAAAGATGGCGAAATGAGATTGCTTTTTTCTTGTGCCAAACTGCTCAACCGTTCATCTGAAAAATCCATATAGTGGGTTAGTCATGGGTTTAAAACACTGCATATGTATCCGGGCGTTGGCGATCTCCATCAACCAAGGGCCAATTCTGCTGTTCGCCCCCTCAACGTCCAGCACCAGATTGACTTGATTGAGTGATGCGGCCAGCGGCACTACAAAGCTGTTTTTCAAATAGTGGTTGAAGCGCTCGACCTTGCCCTTGGTCTGCGCCCGATAAGGTCGACAAACCTTCGGCGTAAAGCCATAGCGCTCGGCCAAGCTCAAACGCCGGATTCCATCGGTGCTCTCCGGGGCCGTAGACATCACGCTCCTTTAGCGTTATCGAAGAGCAGCTTTCTCGGCGTTCCGCCGAAGAAGCGCAGGGCCTTTTCAATCCCGGAACACCATGCGACGGAGTCTTCGCGACGGGATAAAACGACATAACTTGCCCGGCTCCAACCCAGCGTTGCAACGAATGCCAGCAACGGATCACGGCCATGTCGGATGACGGTGAAGTCAACTTGCATCTGTTCACCAGGCTCGGTTTCGAACCGAACGACGGTTTCAGTAGCCTTGGTTTTCAACGTCAGCAGGAAGCTGGTGAGGATCGAATATCCGCCTTCGTAACCTTGCTCGCGGATCTCCCTGAGCAGCACGATCGCAGGAATCCAATGCGGCCGAGCTGCGAAGGCCTCGAAAGGCGCAAGCTTACCCACGCGCTGCGCGCGCGGGCCGTAGACGATGGGTTGGCGCTGGGACTGTAATTTGAGGTGGCGTCGAATGGTATTTCGCGAGCAGCGCATCTGGCGGGCAATGGCCCTAATAGACAGGCCCTGACGAATAAGAACACTGATTTCCACGTGTTGCTCCTGGGACAGCATGGGCAGCTCGCAAAAGCTGCATTCCAAGTCTTCCAGGCGAAGGGAGGAGCGCCAGCTCTCGAATTTCCGCCAATCCTCAAAGGCGGAAATCGGGCCTAAGGAGGAGGGCAGTCATTGGTCCTCAGCTGACCAGCTTCGAGCGACTGACGTGGCGGTCATCTAGCAGCAGTAGGTAGAGCGAGCACTCCTTCATGCACTCAAAGTCTTGAGGGGGACTGCGCGTGGAGTGTGAGAAATCACGATGAAATGCGGGTTTGATCATGTCAAAGCACATCGCAACACCTCTGGAAGGAGATCCAACGGTGGTATTACGATGAAGCCGGAAACCTCCGCACATGTCGGTGTACGATATCGTCTAAAATATAAAGCCAATTCGTCGAATCAAAGCTGAAGGTCGGGTTGACTCAGATTGAGCAGGCCGGTAGCTCGCCCATCTGAATCTCAGGACGTTCGAGTAGCACTAAGATGGAAGGAAATATCCAAATGCAGGAACAATTCCGCAATTTAGATTTTTACTTCTCCGAAATTTCGATCTTCACTTCCGGGTACCCTTGGCGGTTCATCTGAACAGCAAACGGAAAGCGTGAAACATGATTTAACATAATATACATTATGCGTAATATGATGTTACGCAATCAGGGCCTGTCTCCGCCGGATTACAGCAGGCAAAGCCCTCTGCGCCTCAAGCCTTGGCAAACCCTGCATCCACGAATATCTGGTTACCCGCCAACAAGCAGCTTTTATCCGACGCCAGAAATAAATGCTGCGATCGTTACTCACCTTGGTCGACCGATCCTTCCCAGCAGCCACTGGTGGCCATATCGTTCTTGATCAAGCGTTACGCTCAGCTCAGGTGGCGACGTCGAGTCACGTGAAACTGCATTGACGTAATGCCGATGCATTGAGATCCAGCGTCCTGATGAAGTGTTGAAGACTCGATCCAGCTCCTGCAGGTTTGAGACATCGCCCCGACTGGACGCCTGCTTGGCGACCGATCAAGCTCAATCGCTTGTCCAGCGTTGCCTGTCGGCGGAAACTGATGACGCACTTGATTGCGTAACAGGCAGTGAACAGCGGTATACAGTCGGCACACCCGTGCACGCTTACCCTGCCCTGAATGCTCGGGCTTTGAACCCAACTCGACTAAATGACTATTTAGTCGAGTTAAGTCACATTTAGAACCAACCACTCATCAGTAACCGCTCGTTGCCGTCACCGCTCCACCCACAATCGCAATCCCCGAGCTACTGCCCAGGCGAGTGGCACCAGCCTCAATCATCTTTACGGCCGTCGGATAATCGCGCACACCACCGGATGCTTTAACGCCAACGCTGGCGCCCACGGTCTTGCGCATCAGGGCCACGTCTTCAACGGTAGCGCCGCTGCGGCTGAAGCCGGTCGATGTCTTGACGAAGGCCACGCCCAAATCGCGGCAGATTTCGCATGCCTGGACCTTTTGTGCGTCATCAAGCAGGCAGGTTTCCAGAATCACCTTCAGCGGCACGACGCCACAGGCCTTGTGCACCTGTGCAATGTCATCGCGCACAGCCTCCAGCAAGCCGTCCTTGAGCCAGCCGATATTGAGCACCATGTCGATCTCCCCTGCCCCGGCAGCAATGGCTCGTTCGGCTTCGAAGGCCTTGGTATCACTCAGGCCGGCGCCCAGGGGGAAGCCCACTACCGCGCAGATCACCACGCTCTTATCGGTCAGGCACGAAGCCACGTAAGGCACCTGCCCGGAATTCACGCATACCGAATAAAAGCCATGTTCCCGGGCTTCGTCGCACAGGGTCTTGATTTGATCAACGCAGGCGTCGGGAGCCAGCAAGGTGTGATCGATGTATTTGGCCAGTGCGGCGGGTGGAAGACTGTTCATTTAATGGCCCCTTGCCTGTATGTTTCCAATAAGTGTGAAGCGCTGTCACAGTGCTCACATAATCCGTTAGAATAACAACAATTAATGTTACTTATTTAACATCAACAATCAAGCCTTGGAATACGCATGGACAGCAGAAAAGCCGAGCGACTCAAGCTTATCCAACAAGCCCTGCAGGACCAGAACGCCATTCACCTGAGGGAAATGGCGGCCCTGCTGGACGTTTCCGAGATGACCCTGCGTCGCGATCTCGCTCATTTCACCGAGCACCTGCGCCTGCTGGGCGGCCATATCACCCGGGTCGGCAATGAGGTCGGCGATTACCGCGTGGCCGATCAGGACACGCGCCACGTCGAGGAAAAACGCCGCATCGGCAAGCTCGCCGCCCACCTGATTCAGGCTGGCGACACCGTGTTTTTCGACTGCGGCACCACCTCGCCGTTTGTGATTGATTTCATTCCCGATCAACTGGAATTCACGGCGGTGTGCAGTTCGCTGAACGTGTTGCTCAAACTGCAGAGCAAGCCCAATTGTCATATCGTGCTGTGCGGCGGCACTTTTCACCGCAAGAACCAGGTCTTCGAAAGCAGCGCCGAAAGCAGCATTCTCGATAGCGTGCGCCTGACGTGGGCCTTCGTGACCGCCGCCGGCGTCAGCCAGGCATTCGGCGTGACGTGCTTCAACTTCAATGAAGTCGAGGTCAAGCAAAAGGTCATGCGCCAGGCCCAGCAAAGGGTGCTGCTTGCCGACTTCAGCAAGTTCGACACAGTGCGCACCGCTCACTTCGCCACCCTGGAAGACTTTCAGTACGTGATCAGCGACAAGAAAATCCCCCGCGGCTATAAGGAATCCATTCAGGCCAGCGGTGCGCAATTGCTGGTTTAACCCAGCACTTTTTGCCGTTCCAGCGCACTCAGGTAGCCGGTAGTCAGGCTGAAAGAGGCGCTGGCACCGGCGGCCAGCATCCGCACGTTGCCTTTGGCTTTTTCCGCGTTATAGCCCTCGGGTTCGCAAGTGGACGGCAGCACGAACGCCGCCACTTGCTGATCCGGCGTGTAGAGAATCCAGCGCACGGCATGCTCGAACTGCTCGGGACGGTATCGGGTGTAAAACGCCGCGCCGTCGGGATGATCCAGCAGAAAATGCGCGTGGCCTGCGGCGTCCGTGCTCACACCGTCGAAGAAAAACACGATTTCCGGGTCGTACAGCGACGGCTGATCGAGACGGGTCAATTGCGTCGGGTGCGCGGCCAGTTGCGCCAGGTAGGCGCTCCAGGCCGGTGTCGGTTTGACGTGATCCGGCACGCTGGTACGCAGGCGTTGGCGCTGCATGCCCAGCGGTTCGACGAATCGCGCGCCCTCCACATAGGCGTAATTCATGTGAGCCATGTACATCAGGTCCATGGGCTTGCCGGCCAGGTTGGTCACCTGCATGCCGATATCGAACAGCGCCGAATCGGCGCGCAGTGTCACGCTGGGGCACGCGCGATAACGATCGCCGAAGCCTTTGGCGTATTCATACGTCCCCTTCAGGCTCACGCAGTCTTCGCTCAATTCCAGCCAGGCGTTGTCCATCGGCGCGCAGGGCATCTCGCCATGCAGCGCATGGGTGTCTTCCGGCGCCGGGCAGCCGTTGCGCAGCAGGCCACTGTGAAACATGAAGCAGCCGTAGGTATCAATGATCGTCGGGCTGGGCCGGGGTTGCTCGAACAGGTTGCGCATGGTCAGGTCGCAACCGTCGAACACCGCAGACCAGATCATCTGCCCCTGATAAGGCAACAGCACCAGGCGACCACGGCTATTCTCCAGACTCAAGGCCTGCACGCCGGACGGGTAGGTCCAGGCGCTGACCTTGAAAGCCTGCGACTGCAAAAGAATTTTCTCCTGCTCGCCGAACAGCGCCGGGTACAGCGGGATACGGGTAGTCATGAGGCCACCGCCCCGGCTGCCGTCAACGGCTCGCGGCCTGGCTGGCGCATGCACTTGAGCGCATAGATGACAATCACGATAAAGCACAGCAACGGCACGCTGTAGGCCAGTTGCATATTGCCGCCGCTGGCGTCTGACAGCAGGCCCTGGAAGATCGGAATCACCCCGCCGCCAACGATGCTCATTACCAGCAATGAACCGCCGACGCCGGTGTCGTCACCCAGGCCATCAATGGTCAGGCCATAAATGGTCGGCCAGCAGGGACCGAGGAAAATGCTCACGCCGACGGCCGCATACACCGCCGAGATATTCGGCACCAGAATGGTGTAGGCCAGCAGCACGATGCACAGCACACCGTAGATCGCCAGAACCTTGGCCGGGTGCAGACGGCGCATCAACAGGTTGGCGATCATCTTGCCGACAAAGTAGGCGGCAAAGGTGGTCATCAGAAACCATGAAGCGCTGCGCTCATTCATGCCGCCCATTTGCATGGCCAGGCGAATGGTGAAGCTCCACACGCCGACCTGAGCCCCCACATACAGAAACTGCGCCAGTACGCCAAAGGTAAAACGCGGGTTACGCCACAGGCGACCAAGGCTTTGACGCACGCTGCCCGGCTTGCTGTCGGCGGTTTTATTGCCCTTGCAGGCGGGGAAACGGGTGATGGCGACCAGAATAAACATCAGCACCAGTACGGCAATCATCCACTTGTAGGGCAGCAAGGTGGACTGGATCATCTGCAACTGCTGCACCGCCGCCTCGGTGGCACTCATCTGCGTCAGCTGTTCGGTGGTGGCGTCCGTGGACTTGAACATCACAAAGCTGCCCACATACACACCGGCCATCGCGCCGAACGGGTGAAAGGTCTGCGAGATGTTCAGGCGCCGCGTGCCGGTTTCCCGTGGGCCCATCAGCGTTGAGTAGGTGTTGCAGGCGGTTTCCAGAAACGACAGGCCCGCAGCGATCACGAACAGCGCCAGCAGGAACATGCCGTACTTGGCGGTGGACGCCGCCGGAAAAAACAGCAGGCAGCCGAGCATGTACAACAACAGCCCGATCAGAATCGTGCTCTTGTAGCTGAAGCGTCGCACCACCATCGCAGCCGGAATGGCCACGAAAAAATAGCCCAGGTAAAACGCCGACTGGACGAACGCGGTCTGAAAATCACTGAGCAAAAACGCTTTCTTGAAATGCGCGATCAGCACGTCGTTCATGCTCGCCGCAGCGGCCCACAGTGCAAAGATGCTGCACAGCAGAATAAAGGCGAACCAGGGTGTGCGATTCAGGTAGAAACCGTCGGGTGTCTGTTGCAGCGCAGGTTTGTTCATTATTGTTCTCCGGGCTGGGATGAGGGTGTTACGGCTGTTGCTGGAAGCGCGCGAACGCTTCGCTGTCGGGATAGGAAGACTGCGTGCCCAGCGCCATGACCGAGCATGCCGAGTACGCCACAGCCTGTTCCATGGCCTGCTGAATATTGCCGTCGCGGTTCCAGTGGTGAATGAAGCAACCGATAAAGGCATCCCCGGCGCCCGTGGTGTCACGGGCCGCAACCTGGCGGCCCGGCACGCGGAACTCGCCCTCCTCGCCCACGTACAGTGCCCCCTGTTCGCCCAGGGTGACGATGACGTGGCGAATGCCACTGGCAACCAATGTGCGTGCAGCGGTTTGAGCGGTGGCCGGCGAGTCCACCACCTGCCCGGTGATCAGCGCCAACTCCGATTCGTTGGGGATCAGAAAATCCAGTTGCGCCAGATGCTCAGGGCTCAACCCCGCCAGGGCCGGCGCCGGATTGAGCAGCACCGCGATGCCATGCCGGCGCGCGAACTCGATGGCGTAGTAGACCGTCTCCAGTCGGATCTCCAGTTGCAGCACGATCAGCGCGCACTCACGTAACTCGGCCGCTGCAGCATCAATGTCCGCCGGCGCCAGATGCGCATTGGCGCCCTTGACGATGAGAATGCTGTTATGGGAGTCCGAGCGCACGAAGATGGGTGCCACGCCACTGGAGACGCCAGGCACTCGCTGCACATAGCGGGTATCGATACCAAAGCGCTGAAAATTGGCCAGGGTGTTGTCGGCAAACATGTCGTCACCCACCTTGCTCAACATCAGCACCCGGGAACCGAGCTTGGCAGCCGCCACCGCCTGGTTGGCGCCCTTGCCACCACAACCGAGGGCGAAGTCCGGCGCTTCCAGGGTTTCGCCCTGAACCGGCATGCGGTCGATGTAGGTAATCAAATCCACCATGTTGCTGCCGATGACTGCGATCTTGCTCATTGCTATTCCACCTTGTTGCGGCACGGCCAGGCAGGTCGTGCCGCTTTTGTTTTGTTATTTAAATAACATATGGTGTGAATATTCAATCTTTTTTTCGGTAGTGCATGGCGTTCGCGCAAAAAAAAGCCGGCCCATCGTGGGCCGGCGGGTTGCGCTACGAACCTTACAAACTGAACCGATCCACCGATTGCGACAACTTGCCGGCCAAGCCGGACAAATGGTCGGTGGTCGATGCCGTCTCGCCGATCACCCGGCTGTTGTTCTGCGACATCCCAGCGATCATCTCGACTTGATGGGAAATTTCATTGCTGGCCAGGCTCTGCTCGCCGATGGTGCGCGAAATATCGTTGACCAGCTCGGTGGTGCTGAGGGTGGCCTGCAGGATTTCGCGAATGGCGCGCTCGACCTCGGCGGTCACGGCCATGCCTTTGTCCACCTGGGCGACGCCCTCCTCCATGCTGGTCACCGCCTCGCGCGTACTCTGTTGAATGCGCTCTACCATGCTGGCAATTTCCTGGGTCGACGCGCTGGTGCGGCCTGCGAGGCTGCGCACTTCATCGGCCACCACCGCAAAGCCGCGCCCCTGCTCACCGGCGCGGGCCGCTTCGATCGCGGCGTTCAGCGCCAGCAGGTTGGTCTGGTCGGCGATGCCCTTGATCACCTGGATGATGCTGTAGATCGCCTCGGATTCTTTGTCCAGAGTCCGGATAACCTGAGCCGATTGCTGCGCCGAGCGGGCGATACCGCCCATGTCGTTGACCACCTGATGGATCACCCGACCACCATCCTTGGCCAGGGCTTCGGCCTGATTGGCCATGTCCAGGGCACGCCCGGCATGCCGGGTAATTTCCTCGATGCTGGCAGTCATTTCGCTGGCGGCAGCCGCCATGGTGCTGGCCGCGCCGCTTTGCTGCTGGCTGCTGTTGGCAACTTCATGGCAGCCGTGACTCAGTTGTTCGCTCATGTGGTTGACCTCATGGGCGTTGCTGCGCACTACCTCGATCATGCCGCGCAAGTCGCGCTGCATGGTCGCCAGGCTGCTGATCAGCATGCCCGCTTCGTCCTTGCGCCGCGGCTCGGTGATCGGCTCGCTCAAGTTGCCCCTGGCGATGCTCGCGGCAATCCTGCTCGCGGTCTGCAGCGGCCCCATGATGCTGAGGATCACCCAGCGGCCCTGCGCCAGCAGCAGCAACAGGCTGACGATCAACACTGCGCCCAGGGTCAGGTTGGCATTGCTGAGGGTTTGCCGGGTGCTTGCGCCGCTCTGTTCGGTTTTGCTTTCGATCACCTCGCTCAGGGCCGCCATCTGGTCTTCCAGATGACTGAACGCGCTGTTGAACGTGTCCAGCTCGCCGCGAGCGGCCTCGGGATTATCCAGCGCCAGGGCGACGATGCGCTCGCCCGCGCTGATATAGGTGTCCAGGGTGGGCTGGAGTTTTTCCAGGCTGGTCTTGAGCGTGTCGTCCAGCGGCAGCTTGAGGTTATCGCCCAGCACCTGGCGAAAGTGGTCGGCATGTTCTTTCAGCGACTGGGTGACCTCGGCCTTGGTGCTGGTGCTCTTGCCCAAGCCCACCAGCATTGCCGACAGCACATCGGCGCGCAGGGCATCGTGCATCATGTCGGCTTCCATGTGGTTGCGCAGCACGGTCATGCTCACCGCGTTATCGGCCACGGCATCGCCCATCCGGGTGTTGCCCAGGTAACCGGTCAAGCTCATGACCAACGCCGCAAGCAGTCCAGTCGCAATCAACAACATCAAGCGTAGTCTGATCGTCATGCCTTATCCCCTGCCTGAACCGCCGATGGGCGGTCCTACCGCTAGTAGCGTTATCGGCAGGTTCGGCGGGTTTTTTAGATAAATTTCAACGCCGCGCCGTTTGAATGCCAACCATTCGTCGGGCCTGAGCCGCATCCATCACAACTATCGCCAGGGCCCGAACTACTAATCCCATAGCACCCTTGGAACTCTATGGAGATTGTTATGACTGATTACCCACGCCCTCCCTTCGCCCCACAAGCCCAAGCCGTGCCAGGCACTCAAAAGAAGATGGATCCTTATCCCGACTGCGGCGAACAGAGCTACAAAGGCTCCGGTCGGCTGGCCAACAAGATCGCGCTGATTACCGGCGCCGACAGCGGCATCGGTCGCGCCGTCGCCATCGCGTTCGCCCGTGAAGGCGCCGATGTGGCCATCGCCTACCTCGACGAGCACGAAGACGCCCGGGAAACCGCGCGCTGGGTTGAAGAAGCCGGCCGTCAGTGCCTGTTGCTGCCCGGCGACATTGCGCAGAAGGTCACCTGCCAGGCGCTGGTGGACAAGACCGTCGAGCAGTTCGGCCGCATTGATGTACTGGTCAACAATGCCGCCTTCCAGATGAACCACGAAACCCTCGAAGAGATCGAGGATGAGGAATGGGTCAAGACCTTCGATATCAACATCACTGCGATGTTTCGCATCTGCAAGGCCGCCCTGCCCCATATGAAAGCCGGCAGTTCGATCATCAACACCAGTTCGGTCAACTCCGACATGCCCAAGCCGACCCTGCTGGCCTACGCTGCCACCAAGGGCGCCATCGCCAACTTCACCGGTGGCCTGGCTCAGTTGCTGGGCAGCAAGGGGATTCGCGTCAACAGTGTCGCCCCCGGTCCGATCTGGACGCCGCTGATCGTGGCCACCATGACCGATGAGGATGTGCAGAGTTTCGGCAGCGAAACCCCACTGGGCCGACCAGGCCAACCGGTGGAAGTGGCGCCGATCTACGTATTGCTTGCCTCGGACGAGGCCAGTTACATCTCCGGCTCGCGCTACGCGGTGACCGGTGGTAAACCCATCCTCTAAGCCCCACGCAAAACCCATGTGGGAGGGGGCAAGCCCCTCCTGCATTTTGATCTTCATCAAGCTGAAGGCAGCTACAGGTCGAACCTGTCCACCGCGCGCCGCCGCTCGTTATCCCCACGCACGTCATAACTGGCGGTGGTCTGGATATTGGTGTGGTGTGCCAGCTTCTGTGCAATCGACAGGTCATGCTCCTCGATCACCCGCGTGATGAACGAGCGGCGAAAGTCGTGGGGCATGATCTTGACGCCCACCTGCTCCCCGCGCTGGCGAGCGATGTAATAGATCGCATGCTTGGTGATGCGCTCGCGGGTGATATGGCTGCCCCGGCGTATACGGTTGAACAGGAAACTGTCGTCCTGCTCGCCCTCCTTGAGCTGTTCGCGGCGAAAGTCCAGCCAGGCCGTTAGCTTGGCGAAGGCCCAATCCGGCGCGTACTTGACCAGTTCCTTGTTGCCCTTGCCGATCACCCGCAGGCTGCGCTCCTGAAAATTGATCTGCGCCAGATCCAGGTTCACCGACTCTGACTTGCGCATTCCCGAACCGTACAGAATGCCGATCACCGCCGCATCGCGCAGGCCCTGGGGGCGAGGATCGGCGGCGCACACGTCCATCATTTCGCGGATCAGCGTACGCCGCAGGTTGCGACCCTGGCTCAAACGGCTGCCTGGGGTAGCCTTGACCGTGCGCATTTTCAGCAGATGCTCCTGGCTGATCAGGCTCATGCGCCATGCCTCGTTCATCACCCCGCGTACGGCATTCACATACAGCGATGAGGTATTGGGCGCGTAGCCGTCTTCGCGCAGGGCGGCAACCAGGGCGATCACCTGTTCGGGTTGCAGATGGTGCCAGTCGATGTCTTCGAGGTTGGTGTCTTCGAAACCCAGGCGGTCGGCCGCGTCTTGCAGCACGTAGCGCATGGTCAGTTGGCTGGAGGGGGCCAGGCGGGTGAGGTAGAGGGTCAGCGGGTTGTGGATAGACTCAGTCAAGGTAGATCAGCCTTTGGATTAAATACCACGAGCAATCCATTGATTAGTCGAGGTATTTAGTGAATTGGCGAGGCCTGAGTCTAGCGCAGGATCAGCCCTCGCACCACATCACGGCGCCGAGTCTTCGTCTACGGTGGGTTCCTGCGGCTGGGGCTGGGTCTGCGCCTGGCCCCACTCGGTGTCCTGCTGCTTCATCAGTGCGAACCAGTGCTGGCGCATGAAAGTCAGGTAGCGCTCAGGGGCCTTGGCAAAGTCTTTCTCATCGCCATAGCACCCCGGCAATGGCAGTTCGGTGCCCTGCTCCTTGTACTGGCTGACCAGTGCCTGTTGCGCGGCCACGCTGCAATCGGTTGGCAGAGGCATGCCGCGCAATGCGCCGAGCTCCTCGTCCCACCACGCCGCACCGTAGCGGTCGACACCGCGCAGCCGGTACTTCCGGGACTTGCCCACATGCATGATCAGCTTGAATTGATTGGGGCTTACGTCGCTGGCGCAGGTCAGCGAATAGCCCACGGTGGCCTGGGTGCTGCCGTCTCCCGCCAGGTCGGTGACCCTGGTGGCCGCCATGTCGAAACGCAGCGCCGCATCGAATTCGCAGCGTTGTACGTCGTCGTAGAGCATCCACATGCGCCTGGGGCGGTCACCATCGATCAGGTACTGCGCTGCGTAGACGAATGCCGATTGGCTGCCATCGTCGTCGCGCTCGCTGATTTGTTCGGCGAGCACCAGCAGGTTCTTGCCCTGGCGATCATCCCACGTGAACGCCGCCACTTGCTTGCCGCGCACTTCGACGCCGTCCGGCACCTGATTGACAGGCGTGAGCGCCACGCCTTCATCGGCCCTCACCGTACCGACACAGGCTACGGTCATCATTAAACCGATCAACGCAGGCCGCAATTGGCCGCGCAAAAGCTGCACGCTATTCATCCGACTATCCTGGCACGAGATGGCTTACTTTACCGGCACTTGAGGCGCAATGCAGAGAAGATTGTTGAATAAAATCCGGCGACGGATCACGGGAGATGAAGTTGGCCTGAATGCAGGGCGACCTGTCCCCGTTTTCCCTGCCAAATCTGGCCTGCAGGCCCCTGACTGCTTAGCTGAACCCTAGCTGTCTACCTGTCAAATAAACGAGTTTTTCATCAGGCTTTCATATCTGTTCAACATTTTTGCGCTTAATCTTAAACACAGTACTTCACAGTAAACCGCGCTATACAGGCTAACCTGTTGATAATGTTCCAGCTTTGGCACCGCTCAGTTACCTGCGGCCTGCATGTTCGCCCCCTGATTGCTGCTGTTTTCACGCTTCAAGTTGCGCTAACCCCGAGGTCATGAATCTTTGAAACCCTACCCTATTCATTGCGTGTCGATCGTTATCCCGGTTTACAACGAGCAAGAGAGCCTGCCTGAACTGCTGCGTCGCACTACCGCCGCCTGCAAGCAACTGGCCTACGAATACGAAATCATCCTGGTGGATGACGGTAGCCGCGACAACTCGGCCCAGATGCTCGAAGACGCGGCGAACGAACAAGGCAGCAACATCGTGGCGGTGATCCTCAACCGCAACTACGGCCAGCATGCCGCGATCATGGCCGGCTTCGAACAATGCCGGGGCGAGGTGGTGATTACCCTGGACGCCGACCTGCAAAACCCGCCGGAAGAGATCCCGCGCCTGGTCGAGCAAGCCGCCCTTGGCTACGACGTGGTCGCCACGGTGCGCAACAATCGCCAGGACTCGGCCTTTCGCCGCTGGCCTTCGCGCCTGATCAATCTCGCCGTGCAGCGCTCCACCGGCGTGGCCATGACTGACTACGGCTGCATGTTGCGCGCCTACCGCCGCACCATCGTCGACGCCATGCTCGCCTGCCGCGAGCGCAGCACCTTCATTCCAATCCTGGCCAACGGCTTTGCCCGCCACACCACGGAAATCCTGGTGCACCACGCCGAGCGTGAACACGGCGAATCCAAATACAGCGCCATGCGCCTGGTCAGCCTGATGTTCGACCTGCTCACCTGCATGACCACCACGCCACTGCGCCTGCTCTCTATCGTCGGTTTCAGCCTGGCGGCGCTGGGCGTGCTGTTCGCCTTCGCGCTGGTCATCCTGCGCCTGGCCTTCGGTGCACAGTGGGCCGGTGACGGCATGTTCGTGCTGTTCGCGGTGCTGTTCGTGTTCACCGGCGGCCAGTTCATCGGCATGGGTTTGCTGGGTGAATACCTGGGACGCATGTACAGCGATGTGCGCGCCCGCCCCCGTTTCTTTATCGAAAAAGTGCTGCGCAACCAACCGGCAGCACCTGCACCCGTGGTCGTCGTCGACGGCCTGGTGTCTTCCCATACCTCCACTTCTTCCGATCAGGTTCAGTCATGAGTTCAAAAGCTGTTGTATTCGCGTACCACGATATTGGCTGTGCAGGCATCGAAGCCCTGCTCGCTACGGGTTACGACATTGCTGCCGTGTTCACCCATGCCGATGATCCCAAGGAAAACAATTTCTACGGCTCCGTCGCGCAACTGTGCGCACGCAATGGCATCCCGGTACACGCTCCGGAAGACGCCAACCACCCGCTGTGGGTCGAACGTATCGCCAAGCTGAACCCGGATTACATCTTCTCTTTCTACTACCGCAACCTGTTGAGCGAAGCCCTGCTGGCCACCGCCAAAAATGGCGCGTTCAACCTGCACGGTTCGCTGCTGCCCAAATACCGTGGCCGCGCCCCGGCCAACTGGGTATTGGTCAATGGCGAAACCGAAACCGGCGTGACCCTGCACCGCATGGTCAAGCGTGCCGATGCCGGCGCGATCCTCGCCCAGCAAAAAGTCACGATCGACCGCAGCGATACCGGCCTGACCCTGCACGCCAAATTGCGTGACGCGGCCACCAGCCTGCTACGCGACGCCCTGCCGCAACTGGCACAGGGCAAGCTGACCGAAACCGCCCAGGACGAAAGCCAGGCCACCTGCTTTGGTCGCCGTACCGCTGCCGATGGCAAGCTGGACTGGAAAAAGCCGGCTGAACAGCTGTTCAATCTGGTGCGTGCGGTGACTCAACCCTACCCGGGCGCCTTCTGCGCCGTGGGCGAGCACAAACTGATCGTATGGCAGGCCGAGGTGGTCAAGGGCAATGAAGGCCTGACGCCGGGTCGCGTGATCAGCGTCAACCCACTGCGCATCGCCTGCGGTGAAGACTCCCTGGTGATCAAGTTCGGCCAGCGCAACGCCACCGGCCTGTACCTGGCCGGCCCTTCCCTGGCCGATGAACTGGGCCTGGTGGACGGCTCCGTGCTGCGCGGTGCCGAATCCGGCCGCAAGCCACGCCGTACCCGCGTGCTGATCCTGGGGGTCAACGGCTTTATCGGTAACCACCTGTCCGAGCGCCTGCTGCGTGATGACCGCTACGAAGTTTATGGCCTGGACATCGGCTCCGACGCCATCGAGCGCCTGCGCAGCCACCCCAATTTCCATTACGTGGAAGGCGATATCAGCATCCACACCGAGTGGATCGAATACCACATCAAGAAATGCGACGTGGTGCTGCCGCTGGTGGCCATCGCCACGCCCATTGAATACACCCGCAACCCGCTGCGCGTGTTTGAGCTCGATTTCGAGGAAAACCTCAAGCTGGTGCGCTACTGCGTCAAATACAACAAGCGCGTGATCTTCCCGTCGACCTCCGAAGTCTATGGCATGTGCCAGGACCAGTACTTTGACGAAGACACCTCCAACCTGGTGGTCGGCCCGGTCAACAAGCAGCGCTGGATCTATTCGGTGTCCAAGCAACTGCTCGACCGCGTGATCTGGGCCTACGGCGACAAGGGCCTGAAGTTCACACTGTTCCGTCCGTTCAACTGGATGGGCCCGCGCCTGGACC
The DNA here is from genome assembly GCF_001439805.1 of Pseudomonas trivialis. Taxonomy (GTDB): domain Bacteria; phylum Pseudomonadota; class Gammaproteobacteria; order Pseudomonadales; family Pseudomonadaceae; genus Aquipseudomonas; species Aquipseudomonas trivialis. The sequence continues at coordinate 87,120 of NZ_JYLK01000019.1, read as the reverse complement.
GCCTGGATTCGGCGCGTATCGGCAGCTCCCGCGCAATCACCCAGTTGATCCTGAATCTGGTGGAAGGCACGCCGATCCGGCTGTTCGACGGTGGTGAGCAGAAACGTTGCTTCACTGATATCGCCGACGGCATCGAAGCCCTGGCGCGCATCATTGATAACGACAACGATAACTGCAACGGCCAGATCATCAACATCGGCAACCCGGAAAACGAAGCCAGCATCCGTCAGTTGGGTGAAGAGCTGCTGCGTCAGTTCGAAGCCCACCCACTGCGTGGCAACTTCCCGCCGTTCGCCGGTTTCCGCGACGTCGAGAGCAAGGCGTTCTACGGCACCGGTTACCAGGACGTGGCCCACCGCAAGCCAAGCATCGACAACGCCAAGCGCCTGCTGAACTGGGCGCCGACCGTGGAGATGAGCGAAACCATCGGCAACACGCTGGACTTCTTCCTGCGCGAAGCCATGCTCGAAATCGCGGACAAAAAGTAATGAAGGCAGGCTTGCGCATCGACGTCGACACCTACCGTGGCACCCGTGAAGGCGTGCCGCGGCTGCTCGAATCCCTGGACGAAGCCGGGGTTAAAGCGACGTTCTTCTTCAGCGTCGGGCCGGACAACATGGGGCGCCACCTGTGGCGCCTGATCCGTCCGCAGTTCCTGTGGAAGATGCTGCGTTCCAACGCTGCCGGCCTGTATGGCTGGGATATTTTGCTGGCCGGCACCGCCTGGCCGGGCAAACCGATCGGCCGCGACCTGGGGCACCTGATGCGCCAGGCCAAGGCAGCCGGGCATGAGGTTGGGCTGCACGCGTGGGACCACCACGGCTGGCAGGCCAACACCGGGCGCTGGAGCGAAGCACAGCTGACCGAGCAGATCCGCCGTGGCGTCGACACCCTGAGCGACATCCTCGGTGAGCGCGTCGATTGCTCAGCGGCCGCCGGTTGGCGTGCCGATGAGCGCGTGGTGCAAGCCAAGCAAGGGTTCAATTTTCGCTACAACAGCGATTGCCGGGGTACCAGCCTGTTTCGGCCGATATTGGCCGATGGCAGTGCGGGTACGCCACAAATTCCGGTAGACCTGCCGACCTTCGACGAAGTCGTCGGGCCGGTAGTGGCTGCCAAAGACTTCAACGGCTTCATTCTTGACCGCTTTGAAGCGGCCAAGCTCAACGTCTACACGATCCACGCAGAAGTAGAAGGGATTCTGATGGCCCATGATTTTCGCCAGTTGCTCGCCCAGGCAGGGCAGCGCGGCATCGAGTTCGCTCCACTGGGTGAGCTGTTGCCCGCCGACGTCGACACCCTCCCCCGGCAGCAACTGGTGCGCGGCGCCTTGAGCGGCCGCGAAGGCTGGCTTGGAGTGCAGCAGGCATGATTCGGCGCTGGGCGCTGCCCCTGCTGTTGCTGGCTTTCGGCGCGTTTTACCTGCTGCCATTGGCCACCCATGGCCTGTGGATTCCGGATGAATCGCGTTATGCGCAGATCAGCCAGGAAATGCTGCTGACCGGCAAATGGGCCGCGCCGCACTTCATGGGCATCCGCTATTTCGAAAAGCCTGCCGCCGGTTACTGGATGATCGCGTTCGGCCAGGCGATCTTCGGGCAGAACCTGTTCGGCGTACGGTTTGCCTCTGCCCTGAGCACCGGCCTGAGCATCCTGCTGGTGTACGCCGTGTCGCGCCGCTTGTGGGATGACCGTCAGAAAAGCCTGATCAGCACCGTGCTGTACATGAGTTTTGTGAGCGTGGCGGCGCTGGGCGGTTATGCCAACCTCGATCCGCAGTTCACCTTCTGGGTCAACCTCACCGGCGTTGCGCTGTGGTTTTGCCTCGACAGCAGCACCCGGCGTGGCCGCCTGTGGGCATGGGCCCTGCTCGGGTTCGCCTGCGGCATGGGCTTCATGACCAAGGGCTTTTTGGCGTGGCTGCTGCCGGTGTTGATTGCCGTGCCTTATATGGTCATGCAAAAGCGCGTGGGCGAATTGCTGCGCTATGGCCTGGTGGCCGTGGCGGTCGCGATTGTCGTCAGCCTGCCATGGGCGCTGGCCGTGCACCTGCAGGAGCCCGACTACTGGCACTTCTTCTTCTGGCACGAGCATATCCAACGCTTTGCCGGCGAAGATGCCCAGCACGCCGAGCCGTTCTGGTATTACCTGCCGCTGCTGGCCGCCTTTTCGCTGCCGTGGCTGGGCCTGCTGCCCTCCACCTTCAAGCAGGCCTGGCTGGACAAGCGCTCGCCGAAAATCACCTATCTGTTGCTGTGGCTGCTGATGCCCCTGGCCTTCTTCAGCCTGGCCAAAGGCAAGCTGCCGTCCTACATCATGCCGTGCCTGCTGCCCCTGGCCTTGCTGATGAGCCATGCGCTGGCCGACAAACTGGCCCAAGGCCGCCTCCGTGCCTTGCGCATCAATGGTTGGCTGAACCTGATTCTCGGTGTCGTGGCGATGCTGGCGCTGGTCTGGGTACAACTGAAAAAACCGGTGTACGAACCCGGTCAGGAAACCTTCAGCCTGGTGCTGGTGTGTGTCTGCCTGTTCGGCTGGGTCATCGCCAACCTGCTGCAGGCCTTGCGCCCGCTGACGCTGTGGGCGGCGCCGCTGATTGGCAGCGGCCTGCTGGTAGCCCTTGCCCCGGCCGCGCTGCCCCATTCGGTGGTTTACAACAAGACCCCGGATCAGTTCATCCTTGATCACCTGCAAGAGCTGCAACCGGCCACCGCGCTGCTGAGCAACGACCTGGGCGCCGCGTCGGCCCTGGCCTGGCGCCTGCAACGCCCCGACGTGACGCTTTACAACTCCATCGGCGAAGTGAAATACGGCCTCGCCTACCCGGATGCCGGCCATCACCTGGTGGACACCCACCAGATTCAGCAATGGATGAGTGATGCGCGCAAACAGGGCCCGGTCGGCGTGGTGATGAGGGTCAAGGGGGACGACGAAATCGCTGAAGTCAACCTGCTGCCCCAGGACGGCAAACGGTATGAGCAAGGCAACATCGTGATCCTGATCTTCGCGCAGGTGGCACCGTGATCACCCTGCTGCTGTTGCTCGCCGCCTGCCTGCTCACCTGCATGGGCCAGGTTTCGCAGAAATTTGCCGTGGAAAGCTGGCGCCACCTGCCCGCGGGCTGGGCGCTGAAACTGCGCTCGCCGTGGTTGTGGTCGGCGCTGCTGTGCCTGGGTGCTGGCCTGCTGGTGTGGCTGCTGGTGTTGCAGCGTCTGGAAGTCGGAATTGCCTACCCGATGCTCAGCCTGAACTTTGTACTGGTCACGTTGATGGCGCGGTTCGTGTTCCATGAGCCCGTCGACGGCCGTCACTGGCTGGGCGTGGCGCTGGTGATTGCCGGCGTTGTGCTGCTGGGGCGCCAGGTATGAGCCGCGCACGGGGTTTCACCCTGGCCATGGGCAGCGTCGGCCTGGTCAGCGCCGCACAACTGGGCATGCGCTGGAGCATGACGCGCCTGCCGCTGCCCCATGAGTGGCTGAGTGCATCGATTGATCCGAGTGCGCTGGGCGTGGTGATTCTCGCGATCCTCGCCTACGCGCTGTCGATGCTCTGCTGGCTGGGTGCGCTCAAGCACCTGCCGCTGGGCCGTGCCTATTCATTACTGAGCATCAGCTATGCGCTGGTGTACCTGCTGGCCGCCAGCCTGCCGGTGTTCAACGAATATTTTTCGCTTTCAAAAACCCTGGGGGTGGCGTTTGTCATCCTCGGTGTGTTGGTTATCAACTCCCGCCGTGCTAGCGCAGCAAGTCCCAGGAATGCCTCATGAAAATCAGTGTATTTGGTAGTGGTTACGTCGGTCTGGTGCAGGCCACTGTATTAGCCGAAGTCGGTCACGATGTCATCTGCATGGACGTGGATCAAAACAAGGTCAAGCTGTTGCAGCAGGGCCATGTGAGCATTTTCGAGCCGGGTCTTGCGGCCATGGTCAAGGAGAACCTGGAGAGCGGTCGCCTGCACTTCACCTTTGATGAAAAGCTGGCGGTCGAACACGGCGAAGTGCTGTTTATCGCCGTGGGCACGCCGTCGGACGAAGACGGCTCGGCCGACCTCAAATACGTGCTGTCGGTGGGTGATGCCGTGGCCCGCCATCGAGTGGCCCCGGTGATTCTGGTGGAAAAATCCACCGTGCCCGTCGGCACCGGCGACACCCTGCGCGCGCACATCGAAAAAGCCTTGCGTGTGGCCGGCCGTCATCTGGAGTTCGATATCGTCTCCAACCCGGAATTTCTCAAGGAAGGCTCGGCCGTTGCCGACTGCCGCCGCCCTGACCGCATCATCATCGGCTGCGAGCGCGAAGAAGTGCGCGACGTGATGCGCGACCTGTATGCGCCTTTCAACCGCAACCATGACCGCATCATCTTCATGGACCTGCGCAGCGCGGAGCTGACCAAGTACGCCGCCAACTGCATGCTGGCCACCAAGATCAGCTTCATCAATCAGATCGCCGAACTGGCCGAACACCTGGGCGCCGACATCGAAGCCGTGCGCCTGGGGATCGGTGCCGACTCGCGCATTGGCTACCACTTCATCTACCCGGGCTGCGGCTATGGCGGCTCGTGCTTCCCCAAGGACATGCGCGCCCTGATCCACAGCGCCAGGCAGGCCAACTGCTCCAGCGATCTGCTGGAGGCGGTGGAAGCGATCAACCAGCGCCAGAAGAGCAAACTGTTCGAGCGCATCAACGCGTTCTTCAAGGGCAATCTGCGCGGCAAGACCTTCGCCCTGTGGGGCCTGGCCTTCAAGCCCAACACCGATGACATGCGCGACGCTCCCAGTCGCGTGCTGATGGAAGCCCTGTGGGCCGCCGGCGCCAATGTGCGCGCTTTCGACCCCGAAGCGATGCAGGAAACCCAGCGCCTCTACGCCGATGAAGAACGCCTGATGCTAATGGGCACCCCGGAGTCCACCCTGGTGGGCGCCGATGCGCTGATTGTCTGCACCGAATGGCAGCAGTTCAAGGCGCCGGACTTCGATCTGATCCACCAGCGCCTGAAAACCCCGGTGATCTTCGATGGTCGCAACCTGTATGACGGCGAACGCCTGGCGCGCAAGGGCTTCCAGTATTTCCCGATGGGCCGTGGCGACTCCTGCACGCTGCCGATACCCCAGCAGCAATGGCTGCCCCAGGTTGTGGAAGCCTGATACGTGAACAAAGCGCAACCTTCCCCGCTCACCGCAACGCTGCGCCACCAGTCCCTGGGTCTTGGGCTGCTGGCGCTGTTGCTGTTTGTCGTCGGTAACTGGCATCAGGCAATCATCGGCTTTGACTCACGTTTCGTGGTGTTTGCCCAGGAGATGCTGCGCCATGGGCCGAGTTTTTTCCCCACCACCTACGGGCAGCCCTACGCTGACTACCTGGCCACCTCGACCCTGCTGACCTGGGCATTGTCGTTGCCGTTCGGCCAGGTCACCAGCTTCACGGCCTGGCTGCCCACCTCCATTGCCTCGGCGGTGATCGTCACCCTGGTGTACCGCCTGACGGCGCCCTACTCCACGCGCTGGGGCCTGCTGAGCGTGGCGATGCTGTTGCTCAGCAGCACCTTCATTACCGAGACACGCGCGGTATCCCTCGACCAGATGCTCGCCGCCGTGGCACTGGCGGTGTTCTACCTGGGTTACGCCCATGATCATTTCGGCGCGGCCAGACGCGTGCACTGGCTGTTCCTGCTGCTGATCATCGGCTTTGCCATTCGCGGGCCCATCGGGCTGGTGATTCCTGTCGGCGTGCTGTGCAGCTATTACCTGCTCAATCGCCAATGGCGCCAGTTGTTCAGTTTCGGCCTGCTGGCTCTGGCGTTGCTGGCAGCATGCATCGGCGTGCTGTTGCTGCTGGCCAAGCTCAGTGGCGGCGAAGTGTTCATGCAGGACGTGATCCGCATGCAATTTATGGGACGCATGGACGGCAGCGAAGGCTCGAGCGGCGTGCTGTATTACTTCACCAGCTCTCTGGGCAACTATGCCCTCGCCTATCCGCTGGCCTTGCTGGTGCTGCTGGCGGTGCTCGTCGGAGGACGCCGCGCCCCGGACCCGGCGTTGCAACTGGTGTTGTACTGCGCGGCGGCCGGGTTGCTGGTGATGGTCGGGTTGTCAGTGCCACAGGCAAAAAAGGCGCGCTACATTCTGCCGATGCTGCCGATGGCGGCGATCATTGCCGCTTATCCGTTCCAGGTCAGCCAGGGGCGGCTGTTCGCCGGGCTTCGCGTTTTGATGCTGGGCATCTGGACGCTGTCGCCGATACTTCTGGCAATCGGCCTGATGGCGGCGCGGCGGCGTTATCCGCAGCAAGTGGAAAGCCTTGAACTGATTTTCACCGTCCTCGCGGGGCTGCAGCTGCTGGCATTACTTTCGTTGTTGAAGCCGCGATGGCGCCCGCTGGGACCGGCGTTGGCAGCCGTACTGGCGATCTGGTCGACTTACATCGTGGTGGTCGAGCCCCTCGAACGCGCGGTCTACGACACCCGTGCCTTCAGCCTTGCGGTCAAGGCGCGGATCCAGCAGGAGCCCGCCCCGCTGGTGCTGCACGGCTTGGGCAAGGATGCAAAAGCGATCAAGTTCATGGTGGGCTATGGCTGCGACAAGGTGCCCCTGTTCACCCAGACGTCCAGGGACCTGGCACCGCTGCAAGGGCCAGCATGGCTGGTGATGAGTGCTCGGGACTTCGACGGCCTGGAAGACCCGCGCCTGCGTGGTCTCACCCCGGCTCTCAGCGGAACCTTCGATAAGGACGCCTATGTGCTGCTGCGTCTGGAGAAGGCTACACCGCCTTGAGCGCAGGTTTGCCTGCTTTGTAGGACGTGACGCCCGCTCCTTCAGGAGTGGGCTTTTTCCGCCACAAGCACCCGGAAACATCCTACATATCTCTGCGTAAAGGCCGATTAACTCTGCCTTTCGGCGCCCCCACCCCACCGGTAAACTCGCTTGCCAGTGCGTTAACTATTTACCACCGACGCACACTGCATAACTACAAGGACGCTGTCGGCTGGCGAGATCAGGGTCGCCTGCTGGATAAAGAGGGCAATGCCGTGTCGGATGATTCTTTGCTTATTCCCCCACCGAGGCTGGATGGTTTGATGGAACTTCGCGATGCCGTGGTGGCGCTGAACGGGCCGCTGGCCGACGATCCGGCGGTACAGGAAAACCTGCAGCGTCAGCTGTTCAACGAGGAACGCGAGACCCGTGTGCTCGGGCGGATCAGCGCGGTGTCAGCACAAAAAACCCGGCAAATTCCCTTTGGCTGACTGCCTTAACTCCATTTTTATTGCATTCAACCTGCATTAATATGCATTGGACCCATTAATTGAAGGGCAGCACACTGCGCGGGTTCCTTCCCCCAATTGTTGGAACTTGCGAGGGCTTTTCCGGGAAACCAGGCAAGCCCTTTTTTCCGCCCGCTGTTCATGGATTCGTACAATGTTCGCTCGCTGGTTACCCGCTGCCATCAATACCCGTCCCGCAGAATGGAGCCGTGCCGCCGTCGGCATGGCCCTGGGCACCCTGCTCAGCGTGTGGCTGTGCGCCCAGGTGTTTGGCATGGACGTCGCTCTACACCTGCTGGGCCCATTGGGCGCGTCGGCGGTGCTGCTGTTTGCGGTGTCATCCGGCGCACTGGCGCAGCCATGGTCGATCATCGGCAGTTACCTGTGCGCGACGGTCGTTGCGTTGCTGGTGGCCCGGGTACTGGGGCGCACTCTGGGCAGTGCATGCCTGGCGGCAGGCATGACGGTGATTCTGATCTGCTGGCTGCGCTGCCTGCATCCCCCGGCCGGGGGGCTGGCCATGACCCTGGTGCTGGCAGACCCTGCGTCCGCCAGCCTCGGCTGGCACGAATTGTTTGCCGTGATGCTCGGCGCCGGCGCGTTGCTGACGTGTGCCCTCGCCTATAACAACGCCACCCGCACCCGCTATCCAAAAGCTGCCGGCCTGCCACCCGAGGTGGTCATGGGCACTCAACCGCCGATGACTGACCCTGCGATCACTGCCGCCGACCTGAAGCTCGCCCTGGCCGAAATGGAGCGGTTCTACGACATTGCGCCGAACGAGCTTGAGCAACTGGTCCATGCAGCCGAGGGCCATGCGCGCCGCCGCAGTATCGGCGAAGTCCTGGCCCGTCGCGTGGCGTAAGTAAGGCTGCATAAATGCAGGAAGCACCTGCATGATTGAAGGTTGTACTGGGCAAATTTGCACTGGTAGGATCGCGAGAAGGTTCGTTCACGAACATCTTGATAAAGACAATAAAAGCAGGGAGTTAGAGATGACTGCTCAGGTTTCCGCCGAGGCAAGCCACGTCGACACGCACCACACGGATGTTCTGGCTGAAGTCCGCAACCATATCGGCCACCTTACCCTCAATCGCCCGGCCGGCTTGAACGCTCTCACACTGGACATGGTGCGCAGCCTCAGCCGCCACTTGCGGACGTGGGCGGATGACCCGCAGGTGTATGCCGTGGTGCTGCGCGGTGCGGGTGAGAAGGCCTTCTGCGCCGGCGGCGATATCCGCTCTCTTTACGACAGCTTCAAGGCCGGCGATACCTTGCACGAGGACTTTTTCGTCGAGGAATACGCGCTGGACCTGGCGATCCACCATTACCGCAAACCCGTACTGGCCCTGATGGATGGCTTTGTGCTGGGCGGCGGCATGGGTCTGGTGCAAGGCGCTGACCTGCGAGTGGTCACCGAGCGCAGCCGACTGGCCATGCCCGAAGTGGCCATCGGTTACTTCCCGGATGTGGGCGGCAGTTACTTCCTGCCGCGCATTCCGGGCGAGCTGGGGATTTACCTGGGCGTGACTGGCGTGCAGATCCGTGCGGCCGACGCACTCTACTGCGGTCTGGCCGACTGGTACCTGGACAGCCAGCGATTGACCGACCTCGACCAGAAGCTGGACGACTTGCGCTGGCATGGCTCCCCGCTCAAGGACCTGCAGGGCGTGCTGGCCAGACTGGCCGTACAGCAACTGCCGGACGCACCGCTGGCCGCGCTGCGCCGCGCCATCGACCACTTCTTTGCCCTGCCGGATGTGCCGAGCATGGTCGAGCAGTTACAGCAGGTGACGGTGGCCGACAGTCACGAATGGGCGATCACTACCGCCAACCTCATGCAAACCCGTTCGCCGCTGGCCATGGCCGTGACCCTGGAAATGCTGCGGCGTGGCCGCCGCCTGCCGTTGGAGCAGTGTTTCGCGCTGGAGCTGCACCTGGACCGCCAATGGTTCGAGCACGGCGACCTCATCGAAGGCGTGCGCGCGCTGATCATCGACAAGGACAAGGCGCCACGCTGGAATCCGTCTTCCTTGAGTGAACTGAACGCCGCCCACGTCGAACGCTTCTTTCGTGGCTTCAAGCAGGTTGGGAGATAAGTCATGCAAGATATTGAATATACAGAAGATCAGGTGATGTTTCGCGACATGGCGCGCGACTTTGCGCGCCATGAAATTGCCCCGCATGCCCAGGCCTGGGAAAAAGCCGGCTGGATCGACGACGCCCTGGTCGCAAAGATGGGCGAACTGGGCCTGTTGGGCATGGTGGTGCCTGAGGAATGGGGCGGCGCCTATGTCGATTACGTGGCTTACGCCTTGGCGGTGGAAGAGATTTCCGCCGGCGACGGTGCTACTGGCGCGTTGATGAGTATCCATAATTCAGTAGGTTGCGGGCCAATCCTCAACTACGGCTCACTGGAGCAGAAACAAACCTGGCTGGCGAAACTGGCCAGCGGCCAGGCGATTGGCTGCTTCTGCCTGACCGAGCCCCAGGCCGGTTCCGAAGCGCACAACCTGCGCACCCGCGCTGAATTGCGCGACGGTCAGTGGGTGATCAACGGCGCCAAGCAATTTGTCAGCAACGGCAAGCGCGCACAGCTGGCGATCGTGTTTGCGGTGACCGACCCCGACCTCGGCAAGAAAGGCATCTCGGCGTTCCTGGTGCCCACCGACACCCCGGGGTTCATGGTGGACCGGACTGAACACAAAATGGGCATCCGCGCGTCCGATACCTGCGCTGTCACCTTCACGGCCTGCACCGTGCCCGAGGCCAACTTGCTGGGCGAGCGCGGCAAGGGTCTGGCCATTGCACTGTCCAACCTTGAGGGCGGCCGCATCGGCATTGCCGCCCAGGCCCTCGGTATTGCCCGTGCAGCGTTCGAAGCAGCGCTGGTGTATGCCCGTGATCGCACGCAGTTCGACAAGCCGATCATTGAGCACCAGAGCGTGGCCAACCTGCTGGCCGACATGCAGACCCGCCTTAATGCGGCCCGACTACTGATCCTGCACGCCGCGCGCCTGCGCAGCGCCGGCAAGCCATGCCTGTCGGAGGCCTCGCAAGCCAAACTGTTTGCCTCGGAAATGGCCGAGAAGGTGTGCTCCTCGGCGATGCAAATTCATGGCGGGTACGGGTACCTGGAAGACTACCCGGTGGAGCGTTACTACCGGGATGCACGGATCACGCAGATTTACGAGGGCACCAGCGAGATTCAACGGATGGTGATTGCCAGAGAGTTGAAAAACTACCCGCTCTGACTGCCACACCAGGCTGAACGTCAGGCAGCCACATTCTTCTGTGGCAAGCCCGCTTGCCACAGAAGCTCCATTCGGCGCAGCTATCCTCAGCGGCGGGCAGATCGGTTACTGGTCCTTGAACTCCGGCGCGCGCTTGGCCACGAAGGCGGCCATGCCTTCCTTTTGATCCTGGGTGGCGAAGGCTGCGTGGAACACCCGACGCTCGAAGCGCACACCTTCCGACAGGCTGACTTCAAAGGCGCGGTTTACGCTCTCCTTGACCATCATGCTGATCGGTACCGACTTGCCGGCAATCAGGGTCGCGACCTTAAGCGCTTCGTCGAGCAGTTCGTCGGCCGGCACGATGCGCGCGACGATGCCGCAACGCTCCGCTTCCACCGCATCGATAAAGCGCCCGGTCAGGCACATCTCCATGGCCTTGGCCTTGCCCACGGCGCGGGTCAGGCGCTGGGTGCCGCCCATGCCCGGCAGCACGCCGAGGTTGATTTCCGGCTGGCCGAATTTGGCGCCATCACCGGCGAGGATAAAGTCGCACATCAGCGCCAGTTCACAGCCGCCGCCCAGGGCGAAGCCGTTGACCGCCGCGATGATCGGCTTGCGGCGATTGGCCACGCGGTCGCTGTCACTGAACAGGTCGTCGAGGTAGATCTGCGGGTAGGTCAGCTCGGCCATTTCCTTGATGTCGGCACCGGCGGCAAAGGCTTTTTTCGAACCGGTCAGTACGATGCAACCGATTTCCGGATTGGCTTCCAGGCCATCCAGCGCCTGGTTCAGCTCGCTGACCAACTGCGCATTCAGCGCGTTCAGCGCCTGCGGGCGATTGAGGGTAATCAGCCCGACACGGCCCTGCACGTCGAGCAAAATGGTTTCATAGCTCATGGATGGGCTCCTTGGAGGTTGCGTGAGATGACCATGCGTTGAATATCGCTGGTGCCTTCGTAAATCTGGCAGACCCGCACATCGCGGTAGATCCGCTCCAGGGGAAAGTCGCTCAGGTAACCGTAACCGCCCAGGGTTTGCAAGGCGGCCGAGCAGACTTTCTCGGCCATTTCCGAGGCGAACAGCTTGGCCATGGAGGCTTCCACCAACGCCGGCTTGCCGCTGTCGCGCAGCGCAGCCGCGTAATGCACCATCTGCCGCGCCACCGCTATCTGCGTGGCCATGTCGGCCAGGCGAAACGCCACGGCCTGGTGCTCGACCAACGCCTTGCCGAAGCTCTCGCGCTCACGTGCATAGTCGCGCGCCGCCTCGAACGCAGCCCGAGCCATGCCCACCGCTTGCGACGCAATGCCCACACGGCCGCCTTCCAGGTTGGCCAGGGCGATCCGGTAACCCTCGCCCTCCTCGCCCAATCGATTGGCCACCGGCACCCTCAGGTCTTCAAACAGGATCTGGCAAGTATCGGAAGCATGCTGGCCGAGTTTGTCCTCGACCCGCGCCACGCTGTACCCCGGCGAATCCGTCGGCACGATAAACGCACTGATGCCGCGCTTGCCTGCGGTCGGGTCGGTGACGGCGAACACAATCACCACCCCGGCGTTTTTCCCCGAGGTGATGAATTGCTTGCAGCCGTTGAGCACATAGTGATCGCCGTCGCGGCGCGCGCGGGTTTTCAGGCTGCTGGCGTCGGAGCCGGCCTGGGGCTCGGTGAGGGCGAAAGCGCCGAGCATGGCGCCACTGGCCAGGGGCGTGAGGAACTGCGCTTTCTGTTGCTCGTTGCCGAACGTGAGGATCGGCACACAGCCCACCGAGTTGTGCACGCTCATGATGGTCGAGCAGGCGCCATCGCCGGCGGCGATTTCCTCCAGGGCCATGGCATAAGCGAGGTAGCCGGTGTCGCAGCCGCCCCACTGTTCCGGCACCAGCATGCCGAAAAAGCCCAGCTCGGCCATTTCGCCGATGGCCTCTGTGGGGAAGCGGTGGTCGCGGTCCCACTCGGCGGCAAACGGCTTGAGCCGCTCCTGGGCAAATTGCCGGGCGGCGTTACTGATTTGCAGCTGTTCGTCATTGGGCAGCATGGGGCTCATTCCTTAATACAGGCATTCGACGGCCATGGCCGTGGCTTCACCGCCGCCGATGCAGATGGCGGCCACACCGCGCTTGAGGCCTTGCTGGCGCAGGGCCGACAGCAATGTCACCAGGATCCGCGCACCCGAGGCGCCAATCGGATGGCCGAGGGCGCAGGCACCGCCGTGGATATTCACTTTGCTGTGGGGAATCTGCAGCTTGCTCATGGTGACCAGACTGACCACGGCAAACGCTTCGTTGATCTCGAACAGGTCGACTTCGTCGAGGTTCCAGCCGGTCTTGCTCATCAGTTTACGAATTGCCCCTACCGGCGCCACCGGAAACAGCCCCGGCTCATCGGCGAACGCCGCATGGCCATGAATGACCGCCAGAGGCTTGAGCCCGCGCTTGTCAGCTTCGGATTGACGCATCAGCAGCAAGGCCGCCGCGCCGTCGGAAATCGAGCTCGAGTTGGCGGCCGTTACCGTGCCGCCTTCGCGGAACGCCGGTTTCAGGCTGGCAATCTTGTCCAGTCGCGCCTTGGGTGGCTGCTCGTCATGCAGGATGGTTTGCCGCTCCTTGCCCACGGTGACCTGCACCGGGACGATCTCGGCGGCAAAACTGCCGTGGCTGATCGCCTCCTGCGCGCGGGTCAGGGAGGCAATGGCAAAGGCATCCTGGGCTTCGCGGGTAAAACCGTTATGCAAGGCACAATCTTCGGCGAATGTGCCCATCAGCCGGCCCTTGTCATACGCGTCTTCCAGGCCATCGAGGAACATGTGGTCAAGCACCTTGCCGTGGCCCATGCGGTAGCCGCTGCGAGCGCGGTCGAGCAGGTACGGCGCGTTGGACATGCTTTCCATGCCGCCAGCAATCACCACCTCGGCGCTGCCGGCGAGCAAGGCATCGTGGGCCAGGATCGCTGCCTGCATGCCCGAACCGCACATCTTGTTCAGGGTGGTGCAGCGGGTGCCCTTGTCCAGGCCGGCGCCCAAAGCAGCCTGGCGTGCCGGCGCCTGACCAAGCCCCGCCGGCAGCACGCAGCCGAACAGCACTTCGTCGACGCTGTCTGCGGCAATCCCGGCCCGCTCGAGTGCCCCACGAATCGCGGCGGCGCCCAGTTGCGGCGCGGTCAGGCCCTTGAGGTCGCCCTGGAACCCGCCCATGGGCGTGCGCGTGGCACTGACAATAACAATCGGATCGTTCATGAGACCTCCTTAGCGGGCTGCCATGCGCAAGGCGCCGTCCAGACGGATCACCTCGCCGTTGAGCATGCTGTTTTCAATGATGTGCCGCACCAGCGCAGCGTACTCGGCAGGCTTGCCCAGGCGCGGCGGAAACGGCACGCCGGCGGCCAGGGCGTCGCGCACCTCGGGGGTCATGCCGGCCATCATCGGCGTTTCGAAGATGCCGGGGGCGATGGTCATCACGCGGATCCCGAAACGCGCCAACTCACGGGCGGCCGGCAGAGTGAGGCTGGCGATGGCGCCTTTGGACGCGGCATACGCGGCCTGGCCGATCTGCCCGTCGAAGGCGGCGACCGAGGCGGTGTTGATGATCACGCCGCGCTCGCCGTCGGCATTGGCCTCGCTGTCGGCCATCGCCGCCGCCGCCAGACGCAGCAGGTTGAAGCTGCCAATCAGGTTGACGTTGACTACCTGGGCAAAGCTCGCCAGGCCGTGGGGCCCGTCCTTGCCAAGGATTTTCTCGCCGCGCACCACACCGGCGCAGTTGACCAGCCCATGCAGGCCGCCAAACGCGTCGACCGCTGCCTGCACGGCGGCCTGGGCGGCAGCTTCCTGGCTGATATCGGCCACGGCGCTGCGTGCACGCTCGCCCAGCTGTTCGGCCTTGGCGGCGACAGCTTGGGCGTTCATGTCCACCAGCATCACGTTGCCACCCGCCGCGACCAGCATCTCGGCCGTGGCCGCGCCGAGGCCCGAGGCACCGCCGCTGACCAGAAACACCTTGTTTTCAATCTGCATCATGGTTTCCTTGAAAAGTGGATCACGCCACGGCCGCCTGGGCCTTGGCGATCTCCTGATTGCGCAGGATGAAGCGTTGCAGCTTGCCGCTCGGGGTCTTGGGCAAGTCGCTGACAAATTCGATTTCCCGTGGGTAGGCATGGGCCGCCAGGCGCTTGCGCACATGCAGGCGCAACTCCTCGGCCAGCTCCGGGGTGGCGCGGTACTGCTCGTTGATCACCACAAACGCCTTCACCAGTTCGGTGCGCTCCGGGCAAGGCTTGCCGACCACCGCCGCTTCGACCACTGCCGGGTGCTCCACCAGGGCGCTTTCCACGTCAAACGGGCCGACGCGGTAGCCGGACGTGGTAATGACATCGTCACTGCGCCCGACAAAACTGATGCTGCCATCCGGGTTCAGCTCCACGGTGTCGCCACTCAGGTAGTACTTGCCGACGAACGCTTTGGTGTTTACCCCGTCGTAACCGGCGAACCAGCACATCGGCGATTGTTCGCGGTCGACGGCGAGGATGCCCGGCTGGCCGGCCGGCAACTCGTGGTAGTCATCGTCCAGCACCACAATGCGATGGCCCGGCGAAGCGAAGCCGGCGGCGCCCAGGTGCACCGGGTGCGCCAGGCCGTGGTGGTTGCACAGCACCATGCCCAGCTCGGTCTGGCCGTAATGGTCGTGAATGGTCACGCCCAGGTTGTCGGCGAACCAGCGGATGACTTCCGGGTTCAGCGGCTCACCGGCGCTGCTGACGATGCGCAGCCGGCCCTTGATCGACTCGGCGAACTGCTTGCCGCCGGCTATCAGCAAACGGTAGGCCGTGGGCGAACCGGTAAGGTTGGTGATGCCGTACTTGTTGATCACCCGGCAGGTGCTTTCTAGGGTGAACGGGCCATCGTAGAAGGTGATCGGGTGGCCCATGGACAACGGCCCGGTGACCCCGAAATAGATACCGTAGGCCCAGCCCGGATCGGCGACGTTCCAGAAGGCGTCTTCGGGGCGCAGGTCCACGGCGTCACGGGTGTAGCTCTGGAACGCGACGATGGCCTTGAGCGGCACTGACAGCGCCTTGGCCGGGCCGGTGGTGCCCGAGGTGAACATCAGCAGGAACGGCTCGTCCGCGCCCAGCATCACCGGCTCGCAATCATTGGCGTGGTTGGGCAGCTCCGCCCAGAAACTGAAGTCACCCCGCACCAGGCCTTCGCCTTTGGGGCCGGTGACCGTGACGATGGTCGGGCAAGCGTCGACTTCAGCGAGTTTGGGCCGGTTGGCCGCGTCGGTGACCACCAGCGCCGCGCCGGAACTGTTCAAACGATGCTCGATGGCGTTGGGGCCAAAGGCGGTAAATAACGGCTGGTAGACCGCGCCGATGCGCCAGGTGGCCAGTACCACCACCAGCAATTCGGCGGTGCGTGGCAGCAGGCCCGCGACCTTGTCACCGCGCCGTACGCCCTGGGCCAGGAGGAAATTGGCGAAACGTGCCGCCTGGTCCCGCAGGTCGCTGAAAGTGACCGTGGCGCTGCGCCCGTCCCTGCTCTCCCAGAACAGCGCGATGCGCCCCGGCAGCGCGTGGCGGTCACAACACTCCACGCAGGCGTTGAGGGCCTGCAGGTTGCCGGCCAGCGCCGCTTCAACCGTACGTGAGTAATCGAACTCGGTGATCGCAGACAGGTAGTCACGCATCGCTTCAATTCCCTCTGTGTTTTTATTTTCAGGGCGTAAACAGCAGAAATAGTGGCGCCAGGGCGCTGCAGCGACAATGGTCAAAGCCTTCAAGATGGTTGACTGGTTTGGCCATTGCGCGCGTGAGCGGACGCAGGTTTGACACCTGCCGTGGTCTGGTCGAAGCTGACGGCTTTGTAACAGTCGCTCACGTTTCTGGACGCCCGCATGTCAAAGTCACGCCGTTACTCCATCATCGGCCTGTGCGCCCTGCTGTTTATTGTAGTGATCACGTGGTATTTCTCCCGATCCACCGCGACGGCGGTGCCGCCTGCGATTGCCCATGGATATGTCAAGGCGCTGCGGCAGGCACACAATGGCGAACCGGGCGCGGCGCGGGTGCTGTATCAGCAATTGGGCCGCCCGGACCTGTCGCCGGAACGCCGCGCCGCCCTGCATGCCGAACTGCCCAATTACCCCAGCCCCCAAGCGTTGAAACTGGCCGATAAAGACCTGCTTGACGACTCGCCGGTGGTACGCGAAGCGGCCATTCACAGCATTGTCGGCCTGGTGCCCACCGGCCAGCGCACCCTGCTGCTCGGGCCGGCGCTGGACGACCCGGAGCAGGAGGTTCGTTTTGCCGCCGCCAATGCCTTGCTCGGCCTGTCGCCGGACACGCTGGGCCTGTATTTCGGCCCATTGCAGCAAGTGCTCGATGAGTTCGTGAAAAAGCTCAAGGCCGAGCCCGAAACGGCCGAGGGCTGGATTCAACTGGCGCGCCTCTACATTCACAGTGCCCTGCTGCCGGAGGCGCAGAATGCGCTGGAGCAGGCAATACGTTTGCAACCGGACAACCTGCAAGCCGTGGTCGCGCAGATTGAACTGCTGGACAAACAGGGCAAGACCGACGAGTCCCGCCGATTGCTCGGGCAACAACTGGCGGCGCACCCCGAATCGGCCTATTTGCAGCATGCGCTGGGCATGTGGCTACTGCACCACGGCGAGCGGCCTTATGCACTGCTCGGCCTGTCCAGGGCGGTCGAGCTGGAGCCGGACAATCAGGATTACCGCTACGACCTCGCCACCACTCTGCACGCCCAGGACGAACTGGAAGCGGCCCAGCGCCAGCTGGAAGAAATCATCCAGCGCCATCCCGCCAACCGCAAGGCGCGCGTGCTGCTGGTCAACTACTGGAAAGAGAGCGGGCAGTTGCAGAACGTGCAGGTGCTGCTTGCCCAGCTTGAGCAACAAAACCCCGACGATCCCGCGTTGCAGCAAGGCCTGTAGAAATCCTCGCGGCAAACGGACCTGTTGTGGCAAGCGGGCTTATTGTGGCGAGCGGGCTTGCCCCGCGTTGGGCTGCGCAGCAGCCCCAAAACCATGCTCCGCGCAGTGTCAAGTACACCGCATTTGCCTTGATTGGGGGCGCTTCGCACCCCAGCGCGGGGCAAGCCCGCTCGCCACATTAAAGACCTGCTTTCCACCGTTAGACTTGCTTCACACAGTAACCAAGAGTCGCCCACAGCACATAATCGCAAGTTCGCGGAACGGCTACAGGCCGCTACGGTCAAGAGATTATGGCGTGCCAAGTGGGCACGCCCTCTATCTGTACGTGACCTGAGGGCACTTCTTGTCTACATCATCCAACGAGCTGTTCAGTGAAAAGGCGGCCATCGGCATTGAAGGTCTTGATGACATTCTGTGCGGCGGGCTATCGCGCAGCCACCTGTTCCTGCTGGAAGGCGAACCTGGCACCGGCAAGACCACCGTAGCCCTGCACTTTTTGCAGGCAGGTGCGAAAAGCGGCGAACGATCGCTGTACATCACGCTGTCGGAAACCGAGCGCGAACTGCGCCAGGGTGCCAAGTCCCACGGTTGGGACCTGGATGACAATATTCATATCTTCGAGCTCACCCCGCCCGAGAGCCTGCTCAACGCCGACCATCAGCAGAGCCTGCTGTACTCCTCCGACCTGGAACTGGGTGAAGCCACCCGGCAGATCTTTGAAGTGGTCGAGCGGGTCAAACCGAGCCGCGTGGTGATCGACTCGTTGTCGGAAATTCGCCTGCTGGCCCAAAGTTCGTTGCGCTATCGTCGGCAGATCCTGGCGATCAAGCACTACTTCGTGCGTTACGACGCTACCGTGCTGCTGCTGGATGACCTGACCACCGAATCCCTGGATAAAACCGTGCACAGCGTGGCCCATGGCGTAATTCGTCTGGAAGAGCTGACGCCCAGCTATGGCGCCGAGCGCCGCCGTGTACGCGTGGTGAAGTACCGCGGTCAAAAGTACCGTGGCGGCTTTCACGACTTCACCATCATGGAGGACGGCATCCACGTGTTTCCACGCCTGGTGGCGGCCGAACACCGTGGCGGTTACGTGCGACAGACGCTGAGCAGCAGCGTTCCGGAACTGGATGCGTTGATGGGCGGTGGTGTCGAGACCGGTTCCAGCAGTCTGATCCTGGGCCCGGCCGGTACTGGCAAATCACTGATCTCGATGGTCTTCGCCGCCGCTGCGGTGGCCCGTGGCGAAAAAGCCGCGTTGTTCATTTTCGATGAAGAATTGGGTCTGTTGTTTGAACGCATGAAAAACATGGGCATTGACCTGGCCGCTCTGCAAGCGACCGGCAATTTGTTGATCGAACAAGTGGATGCCGCCGAACTGTCTCCTGGCGAGTTTTCGCACCGGGTGCGTCGCTGTGTGGACGAGCGCGGCATCAAGACCGTGGTTATCGACAGCATCAACGGCTACCAGGCCGCGATGCCGGAAGAGAACGCGCTGATTCTGCACATGCATGAGCTGTTGCTGTACCTCAACCGCCGTGGTGCGGCGACCTTCATGACGGTCGCCCAGCACGGGCTGGTCGGTGACATGCAGACACCCGTCGACATCACCTACCTGGCTGACACCGTGATTCTGCTGCGCTACTTCGAGGCGCTGGGCAAGGTCCGCCGGGCAATATCCATTATCAAGAAACGCACCGGCACCCATGAGTCCTCGATTCGCGAGTACCGCATCAGCAGTCGCGGGCTGACCGTGGGTGAGCCTCTCGATAACTTCCAGGGCGTATTGCGCGGTATCCCTACTTACATGGGCGCGGGCTCTCCCCTGCTCAAGGAAGAGGGCCAGTGACCAGTCTTTCCCCTGTCTCCGAGCGAGCAATCATCCTGGCCCCCGTGGGCCGCGACAGTTCACTGGCGTTAATGATGCTCAACGAAGCCGGCTACGGCGGCATCGTCGCCCCCCACCTGAGCGCCCTGTGCGAAGCGCTCGAGCACGGCGCCGGCTTGCTGGTGATTGCGGCGGAAGCCTTGCGCGGCGTCGACCTCGAACCGTTGCTTGAATACCTGCATCAACAACCCGCCTGGTCGGACCTGCCGATCGTATTGCTGACCCATCACGGCGGCACCGAGCAAAATGGCTCATCGCACCTGAGCGGCCTGTTGGGCAACGTGACCTTTCTGGAGCGGCCGTTTCATCCGGTTACCCTGATCAGCCTGGTGAGCACCGCACTGCGCGGTCGCCGCCGTCAATACGAAGCCCGTGACCGTCTGGTTGACTTGAGCGAAAGCGAGCAGCGCCTGCAAAGCACCCTGGAAACGCTTGAGCAGCAAGTGGAGGAACGCACCGCGCAACTGCGCAGTAACGAGGATGCCCTGCGCCAGTCGCAGAAAATGGAAGCGGTCGGCCAGTTGACCGGCGGTATTGCCCACGACTTCAACAACATGCTCACCGGCATCATCGGCAGCCTTGAGTTGTTGCGAAGGCGTATTGCACGGGGCAAGCTCGACGACCTTGATGGCCTGATCGACCTGGGCGTCACCTCGGCCAACCGCGCCGCCGGTTTGACCCACCGTTTGCTCGCCTTCTCACGTCGCCAGTCGCTGGACCCCAAACCTGTGGAAATCAACCAACTGGTGAACTCCATGGGCGAACTGCTGCAACGCAGCATCAACGAAAGCATCGACCTCGACATGCGCCTCATTGGCCCGCTCTGGACCGCCGAAGCCGATCCCAATCAACTGGAAAGCGCCCTGCTCAATCTGGTGCTCAACGCGCGTGATGCAATGCCGGGTGGCGGACGCCTGACGGTGGAGACTTGCAACCGCCATCTGGACAGCGTGTTTACCGCCGCCTATGGCACCTTACAGCCCGGCGATTACGTTGAATTAAGCGTCAGCGATACCGGCTGTGGCATCCCCGACAGCGTGATAGGCCGAGTGTTTGATCCTTTCTTCACGACCAAGCCGATCGGCCAGGGCACTGGCCTTGGCTTGTCGATGATCTACGGCTTTGCCCGCCAGTCTCGCGGGCATGTGACCATCCACAGTGAAGTGGGCAAAGGCACCACCGTCAGCCTGTTCCTGCCCCGCTTTGCCGGAGAGATCGCCGCGCAGGAGGCCAATAATCCGACGCTGTTGCCTTACGCCAATGCCGGCGAGACGGTGCTGATTGTCGAGGACGACCCCGCGGTACGCGTGTTGGTCAGCGCAGTGCTCAAGGAGTTGGGCTATGGATTCGTCGAGGCGGTGGACGCTGTGACAGCGGTGCCGATCATCGAGTCCGAGCAACGCATTGACCTGATGATCAGTGACGTCGGCCTGCCGGGCATGAATGGCCGCCAGTTGGCGGAGATTGGCCGGCAGATCCGACCTGGGTTGAAGGTGCTGTTCATCACCGGGTATGCCGAGCATGCGGCGGTGCGTGGCGGGTTTCTTGATCCAGGGATGCAGTTGATCACCAAGCCGTTTACGTTTGATCTGTTGACGGCGAAGGTGCGGGAGATGATTCAGGTTAATTATTAAATAGTGAAGTGTGCAACAGGTTATTGCAGTTAAGTTAACTGTTCATGACGAAACTTGCTGCAACAGCTAAGCCATAAAAACGTGGAATTTTCAATCGCCGCTCACCACTGAGTAAGTCATCGTACTAACAAGACCTAACATGTCGTACGACAAAGCTAATGACTTATATCGAATGTGAGCCTACATGCCTAATCTGACAACCGTTCAACCTGCATTCCGTGTCAATGAAACTTCAAAGGTCGGAACCGGGAATAGTGACGTGGGCGCGTTCTTGCCTGCTGACTTGAGTGCGAGCTTTAAGCAACCCTTGATTAGGGATAGTGTAACGACGCTTACCAACAAGGCAGACAAACAGCTGGCTAACGTCTACCGTCAGATACTGCTCGATTTTGCAGATGGCAAGTCCACCCTGCACCCCGCGAACAAACTCATTTCTGACATCCCCGAAAACTCGACATTTGGTAAATGGCGATCATTAATTCACAGCCTATTAAGCAGTCAAGACTTCACTCAGTGGGCTGCAAAAAACAAAGTCAGCTTATTACATGACATCACGATCTCACCGAAAGATCTTTGTATTGTCGCCAGGGTGTCAGGCAAGCCAGTGCATTTTCCGCGTGCTGATTTTTCCTCCTTTGGACTGCTCATGAAAGTTGCTGAAGCCTTCTCACCCGCCTTTGACACCACCTATAACCCCTCAGGGGCCTACACAAGAGAAGTAGCCAGGTTCTACGGGAAATCCGTTCCAGTAAATAATCCGGCCAACACGCTTGAAGAGAGGGTGCGAACGAGCGCCGCCGAACTGGAAGATGGGACGGCTTTCAGCGATTTCAGCCACGAATCTATACGCTCTGAATCAGAACTTCGCTTGAACCAGAGCGTGCTCGCAGAACTCAATGAAAAACAAAAAATCATTCAGCTGCTGGAGACTTTTCCGAAAGACGGTTCCCGCCAATTGAGTGAGTTTTTGGAAAATACCAACATTGATATAAATGCAATGCCCGCGCCTGGGCAAGCCCCCTCGGATGCCGGAAAGGAGATCATAAGCCTCGAGAAATACATCAATATTCAAGGCTGGGTATTACCCGGCTCCGCTGATGAATTGAATACATTATTGTCAGCACTGAAAATTTCTGAGCCCAGCTCACCGAGGTACGGGGACTTTGGCGGCGCTTTGAGCTGGCCGGTACCAATGGCGAATCCGCGCAGGTTGCACATCATCAACTTGAGCCGCGTGAGTCGTCCGGGCGCCTCTGGCCTGTTGGGTTATCTGAGCAACCATCGACGTTGGGAAGCGCATGAACTGCGTAATCCTCGACGAGTTATCGAACAAATACTTCAGTCACCCAATGCACAGGCACTGGGTAAAAGTCTGCAAGATACCGTTGGAGGAATCGCGACCGACACGAGTGCAAGCGATTACGTGCTGGCATCGATTCACGAAGCATTTGAGCCAGGACTCAGACGTTCAAGAACCGCTGTGGGGGGCTTTGAGATCGCTCAACCTGGCAATCGCGGCTTGACTGCATCGGCCGTCGTAAAGCGATTGGCGGACCATCTATTGGGTGCAACCAGTGGTACTGGTCACTCACGAGTGACTCGTGAGTTAGCCCCCATCGCAGCCCACCTGCTGCTGTCAAAGCGCTTCCCGGAATTTTTAGTCAAGGACATCCCTGACAAAGTCAAGTATGGCTCACATGAGTGGATGGCTTTAAGCGTTGCTGTGGCACAAGTGGAAGCACAGTCGCCAGGTGCGACCTCCACCATGAGCTACCTGGAAGTCCTGCATCGGAGCGACATGCTATCTCTGCTCTCTGTGCAACAACAGGTCGAGCAAACTGCGAAGTTAGCAGCACTCATGGACTGGGGCGTAGCAAACAGCATCATTCCCCTTAACCCTGAAGATGATTACACCCAGGCTCAACAGCAGTTGGTACTGACTAAACTTAATAAACGAACCATAGAATATCTTCAAGCCACCGAGTTCAACAGCGCACCACTCCCCAAACGTGCAGACATAGGCGCAAAAAATCTTTATGACGCACTCGGGTTCAACGACAAGGCCAACCACCCCTACTTGAACTCGCTCATAAGTAAACTGGGAATTCCTGGCGCCACTATCGAATCGTATCGAAAGGAGCATGGGGAGAAGGCGGCCTTTTACGCGTTCATCAATGAAAAGTGTATAGGGGCCGGATTTTATAACAAAGATTTCCCTGGGCCATACTCATTATTAGACTTGCATGCCTCCAACAGGCTTTTTGAGCCTCCTCCTCTGGGTACCTTTAAACGCCCCAATGGCGGCCTCAAAAAAAACCATTGGTACATAACAAATTATAAAATTAAATATAACGATATATTTGCCAAATCCACTGGCTTTCCCGACACTGCCGCACAGTTTTCGGAAGAGATAAAAACCCATATTGACAACTTGAAGGCCAGTACAAAAACAACCACGAAGCATTTGTTATCACACCTTTCTGCTGACGACTTTAGATTTTTTGATCGCGGAAAAATCGAATTCTTTCGCGAAGAACTTATTTACGAAGGCATAGAGGGGCGTAACTTCTTGCTCCGTCGTCAGCCCGACGACAACAAACCAACGGTCGCAAAATGCACAATCGACTCGGAAGTCAGGTTTTTTGAAATCAATCCGCAGAAAGGGTTTGTTGAGCGGCGCAAAGACCTTGAGAGTAATTTTGTAGTCGGCCATATCCAAGGCAAACAAGTAAACCCGGGAGCAGATACTGACACGGTGAAAGTAACCAGCTACCGCAAACTATCAACCGATCTAAGACATATCATGAAGATAGGCGATATGGCCGGATTACCCGACCATCCAGCGCATGACCCTTATGGGTCAACACGTACGGATGCGATTGCTGACTTTGTAACGAAGAATATATTCACAGGAATAGACAAGAGACTTGAAGCTCATGCAAAAGGTGCTACAACCTTCGAGACCGAAGTTCCATCATACATAGTAATTCGAAATATTTTACTTGATTTAATTCCCTTTTATTCAGCTATCGAAAATTTTTCTCAAGGCAATATAGGTGCCGGTATCGGAAGCGTCATTCTGGATATTGCAGCGGTCGCAAGCTGCGGAGCCTCCATGTTAGCCAAGTGCGTAGGGACCGGTTTGAAGACCCTGAAGATTTTGCGGGTTGTCGGGCTCGCGGCCATCAGCCTGCTCAACCCACTGGATGGTATTGCCAGCGCGATAACCGGCCTTGGAAAAGGAATAATAAAAGTGGGCAAAGCGGGCCTTAATCAAGTTCGAAAGATTCGTGGCGTCAACGTCTATGATGTCGCGGCAGCAGCCAAACGTTATGACGCCTCTGCCATAGGTACCTTTAAGGAGGGCGGTGTTTTGTTAAAAGGGCCTGCCGCATTCACCGGTGATCAATGGCGCGCATACGATCCTGTCGCACGACAAGCATTTGGTACACGTCTCGATGACTTTGTGCCTTCCATGGGACGCACTTCCCCTGCTTTTGGAGACTGGGAAACCGGTCCACGCATACTAACAGCCAAGCAACAAGCCACCAGAACCCATTGGGAGACAACGGTCAAACGCTTCAAATTTGGCTCGGAAAAATCGGATTTTGAAGCGGGCTATTATATGAAGAATCCGCCGAAAATTATAACAGACAAGCTGAAAAACCTGACTGCAATGCAGGTAATGGAACTGGCGCAAAGAAAAGATATCAGCGCTGCAGCCATGGGAGCGCTTGCAAGGCAATATGACAACTTGGCATTCAAACACGGTAGTAAAGTGGCGACCAAGTTTATTGACAACATCGATCCTGAATTCGGAACGGTGTTCCCTATGCCGCAAACCGCTTATCTTAGCTCAACGGCTCAGATTTCTGACGGCCAGTGTGCAGCTCTGGCACGCACGTTTGCCACTGCCGTCGAGCAGGGCAAAGAGAAAACGCTGATTAATAACATGTTCAAAGCCGCTGCTCGTCCAGATACGAATGAAGCTAGAGAGTTCATGCGTACACTCAGCCGCCTCCAAAACTCAACGGGAAATAATGCTACCTTTTATGCGCAGAAAGTTGGCCGACAGGTCACCTATCAGGAGATGGTCGGAGAGCTTTCCAGATCGACTGCAACCAAATCCATAATGATCGATTCGCCCGGACATGCGATGGCAGCAGGCGTATTAATCAATGGCTCCAATAAAAAATATTATTTCTACGATCCCAATGCGGGCATCGCCTACTTCCCAACCTCAGAGGCAATGGAGAAAGGGCTGACAAAACTATTCAATGACAAGACTCTACCCGGCCAGTACAGAACTTACGCCACTGCCGGCAAGAGCCTGGAATTCAAGATATTTGATCATGATGATGGATGGATAGCACTCAGCAGCACGGACAAAGTTAGTTTTAATAAACTCTTCGACGTTGACCTTCCGACGTCGAGCAGTGCAGATACCTTTATGGAAAACCTGCTGAACCAACGCAATGCCATCCCAGGAGCCAGGCCACGCGTTAAAACAGTCGAAGATATCAGGAACGCAGACTTTGAGGTTCCTGCGCAAATTTACCGAGCCCATACCGCGGCTGGAGACTCTCCTGCAACGGGCTTGAGGCGTGCTGCGGGAACAAGCACCGCAGGTGATGACTATCTCGCTGCCATTATCAAACACACAGCCAGGCAAGGGGGCAGCGGCGGCGAAGTCATGTCGTTCAGCGCAAGCAAGGCAAAGGCCAATAGTTTCTCCAAGCAATACTCAACACCGGATAACGCAGTGCCTGTATTCACTGTCGATACAACCAAAGACCCCGCAGCCTTTCGGACCGTGCCCGATATAATTTTGAAAGATGGTGAAAGACTGGTGCAGCAAGGAAAAGTTACCAAGGCCACGCTATTGCAGGCTGCTGATCAAATCAAAAATCAGGAACTGGAGGTGTTTTACGTCAAGGGGGATGTACCGGCGCAATACACAAAAATTTAACTATGAGTGACGTTTGATATCGCTTGCGGTGTATACGGGACCACACGTTCAACTCAGATGGACGGATTCATCTGAGTTGCTGCCCCATCAACGATTACGCCAACAACCGCTGGATATGCTCCTGCAGCGTATCCAGATCAAACGGCTTGGCCAGGATCGGCGCATTGCGCGTGATCGGACTGTCGCAGTCGAGGATTTCCTGCGGGTAACCGCTGATGAAGATAACCTTCAATTCCGGCCGTACCCTCAGAGCGGGCTCGGCGATCTGCACCCCGGAGATGCCACCGGGCAGGCGGTAGTCGGTGACCATCAGGTCCAGGTGCGGCTTGGTCGCGAGAATTTCAAACGCCTCTTTTCCGTTGACGGCCTTCAATACCCGATAACCCAGGCCTGCCAGGTATTCACCCAGCACAAACATAATGGATTCGTCATCCTCGACGATCAGTACGACATCTTGTGCATCTTCACTCATGGGAAGCCTATGTCCGGTCAATTGCTGCAATTACGACCATGGGGTCAAGCAGAGGTTGCGTTGAGCTGACGATTGATTTCAGGGTGCGGCCTGCAGGGGCAGGCACACCCGAAACAAGGCGCCCTCGCCTATCCGGCTCTCGACCTCGATGGTGCCGCCATGGGCCGCCACGATCTGCTCGGAAATGAACAACCCGAGGCCCAATCCGGCCGCTGCGTGACTGGCCGACACGCGCTCGAACTGCTGGAAGATGCGCTTCTGGTTCTCTTCGCTGATACCAATGCCGTGGTCGCGCACCTCCACGCGCGCCTCGCCATGCTCGGCATACACGCGCACGTGCACCGGGCTCCTGGCACCGTAGCGCAACGCGTTGGTCAGCAGATTGTTGATCACCTGCTCAATGCGAAACTCGTCCCAATGGCCCTCAACCGGCCCTTCGACCTCCAGTTGCATGGACGACTCGGCGGCAGTCACCTGTGGCGCAAAATTGTTCACCAGGTTGCTCACGAGGTGCGCCAGATCAAAATGCGCAGGACGGATCGACAGTTTGCCGGTGCGTATACGCGACACATCGAGCATGTCTTCGATCAGCCGAATCAGGCTGCGGATCTGCCGCTCGTCGCGGTCAACCATCGCGTGCATCTTGTCCAGGGTGAACGCCGCAGCGTTGTCCCGGGCCAGGTGCATCTTGCGCAGTTGGGTTTCCAGGATCAGGCCGTTAAGGGGCGTACGCACTTCGTGGGCGACGATCGACATGAAGTCATCGCGCATGCGCACGGCCTGCTCCAGCTCCGCCTGGGTGGCCTGCAGGCGCGTCAGCAGCAGTTCCTGCTCGCGGCGGCTGCGCTCCAGGGCTTCGACTTGCAGCTTCATCGCCTTGCTCTGGCGATAAAGGTCGACGAACACATTGACCTTGCTCTTCACCGCGTGGATATCCAGCGGTTTGTGCAGGAAGTCCACGGCGCCGCTTTCGTAGCCCTTGAACGCGTAGTTCAGCTCACGGCCGGCGGCGCTGACGAACACAATCGGGATGTTTTTGGTCTTTTCGGTGCCGCGCATCAACTCGGCCAGCTCGAAGCCGTTCATGCCGGGCATCTGTACATCGAGGATCGCCATGGCGAACTCGTGCTCGAGCAACAGGGACAAGGCCTCATCAGCGCTCAATGCCTTGTAGACCTGCCGATCCTCGCGCTTGATCAGCGCTTCGAGGGCCAGCAGGTTTTCCGGCAGATCGTCGACGATCAGCAGTTTGGCCTGGACGGTACTTAACATGGGGAAGATTCCAGGGAAGCCAGCAATGAACCGATTCGGCCCAGAGTCAGAATATGATCAGGTGTGTGCAAGGCCAGTGCCGCCAGCGGCATCACGGCGATGCGTGCCTCCGCGGGGTCCTGAACGACGGTGGTGCCGCCCGATTGCTTGACATGGGCGAGCCCGCGCGCGCCGTCCTGGTTGGCGCCGGTAAGGAGGATCGCCAGCAGGCCGGCGCCGTAAGCGTCGGCAGCCGAGGCAAACAGGTAATCGATGGCCGGCCGGGAATGGTGCACGCGGTCTTCCTGGCTCAGGGACAGGCTGAGGTCCTGCTCCACGGAAAGGTGATAGCCGGGTCCGGCAAAATACAGGGTCCCTGCCTCGATCAGTTCTTTGTCCCGCGCTTCTTTTACCGGGATGCGCAAGCGCCGCGCGAACACTTCGGCCAACTGGCTGCGGCGCTCGTCCGGCAAATGCAGTACGGCAATGATAGGCAGGCCGAAGTCGGTGGGCAGTACGCCAAAAATGCTCAGCAACGCCTCGACACCGCCGGCGGACGCGCCGACGACGATGGCTTCAATCCCGCGAATCGGGTTGGCTGCGGCGTCATTCATGATTTGCGGTAGATCCGTTCCTGTTTGACCAGCGGTTCGAATTGCTTGCTGTAGGCGGAAAAATCCAGGGTTTCCTTGCTGCCCAGCACCAGGAAGCCGCGATGACACAGTGACTCATGAAACAATCCGAATGCACGATCCTGTAATTTTTTATTGAAATAAATCAATACGTTACGACACGAAATTAATTGAGTTTCGGAGAATACACTATCGGTCGCCAAACTGTGATCGGCAAAGGTCACATTCTCACGCAGTGTCTTGTCGAAGATCGCGTAATCGTAGGCTGCGGTGTAGTAATCGGCAAATGAGCACTGGCCGCCGGCCTGTTGATAGTTGGCGGTGTAGGCCCGCACGTTCTCCAGGGAAAAAATGCCCTGCTTGGCCTTGTCCAGCGACGCCGGGTTGATATCGGTGGCGTAGATGATCGTGCGTTCCAGCAAGCCTTCTTCACGCAGCAGGATCGCCATCGAGTACACCTCCTCCCCCGTGCTGCAGCCGGCGATCCAGATCTTGATCGACGGGTAGGTCTTGAGCAGCGGCACCACTTCCTGGCGGATTGCGAGAAAGTGCGAAGGGTCGCGAAACATCTCGCTCACCGGGATCGTCAGAAATTGCAGCAGTTGCATGAACGCCGACGGATCGTGCAGCACCCGCTCCTGCAGCGCCGAGATGGTCGCACAGTCGAACTGACGCAACGCATGGGCCACACGGCGCTTGACCGACGCGCCCGAGTAATCGCGAAAGTCGTAGCTGTACTTGAGGTAAATCGCCTCAATCAACAGGCGCAGCTCAATGTCGCTGCTTTTGTCCAAGAAACTGCGCTCCACTTAAATGCGTTCCATCTTCGGCAGCCACACGCGAATCAACGAGAACAGACGGTCCAGGTCAATCGGTTTGGCCAGGTAATCGTTGGAGCCCGCCGCGAGGCAGCGCTCCTGATCGTCTTTCATGGCCTTGGCGGTGACCGCAATAATCGGCAACTTCTTCCAGCGCGGGTCCTGGCGGATCAACGCGGTGGCCTCGTAACCGTCCATCTCCGGCATCATCACGTCCATCAGCACCAGGTCGATGTCTTCGACTTCATTGAGTCTTTCGATGGCTTCACGACCGTTTCGCCCGATCACCACCACAGCGCCCTTGTGTTCAAGCGCGCTGGTGAGGGCGAAAATGTTGCGTACATCATCGTCCACCAGCAGGATCTTGCGGCCCTCGAACACCTTGTCGCGGCTGCGTGCGGTCTTGAGCATGGTCTGGCGCTCATGGGACAGCTGGGATTCGACTTTGTGCAGAAAGAGTGTGACCTCGTCCAGCAGGCGCTCCGGCGAGCGGGCGCCCTTGATGATGATCGAGCGCGAATACTTGCGCAGTTCGGCTTCTTCATCGCGGGTCAGGTTGCGCCCGGTGTAGACGATCACCGGCGGGAATGAACAGATATCTTCGGTGGCCATGCGCTTGAGCAGCTCGTTGCCGAGCATGTCCGGCAGCTTGAGGTCGATGATCATGCAGTCATAGACGTGGTCGCGCAGCAGGTCCAGTGCTTGCTGAGCGAAGCCCACAGCGGTGATCTCGATGTCGTCGTCGCCGATCAGGCGGGCAATGCTGTCGCGTTGCAGGTCGTCGTCTTCCACCAGCAGCACGCGCTTGACCTTCTGCGTCAGCTTGGCCTCCAGACGCGCGAACACATCCTTGAGCTCTTCACGGGTGGTGGGTTTGACCGCATAGCCGATGGCGCCCATGTGCATCGCCGCTTCAACGCGGTCTTCCACGGAAATCACGTGCACCGGGATGTGGCGGGTGCCGGCGTTCTGCTTGAGGCGCTGCAGCACGGTGAGACCGGAATGGTCCGGCAGGCGCATGTCGAGCAGGATGGCGTCGGGAACGAGTTCTGCCGCCAGGCTGTAGCCTTCGTCCGCGCCATGGGCCACCAGGCAGTGATAGCCCAGTTCATGGGCCAGGTCGAAGAGGATGCGCGCAAAATTGGGCTCATCTTCCACTACCAGAATGCAGCGCGTGGTGAACGGCGCCTTGTCGCGGTCGTCGGCAAAGCGCGGAATCTGGCTGGTGTCGGCCACGGGCAGCGGTGAAACCTTGACCGACACAGGCGCGGCGGCCAACGTCTGGCGCGGTTGCTCTGCCAACGGCGCATCGGCTTCGCGCTCCTCGTAGTGCTCGGGCAATACCAGGGTGAACACGCTGCCCTTGCCCGGCTCGCTGGTCACGCTGATATAGCCGCCGAGCAACGCGGCCAGGTCGCGGGAAATCGACAGACCCAGGCCGGTGCCGCCGTAGCGGCGGTTGGTGGTGCCGTCGGCCTGGCGGAAGGCTTCGAAGATGCTTTCCTGCTGGTCCGGCGCAATGCCGATGCCCGAATCGCGCACGGTAAAGGCAATACCCGCGTCCTGCGCGCGCGATACCGACAGGCTGACTTCGCCCTGCTCTGTGAACTTGACCGCGTTGGACAGCAGATTCTTGAGGATCTGTTCCAGGCGCTGGCGGTCGGTGAACAGCATGGCCGGCGCACCGGGCTGTACATCCACCTGAAAACCCAGCTTGCGGTCGGCGGCCAGCGGCTCGAACATCCCGCGCAAACCCTCGACCAAACGCGCCACACTGGACGTTTCCGGACGAACCTCAAGCTTGCCGGCTTCAACCTTGGAGATATCCAGAATGTCGTTGATCAGGTTCAGCAGGTCGTTGCCGGCCGAATAGATCGACTCGGCAAACTTGACCTGCTCGGCACTGAGGTTGTCCTGAGGGTTCTCGGCCAGCAACTTGGCCAGGATCAGTGAGCTGTTGAGCGGCGTGCGCAGCTCATGGGACATGTTGGCGAGGAATTCTGACTTGTATTTGCTCGAACGCTGCAATTCGTCGGCGCGGTCTTCGAGCTCAAGCTGGGCCTGGTTGAGTTCGATGTTCTTGCGGTCCATGGCGTCGCGCTGTTCGGACAGGGTCTGGGTCTGTTCGGCCAACTGCTCATTGGTCTGCTCCAGCTCCGCCTGCTGGGTTTCCAGGTGGGCCTGGGATTCCTTGAGGATGCGTGACTGCTCTTCGAGTTCTTCGTTGGCGGTCTTGAGTTCTTCCTGCTGCACTTGCAGCTCTTCGTTGAGCTGCTGGGTCTCGGCGAGCACTTCCTGCAGGCGCTGACGGTAGCGCGCGGCTTCGATGGAGGTGCCGATATTGCCGGCGATCAGTTCCAGCAACTCGACATCGCGTTCATCCAGGGGGCGCAGGAAACCCAGTTCGATCACACCGTTGACACGGTCCTCGTCGCTGGTCGGCACCACCAGTACGCTGCGCGTCGAGCCCTCGCCCAGCCCGGAGCTGACCTTGAAGTAATCCACCGGCACATCGTCCAGGCGAATCAGGCGATCAAGCTGGGCAGCCTGCCCAACGATGCCTTCGTCGCTGTAGATCGACTGTTCCAGCTGTTCCTGCTCGCGTGAGAAACCATAAGTGGCCACACGCTTGAGACCGCCGTGCTCCTGACGCACGTACAACGCGGCCACGGCAGAGCCCATGTATTGAGCGAAGAACTGCAGGATATTGCGGCCCAGCATGTTCAGGGTCAGTTGGCCGAGGACCTGCTCGGCCAGTTCGGTCTGGCCGTTGCGCAGCCAGGCCTGTTGCTCAAGACGCCGTGCAATCTTCTGTTGGGACGCGAGGTTTGCACTATAACTATCTGATAGCGCGACTAAATTTCTTCGGCCGATATAGGCGAGAAAACCGCTCAGACCCAATACGAACGCCAGGTACAGCGCAACGCTGACAATGGTGGTGCGGGTGACGTCCTTGTTGCGCGCGATCCGGAACTGCTGCTCCATCGCCACCGCATCCGCATATTCCTGGCGAATCGCGTCGGTGAGCCCCTTGCCCCGGCCAGCCTTGACCGCCGAGCGGTAATCACCGCTGGTGCGCTGCAGGTCGATCATCGACTGGGCGTACGTGTTCCACTCGCCCTGCATCGCCTCCAGGCGTTTGAGGCGGTCCACCTGCTGCGGGTTATCCGCCACCAGCTCCTGCAAATTACGCAGGTCGCCAATGATGCGTGGCTTGGCCACTTCGTACGGGTCAAGAAAATGCTCGTCGCCGGTGATCAGGAAGCCGCGCAGGCCCGTTTCCAGGTCCACCGTGAGTTTCGACGATTCATTGAGGTTGTTGATGACTCTGTCGGTGTGTTCCACCCACTGGATCACTGACAACAAATAAGTGATCAGGCAGACGAAAAACACCGCGCTGAGCACGCCGACACTTAAAGGGAGTGCGACGTTTCGGCCCAACAGGGTACGGAAGCTCTTTTCATCGACGGATGACGCAGGAGTCATGGGCATGCCTTGGCCAATACGGAAAACCCGGGAGTTTGCCCGAATATCATGTGCCGAGGCTATGTTTGTGCGCTGATTTGATGCGAGACGACTGACTCGATGCATAAATATCACACTGCTCATCGCCCGTTTCGTCAGCTCATTTACAACTTTGATTACAGATGGCCACAGCGAAGTTGGAACGTCTGACATGGATCTGGCACTCAGGACTACGCCTCAGGAACAGGGAGGATCCAACGGGAAGGCGTCTTTCTGACATACCAAGGTATTCCAAATGAGCATCACCAGCGTATCGCATCGAACCATGAACCTTTCCACCGGGGAACCTGAACATGTCGCAAACAATGCTGGTGCGGTAATGGCGAATCCCGCTCCCCGTAACCCTTCGCCTGCAGTGTCGACGCCCACTGTCAAAACCGTGCGGCAACTGCTCGCGGACCAACAGGATATGTTCAGCCTTGCCGATAAGCTTCGAGGCCTGACAACCTGGGTTGATCACAAATTTTCATACCAGTTGAACAACGATGTGCTGGTGCCCTTTGTAGGCTCCTCCCACACGTTGACGTCCGCCGCTCCTAACCTGGCTACCGTCATTACGGACCTGGGCTATGACTTGCCGCAGAATGTCAGTGAAGCCAAAAAGCTGGCAGACGTATTGGAGAAAAGAGCCTCAGTGCCTCTTCTGCGTGATTGGGGTGGAGGACTGTCCTGGCCGAGACCCATGTCGCGCACTGACCAGCACCGCATCGCTCAATTCCTGTTTTCCAACAAGACAGGTCTGCCGGGCTTACCGTTGCCCACTGACAAGGGTGTCCTGGATTATTTATTGATTGGCAGTTCAGTGACACTCGATGATCTGGAAGACCCTGCCCTGGCATTGCAGAAGTTGCTCGACAACCCAAAGGTCATGGCGCTTGGGCAAGCCCTCCAGGCGCACCTTGGCGGGGTATCTTCGGACACCAGTATTTATGACTATATATTGACGGCGATTCACCTTCGCCTGGATCAGGAATCTTCTGTACGGAAAACTCGCAACAAAATAGCCCACTTCGATCTGTTGCATCCAAAACATTGGGGCCTCGCTCCGTCGCAAGTTGTCAGCGAGCTGAGCCGTCATCTGGTTGACAAAGGACGCGCCACGCCGATTTCAACCAAGCTCGCCACCCACCTTTTATTGGCCACCAGAGCACCGCACTTTCTGGTTAAAGACATTCCCGGCAGCGTCAGGGTAGGCTCTGCCATGTGGACGCAGTTGACGATTGCCGCAGCCAGGATCGAGGCGCAGACGCCGGGTCGGGTGCAGAACATGACCTACGCTGAGGTTATCGCCCAGGCGGAGCCCATGGCGACTGACACTTACGCCAATCAATTGGCTCAACGCAACGCCCTGAGTGATTGGGCCGTCGCCAATGGAGTACTGAAACCCTCCGAAACCGAACATTCCGCGGCCGAGATACAACAGGCCAAGACTGCCTATAACGATCAACTCAACGCACTGGTGAAGTCTTCGTCGTTACTGGAGACGCCCGTGCCCAGTCGAAAGGACATCGCGCTGGAATACCTGAAAGCTGAATTTCCTCACGTGGATCCTTCCGTCTTTGCAATTAAGAATTTGCAAATACGCAACCAGAACGCACTCCGCGTATACGCTGCTCATCTTACGCGACGCTCGATGCTTGATATCGTGATGGAGGGCGAACCGCTCGACAAGCATCACGTATGGGTCACGCCGGACACGCGAATTCCCATCGCCTCGTTCAACACTTACTTAAAAACCAAAAAACATACTGAGGTCACAACGTTATTCGACACTCATTATGAAGCCGCCATGAAATCGCTGGGTGACGGCCACCATGAGTTTGTCAAACAGCTGGTCTCCAACTTGCCACTGGCTGATCGCAAGAATTTTGAATATGGCGAGGTGAAATTTTTTCACACCAACGATTACAAAATTGCACACGATCTCACTTCACCGCTCGAACTGGTAAATCGTGCACGCACGATGCATGTGAAAACCACGCTCAATGGCGAGGTCAACGTGTATGAAATCGACTCCCGCACAGGGACCATTGAAAAACAGAATTACCTGATCCAGAAATTCAGCGAGCCCTACAGCACTAATAAGATGGATTCCAGAGACGCGAATATCATTACGCGAAGGTCCGTACTGAACCCTTACAAGGGGGCTCGAGACAGCGAAACGACAGAGCAGCCCGTTACTGCTCAACCCCCCGACAGCTATCGCTCCAGGCGCACCGACTTTATTGCCGACATGTACGTCAAAGCGCTCGCGCTGGATGGCGAGGACCTGTTGAATCACGCCAGAGGAATTACGTCCTTCGACAAAGGTCGGGCGCTAGGTAGCGTGATCGATGAGTTTTTTCTCAACCTGATTCCGTTTCGATCGGCTATCAAGAATTTCCTGCAAGGCAACACCCTTGACGGGGTCGGTGATCTGGCTATTGATGCGTTCGGACTGCTCACGCTGGGTGCGGGCAAGGCTGCGCAAGCGGTAAAAGTCTTTGGCAAGGGCATGTCGGGTTTGAACGCCGCTGCCAAGGCAACCAAAGCGGTAAAGTTTCTTGGCGCGGCGGCTATTGAGTTTCTCAATCCCGTGGGCGGGTTGGGCGACGTGTTGGTGGGAGGAGCCAAACTGATTGGAAGAGGGTTTGCCAAGGGGGCCGATGCGGTCGCCGCGCTCAGGGGCGCAAGTGGCAGTTACGATGTGCTCAAAGCAGCCAGTAAAAATGATCGCATCGTAGCGACCGGCACCTTTAAGCTGGCAGACGAAGTGGTCGAAGGCGGTGCAGTCTTTGAAAATCGCAAATGGTACCTGTTGGACCCGGTCACTGGCCCTTATGGAACGGCCTTAGCGGACTTCAAACCGGTAACGGTCGCCGCCAACGGTGAGATAAACGGCAACTGGATTAATTGGTTGACCGCTGTTGTGGCTCCAACCCCGAGAACGCCCAATATTTCTGATGTCCTTAAAGGAACATTGGCAAGGGCCAGGACTAATGACCTTGCCGCCTTTAACCGAGGTTATGATGCTGGCAAAATCGAAAACATCCCTGGGTACTACACCTCGATGAATGTTTCGGACCTCAAGGAGCTGGCAATCAGCCCGGGGCGCACGCCCGAAGAGATCGGGTCGTTGGCCAAAGTGATAGAAACCAGAATGACGCGCAATAGCCTTGAAGGCGCCAGAGTGTTCAGCGAACAAATCGCCGCCAGTGGCGGAAAAACCACGCTGATGCCGCAAAACTTCTACTTGAGCCAGGGAGATCTTGCATCGAATGGCGAATGCGCGGCCTTGGTCAATTCCATGGCCCTGGCCATTCAAAACGGGCGCCAACAGACGTTGATCGATAATTTTTTCAAAGCGAGCATAAAGAGCAGTGACCCCAGAATCGCCGCGTTTCGCAAGCAACTGAACGATATGCATCAGATTGTGCGCAGCAATTTTCATGGTGTTCAAGCGGTCTCCCAAATGTCACACATTGACATCAGCGCTGCCCTGAGCAGAGCGACCCCGCCCTACATGATGAAGATCGCTACGCAAAACCACGGTCTGCTTGCGGGGGCCATGTTGAATAGCAACAAACAGAAGGAATGGTTTTTCTTTGACCCCAATTTCGGCCTGGCGACGTTCGCGAGCGAAGCCGCGATGCAGCACGGAATAGAGGCCTGTTTAAATAGCGGAAAAACAGCGGGCACACTGAGCCCCGTCGCCATTATCGGCGGCAAGCCGCAATTCAATGTCAGTCTTTTCAACGATTCCGACTTTCTAATGACAGTGCCTTATAACAACCCGTACGCGCTGTTCAATGCTGCTCTTTGAACCCAAACTCACGCTTTCATGCAAGAGGGTTTCAAAAACCGGTCGCCAGGTGCGCCCCCCACTGCTACTTCAAGGCTGGTCACACCCTTCGGCAGTCAAACACAGGGTTGGGTTTGCGTTGTAAGTAAACCAGAAAGCCAACGGGACATCCGGCGCGCTTGAGGTCACAATGCCAGCAATTCATTTTGAACTTGCTGGCATTGTTATCACTCTCTACCGAGTTAGCTTCTGCCTCGTCACGTCAAGCCCCTCACTTTTCAGGAATGCTCATTATGTCCTCCACCCCCTCCACCATCCTTGTAGTAGAAGACGACAACATCGTGCGCATGCTGATCGTCGATGTACTCGAAGAGTTGGAGTTCACTGTGCTGGAGGCTGCTGACGCTGAACAGGCGCTGGCGTTCGCGCAGAATCGCGATGAGGTCATCAGTCTGATGATGACCGACGTCGGCCTGCCGGACATGGACGGCAAGCAACTGGCAACCAAAGTGCGTGAGCTTCGCCCCGCATTGCCGATCCTGTTTGCCAGCGGCTATGCCGACAACATCGATGTGCCTGCCGGCATGCAGGTGATTGGCAAGCCGTTCTCGATCGATCAACTGCGCGACAAGGTCAAGTCCATGCTCCCCGCAGCCTGATACCTGCCCTTCCCCTTATCCACTTGCTCAGTTCAGCGTGTTTGCAGGGATTTACGTGACGTTTGGCCAATAAAACGGGAAACTCGTCGCCTTCATCTCCCGTCAGTCAAAAGAACTCTGGAAGGACGCAACAACATGATCGGAAAACCTGCGCGCCTGGTGCTGGCGAGCCTCTCCCTCCTCATGAGTACCGGCGCATGGGCCGACTTCACGGCGACGCCGGTGCAAGCGCGGGCGATTGCCAAGGAAGCCTACCTGTATGGCTTCCCGGTGGTGCAGATGTACAAGACGCTCTACACCCAGGCGGTGGACAAGGGTGGCGTGAACTACAAGGCACCGTTCAACCAGATCGGCAATGCCGCGCAGGTGGTGACGCCCAGGGACACTGCCCTGCCCAGCCCGAACGCAGACACGCCCTACTCCTTCGTATGGATGGACCTGCGCAGGGAACCGCTGGTACTGACCCTGCCCAGGATAGAAGACGACCGCTACTACTCGGTGCAGTTAATCGACCTGTATACCCAGAATATTGCCTACCTGGGCACCCGCAGCACGGGCAACAATGGCGGTCACTACATGATCGCAGGGCCTGACTGGAAAGGTCAGCAGCCGGTGGACGTCGACCGCGTGGTCTACAGCGAGAGCAATATCGCCTACGCCCTGTACCGCACGCAGTTGTTTGATGAAAAGGACCTGAGCAAGGTCAGGCAGATTCAGGACGGCTACAAGGTGCAGCCGCTGAGCAGCTATGTGAAACAGGCCGCCCCACCCAAGGTGGCGAAAATCGACTGGCCCAAGCCGATGGCGACCATGACCGAGGGCCCGCAGCTGTTTCGTTACCTGAACTTCATGCTGGCCTTTGCCGCGCCGCAGGACAGTGAACAGGAGCTGCTCGCGCGCTTTGCCACAATCGGCATTGCGCCGGGCGCGCCGTTCAAGGTTAAACAGTTGACGGCAGAGCAACGCAAGGCGCTTGAAGACGGCATCGCCGACGCCAAGGCCGAATTCGCTGCGTTGAAGAAAGACAGAATCGACACCCATCAGGTCACCAGCGCTGATCTCTACGGCAGCCGCGACCACCTGCAGAACAATTACCTGTACCGTTTTGCCGGTGCCGAAACGGGCATGTTCGGCAACTCAGGTGATGAAGCGGCCTACTTCAAATACCTCGTCGACAGTGAAGGCAAGCCGGCCAACGGTGCGCGCCACAGTTACACGGTGCACTTTGCCAAGGATCAATTGCCGCCGGCCGATGCGTTCTGGTCGCTGACGATGTATGACGCCAGGACCCGCTTGCTGGTGCCCAATCACAAGAAACGCTACCTGATCAATTCACGCATGCTGCCCGCCCTCAAGCGCGACGCCGACGGTGGCCTGACCCTGGCGCTGCAGCACCATGAGCCACCGAAGGCCGAACAGAGTAACTGGCTGCCGGCTCCTCCAGGCCCGTTCTATGCCGTGCTGCGGGTGTACCTGCCCAAGCCCGAAGTGGGTAATGGGCAATGGAAACTGCCACCGTTGACACCGTTGAAATAGACGTTTCAGGCGCGTTCGCGGGGAATCAGGCTTTGTAGCTGCGATGCCAGAAAGTTGGCATCGAAGGCATAGGTGTCCGGGTCTTTCAGGCCATTGGTTTTCTTCCATAGCCAATCGTTTTTGTCCGCCGGCAGTACCAGCGATATGCTGCCATGACGCGTTGCGGTCAGGCCCGTCACCGCCACAGAGATCAACCCGCCCGCCCCCATCACATCCGGCACGAACTCCACGGTTTTGCCGGTGATCAGCACATTGAGCTTTTCAGTGTTGAAGGCCGATGTCTGCGCTGCTGCGCTTGGGCTGCTGGCGACGCAGGCTTCACGGCTCACTTCCAGCAATCCGGCGCGCTTTACCGGTTCCAGCCACTGTTCAATCAGTTGGAACAGCTCGCCGAGTTTGTGCGCCCAGCGCGCCGACTGCACATCGAACAGCTGTTTTTTATGCGCTTCGCTATCCGCGTAGTGACGAAGCATCTCGCCCAGTTGGTGTACATCGTCCATTTTGGAAATCCTTGGGTGAGCCAGGGTGCGAAGCCTGATCATGGCAGATGCGCCCGAACGGCGTACGGATTAAAAACTGTTCGGGGCATTTGGTCGTATGCGCCCGGCCAAGTCATCTACCCAGCCCCGCAAAGGCAAGACATGGGAACGGAAAGTCAGCCAGGCGTTGCGCTCCAGCGGTGTTAGCCGCTCATCCAGCAGTAGGGCTTTCGGGGTGATGATGTCTGAAGTTTGGTGTGACAGGGTGAGGCTCCCATCGGTATCGACCAACTGGCCAAAAGAGCCGTCATCTCACCCCAGCATCACCGCTGCCGCAGCCATCAATCCGAACTGCGCTTCCTCCGCTTTTTCGAGCTGAAGCAGGGTGCAATGCGCCGATGATGCCAACATTTATGTGCGCAGTCGCCGTGCTGGCGAACGAGTGTTGGCCGCGGTTGAGCGCTTCCTGAATCAGCGTCTGAAACTGACGCTGAATCGGGAAAAGAGCCGTTTGGCAAGGCATTGGGCCTGTGATGACCTAGGTTATGGGATGAGCTGGCATAAACAGCCGAAGCTGAGGGTAGCGAGCATGAGCCTGAACCGCTTGCGTGACCGGCTTAAAGCGCTGCTTCACGGAGCGCGGGGCCACAAGATGGCAAATGTCATCGAGCGGATCAACCGGGCGCTCCGTGGCTGGGCGGGCTACTTCAAGCTTAGCCAGAGTAGACAGCCCCTTGATATTTATCGGTCTGCATTCATCCATTCCATAGGATTAAGCACGGTTAAAACCTTACACCAGGTATCGGCAGACGTACCGCCGATCGCTGCCACTCGTCGAGGAGCGCTCACCAAAACGCGAAATACTGCCGAAGCAGTAGTGAACGGCGCAACTGTCACATGATTGACCAGTCCGAGGTTTAGTGAGCATGATGTCTTATAGCCATTACCTGCTGGCATTAAGTATGTGCGCCCGAAAATACATTGAAAAGGATCAAAGACGCCTTGATGAATTGAGAAAAAGGATCGTTCTCACCCTACCGCCGCAATTACCCATGAGGGCTGTGAGAACGTTATGAAAACCGTCTTATCTGCCAAGCACCTGTCGGTGCAGCATGCTTAACACGTCACTGGACCGCACCAGTGCAACAGATCATCAGACGCTGGCTGAGGTTGAGCAGGTCATTGCTTCAGGAGGTCGCGCTTTACGTTTTAGCGGTGATCTTGAACAACGCTATGAAGCGGAAACCCTGGAACAGCGCCGTCAATCCCTCACTACCGTTGGCATTGGTGGGCTACTGGTCTACAACCTGTTTCTGATCAGTGACTGGCTGACGCTCAATGATGTATTCACCTACTTGGTACTGGGTCGTCTGTGCCTGATCACGCCCATGTTCATTGTGTTGCTCCTCTGGATCCAGCGTGTCAATCGGCGCTGGACGCTGGAAGCCATTACTGCCGCCGGCCCGGTGCTCGCATCGTTAATGCCAATGGTGGTAATGATATATAGCTACAGCCCGTACCGGCTGCATTATCAGCTTGGCATGTTGCTGCTCATGGTCTATTGCTCCATGATTCAGCAATTGCCATTGCGTTACGCTGCCGTGGCAATGAGCCTCATGTTGATCATCCAACTGGTCACCACCTATATCGCAGACTTTTCTGACTTCCTGATCTGGCAAGCCAACTTTTTATTGTTTGCTTCGGCGGTGGCATTGCTGCTGATGGCGTCCTGGTTTCTGGAACGCGGGAGCCGCCTGAGCTATCTGTTCGCACTGCGCGGGCGACTTCTACAGGCCCAACTGATGGAACTCGCGCGTACTGACGCGCTTACTCAGCTATTCAACCGTCATTATCAGGAGGAAGTGCTGACATCGGTCTGGGAGTACGCATCGCATACGCCTACCAGCGTCGCGGTCATACTGCTCGATATTGATAATTTCAAAGCTTACAACGATAACTACGGTCATCCGCAGGGGGACACGTGCCTAAAGCTGTTGAGCAGTGCTATCAAGCAAGCTGCACAAAAAAGAGATGCACTGACGTTTCGTTTTGGCGGTGAAGAGATTCTGGTACTGATGATGAATGCAGATGTCAGTAAGGCCAGACATCTCGCTGAAGACCTGCGAGATGTCGTCGCGGCGCTCAACGTGCCTCATCCGATATTAGGCGAGGGCGCGCGCGTCACCATCAGCCTGGGACTGGCGGCGGCAATAGCACCGCAAAGCGATGCAGGTGCCTTGATCGGCGCCGCCGACGCTGCGCTTTATTCAGCCAAACACGCAGGGCGGGACTGTATTCGTTGCGCCGATGTTTCAAGTGAACGCTCTTCCACAGTTGAGACCATCGGATTTGGCAACTCAAAAAATGCCATTTCACAGTCCCGGTAGCTTTCAGGTCATGAGCTGTTGACCGGGGGAGCCCTGCAGGGGAAGCGGGGCGAATAGGCTAAGGGTTCTGGCGCATCGGCATTTTGTCGATGGTGTCGAAGATTGCCCTGGCGTCCAACGGTGCGTACGGGTCGATTTTCGTGCCCCCGTCTTTGCTAACCAACATTTGGTCGGCTGTTTGGGGATCAGATCGAGCTGCGCAGACGCGCCATGGTCAATGTATCGACAAATACACCGTCACGCAGGGCGTAGTCGCGCAAGCGCCCTTCCACCTCGAAGCCGAACTAGCGGTACAGGTGATGCGCGGCTTCGTTGTCGGCATACACCGTCAGTTCCACCCGGTGCAGGTTCATCCAGTTGTCGGCCACGTCCAGCGCGGCCGCCAGCAGCCGGGAGCCCACTCCCTTGCCTTGCCAGGCCGTCGCCACCCCCATGCCGAACGAACCGACATGGCTCTGGCGCACCCGCAGGTACTGCTCCAGGCCAAGTTGGCCAACCACCTCGCCGCCATGCAGCGCAACCAGCTGGAGTCGGCGCTCGTTATCCAGCACCAGACGTTTGCGCCAGGCTTCGACCGACTGGAAGGGCATCTGCAGCACCTGTCAGCACACCGCCGGCTCGTTATAGAGGGCGGTGACGCCTTCCAGATGAGCCTCGGTGAAGCGCTGGATCACGATCGGGGTGTCAGGCACATGCATTGTGTTTCATCCTTTGAAAGACACATGGCCGCCCAGTGTAGGGCTCAAGTCGTCGCAAAGGAAAGTGCCGAACGTTCCCGGAGCCTGCCGGTAACAAGCGTTGTGTTTTCCTACATTCACGGCCAGACCGGCCTTGTAATACTCCCGGCCATCCAACCACAGGCCGGGTCTTCAAACAGTGAACAAGCAACGAGCAGTATTGGGCAGCCTTCTTGTCATGGCGCTATTGGCGAGCGGAGCCTGTGCCACCAGGAAACAGGCGGAAAATATTCGATGGCTCCCCAACTGTGACGGACGGCCCATCAGCGGTCTGGACCCGGAAGTCGTTGCCAGAACGGAGTGCGGCATTGTCCGCGTGCCGTTGAATCACCTGAAACCGTCGCTCGGCACGCTCGACCTGGATATCACCCGGGTA
This sequence comes from Pseudomonas trivialis, assembly GCF_001439805.1. Lineage (GTDB taxonomy): Bacteria > Pseudomonadota > Gammaproteobacteria > Pseudomonadales > Pseudomonadaceae > Aquipseudomonas > Aquipseudomonas trivialis. The sequence continues at coordinate 44,536 of NZ_JYLK01000019.1, read as the reverse complement.
ATCGCGCGCCGGCCAGACAAGCGAAAAGGCGCGATATTCGCCAACCCGGGCGGACCCGGCGCTGAAGCCGATGGCTTTGCGGTGCTGCTGGCTTCCATCTGGAAAAACTACGCCGACAGGGCCGGCGGCGAAGCGTATCGGCATCTGATCGACACCCATGACGTCATCGGCCTCACACCGCGAGGAATGGGTAGCACGAAGGATTCTCAACTGGTGTGCCAGTCCGATGAACTGATCGTCGCGCAGAACGACATTACCGAAGACCGCAGCCCCGCCAACCTCATGGCCCAGCAACACAACGCCGCCGTGCTGGCCCGTGGTTGTGCCAGTCAGCGTTTGACGCCTTACATCAACACCGATCAAACCGCGCGCGACATGGAGTTCGTGCGGGTTTTACTCAAGGAGAAAAAACTCAATTATTTTGGAAATTCCTACGGCACCTGGCTGGGTGCCTGGTATGCAGGACTGTTCCCCGAGCAGGTTGGCCGCATGGTGCTTGACTCAAACACGGACTGGACATCGACTTTTCAGGAAGCCTCACTCATTCAGGCGCCAGAGAAGGAAAGAATCTTTGAGCGTTTTGTCGCGCAGCCAGCCGCCAGCCGCCCGCATGTCTATCAACTGGGTAACGACCCCAAAGCAGTTCGCGACGTGTTCCTGGGTCTGGTACCCGAGGTGCGCGTGGCCCTGCGGTCCGACAACGAGCTTTACAGCTCTGCGGCCTATTTAATGGCAGCACGCCTGCTCAGCCAGTCGTTGCGTGAAACGCCCGACAAGAGCGACGCCGCCCTGCTGGCCAGGGCGCGCGCCCATCGATTCAGTCCGGATGCAGGGGTGGATCAGTCGGCTAAAAGCGCATTCATGCACTTGCTCACGCTCATCCGCAACCCTGAACCCTGGAATGGCCTGGTACCCGGTCCGCTGAAGCTGACGCCGGCAGATTCCGTACGCAGCACCGTTTTATGCAATGACACCCCGACGGCGGGCCAGGCCTTCTGGACCGACAGGGAAAGCCGGTATGCCACCCACTACCCGGTGGGTGGCAGCTTTTTTCAGGCGGCGCACTGCGCTGGGTGGGGCGCTCAACCCTTGACCGGCGTGCCGCTGAAAAGGCTGAAACAAGTGGACAGCATTCTGATGGTCCAGGCCGAGTTCGACGATCAGACGCCCGCGGCGGGCGCATTAAAAGCCTTCAAAAGCTTGCCGAACACCCACATGACGTTGCTCAAGGGCGGCTATCAACACGGCGTGTCTTTTTCCGATAGCAGCGCCTGCGTCAATCGGAGCGTCGGCGATTACCTGGCATACGGTCGTAAACCAGAGCGTTACCTGATCTGCTTCGGCACCGATTAAGCCGAGGCCCCCAGCCGCCACACCCGCGCAATATCCGATGCGCGCTCACGCAAAAGGCGTGGCGCCTCGCTGCACGCCTGCTCCAGGGTCATGGGGCCTGAAGGCAAGGCAAAGGCTGCGTCAACGCCATGGGCATACAGGTGCTCGTAGCCTTCACCCAGCGTGCCGGCGATCACAATCACCGGCACCTTGTGCTGTTGGGCAATGCGTGCCACGCCAAACGGTGTTTTACCGCGCAGGGTCTGGGCGTCAAAGCGGCCCTCACCGGTGATGACCAGGTCGGCACCACGAACGGCCGCGTCCAGGCCGACCAGTTCGGCGACCACGTCCACTCCCGCCCGAAACTGTGCCCCCAGGAACGCCTTGGCGGCAAAGCCCAGGCCGCCGGCGGCGCCGCTGCCGGGCTCGTCACGCACATCCGTAGCGAGGACGCTGGCGCAATGGTCGGCGAAATGCCCGAGCGCGGCATCAAGTTGCTCCACCTGCCGGGGGCTGGCGCCTTTCTGCGGGCCGAAAATCGCCGAGGCGCCATGGGCACCGCACAGTGGATTGTTCACATCGGCGGCGATTTCAAAGCGCACCCGCGCCAGGCGCGCGTCGATGCCTTCGAGGCTGATACGCGCCAGGTTCGTCAACGCCAGGCCACCTGGCGCCAACGCCTGACCATCGGCATCAAGCAGTTGCACGCCGAGAGCCTGCATCGCCCCGGCACCGCCATCATTGGTCGCGCTGCCGCCGATGGCCAGAATGATGCGACGGGCGCCGAGATCCAATGCTGCGCGGATCAGCTCCCCCGTACCATAGGTACTGCTCGAACAGGCGTCGCGCTGCCCCGGCGCGACCAGTTGCAGGCCGCTGGCCTCGGCCATTTCGATGATGGCCGTGTGGCTGTCGGCCAACCAGCCCCAACGTGCTTGAACCGTAACGCCCAATGGCCCTCGAACCGGCTGGCTGCGCAATTCACCGTTGCACGCCGCCAGCACGGCATCGACCGTACCTTCACCGCCGTCCGCCATCGGGCATTGCACCAGTTCGGCAGTCGGCCAGACCTGGGCCAGCCCTTCGGCGATGGCGTGGGCCACGCCTGCGGCACTCAGGCTGTCCTTGAACGAGTCAGGGGCGATGATGATTTTCATGGCGTTCTCCGGTTTTTATAACGTCCATGCTGCCAGTTGCAACCGGCCATGACGCCTGTCCGATGCACAAGTGCGGCGCAGGTTTATTGTTCATTGTGACAATGGCTGGGGCAACAGCTGCACGCCCAGGTACAGCGCGAGCATGCCGTCCAGGGTCAGCGGGTCGACGCCGCTGAGTTCGGCGATACGCTCCATGCGGTAGCGCAGGCTGTTGCGGTGGATGCCCAGGGCATCGGCACAGGCCTGGCTCTGGCCGTCGTGTTCGCACCAACTGCGCAACGTCGCCAGCAGTTGGCCGTTGTTGTCCCGGGCCATCACTTGGCGCAGCGGGGTGAGCAGTTCATCCAGAGCGTCTTCGTGGCGATGGCGCCAGAGCATCACCGGCAGGCGGCAGCGGTTGAGGGTCAGCACGCGCGATTGCGGCAGTACATCGCGGCCGTAGGCAAGCAAATCGCCGACGCGCCGATAGCAGCGGCGCAATGCGCTCAGCCCCTCGGCCTGCCCGCCAATGGCCACGCGCACGACGTTCCAGCCCAGGCCGTCGAGTTTTTCCAGCAGGCGTGGATTATCCAGCGGCACGGCGGCGGGACGGCACCACAGCAGAGAAGATGGCGCTGAACTCACGCACCAGCTGTCCGGGTAACGCGAGGCCAGCCAGGCACTCAAGTCCTGAGCCGATTGCCCGGCCCCCAGCTCAAACAGGTACGGTGTGCGCACCATTTGCGGCTTGAGGCCCATGCGTTGCGCTTCATCCACCAGGCGCGGCGAATCGCCGTTGTCGGCCAACAGCAGCGCCAGCAGGTCGTCGCAACGCTGGCGCCGCCATTGCTGTTCGATTTGCTGATGGCGATGGCTCACCAGCATCTCGGCGGTCATGCGCACCAGTTCAGCGTAGGTACGCAACCCTTGCGGCTCGCCGGTGATGCCGAGGACACCAATCAGGCGCTGATCATGCAGCAGCGGCAGGTTGATGCCCGGTTGCACGCCCTTCAGGTGCTTGGCGGTCTGGCTGTCAATTTCCACCACGCGTCCGTTGGCCAACACCAGTTGCGCGCCTTCGTGACGGGTGTTGACGCGCTCCGGCTCGCCGCTGCCGAGGATCAGGCCCTGGCTGTCCATGACATTGACGTTGTAGGGCAGGATCGCCATGGTGCGATTGACGATATCCTGCGCCAGGTCATGATCAAGCTCGAACATGGGGCTGTTTTCCTTGAAAGCGAGGTTGTTCATCGGCACAGCGCAACGCATGACTGACTGTGCGCGGGCACAAAGACAGCAGCCTGCCCGTTGGCCGAGACTCGTTGGGCGATCAACGTTACCTGTGCATCGCAAAAAATCATAATAAAGAGAGACCGCCATGTCCCAGAGCGCCGCTGCAACCCCGGCCACCGATGACGTTAAAAACGCCATCTACAAGCGCATCACCCTGCGCCTGATTCCCTTTATCTTCATCTGCTACCTGTTCAACTACCTCGACCGGGTCAACGTCGGCTTTGCCAAGTTGCAGATGCTCGACGCGTTGAAGTTCAGTGAAACCGTGTACGGCCTGGGGGCCGGGATATTTTTTATCGGTTACGTGCTGTGCGGCGTGCCGAGCAACCTGGCGCTGACCCGGTTCGGCCCGCGGCGCTGGATCGCCCTGATGATGATCGTGTGGGGCACGCTGTCGACCTGCCTGCTGTTCGTCACCACGCCGACGCACTTCTACACCCTGCGCCTGTTTACCGGCGCCGCCGAAGCGGGCTTCTTCCCGGGCGTGGTGCTGTACCTCTCGCAGTGGTTCCCGACCTTTCGCCGGGGACGCATCATGGCCTTGTTCATGTCGGCGATCCCCGTGTCCGGCCTGCTTGGCAGCCCGTTTTCCGGGTGGATCCTCAACCATTTCGCTGCGGGCCAGGGCGGCCTGGCCGGCTGGCAGTGGATGTTCCTGTTGCAGGGCATTCCCACCGTGATCCTCGGTGCCCTCGCCTACTTCCTGCTCAGCGACAGCTTTGCCCATGCCAAGTGGCTCAAGCCCCACGAGCGTGCGGTGCTGGAGGCCGACCAGGCCACGGACCTGGCGAACAAACCGAAAACCAGCACCGATTCGCTCGCTGCCGTGTTCAGGAATCCGGCCATCTGGGCGTTCGGCCTGATCTACTTCTGTATCCAGAGCGGCGTGTACGCGATCAACTTCTGGCTGCCGTCGATCATCAAGAACCTGGGGTTCAGCGATAATCTGGTGATTGGCTGGCTGAGCGCGATTCCTTATTTGCTGGCGGCGGTGTTCATGCTGCTGGTGGGGCGTTCCGCCGATTTGCGCAAGGAGCGGCGCTGGCACTTGGTGGTACCGATGCTGATGGGCGCCATCGGCCTGGTGATCGCGGTGAATTTCGCCACCACGCCGGCAATCGCGATTCTCGGCCTGACCATTGCGACCATGGGCGCCCTCACCGGCCTGCCGATGTTCTGGCCGGTGCCCACTGCCATGCTCAGTGCAGGCGCGGCGGCGGGCGGCCTGGCGTTGATCAACTCCATGGGCCAGATGGCCGGTTTCCTCAGCCCGTATATCGTCGGCTTTGTGAAGGATGCCACCGGGTCCACGGATATGGCGTTGTACCTGCTGGCGGCGGTGATTGTGGCCGGTAGTGTGCTGGCCCTGCGCATGACCCGTGGCCTGCAGACCTGAGCGGGCCAGGATCCATCAAAAAACGCCCCAAAATAGCGCGACGCTGCTTCGCTAAAACCACCATAATCTGCGCTTGAAATGGGATTAAACGGTTTGCGCGAGGGCAGCGGTGTCTAAAGGTGTTGTGTTATCCGTATCGGCTTCGGTGTTGTTTGCTGTGATGTATTACTTCACATCGCTGCTGACGCCATTGAGCGGCCTGGAGATTTTCGGCTGGCGCATGCTGCTGACCATGCCCTGCATGACCGTGTTCATGGTCGTCACCGGGGAGTGGCGGCGTGCATGGGCGTTGTTGCGCAGGCTCGCGGCCCAGCCGAAGTTGATCGTCGGGGCGATGCTGTCCTCGACCTTTCTTGGCCTGCAGTTATGGCTGTTCATGTGGGCGCCGCTCAACGGGCGCAGCCTGGACGTATCGGTGGGCTACTTCCTGCTGCCGCTGACCATGGTGCTCACCGGGCGCCTGGTGTGGGGCGAGCAGTTGTCATATCTGCAGAAGATTGCGGTGTTCTTCGCCGGTCTCGGGGTGGTCAATGAGTTGTTCCAGGCCGGAGGCTTCTCCTGGGCGACGCTGGTGGTGATCATCGGCTATCCGCTGTATTTCATCATCCGCAAATACCTCAAGACCGACCACCTGGGCGGGCTATGGCTGGACATGGCGCTGATGCTGCCGGTCGCCTGGTGGTTCGTGCAGAGCGGCGAACAGGGATTTGCGGTGATGGAGGCTCGCCCGAAACTCTATGCGCTGATCCCGATACTCGGCCTGATCAGTGCCTCGGCACTGGTGAGCTATATCATTGCCAGTCGACTGCTGGCGTTCAGCCTGTTCGGGCTGCTCAGCTACGTGGAACCCGTGTTGTTGCTGATAGTGGCACTGCTGCTCGGCGAGGGCATCAAACCGGGCGAATGGCTGACTTACATTCCGATCTGGATCGCGGTGATGGTGCTGGTGTTCGAAGGCTTCAAGCATCTGGTGCGCCAGCGTCGGGCGTGAATTGCAGGCAATAAAAAGCCCGGCCGACGCCGGGCTTTTTATTTATGCGTCAGTCGGTGCTCAACACACCACGACGCACCTGATCGCGCTCGATCGACTCGAACAGCGCCTTGAAGTTGCCCTCGCCAAACCCATCGTCGCCCTTGCGCTGGATGAATTCGAAAAACACTGGCCCCATCAGGGTTTCCGAGAAAATCTGCAGTAGCAGGCGTTTGTCGCCTTCAATCGACGAACCGTCCAGCAGGATGCCGCGCGCTTGCAACTGGTCGACCGGCTCGCCGTGGTTGGGCAAGCGGCCTTCGAGCATTTCATAGTAGGTGTCCGGCGGCGCAGTCATGAAGCGCATGCCGATTCGCTTCAGTGCGTCCCAGGTCTGGATCAGGTCGTTGGTGAGGAACGCGACGTGCTGGATGCCCTCGCCATTGAACTGCATGAGGAACTCTTCGATCTGCCCCGCGCCCTTGGACGACTCTTCGTTGAGCGGAATGCGGATCATGCCGTCGGGCGCGCTCATGGCTTTGGAGGTCAGGCCGGTGTACTCACCCTTGATATCGAAGTAGCGTGCCTCGCGGAAGTTGAACAGCTTCTCGTAGAAGTTCGCCCAGTAGGCCATGCGGCCGCGATACACGTTGTGGGTAAGGTGGTCGATGACCTTCAGGCCCGCACCGACTGGATTGCGCTCCACGCCGTCGAGGTAGACGAAGTCGATGTCGTAGATCGAACTGCCTTCGCCGAAACGGTCGATCAGGTACAGCGGTGCGCCGCCGATGCCTTTAATGGCCGGCAGGTTGAGTTCCATCGGACCGGTCTGGATATGAATCGGCTGGGCACCCAGTTCCAACGCCCGGGTATAGGCCTTTTGCGAGTCCTTGACGCGAAACGCCATGCCGCACACCGACGGACCGTGTTCGGCCGCGAAATATGAAGCCAGGCTGTCGGGTTCGTTGTTGAGGATCAGGTTGATCTCGCCCTGGCGGAACAGGTGCACGTTCTTGGAGCGGTGGGTGGCTACCTTGGTGAAGCCCATGATCTCGAAGATCGGCTCCAGGTTGCCCGGGGTCGGTGATGCGAACTCGATAAATTCAAAGCCCATCAGGCCCATCGGGTTTTCGTAGTGGTCTGCCATGGTCGGCGCCTCATCATGCGGGTGGTTGACGATTGGTCAGTTGCGAGCAGGGATGAGGGTTGAGGGTGGCGCGCAGGAGAGGCCTCGCACGCTGCGGGCGAGGAAGTCACCGAAGATGAGGGGGGAACCGAGTAGCTTCATGGTGTCATCAGTCTCTGACGGCAGAGGCTTGCGTGAGCGCAAGTCCATATTCTTGTATGCGTAAATCGATTCTACACAGCGTAACCTTGTTTGTCCGCAGTCTTATCAGAGCGCCAATGCGCTGCACGGTGCAAGGTGTTTGTAACGCCAGTCGATACGATGCCGGAGTGCTGCGCGACAAGCATATTTCAGTCCAGGCAACTATCATCGCTATATTGTCGCCGGCCCACTGGCGCCCCACTCGCCTGACAGGCCGCTTATGCCCTTATCCGTCAAAGGCCCGCGCAATCCCCTCGTCCGCCATTCCATCAGCGTTTTCTGTGCGCTGGTGCCCCTGGCGCTGGGCGTGTTCATCCTGCACTGGCAAGCCGAGCGCACCCTGAAGCACAACGCAGTGCAAGCCGCCCAGGAAGCCGTGCGTCAATTCGAACTCATGCTCGACCAAACCGCCCTTGCCACCCAGGCACTGCTGCCGCTGGCCGGGCAACCCTGCGACCAGACGGCGCAATTGGCGCTGCGTGAGCAGGTCACACGGGGACCGTTTGTGCGGGCAACGACCTTGTCCTGGCAGGAAAACATGTACTGCACGTCGCTGTTCGGCAGCGATCACATATCCCGCATCGACCCGGCCGACTACGTGGAGGGCCGACTGTGGCTGATGAAAGGCAATCCGGTGACGCCGGACACGGCACTGCTGGTGTACCGACGGGTGGACGGTGACCGGGGCGCCTTCGCCTCAATCGATGGCTATCACCTGACCAATACCCTGCGCCTGCTCAGCCGCCATGCGCAAATGGTGCTGCAAGTGGGGCCCAATTGGCTGGGGGACGACGGCAAGGCGCACGCCACGGCGGTTCCGATATTTGCCGTGGCCCCTTACCACCTCGCTTCCGAACGCTATCACTTGAGCGTCTCCGCCGGCATGCCGGCAGGTGAAGTCTGGCGCCACATGCAGGCGCGCTACCCGGCCATGTTCAGCATGGTGCTGTTCTTTTCCGTATTGGCGGGCCTGCTCGCACACAGTCTGCAAAAACGTGTATCACCGCCGACCCATGAGCTGCGGCGAGCCTTGGGTGCCAATGAGTTTCTTGCGTATTTCCAGCCGGTGGTGCGCGGCGATACCCGCGAATGGGCGGGCTGCGAAGTGCTGATGCGCTGGCAGCACCCCAAGGAAGGTCTGGTACGGCCCGACCTCTTTATCCCATTGGCCGAGGATTGCGGCCTGATCGTACCGATGACCCGGGCCCTGCTGCGCCAGACCGCCGAACAACTGGCGCCGCACGCAGGGCTTCTCAAACCGGGCTTTCACATCGCGGTGAACATCACGGCCCGGCACTGCCGCAATCTGGAGCTGGTGGAGGATTGCCGGGCATTTCTTGCGGCCTTCCCGCCCGGTCACGTCACGCTGGTGCTGGAACTTACCGAGCGCGAGTTGATCGAGCCCACCGATATCACTCGTCGCTTATTCACCGCGCTGCATGAGCTGGGCGTGATGATTGCCATAGACGACTTCGGCACCGGACATTCCAGCCTGGGTTACTTGCGCAACTTCCATGTTGACTACTTGAAGATCGATCAGAGTTTTGTCGCCATGATCGGCGTCGATGCGCTCTCCCGCCATATTCTCGACAGCATCATCGAACTGTCCGCAAAGCTCGACCTGACGATCATTGCCGAAGGCGTTGAAACGGCCGAACAACACGAATATCTCACCGCGCACGGTGTGGATTTCCTGCAGGGTTATCTGTTCGGACGGCCGTTACCCGGTACTGAATTCATTAAATCCCTGGCTCGCCATTGAATAGCCAGCGACTAGCGATGTGAAATAATAGAGTTCAGACGAAAGACTTGATTTACTCAAGAGGAATTAACTACTACAATTTTTCCTGCCTGTGCAGCACCCGCAGACGCCATCTTACTTGAGTCGTCTTAACGCGCTTGGCTTATAGCGTTGTCTGCAGTTGATGTCAGCCACATACACTATTGGAGTAAAGATCTTGTCCAGACTCGCCGAATTTCGCGCAGCAGAAAAAGCCCTTCAAGAGCAGCTCGCCCAGCTGGAGTCCCTGAAGAACGACGCCGGCCTGAAGAAAGAAATCGAATTCGAGGAAAAACTTCAGGCGCTGATGAAGCATTACGGCAAAGGCCTGCGCGACATCATCTCCATCCTTGATCCTAACCCGGGCAAGGCCGGCGCTGCAGTTGCCGCTGCACCGAAACAGCGCCGTGCACGCGTGGTCAAGGTGTACCACAACCCGCACACTGGCGAACTGATCGAAACCAAGGGCGGCAACCATCGCGGCCTTAAAGCCTGGAAAGAACAGTATGGCGCCGCCACTGTAGACTCCTGGTTGCGCGGCTGATCACAGCGCACTAACAAAGAGCCCCGCTTGCGCGGGGCTTTTTTATTGAAAGATTCGCAATCGAACTTAAATATTATTTCATTTTGTTAAATATCGATAAGTACCCCACACTTAAAGTTTGAGCGTGTCGCGCACTGAACTGACTTCACTCTTGCTCGCTTCATAAGCCTCGGCCTGACCCGCGAATGAAAACACGTAGGCTTTATCGGTATCGACAGCGCCGACTAATGTTTGCGACAGCACATGCCTGCCGTTCTCGGTAATCACGCAAGTAGACTCCAGTGCATCGAGACGGCTCAAGGTGCTGGGGTGAATTTTGGTACACACACTTTGATAACCGCCCTGGGCGAAATCCTTCTGGATGGATTTGCGCATCTCCAGCAACACGCCTTGCAGATTGACCTTATGCCCTGCCTCAATCGGCGTGGCGGTCAGTTCCATGACCATCAGGGTCGCGCCGTTTTCGTCGTTCTTGATTGCCCGTTGGCGGGACACGCTTGCGGTAGCCGAGGGCGCCTGGACGTCCGGCGCCACGTCCTCTACCTGCCAGCCACTGGGCCAGTGAACTTCCGGGTCGGCCGCCCATGCCAGCGGGCTGACCAACAATAAACACAAGGCACTCAACAGCGGTTTACGTGATTGGATCATTGCAAAAACGCCCAAGGTTCAAGCGTCAAAGTTTGAGCCCCCAGACCCGCGACTCGCAAGGCCTGCGTGACCTTTTCTTTTGGCGCTGGCGGCAGGCGTTGCGTATCATGACCGCGCAGCACGGACGCTTGCCGCAAGCCAAGGGACCGCTTTGCCCCATTTTTCCTGGAGGGCCCATGAGCCTGCATGAACTGAACACCTTGCCGGGCGTCACCGCCCAACCTGACACCGCCACCTCGAACTTCGTGTTCAACCACACCATGCTGCGGGTCAAGGACATCACTCGGTCGCTGGACTTCTATACGCGCGTGATGGGGTTTTCCCTGGTGGAAAAGCGCGATTTCGCGGAAGCCGAATTCAGCCTGTACTTCCTCGCCCTCGTCGATAAAGCGCAGATTCCAGCGGACGCCGCCGCGCGTACCCAGTGGATGAAGTCGATTCCGGGCATCCTGGAGCTGACCCACAACCACGGCACCGAAAACGACGCGGACTTCGCCTACCACAACGGCAACACCGACCCGCGCGGTTTTGGTCATATCTGCATCTCGGTGCCGGATATCGTGGCCGCCTGCGAGCGTTTCGAAGCCTTGGGCTGCGATTTCCAGAAGCGCCTGACGGATGGCCGCATGAAAAGCCTGGCCTTTATCAAGGACCCGGACGGGTACTGGGTCGAGATCATTCAGCCCGCGCCGCTGTAACGAAAAAACCCCATGATCGCTCATGGGGTTTTTCATTGGCAGGCCCGGTATCAAGCCGGGGCGGAGCTGCGGATCAAATGATCGAAAGCACTCAGGGAGGCCTTGGCGCCCTCGCCCACCGCAATCACGATCTGCTTGTAAGGTACGGTCGTCACGTCGCCGGCGGCAAACACGCCTGGCAGTGACGTTTCGCCACGGGCATCGACGATGATCTCGCCGCGTGGTGTCAGCTCCACGGTGCCTTTGAGCCAGTCGGTATTAGGCAACAAGCCGATCTGCACAAAGATGCCTTCCAGGTCGAGGGTGTTGAACTCGCCACTGTCGCGATCCTTGTACACCAGGCCGGTGACTTTCTGACCGTCACCTTTGACTTCGCTGGTCAGTGCGCTGGTGATCACGTCCACATTCGGCAGGCTGTGCAACTTGCGCTGCAACACGGCGTCAGCGCGAAGTTTGCTGTCGAACTCAAGCAAAGTCACGTGGCTGACAATGCCGGCCAGGTCGATGGCCGCTTCAACGCCGGAGTTACCGCCGCCGATCACCGCAACACGCTTGCCCTTGAACAGCGGACCATCGCAGTGCGGGCAGAAGCACACGCCCTTGGCCTTGTATTGCTGCTCGCCCGGCACACCCATTTCACGCCAGCGGGCGCCGGTGGCCAGAATCAGAGTTCTGGATTTGAGAGTGGCACCACTTTCGAAACGAATTTCGTGCAGCTCGCCGGCATTTTTTGCCGGAATCAGGCTGCTGGCGCGCTGCAGGTTCATGATGTCCACGTCGTACTGACGCACATGGGCTTCCAGGGCGCTGACCAGTTTCGGCCCTTCGGTTTCCTGCACCGAGATGAAGTTCTCGATGGACATGGTGTCCAGCACCTGGCCGCCAAAGCGCTCGGCCGCCACACCGGTACGGATGCCTTTGCGCGCAGCGTAGATCGCAGCCGAAGAACCGGCCGGGCCACCGCCCACTACCAGAACATCAAACGCGTCCTTGGCACTGATTTTCTCGGCGGCTTTTTCGATGCCGCTGGTGTCGAGTTTGGCAAGAATTTCTTCCAGCCCCATGCGGCCCTGGCCGAAGTTCACACCATTCAAATAGACGCTGGGCACTGCCATGACCTGGCGCTCATCGACTTCCGCCTGGAACAGCGCGCCGTCGATGGCGACGTGGCGGATGTTCGGGTTGAGCACGGCCATCAGGTTCAGCGCCTGGACCACATCCGGGCAGTTCTGGCAGGAGAGCGAGAAGTAAGTCTCGAAGTTGAACTCGCCTTTGAGGGCGCGAATCTGTTCAATCACTTCGACACTGGCTTTCGAAGGGTGGCCGCCGACTTGCAGCAGGGCCAGCACCAGCGAAGTAAATTCATGGCCCATGGGGATGCCGGCAAAACGCAGACTGATATCGGCACCCGGTCGGTTGATGGAGAACGACGGCTTGCGCGCGTCATGGCCATCGGTGTTCAGAGTGATCAGCGTGGTGAGGCTGGTCACGTCCTGCAAAAGGGCAAGCATTTCCTGGGACTTCGCGCCGTCATCGAGGGAGGCGACGATCTCAATCGGCTGGGTGACGCGTTCCAGGTATGACTTCAACTGAGCTTTAAGAGTGGCGTCCAACATACGGGCGATTTCCTTTAATTACGGGTATAAAAAAACGCCCGAGCGAATCTCGCCCGGGCGTTTTTTGAGGGCGGTTGCGGCTTACTGAGTAGGTGCGGATACCCGCCCTGGGTGCTTCACGGACTTAGATCTTGCCGACCAGGTCCAGGGACGGAGCCAGGGTGGCCTCGCCTTCTTTCCACTTGGCTGGGCACACTTCGCCCGGGTGGGCAGCAACGTACTGGGCAGCCTTGATTTTGCGCAGCAGCTCGGAAGCGTCACGGCCAACACCACCGTCGTTCAGTTCGACGATCTTGATCTGACCTTCCGGGTTGATCACGAAAGTGCCGCGGTCCGCCAGGCCAGCTTCTTCGATCAGCACGTCGAAGTTGCGGGAGATGGTCAGGGTCGGGTCGCCGATCATGGTGTACTGGATTTTGCCGATGGCTGGCGAGGTGTTGTGCCAGGCAGCGTGGGCGAAGTGGGTGTCGGTGGACACGCTGTAAATCTCGACGCCCAGTTTCTGGAATTCGGCGTAGTTGTCAGCCAGGTCTTCCAGTTCGGTTGGGCAAACAAAGGTGAAGTCGGCTGGGTAGAAGAACACAACGGACCATTTGCCTTTCAGGTCAGCGTCGGTCACATCTACGAAGCTGCCGTTTTTGAATGCGGTGGCTTTGAACGGTTTTACTTGGCTGTTGATGATAGGCATCGTTGACTCTCCGTCAGGGGTTATGAAGTTGATGGGGTGAATCCTAACCACTCTTCACACCGATGGCTCATTGGCAAACCTGATGCTCGCGATTGGTTTTCCCTATCAGGTCACTGTATTAATAGAAGAAATCTCACAGCAGCGGTTGGCTCGCCAACGTCATGCCGGTAAAGGGGGTCGCCTCAACATAGCGCATGGCCGATTTCATGTCGCGCCAGCCGACATAACTCATCAACGACTTCAAGTCCCAACCACTGCGGTGAGCCCAGGTCGCAAAGCCCCGGCGCAATGAGTGGCTGGTGTATTGCTCGGCGGCGATCCCTGCACGCTCAAGCGCTTGGCGCAACAAGGGGATCACGCTGTTGGGATGCAAGCCCTCCTCGCCCAGGTTGCCCCAGCGGTCAATGCCGCGAAACACCGGGCCGCGTACCAGCGCCGAGGCACTCAGCCATTCGCTGTAGGCCTGTACCGGGCACAGCCTCAAGAGCGCAGGCGTCTGGTAAGTCTTGCCGAGATTGTCACGATCGCTTTTGCTGCGCGGCAGATACAGACTGATGCCAGCGCCGGGCGTGGCCTGCACATGTTCGATCTGCAGGCGACACAGTTCATCACTGCGAAACCCGCGCCAGAATCCCAGCAGGATCAACGCCATGTCGCGCCTGGCGCGCAGGACTCCGGGTTGATCCTGCTGATCGCTCGCCTCCTGCGCCTCTGCCTGCAAAAAAGCCACCACCTGCTCCAGGTGAATGAGCTGCAACGGTTCGGCCTGCTTCTCCTGAACCGGGTGCACGGCGCGAATGCCCTTGAGCACCTTGCGCACCACCGGCGTCTTGGTCGGATCGGGAAAACCCTGGCTGGTGTGCCACTGCGCCAACGCCGACAGGCGCAGCTTCAGCGTATTGACCGCCAGCACGCCGGCATGCGCCACCAGATAGCGCGCCACGCTGTCGCTGGTGGCGGGCAGGAATCCGCCCCAATTCACTTCGAAATGCTCGATGGCCGCGCGATAGCTGCGGCGCGTGTTGTCGCGGGTAGCCGCGTTGAGATACCGCTCCAGATCGCTCATGCCAGGCCTTTTCGTACTGATGGCGGGGGTATTTGCGCTCACAATGCGCATGACACGGGATAATACGCCAATATCCCATCTGTTAAATCATGAATTTAAAGAGTTTTATATTTATGATACGGTATGTAACTACATACCCTGTACCACAGTACGAAATCGACGGAGACCCCATGGCTCGTGGCGGCATTAACAAGGCAGTAGTCCAGACAGCCCGTGCGGCGATCATCGCCCGCGGCGAAAACCCCAGCATCGACGCGGTACGCATCGAGATGGGCAATACCGGTTCGAAAACCACTATTCATCGGTATTTGAAGGAGCTGGACGAAAGCGAAACCCGGGCGACCATCACCCAGGCGCCCATCGACGACGAGTTGAGCGAGCTGGTGTCACGGCTGGCCCAGCGCCTCAAGGAAAAAGCCCAGGAGCCAATCGACCTGGCCCAGGCGCGCTTCGAACAGGACAAAGCCGCCCTGCTCGGCCAACTGGAAGCACTTGAGCTTGCCCACAGCCAGCTCAAGCAGCAGTTCGATATCCAGGCGGCAGCGCTTGCAGAAGAAAGTGCTGCGCTGCAGACCGCCAGCACCAGCCTGCAAACCGAGCAGACACGCAACGCCGGGCTCAGCCAGGCGTGCAGCGATTACGAATTGAGGATCAACGACAAGGACGAACAGATTCGTTCGCTGGAAGACAAGCACCTGCACGCACGCGACGCGCTGGAGCATTACCGCAACGCAATCAAGGAACAGCGCGAGCAGGAGCAGCGCCGTCACGAAGGCCAGTTGCAGCAGGTGCAGGCCGAACTGCGCCAGGCCCAGCAAAGTGCGATGGTGCGTCAGGACGAGATCACCCAGTTGCACCGTGACAACGAGCGCCTGCTGAGCGAGCAGCGCGTCACGGCCAGGGAACTGAATGCGCTGCAGGAACAGACCCGCAAAGACCAGGCCCGGCAACTCGCGCTGAGCGAACAGGTAAACCGGATTGAAAGCGAACGCGCCCTGCTGCAGGAACGTTTGCGCGTGGCCATGCTGGACAGCCAGTCACGCCAGGATGCGCTGGCCGAGCATCAACAAAGGAACAAGACGCTGGAACTGGACCTGATCAAGGCCCAGGCCAGCATCGAGGCGCTACGCCTGGCGGCCGTCGTTGCGACGACGCCAGAGGCAACGCCTGACGCCTGATCAGTCGGCTACAGGCGTGCGCAGGGTGACGAACTCTTCAGCGGCCGTCGGGTGCACACCAATGGTTTCGTCGAAGTGCTGCTTGGTCGCGCCCGCCTTGAGCGCGATGGCCAGGCCCTGCACGATTTCGCCGGCATCGGGGCCGACCATATGGCAGCCCAGCACCTTGTCGGTGTCGGCGTCGACGACCAGCTTCATCAAGGTCTTTTCCTGGCACCCGGTGAGGGTGAGTTTCATCGGCCGGAAGCGGCTTTCAAACACCTTCACTGTGTGGCCTTGCTCTTTTGCGTCTTCTTCGGTCAGGCCAACGGTGCCGATGTTCGGCAGGCTGAATACCGCTGTGGGAATCATTGCGTAATCCACCGGGCGATACTGTTCGGGCTTGAACAGACGACGCGCTACCGCCATGCCCTCGGCCAGGGCCACCGGGGTCAGTTGCACACGGCCGATCACGTCGCCAATCGCCAGGATCGACGCTTCAGCGGTCTGATACAGCTCGTCCACTTCCACAAAGCCGCGCTTGTCCAGTTTGACGCCGGTATTTTCCAGGCCAAGGTTATCCAGCATCGGCCGGCGGCCTGTGGCATAGAACACACAATCGGCTTCCAGCACGCGACCATCCTTGAGCGTGGCTTTGAGGCTGCCATCGGCCTGCTTGTCGATACGTGCGATATCGGCATTGAACTGCAGGTCCAGGCCGCGCTTGGTCAGCTCTTCTTTCAGGTGGATACGCACAGAGCCGTCGAAGCCGCGCAGAAACAGGTCGCCGCGATACAGCAGCGATGTACTGGCGCCAAGGCCATGGAAGATCCCGGCAAACTCGACCGCGATGTAGCCGCCACCCACCACCAGTACACGTTTGGGCAGTTCCTTGAGGAAAAACGCCTCATTGGAGCCAATCGCGTGCTCGCGCCCTGGAATCTCCGGAATCTGCGGCCAGCCACCGGTGGCGATCAGAATGTGTCTGGCGGTGAACCGCTCGCCATTGATTTCCACCTGATGAGGGTCGACCAACCGCGCATGCCCCTCATGCAGCGTAACGCCGCTGTCGACCAGCAGCTTGCGGTAGATACCATTGAGGCGGTTGATCTCGCGATCCTTGTTGGCAATCAACGTCGCCCAATCAAAGTTCGCTTCGCCCAGGGACCAGCCAAAACCGCCGGCCTGCTCGAAGTCTTCGGCAAAATGCGCGCCGTACACCAACAGTTTTTTCGGCACGCAACCGACGTTGACGCACGTGCCGCCCAGGTAGCGGCTTTCGGCCACGGCCACTTTGGCACCAAAGCCTGCGGCAAAGCGGGCCGCGCGAACACCGCCGGAACCGGCGCCAATTACATACAGGTCAAAATCGTAGGCCATTTCACTCTCCTCGGCAGCGCATCAGCATACCGACTTAGATGGGGCTGAAAAACGAAAAAGCCACCCGGGGGTGGCTTTCGCTTCAAACACAACGACGCAGGCGTGAATCAGTAAGCCTTGCCCGTCTTGTAGAAGTGCTCGTAGCAGAAGTTGGTGGCTTCGATGTAGCCTTCAGCGCCGCCGCAGTCAAAGCGCTGCCCCTTGAATTTGTAGGCAATCACGCAACCGTCTTTGGCTTGCTTGAGCAGCGCGTCGGTGATCTGGATCTCGCCGCCCTTGCCTGGCTCGGTTTCTTCGATCAACTTGAAGATGTCCGGGGTCAGGATGTAACGCCCGATGATCGCCAGGTTCGAGGGTGCGTCTTCCGGTGCGGGCTTCTCAACCATGTCGCGAACGCGGATCAGGCCATCACCAATGTCGTCGCCGGCGATAACGCCGTACTTGTTGGTCTCGGCCGGATTGACCTCCATCACAGCCACGATGGTGCAACGGTATTTCTGATAGAGCTTGACCATCTGGGTCAGTACGCCGTCGCCTTCCAGGTTGACACACAGGTCATCAGCCAGGACCACGGCGAACGGTTCATCACCGATCAATGGACGACCGGTGAGGATGGCATGGCCAAGGCCTTTCATCTGGGTTTGACGGGTGTAGGAGAACGAGCACTCGTCGAGCAGCTTGCGGATACCGACCAGGTATTTTTCCTTGTCGGTGCCCTTGATCTGGTTTTCCAGCTCGTAGCTGATGTCGAAGTGGTCTTCCAGTGCGCGCTTGCCGCGACCGGTGACGATGGAAATTTCATTCAGACCGGCATCCAGTGCCTCTTCGACGCCGTACTGGATCAGTGGCTTGTTTACCACCGGCAGCATCTCTTTGGGCATGGCCTTGGTCGCTGGCAAGAAGCGAGTGCCGTAACCGGCTGCTGGGAACAAGCATTTCTTGATCATATGAGTCCTTACAAAGGGCTGTGCGTACGGAATTCGGCGCAGTCTAATGAGGCAGCAGTCACCTTACAATGGGTCCTGCTGGCGTTGCGATAGCAACATAGAGAAAAAAATTCTGCGTAAGTTCCACTTATCTTGCGACAAATGCCCTCACCCACCCCATGGACAGGCAATAACTTGGGCCGCAGCGCAACGTTTGGCGCTATCATTACGGCCTTGAATCACATCATGAGACGGTTAATAGATGTCAGAACCCAAAGGCGTAAATGGCTACCTGATCACGAAGCGAGCAGACGGCTGGCACTTGATCAACTTCCACGGTGACAGCGTCGCAGGCGTGTTCGCCAGCGAAAGCATGGCAATTGCGGTTGCCGAAGTGTTCGTGGATGAGGCAGGCCATGCGTCCAGCAAGCGGCCCAAAGGCAAATAAGCCTCACTGCCCTGCCTACAAAGCCCCGATAACCGGGGCTTTTTTGTGTTTGTCTGTACCAAGATGGCAGATCGCTATAATCTTGCGCAAACGCCCCACGACAGTGTCAGCGCCCTTACACCTCCTTTGACGACGACCTCACCATGAACAAGATCCTGACACTGACTGCCGTACTGGCGCTGGCCGGTTGCACCACCACCTCTGACGTGGTCCTCAAAAATGGCGAACAAGGCCTGACCATCGATTGCTCAGGCGAAGTCAACTCCTGGGCCAGTTGCTACGAGAAGGCCGATGCCTCCTGCGCCGGCACCGGTTACCGCATTATCGGCACCGAGGGCACGCCGGCGTTGAGCGAGGAAGACAAGACGCTGGGTAAGGATGTCGGCAATTTCAAAGGCCGCAGCGTTGTGGTGGTCTGCAAATAGGCGCTGCGCGTCTACAGTTGGATCTCGGCAAAACGGATGCCCAACCCCCGCAGTGTATCGGTCAAGTCATCCAGACTCGCGAAGGACTCCACTTCATCCTGATCATCCACCAGGAAAAAACTGCGCCCACCGCTTTTTTTGAAGAAGACAATCCATTCACCTAGGTCGGCAGGGTTCTGGATAATGTGGGTGGCCGAAATCAGACCCTCGGCCTGACAGCTTGTGACGTGTTCACGTTTCATGACGGCGTTCCAAAAATACACAAATGCCGCTTGACCTCAACGTCGAGCGGCATTTTTATCGGATTCAAAAGGTTGGGCCGGTGATGGCGCTCAACCGGAAATGCAATCTTCCCCGGCTTTCTTCACGTCACCCGGCCGGATCGGCACGTTGGACATGCTCTCGTAAAGCTTGATGCTGCTGCCGCTGGAGCGGTCTTCAATCTCAAAGATCGCCGAAGGGTCAGCCGAGAACTTCTGTGGCACGATCACCTGCACCCCGTTCTTGTGCGGTTCTATCTGCGATGGCCGACGCGTGCTGGACAACTTCTGCACAATGCACGCCGCATAATCCTGAGGCTTCTTTCCAGAAATGACCGCCAGTGTGGGCGGGGTCTGCTTGATGTCCGCAACCGAAGCACACCCGCCGATCGCCAACGCCAGAACCAACACACTCCACTTCATACAAAAACCTCCGATAAAGACCCTACGACAGCGGGCATAGGAATTTTCTCCCGCAAAAGTAGGATTTATCTCTAATAACTGGGTAGATAAACTGTTTTAAATTGTCGAAGTCGTCGACGACGGCCCGATAATAAACGCGCTGGGGCTGATAAACTCCATCTTAACCTACGTATCGTTCTGATTTTTCAGAAAAAGCCCTTCTGGAGACACCTCATGAAATTCATCCACCAGCGTGAGCACCTCAATGAGGGAGACATCGTCGTCATCGAATGCTCGCAAACTTGTAATATCCGTCTGATGAGCGACGCGAACTTTCGCAGCTTCAAGAACGGCGGTCGCCACACTTACCACGGTGGCGCGTTCGACCAGTTCCCGGCAAAAATCACCGCGCCCAGCACCGGTTTCTGGAACATCACGCTGGATGTGGTCACCCGCCGCGCCATCAGCGTTACCCGCAAACCGGCGCTGTCCCACAAGATCCGCATCGTCCGCCGTACCAGCAGCAAGCTGAGCTGACCCGCGCACTGACAGGAATAAAGCTGTGATCACCACCACTAAAACTAAATACGTCATCAAGTACAGGCTCAACGGCGAACGCCGCTTTGAATTCGCCCAGCTTGAGTCCAACAGCACTGAAGAAGCCAGTAAAGCACTGGCGAAAATTCATGAGGCCAACGACGAAATCAGCGAAATCACCGTGAGCAAGGCGCTGTAAGCCCATGGCCGGCCCCACTGCCGACCTGTTTGCCGACGAGGCCTTGCAGCAACCGGCAAGCCGCGAGCAGATCGGCGAACAATCCTGGGTGCTCAGAGGCTTTGCCTTGCCCTGGATTGATCGCCTGCTGCCCGAGCTGAGAAGCGTACTGGCGCGGTCCCCCTTTCGCAGAATGGTCACACCCGGCGGCTTTACCATGTCGGCGGCGCTGAGCAGCTGTGGCGCATTGGGCTGGACCACCGACAGCACCGGCTACCGCTACAGCCCGATTGATCCAAACAACCAACAGCCCTGGCCAGCCCTGCCCGATGCCTTGCGCCAACTGGCCGAGCAGGCTGCGGCGAACGCGGGGTTCGCTGACTTCGCGCCGGATGCGTGCCTGATCAACCGCTACGTGCCTGGCGCCAAGATGTCCCTGCACCAGGACAAAAACGAACGTCACTACACGGCGCCAGTGGTGTCAGTGTCCCTCGGGCTGCCGGCGATCTTTCTGTTCGGCGGCCACGCGCGCAGTGACACGCCGCAAAAAGTCTCTTTGTTCCATGGCGATGTGGTGGTCTGGGGCGGCGTCGATCGCTTGCGCTTTCATGGCGTGATGCCGATCAAGAACGGCGAACACCCGATCATGGGCGCGCAACGCATCAACCTCACCTTTCGCACCGCCGGCTGATTTGACCGCAAGCTTCAGAGTGCCACGGGCCAATCGTACGGCTAATCTGCCCGTGAACCGTCAAGAGTCCAGGCCATGAACATTGAACAAGACCCACGCTGGACCGCTGTCCTCGCCCGAGACCCGAAGGCCGACACTCTGTTCGTCTATGGCGTCAGAACCACCGGCGTCTACTGCCGGCCCAGCAGTAGCGCACGCCGGCCGCGCCCGGAGAACGTCGAGTTTTTTGACACGCCTCAACAAGCCGAAGCGGCCGGTTATCGGCCGAATAAACGCACCGAGAGCGCGATGCAACATGCCAGGCGTGTGGCCGACGCGTGCCGCCAGATCGAACAGGCCGACACTGAACCCAGCCTTGAAACTCTGGCCCTGCAGGCCGGACTGAGCCCTTTTCATTTTCATCGGGTATTCAAATCGATCACCGGCCTCACGCCCAAGGGCTATGCGCGCGCCGAACGTTCACGCAGGGTGCGCGATGGGCTCAAACAGCCAGGCACCGTAACGGACGCGCTGTACCACGCAGGCTTCAACTCCAACAGCCGCTTTTATGAGTCGGCCGGGCAAATGCTGGGCATGAAACCCAGCGACTACAAGGCCGGCGGCACCAACAGCGAGATCCGTTTTGCCGTGGGTGAGTGCTCGTTGGGCGCGATTCTGGTGGCGCAAAGTCTGCGAGGCGTGTGCGCGATCCTGCTGGGCGACGATCCAAACGTGCTGGTGCAAAACCTGCAGGACAAGTTCCCCAGGGCCGAACTGCTCGGCGCGGATCACGATTTCGAACAACTGATCGCTCAGGTCGTGGGTTTTATCGAAGCGCCAGGCCTGGGCCTGAACCTGCCGCTGGACCTGCGCGGCACCGCGTTTCAGGAGCGAGTGTGGCAAGCCTTGCGTGATATTCCTCCGGGCAGTACCGCCAGCTACGAGCAGATCGCCCAGCGCATCGGCGCGCCCACCTCATCCCGCGCGGTGGCGCAAGCCTGTGGGGCCAACAGCCTGGCGGTGGCCATTCCCTGTCACCGTGTGGTGCGCAGCAATGGCGATTTGAGTGGTTATCGCTGGGGGGTGGAACGTAAGCGGCAGCTGCTGGAACGAGAACGCGAGGGCTGAATGGACTGGTCGGATGACGACGACCCTGTTAAAACAGCGAACCGCCTTCCCACGCTGGAGCCCCCTCCCATGAGCACCTGGCCAGACACCCGCATTCTCGACCTCCTGGGCATTGAGGTGCCCATCATTCAAGCGCCCATGGCCGGTGCCACCACCACCGCCATGGTCATCGCCGCCAACGAGGCCGGTGCGCTGGGCTCAATGCCCGCCGCGGCGCTGAGCATCGAGCAGCTTCGTGAAGCCCTGACCACGATTCGTCAGGCTGGCACCCGGCCAATCAACGTCAACTTTTTCTGTCATCAACCGCCTGCCCCGGATGAAGCGCGCGACACCCGCTGGAAAGCGTTGCTGGAACCCTACTACCGCGAACTGGGCGCCGACTTTGATGCGCCAACGCCCGTGTCCAACCGCGCACCGTTTAACGACGACGCGTGCCGAGTGGTCGAGGAATTTCGCCCCGAAGTGGTGAGCTTTCACTTTGGCCTGCCGGAAAAATCCCTGCTCGACCGGGTGAAAGCCACGGGTGCCAAGGTGCTGTCATCGGCCACCACCGTTGAGGAAGCGCTCTGGCTGGAGCAACACGGCTGCGACGCCATCATCGCCATGGGCTTTGAAGCCGGCGGGCACCGTGGGATGTTTCTGAGTGACGACATCAATAGTCAGATCGGCCTGTTTGCGTTGTTGCCGCAAGTTGTCGACGCCGTCAGCGTGCCAGTGATTGCCGCCGGTGGCATCGCCGACGCGCGGGGCATCGTCGCCGCCTTTGCCCTGGGCGCGTCAGCAGTGCAGATCGGCACGGCGTATCTGTTTACGCCGCAGGCCACGGTGACGGCTTCCCACCACCATGCGCTGCGCCATGCCCAGGCCAGCGAGACCGCGCTCACCAACCTGTTCACGGGGCGCCCGGCGCGAGGCATCGTCAACCGGGTCATGCGTGAACTCGGCGCGATAAACCCCGCAGCCCCTGCGTTCCCCAAGGCCGGTGGTGCGTTGATGCCGCTCAAAACCAGGGACGAAGCGGGCTTCAGCAATCTGTGGGCCGGCCAGGCAGTGCGCCTGGGCAAAGACATTTCAACCTGCGCACTGACCCGCGAGCTGGCCGAACAAGCCCTGGCAAAACTGCAGTAGGCACTTCACGCTGTACCGACAATGGCCAGGCGCTATATATTTGCCTACACAGCGATTGCGCCTTGTCGCGCCGCACACCCTCAAAGGAGCTGCTGCATGAAGATTCACGCCCCTCGCCTGGCCGTCCTGGTCGCGGCCCTCGCCTTTGGGTCAGCCCAGGCCGATGAGGTCCAGGTGGCCGTGGCCGCCAACTTCACGGCGCCGATCCAGGCGATTGCCGCCGACTTCGAGAAAGACACCGGCCACACGCTGGTTGCGTCCTACGGGGCAACGGGGCAGTTCTACACCCAGATCAAGAACGGCGCGCCGTTCGAAGTGTTCTTGAGCGCCGACGACACCACCGCACAAAAACTCGAAAACGAAGGCGACACCCTCAAGGGCTCGCGCTTTACTTACGCCGTGGGCACCCTCGCACTGTGGTCAGCCAAGGACGGTTATGTGGACGCCAAGGGCGAGGTGCTGAAAGAAAACCAGTTCAAACACCTGTCCATCGCCAATCCGAAAGCTGCGCCTTACGGCCTGGCCGCCACCCAGGTGCTGGCCAAACAGGGCCTGACCGAGCAGGTCAAGCACAAGCTCGTTGAAGGCCAGAACATCACCCAGGCCTATCAGTTCGTGTCCACCGGTAACGCCGAGCTGGGGTTTGTCGCCTTGTCGCAGATCTATAAGGACGGCAAGGTCACGCACGGTTCGGCGTGGATCGTTCCGGCGTCACTGCATGACCCGATCAAACAGGACGCGGTGATCCTCAAAAAAGGCAAAGACAGCGCGGCGGCCAAGGCTCTCGTTGACTACCTCAAGGGACCAAAAGCCGCAACGGTCATCAAATCCTACGGTTACGAGCTGTAAATGCCGCTGTCGAGCGCCGATTTTTCCGCGATCTGGTTGACGCTCAAACTGGCGTCACTCACTACGGTGATCCTGCTGGTGATCGGCACGCCCATTGCGCTGTGGTTGTCGCGCACCCGCTCGTGGTGGCGCGGGCCTATCGGAGCGGTGGTTGCCCTGCCGCTGGTGCTGCCGCCTACCGTTATCGGCTTCTATCTGCTGTTGACCATGGGGCCCCACGGCTACGTCGGCCAGTTCACCCAATGGCTGGGCCTGGGCACCCTCACCTTCAGCTTCGCCGGGCTGGTGATCGGCTCGGTCATCTATTCCATGCCCTTCGTGGTGCAGCCGTTGCAGAACGCGTTTTCTGCCATCGGCACGCGTCCATTGGAGGTCGCTGCCACCTTGCGCGCCAACCCCTGGGACACGTTTTTCACGGTGATCCTGCCCCTCGCACGCCCTGGATTCATCACCGCCTCTATCCTCGGTTTTGCCCATACCGTCGGGGAGTTCGGCGTGGTGCTGATGATCGGCGGCAATATCCCGGACAAGACCCGCGTGGTGTCGGTGCAGATCTACGATCATGTCGAAGCCATGGAATATGCCCAGGCCCATTGGCTGGCGGGCGCCATGGTGGTATTTGCATTCGTTGTGCTGCTGGCGCTGTACTCTGGCCGTAAAACCCGCATGGGCTGGAGCTGATGTCGATGATCCAAGTGCGCCTGCACAGGAAGTACCCGGATTTTGCGCTGGATGTGGATTTGCACCTGCCCGGGCGCGGTGTGACGGCGTTATACGGGCACTCCGGCTCCGGCAAGACCACCTGCCTGCGCTGTATCGCCGGGCTGGAGCGGGCCGAACACGGGTTTATCCAGGTCAACGACGAAGTCTGGCAGGACAGCCGCAACGGGCTGTTTGTACCCCCCCATAAACGCGCGCTGGGCTACGTGTTTCAGGAAGCCAGCCTGTTTCCTCACCTCTCGGTGCAGGCCAATCTCGAATTCGGCCTCAAGCGCATTCCACGCTCGGCGCGTCGTGTCGACATGGACCAGGCCACCCAATTACTGGGCATTGGCCATCTGCTTGAGCGTAACCCCGGGCATCTGTCCGGTGGCGAACGCCAACGCATCGGCATCGCCCGCGCCTTGCTCACCAGTCCCAAGCTGTTGCTGATGGACGAACCGTTGGCCGCCCTCGACAGCCAGCGCAAGGGCGAAATCCTGCCGTACCTGGAACGTTTGCACGACGAACTGGATATTCCGCTGCTCTACGTCAGCCACGCCCAGGATGAGGTCGCCCGCCTGGCCGATCACATCGTGTTGCTCAGCGACGGCAAGGCCCTGGCCAGCGGCCCTATCGGCGAAACCCTGGCGCGCCTGGACCTGCCGCTGGCGCGGGGCGACGATGCCGGCGTGGTGATCCACGGCACCGTCAGCGCCTATGACGCGGCCTATCAGTTGCTCACCCTGCAACTGCCCGACAGCACCTTGCATATGCGTGTCGCCCACGCGCCGCTGGTGCCGGGCCGGGCGCTGCGGGTGAAAGTGCAGGCGCGGGATGTGAGCCTGAGCCTGCAGGCGCAGGAGCACAGCAGCATCCTCAACCGCCTGCCGGTGACGGTCACAGAGCAAATCCCGGCGGATAACAGCGCCCACGTGCTGGTGCGCCTGGACGCCGGCGGCACACCGCTGCTGGCACGGATCACACGGTACTCCCGCGACCAGTTGCAACTGCACCCCGGGCAGACGTTGTGGGCACAGATCAAGGCGGTCGCGGTGCTGGCGTAACCATTTGGCACGACCGCACATCGCTGCGGTCAATCAGACATACCGGCCTGATCTGTTGCCAAGGAAGTTGCCCATGCCCGATTCCGACCTGCCCCGTGACCTGCACTACGTCGATGACGCCCAACCTGGCATCACCCGCAAGCTGCTGCGCGGCAAATTCCAGTATTTCAATACCAAAGGCGAGCGCATCACCGATGCCGATGAAATCAAGCGCCTGAATGCCCTGGCCGTGCCGCCGGCCTATACCGATGTCTGGATCTGCGCCGACCCGCGCGGCCATCTGCAAGCCACCGGACGCGATGCGCGCGGGCGCAAACAGTACCGCTATCACGCGCGCTGGCGCGAAGTGCGCGACAGCGACAAATACTCACGCCTGCAGGCCTTTGGCAAGGCCCTGCCCAAACTGCGCAAACAGTTGGAGGCGCAGTTGGCCGAGCCCGGTTTCACCCGTGAAAAGGTGCTTGCAACCGTGGTGATGTTGCTCGATGCCACCTTGATTCGCGTCGGCAATACCCAGTATGCCCGCGACAACAAATCTTACGGGCTGACAACGTTGCGTAACCGCCACGTGGACGTCAAGGGCAGCGAAATCCAGTTCCAGTTCCGTGGCAAAAGCGGCGTTGAGCACCAGATCAGCGTGAAGGACCGGCGCCTGGCGACCGTGGTCAAGCGCTGCATGGAATTACCGGGGCAAAACCTGTTCCAGTACCTGGACGAAGACGGTGAGCGCCATACCGTCAGCTCCCACGATGTGAACGCCTACCTGCACAGCCTCACTGGCGCGGACTTCACCGCCAAGGATTACCGCACCTGGGCCGGCACCGCCATGGCGCTCGCGGTGCTGCGCGAGCTGGAGTGGCAGCCCGAATCCGATGCCAAACGCCATGTGATAACCATGGTCAAGGACGTGGCCAAGCAGTTGGGCAACACTCCGGCGGTGTGCCGCAAGTGCTATATCCACCCGGCCGTGCTAGAGCATTTCAGCCTGGGCGAGCTGTCCAAGCTACCCCCGCCACGACTGCGCAAAGGGCTCAAGGCGGAGGAAGTGGCACTGGCCATGTTTCTTGAACAACTGGCTGAGGCGAGCTAGGCTTCAGCTCCTTTATCGCTGACCGGACGACTGCCGACGTGAACAACTGAGCCTTTCAAAAATGTATCTGCAACAGGCCGCCCTACGTGCCTGTTGGCCTGTTCGACATTTTCTGGAGGTGCCTGTGACTCACGTCAAGCGGCTACCCGTATTGGTTTCCCTGCAACACCTGTGTTTCCAGTTCGCCAACGGCGAAACCCTGCTGGAAGACCTTAACCTGTCCATCGATCACACCCCGACCGGCATCGTCGGCCGCAATGGCTGCGGCAAAAGCCTGCTGGCCCGGCTGCTCGCCGGTGTGCTGACGCCATCTTTCGGCAGCGTGAAAGGGTCTGCCAGCGTGAAGTACGTGCCGCAGACGGTGGAGATTCAGGCGGGCGACACCGTCGCCCATCTCAGCGCAACAGCCCCCATCCTCGCGGCGCTTGAACGCATGGCTGCCGGCACCGCCGAGGGCGCCGATGTGGAGTTGATCGATGATCGCTGGGACCTGGCCGAGCGCTTGCGCGCCGCACTCGATGCCGCCGGTTTGCCTGGCGTTGACGCGCAGACGCCGGCCGAACATCTGAGCGGCGGTCAGTTGGCGCGGGTGGCGATTATCGGTGCGCAGTTGGCGGCGCCACAATTGCTGATTCTCGATGAGCCGAGCAACCACCTCGACAGCGCCGGACGCGCCTGGCTGCTGCAAGTGCTGCACCTCTGGCGAGGGGGTCTGGTGGTGGTCAGTCATGATCGGCAGTTGCTCAATGCCATGGGCCGCATCATTGAGCTGTCGCCCCTTGGTGCCCGGCTGTACGGCGGCAATTACGAGGACTATCGCCAACAGCGCGAGGCGCAGCAGCATGCGGCAGTAGCCGAACTGGAGCGCGCGCGCGTTGAGCGCAGCCGCGAAAGGCAACGCCTGCAACGCCAGAACGATGATCTGCAACGCCACGCCGCGCGCTCGCGCCAGCATGCGCAGAATGCCAACGTCGACCGGCTTACCCGGGCGCGCTGGAAAGGTGCCGCCACCGAAGTGGTCAGCAAGGTGCGCAGTGTGCAGCAGGCCCACAAGGGCCAACTCGATGCCCAGGTGCGCCAGGCCTGCCAACACGTGGCACACGAGACACCCACCCTGCTCGCCTTGCCGGCCTCGACAGTGCCCAACGGTCGTCAGGTGATGAGCCTTGAGCGAGCGCAACTGCCGTGGCTTGATCCACTGGTACCTTCAACTTGGCTGACGCTCAGCCTGGCCGGGCCCGTGCGCATCGCCGCAAAGGGACCCAACGGCTGCGGCAAATCCACGTTGCTCAAGCTGCTGGCCGGTCAATTGCAGGTCGCCAGCGGGGTCTGTTCGGTGCATCTGTCGACGGCGTATATCGACCAGCATCTGGCGCTGCTGGATAACGGGCGTTCCGTGGTCGAACAGCTCAACCTGCTCGCCACGCCGTTGGCCGAAGCCGAACTGCGCACCCGCCTCGCGTTGCTGCAACTGGATGCGCTGCGTGTGACCCAACCGGCCGGGCAACTCAGCGGCGGCGAACGCCTGAAAGCCGCGATGGCGATCGCCCTGTGGCGCGGGACGCCGGCACAATTGCTGCTGTTGGACGAGCCGACCAATCACCTGGACCTGGAGTCGGTCGTGGCGTTTGAGCAAGCCTTGAAGCACTTTACCGGGGCAATGGTGGTGGTCTCCCATGATGAGGCCTTCCTGCAGGCCATCCAGCCGACTCACCTGTTGACCTGGCAAGAAAAAGGTTGGCAACTGGTGCGTACTTGAGCCCCAACCGCCCCTGTGGTGAGCAGGCTTGCCACAAGGGTGTGATCGGCTGGGATGGATCATGCCGGCCATCCACGCATTGCGCCGCCGTTCAAAGCGTTCTACGGTAATGGCCGATTAATCTCACCCAGGAGCCGCGCGCATGCTGCCTTCATCCCGCAAACCGTACGCCAGCGCTGCGCTCGCCCATCGGCGACTCTGGCGCGGGCGCGTGGGCCTGATGCTGGTGGCCGGGCTGTCGGTGCTGGCGGGGATGACCGATGCCATTGGCTTTATGGCCAGCGGCGACTTTGTGTCGTTCATGAGCGGTAATACCACTCGCCTGGCAGTGGCGATCAGCGCGGGTGACCTGGGGTTGACTGCGCGCCTGTTGCTGCTGGTCGCCACCTTTATTCTGGGTAACGCCCTGGGCGTGGTCGTCAGCCGGCTGGGCAAACGCCGGGCATTGCCGTTGCTGCTGTGCATCGCCGCCCTGCTCTGCGCCGCCGCGCTCTGGCCGTTGGCCGATACGCTGCCCGCGCTGCTGGCGGCGATTGTGGCGATGGGCATGCTCAACGCGGCCGTCGAAGAAGTGAACGGACTGCCGGTGGGGCTCACCTATGTGACGGGGGCGCTCTCGCGGTTTGGTCGCGGGCTGGGTCGCTGGATGCTGGGGGAACGGCGCAATGGCTGGCGCGTGCAATTGATCCCGTGGACGGGCATGTTTGTCGGTGCGGTGATCGGTGCGTTGCTGGAACAGCAGATGGGCATGCGCGCATTGTGGGTCAGCGGCGTGCTGGCGGGGGTGTTGGGGCTGGTGTCGCTGAAGATTCCACGGCGCTGGCAGTTGAGCTTCATGCCACGTTGAAGAGCGGTAAATGCGAGGCCCGCTCGACGTCAAGGCCTCGACATCCCTGTACCGGTAAAGAGCCATTACGTCGAGCGGGCGGGTGAATCATAGGCCAATGCCCCAGAACTGTCCCGCAAGGCATTTCCGAAAACCGCTGAGGCAAGGATTACAGGCAGGTCGCCAGTGCAGCCAAGCGACGCTTGGCGGGCATGCTGTCGGCAGCGGCGTAATACTTCACGCTGGAACCTGCGCCTGCGCTTTGCACGTCCACAAAGTAATCGCCGCCGGTGGTGTAGACCGTGAAACCGCCCGCCCCGCTCGGCTCCTTGAAGCCGCCGGCATCCACGCCAAACACGCTTTCATCCTGCCAGCCGTACTGGATGCATTGAGCAACCACCAGCGTGGCCTTGTCCGACGCCAGTGTCTTGTAAGGGCTGCCCGCGCGCGCCTCTTTCATCTTCGAACCGGCGCACCCCGTCAGGGTTGCCGCTACCAATGCACCTAATACCACGTTGCGCATGCCATCGCTTCCTTGGAAAAAAGGCGACTCTACCACTGCAGCGGGCTTTTTTCGCCTGATCGGGCCGTTGCCTGTGACCATCCTGCTCAAGCGAGCCTGACCGATACCAGCTCCACCGAATCGCGCGCCGCGCGCAAGTCGCAGGCGTCCTGGTTAAGCCGGTGAATGGTGTTGAGAAGGCGCTGGCGCAGTACTTCATCGCCGAGCTTTTCGACGGCGCGCATCAACTCGTACGCCGCCGTTTCGTTGTTATCGGCGACGGCGTCGAGGGTTTTGCGCAGGTTGCGAGTGGCACGGGTCACGCGGATTTTTCCTTCTTCAGCAATGGGCAGGCACTGTAGGACATGGATGTTTCATTTTAATTTCAAACAGTTGTGGTCAATCCGCCGCCGTTTGATCCAGATCAATCGCAACAGGCTTTGTCAGAAATATCTGGCAATATGCTGGCGGTTGACGGCGCAGGCGAACTTTATGTCGGCGAACTGATCCATGCTCTGCACGTCAGGCCGCCGCAGGCCTGCGCATTGGCTGTTGGTCCCCTGGAGCGTTCATACATGCTTGTCGCAATTGGCATTTTTATCTTCACCATCGTGCTGGTCATCTGGCAGCCCAAGGGCCTCGGGGTCGGCTGGAGCGCGACGATGGGCGCGATCCTGGCCCTGGCCTTTGGCGTGATCAGCCTGGCGGATATTCCAGTGGTGTGGCACATCATCTGGAATGCCACCGGCACCTTTGTTGCGTTGATCGTGATCAGCCTGCTGCTGGACGAGGCCGGGTTCTTCGCCTGGGCCGCGCTGCACGTGGCACGCTGGGGCCGTGGGCGCGGCCGGCGGTTGTTTGCCTACATGGTGCTGCTGGGTGCGCTGGTGTCGGCGCTGTTTGCCAACGATGGCGCGGCGTTGATCCTCACCCCAATCGTGATGTCGATGTTGCTGGCCCTGCGCTTTTCGCCGGCGGCGACCCTGGCGTTCGTGATGGGCGCCGGCTTTATCGCCGACACCGCGAGCCTGCCGCTGGTGGTATCGAACCTGGTCAACATCGTCTCCGCCGACTACTTCAAGATCGGCTTCAATGAATATGCCGCCGTGATGGTGCCGGTGAACTTCGTCAGCGTGGCCGCAACCCTCGCGGTGCTGCTGTGGTTTTTCCGCCGCGACATCCCGCAGACCTACGACCCCGCCGACCTGGATGACCCGGCCAGCGCGATCCGTGACCGTGGCACGTTCCGCGCCGGCTGGTGGGTGCTGGGTATTCTTCTGGTCGGCTGTTTTGCCCTGGAACCCCTGGGCATTCCCATCAGTGCGATTTCCGCCGTGTGTGCGGTGCTCCTGCTGGTGATTGCCGCCAAGGGCCACACGATTTCCACGCGCAAGGTATTGAAGGACGCGCCGTGGCAGATCGTGATCTTTTCCCTGGGCATGTACCTGGTGGTCTACGGCCTGCGTAACGCCGGGTTGACCGACTACCTGGCGACGTGGCTCGACACCTTCGCCACCCACGGCGTGTGGGGCGCGGCCATGGGCACCGGGGTGCTCACGGCACTGCTGTCGTCGGTGATGAACAACCTGCCGACCGTGCTGATCGGCGCGCTGTCCATCGAGTCCAGTCATGCCGTGGGCGTGGTCAAGGACGCGATGATCTACGCCAACGTCATCGGCAGCGACCTCGGCCCCAAAATCACCCCCATCGGCAGCCTCGCCACCCTGCTGTGGCTGCATATCCTCGCGCGCAAAGGCATCACCATCAGTTGGGGCTACTACTTCAAAGTCGGCATCGTGCTGACCCTGCCGGTGCTGTTGATCACCCTCGCCGCCCTCGCCTTGCGCCTGAGTCTCTGACGGCTCTATGCTCTCGGCTTTTGTCAAAAGGACGTGGGCATGCTGTCGATCTTTGTATACGCACTGGTGTTCGGCTTCGTGTTTTGCCTCTCGCCCGGCGCCGTTCTGGCAGAAACCCTGCGCCGTGGCCTGCTCCACGGCTTCACCCCGGCGCTGCTGGTGCAGGTCGGCTCGCTGGTGGGCGACGCGGTATGGGCCGTTATCGGCCTGACCGGCATCGCGCTATTGATCCAGCACGATGCCGTCCGCGTACCGCTGACCGTGGTTTGCGCGTTGTACCTGGCCTGGCTCGGTGTGCGCAGCTTGATCGATGCCTGGCACCTGCCGGCAGCCGATAACGCCTCCGCCAGCTCCCGGCAAAGTGCGCTGGCGGTGGGCGCGGCGATTTCCCTGGCCAACCCAAAGAACATCGTTTACTGGGGCGCCCTGGGCAGCGCGTTGTCCGGCATCGTCGGCGCCACACCCAGCCACGGGCAGACCCTGATGTTCTTTGCAGGCTTCATGGTCGCGTCGGTGCTGTCGTGCTTTCTGGTGGCGGGACTGGTGAACCTGCTGCGCCAGAACGCTTCGCCCACCTGGCAGCGCGTCAGCTACGCAATGTGCGGGCTGGTGCTGATTTACCTGGCTGTGCTCGCGGCGCAGGGTATATGACGCGATGTATACCAATCGTTATCTGAATGGACGCTGACCCATGAACCGGATCGAACAGATTGCGCTGATGGCGAACTACAACCAGTGGATGAACCGCAAGGTCTACCACGCGGCCGCCCAACTGACCGATGAAGCCCTGCGCAGGGACCGCCAGGCGTTCTTTGCCTCGATCTTCGGCACCTTGAACCACCTGGCCCTGGGCGACATCGTCTGGCTCAAACGCTTTGCCACGCATCCGGCCGGGTTCTCGGCGCTGACCCCCTTGAATACCCTCGCCACCCCCGCCAATCTGAAACAACTGGCATTCACCGACCTGCAGGAACTCACCGCCCTACGCGTGTGGATGGACCAGATGATCATCGACTGGGCCGCCACCTTGAATGATGGCGACCTCGACCAGCAATTGAGCTACCACACCATGGCGGGTGACGCGGCCAGCAAGCCGTTCTTCAGCCTGCTGGTGCACTTTTTCAATCACCAGACTCACCACCGCGGCCAGGTCACAACGTTATTGAGCCAGGCCGGACAGGATGTGGGTGATACAGACCTGCTGGCGTTGATGGATTGAATCGTCGGATTTTTCTGTAGATAACTGATCTACCAAGGTTTTTAGCCCGCGCAGAGGATCGATAAAAGCCTCCTTCGACCTTGCATCGAAACGCCCGGGACTATATATTCCCAACCCTGCTGCACCGCGCTACCGCCCGAATGGCGAAACTGGTAGACGCATGGGACTTAAAATCCCCCGCTCGTAAGGGCGTCCCGGTTCGATTCCGGGTTCGGGCACCATGGATATCAAAGGGCTTGCCAGGGAAACCTGCGCAAGCCCTTGTCTTTTTTGTTCCGTAATTTTCCTCCAGCGGCATGCTGCCGGACGAACATTAGGTAGTTGCTCTCATGTCAGAACCGCGTATTCGAGCGCTTGCTCTATGTGTCTTTCACCATCACGGAAAAATACTGGTCAATCAGTTCCACGACGCTGTTGAAGCACGAACCCTCTTTCGCCCCATTGGCGGCGGTATTGAGTTCGGCGAGAGAGGTGTGGATGCCATCGCCCGTGAAGTGAAGGAAGAGCTGGGACTTTCGATCAGCGACATTCGATTGATTGGCACGCTGGAAAGTATTTTCACCTACGCAGGCAAGCCAGGGCATGAAATAGTCTTCGTCTATGATGCAAGGTTCGACGACGCAGAAGTCTATGAGAAACCCTGGCTGGAGGGCCATGAAAGCGATGGGGCAGCGTTTCAAGCCACATGGCGTTTTGGCTCAAGCTTCAATGCTGGATCCCAGTTAGTACCTGAGGGGCTCTCCGAGCTGCTGGGGTGGGTGCAGAAGTAGAACGGAGCCCCATGGAAAACAGCCACTGCCTCGGCGCCACCGCATGGCCGGCTGTGGAGTGCTAATCCACGCAAAGACCTGCCACCTTCAACCCATCTGCTCGAACCGCCGCCGCTTTAGGAACAACCCCATCCCCAGTGCAACGGAAAAGATCGACAGCAACCCCAGGTCAAATCCAGACAAGCGGATTTGGCTCGCGGCAACGCAACCGGCCGCACCTATCGCTACCAGCAGTACCCCTAACCATTTGCGAAGCGGATACGACTTAAGAAACCGATCGAGCAGAAAGAACAGCACCAGAGCAGCGGCCAATTGGGTAATGTCAGACATGGGTTTCTTCCGTCAGGTCTTGATGATCAGTGTCGAGGCGGTACGTTGCGGGCCGATGCCGCCATTCACCTGAGCCTCAATACTCACCAGTATGTCGCCTGCATGATAGGTGGGCAGGGTTTCATTCACATACATGCGCACACCGGCGCCGACAGGGGCACCCACATAGGGGGAGGCAACATAAGAGGTGGCGCCAGCGAACGCCGAGGCCGCCAGATTGGCGATCTTGGTACGTTGAGCGTTGAGTACATCGCCCTGCTGCCGCGTCAGCGGCTTGGAGATGCCGATCATCATCAGGCACGGCAGGTTCTTGGCCAACATCTTGTCATATACCTCGACGACCTTACGGTTGACCTCGTAGTGCGCGTTTTGCGCCTCTCCAAAATGCAGCTCGCGCAGGCGCCCGCGTTCGCTGTCGGTGAGGGTGATCTGCGAGACGCTGAACACGATCCCGTGATTGCCGATGTATTGGAAAGTCCCTTCGAACTTCATTGCACGCCTCCTTTCGAACCAGGAGTGAGATTGTCTAGAAGGCGCGCGTTGAATTCAAATTATTTCACCTGGAGGGCAAGGTGCGTTGTGTCGTGGTCAACTAATCCCGGAGACGACGTTAAGTTTTCCGCGCCAACCCATCGTTGAATTGGTGAAGCCGAATCCAGTTGTAACGATGCATCAAAAAAGGCTGATATCGTGCGGTGCTTTCCTTAAACGTGGCGCGCAAGTTACGGCAAGCGGGATTCGCCGAGTCGCTCCAGATGAACGCCGAAGACGACGAATAACGCACAAATCTAAGTGAAGCCTTGTCCAGACTCAGACCTTTGTGGACTGCGTGAAAGCCCATCCAAATGCGATCGCTGCGATGATCGGTCGAATCAGATCTGTCGCCGGCGCCATGCCGGTAAAAATTTGCAGGCTAGCAAATACGAAGACAACAACTGCCGCAAGGATGCCTAGCATCGAAATCCAGCGAAAATATCGTGGAAACATCAAATTACTCTCATGTGAAGGACACGATCATAATTGCAATACGCCACTAGCTCAATCTACTTGCTGCAGCGGGCAACCGGAGGGCTGCGCTTTCCCGGAGCAAAACCATGAGCAACTACATGTACAAGAGCACTGCACTGGCCAGCGTTGCAGCTGTTAGCGCTTGGGACACCAAGCGCACGGCGTGGAATGCCCTGCATGCCAAGCTAGCTGACCAGCTTCTCGTTGGTTCGATTTTGGGATTTTTCAGCTCAATAATTTTTTCAGGATTTCCGGCGACCCAATAGACACAAAACCCCACTCGTGATCATCAAACTCACCAACCGGCTTAAAAAGCAATCCCTTCTCTTCGCAGATACGACCACAAAGACTAAAATCCTCAGCCAAACTTCCGGACCACCCCACATCAAGAATGGGTTCAATATCAAAACTTTTGGGTGTCGCGACAATATATGAACAGCGTTCGTCAATGATTACGTCAACTACAGTACCGATAGATAATTCTGAAAGACGTAAAGCGCAGAAAAATTTTAATTTCCCATGAGACGCCACAATAGATTCTCGCGGGTCACTACCGCCCAAAATTTCACTTCCTCGAAATTTCAGCGCCCCATTCCCCGCGCTCAGGCGGATATCCGCCCCGGCGCTCACGACAGTGCCGACCTGGCTGACGTGATCTTCCTGGGTGGTTTTCTTTTTGCTCTTGGCCAGCGAGTGGTCCTCGTCCGCTGCCGAGGCCAGGTTCATGTCTTCTCGGGCCGACAGGCCGATATCGCGCTTGGCGTCGATCACGCTGGCAATGGCGTTGAGGTCGCGCCCGGCGTTCATTTGCACATCGCGGCCGGCGCTGACGGTTGAACCGCTTTGCGTGGTGTTGGAGGTGTGTTTCCACATGCCCCCGTCGCCGGAATCGAGGGTTTGCGTGGCGACAATATTGATATCCCGCCCAACATTAATCAGTGTATCCGCACCACTCTTCAGCACACTGCCGCTGTTGGTGAAATCGCGGCCCGCCTTGATCGTCAGGTCGTTGGCCGCTTCCACGCGGGCCGCGTCGCCGAAGTAGCTGCGGTTGTCCTCGCCCATGCCCAGCCCGGTGCGGCTGCGTTCGTTGATCACATCGCCCTTCACGGCTGTCAGCGTTACATCCCGCCCGGCGATCACGCCGCCGGACTGGTTGACGAGGTTGTTGCCGGCCAGCAGGTCCAGGCGGTTGCCTGCTTCGATGCGGCCGCTGTTGATCAGGTCGTTGCCGGCGGCGGCCGAGAGGTTGTTGCTGGCGCGCAGGGTGCCGGCGTTGGCGAGGTAGAGCACCGGCACCAGGACTTTTTCGCCGTTCACTTCGTGCTCTTCCAGCCACACGATGTCATGGGTCAGCGCGGCGACCTGTTCGTTGCTTCGGCAGCGCCTGATTCATATGAGATGCTCCCGAGTTCCACCATGAGCCTCGGCCATTGAAGGCTGATTTGCAGGAGCGAGCTTCGCTACGCCCCAGGCGCATCAAGTTACGTGCCCTCGTTGAGGGCCGCTTCCATTGACGTCAGGCGACGCAGCGAAGTTTGCGCCGCACCCAGCCGTCAATTTCCTCAAGTGGCCGTTTGCTCTGACTGAGCTTGAAGTAGGCTGCTCACCCGCGCAGCACAGGGTTTATCCGTTCGATGACATTCGCCATCTTGTGGCCCCGCGCCCCGCGCATCAGGTCTCTTAACCGGTCGTGCAAGCGACCCAGACTCATCGTCGCCACTCTCAGCCTCGGTTGCTGATGCCAGCTCATCCCATAACCCAGATAGTCGCAGACCCAAGGCCGTGCTACGTGGCTCTTTTCCCGGTTCAGCGTCAGTCTCAGGCGCTGATTCAGGAAACGCTCAACACCGGCCATCACCCGCGTGCCAGCTCGCTGACTGCGCACATAGATGTTCGCGTCGTCGGCATAACGCACGAAGCGATGGCCTCGCCGTTCCAGTTCGCGGTCGAGTTATTCCTATCAAGGCTACTTACCATCTATCCATGCATGTTTTATCCAGCTAGCGAGACTGGGCCAAGTTTCATTGGAGCGCCCATCATGCGCCCAGTAACTGACAGAGCCATCCTCAAGAAGACAATAGTAGTTCCCATTATCCTCGCAAATGGGGAGCCACGACTTTGGGACTCCTTGCTCTCGAGCCTCCGCAACAACGTTCAGAAGCTCTCTCGGGCTATGTCTGTCCACGGTTAATCGAAGCGCATCCTTACCATTAAAAATACTATCACTTGCCTCCTTGGCAAAAACTTTATACTCATCCGAAAATGAGATACCAAGTTCACGCTCATAAGAAATAATTAAAGCATCATCAGGAAGTCGCTGCGCATTTGGAAGAGGCATACGAACGCTTTTCAGCTCTTCGACAACATCTCTTATATCAATATCCATAATAACTTCCAATACTAAAATCCATAATTCAAAAATTACTTGCTCGGCTTCTCCAATAGTCTTTTTTCCACTTTTCAAACTGTGACCTGTTGATTCCAGAAGAAATATCAGAACCCGAATTTATATGAATAGCACCACTATTTTGTTGGTGAAAGCTTTGCGTAACCTCAGCAATTGGACCGTCTTGGATTTGCAGCATATGATGCAGATTTACCTTCTTTCCATCAGGCCCATATGGAGCCAATCCATTTTTCATGAGATCCAAATTTGTCAGACCAGTTTGGCTATCCACCCTACTCGGGTCAACCAATTCATCCCTCTGAGTAAAGCTTCCATTTGGGTCTATTCGAAGTACACCTTTTGCACCGACTAGCCTTGGTGTTATTTAAAGAATTTCATGCCTCAGTAACTTAAAAACACTAACTTGACTAATCAATTTTTCTATATCCGATGAACGATTTGTAGCGTTTACATAGAGCAAGACTTTATAGCTCGCGTAGTCCTGCTCTACTGGATCGCCGTCAAAAGGATCAATATTTAATTTTAAAACAAAATTCTCTGAATCATTCCTACCCCACATATAGTAAATACCACCTTGATAAGAGCTATCCCTTTCCTCAAAAGTCTCTCCCAGCGCTCTTTCCAGATCACTTCTCGCCGACAGAAGACATGATTTTTCCGCACCATAGAGATCATACACAATAGTCATTTCGGTAACACCGCACTCGGAGCACGACTTGCGGCTGTTGCCGCAGAGTCATAGATCATAAAATTAACTTCGCGCCCTGCTTGGGCACTCATCTTATTCGACAAATCTTTCATGGAGAGTGTCAGATTTTTTGTGTTCGGGCCGGTTACGGCCTGCCGTCAGGCAGGCCCTATCTTTACCAGGTCGGCCTGATAAATCGATCTCCGTACAGAATCGCAAATTGATTCATCGCGCTCTTCCAATCATGAGCCGCACTGCCCCAGTTCGCGGTGATATTTCGTAATGCCAGCCAGATTAGCTTTGTCGCGGCCTCATCCGTTGGGAAGTGGCCTCGCGTCTTGATGACCTTGCGCAACTGGGCATTGATACTCTCGATGGCATTGGTTGTGTAAATCACTTTGCGTATCGCCGGGGGAAACACGAAGAACGGGATAACTCGATCCCAAGCACGTTTCCAAGCCGATACGACTGTCGGATATTGCTTACCCCAAGGCCCGGCCTCGAAAGCCAGTAGCGCTTGTTCTGCGGCGTCAGCATTGAGTGCTTGATAGATCGGTTTCAGTGCCTTGGCCAGCTCACGGCGCTTGTCCCACGGGGCGTAATCGAGGCTGTTACGGATCAGGTGGACGATGCAGGTCTGCAACGCCGTCTCAGGAAACACAGCACTCAGCGCTTCGGGCATGCCTTTGAGACCGTCAGTTACGGCGATCAAGACGTCTTCGACGCCTCGGGTTTTCAGATCGTTAAAGACCTTCATCCAAAACTTGGCGCCTTCGGTTGTTTCAATCCAAATGCCCAGGATATCTCGCGTTCCGTCCGGCAATACGCCCAGTGCCAAGTAGATCGCTTTGTTGCGAACCAGGCCTTCGTCGCGAATTTTGACTCGCAATGCATCGAAGAAAATTACCGGGTACATCGGTTCAAGCGGTCGCTGTTGCCAGGCGGTAACCTCCTCCAAAACTGCGTCAGTGACAGAACTGATGAAGTTGTGAGAGACGTCTTCCTCAGGGCGCTCCGCGCCCTGAGGATAGCCAAGGTGGTGGCCCAACTCAGCACCAAGGGCTCGCTCGATCAGCGCCTTTTTGAACGCCATCGAGGCATCCTGAATGGCTTCGGCACTCATCGGGCCGCTGACGAACTGGTCGATCAGCTCTTGGGGAATGGATGGAAGGTCTCGCGGGGCCTCACGGCCCGGTTTCTTTTTGGTCGGCATACATGCACCTCTATCAACATGTTATGCCCGAACACAAAATTTATGACAGTCCCAAAAACACCGGCACTAGGCCGGCGTCAGATCACATCTAGGCCTCTACAATTAACAAGAGACATTCAAACCACAAGCAGAGATAAAATCACGTATCGGTATATCAAGAAAGCTACTCTCTCCTGCGGAAAGAACATCTTGCAATGTGACGATGCCTTTTTCAAAGTCCAAAGAAACGTCAAAGCAATTAAACTCGAACTCCCTAAACAGAACGCTCTTTGAGCAAATCCGCTCATCAAAGGCATCTTTCAAAATAGAGCGAACGCTGTCGTCCAACTCTTGAGCGACAAATCGTTCTATTATTGTGCCGCCACTGCTCATAATCATTCCTAACCAGTACGGGAATGCAGTCTGAATCACCCCACCCCGAACATTTATTTTGATTGTCGATGTTGGAGCGCCTGAGGCGTTTGTTCCAATCACCTTACCTGCGTTGTACTCAATAACGTGCCCACCTGCCATTAGAATTTACTTTCCCATATCTCAGTGCGTTATCAACATAACTAGAGATATCTTTAACAGATGTTCCTTGCGAAAACTTACTAACATTCGTAAATCTTGAGTCAGGTCCATGGCGATAGAATACATGCTCAACACCTGTCATCAAACCGCCTTTGTTATAAGTGCTCGCGCTCCACGATGCATCTATTTGCCTTGGGGCTGGTAATGCCTTGATTGTGTCATCTACAACAGCCCAGCTACTTCTGCATTAACTAATCCTCAGCAGATTGCAAAAAACTCTCGGGAATTACGGACTGGGCCCTTGTGGAACCATCAGGCTCACAGAACTCCACCTCATAATTTCCATCACCATAATCTTCTATGATGTAGCCTATTTCATTGTCACCAATGCAGTGATAGTGCCCATTTGGGCCAACATATTTCACACGAGAATATAGAGCTAACTTCATTTTTGGCTCCTGGTAAACCCAGAAAATGGTGTATTCAGCTTGAGCGATCCATCCGATTGAATCATGCCAGTGTGAATCGTCAGGGCAACTACACCGCCATCACCATACCCACCGCTGCTCGGATGAGGGGATGTTCAGACTGACATGCCCGAGCATGGCCTGGATGAAACGAATATCGGCGCCGTTCTCCAGCATCAGGGTGGCCATGGTGTGGCGGAACAAATGGCAACTGCCACGCTTACCAAGGTGCAGATAGGGTGCAAAACACCGGCGCAAGGCCGGTGCCAGATCAACTCAGGTCCTTTAAAATTGGCTTACTTCAGACCTTCCTTATAGAGAAAGTTCCTGACGCACTTTATCGGCTATTTCATCAACAATAAACTGGGGGCCGAATATAGTAAGACCTACGAATGTTTCTGACTCAATTTTAACTTTCCCACCCATCAACTCAACCTCTGCCACTTTAATTTCTTGAGAGCCTCCAACCGCCCATGACTTATCAATGCCTACAGCACCAAGCCTGAATAAAACAATGTGTAGGGCGTTACGCAACACCGCATCGTATTCATCACCCAGCACTATTGATGCAAATTCATCAGTCATATTTAAAAACCTAAATCCTTCCCGCCTGAACGACTTGCAGACTCAGTTATCTGCTCCCAGCTTTTGCCTTTAGCTCTCAGCCAATCAATGGATGGCCCAAGCTTGTCCCCGTATACTCGAAAGTTTCGCTCATAAATCTCTGCAAGCTTATCAGGTGGTGTTAGATCCTTATATTGAACACCTAACTCACAGCGTGTCTGATGGAGTTGGCGAGCGACTTGCTCTGGTGTTGCACCCGCTGCGCGCATACTGAAACTAATCTCTGACAAACTATTAACTTCATCGACATGTGCTTGCCGTAGAGGTGGAAGCTTATCTACCGGACCAGTTGCTTTTGCACCAACAAATATTTCGGACTATAACTGCCTTAGCCTCTTAGCATACACCTAATAACCTAAGGTCATTTTTGAGCTCTACCACTTCATCAAAAGGCAGATCTTCCAAGGTCGAGGAGATTTCAATCTCCTCTAACAATTTAGAGATGGTATCCAGATGGTATTTTTTGACTTTTTCCGGAGATCGCCCTGCCGAAAGAATAAGTGCTATAACTTCTAGCATTAACTTTTCAATAGGCAATTCAAATGAGTTTTCAAGCTCGCCATAAGCATAACCCACTTCACTTTCACCTTCAGCCCATGAGCTTTGGTGGCTAAGCTTGATCTTGCAATAGCTATAATAGCTACCCAGAAACCAAGCCCGGATTTCACCATAAGTCACTCTATCTTCCATTACGGCGTCTTCCTCGGAGGGCGTAACATAACACCCTGATTGTCAAGAATATTAACGGTAATATTAAGGTACTTTGCCTTAAACTGCTCAGTCACATTCAGACAGCTGGCACAAGCCGCTTTCTCCGTAAGGATATTTACTGTTCCGCTTACGGAGGTATTTCTCCCCAACTGGTCAGCGATATTATCTAGAATTTTGTACTCTGTATCTAATCCCCGATAAACCAAGTCTCCAGCCTTATTGGGTACAAATTGAGCGACAAAATTCCCATTTCCGGAGCCGATAAGCCCCTTACCAGCATCAGAAACTTGGCTGTGTGCGGCCATCTGATTAGGTATTCCAAGTATATCTATTTCCGCGACAGCTACGTTACCACTTCGCCGTAAACCAGACGGCAATCCAGCTCGCACGCCCATGACCCGTTGGGCCATCGGAGCAGTGTCAATCAAGGTCGCAGTCGCTTTTGCACCAACCAAAGAGCCAAAAAATTACGAAACTCTAACGACCTTGACCATGACCTCTGTTGACCGCATCCAGAAGCAGTTCTAGCTCAAGGCCATAACCATTCGGCTCGAAGCTTTCCTCTATTCCATTTATTAAAAATTCATTAGAAATCAACTCGCAAAGCTCATCCACCTCACTTGAGGATAATGAACTATTAAGTAATTTCTCAGCCAGTGCCAGTTGGTGCTCTCCTGCCATAAAGCACAACGCCAATAAAAGCTGTAATTGGGCGCTTGTTAAGAGGCTACTCATTTACCGGTCCCCGCAGCTGATTTTCCCCAACCGGTGACAACTTTACCTTCAGCATTGACCACTATGACTGCATCCGTCCCCGTATACCTAAATGTTGGACCGTACTTTAAAGGGACATATTTAATCTTTAGAGGACTAGACCAAGCTCCACTGAGTGCTGACTGGCTTACACCAATGCCACCATCCCTTCCTGCAAATTGCTCCAATGCGTGATTTGAATAGCTAGTGATCTGTGTAGGTGCCCTTGCTCCGGCCGCCTGCTCAGCAACCATTT
This sequence comes from Pseudomonas trivialis, assembly GCF_001439805.1. Lineage (GTDB taxonomy): Bacteria > Pseudomonadota > Gammaproteobacteria > Pseudomonadales > Pseudomonadaceae > Aquipseudomonas > Aquipseudomonas trivialis. Next base: position 1,790 of record NZ_JYLK01000019.1, on the reverse strand, counting down.
GCATTTTGAGTCTAGCAGCATTAGCTGCACTACTTGCTCCTGAGTCAGGAATAGAGGGAATGCCTTTTGCACCGAGTAGTGAATATTAATCAATCGACTCGATCTGGAAAACCAAAGTAGAAAAGTCGACTACCTCAGTGCCGCCACTACACTCCAATTTTGTTATGCATCCCTCTTCACTTATTACAATTCCTGCGTTCCCAACCCAAGCCTGCACGATATCGTTCACACGCCATACATTCCAGACCTTTAGTTCGCAAGCTTTTTTGGAAACCACCGTAAAAAAACTGACCCCGGGCTAGTATTAGACCATAAAATTATTTCAGAGTGACGCTGGTTATTTACTTCTAGCTCGCCCTTTACCACTTTTAAACGCAGTCCAGACACCAGCTGTTTAGATGATTTCAACCTTCGAGCCAAGAATCTGCTTCGGCCTGCCCTAATCTTTTTTTGAAAAATCGGGTGCGCAAGCCCCTCAGCAACTTCAATAGGAGCCCCTCGAGTCCGCTGAAAAATTGAAAACAGTGTTTCCGTCATTTATCAATATCCTGGCTTTCGGTAAGGATCGACAGCGGCGTGATCTTGCGGCCAACGAGGAACAAAGTCTTTCCATCCATCCCGAGCAGGAATGGGTTCGTGACTCAACTCCATAGACTCAACTCCACCTTTATCCGCATTATATCGCTGCGGTGCGAGCCCTTTACTCATTCGATCAAGGTTCTCTGATCCATATGTACTCGCAGCATCGGGAGCAGATGCCTCGTTTTTCCAAAACCTAGCCCGGACAGCAGACCAAGAAGGGTCGTTACCTTTAGCCGTTTGATTATAAACATCATCACAAACCTTCCATCCATTCTTCACGGGCGGACTGTCGCTCTGGGCAGGTGCTTTTGGACCAATTAAATTTTAAGAAAAATAGAAAAATCAGGACCTAGCTCATCCCTCAAGCACTCAGCTAGCAGCATGCCCTCCCGCTTGAATTCGCGTTCTAATTTCTCGCTCTTGAATCCAGAATTTGGCGGATAATCAGAATCGAGTGTTTCATCGTACATGGCAGCCCACTTTGATAAACGTCGCTGAAGCTCCTCAGAAATAGGAAGTTCGCAAGGAGCTATGTCCCCATACTCATCGGGTGACATATTCCAAAGAGGATGACATTGATAGTCCGGCATCAACTTTATATTTTTCACTTAAGGCTCCCCCTTGGATTTGCACCGACGACAAATCCGTTGTCACCAATGGTCACAGCAATTCGCTGCGGCTGCCCATTTATTTATAGTTAGCTCATAAATTGGACGCCCAGTACCAGCACCTTGATAGCCAACGAGCTTCCCATCAGAAACAGCCTTCATTACCATACCCGGAATTTCAGCCTCAGACACGCCCATCTGAGCAAATTGGCTACCGTGCTCCTCAATGATGTGCTGCAACCCGGCTTTCGAGTTTCCAGTCTCGAGGAATACAACTTGGCCGCTAGAGTTGCGAGTCGTTGCTATGACATTCTCTGGCGTAAATTTCACACCATTAGCAGCTAACTCATCAAGCAAAGATGTGTTGGGCGCACCTTTTGCACCACTTGCAACTTCTGCGCCTGATCCCCCCTCAAGCACCCCACTCGCCCCAGCCCTCGTGCCCCCTCCCGCTAATGCTGTTCCCTCCGTAAACTCACTGAACATTCCAGTGATTTTTTCCAGCCAGCCAGCTGCTCGCGCGCCCAACAATTCCGGAAAAAGTCCCGTCAGTATAAATACGGATACATTTTCTTTCAGCTTGTCGATTTCTGGCACGGG
>NZ_JYLK01000018.1 GCF_001439805.1 Pseudomonas trivialis | reverse complement strand
CATCCCGAACTCAGCAGTGAAACGATGCATCGCCGATGGTAGTGTGGGGTTTCCCCATGTGAGAGTAGGTCATCGTCAAGATTAAATTCCGAAACCCCATTTGCGAAAGCAGATGGGGTTTTGTTTTTGTAGAAGTCCATGAATTTTCACCGGTGTGTTATTTGTACAACGCGCTGGTACACAGAATTTCTTGACGACCATAGAGCATTGGAACCACCTGATCCCATCCCGAACTCAGCAGTGAAACGATGCATCGCCGATGGTAGTGTGGGGTTTCCCCATGTGAGAGTAGGTCATCGTCAAGATTGAATTCCAGAACCCCTGTCTGCTAGCGCAGACAGGGGTTTTGTCGTTTAAAGACCTGGATCAAAACTCTGATTTACCCCTATCACTCCAACATGACAGCACTTGTACGATAACCATTGGTCGGCTGCCCTGTAGGGGATGAGAATACATCTCAAGATTTCCACACTCTCTGCCGAAAGCCTGATGAGCCACGCGTGCCCCGAGATAGAGCGGCCGAAGAGCCTGCCTACAGTGCTACATGGAATGTTCCACGCGGCACGCTCACCCCCTTTGGCAATAGAAGTCGACGAAATGAATCTCAAGTTCAGTCATAAAATCCTGCTGGCCGCATCTGGCGTTGTTGTCCTCGCCTTCGCGCTATTCACCCTCTACAACGACTACCTGCAGCGCAGCACCATCAAGCAAAATCTGGAGTCGTCCATCCAGCAATCTGGCGAACTCACCGCCAGCAGTGTGCAGAACTGGCTCAGCGGACGTGTACTGGTCCTCGAGAATCTGGCGCAAAACATCGCACAACAAGGCGCAACTGCCGACCTTCCCGGTTTGGTTGATCAGCCTGCACTCACCTCAAATTTTCAATTCACCTACGTAGGCCAAACCAACGGCGTGTTCACACAGCGGCCTGACGCCAAGATGCCCGATGGCTACGACCCGCGTCAGCGTCCCTGGTACAAGCAGGCCGTAACTGCCGATAAGCCCATGCTTACACCGCCTTATATGGCCGCAGTGGGCGGGCAGATCGTCACCATCGCCATGCCGGTCAAGAAGAACGGTGAACTCCTGGGCGTTGTCGGTGGAGACCTGAGCCTGCAGACCCTGGTGAAGATCATCAACGCCGTGGACTTCGGTGGCATCGGTCATGCGTTCCTGATCAGCGGTGACGGCCAGGTCATCGTCAGTCCGGACGAGGACCAGGTAATGAAGAACCTAAAGGATATCTACCCAGGTACCAGCCTGCGCATCGACAAGGTCAATCAGAACGTCGTGCTCAACGGACAGGAGCGCATCCTGTCGTTCACGCCTATCAGCGGTTTGCCAGGTGCGGATTGGTATATCGGCCTGTCGATCGACAAAGACAAAGCCTACGCACCATTGGGTAAATTCCGCACTTCAGCACTGATTGCCATGTTGATCGCCGTGGTAGCGATTGCTGTGCTCTTGAGCCTTCTGATTCAAGTGTTGCTACGACCTCTGACCACCATGGGCGCGGCGATGAAGGACATCGCCCAAGGTGAGGGCGATCTCACTCGCCGCCTGAATGTGACCAGCAAAGACGAGTTTGGCGAGGTGGGCAGTGCCTTCAACCAATTCGTGGAGCGCATCCACGCCTCCATTTCCGAAGTGTCCTCGGCGACGCGCCAGGTACATGACCTGTCCCAACGAGTGATGGCCTCGTCCAACGCCTCGATCATCGGATCCGACGAGCAGAGCGCTCGCACCAACAGCGTAGCTGCCGCGATCAACGAGCTGGGCGCCGCCACTCAGGAAATCGCGCGTAACGCCGCCGACGCCTCGCAGCAGGCCAGCGGCGCCAGCGAGCAAGCGGATGGCGGACGCAAAGTGGTTGAGCAAACCATCCTGGCAATGTCGCAGCTGTCGCAAAAAATCAGCCTGTCCTGTACCCAGATCGAAACGCTGAATGCCAGCACCGACAACATCGGCCACATTCTCGATGTGATCAAAGGTATCTCCCAGCAAACCAACCTGCTCGCGCTCAATGCCGCGATCGAAGCGGCGCGTGCCGGCGAGGCAGGTCGCGGTTTTGCAGTGGTCGCTGATGAGGTGCGCAATCTCGCTCACCGCACTCAGGAGTCGGCTGAAGAGATTCATAAAATGATCACCTCGCTGCAAGTGGGCTCGCGTGAAGCGGTAACCACCATGAACGCCAGCCAGGCTTCCAGCGAAGAGAGTGTCGAAGTGGCCAACCAGGCCGGCGAACGGCTGGTCAGCGTGACGCAGCGAATTGTCGAGATCGACGGCATGAACCAATCAGTGGCCGCCGCCACCGAGGAGCAGACCGCCGTCGTAGAAAGCCTCAACGTTGATATCAACCAGATCAACCTGCTGAACCAACAGGGCGTGGTCAACCTCAATGAAACACTGCGGGACTGCGATGCCCTCTCCCAGCAGGCCAGCCGATTAAAGCAACTGGTTGACAGCTTTAAGCTCTGACCTTCAAGTGCAAAGCAGGAGCGAGCAAGCTCGCTCTTGCTGTTCAGCCAAGTATCCGGCGCACATTCTCCATCGCGCTGTCGGCAAACGCTTGTGCAAACGCATCAAATTCCGCCTGGGTGGCTTCAACCGGTTCACCGATGATCGTCCAGGTTGCCCTGGAGCGACCGTCGCCCAGCGCCTCAACGCTCATCGCCGCCCACAGGCGCGCGATGCCCAACGTGTTGTAGATCGTAGTCCAGGTCATGCACATGGCGGCTTCGTCCCGGCTGTTGAGCTGTTCAACCACGCAGTGACCGTCGTGAAAAAATTTGGTGCGTAAGGCACCGACACCCGTGCCGGTCATTTCGATATGCGACAGAGACGGAATAAAAGTATCAAACCCTGCAAAGTGACCGACCAAGGCCCACAGGCGAGCCGCTTCGCACTCGACTGTAATGCAGGCCTGTACCGGGGCCGCACAGGGATTGCGGATTAACGTATCCGGTTGTAGTGGTTTCATGAAAAAGGTCCTTGGAACATTTCAAAGAAAGCCGACAGCCTTGAGGTAGTCGCAGCCCTGGCGAAGCAGCGCCGGAATCTTTTCGGGGTAGCGCGCGCCCATCTTTTCCACACCATGACGTGCGTTGTCGTGCCGGATCATTGAGGTGTCGCCGATGTCTTCGCCCGGCCCATCCAGATAAAACCCCAGCACCCCGAACAACGCGTTGTCTCGATCAACTGTCCGCAACGCCTGTTGCCAGCGCGCAACACTGACGCGGTCGAAGGCATGCCCTGCCTGGCTGAACGCATCGAGGTAGTTATCCCAACTCAACGGCTGTGGGTTGTGCAGGTTGAAGACGTTGCGCCCGCTGTCGAACTGGCCGCAGTGGAAGGCGAGAAAACGCGCAAAAAAGTCCACCGGCATCAGGTCAAAGTTCACCTTCAGTTGGGGCACCAGACCCAGTTGCAGCGAGCCCTTGAGCATCAGCATCAGACGATTTTTTCGGGGTTGGCAAACACCGTTGCGGCTGTTGAAACTGATGTTGCCCGGACGCAGTATGTTGACCCACGCGCCTTGCGCCACCGCACGCCCCAATAGCCGCTCGGCCACCCACTTGGAGAGGTTGTAGCCATTCTTGACGTAGACCGGCAGTGTCGCCGCCGCCGGTGACTCCAGAACGTGGCCGCCCGCATCGACGCTGCTGCAGGCCGACAGCGTGGAAATGAAGTTCAAGACTTTCTTGCAGTGGGTCTCGCACAGGCGCAAACATTCCCGAACGGGCTCGACGTTGTCCGGTGCCAGCAACGCATAGTCCATCACATGATTGACCTGTGCGGCGTTGTGCACCAGCACGCCAAACTCCCTCGCAAGCGCGTCATACACGTCGCACGCCAAGCCCAGGCGTGGCTGGCTGACATCGGCGGTGTATACCCGCACCCGGCTCAGGTCCAGATCTTCCAGGCGATACTCCTTCAATGCCTGGCTGAATCTTGTTGCCGCCGGCTGGCCCGGCAACTCACGCACCAGACACGCGATCTCTGTTGCGCCACCTGCCAGCAATGCTTCGACGACATGGAGGCCGATAAAACTGTTGGCCCCCGTCACAATCACTTTGCGTCGATCACCGGCCCGTGTCTCGGGCAGCACCGCCAGCACCTGCTCACTCTGCGCATCGCGCACGGCCTGGCTGGATGCGGCATCGGGCAGCACACTGTTCTCCATCAGCAAGGCGAGGGTACTGATCGTCGGCCTCTCGAAGAAGCGATTGAGCGGCACACTGCGGTCGAATTGTTCACGAATTCTCAGCAGCAAAGTCGACAGCAAAATGGAGTGGCCACCGAGGTTGAAGAAGCTGTCATCCAGCCCCAGATCATCCACAGGCACCCGCAGCAATTCACTCCATAGCTGCACCAGTTGCCGTTGAAGTGGCGTATACGCAGTGCGGCCGTCGCCAGCCAATGAAACGTGAACCGGCAACGCCAGCAACGCCTGACGGTCGATCTTTCCGTTGCCGGAGCAGGGCAGGGCATGCAGTTCGGCCCACGCCTGTGGTTGCAGGTACTCAGGCAACCACTGCCGCGCGTGCTGCTTGAGGTCGATCAACGTAGCGCCGCCCTCTGGATGAGCGACCACTCCACGAATCCTGCCATCGCGCTCTATCACCACCGCAACCTGACGAAACAGTCGACTGTCGCGCAGGCATTGCTCGATCTCCCGCGGCTCTACCCGCACCCCACGGATCTTCACCTGGTCATCACGGCGCCCGCCGAGTTGTACGCCTTCGTTCGTCCATTTTGCGAGGTCGCCACTGCGGTAGGCCCTGACAATCTGACCGTCCGGCAATGTCAGCTCGACAAAGGGGCTGTCGAGTACCGGCGTGGCGCTCAGGTACCCCAGGCTCACGCCGGGCCCGACGATATACAGCTCGCCCATCACCTGCTCGTCCACCGGTTGCATGTCCTCGTCGAGGATCAGCACCTGACTGTTGGCGATCGGACGCCCCACATTGGTGTTGCCATCTGCGCGTTGCAGCAGGCGATGCGTCACCAGCACCGTGGCTTCGGTGGGGCCGTAGAGATTGTGCAAGTGACACTGGCCGGCCAGGCGTTCGATCACATGGGGCTCGCACGCTTCGCCACCGGTTAGCAGGTGAGTCAGGCCCAGCGGCTCGTTCAGCGGCAGAACACCAAGCAACGCGGGTGGCAGAAACGCGTGGGTGATGTGCTGCTGGCGAATCAATTCCACCAATTGCTGCGGATCACGACGTTGTGCCTCGCCGGGAATGATCAACTGCGCGCCGGCAATCAGGCTCGGGAAAATATCCATCAGCGACGCATCAAAGTGCAACGCGGCAAACTGCAGCACGCGGCTCTGTTCACTCAACGCCATGCAGCCGCCGAACCAGGCGGTGAAGTGCGCCAGATTCCCCTGGCTGAGCCGCACGCCTTTTGGTCGGCCGCTGGTGCCGGAAGTGAAAAGCACCACACACGGTGCGTCAGGGGTCGTCCGAAGGTGGGGCAGCGGTGGCGCGCAATCCTGCGGCTCGGCTTCACGCACATCCAGCGCCGTGAAGTGTTTACGCAGCGGGTGGTAGCCCTCATCCAGCAACACGCGCGCGCCCGCGCTTTCCAGCATGGCCTGCTGCCGCCGAAGAGGATGCTCCGCAGCCAGTGGCAGGTACACCGCGCCGCAGCCGAGAATCGCAAGGATGCTCGCGTACAATGCAACAGACTTTTCCAGGCAAACTCCGACGATCGCTGACCCTTCAACACCTTCCAGCAGTGCCGCCAATCGTTGCTGGATCGCCCAGGCCTGCGTCTGCAGTTGCCGGTAAGTAACGATCTCGCCCGCTATATTCAGCGCCGGTCGCTCGGCAAAGGTAATGAGGCTGGCCTGCAGTCGCTCGATCATCGGCACTTGCGCCGCCCTCAGCAGAGTCCGGTCCGCCGTGCGATTGAACCGATGCAGGTAGGCCAGTGCATCCAGGCTCTGCAAGTTCTGGTCAGGCCAGTCGTTGACGGAGGCTGGCGAAACACACAGCTGCGGGTCGCGTGCAAAGTGACTCACTTGCAGAGCTACCCACTCCACCAGCGTTCGCGTCGCTCGGCGACACAATCGATTGCCGTTCCCGCTGGGCTCATTGGCCACGTCCAGCACGCTCACCAGGCAATGGTCATGGTTATAGCTGCGCAACTGCAGCTCAGGCAATCCAGACCCGGTCGGTGAGCCGATCCCCAGTCGCAGACTCAGACGCGGCGTCCCCGCCAATCGCATCGGCAGTGGCTGGCCGCCGTCGTCGATCACCAGATCAACGCCCTCGTCTGCGCTGCGATGGCCGTACTCTTCCAGCTCTGTCCGCACAGCATTCAACGCCTTGCTCGTGCCGACCCATCTCACTGTCAGGCGCCTCATGCCGCTCTCCCGGCCGGCGACAGATAGTCATCCAGGGCCGCTGCCACGCTTGGCGTCTGGAGCAGACCGCTGTGCTGCAAAAACTTCATGATGTTGCCAACCAATGGGTGCTGGCGGGTGATGGGAAACGCCAGTGCTTCCACCTCGTCTTTCAAGGCTTCACGGATGCGCGCGCCCACACCCAGGTGTTCGATCAATTGCAAGTCGAAGGTTTTTTGCAGATCGTTGGTCAAGTAGTGCATTAGAAACGTCGGCAGCACATGAGCGATGCTGTCGCGATCAGCCGGCCTGGCCGCCTGCCAATACAGGTGCACCAGATTTGTCCAGAAACGGGCATGGCGGCCTTCGTCAAACAGGTGATCGGCCATCATGCCGCGGATAGAGGACTTCACACTGTCGTCCCTGGAAAATGCCGCCACCTCATGGGTCACGGTGTTTTCGGCAATCGCCACGCCTATCAACTCCACTGCATCGCGCAGATGAGCAGGCGCCTGTGCCTGCGCTGCCGGCAGCGCGCGGCTGAGTTCGATCTGCCTGGGCAGATCGAGGGGCCGGATGCCGGTCATGCTTACGGTCTGATGCAGGAAATCCAATGCCACCAGTGCGTGGTAATCCTCGTCCACTACAACGGACATTGCGTTGTAGCGACAGGCCAGGGGGAAGGGCGGCGTGAAGCGGTTCTTGGCAATGCTGCGAGCGGTCCTGTCGACAATTTCGGTCTCGAAAATCACCACGTCATTGATGTATTTGTAAAAGCTTTGTACCAGCACAAAGTCTCGCCATTGCGCGCAGTGTTCGACGAACGTCGCACTCAAAACCAGCGGCTGGCGGCACAGCGGAAAGATCAATTTGTCATCGTTTTCCAGCAGACGGCGCGGACGCGTGCGGACGGTTGCACGGCGCTCCCAATCGTCAGCGAAGGAGCAGTAATCCGTGATGCTCATGGGCGTGCCTCCTGCAGCAAGGTTCGCAGGTCGTCCCAGAAATGGATCCGTTGTTCAAGCGCGCTCAAGGCGAACGCGTCAGCCTGTTGCCGACGATGCACGTCACCACCGATCAGGCGCTCGAGCATCGCCCGCGCGCCAGGTTCATGGTCCTTAGCGTCCAATTGAATGTGGCGGTTGAGGTAATGGCGCAGCATCGGCGCTTGGTCGAGCACTGCTGCGCTGCCTTGCAACAGGCGTTCAAACAGGGCCGGTATGACGCCCTCCCGGCCGTGCAGGAAGGCCGCCGCAACGCAATGGGTAGGTGCGTCGAGCGCGGTGCGCAGCGTGCTGCCGACAAACCGCGCCGTGCCGGGCAAAATCTCTAAGGATTGCAACGCCACATGAGCGTCCACACCCTGGCGTTGCAGCGTGACGAAACGGTCGATGGCGACAGTGCTGGCACCTGTTTCAAGCATGCCCTCACGGTACAGCTCGAAATGGCTGCAATGGCCGGCGCCGGGATGGTCATCCGACTCCTCTCCCAGCACGATTTCATTGATCAGCCGAGCGGCCTGAGGGTCGGTGGGAGGGAGCCAGGGCACTTGGGTGCCGGCCAGGTCCCGTTGCAAGCGTTTGGTGAGGCTCATGAAATCCCATACAGCAAATACATGGTTCTGCATAAAAAGTTGTAACTTGCTGAGTGAAGTTATTTCATTAAATAAAGGATGACTGCACAACTGCAGTTTTTTCTGCTCAATTAAAGTTTGATGCATGGTTGATGCCTATAAGTTTGTTGCGACTGCGCTGAAGACAGAACGGCTTTATTGATTTTGAAGTAGACAGTCAGGATTTTTACCGGCCCGAGCGTGTAGCAGTGCCTTGGCAAGGGCAAAGGCTTGCGCGGCCGTTTTAAGTGTCTGGTTTAGTGGCGCGGGATAATAAGCGGATTAAACGTTTGGATGAGCTTGCAAATATATTAAAAGTTTTTCCAAAAAATACGTGCTGTGAGTAAGTTGGTTGATCAGGGATGGGACGTTTCTTTAACCGGCGCAGGATAAACCAAGTGGTGTCGGCGGGGTCTTCCCTTGATGCCAAGGGCGCCCCGAACGGCATGGGGTTTACTTGTCGGCTGTTTCAAGGCCATTGAGGTAGGCGGATATGACTTCCATCCCCCGCGTCAGATGATTGCGCAGCGTAAGGATGCTCTCATCGGTCTTCTTCTGCGCCACCAGGCTCAGCAGTTCGCGGTGGTCTTCCTGGGACGTCTCGCCCAGCCCCATCGCCTCCAGATTGAAACGCAGAAAGCGCTCTTCTTCATTCAGGCCATGTTCGACCAGCTTGAGCAGCCGCTGATTGGGCGCCTTGCCATACAGCGCCATGTGGAACAGGCGGTTCAGGCGTCCGATCTCGGTATAGTCCTTTTCCCGTTCCAGGGCGGTGATCAATGTCTCGGCCCCGGCAATGTCGGCCTCGGTGAGTAACGGAATCGACAGGCGCAGGGCCTCGGACTCCAGCAGTATGCGCAAGGCGTAGGTTTCAGCCGAGTTGTCTTCGATCAAGGGCGCCACCACAGCGCCTTTGTGCGTCACTACATGCAGCAACGACTGCGCTTCCAGCTGGCGCAAGGCCTCGCGCACCGGCATGCGGCTGACGCCGAACAGGCTGGCCAGTTCCTGCTGGCGCATGGCGGTGCCGCACGGTAAACGGCCATCGAGAATCGCGTTGCGCAAGGTTTCTTCAATTACGGAACGAGCAAGATGAGCGGGAATGGGTCCGCTGACCTTAATGCTGTTCAACAGGTTCGGTTTCTGCGTCACGGCTACGCTCTCCTCCCTTTTTAAAATAAGTATGGCTAATTGGATCCAAAGCACACTAGAGACAGCTCCAAAACTTGTCAAACCAGCAAGGTTTTCGGCTTGTAAGGGCTTAAACACGGGGTTCCTGGCACCCACACCCTGCTTTGCGGCGTCTTACATATCTTCGTCAAATTAATGATTTGCCGCCTTTGCTCAGCGTAGCCGTCCCAGCCTGTTCGTCGACACATTAACGTCTATAGATATTCACTAATGGTATTTAAAATGATGTTCTTATGTCTATAAAGTTGCTCTCCTGTCCGACCGGGAGTCACTTCATGTCCGCCACCTCTACTCTTCCAATCGCGGCCCTCACCTCACAAAGGTTCGAGATTCGTCCACTGTCCGGCAGCGTCGGCGCCGAGGTCATTGGCCTGGACCTTTCACGCCCGGTCAACGACGAAGATTTCGCGCGCATTCACCGCGCCCATCTGGACCATCATGTTGTGGTATTTCGCGATCAGCGCATCACTCCCGCCCAGCAGATCGCCTTCAGTCGCCGTTTCGGCGTGTTGCAGATTCACGTGCTCAAACAGTTCCTGCTGGCCCATCACCCGGAAATCCTGATCGTCTCCAACATCGTGGAAAACGGCCAATCCATCGGCCTGGGAGATGCGGGTAAATTCTGGCATTCGGACCTCTCCTACAAGGAACTGCCGAGCCTGGGTTCGATGCTGCACGCCCAGGAGCTGCCCTCCGAGGGCGGCGATACCCTGTTCGCTGACATGCACAAAGCCTGGGACCAGTTGCCCGAGCACCTGCGCAACGCCGTGCAAGGCCGCAGCGCCGCGCACTCCTACACGGCGCGCTACAGCGAAACCAAATTCGAAGGTAACTGGCGCCCGACGCTCACCCCGGAGCAGCTGGCCCAGGTAGCCGAAGTGGTGCACCCCATCGTGCGCACCCACCCGGAAAACGGCCGCAAGGCACTGTTCGTCAGTGAAGGGTTCACCACCCGCGTCGTCGGCCTGCCCGAAGACGAAAGCCGCGACCTGCTGGCCCAGCTCTACGCCCACAGCGTGCTGCCGGAAAACATCTACCGCCACCAATGGCAGCCCCACGACATGGTGTTCTGGGACAACCGCTCGCTGATTCACCTCGCCGCCGGTTGCCCCAGCCATTTGCGGCGCAAATTGTTCCGCACCACCATCCAGGGCGATGCGCCTTTCTGAACCCTATCGCACGAGAGTTGAAATGAACGCGCCTTTGCCAGGCCACGCGGCCAGCAACCTGAGCACCGCCCAACCGCTGCTGGCGGTGGACAACGTCAGCCTCGAGTACCGCACCCCCGAGCGGGTAGTGCGCGCCACCCACCAGGTCAGCTTCGAGATCGACCCGGCCGACCGCTATGTGTTGCTCGGCCCGTCGGGCTGCGGCAAATCCACGTTGCTCAAATCCATCGCGGGTTTTATCAAACCCAGTGAAGGCGAGATTCGCCTGCTGGGGCAAAAGGTCGAGCAACCGGGTCCGGATCGCATCGTGGTGTTCCAGGAGTTCGACCAGTTGCCGCCCTGGAAAACCGTCAAGCAGAACGTCATGTTCCCCCTGCTGGCGTCCAAAACCCTCAAGCGCCGCGAGGCCGAAGAACGCGCGCTGCACTACCTCGACAAAGTCGGCCTCAGTGCCTTCGCCGATGCCTACCCGCACACCTTGTCCGGCGGCATGAAAGCCCGCGTAGCCATCGCCCGTGCCCTGGCCATGCAGCCCAAAATTCTGCTCATGGACGAACCCTTCGCCGCCCTGGACGCCCTCACCCGACGCAAGATGCAGGAAGAACTGCTGCTGCTCTGGGAAGAAGTGCGCTTCACCCTGCTGTTCGTCACCCATTCCATCGAAGAGGCGCTGGTGGTCGGCAACCGTATCCTCCTGCTGTCGCCCCACCCGGGCCGCGTGCGCGCAGAAATCCACAGCCATCAATACGACCTGCACAGCCTCGGCGGTGTGGACTTCCAGGCCTCGGCGCGGCGCATTCATCGCCTGCTGTTCGATGAAGCCCCCGAGGCCGAACGTGAGTTGGGTTTCGCCGATATTCGCATCGCTTACTAAAGGGTCGCCCCATGCGCCAGGAATACGAAATAACCCTCGAACCGCTGCTCAGCGTGCCGGTGGAACGCGAACTGCCGCTGCGTCAGCGCCTGTGGCAACAAGGCTGGCTGCGCAAAGGCCTGATCCTGATCGTGCTCGCACTCATTTGGGAGTCGGTGGCGCGCTATCAGAACAACGACCTGCTGCTGCCGAGCTTTCTGCAGACCTTCCATGCGCTCTACGACGGCCTGCTCAGCGGCGAGCTGCTGAGCAAGGTCAGCATCTCCCTGGCCGTGCTGATCAAGGGCTACCTGATCGGCATCGTGCTGGCCTTCGCCCTGACCACGCTTGCCGTTTCGACCCAACTGGGCCGCGACTTGTTGAGCACGCTGACCTCAATGTTCAACCCGCTGCCGGCGATTGCGTTGCTGCCGCTGGCGCTGCTGTGGTTCGGCCTGGGCCAGAACAGCCTGATCTTTGTGCTGGTGCATTCGGTGCTGTGGGCGCTGGCGCTCAATACCTATTCGGGGTTCCTTGGCGTGTCCGAAACCCTGCGCATGGCCGGTCGCAACTATGGGCTCAAGGGCATGCGTTTCGTGCTGTTCATTCTGATCCCGGCCGCGCTGCCGTCGATTCTCGCCGGCCTTAAAATCGGCTGGGCCTTTGCCTGGCGCACCTTGATCGCCGCCGAGCTGGTCTTTGGTGCCACCAGCGGCAAGGGCGGGCTGGGCTGGTACATCTTCCAGAACCGCAACGAGCTCTACACCGACAAGGTATTCGCCGGCCTGGCCGTGGTGATTCTGATCGGCCTGCTGGTGGAAAACCTGGTGTTCGACACCTTCGAGCGGCTCACGGTGAAACGCTGGGGCATGCAGCGCTAGGCCGGCCATCCCTGTTAGGATTGCGGCCAATTCACGCTTTTACGACCGCGAGTGCCTGGCATGCAGTTACCGGACATGAACCTGCTGGTCGCCCTCGACGCCTTGCTCGATGAAGGCAGCGTGGTCGGCGCCGCACGGCGGATGAACCTCAGCCCGGCGGCCATGAGCCGCACCCTCACGCGTATCCGCGAGGCGGTGGGCGACCCGATTCTGGTGCGCGCCGGACGCGGCCTGGTGCCCACGCCCAAGGCGCTGCAACTGCAAGGCCAGGTGCGTAATGTCGTGGAGCAGGCCGCGCTGCTGTTTCGCTCGGCCGACCAGGTGGACTTGAGCACCTTGCGGCGTCGCTTCAGCGTGCGCGCCAACGACTTCTTCATCGGCGTGTATGGCGGCAGGCTGTTTGACACCATGGAGCGCATGGCGCCACTGTGCGAGCTGTACTTCGTGCCCGAAGGCGACACCGACGATGAAGCCCTGCGCGAAGGGCGCCTGGACCTGCGGGTGAGCAACACGCTGCCCGTCACCCCTGAGGTGAAGGTGCAGAACCTGTTCTCCACCACCTTCGTCGGGCTGGCGCGCGAAGGCCACCCGTTGTTCGACGGGGAAATCACCGCCGAACGGTTTGCCGGCTATTCCCACATCAGCATCTCGCGCCGTGGCATCGCGCGCGGGCCCATCGACACCGCTTTGAACGCCCAGGGCCTGGAGCGCCGCGTGGCGATGATCGCCCCGGGGTTTCACGGCGCGATGTTCATGCTGCCCGACTCCGACCTGCTGCTGCCGGTGCCCAAGGAAGCCCTCCTGAGTGTCAAGCGCCTGAAACTGCCGCTGCGCGCCTTCGCCCTGCCGATCTCGTTGCCGACCCTGATGCTGACCCAATCCTGGCACCCGCGTTTCGACAAGGACCCGGCGCACAAATGGCTGCGCGAAACTTTTCGCGAAAGCTGCCAGGCCACCTGGCTCGAAGCCCAGCCCACCTGACCCTTTCAAAGCCGAACCCAATCAACTGTGGGAGGGAGCTTGATTGCGTTGCGTGCACTTATACCCTGCCAATAAGTAACTTTTTGTCATGTGTAGACCTGCTTAAACTGCACGGGTATCTATTATTCCGAGTTACCCGTACATGACCTCCCTCGCTGCCCCCGCCCTGCAGGCCGCAGCCAAACCTGTCGCGCTCAGTCCGCCGGTGTTCGGCCTGCGCATCATCATCGGCCTGGTCGGTGTGCTGCTGGCGGTGCTGGTGTCCGGCCTTAACGACATGGTTACCAAGATCGCCCTCGCCGATATTCGCGGCGCGCTCTTCATCGGCTATGACGAAGGCACCTGGCTGGTCGCGGCCTACACCGCCACCTCCGTGGCGGCCATGGCCTTTGCGCCCTGGTGTGCCGTGACTTTCTCCCTGCGCCGTTTCACCCTGTGCGCCATCGGCCTGTTCACCCTGCTGGGCATCCTTTGCCCGTTTGCGCCCAATTACCAAAGCCTGCTGCTGCTGCGCACCGCGCAAGGCCTGGCTGGCGGCGCATTGCCGCCGATGCTGATGTCGGTGGCGCTGCGCTTTCTGCCGGCCAACATCAAGCTGTATGGCCTGGCCGGCTACGCGCTCACCGCCACCTTCGGCCCGAGCCTCGGTACGCCGCTGGCGGCGCTGTGGACCGAGTACATGGGCTGGCAGTGGGCGTTCTGGCAGATTGTCGCGCCGTGCCTGCTGGCGATGGCGGCGGTGGCCTACGGTTTGCCGCAAGACCCGCTGCGGCTGGAGCGCTTCAGGCAGTTCAACTGGCGCGGTCTGCTGCTGGGCTTTCCGGCGATCTGCATGCTGGTGATCGGCCTGCTGCAAGGCAACCGCCTGGACTGGTTCGAGTCCGGCCTGATCACCTTCCTGCTCAGCGGCGGCACCCTGTTGCTGGTGCTGTTCCTGCTCAATGAATGGTCGCAGCCGCTGCCGTTTTTCAACGTGCAGATGCTCGGCCTGCGCAACCTGGCGTTTGCCCTGATCGTACTGGCCGGCGTGCTGATGGTGCTGACCTCGGTGATCATCATCCCGTCGAGTTTCCTCGCCCAGGTGCACGGCTACAGGCCGTTGCAAACCGCGCCGGTGATGTTGCTGATGGCCCTGCCGCAACTGATCGCGCTGCCGTTGGTGGCGGCGCTGTGCAACCTGCGCCGGGTCGATTGCCGTTGGGTGCTGGGGCTCGGCTTGAGCTTGCTGGTGCTCAGTTGCCTGGGCAGTTCGCAGCTGACCTCGGCGTGGATCCGCGACGACTTCTATGGCTGGTACCTGCTGCAAATCATCGGGCAACCGATGTCGGTTCTGCCGTTGCTGATGCTGTCCACCGGCAGCATCCAGCCCGTTGACGGGCCGTTCGCTTCGGCTTGGTTCAACACCGTCAAGGGGCTGTCTGCGGTGATCGCCGCTGCAGTGCTCGAGACCCTGACCACCCGGCGCGAACACTTTCACTCCACCACGCTGGTGGACCGCCTGGGCAACTCGCCCCTGGCCGACGGCGATTCGCCGGGCCTGGCTCAGCGCCTGCACGAGCAGGCCGTGGTGCTCACTTCTTCGGATCTGTATGTCGTCATGGCCGGTGTCGCGGTGGCGTTGATCCTGCTGATTTTCTGGATGCCCTCGCGGATCTATCCGCCTCGCGCACCGACGTAGCCTCAAGGACTCCCCATGAAACGCAAAGACAAAATTGCCGTCTCCGTTATCGCTGTATTTGCCGTCGGCGTGCTGGTGTATCTGGTCACGCCGGGCCTGTTGGGCAACCCGCGCCAGACCACCAACGATGCCTTCGTCGCCGCCGACTTCACCCTGATCGCCCCGCGTGTGGCCGGCTTTATCAAAGAGGTGCTGGTGGAAGACAACCAGCAGGTCAAGGCCGGCCAACTGCTGGCGCTGATCGACGACCGCGATTTTCGCGCCGCCGCCCAGGCCGCTGATGCCGATGCGTTGGTCGCCCAAGCCCAGCTTAAAAACGCCGGCGCGACCCTGGAACGCCAAAGCTCGGTGATCGCCCAGGCCCAGGCCACCGTGGCGGCAGACCGCGCCGAAGTAGCGTTCGCCGAACATGAGCTGAACCGCTACAACCACCTCGCCGGCGTGGGCGCGGGCACCGTGCAGAACGCCCAGCAAGCCAAAACCCGCATCGACCAGGCCACCGCGCGCCTGGCCAAATCCACCGCGGTGCTGGCGGCCGAGCGCAAGCAGGTGGAAATCCTCAGCGCCCAGCGTGACGCGGCCGAAGGCGGGCTCAAACGCGCCCAGGCGGCGTTGGAAATGGCCAGCTATCAACTGTCCTATACACGCATCGTCGCTCCGGTGGACGGCATGGTCGGTGAGCGCGCGGTGCGGGTCGGCGCCTATGTCACGCCGGGCAGCAAGCTGCTCGCCGTGGTGCCGCTGAGCGAGGCCTATGTGGTGGCCAATTTTCAGGAAACCCAGCTGTCGCACATGCACGCCGGCCAACCGGTGCAGGTGCGCGTCGACAGCCTCGACGGCGAGGTGCTCAACGGTCATCTGGAGAGCCTGGCGCCGGCCACCGGTGTGACGTTCGCCTCAATCAAGCCGGACAACGCCACCGGCAACTTCACCAAGGTGGTGCAGCGCATCCCGGTGAAGATCATCCTCGAACCCGGCCAGCCCCTCACCGAGCGTCTGCGGGTGGGCATGTCGGTGGAGGCCAGCGTCGACACCCAGCCCGTCGCGCAGCCGCGTGAGGTGGCCCAGCAATGATGCGTTTTGCCTGGCTCGCCTTGAGCGTCCTCAGCCTGAGTGCCTGCACCGTCGGCCCGGACTTTCACACGCCCCAGGGGCCGCACGTCGAGCGTTGGCGCGAACCTCAGGGCCGTCAGGCCGACAGCCGCGCCGTGGCCGATCCGCTGCAGGAGCGCTGGTGGGACGTGTTCCATGACGCGCAACTGTCTGCCCTCACACGCCGCGCCCTCACCGATAACCTCGACCTGAAACTGGCCGGCAGCCGCTTGCAGCAAAGCCGCGCCGTGCGCCAGGTGACCACGGCCGGGCGTTACCCCAACCTCGCGGCAGGCGGTGGCTACCAGCGCAAGCGCAACAGTGGTGAAGGCTTGAACGACCCTTCCGGAGAAAACGGCCGCTCGGCGTTCAACCAATGGGACACGGGCTTCTCCGCCGCCTGGGAGCTGGACTTCTGGGGCCGCGTCAAGCGCGAGACCGAGGCCGCCGACGCCACCCTGCAAGTCGCCGAAGACGACCGCCGCGCCGTGCTGCTGTCGGTGCTGGCCGAGACCGCCCAAGACTACATCCAACTGCGCGGCGTGCAGAACACCCGCAACGTCACCGAGCAGAACCTCGACGTCGCCCGGCACAGCCTGAAGCTCTCGCAACTGCGCCTGGCCGACGGCGTCGCCACCGACCTGGACGTGGCCGAAGCCGCCGCCCAGGTTGCCACCATTGAAGCGCGCCTGCCGGAGCTGCAACAACGTCAGGATCAGTTGATCAACGCCCTCAGCCTGCTCATGGGCGAACCGCCCCAGGCCCTGCATGCCCAACTGTCCAAAGACGCCGCCGTGCCGCAAACCCCGCGCCAGGTCGCCATTGGCCTGCCGTCACAGTTGGCCGAGCGCCGCCCGGACATCCGCCAGGCCGAGGCGCGCCTGCATGCGGCCACCGCCAATATCGGCGTGGCCAAAGGCGATTTCTACCCGCGCATCACCCTGTCCGGCAGCCTCGGCGCCCAGGCCCTGCAACTGGCGGATTTCGGCTCCTGGGGCTCGCGCGCATTTGCCTTCGGCCCGCAGTTCAGCCTGCCGCTGTTCAACGGCGGACGCCTGCAGGGCATGTTGACGCTGCGCGAAGCCCAGCAGCAGGAAGCGGCGCTCGCCTACCAGCACACCGTGCTGCGCGCCTGGCACGAGATCGACGACCAATTGACCCGCTACAACGCCAGCCAGCTGCGCCGCGACAGCCTCGCCGAAGCCGTGCGCCAGAACCAGATCGCCCTCACCACCGCACAACACCAGTACGTCGAAGGCGTGGCGGATTTCGTCAACGTCCTCACCGTGCAGAGCGCGTTGCTGGCGACCCAGGAGCAATGGGTGCAAAGCTCCACCGACGTGTCGCTGGCCATGGTCGGTTTGTACAAGGCGCTGGGTGGCGGCTGGGAGTCGGTGTATCCGCTGCAAACAGCCAAGCGCTGAATCTTGGCGCACTTTGTGACTATTGCGGTGGGCAGGCTTTTTTGTGGTGACCAGGCTTGTTGTGGTCACCAGGCTTTCTGTGGTCACCAGGCTTGTTGTGGCGAGCGGGCTTGCCCCGCGTTGGGGTGCGAAGCAGCCCCAAAAACCAGGCTCCGCGCTGGTTCAGGTATACCGTGTTTTGCTGGATTGGGGGCGCTTCGCACCCCAACGCGGGGCAAGCCCGCTCGCCACAATAAGCCCGCTTGCCACAACACACCCGCTTGCCACAGGAATGGGGTTGCCTGAAATAGCCCATTTGCAGCGCTAAGGATTGCGTAAAAACACCACATACCCGCCAAACCACTCGCTCTCGCGCAAGTACGCCGGCGCCTGCCATTCGCCACCCTGAATCAAGCCCACCTTGAACGGCACCCCCATCCGACTCACCCTCGGCAGATACGCCGCGTAATCCGGGATGCTGTGCCGTCCCTGGTATGTCTGCACCACCACTTCATCCACCACGCCTTTGAGCTGGGCGATGGCAGCGGGATCGGCGTTGCTGCCCCAATCCATTAGACCCGTGATGCTCAATCGCAGGTCGGCCGGCAGGCGCTGGCGCAGGTCGCGCAGAAACTCCGCGTATTCGTGCAGGTATTGGGTGCGGGCGTCGAAGTCGATCTGGATGCCGACCACCGGATTGCCCGCGTCGCGCCAGCGTTGCACCTGGCCGAGCAATTGGGCGTAGACCCGCTCCGGCCAGTGCAGGGTGTGGACGCGGTAGACGATCCAGACCTCGCCCTGGGTGATACGCGGCACGCTCATGCCCTGGGCGATCAAACGCACGGTAGGCGTGCGGCGGGTGGCGTTGATCTGGCCCTGAAGGATGTACAGCGTCTTCGCCTGTTTGAGCACCGGCTGCGGCGTGACGCCGCTCCACAGCCAGAAGGCGTCATAGTCGCGGGCGTCGACGGCACCGAAGGCCGGGCTTGCCAGCAACAGCAGGCCCAGCCACAGGTGGTTCACCAGTAGTACTGCAAGGCGTTGCCCCACCGGGTGTCGCCGAAGCCGGTCTTGAGCTGGCGGAACCAGGCCTTGCGCACGGCCGGCGCGACGTCTTCGCCGCCGCAGCTGTTGTAGCCGGCGGGCGCGTAGCAGTTGATGGCGCGAAACAGCGCGTAGGCCTTGTCGGTTTTCGGCGCCTTGGGGTTGGCGATCACCTGTTTGTAGCCGTCCAGGCGCGAGAAGGTTTCACCGCTGAAGTTCGACGCGCTGCTGCCCAGGCTGCCGGCGGCACGGGCTTGCTCGAGTGGCATGCCGTCCAGGCTGTTGCGCAGGATGAACTCACCGAAGCAATTGAGCGCCTGCGGGTTTTTCGCGTCGCTCTGCAAGGTCGCGGCGGTTTGCGCGATGCTCGGGCAAGTGTAGCCGGACTCGGCTTTGTCGCCGTTCCACTGGAACAGTTTCAAGGTTTGCCCGCCGCCATAGGTGTAGCCGAGGCTGGTGCCAAGTTTGTCTTCAGGCGGCGTGGCCGGCAGTTGCTTGAGGTCGTCGGCGAAGGTGGCGAACTGGCTGCGCAGCAGGTCCTTGTAGAGCAGCACGAATTGCGCGGTGTGGCGTTCCACCGGGTCGCTGGCCTTGGCGATCTGCTGGCGCAGCAGGTCGGGGCCGGCGACGCTGCGCAGCAGCAGGTAGCGCACGTTGTTGGCGCTGATCGGCGAGTCGGCCGCGAACACCTTGGTCAACTCGCCGCTGCGTTCGTAGTTCATCGCCAGGGCCAGCTCCAGCTGGTCGCGTTGCAGGGGCTGTTTGGCCAGCGGCAATAGTTGCAGCCACAGGGCTTGCGCCGCTTTCCAATTCTGCCCGGCTTCCAGGGCCAGGCCGCGCAGGGTCTGCTGGCTGAAGGCGAAGTAATCCAGGCTCGACGGCACATCCTTGGGCAGCAGTTTCAGGGCGGCCTCGGGCTGATGCTCCACGTAAAACGCAAACGCCGCTTGCAGGTAGGCGTACAGCGCCGGCTCGTCGGCAAACGTGGCCTTCTGTTTGTCGAGGTCGGCGCGGGTCAGTTTGGGCGGCGTCTCGGCGCGCATCAGCATCAGGTCGTTGACCGCCTGCAGCATCGGGTTCTTGAGGCTGCCGTTGCTGTCGATCAACAGCTTGAGGTCGGCTTCCTGCACCAGTTCATCGAGGGACACATTGCGCTGCTCGGCGGTGGCTTCGGTCATTTGCCAGGCGAAGTCCTCGGCGAGCTTGCCATCGTCATTGGCCAGCCAATGCACACGGCGCAACAGGCCCCGGGCGGAAGTCACGTACTGGCCCTGTGGATAAGTGTGCAGATAGCCGAGCAAGCCCTTTTCGGCATTGCCCAGCGCGGACTTATCCACATGCTCGCGCTGCGGCATGCCGTATTCGTCGAACGCTTCGGCCTGGGCCTGATTCAGCGCGGTGCGCGCAGTCATGTACAGCGCGGTTTCCTGCAGCCACGGCAGGGTTGAGCCGCTGGCGGCGGCAAAACCGCGTTCGGCCTCACTGAAGCGTCCGCTGTAGAAGTCGGCGGCGGCTTGCAGGTAGGTGCGCAGCAGGCGGCCGTTCGGGGACTCGATTTCGCCGGTGACCACCGCGCCCTCCCAACTGCAGGCGGTGAGCAATTGCAGGCGCGCCCTGGCCAGCAGCACGCGTTCGGTATCCGGCATATCGGCCTTGATCACCTGGCTGACAAACGCCGTGGCGCTGTCATCGTCGTTGCTGCGGCAGCGGCTGCCTTCGCCGCTCAAAAACGCTTCGCCGGCGGTTTTGTAGTCCTCGCGCTTGATGCCCAGGGTCTTGAGCAGCGTGTCCAGTTCAGCGGTGCGCGAGTCGTCTGGCTTGTCATCGGGTTCGTCGTCGCCGGCAGCAACAGGGCTCAGGCGATACACCGCAAACGGCACCTGGCCGTACCCCTCGGCCCGGTCGGTGTCGTCCAGGGCATTGGGGGCCAGCGCTGCGACTTTTTTGTCGGACAGCAGCAGGCGCAGGTTCACCCGGCTGTCGTTGCCCGGGCTCAGAAAGGGCAGGTTGTTGCACGGGTCCAGGCTGTCACGCGACACCCGCCAGTCCGGGTAGCACGAGTCGTCCGAGCTGGCCAACGCCTGCTGGGAAATACCGGCGAGCAGTGCCAGTGCCAGGGGTGACAGAAAACCGATGCGCATAAGATGCCCTTGAGCCTGAGTCCTTGGAGGAGGGCAATCATAGCGTGATCCGACCAGCGCTTCGGTGAAGTCCTGCGCAATTGGCCGATTTGTCCGATTGCACAAGCGAATCGGGGGCATTTGTCCTAAAGTGGCGTGGGTTTGCGTGTCGGCAATCAGAGCAGTGGCAGGGGAATCAAGGTGCGTCGGTCTGTGGTAGAGCAAAACGAAAAAATCGCGGCATTGCCCGCGCTCAACCGACTTGGCTGGGAGCGGGCCGGCTGGATCAGCCAGCTTTGGTGGGTACCGCTCCTGGCGCTGGCGATGGCCCTGCGGTTCTACAACCTGACGGCGTCGGCCATCTGGGGCGATGAGGGCTCAAGCCTGTTGCTCAGCGAATACGCCGTGGACGACCTGTGGTTTCACGCGGCCCACGATGTACACCCGCCGTTGTACTTCTTCCTGCTGCGCGGCTGGATCGAACTGTTCGGCGACAGCATTGGGTCGATCAGGGCCATGAGCGCCATCCCGGGCGCGATCGCCGTGGGCCTGGGCATCTGGCTCACGCGGCAGCTGTCCACCCGGCGCGCGGCGGTACTGGCCGGCGTACTGCTGGCGCTGCTGCCGACGGCGGTGCGGTACAGCCAGGAAGTGCGCATGTATTCGCTGTTGGGCGTTTGGCTGCTGGGCGCCACGCTGGCGCTGGTGTACTGGGTGCGCCAACCCGAACGCACGCGCTACCTGGTGGCCTATGGGCTGCTGATGACCGCAGGTTTCTACACCCATTACTTCACCGCCCTGTGCGTGCTGGTGCATTGGGCGTATCTGGGGGTGCTGGGCACCTGCGGTCAGCGCCTGATCGCGCGCCGGGCATGGTGGGCGACCAACGTCGCGATTGTGCTGGCGTACCTGCCCTGGTTGCCAGGCCTGCTGGACCTGGTGCAGCACGTCGACCAGCTCAAGGTCGGCGGTGACATTGGCTGGGAAGATCCGGTCAATGCGCTGTCTGTGCCATCGATGGTCTGGCAATTCATGTTGCAGGATGAAGGCCTGGCGCTGTGGCGACCGCTGTTCTGGGGTTTCCCCCTGCTATTGATTGCGCTGGTTGGCGTCAGCGTCTGGCGTGATCGCCAACCCTATCGACCTGCCAGCCTGCTGGCGCTGTTTTTCCTGCTGCCGCTGCTGCTGGTCTACGCCGTGTCGTTTATTTCGCCGGTGTTCATTGAGCGCTATCTCACGGTGTATGCCCTGGGCTTGTCGATCCTGCTGGCGCTGCTCATCGACCGCGGATCGTGGTGGGGCGCGGCGTTGTTCGTGTTGCTGGTGGGGGTGGAACTGGTTGGGCTGAAAAACAACTTCACGGTGGACGAGCAGGACCAGTTCAACGTGCCGGTGGAGTTCGTCAATCGCAACTACCAGGAAGACGATCGCATCGTGCTCAGCGACATGATGTGGTACCTCAGCTACGTCTATTACGACCAGACCGACGCCCAACTGCAGCTCTACACCCCGCCCAAACCCGACGGCACGCCAACGCGACCGAACGCCTACGGCTTCGGCACCCTGGTGGATCAGGACGGCGGGCGCATCTACCTCGACCACCTCTCGTCACTGCCCGCCGGCACCCGGCGCGTATGGCTGATCAGCAGCAACGAAGCGCCGGATGAATTCGCGCCGCTGCCGAACGGCTGGCGCGAACTCAGTCGCCAGGACGGCGGTGGCGCCAGGGCGCGGTTGTTTGTGTTGTGCAATGTGCCGTCGATGTTGCCCGAGGGCTGTCCCTAGACTGGGCTTGGGCTTCGACGCGACAGCCCCGGAGCCAAGCCCCCTCCCACATTTTTTGCCACCACCCATCCGCCAAATTGTTTCAAAACTTGACGCTCAAGCCAGCTTCCACCATATTGATAGTTAGCAAACTAACTGTATGCGAACAATCCCGTGTCCCAATCCCTTGAACACCTTCAGATGAACCTCAGCAGCAGCATGGTGGTGGGCGCCCGCAACTGGCGCAAAATCTGCCAGGCCACGCTGGTCAGCTATGGCATCTCCGAAGCCTGTGCCGTGCCGCTGTTGATGATCGGCCGCCTGGGCGACGGCGTGCATCAGGTCAAGGTGGCCCAGGCCTCCGGCATCGAAAGCCCGTCGCTGGTGCGCCTGCTCGACCAGCTGTGCAGCGGCGGCTATGTGTGCCGTACCGAAGACGTCCACGACCGCCGCGCCAAAGCCTTGAGCCTCACCGAGCGCGGGCGTGAGCGGGTGCAGGCGGTGGAAGCGCAACTGGTGCGCCTGCGCCGCGAAGTGCTGGCCGACATTCCCCGCAGCGACCTCGAAGCCGCGTTGCGCGTGCTGCGCGCCTTCGAAGCGGCGGGGGCGGTGGCGCCTTGAACGGATTTTTTACCGGCATGCCGCCGGCCCGCGACTGGTTCTACGGCGTGCGCACCTTCGCGGCGTCGATGATCGCGCTGTACATCGCCATGCTCATGCAAATGCCGCGTCCATATTGGGCGATGGCCACCGTGTACATCGTCTCCAGCCCATTCGTCGGCCCTACCAGTTCCAAGGCGCTGTACCGCGCCATCGGCACCTTGATGGGCGCGGCGGCGGCGGTGTTGTTCGTGCCGATGTTCGTGCAGTCGCCCTATATTCTGGTGGTGGTGATTGCGCTGTGGACCGGCACCTTGCTGTTCCTCTCCATGCACCTGCGCACCGCCAACAACTATGCCCTGATGCTCGCCGGCTACACGCTGCCGCTGATCGCGCTGCCCGTGGTGGATAACCCCCTGGCAGTGTGGAACGTGGCCGAAGCGCGCACCGAGGAGATCTTCCTCGGCATCGTCGTGGCCGCTGTGGTCGGCGCGATGTTCTGGCCGCGTCGGCTGATGCCGGTGTTCGACGGTTCGGTGACCAAGTGGTTTGCCGACGCGCAGGTCTACAGTCAGCGCTTTCTCACGCGCAACGTCGACATCGAGGAAGTCAGCAACCTGCGTGGCGGCATGGTCGCCACCTTCAACACCCTTGAACTGATGATCGGCCAACTGCCCCATGAAGGCGCGCGGCCCCAGACGGTGCGCAACACCAAGGAACTGCGCGGGCGCATGATTCACCTGCTGCCGGTGATCGACGCGCTGGACGACGCGGTGTACGCCATCGAACATCGCGCCCCCGAGTTTCTCGAGCGCCTCATGCCCTTGCTGCAAGCGGCCGATGCCTGGCTGCAAGGCACCACCGACACCGCGCCCCTTGAGCGCTGGCGCTTGTTGCGCGACCAGATCGACGCCGCGCAACCCCAGGGCGACGCACTCAACGACCGCCACACGTTGCTGTTCTCCAACGCGCTCTATCGCCTGGCCGAGTGGGTCGACCTGTGGCAGGACTGCCGCAGCCTGCAAGCCGCCATCCAGTGCGAAAGCCAGGACACCTGGCGCGCCGTGTACCGTCACTGGCGCCTGGGCCGGCTGACGCCGTTCCTCGACCGGGGCCTGATGTTCTACTCGGCGTTTTCCACCGTCAGCGCGATCATCGTCGCCTCGGTGCTGTGGATCCTGCTGGGCTGGACCGACGGCGGCAGCGCGGTGATCCTCGCCGCCGTCGCATGCAGCTTCTTCGCCACGATGGACGACCCGGCGCCGCAGATTTACCGGTTCTTTTTCTGGACCGCCATGTCGGTGCTGTTCGCCAGCCTGTACCTGTTTCTGGTGCTGCCCAACCTGCATGACTTCCCGATGCTGGTGCTGGCCTTCGCCGTGCCGTTCATCTGCATCGGCACCCTCACGGTCCAGCCGCGCTTTTACCTGGGCATGCTGCTGACGCTGGTCAACACCTCGTCGTTCATCAGCATCCAGGGTGCCTACGACGCCGATTTTCTCAACTTCGCCAACGTCAATCTGGCCGGGCCCGTGGGCCTGCTGTTCGCCTTTGTATGGACGCTGATCGCGCGGCCCTTCGGCGCCGAGCTGGCAGCCAAGCGCCTCACCCGGTTCAGCTGGCGCGACATCGTCAGCCTCACCGAACCCGCCACCCTGGCCGAGCATCGGCACATGGCCGCGCAGATGCTCGACCGCCTGATGCAACACCTGCCACGCCTGGCCCTCACCGGGCAAGACACTGGCATCGCCCTGCGCGACTTGCGCGTGGCGCTGAACCTGCTCGACTTGCTGGCCTACTCGCCACGCATCCTCGGCGTGCCCCGGGTGCTGCTCAACCAGGTGGTGGAAGGCGTGGGCGGCTACTTCAAGGCCTGTCTCAAGGCGGGTGAACGCTTGCCCGCGCCCAGCGGTCTGCTGATGACACTCGACCGCACCCGTCGCGCCCTCAACGGCCAGGGCCTGCAGGACGCCGACGACACCCGCCTGCACCTGCTGCACGCGCTGGCCGGCCTGCGCCTGGCGCTGCTGCCGGGGGTCGAATTCATTGGTGGCACGGAGCTGGAAGCGCCGCTGCCGGAGGGAGCGCCTTTATGATCGGTGATCTGGATATCAGCGGGGTGTTCCTGCCCACGCTGCTGGTGCTGATGGGCATTACGTACCTGTTGTTTCTGGTGGTGCACGGGCTGTTGACGCGCATGCACTTCTATCGCCTGGTCTGGCACCGGGCATTGTTCAATGTGGGGCTCTACGCGCTGATGCTGGGCGCGGTGGACTCACTCAGTCGATACCTGATGACATGAAAAAACCTTTTTTGACCCTCGGCCGTGTGGTCCTCACGCTGTTGATCGTGACGTTCGCGGTCGTCGTCGTGTGGCGCATGGTCATGTACTACATGTTTGCCCCCTGGACCCGCGACGGCCACATCCGTGCCGACATCGTGCAGATTGCGCCGGACGTGTCCGGGCTGATCCAGCGCGTGGACGTGCACGACAACCAGCCAGTGACCAAGGGTCAAGTGCTGTTCGCCGTCGACCAAGACCGTTTCAAACTGGCCCTGCGCCAGGCCCGCGCCGCCGTGGCCGACCGCCAGGAAACCCTGGCCCAGGCCCAGCGCGAGTACAAGCGCAACCGTGGGCTGGGCAACCTCGTGCCCAGCGAGCAACTCGAAGAAAGCCAGTCCCGCGTGGCCCGCGCCCAGTCGGCCCTGGCCGAAGCGCAAGTCACCGTGGACGCGGCTCAGTTGAACCTGGATCGCTCGGTGATCCGCAGCCCGGTGGACGGCTACGTCAACGACCGCGCGCCGCGCAGCCAGGAATTCGTCACCGCCGGGCGCCCGGTGCTGTCGGTGGTGGACAGCAACTCTTTCCACATCGACGGTTATTTCGAAGAGACCAAGCTCGACGGCATCCACGTCGGCATGGCCGTGGATATCCGTGTGATCGGCGACAACGCCCGCCTGCGCGGCCATGTGCAGAGCATCGTCGCCGGCATCGAAGACCGCGACCGCAGCAGCGGCTCCAACCTGCTGCCCAACGTCAACCCGGCGTTCAGCTGGGTGCGCCTGGCCCAGCGGATTCCGGTACGCATCGCCTTCGACGACGTGCCGGCCGACTTTCGCATGATCGCCGGGCGCACGGCCACGGTGTCGATCATTGGCGACAAGGTTAACGACGGAGAGCAACCATGAAACGGCTTCTGGCCACGTCCGCGCTGGGGTTGCTGCTGTCGGCCTGCCAGGTGGTGGGCCCGGATTACTCGCTGCCGGACACGGCCGCCGCCAACCGCAAAGACCTGCAAGGGCCGATAGCGGGCGAGGGCGACAACGTGGTGTCGGCGCCGGTGCCGGCCGACTGGTGGAAGCTGTATAAGGACCCGCGCCTGGATGAACTGGTGCGCCAGGCCATGGCCTCCAACACCGACCTGCGTGTGGCTGCCGCGAACCTGCAGCGCGCGCGTTTCCAGAGCCAGCAGGCCGAGTCCGCCGGCGGCTGGAGCGCCGGCGCCAAGGCCGAAGCCCAGCGCCTGCAGGAGTCCGGCGAGGCGTTCCTGCAGCCCGAGAAGGTCCCGGTGGACAACATCGGCAGCGTGGGCATTACCACCTCCTACCAGTTCGACCTGTTCGGCACCTTGCAACGTGGCATCGAAAGCGCCCAGGCCAATGCCGACGCCGCCCAGGCCGCGGCCGATATCGCCCGCATCACCCTGGTGGCCGATGTGGTGCGCTCGTACACACGGGTATGCGCGGCCAACGAGGAACTGGCGATTGCCCACGAGTCCCTTGACCTGCAAGGCCAGAGCACCCGGCTCACTCAGCGCCTGCGCGATGCCGGTCGCGGTGATGAAACCCAGGTGACCCGCTCGCAGACCCAATACAAATCCTTGCGCGCCGACATGCCGCGTTATGAAGCCGCACGCCAGGCCGGGCTGTTTCGTTTGTCGATGCTGCTGGCCAGGCCGCTGGACCAATTGCCGGCCGGCACTGCCAGTTGCGCCGAACTGCCGCACATCGCCCAGTTGCTGCCGGTAGGCGACGGCGCCGCCTTGCTCAAACGCCGCCCCGACGTACGCCAGGCCGAACGCCAACTGGCCGCCGCCACCGCGCGCATCGGCGTGGCCACCGGCGCGCTGTACCCGGACATCGCCATCGGCGCCTCTGTCGGCACCGTGGGCCTGCTCGACGACCTCGGCACGCCGGCGACCAACCGCTGGGGCTTCGGCCCGATGATCAGCTGGACCGTCCCCACCAACGGCGCCCGCGCGCGCATCCACGAAGCCGAGGCCGCCACCCAGGGCGCCCTGGCGCATTTCGACGGGGTGGTGCTCAATGCCATCCGCGAAACCCAGACCGGCCTTGCGCAATACACCGCCATGTTGCAGCGCCGTGATGCACTGGTCGAAGCCGGCGAGTCCGCCAGGGAAGCGGCGGGGCAGACCCATCGCTTTTTCCAGGCCGGTCGCGCATCGTTCCTGGCCGACCTGCAAGCCACGCGCACCTACACCGATGTGCGCGCGCAGCTGGCGGCCGCCAACACCCAGGTCGCCATGAGCCAGATCGACCTGTTCCTGGCGCTGGGGGGTGGCTGGGAAAGTGCGCGCACGCAAGGTGCAACACCGCGGCACTGACGTGACGCCGGAACCCCTGTTGCGCAAACGCCTCTGAAAGGCTGGGCCGTTCATGGCTGCCAGTGCTAATCTTTCCCCCGTTTTCGACGGGCTTGAGCCAACCCCTACAGGGTTCAAGGAAGACAGCCCACTTCTCACAGGATTTGATCAGGTCACTTCATGAATAAGCCAGCCGTAGTTCTTTTAAGTTTTGTGGTCGCCGTTGGCGTCGTCAGTGCAGGCGGCGCCTGGTACACCGGTAAACAACTGGAGCCGGTGCTGCAAACCGCGATCCAGAACGCCAACAAGGAACTGCAGACCTCCATGGCCGGCGTCGATGGCAAGGTCTCCCTGGAACTGGTCTCCCTCGACCGTGGCGTGTTCAGCAGCACCGCCCACTACCGTCTGAAAGCGCAGGGCGCGGTCTTCGGTGAAGACAACCCCAACCCCGAATTGCTGTTTGTCGACCATATCGAACACGGCCCGCTGCCGTTCTCGCGCCTGGTCACGCTCAAATGGCTGCCGGTCATGGCCACCAGTCACTTTGAGCTGGAAAAGAACCCCACCAGCGAAAAATGGTTCGCCGCCGCCAAGGACGTGTCGCCGCTCAAAGGCGTGACCAATATCGGCTACACCCGCTCGGTCAACGGCAACGTCGAACTGCTGCCCCTGGAGTTCAAGGACGACAAGTCCTCGGCGAGCTTCTCCGGCCTTAACCTCAACTTCGACAGCACCGCCGAAGGCAAGAAGGTCAAGCTCGACGGCTACATGAACAGCCTCAAGGTGACGGCCGTGGACGGCGACGGCACGCCGCTCGCAGCGGACCTGGCTGGCCTGACCGTGGCCAGCAACCTGGAGAAGTCCACCTTCGACTTCTACACCGGGCAAAACACCGTGGAGCTGACCGACGCCAAGTTCACCTTCGGTCCGCAGCAAAGCGTGCTGACCCTCAAGGGCTTTGAGCAAAAAGACTCCAGCAACATCAAGGACAACAACCTGGCCGGCCGCGTCGACTACAAGATCGACGAGATCGGTTACCAGGGCAAAGCCGTGGGTTCGGCCGCCATGGCCGTGAGCATGAAGGACGTCGACATCCCGTCGATGGTGGTGCTCACCAAGCTCTATCAGGAAAAAATGCAACCGGTGCAAGCCGCCGCCGCTGCGGGCGAGCCAGCGCCGGAACTGCAACTGACTGAAGCCGAACAAGCCCTGGCCGAGGCCAACGTCAACCAACTGCTGGCCGCCAAGCCGCAAGTGGCGGTAGAGAACCTGTCGCTGAAAACCACCCATGGCGAAAGCAAGTTCAACCTCGTGCTGGACCTGGCCAAGCCCGTCAGCATGGAACTGCCGCCGGTTGAGCTGGGCAAGCAAATGGTGTCGCTGCTGGACGCCAACCTCACCCTGTCCAAGCCCATGATCGCCGACGTCGCCGCCCTGCAGGCGCAGCTCGGCGGCGTGACCGACCCTAAAGCCATCGAGCAGCAAGCGCAGATGGCGTCGCAGATGATCAGCGGCATGGCGGTTGGCAGCCAGCTGGCCACGGTGGTCGGGACTGACGTGGTGTCCAAGCTGCATTACGCCAACAACGAAGTGACCTTCAATGGCCAGAAGATGAGCGTTGAGCAATTCATCGGCTTCGTGATGGGCAAAGTCGGCGCCGTCAGCCGCGCCCAGTAAGGATCAACGCAGCCAAGACGTTTCAGGCAATCACATTCCTCTGGCGAGCGGGCTTGTTGTGGCGAGCGGGCTTGCCCCGCGTTGGGCTGCGCAGCAGCCCCAAAACCAGGCGCTGAGCCGTATCAGGTACACCGCGTTTTACTGGATTGGGGGCGCTTCGCACCCCAACGCGGGGCAAGCCCGCTCGCCACAGAGGCTCCAGTTTGCTGCCGACGGAGCCCAATTCTGAACAATTGTTCCGATTTGGCCTTCACCTAGCTTTCCTGAGCGATAGTCCGCTCAGGAAAGCTAGGCCGCGTCAGTGGACGCCGCACCCTGAAGCGCTTCGCTCAGGACACCTATCGTTACGCTTTCCGTGTGTAAGGAAGCTCACGATATGTTGCGAAACCTACCACTCAGTGCCTCAGGCCGGTTGCGTCTGCTGATCGGGGTCGCCTTGTGCAGCCAATTACTGATGCCCGCCTTTGCCTCGGCCGACCCGGCCTACGACGCGCTGATCATTCAGGCGCGCCATGGCAACTTCAGCCCCGCCCTGACCCAACTGCGCCAGTTGTCCGCCGAACGCCAGACGCCCGGGCAGGTCAGCGATCACCTGATCATCGCCGGGTGGGCCGGCCAGGATGCCGAAGTGCTCAAGGTGTACGAAGCCCAGGGCAAACATCGCAACCTCAGTACCCAGGCACTTGCCACGGTGGCGCGTACCTACCGCAACCAGAAGCAATGGGCCCAGGCCGAGGCGGTGTATCGCCAGGCGTTGCTGCGCGAGCCAAACAACATCGACCTGCAACTGGGCCTGGCCCTCACCCAGGCCGACGGCGGCAAAGCCACCGAAGCCGTGCAACGCACCCGCGCGCTGGTGGCGGCCAAGCCTGAAGACCCGAACCGGCGCATGGCCCTGGGCTACGCGCTGGCCCGCGCCGGTTTGAACTATGACGCCCTGTTCGAATTCGACCAGGCCTTCACCCGCGCCGGCGACAAACCTGAAGTCGCCCGCGAATACCTCATCGCCCTGCAACAGGCGCGCTTGCCAGAGGCCGCATTGCGCCTGTCGGCCCAGCGTCCCGGCCTGGTGGACGCGGTCACCCAGCGCCGTCTCGAAGGCGACCTCGCCGCCGAGCGCGTGCGCCTGGCCGAGTACGCCACGCGCGCCGAGAAAGAGCGCTACGTGGTGGCCGACCGCGCGCTGCAGGACTACGACCGACTGATCACCCGCTGGACCCCGGACGCCAGCGCCCACGACGACGTGGTGCGCTGGCGCATCGACCGCCTGGGCGCGCTCAAGGCCCGTGCGCGCACGGCCGACGTGGTGCGCGAGTACGAAATCCTTACCGCTCAAGGCGTGCAACTGCCCACCTACGCCCTGCGCTGGGTGGCCGGCGCCTACCTTGAGCAGCGCCAGCCGGAACGCGCCCAGACCCTGTATCGCCAGGTATTGACCGCGCCGGATGCCGACGCCAGTTACCGCGTCGACGACAGCACCGCGCTGTTCTATGCCTTGCTGGAAAGCGACCAGGTGCAGCAGGCGCGCGACGTCGCCGCGCAATTGGCCAACGAACAGAAACCACGGGTCGAACTCAAGGGCCTGCCCATCGGCAACCCCAACGACAACTGGATGGACGCGCAGCAACTCTCCGCCCAGGCCGGCACGTACGGCGGCGACCTGCCGGGCAGCGAAAGCGGCCTGGAGGCCCTCGTGGCCAAGGCCCCCGGCAACGTCGGCCTGCGCCTGGCCCAGGCCGACATGTACCGCGCCCGTGATTTGCCTCGGCGCGCCGAAAGCGTGCTCAAGGAAACCGAGGCCCAGGCCCCGCGCGATATCGGCCTGGAAGTGTCCCAGGCCTACACCGCGATGGATCTGCAGGAGTGGCGCCAGCTCGATGTGCTCACCGACGATGTGCTCGCGCGCAACCCGGACAACCGTCAGGTGCAGCGCCTCAGCCGATTGCGGGACGTGCACGACATGGCCGAACTGCGCGTGGAGGCCTACACCGGCAAAAGCTTCGGCGGTGGTCCCAATGAAGACGCCGGCGCCGCCACCGGCAGCCGCGACTGGGGCATCGAAAGCGTGATCTACACGCCGCCCATCGACGAAGACTGGCGCCTGTTCGCCGGCGCCGGTTATGCCACCGCCGACTTCACCGAAGGCACCGGTCAGCACCGCTGGCAGCGCGTGGGCGTGGAGCGGCGCACCCGCGACATGACCATTGAGGCCGAGGTGTCCAACCATTCCTATGGCGATGGCGCCAGGCAAGGCGCCGCCGTGTCGATTGCGCGTGATATCAACGACAACTGGCAATACGGCGGCAGCCTCGGCTACCTGCTCAGCACCACGCCGCTGCGCGCACTCAACGACGGGGTCACGGCCAACGGCGGCAGTGGCTTTATCCGCTGGCGCGCCAATGAAAGCCGCGAGTGGAAGCTGACCCTCAGCCCGTCCCATTTCAGCGATGGCAACGACCGTTTCGAAGCCTTGCTCAGCGGCCGCCAGGGTCTCTACAGCGCGCCGCATGTGCAAGTGGACTTGGGCCTGGAGGTCGGCGCCAGCCGCAACAGCAAACAGGACGCGGTGTACTTCAACCCCAAATCCGACCTCACGGTGTTGCCCGTGCTCAACATCAACCACGTGCTCTATCACCGCTACGAGACGCAGTGGAGCCAGCAGTTCCAGATCGGCGCAGGCACCTACAGCCAGCGCGATTATTCCACCGGCGGGGTGGGGCTGGTCGGCTACGGCCAACGCTTTCGCTGGAACGACGTGCTGGATGTCGGCGCCAACCTGAGCCTGATCAGCCGCCCCTACGACGGTGATCGCGAACGCGATCTGCGCCTGCTCGTCGACCTTACCTACCGTTTCTAAAAGAGCCCGACCATGACCGTCCTCAGCCGTTGCTTGTTGGTCCTGGGTGTAGTGCTGGCCAGTGCCTGCGCCCAGCAACCCGCGCCATTCACTCCACCCGCCGAACGGCCGACACTGGCCAACGAAGCGCCGTGGCCGAAAAACCATTTCCTGGGCATCGCCTACCACGACGTCAGTGACCGCGATCCCGACCAGACCGTGGTGGCGGTGCGCACCGAGCGCCTGATCGAGCAGCTGGCCTGGCTGCGCGAGAACGGCTACCAGGCGGTCAGCGTCGACCAGATTCTGGCCGCGCGCCGTGGCGGGCCGGTCTTGCCACCCAAAGCCGTCATGCTCAGCTTCGACGATGGTTACGCCAGCTTCTACACCCGCGTGATGCCGATTCTGCGCGCTTACCACTGGCCGGCGTTGCTGGCGCCGGTGGGCTACTGGATCGATACGCCACTCGACAAGCCGGTGGACTTTGCCGGCGCGCCACGACCGCGGGGTGAATTCCTCACCTGGCAGCAGATCCGCGAAGTGTCCCAGTCGGGCCTGGTGGAAATCGCCGCGCACACCGACAACAACCACAAAGGCATCCTGGCCAACCCCCAGGGCAACCTGGAACCCGCAGCGACGTCCATGCGCTATGACCCGGCGACCGGCCGCTACGAAACCGATGCCCAGTTTCAGGCACGGATGCGCGCTGACGTCGCGGCCATCAGTCAGAAAATCCGCAGCGTGACGGGCAAGGCGCCACGGGTATGGGTATGGCCTTATGGCGCGGCCAAGGGCACGTCCCTGGCGGTGGTCGGCGAGCAGGGCTACCAGATGGCCCTGACCCTGGAAGACGGCCTCGACAGCCTGGGCAACCTAATGGACAGCCCGCGTTTTCTGGTGGCCTCCGACCCGGACGGCGAGCACTTCGCCAACAGCATTGTCGCCGTGCAGGCCAAGGCGCCGATGCGCGTGCTGCATGTGGACCTGGACAACGTCTACGACCCGGACCCGGCCCAGCAGGCGCGCAACCTCGACCAGTTGGTGCAGCGCGTGGTGGACATGGGCGCAGGCACCGTGTTCCTGCAAGCCTTCGCCGACCCCAAGGGCGATGGCCTCGTGCACTCGCTGTACTTCCCCAACCGCCACCTGCCGGTGCGCGCCGACCTGTTCAACCGCGTCGCCTGGCAACTGCGCACCCGCGCCCATGCCGCCGTGTATGCCTGGATGCCGGTGCTGAGTTTCGCCCTCGACCCCAAGCTGCCGCGCGTTACGCGGTGGGATCCGCACACCGGCCAGGTGGCCACGGACGCCGATCAATACAAACGCCTGTCGCCGTTCGACCCGCAGGTACGCAGGCTCATTGGTGAAATCTACGAGGACCTGGCGCGCAACAGTGCCATCGACGGCGTGCTCTACCACGACGACGCGGTGCTCACGGATTTCGAAGACGCCAGCCCCGCCGCGCTCAAGGCCTACGCCGACAACGGCTTGCCCGGCAACATCGCCGCGTTGCGTGCCGACCCGGCCGTGATGCAGCGCTGGACCCGCTTCAAGAGCCGCTACCTGATCGACTTCACCCAGGAGTTGACCGCCAGGGTGCGCGCCATCGGCGGCCCGCAGGTGCAGACCGCGCGCAATATCTTCGCCGAGCCGATGCTCAACCCCGACAGCGAAGCGTGGTTCGCGCAGAACCTCGACGATTTCCTCCAGGCCTACGACTGGACCGCACCCATGGCCATGCCGTTGATGGAAGGCCAGACGCTGAAGCAATCCAATGCCTGGCTGGAGAAACTGGTGGCCACCGTCAAGGCCCGTCCGGGTGCGCTTGAACGCACCGTGTTCGAGCTGCAGGCCAAAGACTGGCGTACCCAGGCCGCACCGGATATCGACGGCGTGCAGATGGCGCAATGGATGGGCGTGCTCAAGCGCCAGGGCGTCACCAGCTTCGGCTACTACCCGGACAACTTTCTGGAAGATTCCCCGGACCTGAAGACGGTACGTCCGGCCCTTTCCAACCAATGGAACCCTTGACCATGTTCGACAGAATCCTGGCTTTATTCGTGTTGGCGCTGGTGCTGGGCGTGCCCCTGGGCCTGATCTTCCTGGTCACCGGGCAGTTCCTGATGGACTTCGTGTTCTTCTACCCGCTGTTCATGTCGGCGCTGTGGATCGCCGGCGGCCTGTACTTCTGGCTGCACTGGGAGCGTCACTGGCCGTGGGAAGAAGACACCCCCGCGCCGACGCTGGCCGGCAACCCGCTGATCTCGATCATCATCCCTTGCTACAACGAGGGCGATAACGTTGGCGAGACCATTCATGCCGCGCTGGACCAGTTGTACCCGAACATCGAAGTGATCGCGGTCAACGACGGCTCCAAGGACAACACCGCCGCTTTGCTCGACGCGCTGGCCCTGCAACACCCGCGTTTGCGCGTGCTGCACCTGGCGCAGAACCAGGGCAAGGCCGTGGCCCTGCGCATGGGTGCGGTGGCTGCGCGCAGCGAATACCTGGTGTGCATCGACGGCGACGCGCTGCTCGACAGAAATGCGGCGGCCTACCTGGTCGCGCCGATGCTCGACAACCCGCGCCTGGGCGCCGTCACCGGCAACCCGCGCATCCGCACCCGGTCGACCCTGATCGGCCGCGTGCAGGTGGGTGAGTTCTCGTCGATCATCGGCTTGATCAAACGCACCCAGCGGGTGTTCGGCCGGATCTTCACGGTGTCGGGGGTGGTGGTGGCGTTTCGCAAGAAGGCGCTGGACCGCATCGATTACTGGAGCACCGACATGATCACCGAGGACATCGACGTCAGCTGGAAGCTGCAACTCGATCACTGGGCGATCTTCTACGAGCCACGCGCACTGTGCTGGATCCTGATGCCCGAGACCGTCGGCGGCCTGTGGAAGCAGCGCCTGCGCTGGGCCCAGGGCGGCGCCGAAGTGCTGTTCAAGAACATTCGTGGCATCTGGCAATGGCGTCATCGCTACCTGTGGCCGCTGCTGTTCGAATACTGCCTGTCCACCGGTTGGGCCTTCACCTTCATGCTTTCGGTGATCTTCTGGGGTGTGGGCAAATTCATCCCGCTGCCCCAGGCCATCGCAGTCGACTCCCTGATGCCGCCGGCATTTACCGGCCTGGTGCTGGCGATGGTGTGCCTGATTCAGTTCGCCGTGAGCATCCTGATCGACCGGCGCTACGAAAAGGACCTGTGGAAAACCCTGTTCTGGACCGTGTGGTACCCGATGGTGTTCTGGCTGGTCAGCCTGTTTACCACCCTGGTCAGCTTCCCCAAGGTGCTGTTCAACCAGCACCAGAAACGCGCGCGCTGGGTGAGCCCGGACCGTGGCATCAAACCAATCGAAAAGGAGGCGTGACATGAAACTTGTCAGAACTCGCCAACATGCCGTGATGTGGCTCATCGATGTGGCGCTGACCCTGCTCGCCTGGGGCGGCCTGGTCTGGCTGCTGGCGCGCGGCATCGGCGCCATGCTGGAAACCCATGGCGGACCGCGCATCGAAGCGCCGATCTTCGCCGCGCTCAATACCCTGCAGATCTACCTGTGGATCGCCGTGTTCAACGCGTTGATCCTCGTCAGCTGGGCGCGTTACCAGCAACGCAAGGGCCGCAAATTCGCCCAACGCCGCGCCGAGGCCAATGCGCTGAGCGACCAGCATTTGAGTGAAAGCTTCAATCTGGCCGAGGGCGACCTCGAGCAACTGCGCAGACCAGGCGTGCTGGTGATTCACAACGACGAAGAGGGCGGTGTGGGCGAAGTGAAATCCCACGTCTCCCGTGACGTGGAACGCGCGCCGCTGACGCTGGTGCCGGGGCAGGAAAAATTCCGAACGTAGACGGCGCCCATCCGGTCACGAAGATCCAAATATGGAAGGGGCTTGCTCCACAGCCATAGCCGAGCGGGCTGTTGTGGCAAGCCCTCATGCCGTTCAGTTAAGCGCAGATTCCCTGTGGCGAGCAGGCTTGTCCTTCGTTGGGCTGCGCAGCAGCCCCAAAACCAGGCGCTGAGCCGTATCAGGTACACCGCGTTTTACTGGATTGGGGGCGCTTCGCACCCCAACGCGGGGCAAGCCCGCTCGCCACAAAAAGCCCTCCCACAGTAATCTGCACAGCTGAATTACCTCCGCAATTGCCATTTATGCGATCCAATTCACACTCCCCTCGCGAACTTATCTGCATCCTTCGGTACTAAGCCCTAGCTCGGCAATTTCCTAATGGCTATTTAATGGCAGTCATTGGTTATCAGCCGATTCATAATCAAAAGTGTATCCGTCTGTCGGAATAATCGTTTCAGTCACGGCACGATTACGCTTTTTATTGTTTTTTATTTTTATTTATCAAGATGTTGCAACTCTGCCGGTGCCGCGTGCCGTCAAATCCCATTCATTGGATTGACACCGCTTCGATGGTAGTTTGCCGACCCTTGATTTTCGATGGATCGAACATGTCCCTATCGCTACGGATTCGGTTGTTGCTGTGCACCCTCCTGCTCACGTGTGTGAGCCAGAACAGCGCCTTCGCCGCCCCCACGCCTGGGGATCAGGACCTGATCCGCGACCGGCAGAACCGCCTGCTCGAAGAACAGCAGCGGCGCCTGCAGGAACTCAAGGACCTGCCTGGCAAAGAGGCCAAGCCTGACGCTCCGGCCGCGCCCGCCGACAGCCGCTGCTTTCCGATCCAGGACATCGAACTCAAAGGCGCCGACAGCCTGCCCGCCAGCGACCGCGCCATGCTGCTCAAGCCCTACCTTGGCCAGTGCCTGGGCGTGTCGCAGCTCAATGAACTGCTCAAGGTCATCACCGACTACTACATCGCCAAAGGCCGCGTCACCAGCCGCGCCTACCTGCCGCAACAGGACCTCTCCAGCGGCCACCTGCAGGTGCTGGTGGTCGAAGGCAAACTCGAAGCCCTGAAAAGTGCCGAAGGCAGCACGGTGACCGACCGCGAACTGGCCATGGCCTTTCCCGGCAAAGTCGGCGAGCCGCTGAACCTGCGCGAAGTCGAGCAACTGGTGGACCAGCTCAACCGCCTGCCGTCCAAACAGGCGCAAATGGAACTGACCCCCGGCCAACAGATCGGCGGCAGCGACGTGGTGGTCAAGAACACCCCGCAAAAGCCCTGGCGCGCCAGCCTGTCGCGTAACAACGACGGCCAGAAGAGCACCGGCGAGCAGCAATGGGGCGCCGGCCTTGAGTGGGACAGCCCGCTGGGCCTGGCCGACCAACTGATTCTGCGCGGCGGCCACGACGCGGTCAGCGACCACCAGAAAACCTCGAAGAACACCATGCTCTACTACAACGTGCCGTGGGGCTGGTGGAACTTCAGCTACACCTACAGCGAGAGCGACTACCGCACCTTCGGCGTCACCAACAACTTCAAGTTCAAGCAGGACGGCGACAACCAGAACCACCAACTGCGCGCCGAGCGAGTGATCCACCGCGATGACGTGAGCAAGACCTCGGTCAACGTCGGCCTGGCGCACCTGCGCACCAACAACTACATCCTCGACGTACGCACCGCGCCCAGCAGCAACCGCCTCAGCGAACTGCAACTGGGCATCAACCATGGGCGGCGCATCGGCACCGCATTCGTCAACCTGGACCTGGGCATGCAAAACGGCATCGGCCTGTTCGACGCCCAGTCCCAGGACGAACGCGACCCGCTTGGCCGGCGCCAGCCCAATTCGCGCTACCGCAAATACACCGCCACCGTCAGCTACCTGCAACCGTTCAGCCTGTGGGGCGAGTCGTTCAGCTTCAGCAGCCTGGCCACCGGCCAACGCAGCGAAGACATCCTGTTCTCGCCGCAACGCATGAGCCTCGGCGGCTCGGCCTCGGTGCGCGGCTTCAAGGACCAACTGCTGACCGGCGACAGCGGCGGCTACTGGCGCAACGAAGTGCGCTGGGCACGTCCGGTGACCCTCGACTGGATGCGCCCGGCTTTTGCCGAATACGGCGCCAGCGTCGGCTACGACCAGGGCGTGATCACCAACGACCGCTACAACGACGACAACCACGGCCGGGTGTCCAGCAACTCCCTGGAGCTGTTCGCCCGTGGCAAAAACGTCAGCACCAGCGTGACCTTTGCCCACTCTTTGGAACGACCTGGCGTAGTCACCGAGCGCGAAGCGCCGATCTACTTCCGCCTGGATTTCTTCCTGTAATTAAACGCCCCGCTGCAACGAGAATTTTGAAATGGATGTTCGCCAATTCGCCTTCCTGGCCCGCCAACCTTCTGCTGCCCTGAAGCCGCGAAACGCGTTCTTCGGCCTGCCCAAGCGTGGGCTCGCGCTGATCCTGGCCAACGCGTTGTTCTGGCAGCCGCTGCTGGCTCAGGCCGAAGGCATCGTGGTAAGCGCACCCGGCACCACGGTCGGCCAGGCGGGCAATGGCGTGCCCGTGGTGAACATCGCCACGCCCAATGGCGCGGGCTTGTCCCATAACCAGTACAGCGACTACAACGTCGGCCCCAACGGCGTCATCCTCAACAACGCCAATGGTGCGGTGACCAACACCCAATTGGGCGGCTTTATCGTCGGCAACCCGAACCTCAAGGGCGGCGCGGCCAGCGTCATCCTCAACGAAGTCAACGGCGGCAGCCCCAGCCAGTTGCGCGGTTACACCGAAGTGGCGGGGCAATCGGCCAAGGTCATCGTGGCCAACCCGTACGGTGTTACCTGCAGCGGCTGCGGCTTTATCAACACGCCCAACGTGACCCTCACCACCGGCAAGCCGGTGCTCGACGCAAACGGTCAACTGCAGCGCTACCAGGTCGACGGCGGCGCCGTGACCATCGACGGCGAAGGCCTCAACGCGAGCAACGTCGACCGCTTCGAAATCATCACCCGCACGGCAAAAATCAACGCGCAGATCAACGCGCGTGAACTGAACGTGATCGCCGGGCGCAACGACGTCGACGCCAACACCCTGAACGCCACCCCGCGCGCCGACGACGGCAGCGCCAAGCCCGAGCTGGCCATCGACTCGTCGGCCCTGGGCGGCATGTACGCCGGTGCAATCAAACTGGTGGGCACCGAGGCTGGCGTGGGCGTGAAGCTCGACGGCACCCTGGCGGCCAGCGGCGGCGACATTCAACTGGACGCCAACGGCCGACTGAGCATGGCCCAGGCGGCCGCCACCGGTAACGTCAAGGTCACCGCACAGTCGGTCGACCTCACCGACAAGGTCTA
The DNA here is from genome assembly GCF_001439805.1 of Pseudomonas trivialis. Classification (GTDB taxonomy): domain Bacteria; phylum Pseudomonadota; class Gammaproteobacteria; order Pseudomonadales; family Pseudomonadaceae; genus Aquipseudomonas; species Aquipseudomonas trivialis. The sequence goes on along the minus strand of NZ_JYLK01000018.1, from coordinate 103,581 downwards.
CGCCACCGGCAACGTGCAGGTGACCAGCGCCCAGGCCCTGGTCAACCGCAAGAGCATCGCCGCCGGTCAACGCATCGACCTTACGGCGGCCAACCTCACCAACGCCGGCATCATCGAAGCCGGCGTCGCCCCCGACAACAGCCGCAACAGCAGCGGCGATCTGACGATCAACGCGCAGACCGTCAACACCAGCAGCAACCTCCTGGCCAGCCGTGCACTGGCGATCACCGCCGCGCAGGCGCTGACCAACCAGGGCGCAATCATCCAGGCAAAAACGGTCAACGTCAGCAGCGCCAGCGTCAGCAACCAGGGCGCCACCGCGCGTCTGTTCGGCGAGCAGGCGCTGGTGGTCGACGCGCCGGCCATCGTCAACCTTGGCGGTTTGATCCGCTTTGGTGACGGCCAGGCCGCCACGCTCACCAGCGCAAACCTGGACAACCGCCAGGGCCGCATCGAAATGTCCGGCGGCAGCCTGGCGCTCAACAGCACCGAGCTGAACAACAGCGGCGGGCAAATCGTCGCCAGCCAGGTGACGGTGAACGCAGGCAACCTGAACAACCAGAACGGTGTGCTGCTGGGCAACGCGCTGACGGTAAACGCCGGCAACATCGACAACAGCCTCAAGGGCCTGCTGCAAGCCGACAGCGGCGTGCTCAACCTCAACGCCACCAACGCTTTCAACAACAGCCAGGGTTTTGCCCAGGCCGCCACTGACCTCAACCTCACCGCCGGCACGCTCAGCAGCAACGCCAATGGCGTGTTGAGCGCCAACACCGGCACGCTCACCCTCGCCGTCGCGCAACAGCTCAACAACGCCCAGGGCCGCTTGCAAGCCGGGCAGGGCAACGTGCAACTGGGCGCCGCGAACCTGGACAACCAGAGTGGCGTGATCACCGGCAAGCAACTGCTGCTGAATGTGAGCGGCGGGCAGATCGACAACCGTGCCGGCCGCGTGCTGGGTGACCAACTCGACGTGCGCGCCTCGGGCCTCGACAACCGCGCGGCCGGCCTGCTCGCCGGTGGCACCCAGGGCGTGAGCCTGCTGCTCAAGGGCCCCGGCCAGTTGCTCAACGCCCAGGGCCGCATCCAGAGCGAAGGCCTGCTGCAGCTGCAAGGCGAGCGCCTGGACAACAGCGCCGGCATCCTGCTCGGCAACAGCGTCGAAGTGACCGCGCAAACCCTGAACAACAGCAGCAAGGGCGCGCTGGTCAGCAACGGCGGCGATATCACCTTCAACGTCAGCGACCTGTTGACCAACGTCGACGGCGTCATCGATGCCGGCGAGCGCAGCGTGCTGGTCAAGCACCTCACCACCCTCAACAACAACGCCGGCACCCTGCGCGGCAAGCGCCTGGACATCGCCGCCCAGCACCTGAACAACGACGCCGGCCAACTGCTGGCCGGCAACCAGGGCCTGAGCTACAACGGCCAGGACGTGAGCAACCGCAAAGGCCTGATCCTCAGCGGCGGCGCCCTGACGGAACTGAACACCGCAACCCTCGACAACCAGGGCGGCACGGTGCAAGGCGACACGCTCAACGTGACCGCTGCCAAGGCCGACAACAGCGGCGACGGCCTGATGGCGAGCCTGGTGGGCGACCTGCAATTGACGGTCCAGGCGCTGGTCAACACCGGCGGCAAGCTGTTCGGCAAAGAGCAGGTGACCGTCAGCGGTGCCACCCTCGACAACAGTGGCAACGGCCAGATCAGCGGCAACCGGATCGCCCTGACCTCACTCGACACCCTGACCAACCGTGGCGGCCTGATCGAAGCCAACCAGGGCCTGACCCTCAGCGGCGGCAACCTCGACAACAGCGCCGGCGGCCAACTGCGCGCACTGGGCGGTGCCAGCAGCAGCCTCAACCTCAGCGGCGCGGTCAACAACCAGAACGGCGTCCTCGAATTCGGCAGCACCGCCTTCAGCCTCGATGCCGCCAGCCTGAACAACCAGTCCGGCCAGGTGCAGCATGCGGGCCTGGGCCTGTTCCACCTCAACACCGCCGGCCTCAGCGGCAGCCTGGGCCGCATCAACGGCATGGGCACCGCCGATTGGGCCTTCGGCAAGGTCGACGGCCTGGGCAGCGTGCAGCTCAACGAAGCGCTCACCTACAAAAGCGCTCAGGGTCTGGCCCTCAAGGCAGGCGATCGCCTGGCCAGCGGCAAGGGCCTGGTGCTTGACGTAGCCAGCCTGGACAACGGCGGCGAACTGCTCAGCGACGGTGACCTGAGCATCACCACCGGTGGCGACATCACCAACAGCGGCCGTGTCTCGGCCCTGCAAAACCTGACGGTGACGGCCAATAACCTCAGCCAGAACGGCGGGCGTCTGGCGGCCGTCAATACGCGGCTCAACCTGAGCGGCACCCTGGACAACCTCGGCTTCCTCACCGCCCGCCAGCAGCTGGATATCGCCGCCGCACAGATCAACAACCGTGGCACCCTCGGTGCCCAGGGTGCGCTGAACCTCACTGCCGTCAACGGCATCACCAACGCGGCCAATTCGCTGTTGTTCAGCGGCGGCGATATGACCCTGCGCAGCAATGGTTTCAGCAACCTCTATGGCGATGTCTACAGCAAGGGCAACTTGAGCTTCGCCGCACAGGATGGCGGGCGTGCCGTGCTGTTCAGCAACCGCTCCGGCACCGTGGAAAGCGAAGGCTCGATCGGCATCAATGCAGGCTTTATCGAAAACGCCAAAGATGAGTTCGAACTCGGGCAGACGCTGACCACAGGCAGCTTGAGTTGGGTCTGTGGCCAGCACTGCGGTGAGAAAGACAACTGGGAAAAAGGCCTGATCACCATCTACGAGACGTACCTTGAGGCGGCGACCAAAGATTCGGTGGCGGCGCGCCTGGTGGCTGGCAAAAACATGCTGCTGCAAGGCGACAATGTGCAGAACCGCTACAGCCTGATGGCTGCCAATGGCGACCTGAGTATCACCGCCGGTGACTTGCTCAACCAGGGCGCCGCCACGCGCACAGGGCAGCGCAAGATTGTCGTCATCACGCCAGGTCACGTTTCCGACGATTTGTTTGAAAGCATGCAACATGTCGACGTTCCCGCTTTCAATGCGGCCACGGCGGCTGGGCATTTCGATAAGGCGCGCTTCGAAGAGCTGAAAAACCGCTCACCCAATAGCTATCCTTTCGAGCACATAAGCGACGTCACCACCTGGACCGACAACAGCGGCCCCGGCTACGACGCCACCCTGCAAGCTGGCGGCACCGTCAACCTCAATGTCACCCGCACCCTGCAAAACGGCACGCTGCACGACAACACCCTGGCCCAACTCACCGGACGCCTGGGCGATGACCAGACCGGCATCCCGGTCGGTGGCATCAACATCAACCTGAGCAAACACGCCAACGACCCGAGTGCCCAGGCAGCCGGCAGCGTATTGCCAGTGGCTGCCGTCGCCCCCGGCGGCGGCTTCGTGCCCGTGGACTACACCGGCACCGCCTTCGCCCCGGTCGACCCCACCACCGCGCCGAACTTCCAGCTGCCCAAGGGCGAATACGGCCTGTTCGTCAAAAATCCCGACCCGACCAGCCGTTATCTGATCGAGACCAACCCCGAGTTCACCTCGCTGTCGGGCTTCTTCAGCTCCGACTACATGCTCGGCAAACTCGGCTTCACCGGCGACAACGCCTGGCGCCGCCTCGGTGACGGCCAGTACGAAACCCGCCTGATCCGCGACGCCGTGCTCGCGCAAACCGGCCAACGCTTCCTCGCCGGCGGCCTCTACAGCGACGCTGACCAGTTCCGCTACCTGATGGACAACGCGCTGGCCAGCAAGGACGCCCTGCGCCTGAGCCTGGGCGTCACCCTCACCAGCCAGCAAGTCGGCGCCCTGACACACGACATCGTGTGGATGGAAAACCGCGTGATCGACGGCCAGACCGTCCTTGTGCCCGTGCTTTACCTGGCCCAGGCCGAATCGCGCAACGTGCGCGGCAACAGCCTGATCCAGGGCCGCGACCTCAACCTGGTCACCGGCGGCGACCTCATCAACGTCGGCACCCTGCGCGCCAGCAACAACCTCACCGCCGCCAGCCGTGGCGGCAGCATCTACACCGGCGGCCTCGTGGAAGCCGGCAACAACCTGAGCCTGCTGGCCGACGACAGCATTCGCAACGCCATGGCCGGCGAAATTCGCGGCAAACAGGTCAGCCTCGCCGCCCTCAAAGGCGACATCACCAACGACACCACCGCCATCCAAGTACGCGACGGCGCCGGCATGCGCACCCTCACCGACACCAGCGCCGGCACCATCGTCGCCCGCGAAAATCTCGCCATGGACGCTGGCCGCGACCTCACCAACCGAGGCGCACTGGTCGCCGGCAACGACGCCACCCTGCGCGCCGGCCGCGACCTCAACCTGATCGCCGCCAGCGACACCAGCGTCAAACACGAGATCCGTGACGGCGGCGAAAAATCCAGCATCACCACCGACGTCAAAAACCTCGCCGCCAGCGTCACAGCGGGCGGCAACCTGACGATGAAAGCGGGGCAGGACGTCAACATCATCGGCAGCAGCGCCACCGCCGGCAAAGACCTCACGGTCGAAGCCGGACGCGACTTCAACGTCGCGTCGGTCAGCGACATGCACAACGTCGAAGGCAAGGAGAAGCACGGCAAGAAACGCATCAAGACCTCGGACGACCAGACCACCCAAGTGGCGAGCGTACTGACGGCGGGTGGGGATTTTGTCAGCCAGGCCGGGCGTGACACGACGATTGTTGCGAGCAAGATCAGTGCGGGGAATGAGGCTTATCTGTATAGCGGGGATAAGTTGAGCTTGTTGGCGGCGCAGGACAGCACCTACAGCCTTTACGACATGAAAAAGAAGGGAGGCTGGGGCGCCAAGGAAACCAAGCGGGATGAAGTCACGCGCGTCACCAATGTAGGAACCGAGATCAAGACCGGTGGTGATTTGTCGCTGGTCAGTGGTGGGGATCAACTCTACCAGCGTGCCAAGCTGAACAGCGGTAACGATCTGACGATTGCCAGCGGCGGTGCGGTGACGTTTGAAGCGGTGAAGGACCTGCATCAAGAGAGTCACGAGAAGAGTAAGAGTGACTTGGCTTGGACCAGTGCCAAGGGCAAGGGTAATACCGACGAGACGTTGCGCCAGAGTGAGTTGCAGGCGCAGGGGGCGTTGGCGATCAAGGCTGTTAATGGGCTGAAGATCGATATCAAACAGATCAATCAGAACACGGTTAGCCAGACGATTGATGTGATGGTCAAGGCAGATCCACAGTTGGCTTGGTTGAAAGAAGCCGAGAAGCGTGGGGATGTGGATTGGCGGCAGGTGAAGGAATTGCACGACTCCTTTAAATACAGCCACTCCAGCCTCGGCCAAGGCGCAATGTTGGCAATCATTATCGTTGTCACCGTGTTGACGGCGGGAGCGGCCAGTGCGCTAGCTGCTTCGGCAGGTAGCGCAGTAGGGGCCGGCTCCACTATGGCGGCCGCGACAGCCGCTACCGCTGCGACGTCGACCACCGCAGCAGTTGCAGGAACTGCAGCAGGGTTGGGCAACGTCATCGCGACTGCCTCGTTGACCTCGCTTGCCAGTACCGGCGTCGTCAGCACCATAAACAATAAAGGCAACTTGGGGGCCGCATTCAAGGAAACCTTCAGCAGCGACAGCTTGAAGCAGTCACTGATCGCGGGGGCTTCTGCGGGCTTTGTGAATTACGCCAGTGGCAATTGGTTTGGCGCGCAGAGCGACCCTGTAACTAACAAGGTAAGCGGACCAAGCGTCGTACCCCATTGGAATGACCCCGCAGCGATTGGCCGTTTTGGAACGATTCAATTGGCTGGCGGGGCCGTACGCGGAACGCTCTCTGAAGCTCTTGGACAAGGCAGCTTCAAGGATGCAATGAAGGGCAGCCTTTTCGATGTAATGCAGGCGACCGCGTTCACCGGCGTTGGTGATTTTGGTAATGCCTTCAAACTTCAAGACAGCGGCCTGAGCAAAACTGCACTGCATGCTGTTGTAGGTGGTTTGCTTTCAGAAGCAATGGGCGGCGACTTTAAAACGGGCGCGATGGCTGCGGGTGCTAATGAAGCCCTTATTGTGGCGTTGGATAAGTCGCCTTTGCTCAGTGGCAATGATCCAGCGGAACACGATCGACTGGTCAATGCGGCTTCGAAGCTGGTGGGACTGCTCGCTGCCGCGAGTGTTAATGGCGATGTCGCCATGGGCTCGGAAATCGCCGGGAATGCACAGTCATACAACCGCAAGTTGCACGTTCAAGAAGAGAAGCGACTGGCCCAAGAGGCCAAGAGTTTAGATGCCACCAAAGGTCAAAGCCGATCTGGTTTTGAGTGGGATGCGCTCCTAACGTTTGTTGCCGGAGGCGAGGTCGATCAGAAAACCAACAATGAGCTTCAAGGGATTCTGGCCGGTTACGGTCCTTCTAACCCTGAAGGGCAAGCATTAGGTGACGACCTGACTGTTGCGCGGGGAGTTATCACCAAGCTGCAAAACGAGAAAGTCCTGCTGACCTGGGGAGATGGCAGCCCCATTGTTGCCAACGGGGGTCAGGTCGTTGCGTTCAAGTCCACAGAAAAGCAGTACAAGGATTCGCTGCTGTTCAATCCTTCAAGTAACACAACCTACAACAACGAACCTGGTGGCATGGGTGTTGTGCCTGATGCGTGGTCCGAGCAATACGGAGAGCGTACGGCTATCACGAAACTCCCTGAGATCGCCGCGCTCAGTTCTGACGCCGCCTCCCAAGCAGAGCAAATAGACCGGCTACGTGTTTTGGCAAGTGGTGGCATTAATTCAGATATTGATCTCAAGCTGCTTGCTGAGCTTATGCCCGTAGGTGGAGTAGGCAAGGGAGCATTGTTAAGCGCAATCAAAGAGTTGGCAGCGCGCGACGCATTAGCGGTTAAAGGTACGGAGGCTATCGCTGGCAAGGCTGCAGAGACTGTTGCCGGAAAGGGCATTGAGTCAGCAGCTGGTAAAGGCTTGGATGCGGCGGCGGGTAAGGGTACTGAACAGTTTGCCAACCAAGCACAGGCCAAATTAGCAGGCTATAGCCCATGCTGTTTTGCAGCCGGGACTATGGTCGCCACCCCTGATGGTGAACGAGCCATTGATGCGCTCAGGGTGGGCGACGTCGTCTGGACCAAACCTGAAGAAGGCGGTGAGCCGTTCGCCTCGAAGGTCTCAGCAACCCACATTCGCACGGATCAACCGATCTATCAGTTGACGCTTGTGAAGAACGGCAGTACCGGTGAAGGTCTCACTGAGACTCTGCAAGTGACGCCGGGGCATCCGTTCTATGTCCCAGCGCGCAAAGGCTTTGTGCCACTTATAGAGCTCAAGCCGGGTGATCAACTGCAGTCGTTGGGGGATGGGGCGACGCAAGAGGCTTCGATCTCCGTTGTATCAATAAAGCTGCTGCAGTCACAGGGGAAGACCTACAATCTGACAGTTGATATTGGTCATACGTTCTACGTTGGCAAGTTAAGTACCTGGGTACATAACGTTGGGCCTTGTTATGAGTGTAATTCGGGAGGGTGTTCGCTTCATGGCAATCTCGGCGATTTGCCTTACGACTCACGAACTATGCGGGAGGAGTTGGTTAATAAATACGGAGCTGACAATGTGTTATCCACGACAGTGCCGCCCGCAGGAATGCCTAATGTAAAACTGGCCGGAATGCATAAAGATATTGTCCTACCAGACGGTACCAGCGCCCGGGTGGTCTTTGATAATAAAGGGTTCCCTATATTTGACGATATTACAAAGTTTGACACTCAGATAAACATTAGAGATTTCCGAGCTGCCAGTTATGATGGTCAGCTAAGGATGGCGACCCGTGATCTGCGAGTGCAGATAGAGAATGGCGCCTTTCCAAGGTCCGCATTTACGGACGTACAGCTAAAAGCAATTCGCAGTGGCCAAGATAAAATCCCCGGCTATACTTGGCATCACCATCAGGATACCGGTAGGATGCAGCTGGTTCCCGAAGTTTTTCATAATGGTGCGCGTCACGTCGGGTGGGAATCGATGAGTAAGGGGCAATAAATGATCGCTGGAGTAAGTTTTGATTCTTATTATGGTCAAGGTGATCCTGCTGATATAGAAGCCTTTGAAGCATTGGCGGGTATAGTTTTTCCTGCGAAATACAAAGAAGTTTCAGTGGGGTTTAATGGCGCGTTTATTTTAAATAAACCTGTTTTCAATTTTTACAATCGTCTTCTCGGTGAGGATGTTACGAGCAGCGCTGGTATGTTTTTACCTTTCGGTGAAATCGAAGGTTCATTCGAGACAATGGAGATGAAATACCGTCATCCGCCAGAGGATTTCGTTCAAGGTTTAATTATTTTCTCAGTATTAGGAAACGGAGATGCGCTCTGTTTTGATTATCGTAAAAATCGGCTTTCTGATGACCCAGAAGTGATGATGTGGCATCATGAGGCCGTCCCAGGTAGCGATTCCGAACTATCATTTGTCGCTTCTTCGTTTTCAGAATTTTTAGACCAGTTATTTGAGCGGCCGCCCGAATAATAAGAGATTTCGAGAGATCTTATGGGAATTGGTGTCGGTCAAAATTTAATTTCTAAGGCGACATCGGTATCAGATATCCCCTTTGATGTTCTCTGGTTTTGTTGCGCTATTTTCCAAAGTTCTGCTCTTTAAGAGATAAATTTATTTTTCTGCTTTAGATTTAAGCAGGGCGGTTACCAAATAACCGCCCATTTTTGTATAGGAAACTTGTGAGTTCAACTTCCGCCCAACCACACCCATCCCTCAGCGGGATAGCCAGCAGCAGCGCAAAATCATGCAGTACAACCGCATCACTGCTGATCTCCTCCCTAAATGCCAAATTCTCCAAAAACTGCGTCACCGCAAGAATACGATACGCGGCGGCGTCATAGAGAACATCGAGAGGCGCTTGCGTGTCGATCACCAGCGCGGGAATGGTTGAGTCGTGGCCTGTTAATGGCATGTATCGGTTCATCTTTAAGCTCTCTACTTAAGTGATAAATGCCATCACTCGAACGTCGCCAAACGCAGGGGTGACAGCTGTACGCAGGTTGCCGAACCGGCAGTAGAGAAAACCGGCAGACCCGAAGGTCTCCCGCGCACGGCCGTCATAAAACGACTTTGCGACGCTGACCAGTTCCGCTACCTGATGGACAACGTGCTGGCCAGCAAGGACGCCCTGCGCCTGAGCCTGGGCGTCACCCTCACCAGCCAGCAAGGACTTGCAAGGCAACAGCTATGAGTCAGCTGCGCAAGTCTCAGAGTTAGTCACTGACGTTGCGACCATGGCCACCCCAGGATCTACTGCCGGCAGGTTTGGGCAAATTTCCAAGGCCAGCGAAGCCTCGGCGCTTGTCAGGGCAGACGGTGCCCTGGTGACGAGAAGCGAAGCTACTGCGGCGCAGGCGACCCGATTGGCTGATGACATCCCAACCTACGGTCTGAGCCCCAACAGCGTTGACACCACGTTACGGTTTGAGAGCACAGGCACCCGTACACCAACTGCATCCATCGGTAGCTACCAACCGACGGCCCTCAGTGGTGATGTAGGCAGCTACGTTAGAACGGATGACTTACTTGTTGCCAGAAGCAATGAAGTCGTGTTGACCAAATACAAAGAGCCTTGCTGCTTTGCAGCAGGCACCAAAGTATCTACCCCGAATGGCGACCGCGCCATTGAATCGCTCAAAGTCGGCGACGTGGTCTGGAGCAAGCCGGAAAGAGGCGGCAAACCCTTCGCCGCGAAAATTCTGGCCACCCATCAGCGTTCCGACCAACCGATTTACCGCCTCAAACTGAAAAGCGTTCGGGTAGACGGCAAAGCTGAGGGCGAAACCCTGCTAGTCACGCCGGGTCACCCGTTCTATGTTCCGGCCAAGCGCGACTTCATTCCTGTTATCGATCTTAAACCGGGCGATCTGCTGCAATCCCTGGCCGATGGAGAGACGGACAACACCTCGTCTGAGGTTGAGTCGCTGGAGCTTTACTTGCCGGTGGGCGAGACCTTCAACCTGACGGTGGACGTGGGACACACGTTCTACGTTGGGGATTTGAAGACGTGGGTGCACAATACGGGGCCGTGTGCGTTGCCGGAGGGGTATTTTGGTGCAGAGGCGATTGGTGGTCCAAAAGGTGCTGCAACGGAAGGAACGTTTCCAGACGAGGTATTTACCGGGAAGAAACCGCATCAGACCACTCCTGGAATAGGGAGTGTGACACAGGAGAGGTACAACCCCGCGACTGGGAAACTGGAGAAGTCTGTGATCGAGTACGACCCAGTATGGCCGGCAGGTTAAAAGAACGGATTACACTAATCACGGATATGGGAACCAAGAAAAGCCTGCTGAATATCATTCCGACCCCCACACGCATACCTATGAATATGGTCCAGGCTATGGCTCCAACGGGAAAGAGACGAGGAATAATAATGATTAGTCTTCCAGAGTTGAATGAGTTGCTTGTTGCTCACAACTGCTTGCATGCAATTAGTATTCAGTTGAATGCTGACGGGATAGCTTATGATTTATCTCTATCGATTTCGGTGTCTGAAAAGGTAGGGGCTGATGTCGTTAGTATCAGGTTCATTGATATTAGCCAATTTACGTCCCGTGATTTTGGCGGCGGATTAACTCAGCTGATGCACATGAACGTTAGTAAGCTTGATTCTGGCTTTGATAGGATGCGTTATCAACTGAGTGATCTTGAGGATAAAAAGTTGTCGTTTTACTTCTCATCATTCTCGCTTGATTAGCTGGTCCAAAAGGGATAGGCGAAGCTTCAGGGTCGGCAAAAAACTTCTCAATTGCCGATCGCGTCTTTGGTCAGCTCAATGATCCTCGAATGGGGCAACTTGCAGGAAAGCTTGATGCCGATGCCTTACAGAAGCTTGCTAATAACCCCAGCGCTACTCGCTTCATGGACGCAAGGACAGGGCATATCAGTGTAATTCAAGAAGTTGAAGGGAAGCTGATTCGAATTACCGTGCCAAGAGACGAGATGAAGATTATTTCTGTTGGCCCAATTAGACCTGACCAAGTTAAAAATTTGTTAGGCAAGGTCGATTTTGTCCCGTTACCTTAAATTTTCGGAGGGCTTGTGGCTTCAATTCATATTGAGGAAATTCAAAAAATCCTGTTTGCGCAAGGCAATAAAGATTCCTTGCCAAATCAAGATAATGGGGAGGGCTACTTCCTAGAGATTAGATTTGACAGCTCTACTCGCAAGGTATCTGGGATTGTTGATGAAGAGTATAAGTATAAAGTAATAACTCTGGATTGCCCTTACGGCACAGTAGTTATTTTGTGTGATGAGGAAGGGCAGTTAAAATCAATTGAGTTAAGTTAGCTGGCGCCAAGAGATCTGAACGAGCAGACTTTGTGGAACCGAGTGACAGAAAATCCCTCTGCCGGTCGTGATTCAAAACTAGCGGGCGATAAAGACTTCCCGCGGAGTGAGGGATGGAGAAAAATGGAAGTAAGTCACCGTCTACCTAGCGGAGAAAATATAACCATCCACTACCAGTACAATTCCGTAACTGGTAAAGCATACGATATGAAAATTACTACGCCGCAACAGCTGCCCCCTGTGCTGCAGCCCGGTAGGACTATTGAGTGATGTGGATATGATTATTCGAGAAATTGGGCGAGAAGAGCCTGTACAGGTGTTTGGGATTTACTGGATAGAGAACGAGCGTTTTTACTGGGTCATTCCTTATGATGGCTACGGTGGCCTGATGGCACTCAGCGATAGAGAAGTCGATGTTGTTGACTCTTCTTTGTCAAGTGATCTCATCCTCTGCAAGGATGGGGGGGGAGGGGACATGATTCTGCATTGGGCAGCGGAAGATTTGATTGAAGAGCTTGTGGAGCGTGATCCACTAGCAATGGTCGAGTTCTTAGAACGCATAAAAGGCTGATGGTGCAAAGGAGGTAGCAGGTACAGCTTCGGCGGGTGGGACGAAAGTTAGCCTAGAGACTAATATTGCTCCCGAAATAAAACTGCATTCAGATGGGAGCTATCGAACCCCTGACGGAAAATTTTCAAGCCCGACTGGTGTATCTCCTCCGGGAACAGCCAAGGCAAATGAATTTGCGGAAAATTTAGAATCCAATGGAATGGAAGTTGTGGGTGCTGAGATGGTTGTTAACGGGCCTCTCGGTGATCGTAGGTATGACATTGTAGTACGTGACACAAACGGAAAATTGCAGTGCCTTGAAGTGAAAAGCGGAACCGTTGGAACAGAAATCTTAGAAAGCGCAAAGGTGCAGGCAGAGCTTCAAGCAAAATTAAATCGTGCCCAGCAAAATTTTGACGCTAACCCTACTAGAAAAAACACTGATAAATTAAAGTTTGCGGCGAGAGACCTGCGCAACGCGACTAGAGATGGTGAATGTTTGATCAAAGGTTGTGTTCCTTCCGGCTATTTCAATCATGTAAAGTAATGGGCAATAATTATGGACAAAGAAACTCAAGATATTCTATACGAAATTCCTGAAGGAGCAGACGTTGCAGATGCCTCTGAGTTGGACGTTGAGGATGTTCCGCAATATCGCATTCAGGCGCTGATCAAATTTTTAAAAGATGACACGGATAACACTGTTAAGTTTTTTGCCGCTAGATTGTTGGCAAGTTGGGGGCTTAAGGAAGGTTTTAATTACCTTGTTTTTGTTGTAAACAACAAGGGTAGCTTTAAAAATGTTTTGTGTCATAGGATTTATGGTTATGACGATACGCTTAAATTTGCGCTGTTGGCGTTTGTTAGTTATTTTGCAAATCTTGCTGATCAAGGTCGACTAGAGGGCGCTAGAGCTGAAATTTTTGATCCTGTATCCAAAATAATAACGTATTCTAATAATATGCCTTTTGAAATTTCAGGCCTGTTTTGGATTGTACGGAATGAGGGCTTTTTAGAGTATATTCCTTTGTTGCGTGATCACCTCATTCATCTTCTTAAAGATCCCGCCATGCATCGATGGAAAATTTATGACGTAATAGAGTTGTTAATGGAGGTTGATGGTGAGTTTACACAGGGGGTTTTAAAGAGTATTAATAAGGAACTGAATGATTTTAAGTTGGACTCGCGATCACCGAGAAGGGATGGAGAGAAAAGCATCTTTTTAAGTTCGAGCTAAAAATACGTGTTAAATAAATCCGAACTCATTTTTCTAAGTGTAAAATTTACTGTTTCGGTGTTTATCAGTCCGATGTCGTAGGAGCAGACAACTCTGCCGAGCCTGGATCCTTCAATGGGATCTGGCTGAAGTTTTGGAGTGAGCAAAAATGATACTGGAGGCATAGGAAAGTATGGAGAATTTCATCTATGGCGTGATGTTTATTACCCCTCGCTTTACGAAATTTCCGATGATCAAGATGTGCACGATTCGTGCTTGAACGGAACCACTCCTTATGCTGAAACTAAAAAAGAGCGTGTGGATCTTGAAACTATCGAAGACGTATCGGCTCATTTTTGGTACTCCCTTACGCGACGTACCTTCCATAAAAACTCCAGGAAGAACTCCTACAAACCCTGGATGTGAGTTCATGTCTGGGAGCAAGTAGCGACTGTTGACCATGATGCTGAGAGCAGGTTTGTTAGCTATATTCATGTGAAGAAAAAATTTAACATGAAAAGTTGGGCCAAAATCAAAGCTCTTTAAAAAATAATTTTATCTTTCTGCTTGAAATTTAAACAGGACGGTTATCAAATAACCATCCCTTTTTATTTACGAAGCTTGAGTCGGGGGAAAGTAAAATTGATGGATACACGTGACATCATCACCAAGATAGCGGACGGATGCAGCTCGTTCCGGAGCTGATTCACAGTAAAACTGGACACATAGGTGGTGAAGCTGTGGGGGGCGGAAAGTGATTATAGAAAAAACTGAGCGTTATAGTGATGAGCTTTTAGGGTTTGTTATTACCTGTCTGTTCTGTGAGGCTATTGATAGACCAGAGTTACAATCATGGTGCGCAGAATTTTTAGGGGCGGAGGGAGCTCCAAGTTTTTTATATGATTTGATTGAATTTGATGAGTCTATTTTCAAGATCTACAAAGTAATTGGCTATGATCCAAGTTGGAGTCACTCTAAAAACGAGGAATATGCTTTATATGGAATAGCACTGCTCCGTGGCAGGATACCCTACGATATGCCGCTTTCGGCTGCCGAAATGTTGGACGAGCTAGCCCGGTTGCCAGCGATACAGCATATGTTTCGTAAAGTATTTCCAAGTATTGTATTTTAAAAGATAGGATGGATTTGTTTGGGTTGAGATGAGCGTGTTAGCAATAATGTAGAAATTTGGGCTGATTTGTTTAGATTAGTAGAAGGTTGGATAGATTTATTTAAGTCAGAGTTGAAAGTCGTATTAAATTAATTTGTTCCCTTTTTGTTCGATAGGGCAATAGATATCCTTATTGAGCAAAATATCAGAAATATTTCTGTAAGGGTGGAACGGTGATGACCAACTATAAGCTCGAATTTCGACATAGACCTGGTGTTTCAGAGTCTATCGAAGAGAGGCATAAAGATTTTTTGAGAGCTATAGGCGATTTGGACGCTCCGTGGAATTTGAAAGATGCCATTAAAGTTTCCCTGTTGGAAGTGAGTCGGTGACTTCTGTGTCATTGGATAAGCCACGTCCAGTCGGCGTTAGGCGATCTGCTGCAATCCCTGGCCGATGGAGAGACGGACAACACCTCGTCTGAGGTTGAGTCGCTGGAGCTTTACTTGCCGGTGGCGAGACCTTCAACCTGACGGTGGACATGGGACACACGTTCTACGTCGGGGATTTGAAGACGTGGGTGCACAATACGGGGACGTGTGCGTTGCCTCCGGGCTTTTTTGGTTCAGAAGGGCTAGCAGTCAACGGAGTTTGCGAGGTAGCTATCACCGGTGAAACAGCGTCGACCTCTCTGGGTAAAAGAGTTCATAAAACACAAGCGGACCTACGCAGAGAGTCCGGGCTATTAAGCACGGTGGAACAGGCTATAGCAGATCAATTTGGCAACCCAATTTTGGTTCCAAAGCGGGTTGATTTGAAAACGGGCGAAGCGCAGCCTGGGGCAAATTTCCAAAAGGCGATCCCTGATGCAGCTAACTTCGATCGAAGGCTTATAGTGGATGACAAACCGCTGGGCCGTCCTATTGCGAAGGACAGGCACGAGATTATTAGATTTATTGAGGCATTTAGGCAAAGGGAGGGCGTTTTGCCTGAAACGATAGGCATACAACGATATGCCCCTAAAACTGGCTTGCCCGGGAAAACTGAGCTGTACTCACCGTATGATTTTTTACCAAAAAAATAATTAGGAGTCTAGATTATGAGTTTTGAGCATAAAGCGTTCATTTTTGACTTCGATAGTTTTGATAGCGAGCTTAGGCCATTATTGGAAAACTCTTTACATTCTGGAGATATTGAGCCGCTGCGCTGCTTTATTGTTTCTAACAGGAAGCTTTTGGTCGATCCCTATGAGGGAGATGCGCTGGATGACGACTGGGAGGATATGATCGAAGACAAAGATGCTCATCAATATGGGGACTTTGCGCTGACGAAATATTATTCCCCGAAGGATGATCAAGGATTAGGAGTGAAATGGGCAGATTTGCAGGAGATAATCTCCAATCGAGGTAAGCTAAATATTTCTCCTTTTTTGGGTGCGCCAGTAGGTGTAGATGGCGAGTTTTTTGATCCTGGTAAAATGGGTTCGTACTTTCAAACTACAAATGAAGTAAGTGAAAGCCTAAAAAAGATTGAGGAAATTAAAAGTGAGCTGGCAGATAATTTGCTTGAGGGTTTGGAGAAATATGAAAGTTTTCTCGGTCAAACTAGTTTGGTTGGAAAAGGGGTCTATGTAACTTTTTGATTTGAGCGAGTGAAGTGAAGATGGAAAGTAAAATGTTGTTGGTCTCAAAGATATCGCTGGCGAGTCACGTTTTAATTTTTGGCGCGATATTAGTGGTTGGCATATTTTTTATTTTCTCTGGCTTCTTGCGATTTTTTCAAGAACCAAAGCTCTTTAAAAAATAATTTTATTTTATGCTTAAATATGTAGGCAGGGCGGTTACCAGATAACCGCCCATTTTTACTTATGAAACTTGCGAATTCAACTTCCGCCCAACTACATCCAGCAGATCACACCCATTCCTCAGCGGTATAGCCAGCAGCAGCGCAAAATCATGCAGTACAACCGCATCACTGCTGATCTCCTCCCTAAATGCCAAATTCTCCAAAAACTGCGTCACCGCGCGAATACGATACGCGGCGGCGTCATAGAGAACATCGAGAGGCGCTTGCGTGTAGATCACCAGCGTGGGAATGGCTGAGTCGTGGCCTGTTAATGGCATGTATCGGTTCATCTTTAAGCTCTCTACTTAAGTGATAAATGCCATCACTCGAACGTCGCCAAACGCAGGGGTGACAGCTGTACGCAGTTTGGCGAGCCGGCAGTAGAGAAACCGGCAGACCCGAAGGTCTCCCGCGCACGGCCGTCATAAAACGACTTTGCCACGCTGACCAGTTCCGCTACCTGATGGACAACGTGCTGGCCAGCAAGGACGCCCTGAACCACGACATCGTGTGGATGGAAAACCGCGTGATCGACGGTCAGACCGTCCTCGTGCCCGTGCTTTACCTGGCCCAGGCCGAAGCGCGCAACGTGCGCGGCAACAGCCTGATCCAGGGCCGCGACCTCAACCTGGTCACCGGCGGCGACCTCATCAACGTCGGCACCCTGCGCGCCGGCCGCGACCTCAACCTGATCGCCGCCAGCGACACCAGCGTCAAACACGAGATCCGTGACGGCGGCGAAAAATCCAGCATCACCACCGACGTCAAAAACCTCGCCGCCAGCGTCACGGCGGGCGGCAACCTGACGATGAAGGCGGGGCAGGACGTCAACGTCATCGGCAGCAGCGCCACCGCCGGCAAAGACCTCACGGTCGAAGCCGGACGCGACTTCAACGTCGCGTCGGTCAGCGACATGCACAACGTCGAAGGCAAGGAGAAGCACGGCAAGAAACGCATCAAGACCTCGGACGACCAGACCACCCAAGTGGCGAGCGTACTGACGGCGGGTGGGGATTTTGTCAGCCAGGCCGGGCGTGACACGACGATTGTTGCGAGCAAGATCAGTGCGGGGAATGAGGCTTATCTGTATAGCGGGGATAAGTTGAGTTTGTTGGCGGCGCAGGACAGCACGCATACGTTGTATGACATGAAGGAGAAAGGAAGCTGGGGCGCTAAAAAGGCGCAGATGGATGAAGTTACTCGTACCACTCAGGTAGGTACCGAGATCAAGACGGGTGACAACCTAGTTCTGAAAAGTGGCGGCGACCAGTTGTACCAAGTCGCCAAGCTCAACAGCGGTAAGGACATCATCCTCGATAGCGGCGGTGCAGTCGTCTTTGAAGGGGTAAAGGACCTGCACGATGAGAGCCATACCAAAAGCAAAAGCGACCTCTCCTGGTTCAGTGCCAAGGGTAAAGGAAACACCGATGAAACCTTGCGTCAGAGCGAGTTGGTTGCCCAAGGACAGCTTGTCATTAAGGCCGCCGAAGGCATTCGTATCGATGTTAAACAGGTCGATCAGCAGACCGTAAGCCAGACCGTTGATGCGATGGTCAAGGCTGATCCTAATTTGGCCTGGCTCAAGCAAGCTGAGGCACGTGGCGACATTGATTGGCGCCAGGTGAAAGAGATTCACGAGAGCTTCAAGTACGACAACTCAGGGTTGGGCGCCGGTGCCAAGATTGCGATTGCGATCATGATGGCGGCGATTATGGGGCCGGTAGGATTCGGGTTACAGGGCGCCACCCTAGCGGTGAGCACCAGCCTGAGTACGACGGCAGTCACCAGCACCATCAACAACAAGGGCAATTTGGGTGCAGCGCTTAAGGAAACGGCCAGCGCCAATAGCCTGAAAAGCGCAGCAGTCGCTGGGTTTACGGCGGGTGCCCTTGAGTATGCCGACACCAACTGGTTCGCTGGTGCTGACGGCGCAGGTGCAGGCACAACCACCGTCCAAGGGGTTACCCCAAGTACGGGCTCAACCTTGGCGGTTACTAACTCTTCCAAAGATATTTTCACTTGGACGTCAGCGGGTGATATCGCGCTGCGTACGGGAGGCCGGGCGGTAATCTCTAGCGGGATTTCAACGGCCGTCCAAGGTGGAAGTTTCGGCGACAATTTCAATGCTGCCTTGCTGGGAGAGGCTGGCAACGTTGCGATGGCTACCGGGTTTAATTGGGTGGGTGATTACGTCACGTTCCCTAATGGGAGTCCTCAGAAGATTATTGCGCATGCTTTGATGGGGGGATTGCTGGCTGAAGCGACAGGTAGCGATTTCAAAACCGGGGCTGCCTCTGCCGGGCTGAATGAGGCACTCATCAATCAGTTGGTGTGGGCTGCTCAAGGCAATGACGACATCACGCTGATGCTTTCACAACTGACAGGCTTGTTAGCAGCTGCGGCGGTCGATGGAGATTTGGAAAAAGGCTCTCAGATTGCTCAGAAAGCGACGACGTTCAACTATCTTTACCACGAAGAAGTCGAGGAGATGCTTCGGGAGGTAGATAGCAAGGCTACGGAGCAAGAGAAGCTTGAGGTCCGGCAGCGTTATGCGGAACTTGATCAGCAGAGAAATGACGAGTTGGATGCGCTTTGCGCACGCGATCCGCAACGCTGCCGAGGTATTGCCACTTCCTTGGCGAACGATGATCAGAAACTCGTTGATCTGGTAGGTAGGTTGAGATCCCAAGGGCAGGGCGGGGCTGCTTCTGCGGTTGGTTTTGTGATAGGGAACAACCTAGACGCGTCCAGCCAATTGCAGCAGATATCAGCTCTGAGGGTGGTGGGCCATTAGTTAAGCTCGGTGTGGAGGCGATTAAGGCAGGCGTTGGGGTTACGCTACCCTCACGTTCTGGCGCGGGGAAAGGGAAAAGCGGCCAGATTGATATATCAACGGCAGGCGGCAAAAACTCCTCTGGTGGAATTACCACTGTCTCCGATGAAATGAGAGCCAATCCTTATCATCCGGATTGGCAACAGTACGTTGGCGGCGAACCACGCGGAGTAGGTGCGGATACTGTAAAAGGCACCGAGGTACCAAAAGGTAAAGCGAAGACTCCAAAAACCGTAGAGGAAATATCAAATCCACCACAGGCTCCGATAATTCCGTCGGGCTGGGTGAGTCGACCGGGTAAAAACGGCGGTGAAGTCTACTATCCGCAAGGGACAGATCCCGCGAAAGGAGAGCACATACGGGTTATCCCCCCTGGATCGTCATCTGTTCCAGGTTATGAGAATGGCTACTGGCGCTGGCAAAATTCAGGGAAGCAGCCGATGAATCCTGCGACTGGGAAGCCTGGGATCGGTCAGGGAGACACGCATATTCCGCTTCCTCCTGATTCTTCACCCCCCGTTCGTCGCTGAACGTTTATAGATTAATTTAGAGGGACGTATGAGCACCTTGTCAGATGATTTTGATTTTTCTCTGCTTTCTGGCTGTTATCTGGAAATGGTTTGTTTTGGCGTGCGTATCACGAGGTTTGATTTTTCAAGGCCGCAGACATTCGCTGGTGTGTCGCCCTATAAAGTTTCATTCTGTGTAGAAGCCGGGTTGAAATATGAAATTGACGACATCGTGGGGCAGCGCGAATTTAATGACTCGTCTACCAGTGCGCCTTTATTAGATTTTTTATTAATGGACGTTGAGTCTGTTGAGGAAGTCGAGCCTGATACATTACAAATAATATTCAGCACGGGAGCGAAAATTACTATGGAGCCGGATGTTGCAGATGGTTATGAGTCTTATTCGATTTATTTGGATTCCGGTGACATCATCGTCGTCTGAACGGGTAAGAGCCGAGGAAAGGAGGCAGATTTATTCGAGTTCGAGGTGACAGTAAAAAAGCCTCATAAATCTTTCCTCCTCATTTTTAAATAAGGCAAAAAGTGCAAAATAGGACAAATTTTTTAACTTGAGCTGGGAAAGCGCTTTAAATAACTGCGTCGACCTTTCTTTGATCATTTGTTTAAAGGCGGAATTAATGGGTAATTTAATTAAAGCTATAAAAAACCTGCCTTCGATTTAAAAGGTCAGAAAAACTGCTCAAGGGCTCTTGTTTAACGACGCGGATGATGAATTTCTCCTTGAGGGGGAAGGTGGTGTTCAGCTTGGTATTAGTTTTACTACAGACTATCGAGCGTCTCTAGATCGTGCGCCTGACCAAATAATTCAACATATTTCGATTCATGACTAGTCACTTAGATAATATCCTCAGGAAAATGGCTGCGTGACTGTATTTCACACCGTAGGTCCTACAAAAACGAGAAAAAATCCCAGCTAACAATGTGAGTTGTGAACGAAAGCGTGACTATGGTTAATTACAAAATCAGTTCTGATTTTGGTTGCAACTTAATATTTTTGTGACATCAACCAGGAAGTTGCACCATGACGTTAAACGCCTATCCTCGAATAAAAGTTTTTTTCGCATTCCTGCTATGCCCTTTTTTTTCGGGATTAGTAGCGGTGCCTTTTATATTGATTTCGATAATGGTTACTGTACTTGAAAATTCATCATTAATTGGAGAGGTGAGAGGAGCGGAAGTCTTCTCACTTTTTGTTACCGTGCCCATAATGGCTCAGTTGATCTTTCTTTTTCCGGCATTAGCATTAGCAATTTCACTTGTTTTCCTCAAGGTTGAGCGTAAAGCTAATGTGCACTGGGTAATATCAATTGTAGCCGCCACTGTTTCGGCTGCATGGATGTTTGGTATTGTTTTTTTCTTTATAGGTAAGGTTGAAGGATATGGAGTGATGAGGAATATGTTTCCTGTATTTTTGAGTTTTGTGTTGGCAGGAATATCTACATGGGCGGCTGCTTATTGGTCCCTTCCGCAACGGCAATCCAGTGAATGATCGGCGAGATTGGAGAAGCTGGTTTTCTTTTGAAGTTGGCTGCGTTTGTTGATAGTGAGCAATAATATAATCGATTTCAGATATTCAGGGATATAAAAAATGAAAATTCTTTTCTCCGCTTTTTGTACGTTATTTCTACTGAGTGGTTGTGCCACCAAAGACCTGAGTATTGAGAACCGCCAAAAGATTAAGACTCTCGCTGTCTTGCCAGCCTCTTTCCCTGAGCAGCAGTTCAAGTACACCAGCATGGATCAGGCATGGGGTGCAGGCCTGGGTGCGGGTGCCGGAGTGGCTGTGGGAATGGCGTCGGGTGCGTCCAAAGTCGCAACCAGTGCTATGGCTGGCGCGGGTGTGGCAATGGGCGCGAAAGTAGCAGATGGCGGGGCTTTAAGTCCTCGTCAGGCCATTTTGTTGAACTTGCAGCGCAATCAAATAGATCCGGGCCAATTGTTTAAGCAGCAATTGGAGGCTCGGATCACGGCTGAGCAATTATTCAAGGTTGTTCCAGAGGGCAGCGGAGCGGACGCCCATATGGAATTTGTCATATCGGAGTGGGGCTTTGCCCTGAAAAATTATAGCTCAGAGCTTTATCCCACTGTTGGCGTTGTTGCGACCATGAAGCGCGGGGACGTGGCAGTCTGGAGGAATTTCGAAACGATCACAGCGTTCAGTGACGGAAATACCTTGGCGTACACACCTCAGCAGTACGCAACAGACCCTGAAGTTCTCCGTGGCGCTTTGCAGCATGCTTTCGAATTAGCGATAGAGAAGCTAATGACTGATTTAAAACAATAGAAATTATGACGGAAAGCGTAAGTCCATTTTATTGAAAGGAAGGACTTTATTATTTCCCCGAGGCGGGTGTGCTGCCTAAGTTGATAACGCAGCACGCGACAGGCCACAGATTATTCAGTCGTGCAGTTCACGCATAAAACGGGCGACACGACGGCCGCCCGACTTTCACTCAGGCCGGATCCGCATTAAGCCTGCGACTGATCACATCCAACACATCACACCCATCGCGCAGCGGAATTGCCAGCAACTGCGCAAAATCTTGCAGCACCACCGCATCGCTGCTCAATTGATCGCGAAACGCCAGGTTTTCCAGCAATTGGGTAACAGCGCGGATGCGGTATACGGCGGCGTCGTGGAGTACATCCAGCGGTGCCTGGGTGTCGATAATCAGCGCTGGGACGGTGCAGTCGTGGCCGGTTAGGGGCATGTATCTATTCATGGGTACAACCTCGGTCAGTAAGTGAGGCTGTCGCCTTTCGTCGCCAAACGAATGGGTGACAGCTGTACGCAGGTTGGCGAACCGGGACCGAGTTCCGGCAGACCCGAAGGTCTCCCACGCACAGCTGCCATAAAGCAGCGATGCGGGTGCGCAAGCCCCTGCAAGCACGCAGAACGCTTTCGCATACGGTCAACGGATCGCCAAATCCGATCGCCCTGTTGGACGACCGGCGGACTATAAGTCTTCAGCCCAAAAGCACGCAAGGAGGAAACATGGCAAATCCAAATGGACAGTCCGTTCTCTCATTTGGATATACATCCCATTCGTTAACAACCGAACTCCTCCAATTGCGACCTGTTTCACAATCCCCCCAAGAACTTTTCCAACCTTCCCGGTACTAACCTATCTCGACGGCAGTTTGCTGGCTAAATAATGGCAACTAATTACCAGCCCGCAAACAAACTGCCCTCAATACAGCTGCCGCTTGTCGGAATAACGCGTCCAACAACCGGAATTTCATCTTTACGGTGATGTGAAGTTGTTATTAATCAAAAAATTGCGTGCCCAGCCGCTCGGCCCTGCACTTGACCCGGCAAGTTCGATGCCTGTGTGCCACCCAATAAGTTTCGACGGATCGAACAGTCTCTATCGCCCCGTCGCCTTGAGATTTTGAATATGGACGCTCGCCCCGCTTTTGCCCTGAAACGCCTGTGCCAACGTGGCTTGGCTTTGATCCTGGCCAACGTGCTGTTCTGGCAGCCGTTGCTGGCCCAGGCCGAGGGGATTGTGGTGAGCGGGCCCGGTACTACGGTCGGCCAGGCGGGCAATGGCGTGCCGGTGGTGAATATCGCCACGCCCAATGGCAGCGGCCTGTCCCATAACCAGTTCAGCGACTACAACGTCGGCCCCAATGGGGTGATCCTCAACAATGCCAGCGCGCCGCTGCAGAACACGCAGTTGGGGGGGATCATTGTCGGCAACCCTAACCTCAAGGCCGGCGCGGCCAATGTGATTCTCAACGAGGTCAACGGCGGCAGCCCCAGCCAGTTGCGCGGTTACACCGAGGTGGCGGGGCAGTCGGCCAAGGTGATCGTGGCCAACCCGTATGGCGTTACCTGCAGCGGCTGCGGCTTCATCAACACGCCGAACGTGACGCTGACCACCGGCAAGCCGGTGCTCGATGCCAGCGGCCAGTTGCAGCGCTATCAGGTCGACGGCGGCGCGGTAACCATCGACGGTCAGGGCCTGAACGCGAGCAATGTCGACCGTTTCGAGATCATCACCCGTACCGCCAAAATCAACGCGCAGATCAATGCACGCGAGCTGAACGTGATCACCGGGCGCAATGACGTCGACGCCAAAACCCTGAACGCCACCCCGCGCGCCGATGACGGCAGCGCCAAGCCGGAGCTGGCCATCGACTCGTCGGCCCTGGGCGGCATGTACGCCGGTGCAATCAAACTGGTGGGCACCGAGGCTGGCGTGGGCGTGAAGCTCGACGGCACGCTGGCCGCCAGCGGCGGCGATATCCAGCTGGATGCCAACGGCCACTTGAGCATGGCCCAGGCGGCGGCCAGCGGCGCGGTGAACATCAACGCGGCCAGCCTTGAGACCAAAGGCGCGGTCTACGCCGGTAGCACGCTCAAGGCGCAAACCCGCGGCGAGCTGAAAAACAGCAAAACCCTCGCCGCCCGCGACAGCATCAGCCTGGCCAGCAACGGCCAGTTGACCAACAACGGCATCGTCGAAGCCGGGGTCAATGCCGATAACACCCGCAATGCCAACGGCGACGTCACCCTTAACGCCCAGCGCATCACCAACACCGGCACGCTGATCGCCAACCGCGCGCTCAGCGCCACGGCCGCCCAAACGCTGAATAACCAGGGCGGCACCCTCAGTGCCAAACAGGCGCTGACGGTGAACGCGGCGGCTGTGGATAACCAGAACCAGGGCCGTCTGCTCAGCGATAACGCGCTGGTGGTCAACACGGCCCAGCTCGACAATCGCCACGCCGGCATGATCTCCAGCGACGGCGCGCAAACCCTCAACGTCAGCGGCTTGCTCGACAACAGCGCCAGCGGCTCGATCGACAGCAGCGGCGCCATCGCGCTGCACGGCCAGGCCCTGGACAACAGCGCCGGCAGCTTCACCAGTGGCGCGGCCATTACCCTCGACCTGCTCGGTGACCTGATCAACCGCAACGGTAAACTGGCCAGCGCCGGGCCGCTGCTGGTCCAGCGCGCCGGCCATGTCGACAACCAGGGCGGCAAGCTCGCCAGCCAGGGCCTGCTGAGCCTGTTCGCCAATAGTCTCGACAATCAGAACAACGGCACCCTGGCCGCCAACGACGGCGTGACGGTCACCACCAGCGGCCTGCTGCAGAACGGCAGCAACGGTTTGATCCACAGCGAAAACGCCGGCCTCACCCTCAGCGCCGGCAGCCTGGACAACAACGGTGGTCGGCTGTCCTCCAGAGCCGGGGATGTGTTGATCGACGCCGGCCAGTTCAGCAACGGTACCGGCGCGGTGTTCGCCGGCAATCGTGTGTCGTTGCGTGGCGGCGATGTTGACAACGCTGGGCAGATCGCCGGGCAGGCCATCGATGTCAGCCTGCGTGGCGCACTCAACAACCGCAGCCTGATCGAGAGCGCCACCACGCTGGATGTGGGCGCCGCCAGCCTGAGCAACAGCGGCCAGATGCGGGCACTGGGCAGCGCCGGTCAAACGCGTTACGTCATCGGCGGCCTGTTGAGCAACAGCGGCGCTCTGGAAGCGGCCAACAACGCGTTGAGCCTTGCTGCCGGCGCGTTCCAGAACACCGGCGGCAGCGTGCTGCATGTGGGCAGCGGCGTGTTCGACCTCAGCGGCATCAACCTCGATGAGGTTGGCGGCAGCCTGGTCAGCCACGGCGACCTGACCCTCGACAAAGCCCGTTGGACCAACAGCAGCACGATCCAGGCCGAGCGCCTGACCGTCAACGTCGGCACCCTCAACCAGACCGCCAGCGGCAAACTGCTGGCCGGCACCCGGCTGGTGGGCAGCGGCCAGGACTGGACCACCGCCGGCGCCGTGGCCAGTAACGGCACCCTCGACCTCACCCTGGGCGGCACGCTCAACAACAGCGGCCGCATGACCGCCGCCACCGACCTCAGCCTGCGCGCCGCAGCCGTCAACAACCTCGGCACCCTCGGCAGCGGCGGGGCCACGACCGTCACCGCCGCCAGCCTTCTCAATGACAACGGCCTGATCTTCAGCGGCGGCGACATGAGCCTGCGCGTCGAGCGCCTGAAAAACCTTGCCGCCAACATTTACGCCCTGGGCAACCTGCGCATCGACCGCGACGGCCAGGGCGGCCTGGCCGACAGCATCGTCAACAGTTCCTCGACGATCCAGACCGACGCCAACCTGACCCTCGCCGCCAGCACCCTTCAGAACATCCGCACGCTGCTCACCAGCGAATCGGGCATCTACAGCGCTTCCATCACGCCCACCGCGTGCATCTTCAATGTCACGGGCGGCGACTGTGACGGCGGCAAGGAAAACCGCCCGTACCTGATTGCCCAGCGTGAGCACTTGATCGTGACGCAAGCCAGCGCGGCGTCCAGCATCACCTCGGGCGGCAACATGCTGCTGACCGGTGGCGAGCTGCTCAACAGCAGCAGTAGCATCGCCGCCGGCGGCAACCTGACTGCCGTCGTCAACCAGTTGAACAACGTGGGCCTGGTGACCCACGACACCCTTAGCGAACGTATTTTTGCCTCCGAGCGCAGCCGTCACCCGGAAATCTGGGCCGAGCCTGCGGCCGCGTTCAACCAGCGTTATTCCATCGGCGGGGCGAATTACGACCCCAACAACATGAGCGGCGTCGAGGCCGCCATGGCTGCCTTTATCGGCACCATGGAGCGCGAGTGGGTGCCCCTCAAGACCACCGAGCTGGCGCCTTCCGACCAGCGTTACGCAGCGGTGATCCAGGCCGGCGGCGCCGTCAATGTGAAAGCCCAGGCCGGCATCGACAACAGCGTGGTGCGCGGCGGTTACACCTACGTGGGCAGCGGCGTCAAAACCGACACTCGCGCGCCGGGCTACGCCACCCTGGTCAGCCTCAACCCGCAACTGCCGCCGGACGTCGCCCAGCAACAGGTCAACCCCCTCGGCCTGCCCGGCTTTGGCTTGCCCACCGGGCAGAACGGTCTGTTTCACCTCAACGACGGCACCGGCGCCAGCGGCCTGCCCAGCAGCCAGTTCGCAGCCAACCCGCAAAAGTACCTGATCGAAACCAACCCGGCGCTGACCGATATGCGTCAGTTCCTGGGTTCGGATTACTTGTTGGCCAAGCTGGGCTTCAACCCGGATCTGGTGCAAAAGCGCTTGGGTGACGGTTTCTACGAACAACGCTTGATCCAGCAAGCCGTGCTTGCCCGCACCGGCCAGCGGTTCATCGATGGCCTGACCAGCGACGCCGCCCTGTACCAGCGCCTGATGGACAACGCCGTCGCCAGCAAAACCGCGCTCAACCTGGCCGTGGGCGTGAGCCTCGCCGCCGAGCAGGTCGCGGCGCTGACCCACGATATTGTCTGGCTGGAAAACGCCACCGTTGCCGGCCAACAAGTGCTGGTGCCCGTGCTGTACCTCGCCCAGGCCAGCAACCGCCTGGCGCCCAACGGCGCACTGATCTCCGGCAACGATCTGAGCCTGATGGCCGGCGCCGACCTCAACAACGTCGGCACCCTGCGCGCCACCAGCAGCCTGTTCGCCAACGCCGGCGGCAACCTCACCAACAGTGGCCTGATGCAAGCCGGAGGGCGCCTCGACCTGCTCAGCGGCAACACCCTCAGCAACCGTGCCGGCGGCATTCTTGCCGGCCGCGACGTCAACCTCGCCGCCGGCGCCGACCTGCTCAACCAGCGCACCGTCACCACTCACCAAAGCGCCAGCGGCTACCGCACCGAACGCAGCGACTTCGTCGACAACGCCGCGCGCATCGAGGCGGCCAACGCGCTCACCCTGCAAGCGGGCGGCAACATCAACAACGTCGGCGGCGCACTCAAGAGCGGCGCCGACACCATCGTCCAGGCCAAGGGCGACGTCAACGTCAGCGCTTCGCACACCCTGAACAGCGGCAACATCGGTAGCCGCTCGAGCTTCAGCACCCTGGCCCAGCAGGGCTCGGTGGTCGAGGCGGGCCGGGATCTGCATGTGGTGGCGGGGCGCGATATCAGCGCGGTGGGCAGTCAGCTCAATGCCACGCGTGATTTGGCGATGGCGGCGACCGGCAATGTGAATCTGGGCGCGGTCACCAATGAGCAGCATTCGGCCTCCAATTCGAAGAAGGTCACCAGCAAAGAGGACCACGTTCAACAGGTGGGCACCTCGCTGGTGGCCGGTGGCGACCTGTCCCTGAGCGCTGGCAACGACCTGACCGCCACGGCCAGCCGCGCGAGTGCCGGCCAGCAAGCCTACCTGTACGCCGGCAATGACCTGGCGCTGAACGCCGCGCAGAACAGCGACTACAGCTATTACCGCAAAACCAAGACCAGTAGCGGGTTGCTCTCCAGCAGCCAGAAGACACGCATCGACAGCAGCAACCAGATCGCCCAGCAAGGCTCTTCCATCAGCGGCGACACGGTGGTGGTGCGTGCCGGTCGAGACATCGGCACCACGGCCAGCGATGTGGTGTCCACCCACGCCACACGCGTGCAGGCCGGGCGCAACGTATTGATCGACGGCGCGACCGAAAGCTTCGAGCAGAGCCATTCGTCCTCGGTCAAAAAATCGGGCTTGCTGAGCACCGGCGGTATCGGCGTCACGCTAGGTTCCAGCAGCAACAAAAACACCACCACCAGCAGCACCGAAACCACCCGCGCCAGCAATGTTGGCAGCGTGCTGGGCAGCGTGAACATCCAGGCCGGCAAGGACCTGACCGTGCGTGGCTCCGACGTGGTGGCGGGCAAGGACATCAGCCTGGCCGGGCAGAATGTCAGCATCCTGGCATCCGAGAACAACAACCGCAGTGAGCAGACCGCCAAGAGCAAATCCAGCGGCTTGACCCTGGCGTTGTCCGGCACCGTGGGCAGCGCGGTGGACAGCGCTTACCAGACCGCCAAACAGGCCAGGAACGAGGACGACACCCGCCTGTCGGCGCTGCAAGGCGTGAAGGCCGGCTTGACCGGTGTGCAGGCGTGGCAGGCGGCGCAGAAGGACGGGGGCATCAACGGCGGAAACGTCGCGCAGTTCGTGGGCATCAGCCTCTCCCTGGGCTCACAAAAGTCCGAGTCCAAACAGACTCAGGAACAAACCCTCAGCCAGGGCAGCAGCCTCACCGCCGGCAACAACCTCACCATCGTGGCCGACGGCAACGGCACGCCCGGGGATGCGGGTGATATCCGTGTGCAAGGCAGCAAGCTGCAGGCCGGCAACCAGATGCAACTGGCCGCCGAGCGCGACATTCGCCTGGAGGCGGCAGCCAACAACCAGAAACTCGAGGGCAACAACAAGAGCAGCGGCGGGGCGGTGGGCATCAGCCTGGGCGTAGGCTCTGACGGCGGCGGGTTGAGTATCTTCGCCAATGCCAACAAAGGCACAGGCAACGAAAAAGGCAACGGCACCACCTGGACCGAGACCACGCTGGACGCCGGCAACCAGATCAACCTGACCAGCGGGCGCGACACGACCCTCAAAGGCGCGCAGGTCAGCGCTGACAAAATCGCCGCCACCGTCGGCCGCGACCTCACGCTGCAAAGTCTGCAAGACAGCGACAACTACAAGTCCAGGCAGACCGATGCGAGCGCCGGCGTCAGCTACGCCATCATCGGCTCAGGCGGCAGCGCCAACCTCAGCGTCAGCAAAAGCAAGCTCGACTCCAAATACCAAAGCGTGCAGGAACAAACCGGCCTGTTCGCCGGCAAGGGCGGTTACCAGGTCGACGTGGGCAACCACACCCAACTCGACGGCAGCGTGATCGCCAGCACCGCCACGCCGGACAAAAACCGTCTGAGCACCAGTACCCTCGGCTGGAGCGTGTTGAAGAACAAGGCCGAGTACAGCAGCAAATTGCAAAGCGCCAGCGTCAGCACGGGCAGTGATGGCTCCGGCGCCTTCATCAGCAACATGCCCACCGGCACCCTGATCGCCTTCAACCACGGCGACAGCGACAGCGGCACCACCTCTTCGGCCATCTCCAACGGCACCCTCGACATCCGCGACCCTGCCAAACAACAGCAGGACGTCGCCACGCTCAGCCACGACGTCGAACACGCCAACGGCAGCATCAGCCCGATTTTCGATAAGGAGAAAGAGCAGAAACGCCTGCGGCAGGTGCAGCTTATCGCGGACATTGGCACGCAAACGGTCGATATCGTCCACACCCAGGGCGAACTCAACGCCAACAAGGCGGCACGCGAAGAACTGGCCAGGCAAAACATTGATAACCCAACGAGCGACCAGATCCACGCCAGCGCCGCGTACAAAAAAATCATGGCCGACTACGGCGTCGGCGGCGATTACCCCCGCGTCGCCCAAGCCGTAACAGCAGCCTTGCAAGGCTTGGTCGGCGGTGACATCGGCTCCGCCATCGCCGGCGCGTCGGCGCCGTACCTGGCCCAAGTCATCAAAAAAACCACCGGCGACAACGCGGCCCTCAACACCATGGCGCATGCCGTACTGGGTGCAGTGGTCGCGCAGGCGCAAGGCAACTCGGCACTGGCAGGCGGGGCTGGCGCAGCGACGGGTGAGTACATTGCGCACCAGATGTATCCGGGCGTGGCAACGGCGGATCTGACGCAGGAGCAGAAGGAGACCGTGTCGGCGTTGTCCGGTTTGGCTGCGGGGTTGGCCGGTGGGATTGCGGGAGGCGATCTGGGCGGGGCGGTTACGGGGGCGCAGGCGGGGACAAATGCGGTTCAGAACAACTATCTGAGCGAGGAGCAGAAAGCTCAGCGTGATGCGGAAATGGCGGCTTGCCCGGGTGTGGGATGCCGCACAGGTACCGCTACCAAGTGGCTGGCAATCGATATTTCGCAGGATGCCGTCTTTACAGCAGGTGCACTCTCAGGTGCGGCTATTGGGTTGAATGAATCCATCGACAGCATTGTGCACACGGCCGGTAACTTTACAGAGACCATCTCGGCTCTGAAATCCGTCGTCGAGAGCGGTGGTGTTTGGGATTCGGTCAAGCAATCGTACATCGACCGCCTTGATAAATTGCAGATGCACTACGAAGAAGCCGGGGCCAGTGGTTCATACCTGGCTGGGGTTGAAACCGGCAAGCTTTTGATTGATATGGCGAGCGTTCTCGCTGATGGCGCCGGGCTGGTGAAGGGTGGTGCCTTGCTGGCGGAGAAGGTTACGGCCAGGGTTGCCAAGGCTGAGTTGGAGGTGGCGGCGAAGGGCTCGGCGGGTACGCCTCCGTGGTTCAGCGCTGAGGGGGAGTTTAGCGGAAGGCTTTCTGATGGTTATGCGTCGGGAACGACTACGACTACGTTTAATGGGGTTGTGGTAGAGAACGCTGGGGATTTTAGCGGCGGGATTGGTGTAAAAGCGATAGACGACTCTGCGTCTTACGCTAAATGGTGGGATGATCTAGCACAGCCAAAAAACTTAACTGATAGAGAGGCTAGAGCTTGGTATTTGTCTAAAGAAGCAGAAATCCCAGCTCGAATTAACAGTAGCGCCTCCTTGGAAGAACAGGCGAAGCAGGCTTTTGATATGAGAAATGATTTGAGGTCAACGGCACGAGAGTTAATGTCTAACAGGACATTGGCTGACTCCTTGAATAAGACTGACCCAAATAGAACTTGGAGTGAAATTGTGAATAAATATTCTGGGCAAGGTCTATCAGGAGATGAATTGTGGTCGAAGATCATAGAAAAGTCACAGTCTTCTCGAACGTCTGTTAATGATGGTTTGGGAATGTAATCTTATGTTTCGATTCTCCGAGTCAAGTTCTGAAACTAATCATTTCATATTTTTCGATGATTATGAGGAGGAAAGGTTCGAAGAGTTTGTGAGTGTCGTCTTGAGAACTCTGAGGATCAAAGAAGAAGCCCGTAGATTTGGCCCGTATTCAGTATTGGTTTCAGCTTGTTATGAAGGCAATACATTAATTTTGACTAGTGGATCCTTTGAGGGATGTTTTATTTCCATGGAGAAAAGTGCAAGTGCTTTGTCTAAAAAAATAATCCGGAGATTTAATCTCGTAGATTGATTTGGTGCAAAAGCACCTGCCCAGATCGACAGTCCGCCCGTGAAGAATGGATGGAAGGTTGGTGATGATGTTTATAATCAAACGGCTAAAGGTAACGACCCTTCTTGGTCTGCTGTCCGGGCTAGGTTTTGGAAAAACGAGGCATCTGCTCCCGATGCTGCGAGTACATATGGATCAGAGAACCTTGATCGAATGAGTAAGGGGCTCGCACCGCAGCGATATAATGCGGATAAAGGTGGAGTTGAGTCACGAACCCATTCCTGCTCGGGATGGAGGGAAAGACTTTGTTCCTCGTTGGCCGCAAGATCACGCCGCTGTCGATCCTTACCGAAAGCCAGGATATTGATAAATGACGGAAACACTGTCTTCAATTTTTCAGCGGAATCGAGGGGCTCCTATTGAAGTTGCTGAGGGGCTTGCGCACCCGATTTTTCAAAAAAAGATTAGGGCAGGCCGAAGCAGATTCTTGGCTCGAAGGTTGAAATCATCTAAACAGCTGGTGTCTGGACTGCGTTTAAAAGTGGTAAAGGGCGAGCTAGAAGTAAATAACCAGCGTCACTCTGAAATAATTTTATGGTCTGATACTAGCCCGGAGTCAGTTTTTTTTACGGTGGTGTCCAAAAAAGCTTGCGAACTAAAGGTCTGGAATATATGGCGTGTGAACGATATCGTGCAGGCTTGGGTTGGGAACGCAGGAATTGTAATAAGTGAGGAGGGTTGCATAACAAAATTGGAGTGTAGTGGCGGTACTGAGGTAGTCGACTTTTCTACTTTGGTTTTCCAGATCGAGTCGATTGATTAATATTCACTACTCGGTGCAAAAGGACTTGGAAAGGACTACGTTGACATTCTTTCTCCTGAAGCAAAGCAACATATTTTGTACGGTGATAAGCCAGGCAGTGGTGGACATATGTGGCCGGGACAGGAAGGGAAGACAGTTTTTCCTGAAAGTTGGTCAGGAGATAAGATTGTTGACGCGGTCGGCGATATCACAACATCTCCGAGTACTAAGTGGTACGCGCAAACTGGAACCAGTGGTGCTTATACAGCTAAAGGAGATGCTGCTAAATGGGTCGCTTATGAAACTCGTGATGGCGTACGAATGCGAGTTGTATATCAGCTGGCTACAGGAAAGGTTGTTACTGCATTTCCTGATGATGCTCCAATTCCACCTTACAAATCAATCAAGTAGGATTTATGTTTGCGGATCGTATCATTAGGTTTGGGAAAAAATTTGAAGGTCGATTAAATTCCGATCTTCTCCAAGGCGCCTTGGATTACGTCGCGTATAGCGAAGAGAACCTAGCCTTTGAGATATTGTGCGATCATATTTGCGAATATGATATTTCTATAACGGACGAAGAATATAGAGAGGCTGTTCTGCTGATTCTAGATATGGGGCTTGATTTGGATGAAGGGCCATTTAAGCACCTGCTGGGGTTGAAGCAGTAAAGAGCTAGAAGTTAGTTGGTGCAAAAGGGCTAGGTCAGACAGGTGGAGCCGTTACGTCGGGTACGACACTTGATCTGTTTTCAGCCACCCGAGGTAAAGATCTTTCGAAGCTAACCAATCAGCAGGTTGGTGACCTAGGTGAAGATATCTCCTACTGTGCCACTGCCTGATACACGGCATCTGGACGCGCATATGCCAAGAGGATTTATATATAATCCGGGCGGTCCAGGGTCAGCTCTCCCGGCATACCCGCCGAAAAAAGGAGTTGAGTAATGCATTCCATGCCGCTAGAGCTTGCGAAGCAAAAGTTAATTTTTTACGTGGCTCAGGATTTGGACCCGTCTATTAGATCTAATGTGCAGCAGTTTGTGAATGAGGTTGCTGCGTCAAGAATATGGAGCGTTACTCCGCTAAGTTTTATTGACGAGATAGACGAAAGTGGCGCGGAAGTAGTAGGTGGGATTTTGGAGATTTATTCGACTTTGCCGCCAAACATGCTTCCTGTTGAGATGGACTCAAAAAACCTAGATGACGTAGAGGCGCTGGTAGGTGCCGTAAAAAAGCTATCTGAAAAAAAAAGTCTTTCCTTTGAGTTTCAGTTAGATACTAATTTCGTTGGCGCTATTGAGGACGGTGTTATTGATCGAGTCCTGCTGGACGGTTTGCTTATGCCGTGGCGAAATCACCTCAAAGAGAAAAGGTGAATTGGTGCAAAAGCAAATGGTGGCGCTGCCGGAAAGGTAGATGACCTTGCCTCTACTGGGACACCTGTTCGTCCCACGCCCCAAAAATCTGAGATTGATGTCGGCGCTAATCTTGGTGCCGGAGCTCGCCCACAAGTCAGTTATAAAAATGGGCAAGAAGTCCCTTACGGCACTTCGGGTAGCAATGGCGTTTTGTTCCTGACCCAGCAGGGCCAAGGATTCAGCCCCAACCGCCTGACGCAACTGGTGCGCGAACACATCGAAAAAGCCAACATCGGCAAGCGTGGCAGTTGCCATTTGGCGTCGCTGATCTGTAGAAATTCTATTTTTTAGCGGGTTGCTTTTGCAAGGCATCAAAACGCTGCTCTATTGGCGAGAGCTTTCAACCCTACAGTCTTCCAAACAGTTGCCGACATACTCTGGATGCATGAAACGCATCCAACCATAAACACCCAAAACACCCAGGGACTGCCGTGAAAAACCTTCTCCTCATTCTCCTGACCACCCTCATCCTCGGCGGCTGCGTCAGCCATCCGCTCACACCGGAAAACCGCGCGCAGGTTAAAACCGTGAAAGTGCTGCCCGTGAAGTGGGGCAAGAACATGGTGTACTTCGGTCGTGAACAGGCCTGGGGCGCGGCGCTGGGGGCCGGGCTGGGTGCCGGTGTGGGCATGGCGAGCGGGGCGTCCAGGGTGGGGACGGCCGCGTTGAGCGGTGCCGGGTTTGCCGCTGGCATGAAGCTTGGGCAGTTGGCTGAAATGTCGACGCCGGCGGCGATATTGACGGTGATGGACGCCGAAAACATCGACGTGGGTGTGTTGCTCAAGCAGGGCTTTGTCGATGCGCTGGGCAAGACGTCAACGCTCAAGGTGGTGGGTGACGATGAGCCCGCCGATGCGCAGATTCAGTTGACGGTGACCGAGTGGGGGTTTCGCCTGACCCAGGGGTTCAGCAGCGTGATCTACCCGACCATTTCGGTGATTGCGCAGATGGACCGTGGCGACCAGATGATCTGGCGCACGTTTGAGACCATCACGCCGTTCAATGGCCAGAATGTCTATGGCTACACGCCGCTGACCTACCGCACCGACCCCGAGGCCTTGCGCCGGGCGCTGACCGGGATCACGCAGATCTCCGCCCAGTATCTGGTGAAGGAGCTCAAGTAAGCCTGTGGGTTTTCATGTTCTGCAAGTTGTGCAGGGTTCACATATCCGCGCGAAACAACTTGAGAACCCCCCTTAACTCCGTAAAATGCGCCAGCCGTTGCGGCACTACAGATTCAGGGATGAATGCAGACGCACGTGTTACTCCTCCCGGAATCGCCGCAGGCTTCAGCTCTGCCGATTTTCCATTTCAGGAGCAACACGTGAAGACACTCTCCAAAATCCTGCTGTCTGGCCTCACCGCCGCAGCGCTGTTGACCGTGGCCGGTTGCGCCACCGAGAGCAACCGCGCGATGCCGGTGGAGCAGGTCGCCAGCGCCAAGATCGCCTATTCCGGCGTGCGCGTGCCGATTGCCGTGGGCAAGTTCGATAACCGCTCCAGCTACATGCGCGGCATCTTCTCCGATGGCGTCGACCGCCTCGGTGGCCAGGCCAAGACCATCCTCATCACCCACCTGCAACAGACCAACCGCTTCAACGTGCTGGACCGCGACAACATGGGCGAAATTTCCCAGGAAGCCGCGATCAAAGGCACCGTGCAGAAGCTCAAGGGCGCTGACTACGTAGTGACCGGCGATGTAACCGAGTTCGGTCGCAAAGAGACCGGCGACCGCCAACTGTTCGGCATTCTCGGCCGTGGTAAAACCCAGGTGGCCTACGCCAAAGTCGCCCTGAATATCGTCAACATCAGCACGTCCGAAGTGGTGTATTCCACTCAGGGCGCCGGTGAGTACGCGCTGTCCAACCGTGAAGTGATCGGCTTCGGCGGCACCGCCAGCTACGACTCCACCCTCAATGGCAAGGTGCTGGACCTGGCCATGCGCGAAGCGATCAACCGCCTGGTCGACGGCATCAACGCCGGCGCCTGGAACCCGCGCAACTGATCAGCCACACCACAAGGAGCAGTACACGGATGAGCAAGGCAGTGAAGTTGGCGATGATGCTGACAGCAATCGCAGCGGTCGCCGGGTGCCAGACGGCGCCCCAGCCCCTGTATCAATGGGAAAGCTACCAGCCGCAGGTTTACGAGTACTTCAAGGGCGAGCCCAAGGAGGCGCAAGTCGAGGCACTGGAGCGCGATCTGCAGAAGATCAACGCCAGTGGCCGCAAGGCGCCGCCGGGCTACCACGCCCACCTGGGCATGCTGTACCTGAGCATGGGCAAGGATGACCAGATGGTGCAGGAATTTCGCACCGAGAAGGCCTTGTTCCCTGAGTCCGCCGCTTACATGGACTTTCTGCTGAAAAACGCCAAGGCCGGAGTCGCCCTCAAATGAACCTCTTGAAACTCACCGGCGCCTTGCTGGCCCTGGCTTTGCTCGGCGGTTGCGCGGCGCCCAAAACCATTGATTACACGGCCTACAAACAGGCGCGGCCCAAGTCGATCCTGGTGCTGCCGCCGATCAATGAGTCGCCGGAAGTGCAGGCTTCCTACAGCCTGGTGTCGCAGGTGACCTACCCGTTGGCCGAAGCTGGCTACTACGTGTTGCCGATCGCGCTGGTGGACGAAACCTTCCGCCAGAACGGCCTGACCACCGCCAACGATATCCAGGCCGTGCCGCCCACCAAACTGCATGACATCTTTGGTGCCGACGCAGCGCTGTACATCACGGTCAGCGAGTACGGCACCAAGTACATGCTGATCTCCAGCGACACCTCCGTGACGGCCTCGGCCAAACTGGTCGACCTGCGTACCGGCACCACCCTGTGGACCGGTGCGGCGCGTGCGTCCAGCGAGGAAGGCAACAACAACGGCGGCGGCCTGGTGGGCATGCTGATCACGGCGGCGGTCAAGCAGGTGATCAACAGCTCCACCGATGCGGCGCACCCGATTGCCGGGATCACCAGTGCTCGCCTGCTGTCGGCAGGGCAACGCACCGGCATTCTGTACGGCCCGCGTAACCCGAAATACGGCACCGACTGACGTGTTTTAAAAGCCCTGCCTGGCCGCCGGGTCAGCGCAGGCTTTTGCGCTTCATTTCACCAGGATGTCCTTGGGCTTGATCAATTGCGTGCTGTTCACCCTGAACCCTGGCTTGCCTGTGCCGGTCAGGTCGATGGCGACGAAATAGCGATTGATAGCCGGGTCGAAACTGACGATGGTTTCGCCGGCGCGCCCGGTGAAGGCAGTGACGAGTTTGAGGTGTGTATTGGCCTCGTTCTCCAGGCTGCGCAGGTCCATTTTGTCGACGCCGGTGGTGAAGTCCATGATTTCATCCGGGCCTTCAGGGGTAGAATCGCTGGCGCGTTTATAGACGAAGGTGTCGGCGCCTTTGCCGCCGCGCAGCCGGTCCGCACCGCCACCGCCCGTGAGCCGGTTAGCGGCGTCGTTACCGATCAAGGCGTCATGGCCGGATCCGCCGATGGCATTTTCAATGGCGCAGTCGCGCGCGATAGAAACATTGCCTCGCAAGCCCCCCACATCGGAGAACGAACCCGCCCTGAGGTTGATGACCTGGTCGTTGCCGTAACCCGAGACATCCAGCGTGTCGTTTCCCGCGCCGTCCCAGATGCAGAACGCGGCGTTGTCCCGGTAATTTCGGAGGGAGTAGTAATCCCTGCCGCTATTGGAGTTGAAGCCGTAGGTGTTGTCTTCCCGGCGAATGTGATGATTGGCCCCGTACCTTTTTTGCACGGCGCTAATGTCGTCCATCATCGGCGCTTTCGGCCGTTCTGCGAGCTGTTTGCCGCAGTGTTCGGCGTCGAAGTAACTCATCACGCTGTGAGCTCTGGAGTCCTGTACATGTTCAGGCGCCGTTGCCCCGTGCCGCCCGTCGTAATGGCCCGGATGAGTCAGCCCCAAGGTGTGACCAATTTCGTGGGTCAGATCGTGGCGTGTCACCCGGCTTGGGTTGTAAAGCGTATTGCCGCTGTACAAAAAACCGCCGGGGAAAAGGCCCACTGCAGTGCCGACGTCTCTGGAAATGCCGAAGCTCAACCGACCTTCTCTCTGGTGATCACTCTCGGTGAACGCCAGGTTGGCGACATCACTCCAGGACTGTATGGAGCGCCTGGCATCCCGCTTTTGAGCCTCGTTGAAGCGTCGCTCATCGGTGTTGAAGGTATAGGCAATTTCAGTCTTGCCGTTCCGATCCCAGTCATGCCACTTGTCCGTGTCCCGGGTGAGTTGCTCCACGGCTTGCTGCTTGTCAAGCGAGCGCTTGTGGATTCTGGCCGCGTGCGGATCGTCCCGGCGCAGGGTCTGGTCGTAGTTGGTGTTGCGAGTACGGCTGGTTGGAGGGTGCGGGCGGTGATTTGGCTGCACATAAGGGAGGGGCGTCCTGCGCACATAGCGGTGCGGAATAAACGGCTGGAGAAATGGCCGGAAGAGTGTTCCAGGCAACCGTTTGAACGATCGCAGAGCGGGTTGAACGTACGGTTGATAGGCATAAAAGGGCGCGCTGAAATCTATTCTCACGATGGTATTTTCCGTTGGGTGCTGTCACCTTTCCTTACTTGAACGACGCCGCAGATTCCCTGTGCAGGGGGGTAAAACTGCCAGTCCGGAAAAGAGTTTCCAAAGGTGGATATGTGTCCAAACAAGACTTCTTTGGACGGTTGGGCATGGGCGTAGCATGTTTATGCAGTGTTTAATTTCGACTCTCGACCCCGGTGCTGCTGGCCTTGCCACCCAGCTCGGGATTTATCCAGATTGACCAGCGAATAAACCTACTTTATGAACTGCTGCGTCTGACCCAAGTGAGCGAACCATTCACACGCTCGGTTAAGCCAATCCCCCGGCCCTCCACAATCCAGTGTGGGAGGGGGCTTGCGCCCGATAGCGGTATGCCATTCACTGAATTGCCTGACTGACACGCCGCGACAACAGGAGCCCGCCACGCACATGCCCACCCCGGCTGCCTCACCCAGCGACGAATCGCTGCTGGCCCGCTACCGAACCGGTGACGCCGCCGCGTTCGAAGCGATCTACGCACGTCACCGCCAGGGCCTCTACCGATTTCTCGTGGCCCTGTGCAACAAGGCCGAACTGGCCGAAGAGATCTATCAGGAAACCTGGCTGAGCCTGATCCGCAGCACCACCCAGCCACAGGGCCGCGCGAGTTTTCGAACCTGGCTGTTCCAGATTGCCCGCAACCGCCTGATCGACCACTGGCGCAAGCACGGCATCCACAGCCCACTGCACGACAGCTACGACGAACAACTGCACGCCCAGCCCGACCACGACGCCGGCCCCGAACAGCAACTGAGCCTGAGCCGCGATCAGGCCCGCCTCGACGCCGCCCTGCAAGGCCTGCCCGACGACCAGCGCGAAGTCTTCCTGCTGCGCCTGCACGGCGACCTCGACATACCGCAAATCGCCGCCCTCACCAACGCCCCGCTGGAAACCGTCAAAAGCCGCCTGCGCTACGCCCAGCAGAAACTGCGCCGCCTGCTGGCCGAGGAGATCACCGCATGACCGACAAACGCGCTACACCGGATCCCGATGACATGCTGCAGCACTATCGCCAACACAGCCCAGGCGAACCGCCTGCAGCCCTCGACGCCTTTCTCCTCAACACCGCCCGACGTGAGGCCCCAGCGCCGCAGATGAGCGTGTGGCAACGCTGGCGCAACGTCTGCAAACAACCGCGCTGGCAAATGGCATTCGCCACGGTGGCCGGGCTGGCGTTGATGGTGGGTGTGGTGATGCGTGAGCCGGTGGCGCATAACGAGATATCTACCGCTACGTTCTCTGTGCAGGCACCGATGGCTCGGATTGCGATGGCGCCCGGGGATGAGAGTGCAATGGTGGGTCAATCTGCCGTCCGACAGCTCAGCAAGCGCGCGCCGGTGGCGGGGCCTACGTTGGAGGAGGGGGTGCGGGAGATTGTCGCGCTACGTGAGGCGGGGGAAAGCAGGGCGGCGGATGAGAAGCTGCTGGCGTTGCATGAGCGGTTTCCGCAGGAGGATTTGCCGGGGTTGTTGGAGGGGGTGCGAGGGCGGTGAATCGCCTGGCGGTGAGCGAGGCGTTCTGAAATGCGACTCTGTGAGGAACTCTTGATTTTCGTATTTCAGTCAGCAGAAATTAATAACCACCAAAACAAATTGTAAGTTTTGGGGCTAAGAAATAACGAAAGCGATTATTAATGGCAGAACAACCATGTGCAAATGCTTGCCTTGAATGTTGCGATCATACTTTTCATTTATCAACGAGGCAGCGCCTTTTGCTGCGAGCGCCAAAATCACAGCGCTTATTAGCGAGAAAATAATCAGCATATAACTACCTGAATTTTCAATAAATTAGCATCGCACCAAACGATAATAAGGTGGCGCACGTCAAGCGCTAACCTGCAACAAATTATGCGTTTAACGGGCGGGTTCTAGCGGAACAAGCAATGCGCTTGCGACGACCGGGTCTCAAGGGGGCCTGCGTACGGCTCTAATCACCCAGGAGTTGCGACCTTTCTTTGAGTACTGGGATAGCACCCACAAAAAAGCCCCAGACCTTTCGACCTGAGGCTTCTTCATCTATATCTGGTGCCCCGGCGTCGTTTGAACTGAGCGGTAATAGGCCCGTATTTACTGGGTATCTGAGATCGTGTGTCGGTTAGGCATACACGTGGGCATACATGGCCCTCTCTGCTGCGCTTGGATTTACGCCTTTGGTGGGAGCTTTTCCATCTCGGAAGGACGTTGTTTCAGTTCCGTCTCACGGATTACGCGGCCTGTCGTGCCGTCAAGCTTAAATAGAGTTCTGCCCACAAGTAGAAACGTGCTTTTGCTATCTGCCAGGATCAAATGGCCTACCAAGCGTTCGCCTTTGTCGGTTACCACGGTGTCCACTGCATCAATTTCGCCAGCGGTTTCTAGCTGTGTATATTTTTTGAAGTCTACAAGCCCTGTCCCGCTGCCGTACTGAACACCGACACCAGGAGCGAAGAAGACGACAAACATGGCGATTCCCATCCACGAAGCAAGCCCAGCCACCACACTCGCCTTAAGCTTCCTCGTTATCGCCGCAACGAAGAGCGCTGCAATGACCACAAATGGAACTGCCACAAGCGTGGGGCCAATGATGGGCAATCGATCCGCTACGCCCAATGCACCAGAGAACAGGCTCGTGTACCCATACAGAAGCAGCGTGGGGGTACTCAGGGATAGCTCGCTTGGGTCGATGCCGAACTGTTGGAGCTTACCGATTAGGAGTGAGTATCCGATGATCACCAACGCGGCTTGCGATGTTAAAGCTCCAAAGGTGACCAGCTTGAACGCCAGGTCGGTATTGGTTATTGCCTCCTCGGCGGCAGGTTTATCTAACGGACCAAGGTAAGTGGAAGCTGAGGTTGCGGTCAGGTGAATCGGCGTAACTAGCTCGACCTTCAGCGGTTTGTCTCTGCGCAAGAACATGGTGATTCCTTCTCCGATGGGTAGCCGGAGAAAATAACGCCGAATCTGTTGGGAGGGTAGGGCCGATATATCGCTGGGGACCCTGGAGCATTCTTTGAGATACGGGGCATGAAACCCGTGGTATCGAGTTAGTGGGAGGTGCCGGAAGTTACTGTAATTTCAATCGTTGAAATTGAAAGGATCTTGAAGAAAAAGGGCCATCGTTACAGCTTCGGTAAAGGTTGCTGTATTTTTTGCGGATAGTGAACACCTCCATTGCGTCAACCATGGTGATGGGTGTCAACCAACTTAAAAAATCCAGCCGCTAACACGAACGCGCGGGTTCTATGCCCCGTACCTTCAAGAATGAGCCAGTGTCCCCACCATCGATCCAAAACTAAGACTATGATCGTTCTCGCTTCGCTGGAGGAGCAATAGTAATGGGGCTGCGGGGATGCCCTAATAAAATCGTGTTACGGGTGTTACGGGTGTTACGGGTGTTACGCGTGGTACGTTCATTCGTAAGCATATAATTTTAAAAAATTTATCTGATGTAACACTGCTGTGACTGGTTTGCCGATGTACGTGTTACATCAATGAATGCTCTGGAAGAGCGATTTGAGATGATTAAGGCGGCGGGCATCGACCTGCGGGCTTTCGCTCATTAGGGCGGCTACCGGCCAGAAGCAGCAGCTGGACAGACTAGTAGCAAATAGGTAGCGTCAACCTCCAGCACTGAGACCTTAGCGCAGCTAAGCTTGGCGTCATCCGTGTCGTGTTTCTCCCTGGGCTATATCGCGCTGTGATTCCCACCAGGCTAGAAAACGGCTAGGAGGACGACAGGGAACGTTATAGAGCATCCCTGCCGCGCTTAAGCGCGGGAATGATGTCGCCAAATGGTAGTTAGAGGGCACTCAATGGTAACGCGATCCATGGATGAAATACGTGCCGATTATATTTCCACGATGGGACAAGAGCTCGGTGCTAATTTCTACGAACTTTATAGAGAGCTCGTAGAGCTTCATGTTCTCTGGCAGCAGTATCGGAAGCTTTTTGGAGATTCAGCTGACACAGTTCAACTGCTCAATAGAACGGCTGGCTTATTCTTTAAAATCGTGCAAGATGAGCTTTGGGATAGCGTACTTCTTGGCGTGTCACGTATGACGGACCCACCTAGTACAGGAAAAAACAAGAACCTAACTGTGCTATCGCTTTCACCACTCATCACTGATTTCGCGCTGAGGGCGGAGGTTCAGGATCTCTGCACTAGGGCAGTAACGGCATCAGAGTTTGCACGTGAGCATCGCAACAAACGTATAGCTCATCAAGATCACAACTACTTTAGTAACCGAAACTCCAATCCTCTCAGCGGCATCAGCAGAGCTGCAGTCGAGGATATGCTCGCAGCACTAAGGGGTGTCCTGAATCGCATAGACAACCACTTCCGAGACAGCACCGTCTTGTATGAGCAATTCGTGGATGATAGTGGGGCTAGGTTGCTAGTTCAGAAACTAAGTAAGCTCGAGCGGCTCTAAGCATCATTGCCACTAAAAAGCGCCCCTAACGATGCGCTCAAATAGTTCGCTTCTTTCGCCAACGCCAACGCGAGCAACCAAT
This sequence comes from Pseudomonas trivialis, assembly GCF_001439805.1. Lineage (GTDB taxonomy): Bacteria > Pseudomonadota > Gammaproteobacteria > Pseudomonadales > Pseudomonadaceae > Aquipseudomonas > Aquipseudomonas trivialis. Next base: position 60,953 of record NZ_JYLK01000018.1, on the reverse strand, counting down.
ATCAACCTCCCGGGCAAAATCCACAATGCACGTAGACGAAGGAAAGTTGTGATCGGATTGGCTGCAGCTAGTTTCAAAACTTAATAATTGATTGGAACCCCTCTACCAGGAATTTCATATGGACTCACCGATTCTTGAAAAATTACTTGCTACGACAGGTCTTGGTGGAGTCTGCGTAGGTATTCTTATGTTGATATTCAGAGAAACTCTAAAGTCAGCGTTTATTTCTAAACTGACCAAGGAGCATTCTTTTCAAGTCGTCAGGTCACTACTATGGTTGACTTGGTCAATAGCAATTCTTGGACTTATGGCTTGGGTAGGCCTGCGAGTGTTGCAAATCTATGAGTCGAAGGCCATTGCAAATAACTCTGTGAAGCCTGTTGGGGTTCAGCAGCCAAGACTTGAGGCTAGAAAGATGGATAGCAGACAAAACGCCTGGAACTAATGTAGATGATGCACATATTAAGCTAGATTACATTGAGGTGGCGGGCCTCGACAATAAAACTCTTCAGAAGAAAATAAATGAGTATATAAAGGACAGGGTCGGAGTGAACGAAAATTACGACGGCACAGAAGATCTAACAATGGAGTTAGTTAATTCATCACTAGAGGGGGATTTGTTAAGTGTACTCGTTGAAGGCACCTACTATGGTCACGGCGCAGCTGGCGCGGCCAACCAAGTTCGAAGTATAAATTTAAATCTCAAAAATGGAGAGCCTGTTGAATTTAAAGACCTATTTCGTGCAGGCTATAAGGAAAAATAAATAGGATTGCGGAGTCTTGGTTCTCTACACAAAGCTTTGATAGTTCATTTGACTCGGTTAAAGACGATCAGTGCTATTATTTTGATGGGAATTATTTGTATTTGTGCTTTTCCGAGTACGAGGTTGCATCAGGGGCTGAGGGAGTGGTTACGGCGAAATTGAAGTTAGACGTTATTCGAGGATTGGTTAACTTAAACGGGCCTTTTAGCGTACGTATTCTAGTATCTGAAGCTAAATTTTTGTAAATTTTAGGTGACTAAGTTTTTGACCAGCGGCGGGCCTTGCCTAAGGTCTGCTATTGTCCGGAAGCCGCCGTACCAGGCAGACCGTTTTCGGCCAGAAGCAGTCTGTGAGCTTCGACTTGCCACCTGAACTACTAACCAGTTTGAGGTTGGAGATTGGTGACAAACCGAGCATTGAGGTAATTGATTGCTCGATAGTTTTGAGGCCTGCATGTACTTCATCCCAGACGCCGTTTACCTACGTTGACCGCTTTGCTTGCCTCTACGCAGGCTTTGGTGACGCGGCACGTGGTTCTCACTATCGATGATAGTCACGCCTTTGAAGATGATTTCTTCAATATTTAGGTGTTTGACCCTGTTTTAGACACCTCCTAAGTCGCCCAGGCGCCAGTCAGTTTGAGCGTTCGCGCATCCATGACCGAGTTTATAGGCTGCCGTAGGTGGCATTCAGCCATAAAAGCGCTTGTATGAATTTTGGCTGCCTGTTAGGTTCAGCCTATGCAGGGAATCATCAGGCGGGAAGCCAATGTTACGCCCATCTGAAATGTGACCAGCCAAAACACCTATTTCAGAGGGGAACGGTTACATGGAAGGCTTTCATGATCCTATTAGGCATTTAAAATACCTTCGTCAATCTTTGTCGCAGGATAGTGAATCAATCGGATTTTTTTTATCTGCGGGATGCCCTCTCTCTGTAAGCATGCCAACAGATGAATGGCCATTAATCCCCGATGTAGCAAACCTTACAAAATTCATTAACAGTCAGTTGATGCAAGATGATCAATATAAAATTCTTTTGGCTGAGTTGGTTAAGGCGGAGCGAAACTCTGAAAATATAGAGGACACTCTAAGCTTCTTAAGAAGTCTATTGGCTGTATCCAAAGGCGGAGATGTTAGAGGGTTAAGTGAGTCAAGTCTTTTAGATCTTGAGAAAAAAATCTGCAAGATTATTGTTAACAAAATTGATGTGTTGCTTCCAAACCAAGATACGCCTTATCACCAACTGTGCAAATGGATACGCTCTATAGACAGAAAAACTCCTGTCGAAATATTTACCACTAATTATGACTTGCTTATGGAGCAATCACTTGAGGATCTAGAAGTCGAGTATTTCGATGGGTTCGTGGGGGCCCGCAGATCCTTTTTTGACTTGCGAGCTCTAGAAGATAATCTAATACCCGTTCATTGGACTAGACTTTGGAAAATTCATGGATCAATTAACTGGTACAAAGAGGAAATGTCTGGCCAGAAGAAAGTCTATCGATCTTCAGAAATAAAGGAGGACGCATCCCATCTGATTTATCCTTCACACTTGAAATATGAAGAAAGCAGGAAGATGCCTTATCTTGCACTCATAGATCAATTAAATAGATTCATTCGTAAAAAATCGTCATTACTGATAATGTCGGGTTACTCATTTAATGATGGTCATTTAAATGACACAATAATAAATGCCTTGAAAGCGAACCCTACCGCGATGGTGCTAGCGCTAATGTTTGGGAATTTCGAAGATCAGCTTCCTGACGGGGTTGCGAAAGAAAAGTACCCTGAGGCATATCGATTAGCAAAAAACCAGCACAATCTAAACATTTGGACATTCAACAAGGCCATTATTGGTACAAACCCAGGGCGGTGGTCTCTATTTCCTGAAAATGACGATGCTGACGTAGATATCAGAGCATTTATTACTTCTTCCAAAGTTGATGACGCATCAGAAAAAACAGAGAATATTATCAAACTTGGTGACTTTGCTGTCTTTACGAGCTTTTTGAAAAGAATAATCGGCTCAACAGCAGGGGGAAGTTAATGGCTAGCAAGGAAACCTATTTGGGCGATGTCCAAGATGTAAACGGGACAGCGGTTAGCATTTCATTATCTAAACAATCATTGACAGGTTTTATTTATATAGATGGTCAAGGATATAGGGTTGGACAGATCGGTAGTTTCGTGAGAATACCTATAGGCTTTTCTGATTTATTTGGAATTGTAAGTCAAGTAGGTGCAAGCGCTGTACCAGAAAATAAAGCCAACATCGATGACCAAAGTAATAGGTGGATGAGAATCCAACTTGTCGGTGAGGGTCAACGAAATGGTTCATTTCAAAGAGGTCTATCACAGTACCCCACCATTGGAGATGAGGTTCACCTAGTATCCGAAAAGGAGCTAAAAACAATTTATGGCCGTCCAGATCGGCCCTATTTCGTAAAATTAGGACATATCTCAAACGCGGAATCTATACCGGCCCTGATTGACATTAATAAGCTTGTCACTCGTCACTCCGCTATCGTTGGTACGACAGGATCTGGTAAGTCCACAACGGTGGCTAGCATTATGAATGCACTATCCGACATTGAAAGATACCCTTCTTCGCGAATTATTATGCTCGACTTACATGGGGAGTATGGTTCCGCCCTTAAAGACAAGGCTGACATCTTCAAAATTAACTCCTTTAAGTCGTCTAAGCTCGCAGAAAGCGAGCTAAGAATTCCATTCTGGGCGTTAAACTTTGATGAGCTTTGCGAAGTTAGCTTTGGTGAGTTCAGCAACGAGAAAGAAAAAAACGTTGTTATGGAACGAGTCCATAAATTAAAAGCCGAGTCAATCGCCAAATATCCAAGGACTGGCGCATCCCTTGATTCGGTTAGCGTTGACTCACCTATTCCTTTTAGTATTCACCACCTGTGGTATGACCTTTTCATCGAGACATTTGCAACCTACTACAAAGGCCGCCCAGGAAAGCCTATGGATAATCTTGCCTTTGAACTTGACCCCGCTGGCAATGAATTAAGAGGTAATCCCTCTGCAGGCATACCTCCAATATTTAAGAATATCGTCACTGAGGCCAACGAGGAGAAAATCAACTATCTACCAGGCTCATTGAATATCGGGAAAAATGTTTTGCTTCTCGGCACAAAACTTCGAATACCTAGGTATGACTTTATATTTCGTCCCGGCGATTGGATGCCGGAAGCAGACGGTGCAGTGGCGACAGATCTAGATAAATTACTTGAGAGCTGGATTGGCGGAAAATCGATTTCTATCTTAGATTTATCTGGCGTGCCCCCAGACATATTGCAAACGACTATAGGGGCGGTACTAAGGATACTGTATGAGGCTCTTTTTTGGGCTAGAAACCTATCCCAAGGAGGAAGGCACCGCCCTTTATTAATTGTCATGGAAGAAGCGCATATATATCTCAATGATAGTTTCAAGGGCATGGCTTCTAAAATTGTACAGCGGATAGTAAAAGAGGGACGAAAATACGGAATAGGCGCAATGATCGTCAGCCAACGCCCGTCTGAAATAGACCCTACAATTCTTTCTCAATGCGGTACTTTTTTTGCCCTTAGATTGACCAATTCGACAGATCGCGCGCACATAACTTCTGCACTCTCAGACAATCTAGACGGACTAACTAGTATGTTGCCCATCTTGAGGACCGGGGAGGCGATTATCTTAGGCGAAGCGGTAAAACTTCCTATGAGGACCTCTATTCTAGCCCCTCCGAAAAATCGACGACCAGACAGCCAAGACCCTATAGTTTACGATGAATTTTCTATGGATGAATCTCTTTCTCCCGGTGGATGGGGAATAAAAATGGAGGATAGTCCTAATTATGAAGAACTAGTAGAAACATGGCGAGCTCAAAACCCTCGAATTGATAAGGTAAAACCTTAGGAGTAATTATGGAACGAAGCCCGGTGTCATCTTCAAACGTAGAGTCTGTAGGCTACGACGAAGACAGTGAAACTTTAGAGGTAGAGTTTAAAAATGGTACGCTTTACCAGTATTTTGATGTACCACAAAGCGCCTTCAACGGGTTGGTAAACGCCGACTCGGTTGGAGGTTATCTCGCCGAGAATATTAAAGGCGTGTATAGATATTCTCGCGTTTGAACAAGCTTCACAAATGGAGTGGATTTCTCTATCTGGCTATGTGAATAAGCACGAGGACATCCACTCTAGCAGTGAGCTCTCCCTACGCCCCAGCAGGAATATTCGTCCTTCATCCTTGGACACTCTGCTGCTGCGTTTCACCGCGGGCATTGCGCGCAGCATAACGTAAGCAACATGCACGTGCTGTGAATCGCCCTTGATTTTTAAGACAGTGATTGACCGCTTTAGGCGGTAAGCGGTCATAAGCTCGCAGCCGCCACAGACCGAAAGCCGAAAAATCTGGGGTATTTTTGTAATGGAAGGATATAGCGAGGCGGAAGCTACTCAGGCTTACGCTTCTTCATCACCCTCCCTTTCTTTTGAGTTGGACGTCAATGAAATGTATCCGATCCATAAACCCCACCTACCCAACAGCGGGTTAACGGTTTATCGTGGCATTTCTGGCGAGCAGTTCCACGGCAGCAAGGCTTCATAATCTTCAAGCGACGAAGCCTGAGGCAGCCGCTCAAGTACGTGGCGCAGCCACGTATAGGGCTCTTGGCCGTTAACCTTGGCTGTCTCGACCAAGCTGTAGATCTTTGCGCTGGCAGCGGTGCCGTTGACGGTATCGCTGAACAACCAAGCTTTACGTCCGATCACAAACGGCTTGATTGCTCTTTCAGCAGGGTTGTTGTCGATGGGCAAATAACCCGCTTCGACATAGCGTTCCAGTCGGCTCCAGTTATTTGCCAGGTAATGCACGGCCTTGCCTAATGCGCTTTGCGGCGTCACTTGGGACTGGGTTTTATCCAGCCAGACTTTTATTTGACCCAAGATCGGCAGGCTCTTTTCCTGGCGAGCGATAAACCGCTGCTCGTCGCTGCCGTCTTTTAGCTCACGCTCGATGCCGTACAACTTGTTGATCATCGTCAGCGCGATATCCGCTCGTCCTGTCTTGCCCTTGGGCTGCACTTTTTGCGCGTCCACGAACTTGCGTCGTGCATGAGCCATGCACGCCAAGCGTTCCACGCCTGGCTGCAACGCCAAGGCGTTATAGCCAGCGTAATCATCGGTCATGACATAGCCACGATAACTTTCCAAGAGGCGCAACGGCACCTCCTGCGCACGGCTGGACGTGTAATCAAATAGCACGACTTTTCGATCCGGCGGACCACTGGCTTGCACCCACATCCAGGATTGACTGGTCGGGTCTCGATCCGGCTCTTTCAACACCTGGACGCGGGTTTCATCGCAATGGATCACCGGACTTTCCAGTAATCGGTCGCGCATCAAATTCAGCAGTGGCTGGAAGTGTTCGCTGCACTGGATGATTCAGCGCGCTAGAGTCTGGCGCGGAATATCAATGCCATGTCGGCTTAGTACCGTTTCAAACCGGTGCAACGGCAAGCCATCGACATACTTGGTGGTCAGCAGCATCGCCAACACGCTGGGGCTGGCCATGCTTTTTTCGATCAACTGGGCCGGTTTGTCAGCGGTCACCGGTGCAGTTTCGCAGCCTCGGCAAGCGTAGATCTTGCGGATATGTTTGATGACGCGGATCTGCATCGGCACGATATCCAACTGCTCGCTGGTTTCTTCCCCGATAGCATGTTTGCGGCAACCACAGACACAGGTCAGTTCGTGTTCGGGCAGTTCATGGATCACTTCGATACGTGGCAGCTCAGCCGACAACGGCTTGCGTTTGCCACCGCGAGGTGTCGGTGCAACGACTTCTTCATCGGCCTCGCCTACCAACGGCATGGGTTCGCTTTCAGGCTCGTTGAACAAGGCCAATTGTGGCGTGTTGGGCTCAACGGTTTGCTCGGACTTGCGCCCAAAAAGACGGTCGCGCAACAGCTTGATCTGTTCTTTCAGGTCGACAATATGGGTCTGATAAGCTTGGGCCGATTCTTCCTGGCGACTGAGTGCCTCAAGCAGCAATTGCTTGAGCAGAACAGGATCATCAGGAAGGTCGTCGGGTAGAGAAATCATGGCCCGGATTATACCGGGTCACGCCACGTAGCGCGGCGTCAAAACCTGATGAGGACGGTTGCGCCAGAGGTCGAAACCGTCGAGCAGCCAGTTCAGTTCCTGGACGCTGAGGATAATCGCCTCGTCCGTGGCATCGGGCGACGTTTTGAAGCGCTCGGACTCCTGAGCACTACTCGCACAAGAGATATGCACCTCCCTATAACCAAACCAAAAACAATCACCCACAAAAAAGCCCCAGACCTTTCGACCTGAGGCTTCTTCATCTATATCTGGTGCACCCGGCGGGATTCGAACCCACGACCCCTGCCTTCGGAGGGCAGTACTCTATCCAGCTGAGCTACGGATGCTTGTGCGGGCGCCATCATACCCATGTCGACCTTGGGCGTCCATGCTGGGTTTGGCCGCTTAATCGTAGGAAACCCTCCCGCCAGGGCTCTGCCTCGGAGGCCGGTGGTCGATGCAGTGGAACGCTGTTCCCCCCACGCTGATCAGACTCACCGGACACGCGGGCGCTTTTCGTTCTTTTTTTCGAACAGACTATTGCCCTGTACCCCCATTGCTCCTAGGATTCGTTTGAGATTTCAAACGCTCTGTCTCCCGTGCGCCGTTTCACTCACGTTGCGCGCTGGGGCTGATTTCCCTGACGGCAGCCCACAAGGCGCCTTTCTACAACTCTAATTCGCTCCGCGTGCGCGCGGTGCTGTTAAGGAAAGCCGACATGCAGCTCAAAGATACCCAGTTGTTCCGCCAGCAAGCCTTTATCGATGGGGCTTGGGTGGATGCGGACAACGGTCAAACCATCAAGGTCAATAATCCGGCCACGGGCGAGATTCTCGGCACCGTGCCGAAGATGGGCGCCGCGGAAACCCGCCGTGCCATCGAGGCCGCCGACAAGGCGCTGCCGGCCTGGCGTGCACTGACCGCCAAGGAGCGCGCGAACAAGCTGCGCCGCTGGTTCGAGCTGCTGATCGAAAACCAGGACGACCTCGCTCGCCTGATGACCCTGGAGCAGGGCAAGCCGCTGGCTGAAGCCAAGGGCGAGATCGTCTACGCCGCGTCCTTTATCGAGTGGTTTGCCGAAGAGGCCAAGCGCATCTACGGTGATGTGATTCCCGGCCACCAGCCCGACAAGCGCCTGATCGTGATCAAGCAGCCTATCGGCGTGACCGCTGCCATCACCCCGTGGAACTTCCCGGCCGCGATGATCACCCGTAAAGCCGGCCCGGCTCTGGCCGCCGGTTGCACCATGGTGATCAAGCCTGCGTCGCAAACGCCGTTTTCGGCCCTGGCCCTGGTTGAGCTGGCGCACCGTGCCGGTATCCCGAACGGCGTGCTGAGTGTGGTCACTGGCAGCGCCGGCGACATCGGCGGTGAGCTGACCAGCAACCCGATTGTGCGTAAGTTGTCGTTCACTGGCTCCACCGAAATCGGTCGTCAGCTGATGGCCGAATGCGCCAAGGACATCAAGAAAGTGTCCCTGGAGCTGGGCGGCAACGCGCCGTTTATCGTGTTCGATGACGCTGACCTGGATAAGGCCGTCGAAGGCGCGATCATCTCCAAGTACCGCAACAATGGGCAGACCTGCGTCTGCGCCAACCGCCTGTACATTCAGGATTCGGTGTACGACGCGTTCGCCGAAAAACTTAAAGTGGCCGTGGCCAAGTTGAAGATCGGCAACGGTCTGGAAGACGGCACCACCACCGGCCCGCTGATCGACGAAAAAGCCGTGGCCAAGGTCAAGGAACACATCGCTGATGCCCTGAGCAAAGGCGCGAAGCTATTGGCCGGTGGCAAGGCGATGGAAGGCAACTTCTTCGAGCCAACCATTCTGGTCGATGTGCCGAAGAATGCCGCCGTGGCGAAGGAAGAAACCTTCGGCCCGCTGGCGCCGCTGTTCCGCTTCAAAGACGAAGCCGAAGTGATCGCGATGTCCAACGACACCGAGTTCGGTCTGGCGTCCTACTTCTATGCCCGCGACCTGGGCCGTGTGTTCCGCGTGGCTGAAGCGCTGGAATACGGCATGGTCGGCGTCAACACCGGGTTGATCTCCAACGAAGTGGCGCCATTCGGCGGCATCAAGGCGTCGGGCCTGGGCCGTGAAGGCTCCAAGTACGGGATCGAGGATTACCTGGAAATCAAATACCTCTGCCTGGGCATCTAAGCCCCGGTTTGGCATTGCAGTAAACGCAAAGGGCACGAGAGCGCTGACCCTTTGCGTGTTTCACACCGTTATTCGCAGTGGCCGGGAACGCTGTGGCAGTCGATCATCGCATGCTGCTGCAGTGGCTTCCCCGCCACGTATTTCCTTGCACAGCGCCACCCGATGAGTGGCGAATGAGGACTTTATGAGCAAGACCAACGCTTCCCTGATGAAACGCCGCGAAGCCGCAGTTCCGCGCGGTGTTGGCCAGATTCACCCGATCTTCGCCGAGTCCGCGAAGAATGCCACCGTGACCGACGTTGAAGGTCGTGAGTTCATCGACTTCGCCGGCGGTATCGCCGTGCTGAACACCGGCCACGTGCACCCGAAAATCATCGCGGCCGTGACCGAGCAACTGAACAAGCTGACGCACACCTGCTTCCAGGTATTGGCGTACGAGCCGTACGTGGAGCTGTGCGAAAAAATCAACGCCAAGGTGCCGGGGGATTTCGCCAAGAAAACCCTGCTGGTCACCACCGGTTCCGAAGCCGTTGAGAACGCCGTGAAGATCGCCCGCGCCGCCACCGGCCGTGCCGGCGTGATCGCCTTCACCGGCGCTTACCACGGCCGCACCATGATGACCCTGGGCCTCACCGGCAAAGTCGTGCCGTACTCGGCCGGCATGGGCCTGATGCCCGGCGGCGTGTTCCGCGCGCTGTTCCCGAACGAACTGCACGGCGTGAGCGACGACGACGCCATCGCCAGCATCGAGCGCATCTTCAAGAACGATGCCGAGCCGCGTGATATCGCTGCCATCATCATCGAGCCGGTGCAGGGCGAGGGCGGTTTCTACGTCGCGCCCAAGTCCTTCATGAAGCGCCTGCGCGAACTGTGCGACAAGCACGGCATCCTGCTGATCGCCGACGAAGTGCAAACCGGCGCTGGCCGTACCGGCACCTTCTTCGCCATGGAGCAGATGGGCGTTGCCGCCGACCTGACCACCTTCGCCAAGTCCATCGCCGGCGGTTTCCCGCTGGCCGGTGTGTGCGGCAAGGCTGAATACATGGACGCCATCGCCCCGGGCGGTTTGGGCGGCACCTACGCCGGCAGCCCGATTGCCTGCGCGGCTGCGCTGGCGGTGATGGAGGTGTTCGAGGAAGAGCACCTGCTGGACCGTTGCAAAGCGGTGGGCGAGCGTTTGGTGACCGGCCTCAAGGCGATCCAGGCCAAGTACCCGGTGATCGGTGAAGTGCGCGCCCTGGGCGCGATGATCGCGCTGGAACTGTTCGAGGACGGCGACAGCCACAAGCCCAACGCTGCGGCGGTCGCCGCCGTGGTGGCCAAGGCGCGGGACAAGGGCTTGATCCTGCTGTCCTGCGGCACCTACGGCAATGTGTTGCGCGTGCTGGTCCCGCTGACCTCGCCGGACGAGCAGTTGGACAAGGGCCTGGCGATCATCGAAGAGTGTTTCTCCGAGCTCTAAACATCTGATGACACAGATGAACCCTTGTGGGAGGGGGCTTGCTCCCGATAGCGGTATCTCAGCCAACAACTATAGGGCTGATACACCGCTATCGGGAGCAAGCCCCCTCCCACATTTATTGGTTGCCTGGCATCAGTCGGCGATCACGCGGTTTTTGCCCAGGCGCTTGGCCTCGTACATGGCGGCGTCGGCGCGGGCGAACAGGCTGTCGAGGGTCGAGTCGCTGTCGCGCAGGCTCGCCAGGCCCTGGCTGACCGTCACGTTGAAGGCGCGGCCGTCATAACTGAAGCTCAACGCCTGGATCTCCTTGCCCAGGCGCTCCGCCACCTGCAGTGCCATTTCCGGTGCGCAACCGGGCAGCACGGCGGCGAACTCTTCGCCACCAATGCGCCCGAACAGGTCGCCACGGCGCAACACCCCCCGTCCACTTTCGGCAATACGCCGCAGCACCTGATCGCCCTCCAGGTGGCCGTACGTGTCGTTGATGTCCTTGAAATCATCGATGTCCAGCAACAGGAACGCCAGCGGCGCGCCCTGGGCAGAGGCGACGTCGAAGGCCTGGTTGGCGCATTCGAAAAAGTGCCGGCGGTTGCTGCTCTGGGTCAGTACGTCGGTAGTGGCCAGGCGGTGCAACTCCAGCTCCAACTGCTTCTTTTCGGTGATGTCCTCGGCGATGCCCACCACCACGAGCGGCTTGTCGGGCACGGCCTGCTGGTTGATGTAGCACTTGTCGCAGAGCCAGCGAATTTGCCCGTCGGCGGTGATGATGCGGTATTCACGGTCTTCCACGGCGCCGGTGGTCAGCACGCGGGTCAGGCTCTGTTCGGCGTAGTCGAGGTCTTCGGGGTGAATGCTGTTGCGCCATTCGCGGTGGTCGGCGAGCAGCAGGCTGGCCGCTCGTCCAAAAACCCGCTCGTAGGCCGGGCTCACATACAGCACGCGACGTGTTTCCCAGTCGACAGCCCACAGCACCGCATTCACGCTCACCAGCAGCGAACTCAGCAACTGCTCGCGCTCACTCAGACGCTCGACTTCCCCCTGGGCGTGCATCAGTGCAAGCAGGGTGGCCGCCGCCGCCGGGCGGGGCGGTTCAGCGGCTGGAAGGTCAGGCGAAAGGGGCTTTTCTTGAACCATCGGCACAACTCTCTCTGGGCGCGCCGCAAGGTGGAACAGCGGTCACAACAAGGGGCCACCATGATGGCGAAGTGTTCTTTGAGAGAGGGTAAATGCGTCGAAGTTCCGTGAACGGCATGGATTACCGGCGCCCGGAAAATGACGTCAGAAACAGGATAAGTGGGAGGGCTGACCCTCCCACGGCACCGTCAGACCGTCGCTGGACGCAGCGAGTAGGTCTTCAATTGGTGGGCAAAATCGCGCAGCGACTGGATACCGCTGGCTTCGGCCTCGTGCACCCATTCCTTGATCGCCGCCAGCATGTCGTGGCCGTTCGAGCTGGTCTTGAGCCAGATCTGCTGGAGCGCCAGACGCTTCTCGTAGATCACTTTCAAGGCCTGGCTGTGTTCCAGCAGGCTCTGGATGCGCAGGTGATGGCGATCGTCCAGCAGGCTGGTTTCACGGGACAGCAGGCGTTTGGCGCGGTGGAATTGGTGGCGCACCGAGTAGTCGACCCTGGCCAGCTCCTGCTTGACCAGCGGACCGATCACCAGCTTGCGGTACTGGGCCATGATCTGGAAGCGGTTGTTGAGGATCGCCATGGCGGTGTCCATGTCCAGATGGCCCTTGCCTTCGACGCGGTGGGCAATCGGCGCAACCCGCTGCACCTTGGCCAGGCGCAGGAAGCTGAACACCTTGATCCAGGCCCAGCCCATGTCGAATTCCCACTTTTTCACCGACAGCTTGGCGGAGTTGGGGTAGGTGTGATGGTTGTTATGCAGCTCTTCGCCGCCAACGATGATGCCCCACGGCACCAGGTTGGTGGCCGCGTCGCGGCATTCGAAGTTGCGATAGCCCACGGCATGCCCAAGGCCGTTGATGACGCCGGCGGCCCAGAACGGAATCCACATCATCTGGATCGCCCAGATGGTGATGCCGATGGTGCCGAACAGCAGCAGGTCGATCACGCCCATGATCGCCACGCCCAGCAGCGGGTAGGGCGTGTAGAGCTTGCGTTCGATCCAGTCGTCCGGGCAGTTTTTGCCGTAGATGCGCAGGGTTTCCGGGTTTTCCGCTTCGGCGCGGTACAGCTCGGCGCCCTTGCGCATTACGGTGGACAGGCCCTTGATCACCGGGCTGTGCGGGTCATCGACGGTTTCGCACTTGGCGTGGTGCTTGCGGTGGATGGCGGTCCACTCGCGGGTGTTCTGCGCCGTGGTCAGCCACAGCCAGAGACGGAAGAAGTGTTTCAGGCCGGCATTGAGCTCCAGGGAGCGATGGGCTGAATAGCGATGCAGATAAACCGTGACCCCGACAATGGTCACGTGGGTCATCAACAGGGTGACTGCCACCAGTTGCCAGGCTGACAGATCAAGAAAACCGTTGTACCACATAGGCTGTATGGCCCTCAGATAAAGAAAAGAACAGCTCACGCATTATCACTAAGCCTACACAGAAAACCAGACACCCTTTCAGATAGGAGTGACTGGATGTTTCTTATTCTATAATCCGTAACCTTTGCAGGGCGATGCTGTTTTTTGGGTAAGGATTACTGGGCATATGCTGTTTTCGTACCGAGGTGCCCTGCTGACGGGGCTGGTATACCTGTTGGTTTCCATCGCGTGGCTGTTGCTCAGCCCCCTTTTATTGATCAACTTTCTCGATGAACCACGGGCGTTAACGGACGGTTTTCAGGTGAGCGGCTATCTATGGGTGGCGCTGAGCGCGCTGCTGATCTGCCTGATCTGCGCCCGCGCTGCCCGTGCCACCCGTCTGCTGCGCCCCTTGAAGGAAAATCGCGAGCGCCTGCGCCAGGCTGCGGCTGTGTTCGATTGCACCCGCGAAGGCGTGTTGGTCACCGATAGCGCGGGCCAGATCGTGCATGTCAATCGCGCCTTTATCACCATCACCGGCTACCGCCGCGAGGAGGTGCTGGGCCGGCAGCCGAGTCTGTTCAAGTCCGGGCGCCATTCGTCGAATTTTTACCGGCAGATGTTCCAGACCCTCGACCAGGAGGGCGAATGGAGCGGCGAAATCTGGAACCGGCGCAAAAGCGGCGAAATTTATCCACAGTGGCAAACCATCCGGGTCATCCATGACGACGATGGCCGCCTCAGCCATTACGTCGCGGTGTTTTCTGATATCAGTGCCATCAAGGACTCCGAGCACGAACTGGCGCACCTGGCCCATCACGACCCGCTGACCGACCTGCCCAACCGCCTGCTGTTCAGCGACCGCGCCGAACAGGCCCTGGCGTCGGCGCAGGTGCACAAACGTGGCTGTGCGTTGCTGCTGCTGGACCTGGACCACTTCAAGATCATCAATGACAGCCTTGGCCACAACGTCGGTGACCAGTTGCTCAAGCGCGTGGGCGAGCGGCTGGCGGCCCTGTTCAGCCCCGGCGTGACCCTGGCGCGCCTGGGCGGGGATGAGTTCGCCGTGCTGGCGGAAAACTGTCCACAGGTGACCCAGGCGGCAGCCCTGGCGCAGCGCATGATCGAGGCGATGAAGGCACCGTTCGTGTTCGATGGCAACCAGCTGTTTATCAGCGCCAGCATTGGCATCAGCCTGTTCCCCGGCGATGCCCTGAGCGCCGAACAACTGCTGCGCAACGCCGATTCGGCGCTGTTCAAGGCCAAGAGCGCGGGCCGCGAAGGCTTCGCGCTGTACACCGAAGAGCTCACCGCCCACGCGCAAAGCCGGGTGGAAATCGCCGGCGAGTTGCGGCGCGCTCTCGACCGCGACGAACTGCGCGTCTACTACCAGCCGGTGCACAACCTGCAGGACGGCCGCCTGATCGGCGTCGAAGCGCTGGTGCGCTGGCAGCACCCGGAGCGCGGCCTGGTACCGCCCGGCGAATTCATCCCCATCGCCGAGCGCACCGGGCTGATTGCCGATATCGACGGGTGGGTGATGCTCCAGGCCTGTCGGCAAATGTGCCAATGGCTGGCCGAGGGCAAGCCGCTGGGGTTCATGGCGGTCAACGTCTCCAGCCGGCTGTTCGCCCGGCGCGAGCTGTACGAACACGTGGCGCGGGTGCTGCACGACACCGGCCTGGACCCGGCTTTTCTGGAGTTGGAGGTCACCGAAAGCGCAGTGATGGACGACCCGGACATGGCCCTTGAACAGCTGCACCGCCTGCGCGAGTTGGGCCTGCGCCTGGCCATCGATGACTTCGGCACCGGCTATTCTTCGCTGCTGCGCCTCAAGCGCCTGCCGGTGCACAAACTCAAGATCGACCAGGGTTTCGTTGCCGGGTTGCCGGAGGATGAAGATGACGTTGCCATCGTACGCGTGGTGATCGCCCTGGCCAAAAGCATGGGCATGCAGGTGCACGCCGAAGGCATCGAGCGAGTGGAGCAGGCGCGGTTCCTGCTGGACCAGGAATGCGACATGGGGCAGGGCTACTGGTTTGGCAAGCCCAAGCCTGCCAAAGACATTGAATGGTCAAACCCCCTCGCGATTCGAACTTGAAACCCGGTCGACTGTGGGAGGGGGCTTGCTCCCGATTGCGGTTTACCAGTTGGCACATTGATCAACTGATCCGCCGCTATCGGGAGCAAGCCCCCTCCCACAATGGCATCTTCATCCGGCTTAACATTTTAGTTATATAAACATTCTTAAATAGTATTTTTAAGAATATCTGCGCTTATCTACTATCGCTCCCACGCCGCAAGCAGTTCCGCCACTGCCAGGCACTATTCATTTCAGGAGCGAGACCATGAGCGCATCTCTTCGTAGCGTCGACGGCCAGGACGAAGCAGCCATTTTGCGTGAGATCCAGAGCGCGCTGCGCGACCTGCGGTTTGGCGCGGTGGAAATCACTGTGCACAACGCACAGGTGGTCCAGATCGAACGTAAAGAGAAATTCCGTTTGCAGAACCCGGGTAACAAACCGAGCTAGGCAGCAACGGCGATTCGCAACACCCGCAATCATAAGAAAAAAGCCAACACCCAGAATTCCAGGAGCTTTTATGTCGTCGATTCGCCGTTATGCGCTGGCCGCGCTGGCCAGTGCCGTGTTCGCCGGTTCCGCCGTTGCCAAGGACTACGAGTTGCTCAACGTCTCGTACGACCCTACCCGTGAGCTGTATCAGGACTACAACGCGGAGTTCACCCATTTCTGGAAGCAGTCCCACCCCGGCGACACCGTCAAGATCCAGCAATCCCACGGCGGTTCGGGCAAGCAGGGCCGCGCGGTGATCGACGGCCTGCGCGCCGACGTGGTGACCCTGGCCCTGGCCGGTGACATCGACGAAATCGCAAAATTGGGCAAAACCCTGCCGGAAAACTGGCAGACCCGCCTGCCGGACGCGAGCACGCCTTACACCTCCACCATCGTGTTCCTGGTGCGCAAGGGCAACCCCAAGGGCATCAAGGACTGGGGCGACCTGATCCAGAAAGACGTGTCGGTCATCACGCCCAACCCGAAAACCTCCGGCGGTGCGCGCTGGAACCTCCTCGCCGCCTGGGCCTATGGCCTCAAGGCCGGTGGCAGCGAAGCCAAGGCCCAGGAATACGTGAAGGAGCTGTTCAAGCACGTGCCGATCCTCGACACCGGCGCGCGCGGTTCGACCATTACCTTCGTCAACAACGGTCAGGGTGACGTGTTGCTGGCCTGGGAAAACGAAGCGTTCCTGGCGCTGAAAGAAGACGGCGGCGCCGACAAGTTCGACATCGTCGTGCCGTCCCTGTCGATCCTCGCCGAACCACCGGTGGCCGTGGTCGACAAGAACGCCGAGAAAAAGGGCAACACCGAGATCGCCACTGAATACCTCAAGCACCTGTACAGCCCGGCTGGCCAGGAGATTGCGGCGAAGAACTTCTACCGCCCACGCGATGAAACAGTAGCCGCCAAATACGCCCGGCAGTTCCCCAAACTGGACCTTGTGACTATCGACAAAGACTTCGGCGGCTGGAAAACGGCCCAACCGAAATTCTTCAACGACGGTGGCGTGTTCGACCAGATCTACACGGCGCAATAACCCAGGGTGAGCGCTCTCCTGTGTGAGCTGGCTTGCCTGCGATAGCATCACCTGGGTGTGACTGACACACCGAGGTGCCTGCATCGCGGGCAAGCCCGGCTCCCACAGGAAAACCCGCTCCACAAAGCGCGCTTCTACAGTAGTGGTTTCTTCCCTTTAACCAAGGACTCTCATGTCGCGTCGTATCTCCCCCGTCATACCCGGCTTCGGGCTGACGCTGGGCTACACCGTGGTGTACCTCAGCCTGATTGTGCTCATCCCGCTGGCGGCGATGTTCGTCCACGCCGCTCAACTCACCTGGGATCAGTTCTGGGCCATCATCTCTGCTCCGCGCGTGCTGGCGGCGTTGAAACTGAGCTTCAGCACCGCGCTCTACGCCGCGCTGATCAACGGTGTGATCGGCACGCTGCTGGCCTGGGTGCTGGTGCGCTACACCTTTCCCGGTCGCAAGATCATCGATGCGATGATCGACCTGCCGTTCGCCCTGCCCACGGCGGTGGCCGGTATTGCGCTGACTGCGCTGTACGCGCCTAACGGCCTGGTCGGCCAGTTTGCCGCCGACCTGGGCTTCAAGATCGCCTACAGCCCCCTGGGCATCACCCTGGCGCTGACCTTCGTCACCTTGCCTTTTGTGGTGCGCACGGTGCAGCCGGTACTCGCCGACATCCCTCGGGAAATCGAAGAAGCCGCCGCCTGCCTCGGCGCCAAGCCGCTGCAAGTGTTCCGCTACATCCTCGTGCCCGCGCTGCTGCCGGCCTGGCTCACCGGCTTTGCCCTGGCGTTTGCCCGTGGCGTGGGTGAGTACGGTTCGGTGATCTTCATCGCCGGCAACATGCCGATGAAGACCGAAATCCTGCCGCTGCTGATCATGGTCAAGCTCGACCAGTACGACTACCGCGGGGCCACCTCCATCGGTGTGCTGATGCTGGTGGTTTCCTTTGTGTTGCTGCTGCTGATCAACTTGCTGCAGCGGCGCATCGAACGTCCATAAGGAGGCGCGGAACATGTCCCAATCGTCTATTTCCGCCGCGTCCTCGGCCAATGCGGCCCGGCGTGGCAGCGCGGTGTCGCGGCGTATCCTGATCGGCCTTGGCTGGCTGGTGTTTGCGCTGTTTTTGCTGCTGCCGCTGTTTATCGTGGTGTCCCAGGGCCTGAAGAATGGCCTCGGCGCGTTTTTCACCGCGATCCTGGAACCCGACGCGTTGTCGGCGCTGAAACTCACGGTGATCGCCGTGGTGATTTCGGTGCCGCTCAACGTGGTGTTCGGCGTCAGCGCGGCCTGGTGCGTGAGCAAGTACTCGTTCCGTGGCAAGAGCATCCTGGTCACGCTGATCGACTTGCCGTTCTCGGTATCGCCGGTGATCGCGGGCCTGGTCTATGTGCTGATGTTCGGCGCCCAGGGCTTTTTCGGCCCGTGGTTGCAGGAGCACGACATCCAGATCGTGTTCGCCTTGCCCGGCATCGTGCTGGCGACCATTTTTGTCACCGTGCCGTTCGTGGCCCGTGAGTTGATCCCGCTGATGCAGGAGCAGGGCACCCAGGAAGAGGAGGCCGCGCGCCTGCTCGGTGCCAATGGCTGGCAGATGTTCTGGCACGTGACCGTGCCGAACATCAAATGGGGCCTGATCTACGGCGTGGTGCTGTGTACGGCGCGGGCCATGGGTGAATTCGGCGCGGTGTCGGTGGTGTCCGGGCACATCCGCGGCGTCACCAACACCCTGCCGCTGCACGTCGAGATTCTCTACAACGAATACAACCACGTTGCCGCGTTTGCGGTGGCCAGCCTGTTGCTGATCCTGGCGCTCTTCATCCTGCTGCTCAAGCAGTGGAGCGAGAACCGTATCAACCGCCTGCGCAACAGCGCCGGTGAGGAATAAGTCATGTCGATCGAAGTCCGTAATGTCAGCAAGAACTTCAACGCCTTCAAGGCCCTGAACAGCATCAATCTGGACATCCAGAGTGGCGAGCTGGTGGCGTTGCTGGGCCCGTCCGGCTGCGGCAAGACCACCTTGCTGCGCATCATTGCCGGGCTGGAAACCCCGGATGACGGCAGCATCGTGTTCCACGGCGAAGACGTCTCCGGCCACGATGTGCGCGATCGCAACGTCGGCTTTGTGTTCCAGCACTACGCGCTGTTCCGCCACATGACCGTGTTCGACAACGTCGCCTTCGGCCTGCGCATGAAGCCGAAAAAACAGCGCCCGAGCGAAACTCAGATCGCGGCCAAGGTGCACGAGCTGCTGAACATGGTGCAGCTCGATTGGCTGTCGGATCGCTACCCGGAACAACTCTCCGGTGGCCAGCGCCAGCGCATCGCCCTGGCGCGCGCCCTGGCGGTCGAGCCCAAGGTGCTGCTGCTGGATGAGCCGTTCGGCGCCCTCGACGCCAAGGTGCGTAAAGAGCTGCGCCGCTGGCTGGCGCGCCTGCACGAAGACATCAACCTGACCTCGGTGTTCGTGACCCACGACCAGGAAGAGGCCATGGAAGTCGCCGACCGCATCGTGGTGATGAACAAAGGCGTGATCGAGCAGATCGGCTCACCGGGTGAAGTCTACGAAAAGCCGGCCAGTGATTTCGTCTATCACTTCCTCGGTGACTCCAACCGCCTGCACCTGGGCGAAGACCAGCATGTGCTGTTCCGCCCGCACGAGGTGTCGCTGTCGCGCCATGAGCTGGAGGATCACCACGCGGCCGAGGTGCGCGATATTCGCCCGCTGGGCGCGACCACGCGGGTGACGTTGAAGGTCGAAGGCCAAAGCGAGCTGATCGAAGCCGAAGTGGTGAAGGACCACGACAGCCTCACCGGCCTTGCCCGTGGCGAGACGTTATTCTTCAAACCCAAGGTCTGGCAAAAAGCCTGACAACATCACCCTACCCACTGTGAAAATCGGGCCAATGTGGGAGGGGCTTGCCCCCTCCCACATTCAGACTTCACTCGGTTTTAGATCACGGCGTGCCATTGGCCCGGAGCGCGCTTCGATCTGCTGTTTCAGCTCGCGTCGCAACCCCAGCAAAAACGCCGCCTCCACCACCACGAACAACGGCCCCACAATCAGCCCCGACACATCATCCACAAACGCCGGCTTGCGGCCTTCCCAGTAATGCCCGACAAACTGAATCACCCAGCCCACCACGAACAGACCGATGCCGCTGCTCAGCCACACCAGGGTGCTCTGCGCGGCCAGCGCGTGCCCGGCCCACACCGACAAGCCCATCAGCACCGTCATCAGCACGCCCAGGGCCAGTTCCAGGCGCAGGTAAAACCACGCCGAAAACAGCGTCACGATCACTGCCGGTGAAATCCACAGGCCGCCGACTGTCCATTCGGGGCGCGACAGCAGCACGGCCACCGCCACCACGATCAACGGTATGCCGATGAAGTGGCTGGCGATATTGCGTGGGTCCCGGTGGTAGGCGGCGTATTGGCTGAGGTGGTCGACGAGGCTTTTCATTGTTGTTCCTCCTGTTGGAGGCATGAGCATAACCTACGAACCGCGATAGGTAGAGAAGCCGTAAGGGCTGAGCAACAGCGGGATGTGGTAATGCTGGTCGGCCTGCTTGACCTGGAAAATCACCGGGACTTCCGGGAAAAACGTCTCGCGGTTGGCCTTTTTGTAATAGTCGCCGGTCTTGAACACCACGCGGTATTCACCCGGCGTCATCCTGCGGTTGGCGGGGAACAGTTCGGCGATGCGCCCTTGCGGGTTGGTGACGCCTGTGGACAGCGATTGCCATTGATCGCCCACGTGCTGCTCCAGGGTAACGTTCACGCCGGCACTCGGCAGGCCGTTTTCCAGGTTGAGCACGTGCACGCTCAGCGGGTTGCCGTCGGCCTGGGCCAGCGTGCACAGGCCGCTGAGGCTGAGGGCGGCGAGGGTCATGGTGAGGGTTTTCATCGAGAAGTCCTTTTGAGGGAGGTGGAATCAGAGGGAAGTGTTGAGGCCCAGTTGCTCGGCGGCCTGCAGTGCGCAGGACTCGTCCTGTGCCGCGCCGCCGGCACCGGCGATGCCCAGCGCGCCGACCAGTTCCGCGTCGGCAAACAGCGGCACGCCGCCGCCGAGCAACAGCAACTCGGGCAAGCTGTTAAGGTTGGCGGCTTCGGGGTTGCTGCGCGCCCGTTCGGCAAACAGCCGGGTCGGGGTTTTGGTCGACAGCGCAGTAAACGCCTTGCGCTGGCTGGCGAGGCTGTTGTGCGGCCCGACACCGTCCGCCCGCAGGCTCAGCAGCAGGTTGCCGCCACGGTCGAGTACGGTCAGCGCGGCGCTGCAATGGGCGAGGCTCGCGTCGGCCAGTTGGCGCGCGGTGTGTAAATCCAGCGTGGCGTGGCGGGGCAGTTGCGGCGCCGCCAGGGCTGCGGTGCAGACGGCGAGGCTGAGGAACAAGGCAGTGCGATGCATGGTGATGGCTCCAGAAAGCAGGCCGTCACGGTAGCCAGTGAACGTGGTCGGAAACCGCACAATTTGATGACAGGTTTGTAATCAAACCCAGAGGTAACGCATGCAAGTGTTGTTAGTGGAAGACCAGCCCGAGCTGGCGCAGCGCATGGCTCAGGGCTTGAGCGAAGCAGGCTTTGGCGTGGAGGTCGCGGCCAATGGCATGGCGGCGCAGCGGTTTGTGGAAAGCACCGTGTACGACCTGGTGATTCTGGATGTGATGCTGCCCGGGCTGAACGCCTGGACGCTGCAGCAGGCCATTCGGCAGCGCGGCGACACGCCGGTGCTGTTCCTGACCACACCGGGCGGGATCGAAGATCGCCTGCGCGGGTTGGAATTGCATGAGGATGACTACCTGCTCAAGCCGTTCGAGGCCAGGACGTTGGTGGCGCGGGTGAGGAAGCTGTTGCGGCGTGATCGCGGGCGGTGAATGCCTGGACCATCGCCATCGGGAGCAAGCCCCCTCCCACAGTTTGATCTGTGAACACATTCAAGTGGGGAGCAAGTTTTCCCTGTTTAACGTTGTGAATACAGTCAAATGTGGGAGGGGGCTTGCGCCCGATGAGGCCCCCAAAAACACCCCACATCCCGCTACCGCAATCCCTCCCTGAACTGCCCCGGCGTCATCCCCGTCCAGCGCTTGAACGCCCGGCTGAAACTGCTGGTATCGGCAAACCCCAGCAGATGACTGATCTCAGCCAATGAGCACTGCGGATCGCGCAAATGCTGCAGCGCCAGATTCTCCCGGCACTCATTGAGCAGCGCATCAAAGCGACACCCCTCATCCGCCAGATGCCGCTGCAGGCTGCGCAGGCTCAAGTGCAGCGCCTGGGCAATGCGCTCGGCGCCCGGCTCGCCGTCGGGCAGTTGCGCCTCGATGGCGGCGCGTACCTTGCGCTCCCAGGTCAGCGGTTGCAGGTGCGCGAGGGTGCGCTCGAGCACGGTTTCGTTGTGTTCGGCAAGCTCCGGGTTGGCGTCGTCCAGGTGGCTGTCGAAATCGTCGGCGGCGAACTCCAGGCGGTCCTCTTCAGCGCCAAAAAACACCGGCGCGCGGAACACCCTGTGCCACGGGCCGGCATCGGCCGGTTCGGCGCGGCGCAGGTACACGGCCAATGGCGCATAGTCGCGGCCCAGGCGGTTGCGGCAGGTGCGCACATGGATCGCCGCAAACGCATCGATGGCTTCCGGCGCCGGTGCCGGGCTGCCTTCGGGTTGCAGCAGGCGAAAGCTGTAGTGATCACCGTGATGGGTCAGCTCCGGGCTCAGCGCATCGCTGACCACCTGGTGATAACGCACGATGCGCTCGAACACCTCCCGCAGACTGCCGCTGGCCACCAGTGCGTAACCCAGCGCGTGAAACGTGGTGGGGCTCACAAACCGCGACACCCGCAAACCAATCGCCGGGTCACCGCTGGCCTGCACCGCCAGCGCCCACAGGCGCGTGGTGGCCGACAGCGGGTAACGCGCATTGGGGTCGTCCATCCGTTGCGGGTCGAGCCCGGCCTGCGCGCACAGCGCGGCGCTGTCGAGGCCCAGGGCATCGAGCTGCTTGCGCAGGGCGCGGGTCCAACTGGCGAGGGACGTGGGTTCGGTCATGGACATTGGCGCTTGCGGTCAACAGGTTGGCGTGTGGGGCTAGCGTCCTGCCTGATCGCATGGGGCAGGATGTACGCATCACAGCTCAAGAGAATGGAAGCATGGACGGTAGTTCTGCAAGCCCCCGGCAGATGAATGCGCAACAGCGTGCGGCGCATATCCGTGAAGTGGTACTGGCCGAAGGCGTGCGCCTGCGCCGGCGGCACCCCTGGCTGTCGCATCAGGATGCGCTGGGCGCGGGCATCCTGGCCTTCGCCCTGCTGGGCATGCTCGGTTCGGCGGCGCTGTATATCACCGGGCATATGGCCTGGTGGGCGTGCCTGCTGCTCAATGCGTTTCTCGCCTCACTGACCCACGAGCTGGAACACGACCTGATCCACAGCATGTACTTTCGCAAGCAGCGCCTGCCCCACAACCTGATGATGGGCCTGGTGTGGCTGGCGCGCCCGAGCACCATCAACCCGTGGATACGCCGGCACCTGCACCTCAACCATCACAAGTTCTCCGGCACCGAGGCCGATATGGAAGAGCGCGCCATCACCAACGGCGAGCCCTGGGGAGTGGCACGCCTGCTGATGGTGGGCGATAACCTGATGTCGGCGTTGATCCGCCTGCTGCGCGCCAACACCTGGGGCCACGCGTTCAAGATCCTCAAGCGCGTCGTGATGGTCTACGCACCGCTGGCGTTGCTGCATTGGGGCGCGTGGTATGTCTTCCTCGGCTTCCATGCCGCCAATGGCATCGCCAGCCTGTTGGGCGCGCCGATCGACTGGTCGGCCGGCACCTTGCAGATGATGCAGGTGATCGACATCGCCGCCGTGGTGATCATCGGGCCCAACGTGCTGCGCACGTTCTGCCTGCACTTTGTCAGTTCCAACATGCACTACTACGGTGATGTGGAACTGGGCAATGTGATCCAGCAGACCCAAGTGCTCAACCCCTGGTGGCTATGGCCGATGCAGGCGTTCTGCTTCAACTTCGGCAGCACCCACGGGATTCACCATTTTGTGGTGAAGGAGCCGTTTTACATCCGCCAGATGACCGCCAAAGTGGCGCACAAGGTAATGGCCGAGATGGGTGTGCGCTTCAATGATTTCGGGACGTTTGCGCGGGCCAATCGGCTGGAGCCGCCTGCGCACGCTTGAAGGTCTTATTGCCGAAATGCATGTGTGGCGAGCGGGCTTGCCCCGCGTTGGGGTGCGAAGCGCCCCCACTCCAGCAAAACGCGGTGTACCTGATACGGCTCAGCGCCTGGTTTTGGGGCTGCTGCGCCGCCCAACGCAGGACAAGCCTGCTCGCCACAGGGAATCTGCGCTTAAATGAACGGCATTAGCGCTCGCCACTGGAAGATCAGTTGGACGTTAAAGGTCCATCCGCACAGCTCGCCGGGCTGAACAGCCGCGTGACCAGCAGCATTGCCAGCACCGTCACGGTCAGCACGATCCAGGCGCTGACAAACTGACCGGTAAGTTCGCGCAGCCAGCCGGTCAGCCACGGCGAAATGGCATTGATCAAAAAGCCCACACCCTGCACGAACGCGGCCAGTTGCCCGGCCTGGCGCGGGTCGCGGTGGTGGTCGAGGGTCAGCAGCAGGCTCAGGGCAAAACAGGCGCCCAGGCCGAAGCCGCACAGCGCTACCCACACGTGCGGCAACGCCTGCGGCGCGAGGATCAATCCCAGATAACCGATGGCCTGTGCCGACAGGCTGATGCC
Organism: Pseudomonas trivialis; assembly: GCF_001439805.1. GTDB lineage: Bacteria > Pseudomonadota > Gammaproteobacteria > Pseudomonadales > Pseudomonadaceae > Aquipseudomonas > Aquipseudomonas trivialis. Next base: position 36,617 of record NZ_JYLK01000018.1, on the reverse strand, counting down.
GAGCAGCGGGCGACGGTCGCTGCCTCGTTGCGCGAGCACCGGCATCAGCAGCGCGGCGAGTACCTGGAAGATCGTCATGAACGCCAGCAGCGAGCCACTGGGCAGCACGCCCCAGCCCAGTTGCTGATAGTACGCGGGCAGCCAGGCCACCAGGCTCATGTAGCCGCAATTGACCAAGCCGAAATACAGCGCCAGCAGCCAGGCGCGACGATTGCGCAGCCCTTTGAAAACCGGTGCCACTTGCGCATTTCTCGCCGCGCCCAGGGGCAGCCATGCCCACAACAGCAACGCCCCCAGCGCCGGCAATAGCCATACGCCGAGGCCCGCCTGCCACTGCTGGAAGTGCGTGGCCACCACCGGGCTGAGCAACGCCGCCAGGCCGCCGCCGGCCATCAGCGAGGCCGAGTACACGCCCATCGCCACCGGCACGCGCTGGTGAAATTCACGCTTGATCATCGCCGGCACCAGCGTCTGGATCAGCGCCACCCCCGCGCCGCCCAGCAGCGCCGTCACCAGCAGTGCCGACGCCTGGCCCAGTACCCAGCGCGCCAGGCACGCCAGCAGAATCATTATCAGGCCCAGGGCGATGCCACGGCGCTCACCCAAACGCGCCTCCACACGCACGCCCACCAGCGCCACCAGGCCCATGCACACCACCGGCAAACTGGTGAGCAGGGCGCTGCTCTGAAAACTCAGCCCCGTCGCCTGGCGAATCTCGCCGAGCAATGGGCTGATGGAGCTGAGGATCGGCCGCAGATTAAGACCCAGCACCACCAGCAGGCCCCAGCCGGCCAGTCGGCTCGCGAGTGAAGAATTAAGCGTCATGCAGATCTGTCCCTGAACATCAAAAAACACCCAGTATGAAGAGCCCAGCCCCAACTTGCAGCGTGTCGCTAAAATCTTGATTCTGCTTTTCAGTTATTAATAAATAGCTTCTTATTCCTTAACGGATATAAACCCCGTCCCTATACTGTCCAGCAACGCTAAACGCTGCAGGAGGGCACACCTATGCACAGCGAGTCGATTCGTTACCTGATCGTGCCGGGCTGGCAAGGATCGCCAGAGGACCATTGGCAAAGTCACTGGCAGAACAGCCTGCCCAACAGTGCGCGTGTGGAGCAGGCCGACTGGCTCACTCCACGTCGCGAAGACTGGGTGGCCGCACTCGCCGAGTCCATCGCGGCCGACAGCACCCCGGTGATTCTCATCGCTCACAGCCTGGGCTGCATTACCGTCGCCCACTGGGCGGCCACCGCGCCCGTGCACTTTTTGCGGCAGGTGCGCGGTGCCTTGCTGGTGGCACCGGCCGATGTCGAACGCCCGGCTTGTGCGCCGGCCCTGCGCAACTTCGCGCCGATTCCGACCGACTTGCTGCCGTTTCCCAGCCAGGTGGTCAGTTCCGACAACGACAGTGCCGTCAGCGCCCCGCGTGCGCTGGAGCTGGCCCGCAACTGGGGGGCCGAAGCGGGCATTTTGTCCGGTGCCGGGCATATCAATGTGAAGTCTGGTCACCGGCGCTGGGAGCAGGGCTTCGCCTACCTCTATCGCCTGCAAAGTCGCCTCGAACACCACGCCCGGCGCAGTGCATAATTTTTTCAACGTCCCGTCCCGAACGGATGGGACGGGAGCCTGCCATGAGTCTGCATGAAACCTTCGGCCAGCCACTGCTGACCTTCCCCGATGCCGAAAAGAGCCCGCTGAGCATCCGCGCCAAGGCACTGGTGTTTGTCGACCCACGTTCGCGGCAATTGCGCGAAGACCTAGAAAGCCTGGCCCCACGCGCCTTGCCCGTGTTGATTCGCGGCGAGACCGGCAGCGGCAAGGAGCTGCTGGCGCGGCATATTCACCGAGGCAGTGATCGCAGCGGGCTGTTTGTGTCGGTCAACTGCGGCGCGATCAGCCCCACCTACGCCGATGCCGAATTGTTCGGCTATGCCGCCGGCAGCCACAGCGGTGCGGTGAGCAGCCGCGCTGGCTGGTTTGGCTCGGCCAATGGCGGCACCTTGTACCTGGATGAGATCGGCGACCTGCCGCTGCCGATCCAGGTCAAGTTGCTTGCAGCCCTGGAAAACCACGAGGTCACCCGCGTCGGCGCCCAGCAGCCCAGCCCGCTGGACGTGCGCCTGGTGGCGGCCACCAGCATCGACCTGGCCCAGGCCGTGGCGGCGGGCAAATTCCATGAGCGGCTGTTTCATTACCTGAGCGAAGGCAAGCTGGCGTTGCCGGCGCTGCGCGAGCGGGTGGGCGACATCCTGCCCCTGGCCGAATATTTCCTCGGCATCTACAGTCAACGCCTGGAGTTGCCGGTGCCGCTGATCAGTGAGGCGGCCCAGCGCGTGCTGGAACAGCACAGCTGGCCGGGTAACACCCGTGAGCTGGAAAACGTTATTCACTTTGCGTTACTGGTGAGCAGCGGCGATGAAATCCTGCCGGAGCATCTGAACCTGCCGGTGGCCGGTTCACCGCTGGAGCAACTGCGGCAGATTTACCAGAGCGCCAGCCCTGCCGAGCAGGAAACCCTGCTGAAATTCCTGCATGAGCAAAATGGAATATCAACGTGAATAAAAGATATTGTTCGGGAATAAAAAATATCGGTATTGTCCGCTTCACGCCGCGATAGCACATCGCTGGCACCTCACCTGACAGCGGTCGTCAGAGACGCCCCGCACTTTCGATTAAGGACACTGCATGAAAAAGGTTTTGCTGTTTACCGCATTGGCGGCTGCCCTGACTGCCGGCTTCGCCCAGGCCAACGAGAAACTGGTGGTGGCCGCTACCCCGGTGCCGCACGCCGAGATCCTCGAGCTGGTCAAGCCGACCCTGGCCAAGGAAGGCGTGGACCTGCAGGTCAAGGTCTTCACCGACTACGTACAGCCCAACGTGCAAGTGGCCGAGAAGCGTCTGGACGCCAACTACTTCCAGACCCTGCCGTACCTGGAAAACTTCAACAAGGGCAAGGGCACCAACCTGGTCACCGTGATCGGCGTGCACGTTGAACCCTTCGGCGCTTACTCGAAAAAGATCAAGAAAATCGAAGACCTCAAGGACGGCGCCACCGTGGCCATTCCTAACGAAGGCTCCAACAGCGGCCGTGCCCTGCTGCTGCTGCAAAAGAACGGCGTGATCACCCTGAAAGACCCGACCAATGCGCTGTCCACGCCAAAAGACATTGCCAGCAACCCAAAACACCTGAAATTCCGCGAGCTGGAATCGGCACTGCTGCCACGCATGCTCGACCAGGTTGACCTGGCGCTGATCAACACCAACTACGCCCTGGAAGCCGGCCTCAACCCGGCCAGTGACGCGCTGATCATCGAAGACGCCAAGTCGCCGTACGTGAACTTCCTGGTGGCCCGCCCGGACAACAAGGACAGCGACGCCATCCAGAAACTGGCCAAGGCGCTGACCAGCCCGGAAGTGAAAGCCTTCATCGAGAAAAAATACGGCGGCGCGGTCGTGCCGGCGTTCTGACGTAACGCAAACCCCTTCAAGGTTCAAACGCCGACGGCTTCTACAGCGTCGGCGTTTTTTTGTTTAAGACCCAATCAACACTGTGGGAGCAAGCCCCCGATGAGGCCGGTACAGTCACCCCTTACTCCGGCCAATGCCGGCAGCAAGTCCGGGTGCAGGCTGGTCTCCGGTTCGTTCAGCGCCATCATGCTCGGCGGCCTGGGTGTCAGCAGCGCGGCAATCAGCAGCAGGTAGCGCAAGGTGCCGTCGGACAACTCAGCCGCCGACAAGGGTCGCAGCAGACCTTCCTGATAAAGCTCCGTTCAAGCGGTCAAGCGGCACCACCAATTGGTTGATCGAGCGGTAATTGGCCACTGCGAGGGTCTTGAGCATGGGGATTCATTCGGCGTGGGAACCATCGGAGTATGGAAGCCTCCATGCAGATAAGGAACCCTGAACTACGCTCACAGTCGCATACACACTGGCAAGTCGGCATCACGCAAAAGGAGCCTGCATGGGCGGTCGTATTTCCACCTGTATTTTCGGATTCGGCCTACTGGCGCTATTGAGCGGCTGTAGTGAAGAAAACGCCGAGCCCAAGCAGCATTCCCGGGTCTTTGTGCAAACCGTCGCACCTGCGGATTTCGCCGCAGCGGTGACCCTGACCGGCGATGTCCAGGCCCGTGTGCAGACCGACCTGTCCTTTCGCGTCGGCGGCAAGATCATCCAGCGCATGGTCGATGTGGGCGACCGCGTCACGGCCAAACAAGTGCTGGCCAGGCTCGATCCCAAGGATCTGCAGACCAATGTCGATTCGGCCCAGGCTCAGGTGGTCGCCGAGCAGGCGCGGGTCAAGCAGACCGCCGCCGCCTTCGTGCGCCAGGAAAAACTGCTGCCCAAGGGCTACACCAGCCGCAGTGAATACGATTCGGCCCAGGCTGCCCTGCGCAGCAGCCAAAGTGCATTGGCCGCCGCCCAGGCGCAGTTGGCCAACGCCCGCGAACAGCTGGGCTACACGGCGCTGATTGCCGACGCTCCCGGCGTGATCACCGCGCGCCAGGCGGAGGTGGGCCAGGTGGTGCAGGCCACCCTGCCGATTTTCAGCCTGGCCACCGATGGCGAGCGCGACGCAGTGTTCAACGTCTATGAATCGCTGCTGGTGGAGCCGGCGCCGCAGACGCCGATCACCGTAAGCCTGCTCGACAACCCGAGCATTCAGGCGGTGGGCAAAGTGCGTGAAGTCACCCCGGCAGTTGCCGCCAACACCGGCACGGTGCAGGTCAAAATTGCCCTGCAAAGCCTGCCCAAGGGCATGCAGCTGGGCTCGGTGGTGAGCGCGACCGCCAAGGGCAAGGCCGCGCCCAGTGTCGAGCTGCCCTGGTCGGCCCTGACCAAAGACATCAACGACCCCGCCGTATGGCTGGTGGACGGCGACGGCAAGGCGCAGTTGCACAAGGTCAGCGTGGCGCGCTACCTCACCGGTAAAGTGATCATCGGCGACGGCCTCAAGGGCGGCGAAAAAGTCGTGGTGGCGGGTGGGCAGTTGCTGCATCCCGGCATGCTTGTCGAGATCGCCCAGCCAGGAGCGCAGCCATGAAGCGCCTGACCGCTCTGCTGGCCGCCAGCCTGTTGCTGGCGGCCTGTTCCAAGGAAGAAGCGCCGCCCGAGCCGGTGCGCCCGGTGCTGTCGATGCAAGTGAAGGCGGAAGATCAGGAAACCCTCGGCCGCTTCGCCGGCACCATCCAGGCCCGCTATGAAAGCAACCTCGGCTTTCGCGTGCCCGGCCGCATTGCGCGGCGCGCCGTGGACGTGGGCGCCGAAGTGGAGAAGGGCGCCCTGCTCGCCGTGCTCGACCCCACCGATCAGCAAAACCAGCTGCGCGCCGCCCAGGGCGACCTCGCTCGCGTGCAGGCGCAATACATCAACGCCCAGGCCAACGCCCGTCGGCAGCAGGAACTGTTCAACCGTGGCGTCGGCGCCCAGGCCCAGTTGGACGTGGCGCAGACCGACCTGAAAACCACCCGCGCCACCCTTGAGCAAGCCCAGGCCTCGGTCAACCAGGCCAGGGACCAGCTCAACTACGCCGAACTGCGCACCGACCACGCCGGTGTCGTCACGGCCTGGAACGCCGAGGCTGGTCAGGTGGTAACGGCCGGCCAGCAGGTGGTGACCCTGGCCCGCCCGGACGTCAAGGAAGCGGTGATCGACCTGCCCGCGGGCCTCGCCGAGCGGCTGCCGGCGGACGTGGTGTTTCTCGTGGCCGGGCAGCTCGACCCCGGCGTCAATACCACCGCCATCGTGCGCGAGATCGAACCCCAGGCCCAAAGCGCCACGCGCACCCGTCGCGCGCGCCTGACCCTGGCCGAGACGCCGCCCGCCTTTCGCCTGGGCACGGCGATCAGCGTCACGTTGAGCAGCGCCATTGCGCCGCGTATCGAACTGCCCCTGAGCGCCCTGCAGGAAGTCGACGGCGTCACCCGCATCTGGCTGCTCGACACCCAGAGCCAGACGGTGCAGCCGCGCGACGTCACGGTGCTCAGCCGTGACAGCGACAGCGCCCTGCTCAAGGGCGGGGTCAAGCCCGGCGAGCGTATTGTCACCGCCGGCGTGAACAGCCTGAAACCCGGGCAGAAAGTCAAAATCGACAAGGACAGTCCGCGATGAAACGCAGCTTCAACTTATCCGACTGGGCCCTCAAGCATCAGTCCTTCGTCTGGTACCTGATGTTCGTCGCGCTGCTGATGGGCGTGTTCTCATACATGAACCTGGGGCGTGAGGAAGACCCTTCGTTCACCATCAAGACCATGGTGATTCAGACCCGCTGGCCGGGCGCGACCCAGGAAGAAACCCTTAAACAGGTCACCGACCGCATCGAGAAGAAACTCGAGGAGCTCGATGCCCTCGACTACGTGAAAAGCTACACGCGACCGGGCGAATCCACGGTGTTCGTGTTCCTCAAGGACACCACCAGCGCCAAAGACATTCCGGACACCTGGTACCAGGTGCGCAAGAAGATCGACGACATTCGCGGCAGCTTCCCCCAGGGCTTGCAGGGACCGTCGTTCAACGACGAGTTCGGTGACGTGTTCGGTTCGGTGTATGCCTTTACCGGCGACGGTCTGTCGATGCGCCAGTTGCGCGACTATGTGGAGCAGGTGCGCGCCGAAATCCGCGCGGTGCCGGGGCTGGGCAAGGTCGAGATGATCGGCCAGCAGGACGAGGTCATTTACCTCAACTTCTCCACGCGCAAACTGGCCGCCCTCGGGGTTGACCAGCGCCAGGTGGTGCAAAGCCTGCAATCGCAGAACGCGGTGACCCCCGCCGGGGTGATCGAGGCCGGGCCGGAGCGGATTTCCGTGCGCACCTCCGGGCAGTTCGCCTCGGAAAAGGACCTGGCCAACGTCAACCTGCGCCTCAATGACCGTTTCTACCGTTTGGCCGATATCGCCGAGATCAGCCGTGGCTACGTCGATCCCGCGCGGCCGATGTTCCGTTTCAACGGTAAACCGGCCATCGGTCTGGCGATTGCCATGCAGAAGGGCGGCAATATCCAGTCGTTCGGCAAGGCGCTGCACACGCGCATGGACGAGCTGACCGCCGACCTGCCGGTGGGCGTGGGCGTGCACAAGGTGTCCGACCAGGCGGAGGTAGTGGAAGAAGCCGTCGGCGGTTTCACCAGCGCGTTGTTCGAAGCGGTGATCATCGTGCTGGTGGTGAGCTTCATCAGCCTGGGCATGCGCGCGGGCCTGGTGGTGGCGTGTTCGATTCCGCTGGTGCTGGCGCTGGTGTTCGTGTTCATGGAATACAGCGGCATCACCATGCAGCGCGTGTCCCTGGGCGCGCTGATCATCGCCCTCGGCCTGCTGGTGGACGACGCGATGATCACCGTGGAAATGATGATCACGCGTCTGGAAAAAGGCGAAACCAAGGAGCAGGCGGCGACCTACGCCTACACCTCCACCGCCTTCCCGATGCTCACCGGTACGCTGGTGACCGTGGCCGGCTTTGTGCCCATCGGCCTCAACGCCAGTTCGGCGGGGGAATACACCTTCACGCTGTTCGCGGTGATTGCCGTGGCCATGCTGGTGTCGTGGGTGGTGGCGGTGCTGTTTGCACCGGTGATTGGCGTGCATATCCTCAGCGCCAATGTGAAACCGCACAACGGTGAGCCGGGACGCATCGGCCGTGCCTTCAACAGCGGCATGCTGTGGGCGATGCGTAATCGCTGGTGGGCCATCGGCATCACGGTGGGCCTGTTCGTGGCGTCAGTGTTTTCCATGCAGTTCGTGCAGAACCAGTTTTTCCCGTCGTCGGACCGCCCGGAAGTGCTCGTCGACCTGAACCTGCCGCAAAACGCCTCGATCAACGAAACCCGCAAGACCGTCGACCGCCTTGAAGCGATCATCAAGGACGACCCGGATATCGCGCGCTGGAGCACCTACATCGGGCAAGGCGCGATCCGTTTCTACCTGCCCCTCGATCAACAACTCGAAAACCCGTACTACGCGCAGTTGGTGATTGTCAGCAAAGGCCTGGAAGAACGCGGCGCGCTGATCGCGCGTCTGCAAAAGCGCCTGCGGGATGACTTTGTCGGCATCGGCAGCTATGTGCAGCCGCTGGAAATGGGCCCGCCGGTGGGGCGGCCGGTGCAGTATCGCGTATCGGGCAACGACACCGACCAGGTGCGCAAGCACGCCATCGAACTGGCGACCCTGCTTGACCAGAACGATCACCTGGGTGAGATCATCTACGACTGGAATGAGCCGGGCAAAGTGCTGCGCATCGACATTGCCCAGGACAAGGCGCGGCAGTTGGGGTTGTCATCGGAAGACGTGGCGCAGTTGATGAACAGCGTGGTCAGCGGTGCCTCGGTGACTCAGGTGCATGACGATATCTACCTGATCAACGTGGTCGGCCGCGCCGAAGACGCCGAACGCGGCACGCCTGAAACCCTGCAGAACCTGCAGATTGTCACGCCCAACGGCACCTCGATTCCGCTGCTGGCGTTCGCCACCGTGCGCTACGAGTTGGAGCAGCCGCTGGTGTGGCGCCGCGACCGCAAGCCGACCATCACGGTCAAGGCGTCGGTGCGCGATGAGATACAGCCGACCGACCTGGTCAAGCAGCTCAAGCCCGAGATCGACAAATTCAGCGCCGGTCTGCCGGTGGGCTACAAGGTCGCCACCGGCGGCACCGTGGAAGAAAGCGGCAAGGCCCAGGGCCCGATTGCCCGCGTGGTGCCGTTGATGCTGTTTTTGATGGCGACCTTCCTGATGATCCAGTTGCACAGCGTGCAGAAGATGTTCCTGGTCGCCAGCGTGGCACCTTTGGGGCTGATCGGCGTGGTGCTGGCGTTGATCCCCACTGGCACGCCCATGGGCTTTGTGGCGATCCTTGGCATTCTGGCGCTGATCGGCATCATCATCCGCAACTCGGTAATTCTGGTGACGCAGATTCACGAATACGAAGTGGCCGGCTACACCCCTTGGGATGCGGTGGTGGAAGCCACCGAGCACCGGCGCCGGCCAATCCTGCTCACTGCGGCGGCGGCCAGTCTGGGCATGATCCCGATTGCGCGGGAAGTGTTCTGGGGGCCGATGGCTTACGCGATGATTGGCGGGATTATCATTGCCACGCTGCTGACGCTGCTGTTTTTGCCGGCGCTGTATGTGGCCTGGTACAAGATTCGTGAGCCGAAGCAGGACCAGCAGGAAAAACGCGGTTAAAAATGTGGGAGGGGGTGGTCTTAAGGTTTGCGCCAGACGCTCGCCAGCCAGGGTTGCTGATCGCGGGGTAGCCCGGCCGGGCGGTAGTAATGCTCCAGTTCCACAAAGCCGGCTGTGGTCAGCAACGATTGCCACGCCTGCAGGTCGTGATAGGAACCATAGCGTGGCCCATTCCAGCCTTCACGGTTGTCCCCGCGCGGGTTGGAACTGAACAGCACGCCGCCCGGTTTCAACGCACCCTGCAATTGCTTGAGTACGCGCGGTAATTCCTGCTTGGGAATATGAAACAGCACCGCATTGGCGAAGATTCCATCGAAGCGTGCGGCGGGCAGGTCGAGCTTGAGGAAATCCTGCTGGTAGACCTCGCAGCCACTGTCTTCACGGGCCATCTGCGCAAAGCGCTCGGAGCCGTCCAGGCCGACGGCGACATGGCCCATGCGCGTGAATGTCCGCAGGTCGCGCCCTGGCCCGCAGCCGAAATCCAGCACGGTAAACGGCGCATCGCCCCGGATATGGCGCAGCAGCGCATCGATGTTCTGGCTCACATCGTGGTCGCGGGTGCCTTCGCGAAAGTCCTCGGCCACCTGGTTGTAGTGGCCAAGGGTGGTGGAGGTGATCTGGTCGAGGTCGTCAGGGGCGAGTTTCACGGTTGGGCTTCGGCGTGATGGCTAAAAGCGTGACTATACGCCACGGCGTCGCCATAAATAAAAAACGGAACAGCCTCAGCGACTGTTCCGTTCATGTGTATTGACGCGTTGTTACGCTGAACAGCTAGGTCCGTTCCACCACGAAGTTGCGCAAGACGTAATCATTGCCGACGCCGGTTGCCTGGTCGCTGACGTACATGAGTTCAATGTCGGTACTTTGAGCGACAAAGGACAGTGACATCGACTGAAAGAGGGGGTACTGCGTTGTAATCGTCAGTGGCGTCGTCCTCTCGCCCTGGCTGGTTTGCAGAAAACCAATTGGGTAGGCGTAATCTTCGCTCCACCGACCGACTTGCACACTGAATACATAGGTGTTGCCTGCACGAAGGTTCGTGAAGCGCTTTTTAAGCAAGACGCCCGCCGATTTATTATTAAACGTATTGTTGAATAAGATCAGTTTTCCACTTTCGCCTACAAATTTCAGGTTTCGTGGATCCGCTCCCGCAGGGCCGCGCTCCCAGCCGGCATAGGAACCGTCGTTAAACGTACTGGTGTCGTTGACGAGCTCTTTACCCTGAACCTTCAGTTTCTGGCTGTCCGACACCGATGTTTTGTTTTTCGTCGTCACCTCGTAACTCAACATGACAACCTGGCCCATGCTTTGGGAGATAAGTTGCGCGCTGATGTCGAAGAGGACAGTACCGCTGGCGTTGCCCGATTGCACCGGAACAACGGCGCCGGAACCATTGGCAAAGGTCCAGTTGAGACGGATCACCTGGGTAGCGTTCATTCCCTGATACTTCACTGCCACAACAGCGCCTTTCGGATAGTTTTCAGGGGCGATCGTCTGAGGCCCGGGCTTGTGTTCGAACGCGGGTGCCGGGAGTTTCAGGTCTGCGGTGCCCTTTACCCTCACCTCTGTGGTGCCCGAGTGATTCAGCAGCGTGCCATCAGCGGCTTGCCACTCGAAAGATATTTGCAGGGTGCCGTCCGTTATTGAGGCGATGAGGTCGCCGGGGATAGCGATAATTTCCACTCCCATATTCGTGTCGATAACGGCAGGCAAGCGCACGGTTTTGGAGGACTGGCCGGATTGGGTTTTTTGCGTCGCCTTCAATATCAGTACGATCTGGTTAGGGGGAGTGGGCCCCAGAGGGTCTGTAGGCAAAACGACCCGTGCTTCGTAGCGTTGCTGGCTTTTTTCATCGAGGTTGACAGTGGAAGTGTTCGTACCGTCCAGCGAAAAAACCGGCGGCTTGAGCAGGGTAGGATCCAGCTCACCCTCCAGAATGTAGGGCTTGGAATACGCGTATGTCTCCCCGGAGACGTTGTTCACCACGTCTCGTACCATGAACGCTATGCCGATCGGGCCGAACTGATTGCCCTGCTGGATCACCTGCGGGCTGATAAAGACGCGAATCGGCGCAGTCCCCGCAGCCTCGACGGGGCTGACAATATGATCGATGGTGAATGCGCCATAGGCGACTGTGATGGTGTCGTTCTTGCGGATGTTTTCGTACGGTTTGATCAGGCACCACAGCCCGGCCTTGGTATTGGCCTGATTAATGAGCGAACCTTCCGTAAACCCCTCAATCGTGAGGTGCAAACCCCGATGGTGCTGTTCCGAAGCCCAGAAAGTGAGGCCGCCAGGACGCTGGGTCTTGACCAGATATTTTTGCGGAAATGAGGTCGCCAGTTGCCCGCTGGCAGCGCGTGTAACTTCGCCGACTACCTCGAATTCGCCTTCGGGAATTTTTGTACCGGGGATCGGCAGGTTATAGCGGTTGGCAATGTTCTTGACGATGTCCTGAGCCAGAGGTATCGGCGAATTGCCCCAGTAGATTGCGAAGCTGTCATTTGGAACGGACGCCTGCCAATTCTCGAAGGTAAACAGCGCATTAGGGTCCGTCTCGCGCCGGCCCAGGCCCCACTCCGAGGCTTCCGGGTACGGGGTAGTGGTTAACCGTATGGCGGGATAGACCGAATAGGGCGGCGTGGGGAGTATTTCGGTTGGAGTGGTCATAACCATCACCTTGCTGGGTTGAGTCGCACACTGGCTGCGCAACGGGCAAGGAGCATGAAGCGCTTGTGAGGGGGATTGAATCTACTGTCAGAATTGACAGTGACGACGAGTGGTTGCATCGCCCAAAAGCGATGCAGGCTGCTGCCTCTCAGCGCTTGTTGAGCACCCGCGCCAACCGATCCCCACCCAACTGAATAACCGCCACCAGCACCACCAGCAGCACAATCACGGTCAGCATGATCTGCGTGTCGAAGCGCTGATACCCGTAGCGGTAGGCGATGTCGCCCAAGCCACCGGCGCCAATCGCCCCGGCCATGGCCGATGAGTTGATCATCGTCACCAGGGTAATCGTGAACCCGCCGACAATGCCCGGCAGCGCCTCCGGCAACAGCACATGCCGGATGATGTGCCAGCGCCGGCAACCCATGGCCTGCGCGGCTTCGATCAACCCGTGATCGACCTCACGCAAACTCACTTCGGCGATCCGCGCAAAGAACGGCGTGGCGGCGATGGTCAGCGGCACCACGGCGGCCCAGACGCCGTAAGTGGTGCCGACGATAAGGCGGGTGAAGGGGATCAGCGCCACCATCAGGATCAGAAACGGAATCGAGCGGAACAGATTGACGAACGCCCCCAGCACGCGGTTCAGCGCCGGGGCCTGATAGATGCCGCCCTTGTCGCTGGTCACCAGGAACACCGCCAGCGGGATGCCCACCAGCAAGGCGATCAGCGACGACACGCCGACCATCAACAAGGTGTCGATGGCGCCCTGCACCAAACGATCAAACCCCATAGCCCAGCACCTCCACCTGTTGCGCCCAGTTCGCGGCGCGGTTGCGCAGTTCTTCGGCGCTATGGGCCGAGCCATTCACCGCCAGCAGCAATTGCCCCAGAGCATGGCCCTGGATGCGTTCCACGCCGCCCTGTAGCAAGCGCACGCGCCCGCCGAGGGCGCTGAACAGCGCGGCCAGGTCCGGTTCGTCGGTGGCGCTGCCGGTGAACTGCAAGCGCAGCACCACGGCCGCGTCAGCCGCTACCCGCGTCGACTGCAAGCGGCTTTGCAGCTCCGGCGGCAAGTCATGCTGCAACGGCGCCAGCAGGGTCTGGCTCACCGCATGTTGCGGGTTGCCAAACACCTGCCACACCGGGCCTTGCTCGACGATTTTGCCGTGTTCGAGCACCACCACGCGGTCGCAGATGTCGCGGATCACCGCCATTTCGTGGGTGATCAGCACGATGGTCAGCCCCAGGCGCCGGTTGATCTCACGCAGCAGGGCGAGGATCGACTGGGTGGTTTCCGGATCGAGGGCCGAGGTGGCCTCGTCGCACAGCAGGATCTCGGGGTCGTGCACCAGCGAACGGGCGATGCCCACGCGCTGCTTTTGCCCGCCGGAGAGTTGTGCCGGGTAGGCCTTGTGCTTGTCCTGCAAACCCACCAGTTCGAGCAGCTCGCGCACCTTTTGCTCGCGCTGCGGCCTGGGGATGCCCGCCACTTTGAGTGGCAATTCGACGTTCTGCCACACGGTCTTGGCCGACATCAGGTTGAAGTGCTGGAAGATCATGCCGATGCGCCTGCGCAGCGCCACCAGACGGTCTTCGTCGAAGTCGCCGATGTCCACCTGATCGATCAGCACGCGCCCGCTGCTGGGCTGTTCCAGACGGTTGATGGTGCGGATCAGCGAGGATTTACCGGCGCCGCTGCGACCGATGATGCCGAACACTTCACCGCGCTGGATCGCCAGGTCGATGCCGTGCAGGGCGTGCACCGTGCCGTCGTAGGTCTTGCCCAGGTTGATGAATCGCACATGGGCGCGGTTCAGTTCAGGGTGCAGTTGGGTCTGTTCGGCGCCCCTGGGCGGTGTGCCCAGGTCGCGAAGTCGAGCATTGGCAGCGCTCATTTTTTACCTTCCCAGCCGACCTGGTAGAGCGTGCCGAGGGATTTATCCAGGGCGGCGCGCACCACCGGCGAGTGCTGGTAAATGTCGACGAACCTGATCACGCGTGGGTCGGTTTTGCTCTTGGGCTGGATCACGAACTGGATCACGTATTCCGGGTGGTCCAGGCCGTCGAACAGCAACGCCGACTCGGCATCGAAGGTCTTCGAGAGGCGGATATACGCCGGGTAGCCCTGCACCAGGTCGGCGTCGTCATAGGCACGCACCAGCTGCACGGCTTCCACTTGCAGGAGCTTGAGTTTTTTCGGATTGCTGACGATGTCTTCTTCAGTGGCCTTGTAGCCTACGCCCGGCTTGAGGGTGATCAGCCCGGCCTTGGCCAGCAGTTGCAGGCCACGGCCGCTGTTGATCGGGTCGTTGGCAATCGCCACGCTGGCGCCTTGCGGCAGGTCGTTGATGCTTTTGTATTTCTTCGAATACAGCCCGACGTTGTTGATGATCCCTGGCGCGTACGGCACCAGGTCAAAACCGGCGGCGGCCTTGGCGTTTTCCAGGAAAGGGATGTGCTGGAAGTAGTTCACGTCGATATCGCCAGCGGCCAGACTGACGTTGGGCGCAATCCAGTCGGTGAACTCTACCAGCTCGACGTTCAGGCCCTGCTTGCCGGCTTCGGCAGCGGCGGCTTCCAGGGGAATGGCAAAGGCGGCGGTGGTGCCGACTTTCAGTGGCGCATCGGCAGCGAATATCGCCGAGCTGAACAAACCGAGTGTCAGGGCCAGTGCTTTGACTGGGGGGGAGAGCAGCGTTTTTTTCATGGTCGATTTCCAGTCATAAAGTGCAGGTGCAAACAATAAAGATCCACTGTGGGAGGGGGCTTGCTCCCGATGACGGTGGGTCAGTCACAGGATGGGTTCACTGACACTCCGCTATCGGGAGCAAGCCCCCTCCCGCAGTTCCAATTCAATGACGGTAGGTGGAGCCGGTGTGTTGCGCTGGCAGCAGCGCGGTGCCGAACACTTTTTCGCGCAGCGTTCCCGTCTCGTATTCGGTCTTGTACGAACCGCGCTTTTGCAGTTCCGGTATCACCAGGTCGATAAAGTCCACATAGCTCTCCGGCGTCACAATGCGCGTCAGGTTGAAACCATCCAGCCCGGTTTCGCCGATCCACAATTCCAGCTCATCGGCGACCTGTTCGGGCGAACCCACCAGGGTGATGTAGCGACCGCCCAGGGCGTGCTGCTCCAGTAACTTGCGCCGGGTCCAGTCGTTGTTCTGCAGGTTTTTGGTGGCCGACTGGATGGCGTTGCTCTTCACGTACTGGATCGGTTCGTCCAGTTCGTACGCGGCAAAGTCAATCGCGGTGGACGCGGCGAAATGCGCCACGCCGGCCTCCGCGCTGGCGTAGCTCAGGTACTCGGCGTGCTTGGCCCAGGCCAGCTCCTCGGTAGCACCGACGATCACGTTGAGGCCCATGAACACTTTGATGTCGTCCGGGTTGCGCCCGGCCTCCACCGCACTGGCGCGCACCTTGTCCACCTGCACTTTGGTCGCGGCCCTGGTCTGGCCGCTGATGAACACGCACTCGGCGTGGCGTCCGGCAAAGACCAGCCCCCGGTCCGAACTGCCCGCCTGGAACAGTACCGGCGTGCGCTGCGGCGAGGGCTCGCACAGGTGATAGCCCTCCACCTGGTAGAACTCGCCGTGGTGCTCGACCTTGTGCACCTTGCCCGGCTGCGCGTAGATCCGTTGCGCCGGATCGTTGAGCACGGCGTCGTCTTCCCAACTGCCTTCCCACAGTTTGTAGAGCACCTGCAGGTACTCGTCGGCCTGGTCGTAACGCCGGTCATGCTCGACCTGCTCAGTCAGGCCCATGGCCTTGGCCGCGCTGTCGAGGTAGCCGGTGACGATGTTCCAGCCCACGCGGCCACGGCTCAGGTGATCCAGCGTCGACATGCGCCGGGCGAACAGGTACGGCGGCTCGTAGGTGAGGTTGGCGGTGAGGCCGAAGCCGAGGTTACGGGTGACCGCCGCCATCGCCGACACCAGCAGCAACGGGTCGTTGACCGGCAACTGGATCGACTCCTTGAGCGGTACGTCGATGGAGTTTTGGTACACGTCGTACACGCCGACGATGTCGGCGATGAACAAGCCGTCGAACAGACCGCGTTCCAGGATTTTTGCGAGGTCGGTCCAGTATTCGATGGTCTTGTATTGGGCAGAGGTGTCCCGTGGATGGGTCCACAGGCCGTGGTTGATATGCCCGATGCAGTTCATGTTGAAGGCGTTGAGCAGGATCTTTTTCTTCGCCATCAGAGGGTCCCCCGCAGTGGCGGGTTTTCATCGTTGAGGTAGTAATTGCCTACCGCGTGATACTTCCAGCGCACCGGGTCGTGCAGGGTATGCACCCGCGCGTTGCGCCAGTGACGGTCCAGGCCATGCTCGGCCAGGGTGGCCTGGCTGCCGGCGAGTTCGAACAGGGTGCTGCCGGCGGCGAGGGAAATTTCCGTGCTCAGGGCACGCGCTTCGGCCACCGCAATGGAGGCGGCGGCGACGGTCTCGGCATTGCTGTCGGCCTGGGCGCGGTCGAGGAATTCGCCGGCCCGTTCAAGCAGTGCCTCGGCCGCGTGCAGGCGGATGCTTAGGTGGCCGAAGCTCTTCAAGGTCAGTGGGTCTTCGCTGGCCTTGTCGCTGCCGGCGTCGATCCACGGGCGGGTCCTGGTGCGCACAAAGTGCAGCGCATCTTCAAAGGCGGCGCGGGCGATGCCGGTGTCGATGGCGGCGTGAAGGATCTGCGCCAGCGGGCCGACGGTGGTCGGGCGTTCGAAGGCACTCTGGAAAGGGATGACGTCACGGGCGGCGACCCACACGTTATCGAACACCACCGAGCCGCTGCCGGTGGTGCGCTGGCCAAAGCCGCTCCAATCGTCGATCACGCTGAGGCCCTGGCTGTCGCGCGGCACAAAGGCCAATTGCTGCACGCCGTGTTCATCCACCACCGAGGTGGGGATGCGCTGGGCGTAGAGTGCGCCGGTGGCGTAGAACTTGCGGCCGGTGATACGGAATCCGTCGCCGTCGCGGGTGAGCCGGGTGACGCGGTCATGGGCGGTTTTGGTGCCCAGTTCGGCCAGCGCATTGCCGAAACGCTGACCGGCCAGCACCTCGGCGTACAGGCGTTGTTGCTGCTCGGGGCTGCCATTTACGCGCAGCACTTGCAGCGCGTAGAAATGGTTTTGTGGAATCTGGCCCAGGGAGGCATCGGCCTGGGCGATCAGTGCAATGACCTTGGCCAGGGTGACGTTGGACACACCCGCGCCGCCGTACTCGCGGGGCACGCTGATGCCCCACAGGCCCGAGCGCGAAAATGCATCCAGCTCGGGCAGCGGCAGGCGGCGTTCGCGGTCGCGCAGGGCGCTGTCGCGGCGAAAGTCTTCGGCCAGGTCGCTGGCGATAATCAGGGCGTGCTCGTCGCTGGTGATGACCGCGACGTGACGGGAAAGGGTCATGGTCAAATCCAGGAATGGCGAGCCGGCAGGGTGCCGTTCAAGCGGTAGGCGCCGATGGCGTGGTACTTCCAGCGCACCGGGTCGTGCAGGGTGTGCACCCGGGCGTTGCGCCAGTGGCGGTCGAGGT
The DNA here is from genome assembly GCF_001439805.1 of Pseudomonas trivialis. GTDB lineage: Bacteria > Pseudomonadota > Gammaproteobacteria > Pseudomonadales > Pseudomonadaceae > Aquipseudomonas > Aquipseudomonas trivialis. The sequence continues at coordinate 19,246 of NZ_JYLK01000018.1, read as the reverse complement.
TGAATTCGGCCAGCGTCGCGCGGCTGCCGGCCAGTTCGAAGAGCTTTTCGCTGACCAGCAACGCCACTTCGGTGGTCAGCACCTTGGCCTCGGCCACCGCGATGGACGCGCGTGCCGCGGACTGCGCGGTGATCGGTGCGGCGCTGACGTCATCCAGCACGCGGCCGGCCTTGCGCAGCAGGGCTTCGGCAGCGTGCAGTTCGATCTTCAGCTTGCCGATATCGGCGATCACGTACAGGTCGTCACTGGCGCGTTCGACCTTGGCGTCGATCCACGGCCGCGAGCGTTCGCGCACGAAGGCGAGGGTGTCGTCGAGCGCACCCCGGGCGATGCCGGCATCGATGGCGGCCTGGATCAGTTGCGAGACCGCGCCCTGGATATTCGGGCTTTCGCCGATGCGCCAGTTGTCGATGACCCGCTCGGCGTCGACTGCCACCTCGTCCAGCAGCACGGTGCCGCTGGCGGTGGTGCGCTGGCCAAAGCCGGACCAGTCATCGACGATACGCAGCCCTTCGCTGCCACGGCGCACGAACGCCAGGACCTGTTTGCCGTCATCGTTGAGCGCCTTGATCGCGACCCAGTGCGCAAACAGCGCGCCGGTGGAATAGAACTTCTGCCCGCTGACCACGTAGCCGTCGCCCTTGGCGGTGATGCGTGCCTTGAGTTCAAGGGTGTTTCGGGTGCCGCGTTCCGGGCCGCCGTTTCCGATGCGCCAGCCGTCGAGAACGCTCTGGAACAGCTGCTTTTTCTGGCGCTCGGTGGCGGTGCCCTGCAGCAGGTGCAGGATGCCGAAGTGGTTCTGCGGGATCTGCCCGAGGGCCGGGTCGGCCGCGCTGATGATGGCGAACACTTCGGCCAGGGTCACGAAGGACACCTGGGGGCCGCCGTATTCGCGGGGGATGGAAATACTGCCCAGTCCGCTGCGGGTGAACTGCTCGAGCTGTGCCCACGGCAACTTGCGCTGCTGGTCACGCGTGGCGGCGTGCTGGCGCGCCGCCTGGGCCAACGTGTGGGCGGCGCTCAGTGCCTCTGCATCGTTGCGCAGCACGGCGGCCGGCAACAGCGGCGGCGCTTCGTCCAGATCACTTTGGTGGGGGGTTGCAGCCAAGTTGGACATTAGCGCCGCTCCTTGGCTGCACGTATTGCCCTGGCGTTATGCACCGGGGTAATTTTGATCATACCGACCTCGCATTCAATGAAATAAAACAGAAAAATCAGGAATGTCCGGTGGTCCGGTGCATATACCGTAAGCGTGTTAAATATTTAAATAAACTAACTTTTGGGAATATGCATAGAAGGGCGATCCCACGTCTGCAGGGTTAGCCGAGCGGACGCGGTTGGTAGACCGGCGTGGCCGTCGCCGGGCGGGTGGGCAGCAGCGGGGCAATGCGCAAGGTGCGGGTGGGGGCCCAGCGCGAATTGTTGCCGACGCGGTCCAGCACGCAGTAGGTCACCTCAAGGCGGCAGTCATCGCCGCCCTCGACAATCACGCTCGACGGCACCCACACCTGCACGGCCAGGCCGACGCCCTTGGCGGTGATTGCCGGCAGGTCCACGCGCACGTCGCCCCAGCGCAGGGTGATCTCATCGCCGCTGCTCATGTTCGGGTAGGGCTCGATGGTCAGGGGAATGCCGCGTTGCACCTGGCGGCTGTTGACTCCCTGGCGACGGATCGGCTCGGGCAGGCCGACCGGGGCGAGGTTTTGGTTTTCGTCGCTGTACAGGGCGGGCGGCTGTCCGCCTGGGCAGTCGGTCTTGACGCGTACCTGAGTGGTGGCCGAGCGCGCCGGGCCGTGGCCGATCTGCATGACCTGGTAATGCACGCGCGCGGGGCCATCGAGCACGAAGCTTTGCGGAATGCGCAGGTGGGTGGGCTGGCCGATGCGGCACGCGGTTACCCGGCGCGAGGCAGCGAAGCAGTTGTTCCAGAACAGCTCGATCAGATCACCTTCCTCCATGCCGGGGTAGGGGGCGATATCCACCTGCAGTTGGGCGGCGGCGTGGGCATTGATGCCGTTTCCAAGGGCCTGGGGCAGGGTTGGGGCGGTCAGCATGGCCGGGGTTGCGGTGCGCGTCATAAGTCATCTCCTTGATGCAGCCAGCAGCGATCGTTCCGAGCCATTGGCGCGGGTGCGCAAGCGGGCCGAAAGGAACGATTCAGTAAATAGCCGGGATAGGATCCAATCCTCTGGGCGTTAGATAAGAGGGTTGGCCAGGGGCAGTCAATGGAGGCAAAAGGCTAAACGGCGAGGCGCTGCAGATTCAGACGGGTCTGACCGGGAGGGGGATTTTTGCGCGGGCGCGGCGCGGTGTTTTACCGAGAGGAATGTAGACGCGCTGTCGGGTGGGAGGCTGCGCCAATGTGGCGAGCGGGCGTGTCCCAATTAAGGATTGAGCGGCCAAATTGATCGCTCCCTCGCTCTGCGTAGTAACGCCGTGCGCAGATTCCCTGTGGCGAGCAGGCTTGTCCTGCGTTGGGCGGCGCAGCAGCCCCAAAACCAGGCGCTGAGCCGTATCCGGTACACCGCGTTTTGCTGGAGTGGGGGCGCTTCGCACCCCAACGCGGGGCAAGCCCGCTCGCCACAGACAGCCCGCTTGCCACAACAAGCCCGCGCGCTGCAGGGAGGGGATTGCCCGAGCGTGTCAGTGGGCGAGGAATTTGCTCAGGAACTGGCGGGTGCGTTCTTCCCTGGGGTTGGCAAACAGCGCCTTGGCTTCGCCCTGTTCGACGATCACGCCCTTGTCGAAAAAGACCACCCGGTTGGCCACGTCGCGGGCAAAGCTCATCTCGTGGGTGACGATGACCAGGGTGCGGTTTTCTTCGGCGAGGCTGCGAATGGTCGCCAGTACTTCACCCACCAGTTCCGGGTCGAGGGCCGAGGTGGGTTCGTCAAACAGAATCCAGCGTTGAAGTACTTCTCGGACAGCTTTTTCAAGGTGCCGTCGGCGCGCAGCTTGTCGAGGGCAGTGTTCACGGCGTCGAGCAGTTCAGGCTCGCCTTTGCGCAGGGCAATGCCCGACTCCTGGCGCGAGAACGCATCGCCGGCAGCGGCGGTGTCCGGGGCTTTCTTGGCGTATTCCAGGGCTGCCAGGCGGTCGGTCAGGACCACATCGATGCGGCCGATGCGCAGGTCCTGGAACTTGGTCGGGTCATCGTTGTAAGTCTTGATGATGGCTTTGGGGTGGTTGTCCTTGAGCCATTGCTCGTAGTTGGTGCCCAGGCCCACACCGACCTTCTTGCCTGCCAGGTCGTCGGGGGTCTTGATCTCGCCGATGTTCTTCTTCAACACCAGTGCCTGGATACCGGAGACGGTGTAGGGCTGGGAGAAGTCGTATTTCTTCTTGCGCTCTTCGGAGAGGGTCACCTGATTGACCACGGCGTCCAGGCGTTTGGATTCCAGAGCGGCGAGGATGCCGTCCCATGGCGTGGCCTGCAGCTTGACCTTCACGCCCAGCGCCTTGGCCAGGGCTTCGGACAGCTCCACCTCGAAACCGGTGAGCTTGCCGCTTTCATCGACAAAGCTGAACGGCGGGTAGGTGCCTTCCAGGCCGATCTTGATCTCGCCCGCCTTCGTATCCTGCCTTAAAGCGCGCGACTATAAGGCCGGTTTTTAAGACTTGAAAATAATATAAATTTAGCCTGATATTCTATTTTTGAATAATTCAAATTTTAAGGTGGGAGGGGGCTTGCTCCCGATAGCAAAGTGTCAGCCAGCTCATCTGTGACTGATACACCGCCATCGGGAGCAAGCCCCCTCTCACATTTGTCCTTATGGACTCAGTTAAATACGGAGTCATAGGCAAACAGCGCCGGTGCCCCGCCGGTATGCAGGAAGATAATCGGCCCGTCCTCAAAGCGCTGGCGTCCGATACCGTCCAGCAAGCCGGCCATGGCCTTGCCGGTGTACACCGGGTCCAGCAACAGACCTTCCTGGCTGGCCAAAAGTTTGATCGCCGACAAGGTGCCCGCATTCGGCTCGCCGTAGCGCGGGCCGAAATATTCGTCCCACAGGATCACCTTGAACGCGTCCGGCAGGGCCACGCCCAGCAACTCGGCGGTGCGTTCGGCCAGGCCCTGCACTTTCGGGCGCTGGGCCTCCTCGCCGCGCGAGACGGTCACACCCACCACCGGCAGGTTGGGCAAGGCTTCGCTCAAGGCCAGCGCCAGGCCGCTGTGGGTACCGGCGCTGCCGGAGGCCAGCACCACGGCGGCGAAGTCGATGCCGCTGGCGTCGATCTGCGCGGCCAGTTCCAGGCCGGCCCGGACATAGCCCAGCGCACCCAGCGCGTTGGAGCCGCCGATGGGCACCAGGTACGGTTTCTTGCCATTGCTGCGCAGGCGGTCGGCGAGGGCATTGAGTTGGTCGTCGACGTTATCGAGGTTTTCCACCCGCTCCACTTTGGCGTCGAACAGATCGAGCAGCAGGCGGTTGCCGTTGCCGAGGTAGTTGGGGTCCTCGGTGCCGGTGGGGTTTTCCAGCAGGGCAACGCAGCCCAGGCCGAGCCTGGCGGCCAGCGCGGCGGTCTGGCGTACGTGGTTGGACTGGATGGCGCCAGCGGTCACGAGCGTATCGGCGCCCTGAGCGATGGCATCGGCGGCGAGGTATTCAAGCTTGCGCAGTTTGTTGCCGCCCATGGCCAGCGGCGTGGTGTCGTCGCGCTTGACATAGACGTCGCGGCCCAGCCACGTCGACAGCCGTTCGAGTTTTTCCAGGGCGGTGGCGCCGCCCAGCAGGTCCAGGCGGTTAAAGCGGTCCAGCTGTTGCTTGATCATGGTTGCGCACGGTTGCTGAGGAATGGGCCGACTATAGGCAGGCACTTTTACGCAGGCAACCGTCAATCGCTTATAGCCGATAGTGCTTGGCATCACACCATTGGTTCTTAAGGGCGGCCGGGGTGCATACCGTAAAGTGGCGGCCATTACGTCAGGAGTGAAGACCGTGAGTGAGCGTTCCAGTCATTGGCAATTACAGACCATCGTCAGCCAGCTGCGCAGCGCCCGCGACCAGTGGCGCACGCGCAATGGTCGTTTGAGCGGCGAGCATGGCGGGCGTGAACTGCCGTCACGCGAGGCGGTGGCGCAGATCCTCGAAGCCTTGTGCGGTGCGCTGTTTCCGATGCGCCTGGGGCCGGTGGACCTGCGTGAGGAAAGTGAAGATTTCTATGTCGGTCATACCCTGGATGTCGCGCTGAACGCCTTGCTTGCCCAGGCGCGACTCGAGCTTCGTTATGCCGCGCGCCAGGGCGGGCAGGACGACAGCCAGATCGATGCCCACGCCATCCGGCTGATCCAGGGTTTCGCCCTGGCCTTGCCATCCCTGCGCAGCCTGCTGGACACCGATGTGCTGGCCGCCTATCACGGCGACCCGGCCGCGCGCAGCGTCGACGAAGTGCTGCTGTGCTACCCCGGCATTCTGGCGGTGATTCACCATCGCCTTGCCCACCATCTGTACCGCGCCGGCTTGCCGTTGCTGGCGCGCATCAGCGCAGAAATCGCCCACTCGGCCACCGGCATCGACATCCACCCCGGCGCGCAGATCGGCCCGAGCTTCTTTATCGATCACGGCACGGGTGTGGTGATTGGTGAAACCGCCATCATCGGTGAGCGCGTGCGCATCTACCAGGCGGTGACCCTGGGCGCCAAGCGCTTTCCGGCGGACGAAGACGGGCAGTTGCAGAAGGGGCATCCACGGCATCCGATCGTGGAAGACGATGTGGTGATCTATGCCGGGGCGACCATTCTGGGGCGCATCACCATCGGCAAGGGCTCGACCATTGGCGGCAATGTGTGGCTGACGCGCAGTGTGCCGGCGGGGGTGAACATCACTCAGGCCAATCTGCAGCATGAGGATGGGGCGCAGAAATAGCCCCAGAGCCGAACACCTTTCAATGGTGGGAGCTGGCAAGCCAGCTCCCACCGCTTGATCCGCGCCTCATACATGAGCTGTTTATCGCTGAACGTTTCATGAGCCTTATCCGTCATACAAAGCCTTGGCTTGATGTAGGAATTGTCTACCACTCAGCCCTGCGATTAGTCCCCGACCGCCCATCCATGTTTAAATTGAACGCTCGTTCAAGTTAAACCGGTGGTTCGCTGCCCGCTCACAACAGGAGGCTTACCTTTGCTGAGTCCGTTATTTACAGCCACATACCCAACCCTCGGGGTGCATCGTTCATGAGTGCATCGTCCACCCCTTCCAGCGGCCTGGTGCGCATGAATGCGCCCGTTTTCTACTTTGCCGCGACCTTCATTCTGCTGTTTGGCATCACCGTCATCGCGATCCCGCAGCAGGCCGGTGCCTGGCTGCTGGCCGCGCAAAACTGGGCGGCCAACACGGTCGGCTGGTACTACATGCTGGCGATGACCCTGTATCTGGTCTTCGTGGTGGTCACCGCGTTATCGGGCTACGGCAAGATAAAACTCGGTGCCGACCACGACGAGCCCGAATTCAGTTACTTGTCCTGGGCCGGCATGCTGTTCGCCGCCGGCATCAGCATCACACTGTTCTTCTTCTGCGTGTCGGAGCCTTTGACGCACCTGGTGCAACCGCCCCAGGGCGCGCCGCTGAACGCCGAGGCCGCGCGCCAGGCTATGCAGATTCTGTTTCTGCACTGGGGTCTGCACGGCTGGGGCGTATTCGCCTTTGTCGGCATGGCCCTGGCCTACTTCGCCTATCGGCATAACCTGCCGCTGGCGTTGCGTTCGGCGCTTTACCCGCTGATCGGCAAACGTATCAACGGCCCCATCGGCTACGCGGTGGACGGCTTCGGCATCATCGCCACGGTGTTCGGCCTGGGTGCCGACATGGGCTTTGGGGTGTTGCACCTCAACTCCGGGCTGGACTACCTGTTCGGCATAGCCCATACGCAGTGGATTCAGGTTGGCCTGATTACCCTGATGATGGGCGCGGCGATTCTTGTGGCCGTGGCCGGCGTCGACAAGGGCGTGCGGGTGATGTCCGACATCAACATGCTGCTGGCCTGCGCGCTGCTGCTGTTCGTGTTGTTCGCCGGTCCCACCCAGCATTTGCTCAACACCCTCATCCAGAACATCGGCGACTACCTCGGCGCCTTGCCGACCAAGAGTTTCGATGTGTACGCCTACGACAAACCCAGCGACTGGCTGGGCGGCTGGACGGTGTTCTACTGGGCCTGGTGGATTGCATGGTCGCCGTTCGTGGGCCTGTTCATCGCACGGATTTCCCGTGGCCGTACCATCCGCGAATTCGTGTTCGGTGTGCTGCTGATCCCGCTGGGCTTTACCCTGGCGTGGATGTCGATCTTCGGCAACAGTGCCATCGACCAGGTGCTCAACCACGGCATGGCCGCGCTCGGCCAGTCGGCCATTGATGACCCGTCGATGAGCCTGTACCTGCTGCTGGAAACCTATCCGTGGAGCAAGACGGTGATCGCCGTCACGGTGTTCATCAGCTTCGTGTTCTTCGTCACCTCCGCCGACTCCGGCACTGTGGTGCTGTCGACGCTGTCGTCCAAGGGCGGCAACGCCGATGAGGACGGGCCGAAGTGGCTGCGGGTGTTCTGGGGCGCGATGACCGCGCTGGTCACCAGCGCCTTGTTGTTTGCCGGCAGCATCGATTCGCTGAAATCGGCGGTGGTGCTCACCTCGTTGCCGTTCTCGATGATCCTGTTGTTGATGATGTGGGGGCTGCACAAGGCGTTCCATCTGGAATCACAAAAGCAGATCGCGCAATTGCATTCGCTGGCACCGGTGTCGGCGTCGCGCAAGGGCAAAGGCGGCTGGCGCCAGCGCTTGAGCCAGGCGGTGCACTTCCCCTCGCGGGACGAGGTGTACCGTTTCCTCGAGTCGACGGTGCGCCCGGCGATTGAAGAGGTGACGGCGGTGTTTGTCGAGAAGGGCCTTTCGGTGGTCACCCAGCCGGACCCGGCCAACGACAGCGTCAGCCTCGAGATCGGCCATGGCGAGGAACACCCGTTCATCTATCAGGTGCAGATGCGCGGTTACTTCACGCCGTCGTTCGCCCGTGGCGGCATGGGCTCCAAACAGATCAACAACCGTCGCTACTACCGGGCGGAAGTGCATTTGAGCGAGGGCAGCCAGGACTACGACCTGGTGGGCTACACCAAGGAGCAGATCATCAACGACATTCTCGATCAGTACGAGCGGCATTTGCAGTTCCTGCATCTGGTGCGCTGAGGCTCCACGACATCAGGCGTCCTCTCTGGGCGAAAATTGCTGTAAAAGGGAAGGCACACCCAACAGCCCAGAGAGGATTCGATGACGTACATTGCTGCCGAAAACCGCTATGAATCTATCCCGTATCGCCGCACGGGCCGCAGTGGCCTGGTGCTGCCGGCCCTCTCCCTGGGGCTGTGGCACAACTTTGGCGACAGCACCCCGATCGACACCCAGCGCGCGCTGCTGCGTACCGCGTTCGACCTCGGGATTAATCACTTCGACCTGGCCAACAACTACGGCCCGCCCTACGGCAGTGCCGAGATCAACTTCGGCCGTCTGCTGCGCGAAGACTTCAAGCACTACCGCGACGAACTGATCATCTCCAGCAAGGCCGGTTGGGACATGTGGCCCGGCCCCTACGGCCAGGGCGGTGGCTCGCGCAAGTACGTGCTGGCCAGCCTCGATCAGAGCCTGCAGCGCATGGGGCTCGACTACGTGGATATTTTCTACTCCCACCGTTTTGATACCGACACGCCGCTGGAAGAAACCGCCAGCGCCCTGGCCACTGCCGTGCAGCAGGGCAAGGCGTTGTACGTCGGTATTTCGTCGTACTCCGGGGTAAAAACCCGTGAAATGGCAGCGCTGCTCAAAGAATGGAAAGTGCCATTGCTGATTCACCAGCCGGCCTACAACCTGCTCAATCGCTGGGTCGAGAAAGACCTGCTCGACGCCACCGAAGAACTCGGCGTCGGCGTGATCGCGTTTACACCACTGGCCCAGGGCCTGCTCACCGACAAGTACCTCAACGGCGTGCCGGCCGACGCACGGGTCAACCGCCCGGGCGGTGGTTCGCTGCAGGCCGGGCACCTGTCCGAAGCCAACCTCGCCCACGTGCGCGCCCTCAACGAAATCGCCCAGCGGCGCGGCCAGAGCCTGGCCCAACTGGCATTGGCCTGGACGTTGCGTGACCCACGGGTGACCAGCGCACTGATCGGCGCAAGCCGGCCGGAGCAGATCATCGAGAACGTTGGGGCGTTGAAGAACCTGAGCTTCAGCGCAGAGGAACTGGCGCAGATTGATCGGTTTGCGCAGGAAGGCGGGATCAACCTGTGGGAAAAGCCCTCCAGCGCTGAATAAGTAGCGAGTGCGCTTATTGTGGCAAGCCCGCTCACCACGGGAATGTGGTTGCCTGAAATGACTCGTGCATTCAGCGTGACTGACCATGCCACGGCACCCATTTGCGCTGCAGGGCGCGCAGGCCCATTTCCATGGCGAAGGCGATCACGGCGATCACCAAGGTCGACCAGCCCCTCCCATATTTGGAACGAGGCAGATCTTCGTTCAGTTGCTGATGGCCAAAATGCTCGCTTGGTAAGACCCGACAAACACATCGAAGTCGCCCACTTCGGTTTGTTCCAGCTCCGCCTGTTGCGCCAGCGACTTGCGCGCCAGTTCTTCGAAGCGCGCCTGTTCGTCAGCTGCCAGCGGCTCCCTGCGGAAATACTCGGCATGCAGTTGGCTCTGGTGCAGGGAGAACTGCGCAAAGCTCTCCTTGCGCTCGGCCATCGCCGCCAGTACCTGGGCCGACGGGGTCAGCGACGGGTCCTGAATTTTTGCCAACTGGGCGTCCAGTGCCTGGCTGTGTTCGCCGATGCCGTGGCTCTCATCGAGCAGGGCGGCCAGTGGCGCGATCTGCTCCAGCAGCTCGGTGGCCCATTGCTTCATGTCCACCGCCGCGCCGTCGCGCTGCAACGCCAGGCCCGGGCGACGGCCTTCCTTGACCACGCTGAGGAAGTTGGAAGTGGCGTTGCCGCATTCGTTGTTGGCTAACAGCGGGCTGTCGTTGAGTGCGCAATACAGCAGGAACGCGTCGAGGAAGCGCGACTCTGGCAGGTCGATGCCCATCGGCAGGAACGGGTTGATGTCCAGGCAACGCACTTCGATGTACTGGATGCCACGGGCCACCAGCGCCTGGATTGGCCGTTCGCCGGTGTAGGTCACGCGCTTGGGGCGGATGTTGGAGTAGTACTCGTTTTCGATCTGCAGGATGTTGGTGTTGAGCTGCACCCACTCACCGTCCTTGTGCGTGCCGACTTCGACGTACGGCGCGTAGGGCGTTGCCACCGCTTCGCGCAGGCTGTCGGTGTAGCTGCTCAGGTCGTTGTAGCACGGCGTGAGACCGGCCTGGGCGTTGCTCTGGTAACCCAGGTCGCTCATGCGCAGGCTGGTGGCATAGGGCAGGTACAGCGTGTCGGCGTCCAGCACTTCGAGCTGGTGCGAGCGCCCGCGCAGGAACCCGGCGTCCAGGGCCGGCGAGGCACCGAACAGGTACATCAGCAGCCAGCTGTAGCGGCGGAAGTTGCGGATCAGCGCGATGTAGGCCGTGGACTGATAGTCACGCTCGGTGCCGACAAAGCCTTCGGTGTCCTTGAGCAGCGGCCACAGCTGTTCCGGCAGGGAAAAGTTGTAGTGGATGCCGGCGATGCACTGCATGGTCTTGCCGTAACGCAGGGCCAGGCCCTTGCGGTACACGTACTTGAGCTGTCCGATGTTGGAGGTGCCGTAGTAGGCAATCGGGATGTCTTCCTCGGCCGGCAACGGGCACGGCATCGACGGGCTCCACAGGTATTCGCTGCCGAGCTTGGTGTAGGCAAAGCGGTGGATCTTGTCCAGGCTGCTCAGGGTATCGGCCGGGTTGGGCAGGGCCGGCGTGATGAATTCCAGCAGCGATTCCGAGTAGTCGGTGGTGATCAATTCGTTGGTCAGCGCGGCACCCAGGGCTTCGGGGTGCGGCGTTTGCGCCAGGCGACCCTCACCGGTGACGCGCAGGCATTCCCGCTCGATGCCGTGCAAGCATTGCTCCAGCAGGGAAAGGTGTTCGCGCTTGCCGAGCAGGGCCAGGCGGCGGTTGAGAAGTTCGCTCAAGTTGGATTCCTTCACGCGTCAGTCGCCCCAATATGGGGGTGGGCAGGACGGTCTACAAGGGTGAAGTGGAAACTGGCGTTATCGCCTGGTTTTGAGTCGAGGTGGCCCGCATTGAAAAAGCCTCCATCACTCCATGAATTGGGCTACAGCGCATCAAGAAAATTCCGACGCTGTGATTGCAGCGCCGAAATTAACTCAAATCGCGGGTGGGGAGCTATAGGGCAGCGAAGGTGCCCTGCGCTTTTGCGACACGTCTTGCATGCAGTTACCTGCAAGACGTTGATTTGACCCTCAGCGCTTTTTCAACTGCTTGGCGTTGGCGAACAGCGACGCCATGGCGTTATTGGCTGGCGCTGCCGTCGCGGTTTCCTTGCGCGGTTGGCTGTTTTCCGAGCGGTTCTGCGACTGACGCGGTGCCGAACCCGGGCGTGCGCCACGGGCACCGTCGACTTTCTCGCCGGGGGTATCGCTCATGCGCATCGACAGGCCGACGCGTTTGCGCGGGATATCGACTTCCATGACCTTGACCTTGACCACGTCACCGGCCTTGACCGCTTCACGCGGGTCCTTGATGAATTTCTCCGACAGCGCGGAGATATGCACCAGGCCGTCCTGATGCACGCCAATGTCCACGAATGCGCCGAAGTTGGTCACGTTGGTCACCACGCCTTCGAGAATCATGCCCGGCTGCAGGTCCTTGAGGTCTTCGACGCCGTCCTGGAACTCGGCGGTCTTGAACTCGGGACGCGGGTCGCGGCCGGGTTTTTCCAGCTCTTGCAGAATGTCGGTGATGGTCGGCACGCCGAAGGTTTCGTCGGTGTATTTCTTCGGGTCCAGGCGCTTGAGGAACGCGGCGTCGCCGATCAGCGAGCGAATATCGCGGTCGGTTTCGGCGGCGATGCGCTGCACCAGCGGATAGGCTTCCGGGTGGACGGCGGACGAATCCAGCGGGTTGTCGCCATTCATGACACGCAGGAAACCGGCGGCCTGTTCGAAGGTTTTTTCACCCAGGCGTGCGACTTTTTTCAGCGCGGCGCGGGTCTTGAACGCACCGTTTTCGTCGCGGTGAGTCACGATATTTTGTGCCAGGGTGGTGTTCAGGCCGGAGATGCGCGCCAACAGCGCGACCGAGGCAGTGTTCACATCCACGCCGACCTTGTTCACGCAGTCTTCCACCACCGCATCCAGGCCACGTGCCAGTTTCAGCTGCGATACGTCGTGCTGGTACTGGCCGACACCGATGGATTTGGGGTCGATCTTTACCAACTCGGCCAGCGGGTCCTGCAGGCGGCGGGCGATGGACACCGCGCCTCGGATCGACACGTCGAGGTCCGGGAACTCCCTGGACGCCAGTTCCGACGCCGAGTACACCGAAGCGCCGGCCTCGGAAACCATGACCTTGGTCATCTTCATGGCCGGGTATTTTTTGATCAGTTCGGCGGCCAGCTTGTCGGTCTCACGGCTGGCGGTGCCGTTGCCGATGGCGATCAGGTCCACCGAATGCTTGGCACACAGGGCGGCCAGGATTGCGAGGGTCTGGTCCCACTTGTTGTGCGGCACATGCGGGTACACGGTGGCGTGGTCCAGCAGTTTGCCGGTGGCGTCGACCACCGCGACCTTGCAACCGGTGCGCAGGCCAGGGTCCAGGCCCAGGGTGGCGCGCGGGCCGGCGGGGGCGGCCAGCAGCAGGTCGTGCAGGTTGTGGGCGAACACATTGATCGCCTCGGTTTCCGCGCCGTCACGCAGTTCGCCCAGCAGGTCGGTTTCCAGGTGGGTGTAGAGCTTGACCTTCCAGGTCCAGCGCACGACTTCACCGAGCCACTTGTCCGCAGGACGGTTCTGATTCTGGATGCCGAATTGTTGCCCGATCATGCCTTCGCACGGGTGCATGGTGCCCGGCAATTCATCGCCGACTTTGAGCGCAGAGCTGAGAATACCTTCGTTGCGCCCACGGAAAATGGCCAGCGCACGATGGGACGGCATGCTCTTGAGCGGTTCGTCGTGCTCGAAGTAATCGCGGAACTTGGCGCCTTCTTCCTCTTTGCCGGCAATGACACGGGCGCTGAGGACGGCTTCCTGCTTGAGGTAGTTGCGCAGTTTTTCCAGCAGGTTGGCGTTTTCGGCGAAGCGCTCCATGAGGATGTACTTGGCGCCTTCGAGAGCGGCCTTGACGTCGGCGACGCCTTTGTCGGCATCGATGAAGCGTGCGGCTTCGGCTTCCGGGCTCAGCGACGGGTCGTTGAACAGGCCGTCAGCCAGCTCGCCGAGGCCGGCTTCCAGGGCGATCTGGCCCTTGGTGCGGCGCTTTTGCTTGTAGGGCAGGTAGAGGTCTTCGAGGCGGGTCTTGGTGTCGGCGAGTTTGATATCGCGTTCGAGTTGCGGCGTGAGCTTGCCCTGTTCCTCGATGCTGGCGAGGATGCTGATGCGCCGTTCGTCGAGTTCTCGCAGGTAGCGCAGGCGTTCTTCCAGATGCCGAAGCTGGATATCGTCGAGGCTGCCGGTCACTTCCTTACGGTAGCGGGCGATGAAAGGCACCGTGGAGCCTTCATCCAGTAGAGCGACGGCCGCTTCGACCTGTTGGGGGCGTACGCCGAGTTCTTCGGCGATGCGGCTGTTGATGCTGTCCATAAAACCACCTGAAATTCTGAAAAGCAGCTCGCGGGCCCGCAAAACAAGGCCCGGCAAGACTGGTTGAGCGGCCCGACCGGCACCGCTGCCTGGGTCAAGAGGCTGCCAATTGACCCTCGAAATCGAAAACGTCGCGTCAAGCGGGTAAAAAAACTGGCAGTAAACGGAAACGATCTGACGTTGCCCTGCGAGACGGCGGCGCATTATAACCAGCGTTCTGTCCTTGAGGGGTACTGCGCCAATGGTTGTAGGACGCGGGTCTGCTGGTGGTCGAGGAAAAATCTGCTAACAATGCACACGGTGCGTATAACGGCAGCTAGGCCATAATGCGCGCCGAGATAAGAGGAGCATCCAATGAGCAGCACTGCACAAACTGCTGAAGGCGAAAAAATTCTCATCGTTGATGACGACCCGGGGCTGAGCAGCCTGCTGGAGCGCTTCTTCAACTCCAAGGGCTACCGTGCCCGCGCGGTGCCGAACACCGAGCAGATGGACCGTCTGCTGGGGCGCGAAGTATTCAACCTGGTCGTACTTGACCTGATGCTGCCCGGCGAAGACGGCCTCACCGCCTGCAAACGCCTGCGTGGCGCGAACAACCAGATTCCAATCATCATGCTCACCGCCAAGGGCGACGAGCTGAGTCGCATCAAGGGCCTGGAACTGGGCGCTGATGATTACCTGGCCAAGCCGTTCAACCCTGACGAACTGATGGCCCGGGTCAAGGCCGTACTGCGGCGTCAGGCCCCGCCGGTACCGGGCGCTCCGGGCAGCGAGGACGAAAGCGTCACCTTTGGCGACTACGAGCTGTCGCTGGCGACCCGTGAACTCAAGCGTGGCGACGAAGTACACATGCTCACCACCGGTGAGTTCGCGGTACTCAAGGCCCTGGTGATGAACGCGCGCCAGCCGCTGACACGCGACAAGCTGATGAACCTGGCCCGTGGCCGGGAATGGGATGCCCTGGAGCGCTCCATCGATGTGCAGATATCCCGTCTGCGCCGGATGATCGAGCCGGACCCGTCCAAGCCTCGCTATATCCAGACAGTCTGGGGTGTGGGTTACGTGTTTGTGCCGGATGGCACTGCGACCAAGTGACCGATGACTTGCAGGCGCGGGTATCCCGGCGTTTGACCCCTTGAGGGTCGACGGGGTGTTCGGCGTCTGCAATTCTGCGAGCGCTGCTTTTTCCTGCCAGGTGTCCGGCTGTCCCTTATGAAAACCCCATTGTGGTTCCCACAAAGTTTCTTCTCGCGCACCCTTTGGCTGGTGTTGATCGTCGTTTTGTTTTCCAAGGCACTCACACTGGTTTATCTGCTGATGAACGAGGACGTGCTGGTGGACCGGCAATACAGCCACGGCGTCGCGCTGACGCTGCGTGCCTATTGGGCGGCCGACCCCGAAAACCGCGAGAAGATCGCCAAGGCCGCCACGCTGGTGCGTGTTGCCGGTGCGGGCGTGCCGGAGGGCGAGCAGCATTGGCCCTACAGTGAAATCTATCAGCGCCAGATGCAGGCCGAGCTCGGTGAGGACACGGAAGTGCGCTTGCGCATGCATGTGTCGCCGGCCCTTTGGGTGCGTGCGCCGAGTCTGGGTGAAGACTGGCTGAAAGTACCGCTGTATCCGCACCCGTTACGCGGGCAGAAGATCTGGAACGTGCTTGGCTGGTTCCTGGCGATCGGTTTGCTCTCCACCGCCTCCGCGTGGATTTTTGTGCGTCAGCTCAACCAGCCGCTTAAGCGCCTGGTATTCGCTGCCCGCCAACTTGGCCAGGGACGCAGCGTGCGACTGCCGGTGAGCGACACACCCAGCGAGATGACCGAGGTGTACGGTGCGTTCAACCAGATGGCGGAAGACGTCGAGCAGGCCGGGCGCGAGCGGGAGCTGATGCTGGCGGGGGTGTCCCATGACCTGCGCACGCCGCTGACGCGTTTGCGGCTGTCTCTTGAGTTGATGGGCAACCACAGCGATCTGACGGACGACATGGTCCGCGACATTGAGGACATGGATGCGATTCTGGATCAGTTTCTGGCGTTTATCCGCGACGGCCGTGATGAGCTGGTTGAAGAAGTCGACCTGACGGACCTGGTACGTGAAGTCGTGGCGCCCTACAACCAGAACGGCGAACAGGTGCGCACGCGCCTGGAGCCGATCCAGCCGTTTGCTTTGCGCAGGGTTTCGATGAAGCGCCTGCTGAACAACCTGATCGGCAACGCCTTGCACCATGCCGGTTCCGATGTGGAAGTGGCAGCCTATGTGTCCGGGGATAGCACGGCACCCTATGTGGTGTTGAGCGTGATGGACCGCGGTGCCGGTATCGATCCCGCCGAACTGGAAGGCATTTTCAACCCGTTCACCCGTGGCGACCGTGCCCGTGGTGGCAAGGGCACGGGGCTGGGGCTGGCGATTGTGCGGCGTATTGCGTCGATGCATGGCGGCAATGTTGAACTGCGCAACCGTGAAGACGGTGGGCTGGAGGCGCGGGTGCGCCTGCCGCTTGGTTTGATGCTGCCCCGAGATGCGGTCTAACCAACAACACTCATTGAAATGTGGGAGGGGGCTTGCTCCCGATAGCGATAGCTCAGTCAAAAATGTTTGACTGACACTCTGCTATCGGGAGCAAGCCCCCTCCCACATCTGGTTTATGGTGTGTCAGAGGAGGAGGGGGTTCAGCCCTTGCCTTTGGTTCTTGTCATGTTCGGGCCACCATTCTTTTCCAGGTGCTGAATGATGATCCCCGCCACATCCTTGCCTGTGGTGGTCTCGATCCCCTCCAGGCCGGGCGATGAGTTCACCTCCATCACCAGCGGGCCATGGTTGGAACGCAGGATATCCACACCCGCCACGGCCAACCCCATCACTTTCGCTGCGCGCAATGCAGTCATGCGTTCTTCCGGGGTGATCTTGATCAGGCTGGCGCTGCCGCCACGGTGCAGGTTGGAGCGAAATTCGCCCGGCTTGGCCTGGCGCTTCATTGCGGCAATCACTTTATCGCCCACCACGAAGCAGCGAATATCCGCGCCGCCGGCTTCCTTGATGTATTCCTGCACCATGATGTTCTGCTTGAGGCCCATGAACGCCTCGATCACCGACTCGGCGGCAGTCGCCGTTTCACACAGCACCACGCCGATGCCCTGGGTGCCTTCCAGCACCTTGATCACCAGCGGTGCACCGTTGACCATTTCGATGAGGTCGGGGATGTCGTCGGGTGAGTGGGCAAATCCGGTGACCGGCAGGCCGATACCTCGGCGCGACAGCAGCTGCAGTGAGCGCAACTTGTCCCGCGAGCGGGCAATGGCCACGGATTCATTCAGGGGGAACACCCCCATCATTTCAAACTGGCGCAGCACCGCGCAGCCGTAGAAGGTCACTGATGCGCCGATGCGCGGGATCACGGCGTCAAACCCTTCAAGGGGCTTGCCCCGGTAGTGGATCTGCGGCTTGTGGCTGGCAATGTTCATATAGGCACGCAACGTGTCGATCACCACCATTTCGTGGCCACGTTCGGTGCCGGCCTCAACCAGGCGGCGGGTGGAATACAGACGCGGGTTTCGCGACAGCACAGCAATCTTCATGCAGCACCTGGGGCAGAAATAGTAGAGACCGGGAACACCGGCTTGTCTTGAACGTACTTGACGCCGGGACTGACCACCAATTGGCCGTCAATCAGCGCCTTGGAACCCAGCAACAGGCGGTAACGCATGGCCTTGCGGCAAGCCAGGGTGAACTCCACGCGCCATACCCGATCACCCAGCGCCAGCGTGGTGCTGATCACATAGCGCACCTGCGCGTGACCGTTGGAGCTCTTGATGGTCTTCATGGTCACCAGCGGCGCCTCGCAGCGCCGATGACGCAGTTGCACGACGGTGCCCAGGTGCGCGGTAAAGCGTACCCACTGCGCACCATCGCGCTCAAACGGCTCGATATCGGTGGCATGCAGGCTCGAGGTACTGGCCCCGGTGTCGATCTTCGCGCGCAGGCCCGCCACTCCCAGGTCGGGAAGGGCCACCCATTCACGCAGACCCACAACGGTCAAATGGTCAAATGTCTTCAATATAGATAACCGGTCAATTCGCCCAGGCTTGAGGAGCAACCTTGGCCAAGGCGTTGAATGCGGGCCTGGCGAACCAGTAGCCCTGCATCAGAAATATTCCACAGTCGGACAGGAAGTTGCGCTCGCCGGCACTTTCGATGCCCTCGGCGATGACAGTAACCCCCAACTGCTCACAGATTGTGACAATCCCCCGGACGATCACCTGACGGACACGGTCCTTGTCGATATCGCGGATCAGCGCCATGTCGAGTTTGATCAGGTCAGGTTGGAAATCGGCCAGCAGGTTCAGCCCCGAATAGCCCGCGCCGAAGTCGTCGATGGCGGTCTTGAAGCCGAATTCGCGGTATTCACGCAGAATATTCGTTAAATGGCGATAGTTATCGACGTACTCACTTTCCACCGTCTCGAAAATCAGTCGGTCCAGCGGGAAATTGTGTGCCCGGGCCGCGTCCAGAGTACTGCGGATACACAGCTCCGGCCGGTACACGGCGTTGGGCATGAAGTTGATCGAAAGATGGCTTTGCATGTCCAGTGCTGTAGCGCGAGCGATGGCCTGGGTACGGCAGCGCTGGTCGAAGCGGTAGCGGTTGCTGTCATTGACCTGGTTCAGCACCGAGAGGGCGCCTTCACCTTGAGGACCTCGCACCAGCGCTTCGTGAGCAAAAATGGAATGGTCACGCAGGTCTACGATAGGCTGGTAGGCGAAGGCAAAGTCGAAGCTCAGCGGCTCGCTTTGCTGGCAACCCACGCAACGCTGGTTGGGCGAGGTGAGTGAAGTGGGGAAGTCGGTCACAGCGTATCCTCGCGAAAACAGGGTGCTACCCGGCGTATCTTAGGTGAGCCTTGGGGTTTATGCGTCGAAGGGTTTCGACGGTAAGGTTGCGACATTTTTCAGAGCGAGGAATTCAAGTGGCTCAGAAGCAGGAAGAGGAAGAAAAGGTCCGTTTGGACAAGTGGCTGTGGGCGGCGCGGTTCTATAAAACCCGTGCGCTGGCCAAGGCTGCCATCGAGAGCGGCAAGGTGCACCATCGCGGCGACCGCTGCAAGCCGGGCAAGGAACCGCGTGTTGGTGACGAGTTTCAGATTCGTACAGGGTTTGATGAAAAAACCATCGTGGTGCAGGCGCTTTCCATCGTACGCCGTGGCGCTCCCGAAGCGCAGGCACTGTACGCCGAGACCGAGGCGAGCGTCGCCAGGCGTGAAAACGCTGCGGCCATGCGCAAGGCCGGGGCGTCAGGCCTGACCACGGATGGCAAGCCGAGCAAGAAGCAGCGTCGCGATCTGTTCAAGTTTCGCGGCAGCGGCAATGAAGACTGATCTCCTGGTTCAAATGTGGGAGGGGGCTTGCTCCCGATTGGGGACTGTCATAAATTTTGTGTTCGGGCATAACATGTTGATAGAGGTGCATGTATGCCGACCAAAAAGAAACCGGGCCGTGAGGCCCCGCGAGACCTTCCATCCATTCCCCAAGAGCTGATCGACCA
>NZ_JYLK01000017.1 GCF_001439805.1 Pseudomonas trivialis | reverse complement strand
CGATGAAAGCCAAGTGCTGCCCGAACACATCGGTTCGTAAGATCGCCCGTAGCGTTCATGAAGCGGCTCGTGATGTGGCTCGGCGAATCGCGAAGACGCCGGAATATGTGCGATCTCGTCACGAACGCAAGAAAGTCGAAATGTTATTCGCCCACCTCAAGCGCATCTTGAAACTGGATCGCTTGCGACTACGTGGGATGAGTGGCGCGACTGATGAATTTACGTTAGCGGCTGCGGTACAGAACCTGCGCCGACTGGCCAAACTCACCTCTCACGGGCCGCCAACCACAGGATAGGTGCGCCCGAAATCAGCAAAAACCCTCAAATTAACCCACTGACAAAGCAGCAACGGTCAACGAAGTACCGAAAAACCACTTAACAGTGGTGAATAGGTTCTTTGATGAGGCCAAGCTCAGCGTCACGTTTCCTGAAAATCGACTTTTCAACAGAATCGGCCGTTTCCTGCCGGTCAAGACGTAGCCGTGCGCTGGTCACATCCGATGCAAATGGCTGGTCAAGTCGAATGTAAACAGGTGGTCAAATCAGTGCAATTACCCATTTGGACGGCCAGCATTGATTTATGGCGACTTGGAGTGACGTCAGTCCACCTTGTCGCCGTCGTGCCACGCTGAAACAGGCTTTATTACAGGGAATAGATTTCCGCTCCATCATCGGTGCGGAAGCGTTGAGTAATCTGCCTCGACGCACGACTGACCGCGAGTAGAGTCAATGAGCATTACGGATAGCGGCGCATTCATTCGAGAAGTCAAGAAGGCCCCTCAGATTTTCTACACCATTCACTACTCCTGCCAGAGCCTGTACGACGATAACGAAGGCCTCTCCCCCGTATCACCTCCATTGCCATTACGCTACCGGTCAGGCCGTTAGTTTCTCCACGCATTCCATCGCTGAAGAGTTTCGAATCGGACGGAAAGACGTTCTCGGGAATTTCGACGCGGTAGAACTCCAGTTGCTAACCGGTTTTTATCAGTTCGTCCGTGACAGGCGCGACAAGTACTGGGTGCACTGGAATATGCGAAACCTTACCTACGGATTCGAACACCTTGAGCATCGGTACCGAGTATTAGGCGGAAGGGATGCTTCCGTCATCCCCGTGGAGCGCCGGCTGAATTTGAATGACCTACTGGCCGACCGCTGCGGCTCTGGTTACGCGCACCACCCCAAAATAACGTCCCTAATGGAGCTCAACGGTGGCATTCGCCGGCATTTCCTTTAGGGGAAAGAGGAGATCCAGGCCTTCGAGAACAAGGAGTTCATCAGGATGCACAACTCAACATTGTCGAAGGTAGAATTTCTGAACTCCACCATCCGGAAAATGGTAACCGGAAAACTTAGGACCGCTTCAAGAGGTTTCGGCGTTGCGCTTGACCGTATTTTCGAAGGCAGATTAGCTAAAGCGATTGCCCTCGTTGGCGCGCGGATCGGGATTTGTGTTGGAGTTTGGCAGTGTTCTCTGGTTCAAGGACGTTTAGCAAGCGTCCTAGGCTGCGACCTGTGCATAGTTGATGCACGGTTGTCATTTACAGAGTAGCCATTCACGGGATCACCTAGGCTCCCGAAAACGCGCGCATCATGCATCGCTGAATGATAAGACAATTGCCGCCTACTGGAGGCGCATCTAGGGATAGGTAAACCATGAGCACTGATGCAGAATTCGAGGCCATTAAAAGCCTTGGCCGCGTGGCCTTACCTGGTAGCAATGCCCACCTGTTTCGTTTGGGTTTTGCCTGGTACGGTTTCGCCTAGATCGCCAGTTTCATGGCCAAGGTTACCTGCCACCTTGATCCCACTTTGAACCGGACGAAGCTTGAGGAGCAGATGGGCGCAGGTTTGCGTAACGCCTTTCGAAAGGCTGTGGAGAAAGCGGCTCTGTCCTACCCCGGTGTCGTCGCACCTGGACAATTGGCGGCTGACTTGTTTCAGACGATGAACGCCGAACGCTCAGACATTGTCCATGCCTACGCCATCACCAATCTTGAGGGTGAGCAGATCCTCAATCGGCGCAAGGACAGTCAAGGCAAATACTATGAAGTGACCGATGTGCTCCTGGACAGTCAGCTCACACTTGCACGAGGTAAGTCTGCAGCTTTACGCCATACTCAGAATCGTGAGGCCTGATCTAGGGAAGCTCCGATCAACTTGCCACGCGGCGGCGGCAAGTCCAAATTTCCTCGGAACGCAGCGCTATTTGCCAAAAAACGACCGATGCTTCGTGTATTGAGGGCTATTTCGTCTGCTCTTCCGTGTTAAACACGCAACTCGCCCATACCCATCAGCTGTTTTCGAGCCATCCACAGGTTTGACAGGGCGAACAGCGTGGTCAACTGAGCTGTGTTTTTCATCAGCCCACGAAAGCGCACTTTAACGTAACCAAACTGCCGCTTGATCACCCGAAACGGATGCTCAACCTTGACCCGTGTCTGAGCTTTGCACTACTCGATCTTGCGCTTGGCTTTGTACAGCAGGCTGCGTTTATTCAACCTGGAATAGGCGCTGCGGCGGGCTGCGATTTGCCAGATAACTTCACGATTTTCATGCTCTTCACGCTTCTCGACACCGGTGTATCCAGCGTCCGCATACACCGCGTTTTCTTCGCCATGCAATAGTTCGGCGACCTGTGTGACATCGGCCACATTGGCGGCGGTGCCATGAACGTGATGAACCAGGCCGGACTCGACATCAGCGCCAATATGGGCCTTCATTCCGAAGAAATACTGATTACCTTTCCTGGTCTGATGCATCTCGGGATCGCGCTTGCCTTCCTCGTTCTTGGTGGAACTGGGGGCATGAATAATGGTGGCATCAACGATAGTGCCTTGACGCAGCGACAGGCCTTTTTCTTGTAAATAAGCGTTGATGACCGCGAGGATCGCAGGTGCGAGTTGATGCTTCTCCAGCAAGTGCCGGAAGTTCATGATCGTAGTGTCTTCCGGGATCGGCGCGCTCAACGTCAGGCGTGCGAATTGGCGCATGGGCGTGATTTCGTAGAGCGCTTCTTCCATGGCCGGGTCGCTCAGGGAGAACCAGTTCTGCAACAGATGGATGCGCAGCATGGTTTCCAGCGGATACGGTTTTCTGCCACCGCCGGCCTTGGGGTAGAACGGCTCGATCAGCCCCAGCAGGTCTGTCCAAGGCACGACTTGATCCATCTCGGCGAGGAAGCGTTCGCGGCGTGTCTGCTTACGTTTTCCGGCGTATTCGAAATCGGAAAAGCTCATCTGGCTCATGGGCGGCTCGGATCAGGTGGTCAGGCACATTTCATCACATTTGCGGACTTGTTCGGAGAATCCCTAGGGGACTGAACAGGCAATTAATGCTCAGCCCCCGGTTGACCGGGCTCAGAAGCCCTGGCTGCCCTCTCGACTCCTTGGGCTGCTGTGCGGCTCCTCTCCTCTACCCCCCAATTATGACCCCACCGCCCCTCACTTAGAAGCCGCTTCCATTTCTTCCTGCACCTGTCTAATCAGGGAGGCTAGATTAACTGTTGGGTCGAGGATCAGGAAAGTCTCGATTATCAGAGTGAGAGGATGAACGCCAGTGCGCTCGGCCAATGCAGCTGCTTTGTCAATGGTAACGTTTTTGAGCCCGCGCTCTAACGTGCTGATGTAGGTCCTACTGCTGATGTCGTAGAAATCTTCCTGCGTTAAGCCCCGACGAACCCTGGCATTTCGGAGCGCAATCCCGAACGCCTGCTTCACTTCCATGACCATTCCTCGCAAAAGGAACGATGAAGCCTTTTTGCTCACTATAGGGCTACAATCTATAGTGTTCATTTCGGTAGAATTGCGTTGCGGCAACGCAAACCTGCAAGGGAAATTTCTTAGCGCTGCTGTGGGCTTTTTTTCTATCCATCGCAAGCAGTGCATTTTCCAAAACCGATGCCTTCTACCAGTCAGGGTGCCCTAATTGATTTTTGTTTATGACCCCGCTCAGCGTGAGGTACGGAATTGGACTCACGGCGAAATGGAGGGACTATGCTTTATTGCCACTATCATCTCCCTGCACACGGGGCAGACCAATCGTGCAGCCATACTCAACTGTGCTTACGAATTACAGTACTACCTAGCTGCAGTCACGGACGTAGAGATTAGGCATGTTCACATGATGTGCCCGCCGTCCATCAGCGGTCGCACCTACTGGACTTTAGAGGAGCTAGAGAGCGTTACCGTCTTCAACGGCATCTCTACTGATCAAAGCGCGGTCGTTTACCGAACTGCTTCAGCCAGTTACAAACTGGGTGACCTGGATCTTCGTCGGAAAAAGAAATCACGGGTGTTGTATTGTCCCAGGCACCTTCAACAACAGAACTTTCAGCTATCAGAGAACTATTCGGCAGCATCCAATACCCAGCTTTTTGGACCCTTAGGGAGACAGTGAGAAATATAAGCTTCCATCAACCGCTCTATTAGTACTTTGCATGTTCAGGCCTGCTGGCCGCTACAGGTCAGCCGAGATAGTTGAGCTTGCTATACCGTCGTAGTCACTGCTGGTTCAATGACCCCGACCTGAATGACCTCCTCGGCTAACGCGCTGACTAGACAGCGCTGGCTGAATAACCGCATGGATACCAAACATGGAGATATGATGTGGTTTCACAGAGCACTCGTTCGCATCAGACTTCGCCAGGCGGTCGCATGCGATTCAAGCACCGACCTGCATCGAATTTGATCACAGCGCTTCCAGAGCGAGGAAATTTCTCCAACGCACAACAACCCTGCCGCTCACCGCGTGTTCGCCAAATTAAGAAGAAGAGTTACTCGCTTTCTGCGTTGGAGATAGTCTCCAGCAGTGCTTGATGCACCTAGTATTACTATGACTTTTGAAACTCAAAAAAATGGGGGGGTAATGAAGGGGAGACGAAAAGTAAAGACACTCAAGTGGAAAATGAAAGCAGATTTTGAAGAGCATGCTCAGGGCTTGCTTCGGAACAGATCTGATAAACAGAACAGGTTTCTGGACCGAGCCCTGTTAGACGGATTCGAACTAGAACCGGTTTGAAGGCTCGCCGGCTGATCCACGCATCTAGGGATAACGTTTCAGTAAGAAATACCATAGATCTTTTGACCCTCACCAAGTCAATGGATTTTGTCAGACACGCAACCAAGGACCGCTGATGGTGGGCGATGTTGGCAATTTGTCGGGCTTTGGTGGCTTCACTTCGGGCATGGCTAACGTGTTCTGCACAGGAGTCCGTTGCGCAGCATAACGCCGATTGATTTCGTCCAAGCACTCACGCACGGGGGGCCTTAGCCTAAGGAACCTAGTAGCATGTTCCCTGTGTGGCCGATACGGCACGTCAACTAACTGTAGGTCAAGACATTCGCCAAGCGTGAGCACCTAATTACGGCAGCACGATGACTAAGAGGGCTTAAACATGACCATGCCGATTGAACGTACCCGGGCAGTCATCCAAACGGGGGAGTTTCTGCTCGAGCTCTCCCGAGACTTATCGATGCCAGAAAGGGTACGCCGTGACGCCAAATTCCTCCTGCGTCACTATCCATCTCAGTTTCAGGTGCTTCTGGCAGGACGGATTGAAGAAGCGTCAGATACTGACGTGTCCCCGATGGGCCCAGTCTTCAGCTCCGCAATCGATAGCAGCTACCACACCCCGTTCGTTTGCGCTGCAGCCGACAAAGCTTCCAAAGGGCATGCTGGGATCGCGCCATCAAAGCCGTGACTGCCGCTCGAAAGGTTGTGTTTTTTTACCGGCGCCGACATATCTGTTAAAAGTGGGATTCCGACTTTCCGTGACAAGCTCACAGACCTTTGAGAAAGGTACGATCCTGAGCGGTTGGGAACGGCCCAGGCTTTCCGAACATCCTCTCGCTATTTATGTTGGCTCTGCCGAGAAGCTATCTCGGGTTGCTCAAGCGTTCGAAATATCCTGATGATGCCTGAACCCGCAGGCGCGACTGGATGCTCATCCATCATGCAGCTCTCAACGGACAGATGAACTCAGGATTAACGTTTAGCCTTCAAAAGAACAGCAATACCGAGGACAGCGGAAAGAATAGAGCCCATTAGCACCCCAACCTTCACCTCATCGACCAAATGCGGGTTATCCGGGAAGGCCAGCGCCCCGATGAACAGGCTCATTGTGAAACCAATTCCGCACAGAAGCTCTACACCACAGGAGACTGCCCGCTATCAGGTAAGGACAGAGCCGGGTCACACCGAATCGGTTGGGCATCACCAGGAACACAATAACGCTCAGTGAGGCCAGCAACATGCTGACCGACAAGCCGCTGGTATAAAACAGGGCGATGATCAGTACAGCACCAAGGTCATCAAGAATCGCCAGCGCGGACAGAAAGATTTTCAACGAAATGGGCACACGTTTACCGAGCAGCGACAGTACGCCCAAGGCAAACGCGATATCGGTCGCTGCAGGAATAGCCCACCCTTGGCGAATAGTACACGGTACTCAGCCGCGAAATGGCTGAGCGTCGTCTTGATGGTGATGCCAGGCTGGTTCATGTGGCTGGCAATTTTTTCTTATCAGCTAACACGTAGCAGGAAGTCTAAGGCCGTAGTTGAATATGCAGATCAATTCGGCTGAGTTTCTCCAAAAAGCCTCTGCGCCAAGCCTGGCCGGCATCCGCTGACCAGGCAATGCAACTAAAGTCTGCTTGCGCCCCCGTTGCGATCTATCGGTCGATAGACTGACCGACACACCGTAATCCCGAACACTCAGGTACTCACCTGCCCTACCGCGCTCAATCCTCGAGCGCACGAACGCGCTGCATGCGCTTCTGCTCTACCGGTGCAGCGGCCACCTGCAGCTCAAAGTCGAAATCAATTCGCGCAAAGCGCCCTTGCACGCCCAACTCCCGCGCCAGTTGCTGATCGTCGCTGAAGCGGATTTCGGCGATCAGTTCATCGCGTGTGGCATACGCAAAATCGTCGTGCAAGTACGGGTCATCCGACAGGTTGATCTGAGTGGTCAGGTGCCGATAACCCGGAGCCGAAATAAAGAAATGGATATGCGCCGGCCGCTGCCCGTGGCGCCCGAGTTGATCAAGCAACTGTTGGGTCGGCCCGGTCGGCGGGCAGCCATAACCCGACGGCACGATGCTGCGGAAACGATAGTTGCCCTGGGCATCGGTTTCGATGCGTCGACGCAGGTTGAACTCCGATTGCGTCGGGTCAAACCACGAATACGTGCCGCCGGTATTAGCTTGCCACACATCGACAATCGCGCCGACTAGTGGATTGCCGTCGGTATCGCGCACCTGGCCTTGCATGAACAGCGGCACGGCAGCATCGGTCCCATCATCCAGGCGCGCTTCGTACTTGGACAACGGCGCACCGGCAACGTAAAGCGGGCCCTCGATGGTACGCGGGGTGCCACCGGTCTTGCCGGCCTCGACATCGGCGGCGTCCATCAACATATCCAGATAATGCTCCAGGCCCAGCCCGGCAACCCAAGCGTTGATTTATGCCAACGGGCCAGACCAGGTCTATGCTGGCGGCCTTTACCCTCTACAACCCGCCAAAGAGACTGAAAATGGCTGGGAAGTCAGCGGGCACTGGCGGTTTGCTAGTGGGTGCAAAGGTGCCAACTGGATTGGTGTAGGCATCGGTGGCACATCGGCCAACGGTGGAGGACCGACGGCAGGCAAACCGCTGACCGCTGTGTTCCCGGCAAGCGAAGTGCAGATCGTCGACAACTGGAATGTTGTCGGAATGCAAGGGACGGGAAGCCATGACCTCAAATTGCACCAAAAGAACATCCAACACGAGTGGACTTTCGTGCGTGGCAGTGCCTCCACAATTGACGAGCCCCTCTATCATTACCCGTCCGTTTCCTACCAGGCGCAAGTTCACGCCGCCGTTAACCTTGGGCTGGCACGCGCAGCACTGGACTTGGTGATCGCAATGTCGGGCAGCACCAAGACTGTCACCGGTGCCCCGCGCTTGGGTGATCGCGCTTATTACCGCAGCGAACTGGGTAAGGCAGAGGCGATGCTGCGAAGCGCCCAGGCGTTTTTCTACGAATCCGCCGAAGCTGTATGGGCCTCGCTTTTGGCCGGTAATCCGGTGACCCTGCAGCAGACTAACTTATTACGCCTCAGCGCCACCCATGCCGCTCATACCGGAGCGGACGTAGTCATGAAGGCTTATCGACTGGCTGGGACTGCAGCCATCTTCAATGACAATCGTCTGCAATGGATCGTACGCGACTCCATGGTAGTGACACAGCATGCTTTCCTCGGCGAAGCGACTTACGACGGCGCTGGCGCGGTGTTCGCCGGCATCGAACCGACCATCCCCTATCCTTGAGCACCATTATGCACAGCATCTTCTGCCACGCTGCCGCAGCCTCTAGAGCTGATTCTGCAAGAGAAATATGCAACTTTGTTAGCAAGTCTCTACCAACTGAACGAACGTCGCGTTCAGGTCGTTTGGGTTGAAGATTGTCGCCATCGGGCTGCATCGAGCCAACATCAGTCGATGTCTGCAAGTTGGTGAGTGGGCAATATCAGTTTTAATATGCGGCACACAGCTGTTTTCGCTCAAGTGTGTCATCAAGCGACCGATAAAAACTTATGCGCTGGGCCATCCG
Organism: Pseudomonas trivialis; assembly: GCF_001439805.1. Classification (GTDB taxonomy): domain Bacteria; phylum Pseudomonadota; class Gammaproteobacteria; order Pseudomonadales; family Pseudomonadaceae; genus Aquipseudomonas; species Aquipseudomonas trivialis. Next base: position 136,637 of record NZ_JYLK01000017.1, on the reverse strand, counting down.
CCGCTGCTTGCGGGGAGCACATTCCACGCTCTGGGAAAACCATGACAATAAGAACAATGAACATTGCTCCGCGCGCATTTCTCGGGTTCTCCCTGATAGGCGCGCTCATGCTGATTCTCGGCCTCTTCGCCCTGTCTCAGATGAGCAAGATCCGAGCAGCTGGCGACGACATCGCGATAAATGGCGTCCCTAGCTTTCAGGCCCTGAATGCTCTCACGGTGACGGGCGTCCGCATGCGGGTTTTATCGCATCGGCTGCTGACTGATCGCGAACCGAATATTCAGAACAGGACCATCGAATTACTTGCGGAACAAAACCAACAACTTAACAAGTCGCAGGCAGCATACGCCAAACTGATTTCATCCCCTGTAGAGCAATCCGACTACAACGACTATATGCGGCTGATGGGTGAATATCGGAAGATTGAAACGCGCCTTGTTACCCTCAGTCAGGCTGGCGATCTGCAGGCGCTAACGCGCGTGCTGAACGCCGAGTCTGCGGCTAACGCTGAGCAGACAAACGTGGCGTTGAATAAGCTTACTGACTTCAATAACGCCCAGCTGGCTATTATCAATCAATCCGCTGCTGACCAGTACAGCTCTGCGTTCAACTGGGTTGTCGGCTTCCTCATTATTGCCTCGCTGCTGACCATGCTGTTTGCCTGGCTGCTGACCAAGAGCATCACCCAACCGATAGCGTTGGCACTTGAAGCGGCTGAAACCATCGCCGAAGGTAATCTGACCCTACCAATAAAGGTTGATGGCACCGACGAAGCGGGCCGGTTGCTGCTAGCCATGCAAAAAATGCAGGAGAAACTGCGCGATACCTTGATGCGTATTTCCGGATCCGCAACACAACTGGCTTCCGCTGCCGAGGAGCTGAACGCAGTTACCGATGAAAGCGCCCGTGGCCTTGCGCAGCAGGACAACGAAATAGAACAAGCCGCGACTGCAGTCAACGAAATGACCAGCGCCGTCGAAGAAGTGGCGCGTAACGCAGTGAGCACGTCAGAGGCGTCAAAAAACGCGACGGCGTCAGCAGGCGATGGCCGGGATCTGGTTCACGAAACCGTCAACGCTATCGAACGCATGAGCGGGGATGTGCAAAGCACCGCCGATCTGATTGGTAATCTTGCGGAAGAGTCCCGCGACATCGGCAAGGTTCTGGACGTGATTCGTGGCTTGGCGGATCAGACCAACCTGCTGGCGCTGAACGCAGCTATCGAAGCGGCCCGGGCCGGTGAAGCCGGTCGCGGCTTTGCGGTTGTCGCCGATGAAGTACGCGCTTTGGCCCATCGCACCCAACAGTCCACAAGCGAAATTGAACGCATGGTTGGCAGCATTCAAGGCGGCACCCAAAAAGCGGTCAGTTCAATGCGTAACAGCACTGAACGTGCTGAATCTACCCTGAACATCGCGAAAGGCGCAGGCGTGGCGCTGGAAACCATCAACACCGCAGTGATCGAGATCAACGAGCGTAACCTGGTCATTGCCGCCGCTGCGGAAGAACAGGCTGCAGTCGCCCGTGAAGTGGACCGCAACTTGGTCAACATCCGGGACCTGTCGACGCAATCTTCCAACGGCGCTGCCCAGACCAGCGCCGCCAGCGGCGAGTTGACCCGTCTGGCGGTTGACCTGAACAGCATGGTGTCGAGGTTTCGCTTGTAAGAGGTATCGGAAGCCATCTGTTGGAGCAAGGCTTGCCCGCGCGTGCGATGAAGAGGTCTGCCTGATATACCAAGGCGCCTGGTTCGCAGGCAAGTCTGGCTCTCACGGAGTTCAATTTGAACCCTGATCCTGCCCACACAGTGACGGCCGCTAAGTGTCCCATTGGCGTGTGGGCCAACCGTGGCGCTGGATAACGGCGCCATATGGTCCTCTGTGTTGCCTCCAAATTGCCCCGACTATAACAAGATGGCCACCCTCTCCGCTCCCATCGCTGGTGCGGAAGGTGACGGCGGTTGGCTTCGATGGCGTCTTGAATCCTTCCTCTTTACATACGACCTCAACCCTTTTCCATATCTTTTAAAACGGTACGGCTTCTTTATTTTTGTATACTTCTATAGCTTCGCTGATGATTTTTCTGTTTGTGGATATGCGCGAAATTTAAAAAAGATAAATCCCTCTGGAATCCTGGAGATCTCATCCTTTTTAAATGAAAATACCGTCTAGATTGTTGATTTTGCTGCCAATGATTAATAATCTTTAATGATTGACCGCCATACCCGCGCGAACACCCTCTCTGATCATTCCTCATGCAGCTAGCCCTTAGAAGCAACCAGCCGCCGACAAACCACACGCGCGATCCAGAACAGCATCACCGCCGGGATCGAAAGCAAAATGCAATACAACATGCCGACTGCCAGTAACGGTCCTGGTTCAGATGTGATCATCACGCACGGAATCTGCCCGAACATGACGATGGGACCCGCCAGCCATCCGCGTTGTTTAAACAGCAGACCAAGCGTCAGTGCCAGCGCCAGGGACGCAGGGTACAGAACAGTCAAATAACGTTGCGCATCCCACGGCTCATTCACTCCGGCCAACCATGACGCCGCCAGCCAAAAGCTCACACTGATGACCAAGGTTACGATTGTCGCCAGCCATATACTTTTCAATGACGCTCTTCCTTTTATCAAGCTGAGTTGCATTATTCCTCACCGGCTCGCACGCGAACCTTCCCTGCCCTGCACCGTTTGAACTTCGACGGTCTGGCGGCTGCCACTGTACTGCACGCCAATCATTTTGAAGAACAGGGAATTAGAACCCCCGTCAGCATGAGGGGTCTGCTCCTGTATCACATCTCTGGAATACGTCGAATGTATACGCAACATGGCCTGGTAATACTTGCCCGGGGAGGCTACGCCGCTCGGGGGCTGCTCTATTTGATCATCGGTATCTTCGCCCTGCTGGCAGCTCAGGATGCGACGAAACCCAAGGACAGCCACAAAAGCCTGGAAGCCCTGCTAAGCCAACCATTTGGCTATTTTCTAATCGGGCTTGTGGTGGCCGGACTGCTCGCATTTGCTGCCTGGCGCGTCCTTCAGGCTACCCGTGATGTCGACCATCACGGCAAAGCGCTCAAAGGCCTGGTGATTCGCGCGGGTCTGTTGGCCGGCGGTATGGTCAATGGCGCTTTAGCGTTTTTTGCATTGGGCTTACTCGTTAGCGGCATCAGAAGCTCAGGCGATTCCGGGGGGCAGACCAGAGACTGGCTCGCGCATTTTTTGTCTTGGGATCACTCGAATGTGTTGGTGTACGTGATCGCCCTCGTTCCTTTTGGTGTCGGTGTTGCTCATATCATCAAGGGATGGAAGGCGTCGTTCGAGCAGTACTTTGAGGCCGATGAAGACGTCATGCAGTACGTCCGCCCGGTATCACGATTCGGATTGATTGCCCGTGGCGTCGTGTTTTTGGAGATCTCGGTGCTGCTGGCAATCAGTGGTTCTGCTTATCAAGCCATGAATCCACCAGGTATGAAGGAAGCCCTGAACGCGCTCCAGAATCTCCCGGCCGGATGGCTTATTTTGATAGTGATGGCCTTAGGGCTGATTGCGTTCTCGGTTTACAGCTTCTCTGAAGCCTTCTGGCGCAGGATCAATATGGATCTGCCAGGCGTGGCGAAAGCATGACTTGAGCTAGCCAACATGCCGAGCCGGCAAGTCACGCAGATGACTTGGCCGGCTGGTAAACGCGCGGTGAGAGCCCGCCAGCCATGCTTGTCCGCGACTCAGCGGCGCAGCAGGCGATCCAGCACCAACAGCGCGACGGCACCAATTGCCAGGGCTGCAACCGGCTTCTCTTTAACGAAGGTAGAAACACTGTCAAGCGCATCACCGTAGGTCTGGGTCAATTGACCGGCCGCCTGGCGTCCAGCACCTTCGGCTTCCAGCTTCGAGTCGCCGAACAACTTGCCGACCGCGCTTTGCGCCTTGCCCGCAACCTTTTCTACAACACCTTCTACTTGTTCACTTTTCATAATTACAAACCCTTTGCGTGTAGTGGGCAACCCGGCGTCAGTCCGGGCCGCAGGTTAGCTGCACAGCATTAGGGAGGATCACGTCGTGATTAGTTCAAGTTGAAATGCCGCAGGGATCGCTCCGGCTGCGAAGACCTACCGGGTTGCGCACATGCCCTTGGCCAGCCCATCAAGCTCATCATCAAAAGCCGCCGAATCGGCAGCGCTCAAATGCCCCTTCTGTTTAACCGCGCGATTGCTTTGCCGGCGAATCTCTTCAATGCGCTTGACCAGATGATCAGCCTCAGCCTGGGTCAACTTTCGTGCCTTGCGCGACGTGCTGACGTCGGCGGCGAGGATATTGGCTCGTTGCGAGATATGCGCTTGCCTTGGGTCTGTCATCTGCCCACCGGTCTGGGCGACCTGAACCCGCTGCTGTGGCAGGTTGCAACTTGGAAGCTCCAGGGTTGACTGAGCGAATGCATTCAAGCTCAGGATCGTCGTGCCCAACAACATCAGGTATTTCATGCGAGTGCTCCACTGATCAAGTGCTGTTAATGCTAACGCGCCTTATCCGACAATGGGTAATACTGCCGTGCTTTTGCTCAACACCGGGAACTGGATTTTTCCAGCCACCTCAAACCTGCGAGCCTGTATCGTTCATGTTCTTCCGTTTCAACTAAACAGGCGCGCAGGACGGTACTCACGCTACACTTTTTGCGTGTTGAGAAGTCGGGTGACAGTGACGGGCCAATTTGTACAGTTCCCCAGGAGCAGCGCTTATGATTCCTCGTATCATCATCGCCGACGATCACCCTGCCATCCTGCATGGTTGCCAGGTTGTGCTGTTGAATGACAGCAGCTTTGCCAAAATCCAGGCGACCGTCACCAGTGTTCCGGAACTCTTCAGCGCGCTGGAAAACCATGAATGCGACGTGCTGATCGTTGACTATTCGATGCCCGGCGCCGACATGGATGGCCTGCAGATGCTGGGCGTACTCAACAGACGCTACCCGAACCTGCCGGTGCTGGTGCTCACGGGTGAAGAGAATCTCGGCATTCTGAGGTTGATTCTGGAAGCGAAAGTGCGGGGCATCATTCAAAAAAACAGCGACATTCTCTGCCTGCCAAAAGCCGTGCGAACCGTGCTGCGTCGGGGCATCTATCTGAATGATGCATTGAAAAAAGCGCTGGCCGAAGCGCCCCGCAGTACGGCTGGCGAAACGCTGCTGAGCCCCAGGGAGCTGGAGATCGTGCGGCTGCTGGCGTCGGGCAAGTCGCCCGAAGACATCGCAGAAATCCTCCATCGCAGCATCAAGACTGTCAGCTGGGGCAAGAACTCGGCCAAGCGCAAGCTAGGCATACAGTCAGATGCGCAGCTCTATCAATATTACGCATCACTGGCCAAATCCACCGTCGAGCACGCCGGGTGACAAACGCCCTGCGCAGGCTGTTGTGGCTGACACTGCTGGTGTCGAGCCTGTGCGCGGCGTCAACACCCCCCCCGGCGGCGCCGGGCAACCCTGTGGTGGTGGTCGGTCTGCCCGTGCAAACCACCCCACCTCTCGGCTTCTGGGTCGGTGACAGCCCGGCCGGATTCAGTATCGACTACCTGCGTTACCTGGCCGATCAATTGAATCTGAAGCTGGAGTTTCGTCAGTTCGCCACCTTTGAGCAAGCCACTGCCGCACTGTGCGAAGGACGCATCGACGTGGTGCCGGACTTGCAGACCAATGCCGAGCGTCAGCGCTGCATGGACTTTTCCAGCCCTTATCTGCTCTCCCCGCTTGTGTTGGTTGTCCGGCACGGCAGCGCGGCGATCACGCCAACCGACCTGGCCTCACATTCATTCGTTGCCGAGCAAGGCTACACAACAGCCCAGTGGCTGCGCCACCGCCTGCCGCCACCTCAACTGCGAATCTATGCAGACACCAGGGCGGCATTGGAGGCTTTGCAGAACGGTGAAGGTGACGCGTACCTGGGCGAGCCTTACCAGCTCGAGGCACTGTTCAGCAGCGGACGCTACAAGTCCCTCGAAGTCAGGCAGCAGGATCTTTACGATAACGCCGGTCTGCACTTCGGCATCAGCGCACTCCGCTCCGATTTGCGCGACGCACTCGCCGCAGAGATGGCCCGCACGCCGTCGGACTTCCTTAACGACCTGCAGTTGCGCTGGCTGGACAAGCATTCGCTGAAACAACGCATGCAGCCCTCCTCCCACCTGACGACCGCGCAGCGCCAATGGGTGGATGACCTGCCGATACTGCGCGTGAGCTATGAAACCACCTTTCGTCCGATGTCGTTCCTTGACGAACACGGTCGTGCCAATGGCCTGAGCTACAGCTACCTGAAATACCTGGTGAACGCGCTGCGCCTCAAAGTGGTCGAGATACCCGCGCCAAGCGGCACGGTTGCGCCCTCCGACGAGGTTGACCTGCGTATCCCAGTGGACGCGTCCACCGAGCACTTGCCCGGTTGGCGCTACACGCAGCCCTTCGTGAAGATCCCGAACGTGTTGGTGACGCGCCTGGGAGAACCCGCAAAAACGGCTATCGAAGAACTCAATGGCGCGACCCTGGCCGTACCGGCGAACCCGAAATTCGCGCAGCGCCTCCAGCAACGGGTGCCCGACAGCAAGCTGCTGCTGGTGACCGATCCGGCAGATGGCTTCGAGCTGGTGCGCACGGGCAAAGCCGTTGGCTACGTGGGTAACCTGATAACAGTGGATCGCTTATTGGAGAAAGGCTGGTCGGACAGCTTGAAGATTGCGGCTGCCACCGATCTGCCGCTGGAATTGTCCATCGCCGTCGCCGAGCGCCATGCGCAACTGGCGCCCCTGCTGGATCAGCTCATCCAGAGCATTCCGATCGAACAGCGCGACCTGTTCGCCCAACAGTGGCTGCACAACACCTACGAAATCGGCGTCTCCCCGCAACACCTCTGGCGCATCATCGGCAGCATCGGGTCGGTGGCCCTGCTGATCATTGGCGTATTGCTCTATGCGCACCTGTCGCTCAAAGCCCGGCAACGCGCCCTGAGCGAAGCGCAACAGCGGCTGTCCGCGCAATTGCGCTTCAGCCGCGAATTGCTTGAATCGTACCCGTATCCGGTGGCGATCAAGGACCGTCAGCGGCGCTACCTGATGCTCAATAAAGCCTATGAGCGAACCTTCAACGTCGAAGCGGCCCAGGTGCTGGGACGCTCGGTTGACGAAATCAGCTACTACCCGGCGCAGGTGCGCCAGCGCATCTCGAAAATGGTCGACCGGGCGCTGCGCGACGATGAACGCCAACAGGGCGAACACATCCTGGTGGGCGAGGACGGCAGCGACCAGCACTGGCTGTACATCGTCACCCCCTATCGGCTTGACGGCGACGAACCCCAGGGCGTGCTCACCACCTTCATCGACGTCACCAGCATTCGCGCAGCCGAACAGCTGGCCGAACAGGCAGCCGAGGCCAAGGCGGCGTTTCTGGCCACCATGAGCCATGAAATTCGCACCCCCATGAATGGCATTCTCGGCCTGCTCGAACTGATGAGCGACCTGCACCTGCCGACGGACGCGCAGGAAATGCTGACGATGGTCAACGAATCGACCCGCTCGCTCCTGCAAGTACTCGATGACACCCTGGATTTTTCACGCATCGATTCCGGCATGCTGGTGATCGCGCCCGAGCCTACCGATCTGCGTCAATTGCTCGACGGCGTGCTGCGCCTGATCGGCCCTCAGGCCCACAGCAAGGGCCTTGGGCTGCACAGCCTGATTGATCATCGCATCGCCGGGCTACTGGAAGTGGACGGCAGCCGCTTGCGCCAGGTGCTGCTCAATCTGCTGAGCAACGCCACCAAGTTCACCCAGAGCGGTCAGGTGCGCCTGGCGCTGAGCGTCAAGCACGATGATAGCGAGCAGCACCTGGAATTCCTGGTCGCGGACACCGGCATCGGCATCAGTCAGGATCAGCAGGAGCGGCTGTTTCAACCCTTCATGCAAGCGGACAGCTCCATCACCCGGCGCTATGGCGGCTCTGGTCTGGGCCTGATGATTTCGCGTCGGCTTGTGCAATTGATGGGCGGGGAACTGCATCTGCACAGCCGCCTCAATGAAGGCACAAGCATCACCTTCACCTTGAGCCTGCCCATCATCGCAGCGGTGGAAAGACCTTTCGCATCGCACTCGGTCAGGCTCGCATCCAATGTGGCGTTCTACCGTGAAGCCCTGTCGGAGCATCTGCTGGCGCTGGGGTTTCACTTCACGTCGGATCAGCATGACCTGCTCATCACCGCCGATGAAGCATCCGCGGGCAAGCCCGGGACGCTGCTGATCACAACCGAGGCCTTGCCTGCCGGCTATGCGGCCCGCCCCACGGGCACCCGGCTGAGCGTCAACCCCTTGACCTGGGGCGGTTTGCAGGCCGCACTTGAGCAACTGCTGCTGGGGCGCAACAGCCGCCGCCGAATTCCGTTGCCCCGCTCCAGCTACCCCAAAGGGCACAAGGTGCTGATCGTGGAAGATCACCCCACCAATCGACTGCTGCTGAAAAGGCAGATGGAGCACCTGCACTGCGCCTTCGACCTGGTGGAAAACGGCGTGCAGGCACTCGAACGCCTGCAAACGCAGCAGTACACGCTGATCCTCACCGACTGCTATATGCCGGAACTGGACGGCTACGCCATGACGCGTCAGGTACGCGACTCGCAGCTCGACGCCGCGACGATCCCCATCATCGGCATGACGGCGAGCATTCACCCGCAGGAACAGCAGCGTGCCCGAGCGGCCGGCATGGACGAACTCATCCTCAAGCCCATCGTCCTCGGTGCGTTGATTACCCTGTTCGAGCGTTATCTGTGCGCACCGCCTGAAGACTCGGCAGTCACCAGCATGGGCGATCTGAAGGCGGTGATGTGGGACAGTTTTTGCGCAGAGAGTCGCAAGGACGTGCAGGCCATAGAGGCCGCACTAAGCAGCGACGATGCCGAAACTCTAGGTCATCTGCTGCATAAACTTGCCGGAGCGTTGCAACTGGTCGAACTGACCGAACTGTCCCGTCAGGCGCAGCATTTGCACCGTGAAGCACAGCACCACTCGGTGGTACACGCGGCGGTACGCGACTTCGTTTACCAACTTCGCGCCGCCGGTGTTTGACGGTTCGCACATAATCCCCTTATGCACGTCCAGCTGTCCTCGCCAACAGCAGAACTGGAATATTCCAGGCAACTAGCACTTTTTGCACTCCTATAATTTCGCCGCTCTTGAATGGTGTTGATTTCATTATCGACGTTGCCATCTCGACGCGTCTTTTAATTATTCATAGGAGTATGACTGTGAAACGTTTCAAACTGGGTACCTCATTATCCATTGCCGGCTTCGCTGCCCTCGCGCCTTTTATCGCCCATGCCGCCAGCGAGATTAACGTTAAAGGTGTTATCACGCCAAGCGCGTGTACGGTAAATATCCCCAGTGGCAATGATCTGGACTGGGGCGAGATCCCTTGGAGCTCACTGAACAAAACCGACTTCACCACACTCCCCGCAAAACCAGCCACGATCGTTATTAACTGCCCGGAAGGCACAGCCACGAAAACCGCCATGTGGATAGTTGATGCGGACCCTTCCAGCGCCCTGGTCGGCAAGAATAGCGCCGGGCGCACCGACCACGGCGATTCGGGCCGTATCTTCGGTATCGGCATGGATCCGGTAACCAAGAATAAGATCGGCAACTTTGTGCTGAAGCCGGTCAGCACCACCGTCGACGGCGTAACCAACACCACCACCTTTGGTTATAACCGCGACGCGGCCAACCATATGTCTACCCCCAGCAGTCGGGCGTTGATGTCCAATTGGGCTTATTACACCGCAGAAGAATGGAGCCCTCTGGATGCCAGTAACAACCCCGCCAGCGGCACGTCGTTCACCTGGAACTTCGAGGTTGAACCGCAAATAAACAAAGCCAGCCAAATCAGCGCGACCACGCAAGTTCCATGGAACGGCACGGCACAAGTCAACGTTCGTTACTACTAATTATTGTAGGTTCGCAAATGTCCTGCCTGACGGTGGGACATTTTTATTGCCATGAAACTTGTTCACTCCTTACTGCTGATCTTTTTCATCTCGATGAACGCTCACGCACAACTCAAATTTGACAACAAGTTGCTCGGTATCAGTGGCATCAGTGACCAGCAAGTTGAGGACGCCCTTCACGACACGGAGCTCTATGCTGGCGATAACGCGGTCCATCTCTACGTCAATGATCGCTTCATTGCCAAGACCGTGGTTTATCGCGCGCCCGGAGGACAAGCGGGCTATACCGCCCATGACCTTGAACGGTTCGGTCTGAAGAAAGAAGCCTGGGGGCAGCGCATTCAAAATGGCGCTGCGACCTACGTGCTGCTGACTGATCGGATCAAGCCCGATTTCAGCCGCAGCGACCGCAGCCTGAAGCTCACGGTACCGCGCGCGCTGCTGGAAAACCCCGATTTCATTCAACAACAAAAGGGCGGAACCGGCGCCTTCGTCAACTACAACACCTACTATTCGTCGTTCGACTCCAGCGGTTCGAGCAATGACTCATTGAGCGCAACCTATCAACTCGGCGCCAATGCAAATAACGCGCTGCTGCGCGCCAACGGCACCTTCAGCAGCTTTACGTCCAGAACCCAGCGCTACAGCAATAACAACGTCCAGTCGTTTTATCTGGACCGCGATTTCGACATTGGCCGCGTCAAAGCCGGTCGCCTGAACTCCCCCGACGGCGGCTTCGGCGTGGGGTATGTGGATGGCGTGGTCTACAACACCAAGGGTGCGCCCTCAAGCATTGGCAGCGTTGCCTTCACCTACGACAGCGATGCGCCGGCGGTGATCGAGTTCTACCAGCGAGACCAGTTGGTCTACACCTTGAATGTCAACCGCGGCCACAACAACCTGGCCGCAATACCGGTGACATCACTCACGTCGGACGTGGTGGTGGTGATCAAGCGCGATGGTCAGGTGATCGATACTCGCCAGATTTCCCGTGCCCGCATCAGCCGCGCTACCACGCAAAGCAGTGGGCTGTATGCATTTGCCGGGCGCTCCAACACCGATACGCACGCCGTAACCGCAGGCGCAGGTTATTCAAAACGCTACAGCGACGCCGTGAACCCCACCGTCGCGGTTGTCGCCCAACAACGTTATCAGGGCGTCTCCGTCAGCAACACCCTCAATAAAGGCGGTCTGCAGATGACTACGTACGGCCTGTTAGCGAGGAATGAGCGCAACAAACTGGGTGCCAACTTTAACGCCACACTGAGTTACGGCGGCACCGACCTTACGTACCAGGCAATCAGCCGCAATTTCTCCTACGTCGGCCAAGTTCTTTATGATTACCAGGCCGATATAAAAAGCACGCTGGGCATCACGCACAGTTTTGTGGTGGGCGACAATAATGCGTTCAGCCTTTCGCTCAACCGAAATAACTTTTATAACCGCGCCAGTTATTCGACGTGGTCGGCAGGCTATTCCACAAACATCAAAAAAGCCTCACTCAACCTGAGTGCCGGGTATGCCCCGCAAGCCCCCGGTGATACCCGGCGTGACAAAATGACGTTGAATGCCAGCCTGTCGATTCCATTTGAAGTGGGCGGCCGCCGTGTTGACTACCGGTCACAATATAACGCTTACAGCAATAACCAGCGCCTGGATAACTACCTGACCACCCGGGTCAACAGTGATTACAGCGTGACCGCTGGCCATGTGCAGCGCACTGCCAATCGCAGCGAGACCACGGAAAACTATATAAGCAACGACTTCAATACACCGTACACCCATGCCGGCCTGACGGTTTCCAAGTCCGAAAGCGACAGCCGCAGCGCAACGTCAAACGGCCTGAGCCTTTCGGGTTCAATCGCCGTCAATCACAAGGGCGTGGTGTTTACACCCGATCAACTCAAAGATACCTATGCCATTGTCGACACTCACCTCAAGGGTTTCGTCAAGGTCAGCAGCCAGCGCAGCTCGGCCAGAACAAACTATAACGGCAAAGTGGTGCTGGCCGATATCTCCGATAACAAGCCTGACTTTGTCAACGTCAATCCCAAGGGGTTGGACGATGGCGTGTACTTCCAAAACAACCAGGTGGACTTTATCAGCGACCGTGGCGCGGTTTCCTATTTTGATTTCGAGCCCACCACTAACAAGAACGTGTTGATGCGCTGGACAAACAAGCCTGAAGCGCTCAGTTCCCGCACGGTGTTTTATGACCAGGACGGCAACTTGATCGCCAACTTTATCGACCAGAACGTGCTGCTGGTTAAACAGGACAATATTGAACAACTGCAAACGTCAGGGATGTTCGATGCGTCCGACAGCACCTTGATGTGCAAACTTCCCACTCAACTGGAGATTTCCAATGAACAAATTATCGATACAACGTTTGACTGCTCTCGGCAAAAAATCCCTCTGGCTGGCCTGCCTGTCAGCCATGCCCCTGCTGGCTGACGCCCAGGTGCAACCCAGCGCCTCTGCGGTGCTGATTGAAAAAGGACAGAAAGAGGCCACCATCGACCTTAAAAACAACAGTGACGAAGCCGTGCTGCTCTACAGCAAAGTGAGCAAACTGCCCGATGACGACCTCGACGGTGGCGTGTTGTACACCGTGCCGCAAACCGTGGTGGTCGCGCCCGGTAAAAACCAGACCGTGCGCGTGATCTTCCGTGGCAACAAGCCCCTCGACAAGGAACACATCGCACGGGTGCTGTTTTCAGGGTTGCCCCCACAGCAGCAAGCCGCAGGCAAGGTGAAATTCGTCATCGGTCAGGATCTGCCCGTGATCATTGGCGTGGATCCCAACGTGTCCGAGGTCGACACCTGGAAGCAAATCAGCTTCAAGCAAACGCAGGGGAAACTCTGTATGAGCAACCCGTCGCGCAAGGTATTTCGTTTTGATCCGACCATGTCCAGTGCGCCGACCAAGGCCGACATTACCTTCAACAAGGCTTACGTGTTGCCGGGCGAAACGCTGTGCCAGGCGCTGACATCACCGCTGGCCGCCAACGCCTCTTTGACGTTCAACAGCGTGTCCAGCTTCAACTTCATGCTGCAAACCCATGTCATCCAGTTATCCGGCCAGGCGTCGAAGCCTTGATGATCAAACTGAACGCGCCGCCTCAAACAGGATCTGCGCCACAAAATCAATCTCCTGCTCGGTGATGATCAGCGGCGGCAGAAAGCGCACGGTGGCGCCATGACGTCCGCCCAGCTCCACGATCAACCCGTGCCTGAGGCACGCCTGCTGGAAGGCCTTGGCGCGTACTGCGTCGACCGGTGGATGCCCTTGTACGTCAGCGAGCCCATGGGGATCGACGATTTCCATGCCCAGCATCAGGCCGCGTCCGCGCACATCGCCGATCCAGGGAAATTCGCCCTGCAGCGCCTGCAACTGTTTGCGCAGGTGCGCGCCCACGGTTTCGGCGTGGGCCACCAGGTGATTGTCGCGAATAAAACGCAAGGTCGCGGTGCCGGCCGCCATGGCCAACTGGTTGCCACGGAAGGTGCCGGCATGGGCACCGGGCTGCCACACATCCAGCGAGTCGTTGTAGACCATCACCGACAACGGCAAGCCGCCACCGATGGCCTTGGACAACGTGATCACGTCCGGGGTGATGCCCGACTGCTCGAAGCCGAACATGCGCCCGCTGCGCCCGATGCCGCACTGGATTTCGTCGACGATCAACGGAATGCCGTGGGCGGCGGTCAGGCGTCGCAGCTCCTGCAGCCAGCGGTCCGGCGCGGCGATCACCCCGCCCTCCCCCTGGATCGGTTCAAGAATCATCGCGCCCGGCAGGGTCACGCCGCTTTCCGGGTCGTTGAGCAGGTGCTCCAGGTAACGCAGGTTGAGGGTGACACCCTGCTCGCCGGCGACGCCGAACGGACAGCGATAATCATGGGGGAACGGCAGGCGCTGCACCCCAGGCATCAGGGCGCCGAGGGCATTTTTGGGTGACAGGTTGCCGCTGATGGCCAGCGTCCCCAGGGTCATGCCGTGGTAGGCCCCCTCGAACGCCAGCACCGAATGCCGCCCAGTGGCGGTGCGGGTCAGCTTGAGCGCGGCTTCCACCGCGTCCGCCCCGCTGGGGCCGCAAAACTGAATGCGCGCGTTGCGAGCGAAATCCGCCGGCAGGCAGCCGAAGATTTCCTGCACGAAGGCATCCTTGACCGGTGTCATCAGGTCCAGGGTGTGCATCGGCACGCCGGCGGTCATCAATTGCGTGATCGCTTCAATGATCACCGGGTGGTTGTGGCCCAGCGCCAGGGTACCGGCGCCGGCCAGGCAATCGACAAACACCTGGCCGCGACTGTCCTGTACGTAGATGCCGTGGGCCCGTTCAAGTACCAGCGGAATGCGCCGTGGGTAGCTGCGCGCATTCGACTCCTGCTGTTGCTGGCGCTCGAGCATCGGCGTCAGGTCCAGGCAATAGGGCTGGGACAATCCGGTGTGCGACAGGCGTAGCTGTGCTGCACCACCCGTCGTGGCATTCGAAACGGCGTTCATGAAGTCCTCCAGGGAGGCTGGGTGTGGAAGCAGAGTGCGCCAGGCAAACCAGACGCCGAGACCCTGCGGCCCCGGCGTCCAGCGATTTACATGTCGTAACGCAGCACCAGGCCGAACGTGCGTGGCGCGCCCACATCGATGATGTCGCCGATGCGGTTGCTGGTGACGTATTCCTTGCCGAACGCGTTTTTCAGGTAACCGGACACCGCGACGTTCTTGGTGACCTTGTATTCGGTGCTGAAGTTGGTCAGCACATAGTTGTCACTGCGACGCACCTTGCTCACATTGCCAGCAGCATCGAACTCGAAGTCGGACGGCGCGGTGCTCTGGTAGGTCAGGTCGGTGTTGAGGGTCAGGCGGTCATTCCAGCGGTAGGTGCCGCCCACCGACATCTTGTATTTGGGCGAGTAGAGGAACGGCTGGCCGCTGCGATCATTACCGTCACCGGTGTTGAATTCCTTGTACTTGGAGTCGGTGACCGCGCCGCCGACGTTCAGGGTGAACTGCTCGCCAAAGTCTTTTTCGACGGACACTTCCAGGCCCTTGATGTCGCTGCGACCGGCGTTGTAAACCAGGAAGAAATTACCCGTTGGATCGAGCACGCTCACCTGCTGGTCTTTCCAGTCGGTGTAGTACAGGTTGGCGCGTGCGCGCAGGCTCTTCTCGAGGAACGATCCGCGGTACGACAGCTCGTAGTTGGTGGTGTATTCCGGATCGTAGGCAACGTGACCGCCACCGGCTCGCACGTTGACACCACCGCCGCGGTAGCCTTTCTGCACCATGAACCCGACGTACTGGTCCGGCATGAATTGATAGTCAACGCCGACCTTTGGCAGGAACGCGTTAAACGTCTTTTTCGCCTTGGAGGGGCTGGAGAAGTCGTCCTGCTTGATATCGGTATCGTTGGTCTCGTAGTCGTAGCGCAGGCCGGTGATCAGCGTCCAGTTGGGCGCAAAGTCCCAGTTCACTTCACCAAACACCGCAGCGTTGTTGATATCCACATCGCCCTTGGCGGCGCCGCGCTGCACGTTGTTGAACAGCAAGCGGTCGTGGAAGCTGTTGGTGGTATTGCCCAGGTACAGCCCGCCGAAGCTGCGCACGGTGTCGTTCTGATACGCCAGACGCAGTTCCTGGCTGAACATGTCGCCGTTCTGCTCGCGCAGGATGACGTTGTTGGCCGTGGCGGTCTGGTCGAAGTCCTTGCGCGCGGTGTAGCCCGAGTGGGTGTAGCTGGTCATGTTGGTCAGCGTCCAGGCGTCGTTGAGGCGCCAGTCGATCTTCGCGCTCACGGTGTCCTGGTTGAGGTTGTCGTAGGCCTTGGTGTTGGACGCAATCTTGTAGTACTGCACCTTGTCGCCGATACGCGTGATCGAGTTGTCGCCCTGGCGGTGCTCGTTGTGCGCGTAGGTCAGCAGCACATCGATGTCGTCGTTCGGCGTGATCAACAACTTGCCGCGATAGTTGCTGGTGCGGTGCGGGTTGGCGTCATCGTTATTGGTGGTGTTGCGGATATAGCCGTCGCCGTCCTGGGTATCGATGGCGATGCGGCCGGCGACCTTGTCGTCGATGATCGAGCCACCGCCGGCCACGGCCACGCCGTGCTCACCGTAGTTGCCGATGTTGGTCTGGGCGGAGAAGGTGGGTTCGAAAGTGGGGTTGCGGGTGGTGATCACCACCGCACCGGCCAGGGAGTTGCGCCCCTGAGTGGTGGACTGCGGGCCAAGCAGCACTTCGACCTGTTCGGTATCCCACAGGCCAACCGGGCTCAGCGTCAACGCGCGGTTGGGTTGCTGGGCGCCATCCACATACACCGAAATCGCGCCGTTCAACGTCGCCGGGCCCTGGTCATCGAAACCGGACACCGGCACGCCACGAATCCCCCAGTTCTCGTTACCCGACTGGTTGTACACCCCAGGTGTGCGGGCAAACACATCGATCAGGTTGTGATCGGCCTTTTCGCGCAGTTGCTGCTCCGTGACCACCGCCACGCTCGACTGGGTCTTCTCGAGCGAACGGTTCATCTTTTCGCCCGTGACGGTGACTGGAGCGATCTCCAGCGCCGCTGGCTGATCGTCCGCCCATGCAGTGTTCATCAGGCAGACGGCTGATGCTACCGCCAACGCCAGTGTATTGATTGTGTGATTCACGCCCCGCTCCCCTACCGCAATTATTCGAATTTTTATACGTTGGCAAACGCTGTTTTTTCCCCAGCGGAGCGGAGTCTAAGCCAAAAAAAATATTAAAGGAATACTATTGATAATCCCTCTCATTAACACCTAGTATGCCCTTCGTACCGAGATAAACACATTTTGTTAAACGTTTTGTGAAGGCCTCTGCCCGGTTTTCAAGGCCTGCTGTCACGTTGCTGAAAAGCCAAGAGCATAAACAGGATGTGCAAGACAATGACCTCCATCGAACACCCGGACGGACGTTTCAAGCCCATGTTGATCACGGATGATAACCACGGCGCCACCCTGCCCCGGTGCGTGCAGGCCAACCCCGGCCAATCGATCCATGCGCTGGAGCAGTCCGTGCGCGACAGCCTCGACGCCAGCTTGCGCACCGTCGGCGGCGTGCTGTTTCGCGGCTTCACGGTCGCCACCCCCATCGACTTCAAGCGCTTTGCCGCCAGCTTCGGCGCGCCCCTGGCCAGCTACGAGTTCGGCTCGACGCCGCGCAGCAAGGTATTCGCCGGGGTCTACAGCTCCACCGAATACCCGGCGCACCAGTTCATCCCCTTGCATAACGAACAGGCCTACACCCGGCCCTGGCCTTCACGCATCTGGTTCCACTGCATCAAGGCCAGTGAAACCGGCGGCGAAACGCCGATCTGCGACAGCCGCCTGATCTATCAGCGCATGCCCGCCGAGATCCGCGAGCAGTTCGCCAGCCGCGAACTGCTCTACGTGCGCAACTACAGCGGCGCCCTCGACCTGCCCTGGCAAAAAGTGTTCAACACCCAAGACCGTGCCCAGGTCGAGCGCTACTGCCAGGACAACGGCATCGAGTGGGAATGGAAAGCCGACGGCGACCTGCGCACCCGCCAGCGCTGCCCCGCCGTGCTGCAGCACCCGGACACCGGCGAGTGGGTCTGGTTCAACCAGGCGCACCTGTTTCACGTCTCGGCAATCGAGCCCGCCGTGCGCGCCAGCCTGCTGGCCGCCGTGGGTGAAGAAAACCTGCCGCGCCACGTGTACTTCGGCGACGGCTCGGCCATTCCCGACGCCCTGCTCGACCGCGTGCGCGCCGTGTATGAACAGACCGCCGTAAGCTTCCCCTGGCAGGCCGGCGACATCCTGATGCTCGACAACCGACTGGTCGCCCACGGGCGCAATCCCTATACCGGTGACCGCAAAGTCATCGTGGCCATGGCATGAACCCCACCATGTTTGCATTCAATCATTGGATAGACGTGCTGGAGGCCAACGCCCTGCACTTCCCGCAACGTGCCGCGTTGCACTTTCTGCCCGACGGCGTCGACATCGGCGAAACGCTCACCTTCGCCCAACTGCACGAACAGTCCCGCTCCCTGGCCGCTGCCCTGCAAGCGCGCTACAGCCCGGGCGAGCGCGTGCTGTTGATGCTGCCCAGCAGCCTCGACTATGCCCGCACCTTCTGCGCCTGCCTGTATGCCGGGTTGATCGCCGTGCCGTTGTTCCCGCCGCCGTCGCGCAAGCCGCGGCATCTGGACCGCGTGCGCAATGTGGTGATCGATGCGCAGCCGGCGCTGATCCTGGCACCCGCCGAACACTGCGAGGCCCTGCGCGAACTGGTGGACCACCGCGTCGACGTGCTCACTGTGCACGACCTCGGCGCGCCGCCCGCCGACCAATGGCAACGCCCGTCCATCGACGCCGCCACGGTGGCATTCCTGCAATACACCTCGGGCTCCACCGGCACGCCCAAGGGCGTCGAAGTGCGCCAGCGCAACCTGATCGCCAACGTCGAACTGATGCGCCAGGCCTACGGTTTCGATGAACACGGCGCCATGGTCAACTGGCTGCCGCTGTATCACGACATGGGCCTGATCGGCGGCGTGCTGGCGCCCCTCTACAGCGGCATGCCGTGCTACCTGATGGCCTCGCAGACCTTCGTCAACGCGCCCTCCACCTGGCTGCAGGCGCTGAGTCGCCACCGCGCCACCGCCAGTTTTGCGCCCAACTTCGCCTACGCCCTGTGCAACCGCGTGGTCAGCGACAGCCTGATCGCCCAGCTCGACCTCAGCGCCTGGCGACACGCAATCAATGGCGCCGAGCCGATCCACCCCGGCACCCTCGACGCCTTTGCCCAGCGCTTTGCCGCCTGCGGCCTCAACCCGCTGGCCATTAGCCCCGGTTACGGTCAGGCCGAGGCCACCCTGTGCGTCAGCGCCACCCCGGCCGACGCGCTGCCAGTGGTGCTGCGCCTGGACAAACAGGTGCTGGAAACCGGTCGCGTGGCCATGGCCAGCGGCGAGGCGCCCGCAGTGGAATTCGTCGCCTGTGGCTACCCCCAGGCCCATCACGCCATTGCCATCGCCAACCCGGACACCTTCGAGCGCTGCGCCGCCGATTGCATCGGCGAAGTGTGGCTGCAAGGCCCAAGCAACGCCGAGGCCTACTGGCAAAACCCCGAGGCCAGCCGCATCGCCTTCCAGGCACAGATCACCGGCGAGCCCGGCCATTACCTGCGCTCCGGCGACCTGGGCTTCATGCACCAGGGCCAGGTGGTGATCTGCGGGCGCCTCAAGGACCTGCTGATTCTCAACGGCCGCAACCTCTACCCCCACGATATCGAGTTTGCGATCACCGACAGCGAACCCGGCATCCGCACCGGTCGCATCGCTGCCTTCTCGGAAATGGACCCGGTGCTGGGCCGCGAAAAACTGGTGATCGTGGCCGAGCCGCAACGCAAGTTCGTCGACCCGGCCCATCACCCGGCGCTGTTTGCATCGATGCAAAGCGCCGTGCGCGAAGCGGCTGACTGCGGCATCGATCAGATTGTGCTGGTGCAGGCCGGCACCATTCCCATGACCACCAGCGGCAAGATCGCCCGCCAGGGCGCCCGCGCCCAGCTCGCGGCCGGCACCTTGAGCATCATCGCCCAGAGCGGCGCCACGCCCGCTTCGTCCGCAGAACGCCTTGAAGTAACGCAATTGCGCGAACAGCCCGACCTTGCCGCCTGCCATCAATGGCTGGCGCAGACCCTGCTCGCGCTCAATCCGTACATCCGCGTGAATACCCAACTCAGCCTGATCGGCCTGGGCCTGGACTCCATCGCCCTGGCCGATTTCGCCGCGCGTCTGCGGCGCGACCTCGGCTGGGAGCCGGATACACAGAGTCTGTTCGGCGAACAAACCCTGGCGCACTGGGCGCAGGCCCTGCTGATCCACCTCGGCACCCCTGCCCCGCTCGCCAATCCCGCACCCGAGGCCGGCCTCAGCCACAGCCACCAGTCCTTCGCCCAGCGCCGACTGTGGTTCCTGCATCAACTCAACCCGCAGGACACCCAGCACAACCTCGTGCTGCACCTGACACTGCACGGCGCGCTGGACACGTCCGCTCTGTCACAGCGGCTCGACGCGCTGGTTGAGCGTCACAGCGTGCTGCGCACGGTCTACCACGACGGCGTCGACGGCCCGCAGCAGCGTGTAGTGCCCGCCAGCCCTGTGCAATTGATCGCCCAGGACAACCTGCAGGCCTGCCTGGCCCGGGAACACGCCACCCCTATCGATCTGCAACACGGCCCAATGTTGCGCGCCCACCTGATCAGCCAGGGCGAGCAGCATGACCTGCTGCTGACCCTGCACCACATCGCCTTCGACGGCCGCTCCGCGCAACTGCTGCTCGCCGAACTGGCGGCGCACACCTCGCCTGATCGCCCTTTGCAATACCTCGACTTCGCCCGTTGGGAAGCGGCGCATTGGACACCCCAGCGCATCGCCGCGCAGCAGGACTTCTGGCGCGCGCACCTGGCCGACGTCCCGCAAACCCTGGCATTGGGCGGCAGCGGCGCGACGCCGGGGCAGCACCGCCTCGACTTCAGCCTGCCTCAATCGCGCTGCGATGCGCTGTCAGGTCTGGCCCGTGAACAGGGCATGACGCTGTTCATGCTGCTGCTGGCCTGCTACCAACTGGTGCTCAAGCAGTTGGGGGGGCAACAGCGCTTCCTGCTCGGCACCGACGTCAGCGGGCGTCCGCTGGCGGCGCATAACGAGGTGATCGGTTTCTTCGTCAACCAACTCACCCTGCGCTGCGAGGTAGAGGGCGAGTCTAGCCTCGGTGAATTTTTCCAACAGGTGCGTGAGCAGGCGCAACAAGCCTACGCCCATCAGGACCTGCCGTTCGACCTGGTGGTCGCCGCGCTGGCCCCCGCACGCCGTCCGGGCCACGCGCCGCTGTTCCAGGTCAAGCTCAACTATCAACCGTCACGTTCAGCGCCGACGCTGATTGCCGGCGCGCACCTGCACACGCTCGATGTGGCCCAGGCACCGGGGGACTTCCACCTGGTGCTGGACCTGGTACACGCCGGCCATGGCATCGACGCCACCCTGAAGTACCGTGGCGAGCACTTCGATCAGGCCCGTGCCCTGCGCCTGCAACACCTGTGGACGCGTCTGCTGGACGAGGCCGGCGACTGGCTTGACGAGTCGCTGCCCGCACTGGCGGCGCGCCTCGACACCTGGGACCAGGCCTTCCAGCGCGAAAGCCAGCACACCCAAGCCAGCGCCGGGCGCAGCCAGTTGCTGCAGACCAAACGACGCTCACTGACCCTTTGACAGAGGTGGATGCCTGTATGCCAGACGTACCCCCAACGCCGCGCACCCTCGGCGGTGTACGCCGCAAAGCGATGAACGTCGCCCCACGGCAACTGGTCAGCGAACGCCTGCTCAGCGCCGACCATGCCCTGCCGCTGGTGATCGAACCGGCCGTCGAAGGCGTTGACCTCGCGGCGTGGGCCGCCAGTGAGCGCGATGCCCTGGAACAGAAACTGCTGCAACACGGCGCCCTGCTGTTTCGTGGCTTCGGCGTCAACTCGGTGGAGCAGTTCGACCAGGTCATCGCCGCGCTGTCCCCCGGCGCCCTGGAATACATGTTCCGCGCCTCGCCGCGCACCCGGGTGGGCGGCAACATCTACACCTCGACCGATTACCCGGCCGACCAGATGATCTTTCCGCACAACGAGCATTCCTATTCGCCCCGGTTTCCGCTGCGGCTGTTCTTCTACTGCCAGTTGCCTTCCGAGACCGGCGGCGAAACCCCGATTGGCTCCACCCGCACGGTCAAGTCACGCATCAGCAGCGAGATCCAGGCGCGCTTTCGCGAAAAAGGCGTGCTCTACGTGCGCAACTACGGCGACGGCTTCGGCCTGCCGTGGCAGAGCGTGTTCCAGTCCAGCGAGCGCAGCGACGTCGAAGCCTACTGCGCCAGCGTCGGCATCGAGGTCGAGTGGAAGGAAGACAACCGCCTGCGCACTCGCCAGCGCGGCCCGGCCGTGGTGCGCCACCCGCGTACCGGCGAAGAGGTCTGGTTCAACCACGCCACGTTCTTTCACATCAGCACCCTGCCGGCGGCGATCCGCGATTCGCTGCAAGGCAACTTCAACGACCTCGACCTGCCCACCAACACCTTTTACGGCGATGGCACGCCCATCGAGCCCCAGGTGCTGCAAGCGCTGCGCGCCGCCTACCTCGATTCGCTGGTGCGCTTCAGCTGGCAACAGGGCGACGTACTGTTTATCGACAACATGCTCGCAGTCCACGGCCGCGAACCCTTTACCGGCAAGCGCGCAATCATGACCGGCATGGCCGAGGCCCTGCTGTCCAGCGACGTCGCCGTGTGAGCGCTCTCCCCCCTATTTTGCAGTTGAGTTGAACATGAACGGACTTCAAGGCTTTCGCATCTCGCCGCAACAGGCGTCCCTTTACCCACACCTCAACGGCGGCAGCCGGCACCCGTTCGGTTGCCAGCTGCAATGGGCCGTGACCCAGCCGGTCGACGCTGACACCCTCACACAGCGCCTGCAGGCGCTGGCGGGCGGCAGCGAGATCCTGCGCACCCAACTGACGCCGGTGCCCGGCTTGCGCCACCCGGTGCAGGTGATCCATGACACGTCCGCGTTGCGTGTGAGCCTTGCGCAGCAGATCCCGTCGCTGCCGCAGGACTGGACACCGCCGCTGACGGTCACCCTCGTGCAACGGCCCGACGGCCAGGTGCTGCACCTGGCCGCCGCCAGCAGTCACCTGGACCTCGCCAGCCTCACACTGCTGGCGACAGCCCTGCTGCAAGACACCCCACCGGACCTCGCCGACAGCCTGCAATACGCCGATTACGCCGAATGGCGCTGGAGCCTGGTCGAAGACGCACCGCAGCATCCCGGCGCGCTGTTCTGGAACCCTGGGGCCGAGCACGAACGGCATGCCTTGCAACTGTCACTGGAAACACCCCGTGACGGTGGATTTGCCCCCGCACATCTGGACATCAGCCTGCCCAACCACCCGGCCTTCACCGCCCACCTGATGCTGACCGCCTGGGCCGTGCTGCTCGGGCGCCTGTCCGGGCAGCAGCAAGTGCCCATTACCCTGATTCACCCCAGCCGTGGACCGGAACTCGACAGCGCCGTGGGCCTGTTCGAGCAGAGCCTGCCCCTGCGCATCGACCTGCAGGCGCAGGCCACCCTGCTGGAACAGAGCAGCCATATCGGCACCCTGGTAGAGCGCGCCGCCGGCTGGCAGGACTATTACACTGGCGACCTCAGCGGCGGTTACGCCTTCGCCTGGCGCGCCAGTGACCCGCGCGAGCGCGAGGCCAGCGCGGTGACGAGCCCGGCCAAGGCGTGCCTGCAGGTCCATCAAGGCAGCGACCGGCTCCGCGCCCAGTTGGTCTACGACTGCAATCAGCTCAGCACCGAAGCGGCCGCCTGCCTGGCCGAGCAATGGACGCAACTGCTGCAGGCCGCGCTGGCCAACCCGCAGCAGACCTGGGCACTACTGCCCATCAGCGGCCCGCAGCAAACTGCGATCATCGCCGCACCGACACAGCAGCCGGAGATCGAAGCGGTGACGCTGGTGGAGCTGATCGCCCGCCAGGTGCAGCGCCAGCCCGATGCCGTCGCCCTCAGCGATCAACAGGGCGACCTGACCTACGCGCAACTGGACGCCAGCGCCACCCAACTGGCGCACCAACTGGCGAACGCCGGGATCGCCGCCAACGTGCCGGTGGGCATTCTGTTCCCGCGCGGCAACGCCGCCATCGTCGCCATGCTCGCCGTAATGAAGGCCGGTGGCGCCTACGTGCCGGTCGACCCCACTTACCCGCAGGACCGGCGCGCCTACATGCTCGCCGACAGCGCCATCGCGCACATCGTCGTCAGCCCCGAGCTGGCCGACAGCGTCCCGACCGGCCTGCACTGCTTTGTGCTGGCCGATCTGCACGCCGCCAGCGCGCTGCCGCCATTGCCACTGCCCCACCGCGACGACCTTGCGTACCTGATCTACACCTCCGGTTCCACCGGCGCACCCAAAGCCGTGGAAATCAGCCACGGCGCCCTGAGCCATTCCACCCAGGTGCGCATGGCCGCCTATGAGACGCCCGTGAGCGCCTACCTGCTGCTGTCGTCATTTGCCTTCGACAGCTCGGTGGCCGGCATTTTCTGGACCCTGGCCCAGGGCGGTCGCCTGGTCTTGCCGGCGCCCGGCGAAGAACTGGACATGGCGCGCCTGGCGCAGTTGATCGCGCAGCACCGGGTCAGCCATGGCCTGTCGCTGCCGTCGCTGTACCAGGCGCTGCTGGACCAGTTGGGTGGCGCCGACAGCCTGCGCTGCTGGATCGTTGCCGGTGAGGCCTGCCCGCCGTCGCTGATTGCCCAGCACCGCAACGCCCTGCCCGGCGCCTTGCTGGTCAACGAATACGGCCCCACCGAAGCCACCGTGTGGGCCACTTACGACGTGCTCGACACCGACCGCGCCCTGACCATCGGCCGCCCGATTGCCGGCATGGACCTGCGCGTGCTCAATGAACACGACGTCGCCAGCGGCATCGGTGAACCGGGCGAGATCATTCTTGCCGGCCCGACCCTGGCCCGGGGTTACCGCCACAAACCCGAAGAAACCGCCAACGCCTTCGTCACCCTCGCCGATGGCACCCGCGCCTACCGTACCGGCGACCTCGCCTGCTGGCTGGCCGACGGGCGCCTGGCGTTCCTCGGGCGCAAGGACCATCAGGTCAAGTTGCGCGGCTACCGCATCGAGCTCGGCGAGATCGAGCGCCAACTGTGCAGCCACAGCGACGTGCGCGAAGCGGCAGTGATCGTGCAGGACCAGCCCGCCGGCAAGCGCCTGCTCGCCTACGTGCTCGCCGCCCACGGCTATGCGCCGGATTCCGAAGCGCTCAAGCGCTACCTCGGCGAGCGCTTGCCGTCGTACATGGTGCCCACCCGCGTAATCACCCTCAGCGCCTTCCCGCGCACGCCCAACGGCAAGCTCGACCTCCAGCAGTTGCCCGACCCGGATCAACTTGACCAGAGCAGCCATGTGGCCCCGCGCACGCCGATGGAAACCACGCTGCACACCATCGTCGCCAAGGTCCTGAAACTGCCCCGTGTCAGCGTCACCGAGAGCTTCTTCGCCATCGGCGGCGACTCGATTCTCAGCCTGCAAGTGGTGGCCCAGGCCCACGAACAAGGCATCGCACTGTCGGCCAAGCACGTGTTCGAGCACCAGAGCATCGCCGCCATGGCCAGCGTCGCCCAGCCGCTGGACAAAAGCCCGGCGCAGGCGCAAAGCGCCGAGTTCAGCGCCTCCGGCATGTCGGATGACGAACTCAACGCGCTGATGGCCGAGCTCAACGACGCCGACCTGTAATCGCCGTCGCCCCTATTTCTGCAGGACGTTTTGAATGACCACCGACAAGACCACGCGCAATCCGATCGAAGATGTCTACCCGCTGTCACCGCTGCAACAAGGGATGCTGTTCCACTCCCTGCTGCACGAGGACTCCGGGGTGTACCTGATGCAGGATCGCTACCGAATCGGTGGGGCCATTGACGAGACCGCGTTTCTTGAAGCGTGGCGCCAAGTGGTGGCGCTGCACCCGTCACTGCGGGCGAGCTTCCAGTGGAAAACCCGGAAGCAGCCGGTGCAGGTGATCCACCGCGAGGTCAAGGTGCCCCTCGATACCCTCGACCTGCGCGGGCTGGCGCCCCACGAGCAGCAGGCGCGCATTCGTGTGCTGCTGGAGGAGGAGCAGAAAGTCGGCTTCAACCTGTCCAAGCCGCCGCTGATCCGCTTTCGTCTGGTGCGCCTGGCCGATGAGGCCTATGAATTCATCCGCAGCTTCCACCATATCCTGATGGACGCCTGGTGCATTTCCCTGGTGACCGTGGACTTTCTCAAGGTCTACGAGGCGCTGTGCAACCAGCGCACGCCGCAGATCAGCAGCCCCCGGCCGTTTCGCGATTACATCCAATGGCTGCAACGTCAGGACGCGGGCAAGGCCGAGCAGTTCTGGCGCGGCCAGTTGCACGGGCTCAACGCACCGACGCCGCTCACCGTGGACAACGGCGTAACGCGCGACCGCTATACCGATGCGGTGCTGGTGGAGGACCAACTGGTCCACCTGGACGCGCAACACACCCAGGCGCTGGCCAGTTTCTGCCGCAGCCGCCGGATCACCCCCAACACCTTTTTCCAGGGCGTGTGGTCGCTGCTGCTGTCGCGCTACAGCGGGCAACACGACGTGGTGTTCGGCGTCACCGTGGCCGGGCGTCCGGCCGAACTCACCGGTGTTGCCGAAATGATCGGCCTGTTCATCAACACCCTGCCCTTGCGCGTCAGCGTCGATCCCGAGGCGCGGCTGGGCGACTGGCTGGGGGACTTGCAGGCACTCAACGTGCAGATGCGCGACTTCGAGCACACGCCGCTCACCGATATCCAGGGCTGGAGCGACTTCCCCCGCGGCGAAACCCTGTTCGACAGCATCCTGGTGTTCGAGAACGCCCCCATTGATGAGCAGATTCTCGACGGCGGCTTTCAGTTCAGCCTCGACGGCATGGACCACAGCGTGCATACCCACTACGGCTTGACCGTGGTGATCCTGCCCGGCGAGCAACTGGGCATCCGCGTGTCGTACGACCGTGAGCGTTTCACCGCCGAGACGGTGCAGCGCCTGCTCGGCCACCTGGCCAGCCTGGTGCGCGGCATGCTCGCCGCGCCAGAGGCAGCGCTGGGCAGTTTCGAGCTGCTGGCCGCCGATGAACGCGAGCAATTGCTTGGCGACTGGGCGCTCAACCCCCACGACTTCCCGCTGGATAAAAGCTACGCCGAACTGTTTGCCGCCCAAGTCGCCGAACGCGGCGATCAGGTGGCCGCTATCTGCGACGGCCAGTCCCTGACCTACGCCGAACTGGACCGGCGCGCCACGCGCCTGGCCCACGCCCTGCGTGCGGCCGGCGCCGCCGAAGACCGGTTGGTGGCGCTGCTCGCCCCCCGTGGCCTGGCGCTGTTGACCGCGATGATCGCGGTGTTCAAGGCCGGCGCGGCGATGCTGCCGCTGGAGGTCAACCACCCGCCCGAGCGCCTGCGCGAAATCCTCGGCCTGTCCCGCGCGCCCTTGCTGGTCGCCAGTGAAGACTGCAGCGGCCTGCTCGATCAGTTGCTCAGCGGCCTCGATCACGCGCCCCGGGCACTGTTCGCCGAAGCGGCCTGGAACACCCCCAACGATGCACCGCTGGCACCGGCCGGCAGCCCGCACAGTCTGGCCTACGTGCTGTTCACCTCGGGCTCGACCGGTACGCCCAAGGGCGTGATGATCGAACAGCGCGGCATGCTCAATAACATCTTCGGCAAAGTCCCGGCCCTGGGCCTGAACGCCGCCGACCGCATTCCCCAGACCGCTTCGGTGGCCTTCGATATCAGCGTGTGGCAGTTCCTCGCCGCCCCGGTACTCGGCGCCACCGTGCACATCCTGCCGGACGAGGTCGCCCACGACCCGCAACGCCTGCTGCAGGCGCTCGCCAGCGAGCGCCTGCATGTGCTGGAAATCGTCCCGAGCCTGATGCGCACCCTGCTTGCGCTGTGCCCGTGCGACCTGCAACTGCCCGATCTGCGCTGGGTGCTGCCCACCGGCGAAGCGCTGCCGCCGACCGTGGCCCGCGACTGGTTTGGGCGGTTCCCCGCCATCGCACTGATGAACGCCTACGGCCCGGCCGAATGCGCCGACGACGTGGCGTTCCAGCCGATTACCGAAGCGCCGTATGCCAGCGTCAGCCACATGCCCATCGGCAAGCCCACCGCCAACAACCGCCTGTACGTGCTCGATGAAGCACTGCGCCCGGTGCCCGTCGGCGTGGCCGGGGAAATCTGCGTCGGCGGCGTCGGCGTGGGTCGCGGCTACCTGCACGACCCGCAGCGCAGCGCCGAAGCCTTCATCGAGCATGCGCAGCTCGACGCTCGCCTGTACCGCACTGGCGACCTTGGCCGCTGGCGTGCCGACGGGGTGCTCGAATACCTCGGCCGCCGCGACCAGCAGGTCAAGCTGCGCGGGCACCGCATCGAACTGACCGAAATCGAACACCGTCTGGCCCTGCACCCGAACGTGCGCGAAGCGGCGGTATTGCTGCGCGAAAACAGCGTGGGCGAAGCCTGGCTGGTGGCCTACTGGTCGGCCCATGACGAAAGCCTGGGCAACAATGGCCTGAGCGAACACCTGCGCGCGCAGTTGCCGCCGTACATGGTGCCGGCCGCCTTTGAATGCCTCGACCGCCTGCCGCTGAACAACAACGGCAAGGTCGACCGCAAGGCCCTGGCCGCGCTGCAACTGACCTGGCAGGCCGATGCCAGCGAAAGCCTCGCGCCGCGTAACGAACACGAAACCGCCATTGCCGCCATCTGGGCCGACGTGCTGGGCCGCGACAGCGTGGGTGTGGAAGACAATTTCTTCACCCTCGGCGGCCACTCGCTGCTGGCGACGCAGATCGTCGCGCGCCTGCGCAGCACGTTCAAACTCGAGCTGCCGCTGCGGGTGTTGTTCGAGCAGCCCACCGTTGCCCTGCTGGCCGTGGCCATTGCCGAGCGTGAGGCGCAGGCCGCCGCACCGCAAGCCGTCGCAGCCGATTCGCTGCAGGCCAGACCGCGCCCGGCGCTGCTGCCGTTGTCGTTCTCCCAGCAACGCCTGTGGTTTATCGAGCAACTGACGCCCGGCACCACGCTGTTCAATATCCCGTTTGCCCTGCGCCTCAGCGGGCCACTCGACGTGGCAGCCCTGCACGCGAGCCTGAATGACCTGCTGGCGCGCCATGAAATCCTGCGCACCGGCATTCGCAGCGTGGACGGCGTGCCGAGCCAGCACATCAGCGCGACGCTGAACATTGAGCTGCCGTTCGAAGACCTGTCGAACCTGGCCGCCACCGCCCGTGAAGGCGCGCAGTTCAACGCCCTGCAAGCCACCTTCGAACAGCCCTTTGACCTGACGGCACCGCCGCTGCTGCGCGCGCGCCTGCTCAAAGTGGCGCCGGACGAGCACGTGCTGGGCATTGCCCTGCATCACCTGGTGTCCGACGCCTGGTCGGCCACCATCGCCCTGCGTGAGCTGGCGCAAGGGTACGAAGCCCGCCGCCACGGCGCCGCCGCACAATTGCCGGCCCTGCCCCTGCAATACGCCGACTTCGCCCTGTGGCAGCGTGATCACCTGCAAGGCGCTGAACTTGCGCGCCAACTCGATTACTGGACGCGCACCCTTGACCGCCGCGACCAGGACGCCAGCCCCCTGCTGGCCTTGCCCACCGACCATCCACGGCCGTCGGTGCAGAGCTACCGCGCGGGGCTGGTGCAACGCGAACTCAGCGCCGCCCTCAGCGGCCGCGTGCAGGCACTCGCCAGTCGCCTGGGCACTACGCCGTTCAGCGTACTGTTCGCAGGCTTTGCGGTGTTGATGCACCGCCTGAGCGGCGACGCCACCGTACTGATCGGCACCCCGGTTACCCACCGTGAACAGCCGGGCACCGAAGGCCTGCTGGGGATCCTGCTGAACAACTTGGCGATCCGCGCCGACTTCAGCGCCCAGGCCGATTTCAACGCGGTGGTTGTCCAGGTCGCCACGCGTTTGCGCGAAGGCCTGCAACACCAGGACCTGCCGTTCGAACAACTGGTGGACAGCCTGCAACTGCCGCGCAGCCTCAGCCATGCGCCGCTGTATCAGGTGATGGTTGCGCAGCAATTGGCCATGGAGGCACGCCTGCAGTTTCCGGGGCTGGCCTTCGAAGCGCTCGACACGCCGCTCAAGCACTCCGAATGCGACCTCGACCTGCACGTGCTGTGCCCGGCCGATGCGCCGATTCAGCTCGAACTGATGTTCGCCCTCGACCTGTTCACCCAGGACAGCGCGCGGCAAACCCTGGCGCGCCTGGAACACCTGCTGGAACAACTGCTCGCCGCGCCGCAACGCGCGGTCGCCACCCTGCCCTTGCTGATGCCCGCCGAGTGGCAGCGCACGGTGGTGGAGTGGAACCGTACCGAAATGGACGTGCCGCAGCACCTGACCTTCGCCCAGCTGTTCGAACAACAGGCCGAACGCACGCCTGAGCGTGATGCGCTGTGCTTTGAAGGCCGACGCCTGAGCTACGCCGAACTGAACCGCCGCGCCAACCAGGTCGCCCATTACCTGCGTGGGCAAGGCGTGGGCGCCAACCGACCGGTGGCGCTGTGTGTGGAGCGTTCGCTGGAATTGTTGATCGGCCTGCTGGGCATTCTCAAGGCCGGTGGCGCCTATGTGCCGCTGGACCCGAGCTACCCGGCCGAGCGCCTGGCCTACATGCTCGACGACGCGCAGCCGCTGTTGTTCGTCGGCCAGCAAGGCCTGCTCGAACAGCTGGGCAGCCACCTGCCACGCCTGCATCTGGACGCCGACGCCGCGCTGCTCGCCAGCCAACCCGAGAGCAACCCCGCCGCGCTGGCAGGTCCCGATGACCTGGCCTACCTCATGTACACCTCCGGCTCCACCGGTAAGCCCAAGGGCACGCTGGTTACCCACAAATCGGTGGTCAACCTGGCCTGGGCGCGCATTCACGGTCTGTACCGCCGCTACACCGACCAGCCGATGCGCACCAGCTTCAACTACTCGTTCGCCTTCGACAGTTCGGTGGCCGAACTCATCCTGCTGCTCGACGGCCACAGCCTGTACTTGACCCCGGAAGACGTGCGCTACGACCCGGCCACCCTGGCGCAATTCTTCAAGGACACACGCCTGGACGCCTTCGAATGCACCCCGGCGCAGCTCAAGAGCCTGCTCGAAACCGACGGTGTGCGCCGTGGCGAGACCTACCTGCCGCGCTTCGTGCTGTTTGGCGGCGATGCGGTGGACGCGCAGCTCTGGCAACGCCTGCCGTCCATCGCCGGCAGCCGCTTCTTCAACACCTACGGCCCCACCGAGTGCACCGTGGATGCCACCGGCTGCGCGGTGGATGACTTCCCGCAGCGGCCGATCATTGGCCGGCCGATTGCCAACGTGCGCACCTACGTGCTCGACGCGTTCCTCAACCCGCTGCCGGTGGGCGTGCCCGGCGAGCTGCATATCGGCGGTGCCGGCGTGACCCGCGGTTACCTCAACCGCGCCGAACAGACCGCCAAGGTATTCATCGACGATCCGTTCTCACCGCTGCCAGAGGCAAGGATGTACAAGTCCGGCGACCTGGTGCGCTGGCTGCCCGGTGGTCAGCTCGAATACCTGGGCCGCATGGACCATCAAGTGAAAATCCGTGGTTTCCGCGTAGAACTGGGCGAAATCGAAGCCCTGCTCGGCGCGCAACCCGGCGTACGCCAGGCGGTGGTGCTGGCCCGTGAAGACGTGCCTGGCGACAAGCGCCTGGTGGCCTACGTCAGTGGCGACCAGCCCGACCTCAGCGCGTGGCGCCACGCCCTTGGCGCCGCCCTGCCCGACTACATGGTGCCGTCGGCCTTTGTGGTGCTGGACCAGTTGCCCTTGACCGATAACGGCAAACTCAACCGCAAGGCCTTGCCCGCGCCGCACACCCAGGCCGAGCCGGACGCCACGGACCCACCGCGCACCGACGCCGAACGCCAGCTCGCCGCCCTGTGGGCCGAGCTGCTGAAGCTGCCGTTGAGCGCAATCGGGCGTGACAGCCAGTTCTTTTACCTGGGTGGCCATTCGCTGTTGGCGGCCGTGCTGTTTGCGCGCCTGCGTCAGCAATTTGCCACAGTGCCACCGCTGCGGGCGGTGTTCGAACATCCCACGTTGCACGCCCTGGCGGCGTTGCTCGCGCAGCCGCTGCAAACACCCCGCGACACCTTCGTGCCCGCTCCGCGGCCTGCACGCCTGCCGCTGTCGTTCGAACAGCAGCGCCTGTGGTTTCTCGAGCAACTGAGCGGCGCCAGTGAGTACAACGTGGTCAGCGCCGTGCAGTTCGACGGCGAGCTGCATGTTCCGGCGCTGCAAGCGGCGCTGAACAGTGTGATTCAACGCCACGAAATCCTGCGCAGCCGCATCGTGCGTGAGCCGGCCGGTGAACTGGCGCTGGTGATCGAACCCCACGTCGAGCTGACGCTGGCCATGACGCACTGGGACGCCGTCACCGACGCGCACTGGCAACAACTGAACGAAGACGCGATCCAGGCCGCCACCGCGCAGCGCTTTGACCTGTCCCGTGAAGCGCCGATTCGCGCGCGCCTGCTCAAACGCAACAGGCAGGCGTTGCTGGTGCTGACCCTGCACCACTGCGTGACCGACGATGCCTCCACGCAGAACCTGCTCGACGAACTGGCTCGCTGCTACAAAGGCGAGCACCACAGCCTGCCGGCGCTGGCCCTGCAATACCCGGACTACGCGCTGTGGCAGCGCGAGGCGGCGCAACAGGCGCGATTCGACAGCCAGTTGGCCTACTGGCGAACGCAACTGCAGGACACCAGCTACCAGTTGGAACTGCCCACCGACCAGCCACGCCCGCACCTGCTCGATCCGCATGCCGACTCGGTGCAAGTGCAATTGCCCGCCGAGCTGACCGCGCGCTTGCGTCAGTTTGCCCAGCAACGCGGCGCAACCCTGTACATGCTGCTGCTCAGCGCCGCACAACTGTTGCTGGGACGCTATGCCAACCAGCGCGACGTGCGCGTCGGCAGCCCGGTGGCGCAGCGGCCATTGGCCGAGTTGCAGCCGCTGATCGGTTGCTTCGTCAACACCCTGGTGATGCGCGCCGACCTGGCACCGAACCTGGACTTCGCCGGCTTGCTCGACCAGGTGCGCAACACCGTGCTCGACGCCCAGCAGCATCAGGACGTGCCGTTCGATCAACTGGTCGAACACCTCGCGCCCGAACGCAGCCTCGGTCAGACGCCGTTGTTCCAGGTGCTGTTCGTCATGCAGAACGGCGCTGCCGACGTCGGCCAGTGGCCGCACTTGCAGGTGCGTGAACGGGCGGTGACGGCCGCCGCCACCAAGTTCGACCTGAACTGGGAAGTGCACGACGGCGAAGTGCTGTCGGTGTTGCTGGAATACCGCAGCGCGCTGTTCAGCCAGGCCACCGCCCAACGCTGGTTGACGCAATGGCAGGCATTGCTGGAAAGCATGCTCGACGCACCGCAGACGCTGATCGGCGAATGGTCGCCACTGACCGACGCCGAGCGCGTGCAACAGCAGGCGTGGAACGCCACCCACCGGCATTACCCCGGCCCGACCGACCTGCACACGGCCCTGAGCCAACAGGCCGCACTCACGCCGAATGCGCAAGCTCTGGTCTTCGAAGACCAGCGCCTGAGCTACGCCGAGCTGGACCAGCGCGCCCACCACGTCGCCCGCGCCCTGCGCAGCGCCGGTATTGGCCGCGAATCGATTGTGCCGGTGTGCATGGAGCGCTCGGTGGAGATGGTGGTGGCCTTGCTCGGCATCGTGCATGCCGGCGCCGCCTGGCTGCCGCTGGATCCCGAGTTGCCGGCCGCGCGTCTGGCATTTCTGATTGAGGATGCGGAAGCTCTGGTCACGTTGACCCAGCCCCAGTGGCTGTCGCGCCTGCCCGCAGGCCACAACGCGTGGACGCTGGACTCACTGCCCGACGCGGGCGACGCCGAACCGCTGAACATGCAGGCCAATGACCTCGCCTACGTGCTCTACACCTCCGGTTCCACCGGCCAGCCCAAAGGCGTGATGAACGAACACGGCGCGCTGATGAACCGCCTGCACTGGATGCAGGATGCATTTCCGATTGGGCCTGACGACCGCGTGCTGCAAAAGACCCCCTACAGCTTCGACGTGTCGGTGTGGGAGTTCTTCTGGCCGCTGATCACGGGCGCCACGCTGGTGGTGGCGCGTCCCGATGGCCATCGTGACCCGGCCTACCTCAGCCAGCTGATCCAGCAGGAACAGGTCACCACCCTGCACTTTGTGCCGTCGATGCTGCGCGCGTTTGCCGAAGAACCGAGCTTGGCTGACTGCCGCAGCCTGCGTCAGGTGTTCGCCAGCGGCGAAGCCCTGCCCGTGGATCTGGTACAGCGTTTCATGAGCCGCCATTCGGCGGCGCTGGTCAATCTCTATGGCCCGACCGAAGCGGCGATTGACGTGTCGGTGTGGCGTTGCTCGGTCGACGACGCTGTGGTGCCGATCGGCAAGCCCATCGCCAACCTGCAGCTGCATATTCTGAATGACCAGCAGCAGCCGTTGCCCATCGGTACGGCCGGCGAACTGTATATCGGTGGTGTTGGCGTCGCGCGCGGTTACCTCAAACGTGACGACCTCACCGCCGAACGCTTCCTCACGGTAAATGGCGAACGCCTGTACCGCACCGGTGACCGCTGCCGCTTCCTGCCTGACGGCAATATCGACTACCTCGGCCGCCTCGACCATCAGGTCAAGCTGCGCGGCCAGCGCATCGAACTCGGCGAAATCGACGCTGCCCTGCTGGCCCGGCCGCAGGTCCGCGAGGCCGCCACTCTGCTGCTCGACCAACGTCTGGTGAGTTTCTGGAGCGGTGACGCCAGCGAAGCCGACCTGCGCGCGGCACTCGCCCGCGAGCTGCCGTCCCACCTGCTGCCGGGCCTGCTGGTGCAGCTTGAGCACCTGCCGCTCAGCCCCAACGGCAAGCTTGACCGCAAGGCACTCGCCGCCATCCGCCTGCCGGACGCCAGCCGCGAGCAGCCGCACCGCGCACCGCGCAACGCCAACGAAACGCTGCTGTGCGAGGTGTTCAGCGAAGTGCTGCAATGCCCGCAGGTGGGCATCGACGACCACTTCTTCCAGCTTGGCGGCCACTCCCTGTTGGCCACGCAACTGGTCGCCCGGGTGCGGGAACGCCTGGGCGTGACCTTGCCGTTGGCACGGGTGTTTGCCCAGCCGACCGTCGCGGCCCTGGCCGCGCAGCTGGACGACGCCTTGCCGGGTGAACAGATCACGCCTCAGCCACGTCCGGCTGCCCTGCCGCTGGGCCTGGCGCAACAGCGGTTCTGGATGCTCAGCCGACTGGTGCCACAATCGCGCGAATACCACATGCCGTTCGCGCTGACCTTGACCGGTGCCCTGAACCTGCCGGCCTTGCGCGCCGCCTTTGATCAGCTCAGCGAGCGCCATCTGGTGCTGCGCAGCCGCATTAGGGAAGTCGCAGGCCAGGCGCAGTTGCTGATCGATGCGCAAGGCCCGGCGCTGCAGGTGACGTCGGTTGCCGAGCGCGACTGGGACAGTGCGTGCAACCGCGCGCAGACCGAGTTGATGGCCCCTTTCGACCTGGCAAACGCCGCCCCCTGGCGCGCGCATTTAATGCACCGCCAGGGCAGCGACGAGCACCGCTTGCTGGTGTGCCTGCACCACAGCGCCACCGACGGCTGGGCCATGCGCCTGCTGATCGACGAACTGGCCCAGGCCTACCGCGCCGGGCTGCACGGGCAGGCGCCGGACTTTACGCCACTGCCCATCGACTACATCGACTTCGCCCTGTGGCAACAGCACCCGCACACCCAGGCCCGGCGCGAGGCCAGCCTGGATTACTGGAAAAACCATCTGGGCGAGGACGACTACCGTCTCGAACTGCCGCTGGACCGGCCACGCGCCGCCGAAGCGGATCGGCGTGCCGGTCAACTGAATCTCAGCCTGGGCCGCGAGCGTTCGGCGGCGATTCGCCACTTCGCGCGGCAGCGCGGCACCACGCCGTACGTGGTGCTCGCCAGCGCCTTGAGTGCCCTGCTGGCGCGCTACAGCGGCCAGCGCGATATTCGCCTGGGCACTCCGGCGGACCAGCGCGACTCGCCGCAAACCCAGACCCTGCTGGCCTGCCTGGTCAATACCCTGGTGATCCGCAGCGACGTCGACCAACAGGCTCCGGCGGCTAGCCTGCTGGACGCGGTGGAAGCCGATCTGCGCGCCGCTCAGGCCCACGCCGACCTGCCGTTCGCCAGCCTGGTCAGCGCCGTGACCCAGCGCCGCGACCTTAACCGCACGCCGCTGTTTCAGGTGCTGTTCTCCCTCAATCACGGCCATATGGACAGCCGCCAGTGGCCGGGACTGGCCCTTGAAGAACGCACCCTGCCGGCCATCGACGCCAAGTTCGAACAAAGCTGGGAAGTGCACGACGACGGCAGCGACATGACCCTGGCGCTGGAATACCAGGCCGCGCTGTTCAACGCCGCGACGATGCAACGCTGGAGCGCGCAATGGTGTGCGCTGCTCGATGCACTGGTGGCAACACCGGAGCGCGCATTGGTCGAGCTGTTCCCGCAGCAGCAGGATCAGGCGCAACTGGCGCAATGGAACGCCACCGAGCGGCATTACCCCGGCCCGACCGACCTGCACACGGCCCTGAGCCAACAGGCCGCACGCACGCCGAATGCGCAAGCCCTGGTCTTCGAAGGCCAGCGCCTGAGCTACGCCGAGCTGGACCAGCGCGCCCACCACGTCGCCCGCGCCCTGCGCAGTGCTGGCATTGGCCGCGAATCGATTGTGCCGGTGTGCATGGAGCGCTCGGTGGAGATGGTGGTGGCCTTGCTCGGCATCGTGCACGCCGGCGCCGCCTGGCTGCCGCTCGATCCGGAGCTGCCGGCCGCGCGTCTGGCGTTTTTGATTGAGGATGCGGATGCTCTGGTCACGTTGACCCAGCCCCAGTGGCTGTCGCGCCTGCCCGCAGGCCATAACGCGTGGACGCTGGACTCACTGCCCGCTGCTGACAACGTCGAACCGCTGAACATGCAGGCCAATGACCTCGCCTACGTGCTCTACACCTCCGGTTCCACCGGCCAGCCTAAAGGCGTGATGAACGAACACGGCGCGCTGATGAACCGCCTGCACTGGATGCAGGATGCATTTCCGATTGGGCCTGACGACCGCGTGCTGCAAAAGACCCCCTACAGCTTCGACGTGTCGGTGTGGGAGTTCTTCTGGCCGCTGATCACGGGCGCCACGCTGGTGGTGGCGCGTCCCGATGGGCACCGTGATCCGGCTTACCTGAGCCAGTTGATCCAGCAGGAGCAGGTCACCACCCTGCACTTCGTGCCGTCGATGCTGCGCGCGTTTGCCGAAGAGCCGAGTCTGGCTGACTGCCGCAGCCTGCGTCAGGTGTTCGCCAGCGGCGAAGCCCTGCCGGCGGATCTGGTGCAGCGTTTCATGAGCCGCCACCCGGCGGCGCTGGTCAACCTGTATGGCCCGACCGAAGCGGCGATTGACGTGTCGGTGTGGCGTTGCTCGGTCGACGACGCGGTGGTGCCGATTGGCAAACCCATCGCCAACCTGCGCCTGCACATTCTGGATGATCAGCAGCAGCCGCTGCCGATTGGCAGCATCGGCGAGCTGTATATCGGCGGCGTCGGCGTTGCGCGCGGTTACCTCAAACGTGACGACCTCACCGCCGAACGCTTCCTGACGGTGAACGGCGAACGCCTGTATCGCACCAGTGACCGTTGCCGCTTCCGCGCTGACGGCAATATCGACTACCTCGGCCGCCTCGACCATCAGGTCAAGCTGCGCGGCCAACGTATCGAACTGGGCGAAATCGATGCTGCTTTGCTCGGCCGGCCAGGCGTCAGCGGCGCCTGCACGCTGGTGCTCGACAATCGCCTGGTGGCGTTCTACAGCGGCGCTGCGGCCGAGACGGCGCTGGGCGCCGCACTCAGCGCGCAACTGCCGGCTTATATGGTGCCTGCCGTTTGGGTGCAACTGCCAAGCCTGCCGCTGACCAGCAATGGCAAGCTCGACCGCAAGGCGCTGGCGGCGCTGCCTCTGCCGCAGCGCCAACAGGCGTCGGTCGCACCACGCACTGCCCTGGAAGGCCTGGTGTGCCAGCTGTTCAGCGACTTGCTTGGCGACAGCCTCACCGGCGGCCGCGCGGTCGGCACCGCGGACAGCTTCTTTGCGCTGGGCGGTGACTCGATCCTCGGCCTCAAGCTGATTTCGCAGCTGCGCGACCTGGGTTACGCCCTCACGCCCAAAGACCTGTTCCGCGCCCAGACCCCGGCGGGCCTGGCGCAGCTGATCACGCCGCTGCTGGCCGTGGCCGAGCAAGGCGAAGTCAGCGGTGCGATGCCGTTGATGCCGTTGCACCAGTGGTTCTTCGACCAGCAGCAACCCCAGCCCGCCTACTGGAACCAATCGGTGCTGGCCGACAGCACGCGTCCATTGCAACCGGCTCTGGTGCAGCAAACGCTGGATAAACTGATCGCTCATCACGACGCATTGCGCCTGCGTTTCAGCGCAGTGGACGGCCAATGGCAGGCCGTTATTGCCACGGTGGAACCGGCGCGGCTGACCCTCGCAACTCAAACGCAGCAACTGCAACAGGTGGCGCAGAGCCTGGACCTGCAACAC
Organism: Pseudomonas trivialis; assembly: GCF_001439805.1. GTDB lineage: Bacteria > Pseudomonadota > Gammaproteobacteria > Pseudomonadales > Pseudomonadaceae > Aquipseudomonas > Aquipseudomonas trivialis. Next base: position 98,393 of record NZ_JYLK01000017.1, on the reverse strand, counting down.
GGCCCGTTGTTCGCCGCCGCGCTGCTGGAAGGCACGCCGCAGCGCCTGTATCTGGTGGCCCATCACCTGGTGATCGACGCCGTGTCCTGGGGGCCGTTGCTGGAAGATTTCCAGCAGGTGTATGCCGCCCTGGAAAGCGGCGCGCCCGTGGTGATGCCGGCAAAAACCACCGCGTACCGGCAATGGGCCGAGCAGTTGCACGCCCGCGCTGCCAGCGCCGAACAGCCGTACTGGAGCCGCCAGCTCGCCGTCAACCCGATGCCGCAGGCCACGGTGGCCGAGCGCCAGACCCTGTCGGCGCGCTGGGATGCCACGCGCACCCAGCAATGGTTGACCGAGTCCCACGCCGCCTACCGCACCCAGCCGGAAGAACTGCTGATCGCCGCACTGGTTGCAACCCTGGCCGAAGTCGATCAGCGCCAGGAGGTCGTGGTTGACCTGGAACGCCATGGCCGCGACGCGGGCTTTGAAGGGCTGGATGTCAGCCGCACCGTGGGTTGGTTTACCACCCTGTTCCCGCTGCGGGTGAACGCCCGTGGCAGCGTGGGCGACTGGGCGCGCCAGGCCAAGGAAGCCTTGCGCGCGGTGCCCGGTCAGGGCCTGGGCTATGGCTTGCTGCGCCTGCGCGGTGAGTTGCCGGCCGGCAACGGCGATGTGCTGTTCAACTACCTGGGCCACGAGCAACCGCCAGCCGGCTGGTTGCGCGCCAGCACCCTGGCGGCGCCGGCGGAGGTTGCGCCTGCCAACCGTGTGAGCCATGCCCGTGAAGTGGTGGCGTGGCTGGAGGACGGCGTGTTGCACCTGCATTGGCACAGCGTCAGCGCCGAGGCCGACCGCGACCTGCCGGCGCGCCTGCTCACGCACCTGCAAGCGCTGCTCGAACACTGCCGCGATCCCAAGGCTGGCGCATTGATGCCATCCGACTTTCCGCTGGCCAAGGCACTGAATCAAAAGTCCCTCGACACCTTGCTGGGCAAGCTCAAGAGCAAACCGAATTCCTGAGAACGGCGCGCCGTTCTCTCCAAGCATTTGAAATGGATTGCACAACCATGAACAACATCGAAGACATCTACTCCCTGTCGCCGACCCAGCACGGTTTGCTGTTTCACAGCGTGGTCGAGCCCGATTCGCGGGTGTACTACCAGCAACTGAGCCTGGACATGAACGGCCCGCTGCAACTGCCGGCGTTTCGCGCCGCCTGGCAGGCCCTGATGCAACGCCACGCGGTATTGCGCAGCGCGTTTCTGTGGGAAGACCTCGACGATGCCTATCAGGTGGTGCAGTCCGGGTTGAACCTGCCGTTGAGCGAACTCGACTGGCAAGGCCGCAGCGACAGCCACACCGCCCTGCCGCAACTGGCCCTTGAACAACGCGCCGAACCGCTGGCGCTGAACGACGCGCCGCTGATGCGCCTGGCCCTGGTGCGCCTCGAACCGCAGCGCTGGCACCTGATCTGGACCTTCCATCACATCATCATGGACGGCTGGAGCGTGGGCATCGCGATCCAGGAATGGCTGGCGCTCTACTACGAACACGCCCACGGCCGCCCGGCCAATCTGCCGCCGACCCGTGCCTACCGCGACTACATCGCCTGGCTGGCCGAGCAGGACATGGCCGCCACCGAAAGCTTCTGGCGCGGGCAGTTGCAGGATGTCAGCGAACCGACCCCGCTGCCCGACTTCGGCCTGCGCCTGACCCCGCCTGCCGACGCGCCGTGCGCCGAACGCGAACACCGCCTGAGCATCGACGAAACCGAGCAACTGGCGCAGTTCGCCCGTCGCCATCACCTGACCCTTAACACCTTGATCCAGGGCGCCTGGGCGCTGCTGTTGGGCCAGCACGCCGGGCGCGATGACGTGATCTACGGCGTCACCGTGGCCGGTCGCCCGGAAAACCTGGCCGCCATCGACAGCACCGTCGGGCTGTTCATCAACACCCTGCCCCTGCGCGTGCAATGGTCCGAAGGCCCGGCGCTGGTGGACTGGCTGCAACAGTTGCAGCAAGCCAACAGCGACCTGCGCCACCACGCGTATCTGCCGCTGGGCAAGCTCAAGTCGATGAGCCGCATCGCCGCCGAGCAGGCGCTGTTCGACTCGATCCTGGTGTTCGAGAACTTCCCGGTCACCGATGCGCTCAACCAGGACGCCGGTGGCCTGAGCTTCGCCGACCCGAACCGCGAGCACGCTAGCGATGGCCTGACCCTGACCCAGGGGCGCAACCATTTTCCGTTGTCGCTGATCGTGGTGCCGGGCGAGCAGTTGCATTACCTGTTCAGCTACAACCGCAGCCGTTTCAGCGACGAGGAAATCGCCCTGCTGTCGGCGCAATTGCGCACGGTGCTGCTGGCCATGGCCGCGCAGCCGCAGTGCCGGGTTGCGGATCTCGACTGGCTGGGTGCGCAGGAGCGCGAGCAACTGCAAGCCCTCGGGCGTGGTGCGGCGCTTGCAGTGCCCGACCTGTGCCTGCATCAGCGCGTTGAACAGCAGGCCGCCGCCGCACCGGAGCAACCGGCGCTGCGCGACCGCGACGGTGTGCTGAGCTACGGCGAACTCGATCAGCGCGCCAACCGCCTTAGCCAGCATCTGTGCGCCCAGGGCATCGGCCGTCACAGCCTGGTGGCGCTGGCGCTGGAGCGCAGCGCCGATTTTGTGATCGCCGTGCTCGCCACCCTCAAGGCCGGCGCCGCCTACCTGCCGCTGGACCTCAAACAACCCGCCGGACGCCTGGCCGACGTGCTGCAGGACAGCCGCACCGCGCTGTTGATCGGCGCCACGGCGACGCCCCTGCTGACACGCCTGGGTGAGCACACGCCGCTGCTGTGCCTGGACGCACAGGCCGCAGCAATTGCCGTCCGTCCCGCCAGCGCGCCCGTGGTTTCCCACCGCCTGGATGACGCGGCCTACGTGATCTACACCTCCGGTTCCACCGGCACGCCCAAGGGCGTGGTGGTCGAACACCGCGCCATCGTCGATTACCTGAGCGCGGTGCACAGCGTGCTGCAGCCGCCCGCCGCCGCGCGCTATGGCCTGCTGTCGAGCATTGCCGCCGACCTCGGCCACACCCAGCTGTTCGGCGCGCTGTGCAGCGGCGCCAGCCTGTTGCTGGTGGATGACGAGAGCGCTTTCAGCCCGCTGGCCCTGGCGCAGCTGTTCAGCGAGTTCCCGGTGGACGTGCTGAAAATCACCCCGAGCCACCTCAGCGGGCTGTTGCAGGCACTGCCGGATGCGCGCTTGCTGCCCACGGCCCTGCTGGTGTTTGGCGGCGACGCCCTGAGCCCGGCGCTGCTGGCTCAGGTCAACGCGCTGGCGCCCGGCCTGCGGGTGTTCAACCACTACGGGCCGAGCGAGGCGACGGTGGGTGCGATTGCCACCGAACTCACGACGGGCCAGCCACGCATTGCCCTCGGCCGGCCGCTGCCGAACCGCCAACTGCGCGTAGTCGACGCCCAGGGGCGCGACGTGGCCACCGGCATCAGCGGCGAACTGCTGATCAGCGGCGCACTCGCCCGTGGCTACCTGCACCGCGACGACCTGACCGTCGAACGCTTCCACCTGGATGACCGGCAACAGCGCTGGTACCGCACGGGCGACCGCGTGCGCTGGCTGGTGGACGGCCAACTGGCGTTCCTCGGCCGCGTCGACAGTCAGGTGAAGATTCGCGGCAATCGCCTGGAATTGGGCGAAGTCGAGGCGCAGATTCGGCGCCTGTCGCCACTGATCGAACAGGTGGTGGTGCGCGCGATCGAGCTGGAGGGCAGCCTGCGTCTGGTCGCCTATCTGGTGGCCAGCCAGTCACTGTCGGCGCTCAAGCTGCGCAACGACCTGGGCAGCCGCGTGCCGGACTACATGGTGCCGGCGCACTTCATCACCCTCGATGAACTGCCCCTGACCGGCAATGGCAAGGTCGATGTGCAACGCCTGCCATTGCCCCACGCCACCCGCGACGACAGCGCCGATTATGTGGCGCCACGCAATGACGTTGAACGCCTGCTGGCGGCGATCTGGCAGGACGTGCTCAAGCGTGAACAGGTTGGGGTCAACGACAATTTCTTCGCCATCGGCGGCGATTCGATTCTGAACCTGCAAATCATCGCGCGGGCCAACCAGCAAGGCCTCAAGCTCACCCCGCGCCAACTGTTCGAGAACCGCACCGTCGCCGACATCGCACGCGTGCTCGGCGCCGATGCCAGCCACACCGTGGCGCAGCAGCAAGCCGACGGCTATGAGCTGCCCCTCGGCGCCGGCCAGCGTGCGCGTCTGGAACAAGGCCCGCTGACGGCCACCTGGCGCTGCGTGGCCCTGGCGCAGCCGCTGGACCCTGCCTTGCTCGCTCAGGCCCTTGCCGCCTTGCAGCAGCATCATCAGGCCCTGCGCCTGGGCTTCGACGCGGACTGGCAGCAGCGCGTACTGGCAGTGCCCAAGGCGGCCGCCATCAGCAGCGGCGAATACCTGCCGCATCAGTTGCAGGTCCTCGCCCAGGCCGCGGTCGACGAACTGGACCTGCAAGCCGGGCAAAACCTGCACGCCAGCCTGCTGGGCGACGGGCACCTGCTGCTGGCCGCGCATCCGCTGTGCGTGGACGACGCCTCGTGGCCGTTGTTGCTCACCGACCTCAATCTGGCGCTGAGCCAGTTGCGCCTGCAACGGCCGGTGCGGCTGTCCTATCACGGCGGCAACTTCACCCCATGGGCGCGCCATCAGCAAGACCACGCCCACAGCGATGCCCTCGATGACGCCTGGGAACACTGGCTGCAATTTGCCGGGATGGACACGCTGCAACTGCCCGCCAGCCAGCAACCGAGCCAGGTGATCGAACACAGCCTGAGCAGCCAGACCTCCGGCGCCTTGAAACGCCTGGCCGAGGTGCTGCACCTGGACTGGAACAGCCTGCTGGCCACTGCCGTGGCCGAACAGTGCGGCAACGGCCTGCTGGCGCTTGAGCTGTACGCTGCGCGCCCGGCCATTGAGCGCTTGCCGGTGCAGTCGCCCATCGCCCTCGCCGATCTTGAACCGCAACGCATCATCGGCGCGCTGGACCTGCCGGTGCCGGTGTTCCTGCACACCGACGCAGCCACCGCGCTGCAACGCCTGCACGCCGTGGCCGCGCAACTGCGTGCCTACCCGCAACACGGCGCCGACTATGGCGTGCTGCGCTACCTGTCGGATAACACCTACCTGCAGGAACCGTTGCGCGATCTGCCCCCGGCCGATATCGCGATTCACTGGCGCGGCGACCTCGACAGCCACCGCGAAGCCCACGGCATGCTGGCGCAGATCACCGCCGCCGACCTGCCGGCGGCCACGGCCCATGCCCTGCGCGTCGAAGCCCACTGGCAGGACGACCAACTGCACCTGCGCTGCGAAGGCCCGCTGGCCGCCGACTGGACCGCGCCACTGGCCGAGCGCCTGGCCAGCCTTGCTGCACTTGCGGCCGCGCCTGAGCTGCGTCCCCACAGCGACGCCTTCCCGCTGTGCCACCGGCAAGCCGCAACCCTCGCCGCCGAGCCGCTGGACTGGGCGAACCTCGAAGACGTCTACCCGTTGTCGTCGATGCAACAGGGCATGCTGCTGCACACCCTGCTGCAGCCCCACAGCGGCATCTACCTGATGCAGCAGCGCTACAGCTGGGACGGCGTGCTGCAACGCCCGGCCATGGAAACGGCCTGGCAGGTGTTCCTCGACCGCCATCCGATGATGCGCACCGCCTTCTGGTGGCAGGACGACCATGAGCCGTTGCAATGCGTGTACCGCCACACCGCGCCGGCGTTCGACTGGCAGGACCTGCGTCACCTGGATGACGCGCAGCAACGCCTGGCCATGGACCAGGCGCTGGAGGCCCAGCGCGTGCAGGGTTTCGACATGGGCGTCGCGCCACTGACGCACCTGCGCGTGTTCCAGCTCGATGAGCGCCGATTCGCCGTGGTGCGCAGCTTCCACCATATCCTCACCGATGCCTGGTGCTTCGGCCTGTTGATGGAGGACCTGCTGGCGATCTATCAGGCAGTTGTGCATCAGGAACCGCTGGCACGCCCGCGCTTTCGCTCATTCCGTGGCTACATGAGCTGGCTGGAACGCCAGGACATGGCCGCCGCCCACGCCTTCTGGCAAGCGGACCTGGCCGGTTTCAGCGAGCCGACGCCGTTGCACCTGGACAACGCCCCGGCCCGCGCGGAGCAGGCGCCGGAAGCGGTCGGCGACCTCGACCAGACCTTGAGCATCAGCCAGACCCAACGCTTGCAGCAGCTGTGCCAGCACTACCAACTGACGCCCAACACCTGGATCCAGGGCGCCTGGGCCTTGCTGTTGTCGCGCTACAGCGGCAATCGCGACGTGCTGTTCGGCGTCACCGTGGCCGGTCGCCCCACCGAGCTTGCCGGCGTCGAGGAAATGGTCGGGCTGTTCATCAACAGCCTGCCGCTGCGCCTCGACGTCGACCCCGAAGCGCCGGTCGCCGGCTGGTTGCAGGCGCTGTTGTCGCACAATGCGCGGCTGCGCGAACACGAAAGTGCCTCGCTGGTGGATATCCAGCGCAGCAGCGGCGTGCCGCGCGGGCAGCAGCTGTTCGACAGCCTGGTGGTGTTCGAAAACGCGCCGCTGGACATCAGCAGCGTGCAGCTGGACGCCTTCAGCATCGACATCTATGAAGACCGCGTGCACACCAACTTCCCGATGACCGTGGTGCTGTACCCCGGCGACCGCCTGGGCATTCGCCTGTCCTATGACAGCCAGCGGTTCAGTGCCGACAGCGTGCAGCGCATGCTCGGGCACCTGGTGCAGTTGCTGTCGAGCATGCTCGAAGCCCCCGAGGCAACGCTGGGCAGCCTGCACATGCTGGCGCCCGCCGAGCGTCAGCAACTGCAGGTGGAGTGGAACCGCAGCGCGGTCGACTTCCCGCTGACCCAGGGTTACGCCGCCTTGTTCGACGAGCAGGTGCGCCGCCGGCCGCAGCAGATCGCCGCCGTGCACGGGCAGGAGTCCCTGACCTACGCCGAACTGGACCGCCGCGCCAACGCCGTCGCCCATGCCCTGCACAGCGCCGGTGCCGGCCCGGAAACCCTGGTCGCGCTGTTTGCCGAGCGCGGCCTGACCTTGCTGACCCTGATGCTCGGCACGCTCAAGGCCGGTGCCGCGTTCCAGGCGCTGGACATCCAGCAGCCGGCCGCGCGTCTGGCCGAGCTGCTCAACCTGGGTGAAGCGCCGTTGTTGCTGGTGTGCGACAGCGCCAGTGGCGTGCTGGAGGGCGTGCTGCCGCAGTTGCTCAAGCAGCCGACCTGCCTGGTTGCGCAAACGCTGTGGCAAGGCGAGGCCCGGCCCGCGGTGACTTACGCGCACAACCCCGACCAGTTGGCCTATGTGATTTTCACCTCCGGCTCCACCGGTACGCCTAAAGGGGTGATGGTGGAACAGCGCGGCATGCTCAATAACATCTTCGGCAAGGTGCCGGCCCTGGGCCTGGGCGAACACGACCGCATCGCCCAGACCGCCTCCGCCGCGTTCGATATTTGTATATGGCAGTTCCTCGCCGCGCCGCTGGTGGGCGCCACCGTGCATATCCTGCCGGACGCCCAGGCCCATGACCCGCTGGCCCTGCTCGATGCGGTGCAGGCGCAACAATTGACCCTGCTGGAAACCGTGCCCGCGCTGATTCGCGGCATGTTGCAGGAAGCCCGCGACGAGCACCGCCTGCCCACCTTGCGCTGGCTGCTGCCGACCGGCGAGGCGCTGCCGCCGGCGTTGGCCCGGGACTGGTTTGCGCGCTTCCCGACCATCCCGTTGATGAACGCCTACGGCCCTGCCGAGTGTTCGGATGACGTGGCGTTTTACCCAATCACCCAGGCACCGGACGCCGACTGCCTGCACATGCCGATTGGCCGGCCGACCGCGAACAACCAGGTGTTTGTATTCGACAGCGCGCTGCGCAGCGTGCCCATCGGCGTGCCGGGCGAACTGTGCATCGGTGGCGTCGGCGTGGGCCGCGGCTACCTGCGCGACCCGCAACGCACCCGCGAAGCCTTCGTCGATCATCCGTTCGAGCCGGGCGCGCGCCTCTACCGCAGCGGCGATATCGGCCGCCTGCGCGCCGATGGCGTGATCGAATACCTGGGCCGGCGCGATCAGCAGGTGAAGATTCGTGGCCATCGCATCGAACTGGGCGAAATCGAAAACCGTCTGATGCAGCACCCGGCCGTGCAGAGCGCAGCAGTTCTAGCCTTGCCGGATGCCCGTGGCGCCCTGCAACTGGTGGTGTTCCTTGTGCTCGATAGCGCCTTTGAGGCCGATGCGCAGTCGGTCCTGAGCGCCCATTTGGCCACGCAACTGGCCAACTACATGGTGCCGGCGCGCTGGGTGGAACTGGCGCAGCTTCCGCTCAATGCCAACGGCAAGGTCGACCGCCGGGCTCTCGCCGCGCTGGATCTGCCCCAGGCCGCAGCCGCCGATGGCGTGTCGATTGCCCCGCGCACGCCGACCGAAAAAATCTTGGCCGAGCTGTGGCAGGCCATCCTCGGCGTGCCCAGCGTCAGCGTGCACGATGACTTCTTCGCCATTGGCGGCCACTCGCTGCTGGCCACGCAGATGCTCTCGCGCATTCGCCGCCGCTTGAACGTCAGCCTGCCGCTGCGCGTGCTGTTCGAGGGCGGCACCCTGGAGCACCTGGCACAGGTGGTGGATCAACAGGCCCAGGTGACCGACGAGGACGAGATCGTGCCGGTGCCGCGCAATCGGCCGCTGGCGCTGTCCTACGCCCAGCAACGGCTGTGGTTCCTTGACCGTTTTGAGGGGCCGAACGCGGCCTACAACATGTCCAGCGTGGTGCGCCTGCGTGGCCCGCTGGATATCGCCGCCTTGCAACAGGCGTTGCAGCGGGTGCTGGAACGGCATGAATCGCTGCGCACCAGCTTTGACTTGCACGGCGACCAGCCGTGCCAGGTGATCCATGCGGCGCCGACGCTCGACCTCACGCCACTCACGGTGCAGCCGCAAGCCCTGCAGGCGGTGATCGATCAACAGTCGGCACAACCGTTTGATCTGCAACAGGCGCCGATGCTGCGCGCGCAGTTGCTGAAACTGGGCGCGGATGATCACGTGCTGCAACTGGTGCTGCACCATATCGCCACGGACGCCTGGTCCATGGGCATCCTGATGCAGGAATTGATCACCGGTTACCAGGCCTGTGCCAGCGGCACCACGCCGGTGTTTACCGCGTTGCCGATCCAGTACGCCGATTACGCCCAGTGGCAACGCAGCGAAGCGCAACAGCGCCAATTGGCGCGTGCCATCGACTATTGGCGGCGCCAGCTCGACGGCGCGCCGATGCTGATCCCGTTGCCGCTGGATGCGCCGCGTCCGGCCCAGCCGGACTATCAGGGCGCGCTGTTGACCCAGCATTTCACCCCGGCCCAGACCCAGGTGCTCAAGGCGTATGCCCAGGCACACAAGGCGACGCTGTTTATGCTGTTGCTCAATGCGTTCAACAGCCTGTTGCAGCGGGCCACGGGCGCCAATGACTTTATCGTCGGCACCGACCTGGCCAACCGCGAGCAGGCGGCGCTGGAAAACCTGATCGGCTTCTTCGTCAACGTGCTGCCGATCCGCGCACGGCTGGAGGCCGGCGATACATTCGACAGCCGCCTGCAACGCCTGCGCGAGGATTGCCTGGCCGCGTTCCAGCACCAGCAAGTGCCGTTCGACAAGCTGGTGGAGGCGCTGCAACCGCCGCGCACTCCGGGGGTAAACCCGCTGGTGCAGGTACTGTTCGTGATGCAGAACACGCCGCAGGGCACGGCCAGCCTGGCGGACCTGGCGGTGGAACATCTGGCGCCGCAGCAGCAGACCAGCAAGTTCGACCTGGCCGTGTTTGTCGAGGAAGACGAAAACGGCTTGCAGGTACGCTGGGTCTATCGCACCAGCGTGTTGCAGGCGCACACCGTTGAACGCCTGGAGCAAGGCTTTGCGCAACTGCTCGACAGCCTGACGTTGCAGGACTGGACGTGGCGCCTGCACGCAGACGCCCCGGTGGCCATCGATGAGACGCAAGCGCGCAGCGAGCGCAAGCAGTCGAAGATGAGCAAGCTGAAGAACACCCGCGCCACCGCCGTCAGCCAACTGGCCCACGAGCAGGTGCGCACCCGCACCCTGGGCGAGGGGCAACCGCTGCCGCTGGTGATCGAACCCTTGCTGGCGGACCTCGACCCGGTGCACTGGGCCGTGCAGGCGCGCGAGTGGATCAATGCGCAGCTGCGCACCCACGGCGGCCTGCTGTTTCGCGGGTTCAACCTGCCGGATGCCGCCGCTTTCGAGCAGTTCGCCCAGGCCATCGAGCCGGACCTGTACGGCACCTACGGCGACCTGCCGAAGAATAAATCCGGCAAGAATATCTATCACTCCACGCCGTACCCGGAACAGCACATGATCCTGTTCCACAACGAGAGCTCGCACATGGCGCAATGGCCGCGCAAGCAGTGGTTCTTCTGCGAGATCCCGGCGCCACGGGGCGGTTGCACGCCGATTGTCGACTGCCGCCAGGTGCTGGCGCAGTTGCCGCCGGACATCGTTGAGCGCTTCAAGGCCCTGGGCCTTTTGTATGTGCGGCACTTCACCGACAAGCTGGACGTGCGCTGGCAGGACTTCTTCAAGACCGAGCAGCGCGAAGAGGTCGAGCGTCAGTGCCGCCAAGCGGGCATGCAGTGGGAGTGGCTGGGCGCGGACAACCTGAAGATCGCCCAGCAATGCCCGGCGATTGTGACGCACCCGGACACCGGCCAAGCGTCGTTTTTCAACCAGGTGCAGTTGCACCACAGCGCGTGCCTGGAGCCTGAGGTGCGCAGCAACCTGATCAACCTGTTCGGCGCCGGCAACCTGCCGCGCAACGTGTATTACGGCGATGGCAGCGTGATCGAAGACGCGGTGATGGACGTGATCGGCGCCGCGTACGAGGCCTGTGCGGTGCGCTTTGCCTGGCACAAGGGCGACATGGTGATGCTCGACAATATGCTGGTGGCCCATGCCCGCGACCCGTTTGAAGGCGAGCGCAAAATCTGCGTGGCCATGGGGCAGATGATGAACCGCGAACAACTGGGGGAACAGCCATGAGCAACCACGAGGCAGCGTTCGCCCTGTCGCCACAGCAACGCAGCCAATGGCTGGCGAATGCGCCGCCGGCCCGTCTGGTGCTGGAGGTGCGTGGCGCCACCGCGCTGGCGCAATTGCGTGAACGGCTGGCGGCGCTGGCGCAGGTGCATGATGCATTGCGCCTGCACACTCGGCCCGAGCCGGGGATGCAGGTGCCGTTGCAACGCGTCGCCGGCGAAAGCGTGGTCAGCATTGACGTGCAGGCGCTGGACGCCGAGGTGCAACGGGTGACCTTGCAACTGCCCGCGCTGGCGGCCGACCGTGGCACACTGCTGCGCCTGGCGCAGGCGCTGGGTTCGATGCAGCCGCCGCTGGCGGACGCCGAGGCGATGACCTACACCCAGTACAGCGCCTGGATTCATGACCTGCAGGCGGATGACGATGCGGCGCAGGGACGCCAGTACTGGGCCGATCTGGCCCTGGGCCAACAGGCCGGCACCGAGCTGCTGTACCGCGAGGCGCGCAGCGACAAGGCCGACACGCCGCTGACCACCTGCGTGATGCTCGATCCCGCGTTGAGCGCTGCGTTGCACGCCCAGGCCGCCCCCGCCGAACACCTGCTGATGGCCGCCTGGGGCGTGCTGTTGCAGCGGTTGAGCGCCACTGACAGCCCGGCCCTCACCCTCAACTGGGTGCATGACTGCCGTGACGACTACGAAGAACTGGCCGACTGCTGGGGATTGTTCGCCAAGGCCCTGCCGCTGCCGTGGCAGCCGGCGCTGGAGCGTCCGTTCGGCGAGGCCCTGGCGGCGCTGCAAAGACGTTGTGAAGACGTGGGCGAATGGCAGGAATATTCGCCGGCCGACCTCGCGTCACCTTATGGTTTCCAGTGGAGCCCGGCGCTCGCCGCCACCCCGTTCACGGTGCTGGAAGTGTCGGCAATCCCGGCCGGCATGGAGCTGCTGCTGATCGCCGACGATCAGCGCCTGACGCTGTGCCATCAGGCCAATCGTTACAGCACCCGGGCCGCTGAAACCCTGCTGGAACAACTGCAATCGCTGCTGCTGGACGCCCTCGCCCACCCCGCCACGCCGCTGGGCGAACTGTCGCTGGCGGCGCCGGGCTTTGCGGCGACACTCGCGGCACGCCATCAGCGCATCACCCCGCCGTTCGCCAGCGTGCCGGCGCGCTTCAACGCCTGCGCCGCAGGCTTTGCCGAACACCTGGCCCTGCGCGATCCGCACCAGCACCTGAGCTACGCCGAGCTGCACGCGCGCAGCAACCAATTGGCGCATTACCTGCGCGGCCAGGGCATCGGCCGTGAGGACCGCGTGGCGCTGTACCTGGACCGTTCGGCGCCGATGGTGCTGGCGATGCTCGCCGTGCTCAAGAGCGGCGCGGCCTTTGTGCCGCTGGACGTGCACCAGCCCGCGCAACGCTCCCTGGCGATCCTGCAACAGGCGCAGCCGCGCTTTGTGCTGACCGGGGCCGCCGGCAGCGCGCCGCTGCTGGCGTCGATGGGCAGCCTCGATCTGCGCGACACCGCCGTGTGGCAACAGGCGCCCATGGCCGACCTGGGCAACGACGTGCTGCCCACGGATGCGGCCTATGTGCTGTTCACCTCGGGCAGCACCGGTGTGCCCAAGGGCGTGATCGTCGAGCACGCGCAACTGGCCAGTTATGTCTCCAGCGTGTCCGCGCGCCTGCAGCTGCAAGCCGGTGAGCGCAGCGCCGTGGTCACGTCCCTGGCCGCCGACCTGGGTTACACCCTGCTGTTTCCCGCCTTGCTCAGCGGCGGCGAACTGCACCTGCTGGACAAGACCACCGCGATGGACGCCCAGGCCTGGGCCGCCTGGCAGGCGCAGTACCCGGTCGACCATCTGAAAATCGTGCCGTCGCTGCTCGATGCCTGGCTGATGCACGCACAAAGCGCCGCCGTGCTGCCGCGCAGGCAACTGATCCTCGGCGGCGAGAGCTGTTCGCCGCGCCTGCTGCAGTCGATCCGCCAGTTCGCGCCGGCGCTGACGCTGTTCAACCACTACGGGCCGACGGAGGCTACCGTGGGCGTGGCCATGCATAAACTCAACCCGGCCTGTGATTACCGGCGCCTGCCGCTGGATGATCGGCTCGACGGCATGCGCCTGTACTTGCTGGATCAACAGCAGCGACCGGTGCCGCCGGGGCAGCACGCCGAGCTGTATATCGCCGGGCCGCAACTGGCGCGCGGCTACCTCGACGCCCCCCAGACGGCCGAATGCTTTATCGAGCGCGACGGCGAGCGGCTGTACCGCACCGGCGACCGTGCGCGTTATCGCCACGACGCCAGCCTGGAAATCACCGGCCGTAGCGACCGCCAGGTCAAGGTGCGTGGTTTTCGCATCGAGCTTGACGAGATCCAGGCGCAGCTCGCCGGCCTGCCGGGCGTGGCCCAGGCGGCGGTGGAATGCCTGCCCAAGGGCGAACTGGGTCAGCAACTGTTTGCCTTCGTGACCCTGGCGCCGGGGCACTCGGTGAGCGTGGCGCAACTGCACGGCCAGGCCCAGGACCGCCTGCCGGATTACATGCTGCCAAGCCTGCGCATCGTTGAGGCGTTGCCGCTGATGGGCAACGGCAAGCTCGACCGCAAGACCCTGCAGCAATGGGCCGATCAGGTGCAGGGCGGCGTCGGCGGTGCAGTGCCGCGCACGCCGCTGGAGGCGCTGCTGGCCGAGACCTGGGCGCAGGTGCTGGGCCTGGAGCGGGTGGGCATTGAGGATGATTTCTTTGCCCTGGGCGGGCATTCGCTGGCGGCGGTGAGCCTGGCCAGCCGCCTGCAGACGGTACTGGCGGCGCCGGTCACGGTGAACGCGGTGTTCAATGCACCGAGCGTGGCGGCCTTTGCCGCGCTGGTGCAGGCCGAATTCAAGCTGTCGCCACTGGTGCGCCTGTCGACGCCGGGCGCGGGGGCGAATCTGTTCTGCTTCCACCCCTCCACCGGGCATGTGCAGGATTACCGTGCGCTGCTGCCCCATCTGCCGCAGTGGCAACTGTGGGGGTTGCAAAAGCTGGGTGACGACGGCACGGTGGGCGACGGCGATATCGACGGCCTGACGGCGCGCTATATCGAGCACATACGTGCTCGGCAGCCGCACGGGCCCTATCACTTGTTGGGCTTTTCCCTCGGCGGGCTGCTGGCGATCACCGCTGCGGCGCAGCTGGAGCGGTGCGGCGAACAGGTGGCGTTTCTCGGCATCCTCGACTCGCAGTACGCGCGCAGCGCCGATGAAGACAGCGTCGAGACCTTGCTGGCCGACGCCACGCAGGCGCTCACGGCAAACAGCCAGGCGGTACTGCGCGGCTTACCGGCGCCGGCGCTGGCCGAGTTGACCGCGCAACTGGCTGCCCTGCCCGCCGCGCAGCGCCTGCCCGCGCTGGCGCAATGGGCGCAGCAGCAAGGTCTGCAGCTCGACGGCGACAGCTGGGAACACCTGCACACGCGGCTTGGCCATCAGCAGCAGACCCGCCAGTTGCTCGCCAGCTTCCAGCCGCCACGGCTGCGCTGCCCGGTGCAGGTGTGGTGGGCGGATGCCACGCTGGAAGAAGCAGATTTTGCCGACCCGCAGTGGGAGCAGTTGAGCAGCGGCGCTTACACCCGTGAAGTGGTGCAGGCGCAGCACTTGAACATCCTCGCGCAACCCTCGGTGCATCAACAGCTGGCGGCCGGCCTTGCGGCCCTGGCGACAGACGGAGCAGTTTGAATGGATTTGCTGATACTCATGGCCAAGCGCTCGTGGCGCGCCCTGCTGGTGGCGACGCTGACCGGGCTGGCCTGCGGCCTCGCGGCGGCGGGGTTGATCGCGATGATCAACCACAGCCTCACGGTGTTCGACCAGTTGCGCCCGATGGATGGCCTGTACTTCGGCGCGCTGGTGCTGCTGGTGGCGGTGTCGCGGATCATTTCCGATATAAGCCTGCTGCGCCTGGGCCAGGCGGCGGTCAACGATATGCGCCTGCACCTGAGCGCCAAACTGATCGACACGCCCTACGCGCAATTGCAGCGCCTGGGCAAACACCGGCTGCTGGCGGTGCTGACCGACGACACGCAAACCATCAGCCAGGCGGTGGAGCTGGTGCCGGTGCTGCTGGTCAACGGCGGGATCATCCTCGCCTGTCTCGGTTACCTGGGCTGGTTGAGCCTGCCGTTGCTGGGCCTCACGGTGTTGCTGATCGTGCTGGGCAGCCTGAGTTTCAACTGGCCGCAGCGCAAGGCGCTGACCTCGATCTCCCGCGCGCGCGAGCTCAAGGACCAGTTGTTCGACCACTACCGGCTGCTCACCGATGGCAGCAAGGAATTGCAGCTGAACCATCCGCGTCGCCAACACTTTTTCAGCCGCCTGCTGCTGCCGACCAGCCAGCAATACCGGCGCGACTTCGTGCGTGGCATGAGCATTTACGCGGTGGTGCTCAACTGGGGCAACGCGGTGTTCTACCTGCTGATTGGCGTGGTGCTGTTTGTGGCGCCGCGTTTTATCGACCTGAGCGTGAGCCTGGTCACGGGCTATATTCTCGCGATTCTGTACATGATCACGCCACTCTCGGAGCTGATGCACGCGGTGCCGACCCTGGGCCGCGCCAGCGTTGCGCTGAACAAGATCCGCGCGCTGGAAGGCCAGATGCACAGCGCCGAGGAAACCCTGGACACCTTCGCGCCGACGCGCGTGCGCAGCCTGGTGTGCCGTGACGTCACCCACACCTACTACCGCGAGCGCGAGGACGGGCATTTCACCCTGGGGCCGATCAGCGTCACCCTGAAGGCCGGCGAAGTGGTGTTCATCGCCGGCGGCAATGGCAGCGGCAAGACCACCCTGGCGCTGCTGTTGACCGGCCTGTATCGCCCGGAGAGCGGTGAGGTGATGCTGGACGAGCAAGTGTCTTCAAGCGCTGACAACCACCATTTCCGCCAGCACTTTTCGGCGATCTTTACCGACTTCTGTCTGTTCGAAAACCTGTTCGACGGCGACAACCCCAAGCTGGTGCAGCAGGCGCAGGATTACCTCGTGCACCTGCAACTGGATCACAAGGTGCAGATCGAACAGGGCCGCCTGACCACGCTGGCGCTGTCCTCCGGGCAACGCAAGCGCCTGGCGTTGCTCAGTGCCTATCTGGATGACCGGCCGTGCTACCTGTTCGATGAGTGGGCGGCGGATCAGGACCCGGTGTTCAAGCACTTTTTCTACACGCGGATCCTGGCCGACCTGCGCGCGCGGGGCAAACTGGTGATCGTGATCTCTCACGACGACGCGTATTTCGGCCTCGCCGACCGCCTGCTGCGCCTCGAACACGGGCGCCTGAGTGAGGCGCCGCTGGCGGCCGGCGTGGCGCTGGAAGCTCAGTCGTAGAGCGAGTGCAGGTAACTGACCTGCTCGGCCAGTGGCAGGCGGTGCAGCTTGGGGCAGGATTCGCACAGCACCAGCGGCTCACCTGCCACCAGCGGGTGCAGTTGATAGTGCAGGCAGCAATGCCGGCGCAGCGGCAGTTGCGGGCAAATCTCGGGGGCGGGCGACGGCACCTGACGTTGCAGGCCGCGCAATTTCAGGCGGCCGTGGTTGACGGTGACCGGTTCCAGCCAGCGGTGCGCGTCGGCAAAGCCTGGGCGGGACAGATCCGGGTCGAGCCGGGCGAAAGCGCCGTCCCAGATCGCGACAAAATTACCCCACAGGATCTTCGGCGCCAGGCCCCCGGCCAGCGCGAGGGTGGCGAACAGGGGCGCGAGGTGCTCGTGCACCCAGCGCGAAAAGTAGTCGGCCCGCTCGGCGGCGGCGAGGCCCGGCAAGGGCCTGGCAAAGTGCAACGCCAGCGGCTGGCCGGCGTCCAGGCGCAACACGCTGTCGTCGCGCCAGAAGTCGATGGCCTGCTCGCGGGTAAGCACGCAGGCCAGGGTGGCCGGCACCACGATGCTCATGTAGTTCATCGACCACTGCGACACCACCGCCGCGTTGTTGACGCCGGGGTAACGCAGGGCGAACTCGGCCAGCACCGGCTGCAGCAGCGCCGGCTCGGCCACGCGGCTCAGCGCGAGAAAAGGCTGGTCATTCGCGTCAAGCTGGATGACCCGCTGGATCGGCGGCCACGCCTGCTTGAGCCATTCTGGAAATTCGATACCGATGCTCCTGTGGCTTTCCCTTATGAATGCAAGCGATTAGCATTGGCGGATCCTATCCTCCCTCCCCTGCAAACTCAACGTCGCCAACGACCGGACATCTTCAGCCCTCATGCATACACTTCGCAATTTCTGGCGCCTGGCACGGCCGTTCTGGACCTCGGAACAGAAATACCCGGCCCTGTTGTTGCTGCTGGGCACGGTGCTGATGAACCTGTGTCTGGTGGGCGTCAACATTCTCAACAACTTCTGGAACCTGCATTTTTATAACGCGCTGCAGGCCAAGGACTACCCGGGCTTCATGCTCGGCACGGGGCAGTTCATCCTGCTGCAGGTGGGCCTCGCCGTGTTCACCGTGGGCGCGTTTCACTTCCAGCAGAAACTGACCATCGTCTGGCGGCGCTGGGCCACGCGCAACATGCTCGACCAGTGGCTGGGCAGCCAGCGCTACCAGAAGCTGAAGATGAGCGACACCGAGGTCGACAACCCCGACCAGCGCATCGCCGAAGACATCGACCTGTTCATCATCAAGTCGCTCAAGCTGAGCCTGGGGCTGCTGACGGCCGTGGTGTCGCTGTTTTCGTTCCTCAATATCCTCTGGCAGGCCTCGGACCTGATCCGCATTCCGCTGGGCGACAGCGGCCTGATGATACCCGGGCTGCTGGTGTGGGTGGCGCTGGTGTATGCGCTGGCCGGCACCGGTTTCGCCTTCTGGCTCGGTCGCGCCCTGCCTCACCTGAACTTCATGCAGCAACGGCGCGAGGCTGATTTTCGTTTTTCGTTGATGCGCCTGCGCGAGAACGCCGATTCGGTGGCCCAGTACCGTGGCGAGGCGGTGGAAAACCAGCGCTTCAACCAGCGCCTGGAAGCTGCCCTGCAGAACTTCTGGAGGCTGGTGAAAAAGCAAAAGCTGATCATGGGTTACTCGACGTTCTACCTGCGCAGCGCCACGGTGATTCCGATGTTTATCATGGCGCCGCAGTTTTTTGCCGGGGTCTTTACCCTGGGCCGTCTGACGCAGATCAGCGCCGCCTTTGGCGAAGTGCATGCGGCCGTGGCGTATCTGGTGGGCGTGTTTCCGGAACTGGCCGAATGGAAGTCGGTGATCGACCGGCTGCATGGGTTCCAGGAGCGTCTGGACACCGTCAAGATCGAGTCCGCCGTGGTGCTGACGCAACAGCGTGACGGCTTGCAGGTGCGCAATCTGGACATCTGGCTACCGGACGGCCGCCGTCTGTTCAGCGGCTTCAACCTTGCGCTCAAGCCCGGCGACAGCTTGCTGATCCGCGCGCCGTCCGGTTATGGCAAGTCCACCCTGATTCGCGCCCTCACCGGGCTCTGGCATCATGCCTCGGGGTCGGTCGCCTATGACCGTGAGCGCACCCTCACCCTGTCGCAAAAAAATTACCTGCCCCTGGGCAGCCTGCGTGAAACCCTCTGGTACCCCAACCCCGCACCGGCCGAGCAGGACGCGGTGGTACAGCGGTTCCTCGACCAGCTCGGCCTGGCGCACCTGGGCACGCAACTGGCCGAAGAGCGTGACTGGGCGCAGACCCTGAGCATCGGCGAGCAACAGCGTTGCGCCTTTGTGCGTGCGCTGCTGGCGCGGCCGGCAGTGCTGTTCCTCGACGAGAGCAGCGCGGCGATGGACGCGGCCAACGAAGCGCGTTGCTACCAGTTGCTCAAAGAAACGTTGCCGCAGACGATCCTCATCAGCGTTGGCCACAATGCCGCGCTGGAGCGGTTTCATGGGCAGGTGCTGGAGTTGCGCGACGAAGTGGAATGGGTACGCCGCGCGGTGATGCAGCCGGTATAGGCGACCTCACTGGCGCACGCTGATCAGCCCATCCAGCCCACGGCGGTCTTCGGGATCACCTCCGACTCGTCCAGCTTCGAGGCAAACATGCTCACCGCCTGCACCGCATCGCTGGTGCTGGTGCGGATCTGCAGGATCACCGAACCGGCCTGGTCCGCCAGGTTGACGCCACGTTGCGCGCCCTCCTGAGTGGAATTCATGCTGGAGACCGCGTCGCGGGTTTCCGAAAGGATCATGCCGATCATCTCGGCAATCTCGGCGGTGGAGCGGCTGGTGCGTCCGGCCAGTTGCCGGACTTCATCGGCCACCACTGCGAACCCACGGCCCTGGTCCCCCGCCCGCGCGGCTTCGATGGCGGCATTGAGCGCCAGCAGGTTGGTCTGGTCGGCGATCCCGCGAATGGTGTTGACGATGGCGGTGATCTGCTCGGAACGCTCGCCCAACTGCCCCACCAGCTTGGCGGAGGCGCCGATGTTTTCGGCGATGCGGCGCATCTCCGTGGCGGTGTCGTGGATCACCTGGGTGCCGTGCTCGGCGAAGCGCTCGGTTTCGGACGAGATGTGGTAGGCACGGGAGGCGCCGCGTGAATCTTCCTCGAACTTTTCCACACGCTCGGTGATGTCGCTGGCGAACTTGACGATCTTGATCAGTTTGCCGTCGCTGTCGAATACCGGGTTGTAGCTGGCCTCCAGCCAGACGACGCGACCCTGTTTGCCAATACGCTTGAA
This sequence comes from Pseudomonas trivialis, assembly GCF_001439805.1. GTDB lineage: Bacteria > Pseudomonadota > Gammaproteobacteria > Pseudomonadales > Pseudomonadaceae > Aquipseudomonas > Aquipseudomonas trivialis. Next base: position 78,641 of record NZ_JYLK01000017.1, on the reverse strand, counting down.
TTGGCCGGTGAAGAACTCGCCGTTGTTCAACCGGCGCCAGAAGTCGGTGTATTCGTTGCTGTTGATCAGCGCCGGCTCGCAGAACAGGCGGTGATGCTTGCCCTTGAGTTCCGCCAGTGAATAGCCCATCACGTTGAGAAAGTTCGGGTTGGCGTCCAGCACTTGCCCGGCAAGGTCGAACTCGATCACCGCCATCGCGCGGTCCAGCGCCACCAGTTTGCTGCGGGTGGCGGCTTCCTGCTCGACGTTGGCGGTGACGTCCAGGGCGTACTTGACCACTTTGAGCACCTGGCCGCGCTCATCCAGCACCGGGTTGTAACTGGCCTCCAGCCAGATCACCTTGCCGTTTGCGTCCACCCGTTTGAAGGTGCCCGACACGAATTTGCCCGCTCTGAGGTCTTGCCAGAACGTGGCGTAGGCCGGGCTGCCGGTGAGCGCCGGCAGGCAGAAATCGCGGTGGGTCTTGCCAGCCAATTGCGCGGCGCTGTAACCCAGGGTCTTGAGGAAGTTGTCGTTGGCGCGCAGCACTTTGCCGTTGAGGTCGAATTCGACCACGGCCATGGAGCGCTCGAGCGCAGCAATCAGTCCTTTGTACTCGGTGACTTCGGCCGTCCTGGCCGCCAGTTCTGTCTTGAGTGATTTGTTGAACATGACGTGCCCTCTGCGCGCGGATAATTCGGTTGTATCAGAACTCCTATCGGCCTCGGAATACGGGACTTTAAGCGGCAAAAATGTTTATTTATTGACGTCAAAATCCGCTCGCGGGCCGGTTGCGCAGGTTTGCCCCGGCGCGGCTTTTCAGGGACCATGGCGCCTCTGTTTTTTTGCCAACAAGAGGCGCCCATGGCCAATCACGACCTGTCCTTCACTCCTGATCCCGACGAAGACTCGATTTCCTCGGACGTTATCGGCTTCAACGGCATCCTGGTGTCCACCCAGATCCCGACCCACGCCGATGGCAGCCTGGAACTGGGCGACATCACCCTGCAAAGCGAATGCACGCTGCAAGCGCTGAAAGTCGCGCTGGAAAAGGCCGGCAGCTCGATGGACCGGGTGATGCACATGACCATCTACCTCACCGACATGGCCGACCGCGCCGCTTTCAACGCGGTGTACACGCGCTTTTTTGCCAAGCCATGGCCGGTGCGGGCGGCGGTCGGCGTGGCTGAACTGGCCGTCAAAGGCATGCGCGTGGAAGTCACCGCAATGGCCGCCAAGGCCTGACAGCCCTGCGGTAGATGCCGGTCAGGCATTTCACGGCTACAATGCGCGCCTCAACCGTGACAAGCCTGACTAAAAAAACTATGTCCTTGCCCAAGCATCACCTTGAATTGCTCAGCCCGGCCCGCGATGTCGCCATCGCGCGCGAGGCCATCCTGCATGGCGCCGACGCCATCTATATCGGCGGGCCAAGCTTCGGCGCCCGCCATAACGCCTGTAACGAGGTGAGCGATATCGCTCAATTGGTGGAATTCGCCCATCGTTACCACGCGCGCGTCTTCACCACGATCAACACCATCCTGCATGACAATGAACTGGAGCCCGCGCGCAAGCTGATCCATCAGCTCTACGACGCCGGCGTCGACGCGTTGATCGTGCAGGACCTGGGCGTGATGGAGCTGGATATCCCGCCCATCGAGCTGCACGCCAGCACCCAGACCGATATCCGCACCCTGGCCCGCGCCAAATTTCTCGATCAGGCCGGTTTCTCGCAGCTGGTACTGGCCCGCGAGCTGAACCTGCAGGAAATTCGCGCAATTGCCGACGAGACCGAGGCGGCCGTCGAGTTCTTCATCCACGGCGCCCTGTGCGTGGCGTTCTCCGGGCAGTGCAATATCTCCCACGCGCAGAACGGCCGTAGCGCCAACCGTGGCGACTGCTCCCAGGCCTGCCGCCTGCCGTACACCTTGAAGGACGACCAGGGCCGCGTCGTAGCCTTTGAAAAGCACCTGCTGTCGATGAAGGACAACAACCAGAGCGCCAACATCCGCGCCCTGGTCGAAGCCGGCGTGCGCTCGTTCAAGATCGAAGGCCGCTACAAGGACATGGGCTATGTGAAGAACATCACCGCCTATTACCGCCAGCGTCTGGACGATGTGCTCGAAGACCGCACCGACCTGGCGCGCGCTTCCAGCGGGCGTACGGCGCATTTCTTCCTGCCGGATCCGGAAAAGACTTTTCATCGGGGCAGCACCGATTACTTTGTCAGCGACCGCAAGATCGACATCGGCGCCTTCGACACCCCGACCTTCACCGGCCTGCCGGTAGGCACCGTGGAAAAGGCCGGCAAGCGCGACTTGCAGGTGGTGACCCATGAACCGCTGTCCAACGGCGACGGGCTCAATGTACTGGTCAAGCGTGAGGTGGTGGGCTTTCGCGCCAACATCGCCGAGCCCAAGGGGGAGTTCGAGGAAGACGGGCAGAAGCGCTACCGCTACCGCGTCGAGCCGAACGAAATGCCCGCCGGCCTGCATCAACTGCGCCCGCACCACCCGCTGAACCGCAACCTGGACCACAACTGGCAACAGGCCCTGCTCAAGACCTCGGCCGAACGCCGCATCGGCCTGGCCTGGGTGGCGCGCCTGCGCGAAGAGCAGCTTGAAGTCACCGCCACCAGCGAAGAAGGCATCATCGCCAGCCTCACCCTGCCCGGCCCGTTTGGCATGGCCAACAAGCCGGAACAGGCGCTGGACACCTTGCGTGACCTGCTCGGCCAGCTCGGTACCACGGAGTACCACGCCACCGATATCGCGCTGGATGCACCGCAGGCGTTCTTCATCCCCAACTCGCAGCTCAAGACTCTGCGCCGCGAAGTGATCGAAGCCCTCACCGCGGCCCGGGTTGCCGCCCACCCTCGTGGCGGGCGCAAGGCCGAGACCACACCGCCGCCGGTGTACCCGGACGCGCATCTGTCGTTCCTGGCCAACGTCTACAACCAGAAGGCCCGTGATTTCTATCACCGTCACGGGGTGAAGCTGATCGACGCCGCCTTCGAAGCCCACGAAGAAACCGGCGAAGTGCCGGTGATGATCACCAAGCACTGCCTGCGCTTCTCGTTCAACCTGTGCCCCAAACAGGCCAAGGGCGTGACAGGCGTTAAGACCAAGGTAGCGCCGATGCAGTTGATCCATGGCGATGAAGTGCTGACCCTGAAGTTCGACTGCAAGCCCTGCGAAATGCATGTGGTGGGCAAGATCAAGGGGCATATCCTGGGGTTGCCGCAACCGGGCAGCGTGGTGGAGCATTTCAATCCGGAAAATCTTATCTATCAGGGTACTCACTAGCCAAAACGCTAGCGCGGGGGCTCTTGTGGTGAGAGGGCTTCCTGTGGCTAGCGCGTTTCCTGTGGTGAGCGGGCTTGTTGTGGCGAGCGGGCTTGCCCCGCGTTGGGCTGCGCAGCAGCCCCAATAAAAACACCGCGGTCTGCCTGATAGATCGCGGTGTCTGGTTTAGGGCCGCTTCGCGCCCCAACGCGGGGCAAGCCCGCTCGCCACAGGAAGCCCTCTCACCACAGGAAGCCCGCTCACCACAAGGGTTTGGGTGTTGGTTGAAATATAGGGACACGGTAGTCAACGTCGCCGCTTCGAATGCGCTGCTAGCGTGGAGGTTTCTTATCCATGCAAGGAGCAACGGATTGTCTCTTCAACCAAACTCACACCTGCTGCGTCGCGGTCGCTACTCGGAGTCCGGACGTGCTTATCTTGTCACCGCAGTGGTGCATCAGCGCCTGCCTCTGTTTCGGGACTTTCGGTTGGGCCGGTTATTGGTTACCGAATTCAAAAGAGCCCATGAAACGGGCCGCGTTAATTCGTTGGCGTGGGTGGTCATGCCGGATCACTTTCACTGGCTGTTCAACCTCAACGACTCAACGCTTGCCGAGGTGATGCGAGCGACGAAGTCTCGCAGCACCTTGAGCATTAATCGGGCCCGCTGCAGCCGGGAACGGTTCTGGCAACGTGGTTACCACGATAGAGCAGTAAGAGCCGAGGAAGATATCCGCAAAATGGCGCGCTACATCATTGCCAACCCTTTACGGGCGGGGCTGGTTGAGCATATTGGCGATTATTCGTTATGGGATGCTGCCTAGTTGTGACATCGGGGGCAGATATCTCTGTGGCGAGCGGGCTTGCCCCGCGTTGGGGCGCGTAGCGGCCCCAAACCAGACACCGCGATCTGTCAGGCAGACCGCGGTGTTTTTTTTATTGGGGCTGCTGCGCAGCCCAACGCGGGGCAAGCCCGCTCGCCACAGGACGCCCTCTCACCCAAAAAAACCTGCTCACCACACAAGCCCACTCATCACAGGAAGCCCGCTTGCGACAGATTTCGCTGCGGCCAGCAGGCCCTGAAATTTGGCATAGCGCGCTTCAAGCACCGGTTGTTGTGCCGGGTCAGGTAAGTAGCGCGCCTTGACCGGCATTCCCGCCGCCAGCAAATCAGCGCCCTGCCCCATCGCGAGGAACCCCAGCTTTGCCGCGCCGATGCAGGCGCTCAGTTCGCTGCCGTGCAGGGTGAACACTTCACGCTGGAGGATGTTGGCCAGCAACTGCGCCCAATATTCGCTGCGGGCGCCACCGCCGACCAGGGCAAAGGCGCTGACCTCGGCACCGCTCGATTGCACCGCGCGCCAGGCGTCGAGCAAGCCGAAGCCCACACCTTCCATCACTGCGTAGCCAAGCATGGCCGGCGTGCAGTCATGCCCCAGGCCCATGAAACCACCGCGCAGCAGCGGGTCGTTATGGGGGGTGCGTTCGCCGGCGAGATACGGCAGGAATAACGGTGTGCTCAGCGGCACGCTTTCTGCAATGGGCAGGTGCGCCTGCACCAGATCCAGCAGCGTCTGCTCATCCGCAGTGCCCGTGAGCCGTGTGACCCAGCGCAAACAACTGGCCCCCGCGAGCATGGCGCCCATGGTGTACCAGCGCTCGGGCAGCGCATGGCAAAAGCTGTGCACGGCGCTGGCCGGGTTGCCGGCGGCGTGGTCGGTGATGGCGACGATCGCCGCGCTGGTGCCCAGGGTGATGAAGCCGTCACCGGCGTTGATCGCACCGATGCCCACTGCCGCGACAGGATTGTCGCCACCGCCGCCGGCGATCACCACGCTGGCGGACAAGCCCAGCCCTTGCGCCGTCAATAGAGCACTCGCCGCGCCCCCCTCCACCAGCTTCGGCATTTGCCCAGGCTCAAGGCCCGTGGCGTGCAGCATGGGGCTGAACCATTCGCGCTGCGCCACGTCCAGCCACAGGGTGCCGGCGGCGTCCGACATCTCGCTGATGCGCTCGCCACAGAGGCGCAGGCGCAGGTAATCCTTGGGCGACAGCACGCAATCAATCGCCTGGAACACCTCGGGTTCGTGGCGTTGCAGCCACAGCAGTTTCGGCGCGGTGAGCCCGGCCATCGGCAGGCTGCCGGTGATGTCGGCAAAGCCTGCGCCCAGTTGCTCGGCCTCGGCCACGGCGCGTGAGTCGTCCCACAGGATCGCCGGGTACAACACACGGTTGTCGTCACCGAGCAATACCGCTCCGTGCATCTGCCCCGACAGGCCGATACAGACCACCCGGCCGAAGGCCTCATGGGTACGCAGGCTGCCCAGCGCCTGCAAGCAGGCCTGCCACCAGTCTTCCGGAGCCTGCTCGGACCAGCCGCTATGACGCCGCGACACGCTCAAGCGCACGCCCGTTTGAGCCAGCACGTTGCCCAAGGCATCCATGAGGATGGCTTTGAGTTCCGATGTACCCAGGTCAATACCGAGAGAAACAGGACTGCTCATACGCGTGTGATTCCAATCAATGACAGCCACATGAGTTGCGCACCTGCAGGCTCGGCGTCAGGCGCACGCTTTGCGCCGGCGCACCTGGCGTGGCCATGCGTTGCAGCAACAGGTTGACCGCGCGCATGCCCAGCGCCTGCACCGGCTGGGCGATCAACGTCAGGCGCGGCACGAAAAAATCCGCCCAGTCAAAATCGTCGAACCCCACCAGCGCCATCTGCGCCGGCACGTCCAGCCCGGCGTCACGCAGGGCATGCATGGCGCCCAGGGTCATCAGGTTATTGCCGGTCATGATCGCCGTGGGCGGTGAATCCAGGGCCAACAGTTGCACGGTCGCCAGTCGCGCCGGCTCGGTGTTCGAGCCGCCGTTGACCAGCAATTGCGGATCAAACGGCAACCCCGCCGCCTGTAACGCCGCCTTGTAGCCTTCGACACGTTCCTCGGTGGTGCTGAAGCCCGGACGCCCGGCGATAAAGCCGATGCGACGGTGGCCGTGTTCGATCAGGTGGGCAATCAGCCCCTGGGTGGCCTGGGTGTTCTCCACGCCGATCTGGTCAAACTGACCGCTCATCATGCGGTCCACCAGCACCGCCGGAATCCGGTTGGCGCGCAGGTATTCCAGGGCCATCGAGCCGTTCGACGGCGCCAGCACAATGCCGTCGACCCGCCGATGGTGCAGCGCTGTGATCACCCGCAGCTCCTGCTCAGGATCGTCGTGGGTGTCGACGAACAGCATCATGAAGCCGTGCTTGGCGCACTCGGTTTCAATCGCGTGCACCGTTTCGCTGAAGTAATGGTTGGACAGCGCCGAAATCGCCACGCCGATGGTGCTGGTGCTCGACCGCGCGAGCGAGCGCGCCAGGGTGTTGGGGATGTACCCCAACGCCTGGATCGCCTGCTGCACCGCCAGCACCGTGGCCGGGCTGACCTTGCGGGTGCCGTTGAGCACATGGGACACGGTCGAGGTCGACACGCCCGCCCTGCTTGCGACGTCATCCATGGTGACCACGGCGCGACTCCCCTCAGCCCATCAACGTTGGCTCGACCAGCCGCTGTAGCTGGCGACATTGTCCCGGGTGATCAGTTTGGGCGTGAGCTGGATGATCGCTTCGGCCGGGGCCTTGTCGTTGAGCAGGTCATTGCCCACGTTCACAGCGGTTTGCGCCATGGCCCATGGGTCCTGGCTGGCAGACGCCTGGATCTGGGTGTCGGTCTTCAGGGCGTTCTCGATATCCGGCGCGCCGTCCACCGAGGTAATCACGATGCCGCTGCGCTTGAGCTGTTTGGCCGCCAGGTCGCTGCCGATGGCTTGCGGGTCGTTGATCGCGAACAGGCCGTCGATTTTCGGGAAGCGCGTGAGGTAGCCCTGCATCGCGTTCAGCCCACCTTCACGCGAGCCCTTGCCGTCCTGGTCGTCGGACAGCACTTTCATGTCCGGCGCGCTGGCCAGTGCGGCTTTGCAGCCTTTGACACGGTCGGTCACGGCGGTGACCTGCGGACCGTTCTGGATGATCACGTTGCCCTTGCCGCCGAGCTTGTCCACCAGGAACTGGCAGGCCAGCTTGCCGGCTTCGACGTTGTCGGTCTGCACCGTGGCGTTCACGCCCTTGGCGTCCACGTCCACTGCCACCACGACGATGCCGGCGTCACGCGCTTTCTTGATCGCCGAGGCCATGGCGGACGGGTCGACGGCGTTGATCAGGATCAGGTCGACCTTGGACGAAATGAAGTTGTCGATCTGCGAAAACTGCTTGCTCAGGTCATAGTCAGCTGACACCGAGGTGACCTTGACGTTGGGGTTGAGCGCCTTGGCCCGCGCGGTGGCGCCATCGGCCAGGGTCACGAAATACGGGTTGCCCAGCGAGCCCATGCTGATGCCGAGTGCTTTGAGCTCACGGGCTTCGACGGCTTGGGACATCAGGGCAGCCAGGGCCATAACGGGGAACAGGCGTTTGAGGTTCATACGGGTCTCTCTTGTGATTGTTGTGTGAGGAAACTCAGGTGCGCGCACCGGATTGGCGATAACGGTCCAGCGCGACCGCGCCGATGATCACGATGCCCTTGATGATGTACTGCCAGATATCCGAGACGCCCAGCAATACCAAACCGTTGGTCAACACCGCAATGATCAGCGCGCCGATCAGGGTGCCGCCGATGGTGCCGACGCCGCCGGTAAAACTGGTGCCGCCGAGGATCACCGCGGCAATCGCATCCAGTTCATAGGATTGCCCCAGTTGCAGGCCGTTGGCGGCAAACAGGCGCGAGGCGCTCATCACCGCGCCGAGCCCGGCCAGCGCGCCGGACATGGCGTAGACGAACAGCAGCACCTTCCACACCTTGATCCCCGACAGCCGCGCCGCTTCCGGGTTGCCGCCCACCGAATAGATCTGCACACCCATCACCGTACGGCGCAGGATGAACCACGACAGCGCGACCACCGCGACGGCGATCACCACCAGCCAGGGCACGCCGAGGATCGAATCGTTGCCGATAAACGCGAACGGCAGGTCGGGGTTGAACACGGTCTTGTCATCTGCCAGCAGGCGCGCCAGGCCACGCATGGCGGTGAGCGCGCCGAGGGTGACGATAAACGGCGGCAGGCGCATGAAGGCGATCAACCCGCCGTTGACCAGGCCCAGCAACAGGCCAAAGCCTACGCCCGCCGCGATGCCGAACATGCCGAACTGCGGCGACATCGACGCCTGCAAGGCCACTACGGCGGACGCCGCGAGGATCGCGCCCACCGACAGGTCGATGCCCGCCGTGAGGATCACAAAGGTCATGCCCGCCGCCAGCACCACGTTGACCGAGGCCTGCTGGGTGATGATCGAGAGGTTCTGCAGGGTCAGAAAGTTTTCGCTGGCCAGGGCAAAGCCCACCAGCAGCAGGACCAGCACCGGCAACATGCCGACGGTGCGCATCAGCTCGCGAACCCGTTCTGCCTTGCCTGTTGTTGTCGCCACGTTCACTTCAGCCATGGGCCACCACCTGATCGCCACCGGTGGCGAGGTCAATAATACGTTCCTGGGAGATGGCGTGGCCGGAGGCCCCGCCGACTTCGGCCACCAACTGGCCTTCGCGCATGATGAGCACGCGGTCGCAGGTGCCGATGATTTCCGGCAGTTCGCTGGAAATGACCACGATGCCAACGCCGGCCTGGGCCAGTTGATTGATGATGCGGTAGATCTCGGACTTGGAGCCGATGTCGACGCCACGGGTGGGCTCGTCGAGGATCAGCACATGCGGCTTGACCTCCAGCAGCCGTGCCAGCAGCACCTTTTGCTGGTTGCCGCCGGACAGCGAGCCCACGCTGACCTTGCCCGACGCCACGCGAATCGACAGCGACCTGATCGCGTCATTCGAGCGTTGCGCGGCGTGCGTGCGGTCGAGCACGCCGCCGGCGTGGGCATCCGGCACGCAAGCGCACACGTTGATGTTGTCGGCCACGCTCATGTCCAGGAACAGGCCCTGGGCCTTGCGATCCTCGGTGAGGTAGACCACGCCTGCGCGAATCGCGTCCGCCGGGTTGCGCAACTGGGTGACGGTTTTGCCCACCACTTCCAGGGTGCCGCTGGTGCGCGGGTCGGCGGCAAAGATCAACCGCGCCAGCTCGGTGCGCCCTGCCCCCACCAGCCCGGCGATGCCCAGCACTTCACCGGCGTGCAGGTCGAAACTGCAATGGCGTACGTGTTTGCCATCGGCCATGTCACGCACGCGCATCACCACGTTGCCGGGGTTGTAGGCCGCGTGTTCCTTCTTGTAGAAGCCGGACAAATCGCGGCCCACCATCATCTTCACCAGCACCTCGGCCGACAGCGCATCGCGGGTCAGTTCGCCGACGTACTGGCCGTCGCGCAGCACCTCGACGCAGCCGGCCTGCATGCCTTTGCGGTCGATGGTCCAGCCCCGGCGCAGTTCACGGCCCAGGTAAATGTTCTCGGCCACGCTCAGGTTCGGGCACAGGCTCAGTTCCTGGTAGATCACGGCAATGCCGAGGGCTTTGGCGGTCGCGGGAGTAAAGGTGGGGACGGGCTGGCCGTCGATGCGGATTTCACCGCCGGGATCGGCCTGGTAAGCGCCGGAAAGGATCTTCATCAAGGTGGACTTGCCGGCGCCGTTCTCCCCCATCAAGGCGTGGATCTCGCCGGGGAAGACCTTCAGGCCGACACTGTTGAGCACGCGCAAACCGTTGAAGGTTTTGCTGATGCCCTGCATCTCAAGCAAGGGTTCAAGGCTCATTGATGAGCTCCTGGATTTATTATTTTTGTAATCGAGTGAGGCCGACTGTAATCAGATACATTTGCTTACGCAAGCGCTTGCGTGTGCATTTTGTCGGGGGGTTAAACGATTCATCAGGTGGATTTTGGGGAAGCGTAGGTATTTTTGGGGGCTGGGCTGCGGCTTCAAGCAACTTGGCTATGATCTCGCGGCGCAGTAAATCCATTGGCCGTGTGAGGCGGGCTTATGTCCGGCCGGAACCCTCGGAGGCCGGCTTGCGACCCTCGCACGGTCCACCACCCAAACGTGTCGCAGCGGCGGTGGTGAGGTCTTTAATTCCGAGGGTATAGAGAATGTTGCCTGCAGATAGAAACTCAACAGATAGCGCGGGCTCGCAGACGTGGTTGAGCAATACCACACTCTCAACCTTCTCTGCGTCTTTCAATTCGATACGGTCAGGGAAACCGGGGTGGCTGTCGACTTGGTAGCGTATGACACCCAGTGTGGCCAAGTTGTGCTCCGGCAGGTCGGGCAATGTCTTAAAGGGTTCGGGGGAAAGGCCTTTTATACGAAACGTCATGTGCGTCTCCTGTCGGGGGAAAACGCATGGAAACGCAACAGCTGCTGAGTGCACTATCCGTTTCCTGCTCAGTCACTTAACGGCCGCCCGCTTCGATTCGGAAGGTCACCCATCAGTATTCGAGCGTTTTGGGCAAGCCGACTTTTTCAACACAATCGGCGCAGAGCGGCCGTTCATTTGAGATAAATTTCGAACGTCCCAACGCCTGGAATGAGCCCCTCGTAGCCGCAAAACAAAGCCTGTTAACATGCCTCTCAACGCGTCGCACATTGACCTATCCGAAGAAAATCCTTGAGCGCCGCCTGATAGAGCGTCAATGGCTGATTGTCAGTGTTGAATAGTGCAAACGGAATCATCGTGAGATGTGAAAACGACATGGAGTTTATCGAATAGGTTTTCTGCCTGCAAAAGTGCTGATCCTTATTCAATATAAAATCAAACTTGAAAAGGTTTGTTCGCGTACACCAACTGGGGATCAAACCCAGGCTCAGGCCCGTCAAGTAATCTTGTCCGCAAGCGCCGCCAGATGAGAACTCCGAGATCTTTATCTCTAATGGCAGCAGGGTCAGGGCGGCAAGGCTGGAGCCCGTATCCTGTGCATCGGGAATAATTTTGAGTGTCGCTGCATATGCGTCCTTCCCGAAGCGACTGTCTTTCCATGGGGAGTGTATTGCGTAACTGAAGCTGGAGATGATTTCTTGTGTTGCGGGTTCAACGGGTTCGTTGATTGTCGGCTGGGACGAATAAGATGTGCAGCCGAAACAGAGTGTCGCAATGACAAGCACAAACCCGTTGGCTATTAAGCGACGCATACTCAGTGTTCCCTAGCTATCAATTATCGGACATGCCTGTCACTTAATGCCGTACAGCATCCTATCTACACGCCGTATTGCTGAATCAGCATTGACGCGCGTTTTAATAAGGCCGCGTGCAAGAAACCCTGGCGTTCGCCAAGGCTTCTGCGTTTTTCGCGAGTAAGGTCAGGTCACTACCTTGGGGTTGGGATACTAGTCCCGTCCCGCACCTGCATCAGCGCAAATCCCAACAGATTCAAACCTTTCCATAGATTTGGATTGTTCGCATCTGCATTGTCCTGTGCAAGTCCTATACCCCAGATGTTATCAACCGGGCTGGCTTCGACAATAACGCGCGAACCGGTTTGTAGAAGATATTCGTTTAACTGCGGATTCTGAGAGAACTTGGCCTGGTTCGCTCGAACAACAATGTCGTATCGGTGTTGCAGCCAAACCTTATCATTAAATCCGCGCACGTTGCGGCCAAGTGCTTTGGCAGCATTAGGAGTAGGAGCGTGGAGCACCTGCGCACGATTTTCCTGATCGTCGAACAAGGCCGCTTTCTCGGCCATCATGAAGTGTTCGGCCGTCGGGTAATGTCGCCCCTCGACAATGAACCCGGCCTCGAACCATTGGCTGAAGCACGAAGCCGTGACGACAGTTTTGCTGCGCTGATGCCCCCAGAAAAACGTAAACCTCAGAGGCTCTCCAGAGTTGAAACGGGCGCACAGTCCTTTCAGATGTTCAGAGTCGTTCAAAAATATATCCTCGCTGACTGAAGATCGAAGTTACAGCTACTGTGCTGACCAAGACAATCACGAGGTTTGCTAGGTGTTCGGCTGAAAAATTCAGTCTCGGGTTTTCGAATGTAAACTAAACAGCGATACGTTAGACCTATTCTGGTCGATTTCTGACACTCACGACAGGCCGAAATCGACCCAGCGCAGCGTTTCGGCACCAGCAGAAGTCGGCCAGCATGTGACCATTCAAAAGTCCGGGAACAATCTTCCGACCTTGTTCAGCCCCACAAGACGAATGAACCCACGCGGGCTGACAGGCTCGGACAGGTAAGTACCGTCCCTCGGACTCATCGCGATTGTCTGCTCACCATTCCACCAAAGCAGATCTCCGTTGTCAGAAATGCTCCATAGTATGTAGCTGGACAGATCAAGGCTGTGCCAGCGCTCGAATTTTATGAAGTCCCAGCCAATGTTCTGCTTGCGCAGATTGAGGTTCGGGTTGTCTGAATCGTCCAGAATGGAAAAAAAACCATAGGGACGAGCCCCGAAATCCTGAAGCACCGCCTCCAGTTCGGCCTTTACCTTGGATATTTCCAAAATTTTTCCTTCTAAACTCTCAATCTGATACCGCAATATAGCTAATGAGAGTGCCTTTTAGTAATTCTCGTTGGTAGTGCATGATAGACCCTCGGTCGTATTGGTCGCAGCCTTTCATGGCAGGCAGGAGGCGACCCAAAGCTGACATCAGGCGATGGATGCTCTTGGTCAATAACCGTGATCAAGCAACCAGCGTAATCTTTCGGCCTTCTCGCACAATTGAGGCAAGCAACAGATGACGGATCAGCTTTGCCTCGTATTCATTCCGGCGCTTTCGGTCGCTTTGCAAAGCGCCGAAACGAAAAAAGGCTCCCAACTTACAGAGTCCGAGGTGCTCAAAATCCGTGATCAAGCGACGTGTGTTGCAGTTCCATTCGACGTCGCCCTGGATATGGAGAACGAACGTGGTTTCCGGGACTTAGTTGCCGAGGACTGCTGGAATGAATGGCAGCGACTACGGCTCTTGATGAAGAAATGACCCTCTGAATTGCACCAATACTCAATCGGCCCCGCACGACTTGGCGCTTCACGCGCAGCAGCAAGGAAAGAAATGTCTGTGAGTGGATTCCCGCTTGAACGAGCCTATGGCCGCGTCGATTATTTCTGCGAATCTTCCATCCAGCTTGAGTACGGCCCTGGCGATGAAGTCCAGTTCATAGGCGCCTCCGGACACGCTCAACTCAACTTCACGTTTAGAGGGGTTGATGTTTTTTCTATATCTGCAACTGAATTTTTTTCACTAATGGCTGCCTCGGACGATTCCGGCCACCATGAGTTCGACCGTAACGAGTACTGCTTTCCGAACCAGACTCACGCTTTGGGATGCTGATGAACAATATGACCGTCAACACGGAGAAGAGCGTGAGGTGTGGGGCCAAGTCGGGATCGGCAATGATGCTTTCGCGTAGAAACGCGATTTTCAGTCCGTTTTTTAGGATTACAAAAGCGGTCAGACAAATTGCCGAAGCGATGACCAAATCCCAGCCAATAAAAAACCCCGCAGACGCTAATCTGCAGGGTTTTCAAGAGTGGAGGCCGAGGTCGGAACCGAACCGGCGTAGGCGGATTTGCAATCCACAAATATTTTTTTATTTATCAGTCATTTACGAGAGGATCAATTCCGCATTGCCAAAACTTACACTGGGCTGGAGCCCTTTGAAATCGGGCGATTCTATTTCAGTTGCGGAATTGATTTCCTATGCCTCGTCGCCTACAGCTGTGTACGCCTACGACTGGTCTTAGCAAACCTTTCTTACATAGGCCCACGGATAGGGATTCAGTATCTGATCTTCCAATACCGCAGGAATTATGATTTAGCGCTTTCCCCAAGCGTTTCGGAACTAGCAGAATCGGTCGATCCTCGCTGTACAATCTTCGATGTGAGTGCGCAGTACTTCAACAGTAGCCACCACGCATATAGTACGTCCGTGCCAAAAAGACCCTCATCATCAATCAGTCCATGTGCTACTTCGTTACGTAGATTCGTTCCGAGAGGGTCAACGAGCAAACCCTGCAACTCAAAAACTCCATCCGATCCAAAAATTTTGAGTGCTTCAGGAGTTTCGAGAAGAACACTTAGCGGCCTCTCCGGCTGTACTCCACCAGGCTCTAGCATTGAAGTAGCACCGCCCATCGACTCAACGACATGCCGAATGATCGCTTCGAGTTGTGGGATCACAAGATACGATGCTATGAGCATGTCTCCGTGGAAACCAGCTACTAATGCACGAAGTATGCTCTCGATATGTCCTGGGGGTACCCAAGGACTGTGCTGAATCAAATCTAATACGTCGAGCCGGTCCGGAAAGTGTGCAGCCAAAATCTCCGTTCGAGCGGGTTCGAAGGCTCCCTGTACGTTAAGGCCTCTTCCTAGGCGCGCCGTGCTATACATCCTCCAACGCAGTCCATCGTGCTTGGTATCTTCAGTAGCGCCATCAAGTCCAGGAGCGCGGGCAACTACCCGACCGCGAGAGTTGACGATCTCGCTGGACATCATACTACCCAGAATCGAGACACGAGCTTGATCCTTGACGTCCTGGATCAGTTTGGGGATAGATGGCGGTGCCGCCATGCTAATCAAGGTGATTACAGCGTCATGAAAGCTTTTATCACGTACAGCCGCCCTTGAATTTAGGACCATTTCGGTTAGGTCGATGCTGGTCGAAATTGACTTGAAATCATCCAAGGAATCTTTCTGCAGTTTCAACAACTGATCATGCAGCTCTGCCGCGCGTTCGCGTCCACCTGGAGCTTGTCGCATGGACTCTACTGCGTCTGACAAAATTGATGCAGCGGCCATCGCTCCGCGTCCGGCCTGGATTCGAGCCAGTTCAGATTCTTTAACCAATGATTCTGCCGAATTTCTAAGGGCAGCACCTTCTCCGTGTACATCACCTGAGGTGCGCAGGCAATCGGCTGCCAGTTGATAATAGTCTTTCGCGCGCCAGTGGTTTTTTTCTGTATCTGCGGCTGCTGCTGCCGCACGAGCATATTCGGCGTACTGCCTCGGGTCACCGTGTTTGAACTCCAGAAGCAGTCGTGTGAGGCGCAATGTCAAATAAAGAGGATCCTTTCCTTGATGCCGGTGCAGCATCGCTTCAATTTCGTTTAGGGCCTTTAGTCGCAGCGGGGCTCCGCCTTTGCCTAACCCCGCAGAGAGGCGCAAAGATCGCTCTAAACGCTCAAGGCATTTTGACCAATCAGTCGAACTTTCAAGCCTTAATGCCGATTCAAGATATGCATCAACCGCGCCCAGAGCAGCTGGAAATGAACGAGCTTGAACCCATATCAGATCCAAAAGTCTTGCTCGAAGCTCTGGGTCTTTGAGAGCGAGTGCCCAGGCCTGTAGCCCACGAAGCTTGTCTTTCGGGAAATCTGTCGGAATAGCGCTCCGACGACCGCCCATCACAAACATTGGACCAAAAGGTTCAGACGGCTGGGTTGCCTGAAGCATCATCGATAGCGATGCACCAATGAAGCGTAAACCTTCCAGTTGAGCAGGACTCCACCGAGCTTCTTCCTTTTCCAAACGAGAAATTTCACTTTGAAAACTGAGACATTCGCAGTCTGTTACACCTTGAAGCAGGCTGTCCAAGTCGAGATTTGACAAGGTTTCTTCAGTGATGAGTTGCCAATCCAGAGCCATACTTTGTCTCCATGTAGGACTATCGAAATGCATACGGTAGCTTCGGGGATGGTGAACCGCTTTGGATCTCGTACATGCATAGCATGTATTGCCCCTAACCTGTAGGAGACCAAGGGGGCATGAGGTCGATCTTTTCCCGGACTTTTAGTAGGCAATGAATCGCCCCAGGTATCCTAGACTCATCGCGGGTGTTCGTTTCTGGCCGATCGCTGCCGTTTGCGACCGACAGCTCTGGGCCTAGAGTGTGTAAAAACGCCAAGGGGTCTCACTTTTAGGTTCTTCACCTGTCGGAAATCTATAAGCCTCGTGTCCGCGCACTCATACCGTCTTGACGTTAACAGCTGCGCCGATAGTGCCTCCGGAAACAGATACGATGTAGTCGGCCGCTCTTTGGCAGAGGGTGGCATGCGATGAACGGATTACGAGGGTAAGAGGCATGAGCGAGAGCGGGTCAATGTCGATACGTTCTCCTGATGTGCCGCGAAGCGACAATGTCAGTTCCGTCCATTGGCGATCATCTGAACCTGCGCAGTCACCGTCAGAGTCAACATCACATCCGGTTCCCCATAGATGTTCAGCAATGCAATAGAAGGCCGGCAATGGTCTTTCTGGCGTGATTTGAATGGAATAGCAAGTAGACATGATTTGTTGGCCGCGCCTATCTGTCAGGAGGAGAAAGGGTATCTCGGAGCCTGAGGCTGAGCAATCAGAGTCGCTGTCCCCAGACCGTCTATCTATAGGCATCCATTGGTGTCTGCGATTGCCCCGGCGTATGTAGAAACGACTCCGTGATCCCTTGCTATGATTGCTGAGGATTTTATCGCGGGGATTGCCTATGAAGCGCTTTATCCAAGGTGAACACCGAGGCCAAGGCACCTTACTTCCCGAAAGCCTCGACGACTACGTCAGCGATGCCAACCGGTACGCGTAGTTGACGTTTTCGTCGACGAACTCAACTTGGTCAATCTAGGTTTTGAAGGTGCCATTCCAGCCGATACTGGACGGCCGGCTTACCACCCCGCGATCCTGCTAAAGATCTACATCTACGGCTATCTCAACCGCATTCAGTCGAGCCGGCGGCTGGAACGAGAAGTTCAACGCAACGTCGAGCTGATGTGGTTGACCGGGCGTTTGATGCCGGATTTCAAGACCATCGCCAACTTCCGAAAAGACAACAGCAAGGCCACCGACGGTGACTCTGACCTGGCAGTGCTGATCCGACAGTTCCAGTTCAAAGATATCCGTCCCAAAGCTGCCAGCGAGATAGAATTGTCTCACGCTAGTAGACTGCTCGGGCATTCGACGGCAGAAATCACTAGAAAAGTATACCGCCGTGTCGGTGAGATCGTTAATCCGACTAAATAGCTATTGCCGAAAAGCAGCTAAATTTGCAAATATCCAAGACGTTAGGGCTCCTCCTTGGGTCCTCCTTTTTCAGTTCGTATTCAGCAGACTTTCTGCCAAGAAAATCTATTACTAGAAGACACTCTAGCCAGGGGAGGCAACGTGACGATTGAAAGCGCATTCCATCTAAGAAATTATAAAAGTTTCGGGCAAACAGGAGCAGGATTCGAGGTTATAAAGCCTATAAACGTAATAGTTGGACGTAACAACATCGGAAAATCAGCATTATTACACGTTCTAGACTTTTTATGCGAAGGAAAACTGATCACATCAAACATTAATACATGCGTAGAAATCACTGAATCCCTAGCTGTGTCGCAACTCCATGCACAATTCTCACGAAACTCTTCCGGCGGTGACCTCTCTGGGAATCATTGGGAAGATCACGGAGCGAAATTTGTGGATTCTCGCATGACGTGGAAAGAGATCTCATCCGAAACTTTATCTTTTGTGAAAATTGACGTTCTTGCGGATGAAGAAGAAAAAAGACGCCTATCTAGACTTAAAATCTCACCCGTATTACGTTCATTTAGGCACATAAAGCTTGATGCAGACCGTGACATCACGCCCGAAGTAATAACCGATGAGATGGCACTATCCACCAGCGGCGTGGGCGCCACACAAATTATTCATAAATACCTTCAACATGTTGGCTTTGAAAGAAACCACATCCAAGTAAAATTACTCACTGCTTTAAACACTATATTTTCACCTGACATCACATTCAATGAAATAATAACTCGGTACCACCAAGAAACCGATAAATGGGAAATCTTTCTCGGGGAAGAAAACAAAGGCCCCATCGCTTTATCCGCTTCCGGCAGTGGACTGAAGACCATCATACTCTCATTAATAAACTTATTAGTTAGACCAAACTACGAAGGAAAATCAATAAGCAAATATATTTTTTCTCTCGAAGAGCTTGAAAACAACCTCCACCCGGCTCTACAAAGAAACTTATTTATTTACCTAGAAAATTTTGCCACTAAAAACAACTGCCACATTTTTTTGACAACTCACTCAAATGTCGCAATAGATATATTCGGTAATTCAGAACATGCACAAATATTACACGTCTCGCGCGGAGACGATGGAGTTATAGGAACCACGTACTCTGGCGAAGCTACTGGGCATGGTGTGTTAGATGATCTTGGCGTCCGAGCTAGCGATCTCTTGCAAGCAAACGGTTTAATCTGGGTGGAGGGCCCCTCAGACCGGGTATTTATAAAAAAATGGATCGACATATGGAGCAAAGGAGAACTTAGCGAGGGGCGCCACTATCAATTTGTATTTTACGGCGGAAGCGTTCTTGCTAATATTGACGCTAGCTTACCTGATAATGAAACACAAGAGGCGATCAAAGCTTTTAAAATAAATCGTAATTTTGCTTTTGTATGCGACAGTGATCGAAAGCACTCTAAAGGCTCTCTAAAACCACGAGTAGCGACACTAATTAGCGAAGTAGCCGACACACGCGCACTGGTTTGGGTAACTCGATGCAAAGAAATTGAAAATTACATCCCCAAGGAAGCATTCGAAATTGTTCATAACGTAAAAAACTTACCGCAAATCGGGGAGTTTGAGCCCATACAGGACTACCTAAATAATAATCGTATCTCAAAAGCTAAAGCTTACACCGACAAACACAATAAGGCATTCGCCTACGCCGATCATCTGAACCACGAGAATCTGGCTTTCCGTCCGGAGCTAGGAGAAAAAGTGATGGAGTTAGTTACTAAGATTCGGGCTTGGAATAGCTAAGCTTGATCAACGCGAGTGCACTCCCAGACCCACCGCCCAGCAGCTCCTTCGAGGAAACTCTCTTGGAGGGTTGCGGAACACTTCCCAAAACACAAGCAATAAAAAACCCCGGAGACCATTGATCTACGGGGCTTTAAGAGTGGAGGCCGAGGTCGGAATCGAACCGGCGTAGGCGGATTTGCAATCCGCTGCATAACCATTTTGCTACTCGGCCTCAAACGATCAATGCCTTTACCACCGACATTCACCGCATAAAAACTTGAGTGGGCTGTAAGGGCCTGCCTCTACTCGAACAACTATAACTCACTGTAACCTATTGAATACATTGAGGTTTTTAACGCCTCATTGCGTTCGATGGGCGCCATTATGTACCGATTTACCCATGCCTGCAACCCCTTGATTTGGAAAATATTTCGCATCGCATCAAGGGGTTGCGCGCCTGCCCTACTCCTTTATGTGCTGGGTCTGGTACTGCGGGTCGGCCTGGATCTGGGCGTCGGTGAACGGCAGTGGGCGCAGCTTTTTCTCGGCGAATGCCTGGGTCTGGTCTTTTGAGTATTTCGAGTCGGGATTGCTCGATTCGGAGAACGCGAGCACGCCGAGCGCCTGCGGGCCTTTGTCGTCGAAGGTGACGATTTGCAGGTAGCTGGTGCCGCTGACGACTTCGCGCTTGCCGTCGGCGCGGGGTACGGTTTGCATGGCGTTGTAGATGCCGAGTTCCTGCGGGCCGCCGTGCATCGGGGTGTGGCCGGAGACTTGGACGTCGCCCCAATGGGCCGCGCCGAGTTTGCCGACGGCTGCGGTCGAGGCCAGCATGGCTTCGCGCAGGGTGTTGGCCACGGGCGCTCGGTCGATGGCGAGGCCGCGCGGGGTGGTGAGGGGGTTGGCGGGGTCGAAGGCAACGCGCCAGGCGTCGGGGGTTTGCTGCAGGTGTTCCATGAGGTTGATGAAGTGCACCAGGCCCACGCCGCTGTCGAGGTTGGCGCGTTGGTCCCAGGCCTTGAGGCTGCTGCACAGCGGTTGCAGTGTGTCGGCGTCGCTGCCCAGCTGTTTGGCGCAGAATGCGAGCAGGTCGGGCATGACCTGGCCGGCCAGGTACACCTCGTTGTCCATCACCAGGCCTTGCAGGTCGGCGACGCTGATCGGTTGTTTCTCCAGGGCGTGCAGGCGCTGGAGGGCAAAGCGCGCACGTGGGCCGAGGCCGATGGAGTCCTGACTGATCACCGGAGAGAAACCGGTCAATGGCGCCTTGGGGTTGACCATCCACGCGGAATCATTGGAATGCTGCACGTAGTCAGTGCGCTGCAACTGCGGCAACTGGCTTGCCGGGAAAATGCCCGCCTGCGCCGCGCGCGGGTCGATGTCCCAGGCGCAGGCGCTGTGGGCACCGTCGAGCACGATCATTTGCAGGCCGGCGCGGGGGTCGCTGCATTGCGCCAGTTTGGCGGCGCTGACGTTGGGCACCACCGACAGGTTCATGTACAGGCTCTGGCCCTGGTCATCGGCGGCGACCGTGTTCACCCACGGAATGCCTTGCAGGGTGTGCACCGAGGTTTGCAGGGATTTGAGGCTGTCGGCGCGGTTCATGGCGTACCACTGTTGCAGCACGCGGTCGTTATCCAGGTTGGCGTCGCGCAGGCTGAAGGCGTACCTGGCGTCCCAATCCAGCTTGCCGGGCCACCGCACCACCGGGCCGAACGGCGAGCTGTAAACGGTGTGGTTCACCGCCTTGAGACTGCCGTCCGGCTGCTTGACCTGCACGGTGAGCGACGTTTTCTTCAGGGCCACGGATTTGCCGTCCAGCAGGTAGCGCGTGGCGTCCTTGGGGTCGAGCGTCAGCCGGTACAGGGTGAAATGCTTGGACGTGTCCACCGTGTGCGTCCACGCCACGTGCTGGTTGAAACCGATATTCACCACCGGCAGGCCTGGCAGTGCGGCGCCCATTACGTCCAACTGGCCGGGGATGGTCAGGTGCATCTCATAGAAACGCATGCCGCCCACCCACGGAAAGTGCGGGTTGGCCAGCAGCATGCCACGGCCGTTGAATGAGCGATCACGGCCCACGGCGACGGCATTACTGCCCCGGTCCAGACTGAAACGCTGCTGATTGGCCGCTGCCGTTGCAAACGCCTTGGCGCCGGGCTGCAAGGATGCGGTGGCCTGGGGTGGCGTCGCACCCACCAGCGCTTCGGCGAATTGACCAACGCCGCCTTCCACCAGCAGCCTGCGGGTCAACTTCACCAGGTCGTCGGCTACCAGCGGGCGCACCCAGGCGCCCTGGCATTGCGCCGGCGCGCCCTGCTCTTGCAGATAACGGTTATAGCCGGCCACGTAGCCGTCGATACGCTGTTTGATCTCAGGGCTTTGGGCTTTCCAGAACGCCGCGACGGTCTCCGGCGTGTTCAGCCAGGTGAAGAACACATCGCTGGCGAGGTTGTTGCGCTCTTCCAGGGTCGCTTGATCGGGACCGAAGAACCTTGCGCGCTGACCATTGACCGTGACCACTTCGTTAGCCAGCAGGCACAGATTGTCCTGGGCGTAGGCGTAACCGATACCGAAGCCCAGGCCGCGCTCGTCGGTGGCGCGAATGTGCGGCACGCCGTAGGTGGTGCGGCGGATATCGGCCGACGCCTGTGTCACCTGCTCCCGCGCCGATGCGGCCAGGCTTACCCCCAGCAACAGCCCCGCCATGCACACCCTGGACAACCCGTTGGTAATAATCACGCAGACTCCACAGTCAAATTGAACACCCTCACCGGGGGTAACCACCCCACCGTAAGAACGCAAAAGACCGTGCACAATTTAGCCGCCAGAGCGCTTTATTGCGTGTGTTTGCCTGGTGACAAAACCGATACCGACAAAATTTCTACATTCGCCACTTCATGATTTTGCTCGCTCGTTCGTCTTATTACCTAAGAGCGCCATCATTTTCCTGATCAGGCTCTGATAAGGAGTTTTTGCATGTACAACCCGCCAGTGACCACGGATGGACATTCATCGGCCGCCGAGGCCAAGTTCGGCAGCGGCACCGAGGCGTTCGGTAAAACAGCCGAACAACACGGCAACCAGCGTATTCGCCATTTGCTCAAATGTTTTGGCCTGCGTACCAGCCTGATTCGGCTGAAGGTCATCGATGCCCTGCTCACCGCCGCCGACAACCAGCGCACCCTGGGCGTGCGCGGGGTGCACGGCCACCTGCTGGAGCTGGGCATCCCGCTGTCGTTTCTCAGCGTGCGCGAAGTGCTCAAGCGCCTGTGCAGCGAGGGCGTGATCACCCTCAATGCCGACAAGAGCTACAGCCTCCACGAAGAGGCTGCCAAAGTGCTTGAAGGCCGCGCCTGACCCCACTCAGAAGTTGGGCTTGACCTTGCGACGCATGATGCCATTGATCACCACCACAACCACCGCGATGGCAATGGCGATGTACTGAAAGGTTTTTTCGCTGATCACGCCCGTGTTCTGCAGGTAGGACAGGCCGAACATCGAGCCCAGTACCACCAGGGAAATCAGAATCGAGTATTTCAAGCGTTGCTTTTGGGTCATGACGGGTTCCTGAAGCGTTAAGAATGTGCCACCGGGGCCTGATATTACAGGCGATGAAAAACTTTGGCTTGTCTGACTGACACGCTGATGGCTACCAGGTGCGTACGAATTTTCTTGCACCATCGTACCTAAAGCTCCTACAGCTCAAGCCGATAGCCCTACGAAGCTCCAAAAAAGCCGCGTCGACAATAAACGCTTCGTAAGGACGACCCCATGCCCTCACTGCGCTCCATCCAAGCCCGCTATACCCTGTTTCTGTTGCTGTTTGTTCTGGTGTTGATCGTGCTGACGGTGGTCGGTATCGGCCAGTTGGTCGCGCCCACGTTGCGCCATACCGAGGAACAGGTGGTGCTCAACCGCGTCGCGCAAGTGGCCGAACGTATCCAGGGCGAACTGAACAAGGTCCAGGCCCAGCAACGCAGCATCACCCAGACGATTCCCCTGCTCGACAGCGATGCCATCGACAAGGTGTTGCCAGGCCTGGTGGACCAGTACGGCGAGTTGAAGGTGTTTGGCGGCGGCATCTGGCCGTTGCCCAACCAGCGCATGCCCGGGCGCAACAAATTCAGCACGTTCTGGCACCGCGATGCGTCGGGAAAACTGGCGGTCAATACCTTCTGGAACAGCGACCCTGCGCCCAATTATTACGATCAGAGCTGGTACAAGGGCGGCCTCGCCTCCCCGCCGGGCCAATGTGCCTGGGCCGCTGCCTACAAGGACGACGCCAGCCAGGAGCCGCGCACCAACTGCGCCATGGCGATCCAGCGTAACGGTGCCGCGTACGGCGTGGCCACCATCGACGTGACCCTCGGGTTCTTCAACGACCTGGTGGCCGCCAAGGAAAAAGACATCGGCGGGCAGATGCTGATCGTCGAAGCCGACGGCAAGATCATCAGCAACAGCACCCGTTTCAGCAGCCCGGTGGTGTTGAAGAACATCAGCGAACTGACCGGCACCTCGGCGTTCGCCGCCCAGGTCAGCAAGGCGCTGACCCAACGAGAGCAAGGCCTGCAGCGCAGCGAGTTCGACAATGGCGGTGTGGCCAGCACTTTCTATATGCGCCCGATCGAGGGCACACCGTGGTTTCTCGCGACCGCCCTGCCCACCTCGCTGATCACCGCGCAACGCGATGACGTGCTCGGCAGCCTGGCCCTGCTGCAAATCCCCATGGTGTTGCTGCTGGTGCTGCTGGCCGCCTACGCGATCCGCCAACTGGTGCAGCGCATGAAGTCGCTGACGTCCAACATCGACGCGCTGTCCGCTGGCGATGCCGACCTCACGCGGCGCATCACCATCCGCGCCGAAGACGAAATGGGCGCCATTGGCCACTCGGTGAACCGCTTTATCGTCTACCTGCAAAACATGATCGGCGAAGTGACCCAGGCCACTGGCGCCATGTCGTCGGGCCTTGAGCAATTGCAGCGGACCTCGGCCCACACCAACCAGATTCTGGTGCGCCATGCCAGCGAGACCGATCAGACGGTCACCGCCATCACCGAAATGAGTTCCACCGCCGACACCGTCGCGCAAAACGCCGCCGAAACTGCGGCCTTCACCCAGCGCGCCAACGAGCACGCCGACCGTTCCCGCGTGGTGGTGGGCGAAGCGTCCACCAGCGTCAGCGCCTTGATCGGTGAAGTGTCCAGCGCCACCCACAGCGTGGAAAACATGCGCCAGGACGCGGCGCGCATCACCGAAACCCTCGGTGTGATCGGCGCCATCGCCGGCCAGACCAACCTGCTCGCGCTCAACGCGGCCATTGAAGCGGCGCGCGCGGGCGAGCAGGGTCGTGGCTTTGCGGTGGTGGCCGACGAAGTCCGGGCGCTGGCCGCACGGACCCAGGCCAGCACCTCGCAGATCAATGAAATGCTCGCGCGCTTGACCAGCGGCGTGAGCTCGTCAGTGGCGGCCATGGAGAACACCCAGGCCAGCTGCCAGTCGGCGGCGGATGCCACGGCGCGGGTGAATACCGGGCTGGACGAGATGGCCGGTTCGGTGGCGCATATCAACAACCTCAGCACCCAGATCGCCACGGCCGCCGAGCAGCAGAGCGCGGTGACCGAGGAGATCAACCGCAGCATGGTGCAGATCCGACAGATGGTCGAAGAGCTGGTGGAAAGTGGCCACGCCACCGAAACCAATACCCAGAGCCTGCTGGAGGCCAATGGCCGGGTGATCAGCCTGATGGGGCGTTTCAAGGTGCAGTGATAAATTCATGAAACACTCCCGTGCACGGCGCGGGAGTGGGACTATTCTGACAGTTCAAGGATTTTGCCCCACAGGAGGTGTGCCATGCGCACTGCCGATTGCTCGGTCCGTCTGGAGCGGATCAGTCAGGAACGCTTTCTCCAGGCCCCTATCGACGCCGTCTACGACTATGTGACCCAACCGGATCGCTGGCACGAATGGCACCCTACCTCTCTCAGCGCTGATACCGGCACCCGTGGCTCCCTTGCCGCCGGCGCACGCTTTGGCGAAATGATCGACCTGCTCGGCGTGCGCGTGCCCCTGAGCTACCGCGTGCAAATCGCCCAGCCCCCTGGTGAGTTCAAGGCCGCATTCACCTCGGTGGCGGTCGACGGCTCCATCCACTACTTTCTGCAACCCTATCGCGACGGCACGCTGTTCAAGCGTGTACTCATTTACGAAACCGAGCTGCAACTGGCCACCCTGCATGCGCGCATGGTCGAGCTGTCGGCGGTTGCGCTGGACCGGCTCAAGCAACGGCTGGAGAATGCCTGACCTCTCCACAGTGAAACTCACGATGAATCCTTGCCCTTGATCGGTTACCTCGGCCTGTTCCTGGC
Source organism: Pseudomonas trivialis (assembly GCF_001439805.1). Taxonomy (GTDB): domain Bacteria; phylum Pseudomonadota; class Gammaproteobacteria; order Pseudomonadales; family Pseudomonadaceae; genus Aquipseudomonas; species Aquipseudomonas trivialis. Next base: position 53,285 of record NZ_JYLK01000017.1, on the reverse strand, counting down.
GGCCTTTGGCGCCGCCACCCTGTTGCCGCTGCAATCGGAAGCCGTGCTGGTCGGGCTGTTGCTCAGTGGCGATTACCCGTGGGGATGGCTGCTCAGCGTCGCCACCCTGGGCAATGTGCTGGGCTCGGTGGTCAATTGGCTGCTTGGCCGCTGGGTGGACCATTTCAAGGAGCGGCGCTGGTTTCCGGTCAGCGCCAGGCAGTTGGAAAAAGCACGTAACAATTACCGGCGCTGGGGGCACTGGACGCTGCTGCTCAGTTGGGTGCCGATCATCGGCGACCCGCTGACCCTCGTCGCCGGCGTGATGCGTGAACCGCTATGGCGATTCCTGCTGCTGGTCACCCTCGCCAAAAGCCTGCGGTATGGCGTACTCGTCGCCGTGACGCTGCACTGGGTATTAATTCCTGCTTAATCGGCTATAAACAGCATCCGGACACTTTCTCTGGAGTATTGCTTATGCCTCTGATCCGCGACGTTTTCATCACGGGACTGCTCGCCACCAGTACCGCCTCTGCCTTCGCCGCTACCTACGGGCCTGAACTGCAAGGTTTCCAATACCCCTATCCGCTCAAGCACTTCGAGTTCCAATCCCAGGGCCAGTCCCTGCAGATGGGCTATATGGACGTGCCCGCCAACGGCACGCCCAATGGCCGCAGCGTGGTGCTGATGCACGGCAAGAATTTCTGCGGCGCCACTTGGGAAGGCTCGATCAAGGCCCTGAGCGACGCCGGCTATCGGGTCATCGCGCCGGACCAGATCGGCTTTTGCACCTCCAGCAAGCCCGAACGCTATCAATACAGCTTTCAACAATTGGCCACCAATACCCACCAACTGTTGGAAAAGCTGGGCGTAAAAAACGCCACCCTCCTCGGCCACTCCACCGGCGGCATGCTCGCCACCCGCTATGCACTGATGTACCCGACACAGACCGAACAACTGGCGATGGTCAACCCGATTGGCCTGGAAGACTGGAAAGCCCTGGGCGTGCCCTCTATCAGCGTTGACCAATGGTACGCGCGTGAGCTGAACGTCAGTGCCGAGGGGATTCGCAAGTACCAGCTCAACACCTATTACGTCGGGCGCTGGAAGCCGGAGTACGAGCGTTGGGTGGACATGTACGCAGGCTTGAGCGACGGCCCGGGGCACAAGCAGGTGGCATGGAACTCGGCATTGATTTACGACATGATCCTCACCCAGCCGGTGTATTACGAATTCAAGAACCTGAAGGTGCCCACCCTGTTGCTGATTGGCACGGCCGACAACACCGCCATCGGCAAGGACGTGGCCCCGCCCGAGGTCAAGGCGAAGCTGGGCGATTACGCCGTGCTGGGCAAACAGGTCGCCAAACTGATTCCCAAGGCCACGCTGGTGGAATTCCCGGGCCTGGGCCATGCGCCGCAGATGGAAGAACCGGCCCGGTTTCACCAGGCGCTGTTGCAGGGGTTGAACAGCCTTTAATCCAACTTTTTTCGAGGCACTCGTGAATGTCGGTACAGATCGCAGTCATTGATGATTGGCAGGACGTGGCCAGTGGTGTGGTGGATTGGTCGGCGCTGGCGCAGGTCGGGCAGGTGCACTTCCTGCACGACTACCCGGCGGACACGGCGGTGATGATCGAGCGGTTGAAGGCCTTCGAGGTGATTTGCGTAATGCGCGAACGCACCACCTTCGACCAGGCGCTGCTGCAAGGCCTGCCCCACCTCAAACTGCTGGTGACCGGCGGCATGCGCAATGCCGCCATCGACATTTCCGCCGCCAAGGCCCTGGGCATCCAGGTGTGCGGCACCGACAGCTATAAACATGCGGCGCCGGAGCTGACCTGGGCGCTGATCATGGCCTCAACCCGCAACCTGCTCGCTGAAGCTGCTTCGCTGCGGGCCGGTCACTGGCAGGTCGGCCTGGGCGGTGACCTGCACGGCAAGACGCTGGGCATTCTCGGCCTGGGCAGCATTGGCCAGAAAGTTGCCAGGTTTGCCCAGGTGTTCGGCATGCGCGTGATTGCCTGGAGCGAAAACCTCACGCCCGAGCGCGCTGCCGAAGCCGGGGTGACCTGGGTGAGCAAGCGCGAGCTGTTCGAGCAGGCCGACATCCTCAGCGTGCATCTGGTACTGAGCGCCCGCAGTCGTGGGCTGGTGGACGCCGAGGCGCTGGGCTGGATGAAACCGACGGCCAGGTTGGTGAACACCGCCCGCGGGCCGATTGTGGATGAGCAGGCACTGGTCGAGGCCCTGAGCGCCGGGCGACTGGCCGGGGCGGCGCTGGATGTGTATGGCGAGGAGCCTTTGCCGGTCGATCACCCCTTCCGGCGCTTGCCCAATGTACTGGCGACGCCCCATGTTGGGTATGTCAGCGAGCAGAATTACCGGCAGTTCTACCAGCAGATGATCGAAAACATCCTGGCCTGGGCTGAAGGGGCGCCCGTTCGCGTGCTGGCATAACCGTCCGCCGCACCATTGCAGGGCAGCCATGGCTTGATTCGGAATGAGCAGGCCACAATGGCCACCCTGCACTGCATCAGCCCTACCGACCGTCGGCTTATAACCGCCGGATATCCTGTTACAAGTTTTTTGTCCTACAAATTCTTCCTAAAGTCCCTACAGTGTCTGAGTTCTGTCCTAGACTCATGACCGATGGGTCCGTTTCCGAATAAAAACCCCGCAAAAAATCGAAACTTTCAAACTCTGCCGTAGGTCAAGTTCCAGGTAGGGCGTGTTCAGCGGTTCCCGCCAGATGCCGTCCATCCAATCTTTTAAAGATAACCGTGCAACTGGCATACGCCTTGCCAGTTTGTATAGCGCTTGTGCGCCTGGCCGCAGGAAGCGGCCAATTCGAGCCAGTGGCAGCGGGCCACTAGCCGACCAACATCAAGGGGAGTGCATTATGATCAGTGCCGCAGTTGTAACTCAGGGAGAGCGTTTTAGTCAGACGGTAGGAGGAGCCACTTCGTTGGCCGACCTGCCCAATACTGTGCGGCCGATCGTGAGTCAGAATCCAAATCGCAAGAAAGTCTTGTTCGTGACCTCCGAGTTCGCCGACCTGGTGAAAACCGGCGGCCTGGGCGACGTCTCCGCCGCCCTGCCCCGCGCCATGGCCCATCTGCATGATGTGCGCGTGTTGATCCCCGGTTACCCGCAGGTGATGGAAAGCGACAACCCTATCCACATCGTTGGCGAGCTGGGTGGCCATGCTGCGCTGCCGCCGTGCAAGATCGGGCGCATGGACCTCAAGGACGGGCTGGTGATCTACGTGCTGATCTGCCCTGAACTGTACGAGCGTGAAGGCACTCCCTACGGCGCCAACAACGGTCGCGACTGGCCGGACAACCATATTCGCTTCGCCCGTCTGGGGCTGGCCGCCGCCGACATGGCCGCCAACCTCGCGCAGATTCACTGGTGCCCGGACCTGGTGCACGCCCATGACTGGCCCGCCGGCCTGGCGCCGGCCTATATGCACTGGCGCGGGTCCCGCACCCCAACCCTGTTCACCATCCATAACCTGGCCTATCAAGGCGTCGTCAGCCTGGCCTCGACGCCGGAGCTGGGCATTCCGCCCCACGCCCTGCAACAGGAAGGCATGGAGTTCTACGGCAAGATGTCGTTCCTCAAGGCCGGCATGGCGTATTCCAGCCATATCACCACCGTGAGCGCCACGTACGCCGAAGAAATCACCACCCCGGAATTCGGCTGCGGCCTTGATGGCTTTTTGGCCAGCAAGACCCAGCAAGGCTTGCTCAGTGGCATTCCCAACGGGATTGAAGACAGCTGGGAAACCTCCACCGACCCGCACCTGACCCACAACTTCAATATCGGCGACTGGGAAGGCAAGGCGGTCAACGCCCGGCAAGTGCGCGACCTGTTTGGCCTGAGCGAATCCAACGGACCGCTGTTCGCGGTGGTATCGCGTCTGGTGTTCCAGAAAGGCCTGGACCTCACCGAGGCCGTCGCCAGCTTTATCGTCGAGCAAGGTGGCCAGATTGCGATCATCGGTCGCGGCGAGCCGGAAGAAGAAAACGCCATGCGTGAACTGGCGCTGCGCTTCCCGGGCCAGATCGGCGTGCGCATCGGCTTCAATGAAACCGACGCGCGCCGCATGTTCGCCGGCAGCGATTTTCTGCTGATGCCGTCGCGCTACGAGCCCTGCGGCCTGAGCCAGATGTACGCCCAGCGTTTCGGCTCGCTGCCGGTCGCGCGCAATACCGGCGGCCTGGCCGACACCATCGAAAACGGCGTGACCGGCTTTCTGTTCAATGAATCGACAGTCGACAGCTACAAGGAAGCCCTGAGCCGCGCGTTCAAGGTGTTTGCCTTCCCTGACCTGCTCAACGCCATGCGTTGCCGGGCCATGACACGGCCATTCAACTGGAGCCAGGCGGTGGAACCCTACGCCGAACTCTATGAGCAACTGGTGGCTAAAGCACTGGGGAAATCCGCTAAATAATCAAAGGGAGGTTTTTGTAGATGCCGTTACGGACTCTGGAAACCTGGCCCCACGGCGCAATCATGCTGGACGCGCAACACACGCGTTTTGCCCTGTGGGCGCCAGACGCGTTTTATGTCAGCGTTGAATTGGAACACGGTAAATCCATCGCCATGCTGCCTCAGGCAAATGGCTGGTTCGAGACAGAAGTGGCGTGCCCTGCGGGCACACGCTATCGCTTCAACATCGATGGGGAGATGGACGTCCCCGACCCCGCTGCAAGGGCGCAGGCCGACGATGTCCACGGTTGGAGCCTGGTGGTCGACCCGCTCGCCTATGAGTGGCGACACAGCCAGTGGCAGGGCCGCCCCTGGCACGAGGCGGTGATCTACGAACTGCACGTGGGCGCGCTGGGCGGCTACGCTGCGGTTGAGCAGCACCTGCCGCGCCTTGCCGCGCTGGGGGTCACCGCCATCGAACTGATGCCTTTGGCGCAATTTCCCGGCGAGCGCAATTGGGGCTACGACGGGGTTCTGCCGTACGCGCCGCAATCCTCCTACGGCTCCCCCGAGCAGCTCAAGCACTTGATCGACAGCGCCCACGAACACGGCCTGGCGGTGATCCTCGATGTGGTTTACAACCACTTCGGGCCGGACGGCAACTACCTCGGGCAATACGCGGCAGGCTTCTTCCAGGAGGAGGTGCACACCCCATGGGGCGCGGGCATCGACTTCAATCGCCGCGAAGTGCGGGACTTCTTCCTCGATAACGCGCTGATGTGGCTGCTGGAGTACCGTTTCGACGGCTTGCGCCTGGATGCGGTGCACGCCATCGACAACCCCGGCTTCCTGCAGGAACTGGCACATCGCGTGCGTCAGCAGGTGGATACCGGGCGTCACGTGTGGCTCATGCTGGAAAACGAGCTGAACCAGGCCAGCCTGCTGCAACAGGATTTCGATGCGCAGTGGAATGACGATTTCCACAATGTGCTGCACGTGTTGCTCACCGGTGAAACCGACGCCTACTACAGCGACTTTGCCCAGGACCCGACCGCCAAACTCGCGCGTTGTCTGGGCGAAGGCTTTATCTATCAAGGGCACACCACGCGCCACGGCCATGCCCGTGGCGAGCCCAGCGCGCATCTGCCACCCACCGCCTTCGTCGCGTTCTTGCAGAACCACGATCAGATCGGCAATCGCGCCCTGGGCGAGCGCCTGCACCAGCTCTGCTCGCCCCAGGCGCTCGAAGCGGCCACAGCGCTGCTGCTGTTGTCGCCGATGATTCCGCTGATGTTCATGGGCGACGAAGTCAACGCCAGCGAACCATTCCTGTTCTTTACCGACCACCATGGCGACCTGGCCGAAGCCGTGCGCGAAGGCCGGCGCAACGAATTTGCCGACTTCGCCGCCTTCCACGACCCCGAGCGGCGCGCACGCATTCCCGACCCAAATGCGCTGGCGACCTTCACGCAGTCGACCCCCAGCTTTGCCGACAACGAACAGGCCGAGCTGTATCGCCACCTGCTGAGCCTGCGCCACCGGCACATCGTGCCGCACCTGCCCGGCGCCGTTGCCCTGGGCGCGCAGGTGCTGGGCGACGCCGCCGTCAGTGCGCGCTGGCGTCTGGGCGATGGCAGCACCTTGCAGATCGACCTGAACCTGGGCACCACGGCGCGGGACTGCGCGACGTCAGGCCCGGTTATTTTTCAAACGCCGGCCAGCCAGGATGCGCAACTGCCGCCCTGCAGCGCGCGCGTCACCTTATCCCCTGTTGGAGAGCACCCTTGAGCGAAGCGAACCTGGAAATCCTCGCCAGCCGCGCGGGCCTGGCCGTCGAGTGGATCGACGCAAATGGCCGCCCGCAACGCGTGAGCGCCGATGCCCTGCGTGCCGTGTTGAAAGGCCTCGGTCACCCGGCCGGCAACGATGCCGAGATCGACGCCAGCCTGCATGAACTGGAACAGGCGCAAAACGATAAACACCTGCCCCCTCTGCTCACCGTCGAAAGCGGCGACGGCCTTGACCTGGCGCGTTTCTTTACGCCTGACACGCCCTGCCGCGTGAACCTGGAACAGGGTGAGAGTCTGGAACTGCGCCTGGACGGCAGCGCGGTGCTGCCGGGAGTAGTCGCCCTGGGGTATCACCAGGTGCATATCGCCGACCAGCAGTTCACCCTCGCCGTGGCGCCCCGCCATTGCTACAGCGTGGCCGAAGCAGTCGACTCCCACCCTGCCCGCGCCTGGGGCCTCAGTGCCCAGCTGTATTCGCTGCGGCGCCTCGGCGATGGCGGTTTCGGCGACACCCTGGCCCTGGAAAACCTCGTGCGCGCCGCTGCCGAACGCGGCGCCGATGCGTTGGCGATCAGCCCGATGCACGCGATGTTCAGCGCCAACACCGGCAGCTACAGCCCCTACTCGCCGTCCAGCCGCTTGTTTCTCAACAGCCTTTACGCCTCGCCCGCCAGCATCCTCGGCGAACGTGAAGTGCGTGACGCCATTGAGGCCCTGGGCCTGGACGAAGAACTGCACCGCCTCGAACAGGAAACCCTGATTGACTGGCCGGCCGCCGCCAAGGCCAAACAACGCCTGCTGCGCGCCCTGTATGAAGACTTTCGCCACGGCCATCACCCGCAGCACGCCGACTTCCTGAGCTTTCGCCAGGCCGGTGGCGAAGCCCTGGAAAACCACTGCCGCTTCGAAGCCGTACAAGCGATGCGCGCCGCTGCCGGGGAAGACCTCGACTGGCGCCACTGGCCCGAGGATTGGCGCACGCCGCAGAGCCCGGCACTGGCGCAATTTGCCGAGGACAACCGTGACGAAATCGGCTTCTACGCCTTCAGCCAGTGGCTGATCGCGCGCTGCCTGGCACGTGCGCAACAGGCTGCACGCGGCAGCGGCATGGGCGTCGGCCTGATCGCCGACCTGGCCGTGGGCGCCGACGGCGGCGGCAGCCAGGCCTGGAGCCGCCAGGATGAGCTGCTCGCCGACCTCACCGTGGGCGCGCCGCCGGATATTCTCAACCGTGCCGGCCAGGGCTGGGGTATCTCCGCGTTCTCCCCCGAAGGCCTCAAGCGCAATGGCTTTCGCGCCTTCATCGAGATGCTGCGCGCCAACTTCGCCCATGCCGGCGGCCTGCGCATCGACCACGTGATGGGCCTGCAACGCCTGTGGGTGATCCCCATGGACGCCTCGCCGCGCGAGGGCGCTTACCTGTATTTCCCGGTGGACGACATGCTGCGCCTGCTGGCGCTGGAGTCGCACCGCCACCAGGCCATCGTGCTGGGCGAAGACCTCGGCACCGTGCCCGACGGTCTGCGGGAAAAACTCAGCAGTCGCTCCATCCTTGGCATGCGCGTGCTGTTGTTCGAACAGAACCATGAAGGTCAGTTCACGCCGATTCTCGACTGGCCGGACAACGCCCTGGCGACCACCAGCACCCACGACCTGCCGACCCTCAACGGTTGGTGGCACAGCCGCGATATCGACTGGAACGTCCAGCTCGGCCTGATCGACGCGCCCACCGTGGAGCAATGGAGCGAGCATCGCCTGCGTGAACGCCAGGCGCTGCGCCAGGCCTTGAGCCAGGACCCGCAGAACTTCGTCGACGAGATCCGCAACGAAACCGACCACATGATCGACGCCAGCGTGCGCTACCTGGGGCACACCCGAGCGCCATTGGTGTTGCTGCCCCTGGAAGATGCGCTGGGCCTCGAAGAACAACCCAACCTGCCCGGCACCACCGATACCCATCCCAATTGGCGCCGGCGCCTGCCGGGCGAGGCCGCGAGCCTGCTCGACAACGCCGGCGCCGCGCGTCGCCTCGAGCTGCTGGCCGTCGCGCGCAACCAAGCCTATGAGCGTGACCGATGAAAGCACTGCCCCTGCGCGCGACCCAGCGCCTGCAATTTCACAAAGGTTTTACCCTCGATGACGCGGTGCCGCTGGTGCCGTATTTCGCCCGGCTGGGCATCAGCCACCTGTACGCCTCGCCACTGCTGAGCGCGCGCGCCGGTTCCATGCACGGCTACGATGTGGTCGACCCCACCAGTGTCAACCCGGAACTGGGTGGCGAAGCGGCCCTGCGCCGGCTGGTCGCGGCGCTGCGCGAGCACGACATGGGGCTGATCCTCGATATCGTCTCCAACCATATGGCCGTTGGCGGTGCCGATAACCCCTGGTGGCTGGACCTGCTGGAATGGGGCCGCCTGAGCCCCTACAGCGAATTTTTCGACATCCAGTGGCACTCGCCGGACCCGCTGCTCAAGGGCCAGCTGCTGATGCCGTTTCTGGGCAGCGACTACGGCGAAGCCCTGCAGACCGGCACCCTGAAGTTGCTGTTTGACGCCGAGCACGGTGCGTTCCACGTCGAGCATTACGAGCACCGCTTCCCGATCTGCCCGCGCGACTACGCGATGATCCTGGGCAATGACGAGCCACTCAAACCGCTCGCCGAGCGTTTCCGCGCCCTCGCCCATCAGGACGACGCCTACGCCGAAGCCGCCTGGCTCAAGCAGGCCCTGGCCGAGCGGGCCACCGAGGTGCTGCCGGCCATCGAGCAGCGCCTGGCCGCGTTCGACAGCCGTCAACCGGAGGGCTTCAAGCGCCTGCACCAGTTGCTCGAACAGCAGGCTTATCGCCTGGCCAGCTGGCGCACGGCGGCGGACGATATCAACTGGCGTCGCTTCTTCGACGTCAACGAGCTGGGCGGCCTGCGGGTGGAGCGCACAGCGGTGTTCGAAGCCACCCATGGCAAGATTTTCGAGCTGATCAGCGAAGGGCTGGTGGATGGCCTGCGCATCGACCACATCGACGGCCTGGCCGACCCGCGCGGCTACTGCCGCAAACTGCGTCGCCGCGTCGACTCGCTGGCGCCGGACCGGCACTTGCCGATCTTTGTCGAGAAGATCCTCGGCGACGGCGAAACCCTGCGCGAAGACTGGCAAGTGGACGGCACCACCGGCTACGAATTCATGAACCAACTGTCGCTGCTGCAACACGACCCGCAAGGCTTTGCACCGCTGGCCGAGCTGTGGACGCGTCACAGCGAGCGGCCTTCGGCGTTTATCGAGGAAGCCCGGCTGGCGCGCCAGCAGATCCTCAATGGCTCGCTGGGCGGCGACTTCGAAAGCGTGGCCCAGGCGCTGCTGCAAGTGGCCCGCGACGACGTGATGACCCGTGACCTGACCCTGGGCGCCATTCGCCGGGCCTTGCAGGAACTGATCGTGCATTTCCCGGTGTACCGCACCTATATCAGTGCCCGTGGCCGCAGCGCCGCCGACGACAAAATCTTCCAGCAGGCCATGGACGGTGCGCGCAGCACCTTGAACGAAAACGATTGGCCGGTGCTCGAGCACCTCGAGCAGTGGCTCGGTGGCCAGCCGTGGCGCAATCGCCCGGTGGGCCGCGAACGCAAGATCCTCAAGCATGCCTGCGTGCGTTTCCAGCAATTGACCTCGCCGGCCGCCGCCAAGGCCGTGGAAGACACCGCGTTCTATCGCTCGGTGGTGCTGCTGTCGCGCAACGATGTGGGCTTCAGCACCGAGCAGTTCAGCGCGCCGGTGGAGGCATTCCACGCGGTCAACCAACAGCGCCTGCAGGCCTTCCCGGATAACCTGCTGGTCACCGCCACCCACGACCACAAGCGCGGCGAAGATACCCGCGCGCGCCTGGCGGTGCTCAGCGAGTGCGCGCCGTGGTATGTCGAGCAGGTGGAGCACTGGCGCACCCTCGCCGCGCCCTTGCGCAGCGATGCCGACATCCCCAGCGCCGGCGATGAGCTGATTCTGTACCAGGTGCTGCTGGGCAGTTGGCCGCTGGACATGGGCGCGGACTTTAGCGACTACCAGCAGCGCCTGTGGCAATGGCAGCAGAAGGCCCTGCGCGAAGCCAAGTTGCAGAGCAGCTGGAGCGCGCCCAACGAAGCTTACGAACAAGGCGTGGAAGCGTTCCTCTCGCGCCTGTTGCTCAGCGAGGAAGGCCGCGCATTGCGCGAGGCCATCGGCAACGCCGCTCAGGCCATCGCACCGGCCGGCGCCTTGAATGGTCTGGCGCAAACCTTGCTTCGCGTCACCGTGCCGGGTGTGCCGGACCTGTACCAGGGCACCGAGTTCTGGGATTTCAGTCTGGTGGACCCGGACAACCGTCGCCCGGTGGATTTCAGTGCACGGCAACAGGCGCTGGACGCGTCGCCGGACCCTGGCGAGCTGCTGTTCCACTGGCGTGACGGACGGATCAAGCAAGCGTTGATCGCCCAGGTGCTGGCCTTGCGCGAGGCCCATCCCGAGGTGTTCCGCAGCGGCAGCTACACGCCGCTGGAAGTGGTCGGGCAACACGCCGCCCACGTGGTTGCATTCTGCCGCGAGCACGCCGGAACACAGGTGCTGGTGGTGGTGCCACGCTGGCCGCAGCGCCTGCTTGAAAACGGTGTGCATCCCACCATCACTGCGCAGGTTTGGGGCGATACACGGGTGAAATTACCGTTCAACGCGCCAACGCAAAACTGGAAGGGACTTTTTCATACAGGCGCAGTCACACCAGACAAGGAGCTGTTGATCAGCACTGCCCTGGGGGATTTCCCGGTCAATGTCTTTATCAATCCTGATATTCAAGAAAGCTGAACATTTTCTGTGAGGAGCGTGTGATGAGTAGTGAAGACAAACGCATTCGCGAATTGGCGCATCAGATCTGGGAGTCCGAAGGCAAGCCCCACGGTGAAGATGCACGTCACTGGGAGATGGCGCGCAAGCTGGCTGAAGCCGAGGCGTTGACGCCGAGCAAGTCCAAGCCTGCGGACAAACCCAAAGCCGGGCCCAAGGCCGCGCCTAAAGCTGCGCCCAAGCCCAAGCCGTCACCGTCCGCTGCCGGCAAACCGGCCGCACCGGCTGCGAAAAAGCCGCCGGCACCGAAAAAACCAAAGCCTTGACCTCCACACCGCTTGTCGACACGGTCGGCAAGCGGTGTTTTTACCTTCCAGACAGTCAGCTGAATTATCGTCAGTACGGCCGCGTTCGGCCTGAAAAACACCTTTGCAGGAGCAACACCATGAGCAAGCCCGACAAAAACCCTCCGACGCAGAGCCATGAGCCGTCGAGGATCCGTGAAGGTTTGCCCTTCCCGCTTGGCGCCACCTGGGATGGCCTGGGCGTTAACTTTGCGCTGTTCTCGGCCAATGCCACCAAGGTGGAGCTGTGCCTGTTCGACGACAGCGGCGAAGTGGAAATTGAGCGCATCGAGCTGCCCGAATACACCGACGAAATTTTCCACGGTTACCTGCCCGACGCCCATCCCGGGCTGATCTACGGCTATCGCGTGTACGGTGCTTACGACCCGGCCAACGGTCATCGCTTCAACCACAACAAACTGCTGATCGACCCCTACGCCAAACAGCTCGTGGGTGAATTGAAGTGGTCCGAGGCGCTGTTTGGCTACACCATCGGCCATCCGGACGATGACCTCAGCTTTGACGAACGCGACAGCGCACCGTTCGTGCCCAAGTGCAAGGTCATCGACCCGGCGCACACCTGGGGCAACGACCAGCCGGTGCGGGTGCCGTGGGACCGTACGATCATTTATGAAACCCATCTGCGCGGCATCAGCATGCGTCACCCCTCGGTCGAGGAGTCAGTACGCGGCACCTGCGCCGGCCTGATGGAAGACGATGTGCTCAAGCACATTCGCCAGTTGGGCGTCTCGTCGGTGGAGCTGTTGCCCGTGCATGCCTTCGTCAATGACCAGCACCTGCTGGAAAAAGGCATGACCAACTACTGGGGCTACAACAGCATCGCGTTTTTCGCCCCCGACCCGCGCTACCTGGCCAGCGGCAAGATCGCCGAGTTCAAGGAAATGGTTGCGCACCTGCACGAGCAGAAGCTCGAAGTGATCCTCGACGTGGTCTACAACCACACCGCCGAGGGCAACGAGCGCGGGCCTACCCTGTCGATGCGCGGTATCGACAACGCCTCCTACTACCGCCTGATGCCCGACGACAAGCGCTATTACATCAACGACTCCGGCACCGGCAACACCCTGGACCTGAGCCACCCGTGCGTGCTGCAGATGGTCACCGACTCGCTGCGTTACTGGGCCACCGAGATGCACGTCGACGGCTTCCGATTCGACCTGGCGACCATTCTCGGCCGCTACCGCGACGGCTTCGATGAGCGCCACAGTTTCCTCGTCGCCTGCCGTCAGGACCCGGTGCTGCGCCAGCTGAAAATGATCGCTGAACCCTGGGACTGCGGCCCCGGTGGCTATCAGGTGGGCAATTTCCCGCCGGGCTGGGTGGAATGGAATGACCGTTTCCGCGACACTGTGCGCGCCTTCTGGAAAGGTGACGACGCGCAGTTGGCCGACTTTGCCGGGCGCATGACCGCCTCGGGCGAGATGTTCAATCACCGGGGTCGCCGGCCTTACAGCTCGGTGAACTTCATCACGGCCCATGACGGTTTCACCCTGCACGACCTGGTGTCGTACAACGACAAGCACAACGAAGCCAACGACGAGAACAATCAGGACGGCAGCAACAACAACCTGTCCTGGAACCATGGCGTCGAAGGCCCGACCGAAGACCCGGAAATCAACGCGCTGCGCCTGCGCCAGATGCGCAATTTCTTCGCTACCCTGCTGCTGGCCCAAGGCACGCCGATGATCGTTGCCGGCGATGAATTCGCCCGCACCCAGCACGGCAACAACAACGCCTACTGCCAGGACAGCGAAATCGGTTGGGTCAACTGGGACCTGGACGAAGACGGCAAGGCCCTGCTCAAATTCGTCAAGCGCCTGATCAAACTGCGTCTGGCCTACCCGATCCTGCGTCGCGGGCGTTTCCTGGTGGGCGACTACAACGAAGACATCGGCGTCAAGGACGTGACCTGGCTGGCGCCGGATGGCAATGAAATGAGCACCGAACAATGGCAGGACGCCAACGGTCGATGCCTGGGCATGCTGATGGATGGCCGCGCGCAGGAAACCGGGATTCGTCGGGCCGGCGCCGATGCGACCTTGCTGCTGGTGGTGAACGCTCACCACGACCTGGTCAATTTCCGCCTGCCCCACGTGCCTGAAGGTCAGTTCTGGACCTGCTTGCTCGACACCAACGAACCGGCGGTGCGCGGTCAGGAACGCTTCGACTTTGAACATGAATATGCCGTGACGGGCCGCTCGCTGCTATTGTTCGAACTTCAGCGAGACGATGAGGTGTGAGATGGCTTTGCACGGATTCCTTCGTGGCTACCGGGGGTATGCGGACACGCAGGCCCTGGGTGACGCCCTGAAGGCGCTTCAGGAAGAAGGACTCGATCAACTCCCGCTGCCCGGCAGCGGGCAGACTCTGGAACGGTTCAGCCGCCTGGCGCAGGTGGCCGGGCACGATCTGCGCCTGTGCAAGTTATTCGAGGGCCATACCGACGCGTTGGCGATCATCAAGGAGCTGCGCTGCCCACTGCCGCCGTTGGGCAGTATCTGGGGCATGTGGGCCGCCGAACCGCCCTACGCGAAAGTGCGCGTGCGCAAGGCGGGTCAGCGCCTGCTGCTGGAGGGGCGCAAGGCCTGGTGCTCGGGCGCGGCGGTGGTCAGCCATGGCTTGCTCACCGCCTGGGATGAAGAGGATCGCCAGCAACTGGTGGCGGTGGAGATGCACCAGCCTGGCGTCACGGTGACGGATCAGGGCTGGAACGCGGTGGGCATGGCGGCGACCGGCAGCGTCGAGGTGGTTTTCAATGAGGCCTGGGGCATTGCCATCGGCCAACCTGGGGATTATCTGGCGCGGCCGGGCTTCTGGCATGGCGGCATCGGTATTGCCGCGTGCTGGTACGGCGGCGCGCAGCGTCTGGCCGAAGTGCTGCGCGAGCAGTGCGGCAAGCGTCCGGAACCCCATGCCCTGGCGCACCTGGGTGCAGTCGACAGTGCGTTGAACAGCGCCGCCTGTGTGCTGCGCGCCAGTGCCGGGCAAATCGACCAGGCGCCTCTGGCCGACGCGCGCCTGCTGGCGCAGCAGACACGCGCCAGCATCGAGGACATGACCGAGCAGGTGATCCACCATGTCGGGCGTGCTGTCGGTGCCGGGCCGTATTGCAAGGATCCGCATTTCGCCCAGTTGATGGCGGACCTGCCGGTGTACGTGCGCCAAAGCCATGCCGAACGTGACCTCGCCGCGCTGGGCGAGCTGGTGGCGGGCGAGCCATCGGGGAGTTGGCAATTATGAAACCCAACCCGATCGTCGGCCAGGGCACGCCGTTGCACCAGTGGCAGAACTCACCCCACATGGCCGGATTGCCGCAAATAAGCGTCGAACAACTGGTGCCCGAAGGTCATCGCGCCGTAATCATCGCGCCGCACCCGGACGATGAAGTGCTCGGCACGGGCGGCCTGCTGCAAGGCCTGGCGGCGCTGGGCCGGCCGATCCAGCTGATTTCGGTCACGGACGGCAGCGCCAGTCATCCGGGTTCGCAGCGCTGGCCGGTGGAGCGCTTGAGTGTGGTGCGCCCGCAAGAGTCGGCCCAGGCCCTGCACCGCCTGGGTGTGCCCCTGCACAGCCTGAAATGGCTGCGTGCAGGCTTTACCGACAGCAAGGTCGCGGCCGGCGAAGCGCAGTTGGTGGCTTTTATCCAGCGCTACCTCAAGCCTGATGACGTGGTGTTCACCACCTGGCGCGAAGACGGGCATTGCGACCATGAAGCGGTCGGCCGCGCCAGCGCCACGGCTGCCGAGAACGTCGGCGCAACGCTGTACGAACTGCCGGTGTGGACTTGGCACTGGGCAACCCCGGAAGACAGTCAGGTGCCGTGGCACCGTGCGCGCAAGATCCCGTTGAGTCCCGAAGCGGTGGCCCGCAAGCGTCACGCGATCCATGCGTTTGCCAGCCAACTGGAAGGTGACCCGCAGATCGGCCTGCCGCCAGTCCTGGCGCCCTATGTGGTCGAACGGTTGCTGCAACCGTTTGAAGTGGTGTTTGTATGAGTGTCGCAACGCCCTACTTCGACCAATTATTCGACGGCAACGACGACCCTTGGGCCTTCCGCCAGCGCTGGTACGAGCAGCGCAAACGCGCGCTGACCCTGGCGGTGTTACCGCGCCCGCACTACGCCTCGATCTTCGAGCCCGGCTGTGCCAATGGCGAGTTGAGCGCCGCACTGGCGCCGCGTTGTGACCGGCTGTTGTGCTGCGACGCGGCTTCGGCGGCGGTGGCCCTGGCGAAAACCCGGCTGCTGGACTTCGCCCATGCGCAGGTGCGGCAAAACCGGCTGCCGCAGGAATGGCCCGAGGACCGGTTCGAGCTGATTGTATTGAGCGAATGGTGTTACTACCTGGACGCCGATGACCTTTCCCGCCTCATCGACTGCGCACTCGGATCGCTCACCGCCAACGGGCAACTGCTGGCCTGCCACTGGCGCCCGGCCATTGACGGCTGCCCGCAGACCGCCGAGCAGGTGCACGCCCTGCTCGACCAGCGTCTGGCCATGCCGCGCGTGCTGATGCACCACGAAGCGGACTTTTTGCTCGACCTGTGGAGCCGCGACGGCACCTCGGTCGCCGCCCATGAAGGCCTGCGCTGATAACGGTTGCTGCGAAGAATCGTCGTTCAGCCATGTGACAATTCCAGATCATTGTCTATGCTGACAACGCCCGCCGGGCATTCCAGGGTTGGAACGCCCGGCACTCGCCGCAACGGAGTCTGCGGCGGTTACCCTGGTGTCGCGCTGCACGCGGTGGCGACCGAGCTCAATCGACAAGGATGTGTCACCCATGAATCCCGCTTCCCTGCGTGACGGCCGCCGTGGTCCTGCGCAAGTCTGGAACAGTGCGCCGCAACTGGCGCAGATCCCCACCATTCACCCCAGTTCATTGGTGCCGCCAGGTGCGCGCGTGGTAGTGGTTGCGCCGCATCCGGGGGATGAAGTGCTGGCCTGCGGTGGTCTATTGCAGCGCCTGAGCGTGCTGGAACATCCGTTGCAACTGATCTCGATCACCGACGGCAGTGCCAGCCATCCGGGCTCACGGGTGTGGCCGGCCAGCCGCTTGAGCGTGGTGCGGCCACAGGAAAGCGTGGAAGCGTTGCGCCGCCTGGGCATGCCGCTGCACAGCCTTAAATGGATACGCGGCGGTTTCCGTGACGGCGGCCTGGCCGTTGATGAACACGCTGTGAGCCAATTTATCGCGCGTTATCTGCAACCCGGTGACGTGGCGTTCACCACCTGGCGCCACGACGGCACGGCCGATCATGAGGCGGTCGGGCGTGCCTGCGCGACGGCCTGCAATCTGGTGGGCGCCCATCTGTACGAATTGCCGGTATGGGCGTGGCACAGCCCGGTGCGCGAAGGCTCGACGATTCCCTGGCTGCGTGCACGCAAGGTGCGCCTGGACAGCTGGAACGTTGCACGCAAGCTGCACGCAGCCCATGCCTTCGCCAGCCAACTGGCCGGCGACCCCGCCATCGGCCTGCCGCCGATGCTTGCCCATGACCTGCTCGAACGCATGCGCGAACCGTTCGAGATTGTGTTCGTCTAGCGCCCTGACTGAAGGCGAGGTGTGTGCCCTCGCCCCAGACGGTTTACCCATCACCCGGCATGTGAAAAATTCGTTAACCAATTCTCCGTAAAGGCTTTTTTGCCAGGACACCTTCTGTCACACTGATGCGAATAATTATCAACAGTTTTAGTATTCGCCAGGGAAGGCACATCGGGGAGAGTTTGTTCCATGTCTGTGCAACATCAAGGCAACACCATTTTTGCACCCAGTTTAATGGCATTGGCCATTTGTCTTGCCAGCTCGCACGCGGCCTTTGCCGCCGAGGTCGCGCCCTCCTCCGGCCCTATCGAGCTGGGCGCCACGCAAGTCTCCGGCGAGGGGCAGCTGGGCGAAACCACCGAGGGCACACAGTCCTACACCACCGGCGCGATGAAAACCGCGACCAAGTTGCCCCTGACCCTGCGTGAAACGCCGCAGGCCGTTACCGTTGTCACGCGTCAACGCATGGACGACCAGGCGATGACCAGCATCAATGATGTGGTCGCCGCCACGCCGGGCTTGTTCCTCAACTTCTCCAACGGCCCTGGCCGGCAGTCGTATACCGCGCGCGGCTTCGACATCGACAACCTGATGTACGACGGCATCCCGAGCGGCTACAACGGTGTCAACGTGGGTGCCCAGCCGAACCTGGCGATGTTCGACCGCGTCGAGGTGGTGCGTGGCGCTACGGGCCTGGTCACCGGCGCGGGGAACCCCTCGGCCGCCATCAACCTGATCCGCAAGCGGCCACTGGATGAGCAGAAGGTCACCCTCACCGGCGCAGCCGGCACCTGGGACAACTACCGTGGCGAGCTGGACGCCTCCAGCCCGCTCAATGACAGTGGCACCTGGCGTGGCCGGGTGGTCACCTCCTACCGCGATGCCAACAGCTTTATCGACAATGTCGGGGATTATCACGGGTTGTTCTATGCGGTCACCGAAGCGGACCTCAGTGAAAACACCAGCCTGACCTTGGGTTTCTCCAACCAGAAAGACAAGACCAACTACTTCTGGGGCTCGTCGATGGTAGGCCAGGACGGTCACCACTTGAACCTGTCGCGCGCCTACAACCCCGGTACACGTTGGGAGAACAAGGACCAGGAGATCAACACGGTCTTTACCGAATTGCGCCAGCAACTGGCCAACGACTGGAAACTGCAGGTCAACGCCAACTACGCCGAGCAGAACGCCCTGTTTTCCGGCTCCTACCAGTCCCGTTGGACCAACAACACCCTGGCCCGCACCGTGTACCAGTCTGCCGCGGATGAAAACCAGGCGGGCCTCGACGCCTTTGTCAGCGGTCCCTTTCAGGCGCTGGGGCGCAGCCATGAGCTGGTGGTGGGCGCCAGCCGTCGCGTCTACGACCTGACCACCTACAGCTACTCGCCGTACGACATGAACTGGCCGCTCACAGCGGGCAAGCCGGACTTCGTCCACACCGCCAACGGCCGTGAAGTCACCACCCAGGACGGTGTCTACGTGACCACTCGCCTGAGCCTGGCCGACCCGTTGAAGCTGATCCTTGGCGCCCGTCTGGACTGGTACGACTACGACAACCACGATGGCGACGGCGATTACAAGGTTACCCGCAACCTCACCCGCTACGCCGGCCTGATCTACGACCTGGACGATCATCATTCGGTGTACGCCAGCTACAGCGACATCTTCACCCCGCAGACGGCCAAGGACACCGCCGGCACCCCGGTCAGGCCCATCGTCGGCAAGAACTACGAGGTGGGCATCAAGGGTGAATACCTGGGTGGCGCGCTGAATGCCAGCGTGGCGCTGTTCCGTGTCGACCAGCAGAACCGCGCCGTCGACGTGGTGGTGCAGAACTGCCCGCAGGCCTCCTGCGCCGAGGCGTCGGGCGAGATTCGCAGCCAGGGTATCGACTTCGAACTGCAAGGCGCCCTCACCGAACACTGGCAGGTCGGCGGTGGCTACACCTACGCGCGCACCCATGTCATCAAGGACCAGTCCAAACCGCAGAGCGTAAACAAGCAATTCGACACTGACACCCCGGAACACCTGTTCAAGCTCACCACGCGCTACAACTTCCAGGGCCCGTTGGAAAAACTGCGCGTGGGCGGCAACATCTCCTGGCAGAGCCGCATGTACAACGACCTCACGGTGGCGGATGGCAGCCGCTACCGGCTCAAACAGGGCGCCTATGCCGTCACTGACCTGATGGCCGGCTACCAGGTCAATCAGCACCTGGACCTGCAGCTCAACGCCAACAATATCTTCGACCGCACGTACTACGAGACCATCGCCAACTCCGTCGACTATGGCGGCGATTCCTATGGCGCACCCCGCAATATGATGCTGACTGCCAAGTACAGCTTCTGACCTCTCCTTCGGCTGCCCGCCCGGGCAGCCGTTGCTGGCTTAAAGTCCCGCGCGGGCTTGCCGATAACGGCCCTGAAGCGCAAAAAAACAACGACCTGCTTCACTCAGCACGCGGCCTGTAATGGCACGCCCCCTGCTTTGTTCCTGGCTAAACCACAAGGAGTAAACGTGAATGCCCGTCCCCAGCCCCTTTTTGGAGCACTACCGCAAGGCCGACCGCATCATGCTGGCGCTTATCTGGCTGATGTTTCTGTTTTCCCTGGGTCTGGCGTTCTGGCATGACACCCTGCTACAGGCGCTGGCGGTCGGCGGCGGCACCGCGTTGGTGCTCACCGCGCTGTACCGCGCGATCGGTGGCAGCCGATGGATGCGCTGCGCCTTGGGCGCCGGCCTGATGGTGATGGCCGCGCTGCACATCAATCAGGCGCAGGGCGTGATCGAATCGCACTTCGGGATTTTCGCGCTGCTGGCCGTCCTGACCTTCTACCGTGACTGGCTGCCGATCCTGGTGGCCGCGGCGACCATCGCCGTGCATCACGTGGTGTTCCATGCCTTGCAGCATCAGGGCTTCCCGGTGTTCGTGATGGAGCATCATGGCGGCTGGACGATGGTCTTCGTGCACGCGTTCTATGTGGTCATGGAAACGATTGCGCTGCTCTACCTCGCGGTGCACAGCCAGGCTGAAGCGGTCGAAAGCCAGGAAATGCTCGAGAAGATGCTCGCGGTGACCTCTCAGTTCACCGCCGAAAGCGCGCACACCGAAGGCAAGGTGCATGTGTCCCTGGCCAAGCGGTTCGACCACTTCCTGCAACAGCTCACCCACCTGATCGACGGCGTCGCCCGCGATTCACAAGGCCTGGGCGAACTCGGCCAGGAGCTGGCCAGCGCCAGCGGCACCCTGGAAAAAGGCGCTCGGCATCAGTTGGCCGAGATCACCGAGATGACCGGTTCGATGCAGCGCATGGAAGACGCCATGGGCCACATCACGGTACAGGTAGAACAGGCCGTGGAGCACGCAGGCCAAGCCAGCCGTCAGATTGTGCGTGGCCAGGAAAGCGTCAGCCGCGCCCGCCATGAGATCAACCAACTGGCGTCCCACATCAACGGCACCGAATCCACCGTCCAGTCCCTGGCCGCCCAGGCCGAACAGATC
Organism: Pseudomonas trivialis; assembly: GCF_001439805.1. Taxonomy (GTDB): domain Bacteria; phylum Pseudomonadota; class Gammaproteobacteria; order Pseudomonadales; family Pseudomonadaceae; genus Aquipseudomonas; species Aquipseudomonas trivialis. The sequence goes on along the minus strand of NZ_JYLK01000017.1, from coordinate 32,865 downwards.
GGCTCGGTGCTGGAGGTGATCAGCAGCATCGCCAACCAGACCAACCTGCTCGCCCTCAACGCCGCCATCGAAGCCGCCCGCGCCGGCGAGCAAGGCCGCGGCTTTGCGGTGGTGGCCGATGAAGTGCGCAGCCTGGCCCAGCGCACTGCGCTCTCCACCCAGGAAATCAAGACCATCATCGAAGGCCTGCAACACGGCAGCCGCGAGGCCGTCGCCGCCATGCACGACAGCCGCGAAGGCGTGGAACGCTGCGTGGAAGACAGCCGGCTGGCCGTCGAAATGCTGCAGACTGTGGGTCAGGACATCGCGCAGATCGACGCGCTCAACGGACGCATCGTCAGCACCACCCGCGACCAGTCCTCGGCGAACCTTGAGATTGTCGGGCGGCTGCAGTCGGTACAGAGCATCGCGCAAAGCACCGCCGACGACGTGGAAACCCTGGCCCGCAGCAGCGAGCGCCTGCCGCCGATTGCCGTGCGCCTGGATGCGTTGGGACGCAGGTTTCACCCCTGACGATCAACCTGTGGGAGCAAGCCCCTCCCACATGGGTTACTCTGCGCGGCTCTGCATTGCCTCCCACCAGGATTCAAGACATGCGCCTGCCCGATTTCATCCTCGAAAACCTCGAGCCGATTCTGCAGGCCTGGGAAGACTTCGCCAGAACCATCAAGACGCCGGGCGTCGAGCTCGACAGCATCGAGCTGCGCGACCATGCCGAACAAATGCTGCGAGCCATCGTGACGGACCTGCGCACCCGCCAGACCCGCCGCGAGCAAACGGCCAAGGCCCAGGGGCATGGCCCGGTGGATGAGCAAGAAACCGCCGCCGAAACCCACGCCATCACGCGGCTGATGGCCGGTTTCACCATTGACCAGATGGTCTCGGAATACCGTGCCCTCAGAACCAGTGTGGTCAGCCAGTGGATGCGCCAGGTCAAGGATGGCACGCCGATCAACGTCGACGACATGACCCGCTTCCACGAAGCCATCGATCAAGCACTTGCCGAGTCCATCGCCAGTTACTCGCGCGCGGTCGAGGCCTCGCGCAACGTGTTCCTGGGCATTCTCGGTCACGACCTGCGTACCCCGCTTGGCGCAATCATGCTGGGCGCCGACGTCCTCAGGCGCACGGAAGGCGCCGGTGCCCGCTCGACCAAAGTCGCCAATCAGATTTACACCAGCGTGCGCCGCGCGAGCCAGATTGTCGGCGACCTGCTTGACCTGACCCGCTGCCAGATGGGACCGGGCATTCCGGTCAGAACCGCTGCGGTCGACCTCGCACCGCTCTGCGCGCGCGTGGTCGAGGAAATCCAGGCGTTTCATCCCGAGGCGAGAATCGTGCTCGAAACACCGTCACCGGTTGCCGGGCGGTTCGATGGCGCGCGGATGGAACAGGTCTTCTCGAACATCATCAGCAACGCGGTGCAACATGGCGACACCGCTCGGCCTATCAAGGTCCAGCTGAAGATTGAAGAGGACTGCGCGGTGTTCTCGGTGCACAACCGTGGCGAGGCGATACCCGAGGATGTGCTGCCGTTCATCTTCAACCCGATGGGCCGCTTCTCCCAGCGCACGGCGATTGATCACGGCCCCACGGAAGGCTTGGGGTTGGGCCTGTTTATCGCGTCGGAAGTCGTGGCCTCACATGGTGGCTCGATTGAGGTCAGCTCCGACGCGGACCAGGGCACGGTGTTTCGGGTGAAGATCGCGCTTAATAAAGACGCCTCCAACGTTGCCTGACGCCGCGTGACAATCAACGGGCCTTCAAACGCAACAACACCTCATCACATGCCTGAGCCCAGGCTTGTGTTGCGCCCTGCTCTTTGAGCACCTCCAGCCCCGCACGGGTAAAGGTGCCCGGCGTTGCAATGGCTTCGCCCAGCGCTTTCACGCTGATGTCGGGTTGGTGACGCGCACTGGCCAGGCAATCCTGCAGATTACCCATCACCAGTTGCTGTGCCTTCTCTTCGGACAACCCCCTGGCGGTAAACCACTGCTGAAGGTCATGCATAAGGAAATAGAACCAGCCGTTCATGCAGGCCGCGACCGTGGCCAGCTCGAACTCGGGCTCATCGTCCAGCACCACCAATTGCCCGAGCGCGCCGAGTACCGATTCATGAGGCTCGCCACCCGGGCTGATCACCACCGTGGACTGGTTGATCTGCGCCGCATACGACAGCATCGCCCGCACCGGGCGTGCTGAGGGAAAGTGGTCGGAGAGGTCACCGAGGGTCAAGCCGGCGACCAGCGAGACCAGCGTCTGCCGAGGCTTGAGCTGCACCTGCGCGGCAAGTTGCGCGACCGCATCGGGCCGCACGCCGAGGAACAGCAGGTCCGCCCCATCGACGACGGCTTGATTGTCGAGCATCACTTCGCAGGCACAACGATTGCCTAGCGTTTGGGCACGTTCATGGTTGCGTGGAGACAGCAGGATTTGCCCGGTGAAGCCACTGCGGCGCAGGCCCAGCACGACTTTCTCGGTGAGCTCGCCGACGCCTAGTATTCCGATGTTCAGCATGTGATTGCTCCGTTTTTTTTTCGCAGTCTCGTTTTGCTAAAGTTCGCGACTGACAAGCCGACAGTTTTTGTTCCTACTTCACGGATGATTTCAAATGTTCCGATCCGTTTTTTCCGGCGTTGCTTTGCTCGCCGTCGCCGCTGCCTGTAATGCCGCCCAGGCTCAGACCGTCACCACGCCCGAACAGCTCCTGACCGAGTTCTCTCGCTGCGATGCGCATTTCTTCGAGAGCCTGCGCGACGCCCGCCTGCCGGCAGATACCTTGCGCCTGAGTCAGTACGGCTCGGTCAAGGCGCCGACCATCATGAACCCGTTGCAGGAAGGTGGCACCTATCAACGCTTCGAAAAGCCCCTGATCGTCAACGGCGTGCCTATGATCGGCTACTACAACCAGGCCCAAACCATGAACGACGTCGGCAACTTTCTGTTCTGGGGTTTCGTAGCCGATGGCCTGCCGCAAGAGGTGGCCGAAAAACTCAAGCCGCTGATTGTCGATAACGCACGCTTTGTCAGTGAGGGCAACGCCATTGCCCGCGCCGAAATTCGCCGCGTCGGTGACCCGATCGGTCAATGGCGCACCGAAGGCTTGACCGGCCCAGGCGTCGCCACGCCGTTTGGTTTCGTAGACCGCGTGTTCATGGTCGACAAGGGCGACGCGACACCGCCGCTCACGGGACATACCACTGTGTTCTGCTCGCTGCAAGGTACCGTGACCGCACCGCTTTTACAGGTCTATCGCCCTGACCTCAACGCTCGGCTGTTTGACTGACAAGGAAGTTTTTCATGACTATTCGCTGGCCCGCACTCATCGCATGCGTCTTCATCCTCACCGGATGTGCCGGAACGCAGAACCCGCAAAAAGCCAACCTTGCGCACTGCGCAACTCAGTTCAAGGCCTATAAAGCCGAGAACTACCCTCTGGTGCTGCAGGAAGGTGATTTGTGCCTGCAGAAAAACACCCTGCCCGCCTCACTGCAAAGTCTGGTGTACGCGTTGCAGGCGGACGCCTACAGCAACCTCAAGCAATTTGCGCAAGCCGTTACAGCCAAGGAAAAATCCCTGCAATTGGCGACCAAGCCTGACCCGCGCGCCAACCTGGACTTGAGTGCCATGTATCGCGACGCTGGCAACCCGAAAAAAGCCCTTGAACTGGTGCAGTACAACCTGGACAACGGTCTGGGAGAAGCCGGAAAAGGCTCGGGCTTCCACATGCCGACCTACTACCACCTGGGCCTCGCACTGACAGACCTGGGTCAGTACCGAGAAGCCGCTGAAGCATTCAGCACCGGCCTTCAACGCCAGCCTGACTTTGCCTGGGCTTACTACGCGCGCGGTGTCGCGTACGACCATTTGGGAGACAGGGACGGCGCGAAGGCTGACTTCCTGAAGTTCTCGCAGATCGTCGATAAGAAATATGTGGAGGAGAAGCACAAGGCGAAGCTGGCTGAGTATGGGATATCGGTGCCTTAACAGGAGCGTGGTTATTGGCTGATTGCTGGCTTTTATGAAGGGCAGCAATTGGCCAAAAGCTGCCGGTCGCGAACGGCAGAAATCGACCCATAGCTGCCATTAATATAGGGAGCTATTGGCCGATTCCTATCTTTTGAGAAAGCTTCGCAATCTACCTACGGTGGATGCACTTAAGTGCCCATCCTATGCTAACCAGAACAGTTCAAGCCAAGGGCTTCATTTACACGGTCGATAATGTTGTCGCCTACGGCAAGCGTCAGCGGGAGGCCCGGTATATCTAATACTTTACTTGCCAGTGATATTTTCAGAAAACCTTCCACTACATCAATATCAAACAGCTTTGCCCTATCTCCAGCAAAAGATTGAATGGAAATCACCAGTTCCTCTTTTGAAGCGCCTGCCTGCATTTTCGCCAAAGTAGGAGCTGCAATTGATAGCAATATATCGCGGATTGACTCTGCCTCATTAATAGGAGAAGTATTTGCTGCGTAGCTGATGCATCTCGATATGTCTTCATAAAGATTTTCAACTACCGCAGGTTCTAGCTGATCTATATGTTCCATCTCTATTGCTGCGGCAGTGGCTTTCTCTTGTGAGGTAAAAGGATCGGACAGCTGATAATACGACTCTATTGATCCACGGCGCAGCACAAAACAGCCGGCGATTTCTAGTAAGTCCAATAGCACCAAGAGCCTTGTCCTAATTCCGAGCCACGCTTGCGTTAAATTGAGTTCTGCCAATCGTTCTGGATTGTTGACAAACAAGATACAAAATGCAGCGCGTCGTTTGGCCTGATTTTCCTCGTCTGTGTTGCGATTCACCCAGTAGGGGTGACTTTCTGCTACGCAACTTACAACTTCCCATTGCTTATCTATTAACTCACAAAAATCCGAAAATATAGTTTGCGCCATCTTTAGTGCGGTTGGAAAACCGTTCAAATTAGCTCTTGCATCGGCGACTGCATTGTCTTTCAGTAAGTCAGTCATCAATTCTAGACCATCTGTGATGGCATCCGCATCAACTAAGATAACCGGTTGCTTTCCAAGCAATCTCAGCAACTTCATGGTTGTAGGCATTTGACCTTTACCAACTACCGGTAAAAGCTGCGAGCCTGCCGCTTCTAGGTGCCTTTCCAGTTTCGAAGCGATAGCTGTGCAAATAATAACGTCTGATGGCCCCTCTACAAGCAGTGGACGGTTAGAAAACAGGGATAACTTATGCTCTTGGCCTAGGCGTGAAACCAATGCCTTCACCTTTTTATTTTTAAGCTCCCCCGCCTCTGGGTCGATCTGAGTTGGATTTTCTTTTATATCTTGGCAGAAGATAAGGTTAGACAGATCCGAGGGTTTGGAGATTTTGAACATTTCGGTCGAATGCGTAGCAATGATGACGATCTTCTTCGTCGGTCCTTCTAGAGGGTGACCTGAGACAGATCTGATTTCATTTGCTAGGAAAGCCTGCAACTGAGGATGAAGTGACACCTCTGGTTCATCCAACAAAAGAACTCCGACTTCGTCATCGTATAACGCCGTGAGGATACCTACTAAGTGGAGCAATCCAGAAGCTTCTCTGCCCGAGGAATAAGGAGAAGCACCGATTTCAAGTCGAGCGAATTTTACTGCTAGATTACCAGCATCCCATTCAATCAGTAAATTTCGGCGAAAGAGCTTTCTCAGTCTTTCCTGTATCTTTACCTGGATATCGGGTCGCTGAGATAGAGTCTGAAAGTCACCATTCAAAGTTTCAATGCGATGACGTCGTTCGAGATCACCCTTGCTGCCGAACGAAAGGTGCTCATATAACGGAGAGCCGCCGCGATGCCCGTCATAATCAGAGCGAAAGTTTTCTAGCGAGCCTATACGACCGGCGGAGATAAAACGGACTTTTCGGTTTGCCGCGTGGCTACTTATGTTCCCCATCAGTCCACGTAGCAGTTGAGTTTTACCAGAACCGTTTGGCCCAAGAAGGACAGTTAGTCCTGTGTTGAGCGTAATTGTTCGAGTTAAGGTGGTGGAGTAGCCAGGGATTGACGATTCGACCTTCACTGGAAATGACATAGAATTCCTTATCAAGGGTTTGAAGCGATGCAAGTATCGCTGGAAAGTGGGCTCGAGAATAGTCGCGTAGGCATGTTAATTTCTAGTGCCTTGACTAGTAAATACTGATCTTTTTTGACAGCGTCTGTTGCAGACACACTTCGTTGTCGCTCTCGCCCTGAGCGTGTTAAAGCGCTTCGGGGCGCCTTGCCTGGCCACCACAGCCACTCGTTAAAAGAGTGCGTATTTGCGAGACCAAACACTAGGGATGCTCTGAAATAGCCGGATATTTTCCGACTATCGAGCCGTCAGCACTTTTTTGAAAACGGCGCACATCGAAAATTGATCAGTCATCTTCATTTTTCAGCACCCTGGGCCGCTACAATGCGCTTTACCACCGCCATTTTCTGCATTACAGGCGCACCTCTCCTGCGTTCGACAACAAGTATCGTCGCGTCATCCACAGGTTCGACAGGGCAAACAACGTCACCATCTGCGCGGTGTTCTTGGCCAAGCCCCGAAAGCGCACTTTTTCATAGCCAAACTGGCGCTTGATCACCCGAAACGGGTGCTAAACCTTGGCGCGAACCTGGGCCTTGGCCTTCTCGATTCTGCGTATCGCTTTGTACAAGGCGCTACGGTTTCCGTGCTTTTTATAAGTACTGCGCCGCACTGCAATCTGCCAGATCGCCTCACGCCCGGCGTGTTCTTCGCGTTTCTCAACCCCGGTATAACCCGCATCGGCGCACACCACGTTTTCCTCGCCATGCAGTAGTTTGTCGACCTGCGTGACATCTGCAACATTGGCCGCCGTGACCACCACGCTGTGCACCAGACCCGACTCGTCGTCGGCACCGATGTGGGCTTTAGCGCCGAAGTAATATTGGTTGCTTTTCTTGGTCTGATGCATCTCCGGATCGCGTTTGCCGTCCTTGTTCTTGGTTGAACTGGGCGCATGAATCAGTGTGGCATCGACGATCGTGCCTTGACGCAGCGAAAAACCACGGTCGCCCAGATAGCCATTGATCACGCCAAGAATTCCGGTCGCCAACTCATGTTTTTCCAGCAGACGACGGAAGTTGAGAATGGTCGTTTCGTCCGGTATTCGCTCCAGGTTCATACCCGAAAACTGACGCAGGATGGTCGTCTCATACAGCGCTTCTTCCATCGCCGGATCGCTGTAGCCAAACCAGTTCTGCATCAGATGCACGCGCAACATCGCCATCAGTGGATAGGCCAGACGACCACCTTCGCCCTTTGGATAATGCGGTTCGATCAAGGCAATCAAACCCTTCCAGGGCACCACCTGATCCATTTCGATCAGGAACAATTCCTTACGAGTCTGCTTGCGCTTACCGGCGTACTCGGCATCGGCGAAGGTCATTTGTTTCATCATCGAAAAGCTCGGCGAATGGTGTGCGGAGATTTTGCCAAATCAGGAAGTCTTTTTTAGAGTTTCCCTAGCGGCTCAGTTAATGTCAGTTATTTGATGAAAGAAACGAACGACCGCTTTTGGCCGATTTCTGCCGTTCGTGGCGGGCAGCAACCGGCCCGTCGCTGCCCAGCAAAGCCGAAAGAAGAACCAACCACCAACACCTGCGTCGACTACGCCCGATCTATCCGCCCGGAGTAACAACCCTGCTTGGCATTGTGCACGTGAATGTACCCAACCTCTGGATTGGCAAACATCCGAGTAACGACAGTTTCCATTGCTATTCCATCAACGACGTCGGCGTCGAGCATCATCCCATCATCAGTGAAAGCGCGAAGTGATAGCAGGCGGATTCGCATGGACTCGGGTACCTCATCGACTGCGTCATAGGCTTGCGTGGCCCACTCCCGTATGAAGATCGCGTGTGAAGCGCGGTATGGCGTCGTGGCGGGCTGGCTGACATGGTTGAGTAAAAGCACGCTCTGACCTGGCTGCGCATCCTTCAGTTCGATACGGTCAGGAAAGCCTGGGTGGCTGTCGACGATGTAACGCTTTATCCCGAGCGATGCGAGATCTTGGTCGGGCAATCCAAACAGTGACTGGAATGGCTCGGGGGAAAGGCCAGTGATACGAAACGCCATGATCGAACTCCTATGGGTTTGAAGTTTTATCAGACTGGAATTCGTACCGTACCTGCTATCCGATTCTTGCTGCTTTATTCAAGCTGCCGCCAATCGCCGGAATACTCTGACGAACATAATAATTGTCGAACTCACTGCTTTCGATGAACTGGAAGCCATGGCGGATATAAAAGCGATTCGACCCGCTTCCTATGAGAGCGCCAACTTTAACAGGGAGCGCAGCGGCATCCGCCTCTTTGAAAATCTGAGTGAGAACAGCTGACCCTACACCTGATCCTTGCGCGCTCGGTCTTACATATAAGTGGTCGAGCAGGAGTTCATTGTGGTGATGCTTGACCACTACAAAACCAACCTTCTCTCCAGATACCTCAATGTAGCGTGTGTTGCGAGCTTCAAAGCCGCCAAGAAATCGCTCGCGCGCACGCACGGGATCGAATCGCCCAACACGTTCCAGACTTTCGCGCATGGCTTCAATTCGAATAGCCACGAGATTGTCCAAGTCGCTTTGTTGAGCCAGGACCAAAATGATGTGGGGGTTTTGATTGAATGTGACGGGCATATTTGGCGCTCTAACTACCGTCCAGGGATGACCAGTATAGAGAGCCTGATATTGGGTTCCTAGTTTGGCTTCACTACCGGCACAGTGCCACGCGGCTGAAAGAGAATCGCCGTCGCGTACAAGCTCGGCGATCCAGTCAGCGAATGCGCGTACGGCCGGCGAGAGAAAACGCTGGAGACATTTGCCCCGCTTGAATCGGCCCGGTGAAGAGCCAGGAGGAGATTCCGTAGCGGCACTTAAATACAGTCCAACGGATTGATCAAAGATCTCAACGTGTGATCCTCCCACACCCCTGCAATCTTCAGATAGGCACGCGCACAGCCTTCCCTTTCAAACCCCAGTGATTCTAGAAGACGTTCACTTCGGATATTGCTGGGTAGGTGATTGGCCATGATTCGATGAAGCGCCATTTGCTCGAAGCAATAACGGTTAGTGATCTGAAGTGTTTTTCTCATTAAACCCTGGCCTTGCGCAGATACGGCTAATGAAAAACCGAGGTTACAGGCCTGAAAAACGCCCCTCACAATATTCGTGTAGTTACATCGACCGAGAAGCTCTCCGCTCTCGTTATCGAGCAACAGGAAAAACATGGACGTTGCGGCTTCCATGCTTTCCACCTGCTGTTCGACTCTGGCCCTGGCGTTGTCAATGGTGAAATACTCTGCGTCCCTCCGGGGTTCCCAAGGCTTTAGATGCGCACGGTTCGCTTTTTCGTAACGGCTGATCAACTCGAAATCGTTACGTTCCAATGTTCGAAGGCAGTTGCCTTCCACCGAGTAGTTCATAACCTCTCCTGGTTCATTGATAGCCAAGTTTGACTGAGTAGAACCCAGAAAGGTTAAGTTGCTGGCTGCTCACCTCCACGGCTGGCCGATTGCCCGAACGCCCTCACGCACCTTATCCTGATCCACTACATATGGCCTTCTGCCCTGAGAATGTTCTATTCAATTAAGGAAACCTGCCTCTGCGGTGCAGGGGCTCAAGCCACTTCAGGTGCGTGATTTTTCATCAGGCTCATTGCCGGGGACTTTTGCACCGTCCGCACCTGGCGCGCCCTTTGCGCCTGGCGTACCACCCGTTCCACCGGCGCCGCCATTACCACCTTTACCGGGAACAGTGCCGTTTCCACCCTTACCGCCGGCCCCACCATTTCCACCCGCACTCCCACCACTTCCTCCAGCGCCACCATTCCCGCCTGCTCCGCCGTTTCCCGCCAACTGCTGCGGCGCCGGCGAGCCGCAGATCAGGTAACTGTCTGGCTTCTCTCCCGCAGCCACTCTAGCTGGATAAGCGTAAACAGATGAGCAGGCGGCGTACGCCATGCCTAAAGCGATTATGCTGGTTACAATCTTCATAGCTGCTCTCACACTTGTCGGGCTGTCGATCCACTCAACACAGGGAAGCCAATGTTCAGTTCACTCCTATCGAATGGTCAACCCCTGACGCCTGATCGATCAGAACCGATGGCACCCTGGTGGAGCTTTACGAAAACAGTCCTGGCGGCGACAGCCCTATCGTTGGTACGTGACGGGTTGATCGGGTTGGACGACGCGATCCCTGATCAGCCTTTTACGTTACGCCAGCTGCTGCGTCACGAAGCAGGTCTGGCTGATTACGGCGAACTGGCGGCCTATCATGCCGCTGTCAAGAACAATGAGCCAGCCTGGCCAACCGATGAAATGATGCGGCGTCTCGACGGCGCTCGGCTTCGATACAGTCCCGGAACGGGTTGGTGTTATTCGAATGTCGGCTACCTGCTCATCGGCAGGCTGATTGAACGGCTGACAAATCTGACGCTTGAGGAAGCGGTGGTTCAACGGGCACTTTCTCCTTCGGGCCTATCGAACATTCGCTTTGCAAAAACGCGGGCGGATTTGCAAACAACCCATTTTGGAAGTCCCGCACAGTATGACCCCGCTTGGGTTTATCACGGTTTGTTGATCGGCCCGGTGTCGCAGGCCGCGTTATTTCTGGATCGACTCTTTTGTGCAGACCTGCTGCTCCCAGCGAGCTTGCTTGAGGAAATGCAGACAGTGCGAACTCTGGGCGGTCCGATTCCCGGACGCCCCTGGATCAAGCCGGGTTATGGCCTTGGCGTGATGCAGGGGACGATTGACGGAGGGTATTCCCTGTGTGGACACACGGGCGGCGGACCAGGCAGTGTCATTGCTGTCTACCGGCTCTGCGCTGGCGAAAAATCGGCGTGTTGTGCTGCTTTTGAAGCGGGCGCCAGTGAAGGTGCCGTCGAAGCCTTCGTTGTTGAGCAACTGATGCAGGCTTTGCGTCAGGGTGGCTGAAGACGTCCTGATCCACCATGCGCCAAAAAAAGACACCCACCCGACCGCCCGGTTGCGAGTGGCACGATCTCGACCTATGGTCCAAGGCATGTTTTGCATTTGCTGTCCCCCTTCCGCACTCAGGTGACGACATGCCTACACCCACCCGCCCCGCCGTGCTCGAGCTGATCGGCAACACGCCGCTGGTTCGCGTCAGCCGTTTCGATACCGGCCCCTGCACCCTGTTTCTCAAGCTCGAATCACAGAACCCCGGGGGTTCCATCAAGGACCGTATCGGCCTGGCGATGATCGACGCGGCCGAGCGCGATGGTCGCCTGCGTCCCGGCGGCACCATTATCGAAGCCACTGCCGGCAACACCGGCCTGGGTCTGGCGCTGGTCGGCCGGGCCAAGGGCTATCGCGTGGTGCTGGTGGTGCCCGACAAGATGTCCACGGAAAAGGTGCTGCACCTCAAGGCCATGGGCGCCGAGGTGCATATCACTCGCTCCGATGTGGGCAAGGGCCATCCCGAGTACTACCAGGACGTGGCCGCGCGCATGGCCAAGGATATTCCTGGCTCTTTCTTCGCCGACCAGTTCAACAACCCGGCCAACCCGCTGGCCCACGAGACCAGCACCGCGCCGGAGATCTGGGCGCAAACCCAGCACGACCTCGACGCGATTGTGGTGGGCGTAGGGTCAGCGGGCACCCTCACCGGGCTCACGCGGTTTTTCAAGCGCGTGCAGCCGCAGCTGGCGATGGTGCTGGCCGATCCGGTGGGTTCGGTGATGGCCGAGTACAGCCGCAGCGGGCGGCTGGAGACGCCCGGCTCGTGGGCGGTGGAAGGCATCGGCGAGGACTTCATCCCATCGATTGCCGACCTCTCCAGCGTGCGCCACGCCTACTCCATCAGCGATGAAGAAAGCTTCGACCACGCGCGCCAGTTGCTCAAGGCCGAGGGCATTCTCGGCGGCTCGTCCACCGGCACCCTCCTCGCCGCCGCGCTGCGCTACTGCCGCGAACAGACCGAGCCCAAGCGTGTGGTGACCTTTGTGTGCGACACCGGCACGCGCTACCTGTCGAAGGTCTACAACGACCAATGGATGAACGACGCCGGCCTGTTGCAGTACAAACATTACGGCGACCTGCGCGACCTGATCGCCCGCCGTTTCGAGGACGGCCGCGTCATCAGCGTGAGCCCCGACGACACCCTGCTCACCGCCTTCCAGCGCATGCGCCTGGCCGACGTGTCGCAGTTGCCGGTGCTGGTGGGCGGCCAGGAACTGGTGGGGGTGATCGACGAGTCCGACATCCTGCTGGGCCTGCATCATAACGCCGCGGATTTTTCCATGACCGTTGCCAGCGCCATGGCGAACACCCCGCACACCCTCGCCCCCGATGCCAGCCTGGACGAACTGCAGGCCGAGCTGGATCGCGGCCTCGTCGCCATCATTGCCGACGCGTCGGGCTTCCATGGCCTGATCACCCGTGTCGACCTGCTCAACCATTTACGGAGATCCCTTGCATGAGCCAGCCCGATAAAAGCGCGTTCGCCACCCGTGTGATCCACGCCGGGCAATCGCCCGACCCGAGCACGGGCGCGCTGATGCCGCCGATCTACGCCAACTCCACCTACCTGCAGGACAGCCCCGGTGTGCACAAGGGCTTTGACTATGGCCGCTCCCACAACCCGACGCGCTTTGCCCTGGAGCGCTGTGTCGCGGACCTGGAAGGCGGCAGCCAGGCGTTTGCCTTTGCTTCCGGCCTCGCGGCGATCTCCACCGTATTGGAATTGCTCGATGCCGGCGCGCATATCGTCTCCGGCAATGACCTGTACGGCGGCACCTTCCGCCTGTTCGACAAGGTGCGCCAACGCAGCGCCGGGCATCGGTTCAGCTATGTCGACCTGAGCGATATGGCAGCGTTTGACGCGTCGTTGCAGGACGACACGCGCATGGTCTGGGTCGAAACCCCGAGCAACCCGCTGCTAAGCCTCACCGACCTGCGCGCCGTGGCGCGTCTCTGCCGTGCGCGCGGCATCCTGTGCGTGGCCGACAACACCTTCGCCAGCCCATGGATCCAGCGCCCGCTGGAGCTGGGCTTTGATGTGGTGGTGCACTCCACCACCAAATACCTCAACGGCCACTCGGACGTGATTGGTGGCATCGCGATTGTCGGCGACAATCCGGAGCTGGCCGAGCGCCTGGGCTTTCTGCAGAACTCGGTTGGCGCCATTGCCGGGCCGTTCGACGCATTCCTGACCCTGCGCGGCGTGAAGACCCTGGCCCTGCGCATGGAGCGCCATTGCAGCAACGCACTGCAACTGGCGACCTGGCTGGAGCAGCAACCGCAAGTGGCGCGGGTGCACTACCCCGGCCTGACATCCCACCCACAGCACGACCTGGCGCAACAACAGATGCACGGGTTTGGCGGGATGATTTGCGTGGACTTGAACACCGACCTGGCCGGTACCAGACGTTTTCTGGAAAACGTCAACCTCTTCGCTCTGGCCGAAAGCCTGGGCGGCGTGGAAAGCCTGATCGAACACCCGGCGATCATGACCCATGCCAGCATCCCGGCGGCCACGCGCACGCAGTTGGGGATTGGCGATGGGTTGGTGCGCCTGTCAGTAGGGGTTGAAGATGTAGAAGACCTGCGCGCCGACCTGGCGCAGGCCCTGGCTCACATCTAAAGAGTCCAGGCAGCAACGGTCAAATGTGGGAGGGGCTTGCTCCCTCCCACACGAAAACCGTGTCTCAGGCGGAGGTAACCCCGGCCCGCGCGCTGTGCAGTTTTTTGTAGCTCTCGATCAGGCGCAAATGCCGGTCCAGCCCTTCGAGCTTCATGCTGGTCGGCGTCAGGCCATAAAAGCGCACGCTGCCGTCCACGGAGCCAATCACCGCATCCATGCGTTCAGTGCCGAACATACGGCGAAAATTGGCCTCGTAGTCTGCCAGCGCCAGGTCGTCGTCCAGCTCCATCTCCAGCACCGCGTTCAGCGCCTGGTAGAACAAGCCACGTTCGGCGGTGTTGTCGTTGTACTGCAGGAACATCTCTACGCACTCCTTGGCCTCTTCGTACTGCTTGAGGGCGAGGAAGATCAGCAGCTTCAACTCCAGGATGGTCAACTGGCCCCACGCGGTGTTGTCGTCGAATTCGATGCCGATCAGCGTGGTGATATCGGTGTAGTCGTCCAGCTCGCTTTCGATCAGGCGTTCGACCAGCGCGTGCAGTTGCGCGTCATCCAGGCGGTGCAGGTTGAGAATGTCTTCGCGGAAGAACAGCGCCTTGTTGGTGTTGTCCCAGATCAGGTCGTCCACCGGGTAGATTTCCGAATAGTCGGGCACCAGTATCCGGCACGCAGTGGCGCCCAGGTGCTCGTACACCGCCATGTACGACTCCTTGCCCATGCTCTCGAGGATGCCGAACAGGGTCGCGGCTTCCTCGGCATTGGAGTCTTCGCCCTGGCCGGAGAAGTCCCACTCGACGAATTCGTAATCCGATTGCGCGCTGAAAAAGCGCCACGACACCACGCCGCTGGAGTCGATGAAGTGCTCGACGAAGTTATTCGGCTCGGTGACCGCCTGGGCTTCAAAGGTCGGCTGCGGCAAATCATTCAAGCCTTCGAAACTACGGCCTTGCAGCAGCTCGGTGAGGCTGCGCTCCAGCGCAACTTCCAGGCTTGGGTGCGCGCCAAACGAGGCGAATACGCCGCCGGTACGCGGGTTCATCAGGGTCACGCACATCACCGGAAACTCGCCGCCCAGGGACGCATCCTTGACCAGCACCGGGAAGCCCTGGGCCTCCAGGCCTTGAATGCCCGCCAGAATGTCGGGGTACTTGGCCAGCACGTCAGCCGGCACATCCGGCAAGGCGAATTCGCCTTCGATGATTTCGCGTTTCACCGCACGCTCGAAAATCTCCGACAGACACTGCACCTGGGCTTCGGCGAGGGTATTGCCTGCGCTCATGCCGTTGCTGAGGTAGAGGTTCTCGATCAGGTTGGACGGGAAATACACCACCTCGCCATCGGACTGGCGCACAAACGGCAGCGCAACGATGCCGCGCGCTTCGTTGCCGGAGTTGGTGTCGAACAGGTGCGAACCGCGCAACTCGCCGTCGCGGTTGTAGACCTTCAGGCAGTACGCGTCGAGGATGTCCCCCGGCAGTTCGTCGTTGGGGCCAGGCTGAAACCAGCGCTCATCCGGGTAATGCACGAACGGCGCATTGGCCAGCTCTTCGCCCCAGAACTGATCGTTGTAAAAGAAGTTGCAGTTGAGCCGCTCGATGAACTCACCCAGGGCCGACGCCAGCGCGCCTTCCTTGGTGGCGCCCTTGCCGTTGGTAAAGCACATCGGCGACTGCGCATCGCGGATATGCAGCGACCACACGTTGGGCACGATATTGCGCCACGAGGCGATCTCGATCTTCATGCCAAGCCCGGCGAGGATGGTGGACATATTGGCGATGGTCTGCTCCAGCGGCAGGTCCTTGCCGGCGATGCGGGTGCCCGCGCCTGCTGTCGAGCCGGGCATCAGCAGGGCCTGCGCATCGGCGTCGAGGTTCTCGACTTCCTCGATGACGAACTCGGGACCTGCCTGCACCACTTTCTTTACGGTGCAACGGTCGATGGAACGCAGGATGCCCTGGCGGTCCTTGTCGGAGATATCGGCGGGCAACTCGACCTGGATCTTGAAGATCTGGTTGTAGCGGTTTTCCGGGTCGACGATGTTGTTCTGCGACAGGCGGATATTTTCCGTGGGGATATTGCGCGTCTGGCAATACAGCTTGACGAAGTACGCCGCGCACAGCGCCGACGACGCGAGGAAATAATCAAAGGGCCCCGGCGCCGAACCGTCGCCCTTGTAGCGAATCGGCTGGTCGGCAATCACCGTGAAGTCATCGAACTTCGCTTCAAGTCGGAGGTTGTCGAGAAAGTTGACCTTGATTTCCATGGGGGCACACCAGAATAACGGCTGAACAAAAATGGCCGCCATTATGAGGTTTTTCCCCGGAAAGTTTCAGGCTTTTGCCAAAGCCTGCGCGAATGAGCGAAAAATCGAACGGCAAAACCTCGGGGCACTCCAAGCCCTGTGATGTCACTCAAGCTGATGTCCCATCATCTTTTTTCTGATCGGAGAACAGCCCCATGCGACCTCAAACCTCCTTCATTTTCGACCTCGACGGTACGCTCACCGACAGCGTTTATCAGAACGTGGCCGCCTGGAAAGAAGCCCTCGACGCCGAAGGCATCCCCCTTGCGATGTGGCGCATCCACCGCAGGATCGGCATGAGCGGCGGCCTGATGCTCAAAACGTTGTCCCGCGAAACCGGCCTCGATATCAGCGAGGCGCAAGCCGAACGCCTGAGCCAACTGCATGCCGAGGCGTATGCGCGATTGCAGGGGCAGATCATCGCCTTGCCGGGCGCCGTCGAGCTGCTCGACCACCTCAACCAGGGCGGCCTCACCTGGTGCATCGCCACCAGCGGCGGCCTGGACACCGCGAAGATCAACCTCAAGGCGCTGCAACTGGACATTGACGAGGTGAACATCATCACCCGTGACGATGTGAAGTACGGCAAGCCGGACCCGGACCTGTTTCTCGCCGCCGCCCGGCATATGAAGGTGCCGATCGACGAGTGCCTGGTGATCGGCGACGCCGTGTGGGACATGCTCGCCGCGCGGCGCGCCAAGGCCACCGGAATCGGCCTGCTGTCGGGGGGCTATGACATCGGCGAACTGGAACGTGCGGGCGCGCTGCGGGTTTATGAAGACCCGCAGGACTTGCTCGACCACCTCGATGAGGTGGCTTCACGCCCCTGAATGCCGTCCCGCAGTGCCTGGCGAAAAATCGGCCATCAACTTATTCGCGTTGGTGCCGATGACCTGTCTGGCACTTCAGGGAGCAGCACCATGCGCAACAACCAGCCCGTAACACAGCGTGAGATTTCCCTCGCGCCGTCGCAGAAACTCATTTCCGCCACCGACACCCAGGGGATGATCACTTACTGCAACGACGCGTTCGTTGACATCAGCGGTTTTGACCGTGCCGACCTGATCGGCGCGCCGCAGAACATCGTGCGTCACCCCGATGTCCCACCGGCGGTGTTTGCGCACATGTGGCGCGCGCTCAAGCAAGGCCAGCCGTGGATGGGCATCGTCAAGAACCGTTCGAAAAACGGCGACCACTATTGGGTCAACGCTTACGTCACGCCGATATATGACGGCAGCCGCGTGGTCGGTTTCGAGTCGGTGCGGGTCAAGCCCACCGCCGATGAGATCCGCCGCGCGCAGGCGCTGTACCAGCGGATCAGCCGAGGCAAACCCGGCGTGCCGCGTCAGGATGCCTGGCTGCCGGCGGCCGTGGCGTGCGTGCCGTACATGGCAACGGGCCTTGCCGGCAGCGTGGCCGGGCTGTCTCTCAGCGCCCCGGTGGCGATTGCCGTTGCGCTGGCCGTGGCCGTGCCGGTGGGCGTGCTCTGCGCGCGCTGGCGCCAAGGCAGCACCCTGCGCCTGCTGGCGGGTGTGGAGCCGTCGACGTCGGATGCGTTGATCGCGCAGATGTACAGCGACGCGCGCGGGCCTCAGGCACGTTTGGAAACCGCGTTCCTCAGCCAGACCGCGCGCCTGAAAACCTGCCTGACGCGCCTGCAGGACAGCGCCGAGCAGCTCAGCGCCCTCGCCGGCCAGTCCGACCAGTTGGCCACCGCCAGCGCCCAGGGCCTGGACCGCCAGCGCGTCGAAACCGAACAGGTCTCGGCAGCGGTCAACCAGATGGCGGCCACCACCCAGGAAGTCGCCAGTCACGTGCAACGCACCGCCGACGCCACCCAGCAAGCCAATGTGCTCACCGGTCGCGGTCGCGAAGTGGCGCGCGATACCCGTGAAGCCATCGAGCGGTTGTCCGCCGTGGTCGGCGAAACCGGCGCCACCGTCGCGCAGCTGGCCCGCGACAGCGACGAAATCGGCAGTGTGGTCGATGTGATCAAAGGCATCGCCGACCAGACCAACCTGCTGGCCCTCAACGCCGCCATCGAAGCGGCGCGCGCCGGCGAGCAAGGCCGCGGCTTTGCCGTGGTGGCCGACGAAGTGCGCCAGCTGGCGCAACGCACCTCGCAATCGACCACGCAGATCCATGCGCTGATCACCCAGCTTCAGGCCTCGTCCAATAACGCGGTCAGCAGCATGCAGAACGGCCACCGCCAGGCCGAGGAAGGCGTGGCCCGGGTGCTCGAAGCCGACCAGGCGCTGGTCGGCATCAGCGAAGCGGTGGCCAATATCACCAACATGACCACCCAGATCGCCGCCGCCACCGAGGAGCAAAGCGCAGTCGCCGAAGAGATCAGCCGCAACATCACCACCATCGCCGAACTGGCCGACCAGACCTCGCTGCAAGCCCATCAATCGACCGACCTGAGCAAGGAACTGACCAACACCGCGGCCACGCAGTACGCGCTGGTTGAGCGGTTCAATCGCTGAGACGCGGCTGAGGAGCAGGTCAGCCAGAATCTCAGTCGAGCCCGCCCCCTGTGGCGAGCGGGCTTGCCCCGCGTTGGGCTGCTCAGCAGCCCCAAAACCTGTGTCTAAGTCGTCTCTGGCCCACCGCACTCGGTCTTGATGGGGGCGCTTCGCACCCCAACGCGGGGCAAGCCCGCTCGCCACAATAAGCTCGCTAGCCATGGGGTAGCCAGTTTGTCAGGCAGATCTTTTAATCCACCACAACTCGAAATGGCTGAGCTATGTTTCGCGACTGACAAACCAAGGAATGTGCCATGGACCCATTAGCCCCAAACGCAGCATTGGTCATCATCGACATGCAGAAAGGCATGCACTCGCCAGCGCTCGGGCGACGCAATAATCCCGACGCAGAATCAAACATCCAGCGCCTGCTAAGCGCATGGCGCCAGTCAGGTCGCCCTGTCGTGCATGTACGGCACATGTCCCGTTCACCCACTTCGGTATTCTGGCCAGGACAGACTGGCTGCGAATTCCAAGCCGCATTGCAACCGCTCGCACTTGAACATGTGCTGGAAAAGAATGTTCCGGATGCATTCATCCACACGGGTCTTGAGCGCTGGCTGCATACGCGATCGATCAGGCAATTGGTGATTGTCGGCGTGATCACCAACAACTCCGTCGAGGCCACAGCCCGCTCGGGCGGTAACCTGGGGTTCGACGTAACGGTGGTTTCAGACGCCTGTTACACCTTCAACCAGTCCGATTTATCCGGACGCCTCTGGCCCGCCGAGGACGTGCACGCCCTTTCGCTAAGCAACCTGGCGATGGACTACGCCACAATTGTGGAGGCCGGTGCGATCCTGACCAGAAGTCGTGAGGCATTTCGCGAAGGTGTCTAATCGATTGGGTGAAGCCACGGGCTGATCCCAGTCGGGCGGAAGTACTCGAACGAAGACGATTTGTACACAAAATAACGCTAAAGCTTTACCACCCTCAGGCCGAAACAGTCAGTGAAATCAAGTCGCCGTGTCCGCACCGGGCAGACGATTTGGCCGCCCTCCCCGCTGATGGTCGTCTTCATGAAAATAAAGAACAAGCTGGTGCTCGCGTTTGTCTGCGTCGCTTTTATCCCGGTCAGTCTGGTCGCGGTGATCTCCGTCATGAACACACGGACTGAGGCGGTCGATCAGTTCATCGATGGCAGCACCCGCGAGATTCGCCAGATCGATGGCAATATCCGGCAGTTCTTTGATGGCACGGTGCAGAACGTCGACCAAATGGCCGCCGACCCTGTATACACCTCTGTCGACACGCTGAAGAACTACCAGGGCGCCGATGCGGCCAGCCAACCCATGCCGCCCCAGGCACAGCGCGTGATTGAGCAGTTTGCGCGCTTTGGCACCACTCACCCCGCGGCGGCCATCTTGTCCATTGGCCTTGAGGATGGCACCTACGTCAAATGGCCTGACGATCCGCAACTGGCCAAATACGATCCGCGCGCGCGCCCGTGGTACAAGGCCGCCATGGCCAGCCCCGGCAAGACCGTGCGCACCCCGGCTTACTATTACGATAAAGACGACGTGGCCCTGGTGGGCACCGCGCGCACGTTGCTGGATAACGCCGGCAAGCCCAAGGGCGTGTTCGTGGTGAGTGTGTCGCTGAAAAACCTCACCGAGCTGGTCAAGAGCATCAAGCTGGGAGACAGCGGCTACGTGATGCTGATCGAAGACGGCGTGGTGCTGGTGGACCCGCGCAACGCCGCGCACAACTTCAAACCGCTCAAGGACCTCGGCGCACCGTACGCGCAGTTGGCCAACACCCCTCAGGGTTCCACCGACGTGGTGATCGACGGCGTGCGCTACATGGCCAACATCTGGACCTCGCCCGGTCTTGGCTGGCGTTATGTGGGGCTGATCGAATACAACGAAGTGATGGCGGCCGCGACCCGCATGACTTACATCACCGCCGTCATCGTGGTGGTGCTGGTGCTGATCTTCGGGTTGCTCGCGGCGGCGTTTTCCAAGGTGATCGTCAAGCCGATCGGCCAGGTCAGCAGTGGCTTGCAATCGATCGCCGAGGGCGAAGGTGACCTGCGTCATGACCTGCAGATCCAGGGCAAGGATGAAACCGCCGAACTGGCCGGCTGGTTCAACAAGTTTCTTGCCGCGATTCGCCATCTGATCCAGCGCATCGGCTCGGCATCGACCAATTTGCAGGACGCCTCACGGGTCAACAGCGAAGTGGCGCACAACATGAACGAGGCGGCCGGGCGCCAGCGCGAGGCTGTGGAGCTGGTGTCGACCGCGTTCAATGAAATGGTCGCCACCGCCAACGAGGTGGCGCGCTCCTGCAGCGGCGCGGCCGAGTCGGCCGAAAACGGTCACCGCCGTGTCGCCGAGGGCAAGCAGCAGATCGAAGTGACCACCGACAACGTCAACCGCCTGGGCCGGCGCCTGAGCGAATCGTCCCAGGCCATGGTCGAGCTGGAAGCCGGCAGCCGCAGCATCAACCAGATTCTCGGCACCATCCGCGCGATTGCCGAACAGACCAACCTGCTGGCGCTCAACGCCGCCATCGAAGCCGCCCGGGCCGGTGACCAGGGCCGTGGCTTTGCGGTAGTCGCTGATGAAGTGCGCGCGCTGGCCAAACGCACGTCCGACTCCACCGGCGAAATCGAGCACCTGCTGGGCTCCCTCGGCAGCAAGACCGAGGAAGTCACGCAGAAGATGAACAGCTGCATGGACTTGTCCCGCGCCAGCGTGTCGTCCATCGAAAGCGCGCGCGACAGCTTCGAAGGCATCCAGACCTCGGTCAACGAAATCCGCGACCAGAACCTGCAGATCTCCGCCGCCGCCGAAGAGCAACACAGCGTGGCCGAAGAGATCAACCGGCATATCCAGCAGATCTACGACGAAGCACGGCTGGTGGAAAGCCTGGCCCATTCGGCGCAGGACGACTCGGGTCGGCTGTCGCAACTGTCGGAGGAGTTGAATGGGTTGGTGGGACGGTTCAAGTCCTAGGGACTGATCAACCGTTCGCTCGCCACAACACGCCCACTCATCACGGAGAAGCTGTGTCAGTTGGAGGCCGCTGAGCTTTTTTTGAAATGCTCGTAAAACGCCAGCGCCGCCACATTCTTGTCTTTGGCTTCGAGCATGATGTCGAAACGATCAAAAAACTGCAGCGCGTAATCGTTGGTCCAGCGGTTCCACATTTGCGCGCTGTGGGCGTACAGGTCGCGCTTGGAGACCACTTTCAGCAAGGCGTCCATCTCCAGTTTGTGTTCGGCGTCAAAGCCCATTTCCTGCAGTACCTCCTGAGGCTGGGAGTAATGCATGGCAGGGCGCACACCGCGCCAGCTTTCGATCACGCGGGCAACCCGTGGCGAATCGGGGTCGATGTAGTCGTTTTCGTTGATCCAGCAGTGATGAATATCCAGCACCACCGGCGCCAGGTCGGCCACTTGCAGGCAGTGATCGAGGCCGTAGGTCTTTTCGTCGTTTTCGAACGTAATGCAGTTGCGCGCCACTTCCGATAACCGTGACCACACCGCCCGCGTGCCCTCCACGCCCAGGCGACCGGCGATGTGCACGTTGCACTTGAGGTCCTGGAAGCGACGGCCGTAGCCCATCATGCGGATCATGTCGGCGTGGTATTCGAATTCGGCCAGGCTGTTTTCCACCACGCCGGGATTTTCCGAGCCGAGCACGCAGTACTGGCCGGGGTGGAATGACAGCCGAATGTCCGACGCACGCGCCAGATCGCCAATGGCGGCGAAGCCTTCGAGCAATTGGCTGGCAATGGCCGGGTCCTGGTAGACGGCGGCGACTTTCGGGTGGCTGTAAAACGGCAGCAGATCGCTGCTCAAGCGCAGCATGCGCAGGGTCGGCGGCAGTTCGGCAACGTAGGCCAGCAGGCGCAGTTGCGCCGCCAGGTTGTGGGTGACCACCTCGACCAGCCTGGCACGGGCGACCTCGGGGGCCACGCCGTCCATCCAGCGCAACGTGGTGGTACGCGGGTTGTACGGGCCCTCAATCAGCTTGAGGGCGCTGTTGGAGAGCAGGCGTTCGGGATGCTTGTACTGGCACGCGAAACCAATACGGGGGTGGGTCATGGAAGGGCCTGGCATGGAAGTATTGGGCGGAAGTGTAAGGTGTTGGGCAGGCGACTGACCCTGGCGGTTCATAATATTTAGACACGAGATGAGCTGAACTTTCAGACAAACGCTGCGTTCCTTTCCTATGCGCTGCCCCGAACCTGGGGCGTTGTACAACAAGGAGCCGTTCCCCCATGACTACCCTTCCCGCGTATCAACGCATAACCCCCGGGCCGCTGCATGCGACCTTGCTCGCCGGCACCGTGCCGCTGTTTCTCGGCGCCCTGCTCAGTGACATTGCCTACACCCAGACTTTCCAGATTCAGTGGGCCAACTTTGCCTCCTGGCTGATCGCCGGTGCGCTGGTATTCTGCGGCTTGGCGCTGCTGTGCGCGCTGGTCAACCTGGTACGCGCCGAGCGCAAGGCCGGGGCACCGGTGCTGTACGTTTTGCTGTTGCTGGTCACCTGGATTCTGGGCCTGGTCAATGCCTTCCAACACGCCAAGGACGCCTACGCCGCCATGCCCGCCGGCCTGGTGCTATCGGCCATCGTGCTGCTGCTGACCCTCGCGGCAACCTGGATTGGCCTGCGCGCCGGAGGTGGCAAATGAAAACGGCCCACACCCTCACTTTATTGAGCGCCGCACTGCTGCTGGCTGCCTGCGGTGGCGAAGGCGACAAGACCCAGGCCCGCGGCCCGGACCCCAAGTTGCCGGAACAGCAAAGCAGCCTGCTGCCGAGCATGAAGATTGCCGAGCCGACCCCCTGGGGCGACCGCAAGCCCACGGTGCCCGAGGGCTTCAGCGTGACCGCCATTGCCACGGACCTCGCGATCCCACGCCAGACCCTGGTGCTGCCCAACGGTGACATCCTCGTGGCCGAAGGTCGCGGCGGCAGCGCGGCCAAGCTCAAGCCCAAGGACGTGATTGCCAGCCTGATCAAGGCCGAGGGCAACACCAAGGTCAAGAGCGGCAACCGCATCACCCTGCTGCGCGATGCGGACGGCGATGGCAAATACGAACTCAAGACCGTGTTTGCCGACAACCTCAACGCGCCCTACGGCCTGGCTTTCGCCAACGGCAAGCTCTATGTGGCCAATCAGGATGCGCTGGTGAGCTTCGACTATGCCGACGGCCAGACCAAAGCCAGCGGCGCACCGACCAAAGTCACCGACCTGCCGGCGCAGATCAACCACCACTGGACCAAGTCCCTGGCCGTGAGCGAGGACGGGCGCCAGCTCTACGTGGGCATCGGCTCCAACAGCAACGTGACCGAACGTGGCATGGAAGTGGAAATCGACCGCGCGATGGTCTGGCAGATCGACGCCGCCACCGGCGCACACAAGCCTTACGCCACCGGCCTGCGCAACCCGACCGCGCTGACCATTCAGCCGGGTTCCGGGCAATTGTGGACGGTGGTCAACGAACGCGACGAACTGGGCCCGGACCTGGTGCCGGACTACCTGACTTCGGTGCGTGAAGGCGCCTTCTACGGCTGGCCTTACAGCTACTGGGGGCAGAACGTCGACCCACGTGCGCAACCGCAGAACCCGGCCAAGGTGGCCGCTGCGATCAAGCCGGATTACAGCCTCGGCTCCCACGTGGCGGCGCTGGGCGTGGACTTTTCCATCCCTGCCATGGGCGAGAAATTTGCCGACGGCGTATTCGTCGGCGAACACGGCAGCTGGAACCGTCCCAACCCGGTGGGCTACAAGGTGATCTTCGTGCCGTTCAGCAATGGCAAGCCGTCCGGTGAGCCGATTGATTTCGCCACCGGCTTTCGCGGCGATGACGGCAAGACCCGCGGCCGCCCGGTGGGCGTGACGGTCGACCCCAAGGGCGCGCTGATCATTGCCGACGACCTGGCCAATACCATCTGGCGAGTCACGCGCAACCCGTAACCTGGTGATCTCCCTCTGATAAACGGAGATCAAAAATGTGGGAGGGGGCTTGCTCCCGATGGCGGTGTTTCAGTCAATTATCAGTTGACTGACCCACCGCCATCGGGAGCAAGCCCCCTCCCACACTTGATCACCGCCGCTTTTAGAGGTCCGTGATTTCCTTGTGGCGCGGCACCAGCGTCTTCATCACGCTCCACGCCACCAGGTACGCCAGCGCACAGATCGCGAACATGATCATGTAGCCGGTGTGGATGTCATTGATCGACTTGTAATAGTCAAACACCCAGCCGCCGATCTTGGTCATCACCACACCGCCCAGGCCGCCGGCCATGCCGCCGATGCCGACCACCGAGGCCACGGTCTTCTGCGGGAACATGTCGGACACGGTGGTGAAGATGTTGCACGACCACGCCTGGTGCGCCGACGCCCCCACGCCAATCAGCAATACCGGCACCCAGAAGCTGATGTAACCCAGCGGCTGCGCGAGCAATACCACCAGCGGAAACAGCGCGATCACCAGCATGGCTTTCATGCGCCCGTCGTATGGTGCGTCGCCTCGGGCCATGAAATAGCTGGGGAACCAGCCACCGCCGATGCTGCCGACCATGGTCATGCTGTACAACACGGCCAGTGGCATCACGATATCTGCGCCTTTCATGCCGTATTGCGCCGACAGGTAGGTGGGCAGCCAGAACAGGAAGAACCACCATACGCCGTCGGTCATGAACTTGCCGAAGGCAAAGGCCCAGGTCTGGCGGTAGGTGAGCAATTTGAACCAGGAGACTTTCTTCGCGACGCTGCCGGCAGGCGCCGGGGTGAGCGGCTGGACGGTCTGGTCACTGCGGATGTAGGCCAGCTCTTCGGCCGACAGGCGTTTTTGCTGGTCCGGTTTTTCATACACGGCGGCCCAGATCGCCACCCACACGAAGCCGAGCATGCCGATCACCATGAAGGCCGCCTCCCATCCCCACATACCGGCAATCAGCGGCACGCAGATCGGCGCCAGGATCGCGCCCACGTTGGCACCCGAGTTGAAGATACCGGTGGCGAACGAGCGCTCCTTTTTCGGGAAGTATTCGGCGGTGGCCTTGATGGCAATCGGGAAGTTACCCGCCTCGCCAATTGCCAGCACCGCACGCGCCAGCATGAAACCGGCAATCGACACCGGGATCACCGCCAGGCCTATTGCGCCGCTGACCGCCGCAATCCCCTCACCCATCGGCACTGCAAACGCGTGCAGGATGGCACCGCTGGACCAGATGCCGATGGCGATGACGTAGGCCGCCTTGGTGCCGATTTTGTCGACGAAACGTCCGGCAAACAGCATCGAAATCGCGTAGACAAACTGGAACACCGCCGCGATGTTGGCGTAGTCGGTGTTGCTCCAGCCAAATTGCGTCGACAACTGCGGCGCCAGCAGGCTGAGCACCTGGCGGTCGAGGTAGTTGACGGTGGTGGCGAAGAACAGCATCGCGCAGATGGTCCAGCGATAGTTGCCGACCGCCTGGCCGACACGATGGGCACTGATGGGCTCGTTCAGATTCATGGCATCACTTTTTTATTTTTGTTAGGTAAGACATATGTAACGTCATATGTCGTCGTACAACTGTGGCTTTTATATCGGGACGCCTACAGGGTGTCAATCTGAAATATTGCCGAATGGGCAAGGATTTAAAGGGGTATGAAATAACTCAGCCATATTCGGTTGTAGGATGACATCCACGCATCACGCCACTGCCGTCGCGCCTGCAGGCGGGAAAGGCAAAAAAATATGCAACAAGGTGAATTATTTCGTGTCCGCGTGTATCTGAAGCAGCACAGCGGTGCCACTGCAACGATGGCACCCCCCCTGTTCTGTTTAGAGTGGCCCGCATGAAACTACGTAAGAAAAGCGTCAAACCCATCGGTTTGAAAGACATCACCATTGTCGACGATGCCAAGATGCGCAAGGCAATCACCGCCGCCGCGCTGGGCAATGCCATGGAGTGGTTCGACTTTGGCGTGTATGGGTTCGTCGCCTATGTGCTTGGCAAGGTGTTCTTCCCGGACGCCTCCCCCAGCGTGCAAATGATCGCAGCCCTGGCCACGTTCTCCGTACCCTTCCTGATTCGTCCACTGGGCGGCCTGTTCTTCGGCGCGTTGGGTGACAAATACGGACGACAGAAAGTCCTCGCCGCCACCATCGTGATCATGTCCCTGAGCACGTTCGCCATCGGCCTGATTCCCGGCTATGCCTCCATCGGCATCTGGGCACCGATCCTGCTGCTGCTCTGCAAAATGGCCCAGGGCTTCTCGGTGGGCGGTGAATACACCGGCGCGTCGATTTTCGTCGCCGAATACGCCCCGGACCGCAAGCGCGGTTTCCTCGGCAGTTGGCTGGATTTCGGCTCGATTGCCGGTTTCGTGCTGGGCGCGGGCGTGGTGGTGCTGATTTCCACCGTGCTGGGTGAGGCGGACTTCGAAGCCTGGGGCTGGCGCCTGCCGTTCTTCCTGGCCCTGCCTCTGGGTATGATCGGCCTCTACCTGCGCCATGCGCTGGAGGAAACCCCGGCCTTTCAACAGCACGTCGACAAGCTCGAACAGGGCGACCGCGAAGGCCTGACCCATGGCCCCAAAGTGTCGTTCAAGGAGATCGCCACCAAGCACTGGCGCAGCTTGCTGACCTGCATCGGTATCGTCGCGGCCACCAACGTGACGTACTACATGCTGCTCACCTACATGCCCAGCTACCTGTCGCATAACCTGCACTACGCCGAAAACAGCGGCGTGCTAATCATCATCGCGATCATGGTGGGCATGCTGTTCGTGCAGCCGTTCATCGGCTTTGTCAGCGACAAGATCGGCCGCAAGCCCTTCATCATCGCCGGTAGCGTCGGCCTGCTGCTGCTGTCGATCCCGGCGTTCATGCTGATCACCAGCGGCAAGACCGGCCTGATCTTCGCCGGCCTGTTGATCCTCGCGGTGGTGCTGAACTTCTTTATCGGCGTGATGGCTTCCACCTTGCCGGCGATGTTCCCCACTCACCTGCGCTACAGCGCCCTGGCCAGTGCGTTCAACGTGTCGGTACTGATCGCGGGTGTTACTCCGACGGCGGTGGCCTGGCTGGTGGAAAGCACCAATAACCTGTTCATGCCCGCCTATTATCTGATGGTATTCGCCGTGATTGGCCTGATCACCGGCCTGACCATGAAGGAGACCGCCAACAAGCCCCTGCGCGGCGCGGCGCCGGCGGCTTCGGACATGGAAGAGGCCAAGGAGTTGTTGCAGGAACATCACGATAATATCGAGCAGAAAATCGAAGATATCGATGCCGAGATTGCCGCACTGGAAGCCAAGCGCAACAATCTGGTACAACAGCATCCACGCATCAACTAGTACCTGCCTGCACGTGGCGGCCTCGGTCGCCACGTCTTTGGAGTGTTCCACATGGTTCCAAGCGTCATCGCCCCACAATCATTGCTCAGCGCGGACGAGCGCGCTGCCATTGCCGAAATCGAAGCCACCACCAGCATCCTGCAACTGGTCACCCGCCTGACCGGCATGCGCTTTGCCGGGATTGCCAAGTTCACCGACGTCGAGTGGGTGGTCTGTTCGGTCTATGACCCTTCGGGAATGGGCATCAACGCCAACGACGTGCTGGACCTGGAAACCACCCTGTGCAGCGAATTCTGCGTCAACCCCACTGCCCTGTTCATCCCGCAAGTGAGCAAGAGCGGCCGCTTCGCGGTGCGCCCGGTGGTCAAGCAGTTCGACATTGAAAGCTACGCCGGCGCGCCGATCTTCCTCCCCGATGGCCGTCTCTACGGTGCCCTGTGCGCCCTGGATTCGCGCGCGATGCTGTTTGAAGACCCCAACCTGCCGGAAACCCTGAGCCTGTTCGCACGCTTGATCGGCTGCATTTTCTACGCAAACCTGTCGGTGTCCGAGCAGTAACGTCATGCCTGCAGCACAGGCCTCGAAACAATTAGAAATGAGCTGCCAGCTGAAGTACTGTCAGCCCCTGTTAGCTGCCTTGTATGGAATGCCTGCATGTCGACCGTTACCGCCACCCCCTCCGCTGCCGCCCCTGCGCCGCAGATAAGCCCGTTGGTCATGCGCGTGTTGGGCGCCTGTGCCCTGGCGCACCTGATCAACGACCTGATCCAGGCCGTGCTGCCGTCGATCTACCCGATGCTCAAGGCCAACTACGGGCTGAGCTTCACCCAGGTCGGCCTGATCACCCTCACGTTCCAGCTCACCGCCTCGCTGCTGCAACCCTGGATCGGCTACCACACTGACCGTCACCCCAAGCCCTGGCTGCTGCCGGCCGGCATGGTGTGCACCCTGGTCGGTATCCTGATGCTGGCGTTTGTCGGCAGCTTCCCCGCCATCCTGATGGCGGCGGCGCTGGTGGGCGTAGGCTCGTCGACCTTCCACCCGGAAACGTCCCGCGTCGCACGCCTGGCCTCGGGCGGGCGCTACGGCCTGGCGCAATCGACCTTCCAGGTGGGCGGCAACACCGGCAGCGCCTTCGGCCCGTTGCTGGCGGCGGCGATCATCATTCCCTACGGCCAGACCCATATCGCCTGGTTCGGCCTGTTTGCCGTGTTCGCCATTCTGGTGCTGTACGGCCTGAGCCGCTGGTACCGCCACCACCTCAACCTGTTCAAGCTCAAGCAGGGCGGCAAGGCCACCCATGGCCTGTCCAAAGGCCGCGTGACCTTTGCCCTGGTGGTGCTGGCAGTGCTGGTGTTTTCCAAATACTTCTACATGACCAGCCTCACCAGCTACTTCACCTTTTACCTCATCGAAAAATTCCAGCTGTCGGTGTCCAGTTCGCAGATGTACCTGTTCCTGTTCCTCGGCGCCGTGGCCGTGGGCACCTTCGCAGGCGGCCCGATTGGCGACCGGATCGGCCGCAAGAAAGTCATCTGGTTCTCGATCCTCGGCGCGGCGCCGTTCACCCTCGCCCTGCCCTACGTCGACCTGTTCTGGACCGCCGTGCTCAGCGTGGTGATCGGTTTCGTCCTCGCCTCCGCCTTCTCGGCGATTGTGGTGTTCGCCCAGGAGCTGGTGCCGGGCAATGTGGGAATGATCGCCGGGGTGTTCTTCGGGCTGATGTTCGGTTTCAGCGGCATCGGCGCGGCACTGCTGGGCTTGCTCGCTGACAATCACGGTATTGAGTACGTGTACAAGATCTGCTCGTTCCTGCCGTTGGTGGGCATCTTGACGATCCTGTTGCCGTCGACCAAAGGCGTTTGATGAACCGGCCATCTGATATCATCGAGCCATCACTCTGAAAGCTCCGAAAAACCTGCGTGTGCGCTTACAATTGCGTTTTTGAACGCACACCCAGGCAATCCCGGCACCAACATGACGCTCGACCCTCCTACGATTCTGGCACTGACCATTGCCCTGGCAGCCGCTGCCGCCCTTTACCTTGCGATTGAATGGCACAGCGTGCGCGAATCCTCGCTGTTGTTCTGGGCCAGCGGTTTCGCCACCATCGGCGTCGGTTCCACCCTGGCCCTGCTGCGCATCAACGGCTTTTTAATGATCGGCATCTGGCTGGCCAATGGCATGCTGGTGAGCGCGCATGTGCTGTTTCTGCTTGGCGTTGCACGGTTTACCCAAGTGAAGCTTTCGCGGGCCTGGTTGCTGATGCTTGTGGTGTGGTTCGGCATGCTGGCGCTGCCGGCCGACCTGCCATGGTCCAAGGCCATGCTGGGCGTGCAGTCGCTGCTGGTGGCGTTGCCGACGCTGCGGGCGAGCTACCTGCTGCGGCCCCACGGCAGTTCGCTGAGCATCGGCGCGGTACAGCTGCGCTACGTGCTGCGCTTTCACGGCGGGTTTTATGTGGTCAAGGCGCTGTCGGTGTTGATACCGGGCGCGCTGATCGACCTGGCTTCATTCAAGGGCGAGATCATCCAGATTTCCCTGGTGGAAGGCGCCATGGCGATCATGCTGATTGCGCTGTCGATGACCGGCTCCGAGCGCCATCGCCGCGAACAGCAGATCGCCCGGCTCGCCGCCCGCGACCCGCTGACCGCCCTCTACAACCGCCGCGCCCTGGAACTGCGGGCACCGCGCCTGCTGGCCAAGGTGTCGTCCACGCAACCCGGGGCGCTGCTGCTGATCGACATCGACAACTTCAAGCTGGTCAACGACCTTTACGGCCATACCGCCGGCGACCGCCTGCTGATCGGCCTGAGCGAACTGATCCGCAGCGCGACGCCCCAGGGCGCGCTGTCGGCCCGCCTGGGCGGCGATGAGTTCGTGATCCTGCTGGTCAATACCTCCACGCAGCAGATCATAGAACTGGGCAGTCACCTGCGTGAGCAGTTCCAGCAACGGGCCGCGCAAGCCTTCACCACGCCCGCGCCCGTCACCTTGAGCATCGGCGCCAACCTGTTCGACCAGCCACCTGCCTCGCTGGCGGCGGTGATCGAACTGGGCGACACCGCGCTCTACGAAACCAAGCGCGGCGGGCGTGACAGCCTGCAACTGGTGGACCGCACCGGCGCGGGAGGCCTGCGCTAGCGTCGTAAGCTGGCACTGTGAAATATCTGTACGTAGACTGCCGCCATACCCCCACGTGAAGGCGGCGAAAAAAACCTGATGCAAGTTACCGAAGTCTCGATTGCCCAATTGCGCGCTGCGCTTGAGTCCGGCCGGACCACTGCCGTTGAACTGGTCAAGGCGTACCTGGCGCGGATCGATGCCTATGACGGCGCGCACACCGCCACCGCGTTGAACGCCGTGGTGGTGCGCAACCCTGATGCGTTGAAAGAAGCCGAGGCGTCCGATGCGCGCCGGGCCAGGGGTGAAACACTCGGGCCGCTGGATGGCATTCCCTATACCGCCAAGGACAGTTATCTGGTCAAGGGGCTGACCGCTGCATCCGGCAGCCCGGCGTTTGCCAGGCTGGTCGCCCAGCGTGATGCCTTTACCATTGAACGGCTGCGTGACGGTGGCGCCATCTGCCTGGGCAAAACCAACATGCCGCCGATGGCCAATGGCGGTATGCAGCGCGGTGTTTATGGCCGTGCCGAGAGCCCGTACAACGCCGATTACCTGACGGCGCCTTTTGCGTCCGGCTCGTCCAACGGTGCCGGCACGGCCACGGCGGCGAGCTTTGCAGCATTCGGGCTGGCCGAGGAAACCTGGTCGAGCGGGCGTGGCCCGGCGTCGAATAATGGCCTGTGCGCCTACACGCCCTCGCGCGGGGTAATTTCGGTGCGCGGCAACTGGCCGCTGACCCCGACCATGGACGTGGTGGTGCCCTTCACGCGCACCATGGCCGACCTGCTGGAAGTGCTCGACGTGGTGGTCGCCGAAGACCCCGACACCCGTGGCGACCTGTGGCGTCTGCAACCGTGGGTACCGATTCCAAGCGTCAGCGCGGTGCGCCCGGCGTCCTACGTGGCACTCGCTACCAGCAGCGCCGCCCTGGCCGGCAAACGCTTTGGCGTGCCGCGCATGTACATCAATGCCGACCCCGAGGCCGGCACCAGTGAAAAACCCGGCATCGGCGGCCCCACCGGGCAGAAGATCAACACCCGCGCGTCGGTGATCGACCTCTGGCAGGCCGCCCGCCAGGCGCTGGAAGCGGCCGGAGCCGAAGTGATCGACGTGGATTTCCCGCTGGTGTCCAACTGCGAAGGCGACCGCCCCGGCGCGCCGACTGTGTTCACCCGTGGCCTGGTATCCAAAGAGTTCCTGCACGATGAATTGTGGGAGTTGTCGGCGTGGGCGTTCGATGATTTCCTGCGCGCCAACGATGACCCGGCGCTCAACCGTCTGGCCGATGTGGACGGCCCGCAGATCTTCCCCCATGACCCCGGCACTCTGCCCAACCGCGAAGACGACCTGGCCGCCGGCATGGACGAATACGTGCGCATGGCGCAGCGCGGCATCAGGCCCTGGAACGAAATAGCGACCTTGCCCGATGGCCTGCGCGGTCTGGAACACACGCGCCGGGTAGACCTGGAAGACTGGATGGACGCACGCGGACTCGACGCCGTGCTGTTCCCCACCGTGGCCGACGTGGGCCCGGCGGATGCCGACGTGAACGAAGCGTCCGCCGATATCGCCTGGAGCAACGGTGTGTGGGTGGCCAACGGCAACCTCGCCATCCGCCACCTCGGCGTGCCCACCGTCACCGTGCCGATGGGCGTGATGGCCGACATCGGCATGCCGGTCGGCCTGACCTTTGCCGGCCGCGCCTACGACGACTCGGCGCTGCTGCGCTTTGCTGCGGCGTATGAAGCCATCGGCAGCAAGCGCCGGGTGCCGCCGCGTACGCCGCCGCTGGCGACTGAATGACAGGCTGAATACAAATTCGAGGATCGCAAAACGCACCGTGGCGAGCGGGCTTGCCCCGCGCTGGGCTGCGCAGCAGCCCCAAAACCAGGCCCAGGGAGTGCCTGATACAGCGCATTCGTCTTTACTGGGGCTGCTTCGCAGCCCAACGCGGGGCAAGCCCGCCAGCCACACCGCC
>NZ_JYLK01000016.1 GCF_001439805.1 Pseudomonas trivialis | reverse complement strand
GATGCACACGGGGCAGTTGGAAGGCATAAACAATCGAATAAAGGTCATCAAGCGGATGGCGTACGGTTACCGGGATAGCGAGTTCTTTTTCATGAAGATCAAGAGCGTCTTTCCCGGTAATCCGTGAAGAACCTTTTTCATGGGCGTCTGCCAGACGGCACGACACTTGCTGTTATTCTCTCTTTCGCGGTGCTATCAAATTAATGGCACCCGTGGTCGAGGGATTCCTGATGTCTGCCGTTCTCTCAGTGTTACAAAGTCGTCTGTTGCGTCCGGTGTTCGTTACGCTGGGTATCGCCCTTCTGGTGCAAGTGCTGGTCGCCGTCGCGCTGACGCGGAGCACGGTCACGGCGTTGGAGGCGGATTTGGCCGCGCGTCTGGGCGTCGACAGCCAGAAGCTGTCGGGTGAACTGGCCCAGGCCGGCAAGGAGGTCACGTCGAGTCTGGACAGCTTGTCCACCAGCACGCGCCAGCGTCTGACCGCAGGGCTTTCAACACGCCTGCAGGAAGAGCAGAAGCAACTGCGTGCGACCCTGGAAAAAGACCTGCAGGACTCCGCCAATGACATGGCGCAGTTGCTGGCCTCGGTGGCACCGCGCGCCATGTGGGACAGCGACGTACCGGCATTGTCGGAGTTCGCCCGGCGTG
Organism: Pseudomonas trivialis; assembly: GCF_001439805.1. GTDB lineage: Bacteria > Pseudomonadota > Gammaproteobacteria > Pseudomonadales > Pseudomonadaceae > Aquipseudomonas > Aquipseudomonas trivialis. Next base: position 154,743 of record NZ_JYLK01000016.1, on the reverse strand, counting down.
CCCAGCGCAATCCCAACGTGTTGTTCGTGGTCTACGACGACGCCACTGGCGAGCATCTGACCCGCTACCTCAACCGTGACAACCCGATCAACCAGGCGCTTCTGGCCAAGGGCGCCGGTGAGCGCGCCCTCGACAAAGTGCTGGATGCGGCCAGGTCCGATCCTGCCGTGTACTACGTCGAAGCCTCTATCAGCCCCAATGGGGTGGAGATCGGCAAAGTGCGCATGGGCGTTTCGACCGCCTCGGTGGAGGCGAATCTGCAAGCCCTCGACAAACGCTTCGCTGCGTTGATCGCCAGCGGCGATCGACTGGTGGGCGACAGCCTCAAGGGCGCAGCGGCCGACAGCGCGTCCGCCATGGGCGCGCGCCTGCAATCGGCCCAGGCCACCGCCAACCAGATGACCGCCAACACCGCCGATGCCGTGCAGGATGCCGCCGGCACGCTGCGCTGGCGCATCGGCATGGGGCTCGCCATCGTGGGCTTTGCGGTGCTGCTGCTGATTGCCATCGTGCTGGGGCGACGCGTGGTCAATCGCCTGAAACTGTTGATTGCTGCCATGGATGACCTGGCTGCGGGCGACGGCGACCTGACCCGGCGCGTGCAAATCAACAGCAAGGACGAAATTGGCGCCATGGCCTCGGCGGTCAACCGATTTGTGGATAAGTTGCAGCCGATCGTGCGCGAGGCGGGCGATGTGGCCCAGCGTACCGGGGTGGAAATCGGCGCCATGACCCTGCGCAATGCCGGCGCCGATGCCGCGGCCGGCTTGCAGCGCGATGAGGTGGCCGAGAGCCTGCGTGAGCTGTCGCAAATGGCCGATGAGGCCCAGGCTGAAAGTCAGGCGATGCAGGCGGCGTTGCAGCAGGTGGTGGATATTCGTCAGGCCACCGATGAAAACGCGCGCACCTCGGCTGAAGTCGGCAGTTTGATCGAGGCACTGGCGGGGCAGGTGCAGGCCGGTTCCCAGGTCATCGAGCGGCTGGCGCAGCAAAGCGAGCAGATCGAAGTGGTGCTGACCGTGATTCATGGCATCGCCGAACAGACTAACCTGCTGGCGCTCAACGCGGCCATCGAAGCGGCGCGTGCCGGTGAGACCGGGCGCGGCTTTGCGGTAGTGGCGGACGAGGTGCGGGCGCTGGCCAGCAAGACCCAAAGCTCAACCGGTGACATCCAGGCGCATATCGTCGCGTTGCAGCAGGGCGCGCGCGAGGCGGTGGAAACCATCGGCAAGGCTGGGCGCCAGGCCAGCGAAGGCTTGCTGGTGTTGCGTGACAGCGTGCGCTTGCAGCAGACGGTGCAGGCCTCGGTGGAGCAGGTGCACGCGGCCATTGGCCTGGCGACGCGCGCGGCCGAGCATCAGGCCCAGGGGGCGCATGCGGTGCGTGGGCGGGTGGAGGTGATCCATGCCCAGGCCGAGCGCGCGGCGCAGGCGGTGGTGGAGACCACGGCCAGTGGCAAGGTGCTGGATGGGTTGGCGGCGCAGCTCAAGGCCAGTCTGGGACAGTTTCGGGCCTAATGCTGGCCCTGTCGGGAGCAAGTCCCCTCCCACATTTTGACGTGTGAATACCTTCAAATGTGAGAGGGGGCTTGCTCCCGATAGCGATTTCAGCGGCTCAGATACATCCGAGTCGTCAGCAAATACACCGGCAACCCCGACACCAGAATCAACAACGCCGCATAAGGCGCCGCCGCAGCAAATTCTATATTCGAGGTATGCGCCCACACCGCCGTCGCCAGGGTATTCAACCCGGTTGGACTGAGCAGCAACGTCGCCGTCAATTCCTTCATCGCATCCAGAAACACCAGCGCAAATGCCGCACCCAGTGCCGGGAAGATAATCGGCAGGGTCACCCGGCAAAACGCACTGAACGACGACGCGCCCAGGGTGCGCGCCGCCTCTTCCAGCTGCGGTGCAGCCTTGTTCAGGGCCGTACGAATCGGCGCCTGGGCCAGCGGTAAAAACAGCAGCGCATAAGCGATCAGCAACAGCGCCGAGGTTTGATACAGCACGGGCACGTAATGCAGGGCGAAATACACCAGCGTCAGGGCAATGACCAATCCTGGCAGGGCGTGCAGCAGATAGGGCAGACGCTCGGCCCAGATCGCCAGGCGGCCCTTGTAGCGCACCACCAGCAGCCCCACCGGCACCGCCAGCACCAGGCACAGCGCCGCGCCGCCCAGCGAGAGCGCCAGGGACGACAGCAGCGCCTCGCCAATCTCGGCCAGCGGAAACGCCGCCGACGAACCCACCGCCAGCCAATACCCGAGCATGCCGAGCGGAATGCCGCTGCCGATCACCGCCAGCGCCAGGCAATACAGCTGGCCCAGCGGTGCCCACTTACCCAGCTTCACCTGCCCTGCATGCCGCGCCGCGCCCTGGCCGATGCGCACATGTCGGCCCTTGCCACGCACCCGCAGTTCCAGCCACAGCAGGGTCAGGCACATCACCAGCAACACTGCCGACAGCATCGCGGCATTGGCGTTGCTGAATTCCAGTTCGAATTGCTGATAGATCGCCGTGGTGAAGGTCTGCAGGCCGATGATCGACAGGGCGCCGAACTCCACCAGCATGTGCAGCGCGATCAGCAATGCACCGGCCAGCAGGGACGGCCACAGCAAGGGCAGGGTGACGCGCACGAACACGCCCCAGCGATTGTGTCCCAGCGTGCGCGCGGACTCTTCAAGAGACGGATCCAGGTTGCGCAGGGTTGCCGCCACCGGCAGGAACACCAGCGGGTATTTCGACAGCGTCATCACCAGGATCGCCCCGCCGAGCCCTTCGAAACTGGCGCTCAGCGATACCCAGGTAAAGCTGCTGACAAACGCCGGCACCGCAAACGGCAGGCACAGGATCACGCCCCAGATACGCCGTCCCGGCAGGTTGCTGCGTTCGAGCAGCCAGGCCAGGGACAGGCCGATCACGCCGCACGCGACGGTAACGCCGACCATCAGCGCCAAAGTATTGCGCAGCAGGCCGAACACGTAAGGCCGCCACAGCAGGTGCAGCGCCTGCGCCCAGCCCGCCTGCCAGGCCTTGAGCCCGACGTAGACCAGCGGCAGCAGGCTCAGGCCAACCAGCAACAGCACGGGCAGCAGCAGCCAGATCGACGGGCGTTTGCGCCGTGGCATAGGCCTCGACACCGATAGCGATGGGCTCATCAGTTCAAGCCAACCTCGCGTTCCAGCTCCAGGGCTTCTTCTGCGTTGCCAAGGTCGGCAGGCGTGACTTTCGGCGGTTGCAGCTCACTGAACGGCTTGAGGCCACGACTCGATTGCATACCCTTGCGCAACGGGTATTCGGCTGAGGTGTTGGTGATCACACGCTGGCCGTCTTCGCTGGCCATGAACGCCAGCAACTGCTGGGCTTCTTTCGGGTGTTTGCTGGATTTGAGTGCGGCGGCCGAGGATACCGTGATCAGGCCGCCCGCATCGCCATCGGTGAAGTAATGCAGCTGCGAGTCCAGGTTGGTTTTTTCTTTCTTCAAGGCAAACCAGTAGTAGTTGTTCACCAGCACGGTGGCGACTTCGCCATTTTCCACCGCTTTGAGCGCAACCATATTGTTGCTGTACACCTTGCCAAAGGCGCGCAGGCCGGTCAGCCATTCTTCAGCCGCCTCGCGCCCGTGCAGCTTGATGATCGCCACGGCCTGTTCCTGGAACGCGCCGCTGGTGGGCACGAAGCCGACTTTGCCCTGCCACTCGGGGCCGGCGAAATCCAGCACCGATTTGGGCAGGTCTTCTTCCGCAATCAGTTTCGGGTTGAAGGCTACGACGCGGGTGCGCGCGGTCACGCCCATCCAGTTGCCGTCGCGGCCCACATAGTCCCTGGGCAGCACGTCGAGGGTGCTGGCGTCTATTTTGGCCAGCAGGCCTTGCTCGCCCAGTTTGTTGAGCGGGGGAGATTCTTCGGTATAAATCACGTCGGCCGGTGAGCGCTCACCTTCTTCGACGACCTGGCTGGCCAACTGGTTGCTGCTGCCTTTGCGCACATTGACGTGAATGCCGGTGTTGGCTTCGAAGGCTTTGGCGAGTTCATCACCGACTTCTTTGTGTTGGCCGTTGTAGAGGGTCAGGGAGACCTTGTCGGCGCTTTGAGCTGAGGGGGAGAGCAGGGTCAGACTGAGTAGAGTGAGAGTCAGGCCACGCAGAAGGGATGTCTTGAGATGGGTAGAGCGGATAGTCATCCGACGGTTTCCTCGCTTGAATGCAACAAATCTTTGCAAGGATAAACGATAAAGCTTCTCAAGTAAGGGCGAGGGGTGAATCGCCGGGAAGTTTTCAAACCCCGGAAACGAAAAAACCCGCTTTCGCGGGTTTGATCTGAATATGGTGCCCAGGAGAAGACTCGAACTTCCACGACCTTGCGATCACCAGCACCTGAAGCTGGCGTGTCTACCAATTTCACCACCTGGGCATTATCAAGCAACGTTGCCGCTGTTGATGGGGCGAACTATACGGCGGGCTTTTTAATCTGTAAACCCCTGGCTGGAAAAATATAAATCAATTTTTTCGTTAAAAATCAAAGACCTGAAACGAAAAAACCCGCTTTCGCGGGTTTTATCTGAATTTTGGTGCCCAGGAGAAGACTCGAACTTCCACGACCTTGCGATCACCAGCACCTGAAGCTGGCGTGTCTACCAATTTCACCACCTGGGCAGCATCAACCACGTTGCCGTCGTCGATGGCGCGCACTATACGGAGCCGATTTTAAGCTGTAAACCCCCGCCATCAAAAAACTCTGGAAAACTTCGCCAATGGTCGTGCAAGGTATGCAACCGATGGCCCAAAAGGCCTTTTAAGGGCTTGTTGACGCCTGAAATTTCCCGTTTCAATACGCGTATGCCAAACTAACCCCTATATAGACAAGGTGAAAACTCTCTAATGGCCGATTGGCAGTCCCTCGATCCCGAGGCCGCTCGTGAAGCGGAAAAATATGAAAACCCTATTCCTAGCCGCGAACTGATCCTGGCGCACCTCGCCGATCGGGGTTCGCCTGCTAGCCGCGAGCAACTGGTTGAAGAGTTCGGTCTGACCACCGAAGACCAGCTCGAAGCCCTGCGCCGCCGTCTGCGTGCCATGGAGCGCGACGCTCAGTTGATCTACACCCGCCGTGGCACCTACGCGCCCGTGGACAAACTCGACCTGATCCTGGGCCGCATTGCCGGTCACCGTGACGGCTTCGGCTTCCTGATCCCGGACGACGGCAGTGATGACCTGTTCATGAGCCCGGCGCAAATGCGCCTGGTGTTCGATGGCGACCGTGCCCTGGCGCGTGTTTCCGGGCTGGACCGTCGCGGTCGCCGCGAAGGTGTGATTGTCGAAGTGGTGTCCCGTGCCCACGAGTCCATCGTCGGCCGTTACTTCGAAGAAGGCGGCATCGGCTTTGTTGTCCCGGATAACCCCAAGGTCCAGCAGGAAGTGCTGATCACCCCGGGCCGCAATGGCGCCGCCAAGGTCGGCCAGTTTGTCGAGGTGAAAATCACCCACTGGCCAACGGCGCGCTTCCAGCCTCAGGGCGATATCGTTGAAGTGGTCGGCAACTACATGGCGCCGGGCATGGAGATCGACGTTGCGCTGCGCACCTACGATATTCCTCACGTATGGCCCGAAGCGGTCATCAAGGAAGCGCGCAAGCTCAAGCCCGAAGTGGAAGACAAGGACAAAGAGAAGCGCATCGACCTGCGCCATCTGCCGTTCGTCACCATCGATGGCGAAGACGCCCGCGACTTCGACGATGCGGTCTACTGCGAAGCCAAACCCGGCAAACTGCGCCTGTTCTCCGGCGGCTGGAAGCTGTATGTCGCGATTGCCGACGTGTCCAGCTACGTGAAAATCGGTTCTGCGCTGGATAACGAAGCCCAGGTGCGCGGCAACTCCGTGTATTTCCCTGAGCGCGTGATTCCGATGCTGCCCGAGCAACTGTCCAACGGCCTGTGCTCGCTGAATCCGAAAGTCGACCGTTTGGCCATGGTGTGCGAGATGACCATCTCGAAAACCGGCGAAATGACTGACTACCAGTTCTATGAAGCGGTGATTCACTCCCAGGCGCGTCTGACCTACAACAAGGTCAGCACCATCCTGGAAACACCGAAAACCAGCGAAGCCAAAGCCTTGCGTGGCGAATATGCCGGCGTGGTCCCGCACCTCAAGCAGCTGTATGCGCTGTACAAGGTATTGCTGGGCGCTCGTCATGTGCGTGGCGCGATCGATTTTGAAACCCAGGAAACCCGAATTGTCTTCGGTTCCGAGCGCAAGATCGCCGCAATCACCCCGACCACCCGCAACGATGCGCACAAGCTCATCGAGGAATGCATGCTGGCGGCCAACGTGGCCACCGCTGAATTCCTGAAAAAACACGAGATCCCTGCGCTGTACCGCGTGCATGATGGCCCGCCGCCGGAGCGCCTGGAGAAACTGCGCGCGTTCCTCGGTGAGCTTGGCCTGTCCCTGCACAAAGGCAAGGACGGCCCGACGCCGAAGGACTACCAGGCACTGTTGGCCAGCATCAAGGACCGTCCGGATTACCACGTGATCCAGACCGTGATGTTGCGCTCCCTGAGCCAGGCGGTGTACAGCGCCGATAACCAGGGTCACTTCGGCCTCAACTACGAAGCGTACACCCACTTCACCTCGCCGATTCGCCGTTACCCGGACCTGCTCACGCACCGGGCGATCCGCAGCGTGATCCATTCCAAACAGGACACCCCGCACGTCAAGCGCGCCGGTGCCATGAGCATTCCGAAAGCGCGGATTTATCCGTACGACGAAGCCGCCCTGGAACAGCTCGGCGAGCAGTGCTCCATGAGCGAGCGCCGCGCCGATGAAGCCACACGCGATGTGGTGAATTGGCTCAAGTGCGAGTTCATGAAGGACCGCGTGGGCGAGTCGTTCCCGGGTGTGATCACCGCCGTGACCGGCTTTGGCCTGTTTGTCGAGCTGACCGACATTTACGTCGAGGGCCTGGTGCACGTCACCGCCTTGCCGGGCGATTATTACCACTTCGATCCCGTGCATCACCGCCTGGCGGGCGAGCGCAGCGGTCGCAGTTTCCGCCTGGGCGACACGGTGGAAGTGCAGGTCATGCGCGTCGACCTCGACGAGCGCAAGATCGACTTCGGCATGCCTGACAAGCCGACCGAGCCGGCCGGCCGTAAAAAACGCGGCAGCGACACCACGGCGCCGACCTCGAAAGGCAAAGCGGCTGCCACAACAGCAGCGACAGAGACTGCGCCTGCCAAGTCGGGCCGTCGTTCCTCTGCCAAGGACAAGGCCCCGGAAGCCTACCGCCCGAGCGATGCCGCGGCGAAAAACGCCGAGTTGCGCAAGAGCCGCGAGTTGAAGCAGCAGTTGCTCAGCGAAGCCAAAAGCGGCGGTAAAGCGGCGTCTGGGGGAAAGTCCCAAGCGGCGGAAAAAACGTCGAGCAAGACCAGTAAACACCGTAAAGGCCCGTCCAGGACGGGTTCGGCCCCTGCCAAAAGCGGTGGGTCGCGCAAACCTAAGGCCAAGTCATGAGTCTGGAAAAAATCTACGGCGTCCACGCCGTGGAAGCACTGCTGCGTCACCATCCCAAGCGCGTCAAGCAGGTATGGCTGGCTGAGGGTCGCAGCGAGCCGCGCGTGCAGGCGCTGGTCGAGCTGGCGACCCAGAATAAAGTCGCCATCGGCCAGGCCGAGCGCCGTGAAATGGATGTGTGGGTCGAAGGTGTGCATCAGGGCGTGGTTGCAGACGTCAGCCCGAGCCAGGTGTGGGGCGAGGCCATGCTCGACGAACTGCTGGACCGTACTGAAGGCCCGCCGCTGCTGTTGGTGCTGGATGGCGTGACCGACCCGCACAACCTCGGCGCCTGCCTGCGCTCGGCGGATGCCGCCGGCGCTCTGGCGGTGATCGTGCCCAAGGACAAGTCGGCCACCCTGACGCCGGTGGTGCGCAAGGTTGCCTGCGGTGCGGCGGAAGTGATTCCGCTGGTGGCCGTGACCAACCTGGCACGCACCCTGGAAAAACTCCAGCAGCGCGGCCTCTGGGTCGTGGGCACGGCGGGGGAGGCCGAGGTCAGCATTTACGATCAGGACCTCACCGGCCCAACCATTTTGATCATGGGCGCTGAAGGCAAGGGCATGCGTCGCCTGACCCGTGAGCATTGTGATTACCTGGTGCACTTGCCGATGGCGGGCAGCGTCAGCAGTCTCAACGTGTCGGTTGCGACGGGTGTTTGCCTGTTCGAAGCCCGGCGTCAGCGTGGTGCCAAGGCCAAGACCAAAAAGTAATTTTTTGGCCTTGCATGGATGCAAGCTGTGGGAGGGGGCAAGCCCCCTCCCACAGTTGTTTTGCGGCGTTTGGAACATTGTTCAAATAATCACCAATTACCTTGCGCCTGTTCCTCCCCTTCTCTACAATTGCGCCCCTTGCCCACCCGGCAGGCACGCATGTGCCTCCCCTGCGGCAAGATCCATAAGTGTCATTCACTCCTTGTCTGACCGTTTTTGAGCGGCAGGCTACAACCCGTAAGGAGCATTCATGCGTCATTACGAAATCATCTTTTTGGTCCACCCGGATCAAAGCGAGCAAGTCGGCGGCATGGTTGAGCGTTACACCAAGCTGATCGAAGAAGACGGCGGCAAAATCCACCGTCTGGAAGATTGGGGCCGTCGTCAACTGGCCTATGCAATCAACAATGTTCACAAGGCTCACTACGTGATGCTGAACGTTGAATGCACTGGCAAGGCCCTGGCCGAGCTGGAAGACAACTTCCGCTACAACGATGCAGTGATCCGTAACCTGGTCATCCGTCGCGAAGAAGCCGTTACCGGCCAATCCGAGATGCTCAAGGCTGAAGAAAACCGCAGTGAGCGCCGTGAGCGTCGCGACCGTCCTGAAGAAGGCGCTGATGATAGCGCTGATGACAGTGACAACAGCGATAACGCTGACGAGTAATCCACGGACCTTATTAAGGAGCCTATCAAATGGCACGTTTCTTCCGTCGTCGTAAATTCTGCCGCTTCACCGCTGAAGACGTGAAAGAGATCGATTACAAAGATCTCAACACTCTGAAAGCTTACGTATCCGAGACCGGCAAAATCGTTCCAAGCCGTATCACCGGTACCAAAGCACGTTATCAGCGTCAGCTGGCCACCGCTATCAAGCGTGCCCGCTTCCTGGCCCTGCTGGCCTACACCGACAGCCACGGCCGCTGAGACCGGGCAGTCGACACGTAGTAAGGGATTGAATGCATGCGCGCCTTGGCTGAGTTCATCATGCGCGGTCGTATGCAGGCCACTCTGGTAGTGGCCGGCTGTGCGGCGTTGCCGTTGTTGTATTGGTTGGGTGCTGCCGCCGGATGCCTTGTGCTCCTGCGGCGCGGTTTGCAGGATGCCATTGGCGTCCTGGCCCTGGGATTGTTGGCCGGCCTTGTCTGGTGGCTGCAATTGGGCGAACCCAAGGTGCTTATGGTGCTGTTGGGTTCGTCGAGCCTTGCGTTGGTTTTGCGCGCAAGTGAGTCCTGGGTCCGCACGCTGCTGGTCAGCGTGGCAGTGGGGTTGGTGTATTCAGTGTTGCTCGGCGCGGCTTTCCACCCGCAAATCGAGGCGCTGGCGCAAGAGATCGTCAAGGTCCTGCCGTCGGCTCTCGGGGAGCTCTACCAGCAATTGTCGGTAGACGAGCGAGCGCGTCTCGCAGCATTGATAGCACCGGTCCTGATCGGCCTGATGGCGGTGGTGCTGCAGGTGGTCAGCCTGCTGAGCCTGATGCTTGGGCGTTATTGGCAGGCGTTGTTGTACAACCCGGGTGGTTTTGGTCGCGAGTTTCGCAGTATCAGAATCCCCGCGGGCCCGGCGATGTTGCTGCTGGCATGCATGGTGGTCGGACCGAACTTCGGTCCACAGGCTGCCCTGTTATTGCTGTTTTGCAGCGTACCGCTGGTGTTTTCCGGGCTGGCCCTGATTCATGGGCTGGTGGCGCAGAAGCGCCTGGCCAGGTTCTGGCTGGTGGGGTTGTACGTGACGCTGGTGCTGTTCATGCAGCTGATTTATCCGTTACTCGTGGTTTTGGCCATTGTCGACGGCCTGATTGATTTTCGCGGTCGTCTGGCGTCCAAAGACGCCGACAACGCGAACGGTGAAGGTTAAAAGTTAGAGGATTTTCACATGCAACTGATCCTTCTGGAAAAAGTCGCCAACCTGGGCAACCTGGGCGACAAAGTAAATGTTAAGGCCGGTTACGGTCGTAACTACCTGCTGCCATACGGCAAAGCCACCGCTGCAACCGCTGCCAACCTGGCTGCGTTTGAAGAGCGTCGTGCCGAGCTGGAAAAAGCCGCAGCAGACAAAAAAGCGTCGGCCGAAACTCGCGCTGCCCAACTGGCCGAGCTGGAAGTGACTATCACTGCCACCGCTGGCGATGAAGGCAAGCTGTTCGGTTCGATCGGCACCCACGACATCGCTGATGCACTGACCGCCTCCGGCGTTGAAGTGCAGAAGAGCGAAGTTCGTCTGCCGAACGGCACCATCCGCAACGTAGGCGAATTCGACGTAGCCGTGCACCTGCACGCCGAAGTTGAAGCCACCGTACGCGTTGTCGTGGTAGCAGCTTAAGCCGCACCCAACTGACTGGCACCTCGCGTGCCAGGCGGTTAACATCGGGCACGATCCTGTTCACAGGTCGTGCCTTTTGTTTTTCTACACACCCCTAATTCCAAGTGGCCATGAACGATATCTCCGCTCCTGAGCAATACGATCTGCAAACCGCTGCCCTGAAGGTGCCGCCGCATTCCATCGAGGCCGAACAGGCCGTGCTCGGTGGCCTGATGCTGGACAACAACGCCTGGGAACGCGTGCTGGATCAAGTCTCCGACGGTGATTTCTATCGGCATGACCACCGCCTGATCTTCCGCGCCATCGCCAAGCTGGCTGACCTGAACTCACCGATCGACGTAGTCACCCTCGCCGAGCAACTGGACAAGGAAGGCCAAACCTCCCAGGTCGGCGGCCTGGGCTACCTCGGTGAACTGGCGAAAAACACGCCGTCCGTCGCCAACATCAAGGCCTATGCGCAGATCGTTCGCGCCCGGGCCACGTTGCGCCAGTTGATCGGCATCGCCACCGAAATCGCCGACAGCGCCTTCAACCCCGAGGGCCGTACCGCCGAAGAAATCCTCGACGAGGCCGAACGGCAGATCTTCCAGATCGCCGAAGCGCGTCCCAAGACCGGCGGCCCGGTCGGCGTCAACGAGTTGTTGACCAAGGCCATCGACCGTATCGACACGCTGTTCAACACCGACAACGCCATCACTGGCCTGTCCACCGGCTACACCGACCTCGACGGCATGACCAGCGGCCTGCAGCCGGCGGACTTGATCATCGTGGCCGGCCGTCCGTCCATGGGCAAGACCACCTTCGCCATGAACCTGGTGGAAAACGCCGTGTTGCGCAGCGACAAGAGCGTGCTGGTGTACTCCCTGGAGATGCCAGGCGAATCGCTGATCATGCGGATGCTCTCGTCCCTCGGCCGTATCGACCAGACCAAGGTGCGTGCCGGCCGCCTGGAAGACGACGACTGGCCGCGCCTGACGTCGGCGGTCAACCTGCTCAATGACCGCAAACTGTTCATCGATGACACCGCCGGCATCAGCCCCTCGGAAATGCGCGCGCGCACCCGACGCCTGGTGCGTGAGCACGGCGACGTGGCCCTGATCATGATCGACTACCTGCAGCTCATGCAGATTCCTGGCTCCGGCGGCGATAACCGTACCAATGAGATCTCCGAGATTTCCCGCTCCCTGAAAGCCCTGGCCAAGGAGTTCAACTGCCCGGTGGTGGCGCTGTCCCAGCTCAACCGTTCCCTGGAGCAACGCCCGAACAAACGCCCGATCAACTCCGACCTGCGTGAATCCGGAGCGATCGAGCAGGATGCCGACGTGATCATGTTCGTGTACCGCGACGAGGTGTACCACCCGGAGACCGAACACAAGGGCATTGCCGAAATCATTATCGGCAAGCAGCGTAACGGCCCGATCGGTACCACGCGCCTGGCGTTCATTGGCAAATACACGCGCTTTGAAAACCTCGCGCCGGGCAGCTACAACTTCGACGACGAGTAATCACCCGGGTGGCAATGGGAATAGTTGCCTGATAGTGGCTTCGCTGTATTGATAGTTCCAGCGTAGTTCGGCGCCTGCGGGGATGTTCTCGGCGGCAAACATGCCGGTCAGGATCATTTGTTCCTGCGGCGCATTGCCGACCTGGGTATTGACCCGAAATTGCGCGGCTTCAACGTTGTAGCCTGTACTGGCCTGCCGCACTGGATGACCTGCTTCATATTCGAAAATCGTGTTTATTCTAGACAGCACATTGTCGCCCGACAGGATCGGTTGAGTGTTGATGGAATAAGGGGAGGTGGGCCTGACCTCTTTGATAGCCATCAGATACGGATCTTGTCGAAGTTGCGCGACGTACAAAGGTAATATTTCGCCGCCATAGACGCCCAAGGCTTCGCCTTTCTTGAGCGGTTTACGAGTAATGACAGTGGCTTGCCCTATCAGCGCGGATTCCTGCGCAAACTTCTGATGCGACGCAGTGAAAGGCGTCACCTCAAGCTTGTCCTCATACAGCCGCGCCACATTTTCATACCCTTCCCACTGGATGTAAGGCCGAATCAACGTGCTGGCGAATACCGCATCGGACGTTAACGACTTCCCCTGAGCTTGCAGATGCCGGATCCGCATGGGCTGGCCTGTCAGGTTACGTAACGGATACCGACCGTTGTTGGCTCGGTCGTAGATGCGCTGGTAGTTCGAGCTGTATTGATAGCCTCGTTCGGCACGCATGCTGTTCAGCTCCTGCTGCTCGTACGCGGGCTGTACGCTGTCCCCTTCGGCTGACCCGTAGTCGCTGGATGAGTGCATTGACTCGAACTCGTCGCTGGACTCCATGCCCTCGACTGACGGCGTAGGCGACTCCCTGCCACCGAGCAGCGCATCGGTTGTCTGATCAATTTCCCAGCCGCCCCCGGTTTTTTGACGAACGTAGGGCTGATAGGCCCGGAAACGATTGCGGGCATCGACCAGTCGCCAGCCCTGCGTGTCCGCTCTGACTTCGTAGTAGTTTTGCTGGTCTTGAACGTAGTAGCGATAACTGCCGTCAGACGCTGGACGGCTGTGATGAAGGCCGTCCGTGCGCGACGTCAGCCCGGTCGGGGGGCTTGTTTGTGCAAATGATGGATCAAGTGGCAAGCCTGGCTCCGTTGGTGCTGGCCTGGAAAGCAGGTTGCCCCGATAAACCGGAGCAGCTCTGGCGATCAGCGACGCGCCGGTCTTGTGCAGCGCAGCTTCAAGAGAGGTGACGTCCGCGTGGGTGAAGAGCGTATTGCGCTCAGACTCGGTGAGCGTGCGCTCGATAGCGCCAGGCAGGTCGGTCGGCGTGCCCGGTGGCTCTGCGTACAACTCCCCCTCACGTACCAGGATGTGGCGTGTACCGCTATCCGCTCCACCGATGCTGCCCAGCAGTGGGCCGTCGGAACTGGCGTCATGGACGCTGATTTTTCTTGCCTTCGGCCAGCCAGGTGTTTGCTCAAGGGTGTAGAGAACCAATGGCACGCTCTCGGGGCTGCGCCTGGCATCGAGAAAAATGCCTGCCTGCAAACGGGCTGCCTGAGCCGCTTCGCTATACGCCCTTGCCTCCATTTGCAGGGTCGGCGGCAAGCTTTTTTCCGTCGAAGTGTCTGCTGTATCAGCGGGCTTGTTGAGCAAGGAAAGCAGCCGCTGCTTTTTACCCGGTACCTCATCAGCCAGCCGTGCTGCCAGATTTTCAATCTTGGTTAAATAGTCGACATAGAATCCGGGTAGCAGCTTGTTGAACTCGGGCTGCGGCATCTGCTCTTCCAGGGCGTGCAGCAGCTCTCCCTTTCTGAAGCGTGCTTCGCTGATCCTTATTTCTACTGTTCCGGTGCCGTTGCTCATCACCACCTGTTGTTGTTCGCCGACGATTTTCAACACATGGTTGGCCGGCCATTCAGGCAGCGAGGTGAGCAGATGGAATTGAATCTGTGGTGAACAGGGCGTGACCGATGTGCCTTCGGCGCGCTCCAGGTTGAAGTCGGCCAGTTCCTGATCCAGGTTGAAGTCCCTGACCGTATCGCGCAGCAAGGGCGGCGGGCTCTGCATATCCTGATGGATTTCACGCAGGCCGGTCTTGTCCAGGCCGCTGAGCAGGAGGATGGGTTCAACCTTGGGCTGGGTGATATTCGCCGCGTCCGGCCCCAGGCGCTTGATCAGCTTCAGTTCGTCCCAGTCGTGTGGTGTTTCATGGGCCTGGCGCCAACCGCCAACACCGTTGCTCAGCAGAGCAGGGCGGTAGGCCTGCGGTTCAACAGGGTGCGACAGTTCCCATTGCTGACCGTCGGGCGTGCGTTGAATGGCGTGGGCGTAATCATCCAGTTTCAGGTAGTGCTGCTGCCCATCCTTGTAAATACCCTGTTTGTCGGCCACCAGATGTTCGGGCAATGCCTCGGGATGGCGGTAGGGTTTGAGATCGGCGTTCCACAAGCGCCAACCTTTGCCGCGCACGTTGACCTTGACCAGCCTGGCGCCGAAACCGACAGTGCGTACGGCACCAGCCGTGGCCACCGCCAAGGCCGCAGTGTCCACCAGGTCAAGCAGGTCATTCAACGCCTCGTCGCTGTCGCCACGGCTCCAGGCCGCGAACCCTTCATACACGGTGTGGATCACCTGCACAGCGGTGACCACCAGCAGCGCCTGGCCCACTACCGGAATGAAGGAGGCTGCAAAAAACAGTGCGGACTTGCCCAGGTCGATCCAGTCCTGCAGGCGTTTTTGCCGGCTGAGCATGTCGACGTCGGCGGTGGGCACGGCCACGATGCGTGCATCGCTTTTGATCTGGGCGATTCGTTGCCGGGCGATGGCCTTGAACAGGTCTCCCTCTATTGCCGTAAGGCTGACTGCCGCCTTCAGTTGGGCCGCAAGCTTTTTTTGCATTGGTACATCGCAATGGCGAAGACGTTCAGGGGTAACGTCCAGCACACTGCCCTGATGCTGCAGCGGCACCAACTGTTTGAAGAAGGCCTGGTAATCGGGATTCAACAGGCGCTCCGCCAGCTGCTCCTCCAGCTCGTTCAAGGAGGCGTGTTGACGCAGCGCAGCGCTCGGGTCCCCGGGCGTATAGAGCATGAGTGAGATACCGATGCCTTCGGCTTTGATCACCAGCACACTGGGCAATACTGCCTCATCGAGGGTCAGGTGGCTGCAGGTCATCTCCAGGTGTTTTCCCGTTTCGTGAAGGACCTTCAGTTGCAAATGCTGGAGGGCCGTTGTTTCTGCATGCATGTTGCTCGTATGCAGCGCGACACCGAAGGCGTGCTGCGCCTGGGCCCTGAAGATCTTCCGGACCTTATCGGCAGGGTCGGGTTCGAGGATATTGCTGATGTGTTTGAGGTACCGGCCGCCAATGTCCAATTCGCGACAAAAGCGTGCGAACGTAGTCGCGTAAACAAGGGTGGGGACCTCTCCCGAGGCAGTTGAGTTGAAAATCGCCGTACCGATCTCCATGCCGCCCACCTCGGCCTCCGAGGCTGCGAAATTTTGCAGGGCGGCTTCCAGGAGTGTCTGCCGTGTGGTTTTGGCGTGGTTCTTGATCAAGCCAAGCAGGTGGTGATTTTTCCATTCACGGCACAGGATGGCGTCCTCGTTCGTGACGAGACCGAAGAACCAGGCGCGTATTTTCTCGCGCAGCAGCTCGCGAGCAAAGGCTTCCGGGCTTTGTAGTGTGCCGAGCAACTCGTTAAGGTCGTGCCTGGCCTGGTTGCTGCTGATCAGGCTGTTGCGAAAGTCCTGGCGCAACTGAGCAGGCGCCTGGCTTAACCAAATGGGCACCTGCGCCTTGATGAAATCCAGGTGGGGCGTCAGCGGCGAGGCTTGCGCTGTGGGGGTGGGTGTTTGTTGGGTCATGGGTCAAGCCCTCATGGGCTGTGGTTGGTCGCTCTCAGGCTACCCAGGATTTTTTTGACGGGGGCCTAGCCCGGTAGTGCCCGCTGGGGTATTGATGGAAAGCCGACCACTGCCGTCGGAATTGGTCAAATTTTGTGCTATATTCCGCGCCCGCGATTTTTCATCTCAACACCGGTTATCGTCATGCAAACAGCCAAGCCGTTATTTGACTATCCCAAGTACTGGGCCGAATGTTTCGGTCCTGCGCCATTCCTGCCCATGAGCAGGGAGGAGATGGATCAGCTTGGCTGGGATTCGTGCGACATCATCATCGTCACCGGTGATGCCTACGTTGACCATCCGTCGTTCGGCATGGCGATCATTGGCCGGCTGCTGGAGTCCCAGGGCTTTCGCGTCGGGATCATTGCCCAGCCGAACTGGCAGTCCAAAGACGACTTCATGAAGCTCGGCGAGCCGAACCTGTTCTTCGGCGTCGCGGCCGGCAACATGGACTCCATGATCAACCGCTACACCGCCGACAAGAAAATCCGCTCCGACGACGCCTACACCCCTGGCGGCATGGCCGGCAAACGCCCGGACCGCGCCAGCCTGGTGTACAGCCAGCGCTGCAAGGAAGCCTACAAGCACGTGCCGATCGTGCTCGGCGGCATCGAAGCCTCCCTGCGCCGCATTGCCCACTACGACTATTGGCAGGACCGCGTGCGCAACTCGATCCTGATCGACGCCGCCGCCGATATCCTGCTGTACGGCAACGCCGAGCGAGCCATTGTCGAAGTGGCTCAGCGCCTGTCGTGGGGCCACAAGATCGAAGACATTACCGATGTGCGCGGTACCGCGTTCATTCGCCGCGACACCCCGGCCGGCTGGTACGAGGTGGACTCCACGCGCATTGACCGCCCGGGCAAGGTCGACAAGATCATTAACCCGTACGTCAACACCCAGGACACCCAGGCCTGCGCCATCGAGCAGGAAAAGGGGCCGGTTGAAGACCCGGAAGAGGCCAAGGTCGTACAGATCCTGGCCAGCCCGCGCATGACCCGCGACAAGACCGTGATCCGCCTGCCCTCGGTGGAAAAAGTCCGTGGCGACGCGGTGCTCTACGCTCACGCCAACCGCGTGCTGCACCTGGAAACCAACCCAGGCAACGCCCGCGCCCTGGTGCAAAAGCACGGTGAAGTGGACGTGTGGTTCAACCCACCGCCCATCCCGATGACCACCGAAGAAATGGACTACGTGTTCGGCATGCCTTACGCACGTGTGCCGCACCCGGCGTACGGCAAGGAAAAGATCCCGGCCTACGACATGATCCGCTTCTCGGTGAACATCATGCGCGGCTGCTTCGGTGGCTGTACCTTCTGCTCGATCACCGAGCACGAAGGCCGCATCATCCAGAACCGTTCCGAAGAGTCGATCATTCGCGAGATCGAAGAGATCCGCGACAAGGTGCCGGGCTTTACTGGCGTGATCTCCGACCTCGGTGGCCCCACCGCGAACATGTACCGCATCGCCTGCAAGAGCCCGGAAATCGAATCCGCGTGCCGCAAGCCGTCCTGCGTGTTCCCCGGTATCTGCCCGAACCTGAACACCGACCACTCCTCCTTGATCCAGCTGTACCGCAGCGCCCGTGCGTTGCCGGGTGTGAAGAAGATCCTGATCGCTTCCGGCCTGCGCTACGACCTGGCCGTGGAATCGCCGGAGTACGTCAAAGAGCTGGTCACCCACCACGTCGGTGGCTACCTCAAGATCGCCCCGGAACACACCGAGGAAGGTCCGCTCAACCAGATGATGAAACCGGGCATCGGCAGCTATGACAAGTTCAAGCGCATGTTCGAGAAGTACACCAAGGAAGCGGGCAAGGAGCAGTACCTGATCCCGTACTTCATCGCCGCCCACCCGGGCACTACCGATGAAGACATGATGAACCTCGCCCTGTGGCTCAAGGGCAATGGCTTTCGCGCCGACCAGGTGCAGGCGTTCTACCCTTCGCCGATGGCCACCGCCACCGCGATGTACCACTCGGGCAAGAACCCGCTGCGCAAGGTCACCTACAAGAGCGACGCAGTGACCATCGTCAAGAGCGAAGAACAACGCCGTCTGCACAAGGCCTTCCTGCGCTACCACGACCCGAAGGGGTGGCCGATGCTGCGTGAAGCCTTGACCCGCATGGGCCGCGCCGACCTGATCGGGCCGGGCAAGGAACAATTGATTCCGTTGCACCAGCCGAGCACCGACAGCTACCAGAGCGCCCGACGCAAGAACTCGACGCCGGCCGGCAGCCATAAGGTCGCCAGGGAAACCACGACCAAAATCCTCACCCAGCACACCGGCCTGCCGCCCCGTGGCAGCGACGGCAGCAACCCGTGGGACAAGCGCGAACAGGCCAAGGCTGCCGCGCAAGCGCGCAACAAGCAGGCGGCCAAGGAGCGCACGGATGCCGCGAAAGGCAAAGGCGGCAAGCCAATGCGCAAGCCGGTAGTGCCGCGTTGATCGCAGCCTGAAATACAGAACGCCAGCCTTAAGGGCTGGCGTTTTGCTTTCTAGGCGCTGGGTAGTCTGTTTGATAAGGTGGCGTCAGTTCAGTCACCCCCCTTCAAGGAAGAGCACCCCCATGGGCAACCCCCTGGCCGGCATCGGCATGGACTTCAACCGCTCCCAGTTCCTGGCCCGCCAGCGCATCGAAAGCCAACTCAATCTGCCCCGCCTGTTTGCGGCCATCGATGGTGACCCCGGCATCGTCGGCGCGGGTGTCGTGTACATCGACGCTGATTTTAATGTCGTGACGCTGCGCGAATTCAAGCCCCTCTGCAGCATCAAGCCCAAGCGCATCATTTTGCGTGAGGCGCAGAAGTACATAGCCCCCGCGCAGTTTGCCGATCAGGTAACCCACAATCCGCGTGAGTCTCGACTCGTGGGGGAGGCCGTCAATACGACATTGTCTTGTGCCGGCGCGATTCTGGGTTGGATTGTGGTGTTCAGCGGCACTGTCGCCGTACCGTTCACGGGTGGCGCGAGCTTGGTGGTGGCGGGCCTGGGCGCCACCGCTGCGGCGGCCAGTACCGCGCAGTGCGTGGTTGGAGGCATGAGAACGTTCAACGAACTCAACGACCCGACCGCCAACGACGATATGGACAACGAGGAATGGTATCGCTATGCGATGCCGGTCTTGGACGCGGCCTCGCTGTTGGGCGCCGGCGCCTCTACCCTGACGACTGTTCGACTGTTGCAGGCTCGAAAAGCAACGACCGGTAGAAGCTGGTATGAGCTGTCCAAGGGGTTGACCCGCCAGCAACGCAAGGCGCTTACCAAAGAGTTGCTAAGCCTGAAAGACCCAAGCCTGAGCAATAAGCTGCTGAAGTTGCGCCAGCGCTCCGGTGAGTTGGTGAAGCGCTATTCGGCGACCGAGATCAATCACGCGACTATTACGCAGATCAGGGACTCCCTCGGTGCCGCTATTGGTTTCACCGGCAGTGCAGTGTCCGGCAACATTCGAACCATCGCAGTAGGGTTGTACGAGGAGCTTGAGTGATGGTGCGCCAAGTCTCGTTAAAAGCTTTTTTGGCTGACTACTTCCCTGCGTTTATTTGTGCATTTTTCCTTGCCTGTTTTTCCCTGTCCGCTGCCATTTCATTGGCATCCAGTACCTTTTTCCGGGGTGAACCAGAGCGAGCGCGTTACTCCTTTGTGGCGGCGGTAGTCTTGGGGCTGCTCTTGGCGGTCAGTCACTTCTTCATGATTCGGGGGAGAGCCTGGGGCGTTTGGGCCATCGTCGTCTTCTACGCGGTGTGTTTTTTGATCGTATTACCAACCTATGGCTATCGGCCCCATATGGCTGCCTATTTCATTGGGTTGCTGTTTCCAATGCTGGGACTGCTGTTGCTCAACAGTAAGCGTCATCGGGAAATGCGCCGTCAGCTAAGGGAAATCCGTCACCTGCGTGAAGCCAGGAGCGCCAAGCACAAAGCTCGCTGAATGGGTAGATTCGCCACTGATCGCCACACTCGCGCCACAAATACGTGCAACGCTCGCACCACCCCCCCACCCGTTGGCGCCGTTTTGGTGCTGTACTGCACCGGGTCCATTGAGAAAGCGCAATGACCGCCGCGCTGGCATAAGTCTTGCGCGCGTTGTTCCCATGCTCTGGCTCGCAGGAGGCCGCCGTGTCGATTCATGTCGCGTTGCACCACGTTACGCATTACCGCTACGACCGCGCTGTCGAACTCGGCCCGCAGATCGTGCGTTTGCGCCCCACGCCCCATAGTCGCACGCGGATTTTGTCCTACGCGCTGAACGTGCAGCCCGAGCAGCACTTCATCAATTGGCAGCAGGACCCCCAGGGCAATTACCTGGCGCGCCTGGTGTTCCCGGAAAAGACCGCCGAGCTGCGCATCGAGGTCGACCTGGTCGCCGAGATTGCGGTGTTCAATCCTTTCGACTTTTTCCTTGAGCCCTACGCCGAGAATATCCCCTTCAGCTACGCCGCCGATGAGCAGCGCGAGCTGGCGCCGTACCTGGAAACCCTGCCGCTGACGCCCACGTTTGCCGCCTACCTGGCCGGCATCGACCGCACGCCCTTGCCGGCGGTGGATTTTCTGGTGGGTCTCAACCAGCGCCTGGCCGCCGATATCGGTTACCTGATTCGCATGGAACCGGGCGTGCAGACCCCGGAATTCACCCTGCAGAACGCCTCCGGCTCCTGCCGCGATTCGGCCTGGCTGCTGGTGCAATTGCTGCGCAACCTGGGGCTGGCCGCCCGCTTTGTGTCCGGCTACCTGATCCAGCTCACCGCGGACGTCAAAGCCCTCGACGGCCCGTCCGGCACCGAGGTGGACTTCACCGACCTGCACGCCTGGTGCGAGGTGTATCTGCCCGGCGCCGGCTGGATCGGCCTGGATGCGACGTCCGGCCTGTTCGCCGGTGAAGGCCACATCCCCTTGGCCTGCAGTCCCGATCCATCGTCTGCCGCGCCGATCAGTGGCCTGGTGGAACCGTGCGGCTGCGAATTCACCCACGAAATGTCGGTGGAACGAATCTGGGAAGCCCCGCGGGTGACCAAACCCTACACCGAAGCGCAGTGGCAGGAGATCCAGGCCCTGGGCCAACAGATCGATAGCGACCTGCTCAAGCACGACGTGCGCCTGACCATGGGCGGTGAGCCAACCTTCGTGTCCATCGACGACCCCGACGGCGCCGAGTGGAATACCGCCGCCCTGGGCCCGGACAAACGGCGCCTGTCCGCCGAGCTGTTCCAGCGCATGCGCCGGCACTATGCGCCCCAGGGCCTGGTGCACTTCGGTCAGGGCAAGTGGTACCCCGGCGAGCAATTGCCGCGCTGGTCGCTCAATTGTTACTGGCGCCGCGATGGCGTGCCGATCTGGCACAACAGCGCGCTGATCGCCGATGAGCAGCAGGACTATGGCGCCGATGGCGAGACGGCCGGGCGCTTTCTGGCCAGTGTGGCCGAACGCCTGAAATTGCCGGCGCGCTTTGTGTTTCCGGCCTTCGAAGACAACTTCTACTACCTGTGGCGTGAAGGGGCGCTGCCGCAGAACGTCACCGCCCAGGACCCGCGCTTGAGCGACGAGCTGGAACGCGAACGCTTGCGCAAGGTGTTCGCCCAAGGTCTGGATAAAGTCATCGGGCAGGTACTGCCGCTGGCGCGCACCGCCGCCAATGATCGCTGGCAGAGCGGGCGCTGGTACCTGCGCGACAACCACTGCCGCCTGGTGCCGGGTGATTCGCCATTGGGTTACCGCCTGCCGCTGGCCTCGCAACCCTGGGTGACGGCAGCCGAGTACCCGTTTGTGCACCCCACCGATCCCAATCAGGATCTGCCGGCGTTACCCACCACCGCCCAACTGCACCATCACGGCGAACCTGCGCCAAGCGATGAGCGCGTGCCCGAGGTGGACGAGTCCGCCGACTGGTTGACCCGCACCGCGCTGTGCGCCGAAGCCCGGGAAGGGCGGCTGTACCTGTTCATGCCGCCGCTGGAACGGGTCGAGGATTACCTGGAACTGGTGGCCGCCATCGAAGCCACCGCCGAGGAGTTGCAGTGTCCGGTGCTGCTCGAAGGTTACGAGCCGCCGGCCGATACGCGCCTGAGCAACTTCCGCGTCACACCCGATCCAGGGGTGATCGAGGTCAACGTACAGCCGTCCGCCACCTGGAACGAGTTGGTGGAGCGCACCGAATTCCTCTATGAAGAGGCGCGGCAAACCCGCCTGACCACGGAAAAGTTCATGATCGACGGGCGCCACACCGGCACCGGTGGCGGCAACCACTTCGTGCTCGGCGGTGCGACACCCAAGGACTCGCCATTCCTGCGCCGGCCCGACCTGCTGCGCAGCCTGATCAGCTATTGGCACAATCACCCGTCGTTGTCGTACCTGTTTTCCGGGCTGTTCATCGGCCCGACCTCCCAGGCGCCACGGGTGGACGAAGCGCGCAACGACGCGTTGTATGAGCTGGAAATCGCCTTTGCGCAAATGCCCGAACCGGGCGAAGAATGCCCGCCGTGGCTGGTCGACCGTCTGCTGCGCAACCTGCTGATCGATGTGACGGGCAACACCCACCGCGCCGAGTTCTGCATCGACAAACTCTACTCTCCGGACGGCGCCACCGGGCGCCTGGGCCTGCTGGAGCTGCGCGCGTTCGAGATGCCGCCCCATGCGCGCATGAGCCTGACCCAGCAATTGCTGCTGCGCGCCCTGGTCGCGCGTTTCTGGCGTGAGCCTTACGCACCGGCGAAACTGGCGCGCTGGGGCACCGAGCTGCATGACCGCTTCCTGTTGCCGCATGTTATCGCGCAGGATTTTGCCGACGTGATCGACGAGCTCAATACCGCCGGTTACCCGCTGCGCACCGAGTGGTTTGCCGCGCATCTGGAGTTCCGTTTCCCCAAAGTCGGCGACTACGCCGTCAGCGGCATTGAGCTGGAACTGCGCCAGGCGCTGGAGCCCTGGCATGTGCTGGGCGAGGAGGGCGCGGTGGGCGGTACGGTGCGTTATGTGGATTCGTCGCTGGAACGCCTGCAAGTGAAGTTGACCGGCCTGGCGCCGCAGCGCTACCTGCTGACCTGCAACGGCATTCCCGTGCCGCTGCAGCCCACCGGCCGCGTCGGCGAGTTCGTCGCCGGCGTGCGATACCGCGCCTGGCAACCGGCCAACTGCCTGCAACCGACCATCGCGGTGCACGCGCCGCTGGTATTCGACCTGCTCGACACCTGGATGCAACGCTCGCTGGGCGGTTGCCAGTACCACGTCGCCCATCCGGGCGGGCGCAACTACGACAGCCTGCCGGTGAATGCCAATGAGGCCGAGAGCCGGCGCATGGCGCGGTTTTTCCGCTTGGGGCACAGCCCTGGAAAGCTCACGGTGCCCACTGTGGTGCTCAACGATGAATTGCCGATGACGTTGGATCTGCGCCGCTTCCCCCATAAAAATGACTGAATGCAGTTCAACCTGTGGGAGGGGGCTTGCTCCCGATCGCGGTACATCAGCCGATACATAAATGACTGATCCGCCGCCATCGGGAGCAAGCCCCCTCCCACATTGGATTGCGGCAAGTTTGAATTACACTGACCCCCCTTTGCCCTGCCGAGCGTTCCATGTCCGATTTGCTCGACCGTTACCCGCTGACCGCGGGCACTTACCACGAACTGCTGGATGACAGCGGTGCCGTGCGTGCCCATTGGCGGCGCCTGCTCGACCACCTGCAACGCAGCACGCCCAACCAGTTGGCCCAGCGTCAGGCGCTGCTCACCCGGCAGATCCAGGAAAACGGCGTGACCTACAACGTCTACGCCGACCCCAAGGGCGCCGACCGCCCGTGGGAGCTGGACCTGCTGCCCCATGTGCTGGCCGCCGATGAATGGCAGCACCTGGCGGCCGGTATCGCCCAGCGTGCGCGCCTGCTCAATGCCGTGCTCGCCGACCTGTACGGCCCGCAACGCCTGATCGCCGAAGGCCTGCTGCCGGCCGAGCTGGTGTTCGGGCATAACAACTTCCTGTGGCCGTGCCAGGGCATCCAGCCGCCGGACGGCGCGTTCCTGCACCTGTACGCCGTGGACCTGGCGCGTACGCCGGATGGTCGCTGGTGGGTGACGGCCGACCGCACCCAGGCCCCCTCGGGCGCCGGCTACGCCCTGGAAAACCGCACCATCGTGTCCCGCGCCTTCCCGGACCTGTACCGCGACCTGCAAGTGCAGCACCTCACCGGTTTTTTTCGCACGCTCCAGGAAACCCTGGCGCGCCAGGCACCGAGCGACAACCAGCCGCCATTGATCGTGCTGCTCACCCCGGGGCGCTTCAACGAAAGCTATTTCGAACACCTGTACCTGGCCCGCCAGCTCGGCTACCCGCTGGTGGAAGGCGGCGACCTGACGGTGCGCGACAGCACCGTGTTTCTCAAGACCCTCAGCGGCCTGCGCCGGGTGCACGCGATCATGCGCCGCCTGGACGATGACTTCTGCGACCCGCTGGAGCTGCGCACCGACTCGGCCCTCGGCGTCCCCGGCCTGCTCGACGCCGTGCGTCAGGGCAATGTGCTGGTGGCCAATGCCCTGGGCAGCGGCGTGCTGGAGTCTCCGGGGCTGCTCGGCTTTTTGCCGAAGATCAACGAGTTCCTGTTCGGCGAAACACTGATCCTGCCGTCGATTGCCACCTGGTGGTGCGGCGAGGCGCCGGTGCTGGCCCAGGCCCTGGAGAAACTGCCCGAGTTGCTGATCAAGCCGGCGTTTCCCTCGCAGAGTTTCGCCCCGGTATTCGGCCGCGACCTCAACCCCGAACAACGCCAGGCCCTGGCCGAGCGCATGCGCGCGCGGCCCTACGCCTACGTCGCCCAGGAGCTGGCGCAATTGTCCCAGGCGCCGGTGTGGCACACCGTCGACGACCACCTGCAACACCGCGCCATCGGCATGCGCGTGTACGCCGTGGCCAGCGAAGACGGTTATCGCGTGCTGCCCGGCGGCCTTACCCGCGTGGCGGCCGATGCCGACGCCGAAGTGGTGTCGATGCAGCGCGGCGGCGCGAGCAAGGACACCTGGGTGCTCGGCGAGCGCGCCGCCGGTGGCGAGCTGTGGCGCGCACAACGCACGATTGGCGCCCATGACCTGGTGCGCCGGGACCCTTATTTGCCTTCGCGAGTGGTGGAGAACCTGTTCTGGTTCGGCCGCTATTGCGAGCGCTGCGATAACAGCGCGCGCTGGTTGCGTATCGTGCTCGCGCGCTATGTCGACGGTGACGACCCGCTGGCCTTGCAGGCGGCGGTGGAGCTGGGAGAAAACCTGCGCCTGCTGCCGGAGGAGGGCGAGTTGCCGGAGCGCCTGCTCGCGGCCTTGCTGGGAGATGACTGGCCGTCGAGCCTGCGCGCCAACCTGCAACGCTTGCAGTGGGCGGCGTCCCAGGTGCGCGGCAAGTTGTCCCGCGAAAACTGGCAGGCGCTGGTGGAGCTGCAGCGCGAAGCCATGGCGCTGGAACGCGACGCCGCGGATGTTGGCGAGTTGCTGGACTTCCTCAACCGCCTGGTGATGTCCCTGGCGGCGCTGTCCGGCTTTGCCCTGGACGACATGACCCGCGACGAAGGCTGGCGCTTTCTGATGATGGGGCGGCGCATCGAGCGCCTGCAGTTTCTGAGCAGCAGCCTGGCGGCGTTCCTGCGCGGCGTGGCGGTGTTCGATCAGGCCGGGCTTGAGTGGTTGCTGGAGCTGGGCAACAGCAGCATCACTTACCGCTCGCGCTACCTGGCGGTGCCGCAATTGATTCCTGTGCTCGACCTGTTGCTGCTCGATGAGCAGAACCCCCATGCGGTGCTGTTCCAGCTCAAACTGGTGAATCGCACCTTGCGCCGCTTGAACGATGACTTCGGCGTGCCGCGCGAAACCGGCCTCGCGCCGTTGGTGGAGCGTCTGTCGCGTTTCGACCTGGCGTGCCTGGAGAACCCGCTGTTCGGCGAACCCGGCGTGCGCGCCGCACTGAACGGTCTGGCCGACCTGTTGCAGGCGGTCGCCGATGAGAGTGGGCAAGTCTCGGATCGCCTGGCCCTGCGCCATTTTGCCCATGTGGATGATGTCAGCCAGCAAACGGTGTCGGTGTAATGAGCGCGCGCTATCAGATTTTTCACGCTACCCATTACCACTACGACAGCCCGGTGTCCCTGGCCCAGCAGTTGGCCCACCTGTGGCCTCGGCCCTGCGCCTGGCAGCGTTGCAGCTCGCAGCAACTGGACATCAGCCCCGAGCCGTCTTCGCGGCGCGATGAACTGGACGTGTTCGGCAACCCCATCACCCGCCTGGCGTTCGAGCGGCCTCACGATGAATTGCTGGTCAATGCCAGCCTGAGCGTGGAAGTGCTGGCGCGGCCGGCGCTGGATTTTCGGCAGTCGCCGGCCTGGGACCTCACCCGTGACAGCCTGGCCTACAGCAGCCAACCGCTGTCGCCGCAGCGGATCGAAGCCTGTCGCTACCGGTTCGAATCGCCCTACGTGCACCTCAAACAAACCTTCGTCGAGTTCTCCGCCAGCTGTTTCCCGCCCGGCGCGCCATTGCTGGTGGGCGCACAGGCGTTGATGGAAAAGATCTTCAGCGAGTTCACCTTCGATGCCGAGGCCACCCAGGTGGCCACGCCGCTGGTGGAAGTGCTGGAGCGTCGACGCGGCGTGTGCCAGGACTTCGCCCACCTGATGCTCGCTTGCCTGCGCTCGCGCGGTCTGCCGGCGCGCTATATCAGCGGCTACCTGCTCACCCAGCCGCCGCCCGGCCAGCCACGGCTGATCGGCGCCGACGCGTCCCACGCGTGGGTTTCGGTGTTTTGCCCGGTGTCGGGGTGGGTCGATTTTGATCCGACGAATAACGTGCAGCCGGCACTGGAGCACATCACCCTGGCCTGGGGCCGGGATTTCTCCGATGTGTCGCCGTTGCGGGGGGTGATTCTGGGAGGGGGGAGCCATGACCCGGAGGTGCGGGTGACGGTGATGCCGCTGGAATAACTGTGGCAAGCACGCTTGCCACAGCGTGGGGAATACTTATTCAGCCGGATCTTTTGGTGTTTCGCTCTCGTCGCTCGTTACTTCAGCATCTGCATCCGGGTTGACGCCGCCGGCTTCTTCATCTGCAGCGGCTTTCTTGCGTTGCAGTTTTTCCTCTTTCTTCTGTTCCTTGGCCAAGTCTCTCTGACGTTTGGCGAAGGAGTAATTAGGTTTGGCCATGGGCGATCCTCTAGGGTCGAAGGTGAGGGGGGCGGCGCGCAGCTGCCTTTGGGTCGCTATGGTAGCAGCTTAGCGGCGCGGTTGGCGGCTGGCAGATTGTGCTGATCAGTCTGATAGCCTAAAGTTGTATACAATCTGCCGGTGCAGATCATAAGAATTCGAGCCTGTCTGAGGCACCTTTTGCCTATTACGCGTTTTAAAAACTTGCCATGGAGATTCACATGTTTGCCAAAATCGTTGCTGTTTCCCTGCTGACACTGGCCAGCGGCCAATTGCTCGCAGCAGAGTGCGCGGTCACTGTTGATTCCACCGATCAGATGTCCTTCAACACCAAGGAAATCACCATCGACAAAAGCTGCAAGACCTTCACGGTGAACCTGGAACATTCGGGCAACTTGCCAAAGCAAGTCATGGGGCATAACTGGGTGCTGACCACCCAGGCCGATATGCCGGCCGTTGCCAGCGAAGGCATGGCAGTCGGTATCGACAACGGCTACCTCAAGGAAGGCGACCCGCGCATTATCGCGCACACCAAGCTTATCGGCGCGGGTGAAAAAGACTCGGTGACCTTCGATGTGTCCAAGCTGGCTGAGGGTACCGACTACGCGTTCTTCTGCTCGTTCCCGGGGCATAACTCGATGATGAAGGGCAAGGTGCTGCTCAAGTAGGGCCGCGTTATCGTTTATCGGGAGCAAGCCCCCTCCCATACTTGACCGGGTTCCAACATGGGAATGCGGGCAAATGTGGGAGGGGGCTTGCTCCCGATAGCCGTTCAGCAATCAACACGACACTTTCTGACCTGCCTCACGGCGCAAACGGCATCACTCGCTTGTGCTCGGTCTTGCGATACGTCTCGCAGATAATCCGGAACGCCTCTTCGCGCACCGGCTCACCGTGCAGGAACGCATCGATTTCGGCATAGGTCACGCCATGTGACGCTTCATCCGGCTTGCCCGGCGACAAGTCTTCCAGGTCCGCCGTCGGCACTTTCTCGACCAGCGACTCCGGCGCGCCAAAATAACGCGCAATCGCGCGCACCTGGTTTTTCACCAACCCGCTCAAGGGGGCCAGGTCGCAGGCGCCATCGCCGAACTTGGTGAAGAACCCCATCACCGCTTCCGCCGCATGGTCAGTGCCGATCACCAGGCCACCGGCCGCACCGGCGATGGTGTACTGCGCCACCATGCGCATGCGCGCTTTGGTGTTGCCCAGCACAAAATCGCGGGACGCGGCGGGCTTGTCTTCAAACGCCGACACTTCAGTGGCCAGGGCTTTCACCGCCGGGCCGATGTTCACGGTGTGGCGCTCGTGCGGGTTGATGAAGTCGACCGAAGCCTGGGCATCGAGTTCGTCGAACTGGGTTTCGTAGGGCAGGCGCACCGCGATAAAGCGATAGGCCTCGTCGCCGCTGCTGGCGCGCAGTTCCTGCATCGCGCGCTGGGCCAAAAGGCCCGCAGTGAGGGAGTCGACGCCGCCGCTGATGCCCAGCACCAGGGCCTTGAGTCCGGAATTGCGCAGGCAGTCCTGGATAAACGTTATGCGCCTGACCACTTCGGCCTCAAGGGCTGCCTGGTCGTTGAACGGCGCCTGGACCTTGAGCTGCTGCGCAATTTCACGCTGTACGGCTTGCATGGTTCACTCCTTGCTGGATAGGGCAGGTACTTTAAAAACGTGACGCAAATAGGCGACGAAATTGGGGTCGGTGCAGTGGGTCTTGCCCGCTTCATCGGAAATCTTCGCGACGGGCTGGCCATTGCAGGCAGTCATTTTAAGCACGATGCTCATCGGCTCCACCCCTGGAATGTCGCAGGTCAGGTTGGTGCCGATCCCAAAGCTCACATTGATGCGACCGCGCAGCGCACGGAATATCTCCAGCGCCTTGGGCAACGTCAGGCTGTCGGAGAACACCAGGGTCTTGCTCATCGGCTCGATGCCCAGTTTGTGATAGTGGGCGATGGCTTTTTCAGCCCATTGCACCGGGTCGCCGGAGTCGTGGCGCAGGCCGTCGAACAGCTTGGCGAAGTACAGATCGAAGTCGCCGAGGAACGCGTCGGTGGTGATGCAGTCGGTCAGGGCGATGCCGAGCAGGCCCCGGTATTCGCGCACCCAGCAGTCGAGCGCGGCGATCTGGCTGTCGATCAGGCGCGGGCCGAGTTGCTGGTGGGCCATGATCCACTCGTGGGCCATGGTGCCCAGCGGCTTCATGTCGAATTCGCGGGCCAGGTGCACGTTGCTGGTGCCCACGAAGCGCCCGGGGAAATCGTGCTTGAGCACGCTCACCACTTCTTCCTGCACGCGGTAGGAAAAGCGTCGGCGCGTGCCGAAATCCGCCACTTGCAGCTCCGCCAGCTCCTCGCTGCTCGCATGGGCGGTCAGCCAGTCGAACTTGCGATACAGCTGCTCGCGCGCCTGTTCGAGGATCACGCTCTGGTAGCGGTAGCGGTTACGCACTTCGCTGACAATCGCCAGCATCGGCACTTCAAACAGGATCACATGCAGCCACGGCCCGCGCAGGCGGATAAACAGCTCGCCGTTTTCGATACCGGTCTGCACGTAGCGCAGGTTGAAGCGAAACAGCCCGAGGAAGCGCAAAAAGTCCGGCTTCATGAAGCTGATGCGTTCCAGGAAACCCAATTGGTCGGGGCTCAGGCTCAGCTCGGCGAGACGCTCGATCTGGTAGCGGATCTCTGCCAGGTACGGACGCAGGTCCTCGCTGTTACGGCAACGAAACTCCCATTCAACTTCCACGTTCGGGTAGTTGTGCAGCACCGCCTGCATCATGGTCAGCTTGTAGAAGTCGGTGTCGAGCAGGTTCTGCACGATGCGATCGGCAAACACACTCTCGCTCATAACGGGAATCTCCAGACGGGTCGGCGATGGGCGCCGACCTTTACGCATAATTGAGGAAAGGGCTAGTGGCGCATAGACCTGTAGGGTTTTGCCAGTGATTTTTTTGGGTGAGGCCACTGGCGCTATCGGGAGCAAGCCCCCTCCCACAGTTGACCGCGTACTAGTGTGGGAGGGGGCTTGCTCCCGATAGCGGTATTCCAGGCACTAAATGACTTGCTCCATCATCCACTTTACAAATTCGCGCACCTTGGGCACCTCGGCCGAATGCTCCGGATACGCCAGGTAATACGCATCCTGACTCGGCATTGCATGCTGCCAGGGCATTACCAGCTTGCCGTCGGCCAGTTCCTCCTCCACCAGAAAGCGCGGCAGCAGCGCCACGCCACAGCCCACCTGCGCCGCGCGAATGCACATATAGAAGGTTTCAAAACGCGGCCCGTGATAGCTGTGCTCGGTATGCAAACCCAGATCGGCAAACCAGTCATGCCAGCCCTGGGGCCGCGAGGCATTTTGCAGCAGCACCAGATCGCTGAGTTGCGTGGGGTTGGTGAACGGCGTCGCGGGCAGGCTTTCCGGGGCGCACACCGGCACCAGCTCTTCGCTGAACAGCTTCAGGCTTTCGGTGCCGGGCCGTGAACCCTGACCGAAGTAGAACGCCATGTCGGCCTTGCCTTGGAGCAGATCGTCCGGTTCCTGCTCGTTGCACAGGTCCAGATGAATCTGCGGGTGACGCAAACGCCAGCCCTTGAGGCGCGGCACCAGCCAGCGCGCGCCGAACGTGTAGGGCGTGGACACCCGCAGCACTTCGGTCTCGCCGCCGTAGGAGCGCAGGTAGTGCGTGGACATCTCTACCTGCGTGAGGATCTTGCGCACTTCCACCAGGTAAAGATCCCCCGCCGGGGTCATTTGCAGGCGGCGGCGCACGCGGCGAAACAGCAGGTGTTGCAGCAACTCTTCCAACTGCGCCACCTGCTTGCTCACCGCGCTTTGCGTGAGGTTGAGTTCCTCGGCGGCGCGGGTGAAGCTCAGGTGGCGGGTGGCCGCTTCGAAGCACTGCAGAGCGGTGATCGAGGGCAAATAGCGTTTGTTCAGCACGGCACGCCTCTATTTTATTCTTTGCATGAATAAACGGAATGATATCTCGCCTAATCGTCGTTTGTTGGCAAGTGTTGGGCCAGCTACAAATAGGACCTGAATGGCCGTGGGTGTGGCGGCGCGATTTTTTGTCTGCAGATTGAAGGAGTGATCCATGGTTGCCGCATTGCTTGATCGTCTCGGCGTGAACCCGGCGCTGTACCAGGCGGGTAAACAGCCCGTGCATTCGCCGATTGATGGCAGCCGGATCGGCAGTGTGCACTGGGAAGGTGCCGCCGAGGTGGAGCAACAGGTCAGTCGTGCCGAGCATGCATTCGACGCCTGGCGCAACGTGCCGGCACCGCGTCGCGGCGAGCTGGTGCGTCAGTTTGGTGACGTGCTGCGCCAATACAAGGCCGACCTGGGCGAACTCGTGTCCTGGGAAGCCGGCAAGATCACCCAGGAAGGCCTGGGCGAAGTGCAGGAAATGATCGACATCTGCGACTTCGCCGTCGGCCTTTCGCGTCAGCTCTACGGCCTGACCATCGCCTCCGAGCGTCCCGGCCACCACATGCGTGAAACCTGGCACCCGCTGGGCGTGGTCGGCGTGATCAGCGCGTTCAACTTTCCGGTGGCCGTGTGGGCGTGGAACACCGCCCTGGCGCTGGTGTGCGGCAATGCGGTGATCTGGAAGCCGTCCGAGAAGACCCCGCTCACTGCCCTGGCCTGCCAGGCCTTGTTCGAGCGCGTGCTGAAGACCTTCGATGGCGCCCCGGAGTACCTGAGCCAGGTGATCATCGGCGGCCGTGACGCCGGTGCAGCCCTGGTGGACGACCCGCGCGTGGCGCTGATCAGCGCCACCGGCAGCACCCGCATGGGCCGCGAAGTGGCGCCCAGGGTCGCCGCACGCTTTGCCCGCAGCATCCTCGAGCTGGGCGGCAACAACGCGATGATCCTCGGCCCCAGCGCCGACCTGGACATGGCCGTACGCGCCATCCTGTTCAGCGCCGTCGGCACCGCCGGCCAGCGTTGCACCACCCTGCGCCGCCTGATCGCCCATGAGTCGGTCAAGGAGGAAATCGTCACCCGCCTCAAGGCCGCCTATGCCAAGGTGCGCATCGGCCACCCGCTGGAAGGCAACCTGATCGGCCCGCTGATCGACAAACACGGTTTCGACGCCATGCAGGACGCCCTGGAACAGGCGTTGAGCGAAGGCGGCAAGGTGTTCGGCGGCCAGCGTCAACTGGAGGATAAATTCCCCAATGCGTACTACGTGTCGCCGGCCATTGTGGAGATGCCTGAGCAGAGCGACGTGGTGTGCAGCGAAACCTTCGCGCCGATCCTTTATGTGGTCGGCTACAGCGATTTTGCCGAAGCCCTGCGCCTGAACAACGCCGTGCCCCAGGGCCTGTCGTCGTGCATCTTCACCCTTGATGTGCGCGAGGCCGAGCAATTCATGTCGGCGGTGGGCAGCGACTGCGGCATCGCCAACGTCAACATCGGCCCGAGCGGTGCGGAGATCGGTGGTGCGTTCGGCGGCGAGAAAGAGACCGGCGGTGGGCGTGAGTCGGGTTCGGATGCCTGGCGCGGGTACATGCGTCGCCAGACCAATACCGTGAACTACTCGCTGGAGCTGCCGCTGGCGCAGGGCATCACCTTCGACTGATTCCCCAAGGCGGAGCGCGGTCAATGTGGGAGGGCGCTTGCTCCCACAGTTGATCGCATTTGCACATCAAGAATGGTTGTTTGTTGGGTCTCATCGGAGTCTGGCAATGGCACTGCGCGAAGCATGTTTGTGGGAACACCTCACCCCAGGGCGGCCGGATCGCACGGCGCTCAAGGGCGAGGTCAAGGTGGATGTGTGCGTGATCGGCGCCGGCATCACCGGGTTGTCGGCAGCCATTCACCTGCTGGAGCAGGGCAAAAGCGTCGCCGTGCTCGAGGCCCATCGCACCGGCCACGGCGGGTCGGGGCGTAACGTCGGGCTGGTGAATGCCGGCCTGTGGATCCCGCCGGACGAGATCGAAGCCGGTTTCGGCGAAGCGGTGGGCAGCCAGCTCAACCGCATGCTGGGTGCGGCGCCGTCGCTGGTGTTCAGCCTGATCGACACCTACAACATCGATTGCCAACTGCGCCGCGAGGGCACCTTGCATATGGCGCACAACGCCCGTGGCGAGGCGGATTTGCGCAGTCGTGAAGAACAGTGGAAACGCCGTGGCGCGCCGGTCGAGTTGCTGACCGGCCAGGCCTGCGAACAAGCCACCGGCACTCGCAAAATTTCTGCCGCCCTGCTCGACAGGCGCGCCGGCACATTGAACCCGATGGCATACACCACGGGCCTTGCGAACGCCGCGGCCGGCCTGGGCGGGCAGATGTTCGATCATTCCCCGGTCACCCAATTGGAACGCCAGGGCGCGAACTGGTCCGTGCAGACCGCTCAGGGGTCGGTGCAGGCGGCCCAGGTGGTGATCGCCTCCAATGCCTACACCGAAGGCGAATGGACCGAGCTGCGGCGTAATTTTTTCCCCGGTTATTACTATCAGGTCGCCTCCGCCCCGCTTACCGATGACGCCGCGCGGCAAATCCTTCCCGGCGGCCAGGGATCCTGGGACACCCGCCAGGTGCTCAGCAGCATTCGCCGCGACGCCGATGGCCGCCTGCTGCTCGGCAGTCTGGGCAACGGCAACCAGAAACCGGGCTGGTTCCTCAAGGCGTGGGCTGATCGGGTGCAACAGCATTACTTCCCGTACCTCAAGTCGGTGCAGTGGGAATTCACCTGGACCGGTTGCATCGCGTTCACCCCGGATCACCTGATGCGCCTGTTCGAACCGGCGCCGGGACTGGTTGCCGTCACTGGCTACAACGGGCGCGGCGTCACCACCGGCAGTGTGGTCGGCAAGGCGTTTGCCGATTATCTGTGTCACCAGAGTCCCCAGGCCTTGCCGATTCCATTTGCGCCGATGCAGCCCGTGAATGGCGCGGGCGTGCGCAGCTGTCTGTACGAAGCGGGATTCTCGCTGTATCACGCCGGGCAATGCCTGCGCATCGTGATCTGATCAGCGACCTGGCGCGTAAAAGCCTGCCTCTTCCTGGCAGGCTTCCCATCTGTATTGGTGCAAGTCGTAGCAATCGCGCACTGTAAATGTGCAGTTCCGTTACGCCTGTTGTTACACGCGCGGCGGCTGTCGTTTGCGCGTCCGGTTGCAGGTGCCACCGCACCGGGTTGTACTTTTTTCGCTTGCGGGTTGCACCTCTCTGAGCTTGAGGGTTGCACGCACTGGCAAGTGGCGCCGAAACGCCTGCAATAACAATGACACGGTGTCTTTTTGAAGAATAAAAAAGTAATGGCACGCGGCTTGCTCTGAGCTTTCCGTGAAAGGATTGAATGCAAGTCGTCGTGCCTAAAATCAAAAATACGGAGCACCACTCATGTCTCAGACGTTTTACAAGAAAGGTTTTCTGGCCCTCGCTGTTGCAGCAGCGCTGGGTGTTTCTACGTTTGTTCAAGCTGATGTGAAGATCGGCGTGGCAGGCCCGATGACGGGCGCCAACGCTGCTTTCGGTGAGCAGTACATGAAGGGTGCCCAGGCGGCGGCCGATGTGATCAACAAGGCCGGCGGCATCAATGGCGAAAAAATTGTGCTGGTGGCCGGCGATGACGCGTGCGAGCCCAAACAGGCCGTGGCCGTGGCCAACCGTCTGGCCGACCAGGACAAAGTGATCGGCGTGGTCGGGCACTTCTGCTCCTCCAACACCATCCCGGCGTCCGAGGTGTATGACGAGGCCGGCATCATTGCGATCACGCCGGGCTCCACCAACCCGCAAGTCACCGAGCGCGGCCTGGGCGCGATGTTCCGCATGTGCGGGCGTGACGACCAGCAGGGCGTCGTCGCCGGCGACTACATCGTCGACGTGCTCAAGGGCAAGAAAGTCGCGGTCATCAACGACAAGGACACCTACGGCAAAGGCCTGGCCGACGCCACCGCCGCCCAGTTGACCAAGCGCGGCGTCAAGCCGGTGCTGGAAGAAGGCCTCACCCGTGGCGAGAAAGACTTCAGCGCCCTGGTCACCAAAATTCGCTCCACCGGCGCCGACGTCGTGTACTTCGGCGGCCTGCACCCGGAAGCCGGCCCTCTGGTGCGCCAGATCCGTGAAGCGGGCCTCAAGGACGTCAAGTTCATGTCCGATGACGGCATCGTCACCGACGAACTGGTCGCCACCGCCGGCGGCAAGCAGTACGTGGACGGCGTGTACATGACCTTCGGCGCCGACCCGCGCAAGCTGCCGGACAGCAAGACCGTCGTGGAAGAGTTCCAGAAGAGCGGCTACGAGCCGGAAGGCTACACCCTGTACGCCTACGCATCGGTCCAGGCCCTGGCGGCCGGCTTCAATGGCGCCAAGTCCAACAAGGGCGAAGACGCTGCTAAGTGGCTCAAGGCTCACCCGGTAAAAACCGTCATGGGCGAAAAAGCCTGGGATTCCAAGGGCGACCTGAAAATCTCCGACTACGTGGTTTACCAGTGGGATAAAGACGGCAAATACCACCAGTTGGAAAAACAGAAGTAAGCCTGAGCACCACTGTTCCAATGTGGGAGGGGGCTTGCTCCCGACAGCGGTATGTCAGGCAACACATGCATGACTGACCCACTGCCATCGGGGAGCAAGCCCCCTCCCACAGGAGACGGGGTTGTTATCGAGATCTGTTTTTTCCTCCAGAAGCGCTGCACACCCACCCGGTGTGCAGGTGCTCACCGCGTGAGATTTGCGTTATGGATGGTATTTTCCTGCAGCAACTGGTCAACGGCCTGACCCTCGGGTCGGTCTACGGCCTGATCGCCATCGGCTACACAATGGTCTACGGCATCATTGGCATGATCAACTTCGCCCACGGCGAGGTTTATATGATCTCCGCGTACCTCGCGGCGATCAGTCTGGCACTGCTGGCTTATTTCGGCATCGAATCCTTCCCGCTGCTCATTCTCGGGACCCTGATCTTCACCGTGGTGGTCACCGGCGTGTACGGCTGGGTGATCGAACGGGTTGCCTACAAACCGCTGCGCAACTCCACCCGACTGGCTCCGCTGATCAGCGCCATCGGGATTTCGCTGATCCTGCAGAACTACGCACAGATCGCCCAGGGCGCCAAGCAACAAGGCATCCCGACCCTGCTGGCCGGCGCCTGGCGCGTCGATATCGGCAGCGGGTTCGTGCAACTCACCTACACCAAAGTGTTCATTCTCGTGGCGGCGTTCGCCGGCATGGCCCTGCTCACCTACATCATCAAGTACACCAAGCTGGGCCGCATGTGCCGCGCGACGCAGCAAGACCGCAAGATGGCCTCCATCCTCGGTATCAACACCGACCGTGTGATCTCCTATGTCTTCGTCATCGGCGCCGCCATGGCCGCATTGGCCGGCGTGCTGATCACCCTCAACTACGGCACCTTCGACTTCTATGCCGGCTTCATCATCGGCATCAAGGCGTTTACCGCAGCGGTGCTCGGCGGCATCGGCTCCCTGCCTGGGGCGATGCTCGGCGGGATTATCCTCGGAATTTCCGAGTCGCTGTTCTCCGGGTTGATCAACTCCGACTACAAAGACGTGTTCAGTTTCTCCCTGCTGGTGGTGATTCTGATTTTCCGTCCCCAGGGCCTGCTGGGTCGCCCACTCGTGGCTAAGGTGTAAACATGTCTGCTGCCAAACCTGTCGATATCAAGAAAAGTGTGGTCGATACGATCCTTGCCGGGCTGATTTCGTTGATCGTGTTCGGTCCGATCGTCGGCGTGGTCCTCGACGGCTACAGCTTCAACCTGGAACCGGCCCGCGTGGGCCTGCTGGTGGCCATCGTGATGGTCGGCCGCTTCGCCATGAGCCTGTTCCTGCAAACCCCCAGGGGCCTGAAGATCCTGCAGGGCTTCGAAAGCAGCGGCTCCGGCGTGCATGTGCGGGCGCCGGACTACAAGTCGCGGCTGCGCTGGATCATCCCGGCGTTGATCGTGATCGCCATCGTGTTTCCGATCTTCGCCAACAAGTACCTGCTCACGGTGGTGATCCTCGGGCTGATCTACGTGCTGCTCGGCCTGGGCCTGAACATCGTGGTCGGCCTGGCCGGGCTGCTCGACCTCGGTTACGTGGCGTTCTACGCCATCGGTGCCTATGGCCTGGCGCTGGGTTATCAATACCTCGGCCTGGGCTTCTGGACCGTGTTGCCACTGGCGGCCATCGCGGCGGCGTTAGCGGGGTGCATACTCGGCTTCCCGGTGTTGCGAATGCACGGTGACTATCTGGCCATCGTGACCCTGGGCTTCGGTGAAATCATCCGCCTGGTGCTCAACAACTGGCTGTCGTTCACCGGCGGGCCGAACGGCATGCCCGTGCCGTCGCCGACCTTCCTGGGCCTGGAGTTCGGCCGGCGCGCGAAGGACGGCGGGATACCCTTCCACGAATTTTTCGGCATCGACTACAACCCCAATATCAAATTCCTGTTCATCTACATCGTGCTGTTCCTGGTGGTGCTGGCCGTGCTCTACATCAAGCACCGCCTGACCCGCATGCCGGTCGGCCGCGCCTGGGAAGCCCTGCGTGAAGATGAGATCGCCTGCCGCTCCATGGGCCTGAACCATGTGCTGGTCAAGCTTTCGGCGTTCACCATCGGTGCATCGACTGCCGGCCTGGCCGGGGTGTTCTTTGCCAGCTACCAGGGCTTCGTGAACCCGTCTTCGTTCACCTTCTTCGAGTCGGCGCTGATCCTCGCCATTGTGGTACTGGGCGGCATGGGCTCGACGGTGGGCGTGGTGATCGCGGCGTTCGTATTGACCGTGGCGCCTGAGCTGCTGCGCAGCTTCTCGGAATACCGCGTGCTGCTGTTTGGCGTGTTGATGGTGGTGATGATGATCTGGCGACCACGCGGGTTGATCCGCATCAGCCGAACCGGTGTGACCCCACGTAAAGGAGTGGCGCCATGAGCAAGGAAGTCGTCCTCAGCGTGGAACATTTGATGATGCACTTCGGTGGCATCAAGGCCTTGAGCGATGTGAGCCTCAAGGTCGAACGCAACTCGATCTTCGCCCTGATCGGCCCCAACGGCGCGGGCAAGACCACCGTGTTCAACTGCCTCACCGGCTTTTACAAAGCCAGCGGCGGCAAGATCGAACTCAACGTGCGTGGCAAGCAGACCAACGTGATCCAACTGCTCGGCGAGCGTTTCAAGGCCGTGGACTTTGTCTCGCCGAAAAGCTTCTTCAGCCGCGTGTACTACAAGATGTTCGGCGGCACCCACCTGGTCAACCGCGCAGGCCTGGCCCGTACGTTCCAGAACATTCGCCTGTTCAAGGAAATGTCGGTGCTGGAAAACCTGCTGGTGGCCCAGCACATGTGGGTCAATCGCAACATGCTCGCGGGCATCCTCAACACCAGGGGCTACCGCAAGGCCGAAAGCGATGCGCTCGACCATGCGTTCTACTGGCTGGAAGTGGTCGACCTGGTGGACTGCGCCAACCGCCTGGCCGGCGAACTGTCCTACGGCCAGCAGCGCCGCCTGGAGATCGCCCGCGCCATGTGCACGCGGCCGCAGATCATCTGCCTGGACGAACCGGCCGCCGGCCTCAACCCTCAGGAAACCGAAGCCCTCAGCGCGATGATTCGCCTGCTGCGCGACGAACACGACCTCACGGTAGTGCTGATCGAACACGACATGGGCATGGTGATGAGTATTTCCGACCACATTGTGGTGCTCGACCACGGCAACGTGATCGCTGAAGGCGGGCCGGAGGCGATCCGCAACGACCCGAAAGTGATCGCCGCCTACCTGGGCGCCGACGAAGAGGAGCTGGTATGAGCGGGCCTATCCTCGAAATGAAGGACCTGGATGTGTTCTACGGCCCGATCCAGGCCCTGAAAAAAGTCTCGCTGCACATCAACGAAGGCGAAACCGTGAGCCTGATCGGCTCCAACGGCGCAGGTAAATCCACGCTGCTGATGTCGATCTTCGGCCAGCCACGCGCCGAGTCCGGGCAGATTCTGTACAACGGCGTCGACATTACCCACAAGTCGTCCCATTACATCGCCTCCAACGGCATCGCGCAGTCGCCGGAAGGGCGGCGGGTGTTCCCTGACATGACCGTTGAGGAAAACCTGCTGATGGGCACCATCCCCATCGGTGACAAGTTCGCGCAGGAAGACATGCAGCGCATGTTCGAGCTGTTCCCGCGGCTCAAGGAGCGGCGCAATCAGCGTGCCATGACCATGTCCGGCGGCGAGCAGCAAATGCTCGCCATCGCCCGCGCGCTGATGAGCCGGCCCAAGCTGCTGCTGCTGGACGAGCCGAGCCTGGGCCTGGCGCCGATTGTGGTGAAGCAGATCTTCTCGACCCTGCGCGAGCTGGCGGCGACCGGCATGACCATCTTTCTGGTGGAGCAGAACGCCAACCACGCGTTGCGCCTGTCGGACCGCGCGTATGTGATGGTCAACGGCGAAATTCGCCTCACAGGTACCGGCAAGGAATTGCTGGTGAACGAGGACGTGCGCAATGCCTACCTCGGCGGGCATTGATCTGAAGGGTTGATGCAGTTTTACATGGGTTTTGGGGGGCATTTGAAATTGTGGAAAACAAATCCAGCCCCCCTCCAAACCGCGACATATAGCCGCCGCAAATCCCTGTTTTGTCACAGTTTTGACTTGTCCCCATCCGCTGTGGAACCGGCTGTGGGTAACGTGGGTGTAGCTGGCTGAAGGCCTTTAAATACGTGGCTTTCAGCGTGGTGGTTGTTTATTGATCAGCGGTTTTTGCGTGGCTCGTCGGAGGGTTTGTCAACCTGTTTAAAGACACAGGTATATGACCGAATCATGTCGGATCAGCCTGTGGATAAGTCTGTGACTAAACTCTGGAAAGACCTCCGTAGAGGCCGGATTAACTGGCCTGGAGCCATCGTTCGGATTTTCCCTCTTTACCCAGGCCTACATACGGCCCGGTCCAGGTCAAGCAAAAAACTTTCTAAAACCGCCTGCGAGCCTTGTGTACAGCGGCTTCAAGCCTGTTCGACTTGCCCCCAAAGACTGTGGGCGCAGCTGTGGATAACCTGCGTGCATATGGCTGCAAGCCACGGTTCACAAGGCGTTGAATAAAGCGATCAAAAAATGATCAGCTGGTGTGCCTGGCGGTTGCCGCAAGCGCCGCGTACGGGCATTCTGCTGGCAACTTTTTCCCGATGTTCGCAAGGAGACCACCATGTCCGACACGTTGTTTATTACCGGCGCCACCTCAGGTTTCGGCGAAGCCTGCGCCCGTCGTTTTGCCGAGGCCGGCTGGAAACTGGTGCTTACCGGTCGCCGTGCCGAACGCTTGAATGCGCTGGTCGAAGAGCTTTCCAAACAGACCGACGTGCACGGCCTGGTGGTGGACGTGCGTGACCGCAAGGGCATGGAAGAGGCCATCGCCAACCTGCCGCCGTCGTTCGCCACCCTGCGCGGGCTGATCAACAACGCCGGCCTGGCCGTGGGCACCGATCCCGCGCCCAAATGCAGCCTCGACGATTGGGAGACCATGGTCGACACCAACATCAAGGGCCTGCTGACCACCACCAACCTGCTGCTGCCGCGCCTGATCGCCCACGGACGGGGCGCGGGCATCATCAACCTGGGCTCCATCGCCGGCAACTATCCGTATCCGGGCAGCCACGTGTATGGCGCCTCCAAGGCGTTCGTGAAGCAGTTCTCGCTGAACCTGCGTTGCGACCTGCAGGGCACCGGCGTGCGCGTGACCAACATCGAGCCGGGCTTGTGCGAGAGTGAGTTTTCGCTGGTGCGTTTTGGCGGCGATCAGGCGCGCTATGACGCCACCTATGCCGGCGCCGAGCCGATCCAGCCGCAGGATATCGCCGATACGATCTTCTGGGTAATGAACACCCCGGCGCATGTGAACATCAACCGGTTGGAGCTGATGCCGGTGAGTCAAACCTGGGCAGGGTTTGCGATTGAGCGTGGTGCCAGGTAGGGCTTTGAACCGCGTCGCGGCCATCGGGAGCAAACCCCCCGGTTCACACCTGTCGATTTGCGAACCCATTCAAATGTGGGAGGGGGCTTGCCCCCGATGAGGCCGCAAAGATCAGCCGAGATACTTGATCAGCCCCTGATAGCAAGTCGCCAAATGATAAGGCGTGGTCGAGGGCATATCCCGTCGGCTCACCGTGCCCTTGGCATCCAGGCATTCATGCCAGCCCTTTGCATGCAGGAAATGCTGCTGCAGCGCCAGCAATTGGCGCTGCAACACCGCTTCACTGCCCGGCCGCAAGGTCAGTGCCCGCAGGTATTCAGCCTGGGCCCAGATCCGTTGGGTGCCATCACGCACATTGCCGTCCAGGTCGAGCATGCCGCTCACGGCGCCGCTGGCGTTATCCACACCCTTTAGCTCGGCATAGGCAAAGGCTCGGCTGAGCGATGCATGCAGCGGCGTGCCGCGCAGCACATCTGATGAGTCGAGCAGGAAGAACCATTCGAACTGGTGGCCCGGTTCGAACCAGTTATCCACGGCACCCAAGGGTTTTTCCAGCATCACGCCGTGCCCAGGGTCGATGAAGCGCTGCTGCATCGCCGTCGCCAGGTGCAGCAGGGCGGCTTGCACGTTTGCGTCTTCACGCACCGCCAGGGTGGCGAGGAACGCCTCGGCCAGGTGCATCAACGGGTTTTGCAGCGGGCCGGACGACAGTGACGACCAGTCGCGCTCCAGCACCGCGTCGTACAGGCCGTCGCCGCTGGCGAACCGCTGGGCAACCACTTCGAGCGCGGCGTTGAGGACCGACGCCACCAGCGGCTCGCGCACCTTGGCCCAGTAATGGGCGCAGGCGAAGATGATGAAGGCGTGGGTGTAAAGGTCTTTGCGCGTATCCAGCGGTTGGCCGGCGGGGTCGATGCTGTAGAACCAGCCGCCGTGCTCGGCGTCATGGAAATGCTGTTGCAGGGAGCGAAACAGCGCGGCTGCGCGTGTTTGCGCAAAGTCGGCTTTCGGCTCGCCGATCAGGCTGGCGAACAGGTACAACTGACGGGCGCAGGCCATGGCGCGATAGCGCTGGGGCGGCAAGGGATGGTGGTCGGCGTCGAGTGCCTCGTAGGGCAGCGCCAGCTCGGCATGCCAGCCCGGGCCTTGCCAGAGCGGCACGATCAGGTCATGGAAATGGGTGAGTACGGTATTCAAAAGCGGGGAAGCGCTGGGCATCGGCTGGCGTCGTCACGGCAGGGGCGTAGGCGCGCATGGTAGCAGGCTTGGGTGCGGTGGTGTCTGCGCCACCGCCCTCGCGGGCAAGCCCGCTCGCCACATAGGCTCCAGTTTGCTGCGCGACAGCGCTAAGTCGAAGACTTGCGATGGGGCCGGCACAGGTGCCGAAATCAGCCCGCGAGCAACCACACGCCAGTCGCCGCCGAAGCCGCCCCAGCCACCCGCACCAACGGCGCCGCCGCTGCCGGCAGCACGCGCACCACGGCGTAACCGGCCGCATGCAGCATGGCCGTCGCACCGACAAACCCCGCCGCATACGCCCAAGGGCTGGACATCTCCGGCAGTTCCAGGCCATGCGCCACCCCATGGAACAACGCAAACAGCGCCGTCGCACCCACTGCCACAAACAGCGGCGGACGCACCGCCAGCGCCACCGCCAGGCCCAGTGCCAGCACCGATGCGGCGATGCCGCTTTCCAGCGCCGGCAATGCCAGGCCTTCAAACCCCAGCACGCCGCCGAGCAGCATGGTGCCGACGAAGGTGCACGGCAGCGCCCAGCGTGCCGCGCCTTTTTGCTGGGCGGCCCACAGGCCTACCGCGAGCATGGCCAGCAAGTGGTCGATGCCGCCCAGGGGATGGCTGATGCCGGCCACCAGGCCGTTATCGCCGTGGCCCGGATGGGCGAAGGCCAGGGCAGGGGCCAGTAGCAGCGCAGCGGTGGCGAACAGTTTGTTGAGGCTCATAAACAGGCTCCGTAATGGGTTGATCAGGCGTTGGTCAGCAGGCCCTGGCGTTCGATGAAAGCGACAATCTCTTCCAGGCCGACGCCGGTTTTCTGGTTGCTGAACACAAAAGGTTTACCGTTGCGCATGCGCTGGGTGTCGCTGTTCATCAGCTCCAGCGAGGCGCCCACCAGCGGTGCCAGGTCGATCTTGTTGATCACCAGCAGGTCGGATTTGCAAATACCGGGCCCGCCCTTGCGCGGCAGCTTGTCGCCGGCCGACACATCGATCACGTAGATAGTCAGGTCCGACAGTTCCGGGCTGAAGGTGGCCGACAGGTTGTCGCCGCCGGACTCCACCAGGATCAGGTCCAGGCCAGGAAAGCGCCGGTTGAGCTGGTCGACCGCTTCAAGGTTGATCGAGGCATCTTCGCGGATCGCCGTGTGCGGGCAGCCGCCGGTTTCCACGCCGATGATGCGCTCCGGCGCCAGGGCCTGGTTGCGCACCAGAAAATCGGCGTCTTCGCGGGTATAAATGTCGTTGGTGACCACGGCCAGGTTGTAGCGATCGCGCAGCGCCAGGCACAGGGCCAGGGTGAGGGCGGTCTTGCCGGAGCCCACCGGGCCGCCGATG
This sequence comes from Pseudomonas trivialis, assembly GCF_001439805.1. Taxonomy (GTDB): domain Bacteria; phylum Pseudomonadota; class Gammaproteobacteria; order Pseudomonadales; family Pseudomonadaceae; genus Aquipseudomonas; species Aquipseudomonas trivialis. The sequence continues at coordinate 111,101 of NZ_JYLK01000016.1, read as the reverse complement.
CCGACACGCAGGGGTTGTGAGTTCATGTGCTTCTCCACATCAAGGGAATCTAGGAACGGAACAGGCGGCTGTATTGGCGCTCGTGGGCCATGCACGCCAGGGACAGGCCAAACGCGGCGCTGCCCAGTGAGTGGGGGTCGATGCGCGCGGCGTCCTGCTGGGCCTGCTGCAGCAGCGGCAGCAGTTCACTGGTCAGGCGCTGCGCGGCTTGCTGGCCCAGGGGCAGGGTTTTCATCAGCACCGCCAGCTGGTTTTCCAGCCAGCTCCACAGCCAGGCGGCCAAAGCGTCGTCGGGGCTGATGTGCCAGGCGCGGGCGGCCAGGGCCCAGCCCAGGGCCAGGTGAGGTTCGGCGCGCAGAGCGAGGAAATCCCTGGCGGCGTCGTCCAGTTCGGGCAAGCCATTGAGCAGTTGCTGCAGCGAGTAGCCCATCTGCCGGCTCTCCTGATACAGCTCGCGGGTCTCACGGCTGGCACGGTGCTCTTCGCACAGGTGCGCCAGTTGCGACCAGTCATTAACAGCGGCGGCGCGGCAGTGGGCGAGCAGCAGCGGCGCTTCGAAGCGCGCCAGGTTGAGCAGCAACTGGTCGCTGATCCAGCGCCGCGCGCTGGCGGCATCCGGCACGCGGCCGTTGTCCACGGCCATTTCCAGGCCTTGGGAATAGCTGTAGCCGCCAATCGGCAATTGCGGACTGGCCAGGCGCAGCAATGCCCAGGCTGGATTCATGTACGCACGCCGAATTGATGCAGTTTGGGCGGGTAGTTGAAGTCCTCATCGCCATGGCGCGAGTGATGATGGCCGCCCCCGTAGGCACCGTGTTCCGGCTGAAACGGCGCCTCGATGGTTTCGGCCTGCGCGCCCAACTGTTCGAGCATGGCCTTGAGCACGTAATCATCAAGCAGGCGCAACCAGCCGTCGCCGACTTGCAGGGCCACGTGGCGGTTGCCCAGGTGATAGGCGGCGCGGGTCAGTTCAAAGGCGCTGCTGCAGGTGACGTGCAGCAGTTGTTCAGGCCGTGCGCACACGCGCACCACTCGGCCGTCTTCAGCCTGCAGGCATTCGCCGTCATGCAGCGGCGGCTGGCCACGCTCCAGAAACAGGCCGACGTCTTCGCCGTCGGCACTGAAACAGCGCAGGCGGCTTTTACTGCGGGCTTCGAAGTTGAGCAGCAGCTCGGCGGCCCATTGGGCCTGGGGGGCGATTCGGCGGTGGATCACCAGCATCAGAGGGCTTCCAGCTATGAGCGATAACGGAGCTAGAGCAAGGGGCTTGCCAACCCAGGGCCGGTTGTAGGAATTGCCTGTCAGGGCGCGTCGCTGTGCCTCCGAATAGGGCGGCAACGTATTCAGGGTGTGACTCAATGTGGTGCGTTGCGTGCGCTGCGGCACTGGATGGGGGCGTTTTTGCCTGGCGGCTTATTCAGTGCTGCCCAGACCTTGCCAATGCTTGAGACCAATGAAGATAAAGCGCAATTGCTGAGTGATTTTGGCCTGGGGCGTGAGGTGTTCAGGCAGGGCATGGGCGGGCGGGTCGATGATATCGGGCAGGGTGGCGAACACGCTCTTGACGATCAGGTCGGCCATCACATGCAAGCCGTCGGCCTGCAGGTGCGCCAGCTTGGGCATGCGTGTGAGGTCGGCGGCGAGGTCGCGGGTGATGTCTTCGCGCAGGGCCGCGATGGCCTGACGCACGGCGAGGCAGCCGCCGTATTGCTCACGGGCCAGGAACAGGAATTGCGAACGGTTGGCCGAGACCACATCGAGAAAGATCCGCACCGAGGCATCGATGATGCCGCCCATCACGAATTCGTTGTGGCGTACCAAGCGGATAGTGGCGCGAAAAGTCTGGCCGACCTCGCTGACCAGCACGAGCCCGAGCTGATCCATATCGGCAAAATGCCGGTAGAAACCTGTGGGCACGATCCCGGCCGTCCTGGCCACTTCGCGCAGGCTCAGGCTGCCGAACCCACGGCCGCACTCCATCAGATGGCGGGCTGCGTCCATCAGGGCGAGGCGTGTCTGTTGCTTCTGTTCGGCACGGGGCAGCATGGGCGGGTGAGCTTTGTCGGCAAGTACAGCGACGCACTCTAGCAAAAGCGCTTTGTCGGCGTCGAACTTGGCGGCGTGGAGCGAGGGGTAATGCGTTAAATCAAGGGCGGCGGTGTTAGTGACCTTGGCGAGCAAGCTCGCTCCTGCGAATGGCGGAGCGAGCTGTCTGGGCCATCACAGGCTCAGCTCTGTGCTTGATGCAGGTCTTGCAGACGATCAGCACCACCTTCGGCAACGCCTTCAGTGTAGGCGCGCTCGTTGGCTTGCTCGGCGCCGCCTTCAACCAGGCCTTTTTCTTCCAGGCGGTGGCGGCCGTTTTCGCTCAGGCCTTCGGTGTAAGCGCGTTTGTTGGCTTGCTCCGAACCGTTTTCAGCAACGCCTTTGGCGTAGTCGCGGTTTTCATCTTCTTGCGAGCCGCTACGGGCCAGGGTCTGGCTGGACTGAACGGCCTGAGCCTGGTTTTGTGGGATAGTCTGCTCGGCGGCTGGCAGGGCAAAGGCACTGGAAGCCAGGACAGACAGCAGGACGGTAGCGAGTACTTGGCGTTTCATGATGGTTGCTCCTTGGGAGGGCGATAAAGTGGGTACAGGACGCATGCTACTCTCGATATATCGATATAAAAGTTCATAAACGCAATGGTAATAATCAACACAATTGATGGTTCGCGCGGAAGGCTCTAGAGCGGGGCTCTCAAGCACGCGGTTTTGCACCCAAGTGGGTATTTTCGACACAATGGCGGGTAGCAATGGTGCAGGCGGGTAAACAAAATCTGTCGATCCGATCAGGAAAAAAGCATTTTTCGGTTAAATCAACCAGCGGGTTAAACCCCGCTGCGGTTTGCCAGTCGTACCCTTATGAGCTGTATTCCAGCTATTCGTGTTCAGGAGTTTTGTGCAATGACGCGCACTCGTAAAATCATCGCCTGGTGCTGCGCCAGCTTCGCTGTGTTAGTCGCTGCGTTTGTGGTGTTCCTGGTGTTTTTCGACTGGAACCGCATCAAGCCGCCGCTCAATGCCAAAGTCTCCGAAGAACTGCACCGCCCTTTCGCCATTAATGGCAACCTCGCCGTGGTGTGGCAGCGCGAGCCCGAGGAAGGCGGCTGGCGCGCCTGGGTGCCGTGGCCCCATGTGATCGCCGAGGACCTGACCCTGGGCAACCCGGAGTGGTCGAAGCAGCCGCAGATGGTCACCTTGAAAAAGGTCGAGCTGCGCATTTCGCCCCTGGCCCTGCTGGCGCAACGCGTGGCGATCCCGCGTATCGACCTCACCGAACCGAGTGCCCAACTGCAGCGCCTGGCCGATGGCCGCGCCAACTGGACCTTCACGTTCGACCCCAAGGACCCGGACGCCGAGCCGTCCAGCTGGGTGGTCGACATCGGCGCCATCAAATTCGACAAGGGCCATGTGACCCTCGACGACCAGACCCTCAAAACCCAGCTCGATGTGATCATCGACCCGCTGGGCCAGCCGATTCCCTTTGCCGAAATCGTCGGCGATGCCGACGCTAAAAAGGCCCTGGAAAAAGGCTCCGCGCCGCAGGATTACGCGTTCGGGCTCAAGGTCAAAGGCCAGTACCACGGGCAGAAACTCGACGGCAGCGGCAAGATCGGCGGTCTGCTGGCCCTGCAGGACGCGGCCAAACCGTTTCCCCTGCAAGCCCAGCTCCAGGTCGGCGACACCCGCATTGCCGTGGCCGGCACCCTGACCGACCCGCTCAACCTCGGCGCGCTTGACCTGCGCCTCAAACTGGCCGGCGCGAGCCTGGGCAACCTCTACCCGCTCACCGGCGTGACCCTGCCGGATTCGCCGGCCTATTCCACCGACGGCCATCTGATCGCCAAGCTGCATGAAGCCAGCGGTGCGTCGTTCCGCTATGAAAATTTCAACGGCAAGATCGGCAACAGCGATATCCACGGCGACCTGGCCTTCGTCGCCAGCCAGCCACGGCCCAAGCTCAGCGGCACACTGGTGTCCAACCAGTTGCTGATGACCGACCTGGCGCCGCTGATCGGCGCCGACTCCAACGCCAAGCAAAAAGCCCGAGGCGGTGCCAGCAAGCAACCAGCCACCAAGGTATTGCCGGTGGAAGCGTTCCGCACCGAACGCTGGCGCGACATGGATGCCGATGTGGAATTCACCGGCAAACGCATCGTGCACAGCGCCGACCTGCCCTTCACCGATCTCTACACCCACGTGGTGCTCAACGACGGTGAACTGAGCCTGGAGCCGCTGCGTTTCGGCGTGGCTGGCGGCAAGCTCGATGCGCAGATTCGCCTCAACGGCCGTATCACGCCGATGGAAGGTCGCGCGAAACTCAGCGCGCGCAACTTCAAGCTCAAGCAGCTGTTCCCGACCTTTGAACCGATGAAAACCAGCTTTGGCGAACTTAACGGGGATGCCGACATCACCGGACGCGGCAACTCCGTCGCAGCCTTGCTCGGCAGTTCCAACGGTGACCTGAAGATGCTGATCAATGACGGTGCCATCAGCCGTGGGCTGATGGAGATCGCCGGGCTCAATGTAGGTAACTACGTGGTTGGCCGCCTGTTCGGCGACAAGGAAGTGAAGATCAACTGTGCGGCGGCCGACTTCGGCATCAAGACGGGCCTGGCGACCACCCGGCTGTTCGTGTTCGATACCGAGAATGCCATCATCTACATCGATGGCACCGCGAACATGGCCACCGAGCAGCTTGACCTCACGATCAGCCCGGAATCCAAGGGCTTCCGTCTGTTCTCGCTGCGTTCGCCGCTGTACGTGAACGGGCCGTTCATCAAGCCCAATGCCGGCGTGAAAGCGATCCCGCTGGCCCTGCGTGGCGCCGGCATGGTGGCGCTGGGCGTGATCGCAGGTCCGGCCGCCGGCCTGCTCGCACTGGTGGCGCCGAGCGGCGGCGAGCCCAACGAGTGCGCACCGTTGCTGCAACAGATGAAGGAAGGCAAGGCGCCCAAGACCGTTAAATAACGGACGGCGCAAGCCCCCTCCCACCGTTTATTTTCGGTGTGGCAAAAAAAGAGGGGGAGCCGTTTGACCGGCTCCCCCTCGTTTTTGCGTGACGACTTACAGGCTTTCGAGAATGTCCGCCATGTCGTCGGCATGCTCTTCTTCCTGAGCCAGAATCTCTTCAAACAGACGGCGGGTGGTTGGGTCCTTGTCGCCGATGTACTGGATGATTTCGCGGTAGCTGTCCACGGCGATACGCTCGGCCACCAGGTCTTCGTAGACCATTTCCTTCAGCGAATTACCCGCCACATACTGCGCGTGGGAGTTTTTCGACAGCAGGTCAGGGTTGAACTCAGGCTCGCCGCCCAGTTGCACGATGCGCTCGGCAAGTTTGTCGGCGTGTTCGGCTTCCTGGGTCGCGTGCTCGAGGAATTCATCGGCGGCGACGGAGGCCTTGATGCCGCTAGCCATGAAGTAGTGACGCTTGTAGCGCAACACGCACACCAGCTCAGTGGCCAGCGATGCGTTGAGCAGGCGAATGATTTCTTCGCGGTCGGCGTTGTAGCCTTCGGTCACGGCGCCGTTTTCGACGTTCTGGCGGGCGCGGCTGCGCAGGGTCGCAACGTCAGTCAAGTGTGCTTCGGTCATCTCAATCTCCTGGTGCTAATCCGGTTGTACGCCACGCTCTGTCGGCGTGATCGCTACAGGTTGTGAGTCGCGGCCAGGGCAAAAAGTTTTATTGGATTTTACCGGATGTGTCACGAGGGCCTTGCTGACGGTTCTGGCTTACCGGTGTCGTCCAGCGCTCCGACAGGATCACCCCGCCCAGAGTCAGCAATCCACCCACCAGGTGATAAAGCGCCAGTTCTTCTTTCAACACCACGGCTGCAATCAGCGCGGTGATCAACGGCAGTAAATTGAAAAACAGCGTCGTGCGGCTCGGTCCCAGGGTCTTCACCGAATGCATCCACGCCAGCGGCGCCAGCATTGATGCCAGCAAGCACGCGTACAGCACCAGCGGCACGTTCGCCCAGCCCAGGCCCGCCTTGGGTGAGAACAGGAACAGCGGAAACAGCACCACCACCGCCACCAGCACCTGCAAGTACAACAACACCAACGGCGGCAGGCGCAGTTGCCATTTTTTCAGCAGGGTGCTGTAGACCGCGTAGGCCAGGGTGGCCACCAGCATCATGCCGTCGCCGAGGTTGACCCCGTGTTGCAGCAGCGCGCCCAGGCTGCCGGACGACACCACCACGACCACGCCGGAGAACGACAGCACCGCACCGGCAAGCGCGCCGTGGGTGAGGCGCTGGCCCAGGCTGATAATCGCGGCAGTCAGGGCCATCAACGGCATCAGCGACAGGATGATGCCCATGTTGGTCGCCGAGGTCAGCGTCGCCGCGTAATAGGCCAGGCTCTGATACACCGCCATGCCCAGCACACCCAGCACGAAGACCTTGCGCAGGTTCGGGCGGATGACTGACCAGTGGGCAATCACCGGCTTGAGCATGAACGGGGTGAACAGCAGCGCCGCCAGCAACCAGCGGTAGAAGCCGATTTCGGCCGGGAAGATCGAGCCCACCGCCAATTTGTTGATCACGGTGTTGCCGGCCCAGATAAAAATGGCCAGCAGGGGATACGCGTATTGCATGAACATCGCCGTATAGGTGGATGGGCGAGGATTATCCACCGTCCGCGCAGGAAGGTGTAACAGGGTTTGACTACACTCTGCCCAAGCCGTGCCCGTCGGCGCGGTAACCGGGAGAAACTCCATGAAGATGCTGCGTATTCCTTTGCTGATGATTGGACTGTTGCTGTGTTCCCAAGGCTTTGCCGCCACCGCCCAGCAAAACAAGATGACCACCTGCAACGCCGAAGCCACTACCAAAACCCTCAAGGGCGACGAGCGCAAGGCCTTCATGAAGACCTGCCTCTCGGCCCCGGCCGCCAATGACGCCAAGACTGTCACGCCGCAGCAGCAAAAGATGAAGGACTGCAACGCCTCGGCAAAAACCAAGGCGCTGGCCGGCGATGCGCGCAAGGCCTACATGAGCACGTGCCTCAAGGGCAACTGACAGCGCACATCCCCCGTGGGAGCGGGCTTGCTCGCGATAGCGGTGGTTCAGTAGGCGATACATTGACTGACACACTGCCATCGGGAGCAAGCCCCCTCCCACACTTGATCGCATTCAGAGCGTCACCTCTCGCTTGATTCCTGGAACGCTGGCAGACTGCCCATCCTTTTATCGCCGTTCGTTCTGAGGCTGTATGCCAACGTTTTCTCAGCGTCACGTGATATTGCTGGCCAGCTACATCATCATTTTCGGCGGGTTGCTGCTGGTGCTGCCGCTGAAGTTGCTGCCCAGCCTGCTGGCAGGCCTGCTGGTCTATGAGCTGGTCAACATGCTCACCCCCCAACTGCAACGGCTGATCGAAGGTCGCCGCGCGCGCTGGCTGGCGGTGGCCTTGCTCGGCACGCTGATCGTCAGCGTGCTGGCGCTGATTTTCGCCGGGGCCATCAGCTTTCTGCTGCACGAAGCGGAAAACCCCGGCGCCTCCCTCGACAAATTCATGGGCGTGGTCGACCGCGCACGCGGCCAGTTGCCGCCGTTCCTCGACGCCTACCTGCCCGCCAGCGCCGCCGAATTTCGCGTAGCCATCGGCGACTGGCTGAGCAAGCACCTGAGCGAACTGCAACTGGTGGGCAAAGACGCTGCGCACATGTTCGTCACCCTGCTGATCGGCATGGTGCTTGGCGCCATCATCGCCCTGCAGCGCGTGCCCGACCTGACCAAGCGCAAACCCCTGGCCGCCGCGCTGTTCGACCGCCTGCACCTGCTGGTCCAGGCCTTTCGCAACATCGTTTTCGCGCAGATCAAAATCGCTGCGCTCAACACCGCCTTCACCGCGATCTTCCTCGCCGTGGTGCTGCCGCTGTGCGGTATCCACCTGCCCCTGACCAAAACCCTGATCGTGCTGACCTTCCTGCTCGGCCTGTTGCCGGTGATCGGCAACCTCATGTCCAACACCCTGATCACCATCGTCGCGCTGTCGCTGTCCATCTGGGTCGCGGTGGCGGCGCTGGGTTACCTGATCGTGATCCACAAGGTCGAATACTTCCTCAACGCCCGCATCGTCGGCGGGCAGATCAGCGCCAAATCGTGGGAACTGCTGCTGGCGATGCTGGTGTTCGAAGCCGCGTTCGGCTTGCCGGGCGTGGTGGCGGGGCCGATTTACTATGCGTACCTCAAGAGCGAGCTGAAGCTGGGTGGGATGGTTTAAGCCCTTTCAGTTGAATTCTCATCCCTCCGTTACGTTCTCGATTTCTTTGCCTGTATAAGTTAATGCCATTGCACCGGATGACCGTCAGTGAGCAACAACGCCCTCCACGCCGCCGAACGTCCAGGCATCCTCGGGTTGGTGCTTCCCTATTGGCGTAGCGCTGAGCGCTGGAAGGCAATGGCCTTGCTGGTGGTCATTCTGACCATCAGCTTCACCACGCTGTATGCACACATCGCGCTCAACGATGTTCAGGGCAAAACCACCGATGCGTTGATCGAGCTGGACTGGTCGACGATCAAGCCTTTGCTGCTGCTGACCTTTGGCTATGGCCTGATCACGGTGTTGCTGCCCATCACGTCGACGATCTTCCAGGATTATCTGAAGTTGCGCTGGCGCACCTGGGTTACCCGAGGGCTGATCGAGCGGTGGACTCTCGTTCTTCCAGCAGGCCTACCGAAATTTCACTCAATGGATGGCCTGGACCAATCGGCTCAGAGACCTGCACTGGGCCTTCAACAAGGCTCAGGCCCAGCCGCACCCCATCAACATCAGGCAAGGTGAAACCTCGGCACTGATCTGTCACCAGCTCACCTTGCAGTCCCCGATGCACCAGCCGCTGGCGACCGTGCAAGACTTGCGCGTCAATCCCGCAGAACGCTGGCTCATTCGCGGCCCTTCCGGCTGCGGTAAAAGTACGCTGCTGCGCGCCTGTGCGGGCCTGTGGTCGCACGGTGTCGGAGACATCGAGCTGCCGTCTGGAGCACAGCTGATGTTCCTGCCGCAAAAGAGCTACATCCCGACCGGCTCCCTGAAAGCTGCACTGTGCTACCCCGCCGAAGCCGATCATTTCACCGATGCTCGGTGTCACCAGGTGCTGATCGACTGCTGCCCTGAACACCGCGCGTCCTCACTCACCCAAACCGAGCGCTGGCAGCACGTGCTTTCAGGTGGTGAGCAGCAGCGCCTGGCAATCGCGCGGGTATTGTTGCACCGCCCCGATTTCATCTTCCTTGATGAAGCAACCAGCGCTCTCGATGCAGCGACCGAACGGCATCTGTACCAGGCATTGATTGCTCAACTGTCGACAAGCGCGATCATCAGCGTCGCCCATCGCCAGTCTCTGGCAGACTTTCACGATCATCACCTTGACCTTGCGCCTGCCCGATAAAAGGCGACCGTCGTGGCAAGGAATCCGGGCTGTACACAGTGCCAAAATTTGGGAGGAACATATGAATTCGCCGCAGCGCATCCACTGACCCGCGGCATACGTTGGTTATATCCCTTCCAAGTAATAAAGCCGGATAAAGCACTTCATATGTAAGACTCTTCTTGCACTCGCGTCCTGGGACGTTATGTGAATCTTCCTATTGGTTTTATCTGCACTGCTTTCGGTGGCTGGTAATTTTAAAGTTCAGTAAGTTACTTCGGACTTTAAAACACCTTACGCCCGCCGCAACTCGCCAACTGCTCATCATCAGTAGTTGCTGTTTTATTCCCTGCCTGGATCTGTCAGCCCAGCGCGGACGCGAAATCTGCGAAAACAGTAAATGTGTGCGGTGAAGTTTTCTCCACTCTTCCCGCCCGCAGGAGCGATGCATGTCTTTATGGGGTATTCCGAGCTGGTTTCAGATTGAAAGAGAGATCGAACGCCACTTCAGATGGCACGGTATTGGGGAGCGCCACCGGGGTTTTAACCCGCTCGGCGCACCCAGTTCCTTTAATGCGCCGAGCATGGATTTGATCCGTCGCCGCATCAATTGCGTGCGCCTGGCGTGCGATCTTGCCGAAAAAGAAGCCGTGTACAACCTGCTCAAGCGCTTCGCTGATCTTGATATTCGCAGCGTGCTTGGCGAGCTGGTCAAGGTGGTGGCCGAGATGGCCATGATCATTATCGGCAGTGCCTTGGGCGGCGCCATGATCGGTGGCGGAGCGGGCCTGATGGCGGGCGGCGTGGGCGCATTCCCGGGGGCCATGGCCGGCGCGGCGGTAGGCGTGCAGGCGAGTTCGTGGATTCTTGGCGCGCTGGGGCTGGCCTCCATCGCCGAGTTCTTTACCGAAGGCCTCAAGCCCATCGCGGCGGGCTACATCAGAGGGATTTCCACCGCCTGGGAAGGCCCGCAGGAGCGAGTTGGCAATCCCATGGGGTCGTTCTCCAGCGACCACATTCCGGCGCGGCAAGGTGCGTCGGAAATCGCGCGCTCCCATGAGGCCGTGGTGATTCTGCTGCTGAGCGCCATCGTCGCCTACCTGACGCGAGGCCGCGGGAACGCCAGCGTGCTCGCCAGCGAAATGCTCGCCAGCAAACGCGGCGCCAGGCTTGGCCAGTGGGTGCTCAAGCATGAAGACGCGCTGAAGCAGCATCCCGCCCTGAAACCGCCGGAACCCCGGCGCGGCGCACTGAGCCCTGGGGAGACAACGCCGTCGAATCGACCGTCCGGCAAAGACAAGGAGCCTGGTAAAGGCAAGCCGAACACGATGCTGCTGCACGAGGTTGAGTGCTTCAAGGCGGACAAGCTGCCGGTTTACAAGGTGGGAGAATTCGAGCGGCAGTTGAAGGGGCAGGAGGGTGGGTTGAATCGGCTGACGGTTGAGGAGTATTTGGAGAATATTGCGAGTCCGGTGAAGCGCAGTGCTAAAGCTTCCAGGCAGGCCCGACAAGACTTGGAGGAAAGGTTGCGCGCAAGATTTCAAATTGAATTCGTAGAATTGGGTCCCGGTGCTGCAAAGCAAGCTGCAATTAAGAAAGCAAGGGAAACGATGGCAAGCCTTGCCGCACTCCATAATCCTGATCTGAAGGCTGGCGGCAAGGATGTCATCGCCGATTTCGGTGATCGGCAAGTCAATTCCAGCATCGGGCCGCAGTGGAGGCCAAAAATTCAAAACCTGAAAGAGGCTGCTGAGAAAGTCCCGGAATATCAGCGGAAATCAACTTTTATTAACGTAAAATTGCATAAATGCTGATCAAGGAGGCATACGTGGACGAGGTATTTACACTTTTTATAGAAGAGCTTGGTGGCCCTATCGACCGACAGGAAGTGCCGGTATCAAGCATCGAGCGCTACAGAGGCAAACTGCCTGACAAGCTGCTGGAGTACTGGGCTGAACACGGTTGGAGCGGATACGGTAACGGGATTTTCTGGCTGGTAAATCCGCAGGAATATGAGGGGGTAGTGGCTTCATGGATTGAGGGGACGAAGCTTGAACAGCACGATACTTACCATTTGATTGCGCGCGGTGCATTTGGCGGCCTGTACCTGTGGGGCGAAAGGACCGGATATTCCCTGAAGATAAGCAGCATTGTTTCTCGGTGCGTTATCCACGACTTCGAACCCACACCGGAAATAATGGACCGCAGGCTTCAGGACTTTTTACTGTCCATAAGCGTGAAATCCAACGACTTTGGCGATCTCTTCAAACCCGCCAGGAAAAAGCTCGGCACCCTGCGCCACGACGAGATGTATGGCTACGTTCCAGCACTGATGCTCGGTGGCCCAGACACGCTTGATCATCTTGAAAAGGTAAAGGCCGTTGAGCACCTGATCTTTCTCTCTCAGCTCGCGCCACTTGAGCCCTACAGCTTTTCAGATATTCAGTTCTGATCAAAGGAACGGGCCCGTGGACAATGCAGTTGCAGAGCACAAAGAGCATTCCCACGCTCTGCGTGGGAATGCTCCCGGGAACTCAACTGCCGTAGCGCTTGCTTGCCTCAATCGCCAGACCACTGCCGATGCTGCCAAAGATATTGCCTTCCACATGCCGCGCATTCGGCAGCATCGCCGAGATGCTGTGGCGCAGCGCCGGGATGCCGCTGGAGCCGCCGGTAAAGAACACGGTGTCCACCTGCTCGACGCTCACCGAGGCGTCATTGAGCAACTGCGTGACACTGGCGCGGATGCGCTCCAGCAAATTGTCGATGGACGACTCGAACAGCGCCCGGCTCAAGTCCACGCTCAAGCCCTTTTCAATCCGGTCCAGCGCCACGTGGCGGCGGTCTTCATGGGTCAGCTGGATCTTGGTTTCCTCAACCTCCATCGCCAACCAGTGCCCGGCGCGCTGCTCGATCAACTTGAACAGGCGGTCGATGCCGCCGGTGTCTTCAATGTCGTAGCGCATGCTGCCCAGGGCCAGCTGGGATTTTTGCGAGTACACCGAGTTGATGGTGTGCCAGGTGGCCAGGTTCATGTGGTGGCTGGTGGGCATGTAGGCGCCGCTTTTCATGCGGCTGCCGTAGCCGAACAGCGGCATCATGCCTTGCAGGCTGAGCTGTTTGTCGAAGTCGGTACCGCCGATGTGCACGCCGCCGGTGGCGAGGATGTCGCTCTGGCGGTTGTCGTTGTGGCGGCGGTCCGGTGACAGGCGCACCAGCGAGAAGTCGGACGTACCGCCGCCGATGTCGACGATCAGCACCAGCTCTTCCTTCTGGATGGTCGACTCGTAGTCGAACGCCGCCGCAATCGGCTCGTACTGGAACGAGATGTCCTTGAAGCCGATGGCGCGGGCCACGTCCACCAGGGTGTTTTCCGCTTCCTGGTCGGCCATGGGGTCGTCGTCGACGAAGAACACCGGGCGGCCCAGCACAACCTCTTCGAACTCACGACCGGCGGTGGCTTCGGCGCGGCTCTTGAGCTGGCCGATAAACAGCGCCAACAGGTCAGTGAACGGCATCGCGGTGCCGAGCACGCTGGTGTCGTGCTTGATCAGCTTGGAACCCAGCAGGCTCTTGAGCGAGCGCATCAGCCGGCCTTCGTAGTTTTCCAGGTACTCGTGCAGCGCCAGGCGGCCGTACACCGGGCGGCGCTCCTCGAAGTTGAAGAACACCACCGACGGCAAGGTGATCTTGTCGTCCTCCAGCGCAATAAGCGTCTCCTCGCCGGGGCGGATCCAGCCGACGGTGGAGTTGGACGTGCCGAAGTCGATACCGCAGGCACGGGCTGGGGAAGAGTTTTTCATGTCTATCGGGTTCCGGTTGAAAAACGGCCGCGCAGTGTATGCCAGTCGAAGGCGGATGCGTAGGCCGACCATCCGTTAAATAGTGCTTGAAACGGCGCGATTCGCCCCCACATCTGCTGCATACGGCACGCGCCGATAACACTTTGACGCACCCCCGGGCACACCACTCAACACGTGCAAACCATCGCACGGTGTGGAACGGGCGGTGCGATCTCGATTTAAGGAAGGTGAACCGCCGATGGATTTCAAAGACTACTACAAGATTCTGGGTGTCGAGCCGAGCGCCGATGACAAGGAAATCAAGGCCGCCTATCGCAAGCTCGCGCGCAAATATCACCCCGACGTGAGCAAGGAAAAAGACGCCGAAGCCAAGTTCAAGGACGCGTCCGAAGCCTACGAAGCGCTCAAGAGCGCCGACAAACGCGCCGAATACGATGAATTGCGCAAATACGGCCAGCACGGCCAGCCGTTCCAGGGCCCGCCGGGCTGGCAGAGCCGTGGCGGCTTTGGCGGCGGCGCGGGTACTGAGGATTTTTCCGATTTCTTCAGCTCGATCTTCGGCAATCGCGGCGACGGCTTTGGCGGCGGTCAACGTCGTCCGGCCGGGCGCAAGGGCCAGGATGTGGAGATGCAACTGACGGTCTCGCTGGAGGAGACGCTCTCGGCCGAGTCCAAGCAGATCAGCTTCCAGGTGCCGCAATATGACGCTTCGGGCCGGCATGTGAGCAACACCACCAAGAGCCTGAACGTGAAGATCCCCGCCGGCGTGGCCGACGGCGAGCGCATCCGCCTCAAGGCCCAGGGCGCGCCCGGCATCGGCGGCGGGGCCAATGGCGACCTGTACCTGATCATCCGGTTTGCGCCGCATCCCAAATTTGAAGTGGACGGCAACGACCTGATCATCAACCTGCCGCTGGCACCCTGGGAATTGGAGCTCGGCGCCGAGGTTGCCGTGCCGACGCTGACCGGCAAAATCAACCTCAAGGTGCCGGCCGGCAGCCAGAACGGCCAGCGCATGCGCGCCAAGGGCCATGGCTTGTCGAACAGGGCCGGCGAGCGCGGTAATCTGTTCGTGCAGCTCAAGGCCGTGATGCCAAAAAGCAGCGACGAAGAGGTCAAGGCCTTGTGGCGGGCGCTGGCCCAAAAAGCCGCGTTCAACCCTCGCGAGCATTTCTGAGCCTCCATAAATAGGTAGGCATTGCCCACCAGGGCCATTCGATAGGCTGGTTTTTCAACAGTCTTTCCAGGATGGCCCTTATGTCACCGCAGCTTGTCACACTCCCCACCCACGGCGTCTTCAACGTCGACCTGCGTGGCGCGCATTACGACTTCCTCAAGGCACGCGTGCCCGACTGGTTCAATCAAGCCAGCACCCAGCGCCAGGAAGAACTCGCCAGCCACGAACTGCACCAACTGCCCACGTGGTACCAGGCGGCGCTGCCCCAGGCCCGACGAGTGCTGGAGGCCACCCACACTGGCTACCGGGCCGCACTCAACGCGCTTGAGCAGACCCTGGGCGACATCACCGATGTACTGGATTTTGCCGAAGAAGCCCTGACAGCAGCGATCAAGCGCACCTTCAACCTCGACCTGGATGTGAAGAACGTCTACTTCGCCAGGAAGTACGCTTACACCAATGGTCGCACTGACCTGTTCGGCGCGTTCACCCTGGAGCGCCAGGCCGATCCGTCACTTAACGAACGCTACCTGCATGTGTCACTGCTGGAGGCCGCACTGGCCAACTTCGAGCCTGATGAAGAACTCCCTTCATCCTGCGACGATTGCCACATCATTACCCGCTACAGCGGGTTCGACGGCGAAGCGATTCCCTCGTTTGAGGCGCTCCGGGAACACGCCGTGCCGATTGCCCCGCATGCCTTCGCCAAACTTTGCCGTACGCTCAACCTGGGCGAACGTTATCAGGTACACCTCAAGAGCGTGCTGCGCCCGGCGGCCACCGTTGAGCGCGACAAGGTGCAGCAGCTTCTGCAGGATTATTACCGCCAACAACTGGCGCTGAGCGTTGAGGTGGCGCATTTGCAGATCGCCAGCGTGCCAGGCAATGGCGAGATCGATTCAGGCGTGAGCGACGAAGCCTACCGAATGCTCAAACGCGTGCTGGCCCAGACGCCTGGCGCAAACCTGGATGGGCGCCCGCTGACATTCGCCGCCTTGAAAATCTTCGACATCCAGTTGGTCGGCCCCCTCCTGATCGGCCCGGATCGTCTGCGCAGCGAGCGCGTCGAACGGGTGCTGGTGTTTATCCCCAACGACCCGCAGCAACCCCTCAAGGAATACGCATCCAGCGCCGACTTCATGGCCGACCTGCGCATGCGCCTGCACAGTGCATCCTATCGGCGTTTTTTCAGCAGCTTTGTACCTGCGCGTGAGCAAGGGGCGTTCTTCGGCCAGTTCAATCAGCGGTACCAACCCGCCGACCAGAGCGACGCCTCGCTCGACTACCCACTCCAGCCCAATCCGGAACGCTTGAGTCTTGGCGAGTCGGCCGTTACCGACACATTGTGGGTGCATCAGGCCAAGGCGTTCATCGACAAGACGCTCAACGATGCCAGGGCAGTTGCCGTGCCGACCGGCGATGAAGATCTCAAGGCGCGTAACCGACGGCTGGAGAGCTACCAGGATGCAGTCGTCAGCTTTCTGAACCTGGCCGCTTTCGTAGTGCCGGGGTTGGGGCCTGTGATGCTGGCCGTGGGTGCGGCGCAAATGTGCGGTGAGGTCTTCGAAGGCATCGAAGCGGCCGAGCAGGGCGAGGTCCGGGAGATGTGGGCGCATTTTTCCTCGGTGGCCCTGAATGCGGCGTTCTTTGCTGCCGGCGCCAAGGTGCTGCCCAGCGTGAAGTACATGAACGTGCTGGACCGCTACAAACCGGTGATCATGCCCAAGGGCAAGCAGATGTTGTGGAAGGCCGACCTTGAGCCTTATGAGTCACCGGTCACGCCGACATCCGCGTCCAACCCTGATGCGCCAGGCCTGCGTGCACACGACGGCAAGACACTGCTCTCTATCGAGGGCAAGTCCTATCAGGTCAGCCCGGATGCGCAGACCGGTGAATACCGCATCCAGCACCCGACGCGGCCCAAGGCCTACGCGCCAAAAGTCGCACGTCACCCTCAGGGCACCTGGAGCCATGAGCTTGAAGAACCGCTGACGTGGGACGAGCACACGCTGTATCGGCGCCTGGGGCTGGAGCATTACGCGGACCAGGTGCGCATCAGCGGCGTCGAAGCGCCCACCCTTCGCGAAACCTTTGTGGACCATGAGCCGTTGCCTATGGTGCTGGACGAGACGATCCAGCGTTTCCAGATCCATCAGCAACTCAGCACCTTTGTCGAGCAGATGAGCAGCAGCGACCCCAAGGTCTACGCACAGGCAGACCTGGCGCTGCAGCTGGACATCATGCAGCGGCGCGGCATGCTGTCGCACAGCTCGCCCCTGCGCGTGCTCGACTCCAGTGGCAAGGTGCTGTGGGAAGGCGTCGGCCCGGCTTCCGCCGAGCGTCGCATTGCGCCGATCAGCCAGGCCGAGATCGACAGCGGCCAACTGCTCGACGGTGTGCTCTACACCTTGCAAGGTGTTGACCCAGCCCTGCTGGAAATACCCGGCAGCCCTCAAGATCCGTTGTCGGTCCGCGCCCGCCTGTTGCGCAGGTTCATCGCCAGTACGGTGGACACGCTCAAAGGCACACTGCTGGACGAGCGATATGCCGCGTCAACACGCTCCACGGACCCCGATGTACAACGCGTGCAGGCCGATTACCCCGGGCTTTCCGCCCCAATGGCCGCGCATATGCTCGAAGGCCTGGACGCCGCGGCACTGGAACATTTTCACGCCAGCGGCCGGCTGCCCAACACCCTCGCCGAGCGGATGCGCTGGTGCGCGCAGGAAACCCGTGTGTCCCGCGCCTACGAAGGGCTGCACCTGGACACACTGCACGTGATCGACAGCCAGCGCCTGGCGTTGCATACCCTGCAAACGCTGCCGGGTTGGCCTGGCGGCACACGCGTGGAATTGCGGCATTATTCGGCCGAGGGGCCGCTGCTGGATGCTATCGGCGCGGCCGGCGCGCCGCTGACCAAAACCCTGGTATTGCAGGAGAACGGGCTGTTTGCGGGCCTGCATCCCGGCGATATTTACGCCGCCGCGTGGGAAGCGCTGGCGCCCGCAGAGCGTCAAGGCCTGGGCATCAGCGACGCGGTGCAGCTCAAGCAAGCCATTGAACGATCCCCTCTGCCGCGCCCGGCATTGCGCAGGGTGTTGCTGGAACATCCGGTGCGCAAACCGCCCTATCATCCTTCGCTGCGGCTGTTTGGCGGCGGCCCCGGTTTTCGCCAGCTGCTGAGCAGAACCGCCCAGGCGTTGCGCTCGCCCGAGGCGCGGGTGCGCAAATTGTTTCCGTCCTACAGTGATGCGCAAGTCAGCGAGTTCCTTCGGTCCCTGGGCGGCGATGTCTCAGGAGGACTGGCCCGGCGAGAGCTTGAAATCGATATGCTGGAGCGCACATTGAAGCGCTGGGTCAAAGACAACACGTCGCCATCTGCGGAAAGCGCGTTCGAGCGTAACGGCGGTTGGGCCGCCGGTGCGGCCAGGGACATAGCGCGTTGCTGGCGCCGTACAGAGGGTTCGGAGCATCTGACACTGAATACGCACGGCGCAACGCTGCCTGTCGTGAATGCGGACTTCAGCCATGTTCAGGTGCTGGAGGTGGTCGGGTCCAAGACCGGGGGAAACGTCGACGCGTTTCTCAGGCACTTCACACATCTCCAGCGCTTGAAGTTGAGCTGCGATCTTACTGAACTGCCTATGGCTTTGTCCGGCATGCAGGCCCTGACCTCTCTGGACCTGGCGTGGAATGGCATTCGCCTCACTGCGCAAAGCGCGGCAACGCTGAGCGGGCTCACCGCTCTTGAAGAACTCAACCTGCGAAACAACCCACTGGGCAGGCCCCTTGACTTCGGTGCGATGCCCAGACTCAAACGCGTGAATCTCGACGCTACGCAAATGGACCAATGGCCAGCCGGCTTGCAGCCCTCGCTGGAGCTTCTGGACCTGCGCAACAATAACCTGCGCCGGGTTCCCGAGGCACACCTGAACCCTGCACCGGAACAGCTCGAAACCATCGCAAGGATCAACCGGGTCACGTTGCTGGGCGGCAATCCATTTCCCAAGGACTACTGGCGGGTATTCGATGCTTACTGGAAACGCCTCGGCGAGTCCCATCCCGACCTCGCCGCCGGTGCGCTGCACGACGCTTTCGACAGCGGTATGGGCACGGGCAAGTCGATCATGCGCAGGCTCTACCCGGACTACAGCGCTCAGCAGATCAGGGCATTCATCTGGACGCTGGGGGCTGATGCAGGGACTCGCTTGCTTGCGCTGGAGCGTGAATTCAGTCGTCTTGAATCCCAACTGGACGCCTGGACGTTCTCGGGTATCGGCGCTCGGCAGCGCTATGTGCGGCCGCAGCAATGGCAAATGGATGTGGCGGTGCACAGTGGGCGCTACGAAGCCCGGCAACGCATTTTGCGCTGCTGGCGGCGAGACAGCCCGCAAAGGCTGGCCTCCGACGGCACGCCGATTGGCCTGGAACTGGACCTTGGCGGCCTTCGCCTGCCCAGCCTGCCCGACCTGGAAGCGGACTTCAGCCATGTGGGGTCGCTCAAGCTCAACAACATGAACCTGACCGTCTCCCCCGAAGGTTTCCTGGCACGCTACCAAGGCGTGCGCTGGCTGGACCTGTCGGGCAACCAGTTGCATGAACTGCCGCCGGCTGTGGGCCAAATGCACGGATTGACGCGCTTGTTCCTGCAATTTAACAACATCCGCCTGACCCCTGAGGCGGCCAGCATTCTGTCTGAACGCGTCACCCTGCGCGCGCTGGATCTGAGCTACAACAACCTGGGAATAGCGCCCGACTTCACTCGAATCACCGACATGCGTTCTCTCAACCTGGCGCACACCGGCCTGGATACCTGGCCTGCAGGTTTGCTCGAGCAGCCGCTGCTTGATGGGGTAGGCCTCTCAGGCAACCGAATGACGACCATTCCCGGCTCGCTGATCGCGCCCTCCGACGAGCAACTGGCAACCACCGCCCGTGTTAACAACGTGACAGATGCGAGTGATAACCCCTGGACCGACACCACCCTGCAGGAGGTGCGTGCCTATGGCGAGCGACTTGAGCGTGCAGGCCTGGCGTCGCCCGAGCGCCCCAATCGCCTGGTAGTGACGGCGCCGCGCAGGGCTAACCAAGCGGTGTCGGGCGGTGGCAACGGTGCAGCGTTTCGGCGCTGGGTCGTCGGGTTGTCGGAAACCGAGGCGGCCACCCGGAATATCCAGTGGCAAAGCTTGCGTGGGCAGACCGGCTCGCAAGGCTTTTTCGACGTGCTCAGAGACCTGCAAACCACCAGCGGCGGGCATGAAGACCTGCAGCAACGTGTGTGGGAGGTGATCGACTCCATCACTGCCAACTCCACGCAATCGGAAAGCCTGCGCGAGCAAATGTTCGAGTGGGCAGGCCGGGCGGCCTGCTGCGACCGGGCGGCGCTGTCGTTCAGTAACCTGGAAATCATGACGCTGGTCGACAAGGCCCGGCTCCAGGCATTGGATGCGACCCAGGGCGTGGAACTGTCGAACCTGTCCAAAGGGTTGTTCCGTCTGGACGAGGTTGAGCGGATTTCCCTGCGCGATATTGATCAGCGACGGACCACCATCAACGCCAACGCGGTGTTGACGCCCGCCGAGAAAGCCGTGCAGTTGGCGCGCCTGGAAGAGGTCGAAATCCGTCTGGCCTATCGCTACGGCCTCAAGGACCGCTTGCAACTGCCTGGGCAGCCACGGGACGTCAAGTTCATGCAGTTGGGCAAGGTGACCCCGCCAATGCTGGACGCCGCCTACACCAGCGTTGTGGCGCTGGACAACTCGGCGCAGATGTTCCAGGCGCTGCTGGCCCGGGAGTTCTGGCAGGACTACGTGACGCAGAAATATCGACCAAGGTTCGAGGCCCAAAGCAAACCGTATCAGGACCGGATGGCCGCTTTGCACGACAGGTTCTCTGACGGCACCCTGACCGAGTCGGTCTATGACTCGCAGGCCAAGGCGTTGCAAGCCCAACTGGCGATTGATGATGCCGCGCTGATCGACACCCTGACCCGCCAGGAGATCGCCGCCCACCTGCTCCCTCAGGCGCCGCTCCAAACCTTGATTGAGCCGGTGTTCGGTCAGTTCACCTTGCCGTTTTCGCACGCCCAGGCCATCGAGTTCGAGGGCAAACCGTATTTCATCGCAAGCCTGCCGGACGCCGGGGATGGGCAGCATTATCTGTTGCGCGTGCAAAGCTCGGACAACCCTTACGAACTGGTCAGCAGCGGCATCATCGCCAAGCCGGATGCGGCCGGGATGTGGAAGCGCAGGGGGCTCAAGGGCGGGGGCCTTTCAGACGACGAGTATGAGTCGGCATCGGAGTCCATGCCGATCACGCCCTACACCGCTGACGAGCTCGCCTTCATGCGCCAGGCCGTGCACTTCTCGGCCCAGAAGAACGAATTGGGGCGCTATAACCGCGCCAACAACGGCAAGTATCCCCTCAGGGACCTGCAGGGCCGGCCGATTCGTATCCGCAGCCTGGAGCGCCAGGCGCGGATGGACTCCGGAGCCCTTTATGCCTCGACTCCGATCAAGCCCTACATCCAGTTTGAAGGCTATGAACGCGTGGCGGCCCTGTATGAAGAGAAGCTGCAATGGCGCACCTTCACCGCCGACGACGTGCAAGTGCCCGGAGAAAAAGCCTTGATCGGCCAGTCCATGGTGGTGGCCAACCGGCGGATCGC
Source organism: Pseudomonas trivialis (assembly GCF_001439805.1). Classification (GTDB taxonomy): domain Bacteria; phylum Pseudomonadota; class Gammaproteobacteria; order Pseudomonadales; family Pseudomonadaceae; genus Aquipseudomonas; species Aquipseudomonas trivialis. Next base: position 90,037 of record NZ_JYLK01000016.1, on the reverse strand, counting down.
CAAGGGCGAAATCATCGGTCTGTACGGTGGGGTAGTGATTCCCTACGAGATGTCGGTGCGCTCGGAGAGTACATTCGGCATGGTCGTGGGCTACAAACTGCTGCCCGATGCAGGCAGCTATCGTTCCGCCCCGATCTTTATCATCGGCGATACCATCACCTCCAGGATCAACACACATTTCGACTATGACCCCCAGGGCAAGCCCGTGCGACAGGCGAGCGGGGGCTACAACGTCGAATGCGTGCCTTTCCAGGTCGAGGCCGAGCACGCCAGCAGTGTCTCAGGCAAGAGGACGACGTATCAGTTGACTACCCTGTTTGCGACCCAGGACATCCCGGCAGGCGTCGAACTGCGTATGGATTACGGGTACACCGAGAGCATGATAAAAACCAGGTTCGCGTGACCGGCCTTGATCAGAACAGGAAATACCGCTGCGCCATCGGCAGCACCTCGGCCGGTTCACACCATAGCAACACGCCGTCGGCCTTGACCTGATAGGTCTGCGGGTCCACTTCGATGTCCGGCAGGTAATCGTTGTGGATCAGGTCGGATTTCTGCACGTTGCGGCAGCCCTTGACCACCGCAATCTGCTTCTTCAGACCCAGGGCTTCGGGCAATCCGGCGTCCTGGGCGGCCTGGCTGATAAAGGTCAGGCTGGTGGCGTGCAGCGAGCTGCCGAAGCTGGCGAACATGGGGCGGTAGTGCACCGGTTGCGGGGTGGGAATCGACGCGTTGGCATCGCCCATCAGGCTTGAGGCAATCGCGCCGCCCTTGAGAATCAGGGTCGGCTTGATACCGAAAAATGCCGGACGCCACAGCACCAGATCGGCCCACTTGCCCACTTCAATCGAACCGACGATATGGCTCACGCCGTGGGTAATGGCCGGGTTGATGGTGTATTTGGCGATGTAGCGCTTGGCGCGAAAGTTATCGTTGCCAGGGCCGTCGCCGGGCAGTGGACCGCGCTGTCTTTTCATCTTGTCGGCGGTCTGCCAGGTGCGTGTGATCACTTCGCCGACGCGGCCCATGGCCTGGCTGTCGGAGCTGATCATCGAGAATGCGCCGAGGTCGTGCAGGATGTCTTCGGCGGCGATGGTCTCGCGGCGGATGCGGCTTTCGGCGAAGGCCACGTCTTCGGCAATGCTCGGGTCCAGGTGATGGCAGACCATCAGCATGTCCAGGTGTTCGTCGATGGTGTTGCGCGTGAACGGTCGCGTCGGGTTGGTGGAGCTGGGCAGCACGTTGGGGAAACCGCAGGCCTTGATGATGTCCGGCGCATGGCCGCCACCGGCACCTTCGGTGTGGTAGGTGTGAATGGTGCGGCCCTTGAGCGCGGCCAGGGTGGTTTCGACGAAACCCGATTCGTTGAGGGTGTCGCTGTGGATCGCCACCTGCACGTCGTATTGGTCGGCGACGCTCAGGCAGTTGTCGATGCTGGCCGGTGTGGTGCCCCAGTCCTCATGCAGCTTTAACCCGATGGCGCCGGCCTTGACCTGTTCGATCAACGGCTCGGGCAGGCTCGCGTTGCCCTTGCCGGTGAAGCCGATGTTCATCGGGAATGAATCGCTGGCCTGGAGCATGCGCGCCAGGTGCCAGGGACCCGAGGTGCAAGTGGTGGCATTGGTGCCAGTAGCCGGCCCGGTGCCGCCGCCGATCATGGTGGTGACGCCGCTGGTCAGCGCCTCTTCGATCTGCTGCGGGCAAATGAAATGCACGTGGCTGTCGATGCCGCCGGCGGTGAGGATCATGCCTTCGCCGGCGATCACTTCGGTGCTGGCGCCGATGGCCATGGTCACGCCGGGTTGAATGTCCGGGTTGCCGGCCTTGCCGATTGCATGGATACGGCCATTCTTGAGGCCCACATCGGCCTTGACGATGCCCCAGTGGTCGATGATCAGCGCGTTGGTGATCAGTGTGTCGACCACTTCATGGGCAAGCAGCTGGCTCTGGCCCTGCCCGTCACGGATCACCTTGCCGCCGCCGAACTTGACCTCTTCGCCGTAGACGGTGAAGTCTTGTTCCACTTCGACGAACAGCTCGGTGTCGGCCAGGCGGACCTTGTCACCGACGGTGGGGCCGTACATGTCGGCGTAGGCTTGGCGGCTGATTTTCATGTGTGTGAACCCTGAAAAAATGTGTTGAATGTGAAACCGCTATCGGGCGCAAGCCCCCTCCCACAGTTGCAATACGTTCCCCTGTGGGAGGGGGCTTGCGCCCGATGAGGCCCTAAAGATCACCCATGATTCGGCCGGCAAACCCGAACACCCGCCGCCCACCGCTCAAATCCACCAACTCGATGTCGCGACTCTGCCCCGGCTCAAAGCGCACCGCCGTGCCCGCCGGGATGTTCAGGCGCATGCCCCGGCTCGCCGCGCGGTCGAAGGTCAGCGCGTCGTTGGTTTCGAAAAAGTGATAGTGCGAGCCCACCTGAATCGGCCGGTCGCCGCTGTTGGCCACGCTCAGGGTGACGGTGCGGCGGCCGACATTCAGTTTGATCTCGCCAGGCTGGATCTGATATTCACCAGGAATCATGCAGGGTGCCCCAGGGTCTTGAAGTAAATGGCGGTCGGGCTGTAGCGCCCGTCCGGGCTTTGGCAGTAGTCGGGCAGTTCGCCGACTTTGATGTAGTGCAGCGACTGATAGAAGGCTTCGGCGCCGGAGCCGGCCTCGGTGTCCAGGTACAAGAGGCCGCGCTTGTGCTGGTGCGCGGCAAGCTCAAGAGCGTTCATCAATTGCTGGCCCAGGCCATGGCGGCGCGCGCTGCTGTGTACCAGCAGCTTTTGCACTTCGGCGCGGTTGCGGCCGTTGGCTTTCTGGCACAGCGCCAACTGCACGCTGGCGATCACCTGCTCGTCGCGCACTACCACCCACAGCAGCAGGCTCTGGTCTTCGATGCTGGCCTGTACGCCGGTCAAATAGGCGCGTGCCTGGGCCTCGTCGACGTCGGCCATGAAACCAACCGAAGCGCCATGCCGCACCGCGTCCAGCAATAGCTCGATCAGCCCCAGGCGGTAATGGGCAAAGCTTTCAGCATTGACTCGACGCAGTTGCGCAGTGCTCATCGATGTCACTCCTTGGGCGGTTCGGCGCCTGGGTTCAAGGCCATTTGCATGAAGGTCAGGTCCAGCCAGCGGCCGAACTTGATGCCCACTTGCGGCATCTGCCCGGTGGTGATGAACCCCAGGCGTTCATGCAGGCGGACCGAAGCCCGGTTGCCGCTTTCGATGGCGGCCACCATCACGTGTTTGCCGCAGGTGCGGGCGCGTTCGATCAGGGCTTCCATCAACCGTGGGCCGAGGCCTTTGCCGCGCTGGTCGTTGCGCACGTACACCGAGTGTTCGACGCTGTAGCGAAAGCCTTCGAAGGGCCGCCAGTCGCCGAACGAGGCGTAGCCGGTGACTTCGTCGTTTTCGATGGACACCAGAATCGGGTAGCCCTGGGCCTGTCGCACCTGGAACCAGGCCTGGCGGTTGGCCAGGTCCACCGGTTGCTCGTTCCAGATCGCCGTGGTGTTGAGCACCGCATCGTTGTAGATGGCGCAGATCGCCGGCAGGTCGCTTTCAATGGCGTCACGAATCATGGCCGGCCTCTCACGCGATGGGCTGGTGGACGGTGACCAGCTTGGTGCCGTCCGGGAAGGTGGCTTCCACCTGGATATCCGGGATCATCTCCGGGATGCCTTCCATCACCTGCTCGCGGCTGAGCAGGGTGGTGCCGTAGTGCATCAGGTCGGCGACGGTGCGGCCATCGCGCGCGCCTTCCATCAGCGCAGCGGAAATGTAGGCGATGGTTTCCGGGTAGTTGAGCTTCACCCCCCGCGCCAGGCGGCGCTCGGCAACCAGGCCGGCGGTGAAGATCAGCAGTTTGTCTTTTTCCCGTGGGGTCAGATCCATGGTTCAAGGTCCTTCAGACTACATTCATAAAAACACTGTAGATCCCTGTGGGAGGGGGCTTGCTCCCACAGTGTTGATCTTCATGTGCTCCAGATTCTCGGTGCTACCGCTTCCCGTCCCAGCACCGCCGGGCGCAGCAAACGCCATAAATCAATCAACCAGGCCCGCGCCAGCAGCGCTTCACTGGCCAGGCAACGGGCCACCAGCAGGCCGGGCAGTTGGGTCAGGTCGCCGCGCACCGCATGGGGCAGGGCGCGGCAGGCTTCAAGTAAGTCAGGGTCGATGTCGCCGGTGAGCAGCAGGGTGGCAAATACCGGTTGGCCGTCCAGCCCGATGGGCGAGTCGAGCAGGCCATCGGCGCCCACAATGCGCTGGCGCTCATGCCAGAGCAACTGGCCGTCGCGGCGGATATCCAGGTGCGATTGAAAGTGCCCAAGGTCGAAGCGCTCGCCACTGGCCGGACGGCCCAGGGCGACCACGTCCCAGTAGAACAGCCGGGCGTCGCCGTGCAGCTCGATGCGCGTGGTGAGTTCGGCCTGGGCGGCGCTGAACACGATGGTTTCCTGGGGCAGCCACTCCAGCGTGGCGCCGTCCTGCACCGTCAGTTCAAGTTGCTGAAACGCCGGGCCGCCGGCGCGGTACCACTTGGCCGCGCCGGGACTGGTCAGTTGCGCCCAGGCCCCTTCGCCGACGTGCGCGCGGATATCCAGGCGATCACCGCCGGCAATGCCGCCGGGCGGGTGCACGATGATGTGCTGGCACACCTCGGGGCCTTCGGCGTACAGGTGTTTTTGCACACGCAACGGGCCGATGTGCCGGCGCATCACCGGGCGCGTGGTATCGCCGAAACGCGCGTAGCCGAGGTCCAGCGCGGCGTGCCAGCTGGGGGTGAACAGGGCAGGGGAAACGGGCAGGTTCATGGTTTTTGGCTTAGTGTCGGGACGCCACAGGTTAGATGGTTACGAGGCCGCGTACACCTTCGCTTTGCATATTTTCGCCACGGCCCTGCTGCACGATTTCACCCCGCGACATCACCAGGTACTGGTCCGCCAATTCGGCGGCAAAGTCGTAGAACTGCTCCACCAGCAGGATCGCCATGTCGCCGCGCGCCGCGAGCTTCCTGATCACCGCGCCGATTTCCTTGATCACCGACGGCTGGATGCCTTCGGTGGGTTCATCGAGAATCAGCAGGCGCGGGCGGCTGGCCAGGGCGCGGCCGATTGCCAATTGCTGTTGCTGCCCACCGGACAGGTCGCCACCGCGTCGATGTTTCATTTGCAGCAGCACCGGGAACAGCTCGTAGATGAACGCCGGCACTTCCTTGGCCTCGGCGCCGGGAAAACGCGACAACCCCATCAACAGGTTCTCCTCCACCGTCAATCGAGCGAAAATTTCCCGGCCCTGGGGCACGTAGGCAATGCCGGCGTGCACGCGCTGGTGCGGCTTGTAGCCGGTGATCGCTTTGCCTTCCCAGTTCACTGCGCCTTCCTTGGCCGGCAGCAAACCCATCAGGCATTTGAGCAGGGTGGTCTTGCCCACGCCGTTGCGTCCGAGCAGGCAGGTGACTTCGCCGATCTTCACGTCAAACGAAAGCCCGCGCAGGATGTGGCTACCGCCGTAGTACTGGTGCAGCTTGTCGACTTGCAGCATGTTCAGATTCTCCTCAAATCGTTCGGGTGCCTGGCTTCTGTGGCGAGCAGGTGTGCATACCTCTCACCTTTCAGCGACCGAGGTAAACCTCGATCACCCGCTCGTTTTCCTGCACCTGTTCCAGCGACCCTTCGGCCAGCACGCTGCCCTGGTGCAACACGGTCACGTGATCGGCAATCGAACCGACAAAGCCCATGTCGTGCTCCACCACCATCAGCGAATGCTTGCCTGCCAGGCGCTTGAACAGCTCGGCGGTGAACTCGGTTTCGGCGTCGGTCATGCCCGCCACCGGTTCATCCAGCAGCAACAGTTGCGGGTCCTGCATCAGCAGCATGCCGATTTCCAGAAACTGTTTTTGCCCGTGGGACAGCAACCCGGCCGGGCGCTGCGCCGAGGCGGTCAGGCGAATGGTCTCGAGCACTTCCTCGATGCGGTCCTTTTGCTCGCCACTCAGGCGCGCACGCAGGCTGGCCCATACCGACTTGTCGGTCTTCTGCGCCAGCTCCAGGTTTTCGAACACGCTGAGCGCTTCGAACACCGTGGGCTTCTGGAATTTGCGGCCGATGCCGGCCTGAGCGATCCGCACTTCGCTCATGCTGGTCAGGTCCAGGGTTTCGCCGAACCAGGCCTTGCCATGGCTGGGGCGGGTCTTGCCGGTGATCACGTCCATCAGCGTGGTCTTGCCCGCGCCGTTGGGGCCGATGATGCAGCGCAGTTCGCCCACGCCGATATACAGGTTCAGATCGTTGAGCGCCTTGAAACCATCAAAACTGACGCTGATGTCTTCCAGGGTCAGGATCGTGCCGTGGCGCGTATTGAGGCCCTTGCCTGCGGCCTGGCCGATACCGATGGCATCGCGGCCGCTGCCCGCATCGAAGATAGGTTCCAGCATGACGTTCCTCATTTTTTCAGCAGCCCGATCACGCCCTTGGGCAGGTACAGGGTGACGATGATGAACAGCGCCCCGAGGAAGAACAGCCAGTATTCCGGGAAGGCCACGGTGAACCAGCTCTTCATGCCATTGACCACGCCGGCGCCGAGCAACGGCCCGATCAGCGTGCCGCGCCCGCCCAGCGCCACCCACACGGCGGCTTCAATCGAGTTGGTCGGCGACATCTCGCTGGGGTTGATGATGCCCACTTGTGGCACATACAACGCTCCGGCCAGGCCACACAGCACTGCGCTCAACACCCACACGAACAGCTTGAAACCACGTGGGTCATAGCCGCAGAACATCAGGCGGTTCTCGGCATCGCGCAGGGCGGTGAGCACCCGGCCGAACTTGCTTTGCGCCAGGCGCCAGCCGATGTACAGGCTGGCGATCAGCAGCAGCACGGTGGCGATGAACAGCACGGCGCGCGTGCCAGGTTCCGTAATGCCAAACCCGAGGATGCTGCGAAAATTGGTGAAGCCGTTATTGCCGCCAAAACCGGTCTCGTTGCGAAAGAACAACAGCATCCCGGCGAAGGTCAGCGCCTGGGTCATGATCGAGAAATACACGCCCTTGATTCGCGAGCGAAACGCGAAAAAGCCGAACACCAGCGCGAGCAATCCGGGCGCCAATACCACCAGGCACAGGGCCCAGAGGAAGTGATCGGTGCCGGCCCAGTACCAGGGCAATTGTGTCCACGACAAAAAGGCCATGAACGCCGGCAGCTCATCGCCTGCGGCCTGGCGCATCAGGTACATGCCCATGGCATAGCCGCCCAGCGCAAAGAACAGACCGTGGCCCAGGGACAACATCCCGGCGTAGCCCCACACCAGATCAAGCGCCAGGGCGACGATGGCATAGCAGAGAATCTTGCCCACCAGCGTCAGGGTGTAGGCCGACACATGCAACGCGTTATCCGCCGGCAAAAGCGACAGCAGCGGCAGCGCCAGCAGCACGGCGAGGATCACCGCGCCCACCGCAATCGTTATCCTGGGGCCGGCCTTTTGCGCGGCCGTGAGCATCAATGGCTGGTTCATCAGTCGATCACCCGTCCTTTCAGTGCGAAGAGTCCCTGCGGACGTTTCTGGATAAACAGAATGATCAGCGCGAGGATCAGGATCTTGCCGAGCACCGCGCCGATCTGCGGCTCCAGAATCTTGTTGGCGATGCCCAGGCCGAACGCGGCCATGACGCTACCGGCCAACTGACCGACGCCGCCCAATACCACCACCAGGAACGAGTCGATGATGTAGCTCTGGCCCAGGTCGGGGCCGACGTTGCCGATCTGGCTCAGCGCCACGCCGCCCAGGCCGGCAATGCCCGATCCCAGGCCAAAGGCGAGCATGTCCACGCGCCCGGTGGGTACGCCGCAGCAGGCGGCCATGTTGCGGTTCTGGGTGACGGCGCGCACGTTGAGGCCCAGGCGGGTTTTGTTCAGCAGCAGCCAGGTCAGCACCACCACGAACAGCGCGAAGGCGATGATCACGATGCGGTTGTAGGGCAGCACCAGGTTTGGCAACACCTGGATGCCGCCCGACAACCACTCGGGGTTGGACACTTCGACGTTCTGCGCGCCGAACACCAGGCGCACCAGTTGGATCAGCATCAGGCTGATGCCCCAGGTGGCGAGCAGGGTTTCCAGCGGGCGGCCATACAGGTGACGAATCACCGTGCGCTCCAGCGCCATGCCGATGCAGGCCGTGACGAAGAACGCCACCGGCAGCGCGATCAACGGGTAGAACTCGATGGCGGCGGGCACGTAGCGCTGCATCAACAGCTGCACCACGTAGGTGGAATACGCGCCGAGCATCAGCATCTCGCCGTGGGCCATGTTGATCACGCCCAGCAGGCCGAAGGTGATCGCCAGCCCCAGCGCGGCCAGCAGCAGGATCGAGCCCAGGGACATGCCGCTGAACGCCTGGCCGAGGATCTCGCCAACCATCAGCTTGCGTTTGACCTGGGCCAGGCTGGTCTCGGCGGCGGTGTGCACGGCGGCATCGGTTTCCACGCCGGGCGCCAGCAGCGCCTCCAGGCGGGTGCGGGCCAGCGGGTCGCCGGTGCCGCCGAGCAGGCGCACGGCGGCCAGGCGCACCACCGGGTCGGGGTCGACCAGTTGCAGGTTGGCCAGCGCCAGGCTGAGGGCGGTGTGCACGCCTTCATCGGTTTCGGCGGCGACCTGCTGGTCGAGGAATTTGAGTTGCGCAGGCACGGCGCTTTTTTGCAGGGTACGGGCGGCCGCCAGGCGCACTTTGGGATCGGCGGCAAGCAGTTGCTGGCTGGCCTGTACGTTATCGATCAGGCTGCGCAGGCGATTGTTCAGGCGTACGGTTCTGGTTTCGCCGTTGAGGGTGAGCTGGCCTTGTTGCAGGGCCGCGACCAGCTCGATGCGCGCCGGGTCAGGCTGGGCGGCCCAGTCCTGGAGCAGTTTGGCTTGTTGCATCGGGTTGGCGGCGAGGAAGTCTTCGGCGTCCCCGGCGTGTGCGGCGAAAGGCAGCAACAGCAGAGCGGCGAGGACGAAGCGGTAAAGGGCAGTGGGCATAAACAAATGTCCTGATCATGCGTGGACAGTGTGGGAGGGGGCTTGCCCCCTCCCACATTTTTAACCTGTGGTGGGGTTTTAGTTGCTCTTCACCGCATAGTCCGGCTTCTTGTCATTGCCCGGAATGTAAGGGCTCCATGGTTGCGCGCGGATCGGCTCTTCGGTCTGCCACACCACCTGGAACTGCCCGTCGGCCTGGATCTCGCCGATCATCACTGGCTTGTGCAGGTGGTGGTTGGTCTTGTCCATGGTCAGGGTGAAGCCGGACGGCGCGGCGAAGGTCTGGCCGGCCAGGGCTTCACGCACTTTGTCGACGTCGGTGGACTTGGCTTTTTCCGCCGCCTGCGCCCACATGTGGATGCCCACGTAGGTGGCTTCCATCGGGTCGTTGGTCACGGCTTTGTCGGCGCCCGGCAGGTTGTGCTTCTTGGCGTAGGCCTTCCAATCGGCGACGAATTTCTTGTTCACCGGGTTCTCCACCGACTGGAAGTAGTTCCAGGCGGCGAGGTTGCCCACCAGCGGCTTGGTGTCGATGCCGCGCAGTTCCTCTTCGCCCACCGAGAACGCCACCACCGGCACATCGGTGGCTTTCAGGCCCTGGTTGGCCAGTTCCTTGTAGAACGGCACGTTGGAGTCGCCGTTGACGGTGGAGATCACGGCGGTTTTGCCGCCGGCGGAGAATTTCTTGATGTTGGCGACGATGGTCTGGTAATCGGCGTGGCCGAACGGGGTGTAGACCTCTTCAATGTCCTTGTCGGCCACGCCTTTGGAATGCAGGAACGCACGCAAAATCTTGTTGGTGGTGCGCGGGTACACGTAGTCGGTCCCGAGCAGGAAGAAGCGCTTGGCGCTGCCACCTTCTTCGCTCATCAGGTACTCCACGGCAGGGATTGCCTGCTGGTTCGGCGCTGCACCCGTGTAGAACACGTTCGGCGACATTTCTTCGCCTTCGTATTGCACGGGGTAGAACAGCAGGCCGTTGAGTTCTTCGAACACCGGCAATACCGATTTGCGCGACACCGAGGTCCAGCAACCGAACACCACGGCGACCTTGTCCTGGGTCAGCAGTTGACGGCCTTTTTCCGCGAACAGCGGCCAGTTGGACGCGGGGTCGACCACCACCGGTTCCAGCATCTTGCCGTTCACGCCGCCCTTGGCATTGATCTCGTCGATGGTCATCAGCGCCATGTCCTTGAGCGAGGTCTCGGAGATGGCCATGGTCCCGGACAACGAGTGCAGGATGCCGACCTTGATGGTCTCGGCGGCTTGCACGGTCCAGGTCAGGCCCATGGCGACGATGGAGGCGGAAAGGGTGAAAGCCTTGATCAAGCTGCGACGCTTCATGGTGCAATCTCCGAGAACCTGTTGGTGTTGTAAGGGCAGATGCAGGAGACATTGCAAGGGGTGTGCCTAGTCGCGTGACCGCGTGCAGCACTGGTCCGGACCCCGTGCAGGGCACCGTCGCGCACCACAAGCGGGCGGGTGGCGCAGGTGGTGCGCGGCGGCGCGCCACAATGGCGCGCGAGTACTATGTAGCGCCTGCGCGGGCGCTGAGGGGGCAGGATGAATGACTTAACCGTTTGACATTCCGAGGCCTCCATCATGGATCAATCCCTATCGCGGGAGAAGCGCGCCACCCTTGGCGCGCTCACTCCGGCATTTATCAGTGCCGATGACGCGGCGCGCCATGTGCACGAACACATCCCGCGCAACGCCACGCTGGAATACGGCAGTGTGATTTTGCAGCGGCTGGACGATGAGTTGTTCGTTGCCAGCACACCGGTCCCCGGCCGAGCTACCACCTTTGACTGGACTCAACTGCTGGACCGCGCAGGGCCTGCCGAAGATTTTGTAAACCCGGCCAATTATCGTATCGTCGCCAGCCTGCATTCCCACCCGGACAACGTGGCCGCTACGTCCAGACTGAACCCCGCGTGGTCGCAGCCCCAGGTCAAGGCGTTCATCAGTTTTTATTCCGAGCCGGACATCAGTTTCAACTTCAGAGAGCGCGCGCGATTCGGCCTGGCCTATCTGTCCGGGCCGGACGGCACGCTGCTCAAGTTTCAACCCCACGACACACCGGCAGCCGAAGGCTATGTGCACTGGCTGGAAACCCAGGGGGCCTGGGACTCGCCCCATGCCCATGACGGGACGCTGGAGGGCGCGTTCAAGAAACTCGCCGAGGTGGGTACGCTGACCTTCCTGCAATCGAGCCCGTCGTGGGGCGGCTCGGTGGGTGGGGTGCCCGGCAATTGGCGACCGCTTCAGCCGTTCGTGAGCAAACCGCTGCCCCTGGCTTGCGGACCGGTATTTGCTTCGCGTGAGCTGGCGCTGCAGCATGCCTGGAGCCGCATCCAGCGCCAGCCGGGCGCCAGGCAGCAGGTGTTGATCCTGCAGCAGACCCTTGAACAGAGTTATATCGCCAGTGAAGCGGTGTCCGCCCAAACGCTGTTCGGCCAACTTCCTGGGTTGCCTCCCGATTACCACGTGGACAGCTTCTATATTCATGCGCGTCCCTTGCCGGGTCAGTACCCGGCACTGGAGGACTGGCTGTACAAGAACTTCATCAGCCCTGCGCAGCTGGCTTATCACATCGCACAGTTCCGTCGCTTTGCCCCCACCGAGCAATCAACCCTGGGCGCTACGCTGTATATCCGGCTGCGCGATGAGGCGCTGTTGCGCTATCGCTTCTCCGGCTCGGCCGCCGAGTCCAGGCTGCTGGTCGTGGCGGGTGACGGCACGGTCACCGACAATGGTCAGCAGGCTCAACTGCACAGCGGCGCGTTGCTGACCCGCGCGTTTGTACAGCAAGTGGCCGAGGCCGGTGAGCTGACGGTGGAAAAGACCAGCGCACTGTGGGACCGCGCCGGTGTGGTCGATAGCGGTTGGCGACCCTATGCCGGGTTTGCCTTGCCGGGTTTGAGTCGCCCGTTCCTGTGCGCTGACGATGCGGTGCGCTACGCCCACGCCAGTATCGGTGCACGCAGGGATCAGATGCTCGGCGGTTTCGTGCTGCAGCGCCAGGACGGCCGGTTTGTCGTCACCGAACCCGCGCCTGCGCCTGTGCGGCCCTTGCTGTATGAAGGCTGGTACCCGAAGGACCGTTTGGGAAAGCCGATTGCGTTGCACGCGGGGCACCACCTGGCAGGCCGCTATGGCTCCTGCGCCGGATTGTCGACGCAGGATCTGACGGCCTTCAAGCGGCTCAAGTGGCATCATCAGGAGACCGAGTTATATGGGCAGATGTTCACCGACCAGGACGTCGCGGCGATTTTGCAGTCGGGATTGCCTGGGTATTTGTCGGGCACCCAGGACAGCTTGATCAGCTTTCGGCCTGGCGAGACCGGCAGCGCCTGGCGCGAGCAATGGCAGCCGCAAGCCACGGGCGCCAAAAGCCTTGTCGCCAAACAGCTCGAGGCCGGCTCGATCAAGCCTTCCGATGTGGTGCGCAGCCTCGCCGAGGCGGGCACGCTGCATGTGATGAGCGGTACACCGTTGTGGGGGCCGGCGGAAAAGGTCGAGGTGGACTGGGGCCCCAATGTACGTGTGCTGGAGTTCCAGCGCCCGGTCGCGTTGAACCATGGCGCGCTCTTCGACAGCGCGGATGAGGCTGCCCTGGACCTCTACCATCGCCAGCCTCAGCGCGAGCGGCCACGCTATGTCACGCAGTACTTCGCCTTTATCTTCAAACATGTCCGGCGCGAGGAGTACGTGGCCAGCGAACTGCTGCCCGCCACGCAGAAGACGCCGCTGCTTTCACTCAAGACGGCGTCCGCTGATTCGGTGCCGGAGGGCTTTGCCTGCTGCGGCATGTATTACATGTCGAACAGGGCGGGCGACTCGGCGGTCGTGGCGCTGGAACGCTTTTTTATTCTGCCGCAGGATATGCGCACTGCGATCGTCGAGTTAAGCAGCGCCGTTACGCTGCCTGCCACGCAGGCGGCGTTGTATATCGCGCCAGCGGAGGGCGCGTTGCTGCGCTACCGCTCATCGTCAACCACGACCCTGTTCGATGAGCAGCGCTCGGGTGACACGTTGAAGACCATCCAGGCCAAGTTGGAGCTGGGCACCCTTACGTCCACCGGGTTTGTTCAACATGTGGCCCGGGCGGGTGACTTGCAGGTGATCCGTAACAGCCCTTGCTGGGACCGTTTGGGCAACGTCACCACGCTCTGGAAGCCCTACGCCCACATCACCCGGCGGCGCCTGAGCCCGGCCTTCCTGTCGATGGACGATGCCGCGCGTTATGTGCGAAGACGGGTGCCGCTGACGGCAAGCGTTTATTACGCGGGCGTGATACTGCGGCGCGACGACGGCTGGTTCCTGGCCACCGAGCCTGCCGTGGTGCCCGATGACCTCGTTGATCTCAAGCGGATTCTGCCCGATACATTGGCCGAGCTGGGGCTGCATCCCATGCGAACCACGGTGGTGGCGTGTTACCACTCCAAGCCTGCGACGCACTTGCCATTTCTGCTGACGCCGGAGCAGGCGGTGGTCTACAACAACATGTTTTCCACTCGGGCGCTGGCCCAGGCGATCAGCGCGCAAGCCTCCTGGCAGCAACTGTATTTGCTGGGGCCGGATGGATCGCTGCTCAGCCTGTCGACCGTGCCTCGCCTGGCGCCGGGATTGATCACCGCGCAGGACCTGGCTACCCAGCCGCAAGGCCGCCACGATTGGTTGTTCGGGGCGCTTGAACTCAAATTTCGTTCTGGTGATTTGAGCCCCATTGAGTACGTCAACCGAGTGGCCTATACCTACACCCTGCAAGTGGTCAATGGCAGCCCGATGTGGGGCGAGCAGGGCCAGGTTTCGGACTGGAGTCCGTTTGCCTCGGCGGCCCTGCCAAGTCGCAGCTATGCACTGGCCCGACATGATCCGGCACTTACACCGGTCTGCACCCAGCTTGACGATGCCGCCGTGTGCGCGCACCGGCAGGTCACGACGCGCTCCGAGTTAAGCTTTGGCTATTTACTCAAGTCCGCGCAAAACGGCCACTTCACCGCCACCCTTGCGGTGGCGGATGGCGGCGCCCGATTTGCCCATCGCCGGGTCTTCAGCGACGCCGGCTACCCCTACCGGCATGAGCTGGCCGGGCTGTATTTTTGTGTGCCGCAGCACGCTGACTTTCATCCCTCAAGCCCGCTGGCCGGGAGCGACCGTATTTACCTGGGACTGTTCTCGCCGGCTGATTTGAAGGACGCAATGGCGATGCTGCATGCGGTGCCGGGCCGCCCGAGCCTGCCGCTGTACATCTCTTGCGCCGACGGTGCGTTGCTCAAGTTTGTGGTGCGCAATGCGCGCTTTATCGAGTACCGCGACCTGACCATACTGCGTATTCGGCTGCTGAGCCCGCGCGACTTCATTCGTCGTATGGCGTCGGCAGGCGACCTGCGGGTGCTGTGTTCCAGCGAAAACTGGCCGGGAGTCGGCGTGGTCGACGGTGACTGGCAGCCGGAGCGTTCGCGGGCTGTGCCTGCGCCCGGTGAGAACCGTTTGTCGCTGGGGCCGATTCATGCCCATGGCGAGGACGCGGCACGCTATAGCCACTGGTCAGTGGGAGGATTTGCCGGCAAACAGTATTTGAGCGCCCAGTTGGAGAGCCAGGCAGGCCAGTGCTACCTGCCGGTGCTGCCGGTGGAAGACGACGGCTATCCCTCGGCGGTGGCCGAGCGGTTGTTTCCCCAGGCCCACGTGACCAACGGCCCCGCCCTGCCGTTACCGACATTACCCAGCGGCTACCGGATCAGCGCCGCGCACCTGCTGTTTCATGCCGGACTCGACCAGCCGGACGCGGCGGGCCAGGCTGACTACAGGCAGTACTTCGTCTCCTGGCGTGAACTGGGCTTCTACCTTCATGTGCTCAAGCTCAAGGGGTTGCCTGTCAAACGGGTGTACCTGTCGACGCGTGATGGGGCGTTGCTCGGTTACACGGCCCGGTTCAGTAACGATGAGTACACCCTGTTCGACAGTGTCGGTAAATGGACCAAAACCTTGGGGTATACCTCCAGTGCGCCGCCGCCTTCGTCGGTGGTTACGCAGCTTGCAAGCATCGGCGAACTGCGGGTGATTCTCTCGGGAAGCTTCTGGATGCAGACGGGTAAAGTGGAGGATGACTTTTCGGCAGTGAATGGTCGTTTTGTGCCCGACAAGGACGAGCTGTAAGGCCCTAACGCTTGCGCATCAAGCCGATAAAGAACAGCCCGCCAATCGCCGCCGTGGCCACGCCAATCGGCAGGTCCTCGGGGGCGATCAGGGTGCGCGCGGCCACATCCACCCACACCAGGAACACGCTGCCCAGCAGTGCGCACACCGGCAGTAAACGCCGGTGTTCGGCGCCAACCAGGCGCCGTGCAATGTGCGGCACCATCAGCCCGACGAAGCCGATGGAGCCGCTGATGGCCACCAGCACGCCGGTCATCAGCGAGGCCACCAGAAATACCTTCAGGCGCACCGTGCGCGCGTTGAGCCCGAGGGTTACGGCGGTCTGCTCGCCGGCCATCAGCGCGTTCAACGGCCGCGCCATGCCCAGCAGTATCAGCAGGCCCAGCAGCACGGTGGCGGCGGGAATCGCGAGCAACTCCCAGCGCGCCAGGCCCAGGCCACCGAGCATCCAGAACATCACCGCCGACGCCGCGCGGTGGTCGCCCATGAACAGCAGCAGATTGGCGGCGGCCATCATCACGAACGATACCGCCACGCCGCACAGCAACAGGCGATCACTCTCCAGCCGACCATTGCGGCTGGCCACCGCCAGCACCACCAGCATGCTCGCCAGCGCACCGATGAATGCGGCGATGGGCAGGGTCAGCAAACCGATGATTTCGCCCACATGCAGCACCACGATCACCGCGCCGAGGGTGGCGCCGGACGTGACGCCGAGCAGGTGCGGGTCGGCCAAGGGGTTGCGCGTGACCGCCTGCAGCACCGCGCCGATCAGCGCCAGCCCCGCACCCACCAACGCCCCGAGCAGCATGCGTGGCACGCGGATCAGCCAGACAATATGCGCCTGCCCGGCCGGCCAGTTCACCTCGCCGAATCCAAAGGCCTTGTGCAGCAGGATGCGCCACACCACGTCCACCGGCACCCGCGCCGGGCCAAAGCCCAGGGAGATCACGCAGGACACCAGCAACAGCGCACCGAGGGCGGCGAGCAACAGGGCGTAGCGACGGCTGATCATTCGCCGTGGAACCCCTTGGCCAGGGTTTCCACCGCCTGCACGTTGTCGATGCCCGGCGTGGCCTGCACATACGGAATCACGATAAAGCGCTGGTTCTTGATCGCGTCCACCCCTTGCAGCGCGGGGTTATTGAGCAGGAATTGCTCCTTCTGGTCGGCGGTGATTTCGCTGTAGTCGACGATCACGATCACCTGCGGGTTGCGCTCCACCACGGTTTCCCAGTTGACGCGGGTCCAGCTGGCGTCGATGTCGTCGAGGATATTGCGCCCGCCGGCGGCGGCGATCAGCGCCTGTGGCATGCCCAGGCGCCCGGAGGTCATGGCGCGGTCTTCGCCACTGTCGTAGAGGAATACGCGAGGCTTGTCGGCCGGCAGGTCTTTTTGCACCTCGGCGACCTGTGCCTGCATCTGCGCGATCAGCGCGTTGGCGCGGTCCTGCACGTCGAAGATCCTGCCCAGGTTGCGCAGGTCGTTATACGTGTCGTCCAGGGTCGCCGCCTTGCGTTTCATCACGAACGCGCAGGACTCGGTCAGCTCATACACGTTGATGCCCAAGGGTTGCAGGGTGGCGGGCGTGAGGTCGCCGCCCACGCGCATGCCGTAGTCCCAGCCGGCGAAGAAGAAATCCACGTTGGCGTTGAGCAGGGTTTCCACCGACGGGTATTTGCTCGCCAGCTCCGGCAGACCATCGAGGATCGCGGCCATGTCGGGGGTGACCGACTTCCAGCCGGTGACGCCGCTGTAGCCGGCCATGCGCGACTTGAGGCCCAGGGCGAGCATCATCTGGGTCATGTTGATGTCATGGCTGACCGCGTGTTGCGGCGCTTCCTGAAAGGTCACGTTGCGGTTGCAGCTCTTGATGGTCACCGGGTAATGGGTGGCCTCGGCGAACGCCTGGGCAGTGCCGAGCAGCAGGACGAGAGACAGCAGGGAGCGCAGGATCATGGTTGGGTTATCCAGGTGATCCGGGGGTAGCCGGACAAGGGGTGAGTGTCGATCAGTGCCTGCACGCCAAATACGTCGTGCAGCAGTTCGGCGGTGAGGACTTCGTGGGGCGTGCCGCTGGCGATGATGCGGCCGTGGTCGATCACGTACAGGCGATCACAGAACGCGGCGGCCAGGTTCAGGTCGTGGATGCTGGCCAGGGTGCCGATGTGCAGGCGCTTGACCAGGCGCAGCAGTTCCAGCTGGTAGCGCGGGTCGAGGTGGTTGGTCGGCTCGTCGAGGATCAGCAGGTGCGGCTCCTGAGCCAGGGCGCGGGCGAGGATCACGCGCTGTTTTTCGCCGCCGGAGAGGGTGGCGAAAGCGTGGTCTTCGAAGCCTTGCATGCCGACTGATTCGAGCATGCTGCACACCAACTGCCGGTCGTGCACGGTGTCGCCATCGAACAGGCCCTTGTGGGGCGTACGGCCCATGGCGACCACTTCATCCACGCGCAGGCCGAAGGCATCGGGGAACTCCTGCAGCACCACGGCGATGCGTTGCGCGCACCACTTGGCGCTTTGCTTCCACACGTTCTGGTGCTGCAGCAGCACGTCGCCCTGGTCCGGTTTGCTGAAGCGATAGGCGCAGCGCAGCAGGCTGGTCTTGCCGCTGCCATTGGGGCCTATGAGCCCCACGAACTCACCGGCGGCGACGTGCAGGCTGGCGTCACACAGGTGGAACTGGTGATGACAGCTGCCGTGGTCCCGTGGGGTCCAGGTGAGGTGGGTGAGGCTCAGTGCGGTCATCAATTTTCTCAGGTGCAGTGCAGGGTCTAAAGGTGGGAGGGGGCTGTGTGTAATGCCGGTCAGAAGGTGTAGTCCGCCGTGACGAACAGCGAGCGCGGCTCGCCGAGGATCCACTGTTGGCCGTCGTTGTACTGGCTGACGGCGTAGGTGCGGTCAAACAGGTTGTTCAGCTGCAGGCCCAGGGTGGTGTTGCGCAGGGCCTTCCATGACACGCTGGCGTCCACCACGGTGTAGCTCGGCAGTTCGTTCTGGTTGGCCATGTCGGCATAACGTGCATCGACATACCGCACGCCGGCCCCGGCGCGGATGTTATCGCTCACGGCCTTGCTCAGCCACAGGTTGGCGGTGCGGCGCGGCACGTCCACCGGGCGGTTGCCGTCGCGCGATACCTGCACGCCGCCGACGTCCTGCTGGAAATCGTCGTACTGCGCACGCACGAGGGCGGCGTTGGCTTGCAGTTGCCAGGCGTTGGGCAGTTGCAGGTCGAGGCTGGCTTCCAGGCCGCTGGAGGATTGCTGGCCGACTTGCTGCTTGAGGTTCGGGTTGCCGGGTACGTCGGTGAGCAGCTTCTTTTTCACGATGTGGTAGGCCGCCAGCGTCCAGTCGCCACGTCCGTCCCAGAATGCCTGCTTGATGCCGATTTCGCTTTGTCTGGCGGTAGACAGGTCGAACTGCTGCTGGCCCGGACTCAGCGAGATCAGGCCGCCGACGCCGTCGGTACTGGTGGCGTACTGGCCATAGACCGAGGTGTCCGGCGTGATTGCATACACCAGCCCGGCCTTCCAGTTATTACCGGTCAGGGTTCTGTCCGTTTGGCTGCCATCGCGCACATCATCGCGATCGACGTGGGCGTAGTCGCGGCGAATGCCGGTGACCAGTGCAAGCTGGTCGGTGAGCTGCAGGCGGTTTTCGGCAAAACCTGCAACGGTTTTGGTGGTGGTGGCGAACAGCGGTTCGAACGGATCGGCGCTGGCAAACGGCCCCGGTTGCGGGTGGTTCACGTCGATGGGCTGGCCGTTGGCAAAGGTGTCGTCAAACGGCGAGTTGCTGGCCAGGCGAAAGCGGATGCGGTTGTACTCAATGCCGGTCACGGTCTGGCTGTCGAGACCGAACAGCGTGTGCTTGAAGGTGACGGTCTGGCGATCACCCACCTGTTCCTGATTGTGCTTGATGCCGAAGTTGCCGCTGCGGGTGAGTTGGCCGTTGGTGAAGTTGTAGTTCTCGGCGTTCTGCCAGCGGCGCTGGTTTTTCAGGTAGAACAACGCGTTGGTGGCGCTGACGCTGTCGTTGATCTGCCACTCGCTGGTCAGGCGCGTCCACTGGTCGTTGTAGTGCTGGGTGTCGTTGCTGACGTTGTAATTTTTGTCGCGCAGGCCCTTGTGCAACTGGCCATTGATCAATGGGGTGCCGAAATAGTTTTGCGGTTGCTGGTCGCCGTAGTCGCTGGCGAGGGTGAAGCTCAGGGTGTCTGCCGCCTGCCAGCGCAGCGCGCCGCTGATGAAGTCGCTGGCCGAATCGCCACGGTCGATGAAACCGTTGCTGCGCAGGCGGTTGACGTTCAAGCGATAGCTCAAGGTGTCGCTCAGCGAGCCGCCGCTGTCGAGGGCTTGCTGCTGGCGGTCGTGGGAACCGTAGCCGAGGCGGATATGGTTTTCGATTTCGCCTTCGAACGGTTTTTTCGGCACGGTATTGATCACCGCACCGGTGGCGCCTTCGCCGTACAGCACCGAGGCCGGGCCGCGCAGCACGTCCACGCGCTCCACCGACCAGGTGTCCACCGGGAAGGTCGAGGTGCCCATGCCCATGTACATGCGGTTGCCGTCGTACAGCTGCATCACCGAACCCTGGCCGGTAAAACCACGGGCCGACAACGAGGTGCCGCCGTCGCCCGGCGAGCCGGTGCGGCTGATGCCGGTGGCACGGGAGATGGCGTCCTGCACACTGGCATCGCCACGCTGGCGAATCTGCGTGCCGGTCTGGCTTTCGACGCTGCCCGGGGTTTGCAGGGCGCTGAGGTTCAGGCGCGAGCCGGCGGTGGTCGGGGTGTTCAGGTCGACCCGTTCGTCATCCACGGCGGGCGCGGTGACGGGGCTGGCGGGCAGGGTCAGGGCCTGGGCGCTGTTGTGCAGGGCGAGCAGGCACAGGCCGGACGCTAGGTACGTGTTCATCGGTCGATCAGTCTTCCTGGGGTGTGCTCGCCGCAGGGCGCGGCGAGCAACGATAACGCACAAAGTGTTATAAGTTAACACTTATCGGCTGCGTGACTAACGTCCGCGCAGCCTACACAAGCCTTGTGGCTTGGGCATCTCGCCGGTTTCATGCAGAACCTGAGGCGGATTCACCTTGAGCAAAAAGACGCGACAGCACCAGGCGATCGACTGCCCACACGGCGATCAATGAAGCGCCCACCAACGGGAAAATAATCGCCAGGCCGAGCATGATCAGCATCGCGGTTTTCCATTTCGGCAGGTCATGGCGCAGTGGCGGAACGCCCAGGCCGCCCACGGGCCTGCGCTTCCACCAGATCACCACGCCACTCACCGCGCTGAGCAGAATCATCAGGCAGATCAGCAATACGATCAGTTGGTTGACCCAGCCGAACATCTTGCCTTCGTGCAGCATCACGCCGGTCTCGGTGGCGCGCGCCGCCAGGTTGTAGTGTTGCCAGCGCACATCGGCAAGGACTTTGCCGGTGTACTGGTCCACGTGCAGGGTGGCGTCATTGCGCGGGTCGTCGGCGAACACCGAGACCGTGAACACGCCCGTGGCGGTGGTGGGGAAGGTGATGCTGTAGCCGGGTTCGACCTTGCGCGCAGTGGCCAGGTCGACCACCTGTTGCAGGCGCACGCTGGGCGCGGCGGGGCCTGCCTGCATGGCGCCGTGGTTCATGTGTTCGGCATGGTCGCCGGACATCGGCATCGGCGTGTTTTCCATGGCCCACGGCACCGTCTGCTGACTGGCAGTGTTGAGGATGCGCGCCTGCTGGTCGGACTGCGGCACATTGTTCCACATCGCTGCCGGGAACCTGTTCCACAGGTCAGCGTATTGCTTGCCCCAGAAGCCTGTCCAGGTCATGCCGCTGAGCAGCATCACCAGTAAAAACGCCGCCCCCCAGAAACCGGCGACGGCGTGCAGGTCGCGCCACAGCAGGCGGCCCCTGGCGTTGAGGCGAGGCCACAGCACCCCGGCCGATGACTTGCCACGCGGCCACCACAGGTACAGACCGGACACCACCAGCATCACCCCCCAACCGGCGGCCAGTTCCACCAGGCGGTCGCCGGTGGTGCCGATCATCAGTTCGCCATGCAGTGCGCGAGCGATGGCTTGCAGGTTGTATTTGGCATCCTGTTCGCCGAGCACGTTGCCGCGATAGGGGTCGACGAACAGGGTTATTTCGCGGCCGCTGTTGTGCATGACGAATTGCGCGCTGCGGGTGGCGTCGGTCGGTGGCAGGTACTTGCTGATCGTCGCCTGGGGGTAGGCGGCCCTGGCCCGTTGCAATTGTTCGTCGGCGCTCAGGGCGTGTTCGGCGGCGGGCACGGTGAGCAGGTCGGCGTACATCAGCGGGTCGAGCTGGGGTTTGAACAGGTAGATGATGCCGGTGAGGGCCAGCAGCACCATGAACGGGGCCACGAAGAGGCCGGCGTAGAAGTGCCAGCGCCAGGCGAGGTTGTAGAAGGATACTTTTTGGGGGGTCATCAGGGGCTCCGCAAGCCTTGAATGTTGGATGCCGTTTGGGCCGTCATCGGGAGCAAGCCCCCTCCCACACATTTACAGGTGCGAAGGGGGCCAGCTCCCGATGCTTTTTAGAAGCACAGGGTGTGAAGGGCCTACGCGGCAGCGGGCGGAGCGCGGCTACGGGCGCCGGGGAAGGTACTTTGCCGGGCGTGGCCCAGGCGCGGGGCGGGGGTAAGGGCGGCTATCGGCGGCGGACTGTCGAGGGCGACCCAGGACACGCCGCCGGGCAGGGCAGGGCAACTGAACAGCAGGTCGCAGTAGCCGCATTTTGCCCAGAGTGCGTGATGATCGTCGGGGGCTTGAGGGTGATGGGATTTGCCGTGGTGTGCCGGCATGTCCATGGACATGCCGGCGTGATGATTCATCGGCATCGCCTGGGAAATCAGCGGACCGATAAAGATCATCAGCATGGCGAACAGGCTGACCCAGCCGCCGCGTGTCAGGCGGTGGCGTGCAGACAACCCGGCGCGAGGGGCGCCCATCGATCAGCGACCTATTGGGCGTGGTTATGCGCGTGGGGCGGTGCCTTTTGTACCGACACCTGCACCTCGACCCTGCCGGCCTTTTCGAAGGTCAGGGTCAGCGGGAAGTGCTTGCCATCGGCCAACAAACTGCGGTCCTTGAGGCCCAGCAGCATCACGTGATATGCCATGGGCGCGAAGGTCAGCTCGCCGTTGGCCGGCACCGCGACGCTGGTCACTTGCTGCATCTTCATCAGGTCGCCCTGCATCACATGCTCATGCAACTCGGCCTTGTCGGCCACGGGGGTTTCGACGCCGAGCAGGCGGTCCGGGGTTTTACCGTCGTTATGGATCACGAAATACGCCGCGACGGTGGGCGCATTCGGTGGCAGCTCCCGGGACCAGGGGTCGCTGACCAGCAGCTCGCCGGCCTTGTAGTCATCGGCATTGGCGGCGCTGAACACTGGCATCAGCAATGCGGCCAGCAGCAGGGAAGATTTGAGCATGACAGTTCTCCAGAACGGTTTTGAACGCAGTTCACGAGCGCAGCAAATCAGACCGTGGGAGAGGCGCGGGGGTTGAGGCTCGGCCATTGACGGCGCGTGTTTGGGGCGTGTGGCGACGGCGGTGAAAGGCCCTGGGAGGTTTCAAAACGAGCGACGTACACCTGCGGCACATGCCCCGGGAGCGCCACCCATGGCGCCGAGCCCGAGCAGCACCAGCAATGCTGCATCGTGGAGTGATCGTCCTGCTGCGGCGCCGGGATCTCCAGCTGGCCCAGGGCGACGGTGTTGACGCTTGCACCAGTGGACGAACAGAACCCGCCCCAGAACAGCTGCCTGACCGGGTCGTGCGCTGGCTGAATCGCATTGGCCAGCGGCATTGCAAACGCATTGAACAGCACTGCAAGGCAGGCGATCCAGGCAAGTGCAAAGCGTTGACGGGCCATGGCGGACAATCCGTGGGGGTAAGCGATCAGGCGGGTATTTAGCCTGAACGGGGTGGATAAGTAAAAAGGCTGGTGTGGTGTCGCAGGGTTTGAGGATAGGCGGGGAATGGCTGTCGCGTCGGTATTCTTCAATCTCAATCATTAGCCGGCCTGAAGGTAACAAATAGGTTACCAATCAAGCAGGCGACCGCTTCTGACTTATCGAATGAAATTTGCCAACGCGATGAGTGTTTCTTCAGGCGACAATAGTTCCAGGTCTACGGTTGCCAGCACCGGCCGCCTCAGCACCAACACCGGCACCCCCCTTTCCCGCGCCACCTCCAGCTTGGGCTCGGTGGCCGTGCTGCCACTGTTTTTGCTGATCAGCACATCAATTCGCTGGCGCGCAAACAACTGACGCTCATCCTCCAGCAGAAACGGCCCGCGCGCGCCGATCACTTCGCAGCGCTCATTGCCCGGGTACATCTCCAGCGCGCGCAGGGTCCAGAACTGGTGGTCGGGGATTTCGTCGAGGTGCTGCAACGGCTCGCGGCCCAGGGTGAACAACGGTCGTTTGAACGGTTTCAACGCTTCAACCAACTGCGTCCAGTCACTGACTTCGCGCCAGTCGTCCCCGGGCTGCGGCTGCCAGGCCGGACGCCGCAGTGCCCAGCACGGCACCCTGCAGGCGCGCGCCGCCTGGGCCGCATTGTGGCTGATCTGCGCCGCATACGGGTGGGTCGCATCAAGAATCAGGCTGACGCCTTCAGCGCGAACAAACTGCGCCAGGCCGTCCGCACCGCCATAACCGCCCACGCGCACCTGGCAGGTCAGGTCGGTGGGCACGCGCCCAACCCCCGCCAGGCTGTAGATATGCTGCGGCCCCAGCGTCCGCGCGATGGCCAGCGCCTCGGTCACTCCGCCCAGCAGCAAAATCCGCTTCATAACGGTTTGACCAGGTCCAGCAGGGTGATCGGCAACGCCTGGCGCCACGTATCAAACTCCCCCAACGGCTGCGCCTGGGCCACGTGGATGCGCGTGAGTTCGCCGCCATGCCGGGCGCGCCAGTTCATCAGGGTCATTTCGCTTTGCAGAGTTACTGCGTTGGCGACCAGCCGCCCGCCTGGGCGCAATTGCTGCCAGCAGGTTTCCAGCACGCCCTCGCGGGTGACGCCGCCGCCGATGAAGATCGCGTCCGGTGTCTCCAACCCCTGCAAAATCTCGGGCGCCTTGCCGCGAATCAGCTGCAAACCGGGCACGCCAAGGGCATCACGGTTGTGTTCGATCAGGCCCTGGCGAGCGCTATCGGCTTCAATCGCCAACGCGCGGCAGCTCGGGTGCGTGCGCATCCATTCGATGCCGATGGAGCCGCTGCCCGCGCCCACGTCCCACAACAGTTCGCCGGGCATCGGCGCGAGGCGCGCGAGGGTCATGGCGCGCACGTCACGCTTGGTCAGTTGACCGTCGTGCTGGAACGCCGAGTCCGGCAGGCCGGCAAGGCGTGACAGGCGAGGTGTGTTGCTGTTCGCCTGGCAGTCGATGGCGACCAGGTTCAAATCGGCGACCTTGGCGAACGCCCACGATTGCGCCAGCCCATCAATGCGTCGCTCATCCGCGCCACCCAGGTGTTCAAAGACGCTCAGCCGGCTCTGCCCAAACCCGGCCTGCGCCAACAACGCGGCGATCAACCCAGGGCTGCTGCCGTCGTTGCTCAACACCAGCAAACGTATGCCGCTGGCCAGATGCGCGTTGAGCGCCGCCAGTGGCCGTGCCACCACGGATAACGTCACCACGTCCTGCAACGGCCAGCCCAGCCGCGCCGCCGCCAGCGACACCGACGACGGTGCCGGCAAAACCGACAGCTCCTCAGCCGCCACCTGTCGCGCCAGACTGGCCCCCACGCCGTAGAACATCGGATCGCCGCTGGCCAGCACGCACACCGGTTCCCCGCGGCTTGCCAGCACCGGCGCCAACGTAAACGGGCTCGGCCACAGCTGCCGTTCGCCGCGAATACACACCGGCAGCAGGTCCAACTGGCGCTGAGCACCTATAATCCGCGTGGCGCGCAACAGGGCGTGCCGGGCGTTTTTGCCCAGCCCCTTGAAGCCGTCTTCACCGATGCCTACAACCGTCAGCCAGGGCGACATATCCATTCCTTGCGCGACATCCGACGGGCAGGCTTTTCATGCCGTCGGACAAAGCAGGCATAATACCGCGCCTTTACCCGTCAACCGGTAGCCCCGTGAACCCATCGCCCGCCCTGAACACCATGCGCCCCTCGGCTTGTCCGGGGTTGCTGCGTATCGTCCAGGCGCTGGATGGCGGCATCTGCCGGATCAAACTGGCCGGCGGCTCGATCACCGCCACCCAGGCCCACGCCGTGGCGGACGCGGCCCAGGCTTACGCGGGCGGCGTGATCGAGGCGACCAACCGCGCCAACCTGCAGATTCGCGGGATCGGCCCCGAGCAGGACGCCTTGATCGCGGCCCTGCTGGCTGCAGGCCTTGGGCCGAATAATGCAGCGGGTGACGACGTGCGCAACCTGATGCTCAGCCCCAGTGCCGGCATCGACCCGCAGATGCTGTTCGACACCCGCCCGCTGGCCGCGCAGATCCTCGCCACGCTGGAAAACCATCCGCGCTTTCATGAGCTGTCGGCCAAGTTCGCCGTGCAACTGGACGGCGGCGAGGCCCTGG
Source organism: Pseudomonas trivialis (assembly GCF_001439805.1). Taxonomy (GTDB): domain Bacteria; phylum Pseudomonadota; class Gammaproteobacteria; order Pseudomonadales; family Pseudomonadaceae; genus Aquipseudomonas; species Aquipseudomonas trivialis. The sequence goes on along the minus strand of NZ_JYLK01000016.1, from coordinate 64,292 downwards.
CGATGCTCGAACACCCTCACGACGTGTGGCTGTCGGCGTTTGAACACGGCGGTGATACCTTGCTGGCGTTCGGCTTGGCCGGGTGCCCAGGGCTGGATGCGCCGGTGGGAGCGGTGCCTCTTGAGCAAGGTCACGCGCTGGTTGTCGCGGTGCTCGAAGCGTTTCTCGACCTCGCGACGCCGCAGCAAACGCGCATGCGTCATCTGGCTGTGGATAACCTATTGGGCCGCCTGAGCCTGCCTCTGCTGTCGGCGGAGAGATTCAAGCGCCCGGCCGTTGGCGCTGTGCTGCATTTGGGCAGTTATCCACAGCTTCAAAAAAACCGCTGCTACGTTGCCGTCGTTGCCCCCCTGGGTCGCCTGGATTCGACGATGCTCCACGGCGCCGCGCAACTGGCCCGCGAACACGGCGACGGCACCTTGCGGGTCACCCCCTGGCAAGGCGTGCTGCTGCCCAACCTCACCCAGCCTGAAGTGGTGACAGCCGGTTTGGCGCAACTGGGCTTCCTCTGCTCGGCCGACGCCCCCCTGGCCCGCGTGATCGCCTGCACCGGTTCCAACGGCTGCGCCAAGGGCCTGGCCGACACCAAGGCCGACGCCCTCGGCCTGCCGCCCGGCCATGACGTGCACCTGTCCGGCTGCTCGCGCTCCTGCGCCGCTGCGCACACCGCGCCAGTCACCTTGCTGGCGGTGAGCCCCGGCCACTACGACCTCTATTTTCGCGATGCAGCCCAGCCGGGTTTCGGCCGGCTGCACGCGCGCAACCTTTCCATTGAAGCGGCGGGCGCCGTGCTGCGCGCTCGTCCACGGAGCAACACCGATGATTGATTACATCCGCGACGGTCAGGAGATCTATCGCAACTCCTTCGCCATCATTCGCGCGGAAGCCAACCTGGAGCGCATCCCGGCCGACCTGGAAAAACTCGCGGTGCGGGTGATTCATGCGTGCGGCATGGTCGGCGCCATCGACGGCCTGCAGTTCTCCGAAGGTGCGGGCAAGGCCGGGCGCGATGCGCTGGCGGCCGGCGCGCCGATCCTGTGTGACGCGCGGATGGTCAGCGAAGGCGTGACCCGCACGCGCCTGCCGGCCAACAATCAGGTGATCTGCACCCTGCGTGACGACAGCGTGCCGCAGTTGGCGCGCGACTTGGGCAACACCCGCTCTGCCGCCGCGCTGGAGCTGTGGCGCCCGCACCTGGAAGGCAGTGTGGTGGTGATCGGCAACGCACCGACCGCACTGTTTTACCTGCTGGAGATGCTCGATGCCGGCGCGCCGAAACCGGCGCTGATCCTCGGCTTCCCTGTCGGCTTCGTCGGCGCCGCCGAATCCAAGGCGATGCTTGCCGCCGACAGCCGTGGCGTGCCCTTCGTGATCATGCAGGGTCGCCTCGGCGGCAGCGCCATGGCCGCCGCCGCCGTCAATGCGCTTGCCACGGAGGTGGAGTGATGCCGGCACGCGGACGCTTGATCGGCCTGGGCGTCGGCCCCGGCGACCCTGAGCTGATCACCGTGAAGGCGCTGCGCCTGCTGCGCGAATCCCCGGTGGTGGCGTACTTCGTGGCCAAGGGCAAGAAGGGCAACGCGTTCAGCATCATCGAGGATCACCTGGTGCCTCAGCAGACGCTGATGCCGCTGGTGTACCCGGTGACCACCGAAGCACTGCCGGCACCGCTGTCCTACGAACAGGTGATCAGCGATTTCTACGACACCGCCAGCCTGCACGTGGCGGCGCATCTGGACGCCGGCCGCGATGTGGCGGTGATCTGCGAGGGCGACCCGTTCTTCTACGGCTCCTATATGTACCTGCACGACCGCCTGGCCGAGCGCTACGACGCGCAGGTCATCCCCGGCGTGTGCTCAATGCTCGGTGGCGCTTCGGTGCTCGGCGCGCCATTGGTGTACCGCAACCAGAGCCTGTCGGTGCTGTCGGGCGTATTGCCCCATGACGACCTCAAGCGCCGTCTGGCCGATGCCGACGCGGCAGTGATCATGAAGCTGGGCCGCAATTTCCCCAAGGTGCGCCAGGTGCTGGAAGAGCTGGGGCTTGCCGACCGTGCGCTGTATGTGGAGCGCGCAACCATGGCCAATCAGAAAATCGTGCCGCTGGATCAGGTGGTGCCGATGTCGTCGCCGTATTTCTCGCTGATCATCGTGCCTGGTGAACGGTGGCAAGGGTGATCAATCCCGCGATCGTCATCCTCGGCCAGGGCAGCCTCGCCACCGCGCGCCGTATTCAGCAGGTTTATCCCGGCGCGTTGATCCACGGCCTGGCCGGACGGGTCGAAGGCGCGGACGTAAATTACAGCGAATTCGGCGCCACGCTGCGCCAGCTGTACCAGCAGGGCACGCCGCTGATTGCCCTGTGCGCCGCCGGCATTGTGATTCGCACCCTGGCGCCGCTGTTGTTGGAAAAGGGCGAAGAGCCCGCCGTGCTGGCGGTGGCCGAGGACGGCAGTGCGGTGGTGCCGCTGCTCGGTGGCCTGGGCGGCGTGAATGTCATGGCGCGCGAGATCGCGGCGGCTTTGAACGTGGCGGCGGCGATCACCACCAGTGGCGAGCTGCGTTTCGGCACCTGCCTGCTCAACCCGCCCCAGGGTTATGAGCTGGGGGACCTGGAGCTGGGCAAGCGCTTTGTCAGCGATCTGCTGGCCGGCGAACATGTGCGCATCGAAGGGGCGGCGCCGTGGTTGAACGAGGCGAATCTGCCCCAGGATCAGCAGGCGCGGTTGGCGATTCACGTGGGCAGCGCCGCGCGCGCGCCTGCGGCCAATGAACTGCTGATTTACCCGAAAAATGTGAGCGTCACCTGCAAACCGGGCGCGCAGTTGGCCGAGCGGGTGCGCGCAGCGTTGGACCAGTCTGGCATCGCGCTGCAATCGCTGGCCTGCCTGTTGGCCAGTGACACGCAGATGGCGGACGCGTCGCTGCACGAAGCCGCAACGCTGTTGGCGGTGCCGCTGCGGTTCGCCAGCGTCAGCCCGGACGCCGATATCGTGATCGATGTAGCCGAGCAGCCGCTGGACCTGTCCCAGGTTGGCCGCGTGCGTGGTCGCCTCGCAGTCATCGGCCTGGGCCCCGGCGCCGCCGAGTTGATGGTGCCGGCGGTGAAGGCCGAACTGGCGCGTTGCACCGATGTGCTGGGCTATGAAACCTATGTGCGCATGGCCGGGCCGTTCCGCGATGATCAGGTGCAGCATTGCACCGACAACCGCGAAGAAATGCAGCGTGCGCGTCACGCTTTCGAACTGGCCGTGCAAGGCCGTTCGGTGGTGGTGGTGTCGTCCGGCGATCCGGGCGTATTTGCGATGGCGGCGGCGGTGATCGAGGCGCTGCACGAATCCAGCGACCCGATGTGGCATCAGGTCGACCTGCAGATCCTGCCGGGGGTGTCTGCGTCGCTGGCGACCGCCGCCCAGGCCGGCGCGCCGCTGGGTCACGACTTCTGCATGATGTCGCTGTCGGACAACCTCAAACCCTGGTCGATCATCGAAAAACGCCTGGACCTCGCGTCCCAGGCCGACCTGGCGCTGGCGTTCTACAACCCGATCTCCCGTGCTCGGCCGTGGCAACTGGGGCGAGCGCTGGAAATCGTCGCGCAGCACCGCAGGCCCGAAACACCGGTGGTGCTTGGCCGCGATATCGGGCGACCGGGCCAGACCCTGCGCGTCACCACGCTGGGGCAACTCACGCCCGAGCAGGTGGACATGCGCACCATGGTGCTGATCGGCTCGTCCACCACCTGCACATTCCCGCGTGCCGGTGGCGGTGAATGGGTGTACACGCCGCGCTGGTACGGCGACAAACCCAACACCTGACACCGTGGGAAAGCGCCGATTAATCCTGGGGTTTACCTGCGGTTAGTCGGGGCTTTTTCTTTTTCAATCGAAGAAATCCGTACCCCCTGGTGCCGCGCCCAGCAATGGCTGGGCGGCGTCTCCCCCGTGCGCGCCAGCAAGGGATAAGTGTCGTCTGGCAAGCGCGCCCGCCACTGGACTAGGGTGAAGGCAGCCCCAATGTGGGGTGCTTGTGGAGAGCTGAACATGGAGCGACATCATAGAAGGATCAACAGTACAAAAAGGCGCAAGTTGATTGCGGCCTACAAACTGCCGGCGGCGTCCGGTGCGCAGGCTTTGTCGGCCCCCGATCCCGACGACGATTCGAATGCGGCGGTGGTCAATAACAGCGTGATCTCGTTTGCCGAGGGCCTGTCCGGCCTGAGCCGCGAATACATTCGCAAAAGTTACCTGCTGGCCAGCAGTTATGTCAGCGATGTGTTGAAGGTTCATCGCGGCACCGAGGCGTGGTACGACGAATTCATCAAGGTGATGATCAGCCTGGGCTGGCTGCCGATGCGCAGCAGCTTCGAGCGGGTGTCCAGCAGCGGCAAGGGCCTGACGGTGCAACTGGCGGTGCTGAACATGATTGCCGCGATGTTCGCTTCGACCGCGCTGGCCGGGCCAGTGCTGGCGGCCTTGCCCAAGCTGGCGGCGGATGCGCTGGAGGCCATGAAGCAGCAACCCGCCTCGTTCGAGCTGTTCAAGCGCAACAGCACGCTGCAGCAGGGCGGTGACTTTGGTGTGGCCTCCTGCACCGAAACCAACGGCGAAGTGATGATGGTGCTGGTGACCTACAGCAGCCAGGGCGTGAGCAAACAGGTGGTGCTGCCGTTTCTGGAGTGGGACAGTTCGTCGTTCGAGGCCTTCAGCGGGCAGACGTGCCTGGTGCTCAATACCTCGCTGGTCAACGAGAAAACCATCCAGCTGATGCGCGAGAGCGCGGGGGACAAGGTGCAGTCGGCTATCGCCAGATACCGCATCTGAGGCATTTATCACGCGTGGGAGATCAACTAGCGCTGTCGCGCAGCAAACCGGGGCCCCTGTGGCGAGCGGGCTTGCCCCGCGTTGGGACGCGAAGCGCCCCCAATCAAAGAACACGCGGTGTACCTGAAACTACGCAGAACATGGTTTTGGGGCTGCTGCGCAGCCCAACGCGGGGCAAGCCCGCTCGCCACGGAAGCTGGAGGTTGCTGCAAGACGGCGCAGTTGACGTCAGGAGGGCTCGTGTTCCGGGCGCTGTTGGCGCTGCGCCACCCAGAACTCCACCAGCTCACGCAACTGCGACAACTCCACCGGCTTGGCCATGTGCCCGTCCATTCCGGCCTGGCGTGCGCGTTCCTTGTGTTCCGAAAGAATATGCGCGGTCAGCGCCACCACCGGGGTGCGGATCCGCTGGTGGCTGACTTCCCATGCGCGTAACTGCTGGGTGGCGGAGAAGCCATCAAGCACCGGCATCTCGCAGTCCATCAGCACCAGGTCGTAGCGCTGGGCCTTCATCGCTTGCAGGGCTTCTTCGCCGTTGCTGGCAGTGTCCGGGTCAAGGTTGAGCTTGCCGAGCATGCCGCGAATCACCTTGGTGGAGATGCTGTTGTCTTCGGCCACGAGGATGCGGAAGTCTGCCGGCACGGTGATCGCAGCCGGTGCGCTGAGGTGCGCGCGTGGCTGCACGTTGCCTTTGTTGCGCTGGGTCAGTTCGTCGGCCAGGGTGGTCTTGAGCGTGTAGCCGGCTACCGGTTTGGCGAGGATGCGCTTGATCCCGCTGTTGCGCGCGATGACCTTGCTCGGCGCGTTGCTGATGCCGGTGAGCATGATCAACAGGATGTCGTGGTTCAGGCTCGGGTCTTCCTTGATCTTCGCCGCGAGCTGCATGCCGGTCATGCCGGGCATGTTCTGGTCCAGCAGCACAATGTCGAAGTAATCGCGCAGGTGCGCCTTGGTGCGCAGCAGCGCCAGCGCTTCCTTGCCGGACGACACGGCGCTGACATTCAGGCCCCAGGCGCTGCATTGCTGCACCAGCACCTTGCGGCAGGTGTCGTTGTCGTCCACCACCAGCACGCGTGCATCCTGCAGGGGGCCGTCGAGGTCGCAGGTCGGGTGTTCCAGGCGCTGCGGGTCCAGCGGCAGAGTCAGCCACAAGGTGCTGCCCTGATGCGTGCCGCTCTTGATGCCGAACTCGCCGTTCATCAACAGGATCAACTGGCGCGCGATCACCAGACCCAAGTGGCCGCTCAGGCGCGTGGCCGACACGAAATTCTTGCTGTGCAGTTCGCTGTGCAGCAGGGCGTCGCGTTCGGCGGCGTCCATCGGCAGGCCGCTGTCCTGCACGGCAATGCGCAAGCGTGGCTGGGTGTTGCGGTCTTCCAGCGCGATCACGATCAGCACTTCACCTTCGTCGGTTTTCTGCAGGGCGTTTTCCAACAGGCTCAGCATCGCCTGGCGCAGGCGCGTGGGGTCGCCGCTGATGACGCGGGGGACCTGGGGCTGAATAAAGCTGATCAGCTCGACGTTCTGCTGTTCGGCCTTGGCGCGGAAGATGCTCAGGCAGTCGTCGATCAGTGCGTTGAGGTCGAACTGCACGTCATCGAGCTCGATCTGTCCGGACTCGAGATTGGAAATGTCGAGAATTTCGTTGATCAGCGTGAGGAGTTCGTTACCCGCGCTGTGGATGGTCTGCACATAGTCGCGCTGCTTGACCGACAGCGGCGTGCCCAGCAGCAACTCGGTCATGCCCAGCACGCCGTTCATGGGGGTGCGGATTTCGTGGCTGATCTTCGCCAGGAACTCGGCCTTGGCGGCGATTTCGGCGTTGCTTGCGGCCAGGTCGCGGCTGAGGCTGAAGCGGGTTTCGACTATGGCGCGCTGGCGTTCACCCAGGGCCAGGCTCATCAGCAGGCCGCTCAGGCAGATAAAACCGAGCAGCGTCACGATCAGCCCCTGCGGTGCCACCAGCGTCAGGCCGAGCAGGGCGGGCAGGATGATCAGCGTGCCGATGTTGAACACCACCATCGCCGCCACGAACAGACGCGCCGGGCGGTAGCCTTTTTGCCAGTGACAGGCCGAGACGAACAGCATGCTCAGGCCGGCCAGGGCCACCAGGGCGTAGGTGATGATGTTCAGCGGCAGGGTGTTGACGAACAGCAGCAACAGGCCGCACAGCACGATCACGAGGATATCGGCCATCAACAGCTTGTTCAGCGGATGCGGCCCCAGCGGCATGAAGAAACGGTAGGCGTACATCAGCCCGCAGGGCGCGGTGAGCAACAGGGCCAGGTAGGCGCCGGGGGTCTGGACCGCGTGCCAGTTGGGCAGCCACGGCCCCACCAGATTGAGCAGCAGCGCCAGGCTGAGCATCAGCAGCACTTCGCAGGCCGCCAGCCACAGGCTGCTGCGCGAGCGGTGATAGGCGAAACGTGTGAGGTTATGCAGGATCAGCATCGCCAGCACGCCGAAGAGCAGGCCGTAGACCAGCGTCTGGTTCTGGTTGGCGGCGGCCAGTACCGCCGGCTCCAGGGTGATGTAGGGGCGCAGCTCGTGTTCCGACACCAGGCGCAGGTAGACCTCAAGAGGCTTCTGGCTCTGGGGCATCGGCAGCATGAAATCACTGCTGGGCAGTGGACGGTCCGCCTGCGGCTGGCGGGTGCCGGTGTTCTGCTGTTCGACCAGGGTGTCACCGTCCAGCACATACAGGCTCAGGTGCGACAGGTCGGGGGCGAATACCCGCAGCAGTTGCTCGTGCTTGCCGGGTTGCAGCTTGAAGCGTACCCACAATGCACCGTCCGGCGGGGCAGCGGTGATGCGGTCCAGTTCGGTGGGGCTGAATTGATTGGTGTAGCGCGGGGACCGTATGTCGCTCAGTTGCAGGTCAGCCTGTTCGTCGAGCAATATCGCCCAACCACTGCCTTGTGCGGCCGCCTGGGCCGGGAACAAGCAGAGCAATGTCAGCAGACTGACAGTGAAACCTATGGCGATCCTGAGCCAGCGCAAGGCGAAATCCCTTCGTAGGTTGATGCACGGGTGAACTATGCGCGGGGAGGCATGAGTACGGCAAGGGCCGCAGGCCCTCACCTGACCGAACGGATAGCTGCTACGCGTTCTCGCCACGTTCACGGGCAATGGCGCGGTAGCCGATGTCCGTGCGGTAAAAACAGCCGTTCCAATCGATCTTCGCGGCCAGCCGGTACGCCTGTTGCTGCGCGGCGTCGACACTGATGCCCATCGCGGTGGCGCACAACACGCGGCCACCGGCGGTAACGACCTTGCCATCCTTGAGCGAGGTGCCCGCATGGAACACCTTGCCTTCCAGCGTAGCAGCGTCTTCGAGACCTTCAATTGCATCGCCCTTGGCATAGTCGGCGGGGTAACCCCCGGCAGCCAGCACAATTCCGACGCTCGGGCGCGGGTCCCACTGCGCTTCCACCTTGTCCAGGGCCTGGGCCAGGGCGGCTTCCACCAGCAGCACCAGGCTCGACTGCAGGCGCAGCATCACCGGCTGGGTTTCCGGGTCGCCAAAGCGGCAGTTGAACTCGATGACTTTCGGATTGCCGGCCTTGTCGATCATCAGGCCCGCGTACAGGAAGCCGGTGTAGACGTTGCCTTCGTCGGCCATGCCGCGCACGGTCGGCCAGATCACCAGGTCCATGACGCGCTGATGCACGTCGCTGGTGACCACCGGGGCAGGGGAGTAGGCGCCCATGCCGCCGGTGTTGGGACCGCTGTCGCCGTTGCCGACGCGCTTGTGGTCCTGGCTGGTGGCCATCGGCAGCACGTTCTTGCCGTCGACCATCACGATAAAGCTGGCTTCTTCACCGTCGAGGAACTCTTCGATGACTACTCTGGAACCGGCATCACCAAAGGCATTGCCGGCGAGCATGTCGCGTACCGCGTCTTCGGCTTCCTGCAGGGTCATGGCGACGATCACGCCTTTACCGGCGGCCAGGCCATCGGCCTTGATCACGATGGGCGCGCCTTTTTCACGCAGGTAAGCCAGGGCCGGCTCGATCTCGGTGAAGTTCTGGTAGTCGGCGGTCGGGATCTTGTGACGCGCCAGGAAATCCTTGGTGAAGGCTTTCGAGCCTTCCAGCTGCGCGGCGCCAGCGGTGGGGCCGAAGCAATCCAGGCCACGGCTGCGGAACAGATCCACCACGCCTGCCACCAGTGGCACTTCCGGGCCGACGATGGTCAGGGACACATTCTTTTCAGCGAAGTCGGCCAACTGCTCAAGCGCCAGCACGTCGATGGCGACGTTCTCGCACTTGGCTTCAATGGCGGTACCGGCGTTGCCGGGTGCTACGAAAACCTTCTGGACGCGTGGGTCCTGGGCAACTTTCCAGGCCAGGGCGTGTTCACGGCCACCGCTGCCAATGATCAAAACATTCATTTCAAAAACCTCGGATGACGCAAATTCTGTTGGGCGCCGCAAGAGCGCTTTATGTGGGAGGGGGCTTGCTCCCGATAGCGGTCTATCAGTCAAATAATCGCCTGCTGAAATACCGCCATCGGGAGCAAGCCCCCTCTCACATTTCGATCAAGTTGGATCAGTGACGGAAATGGCGCATGCCGGTGAAGACCATGGCGATACCGGCCTCATCCGCAGCGGCGATCACTTCGGCATCACGCATCGAGCCGCCCGGTTGGATCACGGCGGTTACGCCTGCCTTGGCGGCGTTATCCAGGCCATCGCGGAACGGGAAGAACGCGTCGGAGGCCATCACCGAACCCACTACCTGCAAACCGGCATGCTCAGCCTTGATCGCGGCAATGCGTGCCGAGTTCACGCGGCTCATCTGGCCGGCGCCGACACCGATGGTCTGGCGGTTCTTCGCATAGACGATGGCGTTGGATTTAACGTACTTGGCCACTTTCCAGGCAAAGATCAGGTCGTTGATTTCCTGCTCGGTCGGCGCGCGTTGGGTCACTACCTTCAGGTCGTCACTGCCGATCATGCCGATGTCGCGGCTCTGCACCAGCAGGCCGCCATTGACGCGCTTGTAGTCCCAGGCAGCGGCACGCTCGGCCGACCATTCGCCGCACGCCAGCAGGCGCACGTTGGCTTTGCCTGCGACGATGGCGCGCGCTTCTGCGCTGACGCTTGGGGCGATGATCACTTCGACGAACTGACGCTCGACGATGGCCCTGGCGGTTTCGGCGTCCAGCTCACGGTTGAAGGCGATGATGCCGCCGAAGGCGGACTCGGTGTCGGTGGCATAGGCCAGTTCGTAGGCCTGGCGAATCCCGCCTTCCGCGTCAGGGCTCACCGCCACGCCGCACGGGTTGGCATGCTTGACGATCACGCAGGCCGGCTTGACGAAGCTCTTCACGCATTCCAGCGCGGCGTCGGTGTCGGCCACGTTGTTGTAGGACAGCTCTTTACCTTGCAGCTGGGTCGCGGTGGCGATGCCGACTTCGGCAGGCTTGGCTTCCACGTAGAACGCCGCGCTCTGGTGCGGGTTCTCGCCGTAGCGCATTTCCTGGGCCTTGATGAACTGGCTGTTGAAGGTGCGCGGAAACTGGCTGCGGTTTTCGGTGCTCAGGGTGTCGGCGGCCTGATTCACGGTGCCCATGTAGTTGGCGATCATGCCGTCGTAGGCCGCGGTGTGTTCGAACGCCTTGAGCATCAGGTCGAAGCGCTGGGCGTAGGTCAGACCACCGGCCTTGAGGCCTTCGAGCACCTGGGCGTAGTCGCCGGCATTGACCACGATGGCCACGTCTTTATGGTTCTTGGCCGCCGAGCGGACCATGGTCGGGCCGCCGATGTCGATGTTTTCGATGGCGGTCGGCAGGTCGCAGCCTGGCTTGTTGATGGTGGCTTCGAACGGGTAGAGGTTGACAGCCACCAGGTCGATCGGCTTGATGCCGTGTTCGCTCATGATGGCGTCGTCGATACCGCGACGGCCGAGGATGCCGCCGTGAATTTTCGGGTGCAGAGTCTTGACCCGACCGTCCATCATTTCCGCGAAACCGGTGTAGTCCGCCACTTCCACTGCGGCCACGCCGTTGTCCTGCAGCAGTTTGAAGGTCCCGCCCGTGGAGAGGATTTCCACGCCCAGGGCTTCCAGCTCCCGGGCAAATTCGAGGATCCCGGTCTTGTCGGAAACACTGATCAAGGCGCGGCGGATCGGCAGGCGGGTAGTCTGGTCGGTCATTTCAATTTCCATCAAAAGCAAAGGAGTCAGCAAAAAAGGCGACCGGTTCTACGCGGGCGCCTTTCTGGTTTGATTGAATGCTTACAGCAAATCGTACTGCTTGAGCTTTTTGCGCAAGGTGCCACGGTTGAGACCGAGCAGCTCACTGGCTTTGGTCTGGTTGCCCTTGACGTAGTTCATCACGCTTTCGAGCAAGGGCGCCTCGACTTCGGAAAGCACCAGGTTGTACACGTCCGTGACGGAAGCGCCCTCAAGGTGGGCGAAATAATTGTGCAGCGCCTTCTCCACACTCCCGCGAAGGGTCTGGCCTTCTTCGCTCGGCGTGTTCAGGTGCTGTTTCAAATTGACGTTGTCGCTCACGGGTGCTGTTCCACTCACTAAAGTCTCGGTCATCATCGTCATGCGGCCACCCATTCTCCGTCCCCTGCTCTCAGGCTCTTGTCTCGCTCGATAAAGAACTCACGAACGGCGGTGACCTGTGCTTGCGTTTCATCCAAACGATTGAACCCGGCGCGAAACTCCCTGGCGCCTGGCAGGGTTGCGAGATACCAACCCACATGCTTGCGAGCAATACGCACGCCCATCACATCGCCGTAAAACGTGTGAAGGGCCGCCAGATGCTCTAGCAGAATACGTTCCACCTCGGGCAACTCCGGCGCCGGCAATACCTCGCCAGTGCGCAGGAAATGCTCGATCTCACGAAAGATCCATGGCCGCCCCTGGGCGGCCCGGCCAATCAACAGGCCATCTGCGCCGGTGGCGTGCAGCACGCGCCGGGCTTTCTCGGCCGAGTCGATATCGCCATTGGCAAACACCGGCATCGACACCGCCTGCTTGATCGCGGCAATGGTGTCGTACTCGGCAGCACCTGTGTACAGATCGGCGCGGGTGCGACCATGCACCGCCAGCGCTGTAATGCCTGCCTGTTCGGCAATCTTCGCCACCGTCAGGCCGTTCTTGTTGTCCCGGTCCCAGCCGGTACGGATCTTCAGGGTTACCGGCACATCGACTGCGGCCACAACGGCCTGCAGGATCTCGGCAACCAACTGCTCATCCTTCAACAGCGCGGAACCGGCGGCCTTGTTGCAGACCTTCTTGGCCGGGCAGCCCATGTTGATATCAATGATCTGTGCACCCAGCTCCACATTGGCCCGGGCCGCGTCCGCCAGCATCTGCGCATCACCCCCGGCGATCTGTACCGAGCGGGGCTCGGGATCGCCTTCGTGGATCATGCGCATCCGCGATTTGCGGGTGTTCCACAAGCTCATGTCGCTGGTGACCATTTCCGAGACTACAAGACCCGCACCCAAACGTTTGCACAGCTGACGAAAGGGCTGGTCGGTGACGCCCGCCATCGGGGCGAGGATCAAGCCGTTCTGCAATGTGTATGGGCCGATGCGTACCGCCGACATAGGACTTCCCTGTTGTGGGGCCGGATCATTAGAGTTCGAAAAAGGGTTGGCATGATACCCGCTCTCGATGACTGGATAAAGGCTGAATTGGATAAAATCTGAACAGTTATTTCTTTATCGCCGTCGGTTCGGTAACCGGCGATTCTGGCAGGAATCTGCCACCAAAGCCCCGCAGAGCGGGCCGTTTCACTCGGGCGAATGAAAGCTCAGGCTGTAATTTACGGCTTTGTTGCCGGGGTCGAGGATATCCAGCGAGATGTGGATCGGCGTTTGTGATGGCATTTCGCTCACTCCGGCCAGCTCGCCGCTCAGGTATTCGGCGGGCTTGAAGCGACGACTGGCGATCAGGCCGCCGTTCATGTCGGCGAAGCGCAGTTCCAGCAAGGGGAAGGGTTGGGAGAACGTCGCACGGTTGTAGATGATCGCATCCACCACCAGCGCGCCGGCAAATTCAGGGTGGCTGCGCACCACCAGGTTGCTGCTCTTGATGTGTGCAATATCGACCCGCGATGGCACTTTGCAGCCAAGCACGGGGCACACTTGCTGGAACCACGGGCGGTACGCGTCCTGGCGCGCAAGATCGTCGAACTGGTAGGCGATGAACTGCCCGGCGAGGCCGGCAGCGGCGATCAGCACCAGCAGAATCCACAGCAGGCGACGGCCCGGTGTCGATGCGCGTTTCTGCGCGTACAGGTGCAGCGGATCGTCTTCCAGGTCCAGCAGTTGTTCGTCGTGAACACGGGTTTCGGCGCGCGGGCGCTTGCGGCGCAGCGGCGGGCGTTGTTCCTGCGGCTCGGCGGCGTGGGTCAGGAGCGTGAACGGCGGGTCGGGATTTTCATCCTCCAGGGCGGGCTCGTCGTCGATTGTCTCGGCGCGCCGCGACATGGACGGCTCGGTGCGCTGCCGGGCGCCGCTCGGCTCAGCGGGCTCGTCGACCACCGGGGTGCGTTCCTGTGGCGGTTCGCTGAACAGGCTGGCGGCCCATTTTTCTTCCTCGGCCTTCACATTGTCGCGGCTGGCGCTGAGGGCATCTTCTTTTTGCCGACGGTCGGAACCGGCGTGACGGCGCTCCGCGCCCAGCGGTTTTTCGCGCTGTTCCAGCTTGGCCAGCTCTTCGTCCAGGTCCAGGTTGTCCAGGTCCAGCTCTTCGGCGTTCCACTGTTTCTGGCTGATGGCGCGCGGTGACTCGGGCGGCGGTTCAACGGCCACCGGCAGGTCGGCGTCGCCGGCCTCGGCGCGCTGCTCGAGCAGTTGGCGCAGGGCGTTGAAGACCTGAAGGCACGAGCCGCAACGCACCACGCCGCGCGCCGCGCTCAATTGAGCGTGGTTGACGCGAAAGCGCGATTGGCAATGCGGGCACTGGGTGACGAAACTGTCGGTCATGCGGCCATCCGATTCAGGCAAGCGCTCATTCTAGCGCCGACGTCCGCTGATGCGTACCCAGCCATCGCGGTTGGCGATCGGATCCAGCTCAAAATCCTTCGCGTAAGCGGCGGCAACGTCTTCGCCCTGCTCGGCGAGGATGCCCGACAGCGCCAGGCGCCCGCCAGGTTTGACCAGACTCGACAACTGCGGCGCCAGGGCAACCAGCGGCCCGGCGAGGATATTGGCCACCAGCACATCGGCCTGCACCTGCGGCAGGTCCTGGGGCAGGTACAGCGGGAATTTGCCTTCGGCAATGTGGTTGCGTCCGGCGTTGTCGCGCGAAGCTTCCAGCGCCTGCACGTCGATATCGGTGCCCACGGCCTCCCTGGCGCCCAGCAACAGTGCGGCAATGGCCAGGATTCCCGAGCCACAGCCGAAGTCCAGCACGTTGCAGTCGGTCAAATCCTGGCCGTCCAGCCATTCCAGACACAGCGCGGTGGTGGGGTGGGTGCCGGTGCCGAACGCCAGGCCCGGGTCCAGCAGCAGGTTGACCGCATCGGGTTCAGGCGCGGCATGCCAGCTCGGCACGATCCACAGGCGCTGGCCAAAACGCATCGGCTGGAAGTTGTCCATCCAGCTGCGCTCCCAGTCCTGGTCCTCGATCACCTCGCTGTGATGCTCGGGCAGCGGGCCGCCGGTGAGCAGTTCCATATGGGCCAGCACGGCGGCGGCATCGGTGCCGTCTTCGAACAGCGCCAGCAAATGGGTGTGTGACCACAGCGGGGTGGTGTTGAGTTCGGGTTCGAAGATCGGCTGGTCTTCGGCGTCCATGAAGGTCACCGACACGGCACCCACTTCAAGGAACGCGTCTTCGTAGGTTTCGGCTTGTTCTGGGCTGATGGCGAGACGGACTTGCAGCCAAGGCATGGCGGGCACCTTTGGAAAAATGAGTGTGCAGCGGGGAGGGGGCTGCGAAAGCGCGCAAGTTTACGCGAGAGCAGGGCTTGTGGCGAGCGGGCTTGCCCCGCGTTGGGGCGCGAAGTGGCCCTGAAATCGGCACTCTCGGTTAGGCAGGCAAACCGGGAATGTCCTATTGGGAGTGCTTCGCACTCCAACGCGGGGCAAGCCCGCTCGCCACAACAAGCCCGCTCGGCACAGGTATTTTGCCAACCCTCAAAAACAACAAAACCGCCCGAAGGCGGCTTTGTTGGGTGGAGCGCTTACTGGTTGGCCAGCTTGTGTTCCAGGTAGTGAATGTTCACACCCCCTTCGCAGAAGCCTTCATCACGCACCAGGTCCCGGTGCAGCGGGATGTTGGTCTTGATGCCGTCGACCACGATTTCGTCCAGGGCGTTACGCATGCGGGCCATGGCCTCGTCGCGGGTGGCGCCCCAGGTGATCAGCTTGCCGATCAGCGAGTCGTAGTTGGACGGAACCTTGTAGCCGCTGTACAGGTGCGAATCCACACGGACGCCGTTGCCGCCGGGCGCGTGGAAATGCTTGACCAGGCCAGGGCTTGGGATAAAGGTTTTCGGGTCTTCGGCGTTGATGCGGCACTCCAGGGAGTGACCATGCATCTTCACGTCGTCCTGGGTGAAGGACAACACGTTGCCGGCGGCGATGCTCAGCATCTCCTTGACGATGTCGATACCGGTGACCATCTCCGATACCGGGTGCTCTACCTGCACGCGCGTGTTCATCTCGATGAAGTAGAAGCGGCCGTTCTCGTAGAGGAACTCGAACGTACCGGCGCCACGGTAGTTGATGTCGATGCACGCCTTGACGCAGCGAGCCAGTACTTCCTGGCGGGCTTTTTCGTCCAGGCCCGGTGCCGGGGCCTCTTCCAGGACCTTCTGGTGACGACGTTGCAGCGAGCAATCGCGGTCGCCCAGGTGGATGGCATGGCCCTGGCCGTCGGACAATACCTGCACTTCCACGTGACGTGGGTTGGTCAGGTATTTCTCCAGATAGACCATCGGGTTGCCGAACCAGGCGCCCGCTTCAGAGCGGGTCTGCTTGGCGGCTTCGATCAGGTCTTCTTCCTTGTGCACCACGCGCATGCCGCGACCACCACCGCCGCCGGCGGCTTTGATGATCACCGGGTAACCGACTTCGCGACCAATGCGCAGGGCGGTTGCCTCGTCTTCCGGCAGCGGGCCGTCGGAGCCTGGAACGGTTGGCACGCCGGCCGCGATCATGGCGTCCTTGGCCGATACCTTGTCACCCATCAGGCGAATGGTGTCGGCTTTCGGACCGATGAAGGCAAACCCGGACTTCTCCACCTGCTCGGCGAAGTCGGCGTTTTCCGCGAGGAAGCCGTAGCCCGGGTGGATGCCATCAGCGCCGGTCACTTCAGCGGCCGCGATGATGTTCGAGACTTTCAGGTACGAGTTCGTGGCCAGTGGCGGGCCGATGCAGATGCTTTCGTCCGCCAGTTTCACGTGCATCAATTCGGTATCGGCCGTCGAGTAAACAGCGACGGTCTTGATGCCCTCTTCCTTACAGGCGCGCAGGATACGCAGCGCGATCTCGCCGCGGTTGGCGATCAGGACTTTTTGCAGTTTCTTCGCAGGTTTCAACATCGAAGGCGCTCCGCGGTTCAAACGATGGTGAACAGCGGCTGGTCGTACTCAACCGGCTGACCGTTTTCTACCAGGATGGATTCAATGACGCCGGCTTTTTCAGCGGTGATGTGGTTCATCATCTTCATCGCTTCAACGATGCAGATGGTGTCGCCCACTTTCACGGTCTTGCCGACTTCAACGAAGGCTGGCGAGGTCGGTGCCGGGGTGCGGTAGAAGGTACCGACCATTGGCGACTTAACCACGAAGCCGTTCAGCACAGGCTCTGCCGGTGCGGCAGGCGCAGCGGCGGCAGCAGGTGCGGCGGCCGGAGCAGCAGCGGCCGGCGCCGGCGCTTGCATTTGCGGCGCGTAGAACTGTTGGGCCGGGGTCTTGCTGTGACGGCTGATCCGTACGGACTCTTCGCCTTCCTTGATTTCCAGCTCGTCGATACCGGATTCTTCCAGCAGTTCGATCAGTTTCTTGACTTTACGGATATCCATGAATCATCAACTCCCAAGGGTCGGTCAGGGGCGCTTGGCCGGTTGTTCAAGTTGTTCCAGGGCGGCCTCCAGGGCCAGCCGGTAACCGCTGGCGCCAAGGCCGCAGATCACACCTACCGCTACATCGGAGAAGTAGGAGTGATGGCGGAAAGCTTCGCGTTTGTGCACGTTCGACAAATGCACTTCGATGAATGGGATGCTCACCGCCAGCAGCGCGTCACGTAATGCAACACTTGTGTGCGTAAACGCGGCGGGATTGATCAGGATAAAGTCCACGCCTTCGCCACGCGCGGCATGGATGCGATCAATCAGTTCGTACTCGGCATTGCTTTGCAGGTAGAGCAAATGGTGGCCGGCTTCACGGGCCCTGCGTTCCAGGTCGAGGTTGATCTGGTCCAGGGTGACTGCCCCGTAGACGCCCGGTTCGCGGGTGCCAAGCAGGTTCAGGTTGGGTCCGTGAAGAACCAGAAAGGTCGCCATCGGCTGTTCCTTGTTATTGATGTGGGTACGGCAGAACCCGGCGACTATGCCGCAAAGCCTTTGTGACTGTCCAGTTCTATGCAGTAGGCAGCACGATTAGCGAGGATAGCGAAAAATTTGTGACTGGGAGTTTGAATCCAGTCATTGGTGACACTGTCTCCATTGAGTTCTGGATCTGTACTGGGCAGGTTAGACGCGGAAGGCTTTGACCGCCGTGTTCAGTTGCCCGCCGAGCACCAGCAAGTGCTCGCCCTGGCTGCGGCCCTGGCCGATACGCAGCAGATTGTTCTCACCCAGTTGGTGAATCCGCTCGCTGTTGTCGCGTATCTCACTCACCGCGCCACTTTGTTGCGCGGTCACCTCGGCAATGCGCACCGCCGTCTCGGAAATGGTCTGGATCGCCTCGACGATCTCATCCAGCGCACCATCCGCCGCCTGGGCTTGCTGGGCGGTGGCCTCGGCGTGTTCGACCTGGGCGCGCATGCCTTGCACCGACTGATGGGCCGCGGTCTGCAGGCTGGCGATCAGGCTCTGGATCTGCGCGGTGGCGCCGGCCGTGCGCTGGGCGAGGGAGCGCACTTCGTCGGCGACCACGGCGAACCCGCGACCGGCCTCACCGGCACGGGCGGCTTCGATCGCTGCATTGAGCGCCAGCAGGTTGGTCTGTTCGGCAATCGAGCGGATTACCGTGAGCACGCCGCCAATGGTGGCCGATTCTTCCGCGAGCTTTTCGATCATCTGCGCGTTCTGCTGCACCTCGCCCACCAGCGCACGCAGCCCGGTCAGGCTCAGGCCGATCACGCGCTGGCCCTGTTCCACCGCCTGGCCGGCGCTGCGACTGGCGCCGGCGGCCTGGCTGGCATCGCCGGCAACCTGCTGGATGGTCGCCTCCAGTTCGCCCAGCGAATCGCGAATCTGCGCGGTGTCCCCGGCCTGGCGTTCGGCGCCGTCGTGCAGGCCGCTGCTCAGTTCGGCCAGGGTGCGGCTGGTGCCGGCCACCGCTTCGGCATTGCCGCGAATGGTGCCCACCAGTTCCACCAGATACGTGCGCAGACGGTTGAGAGACGCTTCGATGTCATGCAATTCGCGGTTGGTCCTGCCCAGGGCAATCGGCTGGCTGAAGTCGCCTTCGGCCCAAGTCGACAGGGCCGGGGCCAGGCTGGTCAGCTTGCGCGCCAGATGCCGTTGCAGGGTGTCGATCAGCAGCGCAATCAGCAGGATCAGGCCGATCATCAGCCCTTGCATCAGGCGCACTTCGCCCTGGATCTTGCCGTGCTGGGCGCGCACCACCGGTTCCAGTCCGGCAATGGCCTGCTGCACGGCGGCGATTTTCAGGTGGGTGGCGGCGCTGAGGTCGGTGCGTTGCTGGATCTGTTCGCGGGTGCGTTTGAGTTCGGCGGGGTAGCGGGTGAGCAGGCTGTTGAGTTCACGCTTGAGGTCGACGCCGGTGTCTTGGGCTTCGGTCTTCGTGGTGTTTTCCAAACCCATCAGCGCTGAAAAATCGTCGGTATTGGAGTCGGCGCTGGCCTTGACGCCCAGCAGCGGCAAGTGTTCCAGCACCTCGGCCTGGGTGCGCATATTGCTGACTTCGCGTTCTACATCGTCGGCCAGTTCCGCGCGCCCGCTGCTCACCAGCTTGTCGCGGGCCAGGGATAACCGGCCCAGGTGTTGCGATGCCGCCAGCAGCGGTGGCAGGTAGCGGGTGGCGTCTGCCGAGTTTATGCCGCTGGCGTACTGGCTGAGCTGGTCAAGGTTGGCGCCCAATTCGCGCTCGGCTTGCAGCAACAGCGCCTGCGGGTCGCCGGCCAGTTTGCCAGCGGCCAGCAGGTCGGTTCTGCTGAAGGCTTCCAGGTTGGTCAGGCTGGGGCGCAGGTTTTGCGCAAGTTCGGCGGGCAATTCGTCGAGCTGCTGCAACAGGGTTTCCAGGCTCTGGCTGGCGCTGCTCAGGCGCAGGGCATCGCCGCTGGCCAGGTAGTCGTCGATATTGCGCGCGGCCTGGTTCTGGAACGTTTGCGCCAGGCCCAGGTAGCGCTCCATGAGCAAATAGGGGCGCTCCAGTGCGCGTTGCGACCACCACAGCGTCGCCCCCAGCGCCAGGCACACGGCCACCAGCAGCAGGGTATTGAGATTGGTCAGCAGCTTCAGGCGCATGCGGGGTTTCTACCGACAGCAAAGGTAAGCGCCTGAAGTTATTGCGTTTCCATTACATCCTTATGACGGAATCAGTCGATTCCGGTGAAAAGATGGCACTTTGATTCGGCGCGTGTGCGGCATGTACGCGATTGCGCCCGGCGTGCTTGGCGCGGTACAGCGCTTCGTCGGCCTGGGCGGCCATCATCAGGCTGTCGGAATCGTCGCACAGCTCCACCAGTCCCGCGCTGAAGGTGCACCACAAATCCTGCGGCTTGGCCGGGTAGTGGATTTCGGCAAAGCGCTCGCGAATTTCATCCAGCACCTTGCTGGCCGATTCCAGGTCGGTGTCGGGCATCACGATGGCAAACTCTTCGCCGCCGTAGCGTCCGATGTAGTCGGTCTTGCGCAGGCGCTGCTTGAGAAACAGCGCCAGGCTCTTGATTACGCGGTCGCCCATGGGGTGGCCGTGGCTGTCATTGACCCGCTTGAAGTGGTCGATGTCGAGCATGGCAAAGCTCAGCGGCTTGTTTTCGCGGCGCGCGCGGAAGCTGCAGTCTTCGAGCAATTGCAGGATATGGGTGTGGTTGTACAGCCCGGTCAGGCTGTCGCGCACCATCCTCGCCTTGAGGTTGCGGGCGCGGGCGGCGCGGTTGCGCACGGTGGTGATCAGGTGGCGCGGCTTGATCGGCTTGGTGAGAAAGTCGTCGCCGCCTTCGCTCATGGCGTCCAGCTGCTTGTCGAGGTCGTCTTCGGCTGACAGGTAGATGATCGGCACGCTCACGTAGCGGTCGTTGTGGCGGATGACCTTGGCCAGTTCGGTGCCTGTGCAGGCGGGCATGTACATGTCGAGGATGATCAGGTCGGGCTGGAAGTCGGCCAGCTCGGCCATGGCCTGGATCGGCTCGATCAGTGTGCGGGTGACGATGCCGGCGCTGTTGAGCAGCCGCTCGGTGTGCAGCGCCTGGGCCCGCGAGTCGTCGATGATCAGCACTTTATAGGGCTCGTACTGGGCGACGCAGGTGAGCACCTCGATCTTTTCCAACAGGCTCGACGCTTCGAGAGTGCCGGTGAGGAACTCCTGGCCGCCGGCACGCACCGCCGCCAGGCGCGTCGGGGTGTCGGTTTCATGCAGGCTGAAAAACAGCAGTGGCAGTTTCTGCTCCAGCCCCTCCTGCGCTTCGGCGGCGAGCTTGAGGCCCAGGCCTGCGCCGCAGAAGTCCACGTCCATCACCAAGGCCGATGGCAGGCGCTCGGCCATGGACGAACGAAACGCCGCCACGCTGTCCAGGGACTGTGCGCTCAGGCCAAAGAATTCCAGCTGCTTGGCCAGGCGTTCGGCGCGGTCGTGATCGGCCAGCATCACGTAGATCGGTTTACGCATCGGCGGCAGGAAGGTTTGCTCCAACTGGTCGCCCTGACGCAGACCGGTGCGCGACAGGCGCTGCATCAGACGGTTGAGGTCGGTGATCAGGTGGCTGCTCAGACGACCGCGATTGGCGTCCACCGCGTTGAGCGATTCGCCAATATGCCGCGCCAGCTGGCTGTGTTCGGGCTGTTCGAAACGCTCGGCAAAGCGCAGCAGGCGCAGGTTGGCCTCACTGAGTTCGCGAAAGTCGGCCTCGGACCATTCGCTGCGTTGCAGGCGCTGCCAGATCTCGAGAATTTGACGCGCCTGATGAATTACCCGCTGGGCAAAATGGTGCTTGAGACGCTCACGGCTGGGGTCTTCTGACTCGGTCATATCCTGACTACTAGTTAGGCTGCATGCTGAGGTCGACTGATGGCGCTATGCTAGCACCTCTTTCGGTCGGATGAGTGTCGTATGTCAATAAACTGCGCACGGTTGATATTCGGTCACCGTTCTGCCCGTCGGGTCGCGCAAAAAAAAGCGTGCATCCTTTATAGTCGAGCGTCCGGCAACCGCCAGTTTGCGCAAAGCCTGCGCACTGACGGGCACGATGGGTTAGGGTTGTGGTCGGAATATTTGAACGCACGCCGCCTTTTGTAGTGCATGAACTCAAGTGATTGAAAGGATATCGCCATGCTGGACTGGAAAAACCGCGCAGGCAGTGCCAAAGGCCCCGCCCCTGAGCCCAAGTCGACCCACCGCAGCTATTTTCGTAGCGTACTGATGAGCCGCGCCGTGCTGGGTGTGCTCGGCTTGTACCTGTTGGTCACCGGCGCTCTGGGCTGGTACTGGAGCGAAGAGCCCGCGCTGTTTCCGGTGCAGCAGAATGCCCAGCTTGCCGCCGAGCAGGAAGGCAAGCAGATGGTGATCGGCTACACCACCGTCGAAACCCTCAAGACCGTGGTCGGCACCTTGCTGAACAAGCCGGGCGGTTACATTTCCAACGACCGTTTCCCGCCTGGCCTGTGGATGGACAACATGCCGAGCTGGGAATACGGCGTGCTGGTGCAGGTGCGTGACCTGACCCGTGCCCTGCGTAAGGACTTTGCCCGCTCCCAGTCCCAATCCGCCGAAGACGCTGACCTGGCCAAGGCCGAGCCGCGCTTCAACTTCGACAACAAGAGCTGGGTGCTGCCTTCCAGCGAGTCGGAATACCAGGAAGGCATCAACTCCCTGAACCGCTATGAAGCGCGTCTGTCCGACCCTAACCAGCGCGGCGCGCTGTTTTATGCGCGGGCCGACAACCTCAACAACTGGCTGGGCGATGTCGCCACGCGCCTGGGCTCGCTGTCGCAACGCCTGTCAGCCAGCGTGGGCCGGGTGAAACTCAACACCGCGCTGAAAACCGAGGCGCTGGCGCCGGGCGAAGTGCCGCAGGTCGATGAAGAAGTGGTGGAAACCCCGTGGATGCAGATCGACAACGTGTTCTACGAAGCGCGCGGCCAGGCCTGGGCCCTGTCCCACCTGCTGCGTGCCATTGAGGTCGATTTTGCCGACGTGCTGGCCAAGAAAAACGCCACCGTCAGCGTGCGCCAGATCATTCGTGAGCTGGAGGCCTCGCAGGAACCGGTGTGGAGTCCTATGATTCTTAACGGCAGTGGCTTCGGGGTACTGGCGAATCATTCGCTGGTGATGGCCAACTACATTTCCCGAGCAAACGCTGCAGTGATCGATTTGCGTCAGCTCCTCAATCAGGGTTGATGATGGACGCTCTTCAAAAAGAGGCCGCGCACCGAGCGGCCTCGGATGCTGAATTGATCTGCTGGGTGGACGGGCAGGACAACCTGCTCGGCCATCTTGTACGTTCCGACCTTCGCCAGCGCGGTCTTATCGGCCGTTGTACGTTCATCTTTCTGTTCAACACCAAAGGCGAGCTGTGTGTGCATCGGCGCACCCTGAGCAAGGCGCTGTATCCCGGGTTCTGGGACACCGCAGCCGGTGGCATGGTGGCGGCCGGGGAAAGCTACGCCGTGTCGGCCGCACGCGAGCTTGCAGAAGAACTTGGGGTGAGCGGGGTGGAGCTGGTCGAACATGACCACTTCTACTTCGAGGACGGCGACAGCCGCCTGTGGTGCACATCCTATTCCGCCGTGTGGGACGGACCGCTGTTGCTGCAGCCCGAAGAGGTCATGGAAGCGCGCTTTCTGCCCCTGGACGCCGTGCTCGCAGAGGCTGAGCAAAAGCCTTACTGCCCGGACGCCCAGGAGGGCTTGCGACGCTATCTGGCTTCACGTCGCTAAAGCGGCATGAATTGGCGCCATTTGGCCCTTAGCAAGCTGCGTTTTTGCCGTTACACTGCGCGCCTTTTCACCCGAACCGCCTTGGCGATTCGGTAGCGCTGCCCCTGCCTGAGTGGGGCTTCGCGGTCGATATTCGCCCGGTGCGAACGTCGATCAGTCTCCATCCTCCCAAGAGGATTGCCGGTGGCCAAAAAAGCCGCATCCTTCGCCGCCCTCGGCGGCCTGGTATTTTCCACCGACGCAGGTCGACACTGCCCGGACTGTCGTCAGCCCGTGGACGCCTGTACCTGCAAACAGACCCTGATCCCCGAAGGTGACGGCATTGCCCGCGTGCGCCGCGAAAGCAAGGGCCGTGGCGGCAAGACGGTGACCACCATCACCGGCGTGCCCCTGGCCGAAGACGCGCTCAAGGAGCTTGCCACCACGCTGAAGAAGCGCTGTGGCACCGGCGGCGCATTGAAGGACGGGGTCATCGAGATCCAGGGCGATCACGTCGAACTGCTGTTGGCCGAGCTGATCAAGCTCGGTTACAAGGCCAGGAAGTCCGGCGGCTGAAGGCCGCTTGCCAACCCGTGTCTAAACTCTGCCCCGCAGGCGAGGTCTCACCTGCTTACAGGCAAATCGTCATTTTCATTCTTTAGACTGCGCCAGCCTCCGCTTGAGGTGGCGCTTTCGCCTTCATTTATAGGGGACTTCGATGTCCGTACGACGCACACGCAAAGACGATGGCAGCCAATGGACCGTTGCGGACAGCCGCAGCGTTTATGGGATTCGCCATTGGGGGGCCGGGTATTTCGCGATCAATGAAGCCGGTCGCGTCGAAGTCCGTCCGAACGGCCCGAACAGCACGCCTGTCGACCTCTACGAGCAGGTCGACCAACTGCGTAAAAGCGGCCTGTCGCTGCCGTTGCTGGTGCGCTTCCCCGATATTCTGCAAGACCGTGTGCGCCAGCTCACCGGTGC
Organism: Pseudomonas trivialis; assembly: GCF_001439805.1. Taxonomy (GTDB): domain Bacteria; phylum Pseudomonadota; class Gammaproteobacteria; order Pseudomonadales; family Pseudomonadaceae; genus Aquipseudomonas; species Aquipseudomonas trivialis. Next base: position 40,250 of record NZ_JYLK01000016.1, on the reverse strand, counting down.
CTTCGATGCGAACATCGAGCGTTTGGAATACCAGAGCAAATACACCGCGCTGTACCCGATCAAGGTGAACCAGCAGGAAGCGGTGATCGAAAACATCATCGCCACCCAGAACGTGTCCATCGGCCTGGAAGCCGGTTCCAAGCCGGAGCTGCTGGCGGTGCTGGCCCTGGCGCCGAAGGGCGGCACCATTGTCTGCAACGGTTACAAGGACCGCGAGTTCATCCGCCTGGCGCTGATGGGCCAGAAGCTCGGTCACAACGTATTTATCGTGATCGAGAAAGAATCCGAAGTTGAGCTGGTGATCGAAGAGGCCGCCAGCCTCAAGGTCAAGCCACAGGTGGGCCTGCGCGTGCGCCTGTCGTCCCTGGCGTCGAGCAAGTGGGCGGACACCGGTGGCGAGAAGTCCAAGTTCGGTTTGTCGGCGGCGCAATTGCTGTCGGTGGTTGAGCGTTTCCGCGCCGCCGGCCTGGATCAGGGCATCCGCCTGCTGCACTTTCACATGGGTTCGCAGATCGCCAACCTGGCCGACTACCAGCACGGGTTCAAGGAAGCCATTCGTTACTACGGCGAACTGCGCAACCTCGGCCTGCCGGTGGACCACATCGATGTCGGCGGTGGCCTGGGCGTGGACTACGACGGTACCCACTCGCGCAACGCCAGCTCCATCAACTACGACATGGACGACTACGCCGGCGTGGTGGTGGGCATGCTCAAGGAATTCTGCGACGCGCAGAGCCTGCCGCACCCGAACATCTTCTCCGAAAGCGGCCGCTCGCTGACCGCTCACCACGCCATGCTGGTGGTGCAGGTCACCGACGTCGAGAAACACAACGACGAAATCCCGACCATCGAAAACAAGGAAAGCCTGCCGGAAACCGTGCAATGGCTGGTGGACCTGCTCGGCCCGACCGACATCGAGATGGTCACCGAAACCTACTGGCGCGCCACCCACTACATGAGCGACGTGGCCACCCAGTACGCCGACGGCAAACTGACCCTGGCCGAAAAAGCCCTGGCCGAACAATGCTACTTCGCCGTGTGCCGCCGCCTGCACAACTCGCTCAAGGCGCGTCAGCGTTCCCACCGCCAGGTGCTGGACGAACTCAACGACAAGCTGGCCGACAAGTACATCTGCAACTTCTCGGTCTTCCAGAGCCTGCCCGACACCTGGGCCATCGGCCAGGTGCTGCCGATTTTGCCGTTGCACCGCCTCGACGAAGAGCCGCTGCGCCGCGCGGTGCTGCAGGACCTGACCTGCGACTCCGACGGCAAGATCAAGCAGTACGTCGACGAGCAAAGCATCGAAACCAGCCTGCCGGTGCACGCCCTCAACGAAGGCGAAGACTACCTGCTGGGTATCTTCCTGGTGGGCGCATACCAGGAAATTCTTGGTGACATGCACAACCTGTTCGGTGATACCGACTCGGTGAACATCTACCAGCGCGAAGACGGTTCGGTGTACAGCGCCGGCATCGAGACCCACGACACCATCGAAGACATGCTGCGTTATGTGCACCTGTCGCCGGAGGAGTTGATGACTCACTACCGCGACAAGTGCGCGAGCGCGAAGATCTCCGCCTCGGAGCGTACGCAGTTTCTGGACGCGTTGCGTTTGGGCCTCACGCGCTCTTCGTACCTGTCCTCGTAACCCATGCGAGAGGGGGCTTGCTCCCGATGGCGGTTGGTCAGTTGGTGCATATGTCGACTGACACACGGCCATCGGGAGCAAGCCCCCTCCCACATTTGAAGCACTGCTGATCCTGAAATTCTCTGGGGGCTGAGCAATGTCGAGCAAATGGCTGCAAATGTTCACCCTGGCGATGGCTGCCTTCATGGCCGCCTGCTCGCCCATCAAAGTGCTCAACGCACTCACGCCCTCCAGCACCTTCACCAAAACACCCGCAATCGCCTATGGCAGCGACCCCCGGCAGAAACTCGATGTCTACCGGCCACTCCCGGCCGTCTCGAATGCCCCCGTGGTGGTGTTTTTCTACGGCGGCAGCTGGAACAGTGGCTCCAGAGAGGATTACGGTTTTGTCGGCGAAGCCCTCGCCTCGCGCGGCATTGTGGTGGTGATTGCCGATTACCGGCTCTACCCGCAAGTCCGCTACCCCGCATTTTTGCAGGACGGTGCCACAGCAGTCGCTTGGACCGTTCAGCACGGCGCCGACCCCAAGCGGCTTTACGTGATGGGCCACAGCTCCGGCGCCTACAACGCGTCGATGCTGGCGCTGGATGCACGCTGGCTGAAAGAGGTGGGTCTGACGCCGTCGGTATTCAAAGGCTGGATCGGCCTGGCCGGGCCTTATGACTTTCTGCCGATTGAAAACCCGGACGTGAAACCGGTGTTTTTCTTCCCCGATTCACCGCCGGATTCGCAACCGATCAACCATGTCAGCGCTGCGGCGCCGCCCAGCCTGTTGATTGCTTCCAACGATGACAACCTGGTCAATCCCACGCGCAATACCGGTGGGCTGGCTGAACGCTTGAGGGCGGCAGGGGTGCCGGTGCAGGCGTTCTATTTCGGCCGCACCAACCATCAGACGCTGGTGGCGGCCATGTCCAAACCCCTGCGCTGGCTGGCGCCGGTGCTGGAGCGCGTCACGGCATTCATCCAAGCCAGCGACCCTGTCGATTAAGGCGCCAGGCAATGGCCCACAAGGTAAGGCTGCGCACGGCCATGAACAGCAGGAAGCTGATCCACAGGCCGTGGTTGCCGCAGCCCTGCAACAGCCAGGCGATGGGCAGCAGGATCAGCACCGTCAGCAGCATGCCGTTGCGCATCTCCCGCGCGCGGGTGGCGCCGATAAACAGCCCGTCGAGTACGTAACTCCACACCGCAATCAGCGGCAGCACGGCCAGATAGGGCAGGTAGCGGTCGGCGGTGTCGCGCACGCTGGGGATGTCGGTCTGCATGGCGATAAACAGATGGCCGGCGAAGGTGAACAGCAGGGCGAACCCGACGCTGGCGATCAGCGACCAGCCGCAGGCAACGATCAGTGAGCGGCGCAAGGCCTGACGGTCGTGGGCGCCGATGGCGTGACCGCACAGGGCTTCCACCGCGTGGGCCAGGCCGTCGAGCGCGTGGGCGGTCAGCAACAGGCCGTTGAGCAGCAGCGCATTGGCCGCCACCGTGGCATCGCCCAGGCGTGCGCCCTGCACGGTGATCATGAAAAACACCGACTGCAAGGCCAGGCTGCGGATAAAAATATCGCGGTTGACCGCCAGCAGCGGCTGCCAGTTTTGCCACACCTTGAGCGCGGCCCAGGCGATCTGCCCGGGGTAGGCGCGCAGGGCCTTTTGCGTGAGCGCCAGGCCGAGCAGGGCGCCGGTCCATTCGGCGATCACCGACGCGCGGGCGGAGCCGACCACGCCCCAATCCAGGCCGAGCACGAACCACAGGTTGAGTGCGATGTTCACCAGGTTGGTGGTCAGCAGAATCGCCAGCGGTGCACGGGCGTTCTGCGTGCCGAGGAACCAGCCGACCAGGGCGTAGCTGGCCAGCGCGGCGGGCAGGCCGAACAGGCGGGCGTGGAAGAACTCGCGGGTGAGCTGGCCCAGTTCGGCCGAGGGCTGCATCCATTCCAGCGCCAGATGGCTCAGGGGTATGCCCACGGTGCCGAGCAGCATCGCCAGGCCCAGCGCCAGCAGCAGACCTTGCAGCAGAATTTGCCGCAACGCCGTGCCGTCATTGCGCCCGGCAGCCTGGGCGGCAAAGCCGGTTGCGCCCATGCGCAGAAAGCCCATGGCCCAGGCGAGGAAGGTATACAGCGTGGCCCCGACCGCGACGGCGCCCAACTGATGGGCGTGGGGCAGGTGGCCGATGACCATGCTGTCCACCAGCGCCACCAGCGGCACGGAAATATTCGAAAGAATCATCGGCGCCGCCAGCGCCCAGACACGGCGATGAGTGGGGCGGTCGCGCCAGTCGTTCAGTAAGGTCGGCATGGGGGCTCCTTCGGGGAGCGGCATTGTAACCTCGTATCAGCCACACCAAGGAACCACTGTGGGAGGCGTTGTCGCTCAGCAAACAGAGCCTCTGTGGTTGCCTGAAGTTTCAGGTTTTAAAATCAACCCGTTATTTTGTGTTTGATCACAGATCTCTCCCACCTTTTGATCTCCAGCGGCAGTCTCGCTTAGGCTGATATATAGTTCACACCCGGTTCCCTCTCATTACGAGTGCCCCATGCTTAACAAAGGATTGTTCCTGGCCTGTGCGCTGGCCCTGCTGAGCGCCTGCGATTCCTCCGATAAACCGGCTGCACCGTCTGCGCCCAGCGCGGCGGCGGTGCCCAAATCGGCCAAGGCGGCGCCGGATGTGGCCGCGTTGAAGCAACGCTATGCCGGGCGCGAGTTGAGCGTGGTGGACGTGTCCGAAGTACAGCTGGACGGGGCCAGTACCTTGTCGGTGAGCTTTTCCATCCCGTTGGATCCGGACCAGAAATTCGCCGACAAGCTGCATCTGGTCGACAGCAAGTCGGGCAAGGTCGATGGCGCCTGGGAGCTGTCCGACAACCTGATGGAGCTGCGCCTGCGTCACCTGGAGCCGCAGCGCAAGCTGGTCCTCACCGTCGACCCCGGCGTGAAGGCGGTGAACAACAACCTGCTGCCCGCCGAATACACCGCGCGCCTTGAAACCCGAGACCTGCAAGCCACTGTGGGTTTTGCCAGCCGCGGCACGCTGTTGCCCACGCGTCTGGCCGAAGGTTTGCCGGTGATCGCGCTGAATGTCGACAAGATCGATGTGGAATTCTTCCGCATCAAGCCTGAATCCCTGCCCACGTTCCTGGCGCAATGGGGTCGCAACACCAGCCTGCAAAGTTATGAATCCCAGGAACTGCTGCCCCTGGCCGACCTGGTCTACGGCGGCCGTTTCGACCTGAACCCGGCGCGCAACACCCGTGAAACCCTGTTGTTGCCGATCGCCGGCCTGAAGCAATTGCAGCAGCCGGGCGTGTACCTGGCGGTGATGCGCGCGTCGGGCACCTACAACTATTCGCAACCGGCCACGCTGTTCACCTTGAGTGATATCGGCCTGTCGGTGCACCGCTACGCCAATCGTCTGGATGTGTTCACCCAAGCGCTGGAAGGTGGCAAGGCGCTGGAGGGCGTCGAGCTTGAAGTGCTGGACGCCGAGGGCCGCGTATTGGGTCAGGGCAAGACCGAACAGGGCGGCCACGCCGAGTTGCCGCTGCCGAAAAAGGCCCAGGTGCTGCTGGCCAAACAGGGCGAGCAAACCAGCCTGTTGCGTCTGGACAGTGCGGCGCTGGACCTGGCCGAATTCGATATCGGCGGGCAACCGTCACACCCGTTGCAGTTTTTTGTGTTCGGCCCGCGCGACCTGTACCGCCCCGGCGAAACCGTGCTGCTCAATGCCCTGCTGCGCGACAAGGACGGCAACGCCGTCAAGCCGCAGCCGGTGAGCGTCGAGGTGCGCCGCCCGGACGAACAGGTGAGCCGCAAATTCGTGTGGGAGGCCGATGCCTCCGGCCTCTATCAATACCCCTTGCAACTGGCCGGCGAAGCGCCCACCGGGCGCTGGCAACTGGTGTTCGACCTGGGCGACGGCAAGCCGCAGTTGTATGAATTTCTCGTCGAGGATTTCCTGCCCGAGCGGTTGGCGCTGGAACTCAAGGGCAGCGACACCGCGCTGAGCCCGGCGGACAACCCGGTCATCCAGGTGAATGGGCGCTACCTGTACGGCGCCCCGGCGTCGGGCAATCGGGTCAGCGGCCAGGTGTATGTGCGCCCGCTGCGCGAAGCGGTCAAGTCGCTGCCGGGTTATCAGTTCGGCTCGGTCACTGAAGAAGAGCTGAGCCAGGATTTCGAGCTGGACGAAAGCGTGCTCGACGCCAAGGGCCAGCAGGCGTTGACCCTGGAAAGCAAATGGGCCGAGGCCAAATCACCGCTGCAACTGATCGTGCAGGCCAGCCTGCAGGAGTCCGGCGGGCGCCCGATCACCCGGCGCCTGGTGCAGCCGGTCTGGCCGGCCGAGCAACTGCCGGGCCTGCGCGGGCTGTTTGACGGCAAGGAAACCCAGGGTGACGGCCCGGCGGAATTCGAAGTGCTGGTGGCCAACCAGGCGGGGCAGAAACTCGCCGCGCAGAACCTCAAGGTGCGCCTGGTGCGCGAGCGTCGTGACTACTACTGGAACTACTCCGACAACGACGGCTGGAGCTATCACTTCAACGAAAAATTCCTCAACCTCGACGAGCAGACCCTCAATATCAAGGCCGGCGATACCGCCAGGGTCAGCTTCCAGGTGGAGTGGGGCCCTTACCGCGTCGAGGTTGAAGACCCGCAGACCGGGCTGGTCAGCAGCCTGCGGTTCTGGGCCGGCTACCAGGCCCAGGACAATACCGAAGGCGGCGCCGTACGGCCGGATCAGGTCAAGCTGGCGCTGGATAAACCCGCCTATGGCGACGGCGACACCGCCAACGTCACGGTGACGCCGCCGGCGGCCGGTAAGGGCTACCTGCTGGTGGAATCCGCCGAAGGGCCGTTATGGTGGCAGGAAATCGACGTGCCGGCCGAAGGCAAAAGCTTCGCTGTGAAACTCGACCCGAAATGGGCGCGGCATGACCTCTACGTTAGCGCCCTGGTGGTTCGTCCCGGCGAGCGCAAGGCCAATATCACCCCCAAGCGCGCCGTGGGCCTGCTGCACCTGCCGCTGGATCGCGCCCAGCGCAAACTCGGCCTGACCCTCACCGCGCCGGAAAAAATGCGCCCCAAACAACCGCTGACGGTGAAGATCGCCGCCAAAAATGCCGACGGCAGCGTGCCCAGGCAGGTGCATGTGCTGCTGGCGGCGGTGGACGTGGGCATCCTCAATATCACCGAATACCCGACGCCCGACCCGTACTCCAGCTTGTTCGGTCGCAAGGCCTACGGTGTCGATCAGTTCGACATCTACGGCCAGTTGATCGAAGCCGGGCAGGGCCGTCTGGCCAGCCTGGCGTTCGGTGGCGACGCCGCGCTGGCCAAGGGCGGCAAGCGCCCGGACACCAGCGTGACCATCGTCGCCCTGCAAAGTGCGCCGGTTACCTTGAACGAGCAGGGTGAGGGCGAAGTCAGCGTCAATATTCCCGACTTCAACGGCGAACTGCGCCTGATGGCCCAGGCCTGGAGCGATGACCGCTACGGCATGGCCGAGGGCAAGACGGTGATCGCCGCACCGCTGATCGCTGAACTGTCGGCGCCGCGCTTTCTGGCCGGTGGCGACCAGACCACCCTGGCGCTGGACCTGTCCAACCTGTCCGGCAAGGCGCAGAAACTGGAGGTGCAGTTGAGCGCCGAAGGGCAACTGGAACTGGTCAATGGCGGTGCGCAAACCGTCGAGTTGAAACAGGGGCAGCGCACCACGCTGCGCATTCCGGTGAAAGCCTGGGGCGGCCTGGGGCAGGGCAAGGTCAAGGTGAGCGTCAATGGCCTGGACCTGCCAGGGGAAAACCTGCCGCCGTTCAGCCGCGAGTGGACCTTGGGCGTGCGCCCGGCCTACCCGGCGTTGCTCAAACATTACCGCGCCGTGCTCAAGGACCAGCCGTGGAGCCTGCCGGCGGGCGCGCTGGATCAGTTCGATGCCTCCGGGCGTGAGGCGCTGTTGAGCCTGTCGAGCCGACCGCCGTTGAACCTGGGCGCGCAAATCGCGGCGCTCAAGGCGTATCCCTACGGCTGCCTGGAGCAAACCGCCAGCGGCCTGTACCCGTCGCTGTATGCCGATGAGGCGTTGCTCAAACGCCTGAGCATCAAGGGCGAACCGGACGCCGAGCGCAAGCGCAAGATTGAGCTGGGCATCGAGCGTCTGCTGGGCATGCAGCGCTATAACGGCAGCTTTGGCCTGTGGGGCGCCGATGGCGAGGAGGAATACTGGCTGACCGCCTACGTCACCGACTTCCTGCTGCGCGCCCGCGACCAGGGGTTTGCCGTACCGCCTGAAGCCTTGAAAAAAGCCAGTGAGCGCCTGCTGCGCTATGTGCAGGAGCGCAACCTGATCGAGGTGGATTACAGCGACAACGCCGAACACACCCGCTTTGCCGTGCAGGCCTACGCCGGCATGGTGCTGGCGCGCAGTCAGCAGGCGCCGTTGGGCGCATTGCGCAGCATTTTCGAGCGGCGCAGCGACGCGCGTTCCGGGTTGCCGCTGGTGCAATTGTCCATCGCCTTGCAGAAGATGGGCGACCAGCCGCGTGCCGATCAGGCATTGCAGGCAGGGCTCGCCGCCCAGCGCAGCGCCAGGGAATGGCTGGCCGATTACGGCAGCCCACTGCGCGATCAGGCGATGATCCTGGCGTTGCTGGAGGAAAATGACCTGGCCAAGGGCACGCGTGAAGAGCGCCTGTTCAGCTTGTCGGACCAGTTGGCGGCCAGTCCGTACCTGTCGACCCAGGAGCGCAATTCACTGTTTCTGGCCGGGCGGCTCGGGTTTGCCCAACCCGAGGCGAACTGGCAGGTCGCCTTGACCGGCAGCGGCGGTGCGCAGGCACTGAACAACCAGCACTCGACCGTGCAACTGGATGACACGTCGCTGGCGGGCGACCTCAGCCTGAGCAATGGGGGCGAAACGCCGGTGTATCAGCAACTGACGATTTCGGGTTATCCACAGGTGCCCCCGGCGCCGGGCGGCGACAACCTGAGTATCCACCGCGAATACCTGGGCATGAACGGCCAGCCGTTGAACCTGCGTAACCTCAACAGCGGCGACCTGGTGCTGGTGCACTTGACGGTCGGCGCCAAACAGCGCGTGCCGGATGCGCTGGTGGTGGACCTGCTGCCGGCCGGCCTGGAGCTGGAAAACCAGAACCTGGCGCAAAGCGCCGCCAGCCTTGAGAACGCCAGCAGCCAGGTGAAGGAATGGCGCGAGTCGATGCAGAACGCATCGCTCAAACATCAGGAGTTCCGCGATGACCGCTATGTGGCGGCGCTGAACCTGGACGGCTACGGCGCCACGCACCTGCTGTACCTGGCGCGTGCGGTCACTCCGGGCACCTACCGTGTGCCGCCGCCGCAGGTGGAGTCGATGTACCGGCCGAACTGGCAGGCGGTGGGCGAGACCCCGGCAGACATGGTGATCAAGGGCCGCTGAGGGCCCGAATTGAAGACAGGCAAATGTGGGAGGGGGCAGGCTGGGTCAGTGCACGACCCAGCTCAACAACCATAACCCCAGCATCAGCCAGATGATCCCCATGATGATCGACGCGCGCATGAACGCACGCACCGCCGAGTACAGCAGCATCAGGCCGAGGATCAGGGTGATGACGCTGATGATCGAGGTGTCCATGCCCAGGGTGCGCGACAGGCCTTCGACAAAGTTGCCGCCGGCATGGGTCAAGGCCCCGAACAGGCCGCTGAGGCCGTCGACGATAAACCGGATCACCGAACCCAGTGCCTGGCCCAACCATTCGAAGAAGCTTTCTACCTGCATGTGTGTGTCCTGATGAGAAGGTGGGCGTGTGTGTGCCTTTGGTTGCCGATAACGCGGGCTAGTTCCCTGCAAGCATAGAGGTTTGGCGGTTTGAGGTTTCGATTAATCATGCAACTCAAGGTGGGAGGGGGCTTGCTCCCGATAGCGGTGTGTCAGCTGTGAATACGTTGGCTGGAAGGTCGCCATCGGGAGCAAGCCCCCTCCCACAGGTGCTGCGCTGGGCCTTTGCAATTGTGTTGTTGGTGGTAGCGCTGTTGTGGCTGGCCGACCGCCTCTGGCCCTTGCCGCTGCCCCAGGACGATCTCGCCCGTGTGGTGTTGGCCGAGGATGGCACGCCCTTGTGGCGCTTCGCCGATGCCAAGGGTGTATGGCGTTACCCGGTGCAAACCGGTGAAGTCTCGCCGTATTACCTCGATGCACTGCTCACCTACGAAGACCGCTGGTTCTACGAACACCCCGGCGTAAACCCGCTGGCGCTGGTGCGCGCCACCTGGCAGAACCTTACCGGCGCACGGGTGGTGTCGGGCGGCAGCACCCTGTCGATGCAGGTGGCGCGCCTGCTCGACCCGCATTCGCGCACCTGGCACGGCAAGTTGCGTCAGCTGTGGCGCACCGCGCAGTTGGAGTGGCACCTGTCCAAGGAGCAGATTCTCAACCTCTACCTCAACCGCGCGCCGTTCGGCGGCACCTTGCAGGGCGTGGCGGCGGCCAGTTGGGCGTACCTGGGCAAGTCTCCGGCGCAGCTCACCCGTGCCGAAGCGGCCTTGCTCGCGGTACTGCCCCAGGCGCCCAGCCGCCTGCGCCCGGACCGCCACCCGCAGCGCGCCCAGCAGGCCAGAGACAAAGTGCTGCGCCGCCTCGCCGAGTTTCAGGTGTGGCCGCAGGCAGCGGTCGATGAGGCCCTGGAAGAACCGCTGCTGCTGGCGCCGCGCCTGGAACCGAGCCTGGCGCCGTTGCTCGCGCGTCGCCTTAACCGCCCGGACAGCCCGCCGCTGATCCGCACCACGCTGGACGCTACCCTGCAGCGCCGTCTCGAAGACCTGTTGCTGGGCTGGCGCGCGCGCCTGCCCGAGCACACCTCGGCCGCGATTCTGGTGGTGGAGGAAGAAACCATGGCCGTGCGCGCTTACCTGGGCTCGGTGGACATCAACGACGCCAGGCGCTTCGGCCATGTGGACATGATCAGCGCCCTGCGCTCGCCCGGCTCGACCTTGAAACCGTTTTTGTACGGCATGGTCTTGGACGAGGGGCTGATTCATTCCGAATCGCTGTTGCAGGACGTGCCCCGGCGCTATGGCGATTATCGACCGGGCAATTTTTCCATGGGCTTTACCGGCGCGGTGCCGGCCAGTACCGCGCTGTCCAGTTCGTTGAATCTGCCGGCGGTGCAGTTGCTGGAAGCCTACGGGCCCAAGCGGTTTGCCGCGCAGATGCGCATCGGCGGCGTGCCCCTGGCATTGCCGGCGCTGGCCGAGCCAAACCTGGCGCTGATCCTCGGCGGCGCGGGCAGTCGCCTTGAGGATTTAGTGAGTGGCTACAGTGCGTTTGCCCGCGACGGCAAAAGCGCGACCCTCCGTTTGCAGCCGGACGACATCCTGCGCGAGCGTCCGTTGCTGTCGCCGGGGTCCGCCTGGATTGTGCGGCGCATCCTCAGCGGCCAGGCACGGCCCGACCGTGACCCCCGTGCCGAACTGGTGCAACGCCCGGCGCTGGCCTGGAAAACCGGCACCAGCTATGGCTTTCGCGATGCCTGGGCGATTGGCGTGGGGCCGCGCTATCTGATCGGCGTGTGGATCGGCCGGCCGGACGGCACGCCGGTGCCGGGGCAGTTCGGCCTGGCGTCGGCGGCGCCGTTGATGCTGCAGGTGCACGATGTGCTGGCCAACCGCGACAGCCAGCGCGGCATCAGCGCGCCGGTCAAACCGGTGCCGGCCAATGTCGGGGTCGCGGCGATCTGCTGGCCGCTGGGCCAGCCCATGAGCCGCAGCGACCCCAATTGTCGGCGCCAGCGCTTTGCCTGGACGCTGGACAACACCACACCGCCGACCCTGCAGGCGTTGGACCAGCCGCTGAGCGTGGGCCTCAAGGAAACCGTGTGGGTCAACGCCAAGGGCTTGCGCGTCGACGCCCATTGCCCCGGCGCGGTTGCGCGAGATATTGCCCTGTGGCCCGCGCCGCTGGAACCGTGGCTGCCGAAGGTGGAGCGCCGTGAAGCACGCATTCCGGCGGCGGACCCGGATTGCCCGCCGCCGGCACTGGCGGCGGCGTCGCCGTTGTCGATTGTCGGCGTGCGCGAAGGTGACCAGTTGCGCCTGCCGGCCGCCAGTCAGCAGACGCTGCGCCTGAAGCTATCGGCGCTGGGGGGCAGTGGTCGGCGCTGGTGGTTCCTCAACGGTGCGCCGCTGGGGGACAGTGCCAATCAGGACAGCATCAATGCCGGCTTTGATCGGCTCGGGCGTTATCAACTGAGTGTGCTGGATGAGGCCGGGCAGACGGCCAGGCTTGAGTTCAGCGTTGTTGATTAAGGCCTCATCGGGAGCAAGCCCCCTCCCACATTGTTAGGTGTGAATGCCTTCAAATGTGGGAGGGGGCTTGCTCCCGATGGCGTCCTGAAGGCCAGCGCAGGCTATTCACTTGCCTTCAAAGCTCATCCCCCCGAAGCTATACCCCTTCAGGAGCCCAGCATGAACCTCGAACACCTCACCGAACGCCTGCACCGCATCCGCGATACCAACGACTGGAAGCAGTTCCACAGCCCGAAAAACCTGGCCATGGCCGCCAGTGTGGAGATGGCCGAGCTGGTGGAAATCTTCCAATGGCTCAGCGAAGACCAGTCGCGCCAGCTACCGCCGGAAAAACTCGCCCACGCCGGGCAGGAAGTCGGCGATATCGTGTTGTACCTGCTGCTGCTGTGCAGCGAACTGGGCCTGGACATGGACGCGGTGGTGCGCGCCAAGCTGGCCGACAGCGAACGGCGGTTTGCCCATGAGTGACCGCCACTTCGACCAGTTGGCCACGCGTTTCGCCGAGAAGATCTACGGCGGTGCCAAGGGCGCCATCCGCCTGGCGGTACTCCAGGCCGACCTCGCCGAGGCCCTGCCGCAGCGCCCATTGCGGGTGCTGGACATCGGCGCGGGGCTGGGCCACATGTCGCTGTGGCTGGCCGAACGCGGCCACACGGTGACGCTGGCCGAGCCCGCCGCGCCAATGCTCGACGGCGCGCGCCAGCGTTTCGCCGAGGCCGGGCAGAGCGCAACCTTCATCCATGCGCCCTGGCAGGATCTGCCCGGCCAGCTCACCGAGCCCTACGACCTGGTGCTGTGCCACGCCGTGCTGGAGTGGCTGGCCGAGCCTCACGCAATCCTGCCAGTGCTGCACCAACTGACCGTGCCGGGTGGCTGGCTGTCGCTGGCGTTCTACAATCGCGATGCGCTGATCTACCGCAACCTGCTCAAGGGCCACTTTCGCAAGATGCGTAACAATGACATGGCCGGCGAGAAGCAGAGCCTCACGCCCCAGCAACCCCTCGATCCACGGGAACTGGCGGCGCAACTCGCCGGCGCGTGGCAGGTCGAAAGCCAAAGCGGTGTCAGAGTGTTTCACGACTACATGCCGGTGGAATTCCAGGCCCGCGCGCAGTTGCAGGACCTAGTCGAGATGGAGCTCGCTCATCGTCGTCACCCAGCCTTTGCCGGACTTGGGCGCTATTTGCACTGGATGTGCCGTCCGGTTTAAGCACGCCAGTGTGCGGAGGTCAACATGCGTCGTCTCGGTTTGATCCTGTTATCCCTGGGGTTGGGCGCCTGTTCCAGCCCCAACCCTTACGTGGCCAGTTCGGCGCCGATGCCGCCGGCACCTGCACAGGCGGCCAATGTGTTCGATGCCAGCGCGTATCCGGCGCCGGTGCGCGATTACGGCGCCTACCGCAATTGGGCCTGGCGCAACGGCCAGCTCCCGGCGGGCAGTGCCTGGGCGGATTCGGCGCAGATTGCCGAGGCGGTCAGCGGTGCGCTGGATCAGCGTGGCCTGCGCCCGCTGCACGACAACCGCGCGCCGGACCTGTTGGTCAGCGCCGACGTGCACACGGAAAAGCGCCTGCGGCAGGTGCGCGATGACTATGGTTACGGCGGCGGCTACGGTAGCGGTTACAGCGGCTACAACCGCTATGGCAACGGCTACGGGATGTACAACTCGGCGCCGTTGGTGCGCACCTATGAAGTGCAGGTGGTTGTGGTGCGGGTCGACCTGTTCGACGCGCGCAGCGGCCAGCCCGTGTGGAGTGCCAGCGCGGAAACCGGCAGCTCGGGCAGCCTGGGCGAACGCGCCGATGCATTGCGCCAGGCGGTGCAAAAGGCGCTGACGGCGTATCCTCCGCATTAACGCTATTGATTCGGGAGAATCACCATGTTTCGACGTATCGCTGCGCTTGCCGTTGTCCTGCTGCTGGGCGGTTGCCAGACTGGCCAGGTCAACCACGACTTTGATGCCAGCCGAGACTTCGGCGCCTACCGCAGTTGGGCCTGGAAAGACCCGGCCCTGCAATACAGCCCGGATGATCCGCGCATCAAGAGCGACCTCACCGAACAGCGCATTCGCCAGGCCGTGGGCGAGCAACTGGACCAGCGCGGCCTGCGTGCTGCCGCGCCAGGCGCGCGGGCCGACCTGCGTGTGCAGGCCTACCTGATCGTCGAAGATCGCCAGCAACAAGTCACCACCAACTACGGCGGCCCGTGGGGCAACCCGTGGAACGGCTACTGGGGCGCGCCGATGTACAACGAAACGCGCAACCTCACCTACAAGGTGGCGACCCTGCAGATTGACCTGCTCGACGGCAAGGACGGCAAGCTGGTGTGGCGCGGCAGCGACGAGCAACTGATGGCCAGCTCGCCCAATCCGCAGGACCGCGACAAAGCCATACGCACCACGGTGGCGCGAATCCTCTCAAGCTACCCGCCCCGTTAAACACACCCCAGCTCCAGCATGTGAATGGGGTTCATGTGGGAGGGAGCAAGCCCCCTCTTATCAAACACAAAATAACGTATTGATTTTAAAACCTGAAGTTTCAGGCAGCCACATTCCTGTGGCGAGCGGGCTTGCCCCGCGTTGGGCTGCGCAGCAGACCCCAAACCCTGTTCTGCGTAGTGTGAGGTACACCGCGTGTTCTTTGATTGGGGGCGCTTCGCGCCCCAACGCGGGGCAAGCCCGCTCGCCACAGAGCCCCAGTTTGCTGCGCGACAGCGCTAAGTCGAAGACTTGGCGGAGCCTTCCACATTCAAGCAATAGGTCGCCAGGTGCCGACCATGTGTTCGATATCTCCCGCACCTTTGAGCTGCAATTCACCGCTGGCCCCCGCTGCGCTGGCAGATAGCGTCACTTCGCCGGGCAGGCGCACCGGCTTCCTGAACTCCACGTCAATCTCCACATTCGCCGCAGGCAAGTGCTCACCCAGCGCAGCAAGCAGGCGCGCCTTGTTCCACAAGCCATGGGCGATAGCCAGGGGGAAGCCGAACAGTTTGGCGGTGAGCGCGCTCAGGTGGATCGGGTTGTAGTCACCGGACACCCGCGCATAGCGTCGGCCGATGTCGGCCGGAGCTTTCCAGTGGGTCAGTTCGCTGACGTCCACGGGCGCAGGCCGCGTGTTATCCGGCGCGTCACCGTCGAGCTTGACGCCTCGGCACAGCATGCGGCTCTCGGCTTGCCACAGCAGGCCGAGGGCATCGTGGGCGGTGGTCACCAGATCGAAAGTCGCACCCTTGGCGTGGGGCTGGAGGTTTTCGGCATGCACCGCCAGGGTCAGCTCGCTGACACCGCCCAAGGGCCGATGCAGGCGAATGCGATTACTCAGGTGGATCAGCCCCAGCAAGGGAAACGGGAACTGTCGGTCGGTGAGCAGTTGCATTTGCAGGCCGAACGCGAGGATATGCGGGTAAGTCGCCGGCAATATCGGCCCGTCGGCAAAACCGCAGACCTTGCGATACGCTGCCACGTGCCGAGGGTCAAGGCTGACCCGGCAGCGCAGGCCCTTGTCGGGCAGCGTGCTGCCGCTGATCTTGCGCTTGAGCGCCGCGCGCCAATACAGCGGCGGTAGAAGCGGCGGGCTGTCCAGTGTTTGCCAATCCATGCTTACGCTCCCAGAAGACTTTGCCCACAGACCCGCAGGGCCTGGCCGGTGACCGCGCCGGACCCCGGCTGGCCGAGCCATGCCACGGCTTCGGCGACATCCTGGGGCAGGCCGCCTTGGCCCAGTGAACTCATGCGTCGCCCGGCCTCACGCAGGCCGAACGGAATATGTGCGGTCATCTGGGTTTCGATAAACCCCGGCGCCACGGCATTGATGCTGATGCCTCGTTGCTGCAACAGCGGTGCCCAGGCTTGGGCCAGGCCGATCAGGCCAGCCTTGCTTGCGGCGTAGTTGGTCTGCCCGCGGTTGCCGGCGATGCCGCTGATGGAGGCCAGCAGCACCACGCGCGCGTTGTCGTGCAGGGTGCCGCTGTCGAGCAGGGCCTTGGTCAGCACCTGCGGCGCATTGAGATTGACTGCCAGCACGGCGTCCCAGTATTCCGGGGTCATGTTGGCCAGGGTCTTGTCGCGTGTGATGCCGGCGTTGTGCAGCAGGATGTCGAGGCCGTCGGGCAGGTGTTCGATCAACTGGGCGGCGGCGTCTTCGGCGCAGATATCCAGGGTGATGGTGCGCGCGCTGAGGCGCGCGGCCAGGGCGTCGAGGTCGGCCTTGGCCTGGGGCACGTCCAGCAGGATCACCTCGGCGCCATCGCGGGCCAGGGTTTCGGCGATGGAGGCGCCAATCCCGCGTGCGGCGCCGGTGACCAGCGCCTTGCGCCCGGCCAGTGGCCGCGTCCAGTCCTCCACTGGCGTTGCGCAGGCTTGCAGGCGCAGCACCTGGCCCGAAATGTAGGCGCTTTTGGGCGAGAGGAAAAACCTCAGCGCACCTTCCAACTGGTCTTCAGCCCCCTCGCCGACATACAGCAACTGCAGCACACCGCCGCTGCGCAGCTCCTTGGCCAGGGAACGGCTGAACCCTTCGAGGGCGCGCTGGGCGCTGGCGGCAAACGGATCGCCGAGGCATTCCGGCGCGCGACCGAGGATCACCAGGTGGGCGCTGTAGTCGAGGTTCTTGAGCAGCGGCTGGAAGAACTCGCGCAGTTGCTTGAGCTGATCGGTGTGCTGCAAGCCGCTGGCGTCGAACACCACCGCCTTGAGTGTGGGACCGTGGCCGGGAATCCAGGTCGAGGCCTCGGTGCCATAGCGGTAAGTGGCGTCGGTAAATTTGTGGGCAAAGGCCTGCACCTTGTCGGCCAGCGCGCCGCCGCTCAGCAACAGCGCTCCCTCCACCGGACGCAGGCGCCCGGCTTGCCAGCGTTCCAGCCGCACCGGTGACGGCAGGCCAATGGCGGCGACCAGGCGATGGCCGAGGCTTGAGTTGGCGAAGTCGATATAACGGTCAGACATGGAACGCTCTCCGAGGGCTGGGGTTCAAACGGTTGACCCTTCCAGGGTAGCAGTCGTTCGACTAGGCTCAGTGATCCAGCCCGCAACCGACAGAGGGAGCTTCTTATGACTCAATTGCGCCGTGTGGCGATCATTGGCGGTAACCGCATTCCGTTTGCCCGCTCCAATGGCCCTTACGCCACGGCGAGCAACCAGGCGATGCTGACCGCTGCGCTGGAAGGCTTGATTGAACGCTACGACCTGCACGGCCAGCGCATTGGCGAAGTGGTTGCCGGCGCTGTGCTCAAGCATTCGCGCGACTTCAACCTCACCCGCGAGTGCGTCCTGGGCTCGCGGCTGTCGCCGCAGACGCCGGCCTATGATATCCAGCAGGCCTGCGGCACGGGGCTGGAGGCGGCGTTGCTGGTGGCCAACAAGATCGCTCTGGGCCAGATCGAGTGCGGTATTGCCGGCGGCGTCGACACCACCTCGGACGCGCCGATTGGCGTGAATGAAGGGCTGCGCAAGATCCTGCTGCAGGCCAATCGCGCCAGGTCTCTGGCGGATAAATTAAAAGTCCTGTTACAACTTCGCCCGCAGCACCTCAAGCCCGAGCTGCCGCGCAATGGTGAACCGCGCACCAAGATGTCGATGGGCCAGCACTGTGAATTGATGGCGCAGACTTGGCAGATCCCCCGCGCCGAGCAGGACCAGCTGGCCCTTGAGAGTCACCGGAAAATGGCCGCTGCTTATGCCGAAGGCTGGCACAACGATTTGCTCACACCGTTTATGGGGCTCACCCGTGACAACAACCTGCGCCCCGACCTGACCCTGGAAAAACTCGCCGCGCTCAAGCCTGCCTTCGAGCGCAGTGAAAAAGGCACGCTCACCGCCGGCAACTCCACACCGCTCACCGATGGTGCATCCCTGGTGTTGCTGGGCAGCGAAGCCTGGGCCCGTGAGCGCGGCTTGCCGATTCTGGCGTACCTGCGCGACGGCGAAGCGGCGGCAGTGGATTTCGTCAACGGCGCCGAGGGCCTGTTGATGGCGCCGGTGTACGCGGTGCCGCGCCTGTTGGCGAGGAATGGTCTGACGCTGCAGGACTTTGATTACTACGAAATCCACGAAGCGTTCGCCGCCCAGGTGCTGTGCACGCTCAAGGCCTGGGAAGACGCCGACTATTGCCGGACGCACCTGGGGCTGGACGCGCCGCTGGGGGCTATCGACCGCAGCCGGCTGAACGTCAAGGGCAGCTCCCTGGCCGCCGGGCACCCGTTTGCGGCGACCGGTGGGCGGATCGTCGCCAGCCTGGCCAAGTTGCTCGACGCAGCGGGCAAGGGGCGCGGACTGATTTCGATTTGTGCCGCCGGCGGTCAGGGGGTGACTGCCATCATTGAACGTTGATGGGCAGTGAAATTGGCACACAGGATGCATTCTTGGGTGGTCAAAGGTCGGTCGCCTCTCCCACCGGCGCGCCGATTGCCGTATAACGAGTGCCATACGCGTATTTGGTAATAAAGGACCCACAATAAAAGCTGATGAAGACTCCTAAACGCATTGAACCCCTGATCGAAGACGGTCTGGTCGACGAAGTGCTGCGCCCTCTGATGAGTGGTAAAGAAGCAGCTGTTTATGTGGTGCGCTGCGGCAACGAATTGCGTTGCGCCAAGGTTTACAAGGAGGCGAATAAACGAAGTTTTCGTCAGGCGTCCGAATACCAGGAGGGCCGCAAGGTCCGCAACAGCCGCCAGGCCCGGGCCATGGCCAAGGGCTCCAAGTTCGGCAAGAAAGAAACCGAAGACGCCTGGCAGAACGCGGAAGTGGCGGCATTGTTCCGCCTGGCCGGTGCGGGCGTTCGCGTGCCCAAGCCGTACGACTTTCTCGAAGGCGTGCTGTTGATGGAACTGGTGGCCGATGAATACGGTGATGCAGCGCCGCGTCTGAACGACGTGACCCTGGACCCGGATCAGGCGCGCGAATACCACGCCTTCCTGATCTCCCAGATCGTGCTGATGCTGTGTACCGGCCTGGTGCACGGTGACCTGTCCGAGTTCAACGTACTGCTCACGCCTACGGGCCCGGTGATCATCGACCTGCCTCAGGCGGTGGATGCGGCGGGCAACAACCACGCGTTCAGCATGCTCGAGCGCGATGTGGGCAACATGGCGTCCTACTTCGGGCGTTTTGCCCCGGAGTTGAAGGCGACCAAATACGCCAAGGAAATGTGGGCGTTGTACGAAGCCGGCACCCTGCACCCGGCCAGCGTGTTGACCGGTGAGTTCGACGAGCCGGAAGAGCTGGCGGACGTGGGCGGTGTGATCCGCGAAATCGAAGCGGCGCGGCTGGATGAAGCGCGCAAGCAGGCGATTCGGGCGGCGGATGATGCGCCACCGAGCAAGGGATCCGACGAGCCACCGCCGCCGCCGTGGATGCAGTGATCTTCAGATAAATGAAGATTAAAAATGTGGGAGGGAGCAAGCCCCCTCCCACATTGGTTCGTGGTGTGTCATTAAGATCTTCAGGCGCAACAGCTTCCGGACGCCAACTCCTTGAGGATCGGGCAGTCCGGCCGGTGGTCGCCTTGGCAGTGATCCATCAGGTCCTGCAGGGTGTCGCGCAGTTGCCCAAGCTCCAGAATCTTCTGGTTCAACGCCTCGATATGCTGACGCGCCAGTGCCTTTACATCGGCGCTGGCGCGTTGCCGGTCCTGCCACAGGGTCAGCAACTTGCCGACCTCTTCCAATGAAAACCCAAGGTCCCGCGAGCGTTTGATGAACGCCAGGGTGTGCAGGTCCTGCGCGCCGTATACGCGGTAGCCACTGTCGGTGCGCTGGGCGGCTTCGAGCAGGCCGATGGATTCGTAGTAGCGAATCATCTTTGCGCTCAGGCCACTGTGGCGAGCAGCTTGGCCGATGTTCATGGGTGTTTGTCCTCCAGGTGCTGCGGTTTCCAGGTGTTCAACAGTAGCGCATTGCTCACTACGCTGACGCTGGACAAGGCCATCGCCGCGCCGGCAATCACCGGGTTGAGCAGGCCGAATGCCGCCAGCGGAATACCAATCACGTTAAACACAAAGGCCCAGAACAGGTTCTGGCGGATTTTTGCACAGGTTTTGCGGCAGATCTGCAGCGCCGCCGGCACCAGGCGCGGGTCGCCGCGCATCAGGGTGATACCGGCAGCGTGCATGGCCACATCGGTGCCGCCGCCCATGGCAATGCCGATATCGGCAGCGGCCAGGGCCGGGGCGTCGTTGATGCCGTCGCCGATCATCGCCACCACCCCGGTTTTTTTCAGCTGCGCGATAATCGCGGCTTTCTCGGCGGGCAGCACCTGCGCGTACACCTCCTCAATACCCAGCGCCTGGGCCACGGCCTGCGCGCTGCCGCGATTGTCGCCGGTGAGCAAGTGGCTGCTGATGTGTTGCGCCTTGAGCGCTTGCACCGCCGCCAGCGCGCCGGGCTTGAGCGTATCGCCGAAGGCGAACAGCCCGAGCACGCGCGGTTGCGCGCCTTGTTCGATCAGCCAGGACAGGGTACGACCTTCGGCTTCCCAGGCGCTGGCGCGGGTTGCCAGTTCGCCTGTGCTCAAGCCGTGTTCTTGCAGCATGCGCGTGTTGCCCAGCGCCAGTTGCCGACCGTCGACGGTGCCGGTCATGCCGCGCCCGGTGAGGGATTGGCTGGCACTCGCGTCGGCGACGGGCAGACCCTGTTCGTTGCAGGCATCCAGTACCGCCCTGGCCAACGGGTGCTGGCTGCCACGTTGCAACGCGCCGGCCTGTTGCAGCAGCTGTGACGCGTTGCCCTCCACCGCCACCAGGTGCGCAATGGTTGGCGCGCCGCTGGTGAGGGTACCGGTCTTGTCGAACACCACGGTGCTTACGGCATGGGCGCGCTCCAGCGCTTGGGCATCCTTGATCAGAATGCCGTGACGCGCGGCGACGCCGGTGCCGGCCATGATCGCGGTGGGCGTGGCCAACCCCAGGGCGCAGGGGCAGGCGATCACCAGCACGGCGACCGCATTGATGATCGCGGTTTCCAGCGGCGCGCCGTACAGCCACCAGCCCACCAGGGTGATCAACGCCAGCGCCAGCACCGCCGGGACGAACACCTGGCTGACTTTATCCACCTGTTTCTGGATGGGCGCCTTCGCCGCCTGGGCGTCTTCCACCAGGCGAATGATCCGCGCCAGCACGCTTTCTGCGCCAAGGGCCAGGGTGCGCACCAGCAGGCGGCCTTCGCCATTGATGGCGCCGCCGGTAACCGGGTCGCCCGGCTGTTTGGGCACCGGCAGGCTTTCGCCGCTGATCAGCGCTTCGTCGGCGTGGCTGTGGCCGTCCACCACTTCACCGTCCACCGGGAAGCGCTCGCCGGGCTTGACCATGACCAGGTCGTGGCGCTTGAGCTGGTGGATGGCGACGCTTTCTTCACGTCCGTCCCGCACGCGCACCGCCCGCTCCGGGCGCAGGGCCTCCAGGGCACGGATGGCGCTGGCAGTCTGGCGCCTGGCGCGGCTTTCCAGGTGTTTGCCGAGCAGCACCAGGGCGATCACCACCGCAGAGGCTTCGAAATACAAGTGCGGCGCGGCGGCGCTCAGCCATTGATGGACGCTCAGGCCGTACGCGGCGCTGGTGCCAATGGCCACCAGCAGGTCCATGTTGCCGCTGCCGGCCCGCACGGCCTTCCACGCGGCGCTGTAAAAGCGCGCACCGAGGATGAACTGTACCGGCGTGGCCAGGGCGAACTGCGCCCAGGCCGGGAGCATCCAGTGCAGACCGAAGGGTTGCACCAGCATCGGCAGCACCAGGGGCAGCGCCAGCGCAATCGCCAGCAGCAACGCCCAGCGCTCGCGGTGCAGGTGCCGGGCCTGGTCGGCCTGGGTGTCGAGGTGAGTTTGGGGCAGGACGGCGGTGTAGCCGGCCTTTTCGACGGCGGCGATCAATACGCCAGGGTCCATGGGGCCGAGCACTCTGACATGGGCGCGCTCGCTGGCCAGGTTGACGCTGACGCTGTGCACACCCGGCACCTGGCCCAGCGCGCGTTCGACCCGGCCGGCACAGCTGGCGCAACTCATGCCGCTGATGGGCAGGTCAAAGGGGGTGGATCGGTTCATGGGGCAGTCCTCCAGGGGAAGTTGCCCCAGCATCAACCTTGACCTGTGGGGAAGGTCAAGGTGGATGTGTCAGTAATCGAGTTCTGCGGCCTTGAGGTACATGCCGTCCGGCCCTTGGGCAATACGCAACTTGCGTATGTCGCCGGCCTTGAGCGTGATGTTCTGCGCGGGCGGCGCAAGCAGGCCCGGCAGGCAACCCGGGGTCTGGCCCGGCAGCAGCTTGAGGCGCAGCGACACGTCGCCCGGCGGCAGGTTGAATGAGGTGGACTCTTCCTGGAACAGGCGGCCGGCCAGTTGGTCCTGGATGTAGAGGCCGATTTCGCAAGTGGTCGGCACTTCCAGGCGTTCACGGGAAATGATCAGCACTGCGTAATCCTGTGCGGCACTGGCCAGGGGCGCAGCGGTAGACAGGCTCAGCAGGCCGGCAACGGCGAAAGACGACCAGCGCATGGCGAATGCTCCATGGTTCAGATGCAAAGGTAGGTGCAGCTTGGCCGACCGCGCGTGCAAATACCAGCCCGGCCGATGTGGCTGGAACTTGATGGGAAGAAGGCTACAGAGGCGTCTGAACTTCAATAGTTAGCGAGCTATCGTTCTATCCAAGAGGCTCACCCGCAGCTAGACTATCGGGCTGCCGACTCACTTGGGTGTCTGATGAACCTTCGCATAATCCTGATCCTGGGCGCCTTGAGCGCCTTCGCGCCGTTGTCGATCGATTTTTACCTGCCAGGCTTTCCGGCCATGGCCACGGCGTTTGCCACCGATGAAAAACATATCCAGCTGACCCTGGCGGTGTATTTCGCAGGCTTGGCCATTGGTCAATTGATCTACGGCCCGCTGGCCGACCGCTTCGGGCGCCGCGTGCCGCTGCTCAGCGGCGTGATCCTGTTTACCCTCGCGTCTTGTGCCTGCGCCTATGCGCCATCCCTGGAGTGGCTGATCGGCGCGCGCTTCGTGCAGGCCCTGGGCGGGTGCGCGGGCATGGTGATTTCCCGCGCGGTGGTCAGTGACAAGTGCGATGCCATAGGCTCGGCCAAGGTGTATTCGCAACTGATGCTGGTGACCGGCCTGGCGCCGATCCTGGCGCCGTTGGCGGGCGGGGTCATGGTCGGCTTGTGGGGCTGGCAGTCGATCTTTCTGGCGTTGTCGCTGTTCAGCGCACTGGCCGCCATCGCGGTGGCGGTGGGGTTGCCGGAAACCTTCCCGGCCCATCAGGCGCGCCAACCGTTGTCCGGATCGTTGCGTCGTTACGCCGCGTTGCTCTCGGACCGCGTCTACCTCGGTTACGCCCTGACCGGCGGCATTTCGATTGCCGGGATGTTTGCCTACATCGCCGGTTCACCGTTCGTCTTCATCAAGCTCTATGGCGTGGCGCCCGAGCATTACGGCTGGCTGTTCGGCTCCAATGCGGCGGGCTTTATCCTGATGGCGCAGGTGAATGCGCGGCTGCTGGCCAAACGTGGGCCGGCGTTCCTGCTGTCGCGTACCGTATGGTTGTATGCGTTGGCGGCGCTGACGCTGTTGGGCATCGCCGCGTTGCGCACCGAGGCGCTGTGGCCGCTGCTGGTGCCGCTGTTTATCTGCATCGCCAGCCTGGGCTGTATTTTGCCGAACACCTCGGCCTGTGCCATGACCGGGCAGGGCGCCCGGGCCGGCAGTGCTTCGGCGTTGCTGGGGTGCATTCAGTTCGGCGTGGCGGCGGGGGCCGCGTCGTTGGTGGGGATGTTGCACGATGGCACCGCGCTGCCGATGGCGATGGTCATCAGCCTGTGCGGTGTACTCGCGGTGACCATTGCCGTGTCGACCCAGCGCCTGCAACGGGCGCGGGCCGAGCAGGCGCAGGTCTGACCGATCAGAACCCTTCGAGCACGATCTTGCCCTTGGCTTTGCCGCTTTCGAGCAAGGCATGGGCACGGCGCAGGTTGTCGGCGTTGATCACGCCGAAGTGCTCGCCCAGTGTGGTTTTCAGGGTGCCGTCGTCGATCAGTTCGGCGACGCGGTTGAGCAGGTTGTGTTGCTCGATCATGTCCGGTGTTTCGAACATCGAGCGGGTGTACATGAACTCCCAGTGCAGCGACAGGCTCTTGCGCTTGAGCGTGCTCACGTCCAGCGCCTTGGGGTCGTCGATCAGCGCCAGTTTGCCCTGGGGTTGCAGCGCTTCCACCAGTTGATCCAGGTGATGCTCGGTGTGGGTCAGGCTGGCGACGTGGGTCACCTGCGGGTGGCCGGCCTGTTGCAGGGCCTGGCTCAGCGGTTGGCTATGGTCGATCACCAGGTGCGCGCCGAGGTCTTTGGCCCAGGCTTGGGTTTCCGGGCGCGAGGCGGTGCCGATCACTTTCAGTGCGGTAAGTCGGCTGGCCAGTTGGGTGAGGATCGAGCCCACGCCCCCGGCGGCGCCGACGATCAGCAGGCTCTGGCCTTCATCGGTTTGACCTTCACGCACCTGCAGGCGCTCGAACAGCAGTTCCCAAGCGGTGATAGCGGTCAGGGGCAGGGCGGCCGCCTCGGCGAAACTCAGGCTTTTGGGCATGCGCCCGACGATACGTTCGTCGACGGTGTGCAGCTCGCTGTTGCCGCCCGGGCGCACCAGGGAGCCGGCGTAGAACACCTTGTCACCGTGCTTGAACAGCGTCACGTCGCTGCCGACCGCCTTGACCACGCCCGCCACGTCCCAGCCCAGCACCTTGGCGGCGCCGTTTTCCGGGGCGACGTTCTGGCGGACCTTGGTATCGACCGGGTTGACCGAGATGGCTTTGACTTCCACCAGCAGGTCACGCGGGCCGGCGACGGGTTCGGGCAGTTCGATGTCCTGCAGGGATTTTGGATCGTTGATCGGCAGTGAAGCGTAATACGCGATGGCTTTCATGGGGGCTCCGCAAAAGGGTGATGGGAAGGTGCGGTGATCAGGCGAGCAATGTCAGGCGCTTGAGTTCGAAATGTTCGATCACATCGGCGGCCTTGGCGCGAAAGCTCTGGATATGTGCGCTCTGGTCGTGGTCGGCCAGGGCGGCGTCGTCGCTCCAGCGTTCGAGCATGTAGAAGGTCTGCGGGTGTTGCAGGTCCTGGTACAGGTCGTATTGCTCGCAACCGGCTTCAAGGCGGGTGGGCTCCAACAGCTCACGCAGGCGTTTTTCCAGGGTGTCCTGTTGGCCGGGCTTGGCGATCAGCGTGGCAATGACGTTAAAGGCGGTGGACATGGTCGACTCCAGATACGTGATGAACGGGATGCCCAGATGATTGGCTATTTGCTGCGCGGATAAAAGCCGCTAAAACAGAGGTCTGTTTCAATAATATTTTGATAATGGGCGGGTTTTATGCTGCGCTTTGATGATTTACAGCTGTTTGTGCGTGCCGCGGACCTGGGCAGTCTGTCGGCGGCGGCGCGGGTGATGGACCTGTCGCCGGCAGTGGCGAGTGCCGCCCTCAAGCGCATTGAGCAGCAACTGGGCGCGCGCTTGCTGGCGCGTTCCACCCGCAGCCTGCGCCTGACGGCCGAGGGGGAGGGTTTTCTGGACTACGCGCGTACCGCGTTGGGTGCGCTGGAGGACGGACGGCGTCATCTGGCCAGCGGTCAGGACCACGTCAGCGGTGTGCTGCAACTGTCGGCGCCTTCGGATTTCGGGCGCAACCTGCTGTTGCCGTGGCTGGATGAGTTCCAGCGCGAGCACCCGCAACTGAATATCCGTCTGCTGCTGGGCGACCGCATTGCCGACCTGTTTCGCCAGCCGGTGGACATTGCCCTGCGTTATGGCGAGCCCGAGGACTCCAGCCTGGTCGCGCTGCCTGTTGCGCCGGACAATATCCGCGTGCTGTGCGCCGCGCCCAGCTATCTCGCGCGGCATGGCGAGCCGCAGCAGCTGGAGCAACTGGCCCAGCACAATTGCCTGCTGTATATGCTCGGCACCCGCGTGCACGATCAATGGGGCTTTCACGACGGCAAGCGTAAGGTCGGCCTGACGGTTACGGGCGATCGCTTCAGTGACGACGCCGATGTGGTGCGGCGCTGGGCGGTGGCGGGCATGGGCATTGCCTACAAGTCCTGGCTGGATGTGAGCGCCGACGTGCTGGCCGGGCGCCTGCGCCTGATCCTGCCGGCGCTGCGCGGCGAGGGCACGCCCCTCAATCTGCTGTGCGCGCACCGTGCACAATTGAGCAAGCCCATCAACCTGCTGCGGGAAATGCTCGTGTCCCGTTGTGCGACATTGACGGCGCAAATGCCCGGATGAGTGCGTCCGACGTAAAACCTTCCATCAAGGCCGGAAATTTCACTCAGCTCATGTCCCTATCCACGCTGTAAGACCCCATGGAACCGGCGCTTTGTGTGCCTGTACTCTGGCGGTTACCGCATCAGAAAAATGCGTCAACAGGGAGTGGATAGATGGAACAGGCACCATGCATCAGCCGTATCGCCAGCTTGCTGGCCGAGCCCAAACGCACCGCCATGCTCTGGGCTTTGATGGACGGTTCGGCCAGGTCGTCGGAGGAGTTGGCCACGCTGGCCGGCGTGTCGTCGACCTCGGCCAATGCGCACCTGGCGCGACTGACCGGCAGCGGCTTGCTGCGGGTCGAGGTGCGGCGTGGCCGACGGCTCTTCCGCGTTGCCGCCGCCGATGTCAGCCTGGCCATCGACGCCCTGGCCAGCACCACCATGGCCAGTGCCGCGCGTTGTTCACCCCAGGTGGCACCCGTGGCGTTGGCAGCGCCAGCGTCGTTGCGCCACGCGCGTTTGTGCCAAGGCCACCTGGGCGGTGAACTGGCGGCGCAGTTGTATCAACGGATGATGGCGGCGGGGTGGATTGAGCGTTGTGAGCAGCGCATCGAAGTCACGTTCAAGGGCGCGCAGCAACTGGCCGGCCTGGGGATTTTCACCCAGGCGCTGAGCACGCCGCTGGTGTGCGATTGTTTCGACTGGAGTCAGCAGCAACCGCACCTGGGCGGCGCGTTGGGGGCGGGGCTGATGCAACTGTTTTTGCAGTCGAACTGGATCCGCGCCACGCACGCGTCTCGCGGCTTGTTGGTGAGCCCCACGGGGCTGCTGGAAATCGCCCGTCTGGCTGAACCCGCCCAGGCCTGAGGCGGTCGGCGTCGTTCAGGGTTTCAGTCAGGTCGCATCCAGCAATAGCCCGCCAAAACGATGCCGCACACTCGCCGAGGGGAATTTCACACGGGGGTGCAGCATGGGCAGGCAAGGCTATAGCGCGGCGGAACGGCTGGAACGGTTACCTTTGAGCGGTTATCACCGCGTCATCTTTATCATCATCGCCCTGGCGTTTTTCTTCGACTCCATGGACCTCGCGATGATGACCTTTCTGTTGGGCTCGATCAAAACCGAGTTTGGCCTGAGCACGGCCCAGGCCGGGTTGCTCGCCAGCTCGAGTTTTTTTGGCATGGTGGTGGGCGCGTCCCTGTCCGGCATGCTGGCGGACCGCTTCGGCCGCAAGCCGGTGTTCCAGTGGAGCATCGTGCTGTGGGGCCTGGCCAGCTACCTGTGTTCCACGGCGCAGACGGTGGAGGCGCTGACCTTGTTCCGTGTGCTGTTGGGCATCGGCATGGGCATGGAGTTTCCGATTGCCCAGTCGATGCTGTCGGAGCTGATTCCCGCCAAGCGGCGCGGGCGTTACATCGCTTTGATGGACGGCTTCTGGCCGCTGGGCTTTGTGGCCGCCGGGGTGTTGTCTTACTTTTTGTTGCCGGTGATTGGCTGGCGCGACATCTTTCTGGTGCTGGCGGTGCCGGCGGTGTTCGTTCTGGCGATCCGCTTCTTCATCCCGGAATCGCCGCGCTGGCTGGAGCAGGCCGGGCGGCATGCGGCGGCGGACAAGGTGTTGCTGGGGATCGAGCAGAAGGTGCGCGATTCGCTGGGCCGCGCGGACTTGCCCGAACCGATTGCATTGCCACGGGTAGAGAGTGCGCCGGGCACGTTCTTCTCTGCCTTCCACCAGCTGTGGTCGGCGCAGTACCGCCAGCGCACGATGATGATCTGGAGCGTGTGGTTCTTTGCGCTGCTCGGGTTCTACGGGTTGACCTCGTGGCTGAGCGCGCTGCTGCAGCAGTCGGGGTTTGCGGTGACACAGTCGGTGTATTACACGGTGATCATTTCCCTGGGCGGGATCCCCGGCTTTCTGATGGCGGCCTGGCTGGTGGAGCGCTGGGGACGCAAACCGGTGTGCGTGGTGACGCTGCTGGGCGGTGGGGTGATGGCGTTTCTCTACGGACAAAGCGCGGTGTTTGGCGGCAACGTCGGCCTGCTGATCACCTCGGGGCTGCTGATGCAGTTCTTCCTGTTTGGCATGTGGGCGGTGCTGTACACCTATACGCCGGAGCTTTACCCCACGTCGGCGCGTGCGACAGGCTCCGGGTTTGCCTCGGCCATCGGCCGGGTCGGCTCCCTGCTCGGGCCGTTGGTGACCGGGCTGGTATTCCCGATTACCGGGCAGGGCGGGGTGTTTGCCCTGGGCGCGCTGTGTTTTGCCGTGGCGGCATTGGTGGTGTGGGTGTTCGGAATGGAGACGAAGGGCAAGACCCTGGAAGAACTCACCGAAGCCTGAAGAACACTGCAAACCGCAATGTGGGAGGGGGCAAGCCCCCTTCCACATTTGGTTTTAGTGATTAAGTTATGGCTTGATCAACCGCGCATCCAGGCTGTTCTGCGCCAGGCGTTTGGCCTGGTCCTGGGTCATGCCCAGGCTGGTGTACAGCGCATGGAAGTTCTCGGTGACATAACCGCCGAAGTACGCCGGGTCATCGGAGTTCACCGTCACTTTCACGCCGCGCTCGAGCATGTCGAGGATGTTGTGCTGGGCCATGTCGTCGAACACGCAGAGCTTGGTGTTGGACAACGGGCACACGGTCAGCGGGATCTGTTCGTCGATGATGCGCTGCATCAGGCGCTCGTCTTCGATGGCGCGCACGCCATGGTCGATGCGCTGGATTTTCAACAGGTCGATGGCTTCCCAGATGTACTCGGGCGGGCCTTCTTCGCCGGCGTGGGCCACGGTGAGGAAGCCTTCGCCACGGGCGCGGTCGAACACACGCTGGAACTTGCTCGGCGGGTGACCCATTTCCGAACTGTCCAGGCCCACGGCCACGAATGCATCACGGAACGGCAACGCCTGGTCGAGGGTTTTTTCGGCTTCGGCTTCGCTCAGGTGGCGCAGGAAGCTGAGGATCAGGCCGCTGCTGATGCCCAGTTGCTGCTCACCATCCTTGAGTGCGGCGGCGATGCCGTTGAGCACCACTTCAAAGGGGATGCCACGGTCGGTGTGGGTTTGCGGGTCGAAGAACGGTTCGGTGTGAATCACGTTCTGGGCCTTGCAGCGCAGCAGGTAGGCCCAGGTCAGGTCGTAGAAATCCTGGGAGGTGCGCAACACATCGGCGCCCTTGTAATACAGGTCGAGAAACTCCTGCAGGTTGTTGAACGCGTAGGCCTTGCGCAGGGCTTCGACGTCGTTCCACGGCAACGCAATCTTGTTGCGTTCGGCCAGGGCGAACAGCAGCTCAGGCTCCAGCGAGCCCTCCAGGTGCAGGTGCAATTCGGCCTTGGGCAGGGCGTTGAGCCAATCGTACATAGTCAAATTCTCATCAGGTGCAATGGCGGCATTCTACAGGCCATGGCAGAAATAATCGGCAAAACCTGACCGGCAGGAGAGTATTCCTATTATTCGCGCAAGGGCGACTTGAATTAAGGTGTAACGAAACGTTAGCGGCGCGATGCAGTCTGTACCCCATCAATGACTGATTTGCCCTACCAGAAGGCCCGCAATGCTTACCTCACTCAAGCAAGAAAAATTCATGCTGCTGGCGCTGATTGCCGCCATCGCCGCCTACCCGCTGGAGCACTGGATGCTGCACAGCGGGCAGGTCGTGGCGCTGGTGGCGGGCGTGGTGTTGATCGGCTTTATCGTGATGGCCTCGATGCGCGTCGCCCACCATGCCGAGCAATTGGCGGAGAAGGTCGGCGACCCCTACGGCACCATGATCCTGACGCTGGCCGCCGTGCTGGTGGAAGTGGTGATCCTGGCCATCATGATGAGCAACGAACCTTCGCCCACCTTGGTGCGCGACACCATTTATTCGGCGGTGATGCTGGATATCAACGGCATCCTCGGCCTGGCCGCGCTGATGGGCGGCATCAAGCACGGTGAGCAGTCCTACAACGATGACTCTGCGCGCACTTACAGCGTGATGATCCTGACCGCCATGGGCGTGTCGATGGTGGTGCCGGAATTTATCCCCCAGGCCGACTGGAAGATTTACTCGGCGTTCACCATCGGCGCGATGGTGGTGCTCTACACCTTGTTCCTGCGCATGCAGGTCGGGCCGCACAGTTATTTCTTCAGCTACAGCTACCCGGAAAAACGCCGCAAGAAACTGCCGGAAGCCGAACATGAGGCGCCGGTGAGCCTGGCGTTTTCCATCGGCACCCTGGTGTTCGGCGTGATCGTGATTGGCGCGCTGGCCGAAGTGATGTCCAAGACCCTCGACCTGGGCCTGGAAGGCACGGGCGCACCGCCGGTGATCACGGCGATTGTGGTGGCGGCCATTTCGGCGGCGCCGGAGATCCTGACCGCGTTGCGTGCGGCGCTGGCCAATCGCATGCAGTCGGTGGTGAACATTGCCCTGGGTGCTTCGTTGTCGACGGTGATTCTGACCGTACCGGTGATGGAAGCCATGGCGCTCTACAGCGGCCAGCCGTTCCAGATGGCGATGACCCCGGTGCAGACAGTGATGGTGTTTATCACGCTGATCGTGAGTGCGATCAACCTCAACGATGGCGAAACCAATGCGATCGAAGGGATGACGCACTTTGTGCTGTTTGCGACGTTCATCATGTTGTCGCTGCTGGGACTTTAAGCACCACATAACGGATGTGGGAGGGGGCTTGCTCCCTCCCACATTTTGAACAGTGTCTGGCTCAGGTCCCGGCGATCAATTGCCGCGCGGCCTGGGTGTGATCGGCGATCAGGCCCTTGAGGTCGAGGCCTTCAATCTGGCCGTCGATGACGCGCCACTTGCCGCCCACCATCACCCGATCAGCCCGATCGGCGCCGCACAGCAGCAACGCCGAAATCGGGTCATGGCTGCCGGAAAAGCGCAGTTCATCGAGCTTGAACAGCGCCAGGTCTGCCTGTTTGCCTACGGCCAATTCGCCGATATCCGTGCGTCCCAATAACTGCGCCGAGCCTTTGGTCGCCCAGCCAAGCACACCTTCGGGGGTGATTTTTTCGGCGCCGTAGCGCAGGCGCTGGAGATACAACGCCTGGCGCGTCTCGAGGATCATGTTCGACGCATCGTTGGACGCCGAGCCGTCCACGCCAAGGCCAATGGGCGCGCCGGCGGCGAGCAGGTCGAGGGTGGGGCAGATGCCGGACGCCAGGCGCATGTTCGAACTGGGGCAATGGCAGATACCGGTGCCGGCCGCGCCCAGGCGTGCGATTTCATCCGGGTTGAAGTGAATGCCATGGGCCAGCCAGGTGCGCGGGCCAAGCCAGCCGACGCTGTCGAGATAATCCACGGTGCGCAGGCCGAAGCGTTGCAGGCAGAAGTCTTCTTCATCAAGGGTTTCCGCCAGGTGCGTGTGCAGGCGTACATCGAGTTGATTGGCCAGCTCGGCGCTGGCTTGCATGATTTCGCGGGTGACGGAGAACGGTGAGCAGGGCGCCAGGGCAATCTGGATCTGCGCGCCGTCGCCGCGTTCGTGGTAGTCGCGGATCAGGCGCTGGCTGTCGTCGAGAATCACCTGGCCGTGTTGCACGGTCTGCTGCGGCGGCAGGCCGCCGTCGGCTTCGCCCAGGCTCATGGAACCGCGAGTGAGCATGGCGCGCATGCCCAGTTCGCGCACGCTTTGCACTTGCACATCAATGGCGTGTTCCAGGCCGTCGGGGAACAGGTAATGGTGGTCGGCGGCGGTGGTGCAGCCGCAGAGCAGCAGTTCGGCGAGGGCGACCCTGGAGGCCAGCGCGAGTTTTTCCGGCGTCAGCCGCGCCCACACCGGGTAGAGGGTTTTCAGCCAGGGGAACAACGGCTGGTTGACCACCGGTGCCCAGGCGCGGGTGAGGGTCTGGTAGAAGTGGTGATGGGTATTGATCAGGCCCGGCAGGATCACGTGCTCGCGGGCGTCGAACACCTGTGTGCAGGGATGTGCGGGCGCCTGGCCGTGGGCCAGTACTTCGCTGATCACACCGTCTTGCAGCACCAGGCCGCCACGGGCATCGAGGCCATTGGCGGTAAATATCGCGAGGGGGTTTTTTAACCAGATACGGGTCGCAGGCATTGGCCGGCTCCTCTGAATGATGGGTTCAGGTTTGCCAGCTCAGTGTTGCCCTGTCTGCTGATCCAGGGTCGCCGGGGAGGGCGAGGTGCTGGAGCGAGCAAGCTCGCTCCAGGCGGGACGATTACCAGGCGATGGTGTCGCCCTTGTAGTCCACGAAGTGATGACCGCCTTTGCCGGTGTAGGCATTTACCTGGTCCACCAGGCCGCGCACGCTGGTGTCGACATCGATATGGGCGTTTTCGCCGCCCATGTCGGTCTTCACCCAGCCCGGATGCAGCGACAGCACGGTGAGTTTTTTTCTGCCCAGTTGAGTGACGAAACTGTTCGTCATGGAGTTGAGCGCGGCCTTGCTGGCTTTGTACAGCGCCATATCCGAACCGTCGGGGATGGTCACGCTGCCCAGCACCGAACTCATGAACGCCAGCACGCCACTGTCCTTGCGGATTTGCCCGACAAAGCGCTGGGCCAGGTTGATCGGCGCCACGGCGTTGGTAAAAAACAGCTGGCCGACCTGCGCCAGGGTGGCGTGGCCTGGTTCCTGGTTGTCCGGGCCCTTGACGCCGGCGTTGACGAACAGCAGGTCGAAGGTGCGGTCCTTGAGACGCTGGCTCAGGGCGATCACGGCTTGCTGATCGTCCATGTCCAGTTTTTCGATCTGTACCGGGCCGACAGCCTTGAGGGCATCGGCCTTGCCCGGGTCGCGCACGGTGGCGGTGACGTCCCAGCCGTCCTGCAGCAATTGCTTGACCAGGCCAAGGCCCAGGCCGCGCGAGGCGCCGATGATCAGTGCGGTTTTTTGCGTAGACATGAAAAGCTTCCTTTGCAGTAGCGGTTCAGGGTGCAGTGGGCAACAGTAGCAGGTTCAGCGTTGCAGCAGGATACGGCCACGGCTCAGGTCGGCCAGTTGGGTCTGCAGGGCGCCGATGTGCACTTCGCCCAGGGCCAGTTGCAGCTCGACACCGTTGGCGGTGAAATTTTCTTCCACGATCAGCCCATCCAGTTCGGCCACGCGCAGCTTGAGCAGGTTCAGTTCGGAGAAGCTGCAGGCGCAACTCAACGCTACGCGGCTGATCAGCTCGATGCGTTC
The DNA here is from genome assembly GCF_001439805.1 of Pseudomonas trivialis. GTDB lineage: Bacteria > Pseudomonadota > Gammaproteobacteria > Pseudomonadales > Pseudomonadaceae > Aquipseudomonas > Aquipseudomonas trivialis. The sequence continues at coordinate 6,914 of NZ_JYLK01000016.1, read as the reverse complement.
GGCTGTTTGCAGGCACTTGTTGGCGCCGCCGCCATAGGCGCGGGCCAGCCCGCCGGTGCCCAGCTGAATACCGCCGTACCAGCGGATCACCAGCACCACCACCTGATCGAACCCTTGCGCCTCGATGGCTGCGAGAATGGGCCGCCCGGCGGTGCCACCGGGTTCGCCATCGTCGTTGCTGCGGTATTGATCGGCCAGTTTCCAGGCCCAGCAGTTGTGGGTGGCGTTGAGGTCACTGTGGTGCTCGATAAACGCCTGAGCGTCCAGCGCAGTGGTGATCGGCGCGGCCAGGGTAATAAAGCGGCTTTTGCGTATTTCTTCGCGAAATTCGCAAAGGCCGGTCAGCGTGTAAGGCATAAGTCGCTTCGTTTATTGGGCTGGCTTGATGCCACAGCCTTTGAGAATGATGTGGATCAGGTTGGTGCCGGCTTCTTCCATGTCCTGCCTGGTCAGCCGGGTGCGACCGGTGACGCGGCAGATCTGGGTCGCGAAGTCGGCGTAGTGCTGGGTGCTGCCCCACAGCAGGAAGATCAGGTGCACAGGGTCGATCGGGTCCATTTTGCCGGCGTCGATCCAGGCCTGGAACACCGCCGCACGGCCGCTGAACCAGGCGCGGTAGTCCTGGCTGAAATATTCGGTGAGGCATTCGCCGCCGCTGATGATCTCCATCGCGAAGATTCGCGAGGCCTGTGGCTGGCGTCGCGAGAACTCCATCTTGGTGCGGATGTAGCGGGCGAGCGCCACGGCGGGGTCGTCCTCGGCGGTCAGCGCGTTGAAGGTGCTGTCCCACAGTTCGAGGATATTGCTGAGCACTGCGATATACAGGCCCAGCTTGTTGGTGAAGTAGTAATGCAGGTTGGCCTTGGGCAATCCGGCACTGGCCGCGATGGTGTTCATGCTCGTGCCCTTGTAGCCATGGCGCGCGAACTCATCTTCAGCAGCCCGCAGAATCGCTTGTTCGTTCTTTTGCCGAATGCGGCTGGCAGGTTTACCGGCGTGGTTGCTGTGGGCAGGAACTTCGAGGCTCATGGAGGTTTCCGTGCTGATCGATAAAGACGACGTGTGCACAGATAACCCACCCTTAAGCCTCAGACAAGTCCTGATGCAATAAAACCGTCAAAGCGGTTTCAGGGTGTCGCTTTCGGTTGCCGGGTTTGCGCCAACCGGGCTCGCCTTGGCTTCGGGCAGCAGCAGACACAGCACGATAGCGGTCAAGCCGCCGCTGGTGATGGCCGAGTCGAACAGGTTCTGCACCAGGGTGGGCATCAAGTGCAGCAGATTGGGCTGGGCGGCGATGCCCAGGCCAACGCCGAACGAGGTGGCGATAATCAGCATGCTGCGCCGGTCCAGTGGGGCCTGGGCGAGGATGCGCACGCCGGCGGCGGCCACGCTGCCGAACATCACCAGGGTCGCGCCACCCAGCACCGGTTTGGGGATTTGCTGCAGCACGGCGCCAATCAGCGGAAACAATCCGAGGCAAAACAGCAGCACGCCTATGTATAAGCCGACGTAACGGCTGGCCACACCGGTGAGTTGGATCACGCCGTTGTTTTGCGCAAAGGTGGTGTTGGGAAATGCGCTGAAGGTGGCGGCGATCATGCAGCTCACGCCGTCTCCCAGTACGCCGCCTTTGAGTCGGCTTATATAGGAAGGGCCGCTGATGGGTTGGCGGGCGATCATGCAGTTGGCGGTGAGGTCGCCCACGGTTTCGATGCTGCTGATCAGATAAATCAGCGCGATTGGCAGGAAGGCGCTCCAGTCGAAAGTGAACCCGAAGCGAAACGGGGTCGGCACGCTGACCCAGGGCAAGTCCGGCAGCGCCTGTGGCACGAGTTTGCCGCTGAACCAGGCGGCCAGGCTGCCCAGGGCCAGGCCGATGATGATGGCCGAGAGGCGCACCCACGGCGTAGCGGAGCGGTTGAGCAGGATGATGGTGAGCACCACGAACAGGCCGAGCGCCAGGTTGGTGGGCGCGCCGAAGTCGGGGGCATTGAAGCCGCCGCCGAGGTCGGTGATACCGACCTTGATCAGGCTGATGCCGATCAGCGTGATCACGATGCCGGTCACCAGCGGGGTGATCACCCGACGCAGTTGGCCGATGAAGCGGCTGAGCACGATCTGCACCGCGGCACCGAAGAAACACACGCCGAAGATCATCGCCATGATGTCCTCCGGGCTGCCACCGCGTTGCTTCACCAGAAAACCGGCCGACAGTACCGCGCCAAGAAACGCGAAGCTGGTGCCTTGCAGGCAGATCATGCCGGCTCCGATACCAAACGGCCTGCGCGCCTGGATAAAGGTGCCTGCGCCGGAAACCATCAGCGCCATGCTGATCAGGTAGGGCAAGTAGGCAGTCAGGCCCAGGGTGGAGCCGATGATCAGCGGCGGGGTGATGATGCCGACGAAGGCGGCCAGTACATGTTGCAGGGCGGCGAGCATCGCCGGTGCGGGTTTCGGGCGGTCGTCGAGGCCGTAGATCAGGTCGCTGGGGCTCAAGGATTCTGGGGGCATGGCAGGTCAACTCAGGGCGGACGGTTCAAGGTCGTTGCGTCCTTGCAAAAAACTGTCCAGTTGCTCAGCTTTTTGCTTGAGGCCCGAGTCAGCGGGTTGCGGCGAGGTTTTCGAGAAAGCTTTCCAGCACCAAATGAGGGCGACGGCCCTTGCGCGTGACCGATGCCAGGCTCAAATCGTAAAAACGCGTAGCCGATTTCAGCGCGCGCAGTCGGCCTTGTTGCACCCACAGGCTGGCGTAGTGGTCGGGCAAATAACCGATATAGCGCCCGGTGAGGATCAGGAACGCCATGCCTTCACGGTCGGAGGCGCTGGCCGTGCAGCGCAGTGCCTGGTAGTGCGCCTGGATCTCGGCGGGCAGGCGGAAAGTGGGCGCGATGGCGTCCTGGCTGTCGATGCGGGCATCGTCCAGCTGTTTGTCGTCGGCATAGAACAGTGGGTGGCCGACTGCGCAATAGAGCAGTGAACGTTCGCTGTACAGCGGCTGGTATTCAAGGCCGGACAGCGCGCTGGCCTGGGGCACGACGCCGACATGCAGGCGGCCGTCGAGTACGCCTTGTTCCACCTCGTTGGGAGCGATCATGCGGATCTGGATTTGCACGTCCGGGCCGCGTTCCTTCAATTGCGCCAGGGCGTGGGTGATGCGCATGTGGGGCAGGGTGACCAGGTTGTCGGTGAGGCCGATGATCAACTCGCCGCGCAGGTGCTGGTGCAGTCCATTGACCTCGGTGCGGAAACTTTCCAGTGCGCTCAACAGTTGCAGGGCGGATTGGTAGACCTCGCGGCCTTCTTCGGTCAGCGAGAACCCGGCGCGCCCACGTTGGCAGAGTCTGAGCCCGAGGCGTTGCTCCAGGTCGCCCATTTGCTGACTGATGGCCGAGCGGCCAATGCCGAGTACGGTCTCTGCTGCCGAAAAGCCGCCGCATTCGACCACGCTGCGAAAGATGCGCAGCAGGCGGATATCGAAGTCGCTGACTTGAGCGAGGGGATCTGGCCTGCGACTGCTCATGGTTTAGTGATGGCCTGACTGAAGGTTAGAAAAGTTGGGTTTCATCGACTTTATCGTCGTGGCAATTTACTCGCAACTACGCTTTATCGATCCCGACGCTGCCGTTTGCCCTGCGAGGTTTTGCTGATGAACATGCCCGAAAACGCCCCAACGTCCCTTGCCAGCCAGTTGAAGCTGGATGCGCATTGGATGCCGTATACCGCCAATCGCAGTTTCCAGCGTGACCCGCGCCTGATCGTGGCTGCGCACGGTAACTGGCTGACGGATGACAAGGGGCGCCAGGTGTATGACTCGTTGTCGGGCCTGTGGACCTGCGGCGCCGGGCATACGCGCAAGGAAATCCAGGAAGCGGTGGCCAAACAATTGGGCACGTTGGACTACTCGCCGGGCTTTCAATACGGTCATCCGTTGTCCTTCCAGTTGGCGGAAAAGATTACCGAGCTGACCCCGGGCAACCTGAACCATGTGTTCTTCACCGATTCGGGCTCCGAGTGCGCCGATACCGCGGTGAAGATGGTACGTGCCTACTGGCGCCTGAAAGGCCAGGCGACCAAGACCAAGATGATCGGCCGCGCCCGTGGTTATCACGGTGTGAATATTGCCGGTACCAGCCTGGGCGGGGTTAATGGCAACCGTAAGATGTTTGGTCAGGCCATGATGGATGTTGACCATCTGCCTCATACGTTGCTGGCGAGCAATGCGTTCTCCCGGGGGATGCCGGAGCAGGGCGGCATTGCGTTGGCCGATGAGTTGCTCAAGTTGATCGAGCTGCACGACGCCTCGAATATCGCCGCCGTGTTTGTCGAGCCAATGGCTGGTTCAGCCGGTGTGCTGGTGCCGCCACAGGGGTACCTCAAGCGTCTGCGCGAGATCTGCGACCAGCACAATATCCTGCTGGTGTTCGATGAAGTGATCACCGGCTTCGGCCGTACCGGCTCGATGTTTGGCGCCGACAGTTTCGGCGTGACGCCGGACCTGATGTGTATCGCCAAGCAAGTCACCAACGGCGCGATCCCGATGGGCGCGGTGGTGGCCAGCAGTGAGATCTATCAGACCTTCATGAACCAGGCGACGCCGGAGTACGCGGTGGAATTCCCCCATGGCTACACCTATTCGGCCCACCCGGTGGCCTGCGCGGCGGGTCTGGCGGCACTCGACCTGTTGCAGACGGAAAACCTGGTGCAGAGCGTGGCCGACATCGCGCCGCACTTCGAGAATGCGCTGCATGGTTTGAAGGGCAGCAAGAACGTGGTCGACATCCGCAACTACGGCCTGGCCGGTGCCATCCAGATTGCGCCGCGTGATGGTGATGCGATTGTGCGTCCCTTTGAGGCGGGCATTGCGTTGTGGAAGGCCGGTTTCTATGTGCGCTTTGGCGGCGATACGCTGCAGTTCGGGCCGATGTTCAACAGCAAGGCGCAGGACCTGGATCGATTGTTCGATGCGGTTGGCGAAGTGCTGCGCACGATCGATTAATTTTCTCCTTCTTTATAGAACTACTTTTCAGGAGCCCTGCATGAGCGTTATCCAGCATTTGATCAACGGTGAATGGGTCAGCGACAGCGGCCGTACGGCTGATGTGTACAACCCTTCCACCGGCCAGGTGATCCACCAGGTGCCGTTGGCCAGCCGCGAAACCATTCAGCGTGCAATTGACACTGCCAAGGCTGCGTTCCCGGCGTGGCGCAATACGCCGGCCGCCAAGCGGGCGCAGGTGATGTTTCGGTTCAAGCAATTGCTGGAGCAGAACGAGGCGCGTATCGCGCAGTTGATCAGCGAGGAGCATGGCAAGACGCTGGAAGACGCCGCCGGTGAGTTGAAGCGCGGGATCGAGAACGTGGAGTACGCGTGTTCGGCGCCGGAGATTCTCAAGGGCGAGTACAGCCGCAACGTGGGGCCGAATATTGATGCCTGGTCGGATTTCCAGCCGCTGGGCGTGGTGGCCGGTATTACGCCGTTCAACTTCCCGGCGATGGTGCCGTTGTGGATGTATCCACTGGCGATCGTGTGCGGCAACTGCTTCATCCTCAAACCGTCGGAGCGTGATCCGAGCTCTACGCTGTTGATCGCGCAATTGCTGCAGGAGGCCGGCTTGCCCAAGGGTGTGCTGAGTGTGGTGCATGGCGACAAAGTGGCAGTGGATGCCTTGATTGAAGCGCCGGAGGTCAAGGCGCTGAGCTTTGTGGGATCGACGCCGATTGCCGAGTACATTTATGCCGAGGCGACCCGGCGCGGTAAACGCGTGCAGGCGCTGGGCGGTGCGAAGAACCATGCGGTGCTGATGCCTGATGCGGACCTGGACAATGCCGTCAATGCGCTGATGGGCGCTGCCTATGGTTCGTGCGGTGAGCGGTGCATGGCGATCTCGGTGGCGGTGTGCGTGGGTGACCAGGTGGCGGATGCGTTGATCGCCAAGCTGGTGCCGCAGATCAAGGCGTTGAAGATTGGTGCGGGCACTACGTGCGGCCTGGATATGGGCCCGTTGGTGACGGGGCAGGCGCGGGACAAGGTCAGCGGCTATATAGAAGACGGGGTGGCGTCGGGTGCTGAGTTGGTGGTCGATGGCCGTGGCTTGAGCATTGCCGGGAACGAGCAGGGCTTCTTTTTGGGCGGCAGTCTGTTTGACCGCGTGACCGCTGAGATGCGTATCTATAAAGAAGAGATCTTTGGGCCGGTGCTGTGCGTAGTGCGAGTGAGCAGCCTGGAAGCGGCGATGCAACTGATCAACGATCATGAGTATGGCAACGGTACGTGCATCTTTACCCGTGACGGTGAGGCGGCGCGCTTGTTCTGTGACGAGATTGAAGTGGGCATGGTGGGTGTGAACGTTCCACTGCCGGTGCCGGTGGCTTATCACAGCTTTGGTGGCTGGAAGCGTTCATTGTTTGGGGACTTGCATGCCTACGGGCCTGATGGGGTACGGTTTTACACACGTCGCAAGGCGATCACCCAGCGCTGGCCGCAGCGGGCCAGTCATGAAGCGTCGCAGTTTGCTTTCCCTAGTTTGTAGCATGCGATGAAGGCCGGCCCCTTTGGGGCCGGCTTTTGCATTTGGGGGCTTATGACAGAAAGATGAAAAAAGAGGTTGACGGCAAATCCTGGGCGTCTATAATTCGCCCCACTTCCGGCGCAGTCGAAACGGAAAACTCCTTGGTAAACAAGTAGTTATGCAAGATTCGACAGCGAGTTGCTTCAGTTCATCGAAGCCCAGAAGGAGTTGATAGTGCGGTGTTGTTTGGCGCTATTAACGTTTCGATCTTCTCGGTTGAAAGCGGATAAAAAGAGGTGTTGACAGCAGCGTGTAACGCTGTAGAATTCGCCTCCCGCTAACGAGAGATCGGAAGCGCAAGTGGTTGAAGTTGTTGAAGAATTCTTCGAAAGCTTCTGAAAATAA
>NZ_JYLK01000015.1 GCF_001439805.1 Pseudomonas trivialis | reverse complement strand
CTTCCGATAAAACCGTGACCCACGGCTGCCCGGTGTCGATGGTCACCGGCGAGGAATTGCTCACCCTCACCGACGGCACGCTGGACGGGATTTTGCCGTTTGAGTGGACGCGGGTGTATCGCACCAGCGCGGTGGGAATCGATGTTGGGCTGGGGTTTGGCTGGAGTCATGCCCTGGCGCAGCGGCTGGTGGTGTCCGGCGATTCGGTGGTGTGGACCGACCATGAGAATCGCTCGACCTCGTTTCCCATGCCGACCGTTTCGCGACCGGCGATCACCAACAGCCTGGCGGAAGCAGCGATCTTTTTGGGGGACTTGCCGGATGAGCTGGTGCTGGCCCAGGCGTCGCGGTTTTACCACTTTCGCGATGGCGTGCTGGTGTCGATCAGCGATGCGTATGACAACCGGCTGCGCATTTCCCGCGATGTGCTGGGGCGTATTGAACGGCTGGATAACGGCGCCGGGCGCTCGCTGTGGTTGCGCTATGCGCAGGGCCGCATTGCGGCGGTGGACTACCAGGTTCATCGCGCCAAGGGGCGTGAGCCTTACGAGTGGGTGACTGAGCAGACGGTGGTGTCCTACGCCTACGACGCCGCCGGCCGGCTGGTGTCAGCGACCAATGCCGTAGGTGAATGCGAGGTTTATCGGTACGACGAGCAGCACGTGATTCTCGAGCGTGGGCTGGCCGGTGGCGCGAGTTTCTTTTGGGAATGGGAGCGAGCTGGCAAGGCGGCGCGCTGTGTGCGGCACTGGGCCAGTTTTACGCAGATGGACACGCGCTATGTGTGGGGTGATGACGGGCGCGTCACCGTGCATAACGCCGATGGTAGCCAGGAAGTGTATGTGCACGACCCGCGGGCGCGGCTGGTGCAGCGGGTTGATCCGGATGGCGCTCAGCACTTCAAATCCTACGATGAAAAAGGCCGGCTGACGGTTGAGCAGGACCCGCTGGGCGCGGTGACGGCGTATCAGTATGACGAGGCTGGGCGCTTGGTGGCGCTGTTTCCGGGTGACGATGAGCCGACGTCCTACGAGCATGACAACGGGTTCGTACGGGTGGTGCGCCGGGGTGAGGCGGTTTGGAAATACGAGCGCAACGAGCAAGGTGACGTAACGCGCAGGACCGATCCTGACGGCCACATTACTGACTACAGCTACAATAAACACGGGCAACTGATCGGGGTGTGGTATCCCGATCACAGTTGTCAGCGGCTGGTGTGGAATGCGCGCGGGCAACTGCTTGAGGAGCAGTTGCCCAATGGCGGGATCAGGCGCTATCGCTATGACGACCTGGGACGGGAGGTTGCCCGCGAGGATGAACATGGGGCGCTGACCCAATACCAGTGGGACAACATCGGTCGGTTGATCCGTTTGGTGCTGCCGGGCGGTGCGTGTCGCGAATACAGCTACAACGCCTACGGAAAAATCACCGCCGAACGCGATGAACTGGGCCACGTCACCCGCTACGAGTATGCCGATGGGCTGCACCTGATCAGTCGGCGACTCAATGTCGACGGCACCCAGGTCCAGTACCGCTATGACAACGTGCGGCTATTGCTGACCGAGATCGAAAACGAGGTGGGCGAGACTTACCGGCTTGCCTATCACCCCAACGGGTTGATCCAGCAGGAAATCGGCTTTGATGGCCAGCGCACTGCCTACGTTTATGACCTCAACGGCAATCTGCAGGAAAAGACTGAATACGGCGACGATGGCAGTCAGTTGGTTACCCGCTACGCGCGCGACCACGCCGGACGTCTTGTCAGAAAAACCCTGCCGGACGGCGCCGTTGTTGACTATGCCTACGACCGCCAGGGCAATCTCCTCAGCGTCGAAGACGGTCACTGGGCGCTGGCCTACGAATACGATCGACAAAACCGCCTGACCGCCGAGCATCAAGGCTGGGGCACCTTGCGTTATGGCTATGACGCCTGCGGACAACTGCAACGCCTGCGCCTGCCGGACAACAACCGCGTCACGTTTAACCACGATAAAGGCGGCCACCTCGGCACCATCGAACTGAACGGCACGCTGCTGACGTCCCACTTGTTCAGTCACGGCCGCGAACGCCAGCGCCAGCAAGGCGACCTACTCAGTCACTACCACTACGACGACCAACACCGCCTGCACGCCCACGCCATCACGCAACAGGAAAACCGCCACTACCGCCGCCAATACGATTACGACAAATCCGGCAACCTCGCTCGCATTCTCGATACGCGCAAAGGCGAACACCACTACGCCTACGACCCGCTCCACCGCCTGACCCGCGCCGACCACTCGCAGGATCTACAGGAACGCTTCGGCCACAACCCGGCCGGCAACCTGCTGATGCACGACCGCCCCGGCCCGGATATCGTCGCCGGCAATCGCCTGCTGATCCAGGGCGACCGGCATTACGACCACGACGCCTTCGGCAACCTGATCCGCAAACGTCGTGGCAAAGGTCACGCACTGGTCACCGAATATCGCTACGACTGCCAGCACCGGCTGATCGCCGTCAAAAAGCCCAACGGCCAAACCGCCCGCTATCGCTACGACCCCTTTGGCCGCCGCATCAGCAAAACCGTTGACGGCATAACGACCGAGTTTTTCTGGCAAGGCGACAAACTGATCGCCGAACACCACGCCGACCGCCACCGCAGCTACCTCTACGAACCCGACAGCTTCCGGCCATTGGCCCTGCTGGAAGGCTTCGGTCCCAGCGCCACTAAACCCTACCACTACCAACTCGACCACCTCGGCACCCCACAGGAACTCACCGCCGCAGACGGCGAAATCGTCTGGTCCGCCCACTACCGCGCCTACGGCCAGATCAGCCGCCTCGACGTCGGCAAAATCGATAACCCGCTGCGCTTTCAGGGTCAATACTTCGATCAGGAAAGCGGCCTGCACTACAACCGTCATCGCTACTACAATCCGGATGTTGGGCGCTATCTGACGCCGGACCCGGTGAAGCTGGCGGGCGGGATCAATGCGTACCAGTACGTGCCGAATCCTACCGGGTGGGTGGATCCGCTGGGGCTGAACACTTGTCCTGGTAAAGACGACTGTAAGCCAAAGCTAGACGCTAATGATCCAATTAAGGCAGTGCGAGTTGATGAAGGTGATACCGAGTTACCAAAAACAGGAGGCGCACAGCGAGCAGCTCGATATTCTGCGAACTGGCAAACAGCGGATCTAAACGAAAATGTAATCAAATTCGCCGGTTCCGACTCAATAGTAACCACTACGAGCAAAGGCAAAAAGATATACAAAAACCCTGAAAGTGGTATTGAAGTAGTTGAAGACTTGAATGGAGCCTACTTTAGGATCTACGATCCGTCATTATCAGGTTCGAGGCGCTACCTGAGTTTGGCGGGGACAGTACCAAACAACAAAATCTCCCCTTCAGGAAAGCAAATGGGCAGGACACAAGCTGAGTACAATGAGGTCACACACTTTAAAAAAGGAAGAGAGCAGTGAAATTAATTTGCACCCCACTTTCTAAAAAAGCGATGTCTCTACTAGACGTTGATGCCTGCCCATCAACCCTGTTGGAACGTTTACTCCTTACAAACTCTGAATATCTGCAACTGGAAAAATCGGGACTATTCAACATTATCAACACATCTCTTATAAAAAACATTGACGATTATGAAGATGAATATATCGTCGCTCACAAGGAGCTCGAACAAATGCTTAAAATACTAAAAAAGCATTCTTTACCCGAAAACCCTAAACTCCTGGAAAAACTAATCAGCATTAATGAATTAGCACTAGATAAGGAAACGGGAGTTTTTTTCTACTTCTAAGGAAACTCTGAAAAAGACTTCCTAATTTGGCAAAATCTCCGGACACCAGTTGCCGAGCTTTTCGATGATGAAACAGATGACCTTCGCCGACGCCGAATACGCCGGCAAGCGCAAGGAGCCTCGTAAGGAATTGTTCCTGATCGAGATGAATCAGGCGGTGCCCTGGAAGGTTTTGATTGCCCTGATTGAGCCCTATTATCCAAAAGGCGAAGGTGGCCGTCCGGCCTACCCACTGATGGCGATGCTGCGTGTTCATCTGATGCAGAACTGGTTCGGCTACAGCGATCCGGCGATGGAAGAAGCGCTGTATGAGACGACCATCCTGCGTCAGTTTTCAGGCCTGAGCCTGGAGCGCATTTCAGACGAAACCACCATTCTCAACTTCCGTCGTCTGCAGGAAAAGCACGAGTTGGCGATCGGGATTCTCAGCGTAATTAATGGTTATCTGGGCGACCGTGGCTTGTCGTTGCGTCAAGGCACTATCGTCGATGCCACGCTGATTCATGAGCCCAGTTCGACCAAGAACAAAGATGGCAAACGCGACCCTGAGATGCATCAAACCAAGAAAGGTAACCAGTACTATTTCGGCGCCAAAGCTCATATCGGCGCCGACGACGAGTCAGGCCTGGTGCACAGCGTCGAGGTCACAGCGGCCAATGTGGCAGACGTCACGCAGGTTGCCAAACTGCTGCACGGCGAGGAAATCGTAGTCTGCGCTGACGCAGGTTACACCGGGGTCGAGAAGCGCGAAGAACACGCTGGGCGCAAGGTCATTTGGCAGATTGCCGCTCGCCGCAGCACTTACAAAGAGCACGGAAAACGCAGTGTTTTGTACAAGGCGATCCGAAAAATCGAGAAGGCCAAGGCCTAGGTTCGCGCTAAGGTCGAGCATCCGTTTTGGGTGGTCCCCATACGGGAGAACCTAGACCGCCCAGTGCAGCCACTCACTTTTTAAGTCACAGGGATCAGTTAAACGCTATCTACCGTGCACAGCTCATCTTCAAGCAGACAAATTTATCGGTATCTAAAAGACCAATGGACATGGGTAAAATTATTGGCGAAGGCTATAAAAAAGAAAATTACACATACGGAAAAACAAGAAATGCAAGAGTCTTTTTAAATGAAAATGGACAGCCTATCACTGCCTATGGTGACCTCGAATGAAATTTAAACCAGATTTACAAATCATCAAAGGTCTCCTATTCACTTACTGCATAGAAAACTCACGAGACTCTAAAAGAGAAGAGTTGATTTGTTCAAAAAACGTGAACAACGAACAAGAACTTATAAGCTTATTTGAAACCCTTACAAAACCAGAGCTCATGAGATACAAGCCTGATGAAAGGCGCTGGCATATCGATACACTTCAATATTTCCTAGAAAAGGGAGATGACTTTGAGTCTGTATTTTATCTATTTGACACATACTTCGAAGACGAAATCTTAAACAAAAGGAAGTTCATGCTAACTTTACTCAACTGCCTAGTTACTTATGATGCAGAAGCTACCGCAACAAAAACATGCTCACTCAACACCGAATGAGCCCCCCACTCACCGCTTCGAAAGCTCCATAATCATCCGACTCAACAAATACACCCGCTGCACCACACTCTCCACCTCAGCATATTCTTCCGGCGTATGAATATTGCCCACCCACAATCCCAAATCCATCCCCGCGAATAAGGCCGACTTCTTTTATCTTCCAACCTCTGCAAAGTCCTTCGCCTGATCACACAGTGCGAGGGATTGCGGATGGAGTTGCTGGCTAAGGCCCAACTTGCTGGACTATTCAAGGGTAAAAAATTAAATATTGTAACGAACTGGACAACACTATTTTTATGAGCAAGAAAATGAAATTCTGGAATAATTTCGAAAGAAGTATTTTTTAATCAAGTATTCTCTACGTCGATCCCGATAGGAAAAATAACCCTTTTTTCCTTCAACATAGACAATAACAGATCCCATATAAACATGGAGTTTGATATACCTGAAGTACCAGACAGACCGCCTGAAAAATGGATTGTAGAAGGATTCAACACTTGCCGAATAGGCCTTAGCTGTGGCGGAATCACCGACCTCATCATAAAAAATTTACCCACATTGGATACGCTTAACCTGTCAGTACACAAGCACGAAAACTTCTTTTCCATAAGAGCGGAATCTACAGGATCATTAATTGAATTTAGAACTAAATATCCTTCTCTTGGCGGGCCATCCGTATACATGAATGATCCAGACTCAGCTTGCTATTGAACAAGGTTATCCGTTCTGGGTGACCGATGGCGACCTCACGTTTCTGGTACACATGGACGACCATGACTGCGTCATTTGGGCCTGAAGACAGTTTAATCATGTCGTCTATGACCCCCATAGCCAACCCCAATTCGCCGCCCCCACCCTGCCCCACCTAAACTCTGCCCATGTTGTTTAAACGGACAGAGGATTTACCATCATGGGCAAACGTCATCCTGATTTTCCCGCCTGGCAATGGCGCAACTACCCGCAAAACCAGCAACACGCCACTCACCAGGCGCTGCAGTTGATCGCTGTGCCGCTGTTTATCACCGGCTTTTTGCTGATCGCTTCGGGTGTGTTCAGCACCAGCCTGGCCAGTGTTGCCGTGGGTGTGGTCGGGATCCTCGCAGGCCTGGGGTTGCAGCGTCGCTGAAGGTGTCAGGCGAACACGGTCACGGTCTGGCGGCTGATGGCGATCAGTGCGCCGTTCGGGCTCCAAAAGGCGGCGGCGGTGTGGCCGTAGCCGTCGCGGGCATGTTCGATGGTGACGTGGTACTGGCACCAGTCGAGGGTGGTGAGGTCCTGCAGGGGTTGAATGAACTCGATGGTCCAGGTGAGTGAACTGCCCGGCGCCGGTTTGCTCAGGTGCGGGAGCAAGGCCGGCGGCCAGGCGTCGACCAGTGCGAGGATATGCGCTTCGGTCAGGGGCTCCTCTTTCACGTCGCCACGCAAACGAATCCAGCCGCCCATGGTGCGGGATTTCTGACCGCTGAACGGCAGACCGCCCACAGTCCAGCGCATCGACATGTGCCGCATGAACTCGGGGGTGACGCCCTTGATATAGGGTAAGTCCTCGCCTTCTTCCCAATGCTTGAACACCGGGGCCGGCTCGCTGGCCACGTCAATTTCCGAGACGCGGGAAGCGCCGAAACTGGCCTGCGCCAGGGTTGCGACTTCGCCGTTCTGCACCACGCGACCGAGCAATTGGCTGACGGCCTTGCCTTCGCGCAACACTTCAACCTGATAGCTGGCCGACACATCCGGCGCCACGGGCCCCACAAAGGTGACGGCCAGGGAGCGCAACGGCCGTCCGGCCGGCACCTGGGCAATCATCGCTTCGTACAGCAGCGCGGCAACCAGGCCGCCGAAGCTGGCGCGACCCTGGCCCCACTCGGCGGGGAGGGTGACATCCAGTGGGTTGCGACGAACTGCGTCGATTAAATCACTAAAGCGCATGGCAGCCTCATATCAGGAAAATCGATCGACGCATCTTAACCATCACGCCTTTAAGGTACAGCGCCTGTTCCCGCCAAAAACCGGACCTGCAGAAGCGGGTGAACCCCCATTCAGAAACAATCGGCGCGCAGTTTGTCCAGCACCCGATCAGCCTGCACCTCGGCCCTTGTCATGGTGATATGCCAAACCGGCACGCAGGGAAGCAGGTCGAGCTGCCGCTCAGCCTGGGCCAGCCACTGCCAGCAGTCGTGCCAGTCACCCAGGGCGCCCTGGGCCTTTTTCAGACGCGGTACGGCTTTGGGCGGCAGCTTGTCCAACTCGGGGTAAGCCTCGGCCGCATAACGAACGCGCTTGATCAACAGCCGCAGCCGGTGGCGATCGTGGCTCGGATCGTTCAGCGCATCACCCAGCTGGCGCCATTGTTTGGCCAGGCGCTTTTTGATACGCGAACGCAGGCCCTTGAGCAATTTCTGACGCTGGGCGGCACGAATAAATCGTGGGAATGCATCGAGAATCTGCAGCAGGTGCGCCAGCTCCTGGCTTTGCGCCACCTGGCGATAGGCGTCAGGTTGCAGCTGCAGGCGACGCTGCGCGGCCGCCTGATAACCCTGATCAAGCAAATACGCCGCCAGCACCTCGCGGTCGCGCAGCGGCGTGGTCAAACGACCCACCGTGCCGGCCGCCAATTCAAGCTGCTCGACACCCGGCAGATCACGCAACGGGCGCAGCAGACTGCGCAGGCGGCGCACGGTGGTGCGCAGGTCGTGAAGGGCTTCATCATCGGTGACGGCGGCAAGGCGAGCCTGGCAGCTCAGCAACCCTACTTCCAGGCCAATGACCTGAGCGACTAACTGATCAACCAACGCTGACATCCTGTCCTCCCTTTTCGATGAAAACCCTGTTTAACCGATCAACGACCGGCGCGCGACTCACGAATATAGAACCGCGCTTTTTCGGCCTTGTTGGAGCAGCCCTCGAACGCTTCGAATTGCTGCTGGGTCTTGGCCCCCGTCAACAGCGACAAGGCCTTGGAGTAACTGACGGTGCCAGCAAAACCTTCGGCCTTGGCCAGGTCCAACTCTTTCCAGGCAGCGTCCAATTGCGATCCGCAGCTGTCGCGGTAAGCGGTTTTCCCGGCGCAACCGGCCAAGGCCAACAGAATCACGGGCACACACATCCAGGCTTTCATTGATGACACCTCAAAATAAGAAAAACAGTCGTACGCTGTAGACGGTGCCTACGACAAAAAGTGCCTTGTAGGACAGCCTGTAACGTGAAGCGCTGATTGCCGAAGCATACCCTAGCCCCCTCCCTATTCTGGAGAACTATTGTGAAGCAGCCGCGACGATTGAAGCGGCCCCCTCAATGGGTGCATTGTGGGCACCTGTTTTCTGTAGGACAGGGACTATGAAGAAACGTGTTGCCTTGGTGTTGGGGTCCGGCGGGGCCCGGGGTTACGCCCATATCGGCGTGATCGAGGAAATCGAACGGCGCGGCTATGACATCGCCTGTATCGCCGGCTGCTCCATGGGCGCGGTGGTGGGCGGGATCTACGCCGCCGGCAAGCTGGACGACTATCGCAACTGGATCGAAAGCCTGGACTACCTCGATGTATTGCGCCTGGTGGACGTGAGCTTTCGCCTGGGGGCCATTCGCGGCGAGAAAGTGTTCGGGCAGATCCGCAAGATCGTCGGCGAGATCAATATCGAAGACCTGCGCATCCCCTACACCGCCGTCGCCACCGACCTGACCAATCAGCAGGAAATCTGGTTCCAGGAAGGCTGCCTGCACCAGGCCATGCGCGCCTCGGCGGCGATCCCCAGCCTGTTCACCCCGGTGATGCAGGGCAACCGCATGCTGGTGGACGGCGGCCTGCTCAACCCGCTGCCGATCGTGCCGGTGGTGTCGAGCCATTGCGACCTGATCATCGCGGTCAACCTCAACGCCACCAACCAGAAGCACTACCATTTGCCCGTGATCCAGCGCCCGCCGGCGTTCAAGAGCCGCTTCAACAGCCTGGCCAAATCACTGGGTTCGCACCTGCCGTTTCGCCGCAAGCAAGCCGAACAGTTGATGAAACTCGAGCAGGAAGCCCTGCAGGCCCACGCGGCGGAAATCAATCCGTGGCTGGAATCGGCCGAGCCCGAATCCCAGCAGCCCGCCGCCGCGCCGGAAAAACCCGGCGCGCCGAAGTCGGCCACCGGTTCGTTCATCATCGACAACGTTGGGCCGGCGTCGCTGCTGGACTTGATCAACCAGAGTTTCGAGGTGATGCAAACATCGCTGGCGCAGTACAAGATCGCCGGGTACCCGCCGGATGTGCTGATCAATGTGCCCAAGCGCGTGTGTCGGTTTTTCGAGTTTTACAAGGCGCCGGAATTGATCGCGCTGGGGCGGGAGATTGCCAGCGATACGTTGGATCGGTATGAGAGTGAGCAGGGTTGATATTTGGCGAAGAGGCCAGTCCAGCCGCAACGGCACTCAGCTGCTTAGCAACCGATACCCCACCCCCGGCTCCGTCAGGATAAACCGCGGTTGGGTCGGATCATCCGCAAGCTTCTGCCGCAGGTGCCCCACCACGATACGCAGATAGTGGCTGTTCTCGGTATGGGTCGGGCCCCAAATGTCCTTGAGCAGTTGCTGCTGGGTGATCACCCGCCCCGGATGGCGCGCCAGTTGCGCCAGCACCGCGTACTCCTTGCGGGTCAGCGCCACTTCGGCGCCGTCGAGCAATACCCGGCGATAGGCCAGGTCCACGGTGAGCGGACCGAAGCGCAACGCGGCCTCCTGAGCCTCACCCGCCGGCGCCTGGCGCAACAACGCGCGGACACGGGCGAGAAATTCCTGGATGCCGAACGGCTTGGTCACATAGTCGTTGGCGCCACCGTCCAGGGCTTCGACTTTCTGCCCTTCGCTGGCGCGGACCGACAGCACCAGCACCGGCACCGTGGACCATTCGCGAAACTCGCGCAGCACCTGTTGGCCGTCCATGTCCGGCAGGCCGAGGTCGAGCACCAGCAAGTCCGGCTTGTTCAGCGCCGCCTGGGCCAGGCCCTCGGTGCCGGTGCCGGCCTCGATCACTTTATAGCCTTGGGAAGCCAGGCTGATGCGCAGAAACTTGCGGATCTGCGGCTCATCATCAATGACCAAAATCGTCGCGGTCTGGCTCATGGCGTCCAATCATAAATCGTCGAGAACACAGGGTATCTCACGCCTCACGCTCCAGGCCAGGTTGTGCCGGCAAAGGCAGAAACAAGGTGATGCAGGTGCCGCGTCCGTCGATGCCATCGGCCACGCGGATATGCCCGCCGTGCGCGCCAACCATGCCCTGGCAGATTGCCAGGCCCAGGCCCGTGCCCTGCCCGCCCCGGTCACCCCGAGCGGCGGTATAGAACATGTCGAAAATCTTCGCGCGTTCATCTTCGGGAATCCCCGGCCCCTCATCGGCCACGGCGAAAAACAGCTGATCGTCCGCGACGCCGGCGCTCAACTGCAAGCGGCCTTGAACCGGTGAAAAGCGCGCGGCGTTCTCCAGCACGTTGACCAGCGCCTGTTCGATCAGCGCCGCGTGCACATACAGCAACGGCAGCTCAGCTGGCACATCGGTGATCACCTGCAACGGCGCCAGCACCGCGCGCAGACGGCCAAGGGCGCTGCCGACGATATCGCCGGGCGATACCCAGTCGCGCGCCAGCTTGAGTGCGCCGTGCCCCAGGCGGGTCATGTCGAGCAGGTTCTGGATATAGCGGTCCAGGCGCTCGGCTTCATCGCGGGTGCCTTCCAGCAGTTCGCGGCGATCGTCCAGAGGAATCGCTTCGCCGAGCGCCAGCAGGCTGTCGATGCTGCCGCGCATGGAGGTCAACGGCGTGCGCAAGTCGTGGGACACCGAGGCGAGCAAGGCGCTGCGCAGTTGTTCGGTTTCGCCATGCAACCGCGCGGATTCGAGCTCCTGCGCCAACTGCGCGCGGGCCAGGGCCTGCGCCAGCGGTTGGCTCAAGGCCGTGAGCAGGCGTCGACGCTGGCCGCTCAGTTCCAGGCCCGGCTTGGCACTCACACCGAGCAAGCCCAGCGGACCTTCTTCGCCCGACAACGGCCACCACCACCAACGCCCAAACGGCAAAGTGCCAGTGCCCCGGCCTGCCGGCTGGTCATGCTGCCAGGCCCAGTCGGCGGCGGCGCGCTCGGCTTCGGTGAACGTCAGCGGGCCGCCGGTTTCGACCGTCCAGCCGCCTTGCCCGTCGCGATTGACCAGGCACAGATCGAGGTCACTCCAACCCTGCAGGTGCAGGGTCGCCGCGCTGATCACCGCCTGGCGATCGGTGGCGGCGGTCAGCTTGCGGGACAGGTCCAGCAGTTCGCTGGTTTCTTCCTGGGTATCGCGCAGCGCCTGCAATTGCTGGCGCTGCCGCGCGGCCAGGTTGCCGGTGAGCGCGGCCATCAACAGGAAGAACAACAGCGTCAGCACGTCTTCTTCGCGCTGGATGGCGAAAGAGAAATTCGGCGGGATAAACAGAAAGTCGTAAGCCATGAAGGAGAACGCGGCACACACCAGCGACGGCCCAAGGCTGCTGCGTACCGCCACCAGCAACACCGCGGCAAGAAACACCAGGGAGATATTCGGCAACGGCATCACGCTGGACACGCCCCAGGCCACGGCCGCCGCCACCAAAGTGGCCACCACTGCCAGGGCGTAATCGAACCAGCGCAGCCCCATCACCTGCGGCAAGCGCGGCGGCGCGGGCAACTCGTCGCTGTCGAGCACGTTGATTTCCAGCCCCCGCGCCTGACGCAACAGGCGTGCGGCCAGCCCGCCCCCCAGCAGCCGGCGGCGCCAGCGCATCCGCGACTGCCCCACCAGCAGCAGGCTGGCTCGGCGTTCGGCGGCGTGCTGGATTAACGTCCTGGCCACCTCGCCGGCGCGCAACAGCACCACTTCGCCACCCAGGCGCTCGGCCAGTTGCTGGGCGTTTTGCAGACGCAGGCGCGACTGCTCATCCCGCGCCCGGCCGTTATCGATATGCACCAGGCTCCACGGCAAATGCCGGCGCTGGGCCACGCGACTGGCATGGCGCACCAGACGCTCGGCCTGCGCGTCGCCATCCACGCCCACCAGCAAGCGACCACGCACCGCCGGTGCGGCCTGGCCGAGTTGGCGATAGCCTTGGGCCAGGTCATCGTCGACATGGGCGGCGGCGGTTTGCATCGCCAGCTCGCGCAGGGCCATCAGGTTGGTCTGGGTAAAAAACGCATCGATGGCGGCGCGGGCCTGCTCCGGCACATAGACCTTGCCGTCGCGCAGGCGCTCGAGCAACTCACGGGACGGCAGGTCGATCAGCAGCAGTTCGTCGGCGTCCTGCAGCACCCAGTCCGGCAGGGTTTCACGCACCTGCACGCCGGTGATGCCGCGCACTTGATCATTAAGGCTTTCCAGGTGCTGGACGTTGACGGTGGTGAACACGTCGATACCGGCCGCGAGCAACTCCTGAATATCCTGCCAGCGCTTTTCATGACGGCTGCCGGGCGCATTGCTGTGGGCCAGCTCGTCCACCAGCACCAACGCGGGCCGGGCCGCGAGCAAGCCGTCGAGGTCCATTTCTTCGAGCATCACGCCGCGGTATTCGCTGCGCAGCAACGGTTGTTGCGGCAGGCCGCCGAGCAAGGCTTCGGTCTCGGCGCGGCCGTGGGTTTCGACCACCCCGGCGATCAGTCGCACGCCCTGGCGCAGTTGGGTATGGGCGGCCTGGAGCATGGCGTAGGTCTTGCCCACACCGGGCGCGGCGCCGAGGAAAACTTTGAGGCGGCCACGGCCATCCCGGGGCAGATCGGCTAACAGGGCGTCGGCGCGGCCGGAGTCGCTCATGCTTCAGGGTTCCTTCAGGTGTTTATGGAGGGCGTTTATGGCCTTATCGCGGGCAAGCCCTAATGCCGTTCAGTTAAGCGCAGATTCCCTGTGGCGAGCAGGCTTGTCCTGCGTTGGGCTGCGCAGCAGCCCCAAAACCAGGCGCTGAGCCGTATCAGGTACACCGCGTTTTGCTCGATTGGAGGCGCTTCGCACCCCAACGCGGGGCAAGCCCGCTCGCCACAATAAGCCCACACATTTCCCTTAACTGAACGGCATTAGGGCTTGCCCGCGATGACGGCGGCGCTGCCTACAACTTTTCCAGGGCCATGTTCAGGGCCAGGACATTCACCACCGGTGGGCCCACCAACGGGCTTTCGATGTGCTCATCCAGCAAGCGTTGCAAGGTTGCCACCGGCACATTTCGCGCCGCGGCCACCCGCGCCAGTTGATAGGCAATCGCCGGCGGTGGCAAGTGCGGATCCAGACCGCTGCCGGAGGTGGTCAGCGAGGCCAGCGGCACCGGGCCCTGGCCTGGCACCTGCTGTTTGGTCGCGTCGTCGAACACGCGCGTAGCCAGCGCCGGATTGCTTGGGCCCAGGTTACTGGCGCTGCTGGATACCGTGGCGAAAGCCCCGGCCGAAGGCCGTGGGTGGAACCAGCCGTCGCCGGTAAAGTCCTGGGCGATCAGGCTGGAGCCGCGCACCTTGCCGCTGGCATCGCGCACCAGACTGCCGTTGGCCTGGGCGGGGAACGCCACCTGGGCCACACCGGTAACCACCAACGGATAGGCGACACCGGTGATCAGGGTCATCAGAACCAGCAGGCTCAGGGCCGGGCGGATCATGTTAGTCATGGTCAAATCCTCATTAAGTCGGGAAGGCGAGCGTTACACCAGGTGCAACGCCGTCAGCAGCATGTCGATCGCCTTGATGCCCACGAACGGCACCAGCAAGCCGCCCAGGCCGTAGATCAGCAGGTTGCGCCGCAGCAACGCCGCCGCACTCGCCGCCTGCACGCGCACACCGCGCAGCGCCAGGGGAATCAGCACCACGATGATCAGCGCGTTGAACACAATCGCCGAAAGGATCGCGCTCTGCGGGCTCTGCAGGTGCATCACGTTGAGTACGCCCAACTGCGGGTAGATCGCGGCGAACAGCGCGGGCAGGATGGCGAAGTACTTGGCCACGTCGTTGGCGATGGAGAACGTCGTCAGCGCGCCTCGCGTCACCAGCAATTCCTTGCCGATCTGCACCACGTCCAGCAGCTTGGTGGGATCGCTGTCGAGGTCGACCATGTTGGCTGCTTCACGCGCGGCCTGGGTGCCATCGTTCATCGCCATGCCGACGTCTGCCTGGGCCAGCGCCGGAGCGTCGTTGGCGCCGTCGCCGCACATGGCAACCAGGCGCCCGTCATTTTGCTCGAGGCGGATGCGGGCGAGTTTTTTCTCCGGGGTGGCCTCGGCCAGCACATCGTCCACGCCGGCTTCGGCGGCAATCGCGGCGGCCGTCAGCGGGTTGTCGCCGGTGACCATCACAGTGCGAATACCCAGCTTGCGCAGCTCGGCGAAGCGCTCGCGGATCCCGGGCTTGACCACGTCCTTGAGGTGGATCGCACCAAGCAATTTGCCGTCGGCGCACACCAGCAACGGCGTGCCACCGCTCTGGGCGATCTTGTCGATTTCCCGCGAGAGCGCCGGTAACAGGTCACTGCGTTGCAAGCCGATAAACGCCAGCAACGAATCCACCGCGCCTTTGCGAAATACGCGGCCCTGGTAGTCGACACCGGACAGGCGGGTTTCGGCACTGAACGGCACGGCGGTCAACTCATCCAGCGACGGCTCGGCCTGGGGGTGCAAGGCGCGCAGGTACTCGACGATGGATTTGCCCTCCGCCGTGTCATCCGCCAGGGACGCGAACAAGGCACCTTCGGCCACCTCGCGGCCACTGACGCCTGGCGCGGCGACCACCGCCGAGCACCGGCGGTTGCCGAACGTGATGGTGCCGGTCTTGTCCAGCAGCAACACATGCACGTCCCCCGCCGCTTCCACGGCGCGGCCGGACTTGGCGATCACATTGAGGCGCACCAGACGGTCCATGCCGGCGATACCGATGGCCGACAACAAGCCACCAATGGTGGTAGGAATCAGCGTCACCAGCAGTGCGACGAGGAACACCAGCGGCAAGCTGCCATTGGCAAAGTGGGCAAACGGCTGCAGGGTGACCACGACCATCAGGAAGATCAGGGTGAGGCCGATCAGCAGGATGTCCAGCGCCACCTCGTTAGGGGTTTTCTGGCGTTTGGCGCCTTCCACGAGGGCAATCATGCGGTCCAGGGTGGATTCACCGGGGTTGGCAGTAATGCGCACCAGCAGCCAGTCGGACACCAGCCGCGTATTGCCGGTGACGGCCGAACGGTCGCCGCCGGATTCGCGGATGACCGGGGCGGACTCGCCAGTGATCGCGGCTTCGTTGACTGCGGCGATCCCTTCGATGACTTCACCGTCGCCGGGGATCATTTCGCCGACGACCACGCGTACCACGTCACCCTTGCGCAGGCTGGCAGCGGGTACCATCTTGAAGGTGCCATCGGCCTCTTTGCGCCGTGCGCCGAGGCCTTCACTGCCGGCCTTGAGGCTGTCGGCGCGGGCCTTGCCACGGCCTTCGGCCAGCGCTTCGGCGAAGTTGGCGAACAGCACGGTGAACCACAGCCACACCGCAATCTGCGCAGCGACAAAGGTGGGCACGGCGGTGTCGGGCACGAAACACAGCACGGTGGTGAGGATGGCCGTCAATTCGACCACCAGCATCACTGGCGAGCGTTGCAACTGCCGTGGGTCGAGCTTGACGAAGGCCTGGACCAGCGCCGGGCGCCACAGCGCGGAGATTGCGGTTTTGGCGGGTTCCTGGGGTTTGACCGGGGCCGCGTTGTTTGCAGGCATATTCATGTTCATATCCCTCAGAAGCCCATGCTCAGGTGTTCAGCGATAGGGCCCAATGCCAGCGTCGGCAGGAACGTCAGGCCGCCCACCAGCAGAATGGTCACGGTCAACAGCGTCACGAACAGCGGGCCGTGGGTGGGAAAGCTGTTCTGGCCAATCGGCGCGGTCTTCTTCATCGCCAGGCTGCCGGCCAGGGCCAGTACCGGGAGGATGTAGCCGAAGCGGCCGAGCAACATGCCCAGGCTCAGCATCAGGTTATGGAATGGCGTGTTGCCACTGAAGCCGCCGAACGCCGAGCCGTTGTTGGCACTGGCCGAGGTGTAGGCGTAGAGCAACTGGCTGAAACCATGGGGTCCGGGGTTGCTGATCGCACCGGCCGGGCCTGGCAGACTGGCGGCGATGGCGCCCAGCACCAGTACGCCAACCGGCATCACCAGCAGGGTCACCACGAGCAGTTGCACTTCCTTGGCCTGAAGTTTCTTGCCCAGGTATTCAGGGGTGCGGCCGATCATCAGGCCGGCGAGGAAGACTGCGATCAGCACGTTGAGCAGCATGCCGTACATACCGGCGCCGACGCCGCCGAAGATCACTTCGCCGACCATCATGTTGACCAGCGCCACCATGCCGCTCAACGGATTGAGGCTGTCCTGCATACCGTTGACCGAACCGTTGGACGCCGCCGTAGTCGTCACCGACCAGAGCACGGTGCCGGTGGTGCCAAAGCGCGCTTCCTTGCCTTCCAGCGGTGCGGTCTGCTCCACGGCGGGGTTGTTCAGGGTTGGGTTGGGCTGGTATTCGGCCCACAGCGAGGTCGCGCCGCCGATCAGGAACAACGCGAGCATGCAGCCGAGGATCGCGCGGCTCTGGCGCAGGTCCTTGACGTAGTGGCCGAAGGTAAACACCAGCGCCACCGGAATCAGGATGATCGACGCCAGCTCAAACAGGTTGGCCCAGGCGGTCGGATCCTCGAACGGGTGCGCCGAGTTGACGCCGAAGAAACCGCCGCCGTTGGTGCCCAGTTGCTTGATCGCAATCTGGCTGGCTGCCGGGCCAAGAGGAATCACCTGATCAACGCCCTGCAGGGTCACGGCATCGACGTAGTGGGCGAAGGTTTGCGGCACGCCCTGCCACACCAGGAACAGCGCCAGCACCAGGCACAGCGGCAGCAGGCCGTAGAGGGTGGCGCGGGTCATGTCGACCCAGAAATTACCCAATGTCGCGGCGGATTTGCGACCGATCCCACGGCAAAGAGCGACGAGGACTGCCAGCCCCGTGGCCGCACTGACGAAGTTCTGCACGGTCAGGCCGGCCATCTGACTGAGGTAGCTCAGGGACGCCTCACCGCTGTAGGACTGCCAGTTGGTGTTGGTCATGAAACTGACGGCCGTGTTGAAGGCCAGCGTCCACTCCTGACCCGGCAGTTTCTGCGGATTGAGCGGCAGGTAGTCCTGGAACAGCAGGATGGCGAACAACAGCAGAAAACCCGCGAGGTTGAACGCGAGCAAGGCCAGCGCGTATTTCTGCCAGCTCTGTTCCTGTTGTTCATCCACGCCGGACAGGCGATAGCAGGCCCTTTCCACCGGCCCCAGCACAGGGGTCAGCCAGGTGCGCTGGCCTTCCATCACCTTGTAGTAAAAACGCCCGAGCAAGGGTGCCGGTACCAGCACCACGGCAAAGAAGGCAATGATCAGCCAATAGTCATAACTGTGCATGCCCAACTCCTAGTTCCGATCCGCGCGTAACAGCGCAACCAGCAGATAAATGAACAGCGCCACGGCCAATAGCAGTGACACCCCGTCCAGAACGCTCATGGAAGTCTCTCCGTTGTGCGGCGAGTGCCGCGTGTGGGGCAATTGTCCGCAGGAGTGGTGTAAAGGAACGAGAGCGAGGGCGTGGGCGGGGCGTAAGGACGGCGTAAAGAGTGGGTTTATGCGGGGTTTACACCGCGGGTTTGCATTGCTTGAACGGGCGTTATCGCGGGCGAGCCCGACTCCCCATTGGAATGCGGTTACCTGTGGGAGCCGGGCTTGCCCGCGATGGCGGCGGCCAGGGCAACACTGCACCTGCCTGGTGCAGTGGTGAGGATGTTCAAACACCAAACCGTCCCCGATACGACGGATGCGCCACTTTACGACCACGATTTTCATGCTGGCATGCCCGCTGCAACACCTTGAATCATCCAACCCGTTCAAGGAGCGCAGCACAATGAACACACACCTCAAACCCACCTTGGGCACCCTGCATTTATGGGGTATTGCCGTCGGGCTGGTGATTTCCGGGGAGTACTTCGGCTGGAGCTACGGCTGGGGCGTGGCCGGCACCCTCGGGTTTCTGGTGACGTCATTGATGGTCGCCGCGATGTACACCTGCTTCATCTTCAGTTTCACCGAACTCACTACCGCGATTCCTCACGCTGGCGGCCCCTTTGCCTACAGCCGCCGCGCCTTTGGTGAAAAAGGTGGTTTGATCGCCGGCCTCGCGACCCTGATCGAATTCGTGTTCGCGCCACCTGCCATCGCCCTGGCCATCGGCGCCTACCTGAATGTGCAGTTCCCGGCCCTGGACCCGAAACACGCGGCCGTCGGCGCCTACATCGTGTTCATGGGCCTGAACATCCTTGGCGTAAAACTCGCCGCCACCTTCGAACTGGTGGTGTGCGTACTCGCCGTCGCCGAGCTGCTGGTGTTCATGGGCGTGGTCGCTCCCGCGTTCAGCTTCAGCCACTTCGCCCTCAATGGCTGGGCCGGGTCCGATACATTCGGCGCACCGGCGATTGCCGGGATGTTTGCGGCGATCCCCTTCGCCATCTGGTTCTTCCTCGCCATCGAGGGCGCAGCCATGGCGGCCGAGGAAGCGAAAGATCCCAAGCGCACCATTCCAAAGGCCTACATCAGCGGCATCCTCACCCTGGTAATTCTGGCCATGGGCGTGATGTTCTTCGCCGGCGGTGTGGGTGACTGGCGTACCCTGGCGAACATCAACGACCCGCTGCCCCAAGCCATGAAAACCGTAGTGGGCGACAACTCCGGCTGGCTGCACATGCTGGTGTGGATCGGCCTGTTCGGCCTGGTAGCAAGCTTCCACGGCATCATCCTCGGCTACTCGCGGCAGTTCTTCGCCCTGGCGCGCGCCGGTTACCTGCCCTCCTTCCTCGCCAAACTGTCGCGTTTTCAGACACCGCACCGCGCCATCATCGCCGGCGGCGTCGTCGGCATCGCGGCCATCTACAGCGATGGCCTGATCAACCTCGGCGGCATGACCCTGACCGCCGCGATGATCACCATGGCCGTGTTCGGCGCCATCGTCATGTACATCATGAGCATGCTCAGCCTGTTCAAACTGCGCAAGACCGAACCTCTGCTGGAGCGCACCTTCCGTGCGCCGGGCTACCCCATCGTACCGGGCATTGCGTTGGTGTTGGCGGTGGTGTGCCTGGTGGCCATGGCCTGGTTCAACACGTTGATCGGGCTGATCTTTCTCGGTTTCATGGCCGTTGGCTTCGTGTACTTCCAATTGACCGCACAAGACCGCGCCGATGCGCCGGCGGACGCCATGCTGACCGGGTTATAAGACGTAAGAGGCAGAACGGGCCTACACTGAACTACTCAGAAAGCCCGTCACTCAAAGCAGTTATTACCGTGGGAAAATTCTCCCACGGCGATCTGCCTCAAGGAGAGCGTTATGCCGTGGTATGCGTGGTTGATTATGGTAGTAGCGATCGGGTCGATCGTCGGTGGCCTCATGATGCTGCGTGACAGCGCCAACAAGGTGGAACTCACCGACGAACAACGCAAGCGCGTGGCCCAGCGCAATGCGCAGGCGGATGCCAAGGACGCGCAGGATCGCTGAACCGGGTTTACTCCCACTCCGCCCTGGCAATATGCAAACCGTGCTGGCCTTTATAGGCGGCACGTTGAGGCTGGCTCCAGCCGCTCAGCAGCTCATCCTCCAGCCTGTAGATCTCGACGCCCAACGGACGACACACCGTCAGCGGGTCCTGCGCCTGCGGGCCTCATATCGGCAACGACAAATCTCTACCCGGGCACGTCGATAGCGCGCGCAGTTGCACAGGTCGATTTTAGGTGGCTGATGGAAAGAAGCTGAGAGTTGGCGCGTTGGTGTTATTCGGCCGTATTCAGGAGCCCACTCTGGCGGATCGGCTTATGGAAGTTGCACTCGATAAATTCGAAGGCTAGATTTATGAGAAGGAAGAAGCCGATCAATGACCGGCCTCCTCCTGTACTTCGCTTAGTTGATCACCAGCCGTTCGCGGTTCTTCTCCAACAAAGCCTTGCCGATACCTTTGACTTCCAATAACTCATCAATCGCCGTGAAGGGACCGTTGGTATCGCGATAGGCGACGATTGCCTTAGCCTTTGCCGCGCCAATTCCGAAGAGATCACGACGAAGAGTTTCGGCGTCGGCGGCATTGAGATTGACCTTGGCGGATTGCTCCGCCTTCATCATCTGGGCAGAGATGGGGGTTGGGGCCTCGGGCTTGATGGACGGGGCTGCGGTGGTCGCGGCCGAGAGGCTGGTGAGGAGAGCGAAGACTAGGGAGGAGATGTAAGTGTTTTTCATTGTTGACGCTCCATGACATCGGTTAGAGAGAAGCAGCTTTTCCGAAGCTGCTTTTCTAAGGTAGGCGATGTTTGGAGGGCGTCAAAAGTACTTGAGTTACAGGGTGTGAACGCTGAAAAAATGGCGCATAGGAAAGCATAGAAAAAGGCTCAGTTGAAAAGCCGGATTGAAACGCAGCCCCAGTTCAACGCTGAGAGTGCCTTGGGCAAAGCCATCAGTTACCTCGCAATTAACTGGAGCAAGTTGGAACGATACGTCGAGGAAGGTTACCTGCCGATCGACAACAACGCCTCTACCAACGGCCGAGAGTCCTATGCGTGGATGCTACATGCATGCCACCCTCGACGCCGTCAGCCTGGTCCACGCAACCCGTCGAGCTCAACTTGAACCAGCGCATGCGCAAAAAAATTGTCGCGATCGCCAATGACGGAGATAACGCGGTAATTGCCTTACGTGCGTGCCAAGCGTATGTCAGAGCAATCAAAATGACTCACCGATGGGGTGCTGAGGAGCCCTTTCGTTTAAAATGCAGAGCGAGTAAAAAAGATATCATGATAAGATTGAATGGTAAAAATACAATAGGGAATAAAAACAGTGGAAATAATCGGCGTACTTTTCGCCTTTTTGGCGATGCTTATAGCTTTGTTGTCGACGTATTTTATTTCTAGCAGACTATCTGTTTCGGATAATGCTCATCGATTTATTACTATTGATGGGCTAAGAGGCTATTTAGCTTTTTTTGTTTTTCTTCATCACTCTTGTATATGGTTTTTTTATTTGAAGACTGGCAGCTGGACCAATCCTCCAATTAGGGTTTTCGTAAATCTTGGACAGGTCGGAGTTTCGCTGTTTTTTATGATAACGGGATTTTTGTTTTTTTCTAAATTGCTTGACTCTCGTAACTCTGGAGTTGATTGGCTCAGGCTATATGTGTCTAGATTTTTAAGGCTAGTGCCTCTTTATTTTTTTTCAATGGGGTTACTGTTTTTAGTTGTTTTTATAATTACCAGGGATAAGCCGCCAGCTGAACTCAGTGAAATAATTTTAAGCATCTCAAAATGGCTGTTTTTTACCATTCGATATGGTTCCCCTGATATAAATGGCCTAGCAAACACAAATCTAATTAATGCTAGTGTTGCATGGAGCCTCCCATATGAGTGGACTTTTTACTTCGCACTCCCTTTAATATTTTTGGCCATTGGCGGCAAATCATCAATCAAATATCTTTTATTGAGTGCGCTATGCATGTATGGGTTCGGCAGCCTGTATTTTGTAAATGGTTTGTATTGGTTGTTCGTCGGCGGTATGTTCGCGGCCATTGTTGTGAGATTAGAGCCCTTTAAGGCTTTCTCCAAGTCTAAATGCTCTTCTATAATTATATTGTTATTGCTGATCTTGGTCTTTATAGGTTTTCCTTCAGTATATGAAAGCTCGCTGGCGAAAACGTTATTGGTAGCTGTTTTCTGTCTAATTGCAGGCGGCAACAGTATTTTTGGCTTATTTAAAAGCAAAGTCTCGCGAACAATGGGAGAGCTGGCTTACAGCATGTATCTCCTGCACGGCATTCTATTGTATGTGATGTTTAAGTTGGTTTTTGAGAGCACATTAATTAGTCAGATAAGTGCACTTAAATACTGTTTTTTCATTCTGGCGCTCACTCCGATTTTGGTTTTTATATGTGGCCTAACGTTCTCCCTTATTGAGCGACCCGCAATGAAAAAAGTTGCCGTTATCACAGATTGGCTTAGAGGGGAGAAATCAACTCAAGTAAAGCTCTAGGTGAAGCTGGGGAACAGCGAAAAAACGCTGGGCGAGTGTTTTGATCGAGTGCGTGCACCTTCAAGATTCCAGATTGCTCTCCAGCGGGGAACTCTATGAGGGAAGTCTCAAGAAAATGCTCATCGTACAGCGACGCCTCTGTTGGCCCTGTTCAACGCAGCAGAAAGCGTCGTCGAAGCTATCGATAAAGACTATGAAGAAGAGGTCGTAGCCTCTGCCAAGCGCCGTGGTAAGCGCAAGCCTCTGCCCGCCGTTCTGCCGCGCATCGAAGTAATTCACGAACTGCCCGAGCATGAATTGACCTGCGCCCCGTTGCCGCAAACACGCCATTGGCGAGGAAATCAGCAAACAACTTGAAATCGTCCCGATGCAGATACGGGTGATCAAAGACGTTCGTAAAGTCCACGGTTGCCGCGACTGCGAGAGTGCACTGGTCACTGCGGACAAATCGGCTCAGGTGATTGAAAAAAACATGGCCAGCCCCAGCGTTCTGGCAATGCTGCTGAACACTAAAATATGTGGACGGTTTACTCCTGCACCGCTTTGAAAAAGTAATGGGCCGCCACGCACTCGAACACTTGCCAACGGAGACATCAATTGAAGATTACGAAGCCTTGCTACCGTGGAACTGCTTGCTCACGCCGTATAGCTGAGCGCGCAATCATTTAAAGTGGGCTTTATGGAGCGCATACCATATTCTCCGACAGCGCCATTGATAGTAATGATTTCTTATGTTTAAGGTTACTATCTGCTAACTCAAGAAAGGGAGCAACTAATCAGCCCCTCTGTCCGTTTACCCGAACAAGAGAACCCATAATTAATTGGAGCTGTCAAGACCACTGGGAAATCTAAGAAACTTCACACATTGATATTTTAGAACACTCTGCAATGAATGGTTAGCCAGTCTTGTTTGTGACGTTGAGTTTGAGCAATGACCTTATGTTGAAAACGGATAAACAGGTGCCTGACACTGCCAGATTTCATCTGTAGAATTGCCAAACCTACGAGAGAATTCAGATGAATCATGAGGAGACGGATATGAAAATTTACGCAATTGTAGGAGCAGGCGGTTTTGGGCGTGAGGTTATACCTCTGGTCAGCCAGATGCTAGGTACAACATCTCAGGAAAATCTCAAAATTATTTTCGTGGACGATAATGCTCAGGAAGACAGCCTCAACGGCTACCGCCTAGTAAATGTTGAGTCTTTTCTTAGGATGGAAGGAGAGAAATTTTTTAACATTACTATCGCCAATAGCAAGGTCAGACAGAAAATTTCTGAGCGCCTCATATCAGAAGGCGCATCATCGTTTACAGTTTCAGCGCTAAGTGCTGTCAACCTCAGCCACAATACAATTGGCGAGGGAGCTGTTTTTTGCCCATTCACGACGGTTACTGCAAACGCGAAAATCGGAAAATTTTTCCATGCGAACATTTATTCTTATGTAGCCCATGATTGCGTCATCGGCGACTTTGTGACCTTCGCTCCTAACGTTCAATGCAATGGCAGTGTAGTTATTGAAGACCATGCCTATATCGGTACCGGCGCAATGATTCGTCAGGGTACGCCGGAAAGGCCCATTGTAATTGGTGAGGGAGCGGTTGTTGGGATGGGTTCAGTCGTGACTAAAAGCGTAGCCCCCTATACTACGGTGTTTGGCAATCCCGCAAAGCCACTTCGTTCAGCTTCCCAGTAAGGACTAAACACTACATGAAAGAGATAAAAGTTGCCGTCATTGGCTCAGGAACCATGGGAAAAGGGATCGTTCAATTACTTGCGCAGAGCGAGGTAACCTCCTCTATCGTATGGATAGGTCGCTCCGAGACCGGTTGCAAAGCGGCTTACGAAAGCCTCAAGTTCAGCTGGGAGCGTATGGTTAACAAAAAAAGATTGTCTACTAAAGATGCAATATCTTTTTCAGAAAAAGTAATTATCTCCAATGAGTATGAAGCAATCAAAAATACTGATTTAATTATTGAGGCAGTATCTGAAGACATGCTTATCAAGCATAAGATATTTCGCGATATAGCGTCCTATGCAAAAGATTCCTCAATAATAGCATCGAACACATCTTCACTATCCATCACTGAACTGGCAAGCCTCACAAAAAATCCAGAGAATGTAGTAGGCATGCACTTTTTTAATCCAGCCCCCGTGATGAAGCTGGTGGAAATCATTGTAGGTTTCTCGACCTCGAAACACACAGCCTCTTGGGCCTTCGACTTCGCCAAGACACTGCACAAAGAGCCGGTATTAGTGAATGAAGCCCCGGGCTTCATCGTCAATCGAATGTTGATTCCAATGATAAATGAAGCAATAGGAATCTTGGCTGAGGGTGTCGCGAGCGCAGAAGAAATAGACAGAGCGATGAAGTTTGGCGCCAATCATCCTATCGGGCCGCTAGCGCTGGCAGATTTGATCGGCAACGACGTCAATCTTTCAATTATGGAAACACTGCATAATGAGACCGGAGACCCGAAATATAGGGCTCATCCCTTGCTGAGAAAAATGGTAAGAGCTAATAAGCTCGGAAGAAAATCCGGTTCAGGTTTTTACAGCTACTAGGGAATCGGACTGCACAGTCCGATCATCCTCCCAGCCTTCAATAACCTGCTACGTGAACTGTAGGCCTAAGGTTCCAACCTGCGTTGCTGATAGATCCAGTCAACGATCTCACCGTCCGGCGTATAACCACTTACAGTGTCACGAAGCAGCTGCCGCACACGAGCATAGTCATCTCTCTTGACCGCGTCCAACAGCTCAGTCAACTTGGACTTCAGTACCTCCCATTCAATATGGTCCTCGTTCGCACTCATGATCATTGGGTGCTGTGTGGCAACCACATTGTCACCGATCAGAAGCTCCTCATACAGCTTCTCTCCAGGTCGAAGCCCTGTGAACTCAATAGAAATATCACCATGAGGATTTTTTTCGGAACGCAGACTGAGACCCGACAGATGAACCATTTTTTCAGCTAACTCGACTATCCGGACCGGCTCACCCATATCGAGCACAAATACATCGCCCCCCTGCCCCATAGACCCCGCCTGAATCACTAACTGAGCTGCTTCAGGTATGGTCATGAAATACCGGGTGATTTTCGGGTGTGTAACTGTTAATGGTCCCCCCAACTTGATTTGTTTATGAAACAAAGGAATCACAGAGCCCGACGACCCAAGCACATTGCCAAAACGAACCATGGTAAAACGAGTTTTGTTGACCTTGGGAGCATTAGACTCGTCTCCGAACAAAACCGGTGCGACCTCCAAACTGAGCGCTTGCAAAGTCAATTCCGCCAATCGCTTAGTACTACCCATGACATTGGTCGGACGCACAGCTTTATCAGTGGAAATCAATACAAAGTTTGAAACCCCCGCCTGCAATGCAGCTTGCGCGGTATTCAAAGTTCCAATAACGTTATTTAAGACACCTTCAGCAATATTGTGCTCTACGATGGGTACATGCTTATAGGCGGCAGCATGATAAACGGTATCGACACGCCATGTCTTCATTACATCAATCAACTGTTCCTGATTGCGAACTGAGCCAAGGATGGGCAACACTCGAATCGGCAGCGACTCACGTACAATACGCTGCTCAATCTCTGACAAAATACAGTAAAGATTAAACTCACTGTGCTCAAACAATAGAAGAGTCTTGGGATGGAGGGCCAAGATCTGCCGACACAGCTCTGAGCCGATGGAGCCACCTGCTCCGGTCACTAAGACGTTCTGTTCAAGGATACAGCGTTCGAGCAGTTCGCCTTGGGCAGGTACCGAGTCGCGCCCTAATAGATCAGCGATATCCACCTCCTGGATATCGTCGACCTTGACGCGCCCACTTGCCAAGTCCATGAACCCCGGAATACTGCGCACGTGTAAAGGATAGCCCTCAAGAAAGCCAAGAATTTCACGGCGCCTTGCTCGATTGGCTGAGGGAATAGCCAAGAGAATCTCCTGAGCGCTTGTTGCATCAATCATCCGCTGGATATGTTTGGACTTATAAACCTGCAATCCTGCAATTACTCGATCAGAAATGCTGTCATCATCATCAATGAAGGCAACTGGCCGCATGACACGCCCCATGCGCAAAGCAGCAACTAACTGATTTCCAGCGGCGCCTGCACCATAGATAGCCACACGTGGCAAACCATCCTCACGGCTGGTGAATGGTACGTGTTGAGCCGCCGCGAACCAATCGCCAAGAAAATACTGCCTCATTGCGAGGCGCAAGCCGCCCAACATGATAAGGCTCAACCACCAGTAGTTGAATATAATGGATCGAGGGACTACATTTTGATGGTTGCTGTACCAGTATACGACCACACCAAGCACCAACGCTGAGAGACTTACCGCTTTAACAATTGCAATAAGAGCATCATTGCCGAAATACCGCATTACCGCTCTATACATACCAAATCGAATGAACAAGGGAACAGAAACTACCGGTGCGCAAATAAATAACCATAAATGCATCTTAACTGGATTGATCATTTCGTCCATTCCCAGACGAACTACAAAAGCCAGCCACAGCGCAACCCAGACTAAAATAACGTCCGTAAGCACCTGCAGTATGCGTTTCTGTCGGCGAGGAAGGCTCAACAAATACGCACGTATACGATCTATAAATCCCTTGTACACTTTTTGCTCCCAGTCAAGCTTTTATTGCCAAATAACGCAGTATTATAACGAAGGAGCTACTAAACAGAAGCCTGTTGCATTACATCAGTCAGTACCTTACACGTCAGCTCAATCTCACTATTTTCTAAGGTCGGGTGCACTAGAAACATCATACTCGTTTCACCCAGCTCCCTGGCGTTCGGCAAGCGGAATGGCGGCCGTAAACCGGTATCATCAAACGCTTTCTCAAGATATACCTCCGAGCAAGAGCCGGAGAATGCAGGCACCCCGCGCGAGACTATTTCGCTGAGGATTCGATCACGGGACCATCCCTCCTTCAAGCATTCAGTCCGAACGAATACATAGCATTTATAAGCGGCGTGCACATCCCCTTTAGGGAAATCCGGCACCCTCAAGGCTGGCAAGAGACGGGCAGAATTCCATATAGCTTCAAGATTGTTCGCGCGGCTAGCTTGCCAGTCCTTCATTCTGGCCAATTGAATGCGACCAATGACAGCCTGAACCTCCATCATTCTCCAGTTGGTGCCGAAACTTTCGTGCAGCCAGCGAAAACCCGGAGGATGAGAGCTTTCATAAACAGCCTTCCAGCTCTTTCCATGGTCTTTATATGCCCACATGCGTGCCCAAAGCTCCTTGTCATTAGTCGTAACCATGCCACCCTCACCACCGGTAGTCATGATTTTGTCCTGGCAAAAGGACCAAGCCCCTATATGACCGATGGAGCCGACAGGCCTCCCTCTATAGTGAGCACCGTGAGCTTGTGCGCAGTCTTCGATTACTTTTAAACCCCGCTGCAGAGCAAGGTCCATGATTGGATCCATGTCGCAGGGCCAACCGGCTAGATGCACACAGATCAACGCCCGGGTACGAGGCGTCAAGACCGCTTCAATGGAATGAGCGGTGAAGTTCTGGGAGTCCAGATCTACGTCAGCGAATATTGGAATGGCGCCAGCGTTAACGATACTGGATACTGAAGCCAGGAAGGTTCGAGACGTTACTATTACTTCATCGCCCTTGCCTATTCCCAGTGCCTTGAGCGCAAGGTCTAAGGCGACCGTGCCATTGGCAAGCGCAACCGCGTATTTGGTACCAGCCCAGGCCGCGAACTCAACCTCGAATTGGCGGGATTCTTGGCCGGTCCAATAATTTACCTTATTTGAAAGGATAACATCGCGAACAGCGTTGCCCTCTTCTTCACTGAAGGAAGGCCAAGCAGAAAATGTTGTACCCAACATACACAGAATCCTAATTTTTATGCCGAAAAGGACATATTACTATAAAGTTCACTCTCATAAAAATTCATCACTATTTATTCAGGCTCCTTTGAGCCCGTAAACCGCTGCATTGTTGCTTCACCACTTGCATTAATACCTTCCCTGGCCACGATTTTCTTCAGCGTCAAAAAAACCACTCTAATGTCAAGCCAAAGGTTCCGGTTGTCAACATACCATACGTCTAGTTTAAATTTCTCCTCCCAGCTCAAAGAGTTCCTGCCATTCACCTGAGCCCATCCCGTCACACCAGGCCTGACATGATGACGGCGATATTGCTCGGCGCTATAAAGAGGGAGGTACTCCATAAGAAGCGGCCTGGGTCCAACAAGGCTCATGTCCCCTTTGAGTACATTAAAGAGGCCAGGAAGTTCATCCATACTACTGGAGCGTAGAAAGGTGCCGAACCGAGTCATGCGCATTGAGTCGGGCAAAGGTTTGCCATCACTGCCAACCGCATCACGCATCGTCCGAAACTTTAGCATCGTGAATGGCTTCGCGTTCAGCCCCGGTCTGACTTGACTAAAAAGGACGGGCGAACCAAGCTTCCGTTTGACCAACCAAGCGATTACGACCATGACCGGGGCCAATAAAAGCAGAGCACACAACGAAACTAAAAAATCTAATGAACGCTTCAACATTATCCACCTGACATATATTATATAAGCAACAATTAAAATATATTTATGAACCAGACGCTTCTACTTTTTAGAAAATAACGTGTAGCTGAAACGGGAAATCATAATTAAATCCCCATGCCTTGTAACATCGCTGCATTGACTTTTTTAACATCGTACTTAAGTTCTGCCAGCTCACGAGACTTCCTACCCAGCATAGAAACAAGATGCGGGTTCTCAGCAAATTTCAACATGGCCGCAGTAAGCTTATCGACATTCTTGACCGGAATCAGGAACCCGTTCACACCATCAACCACAGTTTCCCGACATCCAGGAGCATCAGTTGTAATTACTGCCCGTCCCATGGCCATCGCCTCCAGAACAGTTCGAGGCGTACCCTCCCTATAAGAGGGCAGAACATAAACACTTGAGCTTGCAATGGCGGGCCTTACATCTTTCAGCCGACCCAGATATTCAACTGTGCCCTCTGCAATCCACGCATCGAGTTCCTCGCGGAGAATAGCGTTAGGATTTTCATCAATCCATCCCACGATCCTGAACTTCACATCTGCGCGTGTAGATTTCACCTCACGCGCTGCGCTGACAAACTCTCGGATACCCTTATCGCCCAATAGTCGAGCAATCAGGAGAAAACTGAGATGTTCTGGAAAGGACGCAACGTTGAAATCGTTAACGTCGACACCCGAACCATTTACAATAGTCGATGGTGTATCAACCGAGATCAAGTGCAAATACCTGAAAAGAGCTTCGTCGTCCGGGTTCTGAAAGAAAACCCGCGTTGCGAAGCTCAGAGAAAGTGCGTACAGGCGTTGAACGAGTATCTTAAGCATTCCTCGAGAGCTAACAGCCTGGTTATCCTCTGACTGAAATGCATAACCCAAACCCGTAATCAGCGCGAAACGGCGCTTTATCTTCATGATCCGCGCGGCTAACAAGCCATAGATAACCGGTTTGACTGTATAGGCTAATACCGAATCAGGCTTGATATCCCGCATCAGCTTACAAAGTGCAAAAAGAGTCATCAGATCGGAAAATGGGTTCATACCCACTCGCCTTAGAGGTATCTCGTGCACCACTACGCCCTTCTGCTCGAGGTGCACGCGAACATCTGAGCCAAAAGGCATATCCGGAGCGGCAACGTGAACCTCCTGTCCCTGTGCACGTAACGCATCAACTAAAGGGCCACGGAAATTTATCAGTGAGTCAGCGTAACTTGCGATTAAAAAAAATTTCATTTTATTGCTCAGCCAGCCATGCTTGAAACATTAGGATATCCCAGAGGTGGTGCTGCCAATTTTTTTTGCCACTCAAATGCTCCGCCCATTTACGCCTGATAGGCTCTGCATGAAAATATCCTTCGCTACGCAGCCGATCCTCGCTTAAAAGCTCCTCCGCCCAATCCCGTAGAGGCCCTCGAAGCCAGCTGTCCAGCGGAATGCCAAATCCTTGCTTCGGGCGTTCGATAAGTTCCTTGGGAACATGTCGATACAACACCTCACGCAGCAACCACTTGCCTTGCCCATTGCGAATTTTCAGATCAAGCGGCATACGCCAAGCCAGTTCGACGATTCTATGGTCAAGCAACGGCACACGCCCCTCAATGCTAGCCGCCATGGTTGCACGATCAAGCTTAACCATGATGTCATCCGACATATAGGTTTGCGCATCCATTGCCATCATCCAATGTTCAAAGCTATTGGTTTGCGGCCAGCGTGAAGAATCAGTGAAAATGGTTTTGGGCTCTTTACCATCGATCACGACGCTAGCAGGATCGGCCCAGTGACTGTTCAACCGGTGGTAGAACTCGTGACCGTCGGCGAGCTTAAGAACCTCAGACAATTTATGCGCCTTATCACCTGGCGTACTAAGATGTAAACGCCTAGGCAACAATGGCTTGAAGATATGGAACAGAGTATCCCAGCTAGAGGGCGAAAGTGACCGTAACAGCTCGGCGCTTAATTGACGGGCAAATGGCGGCAACTGCTGCATTTTCGACCAGACCTTCTTGGCGGTGAGGTACCGGTTATAACCGCCGAAGAGCTCGTCTCCCCCGTCACCACTTAATACAACCTTCAGATGCTTGCTGGCCATTTGGCTGACCAGAAACGTAGGAATCTGCGAGCTATCGCTGAACGGCTCGCAATACATCGAGGGTAGACGCGCAATCATCGCTAATGCGTCCTCAGGACGCACGTACAACTCTGTATGTTGCGTACCCAAGTGCCGGGCGACAGCCTTGGCATGTGTAGCTTCGTCATAGCCGCCTTCGTCAAATCCTATAGTGAACGTAAGAACCGGCTGAGTACTTTGTGCCTGCATCATAGCTACGATTGTGCTGCTATCAACACCGCCGCTCAGAAACGCCCCCAAAGGCACATCTGCAAGCATTTGCTGGCCAATAGTGGAACGTAATTGTGCCTCTAGTAAATCCGTTGCTTGTTCGGGGGTTCCTTGGAAGGGATTGGCGATGCCATTCGCAACTGCGTCATTGAAACGCCAATAAGCCTGAGGGACTGAGGCTTTCGCGGCAGGGAGATTGTTCAGTGCAAGCATTACGTAGTGACCAGGCTCAAGCTTCGCGATGCCTTTGTAAATACTGTAAGGCGCCGGAATGCAGTTGTGACGAAGCAACAACGCCAAAGCGTTGCGATCCACTTCCCAGATGAACTGCGGGAAAGCCTTGATAGCCTTAAGCTCTGAACCTAAAAGCAGAGTGTCGCCCTGCCAGCCATAATACAAAGGCTTTTCACCCATCCGGTCACGCGCAAGTGTCAATACTTGTTCTTGCCTATCCCACAGCGCGAAGGCAAACATCCCCACCGAAGCTTGTAAGGTCTTTTCGACTCCCCAGCGAGCAAGGCCTGTAACCAGTACCTCGGTATCAGAATTACCTCGCCATACCGGCGGCGACAACCCCTCAATGTCCAACTTCCGCCGGAGTTCGGCGTGGTTATAGATCTCGCCGTTGAAAGCAATTACAAATCGTCCGCAACTGGAATACATAGGCTGGTGACCAGCCTCCGACAACTCGACAATTGCCAAGCGTCGATGCCCGAGGGCCAACCCCACATTATCGTCGACCCACACCCCACGATCGTCGGGGCCACGATGCGTAAGGGCATCGTTCATCCGGGTAATGACAGAGACCAAATCATCATTACCGGCTTGGAAAATCCCGCTAAAACCACACATCAATGAATGTCCTGATTTGAGTAAAGACTGTCATAGATTGCTTTAAATTTATGCTCTGCACATTTCATCGTGAAATTTTCAACGATCCGCTTATAGGCACCCTGTCCCATCGCTGAGCGTTCGTCGGCAGTCAACACTGCAATCTTCGCCAAGGCCTCAGACAATGCCAGAGGGTCTTGTACTGGCACGACAAGTCCATTTTCACCCAGCAGAAAAGCAGCATCTCCGGCTTCTGTCGTCACGCAAGGCAACGCCATACTCATGGCTTCGCCTAAAACATTGGGAAAGCCTTCGGTGAGAGAGTGCAGGCAAAATATATCCATCGCCTTAAAACATGCAGGGACATCACGACGCTCACCCAGAAGCACGAACCGATCAGCGTATCCAGTTGCCATAATTTCGGCCATTAGCGCCTCGTTGGCGCGATCCACGTCACGACCTACCATCAGGAACTTGACATGTGCAAATCGGGCGGCAACAAACCCGGCTGCCGTGACGAAACTGGAGTGGTCTTTAACTTTGTTATAACGTCCGAGACTACCAATAACCAAAGCACCCTCATCGATACCGTGGTTCGATCGAATTGCTTCACGTTCTTGAGGTTCAGCAACCAGGCGGTCCAGGTCAAACCCATTGGGAATGACAGTCATTCTGCCGGGGGAGTAGCCTACCGCGACATGCGACGCTCTCGACGCTTGCGCAGCACAGACGATGACGCTAGGCACTCTCGACGAAAGCCACGCACAAAGTCTGCGAATAACGATTGTCGCCTTTCCTCCCCCTCTACTGACGTCCGTGGTTCTGATACCCCAGATAACCGCCTTTATACCGACCCGACGTGCAGCGAGCCCGCCCAGCAAATCAGCGTGATACATCCAAGTTTGTACCACGTCAGGCTTAGTAGACCGTAAAAAACGCACAAGCTTGCTGAATGCGCTAAAAACGTCCCAGGCGCCTCGCATGCCTAAGGTATCAACGGTAACACCCTGAGCACGCAACAATGAACCGACTTCGCCCAGATCCGTTAAAGAAATGACATTGTGTTCGTCATCGGAATTGGAGTTGAAAGACTCACAGATTCGACGCAGCATTAACTCAGCGCCACCGATATTAAGGCCAACAATAATATGGGTAACTTTCACCGGCCCTGCTCCTCCAGCCACGCCTGGAACATCAAAACGCTCCACAGCCTGCTCGAATAATCCGAACGTCCAGCAAGGTGCTGCGTCCAGATATACCGGATAGGCGCTGGGTGAAAATAACCTTCCTGACGTAGTCGGCTTTCGCTCAACAGATTTTCCGCCCACTCACGCAATGGTCCACGCAACCAAGAAGCGATAGGAATGGAAAATCCTTTTTTGGGACGTTCAATCAACTGCCGAGGAACATGCCGATAGAGCACTTCTCTTAATACCCACTTGCCTACACCCTGACGAATTTTCAAATGCAAGGGAATACGCCAAGCGAATTCGACAACACGATGATCTAAGAGTGGAACACGTGTTTCAAGGCTATTGGCCATCGCGGCGCGATCAACCTTTACCAAGATATCGTCGACCATATAGGTTTGCGCATCCATCGCCATCATCCACTCTTCATACCTACACTTAACCAAGGGCCAGCTGGTGGGTGTATCCAACAGCGTTGCAGGCTCTTTCGCACCTCTTACCGCAATAAGGGGGTCCTTCCAGTGGCTGATCATCTGCCGATAAAAATCTTCTCGGGTAGAGGTGTGCATAATATCCACCAGCTTTTCGATCCTACCTTCCAACGGCAGAACTTTCAGGGATGACGCCGCCAACCGCCGTAAAGAGACCGGCAATTTACTGATGTAATTCCACGCCCGCGGTGTGAATTGATAAGGATTATAGCCGCCGAACAGCTCATCGCCAGCGTCACCGCTCAGAGCAACCGTGACTTGCTGTTTTGCAAGCTGGCTAACCAAAAACGTTGGAATCTGTGAGCTGTCGGCAAATGGCTCACAATAAATTTCCGGTAAGTGAGGAATAACATCCAAAGCGTCTTTAGGCTGAATGTATATTTCCGTATGCTCGGTACCCAGGTGGCGGGAAACAGCCAAGGCATGTTCCGCCTCGTTAAAGCCAGCCTCACTGAAACCGATGGTGAACGTTTTGACTGGCCGCTGACTTTGTTTCTGCATCAGCCCAACAATTAGGCTGCTGTCGACGCCGCCGCTTAAAAACGCACCTAGGGGCACATCGGATAGCATTTGCATTCCAACACTTTCATCTAGCTGCAATTCAAGAGCGTTTACAATGGTAGCTTCGCTGCCAACCAAGGGCTGATCCAACCCCCTTACAACAGCTTCATTGTACGTCCAAAAAAATGCTGGCTTAACCGACTTTCTATTTTGGCCCAAGACAATACTGACATACTGACCAGGCATGAGTTTTTCTATACCTGTATATATGCTATAAGGGGCCGGTACATAATTATGGCGGAGGTATAAAGATAACGCGCCCCTATCAATAGTTGCTTCGAAATCGGGATGTTGTTTAAGCGCTTTAAGCTCAGACCCGAAAACCAGAATATCACCCAACCACCCCCAATAAAGCGGCTTTTCACCCAGTCGGTCACGTGCAAGCACAAGCTTATTTTCTACACGATCCCACAAAGCGATAGCAAACATTCCCACTGTAGCTTGAAGCGTTTTCTCGACACCCCAGCTGTTGAAGCATGCTAAAAGAGTCTCCGTGTCTGAGTGCCCGCGCCAAACAGGCGCCTCGGAATGGATTTCGAGTGATTTTCGGAGGGTCCGATGATTGTAAATTTCGCCGTTGAACGCGATCACATAACGGCCATTCGCGCTTTGCATCGGCTGATGGCCTGCGGGTGAGAGGTCCTGAATAGCCAGACGAGCATGACCTAATACAACCTGGGCATTATCAGTCCATGTTCCAGAACCGTCGGGGCCACGCTTATTTATGGCCTGAACCATCTGAACGACATGACGATCAGTTATATAGGACGGCTTCGAATGAAAGTAACCGGCTATTCCACACACTACGAAATCCTTCCCTAATTAATTTTTCAGGCAAACAGTATAAATTTACTTCTTCATTAGCGGCTTTTTTCAGCAGTCTCTCTGATCACTCTCTCCCATTCATTAAAAGCCTGATATTGGGAATACTTTTTAACAACGATATCTCTAGCATGCTGGCCCGCAAGTTCTCTGTCTAGCGGACTATTAATCAATGCGTTTAAAGAGCTATACCATTCAGCAGGCGTAATGGCTCCATAACCGACAAACCCATTTTTTAAAATTTCGCTATTCATACCAAAGTCAGATACAACGACCGGAACACCGCAAGCCATATAAAGTAACATCTTATAGCTGCACTTGCCTCGCGACCATTCAGTATCATCCAGTGGCATCAGCCCAATATCCATAGTGGCGATTGAGTTGACTTCATTCTCCACTGCCCACTGTACAAACTCAATCGACTCATCAGGTATTTTGTTGAAGCGCGGGTACTGATCAGAAACAATGCGCAACCTCCAACCTTGATTATCCTTAAGCACCTGAGCCAGAACATCTTCTATATCATATAAAAACTTGAAACCTCCAGACGTGCCAGACCATCCAATTATCTTGGCAACGCAATCTTTTTTTAAAGGAAAAAACCTATCAATATTGACCGGAGTGGCAATAATAGTTATTGGCTTGCCAAACTTACGAAAATAATCGGCGATATAAGTATTTCCACAAACTATATGATCAACGTGTTTCGCAATCGCATTGGCCGCCCATCCATCTCGGCGTAGCCAAATTGCGTCATCAACATCTAAAATTCGTGGTTTTTTGGTAAACCTCTCCAGAGTAGGTATCGTCGAAATCATCTCCCTCTGCAATATAACCACATCGAATTTGAAACTTTTGCAGACACCAAAAAGCCTGGAGCAAAACTCTTTGATAGCCCAAAGCAATCTTTGCTTACGCTCACTGGGCGGATAAGCACTTTCATAAGCGTTAGAGATATTGATTTTTATTTTTTTTTCTTTTAAGCCACATTTTAAATAGTCCACTCTAAACCGTGTACTTGGCACCTTTTCGCCCTGCGTGAATGCCATAACCGAAATTT
This sequence comes from Pseudomonas trivialis, assembly GCF_001439805.1. GTDB lineage: Bacteria > Pseudomonadota > Gammaproteobacteria > Pseudomonadales > Pseudomonadaceae > Aquipseudomonas > Aquipseudomonas trivialis. Next base: position 127,709 of record NZ_JYLK01000015.1, on the reverse strand, counting down.
CTTTTTTCATAAATTTAACCCTAGCCCTTGTGAAATTGTTTTTTTGAAAAAAATAACAAAACAAAAATCACAATCACAAAGACCTTAATAAAGAACCATAACGAAGGCAAAAAATTATCCGAAAACAATGACAGGACAATCGCCGAATATAAGTAAGCCGAAATAACCATGTAGAAAATGTGGCCTTGCTTAGCCTTCAAATAAGCATAGGTTGAAGCTGCGGAATATAGTGCTATGAAAAAAACTACACCCATAACACCAAAGCCAGGAAAAATGGAGAAATACAAACTATAAACATTACCATCTAATCCATCACCGTACAAATTAAACTCGGCGTGCATGGCTGAAGGCGTACATAACTGAAACATGGACAGTAAGTGACAAACCGATATAAAGGGGCTCCAATTTTCGAAGACTTGAACGGCACCATCAAAATACAGTGAAAACAGGATTGGCCCTTGCAGGGCATAACTTGCTACATGCTTTAGCATTATAAAAATAATTTCGCCCAAACTTTCATCTGAGCTAACATCAATTTTATTTGTTGCGATAGCGCCAACAAATAAAATTATCAAAAGCAACAGCCCCAAGTACACCATTATCTTAATAGGAAGTTTTTTATTTACAACTCGATAAATAAATACCAAGCCTAACAACATCTGAACCAACCCAGCCCTGCCGCTACCAACTAAGATTAGAGCACACCATGGTAAAGCGATTACAAGATACTTCAGCCATCCTATTCTTCTCTGAGCCAAGGCTATTGTGAATAACGGAATTATTACCAGCCCTAGAAGCAGATAGTTTGCTGTTAGACGGCCAAATATTGACTCTCCAGCGACCGTCATTGCCCTTGCGTTATATGATATTTGCTCAAAGTCAGAACCGAGCGCAGATAAATCAATGTAAGCAACCGGTAAAACCAGAAGATGCGAAAAAGCAAAGAGGAAAAATAAACCATTAAAATTAAGTGTGCGATAAAAAAAACCTTCGTACACGAAATTCTTGGCAAAAAAGGTTATACAAATAGAGACCGCACTAAATATCATACCACCCAAAATAAAAATCAGCAGCGCCTCAGACTCAACGGCATAAAAACCTAATAAAGGAGTGAAGGCTATTAAGCATAATCCAACACCCCAAATAGCAGGAAATATAAAAGATGGATGGAACGCATCTTTTATAGTTACACGCGATAAAGTTGCGACTATCAATAGAGTAAAGCCTGCTATAAAGCTATACATATCGCCTCAACCTCTGATAAACAGTCGACAAAACCCTACAACCCGACACCTACTTCTTCACTCGATAGGAATCAACAAGATAAAAAACAAAGCCCACGGGCAGCGCACAAATCATCAACAGCGAGGACTTATAACTTGGAAAAATTATTTCCACTTTGTTTGTCCTTAGGGCAAATCTAACGTAATTAATAGCCGACTTAAACCTATAAACGAGCCCCTTCAGCACCTTAAACTCTTCAAGGTACACCATGCTGGTGCCACGAGGATTGTTAACTCTGACTCGCACCGAGGACTGCGTAAGCCCGTCACTTCGATAAACCTTTACGCATAACTTTTCATTAACAAATCTAGCAGAATAGGCAAGTGACATTCTATTCCAAACGATGCTTTCCGCAATAAATCGCTCACCTTCGATGATTGGAAATTTATATTGCTTCAATATATCTGTGACATTAACGCCCCACTTATCTCCAGTGGAACGGTATTGCCGCTGCTGGTCAGGATCAGCAACATCACATATATAATTTGGATACTCGTGACCTAAAACATTATAATTATCGTCCATGCATAAAACTGAAAGCGTTGAGAACTGCTCTCTATGCAATGGGCTAATATCTTCCCAATGAAACTTCAATCGTTCCAGAGCTGTGCTAACGCACCTATCATCAGAATCAAAAACCAAAAACAAATAGCCTTTTGCATTCTCGACCGCATTATTATGCGCCGCGTGCTTACCTTTGTTATTTTGATAAATGTAACGAATATTTAACTTTTCCTCTTGCATCCATTCTTCGACAAGTAATCGCGTTCCATCGGTGGAACCATCGTCTATAATAAGCCACTCGAAATCTTGAAAGGTTTGAGCCTTAAGCGACTCATACACATGACTCAAAATATACGCTCTATTATATGTCGGCGTAAACACTGTAAAATATGGCAAAATCCCCCCTAACACTCAGTGATTATTTTTTAAAAATACTGGAACATTGGCAATCAAATATCGCGCGTTAAACACTAGCAACACAGCTATATAGGCCGCACCACCCAAAATGACCTTTAAGAAAAAGGAAAATAAAGAAAGCTCAAGATTAATGCTACTTACAATTACAGCCATAACGACCACAGCAAGTATGACTTGCGCCGCATTTTTATAGGGGAGGCGCGGCATGGCAAATACATGCAACCCTAGAATCCAGCTTAGTATCAAGGAAACAAGAAAAGCGATCACCGTCGAAATCGCTGCGCCTGTAGCACCATACGCAGCAATTAAGAAGTAGTTGAAGACAACATTCACGATCGCACTTACGAACACAATACCCATCTGTATTCGAGTAGATCCTGACAACTGAAATGCATAATCGAAGTAATATGATTTCATTGTACTTAAAAACATAGCCAACGCGATCCAAGGTATGATTACAGTAGCGCCCTCTCTAAACTTATCTCCGAGTATAGAATATGCTATATCAGGGGCGGTCAACGCCATCCCTGCCGACAATGGTACAGCAACCGCAAAAACTAATGAAAAAGTCTGTCGTAGTTTTAAACCCGCCGCCAGCAAGCCTTCTTTAGCCAATGCATTTATCACCAATGGCAGGGCAGCCAAGTGGACGACGGATGTCAGCATGCCGATTGAATACTGACTCAGCTCATACGATGCTGAATATACGCCAACAGCCTCAACACCCACCATGCGCTCGATAAAAAACCTATCAGATGCATCAATGATAAATATCAGGAGATAAGTAATCGTTAATGGAGCGCCGTAAGCGAATAATTTACCCAAGTAATCCCTATTAATAGAAAACCAAGGTAAGCCTTTCCATATCTGTCTACTGATTATGCAAGCCAACATTGAACCCACTATAATCGAGACCAATATACCTGCGGCACCAAACCCCAAGTAAGCTGCAAGCACAGATAAAAAAAAGCCAACGGCACTTTTTACAATGAGCACCTTCCCATAATCAAAAGGCTTTAACGATGTATTTAAAATTTTTAAGTTAAGTTCATGCCAACCTTGAGCCGCAAATAAAAAACCGACGATCCAGAATATTATTGAAAATGTTGAAAACCCACCTATGGCTGCGCAACCAAGTGAAAAAACAATAACAACAACAAAAATAGTAAATGAAATCGATTTTGCGGTCGTTAGCAGGCGATTTTCATCGTCTTTGTCAGCTGCGGCAGGAAGATACCTGCCGACGCCCAAGCTTAACCATTGTAGTAATACCGCATTGCCGACACCAGCAACCAAGATGGTGAGCGAATAAACTCCGTACTCAGCAGGCGTCAAAATACGCGTAAAAATCACCAACGCCGAAAGAGACAATATTGCTGGTATCAACTTTACAACCAGATAAGCGGCCCCGTGTTTTGCTAGCAACTTGTTGTCCCCTATCTACCATTCATTCGTACATACAGTCAAAAATAACTTTAACTCAAAAACTGTACGTACCATGGCATAGCTTTTTCAACACCCTCAACGATGTTAAAGTGCGGCTCATACTGAAGTTGATTTTTTATTTTGCTGATATCTGCTTGCGAATGGCGAACGTCCCCCGCTCGAAAATCCCGATACACTGGAGGCTTATCATAGTTAATCCCATTTTTCGCCAATGCGTCACGTAAAGAAGTAAACAGCATATTTAGATCTGTTCGACCGCTGACTGCAACATTGTAAACCTGATTACGTGAGGTCAAATCTGTAGTGGTGGCAGCTAACAAGTTAGCTTGGACGGTATTTTCGATAAAACAAAAATCCCGACTCGTTTGGCCATCGCCATTGATAAAAACCTCTTCGTTATTGATCATGGAGGCAGCCCATTTGGGTATCACTGCTGCATATGCTCCCTCTGGATCTTGACGCTTACCGAAAACATTAAAATACCGAAGACCAATAGTATCAAACCCATAGCATTTGGCGAAAACATCAGCGTACAACTCGTTAACATATTTGGTAACCGCGTATGGGGAAAGTGGTTTGCCAATAATATCTTCCACTTTCGGCAACCCCGGGTGATCTCCATAAGTAGAACTGCTGGCAGCGTAAGTAAAGCTTTTTACTTGCGCATCCCTGGCCGCCACCAGCATATTGAGAAATCCATCAATATTGGTGGCATTCGTAGCGATTGGGTCGTTCAGAGAACGTGGTACCGATCCAAGCGCCGCCTGGTGCAGCACGTAATCAACCCCTCCACACGCGCGCTGACAATCATCCAATACCTTGATATCACCGTCGATGAAGCTAAAACGAGCCCATTGCTGCGCAGTGACGGCACCCTTAACCTCATCAAGGTTGCGCTGATGACCCGTCGCAAAATTGTCAAGGCCGACGACAACTTGATTCAGACCAAGCAGAGTCTCCAATAGATTGGAACCAATAAATCCGGCCACCCCAGTAATCAACCACGTTTTAGGTGAGGTCTTGAGTGTTTCCAGGAGCGTTTCATAGCGGGACATAAATTGACTCTTCGTTTATTGAAAATAGAACACATGGATAAAATTACAAACGAATATCAGACTCTTCACGACTCAGCAGATATTTAAGATCGTAAAGAACGTGTTCAGATTTACCAAACTTCCGAATGTTTTCAGCGCCCAGAGCTTTGAATTCATTATGTGCAACGGCGAGCACAATACCGTCGTAAACATCAGTGCCTGGCTCAACAATAGGCGTTATGCCATATTCATGATTAGCTTCTTCAGGACTGACCCATGGATCATAAATATCCACTGCAATATTGTACTCTTTCAGCTCATTGACAATATCGACGATTCGCGTGTTACGCAGGTCCGGGCAGTTCTCCTTGAACGCCAGCCCCATGATCAGTACACGAGCGCCATCGACGTGAATACGACGCTTAATCATCGTTTTTACCAACTGGGAGACCACATATGCACCCATTCCGTCGTTGAGACGGCGACCCGCGAGAATGATTTCGGGGTGATAGCCGATGGACTGAGCTTTGTGAGTCAGGTAGTAGGGGTCGACGCCGATGCAGTGTCCGCCCACCAAGCCTGGCCGAAATGGCAGGAAATTCCATTTTGTGCCCGCGGCCTGAAGCACTGACTCCGTATCAATACCCATTTTATTGAAAATAATAGCCAGCTCATTGATCAGAGCGATGTTTAAGTCGCGCTGGGTGTTTTCAATAACTTTCGCCGCTTCGGCAACTTTAATGCTGCTTGCCTTGTGCGTGCCAGCAATAATGATCTGGTTGTAAAGAGCATCCACCAAGTCAGCGATCTCAGGTGTGGATCCGGAAGTCACTTTTTTGATGGTAGTGACACGGTGTTCCTTGTCTCCCGGATTAATACGCTCAGGGCTGTATCCGGCAAAAAAATCGACGTTGAATTTTAATCCTGAAAACTTCTCAAGGACGGGCACACAGTCTTCTTCGGTTGCGCCGGGATAGACGGTCGACTCATAAATAACCAAGTCGCCTTTCTTCAGTACCTTACCGATACTCTCTGATGCTCTGATCAGTGGCGTAAGGTCTGGCTGGTTGTACTCATCAATCGGCGTAGGCACTGTCACGACGAACGTATTGCAACTGGACAATTCGTCCAGGTTAAAACTGAAGCTGAGCTTGCCGGCCTGCTTCAACTCCTCATCGCTCACTTCCAGCGTGGAGTCGTGACCGGATCTCAAGGCCTGGATACGCGGCTGGTTGATGTCAAACCCAACCACCGTCCGATGCTTGCCAAACTCCACAGCAAGGGGCAGGCCAACATATCCAAGACCTATAATGGCGAGCTTAATATCTTCCAGTTTTTGCATAATCAAAGCCTAATAAAAAATAAAATTTCACTGAACCATCTTCAGCACTGAAATACTTCAACATCCTGTGAATCAAGACCTCTGACAGCAGGCTTCGCGGCCTATCTCACCCACCGGCGAAAAATTCCCAACGGTTTGCTGACACGCTTTGCGCGCCAGTTGGGCGTCACGCCAACATCGTGAACGCCACAGCCAATATCACTATGCCATGCCTGCACCCGGACGGTTTCGTCCAGTTTAGCCTTTCAAAGGCAATTCGCTGCAAAAAACTTCGTAATTGCTCCATACGCCAGAGCGAAGGCGCATTGCAAGCATACTACGAGATGCCTCACCAAATAAGCGTTGGCACTACATTAACTCCACCATATGAATCCGCCAAACCCAGATCTGCTACCAGCGGCCCGAATGCGTGATAGTTTTGGTTTCAGATCAGCAAGTCAACGCCTTGAGCCAGAGCGCGTGATATCCCTCGTGCCAGCTCATCGCTCACTTTTTGCTGACTCTGCGATTACGGCATGCTGTGAGTGCGCAGCTCTATCAACTGCGGCATTGCGCCTAATTAACAGTATTGAACGCGCCAGGGCGATCAAAACACCGAGGACTCCACCCAAAATCAGGCCGGACAGCAGAATAAGAACTTTTTTCGGTTTAATCGGTTTAATCGGCTCAAGCGCCAGCTTATCTATGACGACCAATTTCAACTGCGCCATATCAAGATTCAGACTACGGAGCCGGGCCTGCTCCCCCCGAAGAGGCGCAACATTACTTAAAAACAGATCTTCGTTTTTACGATTGTTCAGTAATTCAATCTCTCGATTAGACTGCAGCAATTGAAGGTCCTTGGCGATTTGCGCAATACGGGCACCGGTAAAGTCATCACTCTTGCGCTGTAGCAAAGTGCGACGCTCTGCCTCCAGTGCCTCGACGCCCATAAAGTACAGCGGGACCTGCTGATTATTGATTTCGGTGCGAATGATGCTGGATGACCGATTGCCGCTCTTATCACCTAACGACGAAAGCGTGGAGGGTTTTTGTATTCCAAGTGATTTGGCAATGTTTATGGATTCATCCAACAAGGCCAGTCGGTCGCTACGAACGGCTTTCAGTTGAGCGCGCAGCGCCTTGAGCTCATCTTGCAATTGAGCACGACGAAGCACATCTTTCTCGGCCAACTTTGCAATCCTGGCCTCTTTATCCATTTCATAACTTGAGCGAGCTGCGTTTAACTTTCCTTCAATTTCTGCTAATCGGTTTTTAACAATCACAGTTAAGTCAGCAGCAATCTGCTGCCGCTCTACATTAATTGCATATTCGACAAAGCCATTGAGGATAGATACCCCGTCTATTCCCTTGGGGTAGGTCATTTCAAGCCTAATATAATTGCTTAACGTGTTCGTCTTCTTCGGATCGGGAACTTCAAGACTGATAGAGTTTTTATTAAACTCCTCAAAACTCTGCTCCAATGTTCTTCCTGGGCGCGAGAAAGCCTTAAACAGATTTTGATGCGAGCGAAAAAAACCAAGACGAATATCATAGGATTCAAGCGCTTCTCCTACTTTAAGCAACGCTTGCGCTGGTGGAAGCGTATAAACTTCGGACCGATTCAAAGCGTCCAACTCATTAATTGCGGCAGGGCGCAGTACACTGGTCACTTGATATTCAGGTGTCGCTAAAAAAGCGTAAACGGCCGACAGAATTCCAGCGAGTACAACGACAACGATAATTGTGGCCTTATTTTGCCACAGCCCCTGAAAAAGCATTTCAAGGCCAATTTTTCCCGCTGGAACCGGGGTGACGCGAAGACTGCTACTCACAACAAAAACCTGCCTTCAAAAAGAAACTGCGGGCTCGTTATGCAGACAAAATGTGTTTTTTCTAATTGGAGGATCGCCTGAACCGAGCGTCTCTGCCAAATTCCGAGCGCACAAACTGCCTGTTATCGAGAACAGATTTCATTTTGCCATCTCTTTGGTTTATTACAAGCCTTGACATGTCTGTAGGCCTTTACTTACAAAACCAGGCAAACCTCTATCAGTTATGCCTCGGTGATAAGGAAATGCAGGGGAAATTTCAGATCTGAAGATGACAGCCAATGATTTAAAGGAATACTAGCCATTGAGACACTCTCAATGAGAAAAATGCTTGGGTACTTGAGCATACCCTGAGCAACATTTTCTGACAGACGGTCCTCGAATCCTTTATTCAGACCAGCCCAAACAAACAAGAGCGGCCTTCAGCTTCGCCCCGCTGCGACAGACGTACGATTCCTACGACCTACCACCGCCCTCAACAACGGCCCTATCACCATCCCAGCAATCAACGCCACCACCACAAACACCGAAACCGGCAGCTCCCCAGTAGCCTGCCCCAGGAACGAAAGTGATACACCCTGCTGATTTTCCAATACAAACGCCAGCACGATCAAAGCAACAATCAGCACCGCAAATACCGCAACAACGCGCTTAACCCCACGCATACCTTTCTCCTTCCCCAAAAACACTCAGACGCCCTCTTCCTCTTCTTCATTCACCCGGTCACGCAACTCTTTACCCGGCTTGAAGTGAGGAACGAATTTACCGTCAAGGCTGACGGACTGGCCTGTCTTGGGATTGCGGCCAACGCGGGGCGCACGGTAATGCAGGGAGAAACTGCCGAAGCCACGGATCTCAATGCGATCCCCGGTAGCCAGACACTGGGACATTTGCTCAAGCATGGTCTTGATAGCTAGCTCAACATCCTTGGATGAGAGCAGCCCCTGATGGGTGACAATTCGTTCGATCAACTCCGACTTCGTCATATTTTTCCCTTCTTTTTCAAGCAGCTAGGAAAAGCGCTTCGAAGGTTTTAGCATGACTTGATGAATTTGAACAGCCCACGCAATAACTTATGTGCAGGTTAATAGAGCTGTTCTGGCAGGCACCGTGAGGGGGTTATTTACAGATGACCAGCATCGTTCGAGTAACTGCGCCGGCAGGATTCCAACCAAACAAGTAATCGCCCTCTTCGTCCTTCGCATCACTGGACCGCGTAACGACCTTATAGCCCTGCATCTTGCATTCGCGAGCAGCGCGCTTCTCGCACTTCTCCCAATTACCGCCAAGGCCCGAGCAGTCGATCTCTATACCACTCACACCGCGCTTGACGTGCGTTTTTGCGCTGGTGACGGAACAGCCTGACAACACCACCAATACAAGCACTACGATAAGCCTGTTCATTCAAATCCTTATTGAAACAAAACGCCGAGAGCGCTTTTACAATGACTATAGCCAGTTCTGACAACGACCTGTAGACCAGAGATACCCGAGGATGATTCAACGAATTTCAGGCACAAAAAAGGGCGACCAAAGTCGCCCTTTTTCTATGGTCTGACAGAACTTAGTTCTGTTTTTCCATTTGTGCACGCAACAGGTCGCCCAGAGTGGTAGGACCAGCAGCGATGCTATCCGAAGGCTTGTCTTTCAAGCTTTGGATGGCTTCTTTCTCTTCAGCATCGTCTTTCGACTTGATGGAGAGCTGGATTACACGGCTCTTGCGGTCAACGCTGATGATCTTGGCTTCTACTTCCTGGCCTTCTTTCAGAACGTTACGCGCGTCTTCAACGCGGTCACGGCTGATTTCGGAGGCTTTCAGAGTCGCTTCGATATCGTCGGCCAACGTGATGATGGCGCCTTTAGCGTCAACTTCTTTCACGATGCCTTTAACGATTGCGCCTTTGTCGTTGTCCTGAACGAATTCAGAGAACGGATCGCTTTCCAGTTGCTTGATACCCAGGGAGATGCGCTCGCGCTCTGGGTCAACCGACAGGATAACGGTGTCCAGCTCGTCGCCCTTCTTGAAACGACGAACAGCTTCTTCGCCGACTTCGTTCCAGGAGATGTCGGACAGGTGAACCAGGCCGTCGATGCCGCCGTCCAGACCAATGAAGATACCGAAATCGGTGATCGACTTGATGGTGCCGGAGATTTTATCGCCCTTGTTGAACTGGCCGGAGAAATCTTCCCATGGGTTGGATTTGCACTGCTTGATACCCAGGGAGATACGACGACGCTCTTCGTCGATGTCCAGAACCATAACTTCCACTTCGTCGCCGACTTGTACGACTTTCGAAGGGTGGATGTTCTTGTTGGTCCAGTCCATTTCGGAAACGTGTACCAGGCCTTCCACGCCTTCTTCCAGCTCAGCGAAGCAGCCGTAGTCGGTCAGGTTGGTTACACGCGCGGTCACGCGAGTGCTTTCCGGGTAACGCGCTTTGATAGCAACCCATGGATCTTCACCCAGTTGCTTCAGGCCCAGGGAAACACGGTTGCGTTCGCGATCGTATTTCAGAACCTTGACATCGATCTCGTCGCCAACATTGACGATTTCGGAAGGATGCTTGATACGCTTCCAAGCCATGTCGGTAATGTGCAGCAAGCCATCGACGCCACCCAGATCGACGAATGCGCCGTAATCGGTGAGGTTTTTGACGATACCTTTGACTTGTTGGCCTTCCTGCAGGGATTCCAGCAGAGCTTCACGCTCGGCGGAGTTCTCTGCTTCCAGGACGCTGCGACGGGAAACGACAACGTTGTTGCGCTTCTGATCGAGTTTGATGACCTTGAATTCGAGTTCCTTGCCTTCCAGGTGCGTGGTGTCGCGCACTGGACGAACGTCGACCAAAGAACCTGGCAGGAACGCACGGATGCCGTTAACGTCGACAGTGAAGCCGCCTTTAACCTTACCGTTGATAACGCCCTTGACCACTTCTTCAGCTGCGAAGGCTGCTTCGAGAACAATCCAGCATTCAGCGCGCTTGGCTTTTTCACGGGACAGCTTGGTTTCACCGAAACCGTCTTCAACCGAGTCCAGAGCAACGTGAACTTCGTCACCGACGTTGATGTTCAGCTCGCCAGCATCGTTGTAGAACTGTTCCAGCGGGATCAGAGCTTCAGACTTCAGACCAGCGTGAACGGTTACCCAACGAGCTTGGTAATCGATATCAACGATAACACCGGTGATGATGGAGCCTGCCTGAAGGTTCAGGGTTTTTAGGCTTTCTTCAAAGAGTTCCGCAAAGCTTTCGCTCATTTTAATTCCTGTTGATAAGGGCGAAGAATACGCCCATCTCCACACCCCAGACGGTGTGGGTCAGTTTCATTTAGAAGAAGCACCGCAGGACTTTGACTGGTCCCCTGCAGCCTTCTTGGTCATCCGGCAATATCGCGAATGGCGATTTCACTCATGATGCGTTCCAGCACCTGCTCGATGGAAAGCTCCGTGGAATCCAGCTGTATAGCGTCAGCCGCCGGCTTGAGCGGGGCTACCGCACGCTGGGTATCACGCTCATCGCGTGCACGGATCTCATCTAGCAGACTCGACAGACTAACACCATCGACTTTGCCCTTCAACTGCAAGTAACGACGGCGCGCGCGCTCCTCGGCACTGGCGGTCAGGAAAATCTTCAGCGGCGCCTCGGGAAACACAACGGTACCCATGTCGCGGCCATCAGCCACCAGGCCCGGTGGCTCCTGAAACGCGCGCTGACGCTGCAGCAAGGCATCACGCACCGCCGGCAGCGCGGCGACCTGGGATGCCCACGAGCCAACCTGTTCGTTACGCAGGTCGTCGGTCACATCATCGCCTTCGAGGATGATGCGCTGCGGATGACCTTCGGTCGCGCCGACGAACTGCACATCCAGATGCGCCGCCAGCAGTTTCAGGGATTCTTCGTTGGTAAGGTCGACGCCATGGTTGCGTGCGGCAAACGCCAGCAGGCGATACAGCGCGCCGGAGTCCAGCAGGCACCAGCCCAGGCGCTTGGCTAGGATGCCGGCGATAGTGCCTTTGCCCGAGCCGCTTGGCCCGTCGATGGTAATCACCGGTGCTTTGATATTCACAATTGAGCCTCTTGGGCAACACGCATGCCGACATGGGCACACAGGGTAAGAAAATTCGGAAAAGACGTCGCTACATTGGCACAGTCATGGATACGAATCGGCGCAGCCGCTCGCAAGCCAGCCACGCTGAAGGCCATGGCAATCCGGTGGTCGCCATGGGCCTGGACCTCGCCGCCGCTTAACGGGCCGCCGTCGATAATAATCCCATCGGGAGTCGGTTCACACTTCACCCCGAGCATCAGCAGACCATCGGCCATGACTTGAATGCGGTCGGATTCCTTCACGCGCAGCTCCTGAGCACCGCGCAGCACCGTTCTACCTTCAGCGCAGGCGGCAGCCACGAACAACACCGGAAACTCATCAATTGCCAACGGCACCAGTGCCTCGGGAATTTCAATCCCCTTCAACGCTGCCGAACGCACCCGCAGATCCGCGACAGGCTCACCGCCCACCTCACGCTGATTTTCCAGGCTGATATCAGCGCCCATCAGCCGCAGGATATCAATCACGCCAGTGCGCGTCGGGTTGATGCCGACATGCTCCAGCAGCAGCTCGGCCCCGCCGGCGAGCGAAGCCGCCACCAGGAAAAACGCCGCCGAGGAAATATCCCCCGGCACTTCTATATGGGTTGCGCTCAGCAAGTGACCCGACTCCAAGGAAGCCGTCGAGCCCTCCACCGCCACCGGATAACCAAACCCGCGCAACAGGCGCTCGGTATGATCACGGGTCGGTGCAGGCTCGGTCACTGCGGTCTTGCCTTCAGCATACAACCCCGCCAGCAGCAGACTGGATTTGACCTGGGCACTGGCCATTGGCAGCGTGTAATTCAACCCTTTCAACGACTGACCACCACGAATGCTCAACGGCGGACGCCCCTCAGGCCCCGTCTCGATCACCGCCCCCATTTCCCGCAGCGGCTGGACCACACGATTCATCGGGCGCCGGGACAGCGAGGCGTCGCCGGTCAATACGCTGTCAAAACGCTGCGCCGCGAGCAGCCCGGCGAGCAGGCGCATCGAAGTGCCGGAGTTGCCGAGGTAGATCGGCCCCGGTGGCGCCTTCAGCCCCAGCAGACCGACGCCATGAATCGTCACGCGCCCATGGTGCGGACCTTCGATCACGACGCCCATGTCACGAAACGCCTGCAAGGTCGCCAGGGCATCCTCGCCCTCCAGGAAACCTTCAACGTCGGTGACCCCCTCGGCCAACGAGCCCAGCATGATCGAGCGATGGGAGATCGACTTGTCGCCCGGCACACGGATGCGCCCACTCAAGCGACCACCCGGGCTGGCCACGAAGACCACCTCATCAGCGCTCACAGCGGTTTCCATATAGGCCCGGCGCGCCAGGATCTTGCTGAAGTGCTCACGTGCCACCCGCGCACGGGTGAACACGCCCAGTAACTGATGACCATCTCCGGCATCGACCGCGTCGCGCAAGGCGTCGAGGTCGCTGCGAAAGGTGTCCAGGGTGCGCAACACCGCTTCGCGATTGGCGAGAAAAATGTCGTGCCACATCACCGGGTCGCTGCCGGCAATCCGCGTGAAATCACGGAAACCGCCGGCGGCGTAGCGGAAGATCTCCAGGTTTTCGTTGCGCTTGGCCAAAGAATCCACCAGACCAAACGCCAACAAATGCGGCAGGTGACTGGTCGCCGCCAGCACTTCGTCGTGACGCTCGACCTGCATATGCTCCACATCCGCCCCCAGCTCGCGCCACAGACGATCAACCACGGCCAGCGCCGCCGGATCGGTTTGCGCCAGCGGCGTCAGAATCACTTTATGCCGACGAAACAACTGCGCATTGGAGGCTTCCACCCCGCTCTGTTCGGAGCCGGCAATCGGGTGGCCCGGCACAAAGCGCGCCGGCATGCCGCCAAACGCCTGCTGCGCCGCGCGCACCACATTGCCCTTGGCACTGCCGACGTCGGTGAGAATCGCCTGCCCCAGGTCCATGCCGGCCAATACCCCAAGCAGCTTTTCCATCGCAAGGATCGGCACCGCCAGCTGGATCACATCGGCGCCCTGGCAAGCCAGGGCCAGGTCCGCTTCACAGCGGTCGACCACGCCCAGCTCAACCGCCAGCGTGCGCGATTGCGGGTCCAGGTCCACACCGACCACTTCGCCGCACAGCCCGCTTTCACGCAGGCCTTTGGCGAAGGAACCACCGATCAACCCCAGGCCGACCACTACCAGGCGACCGATCATAGGCACAGCAGGTTGCAATGCAGTGACATCAACCACGAGCGAGAACCTTGGCCAGCGCCTCAAGGAAGCGGCTGTTCTCGGCCGGCAGGCCGATGGTGATACGCAGGTGGTTCGGCATGCCGTAGTTGGCCACCGGGCGCACGATCACGCCTTCGCGCAGCAGGCCCTGGAATACCGGTGCAGCTACCTGGCCGAGGTCGACGCAGATGAAATTGCCCCTGGATGGAATCCAGCCCAAGCCCAACTCACGGAAACCTTGCTGCAGTTGCAGCATGCCGCGTTCATTGATGCGGCGGCCTTCCTCCAGGTACTCGGTGTCCTTCACCGCCGCGCAAGCTGCCGCCAGGGCGAGGCTGTTGACGTTGAAGGGCTGGCGCACGCGGTTCAGCACATCTGCAACCACCGCCGTCGACAGGCCGTAGCCAACGCGCAGCGACGCCAGGCCATAGGCCTTGGAGAAGGTGCGCGACACCAGCAGGTTCGGATAGGCCGCCAGGAAGTCGAGGCCGTTTGGCAACTCGCCGCCTTCGGCGTACTCGATATAGGCTTCGTCGAGCACGACCAGCACGTGCTCGGGCACACCCTGCAGGAAGTCGTTCAACGCCTGGGCATCGAACCAGGTGCCGGTCGGATTGTTCGGGTTGGCGATAAACACCACGCGCGTCTGCGCGTCGATGGCCGCCAGCATCGCCGGCAGGTCATGGCCCCAATCCCTGGCCGGAATGATCCGTGCATCGGCGCCAACGGCCTGGGTCACGATGGGGTAGACCGCAAACGCATGCTCGCTGAACACCGCATTCAGGCCCGGTGCCAGGTAGGCACGGCCGACCAGCTCAAGAATGTCGTTGGAGCCGTTGCCCAGGGTCACCTGGTCGAGCGCTACACCGCAGTTTTGCGCCAGCAGCGACTTCAGCGCAAAACCGTTGCCATCCGGATAACGGGTCAGCTCGGTCAGCTCTTCACGAATCGCCGCCAGCACCTTGGGGCTCGGGCCCAGCGGGTTCTCATTACTGGCCAGCTTGACGATCTTCGAAGGGTCCAGATTCAACTCACGCGCCAGCTCGTCCACAGGCTTGCCCGGCACGTATGGCGAGAGTTGTTGCACGCCCGGCTGCGCCAGGGCGAGGAAGTTGCCACTCATGTCAAAGCCTCACAAAACCGCTTTCGGGTAAGAGCCCAGCACCTTGAGTGCCACGGCTTCCTGACTGATCTTCTCGAGTACGCCCTTGACCAGCGGGTCGCGGTGGTGGCCGATGAAGTCGATAAAGAACACGTAGGTCCATTTACCGCTGCGCGAAGGACGCGTCTCGATGCGCGTCAGGTCAATCCCGTTGTCGTGGAACGGCACCAGCAGTTCATGCAGGGCGCCTGGCTTGTTGCTCATGGACACGATGATCGAAGTCTTGTCGTCGCCGGTCGGCGGCACTTCCTGACTGCCGATCATCAGGAACCGCGTGGAGTTGTCCGGGCGGTCCTCGATCTTTTCGGCCAGGCGCGTCAGCCCGTAAAGGCCCGCAGCCATATCACCGGCAATCGCCGCCGAATTCCACTCACCCTTGACCCGCTTGGCGGCCTCGGCGTTGCTCGACACCGCCACGCGCTCGACATTCGGGTAATGGGCGTCCAGCCACTTGCGGCACTGGGCCAGGGACTGAGCGTGAGAGTAGATACGGCTGATGCTGTCGGTCTTGGTGTTTTCGCCCACCAGCAGGTGATGGTGAATGCGCAGTTCGACTTCGCCGCAGATCACCATGTCGTGCTCGAGGAAGCTGTCGAGGGTGTGGTTGACCGCGCCCTCAGTGGAGTTTTCCACCGGCACCACGCCAAAATTCACCGCGCCGGCCGCCACTTCACGGAACACTTCGTCGATGGCCGCCATCGGCTTGCTGATCACGGCGTGACCGAAGTGTTTCATGGCCGCCGCCTGGGTGAACGTGCCTTCGGGGCCGAGGTAGGCCACTTTCAGCGGCTGCTCGAGGGCCAGGCACGAGGACATGATTTCGCGGAACAACCGCGCCATTTCTTCGTTGCCCAATGGGCCCCGGTTGCGCTCCATCACACGCTTGAGCACCGCCGCTTCACGCTCGGGCCGATAGAACACCGGCACCTCGCCTTCGGCCAGCTCAGCCATCTTCACCCGCGCCACTTCCTGGGCGCAGCGCGCACGCTCACTGATCAGTTCCAGGACTTTCTCGTCCAGGCTGTCGATGCGGACCCGCAGGGCCTTGAGTTCTTGCTCAGACATTAGCCGTGTTCCTTTTCGAACTCTGCCATGTAGGCAACCAGCGCGTTGATCGCGTGGATGTCGACAGCGTTGTAGATGGAGGCGCGCATGCCACCCACCGAGCGGTGGCCCTTGAGGTTCTGCAGCCCGCGTGCGTCGGCACCGGCCAGGAACGGTTTGTCCAGGCGGTCGTCCGCCAGACGGAACGGCACGTTCATCCACGAGCGATTGCCGAGGTTGATCGGGTTGCTGTACAGGCCGCTGGCGTCGATGAAGTCGTACAGGACGCGCTTCTTCTCTTCGTTGAGCTTGCCCATGGCGGCGACACCGCCCTGCTCTTTCAGCCATTCGAACACCAGGCCCGAGAGGTACCAGGCGAAGGCCGGCGGCGTGTTGTACATCGAGCCGTTGTCGGCTGCGACCTTGTAGTTGAGCATGGTCGGGCACACGGCACGGGCGCGGCCCAACAGGTCTTCGCGGATGATGTTGACCAGGATGCCGCTCGGACCGATGTTCTTCTGCGCGCCGGCGTAGATCATGCCGTAGCGCGACACATCGATTGGGCGCGAAAGAATGTCCGAGGACATGTCACACACCAGCGGAACGTCGCCCACGTCAGGCACCCAGTCGAACTGCAGACCACCGATGGTTTCGTTGGCCACGTAGTGCACGTAGGCCGCGTCTTTCGACAATGTCCATTCGTTCTGACCTGGAATGGCGAAGTAGTCGTAGGGCTTGGCGGTGCCAGCCACATTCACGTTGCCGTAGCGGGAGGCCTCTTCAATGGCCTTCTGCCCCCAGATACCGGTGTCGATGTAGTCGGCCGTACCGCCCTCGGGCAGCAGGTTCAGCGGGATTTGGGCAAACTGCTGGCTGGCGCCGCCTTGCAGGAACAGCACCTTGTAGTTTGAAGGGATGTTCAGCAGGTCGCGCAGGTCCTGCTCGGCCTTGGTGGCGATGGAGACGAACTCATCGCTGCGATGGCTCATTTCCATCACGGAGAGGCCTTTTCCATGCCAGTCGAGGAGTTCACCCTGCGCGCGCTGCAGGACTGCTTCAGGAAGCGCCGCGGGACCGGCACAGAAGTTATAGGCTCTCTTGCTCACATCCAATCTCACTCTGATCTGGTGGGGCTGCAATCATGTTCGGCAACAACCTTTCGCTGGAGCGAACCCTGGTGGGAGCTGGCTTGCCTGCGATACAGGCACTGCGGTGGTTCCAGTGATACCGCGGTGATGCTATCGCAGGCAAGCCAGCTCCCACAGGGATCGGTGCCAGACCAAGGATAGGTATTTCAAAGGGGACACAAACAACAAGGGGGCGAATCTTCATCCGCCCCCTGCGTGTCCGCTTATTCCTGCGGTTCTTCTTCGTCTGCGGCAGCATCGAGGGTTGGCTCGTCGATGGTGTCATCGACGGTTGCGATCACCTCACCGTCAAATTCTTCGCCTTCCAGCTCTTCACCTTCAATTTCCGAAGGCTCCTGCACACGCTCAAGGCCTACCAGTTTCTCGTCCTTGGCCAGCTTGATCAGCGTCACGCCCTGGGTGTTACGGCCCAGGCTCGAGACTTCGGCCACACGAGTACGCACCAACGTGCCCTGGTCGGAAATCAGCATGATTTCCTCGCCGTCGAGCACCTGCACCGCGCCAACCAGACGGCCGTTGCGGTCGTTACTGACCATGGCGATCACGCCCTGGCCGCCACGCTTGTACTCGGGGAACTCGCTGATGGCCGTGCGCTTGCCGTAACCACGCGCCGAAGCGGTGAGAATCTGGCTGCCTTCTTCCGGGATCAGCATCGAAATCAGCTTCTGCCCTTCCGGCAGACGCATGCCACGCACACCACGGGCAGTACGGCCCATGGCGCGCACGTCGGATTCCTTGAAGCGCGTGACCTTGCCGCCATCGGAGAACAGCATCACTTCACGCGCGCCATCAGTAATGGCAGCGGAGATCAGTACGTCACCTTCATCCAGCTCCAGGGCGATCAGGCCAACACTGCGCTGACGGCTGAAGGATTCCAGCGGGGTCTTCTTGACGGTGCCTTTGGCGGTCGCCATGAAGATGAAGTGACCTTCGGTGTACTCGTCGACCGGCAGCATGGTGGTGATGTATTCATCACTGTCCAGGGGCAGCAGGTTGACCAGCGGACGACCACGGGCAGCGCGGGAGGCTTCCGGGATTTCGTAGGTTTTGAGCCAGTACACCTTGCCCTTGCTGGAGAACAGCAGCAGCGTGGTGTGGCTGTTGGCGACCAGCAGGTGAGCGATGTAGTCCTCATCCTTCACGCCGGTAGCCGATTTGCCTTTACCGCCACGACGCTGGGCCTGGTACGCCGCCAGCGGCTGGGTCTTGGCGTAGCCGCCGTGGGAAATGGTCACCACGCGGTCTTCTTCCGGAATCATGTCACCCAGGGTCAGGTCGAGGCGGGCATCGAGGATTTCGGTGCGGCGCGCGTCGCCGTATTCGGCGCGGATCACTTCCAGCTCTTCGCGGATCACTTCCATCAGGCGCACGGCGCTGTTGAGGATGCGGATCAGCTCGCCGATCTGGTTGAGAATCTCCTGGTACTCGGCCAGCAGTTTCTCGTGTTCCAGGCCGGTCAGGCGGTGCAGACGCAGCTCGAGGATGGCCTGGGCCTGTTCCGGCGACAGGAAATACTTGCCATCACGCAGGCCGTATTGCGGGTCCAGAGTCTCCGGACGGCACGAATCGGCACCGGCGCGTTCAACCATCGCCACGACGGCGCTGGATTCCCACGGCATCTTGATCAGCGCTTCCTTGGCTTCCGACGGCGTCGGCGAAGCCTTGATCAGCGCGATGACCGGGTCGATGTTCGACAGCGCAACCGCCTGGCCTTCCAGGATGTGACCGCGCTCGCGGGCCTTGCGCAGTTCGAACACGGTACGGCGGGTGACCACTTCGCGACGGTGACGCACGAAGGCTTCCAGCAGGTCCTTGAGGTTCAGGATGCGTGGGCGGCCGTCGATCAGTGCAACCACGTTGATACCAAACACGCTTTGCAGCTGGGTCTGGGCGTAGAGGTTGTTGAGGATCACCTCAGGCACTTCGCCACGACGCAGCTCGATCACCACGCGCATACCGTCTTTGTCGGACTCGTCGCGCAGCTCGGTGATGCCTTCCAGTTTCTTCTCTTTAACCAGCTCGGCGATCTTCTCGATCAGACGCGCCTTGTTGAGCTGGTACGGCAGTTCGGTGATGACGATCTGCTGGCGGCCACCGACCTTGTCGATGTCTTCGATGATCGAGCGGGCGCGCATGTAAATGCGGCCGCGACCGGTGCGATAGGCTTCGATGATACCGGCACGACCGTTGATGATCGCGGCGGTCGGGAAGTCCGGACCGGGGATGTATTGCATCAGTTCATCGACGGTCAGCTCGGGGTTGTCGATGAGGGCCAGGCAACCGTCGATGACTTCACCGAGGTTGTGCGGCGGAATGTTGGTGGCCATGCCCACGGCAATACCGCTGGAACCGTTGACCAGCAGGTTGGGAATACGGGTGGGCATGACGGCCGGGATCATTTCGGTGCCGTCGTAGTTCGGCACCCAGTCCACGGTTTCCTTGTGCAGGTCGGCCAGCAGCTCGTGCGCCAGCTTGGTCATGCGCACTTCGGTGTATCGCATGGCCGCGGCGTTGTCGCCGTCGACCGAACCGAAGTTGCCCTGGCCGTCTACCAGCAGGTAGCGCAGGGAAAATGGCTGGGCCATCCGAACAATGGTGTCGTACACCGCGGTGTCGCCGTGAGGGTGATACTTACCGATCACGTCACCGACAACACGGGCAGATTTCTTGTACGGCTTGTTCCAGTCGTTACCCAGCTCGCTCATCGCGAACAGCACTCGCCGGTGCACGGGCTTCAAGCCATCGCGCGCATCAGGCAGTGCCCGACCCACGATGACGCTCATTGCGTAGTCGAGGTAGGACTGTTTCAGCTCGTCTTCGATATTGACCGGGAGGATTTCTTTGGCCAGTTCGCCCATGAGAAGCCTGATTCCTTTTTCGGGTGAAACCTCGTCACATCCATTCGGGATGAACGAAGCTCGCCGCTGCCGGCAGGGTGCCTGACAACGACTTACGACAAATCAACGAGTTATGACACGGATCTGCACGTTACAGGCAACCCCTTTGGGTGGCCCTGGAAACCGCCGGATGTTATCACAATCGCCGCCACGCACCTATCCCCCTGATGCGCATGGAGGCCAGTAATTTGACCGATGACAGGCTTGAGGGGGACGAGAGGGGCTCAGAGGTGGGGTGGTGGTGTTTTTTGAGGGTGGATCCGGGAGTTTTATTGACTTTGAGGGCCAATCGGGGGCAAGCCCCCTCCCCCACTTGAATAGTGAACACAGTCAAACATGTGGGAGGGGGCTTGCCCCCGATAGCAATGACACAGACACCACAGCCTTCAATGCAGTCGCTTACGGCACATCAACCTGGCCAGCTTGGCGGTATCCGGCCGCTCCACAACACCTTTTTCAGTGACGATCACATCAATCAGGTCGGCCGGCGTCACATCGAACGCAGAATTGAACGCCGGCACCTCCAGACGCTGGCCGCCAATGTCACGCAACTCCTCGACATCGCGCTCTTCCAGCGTCACATCCTCACCGGCGGCCATCATCAGGTCGACCGTCGAGCTCGGCGCCACCACCATAAAGCGCACGCCATGGTGCATGGCGCACACGGCCAACTGGTAGGTGCCGATGGTGCTGATCACATCACCATTGGCCGCAATGCAGTCGGCGCCGACGACCACCCAGGTCACGCCCTTGGTCTTGAGGATATGTGCGCCAGCCGAGTCGGCATTCACCGTGACCGGGACCCCGTCGCCCGCCAGCTCCCACGCGGTGAGTCGCGAGCCCTGCAGCCAGGGTCGGGTCTCGTTGGCATAAACCTGCTCGACCAGGCCCTCCAAAAAGGCCGCGCGAATCACACCGAGCGCGGTGCCAACGCCACCCGTCGCCAGGGCACCAGCATTGCCATGGGTGAGGATCGCCTGGACATTGCCCTGATGCCTGCGAATCCGTTCCATGCCCAATTGGGCCATGACAACGTTGGCTTCGCGGTCGCTCTCATGGATCGTGATCGCTTCGGCTTCCAGCGCCGCCAGGGGGTCGGCGTGCTTCTTGAGGCGGTCCAGGCGATCGCGCATGCGCTTGAGCGCCCAGAACAGGTTGGCGGCGGTCGGACGGGTATCGGCCAGCAGCGCGTAGTCTTCCTCCCACGCGGCCTGCCA
Organism: Pseudomonas trivialis; assembly: GCF_001439805.1. Taxonomy (GTDB): domain Bacteria; phylum Pseudomonadota; class Gammaproteobacteria; order Pseudomonadales; family Pseudomonadaceae; genus Aquipseudomonas; species Aquipseudomonas trivialis. Next base: position 106,113 of record NZ_JYLK01000015.1, on the reverse strand, counting down.
GTCAGCGCCTTCGGTGATACGCACGCGGGCGGCCAGTACCAGCCCGTATGCGGCGCTGATGCCGATGGCCGACGCCCCGCGCACCACCCTTGCGCGAATGGCCGTGGCCACGTCCTCTGCTGTCGAGCAGGCCACCCAGCTCTGACGGGCCGGCAAGGCACGCTGATCGAGCAGGTACAGTGCGCCATCGCGCCACTCGATGGCCTTCACTTTCTGTGCAGCCAACAGTCGGTCGCGCATCCCTAACCCCGTACTCATGAACAAAAGCCGCCGATTATAGCGATCCGCCAGCCAGGACGCTCGGGTATACTTCGCCCTTCTTTTATAGCTGCCAGGGAAGAAGCCTGCGATGACCGCCACTGCCGCCCCGCTCGACTTATTGCTGCTGCCGACCTGGCTGGTACCTGTCGAACCTGCCGGTGTGGTGCTCAAGGAGCATGCGCTGGGCATCCGCGATGGCTGCATTGCGTTTATCGGGCCACGGGCGGCCGCGTTGAAGCTGGCGGCCGACGACGTGCGCGAACTGCCGGGCATGTTGCTCAGCCCCGGCCTGATCAACGCCCACGGGCACGCGGCGATGAGCCTGTTTCGCGGCCTGGCCGACGACCTGCCGCTGATGACCTGGCTGGAAAAACACATCTGGCCCGCCGAGGCCAAGTGGGTCGATGAAGCCTTTGTACGCGACGGCACCGACCTGGCGATCGCCGAGCAGCTCATGGGCGGCATCACTTGTTTTGCCGACATGTACTTCCACCCCAAGGTCGCCAGCGACTGCGTGCACAACAGCGGCATGCGCGCACAGATCGCGATCCCGATCCTCGACTTCCCGATCCCCGGCGCCAGCAGCGCCGACGAGGCGATCCGCCAGGGCATCGAACTGTTCGGCGACCTCAAGCACCACCCGCGCATCAAGATCGCCTTCGGCCCCCACGCCCCCTACACGGTGTGCGACGCCAACCTGGAAAAGGTCCAGGTCATCGCCGAAGAGCTCGACGCCGTCATCCAGATGCACGTGCACGAAACTGCCTTCGAGGTGCAGCAGGCCGTCGAACAGACCGGCGAGCGGCCATTGGCGCGCCTGGGCCGCCTCGGTTTGCTTGGCCCGCGCTTCCAGGCCGTGCACATGACGCAGATCAGCGAGGACGACCTGGCCTTGCTGGTCGAAAGCAACACCAGTCTCATCCATTGCCCCGAATCCAACCTCAAGCTGGCCAGCGGCTTTTGCCCGGTGGAGCGCCTGTGGCAGGCCGGCGTCAATGTGGCCATCGGCACCGACGGCGCGGCCAGCAACAATGACCTGGACCTGCTCGGCGAAACCCGCACCGCCGCGCTGCTGGCCAAAGCCGTGGCCGGCTCGGCCACCGCGCTGGACGCTCACCGCGCCTTGCGCATGGCCACCCTCAACGGCGCGCGGGCCATGGGTCTGGAAAGCCAGATCGGCTCACTGGAAGTGGGCAAGGCCGCCGACCTGGTCGCCTTCGATCTTTCGGGCCTGGCGCAACAACCGATCTTTGACCCGGTCTCACAACTTATCTATGCCACCGGGCGCGAGTGCGTGAAACACCTGTGGGTCGCCGGCAAGCAGTTGCTCGACGACCGGCAACTGACCCGCATGGATGAACAACAGTTGACCGCCAAGGCCATCGCCTGGGGCCAACGCATCAGCGGGCATAACGAATAACGAAGGGGCTGGACCGCATGTCCAGCACCGACCAACCGATTATCAGATTCAGAGGATTGACCATGAGCAACGTCGACCACGCCGAAATCGCCAAATTCGAAGCCCTGGCCCATCGCTGGTGGGACCGCGAAAGCGAATTCAAACCCCTGCACGACATCAACCCCCTGCGGGTCAACTGGATTGATGAACGCGTCAACCTGGCCGGCAAGAAGGTGCTGGACGTGGGCTGCGGCGGCGGCATCCTCAGTGAAGCCATGGCCCTGCGCGGCGCCACTGTGACCGGCATCGACATGGGCGAAGCGCCGCTGGCCGTGGCCCAGCTGCATCAGTTGGAGTCCGGTGTGAGCGTGGAATACCGGCAGATCACCGCCGAAGCCCTGGCCGAAGAGATGCCCGAGCAGTTCGACGTGGTCACCTGCCTTGAGATGCTGGAACACGTGCCGGACCCGTCGTCGGTGATCCGCGCCTGTTTCCGCATGGTCAAGCCCGGCGGACAGGTGTTCTTCTCCACCATCAACCGCAACCCCAAGGCCTACCTGTTCGCGATCATCGGCGCCGAATACATCATGAAGCTGCTGCCGCGCGGCACCCATGACTTCAAGAAATTCATCCGCCCGAGCGAACTGGGTGCCTGGAGTCGTCAGGCCGGCCTGACCGTCAAGGACATCATCGGCTTGACCTACAACCCGCTGACCAAGCACTACAAGCTGGCCAACGACGTTGACGTCAACTACATGATCCAGACCCTGCGCGAGGAGTGAGCCTGTGAAGCTGCGAGCGGTTCTCTTCGATATGGACGGTACCCTGCTGGACACCGCGCCGGACTTTATCGCCATCTGCCAGGCCATGCGCGCCGACCGCGGCCTGGCGCCGATCAACCCCGAGCATGTGCGTGATGAAATCTCCGGCGGCGCGCGAGCGATGGTCGCGGTGACCTTCTCGATGGACCCGGAGTCTCCAGGCTTTGAAGACCTGCGCCAGGAATTCCTTGAGCGTTACCTCAAGGGCTGCGCCATCCACAGCAAGCTGTTCGACGGCATGGAGCAATTGCTGCAGGACATCGAGAAGTCCAAATTGATCTGGGGCGTGGTCACCAACAAGCCGCTGCGCTTCGCCGAGCCGATCATGCAGCAACTGGGCCTGGCCGAGCGTTCGGCCTTGCTGATCTGCCCGGACCACGTGAAAAACAGCAAACCGGACCCGGAGCCGCTGATCCTGGCGTGCAAGATGCTCGACCTCGACCCGGCCAGCGTGCTGTTCGTGGGCGATGACCTGCGCGATATCGAATCCGGCCGTGATGCCGGCACGCGTACCGCTGCGGTCACCTATGGCTATATCCACCCGGACGACAACCCGCGTCACTGGGGCGCGGATGTGGTGGTGGACCACCCGCTGGAACTGCGCAAGGTGCTGGATAACGCGCTGTGCAGCTGCTGAGTGTTGCAAGGTCTTGTTGCCCCATGAACATCCAGTGTGGGAGGGTGATCGTCAGTGTTTTAACAGTCGAGGTTGTTTATGTTTGATTACTCAGCACGCCCGGAACTGCTCAAAGGCCGGGTGATCCTGGTAACCGGTGCCGGTCGCGGGATCGGCGCTGCAGCGGCGAAAACCTATGCGGCCCACGGCGCCACCGTGCTGTTGCTGGGCAAGACCGAAGCCAACCTGGCCGAGGTGTATGACCACATCGAAGCCGCCGGCCAGCCACAACCGGTGGTGATCCCGTTCAACCTGGAGACCGCCCTGCCCCATCAATACGATGAGCTGGCCGTGATGATCGAAAAGGCCTTCGGCCGCCTCGACGGTCTGTTGCACAACGCGTCCATCATCGGCCCGCGCACGCCGCTCGAACAGTTGTCCGGCGAACACTTCATGCAGGTGATGCAGGTGAACGTCAACGCGATGTTCATGTTGACCCGCGCCATGCTGCCACTGCTCAAGCTGTCCCAGGATGCGTCGGTGGTGTTCACCTCCAGCAGCGTCGGACGCAAGGGCCGGGCCTATTGGGGCGCCTATGGGGTGTCGAAGTTCGCCACCGAAGGCTTGATGCAAACCCTGGCCGATGAGCTGGAAGACGTGGCGGCCGTACGCGCCAACAGCATCAACCCAGGCGGCACCCGCACCAGCATGCGCGCCCAGGCGTACCCGGGAGAAAATCCAATGGACAGGCCGGCACCGGAAGAGATCATGCCGGTGTACCTGTACCTGATGGGCCCGGACAGCGCCGGGGTGAGCGGGCAGGCATTCGACGCGCAGTAATCCCAGTTTGGGAGGGAGCTTTGTGGCAAGCCCGCTCGCCACAGGTACCCTGTCACATCGGGCATGCAAGGTCAGTTCTTCACCACTTCTTCGAGGGTGAAGCGGCCCAGCGGGTTTTGCAGGAAGTTGCTCACGTTCTTGCGCGAGATATTGATGTAGGGGCTGTAATACAGATCGATCCAGTTCACGTCCTGTTTCGCCAACTTCTGCAACTCGACATACATCTGCTCGCGCTTGACCGGGTCAGCCTCGATCCGCGCGGCGGCTACCAGTTCCCTGACCTTGTCGTTCTTGTAGCGGGTCATGTAGTTCTGGTTGGTGTCGTGGCCCAGCACGAAGGTGGTCTTCTGGTCCGGGTCGAGGATATCGTTGGTCCAGTACATCACCGAAATATCGTATTCACCGTCCACCAGCATCTGCCAGCTCTGGGTCGGGTCGACCTTCTGCAGGTTGGCGGTGACGCCGACCTTGGCCAACTGGTCCTTGATGATCACCGCAATCTGCTCGTCGGCTTCGTTGCCGGCGTTGACCACGTAGTTGAGCTTCAAGTCCTTGGCACCGGCCGCTTCCAGCAGCTTTTTGGCGGCGGTCGGGTCGTACGGGCGTTGCAGGTTGTCGGCGTAGTGGTACAGCGAGCCCTTCGGAATGTAGGAATAGGCCACGGTGCCCTGACCGTACGTGGCGGCCTTCACCAGCGACTGCTTGTCGATGGCCATGTCCAGCGCTTCCCGGACCTGCTGTTTGGCCAGCAGGCCGTGGGCGTGGTTGATCAGCAGGTGATCTTCACGGGTGGACGGGTCGGCGTGGATCACTACGTTGTTGTCTTTCTTCAGCTCTTCAACCCGTGAAAACGGGACGAAGATCGCCGTGTCCAGCTCGTTGTTCTGCACCATGCGCATGCGCGTGTTGTCGTCGGTCACCGACACCCATTCCACGCCATCGAGGCTGACGTTTTTGGCCTGCCAGAAATTCGGGTTCTTTTTCAGGATCACACGGTCGCCCTTGCGCCACTCGTCCACGGTGAACGCACCGGAGGTCACCGGGTTTTCCGAGTAGGCGTCTTCGCCCATCTCGGTCATGGCTTTTTCCGACAGGATCGAAACGGTTGGCGACGCCAGCTGCGAAAGGAAGGCCACGGCCGGGGTCTTCAAGGTGACGACCAGGGTTTTCGCATCGGCGGCCTTGGCGGTGTTGATCAGGTTGAACGGGTCGGCCCACAGTGAGGCTTTGTTGTCACGGATGCGCAGCAGGCTGAAGGCCGCGTCGGCAGCGGTGATGGCCGAGCCGTCGGAGAATTTCGCGTCACGCAGCTTGAAGGTGTAGGTCAAGCCGTCTCTGGAAATCTCCCAGCTTTCGGCCAGGCCAGGTTCCATCTTGGTGCCCAGGTTATCCACCCGCACCAGGGTGTCGTAGACGTTGGCGAACACCCAGGTGTCGCGGTTCTGCGCGCTCTTGATCGGGTCGAACGTGGTGCTGTCCTCGCGGCAGCCGATGGTCAGCACCCCGGCGGCCTGGGCCAGCCCGGCGGTGAGGGACCAGGCGGTCAATGTGGCGGCGGCAAGCAACTTCAAAGGGCGTGAGTGCATGTCATAACTCCTTGTCTATGAATGGCAGGGGGGGTCAAAGCAAAGGTTCTTCAAGCACGCAACTGTACCGATGCTCGTGCAGGAAATGGGTGGGCGGCAACACCACGGAACACATGGCCCGCGCATGCCGGCAACGCGGGTGAAACGCGCAGCCGTCGGGCAGGTTCAGCGGGCTGGGTGGCTCGCCCGGCAGCGGCTCGGCAGGTAACGGCCGGTGAGGATCGATCTCCGGGATCGCCTGGATCAGCGCTGCCGTATACGGATGACGGGGGGCGGTGAACACGGCTTCCACCGGCCCTTCTTCCACGATCTTGCCCAGGTACATCACCGCCACGCGATCGCACAGGCGGCGCACGATGGCGAGGTCGTGGGCGATAAACAGAATCGCCAGGTTCATGCGCTGTTGCAGTTCCAGCAGCAGGTTGATGATCTGGCCCTGGATCGACACATCCAGCGCCGCCACGCACTCATCGGCGATAATCAGGCGCGGCTCCACCGCCAGCGCGCGGGCGATGCCGACGCGTTGGCACTGGCCGCCGCTGAGGGCGCCAGGCTTGCGTGACGCCAGCTCGGGGCGCAGGCCGACCAGGTCGAGCAATTCATTCACGCGCGCCGGGATCTGCGGCGGCGCGACCTTGCGCTGCACCCGCAAGACTTCGGCAAGGGTTTCACCGATGGTGTGGCGCGGGTTCAACGCCGCGTACGGGTCCTGGAAGATCATCGCGGTTTCATGGCGCAGGCGGGCGATGTCGATGGCGCTGCCGTGGGCCATGTCGATGCCATCAAACAGCACCTGACCACCACTGATTGGATTGAGGTGCAGGATTGCACGGCCCAGGGTGCTTTTACCGCTGCCGGACTCGCCCACCAGACCGAGGGTTTGCCCCGCTTCCAGGTTCAGCGACACCCCGTTCACCGCCCTCACCCACTGCTTGTTCAAGCCGAACACGCCCGTGCCGGACGCGGCAAACTTCACCTCCAGGTCCTTGATCTGCAGCAGGCTCATGGGCGCTCTCCCAGTGGATAGTGACACGCCACCCGCGCGCCTTCGGGCAGCACGTCGGTGCATAACGTGCCCACCTGCGGGCAGCGTGGGTTGAAACGGCAACCGGGCGGCAGCGCATCCAGCAACGGCGGCTGGCCGGGGATGGTGCGCAGCAACGCGTGGCCGCTGCTGCGGGCGGGCTGGCAGTCGATCAGGCCGGCGGTGTACGGGTGCTGCGGACGGGCCAGCAGCTCGTACTTGCTGCCGTGTTCGCACAGGCGCCCGGCATACATCACCGCGATGGCGTCACAGGTCTGCGCCACCACGCCGAGGTCGTGGGTAATCATGATGATCGACAGGCCGCGCGTGTCACGCAGGTCCAGCAACAGGCGCAGGATCTGTGCCTGTACCGTCACGTCGAGCGCCGTGGTCGGCTCGTCGGCGATCAGCACCTTCGGGTTGCAGCCCAGGGCCACGGCGATCATTGCGCGCTGACGCATGCCGCCGGAAAACTCATGGGGAAAGTTGTCGACCCGCGCCTGCGGGTCGGGAATGCCCACCTGGCGCAACACCTCGATGGTCTGCAAACGGGCTTCCTTTTTCGACGCCCCCTGATGCAGTCGAATGCCCTCGGCGATCTGTTCGCCAATGCGCATCAACGGGTCCAGATGGCTGCTGGGATTCTGGAAGATCATGCCCAGTTGTCCGCCACGCACCGCGCGCATGCCGGCATCGTCAAGCGCCAGCAGGTCCTGACCGGCCAGCCGCACGGCGCCGCCTTGCACCCGCAGGTTCGGCGACGGCAGCAGGCGCATCAGGCCGCGACAGGCCAGGGTCTTGCCCGAGCCGCTCTCGCCCACCAGGCCGAGGATTTCGCCTTCGGCCAGATCGAAGGACACGCGGTCCACCAGCGTGACATCGCGCCCCGCATTGCTGGCGATCACGCTGAGGTCGCGCACCTGCAGCAGGCTCATGTGCGCTCTCCCAATACCTGCGCCACGCCGTCGGCCAGCAGGCTGAACCCCATGGCCAGGGTCACAATGGCCAAGCCCGGAAAGGTGCAGATCCACCAGGCCGTGGTGATGAATGCCTGCCCTTCGGCGACCATGGTGCCCCACTCGGCCGTCGGCGGCTGCACGCCCAGGCCCAGGTAACTCACGGCGGCGCCGTTGAGCAGCACCAGCACCGCATCCGACATGGAAAACACAATCGAGCCAAACATCGCGTTGGGCAGCAAATGCCGGAACAGGATGCGCCCATGGCCAAAGCCCAGGCTTCTGGCAGCCAGGGCAAATTCGCTTTCCTTGAGCACCAGAATCTGCGAGCGAATCAGCCGCGCGTACGACACCCAGCCCACCAGCGCCATGGCGATATAAAAACTCTTCAGGCCCGGGCCGAGGATGGCCATGATCGCCAGCATCAGCACCAAAAACGGAAACGCCAGGACCACGTCGATCACACGCATGCAGACGCTGTCGAAGCGCCCGCCGATATAGCCGGACACTGCGCCGACGAAGGTGCCGATCATGAACGGGAAGATCACGCCGACAATGGCCAGTTGCAGGTCAATCCGCGCGCCCCAGATCACCCGGGACAGGATGTCGCGCCCATAGTTGTCGGTGCCGAACGGGTGCGCCAGGCTCGGCGCCAGCAGGCTGAATTCGGTGTTCTGCGCAATCGGGTCATAGGGTGCGAGCCAGGGCGCAAAGACCGCCAGGGCCAGCCACACCAGCAATATCAGCAGCCCCCACGCGGCGGTCAGCCGGCCATTGCGAAAGCCCAGCCGCAGGCGCAGCCGCCATGGCGCAATCATCGGCGGGCTGCTCATTGCATCTTCACCCGTGGGTCGAGGGTCACGGTCACTACGTCCGCGATGAAGTTGACCAGCACCGTCGCGCACGCCAGCACCATCGCCACGCCCTGCACCACCATGTAATCGCGGGTAAAAATGCCGCGTACCAGCAACTGGCCGATGCCGGGAATGGCGAACAGGCTTTCGATCACCACCGTGCCACTGATCAACCAGCCGATATTCACCGCCAGCAGGTTGACCGCCGGCACCAGGGAATTGGGCAGCACATGCCGGCGAAACACCGCCGCTTCCGACAGCCCGCGGGCCCGGGCGGCGGTGACATGGTCGGCCTGCAATTCCATCAACATGCTCGCCCGCAGGTTGCGCACCAGCACCGCCGAGAGCGCCAGGGCAATGGTCAGGCACGGCAGCACCATGTGGTGCGCCTTGTCCAGCCAGGTACGGCCGTAACCGGACACCGGGAACAGCCCCCATTGCACGCTCAGCACAAGAATCAGCATCAGGCCCAGCCAGAACGCCGGCATGCCCAGGCCCAGCGTGGTGAACACGCGGATCAGGTTGTCCGCCCAGCCGCCTTTGCGGCGCGCCGCCACCGTGGCCAGCGGCACCGCGATCAGCAGCGCCAGCAGCACGCTGCCGAGCACCAGCACCAGGGTCGGTTCGATGCGGGTCACGATCAGCTTCAGGGCATCGACCTTGTACAGCAGGGACTGGCCGAGGTCGCCCTTGAGCAGGTTTTTCAGGAAGTAGAAATATTGCAGCCACAGCGGCTGGTCGAGGCCGAACTGCGCGCGAATCTTCAGCAACGCATCCGGCGTGCTGCGCGAGCCGAGCAAGGCCCGCGCCGGGTCACCGGGGATCGAGCGCACCAGCACAAAGGTGATCAGGCTGATGCCAAACAGCACCGGCAGCAATTGCAGCGGCCGGGACAGCACGAAACGGTAGCGCGCAAGGTTCATCCGTCAGCCTCGATGACGCGCGAGAAAGTCCAGCAGCACCGGAAAATACGCCAGGGGTTCTTCGTAGAACGGCATATGGCTGCTGTTGGGGAACACATGCAACTCGGCATGCCGGGCCGCCAGTTTCATGCGCAGGGCGCAGGCCGGCGTGAGTTCATCGTGCTGGCCGGTGGTGATCAGGATCGGCATGCTGAACGCGGCCATCTGCTCAAGGCGGTTCCAGTCCTTGAGGTTGCCGATATAGAGGAATTCGTTGGGGCCCTGCATGGTTTCGTAAGGCCCCATGTTCCAGTCGCCAAGGGAGCGTTTGACCGGTTCCGGCCACTCGTCCAGACGGCACACATGGCGATAGTTGAGCAAGGTGATTGCGGCCTGGTACTGCGGGTGGTCGAGGGTGCCCATGGCTTCGTGGCGCTGCATCATCGCCACGGTCTCGCTGCCGAGAGCGCCGCGCAGGCGTTGCAGCTCCTGGGACAGGTGCGGGATGTCGCCGACGGTATTTTCCAGGATCAGGCTTTTCAGCGCGTGCGGGTAATGAATGGCGTATTCGATGGCGAGCCAGCCGCCCCAGGAATGGCCGAGCATGTGCACACGGCCCAGGCCCAGGGTTTGGCGTACGGTTTCGACTTCCTCGACATAACGGCCGATTTCCCACAAGGAGACGTCGGTGGGTCTGGCAGAAGCGCCCGTGCCAAGCTGGTCGAATGCAACCACTCGCAGGTTATGGTCCTTGAGCCAGCCATGGGCGTCGCGCAAGTAGTCACACGGCAGGCCCGGGCCGCCGTTGAGGCACAGCAACACCTCATCGCCTTCGCCAAAGCTGTAGACCACGAGGTTGTGGCCGTCGACTTGCACGTTGTATTGCTGGTCGGGGGCAATTTCATGCCACATGCGTACATTCCTTGTGTGGTATCGGCCTGGCTGGCAGTGGCCGCTGATCAGGCCAACACTACCGAGGATGCCGCGTGTCCATAACCTAGTATTTCTTATAGGTTTGGTCTGGCAGTCCTTCGCCGGGGCGTGGCATTCTACTTGCCGCAAGTCGAGATTCAAATGAATTCGGGAGCAGAACGGATGCTGGCCAAGCTAACTGCCTTCAACAATCGTCTGATGCCGGGCAGGAGCCTGGATGAGCAGATGGACAATACATTTCTTCTTGCACAGCAACTGGGCTTCGATGCGCTGGTATACGATTACACCCCGGTGCCGATCGACCACGACGGCAGCCTGATCACCCCCTCGGTGCTGGAGCTGCGCAACACACCGCCCGACTGGCATGCCTTGTGGTGCAGCGAAGGGTTTTACCAGATCGATCCGGTGCAGCACCTGGCCTTGCGCACGGTATCGCCGTTTGTCTGGTCCTACGAGGCCAAGGCCGAGACCGCGCTGCAAACCATCATCGACCCCTGCCACGCCCCCGTATCCTCCTACCTGCACGACCAGCAACTGACCTGCGGCGTCAGCGTGCCCATCCACTTGCCGCGCGGCGGCTTCGCTTCGCTGACCGGCCTACGCACCGGCAACGCCGGCGCGGTGCTGCAGGATGCCCGGCACACGCTGTCCGACTTCAGCCTGATTACCCACGCCTTGCAGGAAGCGGCCTACCCGCTGTTCAGTAAAGAGCTGCGCACCTACCCGCATATTCACCTGACCAAACGCGAACGTGAGTGCCTCAAATGGGCCGCCGAGGGCATGACCGCCGCCGAAATCGCTGCGCAATTAAGCCGCTCGCTGGCGGTGGTCACCCTGCACCTGGCCTCGGCGATGCACAAACTGGGGGCCAGGAACCGTGTGCAGGCGGTGGTGCGTGCCAGCCATTACCGGTTACTGGAAGACTGACCCTCGGCAAAACCTAGCTGTTTTGCTAGTTACCTGAATCGTCCAGGCCAATTATCGTAGTCCTGATCCTTTTTTCAGAGCAGGGTACGAAATGGAATTCATCGACAAAATCCGCGAAGGCTATGCGGCCTTCGGCGCCTACCAGACCTGGTACCGCGTCACCGGCGACCTGAGCACCGGGCGTACGCCGCTGGTCATTATTCATGGTGGCCCCGGTTGCACCCATGATTACGTCGACGCGTTCAAGGACGTCGCCGCCAGCGGTCACGCGGTGATCCACTACGATCAACTGGGCAATGGCCGCTCCACTCACCTGCCCGACAAGCCTCCCTCCTTCTGGACCATCGGCCTGTTCCTCGACGAGCTGAACAACCTGCTCGACCATCTGCAAATCAGCAATGACTACGCAATCCTCGGGCAATCCTGGGGCGGCATGCTCGGCAGCGAACATGCCATTGCGCAACCCAAGGGCTTGCGCGCATTCATCCCGGCCAACTCGCCCACCTGCATGCGCACCTGGGTCAGCGAAGCCAACCGCCTGCGTAAATTGCTGCCCGAAGGCGTCGATGAAACCCTGCTCAAGCACGAAGCAGCCGGCACCTACCAGGACCCGGAATACCTTGCCGCTTCGCGAATTTTCTATGACCAGCACGTGTGCCGGGTCAACCCGTGGCCCGAAGAAGTGGCGCGCACCTTCGCCCAGGTCGACGCCGACCCAACGGTGTACCACGCCATGAGCGGCCCGACCGAGTTCCATGTGATCGGCAGCTTGAAGGATTGGAACGTGATCGGCCGGCTGTCGGCGATCAACGTGCCGACGCTGGTGATCTCCGGGCGGCACGATGAGGCCACGCCGCTGGTGGTCAAGCCGTTTCTGGATGAGATCGCCGACGTGCGCTGGGCACTGTTTGAGGACTCCAGCCACATGCCCCATGTGGAAGAACGCCAGGCGTGCATGGGCACGGTGGTGAAGTTTCTGGATGAGGTGTGTTCGGTACGGCACGCTGAACTCAAGGCCGGTTGAACAGGTGATGCGAGGGGGGGCAATCCCCCTCTCGCATTCAGACCTCAGTGATTTCAGGTTTCGCTGTTTTCCCTGGAATGTCGGCCAACAACGGAACCTCCTTCCCTTCGGCATCAAACAGCTTGCCGCCGCGAAAATAATCGCCATCACGCAACGCCGCCACATCGTGAAAACACAGCCTGCGCTCGGTGCCGGCCACGAACACAGACTGCTGGTCCGAGTTGCCGGCGGTGAAGTGATTGAACGCCAGGTTCAGCACAATCGCCATGATCGCCGACGAACTTATCCCTGAATGAAAAATGGTTGCGAACCAGCCGGGGAACTGGTCATAGAAGCTCGGCGCGGCAATCGGAATCATGCCAAAACCGATGGACGTGGCGACGATGATCAGGTTCATGTTATTGCGGTAATCCACCTTCGACAGCGTGCGAATACCGCTGGCCGCCACGGTGCCAAACAACACGATGCCCGCGCCGCCCAGCACCGACGTGGGCACGGCGGCAATCACCCGGCCCATGAACGGCAACAGGCCGAGGATCACCAGGAACGCCCCGCCCGTCGCCACCACACAGCGGCTCTTCACCCCGGTAACGGCCACCAGCCCCACGTTCTGGGCGAACGCGCTTTGGGTGAACGAGCCGAAGATCGGCGCGAACAGGCTCGACAGCATGTCGGCACGCAGGCCATTGCCCAGGCGTTTGGCGTCGACCCGGGTGTCGATGATCTCACCCACCGCGAGGATGTCCGCCGAGGTTTCCACCAGCGTCACCATCACCACGATGCACATGGAAAGGATCGCGGCCACCTGAAAGGTGGGCATGCCGAAGTGCAAGGGAGTGGGAAAACCGAACATCGGCCCCTGGGTCACGCCGGAAAAATCCGCCATGCCGAGCACCACCGCGATCACGGTGCCGATGACCATCGCCAGCAGGATCGACAACCGTGAGATGGCCGCGCTGCCAACCTTGCTCAGCAACAGCACCAATACCAGGGTCAGTGCAGCCAGGCCGATATTCGGCACGCTGCCGAAGTCTGCCGCCTGGCTGTTGCCGCCCATGGCCCAGCGCGCGGCCACGGGCATCAAGGTCAGGCCGATGGTGGTGATCACGATGCCGGTCACCAGCGGTGGAAAAAAACGGGTGATCCGCGAGAACACTGGGGTGATCAACAAGCCGATAAGCGACGCGGCCATCACCGCGCCGAACACCGCCGGCAACCCCGCCGCACCGTCGTTGCCGATAATCGCCACCATGGTTGCCACGCCCGCGAACGACACGCCCTGCACCAGTGGCAACTGACAACCGAAAAACGGCACACCCAGGGTCTGCAGCAGGGTCGCCAAGCCACCGGCAAACAGCGATGCGGCGATCAGCAGACCAATCTGTGCCGGCGCCAACCCGGCCGCCTGGCCGACGATCAGCGGTACGGCAACAATACCGCCGTACATGGTCAGCACATGCTGCAGGCCGTACGCCAGGTTGGCGGCGATGCCCAGATTCTCATCTTCTGGCCGCTGCGGTGATGCCTTCGGGATAGTCATGGTGAGAGGGTCTCTGTTTTTGTTGTGAGACCACTGTATGCAATGTAAAGACTATATGTCCATATAGTTGTATACAATCAACCGGACATATCACTCGCCAGCATGCCGCACTCAGTTCTCGGCCGCGCCAGCCAATAACCCAACACCGCCACCGGTGCGGTTGCCAGCATCACGCTCACGGTGATCATCAGCGGCTGGTCGAGCAGCGACGACACCAGCAGGCTGCCGAGAAAACACAGGCCCAACTGCAACGTGTTTTGCAGCGCCGCCGCCTTGCCGGAATTTTCCGCGAACGGCATCAGCGCGTTCGCCACCACGATGGGGTAGCTCGCACCGTTGACCAACGCCATGAGGCAAAAGGGAATCAGCAAGGTGGTGAGGGTCGGCACGGTAAAGGTCGCGACCAGATAAAGCGCCACCATGCTGATGCAATACGCCACCAGCAGCCACGGCAGCAGCGCCTTGCCTTCGAAGCGTTGCAGGGCACTGCGGCAACTGTAGCCACCGATCAGGAAGGCCAGCGTCGGCACTATATAGCTCAGGCCAATATCGCCGGGGCTGTAGCCCATGCCCCCGAGGATGAACGGCGAAGCGGTGAGCCAAGAGAAGAAGCTTGCGGAGCACGCGGCAAAGATCATCACATTGCCGGTGAACACCCGCGAGGTGAGCAACTGCCCGTAGCCGAGGCGTACCGCCGGTTTGTCTGCAGGGCGTTTCGGCGGGCTGCACAGGAACAAGGTGGGCAACAGCAACACCAGCGACACCCCGAGCAACACCGCGAAAATCGCCTGCCAGCCGAAATGGTTCAACACCATCGCCCCCAACAGCGGCGCCAGGGCCGGCGACAGCGACATCAGCGGCATGATGCTGGCAAACACGCGATGGGCCTTGTCGGCCGGGTAACGGTCGATCACCAGCGCTTGCCAGCTCACGGCGGCGGCACACACGCCAATGGCCTGGATGAAACGCAAGGCCAGCAACTGCGGCGCGGTCTCGACCCAGAACATCCCGGCACAACCCAGCACGAACAGGCTCAGGCCTGTCAGCAGGATCGGCTTGCGCCCCAGGCGGTCCGACAGCGGCCCCCACAGCAGCTGCCCCACGGCAAACCCTGCGAGGAAAACACTCAGACTGGCGCCCACGGCGCCCGCGCCGATCTGCAACTGCTCGCCCATGGCGCCGAACGCCGGCAAGTACATGTCCATGGCGAGATAACCGAGCATGCTCAGCCCCGCCAGATACCCGATAAAACCAAACGAATTTTTCATTGAAGCCTTTTCTACCTTGCCATCAAACTATTTGCTGACTGACGCCCATTATGAAGCTGACAAATCCTGTGTGAAGCGAGAATAATTGGACATTCCTATCAACTAATTTGAAGGCAACCGCTCATGTGGTCCGAATACTCCTTGGATGTGGTGGACGCCGTGGCGCGTCATGGCAGCTTCAGCGCCGCCGCCCAGGAACTGCACCGTGTGCCGTCTGCCATCAGCTACACCGTGCGGCAACTCGAAGAATGGCTGGCGGTGCCGCTGTTCATCCGCCGCCACCGGGATGTGGAACTGACACCCGCCGGCCGTCTGTTCATTGATGAAGCCCGTGGCGTGATGAAGAAAATGCTCGGCACCCGGCGCTTGTGCCAGCAGGTGGCCAATGGCTGGAGCGGTCAGTTGAAGGTGGCGGTGGATTCCATCGTCAAACCGCAGCGCTGTCGGCAGTTGGTACTGGATTTCTACCGGCAGTTTCCCGACGTGGAGTTGTTGCTGGAATACGAGGTGTACAACGGCGTGTGGGACGCCCTCGCCGATGAGCGCACCGACATCGTGATCGGCGCCACCAGCGCAGTGCCGGTGGCCAGCCATTTCACCTTTCGTGACATGGGCCTTATGAACTGGCTGTGCGTGGTCAGCGCCAGGCATCCGTTGGCGGCAGTGAACGGCTTGCTCAGCGACGATCAACTGCGCCCGTTCGCCTCGCTGTGCATGACCGATACCTCTCGCAACCTGCCCAAGCGCGACACCTGGACCCTGGACAATCAACGGCGGCTGGTGGTGCCCAACTGGTCCTCGGCCATCGACTGCCTGCGCGACGGTCTGTGCGTCGGCATGGCACCGGCGCATCAGGTGTTGCCGTGGATCGAGCGTGGCGAGTTGATGGCGCTGCAACTGCACCGGCCCTTCCCCGCGAGCCCCTCGTGCGTGGCCTGGGCGCAGAACAGACTGTCGCCGGCCATGGCATGGTTGCTGGAGTACCTGGGAGACACCGAAACGCTGAACCAGGAGTGGCTCAATGGCGCAGACCTTTGAGGATCACACTGGTCCCCTGTGGGAGGGGGATTGCTGCCTCCCACAGTGAGACTGCATTAAAAGCCCACACCCAACTCACGCAACTGCGCGGCGGTGCGCTCGGCCGACACATGATGAATGCCCTGCCAGCCCAGTGCGATGGCGGCCTCGACGTTGCCGGCCACATCATCGATAAACACCACTTCTCCCGCCTGGATATCCGGCAGATGGGCGCGCACCTGTCCGAGGCTGGCGTGATAGATCGCGGGATCGGGCTTGATCAGCTTCAACTCGCCGGACACGACGATATCGCGCAGACACTGCAGGAACGGGTAGTTGGCGCGGGCGTAGGGGAAGGTTTCAGCGGACCAGTTGGTAAGCCCGAACAACGGCATATTGACGGCGTGCAAAGCCTTGAGGATCGCCACGCCTTCGGGCAATGGGCCACGCAGCATTTCAGGCCAGCGGTCGTAGTAGGCGCGGATCAGGGTTTCGTGGTGCGGATACTGGTCAACCAGCGTGCGGGTGGCCTCGGCCAGGGGGCGACCGGCGTCCTGCTCGGTGTTCCAGGCCTGGGTGCAGATATTGTCCAGGAACCACTGGCGTTCATGGTCGTTGGCAATCAGCTTGCGGTACAGGTGCAGCGGGCTCCAGTCAAACAGGACACCGCCGAAATCGAAAACTACTGCGCGAATCGTCATCAGATCCTCCGTTGGCATGGCGTGATAGCCAAAGGAGTCTGGCAGAGTCTGTGAGGCGGGAGCTGCGCGTCAGCATGTAAGACGCTTCTGAAAAACACAAAAAATGTGGGAGGGGCTGGTCCCTTCCCACATTGTTTAAACCGCGTCTCAGGCCTGGATCAAACCATTGATCTTCACGGTCGGGTTCACGTCGGCCTCGTAGTCCACGCCGTCGACCTCAAAACCGAACAAGCGCAGGAACTCAGCCTTGTAGCCGGCAAAATCGCTGATCTCGTTGACGTTGTCATCGGTCACCTGGTTCCACAGCGCGGCCACGGCGTCCTGGACCTTTGGTTCCAGCTCGGCCAGGTCGGCGCGCAGACGGCCATCGGCGTCCAGCTTGGGCTCGCTGCCGTACAGGCTGTCCTTGAACAGGCCATAGACCTGCTCGATGCAGCCTTCGTGGGTGCCCTGCTCTTTCATCACCTTGAACAGCAGCGACAGGTACAGCGGCATGATCGGGATCGCCGAGCTGGCCTGGGTGACCACGGCCTTGAGCACCGACACACGGGCATCGCCCTTGAGCGCCGCGAGGTTATCGCGCAGGGTCAGGACTTTTTTATCCAGGTCTTTCTTGGCTTCGCCAATGGAACCGTTCCAGTAGATGTCCTGGGTCAGCTTCTCGCCGAGGTAGGTGAACGCTGTGGTCTTGGCGCCTTCGGCCAGGACGTCGGCGTCGCGCAGGGCGTCGATCCACAGCTGCCAGTCTTCGCCGCCCATGACTTTCACGGTGCCGTCGATTTCTTCCTGGGTGGCCGGCTCAAGGGTGGTGTCGACCACAACGCCCTTGTCGGTGTTGATACCGCGCAGGGTCACGGCCTTGCCGATCGGCTTGAGGGTGGAGGTGTGCACCACGCCCTGCGGGTCGGTACGGCGCGGCGCGGCCAGGCTGTAGACCACGAGGTCGATCTTGCCCAGGTCCTTTTTGATGGTGTCGATGGTCAGGCGCTTGATCTCGTCGGAGAACGCGTCGCCGTTGATGCTCTTGGCGTACAGGCCTTTCTCGACGGCAAACTTCTCGAACGCCGCGCTGTTGTACCAGCCGGCGGAACTGAGTTTGCCCTCTTCGCCTTCTTTCTCAAAAAACACGCCCAAGGTATCGGCACCACAGCCAAACGCGGCACTGATGCGCGCGGCCAGGCCGTAGCCAGTGGAAGCGCCGAGTACCAGCACCTTTTTGGGGCCGCCCTCGATGACGCCATGTTGAGTCACGTAGTCGATCTGCTCTTTGACGTTCGCTTCACATCCAACAGGGTGAGCGGTCACACAGATAAAGCCACGAACCCGCGGTTTGATGATCATAAAAATTCTGCCTCTTCCAAGGTGCCGAAGGCCAATGGTGGCCATTCAACTTAATCGTACCGGTCTATGACGCCCAAAAAACCGAAGCGTCACGATAGTCGCAAATCTTCCGTTTACAAAATCCAATCCGCACAGCCTGCCAAGTGCGGCTAGGGTTAAAAACTGAACGCAGTCTTCACAATTTCCCACTACTTAAAACGCCCGCTGACGGTAGAACGCCTTTATCATGAACGGATTGTTTCAATATGTTTCAAAACCCACCACTCGCAGCCATGGATCCGGACCTGTCGAATGGCGTCCCGCTGGAGCTGAGTTTGATGAGCAAGTCCGTTTTACGTAAAAGAGCAGTGTCGCTTGCCTGGGTGGCAGGCGTGCTGCTGATCATTGGCCTGTTCCCGCTGACCTCGGCGGCGTTCCTTGGGCTGGTGCTGGTGTGCGGTGTGTATGACTTCCTGCGCAACGGCCTGTACGACCGTGACACCATCAAGAAATATTTCATCGGAAACGGACGCAATACCTGGGTGCTGGCACCGTTCAACACCCTGCTCGACCTGTTGAGCCGCCGCAATCGCCATGTTTATACGATGCATGACCTGCCGCCGGCCTGGCGCGACGACCTGCAACAGGTGATCGACGACGCCATGGCCCACAAGGATGAAATCATCGGCTACCTGGATACGCGCATGGCCGAGAAAAAGCGCGGCATGCTGTTTTTCCAGTGGTACGGCCGTCCGATCGAAACCACGTTGGATATTCCGCAACTGCGCAAGAAGCTGCCGTTCGTGAAAACCATCGGCGTGTCGGTGTTCAACGAAAACCGCTCCACCTCGTTTCACTTCGGCCCGCTGCGCATGATGTTTCGCGTGCTCTACAACATGGCGCCGGCACCGCACCACGAAGGCGTGTACATCCAGGTCGGTAAACACAAACACTACTGGCACGACGACCCGCTGTTTATTTTCGATGACACGCTGATGCACGCCTCCTTCAACAAGAACGACGCAAAGCGTTACTGCCTGTTTATCGACATCGTGCGGCCGACAATGCTGCCCTCGGTGCTGAACGCCGTGATCGCCGGTTTTGCCGGCCTCGTGTTTACCCTGCGTCGGGTTTTCTACAAAAACTGGAAGCTGATTCAGTAGGTTCTGCGGCATGATGGGGGTGGACGGTATTTGCGCTCGGCCTTGCGCCTGAGGTAAATATTCGGCTCGCGCGCCGTCAACGGCGCCCACCCTTCTCAAGTCATCGCTTCTCAAAGGATGCGGTGGCTGTGCTTTCAAGGAATCAGAATGCCCCAACGTCACGTCATCAACGCCTCCGTCAGCCCCAAGGGCAGCCTCGAAACACTTTCCCAACGCGAAGTCCAGCAACTGAGCGCCGCCGGCACCGGCAGCATCTACACCCTGTTTCGCCAGTGCGCCCTGGCCATCCTCAACACTGGCGCGCACATCGACAACGCCAAGACCATCCTCGACGCCTACAAAGACTTTGAAGTGCGTATTCATCAGCAGGACCGCGGCGTGCGCCTTGAATTATTGAACGCGCCCGCGGATGCATTCGTCGATGGCGAAATGATCGCCAGCACCCGCGAGATGCTGTTCAGCGCCCTGCGCGACATCGTCTACACCGAGAACGAACTCGACAGCCAGCGCATCGACCTGAGCGACTCCCAGGGCATCACCGACTACGTGTTCCACCTGCTGCGCAACGCCCGTACGCTGCGTCCGGGCGTCGAGCCGAAAATCGTGGTGTGCTGGGGCGGGCACTCGATCAATACCGAAGAATACAAATACACCAAAAAAGTGGGCCACGAACTGGGCCTGCGCAGCCTCGACGTGTGCACCGGCTGCGGCCCAGGCGTGATGAAAGGGCCGATGAAGGGCGCGACCATTTCCCACGCCAAACAGCGCATCACTGGCGGGCGCTACCTGGGCTTGACGGAGCCTGGCATCATCGCCGCCGAGGCACCGAACCCCATCGTCAACGAACTGGTGATCCTGCCGGACATCGAAAAGCGCCTGGAAGCCTTCGTGCGCGTGGGCCACGGCATCATCATCTTTCCGGGCGGTGCAGGCACGGCCGAAGAGTTCCTGTACCTGCTGGGCATTCTCATGCACCCGGACAACCGCGACGTGCCGTTCCCGGTAGTGCTTACCGGGCCCAAACACGCGGCGCCCTATCTGGAACAACTGCATGCGTTCGTTGGCGCCACCCTGGGTGAAGCCGCGCAACAGCATTACCAGATCATCATCGACGACCCGGCCGAAGTGGCGCGCCAGATGACCGCAGGTCTCAAGGCGGTGAAGCAGTTCCGTCGCGAACGCAACGATGCGTTTCACTTCAACTGGCTGCTCAAGATTGATGAGGGCTTTCAGCGTCCGTTCGATCCCACCCACGAAAACATGGCCAGCCTGCAGTTGAGTCATGCGTTGGCACCCCATGAGTTGGCGGCCAACCTGCGTCGTGCGTTCTCGGGAATCGTGGCGGGCAACGTGAAGGACAAGGGCATTCGCCTGATCGAGGAAAACGGTCCTTACGAAATACACGGCGACCCGGCGATCATGAAACCACTGGATGAGCTGTTGAAGGCATTCGTGGCCCAGCACCGGATGAAACTGCCGGGCGGCGCAGCGTATGTGCCGTGTTATCGCGTGGTGCAATAAGCCTCGCGCGCGGCTGGTCATAGTTTGTATCGCTTTGGTGCACAGGCAAGCGTGTGAGGATCGCGCGTTCGGACTAGGGTTTTCCTATTCCAATTCACTTCTGCGAGCAACCTATGGACCAACGGATCTTGTCCTTCAGAACTCCTTACTCTAGGGTAAGGAGCATTATGTTGGAGGTATTAACCATGGCAACCGCCACGCTTACGTCGAAAGGGCAAATCACTATTCCCGTCCAGGTCCGGACAGCCCTGGGCCTGGAAACAGGCGACCGGGTGGAATTCGTCGAGATGGAAGACGGCAAGTTTTCCATGATTGCCGCGAGCAAAACCGTCAAGGATCTCAAGGGGCTGATCAGCAGGCCCGCCAAGGCCGTGTCCATCGAAGACATGAACCAGGCCATCGCGGCCAGGGGAGCACAAGCGCGATGATAGGCCTGGATACCAATGTGCTGGTGCGCTACGTCACCCAGGACGATGCGGTTCAGTCGGCCAAGGCATCGCACCTGATCGAATCGCTGACTACCGCATCGCCGGGCTTTGTCAGCGTGGTGTCCATCGTGGAACTGGTGTGGGTCCTTCAGGCCTGCTACCAATCGGCCAAGTCCGACGTGGTGCTGGTGCTGGAAACCCTGCTGCACACTCGCGAGCTGACCATCGAACACGCCGATATCGTCTGGAAGGCACTGCGCAAGTTCATCGCCAGCAAGGCCGACTTTGCGGACTGCCTGATCGAGCGATGCGCACACGCAGCCGGCTGCGAATACACTGCCACTTTCGACCTTGACGCCGCCAAAACGACGGGCATGAAGCGACTGGTCTGAGCCGCGTCGTTGCAGCTGACGGTGAGCTTTGGTAAAAAATCGACTGGCCCTTGATCAAGAGAACACCTGACGTGCGCACACTTCTGCTCACAGCCGTGACCCTACTGCCTGCACTCGCGCTGGGGGGTGCCATCGTCTGGCCCGACCTGCCGCAGAGCTGCTTCGTCAGCGGCCGCTCGGCCAACAGCGAGGATGTGGACAGCGGATGCGCGGCGTTCCTGATCAACGTGAAAGGCAAGGCGGCCGGTACGCCCATAGCGCTGGAAATCCCGCAGTACGCGATGCATGTGGACGAAGCATCGGGCAAGGAAACGCCGGTGATCATCATCCAGGCGGAGGAAAACGGCGAGGTGAAGGCGGTGGGATATCGGGAGCTGGGCACCGATCAACTCGGTGCGGCACTGCTGCGAGAGGTTCGGCTCCTGGGTACCCGGAAGCCGATTTAACCAGGCTCAGCGCACCCAGCCACCCACCTGCCAGTGGAAACCATCGCTGTGCTGCACCCAGTGCGGATGCACATAACGATAACCTTCGCGAACAGGCTCCCAGTGGCCGTGCACCGCGACATACCGCCCGCCCGTCCAGCGCCAGTAACCACGCGACCATACATAGCCATAACGTGGCGCCGGCTCGACCTCGATCACCTGCACCGGCGGCGGCTGTGGCGCGACCACTTCCACGTAATCACGCTGCATTGGAACACGCTCATGCACCACGCGCTCCTGTACACATCCAGACGCCGCGACGACCACTGCCGCCAATGCCGCATAACGTAACAACATACGAAACCCTCGGGCGCTTACACCCTGCAATGGTAAAAATCCCCCCTTGCTGCAACCACGCTCCTGCATGGCCCTGGGTATTTTTTAACAGGATGTGTCTGTCAGCTTGCTGAACCTGCACGCCTTACGAGGTGCATGCGACTGCCGGTCGTTTCACACGCACCAGCAGTAAACCCGCGACTACCACGGCCATGCCCGCATAGGTCGCCCCATAAATCACATCGCCAAACATCAACGCCGCCCACACCAGCGTCACCGGTGGTTCCAGATAGACCAGCGCCGCCACACGGGTTGCGGTCATCACACGCAACAGCATCCACAAGCTCAGGTAAGCGATAAAGGTGGAGAACACCGTCAGCCAGACAATCGAGATCAGCACATTCGGGTCGCTGGGAATGCTCAGGGTGTCCGTGTAGAGCACTGCGCCAGTGAAACCGATCAAAGTCAGCAGCGATTGGATAAACAGCGGCAACACCAGGCCCGCGTCGTTTTTTTGCAGCGAACGGCGCTCATAGAGTGTGGCCAGTGTCAGCCCCAGTGCCGCCGCCAATGGCAGCAGATACATGACCAAACCAACGCCTTGTCCACTCTGGCCGTACTGCCCGGCGATCACGATCGCCACGCCGACAAAACTGATCAACAGCCCTGCCCACTGCCAGCCGCCGCTGCGCTCGGTATCGCTGCCGGTGGACAGTGCCGCCGTCATCAGCGGCTGCAGCGCGGCGATGATGGCCGCAATGCCAGGGGGCAAGCCGTTCTGGATGGCAACGTAGAGGCAGCTCAGGTAAGCAAACTGGGAGAGGAAACCGATCACCGCGTAATGGCGAATCTGCGCCCAGGACACCTGCATCAACCTGACATTCAGAAACAACCCCAGGCACACCGACACCAGCAAGAAGCGCCAGAACAGCAGGTTGAACGCCCCGCCGCCCTGTGTGCCCAGCTTGGCGCCGATAT
Source organism: Pseudomonas trivialis (assembly GCF_001439805.1). Lineage (GTDB taxonomy): Bacteria > Pseudomonadota > Gammaproteobacteria > Pseudomonadales > Pseudomonadaceae > Aquipseudomonas > Aquipseudomonas trivialis. The sequence continues at coordinate 82,881 of NZ_JYLK01000015.1, read as the reverse complement.
AGCCTGAACTCCACGACAGGACAAACGCACTTTGTAACAACAGCAGGCCCAAGGGTGAGCGTTTCATATAGCCTCCAGCATCTGTGCATTGACGCCAAGGCTATGAGCCGCTGATGATTGTGTATATTGAAATTAACTGCACAACTAATCCGCAAAAGACGAATCATGCCCAGACAACTGAATATTGAGCTGCTGCGCACTTTTCACGCTGTGGCACGTTTTCGGCGCTTCAACGAGGCGGCCGAACATGTGCACCGCAGTGCCTCGACCGTGACCACGCAGATTCAGAAGCTGGAGGATCAGGTGGGCCAGCGCCTGTTCAGTCGCAGCAATCAGGGCGTGGAGCTCACGCTGTACGGCACGAAACTGCTGGGCGACACCACCGAGTTTCTCAAGAGCCATGACCGCCTGCTGATCTCGCTGATGCCACAGCGCATGCAGGGCAAGATACGCCTGGGTGTGCCGGACACCTATGCCAGCGCATTCATCCAGGCATTCCTGCCGCGCTTGATCGCCGACAACCCCTTGCTCGAACTGGAAATCGAGGCACGCACAAGTGGCGAGCTGCTGAATCTGTTCATGGCCAATCAACTGGACCTGGCGATCACCGTCAGCGCCCAGCCCCTGGCGCAGGGTGAACGGCTCGGCGACGTTCAGCCATTGTGGGTTGCCGCCCAGCACTTCAGTTGCCCGCCCAACGCGCCGCTGCCCGTGACCGTGCCCATCGCCGGTTGCCCTTATCGCGCGGCCGCCTTGCAGGCCCTTAAGGACCACGGGGTTTACCATCGACTGCTGCTGGAAAGCCCCAACTCATCGGCGGTCGAGGCCTGTGTACGCAGTGGCGTGGCCGTGGGCTTGATGGAGGCCAGTCGCATGGGCGATGGGCTGATGCAGATGCCAGACCTGCCCGCACTCGCGCCGCAGCACCTCTATCTGCTGTGCGACACCGGCAATGCCCTGGCCTTGCACCTGCATGAGCAGGTCAGGCATTTCAAGGTGTGAACGTCGCCCACAAAAAAGCCCGCTGACCGTCACCGGTTCAGCGGGCTTTTTCTTCAGCGATGCGTGTTGCTGAGCAGCTTACAGCGCCAGGTCGGACGCCGGCTTGCTCGGCTCAGCCGCAGGCTTGGCAGCCTCGGTGGCCTTTGGCGCCGCCATTTGCGGGATCGCAGGCGGTGGCGTCAATTGCAGGACACCGGCGGTGTAGGCCCATTCCTTGGCAACCGCTTCCGGGCTGTCGTTCAGCTTGGTGCCGTAGCTCGGTACGATCTGGTGCAGCTTGGCCTGCCACTCAGGGGTCGCCACCTTGTCCTTGAACACTTTCTGCAGCACGGTCAGCATGATCGGAGCCGCGGTGGACGCGCCTGGCGATGCACCCAGCAGGCCTGCGATGGTGTTGTCGGCGGAGCTGACCACTTCGGTACCGAGTTTCAGGACGCCGCCCTGCTCTTCGTCACGCTTGATGATCTGCACGCGCTGGCCGGCTTGCCACAGGCGCCAGTCGGACTGCTTGGCGTTCGGGAAGTATTCCTGCAGCGCCTTGAAGCGGTCGTCGTCCGACAGCATCAGTTGGCCGGCAAGGTACTCGACCAGCGGGTATTCACGAATACCGACTTTGGTCATGGGCCAGATGTTGTGGGTGGTGGTGCTGGTCAGCAGGTCCAGGTACGAACCTTCCTTCAGGAACTTGGTGGAGAAGGTCGCGAATGGGCCAAACAGGATCACGCGCTTGCCGTCCAGCACGCGGGTGTCCAGGTGCGGAACCGACATCGGCGGTGCGCCAACCGAGGCTTTACCGTAAGCCTTGGCCATGTGCTGTTCAGCGATGGCCGGGTTATCGGTCACCAGGAACGAGCCGCCAACCGGGAAGCCTGCATATTCCTTGGCTTCAGGAATGCCCGACTTCTGCAGCAGGTGCAGTGCACCGCCGCCCGCGCCGATGAACACAAACTTGGCGTCGGTTTCGGTCTTGGTGCCGTCTTTCAGGTTTTTGTAGCTCACACGCCACGAGCCGTCGGCGTTCTTGGTGATGTCCTGCACTTCGCTCGACAGTTTCAGGTCGAACTTCGGCGTGGTTTGCAGGTGGGCAACGAACTGGCGGGTGATTTCGCCGAAGTTCACGTCGGTGCCGATCGGAGTCCAGGTGGCCGCGATTTTCTGGCTCGGGTCACGCCCTTGCATCATCAGCGGAACCCACTTGGCGATCTGCGCCGGGTCTTCGGAGTACTGCATGCCGGCGAACAGCGGGCTCGCTTTCAGGGCTTCGTAACGTTTTTTCAGGAACTTGATGTTGTCATCGCCCCACACAAAGCTCATGTGCGGTGTGGAGTTGATGAACGAACGCGGGTTCTTCAGCACGCCCTGCTGGACCTGCCAGGACCAGAACTGACGGGAGATCTGGAACGCTTCGTTGATCTCGACCGCTTTCGGGATCTCAACGTTGCCGTTCTTGTCTTCCGGGGTGTAGTTCAGCTCAGCCAGGGCCGAGTGACCGGTACCGGCGTTGTTCCAGCCATTGGAGCTTTCTTCGGCCACGCCATCGAGGCGCTCGACCATCTCCATCGACCAGTCCGGCTGCAGCTCGTTGAGCCACACACCCAGGGTGGCACTCATGATGCCGCCGCCGATCAGCAGCACATCGACTTTCTTTGCCTCTTGCGCTTGAACGGACGTGATCCCCATCGACAACGCCAGCCCCAGCAAGGCAGTGTTTACTTTCTTAAACATCAGTAGCACCTATGATAAAACGCCATCCGCCCCGCCCCTGACTCTTCAGGCCGTAGGGTGGGCACACAAGGCCGACGTATCGACCTCACTTTTGTCCCTTCTGCGCTGACTTTTTATCATTATTGGCTTCAGCTACCTGGGCGACAGCCCACCGCCGGGACGTATACGGATGTACGCACCCGGGAAAGACCTGTCCAGAACGGCGCGCAGAATATCATGCCAAACAGCGTCTATGGGTTGTTTGGCCAATTGACAGCATTAAATCGCGGCTTTTATTGCGCCAGTGTCAAGGCTGGCAGGCGCGACCTGAGGTCACAGGCCTGGAACTCTCGGACAAGCGGCTGTTCTAGACACCTTCACCGTCGCGTGCGTAGCATCGACGACTGTCTTTCGTGCACCCATTCAAACAGAGCCATCCATGTCTATCCAGCAAACACCCGGGCACCTGCTGCCCGCGCGCAGTGCCGCCAAAATGGAAGCGGCCATGGCCGTGGGCGCTTTCGCAATCGGCACCGGCGAATTCGCCATCATGGGCCTCATGCCCGACATCGCCCAAAACCTCAACCTGAGCGAACCCCAGGTCGGCCACGCCATCAGCGCCTACGCCCTGGGTGTGATGGTCGGCGCCCCGTTGCTGGCAATCCTCGGTGCCAAACTGCTGCGCAAACATATGCTGCTGTTATTGATGGCGCTTTACGCCTTGGGCAACCTCGCCACCGCCTTCACCCCGAGCTTCAGCTCACTGGTGGCCTTCCGTTTCATCAGCGGCCTGCCGCACGGCGCCTACTTCGGCATCGCCGCTGTGGTCGCCTCGAGCATGGTGCCCTCGGATAAACGCGCCGGCGCCGTCGCCCGCGTGATGATGGGCCTGACCCTCGCCATGCTGCTGGGCAACCCCATCGCCACCTTCCTCGGCCAACACCTGGGCTGGCGCTCGGCCTTCGCCCTGGTCAGCATGATCGCCCTGTGCACCATCGCGCTGGTCTGGCAATTCGTGCCCCACCGCCACGACGAAGAACGCAGCGACCCGCGCAAGGAAATGCGCGCCTTCACCAAACCCCAGGTGTGGATGGCCCTGTCCATCGGTGCGATTGGCTTTGCCGGCATGTTCTGCGTATTCAGCTACCTGGCGCCGACCCTGCTGGAAGTGACCAAGGTGTCGCCACAGTGGATTCCCTTTGGCCTCGCGGCGTTTGGTGTCGGCGGGATTATCGGCAACATCGCAGGCGGCAAACTGTTTGACCGCATGCAGTTTCGCGCGGTGGGGCTGATATTGGTGTGGTCGATTGCCGTGCTGCTGTTCTTCCCGTTCGCCGCATCGTCGCTGTGGGGCGTGCTGCTGAGCATGGGCTTGGTCGGCACCATGGTGTCGCTGGCGGCACCGTTGCAGATCCGCCTGATGGACATCGCCCACGAAGCCCCAAGCCTGGCGGCCGCGTCCAACCACGCGGCGTTCAACCTGGCGAACGCGCTGGGGCCTTGGTTTGGGGGAATGGCGATTACAGCGGGATTTGGCTGGACCAGCACCGGCTACATCGGCGCGGCGACCGCACTGCTCGGCCTGGGTCTTTACCTCATCGCCCGACGCATGAAAGGCGGGCACTAACTCGCCAACCTGCACAGCTCCCATGTGGGAGGGGGCTTGCTCCCGATAGCAATGGGTCAGTCACCACACCTTTGACTGCCCCACCCTGCTCCCTCAGTCATCATGCAACAACCCCGAACCATACTCTCCATAACTGCTACCCAGCCCGCTGCCGCCAAAACTCATTTTGGCGGCTTTACTCGGGCTATGGTCGCCAAACGCCTGGCATCCGCCCGAGAAGCATGGGTCGCTGCCGACGTTCCCGCCCGAGGAGCAGGCGCTCAATAGCAATGTGCCGCTGATCAGCAAAAGTTTGATGAGGTTTGAGGTCATTTCCTGAGTTCTCTGCAGGCTGGAGGCGTTGGGCCTCTCTTGCAAAGAATCGTAAACCTCAACACTGCAGAGAATGATGAAACTTTGCTTGTGACAGGATGCGTCCAGGACGCCGACCTGGGAAACGCTTAGATCCGCTGTAACACGTAGCTGTTCTCAAAACCATGCACGCTCCCCAGCACGTTGAAGTCTCTGAAGAACCCCGTAGCCCTGAGCAGATCGACCGCAGGCCCCACCTCAGGCGAGTGTTTAAAGTCGCGATAATCGTCCAGCACGATAAAACCGCCCGGCACCACGCTCGGCGAATACAGCAGGAAATCCAGCAACACGTTGCGCATGGTGTGGCCGCCATCGATATGCAACAGCGCAACCCTGGGCGCCAGATTGTAGAAACGCTCGGCACTGAGTTCCGAGAAGCCGCGAATCACCACCGCATCAGGCAGCATCAACGCCTGATAGTGACTGAACTCCTCAAACTGGTTCGGCAACTCAAACGGGTCAATACCGATGACCCGCCGCCCGCCATTGCACACCTCGTTCATCAGCATCAGCGACTTGCCCTTCCACACGCCGATTTCCACCACGTCACCCGGCAGTTCGGCCACCAGAAGAGACAGGTAACCCAGCAGGCGTACGTGCTCATGGAACGACAACTCACGACGCTCCATCGCCTGCTCAGGCGGCAAGCTGGCCTGGGCCTGTTCGAAATGCTGGCCGATCAATTCCCACACCTGGGCAATGCTGCCAGTCAACTCCGGGTTGCTGGTGAATTCGTTGAGTTCCTGGATGGTTATCATAGTTTTCTGATCACTCCGAACGGCTAGAGGGAAATGGGTTGGCAGCGTGCTGGCGGTCAGGCGGGGAACCGATGATGGGCATCAAGAACGTCGCGACAATTTCGGCGAGAAATAAGTGCTAACTTTTTAAGACCGCATCTTTCAATACTAGCTCGGATCCTTCCAATGCGTGATAAGGCGTCGCTCAGCGTCAGAACACGACTCGGGCGACAGAGGCGCTTGGCGTCCTTGCCCAGCACTGTCGTGAAACGGGCAATATACGCCGCTCCGACAGCCACCATGCATCCCTGATAAACTGCGCGTCACTCGCCATGATCCAGATCCCTCCAATGCCCCTACAAACTGCCCCACTCTCCAGACGCTTCTCCATCGCTCCGATGATGGATTGGACCGACCGCCACTGCCGCTACTTCCTGCGGCTGCTCTCCAAACATGCCCTGCTCTACACCGAGATGGTCACCACCGGCGCGATCCTTCACGGTGATCATGAGCGTTTCCTGCGCCACAACGAAGCCGAGCACCCTCTGGCGCTGCAACTGGGTGGCAGCGTTCCCGCCGACCTGGCCGCGTGCGCGCGCATGGCCGAGGCTGCCGGTTACGATGAGGTGAACCTGAACGTCGGTTGCCCCAGCGACCGGGTGCAGAACAACATGATCGGCGCGATCCTGATGGCGCATCCGGCGCTGGTGGCCGATTGTGTGAAGGCGATGCGTGATGCGGTGTCGATTCCGGTGACCGTCAAGCACCGTATCGGTATCAACGGCCGGGACAGTTACGCCCAGCTGTGTGATTTCGTCGGGCAGGTGAAAGATGCGGGCTGTACAAGTTTTACCGTGCATGCGCGGATCGCGATTCTGGAGGGGTTGTCGCCCAAGGAGAATCGCGACATTCCGCCATTGCGCTATGACGTGGCGGCGCAGTTGAAGCAGGACTTTCCCGAGCTGGAGATTGTTCTCAACGGCGGGATCAAGACGCTGGAGGAATGCGAGGCGCATTTGCAGACGTTCGATGGGGTGATGCTGGGCCGCGAGGCATATCACAATCCCTATGTGCTGGCGCAGGTGGATCAGCGGCTGTTTGGAAGCAAGGCGCCGGTGATCAGTCGGGCGCAGGTGTTGGTGCAGTTGCGGCCTTATATTGCTGAGCATCTGGCCAGTGGTGGGACGATGCATCACATTACTCGGCATATATTGGGGCTGGGCACCGGTTTTCCGGGGGCTCGGAAGTTTCGGCAGTTGTTGTCGGTGGATATTCACAAGGCTGCGGATCCGTTGGCGTTGCTGGATCAGGCGGGGGAATTGCTGGAAGGGCGTTGATCGTTAATGTGTGGTGGCTGGGCTGGCGCTATCGGGAGCAAGCCCCCTCCCACATTGGGATCGGGGTGGCATCCGGTAATCGGGTTGAACCTGCCACCGATTGCGGCCTCCAATTACCGAGTAAGGCCCGCCATTCAAACGGCTGTTTTCAGGTTGTTGCCCTCGCAAACGATCGAACGCATTTGCGCCCTTGAGCGCCTGCTGGCGCTCGGGTAATGTCATCAGACCCATAGGACAGAGCACGCCCATGACTTCCAAGCTGGAACAACTCAAGCAATTCACCACCGTGGTAGCCGACACCGGCGATTTTTCCACGCTCGCCAAGCTCAAGCCGCAGGACGCCACCACCAACCCTTCCCTGCTGCTCAAGGCCGCATCGATCCCGGGCTACGCCAAGCTGCTGGACGAGTGTGTGCAGGACTGCAACGGCGATGTCGGCCTGGCCAGTGACCGTTTTGCGGTGGCGGTGGGTCAGGAGATTCTCAAGGTGGTGCCGGGTCGTATCTCCACCGAGGTGGATGCCCGTCTGTCGTTCGACACCGACGCCGTGCTCAAGCGTGCGCACCGTATCATCGATCTGTACGACAACGCCGGCGTTGGCCGTGACCGCGTGCTGATCAAGATCGCTTCCACCTGGGAAGGCATCCGTGCCGCCGAGCAGCTGGAAAAGGAAGGCATTCAGACCAACCTGACGCTGCTGTTCTCGTTCGCCCAGGCCGTGGCCTGCGCCGAGGCCGGGGTGTTCCTGATTTCGCCGTTCGTGGGCCGTATCTACGATTGGTACAAGAAGGCCAATGGCAACGACTACACCGGTTCCGATGACCCGGGCGTGCAGTCGGTGACGCGCATCTACAACTACTACAAGGCCAACGGCTACAAAACCGTTGTGATGGGTGCGAGCTTCCGTAATCTGAGCCAGATCGAAGAGCTGGCCGGGTGTGATCGCCTGACCATCAGCCCGGACCTGCTGGAGAAGCTGGCGGCCGATGAAGGCACGCTTGAGCGCAAGCTGTCGCCAGGGCACGCCGGGGAGGCGCGGGTGCACATGACTGAAGCGCAGTTCCGTTGGGAGTCCAACGAGGATGCGATGGCGACCGAGAAGCTGGCGGAGGGGATTCGTCAGTTCGCTCGCGACCAGGAGAAGCTGGAGGCGTTGTTGACTGCCAAGCTGTAAAAGCAGGCAGCAGCAAAAAGGGCGGCACCTGTGAGGGTGCCGCCCTTTTTTGTGGTCGCTGATCCCAAGCCGAACTCCCACATTTGATTGTGTTCCAGCAGTGGGGGATCAGTGGCGTTCGAGAGCATTCACGAGGTCGTGAAAGGCCTCGCGATTGGACTCGTTGAGCCCCATCAGGATCTTGTGCGCTTCGAGCACCTTGACCCGCACGATTTCCTCTGATTGGTCCTGAGACGGCAGGTCGGTAAGGCATTCCGGGCACGGGATCGGGCGGTCGACGATGTTGAACACCTGATCGAAGCCCATGGACTGCAGCAGCCGGGTGATGTCGTCGTGGGTGGTGACGACGGTGGGCAACAGGCCGACCTTCTGCCGCGACAGAATGGACAGCTTGGCCAACAGCCCCAGGGTGGTGCTGTCGATGCTGCGGGTTTCGGTCAGATCGATCACGATCGCCGAAAAATTCAGCGCAGTGAAGATCCGCTCAATCGTCGCATCCAGCGCTGAACACAGGGTCAGGCGCACTTCACCGACGAATTTGAGGACGAAGGTTCCGTCCTGCTCGGCGAATTGGATTCTTCCGGTACTCATCAAAGATTCCTGCTCAACACCAGTAGGGCGATATCATCCGGCATCTCCCCCAGCGTGGCCAATCCAAAAACCTGCCGCAGGCCATCCAGGCTGCCGCCCGCCGACTTGACCTTTTGGGGCAAGGCGGCTTCTTTCTCTTTGAGTGTAGGCTCTGGAAGAAGATCCAGGATGCCGTCGGACATCAGCGTGAGGCTGAACGTCGGCGGCAGTTCCAGGATATGGTCTTCGTAGGTGGCTTCATTGAACAAGCCCACCGGCAGACCACGGCCTTCCAGGTAACGCACACTCTCTGGAGTGTATAGAACAGGCATCGGCAGGTGACCGCCAATACTGTAGGTCAAAAGACCGGTTTCTTCATCGATCACGCCGCCCACCATCGTTACGTGCTTGCCCAGCTTGCAGCTGATCAGGCCCCGGTTGATGTGGCCCAGCACCTGCGAAGGGGTGAACTCCGGCAGCGTGCCATTACGCTTGGACTCGAACAACAGCCGTGTGGTCATGAACTTCAACAACACGGTGACAAATGCAGAGGACGCACCGTGGCCGGACACGTCGGCCAGGTAGAACGCCACACGGCGCTCATCCACGCGGAAATAATCGACAAAATCTCCCGACAGGTACAACGAAGGGATGATCTGGTGGGCGAACTGAAAGTCGTCGATGGTCCAGGGGCTCACCGGCAGCATGTTCATCTGCACCTGGCGACCGGCGTTCTGGTCTTCCTGGAGCAGGTTCAGGCTGGCTTCGAGTTCGCGGTTGGCAGTTTCGAGCTTTTCGCGGTAGCGCAGGTTTTCCTGCAGCAGGCGCGCGCGATCAAGGGCGCGGCGCACCGAGTGCTCCAGCACGGCCAGGTCTTCCAGGGGTTTGATCAGATAATCGGCAGCCCCCAGGCGCAGAGCCTCGACGGCATCGTTCATCACGCCGGCACCGGACACTACGATCACTGGCGTCTGCGGCGCGCGCTCGGTCACCTGGCGAATCAACTCCAGGCCGCCCATCTGGGGCATGCGCAGGTCGCAGATCACGAGGTCGGGCTGGTCGCGCTCGAACACCTGGAGACCCTGTTGGCCATTGCTGGCCTGCAGGACGCTGAAGCCACTGTCTTCCAAATAGGCCGCGAGGCTCTCGCGCACTACTTCGTCGTCATCGATTATCAGCAGCGTGGCACTGGTTTTTTGCATGTGGGCAAACGGCGCCAGAATTAGGTTGGCGTAGGCAGCGCGACAATGGCCGGGCTCACACTACTGGATTCGCTTTCTAGCCTCTCTGTCCTACAAAGCACGGGCGTTTTGCCCACGCACAACTGTAAAGCAGAGGTGCCCTTCTAAGGCGCAGACGGTACTCCCATCCGTCAGGGGTTTCAAGCTCACGCCGATGGTCGCCGAGCCTCTTTACAGCGCAAATCACCGGGAGTTATAAGAACGGCTACCACCACAACACAAAGTAAGGATGGAACCTGTGAGCGAACACGAGCGCGACTACGCTGAAAAACGCGATTTCATCCGCATGCGAGTGGATGCCGATGTGTCATTGATCCACGCCGGGCAGGAAATCGCCGGGGTTTGCGTGGACCTTTCCAGTTCCGGCATGCAGGTGCAGGCACCTCGCCAGTTCAACGTCGGCGATCAGCTGACCGTGCGCATTGATTCGGAGCACGCCGCCCTCAAGGGCCTGGAGGCCGATACCGAAGTGGTATGGGCCAAGACGGCGGGCGAAGAACAGCAACTGGGGCTCAGGATCCTGAAAATGCGCTAAACAGCCGCGCACAAAAAAGGCGACATTGAGTCGCCTTTTTCGTTTCAAAACATCTCGACTTAGAAGTCGTCGACGACCTTGCCATCCTTGACCTTGAACTCGCGGTTCTGCAGGTAAGCGTTACGGATAAAGGTGTATTTGTCGCCGGTGATCAGCTTCTCGCTGTCGAGCAGACTGGCGCGGGTATCGACCAGGTTCAGGCCGAAGACGCTGTTGCGCCAGTCGATGTCATTCATGTAGCGGTACGGCGAGGTGTAGCTGTCGACGTATTTGGACGGCGCATCACGCAAGGTGCTTGGGCCGAGCAGTGGCAGCATCACGTAAGGACCGCTGCCCACGCCCCAATAACCGAGGGTCTGGCCGAAGTCTTCATCGCTGCGCTGCAGGCCCATGCGGGTGCCGACGTCGACGAAGCCCAGCACGCCGAAGGTGGTGTTGACCAACAGACGGGCGGTGTCCACGCCAGCGTTGTGCGGCTTGAGCTGCAGTACGTTGTTGGCGAGGTTGCCGACATCGCCGATGTTGCGGAAGAAGTTGTGCACGCCGTCCTGCACGAATTGCGGGGTGATGAACTGATAGCCCTGGGCGATGGGCTTGAGGGCGTAGGTATCAACCGTATCGTTGAAGGTGAAGATGGGGCGGTTGACGCTCTCCCATGGATCATCTTCCGAGGCTGCCTGTGCCGCAAACGGGACGAATAACACGGTGGCACACACCGACAGCTGAGCGAAGTACTGGCTCCAGCGCATAGCTTTTGCTCCTTGAATGATCTGTCATGGGCGCTATGCCCTGAATTTGGTCGTCAGTATATGACGGAAGTACCGGTTTAGGCAGCTACCTGGAAACGTCTTACAAAAAATGTGCATTTTTCTCACAATCAGCTTCGCTGTCATTTACTTGTCATGCCGGCTCGATAGCGTCAGAGCTATTTCAGGGATGTTCTGATGCCACACGCCGAGATTGCCGTCGCCACGGCCCCGTCATTGACTGCCGTGCTATTTGGCCTGAGTGGCTGCCTGGTGGACTTCGGTTCCCAGGCCCGCAGCGACTCGCCGTCCCCCGATTCCCAAGCCACCCCTGGCGCACTGAACAGTCTGCGCAGCCTGAAGGAACAAGGCGTGCCCTGCGCCTGGCTGGATGAACTGCCATCCGCGGTGACCGCGCCCCTGGCGGCTACGCTGCCCGCCTGGATCAAGGCCACATCGCCCTCCTCCATTCGCTGGCCCGCGCCCCATGCGTGCTGGCAAGCCTTGATGGAACTGAACATCGAACGCCTGGAAGGGTGCGTGCTGGTCAGCGGCGAGCCGCGTCTGCTGCAATCGGGCCTCAACGCCGGCCTGTGGACCATCGGCCTGGCTTCCTGCGGCTCACTGTGCGGCCTGGCACCCGAACAGTGGCAAGCGCTCACCGAGCAGCAACGCGAGCAAAAGCGCGGCAAGGCAACCGTGGCACTGTACGGGCTGGGTGTGCACTCGGTGATCGACCACCTCGGTGAACTCGGCACCTGCCTGGCCGACATCAGCCTGCGCCGGCTCAAAGGCGAGAAGCCCTGATCGAGAGCATGCACGGCGGGCCGCAGTGGATTAATCTACCGATCAGCCCGTAGACCTTTCGCGGCACGCCGCGGTCTATGCCAGTGCCTATCGATAAAAGGAAGAACACCATGCCTGCCCGCGAAAAACTGCAAGAACAGGTCAACATTCTGCGCGAGCAACTGGAACAGGATCCACCACTGCCGGCCGAAAAACGTGAAGCGCTGGAAGCCCTGCTTGCCAGGTTTGAAACGCAACTTGAACTGGAGCCGGCCACCCAGACGCCGAGCATTTCCGACGACGTGAATCAGGCGGCCATTGAGTTCGACGCTGATCACCCGGTTATTTCCGGGACCTTGCGCAACATCATGATCACCCTGGGCAACATCGGTATCTAAACGCTTCATGTGGAAGGGGGCTTGCCCCCTCCAACATTGGTTTTTGTGTGCAGGCTACTGACGCGCCAGCCGCACGTTCTGGAACGCCACCTCCTCAGTGCTGCGATACGGGTTGATATCCAGCCCGCCACGGCGCACATAGCGCGCGTACACCGTCAACCTTTCAGGTTTGAGCAAGCGCTGCAGGTCGAGAAAAATCCGCTCCACACACTGCTCATGAAAGTCCGAATGCTGGCGAAAGCTCACGATATATTCCAGCAGACTGGCGTGATCGAGCGCCGCGCCGCAATAGTCCACCACCACGCTGCCCCAGTCCGGCTGGCGGGTGACCGGGCAATTGGATTTGAGCAAGTGGCTGTGCACGCTCTCCTGCACCACGCGCGAATCGTCGCAGCGCAACAGTTCCGGCCGCGGATGCTCGTAGCTGCTGACGCTGATATCCAGCCCATCAATGCACATGCCGGGCAACGCCATCACGCCTTCGGCCTCGACCTCGGCCAGGCTGCGGATACGCACGCTCACCGGCTTGCCGGCGGCAAAGCTCAGGTCGTTGTGCAGCGTGGCTTGCAGGTCCTGGGAGTCGGCGAACGCGGTCTGGTTCAGCGAGTTCAGGTACAGCTTGAAAGACTTGGATTCAATGATGTTCGGCGAGTCGGCCGGGATGCTGAATTCGCCGATGGCCACCACCGGCTTGCCCGAAGGCAACAACCAGGACAGTTCGAAGCAGTTCCAGAAGTCCACGCCCTTGTACGGCAGGGTCTCGGCGCTCAGGCCCAGCTCGGCCCACTTGGCGGCGCGCGGAATCGGGAACAGCAACGAAGGGGTGTAGGTGCTGATGTATTCACTGGACTTGCCCAGCGGTGAGTGTTCGGCGGCGGGATGCATGACGGAAACCTGGCTAAATAAACCGCGCCAGTCTACCAGCCTTTGCGCCCGCCCTTAATCATCGCCTCACTCAACGGTCAGCGTGCCGACCATTCCCGCCTGATAGTGCCCCGGCAGGTTGCAGGCGAACTCAAGACCGGTGGCCTTGGCGAAGGTCCAGGTCAGCTCGGCGGTTTTACCCGGTTCCACCAGCACGCTGTTGGGGTCATCGTGCTTCATCGCACCATGGCCCATGGCAGCGTGATCCATCCTGGCCATGCCAGTGGACGTGAGCATGCCGCTGGCCAGCATCTGCAGCATTTCCTTCTGGTGCTCGGCATGCATCGCCGCGTCGCCCAGGTTGAATTCATGAAGTAACTGGCCTTTGTTGACCAGCACAAAGCGCACGGTCTCGCCGGCCTTTACATCCACGGACTTGGGCGCGAACGCAATGTCCTGCAGGGTCACCTCGACACTGCGCGTGGCGTTATCCGCCGCCGCCGAATGACCAAAGGCGTAGCCGTGCGACGCGTCGGCCAAAGCATCGACACTCAACGCCATCAGGCACCCCGCCCATAACAAGGATGTACGCAAGGTCATTTCCACGCTCCCACAATAATCGAATCAGGAATATCTCAAGGCGTGCGCCGGCTCGATTTTCGCCGCCCGGTACGCCGGGTACAGCGTGGCCAGAAAGCTCAATACAAACCCCGCCGTGCAGATCAGCAGCACATCCCCACCTTGCAGCTCTGAGGGCAGGTTGCTGACAAAATACACGTCCGAACTGAAGATATGCTGCCCGCTCACCCGCTCCAGCCAACCCACCAGCTCGCTCACGTTGAGCGCGGCAATCACCCCCAGCACGCCGCCGATCAGGGTGCCGACAATCCCGATCACCGTGCCCTGCACCATGAAGATCGCCATGATCTGCCGTGGCGTGGCGCCAATGGTGCGCAAAATCGCAATGTCCGCGCCCTTGTCGTTCACCACCATGATCAGGGTGGCAATGATGTTGAACGCTGCCACGGCGACAATCATCAGCAGCAACAGGCCGATCATGGTCTTTTCCATTTTCATCGCACTGAACAGGCTGCCCTGGGTGTGAGTCCAGTCATCCGGTTTATAAGCCGCACCGAGACTGGCGGCGATATCGGCCGAGACCTTGGGCGCCGAATACAAGTCCTTTACCGCCAGGCGCACGCTTTGCACCTGATTGGGCTGCCAATGCTGGATCTCGGCGGCGTCGGCCATATGGATCAACGCCATGGAGCCATCCAGCTCGGCACCGACCTTGAAGATACCCACCACGTTCAAGCGCTGCATGCGCGGGGTGATGCCGCCGGGGGCGGTACTGATTTCCGGCACGATCAGGGTCAGTTTGTCGCCCACGTTCAGGCGAAAGCGCCGCGCGGTGATGTCACCGATCACCACGCCGAACTCGCCGGCCTTCAAGTCGTCCAGCTTGCCCCGCACGATGTGCTGGGCCACGATCGACACCTTGCCTTCCTGTGCCGGGTCGACGCCGCTGATCTCGATCGGCTGCATGGCGCCCTTGTAGGAAAACATGCCGTCCATCTGGGTGAAAGGTACGGCAGCGGTCACTTCAGGATTCTTCATCGCCGCCGCCGCCACCGGCCGCCAATCGTCCATCGGCTTCACGCCGACGATGGTGGCGTGGGGCACCATGCCGAGGATGCGGGAACTCATTTCACGCTGGAAACCGTTCATCACCGAGAGCACCACGATCATCGCCAGCACACCCAGGGCGAGGCCGATCATCGAGGTCATCGAGATAAACGAGACAAAACGGTTGCGGCGCTTGGCGCGGGTATAGCGCGTGCCGATGAAAATCGATAACGGTCTGAACATTAGCGGGCACCGTCTGAAAAAATGAAAAAGCCCGACACGTGAAGCACCGGGCCTGAAACGGGTCAGATGGCGACCAGATGACCTTCCTGCAGGTGCAGCACGCGATCCATCTGGCGGGCCATGCTCATGTCATGGGTCACCACCAGGAATGCGGTGCGCATCTGGGTGCTCAGTTCCAGCATCAGGTCCTTGATGCCCTGGGCCGTGTGGGAGTCGAGGTTGCCGGTGGGCTCGTCGAGCATCACCAGGCCCGGGTTGTTGACCAGGGCACGGGCAATCGCCACACGCTGGCGCTCGCCGCCGGACAGCTCGGCCGGCTTGTGCTCCAGGCGATGGCCGAGGCCGACGCGCTCGAGCAACGCTTTGGCGCGCTGGCGCGCTTCGGGGATCGCGGTCTTGCCGATCAGCAGCGGCATGCACACGTTCTCCAGAGCGGTGAATTCCGGCAGCAGGTGGTGGAACTGGTACACAAAGCCCAGCGAGCGGTTGCGCAACTGGCCTCGGGCCTTTTCACCGAGGGCCGACAGTTCTTCGCCGGCCAGCCATACGCTGCCCTTGGACGGCGTATCGAGGCCGCCCAGCAGGTTGAGCAAGGTACTTTTGCCCGAGCCGGAACTGCCGACGATCGCCACGCGCTCGCCCGGATGCAACTCAAGCTGCAGGTTGGACAGCACCACCACCGACTCCGGGCCTTCCTCGTAGGATTTGCCCAGGTTGCGGCAGCTCAGGATTGCTTTTTCACTCATGCCCGATTCACTCATAACGTAAGGCCTGTGCTGGCTGGGTACGTGCCGCGCGCCAGGCTGGATACAGGGTGGCAAGGAAACTCAGGACCAACGCGGCGCCGCCCACCATCAACACGTCCTGGGCCTGAACCTGGGACGGCAGGTAGTCGATGAAGTAGACGTCGGCATTGAGGAACTTGTGACCGAGCACTTTTTCCAGCGCGGCAATCGCGGCGCTGACATTGAGTGCGGCCAGGATCCCGACCGCCGTGCCGATCAGGGTGCCGACCACGCCGATCACGGTGCCCTGCACCATGAAGATCGCCATGATCTGCCCCGGCGTGGCGCCGAGCGTACGCAGGATCGCGATATCGCCCTTCTTGTCATTCACCACCATCACCAGGGTGGAGATGATGTTGAATGCGGCCACGGCGACGATCAGCAGCAACAGCAGGCCGATCATGGCTTTTTCCATGCGGATGGCTTGATACAGGTTGCCGTGGGTACGGGTCCAGTCGCGCGCGTAGTACTCGGACTCGCCCAGGTGCTGGGCAATTTCCCAGGCGCCGCGCGGTGCATCGAACAGGTCGTTGAACTTGAGGCGCAGGCCTTGCACCTGGTCCGGCTGCCAGCGATGCAGGCGCGCAAGATCGGTGAGGTTGGTAAGGCCCAGGTAACCGTCGATCTCGCCGGCGCCGACGTGGAAGGTGCCGATCACGGTAAAGCGCTTCATGCGCGGGAACATGCCGGCCGGGGTCACGGTCACTTCCGGCGCGACGAAGGTCAGCTTGTCGCCGACGCCCACACCGAGCTTGGCCGCCGCCTTGTCGCCGATCACGATGCCGAAGCTGCCGGGCGCCAGGTCGTCGAGTTTGCCCTGCAACATGAACTTGTCGATGATCGACACGTTGCGTTCCTGGGCCGGGTCGACGCCATTGAGCAGGATTTTCTGCACCTTGCCGTCGTTGGTCAGCAAGCCCTGCATCTGGGTAAAGGGCGCTACGGCCAGCACCTTGGGGTTCTGCTTGACCCTGGCGGCCAGGCTTTGCCAGTCGCTGATCGGTGCATCGCCCTCGATGGTCGCGTGGGGCACCATGCCCAGCACGCGGGTGCGCATCTCATGATCGAAGCCGTTCATCACCGACAGCACCACGATCATCACGACCACGCCCAGGGCGAGACCGATCATCGAGGTCAGGGAAATGAACGACACAAAATGATTGCGACGCTTTGCACGGGTATAACGCGTGCCGATAAATACGAAGAGAGGTCTGAACATGTCGGGGCTTGTTCGGAGGAAAAGAAGACGTCCCGGTGGCGGGGGCTGGTCAGCAGCTTTACACTCAGACCATTGCCGCTAACTGGGGTTCGCCATGTCGACATTAGATGAAGAAGAGCGCCGCGAATACTACCGTATCGACGACATGATCGCACTTCAAATCAAAACCTTGTCGGCCCCCGAAGCGGCGGGCAAGGAAGTGTTGCTGGATGATTCACCGCTGTTCAATCTGCTCAGCGAACTGCACCTCAGCGAATTCGAAGCCCAGCACCTGCTGCGCCAGCTGAGTGAGAAGGATCGCACCCTCGCCGCCTTCCTGCGCGTGCAGAACAAACGTCTGGACCTGCTCAGCCAGATCATGGCGCGCGGCCTGCTCGATGAAGTCGGCGCGCCGCAGCCGGTGGTCATCTCCGAAGGCGGCATCGACTTCCATCACCCCGCCCCCGTGGCACCCGATTCGCACCTGGCGGTTAAGCTGGTGCTGATGCCCCAGGCGCTCGGCCTGCTGCTGCGTGCGCGAGTCACCCAGTGCACGCCACAGGACGACGGCTTTGAGGTGGCCACGGAATTCGAATCCATGACCGATGCCCAACGCCAATTGCTGGCACGCTACATTCTGCAGAAACAGGCCCAGGAACGCCGCCTGGCGCGAGAACAAAGCGACGACTTCTGAATGCGTATTCACACCGTCAGCAACGCTGGCGCAAAGGAGCAACTGTGACCCTGATTTACGGCCATCGCGGTGCCAAAGGCGAAGCACCGGAAAACACCCTGACCAGCTTTCAGGAATGCCTCAAGCACGGCGTACGCCGCTGCGAACTGGACCTGCACCTGTCCATGGACGGCGAGCTGATGGTCATCCACGACCCGACCCTCAAGCGCACCACCGACCGGCGCGGCAAGGTCGTCGAGTATTCAGCGGCGGACCTGGTGAAAATGGATGCGCGCAAAGGCGGACCCGGCTGGGTGAAGCCGTGCCCGATCCCGCGCCTGGAGCAGTTGTTCGAACAGTGCGATTTCGATCATTGGCAACTGGAAGTCAAAAGCGCCTCACGCACCCGCGCCGCGACCACCGTGCTGGCGATTCGCGAGATGGCCGTGCGCTTTGGCCTGATGGACAAGGTCACCGTCACCTCAAGTTCGCGGGAGGTATTGAAAGCGGCGGTGGACCTCACCCCGGACCTGTCGCGCGGGCTGGTGGCCGAGTACGCCTGGCTCGACCCGTTGAAGGTCGCGCAGAACTACGGCTGTGAGTACCTGGCCTTGAACTGGACGCTGTGCACCCCTGAACGGCTGGAAAAAGCCCAGCGCCAGGGTTTGCACGTGTCGGTGTGGACGGTCAACGAACCTGCGCTGATGCGCAGGCTCGCCGACTTCGGCGTAGATAGCCTGATTACAGACTTTCCCGGTTTGGCCACTGCCACCCTCGGGAATTACTGAAATCGGTCTCCCCGGCCGGCTCAGGCCACCGGCCGGAGCCGCTCAAAAAAGCCGGTTGAGGCCGTCGTAGGCGGCTACCCGATACGCTTCAGCCATGGTCGGGTAGTTGAACGTGGTGTTCACAAAGTACTTGAGGGTATTTTGCTCACCCGGCTGACTCATGATGGCCTGGCCGATGTGCACGATCTCCGAGGCCTGGTAGCCGAAGCAGTGCACGCCGAGCACTTCCAGGGTCTCGCGGTGGAACAGGATTTTCAGCATGCCTTGCGGCTCACCGGCAATCTGCGCCCGCGCCATGCTCTTGAAGAACGCCTTGCCCACTTCGTAAGGCACCTTGGCCTTGGTCAGCTCGTGCTCGTTCTTGCCGATCGAGCTGATCTCGGGAATCGTGTAAATCCCGGTCGGCACGTCGTTCACATAGCGCCAGCTGCCGTTGTCGATAATGCTGCCGGCGGCCGAACGACCCTGGTCGTGCGCCGCACTGGCCAGGCTCGGCCAGCCGATCACGTCGCCGGCGCCATAGATGTTCGTCACGCAGGTGCGGTAGTTCTCGTCCACTTCGATCTGGCCACGGCTGTTGACCTTGACCCCGATGTTTTCCATGCCCAGCTTGTCGGTGTTGCCGGTACGGCCGTTGCACCACAGCAAGGCGTCGGCCTTGATCTTCTTGCCGGACTTGAGGTGCAGGATCACCCCATTGTCCAGGCCTTCGACCCGCTCGTACTCTTCGTTGTGACGCACGGTGATGTTGTTGTTGCTGAAGTGATAGCTCAACGCCTGGGAGATTTCCGAGTCGAGGAAGCTGAGCAACTGGTCGCGGTTGTCCACCAGCTCGACCAGCACACCCAGGCCGCTGAAAATCGAGGCGTATTCACAGCCGATCACGCCGGCGCCGTAGATGATCAGCTTACGCGGCGTATGGCCCAGGCTCAGGATGGTGTCGCTATCGTAGATACGCGGGTGGTGGAAATCGATGTCCGCCGGGCGGTATGGGCGCGAACCGGTGGCGATGATGATGTGCTTGGCCACCAGCTTCTCGACCACGCCATTGGCGCAGACCACTTCGACGGTCTGCTCGTCGGCGAAGCTGCCGGTGCCGAAAAACAGGTCGACGCGGTTACGGGCGTAAAAGCCGGTACGCGAGGCCACTTGTTTGGCGATGACTTTTTCGGCGCTTTTCAACACGTCCGGGAAGGAGAACCAGCGCGGCTCACCAATCGCCCGGAACATCGGGTTGGTGTTGAATTGCATGATCTGGCGGACCGAGTGACGCAAGGCCTTGGACGGGATGGTGCCCAGGTGGGTGCAGTTGCCGCCGACCTGGCGACGGCTGTCGACCATCGCCACCTTGCGCCCCGCTTTGGCGGCGTTCATTGCCGCGCCTTCTCCAGCCGGGCCGGAACCCAGTACCACCACGTCGTAGTTGTAGACAGCCATGCGTACTCCTCAGAACAGGCCAGGCGTACGGTTGGACGCCTGGCTAAATCATGCCGCGGCCAGCGGTCATGAAGGACAATTTGGCTCACGTGTGTGAACCGGGCACAGTCTATAGAAGGCTCACCGCCGCGCACATTAACCCTTGGTCGCGTCGTAGGCCAGTCTTGCCATACTACAGCACCCAAATCAGCGCTGAATTCAGGAAGGGCCATTATGCGACAACTCTTTATCTGCTTGATGCTCATGCTGTCGATCACCGCGCACGCCAACGATGCCGACCGGCTCAGGCAAGCGGCTTTCCCGCCGCAGTTCGAGGGGCTGGTGCTGAAAAACCAGGCGGTGCTCAATTATCTCTGGGCGGATGTGTACGCGGCGGCGCTGTATGCGCCAGCGGATTCGAGCGCAGGGCAAGCCTGGGACCAGCAAAAAGCGCTGCGCCTGGAGCTCTATTACTTTCGCGACATTGACCGCAATGATGTGATCAAGGCGGCCACGGCCACGCTGGAACGCCAGCAGGCCAGCGCCCGGTTAAAACCGGAGCTTGACAAGTTGCACGCCAGTTTTCGCACTATCCGCAGCGGCGATCGCTATGCACTGGATGTTCGACCGGGACGGGGGTTGAACCTGGAGATCAATGGCAAGGTGGTGTTCAGCAGTCGCGATGAGGCGCTGGCGAAGGCCTACCTGGGCATCTGGCTGGCGCCCAAGGGCTTGTCCGACAGCCTGCGCAGAGCGTTACTCAATTGAGGAGGATGTTGACTGCCCCGCCGCTATCGGGAGCAAGCCCCCTCCCACATGTTGACTGTGTGAATGCAGTCAACATGTGGGAGGGGGCTTGCTCCCGATGAGGCCCTCACACACAACACAAATTGCCCGCCATAAAAAAGCCCCGAACCAGTCGGGGCCTTTTCATTTCAACACAGGCTTAGCGCGGAAACGCCGGCGGGTTAACCCCGGCCATGTCTTCCATCACGCGCACCACCTGACAGCTGTAGCCGAACTCGTTGTCGTACCACACATACAGCACAACGCGGTTGTCCTGGCTGATGGTGGCCTCGGCATCCACCACACCGGCGTGGCGCGAGCCCACGAAGTCGGTGGACACCACTTCCTGCGAGTGAACGTAGTCGATCTGCTTGTGCAGATCCGAGTGCAGCGCCATGTAGCGCAGGTACTCGTTCATCTCTTCACGGCTGGCGGCCGTCTCAAGGTTGAGGTTGAGAATGGCCATCGACACGTTCGGCGTCGGCACGCGGATCGCGTTGCCGGTCAGCTTGCCGGCCAGCTCAGGCAGGGCCTTGGCTGCAGCGGTGGCGGCGCCGGTTTCGGTGATGACCATGTTCAGCGCAGCGCTGCGGCCACGGCGGTCGCCCTTGTGGAAGTTGTCGATCAGGTTCTGGTCGTTGGTGTACGAGTGAACGGTTTCAACGTGGCCGTTAACGATGCCGAACTTGTCATTCACAGCCTTGAGCACCGGCACGATGGCGTTGGTGGTGCAGGACGCAGCGGAGACAATCTTGTCGTCAGCGGTGATTTCGCCATGGTTGATGCCATGCACGATGTTCTTCAGCTTGCCCTTGCCGGGCGCGGTGAGGACGACGCGGTCGATACCCGGGCAGGCCAGGTGCTGGCCCAGGCCTTCGGCGTCACGCCATACGCCGGTGTTGTCCACCAGCAGGGCGTCCTTGATGCCGTACTGGGTGTAATCCACCTCGGACGGGTTCTTCGCGTAGATCACCTGGATCAGGTTACCGTTGGCGGTGATGGTGCTGTTTTCTTCATCGATAACGATGGTGCCGTTGAACGGACCGTGCACCGAATCGCGACGCAGCAGGCTGGCGCGCTTGGTCAAGTCGTTGTCGGCACCTTTGCGCACCACGATGGCCCGCAGGCGCAGGCCGTCGCCGCCGCCAGTTTTTTCGATGAGGATGCGCGCCAGCAGGCGACCGATCCGACCGAAACCGTACAGCACCACGTCGGTGCCCTTGCGGGCGGCGGCGCTTTGCTGACCCACCACGTCGGCCATTTCTTCACGCACGAACTGCTCGGCGCTGCGGCCGGCGCCTTCCTTGCGGAATTTGTAGGCCAGTTTGCCGAGGTCGACCGAGGCCGCGCCGAGCTTGAGCTCGCTCATGGCCTTGAGCAGCGGGAATGTTTCGTGGACGGAGAGTTCGCTGTCGTCGGCGGAACGGTGACGCGCAAAGCGGTGGGCTTTGAGAATCGCGATGACAGACTGGTTGATCAGGCTGCGGCCATAGATCGAGCTCACCACATTGTTATTGCGGTACAGCTGACCGATAAGCGGGATCATCGCTTCTGCGAGTGCTTCACGGTCGATCCATTCACCAAGACACTGGTCGGGCTTCTGAGTCACGGGAACCTTCCACATGTAGGGGCTGAAAAAAGGGGCTACATTATGTCGTCCGAGTGCACGATGAGCAATGCGCCAGGGTGAACAAAAACCCCTTGCAAAAAACCACCACCCCGCCACAGCCCTTGAAATACGCGGGTTCCAGAAGGCCACCAGTGGCACGCCACGGCCGACTTGTCCGTAACCCTCCGAAATATCCACCATTTTTGGCACTACATATTGAGTCAAAACCGAGCATTGTTTGTCTTAGCCACTACATTTCCCGAAAACCGCATCAGGCACAGTCAGCAACTGACAGGCGGCACCTCTGGCCGTTACAATTACCGACTTTGTCGCAACGCTTGGAGCTCAACCTTCCGTGCCCGTCCTGCGTCTACCGCTCCTCCCTGCTGCGGCAGGTAAACAGCACTGGGGCAACCTGCCCGGTGCCGCCCTGAGCCTGGCCATTGCCGAGGCTGCCAGCGCAGCCAAGCGCTTTACCCTGCTGCTCACCGCCGACAGCCAGAGCGCCGAGCGGCTGGAGCAGGAGCTGAGCTTCTTCGCGCCGGATTTGCCGGTGCTGCATTTTCCCGACTGGGAAACCCTGCCCTACGATTTGTTCTCGCCGCACCAGGACATCATTTCTCAGCGCATCGCCAGCCTGTACCGCCTGCCGGAACTGGCCCACGGCGTGCTGGTGGTGCCGATCACCACCGCCCTGCACCGCCTGGCGCCGACCAAGTTTTTGCTGGGCAGCAGCCTGGTGCTGGACATCGGCCAGAAGCTCGACGTGGAACAGATGCGCACGCGCCTGGAAGCCAGCGGCTACCGTTGCGTCGACACGGTGTACGAGCACGGTGAATTCGCCGTGCGCGGCGCGCTGATCGACCTGTTTCCCATGGGCAGCAAGTTGCCGTACCGCATTGACCTGTTCGATGACGAAATCGAGACCCTGCGCACCTTCGATCCGGAAAACCAGCGCTCCATCGACAAGGTGGAATCGATCAAGCTGCTGCCTGCGCGGGAATTCCCGCTGCAGAAGGACGCGGTCACGCGCTTCAAGGCGCGCTTTCGCGAACGCTTCGACGTCGACTTCCGCCGCTGCCCGATCTTCCAGGACCTGAGCAGCGGGATTACCCCGGCCGGCATCGAGTACTACCTGCCGCTGTTCTTCGACGAAACCTCCACGCTGTTCGACTACCTGCCCCAGGACACCCAGGTGTTCTCGCTGCCGGGCATCGAGCAGGCGGCGGAAAATTTCTGGAACGATGTGCGCAACCGCTACGAAGAGCGCCGCGTCGATCCGTCCCGCCCGCTGTTGCCGCCCGCCGAGCTGTTCCTGCCGGTGGAAGACTGCTTCGCCCGCCTGAAAAACTGGCCGCGCGTCGTCGCCAGCCAGCAGGACGTGGACGCCGGCAGTGGTCGCGAGCGCTTCCCGGCCGCGACCCTGCCGGACCTGTCGATCCAGGCCAAAGCCACACAACCGTTGGAAGCGCTGTCCAACTTCCTCGGCGACTTCCCGGGCCGCGTGCTGTTTACCGCCGAGTCCGCCGGGCGCCGCGAAGTGCTGCTGGAGCTGCTGGAGCGCCTCAAGCTGCGGCCAAAAACCGTCGACAGCTGGCCGGACTTCGTCAACAGCAAGGAGCGCCTGGCGATCACCATTGCGCCGCTCGATGAAGGCTTGCTGCTGGACGACCCGGCGCTGGCGCTGATCGCCGAAAGCCCGCTGTTTGGCCAGCGCGTGATGCAGCGTCGGCGCCGTGACAAACGCGCCGACCACAACAACGACGCGGTGATCAAGAACCTCACCGAGTTGCGCGAAGGCGCGCCAGTGGTGCATATCGACCACGGCGTGGGCCGCTACCTCGGCCTGCAGACCCTGGAGATCGACAACCAGGCCGCCGAATTCCTCACCATGGAATACGCCGAGGGCGCCAAGCTCTACGTGCCGGTCGCGAGCCTGCACCTGATCGCACGCTATACCGGCAGCGACGACGCGCTGGCGCCGTTGCACCGCCTCGGCTCCGAGACCTGGCAGAAAGCCAAGCGCAAGGCCGCCGAACAGGTGCGCGACGTGGCGGCCGAACTGCTCGATATCTACGCACGACGTGCCGCGCGCGAGGGCTATGCGTTCGCCGACCCCAAGGCCGACTACGCCACCTTCAGCGCCGGCTTTGCCTTCGAAGAAACCCCGGACCAGCAAACCACCATCGAAGCCGTGCGCGCCGACATGCTCGCGCCCAAGCCGATGGACCGCCTGGTGTGCGGCGACGTGGGATTCGGCAAGACCGAGGTGGCAATGCGCGCGGCGTTCATTGCCGTGCACGGCGGTCGCCAGGTCGCCATTTTGGTGCCGACCACCCTGCTCGCCCAGCAGCACTACAACAGCTTTCGCGACCGCTTTGCCGACTGGCCGGTGAGCGTGGAAGTGATGAGCCGCTTCAAGTCGGCCAAGGAAGTCAACGCCGCCATCGCCGAGCTGGCGGAGGGCAAAATCGATATCGTCATCGGTACGCACAAACTGCTGTCGGACGACGTGAAGATCAAGAACCTGGGCCTGGTGATCATCGACGAAGAACACCGCTTCGGCGTGCGTCAGAAAGAACAGCTCAAGGCCCTGCGCAGTGAAGTCGACATTCTCACCCTCACCGCCACGCCGATTCCGCGCACGCTGAACATGGCGGTGTCGGGCATGCGCGACCTGTCCATCATCGCCACGCCGCCGGCGCGTCGGCTGTCGGTGCGCACCTTCGTGATGGAGCAGAACAAAAGCACGGTCAAGGAAGCGCTGCTGCGTGAACTGCTGCGCGGCGGCCAGGTGTACTACCTGCACAACGATGTGAAGACCATCGAGAAATGCGCCGCCGACCTCGCCGAGCTGGTGCCGGAAGCGCGCATCGCCATTGGCCACGGGCAGATGCGCGAACGCGAACTCGAACAGGTAATGAGCGACTTCTACCACAAGCGCTTCAACGTGCTGATCGCCTCGACCATCATCGAGACCGGCATCGACGTGCCGAGCGCCAACACCATCATCATCGAGCGTGCCGACAAGTTCGGCCTGGCCCAGTTGCACCAGTTGCGCGGCCGGGTGGGGCGCAGTCACCACCAGGCGTACGCCTACCTGCTCACGCCGCCGCGCCAGCAGATCACCTCCGACGCGGAAAAGCGCCTGGAAGCCATCGCCAACACCCAGGACCTGGGCGCGGGCTTTGTGCTGGCCACCAACGACCTCGAAATCCGTGGCGCCGGCGAGCTGCTGGGCGACGGCCAGAGCGGACAGATCCAGGCCGTGGGCTTCACGCTTTATATGGAGATGCTGGAACGCGCGGTCAAAGCCATCCGCAAGGGCGAGCAACCCAACCTCGACCAACCGTTGGGCGGCGGCCCGGAGATCAACCTGCGCCTGCCGGCGTTGATCCCCGAGAGCTACCTGCCGGATGTGCACGCACGGCTGATCCTGTACAAGCGCATCGCCTCGGCTACCGACGAAGAGGGCCTCAAGGACCTGCAGGTGGAGATGATCGACCGCTTCGGCCTGCTGCCCGACCCGACCAAGAATCTGGTGCGTCTGACCCTGCTCAAATTGCAGGCCGAGCAGTTGGGCATCAAGAAGGTCGACGCTGGGCCGCAGGGTGGGCGCATCGAGTTTGAAGCGCAGACGCCGGTGGACCCGTTGGTGCTGATCAAGCTGATCCAGGGCCAGCCCAACCGCTACAAGTTCGAAGGGGCTACGCTGTTCAAATTCATGGTGCCGATGGAACGCCCGGAAGAACGCTTCAATACCCTGGAGGCGCTGTTTGAGCGCCTCATTCCGAAATCTGCATGAAGGACGTCCCCATGCGCCTGTTCCGCATCTTGAGCCTGTTGCTGGTGGTCGTGGCGCCTGCGGCATTTGCCGACAGCCCCTACCAGGTGGAGATCATCCTGGTGCGCCAGAACGCAGAACCGGTGATCAACAGCCGTCCCGCCCCGGAAGACTGGGATGCCGGCGCACCGCGCCTGGGCGAGCGCATGAGCCCGCCGCGTTTGGGCAATATCGTCGACAAGCTGCGCGCCGACTCAACCTACACGGTACTGGCGCACAAGGCCTGGGAGCAGAACCTCGGTGAGCAGCCGGTCAACATTGCGATCACTGACGGCGCCGAACAGTTCGGCCAATTCCCCCTCCAGGGTGTGTTGCGCCTGCAACTGGGGCGATTTACCGATATCGACGCGGACTTCTGGATCAACCAGTTCGACGCCAACGGCAGCGTGATCGCCAGCGAACACCTGGCGCAGAAAGACGTGCGCACCAAGAACAATCAGCTCAACTACCTGGACGGCGGCCACCTGGCGCTGCTGATCAAGATCACCTCGCTGACCGCCAAGCCCCCCAGTGCACCGCCGCCGGGCCTTCAGGACTGATCCTGCGCCATGTCCCTGACGCCGTCTTTGACCAAACCCCTGGCCCCGTCGTGGGCCAACCGCTTCAAGGAGCAAAGCCTGGAGCGCGGGCGGCGGTATGCGCTGGAAAACCGCGTGCGCATTGTCGAGTCCGGCGACAGCACCATCGTCGCCAGTTGCGAGGGCTCGGGCAGCAACGTTTATCGCCAGACCATCTCGTTGCGCGAGTCGGCCAAGGGCTCGCTGATTCTGGTGGACAGCCGCTGCACCTGCCCGGTCCACACCAACTGCAAACACATCGCTGCGGTGTTGCTCAAGGTCCAGGAAACCCTGGCCTACCCGGCGGCGGTGCAGGATGCCGAGCTGCTGGGTAAATTGCAGGCCGTGCTCGACAACCGCGTGGTGCTGCCGCAGGTGGTGATGGAGGATGTGCTGCCGGTGCCGCGCCTGTGGCTGGCCAGTGTCGAGTTCAGCGCGTTCGAGCCGCGCAACGGCAAGATGCAGCGCTATATCCAGCACCGTGCGGCGTTGTCGTTCAACTACCTGGGCAACTACGTCAGCGGGCAGAAAAATGCCGACATCATCGTGCGCCAGGAAACCCGGAGCCTGCGCATCAAACGCCACCCGGAGCTTGAGCAACCCTATCGCGAGCACTTGCGCCTGCTCGGTTTCAAGATCGCCACGCGTCAGAGCAAGGCGCTGCCGGAAAGCGCCGGCGAGCTGTTCGAGATGGTCAACGACAGCGCCTGGCTGAACTTCACCCTCAATGCGTCGCCAGGCCTGCGCGCCGAGGGCTGGGAGCTGCAGATCGATGAGGATTTCGGCTTCGACCTGAGCCCGGTGGACGACTGGTACGCCAGCGTCGACGAAGCGCCGGAGCGCGACTGGTTCGACCTGGAGCTGGGCATCATCGTCAACGGCGAACGCCTGAGCCTGCTGCCGATTCTGCTGAACCTGATGCGTTCCCACACCGAAATTCTCAACCCGGAGAAACTGGCGCGGCGCCGCGATGAAGAGCTGATCCTGGTGAATATCCCCGGCCTGCCCAACGGCCACGGACCGCTGCAGGTGGCGCTGCCGTACGGTCGACTCAAACCGGTACTGGCCACCCTCGGCGAGTTCTATCTGCAAGAGCCAGGCACCACCACGTTGCGCCTGGCCAAGGCCGACGCGATTCGGTTGAACCCCTTGCAGGACCTGCCGCTGCAATGGGAAGGCGGCGAAAAGATCCGCAACTTTGCCCAGCGCCTGCGCGACATCAAGGACTTCACCTGCGTCGCGCCCCAAGGCTTGAATGCGACGCTGCGCCCCTACCAGCTCGAAGGCCTGAGCTG
This sequence comes from Pseudomonas trivialis, assembly GCF_001439805.1. GTDB lineage: Bacteria > Pseudomonadota > Gammaproteobacteria > Pseudomonadales > Pseudomonadaceae > Aquipseudomonas > Aquipseudomonas trivialis. Next base: position 54,989 of record NZ_JYLK01000015.1, on the reverse strand, counting down.
GATGCAGTCGCTGCGCCAGTTGGACGTGGGCGGGATTCTGGCGGATGACATGGGCCTGGGCAAAACCCTGCAAACCCTGGCGCATATCCTTACGGAAAAGGCCGCCGGGCGCCTGGACCGGCCGTGCATGGTGGTAATGCCCACCAGCCTGATCCCCAACTGGCTCGACGAAGCCGCGCATTTCACCCCGCAACTCAAGGTGCTGGCGCTGTACGGCGCCGGGCGCAAGAAACACTTCGCGCCCTCGAAGGATCAGAGCCTGCAGGACTACGACCTGCTGCTGACCACCTATGCGCTGCTGCCCAAGGACATCGAACAGCTTGCCGCCCTGCCCTTGCACGTGCTGATCCTCGATGAAGCGCAGTACATCAAAAACCCCAACAGCAAGGCGGCCCAGGCGGCACGCGAGCTGAATGCGCGCCAGCGCCTGTGCCTGAGCGGTACGCCGCTGGAAAACCACCTGGGCGAGTTGTGGTCGTTGTTCCATTTCCTGCTGCCGGGCTGGCTGGGGGACGTCAAAAGCTTCAATCGCGATTACCGCGTGCCCATCGAAAAACGCGCCAGTGAAGTGCGTTTGCAGCACCTCAACGGGCGGATCAAACCTTTCCTGTTGCGGCGCACCAAGGAACAGGTGGCCACCGAACTGCCGCCCAAGACCGAGATCATTCATTGGGTCGATCTCAACGAGGCGCAGCGCGACGTGTACGAAACCATGCGTCTGGCGATGGACAAGAAAGTCCGTGACGAGATCACCCGCAAGGGCGTGGCGCGCAGCCAGATCATCATCCTTGAGGCGCTGCTGAAGTTGCGCCAGGTGTGCTGCGACCTGCGCCTGGTCAACGACGCCACTCTGCCCGCCCAGGGCAGCAGCTCGGGCAAGCTCGACAGCCTGATGCAGATGCTGGAGGAGCTGTTTGCCGAGGGACGCAGAGTACTGCTGTTCTCGCAATTCACCTCGATGCTGAGCCTGATCGAAGGGGAGCTGCAACAACGCGGGATTGCCTACGCCTTGCTCACCGGCCAGACCCGGGATCGGCGTACACCGGTCAAGGACTTCCAGAGTGGCAAGTTGCAGATATTTTTGATCAGCCTCAAGGCCGGTGGCGTCGGCTTGAACCTGACCGAGGCCGACACCGTGATCCACTACGATCCCTGGTGGAACCCGGCCACCGAAAACCAGGCCACCGACCGCGCATACCGCATCGGGCAAGAGAAGCCGGTGTTCGTGTACAAGATGATTGCGCGGGGCACGGTGGAGGAGAAAATCCAGCACCTGCAGAAGGAAAAGTCGGATTTGGCGGCGGGTGTACTGGACGGCCGTACCACCGGGGATTGGCAGTTGGGCAATGACGATATTGAGGCATTGTTTGCGCCGTTGCCCAACAAGCAGGAAAAGCGTTGACCGGATAGAGAGGTTCTGTGGCGAGCGGGCTAGCCCGCGTTGGGCTGCGAAGCAGCCCCAAAACCAGTCTCCGCGCAGTGTCAGATAGGCCGGGGTTTCCTTGATTGGGGGCGCTGCGCGCTCTAGCGCTGGGGCTGCAGCATCTCTTGTTACTCGATCAACTGCGCGTCCCGCAGCGCACCTAACGCCGCCATCCAACGCGGGTCCTGCTTGTAGTCCGTCGACGCAATTGCCTGGCCGCGCATCCGTGCAATGCGCGCAGAGGGCGTGACCTTCATCCGTTGCGCGGCGGTGAGTGCAAGCTCGGCGGCCGCGCGATCATTGCACACCAGCCCCATGTCGCAGCCGGCAGTCAGCGCTGCTTCGATACGGCTGGCGGCGTCGCCGACCACATGGGCGCCGGCCATGGACAGGTCATCGCTGAAAATCACCCCGTCAAATTGCAACTCGCCACGCAAGATGTCCTGCAACCAGCGACGCGAAAAGCCGGCCGGCTGGGCGTCAACCTGCGGGTAGATAACGTGCGCCGGCATCACCGCTGCCAATTGCCGACTCAGGCGCGCGAAAGGCACCAGGTCGTTGGCGCGAATCTGCGCCAGGCTGCGTTCGTCATTGGGAATGGCGACGTGGGAATCCGCCTCGGCCCAGCCGTGGCCGGGGAAGTGTTTGCCGGTGGCGGCCATGCCGGCGCTGTTCATGCCGCGAATAAAGGCCCCGGCGAGCACGGCGGCACGTTCGGGGTCGCCCTCGAAGGAGCGGGTGCCCACCACGGCGCTGCGCTGGTAATCCAGGTCCAGCACCGGGGCGAAGCTCAGGTCCAGGCCAACCGCCAGCACTTCAGTGGCCATGATCCAGCCGCACTGCTCGGCCAGGTATTCGGCGTTGGGGTTGTCCGCCAGCGCACGCATGGCCGGCAGGCGTACAAAACCCTGGCGCAGGCGCTGTACGCGACCGCCTTCCTGATCGACCGCCAGCAGCAGGTCCGGACGCACCGCGCGTATCGCGGCACTCAACTCGCGCACCTGACGCGGGTGCTCGATATTGCGCGCAAAAATGATCAGACCGCCCACCTCGGGCTGGCGCAACAAGTGGCGATCCTCGGCCGTCAGCCATGTGCCGGCAACGTCGACCATCAAAGAACCTTGCAGGGCAGCAGTCATAAACCTTCCTTTAATAACGCGCACAACCCGTCGCACTCATCAGGCACGATGAGCACAACGGGTTGTGCATAAATAGCTGAAATCGGCATGGCGGCTAGCTTAGCGGATGCAAGCGACCACGCACACCCGCAGCGTGTCAAACCTTGACGGGCACTGGCGCAGTTTTGCTGCGTGGGCGCAGTTGGGCGTCTGCCATGGCGGGGTCGGTGACGCCGGTTTCGGCGCGCATGCCGGCCGCAAGGAATGGCACCATCAGGCGCATCACTTGCTCGATGGAGGTGTTGACGCCGAAATCGGTCTCGGCAATCGCGCGCAGTGCCTTGATCCCGGACATGCTGAACGCAGCCGCGCCTAACATGAAGTGCACGCGCCAGAACAGTTCGATGGGCGGAATACGCGGGGCGGCTTCGTTGACCAGCAACATGTAGCGACGGAACACCTTGCCGTACATGTCTTCCAGATAACGGCGCAGGTGGCCCTGACTCTGGCTGAACGCCAGGCCCAGCAAACGCATGAAGATCGACAGGTCGTTACCACTGCGCGGTTGAACCACCAGGGCTTGCTCGACGAGCATCTCCAGCAGGTCTTCAAGACTCGGCTTATGGTCGGCCCTGGCCTGCCGGCGTTCCAGCTCGCGGTCGAGACTGGCACAGAAAGGGCCCAGGAAGCGCGAAAACACCGCCTGGATCAAGGCTTTTTTCGAGCCGAAATGGTAATTCACCGCCGCCAGGTTGACCCCTGCCTTACTGGTGATCAGGCGCAATGAGGTTTCGGCAAATCCTTTCTCCGCGAATAGTTGCTCAGCGGCATCGAGAATGCGTTCAACGGTTTCCGACTGGGCCATGGCTACTCCGCCTGACAAACACTTGTTTGAAACATACGTTTCAAGGTGTGTATTGTCAAGCCTGTGAGTTCGTTTTCCGGCCGGGCAGTCACCCTTTTCATCGTTATTTAATCACATTCTTACGGGTGCGTAGGCAGCGCCACCTCTACCTCGTGGGAAGACTGCCGGATGACCGTCCAGCGGAGGTCTGGAAAAGGATGATTGCCAAGCGCAGTTCACTGTATATAATCCCAGTCACTGTATAAAAAGACAGAGCGATCAACATGCTAAAACTGACGCCACGCCAAGCTGAGATTCTGGCTTTTATCAAGCGCTGCCTCGACGACAACGGCTACCCGCCGACGCGAGCGGAAATTGCGCTGGAGCTGGGGTTCAAATCCCCCAATGCCGCTGAAGAACATCTCAAGGCCCTCGCCCGCAAAGGCGCGATCGAGATGACCCCGGGCGCTTCACGGGGAATCCGCATCCCCGGCTTTGAAGCCAAGGCCGACGAGTCGACCCTGCCGATCATTGGCCGAGTCGCTGCCGGTGCGCCGATCCTTGCGCAGCAGCACGTCGAGGAATCCTGCAACATCAATCCGACGTTCTTTCACCCTCGCGCCGATTACCTGTTGCGGGTACATGGCATGAGCATGAAGGACGTGGGCATCTTCGACGGCGACCTGCTGGCCGTTCACACCACCCGCGAAGCGCGTAACGGCCAAATCGTCGTCGCGCGCATTGGCGATGAAGTGACGGTCAAGCGCTTCAAGCGTGAAGGCAGCAAGGTCTGGCTGCTGGCCGAAAACCCTGAGTTCGCCCCGATTGAAGTGAACCTGAAAGATCAGGATCTGGTGATCGAAGGCTTGAGTGTCGGCGTCATACGCCGCTAGGAGGCATCATGCAGTTCATGCACACACCACAACAGGCACAACTGTCGCTGTTTGAGGCCTTTATGGCTCAACCACTTGCGCCGCTGCTCAAGGAAACGGTCGAGACCCCGTGGGGATCCGAAGCCGAAGCATTCAGTGAATTGTCGTTGCGTGGTGCTGCCGGAAACTGCCTGAGCCTGCTGGCGCCGATTCTTCGGGAATTGAGCGAGGAGCAGGACGCGCGCTGGTTGACGCTGATCGCCCCGCCCGCCAGCCTTACCCAGGCCTGGCTGCGGGACGCGGGCCTTAATCGCGAGCGTATCCTGTTGCTGCAGCCACGCGGCCTGCAAAGCGCGCAGCAATTAACCTGCGAAGCCTTACGCCTGGGCCGTAGCCATACGGTGGTGAGCTGGTTGAATCCTTTGAACTCGACGGCCAAGCAACAGCTGATCAGCGCTGCTCGCACGGGCGATGCGCAGAGTTTGAATATTCGACTGGGGTAAGCAGGGCTTCTGTGGCAAGCAGGATTGTCACAACAAGCCCCCTTACCCTTGGCAATGATTCAGTGAAGCACCTTTGGGCCATCGTCTTTCTCCGGCTCGCCTTCCGCCAGGCGACCGGCCATCTGCACACCTACACTCAACATGGCTTTCGCCACTTCCACGTGCTGGCCTTGCAGGAACGCCTTGGCGTCCTCGGAAAAGTCCAGAATAACCAGAGAACCCTCGTCCTCAGCCCGGCGCAGTTCGATGCGGCCGTCAGGCAGTTCAACAATTTCCAGAAAGGACGTCGGCATAAAAGTCTGTTCTCCACGAAAGGCCGGGATTATATCAGTCATCCACTCGGCTTCGCTGTGGAACTGAAGAGGTTTCTTGACGGCTTGATGAATGGCGCTTTAGCGCAAAAGCATGAGCTATTTCAGGCAACCACACACCTGTGGCGAGCGGGCTCGCCCCGCGTTGGGCTGCGCAGCAGCTCCAAAACCATGTTCTGCGCAGTGTCAGGTACACCGCGTTTTCGTTGATTGGGGGCGCTTCGCACCCCAACGCGGGGCAAGCCCGCTCGCCACAGAGGCCCCGGTTTGCTGCGCGACAGCGCCAAGTCGAAGACTCTGTGAGCATCAGGGACGCCGCTTCAGCACTCGTTCAAACCTTCGCGAAAGCGCAACGCCAGCTTCTTCAACTCCTGGCGCCAGCTTTCCAACTCCTCGCGGCTCAACGGCTTGGGCTCATCGTCTTCCAGCGAAATCGCCACGATCAACGGCTGCGTCACATCCCCCTTGGGCACATGAGGCACACGCGGCGGCTGAAACATGTCGGCATGAGCCTTGAGCAGGCGCGCTATCCAGCTGTCCGGGCTCTGGGTCATCTCCACCAGCTCGGCCAGCTCGGGAATAGCCATACTCTCCAGCACGTCGCGGGTCATGATCAGTTCCGCACGGAGCGCACCGGCCTGCGGCAGGCGGTAGTACCCGGCGATTTCATGGCACAGCCCCAGCAACGCACCATACAGATGAAACAAGGCCGCTTCCCGACCGGCCTGGGTCAGCGCGATAGCGTTCATCTCTTTGCCTTGCTCGGCACGGCCAAGGGCTTCCAGGGACAAACCCGCGAAGTAAATTTTCTGGTTGGTACGGGTATAGAGTTCGTTGGCCATGACGGCAATCTCCACAACGAATAAGCCTGGTGCTGACAGTGTGGGAGCAAACGCGCTCCTACAAAAAGCAAAAGCCGTCTATACAGACGGCTTTCAACCTTAACAGACTAGCGAATCAAGCGCCCTGGCGCTTGTCCTCCACCTTCCACTTGCCACCGTCGTAGAAGGCTTTCCAGCCCGTCGGCTTGCCGTCCACTTCGGTCTGCACGTACTGCTCCTTGGTTTTGCGGCTGTAGCGGATCACGGCTGGACGACCATCCGGGTCCTTCTTCGGCGCTTCACACAGGAAGTGGTACTTGGGATCGATTTCGTCTTTGTGCGGCACGATTTCCAGCACCAGCGGTGCACGGGTCTCGCGGTTTTTCGGGAACTGGCTCGCAGCCAGGAACAGCCCCGACGCACCGTCGCGCAGGATGTAGGTATCGTTGACCTTCTCGCACTTGAGCTCGGGCATTTTCACCGGGTCCATCTTCGGTGGTGCGGCGTCACCACTTTTGAGCAGCTTGCGGGTGTTCTTGCAGGTCGGGTTGGTGCAACCGAAGAACTTGCCGAAACGGCCGGTCTTGAGCTGCATTTCGCTGCCGCACTTGTCACATTCCAGGCTCGGACCTTCATAGCCCTTGATGCGGTAGGTACCCTCTTCAATCTCGTAACCGTTGCAATCGGGGTTATTACCGCAGATGTGCAGCTTGTGCTTCTCGTCCAGCAGGTAAGCGTCCATCGCCGTGCTGCAGATCGGGCAGCGATGCTTGCCGCGCAGCACCAACGACTCGGACTCACCCTCGTCATCGGCGGCGATTTCATCGCCCGGCACCAGGTTGACCGTGGCCTTGCAGCGCTCCTTGGGCGGCAGGCTGTAGCCCGAGCAGCCGAGGAACACGCCGGTGGACGCAGTCCGAATCTGCATTGGCCGGCCGCAGGTCAGGCATGGAATGTCGGTCATCACCGGCTGGTTGGCGCGCATGCCGGTGTCAGGGCTTTCGGCCACTTCGAGCTTCTTCTTGAAGTCGCCGTAGAACTCGTCCAGCACGTTTTTCCAGTCGCGCTCGCCCTGGGCCACGTCATCGAGGTTCTCTTCCATGCCGGCGGTAAAGCCGTAGTCCATGAGGTTGGAGAAGCTCTCGGACAGACGCTCGGTGACGATATCGCCCATCTTCTCCGAATAGAAACGACGGTTGTGCAGCGCCACGTAACCACGGTCCTGGATGGTGGAGATGATCGCCGCGTAGGTCGAAGGACGACCAATGCCACGTTTTTCCATCTCTTTCACCAGGCTGGCTTCCGAATAACGGGCCGGTGGCTTGGTGAAGTGCTGGGACGGATCGAGCTTGATCAGCTTCAGCGTGTCGCCCTGAGCCATGTCCGGCAGTACATCGTCATCGCCCGGCTTGGCGATTTGCGGCATCACGCGGGTATAGCCGTCGAACTTGAGGATACGGCCCTTGGCACGCAGCTCGAAGTCGCCGGCACCCACGCTCACCGTGGTGGACAGGTACTGCGCCGGCAGCATCTGGCACGCCAGGAACTGGCGCCAGATCAGCTCGTACAGGCGCTCGGCGTCGCGTTCCATGCCGCTCAGCTTGCTCGGCTCGGTGTTGGCGTCGGAAGGACGAATCGCTTCGTGAGCCTCCTGGGCGCCTTCCTTGCTGCTGTAGACGTTCGGCTTCTCCGGCAGGTACTTCTTGCCGAATTCGCTTTCGATATAGGTGCGCGCCATTGCCAACGAGTCCTGGGACAGGTTGGTGGAGTCGGTACGCATATAGGTGATGTAGCCGGCTTCGTACAGACGCTGGGCCATCATCATGGTTTTCTTCACACCGAAGCCCAGACGATTGCTCGCGGCCTGTTGCAGGGTGGAAGTGATGAACGGCGCGGAGGGCTTGCTGCTGGTCGGCTTGTCTTCGCGCTTGACGATGCTGTAGCTGGAGGCCTTGAGCTTCTCCAGCGCGGCCATCGCCTGGGCTTCGTTCAGCGGCTTGAACGCCTCGCCTTTCTCGCGGGCCACCTCAAAGCGCACATTGTTGCCCTTGGCGGTGCCGAGGTCGGCGTGGACTTCCCAGTACTCCTCGGGGTTGAACGCACGAATCTCGCGCTCACGTTCCACCACCAGCTTGACCGCTACCGATTGCACCCGGCCAGCGGACAAGCCACGGGCGATCTTTGCCCACAGCAGCGGCGAGACCATGTAACCGACCACGCGGTCGAGGAAGCGACGCGCCTGCTGAGCGTTGACCCGGTCGATGTCCAGCTCGCCCGGTTTGGAGAAGGCTTCCTGGATGGCTTTCTTGGTGATTTCGTTGAACACCACCCGCTTGTAGCGGCTGTCATCACCACCAATGGCTTCGCGCAGGTGCCAGGCAATGGCTTCCCCTTCGCGGTCCAAGTCCGTCGCGAGATAGATGGTGTCGGCATCCTTGGCGAGCCGGCGCAGCTCTTCGATGACCTTTTCCTTGCCCGGAAGGATTTCGTACTTGGCCTTCCAGCCATGATCCGGGTCCACACCCATGCGCGAGACCAGCTGCTTGCGCGCTTTCTCTTTTGGCGTGAGTACCGGACCTTCGCCCGCGGCGGCCTTGCCGCGCTTGGCGGCAGGCTCCTTGCTGGCGCTAGCCGAACCGCTGGTGGGCAGGTCTCGGATATGGCCGATACTCGACTTCACCACGTACTCGTTGCCCAAGTACTTGTTGATGGTCTTGGCCTTAGCCGGGGATTCCACAATGACCAGCGATTTGCCCATGGATCGGAAAATTCCTGAATTCGAGAAGTGAAAGGCAGTTGGCGCCTGACGCGGCAACGCTATATATAGTGGCGACAAGGTGAGGTCAAGCGCAGCATTCTGCGCAACCTGCCGTTATTGCCCTGAAAAAAGACTGGGTTCGGCCTGCACCAAAGCAAAGCGCGGGACCTGCTCGCCGTCAACTTCGACGGACTCCACGAACATGCTCAAGGGACGCACCCAAAAGCCGTAATCGCCATACAGTGCTTGGTAAAACACCACTTGCTCTTCGGTTTCGGAGTGCCGCGCCACACTGAAAACACGGTATTGCGGACCTTTATAATGCTGGTAGAGCCCTGGTTCGACTTTCATGCTGTGGCCCCCTCACAAAATTCGTTAAAAAAAATATTACAAAACGCCAAAAAACAAAAACCGGGGCACTGGGCCCCGGCGTTCCGTCAAGCAACGCTTAGACGCGTTCGAAGACGGTGGAGATGCCTTGGCCAAGACCAATGCACATGGTTGCAACACCCAGGTTGCCGCCATTCTGCTTCATCACGTTAAGCAAAGTACCGGAGATACGTGCACCGGAGCAACCAAACGGGTGACCCAGGGCGATTGCGCCGCCGTGCAGGTTAACCTTCTCGTTCATCTTGTCGAGTACTTTCAAATCTTTCAGCACCGGCAGGGCCTGTGCGGCGAAAGCTTCGTTGAGCTCGAAGAAGTCGATATCGGCGATGGTCAGGCCTGCGCGCTTCAAGGCTTTTTGTGTGGCCGGAACCGGACCATAGCCCATGATCGCCGGGTCCACACCCGCCACAGCCATCGAACGAATCACCGCCATCGGCTGGATACCCAGGTCCTGGGCACGCTGCGCCGACATCACGATCATGCACGAGGCACCGTCGGTGATTTGCGACGACGTACCGGCCGTTACGGTGCCGCCCTTTGGATTGAACGCCGGCTTCAAGGCCGCCAGGCTTTCCAGGGTGGTATCCGGACGGATGGTTTCGTCGTAGTCGAACAGTTTGAGGAAACCGTTCTCGTCGTAGCCGTTCATCGGGATGATTTCATCCTTGAACTTGCCTTCCACCGTCGCCTTGTGGGCGAGTTGGTGAGAACGCAGGCCGAACGCATCCTGGGCTTCACGGGTGATGCCGTGCATCTTGCCGAGCATTTCGGCGGTGAGGCCCATCATGCCCGACGCTTTTGCCGCGTACAGCGACATGTGCGGGTTGGGATCGACGCCGTGCATCATGCTCACGTGGCCCATGTGCTCCACGCCGCCGACCACGAACACATCACCGTTGCCGGTCATGATCGCCTGCGCAGCGGTGTGCAGCGCGCTCATCGACGAACCGCACAGGCGGCTTACCGTCTGGCCCGCTGCGGTGTGCGGGATCTGGGTCATCAACGACGCCATGCGCGCAATGTTCCAGCCCTGTTCCAGGGTCTGGTTGACGCAGCCCCAGATCACGTCTTCGACTTCGTTAGGATCAACCTTGACGTTGCGTTCCAGCAATTTGCTGATCAGGTGCGCCGACATGTCCTCGGCGCGGGTGTTGCGGTGCATGCCGCCCTTGGAGCGGCCCATCGGGGTGCGACCAAAGTCGACAATCACGACGTCTCTTGGATTCAAGCTCATAAATAGTCTCGCTCTAGTGTCCGGGGCGCTTAACCGAAGAAGCTCTGGCCGTTTTTGGCCATTTCACGCAGCTTCGCAGTCGGGTGGTACAGCGGGCCCAGCTCAGCGTATTTGTCAGCCAGGGCAACGAACTCGGCCACACCGATCGAGTCGATGTAACGCAGCGCACCGCCACGGAACGGAGGGAAGCCAATACCGTACACCAGGCCCATGTCGGCTTCGGCGGCGGTTTCGACGATGCCGTCTTCCAGGCAACGCACGGTTTCCAGGCACAGGGCGATCATCATCCAGTTGACGATATCCTCGTCGGACACCTCACGCTGCTCATGGATGACCGGCGCCAGCACTTCGTGCACCGACGGGTCGGCCACTTTCTTCTGCTTGCCCTTCTTGTCCGTCTCGTAGGCGTAGAAGCCCTTGCCGTTCTTCTGGCCCAGGCGCTTGGCCTCGTACAGCGCGTCAATCGCCGAGCGGCGGTCGTCTTTCATGCGGTCCGGGAAGCCCTCAGCCATCACGTCACGACCGTGGTGGCCGGTGTCGATGCCGACCACGTCCATCAGGTACGCCGGACCCATCGGCCAGCCGAATTTTTCCATCACCTTGTCGATGCGCACGAAGTCCACGCCGGCGCTGACCAGCTTGGCGAAACCACCGAAGTACGGGAACAGCACGCGGTTGACCAGGAAGCCCGGGCAGTCGTTGACCACAATCGGGTTCTTGCCCATTTTCTTGGCGTAGGCCACGGTGGTGGCAACGGCCAGCTCACTGGACTTCTCGCCACGGATCACTTCCACCAGCGGCATCATGTGCACCGGGTTGAAGAAGTGCATGCCGACGAAATTTTCCGGACGCTTGAGGGCCTGGGCCAGCAGCGAAATGGAAATGGTCGACGTGTTGGAGGCCAGGATGGTGTCGTCCTTGACCTGGGCTTCCACTTCGGCCAGCACGGCCTGCTTGACCTTCGGGTTTTCGACGACGGCTTCGACCACCAGATCGACGTGACCGAAGTCACCGTAGGACAGCGTGGGACGAATGCCGTTAAGCACTTCAGCCATTTTCGCCGCGGTCATGCGACCTTTGTCCACGCGGCCGACCAGCAGCTTGGCGGCTTCCGCCAGGCCTTGCTCGATACCGTGCTCGTTGATGTCTTTCATCAGGATCGGCGTGCCCTTGGACGCCGACTGATAGGCGATACCGCCGCCCATGATCCCGGCGCCGAGTACGGCAGCCTGTTTCACGTCTTTGGCAATCTCGTCGTAGGCCTTGGCTTTTTTCTTCAGTTCCTGATCGTTCAGGAACAGGCCGATCAGGCTCTGGGCCGCCGAGGTCTTCGCCAGTTTGACAAAACCGGCCGCTTCCACTTCCAGGGCCTTGTCGCGACCGAAGTTCGCCGCCTTCTGAATGGTCTTGATCGCTTCCACCGGCGCCGGGTAGTTAGGGCCGGCCTGACCCGCCACGAAACCCTTGGCGGTTTCGAACGACATCATTTGTTCGATGGCGTTGAGCTTGAGTTTTTCCAGCTTCGGCTGACGCTTGGCCTTGTAGTCAAATTCGCCGCTGATGGCACCCTTGATCAGGTTCAGTGCAGCTTCAGCCAACTTGTCCGGGGCAACCACGGCATCGACGGCACCGACTTTGAGTGCGTCTTCAGCATTGTTTTCCTTGCCGGCGGCGATCCACTCGATGGCGTTGTCGGCACCGATCAGGCGCGGCAGGCGCACGGTGCCGCCAAAGCCCGGGTAGATGCCCAGCTTGACTTCGGGCAGGCCGACTTTGGCCGTCGCCGACATCACGCGAAAGTCTGCGGCCAGGCACATTTCCAGGCCGCCGCCCAGCGCGATGCCGTTGATCGCGGCAACGGTGGGTACGTTGAGGTCTTCGAAATCGCTGAAAATCTTGTTGGCTTCGAGGTTGCCGGCCACAAGCTCCGCATCGGGCAGCTTGAAGTTGTCGACGAATTCGGTGATGTCAGCGCCGACGATGAACACGTCCTTGCCGCTGGAAACGATCACGCCCTTGACCGAAGCATCCGCTTTGATGGTGTCCACGGCCTGACGCAGTTCGTTCAGGGTTAGACGGTTGAACTTGTTGACGGACTCACCCTTGAGGTCGAATTTCAGTTCGACGATGCCACTTTCAAGAGCCTTAACCGTGATGGCTTTACCTTCGTAAATCATCAACTGATCTCCACGATATGGAAGCTGAACAGTACACACTGGACGCTGGCCTAGGGTTGGACATTGAGGGTTTGCTCAATGTACACGCCCATCCGCCAGGCACACCCGCCAATGCGATAGTCGGGGCTATGTATGAAGCATCTGACAGACAAACGCTCAATTCATACGCCCGTTTGATTTGGGTACGCCACCTTCATCCAATTCCGGGTAATTGTCAATCGCTCCAAAGGCCAGTAAAAACACGACTTTCCAGTCATTTCAGGAACCACAACCCTAGCCCCGCTCAGAAGGAATATTCAATTATTCACTGAATCAATAATGCAATGATTAGGGAAAAGAGCTGTACAGAATGGGTAAGCCCGCCAAGCGAGCGAGTACCTTACTGCGCCAGGATGAACATCCGACGCGACAAACGGAATTTACCGGCCTGCCTGGCCAACTCCAGCCCGATGATGACTGTCGGGCTTTTTATTGCGCGGCTTTCAGGCCAGGCTCTTGAGCAGCGCGTCTATGTCTTTGAGCACACTCGCCTCGCCCTTTTCGCCCCAGTAAACGGCGATCATCTGCCTGTCAGCCTCGACCTTGTAGACATTGGCCGGCAGCGGTGCGAAGTGCGCCAGCAAGGCCTGGTCCACGCACACCTCGCGCCACTGGTTGACCCACACACCCGGCTCCAGTTGCCAGTAGCTCCACAGTGCCGGCGCAGTGCCGCGTCGTGGCCGGCAATACTGCGCGCAGGGGCTTGGCGGTTCGTGTTTGAGCCAGTGCGGCCACTCCTGCGGCGCCAGTTGCATGGCCAGGCCGATGCGTCGCGCTTCCATGCGCAGCGCCATGCGTCCGCTCTGCTGGCGCGACGGGCGCAGCCACGCCAGGGGGCTTAGAACCACCAGAAGGATTGACACCACTATCCAGACCGTCATATGAAGTACCCCCGAATTTCCAGATGAGCGGATTTGACCTGACGCAACCGCATCCGCTTGAAAGCAGCCATACTGAAGTTATTGCAGTCCCTTGGAGGAACGCCTCATGCCCTACAAACATATTCTGGTCGCTGTCGATCTGACCGAAGAGTGCGATCCGGTGATCAAGCGCGCGCAGGAATCTGCATTGGCCAATGGCGCCATACTGTCGCTGGTGCATATCGTCGAGCCCATGGCCATGGCCTTTGGCGGTGACGTACCGATGGACCTTTCCCAGTTGCAGCAACAACAATTTGACCAGGCCAAGGAGCGCCTGGACCGTTTGATTCTCAAATACCCTCACCTGAAAAAGGAAGACTGCCACCTGACATACGGCCAACCGCGCCAGGAAATCCACCACTTGGCCAAGGAAAAGGCTTGCGACTTGATCGTGGTGGGTAGCCATGGTCGTCACGGTTTGGCGTTGTTGCTGGGCTCTACTGCCAATGATGTACTGCACGGCGCGCCGTGCGATGTACTGGCCGTCAAGCTGGTAAAAAATTCGTAAGACCGATGGAAGCTAATGTGGGAGGGGCTTGCCCCCGATGGCGGCGGGTCAGTTACAGGTGTATCCACTGACACTCCCTAATCGGGGGCAAGTCGAATCGTCGCACCGCCCCTCCCACATTTTGAATCGCATTTCATATAAAAAACCCGGTGCTCATCAAATGAACACCGGGTTTTTTAGTGCCTGCCGATCAATCAGGCATCCAGCTCGGCCCAACGCTCAACCAGCACTTCCAGCTCCTGGTTCAACGTTTCCAGGGAGGCGATGACCTTGGCGGTGTCTGCCGCCGGACGCAGGTAGAAACCCGCGTCAGCCATTTCTGCTTCGACTGCGGCGATCTGCTGCTCCTTGGCCTCGATCTCCCCCGGCAAGGCTTCCAGCTCGCGCTGCAGCTTGTAGCTGAGCTTCTTCCTGGCCACCGGCGCTGCGTCCTGCGCGGGCGCAGGTGCGGCCGCCACCGGTGCAACCACGGCGGAGGCCAGGTCGGCCTTGCCGGACTTGCTTTCGGTGACGCCCAGCAAACGCGGCGAACCACCCTGGCGCAGCCAGTCCTGATAACCACCGACGTATTCACGCACCTTGCCTTCACCTTCGAAGACCAGCGTGCTGGTGACCACGTTGTCGAGAAATGCCCGGTCGTGACTGACCATCAGCACGGTGCCGTTGAAGGTCAGCAGCACTTCTTCCAGCAGTTCGAGGGTTTCCACGTCGAGGTCGTTGGTCGGTTCATCGAGCACCAGCAGGTTGGCCGGTTTGCTGAACAGCTTGGCCAGCAACAGGCGCGCACGCTCACCGCCAGACAACGCCTTGACCGGCGTGCGCGCACGCTGGGGGCTGAACAGGAAGTCGCCGAGGTAGCTCAGCACGTGGCGGCTCTGGCCGTCGATGTCGATAAAGTCGCGGCCTTCGGCGACGTTGTCGATCACGGTTTTTTCCAGGTCCAACTGGTGGCGCAACTGGTCGAAGTAGGCCACGTCGATACGCGTGCCCTCTTCCACCTTGCCGCTGGTCGGTTGCAGGCCATTGAGCATCAGCTTGAGCAAGGTGGTCTTGCCGGTGCCGTTGGCGCCCAGCAGACCGATACGGTCGCCGCGTGCCAGCACCATGGAGAAGTCCTTGATCAGCAACGGACCGCCCGGGTGATGGAAGCTGACGTTCTCCAGCACCATCACCTGCTTGCCCGACTTGTCGGCGGTGTCCAGCTGGATATTGGCCTTGCCGGTGCGCTCGCGACGCTCACCACGCTCAACACGCAAGGCCTTGAGTGCGCGCACACGGCCCTCGTTACGGGTGCGGCGCGCCTTGATGCCCTGGCGGATCCAGACTTCTTCCTGGGCCAGCTTCTTGTCGAACAGCGCGTTGGCGGTTTCTTCAGCGGACAGCGCAGCCTCTTTGTGCACCAGGAAGCTGGCGTAATCGCCGTTCCAGTCGATCAGACCACCACGGTCCAGCTCAAGGATGCGCGTGGCCAGGCTCTGCAGGAACGCCCGGTCGTGCGTGATGAACAGCACGGCGCCCTGGAAGTCCTTGATGGCTTCTTCAAGCCAGGCGATAGCGCCGATGTCCAGGTGGTTGGTCGGCTCGTCGAGCAGCAGCAGATCCGGCTCGGACACCAGCGCCTGGGCCAGCAGTACGCGACGACGCCAGCCGCCGGACAACTCGGCGAGGGTCTTGTCGGCCGGCAGCTGCAGGCGGCTGAGGGTGCTGTCGACCAGTTGCTGCAAGCGCCAGCCGTCACGGGCTTCCAGCGCCTGCTGCACGTGCATCAGCTTGTCCAGGTCCTCTTCGGTGACGCAGTTCTGCGCCAGGTGATGGTATTGCGCGAGCAACTCGCCCACGCCATCAAGGCCTTCGGCGACCACGTCGAACACGGTCCGTCCGTCGGCCACCGGCAATTCCTGCGGCAATTCGCCGATCTTGAGGCCCGGAGCGCGCCAGACAGAGCCGTCATCGGGCTTCTGATCGCCCTTTACCAGCTTCATCATGCTCGACTTGCCGGTGCCGTTGCGGCCGATGATGCACACCCGCTCACCACGGGCGATCTGCCAGGACACCTTGTCCAACAACGGCATAGCGCCGAAAGCAAGGGACACATCGCTGAATTTGAGCAGGGTCATACACTTCTCCAAAAACCGGGCGCGCATTCTACCTGAGTTGAGGGTGGGATGCGGCCGGCTTTTTCGATGTCGACACGTTCTGTAGGACATTTCCGTCGAACTTGAACGAACCTCCCGGCAAAGCTTTCGCCGGTCGCTGGCAAAAGGCTAAGCTAGGGGCAATCAGTGTCGGCGGTGCCGGTGCTAGTCGTGATTTCTCTGCACGGACGTCTCATGCGCAGTCGCCTTTTCAACTTTTTATCCTGTCTGCTTCTTTCCGCCACCGCCGCCCAATCCGCCCAGGCCGTGGACCTCACCACCCAACGTCAATACTACGATGAAGCCAAACGCGCGCTGGCCAAGGGCGATACCGGCCCGTACATGCAATACAGCCAGGCGCTGGCCGACTATCCGCTGACGCCCTACCTGGCCTATGACGAACTGACCGCGCGCCTTAAAAGCGCGAGCAACGAGGAAATCGAGCAGTTCCTCGCCAAAAATGGTGACCTGCCCCAGGCCAACTGGATGAAACTGCGCTGGTTGCGCTGGCTCGCCGAGCGTGGCGACTGGCAGACCTTTGAAAAGTACTACGACACCAAGCTCAATTTCGTTGAGCTGGACTGCCTGCACGGCCAATACCAGCTCACCCACAACCTGAAGGCTGAAGGCTACAAGACCGCCGAAAAGCTGTGGATGACCGGCAAAACCCAACCCGCCGCCTGTGATGTCACCTTCGGCCAGTGGGCGGCTGCCGGGCAGCTCACCGAACAGAAAATCTGGGACCGCACCAAGCTCGCCGCCGAGGCGCGCAACTACGCGCTGGCCAATAGCCTGGTGAAAACCCTGCCCACCCTCGGCGCCCAAGGCCGCTTGATGGTGGATGTGGCGCAAAAACCCGACATGCTCAGCGACCCGTCACGCTTCCTGCCGGCCAACGAGGCGATGTCCGATGCCGTGGGCCTGGGCCTGCGTCGTTTGGCACGTCAGGACCCGGACAAGGCCATGGCCCTGCTCGACGGCTACGCCAGCAGCATGCACTTTTCCCGTGACGAAAAAGTGTCGATCGCCCGCGAAATCGGCCTGACCCTGGCCCGCCGCTATGACCCGCGCGCCCTCGACGTGATGACCCAGTACGACCCCGAACTGCGCGACAACACGGTGTCCGAATGGCGCCTGCGCCTGCTGCTGCGCCTGGCACGCTGGGAAGAGGCCTACCAGCTCACCCGCAAACTGCCACAGGACCTGGCCACCACTAACCGTTGGCGCTACTGGCAGGCTCGCAGTCTGGAACTGGCCGAGCCGAAAAATCCGCAAGCCATGGTGCTGTACAAAAACGTCGCCAAGGAACGGGATTTCTACGGCTTCCTCGCCGCCGACCGTTCCAAGTCGCCGTACCAGCTCACCAACAAACCGCTGGTAATGAGCCAGGCGCTGATGAACAAGGTGCGCAATACACCGGGCGTGCGCCGCGCAATGGAGTTCTATGCGCGGGGCCAGATCGTCGACGGGCGTCGCGAGTGGTATCACGTCAGCCGTCACTTCAACCGCGATGAAATGGTCGCCCAGGCCAGGCTGGCCTACGACATGAAGTGGTACTTCCCGGCGATCCGCACCATCAGCCAGGCGCAGTACTGGGACGACCTGGATATCCGCTTCCCCATGGCCCACCGCGACACCCTGGTGCGCGAAGCCAAGGTGCGTGGCTTGCATTCGAGCTGGGTGTTCGCCATCACCCGCCAGGAAAGCGCGTTCATGGACGATGCGCGTTCAGGCGTCGGCGCCAGCGGCCTGATGCAACTGATGCCGGGCACCGCCAAGGAGACCGCGCGCAAATTCAGCATCCCCCTGGCCTCACCGGCCCAGGTGCTGGACCCGGACAAGAACATCCAGCTCGGCGCCGCCTACCTGAGCCAGGTGCACAGCCAGTTCAACGGCAACCGCGTGCTCGCCTCCGCCGCCTACAACGCCGGCCCCGGCCGCGTACGCCAGTGGCTGCGCGGTGCCGACCACCTGAGTTTCGACGTGTGGGTGGAAAGCATCCCGTTCGACGAAACCCGTCAGTATGTGCAGAACGTGCTGTCTTATTCGGTGATCTACGGACAGAAGCTCAATTCGCCACAGCCACTCGTGGATTGGCATGAGCGCTATTTCGACGATCAGTAATAGCCAAATGTGAAAGTGGGCTTGTTATGGCTGCCTGAAGCTTGGGCTCCCACATTGGATTTTCCGTGTATCCACAAGCGTGGCACTACGTGTCCGCGCTGAACTGCAACGCCGCCAACCGCGCATACAGCGCATTGCTCGCAATCAGCTGCTGGTGCGTGCCCACCGCCACCAGCCTGCCCTGGTCCATCACCGCAATCCGGTCCGCATTCTTTACCGTCGCCAGCCGATGCGCGATCACCAGGGTGGTGCGCCCGTGCATCAGTTGCGGCAGTGCCTGCTGGATCAAGTGTTCGCTCTGGGCGTCGAGGGCGCTGGTGGCTTCGTCCAGCAGCAGGATCGGTGCATCCACCAACAGCGCGCGGGCGATGGCCAGGCGTTGGCGCTGGCCACCGGACAGGCCCAAGCCGCTTTCGCCCAGGTGCGTCTGGTAGCCGTCGGGCATTTGCAGGATGAAGTCATGGGCATGGGCGATACGCGCCGCGGCTTCAACCTGTTCACGGGTAGCGGACGGATTGCCGTAGCGGATGTTGTCTTCGACGCTGCCGAAAAACAGCGCCGGGTTCTGTGAGACAAGCGCGAAGTGGCGGCGCAGGTCCAGGGGGTCGAGGTCGGTCAGCGCGTGGCCTTCAAGCGAAATGCGACCGTGCTGTGGGTCGTAGAAACGCAGCAGCAGGTCGAACAGCGTCGACTTGCCCGCGCCGGAGGGGCCGACCAGTGCCAGGGTTTCGCCGGGATTGATGGTCAGACTCAAGCCGTCGATGGCGTAAGTGTCCGGGCGCGACGGGTAGGCAAAGCGCAGGTCCTGCAGGTCCATGCGCCCGCTGACACGCTGCGGCAAGCGCACCGCGCCCTGCACCGGGGCTTTAATCTCGTTGCTCGACTGCAACAACTCACCGATGCGCTCGGCCGCACCGGCGGCGCGCTGCAACTCACCGAGCACCTCGCTCAGGGTGCCGACGGCGCTGCCGACGATCAGGCTGTAAAACACAAACGCCGCCAGCTCGCCCCCGGAAATCCGCCCGTTGATCACGTCCATGCCGCCCACCCACAGCATCACGCCCACGGCGCCGAGCACCAGCATGATCACCAGGGTAATCAGCCAGGCACGCTGGGCGATGCGCTTGCGCGCAGTCGCAAAAGCCTCTTCCACGGTCACGGCGAAGCGCTGCTCGTCCTGCACCTGGTGGTTGTAGGCCTGCACCGTCTTGATCTGGCCGAGGGTCTCGGACACGTAGCTGCCCACATCGGCAATGCGGTCCTGGCTCTGGCGCGAGAGGCTGCGCACCCGCCGCCCGAAAATCAGGATCGGCGCCAGCACCAGCGGCAGCGCCACCACCACGATGCTGGTGAGCTTGGGGTTGGTGACAAACAGCAGCACGATGCCGCCGATGACCATCAGCGCATTGCGCAAAAACAGCGAGAGCGACGAGCCGATCACCGATTGCAGCAACGTGGTGTCGGTGGTCAGGCGCGACTGGATTTCCGAGCTGCGGTTGTTCTCATAGAAGCCCGGGTGCAGGTAGATCAGGTGGTTGAACACCTGCCGGCGAATGTCCGCCACCACCCGCTCGCCGATCCACGACACCAGGTAGAACCGCGCAAACGTGCCCACCGCCAGGCCCAGCACCAGCAGCATGAACAGGCCGATGGACTGATTGAGCAGGTGCGGGGACTGGGTCATGAAGCCTTGGTCCACCAGCAGCCGAATGCCCTGCCCCATGGACAAGGTGATGCCGGCGGTAACGATCAGCGCCAGCAAGGCTCCGAGCGCCTGCCAGCGATAGGGCGCGATAAAGCGACTGGCCAGGCGAATCGCGCGGCGTTGACGGACTGAGAACATGAGGGCATTACCGATGGGGAACCTGTACTCAACATTGGGGGAACTTGGGCGAATAACAATGAGTCAGGTTAATTATGCCCAGCGACCCGGACTCCTGGAGGCTATCGATCTAACGCGCGACTGGAAATCCATGGCGGTTTCTGGTGCACTTGTCGTTCGAACCGGTGAGCGTGCAGGGAGTTGTCACAGCGCGGTCACGCGGGGGTTTTAGAATAGGGACACAACCTGATGAGGAGACAGGCCATGACCTTGCAAAACAGCAGCGATGCCAAGATTGAAGTGATCCGCCAACCGCAGCAGTTGCCTTGCTCGTATATCGACGCCAAGGGCCGCGAAGTACAGATTACCGAAGAGATGATCCAGCAAGCCTGCAGCGAACTGGAGCAGCGACTGGTCAAGCCTGCCCAATAAGGCGAGCGCCAGCGCTTTCTTAAACCCGGCCTTGATGGCCGGGTTTTTTATGGGCGCTTAAACGACCTCGGCGCCCAACGCGCGCGCAATGTTCGACAGCACCGGCGACTCGCCATTGATCCGCACCTTCAAGCCATCGATTTCGCGGCGCTCGGGGTAATGCTTGCGCAGCAGGTCGAAGGCCTTGCGCTGCTCCTGCACGGTTCCCACCAGGCTACGGCGGAAATCCGCATCATCGCGCCGCGGGTCGTACACGCTGCGACACAGCGTGGCCAGTGCCCAGGCCGGGTCGGTGGATGCATGCAACTGCACCTCGGCCAGCCAAGGCGGCGGCAGCAGGTCACTCAGGGCAATGCCGGGCGCCTGGCCAAGGTACGCGCACAACGCCTGATAGATCTGCGCCGTGCCGCGCTGCTTGCCGTCCAGGCTGTAGCCGGCGATATGCGGCGTGGCCAGCACACAGAGGTCGGCCAGGTCGACGTCCACTTCCGGTTCGCCCTCCCACACATCCAGCACCGCTTGCAGGTCTTCGCGTTCCAGCAGCACTTCGCGCAGGGCGGCGTTATGCACCACCGGGCCGCGGCTGGCATTGATCAGCCAGGTGCCGGGTTTTAGCCGCCGCAGACGTTCATGATCGAACAGGCGCCAGGTGGCGCCATTGCCGGACTTGATCAGCGGCGTGTGCAGGCTGATCACATCGCACTGCTCGATGATCTGGTCCAGGCTCACGTAGTCTGCGTCTTCGGCGATCTGCCGTGGCGGGTCGCACACCAGCACCTTCCAGCCCAGGCCCTTGAGCACCTTGAGCAACCGGCCGCCCACTTCACCGGCACCGACGATGCCATAGGTGCGCTGGGCGGGGTCGGCGCCTTCGATTTCCGCCAGGGTGTGCAGACTGCCGAGCACGTAGTCCACCACCCCGCGCGCGTTGCAACCGGGGGCGCTGGACCAGTGAATGCCGGCCTGCTGGAAGTAATCGAGGTCCAGGTGATCGGTGCCGATGGTGCAGGTGCCGACGAACTTGACGCTGCTGCCCTCGAGCAAGGCCCGATTGACGTTGGTCACCGAGCGCACCAGCAGCACGTCGGCCTGCTCGACGGTGGCGCGGTCGATGGCGCGACCGGGCACACGGCGAATCTCACCGAAGCCTTGGAAGAATTCATCGAGCAGCGGAATATTCTCGTCGGCAACAATCAGCATGGCGGGGCTCCTTTGGCGGAACGGCAGTGTACAGCCTTGCGACCTGACTCACACTGAAGAACCCTGTGCGAGGCGGTGCCTGGGGACCGTTTACAAATGCGCAACACAGGTTTTTTCCTGACCATTGCGTCAACGCGTAGAATCCGCGGTCCTTGCGCTTTGCCTTTGATTGGACATCTGTACGTGAACACTGCCACCGCCCCC
Source organism: Pseudomonas trivialis (assembly GCF_001439805.1). Taxonomy (GTDB): domain Bacteria; phylum Pseudomonadota; class Gammaproteobacteria; order Pseudomonadales; family Pseudomonadaceae; genus Aquipseudomonas; species Aquipseudomonas trivialis. The sequence goes on along the minus strand of NZ_JYLK01000015.1, from coordinate 33,154 downwards.
CTCACCCGCCCCGCCCGCATCCGCCGGGAAGTGCGCGACCTGATGACGCTTGCCCTGCCGATCATGATCGGTCAACTGGCCACCACCGCGATGAGCTTCGTCGATGCGGTGATGGCCGGGCGGGTCAGCCCTCAGGACCTGGCGGCAGTGGGCCTGGGCAACTCGATCTGGATCCCGGTGTACCTGCTGATGACCGGCACCCTGCTGGCCACCACACCGAAAGTCGCGCAACGCTACGGCGCGGGCCGGTTCAGCGAGATCGGGCCGCTGGTGCGTCAGGCATTGTGGCTGGCCGTGGTGGTCGGTCTGTGCGGCGCGCTGTTGCTGCTGTGCGCCGAGCCGGTGCTGCAGGCGATGAAGGTCGAGCCCGACCTGATCGCGCCGTCCATGGGCTACCTGCAGGGCATCGCCGCCGGCATGCCGGCGATTGCGCTGTATTACGTGCTGCGCTGTTTCAGCGACGGCCTGGGCCGCACGCGGCCGAGCATGGTGATGGGCCTGTGCGGCCTGGCGTTGAACATTCCGCTGAACTACATCTTCATTTACGGCCACTTCGGCGTGCCGGCCATGGGCGGCGTGGGCTGTGGTTGGGCCACGGCGATTGCGATGTGGGCGATGATGCTCGGCCTCGCCGGCTGGACCCGCTGGGGCCCGGCTTACCAGAGCAGCGAACTGTTCAAGCGTTTCGACTGGCCGCAATGGGCGGTGATCAAGCGCGTGCTGGGCATTGGCCTGCCGATTGGCGTGGCGATCTTTGCCGAGTCGAGCATTTTTGCGGTGATCGCCCTGCTGCTCGGCAGCCTCGGCGCCACCGTGGTGTCAGGCCATCAGATCGCACTAAATGTCAGCTCGCTGGTGTTCATGATTCCCTATTCCCTGAGCATGGCCGTGACCGTGCGCGTCGGCCAGGCCCTGGGCCGTGGCGAACCCCGTGAGGCGCGCTTTGCCGCCGGGGTCGGCATGGGCACGGCGCTGGCCTATGCCTGCCTGTCCTGCAGCCTGATGCTGTTGTTTCGCGAGCAGATCGCGGCGATCTACACGCCGGACCCGGTGGTGATCCACCTCGCCTCCACGCTGATCGTGTTTTCCGCGCTGTTCCAGTTTTCGGACTCGATCCAGGTCACCGCCGCTGGCGCGCTGCGCGGTTACCAGGACACCCGGGTGACCATGGTGCTGACCTTGTTCGCCTATTGGGGCGTGGGCCTGCCGGTGGGCTACGCCCTGGGGCTCACCGACTGGCTGGGCGCAGCCAGCGGGCCGAGCGGCTTGTGGCAAGGCCTGATCGTCGGTTTGAGTTGCGCGGCAGGCATGTTGCTGGTGCGCCTGGCGCGCAGTGCACGCCGGCGTATTCACGCAGGCAAGGCGCGGGTTTAATCGACTTTCTTGCGAATCCAGTACAGGTAGGTGCCGCCCTCTTCTTTCTGTTCAACCAGTTCGTGGTCCAGGAACACACAGAACTTGGGAATATCGCGACGGGTGGAAGGGTCGGTCGCGATCACCTTGAGCAGGCCGCCAGGCGCCAGGTCCCGGATGTGCTGATGCAGCATCATCACCGGCTCCGGGCAGTTGAGGCCGGTGGCGTCGAGGGTGCCGTCAATGGGTAATTCACTCATACATCACTCCTGAAACACACCCGCTCCAGTGTGGGGGCGGGCTTGCCCGCGATGACGGGGGCACATTCAACATAATTTCGACCGTTATACCGCTATCGCGGGCAAGCCCGCTCCCACAGGGGCGGTCAGTGTCTCTTGGGTTTCTTCGCAGGCTCAAGCCGACGCAGGTGGCAGGTCACCTCCTCCCGGTCGTGATACAGCTGCTTGCAGCCAATCTCCACACGAATACCGCGCGCCTTGAAGCCCTCTTCGATCCGTTCCAGCAGGCGTTTGACCTCGGCGTAACGCTGCTTCATCGGCAACTTCAGGTTCACCACCGCCTCGCGGCAATGGCCCTCGCCGATCCACGTTTCCAGCAGCGCGGCATTGCGCGCCGGTTTCTCGACGATGTCACACACCATCCAGTCCACCGGCTGTTTTGGCACGAAGGTGAAACCGTCGGCCATCAAGTGCTGCACCAGGCCGGTGTCCATCAGGCTTTCGGCCATGGGGCCATTGTCGATGGCGGTCACCAGCATGCCCCGGTTGACCAGTTGCCAGGTCCAGCCGCCGGGTGCGGCACCGAGGTCGACGCCGGTCATGTCGCCGTGCAGGCGCTCGTCCCACTGGTCGCGGGGGATGAAGTGGTGCCAGGCCTCTTCCAGCTTCAGCGTCGAACGGCTGGGCGCGTCACGCGGGAACTTAAGGCGGGGGATGCCCATCGGCCACATCGCCGAGTTGTTCGACTCGGCCAGGCCCATGAACACTTCGCGGCCACTTTTGAAGGTCAGCAGCAGGCGCGGCTTGCTCGGGTCGTCCACCAGCTTGCCGGCATTGAGCAAGGCCTTGCGCAGGTGCACTTCGAATTTCTTGCAGAAGTTCGACAGTTCCTTGCCGTCGTTGGTGTCAACCATCTCCAGCCACAGGCTGCCGCACACCGGGAATGGATGCAGGTGCGCGAGGATCACGCTGATGCGGTCGGTTTCCGGCAGGTCGATGAACACCCCGCGCGCCCACTGCCGGGGGAAGATCAATTCGGCGAAGCGCTGGCCGTGCATCAGGCGCTGGGCGCCATCTTCCTCGGTGCAGACGAATTCGGCGCAGGCGCTGCCGGTCTTGGCCTTGGCGTAACCGGAAACGTTAAGGCGCGCGGCGTGCTCGGCGATCTCGGAGCAGACTTCGCCCTCGAAACCCGGACGGCAGTGCATAAAAAGGGTGTTCATTGAATCTCCTGGCACCGGCTTGCTGTCGTGCAAGGCCTGTCATGAAAACGCGCGCATGATAGCCGAGTTCGGAACCTTGGACTTCACCCGGCAGTCCAGTTATTAGCCTGCTACTCAAAACAGGGCTAAGTTAAACGCTCTGTTCGTCCCGCCAGGTCCGTAGCCGTGCGGACCATAAGGAGTCGTGTCATGTCATCCCTTGATAGCCTGAGAACCCTTAAGACCCTGGAAATCGACAACAAGACCTACCACTATTTCAGCCTGCCCGAGGCCGCCAAGACACTGGGCGACCTGGACAAGCTGCCGATGTCGCTCAAAGTGCTGCTGGAAAACCTGCTGCGCTGGGAAGACAACAAGACCGTCACCGGCGCCGACCTCAAGGCCATCGCCGCCTGGCTCAAAGAGCGCCAGTCCGACCGCGAGATCCAGTACCGCCCCGCCCGCGTCCTGATGCAGGACTTTACCGGCGTGCCCGCCGTGGTCGACCTCGCCGCCATGCGCGCCGCCGTGGCCAAGGCCGGTGGCGACCCGCAGCGCATCAACCCGCTGTCCCCCGTGGACCTGGTCATTGACCACTCGGTGATGGTCGACAAGTTCGGTAACGCCGACGCCTTCGAGCAGAACGTCGACATCGAGATGCAACGCAACGGCGAACGCTACGCCTTCCTGCGCTGGGGCCAGAGCGCCTTCGACAACTTCAGCGTGGTGCCACCGGGCACCGGCATCTGCCACCAGGTCAACCTCGAATACCTGGGCCGCACCGTGTGGACCAAGGACGAAGACGGCCGCACCTACGCCTTTCCCGACACGCTGGTGGGCACCGACTCCCACACCACCATGATCAACGGCCTGGGCGTGCTCGGCTGGGGCGTCGGCGGTATCGAAGCGGAAGCGGCGATGCTTGGCCAGCCGGTGTCGATGCTGATCCCGGAAGTGATCGGCTTCAAGCTCACCGGCAAATTGAAAGAAGGCATCACCGCCACCGACCTGGTGCTGACGGTCACGCAGATGCTGCGCAAAAAAGGCGTGGTGGGTAAATTCGTCGAATTCTACGGCGATGGCCTGGCTGACCTGCCGCTGGCCGACCGCGCCACCATCGCCAACATGGCCCCGGAATACGGCGCCACCTGCGGGTTTTTCCCGGTGGACGACGTGACGCTGGACTACCTGCGCCTGTCCGGTCGCCCCAGCGAAACCGTGAAACTGGTGGAGGCCTACACCAAGGCCCAGGGCCTGTGGCGCAACGCGGGGCAAGAGCCGGTGTTCACCGACAGCCTGGCGCTGGACATGGGCAGCGTCGAAGCCAGCCTGGCCGGTCCCAAGCGCCCGCAGGACCGCGTGGCACTGCCGAATGTGGGCCAGGCGTTCAGTGATTTTCTCGACCTGCAATTCAAACCGACCAACAAGGAAGAAGGCCGCCTTGAAAGCGAAGGCGGCGGTGGCGTGGCCGTGGGCAATGCAGACCTGGTAGGCGAAGCCGACTACGAATACGAAGGCAATACCTATCGCCTGAAAAACGGCGCGGTGGTGATCGCCGCCATCACATCCTGCACCAACACCTCCAACCCCAGCGTCATGATGGCCGCCGGGCTGGTGGCGAAAAAAGCCGTGGAAAAGGGCCTGACCCGCAAGCCGTGGGTCAAGACCTCCCTGGCGCCGGGTTCCAAGGTGGTCACCGACTATTACCACGCCGCAGGCCTTACTCAATACCTGGATAAACTCGGTTTCGACCTGGTGGGCTACGGCTGCACCACCTGCATCGGCAACTCCGGGCCGCTGCCCGAGCCGATTGAAAAAGCCATCCAGACCGCCGACCTCGCCGTGGCCTCGGTGCTGTCCGGCAATCGAAACTTCGAGGGCCGCGTGCACCCGCTGGTGAAAACCAACTGGCTGGCCTCGCCGCCCCTGGTGGTGGCCTATGCGCTGGCCGGCACCGTACGTATCGATATCAGCAGCGAGCCGCTGGGTCACGATAAGGACGGCAATCCGGTGTATCTCAAAGATATCTGGCCGAGCAGCAAAGAGATCGCCGACGCCGTCGCGCAAGTCACCACGGGCATGTTCCACAAGGAATATGCCGAAGTGTTCGCCGGTGACGAGCAATGGCAGGCAATCGAAGTGCCCCAGGCCGCTACCTACGTGTGGCAGCAGGACTCCACCTATATTCAGCACCCGCCGTTCTTTGACGATATTGCAGGCCCCCTGCCGGTGATCAAGGACGTCACGGGCGCCAACGTGCTGGCGCTGCTGGGCGACTCGGTGACCACCGACCACATCTCCCCCGCCGGCAACATCAAGGTCGACAGCCCTGCCGGGCGCTACCTGCAAGAACAAGGCGTTCAACCGCGCGACTTCAACTCCTACGGCTCACGCCGGGGCAACCATGAAGTGATGATGCGCGGCACCTTCGCCAATATCCGCATCCGCAATGAAATGCTCGGCGGCGAGGAAGGCGGCAATACGCTGTACATCCCCACCGGCGAGCGCATGGCGATTTACGACGCCGCGATGAAATACCAGGCCTCAGGCACGCCGCTGGTAGTAATCGCCGGCCAGGAATACGGAACCGGCTCCAGCCGCGACTGGGCGGCCAAGGGCACCAACCTGCTGGGGGTCAAGGCAGTCATTGCCGAAAGCTTCGAACGGATTCACCGCTCCAATCTGGTGGGCATGGGCGTGTTGCCGTTGCAGTTCAAGCTGGATCAGAACCGCAAATCGCTCAAACTCACCGGCAAGGAGAACATCGACATCCTCGGCCTCACCAACGTGGAGATCGTGCCGCGCATGAACCTGACGCTGGTGATTACGCGGGAGGATGGCAGCAGCGAGAAAGTGGAAGTGCTGTGCCGGATCGATACGCTCAATGAAGTGGAATACTTCAAGGCCGGTGGCATCCTGCACTACGTGCTGCGCCAGTTGATCGCCTCATAAGCAACACTGGAAATGCAAAGGTGGGAGGGGGCTTGCTCCCGATGAGGGTGGATCAGTCAGCTTATCTGTAGCTGACCCACTGCCATCGGGAGCAAGCCCCCTCCCACACTTGATCTCCATTTGTCTGATAGATATCACACCGCTTTGGCTTTGCTTTGGCTTTTGATCTTAGGCGCCCCGTCAACCACGCTGGCCGAACGCAGGCTTGAATCCGTGGGTAACCCGGCAGGACGCCGGGTTAGCCGCGCTGGGCCAAGGATGGCCCATCGCGGCGGCCCACGGATTCAAGCCTGCGTTCGGGCACACCGAGCCTTAGCGAGGTGCCGAGTGGTGGGGCAAGAGCCCTTTTGGTTACTTTTGGGGCTCTTTTCCAAAAGTGACCCGCCGTAAGGGCGGAACCATACGTAGCCGTTACCGCAGCAACGAATATGTACACCAACACCAGCAGAAAACCCTCCCCCAGTTCTAACCCTATCCCAAATCAGCCAAACAACCACTTCCACAACAACACCAACACCACCACCGCCAACACCGGCCGCGCAATCCGGTAAGCCAGGGGATACTTGCGTTTGAACTGTTTAACCCGACCGCTGAACCTGTCGCTGAACGTCTTGCTCCACGCATACGCCTGATTAATCCCCCCCACCCGCTCATCATCCAGATTCTGCGGCGCAGTCGCACGCCCCAGCTGCTTGCTGACCCAACGGTTGAGACGGGTCATCAGGCGGTTGCTCAGCGGACGTTCAATGTCGCAGAACAGAATCACCCGAGTCTGCTCGGTTTCGTTCTTCACCCAGTGCACATAGGTTTCGTCGAACATCACGTCTTCCCCATCGCGCCAGGCGTAGACCTGGCCGTCGACAAAGATGCGGCAGTCATCGGAATTGGGCGTGGACAACCCCAGGTGATAACGCAAGGACCCGGCAAACGGATCGCGGTGCGGGTTGAGGTGGCTGCCACCCGGCAACAGCGCGAACATCGCGCCCTTGACGTTGGGGATGCTGCTCACCAGCGCCACGGTCTTCGGGCACAGGGCCTCGGCCGACGGCAGCGGTTTGTCGTACCACTTGAGGTAGAAACGCTTCCAGCCCTTCTTGAAGAACGAACCGAAGCCGGCGTCGTTGTTCTTTTCGGCGGCGCGGATATAGCCCTCGTCGAACAGGTGCATGGCCTCTTCGCGGATCACTTCCCAGTTGTCCTTGAGCACGTCCAGCTCCGGGAACTTGCTGCGGTCCAGGTAAGGTTTGGACGGTACCGCGGAGAACAGGTACATCAAGGCGTTATATGGGGCAAACAGCGCCGAATGATTGACGAACTGGCGCAACATCGGCAAACGGGCCTTGCCGCGCAGGTGCACATACAGCGTACTGCCGATAAACAGCAGCAACACCGACAGTTTGGCGGCCAAAGAAAAGGTCATGCAGCAACTCCTGAAAATAAGCGCCTGGCCAACAGCAGACGTAGCAGCCGGCCATGATAAACAGTTGGGCCAGTATGCAGAAGGCCCCGCCTGACCAGCTGACACAAATCAAACCCGGCGATCAGCCGGCGGTTGTGGTGAGCATCACGCCTGGTTTTCCTGATCGGTGAACAAATCGCTGAACAACATGCTCGACAGGTAACGCTCACCGGAGTCCGGCAGGATCACCACGATGGTCTTGCCCTGCATCTCCGGTTTCTCGGCCAGACGCACGGCCACGGCCATCGCCGCGCCGCAGGAGATACCGCAGAGAATGCCTTCCTCCTGCATCAGGCGTCGGGCCATGGCCTTGGACTCGTCGTCGGTCACCAGTTCCACGCGGTCGACCATCGACAGGTCGAGGTTTTTGGGCACGAAACCGGCGCCGATCCCCTGGATCTTGTGCGGGCTCGGCTTGATCTCTTCACCGGCCAGCGCCTGGGTGATCACCGGCGACGCCATCGGTTCGACCGCCACCGACAGGATCGGCTTGCCCGCGGTGTGCTTGATGTAGCGCGACACACCCGTGAGGGTGCCGCCGGTGCCCACGCCCGCCACCAGCACGTCCACCGCGCCGTCGGTGTCGTTCCAGATTTCCGGGCCGGTGGTTTTTTCGTGAATGGCAGGGTTGGCCGGGTTTTCGAACTGGGCCGGCATGAAGTAGGTGGCGGGGTCGCCGGCGACGATTTCAGCGGCCTTGTCGATGGCGCCTTTCATGCCTTTGGCCGGTTCGGTCAGCACCAGTTCGGCGCCCAGGGCCTTGAGCACCTTGCGCCGCTCGATGCTCATGGACGCCGGCATGGTCAGCAGCAGTTTGTAGCCACGGGCAGCAGCGACAAAGGCCAGACCAATACCGGTGTTGCCGGAGGTGGGTTCGACAAGGGTCATGCCCGGCTTGAGTTTGCCGCTGCCCTCGGCGTCCCAGATCATGTTGGCGCCAATGCGACATTTCACCGAATAGCCCGGGTTACGCCCCTCGATCTTCGCCAGAATGGTCACGCCGCGCGGCGCAATGCGGTTGATCTGAACAAGAGGCGTGTTACCGATGGAGTGCGCGTTGTCTGCAAAAATGCGGCTCATGACGGGTCCCTGGGGCAATGTGAACAAGGCCACAAGGGTATGCCTCAGGCTTTGAGGCGTCCAGTCGGCGGAACGTTGCGCCTGCTGCGGCAGTCCACACCCTATCTGCACGGAGGAGCCTTTCATGAAACGTCGCTACAGCTGGCCACTTTGGACCGTCGCCGCACTGGTGGTTTTCCTGGTGGCACTGAACATCGCCCTGCCCTATCTGGTGCGCAACTACCTGAACGAAAAGCTCGCCAACATGGGCGATTACCGTGGCGAGATTGCCGACGTGGACCTCGCCCTGTGGCGCGGCGCCTACCGGATCAACGGCCTGCAGATCGTCAAGGTGGACGGCAAGGTGCCGGTGCCCTTCGTCAAGGCGCCGCTGATCGAGTTCGCGGTGAGCTGGCATTCGCTGTGGTACGACCATGCGGTGGTCGCCGAGGGGCATTTTGTGCGTCCGGAAATCAACTTCGTCGACGGTGGCGCCAACAAGGCCGCGTCCCAGACCGGTAAAGGCACCGACTGGCAGGAACAACTGAGCAAGCTGCTGCCGATCACCCTCAACGAAATGCGCATCGAAGACGGCAAGATCGCGTTCCACAACTTCACCTCCAAGCCCCAAGTCAATATCAACGCCACCGGGGTCAACGCCAGTTTCTACAACCTGACCAACGTGGTGGACGTGGAAGGCAAGCGCGACGCACGCTTTGAAGGCAAGGCGCTGCTGCAAGGCCAGGCACCTCTGGAAGCCAACGCCACCTTTGACCCGCTGAGTGATTTCGAAGAGTTCGAGTTCCGCTTCCGTGCCCGCGACCTGCAACTGACGCGCATGAATGACTTCGCCTCCGCCTATGGCAAGTTCGATTTCAAGGCCGGCACCGGTGACGTAGTAATCGAAGCCCAGGCCGAGAAAGGCCAGCTGCGCGGCTATATAAAGCCGCTGCTGCGCGATGTGGAAGTGTTCGACTGGCAGCAGGATGTCGAAAACAAGGACAAGAATATCTTCCGTTCGATCTGGGAAGCCGTGGTCGGCGCCAGCGAGACGGTGCTCAAGAACCAGCGTAAAAACCAGTTCGCCACCCGCGTGGAATTGAGCGGCAGTGTGCATCAGCAGAATGTCAGCGCGTTTGGCGCGGTCATCGCGATCCTGCGCAACGGCTTCATCCAGGCCTTCAATGCCCGTTACGAACAACCCAAGCCGAGCGCCGATTAAAACTGTGGGAAGGGGCTTGCTCCCTCCCACATTGATTGCATTGGCCGGGAATGAACGTGACCGGCCATTCAGAGACTGAATAACCCGTCTGCGTTCACAGTCGCCGGGGCCGCGCGGTATAGTCCGGGCATTGATGAATCCGAGGACACACCGATGAAGTTCGAAGGCACCCAGGCCTATGTGGCTACCGATGACCTGAAACTGGCCGTCAACGCCGCCATCACCCTGGAGCGTCCGCTGCTGGTCAAGGGCGAACCGGGCACCGGCAAGACCATGCTCGCCGAACAACTGGCCGAGTCGTTCGGCGCCCGGCTGATCACCTGGCACATCAAGTCCACCACCAAAGCCCACCAGGGCCTGTACGAGTACGACGCGGTCAGCCGCCTGCGCGACTCGCAACTGGGCGTGGACAAGGTGCACGACGTACGCAACTACCTGAAGAAGGGCAAGTTGTGGGAGGCCTTCGAGGCCGAAGAGCGGGTGATTCTGCTGATCGACGAAATCGACAAGGCCGATATCGAATTCCCCAACGACCTGTTGCAGGAACTCGACAAGATGGAGTTCTACGTCTACGAAATCGACGAGACCATCAAGGCGAAGAAACGCCCGATCATCATCATTACTTCCAACAACGAAAAAGAGCTGCCGGACGCGTTCCTGCGCCGCTGCTTCTTCCACTACATCGCCTTCCCCGACCGCACCACCCTGCAGAAAATCGTCGATGTGCACTACCCCGACATCAAGAAGGACCTGGTCAGCGAAGCGCTGGACGTGTTCTTCGACGTGCGCAAAGTGCCGGGGCTGAAGAAAAAGCCTTCCACCTCCGAACTGGTCGACTGGCTCAAGCTGCTGATGGCCGACAACATCGGCGAAGCGGTGCTGCGCGAGCGTGATCCGACCAAGGCGATTCCGCCGCTGGCCGGCGCGCTGGTCAAGAACGAGCAGGATGTGCAGTTGCTGGAACGGCTGGCGTTCATGAGCCGTCGCGGTCATCGCTGATGCTGCTCAACCTGTTCAATGAAATGCGCGCCGCCAAGGTGCCGGTGTCGGTGCGCGAACTGCTTGACCTGATCAACGCGCTCAAACAGCGCGTCACCTTCGCCGATATGGACGAGTTCTACTACCTGGCGCGGGCGATTCTGGTCAAGGACGAGCGGCATTTCGACAAGTTCGACCGCGCCTTCGGGGCCTACTTCAACGGCCTGGAAAAACTCGACGATCACCTGCAGGCGCTCATCCCCGAGGACTGGCTGCGCAAGGAGTTCGAACGCTCGCTGAGCGATGAGGAGCGCGCACAGATCCAGTCCCTCGGCGGCCTCGACAAGCTGATCGAGGAATTCAAAAAACGTCTGGAAGAACAGAAGGAACGCCACGCCGGCGGCAACAAGTGGATCGGCACCGGCGGCACCAGCCCGTTCGGTTCCGGCGGCTACAACCCGGAAGGCATACGCGTGGGCGATGCCGGCGAGCGCAAGGGCAAGGCCGTGAAGGTGTGGGACCAGCGCGAGTACAAGAACCTCGACGATCAGGTCGAGCTGGGCACGCGCAACATCAAGGTTGCCCTGCGCCGCCTGCGTAAATTCGCGCGCCAGGGTGCGGCCGAAGAGCTGGACATCGACGGCACCATCGACCACACCGCACGCGACGCCGGCCTGCTGAATATCCAGATGCGCCCGGAACGGCGCAACACCATCAAGCTGTTGCTGCTGTTCGATATCGGCGGCTCGATGGACGCCCATGTGAAGATCTGCGAAGAGCTGTTCTCCGCATGCAAGACCGAGTTCAAACACCTGGAGTACTTCTACTTCCACAACTTCGTGTACGAGTCGGTGTGGAAGAACAACCAGCGCCGCACCTCGGAGCGCACCTCAACCCAGGACCTGCTGCACAAGTACGGCGCCGATTACAAAGTGATCTTTATCGGCGATGCGTCGATGGCGCCCTATGAAATCACCCAGGCCGGCGGCAGCGTCGAACACTGGAACGAGGAGCCGGGCTATGTGTGGATGCAGCGCTTCATGGCCAAGTACAAGAAGCTGATCTGGATCAACCCGTACCCGAAGGACACCTGGGGCTATACGGCGTCGACGGGAATTGTGCGCGAGTTGGTGGAAGATCAGATGTACCCGCTGACGTTGCGCGGGCTGGAAGAAGGCATGCGCTTTCTATCCAAATAACGGTGGGAGTCCCCACTGCCTCTTCGACGTAGCGCTGTCGCGCAGCAAACTGGAGCCTCTGTGGCGAGCGGGCTTGCCCCGCGTTGAGGGGCGCAGCGCCCCCAATAAAGGAAAACGCGGTGTACCTGACCCTGCGCGGAGCACGGCTTTGGGGCTGCTGCGCAGCCCAACGCAGGACAAGCCTGCTCGCCACAGGAAACTGGCTGCCTGAAATTTCAGGTTTTAAATCAAAAAGTTATTTTGTGTTTGATAAGAGGGGGCTGGCTCCCACAGTGGACCGAGCCGCTATTTAAAGGCCTTTGAGGTCACGCTCTTCAATCGGACGGCTCTGGCGCAGACGCTTGCCGCCCAACACCACCCAGTCGATCAGGCGGAACAGACACTCGATGCCGAACGACAACAGCATCGCCCCACCCAACCCCCAGCCCATCGCTTCGGGGGTCAGCAGGATCTGGTAACTGTAGCCATTCCAGGTCTCCCGGCGAATGTCCGGGTCGGCGGCCACCGCCACCTGCAGGGCGCGGATATACCAGGGACCTTGCATGGCCTGGAACTGCTTGTCCAACGCAAGCTGGCGGTCAAGCATGGCCCCCAGGCTGTTGGCGTCGCTCTGGAACACCGGGTCATCACTGGCGCGGTAATGGGCCACCAGCGCCTGCAAGTCGCCCTTGAAAAACTGCTGCGCGGTGGTCTCGAACCCGCGCAGGCCGGTCTGGGCCTCGATCAGGTGGGCTTCGACGCGCTTGGCATAGTCGTTGATGAATCCCGGCACTTGCACGCCGACCAACAGGCCAATGGCAAACAGCACCAACCGCAGATAGCTGAGCAACATGGTCGATATCCTTACTCGGTAACGCCCTGGCTGACGCATTCACCGCGTCGCCACAGGCTCCATTGGCCCGGTTCGTAGCGGGTCCAGTTTTCGTTGTCGGTCAACGGTTCGGTGGCAATCACCGTCACCACGTCATTGGGCGTGGTTTCGGCCTGGAAATCGACGATCACGTCGACATCCTTCAAGCGCGCCGGGCCAAAGGGCGCGCGTCGGGTGATCTGCGCCAATTTAGTCGTGCAATAGCAAAACAGCCAGTCACCGTCGCTGAGCAGGCAATTGAATACGCCCTTGCTGCGGTATTCGGTGCAGGCGGCGATCAGGTCGGGCAGCACCTGCTCGATGTCCACCGGTTCCGGGAAGGCTTCGCGCACACGGTTGAGCAGATCGCAGAAAGCCGCCTCGCTGTCGGTGTCGCCCACCGGGCGGTAAAAGGTGGCGCGCGGGTTGAACTGCGCCAGTTGGCCGTTGTGGGCGAAGCACCAGTTGCGGCCCCACAGTTCGCGCACGAACGGGTGAGTGTTGGCCAGGCTGACCTTGCCGACATTGGCCTGGCGGATATGCCCGATCACCACTTCGCTCTTGATGGGATAACGCTGCACCAGCAGCGCGACTTCCGACTCGCTGCTCGCCGCCGGGTCCTGGAACAGGCGCAGGCCACGGCCTTCGTAAAAGGCGATGCCCCAACCGTCGCGGTGCGGGCCGGTGCGCCCGCCGCGCTGCATCAGCCCGGTAAAGCTGAACACGATATCGGTGGGGACGTTGGCACTCATGCCCAATAATTCACACATGCCAGGGCTCTCGCTGCAACGTTAAAGGCGCGGTTCGACCCGCGTGCCGCTGGCGGGTGCCGGACGGTGGAAAGGCTCGTCGTCTTCAGCCGGCTCCTGGGCCAGCGCCGCATCGAACGCGGCCTTGCGCTCGCGGCGCGCATTGGCGGCGCGCTCGATGGGCCAGCGGATCAACACGATCACGATATACACGGCGAAGACGATCATCGTGTACATGAACAAATCGGAAATCGCCCGCCAGGCGTTGTTGCCGACCTTGAGCACCAGGTCCAGCGCGGTAATGGCCACGGCCGGCGCGAACTGGGTCTTGACCGGATCGACGATGGTCGGGCTGAACAGCAGCACCGCCATCAGCAATTGCAGCGGCTCGCGCAGCCAGCGCCAGATCCAGCGGGTCATGCGCCACCACACCAACAGGCAGCCCAATGCGGCGAAGGCGTAAAGGCCCCAGGCAATCAGATAATCGTTCTCGGTCATGGTGTCCATGGCAAGGCTGGCAAAGAGGCGGCTATGATAACGGCTTTTGCGTGTCGCGGCTGCAATGCCTGCCACCGTCCGCCAGACAGAGAGTGATCCATGCCCCTATCCAATGCCCCGATCGCCCGCAAGGCCCCAGGTCCAGACCCGTACGCCTGGTTGCAGGAGCGCGACAACGCTGAAGTCCTCGACTACCTCAAGGCCGAAAACGCCTGGCAGCAAGCCCAACTGGCCGACCAGCAGGCGCTGCGCGACACGCTGTTCGAGGAAATCAAGGGCCGCATCCTCGAGACCGACCTGTCGCTGCCCTCCCCGTGGGGCCCGTATCTGTATTACACGCGCACCACCGCCGGCGACGAATACGCCCGCCACTACCGCTGCCGCCGCCCCGCCGACGACAGCAATCAGGTGGATGAGGGCAGCGAAGAACTGCTGCTGGACCCGAACGCGCTGGCTGGCGGCGGCTTTTTCTCGCTGGGCGCCTTCAGCATCAGTCCCGACCATCAGCGTCTGGCCTACAGCCTCGATACCAGTGGCGAAGAAATCTACACCCTGTTCGTCAAGGAATTGTCCTCGGGCAAGGTCAGCGAACTGGAGTTCCAGGACTGCGACGGCAGCATGACCTGGGCCAATGACAGCCTGACCCTGTTTTTTGGCGAGCTGGACGACACCCATCGCCCGCACAAGCTGTATCGCTACCGCCTGGACGGCACGGCGGCGCAGGAAGTGTTCCACGAACCCGACGGGCGTTTCTTCCTGCATTGCTACCGCTCCAGTTCCGAGCGCCAGCTGCTGCTGGCCCTGGGCAGCAAGACCACCAGCGAAATCTGGGCACTGGACGCAGGCCAGCCGCACCTGGACTTCACCTGCCTGGCGCCTCGCGTCGAAGACCATGAATACGATGTTGACCACGGCCAGCTCGACGGTGAGTGGACCTGGTTTATCCGCAGCAACCGCGACGGCATCAATTACGCGCTGTTTGTCGCCGCCGACACCGGCTCCGTGCCCGGCGAGGCCGACTGGCACACGCTGATCCCCCACAGTGACGAGGTGATGCTCGACGGCGTGAGCCTGAACGCCCGCGCCATGACCCTGAGCCTGCGCATCGGCGGCCTGCCGGTGATCGAAGTGCACGCCGAGGGCGTGCCGGCCTATCGCGTGGAGTTACCCGACGCCGCCTACAGCCTCTACGTACAGAACAGCCTGGAATTCCCCAGCGACCGGATCCGCCTGCGCTACGAAGCGCTGAACCGCCCGGCGCAGGTGCGTCAGCTGGAGCTGGCCAGCGGCGCGCAACAGGTGCTCAAGGAAACGCCGGTACTCGGCGCATTCAATGCCGATGACTACGTCAGTCAGCGCCTGTGGGCGACCTCGGCCGATGGCACTCAGGTGCCGATCAGCCTGGTGGTCAAGCGCGACCAACTGGGCAAGCCCACCCCGTTGTACCTTTACGGTTACGGTGCGTACGGCCAGAGCCTCGACCCGTGGTTCTCTCACGCGCGCCTGAGCCTGCTGGACCGTGGCGTGGCGTTCGCCATCGCCCACGTGCGCGGCGGCGGCGAGCTGGGGGAAGCCTGGTACCGCAACGGCAAGCAGGCCCACAAGCAGAACACCTTCAGCGACTTTATCGCCTGCGCCGAACACCTGATTGCCGAGGGCCTGACCACCTCCGGGCAACTGGCGATCAGCGGCGGCAGTGCCGGCGGCCTGTTGATCGGCGCGGTGCTCAACCAGCGCCCGGCGCTGTTCCAGGCGGCGATTGCCGAAGTGCCGTTTGTGGATGTGCTCAACACCATGCTCGACCCGGAGCTGCCGCTGACCATCACCGAGTACGACGAATGGGGTAACCCCGAAGAGCCCGAGGTGTATGCGCGCATCAAGGCGTATGCGCCCTACGAAAACGTCAGCGCCCAGGCCTACCCGGCGCTGCTGGTGATCGCCGGCTACAACGACAGCCGCGTGCAGTACTGGGAAGCCGCCAAATGGGTCGCCAAGCTGCGCGACACCGCCACCTCCGACAACCTGCTGCTGCTCAAGACCGAACTGGGTGCCGGCCACGGCGGCATGAGCGGTCGCTACCAGGGGCTACGCGACGTGGCGCTGGAATATGCCTTCGTGTTCAAGGCGCTGGCACTCGACGCTTAACCACCGGGCGTTTTCGGTTTGCTGTCGTTCTGCTGCAGGCCCGGCACTGTCTGGTCCCTGGGCGGCGTCGGCAACACGATCGGCACCAGCGCCGGCGAGCCGTCGGCGTTGGCTTTGGGCAACGCCGGCGGCGTCACCTGCGGGTACAGCGTCGGCGTCGGCGTGCCCGGCGCGCCTGGGGTTGGCGCGGGGGCGGCCGGCACGCTTTGCGCCTCCTGCGCCTGCGCAGAACCCAATGTGAGCGCGCCGAGCACAATGACCGTTAGAATGCTGCACTTCATCGATGGCTCCATGGCCTGACCGGAATGCCTCAAGGCTACTCCCAACCGCGCAAGAATGCCCTTCCCAATGAGATTTCCATGAAACGTTTCATTCTGCTCGACACCACCCCGATCCCCGACAACGGCGGCGCCCTGTGCCTGTTCGAATACGGCGAGGATTTTGTCATCAAGATCCAGGGCGGTGACGGCGGCCAGTTGATGAACACCCGCATGCACGGCTCCGAGGACGCCCTGGCGGAGATTCCCTGCCGCAAGGTAGCCGGGCGCCCCGGTTCACGGGTATTGATTGGCGGGCTGGGCATGGGTTTCACCCTGGCTTCGGCGCTCAAGCACCTGGGCAAGACCGCCGAAGTGGTGGTGGCCGAGCTGGTGCCCGGCGTGGTGGAGTGGAACCGCGGCCCGCTGGGCGAAAAATCCGGCCGCCCGTTGCTGGACCCGCGCACCGTGATCCGCCTGGAAGACGTGGCCAAGGTGCTGCAGGCCGAACCCCAGGGCTTTGACGCGATCATGCTCGACGTCGACAACGGCCCCGAAGGCCTCACGCAAAAGGCCAACAGCTGGCTCTACTCCGCCGGCGGCCTGGCCGCCTGTGCCAAGGCGTTGCGGCCCAAGGGCGTGCTGGCCGTGTGGTCGGCCAGCGCCGACAGGCTGTTCAGCGACAAACTGCGCAAGGCCGGCTTCAAGGCCGAGGAAGTGCAGGTATTTGCCCATGGCAACAAAGGCACCCGGCACACCATCTGGATCGCCGAAAAACTGAAAGCCTGATACCAGACACCGCAAATCCCCCTCCCACATGTCTGATCTGTTTCAGCGCAGGGATTTGCGGTAGTCAAAGATGTACGGCACCTTGTCGTCGAACGTCTTCTCCAGCGCCTTGCGATCCAGTTCGCTCATGCCGCCCAGTTGATGGGCGGTAAACCCGCTGTCACCCACCTTCGAGCCTGGCGCCAGGCTGACCATCCGCTTGGCAACGGCTTCGATGGCGTCCTTGTAGCCGCCTTTGCTGTCCAGGTCGTACTGGCCCAAATCAATCTGCGTGCGCAGCCAGTCGCCCCAGTAAAACTCCAGAAATTCCGGGGCAATCCCGCCATCGTCCGGCTTGCCATAGGCGGCCTTGCGGGTGAAGTACACCAGGCTGCGAAAGGTGTCGTTCTGCAGGTGCTTGAAGCCCAGATGCGCCGGCAACTGCTCAGGCGCCAGGGTCCGGCCCTGACTGTCCTTGAGCCAGACTTTGCGCGCCGCCGCCATGCGCTGCCAGAACGTTTTCATGTCCGGGCTGCTGCTGAAATCGTCGGTCACCCGGACCCACATTTTCAACCGCGCCCCGCCGCCGGGCACTTCCCACAGCGTGGTGAAGCTGTGGTGACCGTCGGTCAGGTACAACTGGCCGCCGGGGCCTGCCACGACGGTTTTCATCTCATCCGGGTGAGCACCTACCGGGTCCTCGCAGGTAAAGCTGTCGGGGTGATGCAGGTCGGCCTTTTTCGGCACCTTTTTCGCTTCGCCCTGGCCGTTGGTTTCGCAGTATTCATCGAAGACCTTGGCAGGTTTGGCGGCGAACAGCCCCAGGCTGTAGTAAATCTGGTCAAAGCCCACCACGGCCTGGGTGGGATGCAACTGCTCGAGGGCCACCTCGATCACCTGTCCGGGTCTGGGCGTAGAAAGCGCGTAGGCATGAGCCGTCGCCCCACACAGCAGCAATGCAGCAATCCATGTATGCAGACGCATGAAGTTAAATCCTTATGGCTAAAGTGAAGCGGTTATTTAGCGCGCGAGCGGCTAGAATCCACGGTATCCGTGAACCCTCATACAGCCAGGAGCCATGATGAGCTCGACCAACCCGCCCTCCCACACCGCCAAGCTGGACCGCATTCTCGCCGATGCCCAGCGCGACCGGGAAATGGGCTATCGCGACAAAGCCCTGAAAATGTACCCCCACGTATGCGGCCGCTGCGCCCGTGAGTTCGCCGGCAAACGCCTGAGCGAACTGACCGTACACCACCGCAACCATAACCATGATGACAATCCTCAGGATGGCTCCAACTGGGAACTGCTGTGCCTGTATTGCCATGACAACGAGCACTCGCGCTACACCGACCAGCAGTATTTCGGCGAAGGCTCCACCAGCAGCCCGACGATTGCCAAGGCCACGCACAACCCGTTTGCGGCGTTGGCGGGGTTGATGAAAAAAGACAGCTGAACATCGTCATCGCCTGCACCGGCCTCAGCGGCGGCAAGCCCCCTCCGACACTGAAATGCAGTCCAACGGTGGGAGGGGCCTTGCTCCCGATAGCGATCGTGCAAGCACCGCATCACTTCAAGGCCGTATAATCGCGCCTTTTCGTCAAGGCACCCTCCCCGTGGGCAATAAACGCTACAGCTGCATCGGTTTGTATAACCCCAAATCCCCCGAAAACGTCGGTTCGGTGATGCGCGCCGCCGGCTGCTACGGCGTGGCCTCGGTGTTCTACACCGGCGTGCGTTACGAGCGTGCGCGGGATTTCATCACCGACACCAAAAAAGTCCACCACGATATTCCGCTGATCGGCATCGATGACCTGAAGAAAATCCTGCCCCTGGGCTGCATCCCGGTGGCCGTGGAGCTGGTGGAAGGCGCCCGCCCGCTGCCCGAATACACCCATCCCGACCGCGCGCTGTATATCTTCGGCCCGGAAGACGGCTCGCTGGATAAAGAGATTCGCGACTGGTGCGAAGACGTGGTGTACATCCCGACCACCGGCTGCATGAACCTTGCCGCCACCGTCAATGTGGTGCTCTACGACCGCCTGGCCAAGGGCAACAACACCCGCTCGGGGCCCAAGTACTGATTTTTCGGGAACATCCGGCGCCGGCCAGCAGTCAGCTATTGACACTAGCCCTTGTTGGAGACGGATCATGAGTGACAGCACACACCTGCGACCTATCATCGAGCACCTGCAGCCCGCCCCGCAGCATGAGCAAAACGTGCACGGCTGGGAACGCATCGGCTCGGTGGCAGGGGGTTTCATCATGCTGGGCAAAGGCCTGCGCCGTGGCGGCGTGCTCGGCCTGATCCAGGTGGCAATCGGCGGCGTGGCGCTCAAGCGCGGCTTTACCGGCCACAGTTCGCTCAAGGACAAGCTGGAGCAGGGTCGTCAGGAGATGAACAGCCTGCGCACCAAGATTGAACGGGCCGGCGCAGAGCTGAACAACCTCAAGACCCAAGCCGAAGTGGCCGCCGAGAAAGCGGTAAAAACCACCGGCTGATCAGGCTTCCAGGCCTGTTGAACATCCACATGTGGGAGGGGGCTTGCTTCCTCCCACATGTGTCCTGTGTGTGTGTGTTTCCAGATCAGTGCAGTAATCTGGAATCGAGCACCGCTGATGGCTCACCGATAATGCTTTCAGCCAACTGCACAAATTGCGCCGTGTTCACGCTGTCAGCCCGCATCACCGCCTGCGCCAGGTCATCCAGGGACCGCTTGTTATGGGTCTTGACGCGGATCTCGCGGTCCAGCTCCTGCAGCACCAGCACCGCCCGCGCCACCGTGGCGCCGCTAACGTGCTCGCCGCGCAGGCTGGTCACGTCCTTGCCTTGTTTGCCCAGCCGCGCCTGAATCGCTGCGTAGCGCTCATCGGTAATCCCGCCGGCACGGCGCATCAACTCAATCGCGTAAAACTCGCCAAACCCTTCGCTGATCCAGTCGCTGGTGTCGTGGTCATTGAAGCGCCCGATGGCCTGCACCACTTCACGCAGCAACGGGCTGCTGCCGCTCTCACTGACCAGCGGCGTGCGGCTGTTGAGGTAGATCGAGTCGCGCGCCGCAAACGCGCCACGGCGCATCGGGTCGCTGGCGCCCACCACCAGCAGCTTGGCCGGATGACGCGGGAACGCGGCCTCCACCTGCGGCCAGACGAAGGTCAGCAAGGTCAGCACATCCATGCGGCGCATGGCCTGGCCCTTGGGCGAGGCCACGGTGACGTCGGTGTCCCCCAGGCGCACGCGGCGGCTGCCGAGGGTGCCGGCGAGCATCCAGCCAGTGGGCCGGTCGAACAGGCGCGACACATTGTCGATGCGGAATTTGTGCTTGCCGATGCGCGGCCAGGCGGTCTCGACGCTTTTCCAGCCAGGTGGCAGCTCGAACACCAGGCGCGAGACCAGTTCGACACCGTCCTGCTGGTCCAGGTGCGCGGTCGGCACCAGGTCTTCACCGCGAAACAGCGCCCAGCTCGGTGTCATCCGCGCTTCATAGGTGCCCGGCTTGCGCGCATGGCTCAGGCGCACGCGGTAAGTGAGGCTGGCCTTGTCGGCGTCGGGCTGCCACAGGCCGCGGCTGCCGGTGACCTTCCACTGGCCATCGGCCTTGAAGTCGCTGTAGTCGCCCGCGTGACCGAGGTCGAAATTCAGACTACGCACCGCCGCGCCATGGGACAGGCTCACGCGCACTTCGGCTTGATCGCTCTGGGGCAGCAGCTTGACGTGATAGTCCAGGTCGACCTTTTTCGCACACCAGGCCGAGCTGCTCATTGCCAGCAGCGCCAGGGTGGCCGTCAGCTTGATCACTTCCCTCATACCCACTCCTGGTTCAGCCCGCGCGGAAAATCAGGTAATCCTCCCAGTCGTCTTCGGCCACGCTGCCTTCGCTGACCATGCGCCCGGACTGGGAAATGCGTTCGTGGTGCACGGCATCGCGGTCGCCGCAGACCAGGTGGTGCCACAACGGCAGGTCCTTGCGCTCGCTGACCAGCCGGTAGCCGCAGGTGGGCGGCAGCCATTTGAACTGGTCGGCCTGGCCCGGCGTGAGCTGGATGCAGTCCGGCACCGAGGCCCTGCGGTTGGGGTAGTCGGTGCACTGGCAGGTGTTCAGGTCGAGCAGTTTGCAGGCGATGCGCGTGTAATAGACGCTGTTGTCGTCTTCATCTTCAAGCTTCTGCAGGCAGCACAGGCCGCAGCCGTCGCACAACGACTCCCATTCCTCCTGGTCGAGGTGTTCAAGGGTTTTGCGTATCCAGAAGGGTTCGACTTTGGCGGCCATGGCTCTGCATCGGTATCGGTAAGTGAAAAGGCCGCCAGTCTAGTGCCCAAGCCGCCTGGAACCAAGCGTCGGCGACTGGCGGTGTTACCAGACTAATAGCCGCGTTCGAAGTCCACTTCACCGCGCAGGGCTTGCCGGGCCTGATACGCGCGCAGGTTCTGCACAAACAAATCCACCATCATCGACGGCGAGGTCGGCGCCGAGCTGTGCCCGGTCAGCAGCAGGCCCCAGGCGGTCCAGAACGGATGGCGCTGCGGCAACGGCTCCTGGCGACACACATCGATCACCGCGCCGGCCAGGTGCCCTTCTTTCAGCGCCTCGACCAGATCGGCGTCGACCACCGCCACGCCGCGTCCGACGTTCATGAACACGCCCGTCGGCTTGAACTGCTTGAACAGCGCCGCGTTATACAGGTCGTGGGTTTCCGGTGTGTTGGGCAGCAGGTTGATCACGTAGTCCGCCTCCCCCACCAGCCGTTCCAACTGATCAAGCGCGGCCACTTCAATGAACGGCGCCTGCTCACGCGCGGTGCTGGCGATGCCGTACAGCTTCACGCCAAACGGCAGCAGAAATTCGGCAACACGCTGGCCGATATCACCGGTGCCGACGATCAGCGCCGTGCGCCCCGCCAGGCTCTGGCCGATGCGGTTGTCCCACTTGCGCTCCACCTGGCTGACCAGGCGCGCCAGCACTTCACGCTCGTGGCCCAGCATGTAGGTGAGCACGAACTCGGCCATGACCTGGCCAAAAATGCCCACCGCACGGGTCAGGCGATAGCCGCGCGGCAGGCCGTCGGCCAGCAGCGGCGTAATGCCGGCCCAGGTCGATTGCAGCCACTGCGGCTGATGGCCCTGGCGCAGCAGGGTCGCCAGCAGGTCCGGCTGGCCCAGCCACACCGGGCAATCGGCGGCCAGCCGCGAGAGTTCGGCCGAATCGCCACTGGTCAGCACCTCAAGATCCGGCGCGGCGGCGCGCAGCAGTTGGGCGTAGAGCGGGTGATCCTGTTCAGCAATCAGAACACGCATGCTTAAAACCTTTCAAAACAGTGCAGACGGCCGCCCGCGTCCTTGCGGCCACCGCCCACTCATTACGATTGCGTTGAAGAAAGTGCCCCGGGCAGGGCACCCACCGATCACATCGGGTCGTTGCGGCGCAGCAGCTCTTCGGGCAAGTGTTCGATGTACTCGTCCTCGGCCGGCGGCATTTGCAGGTGATAGCCCTGCTTGTCGAGGTTTTCCAGGACCACCAGGATGTCTTCGCGCGACAGCTTGCGCTCCGGGGTCAGCACCATGTCGAAGGCGTGGTGCGGCTTGCCGAAGGCGACCATCAGGGGCTCGGGAACCCGCTCGAGGGCATCGCTTTTGAGCACGTAGAGGTACATGCCGTCTTTTTTCAGGCTGCGGTAGATGGAGCAAATACGTTTCAAGGCTGTTCTCCGGCAGAGGCCAGGCTGTCGAGCAGCGCCTGACCCATCAACGCGCGGCGCCAGCCACGCAGCGAGTCGGGCAATGTATAAGGCCCATCGGGGTAGCCACTCTTGACCAGGGCTTCGAGGGTTTTCTTGCGCAGCATCAGCTCCGGCGCCATGTCCAGGCGTTCGGCTTCGGCCTGGCCGAGGGCGCGCAACTGCTTGATCAGCGTGGCGGCGTCCACCGGCAGCGGCTCGGCCACGGCCGGTGGCCATTGGTCCATGGGCACGCTGGCGGCGCGCTTGATCAGGTCGAGCAGGAACGGGCCGTCCTGGCGCACGGTGCGCGGGTGCATGTCTTCGATCTTGCCCAGGGCGACCAGGTTGTCCGGCTGGGATTTGGCCAACGGCCACAGCGAATGTTCGCGGATGATGCGGTTGCGCGGCAGGTCGCGGGCCCGCGCCTGCTGCTCGCGCCAGGCACACAGTTCACGCAGCACGGCCAGTTGCGCGCGGGACAGTTTCCACGCCAGCTTGGCATCGCGGTACAGCTCGTAGGGGTCGATCTCGCGGCGCAGGTTGGCCACCAGTTCGGCACCGTCTTCCAGCACCCAGGCGTATTTATCGTCGGACAACTGCGGACGCAGACGGATGTAGACCTCGGCCAGGTGCACCGCATCTTCGGCGGCGTAGCTCACCTGCGTGTCGGACAATGGCCGCTGCAGCCAGTCCGAGCGGGTCTCGCCCTTGGGCAGCTCGATATCGAGCACGGCTTGCACCAGGCGCGAATAGCCCATGGAGAAGCCAAGGTTCAGGTAGGCGGCCGCCAACTGGGTGTCGAACAACGGCACCGGCAGGCTGCCGGTCAGGCGCAGCAGTACTTCAAGGTCTTCGCTGCAGGCGTGCACCACCTTGATCACCGCCGGATTTTCCAGCAGGGCGGCCAGGGGTTGCCAGTTGTCGATGGTCAGGGGGTCGATCAGGTAAGCGCGTACGCCATCACCGATCTGGATCAGCCCGGCGATGGGATAAAAGGTGTCGACCCGCATGAATTCGGTGTCGAGGGCGACGAATGGCAACTGCTGCCATTCGGCGCAATGCTGGCCGAGGCTATCGTTGTCGCAGATCCAGTGAATATCGATGGCCACACGGCTCTCCCTTGAAGAATGGCGCGCAGTATATATCGCGAAAGGGCCTTGCGAGCATTCACAGTGCACAGGCAATCATGAAAACTCGGACAGGCACTGAAGAATAGTCCGACGAGCGGGAGTTATCCCCTCTTACGCAGTACGTAAACCCGCCAGAGCCGGGAGCCCGGCATGAATTCCTGATGTTTCAGGACCTTGAAGCCCGCCTGGCGAAATTCGCCTTCCACAAAGGTGCGTGAAGGCACGGAGACAATCACGGTATCGCGGCTGACCCGATGAAACTCGCGCAGCAACGCCAGCCGCCCTTCTGCGCTGGGCACATGGCGAAACAACTCCAGGCAGAAAATGCAGTCCACCGCATTCGCCGACAAGCCGATGGAAAACGCTGATCCCTGGAAGGTCTTGACCCGCTTGAGCAACGCCGCCGAGTGGTGGGTAAGCGCGTGGTCGAGCATGTCCTGGGAATTGTCCGAGGCGAGGATCACACGGTTGATGTGTTCGCCCAGCACCGGCCAGAACCGCCCCGAACCGCAGGCCAGGTCGAGGATCAGGCCCGGCTCGCCGGCCACTTTAAGCGCCTGGCGCACCAGCCATTCGTCGCGCCACATCGCCAGGCGTCGCCGCAGCCTGGGCGGACGCGGGTCGCCGCAGACCCGCGCGTGCTCCTGATCATAGCGCTGGGCGAAGTCAATCTCGATGGAGGATGGAGGTTGTGGCGACATCATGGGCTCATCAGGGTGGAACAGGAGTGAACGACCTTGATGGGCAGCTTAAACCGTGCAACGTGAAAAAAAGGTTGAAAGGCGCAGGCGGCGCGTCAATGCTCGCGCCTACAAAAAAATTGCCCCAAGGACCCGTCCCGATGAAAGCTTCCCTGGCCCTGTGTGTACTGGCGTGCTCGGCAACCACCGCCCTCGCCGACCCCGCCCCGTCGCACCTCGATGAGGTGATCCAGCGCGGCACGCTCAGCGTGTGCACCACCGGCGACTACAAGCCCTACAGTTCATTGCGCGCCGATGGCAGCTATGAAGGCATCGACATTGCCATGGCCGAGTCCCTGGCAAAGAGCCTCAACGCGAAGATCAACTGGGTGCCCACCAACTGGAAAACCCTGATGCCGGATTTTCTCGCGCAACGCTGCGACATCGCCGTGGGCGGTATTTCGGTGTCGCTGGAACGCCAGAAAAAAGCCTTCTTCAGCGAATCCCTCGGCGTCGACGGCAAGATCCCGCTGGTGCGGTGCACCGATGTGCAGCGCTACCAGACCGTGGAGCAGATCAACCAGCCGCAGGTGCGGGTGATCGAACCGGCAGGCGGCACCAATGAGGTGTTCGCCCGCGCCCACCTGGCCCAG
Source organism: Pseudomonas trivialis (assembly GCF_001439805.1). GTDB lineage: Bacteria > Pseudomonadota > Gammaproteobacteria > Pseudomonadales > Pseudomonadaceae > Aquipseudomonas > Aquipseudomonas trivialis. The sequence continues at coordinate 8,043 of NZ_JYLK01000015.1, read as the reverse complement.
GCGCAGATCCGCCTGCATGACAACGTGACGATTTTTGACGAACTGCTGGCCGGCAAGGCCGACGTGATGATCACCGACGCCAGCGAGGCACGCTACCAGCAAAAGCTCAAGCCCGGGCTGTGTGCGGTCAACCCCGAGCGGCAGATGCAATACAGCCAGAAAGCCTTCCTGCTGCCGCGCGACGATGTGGCGTGGAAAAGCTACGTCGATCAGTGGCTGCACCTGAGCGTGGCGACCGGGGTATATGACGGCATCGTCAACCAGTGGCTGGCGGCGCCTTGAGCCATGTCCGTCTACGCTCCTGTCACATCAACAATAATGAGGGATGAAACATGAAGGCATTGCTGCGAATCACTTGGCTGCTGCTGGCGTGCGCCGGCCAGGTGCATGCCGCGACGGCGCAGGAAGAAGACGCCGAGGCGGCCAAGGCGTTGCTGCAAAAAGCCCTGGCCTACTATCAGAGCAATGGTGACAAGGCCCTTGCGGCATTCAGCCGCCAAGGGGAGTTTGTCGACCAGGATCGCTACGTGTTCGTGGTCGACACTAAGGGCGTACTGCTGGCCAGTGGCGGCCCGTCCTCGGCGTTGATAGGCCGTGATGTGTCCGAAGTGCTGGGGCCGGAGTTGCGCCAATCGTTCAAGGACGCGCTCAAGGTGCCGGAAAACCAGGGTGTGCAGCAGGCCGACTATCGCTGGCAGAACTGGAACGATGGCAAGGTCGAGCACAAGCATGTGTTTTACCAGCGGGTGGGCGAGCGCATTCTGGCGGTCGGCTACTACCTGCCACGCGCCACCCCGGAGCAGGCGCGAGCGTTGCGCAACAAGGCGGTGAGCGCGCTGGTGAAGGATGAGGCGGGCACGCTCAAATCGATCAACTCGTTGCAGGGTGGGTTTCTGCAGGACGACCTCTACGTGTTCGTGGTCGACCTCGACACCCGGCGCTACGTGGCCCATGGCACCACTCTGCGACTGATCAACACCGACTTCAGCAAGGTCAAGGATCCGGATGGCAGACCCGTGGGCGAGCCGATCCTCAAGATGATGACCGAGCAGGACCAGGGCGAATACAAATACCGCTGGCAGAACCCGGTGACCGGCAAGGTCGAGAACAAGCATGCCTACGTGCGCAAGACCGGGCACTTCATGGTGGCGGTGGGTTATTACAGCCCATGATCCGGCGCTGGAATGCAGTTCCTTGTGGGAGGGAGCAAGCCCCCTCCCACATGTGGAGCTTCGCTGGTCAGTCAGCCGGCTTTGTCTTCGCGGCCGCGCAGCACATGATTGGGCATCGCTATGGCCGCCGCCAGGCCCAGCAGCGACACCGCGGCACTTACCATCAGCAAATGCCGGAACGTTACCGCCAGCTCCGCGCGCAGGGCGTCCTGCGCGGGGCCGGGGGCGGCGTTGAGGCCGTCGAGCAGCACACTGCCGGAACTGCCTTCGGCCGCCAGCGCGCCACTGGCCATGTGGGCGAAGCTGGAATCCTGCAACAGCGCCAGCAGCAGCGCCGACATGCAGGCCACCCCCACCGCCCCGCCGAGGGAGCGAAACAGGTTGGTGGTGCTGGTGGCCACGCCAATGTCGCGTTGCGCCACCGAATTCTGTGTGCCCACCAGAGAGGTCGGAAACTGCATGCCGGCGGCGATCCCGCACAGCACCATGAACAACGCCGTCAGTCCGACCGCCTGCGGCGCGCTCAAGGCCATGCCGAGGATCGCCAGGGGGCTCAACAGCGCGCCGCAGAGAATCATCGGCTGGTAGCGGCCGGTCACCGAGGTCCGGCGCCCGGCACAATAAGCGCCCATCGGCAGGCCCATCGCCAGCGGCAACAGGTGCAGGGCCGCGCTGTCGGCACCGGAACCGGTCAAGGTCTGGTAACGCAGCGGCATCAGTACGGTCAGGGAAATCGCCTGGAAGCTGGTGATGAAAATCGTGCACCAGCACAGCACCGCGCTGCGGTTGGCGAACAGGTGCATCGGCAACAACGGCTCGCGGGCGCGGCGCTCGTGCCACACGAACACCGACAGCGCCACCAGCGCGCTTGACAGCAGGCCCAGCACCTCGGAGTCACGCCAGGCATGGCCCTGGCCGATTTCAGTGATGCCCAGCAGCAACGCGGTGAGGCCGATGATCATCAGCACGGTGCCCACGTAATCGATGACCGGCTTGCGCTGCGGCGCCGGCAGCCCGCGCAGGGTGCGATGGGCCACGTACCAGGCGCCGGCGCCCAACGGCAGGTTGATGAGGAACACCCAGCGCCACGACAGGTACTCGGTCATCAGGCCGCCCAGCACCGGACCGGCCACACTGGCCACCGCGTACATGCTGCTGAAATAGCCCTGGTAACGTCCGCGCTCACGGGGCGTGATGATGTCGCCGATGATCGCCTGGCTCACCGAGATCATGCCGCCGGCGCCGATGCCCTGGACAATCCGCGCCAGCACCAGTTGCTCCATGCCTTGCGCCATGCCACAGAACAGCGATGCCACGGTGAACAGGCCCATGCCGATCAGCATCATCGGCCGGCGCCCGTACAGGTCGCCGAGCTTGCCGTAGATCGGCACCGCCACCGTCATCGCCACCATGTAGCCGGAGATCACCCAGGCCAGCAGGTCGACGTCGTGAAACCGCGCGGAAATGGCCGGCATCGACACGGCGACGATGGTCTGGTCGAGCGCGCCAAGAAAGATCGCCAGCATCAACGCGATGAGGATGCTGCGCACGGCGGGAACCGGTGGAACGGGCTGATTGAGCTGAGTCACGGCAGAACCTTCGAGCAAAGGCCCGCAGGAAAGACGCCCTGCGGGAACGCTCGATACGATAGCAGGCTATTCGATAGCCTCGTAAGGAAGTCCGACGTAATTTTCCGCGATGGTCTGGCGGCCCGCGCGGGAGTGGATGAAGTAGTCCAGCTCACTTTCGGCGATGCGTTGGGTGAAGCTGTCGGCCTCGGGAAACTGGTGCATCATCGAGGTCATCCACCAGGAAAACCGCTCGGCTTTCCACACCCGGCGCAGGCAGATGGCCGAGTATTGTTCAAGCAGGTCGACGCGCCCTTCGCCATACACCTTGAGCAGAATGCGATAGAGCGTGCTCACGTCGCTGGCCGCCAGGTTCAGGCCCTTGGCGCCGGTGGGCGGCACGATGTGCGCGGCGTCGCCCAGCAGGAACAGACGGCCGTACTGCATCGGTTCGACCACGAAGCTGCGCAGCGGCGCGACGCTTTTTTCGAGGGAGGGCCCGGTGACCAGCGTTTCGGCCAGCTCGGCAGGCAGGCGTTTTTTCAATTCGGCCCAGAATCGCTCGTCCGACCAGTCGCTGACCGGTTCGTCAGCGGGTACTTGCAGGTAATAACGGCTGCGCGTGGCCGAGCGCATGCTGCACAACGCAAAACCGCGCGGGTGCCGCGCGTACACCAGCTCCGGGTGCACCGGTGGCGTGTCGCAGAGCATGCCCAGCCAGCCGAACGGATACACCCGTTCGAACACCTGCAGCGACTCGGCCGGGATCGACTGCCGCGCCACCCCGTGGAAACCGTCGCAACCGGCGATGTAGTCGCACTCCAGGCGAAACACCTCGCCCTGATGCTCGAAAGTCAGCCAGGGTTGATCGGTTTTCAGGTCATGGAGCTGCACCTCGCGCGCTTCGTACAGCGTGGTGGCGCCGACCGCGGCGCGGGCGGCCATGAGGTCGCGGGTGACTTCGGTCTGGCCGTAGACCATCACCGACTGGCCGCCCGTCAGTTCCTTGAGGTCGATATGCGTCAGCCGGCCATTGAGCGCCAGTTCGAAGCCATCGTGCACCAGGCCTTCGGCGTCCATGCGCTGGCTGACTCCAGCCTCGCGCAGCAGGTCGACCATGCCTTGTTCCAGCACGCCGGCACGGATGCGGCCCTGCACGTAGTCGGCGCTCTGGCGCTCAAGCATCAGGGTCTGGATGCCGGCGTTGTGCAGCAATTGGCCAAGCAGCAATCCCGAAGGACCGGCGCCAATGATGGCAACCTGGGTTTTCAGCGTCTTCATTGTTTTTATCGCCTGCAAGGTCCACCACGAACGGATCGGGTGAAAGCGTTGTCATTGATCCTGCTGCTGACATTTTTCACTTGAGTGGCCGCTACAAGAAGGTGAAAACTGCGCCAAAGTCTGCGCTTTTTGCCAATCGGTGCGATTACCGCACCACTATCCTGAGTATCGGATCGAAACCATGAGCCAAACCGCGATTCCAGTCTTCAAGCTGTACGGGGAAAGCCAGCAGTGGCCTACCCCCGATTTGCTGCACTGCGAAACCATTTCCCGACGCAGTCGGGAATATCAGTGGGAGATTCAGCCCCACCGGCACGCGGATCTGTGCCAATTGCTCTACGTGCACAAGGGCCAGGCGCACCTGGAAATCGAAGGCCAGCGCAGCACCCTCAGCGAAGCGACGCTGCAGGTGCTGCCGCCGCTGTGTGTGCACGGGTTTCGGTTTGCCGAGGATGTGGACGGCTACGTAGTGACCCTGTCCGCGCCGCTGATCAGCCATTTGCAGGGGCAATTGGGCGCGACAGTCGACGGTTTGCAGACTCTGGGCAGTTATCCGGCGGGCAAGGACAGCGACTACCTCAACAGCCTCTTCGTGCGTCTGCAGGACGAATACGTGAATGACCAACCGGCCCGCGACATGATGATGCACGCGGTGGTCAGCGTGCTGCTGGTGTGGGTGAGCCGCCAGGCCATCCAGCGTCGCCACCCGCGTGCGCCGCGTGGGCGCGAATATTTTCGACGCTTTACCCAGTTGGTCGAGCAGCATTACCGCGAGCACCCCAGGATCGAGGACCTGGCCCACAAGCTGGGCATCTCGGTGTCACACCTGAACGGCACCTGCCGCGAACTGGGCGGGCAGCCGGCGCTGCAGATCATGCACGACCGTCAGTTGCTGGAAGCCAAACGCCTGCTGACCTATACCCGCATGACGATCAACGAGATGTCGGAGGTGCTGGGGTTTTCCGACCCGACCAACTTCTCGCGGCTGTTTCGGCGGCGGGTGGGATTTTCGCCGAAGGCGTTTCGCGAGCAACTCAAGCCGGATTGACTGGCCACGTCGGGTATTTAGTGTCTCGCGATCAGCGCAAGGCACTGAAACTGCCGGTGTGCGGCACGCATTGATCCTGATGGCAGGTGATCGCGAAACTTGGCTGCATGCGCGTTTGCTCGACACGGTAGGCGGCCGTGCCGTACAACGCGCTGGCCAGGGCGCAAAGGGCGAAAATCGTCAGGTACTTTCTGGTTTTGAGGGTCATGGCACAGACCTCTGGATGACTGTTTGAAGCATAGGTCAGCCAGGGCGAGTTGCCATTATTGGGCGATATTCAAACCGTTTATGTCGACTTAAAGACCGATGTCCCAGATCGGCTCTTCCGGAAACCTCTCCACCAGAAAATCCAGCAGGCTGCGCAACGCCGACGGCATGTGTTTGCGCGAGGCATACACCGCGTAAATGTTCATTTGCCGGGGCTCGGCGCCGGGCAGCAGGCGCACCAGTTCACCGCGACGAATGTAGTCGCCGGCCTGATAACTGGGCAGCATCGCCACTCCGGCCCCGGCCAGCGTCACCCGCAGCAGGGTAGTGGCCTCGTTGGAGGTGATCGTGCCCGTGATGGGCACCGAAACATGCTCACCGCCCTCCTCGAAATGCCACAGGCTTTTGCCGAAGTAGGAGTGGGTCAGGCAGTTATGCCGGGCCAGGTCTTCGACTTTCCGCGGTGCCGGGTGCTCCAGCAGGTAGGCCGGCGTGGCGCACACCACCGAGCGGCAGACGGTGAGGCGCCGGGCGATCAGGCTGGGGTCCAGGTCATTGCTGGTGCGAATGGCCAGGTCGATGCGCTCGTCCACCAGGTTCACCGTGCGGTCGAGCATTTGCAGGTCGACGGTCACCAGGGGGTGGCGCTTGACGTAGGCGGCGATGGCGTCGGCCAATTGCGCCTGGCCGAACGAGGTGCTCACGCTCAGGCGCAACAGCCCGCGCGGCGCGTCATCCGGCGTGCTGACGGCGGCCTGCATGTCGCTGCACAGTTCCAGTAATTGCCGGCAACGCGGCAGGGTTTCGCTGCCGGCGGCGGTGAGGCTGAGCTTGCGCGTGGTGCGGTGCAGCAGACGCGCGCCGACGAAGTCTTCGAGCTCGGCCAGGTAGCGCGATACCACCGGGCGCGAAAGGTCCAGGTGATCGGCGGCGGCCGACTGGCTACCCAGCTCCACCACGCTCACAAACACCCGCATTGCTTGAAGACGATCCATGATCTGCCCACTTTCAGAAACAAACTATGTCCAAGCATGGCATTTTTTGTAGTGTTTCAGGCAACTAAGCTGTGCGCATCCCTTATCGAATGCAGGAGCTGCCCGATGTTCTCAACCTTCAAGCGCTTGACCCTGGCGACCGCCGCTCTGGCGTTTGCCGCCCACGCAGCGGCGACCGAGCTGAAACTCGACGTGTACAACCCTGGTGAAGCGGCGATTTTCCCGGTGAGCTCGGTGCTGGTCAGCGGCGCGCAAGACGCGATCCTGGTGGACGCTCAATTCGGCAAGGCCCAGGCCGAACAGTTGGTGCAGAAGATTCGCGCCAGCGGCAAGCACCTGACCACCATCTACATCAGCCATGGTGACCCGGATTACTACTTCGGCCTCGATACCCTCACCGCCGCGTTCCCCGACGCCAAGGTGCTGGCGCCACAGCCGGTGGTCGACCATATCAAGGCGACCGTGGCCGACAAGCTGGCGTTCTGGGGCCCGAAAATGGGCGCCGATAAACCAGGCAAAACCATCGTGCCCCAGGTGCTTGAGGGCAACAGCCTGACGCTTGAGGGCCAGCCGCTGCAGGTGATCGGCCTCGACGGTCCGCAGCCGGACCGCAGTTTTGTGTGGATCCCTTCGATCAAGGCCGTGGTGGGCGGGGTGGTCGTCTCCGAAAACATTCACCTGTGGATGGCCGATACCCAGGGCGCGCAGTCCCACAAGGATTGGCTGACCACCTTGCAGCGCATTCAGGCGCTGAAGCCGAACACCGTGGTCCCGGGCCATTACCTGGGTACGCCATCGCCGGCCTCCGTGGCCTTCACCGCTGACTACATCAAGGCATTCGACCTCGAAACCGCCAAGGCCAAGGATTCCACCGCCCTGATCGCGGCCATGAAAAAACGTTACCCAGGCCTTGCCGACGAAAGCTCGCTGGAACTGAGCGCTAAAGTCGCCAAAGGCGAAATGAAGTGGTGAAGCGTTTCAACCCTTAACCGACCTGGAGAACACCATGAGCAAAATCGCAATCATCGGGGCCACTGGCCGTGCGGGCAGTCAATTGCTGGAAGAGGCGCTGCGGCGCGGGCACAGCGTGGTGGCCATTGCGCGCAACACCGAAAAACTCGCCGCGCAGCCAGGCGTCACCGTCAAACAAGTGGACGCACTCGACGCACAGGCCTTGCAACAGGCCATCAGCGGCAGCGACGTGGTGATCAGCGCCGCGCACTTCGCCACCCTGCCCGCCAGCGCCGTGATCGGGCCGGTGAAACAGGCCGGGGTGCAACGCCTGCTGGTGGTGGGCGGCGCCGGGTCGCTGCTGCTGCCAGGCGGTGGCCGGGTAATCGACAGCGCCGGTTTCCCTGAGGAATACCGCGCCGAAGCCAGCGCAGGGGCTGAGTTTCTGGAAGCACTGCGTCAGGAAAAGGAGCTGGACTGGACCTTCTTGTCGCCGTCGGCCGACTTTGTCGAGGCCAAGCGCACAGGTGCATTCCGTCTGGGTCAGGATGAGTTGCTGGTCAGTGCCGAGGGGCGCAGCTGGATCAGCTTCGCCGATTACGCCATCGCATTGATCGATGAAGTGGAAACCCCAAGGCACTCGCGCCAACGCTTCACCGTCGGCTACTGATAGTGGCTCAGGCCGCATTTTTTTGGTTCTTCACGGATTACCGGGAAAGACGTTCTTGATCTTCATGAAAAAGAATTCGCTATCCCGGTAACCGTACGCCATCCGCTTGATGACCTTTATTCGATTGTTTATTCCTTCCAACTGACCCGTA
>NZ_JYLK01000014.1 GCF_001439805.1 Pseudomonas trivialis | reverse complement strand
TGACGGCCCAGTTGCCCTCGATTATTTCCGACGAGTTGGTGGCGCGCGGCGACTACCGCATGCCGGTGCACGCGTGCGGTTATAACTGGCTGGACTCCAACGACAGCGCCGCATCAAGACTGGCCGAACGCATCAATGAATTGATGCACCAGTACGGTCGCAACTGCCAACAGGTGATCCTGGTCACCCACTCCATGGGCGGGCTGGTGGCGCGCCGTTGTGCGCAGTTGCCGGGCATGGCCGACAAAATCGCCGGTGTCGTTCATGGGGTAATGCCCGCTACTGGCGCGCCGGTCGCTTATCGCCGCTGCAAGGTTGGCATGAGTGACGAAGACCCCATTGCCGGCGCGGTGATCGGCCCGTCCGGCCAGGAGGTCACCGCCGTGTTTGCCCAGGCGCCAGGCGCCTTGCAATTGCTGCCGACTCAGGATTACACCCCAGGTTGGCTGCGGTTGGTGGACGAGCGCGGCGCGCCGGCCATGCCGCGTCAGCCAGTAAAAGATCCTTACGAGGAGATTTATCTGCGCCGTGACCGTTGGTGGGGGTTGTTGCGTGAAGAGTGGTTGGCGCCGAAGGGTGGGGATCCGATCACGTGGGAAAATTTCGAGGAAAACATATCAGAGGCGAAACAGTTCCATCATAAAATCGCGGGCTCCTACCATCCGCAAACCTACGTCTACTACGGTAACGACGACAAACACCCCAGCTTCGAATCCATCACTTGGGAAATGCAACGCGGGTCTCGCCTCAACGGACCCAATGCCTCCCGACCTGATGCCTTCACGGTGTCCAACCTGCAGATGCATGAGGTCCGAGACGACGGACGCAGTCCGGTCTACGTAGGAGGGCAAGCAGAAGCCATTGCGCCCCCACGCGGCGACCCCGATATGCCGGTAAAAACCGTGCAGACCAGCTACTGGGAACTGCACTGCCGCATGCAGGACGGTGCCGGCGACGGCACTGTACCGGTGAGTTCTGGTCGCGCACCGGTGATGCTCGCGCGCAAGGACTCGATCCGCCAGCAGGTTCAAGCGCCCGGCTTTGACCATGAAGCGTCTTATGCCAACCCGTTAACCCAGCAATTCACCCTCTACTCCCTCATCAAAATCGCGGCGAAAGCCAAGAGGCCCCTATGCGTGGGTTGACCATTTTTTTGACATGCCTGCTGTTTGGGACGGTCGCTGCGTGCACCGCCTTCAAACAGCCCAGCGAACAGGAGAAAAAAACCGTGCACGAACTGACCAGCAACATGCGCACCTGGGCGCTGGGCCGGGGATTGATCGATGTGCCCGCCAATTGGACAGGCAGCGGGGATGTAAAACTGTATTACGGCCTGGGGGCCGATCACACATCCGTTGAGGTGCGCGTGCTGGGGGAGGGCGTGACGCAGGAACGATTTGATGCGGCCTTGCGCGAACGCGTGGGGCGGATTGCGGCGATCAAGAACTCGGAGATGAACGATATACCCATGCTGGTTTCTGCCCGGGAAGAAACACCGCAAAATGTCCTGTTGCAATACTACATGCGTAAAACACAGCGCCAGACCTTCGTTCACGAACTTCATCTACTGGTCGACGACGTCTACGTCATGCTCCGTGCTGATTCCTTCAAAGGCAAGATCGGTCCTGTCGAGAATCGCTTGTTAAAGCTGTCAAAGGAAATCTTCAAAGTCACCCCCGACAATGCAGGCGCAGGGTTCGCGCTTGGGCCGGTTGTGATTCGTAGTCATCACGATCAGGAGATTGCGACATTCAACTTCCGCCCCCCCGCTTCGGATGTATTGCTGAATATCTACATCAACGCGTTATCACCTGATGATGAAGATCGCTTGCAGGTTCGAACCCAAAAGGACGGGAAAATATTCCTCGCTGGCGACTACGAGCAATTGCGGATAGGCCAAATTCTATTGGCCGGCATGTCGGCCGAGGAGTCCTTGATCGGCTTCAGTGATGACACGCACCGTCAAATACTCTTTGTGAGCGAAAACTATCGCAATAATCCCTCCTTAAGTCGTCCAGCCATGAGTATTCGTTTATCGGCAGGTGGAAAAAAACGCACTGCCATAGATCCTGATAAACCTAGGGACCTCGTGCGCTGGACGCTTCCCGAGTTCGCCAACAAAGGCTATGACCTCCCGCTCTGGCAGCGCCCCGCCCGCCGCGCGCCCGTCAACCCCTCCCTCACCGACTACGAAGCCATGGCCGTGTGGGATGCGATCCTCAAGTCCGTGCGCCTGCGCCCCAATGCGGTCGCGCCCAAGCCGGACCCTTGGGCCAACTACCGTGGGCCCAGCGCTGCAGAAGCTGCCGAAAGCAAACGAATCCTCGATGAGTTCATCGCCAGCTTTGAAAAGCCCAAGCCATGACCATGGAGGCGCGTGAGAAAAAGAAAACAGCCTCATCGTCGGTAAGCAACGAACTTCGAACATTCGCTGGGAGCGATTTATGAAAACGGTCTGGACCAACCTCAAGCGCTGGGGCCTGGCGGTACTGCGTCGATTCAACCAGGCAACACCGGTATTGGTGCTGCTAAGCATGTTGTTCTTGCTGATCGCCATCTGGTGGCTGGGCCCGCAGTGGACCTGGCGTGAGCGCCAGCCATTGGGCGAGTTGGCGATGCGGGTCTCGGCCAGTGTGGTGGTGATCGTTGTGCCGCTGCTGATGTGGGCGTGGCACGTGCGCGAGCGCTACCAGCGTTGGCAGGCTGAACGCCAGCACGAGGCGGCGGTGCAGGTCGATCCGTGCCTGGCTTATATCGAAGCGCAGGAGCGGGCACTGGACCGCAGCCTCGGCAACCTGCTGAACAATATGGAGCGCCGTCGTTCGCTTTATCAACTGCCGTGGTACCTGGTGCTCGGTGAGGAGAATGCCGGCAAGACCAGCCTGATCACGCGCTCCAACCAAAGCTTTGCCTTGTCCCATATGACCAGGGCTGGGGTCAGGGCGAACCAGCAAGAGCCACTGGCGTGTCCGGTGGACTGGTGGATCGGTGATGAGGCGGTATTGATAGATCCGCCGGGTGAGTTCATCAGCCACCCGGATTCACCGGCTGAAAACGTCGAGCAGCAGGGGCAGGGCAAACCGGTACTGCCCGCTGGCACCCACGCGCGCCTTTGGTCGCACCTGCTCGACTGGCTGGCGCGCAACCGCAGCCGTCGGGCACTCAACGGTGTGGTGCTGGTGGTCGATGTGCAGGCCTTGCTGGCGCAGCGTCCCGAACAGCGCAGGGATCACGCCAACCTGCTGCGTATTCGGCTGTTTGAGCTGACGCGGCAGTTGGGCACGCGCTTGCCGGTGTACGTGATGCTGAGCAAGCTCGACCTGCTGGAAGGTTTCGAGGAGTTCTTCGCCCGCTTGTCGCGCAGTGGCCGTGCAGACCTGCTGGGGTTCACCTTCAGCCTTGACGCTGTAGACGATTTCGATGCCTGGTTGTTGGAGTTGATCGGCCAATATCAGGCCTTTATCTCCTGCTTGAGCGAACACGTGTTCGATGATATCGGTGATTCACGCACACAGATCGAACGCGACCGTTTGCAGGCGTTGATGCAGCAGATGGCAGGGTTGCGCGTGGCTCTGTTCTGCTTTCTCAATGAAATGCTGGGCAGTGATCGATTTACCACCCCGGTACTGGTGCGCGGGGTGTATTTTTCCTCGGTGTTGCAGCAGGGCACCTTGAGCAACGCCTTTATCAAAGAGGTGGGGGAGGCCTATCAGTTACCGCCACCACCGCCCGAGGTCAAGCCGGCCGGTGGCACGGTCATCTACTTTGTCCAGCAACTGTTCCAGCGGGTGATCTACCCCGAATCGGGGCTGGCGGGCGATAACATCAAGGTGGCCCGCAGCAAGCGGCGACTGCTGCTCGCGGGGTTCGGCGTCGCGTCTTTGGGGTGTCTGGTGATCATCGGCACCTGGCAGTTTTACTTCGATATCAACCGTGACAAGGCAGCCAGCGTATTGGCCAAGAGCCAGGAGTTCAGTGAGCGGGACATCGATGCCAAGCTCGACCCCACCGGGCGCAACCTGTTGCTGCCACTGGATCAGATCCGTGATGCGGTGCTGGTCTACGGCGACTACCGCCAAGCGTGGCCGTTGTTGTCGGATATGGGGCTGTACCAGGGGAGGGTGATCGGTCCCACGGTGGATGAGGCCTACTTGAACCTGCTGTCCAAACGCTTCCTGCCGGCGATTGCCAGTGGCGTGCTCGACGCTATCAACGCCGCGCCTGCGGGCAGCAATCAGCAATTGGCGGCCTTGCGCGTCTACCGCATGCTCGAAGAGCGGCAAAACCGACGCGCCGCGATTGTCGAAGAATGGGTCGCCAGGCAATGGCAGCGTGCCTATCCGGGCCAGGGTCAGTTGCAGGCGGATTTGATGGGGCACCTGGGCTACGCGCTGAAATACGCCGATGCCGACTTGCCGCATTACCGCGAACGCATTGCCCAGGTGCAGCAGCAACTGCGCCAGTTGCCCATGGCTGAACGGGTCTATATGAGCCTGAAACAGGACGCAGTGGAACGTTTGCATCGTCCGCTCGATTTGCGCAGCGAAGTGGGGCCGGCGTTCGATGTCGTCTACCGCCCACTGAACGGCGATCAAGCGGGCAGCGGCCTGCAGTTGCCTGCGCTGCTTACCGCCAAGGGCTTCAAAGATTACTTCGAGCCCGGCACCGAGGGCATCATCGAACTGGCGATGATCGACCAGTGGGTTCTCGGCGAACGGCAACGCCTGGACTACTCCGACGAAGACCGCAACGTACTGACCCAGCGAATTCGCGCCCTGTACAGCGCCGATTACGTGGACAGCTGGCGACGGGTCCTGAATCGGTTTGAGGTGACCGACTTCGATGACCTCGGCCACGGCGTGGCGGTGCTGGAACACGTCACCGGTCCGGCCGCGCCGCTACGGCGTTTGCTGGAAACCCTGCGCGACAACAGCGTGATCTACCCAGCCGTGCCTTCGGCCGAAGGGCAGGCATCGCGCGCGCTGCACAAGATCTCGGACGGCGAGCAACAAGCCGCCGGGATCCGCCGCGCATTTTCCAGCCTGGCCGAACTGATCACCGCGCAGGGCGAGCAGCCGTCCTACTACGAAGAAACCCTGCGCTCTGTCAGCGCCGTGCATGACTATGCCAAGGCCGTGCACGACAATCCCGACCCCGGCAAAGCCGCCCTTAAAACCGTGCTCAACCGCTTCTCACTGAGCGGTGCCGACCCCATCGCCAACCTGCAACGCGTCGCCGTGAGTCTGCCCGAGCCGTTGAACCAGCAGGTCAAAAAGCTTGCTGATCAGACCTCGCAGGTGTTGGTGATCGCCGCCCTGCGCGAGCTGGAAAAGCGCTGGGACAGTGACATCTACAGTTTTTACCGCGAACGTCTGGCGGGGCGTTATCCGTTCAAGGCCAGTGGCGAGGACGCGTCGCTGGATGATTTCGAAGCATTCTTCGGCCCGCAGGGGCGCCTGCAGCAGTTCCACGATCAATACCTGAACGTGTTCCTCAAGGACAACCTCGATGCCCTGTATTCAGATAGCCTCGGCGGCTATCTGGTACGCGGTGACGTGCTTGAACAGCTGAAAAAGGTCGAGCGCATCCGCGACACTTTCTTCAACCATCGCGGCCAGTTGGCAGTGCAACTCACCATCGAACCCCTGGCCCTGAGCGCGACACGCCTGAGCAGCATGCTCAGCGTCGACGGCCAACTCATCCCCTACCAACACGGCGCGCCGCAACGCACCGGGCTGGTGTGGCCCAACAGCCTGGGCAACAGCAACGGCAGTCAATTGACCCTGGTGCACAGCACTGGCAATACAGCGAGCTTGAGCTATCGCGGGCCGTGGTCGTTGTTCCGGTTGCTCAGTCGTGGGCACCTCAATGGGCGGACCGACACCAGCGTAGACCTGACCTTTGCCGTAGCCGATGGGTTGATGCGCTATCGGATTGGGGTGGAGAAGGTTAATAACCCGATTACCCAGCGCAGTTTTGAAGGGTTTGTGTTGCCCAGAACGTTGCTGGAAGAACGTCGATCAAAGAGCGCCGCAGGCAATGTTGAAGGTTTTGCAGCAACAGCGTTCAGCGAAGGACGCACACATCCGTAACCACAAGTGAAACAGGAACCTGTACATGGCAATCAAGCTACAAATATTGACCGAAGATCCCACGGAAATTGAGTTGATCGAGCGTTACTGGGCGGCCGATGAGTCAGGGCAGTACCTTGAAAAAGTAAGTGCTCTGGCAGACGTTATTGAAATGGCTCCAGGCGTTACGCTCGCAAGCTTCATACGGCAACGGTGCAAAGCGTTCGATGATAATCAGGTCTGCCCCAAGTGCGCACAACTGATCGAAATCAAGAGTCGCTCCGAAGCTAAAAAGGTCCCTCAGCGTTCCACCAGGCTTTGTACGCTGTGTCAGCACGACCAGGACGCGATTGCGCTTGCCGCTAAAAAGGCAAAAGCCGCAGAACTTGAACGGCAGTTGGCCGAGTACGCACGCAGGCAGTCAACCCGAACGGTGGACTACTCAGCAGTGCCGGACAGTCAGGTGCTGCTCCTGCTGGCGTTGGACAGGGCCGTTACGCCGAGACTGACCAATGGCAGCTTCAGATCAAGTGATTGTCGAGGACTGGCGCCTCGGTATGTCGATGAGTTCATGCTGCAATTACGCGACGCAGGGCTCGTGCTTGATGACCCCGGTAAAGCAAGCCCAGGTACCTACTATTGGGAAGGCGATGAAATTTGGATGGTGAGGGATCAAGTTGTCTATCGTTTGGCGCCGGATGCGGCGTCAAGGCGTGCGGAGGACGTTATTCGCAGCCTGTCGGATAGGGTCTACACCGATGCTGACGGGCTTTTCAACCTGTGGCTTGATTACGCAGTCGCTGATGTCATGCACTACCTGGCTACCCAATGCGAACTCTATAACCACCCACTGTCCGAAGAGGCGCTGGAGGAAATCAAAAGCACCCTGCGCTGCGCACTGGAAACCTACAGTGTTTCGCAGCTCTGGTCGGTGGTCTGGAAGGTTGTCCGAGACGCCGCGAGCCTCGCTAATCGCGAGTACTACAATCGCTGGAAAGCAGCCGCGACCATTCCCGGCAAGATTCGGCGAAACCTGGAAAAGGTGCGACGCGAGTCGATTGAACTCAAGGCATGGAGCCGCCCGGAGCAGCATCCTGCCGGCACACTGGGAATGGTGTTGGGCGAAGTTCTGGGTGTCGACGAAAATACCTCAGGCGCTAGAGTCTCTTCCCTTCTTGCCTGGCTCACGGGGCAGGCCTGTTCACCTCCTGCCGAAGCCGCCCTGGACGAGCCGGTACGGGAATTGATGACCCTGGCGCTGTCCCGTGGCATCGGTGCTTCAGTGATGCTGCGGTTCGCGCAATTGATTCGCGCCGGTCATGACGCTGGTTTTGCTATTGAAGAAATTGGTGAGGCGCTTCGGTCGTGAAGGGGGCAGGGTGCTTTAGAGCGTTTGCCAGGCAGCGAACAAGATTACGCTCACCGCCGACTCTCGAAGTTCGCGCGTAACAGCTTCGTACTCAAATCTTCCCAGTGCTCGACAAACGCCGCCCGAGCCGTTTCGAAATCCCGGCTACGCAAGCACTCTATCAAGTGCTCGTGGTCGGCGACGATAGCCTTGGGGTCTTCGTAGCAGGGTTGTTGCAGCACCAGCAGCAATTCGATCTCGCTCTCCAGCATGGCGTAGCTGCGTTGTAATCGCGGGCTGCCGCTGGCGCGGATTATTGCCCGGTGAAAGTCACCATCGGCAACCACAACCTCTGAACGGGGTGCATCGGCGGGGAACTGGCGCAACTTTTCCACGGCGCTCAGTGCGTCAGGAGGGATCACGCCGCTCAGAATAATCATGCGCACCGCTTCGGTTTCCAGCACCCCTCGCAACCTGGCGATATCCACGATTTCGTTCGGCCCGAACTCGGGTATGCAAAAGCCGCGATGCGGCACTTTGAGCAGCAGGCCGAATGAAACAAGCAGCTGCGCAGCGCTGCGGAACGTGTTGCGGGCGACTTCGTATTCCTCCGCCATTTTGATGTCGCGCAGAAATTCACCGGGCTCGAAATCACCGTTCAGGATTCTGGCTTTGAGCTTGGCAGCCAGCACCTCTACCGCCGACAGGTTGGCGGCGGGGGCTTGGATGTTGGTGGTCAGAAAATTCATTTCGTGCAAGACCCAGGTGGAGGCGCGGCTGAAGGCGATTCTAATACGTGTTGGGGATATTGCACCAGTGAGGATCTGGGTATTCCCAAAAATTGTGCGACAACTATAAAAAAACAAAAAAATTTTAATCTAATTATTTTTATTTAAATACAGATAGTTATGCGTAGATCGCGTGTTTTTTAAGGCGCTTTTTCAACTCGTCTCTGTTTTACCCTCTTTAAAATTAAAAAGTTGTAGCACAATATCGCTCCATCGAAGGCTGCTCTACACGGTCTTCCAAGGCCTGGAGTTCAGCAATGCGAGAGATGCACGAAGCTGTGGATACGGTCGGCCTTACGGCGTTGCAGGGCGATCTGGCGGCACCGTTTGCCCCAATTTCGTTAGAGGAGGCCGGACTGATTCTGCTGGATCAGTTCGGGATCAAAGCGGATCTGACGCGCTTCTCGACGGAAAAGGACGACACATTTCGCTGTGACGCTGCTGACGGAAAATCCTGCGTTCTCAAAATCTCCAATCCCCGGGAAGTGCCGGTTGAGCTGTCGCTGCAAATCGAAGTCATGCGCCATATTGGGCATACGGCTCCTGAGCTACCGGTGCCCAGGGTTTATCAGTCGCTGGAGGGTGATTACCTGACGCCCATCACCGCGGCCAATGGCGATGTCCGACACGTGAGGCTGATGAGCTTTCTGCCAGGCATGCCCTTGGATAAAACCAGCGCGAATGCGGAAATTCGTGAGCACATGGGCGAAATGCTTGCGCGCCTCAGGTTGGCCACCGCCGGGTTTTCCCACCCGGGCGAGTCTCGAAAAGTGTGCTGGGATGTTCAGCACCTGAGCACGCTTGAACCCCTGATGCGCTACGTGCCCGAGCGCGCGCTTCGGCAGTTGCTGGAAAAGGCACTCAATCGATTCCAGGACATCGAGGGCTTGATTGGCGGTTGTCGCAAACAAGTGCTGCATAACGACTTCAATACCTCAAACATCGTCATTGATCCGCACAACCCGAAGCTCGTCAGCGGCATTATCGACTTCGGTGACACCGTCAAAACCGCCATTGCCATTGATGTTTCCACCGCAATGATGAATCAGCTGGGCGTGGCCGGTGCAGGCAGCGACGTTGATCTCTTTGCCCCGGCAAACGAGGTGCTGAGGGGGTATTTGCGTGTCGCCGATCTGACCGCCGAAGAACTCGCCCTGATCCCCCATCTGGTCATGGCGCGCCTGGTCACCCGGGCCTTGCTCACCACCTGGAGGTCGCAGCTTTTTCCGCAAAACAGTGCCTACATCCTCAGGAATGCTGCCCCAGGCCTGGCTCAGCTGGACTGGATACTGCGCCGTTCACCGTCACACATGTCAGCGCTGCTGATGCCCTTCGCCGATTGATTCATCCTTGTGAGGATTCAAATGAGTAATTCAAACATCGAGGCTGTCCGCGGTGATATGCCCAACGGCTTCAACCCGGCCCATACCGAGCACCTGGACGCTGCGGCGCGTGAGCATATCCAGCGGCGCACCAACCTGCTGGGGCCTGGCTATCGGTTGTTCTATAACGAGCCGGTAGGCGTGGTCCGCGCCAAGGGTGCCTACCTCTACGACAAGGACGGTAACGAGTACCTGGACGCCTACAATAATGTGGTGTCGGCAGGGCATTGCCATCCGCGCGTTGTCGCCGCAATCACCCGGCAAATGAACACCTTGTGCAGCCACACCCGGTACATGCAGGAAGGGATTCTTGATTATGCCGAGCAACTGCGCGCTACCGCGGACGGCGAGATGGCGGCCGACGGCCAGATGATGTTTACCTGCAGCGGTTCGGAAGCCAACGATCTGGCAATCCGTATTGCACGCCATCACACCGGCAATACCGGCGTCATCGTCACCTCTGAGGCCTACCACGGCAACTCGGCAACGGTGGCGGCTTTTTCGCCCTCGCTGGGGGCCAATGCCAAACTCGATCCCTATGTACGCCGCGTGCCCGCGCCGGATTCCTACCGTATCCCGCGTGAAGCATTGGGGCGCTATATGGCCGATCAGGTCTCTGCCCAGATCCAGGATATTCAGCGCCATGGCGGCGGGGTCGCTGCCTTCATTGCCGACTGCCTGTTTTCGTCCGATGGCCTGTTCTGTGACCCGGTGGACGTGTTCGGGCCGATTGCCGAGGTAGTGCGCAAGGCCGGCGGCCTGTTTATTGCCGATGAGGTGCAGTCGGGATTTGGTCGCAGCGGCACGCATTTTTGGGGCCACCAGCGCCACGGCGTGGCTGCGGACATCATCACCATGGGCAAACCCATGGGTAACGGCTACCCCGTTGCCGGGCTGATGGTGCGCCCGCACGTGGTCGAAAGCTTTGGCCGTGACATGCGGTATTTCAACACCTTTGGCGGCAACAGCGTGGCCATTGCCGCCGCCCAGGCCACCCTCGACGTCATCCAGCAAGAGCAGCTCATGCTTAACGCCAAGCGCATCGGCGGACTGATCCTGGCAGGTCTCAGAGATCTGGCCGCGCGGTATGAGCAGATTGGCGATGTGCGCGGCACGGGCATGTACTTCGCCGTCGAGTTGGTCACAGACAGGGGCAGTAAAACCCCGGACATGAAAACCGCGCTTCGGCTGGTCAACCATTTACGTGAAAAGCGCGTGCTCATTTCCGCCACGGGACCTGACGCAAGCATCCTGAAAATTCGCCCCCCCTTGATCTGGACTGAGCGGGAGGTGGGCCGGCTGCTTGACGCCCTGGAGAGCGCGTTCGCTGCGTTGTGAAAAACACACGCCGGCTGCCTCGGCAAAATCTGCCGGGGCAGGCCTTTCAAACAGTGTTTTGTACCCGTTAAACGTTACTTTCAATCGGTTAACAGGGCGTCAGGGTGTTTCAATAGATCCATCACAGACCGCCGTGTGCCCCGAGTAAAGGCTTGACCCGTTGCGACCTCATTACTCACTCAGGACTGCACTCATGAGCTTTCTTCGCCCCAAGTACATTACTTTCGACTGCTACGGCACGTTGACCAATTTCAAAACCGCTGCCCTGACGCGCGAGTTTTTCGCCGATCGCGTCCCGGCCGAGCGGATGGATCAGTTCATCAAAGACTTCGCAGCCCATCGACTGGACCAGGTGATGGGCGACTGGCGCCCCTATGACGAGATTCTCAAGACAGCCCTGGCGCACACGTGCAAGCGCTGGGGCATTGAATATCGCGAAGAAGGCCAGCTGTACTACGACGCCGTACCAACCTGGGGTCCCCACGCGGACGTACCTGCAGGGCTGGCAAAAATTGCCGGCAAGATTCCCCTGGTGATTTTTTCCAACGCCATGGACGAGCAGATCATGCACAACGTCGACAAGCTTGGCGCCCCCTTCCATAAAGTCTTTACCGCCCAGCAGGCGCAGGCCTATAAACCGCGCCTGGCGGCGTTCGAATTCATGCTCGATAACCTGGGCTGCGGGCCGGAGGATGTGTTGCATGTGTCCTCAAGTTTTCGTTACGACCTGATGTCGGCCCACGACATGAAAATCAAGCACAAGGCGTTCGTTGCCCGTGGGCATGAACAGCCGGCGAACGCTGCCTTTGGCTACCACCAGATCCCGGATATTGGCGGGCTGCCAGGCCTGGTCGGACTCTAGCCCCATGACAACCCGGCATGCTGCGTCCCCCCGATTGATGCCCTTGCGCGCAGATCATCTACCGCAGGCGGTCGATCTCTCACGCGCCTTGGCGTGGCCGTACCGTGAGGCTGACTGGCGCTTTGCCTTTGAACTCGGCGCCGGTCTCGCGGTGGAGGCAGAAGGCCAACTGGTCGGCACTGCGCTGTGGTGGCCGCAAGGCGAAAGCCACGCCACGGCAGGCATGATCATTGTGTCATCAGCCCTGCAAGGCAAGGGCATCGGGCGCGCGCTGATGGACGGTTTGTTGCGGCGCACCGGCGAGCGAACGCTGCTGCTCGATTCCACTCAAGAGGGCCTGGCGCTGTATACGCGCCTGGGGTTCATCGCCCACGGGCAGATTTATCAGCATCAGGCGTTGCTGGATCAGGCGTCTCATTTTGCCGCCCTTGATGGGGCGCATGTCAGGTTCATGCAGGTCGAGGATGAGCAGTCGGTGCGACAGCTGGACAGGGCTGCCACTGGCAGGGATCGCAGCGCATTGTTAAGTCACTTGTTCGACATCGGCAGCCTCCTCGTCGTCGATCACGGTGATGGCGTGGCGGCTTATGCCTGCGCGCGCGAATGGGGCCGTGGCGTGGTAATCGGTCCGGTGATCGCTAGTGGGCCAGAGGCGGTGCCGGACGCCAAAGCGCTTGTCGCGGCATTCGTCGAGGCTCATCGAGACCGTTTCATTCGCCTCGACGTGACCCAAGACAGTGGCTTGTCACCCTGGCTGAGCGAAAACGGCTTGCCCTGCGTGGGTCATGCCACACCCATGGTGCGCACCACGCAAGCTCTACCGAACACTGCTGAAACGGACGCGCGTTTGTTTGCCCTGTCCAACCAGTCGATCGGCTGACCCCGTCAACCGCCGCAAAGCCTGCATGGCGCCAATGGCTCAATTACCCTCAGAGGATGGATGTTGCGTATGAAGATGATGCCGTATTGGCTGGACACCGCTCCCAGCTTTGCCGCGGGTGAGCGTGACGCGCCCAGTGGTGAGGTCGACGTGGCAATCGTCGGCGCCGGGTTTACCGGCCTGTCTGCGGCCATCGCGCTGGCCAAAAAGGGCGCAAGGGTCGCGGTGTTCGAGGCCGGGCGGGTCGGCAACGCAGCGTCCGGACGCAATGGCGGGATGTGCAATAACGGCTTTGCGCAGGACTACCACGCGCTATCGACCGCTATCGGACGCGAGCGCGCCAACCTGCTGTATCGCGCCTTTGACGCTGGCGTCAGTAAAGTGGAGTCACTGATCACGGAAGAGAACATTGACTGCAGTTTCAAGCGCGTCGGCAAGCTCAAGCTGGCGGCAAAGCCTGAGCACTTCGACAAGCTGGCCCGGTCCCAGGCGCTCATGGCACAGGAGTGCGACCCCGACACCTCCATGCTGACGCGCGAGCAGTTGAGCGGCGAAGTCGGCACAGGCCGTTATTTTGGTGGGCTGCTCTTCGGCAAGAGTGCCGGCATGCACGTGGGCCGCTATGGCCAGGGGCTCGCCGAGGCCGCCGCCCGGCGTGGCGTGCGCATCTACGAACAGGCGCCGGTGCTTGGCCTGTCCCGTCAGACAGGCACCGTGCATCAGGTGAAGACGCCACGCGGCGAGGTGCGTGCCAAACAGGTTTTGCTGGCGACCGGCACGTCTGCCGTTGGGCCGCTTTCCTGGTTTCGCCGACGCATCGTGCCGGTGGGGGCTTTTATCATTGTCACCGAGCCCTTGTCCGTCGAGTTGCTCGACCGTCTGGTGCCGAGTCGGCGCATGTACACCGATACGAAAAACTTCGTGAACTACTTTCGCATCACGCCGGACAACCGTTTGCTGTTCGGTGGCCGTGCGCGCTTTGCCACGTCCAACCCTGCCTCCGACGCGAAAAGCGGCGCCATCCTGCAAAAAGCGTTGCTCGATATCTTCCCCGAGCTGAGCGGTACGCGCATTGATTACTGCTGGGGAGGCATGGTGGACATGACCCGTGACCGGCTGCCCCGTGCCGGTGAGCACGACGGGTTGTTCTACTCCATGGGGTACAGCGGCCACGGCATGCATATGGCGACCTACATGGGCGCGATCATGGCCGAGGTGCTCGATGGTCGTGCCGACCTCAACCCATGGCGGGACTTTAATTGGCCCGCTATCCCGGGGCATTTCGGCAACCCATGGTTTCTGCCGTTGGTGGGCGCCTATTACCGGTTTCAGGACCTGGTGCGCTAAGCCGCGACCTGGATCGTTGCACGCTGCACGCCAGTCACATTGATGTTGGCATCACCGTCGTTCGCGACGCCGACGTGATGTTTTCACCGTTCTTCAAGGCAAACGCCCAGTGGAACGAGTCCGCCTGGAAGAACGAGCAATTCGACCAGTTGCTGTTGCTGGCCCGTGCCGAAACCGATGACGCCAGGCGCGGCACCCTGTACGCCGACAGGCAGACACTGGTGCACGATCATTGCGGCATTGGCGTACCGGTGTTCATCTGCGAGCGTAACCCTGAACGTCAATTCGGCGCCGTCCAGGAAGCGGTACTCCGATAGTGCATCTGGGCTGATCGCGGATGAAAAGATGCGACGACCAGATACCCACCATGGAGCGCAGCGATGAGTTGTGAAGAACCGATCAAGAATGAAAACGCACGCGGTATCGACGTGTCGCGCTGGCAGGGCAACATCGACTGGGCGTGCGTGGCGGGCGCCGGCATCACCCATGCGATAGCCAAGATGACCGAGGGCGGCGACTACACCGATCCCACATTTGTCGAGAACTTCCAGGGGATGAAGGCGAACGGCTTGAAGGCCGGGGTTTACCACTATTTCCGCGCGTTGAGTAGCACGCCGTGCGAGCAACTGGCCAATATCAAGGCGCGCCTCGCCGAGGTGGACTTCAAGCTCGGGCAGGACATTTTGGCCATTGATGTCG
Organism: Pseudomonas trivialis; assembly: GCF_001439805.1. Lineage (GTDB taxonomy): Bacteria > Pseudomonadota > Gammaproteobacteria > Pseudomonadales > Pseudomonadaceae > Aquipseudomonas > Aquipseudomonas trivialis. The sequence goes on along the minus strand of NZ_JYLK01000014.1, from coordinate 167,990 downwards.
AGACCAATCGCAACGAAGGCGCCACTGCGGATCAGATGGCGGATGCCCTGTTCCAGTTGGTGACGCTTGTTCGGGTTTCGCTGCTGGAGGGGGCCTATCCGCATATTTATGCCTCGCCCAACATCTGGAACAACCGCGTGGCCTGGCGCCAATATGACTTCAGTGAATGCCCGCTGTGGATCGCCAACTGGAACGTCGCCGAGCCCACTGTGCCGGACACATGGAGCAAGCAGGGCAAGAGCTGGCAATGGTGGCAACACAGCAGCAAGGGACAGGTTGACGGGATCCGGGGGGCGGTGGATCTGAACTGGGTCAGGCCTTGATCGCAAGCAGCACCGGCGTCGCCGCGCGCTCGTTTTGGTATGACTCAGCTGGCTGAGTTGGCGGCTGTCTCCAACGTTGACGCGATGAGCTCGCGTAGCCATCTATGGGCAGGATCTCGATGCAGCCGTTCAGGCCATAACATCAGCATTTCAAAACCCGGGATGGCAAGCGGAGGCGCCTGGACATGAAGGGCTGGCTCATCTCGCACCAGCCTTTCAGGTACCACCGCGACCAGGTCGCTGTGCGCCAATGCTGAGACGAGTGAGTTGAAATTGGACACCGACAATACGACCCGTCGCTCCAGGCCTTTAGCTGCCAAAGCGTGGTCAGTACTCCCGACGAACCCCGCGCCATTGGGTGACATGACGGCGTGTTCAAGCCCGCAGAACGCTTTGAGCGATAGCCTGGTTGCCAAAGAGGGGTGACCGCGTCGCCCTGCAAGCACATAGCGGTCGTGAACTAACGAGCGCTGACGCAGTTTTGGCGACGCTTCATCGCGCGTGTGCAACGCCAGGTCGAGCTGGCCGTTTTCAAGATCATTGGCGAGGTTGGCGGGATGTTTGTTCAATAGCGCCAAGCGGGTATTCGGCGCCAGGCGCCTGAGCAGCGCCAGGGATGGCCAGACCAGAGCAGTGGTCGCGTAGTCACTGGCAGCAATCCTCCACGTCTGATTGGACACTGCGGGGTCAAAAGCAGCGACTGGGCTCAGCGCGTTTTCCAGGGCTACCAGCGCTTCACGCAGTGGCCCGCGCAATTCACGAGCGCGTTCGGTAGGCGACATCCCACGGGGGCCGGGCAATAACAAGGGATCGCCCAGAACCTCTCTTAGCCGTCCCAATTGCAGGCTCACCGTCGGTTGAGCAAGATTGAGCAATCGGGCCGCTCGTGTGACGTTTTGTTCGGACAGGAGCGCATCCAGCGTCACAAGCAAATTAAGATCCAGCCGGCGCAGGGTATTGTTCATGTAAATACCAACTGTTTCTGAAATTAATTTTCATGATATCGGATTCGTGGTTACCGTGAGCAATACATGAATTCGGAGCCCCCCATGAAGCTACTGCTGATCTATGCCCACCCCGAGCCCCGTTCACTCAATGGTTCGCTCAAGGATTTTGCGATCGCTCACCTGAAAACAGCAGGTCACGAGGTCAAGGTCTCGGATTTATATGCCATGCATTGGAAGGCGCCCATTGATCAGGAAGACGCCCCCGGCTACGACGACGAAAATCCGTTCAACCCTGCGCTGGAATCGCAGCGTGTATTTGCTGCCGGCACCCAGCCTGCAGATATCGCGCAGGAGCAGGCCAAATTGCTCTGGGCAGACGCCGTGATCTTTCAATTCCCACTGTGGTGGTTCTCAATGCCGGCAATCCTCAAGGGGTGGGTCGAACGCGTCTACGCCTATGGATTTGCCTATGGCGTCGGCGAACATAGCGAAAGCCACTGGGGTGATCGCTATGGCGAAGGCAGCATGGCAGGAAAGCGTGCAATGCTGGTGGTCACCATGGGCGGATGGGCCTCGCATTACAGTGGCCGAGGGGTAAACGGGGCGCTGGACGACCTGCTGTTCCCCATCCAGCACGGGGTACTTTTTTATCCGGGATTCACCGTCGTGCCGCCCTTGCCCATCTATAAAACCGGCAAAATGGACGCCGCCCGGTTCGAACAGCTCTGCGCGGCCTATGCTGCTCGGCTGGATAACCTGTTCATCGATCAGCCTTTGCCGTTTCGTCGCCAGAATGCCGGGGACTATGACATTCCTGCACTGACGCTCAGGCCGCATCTTGCACCGGGCCGTCACGATCTGGGCATCCATGCCCGTGAGGGCAGCGAGGGCTTAAGACAAGGGGCGGCCTGCACCCGGTGATGGTTAAGAAGAAGCCCTCCTTGCCAGCGCGCCCCGACCGTTAAGCAGCAGGCCTGACCCGAAAGGCCAGAAACACCGGGCCTGCGGGAAAGGAGCTGATTTCCAGCTCGTCCAGTGGATTGAGCGTGTTCATGCGGCTGCCGGCGTTGCTGTAAAGCGTATGGTCGCCCGCAGCGGCGAGGTTGATCTTGCCGGCGGCGGCCTGGATCAGCGTCACCTTGAACCCTTCGGTCACTTCCTCACCTATGGTCAGGGTGACGTCGGTGTTGCTGATGACCAGAATCGATTTGCCTGAATCGGCCATGGTCAGGGGGCGACTGCCGGTGATCGAGGTGTTGGTGTGCACGTGGCCACCGGCGTGGTAGGTCACCATCCTGGGGTCGGCGAACACGCGGGCGAAGGCGCCCACGTAATTGACGCTGGCGCGCATGTCATCAAATTGCTCGACCACATAGGTGCCGATGCTGCCGGCGGTGTCTGCGTCGGAGTCCAATACCCACTTGCGACCTACCAATAACCCGATCCGGGTGTGGGTGCGTACGCCCGTGCGCAATTCTTCGAGGTACAGCGTACCGATCTGGCCGCCGCCATTGCCCTGCACATAGGTAAGCCGCGCAATGGAGTGGCTGTTGCCCGTCGGGCTGCCCTGGGAGGTGTCGACCCGATAGTCGACACAGTCCGCCGAAAGGATGGTGGTCGTGGTGTGGGTGTTGGGCGCCCAGGTGAAATCCAGCACCCGGCCGGTTTTCGCCTGTTCCAGTGAGACCGTGGCCTGCGAAGTGGTGGTGGAGCCTGACTGCTTCAGATCGTCGGTCATGGTACTTGTCCTTAAGTGAGGTGTGTTTTAGCTGTTCATCCATACAGTAGTCGCAGTGTGATGATTGTGCGATGCGAGGCGACGAACTGCACAAGCGCGCCTCAGTTGCCTGCCGCGTCGCCATCCTGATGGAACTTCAACCGCGCAACAGTCCTCCACAAAGGATGCCCCCACAACCTGCCGCCAGAGCCGCCCATGACCCAATCGCCCAGCAATCGCGCATCGTCCAAACCGTCCCTGCGCCGGGCCATCACTGGCCCGATGCTGTTTCTGTTCATTCTGGGTGACGTGCTCGGCGCCGGCGTCTATGCGCTGGCCGGCACTATTGCAGGCGAGGTGGGCGGGGCGATCTGGGTGCCGCTGCTGGTGGCGCTGTTCTTCGCCATGCTCACCGCCGGCTCCTACGCGGAGCTGGTGACCAAGTACCCGCACGCGGGCGCCGCGTCAGTCTTCGCCGAAAAGGCTTTCAAGTCGCCGCTGATTTCCTTTCTGGTGGGCTTCAGCATGCTCGCCGCCGCGGTGACCAGTGCCGCCGGGCTTTCGCTGGCGTTTGCCGGCGACTACCTGGCAGCGTTCATCGATATCTCGCCCCATCTGGCTGCGCTGATCTTTCTGGTAGTCATTGCGCTGCTCAATGCGCGCGGGATCAAGGAGTCCCTGGGCGCGAACATGCTCATGACGGCCATCGAACTGTCCGGGCTGTTGCTGGTGGTGGTCGCGGCCGCCTGGTGTTTCCAGGCGGGCGAAGCCAACCTGGGCCGCGCGTTCGAGTTCAAGCCCGGCATCAACCCGATGCTCGCCGTGCTTGGCGCGGCGTTGCTGGCGTTCTATTCGTTTGTCGGCTTCGAGACATCGGCCAACCTCGCCGAGGAAATCCGAGACGTGCGCAAGGTGTACCCGCGTGCGCTGTTCGGCGCGCTGGTCACGGCGGGCATCGTTTACATGGCGGTAGGCGTCGCCGCCTCCACCGTGCTGCCGATGGACCGGCTGATGGCGACGTCGGCGCCGTTGCTGGAAGTGGTGCGCGCGTCAGGCTTGAACATACCGCCCAGACTGTTTGCGTTCATTGCTTTGGTGGCGGTGGCCAACGGCGCGCTGCTGACCATGATCATGGCCAGCCGCCTCACCTACGGCATGGCCCGCCTGGGCCTGTTGCCCGAGCCGCTGTCGCGGGTGCTGCCCAAGCGGCGTACGCCCTGGGTGGCAATCATCGCCAGCAGCCTGGTGGCCATTGCCTTGACGTTGACCGGCACCCTGGCGGCCTTGGCGCAGACGGTGGTGCTGTTGCTGCTCTTTGTGTTTCTGAGCACGAATCTGGCGGTGCTGGTACTGCGTCGTGACACCCTCGACGTCGACCATTTTCGCGTGCCCACCTGGGTGCCGGTGCTGGCGATTGTGTCGTGCCTGCTGCTGCTCAGCCAGCAGAGCCTCGACACCTGGTTGCGGGGCGGGGCGCTGCTGCTGTTGGGGATGGCGTTGTACGGCTGCAACCGGCTGGCGACCCGACCTAAAGCTTGAACTGTCGGGTCAGCTGATTGAGGTCGGTCGCCAGTTTGGTCAGCTCGGCCGTGGCAATTGCCGTCTGGCTTGAGCCCTCTGCTGCTTCGCTGGACAAGTCGCGGATGCTCACCAGGTTGCGATCCACTTCCCGTGCGACCTGGGCTTGTTCCTCGGCGGCGGTGGCAATCATCAGGTTGCGCTCGTTGATCTGACTCAGCGATTCGGTGATGTCGCCCAGCACCTTACCGGCGCCATTGGCCATTTCCAGGGTCTGGCTGGCTTGAACGCTGGTCTGGTTCATCGACGACACCGCATTGCCTGTGCCCGTCTGGATCGAGCTGACCATCTGCTCGATTTCCTGGGTGGATTTCTGCGTGCGATGGGCCAGGGCTCTCACTTCATCGGCCACCACCGCGAAGCCACGACCGGCTTCACCGGCGCGCGCGGCTTCAATGGCGGCGTTCAAGGCCAGCAAGTTGGTTTGCTCGGCAATCGCCCGGATCACGTCCAGCACCTTGCTGATGTCATTGGCCATGGTCGCCAGCACTTGCACTTCACCGGAGGTGGACTGCACGTTGGCGACCATCAGGTTGATGGCCGCGACGGTGTCGTTCACCTGATTGCGCCCCGCGATGGCAGCCGAGCTGGATTGCGCGGTCAGCTCGGAGGTGGTGGCCGCATTGCCTGCGACTTCCTCCACGGCGGCGGTCATTTCGGTGACGGCGGTGGCCGCCATTTCGATTTCATGGTTCTGCCGCTGGATGGTGCGCGACGCGCCCTCGGTCACGGCGTGCATTTCTTCGGAAGTGGCCGCCAGTTGCGTGGAGGAGTCGCCGATCAGCGCCAGTGCGTCACGCAGATTGGACTGCATGGTGGCGATGGCTTTTGACAGTTGCGCCGCTTCATCGGAACCTTCCACCTCAATACGCTGGCTCAAGTCATTGGCGGCGATGCGTTGGGCCATCAGCAGGGATTGATTGATCGGCACCGTGAGACTGCGGGTGTAAAGCCAGGCCAGCAGTAATGAGGCGGTTATCGACAGGAGCAGGAACACGCCGACGATCATCAGTGTTTGCGCATAAACGTCATCGGCATCCTGTCCGGCTTTTTTTGCTTTGTCCTGGTTAACGCTGATAAGCGCCTTTAATGCAGTTTCTACATTATCCGCCGCTAATTTCATTGGCCCGTTTGATATGGCGACTGCACCTTCCAGTTGTTGTGCGCTCACCAGGGCAAGGTAATTGTCTTGAGTCTTGAAATAGTCGGCTTGTACTTCGCGTAAATGTGCAAACGCTTCCTGGCCTCGCGGCGTGACAATAAGGTTTTTCAAGGACTGCGCATATTGATCGATCAACTGCCGCGATTGCTGGATATCGCTGACCGCCTTGGTACGGCGCTCCTGGGGCTCGATGGGGTTGCGCACCCTGGCGTTGTTGCCTCGAATGGTTACGAACTCCCGGTCCAACTGGCCCAGTAGTTGGACGCTGGGCAATACGTTGGTTTCGACATACTTTTCTGCTGTTCTCAGCAGTCCGGCCTGCCTGAGGGCGAGCAATCCCATCGCAATAATGATCAGGCAGAAAAAACCGAAACAAACAGCAGATCGCGGTGCGAGATTTAGTTTTCGCAAAAGCATTATTAATTCCTCAGGTGTGTGCGCATTCGCTCATGGAATTAATATCGACATAGTTGTTGGGAACTTTAAGTTCTTGTAAAAGACTGTTTTTGATTTTCAAAGCGTCGAGTTAGTCAATGATAATTAGATATCCAATTGTTTCGGCATTCACAAAATCTCACTCCTGCACCCACTGCACGCTGTCGAACACAACGCCTGGGCTCAGAAAACCCTGGCCGGTTTTGCCCGATGCAACGCCAACCTCCAGGGTATTTACCCCCACACGCAGTGCCGTGGCCGGAACACTGACTTCGAACACCGTATTGTTGCCTCTATAAGTCCCGCGGGTGATGCCACGGCTGTCGGGCTGGTTGGACGCCTGCGGCACCGGCGCCGTCCACTGCTGATTCACGCTCACCGTCGGGCGCCCACCGGCTTGAGCCAACGAGATGAACAGGCGCAGGCGGCAGGCGCGCAGCTCATTGGCGGCCAGCACGAACTGGATGCGCGTGGGGCTGTTGACGTCTCGCCACTGCGCAGCGGGGAAGGCGTCGGGCCTGTCGGTGCCGACGCGGTAGGTGACCGGCTCCCATGGCTTCATGCGTGCATCACTGGGGTGCGCGGAGGCCAGCAGATGCGCATTGAGAAACCCGGTCGGTGTGCCATCGGGTAGGCCGATCTGCCATTTCACCTCGCCCGCCAGCGGATGCGCCTGCACGCTCGCCTGGCTGGTAGCGCCTGCGCTGATATCCACCCAGCTCTGCGCCACCTCAAGTTCGCCCTGATACAGCGTCATGCGGTAATGCCCCGGTCGAACCCCCGTCAACTGAAACCGCCCGCTGCCGTCGGCCCGCGCCCAGTATTGGGCGTTGGCATTGCTCAGGCCCACCACCGCCGGCAGTCCATGGGCCACGCCGCCAACCTGGCCGGCGACGGCACCGCGTTCTGCGCTGCCCACAAAGCCGGCAAGCCCGAGATGATTGTCGACGAACCCCAGGTCGGTCAACGCTGCGCCGGGCGCGTCACCGTCGGTGAACAGCAGGCCGTAGACGCCGTGCAGGCCGCCGCGAAAGCGCTCGGTCTGGGTGTGGTTGGAGAACATGTAGTTGTACAGCTCGTGGGTGACCGGGGTTTTCTGCGTGGCAATGTCCTTGAAGAACGGGCCACCCGCGCTCAGCTCGCGGTTGCCCATCAGCATGTACACCGCCACCCCCGGGCCTTTGACGCCGTGCAGGGGGTCATCGATCATGGGTTGCGCCGAGTAGAACTTGGAACTGGTGCGCCCATCGGCCAGCAAAAACACGTCCTTGCCTTCGATGGCCGTGCCGACATTGGAGTCGGTGCCACGCTGGGCCTTGGGTAGCTTGCTGACATTCAGCCGCGCCACAAAGCGCAGCTCGCCCACCGGCAGCAGGGTCGGCGCGTAGGTCGCCATGTAGATCGCCGCGCGGCCTTTGTTGGCGAGGTAGTAGTGGATCAGCTCACCCGACCGTGCGCTGATCACAATCACATCGCCCACGGTGCGTGCCTCCACCTGTGCGCTGCCAAGGCCCGAAGCTATCTGCGAAGCCTTGGGTTCGGTGGTCTGCAGTTCGTTGCCGCGATAGCGCATCGAGACCAGATCGCCGTTGCGCGTGTCCACGCTGAAAACCAGGTTGGCGCCGGTGTCGACCACGATGCGCGCGTCACTGCGGGTAAAGCCGAAACCGGCGGCGTGGGCCTGGGCCGCCAGGGTGCACAGCACGATCAGCATGAGACGTCGCATCAGCCTTTCTCCAGGTTCATATGGCCCGCACCGGCATCACGGGGCACCTGCAGGCGTACCCTGTCGGGCGGCTGCGGTGCCACGAGGTACTGGCGGTATTGACTGAACGCTTGCAGTGCCGCCGCGTCCTGCGGGCGATAATCGTCGCCACTCTGATGCTGCTGGTTCGGCACACAGAGCCTGCCGATGGCTGCCTGGCACGCGTTATCGGCGGCGGGGGCGAAGAGGGCGAAGGCGGTGCCGGGCTGGCGCGTATCGTTGAACAGCGGGTGCGACACGTCGTCGAAGACATTGCCTTCCACCAGCAGATGGGCGCTGTCGGTGCGCGACATGATCGCGCCCTGGTACGTCAAGTGGACGAACACATTGTTGACCAGTTGTGCATGCACCTCGGCGTCGCCCATTCCGCCGGCGTGAGGCGCACGGCCCGAGGTGTCGTGCACGTAGTTGCCCACCAGCGTCAGGGTGTCGTGGTGGCCAAGAAACAGCCAGACCCAGTAGTGGTGACCGTCACAGGTCGCTGAATAGGGCGTGCGACCATCGAATTCATTGTTGGAAATCGTCACGTGGGTGGCGCTGCCCCAGCCGCTCACGATCATCTGCCGGCCGATTCGCGCGAAGGTGTTGTGGTCGATCCACACGCCGTCGGCATCGTCCAGGGTCAGCGCATCGCCGCCCCAGACCACGCGGGGGTTAATGTCCGAGAGCGTGAGGTTACGCACGATGACATTGCGCGCGCCGCCGCCGATCAACAAGCCCATGCCCTGGATCCCGGCATGGGCGCCCACACCCAGCAGCGTCTTGTTCGAGCCGACCTTCAGGCGCTGCAGGCCGGCCTTGTCATAGCTTACCGTGGCCGGCGGTTTGGACTGGCAAAAATGGTTGGCGCCGTCGATGGCCCACTGGCCACCGCCCTTGGGGCAGGCGTTGGCCATGCAACCGGCCTCGGTCACCCGGGCGCTGCCGTCGGTCACCACGGCGCCGCGAAAGTCGAATGTATGGTCCAGGGCGATCACGCGCGGCGTGGTGTCAGTGCAGTTGCCGCGTGCATCGAAGCGGTCGCACAGGGCGGCTTTCAACTCGGCCGGGGTGGCGGGGTGCACGGCGACAGCCTGTCCGCCGCCGCTGACGCCCTGGGCAAAACCCTGAGGCGTCGCAGCGGCGTGGCACAGCGGCACCGCCAGCAAACACAGGCAGAGCACAAAAGAATTTCGACGCATCATCGGCATGTTCCTGAGTGGCCTACCGCAGGCCGGCCATCATCCAAATACCCGGGGGGATTTATCAAATGGTTTGAAACCGATTGCGCTGTTCTTCAGCTGTTGTTCAGTTGCGGCCAAGCCGGCGCTGTGGCTAAAAAGCGTGTTGTGGCAAGCCCGCTCGCCACAACAAGCCCGTTTGCCAAGAAAAACTGCTCCTACAACAAGCTCGATTGCCACAACGCCTGCCTCACGGCACCAGTTCAGCCCTGGTCACACCATACTCCCCCAGCGAATACAGCAAGGTCCCATACCCCAACTGATCGTAACCGCCGCTGTTGGGGCCGTAATCGCCGCCACCGCCTTCGGGCTGGACCTTCTGCGCGAACGCTTTTACATACGGCGCATTGAGGCCCTTGAGCACCACGTAGTGGTTGTAGAGCAATTCCCAGATCGGACGGACCTCGCCACGCTTGTCGGGCGAGATCACCTTCTGTTTGAACGCGCTGTTGATAAACGTGGTGAACGGCACTTCATGGTTCAGGTTGTACTTGGCCACATATTCGGCGCCTTGCAGCACGCGGTTGTTCTGGTAGCCGAACAGGTCATCGCCCTGGCTCCAGGCCATCTGGCAGAAGCTGCCGAGCAGGGCAATGTCGAGCATGGTGTGGGCCTGGTCGCGGCCGCTTTCCTGGACCTGGCCCAGGCCCTCGGGGTAGAGCTTCCACACCGCGTGTTCGATGGCACCATTGCCGGCCCCGTGCTTGAAGTAGTCGATGGCTTCGTTATAGAGATCACGCCGATCAGTCAGCACGCCGATGGCCAGGATCGAGTTCATGTTCGCCAGGTCCCAGTTGGCCCAGTGGTGATCCGGCAGCATGCCGTCCTGATGCACCAGAAAGTCATGGTTGATGGGGTAGAACACCGTGAGCATCATGTTTTGAAATCGATGAAAGTCCTCAGCTTTCCACTTCGGGTAGCCGCGCAGGATTTCCCCGGCATTGGCCAACTGGTAACCATACAAGCCTGCCGCCAGGGACCTGCCGTTTTCGCCCTGGATGCTGGTGAGCGTGGAGGCCCACTGGTCGAGGATATTCACCGCCTTGTCGGCATACGCCGCATCGCCCGAGATCTGCCAGCGCAGGGCCAGGGCATAGGCTGCGGCGGCGTCGTTGAACAGCTTGTTGTAATTGTTCGGCCCGTTCGCCGTGCGATAAACCACCGGCACCGGGTTGGCTTGCCAGGTCAGTGACGCGTGCTTGTTGTCGATCAGCTTCCGCCAGCCCTCCAGCCAGGGATGATTATGGTTGACGATTTTTTCGCGGATACGCGTGAAGTCCTGCTGCGTCTGCAGCAGGCCCGGGTGCACGAACGTGCCGGTGTGGGGGGTGGAGGCGTGGGCGCCGAGACTCACCGACAGCGCGCCGAGCAGCACGGCCCCTTTGGATAATTGCTGGATACCGCGCGTTGCCTTGAGCAGAACGTTCATCGTGTTGTCGCCTCTGTGTGTGGAATCCTGCGCTGCGTGAACAGCACTACGTAAAGCACCGGGATCAGTCCCAGCGTGACCAGGGTGCCAAGCGCCAGACCGCCCATCAGGGTGATCGCCATGCCTTCCCATAGCGGCCCGGCAAACAGCATCAGCGGGACCAGCCCGATGATGCAGGTCAGTTTGGTCATGACGATGGGGCGCAGGCGTTTGACGGCGGCATTCACCACCGCGTCGTGCACCGCCAGGCCGTCATGCAGTTCCGCTTCGATGCGCTCGAGCAGCAGCACCGCGTTGTTCACGATAATTCCCGCCAGTGACAGCAGACCGAACGTGGCCATGAAGCCGAACGGGTAGCCGGTGATCAGCAGCGCGGCCGCCACGCCAATCAACACGAAAGGGATCGCCGAGACCACGATCAGCACCTTGCGCAGCGAATTGAATTGCCAGACGAACAGCAACAGCATGGCCACCAGCGCGTGGGGCAGGTATTGCAGGAGCGCCTGGTTGGCCTCCGCCGAATCTTCGATCTCGCCGCCCAGCTCAATCCGGTAGCCGGGCGGCAGGCGCAGGGCGGCCACTTGTGGCGCGAGCCGTTCGACGATGGAGGTGGCCGTCAACCCCGGGTTTTGCCCGACCACGGTGATTGCCCGCTCCTGATTGCGGCGCACCAGGGTCGACGGCTCGCTGGACGCCCGAATCTGTGCAATCGCCGTCAGCGGCACGGGCGTCGAGCCGTCGGCCGGATACACCAGAATCCCGCGCAGGTCGGGCGCGGTCCCGTTCACCGACGCTGGCTCGCGCACCACCAGCGGCACGCGGGTTTCACCGTCCTGCAGGGACGAAACCTGAAGGCTGCCAAAATGCAGTTGCAGGGCCTGGGCGATGGCCTGGGTGTCCACGCCGGCGCGGCGTGCGCCGGGCTGATCGACCTCAACGGTGTAGCGCGTGAGCCGCGTGCTCCAGTCGTCGCGCACATCCAGCGTGCCCGGCACCTGCAGCAGGGCGGCTTCGATCTGCGCAGCGAGGGTGCGCAATACGTTTTCATCCGGGCCGATGATGCGATAGATCGCCACGCCGGCCTCGGTGGTGCCCAGGGAAAACCGCTTGGGCTCGGCGCGCAGTTCCGGGTGTTGCTTGAGCAGGTAGCGGCGCACGTTGGCGATCACCGCATCGATGTCGCTGCCGGCCTTGACGCTGACGGTGAAGTACGCGGTTTCCGGTGCCGGCAGCGGTGGGTTGAGGCCCAGCACGATGCGCGGCCCGCCGTCGCCGACGTAGCCGATGCTGTCGACCACCGCCGGCTCCTTGCTCAGCCACAGGCTGATCTCGCGCACGCTTTGCAGGGTCTTGCGCGAACCGCTGCCCGGCTCCAGGGTGATCGGCACCTGGAACTGCAAGCGGTCCGACTGCGGCAAAAAGTCATAGGGCACGCGCATCAGCTCGAACACGGCGGCGGCCAGCAGCACCAGCATCGCCATCAGGAACAGCAGCTTGTGCTGCAACACGCGGCTGATCACCGCGCGATAGCCACGGTAAAAGCCGCTGTCGTAACCCTCGTCCGCCGCCTCGCTGGGCGCGACCCTGGTGAAATACAGGCACAGCAACGGCGTCACCGTGATGCTCAGCAGCCACGAGCCGAGCAGCGTCAGCGCCAGCACGATGGCCAGCGAGCGCAGGTATTCGTTGGTGCTGGTCTGGCCCAGAAAGAACGGCGAGAACGCCAGCACGATCACCAGCGACGAGGTCAGCAACGGAATCGCCAGGGTGCGTCCGGCCTCCACGCAGGCCTGGCGCCGCGCCTCGCCGGCATGCAGGCGGCGTTCGATGTCCTCCGCGATCACGATGCCGTTGTCCACCAGCAAACCGAGGGCGAGGATGATCGCCGCAATCGACACGGTCTGCAGTTCGACGCCGAGCATGCGCATGGCAATCAAGGTGCCGAGAATGGTCAACGGCACGATGGCGCCCACCACCAGCCCGGTGCGCCAGCCGAGAAACAGCATCACCACCGCCATCACGATGACCACCGTCTCGATCATCACGTGCTTCATCTTGCTCATCTGCTGATCGACCACATCCGCCTGGAACGTCACCACGTGGGTGGCAAACCCCAGCGGCAATTGCGGTTCCAACTGCGCCAGACGGCTGCGCAGCGCGGCGCCGAACTGCTGGATGTTCTGCCCGGCCGCCATGGACACGGCCAGCACCACCGCGTCCTCGCCTTGATAGATCGCGGCGGTCTGCGGCGGGTCGGCGGCCATCACCGACACCTGCGCGATGGCGCCGAGCGCGACTGACTGCGCACCGCCGGCGACGCCCGGCAACTGGATCGGCAACTGGCGCAGTTGCTCCACGCCGAGCAGTTCGCCGGTGACGGTGAGGGTCGTGCTCTGCCCGCCGATCTCGGCGATGCCGCCGGGCGCCAGCACGTTCTGTTGCTGCAACTGCTGGAACAGCTGCTGCGGCGACAGGCCCAGCCCCGCCAGGCGCTGCGGGTTGAAGTCGATGGACAGCTGCTGTTCCTGCACGCCGTGCAACGTCACCTGGCCGATGCCGGGCAGCCCGCCCAACTGGTCGCGCAGGCGTTTGAGCGGCCCGCGCATCTCGCTCATGCTGTAGCCAGGCGCGGTGACGGCAATGGAAGCCACGGCGACCCGACCGAAATTGTCATCCACAAACGGCCCCTGGGTGCCCGGCGGAAAGCTTGCACCGGCCTCGGTCGCCTTGTTGCGCACCTGTTGCCACAGCACGCCGAGGTCCTTGATGTCGTCGCGGGCGGTCACCTGAATGACCACGCTGCCGGGGTGGATTGTGGTGGCGATGGTTTTGATCTGCGGCAACTCGCGCAGTTTTTCTTCGGTGGGCCGCGCCAGCAGTTCTTCCACGCGCTCGCTGGGCAGCCCCGGGAACTGGATGCTCACCAGCGCATCGCGGACGGTGACCGACGGTTCTTCCTGGGTCGGGAAACCCAGGAAGGTGGCCACGCCCGCCAGCAGAATCAGCAGGGCGCTGAATAACGTCAGGCGGCTGGCATTCAAGGCATGCAGAGTCAGGTTGCTCATTGGGTGACACTCAAGCGGCTGGACGATTGCAGCAGGTTGACGGGCTGACCGTCGTCGAGAAACGCAACGCCGGTGGTCACCACCTGTTCGCCTTCCGCCAGGCCCGCGTCGATGGCGACGCGGCCCTGGTCGATCAGGCCGATGCGGATGTCGCGCAGCGTGACCTTGCCCAAGGCCGGGTCATACACGAATACCTGCACCTGCCTGGGGTCGGCGCCGACGCGCAGCGCCTGAGTCGGAATCGACAGCGGCAGCGGGGCGCCACTCACCAGATTTACCGTGAGGTTCACGCCACTGGGCAGCGCAAGATCGTTGGCGAGCAGGCGAAAGCGTGCGCTTTGCAGCACGCCGTTCTGCGCGCGCATCGACAGGCCTTCCAGCACCAGCGGCAGGCTGGAGCCGGGCGCGCTCGGGTCGGTGGCGACGGCGCGGTCTCCCGGTTTGAGGCCGATGGCCTGTTCCACCGGGATGGGCACGATGACCTGCGCCGCGTCGGTGGCCTCCAGTTCCATCACCGCCTGGCCCGGCGACAGCTCGCTGTACAGCTGCGCCGTGCGCGCCACGATGCGTCCGTTGAACGGCGCAATGAGCTGACCCTGGCGCTGATCGCGGCGCACCAGGTCCAGCGCCGTTTCATCCGCCGCCTGTTGCGCGACAGCCGCTTGCCAGGCCGTTTCGGCTTGCTCCACGGCGCTGGCGGCGACGCTGCCCTGGGCAAACAGCTGTTGTTGGCGCAGCCGGTTGCGCTTGCGCTCGCCGGTCTGCGCGACGCTGGCAAACAGCGTGGCCTGCGCCTGCTTCAGGCGCAGTTGCACCACCGCGCTGTCCAGGCTCGCAAGCACCTGGCCCTGTTTCACCAGGTCGCCCACGTCGACATTCAACGCGACCAGGCGTCCCGCGCCTTCAAAGGCCAGTTCGGCACGCTGACGCTGGCGCACCACGCCGGTCAACGGCAGGCCCTCGGCGTCCGCGGCGTGCACGCGGGTGACTTTCACCGACCTCACGGCCGGCTCCGGCAGCGGCTCTTCGCGCGAACAGGCCGCCACACCCAGGCAGGTCAGGCCAAGCAGCAGATAATGGGCCCAGCGGCGAAGCGGGGAGGTGGTCGCGTTCATGGTGAAACCCTGTCTGCAAAGGAGGCCAACGGTGCGCCCGACAGCGCGCGATACAGCGCCAGGCGATTGAACAACACGGGGTACGCGGCGTTGCGCAGCTGGAGGGTGGACTCGGCGAGCCGAATCGCGGCAACCGGCTGCTCCATTTGCGCTGCCGCACCGACGGCAATCTGCTGCTCGACGCGCCTGACCTGCGCTGCGGTCAAGGCCGCCACCTCGACCTGCGTGGCGGCAGCGGCCAGGGCTTGCCGGCGCTGGCTCAGCAGGTCGGCGATGTCGCGAAAGGCGTCCTGCACGGTCTTTTCGTACTGGGCGACGGCTGCCTGTTGGCGTACGTGGGCCAGGTCAAGATTGGCCTGATTGCGCCCGCCGTCGAACAGCGGCAGGTTCAGTTGCGGCGTGAACAGCCAGGCGCCGCTGCCGGAGGCGAACAGGCTGCTCAAGTGCGGGCTGGCGATGCCGGCGCCGGTGCTCAAGGTGATCGAGGGAAAAAACGCCGCACGGGCGGCACCGATGTTGGCATTGGCGGCACGCAGCGCCTCTTCGCACTGGCGCACATCGGAGCGCTGCAACAGCCGTTGCGAGGGCAGGTCGACCAGCCACGGCGGGGTGCTCAGGTCCACCGAGGGACCGAGGGTCGCTGGCGTTGACGGTGCAACCTGATAGCCGCTGACCCACGACAGTGCCTGCACGGCGCGTTCATGCCCGGCGCGTGCATCCTGCGCTTGCAGGGCGGCGCGGCGCACCCGCAGGCGCTGCGTGTCGACCGTGTCCTGGGCCACCAGCCCCGCCCGTTGCTGACCGTCGAACAGGTGCAACAGTTGGTTGTGGTGGTCGAGGATGGACTGGGTGTCGAGCTGGATGCCGGCCTGCAAGCGCGCCTGCAAATACAGGCGCGCCACCTCGACGATCAACGCCTTGCGCGCGGCCAGAGCGCCGTAGCGCGTGGCCAGGTAATCATGCCGGGCCGCGTCGGAGAGGCTGCGGACACGGCCGAAAAAGTCCAGTTCGAAGTCCGAAATGCCCACGGATGCCACCGCGATGTCCTGCCCGTAGCGCTCGTCGGCGGCTTCGTCATGCAGGTGCTGGCGGTTGCGTTGCAGCCCCAGGCCGACGGTGGGCAGGCGCTCTGCACGGGACCCGCCGTACTCGGCGCGGGCCTGCTCGACGCGCAACATCGCCAGGCGCAGGTCGCGGTTGTAGGCCAGCGCCTGCTCAACCAAATGGGGCAACTGCGCCGAGCTATCCAGCCCGGCCAGCAGTTGTGTTTCTTCGCCGGACAGTGGCTCCACGGGGTTTTGCGTGGTGGGCGTCAGGGCGGTTACCGGTGCGTCGGTCCAACTGCCCGGCACCGGCAGCGCTGGCGTCTGGTAGGCAGGCGCCAGTGAACAAGCGGTCAGCGCGCCGCTCAGCAGCAAAACCGCACAGAGGCGTTCAGGCAGCTTGATAGGCTTGGACAGCGGTGCGGTGGTCGGCATAGCATCGGTTCGCGAAAGTCGGGGTAGGGCGATACTGACAGCGGACTTTCAATAAACCGTTCGTGAATTATCAAGGTTTCATCAAGAGGCTTCTTTGTGTCAGGAAAACGTATCCTCATTGTCGAAGACGACGCCGACAGCGCCAATATTCTCGAAGCCTACCTGCGCCGTGACGGCTTTGAGGTGGCCCTGGCCGAAGATGGCCGGCGCGCGCTCGACCTGCACAAAAGCTGGCAACCGGACCTGATCCTGCTCGACGTGATGCTGCCGCAGCTCAGTGGCACCGAAGTGTTGTCCGCCGTGCGCCGCAGCAGCGACACAGCGGTGATCATGGTCACGGCCATGGGCGACGAGCCGGAAAAACTCGGCGCCCTGCGTTATGGCGCCGACGACTATGTGGTCAAGCCCTACAGCCCGCGCGAGGTGGTGGCGCGGGTGCATGCGGTGCTGCGTCGCACCGGCGCCAGCCAGCCGGTGGAGCAGGTGTTGCGTCACCAGAACCTGCGGGTGGACCTCGACGCCTTCACCGCCGCGATTGAACAGCGTGACGCGCCGCCACAGTGGCTGGACCTGACGCCCACCGAATTCAAATTGCTGGCGACCCTGCTCAAGACCCCGTCCAAGGCCTTCACCCGCGACGAACTGCTGGAAATCTGCCTGCCCGACAGCGAGGCGCTGGCCCGCGTGGTCGATGCCCACGTGCACAACCTGCGGCGCAAACTGGAAACCCACGGCATCGCCGGCGTGCTGGTGACGGTGCGCTCCATTGGCTATCGGTTCCGGTAATCGACATGACTGACACTTCTCGCGTCAACGACAAACCCCTGTGGCGCTGGGTGGGCATGCGCATGAGCCTGCTGGCGATTGGCGCAGTGGTGGTGATCGCGCTGTGCATGTGGATCAACTTCTGGGTGTCGGACTGGTATTTCCTCCAGCACCTGCCGCCCGATGCGCGCGAGGAATTGCTGCAACTGCGCGCCGAGCCGCAACTCAACGAGGTGCGCCTGCGTCAACTGGTGGCCGAATATTACCCGGTGGAATTCTTCCAGCCGGACATCGCCAATCGCGACTGGCTGATCCTCGCCGGCCTGGTGCTGGCGACCATTCCGCTGATTATTCTCGTTGGCTTGTGGTTTTCGCGGCCCCTGTCCAGCCAGTTCTCGGCGATTGCCCAGGGCGCGCGACGGGTCGCCGGGGGGGATTTCCTGACACGCCTGCCGATCCAGCCGCACACACCGGACGAACTGCGCCGCCTGATCGGCGACTTCAACAGCATGACCACCCAGCTGCAGCGCTACGAGCGCGATGTGCGCGAGTCCAGCGCGGTGATCGCTCACGAGCTGCGCACCCCGTTGAACGCAGCCATGGGGCGGGTCCAGGGCATGCTCGATGAGGTGTTCCCCAGCGATGCGGTGCAATTGAGCATGGTCAAGCGCCAGCTCGACCAGTTGCGCAAACTGGTGGACGACCTGCACCTGTTGTCGATGGCCAGGGCAGGGCGGCTGGTGCTCGAGCGCAGCGATTTCTCCCTGGCGGCGCTGGTGAGCGAACGCCTGGCGTGGTTTCAGCCGCAACTGGACGAGGCCGCCATCGAGACCCACGTCAGCATTGCCCGAACGCTGACGATCAACGCCGACCGCGACCGTCTCGGCCAGGTGCTCAATATCCTCATCGACAACCTGCTGCGCTATGCGGCCGGTGGCGGCGCGTTGACCATCACCGCGCGGCAGGTCCAGGCAAGCATCGTAATCGAGATCGCTGACCGAGGGCCCGGCATCGAAGCCGAGCACCTGGACAGCGTGTTTGACCGCTTCTGGCGTGCCGAGCGCTCCCGTGCGCGTTACTCGGGCGGCAGTGGGCTGGGCCTGTCCATTGCCCGCGCGATCTGCCAGGCCCATGGCGGCTCGATCACCGCCAGCCATCGCGAGGGGGGCGGCACCCTGATCAGGGCGGAGTTTGTGCTGTAGCGCCGGCGATCTATCTATTGGTGGATAACTATTTAAATATAGGTAAATATACCGTCGACGGCGTTCATCCGAGCGTCCGCGCAGCATCGACGGGGCACGGGCATGGCGAAAGAACATCAACGATTGCAGCGGATTCTTCTTACCAATGACGACGGCATCGATGCCCCCGGCCTCAAGGTGCTGGAGCGTATCGCCCGGCAACTGGCCGATGAAGTCTGGGTGGTCGCGCCGTTGCTCGACCAGAGCGGCACCTCCCACTCCGTGAGCCTGCACGCACCGCTGCGCATGAGTTCCCACGGCGTGCGCCGGTTCGCTGTCACCGGCACGCCGGGGGACTGCATTGCGGTGGCGCTGGGGCATCTGCTCAGCCATGACAAGCCGGACCTGATCCTGTCAGGCGTCAATCGAGGGGCCAACCTGGGCACCGAAACCGTGTTCTCCGGCACCGTTGGCGCGGCGATGACAGGCCTGTTGTTCGGCATCCCTTCCATTGCCTTGAGCCAGGGCTTTACCGACCGCAGCGCGGTGCCTTGGGACAATGCGCTGCATCATGGGCCGCGGGTGATTGCGCAATTGCTGGCGATCGAATGGCCGCGCGAGGTGTGCCTGAATGTGAATTTCCCCGGCTGCGCGCCCGAGGCGGTGCTGCCGCTGACAATAACCCGTCAGGGCAGCGGCCGCCTGCAAGGCTTGAGCGTGCGCTCGGCCCATGACCCGCGCGGCCTGGAATACCACTGGCTGCAACTGCAACGGCATGCCCGGTCCGATGCGCCGGGCACCGAAACGGCCGAGCATCTGGCCGGGCACATCACCGTGACGCCGTTGCAGTTCGAGCGCACCTGCACGGGGGCGAGCGTGATGGCTCAGCGGTTAATTCAGGACTGCTCGGCGCCACTGTAACGGCTGAGTTTCTCCATCAGCAGCCCAGCAGCTTCCAGTTGCTCGCGTTCACTGGCGCTCAGGCAGGCTTGCACCGCCTCAGCCAGCCATTCGTCGCGGCGTGCACGGCTGGCCTGCAGCGCCTCGCGGCCTTGTGCCGACAGGCCGATCCAGCTGCGTCTGCGGTCCTCGGTGTCGGGTGTGCGGGTAATCAGGTTCCGTGCTTCCAGCTCCTTCAGCAGAGCGGCGAGGTTGGACGAGCGTATATTTTCCGCGTCGGCGATTTTCGAGGGCGTGGCCATGCCGTTCAGGTGGTCGATTGCGCTCAACACCAGCATTTGCGACCACGTCTCGGGATGATTCTGCGCTTGCTGGCGCAGGCGTTTGTTCAAGCGCGTGAAGCGCCCGCGAAACAATGAAATATCCATGGGGCGGTACCGTGAAAAAAACCTGTGGGATTGTAGCCAAATCGCCCGTGGGGCGTTGAGTTTTGGCAGCACTCTCTCAATACCGCCAGGGTTGGTTATATAACAGTTTTAATTGATTCCGTTGTCAGTGGTTGCTCAAGGCCAGCAACTTGCCATGTATTAGATAGTGGCCTTTGACTCCTTAAATAATTTTTCATAATGCCGGTTGCAAGTTCCATGTTAAACCTTGTTTCGCACTATTAACGCTGTTTGACTGAATGCCATTAATCATTCGACGGTAACGTGCACCTTTAATTTAAATACCGCTTGTCACTTGAGCGTCAGTAAAAGGACATCAACATGAAACCTGCGAATCACACACCCACACGCTGGACCCGGGCTGATGCGCTGAAAGTCAATGAAAATGACCCGACTACCACGCAACCGTTAGTACGGCCTGACTTCCCCGTCATGAGTGACACGGTGTTTATCTGGGACACCATGCCCCTGCGCGACCTCGACGGCACGGTGGTTTCCGTCGATGGCTGGTCGGTGATCTTCACGCTCACCGCCGACCGCCGCCCCCACGACCCGCAGTTTATCGATGCCAACGGGCGTTATGACATCAAACGCGACTGGGAGGACCGGCATGGCCATGCGCGTATCTGCTACTGGTACTCACGCACCGGCAAGGACTGGATTTTCGGCGGCCGCGTGATGGCCGAAGGTGTATCGCCCACCACGCGGGAATGGGCAGGCACGCCGATTCTGTTAAATAACAACGGTGATATCGACCTGTATTACACCTGCGTGACGCCCGGTGCGACCATTGCCAAGGTAAAAGGCCAGATCGTGACAAGTGAAGAAGGCGTGCAACTTGTCAATTTCAATAAGGTGAAGTTTTTATTTGCGGCAGACGGCACTTATTATCAAACCGAAGCACAAAACGCGACGTGGAACTTTCGTGACCCGAGCCCGTTTATCGATCCACAGGATGGCAAGTTATATATGGTGTTCGAAGGCAATGTAGCCGGCGAGCGCGGCACCCATACGGTCGGCCCTGACGAAATGGGCCTGGTGCCGCCGGGGCATGAAGAAGTCGGCGGCGCGCGCTATCAAGTGGGCTGTATCGGCATCGCCGTGGCCAAGGACCTGACGGGCGAAGAGTGGGACATACTGCCGCCTCTGGTGACGGCGGTTGGCGTCAACGACCAGACTGAACGCCCGCATTACGTATTCCAGGACAACAAATATTATCTATTCACCATCAGCCACACGTTCACCTACGCCGACGGCGTCACCGGCCCGGATGGCGTGTACGGCTTCGTCAGCGAACACCTGTTCGGCCCGTACCGCCCGATGAACGCCTCCGGGCTGGTGCTGGGCAATCCCCCCGCGCAGCCTTTCCAGACCTACTCGCATTGCGTGATGCCCAACGGTCTGGTGACGTCATTCATCGACAGCGTCCCCACCGAGAACGGCGACTTCCGCATCGGCGGCACCGAAGCGCCCACGGTCAGGATCGAGTTGCACGGCGACCGCTCGTTTGTGCGCGAAGCCTATGACTACGGCTATATTCCGCCGATGCGCGATGTTGTCTTGAGTTAACGCTGCAAGCCGCTTGCCTGTGCCCGTCAGGCAAGCGGCCTGATCGTTCAGTCACCTTCAAACCGAAAAAAATGAACCCCCGCAGTTTCTTCAGAACCTAAATGGACATGACCTGAAGGAGGTGCATCATGCAAATCACTTACCTGTGGATTTTCCTCGCCGTCATCGCACTGTTGCTCGATCTGTGGGTGATCAACAGCGTCTGGCGCAGCGACAATGCCTCAGGCAGCAAAGCCGGCTGGACGGCGCTGGTGCTGCTGTTGCCATTCGTCGGCGCTGCCATCTGGGGCGTGTCCGGCCCGCGCGGAGTGGCCAAGGCGCCGTCCTCGGCGGAACACAGCAAGGGCTGACCTCATGGCGCAGTCCGATCACAGCGACTTGCACAGCCGCCACTACCCGGTCGACGAAGACATGGCGCTGCAACGCAGGGTCTGGCGCTTCGAGCGTGTCGGCTGGTACACGCTGGTGCTGTTGATCGGCCTGACCCTGGCCGGCCTGTTTTCCAGAGGCCCCTTGAGCAATGCTGAACGGCACAGTGCCGACGGGCAACTGCGGGTCGAATACCAGCGCTTCATGCGCAATGGCGCCTCCGATGCGTTGATCATTCATTTGCAGGGCAAACCCGGTGAGCCGATTGAAGTGGCGATCAATGGCCAGTTGTTGCAAGGCTTTAACGTTGAAATGCTGCAACCCCAGCCGCTCAAGGCCAGCACGGCGGGCGAGGGCGTCAGGCTGTGGCTGCTCAGCGACACCGACGGGCGGGCTGCCCTGCATGTGACCCTGCGCAGTGATGGCGTGGGCCGTTTTGCCACACGGGTAACGTCAGCCAGCGGCGCGTCGGTGCAACTCTCCCAATTCATTTACCCGTAGGGGGCATCATGGACTCGGTGCTGCGCGCAGCCGCGATTTACCTGGTGTTGATGGTGCTTTTCAAGATCGCCGGCAGGCGCTCGCTGGCCGAACTCACCACCTTTGATCTGGTGCTGCTGATGGTCATCGGCGAGGCCACCCAGCAGGCATTGTTGGGCGATGATTTTTCGCTGACCAATGCGCTGCTCGTCATCGCCACGTTAATCACCATCGACATCGGGTTGTCCCTGCTCAAGCAACGTTCGCGCTGGTTCTCGCGGGTGCTTGATGGCGGGCCGACCATCGTGGTCGAACAGGGTCAACTGCTGCACGAACGCCTCAAACGAGCCCGCCTGGACGAGGGCGATATTCTGGAAGCCGCACGTTCCGCCCAAGGCATCGTCGAGATCAGCCAGATCAAGTTCGCCATTCTTGAACGCAATGGCAAACTTTCGGTGATCCCGTATGAATAACGCTATTGGCCTCCTCGCCTGCCGACGCGCCGATACCCACTACCGGGAACGTCAAATGGCTGGGGATCAGATCCTTGCGTTGCGCAACGTCGGGCGACCGCCGGGGGCAGACTCAGACTGACGAGTGGGGCAGGCTGAGCCGCACCGGCACTGACTTGGCGGCCGGCACCTTGCTGCGTTCGGCGTGGTGCCACAGCGGCAGCAGCGGGTTGCACTCGGGGTAATACGCGGCGGCGCAGCCTTCGGGAATGTCGTAGGCGATGATCTCGAACGGCCCCACCTGGCGCTTTACCGCAGGCTCGATGGCGGTGGTCAGCATGACCTGCTGGCCGGCCGCGAACCCCAGGCGCACGATGTCGTTGGCATGCATGAAAATCACCTCACGCGTGCCGCTCACCCCGCGAAAACGGTCGTCGAACCCATAAATGGTGGTGTTGAACTGATCGTTGCTGCGCAGCGTCATCAGTTGCAGCACATCGCGGTCAGGTTCGGCGAGGTTCACGTCATCGTCTTCGGCGAGGGTCACGGGGGCGACGAACTGCGCCTTGCCGCTGGGCGTCTCCCACTGTCTTTGCGCGGCGGCAATCGGGCGATGGAAACCGCCTGGCTCGGCCATGCGGGTTTCCATGTCGTGGAAAATCTTCGGGTAGATCGTGGCGATGGCGGTTCGGACCCTGGAGTAGTCGTCGTTCCAGGCTTGCCAGTCGATGGTGCAGCCGTTGGCGAGGGTGGCCATGGCCAGCCCGGCGACGATGCTGGTTTCAGCGCGCACCTGCGGGCCGACCGGTTCGGCGCTGCCGCGCCAGCTGTGGATGCAGCCGGTGCTGTCCTCGGTGGTATACAGCTGCGGCACACCGTTCTGGCGATCGATTTCGATGCGTCCCAGGCAGGGCAACAGCCACATGGCGCGCGCGGGCAGCAAGTGAGTGCGGTTGAGCTTGGTCGCCACCTGCACATTCAGCTGCAAATTTTGCCAGGCCGGCTCCATGCGCGAGGTGTCGGGAATCGCCCGCAGGAAATTGCCGCCCAGACCGATAAAGCCGCGCACGCGGCCGTCGAGAATGCCTTCACAGGCATCCACGGTGCACAGGCCCTTGTGCGGCGGCACGCTGAAACCGAAGTGCTGTTCGATCAGGTCCACCGGGACCTTTTTCGGGTCTTCGGTAATGCCCACGGTGCGCTGGCCCTGCACGTTGGAATGGCCGCGCACCGGGCAGATCCCCGCGCCCGGCTTGCCGATATTGCCGCGCATCAGCAGCAGGTTGACCAGCATCTGCACGTTCGCCACGCCGTGCCGGTGCTGGGTGATGCCCATGCCATACACCAGCATCACACGCTGGCTGCGCGCATACACGGTGGCGGCGGCTTCCAGCGCGCCACGGGTCAGCCCGCTCTGGCGCTCCAGTTGCGCCCAGTCACAGCCACGTACGTAGGTGGTGAAAGCCTCGAAGCCCTCGGTGTGGCGGGCGATGAAATCGTAGTCCAGCACCGCCGGCGTGCCGTGCTCGGTGGCCTGGTCATCCATGGCCAGCAATGCCTTGGCGATGCCGGTGATGGCGGCGGTATCGCCACCAATGGCGACCTGGTGGTATTGGGTGCTGATCAGCGTCGACGCGGGTGTGAGCATTTCCCTGGGCGACTGCGGGTTGACGAAGCGCTCCAGCCCGCGCTCGCGCAAGGGGTTGAAGGTGATGATCGGCACGTCGCGGCGGCGCACATCCTGCAATTGATGGAGCATGCGCGGGCTGTTGCTGCCCACGTTCTGACCAAAGAAAAACAGGCAGTCGGTGTGTTCGAAGTCGTCCAGGGTCACGGTGCCCACTGGCACGCCGATACTTTCCTGCAGGCCCACCGAGGTGCTTTCGTGGCACATGTTGGAGCTGTCGGGCAGGTTGTTGCTGCCGTAGGCGCGGGCAAACAGCTGGTACATGAACGAGGTTTCCAGCGACGCGCGCCCCGAGGCGTAAAACACCACGCTGTTCGGGTCCATGGCCTTGAGCTGCGCGCCGATGTCGCGGTAGGCCTCTGCCCAGGAAGTCTCACGGTAGCGGTCAGTGATGGGGTCGTAGCGCATGGGGTGGGTCAGGCGACCCTGTTGCTCCAGCGCATAGTCCGACCATTCGCGCAGCTCGCTGAGGCTATGCTCGGCGAAGAAGGCCGGGTCGGTCTTGAGTGAGGTGAGTTCCCAGGCGGTCGCCTTGGCGCCGTTCTCGCAGAATTCCAGCGCATGGGGGCGGCCGGGTTTGGCCCAGGCGCAACTCACGCAGGCGAAGCCGTCCGGCTTGTTCTGTTTGAGCAATGCCGCCGGCGCTTTGCCCAGTGCCTGTTCGCGCCACAGGATACGCATCACCGAGTGGGCTGACCCCCATCCGCCACTGGCGTGGGTGTAGGGCTGGAAATGACTCTTGGGGTAGATGAGCATGAGGCACTCCCAGGCGATACGGTCAGGTCACTTGTTGCGCAACACCCGCGTTACGTGCGCATCGCGCGCTGGATGCGCATCCACTCGCGATACGCTGCTGTGCGCTGGTTATCAGCGAGTTTCTTCGCTTCGGTGAAACGTGCCCAGGTCAGCGGGTCTCCGCTGTAGGACTCGATCAACTGGTACGCCAGGGCGTCCAGTCGATCGGCCTCAAAGAACATCGCGGTGTTCTGTGCGATCTCGTCATCCCACGTGTGGCTGGTGCTGTAATCGAGTGTCTGACTGTTCATGATGTAACGCTCTCTGCCCATTTGATCTCTGTCGCGCTGCTCCACTGCACATCGGTGATGCCGTATTTCTCGGCCATGGGTCTGGAGACACGCTTGAGATTCTGTTGCCCGAACCTGGGTATCACGGCCACGCCCGCATCGCAGCTCGCCCAATGCCAGGCTTCGGCATTGTTCATCTGCGATGCACGCACGATGAAAGACTTGGGCTCACCGTGCAGCTGGTAGTGAATAGTGAATAAATCGTTGCGTTTCATGAGACCTCCCTATGCTCATGAGTAACTGATAATTGACGTCAAAAAAAATTCAAATTAATTGAGACGTCAATCATCGACGGTAAAAGCGACCCAGCCTGGCCCGTCGGTTGGCCGTTCAATTTCGGCAATCACCCCGCTGACGGCGTTGCCATCCGGCAAGTTGACCGTCACGTGGTTGGGGTGACCCGGCCACTGCAGCGGCGACTGAAAACTCAGGCGCACGATGGTCGGTTTGCCGCTGCTGGTCATCTGGATATCAACCGATTCATTCAAGACTTCTTCGGGCTCTGTACCGAGATGGCGGCGAGCGGTGATAACACTGGCAGGACCTTGATAGTCGTAGGGCATGCGGAATTACCTCAGGCGATTGGGAGCAATCTTGCTGTTCGGTAGAGCATGGTGCGCAAGTGATCGTTCAATGCAAATGAGCCAGCGGCGCCGTCAATGCCGATGGGGGGTGGCCGTGGGATCGATGATCTGGATCACCTCGCCCTGTCGCCATGCATCCGCCCCAGGGGCAATCGGTGGCGCGGGAATGTCGGCCCGTCCGGTTTTCTTTTTGCTGCTGTCGATGCCCAGCCGCTGATCACGTTCGGCGACCATGCGTGGGTCGGCCTGGCCATCGGCGGTGAACCCCATCATCAGTTGGGGCACGCCCAGGGGCAGGCGTTTGTCGAGGTCGGTGTGCCAGGTATGCCAGGTCTTGCCATAGGTGTGCACCAGCTTCTCCATCAATGCGTGTTCGGCCACTTCGGGAATGCCGGGCGCCACCAGTTGCCCCGACTTCACCTCATGCACATGGCTGTGCCACAGGGCTTTTTCCGCAGTTGGCAGCGTACTGAACAGCTGCTCGCTGATGATGTATTCCACCCCCATCAATTTTGCGTCCTTGCGATTGCCGTCATAGATCACGCACTGGATCACCTCTTCGTTGAGGATGGCGCAGTAGTGATGCGCTTCCATTTGTACATCGGGATGGCCGTTGTAGAAGTGGAAACCATCCAGATAGGCATTCAGCGCCTCTATTGGCGGGCGTGATTGCAACAGGGCGGCGCCGGTATCGAGTGCGCGCGTGCTGACGGTTGTGGTCTTGCCGGGCGCTTCGACGTTGGAGGGCGAGTCGTTGCCGGCGCACGCGCCGAGCAGGGCGAGGGCGGTTGCCAGGCATGCTGCCCTGGCGGTGCGGTGGTGGGAGGTGTCAGTCATCGTCGTGTTTATCCTGTTGGCATCCATGTACTGCTTGGAAAGACTGCGCACGCGCACGTTCAAAACTCTTTAAACCTTCTGCTCACGCACAGTGTCGATTGCTCAGGACACGTCGGAGGGAATGTAAATGATAGGGATCGTGATACCTGCCCATAACGAAGAGCGCTATATCGGCGAATGCCTGGACTCCGTGCTGCGCGCGACCGAGCACCCGGCCCTCAAGGGGCAATCGTTGGAGATACTGGTGGTGCTGGACGACTGCTCGGACGGCACCCGCGCGATGGTGTCGGCAAAGCAGGTAGAGCGCCTGGACGTGTGCTTTCGCAATGTCGGCAAGGCGCGGGCCACAGGGGCCGAGCAGCTCTTGAAGCGCGGCGCGCGCTGGCTGGCCTTTACGGATGCCGACACCGTGGTGCCGCCGGACTGGCTGGCACGCCAGATTGGCTTTGGTGCTGATGCGGTGTGCGGCACTGTCGACGTGGATGGCTGGAGTGAACACGACGAAGCCGTGCGCTCGCGGTACATGGCGCTGTACCAGTTCATCGAAAACCATCGCCATATCCACGGCGCCAACATGGGCCTGAGCGCCGAGGCCTATCGCACCGCTGGCGGCTTTCAGCACTTGGCGGCCCACGAGGATGTGCGCCTGGTGGCGGATCTTGAAAGGACCGGTGCGCGTATCGTCTGGACCGCCACCAACCCGGTGATCACCAGCGCCCGTCGGGACTACAAGTGTCGTGGCGGGTTTGGCGAGTACCTCGCCACGCTGGTGCCGGGTCATATTGGCGTCGACGCATGCCTGGGGTCGAGCACCGCGCTCGGTGTCGAGTAACCGTGGACCTGGTTGACTGGGTGCAATGGCCCGCCATGGCCGTGACCGTGCTCTCGGCCTGGTTCATCGGCTCGCAACGCCCACGCCGACGCATGCTCGCGTTCTGGGGCTTCATCCTCAGCAACACTTTGTGGGTGGCCTGGGGCTGGCACACCAATGCCTACGGCTTGATCGTTCTCGAATGCATTCTGCTGGGCATGAACGCACGGGGCTTCACGAAAAACCTGCGCGCGCAGCGCAATGCCGGATGATCTCGATCAGCGATTCTGCACGTGTCTTTACTTCGTATCGACGCAAAATCCGGAAATCAATATCACACGGAAGATAGTGCTGACTGGTTCCTTGAGTCCTGCGCCGAGAAAGTGGGCGAGTGATGTGGGTGGGCTGCCTTGCATGGCGAGAATCTGATATGCCCCGTCGAATTGCCGGGAGCGGCCAGACACCTCCCACGCTTATTGTTCCTGCACCTTTGCAGGAACGATCATCATGCAGCCGCCGCTCCCAAGCATCGTCAGTCGATTCGATAATCACGTTCACTTCTACACGTCAGCCGATCTTCAGCGCGTGTCAGGCTCGTTGCCCTACCGCTTGCCGGCACCGCATCCACTGACGGCGTACCTGGACCGGCTGATCGATGCCGGCATGCTCCCCGCCGTCATCAACAATGTTCATCTGAGCATCCTGCCGGACTCGCACAATGTGTTCGCCTCATTCGATGAGCTGAAGGCGCTTAAGGCTGCCGACCCCCGGCGGTATGGCGGTGTGAGGCTGGTCGGCACGATCAAGGCGCACCCGGTCTACGCAACCCGCGAGCGCCTCGCTCATCCGCAGGTTATTGGCGCGCGTATCGTGCTGCACGATGCGCCGCCTGAAAGCATTCACGGGACGCGCTTTTGCACCGCGCAGTGGTTGGCGTTCTACGCTCGGCTGCTGCCGCACCAGCACGTGCATATTTATGCAAAGGAAGCCGCGACCACGCTGTGCGTGTTACGTCAGGTGCCGCAAGCCGTGCGGGTCATCATCGATCACCTGGGCAGTTGCCACGGCGAACGTGGCGCGACGGAGCCTGCCTATCTCGCGCTGCTTGCTGAAGCGCGACGGCGCGGCACGGTGTGGTTCAAGGGGCCGGGTTATCGAACCTCGGTCAACCCGCATACGGCTGCCCAATTCGTCACGCAGATTGTGCGTACCGTCGGTGCCGACAGGCTGCTGCTGCAAGCCAGCGATGCGCCGCATGTGGGGGGCGACGACAACGGGGTGCCCTATGCCCACGGGTTTGATGTGACCAGTGCCTTTGAGTTTGTCGACGCCGTTGCGCGGCATGTATGTGAGGCGACCCGCCTGCCGGTCAGTCAGCTGCTGCGAGGCGCTTGCTGAGCCACTCCTTTTCACCGTCCGGGATATCCAGTAATGAACAGCATCCGTAGCAAGGAAATTACCTTCGCCGTCCACTATGGCGATGCAACGTTAAACCTCAAGGGCTGGGTGTTCGAGCCCGACTCGGCTTCGTCCACCTCATTGCCACCGGTGGTCTTCAACTCGGGCTTCACCGGCGGGGTCAGCATGTACGGCCAGTTGTTCGGGCGTGCGCTGGCGGCGCGGGGTTACCGCGTGATGACCTATGACGTGGCGGGCTTCTTTTCCAATAAATACGTACGCAACACGCTCAAGGCCGAGGGCATGGAAATCACCCGGGTGATACTCGAAGACCAGCGGGACGAAGTCCTCGGCGCCGTTGCCTGGGTACGCGATACCTTCGGTGAAATGCCGGTGGTGGCGTCCTGGGCGCTGGGCGCGGTGGCAAGCCTTGGCGCCGTGGCTGAACTCGCGGCAGCGGGGGGCGAACAGATCCGCTTATGGGTGCCGATGAGCTACACCGGCACCCGTCAACTGCAAGCCTTGCGCACCGACAGTCAAGCGGCCGATGCGGCGATCCAGCAGTTGCCGGATGACGCACCGATTCCGCCGTTTGATATCGGTACCGAATCAACCCGTCTGGGCTTTTATCCGCTGGACCCCGAGACCCAGGCCTACGTGGATCAGCAGTTGGGCGCCTATACCGAGGCGGGCGGCGCTGATCGCTGGCCGGGTTGCAGCCACGTGACGGCAAAGTCCTACAAAGCCTGCGTCGCCTATGACCCGGAGCGCGGTATCGAAGGCGCAGCAGGCTTTGCGCCTGCATTGATTATCCACGGCGCCGACAATACCCTGCACAGGCCGTCCGAATCCGAGCGTCTGCATCGACACTATCCCGGTGACGCCGGCGCGGGCGTGCTGATAATCACGCGGATGCAGCACGGCCAGCAGAATCAGGCGGACAATCCGCTGTTCCAGGCCATGATCCACAGCATCGATGAGGCGATTCGTGCGCGCGGCTGATTAGACCGTCAATCCTCAGGGTCTGCAAATGTGGCAAGTCCGCTCGCCACGGGTCTGGTTTGATCACGTTTGCCCAGGTGGGCGCCCACACGAGAATTCGGCGATGATGACTCCCCGGCACATTGGTTTGCTCATGCTTCCCCAGTTCTCGATGATGGCGCTTGCCGGCGCCAGCGAGCCGCTGCGGGCGGCGAATCGGCTTCGTGGCACACGGTTGTATGAGTGGACGCTGCTGAGTGAAACCGGTGGGCCGGTGTGCTCCAGCAGTGGGCTGGAACTGCAGACGGTGGCGATCGAACACGCCCCCGCGCTGGACCGCGTGTTCGTGCTGGCCAGCCTGGATATCGAGACACAGAAACCGCCGAAGATGCTGCGCTATCTGCAACGCGCGGCGGCCCGGGGCATAACGGTAGGTGCCTTGAGCACGGGCACTTTCATTCTTGCCCGCGCCGGTTTGCTCGATGGAAAACGCTGCACCCTGCACTGGGAATGCATCGGCCAGTTTGCCGAGGAGTTTCCCCTGATCGAAGTGACCCGCGACCTCTACGTCAACCATGACAACCGCTGGACCTGTGCCGGTGGCACGGCGGCCATCGACCTGATGCTGGCGCAGATAGCGCTGGATTTCGGCAACCCGCTGGCGGCAGGCGTCGCCGAGCAATTTTTGCATGCCCGAATCAGGGCGCCGGAAGAACACCAGCGCATGTCGATCCAGTGGCGTTTCGGGGTTCACGACCGGCGGCTCACGGCGGCGATTGCCGCGATGGAAAACAACCTGGAGCACCTGGTTGGCATCGATGTGATCGCCGAGCGCTGCAACCTGTCCCATCGTCAGTTGGAGCGCCTGTGGCAACAGCACTTCGGCAAGACCCCGAAAAAATTCTATCTGGAACTGCGGCTTAACGAAGCGCGCCGCCTGCTGCGTGAAAGCGCCCAGCCCATCGCCCGTATCGCCCACTGTTGCGGCTTCGTTTCAGCCTCGCACCTGGGCGATGTCTACCGGCGTACATGGGGCTGCACGCCCGGCGAGGAGCGGCGGAAATTTGATGAAACCCATTCCTGATGTCAGTGCATGACCCGGCAGCGCTAATCTTTCGCCACCTCGTCATACGGGCGCTGGCGCAACTCGGAAACGTCGATTTTTTGATATAGCTCGTCGGGGATACAGCGCAGATGCCGTGCGCCGACGGGGTAAGGTTCGTGGCAGGTTCAGCGCGCCTTTCGGCGCTGTGCCGAGCACAACAACAATGACCTGAAGAAGGCCCTGCAACCATGGAAACCTTGCGCTTCATTCTGGACAATCACGGCCTGATCAGCTTTCTGCTGGGGCAGCACCTGTTCATCGTCGCGCTTGCCGTCGGTCTGGCGATCCTCACCGGTGTGCCCGCCGGTATCGCGATCTCCCAGCACGCCGGCTTGCGTCGCTGGGTGCTGGCCTTCGCCGCCGTGCTGATGACCATTCCTTCGGCCGCGTTGTTCGGGCTGATGATTCCCGTGCTGTCCCTGGTGGGCTACGGAATCGGCGTGGTACCGGCGGTCATTGCGCTGTTCCTGTATTCGCAGCTGCCGATCATCCGCAACACCAGCACCGCACTTTCCAATATCGACCCGGCCTTGCGCGAGGCGGCCATCGGCATGGGCATGTCCACCTGGCAGCGACTGCGCAAGGTCGAACTGCCGCTGGCGGTGCCGCTGATCATGGCGGGCGTCAGGATGGCCACGGTGATCAATATCGGCATCGCAGCCATTGCCGCTTACATCGGCGCCGGCGGCCTGGGCAGCCTCATCATTCGCGGTATCACGCAAACCGATACGCGGCAATTGCTGGCCGGCGCCCTGGTCATCAGCGTGATCGCCATCGCGGCTGACTATGCGCTGTACGCCCTGCAGCGGCTGCTGACACCCCGCGGCCTGAACACCAGCACGCTGATGGCCGGCCGACTGAAAGAGGCAACCACATGATCCAGATCGAACATCTGAACAAGACCTTTGGCGCCATCACCGCGGTACAAGACGTCTCGTTGAGCGTCGCCGAGGGGCAGATCTGCATTCTGCTCGGCCCGTCGGGCTGCGGTAAAACCACCACGTTGAAGATGATCAACCGGCTGATTGCGCCTACCTCCGGCACCATCAGGATTGCCGGACGCGATACCGCCGAACTGGACAGCGTGACGCTCAAGCGTTCCATCGGCTATGTGATTCAACAAGTCGGTCTGTTCCCCAACATGACCGTCGAGGACAACATCTGCGTGGTGCCCAATCTGCTGGGATGGGACAAGAACACGAGCCGCAAGCGCGCTGCGGAGTTGCTGGAGGTGGTGGCGCTGGACCCGGCGACATTTCTCAAACGCTACCCTTGTGAACTTTCGGGCGGCCAGCAGCAGCGGGTCGGCGTGGCCCGTGCCCTGGCGGCGGACCCGCCGGTGATGTTGATGGACGAGCCGTTTGGCGCCATCGACCCAATCAACCGCGAGGTGATCCAGGACGAGTTCATGCGTATCCAGCGCCAGGTCGGCAAGACTGTGCTGTTCGTCAGCCACGACATCGACGAGGCGATGAAGATGGCCGACTGTGTCGCGTTGTTCCATGACGGCAGGATCGAGCAGTTCGGCACCCCGGACGACCTGCTGGCCCGGCCTGCCAGCGACTTCGTGGCCAGCTTCATGGGCGGTGACCGCATCATGAAGCGCCTGCGCCTGTTGCGCTCGGTGGACGTGGCCAGCCAGGTGCCGCCTCGGCAAGGCGGTTCTTCCTCCGCGCAACTGGTGGTCAAGCCCGGGGATGACCTGCGTCAGGTGTTTTCGCAATTGCTGGGGCGCGGTCAGGACTGGGCGCTGTGCAACGACAGCGATGGACGTTTTGTCGGCTACGTGCACCAGGCCGATATCCTGGCGCGGCTGGCTGACCACACGACGCATGGGGTGCACTGACGATGCCTGAGTTCATCAGCCGCTTGAGCGCCGGGCTTGAGCTCTACTGGGGCGATATCAGCTACCTGAGCGTTCAGCACCTGCAAATCGTCGCCATCAGCGCGGCACTGGCCTTGCTGGTGGCGCTGCCCCTTGGCGTATGGATGAGCCGCACGGCGAGCCAGCGCCATGCCATGGCGTGCATGCAGTTTCTCAATGTGGGGCAGGCCATTCCCAAGCTTGCCCTGCTGGCGCTGGCCATGAGCTTTGTCGGCGTGGGCAGTAGCGCGGCCATCTTCGCCTTGTGGGTGGCAACCTTGCTGCCCGTGGCGGTAAACACCTGCGAAGGTTTGCGCGCGGTGCCCCGGCACGTGATCGAAGCGGCCGAGGCCATGGGCATGACGCCGACGCAAGTGCTGTGGAAAGTCGAGATACCCAATGCGATGAACGTGATCTTCGCCGGTATCCGTACGGCCCTGGCCATCAACGTCGGCACGGCGCCGCTGGCCTTCCTGGTTGGCGGAGGCGGGCTGGGCGAATTGATTTTTACCGGTATCGACCTGAACGATTTCGACATGATGCTGGCCGGTGCCGTGTCCACCGCATTGCTGGCCATCGTGATCGACCTGGCGTGCGGCCTGATCCAGAACCTCAGCGTTTCCCGGGGATTGCGTTTGGCCGGACGCGTTTGAAATCTGTCGACACACAACACTGAAACGAGGTGCAGGATGATGTATCGAGTATGGGTCAGTCTGATGTTTACGCTGGGTCTGGTGGGCGGTGCTCTAGCCAACAGCACTATCGTCGTTGGCGGCAAGAAGTTCACCGAGCAGCAACTGGTGGCCGAACTCACCACCCAGCTGCTGCGCGCCAATGGTTACCGGGTGGATAAACGCCCGGACCTGGGCTCCTCGATCCTGCGCGCGGCGCAGGAAAACGGCCAGGTCGACGTGTACTGGGAATACACCGGCACTGCGTTGATCGTTCACAACAAGGTCAATGAAAAGCTGGATGCCGAAGCAGCCTACAACAAGGTCAGTGCGCTGGATGCACAGAAAGGCATCACCTGGCTGAATCCATCCGGCGCCAACAACACCTACGCACTGGCCATGCGCAAGGAGCAGGCGGACAAGGACGGCATTGCCTCGATCAGCGACCTGGCCAGGAATATCGGCGACGGCAAGCTCTACACATTTGCCTCCAATGCCGAATTTTTCTCGCGCTCTGACGGGCTGCGACCGCTGCAACAAACTTATGGGTTCGAGTTCGGGCGTAAAAACGTGATCCGAATGGACGGCGGCCTGACTTACCAGGCCCTGCGTGACAGCCAGACGAACGTGGCGCTGGTGATGTCGACTGATGGACGCCTGTCCGCGTTCGGGTTTGTCGCGTTAAAGGACGACAAGGGATTTTTTCCCAGTTACGCACTCACCCCCGTCATCCGCACCGAGGTCCTGAAGGCCAACCCGAAGGTCGGCCGGTTGCTCAACGCGCTGTCTTCCACGCTGGATGACGCCACCATCGCCGCGCTTAATGCCCGTATCGAAGTGGGCCGTGAATCCATAGAAAATGTATCCCGGGAATTCCTCCAGCAACGCCAACTGTTCCAGATGAACTGACTAAACGCTGTCTGGAAACGACCCCCGGCTTCTTTGGCGAGCAGGCTTTTGGTGCAAGCCCGTGCGGGGCTTCACAAAGAACCTGCGCGCGCAGCGCAATGCCGGATGATCTTGATCAGCGATTTTGCACGTTCTTTCTGAAGCCGCGCAGGTTCATCAGGCACAGGCATATCTGCAGTACGATCAACGCGTATGCATGGGCATGAACGCCCCAGATGACCCATAGAATATTGCTCAAGATAAAACAGAAAAATCCTGCCATCCGCCTTGCCGGACGCTGAGACCCGATCAGCCATGCCGCCAATACGGTGACAGCCATGGCAGGCCATTGCACCCAATCCACATCACTCAAGTCAGCGTCCTCGTCTTTTATTCCGTTTAAAACACAGAGGGTCGCCTGGGTGAATGATTCAGATTTTTTCGCTGCCGGCGCCTTGACCGCCTGTCAGCCAGGCAGACTATTTGTTGAACAGGCACGGGTGTATCCGGGCCAGATAAAACAAGGTCTGACGGCCCGTGTTTAAGTCCGCCTGGAGATGATCATGAAAAAACTATCGATGTGCCTGGGCCTTTGCAGCGTATTCCTGCTGCACGGGTGCTTTGATAATGCCGACAACACCACTAAGGGCAATACTGATGGAAGCAAGTCGTCGGTGCAGATGCAGGAGGGGAAGGTTGAGGGGGATAAGTGAAGGTGGGGATGCATCGCGGCGCTCAATGTCCGTATCGAAGTGGGCCGTGAATCCATCGAAAACGTATCTCGAGAGTTCCTGCAACAACGCCAATTGCTCCAGATGAACTGACTAAACGCTGCCTGGAAGCAACCCCGGTTTCTTTGGCGAGCAGGCTTTATGTGGCGAGCAGGCTTGTTGTGGCGAGCAGGCTTGTTGTGGCGAGCGGGCTTGCCCCGCGTTGGGGTGCGAAGCGTCCCCATTTAAGGTAAACGCGTTGTAACTGACGCTACGCAGAGCGTGGTTTCGGGGCTGCTGCGCAGCCCAACGCGGGGCAAGCCCGCTCGCCACAGAGGTCCTTTCCGGCCTCACTCACAGCTGCTCTAACAGCCAGGTGCGAAACGCAATCAACGAGGGCAACCTTTCATTGCGCGGCGGGTAAACCAGGTAATAACTGCGCTGACTGGCGAAAGGCTGGCTTCGAAAACGTATCCCGGGAATTCCTGCAGCAACGTCAACGGTTTCAGATGAACTGACCAGGCGCTGCCTGGAAGCAACCCCGGTTTCTTTGGCGAGCAGGCTTTATGTGGCGAGCGGGCTTGTTGTGGCGAGCGGGCTTGCCCCGCGTTGGGGTGCGAAGCGCCCCCATTTAAGGTAAACGCGTTGTAACTGACGCTACGCAGAGCCTGATTTCGGGGCTGCTGCGCAGCCCAACGCGGGGCAAGCCCGCTCGCCACAACAAGCCCGCTCGCCACAGTAATGCTGTTCGCCACAGAGGTCCTTTCCGGCCTCACTCACAGTTGCTGCAACAACCAGGTGCGAAATGCAATCAATGAAGGCAGCCTTTCATTGCGCGGCGGGTAAACCAGGTAATAACTGCGCTGACTGGCAAAGGGCTGCCCCAGGCTGATCAATTCGCCGTTGGCCAGTTCGTCGCTCACCAAAATACGCGGCACCAGGCCGATGCCGATGCCTGCACGCACGGCCTGAATCAAGTGCGACGTCAGTTCGAAGTTCGGCCCCAGGCGCATCAGGCGATGGGGCAGGCCGTGGTGGCTGAACCACTCGCCCCAGACGGTGGCATTGTTTGCCACATTCAACAGCATCTGCTGCGCCAGGTGCTGCGCTTGCCAATCTTCATGGGCCAGGGCGGCGTCGGGCGACATGATCACCAGCAGTTCTTCCATGTGCAACCGATGGCTGATCAGCCCTGGCAGATCGGCACTGCCCACGACGATGGCGGCATCGATGCCGCTGGTTTCGAAGTCGATGGCGTCGATCCGCGAATGGATGTGCACCAGCATGCCGGGATGGCTTTTGTAAAAATCATGCAGGCGCGGCAACAGCCACTTTGAGCCAAAGGTCGGCAAGGTGGCCAGGCGCAGGGTGCCGCTGCCCGATTGGTAGGCCAGGGCCTGCAACGTGGCGCTGCGGATCAGGCCGAGTGCGTGGCTCATCTCGCGCTGATACAGCCTGCCCACATCGGTCAACTGGACGTGCCGGCCTTCGCGGCGAAACAGCGTCAGGCCCAACTGCTGCTCCAGCGCCTGAACCTGTCGGCTTACCGCGCTCTGGGTCAGGGACAGCTCCACGGCCGCGCGGGTGTAGCTTTCGTGTCGCGCAGCGGCTTCAAACGCCAGCAGCAGCGACATCGAAGGGGTGAGGTGACGGTAATTCATTCGTAAAAGTCATCGATAGCGGCAGGATTATGCGTTTGTAGCGCGCCGTAACCTGCAGGATCATGGGCCAAACCAACGACCTGAGGCTGACCTATTAATGCCCAGGCGACAAGTATTTTGACTTTCCGTGCCCAGAGACCTGCCCGCGATGATCGCCCCGTTGCCTACCGCTGCACCTGCGCCACAGTACCCGGAGTTTCTGCAGGCCTTGCAGGCCAGCGGCTTTCGCGGCCAGCTCAGTGCCGACTACGCCACCCGCACCGTACTGGCCACCGATAATTCGATCTATCAGCGCCTGCCCCAAGCGGCGGTATTCCCCCTCGACGCCGACGATATCGCGCGCATCGCCACCCTGATGGCCGAACCGCGCTTTCGCCAGGTCAAACTGACCCCGCGCGGCGGTGGCACCGGCACCAACGGCCAGTCGCTGACCGATGGCATCGTGGTCGATCTGTCGCGCCACATGAACGCAATCCTTGAAATCAACGTGGCCGAGCGCTGGGTGCGGGTGCAGGCGGGCGTGGTCAAGGACCAGCTCAATGCCGCGCTCAAGCCTCACGGGCTGTTCTTCGCCCCGGAGCTGTCCACCTCCAACCGCGCCACCGTGGGCGGCATGATCAACACGGACGCCAGCGGCCAGGGCAGTTGCACCTACGGCAAGACCCGCGACCATGTTCTTGAACTGCACAGCGTGTTGCTTGGCGGCGAGCACCTGCACAGCCGGCCGCTGTCCGACGGCGAGCTTGAGGCGGCGTGCGCGCAGAGCGGCCGCATCGGTGAGGTGTACCGCACCGCGCGGCACATCCACGACACCCAGGCCGAGCTGATCGCCTCGATATTCCCCACGCTCAATCGCTGCCTCACCGGTTACGACCTGGCGCACCTGCGTGACGAGCAGGGGCGTTTCAACCTCAACAGCGTGCTGTGCGGCGCCGAAGGCTCGCTCGGCTATGTGGTCGAAGCCAGGCTCAATGTGCTGCCGATTCCGCGTTACTCGGTGCTGGTCAATGTGCGCTACGCCAGCTTCATGGACGCGCTGCGTGACGCCAACGCCTTGCTTGCGCATGCGCCGCTGTCCATCGAAACCGTGGACTCCAAAGTGTTGCTGCTGGCGATGAAGGACATTGTCTGGCACAGCGTCGCCGAGTACTTCCCCACCGATGCCGCGCGCCCCACGCTGGGCATCAACCTGGTGGAATTCAGCGGCGACGATGTGGCCCAGGTCAACGCACGGGTGGCGGCCTTTGTCGCGCACTTGCAGAGCGACACCAGCCTCGAGCGGCTGGGCCACACCCTGGCCGAAGGCGCCGAAGCGGTGACCCGCGTCTACGCCATGCGCAAACGTTCGGTGGGGCTGCTGGGTAACGTCGACGGTGAGATTCGCCCGCAGCCCTTTGTCGAAGACACTGCCGTGCCGCCGGAGCGTCTGGCCGATTACATCACCGAGTTTCGCGCCTTGCTCGACAGTTATGGCCTGGCCTACGGCATGTTCGGCCATGTCGACGCCGGCGTGCTGCACGTACGCCCGGCGCTGGACATGAAAGACCCGGCCCAGGCCGCCCTGGTCAAACCGATCTCCGACGCCGTGGCCGCGCTGACCCAGCGTTACGGCGGGCTGCTGTGGGGCGAGCATGGCAAGGGTTTGCGCTCTGAATACGTGCCCGCGTTCTTCGGCGAGCTGTACCCGGCGTTGCAAGCGCTCAAGGGCGCCTTTGACCCGCACAACCAGCTCAATCCCGGCAAGATCTGCACGCCGCCAAATGCCGCCCAGGGGTTGCTCAAAGTCGACGAAGTGACGCTGCGCGGCGACCTCGACCGGCACATCGACGAACGCGTGTGGCAGAGCTTCGGCACCGCCATGCACTGCAACGGCAATGGCGCCTGCTACAACTACGACCCCGACGACGCCATGTGCCCCTCGTGGAAAGCCACCCGCGAACGCCAGCATTCGCCCAAGGGCAGGGCGTCGCTGATCCGCGAGTGGTTGCGCCTGCAGGGCGCGGCCAATATCGACGTGCTGGTCGTGGCTCGCGGCCGGCTCGCCTGGTTGGGCGGGCTGCCCGCGCGGCTGCGCAACAACCTGGCGCGCTCGCGCGGTGAGGCGGACTTTTCCCATGAGGTGTATGACGCCATGGCGGGCTGTCTGGCGTGTAAATCCTGCGCGGGGCAGTGCCCGATCAAGGTCAATGTGCCGGAGTTTCGCTCGCGGTTCCTGGAGCTGTATCACGGTCGCTACCAACGTCCGATGCGCGACTACCTGATCGGCTCGCTGGAGTTCACCATTCCCTACCTGGCTTACGCGCCGGGCCTGTACAACGCGGTCATGGGCGCCGGTTGGATGAGTCGCCTGCTGGCACGCCACGTGGGCATGCTCGACAGCCCGCTGATCCACCGCCACGATTTGCAGGCCACGCTCAACGCGTGCAAGGTCAAGGTCGCCAGCGTGGCGGCGCTGCGCGAGCTGACGCCCGCGCAACGCGAGCGCAGCGTGGTGCTGGTGCAGGATGCATTCACCCGTTACTTCGAAACGCCGTTGCTGGCGAACTTTATCCAGTTGGCTCATCAGCTGGGCTACCGGGTGTTTCTGGCGCCCTACAGCGCCAATGGCAAACCCTTGCATGTGCAGGGCTTCCTCGGTGCCTTCGCCAAAGCGGCGATTCGCAATGCCACGCAACTCAAGGCCCTGGCCGACTGCGGCGTGCCGCTGGTGGGCCTGGATCCGGCAATGACGCTGGTCTATCGCCAGGAGTACCGCAAGGTGCCGGGAATGGGCGAGTGCCCGACGGTGCTGCTGCCTCAGGAATGGCTGGTCGACGCGCTGCCGGAGCGCGCGCCCCACAACCCGCAGACCTTCCGCCTGCTGGCGCACTGCACCGAAAAGACCAACGTGCCGGCCAGTACCGCGCAGTGGCAAGCCGTGTTTGCCCGGTTGGGGCTCACACTGGTCAGCGAGGCGAGTGGCTGCTGCGGGATGTCCGGCACTTATGGCCATGAGGCCCGCAATCAGCACACGTCGAAGACCATTTTCGAGCAGTCATGGGCCGGCAAGCTGGACCAGTCCGGCGAGGCGCTGGCCACGGGTTATTCCTGCCGCAGCCAGGTCAAGCGTCTAGCCGGCAGGCACCTGCGCCACCCGTTGCAAGTGGTGCTCGAGCATGCCGGTCAGCCTTACTCCTTGACGTCCATGAACTCTTCGGCCCACGCCATGTAGCTGGCCGGCAACGTGTAGGTGTGGGTGAGTTCGGTGGCGCTGAGGTTGGAGGTGCGGTGGGTCAGTTGGCGCTGCGCGCGCAGGCTGTCGTAGGTGGCCTTGATGGCCGCAAAGTAGGCGCCATGGCCGGCCACCACCACGCGCACACCGAGGCTGGCCAGGCGCGCTGCGTCGTTGAGCTTGGGGTTGGCGTAGGTCACCAGCATCAGCGGCACGCTGAGGTTTTCGGCGATCTGCTCCAGGTGCTCGAAGTCCTTGACGCCGACCATGCAGATGCCGTCGGCACCGGCTTTTTCGTAGGCCCGAGTGCGCTTGATCACGTCCTCAGTGGGCAGTACACCGGCGTTGGTGCGCGCGATGATCGACAGCGCAGGATCAACCCGTGCCTCGAGAGCGGCCCTGACCTTGCCGATGCCTTCGTCGATGGAAATCAGATCGGTGGATTTGCGCCCGAATTGCGCGGGCAGCAGGGTGTCTTCGATGGTCAGCGCGGCCACGCCGGCGCGTTCGAGTTCTTCGACGGTGCGCATCACGTTCAGGGCATTGCCGTAACCGTGATCGGCATCGGCGATAAAGGGCAGTTGGGCGACGCGACCGATGCGCGTGGCCTGTTCGACGAATTCGCTGAGGGTGATCAGCGCGAAATCGGGCGCCGCCAGTACCTGCAACGAGGCGACCGAGCCGCCCAGAATGCCGACCTCAAACCCCAGGTCGGCCGCAATGCGCGCGGACATCGGGTCGAACACAGAAGCTGTTTCAACGCACTGGGAGGCGGCAAGCAACTCACGAAAATTGCAGCGAAGCGCTGAGTGGGAAATTTTTGGCATGATCTTTCCTGGTTCTGGCCATCGTCTAATGCACGATCAATGCCTGTTTATAAACCAGCGAGCCTACCACGCAGATGAAAGCAGCGTTATGACGTTTAAGAATGGGCCATGCGCCAGGCACATAACCCTCAAGGGCAGGCATAGCGATGCCTGGCGGTCCTGAGCAGGTCGCGCAGTTTATCGGCCTGCAAGGACAGCGTCATTTGCCGCTCATCGATCACGATTTCGGCGACGATCAACGCAAGGATCAACGGCGCGGTCACCATCCAGTGCGCGTAGAACTCGGTGATCAACGAGAAGAACACCCCCAGAGTCCACAGCCCCAGGACCCATTTTGGTGCGCGCTGCTGCAAGGGCACCCACAGCCGCTGCCACTTTTTCAACCGGGCGGTGTGCAGTCTCAGTGAGTCTTCAAGCTTGGACAGATACGTGTTCGACATAAGGGTAGGCCACTGCGTACAGGACGAAGGTTGTTAAACGGTTCGGGCTCTGCCGGGCAACGGTCTGCCCAGCCAGCTCAGGTTGATCTCATTGACGGCGACCCAGTCGCCGTTGGCAGGCTGGGCGGTACAGCGTTTGAATGCGATACACACGCCATGGTTATCCAGTAAAGCGAAGTCCCGGTAGTCGGGGGTGGAGCTGAACAGCCAGGCAAAGACGCGCATCGTGGTATCCGATTGATCAAACGGGCCAGCTGAATTCGAACAGAGTGCCGCCGTTTTCCATGCGTCGGCAGCTCACCGCACCGCCATGGGCGAGGGCAATCGCGCGCACCACCGCCAGGCCCAGGCCGCTGCCGCCCTGGGCCCTGGAGCGCGAGTTTTCGCCGCGCTGGAACGCTTCGAACAGGTGCACGGCAAATTCGGCGTCGATGCCGGGGCCGTCATCGCGCACCCGCAGATAATGGATCGCGTCGCGCGTGCTCAAGTGGATGTTGACGTTACCTGGCGTGGCGTGGCGGCGGATATTGTCCAGCAGGGCAAGCAAGGCCTGGCGGATCCGCCCGGGATCGCAGCGCATCAAACGGCGTTGCAGGTCCAGGTGCAGCACGAACCCGGCGGCCGTGAGGCTTGGTTCGAACAGCCGCACATCGTCCTCGATCCCGGCAGCGAGGTCGGCGTTCTGCAGGTGCAGTTCCAGGTAGCCGCTGTCGGCCAGCCCGACCACCCGCAGGTCTTCGATCAGCCGCGTCAGGCCTTCGACCTGGCCCAGCAGGCTGTAGAACTGTGCGTTGTCCGGTTCGAAAACGCCTTCGGCCAGGCCTTGCAGGCGTCCGCGCAGAATTGTCAGGGGCGTGCGCAGTTCGTGGGCAATCGCCGCGTTCCAGAACGCCTGCTCCTGGGCCATGCGTTTAAGGCGCTGAGCCATGCTGTTGAAGTCATCCACCAGAATCGCCGCCTCGCCGATGGGGTGTTCACCCGCCACGGCTTGGGCTTCCAGGTCACCGTCGGCCAGTTTGCGCAGGCTCTCGGCGACCGAGTTCAAGGGCATCAGAATCCGGCGCGATAACTTCAACGTCACCACCGCGCCCACGGCCAGGCTGACCAGCGTGATCAGCCCCATCCAGGCCCACTCGATATTGGACGGCATCCACGTGTCCACGTCTTCTTCGGACAGCGGCCAATAGGCCCACAACAGCGAATAGAACACGTAGGAGCCGACCACGGCGAGGGCGATGACGCACAGCACCACGGCCGACATCGACACAATGATCTGGCGGCTCAAGCCGTTGAGAATCTTCACGCCACACTCCCAAATCGATAGCCCACGCCCCGGATACTTTCGGGCACGCCTTGCAGGCCAAGGTCTTCGATCTTGCGGCGCAGCTTGCTGATATGGCTGTCCACCGTGCGTTCCAGGCTGTCGCTTTCCGGCGAGCACAGCGCCAGCAGCTCGGCGCGGCTGAACACGCGCTTGGGCGCCTTGGCCAGTTGTGCGAGCAATTTGAATTCGGTGGCGGTGAGCAGCAGCGTTAACGCCTCGCCCGCCCTGCGCACCGTGACGTCGTGGCTTTCGATATCGATCTCGAACGCATCCACGCGCAGCACGCTGCTGGCCGACACGTATTGATAGTCGGTGGTGCGGCGCAGCACGGCCTGGGTGCGCGCCACCACTTCGGCCGGGTTGAACGGTTTGACGATGTAGTCGTCGGCGCCGATGCGCAGGCCCATCAGCTTGTCCAGGTCCTGGTCCTGTGCGGTCAGCATGATCACCGGCGTGTTGCCGCGATGACGTACTTCGGCCAGCACCTTCCAGCCGTCCACGTGGGGCATGAGCACATCGAGCAGCAGCAGGTCCGGCTTGAGCGTCTGATGCAGCTCCAGCGCGCGCCGGCCGTCCAGCGCATGGGCGGTGCGAAACCCGGCGCGCTTGAGATAGGCGATGAGGATGTCGGCGATTTCGGGTTCGTCTTCGGCGATCAGTACCAGCGCCTGGGTTTCCCGGGCGGTGTTGGGCAGGTCGTTCATGGTGGACTCGGTGTGGTTGCCGTGGGGGCGGGGGGATTGTGCGTAATTACCATGCGCTTTTGTGGGAGGGTTTGTGGAGAAATGATGGAGAGGGGGATATTGCCAAAAATGTTACGGATTTGGGGGCTTTTGAGGGGGAGATATCCGTTGCTGCGGTGATGGCTGCTATGGGTTCCGCCCTTACGGCGGCCCACGGATTCAAGCCAGCCTGGTTGGACGGGGCGCCCACGATCAAAAGCAGTGTGATATCCATCAGACCAATGGAGATCAACATGTGGGAGGGAGCAAGCCCCCTCCCACATGTTGTACAGCGCTCGGCAGACCATCCCGGTTGGCTCTCAGGCTGCCGCGCTCTTACCGCATATGCAAAATGATCGGGCTACTGCTGGCCGGGTCGGTATGGCCGCGCAGTTTGTTGACGTCCCTGGCGTCCACTGCGCCGCCAGTGTTGCCCCACGTGCTGCGCATATAGGTCAGCACCTGGGCGATTTCCTGGTCGGAAAGTTGCTCGCGGAACGCCGGCATGCGGTAGGCATCGGGTACGCCTGCGGCGACGATGCGTTGGGAGCCGTTGAGGGTGATGTTGATGGCCGAGGCGGCTTCCTTGGCCAGCGCCGAGGTGGCGCCGGCCAGGGGGGGCATCCAGTCGGGCTGGCCCTTGCCGTCCAGGCCGTGGCAGGAGGCGCAACGTGTCGCGTACAGATGGGCGCCGGGGCGTGTGTCAGTAGCGGCCGCCTGGTACTGCCAGGGCGCACCGTC
The DNA here is from genome assembly GCF_001439805.1 of Pseudomonas trivialis. Lineage (GTDB taxonomy): Bacteria > Pseudomonadota > Gammaproteobacteria > Pseudomonadales > Pseudomonadaceae > Aquipseudomonas > Aquipseudomonas trivialis. The sequence continues at coordinate 124,047 of NZ_JYLK01000014.1, read as the reverse complement.
GCGCTGTGGGTCGCCGGGCAGTGATTTGAGGTAGCGGGCGATGGCGGCCAGGTCGTCGTCGGCCATGAATTGCGTGGAATTGTTGAAGGCCTCGGTCATCGAGCCGTACACCACTGCGTGCGGGTTGCGCCCGGTCTTGAGGAATTGCACGATCTGCGGCTCGCTCCAGCGGCCCAGGCCGGTGTTTTGGTCCTGGCGCAGGCTCGGCGCGTACCAGCCGTCAAGCAGCGCGCCGGCGAGGAATGGCGTGCCGGTCTCATCCAGGGCTTTTTCGTTGAAGGCCAAGCCGCGCGGCGTGTGGCAACTGCCGCAATGGCCCGGGCCCTGGACGATATAGGCGCCACGGTTCCACAGTGCATCCTGCCCCGGTTTGGCGGCGTAGGTGGCCGTGGGGGCGAACACGCCGTTCCACAGGGCGATAGGCCAGCGCATGTTCAGCGGCCAGGGGATGGCGCTGGGAATATTGGGCTCGCTGGCCGGTTGCACGCCTTTCATGAAGAACGCATACAGCGCGCGCACGTCATCGTCGCTGAGCTTCACATAAGACGGGTAGGGCATGGCCGGGTAGAGTCGGCGGCCGCCCGGCGCCACGCCCTGGCGTACCGCGCGGTCGAAGTCGGCCAGGCTGTAGGCACCGATGCCGACGCCTGGATCCGGAGTGATATTGGTGGCGTGGATCGTGCCCAGCGGCGTGGCCATCTCCAGGCCACCGGCAAAGGGCGCCTTGCCGGCAAGGCTGTGGCAGGCCACGCAGTCGCCGAGGCGCGCGACATACTCGCCACGGCTGACCAGGGCAGGGTCGAAGGTTGTGGCCTGTTCCTGCTCGAACGGCGAGGCAGGTTCGCGGGTGACATACCAGGCCAGCAGGCCAGCGGCGATCAGGCAGGGCAGGGCGAGCCAGCCTGCGGTTCGGGCGAATCGTCGGGTGTTCATGGGCGCTCCCTGTCCTTAACTGAAGGTGTATCGGCTCAATGGCAAGCTGCGGATGCGCTGGCCGGTCAACTGCGCCACCGCGTTAGCCACGGCCGGCGCCACTGCGGGCAGCGGTGGTTCGCCGATACCGCCCATTTTTTCGCCACTCTCGATGATTTTCACGTGCACCTGCGCCATGCGTGAGGGCGGCAGGATCGGGTACAGGTCGTAGTTGCGCGCCCGTGGCTTGCCGTCCACGTACACCGCTTCCTCCAGCAGGGTTTGCGACAGGCCCAACGCCACGGCGCCGGCCACCTGTGCCTGCACGATCGCCGGGTTGACGATACTGCCCGGGTCAATCGCTTCCCAGATGTGATGCACCTTGACCTGGCCGTGCTCGATCGACACTTCGGCGACCACCGCCGCATGGGAACCGAACGGCGACGCCATCGCCACGCCACGGGCGCGGCGGCTGCCGTCTTCGGCGGTGTAAGGGCCCCGTCTCCAGCCACCGGACAACTCGGCCGCGGCCTTGAGCAAGGTGGTCAGTCGCGGATTGTCGCGCAGCAGGTGCAGGCGCAACTCATAGGGGTCGTGACCGCCCTTGTCCGCCAGTTCATCGAGGAACGCTTCGTAGAAAAAGTCGTTGAGCGAATTGCCCACCGAGCGCCAGTAACCGAGCATGGCCGGGCCTTTGACGTAGATCTGCGCGATGCGCTTGTTGGGGATCGCGTAGCTTTTGCCCGTCAACCCTTCAAGGGCCGTGGGGTCAATCTTGTCGCCCTGTTTGCCGGCGAGGGCTTCGGTCGGGCCTTCGGTGGCGCTGACCGCCTCGATGGCGACCGGCAGGCCTTTGTCATCCAGCGCAGCGCGGAACTTGACCACCGCCAGCGGGCGCAATACGTCACGCAGGAACTCTTCCTCGCGGCTCCAGATCAGTTTGATCGGGCGGCCCACGGCTTTGGCCAGTGCGATGGCCTGCGGGTAGGGATTGGCCGACTCATAGAGGAAATGCCGACCGAAAAACCCGCCCAGCAGCGGCGAGTGCAGGGTGATGCGCGCAGGATCAAGGCCGGTGCGCTTGGCGATGTCGGCGCGGAACATGTCCGGTGCCTGGTTGGGCAGCCACACCTCGAGTGAACCATCGGGGTTGAAGCGCGCCAGGGCTGAGGGTGGCTCCAGCTGGGCATGGTTGAGGTATTGGTTGTGGTAGGTGGCCTCGACCCGGGTTTTGGCGTTTTTCAGCGCGCCGGCCACGTCGCCTTCGTGCTCGTCATCACGGGCCGGACCCTGCTGGGCGGCGAGGAATTCGCGGTGCTTGTCGGTGGAAAAGTCGGCAGGCATTGCGCGCAGCTTCGAATCGGCGGCCGCTTCCAGCCAATCCACCTGGATTGCTTCGACGGCGCGTTTGGCGTGCCACCAGCGTTCGGCCACCACCGCCACGGCGCCGGGCAGGGTGTGCACCGAATGCACGCCTTTCATCGCCTCGACCTGCGCCTGGTTGCGCAGGCTGCCGACGGTCATGCCCAGGCGGGGCGCGTGCTGCACGGCGGCATGGAGCATGTCGTCGACTTTCAGGTCGATGGTATACAGCGCCTTGCCGGTGGATTTGTCGTAGGCGTCCAGGCGTTTCACCGGTTTGCCGATCCAGCGGAACTGGCTCGGGTCGCGCAGCGTGATGCTGGCCGGGTCGGGCACCGGCAGGTCCAGGGCGCGCCCGGCCAATTCGCCGTAGCCCAGCGAACGGCCGGACGCTGCGTGCACCACGCGGCCGGGTTGGGTGGTGAGTTCGGCGAGCGGTACGCCGAGCTGTTCGGCGCCGGCCTGCAGCAGCATGGCGCGCGCGAGGGCGCCCAGGCGGCGCATGGTCGGGTAGCTCATGCGCACCGACATGCTGCCGCCGGTGATGCGTATGCCGTTTTCCATCACTACGTAGGCTTCGCCCGGTGGAGCGGCCTCGACCACGAAGGTGGCGGGGTCGGCGTCCAGCTCTTCGCCGACGATCTGCGCCATGGCGGTGTGGGTGCCCTGGCCGCCTTCCATGAAGGGGCTGAGCAGGCGCACGCTGCCGTCGGGGCGAATCTCCAGAAACGCCGGCACCTGGGTGCCGCGCTCTGCGGCGTTGGCCGTGGCCGCCTGCACCCGGGCCGAGCCCAGCGGCAGGCCGAAGCCGATCACCAGCGCGCCCACGGCGGTGCTGGCCAGAAAGCGTCGGCGCGACAGGTTGACCGGATCACCCAGGGGCAATTCAGGCAAAGACAGAGGCGTATTCATCAGGCGCGCTCCTGCTTGGCCAGGTCATCCATGGCGGTGTGGATCGCATTGTAGGTGCCGCAGCGGCACAGGTTGACCATGGCCGCGTCGATCTGCGCCGTGGTGGGCGCGGGGGTGTGCTTGAGCAGCGCTGTGGCCGCCATCACCTGGCCGGACTGGCAGTAACCGCATTGCGCCACCTGATGCTCGACCCAGGCGGCGACCACGCGCTTGCCCACGTCATCGGCTTCGATGGCCTCGATGGTGGTGATCTCGCGACCCGCCACGGCGGCCACCGGGGTGACGCAGGCGCGCACCACGTTGCCGTCCACCAGCACCGAGCAGGCGCCGCACTGGGCCAGGCCGCAGCCGTACTTGGTGCCGGTCATGCCCAGGTCGTCGCGGATCACCCACAACAGGGGCGTGTCGGCGTCGACCTCGACTTGATAGGCTTTTTGGTTGATGCGTAATTCCATGGCGGGTTCACCTGCTGATCATCGGGCGGTGTAGCTGAGTTCTTATAAGTGGTGCGACGCAGGTCGCCCATGGTTGCACTCTAGACCACGGGGCCTGGGCTATCATCCAATCGGCGGCAAGTCCGTAGGATCAGGCAAGTATTCAGCAGGAATGCGCTAGTGCAGGCCTGTAGTCCGTTGCTGATCTGCCATGCAGGGCTGCACTTTTTTTCATTCTTCTGCTCTATTCCTGTCACGAGTGTGCGCATTCAGCGTGCAGGCAGCAGGACTCGAGCGGATGCGGATGAGCCACCTTTTAACCTGTTTAACCAGACGATGGCCGCTGTTGCTCGCGGCGATGTTGGCACTGAGTGCCACGGCGTGCAGCCAGCAGCAGGGCCGCGATATGGCCCGGCAATTCAGCGAAGGCAAACCTGATGAGTTCTTCCAGACCAGCGTGGACCGCATGGCTACCCTGGGCATGCGCGATAACCTGCAGAGCCTGTATCTGTTGATGAACAAGCTCTACCTGCGCAACCCGAGCCAGTGGCGTCAGTCGGGCTACCCGGATGCCGTGACCGCGGCGCGGACAATCCGCCAGGCCATCGAAAACCGTCAACCGTTGCCGGCACTTGGCGAGCGTCGTGACCTGGCCGCCTTGAGTTACTCGCTGAGCCCGGAGTTTCGTGGCGACCGCGTCGGCGCATTCATCTACGCCATTGGCAGCATGCTGGTCACCGCCCACGGCGGGCGCACCCGGTTTTACGTGACCGACTCGATCAACCCGCAATTTGTCAGCAACGCCGCGCGCAACATCGAAAAGGCCACCTGGCTGCTCGGCCAACGCCAGGACGCCAATGGCGTGTTGCTGCTGTTTTCCAACGAGATCTCGGAGGAGGGCAGCAACCTCAGTTTTGCCGTTGAGTTCGGCAAGATCGTCGCGCGCCTGGACCTGCTTACCCAGATCCTCGACGAGCGCTACCGTCGCATCGGTCTCAATTATGCGCAAAGCCTGTTATTGATGAATTTTCTGCCGGTGCAGTGATACCCAGGGCCGGGGAGTGCGGCGTTTCGCTTTCCCATGTAGGAACTGGCCTATCTTGCAACAGGCCGCTTGAAACGCCTCTCTACCGGCAATAGCCTCGGATTTTTCCTAAATATCGAGGCCTACCTTGGGTAAGCGAAAAACGGTTTGGCTCACGGATCGCGACATCCGTTTGCGCTTCATCCTGTTTGCGGTGATCGACACCGCGAGTGTCCAGGGCGTCGCGGCGGAGCTGCTGCTGCCGGCGCAGAAACTGCTGCAGGACTCGCCGACCGAAGCGCAGTTGCGCAGCACCCTGGACGCGATTCTGGCCACAGATGAAATGCAGGGTTTCAGGTTCCCTGCGGGGTCGGAGGCCGATGACTTCATGCAAGCGCTGGAGGCCGTTGCGGCAAAGTAAGGATTCGTTTTTAAGGCGTGACCCGTCGAAGCCGCCAGGCTTCTTATGCTTCCGAATGCCAAGGACCTGCCCCATGCTGTTGCGCCAATCCCCGCTCCTGTTTGCCGCCCTGACCCTTAGCCCGACGGTGCATGCCGAAACGCTGCAACTGGCACCGGTCGAAGTGACCTCGGCGCCCGCCAGTGCCGGTGAAATAGCTCAGGCGCAGCTCAAGAGCGTGCCTGGCGCCACCCACTACATCGACCTGGACAGCGTGCTGCAGGGACGCGTCAGCACCAATGAGGATGTGTTCAAGTACCAGGCCGGGGTGTATGCCAAGGCCGCGAATAATGAAGGGGTGAAGCTGTCCATCCGTGGCTCGGGCCTGAACCGCAGCCCTGGCTCCCATGCGTCCGGCCTGTTCGAAATGCTTGACGGTTTGCCGCTCACCGGGCCCGGCGGCACGCCCTATGAACTCAAGGACCCACTGTGGCACAGCCGCGTGGAAGTGCTGCGCGGCGCCAACGGCTTTGATCGCGGTGCGCTGGCGCTGGGGGGGGCGGTCAACTATGTCACACGTACCGGCTATGACGCGCCCATTTTGAAACTGCGCTATGAGGTGGGCAGTCGCGGTTATGCCCAGCGTGAAATCAGTTCCGGTCAGGTGCTGGGCGACGCCGACTATTACATCAGCCTCACCGACGCCGCGTCCGACGGCTATCAGCAGCAGAGCGCGGGGAGCGGCAAGGGTATTGCCGCCAACTTCGGTTATCGCTTCAACCCGGACCTGGAAACCCGCTTCTATTTTCGTTACCGCGAAACCGCCAACGACACCCCCGGCAAGCTTACGCGTTACCAGATCAGCCATGATCCGCGTGCCGCCAACAGCCTCAACGCCGCCCGCGATTCCAAGCGCCTGCAAACCGGATCCACCTGGATTGCCAACAAGACCACCCTGCAATTGGATGACCGCTCAAAGGTCGAGGTCGGTCTGGCCTATCACGATTACCCCATGGACCTGCGCGAAGGCACCAACCGCCTGAAAGTCGCTTACACCGATATCAGCGGCACCCTGAACTACATCCGTCAGGACAGCCTGTTCGGCCATGACAGCAAAACCACACTGGGCCTGCGCACCACCCAGGCGATGCCCAACAATGGCGCGTCGGAATATGTACGTATACCGGCCGGGAATACCGCCATCTACGCGCCAGGCACCAAGACCCGTGATTATTCCTACCTCGGGTCCGACACCGTGCTGCATATCGGCAATGACCTCGAACTGCTGCCGGACCTGTGGCTGACTACCGGCCTGGCGGCCATTTATACGCGCCGCGAAACCCAGGTCACCTACCCGCAGGGTCAGGCGCCGCTCAGTCAGCATGACTGGGATTACGCGCCGCGCATTGGCCTGCGTTATGACTTCAATCCGCAATTGCAGGTGTACGGCAACCTCAGTCGCTCGGTTGAGCCGCCGCACGCGTGGTCGATGATCTGGGGCTCCAACAAATACTTCACCAGCGGCCCGGCCAATGGGCTGGCGCGCGAAGGCGTGAGCCTGAAAAACCAGACCGCCACTACTCTGGAAATCGGCGGACGGGGTGAAGCCTGGCTTGGCGCCTGGGACCTGGCGCTGTACCGCTCCGAAGTGCGCCACGAACTGCTGGCCGTGGAAACCCAGGCCCAGACCGCCACCAGCAACGCCGTGATTGCCGAGGCCAACGCCAGCCCCACCGTGCACCAGGGCGTGGAACTTGGCCTGCTCAGCCCGCTGTGGGACGGTGGCCGCGCGGGTAGGCTCGATCTGCGCCAGGCCTACACCTTCAGCGACTTCCACTACCGTGACGATGACCGCTTTGGTAGCAACACGCTGCCGGGCATCCCCAGGCATTATTACCAGGCGCAAGTGCGCTACAGCCACCCCAGCGGCTTTTACACCAGCCTTAACACCGAGCACTCTTCGCGGGTAGCGGTGGACTATGCCAATTCCTATTACGCTGCGGCGTACACGCTACTGGGCGCAACGTTTGGCTACGATGCGCCGAAGCAGGACTGGCAGGCGTGGGTCGACCTGCGCAATCTCACCAACCGGCGCTATGCCAATACGGTCACGCCCGGATATGACGACAAGGGGCTGGACGTCGCGCGTTCGACCCCCGCGGATGGGCGGGGGATCTATACCGGGGTGTCCTGGCGTTGGCGTTGAATCCAAAATCCGCAACGGGTTAATGGGTGGCAGGCAATTTCACGGTGAAGGTTGTGCCAGCCGCTGCCGATGAACTCACTGTCACATCACCGCCATGCACCTTGGCCAGTTCGCGCACGATATACAGGCCAAGGCCCACGCTGCGTACCTGGCTGGCTTGATCGGTGCCGCGCGTCATGGGTTCGAACAGATTGGCGAGCAGCGCCTCGGGAATTGCAGTGCCATAATTGTGTACGGCAACTTCGCAGAGGGCGTTGCCGATTCGCGAAGTGATGCGGATTTCGCGCTGCAGGTCGCCATAAGCCACGCTGTTGGCCACCAGGTTGCCAACGATCTGTTGCACGCGGTCGGCATCCAGGCTCGCGCTGCCATAGCCCTCGATATGATGCATCAGTGTCGCCTTGGGGAATGCGACGCGCAGTTCCTCGACGGCGTGGTGAATGACGGTGTGAAAGTCCAGTGGCGCGGCGCGGATGCTGATGCCATGGCCAACCCGGGCCTGGGTGAAGTCGAGCAAATCGGCGATCATGCGCTGGGCACGCTCGGAGGACTGGTCGATATGCCCGAGCAGTTGGCGCTCCTTGGGCGTACGCTCACCTCGGCTGAGAAAATCCGACGCCATGCGAATGGCCGTGAGCGGGTTTTTCAGGTCGTGGCTGACAATGGCCACCATCTGTTCGGCGAACATCGCGCGTCGCTGGGAGATGGCATAGGCTTGCTTCAGTTCCTCCTGCGCCTGATGCAAAGCGACCTCAGTGGCGGTTTTTTCCTGCAGCAGGGCTTCGGCCAGCTTGCGCGCGTTCAACAGCTCGCGTTCGTACTTGTCGCGGTCAGTGGTACCGAACAACGCCAGGTCGTACACCACGGCGTTGTCGAGTTGGCGTCGATTGCCATTGAGCAGCACCGTCACTTTCTGCCCGTCGCGGTGCACGGTGTCGAGCTTCACTTCGGTGACGCTGCCATGCATGCGCAGCATCGGCGCCAGGTGCGTTTGATGGAAAATTCGCCCGCCCATCGTCAGCAGGTCCTGGAAGCGCCGGCCACAGAGCTCCTGGGCACTGAACCCCAACCAGTCGGTGAAGCGTGCATTGACCTGCAGGATCGTGCCGTCTTCGGTAGTCACGGCCAGCGCACAGGCGGCGCTGTCGAACAGATCAGTTGGCATGGGCGACTGCCCACGGCGCCAGGAAGCTGTGCATCGCCGCCGCGCACGCTGCTGGCGCGCTCATGTGCGGGCAATGGCCTATGTTGTCGATCAGGTAATAAGTGCTGTTGGGCACGACGCGATGCAGGTATTCACCCACCACGACCGGGGCAATCAGGTCGTCGCTCGATTGCAGGATCAGCACCGGGGCGGCGAGGCCGATCACATCCTCACGGTTGTCCGACATGAAGGTCACGCGTGCGAATTGCCTGGCAATGTCCGGTTCGGTGCGGCAGAAACTCTCGGTCAGCGCTTCGCTAAGTTCCGGTTGCCCAGGCGCGCCCATGATCACCGGGGCCATGGCGCTGGACCAGCCGAGGTAATTGCTGTCGAGGGTGTCGAGCAGATCGTCGATGTCGCTGCGTTTGAAACCGCCGACATAACCCGCGTCGTCGATATAGCGGGGCGATGGGCCAATCATTACATGGGCGGCGATGCGCCCGGGCAGCAGGCGGTCGGCGAGGGCGCCGATCATCGCGCTGACAGAATGGCCCACCAGAATCACCGGGCCCTGCGCATAGGCGGCGATGATTTCGTTCAGGTCGCGGGCGTAACCGTCGAGCGTGTCGTACTTGGTCTTGTCGAAGGCAATAAGGTCCGACAGACCGGCACCCACCAGGTCATACATCACGACGCGGAAGCGCTCGGTAAAATGCGGCGCCAAATAGTTCCACATTGCCTGGTTGCAGCCGAAGCCATGGGAGAACACCAGGGTCGCCATACCGCCGCCCATTACATGCACATTGTTGCGGTGGCGTAGGTCCATGGAGGTCTCAAAATTATGGCGTATTGCTATGTGGGGCGCAGTTTAGATAGTCAATGCCCTTGGGTCACGCGTTATAGCGTCGATAGGTTACAGTCAGTGCCTTTCAGGAAGAAACTTCAGGTAACAAATCATGATGCAGTGGATACGGCGGTCTGTCCTGAGTCTGCTGACGCTGATGTGCGTCAGCCTGTTTACCCCCGCCCAGGCTGATGTTTCGCCGCTTGGCGTGGCTCTCGACCGGCGGGTGATCGACCTCACCAACACCCTCGACGCCGACGTCACCGCCCGTCTGAAAAGCCGGCTAGCCGACCTGGAACAGCGCAAAGGTGCCCAAATTGCCGTGTTGCTGGTGCCCGGTACCGGCGGGGCCAGCATCGAGGATTACACCAATCAGTTGTTCCGCGCCTGGCAATTGGGGCGCAAGGACGTCAACGACGGCATCCTGCTGGTGGTGGCCAAGGATGACCGCAGGGTGCGCATCGAAGTCGGGTACGGGCTGGAAGGCACGGTTACCGATTTGCTTGCGCACCGGATTATCGAAGAACACATCACCCCGGCGTTTCGCCAGGGCGATTTTGCCGGTGGCGTCAGCCAGGGTGTGAACGATCTCGTTGTGCTGGTTGAGGGTGGCGACTTGCCGCCAGTGGCCGTCCCAGGCGCCAGTCCCCAGGCCATGGCGGTACTGCTGGCATTGATCGCCGGCGGTATCGGCGGTGTGTTGATGGCCGCCGGTCGTTTGCACTGGCGCCGAGCCTTGATTGCCACAGCCGGAGTCACTCTGCTGCTGGCGGTGTACATCGGTGGGCGTGAGTGGCCGGTATACCTGCTGGTATTACCGCTGACGATACTGATCGGCGGCGCCACGTTTGGCGCATTGTGGCTGGCGCGCGCAGTGTTTTACTGCGTGATGGCTGCACTGGCGTATAGCGTCGGCGTGCTGGCAGCGAATCGGTTTGTCGAACTCAGCCTTGTCCACTGGCTGCTGTGGCCATTGGCTGTGGCAGTGGTGCTGGGTCTGTATGTAGGGTTGTTCTTCCTGATCAAGGCATCATGGAAAAGCAGCCCGCGTTTCTTCCTCGCGCGCGTACTGGCGGTCGTCGCGATTTATACGGCGGCGGGCCTGCTGCTGGGGCACGGTGCTCAAGGCTGGTGGGTGGCGATACCGGTGGCGACGATTGCGGCGTTTATCCTGTTCGTGCAGAGCGTTTCCAGTTCAGGCTCGGGGTCAAGCAGCCGTTCCAGTTCAAACTCCGGCAGCTCGCGCTCCAGCAGCAGTTCGTCCGGTGGCGGCGGATCCAGTGGCGGCGGCGGTGCGTCGGGCAGTTGGTGACGCGCGGGCTCAGGACAATACGATGTAATCATTGCGTTGCACGATGGGCGCGTGTGCGCCCGGCACCAGATGCACATAACGACCGTCCACCAGGTCGATGGGCAGGCAGTCATCCACATCCATCACGGCATCGGTATGCGCCTGGGACCAACCGCGCAGCATCTGGCGTTTGCCCAGCGTCTTTGCCTCCTGCTTGTTGCGCGCGACGACCAGCAGGTAGTGATGGGCCTCGCCGAAACTCTGGGCGTCATACCCGCCAAGGTTGATGAAATACAGGCGCGGCGCTCCAGCCTGCGGTGCCAATGGGCTAAGCTCGACTTTCCAGCCATCGACGCCGTCCACCGCCATCCAGGCGTCGATGTGTACGCCCTTGGCGCTGCCGAACCAGTTTTCCCGCAATTGTGGGTAAGTGGCTTGCAGGGTATCCGCCACCGCGAATACCACATCATGGACTTCGATCCTCGCCCGCGGGTGCTTGCCCCCGAGCATCACGACAAACAGCATTACAGGTTCTTCCTGGTGACTTGGCAGGGGGCAACCATACTTCGATTGAACCCTTTTGTCCGGTCAATGCCCCACTGTTTACTTGCGAACTCATCAGGAGGTTGTCATGCGTACCATCGATCTGGCCGGCGTACCGGTCCCTGTCATCGGCCAGGGCACCTGGCGCATGGGTGAAGACCCCGACCAGCGCCGCGCTGAAGTGGCGGCATTGCAACTGGGTATCGACGAAGGGATGACCCTTATCGATACCGCCGAAATGTACGGCGAAGGGGGCGCCGAGTCCGTGGTCGGCGAAGCCATACGCGGCAAGCGCGAGCAGGTGTTCCTCGTGAGCAAGGTCTACCCGCACAATGCCAGCCGAACGGGCATCCCTCGTGCCTGTGAAGCCAGTTTGCAACGCTTGGGCACCGACTATATCGACCTGTACCTGTTGCACTGGCGCGGCCAGTATTCCCTTGAAGAAACGGTCGAGGCATTCGAGCGTTTGCGCGAAGCCGGCAAGATCGGCCGTTGGGGTGTTTCCAATTTTGACGTGGCCGACTTGCAGGAACTCGCCTCACCGGCCTGCGCCACCAATCAGGTGCTCTACAACATCGAGGAGCGGGGTATCGAGTTCGACCTGCTGCCGTGGTGGCAGCAACATCATCTGCCGCTGATGGCTTACTGCCCCATTGCCCAGGGCGGCAAGTTGCTGTCCAGCGAGACGCTCAAACAGATCGCCCAGCGTCACGAGGCAACGCCTGCCCAGGTCTCCCTGGCGTGGGTATTGCGTCAGGACGGCGTAATCGCCATCCCCAAGGCCGTTACGCCGGAACATGTGCGACTCAATGCCCGTGCTGCGAACCTGGTGCTGGATGAACATGACCTGGACGCGATTGATCGAGTATTTGGCGCGCCCACGCGCAAACATCCGCTGGCGATGGTCTAGCCCTCAGTAACAACCCATCCCGGTAGAAACGGCGCCCGTCCCTGGGCGTCGTTTGCACATCACGCTACGTCAGCTGGACACCGGGCTGCGCCAGTCGTCTGAGCCCGAGGTGCCCGACACTTCGTGGGTCCAGACAATCTTGCGATAGGTGAAATACACGTCTTCCAGATGCGTAAAGTGCGCGTTGTCCGGGTCCTGGCAGTTGGGCATGCGCGACTGGATATCGACGATGGTCGCTCCCTCGAGTTCGATGGTGAAGTAATGCTCCTGGGTACCGGCCGATGAAGTGCGCAGCCACTCCAGCCGGCATTTCACCTCTTCGCCGCTGGTGAGTGCGCTGAAGAGCAGGGGCGATGACTTGTCGAACACCTTGCTGATCATCAACGGCTTGTGCACCCGCTGTCCGGTTGGCTGACCGGATTGGGGGTCGCGCGGGATGATGACCTGGTGCGCAAACGCCTGGACGAGAATCTGGTCCTCGTGCCCCTCCTGGTAAATATTGCCTACCGAGTCCTGAGTAAAAGTGCCTGCCGTAATCAAACCTTGCTTGATGCCAGTGATGGAGAGATACGCGGGTGTTGGCATGACGGGTTTCCTTGTCTGATTGATAGGGGAGTCCATCTCGTATTGAAACCGGATGGCCCTGTCTCCTTAACAAAAAGCGTGCCGGAAAGTGCAAGTCCCAATGAAGTATGGGGCGGAGTTGGTAGGTGAGCGTATTTTGATAAGTTGCCATGAATAAGTTTGTAAGTTTATTAAGGTTATTTGCGCATGAGTGCGCAATTAGTTGCCGTTTTATCGGCTGGGTGGCAGTGCGGTGGATATGCGATATTTGCGGTTTTCTTCGAAAAATATTGCGCAATTTTCTGCGCAGGCTTTGTTTTTCGGGCGTTGTAGGATAAGTCTCAAGTTTAAATTTTTCGCTTGAAGAATCTCCTTGTCGTGGCTAGTGTTTGCAGATCTTAGGGGGCATCTCGTCGCTGCCTCAATAGCGTTTTAATAGTTTATTGCTTGTTCAGTTTATGAGGTAAGTCGTGGTGCGTGGGTCAAAATGGATCATTTGAAGACGCTTTGTGATTATTATCTTGAACTGGCACGACGACCGTGTTCGGAAACAAGTTTCATCGGCTGTGAAGTGCGCTTTTCCAGCGAATATGAGGCCTTGGAAACAGAGCTGGCGAAGCTGCAATCGATACATGGGGAAAACCAGCCGGATTGGCAGAAAATCGTTGAAACCAGCGAGTGCGTGTTGCGCGAGCATTCCAAGGATCTGCGTGTCGCGGTGTGGCTGGTCTGGGCGCTGTACCAGCGTGAGTCGTTTGCCGGTCTGTTGGCCGGACTCGGCCTTCTGCTGCATCTTTGCGAGCAGCATTGGGCGGTTGTCTACCCGATCAGGCAGCGCACCCGCGATGCGGCTTTTGGCTGGCTTGTATTGCGCCTTGACCCCGTGTTCGCCCAAAGCCTGTCGGTTGCGGGCCAGCAGCCGGTGTTTCATCTGCTCCACGAACACCTTTCGCGTCTTGATGAGTGCTGGAGCCAGCGTATGGGGCACGATGCTCCATTGCTGCTGCCGATTCGCAGGCAGCTGTCGGAGCGCCTTGAACAGGGCGCGCAAGGCAATCCAGCTCCAGCAGCGTTGCCGCAGGTTATGACCCAGGTCAAACAGGTGGCGGCTCAATTGCTCAAGCCCGAGCCCGCAATCGAAAACGAAAGGGAGGCGAACAGACAGTTGCGCGCCTTGCAGGACCAGGCTCGTCCCCTGTGCAAATGGTGGTTGCGTCAGGGCGCCGCCGACCTGCGCGCCTTGCGCCTGAGTCGAACACTGGCCTGGCTCTCACTGACCCGTTATCCGGACGCAGACAACCAGAGAATCACCACTTTGCGTGGCCCCGCAGTCGACAAGCTCAAGCGGTGCCAGGAGCGTCTTGCCCAGGGCCATTACGCCGACCTGATACTCGAGTTTGACGCAAGCCTGAGCAGCGCAATGTTCTGGTTTGACGGATTGCGCATGCAGTGGGAGTGCCTTGACGCACTGCAGGCCAACCTGGCGAAGACCGAGCTGGAGGTGAGTTTTGCGCTGCTGCTGCAACGCCTGCCGGACCTGCCTGAGTATCGCTTTTACGACGGCATGCCGTTTGCGGATGCCAGCACCCGGGACTGGATTGCGCTTCACGTGGCCCGTCATCTGCAAACAAACCGCCCCCTGGCGCAGGCGAAAAACATCGACGCCGCACCGTGGGAGACGGCATTGCAGGAGGGGCTGCCCAGGCTGCGCAAGGACGGGCTCAAGGCTGTCGTCGGCGAGTTCACGCAGAGCCTGCACGCCGCGCGAAGCGAGCGCGACCGTTTCCATTGGCGCCTGGCTCAGGCCCGTCTGTGTGTGCTGGCAGGCAAGCACGAGCTGGCGAAGATCCAGCTCGAACAGCTGGATGATCACCTGCAGCAGGCAGGGCTGGAGCGCTGGGAGCCTGAGCTGGCGCTGCAAGTGGCACAGCTCCTGTTTCGCTGCTGTGAACGGCTGCCGCAAGACCAGGCCGTGCGTGAGCGCAAGGAGCAAACCCATCGCAGGTTGTGCCACTTCGATCTTGAAGCGGTACTTGAATAGGCGGCAGAGCCGCACGCAAAAAAGGAGAAAAAACCATGCCCAAAGAGGGTTCGGTCGCACCGAAGGAACGCATCAATATCACCTTCAAACCCGCAGTTGGTGGCGCGCAGGAAGAAGTCGAACTGCCGTTGAAACTGCTGGTGCTGGGAGATTTCACCCAACGTGAGGACCTGCGCAAGCTCGAAGACCGCAAGCCTGTCGGGATCGACAGAAACAACCTGGATGAGGTGCTGGCCAAGCAGGCACTGCGCCTGACGCTCAGCGTACCCAATCGTCTTCAGGACGACGCCGAGGTGGAGGAGCTGGGTATTCAGGTGCACATCAATTCAATGCAGGACTTCAATCCCGCGAGCCTGGTCGAGCAGATTCCCGAGCTGAAAAAGCTGATGGCCCTGCGTGAAGCGCTGATGGCATTGAAGGGCCCGCTGGGTAACACGCCGAGCTTTCGCAAGGCTATCGAGCAGGCCCTGGCCAACGACGAGTCGCGCACGCGTGTACTCGCCGAATTGGGGCTGGACCGGCCTTCCGCATGATTTTTCAGTAAAAGGATACTGATCCCATGAATACTCAAGCCACTTCACTGGCCGCACTCAAGGCGGACGAGTCGAGCATCCTCGACAACATCATTGCGCAAACCCTGCTGACGGCGGACGACGAGGCTTACGGCATCGCCAAGCGCGGCGTTTCGGCGTTTATCGAAGAGTTGGTCAAGCCGCACAACAGCGCAGAACCGGTCAAGAAACGCCTGGTGGACCGGATGATCGCCGAGATCGACAGCAAGCTCAGCCAGCAAATGGACGAAATCCTCCATCACCCGCAGTTCCAGGCACTGGAAGCTGCGTGGCGAGGTTTGCAGTTGCTGATCGAACGCACCAATTTCCGTGAAAACATCAAGATAGAGTTGCTGAATGTGTCCCGCGGGGACTTGCTCGATGACTTCGAAGACTCGCCGGAGGTCAGCCAGTCCGGGCTCTACAAGCATATCTACAGTGCCGAGTACGGCCAGTTCGGTGGTCAGCCCGTGGGGGCCATCATCGCCAATTATTTCCTTTCACCCAGTGCGCCCGACGTAAAGCTCATGCAGTACGTCTCCAATGTCGCCTGCGTGGCTCACGCGCCTTTTATCGCAGCGGCCGGGCCGGCCTTTTTTGGGCTGGAAAGCTTTACCGGTCTGCCTGACCTGAAGGATCTGAAGGATCATTTCGAAGGCCCGCAATTTGCCAAATGGCAGAGCTTTCGCCAGAGCGAAGACGCGCGCTACATTGGCCTGACCGTACCGCGTTTTTTGCTGCGTACGCCTTACGATCCTCTTGAGTGTCCGGTCAAGACCTTTGCCTATCAGGAAAACGTGGTCAACAGCCACGAACACTACTTGTGGGGGAATACGGCTTACGCATTCGCCACGCGCTTGACCGACAGCTTCGCCAGGTTTCGCTGGTGCCCCAATATCATCGGTCCGCAAAGCGGCGGGGCGGTGGAAGACCTGCCTTTGCATCACTTTCACAGCATGGGTGAAATCGAAACGAAGATCCCCACCGAGGTGCTGGTCTCCGATCGACGCGAATATGAACTGGCCCAAGAGGGCTTCATCGCGTTGACCATGCGCAAGGGCAGTGACAATGCCGCCTTTTTCTCCGCAAGCTCGGTGCAGAAGCCCAAGTATTTCGGTACCAGTGTCGAGGGTCGGGAAGCGGAGTTGAATTACCGGCTGGGTACCCAGTTGCCGTACATGATGGTGGTCAACCGACTTGCGCATTACCTGAAAGTGCTGCAGCGCGAGCAACTGGGGTCGTGGAAGGAGCGTACCGACCTTGAGCTTGAACTCAATAAATGGATTCGTCAGTACGTCGCCGACCAGGAAAACCCGAGTGCCGAAGTGCGTGGTCGTCGTCCCCTGCGTGCGGCACGCATCGTCGTCAGCGATGTTGACGGTGAGCCAGGCTGGTATCGCGTCAGCCTGAGTGTGCGACCTCACTTCAAGTACATGGGGGCGGACTTCACCCTGTCCCTGGTCGGCAAGCTCGACAAAGAATGAGCAGGCACTCAGGGATGACCTCTCACCACAGCCTTTTCGAACGCCTTGAAGGCCACGCAACCGCCCAATCGGGCGGCATGGCCTCGGTGGCTGCCCACTTGGGAAAAATGCTCAGCACACGCGCCGGCAGTGTGCAGACCGCGCGCGATTACGGGCTGCCGGATCTCAATGACATGCGCCAGAGCCTGCACGAGTCCTTGAGCCAGTCGCGCCTCTCGATCGAGCGCTTTATCCAGGCCTACGAACCACGCCTGACGAATGTGCGGGTCAGGGCACTGCCGCGTGATCGCGATCCCCTGGTCCTGGCATTTGCCATAGCGGCCATGCTGACGATTGAGGGTGAGACGCGAGCCGTGGCTTTCAGCGCGCGCCTGGGCGGCGGCGGGCAGGTGGAGGTCGCGCCGGATGGCCTTTAATCGCTATTACCAGAGTGAACTCAGCGCCTTGCGTCAGCTTGGGCGACGTTTCTCGGAGCGTAATCCGGCGTTGGCACCCTTCCTGTCCACAGGCGGGCAGGACCCTGATGTCGAGCGTTTACTGGAAGGCTTCGCGTTTCTCACTGGGCGCTTGCGTCAAAAGCTCGATGACGAGTTGCCGGAGCTGACCCACTCGCTGATGCAATTGCTGTGGCCCAACTACATGCGGCCGCTGCCCTCGTTCAGCATCCTGCAGTTCGACCCGCTCAAACGCGCGGGGCCGGCCATCCGCGTAGAGCGCGATACCGCAGTGGAAAGTGTGGCGATCAATGGCGAGCGCTGCCGTTTTCGCACCTGCTACCTCACCCAGGTGATGCCGCTGCAACTCAGTCGTGTGGACTACGTATTCCAGGGTGAGCGCGCCTTGCTGGATCTGCACCTGGGAATGAGTGCGCCGGGCAATTTCGCCGAGTTGGCGTTTGAACCGCTGCGCTTGCACCTGGCAGGCGATCGTTATGTCAGCCAGGGACTCTATTTGAGCCTGCTGCGTCATCTTGAAGGCATTGAGCTGTTGCTGCTGGACGAGAATGGGCGTCCCGTTGACGGTCCTGATGGACAGCCGATGACGCTGCGGCTGGCTGCCAGCCAGGTAAAGCCGGTCGGGTTCAACGAAGACCAGGCATTGATCCCTTATCCGCCGAACACCTTCAGTGGCTATCGCCACCTGCAGGAATATTTTGCTTTTCCCGACAAGTACCTGTTTGTCGATGTCGCTGGCCTCGACGCCCTGCACGGGGTTCCCCACGCGCAGCTCAAACAGGTGCGCAGCATGGTGATGCGCTTCGAACTGCGTATCCAGGGGAATGAACCGCAGTGCCCCGGGCTGGATAACGTAAAGCTGTATTGCACGCCCATCGTCAACCTGTTCAGCCATGATGCGGTGCCGATCCGCCTGGATGGCAAGCAGGACGAATACCTGCTGGTGCCTGGCGAATACACCCGAGGCCACGCAGGCGTCTTTTCCGTGGACCGCGTGACGGGTTGGCGCCCAGGCGGGCTGGGCCACCGAGTGTTTGTGCCATTCGAGTCCTTCGAGCATGACGTCGATGCGGGTGCATCAACTGCGGCGCCCAGCTTCAGCATTCGTCAGCGCCCATCCGTACCGCATCCGGGGCTCGACACCTGGATGGCATTCGGTAGCAGCCACGGGAGTGAGCAGGAAACACTTTCGATCGAGATGACGTGCACCAATCAGAATCTTCCACAGCAGTTGGCCGTGGGTGAGATCAACCAGCCTGGGGAGCATACCCCGGAATTCCTGACGTTCTGCAATATCACGGTGCCTACCGCGAGTTTCGCGCCGCCCCTGGACCAGGACTTTCTATGGCGACTGATCAGCAATCTGTCGCTCAACTATCTGTCGCTGACCGATATCAACGCCTTGAAAGTGATTCTCGAAACCTACGATCTGCCGCGTTATCACGGCCGGCAAGCGCAGCAGGTCAGCCTGAAGAGGCTCGGCGCATTGCAGGCCATCAGCCACAAAGCGGTGGACCGACTGCACCACGGCCTGCCGCTTCGCGGTTTGCGGGTGGACCTGACGATCGACCCTCAGGGCTTTCTCGGTCAAGGCGATATTTTTGTCTTCGCCTCGGTACTCAACGAATTTTTTGCGTTGTACGCCAACCTCAATTCGTACCACGAACTGCGCGTTATCAGCACACAAGGAGATGTGTACCTATGGCCATCCCGGTTGGGCCTGCAGCCCCTGCTTTAACTGAACTGTCGCGGTGCGTTCGCGAATATTCGCTGTTCCAGGCGGTGCTCCTGGTGATTGAGCGCCTGCATGAGGCCCAACCATTGCTGGACGAGGACGCGTTGTATGACCAGCTGGAATTCCAGGCCAATCCCAGTCTTGGCTTTCCGGGGCATGACATAGACCAGGTGGAGTTTTTTGTGGAGCAGGGTCAGTTACGCGCGCGGCTACGCCTCAATGTATTGGGGCTGTTTGGCGCAGGTTCACCGCTGCCGGCGTTCTATGGCGAGCAGGCGTGTGCAGAACCCATGGGGGCCAACGCCACGCGAGACTTCCTGAACGTTTTTCACCATCGCCTGCAGCGGCTGATGTTGCCGATCTGGCGCAAGTACCGCTATCGGGCGCGCTTCCGAAACGGGGCCAGCGATGGGTTTTCGGCACAGATGTTCGCCCTGATCGGCTTGGGCAGTCGGGAGGTTCGTTCAGCGGCACGTCTGGACTGCAGGCGCCTGCTGCCTTACCTGGGCGTGTTAGGGCTGCGGGCGCATTCGGCGTCGATGATCGAGACGGTGTTGCGCCATTACTTCAAGCACAGCCGAGTGTCCATCGAACAGTGGGTAGAGCGCAGTGTTCGCATCGACCCGCAGCAGCGTAACCAACTGGGCGTTACCCACCATGCGCTCGGCCACGACCTGGTGCTGGGGCAGCAAATAGCGGATCGCTGCGGCAAATTCAAGGTGCACTTGCCGGGGCTGAGCTGGCAGCGCTTTCACGAATTTTTGCCCACCGGGGAGGCGTTCCGGCCCCTGTGTTCATTGGTGCGGTTAACCGCACGCGCGCCCTTGGAGTACGACCTGCGACTGGTGCTGGCCGAGGGCGAAATGCGTGCGCTGCACATCGGCGAGCGCAATGTCTGTCGCCTTGGCTGGACCAGTTGGCTGGCCCACGAACGTGCCGATGGAGCGGTGACGCTCGCCGGCCATTCTGATTAGGGATCGATGATTATGATGAATGTAGATCTGCAACAGCTTATCCGCACCCTGACCGCGCAGACCCGATACGACCTCGAGCGATCAGCCGAGCGCTGTGTTGCACGCGGTGGCCGCGAGGTGCTGGTGGAGGACCTGCTGCTGGCGTTGCTGGAGCACGCCGATGGCCTGCTGGCGCGGGCCCTGGCGGACGCGGGCGTGCAATTGTCGGAGCTCGAGTCGACGCTTTATCCAAAGAGCGAACACAGTGCAAGCCGCAACCCGGTTTTCGCGACAACGCTGGTCCACTGGCTGCAACAGGGACTGATGGTTGCGCACGTCGAGCTGGGGCAACCGGAGGTGGATGAGGGCGCCTTGTTGCTGGCGCTGCTGCGTCATCCTCTGGCACATGCGGGCAGCGCGTACCAGAAGGTGCTGAGTCGTCTGGATAGCGAGCGCGTGCGCGATTTTCTGCAGAGCCAGCCGCCCCATGCGCATACCCCGATGGTGGACTCGCTGTTGCAACGCTTCACCCATGACCTCACCCGCCAGGCGCGTGAAGGTCTGATTGACCCGGTGCTGTGTCGCGATGCCGAAATTCGACAGTTGATTGACATCCTCACTCGCCGGCGCAAGAACAACCCGATTCTGGTCGGGGAGGCCGGCGTTGGGAAAACCGCGATTGTCGAGGGCTTTGCCCTGCAAGTCGTTGCATCTCGGGTGCCACCGTCGCTCCGGCAGGTGCGCGTACTCACGTTGGATCTAGCCCTGCTGCAAGCGGGAGCGGGGATCAAGGGCGAGTTCGAGCGCCGCCTCAAGGGGTTGATCGACGAGGTCAATGCGTCACCCCAGCAAGTGATCCTGTTTATCGATGAGGCCCATACTCTGGTGGGCACGGGCGGGCAGGGCGGTGCGTCCGATGCGGCGAACCTGCTCAAGCCCGCTCTGGCCCGTGGCGAGCTGCGTACCATCGCCGCCACCACGTGGTCGGAATACAAGAAACACATCGAGAAAGACCCGGCGCTGGCGCGACGCTTTCAACCGGTACGGGTGGGCGAGCCCGGTGTCGAGCAAGCTGTCTCTATCTTGCGCGGGCTGGTCCCGGTCTACGAGGCCGGCCACGGTGTATACATTCGCGACGATGCCGTCGTCGCGGCGGCACACATGAGCGCCCGTTACCTGGCAGGGCGGCAGCTACCGGACAAAGCCGTGGATGTGCTGGACACCGCGTGTGCACGGGCGCGCACGCATCTGGCCGTGCCTCCCGAGACGTTGCAGCGTGTGAGCGCCGAACTGGCCGAAGGCCGGCAGCACCACCTTGCGTTGCGCCGCGACGCCGATGCCGGATTGCCTGTCGACGCAACCGTGCTGCAAGCGCTGGAATCGCGGCTCAAGGCGGTCGAGTGCGAGCACCAGGCGCTGGAACAGACCTGGCTTGAGCAGCGTGAGCAATCACCCGAACAGCCTGAGGTTTGCCCACGGCTGGTGGCTCAGGTCATCAGCGCATGGACCGGCATTCCCACCGAACAACTGGTGCTTGAGCACAGCGACAAAGTGCTGGGTTTTGCCGATGCACTGCGTGCCCGCATTCTCGGCCAGGATCACGCGGTGCAGGCGCTTGACCGCAGCCTGCGCGCCATGGCGGCAGGGCTGAACGAGCCTGACGCGCCGGTGGGTGTATTTCTGCTGGTCGGACCGAGCGGCGTGGGCAAGACCGAAACGGCCCTGGCGCTGGCGGACTTGCTGTACGGCGGCAGGCGGTTTGTCACCACCCTCAATATGTCGGAATACCAGGAGCAACATTCACTGTCCCGATTGATCGGCGCGCCGCCCGGTTATGTCGGCTATGGCGAAGGCGGCGTCCTCACGGAGGCGGTACGTCAGCGTCCGTATTCGGTGGTGTTGCTTGATGAGGTGGAGAAGGCTGACCCGCAAGTGCTGAACCTGTTCTATCAGGTGTTCGACAAGGGCCTGGCCAATGATGGCGAAGGTCGTGAGATCGATTTTCGCAACACCCTGATCCTGATGACCTCCAACCTCGGCAGCGACAGCATCAGCGCCTTGTGCGCCGACGGCCAGCGCCCAGCGCTTGAGGTTTTGCACGAGGCGATTCTTCCGGCGTTGCGTGGCTGGTTCAAGCCCGCATTGCTCGCGCGGATGCGGGTGGTGCCCTATTACCCGATTTCCGCTGAGGTGTTGAGCGAGGTGATCAGCCTCAAGCTCGGCCGTCTCCGGCAGCGGCTGGCCCGGCGCAAGCTGGCGTTCACCTGTACGCCGCAACTGCTTGCGCACATGGTCCAACGCTGTGCCCATGGTGACAGCGGCGCACGCTACATCGATCAATGGATCGAGACCGACCTGCTGCCACAGATCGTGGACCGCCTGCTCGCCGCGACGGCCACGGGCGAGTCCCTCTCGTTGGCCCATGCGTCGCTGGACAGTAGCGGTCGCCCGGCGTGTGAGTTCAGCCAATGACCGATGAGATGTTTACCCGATTGCCGCAGCCCCTGGCCTACGCCGAAACCTTGATGGGCTGGTTCTGCCGGCTGGGCCGTGGGGCTGATGAAAACACCTTGGCCGACCTTTGCGTGGCTGGCGTGGCACAACTGAGCCAGTGCGAGTTCTGCCAGTTGTACCGGCTTGATAAGGCCACCGGCAGGCTCGAGCTGATTGCCCAGCATTTGCAGGGAGATTGGTCGGCGAGCGATCCGGCATCGGGCCAGCGAGCGCAGGAGGAGCAACTGTTGCAATACGTCCTGACCCAAGGGCAAGCCATCACCCTGGATGACCTGAACCGGTGTGTGTATGACTGCGGCTTTTTGCCCGAGGCGACGACACCCTGGCGCTCTCTTTGCGGCATCCCCTTGTGTTGCCCAGGTGACACCGTCAGCGGCGTCCTGCTGTGTGCCAGCCAGCGTCCGCTCGCGTTGCAGGGCTATGTTGCGTCATTGGCGCAATTGGGCAGTTTTGCCCTGGGGCAATTGGCCAGGGCATCGCGTACCCCGCCAGACGTCACCGGGCTGAAGTCTGGCGCTTCGCTGGTGGGTGCGTTCGGCCTGATTGGCGGCAGCACGGCGATGGAGGCGACTTGCCGCCTGATCAGCAAGGTTTTGCGCACGCCCTTTACGGTGTTGTTGCGTGGCGAAACCGGCACCGGCAAGGAAGTCGTGGCGCGCGCCATCCACGCCGCGGGCCAGAGGAGTCACAAAGCCTTTGTGGTGCAGAACTGTGCGGCGTTTCCAGAGGGGTTGCTGGAGAGCGAACTGTTCGGTTATCGCAAAGGTGCGTTCACCGGTGCGCTGCGTGACTACGCGGGGTTATTCGACGCCGCCGACGGTGGCACGTTGCTGCTGGATGAAATCGGCGATATGCCGTTGTCGTTGCAGGCCAAGTTGCTGCGTGTGTTGCAGGAAGGCGAGATCCGGCCGTTGGGGGCCAATGCCTCGCACAAGGTCGACGTGCGAATCATTGCCGCGACGCACCGCGACCTCGCGGCAATGGTCGCCAATGGCAGTTTCCGTGAAGATCTGTATTACCGATTGGCACAATTTCCGATCGAGCTGCCGGCGCTGCGTGACCGAGACGGCGACATGCCGCAGCTCGCCCGGCATTTCGCGGACAAGGCCTGTGTGGCACTTGGACGAGGGCCCGTCGGCTGGTCGAGTGAGGCCCTGGACCAACTGACGAGTCACGACTTCCCCGGCAATGTGCGCGAACTCAAATGCCTGGTGGAGCGGGCCGTGCTGATGTGTGACGAAGACGTGATCCTGCCGGTTCACCTCGCGTTGTCCCCCAGCCCGGTCACGGTCGTGGACACCACACTGCGCCAGCGTCTGGAGCGGGTTGAGCGCACGGTGCTGATCGATTGCCTGCACAGAAATCGCGGCAATCGCACGCGCACCGCGCGTGAGTTGGGGGTGGCGCGGCGCACGCTGCTCTACCGCCTTGCGCGTCTGAATATTCCCTGCGGCGAGGCCAAGGGCGAATGCTGACTATTTATTCGTATCACCGGCGCCCTTTCTACTCGGGCCGCCCCGCATCACTTCCTGGGAGATACCTGATGTTTGATCGTCCGTGGCAGGCCCTGATGCTTGTGCTGTGTTTGCTGAGTGGCTGCAACGCCAACTACGTCTTTGACGATGCTGATTACCGTCCGCTGGGCGATCCGCAGGCCGACACACGCGGCCAGCAAAGGGAGGTATGACCATGCAACTGGTGTTTGAAGTATATGAAAGCGCAGGCGCAGACCCCGCCTCCACGGCCCCCAAACTGTTCACTGAGGCCGGCGGCGTCATTGGCCGTGGCGCCGGTTGCGACTGGGTTATTCACGACCCGAGTCGGCTGCTGTCCAGTCACCATGGGTTGGTGAGTTTTCGCGAAGGGCAGTATTTTCTGACCGACATCAGCCGCAATGGAATCTGTATGGCGGGCAGCGGTGAGCGGCTGTGCAAAGGGCAGGCGCGCCTGGTCGAAGATGGCGATGTATTCCAGCTCGGCGCATTGTCCATTCGGGCGCGGCTGGTCGCATCATCGGCTCGGCAGGATGAATTGCAGGTCGCGGTGGCTGGGCAGATCCCCGACGATGCTTTTCTGGGGCTTGATCCGATCCCGGCGATGGATCAGGCCCGGTTATCACCGGATGATACCGTCGCAACCAGCGACGAACCCGCGCAACGGGTTTATCAGCAAGCGCCGGACAGGGACTATATGAGCCTGCCACGCCGGGTCGAGCCTGTTCCTGATGCACCACCCATTGAAGGTGTTGAAAAGACACCGGCGTTGCATGGGGCGTTCTGGGGGCAGTTTTCGGCGGCGCTCGGACTTGACCTCGAAGGCGTCGACACCCCGCGACGCGAAGCATTGGCGATCAGGGTCGCCTGTTTGCTCAAGCAGAGTATCGAGGGCTTGCAGCAAAGCCTGCGCACCTGCGACGAGCTGAAAAACGCATCGAACCTTGCGCCTTCCGAAGCCCGCCTGCGCAGTGCCAACCCCCTGCGCCATTGCTCCGACGGTGAAGCCGCATTGGCGGCTTTGCTGGGTATGAACGAGCAGGGGCAATTGCCGGCCGAGGCCGCACTGGTCCTGGCCCACCGGGACCTGCAATCCCACCAGGTAGCCCTACTGACAGCGTGTCGCACCGCACTGCGCAATGGGTACCGTGCATTCGCGCCCAGCCACTTGATGTTGTGCTTCGAGCGCCAGGCAAAAGCACCCAGGTTCAATGCCGATGGGGCGCACTGGCGCGCCTACCAACGCCACTATCAACGCCTGGTCGAGGAAGAACCGTTGAGCGAGCGCCTGTTGGGCAATGACTTTGCCAAGGCCTACGAAGAGCAGGTTCGCCTGATATCCACCCTTCATGCGGCTTGCCCGGGATGATACTCATGCACAGAGCCACCCTTGTATCAATGCTGGTGTTGCTCGGCGTGTTGGCCGGGTGCAGCGCATTGTCGCCTTTTTCGACCCTGACCAAACTCGACCTGACAGTGACGGCCAGCGAACGGGTCAATCCCGACCTGCACGGTCGTCCCTCTCCGGTGGTCATGCAGCTGATTGAGCTGCGCCATCCCGCAGCGTTTGAAAACGCGGACTTCTTCAGCCTGTATGGGCGTGCCGAGCAGACGCTGCCCAAGGACTGGGTGAGCGCTGAAGAACTTGAAATGCGCCCCGGCGATCGCCTGGCACTCAAGCTCAGCGTCGGGCCGCACAGTCGCTATGTGGGTGTGCTCGCAGCCTATCGCGACTTGCCGCACGTGCAGTGGCGGCTGGTAGTGCCGGTGACACCGGGCCGAGTGACCCGTGCCGACCTGGTGCTGGACGAGGACGGCATACGTCTCGCCAACCGGCCCGCCGATACGCTGGAGAACTGACATGCAGGCTCATAACGTCATCTGGCAGGAAGGCATGCTGTTGCGGCCCCAGCACCTGCAACACCAGGACCGCTACTACAACCAGCAACTCAATCGCACCCGTTTGCTGGGCAGTGATGCCTGGGGGTTTCTCAGCCTTGAAGTGGATGTGCAGTACCTCAAGCTTGGCAAGTTTGTCGTGACCCAGGCCAGTGGCGTGTTGCCCGATGGCAGCCTGTTCGAGCTGAGTGGCGCCATGGAACCGCTGATGCTGCAGGTGCCGGCCAACGCCGGCAGGCAGGGTATTTACCTGGCATTACCGTTGGCTGTCGGCAATCAGATCGAGACCCGTAAACCCGAGCAGGTCGACGTGGTGGCTCGTTATGTCACCTCCACCACAGAGGTCGGCGACTCGAATGCGGGGAGCGATTCACGCTGCCAGATCAACTGTGGACGCCCGGATCTGCGACTGTTGCTGGGCGAACAGCACAGTGATCAGACGTTCGTGATGCTCCAGGTCGCTCAGGTACTGGACGCCACGAAGGACGACGGCGTGAGCCTGGATACGGACTTTGTGCCGACCTTCATCTACCTCCAGGGCTCGGGTTATGTGGGCGCGTGTCTCAAGGAAGTGATCAGTCTGCTGGCGTGTCGCGGGGACGCCATTGCGGAGCGGGTTCAGGGCAATGGTGCGGCTTCGGGGACGCACATTGCGGACTTTCTGATGCTGCAGTTGATCAATCGGGGCGAGCTGGTGCTGCGCCATTACCTGAGCCAGGCCCAGGTTCGCCCGCAAGCGTTGTACCGAGAGTTGCTGGGCATCCTCGGCGAATTGTCGACCTTTGCCCACGACAAGCGGCGGGCGCAGTGGGACGTGCGTTATCGGCACAACGATCAGGGCGCCAGTTTTCGCGGCCTGATGGAAGGGCTGCGAAGCGCGCTGTCCATGGTGCTGGAGCAGCATGCCATGGAACTCGTGCTGCAACCGCGTCAGTACGGCGTGCTGGTCTGCCCGGTGGGCGACCTCAAGTTGCTGGGCAGCGCAACCTTCATTCTCGCGGCCAGCGCGCATTGTGAGTCGGAGCAACTGCGCCAGCGGTTGCCGGCCCATCTCAAGGTCGGACCGGTGGAGCGTATACGCGAGCTGGTCAACCTGCACCTGGCCGGCATCAAGGTCAAGCCGTTGCCGGTGGCGCCGCGCCAGCTGCCGTTCCATGCCGGCAAAACCTATTTCATGCTCGAGCTCAGTGCCCGCGATATCACGCAACTGGAGCAGTCAGGGGGTTTTGCCTTCCACGTCGGCGGCGAATTCACCGCGCTCGAACTCAACTTCTGGGCCATCAGGAACTGAACATCATGAACAGGGACAGTGATTACCCTCAGGACGAGAAAACCGTCCTGCTCGATCGCGACGGTCTGGGACCGGTGCAGGGACCGCTGACGGACTTTCCGTCGCCGCCGCGTTTCGAACAACTGGAAGACCGGATGATCTACGCCGCTCAGGCGCAGGGTCTGCAGATGTTCAATGCCGGCCTCAATCCCCTGGTGTCCGCCGCCTGGGAACTGCTGTCGCAGCCGCATCGGCTCAGTGCCAGCGTCGGCCGCGAGAGCTTGCATACCCTCAATGAACGACTGTCGGCGGGGATCACCCAGTTTGAGACACGCGCCCTGCATGAAGGCGCGGACCATGCAGCTGTCATGTCGGCGCGCTACGTGATCTGCAGCGTGCTGGACGAAGCCGTGGCCACCACCTCATGGGGCACCGCCGGCGACTGGTCGAAGATGAGCCTGCTGAGCCGTTTCCATAATGAAACCTTCGGTGGCGAAAAGGTCTTCCAGTTACTGGAGCGACTGTCCCGTGATCCGCTCAAGCACCTCGCGCTGCTTGAACTGCTGTACCTGTGCCTTTCGCTGGGCTTCGAGGGCAGATACCGGGTCATGGAGCGCGGCGTAGTGCAGCTCGAAGCGGTACGCGACGGCCTGTATCGACAGATCCGACAGGTGAAGGGAGACCCGCCTCCCGTGCTGGCATTGCCGTCGGCAACGGCGCCGGTACGCCGCAAAAGGCTATTGCTGATCTCCGCACCCTGGGCCGGGGCGGTGTGCCTGCTCGGCCTGCTGGCGATGTACTCGGGTTTTGCCTGGGTGTTGGCCACCGAGCGGACGAAGGTGCTGCAACCCTTTCAACTTTCGGCGCCGGACCTGACTCGGACGCCCCTGTAACGCTGGAGCAATGAATGAACGCATTCGTAAGGAGCGCGGGCGCCGTGCTGGCTCAAATGTGGGTGTGGAGCCTGCTGCTGGTGCTTTCAAGCGCACTGCTGGTGTGGTTCGTGGGGCCTTTACTGGCAGTGGACGATTACCGGTTCTGGGCGTCGTCGACCGCTCGCCTGTTGACCATCAGCGCGTTGTTTCTGCTGTGGGGGCTGGCTATGGTCGTGGCCGGCGCACGGCGTGCGGCGCGCCTTCGAACGCCTGAGCACCAGGCCGACCAGACGCAATACCAGCGCATTGAAAACGAGCAGAAACACGTGCGAGGTCGCTTCAAGGAAGCATTGCACACTCTGAAGATCTCCGGCCGATACGGCGAGCGTAGCCAGCGCTGGCGTGACGATTTGCCCTGGTACCTGCTGATCGGCGCGCCGCAGAGTGGCAAGACGCGTCTATTGGCCGCCAGTGGCCTGCAATTTCCGCTCGACCGGCTCGAGGCGACGTCGAGCGGGCAGACGCCTTATTGCGATTGGTATTTTGCCGATAACGCGGTACTGGTCGACACCGCAGGCCGCTACCTGACCCAGGCCGACCGGACGGTGGACGCAGCGGGCTGGACGATGCTGCTGCGACTGCTGAGGACACGCCGGCGTGCACGCCCGCTCAATGGCGTCGTGGTGACCCTGTCGGTGGAAACGCTGCTCGGCCTGAATGATCACGATCTGGACCACCATGCACGGCATGTGCATGCGCGGCTGCAGGACATCCAGCAAACCCTGCGTGTCGACGTGCCTGTCTACCTGGTCCTGACTCAGGCAGATCGACTGACGGGTTTTGCCGAATATTTCGATTCCACCCAGGGTGATGCTGGCGAAGCGGTGCTGGGGGAGCGCCTGGTTGCGGACGCGGCGGGAGTCGAAACAGCTCGGGTGCGCCAAGGGGTCGAAGCCTTGTTGCAGCGCTTGAGTGGTGAACTGATCCAGCGCCTGCATCAGCAGCGCAACCTGCAACATCGCGGGCCGATGCTGGATTTTGCACAGCACGCAGCGCGACTGGGCGAGCGCCTGTGCGCGTTTATCGAGCTGGGGTTCGCCGCGCCTCGCCACCAACGCATCAACGGCTTGCGCGGCTTCTACCTGACCAGTGCTGCCGTGCCGCATGCGCGTTTTATCCAGGGCCTGTTCAACCGGGTGATTTTTGCCGAGGTGGGCCTCGCCGCTCTCCAGGGCCAGGAGCAACAGCGCATTCGTCGGCGCCAGTGGGCAGGCGCGCTGGCCGCGTCGCTGGTTGTCGGCGCGGCGGGATGGCTGTGGGCAAACAGTTACGCGCTCAATCAGCAACGTCTGACGCAGTTGGTGGCACTGAACGTAGAGCCACCGGCTACGGACGGTACGCTGGAGGCGTTGCCGCTATTGGATGCGCGCCTCGCGGCAATCGGGGTTTTTCCGCCATCGCAGGAGGTCGGTTGGATGGAGCGCGCGGGACTGTATCAGGGCGTGGCGAGCCGGCCGACGCTGAACGACGCCTACGCGCAATCCCTGCAACAACAATTATTGCCGCGCGTGGCTGCGTTGCTTGAAGAGCAGGTACGCAGCAATCTCGGTGAGCGTGAACGTCTGCTGGATAACCTGCGCGCCTACCTGATGCTGGCGCTGCCGCAACGTCGTGACACTGCCTGGCTGGCGCAGCATATGGCCGCGCTTTGGTCTGCACGTCACGCCGCCGACGGTCCGGCGCAAAAGCGCTTGAACCTGCACCTGGCACGCTTGCTGGGGCAAACCTTCGTGGCGCCGCTTGACGACGACCTGGTGGCGCAGGCACGTCAGGCCTTGCGCGGTGAGTCTTTGGCCGATGTGGTTTATCGGATGTTGCAAGAACAGGCGCGCAACCTGGAGCCGTTGCGACTTGCCGAGGGCAGCGTGTTTGCTGCAAGTGATCAGCCAATACCGGGGTTCTACAGCAAAAAGTACTGGCAGTATTTTGAAGCGCAAGGTGCGCGCCTCGTTAACGCCATCGCTCAGGATAACTGGGTACTCGGCGAGGCGAACGACCTCAGCGCCATGGACCTGCGCCGGCTGATGCTCGAACTGGAACAACGCTACTTCAGCGAGTACGCCGACGTGTGGAGTGACGCACTGGGGCGTATCCGGCTGCAGGAAACCGATAGTCTCAAAATGGCTGCCGAGCAACTGGCCAGTCTCACATCCGCCCAGTCGCCACTGCTGAAAATGTTGCAGCAGGTCAGGGAAAATACCCGGTTGCTGCCCGCGAGCGAGCACCTGGGCGAGGTCGCCCGTCAGGTCGGGTCGCTCGGTGCAAAGGTCGAGGCGGCAGGCGCGATGTTGACCAGCCCATCGCAGGGGCTTACCCAGACGGATGCCCCTCGACGCGCGTTGCAGCGACGTTTTGAACCCCTGCACCAGTTGCTGGATGAGCAGCACAACCCTGGCACCACAGTGAGCCATGTGCTGCAACTGGCCGATCAGTTGCAGTTGCAACTGGCGACGCTGACTCGGGAAAGTTCGCCGGAGCAGGCGGCTTTCAACAGGGCCAAGCGGCGCATGGATGGCCAGCAGGACCTGCTTGGTAATTTGCGCGACAGCGCCGCCCGGCTGCCACTGCCGCTGTCCGCGTGGTTCGGCGCGATTGCGGATGACACCTGGCAACGCCTGCTGGAGGAGGCCTACGTGCATGTGAACCAGCGTTACCAGAGTGAGGTGTACAGCGTTTACGCCAAGGCCATTCGCCAGCGATACCCGTTCAATGCCAGCGCGGGCAGCGATGTCGCCCTCAATGATTTTCAGGAATTCTTCGGGCCCCAGGGCGTGCTGGCAAGGTTCCAGGAAACTCACCTGCGGCCTTTTATCAGCGCCGATGGCAGCCGGCACCGCCTGCGCGGGATTGACGGTCACAGTTTGCCTGTGTCGCGCTCCCTGTTGGATCAATTGAGCAAGGTGCAGCTCATTCGGCGCGGTTTTTTCAGCGAGCAGGGCGAGTTGTCGGTGCGTTTCAGCCTGGCGCCCTACAGCCTGGATCAGGCGGTCAATCGTGCGATCCTGCGCCTGGGCGCCCAGCAGTTGGAGTATCGCCATGGGCCCATCGTCCCCATGGCGTTCCAGTGGCCTGTGGAGGGTGACAATGGTCGCAGCAGCCTCGTGCTGGAGCGGGGCGCCGAGCGACCGTTGGGTCTCGAGAAAAATACCGGGGCCTGGTCGGTGTTCAGGCTGTTTGACCTGATGCAAAGCGAGCCTGCCAGCGGTCGGGATGCGCAATTGCTCAAGTCCGACCTCGCAGGCTTGCGCGCCAATTACCTGCTGACCAGTCAGCGCACGCCCAGCCCGTTTCAGATGGCGGCCTGGCGCACCTTCCGGTTGCCGGAGCAACTGTGAGCGGGGTACCACCTTTGCGCTGGCGCAGTGCCGGTCACACCCGACGCGGCAAGGATCGCTCACGCAATGAGGACGCATTGCTCGACTGCCCAGCGCGTGCGTGTTGGGCGGTGGCGGACGGCATGGGCGGGCATCGCGCCGGAGACGTGGCCAGCCAGTGGGTTGTGAACAGCCTGGCGTCATTGGCCGCCCACGGCGACCTTGATCAGCGCGTGGGTGCAGTCCGGCGCTGCCTG
Organism: Pseudomonas trivialis; assembly: GCF_001439805.1. Classification (GTDB taxonomy): domain Bacteria; phylum Pseudomonadota; class Gammaproteobacteria; order Pseudomonadales; family Pseudomonadaceae; genus Aquipseudomonas; species Aquipseudomonas trivialis. The sequence goes on along the minus strand of NZ_JYLK01000014.1, from coordinate 92,600 downwards.
CAAGAGGTCAACCGACAGCTGCGGCATACGGCGCAGGGTCCGCATGACATTATTGGCAGCACCGTTGTAGCGCTGTTGCTGGAAGGTGATCGTGCGGCGTGTGTCTGGGCGGGGGACAGCCGCTGCTATCTGTGGCGTGGGCAAAGTCTTTACCAGCTGTCACGGGATCATTCGCGGATGCGGCAACTGATGGAAGAACACCAGATGAACGCGCAGCAGGCCGGTTCCCAGCCGGATGCCAGGGCCCTGACCCGTGCGGTTGGCGCGCGCGAGCGCTTGCATCTTGAGGTGTTGGAACTGGGTACCTGTCCTGGCGATGTATTTCTGCTGTGCAGCGACGGTGTCTACCAGGCATTCGATCATGGCGAGCTGGGCCTGGCACTGAGCCTGGGCACGCCGCAACAGATATTGAATCGCGTGGTTGAGTCGGTAGTGCGCGGCGCGGCGCGGGACGACCTTACGGCCGTGGTGATTCAGCGATGACAACGCCGCTGCGCACCGGCGACCTGATCGCCGGTCGCTATCAGCTCGAACGCGTGCTCGGCATCGGAGGCATGGGCGTGGTCTACCGCGCCCGCGACCTGCTGCATGAGCAGTTTGGCGAACCTTGCTCCAGCGTTGCGTTGAAAGTACTCGGCGAGTGTTTTTCCGAGTGCCCCGATGCCCATGTGCTGCTGTACAGCGAGTTCTCCCTGGCACGCAGTCTGTTGCATCCAGGAGTGGTGCGCATGTTTGGGTTCGACGTCGACACCCGCCGGCAGTCGGCGTTTTTTACCATGGAGTTGATGCACGGCATGCCGCTGGATCGGCTCATGCTGGAGCGTCCCGCCGGCTTCGGTTGGCATGAGTGGCAGCCGATGGCCCTGCAATTGCTGGATGCATTGGCCTACGTCCATGGTCGGGGCGTGCTGCATGGCGACGTGAAACCGGGCAATGTCATGGTGGCGGAGGCGGGGATACGCCTGTTCGATTTTGGCCTGGGCCAGTCGCAGGCAGTGACTGGTCTGCCAGGTCTGGACCGTCATCGCATCAGCGCCTGGACACCCGCTTATGCGGCGCCTGAGCTGTTGAGCGGGGCGCAGCTTTCAGCGACGGCAGATGTGTATGGCGTCGCGTGCGTCTTGTACGAGATGGCGCAAGGGCGGCGCGCGCGTGAGCGTAAACTCACTCAGGCGCCCGACAGACCCCGTCAGCTACCGCGCCATTGCTGGTCGGCATTGCGCGCGGCAATGGCGATGGACCCGACGCAGCGAACGATCACGGTCGCCGAAGTGCGCGAGGCGCTGTCTGGCCGGTCATGGCGCTGGTTCGCCTAGCCCGGGACTACTCGGCGACCTCATACAGCTCGCAATATTCAGCCCAACTCAAGCCGGCCATTTGCGCCACTTCCTTGTGCACCTCCAGGCGCTGGGCGGCGAAGGTTTCGGGCGATTCGGCGGTGAGCTTGAGCGTCAACTCCCAGGCAAACAGACCCTGACGCTCGGCTTCGGCTTCAAAGGCTTCGTTAAGACGCTCGGCACGGTATTCGGCCAGGGTTTCACCCTTGGCCCGGGCTGCGAGCGGGTTCAGGGTGTCCAGCTCGGTTGCGAGTGCCGGGTGATCGCTCAGGAAGCGATCCAGCGCCAGTTGATGGTTATCGCCGGGTTGAGACAAGGGCGTGCTCCTCTGCAAAATCTCAGATGTCGGTCTGTAGGTTGCGCCGGGCGCGTTTGCGCAGGCGACGGTCGATTCGGGAATGAATCGGCTCCAATAGAAAGAACATCAGGTAGGCCGTCAGTACCAGCGTCAGATCCACCCAGGTTCCGGCAACCGGTTCGTCTGAAAATATCTCGACCACATCCTTGATCAGGAACAGCAAAGCGACCCCGCCCAGCCACAGCAAGGCCTTGAACAGCAACGGCTGCAGGTTGTTCGACAGTTTGTATTGCATCCCGGGCTTACCTCTGCGGTGCATGACTTCCTCTCAGGCAATGGTGGGGGAGTAGGCCACCGGGTCTGAAAGCGTCACCGATGATAACGATTAGGCTGGTTTAGGGATTGATCCAGAGCAGAAAGTTCATTTATTCGGCGACGACTGCCAACGTCACGTCGCCGCAGCAGGGACCAGAAAAGCGGCCTCCAGCAATTGACGCGTATACCCATGCTGGGGATCAGCAAAGATCGTCGCCGCATCGCCCTGTTCCACCACTTGCCCCTGTTTCACCACCATCAGTTGATGGCTCAATGCCTTGATCACCGCCAAATCATGGCTGATGAACAAGTAGGTCAGGTTGTACTTGGCCTGCAACCCGCGCAGCAACTCCACCACTTGGCGCTGCACCGTGCGATCCAGGGCTGAAGTCGGCTCGTCCAGCAAAATCAGCCTGGGCTTGAGCACCAGCGCCCGTGCAATCGCAATACGCTGGCGTTGCCCGCCGGAAAACTCGTGGGGGTACCGGTGTCGCGACGCCGGGTCCAGCCCCACTTCCCTGAGCGCCGCAATAATCGCCGCTTCCTGCTCGGTCGCCGTGCCTATCATGTGAATGCGCAGGCCTTCTCCGACGATTTCGCTGACGCACATCCGCGGGCTCAAACTGCCGAACGGGTCCTGGAACACCACCTGCATCTCCCGGCGCAATGGCCGTACCTGTTGCTGAGTGAGCTGATCCAGTTGCTGGCCTTCGAAACGGATGCCGCCCTTGCTCGCGATCAACCGCAGGATCGCCAGTCCCAGGGTGGATTTGCCCGAGCCGCTCTCGCCGACGATGCCCAGGGTCTGGCCCTGGGGCAGGCTGAAGTTGATGCCGTCCACCGCCTTGACGTAATCGACAGTGTTGCGCAGAAAGCCCTTCTTGATCGGAAACCAGACCTTCAGGTCGTCGACTTCCAGCAAGGGCGGCCCAACTTCATTGGTGGCCGGCCCACCGCTGGGTTCCGCCGCCAGCAGTTCCTGGGTGTAGGGGTGTTGGGGCGATTGGAACAAGGTCTCGCAGTCGGCATGTTCGACGATGCAACCCTGTTGCATCACGCACACCCGATGGGCAATGCGTCGCACCAGGTTCAAGTCGTGGCTGATCAACAGCAGCGCCATGCCCAGCCGCGCCTGCAGTTCCTTGAGCAGTTCGAGAATTTTCAGTTGCACGGTGACGTCGAGGGCGGTGGTCGGCTCGTCGGCGATCAACAGTTCCGGCTCGTTGGCCAGGGCCATGGCGATCATCACGCGCTGGCGCTGGCCACCGGACAGTTCGTGGGGCAGGGCCTTGAGGCGCTTGTGTGGCTCGGGAATGCCCACCAGTTCGAGCAGTTCCAGCGTGCGCCGGGTGGCCACCTTGCCGGTGAGGCCCTTGTGCAGGCCGAGTACTTCGTTGATCTGTTTTTCGATGCTGTGCAATGGGTTCAACGAGGTCATCGGCTCCTGGAAGATCATCGCGATGCGATTGCCGCGAATATGCCGCAGGGTCTTTTCCTTGAGCGTCAGCAGGTCTTGTCCGGCATAGCGGATGGTGCCGCTCGGATGCCGCGCCAGCGGGTAGGGCAGCAGACGCAGGATCGAATGGGCGGTGACCGATTTGCCGGACCCGCTTTCGCCCACCAGCGCGAGGGTTTCGCCGCGCTTGATGTCGAAGCTGAGGGTGTTGACCACGCGTTGGTGGTGCTCGCCCGTGACGAACTCGACAGAGAGGTCGCGGACTTCGATCAGATTGTCCTGATTCATCTCATTTCCTCGGGTCGAAGGCATCGCGAGCGGACTCGCCGATAAACACCAGCAAACTCAGCATGATCGCCAGCACGGCAAAGGCACTGATGCCCAGCCACGGCGCCTGCAGGTTGGATTTGCCCTGGGCCACCAGCTCGCCCAGGGACGGCGAACCGGCCGGCAGGCCGAAGCCGAGGAAGTCCAGGGCGGTGAGGGTGCCGATGGCGCCGGTGAGGATGAAGGGCATGAAGGTCATGGTGGAGACCATCGCATTGGGCAGGATGTGGCGGAACATGATCGCGCCGTTCTGCATGCCCAGTGCCCGGGCTGCGCGCACGTATTCGAGGTTGCGCCCGCGCAGGAACTCGGCGCGCACCACGTCCACCAGGCTCATCCACGAGAACAGCAGCATGATTCCCAGCAGCCACCAGAAGTTGGGCTGCACAAAACTGGCCAGGATGATCAGCAGATAAAGCACCGGCAAACCGGACCAGATTTCCAGAAAGCGCTGCCCGGCCAGATCCACCCAGCCGCCGTAGAATCCCTGCAGTGCGCCGGCGATGACGCCGATGATCGAGCTGAGCACGGTCAACGTCAGCGCAAACAATACCGACACACGAAACCCGTAGATCACCCGCGCCAGTACGTCGCGGCCCTGGTCATCGGTGCCCAGCAGGTTGACGCTGGACGGTGGCGCGGGGGCCGGCACCTTGAGGTCGTAGTTGATGCTCTGGTAGCTGAACGGGATCGGTGCCCACAGGGTCCAGGCGTCCTTGGCCTTGAGCAGTTCGCGGATGTACGGGCTTTTGTAGTTGGCTTCCAGCGGGAATTCGCCGCCGAAGGTGGTCTCCGGGTAGCGCTTGAGCGCCGGGAAATACCAGTCGCCGTCGTAGTGCACGGCCAGTGGCTTGTCGTTGGCGATCAACTCGGCGCCCAGGCTCAGGCCGAACAGGATCAGGAACAGCCACAGCGACCACCAGCCACGCTTGTTCGCCTTGAACCGCTCGAACCGGCGGCGATTGAGGGGGGACAGGTTCATCTCAATGCTCCCGGCTGGCGAAGTCGATACGCGGATCGACCAGGGTGTAGGTGAGGTCGCCGATGAGTTTTACCACCAGCCCCAGCAGGGTGAAGATGAACAGCGTGCCGAACACCACCGGGTAATCGCGGTTGATGGCGGCTTCAAAACTCATCAGGCCCAGGCCGTCGAGGGAGAAGATCACTTCAACCAGCAGCGAACCGGTAAAGAAGATGCCGATGAACGCCGAGGGGAATCCGGCGATCACCAGCAGCATGGCGTTGCGGAACACGTGACCGTAGAGCACGCGGTGGTTGGTCAGGCCCTTGGCCTTGGCGGTGACCACGTATTGCTTGTTGATCTCGTCGAGAAAGCTGTTCTTGGTCAGCAGGGTCATGGTCGCGAAGTTGCCGATCACCAGCGCGGTGACGGGCAGCGCCAGGTGCCAGAAGTAATCGAGGATCTTGCCGCTCACGCTCAGCTCGTCGAAGTTGTTGGAGGTGAGCCCGCGCAGGGGGAACCAGTCCAGGTAACTGCCGCCGGCAAACACCACGATCAGCAGGATGGCGAACAGGAACGCCGGGATCGCGTAGCCGACGATGATTGCCGAGCTGGTCCACACGTCGAAATGGCTGCCGTGCCGCGTGGCTTTGGCGATGCCGAGGGGGATCGACACCAGGTACATGATCAGCGTGCTCCATAACCCCAGGGAGATGGACACCGGCATCTTTTCCTTGATCAGGTCGATGACCTTGGCGTCACGAAAGAAGCTGTCGCCAAAATCCAGCCGGGCGTAGTTCTTGACCATGATCCACAAACGTTCCGGCGCCGATTTATCGAAGCCGTACATTTTTTCGATTTCCTGAATCAGCGCGGGGTCCAGGCCCTGGGCGCCACGGTAACTGGAGCCGGCCACGGCCACCTCGGCACCGCCGCCGGCGATGCGGCTGGTGGCGCCTTCAAAGCCTTCGAGCTTGGCGATCATCTGTTCCACCGGGCCACCGGGGGCGGCCTGGATGATGACGAAATTGATCAGCAGGATCCCGAACAGGGTGGGAATGATCAGCAACAGGCGGCGAACGATATAGGCCAGCATTCAATCGCCTCCCTTCGCCGGATCGGCGTCAGCCTGGGCGCCTGCGGCGGTAACCGGCGGCACATTGGGTTTGGCCCACCAGGTGGCGGTGCCGACGTCGTACAGCGGCGACACTTTCGGGTGGCCGAGGTTGTTCCAGTAGGCCACGCGGAACGTCTTGATGTGCCAGTTGGGAATCACGTAGTAGCCAAATTGCAGTACGCGGTCCAGGGCCTTGGCGTGGGCGATCAGGCTGGTGCGCGAGTCCGAATCGATCAGTTGCTCCACCAGTTGGTCGATGGCCGGGTCCTTGAGACCGATGTAGTTGCGGCTGCCGGGCTTTTCGGAACTGGTGGACTTCCAGAACTCGCGTTGTTCGTTACCCGGCGACGAGGATTGCGGGAAGCTGCCCACCACCATGTCGAAGTCCCGCGAGCGCAGGCGGGTGACGAACTGGGAGACGTCGACCCGGCGAATCACCAGGTTGATGCCCAGGTCCGCCAGGTTGCGCTTGAACGGCAGCAGGATACGTTCGAACTCGGTCTGGGCCAGCAGGAACTCGATGGTCACCGGTGTGCCGGTGGCGTCGACCATCTTGTCGTCAACGATCTTCCAGCCGGCCTGCTGCAGCAACTGGTAGGCCTCGCGCTGCTGGGCGCGGATCATGCCGCTGCCGTCGGTTTTGGACGGTTCGAAGGCCTGGGTGAATACCTCGGGCGGGATTTTGTCGCGCAGCGGCTCGAGAATGTTCAGCTCATCGGGGCCGGGCAGGCCGGTGGCGGCCATGTCGGAATTTTCAAAATAGCTGCGGGTGCGGGTGTAGGCGCCGTTGAACAGCTGTTTGTTGCTCCACTCGAAGTCCAGCAACAGGCTGATGGCCTTGCGCACGCGCACGTCCTGGAACATCGGCTTGCGGATATTGAACACAAAGCCCTGCATGCCGGTGGGGTTGCCATTGGGGATTTCTTCCTTGATCAGTCGGCCCTGAGTCACCGCCGGTACGTTGTAGGCATTCGCCCAGTTCTTGGCGCTGAACTCGGACCAGTAATCGAACTGCCCGGCCTTGAGTGCCTCAAGGGCCACGGTGGCATCACGGTAATAGTCGGTGACGCGGTTGTCGAAGTTGTACAGGCCCTTGTTGATCGGCAGGTCCTTGCCCCAGTAGTCCTTGACCCGTTCATAGCGCACGGACCGCCCGGCCTTCACTTCGGCCACTTGATAAGGGCCGCTGCCGAGGGGGAACTCCAGGTTGCCCTTGTTGAAGTCGCGGCTGGCCCACCAGTGCTTGGGCAGCACCGGCAGCTGGCCGAGGATCAGCGGCAGCTCGCGGTTGTTGGTGCGCTTGAACTTGAACAGCACGCGCAACGGGTCTTCGGCGATCACTTCGTCGACATCGGCGTAATAGGTGCGATAGAGCGGGGTGCCGTCCTTGATCAGGGTCTGGAAGCTGAAGACCACGTCGTCGGCGCGAATGGGGTGGCCGTCGTGGAAGCGCGCCTCGGGGCGCAGGTAGAAGCGCACCCAGCTGCTGTCCGGGGCCTTTTCGATTTTGCCGGCCACCAGGCCGTATACGGTAAAGGGCTCATCCAGGCTATGGATGGCCAGGGTGTCGTAGATCAGGCCGATATTGGCGGCGGGCACGCCTTTGCTGATGAACGGGTTGAAGCTATCGAAGCCGGTCAGGCTCGACTCGCGAAACGTGCCGCCCTTGGGCGCGTCCGGATTGACGTAATCGGTGTGCTTGAAGTCGGCCGGGTACTTGGGTGGCTCGTTGTACAGGGTCAGTGCATGCTGCGGCGCGGCCTGGGCGGCGCTGCACAGCAACAGGCTGCCCAGCAGGGCGTTGCGCAAAGACATCATTGGGCTTTCTCCGAAGCTTTCAGCCACCACGCGCTCAGGCCCAGGCTGTAGGGCGGCGTGGTGACAAAGGCGAACCGGTTACGGTAGGCCAGGCGATGATAGTTGAGGTACCAGTTGGGAATGCTGTAGTGCTGCCACAGCAGCACCCGGTCCAGGGCGCGGCCGGCGGCGAGTTGTTCTTCGCGGGTCTGGGCCGCGAGCAATTGGTCCAGCAGGTGATCGACCACCGGGTTGGCAATGCCGGCGAAATTCTTGCTGCCCTTGATCGCGGCCTGGCTGGAGTGGAAGTACTGCCACTGTTCCAGGCCCGGGCTGAGGGTCTGGTTGAGGGTGATCAGGATCATGTCGAAGTCGAACTGATCCAGGCGCTGCTTGTATTGCGCGCGGTCGACGGTGCGCAGGCGGGCGTCGATGCCGATGCTGATCAGGTTCTCGACATAGGGCTGCAGGATGCGCTCCAGGTTCGGATTGACCAGCAGGATTTCGAAGCGCAGCGGTTGTCCGTCCTTGTTCAGCAGGCGTTGGCCCGACAGTTTCCAGCCGGCCTCGCCGAGCAGGCCGAGGGCTCGACGCAGGGTTTCGCGAGGAATGCCGCGCCCGTCGGTCTGCGGCAGGCTGAACGGCTGAGTCAGCAGGTTGGGCGGCAACTGGTCGCGGTAAGGCGAGAGCATCAGCCATTCATGACCGACCGGTACGCCGGTGGCGGCGAACTCGCTATTGGGGTAATAGCTGAGGGTGCGTTTGTAGGCATTGCTGAACAGGGCGCTGTTGGTCCACTCGAAGTCGAACATCAGCCCGAGTGCTTCGCGCACCCTGGTCTGGCTGAACGTGGGCCGTCGGGTGTTCATGAACAGGCCCTGGCTCTGGGTGGGGATCTGGTGGGCGATCTGCGCCTTGATCACCTCGCCACGGTTGACCGCCGGGAAATTGTAGCCGTTGGCCCAGTTCTTGGCCTGGTGCTCGATATAAATGTCGAACTCGCCGGCCTTGAACGCTTCGAACGCCACATCGCTGTCGCGGTAGAACTCCACTTCGACTTTGTTGTAGTTGTAAAAGCCCCGGTTGACCGGCAGGTCCTTGCCCCAGTAGTCCTTCACCCGCTCGAACACCAGTTGCCGGCCCGGGGTGACCTTGCTGATGCGGTACGGGCCACTGCCCAGGGGCGGTTCGAAGGTGGTGGCCTTGAAGTCGCGGTGCTTCCAATAGTGCTGGGGCAGCACCGGCAGTTCGCCCAGACGCAGGATCAGCAACGGGTTGCCCGCACGCTTGAACACAAAGCGGATACGGTGGCGGTTGAGAATGTCCACCCGCGCCACTTCCTGCAGGTTGGTGCGGTATTGCGGGTGGCCCTCGGTGAGCAGGGTGCGATAGGAAAACGCCACATCGTAGGCGGTGATCGGCTTGCCATCGTGAAAACGGGCTTGCGGGCGCAGGTTGAACACCACCCAACTGCGGTCCTCACTGTATTCCACCGACTGCGCAATCAGGCCGTAGCTGGACGTGGGCTCGTCGCCGGACGGCGCGTACTGGCCGGTGCCGACCATCAGCGGCTCGTTCAACTCGTTGACGCCGTATTGCAGGAAATTGGGTGTGGACACCGGGCTTGAGCCCTTGAAGGTGTACGGGTTGAGGGTGTCGAAGGTGCCAAACGCCATCACCCGCAGGGTACCGCCTTTCGGCGCTGCAGGGTTTACCCAATCGAAATGGGTAAATGTGGCCGGGTACTTGAGCGTGCCGAACTGCGTGTAACCGTGGCTCTCGGTTATCGTCGCGTGCGCACCAAAGCTCAAGACCAGACTTATTAGTAGAAGGAGGGGACGCTTCAAGTCAGAGATCCGATCCAGGCGGCTTGGGCTTTATGATCGGTACAGTAACAGCTTGTTCCAGTTGGAAAAAGCCGGTTTGGATGATGGAGAACCAATGTGGGAGGGGGTTTGCTGCCGATGGCGATGTGTCAGCCAGTCCATGCGCTGGCTGAATCACTGCTATCGGGAGAAAACCCCCTCCCCACATTGGATTTTCAGTGTTGCCGAGGATTCAGCGCGGTGCCGAAACCACCAGCATCTGCCCCGGCTTCAGCGCCTGGCCCGTGCGCGGATTCCAGCGCTTGAGATGTTGCATCTCGACGTTGAAGCGCTTGGCGACGATAGACAGCGAGTCGCCTTTCTTGACTTTGTATTGCACCGGTTTTTTGGCACTGGCCACGGCGCGGCGGGTGTCCTGCATCACCAGGGTCTGGCCAACCTTGAGCGCCTGGCCATTGAGCTTGTTCCAGCGCTGCAGGTCGTGGACATCGACCTTGTTGGCCTTGGCGATCAGCGTGAGGTTGTCGCCGCTGCGCACCTTGTAGTTGCGGGTACGCCCGGCCACGGGCGCGGTCTCGACTTCGTCGAATACCTGCTTTTTCGGGCGCATGGCCAGCAGTTCTTCGGGCTTCATCGTCGACAGCGTGCTGGTCAGCAGCTGCGCCTTGGAGCTGGGGACGAGCAGATGTTGAGGGCCGTCGAGGGTGGTGCGTTGCTTGAGGGCCGGGTTGAGCTGGAACAGTTCGTCTTCGTCGATTTCAGCCAGCGCGGCGACCCGTGACAGGTCCATGCTCTGCTTGACCTCAACCACCTCGAAGTACGGCGTGTTGGCAATCGGGCTCAGGTTGACGCCATAAGCTTCCGGCGCCAGCACGACCTGGGACAGCGCCAGGAACTTGGGCACGTAGTCGCGGGTTTCCTGGGGCAGGGGCAGGTTCCAGTAGTCGGTGGGCAGGCCGAGCTTTTCGTTGCGCTCGATGGCGCGGCTTACCGTGCCTTCACCGGCGTTGTAGGCTGCCAGGGCCAGCAGCCAGTCGCCGTTGAACATGTCATGCAGGCGCGTCAGGTAATCCAGGGCGGCGGTGGTGGATGCGGTGATATCACGGCGGCCATCGTAGGCGCGGGTCTGGCGCAGATTGAAGTAACGCCCGGTGGAGGGAATGAACTGCCACAGGCCGACCGCATCGCTGCGTGAGTAGGCCATTGGGTTGTAGGCGCTTTCAATTACTGGCAAAAGCGCCAGTTCCAGCGGCATATTGCGCTCTTCGAGGCGTTCGACGATGTAATGAATGTAGAGACTGCCGCGTTCGCCGGCGTTTTCCAGAAAGGATGGGTTGCTGGCGAACCACAGGCGCTGTTGCTCGATGCGCGGGTTGACGCCTGCGCTGTCCTGTAATTGAAAGCCCCGACGCATGCGTTCCCAGACATCCTGGGGCACTTCGGGGCTGGGCTTCTCTGAAAGCCAGATGGGTTTTTGCTTGATCTTGGCGGCAAGATTCGGTTTGGGTTGCACGGTGGATTGTGCAGCATATTGGGTGGATTGGCAGCCCGCCAGAGTTGCGGAAACGGCCACCGCCACGGCTTGAGCCAGGCGGGTCAATGCGTCTGAAGAGATGGATTTACGAATAGATGACGACATTGGCTGGAAGTAAGTTCCGGGCAAAAATGTCGGGCGATTCTAGAAAGCGCTTTGGTTCCGGTCAACCATTCAGAAATTACGTATCAGAATACGTAGGCTTAGAACGTATCCTTCCATGCCCTCAAGCTGGCAAACACCTCGGCCCCAGCCCGGTTGTCGCGTCCATCCCGTTCGTCCGCTTTTTGTTTAACGGATGTTTCAGAGGTGCGCAGGAAGGGGTTGGTACGCTTTTCCAGGGCCAGGTTCGAGGGCAGCGTCATCTCGCCGCGAGCCCGCAACTGGCGGACGTTTTCCACCCGTTCGGCGATATCGGCATTGTGCGGTTCCACCGCCTGGGCAAATTTCAGGTTGCTTTGTGTGTATTCGTGGGTGCAATACACCTGCGTGTCGTCGGGCAGGTCGGCCAGACGCTGCAACGAGGCGTACATCTGCTGCGGCGTGCCCTCGAACAGGCGGCCACAACCGGCGGCGAACAGGGTGTCGCCGCACAGCAGCACGCCCTGGTGATAAAACGCAATATGGCCGAGGGTGTGGCCGGGTACGCTGTAGACGTCAAAGTCCCAGCCCAGCACGCTGATGCGGTCGTTGTCGTGCAGCGCCACGTCCCGCGCCGGGATGTTCTCGCTGGCCGGGCCGTAGACCCTGGCGCCGGTCACGTCCTTGAGCTGCGCAACACCGCCCACATGGTCATGGTGATGGTGGGTAACCAGGATGTCGCTGAGGGTCCACTCCGGGTTTTGCCTGAGCCAGTCCAGCACTGGCGCCGCATCGCCGGGGTCGACTGCGGCGCAGCAACGGGTGTGCGGGTCCTGTAACAACCAGATGTAGTTATCGGTGAAGGCGGGCAGGGCACTGATCTGTATCATTCTTCAATTCGCCAAGCTGAACACATTGGTGCATCTTAGAACGTCCAGGCGAGTAGGAGAATGCAATGACTGATAAAGCGTTCGCCCAGGCCGATCCTGAGTGGCTTGCACTGATCGGCGCAGCCCGCGAATGGCTGTCCGGGCCCATCGGGCAATTTTTGCTGGAAGAGGAACGGCGCATGCTCGAAGACGAGCTGGGCCGGTTCTTTGGTGGCTACCTGGTGCATTACGGCCCATCGGCCCAGACACCGCCCGACGCGCCGCAGGTGCAGCGCAATGTGCGCCTGGGGGCGCCATTGCCCGGCGTGGAGATTGTGTGTGAGGAGCAGGCCTGGCCGTTGAGCGAGCACGCCGCCGACGTGGTGGTGTTGCAGCATGGGCTGGATTTCTGTCTGTCGCCCCACGGCCTGTTGCGTGAAGCGGCGAGCAGTGTGCGCCCGGGTGGTCATTTGCTGATTATCGGTATCAACCCCTGGAGCACCTGGGGCCTGCGCCATGTGTTCGCCCAGGACGGCCTGCGCCAGGCACGGTGCATCGCGCCTTCGCGGGTGGGGGACTGGCTGAACCTGCTGGGCTTCGCGCTGGAGAAACGCCGCTTCGGGTGCTATCGTCCGCCGCTTGCCTCGACCCGGTGGCAGGGCCGCCTGGCCGGCTGGGAACGCCGCGCGGGTACCTGGCAACTGGCCGGTGGCGGCTTCTATCTATTGGTGGCGCGCAAGATCGTGGTCGGCCTGCGCCCGGTGCGGCAGGTGGCCCGCCAGCCCATGGGCAAGCTGGTGCCGATGCCGATGGCCAAGGTCAATCGCAAGCAAAGCGAACCCTGAACCCCTTTTTTTGATTCAAGACCGAGCAAACGATGACCGATACCGTAGAACTTTTCACCGATGGCGCCTGCAAGGGCAACCCTGGCCCTGGCGGCTGGGGCGCATTGCTGGTGTGCAAGGGCGTGGAGAAGGAACTGTGGGGCGGCGAAGCCAACACCACCAACAACCGCATGGAACTGATGGGCGCGATTCGCGGCCTCGAGGAACTCAAGCGGCGCTGCGACGTGCTGCTGGTGACCGACTCGCAATACGTGATGAAGGGCATCAACGAGTGGATGGTCAACTGGAAGAAGCGCGGCTGGAAGACGGCGGCCAAGGAGCCGGTCAAGAACGCCGACCTGTGGCAACTGCTCGACGAGCAATGCAATCGCCACAACATCACCTGGAAATGGGTGCGCGGGCATATCGGCCATCCAGGCAACGAGCGCGCTGACCAACTGGCCAACCGTGGCGTGGATGAGGTGCGCGGCTACAAGCAGAGCTGAGGCCGGCTGCCGTGTTAACATCGCGCCTTCTACACACTCCACCACACCGTTGAGAGCTGAACCCTGATGGCCATCCGATCTGTTGTACTCGATACCGAAACCACCGGCATGCCGGTGACCGACGGCCACCGGATCATCGAAATCGGCTGTGTCGAACTGATGGGTCGTCGCCTCACCGGGCGTCACTTCCACGTGTACCTGCAGCCGGACCGGGAAAGTGACGAAGGCGCGATTGGCGTCCACGGCATCACCGATGAGTTCCTCAAGGGCAAGCCGCGTTTCGCCGAGGTGGCCGACGAGTTCTTCGAGTTCATCAACGGCGCGCAGTTGATCATCCACAACGCGGCGTTCGACATCGGCTTTATCAACAACGAGTTCGCCCTGATGGGGCAGACGGACCGTGCGGATATTTCCCGGCACTGTTCGATCCTCGATACCTTGATGATGGCCCGTGAGCGTCACCCGGGCCAGCGCAACAGCCTCGATGCGTTGTGCAAGCGTTATGGCGTGGACAACTCCAACCGTGAACTGCACGGCGCCTTGCTCGACTCCGAGATTCTCGCCGACGTCTACCTGACCATGACCGGCGGGCAGACCAGTCTGTCCCTGGCCGGTAACGCGTCCGACGGCAGCGGTTCGGCGGAAGGTTCGGGCAACCGCCCTTCGGAAATCCGTCGCCTGCCGGCCGATCGCAAACCCACGCCCATCATCCGTGCGAGCGAGCAGGATTTGGCCGAGCATGTGGCGCGGTTGGAGGCGATTGCCAAATCGGCAGGTGCGCCGGCGCTGTGGACTCAACTGACTCAACAATGACTCGGATTCAAATGCGATCGAACGTGTGGGAGGGCGCAGGGCCCCTCTCACAGTTGATCGCACTGAGCCGTGAAATCTTCATTCGCCACATCCGCTCCCTGCTTCTACCCTTGTGGCAGGAAGTGTTCGTTTTTCGCCGCGCCCTGGCCAGGCTCCGCGGGCTGCGAAGTGGAGGCGGTTCGATGGATGCCGATCTGCATGGGATGCAACATGAGGATGACGGCAGTGGTCGTTGTTACACCGTCGATTGCATCAAGCGTTGAGGAAAGTTATGCAAGCTGTCATGAACCCGAAGTATCCAGGGCTCAGTGTGCGGGTCGCCGATGCAGGCTTTGATGCCTACGTGTGGGGCAACGATTTCAGCTTTGAGGTCAGTGCCTATGGCGTGCCGGAGATGGGCAAGCGCGTTGATCAATGGCAGGTGGAGCGCATCCTGCCGTACCGCAAGTGTTATGGCATCGACCCCGAGGAATTCGCCAGTTTTCGCGATGCGCCCGACAGTGCAATCTTCATGGCGTACCTGGACGATTGCCCGGTGGGGCATATCGTGGTCAGCACCAATTGGAACGGGTTTGCCCATGTCGACGAACTGGCGGTGATCCTGCCGGCGCGGCGTCACGGTGTGGCCAAGGCGTTGCTGGATGTGGCGCAGTTCTGGAGCCGCAAGAAAAACCTGCCGGGCATGATGCTCGAAACCCAGAACAACAACCTCGGCGCCTGCCGGTTGTATGAGCGCTGCGGCTATGTGATGGGCGGTATCGACCACCTGCGCTATCGCGGCATTGACCCGCAAACCCGCGAAGTGGCGATTTTCTGGTATCGGTTGTTCAAGTCCGAGGCGGTGCTGAAAGCGCAGTCGTGAGTCGATCCAGGGCTGGAGCCTGTTACGCGACAGGCCCATGGGGAGAAATGCCCGCCAGCAGAGCCTCGGCCTTGTGCGCAATGATCTCCAGCAACGCGTTCAGCGCGGGCGTGGGGTCGACGTTCTTCGACATCAATGCGTAAAGGACCACCGGGATGGGCGGCGACAGCGGGCAGGCATCCAGTCCGGCCTCGTGCGCGCCGGCTGCCGTGAACGGGTCGACAATCGCCAGGCCTTCGCCGGCCTCCACCATGCTGCGCATCATCTGGTAGGTCTGCACTCGCGTCTGCACCACCGGCAGCGGGCGCAGGGCTTGCAGTTTGGCATCCAGCAGGCGACTCAAGGGGTCGTGCCCTTCAAGCCCGATGAGCGACTGCCCGGCCAGGTCTTGCAGCGCGATGTACTTTTGCCGGGGCTTGAGCCAGCCTCGGGGCGCGAGCAATTGCAGTTTGCCCTGCGCCACAGGTGTGCTCAGGATCTGCGCATGCTCCGGATCATGCAGGCTCAGGCCCACCTGCGCGTCGTGAAGCAACAGGCTCCTGACGATCTCCCGTGTCGGCTGGCTCGACAGGCTGCAAGGCGTGTCCTGAAAGCGGCGACGCAATGCGGCAATGCTTTGCGGCAGCAATTGATTGGCCAGGGGCGGGGTGCAGAGCGCATGAAGCGTGGGCGCATGATGATGTTTCAAGCGGCTGGCAAGGCGTTGCACCGGCTCCAGCGCTTCGTACAGGTGGGCAATGTGCGCCTGTAATTCGAGGGTCTCGCGTGTCGCCTGCAGGCGCCCGCGCACGCTGGCAAACAGCATGAAGCCCAGTTGCTGCTCGGCATCCTTGAGCGAGGCTTGTACATCGTCCACGGGGAGCTGCAGCCACTCGGCGGCCGTGCCGAGGTGCCCGGTCTGCAGGATGGCTTGAATGACTTCGATATGACGTAAACGCATGGCCGGAGTCTATGTGCAGCGCCGTGGGTATTCAATGGCGCAGGCCATTGTGCGCAAAAAAGACAGTCGGTGTCGGCCATGCCTATGGCGTTGGGCCACGATCTCACTAGAATGACGCCGTCTGATCATCAACGACCACTGCCGGCGCGCCGGTACTTACAAAAAAAAACAGGTCTGGTCTCAAATGCGCATGCCCTCGCTGTTTCGCAGGGTAACGGTCAAGCAGTTCCTGGTCCTGGTGACCGTGGGATGTGCGGCTGCTTATCTCCTGCACAATCAAGACGAAATCATCCCGGAACATTTGGTGCTGGAGCGCTATATCCGCGCCCAGCAACAGGTGGACGAGCAGGTGGGCGCGATTCTGGGAATCAGGCTGGTCAGGCAGGTGGAGGCCTATCCGATGTCCGATTCGCCGGGTTACCTGCGTTCATTGTTTGCGGTCGAGGGGGAGCGGGGCAGCCTGATGGTGACGCTCAAGCAGATCAAGGGAGAGGAGGGCATAGAGCTGACGGAGATCCGTCGTCCCTGATCGACCCCGGCCCAGTCAATGCCGTCAATGGCCAGGACTGAGCTGGTAGATGAGGCGAGGTCTTATGACGCGAGGGTGGTCTTTGATTCGCGGACGATAACCGTGCCCGATTGAATCAGTCTGAATTCATCGCCTTCCAGTTTCTCTACACGGTCGCCAATGGCCAGCTTGTAGGTAGTGGTGGGCGCCGAGCCAGCCAGGTCGCCTTGCGCCGGGTTGGATTCCTGGAACTCATGCACGGAATACACGCGACCTTCCGCGTCTCTGGCATGAAACTGTCCGACAAGTACTGCTGCCATCTGCTTAGAACCTCTGGAGATAAACACTCGATTTGCGGTGGTGTAGACCGTCAAGAAGCCGGGTAGTTTACCTATGGGAAAAAAATACTATTCGCCGACGAATTAAGACGCTTCCTACGCAGGAAGTAGAAAGGCAAACCCTGCGTGAATCTCAAAAAGCTTCTGGTGAACACGCCGCGAAGACTTTATAACTACAGGCTCCTTTAGTCAGACGTCGGGAAACCTCAATGAGCAAGGTCTACACGATTGCCGTCCTGGTTGGCAGCTTGAGAAAAGAATCGATCAACCGCAAAGTCGCGCTGGCACTGGCCGAACTGGCCCCCGCCAATCTCAGGTTGAACATTGTCGAAATTGGCGATCTGCCGCTCTACAACGAAGACATTGACGGTGCATCACCGCCGGCAGCCTACAGCACTTTCCGCAGTCAGGTGGGTTCATCCGACGCGGTGCTGTTCGTGACCCCCGAATACAACCGTTCAGTGCCGGCCCCGTTGAAAAACGCGATTGATGTGGGCTCCCGCCCGTATGGCAAAAGCGCCTTCAGCGCCAAGCCCGGTGCGATCATCAGCGTGTCGCCAGGCGCCATCGGCGGCTTTGGCGCCAACCACCATCTGCGCCAGTCCCTGGTGTTTCTGGACGTGTGGTGCATGCAGCAGCCGGAAGCCTACCTCGGTGGGGCCGGGAATGTGTTTGATGAGTCGGGGAAGGTGTCGGAAAAGACTCGGCCGTTCCTGCAGGCATTTATCGATGCCTTTGGCCAGTGGGTAGAAAAACATAACGGTTGAGTAACCAATGACATCCAGGGGTGGGAACGCTTGCTCCCACCCTGGACGATGCAGTCAACTCAGGATCAGCGCAGCAAGTTGGTCCGCGCCAGTTCAATCACCTCATCTCCACGGCCGCTCATCACTGCCTTGAGCATGTACAGGCTGAACCCCTTGGCCTGTTCCAGCTTGATGGTCGGTGGCATCACCAGTTCCTGAGTGGCGGTGACCACGTCCACCAGCACCGGGCCGTCGTGGGCCAGGGCGCGGCGCAGGGCCGGTTCCAGGTCTTCGGACTGCTCCACGCGAATTCCGAGGATGCCCATGGCGTTGGACATGGCGGCGAAATCCGGATTCTTCAGCTCGGTGCCCGTGTCCAGATAGCCGGCCGCTTTCATCTCCATGGCGACAAAGCCCAGGGAGGCATTATCGAAAACGATGACTTTCACTGGCAGGTTCAGTTGCGCCAACGAGATGAAATCCCCCATCAGCATGGCGAAACCCCCGTCGCCGGACATCGAGATCACCTGCCGGCCAGGGAACGCCGCCTGTGCGCCAATCGCCTGGGGCATGGCATTGGCCATGGAGCCGTGGTTGAACGAGCCGATCAGGCGGCGTTTGCCGTTCATCTTCAGGTAGCGCGCCGCCCACACGGTCGGTGAGCCGACGTCGGCGGTGAAGATGGCATCGTCGTCGGCCAGTTCGCTGAGCAGGCGCGCAACGTATTGCGGGTGGATCGGCCGGCCGGCCTTTGACGGCTGAGCGAGATCATCCAGGCCCTGGCGGGCATGTTCGTAATGCTTCAAGCAGGTTTCGACAAAGCTGCGATCAATCTTGCGCGTCAAACGCTGTAGCAGCGCCTCGATGGTTTCACTGACATCGGCGGCAATGCCCAGGTCCAGCGAGGCGCGACGGCCCAGGGCCTGCGGGTCGCGGTCGATCTGAATGATCGTCGCGTCGGTCGGGTAGAACTGGCGATACGGAAAATCGGTGCCGAGCATGACCAGCGTGTCGCAGTCGAGCATTGCGTGGTAGCCGGAGCTGAAGCCGATCAGGCCGGTCATGCCCACATCGAACGGGTTATCCCATTCCACATGCTCCTTGCCGCGCAGGGCATGCACCACCGGCGCGCCAAGCATGTCGGCCAGCGCCACCACCTGGTCATGGGCGCCTGCGCAACCACTCCCGCATAGCAGGGTCACTTTCTGGTTGCCCTGGAGGATTTGGGTCAGACGTTGCAGATCTTCCTCAGCCGGCAAGGTGCGCGGCGCGTGCAGTGCCGGCCACGGCTTGAGCTTGGCATCCACTTCCAGCAGCGACACATCCCCCGGAATCACCACCACCGCCACGCCACGATTGAGGATCGCCGAGCGCATGGCGCGGTGCAGCACCTGGGGCATCTGCTCGGGGTTGCTGACCAGTTCGATAAAATGGCTGCACTCCTTGAACAGCTCCTGAGGATGGGTTTCCTGAAAATAGTTAAGGCCGATCTCCGACGACGGAATCTGCGCAGCGATCGCCAGCACCGGCACATGGTTGCGATGGCAGTCGAACAGGCCGTTGATCAAGTGCAGGTTGCCCGGTCCGCAACTGCCGGCGCACACCGTCAGTTCACCCGTGGCGGCGGCCTCGGCACCGGCGGCGAACGCGGCGACTTCTTCGTGGCGCACATGCATCCACTCGATGCTGTCCATGGTGCGCAGGGCGTCGGTGAGGCCGTTGAGGCTGTCGCCGGTCAGGCCCCAGATGCGCTTGATGCCCGCCTGTTCAAGGGTGGTCGCCAATTGCTGGGCCAGGTTGATTTTCGCCATGAAGAACTCCAATCGTCAGTGAGGTTAAAAGCTGCTGATCAATAGGGGACAGTTCGATCACGGCGAATGCTCCGTTTTTAACGTGAAGATTGCGTCATTGCGGCGCGGTATTGTCGAGTGCGTCGGGCGATAAACCATTGATCGCGCAGCAATGCCAGCCACGGTGTCGTCTTGGCATCGGGCAGACGGCCAAGGCTCAGGCGGCGCATCTGGTCGCGCACTACGGCGAGCGTAGCGAGGGCGGCCAGAGGCTTGCGCTTCCAACTGATGGGCTGTAGCTGTGGGTTTAGATCGCGGCCTTCGCGCCAGTGCTTGAGCAACTGCGGCTCCAGAGTCAAGGCGGTGGCGATGCCGGCCATGGCGATGCCGCTGTCCAGTACTTGCTGCACCACCGGCAAACGGCGAATCCCACCGGTGACCATCAGTGGCATTTTCGCGATGATTGCCAGCTCCCTGGCAAATTCGAGGAAGTACGCCTCACGCGCCAGGGTGCGCCCGTCGCGCGCCTCACCTTGCATGGCCGGGGCTTCGTAGCTGCCGCCGGACAATTCGAGCAGGTCGATGGGCAGGGGGTTGAGCATCTCAACCACCGCACGCGCATCGGCGTCATCAAACCCGCCACGCTGGAAGTCGGCCGAGTTAAGTTTGACCGCCACGCAGAATGACGGACTGACCGCCGCGCGCACCGCATGCACCACTTCCAGCAACAGGCGCGCGCGGTTCTCCAACGAGCCACCCCAGCGGTCGGTGCGGTGGTTGCTCAAGGGCGAGAGAAACTGGCTGAGCAGATAACCGTGGGCGCCGTGGATCTGCACCCCGGTAAAGCCGGCTTTTTCGGCCAGGCGTGCGCTGGTGGCGAAGCGTTTGATCACGTCCTGGATATCCTCTTGCGTCATGGCCCTGGGCTTGGCAAACAACCTGGAAAAACTGCCCAGGTCCAGCGCGATGGCAGAAGGTGCCAAAGCCTGCTGGCCAAGGTTGGCCATGGTCTGCCGACCGGGGTGGCTGAGCTGCACCCAGAAGTGCGTGCCTTTGGCGCGGGCCACATCCGCCCATTCACGAAAGCTGTCCAAATGCTGCTCGTCTTCCAGGGCGACGCCGCCGGGACCGGTCATGGCATGGCGGTCGATCATCACGTTGCCGGTCAACAGCAGGCCAGGCTCGCCATCGGCCCAGGCTTTGTACAGTTGCTTGAGCTGGCGGGAAGGTGCTTGCCGAGCATCGGCCATGTTCTCTTCCATGGCAGCTTTGGCGATACGGTTCGCGATAACTTGGCCGTTAGGCAGTTGCAAGGGTTCGAAAGGTGACATGGGTTGACTCCTGAGCAGGGGAGACCTCAGGCTAAGCTTAAAGTTAACTTTAATGTCAAGCGGGCGTTTTGATGAACATTGGGGAGCTGGCAAAACAGAGCGGACTGGCGGCTTCACGCATCCGTTTTTATGAGGCTCAAGGCCTGATCAGCCAGGTGGGGCGTCAAGCTAATGGGTACAGACGCTACGGGCCGGATGCGCTGCAGACTCTGCAATTGATCCAAAGCGCGCAGCAGGCTGGATTTACTTTGCAGGAACTCAAGGCGTTGATGCCCGCACCGGGCGAGTACAAACGAGACGAGCTGATTGAGGGTTTGGAACGCAAGGTAGCGCAGATCGAGGTGATGCAGGCGCAGCTTGAGCACAGTAAGGCACAGTTGCTGGGTGTGATCGAGGCGGTGCGGGCGCAGCCGGAAGGCGTGCCGTGTTCGATGGGGCAGGAGCGGGTGCTGGCGTCGATAAAACAGTCCTGAATGTGCACAGTGCCAATGTGGGAGGGGGCTTGCTCCCGATAGCGGTGGGTCAGTCACGCAGATGTTGACTGAGACGATGCTATCGGGAGCAAGCCCCCTCCCACATTAGGTCCTGCGGCGTTCCGTGAACTCAGCGTCGCCGAAACAGCGGCAGCGGTTCGTCGGTTGCGGCCTGGTAAGTCACCGAAAAGTCCTTCAGGCTTTCCAGCGCTTCGTACGGGTCCTTGTCGGCGCGCAGGGCGAAGGCGTCGAACCCGCAGCGGCGCAGGTAGAACAGCTGGTCGCGCAGTACGTCGCCAATTGCGCGCAGTTCGCCCTTGTAACCGTAGCGGTCACGCAGCAGGCGCGCGTTGGAGTAGTTGCGCCCGTCGGTGAAGGCCGGGAAGTTCAGGGCGATGACCTGGAAGTGCTCCACGTCGGCGCCGATCTCTTCGGCTTCCTCGTCGGCGTCCAGCCACACACCCAGGCCGCCGTCGCGGGCCTTGAGGGCGTGGCCGTGTTCGCGCCACAGCGCCAGCGGCACGATCAGGTCGTCGCAGTTGGAGATGCCGTCGAAGCTCGCGTCCTTGGGCAGCAGGTGCCAGGTTTCGTCGAGGACTTCGTTGTTCTTAATGATTCGCTGCATAGACGCGCTCCTTGAACAGGTCAATGCCGATGCGTTGGTAGGTGTCGATGAAACGCTCATCTTCGGTGCGCTGTTCGACGTACACATCGATCAGCTTGCCGATCACCTCGGGCATGGCTTCCTGGGCGAAGGACGGGCCGAGGATCTTGCCCAGGCTCGCATCGCGGCTGGCGCTGCCGCCCAGGGACACTTGGTAGAATTCTTCGCCTTTCTTGTCCACGCCCAGGATGCCGATATGGCCGACGTGGTGGTGACCACAGGCGTTCATGCAGCCGGAGATGTTCAGGTCCAGCTCGCCGATGTCGAACAGGTAGTCCAGGTCATCGAAACGACGCTGGATCGATTCGGCAATCGGGATCGACTTGGCGTTGGCCAGGGAGCAGAAGTCGCCACCCGGGCAGCAGATGATGTCGGTCAACAGGCCAATGTTCGGCGTGGCGAAACCGCCCTCGCGCAGCTCGCCCCACAGGGTGAACAACTGACTCTGTTCGACGTCCGCCAGAATGATGTTCTGCTCGTGGGAGGTGCGCAGTTGGCCGAAGCTGTAGCGCTCGGCCAGGTCGGCGACGGCGTCCAGCTGCTTGTCGGTGATATCGCCCGGCGCAACGCCGGTGGGTTTGAGCGACAGGGTCACGGCCACGTAGCCCGGCTGTTTGTGCGCCAGGGTGTTGCGGGTGCGCCAGCGGGCGAAACCCGGGTGCTGCTGATCGAGCGCCGCCAGCTCGGCGTCCTGGTTGCTCAGGGCTTTGTAATCCGGGTCGACGAAGTGTTTGGCCACGCGGTGTACTTCGGCTTCGGTCAGGGTGGTCTGGCCGCCGCGCAGGTGTTCCATCTCGGCATCGACTTTCTGCGCGAACACCTCTGGGGTCAGCGCTTTGACCAGGATCTTGATCCGGGCCTTGTACTTGTTGTCACGCCGACCGTAGCGGTTGTAAACCCGCAGAATCGCGTCGAGGTAGCTGAGCAGGTCCTGCCACGGCAGGAACTCATTGATGAAGGCGCCGACCACCGGGGTACGGCCCAGGCCGCCACCCACCAGTACGCGGAAGCCCAACTCGCCTGCGGCGTTGTGCACCGGCTCAAGGCCAATATCGTGCACTTCGATGGCGGCGCGGTCCGAGGTCGAGCCGTTGATGGCGATCTTGAACTTGCGCGGCAGGTAGGCGAATTCGGGGTGGAAGGTGGTCCACTGACGCACGATCTCGCACCAGGGGCGCGGGTCGATCAGCTCGTCGGCGGCCACACCGGCAAACTGATCGGTGGTGACGTTGCGCAGGCAGTTGCCGCTGGTCTGAATGGCGTGCATTTGCACGGTGGCCAGCTCGGCGAGGATGTCCGGCACATCTTCCAGCGCCGGCCAGTTGAACTGTACGTTCTGGCGGGTGCTGATGTGGGCGTAGCCCTTGTCGAAGTCGCGGGCAATCCTGGCCATCATGCGCGTCTGGCGCGAGGTCAGTTGGCCGTAGGGCACGGCCACCCGCAGCATGGGTGCAAAGCGCTGAACGTAGAGGCCATTTTGCAGGCGCAGAGGGCGGAACTCTTCTTCGCTCAGTTCGCCTGCCAGATAGCGTCGGGTCTGATCACGGAACTGCTTGACGCGGTCCTCGATGATGCGCTGATCGTATTCGTCGTATACGTACATATAGGTCCTGTTCTCGGCAAATCTGCGCGCACGGCCGCGCACTCCCAACGGAGCCGGCGCACGATAACAGGTTGCGTTTATGCGCAAAAGTGATGTTTGAGTATATGCAAATAACCAAAATGACTAATGCGAACCGTTATCGCGATACCCACATTTGTCATATGGGCAAGCATGAACTTTACTGTGCTCGAGTCTTGATGCAATCACCTATAAAACCGACAAGAGGCGATGCGATGAGCAATTCTACAAAAGCCCGTAAACCTGGCATTACCGTGGATGCCTGGGCGATTCTGTTCCTGATAGTGCTGGTAGTTGGCACAGCGCTGTTCTGGGTTGGCCATCCCTGAAGACTTTCTTGCTGGCGTCTCGATTGCCTGTCGTATTGCCACTATGATGGCGGTCAATATTCAAGGCTCGGACAACCATGTTGAAGGTTTTGATTACGTGTGTGTGGCTGCTCGGATCGACGTGGGCGGCGATGGCCCAGGCGTCGTCCGTCGTATTTCTCAACCCGGGTATGTCAACGGAAGCCTTCTGGGTCAACTATGCGCAATTCATGCAGGCCGCCGCCACGGATCTGGGCCTGGATTTGCGCGTGCGCTATTCCGAGCGCATTGCCGATACTACGTTGGCCCAGGCCCGGGAGGCACTGCAGGGCAACGTGCGGCCGGATTACCTGGTATTGGTGAATGAGCAGTACATCGCCCCGCAGATCCTGCGCATGGCCGAGGGCAGCGGCGTCAAGTTGTTGATCGTGAACAACGCGCTGACGGCCGATCAGGCTCAGATGATGGGCAGCCACCAGCATCCCGACTGGATCGCCAGCCTGGTGGCTGACGACGAGCAGGCTGGCTACCTGATGCTTATCGACCTGCTGCGCCAGTACGGCCCGGTGCCGCCCGGGGCGTCCATCGACCTGCTGGCATTTTCCGGCACCAAGACCACCCCGGCTGCGCAGTTGCGTGAGCGCGGCTTGCACCGTGCCCTGGCCGAGCATCCCGAAGTGCGTCTGCGCCAACTGGTCTATGGCGAGTGGAGCCGACAGCGGGCCTTTGAGCAGGCCACGCAATTGTTCAAGCGCAACCCGCAGACGGTGCTGGTGTGGGCTGCCAACGATGAGATGGCGCTGGGCGCGATGCAGGCCGTGCAAACGGGCGGACGGGCGCCGGGCAAGGATGTGTTGTTCAGTGCGGTCAACAGCTCACCGGAAATTCTGCAGGCGCGGCTGGACGGGCGGCTGACCACCCTGGTGGCCGGGCATTTCACGCTGGGAGGCTGGGCGATGGTGTTGATCAATGATCACGCCAAGGGCGTGGACCTCGACGCCCATGGCGGTCGCGATCGCCAGGCGGCCTTGTTCCAGTTGATCGATGCCAGCCAGGCCCGGCATTTACTGGGGCCGCCGATGGCGGTGGACTTTCACGCGTTGTCGGCGGTGGGCAAGCCCGCGTCCTACCGTTATCCGTTCAGCCTGCAACTGCTGCTGCGTTAAACGCCGGTCGCGGGCCGCACGACCGTCCTGCCAAGCCTAGTTGTCATAACCCAGGTTCGGCGCCAGCCAGCGCTCGGTCACGGCCAGGTCCTGGCCCTTGCGCGCCGTGTAGCTGGTCACCTGATCCTTGTCGACCTTGCCCACGGCAAAGTACTGCGCCTGCGGGTGGGCGAAATACCAGCCGCTGACCGCCGCCGCCGGGAACATCGCATAGTGCTCGGTGAGGAACACGCCGCTGCGCCCGGCATGCATTTCGCGCGCCTCGGGGTCCAGCAACTGGAACAACTGGGCTTTCTCGGTGTGGTCCGGGCACGCCGGGTAGCCGGGGGCAGGGCGGATGCCGCTGTATTGCTCCTTGATCAACGCCTCGTTGTCCAGTTGCTCGTCCTTGGCATAACCCCAATGCTCTTTACGCACCTGCTGGTGCAGCCACTCGGCGCAGGCCTCGGCCAGGCGGTCGGCCAGGGCCTTGACCATGATCGAGTTGTAGTCGTCGCCCGCGTCCTGGTAAGCCTTGGCCACTTCCTCGGCGCCGATGCCGGCGGTGGTGATGAAGCCGCCGATATAGTCGGTTACACCGCTGGCCTTGGGCGCCACAAAGTCGGCCAGAGAGAAGTTCGGCTTGCCGTCGGTTTTGATGATCTGCTGGCGCAGGTGGTGCAGCCGGGCAATCGGCTGGCCGTCGTCGCCGTAGACTTCCAGATCGTCATCCTGCACCTGGTTGGTCGGCCAGAAACCGAACACCGCCCGGGCGCTGATGAGTTTTTCGTCGATCAGCTTTTTGAGCATTTCCCGGGCATCGGCGTACAGCGCGGTCGCGGCCTCGCCAACCACTTCGTCGTCGAGGATGCGCGGGAACTTGCCAGCCAGGTCCCAGGAGATAAAGAACGGCGTCCAGTCGATATAGTCGGCCAGCACGTTGAGGTCGATGTTGTCCAATACCCTGGCGCCGGTAAAGGTCGGCACCACTGGCGTGTAGCTGCCCCAGTCGAACTGTGGCTTCTTGGCAATCGCCGCCGGGTAGCTCAGGCGCTCGGTGCGCGCACTGCGGTTGGACGTGCGCTCACGCACATCGATGTATTCCAGGCGGGTTTTCTCGACAAACGCAGGCTTAAGCTCCCTGGACAGCAACTGCGTGGCCACACCCACGGCGCGCGAGGCGTCGGTGACGTAGATCACCGCGTCGTTGCTGTATTTGGGCTCGATTTTCACCGCCGTGTGCGCCTTGGAGGTGGTCGCGCCGCCGATCATCAACGGCAGGTGGAAGTCCTGGCGCTGCATCTCACGGGCCACGTGCACCATCTCGTCCAGCGACGGCGTGATCAGGCCGGACAGGCCGATGATGTCGCACTTCTGCTCCCTGGCCACCTGCAGAATCTTCTCGGCCGGCACCATCACGCCCAAATCGACAATGTCATACCCGTTGCAACCGAGCACCACGCCGACGATGTTCTTGCCAATGTCATGCACGTCGCCCTTTACCGTGGCCATCAGGATCTTGCCCTTGGCTTCCGGCTTGTCGCCTTTTTCCAGTTCGATGAACGGGATCAGGTGGGCCACCGCCTGCTTCATCACCCGCGCGGATTTCACCACCTGGGGCAGGAACATCTTGCCGGCGCCAAACAGGTCGCCGACGATGTTCATGCCCGACATCAGCGGGCCTTCGATCACCTCGATCGGGCGTGCGAACGACTGGCGCGATTCTTCAGTGTCTTCAACAATGTGGGTGGTAATGCCCTTGACCAGCGCATGTTCCAGGCGCTTGTTCACCGGCCAGCCGCGCCATTCCTCGGTCTCTGCCTCCTTGACGCTGCCGTCGCCCTTGTACTTGTCGGCGATGGCGAGCAGGGCGTCGGTGCCTTCCGGGGTGCGGTTGAGCACCACGTCTTCCACGGCATCGCGCAACTCGGCGGGAATCTGGTCGTAAATCTCCAGTTGACCGGCGTTGACGATGCCCATGCTCAGGCCGTTGCGGATCGCATACAGCAGGAACACCGAGTGGATCGCCTCGCGCACCGGGTTGTTGCCGCGGAACGAGAACGACACGTTGGACACGCCGCCGGAGGTCAGCGCATACGGCAGCTCGTCGCGGATATAGGCACAGGCGTTGATGAAGTCGACGGCGTAGTTGTTGTGCTCTTCGATACCGGTGGCGACCGCGAAGATGTTCGGGTCAAAGATAATGTCTTCCGGCGGGAAGCCGACTTCATTCACCAGAATGTCGTAGGAGCGTTTGCAGATTTCCTTCTTGCGCGCTTCGGTGTCGGCCTGGCCGGCTTCGTCGAAGGCCATCACCACCACGGCGGCGCCATAGCGCTTGCACAGTTTGGCGTGATGAATGAACTGCTCCACGCCTTCCTTCATGCTGATGGAGTTGACGATGCCCTTGCCCTGGATGCACTTGAGGCCGGCTTCGATCACTTCCCACTTGGAGGAATCGATCATGATCGGCACGCGGGAGATGTCCGGCTCGCCGGCAATCAGATTGAGGAAGGTCACCATGGCCTTCTTCGAATCGAGCATGCCTTCGTCCATGTTGATGTCGATCACCTGCGCACCGGCTTCCACCTGCTGCAGGGCGACTTCCAGGGCTTCGGTGTAGTTGTCTTCACGAATCAGCCGGGCAAAGCGCGCGGAACCGGTGATGTTGGTGCGTTCGCCGACGTTGACGAACAGCGAGCTGCGATCAATGGTGAACGGCTCCAGCCCCGACAGTCGGCAGGCTTTGGGAATGTCGGGGATCGCACGCGGCGCATAGCCGGCCACCGCGTTGGCGATGGCTTCAATGTGGCCGGGCGTGGTGCCGCAGCAGCCGCCGACGATATTGAGGAAGCCACTTTGGGCGAACTCTTCGATGACCTTGGCGGTTTCCGACGGCAATTCATCGTATTCGCCGAATTCGTTGGGCAGGCCGGCATTGGGGTGCGCGGACACATGGGTGTTGGCCTTGTTCGACAGCTCTTCCAGGTAAGGGCGCAGGTCGCTGGCGCCGAGGGCGCAGTTCAGGCCCACGGAAATCGGTTTGGCGTGGGCCACGGAGTTCCAGAACGCTTCGGTGGTCTGGCCCGACAGGGTGCGGCCGGAGGCGTCGGTGATGGTGCCGGAAATCATGATCGGCAGCTCGACGCCCAGTTCCTCGAACACGCCCTGCACGGCGAAAATCGCAGCCTTGGCGTTGAGGGTGTCGAAGATGGTCTCGATCAGGATCAGGTCGGCGCCGCCTTCGATCAGGCCCTTGGTGGCTTCGGTGTAGTTTTCCACCAGTTCGTCGAAGGTCACGTTGCGGTAGCCGGGGTTGTTCACGTCCGGCGACAGTGAGCAGGTGCGGCTGGTAGGGCCGAGCACGCCGGCGACAAAGCGCGGTTTGGCCGGGTTTTCCAGGGTCTTGGCATCAGCCACCTGGCGCGCCAGACGCGCACCTTCCACGTTCAGTTCATAGGCCAGCTCTTCCATGCCGTAGTCGGCCATGGAGATACGCGTGGCGTTGAAGGTGTTGGTTTCCAGAATGTCGGCGCCCGCATCCAGGTAGGCCTTCTCGATACCGCCGATCACGTCCGGGCGGGTGATCACCAGCAGGTCGTTATTGCCCTTCACGTCGCTCGGCCAGTCGGCGAAGCGCTTGCCGCGATAATCCTGTTCTTCGAGCTTGTAGCTCTGGATCATCGTGCCCATGCCGCCGTCGAGGATCAGGATACGGTCCTTGAGGGCTTGGTGAAGGGCTTGCAGGCGAGCGCTACGATCGGACATGGGACTACTCTGGGTCAGGCATTACGGAGGGCGTGAATCATAGCAAACCTGTGCCGATTTTGAGCGTGCGCGGTTTTTCATGAATATCGCTCATGTTGTGGCGCGTAAAGCTGTTGCGGCGATGCAGTGCGCATCAGGGCCTGCGC
The DNA here is from genome assembly GCF_001439805.1 of Pseudomonas trivialis. Taxonomy (GTDB): domain Bacteria; phylum Pseudomonadota; class Gammaproteobacteria; order Pseudomonadales; family Pseudomonadaceae; genus Aquipseudomonas; species Aquipseudomonas trivialis. The sequence continues at coordinate 63,899 of NZ_JYLK01000014.1, read as the reverse complement.
CGTGGGAATCTGTAAGCGCGTGTGTTCTTTCAGCGCTATTCCGACAAAAACACTCGGACTTTGTACCTGCGTAATAATTTGGCGTAAACTCCCCCCAAGCCTGTGAGGAGTTTCCATGACTGCCATAACCATTACCGACGCCGCCCACGATTACCTGGCTGACCTGCTGTCCAAGCAGAACACCCCGGGTATCGGTATCCGCGTCTTTATTACCCAGCCCGGCACCCAGTACGCCGAGACGTGCATTGCCTACTGCAAGCCTGGCGAAGAGAAACCTGAAGACACCGCGCTGGGGCTGAAAAGCTTCACCGCTTACATCGACGCCTTCAGCGAAGCTTTCCTGGACGACGCCGTGGTCGACTACGCCACCGACCGCATGGGCGGCCAGTTGACCATCAAGGCGCCCAACGCCAAGGTGCCGAACGTCAACGCCGACAGCCCGGTCAATGAGCGCATCAACTACTACCTGCAAACCGAGATCAACCCGGGGCTGGCCAGCCACGGCGGTCAGGTCAGCCTGATCGATGTGGTCGATGATGGCATTGCCGTACTCAAGTTCGGCGGCGGTTGCCAGGGCTGCGGCCAGGCGGACGTGACCCTGCGTGAAGGCATCGAGCGCACCTTGCTCGAACGCATTCCGGAGCTCAAGGGCGTACGCGACGTGACTGACCACACGCAGAAAGAAAACGCCTACTACTGAGTAAGGCGTTCGCTGCGAACAAAAAACGGCGCCCGTGAGCGCCGTTTTTTATTGCGTGAATTCAGGGCTTACACCATCGATTCCACAAACCCGATCACTGTGTTCATTCACGGGCGATAGAGGTGGGCATGGCCGGCGCGGTACAGCGAAGAATCACCAAAACTGTCACTGCTCAGCACTCGCCCCACCACAATCAACGCCGTACGCCTGAAACCCTTGGCCGCGACTTTCTGCGCAATATCACTGAGCGTGCCCACCACCCAGTCCTGATCCGGCCACGTTGCGCGGTGCACCACGGCAATCGGGCAGTCGGCGCCATAGTGCGGCAGCAGCTGGGCGACGATCTTTTCCAGATGATTGACCCCCAGATGAATCGCCATCGTGGTGCCATGGCGCGCAAGGCTGTCGAAGTCCTCGCCGTCCGGCATGCGGGTCTTATCGGCGTAGCGGGTCAGGATCACGCTCTGGGCGATGTCCGGCAGGGTCAGTTCGGTTTCCAGCAATGCGGCGCAGGCGGCTACCGCGGTGACGCCCGGGATGATCTGGAACGGGATATTCAGCTCGCGCAAATGACGGATCTGTTCGCCAATCGCCCCATACAGGCTCGGGTCGCCAGAGTGCACGCGGGCCACATCCTGGCCGCTGGCGTGGGCGACCTCGATCAACTCGATGATCTGTTCCAGATGCAGTTCAGCGCTGTTGACCACCTGACGCGCCTGGTGGCCTTCCAGGACCGCCGCCGGCACCAGCGAGCCGGCGTAGATGATCACCGGGCAACTGCGAATCAGCCGCTGGCCCTTGACGGTGATCAATTCCGGATCGCCTGGACCTGCGCCGATAAAGTAAACGGTCATGGAAGTTCCTGCGGGAGGTAGTGGAGCATGAAGACGGCTCATGATCGAAATAGGCGATTATCAAGGTTCAGCCGGCGCAGGCCAACGCAAAGGTAGCCTTGGCGTTATTCCTGCGACTGATCAACAGGCGCGCAGGGGCGCCCGAAAGCTGTTCTGCCAGGGCGAGGGCGGCACTTTCGGCAATGCCATGGCAACCGGTGTGGGCAAAGGCGACGGCTGATTTGTGGCTCAGGCAGTCTTCATAAATCGCCAGTTGGGCAGCGCTGAAACACTGCAATGGCAATTGCAGCCGTTGGGCCAGGGCAATCAGCCCCGGCTCATCCTGTTTGCGATCCATGCTGGCCAGCGCGCTGACACGCTGGCGGTCGATGCCCGCCTCGGCCAGGGCGCCGTCAAGCAGCGCCAGCAGGGTGTGAACATCACAACCGCGCTGACAACCCAGGCCCACAGTCAGAATCATGCCGAGTATTGACCGTCGCGGTTGCGCCGGAACAGCCAGGCGCTGATCAGGCCCAGGGCCAGCCAGAACACGACGTTGGTCAAATGCGACGCGATCTTGAACTGTGCTTCGAGGGCCTCCGGCGCCAGCATTGCATGCACCTCAGGCTGCGGCGCGCCGATTACGTGGGGCACCGCCAGGATCGCCACGCCGAGGACTTTAAGCAGCCAGTTGCGGCCGAACACGATCAGCGCAATACCGGCAGCCGTTGAGGCAGCGGTGCCGATCCACCAGGTCTGGCGCAGCGCCAGGTCGGCGGCGGCAGTGCCCGGCAATTCCGGCGGCAGGCCCAGGGTGGGCGCCAGTACAAACGTCGCGTAACCGGCCAGGCCCCATAGCAAGCCCTGGGACGTGCGGGTCGGTGCGCGCAGGGTGTAGAGACCGGCCAGCATCAGCGCGAAACCCACCGCTACCACCAGGTTACCGCCGGTGGTCGACAGTACGCGCTGCCAGCCATCCTCCGGCTCCCAGGCTTCGGCGTCGTGGCCATGGGCAGCGTGCTCATGGGCCACTTCGGTTGCAGCCGGCGCCTTCTCGAATGTTTCGGCCTGCAGAATCAACGGGGCGACCCAGAAGCTTTGCAGCAGAGTCAGCAGCAGGGCGGCCAGCAGGCCGGTAAAACCGGCGGTTTGCGCAATACGCTTGATCATGTCAGCAGGCCTCAGTGGCACGGGAACGCGGCGCTGTGGCGGGTATCGTGGGCAGCGTTGTGCACCGCCTCGATATGCGAGAACCCTGCGAAATACACCAGGCACGCGCCGAGAATCGACGCCACGATGGCGGCGGTGAGGCGTTGGCTCAGGGTGGCGGTGCTGCTGGCGGTGTGAGAGGTGCTGCTGATGATCGACATGGCGCGTCCCTATCAAGTGTCTGGGCGAAACGAGCGCATGAAAACCCCGCGAGCCGGGCGCGCGGGGTCGAACAGCGCCCGCCCACCGCGGGTTTGTTATCTGATTTTTCGGGCCGGTCTCCGGGCTTGCGAGGGACACAGGGTCGAAAAGCATCGCCTTCCCATGCCTGCTGGCACAGTGGATCTGACGCTTCACTCGCTTACCGTTGCGGGGGCAGCACCGGACTTGTCATACCCATTTATTGCAGGTCATGACTCACCGGTTTCCCGTTTCACCCTGTGAAGGGCACCCGAAACAAGATGTACAGGAAAACACGAGCATGACTGGGCGTCAATTGGAGCAGGCGATGACGAACAGTCGCGGCGTAAAAGGCGTAGTGGCATTTTTGCCAAGTAATATTCCCAATTGCTTTGCGCGTCTGATGCACTTTTTTTTCGTGAGTGGATATCGGAAGGTAGACGCGCTGAAGTTGATGTTATCCATTAAGTTGATAAGGCCTTTTATGTCCGTTATATCGCGCGCCAGTTTAAATCCTCCGATGGTTAGTCAAAATATTATACATCCGCACGTTGAGGCCGCCGGCCCGCAATACAAGGCAAAGGACGCTGGCCACCAGCACTATCACGCGGGCCTCAGCAAGCCGTCCTGGTCCACCGATCAGGCCGCCAGCCAGATAGATCGAAGACAGCGCCGATTACAGGACCGTAATTACGATAAAGTACTGCGGCTGGGTTATACGTTTCGTGAAGTTGCATCAGGAGAGACCCGGTTTAATCAAACCCAACAAGAACAGGCCCGTCTTTCAATGCGGTCCTGGGCAGATGTAGCGAATATCGAGTTTGAAGAAGAAGCCGGTGCGCCGGAAGGCCAGTTACGTTTCGTCAATAGTGCGGAGCCCAATGTCGCTGACGCTGCGTTTTCCGAACATTCGGGGCGGGTACGTCTGAATTCGCACCATTGGGTCAATCGCGCGCCCACCGTAAACGGCTACGGACGTCATACGCTGACCCACGAAATCGGACACTTGCTGGGCGCGGCCCACACGGGTGACTATGACGCGTCGCGCGGCCCGAGCAACTACAGGGAGCATGCCATTTTCGCAGAGGACAGCCGGGCCTACTCGGTCATGAGCTATTTCGACGCGAGCAATACAGGCCATGATCACCAGGGCGAGTATGCCTCGGGGCCATTGATGACCGACATTGCCTGGGCCCAAAAGGCCTACGGCGCCAATTACAGCACCCGTAACACAGACACCACCTACGGCTTCAATTCCAATACCCGGCGAGACGATCTTTCGCTGGTGTCTCCTCGGGACGCTGCCGTGTTCTGTGTATGGGATGGCGGCGGTAACGATACGCTGGACTTCTCCGGCTACCATCAGAATCAGGTGATCAACCTGCGCGCTGAATCGTTCTCCGACGTCGGCGGCATGAAGGGTAATGTTTCAATCGCCAGGGGCGTTACCCTGGAGAATGCCGTCGGCGGTTCAGGCGCTGATGTGCTGATCGGTAATGATGCCGGCAACCGGCTCAAGGGCGGTGGCGGCGCTGATCACCTGTGGAGCGGCGCAGGAAGGGATACTTTCGAGTACGAAAATGCCACTGACTCGACGTTATACCACCCTGATGTGTTGAAGGATTTTGTCACGGGCGAGGACAAAGTCGACATCTCCAGATTATTGCGCAAGCACGGGCTCAAAGACCTTACCTTCGTCAACCGACTCTCCGGCAGGCCCGGTGAGGCGGGCCTTGGCTACGACCCGCAAAAGAACGAGTCGTGGCTGGTACTGGACCTCACCGGTAACGGCGAAATTGATTTCTACCTCGAAAGCCATGGGCGCATCGCGCTGTCCGACATCGTGATGGGCGTGCCGGTCAAGCATCGTTACGTTTAACGGCGGCGTCAGAATCCAGGGCATCGCACATTGACCGCTCGCCAAGCACTGCGTAGCCTTGCGCCTTCGAGGTTCTTCGGCCCAGGTCGAAGCTAAGAAGGGAACGCGGTTCAAGCCGCGGCTGCCCCCGCAACTGTGAAGGGTTCTGTTGACTGCCACGCCACTGCCGATCCGGCGGGAAGGCGCAGTCGGCGCCGGTCGCAAGACCCGCAAGCCCCAAGCCAGGAGACCTGCCTCGCAACCGATTTTCCAATTCAACCGGGCGGGGTGATCCGGTGACGAAATCCGCTGCTGCGCGCCGTCGCAGGGCCTATCGTCCCGTATGCCCGCCCCAAAGGGCATCCGATGAAAACACTGGCCAAACTTCCCGTCACCATCGTCACCGGCTTCCTCGGCTCGGGCAAGACCACCCTGTTGCGCCATATGCTGGACAACGCCCAGGGCCGCCGCATCGCGGTGATCGTCAACGAGTTTGGCGAGCTGGGTATCGACGGTGAAATCCTCAAGCAGTGCTCCATCGGTTGCACCGAGGAAGAAGCCAACGGCCGTGTGTACGAACTGGCCAACGGCTGTCTGTGCTGCACCGTGCAGGAAGAATTTTTCCCGGTGATGCGCGAACTGGTGGCCCGTCGCGGCGACCTCGACCATATCCTCATTGAAACCTCGGGCCTGGCCCTGCCAAAACCGTTGGTGCAGGCCTTCCAGTGGCCGGAAATCCGCAGCGCCTGCACGGTGGACGCCGTGATCACCGTGGTCGACAGCCCGGCCGTGGCCGCCGGCACGTTCGCCGCCTTCCCGGACCAGGTCGACGCCCAGCGCAAGCTCGACCCGAACCTGGACCACGAATCGCCGCTGCACGAACTGTTCGCCGACCAACTGGCCAGCGCTGACCTGGTGATCCTCAACAAGGCCGACCTGATCAGCCCCGACGACCTGGCCCGCGTGCGCCTGGAAGTCGCCGAAGAGCTGCCGCCGGCGGTCAAGGTCATCGAAGCCAGCAGCGGCCGCGTGCCGTTGGACGTTCTGATCGGCCTGGGCGCCGGCTCCGAAGAACACATCGACGCGCGCCACAGCCATCACGATGCGCACCACGAAGGTGAAGACGACCACGATCACGACGCCTTCGACTCCATCTCCATCGACCTGCCGCAAGCCGACGAAGCCCTGTTGCTCGACGCCCTGACCCAGTTGGTGGTGCAGCACGGCATCCTGCGTATCAAGGGTTTTGCCGCCATTCCCAACAAACCGATGCGCCTGTTGATCCAGGGCGTGGGCACCCGCTTTGACAAGCACTTCGACCGCGCCTGGGGCGCCGACGAAGCGCGCATTACCCGTCTGGTGCTGATCGGCCAGGAGCTGGACGCCGCAGGCCTCGAAGCGCAACTGCGCGCCGCGCTCAGCGTTTAAGCCATGCACCTGCTCAGGACCCAGCCCGGTGGTTTCGTCTCGGACGACAATATTGCCGACCTTGGACAGACCCCCGCTGAGCTGGTGATCCTGTGCAGCGGCGATTCGAGCCTGGCGCTGCTGGCCGAAGCGGCCCGGCAGTTGCCCGACGACTACCCCAGCCTGCGCCTGGCCAATCCGATGCAGGTGCAGAACCACGCCTCGGTCGACCTCTACGTGGATCAGGTGCTGCGCCACGCCAAGGTGATCCTGATCTCGCTGCATGGCGGCATCGGCTATTGGCGCTATGGCGTCGAGCGCCTGGTGGCATTGGCCGAGCGCGGCGTGCAGCTGATTCTGGTGCCAGGGTGCGACCGCCCGGACCCTGAGTTGGGCAGCCTGAGCACCGTCGGGGTGCAGGAGCGTGACCGTTTGTGGCACTTCCTGCGCCAGGGCGGTTTGGGCAATGCGCTGAATTTCTATCGCTGCCTGGCCTCGGGCTACCTGGGCCGCGACTATGCGTGGGTCGAGCCACAGACCCTGCCGCGCACGGCCATTTATCACCCGCACAACGCCAATGCCACGCTGCAGGACTGGCAGGCCGAATGGCGCGCCGATCTGCCGGTCGCAGCGGTGCTGTTCTACCGCTCGCATTTGCAGGCGGCCAACACCGGTTTTATCGATGTGTTCTGCCAGCGCCTGCAGGCGGCGGGCCTCAACCCGTTGCCGATGGCGGTGGCCAGTCTCAAAGAGCCCGGCTGCCTCACGGTGGTCGAGGACCTGCTCGACGAGGTGCAGGCGGCGGTGATCCTCAACACCACCGGCTTTGCCCAGTCCAGCCCCGAAGCACCGCATCTGCGCCCGTTTCGCCGCAATATCCCGGTGATCCAGGCGATCTGCGCGCAAGACAACCAGCCCGGCTGGGAAGCCAGCGCACAAGGCCTCGGCCCGCGTGATCTGGCGATGCACATTGCCTTGCCGGAGCTGGACGGGCGCATCATCAGCCGGCCCATCAGCTTCAAGGATTTGGCCTGGCGCAGCGAGCGCAGCCAGTCGGACGTGGTGTGCTACCGCGCCGCGCCCGAGCGCATGGACTTCGTCGCCGAGCTGGCGCGGCGCTGGGTCGATCTGGCGCGGGTGGCCAACGGCGACAAGCGCATCGCGCTGATCCTCGCCAACTACCCGACCCGCGATGGCCGCATCGGCAACGGCGTGGGCCTGGACACCCCGGCCGCCGCGCTGAATATCCTGCGTGCCCTGCAGGCCGAAGGTTATCCGCTGCCGGATGCGTTGCCGGAAAGCGGCACGGCGCTGATTCACGAGCTGCTCGGCGGCGTCACCAACGACCTCGACAGCCTCGACCTGCGCCCCTGCCACCAGAGCCTGGGCCTGGACGACTACGCGGCGATGTTTGCGCGCCTGCCCGCCGCCAATCAACAGGCGGTGCTGGAGCGCTGGGGCGCGCCGCAGAACGACCCGATGTGCCGCGATGGCCGCCTGATGATCGCCGGGTTGCGCCTGGGCCTGACGTTCGTCGGCATCCAGCCGGCGCGGGGTTATCAGGTGGATGCCAGCGCGGTGTATCACGACCCCGACCTGGTGCCGCCCCACGCCTATCTAGCGTTCTACTTCTGGCTGCGCCACACCTACGGCGCTCACGGCGTGATTCACGTTGGCAAGCACGGCAACCTCGAATGGCTGCCGGGCAAGGGCGTGGGCCTGTCAGAAAACTGCTGGCCGGACGCATTGCTCGGGCCGTTGCCGAATATCTATCCCTTTATCGTCAACGACCCGGGCGAGGGCGCCCAAGCCAAGCGGCGAACCCAAGCGGTGATCATCGACCACCTGATGCCGCCGCTGACCCGCGCCGAAACCTACGGCCCGCTGCGCAACCTCGAGCTGCTGGCGGACGAATATTACGACGCGCAACTGCTCGATCCACGGCGCGCGCTGGCGCTGCAAAAGGACATCCTCGCGCTGGTGCGCGAAACCCGGATCGACCAGGAGCTGGCGCTGGACAGCGACGCCGAGGCGTCCGTGTGGCTGCCGCGCCTGGACACCTACCTGTGCGATCTCAAGGAGTCGCAGATCCGCGACGGCCTGCATATCTTTGGTGAGTCGCCCCAAGGCCGGCTGCGCATCGACACGTTGCTGGCGTTGCTGCGCATCCCGCGTGACGACGGTCGTGGCGCGCAGTCGAGCCTGCTGCGCGTGTTGGCCAAGGCCTTCGCGCTGGGCTTCGACCCGCTGGACTGCGCGTTGGCCGAACCGTGGGGCGGCCCGCGCCCCGACGTGTTGCAGCGCATCGATCCACAGCGTTGGCGCACCGCCGGTGACACCCGCGAACGTCTGGAACTGTACGCGGCGCGCTTGATCGAGCAGGCGCTCGAAGGCCCGCTGGAGCAGCTTGAGGCGCCGGGCTGGGAGGACGTGAAAGCGGTGGTCGAGCATTTGCGCATCATCGTTGCGCCGCGCCTGGACGCCTGCGGCCCGGCGGAAATGCGCGGTTTGCTGGACGCCTTGAATGGCCGCTTCGTGCCGGCGGGTCCCAGCGGCGCGCCGAGCCGTGGGCGCCTCGACGTGCTGCCCACCGGGCGCAACTTTTTCAGCGTGGACGTGCGCAACCTGCCGACCACCACCGCCTGGCGCATCGGTTTCCAGTCGGCCAACCTGATCCTTGAGCGGCACTTGCAGGACCACGGCGACCACCTGCGCCAGCTCGGCCTGTCGGTGTGGGGCACCGCCACCATGCGCACCGGCGGCGATGACATCGCCCAGGCCATGGCGCTGATGGGCGTGCGCCCGGTGTGGGCCACCGGCAGCCAGCGCGTGGACGACTTCGAGATCCTGCCGATCAGCCTGCTCGACCGCCCACGCGTGGACGTGACGCTGCGCGTGTCCGGGTTCTTCCGCGATGCCTTCGCCAACCTGATCCGCCTGTTCGATGCGGCGGTGCAGGCGGTGGCGGCGCTGGATGAGCCGGACGACATGAACCCGCTCGCAGCCAAGGTGCGCAACGAGCGCGAGGCGTTGCGGGCGTCTGGCCTGGACGAAGAAACCGCCGCGAAACAGGCCGGCTGGCGCATCTTCGGCGCCAAACCGGGCGCCTACGGTGCCGGTGTGCAGGGCGCCATTGACGGGCGCCTGTGGCAGAGCCGCGAGGACCTGGCCGAGGTCTACCTCAATTGGGGCGGCTACGCCTACGGCGGTGCCGACGAAGGCACCGAGGCCCGCGAGCCTTTCGCGCGGCGCCTGAGCCAGGTGCAGGCAGTGGTGCAGAATCAGGACAATCGCGAGCACGACCTGCTCGATTCCAACGACTACTACCAGTTCCAGGGCGGCATGCTTGCCGCCGTGGAAACCCTGAGCGGCGACAAGGCCGCCAGCTACCATGGCGACCACAGCCAACCGGACCTGCCGAAAATCCGCACCCTCAAGGAAGAACTCAACCGGGTGATTCGCTCCCGGGCGGCCAACCCCAAGTGGATCGACGGCGTGAAGCGCCATGGCTACAAAGGTGCGTTCGAAATGGCGGCGACCGTGGACAACCTATTTGCCTTCGACGCCACCACCGAGCTGATCGACGATCACCAATACGCCTTGCTCGCCGACGCCTACCTGCTCGACCCGGACACTCGCGCCTTCGTGCAACAGCACAACCCGGCGGCGTTGCGTGACATGACCGAGCGCATGCTCGAAGCCCAGCAGCGCGGCCAGTGGCAAGCGCCGGGCGCCTACCGTGAAGCGCTGGAAAACCTGTTGCTTGATATGGAAGAAGGCAGCTGATGAGCGATCGCCACAACAAGTAGCAGAATTTAAAGAGAGCCGGTATGACCGATATTCCCCATTTCCCGCTGTCCGCCGTCGTCGGCGCCGACGACCTGAAACTGGCGCTGTGCCTGGCCGCCATCGACCCGAAAATCGGCGGCGTGCTGATCGAAGGACCGCGCGGCATGGCCAAGTCGACCCTGGCCCGTGGCCTGGCGGACCTGCTCGCCAGCGGGCAGTTCGTCACCTTGCCCCTGGGCGCCACCGAAGAGCGGCTGGTGGGCACCCTCGACCTCGACGCGGCGCTGGGCGAAGGCCGCGCGCAGTTTTCTCCCGGCGTGTTGGCCAAGGCTGACGGCGGCGTGCTGTATGTGGATGAAGTCAACCTGCTGCCGGACCATCTGGTCGACTTGCTGCTGGACGTGGCCGCCAGCGGCACCAACCTGATCGAGCGCGACGGTATTTCCCACCGGCATGCGGCGCGCTTTGTGCTGATTGGCACCATGAACCCGGAGGAGGGCGAGTTGCGCCCGCAACTGCTCGACCGCTTCGGCTTCAATGTGGCGCTGAGCGGCCACACCCTGCCGGCCGAGCGTGGGCAGATCATCCGCCGTCGCCTGGACTTCGACAGCGACCCCGCGGCCTTCTGCGCGCAATGGGCCGCGCCCCAGGCCGCCTTGCGCGCGCGTTGCACCCAGGCGCGTGAGCGGCTGGAGCGTATTGCCCTGGATGACGAGACGCTGGCGCAGATCACCGAGCGCTGTTTCGCCGCCGGTGTCGACGGCCTGCGCGCCGACCTGGTCTGGCTGCGCGGCGCCCGTGCCCATGCAGCCTGGCGCGGCGCCGATACCATCGCCGAGGAAGACATCCAGGCGGTGGCCGAGTTTGCCTTGCGCCATCGCCGCCAGCAGCAATCGCCACCGGCGAGCCCGCCCGATCAAGGCCAGTCTGCGCAACCGTCGGACACCTCGCCGGGCCAGGGCCAATGGGGCGACTTGCCCGCGCCGGCACTGCCCACCGGCGCGCGCCGCGAAGTGCCCGCCTGGCCAAAAAAGCCCTAGGCATCCGCCCCCGACCTGACCCGGGGGCGGATGCACGGCCCCGAGCGGGTCGACTCACCAGCGGCAGGCACGGCAAGGCGCGCGACGCCGAGCAGGGCACAGTCAACTGGCCGGGCACCTTGCTCGGCGGGCGCCCACACTCGCGTGAGGATTTACGCTTCCAGCAGCGCAATCGTGCGGCCCATGAGCTGTGGCTGGTGATCGTCGACGCCTCGGCCTCCACTCGGCGGCACCGCGCACTGAGCGACGCCAAGGGCCTGCTCGCGCAGCTGTTTGATGACGCTTACCGGCAACGGGCGCGCATGGCCTTGCTGACCGCCAGCGGGCCATCGCCGCAGTGGCAGGTACAAGGCCTGAAAGCCGCCAAAGGCCTGGCCGACTGGCTCGCGCAACTGGGCGCCGGCGGCGGCACGCCCTTGCTCGCGGCGTTGAGCGAGGCCGCGCAGTGGCTGCAGGTGCGGCGCAAACGTCATCCCACTGAGCAGCAACGCCTGTTGATCATCACGGATGGCCGCCTCAAGGCCATCGATCAACTGCCCCAACTCGACTGCCCGGGCTTGCTGGTGGATATCGAACGCGGCCCGATCCGGCTGGGAAGGGCGCAACAGCTGGCAGACGGATTGAACCTGGACTATCAGCATATCGATGCCAGGTAGCGCTGCAGAGCATCCTGCACAAGCCGTTTGAGCCTGTGGCGAGGGGGCCCTGTGGGAGGGGGCTTGCTCCCGATGGCGTCGGCCCAGCCAACATTGATGTTGACTGACCCACCGCCTTCGCGGGCAAGCCCGCTCTCCACAACAAACCTCAAGTGAAACCTTTTCCCATTCCGCTTGTCCCCGCTTCCCATGTCACCTCCCGCCTGCCAAATCCCTTAATTTTCCAAGCCTGCCGGAAGCCTCTTCAGGTCCCCGGCTGCGCCCGCTATTTCAAGGCGCCCAGCACGCCCGATTCAAACGGCAGCTGAAAACGGACTTTCTTCTCCCCCGTGACTTATCAGGCAGGTTACCCCCATGCAGTTCAGTGAATTATTGGCAGCGATTTCCACCCACGCGATCCGTCTGCAACTGGAAGAAGGCGACCTGATCATCCTCGGTGACGACGAGGCCCTGGATGACGCGCTATGGGATCAACTCATCGCCCACAAACCTCAGCTTCTCGAGCTGGTGGCCGAGCATGGTGGCGACTGGCTCAGCCCCGCCTACCGCATCACCCCGGACATGCTGGCGCTGGTCAGCCTCGACCAGGACGCCATCGACCGCATCGTCGCGGCCATCCCCGGTGGCGCAGCGAACGTGCAGGACATCTACCCGCTGGCGCCACTGCAGGAAGGCATGCTCTACCACCACCTTTCGGCGCAGCAGGGCGACCCCTACGTGCTGCACGCGCAATTCGTGTTCGACAGCCGCACCCGCCTGGACGCTTTCGCCCAGGCACTGCAATGGGTGATCGACCGCCACGACATTCTGCGCACCTCGCTGGTGTGGGAGCGTCTTGACGAGCCGCTGCAAGTGGTGTGGCGCAAGGCAACCCTGGCCTGCGAAGAAGCCCGCTTCAGCGGTGGCGACGTCCTCGCACAACTCGTCGCGCACCACGACCCGCGCAGTTATCGCATGGACCTGGGGCAGGCGCCGCTGCTGCGCCTGGTGTTCGCCAACGATCCGGCCAACCAGCGCGTGGTGGCGATGCTGCTGTTCCACCACACCATTCTCGACCACACCGCCCTCGACGTGGTGCGCCATGAAACCCAGCTGTACCTGGCCGGTCAGCAGGCCCTGGCGAGTGAGCCGGTGGCGTTTCGCAGCTACATCGCCCAGGTGCGCCATGGCGTCAGCGAGCAAGCCCATGAGGCGTTCTTTCGCACGATGCTGGCGGATATCGATGAGCCGACGCTGCCGTTCGGCCTGCAGGATGTGCAGGGTGACGGCCAGGGCATCGACGAAGCACGCATCCCCCTCGACAGCGACCTGAGCCGCCGCCTGCGCCGCCTGGCACGCCCACTGGGGGTGAGCGTGGCAAGCCTGATGCACGTGGCCTTTGCCCGTGTGCTGGGCGTGGTGTCCGGTCGCGAGGCGGTGGTGTTCGGCACCGTGATGCTGGGGCGCATGGGCGCCGGTGCAGGCGGTGAACGGGCGCTGGGCATGTTCATCAATACCCTGCCGTTGCGCGTGGATGTGGGCGGGCAGGGCGTGCGCGCCGAGGTCAAGGCGACCCACGCGCGCCTGACCGCCTTGCTCGACCATGAGCACGCGTCCCTGGCCCTGGCCCAACGCTGCAGCGGCGTGACGGCGCCCACACCGTTGTTCAGTGCGATGCTCAATTACCGCCACAGCGCGGCGACGGACATGGCCCAGGTGATCGACATCGCCGAAGGCATCCAGGTGCTCGGCGCCGAAGAGCGCACCAACTACCCGCTGACGGTCAACATCGACGACCTGGGCGAAGACTTCGCGCTGACGGTGATGGTCGACGCCTCCATCGGCGCGCAGCGCGTGGCCGACTACCTGCAGGTCGCCCTGCACAGCCTGGCCGACGCCCTGCACGAGCGACCGGACATGCCGCTCTGCGGCCTGAACATCCTGCCTGACACCGAGCGCAAGCATCTGCTGCACACGCTCAACCACTGCCCCACGTCTTATGCTGACACTGCGTTGATCCACCAGCAGGTCGAAGCCCACGCCGCCGCCCATCCCGACGCCGTCGCGTTGCGTTACGACCAGCAGCGCGTGACCTACCGCCAGCTCAACGAACGCGCCAACCAGGTCGCCCACCGCCTGCTTGCCCAGGGCATCCGTGCTGACGACCGCGTGGCGATCTGTGTGGAGCGCGGCGCCGAAATGATCATCGGCCTGCTCGGCATCCTCAAGGCCGGCGCCGGCTATGTGCCGATCGACCCGGCCTACCCGCAGGAACGCATCGCCTACACCCTGGCCGACAGCGCACCGCTGGCCGTGCTGGTGCAGGCCAATACCCGCCATCGGGTGGGCGACCTGGCGCAGATCGACTTGAGCGACCTGCGCGGTGAGTCCATCGTCAACCCGCGCGTGCCGCTCAGCCCGGCCAGCCTCGCCTATGTGATCTACACCTCGGGTTCCACCGGCCTGCCCAAGGGCGTGATGATCGAGCATCGCCAGGTCGCGCGTCTGTTCAGTGCCACCGAGCACTGGTTCGGTTTCAATCACACCGATGTGTGGGCGCTGTTTCACTCGTTTGCGTTCGACTTTTCCGTGTGGGAAATCTGGGGCGCGTTGATGCATGGCGGGCAGTTGCTGATCGTGCCGCAACTGGTCAGCCGTTCGCCGGATGCGTGCTATGCGCTGCTCTGCGAAGCCGGCGTGAGCATCCTCAACCAGACGCCGAGCGCGTTTCGCCAATTGATTGCGGCCCAGGGCCACAGCAGCGAAGCGCACTCCCTGCGCCAGGTGATTTTTGGCGGTGAAGCGCTGGAACCGGGCATGCTCAAACCCTGGTATGCCCGCGCGATCAACGCCGGCACGCAGTTGGTGAACATGTATGGCATCACTGAAACCACCGTGCACGTGACCTACCGCGCCCTCGAGGCGGCGGACGCGCGTCTGGTGGGGGTCAGCCCGATTGGCGTGCGCATTCCCGACCTGCAACTCTACGTGCTGGACGCCCAGCGCCAGCCGCTGCCCATGGGCGTGGTCGGCGAGCTGTACGTGGGCGGCGCCGGCGTTGCGCGCGGCTACCTGAACCGCGATGAACTGAACGCCGAACGCTTCCTGGCCGACCCGGCCACCGGCCTGCGCATGTACCGCACCGGCGACCTCGGCCGCCTGCTGGCCGATGGCAGCGTCGAGTACCTGGGGCGCAACGATGACCAGGTGAAGATCCGCGGCTTCCGCATCGAACTGGGCGAAATCCAGGCGCGCCTGGCCACCGCGCCGGGCGTGCGTGACGCGGTGGTTGTCGTGCGCGAAGACGAACCGGGCGACAAACGCCTGGTGGCCTACGTGATTGCCGACGGCACGCCCGATATCACTGCACTGCGCGACCATCTGCTGCTGAGCCTGGCCGAACACATGGTGCCGGCCGCCTTCGTGCTGCTCGACCAGTTCCCGCTGACCACCAACGGCAAGCTCGACCGCAAGGCCTTGCCCGCACCCGACGCCGATGCCGTGGCCCGGCGCGGCTACGCGGCCCCTCAGGGCGCAGTGGAAAGCACCCTCGCGGGCATCTGGCAGGAGTTGCTCAAGCTCGACCGGGTGGGCCGCGACGATAACTTTTTCGAGCTGGGCGGGCATTCTTTGCTGGCGGTCAAGCTGATCGAGCGCATGCGCCAGGTCGACCTCAGTGCCGACGTGCGCGTGCTGTTCGGTCAGCCCACGCTGGCGGCATTGGCCGCGGCGGTGGGCGGGCAGCACGAAGTGCAGGTGCCGGCCAACCTGATCAGCGCCGGCAGCGAGCGCATCACCCCGGACATGCTGCCGCTGATCGACCTCGACCAGGCGGCCATCGACCACATCCTGCACAGCGTGCCCGTGGCCAATGTGCAGGACATCTATGCCCTGGCGCCGTTGCAGGCCGGCATTCTCTACCATCACCTGGCAACCACCGAGGGCGATCCCTACGTGTTGCAGGTGCAGTTGCGCTTCGAACACCAGGCAGCGCTGGACGCCTTCGTTGACGCGCTGCACAGCGTGATCGAGCGCAATGACATTCTGCGCACCGCGATTCTCTGGGAAGGCCTGGATGAACCGGTGCAGGTGGTCCTGCGCCAGGCGCCGCTGGCGGTGGAGCGCATTGAGCATCAGGGCGGCGATGGACTGGCGCAACTGCAACAGCGCTTCGACCCCCGTCACTATCGCCTCGACCTGTCCCGCGCTTCGCTGATGCGCCTGGCCTACGCCGAGGAGCGGGGTGGCTTCGTCGGCATCCTGCTGTTGCACCACATCCTGCTCGACCACACCGCGCTGCAAGTGCTGGTGGAAGAAATGAGCGCCAGCCTGTCCGGTCGCAGCGCACAGCTGCCCGACGCGGTGCAGTACCGCAACTACGTGGCCCAGGCGCGCCTGGGGGTCAGCCAGGCCCAGCACGAAACGTTTTTCAGCGAGATGCTCGGCGATATCGACGAGCCGACGCTGGCCTTTGGTCTGCAGGATGTGAACGGCGACGGCAGCGGCATCGCCGAGGTTCATTTACCACTGGAACCGGCGCTGAGCCTGGGCCTGCGCGAACAGGCGCGACAGCTGGGCGTGAGCCCGGCCAGCCTGATGCACCTGGCCTGGGCGCAGGTATTGAGCCAGGTGTCCGGCCAGCAGGACGTGGTGTTCGGCACCGTGTTGCTGGGGCGCATGCACGGCGGCGAGGGCGCCGACCGCGCGCTGGGCATGTTCATCAACACCTTGCCGCTGCGGGTCAGCCTCGGCACCGTTGGCGTGCAGGCCGGCGTGCGCGCCACCCACGCGCGCCTGGCGCAATTGCTCGGCCATGAGCACGCTTCACTGTCCCTGGCCCAGCGTTGCAGCGGCGTGCCGGCTTCGCTGCCGTTGTTCAGCACCTTGCTCAACTACCGCCACAGCGCACCGGACGAAGCGCCGGGCGCCAGTCCGTTCGCGGGCTTTGGCATCGATATCCTCAGTTCCCAAGAGCGCAGCAACTACCCGCTGGTGCTGAGTGTCGATGACCTGGGCACGGGCTTTGCGCTGGCGGTGCAGGGCGTGGCCCAGGTCAATGTGCAGCGTGTGGGCGACTACATGCTGACCGCATTGCGCAACCTGCTGATCGCGCTGCAACAGGCGCCGACCACGGCGTTGCAGGCGGTGTCGATTCTGCCGCCGGGCGAGCGTCACCGACTGCTGGTGGACTTCAACGCCACCGCCCGCGAGTACCCCGCGCATCTCACCGTGCATCAATTGTTCGAAGCCCAGGCCCTGGCGCGTCCCGACGCGGTAGCAGCGGTGCATGGCCTGGTGTCCCTGAGCTACGGCGACCTCAACCGGCGTGCAAATCGACTGGCCCATCACCTGATCAACCAAGGCGTGCAGCCGGGAGAAAGCGTGGCGATTGCACTGCCACGCTGTTTCGACCTGCTGGTGTGTCAGTTGGCGATCCTCAAATGCGCGGCGGTGTATGTGCCGCTGGACATCAATGCCCCGGCGCAGCGCCAGGCCTTTATCATTCGCGACAGCGGCGCGCGGCGCGTGCTGGACAACCTCACCGAGCTGAACCTGGCGGCGCTGTCAGCGCAAAACCCGGTGCTTTCGCAATCGGCCGAGAGCGTTGCGTACATCCTCTACACCTCCGGTTCCACCGGCGCGCCGAAAGGTGTGCAGGTACCGCATCGGGCGATTTCGCGGCTGGTACTCAACAACGGTTATGCCGATTTCAACCGGGATGACCGTGTAGCGTTCGCCTCCAACCCGGCCTTCGACGCCAGCACGCTCGACGTGTGGGCGCCGTTGCTCAACGGCGGTTGCGTGGTGGTGGTCGACCACGCAGTGCTGTTGTCCCAGTCGGCGTTTGCCACGCTGTTGCAGGAGCAGGCCGTGAGCGTGTTGTGGATGACTGCCGGACTGTTCCACCAGTACGCCGACACATTGATGCCGGTGTTCGGCCAGTTGCGCTACCTGATCGTCGGCGGCGATGTGCTGGACCCTTCGGTGATAGGTCGCGTGCTTGCGCACGGCAAACCCCGACACCTGGTCAACGGCTACGGTCCGACCGAAGCCACTACCTTCTCCACCACGTTTGAGATCACCACGGCCGGCGCGGGCAGCATTCCGATTGGCCGCCCCATCGGCAATGCCCAGGCCTACGTGCTGAACGCGCGCCAGCAGCCGTTGCCTTTGGGCGTGACCGGTGAGTTGTATATTGGCGGGGCCGGTGTGGCCAAGGGGTACTTGAACCAGCCGCAATTGACCGCCGAGAAATTTATCCCGAACCCCTTTGGCGAAGGCCAGCTGTACCGCACCGGCGACCTGGCGTGCTGGCAGGCCGACGGCACCTTGCTGTACCTGGGGCGCAATGACCTGCAAGTGAAAATTCGCGGTTTCCGCATTGAACCCGGCGAAATTGAAGCCGGCATGGCCGCGTTCCCGCAGGTAAAGGATGCGGTTGTGATGGTCCGTGAAGACGAGCCTGGTGACAAACGCCTGGTGGCTTACTACACCGCCGCTGCAGCGCTGCCGATCGAAGCATTGCGCGACCACCTGCACGGTCGATTGCCGGATTACATGGTGCCTTCGGCCTATGTCTGGCTGGCGCTGTTGCCGCTGACTGCCAACGGCAAACTCGACCGCAAGGCCCTGCCGGCGCCGGACCACGCTGCGCTGCTCAGTCGCGGCTACGAGGCCCCGCAAGGCGAGGTGGAAGCCGTGCTGGCGCAAATCTGGCAGGACGTTCTCAAGCTGGAGCGCGTGGGCCGGCATGATCACTTCTTCGAACTGGGCGGGCATTCGCTGCTGGCGGTGAGCCTGATCGAACGCATGCGTCAGGTCGGCCTCAGCGCCGATGTGCGCGTGCTGTTCAGTCAGCCGAGCCTGGCCGCGTTGGCGGCGGCCATCGGCAGTGGCCGCGAGATTGTGGTGCCGGCCAATGGCATCGCACCGGGCTGCACGCACATCACCCCCTCCATGTTGAGCCTGGTGCAGCTCGACCCGGCGGCCATCGAGCGTGTCGTCGCGACCGTGCCCGGTGGCGCGGCCAATGTGCAGGATATCTATCCGCTGGCGCCGTTGCAGGAAGGCATCCTCTACCACCACATCAGCGCCGAACAGGGCGATCCCTACCTGCTGCAATCGCGCATGGCGTTCGACAGTCTTGAACGTTTGCACAGCTTCATGGGCGCGCTGCAACACGTGGTTGCGCGCCACGATATTCTGCGCACCGGCGTGGTCTGGGAAGGCCTGGACAGCCCGGTGCAAGTGGTATGGCGCAAGGCGCAGCTGGTGGTGCAAGCCATTGATCTGGCCCCGGCGGATGGCGACATCATCGAGCAGTTGCACGGGCGTTTCGATGCGCGGCATTACCGCCTGGACATCACCCAGGCGCCGCTGTTGCGCATGGTCTACGCCGAGGATCCGGTCAATAACCGCGTGGCGGCGATCCTGCTGTTCCACCACCTGGCGCTGGACCACACCGCCATGGAAGTGGTGGGCCAGGAAATGCGCGCGTTCCTGTTCGACCAGGCCGATGCGTTGCCCGAGCCCGCGCCGTTTCGCAACTACGTGGCCCAGGCGCGCCTGGGGGTGAGCACCGCCGAGCATGAGCAGTTCTTCCGCGAAATGCTCGCCGACATTGATGAACCGACGCTGCCGTTTGGCGTGCAGGACGTGCAGGGCGACGGGCGCGCTATCGAAGAGGCCGAGTTGCCCCTCGACGCCGCGCTGGCTCAGCGCGTGCGTGAGCAGTCGCGGCAGCTGGGCGTAAGTGCCGCCAGCCTGATGCACCTGGCGTGGGCGCAGGTGCTGGGGCTGGTGTCCGGGCGCGACGACGTGGTGTTCGGCACTGTATTGATGGGCCGCATGCAGGCCGGCGACGGCGCCGACCGCGCGCTGGGGATGTTCATCAACACCCTGCCATTGCGCGTCGATGTGACCGCCAGCGCGGCGGTGGCGGTCAAGGCCACCCACACACGCTTGAGCGCGTTGCTGGGCCATGAACACGCGTCGCTGGCGCTGGCCCAGCGCTGCAGTGGCGTGGCGAACTCAACGCCGCTGTTCAGCGCCTTGCTCAACTACCGTCACAGCACCCCCGGCGAAATGGCCCGCGATGGCCATGGCATCTGGGAGGGCGTGCAACTGCTCGGCGGTGAAGAGCGCAGCAACTATCCGCTGACCTTGAGCGTGGATGACCTGGGCACTGACTTCAGCTTGAGCGTGCTGGCTTTGCCACAGATTGGCGCGCAGCGGCTGTGTGGCTATATGCATAACGCCGTGGAGCAACTCGTCGGCGCCCTGGAAAACAACCCGAGAACCGCGCTGAACCAGCTGCACATTCTGCCGTCGGCCGAGCGCGACACCCTGCTGCGTGACTTCAATGCCACCGCCCGGGATTTCCCCCGCGGTCAGACCCTGCATGGCGCTTTCGAAGTCCAGGCCGAGCGCCAACCCCAGGCGGTTGCCGTGCAGCAGGACGACGAATCACTGACCTATCAGCAACTCAATCAACGCGCCAACCAACTGGCCCATCACCTGCTGACACTGGGCGTGCAACCGGACGACCGCGTGGCGATCTGCTGCCGTCGCGGCCCGCAGATGCTGGTGGGCCTGCTCGGTATTCTCAAGGCAGGCGCCGGCTACGTGCCCATCGACCCGGCGTACCCGGCCGAACGCATCGCCTACCTGCTGCAGGACAGCGCGCCGGTGGCGGTGCTGGCCGAATCCAGTACCCGCGAGCTTTTGGGCAAGGTCAGCAGTATCGACCTGCACGACCCACGCTGGCAGCACCGCGCGGTTGATAATCCGCAGCTCGCCAACCTGACCCCGGCGCACCTGGCCTACGTCATCTACACCTCCGGCTCCACCGGCCAGCCCAAGGGTGTGATGGTGGAACACCGCAGTGTCGAGAATCTGCTGCATTGGCACTGCGCGGCCTTCGGTCTGAAAGCCTCAGGACATACCAGCAGCCTGGCAGGCTTCGGTTTCGATGCGATGGCCTGGGAAGTCTGGCCGGCGCTGTGCATAGGCGCGACCCTGCACCTGCCGCCCGCTCAGGTGGGCAATGAAAACATCGACGAACTGCTGGCCTGGTGGCTGGCGCAACCGCTGGACGTGAGCTTTCTGCCCACGCCAGTGGCCGAATACGCGTTCAGCCAGCCGCTGCAACACCCGACCTTGCGCACGCTGCTGATCGGCGGCGATCGCCTGCGCCAGTTCACCCACGAGCAGCGCTTTGCGGTGATCAACAACTACGGCCCCACTGAAGCCACGGTGGTCGCGACCTCCGGCCGCATGCGCGCCGGGCAGGTCTTGCACATCGGCCGGCCCGTGGCCAACGCCACCAGCTACGTGCTGGATGCCCAACTGCGCCCGGTGCCGGTGGGCGTGGCCGGTGAGTTGTACGTGGGCGGCAGCGGCGTGGCGCGCGGTTACCTGAACCGCCCGGACCTGACCGCCGAACGCTTCCTGCAAGACCCGTTCAACGAGGGCCGTATGTACCGCACCGGCGACCTGGTGCGCTGGCTGCCCGACGGCAACCTGGAATACCTGGGCCGCAACGACGATCAGGTGAAAGTGCGCGGCGTGCGCGTGGAACTCGGTGAAATCGAAAGCCGCCTGGCGGCCCTGGACGGCATTCGCGAAGCGGTGGTGCTGGTGCGCGAAGGCCGCCTGCTGGCCTGGTTCACCGAGCAGCGCGCGCTGGATATCGAGGGCCTGCGCGCGCGCCTGCAGACGCAGTTGCCCGAGGCGCTGGTGCCGGTCGCCTATATGCGCCTGGATGCGTTGCCGCTGACTGCCAACGGCAAGCTGGACCGCAAGGCGCTGCCGGAGCCGGATCAATCCGCCTTGCTCAGCCGCGCCTACGAAGCCCCGCAGGGTGACGTCGAAACCACCCTGGCGCGCATCTGGGCCGAGGTATTGCAGGTGGAGCAAGTCGGTCGCCATGACCACTTCTTCGAGCTGGGCGGGCATTCGTTGCTGGCCGTGAGCCTGATCGAGCGCATGCGCCAGGTCGGCCTGAGCGCCGATGTGCGCGTGCTGTTCAGCCAGCCGACCCTGGCCGCGCTGGCCGCCGCCGTGGGCAGCGGCCGCGAAGTGCAGGTGCCGGCCAACCGTATCGCGGCCGATTGCCAACGCATCACGCCGGACATGTTGGCGCTGGTCAGCCTCGACCAATCGACGATCGATCAGGTGGTCGCGCAGGTGCCGGGTGGCGCCGCCAATGTGCAGGACATTTACCCGCTGGCGCCGTTGCAGGAGGGCATCCTTTACCACCACATCAGCGCCGGGCAGGGCGACCCGTACCTGCTGCAATCGCACCTGGCCTTCGACAGCCTCGAGCGTCTGGACGCCTTTGCAGAGGCGTTGCAACAGGTGATCGACCGTCACGATATCTTGCGTACCGGCGTGGTGTGGGACGGCCTGGCGCAACCACTCCAAGTGGTGTGGCGCGAGGCCCGATTGAGCATGATGGAACTGCACCTGCAAGGCGACGTACTGGCAGGCCTGCATGAACGCTTCGATGCGCGGCGCTTTCGTCTGGACATCAGCCAGGCGCCGTTGATCCGCGTGAACTATGCCCAGGACCCGGCCAACGGGCGCGTAGTGGTGGTGTTGCTCTATCACCATATCGCCCTGGACCACACGGCATTCGACGTGGTGCTGCGCGAAATGCAGGGCCATCTGCTCGGCCACGGCGCGCCCACGGCAGCGCCGATGCCGTATCGCAACTATGTGGCCCAGGCGCTGTTGGGCGTCAGCGAGCAGGAGCACGAAGCATTTTTCCGCGACATGCTCGGCGACATTGACGAGCCGACGCTGCCGTTCGGTTGGCAGGACGTGCGCGGCGACGGCCATCAAATCGAAGAATACAGCCTGCGTCTGGACGCCCAATTGAATCGCGGCCTGCGTGCCCAGGCACGTTTACTGGGGGTGAGCACCGCGAGCCTGTTCCATTTGGCCTGGGCCCAAGTGCTGGCCGCGACATCCGGTCGCCACAATGTGGTATTTGGCACCGTGCTGGTGGGCCGCCTGCAAGGTGGCGAGGGCGCCGACCGTGCGCTGGGGGTGTTTATCAATACCTTGCCGTTGCGTCTGGATATCGACGCTCAGGGCGTCAAGACGGCGGTGCGCGCCACCCATGATCGACTCAGCGCATTGCTTGGGCATGAGCATGCCTCCCTGGCGCTGGCCCAGCGTTGCAGTGGCGTGGCGGCCCCGGCGCCGCTGTTCAGTTCAATGCTCAACTACCGCCATCGCGGCATGGCCACGCGTTCGGCTGGAGCACAGCAGGCCTGGCAAGGCATGCAGACCCTGGCCAACGACGGGCGCACCAACTACCCGCTGAGCCTGAATGTGGACGACCTGGGCGACGGTTACGATGTCACTGCCCTGGCCCGCCTGGACGCGCAACGGGTGTGCGGCTACATGCAGACGGCTTTGGCCCGCCTGGTCGAAGCGCTGGAGCAGGCGCCGCAGCAGCCGATCAATCGCCTGTCGATCCTCGGCGAGCAGGAACGCCGGCAAGTGCTGCAGGGCTTCAACGCCACCGAGGTGGCTTACAACCTCGACCAGACCCTGCACGGCCTGTTCGAAGCGCAAGTGGTGCGTACGCCGCACGCGGTGGCGGTGAAGGCTGATCATCAACAGCTGACCTACCAGCAACTCAACGAGCGCGCCAACCGTTTGGCCCATCACTTGCGTGACCTCGGCGTGCAGCCGGATACGCGGGTGGGCATTTGCGTGGAGCGTGGCCTGGACATGGTGGTGGGCCTGTTCGCGATCCTCAAGGCCGGCGGCGGTTATGTGCCGCTCGACCCGGCCTATCCCCAGGAGCGCATCGCCTACATGCTGCACGACAGCGCGCCGGTGGTGGTGCTGGCCCAATCCGCCACGCGGGCACTGCTGGGGAATGTGCCGGTGATCGACCTCGACCACGGCACCTGGCAGCACCAGCGCGCCACCAACCCCGAGGTGCCGGCGCTGACCGCACGGCACCAGGCCTACGTGATCTACACGTCCGGCTCCACCGGCCAGCCCAAGGGCGTGATCAACGAGCATGCCGGCGTGGTCAACCGCCTGCTGTGGATGCAGGACGCCTATGGCCTCAACGCCGACGATGCGGTGTTGCAGAAAACCCCGTTCAGCTTCGATGTGTCGGTGTGGGAGTTCTTCTGGCCGCTGTTTACCGGCGCACGCCTGGTAATGGCGCGTCCGGGCGGGCACAAGGAGCCGGCGTACCTGTGCGAGGTGATCCAGGCCGAGCGCATCACCACGCTGCACTTTGTGCCGTCGATGCTCGATGTGTTCCTCGCCCACGGCGATGTCAGCCAGGCGGCGGGGCTGCGGCAGGTGATGTGCAGCGGCGAGGCGTTGCCGGGCAGCCTGGTGCGACGCTTCAAGCAGCAGTTGCCGGACATCGGCCTGTACAACCTGTATGGCCCGACCGAGGCGGCAGTGGACGTCACCGCGTGGAATTGCGCGCGTGCGGACGTACCGGACAACACGCCCATCGGCAAACCCATCGCCAACACCCGCATGTACGTGCTGGATGCGCAGTCGCAGCCCGTGCCCCTGGGGGTGGTGGGTGAGCTGTTCATTGGCGGGGTGCAGGTGGCGCGCGGTTATCTCAACCGCGCGGACCTCAGCGCCGAACGCTTCCTCGATGACCCGTTCAACGGCGGCCGCATGTACCGCACCGGCGACATCGGCCGCCACTTGCCCGACGGTAATATCGAGTACCTGGGGCGCAACGATGACCAGGTGAAGATCCGTGGCCTGCGCATCGAGCTGGGCGAGATCCAGGCGCGCCTGATCGAGCATCCGGCGGTCAAGGATGCGGTGGTGATGGCCCGTGACGAACGCCTGGTCGCCTATTACACCGGCGCACCGGCCGGGATCGACAGCCTGCGTGCGCACTTGCTGCAGCACCTGCCGGACTTCATGGTGCCCGCGCTGTTCGTGCACCTGGACGCCTTGCCCCTGAGCCCCAACGGCAAGCTCGACCGCAAGGCGCTGCCCGAACCCGGCCTGCAGGCGCTGAGCGTGCGTGAGTACGCCACGCCCGAAGGCGACACCGAAACCCTCATGGCCGCGCTGTGGGCCGAGCTGCTCAAGGTGGAGCGGGTAGGGCGGCATGACAATTTCTTTGAACTGGGCGGGCATTCGCTGCTCGCCGTGAGCTTGATCGGGCGCTTGCGCCAGGAAGGCATGGAAGCCGATGTGCGGGCGCTGTTCGAACAGCCGACCCTGGCCGGCTACGCCGCTATAACCGAACGAATGGAGATCGTCCTATGAGCCTCAATCAACTGCTGGCGACGCTGAAAACCAAGGACATCCAACTGGCCCTCAAGGGTGAACAGTTGTCGGTGCAAGGCAACAAACAGGCATTGAGCGAGCCGGCGATACTCGCCGCGCTGCGCGAGCACAAACCGGCGCTGATCGAGCTGATCAAGGCTGGCGACTACACCGCGACCAAGGCCGGTGAAGTGCAGGTGCCGGCCAATGGCATCCCCGCTGGCGCAACGCGCATCACCCCGGACATGCTGACCCTGTCCACCCTGAGCCAGGAAGAGATCGAGCGCATTGTCGCCAGCGTCGACGGCGGCGTGGCGAATATTCAGGACATTTACCCGCTGGCGCCGCTGCAGGAAGGCATTCTGTTCCACCACGTCAGCGCCGAGCAGGGCGACCCCTATGTGATGCAGTCGCAGTTCGCCTTCGACAGCCTTGAGCGTTTCGAGGCGTTTGCCCAGGCGCTGCAAAGCGTCATGGACCGGCACGATATTCTGCGCACCGGCGTGGTGTGGGACGGTCTGCAACAGCCGTCGCAGGTGGTGTGGCGCCAGGCGCGCCTGCCGGTGCAGGCCCTTGAGCTGGACCCGGCCGACGGCGATATCGCCGCGCAACTGCACGCGCGCTTCGACGCCCGCCATTATCGTTTGGATGTGACCCAGGCCCCGCTGCTGCGCCTGGTCTATGCCGAGGACCTGGCCAACCAGCGCCTCGTTGCTACCTTGCTGTTCCACCACATGGCCCTGGATCACAGCGCCCTTGACGTGGTGTGCCACGAAATGCAGGCCTGCCTGTTGGGGCAGGGCGCGGTGCTGGGCCAGGCGGTGCCGTTTCGCAACTATGTGGCACAGGCCCGTCTGGGCATCAGCGAGCAGGAACACGAAAGCTTCTTCCGGCAGATGCTTGGCGACATCAGTGAGCCGACGCTGCCATTTGGCCTGCAGGATGTGCAGGGCGATGCGCGCGGCATTGCCGAGGTCAGCCTGCCGCTGGCGGCCGAGTTGTGCCAGCGCCTGCGCACGCAGGCGCGGTTGTTGGGGGTGAGCGCCGCGAGCCTGTTTCACATGGGCTGGGGCCAGGTGTTGGGCGTATTGGCCGGCAAGCAACAGGTGGTGTTCGGCACTGTGCTGATGGGGCGTATGCAGGGCAGCCACGCCACGGACCGCGCCTTGGGTATTTTCATCAACACCCTGCCGTTTCGCGTCGACGTGGACGGTCAGGCGGTACGTGCCGGGGTCAAGGCCACCCACGCGCGGCTGACCACCTTGATGCGCCATGAGCATGCAGCGCTGGCCCTGGCCCAGCGTTGCAGCGGCGTGACCGCGCCCACGCCGTTGTTCAGCGCGTTGCTCAACTATCGCCACAGTGCCCCGGCGGCGAGTGCCGAAGCGGTTGCGGCCTGGCAGGGCATCTCGGCGCTGCGCGCCGAGGAACGCACCAATTACCCGCTGACCCTTAGCGTCGATGACCTGGGCGACGGTTTCGGCCTGAGCCTGCTGGCCAGCACCCAGGTCGATCCGCAACGCGTCTGCGCCTATCTGCAAACCGCCCTGGAAAACCTGGTGACGGCCCTGGAACAGGCGCCGCACACCGCGCTGGATCAACTGCCGGTGGTGCCCGCCGCCGAGCAACACCTGTTGCTGGAAACACTCAACGCGACCGCCGCCGATTTCCCCCAGGGCACCACCCTGCATGGGCGCATCGAGATCCAGGCCGCGCTGACGCCGGATGCCATCGCCGCCGTGCATCAAGGCCGCCAGTTGACCTATGCCGAGTTGAACCAGCAGGCCAACCTGCTGGCCCATCACCTGCTGGCGCTGGGCGTGAAACCGGATGACCGCGTCGCCATCGTCGCCCGCCGTGGCCTGGACACCCTGACCGGCTTGCTGGCGATCCTCAAGTCCGGCGCCTGCTACGTGCCCGTCGACCCCTCGCACCCGGCCGAACGCCTGGCCTACCTGCTCAGCGACAGCGCACCGGTGGCGGTACTCACTCAGCATGCGTTGCTCGAGCGTCTGCCCGCGCTGGACGTGCCGGTGATCAATCTGGACCGCTGCACCTGGCAGCATCACTCGGCAAGCAATCCGCAGGTCGCGGTCACGCCGTCGAACCTTGCGTATGTGATCTACACCTCCGGTTCCACCGGCCTGCCCAAGGGCGTGATGGTCGAGCACCACACCGTGGCCAACCTGGTGGACTGGCATTGCCGCGCTTTCGACCTGTGCGCCGGACGCCACACCGCCAGCGTCGCCGGTTTCGGCTTTGACGCGATGGCCTGGGAAGTCTGGCCGGCGCTGTGCGTGGGCGCGACCCTGCACCTGCCGCCGGCCAGCGACGGCACCGAAGACATCGACGCGCTGCTGGCTTGGTGGTGTGCGCAACCTCTGGATGTGTGCTTTTTGCCCACGCCGGTGGCCGAGTACGCGTTCAGCCAGCAGATCGAGCACCCGACCCTGCGCACCCTGCTGATCGGCGGCGACCGCCTGCGCGCGTTCAACCGTGGGCAAACCTTCGAGGTGATCAACAACTACGGGCCCACCGAAGCCACGGTGGTCGCCACCTCCGGCAAGGTCGAGGCGGGCCGCGCCTTGCACATCGGCAAACCCATCGCCAATGCGCGGGTCTACCTGCTCGACGCCCAACAGCGTCCGGTGCCATTGGGCGTGGCCGGGGAATTGTATGTGGGCGGCAGCGGCGTGGCGCGCGGTTACCTCAACCGGCCCGAAATGACCGCCGAACGCTTCCTGCAGGACCCGTTCAGCCAGGGCCGCATGTACCGCACCGGCGACCTGGCGCGCTGGTTGCCCGATGGCAATCTCGAGTACCTGGGGCGCAACGACGATCAGGTGAAGATCCGCGGCATGCGCATCGAACTCGGCGAAATCGAAACCCGGCTCAACCAGTTGCCAGGCATTCAGGAAGCGGTGGTGCTGGTGCGTGAAGAGCGGCTGGTGGCGTATTTCACCGAAAACCCGCAACTCGAGCCCCAGGATGTCGGCGCCCTCCGAGCGCACCTGGTGGCGCATTTGCCGGACTACATGGTCCCGGTCGCCTACATGAAACTCGACGCGCTGCCGCTGACCGCCAACGGCAAACTCGACCGCAAGGCCCTGCCGGCCCCGGACAGCGCCGCCGTGTTCAGCCGTGACTACGAGGCCCCCGAGGGCGACATCGAAACGCTGCTGGCGCAGATCTGGGCCGATGTCCTGCAGGTGGAACGCGTGGGCCGACGCGATCATTTCTTTGAATTGGGCGGGCATTCGTTGCTGGCGATGCGCATGGTCTCGCAGATTCGCCAGCGCCTGGGCGTCGAGCTGCTGCTGGCCGATCTGTTTGCCAATGCCGAACTGGCGGCGGTCGCTCAGGTGCTGGCCAAGGCCGGGCGCAGCACCTTGCCGTCGATCATGCCGGCCAACCGTGATGATGCCGTGCCATTGTCGTTTGCCCAGCAGCGCCTGTGGTTCCTGGCGTTGATGGAGGGGGCCAACACCGCCTACAACATTCCCATCGGCCTGCGGTTGCGTGGTCAATTACACGTCGAGGCTTTGCAGCGCGCCCTGGCACGCATCGTCGCGCGCCATGAAACCCTGCGCAGCCGCTTCGCCCAGCATGGCGACGAGGCTCAAGTGCTGATTGTGCCCGCAGAAGACGTGCTGCCCTTGCAGGTGCAAGACCTGCGTCGCCATCCGCAGCCGCAGCAGGCGCTGGACGCATTGATCCACGGCGAAGCCTCGGCGCCGTTCGACCTGGAGCGCGGCCCGTTGCTGCGCGGGCGACTGGTGGTGATGGCCGACGAGCACCATGTGCTGTTGCTGACCCTGCATCACATCGTCTCCGATGGCTGGTCCATGGGGGTGCTCACCCGTGAACTGATGGCCCTTTACCAGGCTTTCAGCCACGGCCAGCCTGACCCGCTGCCGCCACTGGCGATCCAGTACGCGGACTTTGCCGTGTGGCAACGCCTGTGGTTGAGCGGCGAGGTGCTGCAGCGCCAAAGCGACTATTGGCAGCAGGCGCTGGCCGGGGTGCCGGCCTTGCTGGCCTTGCCCACCGACCGCCCGCGCCCGGCGCAGCAGGACTACGCCGGCAGCAGCGTCGAAGTGCGTCTGGACGAACGCCTGACCGCCGGTCTCAAGGCCCTGAGTCAGCGCCATGGCGTCACGCTGTACATGACCTTGATGAGCGCCTGGGCGTCGTTACTGGCACGATTGTCCGGGCAGCAGGACCTGGTGATCGGCACGCCGGTGGCCAACCGCGCGCGCAGCGAGGTGGAAGGACTGATCGGCCTGTTCGTCAACACCCTGGCGGTGCGTATCGATACATCGGGTGAGCTGACTACCGAGGCGTTGTTGGCACGGGTCAAGGCGTTGACTCTGGCGGCCCAGGCCCATCAGGACCTGCCGTTCGAACAGGTGGTGGAAATTGCCCGGCCGGTGCGCAGCCTGGCGCACAGCCCGTTGTTCCAAACCTTGTTTAGCTGGCAGGACAGCAGTGCACCAGCCCTGGCGCTTGGCGACCTGGCCCTGGAAGGCATCATGGAAGACAGCCACTTTGCCAAGTTCGACCTGTCATTGAACCTGAGTGAAGTGCGCGGCAGCATCCTCGGCGCGCTGGAATATGCCAGCGCGCTGTTTAACGAGGCGACGATGCAGCGCCACGTGGGCTACTTCACCCGCGTGCTGCAGGCCATGGTCGACAACGACCAGGCTGTGCTGGAGCACACGCCGCTGGTGGGCGAGCGCGAGCGTCAGCACCTGCTGGTCGACTTCAACGCCACCGCTGTCAACTACAACCTCGAGCAGACCCTGCACGGGATGTTCGAAGCACAGGTTCAACGTACGCCGCAGGCTGTCGCGGTCACGGCTGGCGAGCAGCACCTGACCTATGCCCAGCTCAACGCCCAGGCTAACCAATTGGCCCATCACCTGCTGGGTCTTGGCGTGGAGCCGGGGACGCGGGTGGCGATCTGTGTCGAGCGCGGCCTGGAAATGGTTGTCGGCCTGTATGCGATTCTCAAGGCCGGCGCCGCCTATGTGCCGCTGGACCCGGCGTATCCGCTGGAGCGTATCGCCTACATGCTGCAAGACAGCGCGCCCAAGGTGGTATTGGCCCAAGGCGCTACTCAGGCGTTGTTGGGCGAGGTGCCGGTGGTCGATCTGGACCGGTCGACCTGGCAGCATCAGTCGGTCGAAAACCCTGGCGTACCCGGAGTGAGCGCCTACGTGATCTACACCTCCGGCTCCACCGGCCAGCCCAAGGGGGTGATCAATGAGCATGCCGGCGTGGTCAATCGTTTGTTGTGGATGCAGGACGCCTTCGGTCTGAGCGCCGCTGACAGCGTGTTGCAGAAAACCCCGTTCAGTTTCGACGTGTCGGTATGGGAGTTCTTCTGGCCGCTGTACACCGGCGCGCGCCTGGTGATGGCACGTCCCGGCGGGCACAAAGACCCTGAGTACCTGTGCGAGGTGATCGAGGCAGAGCAGATCACGACCTTGCACTTTGTACCGTCGATGCTGGACGTGTTCCTCGCCCACGGCGACGTCAGCCGGGTGGCTGGGCTGCGCCGGGTGATCTGCAGCGGCGAAGCCTTGCCGGGCAGCCTGGTGCGGCGCTTCAAGCAGCAGTTGCCGGGCAGCGAACTGCATAACCTGTACGGCCCCACCGAAGCGGCGGTGGATGTGACGGCGTGGAACTGCGCAGGCCCGGTAACGCCGGACAACACGCCCATCGGCAAGCCGATTGCCAACACGCGCATGTACGTGCTGGATGGGCAGCTGCAACCAGTGCCGCTGGGCGTTGTCGGCGAGTTGTTCATCGGCGGTGTGCAAGTGGCGCGGGGTTATCTGAATCGTCCCGAGCTTACCGCCGAGCGCTTTCTTGACGATCCTTTTGTGACTGGGCGCATGTACCGTACCGGCGATGTGGGGCGCTATTTGCCCGATGGCACTATCGAATACCTGGGTCGCAATGACGATCAAGTCAAGATTCGCGGCCTGCGCATTGAGCTGGGCGAAATTCAGGCACGGCTGACAGAGTACCCGGCGATTGGCGAGGCCGCCGTGGTAGCCCGCGAGCAACGTCTGGTGGCCTATTACACGGGCGTGGCCAGCCCCGTCGACGTGCTGCGTGCGCACCTGTTGCAGCATCTGCCGGAGTTCATGGTGCCTGGAGCTTTTGTGCACCTTGATGCGTTGCCCCTGAGCCCCAATGGCAAGCTCGACCGCAAGGCGTTGCCTGAGCCTGGTCTGGAGGTGCTGGCGGCGCGCGAATACGAATTGCCTCAGGGCGATACCGAAATAGCCCTGGCCAGCCTGTGGGCCGAGTTGCTCAACGTGGAACGCGTGGGCCGTCACGACAACTTTTTTGAGCTGGGCGGGCACTCATTGTTGGCGGTCAGCCTGGTGGGGCGTATGCGGCGCCTGGGCTTGTCAGCGGACGTGAAAGTGCTGTTCGGCCAGCCGACATTGGCGGCCCTGGCGGCCGCGCTGGGGGGGAGTCGCGAAGTGGCGGTGCCGGCCAACGGCATTGCTGCCGATTGCATGCAGATCACACCGGACATGCTGACGCTGATCCAACTGGATCAGCTCGCCATCGAGCGTATCGTTGCCTGCATTCCCGGTGGCGCAGCGAATGTGCAGGATATTTACCCGCTGGCGCCGTTGCAGACGGGCATTCTTTATCAGCATCGTGCTGCGCCGGGCGACGACACATACGTGTTGCAAGCGCAGTTTGCCTTCGACAACCGTTTGCGCCTGGACGCCTTCGCCAGTGCCTTGCAGGCAGTGATTCAGCGGCACGACATCCTGCGTTCGTCTTTTCACTGGGACGGCCTTGAGCAACCTGTGCAGGTGGTGTGGCGTGAAGCCTTGCTCAGTGTCGAAGCAGACGCGGTGACACCGCGTCTGGACCCGGCGCAGGCCCCGTTGATGCGTCTGGTATACCGTGAGGAAGCACAGCGCGTTGTTGCTACGTTGCTGTTCCATCATCTGGTGATGGACCACGTTGCGCTGGATATCCTGCAGCACGAAATGCAGGCATTTTTGCTCGGGCGCGAGGCCGGGTTGGGCGCTGCGGTGCCGTACCGCAACTATGTGGCCCAGACCTGCCTGGGTGTTGACGACCATGAGGCGTTCTTTTGCGAGATGCTGGGCGATATCGACGAGCCGACCTGTGTGCCGGAACTGGGCGGCGACCAGAAGGCCGAGTGGGCGCTCGACCTCAGCGTGAGCCAACGGGTGCGGGTGCAGGCACGCAAGGCCGGCGTAAGTGCGGCGAGCCTGATGCACCTGGCCTGGGCCCATGTGCTGGGCAAGGTGTCGGGCCGTGAGCAGGTGGTATTCGGCAGTGTGTTGCTCGGCCGCTTGCAGGGCGGTGAAGGCGCCGAGCGGGCCATGGGCGTTTTTATCAACACCTTGCCGCTGCGGGTCGATCTGGGCGAGCAGTCGGTACACAGCGCATTGCGTGCTACCCATGCACGCCTGACCCAATTGCTCGACCACGAACATGCGCCCCTGGCCCTGGCCCAGCGTTGCAGCGCGGTGCCGGTGGCGACGCCGCTGTTCAATGTGCTTTTCAACTATCGACACAGTGCGCCGCAAGTGGGCGGTGTGGCCGAGGCCTGGCAAGGCATCCAGTTGCTCAAGGCCGAGGAGCACACCAGCTACGGTATTTCCTTGAGTGTGGATGACCTCGGCGAACGTTTCTGCTTCAAGGCCACCGGGCAGGGCGCCCGCCGGTTATGCACCTACCTGCAGGTTGCTGTCGAACAACTGGTGCAGGCGCTTGAGTGCGACCCGGATACCATCGTCAGCCGCTTGCCGATCCTGCCCAGTGCGGAGCGCCTGCAACTGTTATCAGGTTTTAATGCGACCACCCGCAGCTTCGCGCGCGAACACACGGTGCAGCGCCTGTTCGAAGCCCAGGCCCTGGCGCGTCCCGACGCGGTGGCGCTGATGCAGGGTGCGCAGGTGTTGAGTTACGGTGAGCTGAACAGTCGCGCCAACCGCCTCGCTCATCATCTGCTCGGCCTGGGTGTGCAGCCTGGTGCCAACGTCGCAGTGCTGTTACCGCGTTCGATTGATCTGGTGGTCAGCCAACTGGCGATTCTGAAGTGTGCCGCCGCGTATGTGCCGCTGGACATCAGCGCCCCCGCCGAGCGCCAGGGTTTCATGTTGCACGACAGCGGGGCAGCCTGGTTGATGACGCGCAGCGATGTGCTTGCCGGTGCGGGTGTGAGTCGCCTGAACCTCGACACCTTGGCACTCGACCTGCAACCGAGCCACAACCCGGACCTGTCGCAGTCGTCTCAGGGCACGGCGTATATCATGTACACCTCCGGTTCCACCGGCACGCCAAAGGGCGTACTGGTGCCCCATCGCGGCATTACGCGGCTGGTGATCAACAACGGCTACGCCGACTTCAATGCCGGCGACCGCGTGGCCTTTGCCTCCAACCCGGCGTTCGACGCGAGCACCATGGACGTGTGGGGGCCCTTGCTCAACGGTGGGCAGGTGCAGGTGATCGACCATGCGACGTTGCTCGATCCGGTGGCTTTGGGTGAAGCCTTGGTCGGCGTCACGGTGCTGTTCGTCACCACGGCGCTGTTCAATCAGTATGTGCAATTGATCCCCGAGGCTTTGGCGGGGTTGCGCATTCTGCTGTGCGGCGGCGAGCGCGCCGACCCGGCGGCGTTCCGCAGCCTGTTGGCGCGGGCACCGGCCTTGCGGCTGGTGCATTGCTACGGGCCGACGGAGACCACCACCTACGCCACCACTTACGAAGTGCGCGCGCTGGCCGATGACGCCGACAGCGTGCCGATTGGCCGGCCGATTTCCAATACCCAGGTGTATGTGCTGGATGCGCAGTTGCAGCCCACGCCGCAGGGCGTGGTCGGTGAAATCTGCATCGGTGGCGAAGGCGTCGCCAATGGGTACTTGAATCGCCCGGAGCTGACGGCCGAAAAGTTCGTGCAGAACCCGTTCAATACCGGCGCCTTGTTGTACCGCAGCGGTGACCTCGGGCGCTGGACGGCGGACGGTTTGCTGGAGTGTGTCGGGCGCACTGACGACCAGGTGAAAATTCGTGGTTTTCGTATCGAGCCAGGCGAGATCGAAGCGCGCCTGGCGACCTGCGCGGGCCTTCAGGATGTGGTGGTGCTGGTGCGCGAGGACGTGCCGGGGGACAAGCGCCTGGTGGCGTATTTCACCTGGGCCGCCGAGCCAGTTGCGATTGACAGCGTGCGCGCCCACCTGCAATGCCAACTGCCGGACTATATGTTGCCGTCAGCCTATGTGCCGCTGGCGCAGTTGCCATTGACGGCCAACGGCAAGGTCGACCGCAAGGCCTTGCCGCCGCCCGCTCCGGAGGTTCTGTCCAGTCGCGAATTCGAAGCGCCGGCCGATGCCCTGGAGCAGACGCTGGCAGGGTTGTGGGCTGGCGTGTTGAAGGTGGAGCAGGTAGGGCGTCACGACAGCTTCTTTGAGCTGGGCGGGCACTCGCTATTGGCGATTCGGCTGGTCAATCTGATGGACGAAGCGGGGCTTGCAGTGTCGCTGGCCGAGCTGTTCCAACATGCCAGCGTGGCGTCGGTCGCCTCAATGCTGCGCCAGCGCACGCAGGCACCCGTGCGTGACAGTGCGGTGATCAGCGTACGCACTGCGGGTACGCAGGCGCCTTTGTTCCTGGTGCACGAGTTCAGCGGTATGGATGTGTACTTTCCGGCGCTGGGTCAGCATCTGCCTGGTGACTATCCCATTTACGGCTTGCCGGGCGTGCCACTGGGCGAAGCGCACCTGTACACGATGGAAGGCCTTGCGGCGCGCATGGTCGGGCTGATTCGCAGTATTCAGCCCCACGGGCCTTATCGGGTGGCGGGTTGGTCCTTTGGTGGCGTGCTGGCCTATGAAGTCGCCGTGCAGTTGCTGGGGCTGGATGAGCCGGTGGCATTTCTCGGCTTGATCGACAGTTATGTGCCGCGCATGACCGACCAGGGCAAGGCGCGGTGGAGCGGGCCGGACGCGCTCAAGCGACATTTGCTGCTGCAGTGCACGGCGTATTGGACAGTACAGGGAGGTCTGGATGAGTTGGCGAGCCTTGGACAATTGGAGGCAGCAATTGGACAGCTGGACTTTGCGGCTCTGCTGCAACGCTGTCGCGATGAGGGTCTGCTATACGCGCAAATGGCGGCGGCTGCGGACGCGGACCTGCTGAGTTTTATCGAACGGGAAGTGGGACATGGGCACGCATTGGCGCATTACAGCCTGTTCCCGCTGCCGGTCGCGGTGCATCTGTTCAGCGCACGGGAGCGGCCTACCGAGTTGTCGCAGCGCAGTGATTCGTTGGGGTGGGACGCTGCTCTGGCACCGGGACAACTGCGTCAGGTGGAGGTGCCGGGTGATCATCAGAGCATGATGCAGGCGCCGCATATCCGTGAGCTGGGGGCTGCGATGTCGGCTGCCCTGGCAGCCTCGTTACCGGTGACGCAGGCGGCCCATCAGCCGCTGCTGCGTATCCAAGGCGGCCGGCCGGGGTTTGCACCGGTGTTCTGCGTACCGGGGGCGGGCGACAGCGTGACCGGGTTCGTGGGCTTGGGCGAAGCGCTCGGGCGTGACTGGCCGCTGTTTGGCCTGCAGCCGCGCGGGCTGGACGGCGAGGCCGTGCCTCACAGCCAGGTCGAGGCGGCGGCGCAGTGTTACCTCACGGCGCTGGAACAGGAATGCCCGCACGGGCCGGTGCATCTGATCGGGCATTCGTTCGGCGGCTGGGTCGCGCTGGAGATGTCGCTGCGCTTGCAGGCGGCCGGGCGTGAGGTGGCGTCGTTGACCGTGATCGACAGTGAAGCGCCGGGCGGCAATGGCGTGGTGGGGCGGCCGTATACGTCGACGGCGGCGTTGTTGCGGCTGATCGAGGCGATGCAGTTGTCGGCCGGCCGGCCGCTGGGGATTGATCCGGTGGAATTTGCCGGGCGCGATGAAGTGACGCAGCGGCACGCGTTGCATGCCGGGATGGTGGCGGTCGGATTACTGCCCGCGCGGGCGGCGGTGGAGGCGATGGTCGGGCCGGCGCGCACGTATGCGGCGGCGTTGCGCACGGTGTATCGGCCTGCGCGGCGGTATGGCGGGGTGGTGAGGTTGGTGCTGGCGCAGGATCCTGCGCTGGATGCGGTGGGCAATCTGCGCGAGCAGGGGGCGATGATCGAGGGGTGGCGTGGGCAGGGCGCAGGGCTTGAGGTTTGGTATGGCGGGGGCAATCACTTTACGTTGCTCAAGGCGCCCAATGTTTCCGGGTTGGCCAAGTGGTGGCTTGAGTCGCTGGTTGTTGGGGAGGTGGTGTCGTGACGGGTGTATGCCGCTCAAATTGTGGGAGGGGGCTTGCTCCCGATGAGGGTGGGTCAGTCAGCTTATTGGTAGCTGACACACTGCCATCGGGAGCAAGCCCCCTCCCACATTTGGATCGCCATCTTTCAGGAGAGTATCAATCTGCTTGGTTCTGCTTTGGCTTTGGCTTTGGCTTTGGCCTTTGATCTTGCTTTTGATCTCAGGCGCCCCGTTAAACACGCTGGCCGAGTGTTGGGGCAAGAGCCCTTTGGTTACTTTGGGCTGGGCCGGCATTCCGGCTTTTCCAAAGTGACCCGCCGTTAGGGCGGAACCCTAAGCAGCCGTTACCGCAGCAACGGATATACCCCCAAAAACCTCATCATCTTTTATGGGCATTTATGCAAACGTCTAAATTCCGCAAAATCGGCTTATTCACCCTGTTGGCCATCGCCATCGGCCTGATCATCTACGCCCTACAGGCCCCCGCCGACACCCCCCAATACCTGACAGCCACCGCCGAACGCGGCGACATCGAAAACGCCGTCCTGGCCACCGGCCTGCTCGAAGGCATCAAACAAGTCGACGTCGGCGCCCAGGTCTCCGGCCAACTGAAATCCCTCAAGGTCAAAGTCGGCGACAAGGTGAAAAAGGGCCAATGGCTCGCCGAAATCGACCCCCTGATCCTGCAGAACACCCTGCGCAAGGCCCAGGTCGACGAAGAAAACCTCCAGGCCCAGCGCCGCGCCACGGCGGCGCAGCTCAAGCAGGCCAAGTCGGTGTACGAGCGCTACAAGGGCCTGCAGATCGACGAGTCAGTGTCCCGTCAGGACTTCGAAGACGCCGAGTCAACCTACCAGGTACAGCAGGCCAACCTGCTGTCGCTGGATGCGCAGATCAAGAGCGCGCATATCCAGATCGACACCGCCAAGGTCAACCTGACCTACACCCGCATCAATGCGCCCATCGACGGCGATGTGGTGGGCATCGTCACCCAGGAAGGCCAGACGGTGATCGCCAACCAGCTGGCGCCGGTACTGCTCAAGCTGGCGGACCTGGACACCATGACCGTCAAGGCCCAGGTGTCCGAGGCGGATGTGATTCATATCAGCCCCGGCCAGCAGGTGTACTTCACCATTCTCGGCGAGGCCGACAAGCGCTATTACGCCAAACTGCGCGGCACGGAGCCGGCGCCGCAGAACTTCCTCGAGACCCAGAGCGCCGGCACGCCCAAGCAGAACACGGCGGTGTTCTATAACGCGCTGTTCGACGTGCCCAACCCCGACCATCGCCTGCGTATCGCCATGACCGCCCAGGTGCGTATCGTGCTCGACACTGCCCAAGGGGCGCTGATGGTGCCGGTGGCGGCGCTGGGCGCGCGCAACAACGATGGCAGCTATGCGCTGCGGGTGCTGGATGCCAAGGGCAAGGCGCTGGCGCGCAACGTGAAGACCGGCATCAACAACAACGTCAAGGTGCAGATCCTCGACGGCCTGGTCGAGGGCGACAAGGTGGTGATCGGCGACGCCACGCCTGCCGTGGCGGGGAACTGAGCCATGAGCCAGCCACTGTTGGAGCTCAAGGGCATCACCCGCAGTTTCATGGCCGGCGAGCGTGAGTTCATTGCGCTCAAGGGCATCGACCTGACCATCCAGGCGGGGGAGATGGTCGCGATCATCGGCGCGTCCGGTTCGGGCAAGTCCACTTTGATGAACATCCTCGGCGGTCTGGATTACGCCACCGCCGGCAGCTACACAATCAACGGCATCGAGACCCGCTCCCTGGGCGATGAGCAGTTGGCCGAGCTGCGCCGCGATTACTTCGGGTTTATCTTCCAGCGCTACCACTTGCTGGCGCACCTGAGCGCGTTGCACAACGTGGAAATGCCGGCGATCTACGCCGGCACCCCGGAGACTCAGCGCCACAGCCGCGCCCGTGAGCTGCTGACGCGGTTGGGCCTGGCCGGGCACACCAGCCACCGGCCCAGCCAGCTGTCCGGTGGTCAGCAGCAGCGGGTGAGTATCGCCCGGGCCTTGATGAACGGCGGCGAAGTGATCCTTGCCGACGAGCCCACCGGGGCGCTGGACACCCACAGCGGCAAGGAGGTGATGCGTATCCTCGCCGAGCTGCACGCCGCCGGGCATACGGTGATCATCGTCACCCATGACCCCAAGGTGGCGGCCAATGCCCAGCGCATCGTCGAGGTGTGCGATGGCGAGATCGTCAGCGACAAGGCCAACGCCAGTGTCGGCCTCGAGCTGCCCGTCGAAACGTCCATCGAGTCGCGACGCAGCGGCGCGCGGCGGCTGGTGGCGAGCCTGGGGTTGTTCAAAGAGGCGTTCAACATGGCCTGGGTCGCGCTGGTGTCACACCGCATGCGCACGCTGCTGACCATGCTCGGCATCGTCATCGGCATCACCTCGGTGGTGTCGATCTCGGCCATCGGCGAAGGGGCCAAGCGTTATGTGCTCAAGGACATCCAGGCCATCGGCAGCAATACCATCGATATCTTTTCCGGCACCAGTTTCGGTGACAGCCGCGCCTCGGCCATCGAGACGCTGATGCCCTCGGATGTGGACGCGTTGAACCAGCTGTATTACGTCGACAGCGCCACGCCGGTGGTGGGCCGCAACCTGCTGCTGCGCTTTGGCAATATCGACCTGGATGCGCAGGTCAATGGGGTGAGCGAGCGCTACTTCAAGGTCAAGGGCCTGAAGCTCGAAGCCGGTATTGCCTTCAGCGAGAACGATGCGCGGCGCCAGGCCCAAGTGGTGGTGATCGACCACAACACCCGTCAGCGCCTGTTCGGCGCGCATGTCGACCCGCTCGGTCAGGTGATTCTGGTGGGCAACCTGCCGTGTACGGTGATCGGGGTCACGGCCGATAACAAAAACATGTTCGCCGCCAGCAAATCGCTGAATGTGTGGGTGCCTTACGAGACGGCGGCGGGGCGCGTGCTGGGTCAGCGCCATCTGGACAGCATCACCGTGCGCATCAAGGACGGCCAGCCGAGCAAGGTGGTGGAGGACAACGTCAACAAGCTGATGCTGCAACGCCACGGCACCAAGGATTTCTTCACCAACAACCTCGACAGCATCATGCAGACCGTGCAGAACACCAGCCGCTCCCTGGCCTTGCTGCTGTCGCTGATTGCGGTGATTTCGCTGCTGGTGGGCGGTATCGGCGTGATGAATATCATGCTGGTGTCGGTCACCGAGCGGACCCGCGAGATCGGCATTCGCATGGCGGTGGGCGCACGGCAGTCGGATATTCGCCAGCAGTTTCTGGTGGAGGCGGTGATGGTGTGCCTGATCGGCGGGATCATCGGGATCTCGCTGTCCTACGCCATCGGCTACCTGTTTTCGCTGTTCGTGAAAGAGTGGGAGATGGTGTTTTCGGTGGGCTCGGTGGTCACCGCGTTTGCCTGTTCCACGCTGATCGGCATTGTGTTCGGGTTTGTGCCGGCAAGGAATGCGGCGCGGCTGGACCCGATTGAGGCGCTGGCCAGAGATTGACAAATTGTGGGAGGGGGCTTGCTGCCTCCCACAATTGGCTTGATGTTGATTTAAAGACCGCTGTTGTTCTCGGTGGCATACATCCACCGCAACAGCGAATGCCGCCCGCTGATGCCCAGCTTGATCGACGCGCGCTTGAGGTAGCTTTCGATGGTGTTGACCTTCAACGCCAGTTGTTCGGCCAGCTCCGGCGCGGTTTTCCCGGCCAGCAGGCCGACGCACACTTCCAGTTCGCGGGTGGACAAGGTCAGCCCCGATTGCATCAGGCGCTCCTCAATGCGCTGGCGCAGGGTCTCGATGCCCTGATGTCGCGCCGCCACCGGTTCGCCGTCGCTGCTCGGCTGGATCGCCGTGATGTGTTTTTCCACCATGGGCAGCAACAGCGTGGAAAACTCCTGCAGCATGTTGCGTTCCTGCGGCGAGAAGCTTTCGGACTGGTGCGAGCGGTAGACCGAGAGGATGTAGCGCACATCGTCCTTGCGCCGCGTCAGGTGCAGTTGCGCTGCAGGCTGTTCCTCGCCCAGCGTTGCCGTCGAATCGGTGTAGACCGGGCTGATCTTGCGCCGCGTATGTCCCTCGGGGCTGACTCGCAATTGGCTGATATGGGTAGCGTCCACCGCCAGTTGGGTGAGGATCAGGTCGTGCAGCATGCGTGGGAAATGTCGGCTGCCGGTGCTGGCAATGACTTTGCCTATATGTGGAAACAGGTGAGCGTTCATCCAATCGTCCATGAATGTCAGGTGCGGGTATTCGGCTATGCAACGACGGGGATCAGGTGCCAATACGAATAACCCACAGTGATAGTCCACCCCGCCAGCACGTATGCTAGTACAGCCTCGCCGCAGTAAGGGGATCCAATTTGAAAAAAACTGGCTCAAGGCCATATGCGATGGGGCGTTGGGCCAGCGTCCAGCGGTCTTTTCCAGGTTTGTTGTAACATATGAATACAACTTCGCCGTTCCAGGCGAACTGCACGTCAACCCAGAGTGAACCTGCGATGCAACCCACCCGGTTGACCCTTGTCTGCCACGCCGCCACCCCGGCGCAAAAGTACGCGCGATTTGCCGATGACGAATCGGTGGTGATGGATTGGCAGAGTGACGCGTTATCCCTGGCCGGTCGCTTCAGCAAAACCCCGCAACTGGTATGCGGCCCCGAGCTGCGAACCCGTCAGACCGCCAGCCTGTTCGGCAACGAGGCCACGCTGGAAACCGCCCTGCGCGATCTCGACATGGGCCGCTGGAAAGGCCAGGCAATTGACCAGCTCGACACTCACGCGGTGAGAGCCTGGCTCGCCGACAGCGCCGGTGCACCCCACGGTGGCGAAACGGTGGAGGCATTGTGCGAGCGGATCGCGCAGTGGCTCCAGCAACTGCAAACCCAGCCCGGCCATGTGCTGGCCGTGACCCATCCGTTCGTGATCCGCGCAGTGATGCGGCAAGTGCTGCACATGCCGGTCGAGATGATTTATCGGATCGACGTTGCGCCGCTGTCCTGCATCGAGCTGCGTTTTACCGGCGTGTGGCGCCTGCGCCTGGACACTCACCCCTGGCCGTCCGACCATGGCAACATCCATGCCCCGCACTGAGAGCACCCCATGAAACGCATCCTGATCATCGGCATTGGCGCCGGCAACCCTGACTACATCACGATGCAGGCCGTGAAGGCGCTGAACCGCACCGATGTGTTCTTCCTGATGGACAAGGGCCAGAGCAAGGACAAGCTGATCGACCTGCGCCGCGAGATCTGCGACACCTACATCACCGAACCTGGCTACCGCTTCGTCGAGGCCGATTGCCCCGAGCGCGTGCGCGGTGAGATCGACTACACCACGGCGGTGCAGGTGCTTAACCGCGACAAGCAAGCCACCTTCGAGCGCCTGATCAATGAGGAAATGGCCGACGGCGAAGTCGGTGCGTTCCTGGCCTGGGGCGACCCGGCGCTGTACGACAGCACCCTCCGTATCCTGCAGGCGATTCTGGCCGCAGGGCAGTGCGAATTCGAGTTCGAAGTGATCCCCGGCATTACCAGCGTGCAGGCCCTGGCCGCGCAACATAAGGTGGCGTTGAACCGCATCGGCAAGTCCGTCGAGATCACCACCGGGCGCCGGTTGGCGGCAGGGCAGGCCAGTGATGCGGATACGCTGGTGGTGATGCTCGATGCCGAAGACTCCTACCGCAGCGTGGCTGATCAGGGCTTTGATATTTATTGGGGGGCCTACCTGGGCACGCCGGATGAAATCCTGATCAGCGGCAAGGTCAGTGAAGTGGCTGAAGAAATCGAACGGGTGCGCAAGGCTGCGCGTCTGGAAAATGGCTGGATCATGGACACTTATCTGTTACGCAAACCCTGAGGTGACCTCCCATGCTCAAACTGTTTGCCCTGGCGCTGACCCTGGTGGCCGGTGTCGCTCACGCTGACTCGAAGCTGCATACCGATTTGCCGTTGTCCTATCTGGAACAGACCCAGGGCGATGCGCGCAACCAGCCGCTGGTGATCTTCCTGCACGGATTTGGCAGTGACGAGGAGGACCTGTTCGGGATCAAGGACGCGTTGCCGTCGACCTGGACCTACCTGTCGGCCCGCGCGCCAACGCCGGTGGACCCCCATGGCTATCGCTGGTTCACCAAGACCAACGAGCGTGACTACAACGGCGAGACTGCCGACTTGCAGCGCAGCGCCGCGCTGATCGAAGACTTTGTGCGCAAGGCCACGGCCAAGTACCACACCCAGAGTGATCGCGTGTTCCTGGTGGGGTTCAGCCAGGGCGCGATCATGTCCTACGAGGTGGGCTTGCGTAAGCCTGAGCTGCTGAGGGGCATCGCGGCGCTGAGCGGCAGCGTGCTGCCGGTACTCAAGGCTGAGCTCAAGCCCGATGACGCGCTGGGCAGGCTGGCGATCTTTATTGGCCATGGCACATTGGACCAGGCGCTGCCGTATGCGTCGGCGACGCGGGCGAACGAGGTGCTGGTGGGGTTGGGGTTGAAGCCGCAGTTTCATACGTATGAAGGCATGAACCACACGATCAGCGCAACGGAGGTGCAGGACCTGAAGGCCTGGCTTGAATCGAACCTGAAGTGAGCACGGTTGCAATGTGAGAGGGAGCAAGCCCCCTCCCACAAGGGTTTTTGGGGTGGTTATGGAAGTGGGTTATTTGCCGGTAATCTGTTTCACCAGTTCGGCGTGCCCCTTCACATCATCGGCCCGCGAAATGGCCTGGATCACCAGCAACTGGTTGCCCGAGCCACCGAGGAACGTGGAGTTCAAGGTCTTGCCGCCGCCCTGGGTGGCGGTGCTGTCGACCTGACGCATGCCCAGGCCCTTGAAGTTGAGTTTTTTCTCGCTCTGTTTCTTGAAGTCGGGCAGGGCAGCGCTCTGGTCCTTGATGAAACCGGCGACGGCGCCGTCAAGGAACTTGGGGTCGTTGTCCTCGATCTTTACCCCGTCCTTGCGCACGGTTTCGGCGACGATCACCACACTTTTCGTGGTCTGATTGGCGTACATCGTGCCTTGAGTGTCGCCGGTGCCATCCTCGGCCTTGCCGGCGGGCAGGGTATCGGCGACGTAGGCCTGGGGCAGGCTGAAGGTGAACTTGCCGCCCAGGGTGGAGATGGTCTGTGTGCCTGGCTTGACGGCAGCGAACACGCTGCCGGCAGTCAGTGCGAGGGCTAACAGGACGGCGGTCTTGGTGAAAGTGGCCATGAAGCACTCCGGTGATAAAACGAAATTGCGCCTTATTCTGTCAGAAAATTCGCAAGATCGTTCCTCCCTGGCTTCACACCTTGTCGGACTCTTCCTCAAGCCGATCCATCTCAAACAGCCGCGCCAGTTCGGCGCGGGCTTCCTGGGCGGTCTGCATCACCTTGGCCGCGTCGTCGTATACCGCATGCTGGGCAGCGAGCACTTGCAGGTCGTGGTTCCTG
Source organism: Pseudomonas trivialis (assembly GCF_001439805.1). Taxonomy (GTDB): domain Bacteria; phylum Pseudomonadota; class Gammaproteobacteria; order Pseudomonadales; family Pseudomonadaceae; genus Aquipseudomonas; species Aquipseudomonas trivialis. The sequence goes on along the minus strand of NZ_JYLK01000014.1, from coordinate 20,220 downwards.
AAGCGGCTGATGCGCGCATCGGCCTGGGCCTGGCTCAACCCCAGGCCGACCAGGGTACGGCGGCTCATTTCGAGGCTGGAGTAGAAGGTCTCGCGAATCGGCGAGGCGTCGAGGTCCACCAGGCGGTGCACGTGCTGGCGGTTACGGGCGCGGGCGATGATCTTCATGTGCGGGTAGAGGGTGCGCACCAGCTCGGCAGTCTTGATGTTGATTTCCGGGTCGTCCATGGCGATCACGAAGAATTCCGCCTGGTCGACCTTGGCCGCGTGGAGGATTTCCGGGCGCTGCGGATCGCCGTAGAACACCGGCATGCCGCCGAAGCTGCGGGTCAGCTCGATGGTTTCCACCGAGGTGTCGAGGGCGATGAACGAAATGTTCTGCGCGCGCAGGATCCGCGCAACGATCTGCCCCATGCGGCCCATGCCGGCGATCACCACGCGTGGCGCGTCGCCTTCGATGGCGCGGTATTCCTCGGGCACTTCCACTGGCCTGGTCTTGCGCTTGAACAGCTTCGGGCAGATCAGCAGCAACAGCGGCGTGATGGCCATGGACAGGGTGATGGTCAGCACCAGAACGTCGTACAACTGCGGTTCGAACAGGCCCTGGTCACGGCCGATCTTGAACACCACGAAGGCAAATTCACCGCCGGCCGCCAGCACCACGCCCAGGCGCAGGGCGCTTTCGCGATTGAGGTCACCGGCCATGCGGCCCACGGCATACAGGATCGGCAGCTTGAGGCCGATCAACAGCAGGGTCAGGCCGATCACCACCAGTGGCGAACTGAGCAGCAGGCTGAGGTTGGCGCCCATGCCCACGCTGATAAAAAACAGCCCGAGCAGCAGGCCCTTGAACGGTTCGATCTGGGACTCCAGTTCGTGACGGTACTCCGAGTCCGCCAGCAGCAGGCCGGCGAGGAAGGCCCCCAAAGCCATGGACACACCGACCAGTTCCATCAACCAGGCCGTGCCGATCACCACCAGCAGCGCGGTGGCGGTGGACACTTCGCGCAGGCCGGTCTTGGCCACGATGCGAAACACCGGGCGCAACAGGTAACGCCCGCCGATGATCACTACCGCGATACTGCCCAGCACCTGCAAGCCGTGCTGCAGGCCCTCGGACTCGGTGGTGGGGTGGCTGCCGCCGGCCAGCAACGGCACCATGGCGATCAGCGGGATGGCGGCGATGTCCTGGAACAACAGGATCGCAAAGGCCATGCGCCCGTGGGGCTGGTTGAGTTCCTTGCGCTCGGCCAGGCTTTGCAGGCCGAACGCCGTGGACGACAGCGCCAGGCCCAGGCCCAGCACAATCGCGCTGTTCCACGCCTGACCAAACAACCACAGCGCGACCGCGCCCATCACCAGGCCGGTAAGCAGCACCTGCGCCAGGCCGACGCCGAACACCGCCTTGCGCATCACCCATAAACGCTTGGGCGACAGCTCCAGGCCGATGATGAACAGCAGCAGCACCACGCCCAGTTCGGAGAACTGCGCCACGCTCTGCGGGTTACGCACCAAGCCCAATACCGACGGACCAATGATCACCCCGGCGAACAGATAGCCGAGCACCGCGCCCAGTTGCAGGCGCTTGGCCAACGGCACGGTGAGTACGGCGGCGAGCAGAAACACCACGGCTGCTTGTAACAGGTTGCCTTCATGGGGCATTGCGAACTCCAGAATCTTCAAAGCCAGTCAACAGGGCGCTATTAGAGCGCTTTTTGCCGACTGAGCATTGTATTTTTGCCGCGCGTGCGTGGGCGCACCGAACATCCAATGTGGGAGGGGGCTTGCTCCCGATGGCTGAGTGCCAGTCGACACCTGCGTGGCTGACGCATTGCTATCGGGAGCAAGCCCCCTCCCACATTGAAAGTGTCCCGTGCCCAGGATCCATGCTTTTTTCACATTGCCCCTGGCTGCCCTTTGTTACCATCGCCTTCCATCGTCGCCAGGAGTCACCGCCCCATGCAGCACCAGTGGGATGAAATGCACCGCACCCGCAAGCCCACGTTCGTATTGTGTGGCGAGCCTCAGGGCGATGTGCTCAATCTCTATGTCCACGGCTATTCGGCATTCTTCAACCAGCAACAGCTGGGGCACTTCAAGCAGCAGCTGGCAGCTATCGAAGGCTCGACCAACCTGATGCTGTTCTGGCCGGCCGGGCATTTTCTGGAAAACCTGTTTGCACCGTTCAAGGACGTGATCGCCTCGATGCTCGGCGGTGGTGGCCTGGGCGCGGCAACCGTGGGGCTGGGCAAGGCGATTGCGTATTTTCTCGATCACTACAAAAGCGTCGAGACGCGGGTGGATGAGGTGGCCAAAAGCTTGCTGCCGGAGCTGGCCAATTACCTGCATGGCGAGTCACTGACGGTGCGTCGCATCAACCTGATCGGCCATTCCCTGGGCGCGCGCATCCTCGTCAAAAGCCTGCTCGCCAGCCCTGAAACCGCGCGCGAGCTGCCGCTGAACAATGTGCTGCTGATGGGCGGCGCCATCTGTACATCGAGCCCCTGGGAGCAAGTGGCGGCGCCGTTGACGGGCCGTGTCATCAATTGCCATTCCAGCAAGGACTGGGCATTGGCGATAAAGCCCGACACCGAGCGCTGTATCGGCCGCTATGCCATCCCGGTAACACCTGCGCTCAAGGCCAAGGTGACCAATGTGCACCTGGCCAGCTTCGACCATGCGGCCTATTGGCCACAGTTGAAGACGGTGGTGCAGTACACCGACCTGCTGCAGGAGCGGCGCGGCATGATGCGCTTTGACCCGCGCAGCAGCGAGGTGCGGTTTGCCGAGGAGGATGTCGACCTGTTCCCTGTGCTGGTGCAGGCACGGCCGGACGAGTTGAAGTTTTTGGCCGAACTGATGGCGCAAAAGCGCAGCGCCTCGATTGACGCCTCGGTGCGCGAACCCCGCAAGCTGGCCATCGAACTGCAGCGCATGGGCGGCGACAGCCTCATGAACATTGCCCGCGGGCATGGCGTGAGTTATCGCCAGATCGCCCAGGATGTGGCGGGGCGGCTGGGGATCAAGTTCGACGAGCCGATCGCCAGTGTTGCGCTTGCCGACCTTGAAGCGCAGGTCGCCGAGAAGCTCATTGAGCAGTACAAGGACAAACTCAGCCAGGCCGACCGGCAGCGGTTCGACGCCGAACTGCGGGCCGCTGCGCAAAAGGAGCAGGGCCTGTTCAATCGCTTCGCTGTTGGTCGCTCGGCCACCACGGCCTTGAGCGGCACTGCGCTGGCGGGGCTGACCGGGTTCATGCTGCGACGCGGCGCCGCTTCGGCGATTCCGGTGGTGGGCCAGGCGCTCGCGGCGGCGATGTTGCTGGTGAGTGGCGTACGGGCGTTCTCAGGCCCTGCGTATTCCATCACCACCCTTGCGGTGCTGGTGGTCGGGGTGATTCGCCAGCGCATGGAGCGCGAAGCCTTGAACCAGGAACTGGACCTGGTGGTGCAGGTGGTCGAAGCGTTCGATCTGCCCCGGGACACGGTGATGCGCACGGTTGTGTCTGACTGCTAAGCTGCGCGCCTGTCTTGTGTGTTTACCTGGAATCGCGCGTGAAATTCAGCCTGCCAAAAATCGCTACCGCCCCGTTCTGCCCGCCGGAAGTGGCCGGCTCCGTTGCCGTTGATCCCAACGCGTCGTTTTTCAAGCGCGCGCTGATGTTTGCCGGCCCCGGCCTGCTCATCTCCATCGGCTACATGGACCCGGGCAACTGGGCCACGGCCATCGAAGCCGGTTCGCGTTATGGCTACAACCTGCTGTTTGTGGTGTTGCTGGCCAGCCTCGCCGGGATGGCGGTGCAGTGCCTGTGCTCGCGGCTTGGCATCGCCACCGGCAAGGACCTGGCGCAGCTGTGCCGTGAACGCTACAGCAAGCGTTCGGCCCGCACCCAATGGGCCTTGGCCGAAATCTCCATCATTGCCACCGACCTCGCCGAGGTGCTCGGCTGCGCGTTGGCGTTTCACCTGCTGCTGGGGGTGTCGCTCACCACCGGTATCGTCATCACCGCCTTTGATACCTTGCTGATCCTGGCCCTGCAGAACCGGGGCTTTCGCCGCCTGGAAGCGATCATGCTGGCGCTGGTTGCCACCATCGGCGTGTGTTTCTTCATTGAGCTGGTGCTGATCAAACCCTACTGGCCGGATGTGTTGAGCGGGTTCACCCCGTCGCTCTCGGCCATCAGCGATGCGGCGCCGTTGTACCTGGCCATCGGCATCCTTGGCGCCACGGTCATGCCCCATAACCTCTACCTGCACAGCTCGATCGTGCAGACCCGGATGATCGGCAAGGACCTGGCCAGCAAGCGGGACGCGGTCAAGCTGGCGCGCATCGACACCATCGGCTCCCTGGCGCTGGCCCTGCTGGTCAACGCCGCGATCCTGGTGCTCGCCGCCGCCGCGTTTCACAAGACCGGCCACACCGACGTCGTGGAAATCCAGGACGCTTACCATCTGCTCGACCCACTGGTGGGTGGCGCGTTTGCCAGCATCCTGTTCGGCATCGCATTGCTGGCCTCCGGGCAAAGCTCCACCTTCACCGGCACCATCGCCGGGCAAGTGATCATGGAGGGTTACCTCAACCTGCGTATTCCGTGCTGGCAACGACGCCTGATCACCCGCGGCCTGGCGCTGATCCCGGCGTTTCTGGGGGTGTGGTTGATGGGCGACGATGCCATCGGCAAACTGCTGATTCTCAGCCAGGTGGTGCTCAGCCTGCAGTTGCCGTTTGCGCTGTACCCGTTGATTCGCATGACCGGTGACAAGCAACTGATGGGCCCGTTCGTCAATCGCCTGCCCACGCGGTTACTGGCGTGGTTCCTGTTTGCGGTGATCAGCGGGGCGAATGCGTGGTTGATTGGGCAATGGTTGTTTTGATCTGAGTATCCGAGTGTCGGAGGTGATCTAGACGAGGATCGCCAGCGATGTGTACTGAGCAACCTGCGGATCGGTGGTCAATAGTCTCATCGGTTCGCTGATGGCGGTTGCAACGATAAGTCGATCAAAAGGGTCTTTGTGATGATGCTCCAGATCCTTTACCGCGATGGCATGCTCGGAGGTGATGGCTAATTCGACGACACCGCTCTCCAGACAGTACCCACGAATTTCGTCCAGATCGACATGGAGCTTTCCCAGGCTTACCTTGATTGCCATCTCCCAGAATGTCGCCGCGCTGATGTAAACGTCGGCCGCATTTTCGATGAGCTTTCGTGCTTTGCTGGACAGTTTGGGATCGCCACTGAGTGCCCAAAGGAGGATGTGAGTGTCCAACAGTACCCTCATGACGCCTTGCCCTGAAACGAATCCAGCAGATCGTCCGGTAGGGGAGCGTCAAAGTCGTCCGGGATGACGAGTTTCCCCTTCATTGCACCAACCCTCTTGCCTTTGGGCTTGGTCATCGGAACGAGTTGGGCCATTGCGCGACCATGCTTGGCGATGGTGATGATGTTGCCAGCGGCGGCCTCATCAACCAGTTTTGACAGATTATTCTTTGCTTCGCCCAGCGGTACGGTAACCATAGAGTTCTCTCCATGTTTTGGCCAAATATAGCCAAAACCAGCTGAGCTATCAAAGACGGGTAGACAGCTGTCAGACCGGCCAGATCGTATTTTTTTGTAGTACAGGACACTCATGGCAATCTCCGAAGAAAGACGTTGCTGGAGTCTGCCTCTTGAAGACCGGTGTGATAAATAGTGGCCCGTAAAATCGGACCCGGACTACTTTTCCTACTAGGAAATTTCCTCACGCATAACGCCCGCGTCGCCTGAACGCTCACCGATCCCAATACGGCACTGTCCCAAAACACGCCGCAAAGTAATCGATCACCGTACGCACCTTCAGCGACAACCGTCGGCTGCCCGGCCACAGCGCGGCGATCTGTTGCGGTTCGAGGGTGGTGGCCACTTCGTAGTCGCTCAGCACCGCCTGCAAGGTGCCGGCGCGCAGGCTTTCGCCGATCAGCCATGATGGAAATACCACGAATCCCAGGCCCTGTTCTGCGGCGTGGGTGAGGGTGTCGGCGTGGTTGCCGGTGATCGGGCCTTTGACGCTGTAGGGCGTCCATTCGCCCTGGGCGCGGCGGAAGAACCAGCGTTGCTGGCCGGTGACGCCCTTGTAGGCCAGGCAGTGGTGGTTGAGCAGTTCATCGGGGTGGCTGGGCGTGCCGTGCTGCGCCAGATAAGCGGGGCTGGCGGCGAGACGGAAGCGCTGGGGCGCGAAGATGCGTGCCTGCATGCCGGAGTCGTTGAGTACGCCGATGCGAAACAGCAGGTCGGTGCCATCCTGCAATGGATCGACGAAGGTGTCGGTTTGCTGGATGTCCAGTTGCAGCTTGGGGTAACGCCGGCACAGCTCGCCGAGCCAGGGCGACAGGTGACGCTGGCCGAACACCATCGGGGCATTGATGCGCACCAGGCCGCTGGGCTCGCTTTCCTGTTCCTGCAGGGCCTGGCCGGCGGCTTCGAGTTGCTCCAGCATCAAGCGCGCATGCCGCCCGAGCAGGCGCCCGGCCTCGGTGGGGCTCACCGCGCGGGTGTGCCGATAGAGCAGTTGCTGGCCGAGGGCCTGCTCCATCAGTTGGATCTGCCGGGAAATGGAGGAGGGCGCAAGGCCTTCGCGGCGGGCCACTTCGGAAAAACTGCCATGGTCCAGCACGGCGACGAACAGACGCAGCGCCTTGAAACTCAGTTCATTCAAACCCTGCATCAGGTCTCCTGGTTGTGCGTATTGCGCAAAGGTGTTGTCCGCATGCTCCCATTTATCGCACAGGGCAGCCACTGGATAATGCGCGCCATCCACTTATTGTTGAAGCGCAGGTGATGTATGCAGGCAAGTTCTGTCGAGGGCGTGGCGCAGGCCAGGCCAAAACGAAACATTTTGAAGTTGCTGCTGTTGCCCTTGGTGATTCTGGCGGGCATGGGGCTGTCGATGGAAGCCGGTTTGCTCGGCCCGCTGGGTGAGCAGGTGGGGCATCTGTGGGCGACCTTGAGTATTTTCGGGGTGGGTTCGGCGCTGCTGTTTCTGCTGCTGTTCTTCAGCGGTGCGCGAAAGGGCCCGGCGCTGAGCGAGCTGCCGCGCTGGCAGTTGATCGGCGGTTTCCTGGGGCCGATCTATGTGGTGGTGCTGACCCTGGCCACGCCCCACATCGGGATTGCCATGACCATGATCGCGATTCTCTCGGGTCAGGTGGGCAAGAGCGTGTTGATCGACCACTTCGGCTGGTTCGGCACGGCCCGCAAGCGGGTCAATAGTGAACGCTGGATTGCCCTGGCGTTGATTGTGGTGGCACTTGTTTTGATTGCGCGGGGTTGAGGCGATGAATCTGATTCTATTACTGGTGGTCGTGGTTGCCGCAGGCGCGGTATTGAGCGTGCAGGCAGCGATCAACGGGCGCTTGGGGCAGACGGTCGGCGTGCTGCGCAGCAGCCTGGTGACTTTCGGCATCGGCGCACTGGTGACGGCGCTGCTGATTTTCTTCTTCGAACCGGCGCACGCCGTGAGCCTGTTGGACGTGCCGAAATGGCAACTCACCGGCGCGCTGTTCGGCGTGGTGTACATGATCGTGATGGTGGGCGCGGTGCCGGTGGTCGGCACGGCCGTTGCCACGGTGGCGGTGATCACCGGGCAATTGGCGATGGGCATGCTGATCGACAATTTCGGCTGGCTGGGGAATCCGGCCATTGAATTGTCGGGCAGCCGCATCGTGGCGATGGTCTGCCTGGCGCTGGCGCTGGTGTTCATGTACCGCAGCAATACGCGCAGCGAGTGATGGTTTGAACCATCCGCGGCGGGCCACAGTCACTGCTTAAGGTGGCGGTGTTCGCCGCGCCGTGACGACCATGAAGAAGGAGTCTGACCATGCCAGATCAAACCTGTGCCTGCCCACACTGCAAGTGCGTGTTGGGTGTTGATGCGGTAATGAAAGACGGTAAGGGCTATTGCTGTGAGGGCTGTGCTCAGCATCATGCGCATGGTGAGCCGTGTGCTGCGCAGGCCAATTGTGAGTGTGCCAAGTCGGCCCGTGGCTGAATGCTTGCGGGGGCGCGACGGTCTGGAGTTGACCGAAGTGTTCCTGGCTGGCGATAGGCAAAATGTGGGAGGGGGCAAGCCCCTCCCACCTGTGTGACTGCATTCGGCTCGGCTATTGGGTTTCCAGCTCCAGACGCAGGCTGTGGTCGGACAGGCGCTTGTGATCCTTGACCACGGCGCTGGTGCGCTTGCCCTCGAGTGCGAACACCACCGTCTGCGCATGGTGCAGGTCGTCCGGCAGGGGCTGAAGCACCTTGAGCACCAGGCCATCGGGTTCGTGCCGCACGCTCACCTGGCATTCCGCGTGTTTGGCCAGTGGCCCGAACAAGGTGTCCTGGGTGTAGTCGATCTGCGCCTTGCCGTTGACCTGTGCTGTTGAGTCCATGATTTTTCTCCTTGATCAAGCCTGGGCGCACGTCCCGAGTGGCGCTATTGCCAGGCCTGTGATGTAAACAAGTGATCGTCATGGCGGTTAAAAATTCACTAATCCTGATAGATAGCGCTTTTGTGGCGAGCGGGCTTGCCCCGCGTTGGGGGGCGAAGCAGCCCCAAAACCCTGCTCTGAGCAGTGTCAGGCGCACCGTCTGCGCCTTGATTGGGGGCGCTTCGCACCCCAACGCGGGGCAAGCCCGCTCGCCACAGAAGCCCGCTCGCCACGGGGGCATTTGGCGGGTCTGGAAGCGTTGTAGATTACTCGGCCTCGGGTACGCCTTTTTCCCAGGCCGACCAGTTGCCGAGGATCGCCTGCACCAGCGGGTTACCGGTGCGATAGAGGTTCTCCAGCGCCGGCACAAAGCCGCCCTGGTCGGCGTATTTGAGCAGGTTGTCCACCTCGCTGTAGCCCGGATACGGACGGTCGAAGTCCGACCCCGCGCGCACCACGGCCAGGCGCTGGATGTCCACCAGGCCTTCACGGCTGGCGCGCAGCAAGGCTTCGTAAGTGGAGTTGTCCTCCTGCTGGGTGGTGCAGTACTCGCCTTTGTTGTCGGTGAGCAGTTTGGTCCACACCTCGGCGCGCTCGCTCAGGCGCGTGCCGGAAAACCAGGTATTGCCCGCCAGGGTGTCGCAACGGGTCACCTGCGGCGGCTGGTTGGCGGGAGCGGCGGGGTAGTGCTGGCGCCAGGCCGCCGATTCCTTGCTTTCGGAAAGCGTGACCTTGTGCGACAGCGCAAAAGCCTTGGCCTGCAGCTTGGGGTTCAGCTCGAACACTTCGGTCTTGTAGTCCAGCGGCGGTTTTTCGTTGGGGCCTTTTGTGTTGATGCCGATATAACCCGTTGGCCAGTCCTTGGGCGCGTCCCGCGAGTCCAGCTCCCACTGGGTGCCGAACTCCACCAGATAATGGGCCCAGGCCGCCGTGCCGAGGGTGCCGTGTTTGGGGCTGATGCCGGCGATTCCGGCGATCAGGAAGTAACTCTGGCGCAGGTCGAACGTGGGCGACAGCGCCAGTGCCAGGGTCGACGCCGCAGCGTTGGTCTGGCCCATGCCGGTCACCAACAGGCACACGTCCTGGGAGTTGCAGCGAATCACCGGGTATTCGGCGGACAGGCCGGGCACGCGGACTTCCTGCTTGAGTGCCAGGCGGTCGATCCAGGTTTGCGCCTCGGGGGCGAACATCGTGATCAGCATCACCTTGGGTTTGATCGGTGCGGTCTGCGCCAGCACCACAGAGGGCAGCAGCGCGAGGCTCATGGCAATCGACAGACGGGTAAACGCTTTCATCCAAAACTCCTTGATCAGAATTGATAGCCCACGCCGGCGTAGTAACCCCAGCCGTCCGAGCGTGCGCGAAAGTTGCCTTCGCCGAAATTCAACTCGCTGCCGTCTTCCCAGTTGCCGCCGTTGTGGAAGTAACGGCCGACCAGGGTGAAGCGCAGGTGCGTGAACGCGTACAGCAACACGTTGGTCGCCACCAGTGAGTTGGCGGTGCGCGCCGGGTTGTCCTTGTGCAGGTCCGAGCCGAAGTCGTAATTGGTAAAGCCGATATAGGTCAGCGAGGCTCCGTTGTCGAACTTGCCGATGGGCACGATGTACTTCATCTGTGCACGGTAGCCGTCCCATGAGTATTCATTGCTGGCGCCGTAGTTTTCCCACTGGTAACGGCCGTAGAAGTTGGCCGACAGGTTGACCCGCGAGTGCGTGTCGATATCGGTGCCCAGGCCGCTGTAAAGGGTGTTGGCGCGGTTTTCCTTGTTGCTGCCGTGGTCGTAGATCCAGTCGAACGCCACGTACCATTCCTTGAACGGGCCGATGGCCAGGCTGCGGCCGGCCAGGTAGTCGATGGAGATGCGCGGTTCGTGCTCCATGAACACCGGCGAACCGTGGTCCCACACGCCCTTGTCGTTGCTGTTGCCGATGCTGAGGATCTTCGGCACATCGACATAGCCGTACAGCTCGAACGGGCCCTTGCGGCCGAAGTACTCGTATTCCAGGTATACATCGTCCTGCGGCCGGGGGCCGAAGCTGATGTCCTTGCTGCCGATCAAGGTCAGGTCCTGGTTGAACCATTCAGAGAGATAAACGCCCTTTTTCGTCGCAGGGCTGGCTTCAGGGCTCAGGGTTTCGCCCTGTGCCGAGTCATCGGTGGGCTTTTCCTGCGCCAAAATGGGTGCACTGAGTACTCCCGTAACGGCGGCCAGGAGCATGGAAACACCAAAGCAGGCCCGGGGCCTTGAGTTCAGGTGCATTGAAAATCCCTATTCGTACGCGGTGGGAACCCGATTATTCGGGTCGACATGAACTTGCCTTGCAGGTTCGTAGCGCAAACGTTTGCACGGGCCGTACCAACTTTGCCCAATGGATTGAATGGCCTGGAAAAAATCGTGATTAGTCGTCCTGTCGATCAGAAATGACTGGGTGTCATTGACAGCACATACGTCCAATTCCTGCGCCGCGAATGTCGGCAGAATTCTCCCATCGCTCAACGCTGCATGGGGGAATCAACACCATGGACGCAACATCCGGCACCGGCCCCGACGAAGTCGTCACCCTGGTCGTCAAACATCTGATCAAGCGCGGTCGCGAGGCCGACTATGAAGCTTGGCTGCGACGCATCGTGCGCATCGCCGGCGAGCGCCCCGGCCACCTCGGCGTCGACGTGGTGCGCGGCACGCAGAACGGCCAGGCGCTGTTCACCTGCGTATTGCGCTATCGCTCCACCCATGACCTTGAAGTGTGGCTCGACTCCGCGCAAAGAAAGCAACTGATCGACGAAGCCGCGCCGATGCTCGCCGACGGCGACAATACCGAAGTCGGCGGTGCCAACGAGTTCTGGTTCACGCCCCTTGCCGACAGCGCGGCCAAGCCGCCGCGCTGGAAGCAGGCGGTGGTGAGCCTGTGCGTGATCCTGCCGCAGACTTTGATCCTGCCCTTCATCTGGGGGCCGATTCTGCGCCTGCACCCGTTCCTGTCCAATTACGTGGTCTCCACCTTTCTGGTCACCCTGACCATCGTGCTGCTGGTGGTGTACCTGTTGATGCCGGCGGCCACCCGCCTGTTCGCGCCCTGGCTTGAAGCCTCTGTGAAGGAATCCCTATGAACGCCGACCTGATCCTGTTCAATGGCCAGTTCCATACGGTCGACCGTGAAAACCCGCGCGCCACCGCCGTCGCCATCCACCAGGGCCGTTTTGTCGCGGTGGGCACCGACGGCGAGGCCATGGCCCTGCGCGGCAGCGGCACCCAGGTCATCGACCTCAAGGGTCGCACGGTGATCCCGGGCCTCAACGACTCGCACCTGCACCTGATCCGCGGTGGGCTCAACTACAACCTCGAGCTGCGCTGGGAAGGTGTACCGTCCCTGGCCGACGCCCTGCGCATGCTCAAGGACCAGGCCGACCGCACGCCGACCCCGCAATGGGTGCGCGTGGTCGGTGGCTGGAACGAATTCCAGTTCGCCGAAAAACGCATGCCCACCCTGGACGAGTTGAACCAGGCCGCGCCGGACACACCGGTGTTCGTGTTGCACCTGTATGACCGCGCCTTGCTCAACCGCGCGGCCCTGCGCGTGGCCGGCTACACCAAAGACACGCCGAACCCGCCGGGCGGCGAGATCGTGCGCGACAGCCACGGCAATCCCACCGGCATGCTGGTGGCGCGGCCCAACGCGATGATTCTGTACGCGACCCTGGCCAAGGGCCCGAAGCTGCCCCTGGAATACCAGGCCAACTCCACCCGCCAGTTCATGCGCGAACTCAATCGCCTGGGCCTCACCAGTGCCATCGACGCCGGCGGCGGTTTCCAGAACTACCCTGACGACTACGCGGTGATCGAGCAACTGGCCAGGGACGAGCAACTGACGGTGCGCATCGCCTACAACCTGTTCACCCAGAAGCCCAAGGAAGAACTCAGCGACTTCAAGCACTGGACCGGCAGCGTCACGCTGCATCAGGGCGATGACTACCTGCGCCACAACGGCGCTGGCGAAATGCTGGTGTTCTCGGCGGCCGACTTCGAAGACTTCCTCGAGCCACGGCCCGACCTGCCGCTGACCATGGAGCAGGAGCTGGAGCCGGTGGTGCGTCATCTGGTCGAGCAGCGCTGGCCGTTCCGCCTGCACGCCACCTATGACGAATCCATCTCGCGCATGCTCGACGTGTTCGAGAAGGTCAACCGCGACATACCGTTCAACGGCTTGCCGTGGTTCTTCGACCACGCCGAAACCATCACCCCGCACAACATAGAGCGCGTGCGCGCCCTCGGCGGTGGCATCGCGATTCAGGACCGCATGGCCTTTCAGGGCGAGTACTTCGTTGAACGCTACGGCGCCAAGGCCGCTGAAGCCACGCCGCCGATCCAGCGCATGCTCGCCGAAGGCGTGCCGGTGGGGGCGGGCACCGATGCCACGCGGGTGTCGAGCTATAACCCGTGGACCTCGCTGTACTGGATGGTGAGCGGTCGCACCGTGGGTGGCCTGGCGCTGCACGCCGAAGGCCTGCCGCGCCTCACCGCGCTGGAGCTGTTCACCCATGGCAGCGCCTGGTTTTCGTCGGAGCAGGGCAAGAAGGGCCAGATCAAGGTCGGCCAGTTGGCGGATGTCGCCGCGTTGTCGGCGGACTTTTTCAGTGTCGACGAAGAAGCCATCAAGTGGATCGAGTCGGTGCTCACCGTGGTTGGCGGCAAGGTGGTGTACGGCGCCGGCGACTTCGAGGATTTCGCGCCGCCGCGTGTGCCGGTGCTGCCGGACTGGTCGCCGGTGGTCAAGGTGCCCGGCCATTGGCGCCCGGGCGCGCCGATGCAGGCTCAGGCTCACCAGTGCAGCGGCCCCTGTGGCGTGCATGCACACCGCCATGAAACAGCGCGGCTTTCCAGCGTGCCGGTCAGCGACTTCCAGGGGTTCTGGGGTGCGTTCGGCTGTTCGTGCTTTGCCTTTTAAACCCCCTGAAGGAGTTAACCCATGACCTACAAGCGCTTGAACAAAGACGATGCCGTGGTTCTGCTGGTGGATCACCAGACTGGTCTGATTTCGCTGGTGCAGGATTTCTCGCCCAACGAATTCAAGAACAACGTGCTGGCCCTGGCCGATGTCGCCAAATTCTTCAACCTGCCGACCATCCTCACCACCAGCTTCGAAAGCGGCCCCAACGGCCCGCTGGTGCCGGAGCTCAAGGCGCTGTTCCCGGATGCGCCGTACATTGCGCGTCCAGGCCAGATCAATGCGTGGGACAACGAGGATTTCGTCAGGGCCGTGAAGGCCACCGGGCGCAAGCAGATCATCATCGCGGGTGTGGTCACGGATGTGTGCGTGGCCTTCCCGACGTTGTGTGCCCTCGCTGAAGGCTTCGAAGTGTTTGTGGTCACCGACGCTTCCGGCACCTTCAACGAAACCGTGCAACAAGCGGCCTGGGCCCGCATGACCGCCGCCGGTGCACAGCTGGTGAACTGGTTCTCCGTGGCCTGCGAACTGCAGGTTGACTGGCGCAACGACATGGAAGGCCTGGCCAACCTGCTGTCACCGCGCATCCCCAACTACCGCAACCTGATGAACAGCTACTCGGCGTTTACTGCCAAGTAACCGGTTTTTGTGGGAGGGGGCTTGCTCCCTTCCACAATTTGTTTTGTGGTGTGCCTGGTTAACCGCTATAAACCTGCCAACTGTCTACCGAGAAGCGACAATGAACCCCTTCGAAGACATGCGACTGTTCTGTCAGGTGATGGAGTCCGGCAGCTTCACCGCTGCCGCCGAGCAACTGGGCCTGTCCAAGCAGTTCGTCAGCCGCCGCCTGATCCAGCTCGAAGACCGCCTCGGTGTGCGCTTGCTCAACCGCTCCACCCGGCGCCTGGATGTGACGCCTCTGGGCCAGAGTTACTACGAATCGGCCCTGCGCCTGCTCAGCGATGTCGAGCAAGTGGAGCAAGGCATCGCCGGCCAGAACAGCGAACCGCGCGGCACCTTGCGCCTGAGTGCGCCGTTGTCGTTTGCCATGGCGCACCTGGGCTGCCTGTTGCCATTGTTTTTACAGCGCTGCCCGCACGTCGCGGTGGAGGTCGACCTGAGTGATCGCCCCGTCGACCTGATCGGCGAAGGCTACGACCTGGTGCTGCGTATCGGCACCCTGGAAGACTCCACCCTGATCGCCCGCCGCATCGCCAGCATCCCCCGTGTGTATTGCGCCAGCCCCGACTACCTGACCCTGCGTGGCACGCCGCAAAAACCTGACGACCTCGCCGAACACGATTGCCTGCCTTATGGCCATGGCCGCCAGGTGCAATGGCGGTTCAAGGGCAAGGTACAGGCGTTGAATGTCAGCGGGCGCATGCGCGTGAACAACGGCGAACTGCTGCGCGACACCGCCATCGCCGGCTTGGGCGTTACCTATTTGCCGACGTTTATCGTCGCAGAAGCCTTGCAAGACGGCCGTTTGGTGACGGTGCTGGACGATTTCGCACCCGAAGCCCTGACGTTGTCGGCGGTGTACCCGCAGCATCGGCAAAGCTCCAGGCCGGTGCAGGCGCTGGTTGAATTTTTGCGTGAGCGTTTGGCGGGTGGCTGCTGAAAGGGATGGGAGAGGCCAGTTAATCCCTGTGGCGAGTGGGGCTTGTTGTGGCGAGCGGGCTTGCCCCGCGTTGGGCTGCGCAGCGGCCCCAATCCAGCCGCTGCGGAGTATCGGGTGCATCGTATTCGTCATTGAACGGGGGCGCTTCGCACCCCAACGCGGGGCAAGCCCGCTCGCCACAGAGGCTCCAGGTCGATCTTCGGTGCGCAGGCCAGCGACCGGCCGATAAGCGTTAGTGGCTAATGGCCGTTACCCTGATAGACTCTCGTCATTCATCCAGGATCACACCCGACCATGGCTGCCCCAGGAGGAAACGGAGTTCCGCTCGCTACCCGCTTGTATAAATCCCGCGTGCTGGGGCTGGCGCTCGGTTTTGTGTGCGTGCTGTTTGGCATGTACCCCCTCGATCCATCGGCGTTCGTATGGGCGTTGATGCTGGTGAACGCGTTTGTCTGGCCCCATGTGGCGTTTCAATTGTCATTGCGGGCGGTGCACACCCTGCGCAGCGAGCGGCGCAATTTGCTGTTGGATTCCTTTTGCGGCGGGTTCTGGGTCGGTGCCATGCACTTCAATCCGCTGCCCAGCGTCACCATCCTGTCGATGATGACCATGAATAATGTCGCCATTGGTGGCCCGCGCTTCATGTGCGCGGGTTGGATCGCGCAGGGCCTGGGTGTTTTTGCAGCGCTGCTGGTGTTCGCCCCGGCGTTCGTCGCCGTGACCACCCAGGCCCAGCTGTATGGCTGCCTGCCGATTCTGATGCTGTATCCGCTGGCGCTGGGCTGGATCTGCTATCGCCAGGCCCGGACTCTGGCCCGGCATAAACGCGAACTGCTGGCCTTGAGCCGTACCGACAGCCTGTCCGGGTTACTCAACCACGGCGCGTGGAAGGATCACCTGGAGATCGAGTTCCAACGCTGTCGCCGGGAGCAACAGGGCGCGGTGATTGCGCTGATTGACATTGACCATTTCAAACTCATCAACGACACCTACGGCCACGTCACCGGTGATATCGTCCTGCGCCAGCTTGGCAAAGTGTTGCGCCAGAACTTGCGTATCACCGATCTGGCCGGGCGGTACGGGGGGGATGAGTTCTGCATCATCATGCCGGGCATGCCGCTCAATCGTGCCACCGACGTAATGGATACCCTGCGTGATCGCTTCAACGCGCTGGTCTATGACCAGGACCCGACCTTGCGCGCCAGCCTGAGCATCGGCCTGGCGCCGTATCAAGCGGAGCACGCCGATTGCACCCGGTGGCTCAACGATGCCGACCTCGCGCTGTACGAGGCCAAAAGCGGCGGGCGCAACCGCGTCAGTTGCGTACAAGGCAGTTGGTTGCGGTCCGTTTAGTGGGGTAGGGTGTGACTTTTCCTGCCAGCACTTAACAAGGATCGGTTTATGCTTTTCACCTTCCCGCGCACCCTTCTGGCCGCCACGCTGGCCTTGTCCTTCGCACTCCCGGCCTACAGCGCCGAACCCCATAAACAGATTCAGGCGGATGCCGAGCAATACAAAGGCCAGGCGCTGAAACTGCTGGAGCGCCTGGTGAACATTGATTCGGGCTCCGGCTACGGGCCAGGCCTCACACAAGTCAGCGACATCGCGGTCGATGAGCTCAAGCAACTCGGCTTCAGCATCGAACGCGTCCCGGATGCCGCCGCCAACAGCAGCCATGTGATCGCCACGCTCAAGGGCAGCGGCAAGGCCAACATCCTGCTGATGGCGCATATGGACACCGTATTCAAGGAAGGCTCGGCCGCCGAGCGCCCGTTTCACATCAAGGACGGACGTGCCTATGGCCCCGGCGTGATGGATGACAAGGGTGGCATCGTCGCCGGCCTCTACGCGCTCAAAGTCCTCAAAGACCAGGGCTTCAAGGACTACGCAAAAATCACGTTCCTGCTCGACGCCAGCGAAGAAACCGGCTCCGATATCGCGTCCGACCTGATCCGCAAAACCGCCAAGGGTCACGACGTCACCCTCAACCTGGAACCTGGTCGCCCGGCCGACGGCCTGGTGGTGTGGCGCAAAGGCAGCGCCACCGCAGTAGTCGACGTCAAAGGCAAAGCCGCCCACGCCGGCGTCGCCCCGGAACTGGGACGCAACGCCGCCATGGAAGCCGCGCACCAGATCCTGCAACTGGGCAAGCTTGGCGACGAAGACAAGAAAACCACCATCAACTTCACCGTGATCAACGCCGGCGACCGCACCAACGTCATCCCCGACCACGCCACCGCCAAGGCTGACGTACGCGCAGCATTGCCGGAAGAATTTGATCGGATCGAAAAAGACCTGGTGCGCGTATCCGCCAACAAGCTGATCCCGGAAACCGAAGTGACCACCACGCTCAAACGCGGCTTGCCGCCAATGCCGCAGACGGCAGAGTCCGACAAGTTAGTGGCAATTGCCCAGGGCATTTATGGGGAGTTGGGCAAGCAGTTGACCATCGAAGGCAGCGGCGGGGCAGCGGATGCCAGTTTGTCGGCCGGCGTGGGCACGCCAACGCTGGATGGATTCGGGATTGTGGGGGGTAATATTCATACGCCGGAGGAATATGCGGAGGTGGAGAGCGTGGTGCCGCGGGTGTATTTGTTGAGTCGGATGATTATGGAGCTTTCCAAGCGGTGAGTTGGGGGGGCTCACTCGGTGTTGAGTGAGCCTGCTTTTGAGGCATCCCCGTGTAGAGTCAGTTGCTGTGGCGAGCGAGCTTGCCACAGAGACTAGTGCTTTCAGGGCTTACGATATTGTGTTGAAGGGCCACTATTAAGTGTTAGTGTGATTTTCAGCTTTATAACGTTTGAGACATTCGAGTAGCACTGTCATGAACTGCCTGTTGTCACGGATTTCATCTTCGAAATAGGTATCGAACAAATAAAAAACCGAACTGAAGTTTTCATTGATTGATAGAAAATGTTGAAGAGTGTCAATAAACCACTGCTGTTCATTTTTTTGTATGAAAAAAATTCAGGCTTGGTTGGCGTGTTGAGTAATTCAGAAAGCTTCTTTTCGTTGTTTGTGTTTTTTGAAGCTATGATTTGCTCTCTCTCCGCGTCTCTGCAGTTTTCTATGCAGTATGTAAACAGCAAGCCGCGCAGGATGGCGAGATCAAGTTTTTTCATTTTTCAAATCTCGTGAAGGCGACAAATTCGGGTTTTCTCTCTCTTTTAATAACCTGCTTGTTCCTATTTTATTGGAAGCTTACGTCTATTCGTTCGGCTACTAATTTGATGAAGTGCTCATTACAGTCCGGATGGTCATAGTGTACTCCTTCAATGTTTAGCGAGGTGAAGTTCAAAAGTGTGTCGTTGCACAAATCTCCGTAAAAGACGTAGGAGTAGCTGCGGGCGGCCTTCTCTCTTCCACTTTTAGTATGTAATGTGATGATGTTCCCATTTGCATTTGTCGTCCCTTGACTAACTGCCCGGTACATTACTCTTGAAGTACAAGTTGGAGGAGGAACCTTCGATCTTCTTTGCCTGCCTTTTATAAGGCATGTGTTGAACTCCCTCTCAAGCAGATCTTTATCGTTGTATTTTTTATATTTTTTTGGTAATTCACACGCGTACATATACAGCCTCCAAAGATCGAAGCCGTCCAATCTTCCGTCGGGTCCGTAATCAAAGTCGACACAAATTTCAGACAGATAAACACTGCAGCCGATCCCGTGTAACTCTTAGGTCACATCATTATTGATCGTCCCGCATCGTGGGATTTTTTCTACCTCCATAGGCTTAGAATGTTTATTGTTACAAATGAATTTTCAAGTATATCTGTTGTTTTTTTTACTTGTTCCAGATATTCATTTATCAAGTTTTTCAGCGTTCGATTATTCATCGTCTTGGCCTTTCCAATCTATCGAGCTCAACTGCTTTCGAGGCATCTATGAGTTCTTCCTTGCTGTTGTACGAACTGTTATGGAGGCCAATATTTTCGATCAGCTTTATAGTAATTGGCGTATGTGTTTGTCTCGCCGCCGAAGCTCGATGGTGTTCATCAACAATATAGCGTTCGCCGCCATGCTCACCACCTCGAGAGGTTCGGTGGTGTCATACTCCTTGTCTCGCATACTACTGAAAATTCTTGTGAGTTGGAGTGCCGCGTTTTGACGTGACTTCAAGCGTAGACATTGATGTGAGCACTTCGCCTGCGCAGCAGCCCTAAAAAGAGCTGTTGATCTCTCTAAAGAAACGCATCTTGTTCCCGCAAGATTAGGCAAACCTATTTTTTTGTGTCAGCCACAAGCTGAATCCGGATCGTTAAAGTATACAGCTGGACCGCAGAGAGAAATGAATTTGGCCTTTAGCTCAATTGCTGAAGATTTAGACGTTGCGTGCAACTCAAAATAATTTTCCCGTTTGATTATCACCATTTTCAATTTTTCTTTAGTTGGGATATTTTTGATCCTGATGTCGCTCAAGCCTCCGCAATCTAAACCAATTCTGCATGTGTTAAAACCCTCTTTAATCCACTTTTCTGGGGGGGTGTCAGGAGTTTCTGCAATGTCAAAACCCAAGCCGATATTGGGCCTGTCATTATCAATGGTCACTGAGAAAAGTGTTATTTCGCCGATTTCCACTGGGTAGGTGAATACCTTGTTAAAAAAGATAGTGTTGTCCAGTTCGTTCCAGTATTTCATTTTTTTTCCTTGAAATAATAATGATCTTTTGCACCACCTAACTTTCCATTTCTCGGCCGGTTTTTTGGCCGAAGATTGAAATGTGCTGTTTGATCGCCCTCACCGTTAGGTGCTCCGAATTTGTGTCCAGCCCCGTGATCTTGAATTAGAATTTTGGAGCCGTCCGCACGTGTGAATTCGTACTCTCGAGTCATCACTGGCCTACCTTGCATATCTAAGATTTCATTTTTTTGTTGATCTCTCATTGATACTAGTGAGTACTGTCTCGTTTTTCCCATTCTAGGATCGAGTACGGCATCTGGGTGTTGTGCACGCGGTATTCCCGCATCGGCTTTAGCTTGTTTGAAGGCACCATTCCTAGATACTTCCGGTGCTGACAGTTCGGTGGATCTGCCACATTCTAGATTTTTCGAACCTTTAGGTGGGCAATTGGCATTCAGCCCCAGCGGATCCACCCACCCCGTAGGATTCGGCACGTACTGGTACGCATTGATCCCGCCCGCCAGCTTCACCGGGTCCGGCGTCAGATAGCGCCCAACATTCGGATTGTAGTAGCGATGGCGGTTG
>NZ_JYLK01000013.1 GCF_001439805.1 Pseudomonas trivialis | reverse complement strand
TAGTGCAGCAGCCCCAAAACATCCTCTACGCAGTGTCAGGTACACCGCATGTTCCTTGATGAGGGGCGCTTCGCACCCCAACGCGGGGCAAGCCCGCTTGCCACAACAAGCCCGCTCGCCACAAAGGTTCCAGCATTCGACCCAGTAGGGCTTCAGGCTTGTTTCGGGCCATTACCGATTTGCCACACGAACGGCGGTTCGCTGCCGTTGATCACCCAATCCCCGACAATCCGCGCCTTGTAGATCACCGGGTTATGTGACGACACCGTGCGGGCGTTACGCCAATGGCGGTCCAGCGCCTTGCCCTGACGCACGTCCGAGGCACCCAGCGCATTGAACAATTGGCTGGTGGCGCGCTGGATCAGTTCCGAGACCACCACCTGCGCGGTCGCCGATTCAATCTCGGCGGCCACATTGGCATCACGCTCTGCAGCGTCGTCGCCGCCGAACCGCGCCAGGTAGGCGCGTTGCGCCGGCAGCGCCGCTTTCAGCGCGCTGGCCTCGGCGGCATACACCAGCGCTGCGACTTCACCCACCACCTGCTGCACTTGCGCATCCTGGCTGACATGCGCGGCATTGCCATGGCTGTAGATGCGCTGGCGGTCACGCACCTGCCTGGCCACATCCTTGAGCGCCGCTCGCCCGATGCCGGCCAGGGTTGCCAACAGTACGAGCTGATAGAACGCGGTCTGGTATTTGAAGCGGGTGGCAAAGTCGATCACATCCTCGGCATGCACCACCGCATCGGTGAAGCGCGTGGTGCCGCTGCCGGTGGTGCGCTGGCCGAAACCGTCCCAGTCATCGCTTTGCACCACGCCCGGCTGGTGGGTGCGGGTGGCCGCGATCACGTCGCCGCCAGTGTCGCTGCGCCGGGCATACACGTCGATCCAGTCAGAGAAAATACTGCCGGTGCTGTAAAACTTTTCACCATTGAGTGTCCATTGCTCGCCGTTGGGGCTGACCTGGGTGACCACATCGCCCATCGCCACCGTGCCGATTTCGGTCCAGGCACAGCCGACGATATCGCCGTCGACAAACCGCTTGAACCACAGATCGCGACCGGCGCCTGGTGGCGCGTTCAGGCGGTCTTCGGCAAACGCAAAATGCCCGCGCAGGGCCTGGGGCACGTTGGAGTCGGCGGCCGCCAACTCGATCAGCAGTTCAAACAACTGCGGCAGCGAAGCGCCGCCACCGCCATATTCCACCGGTACGCGCACCGCACCGAAGCCGGCCTGCTTGAGCCACTGGATCGGTTCATGGGGCAGGGTGCGCGTGTGTTCGCGCTCAAGCGCGCCCTCGGCGATACGCTCAAAGATCGGCCGGAAACGGGCGGCCAGTGCCGGGTAGTCGACGCCGATGGACAACGGATTGATGACATGGTGTTCGGTCATGGGTGACGGCTCCTGGGCAGTGATCATGTGCGAGGGGGATTGCACACTCCGTGCCGGGTGCGACAGCCCGTGTTTACAGGAGCCAGGTGCCTTTGACTGTTGCGCCAGCAACAGTGGATCGACAAACCGCCGCAATCGGTGACAGTTTTCGGTGGGTATGGCCAGAGCCCGTTTTACGGACGCAACCCTTGTGCGCCGGGCCTTTACCGAAGCCTGGCACGCTTGCTGCTCAAGGCTTGATACATCCCTGTGTGCGAGGAACCTCAAGATGAGTCAGCAAGCCGTGAAATTTGCCTATTGGGTGCCCAACGTCAGCGGTGGGCTGGTGGTGAGCAAGATCGAACAGCGCACCCACTGGGGCATCGACTACAACCGCAAACTGGCGCAACTGGCCGAAGCCGCCGGCTTCGAATATGGCCTGACCCAGATCCGTTTCACGGCGGGTTATGGCGCCGACAACCAGCATGAGTCGGTGGCGTTCAGTCATGCCCTGCTGGCCGCCACTACAAAGCTCAAGGTGATTGCTGCAATTCTGCCCGGCCCCTGGCAGCCGGCGCTGGCGGCCAAGCAATTGGCGACCATCGACCAGCTCACCAACGGTCGCATCGCGGTGAATATCGTCAGCGGCTGGTTCAAGGGCGAGTTCCAGGCCATCGGCGAACACTGGCTGGAGCACGACGAACGCTATCGCCGTTCCGAAGAATTCATCCGCGCGCTCAAAGGCATCTGGTCCCAGGACAATTTCACCTTCAGAGGTGACTTCTATCGCTTCGACAACTACACCCTCAAGCCCAAGCCACTGGGCCAGCCGGAAGTGTTCCAGGGCGGCAGCTCGCGGGCCGCGCGGGACATGGCGGCGCGGGTGTCGGACTGGTACTTCACCAACGGCAACACGCCCGAAGGCATCCAGGCCCAGGTCAACGATATTCGCACCAAGGCCGCGGCCAACAACCATTCGGTCAAGGTGGGTGTGAACGCTTTTATCATTGCCCGCGACACCGAGGAGGAAGCCCGCGCAGTACTTGCGGAAATCATCGACAAGGCGGACCCGGAAGCGGTCAACGCCTTTGGTGATGCGGCCAAACAGGCGGGCAGGGCGTCACCGGAAGGCGAGGGCAACTGGGCCAAGTCCAGCTTTGCCGACCTGGTGCAGTACAACGACGGCTTCAAGACCAACCTCATCGGCACGCCACAGCAAATCGCCGAGCGCATCGTGGCACTCAAGGCGGTGGGTGTGGACCTGATACTGGCCGGGTTCCTGCACTTTCAAGAGGAGGTCGAGTACTTCGGCCAGCGCGTGCTGCCGCTGGTGCGTGAGCTGGAAGCCAGGGCCGGTACCAGGCAGGTGGCCTGATTTGATCGCAGGGGGACAGGGGGAGGGTTGTCACCTCACCCCCCTGCAGGGTGGAATAGCCAGCAACGACGGGGTTAAAAGTTTGCGATATATTTCTGCAAGTTCAAGATGTTTAACCGAGTTTGTTGGGTTAAACGTTTAATCGAAGCCGTTCGACGAGGATTCATGCCGCTGTGATAGTTCCAGATTCAGTTATATAAACGGCGCGTCAGCTTATGAGGAAAAGTTACAACGCGCGCCAGTTTTGCCGAGTACGCTTATTAAGTGAAAGCGTCTTCCAGGGTCGGCAGGACGCGGCGGGAAGGTGCCCGCCAGACACATAACAATTAGTTGGCAGTCTCATAAAAGGAGAGGTTAGCCATGCTTTCGGAACTGGAACTACGCAGCATCATTGAAGGAAGTTTTCTGCCCAAGCGGTGTGAATGCATTAAAGCCGAAGACGCTTCGCTGACGATCAAAGTGTATGACGAGCGTGATCGTGACCGAGTGGATCTGGAGGTCAAAGGCATCAAGGCCGAAAAGCTCGACAGCAGCCGAGCTATCTGCAATCTGATCACCGGGTTGCGTGAAGACCTCAAGCATACGCAGGAACCTGCCAAACGCATCGGGTCGATTTATCGATGACCCCCAGGCTCGGTTAAACGTCGAGCCCCTGTCAGAACGGCTGTTGCCGTTCTTTTTTTTCGCCCGGGCAGGCTCAGTCCAATTGCCGACGGTACGGCAGGTCCGGGCCGGTCCTGGTGCAGGTTAAGGCCGAGGCACGAATCGCGAAGCCCAGCATCGCGTCGATCTGTTCGCGCGTGAGCTGGTGCAGGCCTTGCACCGAGTCCAGCTGATGCTCGGTCAACCAGGCAATCAACGCAGCCTGGAAGGTATCGCCGGCACCTACGGTGTCGGCCATCACGATTTTCATCGCCGGTTGCGACCAGGTGCCATGCTGGCGGCTGAACACACTGGCGCCGTCGCCGCCACGGGTGAGGAACACCAGCTGGCAGCGGTGCTGCAGCCAGCCCTGCAGCACGCTTTCCGGCGATTGGTCGGGGTAGAGCAGGTGCAGGTCTTCATCGCTGACCTTGATCAGGTCGGCATGCTGTGCCAGCTGCGCCACGCGCTCGCGCCACAGCTGGATATCCGGCTGCGGGTTGAGGCGCACGTTGGGGTCGAGACTGATCAGGCGCTTGCCGCTTTCACGCTTGACCAACTCGAGCAGGGTATCGCCAATCGGCTGCACCACCAGCGAGTAAGAGCCGACATGCAGCCCGCGAATCTCATCGCTCAGGTGAGGCAGATGGGCGATTTCCAGCAGGCGGTCGGCACAGCCTTCGCCGCGAAAATTGTACTGCGGTGAGCCATCGGCTCCCACGGCAACCATCGACAGGGTGGTGGGGGCGGCGAACGCCAGCACAAACCGCTCGCTGACGCCTTCGTCCTTGAGCACCTGCAACAGCCGGCGTCCCAGGAAGTCGGTGGACAACCCGCCAAACAGGCCGGCCTTGATGCCCAGGCGGCGCAGGCCGACTGCCACGTTGAACGGCGAGCCGCCGGCAATCGCCCGGTAATTGAGCTTGGCGGCCTGCCCGTCGGCATCTTCCTCGCTGAAAAAATCGAACAGCGCTTCACCACACACCAGATACATAGTCGTTCGCTCTTAAAGGGTTGCCACGTGCTGTTGATAGCGCTCGTAAGCCTGTTGGCAGGCGAGGACGTTGGCCGCCACCGGCAACGTGCGGCTGGCCGGGTCGACGCTGACGCATTTGTCGCACAGGCTGGCCAGGGATTCGCCGCTCCGGCACCACGCTGCCTGGATCGCCGCGCCGAGGGCGGCGGCTTCGGGTTGTTCGGTGCAGATCACTTCGGTGTTCATGATATCGGCAACCATCTGTCGCCACACCGGGCTTTTCGAACCGCCGCCGATCAGGCGGATACGCTGGCTTTGCAGGCCGGTTTCGCGCAGCAGGTCGAGGCCGTAGCGCAGGCCGAAGGTGGTGCCTTCGACCACGGCGCGGCACAGGTTGGCACGGGTCAGGTTGGTCATGGTCAGGCCGTGCAGGCTGCCGGTGGCATGGGGCAGGGCGGGCACGCGTTCGCCGTTGAGAAACGGCAGCATGCTCACGCCGTCGGCACCCATCGGGGCCTGCTCCACCAGGGCGTTGAAGGCCGGCAGGTCCAGCTCGAACAGCTCGCGAATCACCCCGGTGGCGTTGGTCAGGTTCATGGTGCAGATCAACGGCAGCCAGCCGCCGCTGGAGGAGCAGAAAGTCGCCACCGAGGCCTGGGGGCTGATGTTGGGCTGCTCCGAAAAGGCGTAGACAGTGCCGGATGAACCCAGGCTCATGGTGATCACGCCCGGCGCGATATTGCCGGTGCCGATGGCGCCCATCATGTTATCGCCGCCGCCGCTGGAGACGATGGCGTGGGGGTTGATGCCCAGGCGTTCGGCGATGGCCGGGAGGATCGTGCCCACGGCCTGGTTGGCTTCGATCAGCTCGGGCAGGGCCGCTTCCAGGCGCCCGCTGGGGTCGATGTGTTTGAGCAGCGCCACATCCCATTCACGGGTGCGCACGTTGAAATAGCCGGTGCCCGACGCGTCGCCGTATTCGGCTACGGCACGGCCGGTCAGCCAGTAGTTCAGGTAGTCGTGGGGCAGCAGGATATGGGCGATGCGGCTGAATACATCCGGGTGCTGTTCGCGGGTCCACAGCAGCTTGGACACCGTGTAACCGGGCGCAATCGCCACGCCCAGTCGCTCCAGCGAACCGCGTTCGCCGCCCAGGTGCTGCAGCAATCGGTCATTCTCGGACGCGGTTTCGGTGTCGCACCACAGCTTGGCCGGGCGCAGAACCTGGCCGTCGTCGTCGAGCAGCACCAGGCCATGTTGCTGGCCGGAAACGCCGATGCCGAGGATGTCCCGGCCGTCCACGCCGGCCTGTTGCAGGGCGTGGTGGGTGGCTTGCGTGAACGCATCCAGCCATTCCTGGGTGTGCTGTTCACGGCGGCCGTTGGCGCCGCTGATCAGGGTATGCGCAGCGGCGCCCAGGCCCAGCACCTTGCCAGTGGAGGCGTCGAGCACAATGGCCTTGGTGCCCTGGGTGCCGCAGTCGATGCCGAGAAACAGGTTTTGCTGGGTCATGAGGGAGTGCTCAGCAGTTTTATTATTGGATTGAAATGCGGTCAATGTGGGAGGGAGCAAGCCCCCTCCCACAGTTTTAAGCCGGTTTCTTCAGGAGGTTTTGCAGGGTTTCAGTGACGCCATGATCGCGCAAATTTGCATAACACCGCTCGAACGCTGCCACAAACTCGGGCGAGTTGGGAATAGCCTTGCCGAAAATCTCTTCCACCCCCAGCAGTCGCTGGCTGATCAGCGCGTCATCCTTCACCAGATCCTGGCAAAACGCTGCACGCGGGTCGGGAATCCTGTAGCTCACGCCGTTCTCGTCAACGCCTTTCAAATACAGCGCCCAGGCCGCCACCACCAGCGCGGCACGCTCTGTCTCACGGCCATCGGCAATCAAACGGTTGATGGTCGGCACGGTGAACTTGGGAAACTTCGACGAGCCATCCGAACACACACGCTCCAGCTGATCGGCAATCGCCTGGTTGGAGAAGCGGTCCACCAGCGTCTGTTTGTACGCGGTCAGGTCGATGCCCGGCACTGGCGCCAGGTTTGGCGTGACGTCCAGGTCCATGTAGGCACGCATGTACGCCACAAACAGCGGGTCATTCATGGTCTCGTGCACAAACCGGTAACCCTTGAGAAAGCCCAGGTAGGTCAGCGCCAGGTGGCTGCCATTGAGCAGGCCGATCTTCATTTCTTCATAGGGCGTGACGTCATCGGTGAACTGCACCCCGACTTTTTCCCAGGCCGGGCGGCCGTTGACGAAGTTGTCTTCCAGCACCCACTGCACAAAGGGTTCGCACACCACCGGCCAGGCATCGTCGATGCCGTGCTCGTCGTTCAGTTGCAGGCGGTGCGCGCTGCTGGTCATGGGCGTGATGCGGTCGACCATGGCGTTGGGGAAACTCACGTTGACCTTGATCCAGTCGTGCAGGTCGGCATTGTGCAGGGCGGCGAACGCCAGCAGCGCCTTGCGCGTGACGGCGCCGTTGTGCGGCAGGTTATCGCAGGACATCACCGTAAACGCCGGGGTGCCGGCGGCGCGGCGTTGGGTCAGCGCCGCGCAGATAAACCCGAACACGGTGGTCGGCGCCGCAGGGTGCGCCAGGTCATGCTGGATCTGCGGCAGGTGCGCCATGAACTCGCCGGAGCTGTCGTCGATGCAGTAGCCGCCTTCGGTGATGGTCAGCGAGACGATGCGAATGGCAGGGTCGGCCAGTTTGTCGATCAGCGCCTGGGCGCCGTCCTCGGCCAGCAGCATGTCGCTGATCGAGCCGATCACGCGCACTTCGGTGTCGTCGGTGTCGCCCAGCTCATAGAGGGTAAACAGGTAACCCTGGCCGGCCAGGTCGTCACGGGCCTTGCGGTCCTCGGCCCGCAGGCCAACGCCGCAAATGCTCCAGTCGAGCGCTTCACCTGTATTCATCAACGCATCGGTGTAATAAGCCTGATGCGCACGGTGGAAGCCGCCAACGCCTATATGGGCGATGCCCTGGCGCGTGTCAGCGACGGCGTAGCCCGGCAACTTCACTTCGGGAGCCAACAGGGTGAGGTTCTGTTTATTCAGTTTCATCAGAAAATACTCGCGAAATCAGGCGGCAGCGCGGAGTGGGCGGGCCACGGCCACACCGTCGGTATCGAACAGATGGCAGTGCGCCGGGTCCAGGTGCAGGTGCAGGGTTTCGCCGTACTGGCTGGCCATGTCGCCGCGGATACGCAGGGTCAGCGGCTCGCCACTGGCGGTGATGACGTGGCAGAAGGTGTCGCTGCCCAGGCGCTCGCCGACGTCGGCGGTGACGGTCAGGGTGGTCTGGCCCGGTGCAGCGATTTCCAGGTGCTCCGGGCGAATGCCCAGGGTCACCGCGCCGCCGACGCTCAGGGTCGGGCCGCTGAGCGGCAGGTTGATCAAGGTGCCGGCGTCCAGTTGCACTTCACAGCTCTGGGATTCGACCCGCGTGACCTTGCCCTTGAGAAAGCCCATTTTCGGCGTGCCGAGGAAACCCGCCACAAACAGATTGGCCGGCTGGTGATAGAGGTCCAGCGGCGAGCCGACCTGCTCGATGCGCCCGCTGTTCAACACCACCACCTTGTCGGCCAGGGTCATCGCTTCGACCTGGTCGTGGGTCACGTAGATCATGGTCGCCTGCAGCTCCTTGTGCAGGCGCGCCAGTTCCAGGCGCATTTGCACGCGCAGCGCGGCGTCGAGGTTGGACAGCGGTTCGTCGAACAGGAAGATCTTCGGGTTGCGCACAATCGCCCGGCCAATCGCCACGCGCTGACGCTGGCCGCCGGACAGTTGCTTGGGTTTGCGCTCAAGCAGAGGCCCCAGCTCGAGGATGCGCGCCGCCTCGCTGACCTTGCTGTCCACCAGCTTCTTGTCGACGCCGGCCAGGTCCAGGGCAAACGACATGTTTTTGCGCACGCTCATGTGCGGGTACAGCGCGTAAGTCTGGAACACCATCGCCAGGTCGCGCTTGGCCGGGGTCACTTCGGTGATGTCGCGCCCGTCCAGTTCGATGGTGCCTTCGCTCACTTCTTCAAGCCCTGCGATCAAGCGCAGCAGGGTGGACTTGCCGCAGCCCGAAGGGCCGACGAACACCACGAATTCCTTGTCGTTCACTTCCAGGTCGATGCCTTTGATGATCGAGAAACCTTCGAAGCCTTTTTGCAGATTCTTGATTTTCAGGTTGGCCATGGGATGGGCCTCCGCTTGCAATTATTATTTGACGGCGCCGAAGGACAAGCCACGCACCAGTTGCTTCTGGCTGATCCAGCCGAAGATCAGGATGGGCGCACAGGCTAGGGTCGAGACGGCGGACAATTTGGCCCAGAACAAACCTTCGGGGCTGGAGTAGGAGGCGATCAACGCGGTCAGCGGCGCGGCGCTGGACGAGGTCAGGTTCAGCGACCAGAACGCCTCGTTCCAGCACAGGATCAGCGACAGCAGCACGGTGGACGCCAGGCCACCCTTGGCGATCGGCAGCAGCACGCGGACCATTTCCTGCCACAGGGTGGCGCCGTCCAGGCGCGCGGCTTCGAGGATGTCCTTGGGAATGTCCTTGAAGTAGGTGTACACCATCCACACCACGATCGGCAGGTTGATCAGGGTGTAGATGATGATCAGCGCGATGCGTGTATCCAGCAGGCCAAAGCTCTTGGCCAGCAGGTAGATCGGCATCAGCACGCCCACCGGCGGCAGCATCTTGGTGGACAGCATCCACAGCAGCGTGCCCTTGGTGCGCTTGGTCTCATAGAACGCCATGGAGTAGGCGGCCGGTACCGAGATCAGCAGGCACAGGGCGGTGGCACTGAACGAAATCAGCACCGAGTTCCACGCATAGGCGAAGTAGTTGCTGCGTTCGTTGATGTGCAGGTAGTTCTCCAGCGTCGGCGTGAAGATAAACTGCGGCGGGGTGGCGAACGCGTCGATTTCGGTCTTGAAGCTGGTCAGCACCATCCAGAAGATCGGGAAGAAAATCAGGATCGCGATGGCCCAGGCCAGGGTTCCGAGCAACAGGCTTTGCAGGCGGCGGGATTGTTGAAGCGTCATGGCGCGGCCCTCAAGGCTTGTCAGTCAGGTTTTTGCCGATCATCCGCACCAGGATGATCGCCGCGATATTGGCGATGACCACGGCGATCAAGCCGCCGGCCGAGGCCATGCCCACGTCGAACTGCACCAGCGCCTGGTTGTAGATCAGGTAGGCGAGGTTGGTCGAGGCGTAACCGGGGCCGCCGTTGGTGGTGGTGAAGATTTCGGCGAACACCGAGAGCAAAAAGATCGTTTCGATCATCACCACCACCGCAATCGGGCGGGCCAGGTGCGGCAGGGTCAGGTGCCAGAAGATCGCGATGGCGCCGGCACCGTCCAGGCGCGCGGCTTCCTTTTGTTCCTGGTCCAGGGACTGCATGGCGGTCATCAGCAGCAGGATCGCGAAGGGCAGCCATTGCCACGACACAATGATGATGATCGACAGCAGCGGGTAGTGCGCCAGCCAGTCCACCGGTTCTGCGCCGAAGAACTTCCACACGGCGGCGAGAATCCCCGACACGGGGTGGAAAATCAGGTTTTTCCAGATCAGCGCGCCGACGGTGGGCATGATGAAAAACGGCGAAATCAGCATCACCCGCACCAGACCACGGCCGAGGAACTCGCTGGCTTCGAGCAGGGCACTGATCAACACGCCGAACACCACGCTGATTAACAGCACGCTGCCCACCAGCAACAGGGTGTTGGTGGCACCGGGCAGGAAGCCCGAGTCGGTAACGAAATAGGTGAAGTTTTCCAGCCCCACGAACTGGTTTTCGCCGGGGTAGAGCAGGTTGTAGCGGATCAGCGAAAAGTACAGGGTCATGCCCAGCGGCACGATCATCCACAACAGCAGCAAGGCCACCGAAGGGCTGACGAGAAACCAGCCGGGGTTGGCCAGACGGTTTTTGGGTGTTGTATTCATGGCAATCAAGACCAGTGCGGAGCATGAATCGGAGTGCGGTCAGTGTGGGAGGGGGCAAGCCCCCTCCCACATTTACTGTGGTATTCCCGGTTTATTTGGGATAACCCGCCCGCTTCATTTCACGCTCGGTGGTGGTCTGCGCGGCAGCCAGCGCCTGGTCAACCGTCTGCTGACCGGTCAGGGCACCGGAAAAGAATTTGCCCACTTGCGTACCAATCGCCTGGAATTCGGGAATGGTGACCAGCTGAATACCGATATACGGTACCGGCTTGAGGGTCGGCCTGGTCGGGTCGGCGACTTTCAGCGACTCCAGGGTCACCTTGGCAAACGGCGCGGCTTTCATGTACTCGTCGCTGTAGGTCGAGGTGCGTGTACCTGGCGGTACGTTGGCCACGCCATCGGTCTTGGCGACCAGTGCGCCATATTCCTTGGAGGTCGCCCACGTGGTGAACACTTTGGCAGCGTCCTTGGCCTTGGAACTGGTGGGGATCGCCAGGCTCCAGGAGTACAGCCACGAGGTGCCCTTGTCGGTTTTTTCGTGGGGGGCGAAGGTGAAACCGACATGATCAGCCACTTTGCTCTGGGTCTTGTCGGTGACGAACGAGCCGGCCACGCTGGCATCGACCCAGATCGCGCACTTGCCGCTGTTGAACAGCGCGAGGTTTTCGTTGAAACCATTGCTGGAAGCGCCCGGCGGGCCGGATTTCTTCATATTGTCGACGTAGAAGTTCAGCGCGTCTTTCCACTCAGGCCCGTTGAATTGCGGCTGCCACTTCTCATCGAACCAGCGCGCGCCGTAGCCATTGGCCAGGGTCGTGATCAACGCCATGTTTTCGCCCCAACCGGCCTTGCCGCGCAGGCACAGGCCGTACTGCTCTTTGGACTTGTCAGTGAGTTTGGCTGCGTATTCGCCGATCTGGGTCCAGGTCGGGTGCTCGGGCATGGTCAGCCCGGCGTCCTTGAACAGGTCGGTGCGGTAGTAGGTGATCGAGCTTTCGGCGTAGAACGGCAGGGCGTACAGCGAACCCTTGACCGACAAACCGTCACGCACCGAAGGGAATACATCATCGAGGTCGTAGGACGCCGGCAGGTCCTTCATGGGTTCCAGCCAACCCTTGGCGCCCCACAGTGCAGCTTCGTACATGCCGATGGTCAGCACGTCGAATTGCCCACCCTGGGTGGCGATGTCGGTGGTGAGCCGTTGGCGCAGCACGTTTTCTTCGAGTACCACCCAGTTCAGCTTGATTTCCGGATGCTCGGCCTCGAAGGTTTTCGAGAGCTTTTGCATGCGGATCATGTCGCTGTTGTTGACGGTGGCAATGGTCAGGGTCTGCGCGCCTAGGCTGACGGCGCTGAGGGTCATGCAGGTAGAAACAAGCAGTGCTTTTGCTGTGAACTTCATCGCGCACTCCATTTCCGCGCCCGGAGGGCTGCAGAAGGACAGTTATTGTTGTTGTGTCTTCCTACAAGCAATCAGGAAGAGTGTGCGTTGATTACAGCCCTGAAATGCGGTTGTGACAAATCCTTGGGTGCACGGTGACTGATACTTTTTTGCACTGGTTGGCAGGTCAGGTTAGGTTTGGGTAAAGCGCGCCGATAACACGGTGACGGCGCGCTTGTTGCTGCGTAGGGTGTTCAGGAGCGGTTATACCCGTAAGGATAGGGATTTTTTGGTTTCGTTATGAGATTTTCCATCCAGTTTTTATCCAACGGGCTGATTAATGCCTCTCCCTCCAATATCTTTATCTTTTTACGTTCCCACTGGGTCATGACTTCCTTGAGTTTCTGCGTGTACTCGCGAGCGGGACAGGCAATATCGGTCCATGGGTCCACGATCCAGGCGTCTTTCCAGGCTTGCTCTGAAAAGTCGACGGTCCCTGACGGTAACGTTGAGGGTCCACCCACCACCGTGAACGCGTGAGCATCCGATGCATGCCATTCATAGGCTCTACCGCCGCTCTTGTTAATAATGTCCTTGGACAAAATCGCCATTTCTCCGCAGTTGCCAGCCCCGGTTTTAAGCACGAGATTGGCGCGATTCGGCGCGTGGCTCTCCGCAGTACGACGTATCCAACCGATGGTATCAAATGCGGCTTGCGCACGCGCCTTATCCGCCGTGGAACGCACTTGATTGCCGGGTCCCAGCCCTGTGGCTTTCATTCCAAGATTGACATTGGATTTGGCTTGCTCTGCATAGAATTTGTTCTGCTGTTCCAACGTTCTGGTTGCGAAATCAGCAGGTTTATCCAATGCGGCCACTTGTATCGGCTTTAGAGCGATGTCGGCTTTACCGATCGCGTCGTGCCGTTGCAGTTGATAAACGACTTCACGCTGCTGTTCCGGGGTCATCTCTCTACAATAGACTTTTAGCTCATCGACTTTCTGCCTCGTATAGCCAGAACGCTCCAGCGCTTGAAACGCCCTATCGAGTTTCGGCAAGGCAATAAAATCGTGATCAATGGGAATGTTGGAAACGCCTTGGCGTATGTTGAGCTTAGCCTTATAGCTCTTGACCAACGGTAACTCTCTGGGTGTGCATTTTATAAAGGTCAGTTCGTCGCCAGGTGCTTTGTTTAATCTCGCAAAGTAAAACTCGCCGATATCCGCTTCGATCACCAAGTATTGATGGGTACTGCCGGTGATCGAGTCCTTAACCACGATACCTCGCAGCTCGCGCTTGTCATCGCACACCGTGCTGATGCTGCTGAGCTTCACCACCCGGCTTTCCCGAGCCAACGCGTCAGTGGGTTGCGCATTGTAAAAGCCGAACTGTGCATCCTGTTTGATCGTGCCTTTGACAACGTCCTTGTAGGTGATGCGATTTTTATCAAGGACGGGCATCAGTTGGGGGCCCATTTCACCTTCAACCAACTTAAACCGGCGTCGTTCGAAAATGACGAACTGATCCTTTTTGAACAGCTTCGGTTCCGAGGGGAACAGCCGCACGTGCTCAAGCGCCTGCAGTTCCTGGGTCAACTCACTGGATACGTTATCGATGATCTTGGAGAAACAGGTGTCATTGGCACCGCGCCTGAAT
Source organism: Pseudomonas trivialis (assembly GCF_001439805.1). Taxonomy (GTDB): domain Bacteria; phylum Pseudomonadota; class Gammaproteobacteria; order Pseudomonadales; family Pseudomonadaceae; genus Aquipseudomonas; species Aquipseudomonas trivialis. The sequence continues at coordinate 176,376 of NZ_JYLK01000013.1, read as the reverse complement.
CGGCCAGTAAGCCCTGTCGGGGCTCGGCAGATCGCCTCGAAACCTTCGAGCGGTTTAAAGTGATCGGCCGATTCCAGGTCAGTTAATACACCAGGTGCGTGGGTATCGTAACGGTAGACCTTGCCCTCGTTGATCAGGTCAAAGCCATTGACGCGCGGGAGGGTAAAGGCGTCTTCGGCCAATGATTTTTGCGCTACCAGCGCTGAGGTGCCGTCTGAAAAGGTTTCTTTTTGCACGAGTGATGTTGTGTCGGACACGAACCCTTTCAGCACCTGTCCGCCGGCTTGTGCTGTTTTACTATCGTAATCGTACCAGTGACCGTCCTGGAACATCGCGGTCACTTTGACCGGCTCGGCTGTACCGGCGCTGGTGACGATACCGTCTGCCATGTTGGAGGGCTGCACAAACCCCTCGCTGCGCAGTTCCGCCAGATGACTGTGCTGCAGTCGATGAGTTGAAAGGAGGCTCTGCGAAGTACTGTTGACTGTAAGGTCCCTCAGTACAATCTCTTCACCTTCTTTGGCGCCGAACTTCTCAATGAATTTGGCAGACACCTTGGCGGCCGCCCAGGCTGCGCTGGATTTTGCCAATGTCCAGAGTTTGCCCACACCCTCCGTGGCGGCATACAAGATGATATCGACGCCCAGGTCGTATACCGCTTTCTTATACTCGCCGTTGTAAATGTCCAGAATACTTGAGCCACCGGGTACTACTTTCATGAAACCCAGGAAAACATCACTGGGTTTAAGCGCATTTTCAACGTTGTTGTGCCCACGTTGTTTGTTGATGAAACTGGCCTTGTGCAGGTAGGCCGAGTCAACCAGCACCTCGGCCAAGTGTTGGAACCTGATACTTTCGTAGTTGGCGGGAGTCGTGCCTGCCTGCTCGGCCAGCAACAATCGCCTGCCCCCTTTATAAATGTCGGGATCGACACGGTCGAGGGGCGTCAAAACAACGTTGGGGACGAGTTCAGGCTTTGGCTCTGCACCGGTTTGGAAGGCTTTCAAGTCGATCGTTAAGTTGACGGGTTTTCCGTGATACACCGACCGGTCGATAGTTGGAATTTGTATTATTTTTCCAGAGGCCGGATAGAAGGCGAGCGCGTACTTCTCCCCGTAGTGGTCGAGGTCAATCACGATACCGCCGGTATTCCCCACGGCGAAAAGATTCATACCGCCATTCTTCAGGGCGACGCGCGTCTTCAGGGGTAATCTGCTAAGCATATCCTTGAGGTGCGAAATATAGTGATGCCTGCGCTGGGGGTAGTCCTGTTCTATAGCGTCATTGAATTTGTCATTTATGACAGGTAATTCGGAGGCGTGCCTGCGAAAATTTTCGAAGTCCACTCCTTGTGTTTCAGGGGTCCATGATTCGCCCAGGCGGCCGGCCTCATAGACCGAAGCGACGGTCGCTCTAACACCGGAAAAGATTAACCAGACTTTTTCCCATTCGAAGGTGTTCTGGAAGTCGATATTGGAACCGAATTTTGCACGCAACGCTTCCAGGGTCATCGCTCGCCTGTTGGGCGCTTTCACGGTACTTAGAAACTTTCCGGCGGCAGACACTTCGGTGTTTTGTTTGTTCAGGGCTTTTTGCGCTGTTGCCATTTGTTCGAGGGTATATTCATCGTTGTCATTCTTCACGACGTAGCCATTGCTGATTGCCCAATCCATCACCGGATTCATCCCGGCCATGGCTCGTTGTTGAGTTTCATCATCGGAGATGGGATCAATCCCGATAAACCGGATGACCTGCTCATCGCTCATGCCGGTGGCAGCACCGGGGGCGATCAGCTCGACCAGATTGACCCCCATCGTGTAGATCGCAAACTCGCAGGAGCCCAATGTCGCTGATGACGGCAGGTCTTTGCGTACAAACTGTGGTGCCATACCGGACTTCAGCAAATGCGAGGCGAGCGGGGCAAGTGACGTTGGTACCTTTGCGGTGTCAATCAAGTGTTGATCGAAGCGCTCGCTGATTTCATTGGGGTGAAGTCCCCAGTTATCAGCGTGCATGAAGTCGAAGCCTGCAACCGTATTGCGCGAAGCGCCTGCCTTTGGATCGAGCTCCAGCGTCAGGGCTGTCAACAGCCACTGCTTAAGGCTGGTCGCGGTGGTGAGCCCCTCCATGTCGATTTCCAGTTTCGCCGCAAATTCGACGGCTTTATCACTGGACAGCAACTGTTCCAGAGCTTTGTCAGGTTGGGTACTGAGGCCAGTAATACCGGCACTTAAATAACTCCAGAGGCTGTTGTGTGGGGCGATATTGTTTTTGACGAACAGCGTCACCTTGTTGCGCTGCTCATCGCTGAGGGGGAGTTTGGTGGAGAGAAACCCCCAGAGATTGCCCAGAGGCGGCGATTGAGGGACAGGTGTCTGCAACGCCTTTAACAGGTTGTCGGTCTGCCGAGTCGACGTGACGTTGTTCCAGTTGTTGTCCAGGACAAACTGTTGGACGGTCCTGTTACCCTTGGGTCGATGGGACGAGTCAGGGTCGACGTTGATCCGAGTGGAGCCGCCTTCGTCTTTATTGACGATCTTAAGCTGATCAATGAGGGCGTATCGATCATTGCTGTCCCCCAACGCTGTTTTTTTTCGGATCAAATCGTTCACGATTTGATCCGTGTCTTCAACAGGCGTCGGGAACTGTTGTGTTCGCCCCATCATCTGCGTTTGTTGTGCGAAGGCCGGGCCACTGTAGTGGGTGCTGATACCATAAAAATTGCACACCGATTCAAACGGTGCATTGGTGCTGATGGTTCCCGGCAGCTTCATTGGTGCCCCACGTGTTGCGAAGGGCGCTGCGGCATTCAACACTGGCGTGAGCACGTCAAAATACCCAGGGTATTTTTCCGCAAAATCATTGGCGGTATAACGCCGGTCCATGCCATTGACCTTGCCGACCAGCGCCTGGTCCGAGGGGTCATAGCGCAGGGACGCCAAGTCCACTTTCTGTTCGCGGGCCCACGCGATGAACCCGCGTGCATTCAGCGCCTTGCCAAGGTAATCCCACCATTGTCCGAATAGACTGTCGTGCGGTATCGAATCGATGATTTTGTTGGAGGCTTGGGTGGGATCGGCCTTCACTACGAGCATTGCGCGGTACATGGCGATGGCCAGTGCGCTTTCGGCGCTTTCTGCTTCTGTTTCCACTGAGTCAGCGTCACTGGATTTAATCGCTTGCGCCAGGGCTTCAAGCCTGGATGGCTTAATGGACGTGTCAGAGAGTTGATTGCTCACTGCCTGCTGTCGCTTGCGCACGGCTTGGGACGCCGCATTGTTACCGGTTGTGTCCACCAATGCTTTGAAACCCTTGTTTTGTGACATCTCTGCTATTCGACGCAGGACGCTCACCACAGGCTGTTGTGTTGAACCTTGTCGTTCAGGGACCGGCTCGTTGTAAAACCGCATCACTTCGTCCAATGACGCAGATGCGGCCGGATATTTAACGGCAGCGCCAGAGCCTCCTGCCATTTGCTGGACGGCATTCTTGATTTCTTCCCAGATATCAGGCCAATCCGAAACATCGTTCAAGGTGAAGGTCTTGTCCTGGCCTTCAACTTTGCCTGTCAATTCCCCGCTGTCTGGAAGGAACCTGATGCTGGAAGCAGTGATATTGTTCTTTTGTAAAAAGTTTGTAAAAACGTCGCTGCTCAGCGCTTTTAAAAGGTGCGCGCGCGTCTGGTTAAATGTCGAATATTCCGGAATTTCGTTGAGGATAATCTCAGAGGCCGACAGCCCCATGTTTGTGCTACGCGGTTCCGGCAACAGCTTAATCAATGCCTGACTGCATAGCGCCGCCAGCTCTTTGTCAGCGCATTTTACTCTTTCTGAGGCCGTTAACGGGGCGAACTCGGCCAGGCGCTGGTTCAGTTGATGCGGCGGTAAGTCTGCGATCGCCTGGCGGGCCTCTTTTTTTTCCTGGTCGCGCTTGGCAACAAGCTGTGTGTAATGTTTGTTGGATTTGTCCGGCGCCGGGAAAGTGCCTTTCAACAGTTTTTCGATGATAGGCAGCACGTCATCACCGGTAGTGGATCGAGGCAAATCGTAAAACGCGATCAGGTTTCTGAGGGACACGACATCCTTGTCAGAGAAGGTGGTCAGGTCCCAAATGGATAGTTTTTCCACTGCCGCCAGAACGTCCACCGAAGCATGCGCCCAATCGTCATCCGTCCGTGAGTAGATGTCATAGGACGTGTCATTTTTGAGCGCAATCAACCTCCCTACGTTATCTATCATGATGGTATTGAGGTCAATATCATTGGCCTGCGCAAACGATTTGAACGGCTCCGAGTGCAGTGCATTCGCAAGTTCGCTCCAGCGCTGACGGAAAGTGGAGTCATTTGGGATTGCTATCTGCTCGGATTCAACAGATGCGTTTTTCTCCAGCTTGACGCGGATCAGGCCATTGGCAATATCGGCGGCCAGTTGGCGGTCACCACGCTCAACCAGGGCGTCGGCGAATTGGTTGATTTTCTCTTGGCGTGGGTTGGAAGCAGGCATTGAACCTTGCAGGTCTCTGCGCGCTCGCAAGGCAGGGCGCATGTTCGCGGCGCTGAGCGTGGCAACGTCGGTAAGCGGCACCCTTGGAGCGCTTGCAGCCGGATGAGGGTGTTGTATGTTGAGGGCAGGAAGTTTTTGCGCGCTAATGATCATTGCCTATCCTTGAACCGGCTGTCAGAAAAATATCACCTGCTAAGGAGAGCGGTGATGTGTTGCTGAGTGGCTGGAGGACTAATGGCGTTCACTAGGCATGTGTGACAGGCAATGTAGCCATTTTTTGATCGTGCCTGCACGGAGGTGGGTACGATCAATGGCAGGCGAGGTTCTGCTCGGTCAACCGCTGCACCGCCAACCGCCTATAGTGAGACGGCGTCATGCCCTTGAGCTGCTGAAAACGCCGGTTGAAGTTGGAAATGTTATTGAACCCCGACTCGAAACACACATCCGTCACCGCCTTGTCGCCGTCGGCCAGCAACTCGCATGACTTGCTGATACGCAAACGGTTGACGAACTCGACAAAGGTACGACCGGTCGCCTGCTTGAACACCCGCGAGAAATACGTGGGTTTCATCCCCAGGTAGTCCGCAACTTCCTCCAGCGGCAATTCGCGCGCGTAGTGGGCAAAGATGTAGTCCACCGCGCGGTTGGTGCGGTCGACGCTGTGTTCGTCGGCCAGTTGGGGCGTGGTCACGCCCGACAGCAACTGATAATCCTCACACGCGCTCAACACCTCCATCAGGATGAAGAAATGCCCCAGGCGCGCCATGCCCTGGTCGTTCTCGATGCATTGCATCAAGCGCATGGCCTGGGCGATGGTCTTTTTGCAACGAAATTCGATGCCGTAGTGCGCGCGCTCCAGCAAGGGGGCCAGGGTCTTGAGTTCGGTGAATATCTGGCTGCCACCCTCAAGCAGGTCGTCGGTGAAATTCACCAGCATGTCGCGCTTGGGCACCACTTCGTCTTCCCCCACCTGGCTGATCCAGTTGTGGGGCAGGTTGGGTCCGGTGAGGAACAGGCTTTCCGGGTAGAAGTTGCCGATATAGTCGCCGATAAACACCTTGCCCGAGCTGGCAATGATCAGGTGCAGTTCGTATTCCTTGTGGAAATGCCAGCGCACCAGCGGGCAGGGGAAACCGTGCTGGCGATAGATGATGGACAGACCGTTGTGATCGTCCATCAGCTCGTAGGAAGGGTCGTTGATGCGCGTTGCTCGGGTCATGGTGCCGTCGCTTTTTTATGGTCGCTGCCCAGGATAATGCCTCCTCGCGCCCGACCTCGCCAGCGCCGACTTTATACCGTGCGGTTTTTTGCCTCGATCCACTGGGACATGTACTGCGTGCTCTTGTGGGCATGGTGACGCAGCATGCTGCCGGTGAAGTTGTTCCGGCGGTGGCTGGCGAGGTGGATGCGGCAGTTTTCCAGGCATTGCACCAGGGCTGGGCCGAGGATGCGCTGGTCATAGCGTCGGGCGAGCAACTGGCGACCCTGTTCCTGGGCCTGGGTCCAGCGCTCACGGTCCTGATAAAGGGCGACGGCGGCGGCGGCGAGCGCCTGGGCTCCGTGTTCGATCATGCCGGGCCAGGGCTGTTCATCGCCCATGGCTTCGGCACCGATGGGGGTGGTGACGTTGGGCGTGCCGCACAGCATGGCGTCGGCCAGTTTGCCCTTGATGCCCGCGCCGAAGCGCAGCGGCGCCAGGCAGATGCGCGCGGCGCTCATCACCTGCAAGGCATCTTCAGCCCAGTTCATCACATGAAAACCCTGCGCCGGGTTGTGCAGGGCGGTGGCCTTGGGCGGGGTGTAAGCGCCGTAGACATGCAACTGGGCGCCAGGCAGTTGCTGGCGGATCAACGGCCACAGGCTGTTCTTCATCCACAGCACCGCATCCCAGTTGGGCGCGTGGCGAAAGTTGCCGATGCTGAGAAAGTGCGCGCGGTCTTCAAAGGGCGCGAACGCGGCGGTGGGCGGCTGCATCATCAGCGGGCACCAGTGGAGCAGGGCGGCGGGCACGTTGAATTGTTCGGTGAGCAGGCGGATTTCCAGGTCGGAGATCATCAGGCTGATATCGCAGCGGTAAATGGCGGCGATTTCGCGTTTGGCGAGGTCCGTGTCGGCCATGCGTTGGAACTCGTCCCCCAAATCAGGGGCAAACAGCGCAGCGAAGTCATCGCTGTCAGGGTGGGTCTTCACATGGTCCTTGAAGCGCTGGTGACGTGCATCCCGCAGGCTTTGCAGGTCGGAGGTCTCCAGCACGCGCAGGGCGTCGGGGCAGCACTTCTCCACGCGCCAGCCGAATTGCTCTTCCATCATGAAACGGTCGAACAGCACGATATCCGGGGCCAGTTCGCGGATAAAGTCATCGAAACTGCTGTTATTGAGTTCGATGGCGCATTCGGCGATGCCCAGCGTCGACAGGTCGGCCTTATGCTCGCCGAGTGCGGCCGGGCTGCTAAAGGTAATGTCCCAACCTTGCGTGAGAAACGTCTCAAGAATCTGCATCATATGCCCGCCCGCCGCCGAGGAACGAGGCTCCGGCCAGACGTAACCAATAACCAGAACTTGGGTGGAGGGCTGATTTATCAAGGGCGGGTTCCTGAAAAGGGGTGGGCAAAAAGCGTGCAATTAAACCACAACCCGGTGTGATGACAATTTGCCTGCGGGGTAGGTAGCGGCGGCACTTTGTGGTTAACTTCGGCCTCTCGAATTTGTTTCATCAAACCCGCATAAGGATTTCGTTCATGGCTCAAGTCACTCTCAAAGGTAACCCGGTCCAGGTTGAAGGCGAACTGCCACAAGCCGGTTCCCAGGCGCCCGACTTCACCCTGACCGCCGGCGACCTGTCGGATGCCACCCTGGCTTCCTTCGCCGGCAAGCGCAAAGTGTTGAATATCTTCCCAAGCGTCGATACCCCGACCTGCGCCACCTCGGTGCGCAAGTTCAATGCCCAGGCCAACGACCTGAGCAACACCGTGGTGCTGTGCATTTCCTCCGACCTGCCGTTCGCCCAGGCGCGTTTCTGCGGTTCCGAAGGCCTGGAAAACGTGAAAAGCCTGTCGGATTTCCGCAGCGCTGCCTTCTCCCAGGACTACGGTGTCGATATCACCGACGGCCCACTGCGCAGCCTGACCGCTCGTGCCGTGGTGGTACTGGATGAAAACGACAAAGTGTTGCACAGCGAACTGGTTGCGGAAATTGGCCAGGAGCCAAACTACGAAGCCGCCCTGGCTGTTTTGAAGTAAGTAACTGTTTCGGCACATTACTGCACCTCGCAGTAACACATCGGATACATGTTTGCGGTCTGGCCTCGTCCAGGCCGTTTTTATTTGAGCGTCAGCAGCTTAGCGAACTAGCGAATGGACTAAGCTGCAGCCGTTAAAACGTGTAAGCCCAAGGTAAATAGCCGGTAAAGGCGCTTTTCTTAAGCCGCCCCAGTGCTTATCTTTCAGCCTCCCAAAGAAGAAGCTCTCGCGCCCAATGGTTGATCACTCCATGCAATCCTCCCCACGCAACTCCCGCCGCTGGCTGTTCGGTCTGCTTGTGCTGCTGGTCATCGCTGGCCTGTGCTGGAAATTCTGGCCCGCCAATAGCGCCCACAAGGACGCAGCGGCCGGGCACACCGGCAAAACCGGCATGGCGCGCCCGGGCTTCGGCGGGTCCACCGGGCCGGTGCCGGTGCGTGTGGCGCCGGCGGTGCTGGGGGAGTTCCCGGTGTACTACAAGGCGTTGGGTACGGTCACCGCGCTCAACACCATCAATGTGCGCAGCCGGGTCGGTGGGGAGCTGGTCAAGATCGCCTTTGAAGAGGGGCAGATGGTCAAGGCCGGCGACCTGTTGGCGGAAATTGACCCGCGCAGCTACCAGAATGCGTTGCTGCAGGCTCAGGGCACACTGCTGCAGAACCAGGCGCAGTTGAAAAACGCCCAGGTTGACGTGCAGCGCTATCGCGACCTGTATAAACAGGACAGCATCGCCAAACAGACCCTGGACACCGCCGAAGCGCTGGTCCTGCAATACCAGGGCACGGTCAAGACCAATCAGGGCGCGGTGGATGATGCAAAGCTCAACCTCGAATTCACCAAAATCCGCGCACCAATTGCCGGGCGTGTCGGTCTGCGCCAGCTCGACGTCGGCAACCTCGTTGCGGCCAACGACACCACCGCCCTGGCGGTGATCACCCAGACCCAGCCGATCAGTGTGGCCTTCACCCTGCCGGAAAATACCCTGGATACCGTGCTGACCCGCTACCACGCAGGCAACAAGCTGCCGGTGGAGGCCTGGGACCGTGGCGACATGAAGAAACAGGCGGTTGGCGTACTGCAAAGCCTGGACAACCAGATCGACGTCACCACCGGTACCCTGAAATTCAAGGCGCGCTTCGATAACAGGGATCAGGCACTGTTTCCCAACCAGTTCGTCAACGTGCACCTGCTGGCCGACACCCTGCGCGACGTGGTGTTGGCGCCGTCCGCCGCGATCCAGTTCGGCAACAACGGGACCTTCGTCTACGTGCTCGATGGCGACAAAAAGGTCAAGGTCCAGCCGCTGGTGGTCGGCGATACCGACGGCGACAACACGGTGATCAAAGAGGGCCTGAAAGCCGGCGACCGCGTGGTCATGGAAGGCACCGACCGGCTCAAGGATGGCAGCGAAATCGAAGTGGTCAACGACAGCGCCGAAGTGCCCACCACCCCCACCGAACACCTGCAAGGCAAACCGGCGGCCAAAACCGAGAGCGGCGTTAACGCCGGCAAGGCGCAAAAGGTCGGTTCATGAACCTGTCGCGGCTGTTTATTCTTCGCCCGGTCGCCACCACGCTGAGCATGCTGGCCATCGTCCTGGCCGGCATCATCGCGTACCGGCTGCTGCCGGTATCGGCCTTGCCCCAGGTGGATTACCCGACGATCCGGGTGATGACCCTGTACCCCGGCGCCAGCCCCGACGTGATGACCAGCGCGGTCACCGCACCGCTTGAGCGCCAGTTCGGGCAAATGCCCGGCCTTACGCAGATGGCGTCCACCAGCTCCGGCGGCGCCTCGGTGCTGACCCTGCGCTTCAACCTCGATATCAACATGGATGTCGCCGAGCAACAGGTGCAGGCCGCGATCAACGCCGCCACCAACCTGTTGCCCAAGGACCTGCCGGCGCCGCCGGTGTACAACAAGGTCAACCCGGCGGACACTCCCGTGCTGACCTTGGCGATCACCTCCAGGACCATGCTGCTGCCCAAGCTCAACGACCTGGTCGACACCCGCATGGCGCAAAAGATTGCGCAGATCAGCGGCGTCGGCATGGTCAGCATCGCTGGCGGCCAGCGCCAGGCCGTGCGCATCAAGGTCAACCCCGAGGCCCTGGCGGCCAACGGCCTGAACCTGTCGGATGTGCGCACCCTGATCGCCGCGTCCAACGTCAACCAGCCCAAGGGCAACTTCGACGGCCCCACGCGGGTGTCGATGCTCGACGCCAACGATCAACTGGTCTCGCCCCAGCAATACGCCGAGTTGATCCTCGCCTACAACAATGGCGCGCCGTTGCGCCTCAAGGATGTGGCACAGATCGTCGACGGCGCCGAAAACGAACGCCTTGCCGCCTGGGCCAATGAAAACCAGGCCGTGCTGCTCAATATCCAGCGCCAACCGGGCGCCAACGTAATCGAGGTGGTCGACCGCATCAAGGCGCTGCTGCCGAGCATTACCGACAACCTGCCGGCCGGCCTGGATGTGGCGGTGCTCACCGACCGCACCCAGACCATCCGCGCGTCCGTCACCGACGTGCAACATGAATTGCTGATTGCCATCGCTCTGGTGGTGATGGTCACGTTCCTGTTTCTGCGCAGGGTCAGTGCGACCATAATTCCGTCGATTGCCGTGCCGCTGTCGCTGATCGGCACCTTTGGCGTGATGTACCTGGCCGGGTTCTCCATCAACAACCTGACGCTGATGGCCCTGACCATCGCCACCGGCTTCGTCGTGGACGACGCTATCGTGATGCTGGAAAACATCGCGCGCTATATCGAGGAAGGGGAGACGCCCATGGCGGCGGCGCTCAAGGGCGCGCGGCAGATCGGCTTCACCCTGATTTCCCTGACCCTGTCGCTGATCGCCGTGTTGATTCCGCTGCTGTTCATGGCGGACGTGGTGGGGCGGCTGTTTCGCGAGTTCGCCATCACCCTGGCGGTGGCAATCCTGATTTCCCTGGTGGTCTCGCTCACTCTCACGCCAATGATGTGCGCACGCTTGCTCAAGCGCGAGCCCGAGGAGGCGGAGCAAAGCCGTTTCTACAAGGCCAGCGGCGCCTGGATCGACTGGCTGATCAACGGTTACGCGCGCATGCTGCAATGGGTGCTCAGGCACCAGCCGCTGACCCTGCTGGTGGCCATCGCGACTCTGGGCCTCACCGTGGTGCTGTACCTGGTGGTGCCCAAGGGCTTTTTCCCGGTGCAGGACACCGGGGTGATCCAGGGTGTCTCAGAGGCGCCGCAGTCGATTTCGTTTGCCGCCATGAGCCAGCGCCAACAGGAACTGGCCAAAATCATCCTGGCCGACCCCTCTGTGGAAAGCCTGTCGTCCTATATCGGGGTGGACGGTGACAACGCCACGCTCAACAGTGGCCGTTTGCTGATCAACCTCAAGCCCCACGCCGTACGTGACCTGAGTGCGACCGAGGTGATCGCGCGCCTGCAACCACAGATCGACACGCTGGTGGGCATTCGCCTGTTCATGCAGCCCGTGCAGGACCTGACCATCGAAGATCGCGTCAGCCGCACCCAATACCAGTTCAGCATGTCGTCCCCGGACGCCGAGCTGCTGGCGCTGTGGAGCGGCAAGCTGGTGCAGGCGCTCAGCCAGTTGCCGGAGTTGACCGACGTCGCCAGCGACCTGCAGGACAAGGGCCTGCAGGTGTATCTGGTGATCGACCGCGATGCGGCCTCGCGCCTGGGTGTCAGCGTGTCGACCATTACCGACGCACTGTATGACGCCTTCGGCCAGCGGCAGATCTCGACCATCTACACCCAGGCCAGTCAGTACCGTGTGGTGTTGCAGGCCCAGTCCGGCGAAACCCTTGGGCCGGAGGCGCTGAACCAGATCCACGTGAAAACCACCGATGGCGGCCAGGTGCGGCTGTCGAGCCTGGCCCGTGTGGAACAGCGCCAGGCGCAGTTGGCGATTGCGCACATCGGCCAGTTCCCGGCGGTGATGATGTCGTTCAACCTGGCGCCTGGCGTCGCGTTGGGCAAAGGCGTGGAGCTGATCAACCAGACGCAGAAGGACATCGGCATGCCGGTGGGCGTGCAGACCCGGTTCCAGGGCGCGGCCCAGGCGTTCGAGGCATCGCTGTCGAGCACCCTGCTGCTGATCCTGGCGGCGGTGGTCACCATGTACATCGTGCTTGGCGTGTTGTACGAGAGCTATATCCACCCGATCACCATTCTCTCGACCCTGCCTTCGGCAGCAGTGGGGGCGCTGCTCGCCTTGCTGCTCAGCGGCAATGACCTGGGCATGATCGCGATCATCGGCATCATTTTGCTGATCGGTATCGTGAAGAAGAACGCGATCATGATGATCGACTTCGCCCTCGACGCCGAACGCAACCAGGGCCTTGACCCGCAGACGGCGATTTATCAGGCGGCGCTGTTGCGTTTCCGGCCGATCCTGATGACCACCCTGGCCGCGCTGTTCGGTGCGGTGCCGCTGATGCTCGCCAGCGGTTCCGGCGCCGAGTTGCGCCAGCCCCTGGGCCTGGTGATGGTCGGCGGCCTGCTGGTGAGCCAGGTGTTGACGCTGTTCACCACGCCGGTGATCTACCTGTACTTCGATCGTCTGGGACGGCGTTGGCGCAAAGAGCCGCAACGCCTGGAGCCGGTTGAGCCATGAACCTGTCCGGACCTTTCATTCGCCGGCCGGTCGCCACGCTGCTGCTGAGCCTGGCGATCATGTTGCTGGGCGGTGTCAGCTTCAACCTGCTGCCGGTGTCGCCCTTGCCGCAGATCGACTTCCCGGTGATCGTGGTGTCGGCCAGCCTGCCCGGAGCCAGCCCCGAAGTGATGGCGTCCACCGTGGCCACGCCGCTGGAGCGCTCCTTCGGCTCGATTGCCGGCATCACCACCATGAGCAGTTCGTCCAGTCAGGGGTCCACCCGGGTGATCCTGGCGTTCGACGCCGACCGCGATATCAACGGCGCGGCAAGGGAAGTGCAGGCTGCCATCAATGCGTCGCGCAACCTGCTGCCCAGCGGCATGCGCAGCATGCCCACCTACAAGAAGATCAACCCGTCCCAGGCGCCGGTCATGGTGCTGTCGCTGACCTCGGACGTGTTGCAGAAGGGCCAGCTTTACGATCTGGCCTCGACCATCCTCTCGCAAAGCCTGTCTCAGGTGCCCGGTGTGGGCGAAGTGCAGATCGGCGGCAGTTCGCTGCCGGCGGTGCGCATCGAACTGCAACCCAAGGCCCTCGACCAGTACGGCGTGGCCCTGGACGATGTGCGCAACACCATTGCCAATGCCAACCAGCGCCGGCCCAAGGGCTCGCTGGAAGACAGCCAGCGCAACTGGCAGATCCAGGCCAACGACCAGCTGGAAAAAGCCAAGGACTACGAGCCGCTGCTGATTCGCTACCAGAATGGCGCGGCCCTGCGCCTGTCGGACGTGGCGAAGATCACCGATGGCGTCGAAGACCGCTACAACAGTGGCTTCTTCAACAACGATTCGGCGGTGCTGCTGGTGATCAACCGCCAGTCCGGCGCCAACATCATCGAGACGGTCAGGCAGATCAAGGCGCAGTTGCCGGCGTTGCAGGCGGTGTTGCCGTCCAGCGTCAAGCTCAGCCTGGCCATGGATCGCTCGCCGGTGATTACCGCCACCCTGCATGAAGCCGAGATGACCCTGCTGATCGCGGTAGGCCTGGTGATTCTGGTGGTGTACCTGTTTCTCGGCAATTTCCGCGCGTCGCTGATCCCGACCCTGGCGGTGCCGGTGTCGCTGGTGGGCACCTTTGCAGTGATGTACCTGTACGGGTTCTCGCTGAACAATTTTTCGCTGATGGCGTTGATCCTCGCCACCGGCCTGGTGGTGGACGATGCCATCGTGGTGCTGGAGAACATCTCCCGGCATATCGACGAAGGGGTACCGCCGATGAAGGCGGCGTACCTGGGCGCCGAGGAAGTGGGCTTTACCCTGCTGTCGATGAACGTGTCGCTGGTGGCGGTGTTCCTTTCCATCCTGTTCATGGGCGGCATCGTCACCAGCCTGTTTCGTGAGTTTTCGATCACCCTGTCGGCGGCGATCATTGTGTCGCTGATCGTCTCGCTGACCCTGACCCCGATGCTCTGCGCACGCTGGCTCAAACCCCAGGTCAAGGGCCGCATGACCGGGCTGCAGCGCTGGAGCCAGAAGGTCAACGACCGCATGGTGGCCGGTTACGCCAGCAGCCTGGACTGGGTGCTGCGCCATCGGCGTCTTACCCTGCTCAGCCTGCTGCTGACCATCGGCGTAAACGTCGCGCTGTACGTGGTGGTGCCCAAGACCTTCATGCCCCAGCAGGACACCGGCCAGTTGATCGGCTTCGTGCGCGGTGATGACGGCCTGTCGTTCAGCGTGATGCAGCCGAAGATGGAGACCTTCCGCAAGGCGGTGCTCAACGACCCGGCGGTGCTCAGCGTGGCCGGCTTTATCGGCGGCAACAACGGCACCAACAACGCGGTGATGCTGGTGCGCCTCAAGCCGATTGCCGAGCGCAAGGTGTCCGCCCAGGCGGTGATCGAGCGCCTGCGCAAGGACGTGCCGCTGGTGCCGGGCGGACGCCTGTTCCTGATGGCCGACCAGGACCTGCAATTTGGCGGCGGTCGCGACCAGACCAGCGCGCAATATTCCTACATCCTGCAAAGTGGCGATCTTGCCGCGTTGCGCCTGTGGTACCCGAAAGTGGTTGCCGCCATGCGGGCGTTGCCCGAGCTGACCGCCATCGATGCCCGTGAGGGCCGGGGGGCTGCGCAGGTCACGCTGATTGTCGACCGTGATCAGGCCAAACGCCTGGGCATCGACATGGACATGGTCACGGCGGTGCTCAACAACGCCTACAGCCAGCGGCAGATTTCCACCATCTATGACAGCCTCAACCAGTATCAGGTGGTGATGGAGGTCAACCCCAAATATGCCCAGGACCCGATCACCCTCAACCAGATGCAGGTGATCACCGCCGATGGCGCACGGGTGCCGTTGTCGACCATTGCCCATTACGAAAACAGCCTGGCCAATGATCGGGTCAGCCACGAAGGCCAGTTCGCGTCGGAAAACATCGCCTTTGACATGGCCCCCGGGGTCACGGTGGAGCAGGGTACGGCTGCGATTGAGCGGGCGATTGCCAAGGTCGGCTTGCCCGAGGACGTGATCGCCAAGATGGCCGGCACCGCCGATGCCTTTGCCGCCACGCAGAAGGGGCAGCCGTTCATGATCCTCGGCGCGCTGGTGGCGGTGTACCTGGTGCTGGGCATTCTGTATGAGAGCTACATTCACCCGCTGACGATTCTCTCGACGCTGCCATCGGCCGGGGTCGGCGCCATGCTTGCCATCTATCTCACAGGAGGCGAGTTCAGCCTGATCTCCCTGCTCGGGTTGTTCCTGCTGATCGGCGTGGTGAAGAAGAACGCGATTTTGATGATCGACCTGGCGTTGCAGCTGGAGCGCAACGACGGCCTGGGTCCGCTGGAGTCGATTCGCAGCGCCTGCCTGCTGCGGCTGCGGCCGATTCTGATGACCACCCTGGCGGCCATCCTCGGTGCCTTGCCCTTGTTGCTGGGCACTGGCGACGGTGCGGAAATGCGCCACCCGCTGGGCCTGACCATCATCGGCGGCCTGGTATTCAGCCAGGTCCTGACCCTTTACACCACCCCGGTGGTCTACCTCTATCTCGACCGCGCACGCCACCGTTTCAACGCCTGGCGTGGCGTGCGCACCGATGCTGCCCTGGACTCTGCGCTATGACCGATTCAACGTTTGCCCAATGCGCCATGTTCCGTGGGGCTCGCGTGGCGAGCCTTTTGCTGTGTGGCCTGTTGCTCAGCGCGTGTGCCATTGGCCCCGATTACAAACGCCCGGAGGTGATCGAGCCGGCCCAGTTCAAGGAAGCCCAGGGCTGGCGCCAGGCCACGCCAAGCGACGCCCTGGCCCGTGGCGCCTGGTGGGAGTTGTACGGCGACCGCCAGTTGAATGACCTGGTGCTGCGCCTCAACACCTCCAACCAGACCGTGGCCCAGGCTGAAGCACGTTTCCGTCAGGCCCAGTCGCTGGTGCGCAGCGCCCGTGGCGCGTTTTACCCCAGCGTCGACCTGAGTGTCGGCAAGACCCGCGCGAGCCAGGGCACCGGCAGCAGCAGCGCAAGTCTGAGCAGTTCCAGCAGCGGTATCCGCGACACCCTGAACGCGCAGTTGGGCGTGAGCTGGGAGGCAGACGTGTGGGGCAAGCTGCGCCGTGGCCTGGAAGCCAACGAAGCCAGCGCCGAAGCCAGCGCCGCGGACCTTGCCGCGATGCGCCTGAGCCAACAATCGGAGCTGGTGCAGAGCTACCTGCAAGTGCGCGTGATGGATGAACAGACGCGCCTGCTGCAAGCCACGCTGGATACCTATCAGCGCTCGTTGCAGATGACCGAAAACCAATACCGCGCCGGCATTTCCGGCAAGGACGCGGTCGCCCAGGCACAAACCCAACTCAAAACCACCCAGGCCAGCTTGATCGACCTGATCTGGCAGCGCGCGCAACTGGAAAACGCCATCGCCGTGCTGATCGGCGAGGCCCCGGCCAACTTCAACCTGGCAGTGAGCAAGGACATTCCAGCGTTGCCGCAAATCCCCGTGAGCCTGCCCTCGCAACTGCTCGAACGCCGCCCGGACATCGCCTCGGCCGAACGCTCGGTGATCGCCGCCAACGCCAATATCGGCGTGGCCAAGGCCGCCTACTACCCGGACTTGAGCCTGAGTCTGGCGGGCGGGTATACCAGCAGTACCTATGCCGACTGGATCAGCCTGCCGAACCGCTTCTGGTCGGTGGGGCCCAAGCTTGCGATGACCCTGTTCGACGGCGGGCAGCGTTCGGCCGAGGTTGATCGCACCGTGGCGTCCTACGACGAGACCGTGGCCAAGTATCGCCAGACGGTGCTGGATGGTTTCCGTGAAGTGGAAAACTACATGGTGCAGCTCAAGGTGCTGGAAGACGAGGCGGTGGTCAGCAACGAAGCGCTGGACGCCGCGCGTGAGTCGCTGCGGTTGACGCAGAATCAATACAAGGCGGGGTTGATTGCGTATCTGGATGTGGTGACGGTGCAGGCGACCGCGCTGAGTAATGAGCGGACGGTGTTGACGTTGCTGCAAACACGGTTGGTGGCGAGCGTTCAGTTGATCGCGGCGCTGGGTGGGGGGTGGGACGGGGTGACTTTTCCCAAGGAGTGATGGGGTACATACCCGTCACGGCGCATCGCCGGCAGACCCGCTCTTATCAAAAAATAACGTGTTGATTTTGCAGACAAAAATTCAAGAATCCACATTCTTGTGGCGAGCGGATGCAGGGGGAGAACCTGCTTTTAATCTGCTTCGGCTCTTTTTTACAGTAACCCGCCAAAAGGGCGGAACCCTAAGTTGGCCGTTACCGCAGCAATGGATATACACCTACCTCCTTACCCCTGGCCAAACAGGTCATAAGCATCGAGCAACCGATAAGCAATTTCCGGCCGTTTCTCCAATCCCCGCCGAATCGCCGCCGGAATTGCCTGCCGCGTCTTGCGGCACATCCCCGGCAGCTCATCGATGACAATCTGAATCCCCCGCATGCTCCTGACCTCGGTATGCCCCGGCGCGACGTGCACCCGAATCCCGAGCAGCTCATACATCCGCTGCTGCATGTGCTCCAGGTCCTGCAAACTCTTGAGATCTTCCAGCCGGGCAAGGAGCTTTTTTTCTTCCTGGCGCGTCAGGCCAAGCACGCGCAGGTCGGCACCCGGTGCCTGCAGCAGTTCTTCACGTGCGCAAATACAGGCGCCGGGCGGGCAGGGTTGGCGAATCGTCATGTGCATCCCTCCCCATTGCGGCGACGCCGAGTCAGTAGGTCAGCGCAACGCCGAGGCTGCCCAGGGCCTTCCAGTAGTCAGGATAGGTCTTGGCCACGCAGTCCGGGTCCTGGATGCGAATGCCCGCGACCTTCAGCCCCGCCAGCGCGAAGCACATGGCGATGCGGTGGTCGGCGTGGGTGTCGATCAGCGCATTGCAGGACGTACCGGCCAGTGCCGGATCGGCGGCTACCAGCAAGTCGTCGCCCTCGATGGTCGCCAGGCCCGGGCGGATTTCGTTGAGGCCGTCGTGCAGGGCCTGCACGCGGTCACATTCCTTCACGCGCAGGTTGGCCAACTCGGTGAAGCGCACCGGGGTGTTGTTGAAAGCGGCCAATACCGCGAGGGTCGGGATCGCGTCCTGCATCTGCGAACCCACCACGGTGGCCGGCATGTTCGGGAACTGCGCGATCACCGCCTGGGCCTTGGCGTCCGGCTGGGTGAAATCCTGCGGAGCCACGCCAATATCGATATGGCCGCCGGTCAACACTTCGGCCGCCCACAGGTAGGTGGCGGCGGACGCATCCGGCTCGATCAGGTAGTCGTGGGCGTGATAGCCGGTGGCGGCGACGCGCCAGGTGGTGTCATCGACCGCCTCCACCTGCGCGCCGAATGCGCGCATGCAGTCCAGGGTCAGGTCCACGTAACCACGGGCGCCGATGTCCTTGCCGGTCAGTGCCACTTCAATCGGTGCTTCGCCGCACGCCGCCAGCATCAGCAGGGCCGAGACATACTGGCTGGACAAACCGCCGTCGATCTCGAAGCGCTTGGCCCGCACCTTGCCCGCACCGTGTACGGTCACGGGCGGGCAGCCGGTGGGGCTGTCGACCTGGATGCCGTTCTGGCCGAGGGCGGTCAGCAGCGGGCCGATCGGACGTTTTTGCATGTAGGCGTCGCCGTCCAGCACGACGCTGCCTTGCACGGTGGCCACGGCGGCGGTGAGAAAGCGCATCGCCGTGCCGGCATTGCCGAGAAATAAGGGGTGTGCCGACCGTTGCAGCCTGCCGGACCCGGTGACCACAAAGGTGGTGTCATCCGGCTCGTCGATGGTCACGCCCATCGCGCGCAAGGCCACCGACATATGCCGGGTGTCATCGCTTTTCAGCGCGCCGGTCAGGCGACTGGTGCCGTTGGCCAGGGCGGCCAGCAACAGGGCGCGGTTGGTGATGGATTTGGAGCCGGGGGGCGCTACCTTGCCGTTCAGGGGGGAATTGGGTGGGGTAACGGTCACGGTTTTCTGCGAACTCAAGGTGCAAGGCTCCTGATCAAGGCAAGGTGGCACGGAGTGGCTGACGGGCGGACTCGAATAATCGGCCAAAGCAGCGGTGCTTGTCGAGGCTTAGCGCAAGGCCAGCCAGTAATCATGCAGGGCTCGCGCGGCCGGTTCGATCTCGCTGACGCGCTGCTGGTGCGCCCGTACATCAAGGTCGGCCGGCAGCTCGAAGTTGTCCTGCTCGGCGCACAGGGCGATTTTTTCCAGGTGTGCGGCCTGCTCGGGCGGCAGGTCAGGCCAGGTGGCGATGGCCGCGCCACGGATATAGCCAAAGCACCACTCTTCGGCAAGGGTCAGGGTGTGGCCCTGATGCTCGGTGTCATCGAAACGGGCCTTGAACCCTTGGGCGTTGTTAGCCAGTTGGCCTGCGAGGGTATTCATGTGGCGTACGCACAGTTCGAGGAAACGCTGGGCCTCATCCGCGCTTTCCCAGGCCGGATTGTGCCCGCCCCAGATGGCCGGAAACCACTCGCCGACGTCAACCCGGGCCGGGCTCGACACCAGCGCGGTGAAGTAACCGTCGAGTTCGGCCAGGTTGAGTACCGAATGGTCGTCGCCGTATTTGAGCAGGGTTTCGTCGATGAAGTCGAAATCGATCAGGGCGAGGGGTTGGCTGTGCATGGGCATGTCCTTTGAGCGTGAAACGCCGCGCGCGGGCGGCTTAAAGCGCGAAGGATGGCGGGTGCGCGGGGTTTTATCCAGCGTTTTCCAGGCACACCCGTGCCCATGGCGCCGATAAGTGCGAGTCCGCCTTTTGGCCGATGCGCCCTTGCGCAGGCTTGTTATAGTCTGGCCCTTATCAATCGTCAGTCAGGGATCACTGCCATGTCCGAATACCAAGCCTTCGTTGTCGAGCTCAGCGGCAACGTTGCCCATGTGCAGATCAACCGTCCGGAAAAGATCAACGCGATGAACGCGGCGTTCTGGCGTGAAATTGTCGAGATATTCCAATGGGTTGAAGACACCGACGCCGTGCGCGCCGTGGTGCTCAGCGGTGCCGGCAAGCATTTCTCGTCGGGTATCGACTTGATGCTGCTGGCCCAGGTGGCCAATGACCTGGGCAAGGATGTGGGCCGCAACGCGCGCCTGCTGCGGCGCAAGATCCTCGAGCTGCAAGCCTCGTTCAACGCGGTCGACAACTGCCGCAAGCCGGTGCTGGCGGCGATCCAGGGCTACTGCATCGGCGGCGCCATCGACCTGATCAGTGCCTGCGACATGCGTTATGCCGCCGAGGATGCGCAGTTCTCCATCAAGGAAGTCGACATTGGCATGGCCGCCGATGTCGGCACCCTGCAACGCCTGCCGCGCATTGTCGGTGACGGCATGCTGCGCGAACTGGCCTACACCGGCCGTCAGTTCGGCGCCGAAGAAGCGCGCAGCATCGGCCTGGTGAACCGTGTGTATTCCGATCACGCCAGCCTGCTGGCCGGAGTCCTGGAGATTGCCCGCGAAATCGCCGCCAAATCGCCGATTGCCGTCACCGGCACCAAGGCCATGATCAGCTACATGCGTGATCACAGCATCAATGACGGTCTGGAATACGTTGCCACCTGGAACGCGGCTATGTTGCAATCCAACGATTTGCGCGTGGCCATCGCGGCTCACATGAGTAAACAGAAACCCGACTTTGTGGATTGACTGACATGACCCCAGGCTGGATTACCACCACGCTGCTGGACAACGACACCCCCGGCGGCTGGGCCGTCGCACGCAGCCGCGAGGGCTTTTTGCAGGATGCCAATGGCCCGCTGTTTCCGCGTGACTGGCTCAAGCGCCAGGCGCTGTCGGTGTTCGCCGAGCACGGTATCGGCCACCTCGACGGGGAACCGGTGTATCTGCTGGAGCTCGACAGCGCCGCGCAGGTGCCGGGCTGCAGTTGGCAGGGCCTGCGCGGCTTCATGCTGCAGGGCGATCACACCCTGTACAAGGTGCTGGGTTATGCGGCCCAAATTGGCACCTGGGCGCGTGAGCACCGTTTCTGCGGCAGTTGCGGCCAGGCCATGGTCCAGCTGCCGCGCGAGCGCGCAATGTTCTGCCAGCCCTGCGACCTGCGCAGCTACCCGCGCATTTCGCCGAGCATGATCGTGCTGGTGACCCGCGGCGACGAAATACTGTTGGCGCGTTCACCACGCTTTGTCACGGGGGTGTACAGCACGTTGGCGGGGTTTGCCGAGCCGGGGGAGTCGGCCGAGGAGTGCCTGATTCGCGAGGTGCGTGAAGAAGTACAGTTGGAGGTGAAGAACATTCAGTACAGGGGCAGCCAATGCTGGCCGTTTCCGCACTCGATGATGCTGGGCTTCCATGCCGAATACGCCGGCGGCGAGATCGTGCCCCAGGCCGACGAGATAGAGGACGCGCAGTGGTTCAATATTCACGCGTTGCCACCGTTGCCGGCATCGCGCTCGATCGCGCGCTATCTGATCGACCTGTACCTGGCCCGTCGCCTAGGCCACGCTGAACCAGTGCTGCCAGGCTAGTCGCACGGTCAGGCCGAGCACCACGGTGATGAACACCGGGCGAATGAACCTGGCGCCGCCGCTGATTGCGCTGCGTGCGCCAAAGAAGGCCCCGCACATCACCGACAGGCCCATGGCCAGGCCCACGATCCAGTCCACCGACCCATTGATGATGAACACCGTCAGCGCCGCCGCGTTGCTGACGAAGTTCATGCTGCGCGCCACGCCGCTGGCTTTCACCAGGTCGATGGGATGCAGCAGCATCGTGCTCACGGTCCAGAACGCGCCGGTGCCGGGCCCGGCCACGCCGTCGTAAAAGCCCAGGCCGAAGCCCTGGGTGGCTTGCCATTTCTTCCTGATCGGTGCCTCGGCGTCCAGCGGCGCCTTGGGCGTGCCGCCGAACAGCAGGTACACACCGCAGGCGAAGACGATTACCGGGAGCATCTTGTTCAGGGTTTCGGCAGGCAGGTAGTGGGCGACCACGGCGCCGGTCAGTGCACCGATCAAGGTGCCGACAATGGCGTGCACCCACTGGCGCGGATGGAACAGCTTGCGCCGGTAGAAGGTGAAACTGGCGGTGGCCGAGCCGAAGGTCGAGCTCAGCTTGTTGGTGCCCAGCACCAGGTGCGGCGGCATGCCGGCCGTGAGCAGGGCAGGGGTTGTGAGCAAGCCGCCACCGCCGGCGATGGCGTCGATAAAGCCGGCGATAAAGGCAACCACGGCGAGGATGGCCAGGGTGGTGAGGTCTACGCTGAGTTCGAAGGGCATGGGCAGTCGACTTGGGTTGGCGGGCACAACGGGCAGGCTGTGCCAAACGGCGCTATCTTACCTGACCGGCAGGCGTTCAATCGGCAAAACTGTGATCAAAGAAACAGACCCTCTGTAATCTTATTGCCTGGCCACGGGAGAACCGCCATGCCCCTCGCAAAAATCGCCATCGCCTCATTCGACGTCGATGCCCAGAAAAGCTTCACGCCGCTGTGCCCCGAGGAATTGCCGGTGGCCGGTGGTGACCAGATCGGCGCCGAGCTTAACTATATGGCGAGCCTCGCCGGTCATCGTATTGGCAGCAAGGACGTGCACACCCCCCATGCACCCTGGGTGGTGTCCCGGCACAGCGACATGCTGCAGCCCACTGGCCTGGCGCACGCCGATGTCACCTGGGTCAACCACTGTGTGCCTGGCACCGAGGGCTTCACCCTGCTGGATGAATTGCCCGCGCCCTATGACTACGATTACTTCGTCTGGAAAGGCGTCGAGCCCGAGCTGCACCCCTATGGCGCCTGTTACCACGACCTGCACGACAAGCTCTCCACGGGCGTCATCGAGTACCTCAAGACCCGTGGCGTGCTGCGAGTGATCGTCGGCGGCCTGGCCCTGGACTATTGCGTCAAGACCACCGCCCTGCAACTGCTCAAGGCGGGTCTGGCGGTGGTGCTGCACCTGCCGGCCTGTCGCGCCATCACGCCGGAGGGCGGCCTTGATGCCGTCAATCAGTTGCTCACGGCAGGCGCCGTCATCACCCGGACCCGCGAAGAACTGACCGCGACGCTCGCACTTTCCGATTTATACGATTGATCAGGCGGCCAAAAGAACGATAACGGGAAGTGCCCTCCGGCAAAAAGGAACTTTTCCTACATGCTTGTGTAGAACTGATTCTTTACCCTCTGTGCTCTTGGTTAGTCTAGGAGTAAAGGAGTGACGTTCAGCGTATTCAGGGAAGGTTTTCCCAGCAGCCACTGCTCGTCCGCGAGCGTGCTGTACAGCCGTGCTGCAATCATGTTGGCCGGTGTGGCAACGGCTTTGCCAAGCACATGAATGATTCGACGGCCAGCGTTCTCATTCGCTACTTTCCTGTGTTCGTGAGCACGCTGTTCATGGCTGTCCTTTCCGGCGCCTCGGCGATCGTGCTTAACGAAGCGGCTTATCTACGCAAGCTCGATCCGGTCCTCAAGGCGGAAGTGTCCAGGTGGTCCCTGCTCTTGTTGACGGCTGCCGTGGTGCTTCTCAATGTCTTGATTGCACGCGGGCACAACTGGGCGGCGGGCTGGCTGGCGGGCTATTTTGCTGTTTGCCTGATGTCGATCCTGCCGACACTGGACGACTGCACCCACCGCCTGGCGTTCTCTTCGGGTGTCGTGTTTTCACTGCTGGGATTGCTTCTGCTCAATACGGACTGGCATCGAGAGATGCGCCATGCATGCCGCGAAATGCGCGCTCAACGAGCGCTCGCCAGAGCCATGTACAAAAGGTTTTCAGACAACCTCAAGGCCAAAACCCGCAGGGCCAGGCAGCAGTAGCTCCCATTGCTCCCCCGTCCTGCGTGTCGCTCAATTGACCGGCCTGCCCGCGACTGCCTCGCCCGAGTCGCCTGCCGACCGTCGCAGACCTGTGGCGGTTAACGGACCGCCACGTTGAAGAACGCTACCTTGGTGCTCAACCGGTCCGCCAGCTCCGCCAGTTCCTGATTGGCGTTTTCCACCACTTCGGAGCCAGCGGCCGATTGCACGGTGGAGCTGTGGATACGCGTGACGTTCTGCGCAACTTCTTCGGCGGCGGCGCTCTGCTGCACCGAGGCGCTGGCGATCTGCGCATTCATGGTGTTGATCGCGCCGACTTCCTGGCTGATCTTGCCCAATGACACTTGCGAATCGCGGGTCTGGCCGACGGTTGCCTGGGCCAGGGCGCGGCTGCGTTGCATGATATCGGCGGCGTCCTGGGTGCCATTTTGCAGTTTACCGATCATGTCGCGGATCTCCTGGGTGGACTCCTGGGTGCGTGTCGCGAGCGAGCGCACTTCGTCGGCGACCACCGCAAAGCCTCGGCCATGCTCCCCGGCGCGTGCGGCTTCAATCGCGGCGTTCAGGGCGAGCAGGTTGGTCTGCGCGGCAATCGAGTTGATCACCTCAATCACTGTTTCGATGCTTTCGCTGTCGCTGGACACCTGAGTGACGCGGGTGGTGGCCTGTTCGAGAATTTCCGCCAGTTCTTCAATCGCCACGCTCACTTCGCCCACCAGGCGATGGCCGCTGTTGACTTCGGCATCGGCCAGCAGGGTGGCCTCGGCGGCTGCCGAGGCGTAGCCCGACACTTCATTGACCGATGCGGCCATTTGCGTAATGGCGGCGGCCACATGCTGGGCTTCGCTGGTTTGCAGCCTGATCTGCTGGCGGTTTTCGCCGGCCGCGGACAACAGGGTCACCGATGAGTCACGCAAGGCCTGGGCCGATGCGCGCACTTCGGTGATGGTGTCGCCCAGGCGAATCAGCGCGTTTTTGAGAATGCCCATGACGCTGTCGGGGTGACGGGTGTCGATGCTCTGGTTCAAGTCACCCTGGGCCAGGCGACGGATTGCCTCGGCCACTTCTTCCGGCTCCGCGCCCAGGGTAGCCTTGACCTTGCGGATGATCAGCAACGACACCAGCACGCTCAGGACAATCGCCACGGCGCTGGCCAGCAGCATCAATACCGCGAAGTTGCTCGCCGCGCTCTGCACCGAGTCAAGCTGGTGCCGGATCCGCGCTTCTTCAAAATCGATCAACGCGTTGACGCGTTTGAGCCACTCGGAATAAAGGTCAGAACTTTGGGCCAGCAATAATGCCTGTGCGCCGGCGATGTCGTTATTGCGGCGCAGGTTGATGACGCGCTCCGAGGACGCAAGCGTCTGTGTCTCGATGGCCTTGATATCGCTCAGCAGCCGGGCTTCCTCGGCGCTGGCGCCGCCGTTGCCGAACAGGCGGTCAAGCGGCACGGCGGCGTCCTCGTAGTCGTGCTTGAGCTGGTCGATCTCGGCCAGGTGCCGGGCGAGCGCGCGCTCATCCGTGACCAGCACCGCATCGCGAATGGCGATCGCGCGGTTATGCACGCTGCCCCGGAAATTGATGGCGTAGCGTTGGGCCACGGCGGCTTTTTCGGCGACGTCCTTGAGCGTGCTGTCGATAAAGCCCACGCGCTGGATACCCACGGCGGTGATCAGCACCAGCAATGACAGGGTGGAAGCAAAGCCCAGGCCGATACGCATCGCCAGCGAGACAGGTTTTTTCATGTGAGGCTCGATTCCAGAGGGAGAGGGGTGATGGCTAATAGCTATCCCAGGCGTGAAATCTACTCATCCGCAGCGGGCGCGTCCAATCAGTAATTCGCTTACCTCTCATTGAGCAAATCGATCAAGCGTGGGAGCAATGGATCCACATACGGTATAACCTTCGGATGCGTTAGTTCTTCGAGGCACCTTTTTTCATGCAAAACCTTGTGCAACGCCCGCTGTGGCAAACCTACCTGTTCTTTCTCGCACCGATGGTGCTGTCCAACTTCCTGCAAAGCTTTTCCGGCACGCTCAACGGCATTTATGTCGGGCAGATGCTCGGCACCCAGGCGCTGGCGGCGGTGTCGGGGATGTTTCCCATCGTGTTCTTCTTCATTGCCCTGGTGATTGGTCTGGGGGCGGGCGCTTCGGTATTGATCGGCCAGGCGTGGGGTGCGGGCGAGACGGGCATGGTCAAGGTCATTACCGGTGCCACGCTGACTCTCGGCGCGCTGGTGGGTGTCATCGCGGCCGTGTTGGGCAGCCTGTTTGCACGACCGGCACTGCAGGCGCTGGGCACACCGCTGGACGTGCTCGACGACGCGGTGGGTTACGCGCAGGTCATGATGTTGATCATGCCGCTGCTGCTGGTATTCATCCTTTATACCCAGTTGCTGCGCGGAGTCAGCGATACGGTGTCGCCATTGCTGGCACTGATGGTCTCGACCCTGACGGGGCTGCTGCTGACCCCTGCGTTGATTCGCGGCTGGATCGGCCTGCCGCCCATGGGCATCCAGAGCGCGGTATATGCGGGGCTGGTGGGCAACACGCTGGCGATGCTGTTTTTGATCCTGCGTCTGCGCCATAAAAAGCACGTGATGGCGCCAGATCGCCAACTGCTCGCGGCGTTGCGCCTGGACCGGGCAATCCTCGGCAAGGTGCTGCGCATCGGCCTGCCGACCGGGCTGCAGATGGTGGTGCTGTCGTTGTCGGAGCTGGTGATTCTGGCCCTGGTCAACGGTCACGGTTCCCAGGCCACGGCGGCCTATGGCGCGGTGACGCAGATCGTCAACTATGTGCAATTCCCGGCATTGTCGATTGCCATCACCGCCTCGATCCTTGGCGCTCAGGCGATTGGCGCGGGGCGCGTGGAGCGCATCGGCCCGATCCTGCGCGCCGGGCTGTTGATCAACACCTGCCTGACCGGCGGCTTGATCGTGCTGGGTTATGGCCTGTCACACTGGTTGCTGGGGCTGTTCATCACCGACGACACCGCACGGGTCAATGCCGAACACCTGTTGCACATCATGCTGTGGAGCATCCTCGTGTTCGGCTTCCAGGCGGTGATCGGCGGCATCATGCGCGCCAGCGGCGTGGTGCTGATGCCGGTGGTGATCTCGATTGTCTGTGTGTTGTTTGTCGAGCTGCCGGTGGCGTACCTGCTCAATGCGCACTTCGGCCTCGAAGGCGTGTGGATGGCGTTTCCGGTGACCTACCTGACGATGCTGGCCCTGCAGATCGCCTACTACCGCCTGGTGTGGCGCCACAAGCAGATCAAGCGTTTGATCTGACAGGGGGGCCGCCAGCGCCGGCTGGCGGCCAGGCCGGTCAACCAATAGCCGGGCAGGGCGCCTTGCCGTGCTGTTGCAGAAATTCGTTCAACGCCTGCCGGGTCAGGTCGTTGAGCGTGACGTTCTTGCGGGTGGCTTCAAGGGCTGCCGCCAGATGCAGGTCATGCCCGACCCGCACATTGAACGACCCCTTGCAGGGTTTTTCCGGTGTTTGCCCAAGCGCCTGGCAGGTGGCGAGGTAATCGTCCACCGCCTCCTGGAACGCCGCGTCCAGCTCGGCGACTGTCTTGCCTTCGTAGCTCACCAGCGCCTTGATGAACAGGACTTTGCCGAACAGGCAGTTGTCTTCGAGGCTGGCTTCGATAGAGCCGATGTAGCCGTTGTGTTTCAGTTGGTTGTTCACTGAATCAGGTCTCCTGATTTCAATTGTTCGATGATCTGGCGCCGAATGTAATGCTTCAGTTCGTTGCCGGGGTGAGGCTTGTGCAAGGTGATCATTGCCGTCGGGTCGCCGATGTCGAACTTGACGCGACTTCCAGCCCCTTCCAGTTGTGTGTAACCGAGACGACGCAATAGCGTGACGAGCTCGGGCCAGGTAAAGGCCATGTGCTCGTTGAGCAGTTTGGCCAGCAGCTTTTCATTTTTGGACACGGCGATCCTTGCCTGTAACTAAATGTAGTTGCAAAAAGTGGTGTGCGTCAATGCTAGCTCGGGTTACTGCCACGTTCCCGGATTTGATGTAACCCCTCGTGACAGCTCGCTTCGCGCCTTTCCCCCCGCTAATTTTTCCCTTCGCGGTTCGTTTTATAGGGACGACGTGCCTTTGTGCTTCCTGCCTATTGCTCCGGATCCTTTGAAATGAATGCTGAAGACTCCTTGAAACTTGCTCGCCGGTTTATCGGGTTGCCCCTGGAAAAACGCCAGCTGTTCCTGCAGGCATTGCAGAAGGAAGGGGTGGATTTTTCCCGGTTTCCGATCCCGGCAGGCGTGGAGGCGCAGGACCGCCAGGCGCTGTCCCATGCGCAGCAGCGCATGTGGTTTCTCTGGCAGCTGGACCCGACCAGCGGCGCCTACAACCTGCCCGGTGCGGTGCGGCTCAAGGGCGCGCTGAGTGTGGCCGCCATGGAGCAGGCCTTCGCCAGCCTGATCGCGCGCCACGAAACCCTGCGCACGGTGTTCCAGCGTCAGGCCGACGAGCGCCTGCTGCAGGTCGCCGTCGAGCCGTCGTTGGTGATTGAACAGTCGGACCTCGGCAGCCTGGCGCCCGCCGCGCGCGAACAGGCAATCGCGGCGGCGGCCACCGCACAAGCACTGCTGCCATTCAATCTGGAAACCGGCCCGCTGCTGCGCGTGCAATTGCTCAAGCTCGACGACCGCGAGCATGTCCTGCTGTTGACCCTGCACCACATCGTCTCCGATGGCTGGTCGATGAACGTGCTGATCGACGAGTTCATCCGTTTCTACGACGCCCATGAACGCAACGAGACGCCGCAACTGCCGGCGCTGCCGATCCAGTACAGCGACTACGCCCTGTGGCAGCGCCGCTGGCTGGAGGCCGGAGAGCAGGCCCGTCAGCTCGATTACTGGCAGGCGCGCCTGGGCGATGAACACCCGGTGCTGGAGTTGCCCACCGATCGCCCACGCCCGGCGATGCCGAGTTACCGGGGCACGCGCCACAACTTCGCGATTGATCCCGCGCTGGCCGCCCAACTGCGTCGCTGTGCACAAACACACAACGTCACCCTGTTCATGCTGCTGCTTGGTGCGTTCAATGTGCTGCTGCATCGCTACACGGGCCAGGGCGATATTCGCATCGGCGTGCCGATTGCCAACCGCAATCGCAGCGAGGTCGAAGGGCTGATCGGCTTTTTCGTCAACACCCAGGTGCTGCGCACCGAGCTGACCGGGCAGACGCGCATCGGCGAGTTGCTGCAAGGCATCAAGGAACATGCGCTCGGCGCCCAGGCGCATCAGGAACTGCCGTTCGAGCGCCTGGTGGAAGCGCTCAAGGTGGAGCGCAGCCTCAGCCACACGCCGCTGTTCCAGGTGATGTACAACCACCAGCCGGTGGTGGCCGATATGACGTCGGTGAGCACCGCCTCGGGCCTCGCGCTGTCCGAGGTGGAGTGGCAGGGCCGCACCACCCAGTTCGACCTGAGCCTGGATACCTGGGAAAAGTCCGGCACCCTGCATGCCGCGCTGACCTACGCCAACGACCTGTTCGACGCGTCGACCATCGAGCGCATGGCGCGTCACTGGATCAGCCTGTTGCAGGCCATGTGCAGCGACGGCGAACAGCGTGTCGGCGAGTTGCGGATGCTCGACGAAAGCGAGCAAAAGGTGCTGGTGCAGACCTGGAACCAGACCGCCGAACATTACCCCGGCGAACGCGCCCTGCATCAGTTGATCGCCGAACAGGTGCAACGTACCCCGCACGCACCCGCGCTGGTGTTTGGCGCCAGCACCTTGACCTATAGCGAACTCGACACCCGCGCCAACCAATTGGCCAATGCCCTGTGCGAGCGCGGTGTCGGCCCTGACGTGCTGGTGGGCATCTGCGTCGAGCGCTCCGTCGAAATGGTGGTGGGCCTGCTGGCGATCCTCAAGGCCGGTGGCGCCTACGTGCCGCTGGACCCGGAGTACCCGCGCGAGCGCCTGGCCTACATGATCGAAGACAGCGGCGTCGCGCTGCTGCTCACTCAGGAGGCCCTGCTGACGTTGCTGCCAATGGACGGCCTGCAGGCCATGGTGCTCGACCCTGCGCTGAGCGGGTTCGACGCCTTCAGTCCGCGCGCGCCCCAGGTCGACGTCGATGCGCTGAACCTCGCCTACGTGATCTACACCTCCGGTTCCACCGGCAAGCCCAAGGGCGCCGGCAACAGCCATCGTGCACTGGTCAACCGCTTGTGCTGGATGCAACAGGCCTATCGGCTGGACGCCAGTGACGCCGTCCTGCAGAAAACCCCATTCAGCTTCGACGTCTCGGTGTGGGAATTCTTCTGGCCGCTGATGACCGGCGCACGCCTGGTGGTCGCCGCACCTGGCGAACACCGCGAGCCGGCGCGGCTGATCGAGACCATCGGCCGGCACGCCATTACCACCCTGCATTTCGTACCGTCGATGCTGCAGGCGTTTATTCATGAGCCCGGCGTGCAGGCCTGCGCCAGCCTCAAGCGCATCGTGTGCAGCGGCGAAGCCCTGGCGCTGGATGCGCAGCAGCAGGTGTTCGCCAGGCTGCCGGCGACAGCGTTGTACAACCTGTACGGCCCCACCGAAGCCGCCATCGACGTGACCCACTGGACCTGCGTCGAC
Source organism: Pseudomonas trivialis (assembly GCF_001439805.1). Classification (GTDB taxonomy): domain Bacteria; phylum Pseudomonadota; class Gammaproteobacteria; order Pseudomonadales; family Pseudomonadaceae; genus Aquipseudomonas; species Aquipseudomonas trivialis. Next base: position 146,150 of record NZ_JYLK01000013.1, on the reverse strand, counting down.
GAGGGCGCCGACAGCGTGCCCATCGGCCGCCCGATTGCCAACCTCGCCACCTACGTGCTCGACGCGCAGCTCAACCCGGTGCCTGCCGGCGTGTCCGGTGAGCTGTACCTGGGTGGTATCGGCCTGGCGCGCAGCTACCATCGGCGCCCGGCGTTGACGGCCGAGCGTTTTGTGCCCAGCCCGTTCATCACGGGCGAGCGCCTGTACCGCACCGGCGACCGCGTGCGCCAGCGTGTCGATGGCGTGATCGACTACCTCGGTCGCCTCGACCATCAGGTCAAGCTGCGCGGCCTGCGCATCGAGCTGGGCGAAATCGAAACCCGCCTCATGCAGCATCCGCAGGTGCGTGAAGCGGTGGTGCTGGTGCATGGCGGCAAACAACTGGTGGCGTGGCTGGTGCCGGAAGGCGAAGCGCCGACCGCTCTCAACACCTGGCTGCTCGGCAGCCTGCCCGAGTACATGGTGCCCACCCACTTCGTGCACCTGAGCAAGCTGCCGGTGACCGCCAATGGCAAGCTCGACCGCAGGGCGTTGCCTGCGCCGGACGCAGCGCCGCAGCAAGCCTTTGTCCCGGCGCAAAATGCCCTGCAAAAGACCCTGGCGGCGATCTGGGCCGATGTGCTCGGTGTAGAGCAGGTCGGCCTGGACGACAACTTCTTCGAACTGGGCGGCGACTCGATCATCTCCATCCAGGTAGTCAGTCGCGCACGTCAGGCGGGGATTCGTCTCAGCCCGCGCGACCTGTTCCAGTACCAGAACGTGCGCAGCCTGGCGCTGGTGGCAAGTGTCGAGCAGGCCAGCCTGATCGACCAGGGGCCGGTGCAAGGCGAGGTGCGCCTGACCCCGGTGCAGCAGCACTTTTTCGCCCAGGCGATCCCGGCGCGTCATCACTGGAACCAGTCCCTGCTGCTGACCCCACGTGAAACCCTCGCGCCTGCTCGCCTTGAAGCCGCGCTGACGCAGTTGATCAACCATCACGACGCCTTGCGCCTGCGCTTTGTGTCGCAGGCCGACGGCTGGACGCAAAGCCACGCCGCACCGGTGGCCGAAGCGGCGCTGTGGCAGTCCCGTGCCGACAGCGATGCTGAACTGGCCGCGTTGTGCGATGAGGCCCAGCGCAGTCTCGACCTGGCGCAAGGCCCGCTGCTGCGCGCAGCGCTGGTGAACATGGCCGATGGCACTCAGCGTTTGCTGCTGGTGATCCACCACCTGGTGGTGGACGCCGTGTCCTGGCGCATCCTGCTGGAAGACCTGCAACAGGCCTGCCGTGATGCCGCGCTGCCGGCGAAGACCAGCGCCTATCAGCACTGGGCGCAGCATCTGCACGACCACGCGCAAACCCTCAACGCGCAACTGCCGTACTGGCAGGCGCAAACCGTCGACACCGAACTGCCTTGCGACCACCCCGAGGGCGGTCTGCAGAACCGTCTGGGCAGCAGGATCGAAGTGCGCCTTGACGCCGAACACACGCGCCAACTTCTGCAAGACGCCCCGGCGGCCTACCGCACCCAGGTCAACGACCTGTTGCTGACCGCACTGGCGCGCGTCATCAGCCGCTGGAGCGCGCAACCGGCCGCGTTGATTCAACTGGAAGGCCATGGCCGCGAAGACCTGTTCGACAGCCTCGACCTGAGCCGTACGGTCGGCTGGTTCACCAGCCTGTTTGCGCTGCGGCTGGAGGCGGGCGGTGAGTTGTCCGGCGCGATCAAGGCGGTCAAGGAGCAATTGCGTGCCGTGCCCGATAAAGGCATCGGTTACGGCCTGTTGCGCTACCTGGGCACGCCCGACGCTGGCGCTGCCTTGTCGAATCTGGCCGCGCCGCGCATCACCTTCAACTACCTGGGTCAGTTCGATCGCCAGTTCGATGAGTCGGCGCTGTTCGTTCCGGCCACCCAGGGCAGCGGCCAGGCCCAGGACCCCGAGGCGCCGCTGGCCAACTGGTTGACGGTGGAAGGACAGGTGTACGGCGGTGAACTGGCGTTGCAATGGGGCTTCAGTCGCGAGATGTTCGACGCGGCAACCATCCAGCGCCTGGCGGATGAATACGCCGTCGAACTCAAGGCTTTGATCGCCCATTGCTGTGCCACGCCTGCCGGGCAAGTCACGCCGTCGGACTTCCCGCTGGCGCGCCTCACCCAGCAGCAACTGGATGCGCTGCCGGTGCCGGGGCCGGCCATCGCCGACCTGTATCCGTTGTCGCCGATGCAACAGGGCATGCTGTTCCACACCCTCTACGAACCCGAGGCGCAGGCCTACATCAACCAGCTGCGCGTGGATATCGAAGGCCTGGACCTGCTGAAGTTCGGGCGTGCCTGGCAGGCCGCGCTGGACCGTCACGATATCCTGCGCAGCAGCTTCCACTGGCTGGGCCTGGACAGTGCCCATCAACTGATCCAGCGCCAGGTCGACCTGCAGTTGCAGGTGATTGAAGACCCAGGCGCCGACGTCGATGCGCTGGCCGATGCCGAGCGCGAGCAGGGCTTCCAGCTCGACTGTGCGCCGCTGTTCCGTCTGCTGCTGGTGCGCGGCGCCGGGGCTGCCTGGCACCTTGTTTTTACCAGTCACCACATCCTGATGGACGGCTGGAGCAACGCGCAGTTGCTCGGCGAAGTCATCGCCCATTACGCCGGCCACGCCGTGCCCGCGCCGGTGGGGCAGTTCCGCGATTACCTCGGCTGGCTGCAACAGCAGGCATCCGGCGAAGCGTTCTGGAAAACCGCCCTGGCCCCCGTGCAGGCACCGACCCTGCTGGCGGATGCGCTGCGTGCGCCGGTTGACGGCGTGGGCATGGCCGACCATCCAGTGGCGCTGGACAGCGAGTTCAGCGCCGCCCTCGGCACGTTCGCCCGCCAGCATAAAGTGACCCTCAACACCGTGCTGCAAGGCGCCTGGAGCCTGTTGCTGCAACGCTACACCGGCCAGGACTGCGTGGTGTTTGGCGCCACGGTCGCCGGGCGGTCCGCGCCGCTGCCGGGCATCGAGCAGCAACTGGGCCTGTTCATCAACACCCTGCCGATCATCAGCGCCGCCTCGCCGGCCCAGTCGACAGGCGCGTGGCTGGGCGAGTTGCAAGCGCTCAACCTCAGCCTGCGTGACCACGAACAGGTGCCGCTCTACAACATCCAGGGCTGGGCCGGCCAGCAGGGCGCGGCGCTGTTCGACACGCTGCTGGTGTTCGAAAACTTCCCGGTCGCCGAAGCACTCAAGCAGGGCGCCCCTGCCGGCCTGACCTTCGGGGCACTGCACAACCACGAGCGCACCAGCTACCCGCTGACGCTTGGCATCGAACTGGGCGAGCGCCTGCGTCTGGAATTCAGCTATGACCGCACGCGCTTCAGTGCTGCGCAGGTGACGCGATTGAGCGCCAATCTGCAGCATCTGCTGGCGCAAATGATGGCGAATGCCGACAGCTGCCTGGGCAACCTGCAACTGCTGGACGCCAGCGCGCAGCGCGAGGTGCTCGCCCTCAGCCAGCAGCCCGATGCAGCGCCGCGCCCTCTGCGGGTACATGAGCGCATCGCCGCCCAGGCCCTGGCGACGCCGTCCGCCCTGGCGGTGCAGGCGGGCAGCGAGCGCCTGGACTATGCCGCGCTCAATGCGCGGGCCAACCGCCTGGCGCACCGCTTGCTGGCACTGGGCGTGGGTCCGGGGCAACGAGTGGGATTGGCGTCGCGGCGCGGCCCGCAACTGATTGTCAGCCTGCTGGCGGTGCTCAAAAGCGGCGCCGCTTATGTACCGCTGGACCCGAGCTATCCGGCCGACCGTCTGGCCTACATGCTGGCGGACAGTCGCCTGGACCTGTTGCTCAGCGAAACCGGGCTGCTCGCCGAGTTGCCGCTGCCCCCAGGACTGACGCGCCTGGCATTCAGCGGCGGCGGTGAAGAACTGGCCGATTATCCGTCAAGCAATCCGCCCAACCACGCGCAGGCCGCAGACCTCGCCTACGTGATCTACACCTCCGGCTCCACCGGCCAGCCCAAGGGCGTGGCCATCGATCACGCCGCCCTCGGTCAGTTCTGCGACAGCGCCCACAGCTACAGCCAACTGAGCGCAGAAGACCGCGTGCTGCAATTTGCCACGTTCAGCTTCGACGGCTTTGTCGAGCAGTGCTACCCGCCGCTGTGCGCGGGCGCGGCGCTGATCATGCGCGGCGATGAACTGTGGGATGCCGGGCAACTGGCCCGGGAAATCGTCGAGCAGGGCGTGACCCTGGCCGACTTGCCGGCCGCCTACTGGTATTTGCTCGCCACGGAATGTGCCGTGGATCGGCGCTCCCTGGGCAACCTGCGTCAGGTGCACGTGGGCGGTGAAGCCATGGCCGTGGAAGGCGTGCGCGCCTGGCATGCGGCCGGGCTGGGCACGGTGCGCTTGCTCAATACTTACGGGCCGACCGAGGCCACGGTGGTGTCCAGCGTGCATGACTGCCAGTTGGCCGATGCCGGCGACGCGTTTGGCGTGCCCATTGGCCGCGCGATTGCGGGCCGTGCGCTGTATGTGCTCGACAGCGGTTTCGAGCTGCTGGCCACCGACGGCGTCGGCGAGTTGTGCATCGGCGCACACGCCGGCCTGGCCCAGGGCTATTTCGAGCGTGCGGCGCTGACCGCCGAGCGCTTCCTGCCGGACCCGTTTTCCAGTGTCCCCGGCGCGCGACTCTACCGCAGCGGCGACCTGGCCCGTTACACCGAGGCCGGTGCGCTGGAATACGTGGGGCGCATCGACCATCAAGTGAAGATTCGCGGATTCCGTATCGAGATGGGCGAAATCGAGGCCGGCCTGCAAGCCTTGCCGCAGCTGCGTGAGGCGGCCGTGCTGGCCCTGCCGGGCGCGACCGGTGCGCAACTGGTGGCCTACGTCGTGGCGGCCCCGGCCCACAGCCTGGACACCCAGGCGCTGGCGGCGATCCTGCGCCGGTCATTGCCGGACTACATGGTGCCCGCGCAGTGGGTGGTCCTCGACGCCTTGCCGCTCAACATCAACGGCAAGCTGGATCGCCGCGCACTGCCGGCTCCGGACCTGAACCTGACGCGGCAGGCTTACCGTGCCCCGCAAAGCCCGCTGCAACAACAGTTGGCGGTGATCTGGCAGAGGGTGTTGCAGGTTGAGCAGGTGGGCCTTGATGACCACTTTTTCGAGCGCGGCGGCCATTCATTGCTCGCCACCCAGGTGGTCTCGCGGGTGCGCCATGAACTGGCGCTGGAGGTGCCGTTGCGGGCGCTGTTCGAACAGCCGACCCTGGAAGCCTTCGCCCTGGCCTGCGCCGGCGTGCAGGCCGATACGGCGCCGGCGCTGACGGCCATTGGCCGAGACCAACCACTGGCCCTGTCTTTCGCCCAGGAGCGCCAGTGGTTCCTCTGGCAACTGGACCCCACGAGCGCCGCCTACCATGTGCCCACCGCGCTGCACCTGCGCGGCCAACTGGACACGGCGGCCCTGGAGCGCGCCCTGCAGTGCCTGGTTCAACGCCACGAGCCACTGCGCACGACCTTTGTGGAGGAGGGCGAGCGTACCTGGCAGATGATTCACGCGTCCCTCGCCCTGCCGATCGAACGCCAAGCCATCGACGCCCTGGCCATCGAGCAGGCCGTAGCGCAGGAAATCCAGCGTCCCTTCGACCTGCGCAACGGTCCGTTGATGCGGGTGAAACTGCTGGAAATCGACGCCGGGCACCAGGTGCTGGTGATCACCCAGCATCACATCATCTCCGACGGCTGGTCGATGCACGTGATGGTGGACGAACTGGTGGCGCTGTATCAGGGCCACGCGCCACTGCCGGCGTTGCCGATCCAGTACGCCGACTATGCGCAGTGGCAGCGCGACTGGATGGCCGCCGGCGAGCAGCAGCGCCAGCTCGATTACTGGCGCGCCCGGCTGGGCAGCGAGCATTCGCTGCTGGAACTGCCGCTGGACCACCCGCGCCCGGCGGTGCAAAGCCACCGCGGTGCGCGGCGGCAGATTCATCTGGACGCCGCGCTGGTGACCGAACTCAAGGCACTCGCCCAGCGCCAGGACGTGACCCTCTTCATGCTGCTGCTGGCGTCGTTCCAGACCTTGCTGCATCGCTACAGCGGGCAGTCCGAGGTGCGCGTCGGGGTGCCGATTGCCAACCGCAACCGCCTGGAAACCGAGCGCCTGGTCGGCTTTTTCGTCAACACCCAGGTGCTCCAGGCCAACCTGCACGGGCAGATGCCCTTCGACCAGTTGCTCGCTCAGGTCAAGCAACGCGCCCTGCAAGCCCAGGCCCATCAGGACTTGCCGTTCGAGCAGTTGGTGGAAGCGCTGCAACCGGCGCGCAGCCTCAGCCATAACCCGCTGTTCCAGGTGATGTTCAATCATCAGGACACCCTGCGCACCGCCCCGCTGCAAGTGGCCGGGCTGGACCTGCAACCGGTGGACTGGGCGGCGCACACCACCCAGTTTGACCTGAACCTTGAAACCGAAGAGTCCGCCGATGGCCTGTGGGCTTCGCTGACCTACGCCACCGACCTGTTCCTGCCCGCGACCGTGGAGCGCATGGCCGAGCACTGGCACACCCTGCTGCATGCGGTGGTGCGCGATGCGTCCCAGGCCCTGGATGAGCTGACCCTGCTCAGCGCGCCGCAGTGCCGGCAAATGCTCGAAGACTGGAACCGCACGCAGGTCGACTACCCGCGCGAGCGCTGCGTGCATCAGCTGTTCGAGGCGCACGCGCTGGCGCAGCCGGAGGCGAGCGCCGTGCAATTCAACGGCGACGCCTTGAGCTACGGCGAACTCAATCGCCGCGCCAACGGCCTGGCCCATCGCCTGGTCGCGGCGGGCGTGGGCCCTGACGTGCTGGTGGCCGTGCATGTCGAGCGCTCGCTTGCGATGGTGGTCGGCCTGCTGGCGGTGCTCAAGGCCGGTGGCGCCTATGTGCCGCTGGACCCGCAATTCCCCGCTGACCGTCTGGCGTTCATGCTCGACGACAGCCGCGCCCGGGTGCTGTTGACCCAGCCGCAGCTGGTCGGGCGCCTGACGCTGCCCGACGGTGTGCAGGTGCTGACGATTGACTCCGCCGAGACTGCCGAGCACAACCCGCAGGTCGAGGTGGCGCCGCAGCACCTGGCCTACGTGATCTACACCTCCGGTTCCACCGGCAAGCCCAAGGGCGTGATGGTGCCGCATCAGGCGCTGTGCAGTTTTGCCAGCGGCATGGCCGCTACCCTGGAGATCGGACGCGAGGCACGGATGCTGTCGCTGACCACCTTCTCGTTCGACATCTTTGCCCTGGAGCTGTACGTGCCGTTGACGGTCGGTGCGACGGTGCTGTTGAGCGGACAGGAAATGGCGCTTGACCCCGAAGCGATCATCGACCTGGCCCGCGATCAGGCCGCCACCGTGCTGCAAGCCACACCGTCCAGCTGGCGCATGCTGCTGGAAAGCCCGCGCGCCCAATGGTTGAGCGGCATCAAGCGCCTGTGCGGCGGTGAAGCGCTGCCGGCCGACCTGGCCCAGCGCATGCTCGATCTGCAAGGCCCGGTGTGGAACCTCTATGGCCCCACCGAAACCACCATCTGGTCGGCGGCCCATCGCCTGACCACCGCGCAGCCTTTTGTCGGCAGGCCGGTGGCCAATACCACGTTGTTCATCCTCAACGCAGGGCTGACGCCAAGCCCGGTCGGTGCGGCAGGCGAACTGCTGATCGGCGGCGTCGGCCTGGCGCGCGGTTACCACGCGCGGCCGGCACTCACGGCCGAGCGTTTTGTGCCCAACCCCTACGGTGCGCCGGGCGAGCGCCTGTACCGCACCGGCGACCTGGCGCGCTACCGCGCCGATGGGGTGGTGGCGTATATCGGTCGGGTCGACCACCAGGTGAAAGTGCGCGGGTTCCGTATCGAGCTGGGCGAAATCGAAGCCTGCCTGCGCAAGCTTGCCGGTGTGCGCGAGGCGGTGGTGCTGGCCGATAATGATCGCCTGATCGCGTATCTGGTGACCGCCGAACCGCAACCCCAGGCGTCCTATAAAGCCGCCCTGCGTGAACACTTGCCGGACTACATGGTGCCCGCGCAGGTGATGTTTCTCGACAGCCTGCCGCTGACCCCCAACGGCAAACTCGACCGCAAGGCATTGCCCAAGGTTGACGCCGCGCTGCCGAGCAAAGGCCACGTGCCGCCGGTCAGCGTGCGCGAGCAGCAAGTCGCGGCAATCTGGGCCGACGTATTGGGTGTGCCGCAGGTCGGCCTCGACGATCACTTCTTCGAGCTGGGCGGCCATTCGTTACTGGCCACACGCGTGGTGTCCCGCGTGCGCCAGGCGCTGGCGCTGGAAGTGCCGCTCAAGCGCCTGTTCGAACAACCGTTGCTGGGTGATTTCGTGCGGGCACTGGGCGAGGAGGCGGTGGTTGCACCGCCGCTGGTGGCGGTTGACCGCAGCCAGCCGTTGCCATTGTCCTACGCCCAGGAACGCCAGTGGTTCCTCTGGCAACTGGACCCCGAAAGCGCCGCGTACCACATCCCCAGCGCCCTGCGTTTGCGTGGCCCGCTGGACCTGGCCGCGCTGCAACGCAGTGTCGACACCTTGCTGGCGCGCCATGAAAGCCTGCGCACGCACGTGCGCCAGGAGGGTGGCGCGACGGTGCAGGTCATCGAGGCATCGGGGCTGATCGAAGTCGAGGTGAGCGACAGCGATGAAGCCCGCTTGAAAGCCGACATTGCGCAGATCATCGGGCAGCCGTTCGATCTGCTGCGCGGGCCCGTACTGCGCGTCCGTCTGCTGCGTCTGGCGGCCCACGAGCATGTGCTGGTGCTGGTGCAGCACCACATCGTCTCCGATGGCTGGTCGATGCAATTGATGGTCGAGGAACTGGTGCAGATGTACGCCGCGTTCAGCCACGGCCGCATGCCGGCGTTGCCGGCACTGCCAATCCAGTACGCCGACTACGCCGTGTGGCAACGCAACTGGATGCAGGCCGGTGAGAAGGCGCGTCAATTGGCGTACTGGCGCGAGCAGTTGGGCGGCCCGCAACCGGTGCTGGAGTTGCCGTTCGACTACCTGCGCCCGGCCGTGCAAAGCCACCGTGGCGCACGCCTGGGCATCGAGTTGCCGGCGCCGCTGTTGGCTGATTTACGCCGCCTGGCCCAGCGCTGTGAAGTGACCTTGCCGATGCTGCTGCTGGCGTCTTATCAGGCCTTGCTGCACCGCTACAGCGGCCAGGAAGACGTGCGCGTCGGCGTGCCGATTGCCAACCGCAATCGCCTGGAAACCGAAGGGCTGATCGGCTTTTTCGTCAACACCCAGGTACTCAAGGCCGATATCCACGGGCAGATGAGCGTCGAGCAGTTGTTGCAGCAAACCCGCCAGCGCGCGCTGGAGGCCCAGGCTCATCAGGACCTGCCGTTCGAGCAACTGGTGGAGGCTTTGCAGCCCGAGCGCAGCCTGAGTCTGAGCCCGCTGTTCCAAGTGTTGTTCAACCATCGTCAGACCTCCGTCGACAGCCATTTGCAACGCCTGGACGAGTTGAATATCGAGGTGTTGAGCTGGGACGAAGACATTGCCCAGTTTGATCTGGCGCTGGACGTGGAGGAAAGCCACCACGCGTTGCGTGCGTCCCTGAATTACGCCACCGACCTGTTCGCGCCGGCGACCATCGAGCGCATGGCCGGCCACTGGCAGAACCTGTTGCGGGCGATGGTCGCCGATCGGCAGCAGAATATCGGTGCGCTCAACCTGCTGGATGCGGATGAGCAACGGCATATTCTTCAGCTATGGGATCGAACCGACTCCGGCTTCGCGGCTGAGCGGCTGGTGCATGAACTGTTCGCCGACCGCGCCCGCGAAACCCCGCAGGCGGTGGCGGTAAAGTTCGCCGCGCAAACCCTGACCTACGGCGAACTCGACAGCCAGGCCAATCGCCTGGCCCATGCCTTGATCGCCCAGGGCGTCGGCCCGGAAGTGCGGGTGGCGATTGCCATGCCGCGCAGTGCCGAGATCATGGTGGCGTTCCTCGCGGTGATGAAGGCCGGCGGCGTGTATGTGCCGCTGGATATCGAGTACCCGCGTGATCGCTTGCTGTACATGCTGCAGGACAGCCGCGCACAGCTGCTGCTGACGCATACCTGCGCGTTGCAGCAACTGCCGATTCCGCAAGGGCTCGCGACGCTGGCCATCGACCGCACCGAGGACTGGGCCGGTTACAGCGGCACGCCACCGGTTGTCGCGCTGCATGGCGACAACCTCGCCTACGTGATCTACACCTCGGGTTCCACCGGCATGCCCAAGGGCGTCGCGGTGTCCCACGGCCCGTTGGTGGCGCATATCATCGCCACTGGCGAGCGCTACGAAACCGGCCCGGCCGATTGCGAACTGCACTTCATGTCGTTTGCCTTCGACGGCTCCCATGAGGGCTGGATGCACCCGCTGATCAACGGCGCCAGCGTGCTGATCCGCGACGACAGCCTGTGGTTGCCTGAATACACCTATCAGCAAATGCATCGCCACAACGTGACCATGGCTGTGTTCCCGCCGGTGTACCTGCAACAACTGGCCGAACACGCCGAACGCGACGGCAACCCACCGGCGGTGCGGGTTTATTGCTTTGGCGGTGATGCCGTGGCGCAGGCCAGTTATGACCTGGCCTGGCGCGCGCTCAAGCCTACCTATCTGTTCAACGGTTACGGCCCCACCGAAACCGTGGTCACACCGCTGCTGTGGAAAGCGCGCCAGGGCGACCCGTGCGGCGCCGTGTACGCCCCCATCGGCACCTTGCTCGGCAACCGCAGCGGCTATGTGCTGGATGCGCAGTTGAACCTGCAACCCATCGGCGTGGCCGGTGAGTTGTACCTGGGCGGGGAGGGCGTGGCCCGTGGTTACCTGGAGCGCCCGGCATTGACCGCCGAACGCTTTGTGCCGGACCCGTTCGGCAAGCCGGGCAGTCGCGTCTATCGCAGCGGCGACCTGACCCGTGGGCGTCCCGATGGCGTGGTGGACTACCTCGGTCGTGTCGACCACCAGGTGAAAGTCCGCGGTTTCCGTATCGAACTGGGCGAAATCGAAGCGTGCCTGCGCGAGCAGGACAACGTCGGTGAAACCGTGGTGGTCGCCCAGGACGGCCCGACCGGCAAGCAACTGGTGGCCTACGTAGTGGCGGCAGAGGCTGTGGCCGACCAGGCCGAGTGGCGCGACACCCTGCGCCGCGCCCTGAAGATGCGCCTGCCGGATTACATGGTGCCGGCGCACCTGGTGTTCCTGGCGCAGATGCCGCTGACCCCCAACGGCAAGCTCGACCGCAAGGCCCTGCCGGTGCCGGACGCCAGCCAGATGCAACAGCGCTACGTGGCGCCGGTCAGCGAACTGGAACAGCAGATCGCCGCCATCTGGGCTGACATTTTGCACCTGCCGCAGGTGGGCCTGAACGACAACTTCTTTGAAGTGGGTGGGCATTCCCTGCTGGCGATCCAGATCACCTCGCGGGTCCAGGCTGAACTGGGCCTGGAGGTGCCGTTGATGGAGCTGTTCCAGACCGAATCGCTGCAGGCCTACGTGCAGGCCGCAGCCACCTTGCGCGCCGGTAGCGTGGAAGATTTTGATGACCTTCGTGACTTTTTGAGCGAACTAGAGGCGATTTGACCCATGCTTTCCAACCCTAATATCGACCTGGTTTCGCGCTTTCTTCGCCTGCCGCTGGAACAGCGCCAGCAGTTCTACCAACGTCTGCACAGCCGTGGCATGAGCTTCGCGCAATTGCCGATTGCCTCGATCCGCGAGGACGGCCACAGCCTGCCGTTGTCCTTCGCTCAGGAACGCCAGTGGTTTCTCTGGCAGCTCGACCCCCACAGCGCCGCCTACCATATTCCCGGCGCCCTGCGCCTGCACGGGCAACTGGACCTGGCGGCGTTGCAGCGCAGTTTCGACACGCTGCTGGCCCGTCACGACAGCCTGCGCACGCAACTGGTCGAAGACGGTGAGCAACTGTGGCAACACGTGCTGCCCGAGGCGCGGGTCGAGATCCGCCAGGCGCGTGTCGACGAGTCGCAACTGATGGCGCAGGTGCAAGCGCAGGTGGCCCTGCCGTTCGATCTGCACCAGGCGCCGCTGTTGCGCGTGAGCCTGCTGCAACTGGCCGAGGATGAACATGTGCTGGTGATGGTGCAGCACCACATCGTGTCCGATGGCTGGTCGATGCAACTGATGGTGGAAGAACTCGTGCACCTGTACGCCGCTTACAGTCAGGGGCACACGCCGCAACTGCCCGAGCTGCCGATCCAGTACGCCGACTACGCCCTGTGGCAGCGTCGCTGGATGGAAGCCGGGGAAAAGGCGCGCCAGTTGGCCTATTGGCAGAACCTGCTGGCAGGCGAGCAGCCGGTGCTGGAGCTGCCATTGGACCGTCCACGGCCGGCGCAGCAAAGCCATCGCGGGGCCAGCTTGCAGGTGCATTTGCCGACGACGCTGGTCGCCGGCCTCAAGCGGCTGGCGCAGCAGGAGGGCGTTACGCCATTCATGTTGTTGCTCGCTTCCTTCCAGACCCTGTTGTATCGCTACAGCGGGCAGTCGGATATCCGCGTCGGGGTGCCGGTGGCCAACCGCAACCGCCTTGAAACCGAACGATTGATTGGGTTCTTCGTCAACACCCAGGTGCTCAAGGCCGACCTCGACGGCCAGATGACGTTTGCGCAACTGCTGCAGCAGACCAAGACGCGCGCGCTGGAGGCCCAGGCCCATCAGGACCTGCCGTTCGAGCAACTGGTGGTGGCGTTACAGCCCGAGCGCAGCCTGAGTCAGAACCCGCTGTTTCAGGTGATGTTCAACCACCAGACCGACGCTCAGGGCGGGCAGGAAACCCGGCAGCTGCCGGGCCTGCGTGTGGTGGAGTTGGACTGGGACAGCCAGACCACCCATTTCGACCTGAGCCTGGACACCCACGAATCGGCCGACGGGCTGTGGGCGGCATTCACCTACGCCACCGATCTGTTCGACGACACGACCATCGAACGCTTGGCGCAACACTGGCAGCACCTGTTGCAGGCGGTGGTCGAGGCCCCGCGCAGCGTGCTTGCCCAATTGCCTATGCTGGGCGAGGCGCAGCAGCGCGTGATGCTTGAGGACTGGAATGCCCCGGCTGGCGGCGTTGCCGTGCAGGCGGTGCACCGGTTGTTCGAAGCCCAGGCCGAGCGCCAGCCTGAACGCCAGGCCCTTGCCCTGGATGACCAGGCGCTGAGTTACGGAGAATTGAACCAGCAGGCCAACCGCCTGGCCCACGTGCTGATGGCCCGGGGCGTCGGCCCGCAGGGGCTGGTGGGCATTGCCGTGGAGCGCTCCTTTGCGATGGTGGTGAGCCTGCTGGCGGTGCTCAAGACCGGCGCGGCCTACGTGCCTTTGGACCCCGAGTATCCACGTGAACGCCTGCTGCACATGCTGGAGGACAGCGGTGTGAGCCTCGTGCTGACCCAGTCCGGCCTGCTTGAGCGGCTGCCGCTGCCCGAGCGGGTAACTGCCGTGGACATCGACCTGATCCAGGCGCAGTTGGCATTGAATTGCGCTGACAACCCGGCCACCGATGTCGAGCCGCAGAGCCTGGCCTATGTGATCTACACCTCCGGCTCCACCGGCAAACCCAAGGGCGTTGCCATCAGCCATGGGGCCTTGAGCGAATTCGCCGGCATCGCCGCCGATTACTCACGGCTGGTGCCGCAGGATCGCGTGTTGCAGTTCGCCACGCTGAACTTCGACGGTTTTGTCGAACAGCTTTACCCGGCGCTGACCCTCGGTGCCACCGTGGTCTTGCGTGGCCCGCAGTTGTGGGATGGCGCGCAGTTGTACCGGCAGATCATCGAGCAGGGCATCACCCTGGCCGACTTGCCCACGGCCTATTGGAAACTGTTCCTGCAGGATTGCCTGCAAGCGGGCGCCCGCTCTTATGGTGCGTTGCGCCAGATCCATATCGGCGGTGAGGCCATGCCGCTCGATGGCCCGCAGCTGTGGCAACGGGCGGGGCTGGGCCATGTGCGCCTGCTCAATACCTACGGGCCCACCGAAGCCACGGTGGTCTCGAGTGTGCTGGACTGCACCGACCCCGGCGTCATCAACGGTGTGACCGCCAGCCCCATTGGCCGCGCGTTGCCCGGGCGCGGGCTGTACGTGCTCGACCGCGACCTCAACCTGCTGCCTCCCGGCGCCGTGGGCGAACTCTACATTGCCGGCGCCCTGGGCCTGGCCAGTGCCTATCTGAAGCGGCCGGCTCTGACGGCCGAGCGCTTTGTCGCCAACCCGTTCAGCGATGCTGGCGCGCGCCTTTACCGCACCGGCGACCTGGCGCGCTACCGCGCCGACGGGATTGTCGAGTATGTCGGGCGGGTCGACCATCAGGTGAAGGTGCGCGGTTTTCGCATCGAGCTGGGTGAGATCGAAACCCTGCTGCTGGCCCAACAGAGCGTGCGCGAAGCGTTGCTGCTGGCGGCTGACAATCAACTGCTGGCCTATCTGGTGCCCGCGCAGCCGCTGGACGAAGCCGCGCGCAGCGAGGCCGGCGCGGCGCTGATGGCAACGTTGCGCGAACACCTGCCCGATTACATGGTGCCGGCGCACCTGATCTTCCTCGACCGCATGCCGCTCAACCCCAACGGCAAGCTGGACCGCCAGGCGTTGCCCAAACCCGACGCGAGCGCGGTGCAACCGGACTGGCTGGAGCCGGTCACGCCGCTGCAGCAGCAGGTGGCGGCGATCTGGGCCGCTATTCTCGGCGCCGAGCGTGTGGGCCTGAACCAGCACTTCTTCGAGCTGGGCGGGCATTCGCTGCTTGCGATGCAAGTGGTGTCGCGGATTCGCCACACCCTCGGCCTGGAAGTGCCGCTCAAGGCGCTGTTCGAACACCCTCGGCTGGACGCGTTTGTCGCCGCCTTGCACACCCCGGACACTGCGCTCTCCACGGCGCCGCCGTTGCTGCCGGCAGGGCGCGAGCAGCCCTTGCCGCTGTCCTACGCGCAGGAGCGCCAGTGGTTTCTGTGGCAATTGGAGCCGTCAAGCGCGGCGTACCATATCCCCAGCGCCTTGCGCCTGAAAGGGCAGTTGGACACGGCGGCCTTGCAACGCAGTTTCGACACCCTGCTGGCCCGCCACGAAAGCCTGCGCACGCGCTTGCGCCAGGACCCGGACCGCACGGTTCAAGTGATCGAGCCTCACCTGGCGCTGCCGATCACGCTGGCCGAGGTCGACGAAACCCGACTCCAGGCGCGCGTCGAAGCGCTGATCGCCGAGCCCTTCGACCTGCAGCAAGGCCCGTTGCTGCGTGTGGCGTTGCTGCGCCTGGCCGCCGATGAGCATGTGCTGGTGCTGGTGCAGCATCACATCGTCTCCGATGGCTGGTCGATGCAACTGATGGTCGAGGAACTGGTGCAGCTCTATGCCGCTTACAGCCAGGGCGAGGACGTGCAGTTACCGGCGTTGCCGATCCAGTACGCCGACTATGCGCTGTGGCAGCGCAACTGGATGGAGGCGGGCGAGAAGGAGCGTCAGCTGGCCTACTGGCGCGAGATGCTCGGCGGCGAGCACAGCGTGCTGGAGTTGCCGTTCGACCGTCCACGCCCGGCGGTGCAAAGCCATCAAGGCGCGCGGCTGGCGTTCGAGCTGGCGCCCGAACTGAGCGAGGGCCTCAAGGCCCTGGCCCGGCAGCAGGGCGTGACCCTGTTCATGCTGCTGTTGGCGTCCTTCCAGACCTTGCTGCATCGCTACAGTGGCCAGGAAGAAATCCGCGTCGGCGTGCCGATTGCCAACCGCAACCGCAGCGAGACCGAGCGCCTGATCGGCTTCTTCGTCAACACCCAGGTGCTCAAGGCTGACCTTCACGGGCAGATGAGCGTCGAGCAACTGGTGCAGCAGACCCACCAGCGTGCGCTGGAGGCCCAGGCCCATCAGGACCTGCCGTTCGAACAACTGGTGGAGGCGTTGCAACCGGAACGCAGCCTGAGCCATAACCCGCTGTTCCAGGTGATGTTCAACCACCAAACCGACGTCGGCCAGGCCCAGGTCCAGCAGCAACTGCCGACGCTGTTGGTGGAAGGCCTCGCGTGGGAAAGCAAGACCGCGCATTTCGATCTGGACCTGGATATCCAGGAATCCGCCGAAGGCATCTGGGCCACCCTCGGCTATGCCACGGACCTGTTCGACGCCGGCACCGTGCACCGCATGGCCCGGCACTGGCAGAACGTGCTGCGGGGCATGGTCGCCAACCCGCGGCAAGCCCTCGGCCAGTTGAACCTGCTGGACGCTGCTGAACAGCGGCAGATCCTTGAACTGTGGGACCGCAGCGCCGCCGGCTTTTCGTCCCGGCGTCTGGTGCACCAACTGGTCGCCGACCGTGCGCAGGAAACACCCCATGCGGTGGCGGTGAAGTTCGGCGACGAACAGCTTACCTATGGCGAACTCGACCGCCGCGCCAATCGCCTGGCCCAGGCGCTGATCGCCCGTGGGGTCGGCCCGGAAGTGCGGGTGGCGATTGCCATGCCGCGTAGCGCCGAGATCATGGTGGCGTTCCTCGCGGTGATGAAGGCCGGCGGCGCGTATGTGCCGCTGGACATCGAATACCCGCGTGATCGTCTGCTGTACATGCTGCAGGACAGCCGTTCGCGGTTGCTGCTGACGCACTCGGCGGTGCAGCAGCGCCTGCCGATTCCCGAAGGGCTGCAAGCCCTGGCGGTGGACCAGTTGCACGTCTGGTCCGACGACAACCTCACCGCACCGGATGTCGCACTGCACGGCGACAACCTGGCCTACGTGATCTACACCTCCGGCTCCACCGGCATGCCCAAGGGCGTGGCGGTGGCGCACGGCCCGCTGGTGGCGCACATCATCGCCACCGGCGAGCGCTATGAAACCGGCCCGGCCGACTGCGAACTGCACTTCATGTCGTTCGCCTTCGACGGCTCCCACGAGGGCTGGATGCACCCGCTGATCAATGGTGCCAGCGTGCTGATCCGTGACGACAGCCTGTGGTTGCCTGAATACACCTATCAGCAAATGCATCGCCACAACGTGACCATGGCGGTGTTCCCGCCGGTGTACCTGCAACAGCTGGCCGAGCATGCCGAACGCGACGGCAATCCACCGGCCGTGCGGGTCTACTGCTTCGGCGGCGATGCCGTGGCCCAGGCCAGTTACGACCTGGCCTGGCGCGCGCTGAAACCCACCTACCTGTTCAACGGTTACGGCCCCACCGAAACCGTGGTCACCCCCTTGCTGTGGAAAGCGCGCCGGGGCGATCCGTGCGGCGCCGTGTACGCACCCATCGGCACGCTGCTGGGCAACCGCAGCGGCTACGTGCTGGACGCGCAACTCAACCTGCAACCCATCGGCGTGGCCGGTGAGTTGTACCTGGGCGGCGAGGGCGTGGCGCGCGGTTACCTGGAGCGCCCGGCCCTCACCGCCGAACGCTTTGTGCCGGACCCGTTCGGCCAGCCCGGCAGTCGCGTCTATCGCAGCGGCGACCTGACCCGGGGCCGCCCGGACGGGGTGGTGGACTACCTGGGCCGGGTTGACCATCAGGTTAAAATCCGTGGTTTCCGTATCGAACTGGGCGAAATCGAAGCGCGTCTGCGTGAGCAGCCCAGTGTCGGCGAAACCGTGGTGGTGGCCCAGGAAGGCCCGACCGGCAAGCAACTGGTGGCGTACGTGGTACCGCTGGACACGGCGCTGCTCACGGACGCCATCGCCCAATCGAGCGCGCGCGAAGCCTTGCGCAGCGCCCTGAAAACCCGCTTGCCCGACTACATGGTGCCCACCCACCTGATGTTCCTCGAGCGCATGCCGCTGACCCCCAACGGCAAGCTCGACCGCAAGGGCCTGCCCGTGCCGGATGTGAGTCTGATGCAGCAGGTGTATGTGGCGCCGCAGAGTGAGCTGGAGCGGCAGGTGGCGGCCATCTGGGCCGAGGTGCTGGGCGTGGAGCAAGTCGGCCTGGCCGATCATTTCTTCGAGTCCGGTGGCCACTCGCTGCTGGCGATGCAGGTGATCTCGCGCCTGCGTCATTTGCTGTGTACAGAGGTGCCCCTCAGAACCCTGTTTGAGCAACCGCGCCTGCAGGGATTTGTCGAGGCGTTGAGCGACCCGCAAGCATCGTTGGCGAGCGCGCCGCCGATCCTGCCGGTCAGCCGTCAACAGCCGTTGGCGCTCTCGTATGCCCAGGAACGGCAATGGTTCCTCTGGCAATTGGACCCGCACAGTGCCGCCTACCACCTGCCCAGCACATTGCGCCTGCGTGGCTGGCTGGACCCGCTGGCGTTGCAGCGCAGCTTCGCAACACTGGTGGCCCGGCATGAAAGCCTGCGCACTCAGGTTTATCAGGACGCAGGCCGTGCCGTGCAAGTGGTGCGTGAAGTGGGCGCAGTGGACATTGTGCAGGCGCGGGCCACTGAAGCTGATTTGCAACGTCTGGTCGAGGCCGAGATTGCGCGACCGTTCGACCTGCAACAGGGGCCGTTGCTGCGCGTGACGTTATTGCGCCTGGCCGAAGACGACCATGTATTGGTGCTGGTGCAACATCACATCGTGTCCGATGGCTGGTCGATGCAAGTGATGGTGGATGAGCTGGTGCAGTTATACGCCGCTTACTGCCAGGGCGAGGATCTGCAACTGCCGGCGTTGCCGATTCAGTACGCCGACTATGCGCAGTGGCAGCGTGACTGGATGGCCGCCGGTGAGCGTGATCGCCAACTGGGTTACTGGCAGGCGTTGCTGGGTGGCGAACAGCCAGTTCTGGAGCTACCGATTGATCGGCCGCGCCCCGCGGTACAGAGCTTCCGTGGCGCCAGCCTGGAGATCAACCTTGACCCGGCGTTGGTGGCAGGGCTCAAGGCCCTGGCCCAGCGCGAAAACGTCACGCTGTTCATCGTCTTGCTCGCCTCGTTTCAGAGCTTGCTGCACCGTTACAGCGGCCAACAGGACATTCGTGTCGGCGTGCCGATCGCCAATCGAAATCGAGTTGAGACCGAGCGTCTGGTGGGTTTTTTCGTCAATACGCAGGTGCTCAAGGGCGACATCGATGCCCAACTGACGGTCACCCAATTGTTGCAGCAGGCCAAGCGCCGGGCGCTGGATGCGCAGAGCCATCAGGACCTGCCGTTCGAACAACTGGTGGAGGCGCTGCAGCCTGAACGCAGCCTGAGCCATAACCCGCTGTTCCAGGTGATGTTCAATCACCAGAGCCAGGCGCGGCTGGCCAGCACTGGTCAGCAACTGCCGGACCTGACCATTGAAGGGCTGGATTGGGGGACACAGACCGCGCAATTCGACCTGAGCCTCGACACCCAGGAAACCGGCGATGGGCTGGGCGCGACCCTGACCTACGCCACCGACCTGTTCGACGCCGCCACGCCCAAGCGCATGGCGCGTCATTGGCAGAACCTGTTGCAGGCCATGCTGGGTGATCCAAACCAGCGGGTCAGTCAGTTGACGCTGCTGGAGTCCGTGGAAGAGCGGGTGATGATCGAACAATGGAACGACACGGCGCAGGATTATCCGTTGCAGCACAGCGTGCAGCAGTTGATCGAAGCGCAGGTCAGCCGTACACCGGATGCCCAGGCTTTGGTGTTTGCCGAAGCGTCGCTGAGCTATGCGCAGATGAATGCTCGCGCCAACCGTCTGGCGCATCGTCTGATACAGCAGGGTGTCGGGCCGGACGTGCTGGTGGGTGTGGCGATGGAGCGTTCCATCGAAATGGTGGTGGCGCTTCTGGCCGTGCTCAAGGCCGGTGGCGCTTATGTGCCGCTTGACCCTGACTACCCGCGCGACCGCCTGGCCTACATGCTGGAGGACAGCCAGGTGCATCTGCTGTTGACCCAGGCGCACCTGATGCAGGCCCTGCCGATCAGTGATCCCGAGCACTGCCTGCTGGTGGAGCAGGGTGATCGCTGGCTGAGCGGTTATGCCGAAACCAATCCTGACGTGGCCGTGGAGGCTGAAAACCTTGCCTACGTCATTTACACCTCTGGCTCCACTGGCCAGCCGAAGGGCGCGGGCAACCGCCACTGCGCGCTGACCAACCGTTTGCTGTGGATGCAGCAGGCGTACGCGCTCGACGCCGACGATACGGTGCTGCAAAAGACACCGTTCAGCTTCGACGTTTCGGTATGGGAGTTTTTCTGGCCCTTGATGACCGGCGCTCGACTGGTGGTCGCCGCCCCTGGCGATCATCGCGACCCGTCACGCCTGGTGGAGCTGATCAATCGGCAACAGGTGACCACCCTGCATTTCGTGCCTTCGATGCTGCAGGCATTCCTCCAGGATCCGCAGGCCGCCCGTTGCCAGGGTTTGCAGCGCATCATCTGCAGTGGCGAAGCGTTGCCTGTGGACGCCCAGCAGCAGGTGTTCGCCAAACTGCCGAACGCCGGCCTGTTCAACCTGTATGGTCCGACGGAGGCTGCCATCGATGTGACCCATTGGACATGCGTGGATGAGCAGCGCGACAGCGTGCCGATTGGCCGGCCAATCGCCAATCTGCGCACGCATGTGCTGGATGCGCAGTTGCAGCCGGTCGCCGCCGGTGTCGCCGGCGAGTTATACCTGGGCGGGGTCGGGCTGGCGCGCAGTTATCATCGGCGCCCTGGCCTTACCGCCGAACGCTTCGTGCCATGCCCGTTCCAGCCAGGCGAGCGGTTGTACCGTACGGGCGACCGGGTGCGCCAGCGCATGGATGGCGTGATCGAGTACATCGGGCGTCTTGACCATCAGGTAAAACTGCGCGGTTTGCGCATCGAGCTGGGTGAGATTGAAGCACGCCTGCTCGAGCATCCACAGGTGCGCGAGGCTTCGGTGCAGGTCCATGAAGGAAAGTACCTGGTGGGCTATCTGGTGCTGCAGGACTCGACCCAAGCGTGGCGTGATGCCTTGGGCGCTCACTTGCTGGCGCATCTGCCGGACTACATGGTGCCTGCGCAATGGGTGCTGCTGGAGCGGATGCCGCTGAGCCCCAATGGCAAGCTGGACCGCAAGGCCTTGCCTGCGCCGGACGCCAGTGTGCATGAGCGACGTTTCGTGGCGGCGCGCAATCCGCTTGAGCAAACGCTGGCGGCGCTGTGGCGCGAGGTTCTGGAGGTTGAGCAGGTCGGCATCGAAGACAATTTCTTTGAGTCGGGCGGTCATTCGTTGTTGGTGTTGATGCTCAAGGAGCGCATTCGCAAGGCGCTCGGCGTGGAGTTGTCGGTGAGTCAGTTGATGCTCAACCCGACGGTCGCAGGGCAGGCGGCATGCCTTGAGGGAAGTGCCGGGCGGTCGTTGATCGTGAGGCTCAACAGCCAGACTCAGGGTACACCGCTGTACCTGTTCCATCCCAGCTACGGTTCGGTGCATTGCTACAAGGCGATTGCCCTTGCCTTGCGTGAGCAACGGCCGGTGATGGGGGTGATGTGTCGTGCCTTGGCCGAGGAGGGCAGCGAGGTGCCTGCCTGGGCGGTGATGGTTGAGGATTACACGGCGCAATTGTTGAAGGCCCAGCCCGAGGGCCCATTCCGCCTGGCCGGTTGGTCCCTGGGGGGCAACCTGGCGATGGAGGTTGCCTATGGCCTGGAGCAGGCGGGACGGCAAGTGGACTGTGTCGGTTGGATCGACGCCTCGCCGCCGCAGTGGGTCAAGCCGTTCTGGGAGACAGCGGTCATGGTCGACGAGCGGGAATTTTCTGCGAATGATCGGCGCGTGGAGTTGCTGGAGGTGATGTTTCCCGAGTCATCGCGGCACATTCATGCCCAATGGTCAGCACTGCAACGGGCAGGCGCCGAGGAAGGCGAGCAGTGGGCCGAATTCAGCCGCTGGGCAGAGCAGACCCTGGGTGAGCGCTTCCGTGAACTCAAGGATGAGTTGCTCAGTGGGCACGAGGCGCAGATTTCCTGGGACGTTGACCGCATTCTCGGCCAGCGCCTGCACGATGCCGACTTCAAGGCAATCAAGGCACCGATCAGTTGCTGGTGGGCGGCCTTGAGCCGTACCGGGGTGCATCGCCAGTTGATTGAGGCAAGCATGCTGGACGTCACCGGGCAATCAGCGATAGAACGCTCGGTGCTGATCGAGACCAGCCATGATCGGTTGATCGATAACGCCGAGTTCGTTCGCAGCTTCGCCGCCGCGATGGCCTGATGTTGCAGGGGGGCCTGACTCCGTCCAGTTAAGCGCAGATTCCCTGTGGTGAGCAGGCTTGTCCTGCGTTGGGCTTCGCACCCCAACGCGGGGCAAGCCCGCTCGCCACAGAGGCTCCAGTTTGCTGCGTGACAGCGCCAGGTCGTGGATGGGGCGTGGCGGCACACACAAAAACGCCCCGGGCCTTGAAGGCTCGGGGCGTTTTAATTCAACCCCTTGTCCGGGGATTCAGACGCCTTAGAAGTCCCAGCGCGTGCTGAGCATGAAGTTGCGGGGTTCGCCATAAGCGGCGGAGTTATAGAAGCCGATGTTGGTGTAGTAGGACTTGTCGAAGACGTTGTTGATGTTCAGCGTAGCCGACACGTTTTTGGTGAATTGATAACGCGCCATCGCGTCCACCAGCCAGTAGGCCTTCTGAGAGAATTCCTCGTAGCCGCCACGGGGGCTGTTGTAGATGTCCTGCCAGCCAACGCTCTGCCAGCGGGCGCCACCGCCGACGGTCAACTTGTCCAGATTGCCCTTGAGCTTGTAGGTGGTGTAGAGACTGACCTGATCTTCCGGTTCGAACGTGGAAATTTTCACGTCCTTGTCGTCACGCACGATCTTGTGGGTGTAACCGCCCTGGAGTTGCCAGCCCGGAGCGATTTCGCCGGACATTTCCAGCTCGTAACCCTTGGTCACGGCCTGAGTGCCCTTGAACGCATAGTTCGACGGCGTAGGCTTCAAGTTGTTGTAGTCGTCGTCCGACACGGAACGGTTGTCTTCATGGATCTCGAAGTAGGCGGCGCTGGCGTTCACACGGCCATCCAGGAAGTCTGCCTTGATGCCCAGTTCCCAGTTCTGGCCTTCGTCCGGCTCAAGCAGTTTGTCGTTCCTGTCGCGGTTGTAGCTTTCCTGCGGCATGAAAATATCGGTATAGCTGGCATAGACCGAGTAGGTATCGTTCAGGTCGTATACCGCGCCGACGTAAGGCACAAAACGTCCCGACTCCCGGTAGGTCGGGTTATTGCCGGTCACTGTGTAGTTGACCACGCGGCCGCCAAGCAACAGTTTGAGGTCGTCGGCGAGGTTCAGGCGGGTGGTCATGTACATGCCGGTCTGGCGTACGGTGTCGTCGATTTTCGATTGCGACTGACCCCAGTCCGGTTCGCGGGCGTTACCGTGCCAGTTGTTGAAGTCGACCAGATTGGGCGCAAGGTTCCAGTAACCGTTGCCCTTCCACTCCGAGGCGCTGATGGAGCCACCGAATACCAGCTCATGCTCGCGGCCACCCAGGCTGAAGGGACCGCTTACATACAGGTCGCCCGAGTCACTGACGGTTTCACCGGTGTATTTGCCCGAGGTGAGCTGCGAGGTGCCGTCCAGAGCCGGAGTGTCGCCCTGAATCGAACCCATCAGCGCGTGGTAACCGTTGATCTTGTGGTCCAGTTGCAGCTTGGTGACCCAGCCGCCACCGAGGTCGTGCTCGACCATGGCGAAGGCGGTGCGGGTGTACTGCTCCCAACTGCTCCAGTCGGCGGCGTTGTTGAACGAGCGCTTCACGTTGTTGCGATTGCCCTGGGCGTCGATCAGCGGGAAGCTGCCGGACCACGAAGAGCCTTTGGGCAGGCTGTCCTGATAATCGCCGCCCACCGTCAGCATGGTATCGGGCGACAGATCGAACTCCATGATGCCGTAGTAGGTCGGGCTCTTGCGCTCATAGCGGTCCATGAACGAGTGCTTGTCCTGGTAGGCGGCGACGGCGCGTCCACGCACATTGCCGGTTTCGGTCAGCGGCCCGCTGACGTCCAGCTCGCTGCGGTAGTTGTCCCAGGATCCGGCGCCCAGGGAGGCATGGCCCTGGAATTGGGCTGTGGGTTTTTTACGCACCAGGTTGATGGTTGCACCCAGCGAACCTGCGCCGGTCAGCAGGCCGGTGGCGCCCTTGAGCACTTCGACCCGGTCGTAGATCGCCATGTCGCTCAGGGTGTTGCCTGCCGAGTAGGCGACGTTGCGCGAGGTGGACGGGATCCCGTCGTACTGGAAGTTATTGATGGAGAAACCCCGGGCGTAGTAGTTGCTGCGCTCGGTATCGAAGGCGGAAACCGTAATGCCCGGCGTGTGGCGCATTACGTCATCCACGTTGTTCAGGCCGAAATCGTCCATGTGTTGACGGGTGACGACGGTTACCGACTGCGGCGTTTCCTTTGGCGTCAGGACCAGGCGTGTGGAGGTCGCGAGAGTACCCGGTGTGTAGGACCCGGTGTTTTCGGTGACGTTGCCGAGCATGTTGCCGGTGACCTGGGTGGGGCTCAGCTCCAGACCGGTCGCCGCCCCCGCGGCGGTGACGGTCAGCGAGTTGCCGCTGAGGCTGTGGGTGGTCGCGGTGCCTGCCAGCAGGGTGCCGATTGCCAGTTGCGGGTCCAGCTTGCCTTTGACCGCATTACTGTTCTTGCCCTGCACATCCCCCGGGCTATACAACACCTGCACATTGGTCTGCCGGCCGAATTCCTGCAGCGCGCTCCCCAGCGGCTGTGCGGGAATATTCAACTCGATCTCCTGGGCCTGTACATAGCCCGCAATCGGCAGCGACACCGCAAGCACAAGGGCACTCGGAAGAAGGTTGATGTTCAGGGCCCGGCGCATGGATAGCGCTTTGCTCAGGGGGCTGAGACCGAGTCGTGCTGGCATGGATGTTTTCTCTTCTATGTTTTTAAGTGGGCAATTCTAAGTGTTTGTTGAGGTCAATTCTCATTACCACTAGTGAGACGTTCCTACTTGGGGAAACCGGAAAATAAATTTCACGCCAGTGCCATCTCATGCACCACCTGGCCGGCGCGCAGGCGCACCAACTGGTCGGCGATGTCGAAATAGCGGTCGTCGTGGCTGATCACGATGATGGTTTTGCCCAGGCGTTTGAGGTCCGGCAGCAGCTCGGTGTAGAAGATGCGGCGAAAGGCCGGGTCCTGGTCGGCGGCCCATTCGTCGAACACCAGCACCGGGCGTTCTTCGAGCCAGGCGTTTACCAGCGCCAGGCGTTTGCGCTGCCCGGTGGAGAGGTCGGTGGTGCTGAACACGCCGTCCTTGACGCTGACCTTGTGTGCGATCTCCAGGCGTTCCAGGTACTTGCTGGCGCTGTCCAGTGACTGCGCGGCGCTGCCTTGCACCAGGTCGTCAAACAGGTAGTAGTCGGAGAACACCGTGGTGAACAACTGGCGATAGTCGTCGCGTTCGGCGGCGGTCACCGCTTCGCCGTTGAGGCGGATTTCGCCGGCCTGGGGCGGGTACAGACCCAGCAGCAGCTTGATCAGGGTGGTCTTGCCGCTGCCGTTTTCGCCGACGATGAACACGATGTCGCCTTGCTTGATGCTCAGGTTGATCGGGCCCAGGTGGAACGGCTCGCTGCCTTCGACCGCCGGCGGGCTGTAGCTCACGCCCTTGAGTTCGAGGCTGTTGACCACAGGTTTCGGTGCTTCGCTGTCGTCCATCAACAGGTGCGGTTCCGGCGACGAGAAGCGCTCCGACAGCTCGCTGATACGGCCGAAGGCAATCTTCGCCTTGCCCACCACCGGCAGGTAGCCCAACAGGTGTTCCAGCGGGCCTTTCATGTACAGCAGCACGAGTACAAAGCCGGTGATCACGGTCGGGTCCGGGTTGGGCCGGTACGCCTGCATCGCCAGGGCCAGGCCGATGACCACAAAGAACAGCATCGAACCGAAGGTCTTGGCGAGAATGTAGATATTCACCGACCGCACCTGGATATCGCTGATCAGGTCGGCGGTTTCCTGGATGCGGTGGGTGTTCATGCGAAAGCGCCGTGGACGGTGCATGCGCAGTTCCTTGGCGCCGGAGGCAATGGCGTTGTAGTAACGCTGCAGCTCATCCTCATGCCCGCGAGCCAGGTCGAAGCCCTGGATGCCCTTGCCGCCGGCAATGAATTGCACGGTGCTGCCGATGATGATCGCCACCACCATCATCAGGAACATCGGCACCGACAGGTACGCCAGGTAGCCCAGGCAGCCGAGCGTGACCGTGGCGGCGATGGCCAGCGGGGTAAACGCAAAGGAGAAATCGCTGATGGTGTCGACGTCATGGGTCAGCACCGGGATCAGGCGATGGGAGCGATAGCGCTCGATCTGGCCGATGGGCGCTGACAGGACTTTCTCGCCCAGGTCCTTGCGCAGCGCCGCAATGATGCGTTGCCCCACGTAGTTGGTGCCGATGTCGGAAATGATCGAGCTGACCAGTGCCACCACGCACAGCGCGGCAAAGGTCATGACCACGCCCTGGGTCATGCCGTCCGCCGAATGCAGGGCGTTGTTGATGGTGGCCAGCAACAGGGTGATGGCGAGGCCGCCGACCATGCCCAGCGCAACGGACACCGTCACGATGGTGCGAAAGGGCCTGATCAGTGCGAGCAGGCCGTTGAAGGCGCCGCGTTTGGCATCGGTCATAAATACTTCCCGGAAAGTCAAAAAAGAGGGGGCTGGGCACACAGACCCTTACCCATGACAAACGAAGCGCCGGGGCGACTATTTAGGCCGGTGTGCCAGGCGTTGGGCGACGGCGGATAAATTGCCCGCAGGCTGGTTCGTTCTTGTTCTGCAGGCGCACGCGTAGCGACGCCGTGCGCGGTTCCTTCAGCGAGAGCAAAAACATGACAAAGAAAAACCTGGTGTATGTGTGGTCCCTGCGCAATGCCGCCGCCGACAAGGCCGGGCAGCCGGTGGCCTACAAGGACCACGAGCGCTACATGACGTCGGTGCTGGAGTTTCTGGTGGGGGCGCTCAACGACACACCACTGGGCCAGGCCTATGACCTGGTGGGCGTGGTGTATGACGATGACCAGCACAACCAGCGGGATCAGGCACTGGTTGCCGATTACGGCTTTGCCTGCGAGCCGGGCCGCCAGTGGTTGTACCCGGCGGACCTGCGGGTGCAGGGCAAGCGGGTCAATGACTTGCTGCTGAGCGTGCCATCCACCTACCGCCGTTTACCCCGGGGCAGCGCCGAGCACATCGCCGGCAAGCAGGACTTCGAGCGCCGCCTGCATGACACGCTGGTGGAGTTGAAGGCCGATATCGTGGTGCTCGATGGCCTGCTGGTGATCCTCGATGAACTGGTGCGTCCGGGCGCGCCGTTTGCGCGGCGGATCATGAATATTCATCCGGGCATCACCCGTGGTGAATCGCCGTATGAGCGTCGCGGCGCCTATGCGACGTGGAATGCGTTGTATGGGGCGCGTGGGGAGGCAGTGGTGGATTGGGCTACCCGGGAAACCAGGCCGTGTGAACCGCTTTATCTCACCGGGGCGTCGTTTCATTACGTGGACAACGGGATCGATTCGGGAGAAGTGTTGCATGACGTGCTCAAGACGCAGATTTCGCCTGACGACACTATTCTTGAGTTGCGGTGGAACAACTTTAATAACAGTTTATTTCCGGCGTTGCGTGAGGGATTGGCGTTGCTCGCTCAGCGGGCGGATTGAAAGCAAGAGCGCAGCAAACTGAGCGCTCTGTGGCGCGCGGGCTTGCCCCGCGTTGGGGTGCGAAGCGCCCCCAATCAAGGCAGGCGCGGTGCACCTGACACTGCACAGCGCATGGTTTTGGGGCTGCTGCGCAGCCCAACGCGGGGCAAGCCCGCTCGCCACAGAGAGGGGGCAGCCTTTGAAAAAGATGCCTGGATTAGGGGCATCAAGTCAGTTGCCCCCACAGTTGGATCTTTATGGATCAAAGCTCCCGCACAACCCTGAACCCAATCCAGTCCCCCCGCGTCTGCGGGTAGATATTGTTCCGATTGCCCGACCGCGAAAATACCGGTGCCTCGCCCCAGTCATTGCCCCTGATCTGATACCCCTCACAGTTCGGCTCTACCCACGCGCTGCCATCGGTGGGCGCGCCGATATAGTTGGGATGTTCGCAATCGGCAACCCGCTCATACACATTGCCATGCATGTCATACATGCCAAACGCGTTCGGCGGGTAGCTGCCCACCGGCGACGAATAGCTGTAGCCATCCGCCGGGCCATAGGTGTTGGCGTGCCTGGCGATGCTATAGCCCTTGCCTTCGTCGAACGGGAAGGGGAAGGGGCCGGTGGAACCGGCGCGGGCGGCGTATTCGCGTTGCGACTCGCTGACCAGGTGGTAACGCTGGCCGGTTTTTTTCGACAGCCAGCTCACGTACTGCCTGATGTCGTCCATGTCCATGCACACCGCCGGCTGACGCGGGCCCTGGGGGTAGCGCGGTTTGCTGGCGATGCATTCGCGGCCGGGGCGGGTATCGCCGTCGGCGATCTTCACACCGCTCTGGCGCACGTAGCTGTCCCATTCGCCGGCGGTCACCTGAAAGCGGCTCATGGCGAAGGGTTTGGCAAACGTCACTTCATGCATCGGGCCCTCGTCGGGCTCGCGGCCGACTTCATCGTCCGGGGTGCCCATGGTGAAGGTGCCGGCCGGCAGTACCACCATTTCCGGGCAGTCCTTGCAGTCCTTGAACACTTTGCCCGGTTGCGGCGCATCGGCCCAGGCCAGGCTGGGCAACAGCGCGCCGCACGCGGCGGTCAACGCCAGTGCCGTCAGGGGTTTGAGTCGGAATGGAGTCATGTGGGCATCTCGTTCAAAGGGAAAAGGGCATCACACCCGCTGACTCAGCAGGCGCATGAAACGCTGGATTTCATCGGTGGAGTTGAGCAGGCCGGGAGACGTGCGCACCACTGGGCCGGCATCCCGCTCCACCGCATCGACCACCACACGGTTTTTCATCAGGTACGCCGCCACCGCGTCGCTGTCCTGGCCCTTGACCCGGAAGAAGGTGAAACCGGCCGACAGCGCCGGGCTGCCTGGCGTCACCAGCTCGATCCGCGGATGGGCAAGCAGGCGGGTTTTCAGCTCGGTGTTGAGTTCATGAATACGCGCCTGCACCTGCGCCTTGCCCAGTTGCAGATGCAGCTTGAAGGCTTCATCCGCCGCCCAGCGATGCTCGAAGGCGTGATAGCCACCGGGCGTCATGCGGGTGGCGAAATTGGTGTCTTCGGAGAAGGTCGCCACCATGGGCGTGACGTAGTTGTTCTCGCTGTCGCGCGCGCAGACCAGGCCGGTGCCGCGCGGGCCGAACATCCACTTGTGGGTGCCGGCGATGAAGAAATCGCAGTGCATGTCGGGAAAGTCGAGGTTCTCGACGCCGAAACCATGCACGCCGTCGACCACGTAAAGTATCCGGTCCTGATCGTCGCGGTTGCGGTTGTGCTCGTTCACCAGCGTGCCGATTTCACCGATGGGCAGCTTCACGCCGCTGCCGGACTGCACCCAGGTCATGCCGAGCACGCGGGTGTTGGGGCGAATGGCCCGGTGGATATTGCCAAGCACTTCATCCACCGATACCTGGCTGGCGCGCTTGAACAGCTCGATGCGGCGCACCTGCGTGCCCTCCTTGAGCGTGCGAAAATCCAGCACGCTCTGGGTGGCGTAATGCTCATGGACGGTGGTGAGGATTTCCTGGTCCGGCCGCACCTTGATGCCGCCATAGATCATCGCCAGGCCTTCGGAGGTGCTGCCGGTGAGGGCGATCTGCGCCGGCGTGGCCTTTAAATAGCGGCCGGCCCAGTCGCGTACCTGGCCTTCACGCTTCCACGTTTCCTGCAGATCCCAGTCCATTGCCAGGCCGGGGTTGCGGTCGATCTGCAGGCGATAGCGCTCGATGGCGTCGCGCACCGGCCTGGGGTGCGAGGTCACCAGAAAGTTGGAGAAGTGCAGGTAGCTCGGGTCCTGATTGAACAACTGCTTCAACCCCGTCCAGGGATCGGTTGCCGTGGCGGCCAGCGCCGGCGGCATCAGCGAAGCGCCCAGGGGCAGGCTGGCAGCGAGCAGGCCAGCCTGCTTGAGAAAGGTGCGGCGGTCGGTCATGGGCTTGCTTCGTGGTGGGTTAACGGTTGGCCAACGGCTTGGCGGCTTTTTGCACCTGGTCCCACACCCGCAGGAAGTTGCCTCCCCACAGCTTGGCGATATCGGCTTCGGAATAGCCGCGCTGGATCAGCTCGGCGGTGACGTTGCGGACCTCGCCCACATGGTTCCAGCCCTCGATACCGCCGCCGTCGTTGAAGTCCGACGCAATCCCCACGTGATCGATGCCGATCTTGCGCACGGTGTAGTCGACGGCATCCCCCCAGTCCTTGAGGCTGGCCTTGGGTTCTTCTTCGAGGATGCCGTACAGCCCCTGGGCGTACTGGCCGAACTTCTGCTCGGGCCAGGCGGCGATGATGGCGTCGCCCGGCATCAGCGCCATGGCCAGGTTGGGCAGGGGTGGCAGGTCGAAGCGCGCGCGCAGGACGTTGAGTTTGTCCTGGGTGGGCTGGCTCAGCGGGCGTAGGTAGGCGGGGAAACCCACCACCTGCACCACGCCGCCGCTTTGTTTGATCAGTTGCAGCTCTTTGTCGCTGAGGTTGCGCGGGATGTCCACTGACGCGCGCGGCGCCGAGTGCGAGGCCACCATCGGCGTGCGGCTCAATTGCGCGACCTGCTCCAGCGCCTGGGTCGACATCTGCGACACATCGATGATCACCCCCAGGTCGTTCAGGCGCTGCACCGCTTGCTGGCCGATCGGCGACAGCCCGCCCAGAGCGTCGGTGGAGTCATTGAAAAACGGCAGCGGGCGCGACGAGTCCGACCACGCGTTGTTGCCGATATAGCTGAAGCCGAACATGCGCATGCCGCGCGCGGCCCACAGGTCCAGTTGGTTCAGGTCATCTCCCAGCGGGTAGGCGTTGAGCATGCTGATGAAGATCGCGAATTTGCCCTCGCCGTGTAGGCGCCGGAAATCATCCGGGGTGTAGGCGATGCCGACCTGATTGGGAAAGTCGCGCACCATGCCGGTGATGATTTGGTAGCGCACCTCCTGCTCGTGGCGGGCCTCTTCGACAAAACCGTCGGTGGGCCTGTGCGGCGCGTTGTCGCCGTTCCAGATTTCCGGCCAGCCGAAAACCGTCAGCGCCGCGCCGGAGAGACGTCCGCGGGCCGCCTTGGCCAGGTCGAACTGGCCGCTGCCATCCTTGTCGGCCTCATTGCCGGCGGTGCCGAAATCCATGGGCACGGTGATGTGGCTGTCGAACGACAACAGGCGGTCCTGCATGTCGTTGGCCTGCCTGATCACCTCCAGCGGGTAGCCGGCATTGCCCTTGAACCAGTGATCCCAGACCAGAAACCCGGCCCCGGCGCCAATGGCCAGGGCCAGCGGCAAGCCAAGATACAGCGCCTTTTTCGAACGTGGTTTTGTCATTGCCATCTCAGTCAGTTGAGGCCTTTGCTATCTGGGAAGGACGAGCCATGACAGCGGAAATTTAGGCGGGCAGGGCGGGGCGGTAAATTTCGCCGGGCTGCAAACGTTCTAGCTCTGATTAAGCCGTTTCCTAAGGTAGACAATGACGATCTCTCGACGTGGGTTCATCGCAGGCCTGGCGCTGACCGGTGCGGCTGTGCCGGCGGCCTTTTACGCCCATCGCGAGCTGACGCGGGAAGAAGAATTGCCCATCACCCCCGGCGAAGCCACGGTGGCGTTGGCCGATACCGCCGGGCAGCACCTGGCCAATACGTTGCGCGGTGTGTGGAGCCTGCGCCTGGCAGGCCAGGATGCCGGGCTCAAGGGCCTGCCGCTGCACGGCCTCGAGCTGCTGCTGGATATCGCGCCGCGTGGCCGTGGCCTGCGCGGCTACCTGGACACCTCCGCCAACCTGCGTGCCGAGGGCGAACCGCGCTACCGCGTACTGGGCGACCTGACGGGTGAAGGCACGTTGCTCTACTGGCGGCTGATCGACCGTGACTCGGCCGGTGGCGCGCCCGCCTATGAATTCAAAATGACCCTCGACGAGGTCTGGGCCGACTTCGCCAACGCCGGCAGCAGCACCCTCAGCGGGCAGATCCTCGACCTCGACCGTCCTCTGGCGCTGACCGAGCGCGACAACCGCTTCATCGCCCATAAACAGCGGTTTCCCGAAGCCCGCCAGCGCATCGGACTCAACCCGACCCTGCTGGCCTGGTTGATCGCCCCCGAACACCGCCTGTTTCACCAGCTCTGGCACGCCACCCGCGACCAGTGGCACAAGCTCTCCGAAGAAAAACGCGACGCCCTGCGCGGCATTGGCTGGCAACCCGGCCCGCGCGGGCAGGAGCGTGATGCCCGGGGCAAGCGCAAGGACCGCAACGGCTCGGGCATTGATTTCTTCTTCATGCACCGCCACATGCTCGGCACCGCACGCTCCATGCAGGACCTGCCGTCATGGCCGCACTTTCCCGCACCCCAGCCGGCGCTGGAGCGCGATCGCCTGGGCTTTTTGCGTTACTTCGACAACCACGATGGCTTCTCCCTGCCGCCCACCTGGTCGGCGCCGGACGACAGCGACTACACCCAGTGGGTCAGTGATATCAAAGCCGCCGAGACCTACCACAGCAACTTCCAGGTGTGGGAATCCCAATACCGCGACCCGCGCTACCTGGCGCGCTTGACCCTCGGTCAGTTGGGCTCGGAAATGGAGCTGGGTCTGCACGATTGGCTGCACATGCGCTGGGCCTCGGTGCCGCGCGACCCCTCCAATGGCGCGCCGGTGCCATTCGCCCGCGACCCTTCGGACTTCGCCGCGCGCTGGTATGTGGCGCAAAACGATTTTCTCGGGGATCCGTTTTCATCCCATGTAAATCCCGTGTTCTGGCATTTTCACGGTTGGATCGATGATCGCATTGAAGACTGGTTCCGCGCCCACGAGCGTTTCAATCCGGGCGAAGTCAGCCGCATGCAGGTCAATGGCGTGGCCTGGTTTGCTCCGGGGCGCTGGGTGGAAGTGGGCGATCCGTGGCTGGGCCCGGACACCCACGGCTGCAGCACCACGCCGGGGTTGCAAAGGGGCAAGTCGATGGAAATGGACCCGGAGACCATGAAGCTGGCGCTGCGCATCACCTTCAGTGCAGAAGACGAGGGCTTGCAGGGCCTGTTCAAGCGGGTGCCCCGGCGGCCCTGGTACGCGCGGCATTTGAAGGTCAAGCCGCAGCCGGCTTAGGGATTGCCCGGCACATTCGGCCACAGGTCGGCGACCAGGAACAGGCGTTCGGCTTCCTCCCAGTCTTCACCCTGCTGCACCAGCCGCACCAGCAGTTGCGCCGGCGCCATCGGGTCCAGCGCCGTCAGCCACGCGTGCATTTGCGCCTCGCTCCACACCTCATCGGCCGGGTAATGCGCCGGCGCCAGCCAGGCGTGACGGGGCAGCGGTTGCCAGCGGCCCGGCGGGCGCGTGGCGACAAAGTCCTGCCAGTCACGCTGGTGCAACCAACTGCCGCGCAAATGCTGCGGATGGGCGCCCAGCGGCGATTCGGCCAGACCCGGCCACGGATACAGCAGGTAACCACCGAGCCACAGGTGCGCGTCGAACTGGTGAACATCCAGCGCGGCCAGCACCTCGCGGCTTTCCGGGCGGGCGGAGATCGGCAGTTGATGCTCGGCCAGGTGCGCCAGCTTGCGGTCGAGCCGGTCATGGCAGCCGGGGCCCAGCCATTGCTCGGTGGCCTGGCCATCACCGGCCTGCGGCCCGAGGTACAGCTTGATCGCCAGTTCCAGGTGGTGCACGCCATCGCGGTCGCGCAGCAGCATGTCCAGCTCGCCCAGCGTATGCCCGGCCCGGCGAATCGGCAGGTTGGCGGCCAGCAACTGCACGCCCGGTGCGTGCTGCACGGCAAATTGCCACAGGCGCTCGTAATACAGGCCCAGGCGCCGCGTGCGTGCCAGGCTGAGCCAGTGCTGCAAGGCGCGGCTGTCCTCGTCCAACTGGCGCAGCCAGTGCTCCAGCCGGCAGGGCGCCTGCACCCAGTCGCTGCCGGCCAGCGGGTGGCGTTGCGGCCACGGCGTTTGCGCGAGCATTGGTGGCGCCAGGATCACCCACGCGAGGTCACGCACCTCAGGGTGACGCAATTGGCGGGGCAAGGTGAGCAGGTCGGGGAACACAGTCATGCTCCGAGCATAGCCTTTTAAGAAGGGCGCAGGTGCGTGAGAACCATTGTCATCAAGGCTTTGCGCTGACAAAGGGTTTTGCCTGACGCGGCCTTTCACCCATAATCGTGGTTTTTCGCCGCACCCGGAACCCGCAGGAGCCCCATGGAGCAATTTCGCAATATCGGCATTATCGGTCGCCTGGGCAGTACCCAGGTGCTGGACACCGTCCGCCGGCTGAAAAAATTCCTGCTCGAACGCCACCTGCACGTGATCCTCGAAGACACCATCGCCGAGATTCTCCCCGGCCACGGCCTGCAGACGTCCTCGCGCAAGATGCTCGGTGAAGTGTGTGACATGGTGATTGTGGTCGGCGGCGATGGCAGCCTGCTGGGCGCCGCACGTGCTCTGGCGCGGCATAACGTGCCAGTGCTGGGGATCAACCGCGGCAGCCTGGGGTTTCTCACCGATATCCGTCCCGATGAGCTGGAAGTCGAAGTGGCCAAGGTGCTCGACGGCCATTATCTGGTGGAAAACCGCTTCCTGCTGCAGGCCGAAGTGCGCCGCCACGGCGAGGCCATTGGCCAGGGCGATGCGCTCAACGATGTGGTGCTGCACCCTGGTAAATCCACGCGGATGATCGAGTTCGAGCTGTATATCGACGGCCAGTTCGTGTGTAGCCAGAAGGCCGACGGCCTGATTGTCGCCACGCCGACCGGCTCCACCGCCTACGCACTGTCGGCCGGTGGCCCGATCATGCATCCCAAGCTCGATGCCATTGTGATCGTGCCGATGTACCCCCATATGTTGTCCAGTCGGCCGATTGTGGTCGACGGCAACAGCGAGCTGAAAATCGTGGTGTCCAAAGACATGCAGATCTACCCGCAAGTCTCCTGCGACGGGCAGAACCATTTCACCTGCGCGCCCGGTGACACCATCACCGTGAGCAAGAAGGCGCAGAAGCTGCGCCTGATTCACCCGCTGGACCACAACTACTATGAAGTGTGCCGCACCAAGCTGGGCTGGGGCAGCCGCTTGGGGGGTGGAGGCGACTGATGCTCGATCCCGCGCGTAGCTACGACCTGATTGGTGACGTGCACGGTTGCGCTCATACCCTTGAGCACTTGCTCGATCGCCTGGGTTACCACAAACAGGGCGGCACCTGGCGCCACGCGTCGCGCATGGCGGTGTTCCTCGGCGATATCATCGACCGTGGCCCGCGCATTCGCGAGGCGCTGCATATCGTCCACGACATGGCGGTGACCGGTCAGGCGCTGTGCATCATGGGCAACCATGAGTTCAACGCGCTGGGCTGGACCACACCGGCGCCGCCGGGCAGTGGCAAGCAGTTCGTGCGCGAGCACAACCCCCGGCATGCGCGGCTGATCCACGAAACCCTGACGCAGTTCGAGCAGCACCCGGGTGACTGGCAGGATTTTCTGGGCTGGTTCTACGAGATGCCGCTGTTCGTCGACGCCGGGCGTTTTCGCGTGGTGCACGCGTGCTGGGATGAAAGTTTCATCCAGCCACTGCGCGCCCGCTTCCCCGACGGCTGCATCGACCGGGCATTTCTGCAGGCCGCCGCCGTGCCCGGCAGTTTTGCCTGCAACGCCTTCGACCGCCTGCTGCGCGGCACCGACATGCGCCTGCCCCACGGCCTCACGCTGACCGGCGGTGACGGCCTGACCCGCTCGTTCTTTCGCACCAAGTTCTGGGAGGACGACCCCAAGACCTACGGCGACGTGGTCTTCCAGCCGGACGCACTGCCCGAGCCGGTGGCGCGCACGCCGCTGTCCTCGAGCGAAAAAAACTCACTGCTGCGCTATGGCGTCGATGAACCCTTGCTGTTCGTCGGCCATTACTGGCGCAGCGGCAAACCGGCCCCCATCCGCCCGAACCTGGCCTGCCTGGACTACAGCGCGGTGTTGTACGGCAAGCTAGTGGCGTACCGTCTGGACCAGGAAACCCAACTGGATCCGGCTAAATTCGTATGGGTTGATGTTGAGCGGCCGGAGGTCATTGAATGAGTACCGTGGCTGTATTGCGCTTGCCCTTGAGCGTCGACCTGGGTGGTTTCGTCAAGCTGCTGCAACGCATGCAAGTGCCCCATCACGTCAGTGAAGAGGCTGGCGAGCAGGTGTTGTGGGCGCCCGAGAGCATCAGCGACGACGTTCGCGTGCTGTATCAGCGCTTTCCCGCCGGTGACCCGGACCAGCAACTGGATATTCCCGAGCAGGCGCCGACCGCGCGTCCAGGCTTTGTGCAGCAAGTGCGCCACAGCCCGGTCACCGCGCTGGTGCTGCTGGCGAGCCTGATCGTTGGCGCGGTGACTTTGCTCGGTGAAAATCTGCAAGCTGTCGGTTGGCTGACCTTCCTGCCGTTTCGGGTCATGGGCGAGTACATCCAGTTCACCCCGTTCGCCCAGATGCTGGCCGAGGGGCAGTGGTGGCGGCTGGTCACGCCGATGCTGATTCACTTCGGCATCCTGCATCTGGCCATGAACGGCATGTGGTATTGGGAGCTGGGGCGGCGCATCGAAGTGCGTCAGGGCAGCATCAACCTGCTGGGCCTGACCCTGTTGTTCAGCTTCGTTTCCAACTACGCCCAATACGCGTACGGCGGCCCCGGCCTGTTCGGTGGCTTGTCCGGCGTGCTGTATGGCCTGCTCGGGCATTGCTGGATCTTTCAACTGCTCTCGCCCAACCCGGCGTATCGCCTGCCCCGTGGCGTGCTGGCGATGATGCTGATATGGCTGGTGCTGTGCCTGTCGGGCCTGGTCTCGATGATCGGCTTCGGCGAAATCGCCAACGCGGCCCATGTGGGCGGGCTGGTCATCGGTTGCCTCACCGGTTTGCTGGGTGGCCTCTACAACCGCCGCAAAGCGTCTATTTGATAAGGAAGAGTCCCATGTCCTCTTTTGCTGAAATGATCGAAAACATCACCCCGGATATCTACGAGAGCCTCAAGCTTGCCGTGGAAATCGGCAAATGGTCCGATGGGCGCAAGCTCACCGCCGAGCAGCGCGAACTGTCGCTGCAGGCGATGATCGCCTGGGAGATCCAGAACCTGCCCGAAGACCAGCGCACCGGTTACATGGGCCCTCAGGAATGCGCGTCCAAGTCCGAGACGGTGCCCAATATTCTGTTCAAGTCGGATGCGATCCATTGATTGAAATTGGTCGCGGTGCCGTCAGCAAAATGTCGGCGCAACTCGGTGAGCCGACCGTTCAGTACAGGTTTCGCCTGGGCGAGACCGAGGTGCCGGTCAACCCGTTGATCGGCACCCACATTCGCCTGGAGTTCCTCGGCGCCATCCATTGCAGCCATTGCGGGCGCAAGACCAAGACCAGTTTCAGCCAGGGCTATTGCTACCCGTGCATGACCAGGCTGGCCCAGTGTGACCTCTGCATCATGAGCCCGGAGCGCTGTCATTACGACGCCGGCACCTGCCGTGATCCGCTGTGGGGCGAAACCTTCTGCATGACCGACCACGTGGTGTACCTGGCCAATTCGTCGGGGATCAAGGTCGGCATCACCCGCGCGACCCAGTTGCCCACCCGCTGGCTCGACCAGGGGGCCAGCCAGGCGCTGCCGATCATGCGCGTGGCCACGCGTCAGCAATCGGGTTTCGTCGAAGACCTGTTCCGCAGTCAGGTGGCCGACAAGACCAACTGGCGTGCGCTGCTCAAGGGCGATGCGCAGACCGTCGACCTCAAGCAAGTGCGCGATGAGTTGTTCGCCAGCTGCGCCGAAGGCTTGGTGACGTTGCAGGAACGCTTTGGCCTGCAGGCCATCCAAACCATTGCCGACGTAGAGCCGATCACTATTCGCTACCCGGTCGAGCAGTATCCGACCAAGATCGTCAGTTTCAACCTGGACAAGAACCCGATTGCCGAAGGTACGCTGCTGGGGATCAAGGGCCAATACCTGATCTTCGATACCGGCGTTATCAATATTCGTAAATACACGGCCTACCAGCTCGCCGTGCATCAGTAGAAGGATTGCCAGCATGCGCACCGAACAACCGAAGATGATTTACCTGAAGGACTATCAGGCGCCGGACTACCTGATCGACGAGACGCACCTGACCTTCGAGTTGTTCGAGGACCACAGCCTGGTCCACGCGCAACTGGTGATGCGCCGCAACCCCGAGCGGGGCGCCGGCTTGCCGCCGCTGGTGCTGGACGGGCAACTGCTGGAACTGCTGAGCGTGAACCTGGCCGATCAGGAACTGACCGCCGCTGACTACCAGTTGACTGACAGCCACTTGACCGTGCAGCCAACGGGTGAGGCGTTCACCCTCGACACCACGGTCAAGATTCACCCGGAAACCAACACCGCGCTGGAAGGCCTGTACAAGTCAGGCAGCATGTTCTGCACCCAGTGCGAGGCCGAAGGCTTTCGCAAGATCACCTATTACCTCGACCGCCCGGACGTGATGAGCACCTTCACCACCACGGTGATCGCCGAGCAACACCGTTACCCGGTGCTGCTGTCCAACGGCAACCCGATTGCCAGTGGCCCTGGCGAAGACGGCCGGCACTGGGCGACTTGGGAAGACCCGTTCAAAAAGCCCGCCTACCTGTTCGCGCTGGTGGCCGGTGACCTGTGGTGCGTCGAGGACAGCTTCACCACCATGACCCGGCGCGAAGTGGCGCTGCGCATCTACGTCGAGCCGGAAAATATCGACAAGTGCCAGCACGCCATGACCAGTCTGAAAAAATCCATGCGCTGGGACGAAGAAACCTACGGCCGCGAGTACGACCTCGATATCTTCATGATCGTCGCGGTCAACGATTTCAACATGGGCGCCATGGAGAACAAGGGCCTCAACATCTTTAACTCCAGCGCCGTGCTGGCCCGTGCTGAAACCGCCACCGACGCCGCACATCAGCGCGTCGAGGGGATTGTCGCCCACGAATATTTCCACAACTGGTCGGGCAACCGCGTCACCTGCCGCGACTGGTTCCAGCTGTCGCTCAAGGAAGGTTTCACCGTGTTCCGTGATTCGGGCTTCTCCGCCGACATGAACTCGGCCACGGTCAAGCGCATCCAGGATGTGGCCTACCTGCGAACTCACCAGTTCGCCGAAGACGCAGGCCCCATGGCCCACGCGGTGCGTCCGGACAGCTTTATCGAGATCTCCAACTTCTACACCCTCACCGTGTACGAAAAAGGCTCGGAAGTGGTCGGCATGATTCACACCCTGCTCGGCGCCGAAGGTTTCCGCAAAGGCAGTGACCTGTATTTTGATCGACACGATGGTCAGGCGGTGACCTGCGACGATTTCGTCAAGGCCATGGAAGACGCCAACGGCGCCGATCTCAGCCAGTTCAAGCGCTGGTACAGCCAGGCCGGTACGCCCCGTCTGGCGGTGAGCGAAGCTTTTGATGCGGCGGCCAATACCTACAGCCTGACGTTCCGCCAGAGCTGCCCGGCAACGCCGGACAAGGTCGAAAAACTGCCGTTCGTGATCCCGGTGGAACTGGGCCTGCTGGACGCGAAGGGCGCAGGCATTCCGTTGCGCCTGGCGGGCGAAGCAACTGCCGGCGCCACGTCGCGGGTGATTTCGGTGACCGAAGCCGAGCAGACCTTCACCTTTGTCGATATCCCTGAACAGCCGCTGCCTTCGCTGCTGCGTGGGTTCTCGGCACCGGTGAAACTGAGCTTCCCGTACAGCCGCGACCAGTTGATGTTCCTGATGCAGCACGACAGCGACGGCTTCAACCGTTGGGATGCCGGCCAGCAACTGTCGGTGCAGGTCTTGCAGGAACTGATCGGCCAGCATCAGGCGGGCCAGCCGCTGAAGCTGGATCAACGC
Organism: Pseudomonas trivialis; assembly: GCF_001439805.1. Taxonomy (GTDB): domain Bacteria; phylum Pseudomonadota; class Gammaproteobacteria; order Pseudomonadales; family Pseudomonadaceae; genus Aquipseudomonas; species Aquipseudomonas trivialis. The sequence continues at coordinate 106,316 of NZ_JYLK01000013.1, read as the reverse complement.
CTGATCGACGCGCTGCGCTCGGTATTGAGTGATGAAAGCCTGGACCAGGCAATGGTCGCCGAAATGCTCTCGCTGCCCGGCGAAGCGTACCTGGCGGAAATCAGCGACGTGGCCGATGTGGATGCGATCCACGCCGCCCGCGAGTTCGCGCGCAGGCAACTGGCGGATAACCTGTTCGAAAGCCTGTGGCTGCGTTATCAGGCCAATCGCGAGTTGTCCAGGCAGACCCCGTATGTCGCGGCGGCCGAGCACTTTGCCCGTCGCGCGTTGCAGAACATCGCGCTGTCGTACCTGATGCTCAGCGGCAAGCCGCAGGTGCTGGCGGCCGCCCTGGATCAATTCGACACCAGCGACAACATGACCGAGCGCCTGACCGCGCTGGCGGTGCTGGTGAACTCGCCCTTCGAGGCGGAGAAGGCCCAGGCGTTGGCGGTGTTTGCCGAGAACTTCAAGGACAACCCGCTGGTCATGGACCAGTGGTTCAGCGTACAGGCCGGCAGCACCCTGCCGGGCGGGCTGGCACGGGTCAAGGCGCTGATGCAGCACCCGGCGTTCACCATCAGGAACCCGAACAAGGTACGCGCCTTGATCGGTGCGTTTGCCGGGCAGAACCTCGTTAACTTCCATGCCGCCGATGGCTCGGGCTACCGCTTCCTGGCGGACCTGGTAATCGAGCTGAACACGCTGAACCCGCAGATCGCCTCGCGCCAGCTGGCGCCGTTGACGCGCTGGCGCAAATACGACGCTGCGCGCCAGGCGCTGATGAAGGCCGAGCTGGAGCGCATTCGTGGTTGCGGTGAGCTGTCCAGTGATGTGTTTGAGGTGGTCAGCAAGAGCCTGGCGTAAATATCGATATAGCGCAGGCAAACTCCGAGTGTGGGAGGGGGCAGGTATCCATGACGTTCGACTCGCCCCTTGCGGCCTACCAGCACGCCATTGCCCAGCAGGGCTTCGTCCCCGACGACGCCCAGCGCCGGGCGGTCGAGGCGCTGCACGCCTGCCATGATGCCTTGCACCAGGGCCGCGCGCCGATCATCGGCGTCTACCTCTGGGGGCCGGTGGGCCGTGGCAAGACCTGGCTGATGGACCAGTTTTACCAAAGCCTGCGGGTGCCTGCGCGGCGTCAACACTTCCATCACTTCATGGCCTGGGTGCATCAGCGCTCGTTCCAGCTCACCGGCATCCAGGATCCCTTGCAGGCGCTGGCCCGTGAACTCGGCCAGGCCGTGCGGGTGCTGTGTTTCGATGAGTTGTTCGTCAATGACATTGGCGATGCGATCATTCTCGGCCGTCTGTTTCAGGCGATGTTCGAGCACGGCGTGGTAGTGGTGTGTACTTCCAACCAGCCGCCTGACCAGTTGTACGCCGGTGGCTTCAACCGTGAGCGTTTCCTGCCGGGCATCGCGGCGATTGAGCAGCATATGCAGGGGGTGGCCGTGGACGGTGGCGAGGACCACCGTTTGCACCCGGGTGTGGATGTGCAGCGCTATTGGGTCAATCAGTCTGATGCGCTGGTGGCGGTGTTCGAGACATTGAGCGACGGGCAAACGCCCGGCGCCGGGGCGATCAGCGTGGGGCATCGTTCGATCATGACGGTGCGGGCCAGTGACACGGTGCTGTGGTGCCGCTATACCGACTTGTGCGAGCAACCCCTGGCCGCGATGGACTTCATGCTCTTGTGCGATCGTTTCAACGCGATTCTGCTGGGTGAGGTGCCCAACCTCAGTGCACAACAGCGTCCGGGGCGCATTGCCCGAGGCACTGAAGACGCTGCCACGCGCGTGGTAGCGGGGGATCGTGAACTGCCGCAGTTGTCGGTGCACGACGATAGCGTGCGTCGCTTTATCGCGCTGGTGGATGAGTGCTATGACCGCAAGGTGCCGCTGTTCATTGAGGCGAAGGTGCCGCTGGAAAGTCTCTATACCCAGGGTTATCTGGCGTTTTCGTTTCGACGGACCCTGAGTCGACTGCGGGAGATGCAATGGCAACGTTTTGGTCTATGAAAGATTTTTCGCTGCGCAAGCTTCGCTTTTTCGTACACGCCTTTGTAGTAAATCTCCTTCATCCGCTGCTGACTCCGCGCTTACAATCGGTGCCCTCAAAGGGAGCCGATTCCCTTGCTGTCGTGATTGAGGACGCTGATGGACACCCCTGACATCCTGGTGCTGCAAGCCAGTTACACCAATCCGGTGCACGCCGACGCGATTGCCCTGGTGCTCAACCATTACGCTGAACACCCCATGGGCGGAGGGCACAGCCTGCCCGCCGACCTTGTTCAGCAACTGCCGGCCGAACTGGCCAAGCGCCCTCATGCTTTCAGCGTGCTGGCGTTTGTGGGCGGCGAGCCTGCCGGTCTGGTTAATTGCTTTGAAGGTTTTTCCACCTTTGCCTGCCGCCCGCTGGTCAACGTGCACGATGTGGCGGTGATGGAAGGGTTTCGCGGTCTGGGGTTGAGCCAGAAGATGCTGCAAAAGGTTGAGGAAATCGCTCGCCAGCGTGGCTGCTGCAAGATCACTCTGGAAGTGCTGGAAGGCAATGATGTGGCGCAGTCGGCCTATCGAAAGTTCGGGTTCAATGATTCGGTGTTCGATCCGGACAATGGCCGCATGCTGTTCTGGAATAAACCGCTTTAATAAATAACCGGCAAAAAAAGGCGCCATTAAATGGCGCCCAATAAGCCGGTTGTCAAAAAAGCACAGGGGCAGCGGGGTGCAGATTAACTAAGCGTTAAATTAACTGTTTGGCTGCTGTTGTTCGTCGGTCTCTGCTTTTAATGTCTTGCCTTCAGCGGAAGCGGTTTGTTCGTTAGTGCCGTGGATCTTTTGCTGCATGAAGGTGAAGTCCTTATAGAACTGCTTCGAACGCTCCGAGCCGCCCTCTGCAAAAGCGGCGGCGGAGGTCAGGGTCATCAGGCCGGCGAGCACCAAGGTCGAAAGTTTCATTGCGGTATTCCCATTAAGAGTGATCGTTGTCCGTTCGGTCCCTGAGCGAAGTGATGGGGCGATTGTGACGCGATCCAATTAAGTGGAAATTAACGCGAGAAACCTTCAGCGCTTAATAAAGTTGTTAACTGTGGGGGAGAAGCTTTTATAGCTTCCAGTCCATCGCCAACGTGATCGAGCGTGGGTCGCCCCAATACACGCCATTATAAAAACCAACGCGCTCATAGTACTTTTTATCGAATAGATTATTGACGTTAAGCGACGCTGAAACTTGCTCGTTGAACTGGTAGCGAGACATCAGGTTCACCACCGAGTAAGCCTGCTGAGTGATCTTCGCTCGTGCAGTGACGGCATTGCCCGTGGCGTCGCGCTCGCCGGTCGGCCGGTTGCTCCAGGCCCAGGTCTCGCTCTGCCAGTTGAACGCGCCGCCCACCGTCAACTGACGCCATGCGCCCGGCAGGCGGTAGGCACTCGACAACCGCAGCAGGTTCAACGGCTGTTCAACGTTGTTGCGTTGGTCCTTGCCGTTCACGGAGTGGGTGTAGGTGTAGCCTGCAGTGACATTCCAGTCGGGCATCACTTCGCCGGCCAGCTCCACTTCAAACCCGCGCACCTTGTTGCCCTTGCCCCCTGATTTGTAGAACGACTCTCCCGTCCTTGGGTCCGGCGCCACCGAGTCGTCGAGCTCCGCGACGTTGTCCTGGGTGCTCCAGAAATAGGCGGTGGCCAGGTTCAGACGCTCATTGAGCAGGCTGCCCTTGAGGCCCACCTCATAATTGCTGCCGACCACGGGCTCCAGGTATTTTCTGCCGGCATCACGTCGGTCCTGCGGTTTGAAGATGTCGGTGTAGCTTGCGTAAACGGTGTACGCCGGGGTCAGGTCGTAGAGCAGCCCGGCGTAGGGCGTCCACATATCATTGTGGACCTGATGGTTTTTATCGGACTTGATCCACTGGTTGTCATTATCGTATTGGGGCTGGGAACTTTCGATTTCCCAGCTGCCATAGCGGCTGCCCAGTACCGCGTGCGTGCGGTCGGTAAGGCTCAGGCGCGTGGCCAGGTAGCCCGCTTTCTGCTCCTTGCGGCTGTGTTCACCCTTGAGCCCGGTGGTGATATCGGCAAACTTGCCGATGCCGCCCATGTGTTTCCAGTCCTCGATGGTGCGGTAGCCATCTGGCAGCACATTGCGCTGATGCGGAGAAGCGTCCCTTTGCTGGGATTGGCCGTAGCCCATCATCAGTTCATGCTGGCGCCCCAGTAATGAATAGGCGCCGGAAAGGTTGAAGTCGAACACGTCCATCCTGGAGGTGCCGACCATGCGGCTGGCCCAGGCGCCCATGCCGCTGCGGTCCGCATTCGGGAACCCCGTGCCGCCGTAATACACCTTGCCGTCGGTATCGCTTTGACGATGGGTGTAGGCGGCTTTCAGGCGCCAGTCTGCGCCCAGTTTGTGATCGAGGGTGGCGAACAGGGTTTTGTCGGTCAGCGGCCAGGAACTCCAGTGCGCAGCCATATTGGTGGCGCGTGACAGCCCGGCCTTGCCGCCCTGGCTGTTCCAATAAGGCACCGTGCCCCAGGAGGTGCCTTGCACCTGTTTGTCCTGGTAGTCATAGCCCACCGCCAGCACGGTGTCGTCACTCAGGTCACCTTCGAGAATGCCGTAACCCACCACGCGCTGAAGCCTGTAGTTGTCACGGTGCGATTGACTGTCGCGGTAGGCCAGCACGCCACGCCCGCGCAGCCTGCCATCAAACGCCAGCGGGCCGCCCACATCGACGTAGCTGTGGTAGTTGTCATAGCTGCCGGCGCTGAGCCCGGTTTTAGCCTGCCATTGGCCGGTCGGCCGCTTGCGCACCATATTGACCGTGGCCGACGGGTCGCCCGCGCCGGTGGTCAGGCCGGTGGCACCGCGTACCACTTCGATACGGTCGTAAATGATGGTGTCGGCGTCGGACTTCATGAAGCCGAAGGTATTGAGCATCCCGTCGACCTGGAAGTTGGTAATGCCGTAGCCGCGGGCCGAGTACGAAGCCCTGTCCGAGTCGTTGTGCTGCACCACGACGCCGGTGGTCTGGCGCAAGGCTTCGGTCAGGGTGTTGAGGTTGAAGTCGTCCATTTGCTGGCGGGTGACCACCGAGACCGATTGCGGGGTTTCCTTGATGGACAGGTTCAGGCGTGTGGCGGTGCTCATGGCGCCGGTGGTGTAGGCCCCGGTGTGTTCGGTGTTGGTATCCAGGCCTTCGGCGGTGACGCTGGTGGCGGCCAGTTCAAGTGCCGTGGAAGACGTGTGCTCGGGATCGGTTTCAGCCAGAAGCTCAGGGCTGAACACGCCGCCGAAGAGGCCGAGGGTGAGGGTGATGGAACGGGTGAAGGGCGAAAGCATTGCGGCAGACTCCTTTTTTCTTTGTAGCCTTTTCGATAAAAAAGGCCTTGGCTCAAAGACGAAAGGAGTCGCGCAACTTTAGGCTTAAACAAGAATGATTGTTATCTTCTTGTTTCAGGGGGGGCTACTTAAGTACCACCTCGTTCGGTTCGATCTTCTTCGGCTTGATCAGGCTGAAGTCGATCAAGCCCTTCTGTTTGGTCTCGTAAGGATTGCCGATCATTAGCGGACGCGGCTTGAAGCTGTCACTCACCAGGCTTCGGCTGCGGTCCCATTCGTCGAAGCTCAGCCCGGCCAGATCGGCCCAGGTGTGAATTAACTGCGAGCTGCTGTAAGGGCGTTGCAGGTCGCCGGCAAAATTCCAGTCATGGCTTTCGCGCCATTTGGGCGACGCGTAGGCCATGAAGGGGATGGTGTACATCGGCGCGGTCGGCTTGGCTTCGTTGCGGCCCAGGGTGCTGTGGCCGGCAGAATCGAACACGTCTTCGCCGTGGTCCGAGAGGTACAGCAAAAAGCCGTTGGGATCGCTCTTGGCGTAGTCCTTGATCAGGCTCGACACCACGAAATCGTTGTACAACACCGCGTTGTCGTAGCTGTTGTAGGTGGGCAACTGCGCATCGCTGACGCCCTTGGGCACGCCCTGGCGGTCGGTGAACTTGTCGAAGCTCGGCGGGTAGCGGTACTGGTAGCTCATGTGCGTGCCCAACAGGTGCACCACGATAAACTTGCGCTCGGCGCCGTCGGCCAGGGCCTTGGCGAAGGGCGCCAGCACGTCGCCGTCGTACTGGCGGGCGTTCTGGTTGCGATTATTGTTGAGGTACACCTGCTCGTCGGCCTGTTCGGAAAAGGTCGTTAGCATGGTGTTGCGCTTGGTCATGGTCTGCTGGTTGGTGATCCAGTAAGTCTTGTAACCGGCCTGTTTCATCACGCTGACAATCGACGGGGTCTTGAGGTACAGGTCGGGGTTTTCTTCGTCGGCGAAGGTCAGCACCTGTTGCAGCGCCTCGATGGTGTAGGGGCGCGGGGTGATGACGTTGTCGAACACCGCCAGTTGATCGCGCAATTTGTCGAGTTCCGGCGTGGTGTTGCGCGGATAACCGTAGAGGCTCATGCGCTGGCGGTTGGTTGACTCGCCGATGACCAGCACCAGGGTCGACGGTTGGCCGGCGTTGTTGTCCTTGAGATTCTTCAGAGGCGGGATCTGGCTGGCGCTGGTTAGCATGCCCTGCATGTTGTCCAGCTGTTCGGTGTAGCGACGGTAAGCCACGATCATCTGCCAAGGCACGGCCGGCTCGATGCGGGTTTCAAAACGGTCAATGGCCTGTTCCATGTTGTCGCTGGTGGCGATCTGCTTGACCAGCGGGTAACCGACCACGGCCAGCACGATCGCGGCGGCTGCCAGCATCGACTGCCCGCGCGGCAGATACACCGGACGCAGGCGCGTCCACAAAAACACGGCGAAGGCGGTATGGGCGATAAACGCCAGCACGATCCACCAGGCGAAATATTGGGTCGCGTATTCGCCGGCTTCAGAGATGTTCGACTCGAACATGATGAAGATGACGCTCTGGGAAAATTCCTGCTGGTAAATGAAGAAATAGCCCAGGCTGGCCATGGAGCATGCCCACAGCACTACGCCGATCAAGGCTGCCAGCAAGCGCGTGCGACGCGGGAACAGCAGCATCGGCGCCAGCCACAGCGCGCTCATGAAGAAGGCTTGGCGAAACCCGCTGAAACCGGAAGTGCCGGTCAGCTGGATCAGCAGTTGGGTAATACCCGAGAAGTACCAGAAGAACAGGAACAGCCAACCGAAGCCGGCCCAATCAAAGCCTTTCGCAGACGCAGTGCTGCGCTTGAACATCGCCATCCAACACTCCAACCCAATTATTTTCAGCCGGCGCACAGGAACGCGCGCCAACAGAGGCCGCCCTTGCATGGGGCAGCCCTTCGGGCGGGGAGTATCGTGGAAAGAGTGTGAAAACTTTGTCAGCGATCTGTAAGCATTATCTTACAGCGAGGTTCAGCACAGCGCGGGGCGGGCGCCGGAGGTCTGTTCGAGCTGGCCTTGCAGGTGCGAGCGCAGGCGCAGGACTTCCTGCTGCAGTTGATCGCGTTCGTCCTTCAACTGGCGCAATTCATCGCGACGGATGCTGACGTAAAGAGTCTGTGGCGGACGGGACATCTGTGCTGTGCTCATTGCTTGCCTCGCAAATAGCCGGTAGATCGCGGTGCCGGAACGCAGAATGGGAGTTCTCGGCATCAGTCGGAAGCAATTCTGAATTCTTTTTCACACCAAGGGAACTTTTTTATTTTTGGTGGTCGTGTGACTTTCGCTGCCGTGATGGTGAAACGATGGCAACTTTTTAGCATGAAACTCCCGCTATCCGCTCTGGACTAACCCTCATTAGCCTCATTGCGCTATAAACTATGTCACACATTTTTTAGCAGTTAGGAGCATCAGCACATGCAACTGGGGATTATTGGACTAGGCCGCATGGGCGGTAACATTGCGCGGCGCCTGATGCTCAATGGGCATACCACCGTTGTTTACGACCGTAACGAAGCATTCGTCAAAGGCTTGAGCGAGGAGGGCGCCACTGGCGTCGCCGACCTGAAAGCCCTGGTGGCCGGGCTGCAGAAGCCTCGCGCCGTGTGGGTCATGTTGCCGGCAGGCGACCCGACCGAAGACACCATCAACGCGTTGAGCGAGCTGCTGGAAGAGGGTGACGTGATCATCGACGGCGGCAACACCCACTACAAGGACGACGTACGCCGCGGCAAGGCCCTGGCAGAAAAGGGCCTGCACTATGTGGACGTCGGTACCTCCGGCGGCGTCTGGGGCCTGGAGCGCGGCTATTGCATGATGATCGGCGGCGACGTCGAGACCGTGCAGCGCCTCGACCCGATCTTCAAGAGCCTGGCGCCGGGCGTTGGCAGCATCCCGCGTACCAGGGACCGTTCCGCCAGCGCCGATCCGCGTGCCGAGCACGGCTACATCCACGCCGGACCTGCGGGCGCCGGGCATTTCGTCAAGATGATCCACAACGGCATCGAGTACGGAATGATGCAAGCGTTCGCCGAAGGCTTTGACATCCTCAAGACCAAAAACTCGGACAACCTGCCCCAGGACCAGCGTTTTGACCTCAATGTGGCTGACATTGCCGAAGTCTGGCGCCGGGGTAGCGTGGTGTCGTCGTGGTTGCTGGACCTGACCGCCGACGCGCTGGCCACCGACCCGAAACTCGATGGCTACTCCGGTTCCGTCGCCGACAGTGGCGAGGGCCGCTGGACCATCGAAGCCGCCATGGAGCAGGCCGTGCCGGTTCCGGTGCTGTCCACCTCGCTGTTCGCACGCTTCCGCTCGCGTCAGCAGAGCACCTACGGTGACAAAATGCTCTCTGCCATGCGCTTCGGCTTTGGCGGTCACGTGGAGACTCCCAAAAAATGACCGCCAACGGCAAAAAACCAGAGGCCGAGCCCGCACCGCCCACCACGTTGTTCCTGTTCGGTGCCCATGGCGACCTGGTCAAACGCCTGCTCATGCCGGCGCTGTACAACCTCAGCCGTGACGGCTTGCTGGGCGATGGCCTGCGCATTGTCGGCGTTGATCACAACGCCATCAGCGACGCCGACTTCGCCAGGAAGCTTGAGGACTTCATTCGCACCGAAGCCGCGAGCAAGGTCAAGGGCAATGCCGGGCAAGCCCTCGACCCCGAGCTGTGGGCGCAGTTGGCCAAAGGCATCAGCTACGTCGAGGGCGACTTCCTCGACGACAGCACCTACGCCGACATCGGCAAGAAGATCGCAGACAGCGGCACCGGCAACGCGGTGTTCTACCTGGCCACTGCACCGCGCTTTTTCAGTGAAGTGGTGCAGCGCCTGGGCAGTGCCGGCTTGTTGACGGAAACCGACGAGAGCTTCCGCCGCGTGGTCATCGAGAAGCCGTTCGGCTCCGACCTGGCCACCGCCGAAGCGCTGAACGCGTGCCTGCTCAAGGTGATGAGCGAGAAGCAGATCTATCGCATCGACCATTACCTGGGCAAGGAGACGGTGCAGAACATTCTGATCAGCCGTTTCTCCAACGTGCTGTTCGAAGCGTTCTGGAACAACCATTACATCGACCACGTGCAGATCACCGCCGCCGAGACCGTCGGCGTGGAAACCCGGGGTAATTTCTTCGAGAAAACCGGCACCCTGCGCGACATGGTGCCCAATCACCTGTTCCAGTTGCTGGCGATGGTCGCCATGGAACCGCCGGCGGCCTTCGGTGCCGACGCGGTGCGGGGCGAAAAGGCCAAGGTGATCGGTGCCGTGCGGCCCTGGTCGCTGGAAGATGCGCGGGCCAATTCGGTGCGCGGGCAATACACCGCCGGCGAAATCGGCGGAAAGTCGTTGCCCGGCTATCGCGAAGAAGACAACGTGGCGCCCGACAGTAGCACCGAGACGTTTGTCGCCCTCAAGGTGATGATCGACAACTGGCGCTGGGTGGGCGTGCCGTTCTACCTGCGCACCGGCAAGCGCATGAGCGTGCGTGACACCGAAATCGTGATCTGTTTCAAGCCTGCGCCCTACGCGCAGTTTCGCGACACCGACGTGGACGAGCTCAAACCCACCTACCTGAAAATCCAGATCCAGCCCAACGAGGGCATGTGGTTCGACCTGCTGGCGAAAAAGCCCGGGCCGACCCTGGACATGGCCAACATCCAGCTGGGCTTCGCCTACAAGGACTTCTTCGAGATGCAGCCGTCGACCGGCTACGAAACCCTGATCTACGACTGCATGACCGGCGACCAGACCTTGTTCCAGCGGGCCGACAACATTGAAAACGGCTGGCGTGCGGTGCAGCCGTTTCTCGACGCGTGGCAGCAGGACGGCGGGATCCAGGCCTACAAGGCGGGCGAGGACGGCCCGGCCGCTTCCGATGCACTGCTGGCGCGCGACGGTCGCACCTGGCACCGCCTCGGATGAGTGACGCGGCGATCCATCCCATCCGTTTTATCCTGAGTGACGTGGACGGCACCTTGTTGCATCCGGACCACCGCCTCAGCCAGCGCACTGCCGATGCGGTGCGGGCGTTGCGCGAGGCCGGGGTGTTTTTCAGCCTGGCCAGCGGCCGACCGCCCAAGGCCATGCATCACCTGATCGAGACCTTTGGCATCGATGTGCCGGTGGCAGGCTTCAACGGTGGCACCCTGATCAACCCCGATGGCAGCATCCTGGTGGCCCACCACTTGCCGGCGGAGGCGGCGCTGATCGCCCTGGCGCTGTTCTCGGCCGAGCCCGACGTGGAAGTCTGGGTGTTCGCCGACGGTGACTGGTTGCGACGCGATCCGCCGGGGCCGATGGAGCCGCGCGAGGCTGCGGGGCTGGGCTATGGCCCGATCGTGGTGGAGAGTTTCGAGCCGTATCTGGATCGGGTCGACAAGATTGTCGCGGCCAGCCACAACACCCGCTTGCTGGTGGAGCTGGAAGCGCAGTTGCATCCCAAGGTAGAAGGCCTGGCCCAGGTGTCACGTTCGCAACCGGTTTATCTGGACGTGACGGCGATGCTGGCCAATAAGGGCGAAGCCTTGAAGACCCTGGCGGCGCACCTGGGGGTGCCGCTTGAGCAGACCGCTGCCATCGGCGACGGCGGCAATGACCCGGCGATGTTTCATGTGGCGGGGTTGTCGATTGCCATGGGCCAGGCCGAAGAAACCGTCAAGCACCAGGCCACTGTCGTCACCGGCAGCAATCTGGATGATGGCGCGGCGGAGGCGTTCGAACGCTTTATTCTCGCGCCGCGCTCACTGCCCTGAAAAGCGCAACGGGCGATCACTGTTTACAGTGATCGCCCGTCAGGTTCATCGCCTTACTTGGGCATCGCCCAGGATTGCAACTGGTAACCATGTTCGTCGAGCTCAGCGCGGGCCTGCAACAGCAGATTTTCCAGTTGCGCAGGATCGGTATAAGCGCTCGATGACAGCTGCTTGCTGCCGATGCGGGTGTTGGTGCGGTCGATGACGCTCAGGCTGAGGGCGCCAACGCCGTCGTGCCAGGCCACGCACTGAAAGGGCTGGAAGGCACGGTCTGCGATCAAAAGAGCTTCGTTGATGCGGAGCGGGGCGTTCATGTGGGTCTTCTCTCTGTATGCCCATTCAAGTCAGCACCGGCGGTTGGGCTGACCGTGCGGTGGGTTACTTGTACTGATGCACGATGCCCGGGTACGGGTCACATACTGACGCAATTAATTTTCAACGCTTGATCTGCGGATGGAGAGGGTGGCTTTTTGCCCGCACTTATAGCGAAATGTTACATGGTGCTCGTCAATAAATTGATAGTGTGTGAGCCAGGCGTCCCAAATACTTGTTTATAAATAACTTTAACAATTTTGACGCCAAGGAATAGTCATGATTGTTACACCCGTCCCGCGACGCTTGCTTGTGGTTGACCCCTGTGATGATTGTCACGGCCTGCTGCCCGGCTTGCGCACCGCCGGCTGGGACGTGGACAGTTGCGCACTGGAAGCGGTGGGCGACCGTTCCTGTGATATCGGCTTGCTGCGTTTGCAGCCTTATCACCTGGAGCGCCCCGAGGCCGTCAAGGAACTGATCAGTCGCAGCGGCACCGAATGGATTGCCGTGCTCGACCAGGACGTACTGCGTCTGCAGAACGTCGGCGATTTTGTCTGCGAGTGGTTCTTCGACTTCCATACACTGCCGTTCGATGTCTCGCGGGTGCAGGTCATCCTCGGCCGTGCGTTCGGTATGGCGCGTCTGCGCGGCAAGGGCTACACGCCAGTGGATGGACCCGAGCACGAATTGCTCGGTGACAGTCGAGCAATCCGCGAGCTGCGCAAGTTGCTGTCGAAGTTGGCGCCCACCGAGTCTCCGGTGCTGATTCGCGGTGACAGCGGCACCGGCAAGGAACTGGTCGCCAAGACCCTGCACCGCCAATCCCAGCGCCACGCCAGGCCATTCGTGGCGATCAACTGCGGTGCCATCCCCGAACACCTGATCCAGTCCGAACTGTTCGGCCATGAAAAAGGAGCATTTACCGGCGCCCATCAGCGCAAGATCGGACGCATCGAAGCGGCGAATGGCGGCACCCTGTTTCTCGATGAGATCGGCGACCTGCCGATGGAACTGCAAGCGAACCTGCTGCGCTTTCTCCAGGAAAAACAGGTCGAGCGCGTCGGGGGCAGTCAGCCGATCCCGGTGGATGTGCGGGTGCTGGCGGCGACCCACGTCGACCTTGAAGCCGCGGTGGCCAAGGGCACTTTTCGCGAAGACCTGTATTACCGCCTGAATGTGCTGCAAGTGGCAACCGCGCCACTGCGCGAGCGGCATGGTGACGTCGCCATGCTGGCCAACCACTTTTCGCGCTTTTACAGCCAGGAAACCGGCCGCCGTCCGCGCAGCTTCAGCGAAGACGCACTGGTTGCCATGGGGCAGCATCCCTGGCCGGGAAACGTGCGCGAACTGGCCAACCGCGTACGCCGCGGTCTGGTGCTGGCCGAAGGGCGCCAGATCGAGGCCACCGACCTGGGCTTGCTGGGCAAGCGGGCCGTGTCGCCCCCCATGGCCACACTGGAAGACTACAAGCACCGCGCCGAACGCCAGGCGTTGTGCGACGTGCTCAACCGGCACAGCGACAACCTGAGCATCGCGGCCCGTGTGCTGGGCGTTTCCCGTCCCACGTTCTACCGGTTGCTGCACAAGCACCAGATCCGCTAGCACGACACCCTGAGGCTAGCGGGCTTGTCGCTGGTGAATGGGTTGTTGTGGCGAGCGGGCTTTTGTGGCAAGCCCGCTCGCCACAACAACCCATTCACCACAAAAGCCCGCACCCAAGGAGGCGTTGTACAGTCAGAAGTAATACGGAAATTTCAGGCTGAACGTAAAGTCCGGCGCATCGTCCGTCATCCCTATTGCGAGGTTCGGCACGATGGTCAGGTTGTCCGAGGCCGCAATGGTCATGCCCACGTTGAAATAGCCGGCGTTGGCATCGCTGGACACCACCGACTGCCAATCCTGCCCGCTTTGCTTGACCTTGCTTTTGCGCTGTATCACGTCGGACACCGAGAACGACATGCTCATCTTCTCGTTCAGCGCAAATGCCACGCCCACGCCGAACTGGAAGCTGTCGCCCAGCTGGATCTTGCCGGGGACTTTCTGGTTGACGTTGGGGCTGATGTCGCTGAACGAGTCCTCGAAGTTGTGGGTGTAGGACAGCGAACCGAACAGCACCGCCGGGTCGAAGGTCTTGACCAGCGAGAGGCCCGGCGTCACCGACCACACGCCGTTGCCGGTGGGCAGGCTTTCCGGGATGGCGAGGTTGTCGTTGCCCGGTTTCGGGATCAGCTTGATGCCGTACGGGTCTGCCCCGGTGGGGGCCTTGACCCGCACCGACACCACCGCATCGGGCAGGTGCGCGCTTTCGTCGAGGAACTTGTACGAGACGCCGGCATTGACGTCGCCGATAGTCGGGTCTCGGGTCACCGAGCCTTCCGACATGGCGGTGGAGCTGCCGCCGGCGCCGCCTGACTGGTAGGTGGATTCGCGGTACACCACCGGCACGTTCAGGTCGAACTGCCAGCGGTTGTCCAGGTTATAGCGCCCGGTCAGGTCCAGGGTCCAACTGTCGGACTTGATGCGGTCCAGGTTGATATTGCCGAGGAAGATCGAGTCCAGCGCGAGGAAGCCGTTGAGGGACAATTGGCGTGCATCGTAGCGCGCGTAGGTGATGCCGGTTTCCAGGCTGAACCTGCCGTTGCCGAAAAAGCCACTGGCTTCGTTGTACAGGTTGCTCACACTTTGCGCCGGGGCCGAGTCGTCCTTGAGGTTCTGCCCGTAGGAACTGCCGCCGCCCGCGCCGCCGGAGGCCGCTGCTGCACCCACGCCTGGCGTATGGCCGGCCACGGTGGTGCCGCCTTTCTGGAAGTCGGCAGGGGATTTGGCCAGGCGTTTGGGGGCGGGTGTGGCGGGTTGATCTTCTACTTGCCTTACACGTTGTTCCAGTACGGCCAGTGCTTTTTGCTGCACCTCATAGCGTTGCTTGAGTTCCAGCAGTTCCTGCTTCAGCGTTTCGATATCAGCGTCCGGTGCGGCATACAGCACGGAGGCGGGCAGGAGCGTACTCAAACAAACCACGGCACGTAACGATACAGATCGATGCATGAAATAAGCCGTCCCATTTTTGCTGCGAAAGTGTCGAAGGCTCAGCGTAGTTCAATAACCGGAGGGGCGAAGGCCCTTGAGTTGATCCAGATTGAGGTTCTGCGTGACGTTGTTGAAACCGTTGTTGCCCATGACCACATTGAGTTGGGTCAGGTTGCTGACCGCATTGCCGTTGCCTTGAATGACGGTGCCTTGCACCACATTGCCGGCGCCGATCTGCTGCACGACATTGCCCTGGTTGTTGCTGGCCTGGAGGGCCATTTGCAGCCCGCCATTATTGGCGCTCACCGTGACCTGGCCTGCCGCCGTGCCACCGGTAATCGGCTGGCCTGCCAGCAGCGCCTGTCCGGATTGCGCGTAGTTGGCCGGGGCCAGGCCGTTTTTGCTCACATTGATATCCACGCCGTTGGTGGCAGCGTTGCCATCCCCGGCCGCGCGCACGCTTTGCACCACGCCCTGGCCGCTGCCCAGGCCCGCGCCACCGACGACTGTGCCGGTGCCTTCAGGTTGCCTGCTCACGCCCGTGCCGTCGTTGCCGGATATCTGCACATAAAATTGCGGGGTGACGGTGGACGCATTGACCTGCATGGTCGCGCTGCCGGTCACCGTGGCACCGGCGGCGTTGGTCCAGGTGCTGCTCATGACGATGCCAAAGCTGACAATGCGCCCTGGCATCACATAGCGCCCGCGCAGGTCGGCCATTTCGGCATCCTTGAGTTCGATCGGCTTGAACGCCGAGGATGCATGCACCGGTGCAGAGGCGGCCAGGCAGATGACCGTCAACCAACGGAAAGTGTTCATCGTGTGCTCCTGGAGCGTCCTGCCCCTTATTGCGCTTCTAGAAGAAGTCGCTCTGGATAAAACCGAATTCCATCAATTCGCTGTCACGTACCGGGCTGAACGCGTTGAACTGGTTCCTGGCGGTCAGCGGCACGCGTGGGGTGAGCAGGGCGTTGGTCTTGTCGTAGCCTTCACCGATCACGGCGAACACGATGCCATTCCAGCCCTTGACGAAATCTTCCCTGGCGTAGCGTTTGTTGCCCAGCACCGGATCGCCGATGTACACCCAGTCGTTGTCGGCCCGCTGCAGCACCACAAAATGCTTGTAGCCGCGAATTTCCAGCAGGACCACCACCGGCACCTTTACGGTCATCAACACGTCAGGGGCGATGCGATAGCCCTTGGCGCGCATGTTGATGCTTTCCAGGTAGCGCTTCATGTCGAGCATCGAGAAACCCTGGGTGCGCACCAGATCCTGATCGGCGTTGACCAGCATGCCCTTGATGATGTGGTCTTCATCCACGTCCATCCAATAGGCCTGGCGCAGGATGGTCGCCAGCGCGGCGGCGCCGCAGCTGAAATCGGTTTTCTGTTCCACCAGGTTGGCGAACTTGCGCTCGCGGATGCTCTCGACCTTTTTGTACACCACCGCACCGTTGGGCATGACGACTGCCATTTGCCCCGCCCAGGTCGGGCCGGTGAGTGTGAGCAGAAGGAAAAAAACAACGCGGCGCATGATCAGGTGACCTGTTGGACGCTGGAATAAAAGGGGCCTTGTTGCCAAGGCCCGATCTGCATCAGAAGCGAGTGATTGCTACGTTGTTCTGACCCTGGTTGTTGCTGCCCGACAGCACGTTGGAGTTCGATACGCCGGAGCTGTAGTTCAGCGAATTGTTCACGCTCGCGTTGTTGGTGACCACCGATTTGGCGCCCCAGCCATGGCCGCTGCTCAGGTTCACGGTCAGGTTGCCCGACACATCCTGCACGCCGGACACAACGGCTGCGCCGCTGTCGCCATTGCCGGAGGCGATGGCAACGCTGTTGCTGCCCTGGTTGGAGGTGCCGGTGGCTGCGTTCAACTGAATCACGCCGGAAGCGTTGTTGCCGCTGCTGTTGAGCGAGGCATTGTTTTGCGAGCCGCCGTTGATGGCCAGGTTGCCGCCGTTGGATTGCGCGGTGCCGGTGCTGGCGAACACGAAGTCAGCATCGCCGGAAACGATGGCTACGTCGTTCTTGCCCTGGTTGTTGTCACCGCTCAGCACGTTGCCGTTGGCCACGCCGCTGATGTGGTTGTACGAGTCAGTGGTCGACGCGTTGTTTTCGGTTTTGTCGTTGAGTACGGTGTTGCCCTTGTTGTTCTGGCCGTCAACGGTGGTTGCGGCAGCGGTGGTAGGCGCGTGGTAACCGCCTGCCTGAGCTGCAACAGCCATGAGCGCAGCGAGAGCGAAAGCCAGTGGTTTGAGAGCTGTGGTGGTTTTCATGGTGTATCCCCTTGCTTCTAATTAGTGGTTTAAGTGTTGATACGGTCCAGCAGGCGACTCAGCTCCATCAGTTGAGTCGCACGTTCAGGGTGTTAGCCACTCGGTTCCCCACCCCGGCGCTCTGGTTGACCTGTACCACTCCACGGCTGCCGGTGAAGGCCTGATCGCTGGTAACGACCTGGCGGCTGCCAGTGGTAGAGGTCAAACCCGAGTCTGTTGCAAGCGCAACGGTCTGTTGCGACATGACGCTGTCGTCGATGCTTTGCGGGCCACTGGTAAAGCTGACGCGCACGGCATTGATCATCTGGTTCTGGGCCCCGGCCGACTGATTGACGCTCAGTGCACCGTTGCCATGGCTGAAAGCGTTGCCCTGAATCGCGGCGCTGGCACTCAGGGAGCGGTCGGCGGCGGCGCCGCTGATTTTTTGCGTGACGGAAAGCGTGGCCTGGGCGTTATGGCCCACGGCGATGGCGAGGTTATTGCTCAGCTGTTGCTGGTCGCCGGCGGCCTGGTTGATCGCGACCACGCCGTTGTATTGCTTGCCCGAGTTATCGATGCTGGCGTTGTTGCCGGTCGTGTCGGCCAGGGCTGCCGAGCAGCTCATCACGGCCAGGAGCATCCAGAGATGATTCATTTCATCGCTCCGCCGATCATGCCGCCCAGGTTGTTCAGCGGTGCGACGCCGCGTGAGACTGCGCCGTTGACCGTCCCGGAGATGCCACCACTGCCGCCGCCCTGGCCTGCTGCGCTGGCGGCGCCCAGGCTGTTGCCGGCACCGATGGCGTTCAAACCGTTCAAGTCGCCGTTGGGCATCACGCTGCGGGTAACGCTGGAACCGCTGCTGATACCGGCGATGTCGTGGTCGCTGAGTTCGTGGGAGACGGCGCGGAGTTGCCCGGTCGGGTTGGCATTGGCGGTGATGGGATAGGGGTCAATGCCGCGTGCACGGCCAATGGCATAAGGTTGCACCTGACGCTCGATCACGATCACTCCGTCATTCGCCGCCAGCACTGGCAGGCTCACGACGGCACTCAGTGCGCAGCCGATCAGCAGGAGGCTCAGTGAGCCAGGATTGTGTGTGTCCACGGTGGCAGTCCTTAGTCGTGGCGCTGACCCTAAACAGCGCTGACAGACGTAGAGCAGAAGGCGTGCCGCTTTTTATTTAATCTTTATATTCAAACGGTTGGCGCTTTTTGTGGGCAAAGTGATGGCCATGCTGTTTCAGGCTTGATACAGGACGCAGGTGATGACGCAGACCCGATCCCGCCTGCGGGCTGTCTCAGAAATGAAACACCACGCATGACGACACAGTGGATCCGCTGAGGACGGGCGGTTGCAGGCGGTGAGGTGTTTCAAAAATGGACACAGCGGGCCCAGGCGGGCCCGCGGTGGCGGCGCAAAAGGCTCAGCCCTTGGGTGCTTTTCGCGGAATGGAATTGAGTACGGGATTGCCATCCTGGTTCTGGGTCAGGTAGACCGGCAGCACCTTGGGCAGGGAGGGGATGAGGTTGTTGACCTCATTGATGTTGTAGATGCCACCAATGCGAATCGCCCCGGTGGGCGTGTCAGCCAGCATCACTGGCTTGCTCAGGTAGCGGTTGATCAGGGGCAGCGCATCGGCCAGAGCCAGATTGTCGAGCACCAGCTTGCCCTGGCGCCAGGCCAGCGCCGAGTCATCGGGGTTGATCGCGCGGACCCTGGGGGTTGCATCGCCGTGCTGGTAGCTGGCCTGCATTCCCGGGGTCAGTGGCACGCTGCCGTGCACCGTATCGCTGGAAATCTGCACCGAACCTTCGAGCAGCATCACCCGTACCTGGTCTTCATACTTCCACACGTTGAACTGAGTGCCCGTTACGCGCACCCGACCGTCGCCGGCCCGCACGATAAAAGGATGATCGCGGTCGTGGCTGACCTTGAAAAATGCCTCGCCTCTGTACAGGGTCAGTCGACGCTGATGCTTGTAATTGGCATAGACCAGCTGCGTGCCCAGGTTCATCTCCACCTGACTGCCGTCGCCCAGAGTGACTACGCGTGCGTCATCGGTTGTTTCGAAGCGTTCATAGGCGTTGGGCAGCCAGCCGGCTTCCCAGCCAGTGAAGGCGGCCAGAGGCAGGGCCACCAGACAAACTGCAGCAGCGATCGCATAGGTGCGCAACCGGTTGCGCGGCTTCAACGGCATTACGACAGGCTGGGGGGCAGGGCGGGGCAGGTGCTCGGCAACGTCCCAAATCTCCAGCATGGCCGCGTATTCAAAGGCATGCAGTGGATGAGCGTCATGCCAGCGCTGGAACGCGTCGCGCTCGGCGTCGGCGCAATCGGCCGCATGCAAGCGCATGCACCAATGCGCCGCGGCGTCGGTGATGGCGTCATATTCGGCTTCTGAAACGGAATTTTCGCTCATTGACTCATCCTGATTTCCCACATTCTAACCTCCCCGAGCGGACAGCGAGAACAGCATCATGGCGAATGCACATCAATTGGAACTTATTCTCGTTGGCGCGCACCTAAAAATCTCAGGACCTGAGTCTGTTTTTCCCACGATGGAGTAACCAATATGCTGAAGAAAACCCTCATCGCGCTGTGTGCAACCTCCGCCCTGCTGAGCGCAGGCGCTGCGCTGGCCGACAAGCCGGGCGCCGGCTGGATCCCGATTGAAAAAGCCATCGAAGTGGCCAAGACCAAGGCCGGCTATGTTGAAGTCTATGCAGCCGAAGCCGACGACAACGGCTACTGGGAAGTCAAAGGCCGCAAGTCTGACGGCGTCGTGTATGAAGCCCGTATCGACGGCGCTTCGGGTAACGTCCTGCGTGACCAGAAAGACTGATCAATCCCGCCGGGAGCCTGCTCAGGCTCCCGCATCCAACTCTCTGCCCAAGTGAGTGATCAAGTAGGTAATGGAGTCTGCATTGGCCAGGATGGTGTCGATGCGCTTGTCCACGTTACTCATGAACACTGACCGCGCATCCTGCAACGTCCGGGCACCGGTGGTACTCAGCACCTTGTCCTTGAGTGAAGTACTTGAACTGCTTTTGCCGAAATCTTCCCACTTCTGGCTGAATTCGTCCCACGTCCTGAACAGCATCGAGGCCGGCGTCAGCGTCGACAGCGCGGTTTCACGCAAGTCCGTCAGCGTGGTCTTGAGCTGCGTGGCGCCTTTGATGTTGACGTTGATCAAGTCCGGAAACGGTCGCATCGAGTCAAGGTAGGCCAGGTCTTCAGTGTCGGAGGTTATGTGGGTTATCTCGTGGATCAGGGTGGCCGCGCGTGCATGGGCGGCAATGTCGAACGGCGCGTTGAGACGGTTCTGATAGACGTCCAGCAGCGGGTCGAAAAAGCGGTCCATCAAGTAAATCCTGCGTTCTGCGTCGCCAGGCAGGATGAACGCGCAAGCATCCGCAGGGTTGTAACGGTCGGAGCCACTGACAAAACGCATCGAGTCGGGTGTGATCAGGCTGGGGTTGACCAGCTCATTGAGCACTTCGTCAATCCGGCGCTCGATCCGCCCCAGCTGGTCGGGGCTGAGGGTGCCGACGCCGAACATGTCGCCAAAAAACAAGCCGGATCGGCTCAACGGATCTCGTGAGGGGGCGAAGTGCAGAATGTTGCGTTTGCAGGTCACGGCGTAGTACGTGGCGACATTCAATGCTTCGTTGATACAGCGCGCCTTCCAACTCGACACGGCGCTGATTGCGCGCATGCCAATGGCCTCCACATTGATGCCATGCTGCTCGACAGTAGGAGGGTAGTAGCGATCGGCGAGGCGGGACAGGACCTTGCCATAGCGGGGGGTGTGTCGGTTCAGATCAAGCACCCATATGCCCTGGCTATTGCGTTGTATCCAGGGCCCGCGATCCTCGGTAGCACCCAGTCGCCAGTGCTCACCGGCTTTGCTCACGGCGTACACCTTGCCAGCGGCGGGTACAAAATCGCGCGCTCCGTACTTCTCTTTGTAGGTGTGGGTCTGCGCATTCATTTTCAGGGAGTCCAGCGCGACGTCCTGGCACTCGAACGTCTTCAAACGCGTGCGCGCAGGGGCCGTCACTTTATAAGTATCCAGAGTCATCGCTTTGGGTGGGGAGGCTGCTGGCCATTGTTCCAGCGCCGACGGTTGTTTGGCCGCAGGCATGTCCGGCAACAGCGTGTCCAGTTCATCGCGCAGCGAGGCCAGTTGGGCCACGCCGGCAATAAAAGTCTTGAGTGCCCGGGCCCAGCGATGCTCTTGCAGGTCCTGGGCTGAAGCCTCAAACAACGTGTAACTGCGCCACACCACCAGCGGGTAGGCGAGCTTGCCTGCCATAAATTCCAGGCTTTTGGGGATATCCTTGGTCAGCAGGCTGGTGAAAGCATCCCACTGCCGTTGCCCCGACGCGGTAAATTGGCAGTTCAGCATCCGGTTGAGCATCTCGCGGTTGTCGTCGAACAATCGATGCAGCAGGTTACCGTTGACAGGCGACGCGGCCAGACGAATTTCCGAGTTCGGCCGACGTAACAGATTGCGATAGGTCGTCTGGTGAGCGGGTAGCATCTGGCCGATTACCCACTCCTGCAGCGCGCCGGGAGACGTGAACTCATTCAGCAGTTCGCTTTCATTCTTGTACTCTTTCACTACATGCCGAGGGCTGTAGGGCGCGTACAGCACCAAGGGGTCGGCTGCCTCGGCACCGATCAGGTAGCAGCCCAGGGCCGCCACCACCGAGGCACCCTCGGTGGCGATCAGCTCCAGCGGCCGAACCAGGGCCTTCGCACCGCTGACGGCGGCACGGGCCACGGCATCAGGCATATCGAAGGCTTGCTGGATCAGGCGCCAGGCAGCATTCGACAGGCGTTCGTTGAGTTTTTGTTCGTGGGCGTACTGCAGCAGTTGCCAGGGCAACTGTCGGCAGAAGCGTCGGCGGCGTTCGCGGGTGTCGTCGGTTTTGCCGTTGAGGTGGGTGGCGAACAAGGTTTGGTAGAGGCTCTTCAAATCCATCTGCCGCACCAGTTGCACCACAGCGGCCCCGTCCAGCGTGGCAGGCAGACCGGTGGCAGAGCGCGATGCCAGCCGGATATCGCCGGCGCGCAACTGCGGCAGGTGGCGCATGGCAAAGTCCGTCAGGGTCTGGGTGTGGCCCTGCAGCTCGATGCGTGGCGTGATCAGCACGTGCTCCGGGTCTGTCGCGTGCTCGGGAAAGCGCGCCGCAAGCAGGGTTGTCAGGGTGCTCCTGACCTTTTCGCGCAGGGGCGTAATGCCGTGCAGATAGTCGCGTTCGTGCGGCGCGCTGAGGCGGTACTGTTCGAGCAGTTCGGCATGCAGACGCTGATCTGCCGGCGCCGCCATGCCCAGCCATACCGGCAAGGCCTGCTGGTTGACCAGGGCGCGGGCGATGTTGATGGCTCGGTCCAGGTTCGACGGCGGTGCGCGGCGGATCAACGCGTCCATGCAGTCCTGAAAGCGTCGCGCTTCCAGACCCATCGACAGCAGGTGATCGATCTCATCCAGCACGAAGCGGCTGTAGGTGGACTGGCGATTATTGATCAGATGATCATCGATACGCTGCCATTGGCCGAGAATGAACCGCTGGTGGGGCACACGCCTCGACGGCGGCAGATGCTCGACCAGCGCCCAGCGCTCACGCTCATCCTGCACGCGTTGTTCCAGGGTGTCGCGCAAGGTCTTGATCGAGACGAACCCTTCATAGCCACGGCCCGGCGTCCATAGTATGGCCGCACCGGAATGCTTGGGGTCAATGCCGCCGCGTTCGGTCAGTACAAAGCAGCTGGCCAGTGGATCGGTGCGGGTTCCGTCGCTCAGGCTCAGGCCGTAGGCGTCCGGAATAAACCCGTTCAGGCCATGCCGTGTCAGCCGGGTCATGCTCTCGTTGTTGAGCACACTGTCCAGCAAGGCGACGTGAGTGGGCCCCAGGGTCCGTGACAGACGTCTGAGGTGCGCTTCGCCGCTCAAGCCATCGAACAGACCCTGGGCCAGATGTGCCTTGTTATTGTCGATCAGCAGATGGGGGAGCGTGCGCAGGTCCTTGTCGACGAAGCCGCTCAGCACCTTGTCGATGACGGTATTGAAGCTGGCGACCGTCAGGTTGGACCATTTCAGTGCAACGCGTGCTTCAGGCTTGCCGTAAAACCCGCGCATCGCCGACTCGGTCAGCGCGTCAGCCTGCCGGGCCAGGCGCGCAATAAAATGCTCCACCATGCCCAGGGAGAGTTCAGGCACGCGTCTCTCGCGTTCTTCTGCCAAAGTGGGATAGGTATTGAGGTAGACGTCGTTGGCCTTGAGGTTCGTATGCCCCTTGGCCAGTTCCGCATCCAGCGCATGGGCGGCCAGATCGCGTAGCGTCACCTGTTTGCTGCGCTCCAGGGCCAGCGCATCATGTACCGCACCCATCCGTTTGAGCCGCAGCCTGGCTTTTTCGGCCAGTACCGTACTCGGTCGTCCGTTGCCACTGGTGACCGGATGCACGCTCCAGTGTCCGCCGGCGTCCTGCTCCATCAGGCGGCTGTCGAGCATGATGCGAATGTCCAGAGCGGTATCGAGCAGGGCGCCCAGGTTGATGCCGCCGGCGCTACGTCGATACAGGCCCAGCGCATGCTCCAGGTTGCTGAACTGTTTGGCGGCAATGTCCTTGATCATGTCCTGGAAGACATCGCCGGCGACGGGCTTGCCGGTAACTTGCACCTGATCCATGTCGATAAACACACTGCGCTCATCCAGCGACAGGAAGTTGAGCAGTTCATCTTCATGCCCGGCCGCCTTGAGCATGGCCTGCAGCGTGTCCTTGAGTTCCTCCACGTTCTTGAGCACCTGCAAGCCCCGCGATTGGGTATAGAGGTACGCGTGGGAGTTGCTGATCAGCAGGGTGCTGGCCAGTTCGACGTAATGTTGGTAAGGCGCATGAACCTGAACCTTTTCTATTTTCAAGGTGCCTGGATAGGCCCTGCGCGCGGCCTGGTCCGCGAGGAATACCGCATGCAGCGTCTGGCTTTCTTCAGTGCTCACGATCAGGTCCTGGCGCTTGAACAGCAAGTCGACGCGAAACTTGTCACTGATCACCCGTGCGAAAAACTGCAGGCGTGACTGACCTTCCCGGTAGTCTTCATGCCAGTAGGTCTGCAGCAGGCTGTGCAGCAAGGTCGACAGGGTGCCGCTGGTTTGCACGACCAGGCTGTCCCAGTCCTGCTGATCTTTGGCCCGTTGCTGTGCGCTACGTTGGCTGGCGTCGTGGCCGAGATTAGTAAACGTGCGGGTCTGGTCCTTTGGCCAGCCCTGCCTGACGTAAAACTGCAGCAGCGCCTCGCGCAGCGGCATGGAGGCACCCAGGCGATGTTCCTCATCGGTGGCGACCTTGCCGAGAAAATCCACCCACGTGTCGCTCTGGTCGAGGCTGGGAAAGTAACGCCGAGCCATGATGTTGAGCAGGGTGTCGAGCATCCAGCGCAGGGTGGGGAGCTTGCGCAACTGGTCGAGCATGGCGGCGACGTTTTTTTGCTGCGCGTCGAGAATGCCTTGGCGCTGGTCCGCCATCACCGCGCCGGGAATGGCGGCGGTGCTCACCGTCAATGGATCCTTGCCCGACAAGGCGTCGCGCTCATCGATGGCCAAAAACTGCAGCAGCTCTGCACGCTGGCCGGGTTGCTTCAAGCGTTCCTCCACGCCCTCGAGGAGGTCGGCACGGCTGTCGAATAACTCCAGGCCGCCACAGGGCGTAAAGAGCACGGCTTTAGCGTCGTCAGGTGTCGGGCTCATGATGAAGGTGCCGGCCAGCACTATCGCGGGCTTGTCGCTGAGATTGACCAGCAACCGTTCCACTTTCATCGGATAGCCGCGCGCTTCCTTGTTCTGGCGCGCCGCGTCCGTGGCGTAATAGAGGGTCAGCAGCCAATCCAGGTCCTTGATCGAAAACCCCAGGGCACGTTCACGCTCCGAGGGAGCCTTGCGACTGACGGGTCGTTGAAACTCATCGAAAAAGTAAGGCGGGTTCACGTGGGCCATGGCGCGTGTTCCATCTGCTGGGCTGTCATCAGTCCGCACCGTAATGGCAGGCGCAGCGCCAAGGGTGTTACATATCTGCGGCAGACATTGACAGCAGCCACGGGCCGCGTTGTTTAATCGATGGTCTGGATTCTTGTTGCCTCTCCCAATTATAAAATCGGAGCTACAGATGTCTGCCCAGTCCCCGATCGTCGACCTTCCTTGCGCGCTCATCGGTTTCAACGACCTGGTGGCGTTGCTGCACGCCCTGTTCATCAAGCACGGCACGTCACCCGAGGTGGCTGCCATCCTCGCTCACAACTGTGCAAGCGCCGAGCGCGACGGCGCCCACAGCCATGGCATTTTCCGGATCCCCGGTTACCTGAGCACCCTGGCCAGTGGCTGGGTCAATGGCCACGCGGTGCCACGGGTGACAGATGTGGCATCAGGTTTTTTACGGGTAGACGCCTGCAACGGGTTTGCCCAGCCGGCCCTTGAAGCAGCGCGAGCGCTGCTGGTGGACAAGGCCCGCAGCGCCGGAATTGCCTTGCTCGCGATCCACAACTCCCATCACTTCGCCGCACTGTGGCCGGATGTGGAGCCCTTCGCCGAGGAAGGTCTGGTGGCGCTGAGTGTGGTCAACAGCATGACCTGCGTGGTGCCCCATGGCGCCGACCGGCCGTTGTTCGGTACCAACCCCATCGCGTTTGCCGCACCGCGTGCCGACGGGCCGCCGATCGTGTTTGACCTTGCCACCAGCGCCATCGCCCATGGCGATGTGCAGATCGCCGCACGCAACGGCGAGCGTTTGCCGCCGGGCATGGGCGTCGACAGCCTGGGCCAGCCTACCCAGGACCCCAGGGCGGTGCTGGAAGGCGGCGCACTATTGCCATTCGGCGGGCACAAGGGCTCGGCGTTGTCGATGATGGTCGAGTTGCTGGCGGCGGCATTGACGGGCGGCAATTTTTCCTTCGAATTCAACTGGGCGGATCACCCGGGCGCGCGCACGCCCTGGACCGGGCAATTGCTGATCGTGATCGACCCGAGCAAAACCGCCGGGCAAAGCTTCGCCGAGCGCAGCCAGGAGCTGGTGCGGCAGATGCATGCGGCGGGGTTGCGGCGGTTACCGGGGGATCGGCGCCATCGCACGCGGGCGAAGTCGCTGGAGGCGGGCATCGAGATTGACGCGAAGGCTCTTCAACAGTTGCGGGAACTGGCGGGAGAGTAAAAGGGGCTGCGCAGGGCGCGCAGCCCCGGCAATCAGTTGCGACGACCCAGCAACAGGCCGACCACCAGGCCGAAGCCTGCGGAAATCGCCACGGTCTGCCACGGGTGACCACCGATGTAGGTCTCGGTGGCATCCACCACCGGCTTGCTGCGCTCGCGCACGCTGGAGACTGAATCCAGCGCCTGCTTGAGTTTGATGGCAACCTGCTCGCGCAGGGTTTCGCCTTCTTCGCCCACCAGGGCAGCGCTGCTTTTAAGCAGCTTGTCGGACTCTTCGATCAGCGCCGTCAGTTCACTGAACGCTTGATCCTTGATTTGTTCTTCGACGGCTTGGGCGGCGGTTTTGCGGGCCATTGGGTAACTCCTTGCAGGTGAATGTGACAGTGAACAATGGAGTGTCTGGCGCTGGCAAAAGTTGCAGTTTTTTTGCCGGCTACCGGTTTGGCGCAAAATCCGAATCAGGATATTTCGACCTACGGTGTAAGATGGCATCTATTTGTACAGCAGGTAATTCAACATGAGCTTCAATCTCGCCAACAAGACCCTCGCCGAACGCGCCGAGCTGGAAGACGAAAAGTCCCGTCTCTATGACCTGTGGCAAAGCAACCTGGGCAAGGCCAAGGGCGAAGCCGCGCGGTTGTTCGGTGAGCGCGCCAAGCGCAAGGGCAAATGGGCCGAATGGGTACGCGCCGAGCTTGACGGCATGTCGCCTCCGGAGTTCTCCGGCATGGTGCGCAGCGAAGTCAACAAGCTGATGGCTGCGGCTAAATAAAACACGCCGCAATTGCCTCGCGCAGCGTGAGCAACATCGGGTTCAGCTGCGCGCGGGTGCGCCCTGGAGAGGGTCATTTTTGGAGTTGATAATCCCTTCATTGTACAATCGAGTTCCATTCGGAATACTCAGCGCTATACAAAAACCTTCGCTGATTAGTTTTTTTGCTTCCTCCAGAGCCTCAGAAAAGTCTGGGTAGCTCATCGCGTGCATAACCCCATCTGGACCATCTGTTGAGAGAATTGGGGTATTGGTAGAGGGTGAAATTGTGTGCACGAAATATACTTCCCTAACGGCTCGGCCTATTGTTTTATCCATAGCCTCGATGCTGCTGCAAATAGTGCGGTTACTGTCGATAATGAAAGCTTGTATCAATGGATGGTCGTGGAAATACCAGGAAGCCTGTGTAAAAGCGTCTGAGGTTTTCAGATAAAACTCTTGGCGTATGTCGGCATGTTTTTCAGTGGCTGAAGTGCGATAAAACCCGAGGGGAGCAATGACTAAAGTAATTGGCCCGTGATCAGCAGATTTTATATTGCTCGGCATGAGGTCATTGATTTTTTTTAACATCCGTTCTGGAATGGGCTCCTTTTCTGCCTCCCAGTGTTTAATAGTATCTATCGAAACTCCCAGAGCGTCCGCCACTTCCGTTTGGGTTAGACCCAGTGTTTTGCGACCACGTTTAAAAGAATTCCCGGGCGTTGGCATTTTTATAATCCCTTGTTTTTTGTGTATTTAGTATAGTGTTCCATAGCGGCAAATCAAGCGAGTGTCTTGAAGGGCTATGGTTTGGTTGTACGCTTTAAGTTCATGAGTTAATGATTTGGCGTTAATAAGTGCTCGCGGAGGTATCTGGTCGGGCGAAGGCTCATAGCCATTACCCTCATTAGGATAGTTGTCGGCGTGTTCAATGCTGATAGCGCTGGTTATAGTTTTTGAACCTGCAACGTTTCGCCGGTCCAGTCGGCGCGTGGGGAGGGTGTTGACAATGCCGCGACCGCTTGGAGGCGGACAGGCTATTAGGGCCAGGCACATTGCGTAGATTGTAAAGTCTGATGGCGCTCGGCACTTGTTTGTTGGAAAATGATGGGCGTCGAATCCATACGTTTACCGTTATCTAAGGCCAAGGCATGACACCTCATGGATAAACTTGATAGGGCAATACTGGACATTCTGCAGAAAGACTGCACGCGGCCGGTAGGTGATATCGCGGAGCAGATCGGCCTGGGAAACACGGCCTGTTGGCGGCGCATTCAAAAACTCGAAGAGTCGGGCATTATCCGTGCCCGGGTGGCGCTTTTGGATGGCAAAAAACTGAATGTGGGTGTGATCGTGTTTGTCTCCATCAAGACCACTCAGCACAATGCGGACTGGATCGATGGCTTTCATCGTGCGGTGTCATCGATCGAGGAAGTTGTGGAAGTCTATCGTATGGCCGGAGATACAGATTACCTGTTGCGTGTGGCGGTACCCGACGTGGCGGCCTACGATTCAGTCTATAAACAACTGATATGCGTTCCAGGGCTGTCGGATATCAGCTCAAGTTTCTCGATGGAACAGATTAAATACTCGACCAGTTTGCCACTTCGCTATGCGCCCTGATTCGCTGTATCCGAAGGCGGGGCGACCCGAGTCGCCCAACCTTCAGGTTTTTTTCAAGCGGTGCCGCCCACAACCAGTTGATCAACCTTGATAGTCGGCTGACCTACGCAAACCGGAACGCTTTGGCCAGACTTTCCGCACGTGGCGCCGCCGTTGTCCAGCGCCAGGTCATTGCCAATCATGCTTATCATCTGCAGGGTTTGCGGACCTGAGCCAGTCAGCGTGACGCCTTTGACGGGTCGGGTGATTTTGCCATTTTCTATCAAGTAAGCCAGTTCACTCTCGAAGGTGAATTGGCCATTTACAATATCCACTTGACCACTGCCGAGGTCCGCCAGGTAGATCCCGTTTTTCACACTGCTGATGATCTCTTCGGGGCTGTGTTCACCGGCCAGCATGAACGTGTTGGTCATGCGTGGCATGGGCAACTGCGAATAGGATTCGCGGCGACCATTACCCGTGTTGTGCTGCTTCATCAGCCGTGCGTTGAGGCTGTCATGCATGTAGCCCGCCAGAACCCCGCCCTCGATGAGTGTGGTGCACTGGCCCGGTTCGCCCTCATCGTCGATATGCAGCGATCCGCGTCTGCCGGGTAACGTCGCGTCATCGACGATGTTCACCCCGGGGCCGGCAACACGCTGACCGATTTTGCCGGAATAGATTGAGGTACCCATTCGATTGAAGTCCCCCTCGAATCCGTGCCCCATGGCTTCATGCAACAACATGCCGGGCCAGCCGGGCCCGATGACCACAGGCATGCTGCCGGCGGGTGCGGCTTCTGCTTCCAGGTTGATCAGCGCTGAGTCGACGACCCGACGAAGTTCCTGATCCACACGGGCATCGCTGTACAAACTGAAGTCGCTTCGACCGCCAATATTTCCCCCGGAACTTTCAAGACGTCCGTTCTGGCTGACGAAAACCCGCATTTGCAACACCAGCATGGGGCGTAGATCTGCGGCCAATCGGCCATCGTGACGCATCACCATGACCACCGAATGGCTCAACTGAAGGTGAGCGATTACCCGGCAAACGCGAGGGTCCAGTGCTCGGGCCTTGCGATCAATCGATTGCAGCAGGGCTATTTTTTCCGCTGTTTCGCAGGCCTGCAATGGGTCTTCGTGTCCATAAAAGCCAGAGCGCTGCACTGCTTGGCCTTTCAACTCAATACGCCCGTCGCCGTGCGTGGCGACTGTGCGAACCGATCGTGCAGCCTCCATCAGTTGCTGACGATCAATATGCTGTGAATAAGCAAAGGCTGTTTCATCGACATTCAATGCACGCAGGCCGAAACCCTGGTCGACGGAAAAACTGCCGGCCTTGACGACCCCGTCTTCCATCGACCAGCGCTCTTCGCGGGTTGACTGCAGATAGAGATCGGCATAGTCGACCCTATGTTCATGCACAGAATCGAATACCCGGTGCAGGTCTGAGATATCCAGGCCATGGGGCGCCAGCAGTACGTCGCTGGCCAGTGCCAGATGATTCACTTGATTTAACGACATAGTAGGTATTCCGTTGTAGGGCTACTGACCAGAAATTTGCATCTGTTCGATCAAAATAGAACCCGTACTGAATGGGCCTTGGCAAACGACGTCGCTGCCAACGGCAACGATGCCTTTGAGCATCTCCTTCAGATTGGCGGCAATGGTGATACCGGTGACCGCATGCTGAATCTCTCCGTTTTCGACCCAGAAACCTCGGGCACCACGGGAGTAGTCTCCGGAGATCAGGCGCACACCGTTGCCGGCCAGGCTGGTGACGAGCAGACCTGTGCCCAATTTGCGCAGCATGGCCGGCAAGTCGTCGTCGGCGCCAGTCGAGTGGCTGCTTAGCAGCAGGTTGCCGGGACCGAAACCATTACCGGTAGGTTCCATACCCAGTCGTCTGGCACCGTAGAGGGACAGTAAATATCCCTTGAGCACTCCGTCCTCGACCAGGTAACGCTGTTGCGGAGCAATTCCGTCGCTGTCGAAGTTCTTGCTGGCGTTACCGCCAGCCAGGTAGGGATCCTCATAAAGACGCAGATGGTCGGACATGACAGGCTGGCCGAGTTGGTCCTTGAGGAAGGTGGCGTTGGTGTACAACGCCTGGCTGCTGATAGCCTGGATGAAATGCCCGATAAGGCTGGTTGCAGTGCGTGGGTCGAACAATACGGCGCAGCGGCGGCTGCTTAACGCACCTTGGTTCAAGTAGGCAGCGGCACCCCGTCCGGCGTTCATGCCGATCTGTTCCACCGAGGGTAGATTGCGGGCGTCAGTTGCAGACTCGGACCAGTGGTCGCGTTCGGAGTATTGGTCATTACGCGCCAGTGCGCTGGCCCCCAGGCTATGTTGCGATTTTGCAACACCTTGATTAAAGCCTTCACTGGTAGCGAGCAAGAAGTAGGACTGGTGGCTGTTGACCCAAACGCCTTCGCTTTGTACCGATCCACCGGCACTCTCCAGTCCGCTTTCCAGGCGTTGGGCCAGGCCTACGGCCTGATCCTCATCGATGTCCCATGGATGGAACAGGTTCAGATCGCTATCGGGTGAGCAAAGCTGTTCGGAACGGGCTGGACCGGCTGCGGCGTCCTCGCCTGTATAGCGGGCGATCGCACAGGCCGCTTTAACGGATTGGGAGAGGGTGTTCGGGTTCAAGTCAGTGGAGTTGACAGAGCCTTGATGCTTGCCCATGAACACGGTCAGCGAATAGCCGCTGTGGGTCTCCCGCACGCGCGACTGCACTCGGCTCTGACGCATTGACAGCGACAGGCCCCGGCTTTGCGAGAGGCTTACCTGTGCATGGCTTGCACCTTGACTGCGTGCCAATTTGAGGATCTGTTCGGCGAGTTCCGCCAGGTAAGTGGGGCTGTTAGAAAATGCTGCAGTCACAAGACACCTCCGTTAAATTCAGTTGGGGTTGAATGGCGGGGCGCCGCGCATCAGTGTTGCCAGGTGATCGCGCATGCAATCCAGAACGGGGTGCAGGCCTTGCAACTCGTTGTCAAAGAACACTGCTTCTTTAAGCTGATAGGCTTCGTTTTCACTGAACCACTGTTCGCGGTAGGCATGAATTTCTTCCTGGCTGAGCTCACCGGAAGCGCTCTGTGATTGTTTTTCATTAAACCAATCCCAGCGACGCTGTTCGGTTTGACGGTCTTGCAGTGTCCAGTTGCTGAGGTGTTGGCCGATTGAATACATCACCGTTCTTGCGAGCCTGAAAACGACGGTCCAGCCATCGGCATTGTTGGCTGTTGGCGGCGGCGATAGCGTCGAAATCAATTCGGCAGTGTTTCTAACTGCTGGATCTGCGTGGTTGTTCAGCGCCTTCGCGCGCAAGGCCAGGTCCTTCCAATCTTGCTCTGAGAGGGTGTTCCCTGCCAGGTAACGCTCACAGAGCCCCAACCATTCGTTGCGCAAGCTTGTGATCAACGCCGATTGCGAAAGCAGGTTCTGCCAGTCAAACAGGGCTTCGCTCAAGAGCGAGTGAGTCAGACGAAGCGGCACATTGTTCAGATCCGATCCCGGCTTGAGTGCCTGCATGATCGGCTCAAGCTCAGCGCTTTTGATGGGCCTGGTGAAGTCCATAGCGATGGAGAAAGAAGCAGGAAGGCCGGTCAAACGCTCAAATATCACCGGGTCAGCCGAATGCACCCATGCGGCGCCTGGTGTGCCAGAACCTTCAATCCAATAGGCGTTATTGTCCGATATGATTTCTCCCTGCTGCGCATGGGCCAACAAGCGGTCGCAGAAAAACTGTTTAAGTTGGGGGTCACCATAAAATGCCCCGAACATTGCCGTATCAGTCGGGATTGCGGCCGGCTCGCTGAGCTTAATGTCGGAGTTGGCCATCCAGTCTTTAAGTTGTGTAAGCGTCTTGGTGCCGACCTCTCGGCTTATCTCCTTGCCGTCTTTAAATAGCAGCAATGCTGGAATGCCGCGCACGCCAAAACGAGCCATCGCCTCGGGGTATTTCTCGACGTCCATTTTCGCAATGGTGAGGCTTTCACCACCCAGTGCAGACAGTTTTTCCAGAATCGGTGCCAGCGTGCGACAAGGAGCACACCAGGGGGCCCAGAGGTCGAGCAGTACTGCCTTGCTGGCGCCGTAAACCTCAGCGTCGAGGTTCTCTTCAGTCACGGTGATGATGTCAGACATGATGTGCCCTTATTGTGAGAGTGTTAAATCGAGGGTGTGAGAGTGAAAGCGAGCCAGAGACTCACGGTGCGCAACGCTGATCAGAGTGCTGTCGGGCAGTTGCTCGATCAGGGTGGTGTAGATGCTGTGTTCGGTTTCCGGGTCAAGCGCGCTGGTGGCTTCGTCAAGGAAAATGAAGCTCGGGCGTTGCAACAGCACGCGCGCCATAGCCAGGCGCTGTTGCTCGCCACCGGACAGGGTTTGCTGCCAGCGTTCTCGAACCGTAAGGGAGTCGCTCAGTGCAGGCAGGCAGCAATCGATGAGTGCTTTGCGACATTGATCATCAGTAAAGTCGCTGCTGGTATGGGGATAACAGAGTGCATCCTTCAATAAGCCCGTGGGGATGTAGCTTTTCTGAGGAAGAAAAAGCGACTGACGGCCGTGGGGGAGGCAGATCTGCCCTGCGCCGTATGGCCACAAGCCTGCCAAGGCGCGCAAGAGAGTGCTCTTGCCACTACCGGAGCGTCCTTTGATTAACCAACGCTCGCCTTTTTCCACCGTCCAGCTATCAAGCCGTGCCAGCGCCTTGCCCTTCGGAGTGAACAGACTCAACGCTTCGCAATGCAGGTAGGGGCCAAGGCTGTTCAGGTGGCTGATTTCAGTCTGTTGTTGCTCGACCTTGTTGATGGCCCACTGCAAATCGCGCAAGCGATTGGTGAGGCCCAACCATTGGGTAAAATTGATATAAGCCTGAGGGAAAAAGGCAACGGTGTTGGAAAGCATGTGGTATGCACCAATGATGGAGACCATTTGCCCATAAGAAATCTTGCTTGTCAGCAGCAGCGGCAATGCAAGCAGTGTGGGTAGCAGGGTGAGTGAAGAAGCATAAAAGGTCTGGCCAAGCGTCACGGAAAACGTGCGCGTGAGGATGCGTATGGTATTTGCGCGGATACGGGCGAATCGTTCAACCAGGGAACGCTTTTCACGCTCTTCACCGCCGTAGAATGCAATTTGTTCAGCGTACTCACGTAACTGCATGCCTTGATGACGGAAGTCCGCTTCAACCGTTTGCTTATGCATGTTCAGGCCGATCAGATTCTTCCCGAGCCAGTGCGATATCAGTAACTGTAAAAATTGATAAATGAAGACGGCATAAACCATGTAGCCGGTAATGCTGAACTGATGATTGAAAACCTCGAATTCAAGTGCTCCGGCGAGGTTCCAGAGCACAATGCTGTAGGTGATAGTACTGACAACCACGTATGTACTTGAAGTGAGCAGGTTGATAGTAATCTCTACAGCCTGCCGAATATCTTCGGCGATTCGCTGATCAGCATTGCTGATCAGCCCGTCACGCTCCAAGGCGAAGTAGTGAGCGTTACATGTCCATTTGTCGAGGTGGACATGGGTCATCCAGGTCCTCCAGCGAAGTTCCAGGTATCCCGAAATGATAGTGCTACCGCTAGGCAGCACTCCGGTCACCACTCCCAACAGCAGACTGAAGAGGAATAGAGGCTTGAGCGCTTCCCAGTCCAATGCCACCAGAGCATCGGTCAGCTTGCCCTGGTATTCGTTTAAGGTGACAGCCCCTAAGGTACCGGCGAATGTGATGGTGAGGATGACGCTCAGCAGTCCTAACGCAAGCCACTTTTCGCTCGAGAACCAGAAAGGCAAAAGCACCTGGCTTATGCTTGGCCGCTTAGCGATGGAATGCCCCGACATTGATTCAGGTAAAGGCAGTATGTGTCCGTCTACTGCGGACGTCGAAGAGGTCATGATCATTACTCGTTAGCGGCGTTAGCGCAGTCAGTGACGGGGAGTGGCGTCGGTGACAAAGTCAATTTTCGACAGTCCGCCTTTTTGCGCAGTGGACAGCAACTGCGCGACTCGCTCGTAGCGAACCGCTTTGTCGGCATAGACGCGCAGTACAGGCGGCGATTCCTGTACCGCTGTTACCGCAACTTTCTGCGCCAACTGGGCGTCATCCACAGGCTCCTTGTTCCACAGGATGCTGCCGTCTGCCGTGATGGAGACGTCCACGCTTTTGTCTTGCACCGCAATGGTCTGGGCTTCACCTTTGGGCAGGTCGACCTTGACGGCCTTGTTGATCACCGGAAGGGTGATGATGAAGATGATCAACAGCACGAGCATCACATCAATCAAAGGGGTCATGTTGATGTCGTTCAGCAGGGCATCGTCGCTGTCGAACTGTGAACCTTGAGACATGCTCATCAGGCTCTGCCTCCCTGTTTGGCCGTCATCACGGTGACCTTGCCATCGGCTTGGGCTTGCTCGTCGGCTGCGTCCACGCACACCCGTGCGCCGGTCAGGAAGAAGGCATGCAGGTCATGGGCAAAGCGACTGAGCTGATGCACCGCGCCTTTGTTATGCCGGGCGATGGCGTTGTAACCCAGCACAGCGGGAATCGCGACGAACAGGCCGAAGGCCGTCATGATCAGCGACTCACCCACGGGCCCCGCTACCTGGGCCAGCGAGGCATCACCACTCATGCCAATGACTTTCAGCGCGTGATAAATACCCCAGACCGTGCCGAAGAGCCCAACAAACGGTGCGGTGCTACCAATGGATGCAAGGATCGCCAAGCCTGCCTGTAGCTTGGTGACATGGTCGTCCAGAACCTCTTTCAGGCAGCGGGCGAGCCAGTCACTGAGATCAAAGCGTTGATGCAACTGGGAGCTTCGCTGGTTCTGGTGAGAGTTGGCAGCGTGCCCGGCGATGGCCAGTTCCTGGAAGGGGTTGTGCTTTTTCCGACCCAGGCTCTTTACGCCTTCGACAAATCCGCTGGCGTTCCAGAAACCCAGCGCACGCTTTTTCATGCGCCCAAAGCGCAGCAATTGGACTGCTTTGATGAGAATTACGCTCCAGGACAATACGGACATGATCGTCAGGACGAACGCAATCGTTTTGGAGACGTAGTCGGCCTGTTGCCAGGCATAAGCCAATCCTAATTCCTGCATTTGATGTTACCTCTCAGGCTGATTTTATTGATTCAAACGGAATGACACGGGTTGCACTGCGCGCACTGCGATAGCTCGGCCGCTTTCCATGTAGGGCGTGCATGAGGCGCCCATTACGGCTTTGCGTGCGGCCTCATCGAGATCTTGATTGCCGCTGCTACGGGCGATACTGGCCGTCTGCACTTGACCTTGAGCGTCAATTTGCAAACGCACCAGGACATCGCCTTCAATCTTCTGACGGCGAGCCTGGCGTGGGTAATCAGGCGCAGGTACGCGACAGCCGACGGTTTGCACATCCTTGGGGCCGGACGCCGGCAGATCGAGCATCTTCTCGCTGTTGACGGGAGCTTCTCGTGGTGGGGCAGGTACCGGCTCTACAGGCTTGGCCTCGACAACGGGAGTAGGCTCGACTTTTTTAGGCACGGGCTTCGGTTTTGGTATTGGCTTGGGCTTATCAACGGGCTTGGGCTTTTCCAGTGCAACCGTGCGCTCGGCTTTCTCGCTGGTCAGCACTGGAGGCGCGGGCGGTATGGGTATGATCTCTGGCGGCACTTCAGGAGGGGGAGGTGGGGCGACCATGGACACCCGAACACTGGCGGCCGGTGCAGTGGTCAGGGTGATTTCCTTGTTGCTCGTCTGGGTCACCATCAGAGCAAATAAGCCCACATGCGCGATCACCACCACGCCGGCAACCAATAGCAGACCATATGGGAAGCCCTTGTGTTCTTTGGGCAGCGTGGGTTCCGCCTTCCAGGTCAGAGGGTCTACACCCTCTTTGAGGTGGACGTTCAAGTTGGTCATAGTCGGCTTACTCTTCATTCTTCCCCCACATAACGGGGTGCGGCGCCGCGCTTACGGACGGTCAGGGAACCGTTGCGGGTTTGCAGCGTTTCAAGGTCGCTGTCGATCAGTGCCAGCCCCATGGCCTGGCGCACGCTAAGGCGGCCGTTGATGGGTTGGCTTTGGTAGTCACGTGTGTTGTCGGGTTTGAACGAGACGGTACAACCACTCGCACGGCCAATCAGCAGAAGGGTTTCACTCAAGCTTTGAGCTTCAATGTGAAAGGGATAAGCCGCGTCCAATTCGCAACTCATGGCTTGGCGGCTGATGCAAAGCAACAAGAGCGCGAGCGCCAAGCGTAAAGGTGGGGCTGTGGTGGCGAAGCGAATACGTTGAGCAGGTTTCACGGCGGCACACTCTGGTTATCTCTATAAGGTCTGTGCAACCAGAAGATAAAAGTGACAGCGAGTGTGCGAGATTTTTTTGAGGTGGGAGGCGGGAAGGGTCAGGATTTGGAAATGCTGACCCAATATCCGCTGGTTCGGGTGATGACGACAGGCATCGTCTGAGCAAGGGCTTCCAGGGCGTAGTCGGTATTGTCGAGCGGGAAAACGCCGCTGACCCGCAGCTTGGCAGCTTCCGGTGATACCCGGACGATGCCTGTGCGGTAATCGCGGAAGGCCTCAATAAGGGTTCCAAGGGGCTGATCATTGACTTCGATGAATCCGTTGACCCAGGCGCTCTCTGAATTCACCGCAATCTGACGAGGAAAAATCCCCTGGTTATTAAACAGTACGCCTTGGCCTGTAAGCAGTTGGGTACTGAGGTTGCGAGCGCTGATTTGTGCGGCTTGCGAAAGGGCGGCAACCCGTGTGCCGTCGGATCTGACGGAGACGGTGAATGCACCGCTGTGCATGCTGATCTCGCCATCGGCCGTAGTAATCACCAGCGGGGTGCGTGCAGGCTGGGCATCAATGTAAATTTGCCCCTTCGTCAAATAGAGGTGACGACGATGTGCATCAAATTTGACGTCGACGCTGCTGCGCGCATTCAGGGTCAGCACGCTGCCATCAGCCAGGTGAGTGGTGGTGCGTTCTCCAGTGGCCGTATGCAAATCAGCCAGCAATCCGGTCAGCGGGGTATGTCGGTTGTAAAACCAGCCGCCGGTAGAGACGATCGTCGCGATGGCCAAAGCATTTGTCAGGAACTGACGACGACCGCCTGTACCGTTCAACGTTTTACGCAACGAGGGCTCGGCTGCCACCTGAGGGACATGGCCCAAGGCCTTTTCGATTCGGCGGCATGCCAGTTCGTGGCTGTGGTGTTCGGCTCGCCAGCGCTCGAAATCGGAACGCTGCGCGTCGCTCATCTCGCCCGAGTGGAGGTGCACCATCCATTCGATTGCCTGCTGCGCGACAGTATCGGGTGCAATCGGTTTCGACATCGTATGCTCCGCACTCAGGATTGCGCTGCAACCAGGTAGCATTGAGTCAAGGCTTTAGTCATGTATTGACGCACCATACTGGCCGACACACCCAATTTAACCGCGATTTGTGCGTAGGTCATGCCATCGAGCTGGCTGTACAGGAAGGCTTGTCGCGCCTTGCTCGACAGTCCGTCCAAGGCTTTGTCGATTGCCAGCAGCGACTCCAGAAGCAGGTGCTGCTCTTCGGGCGAAGTATGCACATGTTCGGGAGCTGACGCGAGTGCCTGCAGGTACGCCTTCTCCAGCGCTTTGCGACGCGACACTTCGTAGAGGACGCGATTGGCTATAGTCGTCAGCATCGCTCGCGGCTCGCGCACGCCTTCCAGCGTGCTGAGGGTCGAGAGCTGTAAAAAAGATTCTGAAGCGACATCCTCGGCATTAAATCGGCAGCCCAGGCGATAGCGTAGACGTTCAGCTAACCAGCGATAATCGCGACGGAAGATTTCGGTGAGTAAATCGGGTTTGCCAATCAGTGCACTGGACATGATTAGTCTTTCTCGAAAACGCTGACTCTTTATCTAAAATCCGCGCACATGGATCGTGGCGGCGCCTATGGGGAAAACAATGCAAGGCGAATGCCATTCTAATAATTCGCGTTGAATTCGAATTTTTTAATGGCTTTTCCAGGGCTTTCCGGGATATCTGGTTCAATTGAGTGCGCGCCAATCCATCCCGCACAATTCAAGTGCACACCCGTATTTCATGGCTTGTCAGTGCCGGGCTGATGCCGCAGGCAAGGAGGGCAGGTGAGTCAGCCTCCAGACTTTCTGAAAGGGATTGGGTTAGCTGAGGGCATCACGAAATTGTAGGGGTGTGGCCTTTTTAGTAATGGCACTGTCACTTTTTTTCTCTCGTTGCACAAAGTAGGTAACAAAACTCATAAACCTGCTCTGCCGTCGAGGATGCTGATGAAAAAATCCAATAGTCGCTACGCGTTGACGCCTTTACGCATAGCCATGGTATTCGCCCTGGGTGCTATCCCCCCCCTGGTGCTGGCGCAAGAAAATCCAGCAGCCACCGTGGCGCGCGAGCACTATGAGATACCGGCAGCGCCACTTAATACAATGCTGTTGAATATCGCACGGCAAAGTGGTCGCGTGATTTCATTCGAGCCAACGCTCGTTGCTCCCTACCAGGGGCGCGCAGTGCGCGGCAACATGACAGCGGAGCAAGCCATCGCGGCCTGCCTGCAAGGTACAGAGCTGGTTCTGGACGTGACGGCAAATGGTACGCTGACGGTGACGAGCGCGCCTGCGGTGTTGAATGTTGCCCCAACGAATATTACCGCCACCGATGCCCAGTTGCCTTCAATCGCGGTCAATGGCTCGGCGCTGAGTGATGATCAGCTCTATTACAACCCCTCCAACTCAAGCAGCGTTTCGAGAACTGATACACCTTTGAAACAGACCGCCCAGTCGGTTGACGTGCTGAGCGCAAAATTACTCAAGGATCGCCAGGCAACCAATCTGTCCGATGCGCTCAAAAGCTCACCAGGTGTTCAGCAAACGGTAAGCAACCGAGGCGGTGCTCAGTACAAGATTCGTGGATTTCTCGTCGAGAAGACCTCCACCAATGGCATGCCCAATGCCGGCGTAAATGGCAGTTCGATTCAAGGTATTGAACGTGTGGAAGTCATCAAGGGGCCGGATTCAATCATGTCTGGCAGTTCCACACCGGGCGGAACCATTAACATCATACGCAAGGCACCTGTTAAGTATGATGTGCGAACGCTGAGCCTGGAAGTGGCGGATTATGGTGAGCTCAAGCAGGGGTTGGACCTGGGGGGGGCACTGAATGAGGATCGTTCGCTGAGTTACCGCTTGAACCTGTCGAATATGAAATCAGACAATGCTTCTCCTGATTTTGACGGTAAGCGGGATGTCTTCGTTGCCCCTGCCTTGACGTGGGAGGGTGAGCACACGCGTCTGACGTTCGGTGCTGAGTACGGTAAACAAAGACAAGCGGCACCGTATTCTACGATGGCGCTTAACGGTAAGATTCAAAAATTGCCCACTTACCGCGTGTTTCGTAAAGACGATGGTTTTCGCAGCGAAAACAAGACCGGCTATTACGAGTTTTCCCAGGATTTGATTGATGACTGGACCTTCAACAGTAAGGCCACGTATGTTGATAACACCGACACCTTACGGTTATGGCAGCTCAATGCATTTAACCAGGACGGTTCCGTGGTCTTTGCGTCGCCTTTTTCCGCGGTCAACAACTCAAAATCCTGGAGCCTGCAGAACGATATCCGAGGCAAGTTCAAGACGGGCTTTATCACCCACAAAGTATTGGTCGGCGTCGACTATCAACACATTTTAACCGTTCAGAACGATCGTGACGTTCCTGGAGAGCGCGGGTCTTACCCGCAAGTGAACATATATGATACGGATTCCCTGGACCTTCTCCCGAAGGTAGGGGGGGCCACCTATCGTTCCAGCGACAGACGCACTCAGCAACGTGGGCTGATCCTGCAGGATCAGATGGATGTTGGTGATCGCACCCATGTTCTGCTGGCGGCCAAGAAGGCCAAATGGATTAGCGACGGGACTGTTTATTCGAGCGACGGTACCGCTTCCCAGAGCCCTCCCGACGTAGCGGAAAAATGGGTGCCCAATGTTGGCATCAGTTACGATGTTTCTCCGCAGATGACGGTCTATGCGAACGTCATTCACGGATTTAACGGATCGAGTGGTTATGACACTACTACCTTCCAGCTCCTGCCGCCGCTGACCAGCGAATCGAAGGAAGTGGGGGCGAAGTTCAGTTTCCTGGACGATGCATTGACACTGACCACCGCTTACTTTGAATTGCAGCAGGATAATGTCCCGCTCACTGATCCCATCACCAGGAGAAATATTGGCATTCAGTCACAGGAAAGCAAAGGGTATGACTTCACCCTGACCGGTGAACTGGTGCCCGGTTGGAACATCGCAGCGGGTTATACCCACGTGAAGTACGTCGTGCCGAAGTTGGCCAAGGGGGATACGTCGGAGTTCTCTTCCCAACCCGGCGACACGGCCACCCTATGGACATCCTATGAACTGCAGGAAGGGCGCTACAAGGGCTTCGGTGCAGGGCTCGGCATGGTTGCTTTCAGCAATGCTATAGGAGGGATTGGATCGGACTCCTACGAAATACCGGGGGGTGCCAGCACCGATCTTTCAGTCTTCTACCATGCGAAAGAATACTCGCTGACGCTGGGTGTCAAAAACGTATTCGACCGCACGCTTTATTATGGCTCTGGCACATCGGCTTTTATCCCGCTTCGAGAAGAGCGCAATGCTCGTCTGACCTTCGTTTACAACTTCTGACTGCGCCTCGCGAGTTGGCAGCCGCCGCAAGAAATTGCGGCCTTGCTGGACTTGCGATTCCCCCTGAATACGAAGCCCCTCATTGTTAATGGACACTCTCCAGTTCGACGATGAGCGTCGCCACCTTCCTGTCTTTGGCGCTTGATGCCTGATCTCTACCCCCAAGAGGAACACTGGATGCACACTGCCAATCCGCTGCTATCTGCCGGTGACTTGCCGGCTTATTCACTGATAAAAGCCGAGCACGTCGGCCCGGCAATCGATCAGGTGCTGGCCGATAATCGCCAGTTACTTGCACGGTTGACCGCAGCCAACAACAAAGACCTCAGCTGGGAGGGTTTCGTACTCTCGCTCGATGAGCTCCATGCCGCGCTGAACGAAGTCTGGAGTCCGGTCAGTCATCTGAATGCCGTATGCAACACACCGCAACTGCGTGAAGCCTATGAGGCCGCGCTCGCAAAACTTTCCGCGTACGGCACGGAACTGGGTCAAAACATGACGTTGTACAAGGGCTTTCAGTCCTTGTTGAACAGCCGTAATTATGTTGATTTCGATGTGGCGCAACGCTCGGTGATCGATCACGCCCTGAGGGATTTCAAACTGTCAGGCGTTCATTTGCCAGCGGCCGGTCAACAACGTTTTCTCGAACTCAACCTTAACCTGAGTGAACTGGGCAGCCTGTTTGGCAACAATGTCATGGATGCCACCCAGGCATGGAGCCGTTTGCTGACAGATGAACAAGCGCTGGCCGGCGTACCCGTGGCGGCCAAGTCCTTTATGGCCAACTGCGCAAAAGAGCGGGGACTGCAAGGCTGGCTGCTGACGCTGGAGGTGCCCTGTGTGCAGGCAATCCTCACGTATGCCGATGATCGAGCGTTGCGAGAAGAGGTGTATTTCAACAACGTCACGCGAGCCTCGGAGGTTGGGCCGAATGCCGGAGCGTTCGATAATGGCCCGATCATGCAGCAGATCCTTGAGGGCCGTGCGGAATTGGCTCAACTGCTGGGCTACGAGAACTATGCGCAACTCAGCCTGGTGAGCAAGATGGCTGACTTTGTGCCCCAGGTTGTGGACTTCTTGCGCGACCTGGCTGAACACAGTCGTGCAGGTGCGATGCAAGAGCTGCAACAGCTCAATGCCTTCGCTGTTGAACGGGGTGTCGAGAATGTGCAAATGTGGGACATCCGATATTTTTCCGAACTCTACCAGCAGCAATATTACGCACTGTCCCAAGAGGCATTGCGACGTTACTTTCCGGTCGATCACGTGCTCAAGGGCATGTTTGAACTTGTGGAGCGCCTCTACGGCATTCAGATCAACGAACTGACGGGTTTCGATACATGGCACCCCGAAGTGTGTTTTTTTGAAGTCGTTGAACAGGACGTGGTGGTGGGACGTTTCTTCCTGGACCTTTATGCGCGACCGAACAAGCGGGCAGGGGCGTGGATGGATGGATGTCGCAGCCGTCGGCGAGACAGACAAGGCGTGTTGCACGCGCCGATGGCCTATCTGGTCTGCAATTTCGCTCCGGCCATGCAGGGGGAGCCTGCCTTGTTGACCCATAACGAAGTAGTGACCTTGTTTCATGAGTTCGGGCATGGTCTTCACCATTTGTTGACCCGGGTCGAGCAGTCGGGTGTTGCGGGTGTCAATGGCGTGGCATGGGATGCCGTCGAACTGCCTAGCCAGTTTATGGAGAATTGGTGCTGGCAACCGCAAGTGCTGCGTGGCTTAAGTCGTCATGTGGATAATGGTCAGCCGCTGCCGGACGAGCTATTGAATCGGCTGGTTGAGTCGCGCAGTTTCCAGGCCGGTTTGGCGATGTGTCGTCAGGTTGAATTGGCGCTCTTCGATTTTGAACTGCATGCCCGCTCGCAGGTGC
Source organism: Pseudomonas trivialis (assembly GCF_001439805.1). Classification (GTDB taxonomy): domain Bacteria; phylum Pseudomonadota; class Gammaproteobacteria; order Pseudomonadales; family Pseudomonadaceae; genus Aquipseudomonas; species Aquipseudomonas trivialis. Next base: position 63,453 of record NZ_JYLK01000013.1, on the reverse strand, counting down.
CTGACCCGACGGTATTCATGGCAGCGGTGAGTCAGGAAGTGTCTGTGTTGTCACCACCCGCTTATATCCGGTTTGCCAATACGTTCTCGCATATTTTTGCGGGCGGTTATGCGGCGGGTTATTACAGCTACAAATGGGCCGAAGTGTTGGCCGCCGATGCATTTTCGCGCTTTGTGGAAGAAGGATTGTTTAACCCGGTAGTGGGTAAGGCGTTCCGCGAGACCGTACTCGCCCAGGGTGGCGCAGAGCCTGCGATGGATCTGTTCAAGCGCTTCCGTGGACGCGAACCGGAAATCGGTGCGTTGCTGGCGTTGAGCGGCCTGGATCAGGCCCGGGTTTAACGTCTGCACCGGCCTGGAGGAGTCCAGGCCGGCGACTGCTGTGTCAGGCGTTCAGGGCGCAACGATCAATCAGGTACTGAGTCAATAGCCTGACCGGGCGGCCTGTGGCGCCTTTATCGGACCCGCTCTTCCAGGCCGTACCGGCAATGTCCAGATGTGCCCAGGCATAGCTGCGGGTGAAGTTCTCGAGAAAGCAGGCGGCCGTAATGCAGCCACCTGCGCGCCCACCGATATTGGGCAAGTCGGCGAAGTTGGATTTCAGTGACTCGTGGTAGTCGGTATCAAGAGGCATACGCCAGACGGTGTCGCAGGAGGTGCTGGCGGCAGCCAACAGTTGCTCGGCCAATGCGTCTTCCCGGGCAAAGAGCCCGCTGTGCACGTGGCCAAGGGCGACCACGCAGGCGCCGGTCAGGGTAGCGATATCGATCACTGCAGCGGGCTTGAATTGTTCGACGTAGGTTAGCGCATCGCAGAGAATCAGGCGGCCCTCCGCATCGGTGTTGAGCACCTCAATGGTCTTGCCGAGCATGCTGGTAATGATATCCCCCGGTTTGAGCGCGTCCCCGGCAGGCATGTTTTCGCAGGTCGGAATCACACCATAGACGGTCAACGGCAATTCCATTTCGATGATGGCTTTCAGTGTACCGAGCACTGAGGCAGCACCGCACATGTCGTACTTCATTTCGTCCATCGCTTCGCCCGGTTTGATCGAGATACCACCGGAGTCGAAGGTGATGCCTTTGCCTACCAGGACGATGGGCGCTTGTTCGGCGGGGCCGGCGTTGTACTTGACGATAATCAGCTTGGGCGCCTGCGTTGATCCTCGCGCGACGCAGAGAAACGCATTCATGCCCAAGGCTTGAATTTGCTCCTGTTCCAGCACGTCAACATGGACGTTGGCCGACGTGGAGAATGTGCGCGCTGTTTGTGCCAGATATTCCGGCGTACAAATGTTCGGCGGCAGGTTGCCGAGGTCGCGGCACAAGGTTATGCCGTGGCCAATTGCGATAGCCTGTTCCAAGGTCTGCCCGGCCATTTCCTGCTGTGTGGGGGCTATGAGCAGTGCGACTTCCTCCAGCTTTGCGCAGTGAGGTTCTGGTTGGCTCTTGAGGCAGTCGAAACGGTATTCGGACTCGTAAAGGGAGAGCACTGACTGGTTCAGGCTATCAAGGGTGCCCATCTGTTCGGCCAGGCACCACAAGACCTTGCGGCAGCGCGCAGCCTTTAACGCTTTGGCGGCAGACTCCACGACTTTTTTGACGCGCCGCGCGTCGGGCATTTCATTGTCGCCAAGTTGTACCAGCAAGATACGCCTTGCCGTCAGCGCGTCTGCATTGTGCAGCAACAAGGTGCTGCCAAGGGGCTCCGGCAGTTCGTTGAGGTGAAGAGCCTCATGCAAACGGCCATGACACAGAACGTCCAGTCGGGAGGCAACGTCGTTGAGTTTACGGATATGGACGCCGACAACGATGCAATCCATCTTTGCGTCGCGCAGGTAGTTGCTATCGAAGTGTTCGAGCAGGGCGAATTTCATTGGAGGCCTCAGAGTAAATCCCGCGACACCCTGGGGGGTGTCGTCAGGCAGAAAGAGTTTCAAGCAACGGCGACGCAAGGACTCGGGAAAGCGATGTCCAGGGCACGATGGAAGTCTTCAAGCAAATCGGTGACGTGTTCAAGGCCAGCATGCACACGAATGAGATAGCCCTGGCTGTCTGTGGGAGTACTGCGCAAGGGATGCCCCACGGGGACTACGAGGCTTTCGAAGCCTCCCCAGGAAAGACCGATGCCGAACAGCGTCAGGTTGTCGAACAGCCGGGCCAGTACCTCCGGGTCCGTTGTCTTGACCTCGATACCAAACAGCCCGCTGGCACCGAGAAAATCACGTTTCCACAGTTCGTGCCCAGGATCATTCGGCAGAGCAGGGTGCAAGACGCGAGCGATGGCGGGATGTGTCTCCAGGCTCTGCGCCAGCGCGACCCCCGTGGACCAATGCCGCTCAAGGCGTATGGGCATTGTGCGCAGTCCCCGTAGCGCGAGGAATAGATCATCCGGGCTGGCTGTCTGGCCGAAGTCATGGGCTCCGGCCTTGAGCAGCGGCCATGCGCGCTCGTTGGCCGTGGCAGTCCCAAGTAACGCATCGGAATGCCCGATAATGTATTTGGTGGCCGCCTGAATGGATACGTCTGCGCCATGATCAAAGGGCTTGAAATACAAAGGCGAGGCCCACGTATTATCGATTAATACGAAGGCCCCGACTGCATGGGCGGCTTCGCTGATAGCCGGAAGGTCGCAGACTTCAAAGGTCAGTGAGCCGGGCGATTCAGTAAACACTACGCGCGTATTCGGGCGCAGTTGTTTGGCAATGGCTGCGCCAACAGTGGGGGCGAAATACTCCACCTCGACACCGAACCGCGTCAGGACATTGCTGACGAACGCCCGCGTTGGGCCATAGATGTTATCCGTCATCAGAACATGGTCACCCGCTTTTACAAAGGCGAGCAGCGCATGAACGCAGGCAGCCAGACCCGAAGGAAAAACCAGCGTGGCATGGCCACCTTCCAGTTCTGCAACAGCCTCCTCGAAAGCGCGCGTGGTCGGTGTGCCGAAGCGCCCGTAATTGGCGTAAGGGTTGCCGTCCTTTTTACTCGCTTCCCATGCTTCGAAGCTTTTTGCGAGTACGGTTGAACCGCGAAAGATGGGTGTATTTACCAAGCCGCAGTACGCGTCAGGATTTCGGCCGGCGTGAATGTATCGAGTGGTGGCGTCATGCATGGTAATGGCGTCTTGGTTTGGGGTGTTGATAGATAATACAGACGCGGGCGAGCATGTTTTTTGCGTTTTTTTCGTTAAATAGATATTTAATAGGATATCAATCTAATAAAATTAGATTGTGAGAGTATTTTGTTCTATTTTGTGATTGATGAAACGCTCGCGTTGGCAGTGAGGTCTCCGATTAACGGGTGTCGGATGCGTAGAGACCCCCTATAAGCTGGATTGTTAATCCGGTTTTCCTGAGTCTCATCTCCTCGGTGCGTCTCGCCCATTATGTTCAGGTTGTTTTTTATTTCAGCCGTCTCGTAGTCCGGGCGGTTGATAGGAGTGAGTCATGTCTGCTACCCGTCATTCACGAGTGATTATTCTCGGTTCCGGCCCTGCCGGTTACAGCGCTGCCGTCTACGCTGCACGGGCCAACCTCAAGCCGCTGCTGATCACCGGCATGCAGGCGGGCGGTCAGTTGACCACCACCACGGAAGTCGACAACTGGCCGGGCGACGTGCACGGCCTGACCGGCCCGGTGTTGATGGAGCGCATGAAGGAGCACGCCGAGCGTTTTGAAACCGAGATCGTCTTCGACCACATCAACAAGGTCGACTTCTCCAAAAAGCCTTACAGCCTGACCGGCGACAGCGGCGTGTACACCTGTGACGCACTGATCATCGCCACAGGCGCCAGTGCCCGTTACCTGGGCCTGCCGTCGGAAGAAGCGTTCATGGGCAAAGGCGTGTCCGCTTGCGCCACCTGCGACGGTTTCTTTTACCGCAACAAGCCGGTCGCCGTGGTCGGTGGTGGCAACACCGCCGTGGAAGAGGCGCTGTACCTGGCCAATATCGCCAGCACCGTGACCCTGGTGCACCGCCGCGAGACCTTCCGCGCCGAGAAGATCCTGATCGACAAGCTGCACGCCCGTGTCGCTGAAGGCAAGATTATCCTCAAGCTCAACGCCACTCTGGACGAAGTCCTGGGCGACAACATGGGCGTGACCGGTGCGCGTCTGAAAAACAACGACGGCAGCTTCGACGAGTTGAGCGTCGACGGTGTGTTCATTGCCATTGGCCACACCCCGAACACCTCGTTGTTCGAAGGCGTGCTGGAAGCCAAGGACGGTTACCTGGTGGTGCAGGGCGGCCGCGAAGGCAACGCCACCGCCACCAACATCGACGGCATTTTCGCCGCCGGTGACGTGGCCGACCACGTTTACCGCCAGGCCATCACCTCGGCCGGCGCCGGTTGCATGGCGGCTCTGGATGCCGAGCGTTACCTGGACGGTTTGAAGGACGCAGCGTTCTGAACCCGTTGAAATAAAAAAACCGGCTGAAACACAGGCCGGTTTTTTTGTGCGCGATTACTTCAGGAGCGGGCGGGCTTGCCACAGGGGCAGGATCATTTTCCTGTCTACCAGGTCGCTGTATTCGGCAGATTCAGCGTGCCACGGTCCACAAAGCGCAGGGTGCCGAACAACCCCCCCGCCAGTTTGCCGCGCAGCACGTACGGCAGGTTGTTCAGGCTTTGGGTCTGGCTCAGGCCCAGGGTCTGACGTAACACGGAAAACGCCGAAACGCTGACCGGAACCGTCACAATCTTCTCGGAAAAACGTGGGATGTTGCCGACCTGATCACTCACCCCGGACGCCAGTGGCCGCCCGTTGACCTCCAGGTCCAGCGCCACGCCGTTGTAGTCAATTGCCGTTTCGTTGGGGTTCTGCACCCGCAGTTTCACCGCGAAGCGCACTTCCAGGTCCTGGCTTTGCAGTGGCTCGATGCCCACCACGGTGATGTTGACCGGATCGCGATGGGGAAACAGCGCGCAGGCGCTCAAGGTCAACAGCAGTAACGATAGAACCATGAGCTTGCGCATGTGAATCTGCTCCTATTTCGTGACGTCCGGGTCCTGCATCACCTTGAGGGTGGAAGACTCCGGATCGAATTCATCATCTTCCAGCGCTATGAACGTTTCGGGCAGGAAGATGTTCAGCAGGATTGCACAAAACGCGCCCACGGTGATCGGTGATTCGAAGATGTCGTGCAATGCCTTGGGCAGGTCGCGCAGCACTTCGGGCACGGCGGATACACCCAGTCCCATGCCAAGGGAAATCGCCACGATCAGCACATTGCGCCGATGCAGGCCGGCTTCGGCAAGGATCTTGATGCCGGCCACCGCCACGGTACCGAACATGATCAGGGTGGCGCCGCCCAGCACCGGCTTGGGCATCAATTGCAGCACCGCGCCGATCATCGGGAACAGCCCCAGCAGCACCAGCAAGCCGGCGATAAAGTACGCCACGTAGCGGCTGGCCACGCCGGTCAGCTGAATCACTCCGTTGTTCTGCGCGAACGTGACCATTGGCAGGCTGTTGAACGTGGCGGCCATGGCCGAGTTGAGCCCGTCGGCCAGCAGGCCGGACTTGATCCGCTTGATGTACAGCGGGCCCTTGACCGGTTGCTGGGAAATCATCGAGTTGGCTGTCAGATCGCCCGCCGCTTCCAGCGGCGAAATCAGGAAAATCACCGCCACCGGCACAAACGCCACCCAGTCAAACGAGAAACCATATTTGAACGGCACCGGCACGCTGATCAACGGCACCTGGGGCAGGGCGGCCATGTCGACACGGCCCAGCCACCAGGCGACGACGAAGCCCAGGGTCAGGCCGATGACTATCGAGCCCAGGCGCAAAAATGCATTGTTGAAGCGGTTGAGTACCACGATGGTCAGCAGCACCAGCGCGGCCAGCCCCATATTGCCAGCTGCGCCCAGATCACTGGCGCCAAAGCCGCCGGCCATGTCGGTGACCGCCACCTTGATCAGCGACAGCCCCATCAGAGTAATGATGGTGCCCGTCACCACCGGTGTGATCAGCTTGCGCAGCTTGCCGATGAACTGACTGAGCGCCACTTCGATAAACGCCGCGAAAAAGCACACGCCAAAAATCGTCGAGAGCATTTCATCCGTGCCGCCACCTCGGGCCTTGACCATGAAACCGGCGCTGAGAATCACGCTGATAAACGAAAAACTGGTGCCCTGCAGGCACAACAACCCCGAGCCGATAGGGCCGAAGGTGCGCGCCTGCACGAAGGTGCCCAGCCCCGAGACGAACAGCGCCATGCTCACCAGGTACGGCACTTCGCTTTCCAGGCCCAGCACGCCGCCGACGATCAGGGTCGGCGTGATGATGCCGACGAAGCTCGCCAGCACATGCTGCAACGCGGCAAACACCGCCGCGGTGAAGTGCGGACGGTCTTCGAGGCCGTAGATCAGCTCGGATTTATAGCGCGGACGGGGGGCTTGAGCGTCAGACAAAATGCGGGCTCGGGTCGGAAAAGGGAGGTGCAGGATGCCAGAAAGTCCTCATCGTCTGAAGCGTAAAAAGATATTTAAGCCCCCGCTTCGCCGTTTACCTCGCTGATCCTGACCCAACGTTCCTCGCGGGCCGCCGTGCGTATCGCTGTCGCCAGCCGCTCCACTTCCCACGCGTCGTCAAAATCGCTGCCATCCGCGCCCTGGCCGGCCATCGCCATGATCAGCTCCTGCACTTCCAGGGTCTTCAATTCGTTGTAGCCCAATTGATGCCCCGCCGCCGGGCTGAACGCGGCGTAGCCTGGCAGATCGGGACCGGCCAGCATCCGTTGAAAGCCCTTTTGGCCGGTGCGATATACGCGCAGTTCATTCAAGCGTTCCTGATCGAACGCCAGAGTGCCTTCGGTGCCGCTGATTTCAACACTCAGGTGGTTTTTATAACCGTGCTTGAGCCAACTGCTACTGACCGTACCGCGCGCACCGTTGGCGAAGCGCAGCAGCGCATGCGTCTGGTCATCCACCGCAATGGCCTGCAGCGTTTCGCTGCCTTTGACCACCGGGCGTTGGCCGTGCACGGTCTGGGTATCGGCACACACGCTGACCACCTCACCGACCAGGTAGCGCGCCATCGACAACACATGGCTGCCCAGGTCCGCGAGGGCGCCACCGGCGTGTTCCACCTCGCAGCGCCACGACCAGGGCGAGGCCGGGTCGGCCATGAAGTCTTCGCTGAACTCGCCCTGAAAGCTGATGATACGGCCCAGCTCGCCATTGGCGATCATCTGCCGCGCCAGCCCGATCATCGGGTTGTGCTGATAGGTGTAGCCGACCCGCGTGATCACACCTGCCGCACGCGCAGCCTGGCGCATTGCGTCGGCCTGCTCGAGGTTGACGGCCAGGGGCTTTTCGCAATACACCGCCTTGCCCGCCGCTATCGCGGCCATGGCCATGGGGTAGTGCAAGTGGTTGGGCGTGGTGATGGCCACGACGTCGACCCTGGGGTCGTTGATCAACGCCTGCCAGTCGCCCTGGGCCTGGGCAAACCCCCAGGCTTTGGCGCAGCGCTCGGCGCGTTCACCGTCGGCATCGGCCAGGACGACCAGTTTGAGCTGCAACGGCAGGTCGAACACGGCCCGGGCATTGTTGAACGCCAGCGCGTGGGCGCGTCCCATAAAGCCCGTGCCGATCAAGCCGATTCCGAGTTCACGCATCACCATCCTCCTTCGAATTTTTATTTTATGGTGCGCTATTAATGGAATAAAAATTCAAAAAGCTCAACAGACAGAAAAAAATAGCGTTCCCTGTTACCACTTGATAAACGGGCGCTCAACTTTTGTGCGGCTCCAACCGTTTCTGTACATGCAGTCCTTGACCAGCGTTTCCCTGTTCGCGCGATTTTCGTCGGTGTACTTATAGTGTGTGTCAGTTTGCGTGGTTTTCTTTTTGCAGCCGTGCTCACCGGCAGCGCAGGACTCGCTGGTGGAGCTGATCGATGCCCTCACATTGCTGGGCGGCAGCCGCTGCAATGCCTCGGCCTCACAGGCGGTCTGCTGGTGTTTACGTTGCTCGCGGGTGGCGTCTGCCTTGACCCAGACCCGGTCATAGGATGTGCAGGCGCTTAAAAGCATAAAAGAAGTGATCAATAACGGCAGGGGCATGCGCATGGCGAATTCATCGTTGGCGGAGGGTGAGCGGCCATTCTGTTTGTCTGGAGAAAGGGCATACAGTAGGCCGCTTCCGCATCTGCCCACTGAAATTTCCGACGTTTTGTGCATCACCCCCACTAATGGCCTGCTATTCAGCCACTGCCCGAAGCCTTTAAGTTAACAAAAGATAACGCAGCGCCGATTGTCAGGCGATTCCAAAGCCCGCTAGGATGGCCCGTGCTTGCTTCAGGCGCTCTAGATTGCAGGTTTCAGCGCCCAGGAAGACGAGACCACCTGACAAAAAATAATAATGGGGAGAAAGGTCTATGAGTGAGCCTGTCATGGCTTGGGTTGTTTGCCGCCCACGCGCCGCACGCAGGGTTGCGATGCTGGCTACAGCGCTCTCGCTGCTTGGCGCTGTCGCGTTGTCGACCGCCGTCCAGGCTGCTGGCGATACCACCGCGCCCGCGGTGTCCGCGATTGAATCCCCCAGGGCCGCCAAGGGCCTGATGATCGATGTGGTGCACGCCGGCAAGCGTCTGGTGGCAGTCGGTGATCGCGGGCATATTCTCTATTCCGATGATCAGGGCAGCGTCTGGATTCAAGCCAAAGTGCCCACCCGCCAATTGCTCACGGCGGTGTTTTTTATCGATGACAAGCACGGTTGGGCGGTCGGTCACGATGCGCAAATCCTCGCCAGCAGCGACGGTGGCGCCAGCTGGGTCCGGCAATTTCAGGACCTCAAGCGCGAAGCCCCCTTGCTCGACATCTGGTTCAACGATGCCCGCCACGGGCTGGCCGTGGGCGCCTACGGGGCGCTGATCGAAACCACCGACGGCGGCAATACATGGAATGACGTCAGTGATCGCCTCGACAACGAAGACCAGTTCCACCTCAACGCGATTGCCGCCATCAAGGACGCCGGCCTGTTCATCGTCGGCGAGCAGGGCAGCATGTTCCGCTCCAGCGATAACGGCCAGACCTGGGAAAAACTCGAAGGCCCGTACGAAGGCTCGCTGTTCGGCGTGATCGGCACGGCGCAAGCGCAGACCCTGTTGGCCTATGGGCTGCGCGGCAACCTGTACCGCTCCGGCGATTTCGGCAGTACCTGGGAGCAGGTCGAACTGAACGCGGCGCGCGGCGCGCTGGAGTTCGGGTTGTCCGGGGCCACCTTGCTGGAAGATGGCTCCATCGTCGTTGTCGGTAACGGTGGCAGCGTGGTGGTCAGCCATGACGACGGGCTGACCTTCAGCGTGTTCAATCGCCCGGACCGTATCTCGCTCTCGGCTGTCACGGCGGCGGGCAATGGCAACTTGATTCTGGTCGGGCAGGGCGGTGTGCGGGTTGCCACGCCGGCCGGCGCCGAACCGACAAAACAATAATAAGGGCGGGACAGCATGAGCAGTCATCACAACGATAAAGCGACCTTCCTTGAACGCCTGATCTTCAACAACCGCCCGGCAGTCATCGTGATCTGCCTGCTGGTGAGCATTTTCCTGTTCTGGCAGGCGACCCTGATTCGCCCGTCCACCAGCTTTGAAAAAATGATCCCGCTCAAGCACCCCTTCATCGAAAAGATGATGGAACACCGCAATGACCTGGCCAACCTCGGCAACACGGTGCGCATCTCGGTGGAGGCCAAAGATGGCGACATCTTCACCCAGGACTACATGGAAACCCTGCGCCAGATCAACGACGAAGTGTTCTACATTTCCGGTGTTGATCGCTCGGGCCTCAAGTCGCTGTGGAGCCCCAGCGTGCGCTGGACCGAAGTTACCGAAGAGGGCTTTGCCGGCGGTGAAGTGATTCCGCAGAGCTACAACGGCTCGCCGGCCAGCCTCGATCAGCTGCGCAATAACGTGCTCAAGTCCGGCCAGGTCGGGCGTCTGGTGGCGAACGACTTCAAGTCGAGCATCGTCGATATCCCATTGCTGGAGTCTTACCCGGACCCACAGGATCAGGGCAAGTTGCTGGCCCTGGACTATCGCAAGTTCTCCCATGAACTCGAAGACAAGATCCGCGACAAGTTCGAAGCGCAGAACCCCAACGTCAAGATCCACATCGTGGGCTTTGCCAAGAAGGTCGGCGACCTGATCGACGGCCTGGTGATGGTGGTGCTGTTCTTCGGCATCGCGTTCGTCATTACGCTGGTCCTGCTGTTGTGGTTCACCAACTGCCTGCGCAGCACCATCGCGGTATTGAGTACCACCCTGGTGGCGGTGGTGTGGCAACTGGGCCTGATGCACTTTTTCGGCTTCGGGCTCGACCCGTATTCGATGCTGGTGCCGTTCCTGATCTTCGCCATCGGTATTTCCCACGGCGTACAGAAAATCAACGGCATCGCCCTGCAGTCCAGCGAGGCCGACAACGCGCTGACTGCCGCGCGGCGTACCTTCCGCCAACTGTTCCTGCCGGGCATGATCGCGATCCTCGCCGATGCGGTGGGCTTCATTACCTTGCTGATCATCGACATCGGCGTGATCCGTGAACTGGCCATCGGCGCCTCCATCGGCGTGGCGGTGATCGTGTTCACCAACCTGATCCTGCTGCCCGTGGCGATTTCCTACGTAGGCATCAGCAAGCGCGCCGTCGCCAAAAGCAAAAAAGACGCGAACCGCGAACACCCGTTCTGGCGCCTGCTGTCCAAATTTGCCAGCGCCAGGGTCGCACCGGTCTCGATTCTGCTGGCGCTGGTCGCCTTTGGCGGCGGCCTCTGGTACAGCCAGAACCTCAAGATCGGCGATCTGGACCAGGGCGCACCGGAGCTGCGCCCGGACTCGCGCTACAACAAGGACAACAACTTCATCATCAGCAACTACTCCACCAGCTCCGACGTGCTGGTAGTGATGGTCAAAACCAAGGCCGAAGGCTGTTCGCGCTACGAAGCCATGGCGCCTATCGATCAGTTGATGTGGAAGATGCAGAACACCGACGGCGTGCAGTCGGCGATCTCGCTGGTGACCGTGTCCAAACAGATGATCAAGGGCATGAACGAGGGCAACCTCAAGTGGGAAACCCTGTCGCGCAACCCCGACGTGCTGAACAACTCCATCGCCCGCGCTGATGGCCTGTACAACAACAATTGCTCGCTGGCGCCGGTGCTGGTGTTCCTCAACGACCACAAGGCCGAGACCCTCGACCGTGCGGTGCATGCGGTGCAGGACTTCGCCAAAGAAAACAACAGAGACGGCCTGGAATTCATCCTCGCCGCCGGTAACGCCGGGATCGAAGCCGCCACCAACGAGGTCATCAAGGAGTCGGAACTGACCATTCTGATTCTGGTGTATTTGTGCGTCGCGACCATGTGCATGATCACGTTCCGCTCCTGGGCCGCAACCCTGTGCATCGTGCTGCCGCTGGTGCTGACCTCGGTGCTGGGCAACGCGCTGATGGCGTTCATGGGCATCGGCGTCAAGGTCGCGACCCTGCCGGTGGTGGCGCTGGGTGTGGGGATCGGCGTGGACTACGGCATTTACATCTACAGCCGTCTGGAAAGCTTTCTGCGCGCCGGTCTGCCGCTGCAGGAGGCCTATTACCAGACCCTGAAGTCCACGGGTAAAGCCGTGCTGTTCACCGGCCTGTGCCTGGCGATCGGCGTGTGCACCTGGATCTTCTCGGCGATCAAGTTCCAGGCCGACATGGGCCTGATGCTCACCTTCATGTTGCTCTGGAACATGTTCGGCGCGCTGTGGCTGTTGCCGGCGCTGGCGCGGTTCCTGATCAAACCCGAGAAGCTGGCGGGCAAGAAGGGCAATTCGTTGTTCGCTCACTGAGGTTCAACGGCGCACAAAAAACAACTGCGGGAGGGAGCACACCCCCTCCCGCAGGCCTGTTCACGCTGAATAAAAGAACAATTTCCTTGCCATCTCCTGCGAGATTCTGCTGCGCCAGATGCGCACCACGGCCTGGTTGTTTCCGGCTTGTTGCAGCTGTGCCTTGAGCCCCACGTATCGCTGGTCCGCACGTTTCAAGTGTGCGGCCACATAGACCAGGTCAGCGTCGGTTTTTTTCGCATAGTGAAAGTGTGCGTACCACAGCACCTTATTGGTGGCCTTGTCACGGATCGCATATTCGGTGAGAAAGTCCTGAGCACTGGTCGTTTCCCGCGCCTTGGTCAACTGAATATCGAGCTCACCGTCGCGCCACAGCGTAAACACCTTATCGGGCGTCGGTGCCTGGCGTTTATAACCCTCGTCACGGTAGCGTTGCGCGGCGTTGCGCAAGTGCAGGGCTTCGGCGCCAAAGCGTTTGAGGGCGGCAGTGACCGGTTCGGTAACCGGTCTCACGTACTCCAGCTCAGTGATGATGGTACCCAGCTCATCCGCCAGTTGCTCCAGCAGCGTGAACCATTCCTGCGGGTTTTTCTCTTCGCGTAATACCGGATCATTCAACTGGCGCACTTCACGCTCAATCAAACGTTCTCTGTTCAGGCGCTCCTGTATGAGGCGGTTACCGGCCTTGATGGCCGCGCTGGCCGGGCGTGCGGCGGGCGGCTTTGCAGCGGGCGGTGCCTTGACCATTTCAACGTAGATGTTTTCCCTGGGATGTTCATGAAACGTGCTGCTGATGGCCCCGGTTTGAGGGTCGTGAAGGTCGATGATCGCGTCGCCCGAGGTACTCGTTTGCGGGCGCATGTCACCGACCAGCGTGCCGTACCTGCGTGTCTTGAACACGCGTTTGCTGGCGGGTTTGTTCTGAAGTGGCAGCGTCTTGGGCACCGGCACTTGGGTGCCTTCGAGGGCGTGGATGGCCGTGGCCAGATCCTGTTCAGCAATGGCGCGCGCTTCGGCCAGACACGCCAGAAATGTCTCCGGGTAGGGTTGGCGCAATGTGCTTGAGCCCAGTTCATGCAACGAGCGCATGGCGAAGGCCTGGCCTTCGTAGCGCTGGATGACGTTTTCGTAGACTGAAATTTCTTCCTGCAGGGTGAAGCCTCGCATGATGCGCATCTGCAGATGGGCGATCAACACCGAATAAAAAGGCGTGCCGTTGAGGTGTTGCAGCAGCAATGCCTCACTCTGGTCAGGCGCCGGGCCACTGCGGTCGAGGGCCAACTCCACTTCGGTGCTCAATAGCTTGATTTTGTAGTTGGCGGCGTAGAACAGCTCTGAGGTAATGACTTCGCGGTGCAGCGTGTCGCTTCGCGCGCTGCCTGCCGGTGAGAGCCGCGCCATTTCGTCCCATAGCGTTTCTATGCGCTGCGTACATTCGATCAGCGCCTGGCTGTACGCTTCTTCGCGTTTCTTTTGCGCGATAAATGTTTCGTAAACGCTGGTTTGATCGCGTGACAACGCGTCCATGGCGCGTGACGTGAGCGCATCCAGATGCTCACCTTGAGCGGTGATCGTTACGTCCTTGAGGCGCTCGTGCAACAGGTCGCGCACTGAAAAGTGTACCTGGGACAAGGTATTCATCACGCCAAGTTGTTGCTCTTCATACAGTGGCGCGGAGTTCACCGCGCGAATTTCGTTAAAGCTGTCGAGCAGCGTGCGTTGCAAGGGCAGTAATGTGTTGATGTTGCGCTGCATGACAGCCAGCGCCACGTCAAAAGCGACTTGGGCTGCACGGGCTTTTTCCTGCCAGAAGTGGTGCAACTGCACATCCGACGTCCTCGGAGCGGCAGACGTTTGCATCCGCTCCCATGCCGTTATCAGCTGTGCCCGGCTCGACGTGAATTCGGCGCGGGTTTGCTGGACCTTGTTGAGCGCCTGCCCGTGAGTGGCAAGAAGTTGATCCACGGCTGTGCCAATCTCTGCCTTGCGGGCCAGCAGCGGCGCCGTCCTGTTCTCGAGTGCCTGTCGGTAGTCGGCAATCCGCTTCTTCGGTCCGCCGCCCTCCAGCTTGAGACCGCGATCCAGGGTCCAGTGCCCCTTTGCGTCGCTGCGTAACTTGATTCCCGGATGATCAGGTTTTTGCGGGTGAATGATGAAGACTTCACCGAAGCCCGGCACGATATTCACCCGGAACAGCAGGCCTGCGACCGAGGCATGCCATTTGCCCGCGATCTTGAACAGCCCTTTGAAAGCACCGGTCTCCACTGGCGTAAGCGGTGCTTTTGGCCAATCGATGCGCACGGACTTGAGCTGTTCGAGCAGGCGCGCCACAGCAGCATCCCGCGCCAATGACTTGTCGAAGTCGACCCGTGCGCCACCGCCGCCGGGGGGCTCGGAGGGCAGCGCAATCGGGCCGTTGTCCAGCGGGGGCAACGTCGCTAACGGTTGGCTTGAAGTTCGACGCACCGGGTCAAGCGCCAGCCGGGAGCACGAGGGGCCGCCAGTCGCGTCGGAATAGGGCGCACCGTGCAACAGCACCAAAGCGATGTTCAGCAGCACATCGACCATAGCCCGCTCACGCGCCCCGTCATCCGGCCCCAGCAGTTCCGGAATATCCTGCGCCAGGCTGGCGGTCAGCGACACCATCCAGCCCACCAGCATCAGCGGCGGGCTCAGCGGTAGCGCCAGCAGGGTATTGAACAGCAGCCAACCACCTTCCAGCACAATGGCCCAGCGGCTTTCGGCGTTGGACACCGTCTGGCGGTCGGCCAGTTCGACCAGCGTGCGCGCGTTGCGGCCAAACAGGTCCCGCATCAGTTGGCCGCCATGCAGCGACTGCACCAGTTCGTCATCGCTGGCCTGCGTGGCCAGAGTCGCAGGCTTGGGGATGTCGGGCAGGCCGAACGGGTCCAGGGGCGAAAAATGCACAATGTGCGGCTCGCGAAAGCCACCGTGGGCATAGATCGGTCGAGCGCTGTCCGGCAGCCATGCCAGGACGCTGTCCTGAATTTCACCGGGTGCGGCAATGGCCGCCAGCAGCGCCGCGTGGTCCGCATATTGGTGCAACGACTGCGCGTACAGTGGCCGGTAGAGCAGGTGTGGACCGCGGCGGCTATCGGCGCGTTCGATGACGAACATGTTCTGCACCTCGTCCGGTTCGGCGTCGGCTTTTCTGCGCAGTGCCAGTGGCCTGATCACAATGCTGTCTTCGCCGACTATTTGCTCCACCGGCGCGGCTTGCACCAGCGCCACAATGAATTGATAGCCCAGCGTGGTAAAACCGCGCTCGCCTTTGATGGCCAGTTCCAGCGCATCGAGCGCGAGCATTACCGTCAGCTCGTTACCGAATAGCCGTTGGCGCTCGCTGGCGTCGGCGCTGCTGCTCAGTAACCTGTCCTTGAGCAATTGCGGGTAGGTTTTGCCGATGTCCACACGGCTGACCAGATCCAGCAGGTACTCGGGCGTCGTCCAGTGCTGTATCAGTTGACCGCCGATATGCCCGATGCTCATTCGGCCCTTTGGCTTGGCGCTCAGATTCCGCAAGGCCAGGTCGGTCAGGCTCATCGTTTGCGTTTCGATATAGCCGCTGCCCAGGTCGCCTGCTGTCACATGAAAGGTCAGTTCCAGCTCATCGGGTTGATAGCCTGGCGCCCGGGGCTGGTCCAGCAGCATTTGCCGGTGCAGTTGGTTGGCGGCGAACGTGCGCAGGGATTCGATACCGTGGGACCAGGATTTGCCTGCACTGGCCTGACGCACCCTGGCCAGCTCCAGGCTGTGCTTGCGATAGGCCAGTTGCGCGGCGGGTGGGGCATTGCGCAGCCAGACCGGCAACGCTGATCGCACGCGTTGCAGCACAGCCGGATCGGCGCGTGGCGCGTTCTGAAACCAGCTGGCGGGGTCGGTGACTTGTGCAAACAGCGCCTCAAGCTCAGCTCGGCGCATGCGCGCCGGCAGTTCGATTGCCGCCAGGTCGTCCAGTTGTTGATTGAGCACCAGCGAGGCTTGTAAATCAAAGACATTGCCGGAGGGCTCATAGCGTTTGAGCTTGATGTCGTCCACGTCGAATTGCAGCCTCAGTTCGCGTTGCCAGGCCTGAACGAAATCCTCCATCGACGCGTATTGCTCGATCAAGCCCGACAACCGGCAATGCAGCACCTGTTGATCCTGTGTCACCAGCAGGTCGGGTGACAACAATGTGGACGACACCTCACCCTTGGTGAGCTTCGACTCGAGGACATACACGCGCGACCGACTGACCGCGATGAGCCCCGTGCGGTCAGGATGGTCTACCCGCTCGGTCAGGATGTTGGCTGTCGCCGGGGCCAGTGCGCCTTGGCTGATCGCGGCCACGCGCAACGTGTCCGCACACCGATCACCCAGCCATTGCCAGCGGCTGTTGTCGGCCGAACCGGTGGCATTCCAGTAGGCGGTCAGCGCTTCCTGAAAAACGATGGGCACAAGGCCGGGCAGCTCGCGAATCACGTCGTTGAGCGTCGACATGCTCGGCCATGTCGCGGCAGGTGAGTCGCCCACGTTGGCGTAGGTAACCTTGCGCTTGCTGGCGTCGACCAGATGTGCAACGCGCCCATCGATGCCGGTGTTCAGATCGGGCGCTTTGCCGCCGGCCAGGTAATCCAGCACCTCGTCGACCAGAAGCGTGACGTCATAGCCGCCCGGTTTGTTCGGGAGCGCGATATACAGCGCGTCGGTCGGTGTATTGAGAGGCGCCGTTTTTTCGATGATCAGTTGTTCAAGCAACTGCGTGGTGACCGAGCGCAAGGTCGGTCGCGTCAGAAACTGCGCGTGTATCGCCTGGCGCAGTGGCTGCACGGTGGTGGGGCAATCGGGGGGAGTCATGGGGGGTCCTTTACAGGGGCAAATGTGCCCCCGTAAAGGTAAGGCGCCGGGTCGCGTCAGTGCGGTAGCCCGTTACGCTTTCAGCCTGAGATGGGTGGCGCTATGGCCAGGAACAGTTGGTCCTGGGGCGGCCTGATCAGCACGTAGAGGATCTTCCCCAAGGGTTCGGCACCGGCTCCCTGCTGAGCGTGCAGGTGGATTTGCACATGCTGTTTGAGCAGGTCCCTTTGCGTGAATTTACGTTGCTCCGGCAGTTTCAAATGAGCTCGGGTGTAAGCCGCAGGCGCAGCGTCGGCGGTCGCGTAATGAAAGTGCGCGTACCACAACACCACTGGGGGCTTTCGGGTTTTGTCATACACCGCGTATTCGGTAAAAAAATCACCGCGCAAGGTAGGACGCTGCGGGTCCGCCGGGCTGACCAGATTGATATCGATCTCTTTATGGCGCCATAAATATTCGATGCCTTGCAGGCTTGGCCATTGTTGTTTGTATCCTGCACTGGTGACACTTTGCGCCAGACGGTTCATGTCGCGCGCATTGGCCCGCAAGTCATCGATCAGGTCCTGCGCCGCAGCATGGGTGGCATGTTCGCGGGCGACCTCGTCGGCAATGTCGTTGAGCTTTGCAGCTTGCCCGCTGAGCAGTTCATCCCAGTCCGCCGGGTTCACGTCCTGTCGAGTCAGCGGCGATTGCAGTTTGTCGCGCTGGCTGTTGACGACCCGCTCGATGCCCTCGCGTTGCCTGATCAATGCTTGACCCTGGCTCTTGAGCGTGGCCAGTGACCTCGCTGCAGGGGCCGGCTCCGGGTTTGCCGCCGGTTTCTCGCCACTGTGCACCCAGCCGCCCGCTTGCTCGTCATAGGTTGCAATGGCGGCGCCGGTTAACGTATCGGTGATGACGATGCTCGAGGTGCCGGTAGTGCTCTGCGCGGGTTTGAGATCGCCGATGAAGTAACGCTGTTTATTGGTCTTGAACACCCGTTTTGTCGCTGTCTTGGGGCGCAGGTTTTCAGCTGGCGGATGCTGGCACTCCATGGCTTCATGGCGGCATACCACCGCCTCGAGATCGTTCTCGGCGAGTTCACGAGCAGTGCGCAGTTCTTGCTCAAAGCGTTCTGACGAGGGATGCAGGCGATCAGGACTGATGGTCTTGAATACATTGAGCGAATTTTTGTAGCGGTTATACACAGCCAGCACCGTTTCGTAGACTCGGCGCTGGTCCTCAAGGGGATAGTCGGCGCTACTGCGTACCTCAATATGCGATTGCACTGCCTGGGGGATTTCCGCGCTGGCCAACTGTGTCATATACAGCTCCTCCTGCGGTGAGCTGAAATGGCCAGGGTCCGGCGGTTCAATCGCAATCCATGACAGCGTGATCATGGCTTCGAGCTTGAGATTTTCGGGGGAAAGATGCTGGGGATGGTTGACCTCTGCCAGCAGCGATTCGCGTGCCCGGCGCCTGTCCACGGAAAACCGCTCCAGCTGATCGAGGGTGGTCTCCATCGCCCCGGCCACTTTTGCCATAGCCTGCTTGATGTCGGCCAGCTCGATGGCCATGGCGACAAACTCGTTGTACGCCGTCGGGTCGCCCTGACGCTTTTCGCGGTACATGCGTTCGATCAAATCCGAGAGGGGCTCGCCACGGGGAGTCGAACTCAGGGTTCCGAGCCGGTATCGGTGAAACATTAGAATCCCGTACTGTTTAAGCCAGATCGAGCGCAGAGCCGTTGTCACGTCCTGCAGAAGCGCGCGCGCGGCCGCCAGTTTTTGCAGCCCGTCGCCCACCTGGACCCATTCCAATTGCATGGGCTGCAGGGCATCCACCCGTTCCTGCAGAGTCTCCAGCAATATCAAAAACTGTGTGCGCAGCCTTGAGTAGCCTTCGATCTCGAGCTGAAGTCGTGCTTGCAACGCGGGCCTCTGAGTCGTATCGACGCTGTTCAGAAGCTTCCACACCAGTCCCAATTTCTCGGATTGTCTGGCCATGTCGCTGCGGGCGGCACTCATCCGTTCAAAGGATGCATTGACCTCGCGTTGCGCCAGTGTGTTTTGCTCTTGAAGCGAATGCATGCGTACAGAAAGATCCTGCAGCGCATTGCGGTTTGTCTCGCGCAACGCGGCCAGTCGCTTGGGGCCGCCGCCGAGCAGCTTCAAGCCACGGTCGAGCGTCCAATGGCCCTTGCCGTCGGTTGCCAGCTTGATGCCGGGGTGTGTGGGTTTGTCGGGGGGGACGATGAACACTTCGCCGAATCCCGCAACGATGTTTACCCGCAGGAACAGCCCGCCAATCGTTGCATGCCAGGCGCCGTCGATGTTGTACAACCCCTTGAACGCGCCGATCTCGACGGGCGCGGGCAACGGATCGGGCCAGGCCACTTTAAAGGCCAGCAGTTTTTGCAGCATCCGTGCCGAGGCACTGTCGCCGGCCAGTGAGTGGTCAAAATCGAGCAGGGTGCGGCCGCCACCTGGCGGTTCGGCGGGAAGGCCGACCGCCCCGCGCCTGATTGTGGGCGGTGCGGTTATTGCCGGACCTGGCGTTCGCCGCAGGGGCAGCCGGGCGAGCGCCAGGTGGTCCATAAGGGGGGGATCTGGCACCGGTGATGCCGTGGCCTGATGCACCAGCACCATGGCCGTGTTAAGCAGTAAATCGATCTGCGCCAGTTCGCGGGCAGTCGGGTCGTCGCTGACCAGGGCTGGCAGGTCCTGGGCCAGGCTCTGCACCAGTTGCACGAACCAGCCGACCACCGCCGCAGGGCCACGCGCCAGCATCAGCAAGGTATCGAAGCCCAACTGCGCGCCCTCGAGGATCAGCGCCCAACGGCTTTCGGCATTGGAGTTCGACTCGCGATCAGCCTGCGCCAGTAACTGGCGCACCTCGCTGGTAAAAAGATATTCCATCAATTGGCCGTTGCTCAGCGACTGCGCAAGCTCGTCGTTGCACTGATCATCAGGGCCGGCCAGCGTTGCCGGTTTCGGCACGGCGGGCAGTGGATCGAATTCCGAACCGATACCGCCGATCCGCACGTAATGGGGCTCATTGAAACCGCCGTTGCTGTAAATGGGCCTGGCGCGGTCGTCCAGCCACGCCAGCACGCTGTCCTGCAGATCGCCTGGTTCGGCGATGGCCGCGAGCAGCTGCGCGCGGCGGGTGAATTGCAGCAATGACTGCCGATAAGCCGGGCGATACAGCAGGTGCGGCCCGACTTGTCCGTTAAGCGGCTCAATGATGAACATATGGTGCACTACATCCGCCAGGGCACCGGGTTTGCGCTGGAAAGCCAACGGGCGCATGACGATTTCGACGTTATCAACGTAACGTTCGGCGTGGCTGGAAGCGACCACGGCCGCCACATAATCGGCTCCCGTTGCCGTGAGGCCCGCTTCACGTCTGATCGCATGCTCCAACGCCTGGCTTTTCAACCGTAGCGGGCGCTGGGCAATGAACAGGCGCTTTCGTTGCCGCGCATCAGCACTGTCAGCGAGCAATTGCTCGCGCATATAGTTCGGGTAGTTCAGGCCGATATCCACTCGCTGAACCAGCTGCTTTACATAGTCTGGCGTCAACCACGCTTCAATGGCTTGCCCATCGCTATCACGCAATGTCATGGAACCTTTGGGTGAGCCCGACAGGTTTTTCAGGGCCAGGTCGACCAGATTCATGTGCACCGGCTCGATATAACCACCGCTGAGCGTGCCGACCGGCACGGCAAAGGTCAGCTCCAGCTTGTCGGCGTGGTATTTCGGGTCGTCCGTGTCGCACGTGCGTTCACCCGTCAGCCACGCGTTGCGCGCCAGGCACATCTGGTTGTCCAAATGGCGGCAGGCATAAGTGCGAATATCGTCCAGCCCGTCCAGCCAGGTTTTTCCATCATCCAGCCGCCTGGCGCTGGCTTGTTCGAGCAGGCAGCGGCGATAGGCGAAGCGTAAGTCGGGTGAGGCCTGCTCAAGCCAGTCGGGTAGGGCGGCTTCGATTCTGAGCAGGGTTTGGCGCGGCACGGCAGGCGCCGGGTTCAGCTGTGCGGCCGGGTCGGTGATTGATTCGAACAGTGTGTGCAAGTGGTCCGGCGTGGTCGCGGTGGTCAGGTCTACGGCGGCGAGATCATCCAGTTGGGCATTGAGCACCAGCGCAGCCTGCACTTCAAAAATATTGCCGTCGGGCTCGTAGAGTTGCCACGTGATGCTGTCGGCGATGAACTGTTGCGCCATGCGCTGGCCCCAGGCTTCGCCAAACGCGTCGAGGCTGCTGTAGGCTTCGATGCGTCCCGACAGACTGCACAGCCACACCTGCTTGTCATCGACCAGGAGAATATCGCTCGATTGTCGCGTGACTCGGGTTTGGCCCTGCACCAGCCGGGTTTCCACACTGTACGCATGCAGCGACCGTTCTGGCCCGGAGCGCCGGCTGCGGGTTTCGCGCGCGGGGTAATCGGCCAGGCGCGTGACGCATTGCAATGCTTGCCCATCGCCACCCAGCTGGCGGATCGCCTCTGCGCGCAACTGGCCCTGCAACAGACCGGCAAACCATTGCCAGCGGCTGCCGCCAGCGTCGCTGGGTGCGTTCCAGTACGCCACCAGTGCGTCCTGAAAGGCCACGCTCACCCACAACGGCAGTTCGCGGATAACCGCTTCGACCACGTCCAGGTCGTAGCTGTGCGTCCCGTCAGCCTCGAAGGTCAGGCGCGTACCGGAGGCGTCGCTTAAATAAACGTCAAGACCACCGTGGCGCGTCAAATCGGGCAAGCTGCGCGCTGCGATGTACTCAAGCGCCGCATCCACCAGCGGCTTCAAGTCGCGTCCGCCGCCACTGCGGGGCAGCGCCAGGCGCAGTTGAGCGATGGGGTGCGTCAACGGCGGGTATTTTTCCCTGAGCGTGTCGGCGAGCATCTGCGCCACCACTGCGCGCAGGGTCGGGCGCATGCAGAACTGAGCCTGAACAGCGAGTTTCACTAAGTTGTCGGTCACGGGTAAGCCTTACGAAGGAGAAGGGGACCCGTGTACGTTACGGTTCGAGACTCCGCGCAGGCGTTAACCGGCTACCGCCACCCTCCCGGCGGTAAAACTCGCCTATCATGTGCACCTTCCTTTTCAGATGACCGATTCGTAATGACTGCCGACAACCTCGCCACCGTCCTCACCACCACCGACATGCTTGAGATCGACGGGTTGCACGCCTTCGACTTTGAGCTGTCAGAGCAAAAGCTGCAGATCACCGCCATGGACGGCCGTGCTGAAAAGCGCTGGACGTTCAGCCTGGAGCAGGTCGAACAGGCCACCTTTGACCAGACCCTGCAAAGCTGGACCCTGACCGGTGACTCGGGCGAGCATCGCCTGATCTGCATGAGTGCGATCACCGGCAACAATAACGAAGAGGACGACGAGCATGATGATGCGTAAATTCTGGCCGCTGCTGATGGCGGGCAGTGTCGGTGCGATGTCGGTGCAGGCTGCACCGGCCGACACCCACGACCTGCTGGTGGGCAGCTACACCGCCGGCAGCAGCGAAGGTATCTACCGCCTGCAGTTCGACAGCCGCACCGGCCAGTTCACCGGTAAACCGGTGCTGGCGGCCAAGGCGGCCAATCCGTCCTGGCTGACCCTTTCCAGGGACCAGAAGCGTCTCTACGTGGTCAACGAAAATGGCCCGGGCCAGCAGGACGCGGTCGGGCGCGTCAGCGGCTACAGCATTGACCCGCAGAACCATCAGCTCAGCCTGATCAACCAGGTGCAGAGCCTGGGCAACGAGCCGACCCATTCCAGCATCGCGGCTGACGGGCGCTATCTGTTCGTTGCCAACTACTCGGTACTGGAAGACCCGGGTGGCAGCCTGGCGATTCTGCCGCTGGACGCCAGTGGCAAGCTGTCGGCACCGGTGCAAATGAGCGGGCACCCGGCCAGTGGCGTGAACCCTGAGCGCCAGGCCTCCAACCATGTGCACTCGGTGGTGGCATCGCCCGATGGCAAGTACGTGTTCGTGCAGGACCTGGGGGCCGACAAGGTGTTCGTCTACCGCTACGACCCCAAGGCCAATCACGAACAGCCTTTGACCCCGGCCAAGCCGGCGTCGGTGCAACTGCCGGCGGGCAGCGGTCCGCGTCATCTGTTGTTCAGCGCCGACGGCAAGCATGCCTGGCTGACCACCGAGATGAGCGCCCAGATTGCGGTGTTCGATTACCAGGACGGCCAGCTCACTCAGACCCAATTGCTCGATTACGCCACCGGCCAGCCGGTGACCGACAAGGCCGGTGCCGCGCTGCATGCCTCCAACGACGGCAAGTTCCTGTACGTGAGCAATCGCGGTACGGCCAATGAGCTGCTGGTGTTCAGCATCGACCCGGCGACGGCGCACCTCAAGCAGATTCAAAAGCGTTCCGTCGAAGGCGACCATCCGCGCGAATTCAGCCTCGACCCGAGCGGCAAGTTCGTGCTGATTGCCAACCAGAAGAGCAATGAAATCGTGGTGGTCGAACGCAACCCGGCGACCGGCCTGCTGGGTAAAACCGTGCAGAAACTGGCGATTGACGCGCCCAGCGACCTTAAGTTTCTGCTGCCTCAATAAGCCACAGGCCCCGCAATGCGGGGCCTGAGCCGTTCCATTAATGCTGTTAATAGCGGCTAGTGTTTCAAAGCATTTCTAAGGTTCAACCCTCGGGCGTAAGTTGAGTCCCAAGGCCTTCCCCGGCCATTCAACCAAACGAACACGAGGGTTACCGCCATGAACTTGAACCTCTTCTCCATCATCGCCGCGTCTGCTGTTTCCGCCACTGTTGCCTTGCCGGCGGCCGCCAGCGTGGAAGTCACACACACAAAATCCCGCACCAGCGCCTACACCCAGAAGTACCTGCAACAAAGCGCCAACTTCTATGCCGCCCTCGATCACAGGACCCTGCGATAAGCTTGAACTGAGCTTCCACATTTGATGGTGTTGAACTCAGGGTTTGGCCATTACCGCTACAAACAGCGGTGATTCCACAAAGCGCTGCAGCCAGGTTTGTAATCGGGTATAGGGCGTACTGGCGAACCACTCGCGATCCACATGGGCAAACTGGCGCACGAACGGCGCCAGCGCCACATCTGCCAGGCTCAAATGATCGGCCAGCAAACAGCGACGCTCCGTCAGTAAATTTTCCAGCGTCTGCAGGAATACCTCACCCTCGGCCCGATAATGTTCCATCGGATGCTGCGGGTAACGCTCGGCGTACTTGTATCGATTCAAATGATGTTTGAAGTTCTGGTCATTCTCGGCGATCAACGCCAGCACCGCCGGATCGCCGTCCAGCAGCCAGTCATCCGGGTCGTGCTGCGCCAATGCCCACTGCATGATCGCCAGGCTTTCATCAATCACTCGGCCCCCCACGCTCAGCACCGGCACCGTGCCCTTGGGCGACAGCGCGAGCATGTCGGCCGGCTTGGCCTTGAGGCTCACTTCGACGATGCGCACCGCCACCTCGGCGTAACGCAACGCCATGCGAGCGCGCATCGCATAGGGGCAGCGCCGGAACGAATACAGCAGCGCCTCGCTCACTTGACCTCCAGGGTACTCAAGCCGTTGCCCTGACGCTTGACCTGGATCTGCACGGGGATGCGCTCGTGCATCTCCTGTACATGGGAAATCACCGCCACCTTGCGGCCCTGGGCCTGCAAGCCGTCCAGCGCGTCCATCGCCAGTTGCAGCGACTCCGGGTCCAGGCTGCCGAAACCTTCGTCGATAAACAGCGACTCGATCTTCAGCGTGCTCGACGCCATTGACGCCAGCCCCAATGCCAGCGCCAGGGACACCAGAAACGTCTCGCCGCCGGACAACGAATGCACCGAGCGCAGTTCGTCGCCCATTTCAGTGTCCATTACCAGCAGGCCGAGCATGCTGCCGCCGCGCTTGAGGCGGTAGCGGCGCACCAGTTGGCGCAACTGCACGTTGGCGTGGTGCACCAGCAGGTCGAGGTTGTAGGCCTGGGCGATCTTGCGGAAGGTGTCGCCGGTGGCCGAGCCGATCAGTGCGCTCAGGCGTGCCCAGCGCTGCCATTCTTCATAGGCCTGGGCGATTTGCGCGGCCAGTGCGCTGTTGGCCGCCTGACGGCGCTGGTCTTCGGACTGCCGTGCGCGCAGCTCTGCGCACTGTTTCTCGGTCTCGCCCAGTTGCTGGTTGAGGGCGGCAAGGCTGTTGTCCAACTGTTCTGCTTCGAGGTTGCCGTTGTGCAGGGCCTGGTGTTCGGCCAGGCGCTGTTCGCGCTCATGCAGCAACACCCTGGCTTGCCCGAGGGCTTTTTCGCTGGTCTGCACCTGCTGACGCAGTTCACTGAGTTGGGCATCATCGAACGCCAGCAAACGCGTGAGGTGTGTGTCATCCAGCTCGGGATGCCGTGCGCGCCACTCGCTCAAGCGCGTGTCGAGTGCCTGTTGTTCGCTGTGCAGCGCCGACTGACGCTCCTGGCGGGCCTTGAGGTCGGCCGCCAGTTGGATCAGTTCGTCGTGAATAGCCTGCACCTGTTGACTGGCCTCGGCTTCGCTCTGGCGCGATTGCACCACCGCCTGTTCCAGTTGCTCTTGCCAGTGCTCGGCGCTGGTGTAGTCCCCCAGCAAAGTACCGAGTTTTTCCTGAGCGGCCTGTTGCTGCGTCGTCAGCGCGTTGAATTGCTGGTTGAGCGCGTCGAGCTGTTGCTCACGGTGTTGCTGATGGGTGTGCTCTTTTTCGATGGCCTGCTGACGCGCTTGTTGTTCGGCCAGTTCGTCGCGTTGGTGGCGCAGTTGCTCAAGCCGCTGGCTGACGTGCTGGTCGAGCAGCATGAAGGTTGCTGCCGGATCGCTGCGCAAACCGTCGAGGGTTTCGGCGGGCAACAGGTTGGCGAAGGCGTGCAATTCCTCGTCCAGGCGTTCGCGGTCGTTGGCCAGCTCGCGTTGCTGGTCGAGCATCAGTTGGCGCGCTTGCTGGCTCGCTTGCTGGGCGCTGTTCAGCTGCTGTTGCAGGCGCCCGGCATTCTGTTGCAGGTTGAGCAGTGCGGCCTGGCGCTGTTCGTCCTGGCCGATGCTCTGAGTCAGCTGGTTGAGTTGCTGGCCCAGCCAGGCGCTGCGTTTGGCCGCTTCCTGATTGAACAGCGAAGCCGACAACGGGTGCGCTTCAAGGCTCGGCTTGAGCGCGGTGTGCTGGGCGGCCAGGTGTTCCTGTTGTTGCAAAAACTCTTTCTGCTGGGCGATCAGTCCACCGACTTCACCGCGCAGTTCGGTGAGCTTTTCCTTGAGCGTGTCGACGACCTTCTGCGCCGTGGCCTCTTCGGTTTCATCGTGACGGCCCAGGCTGTGCAGCAACGCTTCGGGCTGGTGATACGGGTGTTCAGGGCTGCCGCACACGGGGCAGGGCTGGTCATCCTGTAACTGTTCACGCAACTCCTCGACGCTGGCACTGCGCGCCAGGCGTTGGCGCTCCAGCAGCTGCCGGGTCACGGTGAGGGTCTGTTCGGCCACCGCCAGTTCGGCCTTGGCTTGCAGGCCGGCCTGGTTCAGTTGCTCGCGTTGTTGCGCGGCATCGGCGAGCTTCTGCGTGAGGGTGGCGGCTTGCTGGTCCAACTGTTGCTGGCTGTCCCACAGGCGCGTCAGTTCTTCGAAGGCGCGCTGCTGCTTGCGATTGTCCTGCAGCAGGCTGGCCAGCAGTTGCACCTGTTCCGCTACCGCGTGGGGTTCGGCACCGGCCTCCTGAAACAGCAGGTCCAACGCTTCGCGCTGCTCGGCGAACGCCTGTGCAGTGGCCGTGGCGCGCTGCTCCAGTTGGGGCAATTCGGCCTGGCCTTTGCTCAGGCGGTTGCCGATCAGCATCAACTGTTGCAGGCGGTCGCGGTAGGCGTTCCAGGCGTCGCTCAGCGGGGCGAGGCTGGCGCTGCGCTCAAGCTCCGCGGCCAGGCGTTGCAGGCGCTGTTCGACGTCGGCGTGTTTGTCCTGCATGGCTTTGAGCCGGGCCTGGCCTTCCAGGCAGGCGCTTTGCTGCTGGTGTTTTTCTTCGGTGCGCCTGGCGAGGTCGCGGGTCAGGTGGGCGAGGGTGCTTTGCTCTTCGACGGCCTGGCGCAACAGCGGCGCAGCGTCGGCCTGGTTTTTTACAGCCTGGGCCACGGCGCTGTGCGCGCTGGTTTGTTGCAGCTGTGCCTGCTGCTGGCGGGTCTGCAGCGCGTGTTGCTGTTCAATATGCTGCTGAATCTGCGCCGCCAGTGGCGGGAGCAAGGTACTGAGTTCGGCCTGGCGTGCAAAATGGTGTCGCTGCGGCGCCAACTGCTCCAGGTGATTAAGGTCCTGGCGCAGCGGGGCTTGGGCTGCCCAGGCCTGCTCGTCGCGCTGCAGTTGCTGCGCCGCATGTTGATAGCGCTCTTGCCACTCGCGCAGTTCCTTGAGCCAGGTGTGCTGCAACTCCAGCTGCCTGAGCTGAGCCTGCCGGGTTTTAAGCTGTTGTTGCGCCTCGCTCAGTTGCTGGTCCAGTTCGGCGCGGGCCTCGGCGGTCAGCGGGACAATGCCGGTGGCTTGATCCTGCAACTGCTTGTGCACGTCTCGCGCGTCTTTGGTCTTGTCGAAGGCACGGCGACCAAGCTGGGTGTACAGCGCGGTGTCGGTGAGCTTCTCCAGCAGCTCGCTGCGCTCGTTGTCGTTGGCCTTGAGGAACGCACTGAACTCGCTTTGCGCCAGCAACACCGCACGGGTGAACTGCTCGAAGTTCAGACCAAGGGCCAGTTCCAGCTGAGTTTTGTATTCGGTTTTCTGGCTGGCCAGCACCTGATCGCTGTCCAGGTCGAGCAGGCTTTGGCGACTGTTCTGCAGTTTGCCGCTGGCCTTGTCGCGGGCGCGGTTGGCCTCCCAGCGCGCGCGGTAGCGACGGCCGTTGACGCCGACAAAATCCACTTCGGCATACCCGCCGCCGGTGCCGCGACGAATCAGTGTGCGCGGGTCGCCGATGGAAATATCGGTGTCGGCATCGGGCATTTTCGCCTGCCCGGTGTCGCCCAGACGTGGCACCGCGCCAAACAGCGCCAGGCACAAGGCATCGAGCAGGGTGCTTTTACCCGCGCCGGTGGGGCCTGTGATCGCAAACAGGCCGGCACTGGCCAGCGGCTCGGCGGTAAAGTCGATTTCAAACGGACCTGCCAATGAGGCAAGGTTTTTCAGGCGGATGGCAAGAATCTTCATGGCTGTTGCTCCTCCTGTTGCACTTCCTGGAGCAGCACGGCGAAGTCCTTGAGGGTCTGCTCGTCCACTTCACTGCCGTAGCTGTCGTGCCAGGCGCGGCTGAACAATTCCTGGGGCGTGAGCTGGTCGAGTTCGATCAGCCGCGCGTCATCGTTGTCGTCCTGGCCGCGCTTGCCAGCGTATTCGGCGGCGATGCGCACCAGGCGCACGGCCTTGCCTTGCAGGGCGGCTTCGATTTGCTGGCGCAGGTCCGGCTGCGGCTCATCCAGGCGCACCCGCACTTCAAGCCAGGGGTGGCGCTGGGTTTCGGCGAGCAGGTCGACGTCGGGCAAATCTGCCAGGGCCTTGAGAATGTCAGCCAGCGGTGCGGCGTCCAGGCGCTGCAGGTTGACCGAGCGCGGGATCAGCAGCGGTTCGACGCTGACCAGCCTTTCGCCCTGGAACATCACGTCGAGAATCTGGTGTTTGTAGCCGATCTCGGAAAACGACAGTGGAATCGGCGAGCCGCTGTAGCGAATGCGCTCTTCGCCGTTCACCTTTTGTGGCTTGTGCAAATGACCGAGGGCTACGTAACCGACACTTTTATCGAACAGACTGGCGGGCAGCGCCTCGGCATTGCCGATGATCAGGCTGCGCTCGGAGTCTTCGGACACCGAACCGCCGGCCATATGCGCATGGCTGATGGCAATCAGCGCCTGGCCTTTTTTGCGCTTGGCGTTGGCGGCGGCGATCAACCATTCATGCACTTGGCCGATGCCGCGCAGGTAGTCGTCGCCCAAGTGCGCGCCAGTGACTTCCGCCGGGCGCAGGAAGGGCAGCGCCAGGCACCAGCCGGCAATCTTGCCTTTGGCATTGGTCAAGGGGATCAGCAGGCGCTCGGCATCCAGTTGCCCGTCATCCAGCCACAGCACCCGGCCCAGCGCATGGGTACGCAGACGGCGCATCAACGGCGCGGGCAACTCGATGCGCGAGCCGGAGTCATGGTTGCCGGCGATCATCACGATGGTCAGTGCGGGGTTTTGTTCGTGGGCGCTGATGATGAAGTCATACAGCCGCTCCTGGGCCTTGAGTGGCGGGTTGACCGTGTCGAAGATATCGCCGGCGATCAGCAGCACGTCAGGGCTGTGGGTCTTGAGCTGGGCCAGCAGCCAGTCCAGGAAACAGGCGTGTTCGAAGTCGCGTTCCTGGCCATGGAGGTTTTGGCCCAGGTGCCAGTCGGAGGTGTGAAACAGACGCAAGGCGAACTCCGTGGAGAAGAGGGAAAGGAGGGGAGTTTACCTGCAAAAGCGCGGGCTATGCCTGCAACCGACACAGTTCAAGGGTGGGAGGGGCAAGCCACTCTTATCAAACACAAAATAACGGGCTGCTTTAGAACCGGAAATCTCACCCTCCCTGTGGCGAGCGGGCTTGCCCTAATGCCGTTCAGTTAAGGAAAATGTGTGGGCTTATTGTGGCGAGCGGGCTTGCCCCGCGTTGGGGTGCGAAGCGCCCCCAATCGAGCAAAACGCGGTGTACCTGATACGGCTCAGCGCCTGGCTTTGGGGCTGCTGCGCAGCCCAACGCAGGACAAGCCTGCTCGCCACAGGGAATCTGCGCTTAACTGAACGGCATTAGGGCTTGCCTGCTCGCCACAGACAAACCCACCCACATGAGTTTTGGGTGTGTCGGTTATTTGGGATAAAGCGGCGGCAAGCTGGTGCTGTCCGTTGTTGGGTCCTGCTCGCGGTCCGCTATCGGAATGGCTTTCACCGCGCGCCACAGGTCTTCCCCCAGCCAGTAATGGCCTCCTTCGCTGTACAGCGCGCCATTCAACCCATCCAGCGCATCCGATAACGGCACAAAGCGCGCAGCCATCTCGGCCAGGGTTTCCGGTTGCTGGCGGGCCCAGGCGTCCAGCGCCTGGCGCGTGGCCTGGGGGTCGTTGGCCTGGGTGGCGCGCTTGAGGTCGTCGAGCAGGCTGCGCGGGCTCGGGCCGGTTTGCGCAGCACGCAGCACGGCCGGCTGCGAGCGGGCGCGCCACCACAGGCCGAAGCCGAGCAGGGTGGTGCAGGCCAGCAGCAGGGTGCTTAACTGCCACAGCCACAGACGGCTGTCGTCCGGCGCGGTGATGATGGTCGGCGTGGCGGGCGTGTCCACCACCAGGCTCGGGTTGTTGGCCACTTGCAGGGTGCGGGCGGGGAGGCTGGTGCGCTCAAGGTGGTCTTCGTGGGTGTTCCACCACACCACTTCCACCGGCGGCAGCTCCAGCGTTCCGACCCGGTTGGGTACCAGGGCCTCGCGGTCTTCGCGGCTGCCGACCAGACCACGGTCACTGTTCTGGTTGCCCAGCACCGGCTGGTCGGGGTAACGACGCAGGCCCGCGATGTCGGTGCTGGGCAGGGCCGGCAGTTGCGCGCTGGACAGTCCTTCGGCCTTGACCGTGAGGCTGCGGGTCAGCGAGTCACCCACCTGTACATGCGCAGGCTCCGGGTTCCAGCTTTCCGTGAGGGTCAGGCTGCGCGCCGGTAACCAGGGCGTATCCGCCGGGTACAGGGCGGGTTTGGGCTTGACCGTCAGCAGCATGGGCGCGGAGCTGACGTGGATCAGCTTGCCCGGCTTGGTGCCTTGCAGGGTGTTCTCCTGCGCCGGGCGCGACTCCACCAGTGTTGCGCTGAAGGTCTGCGCGGGAATCTCCACGGCGCCGCTGCGCTGCGGGTAGAGGGCGTAGCGTGTTTCGATCACGCCATGGCGGATGCTGTTGATGACTTTCTCGTAGGTGCGCGACTCGCCCAGTTGCTCGATGCGCGCATCCGGGATCTGCAATGGCGTAAGGCTGCTGTCGTCATACAGCGACACCGAGTGGTACACGCGCACGGTCAACAGCACCTGAGCCTGCACGTACGCGGTGGTCTGGTCGAGGCTGGCCTGCACAAACACGGGCGCAAGCTCGGCGCTGGTGTTCTGGCTGGCGGTTTCCATCACTTGCAGGGTGATCGGCTGGGTCGTGTACTCGCCCACCTGCAGCGGCGGGATCACAACCTCGCCGTTCTCCTTGGGCAACAACGTGATGATCCAGCGCGTGGTCGCGTGGTTGTCGCCGCCCAGGGTGGTGAGCTGGTTGATCTGGCGCGTGCCGCTGACTTCGAACTGCGCGTCCAGGGGCGACAGGTCGGGCTTGCCGAATTGGGTGACGTCGCTCGATTCCACCGTCAGTTCCACCGTTTCCCCGGAGTTGAGGCGGCTGCGGTCGACGCTGGCGACCAGGCTCGCCGCCTGGGCGGGGCCTGCCGTCAGCGCGAGCAGAAGCAGAAGGGTGGTGCGGCGGCTCATCGCGTCTTGTCCTGATGCTGTTGCTGTTCGTACCAGAATTTGCGCCGCAGCAGCTCGCCGGGGTTGTCCGGAATCTGCCGCAGCCATTGTTCCAGGGCCTGGCGGTGTTCGCCGTCAAGGCTGGCGTCATTGGCGCTCAGCGGCGGGGTGGTGGTTTGCTCGTCGCCCAGCTCGCTGCCCGGTACTTCGTTGCTGCCGGACTTCGCCGGCGTACCCGGCCGGGTGTCGCCGGTCTGGCCCTGACCCTGGGACGATTGCTCGCCGCCGGTGGCCCGTTGCCCGTTGTCGCCCGGTTGCGCAGTTTGGCCGGGTTGGGTGGTTTCGTCATCTTCGTTTTTTGCAGGCTCTGGCGGCTCGGGGGGCGCCTGCTGCTGCATCAGGGCTTCGACCAGCGCCTTGTTTTTCAGCGCCGGTTGCAGGTCCGGCTGTGCTTCCAGGGCCTGGTCGTAGGCATCGATCGCCGCTTCCAGCTCGCCGGAGCGGGCCAGGGCGTTGCCTCGGTTGTAGTGGGCGCTGGCATCAGAGCCCTGGGCAAAACGCTTGATGGCCTCGGCATAGTTGCCCGCCTCATACAGCGCCACGCCTTGCCACTGCGGGTCGGTAAAATGCTCGGCGGCTTCGGCGGGGCGTTGTTTTTGCAGCAACTGCTGGCCTTGCTGGTCGGCGCGCAGCCACAGGTCCTGCAACTCAAAGGCATAGCTGGGCTGCGGCGCGGCCATCAGCAGCAGCGGCAGGCAGAACAACCAGCCACGCCGACCGGCGCAGGCGGCCAACAACAACAGCGGCAGCAGCAGCCAGTAACCCTGGTCGGCCCAACTGTCGAGGTGCAGCAACTGGCCGTCGCTGCGCACGGTTTGGGGTGGGTCCAGCACGCCGAGCTGGCGCAGGTCCTTGTCGTCCAGACGTGCCGCGCGGTAGCGGCCGCCCATCTCGTTGGCGAAAGCCTTGAGGGTCGGGCTGTCGAGCCGCGGGATCAGGATCGCGCCTTGTTCGTCCTTGAGGAACTCGCCGCTTTCCTGGGTCACCGGTGTGCCTTCGCGGCTACCAATGCCAAGGATCGACAGCGCCGGTGACGCGTTGCTCTGCAGCAGCAGCCGGATGCCCTGGCGCTCCTGTTTGGACAGCGACGAGCCGATCAACAGCAGACGCCCCTGACCGAGGCCGCCGTGCTTGAGCAGTGCCAGGGCCTTTTCCACGGCGAGGTCGGCGCGATGGCCGGGCTCGGGCATGATCGAGGGGCGCAGGGCTTCGAGCAGGTTGCGGCTGGTGCCGAGGTCGTCCGACAGTGGCACCAGGGTGTGGGCGCTGCCGGCGTACACCACGATGGCGGTTTGCGCATCGCTGCGCGCCTGCAGCAAGTCATACAGCTTGCGCCGCGCCTGTTCGAGACGATTGGGCGGGCTGTCGGTGGCGAGCATTTGCGGGGTCAGCTCCAGCAGCACCACCAACGGGTCGGCAGGCTTCTGGCTGGTTTGTTCCACGCGTTGCCAGCTGGGGCCGAGCAAGGCCAGCACGGCCAGCAGCCACGCCAGGCCCAGCAGCACCCACGGCGATTTGCTCTCGCGCCCGTTGCCGCCGCTGAGCAGCACGGCATGGAACGCCGGCGGCAGGATCATCTGCCAGCGCCCGGCGCGTTTTTGCCGGTGCCACAACTGCCACAGCAGCCAGCCAAGCAGCGGCAGCAGCAACAGCCATCCGGGACGGAACCAGTGCGGCCACAGATCGATCATCGACGCCTCCGCAGACGCAGGCGTTTGAGGCGCTGACGCCATTCGGGGCGCTGCGGCAGGAACATCCCCCGGCTCGGCAGTTTGCTCAACAGCCGTTGCAGCGCGTTGTCGGGCCAGCGTTCCTGGATCACCAGCAGCATGCTCAGGATCAGCGCCAACGCCAGCGGCCCGCTGTACAACGCCTGGGCCGGGCGGGCCTGGGTGGGTTGCTGTTCGACCGGTTCGAGGCGGTCGAGGGTGTCCTTGACCTGTTGCAGTTCCTCGCCATCCCGGGCGCGGAAATACTGGCCGCCGGTGGCCTGGGCGATGGCCTTGAGCGCCGGTTCGTCGAGGTCCAGGCTCGGGTTGACGCCGAGAATGCCCAGGGAGCCGGTCTGCTCGGGGTCGGCGCCGATGCCGATGGGGTAGATCTTCACGCCTTCCTCGGCTGCCAGGCGCGCGGCGGTCAGCGGGTCGATCTGCCCACCATTGTTGGCGCCGTCGGTGACCAGAATCA
Organism: Pseudomonas trivialis; assembly: GCF_001439805.1. Classification (GTDB taxonomy): domain Bacteria; phylum Pseudomonadota; class Gammaproteobacteria; order Pseudomonadales; family Pseudomonadaceae; genus Aquipseudomonas; species Aquipseudomonas trivialis. The sequence goes on along the minus strand of NZ_JYLK01000013.1, from coordinate 30,073 downwards.
GCACGCGGCTCTGTGCCGGGCGCTGGCGCAAACGCTTGAGGGCCAGGCCAATGGCGTCGCCGATGGCAGTGTTCTTGCCGGCGATGCCGATACGCGCTTCGTCCAGCCAGGTGCGCACGGTGCGCCGGTCGAATGTCAGCGGCGCCTGCAAATAGGCCTGGCTGCCGAACAGGATCAGCCCGACGCGATCGCCTTCGCGGCCTTGCAGGAAATCGCCGAGCAAATGCTTGACCAGGGTGAGGCGACTGACGTCCTCGTCTTGCCAGTGCATGTCGGGAAAGTCCATGGAGCCGGACACGTCCACCGCCACCAGCAGGTCGCGGCCACTGGCGGCAATCGGCAGTGGTTCGCCGAGCCATTCGGGGCGGGCGGCGGCGGTCAGCAGCAGCAGCCACAGCACCACGAACGGTGCTTGCTGGCGCCAGCCGGGCAGGTTGATGCGCGCGCGGCGTCGGGCCAGGCCTTCGAGGTCCTCGAGGTAGCTGACTTTGAGTGTCGGCTCGCCGCTGTCGGCGATGGGCAGCAGCAGCCGCATCAACCAGGGCAACGGCAACAGGGCGAAGATCCACGGCCAGGCGAACTCAAACATGTTTGCGAATCCAGGTGTCGACGGCCTGGGTGAGGCCAGCGATGGCCTTGTCGTCGAGCTTGCATTCGGGCTTGTAGGCGCCTTCCACCAGCACCATCCAGCGTGTGAGGCCGGCAGCCGGGCAGCGGTTGTCGAGGAACGCCAGCCATTTGCGGCCGTTAAGGGTGTGGCTCTGGCTGTAGGGGTAATCGTTGCGGCACAGGCGCTTGAGCAGGCCGTTGAGCTGTTGCAGCCAGGCACCGGCGGGGGCGCCGTCGTACGGTTTGGGCATCAGGGCCAGCTCGGCGAGGGCGGCGATGCGCAACGGGTCCAGCGGTTGCTCGGCGCGGGCCACGGGGCGGCGAGTGGGCAGCCAGCGACGTGCCCACCACAGGCCCCAGCCGAGCAGCGGCACTGCCAGCAGCAACAGCCACCAACCCGGCGCGGGCGGCCACAAGCCGATGGGCGGCGGAGTGATCAGCGGTTGCAGTTGGTCGAGGCTGCTCATTGTTTTTTGACCGGGCGTTGCGGGTTGAGGTATTCGCGCAGTTGCTCGACCATTTCGCTCTGGGTGCTCAAGGGCATCAACAACACCCGCAGTTTCTGCGCGAGCCGTTCCCAGCGGGCCGTGCGCGCCTCGGCCTGGGCCTTGTAGGCCTGACGCAGGTCGACGTTGAGTGTGTCCAGCTCCAGTTGCGCACCGCGTTGCGCGAACCTGAGCAGCCCGGCCGCGGGCAGGGCGTGGTCGAGCGGGTCGGAAATCGGCAGCAGCAGCAGGTCGCAATGGCGCGACAGCAGGCTCAGTTGTTGTTCGGCGCCTTCGGTGAGGGCGCGCTCGTCGCAGATCACGATGCCCAGGCTGCCAGGGCGTAAAACCTCGCGGCCACGGCGCAGGGCCATGCCCAGGGCGTCGGCTTCCGGCAGGCTTTCGGTATTCAGGCTCTGGTTGACGTGCACCAGGCGGTTGAGCAGTTGCAGCAGGCTTTGCTTGCTGCGTCGCGGTTTGATTTCGTAGTGCTCGCGGTCGCCGAACACCAGCCCGCCAACGCGGTCGTTATGCCCCAGCGCGGCCCAGCCGATCAGGCTGGCGGCCTGCGCCGCCAGCACCGATTTGAACATCTGCCCCGAGCCGAAAAACAGCCGGCAGCTTTGCTCCACCATGATGAAGATCGGGCGCTCGCGCTCTTCGTGGAACAGCTTGGTGTGCGGTTCCTGGGTGCGTGCGGTGACGCGCCAGTCGATGGTGCGCACATCGTCGCCGGCCTGGTACACGCGCACCTGATCGAAGTCGACACCGCGCCCGCGCAGCTTGGAATGGTGCAGGCCCATCATCGGGCTGCGCTGGCCGGGCGTGGAAAACAGCTGAACTTCGCGCACGCGATGCCGCATCTCGATCAGCTCGCTGAGCGTGACGCGGATCCCGGCGCTGGTGTTCATCGGCTTCAAGCGACGGCAACGACGTCGAGAATGCGTTGCACCACACGGTCCTGGTCGATGCCGGCGGCTTCTGCTTCGAAGGACAAGATGATGCGATGGCGCAGCACGTCGAACAGCACTGCCTGGATATCTTCGGGGCTGACAAAGTCGCGACCGGCGAGCCAGGCGTGGGCACGGGCGCAGCGGTCGAGGGCAATCGAGCCACGGGGGCTGGCACCGTAGGCAATCCATTCGGCCATTTCCGTGTCGAACTTGGCCGGAGTGCGCGTGGCCATCACCAGTTGCACCAGGTATTCCTCCACCGCATCGGCCATGTAAAGACCGAGGATTTCCTTGCGCGCGGCGAAGATCGCCTGCTGGCTGACGCGGCGTTCGGGCTTGGTTTCACCGTTGAGCGCTTCGCCGCGCGCCTGTTGCAAGATGCGCCGCTCCACGGTGGCATCGGGGAAGCCGATCTTGACGTGCATCAGAAAACGGTCGAGCTGGGCTTCGGGCAACGGGTAGGTGCCTTCCTGCTCGATGGGGTTTTGCGTGGCCATCACCAGAAACAGTGGCGACAGGTCGTAGGTGCTGCGGCCCACGCTGACCTGGCGCTCGGCCATGGCCTCGAGCAAAGCCGACTGCACCTTGGCCGGCGCCCGGTTGATTTCGTCGGCCAGCACCAGGTTGTGAAAGATCGGGCCTTGCTGGAACACGAAGCTGCCGGTTTCCGGACGATAGATCTCGGTGCCGGTGATGTCGGCGGGCAACAGGTCGGGGGTGAACTGGATACGATGGAACTGCGCTTCGATGCCTTCGGCCAGTTCTTTGATGGCCTTGGTCTTGGCCAGGCCCGGTGCGCCTTCCACCAGCATGTGGCCGTCGGCCAACAGCGCGATGAGCAGACGCTCGATGAGTTTTTCCTGGCCGAGAATCTGCGTGGAAAGAAAGGTTCGCAGCGCAAGCAGCGCTTCACGATGTTCCATCGATGACGGTTCCTGGGAAGAAGGACCTGGGTGTTATGAAAGCAGCCAAGGCCGGGGGCGTCTACTTTAATGCATCGCAGGGGGCGGCGACTAACGGCGTAACGGGTATTTTTGGCAAAACTTGTAGGATTTTTGTGTGGCAAGCCCAAATTGGGTTGAACACACTTTCTGTTGTGAGCACCGTCCGTGTGGCAGCTGGCTTGCCTGCGATACCAGTGACTCGGCGTGTCAGCCAGGCCGGGTTGGTGCCATCGCAGGCAAGCCAGCTCCCACATTTGAGCGTTGACACCCTTTAGAGTCGGGTGAAGGTGCCGGTGCCCTTGAGGATGTTCTGCAGGGTTTCTTCGACTTCTGCCAGGTCCGACGCAGCCGTGGCGTGCGTGATTTGCAGTTGATCCTTGCCTCCCAGTGCATCGACGTCGCCGGCAGCCACCTCGACCAGTAAGGTCGTGGCGCCCAGGGTGACCTTCAACCCATCCAGGGTCGATGGCTCGTAGTCCCACGTCAGTTCAACCTCATCCTCATCCGGGTAACGGGTCAGCATGAACATCTCGCCGCTCTTGCCGTGGCAGCACAGCATGGCCATGTTGTCTTCCTCGTCGTCGCACGGGGTGGCCATCAGGGCGTCGGTTTTCAGTTGCAACATGGTGGGCAATCCTGTCTGGAAGCGGGGCGGTATGCGGTCAATTGTGCCATTGCGGCGAATTTTGTGCTGCACGCTGTGTCACACCCAGTGCATGACCTGACAGCGTGAACCGGTCATTTCCGGTACTCGCTCACGGGGGAATAGCCGGTTATTTTGCCGGAAAGTACAGATTGTTCGTATCGCAACCCCAGCCCTGCTTGCCGATGACCGAATATGTCGCAGCACCGCAAGCAGGCGTCTTTCCACACTCGTAAGCTGCGCAACGGGTGTGCCCTGGCCGGGCGTCTGACCTGCCCGTCGTACCGTCATCCGGCTGTGGTTCATCCAGTGGAAGTTGTATGTGACCTGACTGTCTTGTCCAGCTTCACCCACCTGTCACCCTGATTCGTTTATGGTGCTTGTCATCGTTACCCACGAACAGAGCTGACGGTCTCCCCGCACGGGGATAACACGCGACGCTTCCATCAATAACAAGCCCAAGCGGAGTACCACAGATGGCGTTCTTCACCGCAGCCAGCAAGGCCGACTTCCAGCATCAACTGCAAGCGGCACTGGCGCAGCACATCAGCGAACAGGCACTGCCACAAGTGGCGCTGTTCGCCGAGCAATTCTTCGGCATTATTTCCCTGGATGAACTGACCCAGCGTCGCCTGTCCGACCTGGCCGGTTGCACCCTGTCTGCCTGGCGCCTGCTTGAGCGCTTTGATCCCGCGCAACCGCAAGTGCGCGTTTACAACCCCGATTACGAACGTCATGGCTGGCAGTCGACCCACACCGCGGTCGAAGTGCTGCACCGTGACTTGCCCTTTCTGGTGGACTCGGTGCGCACCGAGCTGAACCGCCGTGGCTACAGCATTCACACCTTGCAGACCACCGTGCTCAGCACCCGTCGTGGCAGCAAGGGCGAGCTGCTGGAAATCCTGCCCAAGGGCACCCAGGGCGAGGGCATCGAGCAAGAGTCGCTGATGTACCTGGAAATTGACCGCTGCGCCAACGCCGCCGAACTGAACGTGCTGAGCAAAGAGCTGGAGCAGGTACTCGGTGAAGTGCGGGTGGCGGTGGCCGATTTCGAACCGATGAAAGCCAAGGTCCAGGACCTGCTGGCGGGTATCGACGCCAGCCAGTACGCCATCGACGGCGAAGAAAAAGCCGAGATCAAGAATTTCCTCGAATGGCTGGTGGGCAACCACTTCACCTTCCTGGGCTACGAAGAATTCGTGGTACGTGACGAGGCGGACGGTGGTCATATCGAATATGACGCCAGCTCCTTCCTCGGTCTGACCAAACTGCTGCGCGCCGGCCTCAGTGCCGACGACCTGCGCATCGAAGATTACGCCGTGGCCTACCTGCGCGAGCCGACCGTGCTGTCGTTCGCCAAGGCGGCGCACCCAAGCCGCGTGCATCGCCCGGCCTACCCGGACTACGTGTCGATCCGCGAGATCGATGCTGACGGCAGGGTCCTCAAGGAACACCGCTTCATGGGCCTGTACACCTCGTCGGTGTACGGCGAAAGCGTGCGGGTTATCCCGTATATCCGCCGCAAGGTCGCGGAGGTCGAACGCCGCTCGGGCTTCCAGCCCAAGGCGCATTTGGGCAAGGAACTGGCCCAGGTCGTTGAAGTGCTGCCCCGTGACGACCTGTTCCAGACCCCGGTCGACGAGCTGTTCAGCACCGTGATGTCGATCGTGCAGATCCAGGAGCGCAACAAGATCCGCGTGTTCCTGCGCAAGGACCCGTACGGGCGCTTCTGCTACTGCCTGGCCTATGTGCCGCGTGACGTCTACTCCACGGAGGTGCGGCAGAAAATCCAGCAAGTGCTGATGGACCGCCTGAAAGCCTCCGACTGCGAGTTCTGGACCTTCTTCTCCGAGTCCGTGCTGGCCCGTGTGCAGCTGATTCTGCGGGTTGACCCGAAGAACCGCCTGGACATCGACCCGCTGCAACTGGAAAAGGAAGTGGTGCAGGCCTGCCGCAGCTGGCAGGACGACTACGCAAGTCTGGTCGTCGAAAGCTTCGGCGAAGCCCACGGCACCAACGTGCTGGCGGATTTCCCGAAAGGTTTCCCGGCGGGCTACCGTGAGCGCTTTGCCGCCCATTCGGCCGTAGTCGACATGCAGCACCTGCTCAGCCTCACCGAAGCCAACCCGCTGGTGATGAGCTTCTATCAGCCGCTGGGCCAGGTTTCCGGCCAGCGCGAGCTGCATTGCAAGCTCTACCACGCCGACACCCCGTTGGCGCTGTCCGACGTGTTGCCGATCCTGGAAAACCTCGGCCTGCGCGTGCTGGGTGAATTCCCGTACCGCCTGCGCCATGCCAATGGCCGCGAGTTCTGGATCCATGACTTTGCGTTCATCGCCGCCGAAGGCGTGAACCTGGATATCCAGCAGCTCAACGACACCCTGCAGGACGCGTTCGTGCACATCGTGCATGGCGACGCCGAGAACGATGCGTTCAACCGCCTGGTGCTCACGGCCGGCCTGCCCTGGCGCGACGTGGCGTTGCTGCGTGCCTACGCGCGTTACCTCAAGCAGATCCGCCTGGGCTTCGACCTCGGCTACATCGCCAGCACCTTGAACAACCACACCGACATCGCCCGCGAGTTGACCCGGTTGTTCAAGACCCGCTTCTACCTGGCGCGCAAGCTCACCGCCGATGACCTGGAAGACAAGCAGCAGCGTCTGGAACAAGCGATCACCAGCGCCCTGGACGATGTTCAGGTGCTCAACGAAGACCGCATCCTGCGGCGCTACCTGGACCTGATCAAGGCCACCCTGCGCACCAACTTCTACCAGACCGACGCCAACGGCCAGAACAAGTCGTACTTCAGCTTCAAGTTCAACCCGCACGCGATTCCCGAGCTGCCCAAGCCGGTGCCGAAGTTCGAAATCTTCGTCTACTCGCCACGGGTTGAAGGCGTGCACCTGCGCTTTGGCAACGTCGCCCGTGGTGGCCTGCGCTGGTCCGACCGTGAAGAGGACTTCCGCACCGAAGTACTCGGCCTGGTAAAAGCCCAGCAAGTGAAGAACTCGGTGATCGTGCCGGTGGGCGCCAAGGGCGGCTTCCTGCCGCGCCGCCTGCCGCTGGGCGGCAGCCGGGACGAGATCGCGGCCGAGGGCATCGCCTGCTACCGCATCTTCATCTCCGGCTTGCTGGACATTACCGACAACCTGAAGGACGGCGCACTGGTGCCTCCGGCCAACGTTGTGCGTCACGACAACGATGACCCATATCTGGTCGTGGCGGCGGACAAAGGCACGGCGACTTTCTCCGACATCGCCAACGGCATCGCCATCGACTACGGCTTCTGGCTGGGCGATGCGTTTGCCTCCGGCGGTTCGGCCGGTTACGACCACAAGAAAATGGGCATCACCGCCAAGGGCGCCTGGGTGGGTGTGCAGCGTCACTTCCGCGAGCGCGGCATCAATGTGCAGGAAGACAGCATCACCGTGGTGGGCGTCGGCGACATGGCCGGTGACGTGTTCGGTAACGGCTTGCTCATGTCCGACAAGCTGCAACTGGTCGCGGCCTTCAACCACTTGCATATCTTCATCGACCCGAACCCGAACCCGGCCACCAGCTTCGTCGAGCGCCAGCGCATGTTCGAGCTGCCGCGTTCGGCCTGGACCGACTACGACACCAGCATCATGTCCGAAGGCGGCGGCATCTTCTCGCGCAGCGCGAAAAGCATCGCCATCTCGCCGCAGATGAAAGAGCGCTTTGACATCAAGGCCGACAAGCTGACCCCGACCGAGCTGCTCAATGCCTTGCTCAAGGCACCGGTGGATCTGTTGTGGAACGGCGGCATTGGCACTTACGTCAAGGCCAGCACCGAAAGCCATGCCGACGTGGGCGACAAGGCCAACGACGCCTTGCGCGTCAACGGCAACGAGCTGCGCTGCAAGGTGGTGGGCGAGGGCGGCAACCTGGGCATGACCCAGCTGGGTCGTGTGGAATTCGGCCTCAATGGCGGCGGTTCCAACACCGACTTCATCGACAACGCCGGTGGCGTCGACTGCTCCGACCACGAAGTGAACATCAAGATCCTGCTCAACGAAGTGGTGCAGGCCGGTGACATGACCGACAAGCAGCGCAACCAGCTGCTGGCGAGCATGACCGACGAAGTCGGCCATCTGGTGCTCGGCAACAACTACAAGCAGACCCAGGCTTTGTCCCTGGCCGCGCGCCGTGCCTACGAGCGTGCCGCCGAGTACAAGCGTCTGATGAGCGACCTGGAAGGCCGTGGCAAGCTGGACCGCGCCATCGAGTACCTGCCGACCGAGGAGCAGCTCACCGAGCGCGCCGCCAACGGCAAGGGGCTCACCCGTCCGGAGCTGTCGGTGCTGATTTCGTACAGCAAGATCGACCTCAAGGAAGCGTTGCTCAAGTCCCAGGTGCCGGATGACGAATACCTGACCCGTGACATGGAGACCGCCTTCCCGCCGAGCCTGGTGGCCAAGTTCTCCGAGGCCATGCGTCGCCACCGTCTGAAGCGCGAGATCGTCAGCACCCAGATCGCCAACGACCTGGTCAACCACATGGGCATCACCTTCGTGCAGCGCCTCAAGGAGTCGACGGGTATGAGCCCGGCGAACGTGGCCGGTGCGTATGTGATCGTGCGTGACATTTTCCATCTCCCGCACTGGTTCCGTCAGATCGAAGCGCTGGACCATCAGGTGTCGGCCGATGTGCAACTGGAGCTGATGGATGAGCTGATGCGCCTGGGCCGCCGCGCCACGCGCTGGTTCCTGCGCAGCCGTCGCAACGAGCAGGACGCTGGCCGTGACACCGCACACTTCGGTCCGCATCTGGCCGCGTTGGGCCTCAAGCTCGACGAACTGCTGGAAGGCCCGACCCGCGAAGGCTGGCAGACCCGTTACCAGGCCTACACCGAAGCCGGCGTGCCGGAATTGCTGGCGCGCATGGTGGCAGGCACGACCCACCTGTACACCTTGCTGCCGATCATCGAAGCCGCCGATGTCACCGGGCACGACGCCGCCGAAGTGGCCAAGGCCTACTTCGCCGTCGGCAGCGCCCTGGACCTGCCGTGGTACCTGCAGCAGATCAGTGATCTGCCGGTGGCCAACAACTGGCAGGCCCAGGCCCGCGAAGCGTTCCGCGACGATGTGGACTGGCAGCAACGGGCAATCACTATCTCGGTCCTGCAAATGGCCGACGCACCGCAGGAAATGGAAGCCCGCGTGGCCCTGTGGCTTGAGCAACACCAGGACATGGCCGATCGCTGGCGCGCCATGATGGTGGAAATCCGTGCTGCGGTCGGCACGGACTACGCCATGTACGCGGTGGCCAACCGTGAATTGCTGGACCTGGCGTTGAGTGGTCAGTCGGTGCTCCAGCCGGCGTGATCAGGCAGTAAGACAAAGCCCCTGCATCGTGAGATGCAGGGGCTTTTCGTTGGAGCTCGATTTGTCTGGAGGTCAGTGGCGTTTGAGCAATTTGTTTTCGAGGTGATCCAGGTATTGGGTCATCAACCTCACGGCCGCGTTTGAGTCGCGCTGTTCGACGGCATCCACAATCGCCCCCTGTTCCTGCCACGCGCAATACGTGCAGGCCCGCGCTTCATAGTGGGCAATCACCAGCGACGTCAACGGCACCAGGCTGTTGAGGAACTGCGCCAGCGGCCCATTGCCTGCCATCACCGCCAGTTGCATATGGAATTCCCCGGACAACCGGATCGCCGACCCACGCTGATCCCGCTCAATGCACTCATGTTCCCGTGCAATCAACTCGCGCAGTGTGCGGATGTGCAGGGGCGTGGCCTGGGCGCAGGCCAACTGCACCACGGTCACTTCGGTCAGTCGCCGGGCTTCGAGAATCTGCCGGGTTTGCTGCGCATCCGGCGTGGCGACCTGGGCGCGCTGGTTGGGACGCAAGAGGATCACGTGCTGATGGGACAGCCGGGTCAGCACTCGACGAATCACGCTGCGGCTCACGCCGAAGGTTTCAGCCAGGCTTTCTTCGGTAAAGCGGCTGGTCGAAACAATGCGGTGTTCGAGGATGGCGTCGAACAGCTGTGAGTAAACGTCGTCTGCCGAGGGCTTTTTACCGGCGATCAGGTGCAGTGCCGGCGCGGTCGGTTGGCGGTGCAGGGCGTGGGCGGTCATGGCCGGTCTCCAAAATCAGCTGCCCGGATGATCGTCCGGGATGGTCAGGGCGATGCCCATGCGCAGGCCTTCCTGAAGGATATGCCGACGCATTTCGGCACTGGCCAGGGCGCTGTTCTTATTGCGGATGGCGCGCACCACGGCTTCGTTTTCCCGCAGGCGTTCGGCCAGGTGCTCCGGTGAATTGCGCAGCACCTGGGCGCTCTGCTTGAGGGCGTTGCGGGTTTGCTGCACGACGTTCTGGAAGATCGGGTTGGCAGTGAGGGCGAACAGCGCTTCATGAAAACCGACGTAGGCGTGCATGCCCGCTTCGGCATCACTGGCATCGAGGGCTTCGCGCATGTCCATCAGGGTCAGGCGCAGTTGGCCGATCTCCTGACTGCTGATCGATTGCGCCACCAGGCCGACAATGAACGGTTCGAGGGTGTAGCGCAGTTGCAGGATATCTTCCAGGCTGGCATCGGCCACGGCGTCGTTCGAGCGCGGCTGGCTGACGCTGTTTTCCAGCACCACCACGCCTTTGCCGGGCATGGACCGCACCAGGCCGAGGGTCTCCAGCACGATCACCGCTTCGCGCAGGCTGGGTCGGCTGATGCCCAGTTGTTCGGCCAGTTCACGCTGACCGGGCAGCATTTCGCCGCGCCGCCACTGGCCGCGCTTGAGGGCGGCGCGCAGTTTTTCCACGACTGAATTGACGACGGTTGAGGTGCTGATCACGTCGATGCCTCCTTAAGTTGCAAACACAGTAGTTATCCCAGTGAAAATCCAGTGTGGGAGGGGGCCTGCTCCCGATCGCGGTGTTTCAGTCACCGGATGTGCAAGCTGGCCCACCGTTATCGGGAGCAAGCCCCCTCCCACAGTGAGTCTGTGTCGCTTTCAGAATTCCTGATGCGCGGGCAACACCGGTTTCTTTGTCTGGAAGGCGTAACCCTGCTCGCCGTCCAGCACCTTGTTGGCGCGCTGGATATCAATGTCTTTTTCCCAGCGCGCGATGGCCACGGTGGCGACGCAGTTGCCGATCAGGTTGGTCAGCGCGCGGCCGATGCCCATGAACCAGTCCACCGCGAGCACCAGCACCAGGCCCACCACTGGAATCGCCGGGATGGCGGTGAGGGTTGCCGCCAGGATCACCAGCGCGGAACCGGGGATGCCGTGGGCACCCTTGGAGGTAATCAGCGACACCAGCAGGATGGTCATCAGGTCGGTCATCGACAGCGGCGTACCGGTGGCGTTGGCGATAAACACGATGGCCAGGGTCAGGTAGATTGAAAACCCGTCGAGGTTGAACGAATAACCGGTAGGAATCACCAGGCCCACGGTGGAACTGCCGATGCCCAGGTGCTCGAGTTTGCGCATCACCTGCGGCAGCACGGCGTCGGAGGAGGCGGTACCCATCACAATCAGCAGCTCTTCGCGCAGGTACTTGAGCAGCGGCAACATGCGCAGGCCCGACAGGCGCATCACCAGGCCGAGAATCAGTGCGACGAAGGCAAAGCAGGTCAGGTAGAACAGGCCCACCAGGCTGCCCAGGTGTTGCAGCGAATCCAGCCCGTAGGTGCTGGTGGTGAACGCGATGGCACCGAACACGCCAATCGGCGCCAGGCGCACAATCATGCCCATGATGCGGAAAATCACATGGCTCAGCTCATTGATCAGCCGCGAGATGCCCGAGGCCGCTTCGCCCACCAGGTTCAGCGCGCTGCCAAACAACACCGAGAACAGCAGCACTTGCAGCACGTTGTTGTCGGCAAAGGCGCCGATCACCGAGTTGGGGATCAGGTCCATCAGAAACTGGCCGGTGCCCTTGAGGTGCTGGCCCTTGTCCGCCAGTTCATTGAGACCTGCGGAGGAGAGCTGGTCCAGATGAATATTGGCGCCCTGGCCGATACCGGTGCTGAACGCCATGATCAGGCCGATCACCAGGGCCACCGTGGTCAGCACCTCAAAGTAGATCACCGACTTGAGGCCGATGCGCCCGACTTTCTTCAGGTCGCCGGCGCCAGAAATACCGCTGACCACCACGCAGAACACGATCAGGCCAATCAGCATCTTGATCAGCTTGATGAAACCGTCACCCAGGGGTTTGAGTTGCGTGGAGAATTCGGGAAGGGCCAGGCCGCAGGCGATGCCGAGCATCAGGCCAATCACGACTTGCAGGAAAATCGAACGCGAGCACCATCTGAGCATGGGAGAAATCCCTATTCGGTGCCCTGGTGGTTCCAGGGCTTAATTGTTGTGGTCATACCGGTAAGTCCAGTGCGCGGCCAGTCTAGGCCAGGTATTTTTGAAATCACAAGCAAATATTTGGCGGTTGACAGGTCCCGGTCTGACCAGTTGGGCGGCAAGGGCGATGCTTGAGCGGTTGGCGGGGTAGAAAAATTTTCGCTTATCATCCGCGCTCGGCATACGAGGTGATGCATGGATCAGGCAGGGCTGACAACTGACGAGACCGGGCGCAGCTTGTGCACGTGGCGTATGGCCGCGCCGGAGTACCTGCGCTACCACGACCATGAATGGGGCGTGCCGGTGGCGGATGATATTCGCCTGTACGAGAAGATCTGTCTGGAGGGGTTTCAGGCGGGGCTGGCGTGGATCACGATCCTGCGCAAGCGCGAGCAGTTCCGGGCGGCGTTCGACGGTTTTGATTTTCGCCGCGTGGCGCAATACGGCGAGGCGGATATCGAGCGGCTGATGCACGACCCCGGCATTGTGCGTAATCGCGCGAAAATCGTGTCCGCCATCAACAATGCGCGCAGGGCCTGCGAGTTGGTGGAGGAGACCGGCTCGCTGGCGCGCTGGCTATGGGCGTTCGAGCCTGGCCCGGACGAGCGCCCGGCGGTGGTGGACATGGCCTACTGGACCGCCAACCCGACCTCGCCGGCGTCGCAGCGGCTGTCCAAAGCCTTGAAGAAGCGCGGCTGGAGCTATGTGGGGCCGACCACGATGTATGCGTTGATGCAGGCGATGGGGATGGTCAACGATCACCTGCAAGGGTGTGCCTGCCGCGAGCACGTCGAAGTGCTGCGGCGCCAGTTCAAACGGCCTTGAGTTCACAGCCTGAACGCGGTTAAAACTGTGGGAGGGGCTTTGTGTGGGGTTCAGGCCAGGGTCAGGAGAGGAAGCCACCGTCCACATTCAGCGAAACACCGGTGGTGTAGCTCGACGCATCGCTGGCCAGGAACAGCACCGCGCCGGCCATTTCGCTCGGGTCGGCCACGCGCTTGAGGGGGATCTGCGCCAGGGCCATTTTCAGGATCGCGTCGTTCTTGACCAGCGCCGAGGCGAATTTGGTGTCGGTCAGGCCCGGCAGCAGGGCGTTGCAACGAATGCCGAACGCCGCGCATTCCTTGGCGAAGACCTTGGTCATGTTGATCACGGCGGCCTTGGTCACCGAGTAGATGCCCTGGAACACTCCCGGCGAAATACCGTTGATGGAGGCGACGTTGATGATGCTGCCGCCGCCGTTGTCGCGCATCAGCTTGCCGGCTTCGACCGACATGAAGAAATAGCCACGGATGTTCACGTCGACGGTCTTCTGGAAGGCGCCGAGGTCGGTGTCCAGCACGTTGCAGAACTGTGGGTTGGTCGCGGCGTTGTTGACCAGGATATCCAGGCGCCCGAATTGCTCGCGGATACCGGCGAATACCTGGGTAATCTGCTCCATTTCACCGATATGACAGGCCACGGCGGTGGCTTTGCCGCCGTCGGCGATGATTGCGTCGGCCACGTGCTGGCAACCTTCAAGCTTGCGGCTGGAAACGATCACATGGGCGCCTTGCTGGGCCAGCAACCGGGCGATGGCCTCGCCGATGCCACGGCTGGCACCGGAGACAAAAGCGATCTTGCCGTCGAGGTCGAACAGTTGGGTCTTGGACATGAGAGTTCCTTGTTGTGAACGATCAGAGCGCGGATTTACCGATGACATTCAGGCTCATCTGCTCCAGCAGTTTGTTCATGTGAATGAACTGCGCAAAGCGTTTGTCCTGGGTCTGGCCATGAAAGAAGCGGTAATAGATCTGCTGCACGATGCCGGCCAGGCGGAACAGGCCGTAGGTGTAGTAGAAGTCGAAATTGTCGATCTGGATGCCGGCGCGTTCGGCGTAGTAGTCGACAAACTCGCGTCGGCTGAGCATGCCCGGCGCGTTGCTCGGCTGGCGCCGCATCAGTTGCACCGGCGCAGGGTCGGCGGCTTCGATCCAGTAGGCGAGGGTGTTGCCCAGGTCCATCAACGGATCGCCCAGCGTGGTCAGTTCCCAGTCCAGCACGCCGATGATCTGCATCGGGTTGTGCGGGTCGAGAATCACGTTATCGAAGCGGTAGTCGTTGTGCACGATGCTGGAGCTGGGATGGTCTGCCGGCATTTTGTCTTCGAGCCAGGCGCGCACGGCTGCCCAGCTTGGTGCGTCGGGTGTCAGGGCTTTTTCGTAGCGGTCGCTCCAGCCGCGGATCTGGCGCTCCACGTAGCCGTGCGGCTTGCCCAGATCCGCGAGGCCGCAGGCGCTGTAGTCCACCTGGTGCAGTTCGACGAACTTGTCGATAAAGCTTTTGCACAAGGCCTCGGTCCTGGGCGTGTCCAGGCCCAGTTCCGACGGCAGGTCGGAGCGCAGGATGATGCCTTGGACGCGTTCCATCACGTAAAACTCGGCGCCGATCACCGCCTCGTCGGTGCAATGCACGTAGGCCTTGGGGCAATAGGGGAAACCGTCCTTGAGCTGGTTGAGAATGCGGTATTCGCGGCCCATGTCATGGGCGGACTTGGCCTTGTGGCCAAAGGGCGGGCGGCGCAGCACGAATTCCTGGCCTGGGTATTCGAGCAGGTAGGTCAGGTTGGACGCGCCACCGGGAAACTGGCTGATCACAGGCGTGCCGCTCAGGCCCGGGATATGGGCCTTGAGGTAGGGATCGATCAGGTTGGCATCAAGCTCTTCGCCTGGGCGAATCCGGGTGGATTGGTCGTTCAGCGCCATGCTTATCCCTTCTGCTTATTCTAACGGCCTTGGACTATTTCCTAATCTAATGCGCACAGCCGCCCAGCGACAAGGTCGGGGCGGCTTAATAGGTTAGCGTGTTGGAGGATGATCAGCGTGCCTGATCGGTCATTTAGTGGGCGCGGGCAGGGCGACCGGCGTGAGTACCGGGCGCCCGGCAAAGTATTCCAGCAGATTGTCGGCCACGCGCTGCACGGTGTCATGCGCGGCTTCCGGCGACAGGCCCGCGACGTGGGAGGTGAGCACGGTATTGCCGAGCTTCTTGAGCGCGTCGGGCACCTTGGGCTCGTCGTCGAACACATCCAGCGCGGCACCGCCAATGCGGCGTTGCTCCAGGGCCGTGACCAGGTCGGCGGTGACCACCACGCTGCCCCGGCCGATGTTGACCAGGTAGCCATTCGGCCCAAGGGCATCCAGGGCGTGGCGATCAATCAGGTGGCGAGTGCCGGCGCCGCCCGGCGTGGCCAGGATCAGGAAGTCCGAGGTGCGCGCCAGCTCCACCGGGGTGGCGCAGTAGGTGTAGTCGACATCATCGCGCGGCTGGCGGTTGTGATAGCTCACCTCCATGCCGAACCCCAGCGACGCGCGCCTGGCGATCTCCAGGCCTACGGCGCCGAGCCCGAGAATGCCCAGTTGCTTGCCGCCCAGGGAAGGGCGCATCACCTTGGGCCATTCACTGCGGCGCACGGCGGCGTCCGTCTGCGGGATGCCGCGCACCAGTGCCAGCAGCAACGCCATGGCGTGATCGGCCACCGAGGGCGCATTCACCCCGGCACCGTTGGTGACCACAATCCCGCGATTGCTGGCGGCCTGCAGGTCGACATGCTCGTAACCGGCGCCAATCACGCAGATGATTTCCAGCACGGGCAGGGCGGCGATTTCCTCGGCATACAAGCCTAACGGGCCGCGGGTGAGCACGGCCTTGATTTGCGCACCGTGGGCCTTGATCGCCTGGACGCGTTCAGCCGGGGTAGGCGCAAGGATCACATGAAAGTCATTGCTCTCGATGATGTGCAGGTATTCGTTGATGGTCTCAACCAGGACCAGGACTGTGGTGGTCATCGCAACGCTCTTGCTGAAGGTTTGAGCGGTTGAGTATAAAACGCATCCGCACGCAAAATCCCACTGCAGGTACGAGCAGCCTGGCCGCGAGCTCACCGTTCCTCAGCTAAGTCTTTGCTTATGCAAAAGAATCCCGGACAATCAGGCCCCTTCCATGGTCGGGGCGCTGCCTGTCAGGTTTTTCTGACTCGTTCCGGCCGTGTCAATGCGGAGATCCGACCGGATGAATGATCAGGCCAATAGCGTCGACGAACGCTATGCAACGACACCTGCAACCCTCTCAAGCTGGAGCCGCCAGGACACCACCTGGATGCTGGGCTTGTTCGGCACGGCGATTGGCGCCGGCACCCTGTTTCTGCCAATCAACGCGGGCCTCGGCGGTTTCTGGCCGCTGGTGATTCTGGCGGTGCTGGCGTTCCCGATGACATTCTTTGCCCACCGTGGCCTGACCCGTTTCGTGCTCTCCGGGCGGGAAGGTTCGGACATCACCGACGTGGTCGAAGAACACTTCGGCATCAAGGCCGGCGCGTTGATCACGCTGTTGTACTTCTTTGCGATCTTCCCGATCCTGCTGATCTACAGCGTCGCGCTGACCAACACGGTCGGCAGTTTCATGGAGCATCAACTGCACATCATGCCGCCGTCACGGGCCATCCTGTCGTTCGTGCTGATCCTGGGCCTGCTGGCCGTGGTGCGTTGCGGCGAGCAGGTAATCGTCAAGGCCATGAGCCTGATGGTGTATCCGTTTATCGTCGCGCTGCTGTTCCTCGCGGTGTACCTGGTGCCGCACTGGACTGGCGGCATTCTCAGCACCGCCAATGAAGTGCCGGCGCCCTCGGCGTTGCTCAACACCTTGTGGCTGGCGATTCCGGTGATGGTGTTCTCGTTCAACCATTCGCCGATCATCTCGGCCTTTGCGGTGGACCAGAAGCGCCAGTACGGCGCCCATGCCGACGAGCGCAGTTCGCAGATCCTGTGTCGCGCCCATGTGCTGATGGTGGTGATGGTGCTGTTCTTCGTGTTCAGTTGCGTGCTGACCCTGTCGCCCGCGCAACTGGCCGAGGCGAAGGCGCAGAACCTGTCGATCCTGTCGTATTTGGCCAACCACTTCGATAACCCGACCATCGCCTTCACAGCCCCGCTGATCGCATTTGTGGCGATTGCCAAGTCGTTTTTGGGCCACTACATCGGCGCCAGCGAAGGCCTCAAGGGTTTGATCGTCAAGACCGGCCGCCGCCCGGCGCCCAAGACCCTGGACCGCATGACTGCTGCTTTCATGCTGGTGGTGTGCTGGATCGTCGCGACGCTTAACCCGAGCATCCTTGGCATGATCGAAACCCTGGGCGGGCCGGTGATTGCCTCGATCCTGTTTTTGATGCCCATGTATGCCATCCGCAAGGTGCCGGCGATGGCCAGGTACCGTGGGCAGGCGTCCAATGTGTTTGTCACGGCGGTGGGGTTGGTGGCGATTACGGCGTTGGTGTATTCGTTTATTGCTTGAGGTTTGACGCAGTCTTCAGGGCTGCTCAACTCTAGAATGTGGGAGGGGGCTTGCTGCCGATGGCGGTGAATCAGTCACTGAAGATATTGACTGAACCACTGCCATCGGCAGCAAGCCCCCTCCCACATTTGTTTTGTGGTTGTTGCTGATACCGGATTCCAGGCATAAAAAAACGCCGCGTACCTTGCGATACGCGGCGTTTTTACGTCACAACACCTTAGGCTTGAATCACCGGGATGTTGGCGCTTGCTGCGATCTTGCGGAACTCGGCGATCTGGTCGAAGTTCAGGTAGCGGTAGACGTCACTGGCCATGGTGTCCAGTTTCGCCGCGTAGCCCATGTACTCTTCGACAGTCGGCAAGCGACCCAGGGTAGACGCGACTGCCGCCAGCTCGGCCGAGGCCAGGTAGACGTTGGCGCCATCGCCCAGACGGTTCGGGAAGTTACGGGTCGACGTAGAGACAACCGTCGAGTTCGGCTCAACCCGTGCCTGGTTACCCATGCACAGCGAGCAGCCCGGCATTTCCATGCGCGCGCCAGCCTTGCCGTAGATGCCGTAGTAGCCTTCTTCAGTCAGTTGGTGAGCGTCCATCTTGGTCGGCGGCGACAGCCACAGACGGGTTGGCAGCTGACCCTTGACCTGCTCCAGCAGCTTGCCGGCCGCGCGGAAGTGACCGATGTTGGTCATGCACGAACCGATGAACACTTCGTCGATCTTCTCGCCGGCAACGCTGGACAACAGACGGGCATCGTCCGGGTCGTTCGGGGCGCAGAGGATCGGCTCGTTGATTTCCGACAGGTCGATCTCGATGATTTCGGCGTATTCGGCGTCGGCATCGGCTTCCATCAGCTCCGGGTTGGCCACCCAGGCTTCCATCGCTTGGGCGCGACGTTCCAGGGTGCGCGGGTCGCCGTAGCCTTCGCCGATCATCCAGCGCAGCAGGGTGATGTTGGAGTTCAGGTACTCGGTGACCGACGCTTTGGACAGTTTGATGGTGCAACCGGCAGCCGAACGTTCGGCCGAGGCGTCGGACAGCTCGAACGCCTGCTCCAGCGTCAGGTCGTTCAGGCCTTCGATTTCCAGAATGCGGCCGGAGAAGGCGTTTTTCTTGCCTTTCTTTTCTACGGTGAGCAAGCCGGACTGGATCGCGTAGTAAGGGATGGCATGCACCAGGTCACGCAGGGTGATGCCAGGCTTCATCTTGCCTTTGAAACGCACCAGGATCGATTCCGGCATGTCCAGCGGCATGACGCCAGTGGCGGCGGCGAACGCCACCAGACCGGAACCGGCCGGGAACGAGATGCCCATCGGGAAACGGGTGTGGGAGTCACCACCGGTGCCGACGGTGTCCGGCAGCAGCATGCGGTTCAGCCAGCTGTGGATGATGCCGTCGCCTGGACGCAGCGATACACCGCCACGGGTCATGATGAAGTCAGGCAGGGTGTGGTGGGTGGTCACGTCGATCGGCTTTGGATAGGCCGCGGTGTGGCAGAAGGACTGCATCACCAGATCGGTCGAGAAGCCCAGGCACGCCAGGTCTTTGAGCTCGTCACGGGTCATGGGACCGGTGGTGTCCTGGGAGCCGACGGTAGTCATCTTCGGTTCGCAGTAGGTGCCCGGACGGACGCCTTTGCCTTCCGGCAGGCCGCAGGCCTTGCCGACCATCTTCTGCGCCAGGGTGAAACCCTTGCCGGTGTCGACAGGCGCTTCAGGCAGCTTGAACAGGTCGGTAGGGCCCAGGCCCAGTTCGGCACGGGCCTTGTCGGTCAGGCCACGGCCGATGATCAGCGGAATACGGCCACCGGCGCGGACTTCGTCCAACAGCACCGGGGTCTTCATTTCGAAGGTGGTGATGACTTCGTCGGTACCGTGCTTGCAGACCTTGCCGGCGTGCGGGTACAGGTCGATCACGTCGCCCATGTTGATGTTGCTGACATCGAATTCGATCGGCAGAGCGCCCGCATCTTCCATGGTGTTGTAGAAGATCGGTGCGATTTTGCTGCCGAAGCAGAAGCCGCCGGCGCGCTTGTTCGGCACGTAAGGGACGTCGTCGCCGAAGAACCACAGCACCGAGTTGGTGGCCGATTTACGCGACGAACCGGTACCGACCACGTCACCGACGTAGGCGATCGGGAACCCCTGGCCGCGCATCTCTTCGATCTGCCTCATCGGGCCGGTCTTGCCTTGCTCGTCCGGCACGATGCCTTCGCGGGCCATTTTCAGCATGGCCAGGGCGTGCAGCGGGATATCAGGGCGCGACCAGGCGTCCGGTGCCGGCGACAGGTCGTCGGTGTTGGTTTCGCCGGTGACCTTGAACACGCGCAGGCTGATCTTGTCGGCCAGGGTAGGGCGGTTGCGGAACCATTCGCCGTCAGCCCAGGACTGGATCACGCCTTTGGCATGCTCGTTGCCGTTTTTGGCTTTTTCAGCCACGTCGTGGAATGCGTCGAACATCAGCAGGGTGTGCTTGAGCTGGGCGGCCGCGACAGGCGCCAGCGTGGCGTCGTCCAGCAGCTCGACCAGTGTCACGATGTTGTAGCCGCCTTGCATGGTGCCAAGCAGTTCAACGGCGCGTTTTTTGTCGATCAGGGGAGAAGTGGCTTCGCCCTTGGCCAGGGCGGAAAGGAAACCGGCCTTGACGTAGGCGGCTTCGTCAACGCCTGGTGGAATGCGGTTGGTGATCAGGTCAACGAGGAATGCTTCTTCGCCGGCAGGAGGATTTTTCAGCAGCTCGACCAGGCCTGCGGTTTGTTCGGCGTTAAGCGGCTGGGGAACAATACCCAGGGCTGCACGCTCTTCGATATGTTTGCGGTAGGCTTCAAGCACAGTTATTACCCTCATCAGTGGTCCCACGGGACGCTCATCCAGAAATGATCGGCACGCGTGCGCTCGGGGGCTTTTTGGGCCGCAAAGCCAGCGCTGCCGGCATTTCTCACAGAAGCTGCTTTCAAAGTTTTACGCCTGCAGAACGAAACTGATGAGGGTTGGCGAGGGCATGACCTACCGAGTCATTGACCATCGCCAACACCGTTCTGAAGGAACGACTGTGCTCGTGACGCTTTGAAAACAGCTTCCAGCGGATTATTGGCGCCTTACAAGGCCGGGTGATTCTACGGCAAAAAAAAACTAAAGGTAAGTTGCCTGGCCAAGTTTGCCGGGTGATAGGGCTTAGACATAGGGCTAACATGGCCGCCTGTTTCGCTGGTTTGTGCAGTGCCCTCTCATCAGATGACGTCAGGATGCACCCACACGCCTGTGGCGAGCGGGCTTGCCCTAATGCCGTTCAGTTAAGCGCAGATTCCCTTTGGCGAGCAGGCTTGTCCTGCGTTGGGCTGCGCAGCAGCCCCAAAACCAGGCGCTGAGCCGTATCAGGTACACCGCGTTTTGCTGGATTGGGGACGCTTCGCACCCCAACGCGGGGCAAGCCCGCTCGCCACAAACGCTTCAGTTTGGCGGGCGGCAGCGCTCAGTCGAAGACTGGGTGCCGCCGCTCACCGTTGATCTTCATCGTCTCAGGACTTGACGGCCAACGCTTCGAGGTGATCCATCAGCGCCTGCGGTTTGAGTACCAGCACATCGCTCTCCACCGCATCGAGCACCACCTCCGCCGTATTGCCAATCAACGCCCCGGAAATCCCGGTGCGCGCCACAGTGCCGATGATCGTCACTGCCGCCTGCCATTTGTGTGCCGCGAACGGAATCAACACATCGGCCGGGCCTTCCTCGATGTGCAGGTGCGCGTCGTCCACATCGAATTGCGCCTGGAACGCCTTGCACTGTTCGCGATAACGCGCTGCGATGGTTTCCCTGAGCTGGAACGTCGGATCGGCCGCCGCCAGCATCGGCGACGGATGCGCGCTGATCACATGCAGTTGCGCCTTGGCCAGGCTGGCAATATCGAACCCGTAATCGATGATCGCATCGTGCAGTGCGCGATGTTCGCTGTCGGTATTGCCCACATCGATCGCGGCCAGGATCACGCCACCGCTCCACGGTGTGGCCGTTTTCACCAGCAGCACCGGCGTCGGGCAGTAGCGCAGCAGCTTCCAGTCCGCCGGGGTCAGCAGGGCCTTTTTCAGCGGGCTGTCGGGCAAGTGCTGCTTGATCACCAGGCCGCAACCCTCGGCCTGCTGCACATCGATGATGGTGTCATGCAGGCTGTCGTTCCACGCCTGTTCGGTGGTGACGCTGTAGCCGTCCTCGCGCAAGCCGGCCTTGAGCTGGCTTAGCAGCGCCGAATGCTCGTGCCGCTTGTCGCACACCAGCAAGTGCAGGTGCGCGCCGGTCACCCCGGCGATCAGCCTGGCGCGCTTGAGGGCCAGGCTGTCGGTATGTTCGGGCTCTATGATCACCAGGATGCTGCGGATGGCTTGCATGGTCGGCACCTTCAGAAACGTGGACTGCAACAACTATAGTTGCTGCCCGGCATTCGTCATCTTGATGCACATCAAGGTGGGCGGCTGGTGGTCTGCGGTGCGCTCGGTATAATCGGCGCCCTTTTGTGATCCTTTGCCCGTGAGCCCGATGACCCTGCCCGACATCCACGAATTCCTCGGTTGCCGCACCCCCGATGCCTGGGTCCAGGCCGCGCTGGCCGATCAGGACACCCTGCTGATCGACCACAAGAACTGTGAGTTCAAGGCGGCCAGTACCGCCCTCAGCCTGATCGCCAAGTACCACGGCCATGTGGATCTGATCAACATGATGTCGCGCCTGGCCCGCGAAGAACTGGTGCACCACGAACAAGTCATGCGCCTGATCAAGAAGCGCAAGGTCGAGCTGCGCCAGCTGTCGGCCGGCCGCTACGCCTCGGCCTTGCGCAAGGTGGTGCGTAACCACGAGCCGGTCAAGCTGGTGGACACGCTGTTGGTGGGCGCCTTTATCGAAGCGCGCAGTTGCGAGCGTTTCGAAGCCCTGGTGCCGCATCTGGATGAAGAACTCGGCACGTTCTACTTCGGTTTGCTGAAGAGCGAGGCGCGCCATTTCCAGGGTTATCTGAAGCTTGCGTATCAGTACGGCGATGCCGCTGACATCGCCCAGGTCATCGAGCGGGTGAGGGCGGCGGAACAGGAGCTGATCGAGTCAACCGATGTCGAGTTCCGCTTTCACAGTGGCGTGCCGGCCTGAGGCGTTGTTGCGCTTTAATCAAGGCGTCGTGACTGCGCTAGCCTGCAAAGCGCACTGATTGATAGCGTGGCGCCATCAAATGCCACGCAATGTTGCCACGCCATTGGTCATGCAGTGCCTGGGCGCATAGCATGGCCCGTTCCTGTGCACGTTCGTCGTAGCCTGAAGCAGCGAGGCGTCCGGGCAGGAGGGTCTGCGCGCTCATGAACCGTCTGGCCCACTGATCGATGCGGTGTGACACCTCAAGCGCCGCCTGCTCCGGCGAGTAGCCCTGGGTGTGCCGCAAGTGCGTCACCAGGTTGTAGATGTCCTCATCGGGATTTTCCATCATTCGAAATGAAAGCAGATCATTCACTGATTTCAGAAGGTTCAAGGCCAGGCTTCTGAGCTCTTGCCACGCAGGGCTGTAATAAACAGCTGAGGGCAGCTGAATGTTCTGCGCCAGGTAGATGAACTCGAGGCACACCTGGAATCCGCCTGCGTTTTGCCAAAGACTTTCATAGCCCTCGACGCCGGGCTGCGTGCCCTGTGCGCGGTGCATCAGCGTAACAAGGCAGGGCGCCAGGTAGGCTAAATATTGCTCGCCGACCCGCTGCTTCCATAACGGCGACATCAGGCGGCCCGCGCGCCGGATTATGTCTGCAAGCCCAACCGCAAGCGGTTGACGGCTCGTCGTGTTAGGTGTGAATGCGTGGTTGTAGATCCCTCGCAATTGGCGCTCAAGGGATTCGGGGTCCGTGCAGTCCTCATCAGTAAGGTTGTCCTGGCAACAGAACCAGCCCAGCAGATCAGAGGCGATGAACAGGATTTCCGAAGAGACATTGCTCCACATGTAACCTGCAAAGGTGCCGGGAATATAAATGTCCAATCGTCGAATTGTTTCCGGGCTGTCTTCCAGCCCTAGATTCCTGAGCCACTGTCGAGTGTGCTGCTGAGCTTCATTCGCAAGAGGGTGCAGGGGATAAACCGCTTTTTCGAGCCAGTCAGGTAAATGAAAGGGGTCGGCCTTTTGTCGAAAGCGGTTTGCGGGCAATGTTTTTGGGGGCTGGGGCACTGGCGCTGCCCAGGAGGCCATCTCGCTCAAGTCCACGCGCTGGACGATGGTGCGGAACCAGACAGTGAACGTCTCGGGAAAATTGTTCAGTTCATCGTACAGTTCTTCTGGATGAACCCAGCGCCATGCCTTGGCCTCATTGGGGTTCGCAATGGGGTCCATGGCACTCTCGCCCACCAGCACATGATCATATTCGTACTCGGTCAAGCCGCCCGGCACCGGTTCATTGTAGATCAGCGCAAAGCGCTGGCTTAGCTCGCAGGCCATCCCCATTTCTTCGGATAACCTTCGTTTGGCCGCGTCCAGGATTGTTTCACCGAGGCGCGGATGCCCACAACAGGCGTTAGTCCATAAACCCGGGGAGTGATATTTTGCATCGGCACGTTGTTGCAGCAGCAAGCGGCGTTTGTGATCAAAAATAAATATCGAAAAAGCGCGGTGCAGTAGCCCTTGTTGATGAGCGTGCAGTTTTCCGGCAACACCGATCTGCCGATCCTGCGTGTCCACCAGTATTAGTAAGTCTTCCATGTTCGGCTGGTCTCATGAGTTGCGTATAAGACTTATAGGCGCGATTAGTGCGAAGGTCAGTCAGTGGCTTATACGGATTTCAAATGATCAGCGGCATTTTTATGATAATGCACGATTTAACGATGGCCGATGAGTGCGCGAGTTTACCGTCGTGCTATAGCGTTTTGCTGTGAGCGTTATATTGAAAAGGTATACAGGCGCCTTGTTGCGATTTCAAAAATGGCTGCTAGGTTGATTACAAGTAACCCTGTTGTGAACGTAGAGCAGTGACCTGTTGTGTTGATGGTCTTTTACGCGTGGGAAATCCGCAGTATAGAGCGTGAGAACGGACTCCTCACTCCATCAGCTGAAGAGGCTCTGCAAATGGTTAAGCCATTCCCTACGTTTGACGACGCGTGGTATCGCAATGCCAAGGCTCAGTGGTTCGAGCCTTTCAATTATCAGGCTGCCGCCAGTGGCAAGCGGGTGCGCACAGAGCTTGCGTGGGCACTTTCGGCGATGTACGGCCTGTATGCGGCCCAGACGCATGTGTTGTGCGACGCCATCGAAGGTATGAACCTGTCATCATTGGTGCATGACGATCTGCTTGACGGTGACACTGTCCGCCGAGGCATTCCGACTGTCTGGAAGCAATATGGCGCAGGCGTCGCGATTGTTTCAGGTATGTGTGGCTATCTGGAAGGGCTTCAACGCCTGGCCGAACTTAATGAGTTGAGCGTGGTACGTGCCGGTATAAAAAGTCTCGAGCGTTTGCATGTCGGTCAATACCTTGATGCCCAGGCGAGTGACGCAAGCCAACTGCCGACGCTGGAAGAGTACGCGCTCATTGCACAGGCCAACACAAGTTGTTTTTTTGTATTCCTGCTGGAGGCGTGTCAATGCTTGAAGCCTTTGGATCAACGCTCATTGGCTTTACTGAACACCATGATGCACCTTCTCGGTGTGTATTATCGATACGTTAATGACTACTGCGATTTAAATCATGTTCCGCACTTTGCAAAAAAAGGTTTTGCCAACGATCTGGAGGGAGGACCAAAATCTTTTTTAATGATTCTTGCCGGCGATTCACTGCTTAAAGGTCAGCGGACGTCCGATCAAAAGAAAGATATTATTCGCAACTATGGCGACGCGGGCGTGTTCGACACTGCACTGACACTGATGGAAGAGACCTATAACCAAATTCTGGATTACTTGAATGCCATCAAACAGCACGATGACAGCCTCGATGTTCGCGCGCTCGAGGCCTTTTTGCGTGACATCCATTTTCAGCAGAGCCCCGATGAGAATTACTACCAGCGCATGCTTGCCTAGGGTTGCCCGTCTCGGTGGTCGATCCGTGCGAATACGGTGTGGGCTAATTTGATCCGTTCGCTGTTCGGGTAGTTTCTGTTCGCCAGTATCACTACGCCCCTGCGCTTGCTCGGCACATACGCCACATAGGCACCGAAGCCATTGGTGGAACCTGTCTTGTTCACCAGGGTATCCGCGTGGGGAGGCTGGGGGGGTGTCAGCCAATTGACCTTGTGCGGCTCAACGGCCATTTGTGTGGAGTTGCCGTCAATCAGGGCGTCCAGCGGGATCGGATACGGATACATTTCCCAGCCCAGACCCTGGGTCATGCCATCGACGGTGTAGTAACCGGTATGGGTAAGCGTCAACGCGCTGCGTATCAGTTTTTGCTGGCTGGCCGGGTTCATGTTGACTTCGACGTAGTGAAGCAGGTCGGCTGCGCTGGTCTTGATGCCATAGGCTTCACTGTCCATTGCGCCTGCGCCAACGCGGACTGGTTTTCCTTCTTTATCATAGCCTTGTGCGTACAAATTCATCTGATTTAGAGGCACCTTCAAGAAGGTATGCGTCAGCCCCAGCGTGGGAAGCAAGGTCTTTTCCATGAGCTGATCGAACGGCTGCCCCAAGCTTCGCGCCGCCAGATAACCAAACAGGCCCAGGCTCGGATTGGAATACAGGCGCTGGGTGCCAGGGGCGAACGCGGGTTGCCACTGCTGGTAATAGCTGATCATGCGCTGGCTGTTATCCGCCTCCTGGGGAAATTGCAGCGGCAGGCCGCCAGCGGTGTAGGTGCCCAGGTTCAGTACGCTGATGTGGTCGAACCGGCCGCCGGCGAGCGCCGGCAGGTAGTGGCTGGCAGGCTGGTCGAGGGTCAGTTTGCCAGCGGCCACGGCGTAGCCGGCGAGGGTGGCGGTGAAGGTTTTGCTCACCGAACCGACTTCAAACAGGGTGTTCTCGCTGACCGGTTGCCCGCTTTGCTTGTCCGCCACGCCGTAGCTGAAATACTGCGCTTTGCCGTCCTGCAGCACCCCAACGACCAGACCGGGGATGGCTTGCTGTTGCATCAGCGGCTTGACGCTGGCGTCCACCACAGCGCGCAGGTCGGTGGCGGCCAGGCAGTGGCTTGCGCCAATGAGCAGCGCAAGGGCCGTGACAGAGGGGATGAATCGAGGCATGGGTCGCTTCCATGGCAGATAAGAGGGTGGGCAAGTTTCGCAAATACCGGGTGTTTACCCCAGCCCTCGGGTAAAACCTTTTACGAAACATAATGAAACATTTGCCGGCCCGCGCAGCTCTATCGCTACACCCGTATCGAGTCCGTCAATGAAAACGCCGCGTCCTTCCGCCCGCATGCCGCACCTCACCCAACTGCGTAACCTCAAGATGGCCCGTTCTGCCCATGCCTATGTGCGCGGCAGTACCGTCCAATTCTACGAGTGGCTGCACAGCCTGCCCGGTCGACGTTTGCCCAGCGGGCCGCCGATCTGGATCTGTGGCGATTGCCACGCGGGCAACCTGGGGCCGACCGGCGACAACAACGGTCGCATCGACATGCACATCCGCGATCTCGACCAGACCGTGATCGGCAACCCGGCCCATGACCTGGTGCGCCTGGCGTTATCCCTGGCCACCGCCGCGCGGGGCTCGGACCTGCCCGGGGTGACCACGGCCCGCATGCTCGAAGAAATGATGCTGGGCTACGCGCAGGCCTTCAAGGACAAGCCGGATGAAGTGCCGCCACGGCCGTCCCAGGTCAAGGCCGGGATGCGCAGCGCGGTGGAGCGTACCTGGAAGCACCTGGCCCGCGAGCGCATTGACGACGTGCGCCCGACGATCCCTTTGGGCAAGCACTTTTGGGCATTGTCCCGCGCGGAAAAAAGCGCGCTGCAGGCCTTGTGCGGCTCCGATGAGTTGCATCACCTGGTGACTTCGCTCAAGGGGCGGCCCAAGGACGCCAAGGTCGAATTGATGGACTCGGCCTATTGGGTCAAGGGTTGCAGCTCGCTTGGCCTGTTGCGTTACGCGGCGCTGTTGCGTGTGGGCGACAAGGACGATCAGGAATACTGCCTGATCGACATCAAGGAGGCGGTCGGTGCAGCGGCACCGCGCGCAGCCCGCGCAAAAATGCCACGGGACAACGGCCGGCGCGTGGTGGAGGGCGCCCGTCAGCTGTCACCGGGGTTGGGTGAGCGCATGCTGGCAACGCGTTTTCTGGACCATGGTTTTTTCATCCGCGAGCTGTTGCCCCAGGACATGAAGCTGGAGCTGGACGAATTGAGTGAGATCGACGCCATGCACGCCGCTGGTTACCTGGCGCGCGTGGTTGGCATCGCCCATGCCCGGCAAATGGATCGGGCGACGCGCAGGGACTGGATGGCCATGTTGCAGGAAAACCGCTCACGGCAGCTGGATGCACCGTCCTGGTTATGGACCAGCGTGGTGCAACTGGTGGGCAGCCACGAGCAGGGCTACCTCGACCATTGTCGGCGGTATGCGCTGGAACACTGATCAGACCAGGTATTTATTGAACCAGCCCAGGGTGCGCTCCCACGCCAGATTCGCCGCCGCTTCGTCGTACCGTGGCGTCGAGTCGTTGTGAAAACCGTGGTTGGCGCCCTTGTAGATGAACGCCTCGTAATGCGTGCCGGCCGCCTTCAGCGCCTGTTCATAGGCCGGCCAGCCTTCGTTGATCCGCGTGTCCAGTTCGCCGTAATGCAGCATGAGCGGCGCCTTGATGCGCGGCACATCCCTGGCCTCGGGCTGGCGGCCGTAGAACGACACGGCGGCGCCCAGCTCCGGGTAGGCCACCGCTGCCGCATTGGTCACGCCGCCGCCGTAGCAGAAGCCGGTGATGCCGACCTTGCCGGTGCTGCTGTCGTGGTGCATCAGCCATTCGATGGCGGCGAAGAAGTCGTTCATCAGTTTGGTCGGATCGACGGTTTGTTGCAGCGCGACGCCTTTTTCGTCGTTGCCGGGATAGCCGCCCACGGAGGTCAGGCCATCGGGCGCCAGGGCGATAAAACCGGCCTTGGCCAGGCGTCGGGCGACGTCTTCGATGTAGGGGTTCAGGCCACGGTTTTCGTGGACCACCACCACCGCCGGCAACTTGCCTGCGACTTTCGCAGGGCGCACCAGATAGCCGCGCACCGTGCCGTTGCCCTTGGGCGAGGGGTAGGTGATGTAGTCGGCCACAATGTCCGGGTCGGTAAATTTCACCTGCTCGGCCAACGCATAGTTGGGGCTCAACGCCGCAAGCAGCGCCGAAGCGGTCAGGCCGCCGAAGGTGAACAGCGCGGCGCGGTCGAGAAACTCGCGACGGTTGAGCTTGCCATGGGCGTAACCGTCGTAGAGTTCCAGCAGTTCGGGGGCGAAGTCTTTGGCGGTGAGACGAGTCATCGGTGCACTCCTCGATTGGCGATGGCAAGCACTATAGACCAACGCGGGCCACCGCCCGGATGCGTGTCGATGTGCGTCGGGTCAGTACTTGTAAGCCTGACGACCGATCAACAGCCACTTGCCTTTCTGCTTCTGCCAGACCTGGAAGTTGTCGATATCGGTCGGCACCTCGACGCCGCTGTTCACCGCCAGGGCGTGAAAGTGATTGCGCACCAAGGCGGTGTCGCCGTTCAGGGTGATGGTCTGGTTCTGCATTTCGAGGGTCTTGAACGCGCTGACGTGGTTTTCCAGGTCGGCGATAAATTGCGCCTTGGTCTGCACCTTGCCGCTGGAGTGACCGTAGGTGAGGTTGTCGGAGGTCAGCGCGTTGAGCTGTTTGAGGTCCAGGTGCAGCATGGCCTGGGTTAATTGATCGACGGCCCGGGCAACCTCTTTTTCGGCAGGGGCAGGCGCGGCGACGACGTAGCCGGTGAACAGACACAGAAAACCGATCAGCACTTTGAACGTTTGCATGGAGATTCCTTATTGTTGTGGGAACGCACACTCACCAAGTGGGTTGTCGTACAACCATGCAATAGATTCGGAAGGTAAGGAAAGTGAATTTTTGAAATATCTTGAAAGGACTATGCTGATGCCCAATCACCCGATACCTGCGAGAGCCCGAATGGAATTCAACTGGCACAGCGACCGACTTACCCGCGCCACGCCTGTCACCTCAGGCTACAAGAACACTCAGAACGTACGCCGATTCATGCTTGAGCAGTGTGGTGCGGCGTTCAAGTTTGATCGGTCGTTCATGGCCTGGATCCGCAACGGCACGCCCAAGACACTGGGTGATGCAGTGGACGAATGGCAACGCCGGCAAGCCGACGTTTAAACCTCTGTAGACAAGGCTCTTGTGGCGAGCGGGCTTGCCCCGGGGGCGTTTCGCGACCCTCGAATTTGTATTCAGCCTGTCA
The DNA here is from genome assembly GCF_001439805.1 of Pseudomonas trivialis. Taxonomy (GTDB): domain Bacteria; phylum Pseudomonadota; class Gammaproteobacteria; order Pseudomonadales; family Pseudomonadaceae; genus Aquipseudomonas; species Aquipseudomonas trivialis. The sequence goes on along the minus strand of NZ_JYLK01000013.1, from coordinate 429 downwards.
TTCAGTCGCCAGCGGCGGCGTACGCGGCGGCACCCGGCGCTTGCTGCCGATGGCTTCATACGCCGCAGCAAAACGCAGCAGCTAAATCCTGGCAAACAGGGCGTTGTGGCAAGCCGGCTTGCCACGGGGGCGTTTCGCGATCCTCGAATTTGTATTCAGCCTGTCATTCAGTCGCCAACGGCGGCGTACGCGGCGGCACCCGGCGCTTGCTGCCGATGGCTTCATACGCCGCAGCAAAGCGCAGCAGCTAAATCCTGGCAAACAGGGCGTTGTGGCGAGCGGGCTTGCCCCGCGTTGGGCTGCGAAGCAGCCCCAGTAAAGACGAATGCGCTGTATCAGGCACTCCCTGGGCCTGGTTTTGGGGCTGCTGCGCAGCCCCGCGCGGGGCAAGCCCGCTCGCCACGGGGCGTTTCGCGATCCTCGAATTTG
>NZ_JYLK01000012.1 GCF_001439805.1 Pseudomonas trivialis | reverse complement strand
ATGAACCTGAAGAACATCGACACGTTTTATCAATACGTGATCCGCGGCTCGATCCTGCTGCTGGCGGTGGTCATCGACCGCATGAAGCAACGCTGATTCAGAATCGTATGAGGCAAATGTGGGAGGGAGCAAGCCCCCTCCCACATTGGATCTGCACTGTTTTGACGTTGGGTATTTGCCATAATGCTGCCGCGTTCACACCTATAGGGCCCACTATGCAGGAAACATCCCCCACCCCCGGCAAAGACGTCGCCCCCACCGGCACCCAGACCCTGCTGCGCGGCCTGGGCGTGGTGCAGGCGGTGGCGGCCGGTGCGCGGGATCTGAAAGAGATCGCCCGGCGCATCGGCACCACCCGCAGCACCACGCACCGCCTGGCCAGTTGCCTGGTGGAGGAACGTTATCTGCGCGTGGTGCCGCAGGTTGGCTACCTGCTGGGGCCAAAACTGATCGAGCTGGGCTTTCAGGCGCGCGAGGAATTGCCGCTGGTGAGTCTGGCGGTGCCGTACCTGGATGAGTTGTCGGCGCTGACCGGCGACACCATCCACCTGGCCATCCGCGAATACGACGACGTGCTCTACCTGCACAAGAACCCTGGCCGCAATGGCCCGGAAATGCGCTCGCGGGTCGGCCATCGCATGCCGCTGGCGCGTACCGGAGTGGGCAAGGCGATGCTGCTCGATGACAGCGTGGCGGAGTGGCAGCGCTTATACGAAGCCAGCCTGCCGGAGGGTGGGAAAAGCCTGCAATGGCCGCAACACCCGGAACAATCCTGGGCGCAGTTCGAGCAGCGCATGCATGAATACGTGGTGGGCGGTTATGCGTTCGATCTGGAAGACAACGAACCGTCGATCCGTTGCGTGGCGGCACCGGTGCGCGATGCCAGCCGGCGAATCGTCGCCGGCATCAGCATCGCCAGTACCGTGCCCTATATGCCGCTGGAGAAAATGGCCGAGCTGATCCCTGTGATCAAACAGGTGGCGGCCCGGCTGTCTGCGGAATTGGGTGCCAAGGCCTGATCAGGCCTTGAGGGTCGCCATGTCGATGACAAAGCGGTACTTCACATCACCAGCGATCATGCGGGTGTAGGCTTCGTTGATCTGGCGGATGTCGAGCATTTCGATATCACAGGTGATGCCGTGCTCGGCGCAGAAATCCAGGACTTCCTGGGTTTCGGCAATGCCGCCGATCAACGAGCCGGCCAGCACTTTGCGGCCCAGCACCAGCTTGGCGGCATTCACCGGCGGGTCCACTGGCTCGATCAAACCGACCAGGATATGCACGCCGTCAAAGCGCAGGGTGTCCAGGTAGGGGTTGAGGTCGTGCTGCACCGGGATGGTGTCGAGCAGGAAGTCGAAGTGCCCGGCAGCGGCTTTCATCTGCTCGGCATCGGTGGACACGATCACATGGTCGGCACCCTGGCGACGGCCTTCTTCGGCCTTGCTCGCGGAGCGGGTGAACAGCGTGACTTCGGCGCCCATGGCCTTGGCGAACTTGATGCCCATGTGGCCCAGGCCGCCCATGCCGAGGATGCCGACCTTGTCGCCGGCCTTGACGCCGTAGTGCTTGAGTGGCGAGTAGGTGGTGATGCCTGCGCAGAGGATCGGCGCGGCGCTGGCCAGGTCGAGTTTGGCCGGAATCTTCACCACGAAGTGTTCGCTGACCACGATGCTGTCGGAGTAGCCGCCCATGGTGTTGCTGCCGTCCACGCGATCGGGGGTGGCGTAGGTCATGGTCGGGCCTTCGAGGCAGTATTGCTCCAGGTCCGATGTGCACGCGGCGCAGGTGCGGCACGAATCGACCATGCAGCCGACGCCCACCAGGTCGCCTACTTTGTGTGCGGTCACGCTGGCACCGACGGCGGTAACCTTGCCGACGATCTCGTGGCCCGGCATCAGCGGGTACACGGCGATGCCCCATTCGTTGCGCGCCTGGTGGATATCGGAGTGGCAGACGCCGCAGTAGAGAATCTCGATGGCCACGTCATCGGCGCGCGGGCTGCGGCGTTCAAACGACATGGGGGCGAGGGGAGTGGTGGCCGACTGGGCGGCGTAACCGATAGCGGTATACATAGGGGAACCTCGCAAAAACAATAACAAGTGAGGTGTGCCATTCTCCCTGCCAAGCCTGCGCGCGGCCATGGTGATTGCTCCGGGTCTTATGCCTATTCGTCCGGGAGTGCCCCTGGTTTGGATGCATCGGCCACCAGACCTGCGATGATATTCTCATCCCTTTTTTGCGAAGTTTTTTGCCATGTTGTTGACCCGCCATCTCGACGCCAACGCCACGCTGGTTTCCCTGATTGAGGGGCTGACGCCCCGCGATGGTTTTTCCCCGACCCACCTGCCGGGCGTGAAAGTGTTGCGCGCCAGTTGCGATGTGGCACGCGGGCCACAGATTTATGAGCCAAGCCTGATGTTCGTCGCCCAGGGCAGCAAAGTCGCGTACCTGGGCCCGCGCACCCTCGAATACGGCGCTGGGCATTACCTGATCCAGGCGATGCCGGTGCCGTTCGAATGCGAGACCTTTGCCATGGCTGCCGACGCGCCGTTGTATGGCGTGACCGTGGGGATCGACCGGGTGGTGCTGGGCGAACTGGTGATGGCCATGGGCATGCAGGCCGGGCCGCCGCCGACGGCGCAGACCCTGGAGTCGATGAGCTCAGTAGTGCTCGATGACACCATGCGTGGTTGCGTGGAGCGGCTGTTGCAATGCCTGCACGATCCGCTGGAAAGCCGAATCATGGGCCCGGCGCGGGTGCGCGAATTGCTGTTCACCGCGTTGCGCGGCCCGCAGGCGGACGTGTTGCGCGCCCTGGTCGAGCAGCAGGGGCAATTCTCGCGCATCGCCACCTCGTTGAGTCACCTGCATGCCCATTACGCCGAGCCGCTGAATATCGAGACCCTGGCCGGGTATGCGCACATGAGTGCGTCGACCTTTCATGAACACTTCAAGCGTTGCACCCTGTTATCACCGGTGCAGTACCTCAAGCGTCTGCGGTTATTGAAGGCCCAGCAGTTGTTGCTGGTGGAAGGCATGGGGGTGGCGCAGGCGGCGCACAGCGTGGGGTATCAGAGCACGTCGCAGTTCAGTCGCGAGTACAAGCGCTATTTTCTGCGCAACCCTGGCGAAGAGCGGGCTGCCTAGATTCTGTTGATGCAACTCGATCAATGTGGGAGCGGGCTTGACCGAGTCGACTGGCCTTTTTCCGGCCGCAAAAAAGGCCCCCGTCTGGGAGCCTTCTTCTCAAGCAACTGGTTTACATATTCGGGTAAGTCGGCCCACCCGCGCCTTCCGGCGATACCCAGGTGATGTTCTGCGAAGGGTCCTTGATGTCACAGGTCTTGCAGTGCACGCAGTTCTGGGCGTTGATCTGGAAGCGCTTTTCGCCGTCTTCCTTGGTCACCACTTCATACACGCCGGCCGGGCAGTAGCGTTGCGCCGGTTCATCGTAGAGCGGCAGGTTGGTGCCGATCGGGATGCTCGGGTCTTTCAGCTTCAAGTGGCACGGCTGCTCTTCTTCGTGGTTGGTACCGGAGATGAACACCGAGCTCAGCTTGTCGAAGCTCAGCTTGCCGTCGGGTTTGGGGTAGTCGATCTTCTTGCAGTCCTTGGCCAGCTTGAGGCAGGCGTAGTCCGGCTGGTTGTCGTGCAGGGTGAAGGGGAGCTTGCCGGCGAAGATGTTCTGGTCCAGCCAGTTAAAGCCGCCGCCGAGGATAGCGCCGAACTTGTGCACGGCCGCGCCGAAGTTGCGGCTGGCGAACAATTCTTCGTACAACCAGCTCGACTTGAAGCTGTCGACGTAAGCGGTCAGTTCATCACCGCCTTCGGACTCGGCAAACAGGCGGTCGGCCACGGCGTCGGCGGCGAGCATGCCGGACTTCATCGCGGTGTGGCTGCCTTTGATCTTGGCGAAGTTCAGGGTGCCCAGGTCGCAACCGATCAGCGCGCCGCCCTTGAACACCATTTTCGGCAGCGAATTCAGGCCGCCTTTGCAGATGGCGCGGGCGCCGTAGCTGATGCGCTTGCCGCCTTCGAGGTGCTGGGCCAGCACCGGGTGGTGCTTGAGGCGCTGGAACTCATCGAAGGGCGACAGGAAGGTATTGCTGTAGGACAGGTCGACGATGAGGCCGACCACCACCTGGTTGTTTTCCAGGTGATACAGGAACGAGCCGCCGGTGTTCTCGGTACCCATGATGTCCAGCGGCCAGCCAGCGGTGTGTACCACCAGGCCGGGTTGGTGTTTGGCCGGATCGATTTCCCAGATTTCCTTGAGGCCGATGCCGTAGTGCTGGGCGTCGGCGTCGCTGTCCAGGTTGAAGCGCTGGATCAATTGCTTGCCGATGTGCCCACGGCAACCTTCGGCGAACAGCGTGTACTTGCCGCGCAATTCCATGCCGGGGGTGTAAACGCCTTCCTTGGGTTTGCCTTCGCGGTCGACGCCAAGGTCGCCGGTGATGATCCCGCGCACCACGCCGTTCTCGTCGAACAGCGCTTCCTGGGCGGCGAAGCCTGGGTAGACCTCCACGCCCAGGTTCTCGGCCTGCTGGGCCAGCCAGCGGCACAGATTGCCCAGGGAGATAATGTAGTTGCCTTCGTTGTGCATGGTCTTGGGCACAAAGAAGTCGGGCACCTTGGTCGAGGCGTCCGGGCTGCGCAGTACATAGATGTCGTCGCGCACCACGGGGGTGTGAAGCGGGGCGCCGAGGGCTTGCCAGTCCGGGAACAGCTCGTTCAGGGCGCGGGGTTCAAACACGGCACCGGAGAGGATGTGAGCGCCGACTTCGGAGCCTTTTTCGACCACGCAGACGCTGATTTCCTTGCCGGCGTCAGTGGCCTTCTGTTTCAGGCGGCAGGCGGCGGACAGGCCTGCAGGGCCGGCGCCGACGATGACCACGTCGAATTCCATGTATTCGCGTTCCACAGGCTATCTCCTACTCAAGGCTCAACGGGCTTTTTTCTAATGGGTGGAGGTTCGGTGCGGCCGTGCGGCGATGGCAGGACTCACCTTTCTCTCTGGGTGGCGCATTCTAGGTCGCGCATTATATCTACACCACCATGAGCGTCCAATACAAACGTTTGTTTGAATCGCCCGCAGGCTAGGTAAATCAAAGCAACGCGGCTTATGACTGGCTATTTTGCCGTATTGACCAGAATAGGCGTTCCGGTCAAGATACGGTCGGTTTCGCGCTTACCGTAGGCAGACTGCAGGTTTCAGGAGCACGTCCAAAAGCAGGCCAGGGCATGTGCGCTTATTAAAGAGCGCTCAGTTTACACACCGCGATCAAGTATGACCTTTCAGTCACCCCTGATGAACGGTCATCACAGTCCGTGATCAAGGTCACACGCCGAGGTTTTTGGAGGTGCCCTTGTGTGCCGATGAGCATCAACCGCCAGGTTCGCCTAGGCGACTTTCTTTTCACCGGAGAGTAACGAGGAATCCATGAAGGTTCTTGTAGCTGTCAAACGCGTTGTCGATTACAACGTGAAAGTTCGCGTCAAGGCGGACAATTCCGGCGTCGACCTTGCTAACGTCAAGATGTCGATGAACCCTTTCTGTGAAATCGCCGTGGAAGAAGCCGTTCGCCTGAAAGAGAAAGGCGTGGCGACCGAAATCGTCGTGGTTTCCATCGGCCCGACCACCGCCCAGGAACAACTGCGCACCGCCCTGGCATTGGGCGCCGACCGCGCCATCCTGGTCGAGTCCGCTGAAGAGCTGACCTCCCTGGCCGTGGCCAAGCTGCTCAAGGCCGTTGTCGACAAGGAACAGCCACAGCTGGTGATCCTCGGCAAGCAGGCCATCGACAGCGACAACAACCAGACCGGTCAGATGCTGGCTGCGCTGACCGGTTATGGCCAGGGCACCTTCGCTTCCAAGGTTGAAGTGAGCGGCGACAGCGTGGCCGTGACCCGCGAGATCGACGGCGGCGCGCAGACCGTTTCCCTGAAACTGCCGGCCATCGTCACCACCGACCTGCGTTTGAACGAGCCGCGCTACGCGTCGCTGCCCAACATCATGAAGGCCAAGAAGAAGCCGCTGGAGTCGCTGACGCCAGAAGCTCTGGGCGTTTCCACCGCCTCTACCAACAAGACCGTCAAGGTTGAAGCGCCGGCTGCACGCAGCGCGGGCATCAAGGTCAAGTCGGTGGCTGAACTGGTCGAGAAACTGAAGAATGAAGCGAAGGTAATCTGACTATGACTATCTTGGTAATCGCTGAACACGACAACAAGGTGCTGGCCCCGGCCACCCTGAACACCGTGGCCGCTGCCGTTAAAATCGGTGGCGATATTCATGTGTTGGTAGCCGGTGAGGGCGCAGGCCCGGTGGCTGACGCCGCTGCAAAAATCGCTGGCGTAAGCAAAGTGCTGAACGCCGACAACGCCGCCTACGCGCACCAGTTGCCGGAAAACGTTGCACCGCTGGTCGCGGAGCTGGGCAAGGGCTACAGCCACATCCTGGCCGCCGCCACGTCCAACGGCAAAAACATCCTGCCACGGGTGGCCGCACAGCTGGACGTCGACCAGATTTCCGAGATTATCTCGGTGGAAAGCGCCGACACCTTCAAGCGCCCGATCTACGCCGGTAACGCCATTGCCACTGTGCAATCGACTGCTGCGATCAAGGTCATCACCGTGCGCGCCACCGGTTTCGACCCGGTCGCCGCTGAAGGTGGTTCGGCCGCTGTTGAAGCCGTCTCCGCCGCCCACAATGCGGGCACTTCCAGCTTTGTTGGCGAAGAGCTGGCCAAGTCGGACCGCCCTGAGCTGACCGCTGCCAAGATCGTCGTTTCCGGCGGGCGCGGCATGCAGAACGGCGACAACTTCAAGCACCTGTACGCCCTGGCCGACAAGCTGGGCGCGGCGGTCGGCGCCTCCCGCGCTGCCGTCGACGCAGGTTTTGTACCCAACGACATGCAGGTCGGCCAGACCGGCAAGATCGTCGCCCCACAGCTGTACATCGCCGTCGGTATCTCCGGCGCGATCCAGCATCTGGCCGGCATGAAGGACTCCAAGGTGATCGTCGCGATCAACAAGGACGAAGAGGCACCGATCTTCCAGGTGGCTGATTACGGCCTGGTGGCGGACCTGTTCGAAGCCGTACCCGAGTTGGAGAAGCTGGTCTAATTCAGTCGCTTCACTTATAAAGAGCCCGGTCTTGTGACCGGGTTTTTTTTGACTATCGGAGACCTCCGCCATGCAATTGCGCCCCTGGATCGTATTGCTGGGCCTCACGCTGCTGCCAACCCTGGCGCACGCCGCCGGCAAATGTGATCGCCTGGTCATCACCGGCAGCCCGGACGCACCGCCCCTGCTGTGGCGTGACCCGCAAGACCCCACGCGCTTGATCGGCGCCACCGCCGATGTGTTGCAGCAGGTGGCCACGGACCTCGGCCTGAAAATCGACCTGCTCTACGGCGGCAAACGCGCCGCCGCCCTGGATGAAGTGCGCAGCGGGCGCATGGACATTCTCGCCGACGCAACGCTGAACCTGGGCGAGTTGCAAACCCTGGACTACATTCACCCGGCACTGATGCCGCTCGACTACCTCGTGTGGACCCGCAAGGATTCCGCCCTGGTCTACACCACTGCGGCCGACCTGCACGGCCACTCAGGCGCGGTGTCGGAACGGGCGCGCTTGAGTGCGGATTTCGACACCTTCGCCCGCCAGCAGCTCAGCCTGCAACGTCTGCCCACGCTGACCCCGGCCTTTCAGAAACTGTTGCTGGGGGAAGTGGACTACGTGCTCGCCAGTCGCTATTCCGGCATGGCCATGGCCCAGAGCCTGGGCATGAGTAACGACCTGGTGGCCCGCGACGTGCCTGTCGATCAGCCTGGCCTGTATCTGGCCATTTCCCACAACTCGGCCTGCAATGATCCGTGGCTGCGCGGACAGCTGGCGAAAAAGATGACAGAATTGCCCGCGTCCGGTGTGGCGCAAGCGGCGTTGCAGCGCAATCTGGAACGCTGGAAAGCACAATTGCAGCAACCCGTCGGCACCTCAACACAGTAGGGATTTTCAGTGATTTTTCGACCTCTTTTAGCGGCCCTCGCCGTTGTCGCTCTGGCGGGATGTGCCGCCGATCCCGCGCCGACTGAACAGCTGCGCCTGACTCGGCAGGCGCTTGAGCAAGCCAGCGCGGTCGGCGCCGTCGCCGAGGAGTCGGCCGAATTGAAATTGGCCGAAGACAAATTCGCCCGGGCCGAGGCCGACATGGCCGACCAATCCTACAAGGACGCGCGCATGCAGGCCGAACAGGCCGAACTGGATGCCCGCCTGGCCGAAGCCCAGGTCCTGACCCGCAAGAGCCAGGAGCAGTTGAACGTGCTCAACACCCGCATTACTCGCTTGCGCAAGCAATTGCAGTTGGGAGAAGCCCAATGAGCCGGCTGATCCGTGGCGTGGGCGCCGTGCTGCTGGCCGGCGCCGTGTTGGGCGGCTGCGCCACCCACCCGAACAGCGAGCAGGCCCTGCAGCAGGCAGGCGGCGATTTCCAGAAGGTCAAGGAAGACGCCAATGTGTTGCGCTTTGCGCCCAAGGATGTGATCCGCGCCGGTGAGTCACTGGCCCGTGCCGACCGCTTGTCCACCTACTGGGGCAGCGGCGCCGATGTGGAGCATTACGCCTACCTGAGCCGTCGCTACAGCGCGATTGCCCGTGAGCATACCGAGCAGGGACTCAACGCAGAGCGCGGCGCCAGGCTGGAACTGGAGCGTCAGCGCCTGCAACTGGCCCTGCGCGAAAGCAAGCTGTCGAGCGTGCAACAGCAGGGCAAATGGCTCGAAGAACAGATCACCAGCCTCGCCACCCAGACCGACCGCGGCCTGGTGATGACCCTGGGTGACGTGCTGTTCGACACCGGTGACGCGGAGCTTAAAAACTCCGCCAACCGCACAGTGCTGAAAATCGTGCAGTTCCTGCAACTGAACCCCAAACGTGTGGTGCGTATTGAGGGGTATGCGGATAACACAGGCGGCGAGCAGGAAAACCTCAGGCTGTCCCGTGACCGTGCGCAATCGGTGGCCGATGTGCTCGTGGACCTGGGTATCGATGAGAAACGCATTCAGGTTGAGGGGTATGGCGACCAGTACCCGGTGGAGGCCAACGCGTCCGAGCGGGGCAGGGCGCAAAATCGCCGCGTGGAAATCGTCTTCTCCGACGCCAAGGGCCAACTGGGCGCCGCCCGCTAGAAGCCTGACGCAGGTCAAAATGTGGGAGGGGGCTTGCCCCCGATAGCGGTAGATCAGTCACAACATCATTGACTGACACTCCGCTATCGGGAGCAAGCCCCCTCCCACATTTGTTTCTCTGTACCGCTGGAAGCCCTATCCAAAACCCCTACAGTTTTTGCTGTCACTGCCGCGCGCCGTCGACTATTGTGGCAACTGTCCCCGTACACTTCTAAACTGTGCCGGTATGTTTCACACAAAAATAAAACGCCCGTGAAATCGAGTGCTGCGTCATGACCAATCTGTTGCTTTACCAACGTATCGCCCAGCAACTGGCTGAGGACATCCGGCGCGGAGTCTATCAACCGGGGGAGCGTGTGCCTTCGGTGCGCAAGATGAGTTCCCAGCTCAACGTGAGTCACGCCACGGTCTTGCAGGCCTACGCCAACCTGGAAGACCAGGGGCTGATCAGGGCGCGGCCGCAGTCCGGCTATTACGTGCACCAGACGCCCGCGCTCACCGCACCCACGCCGGATATCGCACGGGTCGAACGCCCGGGGCTGGTTACCCGCAGCAGCATCATTCAACAGGTGTTGGGCGAGTCGCGCCGCGAAGGCGTGTTTCCCCTGGGCGCCGCGGTGCCGAGTGTCGACTACCTGCCGGTGCGGGCGCTGCACCAGCAGTTGGCCAAGGTCACGCGCTTCCAGAGCCCTCGGGCGTTCAGTTACATGTTCAGCCCTGGTTTCGAACCGCTGCGTCGCCAGGTGGCGATCCGCATGCGCGATGCCGGCGTGGTGGTCGACCCATCCGAAGTGGTGATCACCCACGGCTGCGTCGACGCGTTGCAGATGTCCCTGCGCGTACTGACTCGTCCCGGCGACCTGATCGCCGCCGAGTCGCCGACCTATTACGGCTTGCTGCAACTGGCCGACCTGCTCGGCCTCAAAGTGATCGAGATTCCCAGCGACCCCTCCACCGGCATGAGCCTGGAAGCCCTGCAACTGGCGGCCAATCAATGGTCGATCAAGGCGCTGGTGCTGACCACGCGCTTGAGCAACCCGCTGGGCGGCACCATGCCTGAAGAGCGGCAGAAGCAGCTGCTGCGCCTGGCCTCGGATTTTGATATCCAGATTGTCGAGGACGATATCTACGGCGAGCTGATGTTCGAACTGGGCCGCACCAAGGCACTGAAAGCCTACGACCGCCTGGACCGGGTGATTTACTGTTCGAGCTTCTCCAAGACGCTGTCGCCCGGTGTGCGCATTGGCTGGATGATCGCCGGCAAATATCAGCAGGAGATCCAGCGCCTGCAGATGTTCAGCACCCACTCGGCGTGCAGCGTCACGCAGATGGGCGTCGCCGCCTACCTGGAGAACGGTGGCTATGACCGCCACCTGCGCTACATCCGCCAGGAATACCGCAAGAACCTCAGCGCCTTTCAACTGGCGGTGCAGCAGTACTTCCCCGAAGGCACGCAGATGACCCGACCCACCGGCGGTTTTATCCTGTGGGTCAGCCTGCCGGGGCGCGTGAATACTCAGGAGCTGCATGTGCGCGCCCTGCAACAGGGCATCAGCATCGCGCCGGGGCTGATTTTCAGCAATACAGAACAGTTCAACCACTGCATTCGGCTCAACTGTGGCACGCCATGGAACCGCGAAGCGGAGCGGGCGCTGATGACGCTCGGGATGCTGGCCAGCCAGCTATGCCAGGAGACCAACGCCGGCTTTTGAGGCGCACAACCGGGACAATTCCTACAGGGGTGTGCTTGCTGTGCTTGTCATGCCGCGCACAACAAGCGAGCATATGGCCTTCTGCCGTTAATGCTGTTGGCGATATGAATTCGATTTTTCGCGCTGTAGGGATGATTGGCCTGTTAACGCTGTGCAACGTCGGCGTCGTAATGGCGGCCGCGCCCGTGACGGACACCAAGCCTGCGGCGAGTGCTGAGCAGACGACCGCGGCGAAGAAAACGGCGCAGGCCAAGAAAGCGACGATAGCCAAGAAAAAGCGCGCCTCGGCCAGAAAAAAATCCAGGTCGGCCCGTGAGGTCGCCCAGACCAAGCTGCCACCGGCACAACTCGACCTGTCGCTGCCTTCCGACATGGTCAGGCATTTACAGCCTATCGGCACCATGCCCAAGCCCAAAAGCGTACCGCTGCTGCCGCCGATGTTTGGCGACAAGCCCACCGATAACAGCGCATTCCAGATCAACGGCCGCTTGCTCAGCAATGAAATGAAGCTGCAACTGCGCAACGAAGAACGTCGTGATGTGGAAGGCGCCGCGCTGGATTTTGAATTCAAGCAATAACGCTTGTGGGCAAGTGGCGCGCTGACTCGACCATCTGTCGCGGACTGGTCAGTCACCTGTTTTTTGCTTGAAAAACCGTTGGCGGGCCATTTTAAAACGGTTGTTCAAGGGCGTACCCTAGGCCCGCCCTCCCATTGAGTCGTCGAGGACCTGCTGGTCATGAAATGCCGTGAAGGCTGTGGCGCTTGCTGCATTGCCCCCTCTATCAGTTCGCCATTACCCGGAATGCCCCAGGGCAAACCAGCGGGCGAACGCTGCCTGCACCTGTCGGTCGAACAGCTATGCCAGCTGTTCGGCAAGCCCGAGCGCCCGGCTGTGTGCAGTGACTTCAAGGCGGATCTTGAGGTGTGCGGCACCGACCAGGCTGATGCAATCCGGCTGATCGGCTGGTGGGAGCAGATGACGGCGGCTTGATGGGCTTTACTCTCGGAACTTCAACAATAAGGAATACAACGATGGGTTCGCTGAAACGAATGGCTGTGGTGTGCGGTTTCACGGTGTTGTTCGCGGCCACCGCGCAGGCCGAGGACTGGCAGGTGGCCAAGGACGAGGACGGCATCAAGGTGTCCTTGAGCGAAGTTGCCGGCTCCAAGTACAAGGCCTATCGCGGTGTCACCCTGATCAAGGCGCCCGTGGCGAAAATCCAGGACCTGCAGGAAGACGTCGCCGCTGCCTGTTCATGGATTCACGAATGCAAATCCCAGAAGCTGGTGGACAAGAAGGGCGATGAGGCCTGGACCTACACCCAGTTCAACGCACCGTTCCCGGTGACTGACCGTGATTCCTACACCCACATCACCACCACCAAAAACGCCGATGGCGGTATAACGCGCACATTGCAGGGCGTGCCGACCTACAAGCCGGAAGAAAAAGGCTACGTGCGCGTGGCGCAAGTCGAGGGTTTCTGGAAGCTGGTGCCCAAGGGCGATAACCAGACCGAGGTTACCTATCAGGTGCACACTGAGCCAGGCGGCAGCGTGCCCTCCTGGTTGGCCAACAAGTTCGTGGTGGACGCGCCGTTCAATACCTTGAAAGCGCTCAAGCAACACGCCGAGAAATAACCACTGTCGATCAGGTGCCTGCGGCCTTGAGTGGAACGTTTGACGAGCCCTCAAGGTCCAGATGGATGTGAGCCCACACATGGGTTTTATCGAGGAGGCACCGATGCAAATGTGGCAAATTACCTTCGTTGACGATCACGGTGTGCAGTCCGTGGAGCAGTTCGCCTGCGACCACAAGCCCAGCCTCGAAGACGCGGCGCACATGATTCGCAACAAACTCGTGCCGGTCGCTGCCGAACTCGACCTCAACGACCTTGAGGGCCGTAAGCCCGAGCCTACCGTCAAGATCCTCAAGGATCAGAACAGTATCCAGATCCTCGACATTTCGCCCGCCGCCTGAACATTCTCTGTTTGCCAGTGCAGCCCTCTGGTGGAGGTGATAGCTTCGCGCTACTCTGCAAGCGAGATCAGCGAATGATTCGCTAGGTACTGGTCTTGTCAGCTACATGCTTGTTTTCCCTGCGGTGCAATCATTGCCGTGGTGTTCGCGCCAGCAGCGCGCGGGCTTCGGGAGGCACGGAAAGTCTATCCATCGGTTTCAGGAGGACGTTTCATGAGCACAGCCTATCAAGAAGACATCAGCACCCACGTTCTACGCCGCATGAAAGAAGGCGGTTTTGACTTTTCACGGTTTCACCCCATCGAGTTCTACGCGATTTTCCCGGATGAAGAACGGGCGCGCAGGGCGGCGGGTGAGTTTCGCGGCGAGTCCTTGAATGCCCAGGTCAGCGCGCGCGATGACGGTGCCTGGTATCTGGAATTGAGCAAGATCATGTCAGCCACCTACGACGGCATAGGAGACTTCGAGCAGGACTTTGAAGCAGTGGTCGAGCCGTTGGGCGGGATCATTGAAGGGTGGGGCGTCAAGCAGGAGGTGCGTGGGCTACCCATGTAGCAATCTGTGCAGGCACAACATATCGGCTGACCTATGGGTCGGCCGATTTTGTTTGCGCTGTTTGAAAACGCTGCGCGATTTTTTCGAAAGCAAAAAAAAGCCACCCAAGTCGGGTGGCCTAAAGGGAAGATCGTTGCGCTGGAACTGTAGGACGCGTCCTGTTCAGCAGATGTTGGCGATTATCCGCAGCTTCAGCCGCGCAGTGAAATCAAGTCTGACTATGCTGTTGATAGTAAAACGCGGCCTTGCGATGAAGCAGGCGACCCTGCACTGGGAATATGCGCACCAGGACGGTGCGGGCAGATCCCGGTGGTTATTCAACTCACTGATACTTGGGTGTTTATGCCGCTGGCACGGGCCTTGCGAAGGTTCGTGTGTCCGGGTGACAAGGAGTTCGGCATGATCCGCACTTATTTCGACGAAATGTACGACGGGGCAGGGCAGGTACGTCCCCATTACCGCGAGTTCGCCCGCTGGTTGGCGCAGACTCCGCCCGAACTGCTGGCCCAGCGCCGGCGCGAGGCCGATTTGCTGTTTCACCGAGCGGGTATCACCTTCACCCTCTACGGCGACGAGCAAGGCACTGAACGGCTGATTCCCTTCGACATCATCCCCCGCAGTATTCCGGCCAGTGAATGGCAGATTGTCGAACGTGGCTGCATTCAGCGGGTCAAGGCGCTGAACCTGTTTCTTGCCGATCTGTACCACGAACAGCGCATTATCAAGGCGGGCATCATCCCCGCCGAACAGGTGCTGGCCAACGAGCAATACCAACTGGCCATGCAGGGCCTGGATCTGCACCGCGATCTGTATTCCCATGTCTCCGGGGTCGATCTCGTACGTGATGGCGACGGCACTTACTACGTACTGGAAGACAACCTGCGTACCCCCAGCGGTGTCAGCTACATGCTCGAAGACCGCAAGATGATGATGCGTCTGTTCCCCGAACTGTTTGCCGCCCAGCGCATCGCGCCGATCGATCACTACCCCAATCTGCTGCTCGACACCCTAAAGAGCGCCAGCCCCATCGACAATCCCAGCGTCGTGGTGCTGACTCCGGGCCGCTTCAACAGCGCCTTTTTCGAACACGCGTTCCTGGCCAGGGAAATGGGCGTGGAGCTGGTGGAGGGCGCCGACCTGTTCGTGCGCGATGACCACGTGTTCATGCGCACCACCGACGGCCCCAAAGCCGTGGATGTGATCTACCGCCGCCTCGACGATGCCTTTCTTGACCCGCTGGCATTCAACCCCGATTCCATGCTCGGTGTGCCCGGCCTGCTCGCGGCCTATCGCTGTGGCAATGTGGTGCTGGCCAATGCAATCGGCACTGGCGTGGCGGATGACAAGTCGGTGTACCCCTTCGTCACCGAGATGATCCGCTTTTACCTGGATGAAGAACCGATCCTGAAGAACGTGCCGACCTTTCAATGCCGCAAGCCTGACGAGCTGTCCCACGTCCTGGCCAATCTGCCGCACCTGGTGGTCAAGGAAACGCAGGGCTCCGGCGGCTACGGCATGCTGGTCGGGCCGGCATCCAGCGCAGCCGAAATAGAAGCCTTTCGCGTACGCCTCAAAGCCAAACCCCACGCCTATATCGCCCAGCCGACCTTGTGTTTATCCACCTGCCCGACCTTCGTCGACAACGGCATCGCCCCGCGCCATATCGACCTGCGCCCGTTTGTGCTGTCCGGCAAGGAAACCCGCGTGGTGCCCGGCGGCTTGACGCGCGTGGCGCTGCGCGAGGGCTCGCTGGTGGTCAACTCGTCCCAGGGTGGCGGCACCAAGGACACGTGGGTGGTGGAGGGTTGATGCCATGTTGAGTCGAACCCCCCTCATCCCCTTGGTGCGCCAGTTGAGCGACGCCCTTCACAGTTCCTGCACGGAGGCCCCATGAGACTTTCCATCAGTCACGAAACCACCTACCACTACCAAGACCAGGTGCGCGCGAGCATCCAGTACCTGCGCCTTACACCCCACGACAGCGAGCGCCAGCAGGTCATCAGTTGGCAGCTCGACCTGCCGCGCCCGGTGCGCGCCCAGGTGGACCCGTTCGGCAATATCCTGCATGTGCTGACCCTGGATGAACCCCACGATGCAATCGTCATCCGCGCTCGCGGCCAGGTGGATATCGACGAGCTGCGTGAAGCGGAGCACGAGGGCCAGTCGGCATTTCCTTTCCTGCGCTGCACCCGCCTGACAGAGCCGGACGAAGCCCTGCGCGACTTTGCCGACCAGCACTGTCATCAACGCCGTGACCGTAGTGCGTTGATCGACCTGATGCACGCGCTCAATCAGTCCATGGTTTACACGCCTGGCGCCACCGAGGTCGATACCTGCGCGGCCCAGGCCTTCGCTGGCAGGGCGGGCGTGTGTCAGGATCATACCCACGCGTTCCTGGCCTGCGCGCGCAGCCTGGGGATTCCGGCGCGTTATGTGTCGGGGTATCTATACAGCGAAGACAGCACGCACCTGGCCAGTCATGCCTGGGCCGAAGCCTGGCTTGAGGGCGCGTGGTACAGCTTTGACGTGACCAACCAGATGGCCCGGCCGGAGCGGCACCTCAAGCTGGCGGTGGGACTGGACTACCTCGACGCCTGTCCGGTGCGCGGCATGCGCCGGGGCGGCGGGCATGAGCAGATGCACGCCAAGGTGGTGGTGAGGCCGACGCCGGTTATCGCTGTGCAGCAGCAATGAGTGCACCATTCCCACAGCATAAGACTCAGGGTTGGGATTTGCGCCCGGCCATGTGCTTCAAATACCCCACCAGCGAATCCAGTTCGCTGTCGGGCAACACACTGGCGGCAAACGCCGGCATCTTCGCCTGTGGCCAGTGCCGCACGTTTTGCGGGTCGCGAATATAGCGCTTGAGAAAATCGCCGCTGAAATACTCGGTGGGGCTGTAGGGAATATTCAGGTCCGGGCCCACCTCTGCATCCCCGGCGCCATTGAGCCGATGGCAGGCCAGGCAGTTTTTCTGGAACAGCGCAAAGCCCTGGTTGATCGGATCATTCGCCGCCAGCTTCGGGTCGGGCAATAAGGCCGGGAAACGCTCGGCCACGGTCTTCAACTGTTTGATGCGGGAAACCTGAAACGGCCACTGCTCCGGGCTGATCGGCCCTGCCTGCGGGTCGGTCCACACCAGGTAAAAAGGCCCGGCGCCTGGTTTGCCTGGCATCAGGGCAGGCCAGGGGTGGGTCGGGTCTTCCACCGCCAGCCAGGCGCGGGCGCCGGTTTTTTCCAACAGGGGTGCGGCGCTGAGTTCGGCGGCAAACCCATCCAGGGCGACCGCCTGCAGATGACTCTGCGGTGCGAGCCCCGGCAGCAGCGCCGCCAGCGGCACTGCGCGATACGTCATAGCGCGCTTGTAGGAAACATCATCAACGATGTGCACCGTCTGCGCGTCCGGGTGTTTGAGCAGGTCGGCGGTCTGCCATGTCCTGCTGGTGTGGTCCAGTTCGATGGTCAATTGCGCGGCGCCGGCTGGCATGCTGAGCAGGGCGAACAACGCAAGGATCGTTTTCAACAGTGAGTCCGTTTTCAAGTGGGGATGACCTGCAAGATAGCGGAAATCAGCATGTAAAAAGACAGCCCCTGCTACGGGATCGCTATACGCAATGCCTCGCAGGTGCTGTCAAAAACTGCAATTCTGATGCGGTGGGGGCACAGAACACGTGGCTCGGATCCTTACCCGATAACCTTGGTTAAATTGGGCAGGATCAAAATCAATGTGGTGGCGAAAAGAATAAGTCCCGCCTGGCGTACTTTCGAATGTTTGAACATGGCTGACTGCCTTTTGTTGTTATTCCTGAGCGTCAAATGCGTGCCGTTGAATTCAGTATCGCGATCTGGCGTGACATTTTTCTTACAGCTGCTCCAGCAAAACCCGGCAGCAACCCCTTACTGAGTTCAACCTTAGAGCGCTCGTTCTTGCAGTCTTAGACTCATTTCATATCAGCTAAGCATTATTCGAGCTTAAAAAGGCATGAGGCATAACGCCATATTGGCGCCAATGCCTTGGCTAGACAGCTAAAACGATTAATCAGGTCATTCGCCCGCGTACCTACCGTTCGTCCGGGCGCAGGGGGTCAAAGCAGTCAACGCATCCGCTATTGAAACCGTGTCAATCCGGCGCGGACAGAGGCCTACAGGGTGGATGCGCAGTTCTGCGCTTGCGTTGCAGGCATGTTTCAAGGCAGGCTCTGGGTGTTCATTATTCCCATCGCCGTGTCAGGTATTTTTTATGTCGCTACGCGTCTGCATTCTGGAAACCGATATCCTGCGCCCTGGCTTGATCGATCAGTACCAGGGCTATGGGCAGATGTTCAAGCGTCTGTTTTCCCGACAGCCGATTGCTGCCGAGTTTGTCGTCTACAACGTTGTGCAGGGCGAATACCCGCCGGATGACGAAACTTTCGATGCGTATCTGATTACTGGCAGCAAGGCCGATTCCTTCGGCACCGATCCCTGGATCCAGACCCTCAGGACGTATGTGCTGGAGCGTTACGCACGCGGCGACAAATTGCTCGGCATTTGTTTTGGTCACCAGTTATTGGCATTGCTGCTCGGCGGCAAGACCGAGCGCGCAAGCCAGGGCTGGGGCATGGGCATCCACGATTACAAGCTCGATGCCAAGGCGCCGTGGATGAGCCCCGAGGTGCCGGAGCTGACCCTGCTGATCAGCCATCAGGACCAGGTCACCACCTTGCCGGCCAACGCCACGGTTATCGCCTCGAGTGAATTCTGCCCCATCGCCGCTTATCACATCGGCGACCAGGTGCTGTGCTTTCAGGGCCACCCGGAATTTGTCGCTGACTATTCACGGGAGCTGCTGGAGATTCTTCAGACGACCCTTGGCGAAAAGATCTACACCCAGGGCGTGGCAAGCCTGGAGCGAGACCACCACGGCGCGACCGTGGCGGAATGGATGATGCGCTTCGTGGCGCACAAACCAGAGTCGGCTTAAAGCCAGCCTGACCGCTTGAAGCTGGCCCACAGACTGATGCAGCCGGTAGCAATCAACCCGAGCACCGCGAAGTAGCCGTAGTGCCAATGCAGCTCGGGCATGTTCTGGAAATTCATCCCGTAAATCCCCGCCACCGCTGTCGGGAATGCCAGGATCGCTGCCCATGCGGCGAACTTGCGCTGTACCACGCTCTGACGTGACGCTTCCAGCAGCACACCGATCTCGATGGTCTGGCTGGCGATGTCGCGCAGGGTGGTGAGGTCTTCCATCTGCCGCGTCACGTGGATCTGCACATCACGGAAGTACGGGCGCATGTTCTTGTCGATAAACGGGAAGCTCAGCTTCTGCAGTTCCTGGCTGATCTCTACCATCGGCGCCACATGGCGCTTGAGTCGCAGCACATCGCGGCGCAGGCCGTGGATCTTCTGGATATCGCGCTCGCTCAGCGAGCTGCACAGCACATTGCGCTCCAGCTCATCGATCTCGGCATGGATCGCCTCGCTCACCGGCTGATAGTTCTCGGTGACGAAATCCAGCAGTGCATAGAGGACGAAATCCTCCCCATGCTCCAGCAACAGCGGCCGCGCCTCACAGCGCTGACGCACAAAGCCGTAGGACGCCGAGTGGCCGTTGCGCGCAGTGATGATGTAGCCATTGCCGGCAAAGATGTGGGTTTCGATAAACTCCAGCTTGCCGTTCTCGCGCACCGGCGAGTAGGTGACGATAAACAACGCGTCGCCGAAGGTCTCGAGCTTCGGGCGGCTGTGCTTTTCCATGGCGTCTTCGATTGCCAGTTCGTGCAGGTTGAACTGGCGTTGCAGATTGGTCAGCTCCAGGGTGGTGGGCTCTTCCAGCCCGATCCATACAAAATGACCCGGTTTGGCGGCCCAGGCCGCGCCTTCATCAAGGGTGATATCCGTGACTTTCTTGCCATCGCTGTAGACGGCGGCCGCAACAACTCTACCCATGGTGCTGATCACTTCTAATCGGGAGGACAGGAGTTGGGCAGCTTAGCCTGATTGACGTTCCGTTGTTGCTCCGGCAATTTCACGGTCCATTGCGGTGATGCAGTCATCCATCTGCGCCTGGCACGCGTGCATCAACGCTGGAATGTCATCCGCCGTCAGGCCCGTCGTAGGAATCGGCTTCAACGACCGTATGAGGATATCGCCACTGTTCCAGCGATTAAGCTTCATATGCGTCACGTAATTGCTGACACACACCTGCACGATGGGCACACCCGCCGCAATCGCCATGTGAAAGGCGCCTTTCTTGAACGGCAATAAACCCTTGCCCAGGTTTCGCGTGCCCTCCGGGAACACCCAGATCGAGGTGTCTTCATGTTGCAGAGTACGCGTGGTGGTGAGCATCGCCCGGCGCGCCTTGTGCGCATTGCCCCGGTCGATCAGCACATTGCCCGCCAGCCAGAACAGCTGACCGAACAGCGGCACCCATTTCAGGCTCTTTTTGGCGATACACACAGTGCGGTGGGGCACCACGGTGCCCAGCACAAACAGGTCATAGTTGGACTGATGATTGGCGATCACCACGCAGGTCCCCGGCTTCTCACGCAGCGAATTGACATCGGCCTTCACGTTCAGGCGCAAAATCCACATCGCCGGCACTGCGTACAGGCGGGCACACAAGCGACTGTTGTCCGGATTGAATGGCCGGCAAATGCCCAACAGCACGCCCAGCACGCCAGCGACCATAAAGTGCAGACCCATCAACAACATACGTAACAGAAACAGCATCGACATGGCCCATCGAGACAAAAGGTGGCGCAGTGTACGGATGTGCACTGTATTCGGCAATTGACCCTAAGGACGTCGGAGATAGCCGATGTTTAAGCACATGTTTCAACAATCGTTGACAAACCCCGTCTAGAGCGGCCAGGAAAGTTTCGGATTCTCTTGTAAGAAAAAGCCCGACACTAGGTCGGGCTTCGGTGAGCGAGGTGCAGGAGGCTTAACTGAGGCCGTGGCTCTGATCCTGGATGATTGCGTCATCCAACGCCGCCAACAGTGCCTTGCGCACCTTCAATTTGGTCTGCCTGTGCGCCGCCATATTGATCTTTTTCAACTGCCTCGCCGCCTCCAGCGCCGCCGCGTGCAATTCGTCCGGTGCCACCACCTTGTCGAGGAAGCCTGCTTGCAGCGCGCCTTGCGGGTCGAACATTTCGGCGTTGATCACCGAACGGTGGAAGGCCGACTTGCGCAGGCGATCGCGCGCCAGCTCGATGCCGGCGTGATGCATGGTCATGCCGATCGCCACTTCGTTCAGGCCAATGCTGAACGGGCCTTCCACGCCTATCCGATAATCCGCCGACAGCAGCAGGAACGCGCCCTTGGCCACCGCATGTCCGGGGCACGCGACAATCACCGGGAACGGATGCGACAACAGGCGCCGCGCCAGCGTCGAGCCGGAAGTCACCAAGCCGATGGCCTCCCTGGGGTCTGCGGTCATTACCTTCAAATCATAACCACCCGACAGAATCCCCGGCGTCCCGGTGATGACCACCACCGCGCGATCCTTTTCAGCCTGATCCAGTGCCTCATTAAAGGCGCTGACCACCGCCGGAGAAATGGCATTCACCTTGCCGTTGCTCAAGGTCAGGGTCGCGATACCTTCTTCGAAGTGGTAGGCAATCAACTCACTCATGACGCGTTTCCTTGCAGGACTTGTTATAGAAGAATGCAGCAGACGTTACCCACCACGCCCGCCCCGGTAAAGCGTCATGACTGACTACCCAGTCAGGCTTTTCCCACACCTGCAAGGGTAGACGGCCCGGAGCAGGGCGCGACAGACGAGTCAGACGCATGTCGCCAGTGCCCGAGAATGGCACAATCACCGCCCCCGTCGGGCGCGTCCTGACGGAGCGGTCTAACCGCATGAAAATTCTGAAAAAAACCTTTGCCATCAGAAAGGCTTTCGACTACATTAGCGCGCCTCGACAGACTGAACTGGTTTGCCGAGATACGGTGAAGTGTCCGAGTGGCTTAAGGAGCACGCCTGGAAAGTGTGTATACAAGAAATTGTATCGAGAGTTCGAATCTCTCCTTCACCGCCACATTCGATGTAAACAAAACCCCTGGTTTCGAGAGAAATCAGGGGTTTTGTAGTTTCTGGCCCTTGAAAAGGCGCGTTCAGGCAGCTCGCAAAACCATGGGCCGTCCTCTGGGGTCTGGCCCATGATACGTCGCTTGCCAGCATGCTGGCTCTGGCGGTTCCTGCTTACTGCGCAGCCTTCAACTTGACCACGTCACCCGAAATCTTCGTGGTATAGCCGCTCAATACCCACGCCCAGAACCACTTCTCCTGAATTTGTGTGTTGATCAGCGCATCACCGCCTTTGGCCTGG
Organism: Pseudomonas trivialis; assembly: GCF_001439805.1. Lineage (GTDB taxonomy): Bacteria > Pseudomonadota > Gammaproteobacteria > Pseudomonadales > Pseudomonadaceae > Aquipseudomonas > Aquipseudomonas trivialis. Next base: position 172,220 of record NZ_JYLK01000012.1, on the reverse strand, counting down.
ATGGCGGCGGTCTGTGCACGCACGAAGCGGCTGTTCTGGCCGATTGGGATGATGCCGAACAGCATGATGCCGGTGGCGCTGGCTTCGCTGTGGCCCAGTACGGTGTATTGGCTGCTGTCGTATTGCGGGGATTTGATGGCGGTGCCGGTGCAGCCGGCGAGGGTGAAACCGAGAACGGCTGCTGCAACTGCTTGACGGGCGTACTTCACGGGTAACTCCATGGGCTGAATATCGAGATTCAATTCTCGAAGGCGCGACACTCTAATGGCGTGAAGGCCGGATTGAAATCCATCGTAGGAAATTTCCTGGGTTTCTGTGGCAAGCCCGCTCGCCACAAGGCGCGTTATGCAGTCAATCAGAGATGCAGCCAGGCCAGGCTACCGAGTATCACGGCCACGCCGCCGGCGGTATACGACAGGCGCTTGAGCCATTCCTTGCGCGTGAGCAAGGTAATCGCCGCCAACGAGATCGCGATCTGGATCGCGGTCATCGCCTGGGCCCAGCGGTGGTGCTGGTGCAGGGCCTCCTCGGACTTGTCATTCCATTCCTTGGAGGTCGCTTCAAGTTTCTCCGCCTGCTTGCGTACTTCCTCCTTCTGGCCCTTATAGCGCTGGATTTCGTCGCTGTAGTGGGCGACGTCGACGCCGGGAATGTGCGTGGCCAGTTCGGCCAGATTCTGGCGGCTGGATTTGGCCTGGTAGTAATTCCACTGGTTGGCGGCTTCGGTCTTGAAGATGGCGGCGTTGTTCTTGTCCATCGCCGCTTCGCTCTCGGTGGAGCCGGCCTGGTAGCTGAGCATGGCGCCTAGGGTGGCCATCAGCGCAGTCATCACGGCAATGCGGCTGGCGAACCTGTCCCCGCGGCCGTGGGCATGTTCGGTGGTGTGTTCGATGTGTTTTTCGTGGGGGCTGGGGACTTCGAAGGCTTCGGACATGGGGGCGGCTACAAACGGACTGAGGGAGTCTGATTCTTCACCGGCGAGGCTGTCTCAAGCCTGTCCGTAACGTCGGAAAATTCGCACATACACCGCAATATTGATCAGCAGCACCAAAGCACCCAGGCCCAGTTGAATCTGCGGTGTAAGCCCGGCCGGGTAAATCAGCGTGAGGAGGTAGTGCTCCACAAAGCCACCGCCGTAGCCGTCCTGCCCGGCCAGGTGGCGAAACAGGTTTTCCCAGCGGGTCAGCGGGCAGGGCAGATGAAACACCTCGACAACAACGCCCCACGCGGCTGCCGGCAGGTGCAGCCATAGGATCGGTCGCCATTTCAAGGCGAGCAGCCCGCCGAACAGCGCGAACAGGATGAAACACAGGTGGAGCAGCACGAGGCCATCGGCGGCCAGACGGTAGAGCATCGTGGATCACTCTGTAAGGGGAAAACCTACAGTCTAAAGGGTTGCTTGCAGGCAAGCGTGGCCGCTATTGTGCTGCATTCCTCCAGTCAGTCCCCAGGATCCTTCTCCGATGAGTGCACCGCGTACCGCTGTCCCGATCAAGGCCGTGATTTTCGATATGGACGGTTTGCTGCTGGACACTGAAGGCATCTACACCGAAGTCACGCAGATCATCGCCGAGCGCTACGGCCGCACCTATGACTGGAGGATCAAGCAACACATCATCGGGCGCGGTTCACAGGATCTGGCAGAGTACGTCGTCAAGGCGCTGGACCTGCCGATCACTCCGGCCGAGTTCCTGGAGATCCGTGAGCCGTTGATGAGCGAGCGTTTCCCCAAGGCCCTGGGCATGCCCGGCGCCGAGGCGTTGGTGCGGCATTTGAAGGCGCATGACATTCCGATTGCCGTGGGCACCAGTTCGTCGCGAAACTCGTTTGGCCACAAGACCACCTTGCACCGCGAATGGTTTGGCCTGTTCGGCACCATCGTCACCGCTGACGACCCGGAAGTGGGCGCCGCCAAGCCTGCGCCGGACATCTTCCTCACGGCCGCCCGCCGACTGGGTGTGGCGCCACGGGATTGCCTGGTATTTGAAGACTCGCCGTTTGGCATTACTGCCGCCAAAGCCGCGCAGATGACGGCCATTGCGGTGCCCGATGAGGCCATGGCCGACAGCAAGTACTCGCATGCCGACCAGATCATCCGCAAGCTGGCGGACTTCGACCTGACTGCCTATGGCCTGCCACCTCTGCCTTGAACGGGCAGATTTGATCTTCAGTGGCTGAACGTGCCCGGCCAGCCGATGACTTTCTTTGGCCTCGGCGTCGCGTAGGTGCGCACCTTTGACGTCGACAAGCCCAGGCGTACAAGGCCCTCGGCAATCGTCACCGCCGCGGTTACGCCGTCCACCACCGGCACGCCCGTGCGCTGGCGGATCTGTTCGTCCAGGCCCGCCATGCCGCCACAGCCCAGGCAGATGACTTCGGCCTTGTCCTCGGCAATCGCCAATTGCGCCTGGCGCACGATGGCTTCCATGGCGGCCAGTGGATCCTCCTCCAGTTCCAGCACCGCCATGCCACTGGCGCGCACCGACGCACAGCGCTGATACAAGCCGGCGAGTTTCAGCCGGTCTTCAATCAGTGGCACGGTGCGATCCAGGGTGGTCACCACCGAATACGCATGGCCCAGGAACATCGCCGTGCTGGCGGCCGCTTCGGTGATGTCCACCACCGGCACGTTCAACAACTCCTGCAACCCCTCGCGGCCATGCTCGCCATAGCCGGCCTGGATGACCGCATCGAACGGCTGGTCGTAGGCCATCACCCGGTCCATCACCGCAATGGCCGCCAGGTAGCTTTCGAAGTTTCCCTCCACCGACTCGGCGCCAAAGTACGGCGTGAGTCCGACAATCTCGGTGCCCGGTGAGGCCACGGTGCGCGCCTGCTGGGCGATGGCGTCGGTGATGGATTCGGTGGTGTTGACGTTGACCACGAGGATGCGCATGAAACCTCCTTGATGAGTGACGGACGTCGCCTCAAGCCTTGCTGATGATATTCCCGGCATGCAGTCCGCATTCCTTCTGCGTTGCCTCTTCCCACCACCAGCGACCTTCGCGTTCATGCTGATTCGGCAACACCGGGCGCGTGCACGGCTCGCAGCCAATGCTGATAAACCCACGCTCATGCAGGCTGTTGTACGGCAGCTCCAGCATGCGGATATAGCCCCAGATTTCCTCACTGGTCATCTGCGCCAGTGGGTTGAACTTGTACAGGGTGCGTTCCGGGGTGGAAAACGCCGTGTCGATTTCCAGGGCGGCCACCTGGCTGCGCGTGCCGGGGCTCTGGTCGCGGCGCTGGCCGGTGGCCCAGGCGCTGACGCCGGACAACTTGCGGCGCAATGGTTCGATCTTGCGTATGCCGCAGCACTCGCCATGGCCGTCGCGGTAGAAGCTGAACAGGCCCTTTTCCTTGACGAAGGGTTCCAGCTTGCTCTGGTCCGGCGAGATCAGTTCGATGTCGATCTTGTAGAAGTCGCGAACCTGCTCGATAAACCGGTAGGTCTCCGGGTGCAGGCGGCCGGTGTCGAGGCTGAACACCTTGACGTTCTTGTTCAGCTTCCAGGCCATGTCCACCAGCACCACGTCTTCGGCACCGCTGAAGGAAATCCACAGGTCATCACCGAACTGGCTGAAGGCCAGCTTGAGAATGTCCTGGGCAGACTTGTTGGCATAGGTCGTGGCGAGTTCAACGACGTCGAAGGCTTGGTTCATCAGGACGGTTCCTACAGGTCAGTGGCGCTGAGCGCTCTATAGGGGAGCGATGGTATCAAAATCAGCCCCGGGGTGCGGCGCTGCGCTTGCGCCATTGAGTCCGCCAACTGGCTGCGGGCATTCGGCGGTCCTGATGTGTAAGCCCGTTCTGCTCAAACGCCTGCCAGCAGCCGCTCATAAGGAATGCTCAGGCCATCGTGCAGGCGCTTGATCATGGCCAGGCTCAACTTGCGCTTATGATTCAATACTTCCGAGACCCGCCCGCTGGTCCCGATGAATGGCTCCAGGTCGCGGGCCGTCAGGCCCATTTGCTCCATGCGGAATTTGATCGCTTCCACTGGATCCGACGCCGGCATTGGAAACTGTTCCGCTTCGTACTTCTCGATGAGCACGGCGAGAATTTCCAGCTCGTCGCCTTCGGGTGAGCCGATCTGCGCTCCCCATAGCTGCTCCACCCGCGCGAGCGCGTCGGTCAGGTCTTCATGGGAATGAATGGGTTTAATGTTCATCACACGGTCTCCGCATTGATTTGATCGTATTGCGCATGAGTGCCTACAAAGCGTATGAACCCAAGCTGGCGCTGATAATCGATGGCCATGACGACTCGATATTTGTTGCCACCTACGTTGAAGACGACCCTGCCGGCCTTGAGAATGCTCACTGTTCTGAGCGTTGCCTTCAGTGCTTGTGGCGTCGGGTAGGTGGCGTTCTCCATGTACCGATACAGTTCGACCAACGGCGTTCTCGCGTCAGCGTGGTTTGGGTGGCTTTCCCAGAACCGTCGCAAGGTGGATAGCGCGATTATTCGCATCTTGCGTGCCTCCCGATTTGGGAGATGTTAGGCATGGGCAGAACGGGATGCAACTCCGGAAACAAATTCTGACGAGTAAGCAATCGCCTATGTGATCCTTCACAGACGACGTATAGGCAGGAGCTGCCGACGCTATAGGCGTGCCGGCAGGTCGTCCACACGCGTACTGATTCAGGTTTTTTCGTGCTTCGCGCTTCGTGAGGTCAGAGGCCGGATTGCAGGGGGGACTACAGATTTTCCAGCGTCTGTAACAAAACCCGTACCTTCGTCATCGACTCCTGGTACTCCGCCTCCCACTGCGAGTCGGCCACAATCCCGCCGCCGCCCCAGCAGCACACCTGGTCATCCTTGACCAGCAGGCTACGAATGGCGATCGAGCTGTCCATCTCGCCACGTACGTCCAGGTACACCAGCGAGCCGCAGTACAAACCGCGTCGAGTGGGTTCCAGCTCGTCGATGATCTGCATGGCGCGGATCTTCGGGGCGCCGGTGATGGAGCCGCCGGGGAAGCTGCCCGCGATCAGGTCGAGGGCGTCCTTGTCGCTTGCCAACTCGCCAGTCACGCTGCTCACCAGGTGGTGCACGTTGGGGTAGCTTTCCAGGCTGAACAGTTCCGGCACCTTCACCGAACCGGTGCGGCAACTGCGCCCGAGGTCGTTGCGCAGCAGGTCGACAATCATCAGATTTTCGGCACGGTCCTTGGGGCTGGCTAGCAGTTCGGCGGCGTTGGCTGCATCTTCCTCGGGCGTAAGGCCGCGCGGCCGGGTGCCTTTGATCGGCCGGGTTTCGACCTGGCGTCGGCTGATTTTGACAAAGCGTTCCGGTGACAGGCTCAGCACCGCGCCATGATCCGGCAGGCTCTGGAAGCCGGAAAAGGGCGTCGGGCACGCCTCGCGCAGGGCGCAATAGGCCGTCCAGGGATCGCCAACGCAGGGCGCGCGAAAGCGTTGCGCGAAGTTGACCTGGTAGCAGTCACCGGCCTGGATATAGTCGTGAATACGTGCGATGGCGTGGCGATAAGCCTCGGCGCCGAGGTCCGGTGCCATGGGGCCACGCAGCTTGAAACTGGCCTTTGAGGCCGCGACCGGCTGACTGAATACGGTAATCAGACGTTGTCGTTCGCGCTCTGCCAGAGTCGGGTGAAACACCAGTTGGCTGGTCTGCGCCAGGTGATCACTGATCAGCGCCCAGGCATACAGGCCCAGGCGTGCGTCCGGCAGGTGGAGGTCGTCCGCCGCCAACTGCGGCATCTGCTCCAGATGGCGGCCGAAGTCGTAGCTCAAATAACCGATCAGGCCGCCGGCAAACGGTAATTCATAACCGGCGGGCAAATTCGCCTCACCCAGCTGGGCAATGTTTTTGCGCAGGCGTTGCAGGAAATCACTGCCGCTTTCATCCGGCGAGACCGTCAGTGTGGCCTGCGGCCATGCGCTCAGCAGGTCATACCGGCCCCGCTCGGCCGTCGGCCGGCCGCTGTCCAGCAGCACCGCGTCGGGGGCATGGCGGATCGCCGCAAAATACTGGGCGGGGTTTGCCTGGTAGGGCAGCGGGTAGACGGAGCAGGTCGACATGCGGGGTGGATCAGCCAAAGCGCGGGGAGGGGATTGTAGTCCGCTGTAGGATTTGCTCCTAGAGGCAATTGCCCACAGACGACTCGGTCAGCCTTCCACGGGCGGAATATGCCCGAACATCTCCTGCACAAACCTCACCCGTTCTTCCGGCGTTTCCGTCACGCCATCGGCTTTCAGGGTTTCCAGCCGCGCTTCCACGGCATGGGTGCGCAGGGTCAAACCGCAATCGTTGGCGATCTGAATATTCAACCCCGGCCGCGCATTCAGCTCCAGGATCAGCGGGCCTTTCTCCTGGTCCAGCACCATGTCCACGCCGATATAGCCCAGCCCGCACAACTCATGGCAGCCGGCCGCCAGCTTCATGAAGCCGTCCCAGTTGGGCAATTGCACACCGTCCACGGCGTTGGTGGTGTCGGGGTGCTTGGTGATGATGCTGTTCAGCCAGGTGCCGCGCAGGGTCAGGCCGGTGGCCAGATCGACGCCCACGCCGATTGCGCCCTGGTGCAGGTTGGCCTTGCCGCCGGACTGACGGGTCGGCAGGCGCAGCATGGCCATGACCGGGTAGCCCATCAGCACGATGATGCGGATGTCCGGCACCCCTTCGTAGCTGATGCTCTTGAAGATCTGGTCGGGCACCACGCGGTATTCGATCAGCGCGCGGTCGCGATGCCCACCCAGGGAATACAGGCCGGTCAGAATGCTGGAAATCTGATGTTCGATTTCTTCATGGCTGATGATCTTGCCCGACACCGTGCGATAGCGTCCTTCAAAACGGTCCGCCACCACCAGAATGCCGTCACCGCCAGCGCCCTGGGCCGGTTTGATCACGAAGTCGCTGCGCCCGCCGATGATCTCGTCGAGCTTGTCGATGCCTTTTTCGGTGGAAATCACCCCGTACATTTCCGGCACATGCAGGCCGGCGGCCAGCGCGCGCTCCTTGGTGATGATCTTGTCATCCACCAACGGGTAAAGGCTGCGCTTGTTGTACTTGAGCACGTAATCGGCGTTACGCCGGTTGATGCCCATGATCCCGCGTGCTTCGAGGGCCTTCCAGGTCTTCCAGAAACCGAACATTACTGGTCAGCCTTCAGGAAGGCCTTGAAACGCACCAGCTCGGTCAGGCGGTAGCCGCGATAACGCCCCATGGCCAGCATGAAGCCCACCAGAATCAACAGGATCGCCGGGAAGGTAAACACGAAGTAGATCAACTCCGGCACGCTCATGATGATATGCGCCAGCGACGCCGCGAACAGCGTGCCGATCGCCACTTTCAGTGCATGGTTGGCGCCGCGTTCTTCCCAGGTGATCGACAGGCGTTCGATGGTCATGGTCAGGATCACCATCGGGAACAGCGCCACCGACAGCCCGCGCTCCAGCCCCAGCTTGTGGCTGAACAGGCTGATGGCCGCAATCAGCACCACCACGAAAGTCAGCACCACCGACAACCTGGGCAGCATTTGCAGCTTCAGGTGTTCCAGGTAGGAGCGTAACGACAGCCCCAGCGCGGTGATAATCGTGAACAGCACAATCCCGAAGCCCAACTGCGTCTCGCGGAACGCCAGGGCAATCAGCACCGGGGTGAAGGTACCCAGGGTCTGCAGGCCGATCAGGTTGCGCAGGATCAGGATCACCAGCACGCCAATCGGGATCATCACCATGATCATGAAGGTCTGCTGGGTCTGCAGCGGCAGGCCGTACAGCGAGTATTCGAGGAAGTTGGCGTCGGTGTTCTCGTCCGTCAGCTTGGCCAGGCGAATCGCGTTCATCTCGCTGTTGTTCAGACTGAAGGTCACCATGGCTTTCTTGCCGCCGTCCACGGTGATCAGGTTTTCGTCGCCGGTCCACCACAGCAGGCGGTCGGCAGGCAGGCCCTGTTCGCCGGTTTCCGGGTTGAAGTACAGCCAGTCATTACCGTTGAAGCTGCGCAGCCACAGTTCCGGGCTTTGCGGCTGGTCGGCGACCAGGCGAATGGTGTGGACCTTTTCCACCGGCACATGGGCGATGGACAGCAGCAGCTCGACGATCTTGGCCTTGTGCGCTGTGGACGGATCGCCCGCCAGCAGCAGCTTGACGTTGTCGTCGCTGAGGTTGTTGGTGCGCTTGATCGCTTCGGTGATGAAGGTCTCGACGTCGGCCGAGTGCTGGCGGATCGGTGCCAGCAGGGCTTCAGCGGCGATTTTTTCCGGGCCTTCAACGGCGATGCTGTCGCGGAAGGTCGGGCCCTTGACCTTGATTTTTTCACCGCTGTAGCGCTTGGTCAGCACCAGGCGGTAATACAGGGTCTGGTTGCCCTTGGCGCGGCGTGCCGACCAGGTGACCTTGCGGTTGCCATCGGTGCGGTTGACGCTGACCCCGTAGTTGTTCGAAATGAAGCTTTCGTTAAGGCTCACGAAGTCGCGGCTCAGGGGCGGCACGAACATCTGGATCTTCACCGGGTCTTTCGGATTGGCGACGAACTCGACCTTGGCGTCGATGTTCCACAGATCGTCGGTGGCATCCTCGGTAACAGGAATGCCCAGCACGAAGATCTGGTAACAGGTGACCGAAATACCCAGCACCACCAGGATGGCGATGAGGATTCTCAGGTGCAGGGTCAAAGAGCGCATTCGGTTTACTCGGCGGTATGAGCGTCGGCGGCGCAGGCAGGCTTGCCCGCTGCGTATTTAAGACTGGGGTCGACCAGCGCATCAAAGCGCTTCAGCGCTTCGGAGCCGATCAACAGCGGGTATTGGAAGGTACTTCGGTCAGTCAAGTTCACTTCTATGCTGCGCAAAGCGCTGCCCATGCAGATATTCAGGGCAATCACTGGGCGGGCGGTGTAGTTCTTGTCTTCATCGGGGTCGTAGTCACCGGCGCGGCGCTTGATCTTGCTCACGCGGGCCAGGGGCCGTTCGATGGGGTGGGAATGGGCGGCGTCGATGGCCAGATAAAAGCGCACCCAGGATTCGCCGTTGCGCTTGAAGCGCTTGATATCACGGGCGCTGAGGGAGGCGGTCTTGGCGCCGGTGTCCAGTTTGGCGGCGACTTCGAGGTTGATGCCGGCCAATTGCGCGTATTCGTTGAGGCCATACACGGTCTTCTCGGCGGCGACGCCAAGGCCCGGTACGGCCAGCAGGCACATCAATAAAAGGAAGGGCTTGAGTCTCATAGATCCTGAGGCGTGCAGTGCGATGTTTGATTCAAGGCGACTGGCATTGCTGCGCAAACTCCCTCGTGCGCCGTTTCATCCAGTGATGTCAGGCAAAAGCGGCGGGCATTCTAACATGATGCTTTTTTGGCGCCAGCGCTGGCAGGCGGCCATGTCTTGGCGGAGCTTGCCGGAGGTTATTAGACGATTGTCGACAATGTTGATTTATTCTTTGACTAATAAAGGTTGATTGGCTAGTTTTTGCCACATTGCTTTTAAGAGTGTCGACAATATGTTGGATCAGCTGCAAGCCCCGGTGCCGACGCAGGACGATTCCCAGACCATGTCCGAGAACGTGTTCCGGCGTATCCAGGCTGCCATCGTCAAGGGCGAGATCGCCCCCGGCAGCAAGATCTCCGAGCCGGAGCTGGCGCGCACCTACGGCATCAGTCGCGGGCCGTTGCGTGAAGCGATCCACCGTCTCGAGGGCCAGCGCCTGCTGGTGCGGGTGCCTCACGTCGGCGCGCGGGTGGTGTCCTTGAGCCACGCAGAGCTGGTCGAGCTTTATGAGATCCGCGAATCCCTCGAAGGCATGGCCTGCCGCCTCGCCGCCGAGCGCATGACCGACGCCGAGATCGAAGAGCTGCGCCAGGTGCTGCACACCCACGAGCGGGACGAGGCGTTTCAGGCCGGCCTGGGCTACTACCAGCAGGAAGGCGACTTCGATTTTCATTACCGGATAATTCAAGGCGCCGGCAATCGCACCCTGACCCAAATGCTCTGCGGCGAGCTGTATCAATTGGTGCGCATGTACCGCATTCAGTTTTCCGCCACGCCCAATCGCCCACGCCAGGCCTTTGCCGAGCATCACCGCATTCTCGACGCGATTGCCGAGCGCGACGGTGAACTGGCCGAACTGCTGATGCGCCGCCATATCGGCGCCTCAAAACGCAACATTGCCCGTCACTTCCCCGACGGTGCCGCCCAATCACGAGGTGAGTCATGAGTTCCAACACTAAAAGTACGCCGGGCCAGCGTTTCCGTGACGCGGTTGCCAGTGAGCACCCCTTGCAGGTGGTCGGCGCGATCAATGCCAACCACGCCCTGCTGGCCAAACGCGCCGGCTTCAAGGCGATCTACCTGTCGGGCGGCGGCGTCGCAGCCGGCTCCCTGGGTGTGCCGGACCTGGGCATCACCGGCCTGGACGACGTGCTCACCGATGTGCGCCGCATCACCGACGTGTGCGACCTGCCGCTGCTGGTGGACGTGGACACCGGTTTCGGCTCCTCGGCGTTCAACGTGGCGCGCACCGTCAAGTCGATGATCAAGTTCGGCGCCGCAGCCATCCATATCGAGGACCAGGTCGGCGCCAAGCGCTGCGGCCATCGTCCCAACAAGGAAATCGTGTCCCAGCAGGAAATGGTCGACCGCATCAAGGCCGCCGTGGACGCGCGCACCGATGACAGCTTCGTGATCATGGCGCGCACCGACGCCCTGGCCGTCGAGGGACTGGAGTCCGCCCTGGAACGTGCCGCCGCGTGCATCGAGGCCGGTGCCGACATGGTGTTTCCGGAAGCCATCACCGAACTGGACATGTACAAACTGTTTGCCGCCCGCGTCAAAGCGCCGATTCTGGCCAACATCACCGAATTCGGCGCGACCCCGCTGTACACCACCGAACAGTTGAAATCTGCGGATGTTTCTCTGGTGCTGTACCCGCTCTCGGCCTTTCGCGCCATGAACAAGGCCGCCGAGAACGTCTACACCGCGATCCGTCGCGACGGCACCCAACAGAACGTGGTCGACACCATGCAAACCCGCATGGAGCTTTACGACCGTATCGACTACCACACCTTCGAACAGAAGCTCGACGCGCTGTTCGCCGCCAAAAAATAAACCTCGTGGCTCCCTGAACAACGACAAAATTGGAGAAACACCATGGCTGAAGCAAAAGTATTGAGTGGCGCCGGCCTGCGTGGCCAGGTGGCCGGGCAGACTGCGCTGTCCACCGTGGGCCAGGCCGGCGCCGGTCTTACCTACCGTGGCTACGATGTGCGTGAACTGGCCGCCGACGCGCAGTTTGAAGAAGTTGCCTATCTGCTGCTGTACGGCGAGCTGCCGACCCAGGCCCAACTGGCGGACTACAGCAAAAAGCTCGGCACGCTGCGCGACCTGCCGCAAGCCTTGAAGGAAGTGCTCGAACGCATCCCCGCCGACGCCCACCCGATGGACGTGATGCGCACCGGCTGCTCGTTCCTGGGCAATATCGAGCCGGAAAAAGACTTCAGTGCGCAGCACGATGTCACCGACCGCCTGCTCGCCGCCTTCCCGGCGATCATGTGCTACTGGTACCGCTTCAGCCACGACGGCCAGCGCATCGATTGCGTGACCGACGAACCGAGCATCGGTGGCCACTTCCTGCACCTGCTGCATGGCAGGAAGCCCAGCGACCTGCATGTCAAAGTGATGAACGTGTCGCTGATCCTCTACGCCGAGCACGAATTCAACGCCTCCACCTTCACCGCGCGGGTGTGTGCCTCGACCTTGTCCGACCTGTATTCCTGCGTCACGGCGGCCATCGGCTCGCTGCGCGGCCCGCTGCACGGCGGCGCCAACGAAGCGGCGATGGAAATGATCGAGCGTTTCGGCTCGGCCGCAGAAGCGGTGGAGGGCACCCTCGGCATGCTGGCGCGCAAGGACAAGATCATGGGCTTTGGCCACGCGATCTACAAAGACAGCGACCCGCGCAATGAGGTGATCAAGGGCTGGGCGAAAAAGCTGGCTGACGAAGTGGGCGATACCGTGCTGTTCAAGGTTTCCGAAGCCATCGACAAAACCATGTGGGAACAGAAAAAACTGTTCCCCAACGCCGACTTCTACCATGCCTCGGCGTATCACTTCATGGGCATCCCGACCAAGCTGTTCACCCCGATCTTCGTCTGCTCACGCCTCACCGGCTGGGCGGCCCATGTGTTCGAACAGCGCGCCAACAACCGCATCATCCGTCCAAGCGCCGAGTACACCGGCGTCGAGCAGCGCAAGTTCGTGGCAATCGAACGTCGCTGAAGACCGTCGATCCCGAATTGGCAATCGGATCAAATGTGGGAGGGGGCTTGCTCCCGATGACGGTGTGTCATTCAGCACATGTAGCGACTGTCACACCGCCATCGGGAGCAAGCCCCCTCCCACAGGGGATCGCGTTCCAGTTCGAGCTCCGGCTTCCTGTGCAATCACCGTGACCGAGTCCTGACGATGAACACTGAATTTCGCAAACCGCTCCCAGGCAGTCGGCTGGATTACTTCGACACCCGCGCGGCGGTCGAAGCCATCACCCCTGGCGCCTACGCCACCTTGCCCTACACCTCCCGCGTACTGGCCGAGAACCTGGTGCGCCGCTGCGACCCGGCCACCCTCGATGCGTCCCTGCGCCAGTTGATCGAGCGCAAGCGCGACCTCGACTTTCCATGGTTTCCGGCCCGCGTGGTGTGCCATGACATTCTCGGCCAGACCGCGCTGGTCGACCTCGCCGGCCTGCGTGACGCCATCGCCCTGCAAGGCGGCGACCCTGCGCAGGTCAACCCGGTGGTGCCGACGCAGTTGATCGTCGATCACTCCCTGGCCGTCGAAGCGGGCGGTGCCGACCCGGACGCGTTCGCGAAAAACCGCGCCATCGAGGATCGCCGCAACGAAGACCGCTTCCACTTTATCGAGTGGAGCAAAAAAGCCTTCAAGAACGTCGACGTGATCCCGCCGGGCAACGGCATCATGCACCAGATCAACCTGGAGAAAATGTCCCCGGTGATCCAGGTGCGCGACGGCGTGGCCTTCCCGGATACCTGCGTCGGCACCGACAGCCACACCCCGCATGTCGATGCCCTGGGCGTGATCGCCATTGGCGTGGGCGGTCTGGAAGCCGAGAGCGTGATGCTCGGTCGCGCATCGTGGATGCGCCTGCCGGAAATCATCGGCGTCGAGCTGACCGGCAAGCTGCTGCCGGGCATCACCGCCACCGACATGGTGCTGGCGCTGACCGAGTTTCTGCGCAAGCAAAAAGTGGTCGGTGCATGGCTGGAGTTTTTCGGCGAGGGCGCGTCAAACCTCACCCTGGGCGACCGCGCGACCATCTCCAACATGGCCCCGGAATACGGCGCCACGGCGGCGATGTTCTACATCGACCCGCAGACCGTCGCCTACCTCAAACTCACCGGCCGTGAAGACGAACAGGTTGCCCTGGTCGAACAGTACGCCCGCCACACCGGCCTGTGGGCGGATGACCTGAAGGGCGCGCAATACGAGCGCGGCCTCACGTTCGATCTGTCCAGCGTGGTGCGCAACATGGCCGGGCCGAGCAATCCTCACGCCCGTGTCGCCACCCGTGACCTGGCCTCCAAAGGCATCAGCGGCCAATGGGACCAAGTGCCGGGGCAGATGCCCGATGGCGCGGTGATCATTGCCGCCATCACCAGTTGCACCAACACCAGCAACCCACGCAACGTGATCGCCGCCGGTCTCCTGGCGCGCAACGCCAACAGGCTGGGGCTGACGCGCAAACCGTGGGTCAAGTCGTCGCTGGCGCCGGGCTCGAAGACCGTGGCCATGTACCTGGAAGAAGCGGGCCTGGCTGACGAACTGGAAAAACTCGGTTTTGGCGTGGTGGCGTTTGCCTGCACCACCTGCAATGGCATGTCCGGCGCGCTGGACCCTTTGATCCAGCAGGAAATCATCGACCGCGACCTGTACGCCACCGCCGTGTTGTCGGGCAACCGCAACTTCGACGGGCGTATTCACCCGTACGCCAGGCAGGCGTTCCTGGCTTCGCCACCGTTGGTGGTGGCCTACGCGATTGCCGGCACCATCCGTTTCGACATCGAAAAGGATGTGCTCGGGCTCGACGCGCAGGGCAATGAAATCCGCCTGCAGGACCTCTGGCCCAGCGACGAAGAGATCGACGCGGTGGTCAAGGCCTCGGTCAAGCCAGAGCAGTTCCGTGCGGTGTATATCCCGATGTTCGCGATCCACGAGGACACCGGCCCCAAGGTGGCGCCGCTGTACGACTGGCGCCCGCAAAGCACCTATATTCGCCGCCCGCCGTATTGGGAAGGCGCGCTGGCCGGGGCGCGGCCGCTCAAGGGCATGCGCCCGCTGGCGGTGCTGCCGGACAACATCACCACCGATCACCTGTCGCCGTCCAACGCCATCATGCTCGACAGTGCGGCCGGCGAATACCTGGCGAAAATGGGCCTGCCGGAAGTCGACTTCAACTCTTATGCGACCCATCGGGGCGACCACTTGACCGCCCAGCGCGCCACCTTCGCCAACCCGAAACTGTTCAATGAAATGGTGGTGGAAAACGGCAAGGTCAAGCAGGGCTCGCTGGCGCGCATCGAGCCCGAGGGCCAGGTCACGCGCATGTGGGAAGCCATCGAAACCTACATGCAGCGCAAGCAGCCGCTGATCATCATCGCCGGCGCCGACTACGGTCAGGGCTCATCCCGCGACTGGGCGGCCAAGGGCGTGCGCCTGGCCGGGGTGGAAGCGATTGCCGCCGAAGGCTTCGAGCGCATCCATCGCACCAACCTGGTGGGCATGGGCGTGCTGCCGCTGGAATTTCTGCCGGGCACCGACCGTCATACCCTGCAGATCGACGGCAGTGAAACCTATGACGTGCTCGGCGCGCGCACCCCGGGTGCGCAGTTGACCCTGGTAATCAATCGTAAAAATGGCGAACGTGTCGAGGTGCCGGTGACTTGCCGCCTGGACACCGCCGAAGAAGTATCGATCTACGAGGCGGGCGGCGTGTTGCAGCGTTTTGCCCAGGACTTCCTGGCATCAACGGCGACCGCCTGAGGGCTGACCATGGCACATGCAGCGCAAATCAGAATCCCCGCCACCTACATGCGTGGCGGTACCAGCAAGGGTGTGTTTTTCAGTCTCCAGGACCTGCCCGTTGCAGCGCAGGTGCCCGGCGCCGCACGCGATGCCTTGTTGTTGCGGGTGATCGGCAGCCCCGACCCCTATGACAAGCAGATCGATGGCATGGGCGGTGCGACGTCCAGCACCAGCAAAACCGTGATCCTGTCCAGAAGCAGCCGCGCCGAGCATGACGTGGACTATCTGTTTGGCCAGGTCGCCATCGACAAACCCTTCGTCGACTGGAGCGGCAATTGCGGCAACCTGTCGGCGGCGGTCGGTGCGTTCGCCATCAGCGCCGGGCTGGTCGATGCCGCGCGCGTGCCGCACAACGGTGTGGCCGTCGTGCGCGTGTGGCAGGCCAATATCGGCAAGACCATCATCGCCCACGTGCCGATCACCGACGGCGCGGTGCAGGAAACCGGCGACTTCGAACTGGACGGCGTGACCTTCCCGGCCGCCGAAGTGCAACTGGAGTTCATCGACCCGGCAGCGGAAGAGGAGGGCGGTGGTGGCGCGATGTTCCCCACCGGTAACCTGGTCGATGAGCTGCAAGTGCCCGGCGTGGGAACCTTCAAGGCGACGCTGATCAACGCCGGCATTCCGACGATTTTCATCAACGCCGACGACCTCGGCTATACCGGTACCGAACTGCAGGGCGCAATCAACGGCGACCCCAAGGCCCTGGCGATGTTCGAAACCGTGCGCGCCCACGGCGCGTTGCGCATGGGCCTGATCAACCACCTGGACGAAGCTGCCCGGCGCCAGCACACGCCCAAAGTCGCGTTCGTGGCCAGGCCTGCCGATTATGTGGCGTCCAGCGGCAAACCGATCAAGGCCGCCGACGTGGACCTGTTGGTGCGCGCGCTGTCCATGGGCAAGCTGCACCATGCCATGATGGGCACGGCGGCGGTGGCAATTGGCACCGCAGCGGCGATTCCTGGAACCCTGGTCAACCTGGCGGCAGGCGGTGTGGAGCGCAGCGCGGTGCGCTTCGGGCATCCCTCCGGCACCCTGCGCGTGGGTGCCGAGGCCACCCAGGTGAACGGTGAGTGGGTGGTCAAAAAAGCTATCATGAGCCGCAGTGCGCGGGTGCTGATGGAAGGTTTCGTGCGCATCCCCGGCGACGCGTTCTAAAGCCTGCTCGCCACAAAAGAACTGTCTACCGGGGGCTTACTGTGCCAGGACGGGCGAGCGCATTTGGCAGCCTGTTTTTACTTGAAACAGGTTGCTACTTACGACGCCGGCACCTGCGGAACTTCTTCCGGATAAACACCCAATCAGGTAGCCATAAGGCTTGCTCCAGCAGGCTTTGTGAAAATCCACTACCTGAATCCTGGAAGGTTCCTATGACCAGCATAAGTTCTCAGCCACAAACGCCTTATACCGTTGGCTACGACATGTCCCCCAAGCCGGCGCCCATCCGTCATGAACACAGCGCTGATGCCGCTGAATATCCTGCCGCCCCTCAGGATTCCACGCCGCCCCGTGGCCCCATGATGGCCCAGCAACGCGGCCCCTTTTCGAGTCACAATGCATTGGTCAACCCCGAGCAGGTGAAAACCGCTGGGCCAGGCGAACTGGCGGAATTGACCCGAAAAAATCAAGCGCTCAATGAGAAATTCGACGCATTGATCGCCAAGTTCGCACCGATCATAAAAGAACTTAAGCAAAAAATTGCTAATTTGACCCAGCAACTTGAATCCTCGGAAAAATCCACTCAAGTAACTCCTTTTGATAACGGCAGCCAAACCAGGAGTGCCGTCGGCGATGGTCAGGACCTGATGCAGGCCGAAGATTCGACTTCCGTGCAACAGATGCCCGTACAAGCGTCACCTCAGATGGAGCCGACGCAGACGCCAGGTCTGGAGGCGCTGAGCAACCAAACCCGTCAGATTCACCGGCAGATCACAAAGGCACTTCAGGAGATCGGGGGGCTGCTTATGGGGCTGAGTCAACAAATTACTGAATTGTTTAAAAAAATCGGCGGTACGGGCGCTTCCCGTAACGAGACTCCGCCCATGTCTGCGGATGATGACAACACCACTGAGTCGGATACCATGCAGCCTCAAGCACCTGTCACCAGGCAAAGTGAAGAAACGATGGCGCCCACTCAGCCAGCAACGTCTGACACCCGCACCATTGAAACACTCAAGAGTGCAAACGAGCAGCTCAGTACCGAACTTGATCAGGCAGCAGAGGCCTACGAGCAATTCATTGCAGAACTTCAGCAGCAAGTTGACAGCTTGAGTCAGCAAGTCGACCAACAAAAGCAATAGGCCCCAGCCCCCGTTAACCAGTGCGGGGGCTATCCCCTGCACTTAAGCGCGTCTTCACCGATGTTCACGCGAACCGCAGTATCACCCGGCGGTTATGCTTGCTCTTCTTCTCGATTTTCTCGCAGAACACCCGGCCGACTTCCCTGGTGTTGGCCACATGGGTGCCGCCGCACGGCTGGATATCGACACCGGCGATATCGATCACCCGCACCGAGCCCTGGATCACCGGCGGCGCGACTGCCTGGGTACGGGTGATCTGCAGCAGCGTGGCGTATTCCGACGCAGGCATCGACAGGGTTTTTACCTCGTGGGCCTGTTCGATCAGTGCGTTCAGGTCGCGGGTGATGGTGTCCTTGTCCAGGGTCATTTCCGGCAGGTCGAAATCCAGGCGGCCCTTGTCTGCGCTGATGCTGCAGCCGGTCACCGGCGCATCGATCATCGAGCACAGCAGGTGCAGGCAGGTGTGCATCTTCATGTGCCGGTAGCGCCGATCCCAATCAATTTCAGCGTTTACCTGCACGCCTGCGACCAGTTGCTCAGGGCATTGCTGCACCTGGTGCCAGATGATCGCGCGCGATACCGGGTCGCGCACGGTGCCAATCACGTCGATGCGCGTGCCATCGGCCAGGAGGAAGTGGCCAGTGTCGCCCGGTTGTCCGCCGCCGGTGGGGTAGAACAGCGTGTGCTCCAGGGCGATGCCGTGTTCGCCGACGGCCATTACCCGTGCGTTGAACGTGTTCTGGTAGGGCGCGCTGTCGAACAGCGCCAGGGTTTCCATGGCGTGCACAGACATATTCAACCTCCGACGATCAATGGGCTGGCCTGCAACACCGAGCGCACCATCGCACTCAAGCCTGGCGGGGACAGCAGGGTGATTTCAAACTCCGGCCCGCAGACTTTGAGGTTCAGCGGCAGGCGTGGCAGCGGGTTGTTCGGTTCGATGCGATGCAGGCGAAATTGCAGGTGGTGGCGCTCCTTCACCGTGGGCTCCAGCATCAGTCCCGGCAATGGATGAAAGTCGGCGTCCAGCACCGTGACCTTGTGCCCGGCGGTGATTTCACCGACCACATGCAGGCGCTCTTCCAGCGCGAATGCGCCGAGGTAGGTGCTGTGCTCCGACGCATCGTTCTTCTGCATCTGGATCTGGTTGACCACCTTGACCTTGGTGCCCGCCGGCACGTCCTGGGTGATCACGCAGGACGGGCTGATAAACACATTGTCGCCAATCAGCACGTAGCCCAGTACTCGTGCGCCGGAGCCGATCTCGACGTTATTGCCCAGGCGCGGGTGGCGCTTGCCGTCGGGGTTGTTGGCGATGCCGCGCGCGCCGAGGGTCACGCCACAGAGGATGTAGCAGTCGTTACCGATTTCGCAGGTTTCGCCGATCACCGTGCCGTAGCCGTGGTCGAGCACAAACCGCCGGCCGATGCGCGCCGCCGGGTGAATGTCGGCGCCGGAGAGCATCTTGCCCTGGTTGCTCAGATGCGAGGCGATGTGCGCGTACGCCTCGTCGGTCTGGTCCGGGAAGTTCCACACACGGTGCGCGAGCCGGTAGTACAGCACCGCCTTGAACGAGGCGTAGGACTCCAGGATCAACTCGCCGCGCCCGCGTGAAGCCGGGTCGCGACTGGCGTAGGCGATCAGGTCTTCGGCCACCGCCTGCGCCGCGTCCTGGATCAATGGCGCCAGGTGCGGCTCCAGCTGCTTCATCTGCGCGGGCGTGAGCGTCTTGATGAGGTGGGTGAGCAACTCATCGTGCAGCAGTTGCATGTCGATAAAGCCCCCCATGGAGCCACCTCCGCAGTCTGGATAGTTGGAAGGCCGGTTACTCGAAGTTGGGCAGGTAGCTGTCGGCATTGTCGTAGACCAGGGTCAGCACCACCGTTTCAGGCGGCAGTTCGGGGGCAAGTTGGGCGATGGCGACCATGTTGGCGGCCGAGGACAGGCCCAGGCTGATGGCGTCGGTGCGCATGATGCGTTTGATCATGTCCACGCACGCCCGGTGCGAGACCTTAAGCATGCCGTCGATCACATCCAGGTTGAGAATGCTCGGGATCAGCCCGATCGACAGGCCCTGGATATCGTGCGGCGCATGCCGGTCCTTGAGCAGGTCGCATTCTTCGGGCTCCACCCCCATCACGCGCAGGCCCGGCCAGGCGGCCTTGAGGGTTTCGCCGATGCCGGTGATATGGCCGCCGGTGCCGATGCCACTGACGAAATAGTCCGCACGCAGCTCACCGAAATCGCGCAGGATTTCCGGCGCGGTGGTATCGCGATGGGTCTGCGGGTTGGCGCCGTTGCGTTGCTGGTTGAGCATTACGTAGCTGGGGTTTTCCAACTGCAACTCCATGCATTTCTCGCCGTGGGAGTTGTTGCCCAGACGGCTGTCCGACAACACCACCCTGGCGCCGTAGAGGCGCAGCAGTTTCTGTTTTTCCGGGCTGTAGTTGTCGGGAATCACCAGCACCACTTTGTAGCCCAGCACATTGGCGGCCATTACCAGGCCGATGCCGGTGTTGCCGCCGCTGGGTTCGATCAGGGTTTGCCCGGAATCACGGATGAGCACGCCACGGCGTTCGGCATCGAGGATCATGCCCAGGGCAATGCGCGCCTTGTGGCTGCCACCGGGGTTGAGGGATTCGAGTTTGGCGTAGACCTCGATGCCGAGGTCTTCGGAAAACTGCGCCAGGCGCACAGTCGGCGTGTGGCCGATGGCGTCGATAATCGAGTTATGCAACATCGCTCTGCCCCCCCTCAATACAACGGCATGTCGGGTTCGACGTCGCGCACCCAGTGTTTCATGCCACCCTGCAGCACCCTGGTGTTGGCAAAACCGGCCGCCAGCAGGGTGCTCGCCGCCTGCTCGGCGCGGGTGCCTGCGTAGCAGATCAGGTAATGGGTATTGTCGCGGCTCAGACGACCGAGCTGCGAATCCAGTTCGTCGAGAGGGATATGCACCACGCCCGGCAGTTTGCACACCTCCAGCTCGCTGGCATCGCGTACATCCACCAGCACATCGGCGCTGCTTGGGTGTTCCAGCACTTGCTTGAGGGTGCGCGGCTGGATGTAGCGCTCCTCGGCAAGGCACGGCCGGGGCGCCACGGCGTCGGCGCAGACTGCCGGGGCAATTGTGTGGCTGTGGCGCTGCGCTGAGCAGCACGGGCAATCGGCGCGGCGCTTGAAGCGCACCTCGGTGAACTTCATCGCCAGGGCATCGAAGCGCATCAGGCGCCCGGACAGCGGCTCGCCAATGCCGATCAGCAGCTTGATCGCCTCGGTGGCCTGGATCATCCCCACCACCCCCGGCAGCACGCCGATCACTCCGCCGGCGCTGCAGTTGGGCGCCAGTTCGGCCGGCGGCGGGCTGGGAAACAGGCAGCGATAGCACGGCCCGCCCTGGTAGTTGAACACGCTGATCTGCCCATCGAAGCGGTAGATGGCGCCGTACACCAGCGGTTTGTCCAGCTGTACGCAGGCGTCGTTGACCCGATAGCGCGTGTCGAAATTGTCGGTGCCGTCGATCACCAGGTCGTAGGCGCCGACCAGCTCGAGGGCGTTATCGGCATTGAAGGCGGTGTCGTGGGTGTTGATCCGGATGTGGCTGTTGAGGTCCAGCAGGCGCTGTTTGGCAGATTCAACCTTGGACATGCCCAGGCTGCTGTTGCCGTGAACGATCTGGCGTTGCAGGTTGCTGCTTTCCACCACATCAAAATCCACCAGGCCCAGCGTGCCGACACCGGCCGCGGCCAGGTACAGGCTGATGGGCGAGCCCAGGCCACCGGTGCCAATGATCAGCACCCTGGCTTTTTTCAGCTTCAACTGGCCTTCGCGGCCGACGCCGGGCAGGGTGATATGACGCACGTAGCGTTGCACTTCTTCATTGCTCAGCGCGTCGACGTCCATGCCGCCGGAAGTGGCGAGCAGCACATCGATCCGGGCTTTTTCCGGCAGTGGCTCGTCGGCGTCGATCAAGGCTTCTTCGGCGGTGAACAGAAAATGTTCCTTGAGCTGGTTGTTGTTCTCGTGGAACAAGTGTGCGCGCAGCTGCGGGTGGCGGCTGCACAGGTTTTCCATGACCTCGCGCAATGTCGATCCGGCGCCCTCGAGGGTCGACTCCGGCAACTTGGCCACGCGAACCAGAATGTCGGGGAAAGAGACAGCGTTCATGGACAGCTCCGCAGGCAGGTCGTTGAAAGGGGTGGGGGCGAAATGCTTGCCATCCCAGGCAAACAGCTTGGAACCCAGGGGCTGGCCCTGGCGGACGTCGACCACCAGATAACTGACCGGGTAGATCGGTTCGCCCATGAACAGCGCCTTGTCCTGGTCTTCGTCGCTGAAATAGGCGCCGACATCCGGGTGCGAGTGGTAGATCACCACCACCGGGTTGTCGCTGCGCAACGCCTTGTTCAGCAGCAGGGTGTCGGCCACGGCAAAGGTGTAGCCACTGGCCGCGCTGCGTGGGTACCTCTCGGGGTTTTTGCGGTGCAGCTCGTTCTGGATATTGCAGCCCGGGTACACGCTGCCATCGGCGAAGACGAAACCGCAGCACTCTTCGGGGTAGCAGCGGCCGGCGTGGGCATAGATCTGTTCCAGGGCGGTGGGGCGAAGGACATCCATGTTGCTCTCGCGTCGTGGTGGGAGGCTCAATTTTTCTTGGCCAGGAGTTTTTCAATGGGCAGTTTGGTGATCGCAAAACCGGCCAGCAGGATCGCCGAGTAGAGCATCAGGTCACGGGACAGCGCCACGCCCTCGTACCAGGCGCCGATGATCACCGCGAACACCGGGAAGATAATGAACACGAACGACAGGATGATCGGGCTCAGGCGTTTGAGCAGCATGAAATACACGATGAAACCGCCCACCGACGCCACCAGCCCCAGGTAGAACAGCGCGCTCCAGGAGCGCAGGGTGATGTCTTCGAACGTCGGTGTTTCAAACCACAGACCGGCCACGAACAGCATCAGGCCGGCAATGCCGATGGGCAGGGTGTTGTAGGTGATCACGCTGATGGCGCTGCCTTTTTGCTTGGTAATCACGTAGCACAGCGCATGCATGATCGCGGCGGTGAGGATTGCCAGCACCCCGAAGAACTCGGCGTGGTCCAGGTGCAGGCCCTGGCTGCGGATGATCATGTAGAGACTGCCGAAACCGATACCAATGCCGACCACCTGGGAAAAGTAGATGCGTTCGCGCAAAAACAGCGCGGAAAAAATCAGGATGAACACCGGCATGCAGCTGAACAGCAGGGCGGTGAGGCCCGACGAGACATGCATCTCGCCGTAGTTGAGCAGGTAATACGGAACGCTGAAGTAGGACAATGTCACGAATACGAAAAACCAGCGGCTTTCCCGGGGAAACAGGATCGGCTCGCGGCGCACCCTGGCAAAACACAGGAACAGCGGGAACGCGATCAGAAAGCGCAGGCCGGCGGACGTCAGCGGCGGCACGCTTTCCACTGCAATCTTGATGCCCAGCCACGTAGTGCCCCAGCTCAGGCACACGATAAGAAACATCACACTGGTCACCAGGCCGGGCAACCACTGTTTGGGGGTTTTTGTTTTGGCGGTGTTTTCGAGAACAGCAGACATTGGCATCGTTTATTGCTTCCATGAGCCGACATTGAACTCTATATTGAGCGTGTAGCGCGCAGTAAAAATCGGCGATTGAACCCGTAAAAGCACACTATTAGGGCGAAAGATGACTGTCAAAACAAATATTGACATGGTGTCAATTATGCGTGAGGGGTTGTCCAACGGGCAGGGCGTCAAGTACAAGCGCCTGTCCGATGTCATGGAGCGCGGCATCCTTGAGGGCTTGATTGAACCGGGACGAAAACTGCCGCCCCATCGGGTGCTTTCGGACAATCTGGGCGTCACCATCGGCACCATCAGCCGCGCCTACGGCGAGCTGGAGCGTCTGGGGCTGGTGGTGGCGCGGGTCGGTGACGGCACCTTCGTGCGCAAGCGCGGGATGGAGCGCCAGCGCGATGAAGGCTTTCGCAATGTCAGCGAGGAGCCGCGCCAGTACTTCGACATGAGCCGCAACATGCATATCCCCGGGCAAGAGACGGTGTTCCTGGCGCAGAGCTTCCAGACCCTGTCGACCAATGCCAAGTTTCTCCAGGAAATCAGTGCCTATACCCCGGACGCCGGGCTGCCGCGCTACCGCGAAGCCGGTGCGCAGTGGCTGGTACAGCGCGATTTCCATCCGATTCCCGAGCAGGTCATCTGCGTCAATGGCGGCCAGCACGGCTTGCTCTGCGCCATGATGGCCCTGCTGCGGGCTGGCGATACGGTGGTCACCGAGCAGCTGACGTATCCGGGATTGATCACGGCGGCACGCATGCTCGGTATTCGCCTGATCGGTCTGGAGATGGATGAAGAGGGTGTGTTGCCGGGGGCGCTGGATGAAGTCTGTCGTAATCACCGAATTTCGGCGTTGTACTGCACGCCCACTATTCAGAATCCCACGACGGCGGTGTTGTCGGTGGCGCGCCGCGAAGCGCTGGCCAGAGTCTGTCGTGAACACAATCTGTTGATTCTTGAGGATGAGGCCCACGGTGTTCTGGTGGAAGACCGGCCGCCGCCGCTCAGCTATTTCGCGCCCGAGCGTACGATTTTGATCAGCAGCCTGAGCAAGGCGGTGTCAGCCGGGTTGCGCGTGGGTTATGTGCATGCGCCGCCCGCGCTGGTCAGCCGCATTTCCGCCGCCCTGCGTTCCACCTGCTGGATGGCTACGCCGGTGACCCTGGAACTGGCCACCCAGTGGATCGAAAACGGCACGGCGGAATACCTGTTGCGCCAGCAGATCAGCGAGATCAGCCGACGCAAGGCGCTGGTGCAGGATTTGCTGGCGGGCCTGGCTTACTGTACCCACCTCAACAGTCCGCATTTCTGGATCGAAGTGCCGGAGCCCTGGCGCGCGTCGGAAATCGAGGCCGAACTCAAGCAGAACAATTACCTGATCGCCACGGCAGAAGCCTTTGCGGTGGGTCAGACGGCGGTGCCGCAGTTTATTCGGGCGAGTATCTGTAACACGTCCGGGGATGATCAGTTATTGCGGGCGGGGTTTGATGCGTTGGCGACCGCGCTTGGGCAGGGTGGGGGAAGGTTTCATCTGTAAGGCAGATCAGGCTTTTTGTGGGAGGGGCTTGCTCCCGATTACGGTGAATCAGTTGATGAATGTGTTAACTGACACACTGCAATCGGGAGCAAGCCCCTCCCTCGGTTCATGCCGGCGTTGATTACTTGAACCTGCGCTCCACCCCTTTCTCCACCAGAATCTTCGCCGAGATCTCCTCCACCGAAAAATGCGTGGAGTTGATATGCGCAATATTCTCGCGACGGAACAGATTTTCCACTTCACGCACCTCGAACTCGCACTGGGCATAGCTCGAATAGCGGCTGTTGGGCTTGCGCTCGTTGCGGATGGCGGTCAGGCGGTCCGGGTCGATGGTCAGGCCGAACAGCTTGTGCGAGTGCGCGCGCAGGGCGGCGGGCAGGGTCAGGTGTTCCATGTCGTCTTCGGTCAGCGGGTAGTTGGCCGCGCGGATGCCGAATTGCATGGCCATGTACAGACAGGTCGGCGTCTTGCCGCAACGCGAGACGCCTACCAGGATCAGGTCGGCCTTGTCGTAGTAATGCGTGCGTGCGCCGTCGTCGTTGTCGAGGGCGAAGTTGACCGCCTCGATACGCTCCATATAGTTGGAGTTATGCCCGATCGAGTGGGACTTTCCTACCGAATAGGAGGAGTGTTCACTCAGCTCCTGCTCCAGTGGCGCCAGGAAGGTGGAGAAGATGTCGATCATGAAACCATTGGAGGTCGCGAGAATCTCACGAATGTCCTGGTTAACGATGGTGTCGAAAATGATCGGGCGGCAGCCGTCTTTTTCAGCCGCCAGATTGATTTGTTGTACCATGGCCCGCGCTTTATCCACGCTGTCTATATAAGGCCGGGTGAATTTGGCGAAGGTAATGTTTTCGAACTGCGCGAGCAGGCTTTGGCCCAGGGTTTCGGCAGTAATGCCGGTGCCATCGGAGATAAAGAAAGCAGATCGTTTCATTTGAGCCCTGGGCCTTAAGCTGATGGCGAATCTTGGATATGATAGGCGCGATTTTGCTGTCCCGCAGTGGGCCGCATTCTCACTTATTTTCCAGGTCCAGGCCACAAGCGCTGGCGAATGCTCCTACTGAGCCGCTGGCGTCCATGAGCTTTTCCAACACAGAAAGTGGAGAGATCACCTTGGTAGAGTACGTAGTTTCCCTCGATAAGCTCGGCGTCCATGATGTAGAGCACGTAGGGGGCAAGAACGCATCCCTCGGCGAGATGATCAGTAATCTTGCAGGCGCAGGTGTGTCGGTGCCCGGTGGTTTCGCCACCACGGCCCAGGCGTACCGTGATTTCCTTGAGCTGAGCGGCCTCAACGCTCAGATCCACGCCGCGCTGGACGCTCTGGACGTCGATGACGTCAACGCCCTGGCCCGAACCGGCAGCCAGATCCGCCAATGGATCATGGAGGCCGAGTTCCCTGAAAAGCTCAACGAAGAAATTCGTACCGCCTTCGCCACCCTGTCGGCCGGCAATCCGGACATGGCCGTCGCCGTGCGCTCCTCGGCCACCGCCGAAGACTTGCCCGACGCCTCCTTTGCCGGTCAGCAGGAAACCTTCCTGAATATCCGTGGCGTGGAAAACGTGATCCGCGCAGCCAAGGAAGTGTTCGCCTCGCTGTT
The DNA here is from genome assembly GCF_001439805.1 of Pseudomonas trivialis. Classification (GTDB taxonomy): domain Bacteria; phylum Pseudomonadota; class Gammaproteobacteria; order Pseudomonadales; family Pseudomonadaceae; genus Aquipseudomonas; species Aquipseudomonas trivialis. Next base: position 146,131 of record NZ_JYLK01000012.1, on the reverse strand, counting down.
CAACGACCGCGCCATTTCCTACCGCGTGCACCAGGGTTTCGACCACAAGCTGGTGGCCCTGTCTGCGGGCGTGCAGCGCATGGTGCGTTCGGAAACCGGCACCGCCGGCGTGATGTTCACCCTCGATACCGAGTCGGGCTTCCGTGACGTGGTGTTCATCACCGGCGCCTACGGCCTGGGCGAAACCGTCGTACAAGGCGCGGTCAACCCGGACGAATTCTACGTGCACAAGCACACCCTTGAGGCCGGTCGCCCGGCCATCCTGCGCCGCAACCTGGGCAGCAAAGCCATCAAGATGATCTACGGCGACGAAGCCAAGGCCGGTCGCTCGGTCAAGACGGTGGACGTGGACAAGGCCGAACGCGCGCGCTTCTGCCTGAGCGACGCCGAAGTCAGCGAACTGGCCAAACAAGCGATGATCATCGAAAAGCACTACAAGTGCCCGATGGACATCGAGTGGGCCAAGGACGGTGACGACGGCAAGCTGTACATCGTGCAGGCCCGTCCGGAAACCGTGAAGAGCCGCACCTCGGCCAACGTCATGGAACGCTACCTGTTGAAGGAAACCGGCACCGTGCTGGTGGAAGGCCGTGCCATTGGCCAGCGCATCGGCGCGGGCAAGGTGCGGATCATCAAGGATGTGTCCGAGATGGACAAGGTCCAGCCGGGGGACGTGCTGGTCTCCGACATGACCGACCCGGACTGGGAACCGGTGATGAAACGCGCCAGCGCCATCGTCACCAACCGTGGCGGGCGTACCTGCCACGCGGCGATCATCGCCCGTGAGCTGGGCATCCCGGCGGTCGTGGGGTGCGGCAATGCCACCCAGCTGTTGAAAGACGGTCAGGGCGTGACCGTGTCCTGCGCCGAAGGCGATACCGGTTTCATCTTCGAAGGCGAGCTGGGCTTCGACATCAAACAGAACTCCATCGACGCCATGCCCGACCTGCCGTTCAAGATCATGATGAACGTCGGCAACCCGGACCGTGCCTTCGATTTCGCGCAGTTGCCGAACGCCGGTGTGGGCCTGGCCCGCCTCGAGTTCATCATCAACCGCATGATCGGCGTGCACCCCAAGGCCCTGTTGAACTACGACGGGCTGCCGCTGGACATTAAAGAGAGCGTCGACAAGCGCATCGCCGGTTACAACGACCCCGTGGGCTTCTATGTCGACAAGCTGGTGGAAGGCATCAGCACCCTGGCGGCGGCGTTCTACCCGAAAAAGGTGATCGTGCGCCTGTCGGACTTCAAGTCCAATGAGTACGCCAACCTGATCGGCGGCAAGCTCTACGAGCCGGAAGAAGAAAACCCGATGCTGGGCTTTCGCGGTGCCTCGCGTTACATCAGCGAAGCGTTCCGTGACTGCTTCGAACTCGAATGCCGCGCGCTCAAACGTGTACGCAACGAGATGGGCCTGACCAACGTTGAAATCATGGTGCCGTTCGTGCGCACCCTGGGCGAGGCGAGTCAGGTGGTCGACCTGCTGGCCGAAAACGGCCTGTCCCGTGGCGAAAACGGCCTGCGCGTGATCATGATGTGCGAGTTGCCGTCCAATGCGATCCTGGCCGAAGAGTTCCTGGAGTTCTTCGACGGGTTCTCCATCGGCTCCAACGACCTGACCCAGTTGACCCTGGGCCTGGACCGCGACTCGGGGATCATTGCGCACTTGTTCGACGAGCGAAATCCTGCGGTCAAGAAGCTGCTGGCCAACGCCATCCAGGCCTGTAACAAGGCGGGCAAGTACATCGGCATCTGCGGCCAGGGCCCTTCCGATCACCCGGACCTGGCCAAATGGCTGATGGAGCAGGGCATCGAAAGCGTCTCGCTGAACCCTGATTCGGTACTGGAAACCTGGTTCTTCCTCGCGGAAGGCCAAGCGTCCGCTTAAAGTCGTTACGTCAAAAGTGCCGGTTACCCTCGCGGGTGACCGGCATTCTTATCTGTACAGGGCGGGAATCCTCGCGGACGCCGCCCTTTTTTGTGCAAGAGCATTATGCAAAGCAGCAGCAATCTGTTTCCCGTCGCCCTGATCAGTGCTGAACGTCGTGGCGACCTGAGTGAAGACGTGTATCGCCTCAAACCCGGTAACAGCCCCGACGGCACCGTCGAGCTGGCAGTGACCCGTTTGGGCCTGGCCGATGTCCCGGAAAACCGGGGCATTGCGGTTATCCTGTTGCACGGCAGTTTTTCCAATCGGCGTTTCTGGTATTCGCCCAAAGGCCTCGGTCTTGGCGCCTATCTGGCGCGCCAGGGGTTTGATGTGTGGGTGCCGGAAATGCGCGGGCACGGGCTGTCCAGGCGCAACCAGGACTATGCGAAAAATCGCGTGGCGGACTATGCGCGTTACGATTTGCCGGCCATCGGCGCTTTCGTGCGTGAGCAAAGCGCGCAGACGCCGCATTGGATCGGACATTCTCTCGGCGCTATCACCCTGGCAGCAGCCCTCGGGGCGCGTCACCTGGATGCATCGGCGGTGGCGTCGGCGGCGTTGTTTGGCTGTCAGGTCAGCCGCACGCACTGGCCGTTGAAAATTCCGCCGGTGGAATGGGCGGGTCGCTGGTTGCTCAAGCGCTTTGCCCATGTGTCCGGGCCGCGTTTCAAGCGGGGGCCGGAAGATGAGCCCGCTGGCGTGTTGATCGAGGCGTTGCGCTGGAACGGCCTGTTCGGCCGGTTTGGCGATGCCGACGCCGACTGGTGGAAGGGCCTGGCCCAGGTCGACGTGCCGTTGCTGGCGGTGAGCGCCGCGGGCGACGAACAAGACCCGGACTGGGCCTGCCGCAAGCTGTTCGAACAAGTGGGCAGCGAGCATCGCCAATACCTGTGTCTGGGGCGCGGGCAAGGGTTTACCGGGGATTTCGGCCATGTGGAAATGCTCGTCAGCAAGGCCGCGCAGGCTGAGGTCTGGCCGTTGGCGGCGCAGTGGCTGAAAGATCCGCTGACACCGTTGTCCGCTGCCCGGCCCGAGCTGATGGCCACGGCTTGATCCGGGGCTTTTCGCTGATCTGCGGTTGCGGCTAAGCTATGACGCGTTAAACGCTTCTGGTCATATTCAGTCGCTGCCGCGCGCTTGCGTTGCGGCGAAACGGATGGGATGTTGCGAAGCTGCGAGGCAGACGCTTCTTTCCAAAGACAGCTTTTTGACGCAAGGGAATCTTAACGATGATCCATTACGTAACCCCCGACCTGTGCGATGCCTACCCCGACCTGGTGCAGGTGGTCGAGCCGATGTTCAGCAATTTCGGTGGCCGCGATTCCTTTGGCGGCGAGATCGTCACCCTCAAATGTTTCGAAGACAACTCGCTGGTCAGGGAGCAGGTTGACCTGCCGGGTGCCGGTAAGGTGCTGGTGGTCGACGGTGGTGGCTCGCTGCGTCGCGCATTGCTGGGCGACATGCTCGCCGAGAAAGCCGCAAAAAATGGCTGGGAAGGCATGGTGATCTACGGCTGCATCCGTGACGTCGACGTGATCGCCCAGACCGATCTGGGTGTGCAGGCGCTGGCCAGCCACCCGATGAAAACCGACAAGCGCGGCATCGGCGACCTGAACGTGGTGGTGACCTTTGCTGGCGTCACATTTCGTCCGGGGGAATACATCTATGCCGACAATAACGGTGTGATCGTGTCGCCCAGTCCGCTGAAGATGCCTGAATAAACCGCAATAGCCGACAGGGGTGAGGATGTTCGAGGAAGAAAACGCGCAATGGGGGCTGGTGCATGCCCTGGTGCTGGACGGTAAAGGCGGCGCGCGTTCGATTGCCCGGACTGAACTGGACGACCTGCACCTGCAGCCCCGCGAAAGCCTGTGGTTGCATTGGGATCGCAGCCATCCGCAAACCCGCACCTGGCTGCGCCAATCCAGCGGCTTGAGCGAATTTGCCTGCGACCTGTTGCTGGAGGAGAACACCCGTCCACGCCTGTTGCCGTTGCCCGACGCCGAGCTGCTGCTGTTTCTGCGCGGCGTCAATCTCAACCCGGGCGCTGAGCCGGAGGACATGGTCTCGGCACGCATCTTCGCCGCTGCCAGCCGGGTGATCTCCCTGCGTTTGCGCCCACTGCGCGCCACCGATGAGCTGCTGGTGCAACTGGCGGAGGGCAAGGGGCCGAAAAATACCTCTGAACTCATCCTTTATATGGCGCAGTACCTGACCAACAAAGTGCAGGATCTGGTGACCGACCTGTCTGAAATCGTCGATTCAGAGGAAGAAAAACTCGACGCCGACGAACGGTATACTCCGGAGCACGGCAGCATTCTGCAGATCCGTCGCAGAGCCGCTGGACTGAAGCGGTTCCTGGCGCCGCAGCGGGATATTTTCGCTCAGCTCACGCGCATCAAATTACCGTGGTTCTGTGACGACGATGCCGACTACTGGAACGAATTGAACAACAGCCTGACCCGCTACCTGGAAGAGCTGGAATTGACCCGGGAGCGCGTGGGGCTTGTACTTGAAGCTGAAGACCGGCGTTTGAGCGTGCGCATGAACCGCACCATGTACCGCTTCGGAATCATCACCGGGATCTTCCTGCCGATGAGTTTTCTCACGGGGCTGCTGGGTATAAATGTGGGAGGTATTCCTTTCTCCTCCAGCCCCTATGGATTTGCGATAGCGTGCCTGCTGATGGTGTCGGTCGCGCTCGGGCAATGGTGGTTGTTTCGACGTTTGCGCTGGGTTTGACCTGAATACGAGCTGAACGTAGGAAGGGTCGGATGTGACCTCAGGAATTTAACCCTCGTCTTTTAATTCACTTGCGAGAGGTCCTTTATGCACGATCCGTTTGAACAGTCTTTGCGTGACATGCTGAATGCTTCGCCATCCAGCCGTGATGACGATGCCTGCCTGGGTCGCGTATTGAAAACCGCCAACCGTCAGGTTGGGGCAGGAGACCTGTTCGGGCTGCTCGGGCGTTGGGTGCCGGCGTTGATGATGGCCCTGAACAACGGTTCAGCCCACGTATCCCCGGTTTCCCGTGGCAAACCTCTTGCTCGCACTGATAAGGCTGATTGAATATGGAACTTGATCTCTGGACCCAGAGCCTGGTCACCGCGATGACGGCATTGTGGACCAAGGTGGCGAATTTCATTCCCAACCTGTTTGGTGCGCTGGTGCTGGTACTGCTCGGCTTTGTCGTGGCCAAGTTGCTCGACACCCTGCTGTCCAAGCTGCTCGCGAAACTCGGCCTGGACCGCTTGATGGCAGGCACCGGCCTGACCAAGCTGCTGGGCCGCGCCGGGCTGCAGGTGCCGATCTCGACCTTGATCGGCAAGATCGTCTATTGGTTCGTTTTGCTGATATTTCTGGTTTCGGCGGCGCAATCCCTTGGACTTGAGCGAGTTTCAGCTACGCTCGACATGCTGGCGCTGTATTTGCCCAAGGTTTTCGGCGGCGCGCTGGTACTGCTGGTAGGCGTTTTACTTGCGCAATTGGCCAATGGGCTGGTGCGCGGAGCCGCCGAAGGCGTGGGGCTGGACTATGCAGCCGGTCTGGGGCGAATTGCCCAGGGGCTGGTCATCATCATCAGTATTTCGGTCGCGATCAGCCAGTTGGAGGTCAAGACTGACCTGCTCAACCACGTGATTGTGATTGTTTTGATTACCGTTGGTCTGGCAGTTGCGCTGGCCATGGGGTTGGGAAGCCGGGAAATTGCCGGTCAGATTCTTGCGGGAATCTACGTGCGTGAGCTGTATCAGGTAGGGCAACAGGTGCGTGTGGGCGAGGTCGAAGGGCAAATCGAGGAGATCGGTACCGTCAAAACGACAGTGCTGACCGATGATGGCGAGCTGGTATCGCTGTCCAATCGGATACTCCTTGAACAGCAGGTCAGTAGCCGCTGACCCGGCACCCTGCTAATGTACGCCGCCGCGAACCCGGCTTGCCGGGCCGTAGCGGACATTGACCTGACTGTCGGCACGACTTGTTTTGAATAAAGCTCAAACGCTGTCCACGCGCTATGACCCCCGTGAGCTCTCTGATGAGGAGCTGGTCGCGCGTGCACATACGGAGCTGTTTCACATCACGCGCGCCTATGAAGAATTGATGCGCAGGTATCAACGCACTCTGTTCAACGTTTGTTCAAGGTATTTAGGGAACGATAGAGATGCGGACGATGTCTGTCAGGAAGTGATGCTAAAGGTGCTGTACGGCCTCAAGAACTTCGAGGGTAAATCGAAGTTCAAGACCTGGCTCTACAGCATCACGTACAACGAGTGCATCACGCAGTATCGGAAGGAACGGCGAAAGCGTCGCTTGATGGACGCCTTGAGTCTGGACCCCCTTGAGGAAGCGTCTGAAGAGAAGGCGCCGGCACCCGAGGACAAGGGCGGACTCGATCGCTGGCTGGTGTATGTGAACCCGATCGATCGGGAGATTCTGGTGCTGCGATTCGTCGCAGAGCTGGAGTTCCAGGAGATCGCTGACATCATGCACATGGGTTTGAGTGCTACAAAAATGCGGTACAAACGTGCTCTAGATAAATTACGTGAGAAATTTGCGGGCGAGACTGAAACTTAGTGCGTGGCAAATATCTCTTACGTGTAGGCAAGTTCTGTTAGACTTGTCGCCGAGTTGTCCCCCGGTTTGTGGGACTGCTTTACAATCACCAGATGGGGATTTAACGGATGAAACTGAAAAACACCTTGGGCTTGGCCATTGGTTCTCTTATTGCCGCAACTTCTTTCGGCGTTCTGGCACAAGGCCAAGGCGCAGTTGAAGGCGAGCTGTTCTACAAGAAGCAGTACAACGATAGCGTCAAGCACATCGAAGACGGCTTCAACCCAGGCGCTCGCATTGGTTACTTCCTGACCGACGATCTGTCCTTGAACTTGTCCTACGACAAGACTAACCACACCCGTTCGAACGACGGTACTGGTAGCCAGAAGATCAAAGGTGACACTGGCAGCCTCGTGGCCCAGTACCACTTCGGTCAGGCCGGCGTTGACAGCCTGCGTCCATACGTTGAAGGCGGTTTCGGCCACCAGAGCCGTGGCAACGTGCAAGCTGACGGCCACAGCGGTCGCGATCAGACCACTTTCGCCACCGTCGGTACCGGCGTGAAGTACTACTTCACCAACAACCTGTACGCTCGTGCCGGTGTTGAAGCTGACTACGGTCTGGACAACGGCAAGTGGGACTACTCCGCACTGGTCGGCCTGGGCGTGAACTTCGGCGGTAACGCTGGCGCAGTTGCTCCAGCTCCTACCCCAGCACCAGCTCCAGAGCCAACTCCAGAGCCAGAAGCTCCAGTTGCTCAGGTTGTTCGTGTTGAGCTGGACGTTAAGTTCGACTTCGACAAAGCCGTTGTTAAGCCTAACAGCTACGGCGACGTGAAAAACCTGGCCGACTTCATGGCTCAGTACCCGTCCACCAACGTAGAAGTTGCTGGTCACACTGACTCCGTAGGTCCAGACGCTTACAACCAGAAGCTGTCCCAGCGTCGTGCTGACGCTGTTAAGCAAGTCCTGGTTAAAGACGGCGTGGCTCCTAGCCGTGTAACTGCTGTAGGTTACGGCGAATCCCGCCCAGTTGCTGACAACGCAACTGAAGCTGGTCGCGCTGTTAACCGTCGCGTAGAAGCGTCGGTTGAAGCTACCGCTCAGTAATTACTGAGTAGTAGAAAAAAGCCCGGCTCAGGCCGGGCTTTTTTTCGTCTGCAATTTGCCTCAGGCGCTGGCCGCTACTGCGACATAAGCCGCCTGCTCAGCCGCTGCAACCCTGCCAATCACTAGAATTGCCGGGCTCTTCAACGCAAAAGCCTGCGCATCTTCCTGCATGCGCGACAGCACGCTGCGGCACTCCCGTTGCTGGGGCAGCGATGCATTCTCGATCATCGCCACCGGCATATCCGCCGCCATGCCGCCGTCCAGCAACTGCTGGCGTATTTCTTCCAGCTTCGCCACGCCCATATACACCACCAGCGTCGTCCCGCCTTCAGCCAGCGCGCGCCAGTTCAGGCGGCTGTCGTCCTGGGTATGCGCTGTGACGAGCGTTACGCCACGGCTGACACCGCGCAGCGTCAGCGGGATATCGCAGTGGGTCGCGCCTGCCAGCCCCGACGTAATGCCATTGACCACTTGCGCCTCGATCCCGCGCTCGCGCAGCCACATCGCCTCTTCGCCGCCGCGTCCGAAAATGCACGGGTCGCCGCCTTTGAGCCGCACCACACACTTGCCCTGACGCGCGTAACGCAGCATCAAACGGTGGATGAAATCCTGCGGTGTTGAACGACAGCCGCCGCGCTTGCCCACCGTAATCACCCGCGCATCGCCGCAATGTTCCAGCACCGCCGGGTTGACCAGATCGTCAATCAGCACCACATCGGCCTCGTTCATCGCCCGCACCGCCTTCAGGGTCAACAGCTCCGGATCCCCCGGCCCTGCGCCTACCAGCCAGACTTTTGCGCTCATATTCCTGTCCTCACACACTGATAGCGATTGGCTGCGGATGGCTTACCAGCAGACGTTTGATTTCCGGCACACAGGAGCCGCATTGCGTGCCGCATCCCAGGGATTGCTTGAGCCCCTCCAGGTCCAGGCCCTGGGCAATACCGGCACACACCGCGTTTTCACTGACGTTCATGCAGTTACACAACACCTTGCTGTTTGCCGCCGCACCGCCGGGCGCTGCGCTCAAGGGCGCGAGCAGCCAGCGGCGCAACTGCTCATCGGTGCGGCCTTCCAGCCACAGGCTCTGCAGCCAGTGGCGGGCCAGGGTTTCACCGGCCAGGCGTACTGCCGTGATGCGGCCTTTTTCGATCTTCACCCGCTTGCCGATCGAGCGGCGCGGGTCGTCGTAGGCCATCACCGGGCCGTCGTGCAGGCCCAGCAGTTGGTCGATACGGGTCAGCAGCTCAAGCTCGGGCGCTGCGGTATGTGCCGCGCGTACCAGCAACGCCGGCCGTTCCCGTCCGGCCAGGCTCAGGCTGACGTAGGCAAAGCCCTCGCACAGTGGGCGCAGCGCCTCGAAGTGTTGCTGCACATCGCCCTCAATCAGCGCGAACAGCTGCCAGGGCAACTGCACCGCCTCCAGGCGCACGCCGCTGTGCTTGAGTTCCGGCTGTTTCGACAGCGGGTCGAACGCCGGCTGGGTGAGGGTGTTCACGCCGCCCTTGAGAAACCGGTCGCCCCAGTGCATCGGCAGGAAGGCCTGGCCGGGGCGTACGCTGTCATCACTGCTCACGGCAACGATCACATTGCCGCGCCTACTTTTGAGGTTTACCAGGTCGCCTTCCTTGAGGCGATGACGGCGCAGTTCATCGGGGTGCAGGCTCAACAGCGCCTCGTTCACATGCCCGAACAACTGCGCCGCCGTGCCGGTGCGACTCATGCCGTGCCATTGGTCGCGCAGGCGGCCAGTGATCAGTGTCAGCGGGAAGCGCGCGTCGCGCTGCTCCTTGGCCGCGCGATAAGGATCGGCGATAAAGTGCGCGCGGCCACCGTCGGTCGGGAAAACCCCGTCGGTATACAGACGCGGGGTGCCGCTGCGGGCGCCCATGGGAAACGGCCACTGCTGCGGCCCCAGTTCGTCGAGCAGGGCATGACTGATACCCGACAAATCCAAATCACGCCCACGGGTCAGCAGCTTGAACTCATCAAAAATCTGCGCCGGATGCTCGAAGGCGAACAGGCTCGGCAGCTCTGGGCGCAGTCGCTGTTCCAGGCGTTGGGCGAAATCCACGGTGATTGCCCAGTCCGGCCGTGCTTCTGCGGGGGGGGCTATGGCGCGGCGCACGTGGGAAATACGCCGTTCGGAATTGGTCACCGTGCCTTCTTTCTCCCCCCAACTGGCGGCCGGCAAAAGCAGGTCGGCGTAGGCGGCGGTCTCGGTGGTGCGAAAGGCTTCCTGCAACACCACGAATGGGCAGGCTGCCAGGGCGGCGCGCACAGCGGTCTGGTCCGGCAGCGATTGCGCGGGGTTGGTGCACGCGATCCACAGCGCCTTGATCTTGCCGGCCTGCACCTGCTCAAACAGCTCAATGGCCGTCAGCCCGGTCGGCTCCGGCAACGCATCGACGCCCCAGTAAGCAGCGACTTCTGCGCGGTGTTCAGGGTTGGCGGCTTCCCGATGGCCCGGCAACAGGTTGGACAAACTGCCAGTTTCGCGACCGCCCATGGCATTGGGTTGGCCGGTCAGGGAGAACGGCCCACAGCCTGGTCGACCAATCGTGCCGGTGGCCAGGTGCAGGTTGATCAGCGCGCTGTTTTTAGCGCTGCCGGCGGTGGACTGGTTAAGCCCCATGCACCACAGCGACAGAAAGCCAGGGGAGGTGCCCACCCATTCGGCGCACAGGCGCAATTGCTCGACACTGATCCCGCACAATTGCGTGACCATCTGCGGCGTGTAGTCATGCACCAGGCGTTTAAGCTCCGCCAACCCGTCCGTATGGGCCTGGATAAAGTCGCGGTCGATCCAGTCTTCCCACAGCAACAGGTGCAAAATTCCATGAAACAGCGCCACATCCGTGCCCGGTAGGATGGCCAGGTGCATGTCAGCCAATTCGCAGGTGTCGGTGCGCCGAGGGTCGATCACCACGACTTTCATCTGCGGACGCCGCGCCTTGGCTTCCTCCAGGCGTCGGAACAATACCGGGTGGGCGTAGGCCATGTTGCTGCCGACGATCATCACGCAGTCACTGGTGTCGAGGTCTTCATAGCTGCAGGGTGGCGCGTCGGCGCCCAGGCTGCGCTTGTAGCCGACCACCGCCGAGGACATGCACAGCCGTGAATTACTGTCCAGATTGTTGGTGCCCACCAGCGCCCGCGCCAGTTTGTTGAAGCTGTAATAGTCCTCGGTGAGCAGTTGCCCGGAAATATAGAAGGCCACGCTGTCCGGCCCGTGTTCGGCGAGTGTGTCGGCGAACACGCTGGCCGCGTGGTCCAGCGCGGTATCCCAACTGGTGCGGCTGCGAGCCAGGCCTTTGCCCAGGCGCAACTCCGGGTACAAGGCGCGCGCGCTCAGGTCGCCCGTCAGGTGCAGGCTGGCGCCCTTGCTGCACAACTTGCCGAAATTGGCCGGGTGGCTCGGGTCGCCCTGCACACCGAGAATCTGCGTGCCGTCATGCTCGATCAGCACGCCGCAGCCCACCCCGCAGTAGCAGCAGGTGGACGCGGTGATTTGGCGGTCCATCAACCGGCGTCCCGTATGGCCAGCATCACCCGGCCGTTTTCGACACGGGCGGGATGATGGTGGGCGCAGCCGATATCCGGCGCCTGGGCTTCGCCGGACGCCAGGTCGATCTGCCAGTTGTGCAGCGGGCAGGCCACGCGTTTGCCGTAGATCAGGCCTTGGGACAGCGGGCCACCCTTGTGCGGGCAGCGGTCGTCGAGGGCGAAGACTTCGTCGTCACTGGTGCGAAAGATCGCGATGTCGCCCTTGGGCCCATTGATGATGCGCGAGCCCAGTGCGTTGATCTCGTCGAGGGCGCAAATATCCAGCCAGTTCATGCCTGCACCTCCAACTGTTTGACGGGGATCACCTCGAATTCCTTTTTCAGCAAGGGCTGCTCCAGCCGTTCTTTCCACGGGTCCTGCTCGAATGACAGCGAGAATTGCAGGCGCTCATTCAGTGCCTTGCGCCGCGCCGGGTCTTCCAGCACGGCTTTCTTGATGTGCTCCATGCCCACGCGCTGCAGGTAATGCACGGTGCGCTCCAGGTAGAACGCCTCTTCGCGATACAACTGCAGGAACGCGCCGTTGTACTCGCGCACTTCGTCGGCGGTTTTGAGCTTGACGAAGAACTCCGCGACTTCGGTCTTGATGCCGCCGTTGCCGCCGATATACATCTCCCAGCCGGAGTCGACGCCGATGATGCCGACGTCCTTGATGCCGGCTTCCGAGCAATTGCGCGGGCAGCCGGACACCGCCAGCTTGACCTTGTGCGGCGACCACATGTTGAACAGGTCGTGCTCAAGCTCGATGCCCAGTTGCGTCGAGTTCTGCGTGCCGAAGCGGCAGAACTCGCTGCCCACGCAGGTTTTCACGGTACGGATGGATTTGCCGTAGGCGTGGCCGGACGGCATGTCCAGGTCCTTCCATACGCCGGGCAGGTCCTGCTTTTTGATGCCGAGCAAGTCAATGCGCTGACCGCCGGTGACCTTGACCATCGGCACGTTGTACTTGTCGGCCACGTCGGCGATGCGGCGCAGTTCCGACGGGTTGGTCACGCCGCCCCACATCCGTGGCACCACAGAGTAGGTGCCGTCTTTCTGGATGTTGGCGTGGGCCCGTTCGTTGATCAGGCGCGACTGCGGGTCGTCCTTGGCTTCGCCGGGCCAGGTGGAGATCAGGTAATAATTCAGCGCCGGGCGGCAGGTGGCGCAGCCGTTGGGGGTGCGCCAGTTCAGGTAGCTCATGGTGCCGGCGATGGTCAGCAGGTGCTGTTCGCGGATGGCCTGGCGGATTTGCCCGTGATTGAGGTCGCTGCACCCGCAGATGGCTTTTTCGCTCTTGGGTTTTACATCGGCCGCGCCACCCACGGTGTTGATCAGGATCTGTTCCACCAGCCCCACGCAGGAGCCGCAGGAACTGGCGGCCTTGGTGTGTTTTTTCACCTCGTCGACACTGAACAGGCCCTGTTCCTGGATAGCCTTGACGATGGTGCCCTTGCACACGCCGTTGCAGCCGCAGACTTCAGCGCTGTCGGCCATGCTCATGGCCTTGTCCTGGCCCTGATGGCCGACATCGCCCAGGGCGTTCTCGCCGAACATCAGGTGATCGCGGATCTCGCCGATGGCATGGTTCTCACGGATCTGGCGGAAATACCAACCGCCATCGGCGGTGTCGCCGTACAGGCAGGCGCCAACCAGGATGTCGTCCTTGATCACCAGTTTTTTGTACACGCCGCCAATCGGGTCGGAGAGGGTGATGGTCTCGGTGCCTTCGCCGCCCATGAAGTCGCCGGCCGAAAACAGGTCGATGCCGGTGACTTTCAGCTTGGTCGAGGTGACCGAGCCCTTGTAAGTGGCAAAGCCCAGCTGGGCCAGGTGGTTGGCGCAGACCTTGGCCTGTTCGAACAGCGGCGCCACCAGGCCGTAGGCAATCCCGCGATGGCTGGCGCATTCGCCGATCGCATAAATACGCGGGTCGTAGGTTTGCATGGTGTCATTGACCAGAATCCCACGGTTGCACGGGATGCCGGATTTTTCCGCGAGTTCGGTGTTGGGCCGGATGCCGGCAGCCATCACCACCAGGTCGGCGGGGATGATGTCGCCATTCTTGAACTGCACCGAGCCGACGCGACCATTGCCGGCGTCGTGCAGGGCCTGGGTGTGTTCGCCCAGGCGAAAGACCAGGCCACGGCTTTCCAGTTCGGTTTGCAGCAGTTGGCCACTGGTCTTGTCCAGCTGACGTTCCAGCAACCATTCGCCGATGTGCACCACGGTCACGTGCATGCCACGCAGCATCAGGCCGTTGGCGGCTTCCAGGCCGAGCAGGCCGCCGCCGATGACTACCGCGTGTTTATGGGTTTTGGCGGTGTCGATCATGGCCTGGGTGTCGGCAATGTCGCGATAGCCGATCACGCCCTGCAAGGTGTTGCCGGGGATCGGCAGGATAAACGGCGTGGAACCGGTGGCGATCAGCAACCGATCGTACTCGGCCTCGGTGCCGTCATCGGCGATGACCTTGCGTCTGACCCGGTCGATCTGCACCACCTTGCGGTTGAGCAGCAGCTTGACGTTGTTGTCCAGGTACCAGTCCAGGTCGTTGAGCACGATCTCTTCGAAGGTCTGTTCGCCGGCCAGCACCGGCGACAGCAGGATGCGGTTGTAGTTGGTGTGGGGCTCGGCGCCGAACACGGTGATGTCGTAGAGGTCGCTGCTCAGCTTGAGCAGTTCTTCAAGGGTACGAACCCCGGCCATGCCGTTGCCGATCATCACCAATTTGAGTTTTTTCATGTCGCTCTCCGACCAATCACGCGCAAACAAAAAAAGGCGTCCCCGCTAGTTACCTAGCGAGGACGCCTTTGTCCGGTCCCGTTCTCTCGGGAAGCTCGATCCTTCGTCGTTGAAGGGGCGGCTATATGTGGGTTGTTGGGAAAGCTAATGCAGCGCTTGTGCCAAGTCCGCATAACCCCGGTTTTACTGGGCGTTTAAACCCACAGCCGAAACGTTTTGCCCGTTAGTGGTGCAACAGCCCATACAGCAGCACCAGATTGAGCAGCAGCGACAGCAGCGCCAATGTGCGCCACACCTTCAAGGGTTCGCGCTCCAGCAGCGGGCGCGGGCGCACGCTCAGTTCGCGGCGGTCGGCTTGCTCCAGCACCAACAGCCATTCTTCGGCGGTTTCATAACGCTGCGCCGGTTGCGCGGCCACGGCGCGCTCCAGGCTCAGGGGCAGCCAGTCCGGCAGGTCGGGGCGATAGCGGCTGGCGCTGATCGGTTGATGGAAGCGGGGGCGTTGGAAGGCTTCGATTTCGCCGTAGGGATAATGCCCCGTCAGCAGGTAATACAGCGTAATGCCGACACTGTACAAATCCTGCTGGGCCGCAGGACGCTCGCCATTGAACGCTTCGGGGGCGATAAAGCTCGGCGTGCCCGGCAGAGTGTTGATCGGGTCTGCGGAGAGGCCCGGGCAGTAGGCCAGGCCAAAATCCAGCACGCGCAGTTCACCATCGTCGCCCAGCAGCAGGTTTTCCGGCTTGATATCGCGGTGCAGGATTTGTCGACGATGCAGCAGGCCGACCGCGCGCAGCAAACGCTCGGCGATGGACTGCCATTGCGCCAGGGGCAACGGGCCTTGCTGCTTGAACAGCTCGGCCAGGGTAAGCCCAGGGTATTCGCGCATCACGTAATACACATGCTGACGCCCGCTGGCGGGGTGGACCTGCGGGAACGCGCGCCCGGCCACCCGACGCAGAAACCATTCCTCCGACAGCAGGGCCTGGCCCGCATCGGTGTCATTGTCGTGGCTGCGCGGCAGGGTTTTCAGCAGCCAGGGCTGTTGCTGCGCGTCGCGGACCCGGTACAGCAACGATTGTCGGCTCTGCGCGACCACGCTTTCCACCTGCCAGCCTTCGAACGCCTGACCGGGCTTGAGCGGCGGCGGCAGCGGCCACTGCTGCAACTGCACCAGCGCATCGCCCAGGGTGGCGGCGCCGAGGGCGTCGATGCGCACCAGCAGCGCGCTGGCGTTGTCCTGGCTGCCGGCCAGGTGCGCGGCGCTCACCAGGGTGTTGACGGCCAGGTCGAGGTCGGTTTGCTCGCGCAGGATCGCACGGATGCTGTGCTCGCCCAATGTGGCCCAGACGCCGTCGCTGAGCAGCAGGAAGCACTCGCCCGCGCGCAGTTCGCCGTCGAGAAAGTCCAGCACCAAGTGTTGATCCAGGCCGAGGGCGCGCTTGAGCACATGCTGCATGCCCGGTTGCTCCCACACATGGTCTTCGCTGATGCGCTGCAGCTCGCCGTCCAGCCAGCGATACACGCGGCAATCGCCGACATGGGCGAGGGTAAAGCGCTGGCCGCGAAACACCAGGGCGCTGAGGGTGGTGAGCAAGGGCTGGCCGCCGCCGTTGGCTTGCAGCCAGCGATTCTGCGCGAGCAATAACCGTTCGAGCGCCTGGGCCACGCCCCAGGTCTGCGGTGTGGCGTAGTAGTCCACGGCCAGCGCCTGCAGGCTTGAGCGTGCGGCCAGGCCGCCGTCTGCACACTGGCTGACGCCGTCGGCGAGGGCGCACAGGTAACCTTTGCTCGCCGCCAGTTGCGCGCTGGGCGTGACCACGCGCAGCGCGTCCTGGTTTTCGCTGCGCGGGCCGATGGCGCTGGCCTGGGCGACGCTCAGTTGCAGGCTCATCAGACGCGCGCAGCGGTCACGGCAGCCGAACCCCAGGTGGTTCTCCAGCGGCGTTTCACGCCGTAGAGACCGAACCAGGCCAGCACGCCGAGGCTGGCGAACAGCCACAGGGCCAGTTGATAACTGCCGGTGCTTTGCTTGATCGCGCCCATGCCGGCGGCGAGGGCGAAACCACCGATGCCGCCGGCCATGCCGATCAGGCCGGTCATCACGCCGATTTCGCTGCGAAAACGCTGGGGCACCAGTTGGAAGACTGCACCGTTGCCCGCACCCAGCCCGAGCATGGTGCACACGAACAGTGCCAAGGCGGCGTAGGAACTAGGCAGGTTGAAGCCCACCGCCGCTATGCATATTGCCGCCACGCCGTACATGCCCAGCAGCGTGCGGATGCCGCCGAAACGATCCGCCAGCGCGCCGCCCAACGGACGCATCAGGCTGCCGCCGAACACGCAGGCGGCGGTGTAGTAGCCGGCGGTCACCGGGCTCAGCGCGTACTGGTCGTTGAAGTAGCCGGGCAGGGCGCTGGCCAGGCCGATGAAACCGCCGAAGGTCACGCTGTAGAAAAACATGAACCACCAGCTGTCACGGTCGCCCAGGGCCTTGAAGTAGTCGGCCATGGCTTTGGCTTTCGGGCGCTGCGGGGCGTTGCGCGCCAGCCAGGCGAACACGATCAGCGTGAGCACCAACGGAATCAGCGCAAAACCGAAGACATTGCTCCAGCCAAACGCGGCGGCCAGCACCGGCGCGAGTAACGCGGCGAACACCGTGCCGGAGTTGCCCGCTCCGGCGATGCCCATGGCCTTGCCCTGATGTTCAGCGGGGTACCACTGCGAGGCCAGGGGCAGGGCGACGGCAAAGGAGGCGCCGGCCATGCCGAGGAACAAGCCCAGCAGCAGGGCTTGCTCATAACTATGAATGCCCAGTTTCCAGGCGCCGAACAACGCGACGATCACGATCACCTGGCCAATCAGCCCGGCGGTCTTGGGCGACAGCTTGTCGGCCAGCATGCCCATCAGAAAGCGCAGCACCGCGCCCGCCAGGATCGGCGTTGCCACTACCAGGCCACGCTGTTGGGTGGTCAGGTGCAGGTCGGCGGCAATCTGCACCGCCAGCGGGCCCAGCAGGTACCAGACCATGAAACTCAGGTCGAAATACAGGAACGCGGCAAACAGGGTCGGGGTGTGCCCGGATTTCCAGAAGCTTGATTTCATCACGCACCTCAACGGTTGGGGGTCTTGTCAGAAGGCCAAAACGAAAAAAAACGCCGCCATCGGGTTCGCGAAAGCAAACCGGATGTGCGACGTCTTTGTCGTGGAAGGGCAACCGCCGTTGGCTACCTGTGATGAATGCTTAGCAAGTCCTGCGCCAACACTAAACTTGTGAAGAACAAGCCCCCAACCACAATCAAAACCAGTCTGCCCATCACAAGGCTTGCCACCGTCAGCCCAGCAATTCACTCATGGCAATAATCTGCTCGGCCACCTGGATCAGTTTCTGCTGGCGGCTCATGGCCTGGCGGCGCATCAGGGTGTAGGCCTCTTCCTCGTTGCAGCTTTTCATTTTCATCAGCATGCCCTTGGCCAGTTCGATGCGCTTGCGCTCGGCCAACTGCTGGTCGCGGGCCTGCAACTGGGCGCGCAGGGCCTGGTCGCTTTCGAAGCGGGCCATGGCCACATCAAGGATCGGTTGCAGGCGCTGGGCCTGGATGCCTTCGACGATATAGGCGCTGACGCCGGACTTGATCGCCTGGCGCATCACATTCGGGTCGTGCTCATCGGTGAACATCACAATCGGCCGCGGCTGGTCGCGGGTCACCAGCACCACTTGCTCCATGACATCGCGCCCGGCTGACTCGGTATCGATCAGGATCACGTCCGGGCGTACCGTTTCGACGCGGGCGGGCAGGTCGATGGTCAGGCCGGACTCATCGATCACCTCGAAGCCGGCCTCGACCAGCGCCGCCTTGAGCCGCCCGACCTTGCGCGGGGTGTCGTTGATCAACAGGATTCGCAACATGGTGGTGCTCCTGTCAGCGCCGGGCCTGGCGGTTGGGGTGATCCGCCAGGGCGTGCAGACGGAAACTGCGGGCGTAGGCGGCGGGGTCGGAGCCGTCCCAGATTTTGCCGTCGATCAACTGGCTGCTGCGTGTGTCCTCGTGGCTTGCCGACACGTGAACGGCGGCGGCGGCCTGGCGATACAGGTCCAGTTGCTGCACCTGGCGGGCAACCTGAAGGTAGTCCGGGTCTTCACGCAACAGACCCCAGCGGCGGAACTGGGTCATGAACCACATGCCGTCGCAGAGGTAGGGCAGGTTGACCTCGCCATTGGCGAAAAATCGCAGGGCATGAGGGTCCTGCCACTGGTTGCCCAGGCCGTCGTCATAGTGGCCCAACAGGCGCGGCTCGATGCAGTCGAGTGGGGCATCAAGGTACTCGCGGGCGCTGAGCAGTTGCGCGGTGGAACGGCGGTTTTCGTGGCTCTGTTCGATAAAACGGCTGGCTTCGAGCACCGCCATCACCAGTACGCGCGCGGTGTTGGGGTATTGATCGACGAACGCCTGGGTGCAGCCCAGCACTTTTTCCGGGTGGTTCGGCCAGATCGTCTGGCTGGTCGCCAGGGTGAAGCCCTGATTGTGCTTCACCGCGCTTGCAGCCCAGGGTTCGCCGGCACAGAAACCGTCGATGCGCCCCGCCTGCAGGTGCGCAACCATCTGCGGCGGCGGCACCACCACGCTGTCGACATCCTGCAAGGGGTGAATGCCCTGGCTTGCGAGCCAGTAATACAGCCACATGGCGTGGGTGCCGGTGGGGAACGTCTGGGCGAAGGTCAGTTTTGTGCGGCTTTGGTGCACGTGGTGGTCCAGTGCCTCAGGAGTGGTCACCCCCTGTGCCTGCAGGCCGTGGGACAGATTGATGCTCTGGCCGTTCTGGTTCAGGCCCATCAACACCGCCATGTCGGTGGGCGCCACGCCGCCGATGCCCAGGTGCACCGCGTAGATCAGCCCATACAGGCTGTGGGCGGCATCCAGTTCACCGCTGACCAGCCTGTCGCGCAGGTTGGCCCAGGATGACTGGCGCTTGAGGTTCAGGGTCAAGCCGTAGGGTTGGGCAAAGCCCTGGGTGGCTGCGACCACCAGCGAGGCGCAATCGCTCAGGGCCATGAATCCGAGATCGAGGCTGCTCTTTTCCGGGGCGTCACTGCCGTGGACCCAGGCCAGTGGATCTCTGGCCGGGCCGCTGCCTGCCGAATCGTTCATCAATGCCGCCTTTTCAATCAAAAAACCAGTGAGCAAGGCTTAGCAAGGCACATGCCACGGCCCCGCAGGCGCGGCAGACCGTCAGCTTTTCATCAAGATTGAAACCCGGCCGGCTTTCAGTATGGCCGCCTCTTTGCGAGGAACTTCCAACGTGACGATCGATTCCCCTGTCATGACCCGCTTGCGCTGGTTGCTGTGTCTGGCCGTGCTGTGCACAAGCACGTTCGTCTCGGCCGAGGCGTATCGGGCGCAGGATGAAAGCCTGCATACCGTCTTCAGCGCATTGTCAGTGCCGCTGGGGTTGCCCGTGGTGGTCAGCCGCGACGTCTCGCGCAGGCGCGTTTCGGGGGTATTCGACCTCAACGCAACGCAGCACACCTTGCAGGCCCTGGCCGAGCAGCATGGCCTGATCTGGTACAGCGACGGCCAGGTGCTGCGTGTGTATGACGCCAACGAAGCGAAAAGCTCGGCAGTGACGTTGCGATATATATCGGTCGACCGGCTGCGTGAGTTCATGCGCCGCTCGGGGTTGGATGAATCACGCTTTCCCCTGCGCGAAAGCGCCGGGCGCACCTTTTATGTGTCCGGCCCGCCCAACTACGTGGATCAGGTGCTGCACCTGGCGCAACTGATGGATCGTCAGCGTACCCAGGTGCAAGTCGGCGATCAGGCATTTGGCGTGGTGCAGGTGTTCAATACCCATGTGGCCGATCGTCAATACGCCCTGGGCGATGAGCAGGTCAATGTTCCCGGCATGGCCTCGATGATCGAGACCGTACTGGCCGCCGAGCGCAAGCAAGGTGCGCGCGATCTGATGGCCGACAAGAGCCTGCTGGTGCTCGCCTATCCCGACTCCAACAGCCTGCTGATCAAGGGCAAGCCGGCTCAGGTGAAAGTGATTGAGGCACTGGTGGCGCAACTCGACACGCCCAGGCGGCCGATTGAGGTGGCTTTGTGGCAGGTTGATGTGGACCGTACTGAACTGGAAAAACTGGGGATGGCCTGGTCCGCAGAGGGCAACGACCCGCCTTCAGTGACGCAGGTGCTGACTCCTCTGGAGGACAACCGCCTGATGGCACAACTGGCCGCGCTGGAGCGTCGTCGCAAGGCCAGGGTGGTGGCGTTTCCAGTGATCCTTACCCAGGAAAACGTCCCGGCGGTGTTCCATGACGCCCACACGTTTTACCTGCCCAAATCCGCGCAAGACGACGCTCAGTGGCAGCCGGTGCGCTATCGCACCGAAGCCAGTGTGCTGCCGCGTTTTGCCGATGCGAGCCAGATCGAAATGCAACTGAACCTGGAAGATGGGCGGCCCATGGCCGGCAAGCTCACGCCAGGTTCGGCAGCGGCGGTGGGCCGCATCGCGATCAGCACGGTGGTGCGGGTGCCTCAGGGCCGGCGCCTGTGGCTTGGGACTTTTCGCCGCGATGACGAAGGCGCGCGCCGCGTTCGTGGTGCCCAGGTGCGCCTGTTCGTGATCCAGGCGCGCGCGGTGGGTGGCGAGCCGAAGCTGCTGGCAGGCACCGTAGGACCGCCGCCACTGACTGAGGCTCAATACGAGCGGGTGCAGCGTGCCTTTATGCGCGCAGGCCCCGAGGCCATTGAGTGACCTCTGCTTGGCGAAAAGTCCTACGTAGTGACTCTCGAAATCCTCAAGTGCATAGGCAGTTTCCTAGCTCCGTTCGGCGATCAGGTTTTTATAGTCCTGCTGTTGCCGTATCGGTGGATTCAGGAAGCAAGAAATTCAATGTCAGTAAATGGATACCGAGGTGCCCATGGCCATCGCAAATGATGAGCTGACAACCTCATGGGTGTTTGCGGGGTGGACCTTGCATGGCTATGGCCGGTTGACCGGGCAGAATGTGGACCTTCAATTGCCGCCCAAAGAGTGGCATGTGCTGCGATTGCTGCTGGCATCCGGCGGTGCGTTGATGACCAAGGACCATTTGCTGGAGTCGGCCTGGCCCCGTAGAGAGGTGTCCGAGGAGTCGCTGACCCGCTGCATTTATGCGCTGCGCAAACACTTGAAGACCGACAAGGGCTTTATCAAGACGATTTATGGCAAAGGCTATCGTTTCACGTGTCCTGTGAACGTCCAGCGCAGGCCGCTGTGGGAAGGCGCGCGCGAGCAGCGTCTCTGCTCGGCCTGTGGCCAGGTGCAGCATGATTAAACGCATGACCAGCAGCGTCGTGTTGAGTGCGGTGCTGGTCAGCAGCCCGGCCTGGGCCGATTGCTGGGAAGACGTGGCCGGTCGCTACGACATTGAACCGGAACTGCTGCAGGCCATCGCGGCCGTGGAGTCGGGATACCGCGCGAACGCGATGAACAAGGCTAACAGCGATGGCAGCCGCGATATCGGCTTGATGCAGATCAACAGCATGCACCTGCCGCGCTTGCTCAAACAGGGCATTACCGAAGAACGGTTGCTAAGCGAGCCCTGTTTGTCGGTGGAAGTGGGCGCTTCGATCCTCGCCGAATTTATCCAGCGGTTCGGTTACAACTGGACGGCCGTGGGTTCCTACAACGCGGGACCTGGGTCGGGTCCGGAGCGTGATGCATTGCGCGAGCAATATGCGCAAAAAATCTGGGCCCAGTATGAGGCGCTGGTCGCACTGCGTCACTGACGATTGGGCGGCACGCCTCGCACGCGGGCGGTTACCCCGGCTATAATCGCGCCACCTTTCGCCGCCATCCGAGTCTAGCCCGCCCATGTATAACCTGGCCCGCCAGCTGTTGTTCAAACTCTCCCCGGAAACCTCCCACGATCTGTCCCTGGACCTGATCGGTGCCGGCGGCCGTCTGGGGCTCAATGGCCTGGTCTGCAAGGCGCCGGCGAAAATGCCGGTGTCGGTGATGGGGCTCGAGTTTCCCAACCCGGTCGGGCTGGCAGCCGGTCTGGACAAGAACGGCGCCGCCATCGATGGCTTTGCCCAGTTGGGTTTTGGCTTTGTCGAAATCGGCACCGTGACCCCACGGCCGCAGCCGGGCAACCCCAAACCGCGCATTTTCCGCCTGCCGGAAGCCGAGGCGATCATCAACCGCATGGGCTTTAACAACCTGGGCGTCGATCACCTGCTGTCGCGGGTTCAGGCGGCGAAGTACAAGGGCATCCTGGGCATCAATATCGGCAAGAACTTCGACACCCCGGTCGAGCGTGCGGTGGATGACTACCTCATCTGCCTGGACAAGGTCTACGCCCACGCCAGCTACGTCACCGTCAACGTCAGTTCCCCCAACACGCCGGGCCTGCGCAGCCTGCAGTTCGGTGATTCGCTCAAACAATTGCTCGAAGCCCTGCGCCAGCGCCAGGAAGACCTGGCCGTGCGGCATGGCAAGCGCGTGCCGCTGGCAATCAAGATTGCCCCGGACATGAGCGACGCAGAGACCGTGCTGGTGGCCCAGGCTCTGGTGGATTCGGGGATGGATGCGGTGATCGCGACCAATACTACCCTGAGCCGCGCAGGTGTCGAAGGTCTGGCCCATGGGGATGAAGCAGGGGGGCTCTCGGGCGCACCGGTGCGCGAGCAGAGCACCCACATCGTCAAGGTGCTGGCGGCCGAGCTGGCCGGGCGTTTGCCGATCATCGCCGTGGGCGGCATTACCGAGGGCAAGCACGCTGCCGAAAAAATCGCCGCCGGCGCCAGCCTGGTGCAGCTGTACTCCGGCTTTATCTACAAGGGCCCGGCGCTGATTCGCGAGTCGGTGGATGCCATTGTGGCGAGCGGGCTTGCCCCGCGCTGGTCTGCGCAGCAGACCCAGTCATGACGCTGCGTTCTTTCAGTTGGAACCGAGTGTCCGGTTTTGGGGCTGCTGCGCAACCCAACGCAGGACAAGCCTGCTCGCCACAGAGCGGGCAATAGGGCAATCCACAAAAATTAGTAGCCTCAATGGGTTTTGCCATCCAATAAAAAGGGCTCCATAAAGGAGCCCTTGGGCCGAAGCCCGCCGCCTGGGTCAGGCGTGCGTGGTTAAGTCGTTACATAGTCAAAGGTGGCAGGTCGGAATTAGATGCCCTGATTAGCCGACGGCGTGAAGTTCGTTGAGTCTGTGGATGCCCGCAGTGCCAGTCATACCGTCCCAGTTGTCGCCGCGTCCTTCTCGCCAGCCGTTGATCCAGGCTTGGCGTACCGACGGTAGAGTAAATGGGCAAAGCTCACGGGATTTGCCATGAACGCCATATTGATATCCGCGTAAAAATGCTCTTTCCAACGGATCACGCTTAAGTCTTCTCATAGGGTGTTTCCCTCACTGGTTGACTGTCTAGATATCCTTCGGCCTCGTCTGGGGCCGGGCAGAGTTTTTCTGCCGTTGGTGGGCTCGCTGCCGGCGTGGCGAGCCTGTGTGTCGGCGTCGTTACGGCGCCAACCTGTGTTGAGTTCTAACCAATAGGTCACATGGATTCAATGATCGTTTTGTCATAAGCACGTAACGTTTTGGATGCTATAGCCATAAGCTGGGATGGCTTTTCGCCCCTTTTTATCGGCAAAGCCAGCTATGATGTGCCCCGCGCAGGCCATGGGTGCAATCCCCAGGTGAGAATGCCCGCCCGTTGCAGTCGGTTATTATTCGACGAAGGGTCGGAATATTTCTTTTTGTTGCCTAACATTATTGATCTGCCTCTGCATTCAGGGCCCACGGGCCCTATCGCCGGGGTGGGACGGCACATTCGTGCCACGCGAGCACTCTTCAAGAAAAGTGCTTGATTGAAAACCGAACCGGCGATGCGTCGCCCGTTCATTTATTGCTGAAAAGCCTGGAATGCCCCATGTCGGACCGTTTTGAACTCTTCCTCACTTGCCCCAAGGGCCTTGAAGGCCTGCTGATCGAGGAAGCCGTCGGGCTTGGCCTTGAGGAAGCCCGCGAGCACACCTCGGCGGTGCGCGGCATGGCCGACATGGAGACCGCCTACCGCCTGTGCCTCTGGTCGCGTCTGGCCAACCGCGTGCTGCTGGTGCTCAAGCGCTTCCCGATGAAGGACGCCGAAGACCTCTACCACGGCGTGCTCGACATCGAATGGGCCGAGCACATGGTCCCCGAGGGCACCCTCGCCGTGGAATTCAGCGGCCACGGCTCGGGCATCGACAACACCCACTTCGGCGCGCTGAAGGTCAAGGATGCGATTGTCGACAAACTGCGCACCCCCACCGGCGAACGGCCGTCCATCGACAAGATCAACCCGGACCTGCGTATCCACCTGCGCCTGGACCGTGGCGAAGCCATCCTCTCCCTCGACCTGTCCGGCCACAGCCTGCACCAGCGCGGTTATCGCCTGCAGCAGGGCGCGGCGCCGCTGAAGGAAAACCTCGCGGCCGCCATCCTGATTCGCGCCGGCTGGCCGCGCATTGCCGCTGAGGGCGGCGCGCTGACCGACCCGATGTGCGGTGTGGGCACCTTCCTCGTCGAAGGCGCGATGATTGCCGCCGACATGGCGCCCAACCTCAATCGCGAATTGTGGGGCTTCACCACCTGGCTCGGCCACGTGCCGGCGCTGTGGAAGAAACTTCACACCGAAGCGTCGGAGCGTGCCGCCATCGGCATGAACAAACCGCCGCTGTGGGTGCGTGGCTACGAAGCCGACCCGCGCCTGATCCAGCCGGCACGCAACAACATCGAACGCGCTGGCCTGAGCCACTGGATCAAGGTGTATCAGGGCGAAGTCGGCACCTTCGAGCCGCGTCCGGACCAGAACCAGAAAGGCCTGGTGATCTGCAACCCGCCCTACGGCGAGCGCCTGGGTGACGAAGCCAGCCTGTTGTACCTCTACCAGAACCTTGGCGAGCGTCTGCGTCAGGCCTGCATGGGCTGGGAAGCGGCGGTATTCACCGGCGCGCCGGACCTGGGCAAGCGCATGGGCATCCGCAGCCACAAACAGTATTCGTTCTGGAACGGCGCACTGCCGTGCAAGCTGCTGCTGATCAAGGTCAACCCGGATCAGTTCGTCACCGGCGAGCGGCGCACCCCGGAGCAGCGTCAGGCCGAGCGCGAGCAGGCCGCTTACGACCAGGCCCCGGTCGAGCCGCAGGAGCGCCAGTACAATAAGAACGGCAACCCGATCAAACCGGCCCCGGCCCCGGTCGTCGAGCAGGCACGCCTGAGCGAAGGCGGGCAGATGTTCGCCAACCGCCTGCAAAAGAACCTCAAGTTGCTGGGCAAGTGGGCCAAGCGTGAAGGCGTGGATTGCTACCGCGTGTACGACGCCGATATGCCGGAATACTCCATGGCCATCGACCTGTACCACGACTGGGTCCATGTGCAGGAATACGCCGCGCCCAAGTCCATCGACCCGGAAAAAGCCTCGGCACGCATGTTCGATGCCCTGGCCGCGATTCCCCAGGCGCTCAACATCGACAAGAGCCGCGTGGTGGTCAAGCGTCGCGAGCGCCAGAGCGGCACCAGGCAGTACGAGCGCCAGAGCGCCCAGGGCAAGTTCACCGAGGTCAGCGAAGGCGGCGTGAAGCTGCTGGTCAACCTCACCGATTACCTGGACACCGGCCTGTTCCTCGACCACCGTCCGATGCGCATGCGCATTCAGAAGGAAGCGGCCGGCAAGCGCTTTCTCAATCTGTATTGCTACACCGCCACCGCCAGCGTGCACGCCGCCAAGGGTGGCGCGCGCAGCACCACCAGCGTCGACCTGTCCAAGACCTACCTGGACTGGGCGCGTCGCAACTTCTCGCTCAATGGCTTCTCCGACAAGAACCGCCTGGAGCAGGGCGATGTGATGGCGTGGCTGGAGGCGAGCCGCGATGAGTTCGACCTGATCTTCATCGACCCGCCGACCTTCTCCAACTCCAAGCGCATGGAAGGCATCTTCGACGTACAGCGCGACCACGTGCAGTTGCTCGACCTGGCCATGGCGCGCCTGGCACCGGGCGGCGTGCTGTATTTTTCGAACAACTTCCGCAAGTTCGTGCTCGAGGACAACCTCAGCGAGCGCTACGCCGTCGAGGACATCAGCGACAAGACCCTCGACCCGGATTTTGCGCGCAACGCCAAGATCCACCGCGCCTGGAAAATCACCGCACGTTGATTGATGCGTGTCCACGGCAGGCGCAAGCTTACTTGCGCCTGCCGTGGTTTGAGGCTGGTCAAACCCCGGGCCTATGGCTATAACTAAGGCCTGGCCAACGTGACACCCCCGCACGTTGGCGTCTTGAGTGTTGTCCATGCCGTTGCAAGCCGTCCGCCCGAAAATACTAGGCTTTATCAGTGAGCAGGCATCCGCCTGGCTGGTGGCGTCGGTGGTGTTCCTGGCAGGGATTGCCTTGACCTTCGTGGTGGCCTGGGCCGCTTGCGACCTCAATCGGCAGCAGGTGCGCCAACGCTTCCAATTGCTGGTCAGCGAGCGCTTCAGTCGCCTGCAGGAACGCTTCGAGGACCAGGAGCAACGCCTGGGCAGCCTGCAACGTTTCTTCATCAATTCCCGAGACGTGACCCGCGCAGAATTCGACGGTTTTGCCCAGCCCTTGCTGCTGCACGCGCGCGCCTATGCGTGGGCGCCTCGCGTTTTGCGCGAGCAGCGCAGCCGGTTTGAACAGGACATCTCGCGCGCGCTCGGTACGCCGTTCGCCATCCGTGAACTCAATGCGGTCGGCGAACTGGCTCTGGCGGCTGAACGTGATGAATACGTGCCGGTGCTGTACAACCAGACCCAGAGCCAGCTCGGCTCGCCCATGGGGTTTGACCTGTTGGCCCAGCCCCTGCGGCGCTCGACCCTTGAACGGGCGCAGAAAAGCGGCAAGCTGGCAGTGTCCCAACCCATGCAACTGGTGGGCGTGGAGCCAGCCTACGCGATGGGCGTGCTGCTGGTTGCGCCGGTCGCTTCCCGGACAGGAGCAGAGCCGTTCGGCTTTGTGATGGCTGTGATCAGCCTGCGGCAGCTGGTGGCCGACGGCCTGCCCAGGCCCGACCGCGATAATCTGGTGACGCAGATCGTCGACACCTCCGACCTGCAGCAACGCATGCTGTATGAGTCCGGCAACACGCCGAGCGACAGGGACCTCACCGTTACCCGCCGCTTGACCCTGGGCGATCATGTCTACGCCCTGACCCTGCGTCCCAGCGAGGTATTCGACCGGTCCAGCCGCTCTTCGCTGGCCAGCATCCTGAGCATGGGCGGGATGCTCAGCCTGTTGGTTGCCGCCTTGCTCTACGTATTGGTCAGCCAGCGCCAGCGCGCGCTGAAACTGGTGGAGCAGCGCACCGTGCAACTGCGCGTGCGCGAGCAGGAACTGCGCGGCGCCCACAGCCAGCTGCGCAGCGTGCTGAATGCCGCCACTCAAGTCGCCATCATCGCCACCGACCTGCGCGGTGTGATCAATACCTTCAACGCCGGTGCTGAACAAATGCTCGGCTTCAAGGCCGCCGAAGTGGTCGGGCGCGCCACCCTCGAAAGCCTGCACCTGGCGTCGGAGCTGCAAGCCAGTGCCGCGAGCGTGAGCCTGCTGCTGGGCAAGCGTATCCCGCCGAGCCAGGCCATGCTGGTGCAGAGCCCGGACAGCCTGCACGAGGCGCGCGAATGGACGCTGGTCCGCGAAGATGGCAGCCAGTTGATTGTGAATATGCTTGGCACCGCGTTGCTCGATGACCATGGCCTGTGGGTGGGGCACCTGGCGATCTACCTCGACGTGACCGAGCAAAAGCGCGCCTACGAGGCGCTGGCTGCACGCGATCGCCTGCTGAAAAAACTCAGCGCCCACGTGCCCGGCGGGATTTTCCAGTTCACCCTCAAGCCCCGGGGTGAGTGGCGCTTCATTTATGCCAGCGACGGCATGCGCGATATCTATGAAATCGAGGTAGGAGTACTGCAGCAGGACGCGGAAAAGGTCTTCGAGCGTATCCATCCGCTGGACGTCGAACGCATACGCGCCTCGATTCGCTCGTCGGCCGTGCAGTTGAGCCATTGGCGTGAAGAGTATCGGGTGATCTTGCCGCAGCGCGGGTTGCGCTGGATTCGTGGCGAGGCCACGCCGGAGGAGTTACCCGGAGGCGGCACGCTGTGGCACGGTTATGTGTCGGATATTTCCGATCTGAAACGGGTGGAAGAAGAACTGCGTGCGTTGTCCATCACCGATTCCCTGACCGGCATCCACAACCGTCGTTACTTCCAGGACCGCCTCAAGGCCGAGATGGTGCGCGTCAGGCGTACGTCGGGGGCGTTGTCGGTGATCATGCTCGATATCGACCACTTCAAGCGCATCAATGACCGCTATGGCCATGCCGTGGGTGACGGCGTGCTGCAGGAACTGTGCAAGCGCATCGGCCAGCGCCTGCGCCGCACCGATGTGTTCTGCCGCCTGGGGGGCGAAGAGTTCATGGTGTTGTGCCCCGGCACCGACGGCCAACAGGCCTGCCGCCTGGCGATGGAACTGTGGGAATCGTTGCGCAGCGTACCGATGGATACCGTCGGTACGGTGACCGCCAGTTTCGGCGTGGCCAGTTGGCGTGTCGATGAGGGCATCGACGGCTTGCTGCTGCGCGCCGATTCGGCGGTGTACCTGGCCAAACAGGCCGGCCGTGACCGTGTCACGCCGGAGAAACTACCGGCCTGAAGGCAGACACAAAAACCAAGGTGGGAGGGGGCTTGCTCCCGATAGCGGTGAATCAGTCAATACCTGGACTGACTGTCACACCGCCATCGGGAGCGAGCCCCCTCCCACATTTAGAGCACCGGCGCTGCCGCCATCACTTTAGGCTGGCGATACAGGTCCAGAAGCACCTGGTCCAGTACCGACGAGGCACCCCACGGCTTCGAATCGTTGAGGATCGCCACCACCGCCCAGGTGTAGCCGTTGTTGTCGCGGCTGAACCCGGCAATCGCGCGAACGGTGTTCAGTGTGCCGGTCTTGACGTGGGCTTCGCCGCGCATGGCGGTGGTCTTCAGGCGTTTACGCATGGTGCCGTCGGTGCCGGCAATCGGCAGGGAGCTGATGTATTCGGCGGCGTACGGGCTTTTCCATGCGGCCTGCAACATGGCGGCCATTTCGCGGGCGCTGACGCGTTCGGCGCGGGACAGGCCGGAACCGTTTTCCATCACCAGGTGTGGCGCGGTGATGCCTTTCTTCGCCAGCCACTGGCGCACCACACGCTGCGCGGCCTTGGCATCGTCGCCGTCGGCGTCGTTGCGAAATTGCGCGCCCAGGCTCAGGAACAACTGCTGGGCCATGGTGTTGTTACTGTATTTGTTGATGTCGCGGATGATTTCCGCCAGGTCCGGCGAGAACGCGCGAGCCAGTACCTTGGCGCTCTTGGGCACCGGCGCCTGGAGGTCACGGCCCTGGATGCTGCCGCCCAACTCTTTCCAGATGGCGCGCACGGCGCCGGCGGTGTAGGTGGCGTGGTCGAGCAGCGACAGGTAGGTCTGCGAGCTGCAGCCCTCGGCCAACTGGCCGCTGACGGTCACGGTGACGCTGCCATCGGCGGCGGTGACCGGGTTGTAGCGCACATCGCCGGTGCACTGCCTGGCGTTGGAGACCTTGACCTGATTGTCGATGCGGATGGTGGCAATCGGCGGCTCGACCGAGACGATCACCCGCCCCCCATCGTTACGCGTGACAAAGCGCAGAGCCTTGAGGTTGACCAGCAGCGCGTCGGGCTTGACCAGGAACGGTTTGTTCTCGTCGTTGCCGTCGTCATTGAACTCGGGCAGCAGCGGTTGATTGAAGAAACTGCGGTCCAGCACCAGGTCACCGGTGACCTGCTGCACGCCATTGGCCCGCAGGTCGCGCATCAGCAGCCAGAGTTTTTCCATGTTCAGCTTGGGGTCGCCGCCGCCCTTGAGGTACAGGTTGCCATGCAACACGCCCCCGCTGAGGGTGCCGTCGGTATAGAACTCGGTTTTCCACTGATGGTTGGGGCCCAGCATTTCCAGGGCCGCGTAGGTGGTGACCAGCTTCATGGTGGAAGCGGGGTTCACCGAGACGTCGGCGTTGAATACAGTCGGCGTGCCCGGACCGTTGAGCGGAATCATCACCAGAGACAGGGCGGTATTTTGCAGCTTGGCTTTCTGCAGGGCCTGCGCGACATTGGGCGGCAGGCTGTTGTTGACGGGGGCGGCGGTGGCGGAAAAGGCCAGTGGCAGGAGCAGACCGGCGAGTAACAATGGACGCAAAGATTTGATCATAAAAAATAGAACCCTGCTGCTGAGGAGGGTGAAAAAGGCGAGGGGAACGTAAGAAAATCCCTCAGTGGTCATGAAAGTGTCGGCATTATGCCCCAAGGTCGCGCCACTTGTAGCTGAACGATAGCTGGAAATCGGCGTTTTTTTACAGGCACGGCGTTGCTTTCACCACAGAGTCGGCAGCGCGTTCATTGATCGAGTGATTTTGAGCGGTTGCCCGGCGACCAAAGTGTCGTGGGCGCGGAGCACCAGAGAAGGGGCTCGCGTAAACAAACAGGGCCATCACAAGGATGGCCCTGAGGACAATCAGGCAACCGGATTGATCGGCTTTTCCGGGTACCAGACGTCCAGCAATGGGCTGACTTCAGCTTTGGTCAGTTCATCGCGGGATTTGAGCCAGGCTTCAACCTTGGCGCGCTGCTCTTCGCTGACCGAGCCACGCTTCTGCAGGCAGACCAGACCGTAGTCGTCACCGCCGACGTAGCCCAGGCCGTTGGCTTCCATGGCTTCTTTGAGGAACGCGTCGAGAAATGCATCGATTGCATCGTCAGCCAGGTCTTTCTTGAATTCCAGGTTCAGTTCGAAACCCAATTCCTGGAACTCGTCCACACACAGTTTTTTGCGCAGACGCTGGGAGCGGTTAGTGGCCATGAAACATTCCTCTTGATAAATAACGGTGCGCACTTTACCAGCTAATAGGCGCGGCCGCCTTACAGCGTTACGCAAACCTTCATTCGCTTCATCGGTAAAGTCTGCCGGGGCGGGCCTGTTAAACGGTGGTTTGTGTCAGTCAGCCGGTATTTTTCGCCGTTTATGCATGGCTTCATGGTGGTGTAATAAATCCATGCTGCCGCGATGCCAGAGCCCCCACGACCGACCTTGACGGAAACCCGCCCATGCCAGCTCCCCTGATTCCTGTAGAAACCTCGCCTGACCTGCCGACGGACGCCGACGTGGTCGTGATCGGCGGCGGCATTATCGGTGCCTTTACTGCTTATTACCTGGCCAAACGCGGGATGAACGTCGCCCTGGTGGAAAAGGGCCGTATCGGCGCTGAACAATCGAGCCGCAACTGGGGCTGGTGCCGCCAGCAGAATCGCGATGCGCGCGAGCTGCCGATGGCCACCAAGAGCCTGGAACTGTGGTCGCAGTTCGCCGCCGAAACCGGCGAGCAGACCGGCTTCACCCGCTGCGGCCTGCTTTACCTGAGCAATGACGAAAAGGAAATCGACGGCTGGGCGCGCTGGGGCGAATTTGCCCGTTCGGTTAACGTCGAGACCCATATGCTCACCGCGCAGCAAGCCGCTGAACGGGGTCGGGCCACCGGCAAACAGTGGAAGGGCGGGGTCTACGCGCCCACCGACGGCATCGCCGACCCATCTCGCGCAGCGCCTGCGGTCGCGCGCGCGATCATGGCGCTGGGCAGCACGGTGCATCAGGGCTGCGCCGTGCGCGGGCTGGAGACCGAAGGCGGGCGACTGTCGGGAGTAGTGACCGAGAAGGGCACCATCCGCACCCGTCTCGCGGTACTCGCCGCCGGTGCCTGGGCGTCGTCGTTCTGCCGTCAGTACGGCATTCGTTTTCCCCAGGCGACCATTCGGCAAACGGTGCTTCGTGTGTCGCCGCCCAATCAGGACCTGCCAAGTGCGCTGCACACCTCCCAGGCCTCGATGACACGTCGCTTTGATGGCAGCTATACGCTGGCCATCAGCGGGCGCGGGCGGGTTGACCCGACGCCGCAGTTGCTCAGCTTTGCGCCGCAGTTTTTACCGATGTTTCAACGTCGCTGGCGCAATCTGGCGGTGGGCGGGTTCGAGGGCGCGCGGGCAGGGCATGAGAGCTGGAAGCGCTGGCGTCTCGATGAGCCGACGCCGATGGAGAAGATGCGGATTCTGGACCCGACGCCGGATGCGGCGGCGGTGAAGTTGACTTATGCGCGGGCTGCGCAACTGATGCCGGCCTTTAAAGAGTCTACGGTGACCGCGGCTTGGGCGGGGTATGTGGACAGTACGCCTGACGGGGTGCCCGGGATTGGCGAGATGGCCAGCTTGCCAGGATTGGTATTGGCGGCGGGGTTCAGCGGACATGGGTTCGGGATTGGTCCGGGGGCGGGGCATTTGATTGCGGATATTGTGAGTGGGGCACAGCCGATTGTGGATCCGCAGCCTTATCATCCGGATCGGTTCAAGTCTTCGGCTTGGGGAAAGGTGGCGGACTTTTGAGGTTTTTTTGGGGTGGGTATCGCCGTTGCTTCGGTAACGGCTAATGGCGGTTCCGCTTTTACAGCGCCCCAGATCAAGAGCGCGGCGACCTTAGAGCCGACCGAGGTTTTCCTGCCTGGCGCTGTTCAAAGTGTGGGAGGGGGCTTGCTCGCGATGGCTGAGTGTCAGTCAGCTTATGGATAGCTGACCCACTGCTATCGGGAGCAAGCCCCCTCCCACATTTGGATCTCCATCTGTCGATAGATATCACACTGCTGATCTGAATTTCAGGCGTCCGTGTCGACCACGCTGGCCGGAGCGAGTCGACCATTTTTTTGCCGAGCACTGTACAAACTGTGGGAGGGGGCTTGCTCGCGAATGCGGTGTGTCAGTTAACTTATTTCTAGCTGACCCACTGCACATTTTGAATTCAGGTGTTGGTAAAAAACGGAAACGTCCCACACGGATTTGAGGTTGTCCCTAGGACACTCGATCTCTAGTCTCCGTATACCGCTGCGCATTCAGCGGTCGGGCGTCGCGGCCCGTATTTCTTCAGACGCAAAAGCGTCATCGGCTCCTTTCAGTTGGCGCTTTTTTATCGTCTACTGTGCGGCGTTATGGCAGCTGTGCGCGGGATACCTTCGGGTATGCCGATGTTCTGGAGAGTCGGTCCGCGAACCTGCGTACAGCTGCCACCTTCCATCGCGTCGCGGCGATCAGTGGCAGCTCCTTCAATACTTCTCCGGAGCTTCACAATGATCAAACCCACCCCAAGTCCCCCACGCGATTGCGCTTCCAGCGTGCTGTTCTCCGTCAAGGACGGCATCCCCACCCAGGACCTGTTGGTCAACCTCAGCGAATCACTGGCCTGCGCCCACGCCCTGGCCTGCGACTTTGCCTTTGAGCTGGAAAGCACACGGCGCGAATGCGCATTGGGTATTGCACAACTGATTGAAGTGTCGCGCTTGCTGGCCGAGCGCGTGCTGGATGATGTTACAAAAGCCGCCCACCCTTAGAACCCACCGGTATGAGGGGAGCGCGATCAAATGCGGGAAGCAGCGCCAAGCCTTCGACTGAGCGCTGTCGCGCAGCAAACTAGAGCCTCTGTGGCGAGCGGGCTTGCCCTAATGCCGTTCAGTTAAGGAAAATATGTGGGCTTATGTGGCGAGCGGGCTTGCCCCGCGTTGGGGTGCGAAGCGCCCCCAATCCAGCAAAACGCGGTGTACCTGATACGGCTCAGCGCCTGGTTTTGGGGCTGCTGCGCAGCCCAACGCAGGACAAGCCTGCTCGCCACAGGGAATCTGCGCTTAACTGAACGGCATTGGGGCTTGCCCCGCGTTGGGGTGCGAAGCGCCCCCAATCAAGGAACATGCGGCGCACCTGAAACTGCTCGGAGCATGGTTTTGGGACTGCTGCGCAGCCCACCGCAGGACAAGCCTGCTCGCCACAGGAATGTGGCTTCCTGAAGTTTCATGTTTTAAATCAAAACTTTATTTTGTGTTTGATAAAAGCTGGCTTGCCTGCGAAGGCATCGCCTAGGTCTGCCTGAAGGATTGAGGTGTCTGCATTGCAGGCAAGCCAGCTCCCACAAAAAAGCGAATCGACCAGATCCTGCTTTTGCCCTGTTGTTGATCTGCTTTTGATCTTGATCTCAGGCGCCCCGTCAACCGCGCTGGCCGAACGCAGGCTTGAATCCGTTGCTAACCCGGCAGGACGCCGGGTTAGCCGCGCTGGGCCAAGGATGGCCCATCCTTAACTACCAAACCCAACAATCGCCTTAATCTCCAGATACTCCTCGAACCCCACCACCCCATACTCCCGCCCATTGCCCGACCGCTTATACCCCCCAAACGGGGCCATCGGATCCCACGCGGGATGATTCAGATGCACCTGCCCCGCCCGAATACGCGATGCCACTGCCCGGGCAGCCTGCAGGTCCTGCCCCTGCACATGCGCGCCCAGCCCATACACCGTGTCATTGGCAATGGCCACGGCCTCGTCCACCGTGTCATACGCAATGATACAAAGCACCGGCCCGAAAATTTCCTCCTGGGCGATACGCATGCGGTTCTCCACCTCGGAGAACACCGTCGGCCGCGTGTAAAAGCCGTAGTCAAAACCCGCCACACGTCCCGGACCGCCGCACACCAGTTTCGCCCCTTCGTCGATGCCGGCCTCGATCATCACTTGCACGCGCTCGAACTGCGCCTGATTGGCAATCGGTCCCAGCACTGTCTCCTCCGCTGACGGGTCACCCACAATGATCGCGTTGGCTGTGGCTGCCGCCAGCGCTTCGACCTCGGCCAACCGCGCCCTCGGCACGATCATCCGCGTTGGCGCGCTGCACGACTGGCCCACGTTGCGAAACGCCGACATCACCCCCAGCGGCACCACGTTGGCAAAGTCCGCATCGGGCAGCAGCACGTTCGGTGACTTGCCGCCCAGTTCCTGGGTCACGCGCTTGACCGTCGGCGCGGCGGCCTGCGCCACCAGGGCGCCGGCGCGGTTGGAGCCAGTGATGGAAATCATGTCGATGTCAGGGTGTGCCGCCATCGCCGCGCCCACCTCGTGACCGCTGCCGTTGACCAGGTTGAACACCCCCGGCGGCAGGCCGGCGTCGTGCACCAGTTGAGCGAACAGCAGCGCGCTCAGCGGCGACAATTCGCTGGGTTTGAGTACCACGGTGCAGCCGGCGGCAATCGCCGGCGCGACCTTGGCGGTGATCTGGTACAGCGGCCAGTTCCACGGCGTGATCAGCCCGCACACGCCGATGGCTTCGCGTTCGATGGCGGTGCTGCCTTCGAGCGTGTGAAAGCGGTAGCTCGTCAACAAATCACGCGCCACCCGCACATGTTCGGCCGCCAGCGGCACCTGCATGGCGCGGGCAAAACCGATGGCCGCGCCCATTTCCAGGGACAGCGCCTGGGCCAGTTGCTCTTTGCGCTCCAGAATCAGTTCATGGATTTTCCCCAGCACCCCAGCGCGCGCCGCCGGGGGGGTGGCCGACCAGCCGGGAAACGCCGCACGCGCCGCAGCGACGGCACGGTCGACATCTTCGCTGGAGCCGCGCGCGACCTGCGCGGCCACCTCTTCGGTGGCCGGGTTGATCACCGCCAGGCTCGCCGGAACGGCCGGCGCCACCCAGCGGCCATCGATATAGAACTTGTCCGCCGTGTGCGCATCGACGCTGTAACGGTTCGAAGAGTGTGTAGTCATTCAACGGGCTCCCTGGAGCGATAACAGCTTATTTCACCGTGTAAATCTTGCGCACATACACCGAGCCGCGCCAGGCGCAGGGCGCGCCTTTGGCGACGAACACGGTGTC
The DNA here is from genome assembly GCF_001439805.1 of Pseudomonas trivialis. GTDB lineage: Bacteria > Pseudomonadota > Gammaproteobacteria > Pseudomonadales > Pseudomonadaceae > Aquipseudomonas > Aquipseudomonas trivialis. The sequence goes on along the minus strand of NZ_JYLK01000012.1, from coordinate 110,452 downwards.
GCCGGGGTTGACCGTCGTGTCCACGCCCTCGGCGTCCTGCAACGTCATGCTGCCTTCGATCAGGTACATCAATTCATGCAGCTTGTGCGGGCGGCCGTGACGGGCATAGGGCGTGGAGTCCCAGATGCCCACGCGCAGCTCGGTGCTTTCATCGTCGAACAGGTTGTTCGCGCGGCATTGCGGCGCCGGGCCAATCAAAATCTGCGCGTCGGGTGCGGCAGACGGGTTGAGCGGGGTGCGTGGATCGAGCCAGGTAAGGCCGGGACGCAGCGGCGCATCGGTCAGGTTCAGCGCGCAGAAGGCCCACCAGCTGCCGGGGCTCGCTTGCAGGGTGAGGCGCGTGCCCCGGCCGATCACGGCGCTGTCGCCGACGCCCAGTTCCAGGGTCTGCTCGGCGCTGTGCAGCAGCACGGAACCGGCTTGTACCACCAGCGTTTCGCTGTAGGGGAAATCGTCGATCACAGCTTCGCCGCTGAACGCGACGCGCCCGGCCGACATGCCGTCTTCGCTCAACCAGGCGATCTGGCGGGCGTCGCCGAACGGGTCGAGGGCGTTCAGGGCCGCGTGGCGAAAGGGGGTGCCAACGGCGCTGCCGTCGGCACGGGCCAGCATCAGAATACGGGGAGAGGACATGGGCAAGGCTCCAGAAAAGAATCAACCGACCGCTTGGGTGATCAGGGCAAACAGGTGGACGCCGCCGCCGGCCTGGGGCGGTGTGCCCTTGGCCATGCGCGCGACGGTGTCGACGCACTTGAGACCGGCCTGTTCGAGCCAGTCGCCGAGGCCGCACTCGGCGGGGATGTCGATACGCACGAAGGCGTCCGGCACCTGCTCCAGCAACGTGGTGATCAGGTGTTTGGCCTGTTCGAAGGTTTCGGCCACCACCGGGCCGAGGCAGCGCCCACGGCCGAACGGGCGCAGCAGCGCAAAGCCGCGCAACTGGCCGTCGCGCTCGATGCCCACGGCGTGTTCCACCTGCAGGTCGCGCAGGATTTCACGGCGGTCCAGGCCGCTGCCGGCGTTGGCCAGGGCAATCACGGCGGCGTGATCATCGGCCGTCAACGGGCGACAGTGTTCCCCCTCGGCCAGCGCGGTCTGCTCGGGCACCTGCACATTGCCTTGGTGCTGTTGTATATGGCCGAACTCGACAAAACCCTGGCTGGCATACAGCGGCGCGCCGGCCACGGTGGCGTTGAGCAACGGCGTGCGCGCGTCACAGGCTTTCAGCGCCAGCTCCATCAAACGTCGGCCAATGCCCCGGCCCTGATAGTCGTCGCTGACAATCACCAGGCCGATGGTGGCGTAGTCGCCCTGAGGGCAGGCGAATGCGGTGCCGATCAGGCGTTCGCCGTCGAGTACTACAAAGCCGTCACTGACGCGCTGCAACATCGCCCAGTCTTCCTGGCGGTGGGGCCATTTGAGTTGCACCGACAGGGCATGGGCGGCCGGCAAGTCGGCCACCGTCATCGAGCGATAGAGGTAATCAGTGTGGGGCTGGGCTGCCATGGCGGGCCTCCGTTGAGCAAAAGGGGGAGCATCATTGGAATGCCTGTATCCCACCTGTTTTCAGGGCTGGCAAGAGGGTGCGCAGTATTCGGCAGATTTGCGATGCAGGAGGGTCGCACCACCATAGTTACTACTAAATTGGAGGCGGCGCTCAGCAGCAAATGCGTTGCCGCACGGAGGGCTGTTTATGGCTGCGCCAGCGCGCAACATAAACCACGGCGGTCCACCACACTTTCTGCCGCTCGCCAGCCCCATTCTTGAGCCTTCATGCCGTAAAAGGCCCATTAAGGCGCATGAATACGGGCTTTGCCCAAGGCTTGTGCGCGCCGCAAACTCTGCTGGCGCTGGCGCTAAAAACGGTGCTTTGTATTGAGGTGCGGGCGTTTTTGACGCCATCTGCTGATTTCACAGTGTTGTAATGAAGCTGTGTTGCACAGGGCTGACGCGCCGCCAGAGCCGCGAACGCTTGGCCACATTCCATTGACTCCAGGACCACACGCCATGAGCTTTCTTCGTCCCAAATTCATTACGTTCGACTGCTACGGTACGCTGACCAACTTCCAGATGGGCACCCTGACCCGCGAGCTGTTTGCCGACCGCGTCACGGCCGAGCAGATGGAACAGTTCGTCAAGGACTTCACCGCCTACCGCCTCGACCAGGTGATGGGTGACTGGCGGCCCTACGATGAAGTGCTCAAGACCGCCCTGGCCCGTACCTGCAAGCGTTGGGGCATTGAGTATCGCGAAGAAGGCCAGCTGTATTACGACGCCGTGCCGACCTGGGGTCCCCATGCCGATGTGCCGGCCGGCCTGTCGAAGATCGCCGACAAGATTCCCCTGGTGATTTTCTCCAATGCCATGGACAGTCAGATCATGTCCAACGTCGACAAGCTCGGCGCGCCTTTCCACAAAGTGTTCACCGCCCAACAGGCCCAGGCCTACAAACCACGCCTGCGCGCGTTCGAGTTCATGCTCGACAACCTGGGCTGCGGTCCGGAAGACATCTTGCATGTGTCATCCAGCTTCCGCTACGACCTGATGCCGGCCCATGACATGAAGATCAAGCACAAGGCCTTCGTTGCCCGTGGGCATGAAGTGCCGGCCAATGCCGCTTATGGTTACCAGCAGATTAGCGATATCGGTGGGTTGCCAGGCCTGGTGGGTTTGTAAAACGAACGTCCACAGCACGCGAGGTTAGACATGGGCAGTGAATCCTATTGGCTCGACACCGCACCGGCCTTTACCGGCGCACAGTCGGGCGACCTGCCTCGGCAGGTCGATGTGGCGGTGGTCGGTGGCGGGTTTACCGGGCTGTCGGCTGCCCGTGCACTGGCCATGCGCGGCGCCAGCGTGGTGGTGCTGGATGCCGGGCGGGTGGTCGGCGAAGCGTCGGGGCGCAATGGCGGGCAATGCAACACTGGCGTGGCCCAGGACTACGCCGGGCTGCACGCCAGCCTCGGGGCGGACCGCGCGCGGGCCTATTACCAGGCCTATGAAAGCGCGGTGCACACGGTGGTGTCGCTGGTGGCGCAGGAGCAGATCGCCTGCGACCTGGTGCGCAACGGCAAGCTCAAGCTGGCGGCCAAGCCCCTGCATTACGAGGGGCTGGCACGCACCTGCGAGCTGATTCGTCGCGAGGTGGACGCCGATGTGCAATTGCTCGACGCCGGGCAGGCCCGTGCTGAAGTCAATTCGGCGCAGTTTCACGGCGGCCTGCTGCAACGCAATGGCGTGCAGATGCACATCGGGCGCTTCGGTGTCGGCCTGGCCGAAGCCGCCGCGCGACGTGGCGCGCTGATTCACGAGCACACCCTGGTCAACGACTGGAAGGCACAAGCCGGTGGCTATCAGGTCAACACCGCCAAGGGCTCGCTGCATGCCGGCCAGGTGCTGCTGGCCAGCGGCGCCTGCCAGCACGGCGGCCTCGGCTGGTATCGCCGACGCATTGTGCCGGTGGGCAGCTTTGTGATCGTCACCGAGGTCTTGCCCCAGGCGCTGATCGACCAGCTGTTGCCGCAGCACCGTGCCTATGTCACCAGCCGCATGATCGGCAATTACTTCCGACTGACCCCGGACAACCGCCTGCTGTTCGGCGGGCGTGCGCGGTTTGCCATGTCCAACAGTGTGTCCGACGCCAAGAGCGGCAAGGTGCTGCAAACGGCGATGGTAAACATGTTCCCGCAACTGGCGCAGGTGAAGATCGATTACTGCTGGGGCGGCCTGGTGGACATGACCTCCGACCGCCTGCCACGCGCCGGCCAGCATGGCGGCGTGTTTCACTCCATGGGCTACAGCGGCCATGGCGTGCAGATGTCGGTGCACATGGGCCAGGTCATGGCCGAGGTAATGGCCGGCAATGCGGCGGCCAACCCGTGGCGCGAACTGGAGTGGCCGGCCATCCCCGGACACTTCGGCACACCCTGGTTCCTGCCGTTCGTGGGCGCCTATTACCGCTTCCAGGATTACTTGCATTGAACCGTCGCCGTTGACTCACCGTCGTTTGCGTTTCCAGGACGCTCCGGATATCCGTGAGCACTCGAATCTTTTGATCTTCGACAGGTAGCCTTGCCATGACTGATAACAAAAACACACCCGAACTCATCTCCGGTGCAGAAAGCCTGCGGGTATTTGAAAGCCTCAACCGCGGCATGTCGCGCCGCAACGCCCTGCAGATGCTTGGCGTCGCCGGTGTGGCGGCGGCGGGCGCGGGCAGCCTGTTCGGCGCCGCCGGCAAGCTGTGGGCCGATGACGCGCCGGTGGCCGGCAAGGGCAAGCCCGGCGGAAAAATTCGCGTGGCCAGTGTGGCCAGTTCCACCGCCGATACCCTCGACCCGGCCAAGGGTGCCCTGTCTACCGACTACGTGCGCCAGTACATGTTCTACAACGGCCTGACCCGTTTCGACGTGCACATGGTGCCGCAACTGGAACTGGCCGAACGCATCGACAATACCGACGCCACGCTGTGGACCATCACCCTGCGCAAGGAGGTGACCTTCCACAACGGCAAGCCGCTCACCGCCGCCGACGTGGTGTATTCCCTGAACCGCCACAAGGACCCGGCGATCGGCTCCAAAGTCATGGCGCTGGTGGCGCAGTTCGAGGAGATCAAGGCCAGCGGTCCCAACGAGGTACAGATTCGCCTCGGCGCGCCGAATGCCGAGTTGCCCTCTATTCTCGCCGTGTCGCACTTGCTGATCGTGCCCGAAGGCACCACCGACTTCAGCCAGGGCATCGGCACCGGGCCGTTCAAGGTCAAGGAATTCAAACCCGGTGTGCGTTCGGTGGCGGTGCGCAATCCCAACTACTGGAAACCCGGCCTGCCGTACCTGGACGAGATCGAAGTCATCGCCATCAGCGATGAACCGTCGCGGGTCAACGCGTTGCTGTCGGGCGACGTGCATGCGATCAACCAGGTCGACCCGCGCTCCACCACCCGGATCAAGGCCAGCGCCGGGCACCGGTACGTCGATTCGCCCTCGGGCAACTACACCAACCTGATCATCCGTCAGGACCAGATGCCGGGCAAAAGCCCCGAGTTCACCCAGGCCATGAAATGCCTGCTCGACCGCGAACAGGTCAAGTCTGCGGTGTTCCGCGGGTTCGCCGTGGTCGGCAACGATCATCCGATTGCGCCCGGTTCGCGCTATTACAACGCCGACCTGCCGCAGACCGTATACGACCCTGAGAAAGCGCGCTTTCTGCTGAAAAAAGCCGGCATGGAAAGCATCACCATGCCGCTCGCCGCTTCGCCCGCCGCCACCTCGTCGGTGGACATCGCCGTGCTGTTGCAGCAGTCGGCGAAACAGGCCGGCCTCAAGCTCGACGTCAATCGCCTGCCCAGCGATGGTTACTGGTCCAACCACTGGATGAAGCATCCGCTGACCTTCGGCAACATCAACCCACGGCCGAATGCCGACGTGATGTTCTCGCAGTTCTTCCAGTCCAAGGCGCCGTGGAACGAGTCCGGCTGGCAGAACGAGCAGTTCGATCAGTTGCTGCTGCTGGCCCGTGCCGAAACCGATGAAGCCAAACGCGGCAAGATGTACGCCGACATGCAGACCCTGGTGCATGACCATTGCGGCATCGGCGTGCCGGTGTTCATCAGCAACATCGATGGCGTCGACCAGCGTCTGAAGGGCTACAGCACCAATCCGCTGGGCGGCTTCATGGGCTACATGTTCGCCGAGCAGGTGTGGTTGGACGCGTAATGAGGGCTTTGCGATGAACAGCACTACACTGTGGTTGATCGGCCGGCGCCTGGGCGCTGCCATCGTGACCTTGTTGATCGTGTCGATGGTCGTGTTCGCGATCACGGCAGTCCTGCCGGGCGACGCGGCGCAACAGGCACTCGGCCAGTTCGCCACCCCGGAACAGGTGGCGGCGCTGCGCCTGAAACTGGGGCTGGACCAGCCCGGTGTGTTGCGCTACCTGCACTGGTTGATGAGCCTGCTCACCGGCGATCTGGGCATGTCGGTGTCCAGCGCCACACCGGTGAGTGAGTTGATGGGCGGCCGGGTGCCCAACACCCTGATGCTGGCGACCACCACGGCGCTGGTCTCGGTGCCGGTGGCCCTGGTACTCGGCATCGGATCGGCGATGGCCCGTGGCGGGCGTATCGACAACATCCTGAGTTTTGTCACCCTGGCCATGGTCGCGGTGCCGGAGTTTCTGGTGGCGACCCTGGCGGTGCTGATCTTCGCGGTGAACCTGGGGTGGCTGTCGTCGCTGTCCTATGCCAGCGATATCAGCTCGCCGTGGGCGTTCATGCGCACCTATGCCTTGCCGGTGATGACGCTGTGCTGCGTGATCGTCGCGCAAATGGCGCGCATGACCCGCGCTGCGGTGATCGACCAGCTCGACAGCCCCTACGTGGAAATGGCGCGGCTCAAAGGCGTCGGCCCGATCCGCATCGTGCTGCGCCATGCCTTGCCCAATGCCATCGGGCCGATTGCCAATGCCATTGCCCTGAGCCTGTCGTACCTGCTGGGCGGCGTGGTCATCGTCGAAACCATCTTCAACTACCCGGGCATTGCCAGCCTGATGGTCGATGCGGTGACCAACCGCGACATGGCGCTGGTGCAAGCCTGCACCATGCTGTTCTGCACCGCTTACCTGAGCCTGGTGCTGATCGCCGACCTCTGCGCAATCCTCTCCAACCCGAGGCTGAGAAACCAATGAACACGCTCATTGCGAAGTCCAAGCCTGCATCCTCCGCACTGGCCCTGGCCAAGGCCTCCAACGGTCCGTCCTGGCTGGGCCTGGCCGGTGCGGTAATCTGCGTCGCCTGGCTGCTGCTGGCGCTGGTCGGCCCCTGGCTGGCGCCGCACCCGGTGGGTGAAGTGGTGTCCGATAACGTCTTCGACGGCTTCAGCCTGGCGCACCCGTTCGGTACCGACTACCTGGGCCGCGACATGCTCAGCCGGGTGATGGTTGGCGCACGCTTTACCGTCGGCCTGGCGCTGGTGGCTGCGGTGCTCGCCAGCACCCTGGGCACGCTGTGTGCGCTGGTGTCGGTGGTGTCGCCCAAGTGGCTGGACGAAATCATCAGCCGCATCATGGACGCCTTCATTTCCATCCCGAGCAAAATGCTCGCGCTGATCATGGTGTCGGCTTTCGGCTCGTCAGTGACCCTGCTGATCTGCACGGCGGTCATCAGCTACATCCCCGGATCGTTCCGCGTGGCCCGCAGCATGGCGGTGAACATCGAGGCGCTGGAATACGTGCAGGTCGCCCGCACCCGGGGCGAGCGCCGGTTGTACGTGGCGTGCCGGGAGATCCTGCCGAACATCCTCAACCCGGTGCTCACCGACCTCGGCCTGCGGTTCGGCTACATCGTACTGTTGCTCGCCGGCATGAGTTTTCTCGGTCTTGGCGTGCAGCCACCCGACGCCGACCTCGGCTCGCTGGTGCGCGAAAATATCGGCGGCCTCAGCCAGGGTGCGCTGGCTATCGTCATTCCGGCGCTGGCCATCGGCACCCTGACCATCGGCGTGAATCTGTTGATCGACTACCTGTCTTCCAGACGTAGCCGACGCACCGGAGGCCATTGAAATGACTGAATTGATTCGTGTCGAAGACTTGCGCGTGGTCGCCTGTGGCGAACGCGGCGAGGTGGAAATCGTCAAGGGCGTAAGCTTTGCCCTGGAACAGGGCCAGGTGCTGGCGCTGATCGGCGAGTCCGGTTCCGGCAAGACCACCATCGCCCTGGCGCTGCTGGGCTATGCGCGGCGCGGTTGCCGGCTGTCCGGCGGCGTGGTGCGCGTGGGCGAGCACGACATGCTGGCGGTGAGCGAAAGCCAGTTGCAGAAACTGCGTGGCAACCGCGTGTCGTATATCGCCCAGAGTGCCGCCGCCGCGTTCAACCCGGCGAAAAAACTCATCGACCAGGTGGTGGAGGGCGCTTTGATTCACGGCCTGGGCAGCCGTGTCGAGCTGGAGGCCAAGGCGGTGGACCTGTTCCGCGACCTGTCATTGCCAAACCCGGAAAGCATCGGCCAACGCTACCCGCACCAAGTGTCGGGCGGACAGTTGCAGCGGGTGATGGCGGCCATGGCGCTGATCAGCGACCCGTTGCTGGTGGTGCTCGACGAGCCCACCACGGCGCTGGACGTGACCACCCAGATCGACGTGTTGCGCGCGTTCAAGCGCGTGGTGCGCGAGCGCGGCGCCACGGCGGTGTATGTGTCCCACGACCTGGCGGTGGTGGCGCAGATGGCCGACCGCATCGTGGTGCTCAATGACGGGCAGATTCTTGAACAAAGCGATACCGCGCCGTTGCTGGCGGCGCCGGCCCATGACTACACGCGCAGCCTGCTTGCGGCCGCGCGGCCCGACGCGACGATTCGCCCGCCCAGCGGCATCGCCGAAAACACACCGCTGCTGACTATCAACGGCCTGACCGCCGGCTACGGCAACAAGAACGCCCAGGGCATGCCGCTGATCCGTGTGCTCGAAGGCATCGACCTCACCGTGCGCCGTGGCCAGGCGATTGGCGTGATCGGCGAATCCGGCTCGGGCAAATCCACCCTGGCGCGGGTGGTCGCGGGCCTGCTGACGCCGGCCCTGGGCGGCCTCACGTTTGACGGTCAGCCCCTCGGTGGTCGCCTGTCCGAGCGCACGCCGGAACAGTTTCGACGCATTCAGATGGTGTTCCAGAACGCCGACACCGCGCTCAACCCGATGCACAGCGTCGGCGCCATCATCGGCCGTCCGTTGAAAATGTATTTCGGCCTCAAGGGCGCGGCGTTGCGCGAGCGCACCCATGAGCTGCTCGACCTGGTGCGCCTGCCGCACGCCCTGGCCGAGCGGCGCCCCAGCGAGTTGTCCGGCGGGCAAAAGCAGCGGGTCAACCTGGCCCGGGCGCTGGCCGCCAAACCCGACCTGATCCTCTGCGATGAAGTGACCTCGGCACTGGACACCGTGGTCGGCGCGGCGATCCTTGAGCTGCTGCGCGACCTGCGCCAGCAACTGGGCGTGTCTTACCTGTTTATCAGCCACGACATCTCCACCGTGCGCGCGCTGTGCGACGACATTGTGGTGATGTACAGCGGCCACAAGGTGCAGGCCGGCAGCCGCGAGTCGTTTGCCACGCCGCCGTTCCATCCCTACACCGACCTGCTGATTCATTCGGTGCCGGAGTTGCGCCAGGGCTGGCTGGAAACCTGCGGCGCCACCAGCGGCACCCTGCCGCCGGTGGGCGCGCGGGCCGCCGTGCCGGAACTGTGCACCTTCCTCAACCTTTGCCCGGTGCGTATCGACGGCGTCTGCAACCGCATCGCTCCCCCCCGCCACAGCCTGGACAATGGCGGTGAAATGCTCTGCCACCATGACGGCGCCCAATTGATCAAGACCCAGCGTGGCCTCGTGGTGGAAACCAGCGGCGCCTACGCATGAGCCGATATCTTGCCCTGCACCGGAGCCAGTCCTTATGAAACCGCGCGTACTGGAGATTCTGAAAAAACTGATGGCGTTCGACACCGTGTCGTCCGAGTCGAACATGGCCTTGATCGAATACGTGCGCGACCTGCTGCTGACCCAGGGCATCGAGTCGCTGATCGTCAAGGACCAGAGCGGCAAAAAGGCCAACCTGTTCGCCAGCACCGGGCCCGAAGTGCGGCCCGGCGTGCTGCTCTCCGGGCACACCGATGTGGTGCCGGCGGCGGGGCAGGCCTGGACCTTCCCGCCGTTTGCCGCCACCGTGCAGGACGGGCGCATCTACGGGCGTGGCAGTTGCGACATGAAGGGCTTTATCGCGCTGGCCATCGACGCCATGCTCGATGCGGCGCAGCACACCTTGAGCCGCCCGTTGCAACTGGCCTTGTCCCATGACGAAGAGATCGGCTGCGTCGGCGTACGGCGCCTGCTCGATGTGCTGCACCTGGCGCCAATGCGTCCGTTTCTGTGCGTGATCGGCGAGCCGACCAACATGCAATTCGTGCTGGGCCACAAGGGCAAGGGCTCCTACCGCACCTACTGCCGGGGCCTGGAGGCGCACTCGTCGCTGGCACCGCGTTCGGTCAACGCCATCCATGTCGCCTGCGACTTTATCGCCGCACTGCGCGAGAGCCAGCAGCAGTTGCAGCACCATGGCGCCCAGGACAGCGATTACGACGTGCCCTACAGCACCGTGCATGTCGGGCAGATTGTCGGCGGCAAGGCGCTGAACATCGTGCCCAACCTGTGCACCCTGGATTTCGAGGTGCGCAACCTGCCGGCCGACGACCTGGACCTGTTTCTGGAGCAACTGCGCGAGCGCGCCGAAGTGATCGTGCACGAGGCGAAAAAACTCTCCAACGTGGCCGCCATCGAGATCGAAACCGTCAACGTCTACCCCGGCCTCGACACGCACCCCAGCGTTGAAGCGGTGCGTTTTCTCAAGCAGTTCGCCGCGCCTGATACCGGCACTGCCAAGGTCTCGTTCGGCACCGAAGGCGGGCTGTTCAAGCAGCGCCTGGACGTGCCGGTGGTGGTCTGCGGGCCCGGTTCCATTGAGCAGGCGCACAAGCCCGACGAGTTTATCGAGATCAGCCAGATGGAAGCCGGCGAGGCATTCCTGCACGGCCTGCTCGGCTCTTTGAAGGCTTAGCAGAGCCTGCCGTTGCGCGGGTAATTTCAGCACGCCACGCTGCCCACGCGACGCTTTCGGCATCCTTGTTCGCGGCACCTCCCTAGACTGGAGCGTGTCTCGGATCAGGACTCGACCATGCTCACTACTCGCCTGCAAGACCCCAGCCTTCTGGCTGAACTCGCCTACGTTGACGGCCAGTGGATCGCCGCCGCCAGCGGCGCCACCCTGGACATCCTCGACCCCGCCAGCGGCGAGGTGCTCGCACGGGTGCCGGCCATGGACTCGGTGGACACCCGTCGCGCCATCGACGCCGCCGAGCGTGCCTGGCCCGCCTGGCGTGCACGCCCGGCCGCCGAACGCGCAGCGCTGCTGGAGCGCTGGTATCAGGCCATGCTCGACAACCTCGAGGACCTGGCGCTGATCATGACCTGCGAGCAGGGCAAGCCGCTCAATGAAGCCCGTGGCGAGATTCGCTACGGCGCAGGCTTCGTCAAATGGTTCGCCGAAGAAGCACGGCGGGTGTATGGCGAAACCATGCCGGCCCCCAGTGGCGACCGGCGTCTGCTGACGTTGAAACAGCCAGTGGGCGTATGCGCCGCCATCACCCCGTGGAATTTCCCCAACGCAATGATCACCCGCAAGTGCGCGCCGGCATTGGCCGCCGGTTGCCCGATCATCGTCAAACCGTCCGACCTCACACCGCTGTCGGCCCTGGCCCTGGCAGTGCTGGCCGAGCGTGTCGGCATCCCGGCCGGCGTCTTCAATGTGCTCACCGGGCTGCCCGCCGGTATCGGCGCGGAGCTGACCGGCAACCCGGTGGTGCGCAAGATTTCCTTCACCGGCTCCACCGCCGTCGGCCGCCTGCTGATGCGCCAGAGCGCCGAGCACATCAAGCGCCTGAGCCTGGAACTGGGCGGCAATGCGCCGTTCGTGGTGTTTGACGACGCTGACCTGGAGCAGGCGGTGGCCGGGGTCATGATCAGCAAATTTCGTAATGCCGGGCAAACCTGCGTGTGCGCCAACCGCATCCTGGTGCAGGCCGGCATCTACGAACGCTTCGCCGCGCGGCTGGTGGAGGAGGTGGGCAAGCTTAAGGTCGGCAATGGGCTGGAGGCGGGCGTGACCATCGGCCCGCTGATCAACCCTGCGGCGGTGGCCAAGGTGACGCGGCATATCGAGGACGCCCTGAGCCAGGGCGCGACCTTGTTATGCGGTGCCGTCCCTGGTGGCGACAGCCCGTTTGTGCAGCCTACCGTGCTGGGCGATGCCCATGCCGGGATGCTGCTGGCCAATGAGGAAACCTTTGGGCCGGTGGCGCCACTGATGCGCTTTACCGACGAAGCCGAGGCACTTGCGCTGGCCAACGCCACGCCGTACGGGTTGGGGGCCTATTACTTCACGCAGAACCTGGCGCGCTCGTGGCGCTTTGGTGAGGCGCTGGAGTTTGGCATGGTCGGGCTCAATACCGGGATCATCTCGATGGAGGTGGCGCCGTTTGGCGGTATCAAGCAGTCGGGGCTGGGGCGTGAGGGGAGCAAGTACGGGTTGGATGAGTACCTTGAGGTTAAGGCATTTCATATTGGGGGGTTGGGGTGACAGCTTTTTAGCGGTGTGTTTATCCGTTATTTGGGTAACGGCTACATAGGGTTCCGCCCTTACGGCGGGTCACTTTTGGAAAAGAGCCCCAAAAGTAACCAAAAGGGCTCTTGCCCCACCACTCGGCACCTCGCTTAGGCTCGGTGTGCCCGCACGCAGGCTTGAATCCGTGGGCCGCCGCAATGGGCCATCCATGGCCCAGTGCGGCTAACCCGGCGTCCTGCCGGGTTACCCACGGATTCAAACCTGCGTTCGGCCAGCGTGGTTAACGGGGCGCCTGAGATCAAGATCAAGATCAAGATCAAAAGCCAAAGCCAAAGCCAAAGCCAAAGCCAGAGCAAAGCAGATCAACAGCAGTGTGATATCCAACAGACAAATGGAGATCCACTGTGGGAGGGGGCTTGCTCCCGATAGCAGTGGGTCAGCTACCCATAAGCTGACTGACACTCAGCCATCGGGAGCAAGCCCCCTCCCACATTTTGAACAGCGCCAGGTAGGAAAACCTCGGTCGGCTCTAAGGCCGCCGCGCTCTTGATCTTGATCTGAGGCGCCCCGTCAAACACGCTGGCCGAACGCAGGCTTTGGAGCGTGGGCAACCCGGCAGGACGCCGGGTTAGCTGCGCTGGGCCAAGGATGGCCCATCGCGGCGGCCCACGCTCCAAAGCCGGAGTGAGGGCACACCGAGCCTGGGCGAGGTGCCGAGTGTTGGGGCAAAGCGTTTTGGGTTACTTTTTGCGCTCTTCAAAAAGTGACCCGCCGTAAGGGCGGAACCTTACTTAGCCGTTACCCAAATAACGGATATGTACCCAGTAATAACGAATATGTACCCCATCAATACCCCTTCCCCCGATCCACCTCTCCAACCATCCGCTCCCCGCGCTGAAACCGCCGAATATTCCCCAACAACACGCCAAACGCGCTATCCGGCTGAGTCATCGCCGCAATATGTGGCGTCATCAAAATCTGCGGATGCCCCCAAAACGGATGCTCCGCTGGCGCCGGCTCCTGCTGCAACACATCCAGCACCGCGCCGCTGAGTTGCCCGCTGGACAGCGCCCCCAGCAGATCCTCCTCCACCAGGTGCCCGCCGCGCCCCATGTTGATCAGCCCCGCACCCTGTGGCAGTTGATCAAACAAGCGGCTGTTGAGAATGCCCTGGGTCTGCTCGGTCAACGGCAATACGCACAGCAGAATGTCGCACTGGCCGAGAAACGCCGACAATTGCGCTTCACCCGCATAACACGTAACCCCCGGCAGTTGATGCGCGCTGCGGGCCCAGCCCGACAAGGCAAACCCCAGCGGCGCCAGGGTCGCGAGGATCTGCTGCGCCTGCGCGCCCAGGCCCATCACGCCGACGCGGCGGTTGGCCGCCGGTTGCAACCGGTGCGCCTGCCAGCAGCGCGCCGTCTGTTGCTGGCGGTAGCGCAGCATGTCGCGATGGAGGCTGAGCACGGCCCAGGTGGCGTATTCGCACATGCCCTGGGTGATGCCGGGATCGAGCAGGCGCACCACCGGCAAGTCGGCGGGCAAACGGGCAAGGTCCAGTTGGTCGACCCCGGCTGATACGGCAAACAGCACCTTCAGGTTGGGCAGCAATTGTTCAAGATCGTCCGGCGCCAGCCAGGCGGCGAGGTAGTCGATTTCGCTGGGGTCGCCGATGTCCGGCCAGGCGCGCCATTCGATATCCGGCGCGTGTTCGGCAAACAGGGCCTTCCAGCGTTCGCCGCGCACGGGGTCGGATTTGTAGAGCAGGGCCATGGGCATCTCCGCAGGGCTGAAAGTAGCCATCATCATCGCGCAATGCCGGCGCAGGATCTGTTGAAACGCAGTGAAAAAACAGTCGATCCGAATTTCTCACGGGGCAAGTTCGGTGCAGTTCGTTTTTGCCAGGCCGTAATCTGAATGTCATCGCAACCACCTTCCGGTTGCCGGGCTCACCTTGGGAAATGCCATGAACAGCAGAGTCGATAAAACCCCACATTTGCTCCGTCAGCGCGATCAATTCGTACCCCGTGGCCTGATCACCGCGCACCCGCTGGTGATCGATCGCGCCCAGGGCGCCGAACTCTGGGACGTGGAAGGCAAGCGCTATCTCGATTTCGTCGGCGGCATCGGCGTGCTGAACATCGGCCATAACCACCCCAAAGTGGTCGCGGCGGTGCAGGCGCAGTTGCAGAAAGTTTCCCACGCCTGCTTCCAGGTGGTGGCCTACCAGCCTTACCTCGACCTGGCCCAGCGCCTGTGCGAGCTGGTTGGCGGGGAGGAGGCCTACAAGGCGGCGTTCTTCACGTCCGGTGCCGAGGCGGTGGAAAATGCGGTGAAGATCGCCCGTGCCCACACCAATCGTTCGGCGGTCATTGCCTTTCGCGGCGGCTTCCATGGCCGGACGTTGCTCGGCACCACGCTCACCGGCATGAGCCAGCCGTACAAACAGAACTTCGGGCCGTTTGCGCCGGAGGTGTTTCACACCCCCTATCCCAACGCATATCGCGGCATGACCAGCGAGCTGGCGCTCAAGGCGCTGGATGAACTGCTGGCCACCCAGGTTGCCCCGGACCGCGTCGCGGCGATTCTGATTGAGCCGGTGCAGGGTGACGGCGGCTTCCTTGCCGCGCCGCCGGAGTTTCTCCAGGCCTTGCGCGCACTGGCCGACAAACACGGCATCGTGCTGATCCTCGACGAGATCCAGACCGGTTTCGGTCGCACCGGCAGTTGGTTCGGGTTCCAGCACTCGGGCATCCAGCCCGACCTGGTTACCGTGGCCAAGAGCCTGGCCGGTGGCTTGCCGCTGTCCGGCGTGGTGGGCAAGGCGCACATCATGGACGCGCCGCTGCCCGGCGGCCTGGGCGGCACCTACGGCGGTAATGCGTTGGCCTGCGCGGCGGCGCTGGCGGTGATCAGTGCGTTCGAAGAGGAACAATTGCTGGCGCGCAGCCACGTGCTCGGCGAACGCCTGCGTCACGGCCTGCTCGGTCTGCAGGCGCGCTACCCGCGCATCGGTGACGTGCGTGGCACCGGCTTCATGCTGGCAATCGAACTGGTCAAGGACGACGCGGCGCGCAGCCCGGATGCCGACCTCAACCAACGAGTGATCGACGAAGCCCGCGCCGGTGGTTTGCTGGTGATCAAGTGCGGCGTGTACCGCAACGTGCTGCGCTTCCTCGCGCCGCTGGTGACCACCGAGGCGCAGGTTGACGAAGCCGTGCAGATTCTCGACGCAGCCCTGGCACGGGTCTTGAACTGAGCCGCTACCAGCGGCGAACCCGGTTGGCGGCACCGCCCGTGACCTGTTATGGCGCACGGGCGACCACACTGCATCATTGGAGGCGTGACCCCTCATGGGACTGACAGATTATCGAGCGTTGCTGATCGATTGTGATGGGGTGCTGGTGGACCGTGACTCGGGCGTGTTCGCCGCGTTGCAGCCGCTGCTCGACAGCCGTGGCGGGCCAACGCCAGCCAGGGAGCAGGTACTGGCCGAGTTCAACGCGGTGATCGAGGGCCTCTACCCGCGCTTTGCCGAGCTGGGCTTCAGCGGCGTGCTGTGTTTTGCCCATCGCCAGCTCGCCGAGCGCTGGGGGCTGCACGCCAGTTGGGAGGAGGGCATGAGCTTCGCGCGTTCGGCGGGCAACTGGTCGCTGTTCGAGGATGCGCCGGGGGCAATGTTGTACCTGCGCAAGTTCTATCGTTTGCTGGTGCGCGGCGACCGCGATGCCGAAGACCGTGGGCTGTTGTGCGAACGCCTGGGCATCGAGGCCGAGCATTTCATTTCTCTGGTGGAGGCCGAGCAATGGCTTGACCGCCAAGGGGCGCAGGTACAGCCTGTGTTGCACGTGACCCGCGCGTCCACCGGTGCCGTCCTGGCGCTGGACCGTTGCCTGATCGGCCGCAACCGCTCGCCGCAGCCCACGCCGTGTGCGGCCGATTACTGCATTAACAGCATGGCTGATCTGGTCGCTCAGCATCAGCTGTCTTTACGGCGCTGATTTTGCTAGAAGATTGCTTACAAACGGCAGTCAAGAGGTATGCAATGGAAGGGCTCGTCAAGCTGGACCGGATCGACATCAGCATTCTGGTTGAACTGCAAAAAGATGGCCGGATGACCAACGTCAGCCTGGCCGATGCCGTGGGTCTGTCCGCCAGCCCGTGCCTGCAAAGGGTCAAGCGGCTGGAGTCGGCCGGTTATATCTCCAGCTACAAGGCGCATCTGAACCTGGCCAAGATCACCGATTCGGTCACGGTGTTCACCGAAATCACCCTCAGCGACCACAAGCGCGAAGACTTCGCCAAGTTCGAATCCAATATCCGCCTGGTGGATGAGGTACTTGAATGCCACCTGATCAGCGGCGGCTACGATTACCTGGTGCGTTTCATGACCCGCAGCATCCAGCATTACCAGGAAGTGGTTGAAGGCCTGCTGGACAAGAACATCGGTATCTCCAAGTACTTCAGCTACATCGTGATCAAATCACCGGTGCTCAAAGACGGCGTGCCGCTGCGCAAGCTGCTGCGTCATTGAGCGCGGGTTCGCCCGTTCAGGATCAGCAGGGTCAACAGCCCCGCGACAATGCCCCAGAACGCCGAGCCGATGGAAAACAGCGTCAGCCCCGATGCGGTGACCATAAAGGTGATCAGCGCCGCCTCGCGTTCCTTCGGCTCGTGCATGGCGACGCTCAGGCCATTGATGATCGAGCCGAACAACGCCAGCGCCGCAATCGACAGCACCAGCTCCTTTGGCAAGGCGGCGAACAGCGCCGCCAGGGTCGCGCCGAACACCCCGGCAATGCCGTAGAACACCCCGCACCACACGGCGGCGGTGTAGCGCTTGTTTCGGTCTTCATGGGCGTGCGGCCCGGTGCAGATGGCCGCGCTGATCGCCGCCAGGTTGATGCCGTGGGAGCCGAACGGCGCCAGCAGCAGCGAGGCCAGCCCGGTGGTGCTGATCAATGGCGAGGCTGGCACGTTGTAACCGTCGGCGCGCAGCACGGCGATGCCGGGCATGTTCTGCGAGGTCATCGCCACCACGAACAGCGGGATGCCGATGCTGATGGTCGCTGCGAGGGAGAAGTGCGGCATGGTCCACACCGGCACCGCCACTTCCAGGTGAAACGCGCTGAAATCCAGCAGCCCCAGCAGCCCGGACAACGCGGTGCCGATCACCAGCGCGGCGAGCACCGCATAACGCGGCGACAGGCGCTTGATGATCAGATAGGTAAAAAACATTCCCAGCACCAGCGCGGTGCGATGTTGCGCGGCGACGAAAATCTCGCTGCCTATCTTGAACAGGATCCCGGCCAGCAAGGCGGCGGCCAGTGAAGCGGGAATGCGCTTGAGCAATTTGTCAAAACTGCCGGTGAGCCCGCACAGCGTCACCAGCACCGCGCAGGTGATGTAGGCACCGATGGCTTCGCCGTAGCTCACGCCGCCAAGGCTGGTGATCAGCAGCGCCGCGCCGGGCGTCGACCAGGCGACGGTGATCGGCGTGCGGTAGCGCAGCGACAGGCCGATGCTGCACACCGCCATGCCGATGGACAGCGCCCAGATCCACGAAGAAATCTGCGCCGTGGTCAAGCCGGCGGCCTGGCCGGCCTGGAACATCAGCACGAGGGAACTGGTGTAGCCGGTCATCATGGCGATAAAGCCGGCGACGACGGCCGAGGGCGAAGTGTCGGCCAGCGGGCGCAGGGGCGCGTGGGTGGCATCGGTCATGACGGGGGTGATCCTTTTACCTGGGGAGTTGCCGGTGAAGGCGCGGATTCAAGCCTAAACTCAAAGGTCACCGGTCATTGCAATACAGCCGGGGCCGCAAACAGCCGTACAGTGTGTTGGCGTATCGGGTTGTGTACAATGTGCCCCGTTTTCAGGCGATACTTGCCAGCGTCATGCTGTTGCCGTATTACCGTTAATTCGCCGCCGTTCTCCAAACCCGAGTGCCCATGAACGAACAGTTGCAACCTCTCAAGAAACAACCGCGCGCTGGCAAGGCCGGTCGCACCGGCACCCAGGACGATATCGTCTACGCGCATATCTTCGAGGCGATCCTCGAGCAGCGCCTGGCACCCGGCACCAAATTGAGTGAAGAGGCACTGGGCGAAATCTTCGGCGTGAGCCGCACCATCATTCGCCGTGCGCTGTCGCGTCTGGCCCATGAAGGCGTGGTGCTGCTGCGGCCCAATCGCGGTGCGGTGGTTGCCAGCCCGAGTGTCGAGGAGGCCCGCCAGGTGTTCATGGCGCGGCGTCTGGTGGAGCGCGCGATCACTGAGTTGGCAGTGCAGCATGCCACCGCCGAGCAACTGGCCGAACTGCGCCAGATGGTCAACGACGAGCGCGACAGTTTTTCTCGTGGTGATCGCGGTGCGGGTATTCGTCTTTCCGGCGAGTTCCATCTCAAGCTGGCCGAAGCGGCTAAGAATGCGCCGCTGATCAGCTTTCAGCGCAGCCTGGTTTCGCAGACATCATTGATCATTGCTCAGTACGAAAGTGGCAACCGCTCGCACTGTTCCTACGATGAACACACCCAGTTGATCGATGCGATCGAAGCCCGCGATGCGGTGCTGGCGGTGGAGTTGATGATGCACCACATGGATCATATCGACAGCAAGCTCAACCTTGATGAGGAAGGGGCCTCGGATGATTTGCATGCGGTGTTTTCGCATTTGTTGCAGACGAGGAAGGCTGGGCGTTCTTCTTTGAAGGTGTAAACACATTTTAAAAGTGTGGGAGGGGGCTTTAATTGTGTACATATCCGTTGCTGCGGTAACGGCTGCTTGCGGTTCCGCCCTTACGGCGGGTCACTTTTTGAAGAGCGCAAAAAGTAACCAAAAACGCTTCGCCCCACCACTCGGCACCTCGCTCAGGCTCGGTGTGCCCGCACTTCGGCCAGCGTGGTTGACGGGGCGCTTGAGATCAAAATCAAAAGCCAAAGCAAAACAGATCAAAAGCAGATCAAAAGCAGATCAAAAGCAGTGTGATATCCATCAGACAAATGGAGATCCAAATGTGGGAGGGGGCTTGCTCCCGATAGCAGTGTGTCAGCTACCAATAAGTTGACTGACACTCAGCCATCGGGAGCAAGCCCCCTCTCACATTTTGTACAGCGTTCGGCAAACCACTCCGGTCGGCTCTAAGGCTGCCGCGCTCTTGCTTTTGATCTGGGGCACACCGAGCCTGGACGAGGTGCCGAGTGGTGGGGCGATGTAAGGGTGGAACCGCCAGCACTCGGTATGTACACAATAACTCCGTGGCCAAAAATCACCGTTGGTGCACCAACCGGCCAGCCGCATAAGTCTGCAACACCACCCGATCATCCCCCAGCGTCATCAACACAAACAACGTCTCGGCAATAGTGTTCGACTGCTTCAAGCGATAACTGAGCAGCGGCGTGGCGTTGTAATCCAGCACCAGAAAATCCGCATCCGAACCTGGTTGCAAAGTCCCGATTCTGTCTTCCAGACGCAGCGCCCGCGCGCCGCCCAGGGTCGCCAGGTACAGCGACTTGAACGGGCTCAACCGCACGCCCTGCAACTGCATGACCTTGTACGCTTCGTTCAGGGTCTGCAGCAGTGAAAAGCTGGTGCCGCCGCCCACGTCGGTGCCCAGGCCAACATTGAGCTTGTGCTTCTCGGCCATCGGCAGGTTGAACAGCCCGCTGCCCAGAAACAGGTTCGAGGTAGGGCAGAAGGCGACTGCCGAGCCGGTCTCTGCCAGTCGCGCGCATTCGTCGTCACACAGGTGCACGCCGTGGGCGAACACCGAGCGTTCGCCCAGCAGTTTGTAGTGGTCGTACACGTCCAGATAGCCGCTGCGCTCCGGGAACAGTTCCTTCACCCATTCGACTTCCTGCGTGTTCTCGCTGATGTGGGTCTGCAGGTACAGGTCGGGGTATTCCCCCAGCAGCTGCCCGGCCAATGCCAGTTGCTCCGGCGTGCTGGTGGGGGCAAAGCGCGGGGTGACTGCATAGTGCAGGCGGCCCTTGCCGTGCCAGCGTTCGATCAGCGCCTTGCTGTCCGCGTAGCTGGTTTGGGCGGTGTCGGTGAGGTAGTCCGGTGCGTTGCGGTCCATCATCACTTTGCCGGCGATCATGCGCAGGTCGAGTTTTTGCGCGGCTTCAAAGAACGCGTCCACCGACTGCGGGTGCACGCTGCCGAACACGAGCGCCGTGGTGGTGCCGTTGCGCAGCAGCTCCTTGATGAAAATGTCCGCGACGTGCTCGGCATGGGCCTTGTCGGCGAACTGGCTTTCACAGGGGAAAGTGTAGGTGTTGAGCCAATCAAGCAATTGCTCGCCATAGGCGCCGACCATGCCGGTTTGCGGCAGGTGGATATGGGTGTCGATCAGTCCCGGCGTGATCAGCGCGTCCTGATAGTGAACGACTTCGGTATCGGCGGGCAGGCTCTGCAGCAGGTCGGCGGCGTGGCCGACGGCGCTGATGCGGCCGTTTTCGATCACCAGCAGGCCGTCTTCGAAATACTCGTAGGAGGCTTCGATGCCCACTTCGGCAGGGTCGCCGAGGCTGTGCAGGAGGGCGGCGCGGTAGGCTTTGCGAGTCAAAGGCATGGGGGGCTCGATTCAGATAGCGTGGCTGCGACGTGACGCCGGCAGCAGTTTGGCAATGGGTTCGGCGCGGGCAGCGTGCTGGCCGAAACTGGCGTTGTAGGTGGCGATGATTTCCGCGGCAATGGAGATGGCGATCTCCACCGGCAGTTTGCCCTTCACCTCGGTGAGGCCCATGGGGCAGCGCATGCGTTGCAACTGCGCGGTATCGAAGCCGCGCTCGCGCAGGCGGTGTTCGAACTTGACGCGCTTGGTCCTGGAGCCGATCAGACCGAAGTAGGTGAAGTCATTGCGCGTGAGCAGGGCGGCGGTCAGTGCCAGGTCCAGCGCGTGATTGTGGGTCATGACGATGCAGTAACTGCCCGCCGGCAGGTCGGCAATTTCGTCGACCGGCTCTTCGCTGACGATTTTACGCACGCCCTCGGGGATCTGTTGCGGAAATTCCTGCTCGCGCGAATCGATCCAGCGCACCCGGCACGGCAGGCTCGCCAGCAAGGGCACCAGTGCGCGGCCGACATGGCCGGCGCCGAACACCGCGATGTGCGCCTGCACCTGGCCCATGGGCTCGAACAGCAGCACGGTCACGCCGCCACAGCACTGGCCCAGGCTGGCGCCGAGGCTGAAGCGCTCCAGATGGGTGTTCTGCTGGCCGCGCGCGAGCATGTCGCGGGCGATCTGCATCGCCTTGTATTCCAGGTGCCCGCCGCCGATGGTGTCGAAGGACCGGTCGGCGCTGATCACCATCTTCGAGCCGGCATTGCGCGGGGTGGAGCCGAGCTCTTCGATAATGGTGACAAGCACGCAGGATTCGCCGCTGGCTTGCAGGTGGGCGAGGGCGCTGATCCAGTTGTTCATGGTTACCTCCTGTGGTGTCTGTCAGGCCGTCATCGCGGGCAAGCCCGCTCCCACATGTTGATGTGTGAAGGCCGTCATTGTGGGAGCTGGCTTGCCTGCAACCGCCGCATCTGCTCACACCCCCACAGCACCCGCTCCGGCGTCGCCGGGGCATCGATCTGCGGCTGATGGCGATAATCCCCGAGGCTCGCCACCGCATCCTTGATCGCGCACCACGAGGCAATGCCGAGCATGAACGGTGGCTCGCCCACGGCCTTGGAGTGAAACACCGTGTCTTCCGGGTTCTTGCGGTTCTCCACCAGCTTCACCCGCAAATCCAGTGGCATGTCGGCCACTGCCGGGATCTTGTAGCTGGCCGGTCCATTGGTCATCAGCTTGCCCTTGTCGTTCCACACCAGTTCTTCCATGGTCAGCCAGCCCATGCCCTGGATGAAGCCGCCTTCGACCTGGCCGATGTCGATGGCCGGGTTCAGCGAGGCGCCCACGTCATGCAGGATATCGGTGCGCAGCATCCGGTATTCGCCGGTGAGGGTGTCGACGATCACTTCGCAGCAGGCCGCGCCGAACGCGTAGTAGTAGAACGGCCGCCCGCGCGACTGGCTGCGGTCATAGAAGATTTTCGGGGTCTTGTAGAACCCGGTGCTCGACAGCGACACCTGAGCAAAGTACGCCTGCTGGATCAACGCCTCGAAGCTCAGAATCTGCTCGCGCACGCGCACATGGCCGTTGCGAAATTCCACATCCGCTTCACTCACGTCGTACTTGCGCGCGGCAAATTCCACCAGGCGCTGCTTGATGGTTTCGGCGGCGTTCTGCGCGGCCTTGCCGTTCAGGTCGGCGCCGCTGGAGGCGGCCGTGGGCGAGGTGTTCGGCACTTTATCGGTGTTGGTCGCGGTGATCTGCACGCGGTCGATGTGCACCTGGAACACTTCGGCCACCACTTGCGCAACCTTGGTGTTCAGGCCCTGGCCCATCTCGGTGCCGCCGTGGTTGAGGTGGATACTGCCGTCGGTGTAGATGTGGATCAGCGCGCCGGCCTGGTTGAGAAAGCTGGCGGTAAACGAGATGCCGAATTTTACCGGGGTCAGCGCCAGGCCTTTTTTCAGGATCGGGCTGTGGGCGTTGTACTGGCGGATCGCTTCGCGGCGTTCGGCGTATTGGCTGCTGGCTTCAAGCTCGGCGGTCATCTCGTCGAGCATGTTGTGCTCGACGGTCTGGTAGTAGTGGGTGACGTTGCGCTCGGTCTTGCCGTAGTAATTGGCCTTGCGCACCGCCAGCGGGTCGAGCGCGAGGTGGCGGGCGATGGCGTCCATCACTTCTTCGATGGCGACCATGCCCTGGGGGCCGCCGAAGCCGCGATAGGCGGTGTTGGACGCGGTATTGGTCTTGCAGCGATGACCGTTGACCGTGGCGTCGCCCAGGTAATACGAGTTGTCGGCGTGGAACATCGCGCGGTCGACGATCGAGTTGGACAGGTCCGGCGAGCAGCCGCAGTTGCCCGCCAGTTCCAGGTTGATCCCGTGCAGCCGGCCGCTGTCATCAAAACCCACGTCGTATTCGATATAGAACGGGTGGCGCTTGCCGGTCATCAGCATGTCTTCGACGCGCGGCAGGCGCATCTTGGTCGGCTGGCCGGTGAGGCGCGCGACCACTGCACACAGGCAGGCGGGGCTCGCGGCCTGGGTTTCCTTGCCGCCGAAACCACCGCCCATGCGGCGCATGTCGACGACGATTTTGTTCATCGACACGTCGAGCACTTCGGCCACCAGTTTCTGTACTTCGGTGGGGTTTTGCGTGGAGCAGTAGACGATCATGCCGCCGTCTTCGGTGGGCATCACCGAGGAAATCTGGGTTTCGAGATAGAAGTGTTCCTGACCGCCGATGTGCAGGGTGCCTTGCAGGCGATGTTTGGCCGTGGCCAATGCGCCCGCCGAATCCCCGCGTTGGTGGGTGTGGCTGTCGAGCACGAAGTGTTTGGTGCGGTAGGCCTGGACCACGTCGAGCACCGGTTCCAGGTCTTCGTATTCGATCAGCGCCGCCATCGCGGCTTTGCGCGCGGTGTCGAGGTCGCGGGCGGCCACGGCCAGCACCACCTGGCCGACGTATTGCACGGTGTCGATGGCCAGCAGCGGGTCGCCGGGCAGCAACGGGCCGATGTCTTTAAGGCCCGGCACGTCTTCGTGGGTGATGACGATGCGCACACCGTCAAAGGCGTGGCAGGGCGCAGTGTCGATGCTGAGGATGCGCGCGTGGGCGCGGTCGGACAGGCGCGCATACAGGTGCAACTGGTTGGGAAATTCCAGGCGGTCATCGATGTACTGCGCCTCACCGCTGACGTGTTTGGCGGCGCTGTCGTGCTTGACGCTGCGGCCGACGCCAGAGGTGATTTCCCCGGCGAACAGCTCGGCCAGTTCGGCCTGGGTTTTAACGACGGCGTGATGGTTAGACATAAGCGGTCACCCGAGTCTCGATGTGCGGCGTCTGCAGCTCGATAAAGTATTTGCGCAGCAGGTTTTGCGCGCTGAGCAGGCGGTATTCCTTGCTGGCGCGAAAATCCGAGAGCGGGGTGAAGTCCTCGGCCAGGGCGGCGCAGGCGCGTTCGACGGTGGCGGCGTTGCAGGTGGCGCCGACCAGCGCGGCTTCGCAGTGTTTGGCGCGCTTGGGCGTGGCGGCCATGCCACCAAAGGCAACGCGCGCCTGGTTGATTACACCGTTGTCAATCTTCAGGTTGAAGGCGGCGCAGACCGCGGAAATATCATCGTCCAGGCGCTTGGACACCTTGTAAGCTCGAAACAGCGTGTGGCCCTTGGGCACGATGATTTTTTCGATGAATTCGCTGTCTTGCCGGGCGGTGACGCGGTAGTCGATGAAGTAGTCTTCCAGCGCCAGGGTGCGCCGGGTGCTGCCCTTGCACAGCACGATCTGCGCGCCCAGGGCGATCAGCAGCGGCGGTGAGTCGCCAATCGGCGAAGCGTTGCCGATATTGCCGCCCAGGGTGCCCTGGTTGCGGATCTGCAGGGAGGCAAAACGCTGCAGCAGTTCGCCGAAGTCCGGGTAGGCCTGGTGCAACGCGCTGTAGCAGTCGGAGAGGGCGGCGGCGGCGCCGATTTCCAGGCGGTCGTCGAAGGACTCGATGCGCTTCATCTCGTCGATGTTGCCCACGTAGATCATCACCGGCAGCGTGCGGTGAAACTGCGTGACTTCCAGCGCCAGGTCGGTGCCGCCGGCGAGCAGCCGGGCTTGCGGGTAGGCGTCGTAGAGGTCGGCCAGGTCGGCGACGGTGAGGGGCACCAGGCAGCGTTTGTCGCCGCTGTTCAACTCGCCGGTGTGGGTGGGCGCGATGGCCTTGAGGCGGGCGATGGTCTGGGCCTGGCGGCTGTCGAACTGGTCCTGGGGTTTGTTGCAGCAAGCCTGCTCGGCGGCGGCCAGAATCGGGCGGTAGCCGGTGCAGCGGCACAGGTTGCCGGCCAGGGCTTCGTGGGCTTTGCGGCTGTCGGGTGAATCGCTGTTCTTTTGCAGGGCAAACAGCGACATCACAAAACCCGGCGTGCAAAAGCCGCATTGCGAGCCGTGGCACTCGACCATCGCCTGCTGCACGCTGTGCAACTGGCCCTGGTGCTTGAGGTCTTCAACGCTGATCAGTTGTTTGCCGTGCAACGACGAGACAAAGGTCAGGCACGAATTGAGGCTGCGATAACGAATCTGCTCGGCGCCGCAGTCATCGCGGTGCAACTCGCCCACCACCACGGTGCACGCGCCGCAGTCACCGCTGGCGCAGCCTTCCTTGGTGCCGGGCTTGCCCACGTGTTCACGCAGGTAATTGAGCACCGTCAGGTTGGGGTCCAGGGCATGCTCGCTACGGAGTTCCTGGTTGAGTAAAAACTGGATCACGGAAGGCCTCGCAGACTCATTATTGTTGTAACCGCTGTGCGCCGAATCTAGTCATGTCTGACTTTTCGGTCAATGGCTTTCTGACTTTAGGGTCAAGAAATAGTGGTCACAGCATCCTCAATTAGGGTTCGGGCTTCTGAAGCCGGCGTTTTTACAGGGTGATGAGCTGCAATAACTGCTTATTTCATGCCAAATTCGCCCCTGTGGGCGTAGCGCCATCAGCGAGCCAATGCGCTACACTGCCGCGCTGTCAACGATAGAAGATTTTGAAGGGAAAACATGACGTTCAAGGCGCCGGACAGTCTCGCCGAGCAAATCGCTCACCACCTCGCCGAACGTATCATTCGCGGCGATTTAAAGCCTGGGGAGCGGATCCAGGAACAGAAGGTCACGCTGGCGCTGAATGTCAGCCGTGGTTCCGTGCGCGAAGCCTTGCTGATCCTCGAACGTCGCCACCTCATCGCGATCCTGCCGCGTCGTGGCGCCCATGTCACCGAACTGACGGCGCACAAAGTGCAGAGCCTGTGCACGCTGATGGGCGAGCTGTACATCCTGCTCGGCAATGCGGTCGCCGAGGGCTGGCAGACCCAGGCCGACATGGCGCCGTTCGTGCAGATCCAGCAGCGCCTGGTGAGCAATTTCGAACGCCAGGACATCCGCGCCTTCGTCGAAGAAAGCTTCAATGTGATGCGCGCCGCATACCCCTTCGCCAACAACCCGTACTTGCAGGAAACCATTGAGAACCTGCAGCCTGCGATGAACCGCGCCTACTACCTGGCCCTGGATCAGCGCAAAGCGAGCATGAGCGAATACCTGGCGCTGTTCGAGCAACTGCTCGCCGCCGTGCTCGAGCGTGACCTGGCGCAGATTCGCACGGTGCTGTCGGCCTACTGCCAGCGCAGCAGCTCGCTGGTGATCGCCGCGTTGGCGGACGCCTAAGCGTGCGGCTCAAGTGCATCAAGCTGGCGGGGTTCAAATCCTTCGTCGACCCGACCACGGTGAACTTTCCCAGTAACATGGCGGCGGTGGTCGGGCCCAATGGGTGCGGCAAGTCGAACATCATCGACGCCGTGCGCTGGGTGATGGGCGAGAGTTCGGCGAAGAACCTGCGTGGCGAGTCGATGACCGACGTCATCTTCAACGGCTCCACCAGCCGCAAGCCGGTAAGCCAGGCCAGCATCGAGCTGGTGTTCGACAACTCCGACGGCACCCTGGTCGGCGAGTACGCCGCCTACGCGGAAATCTCCATCCGCCGCAAAGTCACTCGCGACAGCCAGAACAGCTATTTCCTCAACGGCACCAAATGCCGTCGACGCGACATCACCGATATCTTCCTCGGCACCGGCCTGGGCCCGCGCAGCTACTCGATCATCGAGCAGGGCATGATCTCCAAGCTGATCGAAGCCAAGCCCGAGGATCTGCGCAACTTCATCGAAGAAGCCGCCGGTATCTCCAAGTACAAGGAGCGCCGCCGCGAGACCGAAAACCGCATTCGCCGCACCCACGAAAACCTCGCCCGCCTGACCGACCTGCGCGAAGAGCTTGAGCGTCAATTGGAGCGCCTGCACCGCCAGGCCCAGGCGGCCGAGAAGTATCAGGAATACAAGGGCGAGGAACGCCAGCTCAAGGCGCAGCTGTCGGCCCTGCGCTGGCAGGCGCTGAACGAGCAGGTGGGCCAGCGCGAGGCGATCATCGGCACCCAGGAAATCAGCTTTGAAGCCCTGGTGGCCGAACAGCGCAATGCCGACGCGAGCATCGAGCGCCTGCGTGACGGGCACCATGACCTGTCCGAGCGCTTCAATCTGGTGCAGGGGCGCTTCTATTCGGTGGGCGGCGACATTGCCCGCGTCGAGCAGAGCATTCAGCACGGTCAGCAGCGCCTGCGTCAGTTGCAGGACGATTTGAAGGAAGCCGAACGCGCGCGCCTGGAAACCGAATCGCACCTGGGCCATGACCGCACCCTGCTGCTGACCCTCGGCGAAGAGCTGGACATGCTCACCCCCGAGCAGGAGATCACCAACGCCGCCGCCGAGGAGGCCGCCGCCGCCCTGGAAGAAGCCGAAGCCACCATGCACGGCTGGCAGGAGCAGTGGGACGCCTTCAACCTGCAATCGGCCGAACCGCGCCGTCAGGCCGAAGTGCAGCAGTCGCGCATCCAGCAGCTGGAAACCAGCATGGAGCGCCTGGCCGAGCGCCAGCGCCGCATGCTCGAAGAGCGCGCGCTGCTCGCCGCCGACCCGGAAGACGCGGCGATCATGGCGTTGAGCGAGCAACTGGCCGAAAGCGAGATGACCCTCGAAGAGCTCGAAGCCAGTGAAGAACAGCAAGTGGAGCGCCTGGAGCAACTGCGTCAGCAATTGCACACGGCGACCCAGGCCCAGCAGCAGGCCCAGGGCGATCTGCAGCGGCTCAACGGTCGGCTGGCGTCGCTTGAAGCCTTGCAGCAAGCCGCCCTGGACCCGGGCACCGGCACCGCCGAATGGCTGCGCGACCAGCACCTGGCCGAGCGTCCGCGCCTGGCCGAAGGCCTGAAGGTGGACGCCGGTTGGGAATTGGCCGTGGAAACCGTTTTGGGTGCCGACCTGCAAGCGGTGCTGGTGGATGATTTCGTCGGCTTTGACCTGGCCGGCTTTGCCCAGGGCGATCTGCGCCTGCTCAGCCCGGATGCCGATGGCAAACGGGTGCCGGGCAGCCTGCAGGACAAGGTCGAGGCGGCCGTTGACCTGTCGCCGTGGCTGGGCCAGGTACGCCCGGTTGAATCCCTCGACGAGGCGCTGGCCCAGCGCAGCCAGTTGGCGGCCGGCGCCAGCCTGATCAGCCGCGATGGCTACTGGGTCGGCCGTCACTTCCTGCGCGTGCGCCGCGCCAGCGAAGCCGAAAGCGGCGTGTTGGCCCGTGGCCAGGAAATCGTCAACCTGAGTGCCGAGCGCGAAGAACGCGAAGCCACCCTGGAACGCCTGGAAACCGAACTGCAAACCCTGCGCGCCACCCAGCGCCAGCAGGAAACCGGCCGCGAGCACCTGCGCCGTCTGTTGCAGGACGAAGCGCGCCAGCAGGGCGAATTGAAGGCGCAGCTCTCGGCGAGCAAGGCCAAGGCCGAGCAACTGACCCTGCGCCGCACGCGTCTCGACGAAGAAGTCGCGGAGATGGGTGAACAGCGCGCTCTTGAACATGAACAGATCGGCGAAGCGCGCCTGCAGTTGCAGGAAGCCCTCGACAGCATGGCCCTGGACACCGAACAGCGCGAGCTGCTGCTGGCCCAGCGCGACAGCCTGCGCGAACGTCTCGACCGCGTGCGCCAGGAAGCCCGGCAGCACAAGGATCATGCCCATCAGTTGGCGGTGCGCCTGGGCTCGTTGCGCGCCCAGCATGCGTCCACCGCCCAAGCCCTCGAACGCCTGGAGATGCAGTCCGAACGCCTTACCGAAAAACGCGAGCAACTGAGCCTGAACCTGGAGGAGGGCGAAGCGCCGCTGGAAGAGCTGCGCCTCAAACTCGAAGAGCTGCTCGACAAGCGCATGAGCGTCGACGAAGAACTCAAGACCGCGCAGATCGCCCTGGAAGATGCCGACCGCGAATTGCGCGACGCCGAGAAGCGTCGCACCCAGGCCGAGCAGCAATCGCAGTTGATCCGTGGCCAGCTCGAACAGCAGCGCATGGAGTGGCAAGCCCTCACCGTGCGCCGCAAGACCCTGCAGGACCAGTTGCTCGAAGACGGCTATGACCTGCACGGCGTGCTCAACACCCTGACCGCCCAGGCCAACGAGAAAGACGCCGAAGAAGAACTCGAACGCATTGCCGCGCGCATTCAGCGCCTGGGCGCGATCAACCTGGCGGCCATCGACGAATATCAGCAGCAGTCCGAGCGCAAACGTTATCTGGATGCTCAGGACGCCGACCTGGTCGAAGCGCTGGACACCTTGGAAAACGTGATCCGCAAGATCGACAAGGAGACCCGCAACCGCTTCAAGGATACCTTTGATCAGATTAATGGCGGTTTACAGGCGTTATTCCCGAAAGTTTTCGGCGGTGGCAGCGCTTATCTGGAACTGACGGGCGAAGATCTACTCGATACAGGGGTGACGATCATGGCGCGTCCGCCGGGCAAGAAGAACAGCACCATCCATTTGTTGTCCGGCGGCGAAAAAGCCCTGACCGCACTGGCGCTGGTATTTGCCATCTTCAAGCTCAACCCGGCGCCGTTCTGCATGCTCGACGAAGTGGATGCGCCGCTGGATGACGCGAACGTCGGACGCTATGCGCGGCTGGTCAAGGAGATGTCCCAGACCGTGCAGTTCATCTACATCACCCACAACAAGATCGCCATGGAAATGGCCGATCAACTGATGGGGGTGACGATGCATGAACCGGGGTGTTCGCGATTGGTGGCAGTGGATGTCGAAGAAGCGCTGAAGATGGTGGAATCTTGAGCGCTGCCATCGGCGAAAATGCAGGGTGCGATATAGGGCGTTTTACCGGTCTGGAGAAAGTGACAAATGGACATATTTGTTCAAGGCATTTTGACAGACGGTGTAAAGTTATCTTGGGTCGTGCTAGTTTAATGTCAATTTTTCGTACGCGTGGGCAAAACGTCAGTCAGAACATAGAGTTGGCGCCACGTTTTAAAGCGGTTTGCACAGTGCTAAACCCCTTATTTTTCAGCATTTTTTATAGAGGCACGGGATTACATGGAAATCGGTCTGCGCGAGTGGCTGATCGTCATCGGCATCATTGTGATTGCCGGTATTCTTTTTGATGGCTGGCGCCGCATGCGCGGTGGCAAGGGCAAGCTTAAATTTCGTCTGGACCGCAACCTGTCCAACTTGCCCGACGACGACGGCAGCGCCGAGCTGCTGGGGCCGCCCCGTGTGCTCGATACCCATAAAGAGCCGCAG
The DNA here is from genome assembly GCF_001439805.1 of Pseudomonas trivialis. Lineage (GTDB taxonomy): Bacteria > Pseudomonadota > Gammaproteobacteria > Pseudomonadales > Pseudomonadaceae > Aquipseudomonas > Aquipseudomonas trivialis. The sequence goes on along the minus strand of NZ_JYLK01000012.1, from coordinate 80,089 downwards.
TTGGACGAGCATGACCTGCCGTCGATGAGCGCGCCGCAGCGTGAAGCCCGCGAACCGTCGGCCAAGCGTGGCAAGCGCGGCAGTGCGGGCGTCGCCGAGCCGCATCAGGGTGACTTGAACCTTGACGTGGACGAAGGCCCGAGCTTCAGCAGTCGCGACGATGATTTCCCGGATGAAAACGTCGGCAAGCAGGCGTCGCGCCAGTCGGTCAGCGATCAGCCGGCCGCCGAGGAAGTGCTGGTGATCAGCGTGATCTGCCGCGACGCGGGTGGCTTCAAAGGCCCGGCACTGCTGCAGAACATTCTCGAAAGCGGCCTGCGCTTTGGCGAGATGGATATTTTCCATCGTCACGAAAGCATGGCCGGTAACGGCGAAGTGCTGTTCTCCATGGCCAACGCGGTCAAGCCGGGCACCTTCGACCTGGACGACATCGACCTGTTCAGCACCCCGGCGGTGAGTTTCTTCCTTGGCCTGCCAGGCCCGCGTCACCCGAAACAGGCGTTCGACGTGATGGTGGCCGCAGCCCGCAAGCTGTCCCAGGAACTCAACGGCGAACTCAAGGACGACCAGCGCAGCGTGCTGACCGCCCAGACTATCGAACATTACCGTCAGCGCATCGTCGAGTTCGAGCGTCGTGCCCTGACACAGAAACGCTGAGGTTCGATCTTAAGCGTTGTCTGTAGAATCCGTGCACTAACATATTGAGCAGCTTCGGCTGCTCTTTTGCTTTATGAGAGAACACCCATGACCGCCGCCCACACCCGCATTCTCGAACTGCGCGCTGAACTGGATCAGCACAACTACCGCTACCACGTGCTCGACGAGCCGAGCATTCCGGACGCCGAGTACGACCGGTTGTTCCACGAGCTCAAGGCCCTTGAGGCCGAGCATCCCGAGCTGGTGACGCGCGATTCGCCGACGCAGCGGGTGGGCAGTGCGGCGCTGTCGGCGTTTACCCAGGTGCGCCACGAGATTCCCATGCTCAGCCTGGGCAACGCGTTCGATGAGAGCAGCATGCTGGAATTCGACCGGCGCGTGACCGAGGGCCTGGACCTGCCGGCCGGCGATCTGTTTGGCGCAGTCGAGTACAGTTGCGAACCCAAGCTCGATGGTCTGGCGGTCAGCCTGCTGTATCAGGACGGCGAGCTGGTGCGTGGTGCCACCCGTGGCGACGGCACCACCGGCGAAGACATCAGCGTCAACGTGCGCACCGTGCGCAATATCCCGCTCAAACTGCATGGCAGCGGCTGGCCGGCGACGCTGGAAGTGCGCGGCGAAGTGTTCATGTCCAAGGCCGGTTTCGAGCGACTCAACGCGTCGCAGCTGGAAATCGGCGGCAAGACCTTCGCCAATCCGCGCAACGCGGCTGCCGGCAGCCTGCGCCAGTTGGACTCGAAGATCACCGCCAGTCGCCCGCTGGAATTCTGCTGCTATGGCATTGGCCAGGTGACGGCGGACATCAGCGACAGCCATATTGGCAACCTGCAGCAGTTGCAGCAGTGGGGCCTGCCCATCAGTCACGAATTGAAACTGGCCAAGGGCATTCAGGATTGCCTCGACTACTACCGCGATATCGGCGAGCGGCGTAACAGCCTGCCCTATGAAATCGACGGCGTGGTGTTCAAGGTCAACCGCATTGCCTCTCAGCGCGAACTGGGGTTTCGTGCCCGCGAACCGCGCTGGGCCATTGCCCATAAATTCCCGGCCATGGAAGAGCTCACCGAGCTGCTCGATGTGGAGTTCCAGGTCGGCCGTACCGGCGCCGTCACCCCGGTGGCGCGCCTCAGGCCGGTCAAGGTCGCGGGTGTCACTGTCTCCAACGCTACTCTGCACAATATGGACGAAGTCGCGCGCCTGGGCGTGATGATCGGCGATACCGTGATCATCCGCCGCGCCGGGGATGTGATCCCGCAGGTGGTCTCGGTGGTGCTCGAGCGTCGCCCGGACAATGCCCGCGCGGTGCCGATCCCTGAGCGCTGCCCGGTGTGCGGTTCCCATGTGGAACGCACGCAACTGGTCAAACGCAGCAAGGGCAAGGAAACCGTCAGCGAGGGCGCGGTGTACCGTTGCGTCGGCCGCCTGGCCTGTGGTGCGCAGCTCAAGCAGGCGATTATCCATTTCGTCTCGCGTCGGGCCATGGACATCGACGGCCTGGGCGACAAGACCATCGAGCAACTGGTGGATGAAAAACTCATCGGTTCGCCGGCCGACCTCTATAAGCTCACGTACGAGCAGATCATCGACCTGGAAGGCTTCGCCGATATTTCCAGCAAGAAGCTGATCACCGCGATTGAAAACAGCAAAACACCAACCCTGGCGCGCTTTATCTACGCCCTGGGCATTCCCGATGTGGGCGAGGAGACCGCCAAGGTGTTGGCACGCTCCCTGGCCTCGCTGGAGCGGGTGCAACAGGCCTTGCCGCAGGTGCTGACGTACTTGCCGGACGTGGGCCTGGAAGTGGCGCATGAGATCCACAGCTTTTTCGAGGACGCCCATAACCGGCAGGTGATCGGCGCGCTGCTGTCGCCGGACGAATGCGGCCTGCAGTTGCAGGATCAGGGCGACCTGAGCGCCGAGTTCGCCGCCAGCACCACCCTCGGCGGCTTGCTCGACAAACTGCACGTGCCGTCCGTCGGCCCGGGCGCGGCGCAGAAGCTCGCCGACAAGTTCGGTAGCCTCGAAGGCGTAATCAAGGCCGACTGGCTCGACATGCGCCAGGCACTGCCCGAGAAGCAGGCCAAGGCGGTGCGCGAGTACTTCGATAACCCGGCAAACGCCAGTCACGCGTTGGCCATCGAGCAGCAGCTCAAGGCCTTCGGCATGCACTGGGAGAGTGAGAAAAAGGTCGTCGAAGGCCTGCCGGAAGCCGGGCACACCTGGGTCCTCACTGGCTCCCTGGAGTTGATGAGCCGTGACGTGGCCAAGGAAAAGCTCGAAAGCCTGGGCGCCAAGGTGGCCGGTTCCGTGTCGGCGAAAACCCACTGCGTGGTGGCGGGGCCAGGGGCGGGATCCAAGTTGGCCAAGGCCAGCGAGCTGGGGCTCAACGTGCTGGATGAGGCCGCCTTTGTGGATTTCCTGAGCAAGCACGGCAAGGCCTGACGCTGCGCGCGGGAACGATCCCGCGCACAAGGTGATCTAGTCTCTGTCTTCCCGTGAGAGATCGTCATGTTCCGCTACTTCGAGCAACTCAGTTCGCGCATCGCCGCCCCGTTCATGGCCGGATCCTCGCGTAACAGCAAGGTCTGGCAATGCCGTTGCGGCCAGTCGCTGTTCTTTCGCAACAGCCAGTGCCTGGCCTGCTCGGCCCTGCTGGGCTACCACCCGCAGCAGAGCCGTCTGTCGTCGCTGCAACCGGGCCCGGTGGTCGATACCTGGCAAATGGATGACAACCTCGACGCCGGTACCTTTCGCCGTTGCGCCAACCTCGACACCCCGGCGGCGTGCAACTGGCTGATCCCGGCCCACAGCACCGACGCACTGTGCGTGGCCTGCAGCCTGAACCGCACCATTCCCGACCTGTCGATCGCGGAAAATCACGAACGCTGGGGCAAGGTCGAGACGGCCAAGCGTCGGCTCGTCGCCCAATTGATCAGCCTGGGCCTGCAAGTGGTGCCCAAAAGCGTGGATGAAGAGGCGGGCCTGGCCTTCGACTTCGTCGGGGTCGACCTTGAAGGCAATGCGCCCACCACCGGGCATGCCAACGGCCTGATCACCCTCGACATCAAGGAAGCCGACGACGCCCATCGCGAGAAGATCCGCGTGCAGATGCACGAGCCCTACCGCACCTTGCTCGGGCATTTTCGTCATGAAGTCGGCCATTACTACTGGGATCGTCTGATCGCCAGCAGCCACTGGTTGCAGCCTTATCGCGACCTGTTCGGCGACGAACGCGCCAGTTATGCCGAGGCGCTCGACCAGCACTACCAGCACGGCCCGCGTGCCGACTGGCAGCAGACCTGTGTCAGCGCCTACGCCACCATGCACCCGTGGGAAGATTGGGCGGAAACCTGGGCCCACTATCTGCACATGATGGACGCCGTCGACACTGCTCTGGGCTTTGGCATGAGTGCCCGTGAGATGGACCTGGATTACCAGCCGTTCCCCCTCACCACCCTGTACGACCCCGAGCATCCGGGCGGCCCGGCGTTCCTGTCGTTCGTCAACGCCTGGATCGAACTGGCCGGCATGCTCAACGAACTGTCACGCAGCATGGGGCAGCCGGATTTCTACCCTTTTGTACTGCCGCCTGCGGTGATCGCCAAGCTGCACTTCATTCACCTGGTCATCCAGGAAGAGGGCGGCCGGGCTGACGAGGTCCTGCTGGCAAAGTGAAAAGAACGATGGAGAAGCGCAAGCCGCTGGCAAGTGCTTGAACCATCGGATATTTTTAATCCGGCACCAACGGTTGTAACTTCCGATGAGATCGGTACAATGGCCCCGCTTGCCGAGAGGCAGGCGTCGTTATGGTGACCCCATCGGTCCCCCCGCAACGATTACCCGTGAACCTGGTCAGAGCCGGAAGGCAGCAGCCACAGCGGGAACATTGTGTGCCGGGGTGTGGCTGGTGGGGTTGCCTCCATAACGCTCAATTGATTGATTTTTAACGGTTTTTCACCCTTTACTACGACGTGGTACGAGGAGTGATACATCCGTGTCGACCGTCCTGTCCTACCTTTTGCTGTATTACCCCTCTGTCTACTACTTCCGAATCGCGGTGCCGGATGTCATTCGCCCGTTGTTCTCCCAAAGAGAATTCGTCGCTCCCTGCAAACGTTGCAAGCGGGAGGCGTTGATTAGTGGGAGAGACATTCCTGCCCAAGTCTAAGGTCTGTTCAGGCCATCGTTTGAAAGGAGTAGATTCGCTATGGCGCTTCTGCGAGGTCCATGGGAGTCTGGAGGTAAGCAACTTGGGCGTCGTGGCTGCGTCAGCAGCAATTTCTTCGCGTCGCCATTATCCTGAAGATTCAGGAGAAACGCCCGCAGCTGCCGTATAGGCTTTGGTTGATAATGCTCAAATGTAATTATGTGTCATGTCAGATGCTCTTGTTGTCATCGACTCGCGTCTAAAACGACGACCTTGAAGCATAGCTTCGGTTGAACATCTCGTCGAACAGGATGACCATGAGCTTGGCGTATAGTGTTGAGTGTAAGAGCAAAGGCTGTTCGAAATGACAGCTAGCGGGTTTCGACGACAGGTTGATGTGATATGGCTGTATTGATGGCGAGCGTAAGATCGACTTCGTAGGTTGTCGGGCGCACTGGAAAACTATTGATTCCAGCTCGATTTCAAGAGAGGGCCTCGTAATGGACGATGCAAGCGAAGAAAAGGATGAGCAATGGCAATGGCAATGGATGGCGGCCGAAAACTTAGCGGACCATTTGGTTCCGTTACTTAAGCACCATGATGTCAAGTGGCGCGGACATGGGATCATCTATATCGATCACCAGCATGACAACATCTGCATCGCGCACCAGTTACTCGTTGATTTAAGTGTCAGCCTCGGTGCGCCTATTTCTTTGGTGCGCTCTAGGTTGGTTGAGTTGGGCTGGCTCAAAGACATCCGCAGTACTTTGCCCATTCAAAATAATATCAGGCGAGGAGTTGATAGCCTTGCACCTTGGGCCCTTGATTCCGATGAGGAAGATGAAGAGGAGGACCCTGATATGCTCGAAGACTATGACCGGGGCTGATCTTGTGATGCGTCCTGTTCTTTCTTGTCTATGAGGTTTTATGCTCCCGGAACATTTTGATTTATCTGGTCCTTTATTCTTGCCCATCACGGAGGAAACCTGTGCTGGCTTGTTGGCTATCGAGGGTGTAAGTGCACTTAACGCCATGGCTGATCCGGAGTTGGCGGCGATGTTGGTCATCCAGAATCTGGCCCAGGCAGAAGAAAAAGACCTCAATTCTGGTGCGGCTGAGACAGTGTTGTCCAAACTCATTGCATGGGCGGTCGACTCCCGACATTCAGCGGCTTCAGGGTTGTTATCAGAAGCGCAGCGGTTGTTCGACCCACGGAAGTTGTACTTCGGTCTGAACGCCGTCAAAGGCTTGAATTTGCGCTTTCTTCTAGCAGATGAAGTATCGGCGGAGGATTACCTTCTGCCAGATGGTAAGTGGGATGTCGCGTACAAGGTTCGCCATCGTAGACGCAACGACCCATTCAGCGAGCAGGTGGTTACACCCATACACCGTGAGCGTTGGCTGAGCGCTGCGCAAGACAAGTTGGTCAGGATTTTTCGCGCAAATTTGGATGAGGACTTGCATGTTCAAGGTTACGCGGGAATAGGCAAGAGCCACATGCTTGGTGCCTTAATGGAGTATCTGCGGCCGGATAAAACATTATTACTGGCGCACACACCCGGAAAACTGGAGGCTCTTCGTGAGCGCATGGGAGGGTCGTGTGATAGGAAGGCAGGTTGGACGTTCGTGCACTTCGCACAAAGGTTACTGCATGGCCGAATGACTCAACCTGCAATTACGCCCGCCAGGATCCCAGGCAAGCAGACGCTAGCGGAGGAGCTGAATATTCTCGGTTTTCATAGCCACGATGCGCAAGCGACCGTTGATGTTTGCCTCAAGGTTATCAAGAGCTTTTGCCGCTCTAGGGGACATAGTCTTTCGGCCAAGCATCTGCCTCATTTCAAGCAACCCTTGTCCAATCTAGATGCAACGGTGCTTCTAGAGTATTCGAGCCGGTTGTGGAGTTACCTTGAGGCAAACCCAGGTTGGGCCAGTCAGACTGGGTTCGAGGCATTACTAATGATAAAGCGGGCGAGCCTCGCGGGCTGCATGGTGCCTGCTCGTTACACGCATGTACTCATTGACGAGAGTCAAGATGTTCCCGAGTCGCTTTTGCAGATTATCGAGCGGGGGCGTCAGGTGTTGATAACCTTGGGGGATGAGTATCAACAAGCAGGTGGAGCACCGGTTCAAAGAAAGCGTGAGGTGAGGCAAAGTAATGTCAGCTACTCTGTGCGCTCAGGACGCAATGTGGAGCGACTGCTCAATCCTTTGATATCCCTGCATTCTCAGAAGAGTAAGATCCCCTTCGAAGGCGCTCGTAATGCTGATGTTGGTATCGAAATGTATCCGGAGGGCTTCGTGCCGCCTGAAGGTTGTGTGGTGCTGACTGCCTCCCCTTGGGACACGGCAAGGTGGGCCATTCACCTGCACGACTCCAACTGCGCGTTCAGTTTGCTGGACAAAAAGGCACAGGACGATCTGGGGCATTTCATGAGCACCGCTATCGCATTGTTCAAACCGGATTTCTACAATCCTGAACACAGTGAAGTGGGGCCGCACCCGTACTTCAGCGACATGCCCGATTGGCAGCAGGTGCGGGACGCTAACCTGTTCGATGAGTCTTTTCTATGGGTGGAGGCCGAACTGGAAAAAGGCTTTAAGGTTGCTGATTTGCCCCGATTGAACAGAATGGTCGGCCGCTCTGGTAAGCGCTGCATGTTGATGATGGCAGAAGATGCGGGGGGGATGGAGTTCAACTGGGTCCTGCTGACGCCTGAGTTGCTCACCAACGTGAAGTTCAAGGACGCCTATGAGTTCGATAAGAGGATCTGTGCTGTGTACATCGCAATCTCTCGCGCAAAGCAGCAGCTTTACGTTCCCTTCGATGTGGTGGAATGGATTGAGTATCACAATTATCAGGGATTCCGCGAGTCACATGGCTACTGAATTCATCCTACCGCCTCCTCGGTCTGCTCATGACAAATTCGCAATCTGCTGGATGGTCGTGGGTAAAGCGCTTTAGGATGCCCTCAAGGGTGAGCGTAATGAAACCCCGGAAACTCCAGCCCCTAGACATCCAATCTCGTAGTCATCCTCCAGCCGGAAAGACCGTGATAGCTGCCCTTGGCTAATTGTCTCGGCAAAGCAGCCGCAAGTTCGAAGAGGCAGCCTTGCTTGCCTATAGCTGGAAAGCCTGCCGAGCATTGTCCGCTAAGCCGGCCTACTCGAAATTGTCCTCCAGCTCAGCGTGGTCGATGTAGTGCATGTGTAACCCCGGAAACTACGTGTTGTTCGATGGTAGCAGGGAAGGCGGTGACCACTTGAGAGCGATATCTTGGAATTCCCATCCCGAGGCTCTAAACAGGCCTCAGGTACAACGCAATATGTCCTTACACTTCGGCATTACCTTGCACCCCTTTTAACTGAAGCGGTATCAGAAAATGATGTGACCAAGGTAAAGGCGAAGGGAGATCAGCGTTTTTTCCCGAAGTTGAGTAGCCATAACAGACTCGGATTTATTGCGGTGCCGTCGAATTAGTAGGTCACTCGGACGTTGTTTCATGGCGGGTTGTCCGTTGTGTTCCTCGGATGCGCCGGGCTGGCTGCACTTTGGTTGATGTTTGCTGTTACCATGCGCAACATGCACTGACAGCCGTATTCGCGGCGCCAGTCCCCAACATTAGAGTGACAAATTACGATCTAAAAGTAGAAGGATTTTTGCTGTTTGGCTTATTGCCAGGCACAAAAAACCCCGTCCTGTGAGGGGACAGGGTATCAGCGTTGTTGAAGGGGTAGGACTTGGCAGAGTTAGCCCTTCAGCGACTCAACCAGTGCCATAGGCAAGGGCTGTGGGGGAAGTGTGGGCTATACGGTATGCTAATACAATACCGTATGACTTTTAGCGGATAGCTGGCACACATCTCCTGCTCTCTATCCCATGGTGTTTCACCATGGAGAGAAGGTATGAACGATACGAAACGCCGACGTATTCGACGTCGCACACCGCAGCATCTTCGGACTGTCCAAGTCAGCTCATACTGCCGTACTCGTTATGGGCAACGTGAAAGCGTGTGTGAGCATTACCGCAGTCCGCCTTGGACGCAGTTGATGTTCGATTTCTAAGCATTCACGGGGTAGGTAACTGCCCCGTTCTCTTTCGGGGCGCGGACGTCGCGTTCTTGGGTCAGTTGGTCGACCCTCTGGGTAATATGCTCATTGCCCGCACAAGCAGTTCGTCTTCGGACAACTCGCCGGTCACCACCTTTTCTTCGCCTTGGACGTATGCGCCGTCCTTGCGGATGGATGTGAGGACAACCCGTATTACCCACTCCTGGAAGGCTTTAGCGTCGGGTTTGTCGCTGTGCATGAAGAGTATGTAAAGACCGGACTCGCTGATTAATAAGCGTTCCCTGCCGCGAGGTAGGCCTACAGAGGTTCGCACTCTCAAGGTCTTTTCGTGATGGTCCAGCGGGCTCAAGACGCAGCCGTGTTGCCGTGAGCCCGAACCGCTTGTAAACGTCGATAGCCACGAATTATGGCTGGCCGCTGTCTTCAATGCCGTGCAGGTCCATCAGGCCAAAGCTAAATGTTTGCACCCGGTTCATGCCGACGCCTCAGCGTAGGGCGCATAAGTTTCTGCATGTAAATCAGCATCTCCAAGGAGATGACGTGGAGGTTAGGGGTTATGTTTTTGTGAGTCTGCTCGATGGCGCCAGCGCTTTGCCATTGATGTTGTAGGACACGCCTGAAATGTATCGGTATCATCCGCGCAACTAGGAAAGGGACTTCGATATGCTCAAGAGAATTACGCTCCTCACCGTACTGGGAGCGGCACTAACTGGTTGCGTCACAGCACCACCGACGAACTTCTCAGTTCCAGGTGTCCAGCGGGCCACTACCCAGCAAGCAGTCGAACTAAAGGCTGTTTCCGTTTCCTATGGCGTTCCCAGCGAGGTCAAGGGTGACATCCCAACCTACGGCGAAGGTTTTCCCATCCTGTGGGAGAAGTCGCTGGTGGAGGCGATAGACAAGGCTGGGGTGTTCAGCGACGACGCGCCGGACAAGGTCAACATCTTCGTAAAGGTTCTGGAGCTAGATCCCCCGGCCGGAGGCATCACCATGGTGACGCCCGCGCGTGCGCGCTACACCGTTGTGAGTCGCCGAACAGGGAAGATCCTGTTTGAAAAAGACATCTACACGGAGGGCACTGTTCCGCCTGGCTACGCGTTTTCCGGGCTGGTCAGGCTCAAGGAGTCGCTCAATAGATCGGTACAGGCGAACATCGCCCAATTCCTTCAGTCGCTGTCGGCCGTGAAGCTGTAGGCCTACCGGTTGGCCGGTAAGAGAAAACGACAGGGAGATGGGTACCCACACCCATCTACCTTTTCTGTTTCTTAGGTTGTAGCGCTAGCCATGGTCAGTTCATAAACGCGCTCGCCATTAGTGTGCCGGGGTGTGGCTGGTGGGGTTGCCTCCATAACGCTCTCCTCCCTGATTCAACTCACCCTCCTTTTATTCAGCCCTCTGCCCATTTTTCATGGCGCGGACGATTCCGGCTGGACAACCTCCAACGCCCTGCTAATTTCAATCATGCAAATGACCTCGGTGCTGGAGTAGTGAAGAAGTGAAGGCGCTCATTTCCTGAAGACTTAGGATGATTGCCATGACCACTTCTCCAGATTTATCCGGTTCTCTCGGTGCTTCAGTCGGTTCCCTTGGCAAAGCCAGCAATCTGCCGGCTGATGTCAGGTACATCCAGCAGTTGTTCAATCTGATCGCCTCCCCATCCGTTACGCCCCTGGTGGTGGACGGCAAGTCGGGCCCGCTGTTGAACCAGCGCATCGTTGACTTTCAAAAGAATCGCCTCAACGTCGCCAGCCCCGACGGTGTCATCGACCCGGCTGGCAGGACGTTTAAAGCGCTGATCGAAGCTGCGCGCACGGGCGGACAACCTGCGGCGGCGGTTCAGTCGCCGGCTCAGGCCGCGTCAGACAAGCAGCCGTTGGTCACCCAAGCCACCTGCGACGGTAACGTGACCCTCAGCGATGCCGACTTCAAGCAGGCTGCGCTCGCGCTGGGCAACGGTATCGAGGTGAATATCATCAAGGCGTTTGCCATTGTGGAGTCGGGCGGGCGGTCCGGGTTCGGGCCGGAAAAATTCCCGGTGCTCGCCTACGAGCGGCATATCTTCCACAAGTACACCCAGAAAAAGTACGACAGTTCCCACCCCAATCTCTCAGCACCCTACATGGCGAAAGCCGACACGCAATGGCGAATCAATAACAAGGATCAGGCCACCGCCTGGCAAACGTTGCGGGCGGCCTACAGCCTGGATCAGAAGGCCGCATTGATGTCCGCGTCGTATGGCATGTTTCAGATCATGGGGTTCAATTTTGCCGCGTGTGGTTTCAAGGATGTGTTTGATTTTGTTGCCGCGATGAAGCTCAACGCCGGCCAGCAACTGAACGCATTTGTTGGTTTCTGCAGCAAGAACGCGGCGTTGGTCAAAGCCATGAAAAGCCGGGATTATGTGGGGATGGCCCGCAACTACAACGGTCCGCAATACGGCGATTACGACCAGCGAATCAAAAAGGCTTATGAAAAGTTGCAAGCCGGTCAGTAACATTCTGCATGGGCTGTTTTCACCGGGAAACAGCCTATGGACAACCCCCAATCAACTTGTTAGCGTCCGCCAGCTTCTTGTTCATGGCAGGGCAAACGTGCGCAATTGATAGTGAGTTGGGGAAAAACAGGATGATCCGTTTTCTGGCGATGGGTGTGTCGTTATGCGCCATGGGCTCTGCCTTGGCTGGTCCGGTCGAGCTGCATTCGGGCAGGTACGAAGGCTTGATGCTGGCCGTGACGCCGCAGCATGAAATCGAAGGCTATTACGCCGAACAAATGGGCGAGGGTATGACGCGCGGTTGCGCGTTCTACCTGCAAGGCAAGCCCGACGCGCTGACCACCTGGCTCGACGCCGCCTACCCCGGCAGCGTGGCGTCTTCAGTCGATGGCGTAACGCTGACCGTGGAGCAGGGCCGTCAGCATCCCGGTTGCATGAATGTGTTGATGCCGGAGATCGCCACCGGCCTGGACCTGAGCGAGACCGCCGAGACGAATTGGATCGGCCTGGTGACCGTGGCGACCGACAAGGCCTACCTGCTGGAATCGCCAGGCGCCAAGGCTGCCAAGCGCCCTTATATCGTCAAGCATGACGTGGTGGGGGTGCTGGCCTTCAAGGATGGCTGGGCCCAGGTCGAGTTCACCACTGCCAGGGATCGCACGTATACCGGCTGGATCAGCCAGGATCAGTACGCCCGGTTAACCCCACCGAAGAGCTGATTCCAGCGGTGGCCAGGGTCAGCCAAAGGTCTCTCGCAGCAGCTCGGCAAACGCATCCCGCGCCAGATGCCGCTGGGTGTCCTTGTTCCAGAACAGCAGGTTGTCCACCGGCGCCAGCGCGTCAAATCGATACGAGGCCAATTGGTCGGCCTGCTCATAGCGGGCCAGAATGCCTTCCGGCGCCAGGGCAACGCCAATCCCCGCGCTGACGCAACCAATGATCGTGCCCCAGCTCGCATAGCTGGCAATGGCCGGTTTGAACGGCTGAGGCCTGAGCCAGTTTTCCAGCGCCGCGCGATACGGGCAGCCCGGCGGCCACACCAGCAGGGTGCGGCCGGCCAGGTCCTCGGCGCTGTGGATCGGCGCACTCAAGGCGCTGGCGATCAGCACCAGGCGTTCGCTGTAGACCACGCAGTGCTCGAGTTTTTCACGTTTGTTGCAGGCCCCCACCAACGCCACGTCGAGGCGATGGTGTTGCAGGTCGTCGAGTAATTGGCTCCATGAGCCGGTCACCAGTTCCAGGCTGACCTCGGGATAGCGACGGTGATACTCCGCCAGCAACGGCGGCAGGCGCCCGCTGGCGCTGGACTCCACTGCGCCGATGCGCAAGGTGCCACGGGGCACGGCAGTGGCGTCCAGCGCGCGTTTGGATTCGTCCACCAGTGCCAGAATGCGTTCGCAGTAATCCAGGAAAATCTCGCCGGCAGCGCTGATCACCAGCCCGCGTCCGGCGCGGATGAACAGCGGTGTCCCCAGTTCGCTTTCCAGCTGCTTGATGCGCGTGGTGATGTTGGACGGCACACAATGCAACAGCAGGGCGGCCTGGGCCACGCTGCCGGTCTGCGCCACCGCTCGCACCATTTTCAGTTGGGCCAGTTCCATTGCTCAATTCCACTGATGTCAGAAGTCAGAAACCCTTAATTGTCCTGCCGAGTATCACGGCCAAGACTGACGGCATTCCTTCTCCTTGCCGGACACCCTCGATGAATGCCCCGTCACCCGTAAAGCTTACGCTAGTCGCCGCCGGCGTGATCCTCTGTTGGTCCTATTCGCCGATTGGCGTGCACCTGGGCCTGCACAGTTACCGTCCCGGCCAACTGGCGTTGCTCAGGTTCCTGATTGCCTCAGTGTTCATGGGCGGCATTGCGCTGGTGGCGGGCATCGGCCGGCCACACCTGCGCGACGCACCGTGGTTGTGTGTGTTGGGTTTTTTTGGCGTGTTCCTGCACCACACCTGTCTCAATTACGGCCAGCAATGGGTGACGGCGGCGGCATCCAGCGTGCTCGCACAGTCAGCGCCGCTGTTCAGTGTGCTGATCGCGTTTTTCTGCCTGAAGGAACGGGTCGGTGCCTGGCGCTGGGGCTGCGTGCTGCTGGGTCTGATCGGTGTGCTGGTGGTGATCCGGGGCGACCATGGCGTTGCAGATATCGACCCGCATGGCCTGCTGATCCTGCTGGCGGCGTTCTCATGGAGCGTCTACTTCGCGATCCAGAAACACTACGCCCACCGGTACAGCCCGTTGACCATGGCGTGCTACATGGTGTGGACGGGCACGCTGATGCTGGGCGTTAATCTGCCAGGCCTGCCCGCGGCCGTGGCGCGGGCGCCGCTGGCGGACAACATGGCGGTGCTGGTGCTGGGAATTTTCCCCAGCGCCCTGGCGTATCTGGGCTGGGGTTATGTGTTGAAGCATGTCGAGGTCAGCCGCGCGACGGCGGCGATGTACCTGATTCCGCCGGTCGCCATGGGCCTGGCGGCTACCCTGCTGGGCGAACACATTGGCTTACAGGTGATGCTGGGCGCGGTGATCGTGCTGGTCAGCGTCGCCGCCATCAGTCTGGAGGGACGTTGGCGGCGGGGCGTCCGATGTACAGCCGGATGATGTCGTCGATTTCCCCCGACCTCTTCATGTGCTGCAACGTGCGCAGGATCTGTTGCACCGGCACATCCGGGGCATTGCGCACCACGCACCTGAGATCTTGCTCTTCAATCGTCGCCACCTTGTGCAAGCGCTGCCCAACCGGGACTTTCTGATTGAAGCGATCCACGATCCATTCATTCATCACCGCATAGTCAAAACGCCCGGCCACCAGCTTTTGCAGCACCTGTTCCTCGCTACGGGCATCGTCGCGGCTGAGCTGGCCGCTGGCAAACAGCAGGTCGAGCAGGGGGTAGCGGTAGTTGAGCACCGTGCCGATCGGCTGCGCGGCCAGTTCGTCCACCTTGACCCGCTGGTTGCTGACGCTGACCAGCACATCGCGCTGCACCATCAGCGGCACGCTCCAGCTGTAGTCACCCGACAAGTCGTTGACCCAGGCCTGGGCCACGTAACAGCGCACATCAATGTCGCCATGGGCCAACGCCGCGGCAATTCGCACCCGCGACAGCACATGAAAGCTGATCGGGCGACCGACCTGAGTGGCCAGGCTCGACATGAGGTCGTACATGATCCCCTGGGTGGGCACGCCGGCCTCCAGTTGCACCACCGGCATCGCCCAGCTGTCGGAAACCGAGAAACGCAGCGGCGCAGGGGCCGCCAGGGTAGCCGTGGCAATCATCCATAAAGCGCCCAGAACTACGCGCATATGCCCTCCATGTGCAGGCCTTCGAGAGGCTGTTGAGCACAGCTTAGTCAGATTAGACGAGCATGTCGGATGCAATTTCCCCCCTGCTCCGCTAGCATTACCGGCTTCCGCTTCCCAGTTGCGACGGTTTTCGATGAGTTATCAGGTTCTTGCACGTAAATGGCGCCCGCGCTCGTTCCGCGAAATGGTCGGCCAGACCCATGTGCTCAAGGCTCTGATCAATGCCTTGGACAGCCAGCGGCTGCACCACGCCTACCTGTTCACCGGTACGCGCGGGGTGGGCAAGACCACCATCGCGCGCATCATCGCCAAGTGCCTTAACTGCGAAACCGGCATCACCTCCACGCCCTGCGGTACCTGCTCGGTGTGCCGCGAGATCGACGAAGGGCGCTTCGTCGACCTGATCGAGATCGACGCCGCGAGCCGCACCAAGGTCGAAGACACCCGCGAACTGCTCGATAACGTGCAGTACGCCCCCAGCCGTGGCCGCTTCAAGGTCTACCTGATCGACGAAGTGCACATGCTGTCCAGCCATTCCTTCAACGCGCTGTTGAAAACCCTGGAAGAGCCGCCGCCCTACGTCAAATTCATCCTGGCCACCACCGACCCGCAGAAACTTCCTGCGACGATTTTGTCGCGGTGCCTGCAATTCTCCCTGAAAAACATGACCCCGGAGCGCGTGGTCGAGCATCTGACCCACGTGCTCGGCGTCGAGAACGTACCGTTCGAGGACGACGCACTGTGGCTGCTCGGCCGCGCCGCCGATGGCTCGATGCGCGACGCCATGAGCCTCACCGACCAGGCCATCGCCTTCGGTGAAGGCAAGGTCATGGCCGCCGATGTGCGCGCCATGCTGGGCACCCTGGACCACGGCCAGGTGTTCGATGTACTGCATGCGCTGATCGAAGGCGACGCCAAGGCATTGCTCGAAGCCGTGCGCCATTTGTCGGAGCAGGGCCCGGACTGGAACGGCGTGCTCTCGGAAATACTCAATGTGCTGCACCGTGTCGCCATCGCCCAGGCGCTGCCTGAAGGCGTCGACAACGGCCACGGCGACCGCGACCGCGTTTTGGCGCTGGCCCAGGCGCTGCCGGCCGAAGATGTGCAGTTCTATTACCAGATGGGCCTGATCGGCCGCCGCGACCTGCCGCTGGCGCCCGACCCGCGCGGTGGCTTCGAGATGGTGCTGCTGCGCATGCTGGCCTTCCGGCCCGCCGACTCGGCCGACGCGCCGAGGCAGCCGCTAAAGCCAGTGGGGATCAGCCAGGCCACAGTTGATTCCGCCAAATCCGTGGCGGGCGCGGCGGCGGTTGCGCCGGCGGTGGCTGCGCCTGTTGTGCCAGCGCCAGAGTCAGTACCCGAGCCGGCGCCGGTTGTGGTCGAGCCCGAGGCAGTCGTCGATCTGCCGTGGAATGAGCCGGTCGCGGGCGAGCCCGAACAGCAGCCCGCCGTGGAGCCCGTACTGGAAACCATCGGCGAGCAGCCCGAACTGACGCCGATGCCCACGCCGACCCCGGACAGCGTGGTGCCGGATGCCCCCGAGTGGGTGTCTGCGCCGGTGCCCGAGCCCACCGTTGCGCAAGTCGAAGCCGCCGTTCCGGCCATCGACCTCGACGACGAACCGCCGCTGGACGAAGATTACATCGAGCCGGATATGGATTCGGCCTACAGCTACCTGGACGAACTGGCCAGTGAACACGTTGCCGAACCGGCTCCGGAGCCCGAGGCGGAACCCGCCGCAGCCCCGGCCACCGGTCTGGCGCTGCAATGGCTGGAGCTGTTCCCGAAACTGCCGATTTCCGGCATGACCGGCAGCATCGCCGCCAACTGCACCCTGATCGCCATCGACGGCGACCACTGGCGGCTGCACCTGGACCCGGCCCACAGCGCGCTGTTCAATGCGACCCAGCAGCGCCGGCTCAACGATGCACTCAACCAGTACCACGGGCGCACGTTGACCATCGCCATCGAGCTGATCAAGCCCGAGCAGGAAACCCCGGCCCAGGCCGCGACCCGTCGACGCATCAACCGCCAGCGCGATGCGGAAAACTCGATCCAGGCCGATCCGCTTATCCAGCAGATGATGCAGCAGTTCGGTGCGGTGGTGCGTCACGATACTATTGAACCTGTCGAGGCTCCGGTGACCCAAGCGTCATGACACCGGGCTGTTAACTGATCGATCCACGTACTTTTGAGGTGATTCCCATGATGAAAGGTGGCATGGCCGGCCTGATGAAGCAGGCGCAGCAGATGCAGGAAAAGATGGCCAAGATGCAGGAAGAACTGGCCAACGCCGAAGTCACCGGCAAGGCCGGTGGCGATATGGTCAGCGTGGTAATGACGGGTCGTCACGACATCAAGCGCGTGAGCATCGACCCCAGCGTGCTGCCGGGCGTGGGCGAAGATGACCTGGAAATGCTCGAAGCGCTGTTTGCCTCGGCCGTCAACGACGCCGTGCGCAAGATCGAAGCCAACAGCCAGGACAAGATGTCTGGCATGACCGCCGGCATGCAGATGCCGCCGGGGATGAAGCTGCCGTTCTGATCGGCCAGCTTTGGCTGTACGTCAATGCCAGGCCTTGTGCCTGGCATTTTTGTTTGTGCCGATCCGATCGAACCCCGGCACGACACTCGCGGTCTGCACCCTATACCGATGATTTCGATAAGGAGCACCCTGATGTCTCAAGAACCGACTCTCAACCAGCGTATCGTCCTGGTTTCTCGCCCCCAGGGCGCACCGACGCCGGAAAACTTCCGCCTGGAACGGGTGACCCTGCCGGAGCTGGCGGACGGCCAGGTACTGCTCAAGACGCTGTACCTGTCCCTCGACCCCTACATGCGTGGCCGCATGAGCGACGCGCCGTCTTACGCGGCCCCGGTGGAAATCGACGAGGTGATGACCGGCGGCGCCGTCAGCCGTATCGAGCAATCGCGCCACCCGAAATTCCAGGTGGGCGACCTGGTGGTCGGTTCCACCGGCTGGCAGAGCCACAGCATTTCCGATGGCACTAACCTGATGCCGGTGCCCAATGGTCTGGCCAGCCCGTCCATGGCGTTGGGCGTGTTGGGCATGCCGGGGATGACCGCCTACATGGGCCTGATGGACATCGGCCAGCCCAAGGCCGGGGAAACCCTGGTGGTGGCGGCGGCCTCCGGTGCGGTGGGTTCAGTGGTGGGGCAGGTGGCCAAACTCAAGGGCCTGCGTGTCGTCGGCATCGCCGGCGGTGCGCAAAAATGCCGCTACGTGGTGGACGAGCTGGGCTTTGACGCCTGCGTCGACCACAAGAGCGAGCACTTCGCCGATGAGCTGGCCGCGGCCTGCTCCGATGGGGTGGATATCTATTACGAAAACGTCGGCGGCAAGGTGTTCGATGCGGTGCTGCCGTTGCTCAATGCCAAAGCGCGCATTCCGCTATGCGGCCTGATCGCCGGCTACAACGCCAACGAGACGCCCACCGGGCCAGATCGCCTGCCGGCGCTGCAACGCACCCTGCTGACCAAGCGCGTGCGTATCCAGGGCTTTATTGTGTTCGATGACTATGGCGACCGCCAGCCGGAGTTCCTCAGCGCCATGGCGCCGTGGGTGCGCGAGGGCAAGATCAAGTTCCGCGAGGACGTGGTCGACGGCCTGGAACAGGCGCCCGAGGCATTTATCGGGTTGCTCGAAGGACGCAACTTCGGCAAGTTGGTGGTACGCGTTGCGCAGGATTGAGCATTTGACGCTAATCCGAGGCGCGGGTATAAACCGCGTCTCGTTGTTTTGTCGGACCCTTCGCCCATGAGCTTCAGCCCCCTGATTCGCCAACTGATCGACGGCCTGCGCACCTTGCCGGGCGTCGGCCAGAAAACCGCCCAGCGCATGGCGCTGCAACTGCTGGAGCGTGACCGCAGCGGTGGCATCCGTCTGGCCCAGGCCCTGAGCCAGGCCATGGAAGGCGTGGGCCATTGCCGCCAGTGCCGCACCCTCACCGAAGAAGAACTCTGCCCGCAATGCGCCGACCCGCGCCGCGACGACACGCTGCTGTGCGTGGTGGAAGGGCCGATGGATGTGTACGCGGTGGAGCAGACCGGCTATCGCGGCCGTTACTTCGTGCTCAAGGGCCACCTGTCGCCGCTGGACGGCCTGGGGCCGGAAGCCATCGGCATTCCGCAACTGGTGACGCGAATCCAGGAGCAGGGCACGTTCACCGAAGTGATTCTGGCCACCAACCCAACCGTGGAAGGCGAGGCCACCGCGCATTACATCGCGCAGCTGCTGACCAACAAAGGCCTGATCACCTCGCGCATCGCCCACGGCGTGCCGCTGGGTGGCGAGCTGGAACTGGTGGACGGCGGCACCCTGGCGCACTCGTTCGCGGGCCGCAAGCCCATCGCGCTCTAGGCGATACCGCAAGCCTAAAGGTGCACACCCAATAAAAATGTGGGAGGGAGCAAGCCCCCTCCCACATTTTGATGTGTGGCTTAACCGCTATTTTTCGGTCAACGCAAACTGCGTCAGGCAGAAGGTGGGAATCCCCATAGCCTGCAAACGCTGCGATCCACCCAGCTCCGGCAAATCAATGATCGCCGCCGCTTCAAAGATCTGCGCGCCCATGCGCCGTACCAGGTTTGCCGCCGCAATCAGGGTGCCGCCGGTGGCGATCAGGTCATCGAACATCAGCACCGAGTCGCCTTCGCACAGGCTGTCGGCGTGCACTTCC
The DNA here is from genome assembly GCF_001439805.1 of Pseudomonas trivialis. GTDB lineage: Bacteria > Pseudomonadota > Gammaproteobacteria > Pseudomonadales > Pseudomonadaceae > Aquipseudomonas > Aquipseudomonas trivialis. The sequence continues at coordinate 60,716 of NZ_JYLK01000012.1, read as the reverse complement.
AGAAAGGCCTCGCCGTATTCGGTCTGGTAACCCTCGGCCAGCACGTCGGCCGGCAATTTGCCTTGCTTGCGGAACAGGATCAGCGGTTTGTTCAACTGGTAGGCGATGATCGAACCGATCAGAAAACCGCGCGCATCCATTGCGCCGATGTGCGTGAAGTCGGCCTCGACGTAGCGCTGGGCAAAGGTATCGGCCACCAGGCGCAGCGCGCGGGGTGATTGGAACAGCGGCGTGATGTCACGGAAAATCACCCCAGGCTTGGGGAAGTCGATGACGGGGCGGATCAGGGATTTGATGTCGAACGAATCGAGGATCATCGTCGAGGGTCCTGGGAGGAAAACGGACGCGAAGTATACCTGCGGCGTCGCCGGTGCGCTTGGCCGCAGGTGTCTGGATCAGCCTTCCAGGGAGCCACCGGCCAGCGCGCACAGCTGGATCGGGTCGAGGATGTGCACTTCCTTGCCCTCGGCGGCCAGCAATTGGCTCTGTTGAAAACGCGTGAATACCCGGGACACGGTTTCCACCGCCAGGCCCAGGTAGTTGCCGATTTCATTGCGCGACATGCTCAGCCGAAACTGGTTGGCCGAGAACCCGCGGGCCCTGAAGCGCGCCGAGAGGTTGACGAGGAAGGTGGCGATGCGTTCGTCGGCGGTTTTTTTCGACAGCAGTAACATCATCTGTTGGTCGTCACGAATCTCGCGGCTCATCACGCGCATCAACTGGCGGCGCAGTTGTGGCAGTTGCAGGGCCAGTTCATCCAGGCGTTCGAAGGGGATTTCGCACACCGAGGTAGTTTCCATCGCCTGGGCGGACACCGGGTGCATCTCGGTGTCCATGCCCGACAGCCCGACCAGTTCGCTGGGCAGGTGAAAACCCGTGATCTGCTCTTCACCGCTGCCGCTCAGGCTGAAAGTCTTCAACGCACCCGAGCGTACTGCATAGACGGAATCGAACCGGTCGCCCTGGCGAAACAGAAACTCGCCTTTCTTCAACGGGCGCCCGCGTTTGACGATCTCGTCCAACGCATCCATGTCTTCCAGATTCAACGAAAGTGGCAGGCAGAGGGGGGCGAGGCTGCAGTCCTTGCAGTGAGCCTGGCTATGAGCGCGCAGTTTGACTGGCTCAGGCATTTCTTCAATCCTTGTGGGAAATCACACATAAGACGTAAGGGTAACGCACCGAGGGTGGATGAGGCCAGCGCTTACAAAACAGCTCTGGCGCTATAAAGGTTCCTGTATCCGTGCCGATACAAAGGCCTCTCTCATTCAATCAGGACCCGGATCATGTCTTCCATCGGTGGCCTCAATCCTTCCAGTGTGAACATTCCCACGGTGCCGGACCTCAGGAAAAACCCGGCGGCAGAAGCGGCGCGCGACGACGAAAAACCTGCCAGCGAGACCAAGGTAACCGAGGGCGTGAGCGTATCGATCTCCAGTGCCGGCTTTCGTGCCGCCAAAACCGACTCGAACAAGGACATCGATAACAGCAGTCAGACCGACCCGGTCAAACAGCTGCTGAAAATGATCCGCGAGCTGAAAAAGCAGATCGCCGACAAGCAGGCCGAAGTCGCTGCCGCCCAGTCCGACAATTCGATGACCCCCGAGGCGCGTCAGGCGCGGGTCGCCAACTTGCAGGCCAGCATCGCCACGTTGCAGGCCAGCCTGACCATGGTGCAGATGCAACTGGGCAAGGCCATGAAGGATCAGCCCGCTGACGCGCAGATGGAAGCCATGAGCCTGGCGTCGAAGTAACGCCTCAGATCACCCGCGAAAACCGCTGCCGGTTCTGTTGCGCAAGGTACGCATCAAACAGCATGCACAGCGAGCGTACCAGCAGGCGCCCGGCCGGCAGTACGCGAATGCCCCGAGCGTCGAGCTCGATCAGGCCGTCGCCGGCCATGGTCTGCAATTGCGGCCACAGCGCGGCGAAATAGCCGCGAAAGTCGAGGGTGAACGCCCGCTCGATGCGCTCGAAGTCCAGCTGGAAATGGCAGATCAGTTGCTGGATGATTGCCCGCCGCAGCCGGTCATCCTGGGTGCACAGCAGCCCACGGCTGGTCGCCAGTTGCGCACCCGCCAGCGCGCTCTGGTAGGCGCCGAGGTCGCTCGTGTTCTGGCAGTACAGGTCACCGATCTGGCTGATCGCCGACACCCCCAGCCCAATCAAATCGCAGTGCCCATGGGTGGTGTAGCCCTGGAAGTTGCGTTGCAGGGTGCTGTCTTCCTGGGCGATGGCCAGCGCGTCGTCCGGCAAGGCGAAATGGTCCATGCCGATGTAGCGGTAGCCGGCCTGGGTCAACTGTTCGAGGGTGGTGTGCAGCATCAACAGTTTGGCGACCGGGGTGGGCAGGTCATCGCTGTTGATCCGCCGCTGGGGCATGAAGCGCTCCGGCAGGTGCGCGTAGTTGAACACCGACACGCGGTCCGGTTGCAGGCGGATGACTTCCTCCACAGTGTGGGCAAAACTCAGCGGCGACTGACGGGGCAAACCGTAGATCAGGTCGATATTGATCGAGCGAAACTGCAGGGTGCGCGCGGCGTCGATCACCGCGCGGGTTTCTTCCAGGCTTTGCAGGCGATTGACCGCGCGCTGCACGTGCGGGTCGAGGTCCTGCAGACCGATGCTCACCCGGTTGAACCCCAGCTCGCGCAGCAGGCCCATGGTCGCCCAATCGGCTTCGCGCGGATCGATCTCGATGCCGTAGTCGCCCGAGTCGTCCTCCAGCAGATTGAAGTGCCGGCGCAGGCTGCCCATCACCTGGCGCAGTTCGTCGTGGCTCAGGAAGGTCGGAGTGCCGCCGCCCAGATGCAGTTGCTCCACCACCTGCTTCGGGCCGAGGTGGCAGGCGACCGTCTCGATCTCTTGCGTCAGACTTTGCAGATAGGGCCGGGCGCGGCCACGGTCCTTGGTGATCACCTTGTTGCAGGCGCAGTAGTAGCAGACGTTGGCGCAGAACGGCACATGCACATACAGCGACAGCGGTCGCGCGGCCTTGCGGCTGTCGCGCAGCGCGTGCAACAGCTCGACGGCGCCGACCTGGTTGTGCCATTGCACGGCGGTGGGGTAGGACGTGTAGCGCGGCCCGGCGAGGTCGTAGCGGTGAATCAGATCGGTGTCCCAACGAATGGCGTCGAGCATGCGGGCGCTCCCCCGGATAGGCTGATGGGCGGAGTCTAGGGGCAGGGCGGAACGGGCATGTTGATTTGCATCAACGGGGAGTGGCGCTGTGCCACAGGCTGACTAATGCCCCATCAGCCAGTGCTGGTGCGGGCCCGGCAAGGTCCAGAGGCCGAACAACATCACCAGCACGCCACCGGCCACGCGCACCCTGCGCCTGCGCAGTAATGTGGTGACCCGCTCCGCCGCCAGACCCGTCGCCAGCAGCACCGGCCAGGTGCCCACGCCGAAAGCCAGCATCAGCAATGCGCTGTGGGCCGCATTGCCCTGGCTCGCGGCCCACAGCAAGGTGCTGTAGACCAGCCCGCACGGCAACCAGCCCCAGAGTGCGCCGAGCAGCACGGCACGCGGCAGGCTCGACACCGGCAGCAGGCGGTTGGCCAGCGGCTGGAGATGCCGCCACAGGCCACGGCCCAGCCTTTCGAGGCGGGTGAGGCCGCTCCACCAACCGGCCAGGTACAGGCCCATGCAGACCAGCAACACACCGGCCAGTACGCGCATGAGCATCGCCGCCGGGCTGTTGGCCACCGCCCAGCCGGCCAGGCCGATGAGCAGTCCGGCACCGGCATAGCTGAGGATGCGCCCCAGGTTGTACGCCAGCAGCAGGTGAAAGCGGCGGTTGCGTTGCGCGGGAGGAATCGCCAGGGTCAGCGCGCCCATCAGCCCGCCGCACATGCCCAGGCAGTGGCCGCCACCGAGCAGGCCGAGGATCAGCGCGGAGAGCAGCAGCGGCGCGAGGTCAAGCATGGGGCGGCTCCCTGGGCGGTTGCTGCGGTGGATTGGCCTCGTCGATAGCGGCGAGGTGGTTCGCGTCCTGATCGTCGAACAGCACGCTGTGGGCCGGGCCGTCGAGGTCGTCGTACTGGCCGCTGTCCACCGCCCAGAAAAAGAGGTAGATCGCCGCGCCCACTAACAGCAGCGCCGCCGGAATCATTATGTAAAGAGCTGGCATCGCTACTCCAGGCCCGCGCGGCTCAGGCCGGCAACGGGCGGTTTGGCAAGGGGCTTGACGGACGCGCTCGGCAGGCGCGTCAGACGCAGGGCGTTGAGTACCACGGTCAACGAACTTACCGACATGCCGACTGCAGCCCAGAGTGGCGTGATCCAACCCAGCGCGGCGAACGGCAACATCAGGCCATTGTACAGACCGGCCCACAGCAGGTTTTCAATGATCACCCGGCGGGTCCGCCGTGCCAGGCTGAACGCCTGCACCAGCGCGTCCAGGCGGTTGTTCAGCAGTACCGCGTCGGCGCTGGTTTTCGCCAGGTCCGTGGCCGAGCCCATGGCCACGCTGATATCGGCGGCGGCCAGTACGGGCACATCGTTGACACCGTCGCCGAGCATCAGCACCTTGCGACCCTGCGCGTGCAAGCGTTGCAGCACCTGCAACTTGTCATCCGGGCGCAGGCTGCCGCGTGCTTCGTCAATGCCCAACGCTGCGGCGACGCTGGCGACCATCGGCGAGCTGTCCCCTGACAGCAGCAGCGTGCGCCAGCCCCGTGCCTTGCACGCTGCGAGCAGGGCCGGCGCATCGCTGCGCAGGCGGTCGTCGAGCACGAACCACGCGAGCGCGCCGCTGCGGTCGCCCAAGAGCAGCCATTGCCCGGTTTGCTCCGGCGTGGCGGGCGGCGGGCAACCGCTGAGTTCACAGACGTAGGCAGGCTGGCCGATACGCAGCAGGCGTTCGCCCACGCGACCTTCCAGCCCCTGGCCCGCTGCGCTGCGCACGTCAGTGGCGGGCAGCGGCGCCCGGCCAAATGCGCGGGCAATCGGGTGCTCGGAGCGGTTTTCCAGGGCGGCGGCGAGGCCCAGGCATTGGTCGCTGTTCAGTTCGCCCAGAGGCCGGATGGCGTTGAGGGTCAGACGTCCTTCGGTGAGGGTGCCAGTCTTGTCGAAAATCACCGTGTCGATCTGGTTCAGGCCTTCGAGCACATGGCCGCGTGTCAGCAGCAGACCGAGGCTGTGCAGGGTGCCGGTGGCGGCGGTGAGCGCCGTCGGCGTGGCCAGCGACAAGGCGCACGGGCAGGTCGCCACCAGCATCGCCAGCACGATCCAGAATGCCCGCGACGCGTCGAGCTGCCACCACAGCAGACCGATCACGGCGGCGGCCATCAATGAACCCAGCAGGAACCACTGCGCGGCGCGGTCGGCCAGTTGCGCCAGGCGCGGCTTTTCCGCCTGGGCGCGTTCCAGCAGGCGCACGATGGCGGACAACTGCGTGTCGTGGCCCAGGGCGCGCACGTGCACGATCAGCGCGCCGTCGACGTTGAGCGTGCCGGCCGTCACGCCGTCGCCGACTTGCCGGGGTTGTGGCAGGTATTCGCCGGTGAGCAGGGATTCATCGATGCTCGACTGGCCCTCGAGGATCACGCCGTCGGCCGGCAGCACCGCACCGGGTTGCACCAGCACGCGGTCGCCCAGGGCCAGCTCGGTCAGCAGGACGCGTTCGCTCTGATCTTCACTGTCCAGGCGCAGGCACGAGACGGGCAGCAGGTTGACCAGTTGCGCGGTGGCGGCGGCGGTGCGTTCCCGGGCGCGACGTTCCAGGTAGCGCCCGGCCAGCAGGAACAGCGCGAACATGCCCACCGCGTCGAAGTACAACTCGCCCGTGCCGGTGATGGCGGTCCAGATGCCGGCCAGGTACGCGCCGCCAATCGCCAGGGATACCGACAGGTCCATGGTCAGGTGGCGCGTGCGCACATCCCGCATCGCGCCCTTGAAGAACGGCGCGCAGCTGTAGAACACGATGGGTGTGGTCAGGAACATCGCGACCCAGCGCAGGATCACGTGCAGCTCGGGGCTCAGGTCGACATTGAATTGTGGCCAGGTCGCCATCGTGGCCATCATTGCCTGAAACCACAGCAGACCGGCGACGCCGAGTCGACGCAGGGCCAGGCGGTTTTCCCCGGCCCGTTGCTCGGCGGCGCGGTCGGCCTGATATGGGTGGGCGGCGTAGCCGATATGGCGCAACTCACTGAGCAGCCGGCTCAGCGGCACTTGCCCGTCGGCCCAGCGCAGGTGCAGTCGGTGGTTGGACAGGTTCAGCCGCGCCTCGGCCACGGCGGGCAGGCGGCGCAGGTGTTTTTCGATCAGCCAGCCACAGGCCGCGCAACTGATGCCTTCCATCAGCAGGGTGATTTCGGCCAGGTCGCCGTCGTGGCGCACGAAGGGTTTTTGCACGTCGGCGCGGTCGTACAGCGCCAACTCGTCCAGCAGTTGCACCGGCAGGGTGTCGGGGTTGGCCGAAGCTTCGCTGCGGTGCTGGTAATAGTGTTGCAGCCCGCCGGCCACGATGGCTTCGGCCACGGCCTGGCAACCGGGGCAGCAGAGCTCGCGGCGTTCGCCGAGGATCATCGCAGTGAAGCGGCTGCCGGCTGGAACAGGCAGGGCGCAGTGGTAGCAGGCGCTGGTCATGGTTGGCATCTGAGGTGGCAGGGAGAGCCTCTGTGCGAGCATTTTGAGCGAAGCGTGCGTTTTATTGCTTCAACTCCTCGGCGCCCTGCAGCGGTTCGTCACCCAGCAGCAGGTCCTTGTCGTGGCTGACGTCTTCTTCTTCGAACAGGCGCCAGGTCTGGTTGCCTTCCACCCCCAGCAGTTCGACGAAGCGCCGGCCTTCGACCTTGTCGGTGACCTGGCCGATGTAGCGGCCCGGTTCGCTGTCGCTGCGGGTCAGGTTGATCCTGCGATCCTTCTGCGGCTGGGTCGGGGAGATCAGGTTGAGTTGCAGGGTGTTCGGGTTGCTGTAGCCGGTGAGGCGCAGCTCGACTTCACCGGTGAGTTCGTCCAGGTGCAGCTTGCCGCGCAGTTGCAGGGTCTGGGCCAGGCGTTCACGGTCCAGGGCGCGGTTGATGCCCTTGCCGGCCTCGTAGTAATTGTCGTTGACCAGGTTGTCCGGGTTGTTCACCGCAATGGCCACCAGGGACAGGGTCAGCGTCACCGAACAGGCCAGGATCGCGATGATGATCCAGGGCCAGAGGTGCCTGTACCAGGGGCTTGCGGCAGTGGCTGGGGGCATGGGTCGGCTCTCTGGTTATCGAACGTGCGGGCCGATGAATCGGCTGCCGGCTTCAATCCGGATGCTGGGGTCATCTGCGTCTGTCAGAATGAATGTCACTTCGTTGGCGCTCGACGGCAGTTGCTGCGGCGCGCTCGACAGCTCCACCGGCAGGCTGACGGTATCACCGGCGGCCACCCTGATTTCGCGCCGGCCTTGCAACTTGAGGTCGGGCAGGCCGGTGGCGCTGAGCAGGTAGCGGTGGTCGCGCTGGTCCTTGTTCATGATCTTCAGGCTGTAGACGTTTTCGATGCGGCCTTCGGCGTCTTCGCGGAACAGCACACGGTCCTTGCTCACATCCAGGCTCACCAGCGGGCGCAGGAAAAATGCCGCCACCAGCAGGCCGATCATCGCGACCAGGACCACCGCGTAACCCATCAGGCGTGGGCGCAGCTTATGGGTTTTCTGTCCGGACAGGTTGTGCTCGGTGGTGTAGCTGATCAGGCCGCGCGGGTAGTCCATTTTGTCCATGACGCCGTCGCAGGCGTCGATACAGGCGGCGCAGCCGATGCACTCGATCTGCAGGCCATCGCGGATGTCGATGCCGGTGGGGCACACCTGCACGCAGAGTGTGCAGTCGATGCAATCGCCCAGGCCCTGGGCCTTGTGGTCGCTGTCTTTTTTGCGCGGGCCGCGTACTTCGCCTCGGCGCGGGTCGTAGGACACGATCAGGGTGTCCTTGTCGAACATCACGCTCTGAAAGCGCGCATACGGGCACATGTAGATGCACACCTGCTCGCGCAACCAGCCGGCGTTGGCGTAGGTGGCCAGGGTGAAGAAACCGATCCAGAAATACGCCCAGCCATCGGCCTGGCCGGTGAAGAATTCCACGGCCAACTCACGGATCGGCGAGAAGTACCCGACGAAGGTCAGGCCGGTAACCAGACCGATCAGCAGCCACAGCGTGTGTTTGGTCAGCTTGCGCAGACATTTGCTGGCGCTCATCGGCGCCTGGTCCAGCTTGATGCGTTGGTTGCGGTCGCCCTCGGTGATTTTTTCGCACCACATGAACATCCACGTCCACACGCTTTGCGGGCAGGTATAGCCGCACCACACGCGCCCGGCGTACACAGTGATGAAAAACAGGCCAAACGCCGCGACGATCAGGATGCCCGACAGCAGGATGAAATCCTGGGGCCAGTAGGTGGCGCCAAAAATGAAGAATTTGCGCTCCGGCAGGTTCCACCACACCGCCTGACGGTCACCCCAATCGAGCCACACCGTACCGAAATACAGCAGCAACAATGCACCGCCGCCGAGCATGCGCACCGTGCGAAACAGGCCGGTGAACGCGCGCGTGTAGATCTTCTCTCGTGACGCGTAGAGATCAACGGTTGTCCCGGGCGGGGTGATGTCATGTACCGGTATCGGGTCGCTCATCATGGTATCGGCCGGTCATTGGTCCCATGGATTGATCAGTGGAACGCCGCTGGATTGGAAGTCACTGATGTTACGGGTGACCACGGTGAGCCCATGTACCAATGCAGTCGCGGCAATCAATGCATCACTCTCGTTGGCCTGGTCGGGCACATGCAGGTTGGCGCAACGCAATGCCACGGCTGCGTCAACGGGCAGGATTCTGGCATCGAATGCGGGCATCACGTGGCGCTTGAGCCAGGTACGCAACACCTTGCCCTGCGCCGGGTCTCGGCGCTCCATGCGCAGTACGCCGGTTTCCAGCTCTTTTAATGTGATCGCCGAGATGAACATGCGCGTTGCGATAATGCTTTTGGCCCAGGCCACCACGTTCGCGTCGGCCCGGGGTTTACGAAGTTCGGAGATGACATGGGTGTCGAGCAAATACATCAGGAGAGGTCCACAGGTCGATGAGTGATCACGGCGCGCCTGGTGTCGAGGTCGATATCGGCCGCTTCCGGCATCACCAACAGGTCAACGATATCGGCGTTGAGACCTGTCAGTTTCTGGTAGTCCTCAATGCTTAGCAGCACATGAGCGGGCTTGCCGCGATCGGTGATGAAAACCGGTCCCTGGCGGGCTGCTTTTTTGGCACCACTTGTGTCCTGATTGAATTCGCGGCTGGAGATCGTCGTGATAGTCATGGGGCATTCCCCCTTTCTGAATTGAATGTAGTCACGTTACTACCTTGGCTTTGTGACGAGCAAGCCCGAAGCTACCAACGGCCTCTATCCAGAGCAGAAAAAACACAGTCCTGCCCAGCGTTCACTGCGCGGGGGCCTCGACGGACCTGACGTGCTCCCCGGTCTTCTCATCCCCATGGGACAAGCTGTACACATACGCCGCCAGCACATGCACCTTGTCATTGCCCTGCAGCTGTTCCTGCGCCGGCATCTGGCCCTGGCGGCCATGGCGGATGGTTTGCTGCAACTGGGCGAAGCTTGATCCGTAGATGAATGCACCCGGGTGCGTCAGGTCCGGCGCGCCCATGGCGGGATTGCCTTTGCCGGCCGGGCCGTGGCAGGCCGTGCAGGTGGCGGCGAACAGTTTTGCGCCATTGGCCACATCGGCCTTGGTGCCTTCGGGCAGGGTGCGGCCGTCGAGGTTGCTCAGCACAAAACCTGCCACGTCGGCCACGCCTTGCTCGCCGATGACGGCGGCCCAACCCGGCATCACCGCTTGGCGGCCTTTCAGGATAGACGCCTTGATGGCGTCAGGCGTACCGCCCCAGCGCCAGTCGGCGTCGGCCAGGTTGGGGAAGCCGTAGGCCCCCTTGGCATCGGAGCCGTGGCACACCGAGCAATTGGAGGCGAACAGGCGAGCGCCCATCTTCAGGGCCTCAGGGTCCCTGGCCACGTCCTCGATCGGCATCGCGGCGTATCTGGCGAAGAGCGGCCCGAACTTCGCCTGCGAACTGGCCATTTCCTTTTCCCATTCGTGCACGGACGTCCAGCCGGTCTTGCCGTTGGCGAAGGGCGTCTGCCGGTCGTTGTCGAGGTAGTTGTAGCCCGGCAGCAGGCCCTGCCAATTGCCCAGACCCGGGTACAGCGCCAGGTAACCGAGGGCAAACACAAGGGTGGCGATGAACAGCATGAACCACCATTTGGGCAACGGGTTGTCGTACTCCTCGATGCCGTCGAACGAGTGGCCGACGGTCTCTTCGGTCTGCTCGCTGCGCTGGCCCTTGCGGGTTGACAGCAACAGCCAGGTGATGGCGAACAGAGTACCGAGGCTGAGGACGCTGACGTACAGGCTCCAGAACGTGCTCATTGCTTGTCATCCCTGGCGGCTTGCTCGACGTGCTGGAGCGCCTGCGGGTCGTCGGCGAAGGGCAGCAGGGTCGCCTCGTCAAACTCCGCCTTGCGTCGTGGGCTGAACACCCATAACGCCAGGCCGATGAAGGCCACCATCACCACCAGGGTGCCCACGCCACGAATCATCCCGATATCCATGCGATCACCGTTTGCTTTTGATGAGGGTGCCCAGGCCTTGCAGGTAGGCCACCAGTGCGTCCATTTCGGTCTTGCCCTTGACGGCGGCGGCTGCGCCGGCGATGTCCTGGTCGGTGTAGGGCACGCCCAGGGTGCGCAGCACTTGCATCTTCTTCGCGGTGTCCTTGCCGTCGAGTGTGTTTTCGACGAGGAACGGGTACGCCGGCATTTTCGACTCCGGCACCAGGTTGCGCGGGTTGTACAGGTGCGCGCGGTGCCAGTCATCCGAGTAACGCCCGCCGATCCGCGCCAGGTCCGGCCCGGTGCGCTTGGAGCCCCACAGGAACGGGTGGTCCCATACGCTTTCGCCAGCCACCGAGTAGTGGCCGTAACGTTCGGTTTCGGCGCGGAAGGGGCGGATCATCTGCGAGTGGCAACCCACGCAACCGTTGGCGATGTAAACGTCACGACCTTCCAGTTCCAGTGCGCTGCGCGGCTTCATGCCTTCGATGGGCTTGGTGGTCACGTCCTGGAAAAACAGCGGGACGATCTGGGTCAGCCCGCCGATGCTCACGGCGATGACCATGAAGAAGGCCAGCAGGCCGATATTCTTCTCGACGACTTCATGCTTCATCAGTGCGCTCCCGCAACGGTGATGGCGGCGGCGGCTTCGGCTTGCGTCGGGTCCGAGGCGCGCACGGTGCGCCAGACGTTGCAGGCCATCAGCAGCATGCCGCTGGCAAAGATCGATCCGCCCACGGCCCGCACGATATAGCCCGAATGGCTGGCCTGCAGCGCTTGCACGAAGGAGAAGGTGAGCGTTCCGTCATCGTTGATCGCCCGCCACATCAGGCCCTGGGTGATGCCGTTGACCCACATCGAGGCGATGTAGAGCACGGTGCCGATGGTGGCCAGCCAGAAGTGGCCGTTGATCAGCGCGATGCTGTGCATCTGCGTGCGGCCGTAGAGCCTGGGGATCATGTGGTACAGCGCGCCGATGGAAATCATCGCCACCCAGCCCAGGGCGCCGGCGTGGACATGGCCGATGGTCCAGTCGGTGTAGTGGGAAAGCGCGTTGACGGTCTTGATCGCCATCATCGGCCCCTCGAACGTCGACATGCCGTAGAACGCCAGCGACAACACCAGAAAGCGCAGGACCGGGTCGGTGCGCAGCTTATGCCAGGCGCCGGAGAGGGTCATCATGCCGTTGATCATGCCGCCCCAGCTGGGCACCAGCAGGATGATCGACATCACCATGCCCAGCGACTGCGCCCAGTCGGGCAATGCGGTGTAGTGCAGGTGGTGGGGGCCGGCCCAGATGTACAGGGTAATCAGCGCCCAGAAATGCACGATGGACAGGCGATAGGAATAGATGGGGCGTTCGGCCTGCTTGGGCACGAAGTAGTACATCATCCCGAGGAAACCGGTGGTGAGGAAAAAGCCGACGGCGTTGTGCCCGTACCACCACTGGATCATTGCGTCCGTCGCGCCGGCATAGGCCGAGTAGGACTTGAACAGGCTGACCGGCAGTGACGCGTGGTTGACGAGGTGCAGCATGCCCGTCACCAGGATGAACGCACCGTAGAACCAGTTGGCGACGTAGATGTGCCGGGTCTTGCGCTTGACGATGGTGCCGAAGAACACCGTTGCGTAGGCCACCCACACGATTGCCAGCAAAATGGCGATCGGCCATTCCAGTTCAGCGTATTCCTTGGTGGTGGTGTAGCCCAGCGGCAGGCTGACGATGGCGCCGATGATCACCGCTTGCCAGCCCCAGAAGGTGAACGCGGCGAGGCCGTCGCTGATCAGGCGCGCCTGGCAGGTTCGCTGCACCACGTAGTACGAGGTGGAAAACAACGCACAACCACCAAAGGCGAAGATCACAAGGTTGGTGTGCAACGGGCGCAGACGTCCGAAAGTGGTCCAGGGCAGGTCGAAGTTCAATTGCGGCCAGACCAGCTGCAAGGCGATGAACACGCCGAGCCCCATGCCGAGGATGCCCCAGACCACCGTCATGATGGCGAACTGACGGACGACCTTATAGTTATAAGCATTCGGGCTGATTGCTGTGCTCATTCCGGGGTTCCACGATTTAGTATTTTTATAGATAAAGCGGCCGCAGTATGGAGAAAGCGGGAGGCCATTGCAACGCACGTGATCACCGCCATCAACCCGGTTGAACGCCAGATTCTGCGGCTTTTCCGTGCTGTGTGTAGGGGTATTATCCTGAATTTAAAGCTGATCAAGTGGACAGGAATATTTTCAGGCCTGTCCTGCACGCAAACCTGGCGTTGCAGGAGCAGTGTTGTGGGGCCTCCTTGGGGTGACAGGCGGTACTTACTGTAATGTTCATGAGCGACAGACCGATTGAATAGGGAGGCAAGCGTGGGCAAACAGCACAAGGCAGGTATTGACGGGGATCAGTGGGCACAATGTGTGCGCGAACGCGGCTGGTTGTGGGATGCCGCCGCTCGCGGCACGTCAGGTGAGGCGGTCACCTTGATTCTGGCCCATGGCGCCGGCGCGCCGATGGACTCCGGATTCATGAACGACATGGCTGCACGGCTTGCCGGGCAGGGCGTCAACGTAGTGCGCTTCGAGTTTCCCTACATGGCCCAGCGTCGGCTGGACGGCGGCAAACGTCCGCCGAACCCGGCGCCGAAACTGCTGGAGGCCTGGCGTGAGGTGTATGCCGAAGTGCGACGTCATGTCGCCGGCAAACTGGCGATTGGCGGCAAGTCCATGGGCGGGCGCATGGCCAGTTTGCTCGCCGATGAGTTGGCGGCCGACGGGTTGGTGTGTCTGGGGTATCCGTTCCATGCGGTGGGCAAACCGGAGAAACCACGGGTCGAGCATTTGGCGGGGTTGAAGGCGCCGAGCTTGATCGTGCAGGGGGAGCGTGATGCGCTGGGCAATCGGGCGGCGGTGGAGGGGTATGCGTTGTCGCCGAGCATCGAGGTGAGGTGGCTGGCGGCGGCGGACCATGACTTGAAGCCGTTGAAGGCGTCGGGGTTCAATCATGAGCAGCATCTGGAGGCTGCGGCGGTGAAGGTGGCTGAGTTTCTCGGTGGCTGTTAGGGCCCCATCGGGAGCAAGCCCCCTCCCACCTTTACCGTGTTCACCCATACAAATGTGTGAACCCAATCAAAGGTGGGAGGGGGCTTGCTCCCGATAGCGATTACCGGTTGAAACGCTCCACCAGCGAATACTGGGAATTGGCTGTATGGGTCAGCTCTTCGCTCAACTGCGCCGAGTTCATCGCCTGCTCCGAGGTCTGGTCCGCCAGCAACGCAATGGTGCTGATATTGCGGCTGATCTCCTCGGCCACCGAGCTTTGCTCCTCGGTCGCTGCGGCGATCTGAGTGGTCATGTCGGTGATGTGCGCCACCGCCTCGCTGATGCCCACCAATGCCTGGTCCGCTTCCGTCACCCGCGCCACGCCTTCTTCGGCCTGGCGGCGCCCGGCGTCCATGGTCTGCACGGCGGCGTTGGCGGTCTGTTGCAGCTTGGCGATCAGGGCATGGATCTGCCCGGTGGACTCGGTGGTGCGCTGCGCCAGTTGGCGTACTTCGTCCGCCACCACGGCAAACCCCCGGCCCATCTCGCCGGCACGCGCCGCTTCGATGGCGGCGTTCAGTGCCAGCAGGTTGGTCTGGTCGGCAATGCCCTTGATCACGTCGACCACGCCGCCGATTTCATCGCTGTCCTTGGCCAGTTGGGTCACGGTCACGCCTGTTTCGCCCACCGCCACCGACAGCCGCTGAATTGCCTCGCGGGTTTCGCCGGCGATGTCGCGACCGCGACCGGTCAGGCGATTGGCTTCCTGGGTCGCGTCCGCCGTGCGCTGCACGTGGCTGGCCACTTCCTGAGTGGTCGCCGCCATCTGGTTGACCGCCGTGGCCACTTGCTCGGTTTCCACGCGCTGGCGTTCCAGGCCGCTGGAGCTGTTGTGCGCGTAGGTGTTGGATTGCAACGCCTGGGCGTTCAAGTGTTCGGCAGTGTCCTGCAAGCGCGTAAGACAGGTCTTCAGACGGGCTTCCTGGCTGAGGATCGACATTTCCAGACGCGCCTGGGCGCCACGGCTGTCGGTGTACATCTGCGCGATCAATGGATCGGAGGTGGTCTGCTCGGCCAGGCGCAGCAAGCGCTTGAGGCCGCGCTGCTGCCAGCGCAGGCCCAGCAGGCCCAACGGCACCGACAACCCTGCCGCCAGGGCAAAACCCCAATGGGAATTGAGCGATGCACCGATCATGAAGCTCAACTGGCTCACCAGAATGAACGGCAGCCAGTCCTGCACCACCGGCAGCCATTTGTCGCGCCGGGGAATCGCCGACTTGCCCTGGTTGATACGTTGATAAAGCACTTCGGCCCGGCGGATCTGCTCGGCGGTGGGCTTGACGCGCACCGACTCGTAGCCGATCACCTGATTGCCATCGAAGACCGGCGTCACATAGGCGTTGACCCAATAGTGATCACCGCTCTTGCAGCGGTTCTTGACGATGCCCATCCATGGCAGGCCTTGTTTGAGCGTCGTCCACATGTGTGCAAAGACGGCCGCCGGAACGTCCGGGTGACGCACCAGGTTGTGCGGTGCGCGCATCAGTTCGTCATGGCTGAACCCACTGATTTCGACGAAAGCGTCGTTGCAGTAGGTGATAACCCCTTTGGCATCCGTGGTGGAGATCAACCGTTGCTGGGCAGGGAAGGTACGTTCGCGCTGGGTAACGGGCTGGTTATTACGCATGGCAGTTCAATCCGTGAGGCTTTCGGGGGTTATCGGCCGTATCAGGGGTTTATTTAGCTTGTTTTTGCAACAATCCGCGGTGGTCGCAGTACCATCCACAACGCCCCGCCAATCAACACGCCGCCATACAGGTGGGCCATCGACAACGGCTCATCCAGCAGCAGCGCGCCCCACAGCACGCCGAACGGCGGGATCAAAAAGGTCGTGGTCATCGATCTCACCGGGCCGATGGCGGTCAGCAGACGGAAGTACAGGACGTAGGCAAACGCCGTGCACATCAGCCCCAATCCCAGCAGCGACGTCCACACCTGCCAGCCACCCCAGCTCGCCGGGGGATGGCTGATGGCGCTGTAGGCGAACAGCGGCAACAGAAACAGGGTGGCGCCGAGCATGCTGCCCAATGCCGACAGACGGCTGTCCAGCCCGCCCTGGCGATCCAGCCAGCGCCGCGCCAGAAACCCGGCAAATCCGTAGCAGGTGGTCGCCAATAGGCACGCCAGCGCGCCCATCAACAAGGGCAGGTCAAACGCCACCGGGCCGGCGCGGGTCAGCACACCCACGCCGAACAGGCCCAGGCACACCCCGGCGAATTTCGAGGGGGTCAGGCGTTCGCTGAAGAACAGACCGCCGATCAGCACGCCCATCAGCGGCGTGGTGGCGTTGAAGATCGCCGAGTAGCCCGCCGGCAGTACCTGGGCGGCCACCGAGTACATCGTGGCGGGGATCCCGGAGTTGATCACGCCCAGCAGCAGCACGATTTTGAACTTGCCCTGGAAGTCCCAGCGCACGCGCATCAGTGCGAGGATCACCAGCAGGCCGGCAGCGGCGATCGACACACGGAAAAACGCGGTTGGCACGCTGCCGATTTCCGGCGCGATGATGCGCATGAACAGAAAGCTCGCGCCCCAGATGGCGGCCAGGCCCAGGAGGTACAGGGTGTCGACAGGTCTCACAGCACATTCCTACCTTGAGTAAGGCCGCGAGTGTTGCCCACCGGCTTGCCTGACACAATCGCTTTAAACGAAGAACCGGCGCCACCTGCGTTTGAAGTCTTCTCCTGAACCTCGTTGAATAGCTAAGCTCAGGGCTCGCCGATGCCCGTTCGAGGTTCTCCCATGTCTGCCCTTGCCCTTGCCCGCACCCTGCTTGAAGGCTTCGACGATTACCGTGAGCACTTTCGCCGGATCACCGACGGCGCCCGTGAGCGTTTCGAAAAGGCCCAGTGGCAGCAGGGGCAGGCGGCGTCGGCGGCGCGGATCAACCTGTATGATGAAAAGGTCGCCGAAGTGACGGCGCGCCTGCGGGCACGCTTCGACAGTGCTGTGTTGTTGCAGAGCAGCAATTGGCCGCAGGTGAAGAGCGCCTACATCGGCCTGATCGACCTGCGCGTCGACGATGAGCTGGCCGAGACCTGGTACAACTCGATCTTCTGCGGCCTCTTCAGCCATGACCTGATCAGCGACGCCTGCATGTTCATCCACACCACGCGGCCAAGCCAGCGCCAGGCGAGGGCGGCGCAGACCCGCCTTTACACGCCGGCCGGGAACCTGTCGGACCTGCTGGCGCGGATCTTCGCCGACTTTTGCTTCAGCGAGCCCTACGCCGACCTGCCCGGCGACGTGCGCCGCCTCCAGGCGCAGTTGCGCGAGAGCCTGCCGGACTGGGTCTGCAAGGACCCGAACCTGAACGTCGAGCTGTTTTCCTCGGTGCTTTACCGCAACAAGGGTGCGTATCTGGTGGGGCGCATTTACACCCCCGACGAACAATGGCCGCTGGTGATCCCGCTGCTGCACCGCGAAGGGCGTGGCATCCAGATCGATGCGCTGATCACCGACGAAGCACAGGTGTCGATCATCTTCTCGTTCACCCGTTCCTACTTCATGGTCGATGTGCCGGTGCCGGCCGATTTCGTCGGCTTTCTGCGGCGCATCCTGCCGGGCAAGCACATCGCCGAGCTGTACACCTCCATCGGTTTCTACAAGCACGGCAAATCGGAGTTCTATCGCGCGCTGATCACGCATCTGGCGACTACCGATGACCGCTTTATCATGGCCCCCGGTGTGCGTGGGATGGTCATGAGCGTGTTCACGCTGCCGGGCTTCAACACCGTGTTCAAGATCATCAAGGACCGATTCTCACCGTCGAAGAACGTCAACCGCGCCACGGTCATCGAGAAATACCGCCTGGTCAAAAGCGTCGACCGCGTCGGGCGCATGGCCGATACCCAGGAGTTCGCCGATTTCCGCTTCCCGCTGAGCAAGTTCGAACCCGATTGCCTGGCCGAACTGCTTGAGGTGGCCGCCGGTACCGTTGAGGTGCAAGGCGACACGGTGCTGATTCGCCACTGCTGGACCGAGCGGCGCATGACCCCGCTCAACCTCTACCTGGAACGCGCCAACCCCGCCCAGGTGCGCGAAGCCCTGGACGACTACGGCCTGGCGATCAAGCAACTGGCGGCGGCGAATATCTTCCCCGGCGACATGCTGCTCAAGAACTTCGGCGTCACCCGCCACGGTCGTGTGGTGTTCTACGACTACGACGAAATCTGCTTTCTCACCGAAGCCAACTTTCGCCACATCCCCGCGCCGCGCACCCCCGAGGATGAAATGGCCTGCGAGCCCTGGTATTCCATCGGCGCGCTGGACGTGTTCCCGGAGGAATTCCCGCCGTTCCTGTTCGCCGATGCCGGCCAGCGCACGCTGTTCGATGAGCTGCATGGCGAGCTGTACGATGCCGACTACTGGAAAGGGCTGCAGCAGGCTATTGGCGAGGGCAAGGTTATCGATGTGTTTCCGTACCGGCGCAGGAAAATCGACGCTGAATAGCGCCGGAACAGCCGAAGTAGGGGATGATTGGCAATTATTTTTGCGGTCTGTGACAATGCCTGACTATTCATCACACGACAGCTCGGATGGTCGAGGTATCAATGAAAATCGAATCAATTCGGTTAAAAAATTTTAAAGTCTTTCGTGACGTACATTTAAAAGATATTCCTCCGTTCTTGATTGTCGTAGGTGCGAATGGTGCTGGCAAGACTTCGCTTTTTGATGTGTTCGGATTTTTACACGATTGTTTGAAGGGGAATGTCAGGCAAGCATTGGACAGTCGTGGACGTTTTCGTGAAGTGCTCAGTCGAGACAGTGATGGAGAGACGATACTGATAGAGATTCAGTATCGAATGCCGATCGCGGGTGTTAATCGTCTGGTTACTTATTCACTGGAAATCGGTGATCGAAATAATATTCCTTACGTCAAACGTGAAATTCTTCGTTATAAGCGCGGGCGTTATGGGAGCCCTTATCGTTTTCTTGATTTTGAAAATGGTCAGGGTTTTGCAATCACCAATGAAGAAGATTTTCAGCGCTCGGATGAAGAGCTGGATCGTGAGTACCAATCGGTTGCATCAGATACTTTAGCAATCAAGGGCCTGGGGCAGTTTGAAAAATTCAAAGCCGCTAATGCGTTCAGGCAGTTGATCGAACAGTGGCATGTTTCCGACTTTCATATTAGCTCTGCTCGTGGCAGGAAAGAACCTTCTGGGGATTCCGAGCATTTATCTGAATCTGGGGATAATCTTCCATTGGTCGCTCGGTATATGTACGAGCAGCATCCAGAGCAATTCAAGAAAATACTTGAGACGATGTCCAGGCGAGTCCCCGGCGTAAAGACAATTGAACCGTTGTTGACGGCCGATGGCTACTTGACGTTAAGGTTTCAGGACGGCGCATTCAAGACCCCGTTTTTGGACCGTTATGTCTCGGACGGTACCATCAAGATGTTTGCATATATGGTGCTGCTTCATGATCCAGCGCCTCACCCGCTGCTATGTGTCGAGGAACCGGAAAACCAGCTTTATCCAACGTTGATGCAGGAGTTGGCTGAAGAGTTTCGAGGTTATGCCTTGCGAGGCGGCCAGGTTCTGGTTTCAACTCACTCTCCGGACTTTTTGAACGCGGCCGAACTGGATGAGGTTTGTTGGCTTGTGAAAAAAGAGGGTGGGACACAAGTGCGCAGAGCGAAAGATGATCCTCAAATATGCGCTTATATGGCAGAGGGTGATCAACTAGGGTATTTATGGAAGCAGGGTTTTTTCGACGGAGCTGACCCTCAATGAGAAGAGAGTTGGTTGTTCTATTGGAAGAGCGCTCTGCCAAGGTTATGTTGGAAAGTTTTCTTCCTAGAGTGCTGGACGAAAAAATCGAATTCAGGTTGATTGCCTTTGAAGGCAAGCAAGACCTCGAAAAGCGTATGGTCATGAGAATGAAAGGGTATATGAACGAATACGCGCGTTTTCTTGTCATGCGTGATCAGGATAGCGATCCCGATTGTATTAATTTAAAAGCTCGATTGATCGAGAAGTGCCATGCTTCTGGTCGTGGAAAGGCGAGTTTGGTGCGTTTGGCATGCCGTGAGCTTGAAACGTTTTATCTGGCAGATCTTAAAGCGGTCGAAACGGCCTTGGGTCTCAAGGGACTCAGTAATAAACAGCATGTCGCAAAGTTTAGAAATCCCGATTATTTGATTTCGCCCAGCCATGAACTTAAAGTTTTAAGCCGGCAAAAATACGAAAAAATAGGAAGTTCTCGTGAAATCGGCCGCTACCTTGATATTGATAATGCACGGTCTGATAGCTTTCGGAATCTTGTTCAGGGTATCAAACGTTTAGAGCGTGAGCTTCTTGCTCTTTGAGGGTCAATATATTCCCGGTTTTATAAGTTAGCATTAATCCGATCCGCCACTTTCAGATGAAGACCTTTACGTACCTGATGACTGACCAAGCGCCCGCTATCGACCAACTGCTGAAAAACCTCGATCACGCCATGCTCGCCGACCGCCACCGCTTGCGGCGGCAGTTGCTTGAGCTGCGCAAGAAACCCGATGAGGAGAAACTGGCGCAGTGGGTGACGCGCATGCAGGCGTCCTGCGCCCAGGTGACCGCGCGGCGCGCCAGCCTGCCGGTGATTCGCTACGACGACAGCCTGCCGATTGCCGCCAAGCGCGATGAAATCAAGGCCGCGTTGAACAAGCATCAGGTGCTGATCATTGCCGGCGAGACCGGCTCGGGCAAAACCACCCAGTTGCCGAAAATCTGCCTGGAGATCGGTCGCGGCCAGTACGGCCTGATCGGCCACACCCAGCCACGCCGGATCGCTGCGCGCAGTGTGGCCAGCCGGGTTGCCGAAGAACTGGCCACACCGTTGGGCGCGTTGGTCGGCTATCAGGTGCGCTTCGAAGACCAGAGCGATTCCAATACCTTGATCAAGCTGATGACCGACGGCATCCTGCTGGCGGAAACCCAGAACGACCGCTACCTGGAACGCTACGACACAATCATCGTCGACGAAGCCCACGAACGCAGCCTGAACATCGACTTTCTGCTCGGCTACCTGAAAACCCTGCTGCCGCGCCGTCCGGACCTGAAAGTCATCATCACCTCGGCGACCATCGACCTGGAGCGTTTCTCCAAACACTTCGACGACGCGCCGATTGTCGAAGTCTCGGGCCGCACCTTCCCGGTGGACACCTGGTACCGGCCGCTGACCCTGGAGCAGGACGAGGAGGGCAACCGCGTCGAGGACGACCTGACCGTCGACCAGGCGATTCTTGCCACGCTGGATGAAATTGCCGCCTACGAGCGCAGCGAACGGCGCAGCCCCGGCGATGTGCTGGTGTTTTTGCCCGGCGAGCGCGAAATTCGCGACGCCGCCGAGATGCTGCGCAAGGCTCAGCTCAAGCACACCGAAATTTTGCCGCTGTACGCGCGTCTGTCGCCGGCCGAACAGCAGCGCATTTTCCAGTCCCACCCGGGGCGGCGCGTGGTGCTGGCGACCAACGTCGCGGAAACTTCGCTGACCGTGCCGGGCATCCGTTATGTGATCGACAGCGGCACCGCGCGCATCAGCCGCTACAGCTACCGCGCCAAGGTGCAACGCCTGCCAATCGAGGCGATTTCCCAAGCCAGCGCCAACCAGCGTAAAGGCCGCTGCGGGCGGGTCGAGCCGGGTATCTGCATACGGCTGTACAGCGAAGAAGACTTTATCGGCCGGCCGGAATTTACCGACCCCGAAATTCTGCGCACCAACCTTGCCGCCGTGATCCTGCAGATGCTGCACCTGCGCCTGGGCGAAATCACCGACTTCCCGTTTATCGAGCCGCCGGACGGCAAGGCGATCAGCGACGGGTTCAACCTGCTGCAGGAGCTGTCGGCGGTGGATCGCAACAGCCAGCTCACGCCGCTGGGCCGCCAACTGGCGCGCCTGCCGGTGGACCCGCGCATGGGCCGCATGCTGCTCGAAGCCGCCAAACTCGGCAGTCTGCAGGAAGTGTTGATCGTGGCCAGCGCCATGTCGATCCAGGACCCGCGCGAGCGCCCGCCAGAGCGTCAGCAGGCCGCCGACCAGGCCCATGCCCAGTGGAAGGACCCGGATTCGGACTTCGCCGGGCTGGTCAATCTGTGGCGCGGCTTTGAAGAGCAGCGCCAGGCATTGACTGCCAGCCCGTTGCGCAACTGGTGTCGCAAGCACTTCCTCAACTACCTGCGCCTGCGCGAATGGCGCGATTCCCATCGCCAGTTGAGCCTGATCTGCCGCGACCTGCAGTTGACCCTCAACAAAGAACCGGCCGACTACCCCAAGCTGCACAAGGCGGTGCTGGTGGGCCTGCTCAGCCAGATCGGGCAGAAGACCGAAGACGGCGACTACCTCGGTGCGCGTCAGCGGCGTTTCTGGATTCACCCGTCGTCGGGCATCGGCAAAAAGCGCCCGCAATGGCTGATGACCGCCGAGCTGGTGGAGACCACCAAGCTGTATGCGCGCATGGTCGCCAAGATCGACGCCGATTGGATCGAACCGCTGGCCGGGCACCTGATCAAGAAAAACCACTTTGAACCGCACTGGGAGAAGAAGCGCGGCCAGGTGGTGGCGTTCGAGCAGATCACCCTGTTCGGGCTGATCGTGGTCGGGCGCCGGCCGGTGCATTACGGGCCGATTGACCCGGTGGTGTCGCGCGAGCTGTTTATCCGTGAGGGCCTGGTGCGTGGCGAGATCCAGTCGCGGGCCAGGTGCCTGAGCGCCAACCAGCAACTGCTGGAACAGCTCGACGAGCTGGAAGCCAAGGCGCGCCGTCGTGACATTCTGGCCGATGAAGAAACCCTGTACGCGTTCTACGATGCGCGGCTGCCGGCAGAGATTCATCAGACCGCCACCTTCGACAGCTGGTACAAAATCAACAGCCAGAAAGACCCGCAACTGCTGATCATGCGTGAGGAAGACGTGCTGGCCCGCGAGGCCAGTGAGGTCACTGCCGCGCATTACCCGGACACCCTGCACCTGGGCGACCTGGCCCTGGCCTTGAGTTATCACTTCGAACCCAACCACCCGCGCGACGGTGTGACCCTGCGCGTGCCGGCGCCATTGTTGCCGGCCTTGCCGCCGGAGCGCCTGGAGTGGCTGGTGCCGGGGGTGATCGAGGCCAAGTGCATTGCCCTGGTGCGCAACCTGCCCAAGGCGCTGCGCAAGAACTTTGTGCCGGTGCCGGATTTCGTCAAGGCCGCGCTGCAGCGCATTGAATTCGGCAACGGCTCGCTGCCCCAGGCGCTGGGGCGCGAACTGTTGCGCATGACCGGCGCGCGGGTCAGCGATGACGCCTGGGCCGAGGCGGCGCAGCAGGTGGAAAGCCACCTGAGGATGAACCTGGAAGTGGTCGACGGGCAAGGCAAGTTCCTCGGCGAAGGCCGCGACCTGGCCGAGCTGACCGCACGTTTCGCCGAAGCCAGCCAGGCCGCGTTGGCCGTGCCGCAGACCGCAAAAAGTCAGGAACCGGTGCAGGCCAGGGCGTTCGCGGCGGTGGCCGAGAAAACCCGGCAGCAGATCGCCGGCCTGTCGATGACGGTGTATCCGGCGCTGGTGGAGGAGAGCGGCACGGTCAAGGAGGGGCGCTTCTCGACGGCTGTCGAGGCCGAGTTTCAGCATCGCCGCGCGTTGCAGCGTCTGCTCCTGCAACAGTTGGCGGAGCCGGCGAAATTCCTGCGCGACAAACTGCCCGGCCTGACCGAGCTGGGCCTGATGTACCGTGACCTGGGGCGCATCGACGCGCTGGTCGAAGACATCCTGCTGGCGAGCCTCGACAGCTGCGTACTGGAAGGTGAAAACAGCCTGCCGCGCGACGGTGCCGGGTTGGCCGCGTTGGCCGAGCGTACACGTGGCGGTTGGACTGAACACGCCGAACGCCTGGCACGCCTGACCCTGGAGGTGCTGAAACTCTGGCATGGCCTGCAAAAGCGCTTCAAGGGCAAGATCGATCTGACCCAGGCGGTGGCGCTGAACGATATCAAGCAGCAGCTAAGCCACCTGGTGTACCCGGGGTTTGTGCGGGAAACCCCGGCACAATGGTTCAAGGAGCTGCCGCGTTACCTCAAGGCCATCGAGCAACGCCTGGAGAAATTGCCGGGCCAGGTGCAAAAGGATCGCGTGTGGAGCACCGAGCTGGGCGGGTTGTGGACGCAGTATGAGAATCGTCTGAAGAAACACGCCCAGGAAGGCAAGCGCGACCCGCAGCTGACACTCTACCGCTGGTGGCTGGAGGAATACCGGGTGTCGCTGTTTGCGCAGCAACTGGGGACCAAAGTACCGATCTCCGACAAGCGCCTGAGCAAGCAGTGGAGCCAGGTAGAGCCCTGATCCGCCGAGTGCACATGACCCTCTGTGGCGAGCGGGCTTGCCCCGCGTTGGGGTGCGAAGCGCCCCCAATCAAGCAAAACTCGGTTTACCTGACACTGCGCAGAGTATGGTTTTGGGGCTGCTGCGCAGCCCAACGCGGGGCAAGCCCGCTCGCCACAACAAGCCCGCTCCCTCAACACGCCCGCTCACCAGTTTGTTGCGCGACAGCGCCAAGGCGGAGCCTCCCGCCTTTAAAACAGCGCTTGTCTGAGAGGTGGCGCCAAAACCCCGGGTTTGTGGCAAACTTCGCGCCCATAAATGCCGGGATCGTCGCAAGGGCTGCGACGCGATGGAATAAAGCGATGCCAGTTTGATGCCACTGGATGGAATCAAACGACTTACAGTTTGGTACTAAAGTGCCAATACCTTCTGCCTGACCTATCCAGAGGAACGACCGTGCATAACGTCGTCATCAGCGGCACTGGCCTGTACACCCCGGCCAACAGCATCTCCAACGAAGAGCTGGTGCAGTCTTTCAATGCTTACGTGCATCAGTTCAACATCGACAACGCTGCCGCCATCGAGCGCGGCGAGGTGCAGGCGCTGACCGAGTCCAGCGCGGCCTTCATCGAGAAAGCATCGGGTATCAAGAGTCGCTTTGTGATGGACAAGGAGGGCATCCTTGACCCGCAACGCATGGCGCCGCGCCTGCCCGAGCGCAGCAATGACGAGTGGTCGGTGCTCTGCCAGATGGCCGTCGCCGCCGCCGAACAGGCGCTGCAGCGTGCAGGCAGGACTGCCGCCGATATCGACGGCGTGATCGTCGCCTGTTCCAACCTGCAACGCGCCTACCCGGCCATCGCCATTGAAGTGCAGGAAGCCCTGGGCATCGAAGGCTTCGGCTTTGACATGAACGTGGCGTGTTCCTCGGCCACTTTCGGTATCCAGAACGCCGCCAACAGCATCAAGCTGGGTCAGGCCCGGGCGATCCTGATGGTCAATCCGGAAGTCTGCACCGGCCACCTGAATTTCCGTGACCGCGACAGCCACTTCATCTTCGGCGACGCGGCCACCGCCGTGCTGCTGGAGCGCGCCGACCTTGCCACCTCCGAGCATCAGTTCGAGGTGGTCAGCACCAAGCTGCTGACCACGTTCTCCAACACCATCCGCAACAACTTCGGCTTTCTCAACCGCGCCGCCGAAGAAGGCATCGGCGCGCCGGACAAGCTGTTCGTGCAGGAAGGCCGCAAGGTGTTCCGCGATGTGTGCCCGATGGTGGCCGAGCTGATCGGCGCGCACCTGGAAGAGAACCAGTTGAACGTGAGCGACGTGAAACGCTTCTGGCTGCACCAGGCCAACCTGAGCATGAACCACCTGATCGTGAAGAAGCTATTGGGCCGCGAAGCCACGGTGGAAGAAGCGCCGGTGATTCTCGATACCTACGCCAACACCAGCTCCGCAGGCTCGGTGATTGCGTTTCACAAAAACCAGGACGACCTGGCCAAGGGCTCTGTCGCCGTGCTCAGCTCCTTTGGCGCCGGCTATTCGATCGGCAGCGTGATCCTGCGCAAGTGCTGATCCTCTGCTTGCAGGCGTGATTGGAGCGGTTTTATCCGGAATGTCGAGGTCTTGAATGGCAGCAGCGGACGACGCGCACCTGCTTGAACGCCTGCTCAAGGGAGAGCAGCAGGCCTATAAGGAACTGGTCACCGCCTACCAGAGCGCCATGCGCGTCGTGGCGTATGCCATCGTTGGCCAGCGCCACGCCGATGAAGTGGTGCAGGACGCCTGGCTGTCGGTGGTGCGCAACCTCGGCAAATTCGAGGGGCGGTCCAGTCTCAAGACCTGGTTGCTGACCATCACGGCCAACGCCGCCAAGGGCCGCTACAAGCAGAACCGTCGGGAAGTGCTGCTCGACGATCTGCCTTCGCCCCATGGCACGATTGGCGCAGAGCGCTTCTCCCCCGATGATGGCCACTGGGCCGTCGCCCCGTATGCCTGGCATCAGGACACCCCGGAAGCCTTGTTGAGCGAAGATGAATTGCGCAATTGCCTGGAGCATACGTTATTGAGTTTGTCGGACTTGCAAAGCAGCGTACTGGTGCTGCGCGAGCGCCAGGGCCTGGAATTGGAAGAAATCTGTAATCTTTTGACACTCTCGCTCTCGAATGTCCGTGTGCTTCTGCACCGAGCGCGGCTGAAGGTGTTCGCCGCGGTGGAACATTTTGAGGAAACGGGAGAATGTTGACCTGTAAAGAACAAGTGGCACGCTCCAGTGATTACCTCGATGGGCAACTGACCTTTCGCGAGCGTCTGCTGGTGCGTCATCACTTGATGTTCTGCCCCAACTGCCGCCGCTTTATCCGTCAAATGCGCCTGATGCAGGCGATGCTCAAGAGGATGCCGCAGGCACCGGTGCCAGAAGTGGATGCCCTGGCCGAACGGCTGGCTGCCGAGCGGCGCAAGGGCGGGTAGCGGAGTTATCAGAACTTGGCTTCAGCATCCAGCTGCAGGGTGTTGGTGTTGGCATCACGCTGCGTACGGCTGGCGAAGTCGGCCTTGGTCAGGAAGTACGTGGCACCGAGGGCGAAGTTCTTGTCGATGTCGTAGCTGACCTTCATCTTGTGACCGCGCGAGCCGGTGGTACCGTTGGCGAAGTCCGAGTCGGTGAAGGCGCCGACCACCGCGTTACGTTGAACATCGCGGTAGTTGTAGTCCAGGTTGAAACCGAACACCTTCGACTTGGCCCCCACCAGCCATGCGGTGTCCTGATCGGTCACGGCATCGTTGTTTTTCACATACTGACCGTAGAACGCCAGAGGCACGGCCAGGCCGCCGATGTCGGCCTGGGCGAAGCCTTCGTACAGGCGGAATTCGTTGTCGGCCGAGTTACCGTTGACCGCCAGTGCGCAAGGCGTCGTGGTGGTTGTGCAGCGGCTGTCGCGGTCGTTCTGGTAGGCGTAGACGCTGCCGCCCAGGGTCATTTTCAGATTGTCGGTGATCGAGAAGCGCGTACCCAGCTGGCCGGACGTCAGGCGCAGGTCGTGGCGAAACTGCACGCCGTCGCCGTCCACGTTGTCTTTGAGGTTGTAGTTGCCCAGGCTGCCGAACAGTTCGGCGCTGCTGCCCAATGGGTATTTGTAGGTGACTGCCAGGCCTTCGGGGTTGATGTCGCTGTCCCAGATCACGTCGCCCATGCTCACCCACGGTTGCAGCATCTTGCCGCCGATCACGTGCAGGTTCTTGATCTGGTCCGGGTGGTAGTCGATGTAGCCGAGGTCCAGCCAGATCGATTTTTTGTTGAAATAACCGTCCTGGTCCTGGTTGGTGGAGCGCGCATCGTCGCCACCACCGGTGGCGATACGGATGCCGGTGTCCACTTGCGGGTTGATCTCGGTGTAGGCGCCCAGGCGCGCACGGATCCGTTGACGGTCCTTGTCACGCCCGCCGTTGTTGGGCTCGCCGTCGATCTTGATGGTTTCCTGACGGAACCGCACGTCGCCCTTGAACTGAGTCTTGGCGGCCCAGGCCAGCTTCTGGTCGAACGTGCTCAGGTCATTGGTCTTTTTCGCGGTGGCGGCGATCTGTTCGTTGCTCTCTTGCTGAGCTTGCCGCGCGATCTGCTGTTCTTTCTGATCCTTGGCGAGTTCGGTTTGCAGTTCGGCGTACTGCGCCGCAGTGATCTGGCCGTTGGCCTTGAGCATGTCGAGCAATTTAGCGTCGACTGCGGCGCTGGCCGGCACGCTCAGGGCCAGTAACAGGCCGCCGCACAGGACCGCCGCAGTTTTGGTGGAAGCAAGACGCATATCAATCTCCGAAAGTGAGGAGGAGGGAATAGACCCTCCAGGACACGAACGCCCGATGACGGACGGCAAAAATGGCTATTTGGTTAGAATCAGATGCTCTAAAAAACTCGGTCAGTATCACTTCCGTTTATGACGGAGTGGTGGCTATGTGATTTCATCTTGATGACAACCGCCTGGCGCGCGGAACTATTGGTCTAGAGCCCTGTCCGCGGTTTTTCGAGGTGTGAACGGCTACCGTGATGAGCGATACTCGCCAGGCTTCTACGCCAACCACCAGTGAGGATGCCGATGCCGTTGCAACGTCTGGACAAACTGTGCGAAATCGCCCCGTCGGTGTGGGATGCCCTAGTGCCCGAGGGCCAGCCGTTCGTTCGGCATGCCTTTTTGAGTGCGCTGGAAGACAGCGCCAGCCTGGGCCCGCAGTCGGGCTGGCAGCCCGAGCATCTGCTGCACTGGGAAGGTGATCGGCTGGTGGCAGCATTGCCCGGTTATCGCAAGTGGCATTCCTACGGCGAGTATGTGTTCGACCATGGCTGGGCCGATGCCTGCGCGCGTGCCGGCATCGACTACTACCCCAAGCTGCTCATGGCGGTGCCATTCAGCCCGGTAAGCGGGCCGCGCCTGCTGGCGGCGAGTGCCGAGGACGGTTTCGAGTTGCTCAACAGTTTGCCGGGCTACCTGGAAATAGAAGGGCTCTCCAGTGCGCATATCAACTTCACCGACGTGCTGGCCGATGACGCCTTGACCCGGCAGCCGGGCTGGCTGCAGCGCCTGGGCTGCCAATTTCACTGGCAAAACCGGGGCTACCGCGATTTTCAGGATTTTCTCGACGCCTTGAGTTCACGCAAGCGCAAACAGATGCGCAAGGAACGGGAACAGGTGGCGGGGCAGGGCATCGAGTTCGAGTGGCTGCACGGCCATCAACTGAGCGAAGCACAATGGGATTTCGTCTACGCCTGCTACGCCAACACCTACGCGGTACGCCGCCAGGCACCTTACCTGACCCGCGCGTTTTTCAGCCTGTTGGCCGAGCGCATGCCCGAGATGATCCGCGTGGTGCTGGCCAAACAGGGTTCGCGCCCGGTGGCGATGGCGTTCAGCCTGGTCGGCGGTGACAGTTTCTACGGCCGTTACTGGGGCTGCCTGGCCGAATTCGACCGTCTGCATTTCGAGACCTGTTTCTACCAGGGCATGGACTACGCCATCGCCGAAGGCCTGCAACGCTTCGACGCCGGCGCCCAGGGCGAGCACAAACTGATTCGCGGGTTCGAGCCGGTGATCACCCACTCGTGGCATTACCTGCGCCATCCGGGGTTGAAGAATGCCGTGGAGGATTTCCTGGAAAGGGAGCGTGTGGGGATTCTGGCGTATGCCGAAGAAGCAAGGGCAGCCCTGCCGTATCGGCAGGGCTGACCGGACCCTGTCTCAGCTTGCCCTCTTTTCCATACTCAAAACGTGCACACCTCAGTCGATTCCGACAAACCCACCCGTCTGGTGCTGCCACAGCCGTGCATACAGGCCACCGTGTGCCAGCAGCTGCGCATGGTTGCCGCTTTCGGCGATCCGGCCCTTCTCCAGCACCACCAGGCGGTCCATGCGTGCGATGGTCGACAGTCGGTGCGCAATCGCAATCACGGTCTTGCCCTGCATCAGGGTTTCGAGGCTTTCCTGGATCGCCGCTTCCACTTCCGAGTCCAGTGCCGAGGTGGCTTCGTCCATGATCAGAATCGGCGCGTCCTTGAGCAGCACACGGGCGATGGCGATACGCTGACGCTGCCCGCCGGAGAGTTTGACGCCGCGCTCGCCCACATGCGCGTCCAGCCCGGTGCGGCCCTCGGCGTCAGAGAGCAGCGGGATGAACTCATCGGCGCGCGCCTTGTGGATCGCGGCCCAGAGTTCTTCGTCGGTGGCGTCGGGCTTGCCGTACAGCAAATTGTCGCGGATCGAGCGATGCAGCAGCGACGTGTCCTGGGTGATCATGCCGATCTGCTCGCGCAGGGTTTCCTGGGCGACTTCGGCGATGTTCTGGCCGTCGATCAGGATGCGTCCGCCTTGCAGGTCGTAGAGGCGCAGCAGCAGGTTGACCAAGGTTGACTTGCCCGCGCCCGATGGACCGATCAGGCCGATCTTTTCCCCGGCCTTGATCTCAAGGTTCAGGCCGCCAATGATCCCGCTCTGCTTGCCATAGTGGAAATCCACCTGCTCAAAGCGCACCTCGCCATGGGGGACTTGCAGGCGCTGGGCGTTGTCGCGGTCGATCACGGCCAGGGGTTGTGCGATGGTTTTGAGGCCGTCCTGCACCATGCCGATGTTTTCGAAAATGCCGTTGACCACCCACATGATCCAGCCGGACATGTTGACGATGCGGATCACCAGGCCGGTGGCCAGGGCAATCGCGCCCACCGAGATGAGCGAGTGCGTCCACAGCCACAGCGCAAGGCCGGTGGTGGTGACGATCAGCAGGCCGTTCATGGTGGTGATCACCACGTCCATGCTGGTCACCACGCGGCTGGCCAACTGGGTTTTTTCGGTCTGCTCGATGA
The DNA here is from genome assembly GCF_001439805.1 of Pseudomonas trivialis. Taxonomy (GTDB): domain Bacteria; phylum Pseudomonadota; class Gammaproteobacteria; order Pseudomonadales; family Pseudomonadaceae; genus Aquipseudomonas; species Aquipseudomonas trivialis. The sequence continues at coordinate 30,388 of NZ_JYLK01000012.1, read as the reverse complement.
TCGCTTCCCTGGCGTATTCCTGCTCGGACCGGGTATGGGCGAACAGCTTCAAAGTGGTGATATTGGTGTAGCCGTCGACAATACGGCCCATCAGCTTGGAGCGCGCTTCGGAGGAAATCACCGAGCGGTCCTTCACCCGCGGAACGAAGTAACGCAGCGTGAGGCTGTAACAGACGATCCAGGTTACCAGCGGGATCATCAGACGCCAGTCGGCCTCGGCAAACAGCACCAGGGCGCTGATGGCGTAAATGGCCACGTGCCAGATCGCGTCCACGGCTGCCACGGCGGAGTCGCGCAGGGAGTTGCCGGTCTGCATGATGCGCTGGGCGATACGCCCGGCAAAATCGTTCTGGAAGAAATTCAGGCTCTGCTTGAGTACATAGCTGTGGTTTTGCCAGCGGATCAGGCTGGTCATGCCGGGGCTGATGGTCTGGTGCACCAGCAGGTCGTGCAGCGCGCCGAAAATCGGGCGTAGCAGCAGGGCGACCACGGCCATCCAGATCAGCTCGGCGCTGTGCACCTGGAAGAAGTCGGCTGGGGGCGTGCCCTGGGCCAGGTCGATGATGCGGCTCAGGTAGCTGAACAGCGCGACTTCGATCAAGGCGCCGATCAAACCCACCACCAGCAAGGCGGCAAAATGCGGCCACACCTGGCGCAGGTAGTAAAGGTAGAAGGGCAGGACTTTATCGGGCGGGGCGGCGCTGGGCGCGTCGCGGAAGATGTCGATCAGTTGTTCAAAACGACGATAGAGCATGGGTTGACACCCGCCGGGCGGGCTCTCCTTTCAAATGCGCGCGCGGCCTTGTGGGCCGCGCACGGAACTCCCTGCAAACCTTAGTCGATGCGCTTGGCCGACTTGATCAGGACAGGGTCGATTGGCACGTTCTGCATGCCTTGCTTGGTGGTGGTCTGGGAGTTGACGATGACGTCCACCACGTCCATGCCCTTGACCACTTTGGCGAATACCGCGTAACCGGCATCGCGACCCGGGTCGAGGAAAGCGTTGTCGGCCACGTTGATGAAGAACTGGCTGGTGGCCGAATCCGGGTTCGAGGTACGCGCCATCGACAGCGTCCCGCGTACGTTATGCAGGCCGTTGCTGGCTTCGTTCTTGATCGGCGCTTCGGTCGGCTTCTGCGACATCTGCTGGGTGAACCCGCCGCCCTGGACCATGAAGCCTGGAATGACCCGGTGGAAAATCGTGTTGGTGTAGAAACCCTTGTCCACATAGGCCAGGAAGTTTTTGGTACTGATCGGCGCCTTGACCGGGTCCAGTTCGATTTCAATGTCGCCGTTGGTGGTGGAGATCAATACATGCGGGGGCTTGGCCGGCTGGGCCGCCATCAGGTTGGCGGCAAACAGTACGGAACCGGCAAAGAAGGCAATTTTTTTCAGCATGGGGTCAGTGATCCTGAGTGGTGGTGTCGAGTGGTCGTGTTCGGCGCAGTGACAGGGTTAGGACAGGTCAGCCGGGTGCGTTGTTCCTGCTGATCCCGGCCCGCCGTTGTGTCCAGCGGGCGAGATAAGCACGTTTGCGGTGGTTTGCCCAGCATAGTGGCCTGGGTGAGCGCCGTTTCAGCTTTGCCGTGGGGCGGCGAAAGGCGCGTCCAGCGGCGCCGTGTCAAAGCTGCGCAGCAATTCAACCAGAATTTGCGTGGCCGGCCCCAAGGGTTTGTCCTTATTGGAGTACAGATAAAACGTGGGGTGACGGCTGGCTCCCTGCTCCAAGGGTAGCTGCTTGAGTACGCCCTCGGCGATTTCGCGTTCGATCAAATGCCGGGGCAGCCACGCAAAGCCCAGGCCGCTGCCCACGAAGGAGGCAGCGGTGGCCAGGCTGCCGACGGTCCAGCGCTGCTCGGCGCCGAGCCAGCCCACGTCGCGCGGCTGTTGACGCCCGGAGTCGCGAATCACCACTTGCATCTGGCTTTCCAGGTCCTGGAAGCTCAGCTCGCGATTCATGCGGTGCAGAGGGTGATCCGGGTGGGCGACGGCAATGAACTCCACGTCGCTCAGTTCGGTGCCCAGGTAACCGGCAATGCTGAAGCTGCAGATCGCCAGGTCGGCCACGCCTTCAATCAACAGTTCTTCCACGCCCGACAGCACCTCTTCACGCAGGCGCACGCGGCAGCCACGGCTTTGCGGCATGAACGCGGTCAGCGCACGCACCAGCCGTGTGTTGGGGTAGGCGGCATCCACCACCAGCCGCACTTCGGCTTCCCAGCCTTGTTCCATATGGTGGGCGAGGTCTTCCAACTGGCTGGCGTTCTTGACCAGTTGGCGGGAACGGCGCAGCAGCACTTCACCGGCGTCGGTGAGTACGGCCTTGCGCCCGTCGATGCGCAACAGCGGCACACCGAGCTGGTCCTGCATGCGCGCCACGGTGTAGCTCACCGAGGACTGCGATCGGTGCAGCGCTTCGGCGGCCTGGGCGAAGCCGCCGTGGTCGACCACGGCCTGCAGCGTGCGCCATTGATCAAGGGTAACGCGGGGCGCTTTCAAGATGGGTTCCTCTTGTCCTAAGCTGACAGTCCTTATTGGAGACTGCCGAATGAGAAAATTGTGTTGTGTGCTGCTGGCGCTGCTGCCGATCAGTGCGTTTGCCTACCCCATCGATGTGAGCAAGAAAATCGAAGGCGTAAGCATTGATTACACGGCCTCGGACGTCGACGCCGACATCAGCTCGATCCAGTTGAGCAACTACGGCACCCACGACGCGGTGTGTTCGGTCATCTTTACCAACGGTCCCGAATCGCCGCGTCGCCGCACGGTGACGGTGCCAGCCGGTAAAAACACCAACACCACGGTCAAGTTCAATCGCGCGATTATCAAGATGCGCATTGCCTTGACCTGCGGCCCAAAATAAAGCGGCAGCGGGGCATGCCTTTGCTTATAAACAAATTTATAGATGGTTTATAGCAGTTTTTTGCGCTTTTTTATCGAGTTAGCCCTGGTTAGTCTTCGCTCCATCGACTTACATCTTTTGCAGATGAAGCCTACAAGCGGGCGTGCAACGTTCTGATCATCGAACACAGCGGCCAGCAAGGCAGTGTTTGCTCCGGCCGCCTGATCCTTTAATCGTCAGATAATCGCGCGCTGTTTATATGGCCCCACGCAAACCCTTCAAGTACGCGTACGAACCTCCCTTTGCACTTGTTGCTCCTGAGTGCTCCTGCCCGACTGCCGCTTTAGCGAGGTCGGGTTTTTTTTGCCCCGAGTTTCTTCAAACGTCGAAAACCTTTAATGTCCCGCCCATTCGAAACGAGGCGCGCATGGGCTATCTACTGGTTGTCACCCTGATTCAGGCATTTTCCTTCAGCTTGATCGGCGAATACCTCGCCGGTCACGTTGACAGCTACTTCGCGGTGTTGGTGCGCGTGGTGCTGGCCGGCTTGATCTTTCTCCCGCTGACCCGCTGGCGCTCGGTGGAGCCGGCCTTCATGCGCAGCATGCTGGTAATCGGCGCGCTGCAGTTTGGCGTGACCTACGTCTGCCTGTACCTGAGCTTTCGCGTATTGACGGTGCCGGAAGTGCTGCTGTTCACCATCCTCACGCCGTTGCATGTGACGCTGATCGAAGATGCTCTCAACCGGCGCTTCAACCCGTGGGCGCTGGTGGCGGCACTGGTGGCGGTGGCGGGCGCGGCGGTGATTCGCTTCGACCAGATCACCCCGAACTTCCTGATGGGTTTCCTGCTGCTGCAACTGGCCAACTTCACCTACGCCGCCGGGCAGGTCATGTACAAGCATCTGGTGGCGCGCTATCCGAGCGATCAGCCGCACTACCGGCGTTTCGGTTATTTCTACCTGGGGGCGTTGTTGGTGGTGTTGCCGGCGTTCCTGCTGTTCGGCAAGGCCGACTTTCTGCCGCAGGCGCCGTTGCAGTGGGGCGTGTTGCTGTTCCTGGGCCTGGTCAGCACCGCATTGGGCATGTACTGGTGGAACAAGGGCGCGTGCCTGGTTAATGGCGGCACGCTGGCGGTGGTCAACAACCTGCATGTGCCGGTGGGGCTGTTGCTGAACCTGCTGATCTGGAACCAGCATGAGCCGCTGGGGCGCCTGGCGTTGGGTGGGTTGGTGATTCTGGGGGCGGTGTGGATCAGCCGGCTGGGTATTCGCAGGGCGCCGGCTCACCCCTGAAGCGTCAGATGGCGCTGTTTTCCTGCACGGGCAAAGGGCTGAACACGCCCGCCCGCAGGTCATTGCCGCTTGGCTGCTGATACAGGCTCAAGCCAAATTCCGGCAACACCGCCAACAGGTAATCAAAAATATCCCCCTGGATCCGCTCGTAATCCGCCCACGCGGTGGTGCGGGTGAAGCAGTAGATTTCCAGCGGCACGCCCTGGGCGGTGGTTTGCATCTGGCGCACCATGCAGGTCATGTTCGGCTGAATGTCCGGATGGCTTTTCAGATAGGCCAGGGCGTAGGCGCGGAAAGTGCCGAGGTTGGTCATGCGGCGGCGGTTGGCCGACAGCTGCGCACTGTTACCCTGAGCTTCGTTCCAGGCCTTGAGTTCGGCCTGCTTGCGGCTGATGTAGTCGGTGAGCAGGTGAACCTGGGTCATGCGCACTTCTTCGTCATCGCGCAGAAAGCGCACGCCGCTGGCATCGATAAACAGGCTGCGCTTGATGCGGCGCCCGCCCGAGGCCTGCATGCCGCGCCAGTTCTTGAACGACTCGGACATCAGGCGCCAGGTGGGGATGGAGACGATGGTTTTGTCAAAGTTCTGCACCTTGACGGTGTGCAGGGTGATGTCCACCACATCGCCGTCGGCGCCCACCTGAGGCATCTCGATCCAGTCGCCCACGCGCAGCATGTCGTTGCTGGTGAGCTGCACGCTGGCGACGAATGACAGCAGGGTGTCCTTGTACACCAACAGGATGACCGCCGACATGGCACCCAGACCGGACAGCAGCAACAGCGGCGAGCGGTCTATCAAGGTGGCGACGATGATGATCGCGGCAAACACGAACAACACCATTTTCGTCAACTGCACATAGCCCTTGATCGAGCGGGTGCGGGCGTGCTCGGTGCGCGCGTAGATGTCCAGCAGCGCGTTGAGCAGGGCGCTCACGGCCAGCGTCATGAACAGGATGGTGATCGCCAGGGCGACGTTGCCGATAAACAGGATGGCGGTCTTGCTCAGGTCCGGCACCAGGTACAGACCGAACTGGATTACCAGGGACGGCGTCATCTGTGCCAGGCGATGGAAGACCTTGTTGTGCCGCAGGTCGTTGAGCCAGTGCAGGGACGGTTGCCGGCCAAGCAGCTTGACCGCGTGCAGGATGAGGTATCGCGCCACGCGCCCGAGCAGCAGGGCCACCACCAGCAATACCAGCAGACCGAGGCTGGAATGCAGCAGCGGATGCTCGTCGAGGGTGCCCCAGAGATCTTGCACGTTGCGCCACAGCTGTTTGATATCCATGGGTAAAGCCGATTCCTCTGTAAGACAAGACGGGGCCGATTAGAGCATTTAAGTGCGCTGAAGTTGACGCCATGGACAAATACACTCACAAAAAAGCTGCCGATTCGCACTGTTCGCGTAAAGAAACTCGGTTTGGACGCCCGAAACCGTTACCCTATGCAGCTGATATTTTGTATTTCTTCGAGGTAGCACCCGTGTTTTCCCAATTCGCCCTGCACGAACGCCTGCTCAAAGCCGTGGCCGAGCTTAAATTTGTCGAGCCAACGCCTGTGCAGGCAGCGGCCATTCCGCTCGCGCTCGAAGGGCGTGACCTGCGGGTGACGGCTCAAACCGGCAGTGGCAAGACCGCCGCGTTCGTCCTGCCGATTCTCAACCGCCTGATCGGCCCGGCCAAAGTGCGTGTCAGCATCAAGACGCTGATCCTGCTGCCCACCCGCGAGCTGGCCCAGCAGACCTTGAAGGAAGTGGAGCGCTTTTCGCAGTTCACCTTCATCAAGTCCGGCCTGATCACCGGCGGCGAAGACTTCAAGGTCCAGGCCGCGATGCTGCGCAAGGTGCCGGACATCCTGATCGGCACGCCGGGCCGCATGATCGAGCAGCTCAACGCCGGTAACCTCGACCTCAAGGAAGTCGAAGTGCTGGTGCTCGACGAAGCCGACCGCATGCTCGACATGGGCTTTGCCGACGACGTGCAGCGTCTGGTCAGTGAATGCGTCAACCGTCAGCAGACCATGCTGTTCTCCGCCACCACCGGCGGCTCGACCCTGCGCGACATGGTCGCCAAGGTCCTGAACAACCCTGAGCACTTGCAGGTCAACAACGTCAGCGACCTGAACGCGACCACGCGTCAGCAGATCGTCATGGCTGACCACAACGTGCACAAGGAACAGATCCTCAACTGGTTGCTGGCCAACGAGACCTACCAAAAGGCCATCGTGTTCACCAATACCCGTGCCGCTGCCGACCGCATTTACGGTCGTCTGGTGGCCCAGGAATACAAGGCGTTCGTGCTGCATGGCGAAAAAGACCAGAAAGACCGCAAATTGGCCATCGACCGTCTGAAGGCGGGCGGCGTGAAGATTCTGGTCGCCACTGACGTCGCTGCGCGCGGCCTGGACGTGGATGGTCTGGACATGGTCATCAACTTTGACATGCCCCGCAGCGGCGACGAATACGTGCACCGTATCGGCCGCACCGGGCGTGCCGGCAACGATGGCCTGGCGATTTCGCTGATCTGCCACGGCGATTGGAACCTGATGTCGAGCATCGAACGCTATCTCAAGCAGTCGTTCGAGCGTCGCACCATCAAGGAAGTCAAAGGTACCTACACCGGGCCGAAGAAGGTCAAGGCTTCGGGCAAGGCCGTTGGCGTGAAGAAGAAAAAGACCGACGCCAAGGGCGACAAGAAGAAAGCCGGCGCCAAGTCGCCGACCAAGCGCAAGATTGCAAATCGCCCGAAGACCGACAACCTGTCGCTCGTCAGCAAGGACGGCATGGCGCCGCTCAAGCGCCGCAAGCCGGAAGCGCCGGCTGCGGAATAACGCGCTGGCAACAAAAAAACCGGACAATGTCCGGTTTTTTTATGCGCGATGATATGCGCTTGGCGCAGGGAACGTCTGGAAATTTCAGGAAAATGGCGTCTGTCTATTCAGCTGAACGCAGAGTGATGCAGTGGGTCACACCTTTTACGGGCTACTTTTCAACGGCCTGCGGGAGGAATCAGGATGACGACGACTTATAACTGGGATCTGATCGAACGTTTGCTGCACGAAGTGCAGAACGGCGAGGGCAGCTTCGCTCCGCGCAAATACGCCGCGCAGGAAGCCGCTGGCAAGGCCATGGCCGGCGAATCGGTCGGCAACCTTGATGCGCTGAAAGAAACCGCTGCGGATTATGAAACATTGTTGCTCAAGCGCGGGTTTATTGAGTCGCGCCCGCAGGCAGAGGGCGGCAATGGTGAGAATTTTATTTTGACGCCACGGGGGTCGAGCCTGCTGTCGCTGATCGACAGTGCCATTCCGGGGGAGCGCGATACGCGCCAGGTTCTGGACCAGCAGGAAGATGCGCTGGATGAAGCAACATTCGATGAGGTGGCTTCCAACGCTGCAATTGCCGGTGGTGCGATCTGAAGGTCATGCCATGCCCCATGTGGGAGTGGGCTTGCTCCCGATAGCGGTAGGTCAGTCGTAAATAGGCTGACTGACACCCGCAATCGTTAGCAAGCCCCTTCCCGCACGTGGTTATCAGTTGGCAGCCTTCAGGCACTTCAATGCCTTGAAGTCACCCCGCACACCGTCGATTTTTTGCGTGAGCTTGATTCGCTGTTGCGCCGAGCTCTGCGCCATCAAATCCACGATCAGGCTGCGCGCCGCCGCTTCCGTCTGGGCGTAGGCTGCGCGGTATTCCGGTGTCCACAGGCTTTCGCGGTCCACCAGCAATTGCTGCACCTTCTGTGGGAAATCGGCACTCTGGCGTTGCTTCACGGCGTCAATGAACTGCGCCTGCCAATGGGCGCGGTTGCCGATCCAGGCGGTGTTCTGATCACCCAGTTCCGTTGACCAGGCCATCACGCGGTTCTGCTGGCTGGCGCTGAGCGGTCCCATCCAGGCATCCAGGCGTTTGTTCATCCGCTCGGCGCGCTCCTTGATCTGCTGTTTCAGTGGCGGCTTCAGGTATTCGTCCTGGCGTTTGCGCAGGTCCTTGGCCAGTGCGTCGTTCATCTCCTTGACCTGTTGATCGTCCAGCCCCTGCAGCAGTTGGATCGCCGACGGCGTGATCTCGCGCGCGACATCGGCAATCGCCTGCTTGGCTTCGACAGTGCGCGCTTGCAGCGCTGCGTCGGTGACCTGATTGTCATCGACCATCCGTTGCAGGCGATCCAGCCAGTCCAGATAACCCGGCAACTGCGTGGTGCAATGCCAGGCCAGGTGCTGCTTGAGGGTGTCGTTGAACCAGCTCTTCTGCCCGGCATTCATGTCCAGGTAGTCGTTGAGGGTCCAGGGAATTATCACGTCGAGATTGCGGTAGGCCAGGCCCACGCGATTGCAGCCGGCGAGCACCAGGCCGAGCGTCAGCAGTACCACCAGAAGTTTGAGCCGGCGTAGCATGGGCGGGTCCTTGCGCAGAGGGGTTCACGTATCTGAACCTGCGCGAGGCGCGACAGTTCAGCCCATCAATAAAACGAGCGTGCGGCCTTCAAGGTCAATAGACCATCACATTGCGAGTTGTGGCCGGAGTAGGCCGAGCAGTCGCCGCCGCTGAGGCTGGAGTCGCTGTAGATCAGGTCCAGATCGATGCCTTTCCATGCTCTGGAAAACTGTACCGACCAGTCGCTGAAGCTGCGGATAGAGCCGCTGTCCACCGAGACCGGTGTGCCCAGTTGATGGGTGGTGTACTTCATGCTTACACCTATGCCGAAGGGCTGGGTGCCGCTGAGGTCGGCAAACAGCGTGCTGTCCTGACGGTCGGGGTCGTTGCTGAAGGAAGCGCCGAAGCGGTTGCCGAGCAGGTTGAGACCGCCGTAGAACTCCTGACTGTCGAGGGGGCTGAGCGTGGGGTAGCTGTAGTGGATCAGGCCGACTTCGTAGCCCAGGGTCTGGTCGAAAGGATGCTTGAAGCCCATATACGAATCGACTTCGAGGTCGCGAGAGGACGAAAGCCCCATATTCGGCGAAAACTGGCCAAAGTACAGGCCACTGTTGTGGCTTAAATCCAGACCGCCATGGAACGAGTCGCTGCCCGGCGAGGTGGGTTTGACCAAGCCCTGGGCCATGGAACGGCTCGGCGTGGTGCCCAGCTTGAGGTCGAAGTCACCCCATTCGCGCTGGAAAATCTGCGCTTCGGCGAGTGGGCTGGCGACCAGGGCGCTGACCAGAAAAATGCAGGGTTTAAACATGCTTCACTCCATGAAAAGCGAGGAGCAGTGACAGAAGAAGTCGGGCAGATGCCCGTGCTAGACGTGTGCAAGCATAACGGCGAATGACCGGCGATGAGGCCCGTTCGTCGATTAGCGCAACGTGAGGTGAAGCAAGAGGGTATTTCGGACTCTAGTCCAGGCGCCTTGGAGGCAAGGCGCTCAGGGACCAGAAATGCTGCGCGGGTGTTACTTCTTGCCCAGGCTGATCTGCTTGGACGGGCCGAAAGTCTGACCGCTCACGCCCTTGGCAATTTGCTGGATTTCGCCGCCGGATTTGAGGAAAGCAGCAATCTGGCTGTTGATCGATTCGCTGGTTTCAACCGCGGGAGCTGGCTTTGCTTTGCTGTTGGATGCTTTTACACGCATGGCGGCCACTAACCTGTAGAGAATTAACTTGGCCAGGCATCGTACAGGAAATACTTGACAATTGCTTGGCAAATATCCCCTGAAGCCCGAGGCTTTTCGCCGGTATGAACGACCATTAAGCACTGAATTAAACGGCTAACTTGCTGTTTTAAATCAACTCATAAGGTTGAATGGGCGTCAGGCAGCTCGCCAGGATTCAGCCGAGTGATCAGACGAGCGGGCTGCGCCAGCATGACGCCATGCCCACACGCGTTTTTCGCGGGTCACGCGCGTGCCGGTCTCAACTCGGGTAGAATGCCGCCCACGTAATGAGGGTATCTGGAAATGGCTTTAGTCGGGCGCTACAACAGCTTGCAAGTGGTTAAACACACTAACTTCGGTTTGTACCTGGACGGTGCGCAGGATGGCGAAATCCTCTTGCCCAATCGGTATATCCCCAAGGATATTCCCAGTGAAGATGAAGACTGGCTTAACGTTTTCATTTATCTGGACAGCGATGACAAACTTATCGCCACGACGGAAATACCCAAAGTTCAGGTGGGCGAATTCGCCAGTTTGAAAGTCGTTGAGGTGAATAGTATTGGTGTGTTCCTCGATTGGGGGTTGCCCAAGGATCTGTTGCTGCCGTATTCGGAAGAAAAGCGCCAGTTGACCGCGGGTGAATACTGCGTGGTGCATGTCTACCTCGACAAACACACCCGGCGCATTACCGCCACCGCGCGCCTCGACCGCTACCTCGACAAGACGCCCGCCAATTACCAGGTGGGCCAGGAAGTCGACCTGCTGGTGGCCGAAGCGACCGACATGGGTTTCAAGGCGATCATCAACAACAAGCACTGGGGCCTGATTCACAAGAACGAAGTGTTCAAGTTCCTGCGCCCGGGCAAGGAAGAGAAGGGCTTCATCAAGGAGATTCGCGCCGATGGCAACATTAGCCTGAGCCTGCAGCCGGTCGGCCAGGAAGCGGCATCGAGCCTCAACTCGAAGATTCTCGCCAAGTTGCGTGACAACAACGGTACGTTGCCGGTCAGCGATAAGAGTGACCCTGCGGTGATCAGCAACTTGTTCGGCGTCAGCAAGGGCAACTTCAAGAAGGCGATTGGTGCGCTCTACAAGCAGGGCCAGATCGTGATTCACGCGGATCGCATTGAACTTAGCTGAGTAGGGTTTGCTCTAGCTGTAGGAGCAAGCTCGCTCCTACAAGGTCTTTCGTGATGTCCAAGAAAACGCTGTTTGCCTGCCTCGGCACCCTCGTTGCCTTCCTGATTCTCGACGGCCTGTGGCTTGGTGTCCTGATGGGCCCTACCTACAAATCCCTGCTCGGTTCGCTGATGCTCGATCAGCCACGCGTGCTGCCGGCCGTGCTGTTCTATGTTCTCTACGTCATTGGTTGCGTGCTGTTCGTGGTACTGCCCAGCGCCAGTTGGCAGCGCGCCGCGCGCATGGGCGCATTGCTCGGACTGGTGGCCTACGGCACCTACGACCTGAGCAACTGGGCCACCTTACAAGGCTGGTCCGCCGGGCTTGCGCTCATGGACATGGCCTGGGGCACCTTCCTGACGGCAACCTGTTGCACGGTAGGTTACCTGTGTGCACAACGAGTGCACCGCTGATTGTGTACAGGATTGATCTGCACCGTTGTTGAGCGCGGCCCCCGCAGTTAAAGCGCAGTGTATTCCTTTGGAGCGCTGTTCCAGAGGGATTGTGTGCTATTGGCACGCAATCTGCTGACTACCTCGTATACAAACCTGCTGCCTCCCGTATGCACCCTGTTACGGATGCGCAGGCCGGTATTTCGAGGAGCCAAGCGATGACCGAACAATTGCCCAACGGCTACAGCCCACGCCTGTACAACCAGGACCTGGGCCCGTTGCCACAGAAATGGACTTGGTACAACATCTTCGCCTTCTGGATGAGCGATGTGCACAGCGTCGGCGGCTACGTGTTCGCCGCCAGCCTGTTTGCGCTGGGCCTGGCCAGTTGGCAGGTGCTGATCGCCTTGCTGGCCGGCATTGGTATCGTGCAATTGATCGCCAACCTGGTGGCGAGGCCGAGCCAGCAGGCTGCGGTGCCGTATCCGGTGATCTGCCGGCTGGCGTTCGGCGTATTCGGGGCAAATATTCCCGCAGTGATTCGCGGCCTGATTGCGGTGGCGTGGTACGGCATTCAGACGTACCTGGCGTCCAGTGCCTTGATCATCGTGGTGCTGCGCTTTTTCCCACAAATGGCGGTGTATGCAGAGCCGCACTTTGCAGGCCTGTCTTACCTTGGCTGGTTTGGCTTCCTGACGTTGTGGGTGCTGCAAGCGGCGGTGTTCTGGGCCGGGATGGAGTCGATCCGTCGTTTTATCGATTGGGCGGGGCCGGTGGTGTATGCGGTGATGTTCGCCCTGGCTGGCTGGATCGTGTGGAAAGCGGGCTGGAGCAACATCAGCTTTACCCTGGCCGAAAAGTCCCTGTCGGGCTGGCAGGCATTCGGTCAGGTGATCGTGGCGACCGCGCTGGTGGTGTCTTACTTCTCAGGGCCGACGCTGAACTTCGGCGATTTCAGCCGTTACTGCCGCAGCATGCAGGACGTGCGGCGGGGCAACTTCTGGGGCCTGCCGGTAAACTTCCTGGCGTTCTCCCTGGTGACCGTAGTGATCGTCTCGGGCACTTTGCCGGTGTTTGGTGAAATGCTGCATGACCCGATTGCCACCGTCTCTCGCATCGACAATGACATGGCCGTGCTGCTGGGCGCCTTTGCCTTCGTCACCGCGACCATCGGCATCAATATCGTGGCCAATTTCGTGTCCCCGGCGTTTGATTTCGCCAATGTCGCGCCCAGCAAAATCAGCTGGCGCGCAGGCGGAATGATCGCTGCAGTGGCGTCGATCTTCATCACGCCATGGAACCTGTTCAACAACCCGCTGATGATCCACTACACCCTGGATATCCTCGCGGCATTCATCGGGCCGTTGTTCGGGATTCTGCTGGTGGACTTCTACCTGATCAAAAAACAGAAAATCGACGTGGACGCCCTGTTCGATGACAGCCCGAGCGGGCGCTATTACTTCGACGGCGGCGTGAACTGGACGGCGGTAAAAGCGCTGGTGCCGGCGACGCTGATGGGTGTCGCAATCACCTTCACGCCGGCATTGCAGGGGATGGCCAACTTCGCCTGGTTCACCGGGTGCTTCCTGGGCGGGCTGTTTTTTCTGGTACTGGCGCGCCGTGAGCAGGTACGTGTTGGCGCCCCGATAGTTGCCGGCTAACCCTCAGCGTGTGATAGCTTGAACGAAGCGTCAGGATTTGAATCCATTCAGTAATAGTTAGTTGTGGTTTCGTTCAAGCATTACGTAGGACTTAGGGCTACTATCAGTGTAGGAAACGGCGACATACATCCGCCGACTCGCACACCCTCAAGGGGGGCAACCATGAAAGAGAAAATCCACAACTGGCTCCATGACCTCGGCGTGGCACTCGGCTTGATCGAGCCACCCCTGCAACCGGTGCCGATCCGTACCGATGACGAGCAGCGTCGTCCACGTCGCCGCTAAGCATTAATGTGTGGGAGCGGGCTTGCTCGCGAAGGCAGTGCGTCAGTCGCTGAAAGGTTGACTGATACATCGCCTTCGCGAGCAAGCCCGCTCCCACATTTACTGTGTGGTGGTGGTTAAACCACGCGAACCGCAGCCGCCTCCGGTTTACGCGACAGCACACTCACCCCCACAAAGCTCACCAGCCCCACCGCCAGGCTGTAGTAGATCGGCGTGTTCGCATCCAGCCCATCCTTGAACATGAATACCAGTGCGGTCAAAAAGCCCAGAGCCATGGAGGCAATGGCCGCCGATGTGGTCGCACGTTTCCAGAAAATCGCCCCCATCAGCGGGATCAGCATGCCGCCCACCAGCAGGTTATATGCCAGGGTCAGGGCGCTGATCACATCGCTGACCACCAACGCGATACCCAGCACCGCCGCCCCGGTCAGCAAGGTGAACAGACGGTTGATGCCCAGGCTCGACTGCCTGCCGCCGCGCAGGCGTGGCAGCAGGTCTTCGGTAAGGACGGTCGAGGCTGCGAGCAGGCTGGCGCTGGCGGTCGACATCATCGCCGCCAGCGCCGCCGCGATCACCAGGCCGCGAATGCCGTCGGGCAGCGACAGTTTGACGATGGCGGCGAACGCGTTGTTGACGTTATCCAGGTCCGGGATCAGCACACGCGCCGCCATGCCGATCAGGGCGCAGGCCAGGCCATAGAGAATGCAGTAGAAACCGGCGACTGTGCCGGCGTATTGGGTGACCTTTTCGTCACGCGCCGTGAACACCCGCTGCCAGATGTCCTGGCCGATCAGAATGCCGAAAAAGTAAATCATGAAGTAGGTGATGATTGTGTCCCAGCCGATTGCCGTGAAGCTGAAACTAGACGCAGGCAACCGGTTCACCAGTTCATCCCAGCCGCCGACGCGGTACAGGCAGATCGGCAGCAGGATGAACATCAGGCCGACGGTCTTGATCACGAACTGCACAATGTCGGTCAGCGTCAGCGACCACATGCCGCCGATGGCCGAGTACACCACCACCACACCACCGCCCAGCAGCAATGAACTCCAGAAGGGCAGGCTGAACAAAACCTGCAGCACGGTGCAGATCCCCAGCACCGACGTCACGCCCAGCATCACCGCGTAGGCCAGCATGATCACCGCGCTGGCCTGGCGCGCCATGGGGTTGTAGCGCTTTTCCAGGACCTGGGTGACGGTGAAAATTTTCAGCTTGAGCAGCGGCTTGGCCAGGAACAGGTTCAGCGCAATGATCCCCATGCCCAGCGCCGCGCACAGCCAGAAGCCGGAGATGCCGTGCACGTAACCCAGGCGCACGGTGCCGACGGTGGACGCGCCGCCCAGCACCGTGGCGGCCATCGTGCCCATTTACAGCGACGGGCCCAGGTTGCGCCCGGCCACCAGGTAATCTTCATGGGTCCGGGCGCGGCGCATGCCGTAATAGCCGAGCACGAGCATGCCGGCGGCGTAGATGAGTACGACGAATAAATCCAAAGCCATGGCGGCGGTTCTCCGATTATATTTTTTGTGGGCGAGCTGGCGGCAGACGGCTGCGCAAATACGCAAAGCAAAAATCAGGTGCCTCGGGATCTGCGATCCCGTTGGCGGTCAGTGCGCGAGTGCACTCATCAGCGAAGTGCCACGCCGGGCAGCACGCAGAGCATCTCGTACAGCAGGTTGGCGCCCAGCAACGAGGTGTTGCCGGTGGTGTCGTAGGGCGGAGAAACTTCCACCAAATCACAACCAATCAGGTCGAGGCCCTGGCAGCCGCGGATGATCTCGATCGCCTGGATGGTGGTCAGCCCGCCTATTTCCGGGGTGCCGGTGCCGGGCGCCCAGGCCGGGTCGATGCCGTCAATGTCGAAGCTCAGGTACACCGGGCCGCCGCCGACTTTCTCGCGTACTTCGGCCATCAACGGCGCGAGGGACTGGTGCCAGCATTCTTCGGCCTGCACCACGCGAAAGCCCTGCTTGCGGCTCCAGTTGAAGTCTTCGGCGGTATAGCCCTGGGCACGCAGGCCGATCTGCACCACGCGGTCGCAGTCGAGCAGGCCTTCCTCGACAGCGCGGCGGAAGGTGGTGCCGTGGGCGATTTTTTCGCCGAACATATGGTCGTTGACGTCGGCATGGGCATCGATGTGCACCAGGCCGACCTTGCCGTGTTTCTTGTGGACAGCCCGCAAAATCGGCAGCGTGATGGTGTGGTCGCCACCCATAGTCAGGGGAATCACATTGTGTTCGAGGATTTCATCGTAGGCGTGTTCGATGATGCGCACAGCGTCCAGCAGGTTGAAGGTATTGATCGCCACGTCGCCGATGTCCGCCACCGACAGCGAATCGAACGGTGCGGCGCCGGTGGCCATGTTGTAGGGGCGGATCATCACCGACTCGGCGCGGATTTCACGCGGCCCGAAGCGGGTGCCGGCGCGCAGCGAGGTGCCGATATCCAGCGGCACGCCGACAAAAGCCGCGTCCAGGCCTCTGGCCGTTGGCAGGTGCGGCAGGCGCATCATGGTGGCGATGCCGGCGAAGCGCGGCATTTCGTTGCCGCCCAGTGGTTGATGGAAAATCTTGTCCACGGGAATGCCTCATCGTTTTAGTTTGTCAGGGGGCCGATTCTGCGAAAAGCCAACGAGGGGAAGAATCGCCAGCGGCAAATACTTAGTTCAGATTTTTCTAAACTGATGCCGGGGGTTAAACTCGTTTCGATTGTGTGTACCTCTGGAGGCCCCATGGCCAGCGCCTTGCCCGACCTGAAACTTCTGCGCATCTTCGTCAGCGTCGTGCGGCACCAGGGGTTCGCCACCGCCCAGCACGAACTCAACCTGTCCACCTCGGCCATTTCCACCTACATGAGCCAACTGGAAGCGGCGTTGGGCCTGGTGTTGTGCCATCGTGGCCGGGGCGGCTTCAGCCTCACCAGCAAGGGCGAACTGTTTCATCAGGAAACCCTGCGCCTGCTTGGCGAACTGGAAGGCTTCGAGCAATACGCCGCCGCGCTGAAGGGTGAATTGCGGGGCACCCTCAGGCTCGGCGTGCTCGACTCCACGGTCAGCGACAAGGCCCTGCCGTTCGCAGAAGTGATCGGCGCCTACAGCCTCGAACACCCTGCGGTGCACCTGCACTTGTCGGTGATGAGCCCCTATGAACTGCAGCTCGGCGTGCAGGACAATCGTCTTGACCTGGCCATCGGCGCTTTCTCCAACCGTATGAGCGGGCTGATCTACATGCCGCTGTACCGCGAGCAGCACTGGTTGTATTGCAGCACGCGTCACCCCTTGTTCAGCGAGCGGCGTATCCCCGAACAGGTGATCACCCGGCAGCGCATGGTCGGGCGCGGTTACTGGAGCCAGGCGGAGCTCGCGCGCCATGGCTTCAAGCACAGCGCCGCCACCGTGGAAAGCATGGAGGCACAGCTGATTCTGGTACTGTCCGGCGCCTATATCGGTTACCTGCCCGAACACTATGCCCAGGCGTGGGCCGACAAGGGTGACCTGCGCGTGCTGTTGCCGGCGACCTTCGGCTACCAGGCGCCGTTCTCGATGATCATGCGCCGTGGCCGCAGCCGCGAGCCGCTGATCCAGACCTTCCGCGACCTGCTCAAGGCGCAGCTCAACCAGGCCCGATAATCATGTCCAGACCCCAATGTTCCCGTTGCCTCAGGCCTGCCAGCCATTGCCTGTGCGCGCTGATTCCTCGCCTGGACAGCCACACGCGCGTGTTGCTGTTGCAGCACCCGAGCGAGGTCAATCATGCGCTCAATACCGCGCGGCTCGCGGCATTGGGGCTGACCAACGCGCAGTTGCGAGTGGGCGAGGTGTTCGATGATCTGGCGACACTGTTGAACCCGCCCGGTTATCAGGCGCGGCTATTGTTCCCGGGCGACGATGCCCAGCCGTTGCAGGCCTGCGCGCCGGACGACCAGCCGCTGTTGCTGGTGGTGCCCGATGGCACCTGGCGCAAGGCGCGCAAGCTGCTGCACCTCAACCCGCTGCTGGCGGCATTGCCACGGGTCACCCTGGCCGAGGGCGGCGTGTCGCGCTACCGGTTGCGCAAGGCACCGGGGCCGGGCGCGTTGTCGACGGTGGAGGCGATTGTGCAGGCGCTGCAGGTGCTGGAAGCGCCGCAGTCGTTCGAGCCGTTGCTCAAGCCTTTCGAGGCGCTGATCGAAGGGCAGATTGCAGCGATGGGCTCAGCGGTTTTCGAAAGAAACCACGGCGCTACATAGCTACCGGGCCCGGTGCCAGTGAAGGGATAGGCTGGGCTTTTCAGGAACACTTGAAATGCCCGAGCCCACTCACCACCCTGCGCCCAAAGACCCGTTGGCTGAATTCATGACTGAGCGCCGCGTGCCGTTGCTGACGCGTTCGCAATGGTCAGCCCTGCAAAATCTGGATGTTCTGCGAGTCAAGCTCGACGCATTTTTCGGCGGACTCAATGACCAGGAGAAACACGATTACGTGCGCCTGCAACAGGCCTGGATTGATGCACAACGTACCGTCGAAAAAAACGTCAAGGACCTCACTCACGCATTCGAGCAGCAGGCCATGGCGTTATTACGCGCCGAATTGCAGGCCTTGACCGGGCAAGATATCGACCCTGTCAACGCGCGCATTCATACCCGTTACCTGCAGCCTGAACTGCGCGTGCGGCGTGCAGCCGATGGCGAGCGGGGCGACGGCGTGGTAAAGGTCGCCAGCCTCCGCCTGTGGGACGCTGCCTGCCTCAATTACGATGGCCTGACCGGCTGGAGCTATCCGGGCCGTACCGGCTTGGCGGATGCCAGTTATCTGGATACCCACGTCAATGCCACCGCCGCTGAGTTCATTACGCTGGTGCGCAGGCTTGATCTGGGCGGGCAGTTGCGTCAACAACTGGATGACGCGCTCAAGCCTCAGGGTTTGCTGGGTAGGAGTGTGATGGGGCTGGCAACGGCAGAGTTTGATTTCGCCCTGATAGACGCGTTGCGAAACGCCGCCACCAGCGGCATTGACCGAGAAAAATATCAGTGGGTCAAGCGTGCGCTGAGCGGTAAGGCACGCTGGGGATCGATGGAGGAAATGCTGCTGTTTGTCCCCCACGGCGTTGATAATGTGAGCTGGCTACCTCAGCTAACAGGACTCACCGGGCACTACGTGCGTCCACCGCCGGGCGACAGGCTGAGCATTCCCCATCTGGTGTTCTCCATCGCCGGCTGCAAGGGTGCTTTCAGTTTTTTCCCCAATCGCCCGGGAGGCGCCCTGCGCCATTTTCAGAGCCACCGCAGGGCTTGCGATTACTTTTATGTGGCCTTTGACAGGGCTTACCGAGAGGGAGATGTCGACTGGCTTTACCCGATGATGTTGCTGCGCGACTGCGCGCGTCTGAAGCGAGTCACCAAGGCCACTGCGCCGCCTGCCGACCTTGAAGGGGTCGCCTATTTGATTTACCGATTGGCGCAAAGCATTCCGGCAGTCGATACCGTCGGAAAGATCGGCTACGTCAGAGAGACGGTAGAGAAAGTGCCCGTCGTCAGCCTCAATGACTTCTACATCAAGCGGTGTCGAGCCAACCTGCAGGAAATGGCCCATCAAACGCCCGGCTTCATGCCGACGCTGCTCGAGGTGTTCAAGACCCTGGCCCTCGAAATCCTCAATGTGCTTTTGATTCCAGTGCCAGGCGCTTTGAAGGGATTGGGGCGCGTGCGCAGCATGGCGATGTTCGTGGCGCTGGAACAAGCGCTGGTCGAGGGCGCCAACCAGGCCATGCAAGGTGAGCCGGGCGACTTGCTCCAGGGCTTCGCGGATCTGGCCGATCTGCTTGTCAGCGGGCGCTTGCACACGCGCCTGGCTAACAGCGTGCAGCGTCGTCATCAGCGTTTGTATCGGCGGTTGTCCGAAGCGCGTGCTGTCACTGAACAGCGCGAGCCAACCGCTTCCAGGGTGCTTGAAACAATGCTCGGTTCCCCGAACGCGCCAGCCCGTGACATGGCGGTGATCCTGATGAGCAGTGACACCTCGCAGGAGAGGCTTGATCAGGTTTGGGCCGGAGCGCCACCCTCGGCCTCACTGGTCGACGCCGTCGAGCGGTTCCAGGCTGACCGGCTGATCGACTGGGTTGCGGAGGGGGTCGAGCCCACGCATACCGTACCGGTTGACGCTGCCGATGTGCTCGCACCGTTGCTCACCCAATTGCCCGCCTGGCCGGCGGACACCGCGCTGAGCATTGCCAGCCAGCAGGGTGTGGAAGTGCGACGCTACAGCAAGGGCGGCTCCGTTCAGCCGACCACCGTGGTCAGCGTGACCGCACTGGAAAACCATCAGTTTGCCTACGGCAAGCCGCCACAGTTCACCGCCCATCTGCCCACCGCCATCATCGCGTTGTTGCCCGAGCATTTTTCGACGGGCGAACCCAGGCTTCGTCAACAGCTGGCCATGCAAGCGCGGGCAGGAAAAACAGACCTTTTTGAAGCGCTCACGCGGTTTGCCGAGTTCAGCCGTTCCACGGCGAGCGGGGCCCGTCCACCGGTATATGCGTTGCTGCCCGACCGCGTCACCCCGGACATGCCGGTTCCCACCGTGATTACTCAACTGCGCGCGCTGCACCCCGACCTTAGCCTCGCACGGTTGCTCGAAATACTGCGCGAGCATCCGCTTTCCGAGCATCAACAGACCCAGCTATTGGAATCGCAACTGCAACCCGAGGCGCTTTATCAGGCGTTGCGCGCTGCAAGGCTGGTTGCACGCCGAGAGAAGATCATCGATGGATTGTTTCATGGGCGACGCTTCGACCGACAAACGTGGAGATGGGCTGCCGAATTGACCGATGGGGTGATGCGCGACCTGACCGGTCAACGGTTGGTGGTCGGCACCGCCGGGCAAGCGGTTCCCTACGTGTCCAAGGGATTAGCGGATCGCAATGTGGTGGTTATCGATCAGATGCAGGGGCGTTTTGCAGCCTACCACCACCATCAGCTGCGCACCGGCGCGACGTTAATGGGGGCAGACGCCTTTTATGATGCAATCGTCAGCCAGCTCTCGGCAGGAGACAGGCTGCAACTGGGATTAAGTGCGTTGCAGGGCGTTGCCGACCTGCGTCATCAGGTCGCCCGTGCAATGCTGCGCAACCGTGCGCCTGACGGATCGTTCTACCCTTATCGACGTGAAATTCTGCATTACGCCACCACCGCCGACACCACCAGCATCGACGCCGAACCTGACGCATTGGGCTTTTACCGGCGTGGAGCGGATCGCTACCTGTTTATCGAGGGTGAATATTTCAAGGTCTTCGAAGATGAAACGCTCGGGCGCTGGCGCGTTCAACACCCGTCTCTGAAGGACGCGTATTCCCCGGAACTGACTCACAATGGTGCCGGTGCCTGGCGCCATGAATGGGAAAATCCGCTGACGTGGGATGGGCAAAAACCGTTTTATCGCCTGGGGCCTTTGACGCGGGCGTTGTCGCCGGATGCCATTGAGCAGATCCAGCAGATCAGCGCAGTGACGCCGGCCATGCTGCGCCGGGTGCAGGTGCGCAACGAGCCCCCGCCGGCGATTCTGCTGGACACCCTCGAGCGTTACACGTTGCAGCAGCGAGTGATGAAGGGCGTGCAAACGGGCCGGGATTTTTTTGATGAAGTGCTGGGCGAGGTCGGGCCTGATCTGGCCGATGAACTGGTGGGGCATGCAGGCCTCGCGCGGGTCGAGCAGGTGGCGGTGCTTGAAGCCAGGGTCGATGCCGACAAGCCGCAGATGGAACGGCATTTCTACAAGGCATTGCGTCATAAAAAAACGCTGGCGTCGAGAAATCCGCATGCTCGCGTGCTCCAGCGGTATTTTCCTGGTTTGTCGGCGTGGGCCGCTGACGATCTGGTCTACAGGCTCACCCCGGTCGAGCAGCGAAGCCTGGAGGCGGGCCGCCTTCCGTTGAGCCTGATGCAGGATATTCGTTGGACGCTGGCGTATTCGCGCAGAGCCCGGGCCGTGGAAGGCTTGTATATAAGGTTGGCGGCCAATGAGGACAGCACCCGGCTGATCATGCGTGCGCTGCCGACCCTTCAGGGTTGGCCCGACCACCTGCGCATCGAGGTACGGGAAAGAGGTGGTCTGATTGACAGTGCCGGCCCCGAGGGCGCCGCACTCACGCGAATACTCGAACCTTTTTCTTATCACTATCAGGCGTACACGCCGCATGAACGCGGTGAACGGCAAGCGGTGGGAAGTCCCGGACCGTTTCTGACGGTTTTACTGGCGGCGTTGCCGAAGGCGGAACGCCAGGCGTTGGGCTACACCCACGCAGGCGGTCCCGAAGCGCTTTTACGCTCGATTGCAGACCGTGAACGACACACATTGGAGAGTGCTGACCCTGCGCTCGAAATCGACCGTCGGCCGCGCTTCAACCCGCCACGACGCTTCGCGGACGGACGCATCGGCTACCCCCTCAGCGGCGGTGAAGAACTTGGGCCGGTCGCCCGTGAGCAGGTCGCCCGATTGCGTGCGTTATACCCCGCCAGGAGCGACGAGGAAGTACTGGACTTGCTGCGCGAGGCAGGAGACTCGACGGACGAGCGCACGACCATGATCGACTACCTGGTCCGCGAACAACGCGCGCTGGACCTGGACCTGCAGCAATGGCGCGACGCCGCTTCAGCCGACGCGAATGACGCTGTTTCGGTCCGCTCGCGG
The DNA here is from genome assembly GCF_001439805.1 of Pseudomonas trivialis. Lineage (GTDB taxonomy): Bacteria > Pseudomonadota > Gammaproteobacteria > Pseudomonadales > Pseudomonadaceae > Aquipseudomonas > Aquipseudomonas trivialis. The sequence goes on along the minus strand of NZ_JYLK01000012.1, from coordinate 8,485 downwards.
GCGCTGGCGGTGGCCCGGATTCAGCGGTGCTGGGCCAGGGAGGGCCTGACCCCGGGCATTATCGAGGAGCTCAACCTGGATGACCTGGAACTGACAAGCCTGCCGACCCTGAGGGCTCATTTCGGCCACGTGACACTCTTGAACATCAACGGCAATCACCTGGCCGTATTGCCGCCGCATTTCCTGCGTAGCTTCCCTGGACTTCGGATGATCTCCTTGAAGGGTAACCGCCTCAGTCATTTACCGGATATGGAAGGGCTGGCTCACCTCGCGGTGCTCAATCTTTCCAATAATCTGCTCAGGCTCGATCTGCAGGACGAGTTTCGGCTGGCGGCACTGACCGGTCTGAGGCGCCTTGATTTATCGGTTAATCCGCTGGGCCAGGGTCGGCGGCTGTCGCTCTATCAGCTAACCCGCATGCGCGAGCTGAGCCTGCGCAATTGCGGCCTGGACCGGCTGCCGCGGGGCGCCGTGACCCTGCGGGCACTGCGCAGTCTTGACCTGCGCAACAATGCAATCAGGGAGTTGGCCGAGACGGACTTGTTCATCTACCCCGAGATTCATCGGGCGATGAATCTGCGGGGCAACCCGCTGTCTGCGCAAGCACGCCAACTATTGCGCCGAATCGGTGAGCGGCAGGGGCAGCCAGACATTGATTTCGGGCTGTGGGATCCAGCCGCCTCTTTCGATCAGCGCGCGGATCGTTGGTTGGCCTTGCTGCCTCCCGCCGAGGTGCAAGCCCGCCAGCTTGAGTGGGCAGCCTTGCAGGAACAGCCCATGGCGGACTGTTTTTTTGAGCTGTTGGGGAATATCGCTGATTATCCGCTGTTCGCCGATGTGGGCCACCGCACCCTGCGCGAAACTATTACGCGGCGGATGTGGAGGTTGGTCGGCGAGGCATTGTTTCACGGGGGAGGGGAGCAGATTTATTCCGTGCGGCCCTATGGTTACATGGGAGGAGGAATCGACGGTTGTCTGTTGAGTCTGCACGAACTGGAATTGCTCAGGCTGCCATATCGCATGCTGGCGGCAGACGTACAGAATGCCGGACCGGCGTTTGTGCACTACTACCGGGCGCTACGTCGGCTGGACTCCATCAATGAGCATGTGCGTCGCTATTTCCCGGGCCAGGCAGATTGGCAGGCATGTACGCGCATCTACAGTTATCGAATCGCCCTGGCGGACAGTCTGGATCTGCCGCTGGTGCTCGCTTCACGTTTCAACACCCCCTTAGCGCGGCCCGATGACCTCTCCGTGGCTACCCTGCGCGCGAGCATTCTGCGCGAAGAGGTTGGCATGAACTGGCCTCTGAACCTGCGCGGTGAGGAGCATTGGGTGGAGTTTCTCAAACGCAAATACCGCAGCCGATTTGCCACAGCACTGCGCGGCTATGATCGATTGATGGAGATTGCCGGCAACAAGGTGGCAGATGCTGTAATGACGGAGGGCGAATACCTGCGCTATGTCCACACCCTGCAGGCAGCCCGGCGAACGGCCGAAAACACCTTGGTCGCGGAGTTGACCGAGCGCGAGTGGACGGACTTCGTGATTGGCTGACCCTGTCCTTATGTCTTTGAGGCATAAGCACCGCACTTTGCGTGATATGGCCTGCCGGCCTTTCCCGGTATGATGGCGGCCCCGCAGTCTGGATTGCGAATACGCCATGACCTTGCAGTACCCAACAATCGCCGATTGCGTCGGCAATACGCCTCTGGTCCGCTTGCAACGCATGGCGGGTGAAACCAGTAATACCCTGTTGCTCAAGCTCGAAGGGAACAACCCGGCCGGCTCGGTCAAGGACCGCCCGGCGCTGTCGATGATCACCCGTGCCGAGCTGCGCGGGCAGATCAAGCCCGGCGACACCCTGATCGAAGCCACCTCGGGTAACACCGGGATCGCCCTGGCCATGGCTGCGGCGATCAAGGGCTACAGGATGATTCTGATTATGCCCGACAACTCCAGCGCCGAGCGCAAGGCCGCGATGACGGCCTATGGGGCCGAGCTGATTCTGGTAACCCAGGAACAGGGCATGGAAGGCGCCCGCGACCTGGCCGAGCGCATGGCGGCCGAAGGCCGTGGCCAGGTGCTGGACCAGTTCGCCAATGGCGACAATCCCGAGGCGCACTACACCACCACCGGTCCGGAAATCTGGCGCCAGACCGGCGGCACCGTTACCCATTTCGTCAGCTCGATGGGCACCACCGGCACCATCATGGGCAACTCGCGCTACCTCAAGGAGCAGAACCCGGCGATCCAGATCGTCGGCCTGCAACCGATGGAAGGCGCGGCGATCCCGGGTATCCGTCGCTGGCCGCAAGAGTACCTGCCCAGGATCTACGACGCGGCGCGGGTAGACCGCATCATCGACATGGCCCAGCGCGAAGCCGAAGACACCACCCGCCGCCTGGCCCGTGAAGAAGGCATCTTCTGCGGTGTGTCGTCCGGCGGTTCGGTGGCCGGCATGTTGCGCCTGTCCAAAGAAGTGGAAAACGCGGTGATCGTCGCCATCATCTGTGACCGAGGCGACCGCTACCTGTCGACCGGCATCTTCGACGAACCCAACTGATGGCCAAACATGAGAGAGGCCTGCGCTTCCAACCGACGGGCGGCAGCCGGGCGCCACAGATTCCCGTGGGCAAGAAGCAACGCCTGACCATTGAGCGCCTGGCCAACGATGGCCGGGGCATCGTGTTTTTTGAAGGTCGCACCTGGTTCGTCAACGGCGCGCTGGCGGGCGAAGACGTTGAAGCACGGGTGCTGGGCGCTCACGGCAAGGTGGTCGAGGCGCGTACTGAACGTGTGTTCACCGCCAGCGAATTGCGTCGCCCGGCACCCTGCGCGCACTTCGGTCGCTGCGGTGGTTGCAGCGTGCAGCACTTGCCCCACGACGAACAGCTTGCCCTGAAGCAGCGCATGCTCGCCGAGCAACTGTCCCGCGTGGCGGGTGTCGAACCCCAGGAGTGGGCGGCGCCCTTGAGCGGGCCGGAGTTCGGATATCGACGTCGCGCGCGGGTCGCGGTGCGCTGGGATGCCAGGGCGAAAACACTCGAGGTGGGTTTTCGCGCCGTGGCCAGCCAGGACATTGTCGGCATTGATGAATGCCCGGTGCTGGTACAGGCCTTGCAGCCGATCATGCAGCGTCTGCCGAACATGCTGCGCCGCTTGAGCAAGCCTCAGGCGCTGGGGCATGTGGAGTTGTTCAGCGGGTCATCGATTGCCGTGTTGCTGCGCCATATGGCGCCGCTGTCCGAGGCGGACCTGCTGGTGCTGCAGGAATTTTGTGCGTTTCATGACGCCCAGTTGTGGCTGCAGGGCGAGGGCAAGCCGGAGCCTGTAGAGCCTGATCAGACCCTGGGGTTTCGCCTGGATGCGTGGGACCTGGAGCTGGCCTATCGGCCGGGAGACTTCGTCCAGGTCAATGCCGCGGTCAACGAGGCGATGGTCGCCCAGGCGCTGCAATGGCTGGCGCCGCAGGCCGATGAGCGGGTGCTGGACCTGTTTTGCGGCCTCGGTAATTTTGCCCTGCCGTTGGCCGGGCAGGTGCGTGAAGTGGTCGCCGTGGAAGGCGTGCAGACCATGGTTGACCGCGCCGCACTCAATGCTGTCAGCAACAATTTGCATAATGCTCGTTTTTTTCAGGCCGATTTATCCCAGCCTCTGACTGACGCCGAGTGGGCCAAACAGGGCTTTTCTGCGGTACTCTTGGATCCACCTCGTGACGGTGCCCAGGAGGTTGTGCGCAAACTCGCCACCCTTGGCGCCAGGCGCGTGGTGTATGTGTCCTGCAACCCGGCCACGCTGGCGCGGGACACGGTTGAGTTGGTCAAGCAGGGCTACCGGCTAAAACGTGCCGGGATCCTCGACATGTTTCCGCAAACGGCGCATGTCGAGGCCATGGCGTTATTTGAAGCGGGCTAGGATGCCCGTTTAATCCGACCGGCCTGCGTTCTCCAGGGCCCATGAGCTGCCACGGAGTTCGCAGTCAAGGTCGGCGATGATTCCGGCGCATCCAAGGTGCGTCGTAGGGAAGGTAAGAAAGATGGTACAGGTGAGAGCACACCAGCCGATCAACACCGACGGCAGTATCAATCTGGAGGCATGGCTTGACCATGCCATCAGTGTCGATCCGGCACTGGACCGTGAGGCCATGAAAGCGGCCTGCGAGTTCGCTCGTGAGTCCGAGCAGCAGGACAATGCCGCCAAGAACCTGTGGGCCGAAGGCACTTCAAGCTTTCGTACCGGGCTGGAAATCGCCGAGATCCTTGCCGATCTCAAGCTCGACCAGGATTCGCTGATCGCCGCTGTGCTCTATCGCGGCGTGCGCGAAGGGCACATTGAGCTGGCCACCGTCGGCCAGCGCTTTGGCTCGGTGGTGGCCAAGCTGATCGATGGCGTGCTGCGCATGGCGGCCATCAGTGCCAGCCTCAGCCCGCGCCAGTCCATGGTGCTGGGCACCCAGGGCCAGGTGGAAAACCTGCGCAAGATGCTGGTGGCGATGGTCGACGACGTACGCGTCGCCCTGATCAAACTGGCCGAACGCACCTGCGCGATCCGTGCGGTGAAGACCGCCGACGACGAAAAGCGCAACCGCGTCGCCCGCGAAGTCTTCGACATCTACGCGCCGCTGGCGCACCGCCTGGGCATCGGCCATATCAAGTGGGAGCTGGAGGATTTGTCCTTTCGCTACCTTGAGCCCGATCAATACAAACAGATCGCCACACTGCTGCACGAGCGGCGCCTGGACCGCGAACGCTTTATCAGCGACGTGATGGGCCAGTTGCGTACCGAATTGCAGGCCACCGGCGTCGAGGCCGACATCAGCGGCCGCGCCAAACATATCTATTCGATCTGGCGCAAAATGCAGCGCAAGGGCCTGGCCTTCAGCCAGATCTATGATGTGCGGGCGGTGCGCGTGCTGGTGCCGGAAATGCGCGACTGCTACACCGCGCTGGGTATCGTCCACACGCTGTGGCGGCACATCCCCAAGGAATTCGACGACTACATCGCCAACCCCAAGGAAAACGGCTATCGCTCGCTGCACACGGCGGTGATCGGTCCCGAGGGCAAGGTGCTCGAAGTGCAGATCCGCACCCATGCCATGCACGAAGAGGCGGAACTGGGCGTGTGCGCGCACTGGCGCTACAAGGGCACCGACGTCAAGGCCGGGTCCAACCAGTACGAAGAGAAGATTTCCTGGTTGCGCCAGGTGCTCGAATGGCACGAAGAACTCGGTGATATCGGCGGCCTGGCTGAACAGCTGCGCGTGGATATCGAGCCTGACCGCGTCTATATCTTCACCCCGGACGGGCATGCCATCGATCTGCCCAAGGGGGCCACGCCGCTGGATTTTGCCTACCGCGTGCACACCGAAATCGGCCACAACTGCCGGGGCGCCAAGATCAACGGGCGCATCGTGCCGCTCAACTACAGTCTGCAGACCGGTGAACAGGTCGAGATCATCACCAGCAAGCACGGCACGCCGAGCCGCGACTGGCTGAACCCGAACCTGGGTTACATCACCACCTCACGGGCACGGGCGAAGATCGTCCACTGGTTCAAACTGCAGGCGCGCGATCAGAACGTCGCCGCCGGCAAGACCCTGCTCGAACGCGAGCTGGCGCGACTGGGCCTGCCCCAGGTGGACTTCGACAAGTTGGCCGAAAAGGCCAACATGAAAATCGCCGAAGACATGTTCGCCGCCCTCGGCGCCGGCGACCTGCGCCTGGCGCAACTGGTCAATCTGGCCCAGCAGTTGGTGGAGCCGGAGCGTGGCAACGAGCAGCTGGAACTGATTCCGCGCAAGGCCACCGGCTACAAGCCCGGCAAGCGCGGCGATATCCAGATCCAGGGCGTGGGCAACCTGATGACGCAGATCGCCGGTTGCTGCCAGCCGCTGCCGGGCGATGCGATTGTCGGCTATATCACCCAGGGCCGTGGCGTGAGCATTCACCGTCAGGATTGCGCCTCGGTGCTGCAGTTGGGCGGGCGCGAGCCGGAGCGGATCATCCAGGTCAGCTGGGGGCCGGTGCCGGTGCTCACCTATCCGGTGGACATCATCATTCGTGCCTACGACCGTTCCGGCCTGCTGCGCGACGTGTCGCAAGTGCTGCTCAACGAGCGCATCAACGTGCTGGCGGTCAACACCCGCTCGAACAAGGAGGACAACACCGCGTTGATGTCCCTGACCATCGAGATTCCGGGGTTGGACGCATTGGGGCGCTTGCTGGGACGGATCTCCCAGTTGCCGAACATCATCGAAACCCGGCGCAACCGCACGCCATAAGCAGTTGAATGGGCGCGGAGCAAGCCCCTCCCACATTTGATCTTCAGCGGAAAGAGACCGATGTATTCACTTGAAGACCTGCTGCACCTGATGAACCGCCTGCGCGACCCGCAATACGGCTGCCCGTGGGACATCAAGCAAACCTACGCCACGATCGTGCCGCACACCCTGGAGGAGGCCTACGAAGTGGCCGACGCCATCGAGCGCGGCGACTTTGACCACCTGCAGGGCGAACTGGGCGACCTGCTGTTCCAGGTGGTGTATTACAGCCAGCTGGCGCGTGAAGACGGGCGTTTCGAATTTGCCGGCGTGGTCGACAGCATCACGCGCAAGCTGATCCGCCGCCATCCCCATGTGTTCCCCACCGGGGATCTCTACGCACCGCTGGACGTGCCGCAACTGAGTGAAGATCAGGTCAAGGCGCGCTGGGAGCAAATCAAGGCCGAGGAGCGTGCAGAAAAGTCCGACGCGCCGCAGCAGCTGTCCCTGCTCGACGATGTGCCCACGGCGCTGCCGGCGCTGTCCCGCGCGGCCAAATTGCAAAAGCGCGCCAGCCAGGTCGGTTTCGACTGGCCTTCCGCCTTGCCAGTGGTGGACAGCGTGCGCGAAGAGCTCGATGAAGTGCTCGAAGCCATGGCCGCCAACGACCCGGCTGCGATCGCCGATGAGGTCGGTGACCTGCTGTTTGCTGCGGTCAACCTGGCCCGTCACCTCAAGGTCGATCCGGAAACCGCCCTGCGCGGTGCCAATGCCAAGTTCGAACGACGTTTCCGATTTATCGAACAGGCATTGCGCGATACGCATCAACCCATAGAAGATTGCACCCTCGAAACCTTGGACGCCCTGTGGGGCGAAGCCAAGCGTCAGGAAAAGAATATGTCCAGCTGCGGTTGAGCAGTTGCCTAAGTGAGTAAGCACCATGAGCCTTTCCCTTCGCGACCAGTTGCTCAAAGCAGGTCTGGTCAACCAAAAGCAGGCCAAGCAGGTCGGCAAAGAGAAACAGAAACAGCAGCGCCTGGTCCACAAGGGCCAGGCCGAGGTGGACGACACCCAGGCCCGTCTGGCGGCCGAGGCGCATGCCGAGAAGGTCAAGCGCGACCAGGAACTGAACCGTCAGCAGCAGGAAAAAGCCGAGGCCAAGGCCCGTACAGCCCAGGTCAAGCAATTGATCGAGACTTCGCGCCTGCCCAAGCTGACCACTGAGGACTACTACAACTTCGTGGATGACAAGAAGGTCAAGCGCCTGTCGGTCAACACGTTGATGCGCAACAAGCTGAGCAACGGCTCCCTGGCCATCGTGCACCACGGCGGCGGCTACGAAGTGATCCCCCGCGAAGCGGCGCTGAAGATCCAGGAGCGCGCGCCGGAGCGTATCGTGCAGCTCAATATCCTCACCGAAAGCCAGGTGCCGGACGAGGATGATCCGTACGCCGCCTACCAGATCCCGGACGATCTGATGTGGTAAGGCTGTAGACACGAAAATCCCCGCTCACAAGGCGGGGTTTTTCTTTGCAGGCACGCCAGCTGCTGTGTGGGGCCGGGTGCCTGCGAGATTTCGGTGTTTCAGGAACTCTGTGTCTGACGTTTCAGTTCAAGCGTTTCCAGCTCGTTCTTATAGTTATGAGCGTCGCTTTCATTGTGAAACATGCCGACCAGCAGGTCTTGTTGATGGACATCCCAGATATGAATCCCATGGCCCAGGGCTTCGTGGGACATATGTTCGTCGTCGCGTTCAGTCACTTTTACAGTCATCTGCTTGCTCCAATCTCGGGTGGATCTGCGGCAAGTCGTCGCAGGCCTTTGTTATATGTTTTGTTAGCTTGCTAAGTAAACAGTCTTTGCGCGCAACAATTTATTGCACAAGACGCAACAGTGCTGGAGGCCGCGTAATCCGTGGTGCTTGGTCGTAGGCAAACGGGTTTTATGACAAAAGTTTCATTTTGCGTTGACCCTGTCATCGCCATCGGGAGCAAGCCCCCTCCCACACGTGGAACGCATTCCACGTGTGGGAGGGGGCTTGCTCCCGATGGCGATATAAGCTTCAGCACCCAAATTCCAGGCAAAAAAAAGGTTCATCACGGATTACCGGGAAAGACGCTCTTGATCTTCATGAAAAAGAATTCGCTATCCCGGTAACCGTACGCCATCCGCTTGATGACCTTTATTCGATTGTTTATGCCTTCCAACTGCCCCGTGTGCATC
>NZ_JYLK01000011.1 GCF_001439805.1 Pseudomonas trivialis | reverse complement strand
GTCGGTGATATGGCTGGGCGTAAGGGTCCAGGTATGCACCGGATTGCCGCGTGCGTTGTAGGTCATGGGCGCAACACGCGGCGCCGTTGGGTTATCGGTCATGTGGGGTCTCCGTTTTCAAGCCATTCCAGTACCAGCCCTTCCAGCGTCATGCCCTGTTGCAGGGTGACGAAGCCTTCGCCATCGCTGCGCCCTTCAATACGTGCGCCGTCTTTGCGGACCAGCGCGTACGCACGGTTGCGGATGGGGTGACCATTGCTGAAAAAGGTTTGGAAGCGTTCGTTGAACGAGGTGGCGGGCCAGCTATTGAAGTGCGCGCTGGCATGGCTTGGCTGAAGGAAGCGTGTGTTAGCGGCCTTCACCGTGAAGTCACCCGGCATGCCCAGCTCGATGTTGCCACCCTGCATCTTGATATAGGCGCCGCCGCACAGCAGGGTGATGTGCTTGTCTGCCGCCACCAGCACGTGTTGCTGGCTGGCACTGATTTCCACGCTCTGGTCCGCTTGCACCTGAATGCTGTTGTGTTGGGCCTGCAACAGCAGTTGCCCGTTCTGCGCGATATGGCGCATGTCACCGCCCTGGGCGAACAGGCCCAGCTCGTCGCCGGCATTGATCACCACTTTTTTTCCGGCGGTGAGTTGCTGGTTCTGTTGTGCAACGCTGTCGATGTGTTCGCCTGCGCCCAAGGCGATACTGCGGGAGGTGGCGGCGACGACGCCGGCAGGTCCGCTCAACGCGATGATCGGTTGCGCACCCTCGCCGCTGCCGGTGGGCTGATCATTGGCGCCCTGCCCCAGCACCTTCACGGCATCGGTGAGGGCCTGTTGCGGCTGCCAATCCTGAGCAATACCCTGCGCCTCCTCCGCCGAGGCCCCCAAGTGTTTTGCCAGCGTCAGGGCTGCCTGCAACACCTCGATGACTTGCCCACGTTCCAGTTGACCCGCGCCGGCGTTCAGTTGTGCTTCGGCGGTCAGCAATAAGCCTTTGGCCGCGCGCAGTGCCCCGTGACCATCGGTACGCAGCTCAAACCCTTCGCCTCTTGGTTTGCCGCCACCGTAGTGGCGCGGATGTGTGAGGTAACCCAGGTGCAAGGCGCTGTGATCGTGATCACTCATCAATGCCGCACTGATTTGCGCGGTGGTGTCGTCAATGCGCAACTCGTTGGCCCGGGTGCCCTTGAACTCGCGGCTTTTGGTGGTCGCTACAGCGTTGAGTCTGGGCAGTTCATAAGGCGGCAAGTTGGTCTGCCGGTAGGCGCGACCGGTGGCAATAGGCTGATCGGGGTCGCCGTCCAGGTAGCTGATGATGAGTTCCTGCCCCACTCGCGGCACAGCCATGGCACCCCAGGTTGCGCCGGCCCAGCCCTGAGTGACGCGAATCCAGCAGGAACTGTGGTCGTTGTTTTTATCCGCGCGATCCCACGGAAACTGCACTTTCACCCGGCCCCATTCATCGCAATAAACCTCCTCGCCCGGCGGCCCGACCACCGTGGCGATCTGCGGACCGTCAATGCAGGGCTTCTCGCCCAACGGGGCTTTCCAGTCGCAGGTCCAGCGTATGGCCGTGGCCTTCAGCTCATAGGCCGTGCCGCTGGCGCTGGCGAACGCTTCTTCCTCCAGACTGCTGTGCTGCGTGCCTTCGTGGGTGATGGTGATGGTGCGCCAACGGTCATTGAAATCCTCGCGCGGGTGCTCGCTGAGGTCGAACGCCAGCCCCGGTTGCAGGCGCGCGTCGTCACCGCTCACGTGGGCCAGCCTGGCGTCGTTGCGCAGGGCGGCCAGGCGCGTTTTGGTAAAGGGTGCGCCGGCGATGTCGCGTTTGTAGCGCCCGGGATAGTCGTAGCGTTCGTAGTCCTTGTGCTGGTTGTTCAGATCCTGGCCGCCGCGGGCGGTGTGTTGCTGGTTGTAGCGCGGGTGGGTGAACGTGTAGTCGCGCTGCACCTGCACGGCGGTACGCACCTGTTCGGTGTAGTGGAAACGGGTGAGTGCCGGCTCCATGGCATCGCCGCCGGGCATGGGCTGATAGAGCACCGCGCAATCGGTGTGAGTGCCGACGGTGCCAAGGCCGCCGACGCGGTCGGTAAGGATGAGGGTGTGGCCATCGGCGCGGTGCTCGAAGCGGTAGAGCATGCCTTCTTCGGCGGCGAGCCGGCTGATGAAATCGAGGTCGGTTTCGCCGGCCTGCACGCAGTATTCGCGGGGTGGGTGCTCAAAGCATATTTCGCTGCGCAGATCAGTCAACTGATGCTCGGCAAGCAGGCTGGTGATGATGTCGGGCACGCCCTGGCCCTGGAAAATGCGCCAGTTGGAGCGCAGCTTGAAGCGTGCCAGGGTGGGTTCGATGACGGCGGTGTAGCGGGTACGGCGAAAGCCGGTGTCCCCCTGGCTGAACAGGCTGACCAGGCCGTGCACATAGCGCACCGGGGTTTCGCCGCGCCACAGGGTGAACAATGCCGCCAGGTCGAGCACGTTATTGAAGTCGATGGCGGCATTGTGGCTGGCCAGCTCCAGCTCCAGTTTGAACGGCATGGAGAGGCCTTCTTCGAGCTTGAACGAGACCACGTCGAAGACGTCGCCTTTCAAGGGTTCGAAGGTGAAACGCACGTCGCTTTGGCGGGGCATGTGACTAGTCCTTACTTTCACTGATAACGGTTGCCACCTTCTGATACAGTTGCGGCTCCCACCCCTGCGCGGTGGTATCGCGCATCAATCGCGCAACGCTGGCGTACAGGTCGTCCGCCAGCCATGACAAGCCACGGGATGCCAGAAGGTCGGCGGCGATCACCGTGGCGTAGCTGCGTTGGCGCGGGGCGTCATGGGCGGCGTGCAGATCCTGCAGGCGCAGGAGCACCACTTCGACGCCTTCCTGAGTGAGTTGGGTGGCCAGTTCATCGCGCAGGCCGGCGTATTCCTGCACCGGGCTGCGCGTTGTGTCGGTCTGATCGGCGCCGGTGATCCAAGCCTGGGTCTGCGCATCCACGAACGGCGTGCCGTCGCTGAAGCACAGTTCCAGCAGGGCCGGCAAACGGCAGACAAAACGTTCGCAGGTCTGGCGAATGGCGGCGGCCACCTCCTCCATCGCCAGGCGCGAGGCAGCGTGAGCGGCGAGGTAACTGCCGCGCAGCCAGTACGGCGAGGCACAGACACTTTTTTCGATGCGCTGCAACAGATTCGGGTCGGCAGCGCCCTGGTTCAGCGCGTCCTGATAACCGTCGACGATGTCCTTGGGCACGGCGGTCAATTCAGTGCGTCGGTCTCGGACGATTGAAGGCGCGGTGCGCAGATGGGACCACAGACCGAAACGGCGCAACTGATAGCCGGTGGGGTCGTAGGGGTCCTGCTGGTTGATCTGTTCGGCCATGCTCAACACGGCGCGGCGCTGTTCACGCTCGTTGCCTGGGGCTGGCGGCCTGGGGCTGGCGAAAAAAGCCGAGTCCAGAACGCCGGCGCCGGTGACCACACGGGCAGGCTCGCTCGCCACCAGCGGCTCGCCGTATTTGTCCAACTGCCGTTGCAGCGAATCCAGCGGCGCATGCTCGAGTTTGGCGCTCTCGATGCACTGTTTCAGCCTGGCCAGGGCCCGCTGCGCCACGGCTTGATAGACGGGTTCAAAGCTGCTGCGCTCCAGAGTCGGCAATACCTGTCCCAGGTCGCTCAACAGACGCTGCACCTGCTTGCGTTTGTTCAGGTAGCCGGTCGGGCCAGGCTTGGGGTAGGCGCTGTCCCAATATTGTTCGACCAAGCCAGCGATTAACTCCAGGGCATCAGCCCAGCGCGGCCACTGACGGGTACGCAACCAGACCACTTGCAGATGGCCTACGATGCGCCAGTGCTTGCATTGGCAGGTCAAGTATTCGCGGGAAGCTTCGTCGATGTAGGGCCAGTCGATATCGCTCTCGCGCAAACCGCCAAGCTTGACCATCTCCTGGTCGATGGCCTGGTAGGTTTCGTCCTCCACATCGAAATGCCCGGCAGGCTGCTCAGGGTAGACAGGCGCCAGCAAGCGATTCACGACATCGACCGGAACGTCGATTACCAGCGACATGCCTGACGCTCCCGTTCGATCAGTTCGCCGAGCCCTTCGGCATCGAATACCAGGCCGTGCAAGCTTGGATAATCGCTCTCCACTCGCAGGCGTTGACCGCCGCCCATATTGCGCAACAGCGAGATGGCCTGCAGCCCGCGTCCGGCATCGACCACCAGGCCGGCGTCGTCCAGCACCTGCCATTGATAGGCCGCGGAGACCGGGCGCTCATCCCTGAACAGCTGAATACGAATTCTGTTGGGCCTGGCCGGCTCATCCAGTACCAATTGCAGCCGCGAAATGCTCGATTCGCAGCTGATCGCCAAATAGGGACGGGGCGGCAACGCGCCCAAGGCCGGGGCTGATATCACCAGCCGCGGAGGCTCGACGTTGTTTGGATGCGGGAAAGACGACAGCAGGAAGCGCTGGTCGTCGGGTGAACGCCTGGCCTCATTACGCTGCACCAGGTCGACAATCGGCAGCACCCTGCCCAGTGCCTTGGGCAACGCAGGCGGATGATGGATAGGGGTGCCGGCGGCCAGGTCAAAGCACTCCAGGCGTTTGAGAGGCGACACGATCGCCGGGCAATCCTGAGCAGCGGGTATTGCCCGCACTTGCGCGGCAAGCAGCGCCACACACAGCCCCCCAATACAACGCCAACGTTGCCTTCCCTTGCACATCAACGCCTCCTCCAGGGTTTTAATTCAACTTCTACTATTGTTGAGCCAACGGTGAAAACCCACCATTAAGCACAGCAACTTAGCGTGAACGCCCAGATAACAAACAGGCAAGTCGCAGGTGTAACTTTTCTGCGAAATCCTCAAATAACAGACACCCCCCTCAGATATTAAAACCAACTAGCGTAAGAATTTTCTCTACAGAAGTAAAAACCATTAAACAGCGAAACGTCTTACATCCCAAGACCACGAAACGAATCGACTTTGTCCGACATGACTTTTAAGAAACATGCGCTTTTAATAGCGCCACTTTCAAAAAAGGACTTTTCCCATGTCGAAATCTCAAAGTTCCGTCGCGCCTAAAGAACGCATCAACATCAAGTACGTGCCGGCGACGGGCGATCAACAAGTCGAAGTCGAGCTGCCACTCAAACTGTTGATCACGGGCGACTTCAAAGGTCACAGTGAACTAAGCGCGCTTGAAGACAGACCCTCCGTTCGAATAGATAAAGACACCTTCAACGAAGTACTGACCAAAGCCGAAGTTGCTTTGGACATGGCCGTTCCCTGCGTACTGAACAACCAGCACGACACGGACTTGAATGTGCAACTTCACTTCAAAAGCATCAATGACTTCGGCCCTGACGCTATTGCTCGTCAGGTACCCGAACTGAACAAGTTACTGGCGCTGCGTGATGCGCTCGTCGCCCTCAAGGGACCGATGGGCAACGTGCCCGCCTTTCGCAAGCATCTGCAAAACCTGCTGACCGATGAAACCGCCCGCCAACGGCTGGCCAGCGAACTGAACCTGGTGCTTGACGCGCCAAACAACTGATTTCCTTTAATTGCATATGGAGTAGCCCTCATGCCCAGGGAAAGTGCCACCGCCCAAGTGCTGGTCGCCGACGAACAGGCGTCCTTGCTCGATCAACTGCTGGCCAACACCACCCTCCGCCCGTCTCAGGAAGGCTATGCCGTGGCCCGCCAGGGCGTGGCCGCGTTCATCAGCGAGATCCTGCAAAGCGGCGATCACCAGCAACCGGTCAACAAGCACCGCGTCGACCAGATGATTGCCGAGATCGACCGTGCATTGAGCAAGCAGATGGACGTGATCCTGCATCAGCCGCCGCTCCAGCAACTGGAGTCGGCCTGGCGTGGGCTGAAGCTGCTGGTGGATCGCACCGATTTTCGCGAGAACATCAAGCTGGAAATGCTGCATGTCACCAAGGATGAACTGCTGGACGACTTCGACAACGCCGGCGACATCACCCGCAGCGGCTTGTACAAGCACGTCTACACCGCCGGCTACGGCCAGTTCGGCGGTGAACCGGTGGGTGCCATTATCGGCAATTACACCTTTGGCCCCGGCTCGCCGGACATCAAGCTGCTCAGCTATGTAGCCTCCATTGGCGCCATGTCCCACGCACCGTTTGTCTGCGCGGCCGGGCCTGAGCTGTTCAATCTCGAGGGTTTCCAGGGCCTGCCCGACCTCAAGGAAATCAGCGATATCTTCGACGGCCCCCGTCACACCAAATGGCGCGGGCTGCGCGAGTCCGAGGACGCCCGCCACCTGGCCCTGACCCTGCCGCGTTTCCTGCTGCGCACGCCCTATAGCACACAAGACAATTCGACCCGCAGCTTCGGCTACGACGAGGCCGTTGATGGCAACCACGACAATTACCTGTGGGGCAACACCGCGTTTCTGATGGCCTCGCGCATCACCGACAGCTTCGCCCGCTACCGCTGGTGCCCGAACATCATCGGCCCGCAATCCGGCGGCGCGGTGGATGATTTACCGGTGCACCTGTACGAATCTCTCGGCCAATTGCAGGCCAAGATCCCCACCGAAGTGCTGATTTCCGACCGCAAGGAATTCGAACTGTCCGAAGCCGGTTTTATTCCGCTGACCATGCGCAAGGACAGTGACAACGCGGCGTTCTTCTCTGCCAACTCGGTACAGAAACCGAAGAACTTCCCCAAGACCCGCGAAGGCCAGGAAGCCCAGACCAACTACAAGCTCGGCACCCAGTTGCCGTACCTGTTTATCGTCAATCGCCTGGCCCACTACATCAAGGTGCTGCAGCGCGAACAGATCGGCAGTTGGAAGGAACGTCAGGATTTGCAGCGCGAGCTAAACGACTGGCTCAAACAATACATCGCCGACCAGGAAAACCCCTCTTCCGATGTACGCAGTCGTCGCCCATTGCGCGCCGCGAAGATCGAAGTTCAAGACGTCGAAGGCAATCCCGGCTGGTATCAGGTGTCGTTGGCAGTGCGGCCGCACTTCAAGTACATGGGCGCCAATTTCGAGATCTCACTGGTCGGTCGGCTGGACACCCAATAAATGGGCGCCAGCCTGTTCGAACGCCTGGAGCCCGACGCACCGCGCTACCGCCCCGGCAGCGCGGATGAACAGGCGCGACAACGTGTCGAGGCGATCAAACGCCACCTGGAACAGGTGCTCAACTCACGTCAGGGCTGCTCGCAAAGCAGCCCCGAGCTGGGCCTGCGTGATTTCAACGGCATCACCCAGGCGAGCAGTGATCTGGTGGTGGCCATCAGCGCCGATATCCGGCGCTCGGTGGAGGCGTTTGAACCGCGCATCAGGGTCACGGGCGTGCGTTATCAGCCCGACCCGGACCTGCCGCTGGAGCTGAATTTTCGTCTTGATTGCCAGGTGCAGGTCAACCACAAGGAAGAACAGGTGCAGATCGAGGTGGCCATGCACGGCCGCGACGGCTACACCCGCGTGAAATGAGGATGCAATGGACTTGAAACAACGCTTTGCCGAGGAGTTGCGCTACCTGCGCGAGCTTGGCCGCGAGTTCGCCGAGGACAATCCACAGTTGGCGCAGTTTCTGGGCGACGAGGCTGGCGACCCGGACGTGGAGCGGTTGCTGGAAGGCTTTGCCTTCCTCACGGCCAAGCTCGGCATGAAGATCGACGACGATTTGCCGGAGCTGACCCATCCGCTGTTGCACATGCTCTGGCCCAATTACCTGCGGCCCTTGCCCAGCGCGACCATCATCCGCTTCGAGCCACTGCCCAATGCGATCAGTCAACGCAAGGTGATTCCCAAGGGGACGCGGCTGTTTGCCAAGCCTGTGGACGGCATTTCCTGCGAGTTTCGCACGTGCACTGACGTCAACCTGTACCCATTGGCGTTGCAGGCCGTCAGCGATGCCCACAGCCGCGAAGCCTCGACACTGCGCATCGACCTCACCGTGTTGACCCCGCAACCGCTCGACAGCCTTGCTTGCGACCAACTGGACTTCCACCTGGGCGGCGACCCTGCCACCGCACTGACCCTCTACCTGTGGCTGGCCCACTACCTCAAAAGCATCACGCTGTACGTCAATAACACGCCTTATCACCTGAGCCCCGAAGAGCTCGGCTTTCCCGGTTTCACCGCCGAAGAAGCACTGCTGCCCTACCCGCGCAACGTGTTCGATGGCTACCGCATCCTGCAGGAATATTTTGTGTTCCCACAGCGGTTCCACTTTTTCAGCCTGACCCGACTTGCCAAGGTCTGGCCGGCCGTCAGCAGCGGACATATTCGCTTCGAATTTCAGTTCTCCCGGCCGATGCCGGTCAATACGCATTTGCGCACATCCGACGTTCACCTGTTCTGTGCGCCGGCGGTCAATCTGTTCCGCCACGACGCCGATCCCATCGCGCTGGATGGACGCAGCCAGGAACGGCGTATCAGCCCCACGGGCAACCGCCACGATGCTTATGAAATTTTCAGTGTCGACCACGTGGCCGGTTGGGACGTCGCCGACAAGCAGCGAACCGGTGATCCGTTACGGCGTTTTACGCCGTTCGAGTCATTCGAGCATGAAATCGAACATGCCCGGGGCCGCACCTCGCTGTACTTTCGCACGCATATCGAGGCGTCCCACGGGCGTGAGGGCTTGCGTCATCGCATCGCCTTCGTGCGCGGCGATGAAAGCCTGTACATCGGCGAACACGAGGCAGCGTCCATCGAACTGACCTGCAGCAACCGCGACCTGCCGCAACGGCTCGGCGTGGGGGATGTGTCGCTGTCCACCGAGGTCACGCCTTCATTTGCCACCTATACCAATCTGATTGCCCCGACGCGAAGCTACCGGCCGGTGCTGGATGCGAGCCTGCACTGGACGCTGATTTCCAATCTGTCGCTGAACTACCTGTCGTTGCTGTCGGCCGAGCCGCTCAGGGCGGTGATCCGCGCCTATGACTTTGCCGCCCTGCACGACCTGCAACAGGCCCGCGCAACACGCAAACGTCTAAACGGTATTCAGGCTGCCGTGACCACCCCCATCGACTGGTTGATGAAAGGCCAGCCGGTGCGCGGCGTGCAGACCCGCCTGCAACTGGACCAGAACGCCTTCCTCTGCGAGGGCGAGTTGTACTTGTTCGCCAGCGTGCTTTCGCACTTCTTCGCCCTGTACGCCAGCATCAACTCCTTCCACCGCCTGGAAGTGATCAATACCACCAACAACGAGTGCTATGAATGGCCACTGTTGACCGGCAGACAACCCGTGATCTAGCCGATGTGCTGCTGGCCGACGCGCGGAACTACTCATTTCACCGTTTGCTGGAGCATTTGCACGCCTTGCATGGCGATGACCTGGAGGCGCGGCCCTTGAGTGCGGCGGCGCGCCGCCGCGTGCGCCTGCAAAGCCATGCAGGGCTGGGCTTTCCAGCCTCCGATGTGGTGTTGGCTGCGCGCGTGGAAGATGGGCGCGAGGAGGTGCGCTACCGCTTGCAGACCAATTTCTTTGGCCTGCACGGCAGCGACTCACCGCTGCCCGGTTATTACCTGGATCGCCTGGCTTACGAACACCACCAGGAGCGCGGCATTCGTCCGGCGTTCATGGATTTTTTCAACCATCGTTTGCTGACCCTGCTGCACACCAGCTGGCGCAAGTACCGCTATTACATTCGCTTTCAGGCTGAGGCCAGCGACCGGTTTTCGCGTTACGTATTCTCCATGGTCGGGCTCAACGACAACGACCTGCGCGGCGCGACGCCACTGCCCTGGGGCCGCCTGCTGAGCTTTGCCGGTTTGATCGCCAGCCGTAGCCGCTCGCCTTCGATGGTGTCGGGCATTGTCGAGCACAGCTTTGATCTGCACGGTGTTTATATCCGTGAGTTCGAGGTGCGCTCGGTAAATTTGCCGCAGCGTCAGCGCCTGGCGCTGGGCAAGGCCAACGGCACCCTGGGCAGCGATTTTGTGGTGGGTGATCGCAGCAAGACCCGCTCCAGCAAATTCACGCTGGTGATTCCCAACCTGACCCAGACACGCTTTCGCCAGTTTTTGCCCAGCGGCAATCAGTTCGGGCGCTTGCGCCAGTTGATGGACTTTCTGCTGCGCGACGCCACCGCCTACGACCTGGAGCTGGGACTGCACGAAGACGATGTACCGCCGTTCAACCTGCAACGCGCCAGCGGCACCCATCTGGGCTGGACCAGCTTTATCGAACATCGGCAACAACGCCATCGCGCCGTGGTGCGGATTCGGGGGCGCGCATGAAGCTGAGCCTGGTTATCAGCAACCCTGCGCAGTTGCTGCACGGGTATCTGCCCGGTCATCAATTTGGCCCACAGGGCGGCAGCATCGGCAGTGCCGCGGTGGACTGGCGTCTGGAAGATCGGCATAACAGCGTACAGCCCAACCACTGTGACATTCGCGTCATCGAAGGACGGTTCTGCGTGATCGACCGCAGCGGTAGAACCTACGTCAACGGCCACGACCTGCCACTTGAGCGCCATGTTGCGATAAGCCTCAACGACGGTGATCGGTTGCAGATTGGTGCGTATCAGGTTGCGGTGCAGTTGGGTGAGCACGCCTCGGGGCAGCGTTCGCTCGATGAGCTGCTCGGCGATCATCCTGAGGGCATGCACGTGTGGCACCAGCAAGACCTGCCGAGTCGGCCACCAGTGGACAGGCGACCTGCCAGTTGCCCGGAATTCGAGCGCCTTTGCCTACCGGTGGATTTGGCGGAGCAAGGCGATCCGCTGCGAGCGATGCATAAGGCGCCGCCGCCCGAAGCGCGGGCTGATATTGGCGCGCCTGCACACAAGCGCAGCGTTAGCCTATTCAGCAACCTGCGCCTGGGCACCTTATTGCTCGCCTGCCTCACCCTCGGCGGCTGCACCCTGCTCGGCAAAATCGGCCAAGTGATCTGGACGCCGTCGATCCCGGTCGGCGGCCCCGACGATCAGCCCAGCCGCTACTCCCTGAGCCTGTACGCCAGCGACGACGTCAACCCGCGTCTGATCAGCACCGGCACGGCACTGGATGAAGACGCGAGCCGTTCGCCCTACACACTAAACGTGCAGGCAACCAGCCCACAAGCCCTGACGGACAAGGTGCAAACCCTGCTCAGTCACCTTTACGAAAGCGTGCCGGCCCAGTCACCACTGAGCGTTGAGCCAGCGCCGGCAGTGCCGATGTCGCCCATCGAAGACGCGCTGTTGGGCGACTACGACGCCCAAGGCGTGCGCCTGACCACGCCCAGGGGCAACCCCGCGCTGGAGCACGTCGCCACGCCCATCGCCTTCAAGGTCTTGCAGTTGACCGATGACTCGCTGCTGGTCAACGCCAGCCCTCAGGCCATGGCCGAAGACCTGAAAAAGACGTTGGGCAGCACCTGCATCCGCGCCGACGACTACCTGCTCAACCCCGGCCAATTCAAATTCATCGACCTGCGCGCCCTGGATGAAGACACCCGGTTTATCGCGGTGATTGCCAACTACCACAGCACTGACGTCGGCCAGTGGAAACAGCGCCTGCGCGTCGAGCCCAAAGGCCGCCAGTACGCGGTACTGGTGCAACTGGATGCCGTTCAGGTCAGCCTCAAGGGAGAAACCCGATGACGTTATTTTCAGCCGCTTTTGCCCAGAGTAATTACCGATGAATTCACGCAACCCCGTCATCTGGCATGAAGGTTTGTTCGTCAAACCCCAGCACTTCCAGCAACAGGCCCGTGCCGCCGAAGCCGCCGTGCACCAGCGCCTGCAGAGCGTCAACGACACCCTTTACGGCTTCAGCGAACTGACGCTGAACAGCGAATACCTGAGCTTTGGCAAGGTTGCCATTACCCAGGCACGTGGAATCATGCCCGACGGCAGCGTCTTCGACATTCCACGGGACCTGGCCCCGCCCTCCCCACTGGAGATCGCTGACAGCAGCGCGGTCGGCCAGATCGTCTACCTGGCGCTGCCGCTGCGCGCCAACGGCGCCCTCGAAGTGCGCTGGCCCGACCAGTACGGCAACAGCCGCTACATCGCCTGTCGTGAGGAAATCCGCGATACCCATAGCGATGACGGTGATCAGGTCGGCATGGACCTGGCCGTGCCCAACCTGCAATTGATGCTCCAAAGCAGCGATCGCAGTGCTTTCACCGGCATCGCCCTGGGCAGGATAAAAGACAAGCGCCCGGATGGCAGCCTGGTGATGGATGAGCACTTCTACCCCACCAGCCTGTCCCTGCAAGCGGTGCCAGCGCTGCATCGCTACCTCGGTGAAGTGGCCGGGTTGATGCGCGAACGCGCCAAAAACCTGGCCCAGCGCATCGGTTCACCGGGGCAGTCGGGGGTGGCTGACGTCACAGACTTCAACCTGCTGCAAACCCTCAACCGCTTGTTCCCGCTGTTCCAGCACCTGGCGCGCCAACGTCAGGTCCACCCGGAGCGTCTGTATGTCGCACTGGCCCAGGCTTGCGGTGAACTGGTGACCTTTACCGACGAAGGTCACCTGCCCCAGGAATACCCGGCCTACCAGCACGACAACCTGCACGAGTCGTTCCAGATGCTGGAGCACACGCTGCGCCGTGCTCTGGGCACGGTGCTGCAACCGCGTGCGGTGTCGTTGCCTGTCGTCGTTCAACAGTATGGCGTTCGCACTGCCGCGTTGAACGACAAGCGTCTGCTGGACAACGCCCAATTCATCCTCGCCGTGCGCGCCGAACTGCCAGCGCAAACCCTGCGCCAGCAACTGCCCAAACAGATCAAGATCAGCTCAACCGAAGGCCTGGAACAACTGGTCAGCCTGCAACTGCCGGGTATCCCGCTGATGCCGCTGCCGGTGGCGCCACGGCACCTGCCGTTCCATGCCGGCTTCAGCTATTTCGAACTCGACCGTCACCATCCCACCTGGCAGAGCCTGAGCAGTGGCAGCGGGTTCGGTTTTCACATTGCCGGTGAATTCCCGGCGCTGGAGCTGCAGTTCTGGGCAATCAGGAACGAGAAAGATGAGTGAGATCAAACCCAGCGAAACCACGCCCAAAACAGATGAAAACAGCCTGACATTCAGCTATCTGCGACAGGCCGCCAGCAGCAAGGAACCGGACTTCACAGGGCAACAGGCCAAACCAAGGCCTCCTGCCTTGCTCGCAGATCCGGCATTCGACATGCGCGGCCAGGCCTGGAACCCGCTGTGCGATGCCGCCACGCCGCTGATCGGTCTGGTCATCCGCCTGCGCCGCCTGGACCAGCACGACGACGTGCCCGCGCTGTGCCTGAGCGTCAGCAACCAGATCATCACCATCATGGAAGAAGTCAGCCAGCTCGACTACGACGCCGGCATGCTCAAGGCCTACTCCTACAGCTTGTGCCTGCTGGTGGACGAGGTGGTCATGCGCACCGCCTGGGGCAGGCTCTCCAGTTGGGGCGCACGCTCGTTGCTCAGCCAGTTTCATGGGGAGACTCAAGGGGGCGAAAAATTCTTCACCGTGATGAACAACATGATCCCGGAAGCCGCCCGGTACCAGCATGTGCTGGAGTTCATGTACCAGTGCCTGATCTCCGGCCTCAAGGGCAAATACGGTGCCCACATCAAGGGCGATGACGAACTGCAGAAGATCATCCACCAACTGCACGACCTGTTGCGTCCCTTGCGCGGCGAGACCTCAAAGCGCCTGACCGACCCACTGAAAAACGTCGCGCCGCGCAACTACCGGATCACACGCGCCTGGCCGTTGTGGGCGCCGTGGGCCCTGGCCGCCGCCGTGCTGACGGTCGCCTGCACAATCTATTCAATGCGCCTTAACACCATCACCCAGCAGGTGCTGGTGTCGCTGGAGCGAGTGCTTCAGCTGTAATCGATTTTCAGTGTGCTCATGCCGAGCACCTGCAAAGCCATGGCCGTTTCGGCCATAAACCGCGACCCCACGGGGCCGCTCACTTGATCGCGACAAGGAACTTGTCATGCCAACACCTGCGTACATCAGCATCCACGGTAAAAACCAGGGCCACATCACGAAGGGCGCGTTCACCGCCGACTCGGTGGGCAACGTTTACGTGGAAGGCCACGAAGACGAAATCCTCGCCCAGGAAATCGACCATCAGATTGCCGCACCCACCGACCCGCAAAGCGGCCAACCGGCGGGCCAGCGAGTGCATAAACCGCTGATCTTCACCAGTGCCCTGAGCAAGGCCTCGCCCCTGCTCTACCAGGCGCTGGCCACCGGCGAAATGCTGCCGACCGTTGAGGTGAAGTGGTTCCGCACCTCGGGGGACGGCAAGCAAGAGCACTTCTTCACCACCAAACTGGAAGACGCCACCGTCGTGGATATTCACACTGTGCTGCCCCACGCGCAAAACAGCAGCAACGAAAACTACACCCAGCTCATCAAGACCAGCCTGGCCTATCGCAAGGTCAGCTGGACCCATGTGGTGGCTGGCACCGAAGCCTCGGATGACTGGCGCAAACCGGCTTAACCGCCAACCTGGATGTTCCGCCGCACACGCGGCGGAATATTCACTGACTCGATCATTTTCAGGAGACCAAGAGGTGAAGGCATCAAGCGCGTCAGTTGCGATCCGCATCCGACTGGTTGAGAAATACCAGCACGCCCAAAATCGCCGCATAGAACTTGAATGCCGCGTTCTGGCCGTTCCATTCCTCGGATTGCCACATCAAGAACCACTCGCCGCCGATCACCATAAAGCCGAAAAACCAGACCAGCAGGCCTACAGTGAAGCCCGCAACGGCGAAGGCCTTGGCGCGGTTGAACTGCTGACCACTGCGGTGCCTGGCGCGCCACAACATCAGCACACCGACGCTCAGCAATATGGCCGTCAACGCCTCCATGGCAATGATCAACCAATAGGCGCCGTGCCACAGCCATGGGGCATGGATCGCGCGCGACATGGCGCTATTACCGGCAAAGGTGGTGTCCATGCTCAGTACGTGCTGGACGAAGTTGAAATTGGAGGTGTAATCGCTGAGGTTATTGAACGCCGCCAGCGCAGCGAAGGCCGCCAACATCGCGACCATGGACATTTTTGCGTAACGGGTAAGCATGCTGATTTCCTGAGTGAGGTCTGAAGTGCGCAGCACGCTACACCTGCGCCACAGCGCGGAATCCGGCAAATATCCGTTTGTTAAGTAAGAACTGTCTGAATCGCCTGCGCGCGATGGTCGAACAGGGTGCTTAGTCTTCCAAGAGAAGAAATCAGGTTAGGCATTTTAATAACCATGCGATGGCGCGGGCTGGTTGCATGAACATCAAAAGCGAGAGAAACAACGCTGTGCAATATGCAGCACTGACTACGGGTCGTGAGCCGCTGTATGCCCTGGGAGAATTTATACTGCCCACAAATAGCGTGCTAACGAACGAGGCTTATTAACACCACAGTATCCAAACGCGGAGCGCCTTATTGACGCGCACACTCATGGAGCGCTATCAAAAGACGCTTCGCGTCCACTCCGGCTATTTAGCGCCCGTTATGACCGGACAGGTCTTGGGAGTCGGTTGGCCAAACAGCACAGCCATCCCGCAGTTGGAGGTAAACATTTTCAAATTATCGTGGCCGACGCCTGGCACCATGACCACCTTCTGTTTCAAGTGTGCCGGATGCCGCTTTTTCATGTAATCGAAATAAGCGCGTCCTCGCGCGAGCCGATAAGGCCCTTGCGACATACCCGCGCATGACCGATCGATGAAGTGTTTGTAGGGGTCTGTGTCTGCCTCACCGAGCAGGTACACGACATTGCGCGCGGCATAGTCGGACTCCAGCGTTTTCACATTCTGCGCTGACACGTATTCGGGGCCGTCCTTGAGTTGATATTTCCATTTCGTCGCTTCCGGGCACGCACCGCCGGCCAGAGCCTGGCTGTCGGGGCGTTCGTCACTGAAGTACAAATAGCTGGATGGATTCGCGACCACGTAGCGAAGATCGATATGGGCACGCGTCAATATCGGATCGGCTCGCCCCACCACGGCATAACGTTGCAGGATCTGCGCACCGGCCGAGTGCCCCATCAACACCACGCTGGACAGCGCCGGGTAACGACGTTTGTCGGCAAAATGCTCGAGCAGCGCATCAAGCGCCGCAAAGGAACTGAGGGGCACAGGCCCGACCGCCGCCTCTCCGCCTTTCCAGCCCTCCTGCGTCCACGCCAGACTCCGGGCAGGCAGCGAGAAGGCGTTCACATCCGGAGCCGTCAGAAATTGCGGGGCAACCATCATTGTCCCTTTGCCCAGCGATCCAGCGCCCGCGAGGATCTGTTGACCGGTTGCGAAATAGGTATCGGCGTTTCTGAGCGTGCCATGTATGACGATAAACACTTTCGTGACGTCCGGCGCTACCGCGTTGATATCGCCACTGGCAAACACCGGAATCACGCCTTCGCCGCTCGGGCCACGGACCAGCAGTTGCTGATTGCCCACTTTTTTAACCGGTGCATCGAGTTCGGCGTCGGCGTTGGCAACCACCGCTTTGGGCGGTAACTGCTGACATCCGTACAGTGCGATGGACAAAGGGACACACAGCAGAACACCTTTGGCGTTCTTTAACGTTTTTATTATCTTCATCAATGCGCTCCAGGTTGAAGGGGGTCTTCATCACAACATCAATATTCATCAAGACGCTCAGGTCGCTGTTTATTGAGCGTGCAACCGATCCTCCGCGGCGTAGATCGCCGTATGCAGCCCGCCCTCGGCATCGCGCCAGGCGCGGTACATGCCAGGTGTATTGAACACCAGCGCGGTATCGCCGTTAGGGGCCACGGCAACCACGCCGCCGTTGCCGCCCACCGCTTTCAGCTCACCCAGCACCACCTGGTCGCACGCCTTGCGCAGTCTGACGCCGGCGTAACGCATGCGTGCGGCGATGTCGTGGGCGACGGCACATCGAATGAAAAATTCGCCATGCCCGGTGGCGGAAATAGCCGCGCTGCGGTTGTCGGCCCAGGTGCCGGCGCCAATCAGCGGCGTATCACCGATGCGTCCGTAACGCTTGTTGGTAATGCCGCCGGTGGATGTCGCCGCGGCCACCTGGCCGCTGCGGTCCAATGCCACCGCCCCCACCGTGCCGAACTTTTTCTCGATACCGCCGGGTTCCAGGCTGAGCGTTTGCGGGTTCATGCGTTGGGCTTGCCATTGCCTGCGGCGCAGTTCGGTGTCGAACCATGCATTGTCGACCTGCTCCAGCGCCCGGGCGGCAACGAACTGGTCGGCACCGACGCCGGACAACAGCACGTGGTCGCTGTGCTCGAGCACCGCACGCGCAGCCTTGATGGGGTTGCGCGCAAAATGGATCCCGGCCACGGCGCCCGCTTCACGGTGGTCGCCGCTCATGATCGCGGCGTCCATTTCATGATCGCCCTTGTCCGTGAATACGGCGCCTCTGCCCGCGTTGAACCAGGGACACTCCTCAAGTTCCACCACGCTGGCCTGGGCGGCGTCGAGCGCGCTGCCGCCCTCCTCCAGGATGCTCAGTCCGGCCTTGAGCGCGCTCAGCAGACTGGCGTGCACAGCGTTCTCGTCTTCGGCGCTCAAAACGCCCGCTTGCAGGACGCCGGCCCCGCCGTGCAACGCGATTGCGATAGGAGATGTCATGCCGGCTGCGCCCCATGGTTCAGGATCTGGTTGAGGAAGCGCTGCGTGCGTGGCGACTGCGGCGAATGGAAAAACTCGGAAGGCGGCGCCTGCTCAATGATTTCTCCACCATCCATGAACACCACACGGTCGGCCACCTTGCGAGCGAAACCCATTTCGTGGGTCACACAGATCATGGTCATGCCGTCTTCGGCCAGGCCGGTCATCACCTCAAGCACTTCGGCGATCATTTCCGGGTCCAGTGCGGAGGTCGGCTCATCGAACAGCATGATCCGTGGCTGCATGCACAGTGCGCGCGCGATGGCGATGCGTTGCTGCTGGCCGCCGGACAGCTGCGAGGGATACTTGTTGGCGTGATCACGCATCTTCACCTTGTCCAGCAACTGCAAGGCGCGCTCGATGGCTTCGGCCACCGGCACACCCAGGTTGGCGGTTTGAGGAAGGGTGCAGTTCTTCAGCACCGTAAGGTGCGGGAACAGATTGAAGCTCTGGAAACACATCCCCACCTGGCGACGCAACTGCTCCAGGCGCTTGCCGTCAAGTGCCTGGCCCAGCACTTCGATCGTGCCCTGCTGGTGCTGCTCGAGCTGGTTGATGCAACGAATGAGTGTCGACTTGCCGGAGCCCGAAGGCCCGCAGATCACCAGCTTTTCACCCGGCGCCACCGACAGTGAAATATCGCGCAGCACATGGGTCTGTCCGTACCACTTGTTGAGGTTTTCGATACGCACGACAGGGCCGACATCGGTGTGATTGGCAATGTTCATGAGCGGTCATGCTCCAGGTGATTTTCGAGATGCCGGGCATAGCGCGACAACGCGAAGCAAATAATGAAGAAGTACAGGGCAAGGAAGATGTAGATCTCGTGGTCATGCCCCGCCCATTCAGCCGACGCGGCCGTGCTGCTGGCGATGCCGACGATGTCCAGCACGCCGACAACCATCACCAGCGTGGTTTCCTTGAACAGGCCGATAAACTGGGTCAACAGTGGAGGAATGGTCTGCCGGAGTACCTGCGGCAGGATGATGTGCCCCATGGTTTTCCAGTAACCGAAGCCCAGCGCCTGCGCCGCCTCGTATTGCCCCTTGGGCAGACTCTGCAAGCCGCCGCGCACGGTTTCGGCCATGTAGGCCGCGGTGAACAGAATCAGCACCACCTGCACCCGCAACAGAATGTCGAACGCCACGCCCGGCGGCAGGAACAACTGGATCATCAGCGATGCCATGAACAACAGGCTGATCACCGGTACCGAGCGCACCAGCTCGATGTACAGCACGCAGAGAAGGCGGATGACCGGCTTCTTCGAGCGCCGCCCCAGCGCCAACAGAATGCCCAGCGGCAGCGCGAAAATCATGCCGATGGTGCCCAGCATCACGGTCACGGTCATGCCGGCAAACTGCGTCGACGAAACGCCTGGCAGGCCTGCGCCGCCCTTGAGCAGCCACCACATCAGCAGCGGCAACATCACCAGGTACGCCAGCAAGGCACGGCGGTCCAGACGCTTGAAAAACAACAGAACAAACGCACCGACCGCCAGCAGGAATGCCAGGTTGACTCTCCAGCGCTGAGCTTCCGGATAGAAACCGTAGACGAAGAGATTCCAGCGCTCGATGACCGGCAACCAGCAGGCGGCGTGAGGGTTGCAGGCGTCGCGGGTGCTGCCGACGAACGTCGCGTCCAGTACCAGCCAGTTGAGTGCCTTGGGGATGCACCACGCCAGGAGTGCAAGCACCACCAGAGTCAGCAACGAGTGACCAACGCTCGGGAACATCGACTGGCGCACCCAGCGCGAGGTGCGTACCGCAAAGGTTGCTTGCGGTGGCAAGCGCGCTGGAGCGATATGAGTCAATTCATTCATGCTCAGTGCCCCCGCTTGCTGATGCGATAGTTGTAAACGTTCATCGTCAGAGAAATCACCAGGCAGATCACACAATAGGTCGCCATCACCAGCACAATGCATTCGATAGCCTGCCCCGTCTGGTTCAACGTGGTGCCGCCGGTGGACGACACCAGTTCCATGAACCCAACCACGACGCCAAGCGATGAGTTCTTGACGATGTTCATGTAGGTGTTGGTTATTTGCGGGACCATGGCGTAAAGCGCTTGCGGTGCAATCAGCTGACGCATGGCGATGCCTCGCACAAAGCCCAGCGCCTTCGCTGCTTCGTACTGGCCTCGGTGCACCGCCTGGGTGGCGGCACGCACCGTTTCAGCGATGTAGCTGGCGCTGTAGAAAGAAAGCGCCAGCCACAGCGCCAGCAACTCCGGCACCAGGGTGGCACCGCCGTGAAACCCGAAGCCCTGGCGGGTCGGCACATCCCAGTGCAACGCGGTACCGCTGACCGCGTACACCAGCATGGGCAGCAATAACGCGCACGCCAGCACCCAGGGCCAGCGGCGTGGCGTAAAACCACGCCAGCGGGCACGGGCATCACGGCACTTGAAGGCGACGATAGCGGACAGTGCGCCCACGCCCATCAACACCAGGCCCCAGCCGACGGCTGCGCCCTGCTGCGGCCACGGCACCTGCAGGCCCGCGTTGCTCAGGAAAAACACGTCTGCCAGCGAGAACGCCTGGCGCACGCTGGGCAGTGCGAGCATCAATCCGTACCACCAGATCAGATGCACCACCAACGGCACGTTGCGCAGAAACTCGATACTCATCCCGCACAGGCGATTGACCAGCCAGTTTTCCGAAACCCGGCCAACGCCCAGCAGCACACCGATCAGCGTTGCCAGCACGATACTGATGACTGACACCAGCAAGGTATTCAGCAGGCCAACGAGATACGCCCGCCCATAGCTGTCGGAGGGCGCGTAGTCGATCAGTTGGAAACTGATGTCGTAGCCTGCCCGGTCCGTCAGAAAGCCGAAACCGGACGCAATGTTCAGGGCTTTGAGGTTGAGGCTTGCGTTGTGTGCCAGGCCATAAAACACCAGCACCACCAGCAGCAGCACGAGCCCCTGCTGCAGCGCACCCAGCAGGCGTGCACGGTTAAATCGTTGGGTCCACATGACTACATCCCGTTTCGTTGATTGAAGTCGGCCACTCAGCGGATCGGTGGCGCGTACAACAACCCGCCATCTTTCCAGAGGCGGTTCATTTCACGCGGGAAGTTCAAACCGGTTTGTGGGCCGAGATTACGGTCATAGATCTGCGCGTAGTTACCGACCTGTTTGATCGCCCGGTAGGCCCAATCGCTGTCCAGGCTGAACGCCTTGCCGACATTGCCGTCGGTGCCCAACAGACGCGCGACATCGGCTGACGCGGTTTTGTCCGCGTGCAGCTTATCGACGTTGTCGGAATCCACGCCCAGCTCTTCGGCCGTGATCAACGCATAGGCGGTCCAGGTCACGATGTTGCGCCACACGGCGTCGCCCTGCGCGACGTAAGCCCCCAGCGGCTCCTTGGAAATGACCTCGGGCAGCAGCGGGTAATCGTCAGGCTTGTTGAACAACGCGCGACGCGCCGCCAGGCCGGACATGTCATTGGTGATGGCATTGCACCGGCCCTTCTGGAAGGCGGCGAACAGTTCAGGGCTCTTCTCAATGACCACCGTGCGGAAGGTCAGGCCGCGCTTGCCGAAATAGTCTGCAAGGTTCTGCTCAGAGGTGGTGCCTGGCGACAGGCAAAAGGTCGCGCCTGCCAGGTCGGTGAGCTTGGCGATCTTGTCCTCGGCATGCGTCATGAAGCCTTGCCCGTCATAGAACCAGATCGCCGTAAAGTCGACGCCCAGGCTCGCCACGCGGTCCGCCGTCCATGAGGTGGAACGCGACAGCACGTCAATCTCGCCAGAGGCCAGCGCGGTGAAACGGTTTTTGCCGGTGGTGGCAATGAACTCCACCTTGTTCGCATCGCCCAGCACTGCAGCCGCGATGCCTCGGCAAAGGTCAGCATCCATGCCGGTCCATCGGCCCTGGTTATCGATGATCGAAAACCCCGGCTTGTCGCTGGCCACACCACAACGCAGGCTACCGTGAGCCTTTACGTTTTCCAGCACACCTGCCTGTGCCGTGCAGGCGCCGAACAGGATCAACGCCAGCGAGCACGTCTTGAGCAACGCGTTCAGACCATTCACTTTATGCATAACATTGCCCCAGGGCGGTAGTTGTTCTTATGATCGACGATGCACCCAAAGGGTCTTTGCAGGCTTGGGCTCATCAATACAATAACCAGCCATCGAAAGGTAACGTTAGCGCCGATTGATTCACTTTCCAGTTCGGCCTATCGACTATTGGAATAACTATGGATATTGAGTGGTACGAGGATTTCCTCGCATTGGCAGACACGGGGAAATTTACCGCCGCTGCGAGCATGCGTGGCTCATCGCAATCCGCCTTGAGTCGGCGCATCCAATTGCTGGAAACGCGCCTGGGCGCAGTCCTGATCGACCGTCGCAAGAATCCCATCCGCTTGACCGTCGCCGGCCAGGCCTTGCTGCCGAACGCCCTGGAACTGGTACGCCTGGCACGCGACTGTGAGCAGAGCGTGAAGATTCTCGATTGCCCGTTGAGCTTCGCATCGCTGCACACCCTGGCCTGCAATTTCTTTCCGGACTGGATCAGCCACGCAATGCCGCCAGGCGAGCGGGTGTTTACCCGCATCGACACCAGCTACCGCAGCACGGATGATTACTACATGGCCTTGCTGTCCGGCCGCTGCGACTTCATCCTGTTTTATCGGGAAGCTGAATCGCAGGCTTACGCCCAGCGTGAGGAGTTCGAAACACTGTCGCTGGGTCACGACGAGCTTTACTGGGTCGCCACGCCCCAACTGGCTGAGCATTGCACTCAGTCAGAGGGTCCGATTCCGTGGCTGACCTATTCGCGCAGCGCCCAATTGCACGAACTCTCGCGCACCCAGGTCAGTCGCCACCCGCAACCCGAACGCCTGCAACGGGTATTCGAAGCGACGGTGTCCGAGGCGCTCAAATCCATGGTCGCCAACGGCCACGGTGTCGCTTGCATGCCCCACACCATGGTCGCGGGGATGATTGAACAGGGCGAACTGGTCAGGCTGTATCCGCAAATGGAGCCTGACCACCTCGAGGTCATACTGGTGCGCTGGCTGGGTAACCGCAACACGCAGGCGCAAGCGTTATGGGCGCGTCTGGCGGGTACCTGATTGCAGATCGCGAAAGATGGCCAGACCAACCAAGTAGGGCACCGGGCGCGAAGCATTAACGGACATGATTGGTTTTTTATGACCTGAAACTGTAATCCTTGGCCCAGAGCTTGGCGTGCCTGACAGCCGAATCGGTGAGCGCCATCGTACAATCGCCGTCTAGCTTGAACAGAAGAGATTTTTACGGTTTTCAGAGAGGCAGGTCACACGAAAACGTGATTTACCAAGCGCCGGATTAATGCACTAAAAATGTACCAGGAAACCGTGGATGGTCGTGTTTTCGCGTGGAACTTACGGGAACGAAAAAAGAGGCCGAAGCCTCTTTTTTGGTTTCTAAGTACTTCGAAAGAAGTCTATAGAAAAATATTTGGAGCGGGAAACGAGACTCGAACTCGCGACCCCGACCTTGGCAAGGTCGTGCTCTACCAACTGAGCTATTCCCGCTTGGTGACGCGCATTCTATAGAATCCTCGGCGCTCGTCAACACCTTGATTCAAAAAAGTTTTATTTCTTTTCGACTGTCGTGCGCAGATGCGGCCAGGCAGCGCGCAGGTATTGGAGCATGGACCACAGGGTCAGACCGGCGGCGATCAGCAGCAAGGCGTAGCCTGTCAGCACCCAGAAGGAGAAGTCCGACGGGTTGGCCAGCAGAATGACCAGCGCAAGCATCTGCGCGGCGGTTTTCCACTTGCCCATGTTGGAAACGGCAACGTGAGCGCGGGCGCCGATTTCGGCCATCCACTCGCGCAGGGCCGAGACCACGATCTCGCGGCCAATGATGACCGCGGCCGGTAGGGTCAGCCACAGATTGCCGTGTTCCTGCACCAGCAATACCAGGGCAACAGCCACCATGAGCTTGTCGGCCACGGGGTCGAGGAACGCGCCGAACGGCGTGCTTTGCTCCAGTCGGCGGGCCAGGTAGCCGTCGAGCCAGTCGGTGGCGGCGGCGAAAGCGAACACGGAACTTGACGCTGCATAGCTCCATTCGTAGGGCAAATAGAACAACAGAATGAAAATCGGGATAAGCAGGACGCGTAGAACGGTGATCAGATTAGGGATATTCATCGGCACAACTGGCTACGAGGTGGAAAGGCATTCTATTCGCTGTGCAGGTTTGCATAAATCAGCTCAGCGAGCTTTTTACTGATACCGGGTGCTTTGGCTATTTCGTCAATGCTGGCACGGGACAGCTCCTGCAAGCCACCAAAATGTTTAAGCAGGTCGCGTCGGCGCGTCGGCCCTACCCCTGCCACCCCTTCCAGGGTTGAGGTTCGACGGGTTTTACCACGACGGGCGCGGTGGCCGGTAATGGCGAATCGGTGGGCTTCGTCGCGGATCTGTTGAATCAGGTGCAGCGCAGGTGAATCGCCCTTCAAGGTGAACTCATGGGCGGCGTCATTCAAGTACAACGTTTCGAAACCGGCCTTGCGTGTCGTCCCCTTGGCCACGCCGAGCAGGATCAGGTCCGGCACCGCCAGCTCATTGAGCACATCGCGGGCCATGGACAGCTGGCCCTTGCCGCCGTCCACCAGGAGGATATCGGGCAACTTGCCCTCGCCTTCCTTCAGTTTGCTGAAGCGGCGCATGAGAGCCTGGTGCATGGCCGCGTAGTCATCGCCGGCCGTCACGCCTTCAATGTTGTAGCGCCGATAATCGGATTTGATCGGCCCTTCCGGCCCGAACACCACGCAGGAGGCCACGGTGGCTTCGCCGCTGGAGTGACTGATGTCGTAGCATTCCAGACGCTGTGGTGGCTCCTCGAGCTTGAGCACTTCGGCCAGCGCGTCAAACCGTGCGGCAACGTGCTGCCGATTGGCAAGGCGCGCGCTGAGGGCCTGTTCGGCATTGGTCACGGCCAATTGCTGCCAGCGCGCACGGGTGCCGCGTACGCGGTGGCTGATGTCCAGCTCGCGGCCGCGCAACTCGTGAATCGCTTCGATGAGCGCGGGGAAGTCTTCGTGCACCACGTTGACGATCAGCTCCGAGGGCAGATCGCGCTCCGGGCTGCTCACGTAGTACTGGCCGAGAAACGCGGCCATGACTTCAGCCACTTCTTCGTCGATACCGGTCTGCGGGAAGAAATTCTTGCTGCCCAGCACCCGGCCGCCACGAACGTTGATCAGGTGCACACAGGCACCGCCGGGGTTGACGAAGGCGGCGATCACATCGACGTCACCGGTGCCACCTTCCATGCTTTGCTGATCCTGCACGCGACGCAACAGCGAGATCTGGTCGCGCAATTCGGCGGCCTTCTCGAAATCCAGGGTACTGGCCGCCTGCTCCATGGCGCCGGAGAGCTCATCGGTGAGGGCATTGCTGCGCCCTTCGAGGAACATCACCGAATGACGCACATCCTCGGCGTACTCCGCTGGCTCGACCAGGCCAACACAAGGCGCCTTGCAACGCTTGATCTGAAATTGCAGACACGGGCGAGTACGGTTTCTGTAGAAGCTGTCTTCGCACTGGCGCACAAAAAAAGTCTTTTGCAACAGGCTCAGGCTTTCGCGAATCGCGCCGGCGCTGGGATAGGGCCCGAAGTACTTGCCCTTCTGTTTCTTGGCCCCACGGTGAATGCTCAGGCGCGGAAAGGCGCCGTCGGATAAAAAGACGTAGGGGTAGGATTTATCGTCACGCAGCAGGATGTTGTAGGGCGGCCGCCATTCCTTGATCAGCGTCTGCTCAAGCAGCAGCGCCTCGGTTTCGTTGGCGGTAATGGTGGTTTCGACCTGGGCGATACGCGCCACCAGGGCGGCGGTCTTGGTCGCCAGGCCGGTCTTGCGAAAGTAGCTCGCCAGACGGTTCTTCAAGTTCTTGGCTTTGCCCACATACAGCAGGCGCGCCTCGCTGTCGAACATGCGGTACACGCCGGGGCGGCCACTGCAGGTCGAGAGGAAAGCACTGGGATCAAACGGCGTGGTCATGTCAGGCGCTGGCGTCCACCATGCCGTGACGCACCGCAAGCAGGGTCAATTCAACATCACTGCTGATGGCGAGCTTCTCGAAAATGCGATAACGGTAAGTGTTGACGGTCTTGGGTGAGAGGCACAGCTTGTCCGAAATCGTCTGCACCTTCTGGCAGCCGACGATCATGAGGGCAATCTGGATTTCCCGCTCCGACAGCGCATCGAACGGCGAATCACTGGTGGGCTGGAAAGACTTGATGGCCAACTGCTGGGCGATCTGCGGGCTGATATACCGCTGGCCGGCAAATACCAGGCGAATGGCCTGTACCATTTCTGCCAGGCCTGCGCCCTTGGTCAGGTAACCGGCGGCACCGGCCTGCAACAGGCGGGTCGGAAACGGGTCCTCCTCGCACACGGTAACCACCACGACCTTGATGTCCGGATGGCTGCGCAACAGTTTGGTCGTAGCCCCAAGCCCGCCGATGCCGGGCATCTTGACGTCCATCAACACCACATCGGGCTTCAACTCCCGGGCCTTGATCAGGGACTCTTCTCCTGATTCGGCCTGGCCGACTACTTGCAGGCCGTCGATGTCAGCCAGCATTCGTGTAATGCCTGTACGAACGAGATCATGGTCATCGACTACTAGCACCCTAATCAAGCAGACACCTCGCGAAATGGTCTTAATACATTGCCGAACACCTTAGCAAAAAACCAAGGCATAGACCTAGTTGCACGTGTCATATATGATTTTTTGGCGCCGCGCGCCTGTTCGTCGGATGACGAACGGCGCATTTTCTGGGTAACCCGTCAGGATTCCTGAGGCGGCTGTCTGGGTTTGCCGTTTACCGTAATAGAGTGCTCAGCCAAGGTCGAGGTCAGGCGGCGGATAGCATCCTGGTCCTCCTTGAACATGGCACGGTAATCACCCAGCACTTTCTCTTCGATCTGGCTCAGATTCTCCAGCTGAATCGGTGTGGCGTTGCCTGTGAGCACGTAAAGCACATCCACGCCTTTCTCGGCCACTCGAGACAGATAGTCGGCTTTAGGCGCCCGACCGCCGCTTTCATATTTGCCCTGTGCGTTGGCCTCCACGCCGCCATTTTCACCAAAAACTTTTTGCGACAGGCCAAGCCGCTCTCTTTCTTGCCTTAAACGCGAACCGATTCCACTCATTTGGATGTATGATCCTATTTTGCACACCCCAAGAGGTGACATATTCACTTCTTAGTTAAACAAACTTGAACGGTTTTGAACTATGCCCGGAATCCGCACTGCTGCACAAGCCAAGGCCTGGCTGGAACATCAAGGAAAGTCTGTGCAAGCGTTCGCCCGTGAACATGGCGTGGACCCGGCAACCACCTATCAAGTGCTCGCTGGGCGCAAAAAGGGGCGGCGTGGGGAGGCCCATAAGGTAGCGGTCCTTTTGGGCATGAAGGATGGGATCATCCTTGCTGAGGCTGAGAGCCAGAACGAAGATCAGGAATGTGGTTCCTGAGGCCAGTATGCGCTTATTAGGATTTGACGCATGGTTAGCTTGCGCGGCAAATCTGCTCCATTCGCCAGAAACAATTCTCTTCACCGACGATGCTCAAGCCCATGCGCTGATAAAGCCTGCGCGCCGGGTTGGTCTTGAACACGGTCAACCGCAACAGGCCTTGCGCCTGCGCTTTTAACGCCATCTGTTGCAGCACCCAGCTTCCCGCCCCCATTCCACGACAGCCCTCGATCATATGCAGCTCGCGGATATAGAGCGCCCGGCTGTCACGACTCAGGCTGATAAAGCCAAGGACATCGGCGTCCCGGCAAATCAACCAGTTTTCCCGATCCGCCCAGGCGCTGTCGAAGCCTCTGTCGGACCACAGCAAGCCGTACTGCTGGTAGTAATTGTTCATGGCTTCGTGGGTCAGCGTGCGGGCAAAAGCCAAGTCATGTTGCGTGGCTGCGCGAAGGTAAAAGGCCATTTACAGCGCCACCACCCGGCCAGTCCACTGGGCGCCATTGCGATGGGCAATTACCAGCGCCTCGCCAGCAACGGAAATGAATTGAGCAGCAGCAAGGGTCAGGACAGTCATGTTCGCATCCGATCAATCATCATCAACAGGCGACCAGCATATCGGCACTTACCCCATAGCGGTAAGTACCTCCGGGCAATAGAAATTACTGATTGAATCTGCCTGGGCGCCTCTAGTAAGCTCGGCACCATCATTTCGGAGAGCGACCATGCTACAACTCACTCACACTCAGGTTTGCCCTGCTGCCAGCGCACAGCGCTCGGTTGCGTCTGCCCGCGTGAACAGTTCGAGTGCGCTGGTCAGCTTTTATTTTGGGTATTGGTTCAGCCACTGGCGCGCCTGATACCTGAAATCGGCGCCCACTGTCCAAGGGGTCGCCTACCAGAGAAATCTAACCCCCGGTCGGCTCCCCGATCGGGGGTTTTGTTTTTTCAGCCCTCACCACTTTGCACATACACACAAGGAATCAAGCCATGAACTACGCCACTTATTACCGTTACGACACGTGCACTGCCTGGCGATTTAGCCAGCTCCGCTCGGGACAGCCTGCCGCCTCCGATCGGTCACCCGCTGGTGGCAAATCCACACACGTAGCCAACCCGGCCAATTGTCGAACACCCCAGTAGGCCAAGTGCGCGGGAATAGCCCGCCGCTTGCCCAGGAAGCCCTGAATATGAATTCCTCCGTCGCCGCCCTGCCCCTCCACGCCTTGACCTGCGCCAATGAAGCCCTGACCCGGCGCCTGCCCAGCGCACTGGAACTCAAGCACCGGTTGCCCCTCAGCCCGTTCCTGAATGAACAGATCCACGCCCATCGCCAAGCCGTGCGCGCCATCCTCAATGGCGAAGACTCACGCTTGCTGGTGATTGTCGGCCCGTGTTCGATCCACGACCCGGCATCGGCCATGGAATACGCCCGCAACCTGAAGAAGCTGGCACTGGACGTCAGTGACCAGATGCTGCTGGTGATCCGCGCCTACGTCGAGAAACCCCGCACCACCATTGGCTGGAAAGGCCTGGCCTACGATCCGCACCTGGACGGCAGCGACGATATGGCCGCCGGCCTCACGCTGTCGCGCGAGCTGATGCGCGAGATGCTGCGCCTGGGCCTGCCGGTCGCGACCGAGTTGCTGCAGCCCATGGCGGCCGGCTACTTCGATGACCTGCTCAGTTGGGTCGCGATTGGCGCACGCACCACCGAATCGCAGATCCACCGCGAAATGGCCAGCGGCCTGGGCATGCCCGTGGGCTTCAAGAATGGCACCGACGGCGGCGTCGCCATTGCCTGTGACGCGATGCGCTCGGCCGCCCACCCCCATCGCCACTTCGGTGTCGACAGCCAGGGCCACCCGGCGATCATCCAGACCCCGGGAAACCCCGACACCCACCTGGTGCTGCGCGGCGGTCACCGCGGGCCAAATTACGATGCGCAGAATGTGGAACAGGTAAAGCGAGACCTCGCCAACGCCAAGGTGGCCGCACGCGTCATGGTCGATTGCAGCCATGCCAACAGCGGCAAGGATCCGCTGCGTCAGCCGGCCGTGTTCAACGAGGTGCTGGAGCAACGCTTGCAGGGCGACACGTCGCTGATCGGCATGATGCTCGAAAGCCACCTGTTCGAAGGCTGCCAGCCGCTGAGCGCGTCGATGAAATACGGCGTGTCGGTGACCGACGGCTGCCTGGGCTGGACCGCCACCGAGCAATTGCTGCGCAGTGCGGCCGAACGCTTGCGCGCGCCCCGCCCACTCGCCTGACCGATAAAGCTCAACGTGTGGGAGGGGCTTGCTCCCGATAGCGAGGTGTCAGCCGGCACATGTATTGCTGACGCACCGTCATCGGGAGCAAGCCCCTCCCACTGTTGATCGAGTCGCCCCGCTATTCGTGCCACTCGGTCAACAGTCCTTTGCGGATTCAGCGGTTTTTCCAACGGAACGACGCATGGATACTCGACTCCATTGTTCACACCCGTTCAGGAGCATCCGATGTCCATCCCAACGCAAAAAGTCCCCGCCTTCGGCCTTGGCACCTTCCGTTTGAAAGGCCAGGTGGTGATCGACTCCGTCAGCACCGGTCTGGAACTGGGCTATCGCGCCATCGACACGGCGCAGATCTACGAGAACGAAGCCGAGGTTGGCCAGGCGGTTGTCGACAGTGGCGTGCCGCGTGACGAGCTGTTCATCACCAGCAAAATCTGGGTCGCCAATTTCGCCCAGGGCCAGTTGATTCCCAGCCTGCAGGAGAGCCTGCGCAAGCTCAAAACCGATTACCTGGACCTGACGCTGATTCACTGGCCGTCACCGGAAAACCAGGTGCCCGTCGCCGAGTTCATGGGCCAGTTACTCGAAGCCAAGCGCCTGGGCCTGACGCGTCAGATCGGCATCTCCAACTTCACGGTCGGCCTGATGAAACAAGCGATTGCCGCCGTTGGCGCGGAAAATATCGCCACCAACCAGATCGAGTTGCACCCCTACCTGCAAAACCGCAAGGTGGTGGAATTCGCCCACGCCAACGATATCCAGATAACCTCGTACATGACCCTGGCCTATGGCGAAGTGCTCAACGACCCGGTACTCAAGCAAATCGCCGAACGCCATCAAGCCACTGCGGCGCAAGTAGCGCTGGCCTGGGCCATGCAACTGGGCCACGCGGTGATTCCGTCGTCGACCCAACGCGCCAACCTTGCGAGCAACCTGAGAGCCCTGCAACTGACCTTGAGCGCGGACGACATGGCGCACATTGCCAGCCTGGAACGCGGCCATCGGTTGACCAGCCCCAAGAGTATCGCACCGCAGTGGGATTGAACTCAGGCGGCCGGCTTGCGGGACAACTCCCGCAGCCACGGTAAAACCCGCAGACCCCTGGAGGCTCCGGGCGGGTCAATGATGTCCATGAAGTGTTCCAGATTGACCGTGTCCGGCACGCCGGGCAAACGTACCAGCAACGTCGGCGTTGCGCCGGCGGGTGCTGCCAGGTCCAGGTGGTCGTACACCAACACATGACGGGCCTGGGGCTGTGGCCCACTCGCCTGGGCCGCCAGCCCCGCATTGATGATCAATACATCGAAGGGCTCGGCAGGAATCGCCGTCAGGATCTGGACTTCTTCGAAGGTTTGCACCGGCAGGATGCGGTGATACCCCAACTGATTGAGCATTTTCTCGATGTGCAGTCGTTGCAGGTGCTGTTCATCGGCAATCAGGATGGTCAGTGCTTTGTTCGGCATGTCGGGTACCTGCGCAGGCGGAGCTCGTCGGTGAGCAGGGCCCATTTTCCAGACATATCCCGCAGACAAAATCAGGCTTGTTCCCCCTTCGCGTAGGACTTGTCCCAAACTTACCGAATGGCCATAAAGCACAGTCAAGGCTGGTTGCAATAAGCATTCAAGCCGTGATGCACATCGTCAATCGCCACACCTACCGCCTCTACCGCCGCAACCAGTGCATCGCGTTCCTGGCGCAGACAAGCCTCCTCCAGCGTGTCGCAACACGCGACCAGCACCTGAGCCCTGACCATGCGCGCCCCGCCTTTGACGCGGTGAGCCAGATCATGCAACGCGTGAAAGTCGAGCTCATTGTGCAACGTCGAAAGCAGCACGCGGTCAGCCTGCAGGCTGTCGAGCAACGGCGCCAGCAGTTCAAGCAGCGCGGCGCGATCATCCCCGGTCAGCGAGACCAGGGCGCCCAGATCAACTACAACGGCGGGGCCCGCAACAGGCGATTGATCGGTGAGCGCGGCCAACGCCGACCGCAAGTCTTCCAGGCCCGCCGGCTTGAACAGGCAACCGTCCATGCCGGACTCGCGACAGCGTTCGGTTTCTTCAGGTTGCGCATTGGCGGTAAAACCCAGCAGCAGGCAGGGCTCCCGGCCATGCTCGCGTTCATACGCGCGAATATCACGGGCCAATGCGTAGCCGTTCTTGAGCGGCATGTTGCAATCGGTAATCACCACGTCCGGCAGCGCGGCTTTCCATAGCTCGAACCCCTGATCACCCTCCTCGGCAGTCTTGATCCGATGCCCCAGAAAGCTCAATTGACGGGCCAGCAGCACGCGGTTGGCCGGATAGTCATCCACCACCAGGATGTCCAGTGCCCTAACCGGTTGCACACGCGCAACCGGCGCCGGATGCTCGGTGGGTAACCGCGCGGTGCGGGCCAGCGTCATGACCACGTCCACCCGCGAGCCCTTGCCGAGCACGCTGCTCAGGTGCAGTTCGCCGCCCATCATTTCACATAGGTTGCGGCTGATGACCAGCCCCAGCCCCGACCCGCTCCGCGCTGGCTGCTCGCTGTTGCTGCCCTGAATAAACGGGTTGAACAAACGCTGCTGGTCCTGGGCACTGATGCCGATCCCGGTGTCTTCAACCCATAACGTGAACGCCAGAGCGTCGTCATCAAAAGCCGAAGACGCGCGCCCCCCCAACCGCACTTGGCCCTGAGCAGTAAACTTGATCGCGTTGCTCAGCAGGTTGGAGACCACCTGCTTGAACCGCAACGGATCAACCAGCACCGCGCAATCCATCAACGGATCCAGTTCCACCAGCAGCGCCAGGCCCTTGGAGCGCGCAAGACCTTCGAACACCCGCGCCACCGACAGCAGCAGCTCATGCAAATTGGCGGGCTCCTGCGCCAGCGAAAGGTGGCCGGACTCGATCCTGGCAATGTCCAGAATATCGCCGATCAACTCCAGCATGCCGCGTGATGCCACCGACGCCACCTGCAGGGCGTCGCGGTCGGGGCGGCCCTGCTCGGCGTTCGCCAGGGCCAGCTCGATCATGCCGATCACCGCGTTCATGGGCGTGCGAATCTCGTGGCTCATGGTCGCCAGGAACGTGGTCTTGGCACGGTTGGCGGCGTCTGCGTCTTCCTTGGCCTCCTGCAACTGGCCGAGCAACCGTTGCCGTTCGCTCACATCCACCCAGCCGGCAATCATGCCCACCACATTGTCATCGCCGTCGCGGTACGGCAGCATCCATTGGTAAATAGTCAGGACTTTGTTACCCGGCACCT
Organism: Pseudomonas trivialis; assembly: GCF_001439805.1. Taxonomy (GTDB): domain Bacteria; phylum Pseudomonadota; class Gammaproteobacteria; order Pseudomonadales; family Pseudomonadaceae; genus Aquipseudomonas; species Aquipseudomonas trivialis. Next base: position 162,547 of record NZ_JYLK01000011.1, on the reverse strand, counting down.
TGAGGATTCTGTCTTGAATCTGCGGCACGCCGCTGTTCATCAGGCGCATGTAGTCCTCATGGAACAGTTGCGCCTGAGGCGGATTGCCGGTGTCGGTTTCCATGGCGGTCTTGCCGATCACCTCTTCAAGCCTGAAGCCGAACACGTCGAGGTACGCGTTATTGCACGCCATCAACCGCCCCTGGCGATCACGCACGTAAATCGGGTGCGGCGTGCCGTCGATCAGTACGCTCATAAAGCGCATCTGATCGCTCAAGGCCCGCTCGGCGTGCACGCGCTTGCGGATGAGGCTGCGCAGATAAATGGCCCAGCCCAGGGTCATCACCAACAACAGCGCGGCCAAACCGAACCCCTGCATGATCACGTTACGATGGCGCAGCCAGTAACTGTCCTCGATGATGACCTCATTGCGCCAGTGGCTGATGATTTCATCCATTTCCTGCGGCGTGATGCTCAGCAGTGCCTTGTCGAGGATCGAAAACAGCTCCAACTGGCTGCGATTGACCCCGAAGGCGATACGCACAGGATCCGAGCCGATCGTGCTGCTGACGCGCAGAATATCGCGATAAGAGCGGGCGATCATAAAGCGCGCACTGAGCAGCGAGTTGACCGCGCCCTCTGCGCCGCCATTGGCCACCAGCGCCAGCGCCTGTTCCGGATTTTCGACGTCCACGAACCGGATCCCCGGGAAATTCTGCGCAATCGTATCGTGCAGACCACTGCCACCGATCAGCGCCAGGCGTTTACCCACCATGTCCTCCAACGTAAGCGGGCTGCGCTCTTCGCCACGGGTCACCAGCACCAGCGGGTTGGTCAGGTAGGGCCGTGTGAAACGAACTTTTTCGGCACCCTCGACACTGGGCGTCACCACCGCCAGCATATCCGCACCGCCCGCGCTCACCTGGTCGATCTGGCGCGGGATCGAGCGGCCTGGCACCGCATCGAATTTCAGACCAGTGCGCAGGCTGATACGGGACAGCAACTCGGCGCTCAACCCTTCGAATTGCCCCTGGTCATCGATCAGAGACAGCGGCATGAACTTGTCGGGTACCGCAATTTTGATCCGTGGATGTTTCTCCAGCCAACGCTGCTCACTGGCACTCAATTGCAAGCGCTCGGCCCCGGCAATCCCCAGATTGCCGCCACTCCAACGGCGCAGAATCTCCATGTGTTCACTGGCCGGCACCGCCGCCAGCGCAGCGTTGATAATCGGCAGCAACTGCTTGTTGTCCCGCTTCAGGGCGAAGCCAAACGGACTGACTTCCAGGGTGGAAAAATCAACCATGCGCACGTTGTTCAGGTGGTTACGGTTGATCAGGTAATTGGTGCTGATGGCATCCCCCAGATACACATCGGCGCGACCAAACGCCACTGCGCCGATTGCCTCGAACGTCGAGGAAAACAGCTCCAACCGCGCATCGGGGTAAAAACCGCGCACCATCTCGGGTGGCAAGTAGTGATAAAGCATCGCCACACGCTTTCCCGCAAGGTCGTTGGTCAGCGCCAGGCTCTCACCCGTGCGGGTGACCAAGGTCGGCTGGTCGTTGGCGTAGGCGCGCGACATCACCAGTTGCGGGTCTGCGGCTTCATAGCCATTGGCGGAACCGATGAAGTCCACGGCGTCCTGCTTGAGGGCTTCGATCACTTCATCGCGGGTTTCGTAGGATCGGACCTCGATGGTCACATTCAGGGCCTGGCTGATCAGCGCTGCAAAATCAGCGGTGATGCCCTGGAACTCACCGTTGTTGTTTGTCAGGTCAAAAGGGGCGTAATCGGGGGCGGAAATCCCCATCAGCAACGTGCGCCGCTCACGCAGCCAGCGCCAGTCGGACTCCTTCAATACCGGAGATGGACCATGAAAACTCGAATGCGCCAATAAACGCAGGGAGGATGGTTCGTCAACGGCCGTCGCCACCATCGGCAGCCAGCCTGTCAGTAGGGCCATGATGAAAAGGCAAGTCTTGACGAACCTCATGGGCAGTCAAATCAGGTGATTGCGCTGGGCAAATTTTGCGATGTGCACCACCGAAGACATGCGCAGCTTCTCCTTGAGACGCGTCTTGTAGGTGCTGATCGTCTTGTGGCTGAGCAGCATCTGCTCGGCAATCTGATTATTGCCAAGCCCCAGCGCGAGCATGCGCAACACTTCCAGCTCGCGATCCGACAGCGACTCCACCAATTGCAGCTCGGTGGATTGCAAGTCATCACGCCGTACCGAGCTGCTCGGCAAACTGGGAAAACAGCTGTAATTGGACATTACCGCCTTGATCGCCTTCTGCAGCTCGTCCAACTCACCGGTCTTGGCCACAAACCCCATGGCGCCAGCACGCATGCAGCGAGCAGAAAAAAACTCAGCAAGGGATGCGGTCAGCACCAACATCTTGCAGGGCAAGCCCAATGCCTTGACCCGACTGATCACTTCCAGCCCGCCCAGTTTCGGAATGGCCAGGTCGAGAATCATCAAGTCCGGGCGACCTTCCCGAGCCTTCTGTACCGCGTCCGCGCCATTACCCGCTTCATCGATCTCGGTGAACCCTTCCTGCTTGAGCAGAAACCGGACGGTTTGGCGGATAAACGGGTGATCATCGACGATTAACGCTTTACTCATAACACTCCCCTGAGACGCAAGTACACTCACACATCACACGGGACGCAGGTACCTGTGAGAAATGACAGTTCCGACTGGCGGCACTGCGCTTGCTCAACACCGGGTCAAACCTGGTCCCTTCGATTGAAAGCATTTTCGGATAGGCACAGCCGAATCTTCGCCGCCGGATAGCAGCTAGGGCGCAACCTTAGCAACGTAATAACGCCTGAACCGAAGGGATATTCCTGACCAGGCGTAGGACTTATCCTCGCAACGCCTGAAGATCCGGCATCCTGGACGCGTATTGCGCGCGCCTTGTCAGTCGGTGGTACTCGGGCTCCAGAACGCCTGCACCACCAGGGTGGAGCCGGAAATACGCGCCACCAGCGCGTCCAGCTCGTCGCCGTCCACCGATGTCGCGGCCAGGGTGGCCTCGATCTCCACCTCCTCGCTGCCGAACGGCCGCACATCAATGTCACTGGCCGGGTAGTTGCAGCGCGCCAGCTCGGCTTCCAGCAGCACCATCACCGCCTGTTGCTGGCTGCGTCGCGCGATCACATAGAGGATGTTGGTCACCTCGGCGGACACCACGTCCAACGGCTGGCGGTTGATGTTATTGACGATCGGGCGCAGCAAGGTATTGGCTGCCAGCACGAACAGGGTTCCCAACAGCGCTTCCAGGATCAGGTCGGCGCCGGCACAGGCGCCCACCGCTGCCGAGCCCCACAGCGTGGCCGCCGTGTTGAGCCCGCGCACATTGCCTTCTTCGCGCATGATCACACCAGCCCCAAGAAAGCCGATGCCGGAAACCACATAGGCAACTACCCGCACCGCACCCTCCGCGCCGCCAAGACGGCTGGCCATGTCGACAAAAATCGCCGCGCCCACCGCCACCAGCACGTTGGTACGCAGGCCCGCCGTGCGCTGGCGGTACTGGCGCTCGAAGCCGATCAGGCCGCCGAAGATAAACGCCGCCGTGAGGCTGACCAGGGTGTCGATCAGCGAGTCGAGGTTGATGTTATGGATTGCCTGCATAAAAAAATCTCCCTGTCTGCAGCCATTGATTAAAACGACCCTGCCCCTGTGAGAGCTGGCTCCCACAGGGGCAGGCAGAGTTGCCAATAAAGTCTTACTGCCAGCCAAATTTACGGATGTAGTAGCCCTTCACCGCCTGGGTCAGCGCCATGTATGCCAGCAGAATCACCGGCAGGAACACGAAGTACAGCGACGGCAGCGCCTGCAGCTTGAAGTAATGCGCCAGCGGCCCCATCGGCAGAAAAATCCCCACCGCCATGATCACGCCGGTCATCACCATCAACGGCATCGCCGCGCGGCTTTGCAGGAACGGAATTTTCGGGGTGCGGATCATGTGCACGATCAGCGTCTGGGTCAGCAGCCCCACCACAAACCAGCCGGACTGGAACAGGGTCTGGTGGTCCGGAGTATTGGCATCGAACACGTACCACATGAGGGCGAACGTGGTGATGTCGAAAATCGAACTGATCGGCCCGAAGAACAGCATGAAGCGCCCCACGTCCCCCGGCTGCCAGCGTTGCGGCTTGGCGAGCATCTCCTCGTCGACGTTATCGAACGGAATCGCGATCTGCGAAATGTCATACAGCAGGTTCTGCACCAGCAGGTGCATCGGCAGCATCGGCAAAAACGGAATAAACGCACTGGCCACCAACACCGAGAACACGTTGCCGAAGTTGGAACTGGCGGTCATCTTGATGTACTTGAGCATGTTGGCGAAGGTACGACGGCCTTCAAGCACGCCCTCCTCGAGGATCATCAGGCTCTTTTCCAGCAGGATGATGTCGGCCGCTTCCTTGGCGATATCCACCGCGCTGTCCACCGAAATTCCGATATCGGCGGTACGCAGCGCCGGTGCGTCATTGATGCCGTCGCCCATGAACCCGACCACATGCCCGTTGGCCTTGAGCAGGCGCACGATGCGCTCCTTGTGGCTGGGTGTGAGCCTGGCGAACACATTGGTGGTTTCCACCGCCTTGGCCAGCTCGGCGTCGCTCATGTCTTCGATGTCATTGCCCATCAGCAAGCCTTGCTGTTCCAGGCCCACTTCGCGGCAGATTTTGGCGGTCACCAGTTCGTTGTCGCCGGTGAGTACATTGACTGCGACACCGTGAGCCTTGAGCGCCTTCAGCGCCGGCGCGGTGCTTTCCTTGGGCGGATCGAGGAACGCGACATAGCCAATCAGCGTCAGGTTGTTTTCATCCGCCAGGCTGTAGGTATCGCGACCCGGCGCCATCGGTTGCGCGGCCACCGCCACCACGCGCAGGCCTTCTTCGTTGAACGCTGCAGTGACCTGGCGAATACGCGCCAGCAACTCGTCGGTCAGCTCCTCGTTGACGTCACCGTGACGCACGCTGGTGCACACCGACAGGATTTCTTCCACGGCGCCCTTGCAGATCAACAGGTGCGGCAAGCCTTGCTCGGCGACCACCACCGACATGCGTCGGCGATTGAAGTCGAACGGAATCTCATCGACCTTGTGGAAGGCCGTGCCCACGTTCAACTCACGGTGCACGTCGACGTGCTCCAGCACCGCCACGTCCAGCAGGTTTTTCAGGCCGGTCTGGTAGTAGCTGTTGAGGTAGGCCATTTCCAGTACGTCGTCCGAATCCTGGCCCCACACGTCGACATGGCGCGCCAGGAAAATCTTGTCCTGGGTCAGCGTGCCGGTCTTGTCGGTGCACAGCACGTCCATGGCGCCGAAGTTCTGGATCGCGTCCAGGCGCTTGACGATGACCTTTTTGCGCGACAGAAACACCGCCCCCTTGGCCAGGGTGGAGGTGACGATCATCGGCAGCATTTCCGGGGTCAGGCCCACGGCAATCGACAGCGCAAACAATAGCGCTTCGGTCCAGTCGCCCTTGGTAAAACCATTGATGAACAGCACCGCCGGCGCCATCACGAACATGAAGCGGATCAGCAGCCAGCTGACCTTGTTCACGCCATGCTGGAACGAGGTGGTGGCGCGGTCGGTGGCCGTCACGCGTTGGGCCAGCGCGCCGAAATAGGTGCTGTTGCCGGTGGCCAGGATCACTGCGGTGGCAGCGCCGGACACCACGTTGGTGCCCATGAACAGGATGTTTTCCAGGTCCAGCGGGTTGCGCGTGGCGGCGTCCTGCTGCTGCACGAATTTCTCCACCGGCATCGATTCACCCGTCATGGCCGCCTGGCTGACGAACAGGTCCTTGGCCGTGAGCACGCGGCAGTCCGCCGGGATCATGTCGCCGGCCGACAACACAATCAGATCGCCCGGCACCAGTTGCTTGATCGGCAGTTCAATGCGCTTGGGGGCGTCTCGGCGCAGCACGGTCGCAGTATTGCTCACCATCGCTTTCAGCGCATCGGCAGCCTTGTTCGACTTGGCTTCCTGCCAGAAGCGCAGCAGGGTCGAGAGCACCACCATGGAGAAAATCACCGTGGCGGCTTTCATGTCCTCGGTCAGCCACGAGATCACTGCCAGCAGGGTCAGCAGCAGGTTGAACGGGTTCTTGTAGCAGTGCCACAGGTGCACCCACCATGGCAGCGGCTGCTCATGCTCAACTTCATTGAGGCCGTACTGCACGCGCAGGGCGTCGGCGTCCTGGGTGCTCAGGCCCTCGGCATGGCTGCCCAGCGTGCCGAGCAATTGCCCGGCATTACTGTTGGCGGCGGCCACCAGGGTTTGCGCCAACGTCGGCGGCACTTCACGGCTGACGCTGGCGTCGGTCACGGTTTCGAGCATGGCCAGGCGGCGAAAATGCCGGGCGATATGGCGGGTCCGCAGAAAGCCTGCGAAGAACTCTTTGAGCAGCGTGAGTTTCATGGTGTTACTCCTGCGCGAGGTAAAAACCCGTCGTGCAGGTACTGCCCTCTGCACCGCGCCCGTTTCACAGGCACAGACAGATTTGGCCCGCCTGCCGTTACAGGCAGGCGCGTCCGTAGCCTCCCGAGGTAATCGGGTGGCTGGTCAGCGTCGATGAGAGAGGATCGAGGCAGGGCCAGGACTGGCCGCTACCGGGATGCCGCTTCTCGCTTTTCTGGCGAGACAACGGCATCGAAAAGAATGCGCGTTACCTTGCCAAGTACGTGCCGGTTACCGAGACCGGCCGACAACTGTCGCTCGAACAAGTACCCACTGAGGGTCTCCGCTATTGATGAAAACGCGCGAAGCTTACGCCCCGGTGCCGGCAGAGTAAACCGTGGGAAAGTGTCGAAATGGTGAATACGAAAATTCTTCAGGGTGGGTTCAGGAAACCGTTTCCCGGCGCCACCGAAGATCAAATGTGGGAGGTTTCCGAGAGGATCCCAAGCAGCCTCAATAGCCTCAAACATTGGCGACACCTACGCGAGAACACGATATTCCCTATCCAACAATCACTCCCGGCTTATTCCCGTCTATCAGCACCCGCGTTCACCCTGTCAGCAGCTACTCAAAACTGAACAGGGAATATCAGGATGACCATCGGCTCCAACTTCAATTACCCGGCAGACATCGCCTCGCAGTCCCCTCGAAAAAAACGCTCAGCAGATAACAAGTGGCAAGCAACATTCCCAGGCCCGCCGGATTTATGCTTTGACTACCGCACGCTGGTGGAACAGGAAAACGGTGTTGCTCAAGCAACGGATACCCACCATAAAATCTGCATCATTGGTGCAGGCATCACCGGCCTGACAACCGCACGCGAATTGCATCGATGCGGCTTTAAAAATATCACGCTGATTGAAAAGTCGCAGCGCATCGGCGGCAGACACCTCACCGCCTTTGGGAAAAACAACACGCGCACCTATGGTCGCCCCCCTTTTGAAATGGGGGCAATGAGAATGCCATTCTTCAACACATCAGCTGAACACCCTAAAGAGGGCCGCTCGCTCATGGCCTATTACGCTGATGCATTCGAATTAGTGCATTCAGACTTCCCCAATCCGGGCAGCCCTACAGTTCGATCAACGGGCATCTACCTCAGGGAAGGCAGCGTAGAGGGAAATGACGAGCCGACCCTGCTTGTATGGAAGAACACCGATGGAAAAACACCGCCTCCCGGAACAGCCTTAAGCACGGTTTTTGCGAAATGGAAAATATTCGCTGAACGCATGACATTAAAAGTGTCCGAGCATTATGGCGCTGAACGCTGGGATGACATGTGGGCAGCCATTGTCAAAAAATATGAAGGTATTTCATTCAGGGATTTGGTGAAAATGCCCGCCATCGATACATGGACACACGATGACCCCGGCAATTTTGGCGGGATGGGCATGAACGCTCAGGAGTCGGCAATTTTTTATGCCATAGGTATTGGTGATGGTAGTTGGGGAGCGTTTTACGACGTCTGTTCGCTTTATCCACTTCGCACCGCAATATTCGGTTTCAGCAGTCATTTACAGTTGATCCATGGCCGCGTGAATGAAGACGGCACACCGAAAGATTCACCCTACTTGAATGCCCTGGAGACCCTCGATTCAAGAGGCCTGCCGTTCAGCAAACCCAGTTACATCGGCCTTGGTTCTTTGGCAGAGTCACTGCTATTCATAAAGCCTGACGAGACCCGGCAATCGCTATACGAACATTTGGTTGGGCATCGGCACGGGTTACTGACCAGTCGCTCAGTAACAAAACTAAAAAAGTTGAACAGCGGAAAAATACGGGTTTACTACGATTGGAACAGCGCCGATCCAGAGGGGGCAAAAAAAGAGTTTATCGACGCTGACTCCGTCGTCATGACCCTACCCTCCTGGCTAATAGAAACGCAGATATCACTCGAAAATTTCGATCAGAAAATGCTTCCCTTCGAAATAGTATCAGCCTACAAAACGGCCCACTGGGAAACCAGCTGCAAGGTTTATGCGCCGCTAAAAAAATCGTTTCTCTCGCATAACACGACGATCCCGCAAACCATCGTAACGGACAGCCTGATACACGACGTATACACTTACCGCTATAACAACAACCACACGTACGACTGCATTCTACTCAGCTACACCTGGGAAGATGACGCCACGAAACTGGTGTTCTTCAGCGATGAAGAGCTGGTCGAAAAATGCATAGATGAGCTGGACAGAATTCTTCTGAAATCGACCAACATAAATCAGAAGATCTCGCCCTATATAGCGCGCGAACAGGCTGTCGTTCAACGATGGATGAATGACAAAAACTCACTGGGCTGCGCAAAACTTTATCGCGCGGGCACTTACTACGATGCGGTAAGCCTGATGAAGTACAACAGGGATTACTCACATGCTTCAGGGCTTTACCTATGCGGCGAGTCGTTTTCGGTTGACGCTGGCTGGACGGAGCCGTGCTTCAGGGGAGCAATAGATACCGTGATCAACATCTGCGCAAAGACACAGGCATCCTTCAACGGTGGCTTTACCCTGCGCGATTATCCAGAGTATCGGGTTGAGCGTTGAATCGAAAGAAACAGGCCACAACTCAATAGGAATTATCTGACTTTTATATAAACACATTGTCGCCTCTTATAAACGCCCAGCCATTCCGGCTGTATAAAAACAAGAGGCGACACTCATGACCGAAGCAGCAAGCCCCGCCCGCGTAGCCGTGATTCAGCTTGACCCCCAGGTCGGCACCGCCAACCGCGCCAACAACCTGCGTCAGACCCTGACCCTGGCCACCGAAGCCGCGAACGGCGGCGCCAACCTGATCGTGCTGCCAGAGCTGTCCAATTGTGGCTATTACTTCACCAGTCGCCAGGACGCGTTCGATCACGCCGAGGCAGTCCCGGAGGGAGCCAGTGTCAGGGCCTGGATGGATTTTGCCAGCCGACATCAGGTGTATCTGGTCGCTGGGTTGAGCGAAATAGACGGTACGCAGCTGTTCAATACGGCAGTGCTGCTTGGCCCGGATGGGTTCATCGGTAAATACCGCAAAGCCCATTTATGGAACAGGGAAAAGCTGTGGTTCACCCCGGGCGACACGGGTTTTCCCGTTTTTGAAACGCCCATCGGACGCATCGGTTTGCTGATCTGCTGGGACATCTGGTTTCCGGAAGTGCCGCGGATTCTAAGCCAGCAAGGCGCCGATATCATTTGCAGCCTGAACAACTGGGTGTGGACTCCGCCGCCGCTGTTCGATGAGGCGGGCAAATGCATGGCGTCCTACCTGACGATGACGGCCGCCCATGTCAATAACGTGTTTATCGCGGCCGCCAGTCGCATTGGCGAAGAGCGCGACGCCCGTTACCTCGGCTGCTCGCTGATTGCCGGCACCAATGGCTGGCCTATCGGTACCATCGCCTCGGCCAATCGCCAGGAAATACTGTTTGCCGACATCGACATCACCAGCGCCCGCAGCGCGCCGATCTGGAACAGCCTCAATGACCTGCAGCGCGACCGACGCTGCGATCTCTACGATCAGATGCTCGGGTATGCCCAACACCCTGCCCTTCCACGCTGATCGGAGGGCACAGCATGGAGATGTTATCAAGCAAGTCCAAGGCGGCGCGCTCAAGGGCCGACACAGTGGCGCTCAGCCTGTTTCTCATCAGTGCATTGCTGGTGCTGTGGATTGCCATCCGCCACGGCGGCTCCTGGCCAGGCTACAGCGACATGACGCAAAGCCTTCCCCATCCCATTGCCTGGCTCCGCTGGGTACTGGGAGACATCAGTGAAGTCGCTTTCTACAAGCATGAACTGGCCTCCCTTGGCCTGCTGGCCGGTGCGTACCTGGCCTGGTGGGCAAGTACGCGCAATAAGGCCTGGCAAGGCTTTTCGATTTGCTACGGCAGCGGAGTATGGCCCTGGCTGGTGACCAGCTCACTGCTCGGGCTGCTGCTGAGCAATCTGCTCTGGGGCTGGAGCGTCACTGCGCAGACATGGCAACCGACATTCGCAGCGTTTGTGTCATTACCAGCCGCCATGGTGCTGATGTTCGGCGGCGGCTGGAAAGTGGCGATCAATGGGGCGGTACTGGGCGCATTACTGGTAACGCCGATGTGCCTGTTGATCGTGAACTTCGTGTGCGTGCCGCTGGGCCTGCCCGTGGTGATCGGCAACGTGCTGGGCATGGCGCTGGGCAGCGTCGTGGCCTTTGTACTCTGCCGTCACGTGCCCTCGTTGGTGCGCTCGGATTACCTCGCGCCCACCCGGCCAGCCCCTGTCAAACCGCCCACCTACGGCGTAGTCTGGAGCGCGCGCAGGGTGTTGGCGGACTTTTCCGAAGCGCCGTTTTTTGGCAATGAATGGGCCAGCCTCGGGCTGATTGCAGGCGTTTTGCTGGCCTATGCACTGAACCCCGCCAGCCCGGCCTATGGCTCAGGCCTGGTCCTGCCACTGCTTGGCGCACAAGCCCTGACATCGGCGTTGGGTGTGCTGATCTGGAGGCAACAGTGGATCAAGCGCGGCTGGTTCCCCACGTATGTGCCGCTGGTATCGGTCGTGCCTGCCGCCGTGTTGAGCCTTGGTGGCAGCTGGATGGTCGTGGGCTCAAGCGCGCTGTTGGGTGCGCTGATCGCACCCCCATTGGCCTGTGCGATAGCGGCGCGATTGCCGGCACATTTTCATCCCTATATTGGCAATGTGATTTCAATGGCACTGAGTACGCTTCTGGTAGTGCGCTGGTGGGCTGGTTAAACGAAATGTAAAGACAGCACCACCGAATCCGGCAGCAACCGGAGACCTCTGTGGCGAGCGGGCTTGCCCCGCGTTGGGGGGGGCAAGCCCCCCTTCCAGAACGGGATACTGCGCATCGGCTGGATTTGGGGCTGCTGCGCAGCCCAACGCGGGGCAAGCCTGCTCGCCACAACCGCAATCACAGCCATAACACTGACCTCAATCCTCGCGCGTCAACACTTCCAGCAACTCGATCTCAAAGCGCAGGTTGCTGTTGGGCTTGATGTGCGCGCCCATCGACCGCTCGCCATATGCCAGGTGCCGATCACGCACTGGAACGGCTTGCCCCGCTCCCAGGACGAATCGAACACCGTGCCGTCTTCCAGGGTGCCGGTGTATTGAGTGGTGATCAGCGCGCCCTTGACCACGGCTTTGCCGGTGCCCGTTCGCGTGTCGATGATCTGCAGTGAGTCTTTGTTCATAGCGGCCTTATTGACGAATACGGTGACTAGTGCGCCAGCACCGGGAACAATCAGGTGATCACCCTACAACCACCGCCAGAACCGGCTCCACCAGCCCCGCCCCAGATCATCCTTGCAACCGGCATACTGGCGCGCATACATCTGCGAACGCGCCTGCACCTTGCCCGCCACCGGCAGCAGCCAGGGTTTGCCGGCGTAGGTGCGCTGGCGATAACCGCCCCAGCCTTCGTGGTAGTTCAGGTATTGGCCGTAGGCGTCGTATTTGTAGACACCGTTGATGGTGTAGGTCTTGTCCATGTACCAGCCGACGAAGTCGATGGCATCGTCGAAGTCCTCACGATCGGCGCCGCTGCGACCGGTGCTTTTGCGGTAGTCGTTCCACACTTCATCCTTGGCCTGGGCGTAGCCGGACGCAGTGGAGACGCGGCCCCAGGGGATGATCCATAGCAGGTATTTGCGCGGGGTCCTGGCGTCGTGGCGAAAGCCCGACTCCTGATACATGATGGCGAACGGTACTTCGATGGGCACGCCCCAGCGCTTTTGCGTGACCTTCGCGGCGTCGTACCAGTCGTCCTTTTCGCGGAAGATGGCACACAGGTCGTTGGGACTGCGCGGCGGCGAGGTGCCGCACGCGGCCAGTAGGGAAGTGAGGACCAACAGTCCGACAGCTTTGCCTGCGCTCAAGGGGCACCTTTGCGTGATATGCGAAAGGCGCCCATTTTACGCACTCATTGACGCCGATGCCGACTGCTCATCGCGTCTCCAGCGCCTGCGCCACAACCGTGGCGCGAGCGCTGGCTTGAATCAGGCCAGTGGCACGCGACGGCTGGTCAGTGCGAAACGGCCTACGAAGAAGCTCAAGGCCGCGCCCAGCAACAACATGGCCAAGGTGCTCCAGGCAGCGCGCGACAGTTGCTTGGCGGCCACTTCACCGGCTTCGCGGGCTTTCTGCTCGGCTTGCTGCTTGAGTTCTTCAACCTTCTGCATGGCTTGCTGATAAGCCTGGGCATAGTTGTCGACGATCTGGGTAGCTTCTGCCTTGCTCTTGCCAGTACGCGCAGCAACGATATTGACCAGTGCTTCCTTATCGGCAGCGTTCAGCGCCGGTTCGCCCGAAGCCTTGACGCGTTCGAACCACTGCTTCAACTCATCGCTGGCCTGGGCAGGATTGTTCGCAGCATCGGTTGCCGACTGCTTGCCATCAGCGGCAGCCTGATCGGTTTTCTGCTCGACGTTGGACGGGTCCAACTCAGGCTTGCCGGTTTGCTTGAGCAAGGTGTCGAGTTGACCTTGCAGGCTGTTCCAGTCCAGCTGGATGCCCTGCTCGTTCAATTGCTGCTTGATGCTGTCGCCGATGCCCGGTGCGGCGGCGGCGATACCGCTGCCGGCAGCCGACAGGCCTTTGCCCACCACATTGCCGGCGGTGCCGACCACGCTTGAGGCCAGGCCGGCCAGCAGCCAGGTGGTGAACAGGGTGGTCAGGGTCCAGGTCAGCACGCCGTGCAGACCGCCGCGATCCGGCGCAGTACGCCCGGCCACGAATGCACCGACGGCGATTGCCACCAGCGTCGAAACAAACAGCCAGATCCCGGCACCGGTGCCGAAACCACTCAGCGGGTTACCCGCTTCCATCGGGTTGACGGCGCTGGCGCCGATTGCAGTGCCGAGCACGCTCAAGACCAGATAGGTCACCAGTGCAATTGCACTACCGGCCAATACCGAGCTCCAGGACACGCGAAACAACGAGCGGTTGGTTTCATAGACAGGGGTCATACAAGAGGTCCTTCACAAGTTATAGGAGCAAGGCAAAGTGCCTTGATGTTGTGAGTGTGGCGAAACGACATACGTTCAGTCCTGGCCCATCTGCACTAGATCGATTGGTGCATTCGCACCTCAATGGGCTCATTTTTTCTGCACGTTCGCGAACCTCCCCTGTCGTAGTTTCATGCACTTAAAGACCGGAGAGCCCATGACACAGGACGTTCTTGCCAAAGAAACCAACCGCCGCCAATTGCAGCAGATCATCTCGGGTTTATCCGATGGCGTGATCCTGGCCGAGGTCGACCAGACCATCCTCTGGGCCAACGAAGCCGCGCTGGCCATGCACGGCGTTGGCGATGTGATGGGCCTCGGTGGCGACGGCCAGCAATACGCCGAACGCTTCGCTCTGCGCTATCGGAACAACCACCCGCTGCAAGCGGACAGCTACCCTCTTGCCCGCGCCGCCGCCGGCGATGAGTTCAGCGACGTGGTGGTCGAAGTCACGTCCACCGCCGACCCGGACAAAACCTGGGTGCACCGCCTGCGCAGTCTGGTGATCACCGATGCCAAGGGTGAGCCGGAATTGCTGGTGCTGATTCTCAGCGACGCCACCGAGTGGGCCAGCGCCGAGCAGCGCTTCGAAAAAACCTTCAACGCCAACCCGGCGCCCGCGGTGATCTGCCGCCTGAGTGATCTGCGCTACATCAAGGTCAACCAGGGCTTTTTGGAAATGACCGGCTATAACCGCGATCAGGTCATCGGCAAGTCCGTGTATGAGCTGGACGTATTGGAACAGGCCGAGCGCAAGGACCTGGCCATCCAGCGCCTGGGTGAAGGCAATACCATCCCGCAGATGCAGGCCGAACTCAGACTGCCCGAAGGTGGCAGCAAACTGGTGATTGTCGCCGGGCAGCCGCTGGACATGAACGAGGAAGACTGCATGCTGTTTTCCTTCATGGACCTGGAGCCACGGCGCAAGGCGGAAATCGCCCTGCGCCAGAGCGAGGAGCGCTTCGCCAAATCCTTCCGCCTCACGCCCGTGCCGACGCTGGTGTGCAATGCCGCCAACCGCCAGGTGGTGGACGTCAACGAAGCCTTTATGAACATCACCGGCTACATCAGCGAAGAGCTGATCGGCAAGGCCATCGAAGACATCAACTTTATCGACAGTGCCTCGGCCGGCGCGCAGCTGTTCACCACCCTGGAAAAAGTCGGCAACCTCGACGGGCAGGAGTTGAAAGTGCGCAAAAAGGGCAACGAAGTGATCGACTGCGTGGTGTCAGCCGACACTGTGAGCATCGAAAACGTGCCTTGCTACCTGCTGGTATTGATGAACATCACCGAACGCAAACGCTCTGAGCTGGAGCTGGTGGCGGCCATCGAAGAAGTGATGCAGGACGCCTCATGGTTCAGCCAGACCCTGATCGAGAAGCTGGCCAACGCCAAGAGCGTCAACAGCCCCAACCTGCCGAACGTGGCCTTCACCGACCTGACTGCGCGCGAACGCGATGTGCTGGGGCTGATCTGCGAAGGCCTGGCCGACAAGGAAATCGCCTCGCGCCTGAAGCTGGCGCCCAATACGGTGCGTAATCATGTGGCCACGGTGTATTCCAAACTGGGGGTGCACAGCCGCAGCGCAGCGATCGTCTGGGCCCGTGAACGCGGGCTGTTTGCCGGAGAACTGCGCCTGAAAAACAAGCCTTAGGCATGCAAATGCACTAGTGCCTCTAGTGCGAATTCGCCTTCTGGCGCGGGGGAGCGATCAATAACCTTGGAGGGACCGCATTGAATGCCCTGAAGGAAACTGCATGCTCACCGTCTCTCAATTGCGCAATTGCATCGAGGAAGGCCTGTTGCCGTTAACCTGCGAGTTCACCCTGTGCCGGGATGCGTCACTGACCCTCAAGGTCTACGACGCCGAGACCGGCCGGGTGGACCTGGTCGTCACCGGGATTACCACCAACCGGCTGCACACCCCGGAGGAAGTGACCAGAATGGTTGAAGAGTTGCGCTACGAACTGCAAAGCAACACCGTGGGCAAGCTCACGCTGGATGATTGGCCTTCCATCACGCCCCGATAAAACAGCACACCTTCTCCCAACGATAAACTCCCCCATCTGCAGGAAGGTAACGCGACCCTTGCGGCCGGTTACCTTGATCCAGAACGCTGCGCGCGATTATTTCTTCGCCGGGGTGATCTCAAGAATGGTGCCGTTGGTGGTCTTGAGCAGCACGTACTTGTCGGCCGCCTTAGCCCACTGGTTGTTTTCACCTGGGTCCTTGAGGCCACGTTTTTTCCAGTCTTTTACCGCCGACTCCTCGCGCATCAGAATATCCGGCGCGCGGTCGCCCTCTTTCAAGTCACGGGCATTGATGTTGGAAGGCTGCACGGTTTCCTGGGGGGTATCACCGGCCTGGGCCACAAAGCTGGCGGTGGACAGGCTTGCAGCAACGAGAACGCAGGCAGCTAGGGATCTGGACTTCATGGGTGCTCCTTCAATTAATGACGCGTACCCAGATTCGGACCTCAGCCGCGCGGAATCATTCAGGCCATGTTTTTGTGACACGCGGGCTTGCCCTGATGCCGTTCAGTTAAACGCAAACTCCCTGTGGCGAGCGGGCTTGTTGTGGCGAGCGGGCTTGCCCCGCGTTGGGCTGCGCAGCAGCCCCCAAGACCAGGCACCGCGTTTTCCTTGATTGGGGGCGCTTCGCACCCCAACGCGGGGCAAGCCCGCTCGCCACGGTTCGGCATAGATCCTTGGCACTGGTTGCCCATATGAAATTTATCCTGTAATTTTTCATGAAATTTATCGACATTAATTTCATGAACCAGCAAGAAGAACTCGCCACCCTCGCCGCCCTGATCCACGACCTGCGCAAGCACAAGAAACTCACCCTCGCGCAGCTGGCGCAAAAGATCGAGCGTTCCGTGGGCTTTGTGTCCCAGGTGGAACGCGGCCTGTCGCGCCCGACCGTGGCGGACCTCACCGCCATCAGCCACGCCCTTGACGTGCCCACCACCTATTTCTACAGCCTGCCCAAGCCCAAGGCGGTGGATTGGGTCACGCGTCCCAATGAGCGGCGCACGGTGTATTACGCCAATGGCATCACCGACATCCTCGTCTCGCCGAGCATGAACGGCGCCTTCTCCCTGCTCGACAGCCTGCTGGCGCCCGGCGCCAACAGTGGTGAACAGAGCATGAGCGACCGCGCCGAGCAGGCCGGCTTCGTGCTCGAAGGCGAGTTGACGCTGTGGGTCGAGGGCGAGGTCGACAGCGTCACCCTCGGCCCGGGCGACAGTTTCCATCTGGCCAGTTTCGCCCACTGTCGCTACGCCAACCTTACCGATGTGCCTGCCCGCGTGCTGTGGGTGTACAACTAGGAGCAACCCCTGTGAAAACCCCATCCTGCGCGTTGCTGGCCGAAGTCCGCGCGTTTCGCCAGACGCACCCCGATGTGCGCTATGTCGACTTGATCGCTCTGGACATACCCGGGCATTTCTACGGCAAGCGCTACCCGGTGGAGATGCTCGAAAAAGTCGCCGCCGGCAGCCCCCTGAAACTGCCTCAGAACGCCGTACTGCTGGGGGTTCAGGGCGGGCTGTTCAAGATCGGCGATTACTGTTTCAACGACGGCGACCCGGATGCCAATCGCCGCCTGGTGCCGGGCACGCTCAAGCCGGTGAGCTGGGAGTCGCAGCCATTGGGGCAGATGCTGATCACCTCCGACGGCACCGACGCGCCCATCGAGTTCGAACCCCGCGAGGTGCTGGCCAGGGTGTTGCAGCGCTTGCAGCACAAGGGCATTCACCCGGTGGTGGCGTTCGAGCTGGAGTTTTACCTGTTCGATAAAAAGCTCGCCAACGGCCTGCCGCAATTCCCCCGCGACCCGCTGAGCGATGACGCCGACGACCAGCCCAACCTGCATATCGAACGGCTGTCGCGATTCAGCGTCGTGCTCGACGACATGGCGCAAACCGCCAGGGACCAGGGCATCGACAGTACCGTAATCACTGCCGAGATCGGCCCCGGCCAGTTCGAGATCAATTTCGGCCATTCGGCCGACGCCCTGCGCGCCGCCGACTGGGCCGCCCTGTTCTGCCGCAGCACACGCGGCGTGGCGCTCAAGCATGGCTACCGCGCCAGCTTCATGGCCAAGCCCTACCTGCAATTTCCCGGCAGCGGCATGCACGTGCACGTCAGCCTGTACGACGGGGCGGGCAACAACCTGCTGGCCGCGCACCAGCAGCAGCCGCTGCGCCACGCGGTGGCCGGCTGTCTGCAATTGCTGCCCCATTGCATGCCGATCTTCGCCCCCCACCACAACGCCTTGCGCCGCCTGGGCGGCACGGTCAACGCCGCCACCCGCGCCAGCTGGGGCTTCGAAGACCGCGACGCGTGCGTGCGCATCCCCGAGTCCGACCCGCGCAACCTGCGCATCGAACACCGCCTGGCCAGCGCCGACGCCAACCCCTACCTGGTGCTGGCGGCGATCCTGGCCGGCCTCGAACACGGGCTTGAAACCCGACAAGAGCCCATCGCCCCGCTGAACGACGACCGCAGCAGCGGCACCGACTTCCCCGTGGAAATGCTCGACGCCGTCCGCGCCATGCAGCACCACACGGTCGTGCGCGACACACTGGGCGCGGAGTTTGTTGACGTGTATTGCGAGAACAAACGCCAGGACCACCTGGCGTTTCAGCAGGAGATTAATGCGCGGGAGTATCGCTGGTTTCTCTGAACCTGGCGTTGTTCTTCAGGGACGAAAATCACCTTTTCAGGCGATTACAGACTTGTGGCGAGCAGGCTTGTCCTGCGTTGGGCTGCGCCGCAGCCCCAAAACCAGACGCTGAGCCGTATCAGGTACACCGCGTTTTGCTGGATTGGGGGCGCTTCGCACCCCAACGCGGGGCAAGCCCGCTCGCCACAAGAAGCCCGCTCGCCACAGAGGCTGCAACTGGCTGCACGACAGCGCCACGCCTCCCACCTTTTTACCCGGTTTCGTCAGGTGGGCGCGCCGAGCAACAGCGCTTGCTCCCGTGCGCACAGCTCCACCACGTAATCCCACAACACTCGCAGCCGCACCGATTTATGCAGTTCACGGCGCGAGCTGATCCAGTAGCTGCGCTGAATACCCTCTTCCGGCAGCAACGCGATCAGGTCCGGGTCGCCGGCGGCCATGAAGCATGGCAGTACGGCGATCCCCAAGCCGGAGCGCGCCGCTTGATGCTGGGCGATGACGCTGGTGCTATGGAATACCACTTTGGGGGTGCGGCAGAAGCTGCTGAGAAATTTGAGCTCCTGGCTGAACAGCAGGTCGTCGACGTAATCGATCCAGGCATGGGCCGCGAGGTCTTCGCGCTTTTCAATCGGCGGGTGGCGGTCCAGGTAGGCACGGCTGGCGTAGAGCGCCAGGCGGTAGTCGGTGAGTTTGCGGGTGACCAGTTGGTCGACGCTGGGACGCTCCAGGTGGATGCTGATTTCCGCCTCGCGGTTGAGGATGCTGACGAAGCGCGGCACCGCCACCAGCTCCACTTCCAGGCCGGGATAACGCTCGAACAGGCCGCCCATGCGCCCGGCCAGGAACATCACGCCCAACCCTTCCGCCACGCCCAGGCGAATCTTGCCCAGGGGCGCGGCAGAGTGGGTGAGTTCGTCTTCGGCCAGCAAGGCAAGGTTTTCCATGGCTTCGGCGTGCTTGAGCAGCGCTTCGCCGGAGGGCGTCAGTTCATAGCCCTGGGCATGCTGCACAAACAATGCGGTGCCGAGGCTCTTTTCAATCGCTTCGATATGCCGGGCCACCGTGGCGTGCGTGGTTTTCAGGCGCTGCGCGGCGGTGAGCAGGCGACCGCTGCGCTGTAATTCAAGAAAAAACCGCAGGTCATTCCAGTCGAACATGTCGCCTCCATTGCGTGGCCCTGGGCAGCGCTGTTTAAAAACGCACAGCAGCTGGGCAAAAACTAACATTTTTAAGACGAAAACTAACAACTAGGATGAAACCAATAAGAAAAACAAGCGAGACCTCAAATGCCTCTTGCTACCGCGCAATACGATTACGTGGTGGTCGGTGCCGGCCCCGCAGGCTGCCTGCTGGCCAATCGACTGTCCGCCAACCCCGCCCACCGCGTCCTGCTGCTGGAAGCCGGTGGCCGCGACAACTACCCCTGGATCCACATTCCCGTCGGCTACCTGTTCTGCATCGGCAACCCGCGCACCGACTGGTGTTTCAAGACCGAAGCCCAGGCAGGCCTGCAAGGCCGTGCGCTGAGTTACCCACGGGGCAAGGTGCTGGGCGGCTGCTCGTCGATCAACGGCATGATCTATATGCGCGGCCAAGGCCGGGACTACGACGGTTGGGCGGCCGCCGGCAATCCCGGCTGGGCCTGGAAAGACGTGCTGCCGCTGTTCAAGCACAGCGAAAACCATTTTGCCGGTGGCTCGGAATTCCACAGTGACGGCGGCGAATGGCGCGTCGAGCAGCAGCGCTTGCACTGGCCGATCCTCGATGCCTTTCGCGAAGCAGCAGCGCAAAGCGGCATTGCCTCGGTCAGTGATTTCAACCAGGGCGATAACGAAGGCTGCGGTTATTTCCAGGTCAACCAGAAAGCCGGGGTGCGCTGGAACGCGGCCAAGGCGTTTCTCAAACCCGTCCGCCAGCGGCCCAACCTCACCGTGTTGACCGACGTGGAAGTCGACCGCGTGGTGCTGGAAAACGGCCGTGCATCAGCGGTGGTCGGCCGTCAACATGGCCAGCAGATGACCTGGAAAGCGCACAAGGAAATCGTGTTGTGCGCAGGTGCCGTGGGCTCGCCGGGCATCCTGCAGCGTTCGGGCATTGGCCCCTCCAGCGTGCTCAAGCCGTTGGGCATCGAGGTGCTGCACGAATTGCCGGGCGTCGGCGGCAATCTGCAGGACCACCTGCAACTGCGGCTGATCTACAAACTGGAAAACGCCCGCACGCTTAACCAGATCGCCGGCACCGTGTGGGGCAAGATGGGCATGGGCCTGCAATACCTGTATGACCGCACTGGCCCGCTGTCGATGGCGCCCAGCCAGCTCGGCGCGTTTGCCCGCTCGGGGCCGGAACAGGCCTCGGCCAATCTTGAATACCACGTGCAGCCGCTGTCCCTGGAGCGTTTCGGCGAACCGCTGCACGCATTCCCGGCGTTTACCGCATCGGTGTGCGACCTGCGCCCGCAGAGCCGCGGGCGTATCGATATTCGCTCGGCCAACCCGGCAGATGCGCCGCTGATCCAGCCCAATTACCTGAGCCATCCCGAAGACCTGCGCGTGGCCGCCGACGCCATTCGCCTGACCCGACGCATCGTGGCCGCACCGGCGCTGAGCCAGTTCAAACCGGTGGAATACCTGCCCGGCGAGGCGTTGCAGACCGAAGAACAACTGCACGAAGCCGCCGCCCGTATCGGCACGACGATCTTCCACCCGGTGGGCACCTGCCGCATGGGCAGCGACAGCGATGCCGTGGTCGACGCACAACTGCGGGTACACGGCGTACCGGGGCTGCGCATTGCCGACGCCTCAATCATGCCGCGCATCACCTCCGGCAACACCTGCTCACCCACGCTGATGATTGCCGAGAAGGCCGCGCAGTTGATCCTTTCACCGCCCACAAGGAGCCTCGCCCCGGAGAAAGAACGGGTTCATGCAATCTGAACAGCGGCGTCAACATTGACGCCGACAGTGGAACAACAATAAATAATCACTGTGAGGACTACCCGATGTCAGAACATGCTCAACCGCTCGGCGCCGCACTGCCTGCCAGCGCCGGTAACGACTCTAGAAAAGTCATCTTCGCCTCGTCCCTCGGCACGGTGTTCGAGTGGTATGACTTTTTCCTCTACGGCGCCCTGGCGGCCGTGATCAGCAAGCAGTTCTTTGCCGGGGTCAACGACACCACGGCGTTCATCTTTGCCTTGATGGCCTTCGCGGCGGGGTTCGTGGTACGCCCGTTCGGCGCGCTGGTGTTCGGCCGCCTGGGCGACATGATCGGACGCAAGTACACGTTTCTGGTCACCATCATTTTGATGGGCGTCGCCACCTTCTGCGTCGGGCTGTTGCCGACCTACGCCAGCATCGGCATCGCGGCGCCGATCATCCTGATCGTGCTGCGCATGCTGCAAGGCCTGGCACTGGGCGGCGAATACGGCGGCGCTGCGACTTACGTGGCCGAACACGCTCCAGCAGGCAAACGCGGCCTGCACACCAGCTGGATCCAGTCCACCGCCACCCTCGGCCTGCTGCTGTCGCTGCTGGTGGTGCTGGCCTGCCGTTACTTCACCGGTGATCAATTCGAAGTGTGGGGCTGGCGCATACCGTTCCTGTTCTCCATCGTGCTGCTGGGCATTTCCACCTGGATCCGCATGAGCCTGCATGAGTCGCCAGCGTTTCTGAAGATGAAAGAGGAAGGCAAGGCCAGCAAGGCGCCGATCCGCGAGTCCTTCGGTAAATGGGAAAACCTCAAGGTGGTGCTGATCGCCCTGTTCAGCATCAACGGCGGGCAAGCGGTGACCTTCTACGCGGCGCAGTTCTATGTGCTGTTCTTCCTGACCCAGTTCCTGAAAATGGACCCGGCCCTGGCCAATATGCTGCTGATCATCAGCGTGGTGATCGGTGCGCCGTTCTTTATCTTCTTTGGCTGGCTGTCGGACAAGGTCGGGCGCAAGCCGGTGCTGATGCTCGGCCTGCTACTGGCCACCGTGCTGTACTTCCCGATCTTCAAGAGCCTGGCGCACTACACCAACCCGGCCATGGACCAGGCCAGCCGACAGGCGCCGATCACCGTACTGGCCGACCCGGCCACCTGCACGTTCCAGTTCGACCCGGTGGGCAAGGCGCGGTTTGACAGCCCCTGCGACAAGGTCAAGACCTTCCTCGTCAAGCAAGGCCTGCCCTACACCAGCGCCGCCGCACCGGCCGGCAGCCCGGTGCAGGTGAGCGTGGGTGACGTGCGCATCGATGGCTTCGACGAAGCCGCCCTGCGCGGCGCGGTGACCCTGGCCGGCTACCCGAGTTCGGCGGATGTGGCCCAGGTGAACAAGGTGATGGTGGTGGTGCTGATCGTCGCACTCATCCTGATCGCGGCCATGTGCTACGGCCCGCTGGCGGCCCTGATGGTGGAGCTGTTCCCGACGCGCATCCGCTACACCTCAATGTCCCTGCCCTATCACATTGGTAACGGCTGGTTTGGCGGGTTCCTGCCGACGGTGTCGTTCGCGTTGGTGGTGTACACCGGGGATATTTTCTACGGGTTGTGGTATCCGGTGGTGGTGACGGGTGTGAGCCTGATTGTCGGGCTGTTCTGCCTCAAGGAAACGCGCCATGTGGACATCGATAACAACTGATTGATCGGTGGAAATCCCTGTGGGAGCAAGCCTCTCCCACAGGGTTTTGCAATGAATACACAAATAGCTGTACATCCATACAGATAATGGTTGCTCAATTGCCTTCGACTAAGCATCCTGCAAGGCATCAACCCAAGCTGATGTGATGACCATGCGGCTGTACCTCTGTGAAAAACCCTCCCAGGCCAAGGATATCGCGGCCGTGCTCGGCGCCAGCCGCCGCAGCGACGGTTGCTGGCTGGGCAATGGAGTCACCGTTACCTGGTGCATCGGCCACCTGCTGGAAACCGCTCCGCCCGACGCCTACGACGCCAAATACAAACGCTGGGTATTGGCCGACCTGCCGATCGTGCCGGAAAAATGGAAAATGCAGGTCAAGCCCAAGACTGCAAGCCAGTTCAAGGCGGTCAAGCGTCTGCTGGGAGAAGCCCAGGAACTGATCATTGCCACCGACGCCGACCGCGAGGGCGAGATGATTGCGCGTGAGCTGGTGGAACACTGCCGTTATCGCGGGCCGATCCAGCGGCTGTGGCTGTCGGCGCTGGACGATGCCTCCATCCGCAAGGCCCTTGCCGCGCTCAAGCCCGGCGCCGAAACCTTCAGCCTGTACCACTCGGCCCTGGGTCGCTCGCGCGCCGACTGGCTGATCGGCATGAACATGAGCCGCCTGTTTACCTTGCTGGGTCGTCAATCCGGTTATCAGGGCGTGTTGCCGGTCGGCCGCGTACAAACCCCGACCCTGCGTCTGGTGGTGGACCGCGACCGCAGCATCGCCGATTTCGTACCGGTGGCGTACTGGGCCATCGATGTCGACCTGCGGCACGACGCCATCACCTTCACTGCTCAGTGGCGTGCCGCAGAGGATGCCTGTGACGACCAGGGCCGCTGCCTCAACCCGCAAATCGCCCGTGACGCCGCCCAAGCGATGACCCAGGCCGCCAGCGCCCGGCTGGTGAAGCTGCGCACCGAGCGCATGCGTGAGGTGGCGCCCCTGCCCTTCGACCTGGGCACCCTGCAGGAAATCTGCTCGAAGAAGCTCGGGCTCGGCGCCCAGGAAACCCTGGATATCGCCCAATCCCTCTACGAGACGCACAAGGTCATCACCTACCCGCGCAGCGACTGCGGCTACCTGCCACTGAGCCAGCACAGCGACGCACCAAAGATTCTCGCGGCGCTGGGCCGCGCGGATGCCGCGGTGAACGAGCTGATGCCCCATATCGACCCCCAGCGCCGCTCGCGGGCCTGGAACGACGCCAAGGTCAGCGCCCACCATGGCATCATTCCCACCGGGGCCGGCAAGGATGTCGGGCAACTCGCCGGCAAGCAGCGAGCGGTATACACGTTGATTCGTGCGCGTTACCTGGCGCAGTTTCTGCCCAATCATGAATACGATCGCACCCAGGCCGATTTCGACTGCGCCGGCCAGGCGTTGCGCGCGGTGGGTAAGGTGGTGATCGAGCCGGGCTGGAAGCGCGCCCTCCCCGAAGCACTGGCCCCCGCCAAAGGCCGCGAAACCTCTGCGCCCCAGGCGTTGCCGACGCTGGCGCAGGGCCGGGAGTACGCGGTGGCCAGGGTCAACCTCAAGGACTTGTGGACACAACCGCCCAAACCGTTCACCGAAGGCGACCTGATCAAGGCGATGAAGAACGTCGCCAAGCTGGTGCAAGACCCGCTGCTCAAGCAAAAACTCAAGGACACCACCGGCATCGGCACCGAAGCCACCCGCGCCGGGATAATCCAGGGCCTGCTGGACCGCGGTTACCTGGTGAAGAATGGCAAGGCGCTGTCGGCCACGCCGGCGGCGTTCAGCCTGATCGACGCGGTGCCCCGGGCCATCGCCGACCCCGGCACTACCGCCATCTGGGAGCAGGCGCTGGACATGGTGCAAAGCGGCGAGATGAGCCTGGAAGAATTCGTCGCCAAACAAGCGGCCTGGATGAGCAAGCAGGTGGCGCGCTGCAATGGCATGCGCATGACCATCACCGGCCCGGCCAGCCCGGCAGGCCGGGGTGCCACGCCCTGGAAAAACAAACGCAAGAGCGCCCCGCGCAAGGTGGCGAGCAGCGCCAAGCGCGCGAAAAAGCCAACCAAAGCAGGGTAAATCACGAAAAAATCCGGTAAATGACGTTTTTCGACGGGTTTAACGCCGCTTTGGACCTTGCCCGGTTGTGGGCCGTCTAGGATTCTGTAGGACCCTGACTCACCAACAACAATATCGGAGTGGCCGCCATGAAAACCGTTGCACAACTGCTCAAAGCCAAGGACCAGAAGCATCACGACGTGCATACCATTCAATGGGACCACACCGTGTTCGAAGCACTGGTGCGCATGTCGGAAAAAAACGTCGGCGCCTTGCCGGTCGTCAAGGACGGTGCGGTGGTGGGGATCATCAGCGAACGTGACTACGCGCGCAAACTCATCCTCAAGGGGCTCTCATCGGTGACCACACGGGTCGATCAGGTCATGAGCTCTCCTGTGATCACCGTTGAGCCCCACAAGAGTATCGATGAGTGCATGAACATCATGACCGACAGTCACCTGCGTCACTTGCCGGTGGTGGAAGATGGCAAGCTGCTGGGCTTGCTGTCCATTGGCGACCTGGTCAAGGAAGCCATTGCCGAACAGGCTGACCTGATCAGGCAACTGGAGCAGTACATTCGCGGCGAATAGGGGAAACCATGCTCGACACGCTGGAACATCTTGCCGATCACCTCGACACCCTGTACCGGGGGATGAGCGAACGGCGCTTTCTGGTCCTGACCGGTGCGGGGATCAGCACCTCCTCGGGCATCCCCGATTACCGCGACAGCGAAGGCGTGCGCCGTGGCAAGGCGCCGATGATGTACCAGGAATTTCTCGCCACACCCCAAGCGCGCCGTCGCTACTGGGCGCGGGCAATGCTGGGCTGGCCGAAGGTGCGCATCGCTCAGCCCAACGCGGCCCACCTGGCACTGGCGACCCTGCAACACCGCCAGCGCATCAGCGG
Source organism: Pseudomonas trivialis (assembly GCF_001439805.1). GTDB lineage: Bacteria > Pseudomonadota > Gammaproteobacteria > Pseudomonadales > Pseudomonadaceae > Aquipseudomonas > Aquipseudomonas trivialis. The sequence continues at coordinate 136,796 of NZ_JYLK01000011.1, read as the reverse complement.
GCTGATCACGCAAAATGTCGACACCCTGCATGATCAGGCCGGCAGCCGGGATGTGATTGAGCTGCATGGCAGCCTGCATCGGGTGCTGTGCCTGGACTGCCAGCAGCGCAGCCCGCGCGATGGGGTCCAGCGGCAGATGGAGATCGACAACCCCTACCTCGCCCAGGTCCATGCCGTGCAGTTGCCGGACGGCGACACCATGCTCGACCCCACATTCGAAGAACACTTCCAGGTGCCCCGATGCCCACGCTGCAATGGCGAGCGGCTCAAGCCCGACGTGGTTTTTTTTGGCGAAAATGTGGCAGCGCCTACCGCCGCCAGGGCCATGACGGCGGTGGCGCAAGCCGATGGACTGTTGGTGGTGGGGTCTTCGTTGATGGCCTATTCGGCGTTTCGCCTGTGCAAAGCGATGGTTGAACAGGACAAACCGGTGATTGCCATCAACCTGGGCAAGACCCGTGGCGATGAGCTGTTGCAGGTCAAGATTGCAGCGTCCTGTGAGCATTTGCTGCCCTTGCTTGCCGAGCGATTGAGCTAGCAAAACACTGCACACCAAAAAAGGCCTTGTGGCTTGCCACCGAAGCGACCCGCCGCTCCCAAAATGACGCCTAGGTCACGTTTTTACGCATTCTCCCGTCACCAAAGCATTTTATGTAGTGCGCAAAAATAATCACTACATAATCATTGACGCGACGTTTTAGTCCTTGCATGATCTAGACGTCTCCCGCATCGGGAGCGTTCGTAACACGCGTTTTGACAGCACTCATCTGACCGCCGAGCTGTTTTTTCCGGATGTGCACTGCCCACAAGGCAGATTGATGAAGCTGACCTGCCCCTCGAGGGTTGGGTACAGGCGCTCAAATGCTGCCTGTCTTCGTTATGAATGCATTGCGTAGCAGTTCATCAACAAGACTACATGCATCAGTTTCAAGACCCTGCCCGTATTTGGCAGACCGTCACTGGCGCCCGGTTTTCAGAGCCGGAGACAACTAAGCAGTTTTAACGGAATTAACGGATAGATCACCAACTGGTCAAGGGGCTTACACATGAATCTGAACAACCAACCCACTATCGATGAATTGGCTGAAATGTTCGCCGCGCAAAAAGACACACTGGACGACCATATCCTGTGGGTGGAGAAGTCGGGCGAAGTAAAAATTGACTGCCTGGCGCCCCACTCCGAAGAAGCCGACTTCGACCGCAGCCACCGGGAGCTGGCGGCGCGCCTGAAGATGTACCGCCGCGGCCAGGGTTATGTCGGCAAGAAAGCAGCCGCCGATCGCAACTTTATCGAGCAGGTATTCGACACGATCAACAATGCCTGGGCCTCTTTCAAAGACAGCTCGCAAGTTAAAGTAATCGATCGTTACTACTAGCCAAGTGCAACTTCAGGGAGCAGGTTTGCCTGCTTCCTGAAGTGACTGCGCAGTCATTCAGAAAGTTGGAAAACTTCCCCTCCGCGCCTCATCCCGAAAGATATCAAACAGCACTTGCGCCGCCGCCGACAACTCATGCCCCGGTTTGGTCAGCACGCCAATCGGCCGTTCGATCACCGGACCGGTCAAGGTGATGCACCGCGCGCCCGCCTCCTCCATCTGCCCTCTGCATAACGCAGGCACAGCGCTCACGCCCAGGCCACTGGCAACCATCTTGCCCACCGTCGCCAGTTGATGGCTTTCCAACGCCACCGGCAGCTTCATCTGCAAGGCACCCAAATGTTCTTCCAGCATCACCCGCACCGTGGAGGGTCGCTGCAAGGTAATGAATGGGTATTCGAGCAAGGTTTGCCAGTCGATTGCCGTGTGGTGCGCCAGGGCTGAATCACCGGGCACAACGGCGATGAAGCGGTCCAGATACAGGGGCGTAAACGCCAATGACGAACCCTCACCCGGCTCGAACGCCACGCCCAATTCCACCTGGCGGTCGCGGACCATTTCCAGTACCTGCTCATTGATCAGGTCATGCACGGTCACGTTCACCTGAGGGAAACGCGCGCGGAATAGGGTCAGGATCGGCGGCAGCAGGTTGCCGGCAAACGACGGCATCGCCGCCACGGTCACGCGCCCGCGCTGCAAGGTAAAACGCTGACGCAGTTCGTCTTCGGCATTGTCCCAGTCGGCAATCAACCGGCGCGCCAGCGGCAAAAGGGATTCGCCCTCGGGGGTGAGCGCCACATTGCGCGTGGTGCGGCTGAACAGACGACCGCCCAGGCCTTCTTCCAGCCCTTTGATGGTGAGGCTGAGCGCTGACTGGGAGAGGTGCAGGCGCTCACACGCGGCGGCGAAACTCAGGCTTTGCGCCACGGCCAGGAAGGCACGCAGCTGTTTGACGGTCATGACTGCTCCGGGCGGTGGCTCGACTATGCTGTTTTCTAAATCAATCAACCTTAAAAAACAACTTAACAAATCAATCTGGCGGCGCAACACTCGGCTCATTGGCTGGCCCACACATAATAAAAGAGGTGCATATGGCAGGTTTCGATAAACGCGTGGCGTCCTACGAGGAAGCCCTGGCAGGCCTTGAAGACGGCATGACCGTCCTCGCCGGTGGTTTTGGCCTGTGCGGCATTCCGGAAAACCTCATCAACGAGATCAAGCGCAAGGGCACCCGTGACCTGACCGTGGTCTCCAACAATTGCGGTGTCGACGGTTTCGGCCTGGGCGTGCTGCTGGAAGAAAAGCAGATCAGCAAAGTGATCGCGTCCTACGTGGGTGAAAACGCCCTGTTCGAGAAGCAACTGCTCAGCGGCGAAATCGAAGTGGTGCTGACCCCGCAGGGCACTCTCGCGGAAAAAATGCGCGCAGGCGGCGCAGGCATTCCGGCGTTCTTCACCGCCACCGGCGTCGGCACCCCCGTGGCCGAAGGCAAGGAAACCCGTGAATTCAACGGCCGCCCTTACCTGATGGAAGAATCCATTACCGGCGACTTCGCCATCGTCAAAGGCTGGAAAGCCGACCACTTCGGCAATGTCATCTACCGCCACACCGCCCAGAACTTCAACCCGCTGGCCGCCACCGCCGGCAAGATCACCGTGGTGGAAGTCGAGGAAATCGTCGAACCGGGCGAGCTGGATCCGGCGCAGATCCACACCCCTGGCATCTACGTCGACCGGATTATCTGCGGCACCTTCGAAAAGCGCATCGAACAGCGCACCGTCCGCACATAATCTGCCTCTGGCCCTGACAATAAGGACTCAAGAAATGGCGCTTACCCGCGAACAAATGGCTCAACGCGTCGCCCGCGAAATGCAGGACGGTTTCTACGTGAACCTCGGCATCGGCATTCCCACCCTGGTGGCCAACTACATCCCTGACGGCATGGAAGTGATGCTGCAATCGGAAAACGGCCTGCTGGGCATGGGCCCGTTTCCTACTGAAGAGACGCTTGATGCCGACATGATCAACGCCGGCAAACAGACGGTGACCGCGCGCATCGGCGCTTCGATCTTTTCCTCCGCCGAGTCCTTCGCGATGATTCGCGGCGGCCACGTCGACCTCACCGTACTCGGCGCGTTTGAAGTCGACGTGCAGGGCAACATCGCCTCGTGGATGATCCCCGGCAAGATGGTCAAGGGCATGGGCGGCGCCATGGACCTGGTGGCCGGTGCGGAAAACATCATCGTGATCATGACCCATGCGTCCAAGGACGGTGAGTCGAAGTTGCTCAGCCAATGCAGCCTGCCGCTGACCGGTGCCCACTGCATCAAGCGTGTGCTCACGGACCTGGCGTACCTGGAAATCGACAAGGGCGCGTTTATCCTCAAGGAACGCGCACCAGGCGTCAGCGTTGAAGAAATTGTCAGCAAGACCGCCGGTAAACTCATCGTCCCCGACCATGTTCCGGAAATGCATTTTCAGTGAGGACCGATGCCATGCAAGACGTCGTGATTGTTGCTGCCACCCGCACCGCCGTGGGCAGCTTCCAGGGTTCGCTGGCGACTATTCCGGCACCGGAACTCGGCGCCGCCGTGATCCGCCGCCTGCTGGAGCAGACCGGCCTGGATCCGGCCCAGGTGGATGAAGTGATCCTCGGCCAGGTGCTCACCGCAGGCTCGGGCCAGAACCCGGCGCGCCAGGCCTCGATCCTCGCCGGCTTGCCCCACGCCGTACCGGCCCTGACCTTGAACAAGGTCTGCGGCTCGGGCCTCAAGGCCCTGCACCTGGGCGCGCAGGCGATCCGCTGCGGCGACGCCGAGGTGATCATCGCCGGCGGCATGGAAAACATGAGCCTGGCCCCCTATGTGTTGCCGGCCGCGCGCACCGGTTTGCGCATGGGCCACGCCAAAATGGTCGACAGCATGATCACCGATGGCCTGTGGGATGCATTCAACGACTACCACATGGGCATCACCGCCGAGAACCTGGTGGACAAGTACGGCATCAGCCGTGAAGCCCAGGATGCCTTCGCCGCCGCGTCCCAGCAAAAAGCCGCTGCGGCGATTGAAGCCGGGCGATTTGTCGATGAGATTACGCCGGTCCTGATTCCCCAGCGCAAGGGCGACCCCGTAGCCTTTACCGTGGATGAGCAACCACGCACCGGCACCACGGCCGAGTCCCTGGGTAAACTCAAGCCCGCGTTCAAGAAAGACGGCAGCGTCACGGCCGGCAACGCTTCCAGCCTCAACGACGGCGCAGCGGCGGTGTTGCTGATGAGCGCGGACAAAGCCAAGGCACTCGGGCTGCCGGTGCTGGCGCGTATCGCCAGCTACGCCAATGCCGGCGTCGACCCGGCCATCATGGGCATCGGCCCAGTGTCGGCGACCCGCCGCTGCCTGGACAAGGCCGGTTGGACACTCGCCGACCTGGACCTGATCGAAGCCAATGAAGCCTTCGCCGCGCAGGCTCTGGCGGTGGGCAAGGAACTGGAGTGGGACGCCGACAAGGTCAACGTCAACGGAGGCGCCATCGCCATCGGCCACCCGATCGGCGCTTCAGGCTGCCGCGTGCTGGTGACCCTGCTGCATGAAATGATCAAGCGCGATGCCAAAAAAGGCCTGGCCACCCTGTGCATCGGGGGCGGTCAGGGCGTGGCCCTGGCCCTCGAACGCAGCTGATTTCACAGGCCAACACAGTCCAACTGTGGGAGGGGGCTTGCTCCCGATAGCGGTGGTTCAGTCAGCGCACCCGTGACTGCATCACCGCTATCGGGCAAGCCCCCTCCCACATGGTGCTCTTCATCATGACTGGAGAGGCTCAGCGTTTCATGCAGCGTTGATAACGCTCATCCACCCGTTTGGCAAACCATGCCGTGGTGAGGTTTCGGGTGATCTTCGGACTCTTGAGCACAATGCCCGGCAACACGGCACGCGGCAGCGGCTTGCCGGCTGCCTTGTCGGCCAGGGCAAACACGCGTTTGTAGAGGGTCGTGTCCTCGAAATCCAATTGCTCGCCCTGTTCCAGCTGGCTACGGATGCTGGGGTTGCGCATGTCCAGTTTCGCACCCAGCGAGCGCACCGCCAGCTCGGTGGTGCCGGGCAGCACCGAGCCGTAGCGAATCAGGTCCCCATCCAACGCCAACTCACTGCCGGAAACGCGGCTGACCGCCGCCTGGAACGCGGCATTGCGGCTTGCGTACCACCCCGCATTGAAGTCGGCAAAGCGATAAAGCGGCTGGTCATAATTGACCGGGTAGCCCAGCAAGTGAGCGATGCCGAAGTACATGCCGCCACGGCGGGTGAACACTTCGCGGCGAATCGTGCCGTCCACCGTGTACGGATAATCGCGCGCCTGCTTCTGCGCAAACTCGATGCTGACCTGCATCGGGCCTGCGGTGTGCACCGGGTTGAAACCGCCGAACAGCGTATTGCCCAGGGGCACCATGCTGATGAAATCGTCGAAGATACCGCTGAGGTCCTTCTCGGTGCGCGCGGCATTCAGACGCTCGGCGTAGGTCTTGCCGCCGGGCGAACGCACCTGCAAGGCGCTGCGCACCACAAACGCCGGCACATGCACCTTGCCGGCACGGCGCAGGATTTCATCCTGGGCGATCTTGCCCATATTCGGCACGGGCGGGTCGACCTGGTAGGTAGACTCCTGCTCGGTCACCGCCAGCACGGCGCAGATATTTTCGGTGCTGGGGTAGATGTGCTGGGTGTCGAACGCGGTGTAAATGTCATGGGCCCAACCGTTGCGGTCGGCGACTTTAGCGGGCAGCAGGCGCACGATCTGCGCCTTCACCTCGGCCTCGCTGCGTTCCGGCTGCTGCGGGCCGCGTGACGTTGAGCAGCCGGCCAGCACCAGCAAAGTCGTGAGGCTGAGGATCAAGCGTGTTGAGTACATGGAGCTTCCTTGGATAACAACGGGCCAGACAGTGCGGATATCGACAGGCAAGTCTAACGCGGGTTCGCCACTCTGCCCTGCGCCATTTGCAAGAGGGCGCATACTGCTGAAATCTCCCACGTGAGCCTCGGATAACCTCTACTCCCCTCCTACCCCGACCTCGGCAAAGTCCGTCGCCTGATCACACAGTGCGAGGGATTGCAGATGGATTTGTTCGTTAAGGCCCTGGTTGGCGGGGCTGTCTCATGATCAACCCTACCAGTCAGGCCATTGGCTTTCTGGTGCTGGCCGCCATGGACTCGAAGACACGGGATGTCGAATCCGTTCTCGGCGATTTCCGGCGTTGCCTCAATTCCTACGATCTATGGGCGCAAAGCTATTTCAGCTTTTCCGCGCTCGATATCGAGCAGGTGTTCAAGGTCGGCGACGAGGTGGTGGTCGCTCCGATCACTCGTCCACTCTTCCCCAGCAGCACCGTCGCCGCCTGCCCTGCTGACGGCACGCTGACGCTGGTGCATATGTTCGAGAGTTCACGCTTTGTGCCCATTGGCAATACGCCGGTGGTGCTGCAGCGGATTGACTCGAACGGTGGGCCGCTGGGCGAGCCCATCCATCACACCATCGGGCCCGGCGGCATTCTTGAGGTCAAGGAATGTGATCGTAACCAGCGTTACCGCATCAGCTTTTACCCCAACGTTTCCCAGGAGCACTTCAAGGCGCTGTACGCCTCCTATCAATCGGTGATCGCGCCGCTCGAAAGTTGGCTGCGCAATGAATGGCACGACACATTCGAACCGTTGTGGAAGGGCTATTCCGAGGCGAATTTTCTCAAGCGCTACCTCTCGTTGCATCGAGCCTACGCCCAAGGCTTCAGCGAAGCGCTGTATTCATTGTGGGACAGCATCAAGCAGCTGTTGGAGTGGCTTTCAGCCCCGTTGGCAAATGCTGAAAAGCTGCTGCATTACCTCTCACAGGCAGAACTTGACCAGTTACTGGCGTTGAGTGCCGAGACCCTCGCCAAGGGGTTACTGGTGCTCAGCGATGAACCCTTGTTGTTCGTGTACCTGACGGCGCTGGTCAGTTGGATGCGCCTGCTGCCGCCGCCCTACATGAACGAAATGCTGGGAGAGCTCGGCGCCGAAGTACTGATCAATTTGTTGCTGGGGATGGCGACGGCCGGGATGGGCATGGCGGTGCGCATCAGTACGAAAGTGTTCGGCCGCATCAAGTCTCACCGTACACGCCAGTGGTTGCAGCAGATAGCCAGTCACTTTGGCAAGGCGAACCTGGACGAGCATACCGATGCGCTGAAGCCGGTGTTGTTAGCCAGTGCGGCCACGCCGATCAAGACGGTGGCGCCGCTGAAGGTGGGCGAGGAGCTGGTGCCGAACGCCGTGCCGGCGGTGCGCAGCAAGAAGCAGCGCACAGCACTCGTGCACGAATCGCCCGTGGATGACGTGCCGGCTTCGGCGAAGAACCCGGCGGGGGATGCAGCTGCTTCTTCCGATAAAACCGTGACCCACGGCTGCCCGGTGTCGATGGTCACCGGCGAGGAATTGCTCACCCTCACCGACGGCACGCTGGACGGGATTTTACCGTTTGAGTGGACGCGGGTGTATCGCACCAGCGCGGTGGGAATCGATGTTGGGCTGGGGTTTGGCTGGAGTCATGCCCTGGCGCAGCGGCTGGTGGTGTCCGGCGATTCGGTGGTGTGGACCGACCATGAGAATCGCTCGACCTCGTTTCCCATGCCGACCGTTTCGCGACCGGCGATCACCAACAGCCTGGCGGAAGCAGCGATCTTTTTGGGGGACTTGCCGGATGAGCTGGTGCTGGCCCAGGCGTCGCGGTTTTACCACTTTCGCGATGGCGTGCTGGTGTCGATCAGCGATGCGTATGACAACCGGCTGCGCATTTCCCGCGACGTGCTGGGGCGCATTGAACGGCTGGATAACGGCGCCGGGCGCTCGCTGTGGTTGCGCTATGCGCAGGGCCGGATTGGCGCGGTGGACTACCAGGTGCATCGCGCCAAGGGGCGTGAGCCTTACGAGTGGGTGACTGAACAGACGGTGGTGTCCTACGCCTACGACGCCGGCCGGCTGGTGTCAGCGACCAATGCCGTAGGTGAATGCGAGGTTTATCGGTACGACGAACAGCACGTGATTCTGGAGCGTGAGCTGGCCGGTGGGGCGAGTTTCTTCTGGGCGTGGGAACGTTCCGGCAAGGCGGCGCGCTGTGTGCGGCACTGGGCCAGTTTTACGCAGATGGACACGCGCTATGTGTGGGGTGATGACGGGCGCGTCACCGTGCATAACGCCGATGGCAGTCAGGAAGTGTATGTGCACGACCCGCGGGCGCGGCTGGTGCAGAGGGTTGATCCGGATGGCGCTCAGCACTTCAAATCCTACGATGAAAAAGGCCGGCTGACGGTTGAGCAGGACCCGCTGGGCGCGGTGACAGCGTATCAGTACGACGAGGCTGGACGCTTGGTAGCGCTGTTTCCCGGGGACGATGAGCCGACGTCCTACGAGCATGACAACGGGTTCGTACGGGTGGTGCGCCGGGGTGAGGCGGTTTGGAAATACGAGCGTAATGAACAAGGCGACGTAACGCGCAAGACCGATCCTGACGGCCATGTCACCGACTACAGCTACAACAAACACGGGCAACTGATTGGGGTGTGGTATCCCGATCACAGTTGTCAGCGGCTGGTGTGGAATGAGCGCGGGCAACTGCTTGAGGAGCAGTTGCCCAATGGCGGGATCAGGCGCTATCGCTATGACGACCTGGGACGGGAGGTTGCCCGCGAGGATGAGCATGGCGCGCTGACCCAGTATCAGTGGGACAGCGTAGGTCGGTTGGTCCGTTTGGTGCTGCCGGGCGGTGCGTGTCGCGAATACAGCTACAACGCCTACGGAAAAATCACCGCCGAACGCGATGAACGGGGCCACGTCACCCGCTACGAGTATGCCGATGGGCTGCACGTGATCAGTCGGCGACTCAATGCCGACGGCACCCAGGTCCAGTACCGCTATGACAACGTGCGGCTATTGCTGACCGAGATCGAAAACGAGGTCGGCGAGACTTACCGGCTTGCCTATCACCCCAACGGGTTGATCCAACAGGAAATCGGCTTTGACGGCCAGCGTACCGCCTACGTTTATGACCTCAACGGCCATCTGCAGGAAAAGACCGAACATGGCGACGATGGCAGTCAGTTGGTTACCCGCTACGCGCGTGACCACGCCGGACGTCTTGTCAGAAAAACCCTGCCGGACGGCAATAAGGTGGATTACACCTACGACCGCCAGGGCAATCTCCTCAGCGTCGAAGACGGCCACTGGGCGCTGGCCTACGAATACGATCGACAAAACCGCCTGACCGCCGAGCATCAGGGCTGGGGCACCTTGCGTTATGGCTATGACGCCTGCGGACAACTGCAGCGCCTGCGCCTGCCCGATAACAACCGCGTCACGTTTAACCACGATAAAGGTGGTCACCTCGGCACCGTCGAACTCAACGGTGAAGTGCTCACCTCGCATCTATTCAAAGCCGGTCAGGAGCAGCAACGACAGCAAGGCCAACTGCTCAGCCATTATCATTACGACGACCAACACCGCCTGCACGCCCACGCGATCACTCAGCAGCACCAAAACCTCTACCGCCGCCAATACGACTACGACAAATCCGGCAACCTCGCCCGCATCCTCGATACGCGCAAAGGCGAACACCACTACGCCTACGACCCGCTCCACCGCCTGACCCGCGCCGACCATTCGCAGGACTTACAGGAACGCTTCGGTCACAACCCGGCCGGCAACCTGCTGATGCACGACCGCCCCGGCCCGGATATCGTCGCCGGCAATCGCCTGCTGATCCAGGGCGACCGGCATTACGACCACGACGCCTTCGGCAACCTGATCCGCAAACGTCGTGGCAAAGGTCACGCACTGGTCACCGAATATCGCTACGACTGCCAGCACCGGCTGATCGCCGTCAAAAAGCCCAACGGCCAAACCGCCCGCTATCGCTACGACCCCTTTGGCCGCCGCATCAGCAAAACCGTTGACGGCATAACGACCGAGTTTTTCTGGCAAGGCGACAAACTGATCGCCGAACACCACGCCGACCGCCACCGCAGCTACCTCTACGAACCCGACAGCTTCCGGCCATTGGCCCTGCTGGAAGGTTTCGGCCCCGGGGCCACCAAACCCTACCACTACCAACTCGACCACCTCGGCACGCCGCAGGAACTCACCGCCGCAGACGGCGAAATCGTCTGGTCCGCGCACTACCGAGCCTACGGCCAGATCAGCCGCCTCGACGTCGGCAAAATCGATAACCCGCTGCGCTTTCAAGGTCAATACTTCGATCAGGAAAGCGGCCTGCACTACAACCGACATCGCTACTACAATCCGGATGTTGGGCGCTATCTGACGCCGGACCCGGTGAAGCTGGCGGGCGGGATCAATGCTTACCAGTACGTGCCGAATCCGACAGGCTGGGTGGATCCGCTGGGGCTAAGCACATGCCCAGGTGGAGATGGATGTAAATCAAGCACTACAGCTGAAAATCCTGCAGAGAACGTAAATCACGGAGAGCCTGCACTACCGCAATTTTCACGAGCTGAGCGGCAGGCAAGAATTGACGAACTCGCAGAGGCTAATGCCTATAGACGTTTAGCGGAGATAGAAGAAGAATTCCCAAGAGCGCACTTTTTAGAAAAGCATGGAGCACAAACAACTCGAGGCTCCCAGCTTGAAAGAGTTCAGACAGGAAAAAATCCGACCACGGGAGAAATAGAAAGGCATATTGGGGGCGCAAGAAACGGTCAGCCAAAAATACCTAGCGCCGCAACACGATATATCAGCCATAGGGACCAACTGAATTCAATCTACCGTGCAAAACTTATATTTCATAACGTAGGACCTGAAGCATCACGAGATCCTATGGACATGGGAAAAATAATTGGAGAGGGTTACAAAAAGCGCACGCTAGAGTATGGAAAGCAAAGGAAAGCCACAGTAATATTAGATGAAGACGGCAACCCAATCACCGCTTACACGGATTTCTAAATGAAGTATCAACCGAAACTCTCCATCATACGAAGCCTGCTTTTTACGTATAGTTTTGAAAATTACGACGACGTCGAAAGAGAGCTATTTATCACCTCAAAAAACATAAACAACAACAAAGAGCTTTCGGAGTTATTTGACGGACTGACAAAACCCGACTTTATTTCCTACGAACCTGCTCGACGCAAGTGGTACATCGACACACTTAATCACTTCTTAAGTACCGATGAAGATTTTGAATCTGTTTTTCATCTTTTTGATACTTATTTCGACGATGAAATAATCGACAAACGACAGTTCATGCATATTTTATTAGAGTGCCTTGAAAGGTACGAAGCTGAGATAGGCGAAAAATGAAAACCATAGAAACTCGTTCACCACTAGACATCAGCAAACCGCATACAACTGTGCACCCCATTCAAAATCCATAAAATGCAATTAGCCACCATAAATTAAGTAACCACACACGGGCCTCGCAACCTGCCCTTATTTACCTGACTACACCAACAGTGGTCATCAGGAGTGCTATGGCTGAACCATGTAGTAGAAAAATTCGACCGCTGTTTACTCAAAAGATAAGTGATAGAGCGTAAAAAAACCGGTGAACGCAAGCCATGGGGCTGCTACGCAGCCCAACGCGAGCAAGCTCGCTCGCCACAAGGGGAATGCGATAATTCAAATCCCCGCCAACGCCAACTCCATCGCAAAATACGTAAAAATCAAATCCGCGCCCGCTCTCTTAATCGACCCCAACGTCTCCCGCACCACGCGATCCTCGTCAATCGCACCCGCCTGGGCACCGAACTTGATCATCGCGTACTCACCACTTACCTGATACGCCGCCACCGGCAAACGCGAGGCTTCGCGGATGTCGCGGATGATGTCGAGGTAGGCGCCTGCGGGCTTGACCATCAATGCGTCCGCGCCTTCCTGTTCATCCAGCAGCGATTCGCGCACGGCTTCACGGCGGTTCATTGGGTTCATCTGGTAGCTTTTACGGTCGCCCTTGAGGGCGCTGCCGCCGGCTTCGCGGAACGGGCCGTAAAGGGCCGAGGCGAATTTGGTGGAATAGGCCATGATCGGGATGTGGGTGAAGCCGGCGTCATCCAGGGCGCGGCGGATGGCCTGGACCTGGCCGTCCATCGCGGCTGACGGGGCGATCACATCGGCGCCGGCGCGGGCGGCGGCCACGGCTTGTTTGCCGAGGTTGACCAGGGTCGCATCATTGTCGACATGGGCGCCGTGCATCACGCCGCAGTGGCCGTGGTCGGTGTATTCGCAAAAACAGGTGTCGGACATCACGATCATGTCCGGCACGGCGTCCTTGATGATCGACGACATGCGCGAGACCAGGCCGCGTTCCTGCCAGGTGTCGCTGCCGTTGGCGTCCAGGTGGTGGGACACGCCAAAGGTCATCACCGACTTGATGCCGGCGCGGGCGTAGCGCTCGATTTCACCGGCAAGCTTCTTCTCGGGGATGCGCTGCACGCCCGGCATGCTGGTGATCGGCACGAAGTCGTCGATTTCTTCCTCGACGAATATCGGCAGCACCAGGTCGTTGAGGGTGAATTCGGTTTCCTGGAACAAGCCGCGCAACTGCGGTGAGCGGCGCAGGCGGCGGGGACGGGACGCGGGGAACTGGCTGGTCATGGAACTCCTGAAAAACGGCAGAAACAGTGGGGCAAAAGCTTATGCCCCTTGATTGCATGGAACAAACGCCGAAGGCCCAATAGTCTGTTGCATGGTCTGTAACAATTGCCTTGCGCTAGAGCTGCAGACGCCCATCGATACACACCGCAACGGCGCCGCCGACCCAGATTTCATCGCCCTGGCGTTCGATGTGGATGCGCCCTGCCCTGCCCATCGCCGTGCCCTGGCTGACCACGTAGCGTTCAGGCGCCAGCCCCTCACTGAGCAACCATTGTGCGATACCCGCGTTCAGGCTGCCGGTGGCCGGATCTTCCGGCGCGCCGTCGCCCGCGACAAAGGCGCGTACCTCAAACTGAGTGTCGCCCACGTCGCTCGGCGCAATCACGCCGACCGCCAGGCCAAGCAATTGCGCATAATCGGGCTGCAGGTCCAGCACGCTCTGTTGGTCGGCCAGCATCACGGCCAGCCAACCGGCGCCATTGTCGACCCACTGGCTGCGCAGGATGGCACCGGGTGCCAGGCCCAGCCCCAGGCGAACGCGCTCCAGCAATGAGGCCTCCACCGCGCCGGCCCGCAACAACGGCGGCGCAATAAACGCCAGCGCTTCGCCCTGGCGCCGAATACGCACCAGGCCAATTTCACATTCTTGAATGATCTCTTCGCCCTTCGCCACACCGCCGGCCTGCAGCCACGCGTGACAGCTGCCCAGGGTCGGGTGCCCGGCGAACGGCAGTTCCCGCAGGGTAGTGAAGATGCGAACGCGGTAGTCAGCCCGTGGATCGCGTGGCGTCAGCAAAAACGTGGTTTCGCTGAGGTTGGTCCACTTGGCGAAATCGGCCATCTGCTGGTCGGTCAGGCTGTCAGCGCCCAGCACCACCGCCAGCGGGTTGCCCTTGAGCGGCACGCTGCTGAACACATCCAGTTGCTTGAAATCGAACGTCGGCATGGGTCAGCTCGGTATGCTCAGGCCACGGATCACCGCTGGCCGGGCGACGAAGCCATCCAGCGCGCGCAGTACATTGGGGAAGTCGGCGATGCCCACCACGTCGCCGGATTCATAGAAGCCGATGAGGTTGCGAATCCAGGGGAAGGTTGCGATGTCGGCGATGCTGTAGTCGTCGCCCATGATCCAGGTACGGCCCAGCAGGCGTTTTTCCAGCACCTCGAGCAGGCGCCGTGATTCGGCGGCGTAGCGGTCGCGGGGGCGTTTGTCTTCGTAAGCCTTGCCGGCGAACTTGTTGAAGAATCCGAGCTGGCCGAACATCGGGCCGATGCCGCCCATCTGGAACATCAGCCATTGCAGGGTTTCATAACGGGTGGCCGGGTCTTCGGAGAGCAACTGACTGGTTTTTTCCGCGAGGTAGATGAGGATCGCGCCCGACTCGAACAACGCCAGCGGCTGGCCGCTGGGACCATTGGGGTCGATGATGGCGGGAATCTTGTTGTTGGGATTGAGCGACAGGAACTCGGGGGAGAACTGGTCCTGAGTGTCGAAACTGACCTTGTGCGCCTCATAGGGCAGCCCCAGTTCCTCCAGCATGATCGAGACCTTTACACCGTTGGGCGTGGGCAAGGAATACAGCTGCAGGCGTTCGGGGTGCTGGGCGGGCCATTTGGCGTTGATCGGAAAGGCAGCGAGCGGATTCATCGGGAAACCCCTGGGCGGAAACCCACCATCATAGTCATCTGCCCGCTCTCGTGCATGGGTCATCATTGCGCAACATTGGCGCGCTAATCTGCCGCGAGCGCGAACCAAAGTGCCCCGATGCACTCTTAAGTGCGCCCTCATGGGTGAATGGAGGCACCTTGCTATATCGACAAGGAACACCGCAGCACGCGCCAAGCGCCACTGTGGCCGGGCCTGTCGGCCTTAACCTGACGCACGAAGACTCGAACCTATCATGAAGATCAAGCCTCTGCGCCTAGTGCAACGTTTCAAGCGCTATTCATACATTATGTTACCGATGCTGCTGGTCAGCAGCGCCATGGTTGCCATCCTCGACGCCCGTGAAAGCCGCGCGCAGCCGGTGGACGGCGTGCAAACCCTGGTATTTCTGCGCCACGGCGAAAAACCGGACGGCGGCCTCGGCCAACTCAATTGCCAGGGCCTGAACCGTGCAATGAACCTGGCCACGGTGCTGCCGGAAAAATTCGGCAAGGCCAATTACGTGTTTGCAGCCAACCCGACGCGCAACGTCGAGGAAGGTGAGAAAGACAATTCCTACAGCTACATTCGTCCGCTGATGACCATCAGCCCCAGCGCGATCAAGCTCGGCCTGCCGGTCAACATCAAGTTCTCGGCCAACGACACCAGCGCCCTGGCCGACGAGTTGGTGGAAGACAAATACCACAACGCGACCATCTACACCGCCTGGTCCCATGGCTATCTGCCGGAATTGATCAACAAGGTGGCCAGCGAAGCGGTGGGCGAGAAGCACACCATCACCGAAGACTGGTCCGGCAGCGATTACGACACCCTCTACGTGCTCACGCTGACCTGGCACAACGGCAAGGCGTCGTTGTTGAGTCGCAACTATAAGCAGGGCCTGAACAACGGTGAGCAAAGCTGCCCGGAAGCGACACAGGTGAGTGCAGATATCTGAAGGTTGGGCGGCAGGGGCGTATGATGCTGCGCTATCGACTCCTCTGCGGATTATCAGCATGTCCAACCTCATCTCCACCCAGCCCAACCGGGGCTGGTCCTTCTGGTGGAAGCCGGCGCTGTTTCTACTGGTGGCCTGCGTGGGCCTCTACTATGTGAAGTGGTCGCCCTACTACTTCAAGGCGTTTGTCGCGGCCGACAACCACAGCATCGGCACCTCGATTCTCAATGACCAGCAAAGCTCGCCCCTGGCGGCCGCGCTGGCCTACGCCCAGGTGTATTTCCTCGCGATCTGGAAAGCCGCTGTACTGGCGGTGATTCTTGGCTCATTGCTGCAAGTGCTGATCCCCCGTGACTGGCTGCTGCGTCTGTTCGGCCGTGCCGGGCTCGGCTCGACCCTGCGCGGCGGGCTGTTCGCCCTGCCGGGGATGATGTGCAGCTGCTGCGCCGCGCCTGTCGCGGCGGGCATGCGCCGTCAGCAGGTATCGGTGGGCGCGGCGCTGGCGTTCTGGATCGCCAACCCGGTGCTTAACCCGGCCACCCTGGTGTTCATGGGCTTCGTGCTGGGCTGGGGCTTTACCGCGTTGCGGCTGGTGGCAGGGATTGTGCTGGTGGTGGGCGTGTCCCTCGTGGCGCAGCGTATCGCACGCCCCGAGCAGGTGCCGGAGGCCGCGCTGGAAGCTGTGGCCGATGCGAGCACGGTGGACGCGCAACCGTTTCTCGGCCGCTGGCTGCGTACCCTGTGGCAGCTGTTCTGGAGCACCATCCCGGTGTACATCCTGGCGGTGCTGGTACTCGGTGCGGCGCGGGTGTGGCTGTTCCCCCACGTGGACGGCGCAATGGCCAACAGCCTGGTGTGGCTGGTGCCGCTGGCGATTGTCGGCACGCTGTTCGTGATTCCTACGGCGGCGGAGATTCCTATCGTACAAACCATGATGGCCCTTGGCATGGGCACCGGCCCGGCGGTGGCGCTGCTGATGACCCTGCCCAGCGTGAGCCTGCCGTCGCTGTTGATGCTGCGCAAGGATTTCGATGCGCGGGTGCTGGTGACGGTGGCTGGGTTGACCATGCTGGTGGGAGTGGTCTGTGGCTTGATCGGGGCGGTGATTCTCTAGAGTTTGGGTGAGGCTGAGGGCCTCATCGCAGGCAAGCCAGCGCTTATCAAACACAAAATAACTTATTGATTTTAAAACCTGAAGTTTCAGGCAGCCACATTCCTGTGGCGAGCGGGCTTGCCCCGCGTTGGGCTGCGCAGCAGCCCCCAAACCCTGTTCTGCGTAGTGTCAGGTACACCGCGTTTTCTTTGACTGGGGGCGCTTCGCGCCCCAACGCGGGGCAAGCCCGCTCGCCACAGAGGCGCCAGTTTGCTGCGCGACAGCGCTAAGTCGAAGACTTGGCGGAGCCTCCCACATTTTGAACGGTGTATACATTCATAGGTGGAAGCTGGCTTGCCTCTCAGCTCAGTCTGGCCAACCTTTCGCGCAAATACTCGACAACAGCCCCCTGCTCCCCCGCAAACTCGATCCGTGCACCTTTGCTCTCGCGCTGGAAGGCGTACATCGGGTCGTAGTACTCGCGCAACAACCCCTCAATCCACACGCGGTGCAAATGCACCTCGCCACTGCGCGCCTGCTCGGCCAGAGCGTCCTGCAAAATCGCCTGCAACCGCTGGAAGCGTTCGCCGCCAAGGCGCTTGTGGATATTGGCCAGGCTCTGGGTCAGGCGTTCGGCAAACAGCGCCTGGCCCTGCTCGCCAAACACTGTAATGAACTCGGCACACAGGTCCACCACATAGTCGCGCAGGATCCGTTCCACGCGCCCTTCCACGCTGTCTTCCAGCCACACCATCGCAAAGCGCTGCATGCCTTTGTGCAACGGCAGCGGCAGTGCGCAACTGCCGATCATGCGGCTCTCGTCCTCGACCACGAACTGCTCGATGCCGGCAGCGCGTTTTTTCAGCAGGTCCACCGCCAGGCGGTTCTCGAAGTCGATGTTGGACGGTTGCACCGTGGCACGCTTGCCGAAGCTGGAGCCGCGATGGTTGGCGTGACCTTCCAGGTCAAGGGCGTTGCGCAACTGGCCGAGCACTTCGGTCTTGCCGGTGCCGGTCATGCCGCCAAGCAGCACGAAATCACACTGGGCAGTCGCTTGCTCGATGGTGTCCACCAGGAACGTGCGCATGGCCTTGTAGCCACCGCCGACGCGGGGGTATTCGATGCCGGCTTCGGTCTTCAGCCATTGCTGCACGATCTGCGAGCGCAGCCCGCCACGAAAGCAGTACAGGTAGCCATGGGGGTTGGCCTGGGCGAAGTGCGCCCATTGCTCGATACGCTGAGCCTTGATCGCCCCGGACACCAACTCATGGCCCAGCACGATTGCGGCTTGCTGGCCCTGCTGCTTGTAGCAGGTGCCGACCCGCTGGCGCTCGTGGTCGGTCATCAGCGGCAGGTTGATCACCCCGGGGAACGCGCCCTTGGTGAATTCAACCGGGGCGCGGGTGTCCATCATCGGCCGGTCGCTCAGGAAAATGTCGCGGTAATCGGTGATGTCGGCCGCCATCAAATCACCTCGACCGCGTTGGTCTGTCGCTCGAGCAATTCGCCGATTGGCGTAAGGCTCAGGCCCAGCTCCGTCGCCACCGCATGGAACTCCGCGTCGCCTTCAGGCGTGACGGCGATCAGCAGGCCACCGCTGGTTTGCGGGTCGCACAATACGCGTTTGTGCAGTTCCTGCACGCGCCCGAGCTTTTTCGCGTAGCTGTCAAAATTGCGCAAGGTGCCGCCGGGCACGCAGCCCTGGTCGAGGTAGTATTCCACCCCTGGCAGGCGTGGGACTTTTTCATATTCGATACGCGCCGTAAGACCACTGCCGTCGGCCATTTCCACCAAATGGCCCAGCAGGCCGAAACCGGTGACGTCGGTCATGGCGGTCACCCCGGCCAACTTGCCGAAGCGGCTGCCCGGTTTGTTGAGGGTGCACATCCAGTCACGGGCCAGGCCGATATCCGCTTCGCGCAGCTTGCCCTTCTTTTCCGCCGTGGTGAGGATGCCGATGCCCAGGGGCTTGGTCAGGTACAACCGGCACCCGGCGGTGGCGGTGTCGTTGCGCTTCATGTGGCGTTTGTGCACCAAGCCCGTGACGGCCAGGCCGAAGATCGGCTCGGGCGCGTCGATCGAATGCCCGCCCGCCAATGGAATGCCGGCGTCGTCGCACACCGAACGGCCGCCACGGATGACTTCGCGAGCCACCTCCGGCGCCAGCACATTGACCGGCCAGCCAAGGATCGCGATGGCCATCAGCGGGTCGCCGCCCATGGCGTAGATGTCGCTGATGGCATTGGTGGCGGCGATGCGGCCGAAGTCGAAAGGGTCATCGACAATCGGCATGAAAAAATCAGTGGTGGAGACCACGCCACGCTCGTCGTCGATGGCGTACACCGCCGCATCGTCGCGCGAGGCGTTGCCCACCCACAGGTTGGGGTCGAGGTTCTGCGCGCCGCTGCCGGCAAGGATCACTTCCAGCACCTGGGGCGAAATCTTGCAGCCACATCCCGCGCCGTGGCTGTACTGGGTAAGGCGAATCGGCTCGTTCATGGGAAACCTCAAGCTATCAAGTGGGGCGATTCTAGCAGACAGCAAAAGGCCGGCTGGCTCTTGTGAGCGCAGCCGGCCTGTTTGTTTCAGCGCTTACTGGCGGGCAGCGAGCAAACGCTTGTGGCGGTTACGCCGGGCGATGTTCAGGCATTCGATCACCGCCGAGAAGGCCATGGCCGCATACACGTAGCCTTTGGGCACGTGGGCACCGAAGCCTTCGGCGATCAACGTCATGCCGATCATGATCAAAAAGCCCAGGGCCAGCATCACCACGGTCGGGTTGTCGTTGATGAACTTTGCCAAAGGTTCGGCCGCTACCAGCATCACGATCACCGAGGTCACCACGGCAATGATCATGATCGGCAGGTGCTCGGTCATACCCACAGCGGTGATGATGCTGTCGATGGAGAACACCAGGTCCAACAGCAGGATCTGGCCGATGGCCGCGGCAAAACCGATGGTAACGGCATTGCCGGTGCTGGTCTTTTCTTCCGGCTCCGGGTCCATGCTGTGATGGATCTCGGTGGTCGCCTTCCACACCAGGAACAGGCCACCGGCGATCAGGATCATGTCTTTCCACGAAAACGCCTGGCCGAAGATCTCGAACACCGGCGCCGTCAGTTGCACGATGAACGCGATGGTGCTCAGCAGGCCCAGACGCAGAATCAGCGCCATGCTGATACCGATGCGCCGCGCCTTCGCCCGATGTTTCTCCGGCAGTTTGTTGGTGAGGATCGAGATGAAGATCAGGTTGTCGATGCCCAGCACGATTTCCATGACGATCAGGGTCGCCAGAGCGATCCAGGCGGTGGGGCTGGCGGCCAGTTGTAAAAGGTAGTCCATAGGTCAGTCCTGAGGTTGTGCCGGGAAGTTAAGTGTCTTGGGTATTGGAGTCTGACTCGTTTTTTTCCTGATCGTCCTTTTTTTGCGGGCTGATCAGGCCTTGTGTCGCCTCGCTCAACGCCTGTTCGGCGGCCTTGTGGGTGTCATCGATGGCCTGCTTGGCCGATTCGGTGGCTTTGCCCAACACCTGCTGTGCACTTTTCTCGACCTGATCACACCCGCTGATCATCACCAATGAAAGCGCAAGCAGGGACGCCGTGCCCAGGGAATTGAGTTTCATGATGCATTCCTCGTTAGAACCAATGGGTCCAGAGAGTGGCCCCGTGATAGCGAGGCATTCTATGCAGGCGAACAGTTCAGTAAAATTCGTATTTTTCTCACGTATACTTCGGTTTTCACGAAGTGTAGGTCGCCATGCTCAATTACCGACAGTTGCATTACTTCTGGGTGGTGGCCCGGACCGGCAGCATCGTGCGTGCCTGCGAGCAACTGAACCTCACCCCCCAGACCATCAGCGGGCAGATCAGCCTGCTCGAACAGACCTATGGCATCGCATTGTTTCAGCGGGTAGGACGCCAACTGGAACTCACCGAAGCCGGGCGCAAGGCGCTGCCCTACGCCGAGCAGATGTTCCAGACGGGCAATGAACTGGAGGCGATGTTGCGCGCGCAGCCCGATGAACAGCAGATCCTGTTCCGGGTCGGGGTGGCGGATGTGGTGCCCAAGTCCATCGTTTACCGGCTGATTGCCCCCACCATGGAGCTGAGCGAGCCACTGCGCATTACCTGCCGCGAAGACAAGCTCGAACGGTTACTGGCAGACCTGGCGATCCAGCGCCTGGACCTCGTGATCTCGGACAGCCCGATGCCGACGCACCTCGATATCAAGGGCTACAGCCAGAAACTGGGCGAATGCGGCATCAGCTTTTTCGCCACCCAGGCCTTGGCCGACCGGCATCCCGGCGCTTTCCCACAATGCTTGCAGGGCGCGCCATTGTTGATTCCGGGCGCGGAGACGGTAATACGCAGCCGTTTGCAGCGCTGGTTCGCCGAGCAGCAGATCCAGCCGAAGATCATCGGCGAGTTTGACGACAGTGCCCTGATGCAGGCCTTCGGCCAATCCGGCAGCGGCATATTCATCGCCCCGAGTGTGATTGCCGACGAGGTGGTGCGCCAGTACGGCGTGGCGTTAATTGGCCAGACCGATGCAGTGACCGAGTCGTTCTACGCCATCTCGGTGGAGCGCAAGGTCAAGCACCCCGGCATCGTGGCGATTACCGAAGGCGCACGACGCGAGTTGTTTACCGCCCTGCCCTGACGAGCGCGGGTGACGCAACGCCACACCCATCAGGACGCTTCCTGCAGCGTGCTAGACTTTGCGCCTGCTTCCTACAGCCTTTTGCGCCTGCAATATACGCCTCACTAAAAAATCAGAGACAACCGTTTATGACTGCTGCTCCTTCGCCCCTGCAACGACTTTTGCGCATCAGCCTGGTCACCCAAATTGTCATCGGCCTGGTTGCCGGCATCCTGCTGGCATTGGTGTTGCCCGAGGCCGCCAGGGCCACCGGTTTTATCGGCAAGGTATTTGTCGCGGCGCTGAAGGCCGTCGCGCCGATCCTGGTGTTCGTGCTGGTGATGGCTTCCATTGCCAACCATAAACAGGGTCAGCAAACCCATATCAAACCGATCCTGTTCCTGTATTTATTGGGCACCTTTGCCGCCGCCGTGGTTGCCGTGATTGCCAGCACGCTGTTTCCTTCCTCCCTGGTGCTCGCCACCCACGATGCAGCAGTGACAGCGCCCGGCGGTATCGGCGAGGTGCTGCAAAGCCTGCTGCTCAGCGTGGTGGACAACCCGGTCAGCGCGCTGATGAACGCCAACTTCATTGGCATTCTGGCGTGGGCCATCGGCCTGGGCGTCGCCATTCGCCACGCCAGTGAAACCACGCGCACGGTGCTGGACGATCTGTCCAATGGCATAACGCTGATCGTGCGCATGGTGATCCGCTTCGCCCCGCTGGGGATCTTTGGGCTGGTGGCCTCAACCCTGGCCACCTCGGGCTTCGGTGCTCTGCTCGGCTATGCGCACCTGTTGCTGGTGCTGCTCGGCTGCATGCTGTTCGTGGCGCTGGTGATCAACCCCGCCATCGTGTTCTGGAAACTGCGCCGCAACCCCTACCCGCTGGTGCTGATGTGCTTGCGCGAGAGCGGTATTACCGCGTTTTTCACGCGCAGTTCGGCAGCCAATATTCCGGTGAACCTGGCATTGAGCGAGCGTCTGGGTCTGCATGAAGACACTTACTCGGTGTCGATTCCGCTAGGCGCCACCATCAACATGGCCGGCGCTGCGATTACCATCACCGTGCTGACCCTGGCCGCTGTGCACACCTTGAGCATCGCCGTTGACCTGCCCACGGCGGTGCTGCTCAGCGTGGTCGCGGCGATCTGCGCCTGCGGCGCCTCGGGCGTGGCCGGTGGCTCACTGCTGCTGATTCCGCTGGCGTGCAGCCTGTTCGGTATCCCGAGTGAAATCGCCATGCAGGTGGTGGCGGTAGGCTTCATCATCGGGGTGCTGCAGGACTCGGCGGAAACGGCGCTCAATTCGTCAACCGATGTGTTGTTTACGGCAGCGGCGTGTCTGGGCAAGGAAGCCCAGCGCGCTTAAAAAACCGAACACAAAAAAACCGGGGTGGTTCACTGAAGACCACCCCGGTTTTTTTAAAGGGATGCTTAGAATGCGCCCATGTAATCGCGCTTGCCGACTTCCACGCCGTTATGACGCAGCAGTGCATACGCCGTGGTGACGTGGAAGAAGAACTGCGGCAGGCCGTAGGTCAGCAGGTAGGACTGGCCAGTGAAGCGCTTCTCTTTCGGCGTGCCGGGGCGGGTGACGATCTCGATGCCTTCCTTGCCGTCGATCTGCTCGGGCTTGAGGGTGTCGATGAAGGCCAGCACCTTGGCGATCAGCGCTTGCAGGTCGGCGAAGGTGACTTCGTTGTCTTCGTACTTGGGCACGTCGATCTCGGCCAGGCGCGCCGAGACGCCTTTGGCGAAGTCGACGGCGATCTGCACCTGGCGCACCAGCGCGAACATGTCCGGGAACAGCCGCGCCTGCAGCAGCGCATTCGGCTCGATATTTTTGGCGGTGGCGTGGGCTTCGGCCTTGTTCAGCACATCGCTCAGGGCGCTGAGCATTTGCTTGAAGACCGGGATTGAGGCGGCGTACAGAGAAATAGTCATGACAGTCTCGCGGTTATGGCAGGGTTTGAACCAGCGGCGATTATAGACATGCCAGCCGCTTGTCTTTTATTTTTTCCGGCATAGGCTAGTGCGCTCACTGCATAGGGAAAGCGCGATGACCGCCGAGCACGACACCGACACCCCTGAGCCGCGCCTGAACAGCACGGAAATTCGCCTGCTGGGCTGCCTGATCGAAAAGCAGGCGACCCATCCGGAAACCTATCCCCTGACCCTCAACGCACTGGTGCTGGCCTGCAACCAGAAGACCAGCCGCGAGCCGGTGATGAACCTGAGCCCGGGTCAGGTCGGCCAAAGCCTGCGCGTGCTCGAAGGTCAGGGTTTTACCCGACTGGTAATGGGCAGCCGCGCCGACCGGTGGGAACACCGTGTGGAAAAAGCCCTGGAACTGGTGCCGGCTCAGGTGATTCTTATCGGCCTGCTGTTTCTGCGCGGGCCGCAGACGGTCAACGAGTTGCTGACCCGCAGCGGGCGCCTGCATGACTTTGAAGACGCCGAGCAGGTGGTGCACCAGCTCGAACGCCTGATTGCGCGAGGCCTGGCGCTGTTGGTACCGCGCCACGCGGGTCAACGCGAAGACCGCTACACCCACGCGCTGGGCGACCCGGCGGATATCGAGGTGATCATCGCGGCGCGGGGGAATCCGGCGGAACGCGGGGCGCAGGGCGTTCCGGTGGAGCGCATTGAAGAACTGGAAGCACGCATTGCCGCCCTTGAAGAGCGCCTGGCACAGCTGGAACAGGCCTAACGCGGTGATCCAGGTGGGAGGGGCTGGCTCCCTCTCACAGTTGGATCGGCGCAGGGCTTCAGCTTCGAGCGAAGGCTACTGCCGCCTCGAACTGCTCATGCGTCGGCCGTACACCCGTGTAAAGCACAAACTGCTCCAGTGCCTGAATCGCGATCACCTCCAGGCCAGTAATCACTCGCTTGCCTTTGGCTCTGCCTCGCAGGATGAAGGGTGTTTCAGCGGGAATCGCCACCACATCGAACACCGTGTCCGCGCTATCCACCGCATCGGCGTCAAACGCCAACTGATCCGCTTCCGATCCGCCGGTCATGCCGATCGGGGTCACATTGATCAACATCTGCGGACGCAGTTCGCCCAGGTGCGCCTGCCATTCATAGCCCAGGTTCTGCGCCAGCGCCCTGCCCGCGGCTTCGTTGCGCGCCACGATCACACCGTTGGCATAGCCGCCATCGCGCAGTGCACTGGCCACGGCCTTGGCCATGCCGCCACTGCCGCGCAGGGCAAACGTGGAATCCTTGGGCACCGTATGTTTTTTCAGCAGTTGCTCGATGGCGATGTAGTCGGTGTTGTAGGCCTTGAGATGGCCATCGGTGTTGACGATGGTGTTCAGGGAATCAATGGCCTGAACCGACTCGTCAAGTTCGTCCATCAAGGCAATCGCAGCTTCCTTGAACGGCATGGAAACCCCGCAACCGCGCACGCCCAGCGCCCGGATGCCGCCGATCGCGCCGGGCAGATCACGGCTGCTGAACGCCTTATAGTAGAAATTCAAACCCAACTGCTCGTACAGATGGTTATGAAAACGCAGGCCAAAATTTCCGGGACGCGCCGACAGTGACATGCACAGCCGGGTGTCCTTGTTGGGGTGCATCTGCATGGGTAGCTCCTTGAAAGTAAGCAAATCGGTACAGACCTTACACAACCTTTACCTGGCGGCTGTGCTGTTTTTCAGAAATACGTTGTCTTAAAAGTATCCCCGCGACATTACTTGAGTCTATTGATTGCAGACCACAAGCGCAGGGGCTAACCGAGGAATGACCATGATGCGTAAACTCCCCAGGATCGCCTTGCTTATTGGCGCACTTGCAATGGCCGGCCAAGCCTCCGCCCACGGTGGTGGATGGGGTGGCCCCGCCGTCTTGGGTGCGCTGGTCGGCGCCGCTGTAGTGGGCTCCGTGGTGGCTAATCAGCCACGTGAGGTCTATGTGCAGCAGCAGCCGGTGTATGTGCAACCGCAGCCGGTCTATGCTGCGCCACCGCCGGTCTACTACGCGCCGCCACCACCGGTGTATGTGCAGCGCGAGGTCTACTACCGCCCGGCGCCGGTCTATTACGGCCCACCGCGCGGCTATTACGGGCCGGCTCACTACTACGGCCCGCCCCATGGCTATTACGGCCGCGGCTGGTAAGCGCAATCAGCGTGCATGGACAGGCCCCGCCCACAGGCGGGGCTTTTTTTGCGCGCAATTCTTGGGGGCAACGTCCGATTTGGTCGCACACGGGGTCGCTCTGAGGACAATGGCGAAGGCGTAATCCCACATCATTGAGGTCAAAAGTCTACTTGCTTGACTAGGACCTGCGCTGGCATGTTGGAGCCCACTCGAACGCTCATCACTGCGCTTGTCCACCCAATAACAACAAAGGACGACTGACCATGCCCACGCAAAACCCACACCGCACCGCAGGCCTGTGCACCTCCAGCAAGGTCTACAACGCATTGACCGAACTCAAGCACCTGGAAGGCCACCGCAACGCGAAGTTCCTGGCGTTGCTGGCGGAGAACCTGGTGCGCAAGGGCGTGCTCAGTGAAGCGGAGGTGGTGCACATGCTGGATCAGGTGGTGGACTAACGCCTGGCGTTGATGACGACTATCGAGACAGATGATTTTTCCCGTTCCTTCATGCCGCTTAAGGTAGCCCCATCACCACGTTTGGAGGTCTGTATGCCCACCGTTCACATCATGTCCGTCGTCGGCACCGCCGTTCCCGCCCCCCTGCGCAACAGGGGTCTGCTGGCCTGCTGGTACCTGGTAAGCAATGGCGAGCCCATCAGCGGCCCGCTCCTGTCACTGTCTGACGCAAAACAGCAGCTGCAACAAACGTCGCTTCGCGCTTAAGGCAACGGCAACTTGACCCGCGGCTTGGTCTCCACAAACAGCGCCCAGCTGGACATGAAGAGTGCCGCCACCAGTGGTCCGATCACGAAACCGTTGAGGCCAAACACCGACAGACCGCCCAGGGTCGAGATCAGGATCAGGTAGTCCGGCATCTTGGTGTCCTTGCCCACCAGAATCGGGCGCAGCACGTTGTCGACCAGGCCGATCACGAACACGCCGAACAGCCCCAGCACCACACCCTGCCAAATTGCCCCGCTGAGCAGGAAGTAAACCGCCACTGGCGCCCAGACAATCCCCGCGCCGACCGCCGGCAACAACGATAGAAACGCCATCAGCACGGCCCAGAGCAACGCGCTGGGAATGTCGAGGAACCAGAAA
Source organism: Pseudomonas trivialis (assembly GCF_001439805.1). Lineage (GTDB taxonomy): Bacteria > Pseudomonadota > Gammaproteobacteria > Pseudomonadales > Pseudomonadaceae > Aquipseudomonas > Aquipseudomonas trivialis. The sequence continues at coordinate 110,254 of NZ_JYLK01000011.1, read as the reverse complement.
ATCAAGCCGCCCAGCGCGCCCTGAGTCACCGCCACCAGCACGTTGCCCTTGACCGTCGCCCGCACCACCCGGTTGAACTTCAATTGCAGTCGACGCTTCTGCGGCTCGGCCAACGGCACCGCGGTGCGTACCTTGCGCACCAGCTCCGGGCCATCGCGCAGCAGGAAAAACAGCAGATACAGCATGATGAAAAAGCTCACCAGGAAATCAAACGTGCCCTGACCAAAGCTGAACGCCTGGGACGCAAAGAACTGACTGCCCTGCATCGCGCCCTTGACGATCTTTTCGCGCAGGCCTTCCAGATTGCCCATGCCAAAACGGTCCAGCAGGTGCTGGAAGTAAGGCGGCAGGAAGTTCTTGAACTGCTCGATATAACCGGCCACATCCAGCTTGCCGCTTTCGATGTTCTTGTACAGCGTGGCACCCTCCTGCACGAGCAACGCGCTGGTGATGATCACCGGCAGAATCGCGATCACCAGGCATGCCGTCAACGTGGTCAGGGATGTGAGGTTGCGGTTCCAGCCGAATTTCGTCTGCACGCGGCGCTGCATGGGCGCAAAGATGATGCCGAGGATCACTGCCCAGAATACGGCGCCGTAGAACGGCAGCAATATCCAGATAAACGCCACGGTCACCAGGACCAGCATCAGCAGCAGGGTTTTGAATTGAAGGTTGGTCGCGTTCATGTCCGGTCCGTGTGAAAAAAGCGGGATGCATCCTGCTGCTTAGTCCGCAGCGAATCCGGCGAGTGCCATCTTTGTTGCGTTGAGCGTAGCCGCCGTACAACGGTCGATGGCGGCGTTCGCCTCAAAGGGTCATGGCGGCGATCCAGCCGAAGGCCAGCAACGGGATGTTGTAGTGCAGAAAGGTCGGCACCACGGTGTCCCAGATATGGTGATGCTGGCCGTCGATGTTCAGGCCGGAGGTCGGGCCGAGGGTGGAGTCGGAGGCAGGCGAACCGGCGTCGCCCAGCGCGCCGGCCGTGCCGACGATACACACGATGGCCAGCGGGCTGAAGCCCAATTGCACACACAGCGGCACGAAGATCGCCGCGAGAATCGGCACCGTGGAAAACGACGAGCCGATGCCCATGGTCACCAGCAGGCCCACCAGCAGCATCAACAACGCTCCCACCCCACGGCTGTGGCCGATGAACGCCGCCGAGGTTTCCACCAGCGAGCGCACATCGCCGGTGGCCTTGAGCACTTCGGCAAAGCCGGACGAGGCGATCATGATGAAGCCGATCATCGCCATCATTTTCATGCCTTCGGTGAACAGATCATCGGTTTCGCGCCAGCGCACGATGCCCGATACCGAGAAAATCAGGAACCCGGTCAACGCGCCGATGATCATCGAGTCCAGCCACAACTGAATGATGAACGCCGAGGCAATCGCCAGCCCGGCCACCAGCAGGGTGAGCGGGTTGTATTGCACGGCCACCTGCTCGACGCGCTCGATTTTCTCGAGGTCGTACACACGCTTTTTGCGGTAGCTGACAAACACCGCCACCAGCAGGCCGACCACCATGCCCAGCGCCGGCAGGCCCATGGCGTGGGTGACGTTGACCTGGCTTACGTCCACGCCGCTCCTGGCCACGTTGGCCAGCAGGATCTGGTTGAGAAAGATATTGCCAAAGCCCACCGGCAGGAACATGTACGGCGTGATCAGGCCGAAGGTCATCACACAGGCGATCAGGCGGCGGTCCAGTTGCAGCTTGGTCAGCACGTACAGCAGCGGCGGCACCAGCAACGGGATGAACGCGATATGGATCGGCAGGATGTTCTGCGAGGCAATCGCCACCACCCACAGCAGGCCGATCAACAGCCACTTGACGTGATTGCCACCGGTGGTTTCCTGGCGATCGACCAGCATCAGCGCTTTGTCCGCCAACGCATGGGCCAGGCCGGACTTGGCAATCGCCACCGCGAAAGCGCCGAGCAAGGCGTAGGACAAGGCCACGGTCGCACCGCCCCCCAAGCCGCCGTTGAACGCCTGGAGCGTGGCCTCGATGCCCAGGCCACCGGTCAAGCCCCCCACGAGGGCGCCAATAATGATGGCGATGACCACATGCACGCGGGACAGGCTGAGCACCAGCATGGTACCGACCGCGGCGATGACTGCGTTAATCATGGTTACCTCAAGCAGATACATAAAAAGACGGGCATGCCCGCGCGCAGCCAATGAACAGGGCGGCCGGCGAACAGCGTCAAGGAGGTCTTGTTAGAGGGCGCGCACTTTGCAGCAGGCGGGGCGACATGTCAAAAAACGGCGCCGCTTTCAGGTTTTAATTGATCAGTTGAATAAAGAACCTTCAGCCGCAGCCGACACAGTAGTTCTCTGTGCCTTCAGGTTAAGGATGCGTTTTGATGTCCCTTCCACAGCTGTCCATTCAATGGAAAATCACCCTGCTCGCCGGTTTGTGCCTGCTGGGCATCGTCACCCTGCTCGTCGGCCTGTCGCTGTATCGCATGGAACACAGTTCGGCACAGGTCAAGGCGGCCAGCATGCAAATGCTCGATGAGGCGGCCCAGGCTCGCATCGAAGCTCAGGGTGAAGGGCAGGCATTGAGCATTCGCCGCCAGTTCATGGACGCCTACCAGTACGGCCACGGTTTTTCCCGTCAGGTATTGTTCCTGCGTGAACAGGCCGAAAAACGTTTTCTCGACGCCTTCGACACCCGCGAAGACCTGACCCGCCAGGTCAAGGCCGCATTGCAGGCCAACCCCGACCTGCTCGGCCTGTCCCTCGTGTTCGAAAGCAATGCACTGGACGGCAAGGATGAGCTGTTCGCCAACCAGACCGAGCTGGGCAGCAATGAAAAGGGACGTTTCGCGCTGTACTGGTCGCAACCGACACCTGGCAAGATCACCTCGATGGCGCTGCCTGAAAGCGACATGGCCGACGTGTCCGTCGGCCCCAGTGGCGAGAAAGCCAACGCCTGGTTCACGTGCCCACGCGCCACCCTCAAACCCTGTGTGATCGAACCGTATTTTTATGTGATCGACGGGCAGAACGTGTTGATGACCAGCATCGTGTTTCCACTGATAGTCGATGGCAAGGTTGTCGCTTCACTGTCGGTGGACATCAACCTCAACAACCTGCAAGCGGTGAGCCAGCAGGCCAGCCAGAAATTGTATGACGGCCAGACCCAGGTCAGCATTCTCAGCCCTACCGGTTTGCTCGCCGGCTACAGCGCGGATGCGAGCAAGCTCAGCCAACGCCTGGACCAGGTCGACCGCACCAGCGGCGCGCAGTTGATCAGCGCACTCGCCGGTAGCAGCCGGGTGCAGAGCCTGCGCGCCGACCATCAATTGAAAGTGCTCGCGCCGTTTACCCCCATTCCAGACGGCAAACCCTGGGGCGTGTTGCTGGATGTGCCGGAAAAAGTCCTGATGGGGCCGGCCGAAGCGCTGAAAGCACAACTGGATGCCGACAACACCCGCGGCACCTGGCTGGAGTTGAGCCTGGGCCTGCTGGCCGCCGTACTCGGCCTGACCCTGGTGTGGCTGATGGCTCGCAGCGTGACGCGACCGATCCTCGGCGTGGCACACATGCTGGAAGACATCGCCAGCGGCGAAGGCGACCTGACCCGCCGCCTGGCCTACGCCAAACAGGATGAGCTGGGGCAACTGGCCGGCTGGTTCAACCGTTTCCTCGACAAGCTGCAACCGATTATTGCCGAGGTCAAACGCTCGGTGCAGGACGCTCGCGGCACCGCCGACCAGTCCGCCGCGATTGCCACCCAGACCAGCGCCGGCATGGAACAGCAGTATCGCCAGGTCGACCAAGTGGCCACCGCCTCCCATGAAATGAGCGCCACCGCGCAGGACGTGGCCCGCAGTGCCGCCCAGGCCGCCCAGGCCGCACGCAATGCCGACCAGGCGACCCGCGAAGGCCTGACGGTGATTGACCGCACCACGCGCAATATCGGCGAACTTGCCGCTGATATGAGCACCGCCATGGCTCAGGTCGAAGGCCTGGCCGTCAACAGCGAAAAAATCGGCTCGGTGCTGGAAGTGATTCGCGCCATTGCCGAGCAGACCAACCTGCTGGCGCTGAACGCCGCCATCGAGGCCGCCCGCGCCGGTGAGGCCGGTCGCGGCTTTGCGGTGGTGGCCGACGAAGTGCGCAACCTGGCGCGGCGAACTCAGGAGTCGGTGGAAGAAACCCGGCGGGTGATCGAACAGTTGCAAGACGGGACTGAAACCGTGGTGGGCGCCATGGGCAACAGCTATCGCCAGGCCCAGGGCAGCGTCGAACAGGTCGGCCAGGCGGTGACCGCGTTGCGTCAGATTGGCGAGGCGGTCACGGTGATCAGCGACATGAACCTGCAGATCGCCAGCGCGGCGGAAGAACAAAGCGCGGTGGCCGAGGAGATCAACAGTAACGTGGCGACGATCCGGGATCGTGACCGAATCCCTGTCGGAGCAGGCCAATGAGTCGGCCCGGGTGAGCCAGGCATTGAACAGCCTGGCCAATCAGCAGCAGGGGTTGATGGATCAGTTCAGGGTGTAAGCCTCAGGAAGATCCATTGTGGCGGCTGCACCAGCAGCCTCCGTGGCGAGCGGCTTGTTGTGGCGAGCGGGCTTGCCCCGCGTTGGGGTGCGAAGCGCCCCCAATCAAGAAAACGCGGTATACCTGACACTGCGCAGAGCATGGTTTTGGGGCTGCTGCGCAGCCCAACGCGGGGCAAGCCCGCTCGCCACAACAAGCCTGCTCGCCTCAGGGATGGGATTGCCTGATAGCGCGTACGCAGTCATTACTTCAGCTTGAGCGCTTCCCCCGCACCTTGGTTTTTTGCAACTCAGGAATGGCGCTTGGGCAGCTCGATCAATACCTTCAGGCCACCCAATTCGGATTCCTGCAACTGCAACACCCCGCCCCACACCTCGGCGATATCGCGCACGATGCCCAATCCCAGGCCGTGGCCGTCAATCTGCTCGTCCAGACGCGTACCACGGCTCAGCACTTGCTGGCGTTGGTCTTCGGGAATGCCCGGACCGTCATCTTCCACGGCCAGCAGGTAACTCTTTTCGGTCTCGCTGATCGTCAGCCGCACGTCGGCATCCGCCCACTTGCAGGCGTTGTCCAACAGGTTGCCGAGCAGCTCCAGCAGGTCTTCGCGGTCCCATGGCAGCTGCAGGCCAGGAACGACGTGGTAGCTCAGGTCCAGGTGTTCGCCGTGGATCATGCTCAAGGTGGCGAGCAAGCCCGGCAGCTCCTGCTCACAGTCAAACAACGCCCCCGGCAGGGTCTCGCCGGCCAGCCGAGCGCGGTTGAGTTCACGATTAAGGCGCTGTTGCACCTGCTCCAGCTGATCACGCAGCAGTTTGCTTAACTGCGGGTGCCCCTTGAGCGCCTCGCTGGACGCCGCACTCAGCATCACGGCCAACGGCGTCTTCAGCGCGTGGCCAAGGTTGCCCAACGCATTGCGTGAACGCTTGAGGCTGTCTTCGGTGTGGGCCAGCAGGTGGTTGATCTGCGCCACCAGCGGCTCCAGCTCCAGCGGCACCTGGGTGTCCAGTTGCGAACGCTGGCCCTGTTGCAACTGGGCGATCTGGTTGCGCGCGGTTTCCAGCGGCCGCAAGGCGCGACGCACCGTGACCCGCTGCAGCACCAGCACCAGCAACAAGGCCGCCAGCCCCATCACCAGACCAATCTGACGCATCAGGCGAAAGCTTTCGCGCACCGGCGTGTAGTCCTGGGCCACGCTGATGGAAATCGACTGGCCAAAGCGTTTGTAATCCGAACGCAACACCAGCAGTTGCTGGCCTTCCGGCCCCAGCTGCAGATTGCCCTTGAGACCGGTCTCGGGCAGCCTGGGCAGCTCCTGATCCCACAGTGAACGGGAGCGCCAGTGGGTGTCGGCAAAATCGATACGGAAATAATGCCCCGAAAAGGGCCGCTGATAGGCCGGCGACAAGCGTTGTTCATCGAGTTGCACGCCGCCCGGCCCGCGCACCAGCGCCACCAGCAGGTTCTCGCTGTCGTTGCGCAGGCCGGCTTCCAGATAGCGCTGCAATCCAGCTTCGAACAACCACAGGCTGGTTTGCGCCAGCACCACGCCGACGATCACCATCACGCTGATCAACCCCAGGCTCAGGCGCCGCTGGATCGACCTCATGCAGGGCTGGCGCCAAACCGGTAACCCTGGCCGCGCCGGGTTTCGATCACGCTGCGTCCCAGTTTGCGTCGCAGGTGGTTGACGTGCACTTCCAGCACGTTGGAGTCGCGCTCGGTTTCGCCGTCGTACAGATGCTCGGCCAGGTGGCTTTTCGACAGGATCTGTTCGGGGTGCAGCATGAAGTAGCGCAGCAGACGGAATTCCGCGGCAGTCAGCTGGATTTCCTCACCGTCGCGCAGTACGCACTGGCGGCCTTCGTCCAGATGAAGACCGGCTGCCTGCAGGGTCGGCTGGTTCGCGTGCCCATGGGAGCGACGCAACAGCGCCTGGATGCGCAGGTGCAATTCTTCAGGGTGAAAGGGCTTGCTCAGGTAATCGTCGGCGCCGGCCTTGAGCCCTTCGATGCGTTCGGCCCAGGAGTCACGGGCAGTGAGAATCAGCACCGGGGTGGCCAGCGCCGCCGCGCGCCATTGCGCCAAGACGTCGAGTCCGGGCAGGCCCGGCAGGCCAAGGTCGAGGATGATCAGGTCGTAAGGTTCGCTGCGGCCCTGATACACGGCGTCGCGCCCATCGGCCAGCCAATCGACCGCGTAACCCTGACGCTGCAGGCCGGCCAGCAGTTCGTCGGCCAGCGGTACGTTGTCTTCCACCAGTAGCAGGCGCATCAGTCTTCCTTATCTTTGATCAGCACGCCGGTGGTGGCGTCGAGTTTGATCTCGCGCACCACGCCTTCTGTCGTCACCAGTTCGACCTCATAAGCGTACTCGCCGTGCTTTTTCTCAAGCTCCGCTTCCAGCAGCCTGGCCCCGGGATGCCGCGCCATGGCCTGCTGCAGCAGTTGCTCCAGCGGCAGGATCACTCCCTGCTGGCGCAGTGCCAGGGCTTCGTCCTGGTTGAGGTCGCGCGCGGCCAGGCTTGAGCAAAAGGCCAGGAGCACCAGCACAGCCAGACTCGCGGCGCGTCGATATAGCGTCATTACGTATCCTGATGATTCTTGAGAACGTGCCCGGAAAGCGCGTCCAGTTCAACGTCCCATTCGACGCCATGAACATCCTCGAGCTCGACCTCATAGATGTAGCGGCCATAGTGCTCGTCCAGGTCGGTGTCCAGCAGCGTCGACCCCGGGTGCAAAGCCAGCGCCGTGGCCTCTAGCTGATCGAAGGCGACAATGGTAACAGCGCCGGGCACACTCAGTGGTTTGTCGGGGTTCACTGCCCACGCCTGCACCGCAAACGCAGCGATGATACCGGCAGCGACCAGCGCTGTGAGGCGCTTCATGATGAGTCTCCGTTTCAGGATGTTTTTCCTACATCTGCGACGGTACGCGCTGCAACTTAACTCAAACTGAATTGCCACCATGGCAATTTTCCATCAGAAAATTCTTCTTGGCACTCTGTTTATTCCGGATACACGCGTTATGGTTGACGTTTTCTTGAGCGAACTCGCTCCTTCAGTTTGAGACGTGTATGGCCGCTATTCATGTCAAGTTTCCCGCCCTGACCCTCAAGGCCGGCAAACGCGCGTTCACCCGTATTCGTGAGCAAGGCCTCGATCCTGCCGAGGTCGGTATCCTGCCGGGCGCGGCCGGCGGTCCCAAAGCATTGGGCATTCAGGGCCTGGACTTGGCGCTGTTCGGCGACTGGCTGCGCCGTGCCCCCCGGGAGCGCGCATTGATCGGCGCATCCATCGGTTCCTGGCGGTTTGCCAGTGCATGCCTGCCCGACCCCGTGCAAGGCCTGCTCGACCTCGGCCGCCTGTATAACGAACAACGCTTTGCCAAAGGCGTGACCATGGCCGAGGTCACCCGCAGTTGCCAGCGCATGCTCGACGACCTGCTGGCCGGCCGCGATGCACAGGTGCTGGACAACCCCGACTATCGGCTGAACATCATGGTGGTCAAGAGTCACGGCCTGCTCGCCGATGACCACCGCGGACGGCTGGGCCTGGGCCTGTCGTCGGTGATTGCCGACAACCTGCGCGCCCGCGCACGGCTGTCGCGGCATTTCGAGCGGCTGATCATCCATGACCCGCGCCAGGCGCCGCCAGTGCATCCGTTGCAGGACTTCCCGTCGCGCTTCATTGAGCTGGACGTGGGCAACCTGCGCCAGGCCCTGCTCGCCTCTGGCTCAATCCCCATGGTGATGCAAGGCGTGCGCGACCTGCCCGGCGCCGGTGCGGGCACCTACCGTGACGGCGGCCTGCTGGATTACCACCTGGACCTGCCCTACCACGGCGATGACATCGTGCTGTACCCGCACTTCACCGACCGGGTCATTCCCGGCTGGTTCGACAAGGGCCTGCCATGGCGCCGCAGCAGTCAACAAGGTTTGCAGGATGTGTTACTGCTGGCCCCCTCGAAGGACTACCTCGCTCGCCTGCCCCACGGCAAACTGCCGGACCGCAGCGATTTCAAGCGCTTCATGGGAGATGACGCCAGCCGCCACAAATACTGGCAAACCGCGATGAGCGAGAGCCAGCGGCTGGGGGATGAGTTTCTGGAATTGGCGGACAACGGCGGGTTGGGCGAGCGGCTGTCGGCGCTCTAATACGCGCCTGCACGAGGGACGGTGTGCGCAGTGCGGGATCAAGCTGTTAAACTCGCCGCCTGCCAGATACCTGACCGAGCCGAAAATACCGTGGAAATCTTCAAAGATTCCACGGTAGCTTCCCGCCTGAAACCACCCCTTCCCAATTTCCTCCGTACAACCCAACAAACAAAAGCATTTGAGTATCACCGCGTACCACACGATACCTTCCCAGTGGCAATTAGTTAGTACATCATCCAGTACATTGGAAATAGTTTTGAGAGGATGTACTAGTGGCACTCACGGACACGGCGGCCAGACAGGCCAAGCCAAAGGAAAAGGCATACACCCTCCCCGACTCCCTGGGTCTTTCGCTTTACGTGGCGAACAGTGGAATCAAAAGCTGGCACTTTCGGTTCACATGGCTTGGAAAACAGGCAAGGATTTCTTTTGGAACATACCCGGAAACGGGCCTGAAGGAAGCGCGCTCTCGCAGAGATGAGGCGCGGGAAGACATCGCGCGCGGCGTAGACCCGCGCGAATCGAGGAAGGAGAAGAAGGCAGGACTGATTGAGGCTGGCGGCCGGACATTCCGCCGCGTGTACGATGAGTGGCTGGCATTCAGGAGGGCCAGCGTATCGCCTGGAACGTACCGGATCATCAGCAATTTGATGGAACTGGATGTGCTTCCAACATTTGGCGGGCGGCAGATCGACGCCATCAAGCGAGCCGACGTGATCGGCCTGATACGGCGCATCGAAAAGCGCGGCTCTATAGTCACGGCGGTGAAGGTTAGGCAGAGGATGGGCCAGGTGTTCAGCTATGCGATCGCCACCGGACTGATTGAATCGAACCCTACAGCTGAGATGCACGCCGTCACCGAGAAAGGCGCGCAGAACCGGCCGCATCCATTCTTGCCGTTCAGCGAACTACCCAAGACCATCGCCACCATTCAACAGTGTGTGTCAGGCCATCAGTTGCGGTCGGCAATCATGCTGATGATTTACACCGCATCACGCCCGGGCGAGGTCAGGCACGCAGAATGGTCGGAAATCGATCTGGACGCAGCCACCTGGACAACGCCGGCGCAAAAGATGAAGGCGCGACGTGAGCATGCCGTGCCGCTGCCGGACCAGGCCGTTGAGCTGCTGAAAAGCATGCTACCCATCACTGGCGGCCTTCGCTATGTGTTCACGAACCGCAGTGATCCGACAATGCCTATCGGCACGAACTACGCGAACAACGTCATGGATATCTGCGGGCTCACCGGCAAGCAGTCGCCCCACGGCTTCAGGCATCTATTCTCCACTGAGATGAACGGGCGCGGTTACAACCGTGACTGGATCGAGCGGCAACTCGCCCACGCTGACAGCAGTTTTATCCGAGACGTCTACAACCATGCCGCGTACCTTGAGCAGCGTCGAGAAATGATGCAGGAGTGGGCAGACCTCGTATCTGCTGAACCATCTGGCTAATAGATACAGCTCGTCGCCTAAAATCGCGCCACGATCAAACCTCGATTACTGTACGCACATACAGTATTTGAGATTCCACTATGACCGTTGACGCAGATACCGATGATTGGCTCGGATGCCCCACGCCACTGGAAATGTACCAGCACCAGTGCGCGCTGCTCGAGGATGAGCTGACCAGCGCCTATCAGCTGCTGACCAGGGCCAGGGCAAACATCGCCGGTCTTGTCCAGATGAATGACCTGCTGCTGGCCGGCAAGAACAAGGCCGAGGCATCGCTAAAGCAGGCTCAGGCTCGCCTGTTAGAAATTGGCGACGACCCATCTGGCAATCACAGCTTTCGCCCCATCGATTTGATAACGGAGCAGCGAGACCACCTGTTCAGGGAGAATCAGCGGCTTCTGCTGGAACTGAAAGTGTACCGGGGGCCACCGTCCTGACGTATGCCTGGCATGCACGCAGCGCGATCAATCCTTGGTCCCCGTCACCGGTGATGGCGATAATTCGTTGAGCATGCGCTGGGTCAAGTTGGGCTCTACGGGCTGCATGAACCACGCCGACGGCGCCGGGGGAGGTAGGCACGTTGCAGTCACTGGCTGGATCCTCGGCAAGGAGGACTGACAGCCGCAGATCAGAAGTGGCAAGGCGATCGCGGATAACAGCCTGCTTGCGTTTCTCATCGGATAATTCCTTGGTGTGTTGTTGGTCCTGGGTCGCGAGCTGTTGCTCGATGGCAAGACGCTTTCTCTGCTCTGCGCTGACCTGGGCGGCGGCGGCATTGCTGATAGCGGCCAAGTCGTCCTTATGCAGGCCGGCCTGCTCGGCGAGCTTCTTGCCCATCCGCCAGTCCTGCATCTGCCAGGCAACGCCGGCGGCGGCGGCCATCAGCAACAGGATCAGCACCGCCAGGCCGGCCAGCTTCTGCACCGGCGTCATGCCAGCACCTTCAGCGCCTTTTCGTACAGCGCCTGGCGGTCGGCCAACCCGCTCACTCCCCCGTTGATGCGCCGAGTGATCTTCACAAGCTCACCCTGATCCGCCAGCGTATTCAGCCCGCGCGTCGACCAGAACCAGGCAGCCGACATGGCCGCGTGCTGCGGCAGCTCCAACAGTTCTGGCTTGCTGATCAGGTCCAGGCCCAGGGCCTCGCCGCAAGCTCTGTAGTTCGCCCGGCCGGTAACCTGGATCAGGCCCCGCCCACGGTACTTGGAACCGTCACCCTTCTCGGTGTTGCCCAGATCGGCACGACCTTCGTATTTGAGCTGCTGCGCGGTGGGGCCCCATATCTCGCGCACCCAGCGCAACTGCCCTGACTCATGGCCGATCTGCGCAATGAACGCCGAGACCCGCGCGGTACCCACAATGCCGTAGTGGTTCATGGCCGTATTCAGGGCGGGAACAAAAACGCCGGCATTGCGGCCGGCGTTCGGGAGGATCTGCAGCAGTTGCTGCTCAGTGATGGGCATGGCTTTCTCCAGGCGTAAAAAAGCCCGCTCGGTGGCGGGCATCTGTATTCGGCGGGCTATCAGGCGTCAGTGACCGCTTCCGGCTCGGCTACAGGTGCAGGTGCAGGTGCAGGTGCAGGTGCAGGTATAGAAACCACCGGCGAATCCGGCACCAGGATGTGCAGAGTGATCATGTGCTTGAGGTCGTACGGCTTACCGTCCTTGGTCACCGTAACGGTCAGAACGCCGTCGGCAAAATCCACATCCACGTCGGCGCGACTGTCCACCCGGTTAACGGTGTAGCCCCAGCCATCATCCAACGGCGGAAAAGGAACCATGCCCAGGGATCCGGCGATCAAATAAACGCCAGTAGACTTGCGCGAAGAGGTGACAGTACCTGCACCATTCGTTACAAAGTCGTAGGTGTCGCCAGTCGCGCCCAATACGTTAATTGCTGCTCTTGCCATGTTTAGATCGCCTTGAGGGTGCCGTCAGAAGCACGGGTGGTATTGCCTGTGTGGTAAAGCTCAATTTCAGGGGTTACAGCTCCGTTGTAGACGGATCGCATCTTGATGGTCCCCGTGTTACCAGTCAGGCCGTAAGGCCATGCAATCATGAGCCTGTTGCCAGTGGTGCCGAATTGAATGGTCTGCCGGTAATAAAGACCAGTGCCGCCTTGTGGATTCAGGCCAGACGCAGCCGATGAGAAAACCTTGTTATCAATTCCCGCGTAGTTTTCCGCTGTCCACGGAACCGTCGACTCGGAACTGGCGATGCCTATCATCTCCATAGTCGGCACGTTTCCGGGTGAGCGTCCCGTATTCAGCGTGGCGACGGTGCCCAAGCCGAGAGCCACCTGGGCCGCAGCTTGCGTCGAACCTCCGGTGCCACCTTTATTCACCGGCAGCGCGGCAGGAATTGCCCCGCCTGAATTCGCACCCAAAGCGGCATAGAGTTCCGCAGTCATGGCATTAATTTTTACACCGGTACTTCTCGTGGTGTCGCCGCCAGCTCCTGTTGGAGCTGTGCCAAGGTTGATATCTTGCCTTGCCATAAATTGAACCTCTTAAGTCGTTTATATTTTAACTACGCTACAGGCTTAGCAAAAACAACCGGCATATAAAAAGAACTTGGAAGATCGGCGCCTACAGCCTGCATTACAACTCTGTCGTTTTGGTATTCCCAAACGGCGTACATGTTCCCCTGCCTTGAAACGACGCCAGCCATATCCATGGCTACATTATTCAGCATCATGTAATCGCCACTAGATAAACTTGACGGTGCGGTCCAACTGTATCTATATACCCCTTGACTGGTTTGTGCTGCGCCAAGATAGGTCCACGAAGTAATGGATCTTGTAAATTGTGCGCAGGGCGTACCGTTATCGAATAGAAGCTTTGTAGAGCCATCCCACAATCGCATTCCATATGTCGCGGTAGGGAAAGACATGAATGCAGCGGAAAACCATGTTCCGGAAGTTGCAGTGCCTAAAATTCCTCGAAAGGAAAACCCGGTCCATCCACCTGGAGCGCCCTGTATTACACAGAAACACAAGGTGTTCGACTGAGCAGGCCTTACAAATACCAGGGGAGGCTCACTAGTTGTTACCGTTTTTGCAAACGCTACAGAAACTCCTGAGCCGGTTCCGTTCCAGCTTCCTTTCTCGAGAACAACTAGTCTTGAGAACTCCGTATCAATGGTCACGATATCGCTGTTATTTTTAAACGACGCTCCATAAGCCATTATCTGAACCTCATTACTAAAAGCCTCTGATTGCTAGTTCCTAATGGCCCTGTATTTGCTGCGGGGCTGCCAAAATAAATGGTCACGCCTCCAGAGTTAACTATTGCAGTGTATTGAATAGAGGCGTAGTTCTGCCCGCCCGTGTCATATGCGGCGATTGGGACACATACTGCTGAGTGCGTTGCAGGATCTACCCCCGGTATTGATATAAACTGAGTCCTGCCAGCCGAGCCTGACCTTGAGACTATTGCCGAATAGGTAACGCCAACAGTGAAAGACGTTTCATCAAGTTCAAGCAGGCCGGTAGGTCCCCATATTCGGATACCCTCTGTCATTCAGTGAGATCTCCGATTTGAACTCGCTTGACCCCGTTCACGTCCCAGAAGCGCAATGATCGGTTTGTCATGACAGAGCGCCCCTGCCCTGGCACCACACCGTTCATCTCGAAGGTCCCGTCAAAGAACAACTTCCACCCCGTCTGGCCTGCGACATAATTGTTCGACTGGATGTAGTTGCCGATCTTGGCGTTTGTGATCGAGGCGTCCTGAATGAAGGCAGCCTTGATGAATGTTTGCCCGCCGGTGACAGCGAACGGCACGGTGCCGGCCTGCCCGATGGCGAACCTGTCGGCATCAATGATGAACTGCGATTGCAGGCCGCCCGGTCCATTCTCCAATCCAAGACCGATCCCAGCGTACTTGTAGAGGCCGGTGGCGGATTCGTACTGCATCCGCACCGACCAGTTCGCCGTGATCTTGCCATTCACCGTCTGGATCGCAGTGCTGTTGGTCTGGATGGCCAGCGAGTTTCCGCCTACCGCGGTCTTGACCGTTTCAATGCTGGCTGACAGCGCGCCTTCGGCATTGATGCGTGCCGTTTGCTCAGCGACAACAGCGGCGGCTGTGGTCGCAACTTTCGCGTCCACCACGTCGGTGCGCTGCCCCTGCACCAGGTCGCCCTCGATCAGGGCGGACTGGGTCGACCAAACACCGACGTAGCTCGCCTCCGATCCCATCAAAGCACTGTCGTCACCCTGAAGCGGCGGATTGACCTGCAGGTATATGCCGTCGACCCGCTGAGCTGTGGTGGTGACCTTGCCGTCGAGCGTGGTCACCGAGGCATTGAGCGTGCTGAGCCCGTTGGCCGTAGCCGTAACGCCGGTGACAGGATCGTTCACCGTTGCCTTCACCGCGTTCAGCTGCTGGGCCTGGGCGCTTATGTCCTGGCCTTGCTGGTTGATCGTGGCCGAGTTCTGCTGAACCTGCGTTACCAAGGCATTGACCGTCTGCACCACTGTGCCGATGTCGGTCCAGTAGGTCGCGTTCGGCGGCGGGTTGTTCGCCGGTACCTGGCCGTTGGCCTGGTACAGGTGCTGCCCTACCCGAACTATCTCTCCCTGGGCATAGGCCTTGGCCGGCACATACTCCAGCGCATCGACAACCTCGCCGATCAGTTGCTCCAGCTCTTGCTTGGCTGCGTCGATACGTCCGTTTACCGAGCCAGGCCCATTTCCGTCGATGAGGTCAATGCGATCCTTCAACAGTTGGCCCAGCGCCGTCTCATCGATTTGCCCCTTGATCTGCTCGAGGATCGGGCCCGCGTTGGAGCTGGACTGCCCCAGCACCCCATTAACCACTGGATAGAACGGGCCAACGTTGCCGGTGCGATCCACCAGGCGCGCCCAGAAAAACAGAGTTGTGCCCGCCAGCAGCGACTGCATCCGGTAGTCGGCCTGCGGATAGGCCAGATCGGCCAGCTTCGTCGCTGCGCCCAGGTCGTTGGCCGGGGCATACCACACCTCGGTGCGCTGCGTGTCTTCGGCACCTGGCGGAAAGGACCACTTGATGCTGATCCCAAAAAGCTCGCCTGTGGTGGTCAGCGACGACACCGCCGGTGGCAAACCTGTTTTACCTTCCAATTTGGTCAGGTTTGAGCTTTTCCAGATAGACGAGATCTCGAAGGCGCTCACCGAACGCACACGGGCCAGGTAGGCGCCCGAGTAGATGCCGGTGACGTCGACGCTGGTCGAGCCAGTGCGCTGCACCTTGATCCAGTTGCCGCTGTCCTTGCGCCACTCAACGTCATAGGCTACTGCACCAGCAACAGCTGGCCACGAGATGTTCATGGTGCTGATGGCCAGGCCCTGGTCGATGGAAACGTTCGATGTGATCGTGACGCTCGCCGGCGCCGGAACCACGGTGATCGGGATAACGCTGATCGACCGCTCTTCCAGGCGCGCGCCGGTGTCGATGTGCGCGAATTTGCTCGGGTCGTATTGGACGGCCGAAATTTCAAAAACGCCAGGCTCCGGCCGCGCCACGCTGACCACACGATAAAGCGGGATAGCCAAATCATCGGCATCCAGCGCCCACACCAGTTCAGGTTCTGGCACCACGGAGTAAGCCACTGTCAACGTGATCTGGCGGCCGCTGACCAACTGCACGGTGCGCCCTTCACACTTGCCGTCTGGCAGGTTAAGGATCAGCCGGTCGCCGGGCTTGGCCTGGGTGTCTCGGTCCAGGGTGATGACTTTTCCGTTCACCGCCGAGATGCGCCCGCCCACTGGCCGCCCGGCAAGAAGCTCGTCGGCGATCGGGATCACGTACCCGGGCAGCGGGATACGCCCATCGAGGCCGACCTTGAAGGTGACGGCCCGGTCTTTCGAGTTGGTGAGCAGCGCCCACTTACCACGGCGCTGGGCCTCAGACTCGCGGGTGCAGCCGATTGCGCTGATCTCCAGCGGGTTGTCACCGTAGCGGCGCTGCAGCTTCTGGTCGGTCACCGCAGTGACATCAGTGTCGTAGTTGTTCAGCGGGTTGTCGTAGCTGATCAGAGCCCGGGTGTACCGGGTGCGCTCCGACGCGCTGGAGTAGGTGAACTTGCCGTCGATGACGTTCGCCCGGGTGTAGGCAAAGTCAAAGTCGGCCGCGCGCGGCATATCCGCCAGCGTGAATACCTGGCCCTGAGCCCAGTAGGTCATGCCACGGTAGATGGTCGAGATATCCTGAAGCAGCGACCAGGCGTCAGCTTTGCTCTGCAGGTTCAGGTTGCAGATGAAGCGCGGCTCCTGGCCCCCCTTCCCGTCCGGCACCAACTGGTCGCAATACTGCGAGATGCGGTAGAGCTCCCACTTGTCCACCATCCACGGCTTGATGCGACGGCCGAGCCCGAAGCGGTCGGCCGTGGTGATGTCGTAGGTCATCCAGACCGCATTATCCGTCCAGGCCTGCTTAAATGTGCCGTCCCAAATGCCCGAGTAGGTGCGAGACGCAGGGTCATAATTGCTCGGCACCTGCATCTTCTTCAGCTTGGTCTCGACGGTCACCGCTGGAATGCTGCGGAACTGCTCAGCAGAGAACTCGATGTAAAGTAGCGCGGTGTTCGGATAACGAATCTTGGCGTCAATCACCTCGGTGAAGCCGGCGATCTGCATGGTGTCGGAGATTTTGTTGTTGTTCTGGTTGACGGTCAGCCGCGTGATTTTCATCAGCCAGCCAGTGGTCGCCTTTGGCAGATCGATACGGCGCGTGCGCTCGTACAGGCTGGTGGTCTTGCCGTCTACAGCCTCGCTCAACACCTGCTGATAGGCGCCGCCATCGGTTGCCAGCTCGACTTTGTACTCAATCCGGTAGCCGTTGACGTTGCCGCCAGAGTCCACGGACTGAAGCGCAGGCCACGCAAAACGGATGCGCACGGCGGAAAGCTGGGTATTGCTGATGGCCCGCACCCATGGCGTCCCGCTGCGCAGCTCGGTGCTGATGGTGGTTTCGTTCTCGACTGAAGGGATGCCCTGGATATAGCTCTGGTCAACTGCACCGGTGCGCCACTCCCACTTCACGTTCGGGAAATTCATATTGCCCTGAGGATCTTGCAGCGGGGTGTTGTCGAGATAGATGTCCTTGGCGGTTGGCGTTCCTTCGAATTCACCCTCACCTACAGCGATCAGCATCTTGGCGATGGCGACAGAGCGCAGGCTGTCGGGCGCCTCGGTTGGTGTTTTTGGCTTATCGGAACCGCCCTTGGCGCCGTAGATGTCGAGCTTCTGTGCTGCGCCCATACTTTTCTCCAGGCAATAAAAAACCGGCTCATGGCCGGCTGCTGTGCTGCGGGTGGTAGTTACATCTGATCTTCGGCGTAGATAGCGGCGCTGATAATTGCCCCGCCTACCCTGCGCTTGCCGTAGCAGAGCGGGACCGGATTACCCGACGCCGTGGTGTTCTTGGCGCTGCCGAAGGCATAACCGGGGGTGTTCTCGGGCGCGGCGCTTGTCTTGAGGCCGCCAGCCTGAGGGCTGAGCATTTGAATCACACCACCAAGGACCATCGAGCCGCCCATCATGATAAGGGCTGAACCGAACGGTGCGCCTGCGCCGAATGTGCCGCCGGTGATGACGAGGCCGACAACAATCAGTACTGCACCGATGATTGTTTGCAGCGCACCGCCTCGCTTGCTGCCGGTGATGATCGGAGCAATTCGAATATCACCGCCGCCCGCAAACCCAAGCTCCTTTTCTGCCAGGTTCGTCCTTCCTCGGAATACGGCAAACTCAATCCCTCGGGATTTGGCGTTCGACAGGAAGCGTTCAAATCCAGGGATCTGCACGCACAGCGCCTTGATCGCCTCTGCGGGCGACTTCACTGCCATGCGGAAGGATCGGCCAAACTGTCGAAGTTGACCGTAAAGCAGGATCGTGGTCATTGGCTGATAATTGATAGCAAGTGCCGCCATTTGCTTTTCTCCAGGCAATAAAAAGGCCCGCCGAAGCGAGCCTTTGATGAAGTGGTGCGGACTATAGGCAGCCTTGCAGCGCGGCCAATCGCTTATTCGCAATCCAGTTTCCGACTACCACGTAATACTTCGCTTCGGCCCCCGAGCCTTTAGGCTGGATGTCAACGAAGTACTGGGCCCCCTCAGTGAACACGGTGTAACCAGTATCCCGGCCACGCTGAAGAGTTGCGCCAGGCGTACCGCCGAATATCGACTGGTTCTGCCATTCGTACTGGACACATTTAGCCAGCGCGGCGTCCGTTTTTTTGGAAGTGAGAACCTTGTACGGGCCAGATTGGCGAGCCTCGTTCATGGTCGGCGCCATACACCCCGCCAGCATCGCCACAGCTACCGCTGCTATCAAAATCCGCATGTCGTTCCCTCTTTGGTTTGGCGGGACTGCAATACTGCCCAGTGCGCCGCTTTGGTGCCACGAATTATCGCTGATCGATTTGAATTTTCTGCGTTGGATCAGGGCTATACCTCTGGCGTTTCAGCTGCGGGTCCCCTTTCGCCATGCAGAAGAAATATATCTCAGCCTCTCCGCATCCGCCGTGAAGCGCGCACTCGCTAGCCTGCATGTGATCAAGCAGGATCTCCCGGCCTTGGGACTCGCAGAACACGTTTGCTTCTTTGAGCGCCTGCCCTTTCGCAGAGGCGGGCCCGCCGAATGGAACGCGGGTAGAAATCGTGTACGTGTCAGGACCCACCTTGATCGGTCCGCTGTCTGCGCATCCCGCGAGTGCCGCAGCGAACAAAACCATCAGCCAAATTTTCATCAATATCCTCCATGTAAGAAAGGACTGTACCGCGTACCTGGCCAGGCATCCACTTCACTGAGGCGCTGATGCAAAAAGCCCAGCGCGGGGCTGGGCTTTGTAAATGGCTGTATTACTTCTTTTTTACCAGCTCTATAAATTTCTTTCTCGCAAACTTCTTCTCTGGCTGCTCCAGATCGCGCTTGATTGCGTCTCGACTCACGCCAAGGATCTTTCCATCGAACTCGCGCGGCAGAGAGGAGCTGTGCTTCAAATGTTCCTTCAGAGCCAGAAGATCGCTCGGAACCAAGCCGCTCACCATTGCGTCAATCAAGGCCTCAAGAATCTTCGTCGCTTCTTCTTCACTGACAACCGCTTCATTCACTGCCGGCTTGGCTGCAGGATCAACGGCTGGAATGACACGAGGTCGAACTTGCGCCTGACGGACGCTGAGGAAAGAGTTGATTATGTCTGGCGTCCACTCCGTATGAGTGTCAGCTTCTTGAATTAGGCTTGGGGACTGATGATTCTTGTCATGCTCATTTGCAATTCCAATCAAATGAACTCTAACACCATAATTCTGAGCAAACTGGACGCCCACACGAACGTCTTCATCACCTGAAATCAAAACTGCGTCAGCAATCGCATGATTTCGAGCGAGCTCGATCATGTCGATCACGATCATAGAGTCGACGCCTTTTTGTTGGCCGCTACCGTTGAGCGTACCCATTCGAACTTTGACGTTGTTGCTGCTCGCAAGCCGCTTCTGCTCAAGAGTTGGACCGCTAGTACCGATTGCATCGTACCAATAGATACGTAGAAGAGGCGTCCCACCTGAGAGGTGCTCGGCGGTGCCGATAAGCTGCGTGATGACCGCCTGCTCGTTGAGCGAGAGTAGTTGGCGCCTAACTACATCGCCAGTAAGTGCCTGAGAACCTTGCGCGAACAGATACCCAGCGTCAACGAAAATGCCTAAGCGATTCATTTTCCGTCCCTAGAAAGTATTAAGGGCCCCCTCAGGGACCCTTTGTATGTCGCACAACGGCCCGTATAAGGTAGTGGCCGCTGCTCAGACGAAGCGAACTATAGGTTCAGTTGACACACTCGTCAACACGAATTCACACGTTCGAACACGAACCCACATGAAAACGAACGAAAGCCCGAATAATCCGTCGAATCGGCGTTCGAACATTGATCAAAGGTCTGAACGCAGACGATACGCTGCTAATAGAGCCGTTTTAAGGCCGAAATTTGTGCCGAGACTCTTGCAAAACTGACCTACCTGTCCGGGCATCCAGCGTGGATGGAATGCCAGTAGCGCCCAGGCCGCTATCAGTAGTAGCGTCTGGCCTCCAACCCAGAAGGAACTGAGCAATGGCCAAGCAACCCACCAACGGCGGCAAGGAATGGACAGCGGCAGAGATTACTCAACTGCGTACGCTGGCAGCAGGTAACACCCCCACCCGCGTAATCGGCCTCAAGCTTGGCCGTTCCGAGGCGTCGATCTACAGCAAGGCCGCCGAGCTAGGCATCAGCCTGAAGCCGACAAATCAGTCACCTTACAATCGCAAGCCTTAAGGGTTTCCGTGGCGCGCTCGTAGGAAGCTCTCAGTTCATCACTCCAGCTGTGCCCGTGATCAGCCAACGCCAACGCGAGTGCATCCATCGTGCGCGCGATGTCGCTACGTTCGATTTGAGTCATTTCAAATACTCGAATGAGTGAAGAAAGGATTTCCCAGTCCTACGCCTGCAAGCCCAAGGACTGGGGTAGCGCCAATATCGGCGCGTTTATGACCTGGAGGTCAATGTGGCATACGAAGTGAAACCTTTTGAACACGGCGTTCTCATGGCGCTTTTGTCGCTTACTCATGCATTGAAACAGACACCAGGCTTCAATGAAGAAGCGCTGCAACGCGCAGCACAGTTTTTCAGAGAGGTGCCTGCAGGTGGATGCGAAAGCGGCGAAGCAAGAGACGCCTACGAATGGCCGCTTGAGGTCATTCTGAAAGACGTTTCCTACATCGAAAAAATGCTGGAAAACAAAGGCAACTAACCCTTTGTTAGCCGCCAGACCGGTTCGCCACTGGCGGTTTTAGCTGCTGACTCAATTACACTCTGCATATTTTCTCCTGCGGCCATGCCGCGTCATGTTGGTTGTTTTGCGTTTTTGTGCCTGAGGATCAGGCGCGATCGTTCATGCCAAGGCCCGCCGTAGACGATGATTTCCGAAGGCCTGCCGTACAGGTGGTGCAGGAGGAATGGCCCAGGACCGAACGCGCCTGAATCCTCGCCAGGTAGCGACGGATCGGTGCCCAGATAAATCCCGGCGTGATTCGGATGAACCGTGCGCCCGACGTGCATGACGATCATGTCACCACGCTGTGGATTGTCGACGCGCACGAAGCCGGCGGCCTCGTAGTGCTGCTCGTACAGGCTGTCGTTCTCCGCGCGCTCCCACCAACCGTCGGTGCGCTGGAAGGCTTCAAACTCAAGGCCCCACTCCCGGGCATACCAATCAGCGCAAACCTGCCAGCAGTCCCATGCGCCGTGCACGAACGGACGCTTGAGCAGCGGCGTGCTGCCCGTTGGCGTGATCGTGCGCATGTCGCCCTCAGGCCAGGACAGAATGTGCCAGGGCAAGGCCGTGGCCTCGCACATGGCCAAGTCATGCGGTGACGGCCTGCTGGTGGCGTCCGGGTGTGAGTGAACAATGCCGATCACCTCGCCCAAGTCTTCCGCCGCGGCGTAGTCCTCTGGGTGAAGCCGGAACTCTTCGCTCGGCTCCGTGGCGATATTCCTGCATGGGAAATATTTCTGTGCTCGTCCGATGGCCAGCAGCAGGCCGCAACACTCTTTCGGGTACTGGGCCGCCGCGTGCGCCTGGATGGCCGCAATGATGTGCTTGCGCATGGTCAGCTCCGGGCAATCAGGGAAACGGCGGGGAATCCACCGAAGGACAGTTCGTTGTTTTCGCCAAAGCGCAGCTTGCAGGACGACAGGCAACCCTTGCACTGGTCCAGTGCTGGGTCATCCGTGGGGTTATCCTCGTCGTCGAACATGGCGGCGCCGGTGTATCCGCAGTCTGGGCCCCGGTAACCATTAGTCATGGCCCAGTGGCAGAACGTCGTCATTTGCCGGCCGGGCAGCCCGTGGTTGTCGATCTCGCCCGGGGAAGACAGCTCCCAGACCACAGCCTCGCCGTCCTCGCTGGTTTTCTGGTCGATGTACCAGATCTCCAGCGCCTCCTGGGTCGGGTTGGCGGTTGGGTTGCCCTCGGGGAAGTTGGCTGCGTCCAGGTACTGAGTCAGGGTCTCGCGGACCGTCAGTTTGAACTTGAGCATGTCCTCGAAAGCCAGGCACAGCGCCGTGACGCGCCCGTTGACATTGCCGGCAGCGAACGTCGGCCGAGAAGCGGTACCGTCGCTGCTCGAGGAAATACCCTCAATCTGCACCGGCCAGGCCGCGTACTCCTGGCCCTGCCAGATAATCGACTTGGCCGGCAAGTCGTCCTCAGAATGCTCGTAGGCCAGCAGTTCCTCAGCCGTGTGCGGGATTGCGTGGCCGTGGAAGCGCAGGTAATCAGCGCCGTATTCCGTCCCGTCAATTTCAAACAGGCGAATTTCGCCGCCGGGCTCCAGTTTCTGGATGTCCGTGATCAGTGCCATGGGCGGTTATCTCAGGGATGAAAGGTTTGCTGGAAGGTGGCGGTGATGGCGTAGACCTGGCCGCCGCGGTGAATCGGCTTGTAGCCGTTGCACTTGTAGAGGCCAAGCTCGCCAAGGGGCGGCTCCCACAGGAAGCCCTTCGCACCCTTGTGCCGGTCGAGGAATGCCATGATTTCCTTGATTCGCGGTTTCAGACCGGTAAAGGTGACCGGCCAGGACTGCGATCGATTGTTCAGGCCATCCTCGACCGACTGCTCGTAGCCATCGCCGAACTGCTTGGATCGGACGCGCTGGGCGATATCGCCCTCCGCGCCCTTCTCCGTGGCCCAGGTGAATCGTTCGATTGCCATCAGCGCCCCTTGATTGCTTTGTTGATGACGCCGCCCTGGCGCATGTCCTTCGAGCGCAGCTCTTGATACTTCTGTTCTACGAAGGTCGCCAACTCTTTGCCGAACAGGTCATAGCCTGGCGCGTCAGCAGTGGACGAAGCGTTACCTTCACCATCAATGTGCACTTCTACATTGATCTGCGTTGCGCCAGCCCCGCCACCGCCCATAGCCATAACGCCAAGCTTGCCGCTGGACGTCCGCGTCAGGGGCATAATCGCCTCTGCCCCCGCCTCACCCATGACGCCTGTTTTGCCTCCGGCCATGCCGAATGCCGTGGGCTTGCTGACAACTGAGTTGGTGAAGGCACCGCCGTCGGCGAACATCTGGACGCCGCTCGCCCATGCGCCACCTTTGGCCTGGGTGACTCCGGACCAGCCTGCCAGCACTTCAGGGCTGTAGCCTGCAGCGGTTGAGCCGGCCGATGCTGGTGTCGCGCCTCCGCCGAAATACGCGCTCGCCGCCGAAACGCCAAGCCCCACAAGAGAGCCGAGCAATCCCGATGCCGCTTGGCGGGTGGCAATACGCGCCATATCGGCCAGGATCGATTTGGCGAAGTCCGAGAACGACGCTTTACCGGTCATGGCGAAGTTGACGATGGAATCCTCCATGGAGCTGAAGGCATTACCGAACAGGCTCTTGGTCTGGCCGGCAATGTCCTTTGCCGAGTCCAGGTAGTTTTCCCAGGCCGCCGTTGCGCCCTTCGTCCAATCGCCCTGGGCACTCTCCACATCCACGTAGTTCTGCCGGATCTGGTCAGTGGCGGCCTTGTTCGCGTCGGCGAGCGCCTGAGATTTCCGCTTGAACTCTTCCTCCGACATGTTGCGCGACGGATCGGACTTTTGGTTCGCAAGCTCCAGCGTCTGCTGAGCAAACCGATCTTGCTGGCTGTTCAGCTCGCCGCTGAGAGCGTTTTGCCGGTCGCCACGGCCCACGCCAAGCACTGCGCGCTGGCCTGCCAGCTCCAAGGCCCGCTGCTGCTGCCCCAGCGCCTGCACGTATGTGCTGATCGAACGCTCCTGCTTGGCAAGGCGGCCGGTCTCGTTGGTCGCCAACACCTCCAGCTGGCTATCGGCATCCTTCTGCGCCTTGACCATCCCTGCGCGCGCGTCAGCGATCTTCTGGTCCAGCTGGATGATTTGCGCGGCCGACGTGGTCTTCTTGCCCTTGGCGGCTTCCAGCGCGGCAATCTCAGCCTCGTAGGCAGCCTTGGTTTGGTCGAGCTGATTGCCGATCAGCGCCTGGCGCCGCAGCAGATAGTCTTCCTCGGACAGCAGGCCTGCCTTCTGCGCCGCTTCCAGTTCCTTCTGGTAGTTTTTGTAGGTGTCGGTGATGGCTGCCAGATCGTTCTTGGCGTTGTTGAAGCTGGTGAGGTCGACCTGCGTTCCGGCGGCTTTGGGATCCTTGAACTTGGCGTTGATGTTGGCAATGTTTTTGTCGACCGTTGCCTGGGCAAGGCGAGGATCGTTCGGCGCTACCTTGCGGATGTCGTCGAGCTGTTGCTTATAGTCCTCAAGCTCCTTGGTCCGCTTCTGCTCATTGGTCAGCGACGACTTGGTCAATGCGTCGACCTTCGTCATTGCCGTGACAGCCGCGCCTTGAGCCTTGGCCTGCTCACCCTCCCACTTGGCGATGTCGGCCTGGGCGGCTTTCTCGTCCTCCAGCATGTTCAGGCGGTTCTGCCGGAACTCGATCAGCGCATCCTTGGACTTTTGGTTCTGAAACAAACCGTCCATGTTCTGGGCTTCGAGCAGGTCCGACCTGGCATTCTCGATGTCCGAATTGATGTCACGCCGCCCGGCGTTTTTGAGACCGTCAGCTGCCTTGGCGACAGCGTTGTATGCGCGCTCCCAAAAGCTAAGGTTTTCCAGAATCTTCGGCGTACGCTCATTGATCGCATCGGCGTACTGCTCGGTGGCCAGCTTCACCGCGCCGGCATGGTCGCCCTGCTCTTCCAGTGCGGCGATCTGCGAGTAAACCGACGCCGTCAGGTAGTGGTACTGATCATTCAGCGCAGCAGACGCCTTGACCGGGTCGTCGGCCAGCTTGGAGAACTCAGCAACTGTCTCGCCCACCGCCTTGCCCGTGGCCTCCCGCATGGACACTGCAGCCTGGGCGATGCCGGTAAAGCTCTCGCCAGCGATCTTGCCGTTGCCAGCCAGCAGGGCCAAGACTTCGGCGGCCTGGCCAGTGGTGCCCACGGTAGCGCTGACCTGCCGCGCCATGTCGCCCAACTGGCCCGCACTCACGCCGGCGTAGTTGCCAGTGAGGATCAGTGACTTGTTGTAGCGGTCCTGCTCTTCGCTACCCCTGTAGTACGCAACAGCCAGGCCGCCCACAGCAGCAGTGGCCAAAGCCAGCGGCGCCAGGATGGCGAGCAGGCCGGCAGCACCAGCACCGGCACCGGCGCCCAACTGAGCTACTGCGCGAACGCCGCTACCCCAGTCGCCCGACGATAACGCGTTACCAAGCTGTACGACGTTTTCCTGGGCTTGGCGGGTGCCGAGACGCAGCTTGTCGAAGCCAGTGGTGGTCTTTTCAAGCTTGGCGTAATCCTTGTCGATTTTACCCAGGGCGCTGTTGTACTGGTCCTGGCTAATTCGCCCGGCATCCAGATGCTTGCCAAGTTGCTCGACTTGGGTGTCCAGCTTGGCCAGTGCAGCCCGAGCCGGGTCGATGGCACCCAGCAGGCTGTTCAGGGCCTTCTGTTCGTCCAGGGCTGACTTGGCGAGGGCAATCTGCTGCTTGTCCAACTGAGCGGAGATCTTCGCCGCCTCGGCCTCGCCATAGGCGCCGGTCTTGGTCAGCTTGGCGAGAGCGTCACGCTGCTTCGCCAGGTCCTGGGTAGTTTTGGCACTGGTGGACAGCGACTTTTCCAGGGCCTGCATTTCGTTCATCAGAGAAACGGCGGACTGCTCGGCCCTGCCGCCGGCCTTCGCCATTTCATCCAGGCTCGTTTTCGCCTGGATTGCATCGGCCGAGTCGATTTTGACGCCGAGTTCTGCAATGTTCATCGACTCACCTTGAATAAGTGCCCGTGGTTACGGGCTGTTTTCCCTTTCCTCCGCCATGACGCGCAGGGCTTCGCCTTCCAGCACCTGAAGGTCAGGGAAGATTTCAGCGAGTTTCTTTTTCTTGATGCCGAGGAATCCGGCCACGTCGCGGATGCAGCTGTAGTCGAGACCGATCGCGCCGCCGGCGCCTGCTCGCCACTGGGTGGACATTCGGTTAAAAAGAAGGAAGGCCGGCCAGTTGCAGGGCCAGACCTCCACTTCTTCAACCAGGTCGCCAGGGGCAAGGCCAAACATCCCGATAATCGCGTCGGGCACGCTCGGCGAGTACATGGCGCGGGCGGCGTCTGTCAGTTTCCCAGTCGGGCCTGGCTGTATGCTCCTTCATGAGCCTTAACGACAGCCTCGGCGGCACCCTGGCAGGACTTCACGAATGCGACGATGTTGGCGTCGCTGTATTCGTCATCGAAACCCCAGCTGACCACCAGGTCCTTGATCTGCTGGGTTTGCTGCTCGGTATCCACAGCCACAATTTCCGACCAAGACGGCTTATCGCCCAGTGCGGCCTGTGCCTTCTTACGCTTTTCGTTCCATTCATCGAACAGAGCGGCAAGCTCGGCGCGATCGCGGTACTTGAAGGTGAACTCGACTTTTTCGGGCGTGCTGCCGACGATCGGGATCAACACGGGCGCGGTGAACGTGGCGTTCTGCGCGATACGAATCTTGGCCATGAATTACACCACTGCAGTCAGGTATCGGGTCGGCTCGGATTGCAGGGCCAGGCTGACGGTTCGGGTCAGGAGGTTGCTGCGGGACACGGCCGGCTGCTTGGAGAACGAAGTGTAAGTGCCATACAGCAGCATGTCGTTGCCAGGGAGATTCAGGCGCGCGGCTTCGATCTGCTTGCCGGCGTCAGCCTTCATCAGCACGCCGTTGAAGGCCTGTGCCGGGTCATCCGCGATGGTCAAGGTCATGCTGGCAGCAGCCTTGTCGGTCGGGATCTGCTTGCCCTGGTCGTTTTCGAGGAACACCACGTCCAGGTAGTTCTGGTCGCCACCCGAGAAGGCCACATCGGTGATTTGCGGAATCTGAACCCAGGTCAGAATCTTGCGCATGGAACCTGCGCCACCTGCAACCGGGTAAATCTGCGTATCGGTGGTGTCGATGCCTTCCAGGGTGATCGCCGTTGCCGTGGCAGCCTTCACGCGAACTACCTTGCTGTCCAGTTTGCTCCAGCCAGAGGCGAGCAGGACGATATCGCCCGCAGCAATGGTTCCGCCAGCAACCGTGGCGATCGCCTCGCTCGCATTGCTGAGCGCGGTAAACGGCAGAGCCGCAGCGTAGGTGGCGGCGTGCTGAAAGGTGCCGCCGTTCGGGATTTTGTAGCCCATGGGGTATTTCCTCTTTGCAGATATGAAAAAACCCGCTCAATGGCGGGTTCTTGGGGTTGCCCAATGGGCGGGATCAGTTGGTGTCGGCTCGGTACAAGAACGAGACTGGCACGGTGTAGGCTGAATCGCCTGTGATGCCTGGCCCAGGGTCAACTGGCGACATGGTTACCACGGTGAGTGCAGCCTTCGTGTCTTGGGCGTATAGCGGGAACAGGGAGGTCAATTCGGCCACAATCGGGTTGGTTTTGGTCTTGCCGCTTCCCGCCGGCGCGATGATGCTGACCTGAAACACGCCGGTGTACAGCCGGTGATCACCGCTGAGCGTGTTGCTTGCGGTATCGCCAGGGATGGTGAAGGCGCGCAGATAGGTCTCGCCCTCCGCCGGCGTGTAGGCCGTGTTCTCGAAAACGATCTTGAGCTTCTCCGGCCTGGCAGCGTTCCAGGCGATGAGCTTTGCCTCGTAGATCGAAGCGATGATTGCGTGACTCATACCTGGTTGTTCCTGATGGCCTCCAGCACGATCTGCTGAAAGCGAGCCACGGTTACCCGGACCATTCCTGACGGTGCTTGGCTTGAATGGCCGAACTCCAGCGGGATAGCGTAGGGCAAATTGTTGACGATGAAAGCGGTTTCCCCGGCATTGAACTCAATCACGCCAGCCACCAGTCTTGCGGTCGCTGCGGCTCCTGTCGGATCAGGGTGAATGCGGATGCTGTTGTCAGCTGAGCCGATGGAGAGGTTCCAGTTTGCCCGGAATCGGCCGCCAACATAGTCTTTGCCGGAAACCAACCCGTTCACATTGAAGTTCTGGTCGCGCTCAGTCTTCGTCAGAGGCTTGGCGTATTTCACTCCACGCTTGAGGTTTCCCGCCTTCGTGAAGTTCGATTCGTTCAGGTTGATGATCGTATTGCGGACCGCGACCTTGAAGTCGTAATCGTCAGCTGCCCGAGTGTTTGCCTGGCGGTGCGCGACGTTCGCCGCCCATATCTCGGGGTTGCCCACAGGAGACATGCGAATCAGGCTGCTGCCGATCTCGATGATGATCTCGCGCAAGCTGGCGTCTATGGCCTCACTTGTCTGAGCGGCGAACTCAGCCAGGCTAAGGGCGAAGCTGCCGGACTGACCGGCACCTTTACTTGCCATGTCACTTCCTCAGTTGTGCCGTCCACGTCGCGTCTGCAGGATCGGCTGACACATTCATCACCCGCAGTCCGTTGACGATATCGCCAATGGCCGGGGCAGCCGGTACCGTTGTAGGAACACCAGCCTCGGACACGAACAGTTCGTTCTGCAGCACGAGCAGCTTTTTGTCGGTGGTCTGGATGAGGGAGCCGTCGATTTCCTTGGACAGGTAGCTGCCCAGAACGCCGCGGCCCGAGTACGTCACGGTGGTGTCTGGCGTTTCGCCCCCCAGGTCAGGGTCATACTCGCCCGCAATCTTGCGCACGCCCGTCACCGACTTGACCGCATCGGCCAGGCCATCAGGGTCGTCGAACGCTTCGGCCAGTTCGGCCTGGATTTCTTCGCGCATGCCCATGATCAGATCCTTTTCAGAATCATCACGCCAGAGCGCTTGATCCAAGGCGTCAGCAGCGCCAGGGCGAAGTTGACGCCGGCCGACTGATCGGTAGAGCCCGCCACGTACGTTTTGCTCACGGACGTGCCGGACTGCGCGGATACTGTCTTGCTCTGCACTTCCTTCTGCGTAGCCGTGTACAACTTGCCCGCCGCCGCCTCTTTGGCAACCTGGGCGCCGGCTGTTTTGATCTCGGCCGGGACCGGATCGGGAACAGCCCGCTTAATCTTGGTCGTGAGCCAGGCATTGGCCATGGCTACAGCAAGGACCGGATCACCGGTGCCGGCCCAACCAGGACCGAGCTGGGCGTCAACATCGGCAACGGTGATGAAGTCGGTCATGTGCTTGTCCTTATTCCGCTGGCACCAAGGCCTGCAGGTCTTCTTTCTTGGCGGTCGCGTAGAAGGTAATGCCCTTCGCGGTCAGCCACTCTTTCAGCTCGGGGACCTTCATTTTCAGAGGGTCGGTTTCCGGGGTTTCCTTCTCGGCTTTCAGTGCCGCCTCGATTTCCTCGGCGGTGCTGCGAGACGCATACCCCGCTGGTGGGTAATTGCTCGCCTTGTAACCCGATGCGATGAACTCGGCGACAGTTGGGCCGTCTTCGCGCAGGCCAAAACCCGGGGTCGGAGATTGCTGTTCTTGTGCCTGCTTGACCAGTCTGTTGATCTGGGCAAGCGTCAGTTGCTCGCCCGGCTTGATTTCGTCGTTTTCCATGATGTTCTCCCATCATCGCGAGGGCCGAAGCCCTCGCTTATTTGTCAGGCGCCTTTGATTTTCAGGAACGCGATAGGGACGTTTTTACGATCCACGACGCGGTTCCAGTTGGCGGCCTTGCGCAGGTCGGCGAGCAACGGGGAAAACTCGTCAACGGTCGTGTCCGCGCCAGTGCGGCCGCGCAGGTTCGCCCGATTGGTGATGTCGTCACCAGTGAACTGGTAGCCGAACGGGTGCAAGATCCAGGTCTTGCGCTCCCACAAGGTCTCAACGCCTCCGCCGTTGCCGGCCCGCGCCTGGCGTTCGATCTCGACCGGCATCTCAGGGTCGCCTTCGCCATAACCGAACGCACCAGCACCGAATAGCACCGCAGTGGTGGTGATAGTGGCCGGATCGCCTGCGCTGATGGCCGGCATGGAGTCATCGACAATTACACGCTGACCCATGAAGGTCGGGATGGTCAGGTTGCCCTGGCTGTCCTTGATGTAGTCGATATCATCCGCGTCGACCATCTGCTTGTAGGCGAGGGAATGAACGGCGATTGCCGAAAGCTGGCCGAAGGCATCGCCCAGGGTGAACACGGCAGAAGTGAAAGCTTTGCGCGACCAGAGCGCAGCGCTGCCATCGAAGACCATGTCGCCGCCGTCATTGGCTACGTTGTCGGCGAGCACGCCCACAGCGGACGCAATCACGCGGCGCTGCCACTGGCGCTGCCAGTAGGTGCCGAATCGATTGCGGATACGCTGCATCGGATCGGAGCCGGACAGCTCAACTACCAGATCCGAGGCCGAATAGCCTTGGTTGAGATAGCTGATGCGCGCCTTTTGTAGGCCAGAACCCAGCTTATTCGGCGAGGCCATGTCCGCCGGATCATCGTTCGATGCGTTTGGCTCAACCGATGCGTCCAGGTCGCGCCAGAACGGAATTTGAATTTCTTGGCCGCCGGTCTTGGCTTTGGTGTCCAGCATCTCGTTGCGTACAACAACGCCGGATTCGAAAAACGCGGTTTTCTCCGGGGTATTCTCTGCCTGATAGTCGGCATAGACCTCGGGGATGACTGCGTCGGAAAGGCGAGTAGTCGCCATAGTGTGTTACTCCTGTGTGGTGGCGTCGCGCAGTTGGCGATATTTCGCCGGGTCCGCGTTGTAAAGTGCGGTGCGCTCGGTTTCGGTCATGTCGGAAAACTTCTTCGTGGCCTTGCCACCTTGATCGCCGGTCGGACCGGCACCCTGAGCCCTTGGCCACAGGTGTGTTGCTGTTTCACGCAGTGATTCCGCCCATTCGAGCGGCGACAGCGGGGTTTTCCCGTCCTTCCCGTAAACGACCTCGCCGTCACGGTCAGTGGCGATTGCCTCGCCGTCTTCACTGAGTTTGAAAGCGCCCCGGGCGCGCAGGATGATGTCCTCGGCAGCCTCGGGGAGTGCGCCGGCCTTGATGGCAGCGGCGCGGATGGAATCGGCCAGCACCTTGTCGCTGTACTTGGCGGCGAATTGCTCGGCTTTGTCAGCACGGGCCTTCTCGGCGGCCAACTTGGTGTCGTAGTCGGTGCGCAGGCGCTCGGTGCGGCGACTGATGACCTCGTCCAGCTTGCCCTCGGCAATCAGCTTGGTTTCCTCATCCTGGCCAACCTTGGTCAGCAGGCCCTTCACAGCTGCGATGTCCAGGCCTTCGAACTGGCCCTTGAAGCCGTCCAGTTCTGTTTTAGTGGTCCGTAGCGAGCCAAGCAGCTCGGTGTTTTTGTTCTTGAGGCCCAGGGTTGCAGCCTCAACGGCTGCGGCAATGGCGGTCTGAACTGCCGGGTCTTCAAGATCAATCTGGTTTTCGTCTGCCACTTGGTGCACCCCTTGGGTTTGGTCGGCCCGCTTTGCAGGCATAAAAAAACCCCGGCATGGCCGAGGTTGGTATGAATCTGTTTTTAGTTCAGTCGCTCAAGGTGAGCATATTCTTGTCTATGGAGGCATTGAACTCATGCAACGTTGTGCTTACGACAAATTTCAATCCTGAAGCGTTGC
The DNA here is from genome assembly GCF_001439805.1 of Pseudomonas trivialis. Classification (GTDB taxonomy): domain Bacteria; phylum Pseudomonadota; class Gammaproteobacteria; order Pseudomonadales; family Pseudomonadaceae; genus Aquipseudomonas; species Aquipseudomonas trivialis. The sequence continues at coordinate 78,665 of NZ_JYLK01000011.1, read as the reverse complement.
CACGGCAGTATTGTTCAACGTATCTATTGATCTGCCGGTCAAACCCTGGCGTCAAATGCAGGGAAATACTATCGCCATAGGTCATCGCCGCTGGTAGCGGGTGACTCCCCAGCCAAAATTGGTGGATATGTAGGTAATTTCTCGCATGGGGCGACTGTACCGAAACGCCTGTCACCTTCACCGGACGCTTTCCATCTGATGTGATCCCGAGGGCAATGAACCAACCCTCTTCTCCAGTATTGGTGATGGCCGACCGAACAGAAACCCGAAGGCTCTCAACATCCTCTCTGCGTTGCTTATCAGCCAGCCAAAGAGTGGTGAGAACTGCTGCCAGTGCGCCAATACCAGCAACCCATCCGCCAAGCATTGATAGGACAGGCACGGTCTCTGTAATGAACTTGTCGCGGTTGTTGCTGAGGCCAAAAGAGAGCCCGAGCAAAAAAACGAAGCCAATAACGGTGATGAATACTAAGAGCAGAAATGCCCAAAGCAGCAATTTGAACATCAGCTATTCCTTAGCGACTAAATGCAATCCTCGCATTATCAGGTAATCGGCGAACTGTGTCCTGCTCGGTGCGTACGGCGGCGGTCGCATGCGAAAGCCAGGCTTATCGCGCTTGAGCCCCGTGCGCCGGCCATTGGACTCAGTGCAATGTGTTGGCTCTTCGATCTTGAAGCCCTGCTCGGCGGCATATAGCTCGACCGCCAGCCTTACCTGGCCCCACTCAAGCTCAAAGGGCACGAACGTCTCGGACAGCGTCTGGTATTCGATCTTGCAGTCACGCCGGGGCCAGGCCATTGCCTGCTCAGGATTGGCCTTGCGACCCTTCCACTGGCGAACGTTGATGTCGGCGGCAGCGCGCAGCAGCAGTTCGACCTGGTCAGTCTCACCTTCAGGTATCCGGAACCCGTAGTAGTCGCGGTAGAAGGTCAGCTTCTCCAGTGGCACAAAGCTATTCGCGTCTGGCCTGCCCTTCCCATCCTCAACAATGATCTGCATGCGCTATCTCAACCTGGTGGAGCGCCGAGTGTAACTCCTGCTCGGGTGAACATGTCGGGCTCTGCGTCCTTGAGTTGCTCCAATGTCAGCGGCTTGAACGACTTGTCTAGCTGCAGCTTGGCGAACTTCTCCGGCGTCAGCCCTCCATCGCGGAACAACTTGCCCCGGACCGGCCCGAGGGCATGATCCTGGAAGCTCGCCGGTTGCGTTGCCAGCCACTCGTAATAATTCAGGCCTGCGTCGACCTGGGCCCCGCCGTTATCGCCCACCGAGGCGCGCGTGGCGTCATTGGCGAACATCTGCGAAATCCTGGTTGTCGGCACCGTGGTTGACCGGCAGTTGATATGCGCCGGCGGCAAAGGGCCTTTTCCCAAGTCGAAGCGCATCCCGTCCAGGCCCTTGCACTGCTGCGAGGTCTTGCGGTCGAGTGTCGACACCCAGCGATAGCCCAGCACCACATCGCTGTTGGCCTTCAGCGTTTCCATTCGTGCCGTCGTGGCCACATGCTGGATTGCCGTCTGCACCACGGAGGCGGCGTTGCGGTTGCTCACTGCCAAGACGCCGTCTGTGAAATTCTGCGCCGCAGTACCGCGAATCGCCTGAATGATCTGGGCATTGGTCTGGCCCTGGCCGAAGCCGAGCCTGATAGTGTTCGTGACGCGCATCGTCTCGGTTCGCGTCCAGCCGCTGACGAAGCTCTTCAGCAGCTTGCCGCCGTCGATACCCTTCACCTGCAGCGGATAGGAGAACACCGCCGCCCGGATCACCGTATTGGTCGGCACCACCGCGTCGATGCTGAGTGCATTGCTCAGGCTTTTCGCCTCGAACGTCGACTCATACAGCGCGAGGTCGACCAGATCGGCCTGCACTAGGTCGCCGTAGGCCTTGTAGATATCCAGCAGCTTGCCGTCCACCCTGGCCAGGAACTGCTCAAGACGGTCCCGGCTGTAGGTAGTCAGCTCCTTGCGAGTCAGCTGATCCCGCACCAGTTTGTCGATCTGGCGCAGGTACTTCTCGAACTTCTTGACCTCGCCGGCCTTAAGCCGCTCCAGCATTACCGAGTGTCGGGTCGTCTGCTCCAGCAGTTGGCTGTCCGCCTGCGCCAGGTTTGTCGATGGCATCGTCTTTGTCCAAGTTTATGCCGGCCGACTCGCGTTCGTCGCTGATCAGGTCGGCTTCTTCGTCGTAAGGGCGCTCCGGCAACTTGCCGGTAGTGAGGTACTGCCAGTAGGTGTCGGCGCTGATCGTGCCAGCCATCACGCCCTTGAGCAGCTCGGCGAGAACCTGGGCGTCGACCACCGGGGTCACGAACTCAGGATTCACCTTGAATTTGACCTGCTTGGGGTCGTAGCCCTTCCACTCGGCGGCGTACCGCAAGCCCTGCTCCACCGCCTCGGCCACGGTAATGACGATGCTGTGCAGCGTGGCGTGCTGGTCGTTCTGGCGCGTCTTGCGCGCCTCACCCGACTCGGTGCCGGCCACGTCCATGACCTTGGCGCCCGCTTCAAGTGCGGCGTTCTTCTGGTCATCCATGGCCTTGCGGACAGCTTCAATGCCGGCGCCCTGGAACTCCAGGTAACCGCATTCGCCGTTCGGGCCAAGATCCCATGCCGCCGAAGGGCCAGTGACGCTCAACTCCACCGCCTCATCCAGACCAGAGACCCACGGCTGCGGGTGGCTGGTCTGGTGCAAAGAGGTGAAGTAGTCAGCGCTCAACTGGTAGGACTTAAGCGCGGCCCGCGCCATGGTCAGCAGCGGCACCTCGTCGACTTCCGGCGAGTTGTCTGTCGATCCGCAGTAGATCACCGGCAGGTAGGGCAAGCCTTTGACCAGGCGGTTATCCGTCCCGGTAGTGCCCAGCGCCCGCTCGTCGTCGATCAACTCGCCGGCCTCATTGCGTACGGCGGTGTAGCAAACCCGGTCGAGCATGAAGAACTCACGGAACACCGCGTCGCAGTCATGGGTGTATCGATCGCCGCCCTTCTTGCGGAACTCACGAAACACCGAAAGGACCAGGTCTTGGCGGCCGCCTTGATCAGCAGTGTCCCAGTTGATGGCGTTGCGGGTGGCGTAGGTCGAGAAATACGGCTCGCCGCTCTCGTCGATGTTCACCACCAGCGGCACCCGGCCGTGCGAGATAGCCTGGCGCACCATGCGGAAGAACAACTGCTTCAGCCCAAAGCCGTCAGATGTAGCGTTGTCCTCCAGCCCTTTCAGTCCGGCAGGCAGCTCAATCTCCGGGATAAGCCTCGATACTAGGCCCATCATCGAGCGCAGAGAATCACGCACCCAGTGTTCGTACTGAGCCCGGTTCGTGTAGTTCTCGTAGAGATACTTGTTGGCGGCAGCGTCGATCTTCTCGGCCTCCACCATGCCGCTCGGCTTGGGCAGATTGCGCTCGTTGCGCTTTACCGCGCACTCACCCTCGAGCGCGTCGTCCATCATCTCCCACTCGGCGATGTGCACGTCGTAGTCGGGGTTTGTCGATTGCACTGGCATCAGGCCAAGCCTCCAATTCGGCGTGTTCCGCCTGTGCGTTTGCGTCGGCCCATCGAGACGGCGAAGTAGCGGAAGGCGTCCGCGCCGTGCGATGACCAGTCGTGAAGTGGTTTGTCTTTCCAGCAGCCCCGCTTGTCGTCCCACTCCTTTCGGTAGTTCTCCAGGCAGGAAATGCCCAGTTCGCACTTGGACTCATCGAAGGCGCAGGCCGGAAGGATCTCCCGAACCTGCTCAATGCCTTCGTCGATGCCGAGCTTTGGGACAACGCTGAACTTGAGGCTGTATTTTTGTCCGTCGATCTCGTAGCCCTCCCGGGCCAGTTCGCGCCGGGTCTTGCCGTCGCTACCGAATTCGCGGTTGTCGATGTCGTGCGGGCCCCAGTGATCGCCGTACGTGTACTTGCGATCCTTGAGCACCTTCATGTAGTGCCGCAGGCCTTCACCGCTGTTCTCGTAGAAGTCGATGATGTGGTACTCCTCGCCAACAATCCGAACGAACCAGATCGCCGTGGAGTCGCCGACGCCGATATCCCATATCGTGTGCACCGGCAGATGACTGTTGTCCGGTAGCGGGCCGATCCTCTGTGCGCCATACAGCTTGGTGAACTGCTTGGCGTAGTAGGCGCCCTCGATCGACTGCTGAAAGGCTTCCGCCGGCAGTGACGGGTATTCCCGCTTCATGTCGTCGCCGAGAGTCTTCTCCTTGGCGGCGTACCAGGCGCGCTGGCCTGGGTTCGTGTCAATGCCGTGCTTCGCGAACAGCTCGTTGAAGTAGTCGGTCAGGCGCTGCGGGATGACAACGTCAGTCGGGTCAAGCCAGTAGGCCTTGTTCTTCCACCAGGAAAAGAAGAAAAACTTCCAGTCCAGCAGGCCCAGGGGCACACCTGATAGCTGCTGGCGTTCGGCACTCTGCGAGTAGTCGAAGAAGTAGCCCGCCCGGCCCTCCGCCGTTGATTCGATGGTGACGAAACAGTCAGTAGCCACGGCCTCAAAGGCACCGGTGACGATCTCTCGGGCCTTGTGAGGGAACTTGGCGCAGATCTTCCCGAACTCTGACACGTGCAGGTAGCGCAGCGTGCCTCCCCGAAAGGACGTGGACACGTAGAGCGATCCGCCCTTGCTGAACACAAGCTCACCAGCAGCATCGTTAGAAGCAGGATTGGCGGCGCGTATCTCAGCCGGAAGGTTGTCGTAGGCATATTTGACCTTCTCCCGAAACAGGCGCTTGGCGTCGTTCAGGGTGTGAGCTATCAGGGCGCACTTGGCCGACTCGAACAGCGCTGCGTCGAGCTGGATGATGCAGCACTCGGTTGTGAAGCCAAGCTGCCGAGCCTTCAAGATGATGTTCCGGGTGTGCATCCCGTCGAAGTATTCGATCTGCTCATCCGTCATCCGGAAGCGGACCTTCTTGCCCTGCTTGTCCGTGATGAAGTAGAGGTTGTTCAACCGCCAGCGCTTGTCCCGGAGCAGCTTAAAGTGCTCGGGCTTCATGTCAGGCTTCCTTCGATAGATCGTCCATCAGTGCAGCCAGGTCGCTGACTGTCTTGTCGCCGGTTTCGGTGTCGAGGTTGTAGGCCTGGCGCTCACCCTTGATGACTTTGAGTTGGGCATCGACACCAGCGTTCAGGGAGCGGGCGAAGTCGCCGGCGTTGTCTGGGGTCACGTTCATGTCTGCCAGCGCGTCACTGAGCTTATCGGCGATGCTGCGCCACTGAGCCAAACCGACTCGGTGCGCGAGGATCACCGCAGCAGCCTGGTCGGACGCCTCTTCGATGATTTCAGCATCGGTAACCACTTTCGACTGGTTACCTTTACTGGTTACCGCCGTGGTTACCTTCTGCTTGGTTGCCGCTCGAACCTGGTCAGTCAGGTCGCGCTTCCAATCTTCTTTCTTTGCTCGCTTCAGGATGGTCGCGTGGTTTACACCATGCGTCTCACCTATGGCACGAACTGAAAGCAACCCGGCCCGGTAGGCACGTTCGATTGCCTCCCAGTCGGGTTGCTTGGTTGTCATAAAGTGCCTCAGGCAGGAATAAAGCAGGATTGCAAGAGTTGTGGATGACTGGTATTGCTTATCGCTCACCTAACGCCAGGAGCAAAAAATGTCAGGGTCCATAGAAACCATCGTGAACAACGCTATCCATGGCCGAACAGCGGAAGTAAAGCGCGCCACCGCAGTAGCTGCTGCGCTTGAGATAATCGCGGCAAAAGTTTCGAACTCCCCCGGTCACCACGGCCAAGTGGAACAGGAGTTTGAAAGCCTTTCCAAATATGCCGATCTGATTGAGGCGGCAATAAAACCGAAGTGACGCGCCCGTGCCGCACTCACCTGCGGCACACCTAACCCGCTTTTGCAGGCTCGATGCTCACCGTGCGAATTAATCCGCCTGTGCCGGTGTCTCGCTTGGAAGCCATCTCTACCGCCTGATAGGCAGTGGCGCCCATGTCCATTGCCGTGATGGCGTTGTCCGATCCGCTACCGATTGCATACTCGTGGTCGACCGGGTACTTGAATAGGCGTCCTTCACTCCAAATGATCTCTGTGACGCAACCGCCGAATGCGACGATCGCCTGGGCATCACACTCTCCCTTGATCTTCGCGCCAAAGAAGGCATCAATCAGATTCAGAATGTCCGAGGTCGAGCCACAGCCGAAGAAGATATAGCCTTCGCGCTCGCGCTTCTTGTCTGCGCTATCAGTGATGATCCTTCCATCGCATGTGCGGCGAGAGTCATAGGCGATCACGCCGTCCTTGTAGGCAATGGTCGTCATTTGATCACCATCTTGTGCGTCTGTGCATGCGCATGACCGTGGAGCAATCCAACGATCAGCCCCTGGGGCAACCCAGCAGCCTTGGCGGCGTCCACGGCATCGGAAATAGCCTTGTCGAGAGCGCTTACCGCAGCATTGACGTCCGGGCTCATTGGCAGCACATGGCGCAGGCGGGTTACCTTGCCCATCAGCTGAATGGATCGGCAGGCTTGGCGATGGAGCGCACGAACCACATGAAGCCCTGTTGCAGGTTGGTCTTGGCCAGAGCCAGCAGGCGTGGGTCAACGCCTTCAATCTGGCCGATCTGCTTGAACAGCTCGCCGGTGTCAGCTTCCAGCGCCTTGATGGAGTTCATGCCGTCGATTTCGGACTGGCTCAGGTCGCGATAGCCGGTGATTTTCTTGTGCTGGTTGTCCATGGGTGATTCCTCATGATTGAGCGCCACGATTTGGCGCATTCGAAAACGTGGCGCGGTATTGTCTTATCCGGCCCGCTGACCTGAGATGACTTCGCCAAGCGTCAGGCCGTGCCGGCTACGCTGCGATTTGATCCCGGCGGCGATATCCTTGGCGACCATCCCGTCAGCAACGTCATCGGCGATGTGCCCATTTGCGAACTCACCGATGACACTGGAAGCGGCACCGGCCTGCGAGCCGTCTTGATTCGACGTGGCTTCGTAGCGGGTCACGACATAACGGGTGACTGGGCGAACTTGGTATTCGTTACTCATAAACCCTCCGGCCTGCGCACAGGCTGATTATGGGTGAAGCGTGTCTGTTACTTGCCCCGGCGCTCGACACCACCAGGCGCCTTGTCACAGCTCATGCAGTGCTCGCAGTTGAGCGTGCGACACAGCCAGGCTTTAACCGGCTGCCAGTAAGTGACCATGAAGATGTGGCGGGCACCGGCCAGGGCCAGGGATACATGCAGCGTCAGGCCAGCACTGGTCGGGCCAAAGAAGATGTTTTGGCTGCGGGTCATCACGACGAACCCGCTGATGGCAATGGCCGAATAGATCAGCTTGCCCAGGATTCCGTCTCTCACCTTACCGCTCAGTACGCACCAGGTGGCCCACAGCGCTACCAGGCCGCAGGCGATGGAGTTGATCAGTTCAAGATTCATGGTGGGTTGCCTCCCCCGAACCGCTGGCGGATGAGCGCCCAGAGGTCAGCGGCTTTGATGGCTCGGTTGATTGCTGCCAGAAGCGAACCGCCGAACGTGCCCAGCAAGAAGCCGATGCCGGCGACGATCTTCGGCTCAGTAACATTCAGGTAGGCGCTGACCATGCTCGTCAGGTACAGAGAGCAGGCAACCCCGGTGACCAAGAACACCATCCAGGCTCGCCAGTCGGACAAGTCGTCCTTGTGCCACCAGCTCGCAACAACGGCCCCAATCAGGCCCGCAATCAACAATTCGAACCTGTCGATCTTGTCGAGCAGGCGCTGTAAATACTCCATGCGCTCTACTCCGTGGGGCATGTTTGGGAATTGAATCGGCTCACACAGCACTCCCAGCTCGGAGCAATGGGTGTGGTGGAGCCGAAAACGAAAAAGCCCCCGCATGTGCAGAGGCCCTGAATAGGTGCGCTACAATTAATGAAAATTGTATTAGGGTGAATTTCTATGCGATCGATGCCTAACTCAGCCTGCAGATCATGCGGAAGACCTAGCGCCAGGCATTCAAACGATGCTTGTTTGTCAGATATTGGAGGCGGCCAACGCTGCAAGGGTGCGCTTCATTCCATTGGGCCGAATGATTTGCATACATGCACCCGATGCTCAGGATCTGGTCGTGAAGAGGGTCGTACCTGCCCCGTGTGCGCAGGATTCGGACAAGAATACCGCCCATAAACGCAAAAACCCGACGCTATGGTCGGGTTTTCTTGGATCAACGCACTCAGTGTGACAAGTGCCTTTCGGTATATCCAGCACCCTGCGCATTGAGCTCTGCCATCCGGCTCGCTCTCCACTCAGAGGCCATCTTTAACGCTTGCGCATCTCCAAGCTTTTTCCGGGAGAAACACTTGTACATCGACTTTCCATCAATCCCTTGGGCCGACGCTTGGTAGTAGCCTTTGCTGGTCAGGCTAACGCCGGTCGTCCCCGTGGTGTTGGTGGCGTACTGGGATTTGTTGCGCATGTTGCCAACGGCTTCGACCAGGCGAAGATTGTCGAATTTATTGTTGGTGGGATCACCGTCGATATGGTCGACCTGCACCCCGTCAGGGATCTGGTCGCCAGTTATCAAGGAGTAAATCACTCGATGAGCCAGCTGGACTACTCCCCCCAACTGAATCTGCCAACATTTTCGACCGGTCTTCGCATGTTCAAGAAGCGACCCAGCAGGATCGCCCTTTCGAACAGAACCCCTTCTATCAACAAGCCATCTCAATCCAGTATGAGACGACTCGTCGTATGCAACCAGACCGCAAATTTTATTTAAATTCATGGCAGGTTGCCGAAGGCAAAATTATCAGGATGGCGAGATAATGCCACCAGCCGCACGGGAACGCAATAGGCCCTCATGCGGCCTCGCGCATTTCGTAAATTACGGCGGCAACCGGACTCAGTGCGCGCCGGTCCAGATCCTCGCAGCACTCGAAGATCAGCTGCAGAACACCACCCCAATCACGCTCCCAATTGCACGACTCTAGGCGCACGCCGTAGACCTGCCACATCCATGCCCGGAATTTCTCGGCGTTGGCCAGCGGGTCTTCGTTCGACGACTGCCCGCCCTGGTGCATGTGCCGGTACCGCCGCATGACGCCCTTGACCACATATTCCAGCTTCTCGCGTTTGGCCGTCGTCATCCGTGGCGATCTGTTCTGCACCATGAGGAACGCAACCTCTTCAGCCGCCTCTCGGATGTCGTCGCTTTGCTCGGCGGCGTACATGAAGTCACCGAATACGCGGATCTGCGGGTGCAGCCGGGAAATTGCCGACTGGATATGCCCAGCCAACGCCCCGTGCACCGCGTGGTTTGCCGTTGGCCCGCGCTCGGTGTTCTGCACCACCACGCCAAGCTGGACGACATCAGAGTTCTGGCCGGGGGCTGGGTTGTAATTGCAGTCATGCCACGCTTGGCGCGCTGAGTTGATCTTCATGCTACCTGCCCCTTTTTCAGTTCTCTGGTCTTTGCCCGGTACGTCGCCTTGATGGCCTTGATCTCTTCCACGGTGAACTTGCACGGCGGGTGCAGGCCTTCCAGCCAGGCCACCTTCTCGGCGCCGATGCGCAGCACCAGGCGAATGCGGTACTCCACGGCGTTGCCAGATAGGTTGCGGTTGCACTTCACGCATTGCCGGTGGATGTTGAGCGGTTCGAAGCGCAGTTCCGGACAGGCGCCGACGGATCGGTAGTGCCCAGCGTCCCAGCGGCTGCCGGTCATGAGGTCGCTGTCGTTCGGCGTCGAGTCGCAGCTGATGCACGGCAGGTGGGCGTCACGCAGGCGCACGTACTCGTTCACCGCCGCCTGGGTTTCGCGGAGGTGATCCGCCCTGCTCTTCAGCTTCTCCTTGCGGACCTTGATGTCCTGGCGCTCGATGTCGGCCAGAGCCTTGCGTGCCTTCGGTTCATGCCTGGGCGCGTCGATGATTGCGCACGCCGGGCTGCACACAGCCTGACCCATGCGCGAAGGGACGAATGAGGCCCTGCACGTAGCAACGCGGCATTTCTTCGGCTTGGCCGGCTTCCGTTCGATGTTCATACAGCCTCCTTGGCGGGGAACACCGTCCAGTTGCCGATCCCATTCCACACACCGGCACCGCCCATGTGATTGATCGAGCCGGGGCTTGCGCCAAGCGAAACAGTGAAGAACCCGAACCAAACCTGTGGTGCATATACCCACGATGGGAATTTTCGGCCCTTAAACCCGTGGACTTTCCCGCATGCCCAGCAGAACCGAGTGAACGATGCGGCGGCGACCGCGGTGTAGATCAGATGGCCACACACTTTGGCCAAGTTCCAAACCAGCCATCCGTTGAATACAAGGCCGCATCCAACGACCCACCAAACAAACCAGTTTATTTCGCTCATGCGGCCTCCTTGAATGCTTCGAACTCGGCCATTTCGGTCAAGCGCTCTTCGGTGAGCGTCGGCCAGTCATGCAGCACCAGGTACGCGCAGCACTGTCGCCAGAAGTCTTGGAATGTCTCCTCCCCCATTGAGTCGTAGGAAAGGCTTCGGGGTGTCTTGCGGGTGAGCTGGCCCAGGCCAGGGATGTCGAACGCTTCCTCGTCGCAGTACACGCCCGACTCCAGTTGCAGGGCCTTGATAGCGTCGTGGGACTGCTTGCCAGAGAACCGGTCGATGTTCTGGCTCAGCACTCGGCCCAGTCCATGGACCAAACCGTTGAACCGTGGGTTGCGCGGCTGCTTGAGGTCGGCGCGGATCTTCGTGTTGATCCGAAAATCACGCTCCCGCAGGATCGAGCGGTCCGCGTCGGAGGACGGCACGAACGCGGCCACCTCCTTGCCGGTGGCTGGATCGACCAGGCGGCGCAGCACCAGGTACACGGGCATTGGGCGGGGCTTGGCTGATTTGGTCATGGCCTACCTCCCGCTTTAACCCAGCGCCGGACGTAGAATTCACAGCCGCCCGTGAGGGCCACGCCATTGGCCTTGCCGAGATGCGTTTTAGGCGTCCCACAGCCGCAATGGCACTTAGGCTGACGGCCGCGGCGCTTTGGGCGCACTTCCATGTACAGGATGTGCTCAGCCAAGCCGCCGACGTGCCCCCAGCCAGCAGTGCCACCGCGCATTGCTGCGGATCGAGCCGACGCCGAAAGTTGATTCAAGTCAGTCATGACTGCTCTCCCTTGCCCATGGCGGCGTCAATACGCTGATCAGCGTGACGACAGACCTTCGCACCCATATCACGCACGATTCTTCCCGCACACTCACTGTCCCGCAGCCAGCGATACCTTTCAGCATCCTTGCGCAGCGCCTCGTTCTCAGCCTTCAGCTCAGCATTCACCCGCTCGTAGGCTTCGTAGCCGGTCTTGAGGCCGGCGACTTCGGCGCGGAGTTGGTCGCGCTCCGTTATCACCTGGTACAGGTCCTGGATTTCCCCGATCAAGCCTGTTCCGTCGCACTCCCCGCACTTCTCCATAACTGGCTCTGGCGGTTCCATGTGGCCGTAGGAATGCCAGTCACCAGTGTGCAGCGCCCCTTCCCCTCCGCAGTCCCGGCAGGTGCAGAGATAGCGGCCAAGTTCCTCGGTCTCGGCCTTGAGCTGGTCTATTTGAATATCAGCCTTTTTTAGATCAGCTGATTGCTGATCAAATTGCCAGCGCTGGTCCTTGCCGTAATCTTTCTGAATTTCAAGTTCAGCCTTGAGGTGGTCGCGATCGGTGACAACTTCGACAAGCTCAACTACTCGGCTCCACCCCGGCACGCCTTCAAGATCAGTCAGCGGCACATGCTGCTCTACGGCTCGCTCAAGGAGCTTGAGCAGCCGCTCGTTCTGGGCGATCAAGGCCTTGATGACTTGAGGGCTTGCAGCCTTGACGAATTCCAGCTCTGCACTGCAAAGCTCCGGCTCAAACCAGTCATCGCCTTCTGGCCAGCGCACGCCAGATTCAGCAAGCTCCGAAAGCGCGGCATCGGCCTTCGAATTCAATTCGCTGTAGGTTCTCATGGCTTCACCTTCAGGCCTGCGGCTTCGATGGCTTGCTGGCAGTAGCGGATAGCCTGATTCCAGTCGCGGTTGGCGCCGGATTGCTGCGGCAGATCGATTGCCAGCGCATCTCGGGATGCCTGCCATGCCGCCCAGGCCAAATTCATATGCTTTCCGCTTCTCCCCAAGTACCAACCGGCCACCGCCTCAAACCGAAAATCCAAATCCATTCCGCACTCAGCAGCGTCAGAAATGGCCCATACTTCAAACTCTTCACGCATCTTGTCGTTCATGTCCGCTTCTCCGCTGCTTCTGCGATCAATGCCATGCGCTCAAAGCGCTCGGCGGCCTGGCTGGCGAGATTGGCTAAGTCCGCCTCATCCACCACCGGCATGCACACGAAACGAATGCCGTGCTTGACCATGGTGTTAGCCATCTCAAGGGATTGGCGTAGCTGTGCTGGGTTTGCTCGCTTCATGCTCGTGACTCCAATTCCTGTGCCTGCTTGATCAGCAGCGCGCGGCGGTCTGCCAATTCGTTGGCTGCTTCAATCCGCAGTTCGATCTTTCGCTCTTCGCTGGCCCTGCGCATTTCCAGCATCGAGGACTTCACCAGCTGCAGCTTTTCACGCAGCACTGGGGCTGGCTGGGTGACGGCGCCGGTGAGCAGCCCAGCAATCGCGCGCCCATCCTCAGTGACAGGAGCGACACTCAGGTCTGCGAGGTACTTCTGGCCGCTCTCTCGGGGGATGCGCTTGAGCTCAATGGCCTTGGTGACGGCTTGAATGCGACGGCTCGCGTCGAATCCTACGGAGACGTGCCAGTTCACAGGCTTGGCATCCTCTCGGGATTGGCCGACAAACCGCTCGTACGCGCTGATGAACGCCATACGGGCCCCAATCTTGTCCCCGGCATCGAGCACAGGCTTGGCAGCGGCCAGGGCCAACTGGATTTCATCGGTCAGCACCACGGTTTCGTATTCGTCGTTCGTGGTCATGGCAATGGCCCACGCCTCGTCCTTGCCCGGACGGCCGTCAGCGGCCTGGACGCGCTGGAGGATCGCGGCCAAGGTCAGCTTCCCAGTCAGCTCGCGGCGGCATGACCAAAGTGCGTTAGCGATCACGTCCATCGGGTGTTCGGCCAGGTCCTCGGCCATCAGCTTGGCGGCTGGCGCGCTCAGCACTTGCCCAAGAGTTTCAGCAGTGGCACAGATGGCCATGCTCAGTTCAGCGGTTTCGGCGTAGGAAAGCATTGCTCTCACCCCCGTCCAGAATGCTGCGACTGGCCTCTTGGCCTGCGTTGAAGTTGGCTTGGGTATCTTCGATCTGGCGGGCGGTACGGGAATTCATCTGGCGGCCGGTGAGCCACATGGTGTGGTACGCATCAGCCTTGCCGATCAGGTTTTTCAGGCTGTGGCAGTCGTTGACGATTCGGGCGTCATTGACCGTGAGGTAGTACGCAGCAACGCTGTGAGCGACGTCGATACCAAGGCTTTCCACCAGCTTGCCGAGCATTCCGCCTGCCGCTGCGTTCCATACCGGCCAGCACTGGTACCGCTTGCGGTAGGCCATTGCGTAGTTCGCCCAGGCCTTGAACGTTTTACAGGTCTGGTCTTTTGGTCCTGGCATGTCGGCGGGGATTTCGACGCGGGGCGCATCGGGTTGATCAACCACCAGCACTAATACGCCGGATTGGTTCGGCTTGTCCGAGCCTTCCGGCAAGCTGTGATTGGTACCCTGATTGGTATCCTGATGATTGGTATCCTGATTTGTCGGATATTTATCCGACCCTTGCACGGATTTTTTTCCGACCTCGCTCGGAGATTTATCCGAGGTAGATCGGATATTTTTCCGACCTTTGTTTTTTGGCGGGGTCGGATATTTTTCCGACCCATCCAGCTTTTGGTTCCACTCGACGGCCTTCTCGGTAAGGCGAAAGAGCGTGATGTTTGACGTGCTGGAAAGCTCAATCAAACCAGCTTCTTCAAGGGCTTTCAGCATTCGGTAAGCGGTGTCTGGCTTATCAGTGAGCAGCGGTAGCTCCTCGACGATCTTGGCCTTGCTCAGCGCGAAGAAGATCCCGTTATCAGTCTTGATTGGCTTGGTCCAGCTCGGGCAGCCGTAGACGAAAGCGAACAGCAGGGCTTGCTGAGAATTCAGCCCCCATTCCAGCGCCTTCACCTGATTAATCGTAAGGGTGTATTGCATGTCAGGCCTTCCCGACCTTTGCGGCCAATTCAAGGAAGCGATCCACGTACCAGTGAGGCTGCGTCTCGCGGGGGCATTGAGGGCTGGTGAGGTTTTTTCCGTAGGCCAGGCCCTTCTCGGTCACGGACCAGAAATCCACCATTTCCTGCTTGGAGTTTTTGCGCTGGAGGACCTTGAGGAAGCCGTGAACCTCCAATGCAAGGTTGAAGGCGCGGCCTGTGCTGGCGATGGCGTGATCTTTGATCAGGGCGGTGATTGCCTTGGTAGGCATCGAAGAGCCGCCAGCGGCGTCAGGGGCGGCGTCCACTGCATAGCCTGGAAGAAACTTGGCGTCCAGGCCGTTGTTGGCGGCGATCTTGGCCAGCATCATCATCTTGCTGGAGTTCGCAGGCTTCAGCAGGCGGTCGAAGCATTCCAGAACGGCGAGTTCGCCGATGATCTTGGGGTTGCTCGGCAGTGCGCGGGCTCGCTCACGATCCTCAAGCGCCGTCATGCGATCGAACACCAACGCCTGAAGCTCGTAGCTGTACGACATGGCGATCAGGCAGGCTTCACGCTTAGGGAACACAAAGCACTTTTGTACGCGGCTACGGGCATCAAGGTAATCGGCTGAAAATTTAGCCGATTGATCGGCGCCAAGAACACGCGGCACTTTGGCGATCAGGTTCTTGTGCGTCAGGGTAGGCTGACCCTTCTCGCGTTTGGAGTTGATAAAGTCCACCAGCTCAAGGCTGGACATGGAAACACCGCGCGCCACGTTTTCCGATTGCGAAAATCGTGGCGCGAGATTGTTGGGGGTATTGATCGATTCTGTGTGTTGGTGCATGATTCGCTCCAGATGTTTGCCGCTGTAGAAAAAGCCACCCTCGTCCGGTGGCTTTTTTGTGTTTGAAATTCAGGCCGCCTTAACCGACGCATCCATCACGTCCAGGCTTTGGCGAACGTGGCTGATCTCTTGACGGATCAGGTTCTTCTCGAAGGTGCTGACGTGGTTGTCGCCTAGCGCCTCATGAACGGCGATGGTCAGGTCGGCCACTTCCTTCGCGACATTGATCAGCGACTTGGTGAGTGCTTCCGGCTTGGGTTCTGTCTTCGCCACCAGGTCAAAGCCGAACTCTGCGGCCAGAACTGCAAGCGGGCGCATGTCACCGGTGTGCAGCAAGATCCCGAACAGATGCTCAACCGTCAGGCGATGAGCATCGTTGTCAGGGTTGGCGCGCTGCAGGAGGCTCACGTGCGGAACACCCATCTTTGCAGCCAGGGATTTGGGCTCGTTGCCCTTCACTGCTGCCTGGCATGCATCCAAAAAGTCTTCCATTCGTAAAACCTCAAATTTGTTTCCGTGGCGCCCCGCAGGTGCAGAGGCGATCATTTGCTCAATGGAACGGCGGACAGGGTTGTCAGGCGGCGCCGCGCAGGACTTTATGTGCCAGGTCGAGAAGATCAGGGCGGAGACCTGCGATAGTGATTTCGCCACCAGATGCGTCTTGAAGGCGTTCCGCCAGATCGGCCGAGGCCTTTCGGTGACCACCTGCTAACTGCCAGAGGTGGCCTACCGTTGTCTTAGCGGCGGCAGCCACTGACTGGCGCCGTTCGTTTGAAGCGCTGGCGAGCCAGTCACGCAGATGGTCATTCATGGAATCTCTCCTTAAACATAGGAGAAATTTAGCTTATGGCTAATATATCAGCAAGGAATATTTAGCTTTGAGCACATTTAGCATTGAGCTAAACGCTGGCATTCTTGCCCGCATGGATATTTATGCGATTCGCAAGCAGAAACTGATCAGCCTCATAGGAACCCAGCGGAAAGGCGCGTGCGCCGAGCGCTGGGGGATGGCCCCTGCGCACCTGAGTCAGATTTTGTCGGACAAGACTGCGAAGAATTTGGGAGACGACGTAGCGCGGAGAATTGAGGCGATCGAGAAGCTGCCCAGAGGTTGGTTCGATTCCATATCTCTGGGGGAGTCGATGACTCTGGGCGACGATCAGATATCGGGCGACGAGCCAGGTGAGGCTTCAGCGCAGACCGCAGCAGACCAGATAAAGCAGATGCTTTCGAGGGTCAAAGGATTAACGGGCACCGCTCGTGACCGGATCATTGCGGCGGCTGACGAGACAAGCAACGTCATTACCGTCGACTTCTCTCGCCCAGGCCAGGTCGGTGACGAAGTGTGGATTGCGCACTACGATGTGCGCGCCGCGATGGGTGGCGGCCAGATCCCGCACGAATACCCTGAAATGCTCCAGGACATCAGGGTCAGCCCTAAGCACCTGCGCGATCTGGGCCTCACCTTCAAAGAGCACTTTCACTTGAAGATGATCACCGGGTGGGGTCAGTCCATGGCGCCGACGATCAAAGATCGCGACCCGCTGCTCGTGGATATCACGATCCGGGAGTTCACCGGCGACGGAATCTATCTCTTCTCGCACGACGACATGCTGTACGTGAAGCGCCTGCAGAAGAAAGGCAAAGACCGCTTCAAGATGATCTCGGACAACAAGCATCACGACATCGAAGAGATCCGCGTGGATGACACTCACATCCTGGCTAGGGTGCTTTATGTGTGGAACGGGAAACCGGTGTGACGCTATGTCTCTGACAAAGCCAAACCAAGACCTAAAACGCGACCTACAAGGCGTCGCCTCCGACCTCAAGTGGTCAGCCGTAGAGCTGATGAGGATTGCGGAGCGGCTGTCTGATGCAGGGTTTGAGCGTGATGCCAGGGAGCTGCTCACGATCATTGGAAGCTTTCCGGATGCCGAGGACAAGCTTGCCGGTTATGCGGATGAAGTGAAGGCGAGTCGGATAAGCCGGTCTGCGGAACAGAAAAAATGACTGCATGGCGCGAGCAGAGCTTCTGGAGCAAGGTTGGGGTCATTGCTTGGCTGGCGCTGCTTATGATGATACCCGGATACTCCGACGCAGCTGGTCTTAGCTGGGGCTCATCAGGCCGCAAGCGGGTGTTCAGCCCTGGATTCGTTGTGCTTTGCACCATCGTGGCGGTGGTTGAGCTGATAGCGCTGAATCAGTTCTATGGTGCCTAGTTAAATGAAGATCTGATTGGATTTGCGTGCGTTGTATTTACGAGTCGCTTTGTTGATACCCAGATATCATAAAAATTAACAGCGCTGTAGCTTACAAGGGATTGAAGACTATGTATCAGAGCGAAATAAGAGACAGCGAAATCACTGGTCTGTTTGAAAGAGTCCAAAAGAGAAATTATAAGAAATACATATACAAAATAATCATAGAGAAAGCTCGGGGATACGAGAATACAGTATTGACCTTTGACTTTCCTGTGACTGCCCTCATTGGCCCCAATGGAGGGGGGAAAACCACATTGCTTGGGGCTGCGGCGTTAGCATATAAAGACATAAAGCCTTCATTATTTTTCTCAAAAAGTGGCAGATTCGATGAAAGCATGCAGAACTGGAAAATTGAATACGAGATTATTGATAGAGATGTACGACAGCAGGACTCGATAAAGCGAACTGCAAAATTCACAAACTTCAGATGGAGTCGTGAAGCGCTGTCTAGAAAAACCAGGGTATTTGGCGTTTCTAGGACAGTACCAGCAACCGAGCGTCCAGACCTCGCTAAATGCATGTCAAGAAAGTTTGACGTAAAGCCATCTGCGATCAGCACTATGCCAGCAGAAGCAGCTCAGGCAGTCGCGACTATCCTTGACAAAGACGTAAGTGAATTTAGCTTCCTGAAAATCGATGCTAAAGGAAAGATCACACTATTAGCAGGGCAAACGGCGAAAGGTGATAAATACTCCGAGTTTCATTTTGGAGCCGGAGAGTCAAGCATCATACGCATGATTGTCGAGCTTGAAACCATGCCTGAACAATCTCTCGTTCTTATTGAAGAAATTGAAAACGGGCTTCATCCTTTGGCGACAATTCGCCTTGTAGAATATCTAATTGACCTCGCGAATCGGCGAAAGATACAGGTGATTTTCACGAGCCATTCGAATGATGCATTGAAGCCTCTGCCTGACAAAGCAATTTGGGCGGCCATTCGAGGGAAGCTTTATCAAGGAAAGTTAGACATTGCCTCTCTGAGAGCAATTAGTGGTGTAGTTGACTCCCGCCTCGCAATATTTGTGGAGGATCGATTCGCAAAAATGTGGGTGGAAGAAATTTTGCGAAACGTGAGTGGTGTCGCTGTTGATGCAATAGGCATTTATGCGATGGAAGGAGACGGTACCGCTCAACGGGTTCACAAGGACCACAATATAAATCCAGCCTCAGTACAGAAGTCTATCTGCATACTTGACGGAGACTCAAAATATATAAATAGCCCGTCGCAGCTGATCTTCAAACTTCCAGGCGAGAGCCCAGAGAGATACATTTTCAACAAAGTACTAGCCAAGCTGGCTGATATATCAGGCGAATTAGCAGTAGCTTTGCTTAGACCATATGAAAAAGCGTCTGAAATCGAAGATATAGTTCGGAGCGTTGCCAATACAAATCGCGATGAGCACACAATTTTTTCGCAAATAGGCAAGCGACTTGGCCTAGTTCCGGAAGCTAGGGTCAAAGAGGCTTTCTTAAGTCTATGGGGGCGCTGCTATCCGGAGGAATTAAAAGATTTCGCTGCTGGTTTCGATAATTATCTACCAAAGGAATCCCAAGAGGTGGTTCTAGGTTCCAAGGAATATTGATCCAATTTAGCCGACCAAAACCTGCGAGCCCCCCTACTGCTCGCAGGCATTTCGTCGCGCAGAGCTCTGGTCTCGGCAAAAACAGTCGTTCCAATGCATATTGAACCCGGCCTAGCGCCGGGCTTCTTGTATCTGGCATCTGAGCTGATAAAATATTCGCCCCTCTCGAATGGACTCGTTTTCATGCACCTATCCTCGATCCCACTGGCCTTCTGCGCCCTCTTCACCTGCATTTCCTTCGCCGCCCAAGCAGAAACCCCAAAAGAGAGAGACCTCCACTGCGCGGCCTACTACGAATTGCTTTCAGTAGCTGGTGATCAGCCCGACATAAGCCGCAAGCTTTCCTCAAAAGCTTTCTACGCGCTTCTGGTTCATGCTGGCGATACCCCGCAGGCTCAGGACGAAGTTGCGCAAAGATTGGTGGACTTGCGCAACGAGATACCCGGGCCGATGACACCAGCTGGCACTGCCAAGCTACGTGAAAAATACGACGCCGAATGCAAAGTCCTTCTGAAGGCCGCATGGTGCGAAGCTTACAAAGATCCTGGTGCTTGTCAGGGCTGATACCTTGGCGGTAGAAGCGTAAGCAGCGATCATCGAGCCCGGCATAGCGCCGGGCTTCTTGTATCTGCCCTACCCCTCCAATGGTGGCTGTGCGCCACGAATGGTAGGGTGCTGGCTCAATTACGGGAGGGATGCCATGCGTTACCGCGCACCAATCGCAGCAGTTGCCTTTTTATTCTCGATCTCGGCAAGTGCTGGCGTATTCAAGGACGAGACTGATAGGTTCACCGGCAATAGAGCGGTGAGGTGGGATTCTTTGCCTGCGCAGGCCAATGAATTTTCATTTTCTACGGTTGCCCTATATTTAAAAGGCTCGCCAGGACCTGGGTATTACAAGGTGCAGCTAATTACATGGGGGGACAGCGCAGAATTCCGGGAATGCCATCACACCAACTGGCTGGTCGATGGGGTGATTGATCCCTATCTGGAATATGAATACTCAGCAACGAGCGCTGGATCTGCAACGATTGAACGCTTCGATAAGCAGGTGGACCGGGCAAACCTGCAGCGGCTTGCCTCGGCCAAGCTCATAGAGTTTCAAGTCTGCGGCACTGAGGGGAAGATTTCCCAAAGTGATATGGAGGGCATGCGCAAGGTTCTCGACGCGACAAAGTAAAATCAACCTCCTAACAAAGCCCGCCGGGCGCGGGCTTTTTCATGTCAATCAAAAAGGCGCCGCCTCTTCTTCCCGCTCAAATGCAGGCTCTCCCCTCCCAGCCACCTCTACCTCCTGCTGCTCCCATCTCACAGTCACGCTGCCGTCATCATTGAGCGTCAGCTCTAGCTCGTCCGTACTGGCGATGACGCCAAGCACCTCTTCCCATTCCCTGTCCCCATCCGTGTCCAGGCGATGGATCGTCACCCAGCGCTGCGCCTGCGCCACCGGATGGTTGATCATCGATGAGGCGCGCAGCGCAAGGCGCTCCATCCCGCTTATTTCCTTATTTCCTTTTTGATTCGCCGTTTTAGCCACGATTCTCACCCCCAAAAATACTGTATATATATACAGATCAGTAAAAAATCATATCGTAATGCTAAGCGCTGTGTAAGGCGCTCAGACGGCCGGTCATCAAGGCCTTAAGCATCAAAGGGCCGATGATTAATTTCGCCCACCGCTAAATATTTAGCTTAGAGCTATTGACGCAATTTTAGCTTGAGGCTAAATTAACTCCATCGAGCCCAAACAGGGACTCGCCAGGGCCTCAGGGCCTGACCAGCTCTTTAACAGCTCAGGACCTTCGCAGATCGATCCCCGGCAACGGGCACAGTGCGAACAATAAATTCGATCTCCACGCCAGCTCTGGAACTGGCCGTACTCCCTAATGTGAGTACGCGAAACCACGCAAGCCAGCCAGGAAGAACACCGGACACGAAATGTGTGACCTGGCCAAAGAGAGGACTCAGGCGCCGCGCGTGGTGGAGAGAACAAATTTTCCTCGATGGCCTTGGAGACAGGGCCATCCGGGAAAAGGAGAAAGACCATGAATGAAGCAATGGTGAAGCGATTCTTCGAGTTCGTTAAGTATGACCCTGAGACAGGGGTGTTCAGTTGGGCCAAATCACCCAACGCAAATTCACCGAAGGACTCAATAGCTGGATCAACCGACACAGCCGGGTACCGACGAATAAGTCTGCTCGGCAAACAGGTATCAGCTCACAGGCTTGCCGTCCTATGGATGACCGGCTCCACGCCTGAGTGCGAGGTCGACCATATCAACGGCATCCGATCAGACAACCGCTGGGCGAATCTGCGGGTTTGTGATCAATCGCAGAATCGGCAAAACGTGAACATCCGCTCGGACAACAAGGTAGGCGTCAAGGGTGTTCGCATTACCAAGAATGGCCGCTTTGAGGCTCAGGTTATCGCCAACAAGACGCGCAAAAGCGCGACATTCATAACGCTTTCAGAGGCGGCCGAATGGGTGCGTTCGACGCGCTTAGCGATGCACGGAGAGTTTGCAAAGCACGCATAACAGCATGACGGACCTTTTCACTGATGCCCATCCAGAGCGGTGGGCAGCGGGAAAACAACCCGGAGATACACCATGCCAAACCTTACCTGGGCCGCCTGGCTCGTAGTGATCGGCTTTGTAGCCGTGTTCCTGGCCTGCAGCTGGGGCATTTCGCAGAGCGTTTAAATGGTCAACCAGCGCCACGTCAGCACTGACGTTAACTGCCCGATCCTCTCTATAGAGAGCGCATCGGGGTGTGATCTGACTGCGCAGGCTGATGCGCAATTGTTCCGCACCTGTACCAGACAGGCTTCGCCTTTGGCGCGGCGGACACAACTGGAAAGCCGGAGACCAGCACCGGCCAGATCACACCCCGATGCGGACGAAACTGCGGCCTATAACCGCCCACCTGCATCACAGCAACACGCAGATGAATGCCCGGGCTGACGGGCAAGTGTAAGACCTGAGGGATCGCGGGAATCGTGGCCGGTAGAGTGAGTAAGCGCCCAGATGGCCACGGCGAGTCCAAGAATAAGCGGCTGAAACCTTCGCCCCGGTGAAACTCCGGTGTCACTAAGGCCGCTAATAGTCCTGCCGGGATCAGCTCCGGTCATCTGCATCACCCAACCCAACCGGAGATCACCATGCTCCTACTGATCCTGATCGGCGCAGCGCTCAGCCATGCGCGGCCAGAACCGCCATCTGATGACGGCCTGCCAACCGGTCCCTTGCGCTTCCATCGTGAGCGCTGGCGTTCTAGATCGGGTCTGTCTGAGTTCTGGCGCTGATGGTCCCGCCCCAAAAATACAAACCACTGCATCCGAAAGCCCGGACGTCCAACCGGGCTTTCTTTATTGCGCCTCTACCCGTCAGCACTCCTCCCCCGCGCCCATCGGCAACCAGCGGGAGGAATGTGTGTTGACGAATACAGGTGAACCAACAATCGGAGTTGACCATGAAACAGCAAACGAACCGTATCCGCATGGCGGACCAAATCTTCGACGCAAGCCTGCTCAGCGGCAATTTTCTCGGCGGCTTCAATTCACGCGTCCATGGCGTTGAGCGCAATGCAACAGCTGATGGCCCGGCTCGCTTTGAGCGTGGACAGGGCTGGGACAAGGCGGACGAATTGGTCCGCGCCGGCCAGATCTACTTCATCCACCCATTCCCGCACGGCCAGTGCAAGCAGACAGGCTTCGTCTACGGCGGCACCTGGGCCTGCAACACCTGCCGCACTGACGGATTCCAGAAGCCTTGGTGGGCCATCCGCGTGATGAAGGATGGCAGTGCGTGGTGCGTGGTAGGTGAAGGGTTTGAAGACCTGCAGTCGTCGGCCAACTACGCATTCGGCGATACCCGCGAAGAAGCGCTCAACGCCTACGCCGAACTGATGAATCAGCCGGTAGCCGCCTAACCGGGTGAACCAACGAATGGAGTTCCCGAAATGCCAAAGATTTTGGATGTGATCAAAACCAAGCAGGGGCAGATTTTCCTGCTGCTGGATGAAATGCCGCGCCTTGTATACGAGCGCACCGGCAACCTGCTTGTTTCGAGCCACGATGGCTTCTTCGACTTCATGAAGATTGCGCCTGGAACCCGTGATGCGTTTGCGGGCCGCTCTTTCACCATCAATCTCACTGACGGCTCGACCCTGGAGTGCAAAGGTCAGGTCTGGGATTGCGGCGGCGATCCTGGTGTACCCACGCTTCATGCTGGCATTGGCACCCGTGAGTCACTGGAGAGTTGCTACGTTTTCAGTGGCGCCACCGTCGCGAGGTCACTGATAGAGGACTGGCTGTCCCAAAACAAGCCGAGCAGCAGGTACTACAAGTACGACAAGCGCGAGACCGTCGAGTACTGGGAAGCCATTTACCGCACCGAGGGATGGGGGAATCGAATTTCTCCGGCTCGTGCCCGGAAGCTCCGCAAGCGTGGCGCGACCATCTGGCGCGTAGATGGAAGGCCAACCTGGAGCGCTCGCTTCGAGAAGCGCAAATCTCAAATCCTCGCGGACATTGCCGCAGACGCCTAACCCCAAACACTGGAGGTCGCCATGAGCGAATGGATCAAGGTTGAGGACAGGCTGCCAGATGATGGCGTGCTTGTTATCGGATCCGGATGGAATTTCAGAGACCCAACCAAGGGTCGCTGGGTTGAGCCGACGATCTACTCAGAAGATGACCATGACTTTCACCCGGCCGCAGATGACGGACTGGGGAATCTCGTAACCGACTTTGATGGGTCAATGGAGCCAACCCACTGGCAGCCACTCCCAGCCCCGCCCACCGAATAACCAAGCCTGGAGGCGACCATGAACGCAGCATTGAAGATATGCCAGGAGCGTTACGACGCTCAGTTGCCGCCTCTAGTGAGCGAGTCGGCGGTGGAGATTGCCCGCAGGGAGTGGCTTTACAACGCCACGGAGCAACTGGTGCGCTTCGGCCAAGACGTGAAGGTGCAGCGGCGCCTGCGCAGGCCTCAGGTCGTCACGGTCGCCCAGCTGGCACTGGCGGCGGACGAACTGGCGAACATCCGACAGGCGAGCTGTGAGGTCGGCACACCAGCACTTGGCTGGCTGCTGATCGCCAACAGCTGCGGGAGAGCTGACAAAGACGCCGCCGCCGAGTTGCTGGGGCGAAGCGACCACCCCTTCGGCAAGCTTGGCGAAATTGCAGAGGCCCTACTTCGGCCCCTCGCTGACGATGCACTGGCCGCCCAGGCCGAGGACGACGAACTATGACACTGAGCGCACACGTCCTAATCGGCGAAGAGCTGGAAGCGCTCGAGGATCTCAAAACGCCGGTCAGCTGGTCGGTGATGATCCAGAAAAATCTGAACGAAATGATGCTAGACGATCGTATCACCATCGCCGAATTCAACCACTACTGTGGGCGACTCAACAAGATCGTCTCCAGGCGCAAGGAGGC
Organism: Pseudomonas trivialis; assembly: GCF_001439805.1. GTDB lineage: Bacteria > Pseudomonadota > Gammaproteobacteria > Pseudomonadales > Pseudomonadaceae > Aquipseudomonas > Aquipseudomonas trivialis. Next base: position 54,461 of record NZ_JYLK01000011.1, on the reverse strand, counting down.
CGCATGATCTCGATCATCGCCCGAAACCACAAAGCACTTAAACAAGCCCTGTACCGTCAGGGCTTTTCTTTGGTCGCGGACCTGCCTACCCGGGTTCGCATCACTCAGCGGCGCGGCATGCTGATTGCGAGGGTGTCATGAACGGCCTGCCGCCTGTTGGGACGGTGTGTGAAGCGATGCTTCCAAGCATGAAATTCCAGTGGGCTGAAGCCGTTGTGGTTTGGCATCACCCTGATCATGAAGGTTCTGCCGTGGTTGTGCATGGCGGCGGACGCCTGACGGGATGGTCAAGTACGTTTCGCCCCATTCGCACGCCCGAGCAGATCGCGGCGGAAGAGCGTGAAAAGATTGCTCAGAATCTATTCAAGGTGCTGAATCCAGGAAGCAAGTGGCACAAGTGCGACGATGAAGTAAAGGATCGATATCGCCACGCTATCGTCGACTTCGGCTACCGCAAGCAGGTGGAGCCGTGAACCGAGTGAAATCTGTGCATCTGGTTGAGCACCATTGCGCGGCGGTGGATGACTGCGAGTGCAGCGCGCATTGCAGGATCGACGGTTGTGAAATTCAGGAGACCGGCATACGCAAGCATGTCACCTGCAAGAACTGCCTTCGAAGCATGGCTTCCGAAGAAAAGCGGAAGTGGCGGAAATACTCTCAGCACATCGCGTCCTGCAAGGCCTGGGCTGATGAGGCAAGGGGTTACGAATGACCACCCGCCAGCGCGACCGGCGCCGCGCCATCCGCCTGACCTCGGCCATCGTTGGCCTGACCTTCCTCACCATCGTTCTACTTGGCCCAGCCATTGGCGGCCTGATCACTCAATAACCCCCTTCACAGCGCCCCTCTCCGGTGGCGCGGAGAGATAGTCATGTCCGATACAAAAAGTGCATGGAGCAAGAAAGACTTGTGGTCCCGCCGAAACAACAAATTCACCGTCGAGATCTCACGCCACTCGGTTACGCCTTCGACGCTTGACCCGTATGAAGGCGTCAATCGCTGGGCCGTTTATGCGTACATCTACCCAGGTCATCGTCTCTTCGGAAAATTCGATGGCGACAGCATGTTTCAGGATGCGGCGGCATGCCTTCCGCTCCACAAAGGCCCGAGTTTTCTGAGAATTCACCGAAATGATAAGGGTGAAATCTCCTGCTACCAAGTCGGCGCCGACTATCACCACGCATACGATGAACACTTCACGGAATACGCAACCGAACAGGATGCGTACCAGGTGTTTGCTGATGCTGAAGAGCTTTACGCGCACCTGGAGTTTTGATCATGTCCGACAAAAACATGCAGATCTGGAATCGCGTCGAAAAAACCGATACTAGGTTCACCAAAGACGCCAAGGTCGGCGGCCAGCAGATCACCAGCCTGAACGGTACGGCGATGATCATGAAGGCCACCGAAGTGTTCGGTCCGGCAGGCATCGGTTTCGGCTGGAAAGTGCTGGAAGAGCGTTTCGACCCTGGCGTCGAGGTGTTCATCGGCGAAGGTGAAAAGCGATCTAGCCTGGGCTTTACCAGTAACCACACTGTGCGTATCGCCTTCTGGTTCATGCTCGACGGCCAGCGCGGCGAAATCGAATCGTATGGCTGCACAAACTACATCTACAAGGCGTCGTACGGGATGCTCACAGACGGTGAGGCCCCAAAGAAAAGCCTCACAGACGCCATCAAGAAGGCTTTGAGCTCGCTCGGGTTCAGCGCCGACGTGTTCCTGGGGATGTTCGACGACAAGGACTACGTCAGCGCTCTGGCTGATGAGCAAGCGATAGAGCAGGCCGAAGACAAGGTCGCCGAGGAAGAGCGCCAAAAGCAGGAGCGACTGGACTACATCGCGTCCGTCATTGAATCCTTGAAGACCGCCAAAACGCCCAAGGAACTCAAGGCGTTCCATGACGTTGCCGTGCGCCGCCTGACGCTGCGCAGCGACACGAAAGCCGTCACCCGGATCGTGCGCGAGTACGACGAGCAGAAATCCCGCTTTGATCAGGAGTCAGCAGCATGACCACGCTCTACACCATTGCTGAACAGTTCAAAGAACTGGCCGTCCTGGCCGAGACCGCCGACGAAGACCTTGCCATCGCCCTGCGCGACACGATGGAAGGGATCGAAGGCGAGTTTCAGGAGAAGGGCAAGGCCATCGCCATGATCACCCTGAACATCGACGGCGACCTTGAGGCAATACAGTCCCAGATTGACCGGCTGACCGAGCGCAAGCGGATCATCAACAACCGCAAGGAAAGCCTCAAGGAGTACCTGCGCAGCAACATGGACGCGGCAGGGATCACCAAGATTACCCACCCGCTGTTCACCATCACATGCGGCAAGGGCAAGCCCATCGTGGTTATTGACGACGAGAAGGCCCTTGCTGACGAATTCGTCAACGTCAAAGTAACCAGCGCACCGGACAAGGCGGCCATCGCCAAGGCATTGAAGGAAGGCCAGGAAGTCCCCGGCGCCCACTCAGAGATCGGCAAAAGCTCGATCAGCATCAAGTGAGGTCAGCATGTACGTAAGCAACAACCTCAGTCTGGTAGAGCAGCATCGCCAGCACGCCGATTCAATCTCGGAGCGCACGGCGCAGTTCCTGGCGTCGGGCGGCGCCGTCGCCCAAGTGCCGAGCATGTCGGGCAACCCGGTACCGCCGAAACGCACAAACAAGGTCGACCCCGAAACCATCCTCAAGCGCCGCAAGCCGGATATCACGGCTGCAGAACGCAAGGCGCTGCGCAAACTGGCGGAGGCATTATGAAAAAACGTAAGCCTCACAACCTGCAAGCACGAATCGCCCGGTCGTGCCGCTCGCTGCTCGCCTCCAACCACGTCGCGGTGGTGAACATCGATCCCAGCGGCCGCCAGGGCATGATCAATTACAAGTCGCTGAAGAACATCGCGCCCGGCAAGATCGGCCAGGCCGTTTGCGGAATTCCTCACCGGTGGACGATCTACCTCAGCGCCCTGTGTATCGACGCCCGCGGCGACCGCTACAGCAAGTCGGTGGAAGTCGCTCCGGATGGCAACTACCTCTCCGATCACCTGGAAGACGTAATCGAGCATTGCTACAAGAAGCTGCGCGACGAGGCAAATCAAAGCCAGATGGTGGCGTCGGGCTGGATTGCTATTCCCGAAGCGATATCGCTGGACGAGGCGCACGCCGCGCGGATCTTCGAAGCCGTCGGCGCCTGGCATCAAGTGAAAGTCGATTCATGCGCCGCATAGCCCGCACCCAGCAACGCAAACGACAAACCTGGCTCGCACTGCTGGCCAGCGGAATAGAAGAGGTAGGCCATGGCCAAGACAGTGCAGGAAAGATCGGCCAAGGCTGCGCAGAAGCGCCTGGCTGTCGCCGAGAAGGAATTGCGGCACAAGGTCAGGCCCGGCATCGAGCAGGCCATGGAGCGTATCCGGCTTCGCGGCAAGGTGCCGATCATCAGCGAGGTTCTGCAGATCGCCATCATGAAGATGGACTTGATGGGCGACAACGAACTGATCGAGTTCTTGCGTTATCCGCGCCACAAAATCGTTGTTGACGAAAACGTGGCGCACCAAATCTACAGCCACGGCCAACGCCAAGCATCACGGCTCGACGCCGAAGAAGCATAACCCACCCTACTCGCTGCATCCGGTAAACGGAGGGCGGCGCCTGACTGGAGATAATCCATGGACGATCAGTTCTACCTACAAGACAGCCGCAGTCACGTCGGTGATGGCCTGACCTTCCACGGAAAGGAGCACCGCGGCTACTACACCGACTTGGACAAGTGCGAGCTGTACACCAAAGAAAAGGCCTGCGGGCACCGTGACACTGACATCCCATGGCCGAAGCGGTACATTGATGAACGCGCCCACTATGGCGTCGACTGCCAATTGATGGACGAACAAGCCAGCAACTCCATGCTGGAGCCGGGGTGCCGCGTTTACCTGCAAGTGCCAGGCAGTTGGAACGGCAATGATGTCTACTGGATGGGCTGGAACAAGGGCCAAGTGACCGCAGACCTCGGTCGCGCCTGCAATCTGAACTTGGAGCAATCGCGAATAGAGTTCGCCGCCGACCTATCGGCGGGATCGCGAAAGCTATGGTCTGCCGAATATATCGACTCAATCCGCCGCAGGCTTGTATGGCGCCAGGACGTTGATCTCAAGCAGGCTTTGCGCGGCACCGGAATCAAATTGGCGAAACCGAAAAAACCCCGTGAAGAAGTTTTCAACTGCGGCGGTTGCGGCCGCTTCATCGGCGACATGCAGCGCTACCGCGAAGACTGCCGCAACTGCGGAACAAGCAACACTCCTTGATCCGGCTCCATGCCGGTCACCCTTAATACCCCATATCACAGAACAGCGCCAGCCGGCGAGGCAGTCGGCTGCACGGAGGATAAATGAATGAGCTGGCTCTTTTCGCAGGCTCTGGTGGCGGAATTCTCGGCGGCCACCTGCTCGGGTGGCGCACCGTCTGCGCCGTTGAGCGTGATGCCTACTCCGCACAAGTTCTGGCGCAACGACAAAACGATGGAGCCCTCGCAACTTTCCCGATTTGGTCTGACGTGTGCAGTTTTGACGGACGACCATGGTGCGGCCTTGTTGATGTGGTTTCTGGCGGATTCCCGTGTCAGGACATATCAGCTGCCGGGAATGGCGACGGCATCGATGGCGCCCGCTCTGGCCTCTGGCGGGAAATGGCGCGAATCATCGGCGAGGTACGACCTCGATTCGTCTACGTGGAAAACTCACCTTTGCTTGTGGGAAGAGGACTTGCACTGGTCCTCAGTGACCTTGCCGAAATGGGGTATGACGCGCAGTGGTGCATTGTTTCAGCATCCGACTGCGGAGCGCCCCATCAGCGCGACCGCATCTGGATTGTGGCAAACGATAGTCGCGGACGATGCAGTGAGCCGGCCGGGCGGAAAGTGGAACAGTCGGGGCGAGCCGAAGTTGTCAGCCGAGGCAATGCTCTGGCCGACGCCGACGGTGCACGGAAACCACAACCAGCCGGGCAGCAGCAAGAATGCCGGCTGGGGCCTGAGCAGTGCAGTGAAACAATGGCCAACGCCCACGGCAACACTGGCCAGGAAGGGCGGCAGGGTGACGCCGCGCAAGAGTCGGGAAGGCGGAACGCTGATCGAAGCGGTATCCGCCCGGTCCTGGCCGACGCCGTGCGCGAGCGCGAGCAAAGGATCGTCACCGGCGAGCCTGATACGCAAGTCCGGCAAGAGCCGCGTGAACGACCGAATCGACCACGCAGTGATGGCTTCCGACGGTGGCCAGCTGAACCCGGAATGGGTCGAGTGGCTGATGGGGTGGCCCATCGGGTGGACCGAATTAAAGCCCTTGGAAATGGACAGGTTCCGCGAGTGGCAGCAACAGCATTCCCCCTGCTCTCGATCGACAACGACTGACGCCGCGTAACTTCCCCCCCCCCACTCCACCGCCCGGGCATGGCCCGGCAGGAACTCGTAATGTCCATATCTCAGGCAAAGCTGAAAGAGCTGCTGCATTACAACCCAGTCACCGGCGTGTTCACCTGGGTTATTGGACGCAGCCGAACCGCCGCTGGTACCGCGGCGAACACCAAAGATCGGAAGGGCTATTTGAAGGTGGTAATCGACAAAAAGCCCTACTACCTACATCGACTCGCGTTCCTGTTTATGGTCGGTGAGTTTCCTCCTGACCTGGTTGATCACATAAACGGCGATCGCGCGGACAACCGGTGGAGCAACCTCAGGCCCGCCACTTATTTGGAAAACGCCAGGAATCAAAAACTCAATAGCGGAAACCTGACAGGTGTTCGCGGCGTTTCTTGGGATGAGCGCTCAACCTGGAAGGCATATGCCTATCAAAACAACCGGCAGATTTTCCTAGGAAGATTCGATTCGCTGTTTGAGGCCGCAGCAGCGCGGAGATCGTTCGAACTGCAGCACAAGTACCACGGCAACCACGGCCGCAACCCGGCAACCATGCGCAGCAAAATCCCTGTCGTGTATGTGGCCGGCCCATACCGGGCGGCCAGTCGGGAAAAGATTGCCGACAACATATCGGCAGCGAGGGCCGTAGCCGTCTCCACGGCGCGTCTGGGTTGGTTTCCAATCTGCCCACATACCAATACCGCGCACTTCGATGACGACCTGCCCGATCAAGATCAATTCTTCCTCGACGGCACACTGGCATTGATGGAGCGTTGTGACGCAGTTGTCCTGATTGATGGTTGGCGGTACAGCGCCGGTACGCTGGGCGAGGTGCGCCGTGCCCGCGAGCTGGGGATGCCGATCTTCGGCTGCCTGGAAGACTTGCCGACTGCTGAAGAATTCTCCGGCATGACCGTTGTGGATGCCCATGATCTGGTAACGAGGGAGGCTGTATGAGCGAGGTAAAAAGCTTCTGGTGCCACGAGGCATCCAATATCTTGTGCGTGCGCGCATCGGACTTCGACCTGGTAACCGCCCGGCTTGACGAGGCCAGGGAAACCCTTGAGCGGTGGCACGAGTTGAATCTTCAACGCGAGGAGAAAGTTTTCGCCCTGCAACAGCGCCTGACCGCAGCGGATGAAGATCTGGATCGTGCTGGCGGCGCATACCTCAACAAGAACGCCGAATGCTTGAAGCTGCGCGAGAGGGCGGATGTGCTGGAGACCGCGCTACGCAAGATCAAATCGCGCTTGGATGCGTATGCAGAGGCAGATATGCGCATGCCTGAACCATCTGTTGAGGTCTGCCAGATGATCGCAGACGCCGCACTCAAGCCAGCAGAGCCCGCTACCGAAGAACACATCTGCACAGGCTGCGGCTCCAAGGGCTGGACGGCAAACTGCGCCAAGTGCGTGCCGTTCTGATGCGCGCCCAACTCCCCGCCTACTGCTGGTGCCTGCTGGCACTGGCACAACTGATTTGCTGAGGTGATTTATGACGGTGTTCAGCATTGAATATCGGCGCGAAGATTACACGCTTGCCGATTGCATGCGCCCCGATCCCAAGTGGGGCAAAAAGGGATTCACGGTAAAGTCAGAAGACTTGGGCACCGATGATATCAGTGAGGTGGTCAAAGCCGCCCAGTATCCCGACTCGATCCCGAAGGGTTACAAACTGTTCTCTGTTCGCAACGTATCCACAAATGAAACGGTGAAGCCATGACCACCAACCAAACGATTGACGGCGTGCCGCGTGAGTGGGTCGAGAACTACGCGGGCCTGCTCGAAGAGCATCACATGACCAAAGACGCAAAGAAGGTGCGCGCCCTGCTGGATGCGCCTGATGAAAAGTTCAACCCGATGGGCTGGGCCATTGACCACTCTGCGGGCCGCCCGATCCTAGTACACAACAATTGCAGCGTGATCGAGGCAGAGCAGGCTTATGGCCTGCTGGAGCTGATCAAGACAGCCGCCCAGACCCAGGGCGAGCCGGTGGTGCGCCACCCTGACGCAATCATCGAGGGCGTGATGACCTCGGTTGGTATAACCCATGCGATCTACGCCAGCACTGTCTCGCTCAAGCATGGCGAGCAGGTGAGGCTCTACGCCGAGCGGCCCGCGCCTTTCCAATCTCGCGTGCAGCCTTGGATGATGGCGTGCTTCGGAGAGGCGATTGCCGCTGATCGCCAAGAGCGCAACCATCGTTTCCTTGAGGAAGCGCTTGAGCTGGTGCAAGCATGCGGCTGTACCGCGACCGAGGCGCATCAGCTGGTCGAGTACGTCTACGGCCGCCCTGCCGGTGAGCAATCGCAGGAAGTCGGCGGTGTGATGGTCACGCTGGCCGCACTGTGCCTCGCCGCCGGCCTGGACATGCATGCCGCCGGCGAGGCCGAACTGGCCCGCATCTGGACCAAGGTCGAGCAGATCCGCGCCAAGCAGGCCGCCAAGCCAGCGATGTCTCCGCTGCCCGGCGCGTATCCAGATCGCGAGCAGCCCGCGCCGGTAGCGGTGGTGCTGCCTGAGCGCAAGCCTGATGTGAACAAGTCGTTCGGAGGTACCGATGCTGAGTGGTACGGAAATATCGGCTGGAACTCCTGCCTCGACGAGCTGAAACGCCTCAACCCCTCTCTGTAACCCCTCCCCCTTCAATGTCAGCCGCTATAGCGGCAAGGACGAGCTCGACCATGGAAAAGATAAAACTCGGCCCGGACCATTATCGCTACGTCGACGAGCTCGACCCGAAAGGCCTGGAAGTCACCTGCAAAAAATTCGTGGTTATCGGCGAAACCGAGCAGTGCTGGTACATCGTGGATGAATTCCACGACAACCTCTTCGGTGGCTCGCAGCGTGAATCCCTGCTGAAGCAGTACCGCAAGCGCGTGCTGAAGGATGGCGGCGAGCACGGCCGAAGGTTCGCGTATACCGATAAATCCTTGGCGCTGCGCTCTTACAAGCAGCGCAAGTCCTGGCAGATGCGCCATGCCCAGTTGGCGCTCGAGCGCGCACAGGCTGCGATTGCGTATTTCGGCGATACCCGTACCGCGAGCACCGTGCCGCCCGACAGGCTGATGGTCCCGTGCGAATACATCCAGGCCATGAACTGGAGCGAGTGCTGATGAGCGGGCGTGCGGTTCACCTATACCCTTGGGATGGCGGCACCGAGGCAGATCAGGATCCGCCGGAGCACGTCTACTGCGGCACAGACGGCGACATGGCCGACGAACAGCTCACCAATGACTGGCGGTACGTCACCTGCAAGCGCTGCCTCAATATCCACGAAAAAGAGCTGGCAGCGCGAGCAGCGGACGACCGAGACCAGAAGATCAAGCTCTTCGACGAGGCCCAGGCCATCACCATCACCCTCGGCCACCGGAACATCTCAACGGCAATCAAGGCTTTGCTAAGGGAGCGCGACGAACTCAGGCATGAGCGCGACAACCTGCGCTTAGACCGAGACGGCCTACTGGAAGCAGGAGCGCACCTACTATGATCGCCACCCTCTGGTTCGCCTACGTCTTCATCTACAAGGGGCCAAGGCCATGAAACAGCATCGCGTTTTGATCGGCGACTGCATTGAGTCGATGCGGACGCTGCCCGACAACAGTATCGACAGCGTGGTCACCGATCCGCCCTACGGTATTCGCTTCATGGGCAAGAGCTGGGATGGCCAAGACATCGAGGCTCGAGCCGCTTACCGAGCCAGCATGCCTTCGCACGCTTCGGCCTGCGGTCCAAATGGTGGTCACAGGTCAGTGGCTGCCGAGGCCGGCAAGTATGACCTGACGCCCGAAGGCATGCGCGCCTTCCAGGCCTTCACTCTGGAGTGGGCAACCGAATGCCTGCGAGTGCTCAAGCCCGGCGGTCACCTGCTCTCGTTCGCGGCGGCACGCACTTACCACCACATGGCGGTCGGTATTGAAATGGCTGGCTTCGAGATCCGAGACCAGATCATGTGGGTGTTTGGCTCAGGATTCCCGAAGTCGCACAACCTAAAGGGAGATCGTGCTGGCTGGGGAACCGCACTGAAGCCAGCGCACGAACCAATCTGTATGGCGCGCAAACCGTTTCCTGGAACGGTCGCATCTAACGTTACCGAGCACGGGACCGGTGCCCTAAACATCGATGCTTGCCGTGTTGATCCTACGGGCGAGCGGCTCGGCGGCGGCGATGAGAGCGGGAAAGCATCCAAGCCAGAAGGCTGGTCGAGACCCTGGATGCATGACGCAGAACACGTAGTCGCCCATGGCAAAAAAGTAACCGCCAACGTCGACAAGGCCAGTTGCTTGGGCAGATGGCCGGCAAATCTTATACATGACGGAAGTGATGCCGTGCTGGCCATGTTTCCTGAAGCACCTGGTCAGCTCGCCGCCGCCAGCACCAGCGAAACACTGCGGGCCGGACAAAACTGTTACGGAGCGATGAAGCGCGGGCGCGCGATGGAGGCAAGTGCAGGCAGTGAAAATAACGGTGTCGTTGGTTTTCAGATGAGGCCCGGCGATCGCCGGCTGGATACCGGCAGCGCCGCCCGCTTCTTCTACTGCGCAAAGACCAGCCGCACCGATCGGCACGAAGGGATGGTCAACCCAGGACCCCAGTTCAAAATGGGCACCACCCTGCGCAAGGTCGAGACGACTGAAACGAAGGGCAACAACCACCCAACCGTCAAACCTACCGACCTGATGGCATACCTGCTTCGACTGGTGACGCCGCCCGGCGGTGTAGCACTGGACCCATTCATGGGGTCTGGCAGCACCGGCAAAGCAGCAATGCGCGAAGGCTTCGAGTTCATCGGCTGCGAGATTGACGAGCATTACGCGGCGATCGCCCGGGCGCGCATCGAATTCGAAGTACTCCGGCAGCAAGAGCAGAAGGTCGAATCCGACCAACTCGATCTATTCGCAACAGCCTAACCCCACCCCCCTACATGCCTGCCGGTGAGCGGCGGGCGAGGTATTCCTATGTCCGAAGAAAAGAATGCATTCCGCGAAGCCGCTATCGAAGCGATCTCGGATATGGCGCAACACCTGCCGCTTGACTGCGAACTGCTGGTGGTGGCCTGCCGCCCAGGCAAGAAAGACTTTGACCTGGTGCTGCCTTCGCCCGAGTCGAACCTGAACAACGCCCTCGACGCGCTTCGCCGCAACGGCCTGAGCATCGACGGCGACAATGCCTACAAGCGCGACCTTTGTGACGCGATTGTTGGAACCTTGGCATTCGGAGCCCAAGACCGTTGCCCGCCCCCAGCGGGCCACTGGGCGCAAACCTTCTGGGATATGGGTCGTGATTCATCCGCCAATACAGAAGAACTGATATCCGCGCTGGAGCTCGTCACCGAATGCCTGAGCAAGGCGCTCACCGGCGGAGAGGTCTCGGCGAGAAGGGCCGGTAGCGCGTTGGTCTCCGCCACCGAGTTGCTCGCCAAGCAAATCAGATAACCCACCTTCAGCCGCCCTGCGCGGCAAGGACACCCTATGTTCGCTATGAAACTCACCCTGATTGTACTGGGCGCTTTGCTGTACCTGGTCGGATCACTCGGATGGATCTTCTGGTTCGGGCCTGACTTGCTGGCCACCGGCACCACCGAAGCGGTGATCTACGCCTTCGCTGGCACCTGCGCCTGGATGCTGATCACCTTCGGCCTGGCCGTTCACATCATCAAGACAGCGCGGCCTACCGCTGGCGCACGGAGAGAGCCATGAACAGAGCAGAAAATATCGATCGCTTCCTGCGCCTGGATGAGGTGCTTCACACGACCGGCCTGGGGCGTAATACCGTTTATCGTCGGATCAGAGAGGGGACCTTCCCAAAACAGGTTAGAATAGGTCCCAACTCAGTCGCCTGGCGCCAGTCGGCAATCGCCGAATGGATGACCTCAATTACGCCCAGCAACGACCAATCAGTACATTGATCAGTACACCAATAACTGACAATCGCACAGAGCCCTTTAAAACCCTGCCTTACAGGTTATACCGTGGAAATCTTCAAAGAGTTTACGTTCGAATCCGCCCACCGCCTGCCCCATGTGCCGGAAGGCCACAAATGCGGGCGCCTGCATGGGCATTCGTTCAAGGTGGCGATCCATCTCAGCGGCGATCTGGACCCCCATACCGGCTGGATTCGCGACTTCTCGGAGATCAAGGCGATTTTCAAGCCGCTCTATGAACGCCTCGACCACAATTACCTCAACGATATTCCCGGCCTGGAAAACCCCACCAGCGAAGTGCTGGCCAAGTGGATCTGGACCGAACTCAAACCTCTGCTGCCGGAACTCAGCGCGATCCGCATCCATGAGACCTGCACCAGCGGTTGCATCTATCGCGGCGAGTGAGCGATTGATGAAAGGGAAGCCACCTGCGGGTGGCTTTTTTGTGCACGGTCACATGCCAGTCATTTTTCGACGGAGCCCACAACCATGATACGCCCCGCTACCGCCCACGATGTCACTGCCATTGAACTCATTGTCCAGGTCGCCTATGCGCCTTACATAGAGCGCATCGGTCGTAAACCCGGTCCGATGCTGGAGGACTATCACCAACGGGTTGCCTGCGGCGGTGTGCATGTGCTGGACAATGGCGGACGGGTTCAGGGCGTTATCATCCTGGCCGCTGCAAGTAATGCGCTCTTGCTGGATAACCTCGCCGTCGACCCGAATGCCCAGGGCCTCGGGTTCGGGCGGCAGTTGATGGAGTTTGCCGAGCAACAGGCGGTTGACTCGGGCTATTCGAACATCGTCCTCTACACCAATGAAGCCATGACCGAGAATATTGCGATCTACACTCGCAGAGGCTATGTAAAAACCCATCATTGTGTCGAGAATGGCCTGCGCAGGGTGTATATGAGCAAACAACTCTGACTCAGCGACCGATCCAATGTGCCTCACTGCTGCGCCGCGTTCGCGCTGCGTGAGCACAGCCATGAGCCCTACCCTTGCCGATGGTAATCTGTCGACCGCCTGATTGTTTTTAGCCAAGAGGAACTTGCCCATGCACATCATCAATGCCCGCCTGCGCAACCGTGAAGGCCTGCATGATCTGCATCTGGAGAATGGCCGGATTGCCAGCATCACTGCACAGACCGCCGCGCCTGCGTTAACGACTGACGACCTGGACGCCGCCGGCAATCTGGTGATACCGCCCTTTGTCGAACCGCATATCCATCTCGATGCCACCCTCACGGCCGGCGAACCACGCTGGAACATGAGCGGTACGCTGTTCGAAGGCATCGAGTGCTGGGGCGAACGCAAGGCCACCATCACCGGGGAAGACACCCGCACCCGCGCCCGCAAGACCATCCAGGCCCTGGCCGCCCACGGTATCCAGCATGTGCGCACCCACGTCGATGTCACCGACCCGGACCTTACCGCGCTCAAGGCCATGCTGCAGGTGCGCGAGGAAAGTGCGCACCTGATCGACCTGCAAATCGTCGCCTTTCCCCAGGAAGGCATCGAGTCCTACCGCAACGGCCGCGAGCTGATGGAAGAAGCCATTCGCTTGGGGGCCGACGTGATTGGCGGCATACCGCACTTCGAGTACACCCGTGACCAGGGCGTAAGCTCGGTGAAGTTTCTCATGGACCTGGCCGAGCGCACCGGCTGCCTGGTGGACGTGCATTGCGACGAAACCGACGACCCCCACTCGCGTTTCCTTGAAGTACTCGCTGAAGAAGCGCGCAGCCGCGACATGGGTGCCCGTGTCACCGCCAGCCACACCACGGCCATGGGTTCCTACGACAACGCCTACTGCGCCAAGCTGTTCCGCCTGCTGGGGCATTCGGGCATCAGCTTCGTATCCTGCCCCACCGAAAGCATCCACCTGCAAGGGCGCTTCGACAGTTTCCCGAAACGCCGTGGCGTTACGCGCGTCAATGAACTGCTGGAGGCCGGCATGAACGTGTGCTTCGGCCAGGACTCCATCGTCGATCCGTGGTATCCGTTGGGCAACGGCAACATCCTGCGCGTATTGGAAGCGGGCTTGCATATCTGCCATATGCTCGGCTATCGCAACCTGCAAAGCGCCCTCGATCTGGTCACCGACAACAGCGCGAGGGCCATGGCCCTGGGTGACCGGTACGGCCTGGCACCCGGGCGACCGGCCAACCTGCTGATTCTCTCGGCAGACAGCGACTATGAGGTGATTCGCAGCCAGGGTCTGCCGCTGTACTCGATCCGCAATGGCAAGGTGCTGATGAAACGCCAGCCCGCGCAGGTGGAGTTTTTGCACGCTGCGGGTTAGACGATCGAGTCGATATCCAGTGTATGGGCCCTTCCCCTATCGTTGAGGGTGGGCGGCGGAATGCTTGCAACCTGGGACAATTCGCGGTTCTCGCGATGGCTGAACCAGCGTTTGAGGCTGGGTTGCAGGTGCGGTGCGTCGGCGTGACTGCCATAGACATCGCGGGCATCAAGGCGGCGCCAGCGCAAGCTCTGCAGGCGCTCGCGGCTGCTGCGCAAGCGGTCGACCTCTGCACTCAAGGCCTGACTAAGTGGGTGCGCGTGACTGCGCAGGTTAGTCGGCCGACGACGATCAAGTTCGCGGTTTCTGTTGCGCAGTTGTTGGCCCATATGCTCAAGCGCTCGGTCGATCCATTCGAACTCCCTCGGCGTGACCAACGTACCCTGGCTCTCCAGGGTCTGCTGCCAACGACGCAAGGTGGCCCAGGCAGCCGGTATATAGCTGGCGGTCATGAAATGCTGGCTGGCCTGGAACAGCTGTTTCAACAGGTTGTCACGCGCGGGCATGTCACCGTGCAGCTGCAGGGCACGATTGCAGGCCGCTTCCTGGATGGACTCACAACCGGGTTTCCACAACACCGAAGACTGCGTGCCATCCGGCAGCTTGATCGGCATGAAATGCTGTTGTTCGCCATGATGCTGATAGGGGGCGCCACCCACACGCACCAGCCCGGCGGCGAACAACAAGCCGCCGGGGCCGGGGGCACTGAACAATGCGACGGCACCGGGAATCCAGAGCTTGGCGGTGGTGTTCATCCAGGTGGCCGGGACGCTGGGCACGGGGTCGTTGTGGTTGACGATGCGGTGGTGCACCAGGCGGGACGCGCCGGCGACGAATTCGGCGTCGGCGGCGCGGGGGGCGCCATAGGTGTAGAGGAGTGGGTTGTAATCTCGGTCAGGGACGCGACGCAGTCCTTCAGCCAATAGCAAGGCAATTGCGCCGCCCAGGCTGTGACCGCAAATGATGATGCGTTGCCCCCTATGAAACAGGCTGAGATATCGCAACACAAAATCGCGCATGGCACCGTATGCCTGGTAAAAGCCCTGATGAACTTTGCCGACCCCCTCGGAAAAGGACACCTGGTGAGCATTTGCGTCCCTTAATCCATCAGATGTACTGGCGGTACCGCGCACAGCAATCAAGACAATCTCATCGTGATGGCAGATAAAGGCTTGGGTATCAGTGCCAAACGCCTCATCGTCAAAAAAATGCAATTTGGCGGGATGTTCCTGGGCCTTCCCCAAGTCTGGAGAGTTTTGCGGATACAACTCAGGGTCGAAGGGCAATATTTCAAAACGTTTGGAGTACGGTACCTCTTCATACAAGGGATAAAAGCGCCGCACCTGCCCGCCGTCAAATTTCCATGCCTGCTGATACCCTGAAAGCTTTTGTGCGAAGACATTTCCCACACTGGGCTCCAGCGAGAAATGCACCTCATCCACTGGTTTATCCGCAGGTTCCTGACCAAAACCGCAGTAACTCAAAGTAGACATCAGCGCCAATTGATAAAGATTCAAGGCGCAGAACTGATCATCACTGGAAAGGATTGGCCGAAGCGCACGTAAGGGCCGAACCTCAAGAACCGTATGCCGGTTTGGAAACAACACGACGCCTGACAGTGCCTGTTCAGGAGGACCAAAACCCAACTCGGCCACCATCTTTAACGCGTGTCGTTGGGTTCCATGAATGCCGGGAGTCAACGATGGTAAATGGGCCCCGTGTCGAACCAGATCACGCACCTCAACCTGATAGTAATGATCTCCCTTCTTCCAGGCCGGGTTCTTCTCATTACGCTCAGCTACAGGATCGAGAAATCGCGTTTTTTCAGCTCTGACCTGGAGGTCGGTAATCAGTAATGGATAACTACTGCGCTTCTGCAAGTGCTGATACACGCTCTCTCCCACCTCATAGAGTGCATTGAAAATCAGCACGACAGGACCTTTGCATTGATCCTCCAGCCGCGCAAAACCATTTCCGTCCAACTGCCCTTTGTGTCTCTGTCCGGCACTGTCAATAACCTCGTAGGCAAGCCCTCCATAGGCTTTTCCTTCCCCTGATGCCTCCACAAGACGGAAGCTCAGCCAATCACCACGTAATGCACAAGCAGGCATTCTTTCGTTAAAAAAAGGCTGCTTCCATTGCTCAATTGCCATACTGGATATCCTTATTCAGTGCAGGTTGGATAAATAGTGCATCTACGTCCATCGGGCATCTTGAAAGACTTGAAGTCCACCGTGTTTGCGGCGCAAAAAGCGTTTTGGTCCTCCAGGCTGCTTCCCCGACAACGCTTCCAGCCCTGTGGAAACTGGACCCAGTTGTCACCCATGTAAGGTCGCTCTTCGTTGATGACGCCTATGACAACCCTGAGGATTTTCTTCGCAAGCTGGTCTCGTTCAACCGCCACGGATTTTTTGTGCTCGTCTTCCTCACCGGTTACCGAATTGCATTTAAGAACTTTGATGATTGCGTGCTGGGGCCCTGCGGTTCGAAACAACCACTGACATTGCTGGCGTAACACCTGAACACCCGAACCCATTTCGGGTGAGGCAACCGCCGCTGCTCCATCACCGATAAAGATGCTCGTGATATCTCCCGCCACATCCGAGTACCGCGCGCCCCACTTTGCATAAATATCAAACTCCACGTCGCGTAATACCAGGGGACATCCGTCCGTCGTTTCGGTCAGAGGAAGCTCATAACTCACTCGACTCGCTACCGATGCGTACTCAGAAGAAAACACCTTCCGTTCAGGTCTTTTGCCCCGACGTCGGGGCAGCGTGCAGGTCTCCCCCGTCGCAGGTCGATAATTGGCAGCCGTTTTAATTTTAAATCCAGCAGGCAAATCCACCTCCAACGTAAAGCGCTCCGCCGCCCTCCCCGCACACCCATAAAGCCCCGCCATCACAAAGACAAATAACGTCACTCCCACCCACTTATTCATGCCCGCGTCCAACCCTGCGCCACTGCCCCGCTACCCGTGCAAAATGCTCTTGCGGCGTCTCGCCCGTTCTCGGCGGCCAATGAATAATGCTGCCTTGTGTTGCTTCCTCCAGCCTGCGCACCACCAGGAATTCCAGCTGCTCCGTCCCACGCCATTGCCAGGCACGTGCCTGTTCCAATACGTGCGTCAACCAGATTCTGGGGTCCTGGAATTCAAACAGCGCAACAAGGCTTTCGCTGTGTTCGGTCAACAGATAGCGCAGGATGTTGGCGTGCAGGATCGACTCAGCCTGTGGGTTTGGGACGGCCAGCCATGGGGCCGGATCAGGTACCGGGTATTCTCCGGGTTCAGGGTTCTCAGCTTGCCGCCAGGTGCCTGCATGCCAGTAGCACACGCTGATCAGAGGGCCGAGAAAGAGCGGCCAGTGCGCTTTCGGTAGACAGGCCAGGGCACGGGCGAAAGTGCGACTGTCGTGGAAACGGTAGAGCGCCTGACTCCCCGCCGGTCCCATGAGCAACCGCTCGCGCCAATGTCGCGTCACGCTGGTCAAGTCTTCACCGGCCAGACTACCCAGCCAGCCCCAATGAGCCTCGGGCTGCTGCAACAGGTCAACCAGAGCGGGCTCATTCAAATGCTCCAACAGCAGGATCACGGGACCTGAGCTCGCCAGTTCCGCGGCAGCGGTTTCGCTGTACAGGCTGCGATAGTTCAGTGGTTCACGCGCGGCCAGCAGTGGCTGGCACGCACGGTTGCTTCCTTCGAGAATCAGACACAGACGCCGTCCCGCCTGTTGTTGCCGGGCGATCCATTCAATGGGCAGGTGCTCCATCAGGCAGCCCTCCCGAGCATGTCGCACAGGCCTTCGCGGCAGCGCTCGCACAGTGGGCAGAAATCCGCGTCCAGTTTTCGAGCAAGGCGCATGATCCCATCCTGCGCCGTGGAGATGCTCGGAGCAGCCGTCGGCGCCGCACTGATCGACCGTGTGACGGACGGCGCCCCTCCCGGGGTAATGGGCCGGCTGCTGAAAATACCGCCGGCCTGGATCACCAGGTGTTCTCCCCCCGCCTTCAGGCTCAGTTGCGCACCCGCATCAATCACCAGACTGGCTCCGGCCTTCAAGTGCAGTTGCTGCCCGGCCTCGATCACCAGGGTCTGGCCAACATGGGTCAGGCTGTCGCCGTGCACATCGAGGTGGTCATGCGCCTCCAGCACCACGTTGCGATCACCGACGACATGACGACGGTCTTCGCTTTCCAGACGTATCGTGTTCACTCCGCGAATGACTTCGTGCCGCTCCCCGGCCACCTCAAGGCGACTGTCATGCCCCACCTGTTGTTCCAGGTCACGCTGGGCACGCAGAAAGATGAGCTCCTCGCCGCGCCGGTCTTCAAGGTGAAGTTCATTGGCACCGTCACCGCCGGGCGAGCTGCAACTGCGCAACACGCTGCGTGTCTTGTGTTGTGGCAATGGGTAGGTGGGCAGGTGTGACGCATTGGGCAGGCAGCCGTTGACAAGTGGCCGATCCGGATCGCCTTCCAGGAACGTCACCAGCACTTCCATTCCCACCCGTGGAATCATCATCGCGCCGAAGCCATTTCCTGCCCATCCCGATGCCACCCTCACCCAGCAACTGCTCTTGTCGTCGCTCTCGTGCAGGCGATCCCAATGAAAGCGAACTTTCACCCGGCCATAGGCATCGCAATGCACATCCTCCCCGGCAGGCCCGGTCACCGTCGCGGTCTGGCTGCCGTTGATGGTTGGCTTGGGATGCTTCAGAGGCGGGCGGTGCACAGCACGCCAGGGGGTGGCGGTGAAGCGATTGCGATAGCCACGGAACTCGCCAGCCTCGAACACCGCCTCCTCCAGCACCTGCGGTTGATAACCTTCATGGCGCACGGATGTGAGCAACCATAGGTCGTTGCAATCCGGGTCGGGGTGATCCTGCAACGGGAGGAAGTGACCACTGCGCAGCGCAGGTTGATCGCTTTTGCCGAGCACGCGATGTCGATCGCTTTGATGGCGCTCCAGGCCACGTCGCGCCAGTTGTAAACCCCGTACATGGCTGGTGAAACCTGCGGGGTACTGATAATCCTGATGGGGTTGCGCACCAGCATCCCCGGCGGTGTCCTGCAGGCACAACGAAGGGTGCTCGAAGTCATGATCACGGCGCACGGTTTGCCGGCTGCGTGTCGCCAGCCGCCGGTCGAAGCGACGGACCACGCGGGCGCCCTGAGGCAGCGGGTCGGCTGACGCGCTGTAACGTTGCGCGGACAGGTGCTGGAACACCGTCTGGTCATCACCGAACACCAATAGATGATTGTCTGCAGTGTGGCGAAAGTGAAAGTGGATGCCCTCTTCTTCGCACAGTCTCTGGATGAAATGCAGGTCTGTCTCCGCGTATTGCACGCAGAACGTGCGCGGCGGATAAACCACCGGCCCCAGTTCGAAAGCATAGGCGTCGGCGAGGATGCCGTGGTGTTCGAGCACCGCAGCAATGATCTGCGGCACGCTGCGCTGCTGAAAAATGCGCTGGTCGCAGCGATGAGCCAGGCACGCCAGGCGCGGAGCCAGGGTAAGCCGGTAGCGCGTGAGCCGCGTACCAGGGTCATCGCGCCCGATGCTGTAGACCTGACCATGCAGGCCTTCATCGACTTCGCCCAGACACAGGAAGACGGGTTGATGAAGCAAGGCCTCAAGGTCAATCGAGGGATTTTCGCTCACTAACTGCACCTGAATGAAGTACGGCTGATCAATGGCCTCAATACCCTTGAACGCCACTACCTGCAAGTCCGTATCCAGCCCTGGAGAGATTAATTTAAACCGTGAAGAAACAAATGCTTCCGCCATCGTAGGTAACCGCCAATCAACTTCCTGATTGAAATACTTCCCCTCGCCACTGCTCGCTGGGCGGCGAAAAAAAGTGCCTGAACGCCCTGAAGCTTAGCGATTTCAGGAAAAATGCGGCCTTTCAGAAATAAAAAAGAAGTTTCGTACGACGGGGACGGAAGTGTCTTTTACAAAACAATAAGCACGGGCATAAGACGGGTTGGTCGCATTAAGAAATTTCGTACGTTAGTTCGTAGGCACATAACTAAAAAGTTGTAGGCACTGTTCATAAAAGTATCGGCTCACCACACAAAATCGACCCCATGGGAGGCAGACTGAAAGAGGCAACTCCCTGCAAGAAATCCGGGGTTCAACCTTTCTCTCAGGGACTGCACACCTTCCAGGCTCCCTCCCACGGGCTCGATGGCCTTTCTGTGGTCAGTGACGCGCCGAGCGTTCCCGCATTTGTAAAAATAATATTCAATACCGCCGATTCCTGCCGTAAACGGCGATGCAACCACGCTCGCTCGGCACGGCCTGATGTGCAAGGATGTCGCGCAGGACATCGTTAGTTGAACGTCAAACCAAGGACTCTGCATGACTGCCATCCCCTCCCCAGCCCCCGTGGTTCCCGGACGGCTGGAACAAATGTCGACACGTATCGCCTTTTTTATCGCCGGTTTTGGCATCGCGGCCTGGGCCCCCCTGGTGCCCTATGCCAAGGCGCGGGCGAACTTGAACGAAGGCACGCTGGGCCTGTTGCTGTTGTGCCTGGGGGTCGGATCGATCCTCGCCATGCCGGTGGCGGGCGTGCTGGCGTCGCGTTATGGCTGCCGACGTGTACTGACTGCCGGCACTGTCATGATCTGTCTGGCACTGCCCCTGCTCGCCACGGTCAGTTCGATTCCGCTGCTGATGGCCGGGTTATTTCTGTTCGGTGCGGGGCTGGGTACAGTGGACTCGACAGTCAACCTGCAGGCGGTGATCGTCGAACGCGCCAGTGGCAAAACCATGATGTCGGGTTTTCATGGGTTGTTCAGCCTGGGCGGCATTGTCGGCGCGGCGGGTGTCGCGGGTTTGCTGGGGCTCGGTTGTTCGCCACTGCAGGCGACGCTGGTGGTGATTGTGGTCATGGTCGTGGCGCTGCTCAAGGCCGGGCCGCATCTGTTGCCTTACGGCAGTGAGAGCTCGGGGCCTGCGTTTGCCATTCCCCGTGGCGTGGTGCTGTTTATCGGCTGTCTGTGTTTTATCGTGTTCCTGGCCGAGGGCGCGGTACTGGACTGGAGTGCAGTGTTCCTCAGTGCCGAGCGCGACCTGGATGAAGCTTATGCGGGCCTGGGCTACGCGGCCTTTGCCCTGACCATGACCGCCGGACGCCTGACCGGTGACGCCATTGTGCGCCGCCTGGGCGCAACGCGCGTGATCGTGGTCGGCGGCGCGCTGGCAGCGGCCGGCATATTCCTCGCGACACTCTCTCCCGCCTGGGAAATGGCATTGCTCGGTTACGCACTGGTGGGCGCCGGTTGTTCAAACATCGTCCCGGTGCTGTACACCGCCGTTGGCAAGCAGACCGTGATGCCGGAACACATTGCCGTGCCGGCCATCACGACCCTGGGCTATGCAGGAATTCTGGCAGGCCCTGCCGTGATCGGCTTCATCGCTCACGGCAGCAGCCTGGCGACCGCCTTCATGCTGATTGGGGTCCTGCTGGCAGCTGTAGCGGTCAGTGGAAAAATACTGCGGACATGATCAGGCTCGACGGGACAACAGGTTCCAGATGCTGGCGAGCAGTGACCCCGTGGAGCCGGACGCAGACGTTTGCGCGGTTGTTTTCGATCCTTTATCAAAGTCCTCGGCAGTCGGCGCCTTGAAGCTGAATTTAGGCGTGGAGGTAAGATTGAGACCCTGCGGCGGGGACTTGTCGGGCTTCTGGCCCTCGCATGCAGCAGGAGGCAGGGGCGTTAAGGTGTACTGGGCTTGACGAGACTCAAAAGATGGCGAGTTCATGATCCAGACCTGTTCCAGTAAATGAAAACACCCACGGGCAAACAACGACCTGTGGATGTCTTGTTCGTGGTAAACCGTCGAAAAATGGTTCCCGCATAACCCGATCGCTTGCAGGGCAATAGCGTTGATCAGCGCGCCTTGCGCGCTGCCTCCTGCTCAAGCCAAAGATCCAGACACAAGTTGCCAAGATAGCCCGGCGGACAGAACCTGCCCAACAGTTGCATGGAGTTGGCAAGGCGCAGAGAAGAAAGCAAGCCCGGTCTGTTAACGAGATTTATGGCTGTGTAAACGCAGTTCTCGCTGTATTCAGGCATGAGCATGCCTGTAGACGGTTCCGGCACCGGCTTGCCATGTTTATCGAGCTTGTAAGGGTCCCGCATGACATCTCTGAGTTTTGCGATTTCCACGTACTGAAGCTCCCAAAACAAAAACTTGAGATCCTTGGTCGGGTCCCGCAAACCTGCGAACTCTTCTTTAAAGCTCAGCACCACCTCGTGATTGCCCTTGCCATGAAACGTGTCCAGGCTGAATAAAGACGGCGAACTGCTGCCCTGCATCAACGAAGCGGCAGCTCTAAGGCTGTCGCGGGTAATGTAACCATCGGGCATCGAGATGGCGTCAATCAGTCGCGGGCGTTTTAAAATTTCATCGACTACCCGGATCAAACGGTTGCGTCTCTCACAATCGCCTTGGGCTTGATCAGCAAACTGGCGCAATGCTGACAGGGGTAAGCGGCCCACCTTTAAACAGGCCACAACAGGTGAAAGTTTTCTTCCAGCGCTGCAGCCAACCGGCAATCGGGGGTCGTCGCATCGACCTTCAACAGGTGTGTTCGTCCGGAGGGCGGATTCTGCAACGCTCGGTGGTGCAGCCCGGGCGGAGATCCACGCAATCGCGAAGGTTGGCGTGGGGCCTGGACCAAGCCTTCAGGCTGACTTTCAGGCCACGGTCCAGGGTGAGATTCCGGCGTTGGCAAGGCTGGCCGCGTAGCCGTTGTGTCCAGCGCGGGAAGCCGTGCGTAAGGTAATACACCCTCGATACTCATGAGTTTTCTCCAACTCTTTCAAATATAGGCCTGCCTGGAGAGCGGCAACGTGATGACCCCGGTCATCGAGCAAACTCCAGGTCAGGCAAACACCTGATATGTGGCCGGATGAGGGTGCCAGTTCCGAGCGTTCGGGAAATACCAATGACAGTATGTAAAAACCCTTGCGCCATGGCGGGCGGCCAACCCATTACCCAGGCGCCACGCATGGTGGGTGGCGCCTGGGCAACTGTCAGTGAAACAAGTGATAGAGCGGGGAAAAGCTGCTGATACCTGCGTTATACCCATGTTGAACATGGCCATTTTTTCTCCAGTGACTTTAAACGTTTGAGGGTTTCACGGGCCATCTGAATCAGATGGCCGCGGAGACCTTTCCACATCGTTGATTGGGCAGGGCACCTTTCAAGGTCACCGATTTGCAGGTTCCGCACACCGATTTTTTCCAATTTGTCCAGATGCAGGAATATCAACCCGGCCAGCTCCTCATCACTTTTTGTACTTAGACGTGGGTATGGCCACGAATAACGCTGACGAGGTCTTGCCAACTGATGAGGCCATCCCGCGCACCCGTCACTCCATGCTGATCGAGACCTCTCAAGAGCGCCGGGCGCTTCAGTAGCTCTTTGGCCAGGAGGATGTTCTGGTCAATGAGTGGATCGCCGGTCCAGTCTCTTTTTGCCATGGATCGAATACTGTCGAGGCTGACGTATTCGGGCACACTCGAATCATCGAAGTTATCGAAGTTATCGGAGTTATCGAGACTGAAGGCGCCGAAGTTATTGAGCAGCATCTGCGCCAACTGCTCGTTACTCTTCGTCGACAAGCTCGAAAACATCGGTGGCCGGGCGAACCCCAGCAGGCTCATCAAGTTACTGAGCATTGCCAGCACCCCCCACGTCGAGGGCGCAGGGCGCTGAGGCTTGGCGTGCTGGTGCTGGTGCTGGTGCTGGTGCTGGTGCTGGTGCTGGTGCTGATACTGGTGCTGATTGAGCGATGTCGTTTGCGGCTGACCGAAAACCGGCCCGGCGTGTTGTTGATGGAAATGAAAGCTCACATTAGCCATTTTTTGCCCATTGACGAGCGCCGCAGCTGGCAAAGAGCGCTGGGTAGTTTCCTCAGGCCTGGCATTGGTCTGCGCGTGGCCATGGAAGGATGAAGTGGATACGGATGGATCAGTCGTCGATACCGACATGGGTTTCTCCAGTGAACAGGGCAGTCTTCAGTCGAGGGCTCCGACCTGCGGCCGGAACGCATTAACTGACCACCTGTGTGGCGCATCCGCTGGAATCGGTTCCTGGCGGACAATCATGCATGGCCCTGAACTTCCGGAGCTGCCCGTCAGTCAGCACAAGGGACTTTCAACAATCAGTGGGTGGGCCGATGCAGATCTCATTGCAGCAACAAGTAGCGCTGGTCACCGGTGCCAGCTCCGGCATCGGCGCAGGCGCCGCCAAGGCCCTGGCCGAAGCCGGCGCGGCCGTGGTGCTCAATTACAACGCCCAGGCGGCGCCGGCCCAAGCCCTGGCCGCGCAGATCAATGCCGGCGGCGGCCGCGCCATAGCCATCGGCGGCGACGTGTCCAAAGAGGCTGACGTGGAGCGTCTGTTTGCCCAGAGCCTCGACGCGTTCGGCCACCTGGATATTCTGGTCGCCAACTCCGGCCTGCAAAAAGACGCCAATCTGGTCGATATGACCCTCGACGACTGGAACACCGTGATCGGCGTCAACCTCACGGGCCAGTTCCTCTGCGCCCGTGCGGCAGTGCGCATTTTCAATCGCCAGGGTGTGCGCGAAGGTGTTTCCCGCGCGGCCGGCAAGATCATCCACATGAGCTCGGTACACCAACTGATTCCCTGGGCCGGCCATGTGAATTACGCCGCGTCCAAAGGCGGCGTGGAGATGCTGATGCGCACCCTGGCCCAGGAGGTCAGCGAACAACGCATTCGCATCAATGGCATCGCGCCGGGGGCCATTCGCACGGCAATCAACCGCGCAGCCACCGAAGGCGCGGCGGAAAAAGAGCTGCTCAAACTGATCCCCTACGGTCGCGTCGGCGATGTGGAAGACGTGGCCAATGCGGTGGTATGGCTGGCCAGTGACGCGTCCGATTATGTGGTCGGCAGCACCCTCTTCATTGATGGCGGCATGAGCCTTTATCCGGAGTTTCGTGGCAATGGTTGATTTCAGGAACGAACCCCAGAGCGCGATCGATGCCCACGGCATCATCGGCGACATGCGCAGCGCCGCGTTGGTGAACGACAACGGCAGCATCGACTTTTTCTGCTGGCCGGAATTCGACAGCCCGTCGATCTTCTGCGCACTGCTCGACACCCCCGACGCCGGCACTTTCCAACTCGCCCCCGACCTGCCCGACGCCCGTCGCGAGCAGATCTACCTGCCCGACACCAATGTGCTGCAAACCCGTTGGCTGAGTGACGAAGCCGTGGTGGAGATCACCGATCTGCTCACCGTCAGTGAGGATGTCGATGACCTGCCGCTGTTGATTCGTCGCGTGCGCGTGGTCAGTGGCAAGGCAACCATTCACCTGCGTTGCGCCGTGCGCCATGATTATGCGCGGGCCACCACCCGCGCGGAGATGGCGGATGCGGGCGTGGTGTTCAGCGCCGCCGACCAGCCCGGCCTGCGCCTGATCGGTAGCCATCCGCTGACCCTCGAAGACGATGCCGCCGTCGCCAGCTTCAGCCTGGCCCAGGACGAAGGCGCCGAATTCGTGCTCGGCGGTGAGGATGACCCACGTGTCACCAACGCTTGCACCGACCTCTATCTGGAACGCACCTTGAAGTTCTGGCGTGGCTGGATCAGCCAATCCAATTACCGTGGGCGCTGGCGCGAAATGGTCAACCGCTCGGCCCTGGCGCTGAAACTGCTGACCTCGCGCAAGCACGGCGCAATCATCGCCGCCGCCACCTTCGGCCTGCCGGAAACGCCCGGCGGCGAGCGCAACTGGGACTATCGCTACACCTGGATCCGCGACGCCTCGTTCACGGTCTACGCCTTCATGCGCCTGGGTTTCGTCGACGAGGCCAACAGCTACATGCGCTGGCTCAAAGGGCGGGTGAGCGACTGCTGTGGCCAATCGATCAAAATCAACATCCTCTACGGTATCGACGGTCGCCAGGAGTTGCCGGAAGCCACTCTGGACCACTTCAGCGGCCATGGCGGCGCCACGCCGGTGCGCATCGGCAACGAAGCGTTCGACCAGGTCCAGCTGGATATCTACGGCGAGCTGATGGACGCGGTTTACCTGGTGAACAAATACGGTGAAGCCATCTCCCACGAAGGCTGGAAACACACGGTGGACGTGGCGAACCAAGTCTGCGAAATCTGGAACACCAAGGACGTGGGCATCTGGGAAATGCGCGGCGAACAGCATCACTTCCTGCATTCGCGGCTGATGTGCTGGGTGGCCCTGGACCGCGCGATCCGCCTGGCCTCCAAACGTTCGCTGCCGGCCCCGTTCGCCCGCTGGGACCAGACGCGCCAGGCGATCTACGCCGACATCTGGGAGAATTTCTGGAACGAGGAACGCGGGCATTTCGTGCAGCACATCGGCAGCACCGCCCTCGACGGCTCAATGCTGTTGATGCCGCTGGTACGTTTCGTCGCCGCTACCGACCCGCGCTGGCTGTCGACCCTGGCCGCGATTCAGAAAAGCCTGGTACGCGACGGCATGGTCTACCGCTACCGCAACGACGACAGCCAGATCGACGGCCTGCAGGGCACCGAAGGCGCCTTCGCGGCCTGCTCGTTCTGGTACGTCGAATGCCTGGCCCGCGCCGGCCAGGTGGAAAAAGCCCACCTGGAATTCGAGCAACTGCTGCGCTACGCCAACCCGCTGGGCCTGTACGCCGAGGAATTCGACACCCAGGCACGGCACCTGGGCAACACGCCCCAGGCGTTGAGCCATCTGGCGCTGATCAGCGCGGCGACGTTTCTGGACAGGAAGTTGAGTGGGGAGAAGACGGTGTGGCAGCCGTGACCATAGGGTTTAACTTTTGACGCGTCGATAGGAGCCTACGATGAACTGCCCTGCCCCGCTGCTTTACGTGCGTACCTCCATGCTGGACATGGCCTATGAGGCCCATGGCCCGGCCGACGGTGAACCGGTGATTCTGTTGCACGGTTTCCCCTATGACCCGCGCAGCTATGATGGGATTGCGCCGGCCCTGGGCGAGCAGGGCTATCGCGTGCTGGTGCCCTACCTGCGCGGCTACGGGCCGACGCGGTTCATCAACACACAGGTGATGCGCTCGGGGCAGCAAGCGGCGCTGGCCAGGGACTTGCTGGACTTCATGGATGCGCTGTCGATTGCGCAAGCCACGCTGGCCGGTTACGACTGGGGCGGGCGCGCTGCCTGTATTGTCGCGGCACTGTGGCCGGAGCGGGTGCGCGGGCTGGTCACCGGGGATGGCTATAACATTCAGGACATCGCCCACTCGCACGAGCCTCAGGCGCCTGAGACGGAACATCGTTTGTGGTACCAGTACTATTTTCATACCCCACGCGGCGTGGCGGGTTTGACGGCCCATCGCCGCGAGCTCTGCCGATTGCTGTGGGCGCTTTGGTCGCCGTCCTGGGCAGAAGGACCGAGCCAGTATGAGCAGACCGCGCTTTCATTCGATAACCCCGATTTTGTCGAGGTGGTGATTCACTCCTATCGCCATCGATTCATGTACGCCCCGGGTGATCCTGCGCTGGAATCCATTGAACAGGCGCTGGCGCAACAACCACCGATTTCAGTGCCGAGTATTTCGTTGTGCGGGGCCGACGACGGCGTAGGTCCTGCGCCGGAAGAAGATGACGACCTCGCGCACTTCAGCGGGTTTTATCGACGCCAGGTATTGCCTGGCGTGGGCCACAATATTCCTCAGGAAGCACCGCGAGCGACCCTGGCTGCATTGTTGGAATTGCTGCGCCCCCTCGATCCCAGCGCAGCCTCGCTGAAGCTTGACAGTTTCTACAGGGCTCGTCGCTGAATGACGTTGTGGCGAGCGGGCTTGCCCCGCGTTGGGCTGCGCAGCGACCCCAAAACCATGCTCTGAGCAGTGTCAGGTACACCGCGTTTTCCTTGATAGGGGGCGCTTTGCACCCCAACGCGGGGCAAGCCCGCTCGCCACAATAAGCCAGCTCGGCATAGGGGCTCCAGTTTGCTGCATGACAGCTTCAGGCGGAACCTGTTTGGCAGGGCCGCATGGCTACGCCGGTGAAAAACGCTCCCGGTATGCCTGAGGTGTCACCGACACTGCGCGCAGGAAGCTGCGGCGCAAGGTTTCTTCGCAACCAAACCCACACTGAACGGCAATGCGCTTGATCGACGCTGCGCTGTCCGCCAGTTGCCGGCGGGCGGTTTCGACGCGGATCAGTTCAACGGCCCGGGCGGGGGTCTGGCCGGTTTCGGCGCGGTAGTGGCGCACGAAGCTGCGCTCGCTCATGCCGGCCTCTGCAGCCAGGGTGGCAATGCTCAGGTCCAGCGTCAGGTTTTCCGCGATCCAGGCGTGCAATTCGGCGAAGCGGCTGCCGCTCTTTTGCAGCGACAGGGTGACGCTGAATTGCGACTGGCCGCCCGGGCGCTTGAGGAACACCACCAGGTGCCGCGCCACTTCCAGGGCCACGGCGCGACCGAGATCCTCCTCGACGAGCGCCAGACACAGGTCGATGCCGGCGGTCACGCCGGCCGACGTCCACACGGCACCCTGCTGGATGAAGATCGGATTGGGCTCCACCGTCAACGCGGGAAACTTGCGCGCCAGTTCCTCGCAGCGCGTCCAGTGGGTGGCGACGCGGCAACCGTCGAGCAGGCCGCTGGCCGCCAGCAGGAAAGCACCGGTGCACACCGAGGCCATACGCCGCGTGTGCCGGGCTTTTGCGCGTACCCACTGCACCAGCGCGGGGTCCTCGGCGGCGCCGTAGACGCCCCAGCCACCGGCGATGACCAGGGTGTCGCACGGCGAATCGATCGCCGGCAACGGCTCGGCCACCAGCGCCAGGCCAGCGGAAGTCATGACCGGATCGGCCTGTGCCGCGACCACCGAGACACTGTACGGCAACGGCTGCCCGCGCTGGCGGGCCAGGTCGTTGGCCGATGCGAACACCTGCAACGGCCCGGTCACATCGAGCACCTGTGCGTTATCAAAAGCGAGTATATGAATAATTCTGGGCATGATTGGCGGAATTTGTGGGCTCAATGGCGTATACGCCAGAGCCTAGGCTTCTACAGTGCAAGCGTCTACTTCTTCTCAATGGAGTTTCATTCATGACCTTGCAGATCGGCTTCCTGCTGTTCCCCGGCATTCAGCAACTGGACCTCACGGGACCTTACGACGTGCTGGGCTCGCTGCCGGAGGTGAAGTTGCATCTGGTGTGGAAAGATCTCGCGCCAGTCACCTCCAGCACCGGTCTGGTGTTCACGCCGACCATGACTTACGCCGATTGCCCCAATCTGGATGTACTTTGCGTGCCCGGCGGTGCCGGCGTCGGTGCATTGATGGAAGACGCCGACACGCTGGACTTCCTCAAGGCCCAGTCGCTCACCGCGCGCTATGTGACCTCGGTGTGCACCGGCTCACTGGTACTCGGCGCGGCGGGTTTGCTGCGCGGTCGCAAGGCCACGACTCATTGGGCCTACCACGACATGCTCGCCCCCCTCGGCGCAATCCCGGTGCAGGAACGCGTGGTGCGCGACGGCAACCTGTTCACCGGCGGCGGCATTACCGCAGGGATCGACTTTGCGCTGGTGCTGGCAGCGGAGCTGTACAGCGAAGCGGCGGCGCAACTGGTGCAGTTGCAGATCGAATACGCGCCCGCGCCACCTTTCGATGCCGGTCGCCCGGATACTGCGCCGCAGCATGTGCTGGATGAAGCCCACAAGCGCACCGCCGAATCGCGCAGGGTGCGGGGTGAAATTACCGCACGCGCGGCCGCGCGTTTAGGCTGACAACCCAGTATCTCTGTGGGAGCCGGCATCACCATTAAAAACGGTCGCTGTCGGTCCTGCGAGTAACTTTTTTTCATTTATTTTTGAAGTTAAAAAGACAACTTCCAACCCCACTAAAACCCCGCAGCCACGGCACTTAGTCGTAACTTCCCCATCCTCCTTGTCCCCCTTTCCCACCGCCTTTCAAAAAACCTTTGCAGTTGAGCAGGAAAATTTTCACATTTGTTCCTACACTCAAAAACACACCCTCTCTTACCACTCGTCTGGACAAGGAATGTCAATAAAATGCCTCATAAAACACTGATTAACCTCTTTAAAACGCGACACCTGCAACACCGTCAATTCGTTGACTAAGCAACCATGAGGAACACTTCCTTTAGCCACAGCCCCCGCAAGTTCCCTTCAAATGGATGCACTGCATTTGAACTGATTAGTTGCGATTTCCCCAGCGTAGCCGAGTTTAATGCACCACTAACGCATACCGGCTATAGCGCATGGAGTGCAATGAGGGATGTTTTATGCGAGAAAAGTCATCCGTCGATAGCTTGTTTTTAACGCGTGCCGGGTTTGTTGAGTTTTTTGTTGTTTTCGTCAAATTTATTCATGGTCTAAGTGCGATATTACCCCCGCTGGTGCTGGTTTTTTTCATCGATCCGATGAACCCGCAGATGCGTCCTCACTTCCTTGGCCTGCTCGTATTTTTTGCGTTTCTGACCATCATTTTGTTCCAGGCGTTGGGTATTTATTCGGAAGAGTTGTTCAGCAACCGTTTGCGCCTGAAAACCAAGATCAAGGCCTGGTCAGCCGCCT
Organism: Pseudomonas trivialis; assembly: GCF_001439805.1. GTDB lineage: Bacteria > Pseudomonadota > Gammaproteobacteria > Pseudomonadales > Pseudomonadaceae > Aquipseudomonas > Aquipseudomonas trivialis. The sequence continues at coordinate 24,243 of NZ_JYLK01000011.1, read as the reverse complement.
TCTGCATCCTGCTGTTCATGTATCAGATATTGCTGTTTTTTCCACACTTGACGCCACGTAACCTGTTGACCTGGTACTTCGCCAGCCTTGGGCTGTTTTGTCTCGAACGTTTGTTGATGCTGCGCCTTTACAGCAGTTTGATGCGCAAGGGTAAGTACCTGCAGCGCACGGTGATCCTTGGGTTTACCGACACCGCCGTGCACGTTGCCGACCATCTGCAACGCAACGGTGATATTCGCTCCGGTCTGATCGGTTTTATCGATGATCGCACCGAGCGCATCCCCAAGGAGTTAAGCAATCTGCCATTGCTGGGTAACACCCGCGACCTGGAAAAGCTGATCCGCGCCGAGCAGGTCAACCAGGTGATGATCTGCCTGCCCTGGGCTGCGGAGCAGCGCATCCATGGGCTGGTCAATCGTCTGCGACAGTTGTCGGTGAACGTGATGCTGGTGCCGGACATGGCCGCGCTGCGCTACGGCCATAGCAAGATCACCGACGTGGGCGGCATCCTGATGTTCAACACCTCGCAGTTGCCATTGCGTGGCTGGTCGCCGGTGATCAAGCGCCTTGAAGATTGTTTCCTGGCGAGCCTGGCGCTGGTGGCGCTGTCGCCGCTGATGATCATCACGGCCATTGCGATCAAGCTCGACTCCAGGGGCCCGGTGTTGTTTCGCCAGAACCGCTTTGGCTACAACGACAATGAAATACGGGTGTTCAAGTTTCGTTCGATGTACACCGACCAGAGCGATTTTACCGCGCAACAACAAACCACCCGGCACGATCCGCGCATCACCCGCGTCGGGCGCATCATCCGCAAAACCAGCATCGACGAGCTCCCGCAGTTGTTCAATGTGCTGCTGGGCAACATGTCGATGGTCGGCCCGCGCCCGCACGCCACTGCCACCAAGGCCGCCGGGGTACCTTTCGAAGTGGCGGTGAGCGAGTACAGCTCCAGGCACCGGGTCAAACCGGGTATCACCGGCTGGGCGCAGATCAATGGTTACCGGGGTGAAACCGACACCCTGTTCAAAATCCAGAAACGTGTCGAGTACGACCTGGAATACATCTCCAAGTGGTCGGTGTGGTTTGACTTGTACATCGTCTTCATGACGGTTCCCGCCGTTCTATCCACCAAGGAAGTCTATTGATGAATACCCTCAACGGATTAATTCCCTGCATCATTTCCGGTGGGTCGGGGACGCGGCTGTGGCCAGTGTCACGCCAGAACATGCCCAAGCCGTTCATGCGCATGCGTGATGGCCAGAGCCTGTTGCAGAAAACTTTTCAGCGCGCCGCACGCCTGCCCGGTGTGGAGAGTGTGCTGACGGTGACCAACCGCGAGATGCTGTTCCGTACCCTCGATGACTACCGATTGGTCAACCCGTCCCACCTGCCCCTGGACCTGCTGCTGGAGCCGTTCGGGCGCAACACGGCTGCGGCCATCGCCGTGGCGGCGCTGCATGTGCAGGAACATTTTGGCGATGACGCACAACTGCTGGTGATGCCCGCCGACCATCTGATCCACAACGAGACCGCGTTCGCCGCCGCCGTGACCCAGGCCCGTGACCTGGCCGAGGCAGGCTTTCTGGTGACCTTCGGTATCCAGCCCGACCACCCGGAAACCGGCTTTGGCTATATCGAAAAAGGCGAGGCGCTGAGCACCGGCAACCGCGTGCAGCGCTTTGTCGAGAAGCCGGACCTGGCCACCGCGCAAGCCTACCTCGACGGTGGCAAACATTTGTGGAATGCCGGCATGTTCTGCTTCAAAGCCAAAACCCTGGTGGACGAACTGACCACTTACGCGCCCGACGTATTGCAGGCGGCCCGCGCCGCCCTGGAACACAGCCAGCACCTGCAGAACAAAACCTCGCGCCAGCGTGAGCTGGACGCAGAGGCCTTCGGCAGCGCGCCGGACGTGTCCATTGACGTGGCGCTGATGGAGAAATCCACGCAGGTGGCCGTGGTGCCCTGCGATATCGGCTGGAGCGACATCGGCTCGTGGGAAGCCCTGCGCCAGCTCACGCCGAGCGATGCCCATGGCAACCAGATCAACGGCGAAGCGATTTTGCATGATGTACACAACTGCTACATCGACTCGCCCAAGCGCGTGCTCGGTGCCGTGGGCGTGCGCGACCTGATCATCGTCGACACCCCCGATGCCCTGCTGATTGCCGACGCGCACCGCAGCCAGGATGTGCGCTATATCGTCGCCGAACTCAAGCGCCAGAACCATCCGGCGTACAGTCTGCACCGCACCGTCACCCGGCCGTGGGGCACCTACACCGTGCTGGAGGAAAGCAGCCGGTTCAAGATCAAGCGCATCGTGGTCAAGCCGCAGGCGTCGTTGTCGTTGCAGATGCACCATCACCGCAGTGAACACTGGGTGGTGGTCAGCGGCGCTGCGCAGATCACCAATGGCGAGCGCGAATTTCTGATCAACGCCAATGAGTCCACCTATATTCCCGCCGGGCACAAGCATCGCTTGACCAACCCCGGCATCATCGACCTGGTGATGATCGAGGTGCAGAGCGGCGAGTACCTGGGCGAGGACGATATCGTGCGCTTTGACGATATCTACGGGCGCGCGCCTGCCGATGTGAAGAAGTGACATGCGCACCTCGCTGATCATCCCGACCCGCAACGCCGCCGGCCACCTGGCGCGGCTGTTGCCTGCGCTGCAGATGCAAACCAGGCAACCGGACGAGATGCTGGTGGTGGACAGCGCCTCCAGCGATGACACGGTGGTCCGCTTTCGCGAATTCGGCGCCCGGGTCGAGGTGATCGACGCCCGCGATTTCAACCATGGCGGCACGCGGCGCTGGGCCAGCGAACAGGTGAGCGGCGATGCGCTGATCGTGATGACCCAGGACGCGATTCCCGCCGACCCCGAAACGTTTGCCAACCTGCTCGATGAACTGCAGCAGGACCCGCTCAACGGCGTCGCTTACGGGCGCCAATTGCCGCATCCGGACGCCGGCGTGCTCGGCGCGCAGTCGCGGCATTTCAACTATCCGGCCCAGAGCCGCAGCAAAAGCCTGGCCGACGCCCCGCAACTGGGGATCAAGACCTGCTTCAGTTCCGATTCGTTTTCGGTGTACCGGCGCAGCGCACTGCAAGCCGTGGGTGGCTTCCCCGCCGATGTGATCGGCAGCGAAGACGCCTACGTGGCCGCGCGGATGCTGCTCGACGGCTACAAGGTGCGCTACGCCGCCTCGGCGCGGGTGTACCACTCCCACGATTACCGTGTCATGGATGAATTTCACCGCTACTTCGACATTGGCGTGTTTTACGGTCGCGAACCGTGGATCCGCCAGGCCTTTGGCGATGCCGGCGGTGAAGGTAAACGCTACGTGCTGGCGGAGCTGGCGGCCCTGCGCAAGGCCGGTGCACTGCACCGCGTCCCCGAAGTGCTGGTGCGCAGTGCCTTCAAGTTGCTCGGCTATCGCCTGGGCCAACTGGAGCGCCGCCTCCCCGTTGCGGTCAAGCGACGCATCAGCATGTTCCCCGGCTATTGGAAGTGAGCATCATGACCTACAGGAAGTCACCTATGATGAAACGAATCTTGCTTGTTGTAGCGTTGCTCGCCCTGGCCGGGTGCAACACGCCGGCCCGCATTGTCGCGCCGGATGACCAGGCGGTGGAGGAAGGCAAGCGCGCCCTCGACCAGTTGGCCCAATTGCCACCGGCGGTGGAGCGCATCCGTGTCGGCGACCAGTTGCGTATCGTGCGCGATGCCGGGGAGATGCCGACGCTGTCGGCGTTCAATGTCAGCACCATCTACGAGCTGACGCTGTACACGGTGCAGACCGACGGCAAGATCAACTACCCGTTTCTGGGGCCACTGCAGGTCGCCGGGCGCCAGCCCTCGGAGCTGGCGGCCGAGTTGAGCAACAAACTGGCACCGGTGTACCGCGAACCGCGGGTGACGGTGAATATCAACCAGGCACCGAGCAACTCGGTGATCGTCGGCGGCGCGGTGAATAACCCGACTTCGGTGCAGATCGGTATCGCCAACACCCTGGAGCAGGCGATTGTCGGCGCCGGCGGCGTGAACCCGGCGGGCAACGCAAGCATGGTTGCGTTGCTGCGCGAAGATGCCGAGGGCACCTACCGCGCTTACTTCCTGGACTTCAGCCAATACCTCAAGACCGGCCCCGTCGGCCGCAAACCGGTGCGACTGCAACGCGGCGACGTGGTGTTCGTGCCCAAATCCAACGTGGGCGAGCGTATCCAGGGAGTGGACACCTACTTGAACCAGCTGATTCCGTTCACCAAGTCCATCGGGGTTGGCTACAACTATTCCCGAACCAGCGGCGGCACCAACTAAAGGAGCGACATCCCATGATCGAGATCCGTTCTTTTCGTGATCTTCTGCGCCTGTTTTTCATCTTCCGCCACGAGTTCAAGCTGGCGGCCCTCGCTGCGCTGGTCATTATCCTGCTGGGGGCGTTCCTGCTGCCGGCCAAGTACGAATCCACCGCGCGCCTGCTGGTGAAACCGGGGCGTGATTCGACGCTGCCCATCGAGATCAGCAACCGTCAGGCACTGGTGATGCCCAGCACCCAGCGCGACCCGATTGTCGACGAAGAGCGCCTGCTGACCGGGCGCCCGATTGTGCGCGCGGTTGCCGAGCGTTACCTGGAAGTGCTGGCCAACCAGCCGCCGCCGGAAGGCGTCTGGAAGCTGGGCAAATACCATGTCAAAAATGCAACCGGGGCGATCTCCGATGGTGTGCGCGTGGTGCTGGAATCCCTGGGTGTCATTGAAAAAACCACCCCGGTCGAGCGCCTGGCCGCAGGCCTGGAGCAAAGCTTCGAAGTCAGCCACGCCGCCGGCTCCACGGTGATGGACATCAGCTTCAAGTGGGGCGATCCACAGATCGCCCAGGCCGTGGTCAAAAGCTGGGTCGAGATTTACATCAACGAGCGCACCCAGGCGCTGGGGCGTAAAAGCCTCTATGCGTTCTATGAGGGCCAGGTGTCCAACAGTGCCACCGAGATCAAGAGCTACAAGGAGCAGATCCTCACGCACCTGAACGAAATCGGCGCGGCCAGCATCACCGATCGCCTGGAGGATCTGTCCGAGCGTATCAACGTGCTGCGCGGCGAAACCTTCAACACCACCCGCCTGATCGCCTCCTCCGACAGCGCCATCGAGAGCACTCGCACCCAGCTCAAGAGCCAGCCCAAGGAAGTGACCACGGTGCGCCAGATTGCGCTCAATCCTCAGCAACAGGATTTGCGCCGCCTGCTCAACCAAAAGCTGCTGGAACGCGCGGACATGATGCGCACCTACACCGATAACGCGCCGCCGGTCAAAGCCCTGGATGCGTCGATCCGTGCCATGCAGGTGCAGGTGGCGGCTGAAAGCAACACCGTGCAGAGCTCGGAAAACCGCGCGCCGAACACCCTGGAAATCCACCTGCAACGGGTGCTGCTGGACGAGTCCAGCAACAACCTGGCGCTGCGTACCCAACTGGTTCAGCAGCAGAAACAACTGGTCAACCTGGAAGCCCAGCGCAAGCAGGCGCTGGAGATTGAACCGGAGCTGACGCGCCTGTCCCGCGAGCTGAGCGCCACCGAGCGTAACTACGCGCTGTATGTGGACAACCTGGAAAAATCGCGCATCGACCGTGAGCTGGATAACAGCCAGATCAGCAACATCGCAGTGATCGAAGAAGCCACCCTGAACCCGGGGCGCATCTTCCCGAAAACCCTGGTGATGCTGACGCTGGCGATCCCGTTTGCCATCGTCGTCGGCCTGCTGGTGGTGTACCTGTGCTACCTGCTCGATCAGCGCATCCATGACGGCGGCCTGGTGGAACGCAAGTTCGGCCTGCCGCTGTGGACCACCCTGCCGGAGCTGGACACCAGCACCGCGCAGAGCACCAACGCGTTCAATGCCAGCATCTATCGACTCTACGGTTTGCTTGAGCCCGAACGGATAACCGAACAAGGCATGACCCTCGGCCTGACCTCGGCGCGCCACGGCGAGGGGGTGAGTTTTGTGGTGGGGCAATTACGACAACTGCTTCAGGAAAATGGCATCAAGGTCCGCGTCGGAGGTGCGCGGACGGCCTCGCCGGGAGAAGTGGTGCTGCTCGATGCCTCAGCGCTTTTGGATAACCGCGACGCCTTTGTCAGCCTCAGGCGGGCCGATCTGATCGCGTTGGTGGTGGAGGCCCAGAAAAGCACGGTACCGGTGGTGGAACATGCGCTGTCGATCCTCAATACGGCCTTCGGCAAGGTGGACGGCATCATTATCAACCGACGAAGGTTCGAGGTACCGGCCAAAGTGCTCAAGACCATTGCCAAGTACCGGGGGGTGTTCTGATGCGCATTGCCCTGCTGGCTCCCCTGCCACCCGAGAAAAACGGCATCGCCGACTACGCGAACCATTTCAAGCTGGCCCTGGAACAGTTGGGGGTGACGGTGCTGACACCGTTGAGCGGCGTCGAAGGCTCAAGCGCGGCGATCAAGCGGGCCATCGGCACGTTCGACTGGCACAGCGTGGATTTGGTCCACGGCGAGCTGGGCGGCGGACGGCTGGGGGAATTTTTGGCCCTGCGCGAGCTGCACAAGGCCTACCCTGCCCTGCCGCTGACCGCCACCGTGCACGACCCGGAGCGTATGGTGTGGCGCCGCGAACGCCTGCCGTTTCCCCTGCAACTGATGGAGCGATTGCCCAGCCCGTTGCCGCAGGCGGCGGTGGTGTTGGCCGATCCGCTGACGTTGCGCGAAGAGCGCCAGGTCGCCGCCGGTTTGACCCGGTTGATCACCCTGACGCGCCTGGGGGCCGAGTGCCTGAGCCAGCGCATGCGCCTGGCGGCCGGCAAAGTCGCGGTGATCAACCACGCCAACCTGGCGATTGCACCGGCGCCGTTGCCACCGCTGGACACGCTGCGCCTGCTGTATTTCGGGTTTATCTACCGTGGCAAAGGCATCGAGGACCTGTTGCAGGCCCTGGCCGACATGTTCAGGCAAGCGCCCGAGTTGCGTGGCCGCGTGCGGCTGACATTGGCCGGCGGCACGGCGGCGGAAATGGCGTTCGGCGCGGGGGGCAACTACCTCGACCAGTTGCACAGCCAGATCGCCGACCTCGACCTGGCCGACGCCATCGACTGGCGCTTGAACCTGCCGGCCGATGAGATTGCCGCGACGATCCAGGCCCATCATGTGATGATGCTGCCCTACCGTGAGTCGAAAAAACTCGGCTTGCTGGGGCGCCAGCGTGGCACCAGCGGCGCGCTGTCGTGGGCGGCGGCGTGCGGGCGTGGGGCGATCACTTCGAATGCGCGGGCGTTCGCCGAAGAGGTCGCCAGTGGCAATGGCGCGACCTATCCCCAGGGCGATGTCGCCGCCCTGTGTGCGCAACTGCTGCGCCTGGCCCGTACGCCCACGCTGGCGCGGGACTGGGCCGAGCGCGCCGGAGAAATCGGACGCGAACGTTTGTGGCCGTCGACCGCGCAGCAGTTCAGGCAACTGTTCAAACAGGCAATCATGGGAGGTCCCCATGGTGCGTAAGGGCACGTACTTGTTGACGCTTGTGCTGGTTTCGGCGCTGGGTCTGGGCGCCGTGCTGTGGGGGCGCCAGGCCGATGCCGAGAGCCATGTGCTCAAGGGCAGCAAGGTGCTGGTGTGGAAGGACTTTCTGGGCGTTAACGCGCAGTTTCTGTGGTTCAGCCCCGAGCGCTATCAGAAGCAGATCGACCGTCTCAAGGCGCTGGGCCTGGAGTGGGTGCGCCTGGATCTGCACTGGGATCAGTTGGAGCCGGTGCAGGGCCACTATCAGGTCGCCACCCTCGACCAGTTGGTGAACAAACTGCAGGACAACCAGCTCAAGTCGGTGTTCTACCTGGTCGGTTCGGCGCCCTTCGCCACCACCGCGCCCGTGGGCGCGCCGTATCAGGACCAATACCCGCCCAAAGACCCGCACGTGTTCGCCAACCGCATGGCGCTGCTGGCTGAGCGTTACCCCAGCGTGGACGCCTGGCAGGTGTGGAACGAGCCGAACCTGCTCGGCTTCTGGCGCCCGGTGGCCGACCCGGCGGGTTACGCCACGCTGCTGACCACCGCCGCCGCCGCGCTGCGCGCCATGCGCCCGGACAAACCGGTGGTGGCCGCCGGCATGGCATTTTTCAGTGAGATGCCCAACGGCCAAACCATGTTCGACGCCCTGGGCGCGCTGGGTATCGCCAGCCTCAACACGGTGATTGCCTACCACCCCTACACCCAACTGCCCGAGGGCAACGACCCGGCCAACCTGGATTTCATCGCCAAAACCACCGCGCTCAACCAGGCCTTGCGCGCAGGCGGCGTGCAAACGCTGTGGACCACCGAGTGGGGCTGGTCGACCTATACCGGCCCCAAGGACGCCCAGGACATCATTTCCCTGCAAGGCCAGGCCGATTACGTGGTGCGGCGCCTGGCGCTGATGAGCGCGCTGGATTACGACCGCACGTTCCTGTTCACCTTGAGCGACCTCGACCAGCGTGCCAGCGTGCGCGACCAGTCCTACGGCCTGCTTGATATCGACGCCAACCCCAAACCTGTCTACACCGCCTTGAAGTACTTTCTCGACGTGAGCGGGCCGAGCCTTACCCCCGGCGACCCACCCAGCGCCGACCAATTGCCCGACGGCCTGTTCAGCATCGGCTGGACCCGCGCCGATGGGCGCAAGCTGTGGTTTTTCTGGGCGCCCCAGGGCGGCAACGCGCACTTGCCGGGCCTTGCCAGCGCGACGCTGCACGACCCGTTGCGCGGCACGCAAACCCCCGTCAGTGGCACCAATGGCTTGACCGTGCCGGTCAAACCGAACCTGCAAATTCTGCTATGGGATTAAAGCCAGCCATGCGCATTTTATGGATCCTGCCTTACTCGCCCTGGCCGGCCACCAGCGGCGGCAAGACGCGCCAGTTTCACCTGCTGCGCAGCCTCGCGGCGCGCGGGCACCGGATCACGCTGCTGCTGCATGACAAGCACCCGGTGTCGCTCGCTGATCGCCAGGTGCTGGAGACCTTTCTTGAACAGCTAATCGTGCTGCCACGCCGCCCGCTACGCAGCCTGAAAACCCTGCTGGCCGGGCTGTTTGCGCCCTACCCGCTGCTGGCCAGCGTGAACGGTCTGTCCGCGTCTTTGCAGGCGCGCTTCAACCAACTGCTCAACGAACACTGGGACGTGGTGCAGATCGAACATACCTACAGCTTCCAGCCCTACGAATGCACGCTGGCGCGCACGGCCCAGCCCTTCGTGCTGACCGAGCACAACGTCGAATCGGCCCTCGGCGCCGCCACTTACGATCGCCTGCCGAACTGGGCGCTGCCGTTTATTCGCTACGACCAGTGGCGCTACGGCCGCTGGGAACAGCGGGTGATGCGCCAGGCGACGCAGGTGGTGGCGGTCACCGACAGCGATGCGCAAACCCTCGCAAAGATCGCCGGCAAGCCGGTGCCGGTGGTGGTCAACGGGGTGGACTGCGACCACTTCGCCGGTGCCCGCCCGGACCCGTCCAGCCGCCGCGTGCTGTTTTTGGGCAACTACGAATACGCGCCGAATGTGGACGCCATCGAGTGGGCGCTGGACGAGATCCTGCCCAAAGTCTGGGAACGCTGCCCGCAGGCACGCATGAGCGTGTGCGGCTTCGGCATGCCGGACAATTGGCGCACGCGCTGGCCGGACCCGCGTATCGAGTGGCAGGGTTTCGTGCCTGACTTGCTGAGCCTGCAATCGAGCTGTTCGGTGTTTCTGGCGCCGTTGCGCCACGGTGGCGGCTCCAAGCTCAAGGTGCTCGAAGCGCTGGCGGCCGGCTTGCCGCTGGCGAGCACTGATCAGGGCGTGTCCGGCCTGGACCTGGTGGAAGGCCTGGACTACCTCGGCGCCCAGAGTGCCACCGGCCTGGCCGATGCCGTGGTGCGCCTGCTGCAGTTTCCCGATGCCGCCACGCCCATGGGTGAGGCTGGCCGCGCTTACGTGCGCCGCGCCCATGACTGGAGCGTCGCCGCCAGCCAACTGGAGCGCGTCTACGCCAGCCTTTCGCCGCTCACCGAAAAGGAACCCGCATGCGTGTAGGCCTCGATTACCGCACCGTCGGCACCTCGCCGCAATCGGGCATCAGCCGCCAGGTGTACGCGCTGGAAAGCGCCCTGCACACCTTGCCGGGCATTGCGCTTGAGCGCTTTACCGTGGCGCCGCTGGGGGACGAAACACGTTTACAGGCGCACTGCCCGGCCTGGGGCTGCGCGAAGACCGCGATGCACCAGCCGCACAATCGCCTGCGCTTCGAAGCCGGTTTTTTGCCACGGGCGTTGCGCGAGCAGCAGATCGATTTGTACATCAGCACCTTCAACATGGGCCTGCCGTTGCCACCCAAACCAAAGGGATTGCGCACGGTGGTGCTGCTGCATGACCTGTTCCAGATCACCCTGGACAATTACCACGCCAACCGCCTGAAAGCGTTGATCTACAAGACCAGCGATCGCCTGTCGATTGCCTACGCGGTGCACAGCGCCGACCGCGTGTGGACGCCGTCGCAGTACAGCGCCGACGAAACCGCGCGCCTGTTTCCCAAGGCAGCGGGCAAGGTTCGCGTACTGCCCAACCAGGTGGACAGCTTTATTGAACTGGCGGCGGACCTCACTGCGCGGCAGTTGCCCGAGCGCTATTGGCTGCTGGTGGGCACCCGCGAATTGCGAAAGAACGTGCCGTTCCTGGTGCAGGCCTGGCAGGAGGCACGTCGGCTGTCCCCTGCCGTGCCGGAACTGGTGCTGGTGGGCAGCCTCGATCATCTGCCCGAGGCTCAGCGCAGCGTGGCGGGGATTCGCGCCTTGAGCGGCGTGTCGGATGCCGAGCTGCACGCGCTGTACCGCCGCGCCGCGCGCCTGTGGCAGCCGTCGTATGCCGAAGGTTTCGGCTTGCCGGTGATCGAGGCGCTGAGCGTCGGCACGCCGGTGGCCGTGGCCAGCGGCACGTCGCTGGATGAAATCACCCCGCCCTCGGCGCCGCGTTTTTCGCCCACCGATGGGCCGGCGCTGGTGCAACTGATGGTGAACCTGGGCGAGCGGCCGGACGAAGAATCACCCGAGCAACGCCGGCAGTGGGCGCAGCGTTTCAACCATCAGGCTTATCGCCAGCGCCTGGCGCAACTGATCGAGGAATTGCAATGAGAGACTCCCTGGGCGCCCCTGTCGCGATCCTGTTCGGCCTGTTGTTCGGCGTGATGGCATTGGCGCTGTCACCGGTCAAGGCATTGCTTGGCGTGGTTGGGCTGGCGGCGGCGGTGACTATCCTGCGCTTTCCGCTGTGGGGCTTGTTGCTGTTCGCCATGCTCGCGACGTTCATGCCGTATTCCACCCTCAACCTGGGCATTCGCAGCACGGTCAGCGAGGCGATCCTGGCGCTGACCTGGGGTGCGGTGCTGTGGCAGACGTTTCTCTCACGTCTGCCGGCGGCGCCCAGCCTGTGGCGCCGGCCCACCGACCAGATGCTGCTGTGGCTGATGCTGTTCAGCGTGTTTCCGTTCATTGTCGGCCAGGTGATCGTCGTCGACGTCGAAACCAGCGGCATGGCCAACTGGCTGCGCTGGTTGCTGAGCCTGTCGGCGGTGTTTCTGTGCGCCAAACTGCTGGTGGAACCCAAACAGCGCGAGTCGCTGGTGGTCGCTCTGCTGCTGGGCACGCTGGCGATGCTGGTGATGTCGATTGCGGTGTTCGTGCGCACGCGTTCCGGGGCGGGCATTGCGCCGATTCTGGCGCTGCTCAATTACGGCAACTTCGACATGCTCAAATTCGGCCTGGAAGCGATGTCTTCGCGCATGGGCTCGCCGTGGATGCACCCGAACGCCATCGGCGGGATCATGGCGCTGCTGCTGCCCCTGGCGTTCTGCTTCGGCATGACCGAGCGCGGCTGGAAACGCGCATTGGGCCTGGGCGTGGCGTGCCTCGGCGCGGCAGCGCTGCTGCTGGCCAGCAGCCGTGGTGCGATGGTCAGCCTGGCGCTGGTGCTGATGTGGATGGCCACGCGCCGTGTGCCGTACACCGGACGCCTGCTGATGATCGGCGCAGCGCTGACCGTGGCGCTGGTGCTGGCGTATCCGCCGCTGCAGGAGCGGCTGGCGACGATATTTTCATCGGACAACGCCAGTACCGAAATCCGTTTTGACGAGTACCGCATGTTTCCCCAGGCGGTGGCGGCCTACCCGTTCGGCATTGGCTTCAAGGTCGACCCGCCGGTGCCGGGCACGCCGTTTCTGGGGATCTCCAATCTGTGGCTGAACTTCATCTACAAGACCGGCATTGTCGGCATGCTGCTGTTCGTCGCGGTGACCGTGCGCTGGTGGCGTGAGGCACGCCCGGAGCGCGGCCCGATCCGTCTGACCAAGGACAATGCACTGTGGCTGGGCAGTACCGCCGGGATCCTCGCGGCGCTGGTCAGCGGGTTGTTCGACCACTACTTCAGCTTTGCGGTGGTGATGGTGGCGCTGTTCTGGCTGATGGTAGGGCTCAATGTGCTGGAAGCACGCCGCCTGTTTCCGACGCGCGCACCGCAGGTCAAGCGCGTGGCCTATCGCAAACAGCAGCCTGATGGCGTGCGTCCCTGATGCTCGGCTCCGCCGCCTGGCTGACGCTGGCGACCCTGCTGGGCCTGTGCCTGGGGTTTGCGCGTGAATGGCTGCTGGTGGCGGCCTGGGGTGCGGGCGAGCGCAGTGACGCCTTCCTGATCGCGCTGTTTTTGCCCGAGGCGCTGCGCATGTCGTTGGCCGGCGGTGTGCTGAGTGCCGCAGCGTTGCCGCTGTATCTGCAACGCAAGGATGCCGAGCGCCTGGGCTGGCTGACCGTGCTGTTCCCGGCATTGATGGCGATTGCGTTGGTCACCAGCCTGCTGCTGACGTTGTTGGCGCCGTGGCTGGTCCAACTGCTGGGACCGGGGTTGGCGGACAGCGCCACGGCACTCGCCTCCGGCAATCTGCAGGTGGTCGCCTGGTGCGTGCCGGGCTTGATGCTGCACGCGCTGTTCAGCATTCCGTTGCAGGCCAGTGAGCGGTTTGTGCTGGCGGGGCTGGGCTCGTTGCTGTTCAACCTGCCGCCGGTGACCTACCTTGCCCTGGCCGGAACCGCGACCGCGCCGCACACCCTGGCCCTGGCGTGCCTGGCCGGCAGCCTGCTGATGCCGCTGGCGCTGTTGCCGTCGATCTGGCGCCAGGGGTGGCGACCGTGGCGCTGGCAGTGGTCGGCGGCGCCGTTGCGGGAACTGGGCCAGCGCATCGGCCCCTTGTTGCTGAGCAACGGTGCGAGCCAGGGTCTGGCGTTGATCGAACGGCTGGTGGCGTCGCTGCTGGGCGAAGGCGCGGTAACCTGGGTGAACCTCGCGCGCAAGCTGATGAACCTGCCGCTGATTGCACTGATGAGCCTCAATCAGGTGCTGCTGGGCATGATGAGCCGCCGCCAGGGCGATGCGCGCCTGGCTCTGCTCAAACGCGGCCTGGACACCGCGAGCCTGCTGACCCTGCCCGCCGGCGTCGGCCTGGTGGCGGCGGCACCGAGCCTGGTGGCGCTGCTGTTGCCCAGCCAGTCGGCGGACTCACCGTTGCCGCTGCTGCTGGCGTGGTTCGCGGTGCCATTGGTGTTCGGCGCGTGGAACGCGTTGCTGGCGCGTTATGCCTATGCGGCGGGTGACACGCACCAGCCCCTGCGCTGCGAGCTGCTTGGCAGCCTGGTCAATGTGCTGCTGCTGGCCGCCTTGCCCTTTGTGTTCGGCCTGGCCGGTATTCCCTTGGCGGCGCTGGCTGGGGTGATCTGCACGGCGCTGCTGTTGATGCAACGTCAGGCGCTGCTTGGCGCTCTGCCCTGGGCCAGGCAATGGCTGCTGAGCGCAACACTGATGCTGCTGGCGGCTTTGCTGCTGTTTTCAATTGACGGCGTGTGGCTGCAACTGGGGCTCAGCACCTTGGCCGGGGCCGTGGTGTTACTGGGCATGGGGCTGTGGCTCAAGCCGTGGCGCAAGGCATGAATGATCGATCAGGAAGACGCCCATGAAACATCGTTGGATTCAAATGGATATCGCCAAAGGCATCGGCATCCTGGTGATCGTGTTCGCCCACAGCTGGTTCGTGGCAAATTCCCAGGAGTTGATGTACCCGATACTGGCGTCGTTCGTCATACCGCTGTTCTTCTTTTTGTCCGGGGTGTTTTTCAAGCCGGAGCAGCCGTTTGTGGAGATGGCGGTACGCAAGGCCGACGGCCTGCTCAAGCCGTTTTTTTTCACCCTGCTGCTGTATGTCAGCCTGCGTGCGCTGCTGCGCAACCAACCCTTGCTGCCGGACATTGGCGGCGTGTTCTATGCCTCGGTGGACACCATTCCGTGGCAGGCCATGTGGTTTCTGCCCCATATGTGGGTGGCGATCCTGTTCAGTTGGGTGATGCTGCGCCTGATCCTGCGGCTGAAACTTGCGCCGTGGGCCAGTGCCCTGCTGCTTGCCGTGCAATTGCTGCTCGGGATCTGGATGTTGCCGCTGTTCTGGCAATGGCCGGTGACGCTTGGCGAGCACACCTGGATACTGCCGGGGCTGCCGTTCAGCCTGGATATCACCCTGATCAGCAGCGCCTGCTTCATCGCCGGCTACCTGCTGCGCGACTGGCTGCGCACGCACCCTGGCAGTTGGCTGACGCTGTTGATCGCGGTGGTGTTGTTCGCCGTGTTGTTCGACTTGACCCGAGACACCATGGACCTGGCGCAACGGCGTTATGACCACTGGTTGTGGACCAGCCTGCTGGCGGTGATTGGCATGTATGCGTGCTGGGCGTTGGCGAAGGTGTTGACGGTTTCGGCGCTGGTGACGCGGGCCATGACCTACATCGGTCAGTCCACGCTGATCCTGCTGATTTTTCACGGGGAGATCCAGCACAAGACCTTCGACCTGATGCAGCGCCTGGGCCTGCATCCTTTCCTGGCGGCGGGTGTAGGGTTGGTGGTGGCGGTGGTGGGACCGTTGCTGATCGGTGAAGTGATCAAGCGGACGGCGGTTCTGCGGTTTTTCTATTTCCCGTTTCCGGTGGCAAGGCATCGCTGAATTGCCCGGTGGGAGCAGGCTTGCTCGCGCATGTGGTGGGTCAGCTTGCTTGTGTCTGCGCTGAGTCACCGCTATCGCGGGCCAGCCCGCTCCCACGAGGGAGGGCGGGTTAGTCGTCGAGTTGTTGTGGGGCTTTTGCGCCCGGCTTGCCGGGTTTACCCTTGGCGGGGGCGGGTTCGGCTGGCGCAGCTTCTACGGCGGCGGCGGCCTCCTTCTCGGCCATGGGCATCTGGTCGATGGTGCTGAAGAACTCCTTGAGGTCGAGGGTATCCGGAGGCACGGTCTTCTCGAGTTTCTTCTCGCCGTCCTTGCCGATCAGGATCACCTTGGTGCCGCTGCCGGCGCCCAGCTTGAGGGCGCGGATCAGCGCATTGGTTTCAGGCGGCGTGAGCTTTTTGTTGTCCTTGGCCTCCTTGGCGAACTTTTCCCCCTCGGCGCCGATGCTGCCGAACTTGACGGTGTAGAACACCATGTTGCGCTCTTCGAACGACTGCTTGTTGGCAGGCTCGTCCAGCTGTTTCTGCAGCGTGGACAATGTGGCGTTACCGGAATCGAGCTCCACCACCACCAGCGGACGGGCCTTGCCCATGTCCTGCTTGAGCGGGTTGATATCATCCGCGGCCAACAGCGGCCCCGTAAAAGCCATCAAGGTAGCCAGGGTCAGCGACCGGATGAGCATGCGCACCTCCTTTGAATTGCGTGCAGGTTCTTGAGTTTCATGTGTGCGACCGTCAATTTCAAGGATGATTCCTACGCCCGGTTCTGAAAGCGTAGGTCAGGACACCCGCCGCGCAAGAGATCAGGCGGGTTGGGCGATGATTGTTTCTTCTGATTGCGCGAATATCAGAGGCCATTCCAGTGTGGCCAATGCCGGGCGAATACCGGGGCCACGATCGGGTCGGCATCCACCTGCGCGAGGGTGTGGGCAAAGCCCGGGGCCAATGCGCCCAACGCTTCCCGCGCACCCTCCCAGCGCGACACCGCCGCGGCCATGATGCCCAAAGCGTTCGGCGCATGGTTGGGCGCGAACAACTGGCCGGCAAACTGATCGGCGAATACCACCCAGGCCTGGTGCAGGTAGCGCCGTGTGCCGCTGACCAGGTGCGCCTGCAGCGCCTGATCGACGTCGCCCAGCCAGCGTTGCGGGTAGTCGATGATGCCGATGGCCGAATAGCAATTGGCGGCGATGTAGAGCAGGCCACGCAGAATTTGCCCGCGGTTGCCGGCCAGCAGGCCCGCATCGGGAAACTCCAGGCCGAGGTGGATCAGAATGGCCGCGCTTTCGGTGAGGACCTGCCCATCGGGTGTCACCAGGGTGGGGATCTGTTTGAGCGGATTGATTCGCGCAAGCGCTTCACTGCCCTCGCCCTCATGCCAGGAACTGGCGTCCACGCGCTGCCAGGGCACGGCGCAACGTTGCAGGGCAATGTCGATCATGCACGAGCCGGATTCGTCGGTGCCGTAGAGCGTGTACAGGGTGTTGCCTCCTTTAAAACAGCCCCATCTGTCCACCGACCAGGGTGCTGAAGTCGTCATCCACAAACGGCAGGATCGCATCCGCCACCGGCTGCAATTGTCGTGTCACGTAGTGGTCGTAGTCGATTGGCGCCTGCCGCACTTCCAGCGGCTCCGGGCCATTGACGCTGATCACGTAGCTGATCCAGCCGCCACGCTGGTACTGGCGCGGACGGCCCAGGCGGTCGTTGTAGTCATCGGCCAGGCGCGCGGCGCGCACATGGGGCGGCACGTTGCGCTCGTAGTCGTCCAGGCGCCGGCGCAGACGTTTGCGATAGATCAGCAGCTCATCGAACTCGCCGCTCACGGTGCGGCGCACGTAGTCGCGAATGTAATCCTGGTGGGGCTGGCGGTGGAAGATGCGCTGGTAAAGTTCCTGCTGGAACCGCCGGGCCAGGGGCGACCAGTCACTGCGCACGGTCTCGAGGCCCTTGTAGACCATCTCTTCGCTGCCGTCGGCGCGCACCACCAGCCCGGCGTAGCGTTTCTTGCTGCCCTCCTCCGCGCCGCGGATGGTCGGCATCAGAAAGCGCGTGAAGTGGGTCTCGAACTGCAGCTCCAGTGCACTGTGCAGGCCGAACGCCGTCTGCAGGTGCGCGCGCCACCACTCGTTGACGTGAGCGACCAGCGCCTGGCCGATGCGGCTGGCGTCCTCCTGGGCATGGGCGCTGCCGAGCCAGACGAAGGTGGAGTCGGTGTCGCCGTAGATCACTTCATAGCCCTGGGCTTCAACCAGCTCGCGGGTCTGGCGCATGATTTCATGGCCACGCAGGGTGATCGACGAGGCCAGCCGCGTGTCGAAGAACCGGCAACCGCTGGAGCCGAGGACGCCGTAGAAGGCGTTCATGATGATTTTCAGCGCCTGGGACAGCGGTGCGTTGCGCTCACGCTTGGCCACCTCGCGGCCTTCGGAAACCCGCGCGACGATGGCGGGCAGGCAGTGCCGGGTGCGGGAAAACCGCGCGCCGCGAAAGCCTTCCACCGAGTCGCTGTCGTCAGGGTGCTTGAGGCCTTCGATCAGGCCCACCGGGTCGATCAGGAAACTGCGGATGATTGACGGGTAGAGGCTTTTGTAGTCGAGCACCAGCACCGACTCGTACAGGCCCGGGCGCGAATCCATGACAAAGCCGCCGGGGCTGGCCTGGGGTGGTTTGTCGCCCAGGTTCGGCGCAACGAAGCCCTGACGGTGCATCAGCGGCAGGTACAGGTGGGTAAAGGCGGCAACCGAACCACCGTTGCGGTCGGCCGGCAACCCGGTGACGCTGGCCCGCTCCAGCAGGAACTTGAGCAGCTCGGTCCTGGCGAAGATCCGCGTGACCAACTCGCAGTCCTTGAGGTTGTAGCGCGCCAGGGCGGGCTTGTCCTCGGCGAACATGCGGTTGATTTCGTCCATGCGCTGGTACGGCGTGGAAATATCCTTGCCTTCGCCGAGCAGGGTTTGCGCGACGTTTTCCAGGCTGAAGGACTCGAAACTCCAGGTGGCCGAGCGCAGGGCTTCGATGCCGTCGATGATCAGGCGCCCGGCGGCGGCGGCGAAGTAATGATTGCGGCTGCCATGTTCGCGCCAGGCCATCGGCTCGTCGCCACGGCCGAGCATCAGCGGCACGTTGAGGCGCTGGGCATGTTCGTGCAGCACGCGCAGGTCGAACTGCACCACATTCCAGCCGATGATCGCATCGGGGTCGTGGGTGGCAAGCCAGCGGTTGAGGGCTTCGATCAGTTGGGCGCGGGTGTCGCAGTAGTCGAGCTTGAAGTCCACCGCGCAGGCGTTGTTCGGCGGGCCCAGCATGTACACCTGACGCTCGCCGCAGCCTTGCAGGCCAATGCAATAGAGATCGCCCTGGGCGGTGGTTTCAATGTCCAGGGACACCAGCTTGAGCGGCGGGCGGTAGTCGGGGGCGGGTTTCATCTGTGCGTCGAGCAAGGTGCCGTCGGCATCGGGGGTGCCGCCGAACCACACCGGGGCGGTGATGAAGCGCTCCATCATGTAGCGCTCGGGCGGGCGCACGTCGCCCTCGTAGACGTCAACGCCGGCGGTGCGCAGGCGCTTTTCCAGGTCCATTGCCTGGCGGTGCTGGCGCGTATACAGGCCGAGGACGGGGCGGTGATGGAAATCGCACAACTGCAACGGCCGCAGCTCGATGTCGCGCTCGTCCTTGAGCAGCCAGTCGAGCGGCTTGCGATGGGCTTCGGGGATGAACATCACCGAGGTCTGCACGGGCAGGCGGACAAACCTGGGCCCTTGGTCGGTGGCCAGCCAGAAGCTGACCTGCGTACCCTCCGGGGTGTCACGCCAATGCCGGGTCAGGACGAAACCCTGCTGTAAATCCACCGTGCCGCACCTCAAACATTGCGTTCAGGGCGTGATTCTACCCGGCATCCGGCCGGACGCGGCAGGTTAACGCTCGCGCGGACCCTAATCTGACAAATTTGTTGCAAAACGCTAATAACAATTACTATCATTTGCGCCGGAGTCGTATTCGCGCAGTGAGGACGCGCAACGCTGTTGCCCTTTTCCTCACATTGACGGTTCTCCGTCAGGATCGACCATGCCCACCTGTAACCGACTCGCCGTGCCGTTTCGCCCTGCCCTGCTCGCCCTTTGCTGCTCCCTGAGCCTTACCGCCCATGCTGCTACCCCGGCCGATCCGAATACGCGCCAGGACGGCAACACACTGGAATTGGGCGCCACCAACATCAGCGCCGACGCACCCGCGCCGAACGCGCTGCCGCCGGCGTACAGCGGCGGACAGGTGGCACGCGGTGGCCAATTGGGTGTGCTGGGCAATCAGGACATCATGGATGTGCCGTTCAGCATGGCGTCCTATACCGAGAAATTGATCCGCGACCAGCAGGCCGAAACGGTGGCGGACGTGCTGCTCAACGACTCATCCGTGCGTCAGGCCTCGGGGTATGCGAACCAGGCGCAGGTCTTTGTGATTCGCGGCCTGCAACTTAATGGTGACGACATTTCCTTCAACGGCCTGTACGGCATCCTGCCACGTCAGATCATGTCCACCGACGCGCTGGAGCGCGTGGAAGTGTTCAAGGGCCCCAATGCCTTTATCAACGGTGTCACGCCGGGCGGCTCGGGGATTGGCGGCGGCGTGAACCTGCAACCCAAGCGCGCCGATGATGTGCCGTTGCGCCGCTTCAGCACCGATATCAGCAGCGATGGCCGGGTGGGCGAGCATCTGGATGTGGGCCAGCGGTTTGGCGAGGGCAATCGGTTTGGCGCGCGGGTGAATATTTCCCAGCGCGAAGGCGATACCGGCATTGATGACGAGAACCAGCGGGCCAAGCTGTTCGCCGTCGGCCTGGATTATCGTGGCGATGCCCTGCGTTTATCAGGTGATTTCGTTTACCAGAAACAGCGCGTCAACGGCGGCCGTAACTCGGTGTTCCTGGGCACCGGCGTCACCCACATCCCGAGTGCACCCTCGGCCGATACCAACTACGCGCCAAGCTGGAACGCAACCAACATCGAAGACACGCTGGGTATGCTGCGCGGCGAATACGACCTCAACGACACCTGGACCGCCTACCTTGCCGCCGGCGCCAAGCACACCCATGAAAGCGGGCGCTATTCGTCGGTGACCCTGACCGATAATTTCGGCACAGCCAAGGTGACTGGTTCGCGCATCGCCCATCAGGAGGACAACACCAGCCTGATGACGGGCCTCAATGGCAAGTTCCAGACCGGTGCGGTCAGCCACCAACTGAACCTCGGCCTGACCGGCACCTGGACGCAGGCGCGCAATGCCTACGAGTTCGACTTCACGCCTAATGCCAGCAACCTCTACCACCCTTCCAGCAATATTACGCAACCGGTGCGCGGCACGGTGAACGGTGGTGACCTGGGCGATCCCGGTATCACCGCCAAGACGTTCGTGCGCAGTGCGGCCATCTCTGACACCTTTGGTTTCCTGGACGACCGTCTGCTGTTCACCGCAGGGCTGCGCCATCAGGAAATGGTCATGCAGAACTATGCGTATGGTTCCGGTCCGCGCAGCTCCAACTACACCGCGTCAATCAACACGCCGGTTTACGGCATCGTGTTCAAACCCTGGGAACATGTGTCGCTTTATGCCAACCATATTGAAGGCTTGACCCAGGGGCCGACGGCACCGGTGTCGTCCGGCGGCCTGACGGTGACCAATGGTGCACAAGCCTACGCGCCCGCCCGCTCGAAGCAGACTGAAGCGGGGGTGAAACTGGACATGGGCACCTACGGCGCAACGCTGGGTGTGTACCGTATCGAGCAACCGAGTGATGGTTACTCGATCCAGACCGGCGCGACCACTGCCACTTATGTGCGCGAAGGCCAGCAAATCAACCAGGGGGTGGAGCTGAATGTCTTCGGTGAGCCTGTCAGTGGTTTGCGTTTGCTCGGTGGCGTAACGGTAATGAAGACCGAGCTCAAGGACACGCTCAATGGCGCCAACGACGGCAATCGCGCAATCGGTGTGCCTTCATTCCAGCTCAATGCAGGGGTGGATTGGGATGTGCCGGGGCTGCAGGGCGCAACCCTCAGCGGTCGCATGCTGCGCACTGGCGGCCAGTACGCCGATGCGGCCAACAACCTGAGTCTGCCGGCCTGGAATCGCTTCGACCTGGGTGCGCGCTACACTTTCAAAGTGGAGCAGCGCAATGTGACGCTGGGCGCCAATGTGGAGAATGTCGCGAATGAGAAATACTGGGAGTCGGCGTTGGGGGGTTATCTGAGTCAGGGCGAACCGCGTGTTGCCAAGTTATCGGCGACGATTGATTTTTAATCGCCTTCGAAGCCGGGCATCGCTATCGATGCCCGCTTGGGTCACGCCTGGCGAGCGGCGCCCAGGTAGCTTTCGATGTTGCCCATCTGGTCGTCCCAGCCACGGGAGTTCATCTTGAACGCCTTCTGGCGGCGGGCTTCAGGCACCTTGTCGAAACCGGATTCGACCACCCGCAACAGGATGCCCGGCGCACGGTCCTCGATGGTAAATTCCACCAGCGTCGGAATTTCGTTATCGTAGTCGACGCCTTCCAGTACCGCGAAGGGATGCCAATGAAAAGAGAACAGGGTCTGCGGCAGGATGCGTTCGATTCTGGCTTTCCAGACCACGTGTTCGTAGCCCGGATAAGTAATCGGCGCTTCGACGGTTTCCCCCTCGACAAAACGCTTGCCTTTGAGGGCGACGCCGAACCAGGCGCCAAACTGTTCGGCGTCGGTGAGTGCTTCCCACACCTTTTTACGTGAAGCGTTGAGCAGAATCTTCCGCTCGATGCGATCCAATACGTGCATAAGTCACCTCCTCCATTGACCTTAGGTGACATCGACAGATGCGCAACCTGGGTTGCGCGCGATGATGCCCCCGTCCTTGACCAAGCCAATGGTTATGACTGACCCATTGCAGGGAAGTTGCTTTTGAAATCTGCGCGCTACCGGCTTGATCTAGACATGCGGATCGCCTGGCGCCTTGCTCGGCGTCGCGTACTGCGGCTTCAAGTGGCCTTCCTGGTCGAGTAACCAGGCGTCCATGATCTGCCTGACCACAGGGCCAGCCACGCGCCCGCCGGCCTCGCCGTTTTCGATCATCACCGAGATCACGATTTTCGGATGCTCGGCCGGCGCGAAGCCGACGAACAAGGCGTTGTCGCGATGGCGCTCCAGGGTCTTGTCGCGGTTGTAACGCTCGCCCTGCTTGATTGCCACCACCTGCGCCGTACCACTCTTGCCGGCGATGCGGTATTGCGCACCTTGCGCGGCAGCCCGGGCGATACCGCGCGGGTCGTGCATCACCAGTTGCATGCCGTGGTTGACCTGCTCCCAGTCACGCGGATCCTTGAGGACGACATTGGGCATCGGGTTTTCATCCACCGGCGGCACACCGTTGATGGTCTTGGCCAGATGCGGCCGATTCCACACGCCCTTGTTGGCGATCAACGCGGTGGCCTGGGCCAATTGCAACGGTGTGACCTGCATATAGCCCTGACCGATGCCGAGGATCACGGTCTCGCCGGGGAACCAGGGTTGACGCCTGGTCGCGCGCTTCCAGGCCTGGGATGGCATGAGGCCTGCGGACTCTTCGAACATGTCCAGCGAGACTTTCTGGCCAAGGCCAAATTCTGCCAGGTAGTCGTGCAGACGGTCGATGCCCAGCTTGTGGGCGAGGTCGTAGAAGTAGGTATCGTTGGAGCGCATGATCGCCGAATCCATGTCCACCCAGCCGTCGCCACTGTGGTTCCAGTTGCGGTATTTGTGATCGAAATCCGGCAGTTGGTAGTAACCCGGGTCGAACACGCGGGTTTGTGGGGTGACGACACCACTGTCGAGGCCGGCGATGGCCACTTCCGGCTTGATGGTTGAGCCCGGGGCGTACAAGCCTCTGAGGACGCGGTTGAACAGCGGCCGGTCAATGGAGTCGTGCAGCGCGGCGTATTCCTTGAAACTGATCCCAGTAACGAACAGGTTCGGATCGAAACTGGGCTTGCTGACCATGGCGAGCACTTCGCCCGTTTGCGGGTCGAGAGCAACGACGGAACCACGACGGTCGCCCAGCGCCTCCTCGGCGGCTTCCTGGAGGTGAACATCGAGACTCAGGACAATGTTTTTACCGGGGATCGGGTCGGTGTGCTTGAGCACTCGTAATACGCGACCTTGGGCATTGGTCTCGACTTCTTCATAGCCGACATGACCATGCAGCTCGGATTCGTAGAAGCGTTCAATACCGGTTTTACCAATGGACTGGGTGCCGCGGTATTCCACCGAATCAAGCGCCTTGGATTCTTTCTCGTTGATACGACCAACATAGCCGATGGAGTGCGCGAAGTGCGCTCCGAGCGGGTAATGTCTGACGAACTGTGGTTCGACATCCACGCCAGGCAAGCGGAATTCGTTAACCGCCAACAGGGCGATCTGTTCTTCCGTCAGTTCGTAAAACAAGGTGACAGGAACAAAAGGATGGCGTGCCTGCTTGAGTGCCTTGTCAAATACTGCGCGGTCCTCGGCGGGCAAGTGCAACAGGCTGACGATGGCGTCCAGCTCACCCTTCAGGTCAGTCGTGCGTTCACGGGTAATGGTGAGGTTGTAACTGGGACGGTTGTCAGCCAGCACCACGCCATTGCGATCATAAATCAGGCCGCGGGTTGGGGTGATGGGAAGAACATGGACCCGGTTGTTTTCGGAGATCGTGGAGTGGTAATCGAACTGCACCACCTGCAGGAAATACAAGCGGCCCACCAGTGCACAGGTGATGCCTATCACCAGCAGGGCACAGGCCAGCAGGCGCTTGTTGACCAGGCTGTTTTCTTTTTCGTGATCTTTGATCGGTATGGGTCCGGGCATTTCTACAGCATCTCGTTGAAAAAGGTCGACGCCGCTTCCTGCGCAGAGAGATCAATCCTTTTGAAAAGTGCTGCACCATACCAAAAATGTAGAAACACTTTGCATCGATTTCCCGAACGGCAGCTTGATGATGGGTGACGGCTGTTGATCAAAACGTTGAACTTTTAGTGAACACTTTCCAATCGCCCAAAACAAAACCCCATCTGCTTTCGCAAATGGGGTTTCGGAATTTAATCTTGACGATGACCTACTCTCACATGGGGAAACCCCACACTACCATCGGCGATGCATCGTTTCACTGCTGAGTTCGGGATGGGATCAGGTGGTTCCAATGCTCT
>NZ_JYLK01000010.1 GCF_001439805.1 Pseudomonas trivialis | reverse complement strand
GGCGACGTCGAGTTTGTCGAGGGCGGCCTTGGCGCGGATGATTGCCGCAGAGTCGCTGGCGGTCACGTTGCGCGCTTCAAGGGCGGCAGCGGCGCCGGCGCCGTCGAGGCGGTCCATGTTGGCTTCGCTGGCATGGCCGGCGTTGGCGCCTCTGATGATCACCTCACCGGTGTCCTCGTTGTCGACTTCATCCCAACTCAGCATTGAAATATTCCTTCCTGATCGCTTGAAATACTGCACAGAGTGTGGTCGCGAAATAGCGATACTGCACACTATGTAGTGGTCTGGCCTGATAGTTGGCACACTATATGGTGTGTAACACCGTTGGTCAATGAGGTGCGCAGGCGCCCGTCCTGCCTGACAAATACCGCGCATGACGGTTACTCTTGGATCCAACCGCAAACATCAGCGTGTATCAGGAGATCGCTTGCATGGACAAAGTCGTCATCATCACCGGGGGCAGCCGTGGAATCGGCGCCGAGACGGCCTTGCTCGCCGCCCGCGAAGGCTATCGCATCTGCATTAATTACCAGTCTGACGACACCGCCGCACAGGCCGTGCTGGAGCACGTACGCGATCTGGGCGCCCAGGCCATTGCGGTGCGTGCCGATGTCAGTGTCGAAGATGAAGTGATCGCGCTGTTCAGCCGTGTCGACGCCGAGCTGGGCCGTGTCAGCGCGCTGGTGAACAACGCCGGCACCGTGGGACACAAGTCCCGGGTGGAGGAGATGTCCGAGGTGCGCATTCTCAAAACTCTGAAGACCAACGTACTGGGCCCGATGCTCTGTGCCAAACATGCGTTGCTGCGCATGTCGCCACGTCATGGCGGGCAGGGCGGCAGTATCGTCAACGTGTCATCGGTGGCGGCGCGCCTGGGGTCGCCCGGCGAGTACGTCGACTACGCCGCCTCCAAGGGCGCGCTCGACACCTTCACCCTGGGCCTGTCCAGGGAAGTGGCAGGCGAGGGCATTCGGGTCAATGCGGTGCGCCCCGGCTACATCTTCACCGACTTCCACGCCCTGAGCGGCGACCCGGACCGCGTCAGCAAGCTCGAGCCCGGCATTCCCATGGCCCGTGGCGGCCGGCCGGATGAAGTGGCCGAGGCGATTATCTGGTTGCTGTCGGACAAGGCTTCGTATGCCACCGGCACCTTCATCGACCTGGGTGGCGGCCGCTAGAGCGACCGCACGAGCCGCCCCAGGGTCTGCATCGCTGTCTCGGACGCCTCGCTCCAGGGGCTGCCGTAATTCAAGCGAATGCAGTGGCGAAAGCGCTGGGTCGCCGAGAAAATCGGCCCCGGCGCCAGGCTGATGCCCTGGGCCAGGGCCCGTTGGAAGAGTTTCAGCGAGTCGGTCTGCGCCGGCAGTTCCAGCCACAGGAAATAGCCGCCGGTGGGCTGGCTGACCCGAGTCTGCGCCGGGAAATGGCGGGCGATGGCGGCCAGCATGGCGTGTTGCTGTTCTTCCAGGGCATAGCGCAGTTTGCGCAGGTGGCGGTCATAACCGCCGTGTTGCAGGTAATCGGCGATGGCGGCCTGGGCCGGCATCGACGGGCACAACGAGGTCATCAGCTTGAGACGCTCGACCTTCTGCGCATAGCGCCCGGCCGCTACCCAGCCCACTCGATAACCCGGCGCCAGGCTCTTGGCAAACGAGCCGCAGTGCATCACCAGCCCGTCGGTGTCGAAGGCCTTGGCCGGTTTTGGCGCGTGTTGTCCGTAATACAACTCGGCGTACACATCGTCTTCGATCAATGGCACCTGGTGGCTGCGCAGCAGGTCCACCAATGCCTGCTTTTTGGCCTGCGGCAAGGTGGCGCCCATGGGATTCTGGAAGCTGGTCATGGTCCAGCAGGCCTTGATCGGGTAGTGCGCCAGGCTTTGTGCGAGGGCGTCCAGGTCGATGCCATCGCGCGGGTGCACGGGGATTTCAACGGCCTTGAGCTTCAGACGCTCAAGCACTTGCAGGCAGGCGTAGAGCGCCGGCGCTTCGATAGCGACCAGATCACCCGGCTCGGTCACGGCCTGCAGGCAGAGGTTGAGCGCTTCGAGGGCGCCGTTGGTGATCAGCAGTTCTTCCATCGGCACCACCAGCCCGCCGACGCTGTAGCGCAGTGCGATCTGCCGGCGCAGTTGCGGGTTGCCGGGCGACATGTCGGTCACCACCAGGCGCGGGTCCATTTCGCGGGCGGCGCGGGCCAGGGAGCGGGCCAGGCGCGGCAAGGGGAACAGCAGCGGGCTGGGAAAGGCCGAGCCGAACGGCACCGTGTTGGGGTCTTTGATGGAGTCAAGCACCGAAAACACCAGTTCACTCACATCGACCTCGGTGGAGTCGCGCACCGGCTCGCTGGCCACCGGCTCGGCCAGCGGGCTGGGCGCATGGGTGTTGACGAAATAACCCGAGCGCGGCCGCGCGCGGATCAGGCCTCGGCGTTCGAGCAGGTAATAGGCCTGAAACACCGTGGAGGGGCTGACGCCGTAGGTCTGGCTGGCATGGCGCACGGAGGGCACGCGCTGACCGGGCCCGAGCACGCCGGAGCGGATCAGTTCTGCAATGGCATCGGCAAATTTTTCGTAACGTTTCATCGGGCCTTAAAACAGGTTCAGTGGGTAAGCGCAACAGCAGGGGGGAGCGGGCCGGCCAATATCCAGGCGTTCCCGGCAACTGACAGGCGGTTGCCGCTGTCCATCTTTTACCAACAATCACTAAGGAGCGCACCCATGGACGCATGGTGGCAAGAAGCGTGGCTGACCCTGCAGGCCGAATTCGCCGATATCGGCGATGCAAAACAGGTCACCCAGATGACCGTACGGCTGTTGATGGCGGCCATTCTGGGCGGCATCCTCGGTTTTGAGCGCGAGAGCAAGGGCAAGGCGGCCGGGATACGCACGCACATGCTGGTGGCGCTGGGCGCGGCGCTGTTTGTGCTGGTGCCGCAGATGTCCGGTAACCAGGCCGATGCCATGAGCCGCGTGGTGCAGGGCGTGATCGCCGGCATTGGCTTTCTGGGGGCGGGCACCATCATCAAGGGCAAGGATGAGGATGCCGGCCACGTCAAAGGGCTGACCACCGCAGCAGGGCTTTGGATGACCGCCGCGATTGGCGTTGCTGCCGGCCTGGGTCGGGAATCCACGGCAGTGTTGAGTACCTTGCTGGCCTTGGCGGTGTTCAGCGTGATGCCGCGAATCGTGCGCGCGTTCGAGAAGGATGAGTGACTACCTGGCCGGTTTAACGGGTCCTGTTCTTTAAACTGACCGCATACCCTTGCGCCAATCCTGCGCGCGTGCTTCAACATCTTGCACCGACTCGAGTATGTTTTTCACCAGCGTGGAAACTTCACTGAGGCGCTTGTGCCTGGCCCGCAGATCATGCATGGCGTGCAGAATATGCTGGTCGGTTTCCTTATTGAGAAAACCTCGCACCAATTCAAAGGAGTTTTCCCCATCGGAAAAGAACAGGCTGAGCGACAATTCGAACAGTTCCGCTTCCACGGCTTTGCGATAGTCCTCGACATGCTTCCACTCAAGGGGGCCCGATATCTTGGCCAACGATCCGCTGTTAAAACGCGTCTCGATATGGGCAAGCGCCTTGATGTGAGATTTCGCATTGGGGCCGCTCGCCAGGCGCCTGATATTGTCCGGGGTCAGGAGTGTGTCGATCTTTTTGAAGTAGTCTTTTGACTCTTCCGAATCCAGGTGACGCATCATGTAGTCAATGGTCTTGCGGTCTACGCGGGCGCTTATATCCTCAAGATGTCGCCCCAGGTCGGGATCAGGCCTGGACACCTCGGGTTGCTTGAGCGGGCGGGGGCTGGTCGGGCCGGTGAGGGGTGCATTGAAGGCAATGGTCGTCGGTGTGCTAATAGTCGTCATGCTGATTCCTCATAAACAGATCGGATTACGCGTTGCCTGATGCGTGGCGTTCAGGCGAGCGAAAAATCAGTATGAGAACGCGCAAGTTCATTGGCGTTAGGACTAGCCCTTTTTATCGAGTAGGAAATGACCACGATCAAGGTCCGCTTGCGCAACCCGGTTGCGTAGCTTGCGCAAGCGAATGCCGAACCCCGCGTGGAATGCCTCAAAGAACCGCTGGCGGTTCAGCTCCAGGCGGTTCCTGCACCGGTGGCGGCTGGTTTTCCGGCGGCTCCTGCTCCGGAATCGGCGGCGGTTCAACGGGCGGTAACGTTGGCTCGTCAATATTGGGGTCGGGTGTTTCTGCCGGAATCGGAATAGTCATCGGTGTGGCCTCCTTTGTGCTTTGTTCTACCGGTGGACAATCGGCGGGCGGATTTGATTCCCGCCCAGTGGCGGCATATCCGCCTGAACTTTTCTCTCGCACACAGGCTCGGACCTATGACGGCCCCGCTCAGGGAGAGCGCCGCCGTATCAGATTCGGATCAAGCAAAAGAGCGTCCACAGGGCGTAAGGGGAAGATGCTCGATGACTGCTGAAACACTGGCTTCAGATAACTGCGCATTACCATTGTCCCAGGCATTGCTGCTGCCCAGGATCGCCATTGAAGACACCACGCCCGTGATCGACGGCGGCGAATTTGCCGTTAAAGCCGTGGTAAACCAGCGCGTGAACGTGACCAGCAAGGTATTCGCCGACGGCCACGACAAGCTCGCGGTGTTGATTCGCTGGCGCCCGTTGCACGACGAAAGCTGGCACAGCGTGGTGATGTCCGACGTCGGCAACAATGGCTGGGAAGGCGCGTTTACCGTCACCGAGCAGGGCCCGCATGAGTTCTGTATCGAAGCCTGGATCGATACCTTCGCCAGCTTCTGCTATGAACTGCGCAAGAAGCACGAGGCCGGGGTTCCCGTCAGCCTCGAGCTGCAGGAAGGCCGCAGCCTGGTGCTGCAGGCCGCCGAGCGCAGCGACAATGAGCTGCGTGACCGCCTGATGCTGCTGCATCACGAACTCTCCGGCCTGCTGGAAACCGAGCAGGTTGCGCAGTTTCTGCACGAGGACAGTGCACACCTGATGACCCAGGCCGATCACCGCGCCTATCTGAGCATCAGCACCGTCTACCCGATTGATGTGGAACGTGAACGCGCGCAGTTCGCCAGTTGGTACGAGCTGTTTCCCCGCTCGATCACCGATGATCCGGCGCGCCATGGCACTTTTAACGATGTGCATTCTCGCTTGTCGATGATCCATGACATGGGCTTCGACGTGCTGTACTTCCCGCCGATTCATCCGATTGGCCGCAGCCATCGCAAGGGCCCCAACAATTCACTGCACGCCGGCCCCGATGATCCCGGCAGCCCGTATGCCATCGGCAGCGAGGACGGCGGTCACGAAGCGATTCACCCGCAGCTGGGCAGCCGTGATGATTTCCGCCGCCTGGTGAAGGCCGCCGCCGACCATGGCCTGGAAATCGCCCTGGACTTCGCGATCCAGTGCTCCCAGGACCACCCATGGCTCAAGCAGCACCCGGGCTGGTTCAACTGGCGCCCGGACGGCACGATCAAATACGCGGAAAACCCGCCGAAAAAGTACCAGGATATCGTCAACGTCGATTTCTACGCCGCTGACGCCATTCCCGGTTTGTGGACAGAGCTGCGCGACGTTGTGGTGGGCTGGGTGGAAGAGGGCGTGAAGACCTTTCGCGTCGACAACCCGCACACCAAGCCGCTGCCGTTCTGGCAATGGCTGATCAGCGATGTGCGCGCCAAGTACCCCGAAGTGATCTTCCTGGCGGAAGCCTTTACCACGCCGGCGATGATGGCGCGCCTGGGCAAGGTCGGCTATTCCCAGAGCTACACCTACTTCACCTGGCGCAACACCAAGGCCGAGTTGAGCGAGTATTTCACCCAGCTCAACCAGTCGCCGTGGCGCGAGTGCTACCGGCCGAACTTCTTCGTCAACACGCCGGACATCAACCCTGGTTTCCTGCACGAATCCGGCCGTCCGGGCTTCCTGATCCGCGCCGCGCTGGCCACCATGGGCTCGGGCCTGTGGGGCATGTATTCGGGCTTTGAGTTGTGCGAAGCGGCACCCGTGCCCGGCAAGGAAGAGTACCTGGACTCGGAAAAGTACGAAATCCGCCCGCGCGACTTCACCGCGCCGGGCAACATCATCGCCGAGATCGCCCAGCTCAACCGCATCCGCCGCCAGAACCCGGCCCTGCAGACGCACCTGGGGCTCAAGCTCTACAACGCCTGGAACGACAACATCCTGTACTTCGGCAAGCGCAGTGAGGATGGCAGCAACTTCATCCTGGTGGCGGTCAACCTCGATCCGTTCAACGCCCAGGAAGCTCACTTCGAATTGCCGCTATGGGAAATGGGCCTGCCGGACGATGCGCAGACCCAGGGCGAGGACTTGATGAACGGCCATCGCTGGACCTGGTATGGCAAGAGCCAGTGGACCCGTCTCGATCCGCAGATGCCGTTTGGGATCTGGCGCATTACCGCGTCTTAAGCCTGCCGAGGTCAAAGGTGGGAGGGGGCTTGCTCCCACATTGACCGGAGTGCGTCAGCACGTTTTTTCGAGTTTTCAGGAGTTTCCAATGGCGAAGAAACCCAAGGCAGCCACGTTCATCAAGGATCCGCTCTGGTACAAGGACGCGGTGATCTACCAGGTTCACGTCAAATCCTATTTCGACTCCAACAATGATGGCATTGGCGACTTTCCCGGGCTGATCGCCAAACTTGATTACATTGCCGACCTGGGCGTCAACACCATCTGGCTGTTGCCGTTCTACCCCTCGCCACGCCGCGACGACGGTTACGACATTGCCGAATACCGCGGCGTGCACAGCGACTATGGGACCATGGCCGATGCCCGGCGCTTCATTGCCGAGGCGCACAAGCGTGGGCTGCGGGTCATTACCGAACTGGTGATCAACCACACCTCCGACCAGCACCCCTGGTTCCAGCGTGCGCGCAAGGCCAAGCCCGGTTCGGCCGCGCGGGATTTCTATGTCTGGTCCGATGACGACCAGAAGTACGACGGCACCCGCATTATTTTCCTCGACACCGAAAAGTCCAACTGGACCTGGGACCCGGTGGCCGGCCAGTACTTCTGGCACCGCTTTTATTCGCACCAGCCGGACCTCAATTTCGATAACCCGCAGGTGATGAAGGCCGTCCTGAGCGTGATGCGCTACTGGCTGGACATGGGCATTGACGGCCTGCGCCTGGACGCCATCCCTTACCTGATCGAGCGCGACGGTACCAACAATGAAAACCTGCCTGAGACCCACGACGTGCTCAAGCAGATCCGCGCCGAGATCGACGCACATTACCCCGACCGCATGCTGCTGGCCGAAGCCAACCAGTGGCCTGAAGATACACAGCTGTACTTTGGTGACAAAAAGGGCGACGACGGCGACGAATGCCATATGGCCTTTCACTTCCCGCTGATGCCGCGCATGTACATGGCGCTGGCCCAGGAAGATCGCTTTCCGATCACCGATATTTTGCGCCAGACCCCGGAGATCCCGGCCAATTGCCAATGGGCGATCTTCCTGCGCAACCACGACGAGCTGACCCTGGAAATGGTCACCGACAGAGAGCGCGACTACCTGTGGAACTACTACGCCGCCGACCGTCGCGCGCGTATCAACCTGGGCATTCGGCGGCGCCTGGCGCCGTTGATGGAGCGCGACCGCCGCCGCGTCGAGTTGCTCAACAGCCTGCTGCTGTCGATGCCCGGCACGCCGACCCTGTATTACGGCGATGAAATTGGCATGGGCGACAACATCTATCTGGGCGACCGCGACGGCGTGCGCACGCCGATGCAGTGGTCCATCGACCGCAACGGCGGCTTCTCCCGCGCCGACCCGGCCAGTCTGGTGTTGCCGCCGATCATGGACCCGCAATACGGCTACCAGTCGGTCAACGTCGAGACCCAGGCCCAGGACCCGCACTCGCTGCTCAATTGGACGCGGCGCATGCTCGCGGTGCGCAAGCAGTCCAAGGCGTTCGGTCGTGGCAGCCTGAAAATGCTCTCGCCGAGCAACCGGCGCATCCTCGCCTATACCCGGGAATTCACCGGGGACGACGGGCGCACGGAGATCATACTGTGCGTGGCCAACGTGTCACGCAGCGCCCAGGCAGCGGAACTGGACCTGTCGGCGTTTGCCGGCATGGTTCCGGTGGAGATGCTCGGCGGCAACGCGTTCCCGCCGATTGGCCAGCTCAATTTCCTGCTCACCCTGGCGCCATACGGCTTCTACTGGTTTGTGCTGGCCGCCGAGAATCAGATGCCCAGCTGGCATGTCGAGCCGGCGCAGAGCATTCCCGACTTCACCACTTTGGTACTGAAAAAACGCATGGAAGAATTGCTCGAAGAACCTTGCCGCAACACCCTCGAACACGACTCACTGCCGCTGTGGCTGCCCAAGCGCCGCTGGTTTGCCGGCAAGGACGCGACCATCGACAGCGTACACATCGCTTACGGCGTGCGCTTTGGCGACCCGGAGCATCCGGTGCTGCTCAGCGAAATCGAGGTGAGCAGCGGCGGCCAGGTGAGCCGTTACCAATTGCCGTTCGGCTTTCTGCGCGAAGACCAGTTCACCAGCGCCTTGCCCCAGCAATTGGCCCTGGCCCGGGTACGGCGCACCCGCGAGGTGGGCCTGGTGACCGATGCTTTCAGCCTCGAGCATTTCATTCGTGCGGTGATCCAGGCCTTGCAGGCCGGCACCGTGCTTGACAGCAGCGACGGTGAACTGCGCTTTGCAGCGACCCCGCACCTGGACGCGCTGCAACTGGCGGATGACGTATCGGTTCGTTACCTCTCCGCCGAGCAGTCCAACAGCTCAGTGGTGGTGGGTGAGCGCCTGGTGCTCAAGCTGATCCGCAAAGTCAGTGCCGGGGTGCACCCCGAGCTGGAAATGAGCGCTTACCTCACCGAGGCCGGCTACCCGAATATCTCGCCGCTGATGGGCTCGATGATTCGCCGTGATGGCGAGGGTCAGGACAACCTGCTGATGATCGCCCAGGGCTACCTGAGCAACCAGGGCGACGCGTGGAGCTGGACCCAGAACAACCTGGAGCGGGCGATCCGCGACGAACTGGCCGAGGCCATGTCCGAGCAGGAGCAGCACTACAATGCCCTGGGCGAGCTGGCGGACTTCGCCGGCCTGCTCGGCCAGCGTCTGGGCGAAATGCACGGCGTGCTCGGCGCGCCCACCGCCAACAAGGACTTCGAGCCGGAAACCACCTCGGCCAGGGACACCCAGGCCTGGGCCAAAGACGTGGGCGCGCAGATCGAACGCGCCCTGCAATTGCTCAAGCTCAATCAACATCAGTTGAACCCCGCCGATCAGACACTGGTCAGTGAACTACTGGCGCAGAAAAAAGCCATCGGCAGCCAGGTCCAGGCGTTGGCGAAAGCCACGCTGGGCGGGCTGCGCATTCGCGTGCACGGTGACTTGCACCTGGGCCAGGTGCTGGTGGTGAAAGGCGACGCCTACCTGATCGACTTCGAGGGCGAGCCGGCAAGGCCGCTGCATGAGCGGCGCGGCAAGCACAGCCCCTACAAGGATGTGAGCGGTGTGTTGCGTTCGTTTGATTACGCAGCCGCCATGGCGCTCAACGTGCAGGGGGTGGATCACTCGTCCGAGGCGGACATTGCGCGCAAGCGCGTGACCGATCGCTACCTGAAGGAGGCGCGCCAGGCATTTATCCAGGCCTATGAGGCGGCGGCGTCTACACTGGCGCATGACTGGCAGGACGCCAAGGGCCAGGACGCCGCACTGGCACTGTTCAGCCTGGAGAAGGCCGCGTACGAAGTGGCTTACGAAGCGGAAAATCGCCCGACCTGGTTGGCGGTGCCATTACAAGGCTTGCACGCATTGTTGAGCGGGCTTGCCCCTATATCGAAAACTGCACGCGGTGGGGAGACGTCATGAGCTATATCAATAAAGAACCGCTGCAGCCCAAGTTGACTGCAATGCCGGCGTCCAGAGACGTTGAAGCGCTGGTGCGCGCCGAGCACCCGGACCCGTTCTCGATTCTGGGTCCCCATGATGATGAGCAGGGCGGGCAGTTCATTCGCGCGTTCCTGCCCGAAGCCCTGAGTGTGCAGGTATTGACCCGCGACGGTGGCGAGTCGATCGGCAGCCTGGAGGCGACCCAGGTGCCGGGCCTGTTCATCGGGCACTTCGCCACGCGTCAGGATTACCTGTTGAAAATCCAGTGGGCCGGCGGTGAGCAGATCACCGAAGACCCCTACAGCTTCAGCCAGCTGCTGCTGGGTGAAATGGACCTGTACCTGTTTGCCGAAGGCAATCACCGCGACCTCGGCAGTTGCCTGGGTGCCCAGGTGACCAGCGTCGACGGCGTGCAGGGGGTGCGGTTTGCCGTGTGGGCGCCGAACGCCCGGCGGGTGTCGGTGGTGGGCGATTTCAATATCTGGGACGGTCGCCGTCATCCAATGCGTCTGCGGCATCCGTCGGGCGTGTGGGAGATTTTCATCCCGCGCCTGCAGCCGGGGGCAGCTTACAAATACGAGATTCTCGGCGCCCACGGCATCCTGCCGCTCAAGGCCGATCCCATGGCCCTGGCCACTCAGCTGCCGCCCGACACCGCGTCCAAAGTGGCGCCACCGTTGCAGGTGGATTGGCAGGACCACGACTGGATGCAGGCGCGCCCCGACAAGCAGAAAGCTTCGGCGCCGCTGTCGATCTATGAGCTGCATGTGGGCTCCTGGCAGTGCGAGCTGGACGAGGCAGGCGAGGTGTCGCGCCAGTACGGCTGGCGTGAATTGGCTGAGCGTCTGATTCCTTACGTGCAGGAGCTGGGCTTTACCCATATCGAGCTGATGCCGATCATGGAACACCCATTTGGCGGTTCGTGGGGTTACCAGGCGTTGTCGCAGTTTGCTCCGAGCGCGCGTTTTGGCTCGCCGGAAGATTTTGCGTACTTCGTCAACGCCCTGCACCAGGCCGATATCGGCGTGATCCTCGACTGGGTACCGGCGCATTTCCCGACCGACACCCACGGCCTGGCGCAATTCGACGGCACTGCGCTGTACGAATATGCCAACCCGCTGGAAGGTTTCCACCAGGACTGGGATACGCTGATCTACAACCTGGGCCGCACCGAAGTGCACGGGTTCATGCTGGCGTCGGCGTTGCACTGGCTGAAGCATTTCCACATCGACGGTCTGCGCGTGGATGCGGTGGCGTCGATGCTGTACCGCGACTATTCGCGCAAGGCCGGTGAATGGGTGCCCAACCGCCACGGCGGGCGGGAAAACCTGGAAGCCATCGACTTTTTGCGCCACCTGAACGACGTGGTCGCCCTCGAAGCGCCCGGTGCGCTGGTGATCGCCGAAGAGTCCACGGCCTGGCCCGGCGTCAGCCAACCGACCCAGCAGGGCGGACTGGGCTTCAACTACAAGTGGAACATGGGCTGGATGCATGATTCGCTGCATTACATCCAGCAGGATCCGGTGTACCGCGCACATCACCACAACGAACTGAGCTTCGGCTTGGTGTATGCCTGGTCCGAGCGCTTTATCCTGCCGATCTCCCACGACGAGGTGGTGCACGGCAAGCATTCGCTGATCGACAAGATGCCCGGGGACCGCTGGCAGAAATTCGCCAACCTGCGGGCCTATCTGAGCTTCATGTGGATGCACCCGGGCAAGAAGCTGCTGTTCATGGGCTGCGAGTTTGGCCAATGGCGCGAGTGGAACCACGATCAACAATTGGACTGGTACTTGCTGCAATACCCCGAACACCGGGGTGTGCAGAAACTGGTGGGTGACTTGAACCGACTGTACCGCGAGGAGCCCGCGCTGCACGAGCAGGACGATGCGCCGCAAGGCTTCCAGTGGCTGATCGGCGACGATGCCATCAACAGCGTTTTTGCCTGGCTGCGCTGGAGCAAGGATGGCAAGCCGGTGCTGGTGGTGGCCAACTTTACCCCGTTGCCCCGTGAGGCCTACACCGTGGGCGTGCCGTTCGCCGGGCGTTGGAGCGAGGTGATCAACAGTGATGCGGACACCTACGCAGGTTCCAATTTCGGCAACGGCGGTGGCGTCTTCACCCACGACGAGCCACGTCATGGCCAACCGGTGTCGCTGTCGTTGAATCTGCCACCGCTGGGCGTCCTGATTTTGCGCCCTGAGTTGAGTTAAAAGGCTCTACCGTGCTGGATTCAGTTGTCCAGGCTAGTGGCAGGGTGCCACAATGGCGCCTTTGTCATGGCAGGCGGAGCGGGCAGCTTTCATGAATGGCCTAGGGCGTGGGCAGGACCAGGATGGTTTTATCGAAGAGCAGGTGCGAACCGACCGGTTGCATCAGCTCTTTCGCCAATCCTTTTCCGCGATTTTCGGTAGTTACCTGGCTGCCGTCATGCTCTGCTGGCTGTGCTGGGACCGTTTTGATCACGGCGTCATGCTGGTGTGGCTGGTGGTGCTGGCACTGACGTCGCTGCTGCGGGTCAAGATGTTCACCGACTGGTTCCGTTGCCCCAACAGCGAGCGCACCCCGCAGCGCTGGGAGCGCCGTTACTGGATCACCCTCATCCTCTCCGCCGCCGTGTGGGGCACCGGTGCCTTTGCGCTGATGCCCACCGACGACCGTCTGTCCCAGGTTCTGGTCATGCTCTTTACGGTGGGCATGTCGGTCAGCGCGGTGTCCAGTTACTCGGCTTATCGCTCAATGACACTGGTGTCCATGGGCCTGGTGTTGTTGCCCTGTTCATTCTGGCTGCTGGCGCAGCCGTCGCCCATGCAAGTGGGGGTGGCCATCGCCGTGCTGGTGTTCTCCTCCTTTGTGGTCAGCGCCACGCGCAAGTTGTCCGATGCGCTGGAAAAAGCCTTCCGCCTGACCCGCCAGATGGAGCGGGCCCACAGCATTTCCACGCGTGCTGCGCAGACTGACGAACTCACCGGTCTGATGAACCGCCGTGCGTTTTTTGAACATGCTCATGTGTTGTACGCGCAATGCCGCCATCAGCAGCAGCCGTTGTGTGCGCTGATGATGGACATGGACCACTTCAAGGCGATCAACGACACCTACGGCCATCAGGCCGGCGATCAGGTGTTGCGCCAGATTGGCGGAGTGATCAGCACCTCGTTTCGCCAGGCCGATGTGTATGGCCGTCTGGGCGGCGAGGAGTTTGCGGTGCTGTTGCCCAATACGTCGCTGGAAACCGCACGGGCTATCGCCGAACAACTGGTCAAAGCGGTGGCGGGGCTGGCATCCGAGCCGGTGCATGGCCTTACTGCCAGCCTCGGCCTGGCCTCGACCCAGGCCCGGGACCTCGACCTGCATGATTTGATGAACACCGCCGACAAGGCGCTGTACCGCGCCAAGGCAATGGGCCGCAATCAGGTGGCCGTGGCGGATTAGCTCAGTCCTGGGTCATGGCCCTGGCCAATATCCGCGCGACCTGATCGGCGGAGTAGGGTTTGGGCAGGAATTCGAAGCCTTCGCAGCCGCTTTCCGCCAGCTCGTCGCTGTAACCGGAAGTGAGCACCACCGGCAACTCCGGTCGCTGCTCGCGCAACCGTTTGGCCATGGCCACACCGGTGATGCCCGGCATCACCACATCCGAGAACACCGCGTCGAACACCATGGCACCCGCGCCCACCAGCGCCAGCGCCTGTTCGGCATCGGTGGCCCAAGTGGTCTGGTAGCCCAGGTCCTGGAGGATCTGGTTGGCGAAGCGGCCCACTTCCAGGTTGTCTTCCACGATCAGCACATGGCGCAGGGCATTGTTCTGGATAAGGGTGAGGGGCTCCTCGGCAGGCACTTGCGCCGGCGCTTCGCCTTCCACCTGCGGCAGGTACAGGGTGAACACGGTGCCTTGGCCAGGCATGCTGGCCACATCGATGTTGCCCCCCGACTGCTTGGCGAAGCCGAACACCTGCGACAGCCCGAGCCCGGTGCCTTTGCCGACGGCCTTGGTGGTGAAGAAGGGCTCGAAGATGCGCTCGCAGGCATCACCGGGAATGCCCGCGCCGGTATCGGCCAGGGACAGGCTGATATGCGGCTGGCTCGACGCAGCCTCCCCGCGGATGCACGGCAGGGGTTGATCGCAGGCGACTTTCAGGCTCAACGTGCCCTGGCCCTGCATCGCATCGCGGGCGTTGAGGGCGATGTTGATCAGCGCGGTTTCGAACTGGCTGGGGTCGATGCGCGCGTAGCAGGGCTGGCCGGGCAGTTCGACGCGCACCTGAATGCGCGCGCCGGTGACGCTTTCGAGCATCTCGCCGATACTGCGGACCCGCTGGCTTACGTCGAAGACTTCCGGGTTCAGCGGTTGGCGCCGGGCAAAGGCGAGTAACTGGCTGGTCAGCTTGCTGGCGCGTTCCACGGTGTCGGATACCGCACCCATGTAGCGCTGGCGACGTTCTTCCGACAGGCCGGGCTGGCGCAAAAAATCCACCGAAGAGCGGATGATTGTCAGCAGATTGTTGAAGTCGTGCGCCACGCCACCGGTCAACTGGCCGATGGCCTCGAGCTTTTGCGACTGGCGCAGCGCCGCCTCGGCCTGGGCCAATGCCAGGGTGCGTTCTTCCACGCGCTGCTCCAGCGTCGCGTTCAGCTCGGTGTACGCCGCCAGACCTTCGCGCACGGCGACGTCGGCGCGCACGCGCTCGATATGGGCCCATGAGCGTTCGGTGACTTCGCCCAGCAGGGCCAGGTCATACGTCGACCAGAAGCGCGCCTGTCTGTCGTGCACGGCCATCAAGGCGGTGAGGCGGCCATCCTTGATCAGCGGCATGCAGATGGTGGCGGTCACGCCCAAAGCCTGAAAGTTGACGGACTCGTGGGGCGGCAGTTCTTCGAGGTTGTTGCGGATCACCAGTGGCTGGCCGGCGCGCAGGCAGGTGACGGCCCGTTCACCGAAGTCGGCCAGGCGGTAGCGGCCAAGGATGCTTGGCGTGCCCTGCGCCGACCCTTCGCCACGGATGGTGAAGGCGTCTTCGTCGGCATCCACGTCGGCATAGGCGCAGATGGACACCTGCAGGTGTTCGGCCAGCAACCGGGTGGTGGATGTCATGATTGTCTGGGCATCGGTTGCGCTGGTGACGCTGCGGCCGATGGCGTCCAGTACCGCCAGGCGGCGGGCGAGGAATACCGTGGGGGTCGTCTCGGTCACGGTGTCGAGCATGCCGACCACGTTGCCATGGGGGTCGCGAATCGGGCTGTAGCAGAACGTGAAGTACGCCTGCTCCGGCATGTCTTCACGTTCGATCACGAGGGGAAAGTTCTCGATGTAGGTAGCATGTCCTGCGAACGTGTCAGCGGCGATGGGGCTGATATCGTCCCAGACTTCATGCCAGATTTCGTTGAACGGACGGCCCAGTGCCTCGGGCTTTTTGCCGAGGATAGGCGCAAACGCGTCGTTGTAGAGCGTGATCAACTGAGGCCCCCAGATAATCGCCTGGGGGAAGCTGGAGGCAAAGCACAGCGCGACGGTGGTCTTGAGCACGTCCGGCCATTGATCAAGCGGCCCCAGCGGCGTGCTTGCCCAATCATACTGGCGTACCCGCTCAGCCATGTCGCTGCTGCCCTGCAGCCAATTCATCATCGGGTCAACACCTTATCTGCCACGGTTCGAGTATTGCCTGAAATGTCAGGTCGCCAGCTACAGACCCGAATGATCGTCGCCAGTTCAGCGCAATTATCTACTAGATGGCACTTTGATTCTCTATCCAATCGAATAGATAAACATCAGGTTTTTTGGGCCGCCGCCCAAGGATCACTGGGCGGCAAATACGGCGGTCCAGTAAATGCCCGCGTCGCTTTTCGGGTCCATCGCATAAGCGGCGCCCAGTTCGCGAAATTGCGGGTTCATCAGGTTGGCGCAATGGCCAGGGCTGGCGAGCCAGCCGTCGACCACCTTGCGCGGCGTGTCCAGGCCGGCGGCGATGTTTTCGCCGATGTTTTTTGCGATATACCCGGCCAGTTCGGCGCGGTCGCCAGGCGTGCGCCCGTCGTGGTCCAGGTGGTCGAAGAAGTTGCCGTTGGCCATGTTGCGCGTATGGCTGTTGGCGGCGCTGGCCAGGGTTTCGTTCCACGACAGTGGCGTGGTGGCGGCGAAGGCCTGGGTGCCGCACTGGCGCGCTTGTTCGCGGGCGGCATTGATCAGGTTGAGCACTTGCCGGCCTTCGGTCTGCCAGTCGCCGAGGCCGCTGGTGAGCAGCGGGCGGGCGAGCACGATGCGCCAGTCCTGGCCGCTGTTGCTCACGCCGATATCGACAAATTGCGGGTCCAGCACCACCCGGCAGAAACTCTCACGCACCGCCTTCATCGCCGCCTGGGCATCCCTGGGGCCGGACAGGCTGATGGCCTGCACATTCACCATCGGGTAGGCCGCACGGGCGAGCGCTTGCTGCAGATCGCCGACATTGTTGGCCGGCAGCACCAGCCGCGTGTCGCTGGCCAATGGCGGCAGCTCCTGGGAACCCTGGTCGCCGCAGCGCTGCACCTGGCTGCGGTACTCGTTGATCTGTTGTACCAGCTGACTTTCTTCATTCGCCATCGCGCTGGCGCAGAACACCGTACTGGCGGCCAGCGTCGTGAGACCCATCATCAATGACAGAACGCGCATGGACGTTAACCCTTGAACTTGAAAGTGCCCATGATGCGCGATGTAACCCGGTCTGGTGCAACGCCTTTTTTGTTTTTTTGCGTCAGCGGTTGTTTGCGCACGGCGTGGGGCACTGACCGGGCGGCTACGGGTACAATTGCGCCAGCCTTGAAGTTGAATCCCAGGAATGTGCATGTTCAGCCTTACCCGCTACACCACGCCGTGCCCCGAGCCGGTCAATAGCCAGATTGTGCAGATGGTGGTGGACAACCTTACCGACATCAGCAGCGTTGCGCTGCCGCCGAGCAATCTGCTCTACAACCTCTATCAGTACGCCATCGGCTTTGAGGTGCACCTGTACCTGGAGGCATTGAACGGTGAGAAGGGCATTGCGGTTGAGTTGATCGTGGCCACCGACGATAACGATCCGGAAAAGGTCATCGGTTTTCTGCTGTACCTGCCGGTGAAAAATGACCCCGAGGCCTGCGGCGTGGCCTTTATGGCGGTGCAGGCCGGTCGGCGGCGGCAGGGGGTGGGACGCGCGATGATGGGAGAAGTGCTGGCGCGTTATCCCCACGTGGAACTGGGGTGTGCGGTCGAGAAGGTGGCGGTGTTTGAGGCCATGGGGTTTCAGGTGCTGGGCGCGCGCGGAACGCAGGTGGTGATGAATACCCGCGATTACGGCACGGATGGGTTGATGGGGGTGCTGGATGTGGCGTCCATCTATGGCTCGCTGGAGGTGCGGCAGATTCATGCGTACCTGCTTCAGAAGCATGGCAAGCGGGCGATGGTGGATGCGGAGAAGCAGCGGGATCGGCATCTGGATCAGTTGGAGCGCAAGGTTCGGTTGTTTTTGGGGTGATGGGAATGGATCAATCGTGGAAGCGCGCTTAACTGACTGGCATTAAGGCAAGCCAGCTTTTATCAAACACAAAATAATTTATTGAATGTAAAACCTGAAGTTTCAGGCAGCTACATTCCTGTGGCGAGCGGGCTTGCCCCGCGCTGGGCTGCGCAGCAGCCCCAAAACCCTGTTCTGCGCAGGGTCAGGTACGCCGCGTTTTTGTTGATTGGGGGCGCTTCGCACCCCAACGCGGGGCAAGCCCGCTCGCCACAGAGGCCCCAGTTCGCTGCGCGACAGCGCCAAGTCGAAGACTTGGCGGGGCCTCCACAAAGACCGAGTCAGATTGATTGGATCGTCGTTCTACCAGCCTCGCAGGCGAGGCCAGTCCTGGCGTTGGCCGTTCTCCAGCAGCGCGCTGTAGCTGCCGAACTGGGCGCCTGTTGCGCAGGCGTGGTTGGGCAGGATGCGCAGGCGTGTGCCGAGTGGAAAGCGGGTGACCACGTCGAGGTCGGTGTGCGCGAATTGCGCCACGCCGTGTTCCTGGTTGGCGCTGCCCAGCAGCAAGCCGGCGATGGGCTCGCCGTGCTCATCACAGACCTGGCCATAGCCGAAATCGTGCTGTTGGGATTGAGTGCCACGGTCACGGCTCATGGCCATCCAGCCGGCATCGGTGATGATCCAGCCCTTTTCCGGCTGGTGGCCGATGACCGTGGTGAGCACGCTCAAGGCCAGTTCGTCGAGGCGGCATACGCCGATGTTGTGCATCACCAGGTCGAAAAACGCGTACACGCCGGCGCGCAATTCGGTGACGCCGTCCAGGTTCGCCGCCGACAACGCAGTGGGCGTGGAGCCGACGCTGACCTGGGGGCAGGGCTGGCCGCTGGCGCGAATGCGCTGGGCGGCCTCAACGCAGCGCGCGCGTTCCTGTTCGGCGATGGCCTGCAAGGCGTCGGGGGTGTCAAGGCCGTAGCTTTCCCCGGCATGGGTGATGACGCCGGCGAGCCTGTCGCCGAGCACGGCGGCAATGTCCAGCAAGAGCGGGGCCTGCGGCTTGACCCCGGAGCGGTGGCCGTCGCAGTCGATCTCGATCATCACCGCGAAGGTCGCGCCGTGTTCTTTGCCGAAATCGACGATGGCGCTG
Organism: Pseudomonas trivialis; assembly: GCF_001439805.1. Taxonomy (GTDB): domain Bacteria; phylum Pseudomonadota; class Gammaproteobacteria; order Pseudomonadales; family Pseudomonadaceae; genus Aquipseudomonas; species Aquipseudomonas trivialis. The sequence continues at coordinate 177,215 of NZ_JYLK01000010.1, read as the reverse complement.
GCTCCGGCAAGGCTGTCGGTGATCAGCGTCAGCGCGCAACCACGGCGCCACAATGCCAGCGCCTGGGGCAGTTTGTGCGGGGCAATGCACACGGCGTACAGAATGTCCTCGATACCCAGTTCGAAAAAGTACTCGGCTTCCTTGAGCGTCGACACGGTGATGCCGCGAGCGCCGGCGGCGAGCTGCGCGGCCACGACTGGCGCGCATTTATGGGTTTTGACATGGGGGCGCAGGTGCACGCCCAGGCTGTCGGCGCGCTGCTGCATGCGCTGGATATTGCGCTGCAGTTTGACCGTGTCGAGCAGTGCGGCAGGGGTGTCCATGGTTGCAGCTCCACAAAGGGGGACGGCAGCCAAATTGACGGCCTGTCCAGGACTGGATATGTTGTCTTGCATGAAAAACCTCTCTCTCGAACACACTCACCTGATCAGCCAGCTCGAACAGATTGCCGAAGGCTTGAGCAAGACCTTCAGCCCCTTCTGTGAAGTGGTGCTGCACGACTTGCGCGACCCACAGCACGCGATCCTGGCCATCCATAACAACCTCTCCGGGCGCCAGCCCGATGACCCGGCCACCGAGCTCGGGCTGGCGCGGATCGCCGATCCCGATTACCCGCAAGTCATCGCCAATTACCAGAACCAGTTTCGCGACGGGCGCCAGGTCAAAAGCACCTCGATCGGCATCAAGGACACCAGCGGCCAGTACGTCGCCGCCTTGTGCATGAATGTCGACCTGTCGCTGTTCCGTGGCTTGCAGGGCATGCTCGAACAGTTCGGCAGCGTCGGCGCTGACACACCGGGCGAGTCCCTCGACCCGTCCGGCGCGGATGCCATCCGTGCGCGCATCGATCAATTCGCCGCCCGCCTGGCCACCACCCCCCGCGCCCTCAAGGCTGCTGATCGTCGCCTGCTGATGCAGGAGCTCAAGGACTCGGGCTGCATGGACGTTCGCCGTGCCATGGAGACCGTCGCGTCGCACCTGGGCGTGTCGCGCGCGGCGGTCTACACCTACGCCAAATAGCGCGCCACCGCTTCGATCTCGATCAGATAACCATGATGCAATGCCGGCACCGGCACCACCGCGCGGGCAGGGCGATGCTCGCCCAGCGCGGCCGCGTAGAGGCGGTCGAACTCCGGCCAGTGCGCGATGCCGGTGACGTACACCGTGACCTTGAGCAAATCCGCCGGGGTGCCGCCGCTGGCGTGCAAGATGGCCAGCAGATTGCCCAGCGCAATCTGCGCCTGTTCGGCAAATGACGCCGCGAAGTTATGGCCGCCGTCCGGGCTGACCGGCAGTTGGCCGGAGATATACAGCGTGCCGTTGTGGCCCACAGCCTGAGCATAATGACCTGCGGGCGCAGCGGCGTCCCGGGTGTGGACAGTCTTCATGAGACCTCGCCGATCAAGGTGGTTATCCAGTACTTGGATAAAATATCCATAACAAGACAAATAGTAAAGACAACTTTCCAGACCGATTCCTAAACGGTCTGTTTAAAAGATCGTGGTATGCCAGCGCGATATTAAATAGAATGAATCTCATTTGAGACTCAATCGCGCCGTGCAGGTGGTTTGCCATGAATGATGCCGTTGTCCCCACGCACGCCCTCGAACCGACCTTGTCGAGCCTGTATCGCGATCATCGCAGTTGGCTGGAAGGCTGGCTGCGGCGGCGCCTGGGCAATGCCTGGGATGCGGCGGACCTGAGCCAGGATACGTTCCTGCGGGTATTGGCCAGCGCGCCGCCGATTGCGCAGATGCAGGAGCCGCGCGCGTACCTGGTGACGGTCGGCAAGCGGCTGCTGGTCAACTTTCATCAGCGGCGCAGCTTGGAACAGGCGTATCTGAATGCCCTGGCCAGTTTGCCGCCAGCCTGCGTGCCGTCGCCCGAACAGCGCTGGCTGCTGCTGGAAACCCTGCAGGCACTGGACGAACTGCTCGGCGGGCTGCCCGCGCCGGTGCGCCGCGCCTTCCTGTGGAGCCAGCTCGAGGGCCTGGGCTATCGCGAGATCGCCGAGCGGCTGCAGGTGTCCGAGCGCACGGTGAAGCGCTACATGGCCCAGGCCTATGAACATTGCCTGCTGGTGGACGAATGAGCCGCGAGGTCGCGCGGGCGGCGGCGCACTGGTTGGCGCTGGTGGAATCGGGCGCAGCCACCGAGGGCGATCACGCCGCGTTGCAGCAATGGCGCGACAGCCATCCGCAACACGAACAGACCTGGCAGAAAGCGCAGTCTCTGCGTCAGCGGTTCAGCGAGTTGCCCCAGGCGCTGGCGCTGGCCAGCCTCGACCGTGCGCAGCCAGGCCGGCGCGCCGTGCTCAAGCGCGCCCTGGGGGTGGCGGTGCTGGTGCCGACCGCCTGGCTGATCAGCCGACAGCTGCCCATCGAAGCCTGGCGCGCCGACCTGCATACCGCCACCGGCGAACGCAGGCGCCTGCCCCTGGCCGAGGGCGCCAGCCTGCAACTCAATACCGCCACGGCGGTGGATGTGGACCTGGCGCGGCGGCATCTCACCCTGGTCGAGGGCGAGCTGGCGTTGAACGTGCCGGGGCCGTCAGCCCTGCAGGTGCAGACGCGCTACGGGCGGTTGAGGGTCAGCCAGGCCGACGTGTGTGTGCGGCAACTGGCGAGTGGTTGCCGAGTGTCGGTGCTCCAGGGCACGGTGCAGGTGCGTGATCTGAAGGGGCAGACGGCGACGTTGCACAAAGGTGAGCAGGCCCCGCTGAGCGCGGCTGGCCTGGGGCGCACGGCCCCGTTCGATGTGACGCAGCCGGACTGGCGCGACGGTGTGCTGACCGCGCAGAACCAGCCCTTGGGCGACTTCCTGCGTGAGCTTGAGCGTTACCGCCCAGGCGTGCTGCGCTGGGACCCGCGTTTGGAAGCCTTGCGGGTCACCGGCAGTTTCCGCCTGGAAGACACCGACCGCATTCTTAATCTGCTGGCGCAAACCCTGGGGTTCGAGGTGCAGGCGCGCACGCGGTTCTGGGTCACATTGACCGCAGTTTGATGATCTATTGCTGGCAGGCGAACATCCTTCATATATCCTTATGGTATAAATAAATACTTATATATTCCTTTTTATTTTTTGGTCGCTAGCGCATTTTGAGGGCCTGCGCATTCGTGCGGATTGACCCCAACAGCCAACAGGAAAGCCGACATGACCATTAAAGCGATCAACGTGCGCAACCAGTTCAAGGGCGTTATCAAAGAGATTTTGCTGGGGGAAGTGGTGTCTGAAATCGACGTGCAGACCGCATCCGGCATCGTCACTTCAGTGATCACCACCCGCTCGGTGCGTGACCTGGAGTTGAAGGTGGGCAGCGAGGTGATTGCATTTGTGAAGTCGACGGAAGTGTCCATCGCCAAATTGTGAGGGCCTGCACCCCATTGATGCAGGCGCTCACATGTGCCGTGGCGAGCGGGCTTGCCACAACAGGAGATCACAGAGGTCCACGGGTTTTAGCGCAAGGCCCGTTCCATGCGTTGCAGGCCTTCCTCGAGCATCGACCGTGGGCAGCCGAAGTTCAGGCGCACGAACTGCTGGCTGTGATCGCCGAACTCAATACCGGCGCTCAAGCCGACTTTGGCCTGCTCCAGAAAGAACCGCTGCGGGTCTTCAAGGCCAAGGGCGCTGCAATCCAGCCAGGCCAGGTAAGTGCCTTGTGGCGCGTGCATCTTCACGCCGGGCAAGCGCGTGTTCACCGCGTCGAGCAGGTAGTCGCGGTTGGCTTGCAGGTACTGCTTGAGTGCGTCAAGCCACTCGCCGCATTGGCTGTAGGCGGCGCGGGTGGCTTCCAGGCCCAGGGGGCTGACGCTGTCGACCATGCCGCAACGAGAATTGTTGAAGTGTTCACGTACCTGGGCGTTCTGCACCACGGCGAAACAGGTCTTCAGACCGGCCACGTTGTAGGCCTTGCTGGCCGACATCAGGGTAATGGTGCGCTGGGCAATCTCGGGGCTGAGGCTGGCGGTGGGAATGTGGCGGCGGCCATCGAAGCACAGCTCGGCGTGGATTTCATCGGAGATGATCAGCGCGCCGTTTTCCAGGCAGGCGTTGGCCAGTGCCAGCAGTTCTTCGCGGGGGAACACCTTGCCGATGGGGTTGTGCGGGTTGCTCAGCAGCAAGGCGCCGGCTCCCTTCAGCGCCTCGCACATGGCACGCATGGGCGTGACGTATTCGCCGTCGACCAGCACGAACGGCACTTCGATGCGCGGCAGATTCCAGTGGCCGGGCGCCAGGCGGATCGGCCGATAATTGGGGGTTTGCAGCACCACCGGCTGGCCCGGTTGCACAAACCCGTGCAGCGCCATATTGAAGCCGGGTTCGACGCCGGGCAAAAACAGCAGCTCTTCGGGCTGGACGCGCCAGGCGTACTTGGCCCACAGGTCGGCAATGATCGCCTCGCGCACGTCCGGGCCGGCCACGCTGTAGCCGAGCACCTGCTGGTCGAGCCGCGCGTGCAGGGCTTGCAGCACGGCCGGTGGTGCGGCGATGTCCATGTCGGCGATCCACATCGGCAAAACGTCGTGCGGGTAGCGGTTCCACTTGGTGCTGCCGGTACCGAGGCGGGCGTGGATCGTATCGAAATCAAAGCGCATGGGCGGGCTCGTGTCAGGGGGGCGGACAAACAATGGCGGCGATTCTAGCGCAGGCGCGAGCACGCAGGTTCTATCCCCGACAGGTTCTGTACTAAAAACGCCACCGCGCTGGGGATCGGCGTCGGGAAGGGCTAATTTGGTGCATCTCAATCAGCCGAGTACCCATGGATGAACTACCAACCCTTCAGCCGCACCTTGATCGCCACCGCCACCTCCCTCGTCTTCACCGTCAGCGCGGTGCAGGCCGCGTCCCAGGCCCCGGTCGTCGGTGAAAACGGCATGGTGGTCACGGCCCAGCATCTGGCCACGCACGTGGGCGTGGATGTACTCAAGGCCGGCGGCAACGCGGTGGACGCGGCCGTGGCCGTCGGCTATGCGCTGGCGGTGGTGTACCCGGCCGCAGGCAACCTTGGCGGCGGCGGCTTCATGACCGTGCAACTGGCCGACGGGCGCAAGACCTTTCTCGATTTTCGCGAAAAAGCCCCGCTGGCGGCCACCGCCAACATGTACCTGGACAAGGACGGCAACGTCATTGACGGCCTCAGCGCCAAGGGCCATCTGGCCGTGGGCGTGCCTGGCACCGTGTCGGGCATGGAGCTGGCGTTGAGCAAATACGGCACCCTCAAGCGCGCCCAGGTGATCGCCCCGGCGATAAAACTGGCGGAAAACGGCTTCGCTTTGGAGCAGGGGGATATCGACCTGCTGCACACCGCCACCGGCGAGTTCGAAAAGGACAAGGACCTGCGCGGCATTTTCCTGCACAACGGCCAACCGCTGCAGGTTGGGCAGAAGCTGGTGCAGAAGGACCTGGCCAGGACCCTCAAGGCGATTTCCGCCAAGGGCGCCGACGGTTTCTACAAGGGCTGGGTAGCCAAGGCTTTAGTGGATTCCAGCCAGGCCGGCAAGGGCATCATCACCCAGGCCGACATGGACAACTACAAAACCCGCGAACTGGCGCCCATCGAGTGCGATTACCGCGGCTACCACGTGGTCTCGGCGCCGCCGCCAAGCTCCGGTGGCGTGGTGATCTGCCAGATCATGAACATTCTCGAAGGTTACCCGATGGCCGAGCTGGGCTATCACTCGGCCCAGGGCCTGCACTACCAGATCGAAGCGATGCGCCACGCGTATGTGGACCGCAACAGCTACCTGGGTGATCCGGATTTCGTCAAAAATCCCATTGCCCACCTGCTGGACAAGGACTACGCCGCCAAACTGCGCGCCGCCATCGAGCCGCAAAAGGCCGGCGACTCCCAGGCGATCAAGCCAGGCGTGTCGCCCCACGAAGGCAATAACACCACCCACTATTCCATCGTCGATCAGTGGGGCAATGCGGTGTCCGTCACTTACACCCTCAACGACTGGTTCGGGGCCGGCGTGATGGCCAGCACTACCGGGGTGATTCTCAACGATGAAATGGATGACTTCACCGTCAAGGTCGGCGTGCCGAACATGTATGGCCTGGTGCAGGGCGAAGCGAATGCCATTGCCCCCGGCAAGGCGCCGCTGTCGTCCATGAGCCCGACCATCGTGACCAGAGACGGCAAGGCGGTGATGGTGGTGGGTACGCCGGGTGGCAGCCGCATTATCACGGCGACCTTGCTGACGATCCTCAATGTGATCGACTACAGGATGAACATTCAGGAGGCCGTGGACGCGCCGCGTTTCCACCAGCAGTGGATGCCGCCGGCCACCAACCTCGAGACCTTCGCGGTCAGCCCGGACACGCGCAGGATCCTTGAAAGCTGGGGCCACACGTTTGCCGGCCCGCAGGACGCCAACCACCTCGCGGCGATCCTGGTGGGCGCGCCGTCTCTGGACGGCAAGCCGGTGGGGAAAAACCGCTTCTATGGCGCCAATGACCCGCGCCGCACTACCGGGCTGTCGCTGGGTTACTGACGGGAGCCCTTTGGCAAGCGTGTTTGACGGGGCGCTCCAGATCAAAAAGCAAAAGCGCGGCGGCCTGACAGCCGACCGGAATAGGGGAGTGTAAACACGATCAAATGTGGGAGGCTCCGCCAAGTCTTCGACGTAGCGCTGTCGCGCAGCAAACTGGAGCCTCTGTGGCGAGCGGGCTTGCCCCGCGTTGGGGCGCGAAGCGCCCCCAATCAAAGAAAACGCGGTGTACCTGACACTACGCAGAACAGGGTTTTGGGGCTGCTGCGCAGCCCGACGCGGGGCAAGCCCCGCTCGCCACAGGAATGTGGCTGCCTGAAACTTCAGGTTTTAAAATCAATAAGTTATTTTGTGTTTGATAAGCGCTGCGGTGCGACGATTCGACTTGCCTGCGAACGTGTCGGCCCAGCAAACATTGATGTTGCCTGGCCCACCGCTTTCGCGGGCAAGTCCGCTCCCACAGGTCAGTGCCGGGTCTGACGGATCAGCTCAAGCGCTTCGGTTTTGCCCAGCGGTTGGCGCATGCGCCGGGACAGACGCGCCATGGCCTGCTGATACTGGCAGGCGATCACCGTCTCGACCTGATCGTCGCGGCAGAGCAGGGCGATGAAGGTGTGGCGTTGCAGGTCGCCTACCAGATGCAGGCGGTTCCAGTGTTGCGCATGCCCGAGCACCTCGAAGGTCTTGCCGAAGTGGTAAGTCCAGAAGAACGGCACCTCACTGAACGCCTGCGCATCGCCGAGCATGTTGCGCGCGGCCAGCACGCCCAGTTGCTGGGCCAGGCGCCAGTGTTCGATGCGCACCGGCTGCTGGTGCCAGGCGAAGGTGACGTTGTCGCCGGCGGCCCACAATCCCGGTGCCAGTTGCAACTGAGCGTCGGCGCTCAATGACTGGTCGTCCGTGCGGCTGACGCCGTGAACGAAGGCAGTGGCAGGCTTGACGCCGACGCCCATCAGCACCAGGTCGGCGGCCAGTCGCTTGCCGTTTTTGAGCAGCACGGTGCTGACGGCGCCATGGCCGTCGAAGCGCTCGGGCTCGGTGTTGCTGTGGAAGATCACGCCGTTGTCTTCGTGCAGTTGGCGCAGGGCTGCGCCGATACGTCGGCCCAGCTGCGCCGCCAGCGGTACCTCGTGACGACTGACCACTTGCACCACCAGCCCGCGCTGGCGCAGCGCCGAGGCCGCTTCGAGGCCGATGAAACTGTCGCCGATTATCACTGCGCATGCGCCTGACTGCGCGGCGTCGGCGATGCGCGCGGCGTCGTCGCGACTGCGCAGCACGAACACATTGCTCAGTACCGCGCCAGGGATGTCCAAAGGCTGTGCTGCGCCGCCGCTGGCGACCTGCGCGGCGTCGTAGTCGAAGCGGCGCCCGTCCACCAGTTCGATGCATTTGGCGGCGGCGTCCAGGCGTTTGACTTCGCCGTGAATGCCGAGGTCGGCGAAGCTGTGTTCCTCCAGCAGCGGCGGGGTGTCTTCAGCGGCCATTTCCCCGCTGATCACGAATTTGCTCAAGGCCGTGCGGTCGTAGGCGGGATTCGCCTCACGGTCGATCCACAGCAGGCGCCCGGCGAACCCTTCACGTCTCAGAGTGGCCACGGCCGCCGTACCCGCAGCGCCCGCGCCAATGACGGCGAAGCAGCGTGCGTCGAGGCGTGGAGCCGGCGGTTCAGGCGCGATGGGCTGGTCGCCGACGCTGACCACGCCGGCATTCACCTGCACCGGGTATTGCCTGAGCCCGACCAGTGCCGGTGGTTCCACGACGGCACCGCTGTCCACGGCAAAGGCGGCTTTGTGCCAGGGGCAGATCAGGTGCCCGTTGCAGATCACGCCGTCTTCCAGCGGTGCGCCGGCGTGGGGGCAGTCGGCCTGGAAGGCACGCACCTGGTTGCCGATACGCAGCAGCAACAGTGGGTGGGCCGCCGTTTGCACACGCACGGCTCGGTTTTCGGGCAAATTGATCAGGCGGGCAACGATGCGCAGGTTCATGGGCCAATCTCCTTTAGTAGGTTGACTGGCGATGCGGCAGGCGGACTGCGTCGGTCCGATGGTCGGTAGGCGAAGGAGCGAGCGCCTAGGGGCGAGATGGCTGATCCAGCAATTGATGGACGGCGGCAAACGCCTCGGCGCGGCGTGCTGCCCATTGGCCGCGAATCACCAGGGCGGGCTGCCGGTGCCGTTCGATCCAGTCCAGACTACTTTGGAAAAACGCGCGACGGTCTGCCAGTGCCGGCTGGCAGCGCTGGCCGTCGGCAGTCCAGTCGACGTCTTCGGGGGACAGCAGCAGGTGCAGGTCGTAGTGACGGGCCAGCAGTTCTTCGTCCAGCCAGGCGGGGCAGTCGCCGAACAGGGTCAGGCTCCACAGCCGGTTGGTCAGCAGGTGGGTGTCGAGGATCAACAGGTGCGGCTGCCGGGCACGTGCCGCGTCTTCCCAGGCCAGTTGGCCACGGGCGATGGTCGGTATGTCCGCAAGGGTAGTGTCGCGCTGGTGGTGATCGATGAAGTGGCGCACGTATTCGCCCACCATCAGTCCGCCAAAATGCCGATGCAACTCCGTAGCCAGCCAGCTTTTGCCGCTGGACTCAGGGCCCGCCAACACCACCACTTTCATGGGCGCAACGCCGGGTCGGCGCGCCATTCACGCCAGCCTTGCACGGCGATCACGGTGAACAGCGCGTAGAGCGCGGCCGTGAGGTAGAGCCCTTTATAGAGAAACAGTCCGACGAAGATCACATCCACCGCTATCCACAGCGGCCAGCATTGCACGCGTTTCTGCGCCATCCACATCTGCGCCACCAGGCTGAAGCCGGTGAGGGCGGCATCCAGCCAGGGCTGCGCGGCGTCGGTCCAGTGCGCCATGGCGGCGCCGAGCAGCAGGCTGCCAAGCGCGCCAACCGCGAGGCTCGCCAGGATTGCCGGGACCTTGAGGCTGGTCACCTGGCGGCCCTGCCTGACTTCGCCGGCGCGGGTCCACTGCCACCAGCCATACACTTGCAGCGCGGCGTAGACCACTTGCAGCAGCATGTCGGAATAGAGTTTCACGTCGTAGAACACCCAGGTGTAGAGCAGCACCATCACCAGGCCGATGGGCCAGCACCAGGGGTTCTGCTTGACCGTCAGCCAGACAGCAATCACCCCCAGGGCGGCGGCGAACAATTCAAGCCCGGACATGGCGGTACCTTGGGAGCGTGGAAGAGGGCGGTGATTGTACCCAGAGGTCGCTGATCTACAAAACACAGCCACTCTAAACGGTGACACTAGATCCTGAATTGGCGCAGCAGGCTGTCGAGTTGTTCACTCAACCCGCGCAACTGCGCACTGGCCAAGCTGGATTGTTCGGCCGCCCGCGCGGTGCTTTGGGACAGGTCCGCTGCCTGGGTGACGTTCTGGTTGATGTCTTCCACCACCTGCGCCTGCTGCAGGGTCGCGCTGGCGATCGACGCGTTCAGGCCGTTGAGGTTGTGCAGCGCCTGGCCGATGGCGGTGAGGCTGGCACCGGCCTGGCCGGCCTGCTCAATGGTCAGTTGCGAGGCACTGTGGCTGTCACTGATGACCTTGACCGCCGCGTCCGAGTGACCTTGCAGGCGTTCGATCATGGCCTGGATTTCGGCGGTGGATGTCTGCGTGCGCTGGGCCAGCAGCCGCACCTCATCGGCAACGACGGCAAAGCCGCGGCCTTGCTCGCCGGCGCGTGCCGCTTCGATGGCGGCGTTGAGCGCCAGCAGGTTGGTCTGGTCGGCAATCGAGCGGATCACCTCCAGCACGCCGCCGATCTGCGTGCTTTCGCTGGAGAGCGTGCGAATCACGTCCACGGCCTGGCTGATGGTGCCGGAAAGCTGGTCGATCTGCTGCAGGCTGCTGTCGATATTGACCTGGCCCTGCTGCGCCTGGGCCTGGGCGTCGCGCATCTCGCTGGCGGCGTGTTCGGCGTTTTTCGCCACGTCCTGCACGCCGTAGGTGACTTCGTTGATCGCGGTGGCCACCAGCTCCATCTGCTGCGACTGCTGCTGGCTGCGGTCATGGGCCTGGCTGGCGTTGGTGCCCAGCTCCAGGGACGACTGGCCCAGGGCGTTGGCGCAGGTCTGCAATTGCCCCACCACCAGGCGCAGCTTGGCGGTAAAGCTATTGAAATGTCGGGATAACTGGGTGACTTCGTCGCGCCCGTGGGTGTCGAGGCTGCGGGTCAGGTCGCTTTCACCGCTGGCGATGTTGGCCATGGCATTCACCGCCTCCTGTAACGGCTGCACGATGCTGCGCGCGATCAACAGCACCAGCAGCGCCATCGCCAGCGCGATGCCCAGGCCGATCAGCGAGGCTTTCCACACCTGGCCCTTGAACTCGGCCTGCACGTCGTCCACGTACACCCCGGAGCCGATGATCCAGCCCCAGGGTTCGAACAGCTGGATGTACGAGGTTTTCTGCACCGGCGCTTCGGCGCCTGGCTTCGGCCAGCGGTAATTGACGATGCCAGCGCCTTTGGCTTTGGCCAGGCTCACGAACTCGTTGAACACTGCAAAGCCGTCCGGGTCGCGGATCGCCGAGAGGTTCTGGCCGTCGAGTTTGGGGTTGGCCGCGTGCATGATCATCACGGGCGTGAGGTCGTTGATCCAGAAGTAGTCGTCATGGTCGTAACGCAGGCCACGCACGGCGCTCAGGGCCTGTTTCTGCGCGGCGTCACGGGTCATGACGCCGCTGGTTTCAAGCGTGTGGTAGTAGGTGAGGATGCCGCCGGCGGTCTGCACCACGTGCTGGGTTTGCTGGCGCTTGGCCTGGTAGAGGTCGTCGTGGATCTGCTTGAGCATCAGTACGCCCAGGGTCAGCAGCATCAGTACGGCGACGATCAGGATCAGCCACAGGCGGCGGCTGATCGACATGGTGCGCAAACTGTTCATCGTCCTGTCACTCCGGGCTTTTTATAATTGTGGGTGTTGCATCGACATTTTCGGCGGGTCTGATAGGCTTTCGGCCCGTCAGCGCAAAACCTGAGTACTGTCTGATTTTTCACGGATTTTTTGCAGCCCTGCGGTGCGCGTCAGCGCCGGGTCGTGTCGTCAATGAACCACTTAAAAATAGAAACCAGGCGTGCCGTCGCGCATGACCTTTGGGGGAAGTATGGATTTTTGGACCGCCATTCAGGCATTGATTCTTGGCATCGTGGAAGGGCTGACGGAGTTCCTGCCGATCTCCAGCACCGGCCACCAGATTATCGTCGCCGACCTGCTCGATTTCGGCGGTGAGCGGGCCATGGCGTTCAACATCATCATCCAGCTTGGCGCCATCCTGGCGGTGGTGTGGGCGTTCCGGCGCAAGATCCTCGATGTGGTCACCGGCCTGCCGACCCAGCGCAATGCTCAGCGCTTCACCGTCAACCTGCTGATTGCGTTCCTGCCGGCGGTGGTGCTCGGGGTGGTTTTCGCCGACCTGATCCATCACTACCTGTTCAACCCGATTACCGTAGCCACCGCGCTGGTCGTGGGCGGCATCATCATGCTGTGGGCCGAACGCCGTGAACACCAGGTGCACGCCGAAACCGTCGACGAGATCACCTGGAAGGATGCGCTCAAGGTGGGTCTGGCCCAGTGCCTGGCGATGATCCCGGGCACTTCGCGTTCCGGCTCGACCATCATCGGCGGCCTGCTGTTCGGCCTGTCGCGCAAGACCGCCACCGAGTTTTCGTTCTTCCTGGCGATGCCGACCATGGTTGGCGCAGCGGTGTACTCGGGCTACAAGTACCGCGACCTGTTTCAGCCGGCCGACCTGCCGGTGTTCGCCATCGGCTTCGTCACCTCGTTTATCTTCGCGATGATTGCGGTCAAGGGCCTGCTCAAGTTCATCGCCAGCCACAGCTACGCGGCGTTTGCCTGGTATCGCATCGGTTTCGGCCTGCTGATCCTCGCAACCTGGCAATTCGGCTGGATCGACTGGTCGGCAGCCAACGCATGAGTCTCCAGCACCCACGCCTTAAAGCGCTGATGTTCGCGCTGTTGTGCGCGGCGCCGCTGCTGGGTTCGGTGCTGGTGTGGCAGCGCGGCGAAACCCTGCTGCCATTGGCCGCCTACGCGGTGGTCAGTGTGATGGCGTTCTTTTTGTACTGGAGCGACAAGCGCAAGGCGCAGAGCGAAGGCCGGCGCATCCCGGAAAACATCCTGCACGCTGTGGAACTGGCAGGCGGATGGCCGGGCGCGCTGATTGCCCAGCAGGTGTTCCGGCACAAGACGCGCAAGGTGTCTTACCAGGTGCTGTTCTGGGTGATTGTGCTGCTGCACCAAGTGTTCTGGCTTGACCAGTTGTTCCTTGGCGGCACGCTGTTGTCAGTGCTCTAGCCATAAACCGGGCTGGGTTCGCCTGGGCAGCTTGCTCACCACCAACTGGTGCGAGCGCTGCAACAAGCCGCGCAGTTCCTGCGCGCCGAGCGGGTAGGGCAGATTCATGATGATCCACTGCGCCCGTGCCAGGTACGGCGCCGGGTGGATGCCGGGGCGGTCGACATGGCCGAGGAACAGTTCCTTGTCGACCTTGAACGCCAGCGAGTCACCGCGCAGGTTCTGCAGGGCGAACATCTTTTTGCCGGCAATCGAAAAGACGCGCACGCCGCCCCATTTGTAGTCTTCCCGCGCGCCGGGCAGGCTCAGGCAGAACTGCGCAACTTGCGCTTCGGTCATTGTCATAGCAAGCGGTCTCCACAGCCTTTGAAACCTTCATCCAGGTAATCGATCCACGCGCGAATCGCCGGCAGCACGCCGCGCCGGTGCGGGTAGACGGCCTGCAGCCAGCCGCCCGGCAATGACCATTGCGGCAGCAGTTGCACCAGACGGCCGCTGGCCAGTTCCTCTTCGCAATACATCATTGGCAGCACGGTAAAGCCCAGGCCCATGACGGCGCTGGCCTTGCGCACGATAAAGTCGTCGATGCCCAGGCGCGCCTCCATCACCAGATCGTGGGCATTGCCCTGTGGGTCGAGAATGCGCTGATGGACCATGCGGTCGGCTTCCAGTGCGCCGAGTATCGGCAGCTGCTTCAGGTCTTCGAGAGTATTGACCCGCCGCTCGCGCATGAAGCCTGGGCTGGCCACCAGCACGGTCTGGGCCTGGCGCAGGCGCTTGGTCACCAGCAACGGGTCTTCATCGCCCAGCTCGCGCACGCGCAGGGCCACGTCGATGCCTTCGGCCACCAGGTCGACGCGGCGGTTGACGAGCGTCATGTCCAGTTGCACCAACGGGTACGCCGCGAGAAACCCGGCCACCAGTTCCGGCATCATGTGCTGGGCCATGCCCACCGGGCAGCTCACCCGCAGGCGGCCACGGGGTTCGCTGGACATGCTGGCCACAGCCTCGTCGGCCATTTCCGCTTCCAGCAGCATCGCCTGGCAGTGGCGCAGGTAACGCTCGCCCACGGCGGTCAGCGTCAGTTGCCGGGTGGTGCGTTGCAGCAGGCGTGCGCTCAGGCGTTCTTCCAGCTCGGCGATGCGCCGCGACAGCCGCGACTTGGGAATCCCCAGCAGCCGGCCGGCCGCCGCAAAGCCGCCGGCTTCGACGACTTTGGCGAAATAGTAGAGGTCGTTGAGGTCTTGCATCGGGCGCCTATTGTCCTGTCAGTGGGACAAACTATCGCATTTTAGCGGGCTTATCGGCTATTGGTTTCATGCGTAGCATCACCACCATCTGATCGCCACTGTCGATCCCACTCACGGAGATCCACCATGAAACTGTTGCATATCGATTCCAGCATCCTCGGTGACCACTCGGCTTCCCGTCAGCTCAGTGCCGAGGTGGTCAAGGCCTGGCAGACCGCGCAGCCGGGTGTGGACGTGACGTACCGCGACCTCGCCAGCGACGCGATCAACCACTTCTCCGGCGCCACCCTGGGCGCCCTGGGCACCGCTGCAGAACTGCGCGATGCCGCACAGAAGCACGAAGCCGAGCTGAGTGCCGTGTCGCTGGCTGAATTCCTCGCCGCCGATGCCGTGGTGGTGGGTGCGCCGATGTACAACTTCACCATCCCGACTCAGTTGAAAGCCTGGATCGACCGCATCGCGGTGGCCGGCCAGACGTTCCGCTACAGCGAAGCCGGCCCTGAAGGCCTGTGCGGCAACAAGAAAGTCATCATCGTCTCCACCGCCGGTGGCCTGCATGCGGGCCAGGCGTCGGGCGCTGCCCATGAAGGCTACCTGAAGCTGCTGTTCGGCTTCCTCGGCATCACCGATATCGAAGTGGTGCGGGCCGAAGGCCTGGCCTACGGCGATGACGTGCGCAGCAAGGCGATGAGCGAGGCCAGCCTGCTGATCAATGAGCAACTGTTCGCCGCTGCGTAAGGCTTGTGTAAAATTCGCCGCGCTCCGGTATCAATCTGAAGCACGGCGCTTAAACTCTGTATTCTGATCGCCTGAACGCGAGCGGAGTACGGAGTTTTTTCGTTTGCGTGCGGTCCTTTCAATGTGGCCCGGGTTATGCAGACCTTAGGCAGACAAGGGTTCACGAACCCGGGTTTCTCATTCGATGTTGGTTCTCACGCGGCACAGGTGGACATCCCCATGATGCGTCTATGTGCAGTAATGGCTCTTTCCCTCCTCGGCGGCCTGATTTCAGTGCAGGCCGCACCGGTGTCGCTCCCCTATTGGAGTGTGGGTTTCCATCGCATGAGTTTTCTCGACCCGGTGGATCAGCAGCCGATGAAAGCCGTCGCGTTCTACCCCTCCACGGGCATGGAGCACACCACGCAGGTGGGCGCTTACACCGTTGGCGCCACGGAAGATTCCAAGGTCGCCATCGGGCGTTTCCCGATGCTGATGCTGTCCCATGGCAACACCGGCACGCCGCTGGCGCTGCATGATCTGGCCACCTCGCTGGCGCGCAAGGGCTTTGTGGTGGTGGCGGTGCTGCACCCCGGCGACAACTACAAGGACCACAGTCGGCTGGGCACGGTGAGCAACCTGTACGGGCGGCCGATCCAGATTTCCGAAGCGATCACCGCCACCCTGAGCGACCCGATGCTGGCGCCGTTCGTCAATGTCGAGCAGGTGGGGGTCATCGGCTATTCGGCGGGCGGCGAGACCGCGTTGATCCTCGCCGGGGCCAAGCCGGACTTTGACCGCCTGCGCCGCTATTGCCAGGAACGCCCCGAAGACCACGACGCCTGTACCACCAAAGGCGAACTGGTGGTGGACCGTGACGATTTGCAGCCCCATGCCGATGCACGCATCCACGCGCTGATGCTGATGGCGCCGCTGAGCCTGATGTTTGGTCGCCACACCCTGGCGGATGTGCATGTGCCGGTGCTGCTCTACAGCGGTGACGGCGACAAGCTGGTGGCCGTGGACAAGAACGCCGCCGCGCTTGCGCGCAAATTGCCCGAACCGCCGGACTTCAAACTGTTGGCCGGCGCCGGGCACTTTGTGTTCATGGCGCCGTGCGACAGCGATCAACTGGCGGCCATGCCGGCGGTGTGCACCGATGCCGACGGGGTTGACCGCGAGGGCATTCACCGCGACTTGATCTCCGAGGCCGGGCGGTTTTTCAGCCACACGCTGGGCCAGTCCAGCCGGGCCGGTTTGCAGACGGCCGATCAGTAAGCGCGACGCTTGAGCAGCAGGGTCACGCCCAGCGCGCTGACCGACAACAGCGCCGCGCAGAAGAAGATCCAGCCGTAACCCAGGTTCAGCGCGATGGCGCCCATCAACGGGCCGGCAATCGCCAGCGCCAGGTCAAAGAACACCGCATACGCACTCAGGCCCGCGCCGCGACTGCTATTGGGGACCTGCCTGATCGCCTCCACGCCCAGCGCCGGGTACACCAGCGACAGTCCGAAACCGGTCAGCCCGGCACCGAGCAACGCCACGCCGGTTGTTGGTGCCAGCCAGAGCAGAATCAGGCCCAGGGTTTCGATGAACATGCACGCGATGGCGGCGCGAAAACCGCCAAAACGGCTGATGGCGGAAATGAACAGCAGGCGCGACAGGATAAAACACACCCCGAACACCGTGAGGCAGTACGCCGCACCGGGCCAGCCGCGATTGAGGTAGTACAGCGTAATGAAGGTGGTCAGTGTGCCGTAGCCAATCGAGGCGAGGCACAGGCTGGCGCCAAACGGCGCGATGCGCCCGAATACCGCGAGGAAGGGCAGCCGCTCGCCGCGCACCACCGGCACCGAGGGTTTATTGCGGATCAACACCAGCCCGAGTGCCGCCAGCACTGACAGCGCCAGGCCCAGACTCGTGTAGCCATAGTGCGCAACCAGCACCACCCCCAACGGGGCGCCAATGGCAATGGCGCCGTAGGAGGCAATGCCATTCCAGGAAATCGAACGCGCGGTGTGTTCGGCACCGACGGCGCCCATGCACCAACTGATGGTGCCCACCCCGATCAGGCCTTGGGCCACACCCAGCAGCAGGCGCGAGGCAATCAGAATGCCCAGGCTCAGGGACGGCAGGCTCTGCGCCAGCGTGGCAAAAAACGTCAGTAAGCCGCTGAGCAGAATGCCGGCCAGGCCCAGCACAATCGCGCGTTTGGTGCCCACGTTGTCCGATACACGCCCGGCAAAGGGTCGGCTGAGCAGGGTAGCCAGGTACTGCGCAGCAATGGTGACCCCGGCCACCACCGCGCTGAAGCCCAGTTGCTCGTGCACATAGCTCGGGATCACCGCAATGGGCAGGCCGATGCAGATAAAGGCGATGAAGGTGTAGAAGACGATAGAGACGATCTGCAGGGTGATCGACAGAGAGGAGGGGGTGGCAGGCATGGCAACTCATTCGCGGGCGGGCGGTGGCTGCATCATGGCAAGGGCGGGCGGGAAATGAAAGCAGGCTAACTACTTCGTCTGAGGCCTGTCTCATCGAGTGAGCTTCTGTTGTGGCGAGCAGGCTTGCCCTGCGTTGGGCTGCGCAGCGGCCCCAATCAAAAACACCGCGTTCTGGCTGGCAGAATGCGGTGTCTGGTTTTAGGGCTGCTGCGCAGCCCAGCGCAGGGCAAGCCTGCTCGCCACGGAGGCCCCTTAGAACACCACGCCCTGGCTGCGCAGGTAGTCGTCGTACGTGCCGCTGAAGTCGATCACGCCGCTGGCGCTCAGCTCGATGATGCGGGTGGCCAGGGACGAGACGAATTCGCGGTCGTGGCTGACGAAAATCAACGTGCCCGGGTAGTTCTCCAGGGCCAGGTTCAGCGCTTCGATGGATTCCATGTCCAGGTGGTTGGTCGGTTCGTCCATGATCAGCACGTTGGGTTTTTGCAGGATCAGCTTGCCGAACAGCATGCGGCCCTGTTCACCACCGGAGATCACCTTGACCGACTTGAGGATCTCGTCGTTGGAAAACAGCATGCGGCCCAGGGTGCCACGAATCACCTGCTCGCCCTGGGTCCACTGGCCCATCCAGTCGAACAGGCTCATGTCGTTTTCAAAGTCGTGGGCGTGGTCCTGGGCGTAGTAACCCAGCTCAGCGGCGTCGGTCCACTTGACGGAACCGGCGTCCGGGGTCAGCTCGCCCACCAGCGTGCGCAGCAGGGTGGTCTTGCCGATGCCGTTCGGGCCGATGATCGCCACGCGCTCGCCGGCTTCAACCTGGAAGTTGAAGTCCTTGAACAGCGTTTTGCCGTCAAAGCCCTTGGCCATGCGATCAACCATGACGGCCTGACGGTGCAGCTTTTTGGTCTGTTCGAAACGGATGAACGGGCTCACGCGGCTCGACGGCTTGACCTCGGCCAGCTGGATCTTGTCGATTGCCTTGGCACGGGAGGTGGCCTGCTTGGCCTTCGAGGCGTTGGCCGAGAAGCGGCTGACGAAGGATTGCAGTTCGGAGATCTGCGCTTTCTTCTTGGCGTTGTCCGACAGCAGTTGCTCGCGGGACTGGGTCGCCACGGTCATGTACTCGTCGTAGTTGCCCGGGAACAGGCGCAGCTCGCCGTAGTCCAGGTCAGCCATGTGGGTGCACACGCTGTTCAGGAAGTGACGGTCGTGAGAGATGATGATCATCAGGCTGGAGCGCTGGGTGAGGATGTTTTCCAGCCAGCGGATGGTGTTGATGTCCAGGTGGTTGGTCGGTTCGTCGAGCAGCAGCACTTCCGGGTCGGAGAACAGCGCCTGGGCCAGCAGTACACGCAGCTTCCAGCCTGGGGACACTTCGCTCATCGGGCCGAAGTGCTGTTCCAGGGGAATGCCCAGGCCCAGCAGCAGTTCACCGGCACGGGATTCGGCGGTGTAGCCGTCCATCTCGGCGAATTCGGTTTCCAGCTCGGCCACGGCCATGCCGTCGTCTTCGCTCATTTCCGGCAGCGAATAGATACGGTCGCGCTCGGCCTTGACCTTCCACAGCTCCTCGTGGCCCATGATCACGGTGTCGATCACGTTGAATTCTTCGTAGGCGAACTGATCCTGGCGCAGTTTACCCAGGCGTACATTCGGCTCCAGCATGACCTGGCCGCCGGACGGCTCAAGGTCGCCACCGAGGATTTTCATGAAGGTCGACTTGCCGCAACCGTTGGCACCGATCAGACCATACCGGTTGCCGGCGCCGAACTTGACCGAGACGTTCTCGAAGAGCGGCTTGGCGCCGAACTGCATGGTGATGTTAGCTGTGGAGATCAATTACTTTACCTATCAATAGCTTGGGGTGCGCTTATGTGAGTTGGACCCAGGGCGGGGCCATCTGGAGCCTTTCCATTGGCTCCAGTCCGAGCTTGTTGATCCAACGCGCATAAGTCGAGAGCAGCACCTGACGTGATGGCCGGGCTGCTGGGAGATGAAGGCGGGGTTCATGCCAGACATGGCGCGCATTGTCGCATAGGTATGACGACAGTTGTATGGCGGTGTGCAGGCGCAACAGCTGTGAGTCGGCTTTGGACCAATGCGCCGCAAGGGCGCGCAGTATCAATAATGGCCAGGTGCCACCGTTCGTCGGTTCGACAGCGGCGCCGCTGAACGATTTTCCCAGGTTGGCGCTCTATCTCCGCGGACATAATCAGGTGCAAAAATGCAACGATCACTGCGGCGCTCTGCGGTAAGAACCTGGGCTCAGATCTACACCCAGGTTGTAAACGAACAGAATATTGAGGACAAATATTTCAAATTGCTGAGGACGGCCGATGATATGGAGAGCAGCGGCCTCATCGATGGGAGAGAGTGGAGGAAGCTTGTGCGCAAAGCCGGCGAATTCCTCGCAAGCACCGCAGAGTGAGTCAGCGGGTGAGCGCTGACTGGCTCTCCCCACCTTGCACCCCTATTCAAGCGACCGTCGTAACCCCCGCAAACGTCGGTTTTTTTGCCAGCGTCTCCGGCATGGCCAGCCATACCAGCGCCAGTGCCACGGCGGCGACGCCGGCCAGGGTCAGGAACGCGGCGTTGTAGCCCGCCTGCTGCACCACAAAACCGGCCAGGCTGCTGCTCAGTGCTGCCCCCAGACCAAACACCGTCGAGATTGCACCCAGGCTGACATTGAAGCGCCCGGTCCCCTGGGTCAGATCCTTGACGATCACCGGGAACAGCGCGCCGAAAATGCCTGCGCCGATGCCGTCCAGCAATTGCACGGTCACCAGCCAGTAAGGGTCGCCAGACAGGGTATAGAGCACCCCGCGCAGCGGCAGAATAATGAAACCGGCCAGCAGCAATGGTTTGCGTCCCCACACATCTGCCTTGGCGCCCACCAGCCAGGCCACCGGCACCATTACCAATTGCGCAGCGACGATACAGGCCGAGGTCAGCGGCGTAGCCATCTGCAGGTTGATCTGCGAGAGCTTCTGGCTGACCAGTGGCAGCATGGCGGCATTGGCCAGGTGGAACAGGGCGCAACAAATAGCGAACAGCAGAAGCGGTCGGTTGGACAGCAATACCGTCACGCCGGAGGGTTGCTCGTCGTCAGTGTGATGGGCGGGGTCGAAACCGCGTGCAACGTCGTGGTCAATAGCTGCGGCGGGCACGCAGCTGATCGCCACAAGACTGGCGACTGCCATGAAGGCCATCAGGTAAAACACCACCACCGGCCCGAACAGATACGCCAGGCCGCCGGCCAACAGCGCGGCCACCGCATTCCCGGCATGGTTAAAGGTTTCGTTGCGCCCGGTGCGCCTCGTGAAGGCCTTGGGCCCGGTAATCCCCAGGGAAATCGCTGAAATCGCCGGGGCAAATACGGAAGCCGCCACGGCGCTGGCGGCCTGGGTCAGCGCCACCAGACTGAAATTGCTGACAAACGGCAGTATCAGGCAACTGGCTGTCACCAGGATGGCGGCAATGGCGATCACTGCGCGCTTGCTGCGGGTTCGATCGAGCAGCGCGCCGGCCGGCCCCTGGGTCATCAGCCCGGCGATGCCCGCCAGGGTCATCACCACGCCGATGCTGGCCGGGTCCCATTTATGCACTGCGAGCAGGTAGATGGCCAGGTACGGCCCGAGACCGTCACGCACATCGGCCAGGAAGAAGTTAAGGCTGTCCAGGGACAGGGTAGTGCGCAGGTCGGAGTGTCGGGCCACGGCAGGATCTTCGAGAGCGGCGTCCACGGGGCTGGACGCTCGTTGGGCTAATGACCTGCGGCACTTGCTATAAGTTTCGCGCGAGGCTGAGGGTTTCATCTTACGGGTGATTGGCTTATTTTCTGTTGTATTCGTTATATGGAGAAACATGCAGATGCCATCAGCTCTACAGGCCATTGCCAGCAATAAGGACGCCTGGAATGCGTCCGCCAAGCTGCATAAGGATACCGACACCTGGCGGGCGTTAATGGAGGCGGTGACCAATCCCGGGTTTTCCTGCCTTGATACGACCCTCACGGCTGTGCTGCAAGACATTGGCGTCGCGGGCAAGGACATTGTGCAACTGTGCTGTAATAACGGCCGCGAAAGCCTGTCATTGTTCGGCTTGGGCGCGCGTTCTGTAGTAGGTGTCGATCAATCTGTGGAATTTCTGGCGCAGGCTCGGGAACTGGCTGGCGCCTCGCCTCATGAGCCCGTGTTCATCGAATCCGATGTCCATCAACTTCCCGAGCGTTTGCAGGCGGGCTTCGACATTGCTCTTGTGACCATTGGTGTACTGGGCTGGATGCCGGATGTGGCGCTGTTCATGCGGCATGTCGCGAGCACCTTGAGGCCTGGCGGCACGCTGGTGGTGTACGAAACGCATCCGTTTTTGGAGATGTTCGACCCGCGTGCGACCAACCCGATGCTGCCTGCCAGTTCATATTTTCAACGCGAACCCTTTGTGTTGCAGGAGTCGATTGTCTATGAGGGTGCACAGCACTTGAAGGGGCCAACTTCCTACTGGTATGTGCACACCCTGGGCAGCGTGATCAGTGCGGCGGTGGCTGCGCACTTGCAGATCGGTCATTTGCAGGAGTACCCACACTCCAATCGCGAGGAACTTTACGACCAGTACCAGCACCAGGCTGCGCAGTTGCCGCTGTGTTTCACGATGACAGCCACCAAGCGTGTGCCCTGAAGCTGTTTCCCACAGGCAAAAAAAAGCCCGCGAGGAGAGGCGGGCAAGTGATTCACTGGAGTAGGTAGGCCTCACCCTATAGGTCGGAAAGTGAAGGCTTCGTGAAAATCCTGTCGTGAATTCGGATGCTGTGGTGATCAGGACCTGCGCACAAACGTGCGCATGGTTTGCCCTGGGCCGGTACTGAATAAAGCAGGACGCGGCTGGCCCGCATCCGCAGCGATAAACACGAAGGTGTCGCCATCAAGGCGATAGCTCGCGGGTAGCGCCTTACCGGCATCCTCACCCATGGCGTCTACCCAGGTAATGCTTTTGGGGTGCTGACTGCTGTCCAGAGTGAATTGTCCGGCCAGCAAGACTTCGCCATCAACGGTGACCACTTCAAAGCGATCTGCGGCGATTGTCGTAATCGCACCGGGTGCGCTGTGGGCATCCGCAGGGTTGAGCACGCCGCTGTCTTCGAGCGACGTCTGCTCCCAGGTGCCCTGGAGGGCCTGGTAATCCGGGTCGGTGAGGGTCTGCATATAAGGTCCTTTTAGTTTTCCCTTTGTCGGCAACTATTTATCGATCTTTTTACTACGCTTGTGATTAGAATAATCCTACGTCATGTGTGCCTTTGCTAACGTCTATATAAATGCGACGGAAATAAACTACGGCGTCATGGGATTTTTCTTCTAGACCTAGTGGTCAGAACTCAGTTGGCGAACCTTGTTATCGGCGTCAGGTCGTTGTCCCTGATGGGTGTTCGAGGTCTTCGCGATGGCTCTTTGATATTAGCTTTCAGGTGCATACATTTTGAATCGAACTTCCCCACCCAATACTTCTCCTGCGTCAGATGAAATTGACCTGTTTGAATTGATGCATGCAGTGTGGCGACAGAAAAAGCTGGTATTGGGTTGTACGCTCCTGATGGGCGTGCTCGGGGCAGGCTATGCGTTTCTGGCGCCTAAAACCTACGAAGTCAGCAGTGTTCTGCGTCCGGCCGCGATCAATGAGCTGGACGCGTTGAACCGCTCCGAGGTCTACAAGCTGCCGCCGGCCGATGCTCTGGCCAAAGTCGGCGCACAGCTGGATTCCTATGAAGCACGGCTTGGCTTCTTTCGGTCCCACGAGCAGTTGTTCACCGCCTTTCAAAAGCCGGGCCAAAGCCTTGAGCAAAGTTTTGAGGATTTTAACCGCAACTCGGTCAACTTGATTCTGCCGGATCCCAAGAAATCCGACTCCCTGAGCAGCTACATTCGCCTCGAATTGCAGTATCCCGCCGACGTGGATGGTGTGGCGATTCTCAACGGATTTGTCGACTACGCTATCGGCTCCGAGCGTGAGCAAGTGGGCGCCGACCTCAAAGTGATCGTCAATAACCGCTTGAACGAGCTGAAGGGCAAGATTGACGCGGCGCGTGCCAATTACGAAACCGAGAAGGAATCCAAGATTGCCAAACTGCTGGAGGACGACCGCCTCAAGCGCGCCCGCCTGCAGGATGAGCTGAGCGCCCTGCGCCTGCAGATGAAAATGGAACGCACCAACCGTCTCGCCGAGTTGGCGGAGGCCATTTCCATTGCCAAGTCCATGGGCATCAAGACGCCTACCACACCTTCTTCCATGGCGGACTCCACGCGAAGCGGTTCGAACCAGGTGATGCGTACCGAGGTCAATAACCAGCAGATTCCGCTGTACTTCCTCGGTACCGAGGCCCTCGAGGCTGAGCGCACGGCGTTGCAGCAACGTACCAGTGACGATTTTACCAATCCTCGGATTGCCGAAATTGGCAAGGAATTGCAGTTGCTCGAGGCCAATCGTGAGGTTGAAGTACTGCGCAAGCGTGGGAACGAGGACATTTTCCTCAAGGACGTGGAACCGTTGCGTGCTGAAGTCGCTCGGTTGCGCAATCTGAACATCGACATGAGTAACCTGAAACTGGTCACGGTTGACCGTCGCGCCCAGGAACCGCTGGCGCCGATCAAACCGAAAAAGCCTCTTATCCTGGCGGTGAGCCTGATTGCAGGTTTGGTCCTCGGAACGCTGATCGCGCTGACCCGTGAGTTGATCAGCTCACGCAACCAGCCTGTGCCTTACTCGTCTCTTGAAGATGGGCGCTTTGCCCGTCGCGAGCGCAAGGACGACGAACCGTTGGCCTGATACGCAGGGCCTGCCGCTGGGCAGGCCCTCAATTGCTCGATGCACACTTCGTCGACAGTTTTTCACAATTCTTGGTTAACCTTTGGTTACAAAGTGTGGCTAAATAACGGCCAATGGCCGTAAAGCGGTTTGCCTCAAATCGCTGATTATCGCCTGTCTGTAAATTGTGAAATCAGGTGCTGCTTATCCATCCTCGGCCGTCGTGGGCACGCAGGAGCAGCCTGTTCTCTACTGACTTGTGACGAATTCCTTGAAACTCACCATCGTTGTTCTCTACGTCGTCTCCATTGCGTATGTCCACCTGCGCGGTCGGGTGCGGCACAAGCTGGGTCGCCAATTGAGTGATCACTCCACCTTCCTGGCGCCGATCAACTGCTTTCTCTATCTTTTTTCAAGGCTGCCGAGCCGGCCGTACCTGTCGCCCAGTGACTTCCCGGACCTGAGCCCGTTGCAGGAGCACTGGGAGGAAATCCGCCAGGAAGGCCAGAACCTGATGCGTGCCGGGGAGATCAAACGGTCGGACCAATACAACGACGTGGGTTTCAACTCATTCTTCAAGTCCGGCTGGAAGCGCTTCTACCTGAAGTGGTACGGCGACAGCCATCCGTCGGCAATGAAGCTGTGCCCGCGCACCACCGAGCTTGTGCAGAGTATCGGCTCGATCAAGGCGGCGATGTTTGCCGAATTGCCGCCGGGCTCCAAGCTGGTGCGCCACCGCGATCCGTACGCCGGTTCCTATCGTTACCACCTGGGGCTGGATACGCCCAACGACCCGGGCTGCTACATCAATGTGGATGGCGAGAGTTATTACTGGCGTGACGGCGAGCCGGTGATGTTCGACGAGACCTATATTCACTACGCGCAAAACACCACTCAACATAACCGCATCATCCTGTTCTGCGATATCGAGCGGCCGATGAAGTACCGTTGGGCGGCGGCATTCAATCGCTGGTTCAGCCGCAATGTGATGGCGGCGGCGGGCTCGCCCAATGATGCTGGCGACAAGACCGGCGCGCTGAACCGAGCGTTTACACGCCTGTACAAGATCCGCCTGCGCGGTAAAGAGCTGAAAAAGCGCAACCGCACGCGCTACTACCTGGAGAAGTGGGCGATATTCGCCGCGCTGGCGGCTGTTTTCCTGTTGATCTGAAGCGGCGCCAGGCTGCCACGCTTTGGCGAGCCTGCTTACCCCGGTGCCGCTCAGTTAAACGCAGATCCCTTGTGGGCGCTGGCTTGCCTGCGAAGACGGTAGTCCAGCAAACATTGATGTTGATTGACCCACCGCTTTCGCGGGCAAGTCGAACCGCCGCTCCCACATTTGATCTGCATCGCTTTGAGCGTTGCGTCGGCTTAACTGAACGACCACGGACAGTGACTCAGGAAGCCTTCTTACCGGATTTTTTCACCGCTGGTTTTTTTGCCGCAGGCTTGCCCGCCAGGCTGCGCTTGAGCAGCTCGGTCAGGTCGATCACATCGGCGGACTTGCGCTCTTCAACGCCTTCAGCGCTCTCCACATCCTCGATCTTGCCCGCCTTGGCCTTCTTCTCCACCAGCGCCATGATCTTCTCCTGAAAGCTGTCGCGGTATTCCTCCGGCTTCCAGTCCGCGCTCATGTCTTCCACCAAGCGCTTGGCCATGTCCAGTTCGCCCTTGGCCAGGGTGGGCTTGATCACGTCGCTGCCCAGTTCCAGCTCGTCCAGGCTGCGCACCTCGGCAGGCCAGCGCAGCATCACCAGCACCAGCGCAGAATCGAGCGCCATCAGCGCCGCCAGGTGCTGCTTGGTGTGCAACACCACATTGGCCAGGGCGACCTTGCCGGTTTTTTTCAGCGTCTCGCGCAGCAATGCGTAGACCTTGCCGCCGCGTTTGTCGGGCGCGAGGAAGTAGGGCGTGTCGATATTCTGCAGAGGGATCTGATCGCTGGCGACAAACGCGATGATCTCGATGGTCTGGGTGGATTTGGGGTGGGCCGAGCGGATTTCCTCTTCGCTCAATACCACATAGCGGCCCTTCTCATAGGCCACACCCTTGACGATATGTTCCTTGGTGACTTCCTTGCCGGTGGTCTTGTTGATGCGTTTGTAGCCCACCGGGTCCATGCTGCGCTTGTCCAGCCAGTCGAAGTCGACGCCCTGAGAGGAGGTCGCCGAGACCAGCGACACCGGGATGTGAACCAGGCCGAAGCTGATGGCGCCTTTCCAGATTGACCTTGGCATGAGTGCGGCTCCTTGTGAGTTGACGGTCTTCTGGTGACTCGCCGGATCCGGCAAAAGTTTCGCCACGCGGATGTGCGGACAGATCGTGTTACACCTGATGAGGAAGTATTTAGTGTCGAAATACGAACCCGGGGCGTAGCGTGTTATCGAAAGCAGGTACCACTCGCTCAGAGAGGCTTCGTCATGAACACTTGTGTGCGTCACCTTGCAGCGCTCGCGTTGGGCTTTACGCTTGTTTCCATGGCCCAGGCGCAGAACCTGCCCGGCAACAGCAACGCCAATCAGGGGCCGATTCATCGGGCCAACCCCAACAGCATGCAGGGCACCCAGCCCAATGCGCCGGCCCTGCGCGGCAGCCAGACCGGCCCCACCACGCCTGCGCCGACCCTGGAAAACCGCGGCATCGGCAACCGCTACCCCCAGCGCGAGGCCGCGCCCAGCCGGCCTTCGACCCAAACCAACGCCCCCTCCTATGATGCCAACGGCAACCGTCGCTAAGGATCCGTGTCTTATGTCTCTACGCAAAACGCTGCTTGCTGCGCTGTGCGCAACCACTTTTCTCCCCTTCGCGGCGGTATACGCTGCTGATCAGCAACAGTTTCCCAGCGAACAGGGCAGCGTCACCGCCACGCCTGTCGCCAAGGGTCTCGATCACCCGTGGGCAGTGGCCTTCTTGCCGGACAAGCAAGGTTTCCTGGTGACCGAGCGTCCCGGCCATCTACGGTTTGTCAGCCCCGAGGGCAAGCTTTCGGCGCCGCTGAGCGGCGTGCCCGAGGTCTGGGCCAAGGGGCAGGGCGGTTTGCTTGATGTGGTGCTCTCGCCGGACTTCAAGCAGGACCGCATGGTGTACCTGTCTTATGCCGAAGGCGGCGGCAAGGGTGGCACGGCCGGCACCGCGGTAGGACGCGGGCGTCTGGCGGAAGACTTGAGCGGGTTGAAAGACTTCAAGGTAATTCTGCGTCAGGAGCCCAAGCTGTCCACCGGCAACCATTTTGGCTCGCGGCTGGCGTTCGATCGTGACGGTTATCTGTTCGTGACCCTGGGCGAGAACAACGACCGGCCCACTGCTCAGGACCTCGACAAGTTGCAGGGCAAGGTGGTGCGCATCTTCCCCGACGGCCGGGTGCCCGACGATAACCCGTTCGTGGGCCAGCCGGGCGTGCGTCCCGAGATCTGGTCCTATGGCCAGCGCAATCCGCAGGGCCTGGCCCTGAACCCCTGGAGCGGTACGATCTGG
Source organism: Pseudomonas trivialis (assembly GCF_001439805.1). Classification (GTDB taxonomy): domain Bacteria; phylum Pseudomonadota; class Gammaproteobacteria; order Pseudomonadales; family Pseudomonadaceae; genus Aquipseudomonas; species Aquipseudomonas trivialis. The sequence continues at coordinate 149,722 of NZ_JYLK01000010.1, read as the reverse complement.
GAGAACGAACACGGCCCGCGCGGTGGCGATGAAATCAACATCATTGAGCGTGGCAAGAACTATGGTTGGCCGCTGGCAACCCACGGTATCGATTATTCGCTGACGCCGATCCCCGAGGCCAGGGGCAAGACGGTAGAGGGCACGGTGGCGCCGCACCATGTGTGGGAAAAATCACCGGGTATCAGCGGTATGGCGTTCTATGACGCCGACCGTTTCAAGCCGTGGCAGCACAACGTATTCATTGGCGCGCTGGCCACTCAGGAGCTGATCCGCCTGCAGTTCGACGGCGACAAGGTGGTGCATGAGGAGCGCCTGCTGGGGAAATTGAAAGCACGCATCCGCGACGTGCGCCAGGGGCCCGATGGCTACCTGTATGTGCTCACCGATGAGGCCAATGGCGTGTTGTATCGCGTCGGTTTGAACGAGGACTGACGAATTCGAGCACAGCCAACCGTGGGAGGGTGCAGCCCCTTCCACCGTTGACGGAATGCTAGAGGCCCAGTTCGGACAGCCCCGGATGATCATCCGGGCGTCGGCCCAGGGGCCAATGGAACTTGCGCTCGCTTTCCTTGATTGGCAGGTCGTTGATGCAGGCAAACCGATTGGCCATCAGGCCGTTTTCATCGAATTCCCAGTTCTCATTCCCGTAGGAGCGGAACCAGTTGCCCGAATCGTCGTGCCACTCATAGGCATAACGCACGGCGATGCGGTTATCGGTGAACGCCCACAGTTCCTTGATCAGCCGGTACTCGAGTTCTCTGGCCCATTTGCGCGCAAGGAACTGCCTGGCTTCTTCACGGTTGCTGGCGAATTCGGTACGGTTGCGCCACTGGGTGTCCAGGGTATAGGCCAGGGATACGCGCTGCGGCTCGCGCGAGTTCCAGCCGTCCTCGGCCAGACGGACTTTCTCGATGGCCGACTCGCGGGTAAACGGCGGCAGCGGCGGGCGGGCTTCAGACGTGGATGACATCGGCAAATCCTCAGGATCAAACGTCGCCCCTGGCGGCGGCGACAGATTAACGGGTGTGTGACGGCGCCGATGATAGCGCAGCTTTCGAGACCTCGGCAGCCTCATGGTGTAAGCTCGGGGCCTCTTCGGATTCGACCCATTGCGAGCCTTATGCCGTCGTTCTTCAAACGCTCCCTGCTGCCCAAACTGCGCGGTTTTCCGCTCTCCACCGATGCGATTGAGGTGCTGTCCGGCGCTGCGGCGTTTCGGCACTGCCTGCTGGAAAAAATCCCCCGGGCCACCCGACGCATCTACATCGTCGCGCTGTACTTGCAGCAGGACGAAGCCGGGCAGGAGATCTACGACGCGCTGCACGCCGCCAAGGCCGCGCGGCCCGAGCTTGAGATCGTGGTGGTGGTCGACTCGCTGCGGGCCCAGCGCGGCTTGATCGGCGCCGGCAAACAGCCGGGCAACAGCGCCTGGTACCAGGCCATGACCCAGTCCCATGCGAGTGAGGTGCCGGTGTACGGCGTGCCGGTGCAGACCCGCGAGCTGTTCGGCGTGCTGCACCTCAAGGGCTTCGTGATCGACGACAGCGTGCTCTACAGCGGTGCCAGCCTGAATAATGTGTACCTGCACAAGTTCGACAAGTACCGCTTCGACCGTTATCACCTGATCCACAGCCAGCCGCTGGCCGACTCCATGCAGCACCTGGTGGAACATGGCCTGGTTGCCTCCAGGGCCGTGCACCGCCTGGACCTGCCGAACCCGCCGACTACCCGCAGCCTGCGCAATGACATCGGCGACCTGCGCAGCCGTCTCAAACACGCCGCGTATGACACCACGGCCGGGCAGTTGCCCAACGGTCACTTGTCGGTCTGCCCGCTATTGGGGGTGGGCAAAAACAATCCCCTGAGCCGCGTGATCCTCGAATTGATCGCCAGCGCCCAGCAGCAACTGACCATCTGCACACCGTACTTCAACCTGCCGCTGCCGGTGACCCGTGAAATCAACCGGGCCCTGGCGCGGGGGGTGAAAATCGACATCATTGTCGGCGACAAGACCGCCAACGACTTCTACATCCCGCCCAGCGAGCCGTTCAAAGTGATTGCGGCGCTGCCGTACCTGTATGAAATCAGCCTGCGCCGTTTCGCCAAGCGCCATCAGCCGATGATCGACAGCGGCCAGTTGAACCTGCACCTGTGGCACCACGGTGACAACAGCTACCACCTCAAGGGCATGTGGGTGGATGAGCGCTACACCTTGCTCACTGGCAACAACCTCAACCCACGGGCCTTTCGCCTCGACCTGGAAAACGCCCTGTTGATCGACGATCCGCAAGGCCAATGGCTGGCGCCGCGCGCCCAGGAGCTGGCGCAGATCTTCCAGCACACCACGCGTATCGACGGCTATCAGCACCTGCAGACGCTGGTGGATTATCCGGCGGCCGTCGGCAAGTTCCTGCGCCGGGTCAGTCGGGTACGGATCGAGCGGTTGCTTTACCGCATCCTGTAGCGGGCAGCCTCACAGGGTGGCGCCTTCATCGGGTGTATTGAGAACTCCCCTACATGCGTCCTATGGGTTATCTCATAGGCTTTTTGTTGACGGTTCTTAAGGACGAGAGCTCTTGCGTTCAAACGTGAAGAGAACTTGAAATGTCGACACTTGCATCAGTGGGTTCTGCCCCATCTTCATTCGTATCTACAGTCAGCCGAGCTGAAAACGAACCTGACCATTCTCAGGCAGGATCACAGTCTGGGGACGTTCGCACGGTGACTGAGGTTCCGGGCGCACCACGGCGACAGGATGGGCAACTGAGACAGGCGCGGTTTGAGCCTGCCGCCGCTCGCCACAAGCGCGAGAGTCGGGCCGCAAATACTGGCCCTGCGGCCTTGGAAGAATTCGGAACCCCAGGGTTTACGCAAAAGGCTGATGAAAGGTTACAGCAAGCCTTGATTGAGTGGCTGATAACCGGCAAGTCCAAAGACCACCTCTTCCCTCGAAATGCCTCTATCCAGCCCTTCATTGATGTCTTCAACAAGGCCGCACGGGAGCCAAAGGTGCAGGCCTGGTTAAAATCCATGGGCATGGATGTCTCATCGGTGCGCGTGTTCAGCGAGGGTGTGGAAGGCACTGTGTTGATCAAAGGCAAGCAGGTCAAATGCAGATTCACCGCCACTGACGGGTCAGGATGGAACGAGGTCGGCGCCAGGTTGACTGAGGCAGCGGACAAACTGTCCCCCAACTCCGCCGGGGTACTGCTGCCGCAAAAAGGGCGCTTCGTGGATCTGGATACAGTCTTCAATTTCTACGGTGTGGAACCGCCCCACAGCGATCAGCAAAAAGCGTCCCTTGGTGAACTGCTCAAGACCGCCGGCTGGCCGGCGATAACCGACGATAAGCGCAGTCTGTGGCGTCAGCAGTACGCGCAGCTGCTACAGAAAATCAGCGATATTGATGCTCGGTCAAGCCTCGCGACTCAGCTCTGGCAGTTGGTCAAAGGCGCCGATGACACCCTGATGCTCAGCCTGGGTGATAGCGTGGCAGAAGTCGGGCCCGATTCGACACTGGCACAAAAAAGCCAGGCACCGCGCGAGCACTTTGCCGGGTGGCTTGCGCTGCCCGCGTTCAAGGCATTCATTGAAAAACTTGGCTACGGCGGCGCGGACCAGGTCTACAGGGTGTTCGATGGCAGTCTGCAAATACGCGACCGGCGTAGCCAATGGTTTTCCCTGGACCGTTTTCTGCAGGACGAGATCAGCAAGGTCAGTGCAGGTGGCAGTTCGACCGAAAGACAGGCCGTAGAGACCCTGAAGGCCGGCTTCAGCCAGTTGCGGGAAATGTGCAAGCCAATCGGCAATACGCTGTACTCCAGGCCTCTATACGATGCGCGGCAATACCTGGCGTTTGCCGGGCTGGGATCCCCCCGCACGCCGGCGCAGGTTTACGCGGCCATCAGCGGGCTGAGCGAAAATCTTCCGCCAGCCCCACCGCGCTGGACCCTGCCGTCTACACGGCCGGAGAACCCGAATCGTGCATGGGCGGATGCGGATTTTGGCAAGTACCTGCTCAGCTCGATGCAAACCGGTTATGCACTTGTAAAGATCCCTGAGGATACGTCCCTGGCGCCTGCTCTGGACATTTACCACCAGGTCCTGGCCCAGCCCGACCTGCAGGCGTGGATCAAAAGCAAAGGGTTGGAAACGCAAGGGCTTGAGCTGCACAGGGATAGCATCAGCGGCTATGCCAACCGTGACGGCGTGCGCACGGCCGTGACCTTCAGCACCGCTGACGATTCCGGCTGGTGGCAGGTCAGCGAGAAACTGCGCTTGATCACAGCGGTGCTGGACCCGGCGGACGAGGGCCTGTATTACCTGGAAGAGGGGGAGTCGTGGCTGCCTGTCGGAGTCGTCGTGCAGGGGTATGGATTGCCGCAGCTTGACGCTTACGAAGGCCGAAAACCGGTGATGGCTCAGCTGCAAACCGGCGGGCTGGTGATGCCCGCTGGACAGTACCAGAGCCTCAGCAGCCGTCTGGAGCACGTGCGGCAAACGATCGGTGACCTGGATGAGCGCGCCTACCTGGCCGATTACCTGGAGCGCAAGATCGGCAATGCGCCTGACGATGCGCCTTGGGACTGGTCCGAACATGCGGCGCAGCCATCCGCCAGCTCAACGTTGGTCGCGGGTGATGATGGGGTTCGGGCAAGTCTTCAGCGATTGACTGAATCGCCCGCGCTGCGCACTCATCTGGAAAAAGCTGGCTTCTTCTGGGAGGGGCAGCCATTTCGGCTGTCCGAAGGCAAATTCGAGCATCAGCTCCCGGACGGGCATTGGCTGGATCTTACAAGCGTCATCAGTGCGGATCGCGGGCTGGACCTGGAGCTGCGGCGGTTGATGGATCTGAGTCATTCCCGGGGACATGCGCTTTATTCGGTGCCGTCATACGACGTCCGCCAACTCCTGGACCATAAGGGCCTGGGCTCACCGCGCACGGTTGGCGAGACGCGCAATGTGGTGCGATGGTTGCGCAGTGCGTTGCCGCCGGCGCCGCCGTTGGGGAATTACTCCGACCTTTTGGAAGAACCGTGGTCTCCTGTCAGATTGACGGCAGGCGATAAAGCCAGCCTCAAGGCCGAGGCCGACAGGCGTCTGGGTGGGCAGAGACCGCGGGGTTTCGACTACCTTGAAGAGACATCGCTGGAACTGCTGCAACAGAATCCGGCGGAGCACCTGGAAAAATTTCTGAACAGCCGCGAGGTTCTCAACGACGGTGACACTTTTGCCCGCATGTTGAAATGGCATGCGTCACCAGTGCCCAAAGCCGTGCGGCAACAGTTGGCGCTCGCTGCGCTCACCTTGCACGCAGGAGTGAACGTACCGCCCCGGCCCGGCTATATCGCGGGCTATGCACTGTACCAAACGAGCAACATGGGGCGCACCTTCAACGCAGTACGGCGCGACCTTGAGAGACATCTGCAGCTTGAGCGGGGCCTTGACCCGAAACTTGCGGTGCTGGTGGCACAGGTCGGCCTTGCGCAGGGGGCGCCCGAGTTGCTGATCAGGGACGTGCCCAAGGAAATCAGAATTGGCACGCCTGCCTGGATGGAGCTGCGGCTGGGTGCTGCCATGGCAGAACTGAAGGGCCCAGGTACCAGCCGCATGATGAACGAACAGCAGATCAGCGATCTGACCACGCTGGCCGCCACCAGCGAAGAGCAGGCTACCCTGATTCAGCTGCCGGCCATGAGGATCCTGCTCGACTGGGCAGTGCTCAATGGGGTCATCCCTGCTGCTGTGGCGGGAGAGCATCCCGAATCGGCGCTCAAAACTGCCTCCGCAGCCTTCTTCAAACAACGCCGGGAGGTCAACGACGCCTTGAACGCCGTGGCAGAGCTACCGGCGCGCAAGGCCATTGCCATCAGGGAACTGCTCAAGGTATTTCCGGGCATCACGCGCAACGAACTGGAAACGATGAAAGTACTGCTTGCCGACGCCGATGCTCGACGCAATAGGCCCATTTCCGAGCCTCGCGCACGTTCGCTCATCGAAACCTACATGACCGGCGACTTGATGCCAGGCAAATGGATACTCAGGCGTGACATGCCTGAAAGGCTGTCAAGGCATCGATCGACTCCCTTTCAGACGAACCTCGCCGTTGACGCGCCCGCCGAGAAGCGCGCAGCACTCGATGAACGAATTCGTAGACTTCCCGCGTTGAAGCCGCTGCTTGAACAAGCCGTCGATGCGCACAGCGCGACCCTCAAGACTGCCTACGCCACTCAGCTCAAACTCATGTTTGCCAAACTCCCCCTGGCCGACCGTCAACTGCTTGACCACCCGCAGAGCGTCGTCACTGTGTTTACCGTGCGCGGCGAGACCGGGCTGCCGCCCGCCACGCAGACCGACGCCGATGTGCAAGCCGCGAGAGGTCGGCAAGGTACATTGATGAGGGTCGAACTGGGCAAGCAGGTGTGTTATTTCGAGGTGTTTGCCAATGGGAAAATCATCAAGCGCACTGACCTTCCTCAACAACTGAGAGAGGGCGATGTGCTTAAAGGTAAACCCAGTCCGTTAGGTTTGGATGGTATCTACGTAAAGGCCTTTACGGGCGGATTCAAACTTAACCTGGACCTGGACGCTTACCTTAAAGGTGCTACGCCCAGGCCGAACGTGTCGTCCAAGGTTATCGTTGAACGCATTGGCGAGCCCATTGGCGGCGTTAAAGCGGCCGGTGGTGCACCCCGCTCGGACATGATTGACACGTATGCATCGCCGAAGACCCACAGCATCGCGACGCTGATTGCCGACAAGAATTTGTATGAAAGCGATGAGCAGATGCTGCTCAGGGCCGAAGGTACCTTGCCGCTGGAAAAAAAACGCGAAGCGCTCGCCCGGGACAAGGCTATTTTGAAGGGCCTCGTCCCCTTTCTAGGTGCTTATCAGGCGTTTTCGGACGGCAATATTGGCAGTGGGTTGTTCGCCCTGACATTGGACGTGGGCGGGCTCCTTATTGGAGCCGGAGGCCAGGTGCGGTCGTTGTTGCGTACGGCCAAGGCGCTTACGCCCAACCCGTTGGGTAGCGCAGTTCGCCGGCTGGGAAGTGCGGTTGCGCCCCTGACACCGCGCAAGGCCTGGACAAAGCCGGTTGCAAGCTTCAGCGACAGGGCGTTCAACTTCATCAAGGAGTCGGCATTGTTGACAAACGGGGTCATGAATCCGGCGGATGGTTACGCGCAGTTGACAGAAGCCGCCGTCAAGGGCGTGTTCAATCTATCGCGGCTGGCGCCAAGTGCATCGTTGCTCGGCAAGGCTTCGCCCCACCTGATCACGATTGAAGAGAAATTGAGGGCTTATTGGTTGGCCGGTGGATGGGATTCGGCACCCGCGCCTCGCCAATGAGGCCAGGCCGGTACCCGTCAGGGTGCCGCCGTCGTAGCGTCCAGGGTCAACGTGCCTGGTATGCGCTCAACCCTGAAACGGGTAAGCCCGATGGAACACCGTTATCTGACTTCCACGCGTGGCCCGGCAAACACACCCAAAGCGTTCGGGCGCCCATACAGGCGGTCCGAACACTCCGTGGCATATCAGTTCAAACCCAACTTGCCACGCAGGGTCGACAGGTCTTCGGCCAACGTATTGACCGGACCCACCAGGGCCTTGCGGTCGTTTTCCTTGACCTTGTCGTAGGTCTGGAACCCACCGTCCAGGGTTTTGTATTTGGCGAGGATCTTGTCCACCGTTGCGAAGTTCTTGTCGACCTTGGCGAGGAACGCCTTGTCCTGTTTCTCAATCTGGCCGCGGAACAGGTCGACGATTTTCTTCGCGCCGTCGATATTGCCCTGGAAGTCGTACAGATCGGTGTGGCTGTAGCGGTCTTCCTCACCGGAGATCTTGGTCGCGGCGACTTCTTCGAGCAGCGCGGCGGCGCCGCCGACGACTTTTTCCGGCGGGAAGGTCAGGCCGTCGACGCGGGTTTTCAGGTCATTGACATCGGTGTTGAGCTTGGCGGTCAGCGCTTCCAGGCCCTGGGTGCTGTTCTGCGAGAACAGCGCGTATTCGATGCGGTGAAAGCCGGTGAAGTCTTCGGCGGTCACGCCTTTTTCGTGGTCGTCGACACGTGAGTCGATGGACGCATCCAGGTCGCTGAACAGTTCGGCAATCGGCTCGATGGACTCGTAGTGCACACGGGTCGGTGCGTAGAGTTTTTTCGCCGTGGCCAGGTCGCCCTGGTTGATCGCAGCGGTGAATGCCTGTGTTTGAGTGACCAGCTCGGCGATTTCTTCGGTGACGTAGAGCTTGTAGTCCGACACCGGACCGACCAGGTCCAGCGGCGCGGTGGCGGCAAATGCGCTCAGCGGCGAGAGGGTCATCAGCAACGACAACGCAATAATCGACTTCTTCATGGGACGCTCCGGTTTTTTAGGTAGTGGCAGTGGTTTGAGGGGGCGTGGCCGCCAGCAGCGTGCGTCCGATAAAGTCCCTGGGCCCGGTAACGCCCGGCAGGGTGAAGAAATACCCGCCGCCCACCGGCTTGAGGTACTCCTCCAGCGGCTCGCCATTGAGCCGGGTCTGCACGCTGATAAAGCCTTTCTCCAGGTCAGCCTGGTAGCAGATGAACAGCAACCCCATGTCCAGCTGACCGTTCTTGTTGACACCGTTGGAGTAGTTGAACGGCCGGCGCAGGATCAGGTTGGCCTGGGTCTGCGGCGTGCGCGGGTTGGCCAGGCGGATGTGCGCATCGAGCTTGGTCAGCTTGCCTTCCGGGTCCTTGCTGTAGTCCGGCACCTGGGATTCGCTGTGGCCCCCCATGGGTGCACCGCTGGGTTTGACGCGGCCGATGATGCTTTCCTGTTCCTGCAACGGGGTGCGGTCCCAGCGTTCGACGAAGTTGCGAATGATGCGCACCGCCTGGTAGCTGCCATGGGCGGCCCAGGCCGGTTCATCGCTGCCGGGCTGGACCCAGACGATCTGGTCCATGGTCTTGGCATTGTTGGAATCCGGATTGGCCGAACCATCGCGAAAACCGAGGAAGTTACGCGCGCTCTGCGCCGGTTCGCCGGGTTTGGTCGGTGCCTGGGGCGGCACGCTGCCTTCCTGTTTCCAGCGCACCAGCAGCAGGTCGGGCAGGTTTTTCACGATGTCGCGCAGGGCATGGATATTGGTGTCGGTGGTGTTGGCGCAGAATTGCAGGCTCAGGTCGCCGTGGCACTGCGCCGGCTCCAGCGCATCGTTGGGGAAACCGACCATGCGGCTCAGCCGCTTGGGCTTGACCGCGGCAAGGCCGAAGCGCTCATCGAACAACGACTCGCCGACCGACACCGTGACCGTCAGATTGTCCGGCGTCACCACCGGCCCAAGGATGCCGGAATCGGTGGGCGGCAGCTTCGGGTCGACCTGGGGCACGGTGCCGCCGGTCATCAAAAAGCTGATGCGCTCGTTGAGCGTGCGGAACAGCCGCTCCAGGTCTTCGCGGTCGCTGGCCAATACGTCGAATGCCACCAGCATGCCGCAGGCCGGGCGGGGGGTGACGATGCCGCTCTGGTGCGTGCCGAAAAAATCGTGGTGGTCCCGGGTCTTGTCACTGCGCGGTGCGCTGGTGACCTGTTCGGCCGCGGCGGCCATCGCCGGGCAGCTCAGGCTGCTGCCGGCAATCGCGGCGCCGGTGGCGGCCATGCCCAGCAGGACACGGCGGCGTTGTGCGCAAAACTGCTCTGAATCACTCATCTATGTGTTCGTCTCACTGCAGGCCGGAAAGGCCAAGGGCGGGGTCGATTCCATCGAGTGCGGCGGCCAGTGCCTTGGCCTTGTCGGCGATCTGCTTGCGCTGATCGGCGGTGATGCTGTCGTAGCGGGCGAAACCGCCATCCACCTTGAACCCCTGGAGTTCGCTGTCGAAGGCGGCGAGGGTGCTGTCGATGGTGGGCAACAGGTCGGCGGCGGACTTGTTCAGCAGTGGTCGCATCAGGTCCACCACTTTGTGCGCAACCTGAAGGTTGGCGGCAAACCCGTTAAGGTCGATATGGCTGTAGCGTTCCTCTTCACCGCTGGCCGCGCGTACATCGGCCAGGCTGTTGAGGTTGCGCACCACACTGCCCACCAGTTGCTCCGGCGGCAGGGACTGGGCCAGCAATTGTTGCTTGAGGGTGGTGACGTCGTTGACCAGGCGCTGGGCAATCGGGGTCAAGCCATCAAGGCTGCGCTGCTGGAACAGGCCGTACTCCAGGCGATGGAAGCCGCTGAAGGCCGGATCCTGCTCGCGCTGTTCAAAGTAGTCGGCGCGCGCATTGATCGCATTGTCCAGTTCGGCCAGGCGTTGAGCGGCGGGCGCCAGGCGCTGGTAGGCCTCACGCGCCGGCACATACAACGCCTGTGCCTGGGCCAGGTCGCCGGCCTCTATCGCGTGCCGCAGTGCACCTGTTGCCTTGACCAGCGCACTGCCCTGGGCGCTCAGGTACACGCGAAATTCCGACAGCGGTCCGATAAACGCCACCATCGACGGCTTGGCCTTGGCCTGGGCGTCGGACTGTGCAGTCGGCGTCACCCGCAGGGTGCCGCGCGGGTTGCTCAGCAGCCCGCAGGTGATCGCGTAGTCGCCGGGCTGCAGGTTGGCGTTGATCACCTGGCTCAGGCCCGGTGCAATGTTCTCGCGCTCCTCGACCACCAGCACGCCGTCGAGGATTTCCCACTCCACGGCGCGATCCGAACGGTTGACGATCCGGAAGCTTGCATGGCCGGCCGGTACGGTCAGCGCGTTGGGCTCGCAGGCATGCCCGTGGATGGTCACGGTGATCTCATTGTGGTTGGCCTGGCGTTTACTCGCGGCCAATTGTGAGGCGTAGTAAAACAAACCACCGGCGGCGATCATCACGACCACCGAGCCCGCCACGGCCCAGCGCAGGGCGCGGGACGGCGGAGCGGGTTGAGGCGTTGGGCTGGACAAGAGACGGTCCTTACTGACTGGAAGCGGAAGAAGGTTGGGCGACAGGCGCAGCGGGCGATGCGGGCAGGAAAAACATCACCAGCGCCATCACCAGGTAAATCAGGTAAGCGCCGAGGGTGCTCACGGTCGGCGCTTCCTGGTAGCCGAACATCCCGGCCAGTACCGAGCCCAGCGGGCTGTCCATTGGCAGCGCGCTGCTGAAATCGAACAGCACGGTTTGCAGGTGGTTCCACACACCGGCTTCATGCAGGGCCTGCACCGAGTTGGCGAGAATGCCGGCGGCCACCACCAGGATGAACAGGCCGGTCCAACGGAAGAACGCGCCGAGGTTCAGGCGCATGCTGCCGCTGTAGATGAGGAATCCAACGATGATCGCCAGGATCAGGCCGAGCAGCGCACCGATCGGCGCGCCAGGACCTTCGCTCTGCTGGAACACCGCCAGCAGGAAAAACACGGTTTCCAGGCCTTCACGGGCCACGGCGAAAAACACCATCAGGATCAAAGCCGTAACCTGGTGCCGGGAACCTGCCAGGGCGTGATCAAGGGAGGCGTGCAGCGAGTGCTTGATCGAACGCGCCACCTTGCGCATCCAGAACACCATCGAGCTAAGGATGACCACGGCCACCAGTCCGACGATGCCTTCGAACAATTCCTGCTGCTTTTGCGGAAATTCCGCGCTGATCAATTCCAGGCCGCCACCTACCAGCAAAGCCAGTGCAGCGGCGAGGAACACCCCGATCCATACCGCAGGCATCCACTGGCCACGGCCGGTTTGCTGCAGGTAACTGGCGATGATGCCAACGATCAACGCGGCCTCGATGCCCTCGCGCAGCATGATGAGAAAGGGGACAAGCATTCGGCACCACAGGGTAATTAGATAGGGTGCTAAGTTGTAACATAATGATACTCATTGCTAAACAGGAAATATTGACGTTTGCTGAACCTCGGCTGAACGGTGGTGGCAAAGCGCAAGCGCCCTTATGATGCTCGCCATCTTCAGCGTGATCGGATTGCCTCGCAGCCCATGTCGGAAAAAGACACCATCTCTGTCCACCTTGTGCGCGAGGCCCTGCTGCAGAGCTGTGCGCCGGGCGCGGTCACGCTCGAGGCCCTGAGCAAGGTCGGCATCGACCCGGCGCTGTTGGAGCAGCCGCTCGCCCGCGTGCCCGCCACGGCCTATGCGCGCCTGTGGCGTTTGCTCGCGCGGCGCAGTGACGATGAGTTCTTTGGCATGGACCCGCGCAAGCTCAAGTCCGGCAGCCTGGCGTTTCTCTGCCGGGCGTGCATGGCACAGCCCAGCCTTGCCGCAGGGCTGGAGACAGGCCTTGGGTTTCTGTCGTTGATGCTGGAACGCCTGCCGGCGCAGTTGGTGCGCCAGCAGAGCCTGGCGGAAATGGTGCTGCTCGAACCTGAACCCGAGCCCAGGCGAGCGTTTACCTATTTCACCTACTGGATGATCGTGCACGGCGTGGCCTGCTGGCTGGCGGGGCGGCGCATCCCGATTCTGGCCATCGAACTGCGTTGCCCGCCGCCGGATTTCTGCGACGACTATCGGGTGATGTTTTCCGACAATCTGCGCTTCAATCGTCCGCGAACGCGCATGATCTTCGCCGCCGATTGCCTCGATCTGCCGATCAAGCGCAGCCCACAGGAGCTGCAGCGTTTTCTCGCCCATGCGCCGGCCAACATACTGGTCAAATACCGCGACCCGCAAAGCCTGGCCACGCGCATCAAGCACGACCTGCGCCAGATGCCCGCTGACACCTGGCCGGAAACCGACGGCCTCGCGGCCTCGCTGTGCGTTTCCGCCTCCACCCTGCGACGGCGCCTGGCTGAAGAAGGGCAGACCTACCAGGGCCTCAAGGACAACGTGCGTAAAGAGTTGGCCATCGTATGGCTGGCCGAACCGCAGATCAGTTTTGCCGAGATTGCCGCCCGGTTGGGGTTTGCCGACACCAGTTCCTTTTATAAAGCCTTTCGTAAATGGTCAGGATCAAATCCGGGCCATTATCGAAGTTTGATCCTGAACGAAATAATGCCTGGCAAGTAGTGCCAGTGCGGGACTAGGACGTTGCTGACAACGTCCTTCTGTTAAGTATGACAGAGCGGTCCTTACTGTTTTTAGGAAGCGGCTGGCTTACATCGAATAAAAAGTCATGCACAGTTTTGGTCACGGTCCTACCCGGTGGCTGAGACGTGCAGTTCCAACCCTGAGTAATGCGCCGTAAACATCAAGCTCATTACTCTTGTCAGGGTGAACGTATGAAAGGTTTTATTGCATTGTCTGTTGCTGCGTTGATGTTGGTTTCTGTTGAGGTGTCGGCGCTGTGTTTAAATATCTCGGAAAGTTATACCGGCGTTGTACCACCTGACACCGAAGGCACGGCTTTCGGACCCTTCACGATAACCGGGGATAATGGTTGTTTAAACGCAAATATATCTGCAATGGTTTCCGCCGGTGGTGCAGGTAGAGCGCCGCAGATTTATATTCAGCAAGCAGTGGGGGCCGCGTGGAAAATAGTGGCGGGCAATCCATTGTCGGCGAACGCGCTGTGGGTAGGCCCCTTTGGTACTTATCGTGTGGTACTGATAAACCCCGATGGGGCGCCTAAGTCCTATTCAGGAACAGTCAGGTACGGTCGCTGACAGCCTGAAAGCCACAGTGTGCTGTAGCGCCAGCACGCTGTGGCAGGCGATCGTCATGCATATTCATCAACCGACAGATCTTCTCTCGAAGAGTTCACGAAGTATGCCAATGCATTAATTGCGCGGTTAGCGTCGAACATGCCTTGTATATACTCAGGAATTCCTTGCGATCTACCAACATTTGGATTGCTTTTAACAAACGCGAGATAATCCTCCAGTTGCTCATCGAACAAGGCCAATGCATTATATTTGACGTGCGTATTCGCCTGGCGACCCTGCGCATCAAACCCGCCGTCCCCGGATATGAAAATACCGAAAGCATTGACGTCGATTACGCCACTCTCATATAACCGCCTCCCCACCACCTTAAGTTCATCGGTGCTGATCGACGTCATGTCGTAATCCTTCAGAAATGCCTTCAGCTCCGTCAACTGCTCCTGTTTCCACAACTTCAATTCGTCAGCAGCTTTGGACGCCTCGGTAAATGTGTACACGTTAGTCGTCTTGGTGGGGTTCTTGATCAAAAAACCATCCGACTGCTTGGACAGGGTATTGGGTATTGTCAGCATCATGTCCATCTGCGTTGCCTCGCGGGAATTAAACGTACATACCGTTATCGACCGCTCATGGCCGACTTTAAGTTGATTGCTTAATTTGAGAAGTGTCTGACAGAAGTTATAACTTGTCCCGTAGCTCCTTTCCCAAAAGCCAAAAAAAGCCCCGTGACCGAATGGGCCGCGGGGCTAAAATTGGCTGGATGCGACCAACCAAAGGAGCTCTTCACATTACTTCGCGTTCGCGATGACCGTATCCGGTTGCCAGCCGCCGCCCAGCGCCTTGTAGATCGCTACAATCGCGCGATACAGATCCACTTCGGCCTGAGCCTGGGCGTCTTCGGCGGCCAGACGTTCCCGTTGGGCATCAAGCAATACCAAAAAGTCCACGGTGCCTTCGCGATAACGAATCGCCGCGAGATCGGCAGCGGCCCGGCTGGACTCACTCTGACGGATCAACGACAGCAGCCGCTGTTGGCGTTTGCCGTAATCACTGAAAGCATTTTCCGATTCTTCCAGCGCCAGCAGCACCTGTTGCTCATAGGTCGCCAGCGCGCCATCGGCCTCGGCATCCGCGCCGCGCAAGCGCGCACGCACGCTGCCCAGGTCGAACGCCGCCCAGGTAATGCTTGGGCCAAGCGCCCAGGCGTTGGCTGCCGCCGAGCCGATCTGCGAACCGCGCCCGGCGGTAAAACCGAGGAAGCCGCTGAGGCTGACCCGTGGGAACAGGTCGGCCTTGGCCACGCCAATGCGGGCGGTGGCGGCGGCCAGCTTGCGTTCGGCGCTGAGGATGTCCGGACGCCGTTGCAGCAGTTGCCCCGGGTCGCCAATCGGCAGCGCCTTGGCAATCGCCGGCAGGTCTTTGGGGCTCAGGTCGACGCTGAGCTTGTCCGGGCGCTGGCCGAGCAGGGTGGCGATGCGGTTACGCTCGCGCACCTGTTCGGCCTGCAGTTGCGGCACGCTGGCTTCCACCGAGGCCAGGCGTGCGTCGGCGCGCTCCACATCGAGCTGGTCGCCCACACCGGCATCACGCAGGCTCACCGTGATGCTGCGCGAGTCCTGCTGGTTCTTCAGATTGTCCAGGGCAATGCGTTCGCGCAGTTGCGCACCGCGCAACTGGCCGTAGGCATCCACCAGTTCGGCAATCATGCTCACTTGCAACTGGTACAGGTCGGCCTCGGCTGCCTGCTGGTCGGCGTCGCTGGCTTCCAGGTTGCGCTGGATGCGGCCGAACAGGTCCAGCTCCCAGGCCATGTCCAGCCCCAGGTCATAACGTTCGCTGTTGACCCGCCGGGTGGTCTGGCCAGGAATCTGCCCCTTGGCCAAATCACTGCTGGCGCGGCTGGTGATGGTCGGCATGGCGTCATTGCTGGCGTCATCACGAATCGCCCGGGCCGCACGCAGACGGGCAAACGCCACGCGCAGGTCACGGTTGCCTTGCAGCGACTGAGTCACCAACTGATTGAGGGTCGGGTCCTCGAACTGCTGCCACCAGATACCTTCGAACTTGGCGTGATCGTATTGTTTTGCATCCGCGGCGGCGGTGATGTTCGCCGCCTCCGGGGTCTGGGTTTTGTAGTCCGGGCCGACGGCACAGGCGGCGAGCGCCAGCACCAGCAAGCTCGGCAGGAATAGTTTCACGCTCATGGCTGTGTCTCCAGCTTCAAGGCCCTGGCCGCTTTGCGCGCCTGGCTGCGCTCCACATAGCGACGGATCAGTACGTAGAACACCGGCGTCAGCAACAGGCCGAAGAAGGTCACCCCGATCATCCCGGAGAACACCGCCACACCCATGGCATGGCGCATCTCGGCACCCGCACCGCTGGACAGCACCAGTGGCACCACGCCCATGATGAAGGCGAACGAGGTCATCAGGATCGGCCGCAGACGCAGGCGGCAGGCTTCGAGCACCGCAGCCAGCGGGTCAAGGCCCTCGGCCTGTTTGTCCTTGGCGAACTCGACGATCAGAATCGCGTTCTTGCACGCCAGGCCCACCAGTACGATCAGACCGATCTGGGTAAAGATGTTGTTGTCGCTGCCCGAGATGATCACCCCGGTGATCGCCGACAGCAGGGTCATCGGCACGATCAGGATCACCGCCAGCGGCAGGCTCCAGCTTTCGTACTGGGCGGCCAGCACCAGGAACGCCAGCAACACGCAGAGCGGGAACACGAACAGCGCGGTGTTGCCCGAAAGAATCTGCTGATAGGTCAGGTCGGTCCACTCGTAGGTCATGCCATTGGGCAATTCATCCTTCAACAGCTTTTCAATCGCCGCCTGAGCCTGGCCGGAGCTGTAGCCCGGTGCGGCGTTGCCGTTGATCTCTGCGGTGATAAAGCCGTTGTAGTGCATCACGCGGTCGGGCCCCGAGGTGTCGCTGACCTTGATGAAGGTCGCCAGCGGGATCATCTCGCCCTTGTTGTTGCGCACTTTCAACTGGCCGATCTGGTCTTCGTCCTGGCGGAACGGTTGTTCAGCCTGCACGTTGACCTGGTAGGTGCGGCCAAAGCGGTTGAAGTCGTTGGCGTACAACGAGCCCAGGTAGATCTGCAGGGTGTCGAAGATGTCGCTGATCGCCACGCCGTGGGTCTTGGCCTTTTCACGGTCGATGGCGGCATCGACCTGGGGCACGTTCACCGTGTAGCTGGTGAACAGACCAAACAGCTCCGGCACGCCACGGCTCTTGGCAATGATGTTCTGCACTTCCTTGTACAGCTCGTCGTAGCCCAGGTTGCCACGGTCTTCGACTTGCAGACGGAAGCCCCCGATGGTGCCCAGACCCTGCACCGGCGGCGGCGGGAAGATCGCCATGTAGGCTTCCTGGATGCCGCTGTACTGGCCGTTCAAGGCACCGGCAATCGCACCGGCGGACAGGCTCGCGTCCTTGCGCTCATCGAACGGCTTCAAGGTCACGAACACGATGCCGTTGTTCGGGCTGTTGGTAAAACCGTTGATCGACAGGCCCGGGAAGGCGATGGCACTTTCCACGCCCGGCTGCTTCAAGGCGATGTCGGACATGCGCTTGATCACCGCTTCAGTGCGGTCCAGGCTGGCGGCGTCCGGCAATTGCGCGAAGGCCACCAGGTATTGCTTGTCCTGGGCCGGCACGAAACCGGTGGGGGTGTGGGCAAAGCCGAACCAGGTCAGCACCATCAACCCGGCGTACAGGAACAACGCGATACCGCTGCCGCGAATCACCCGGCGTACGGTGCCGACGTAACCGTGGCTGGCTTTCTCGAAGAAGCGATTGAACGGCCGGAACAACCAGCCGCCGAACAGCTTGTCGAGCACCCTGGAGAAACGGTCCTTCGGCGCGTCATGGCTGCGCAGCAACACGGCGGCCAGGGCAGGGGACAGGGTCAGCGAGTTGAACGCCGAAATCACCGTGGAAATCGCAATGGTCAGGGCGAACTGCTTGTAGAACTGCCCGGTCAGGCCGCTGATGAACGCCGCCGGAATGAACACCGCACACAGCACCAGCGCGGTGGCGATGATCGGGCCGGTCACTTCGCTCATGGCCTTTTCAGTGGCCGGAAAGGGTTCCAGCCCCAGTTCGATATTACGCTCGACGTTCTCCACCACCACGATGGCATCGTCCACCACGATACCAATGGCCAACACCAGGCCGAACAGCGACAGCGCATTGAGCGAAAAGCCGAACAGGTGCATCACCGCAAAGGTCCCGATCAACGACACCGGCACCGCCACCAGCGGGATGATCGACGCGCGCCAGGTCTGCAGGAACAGGATCACCACCAGCACAACCAGAATCAATGCTTCGAACAGGGTGTGCACCACCGCCTCGATGGAGCCGCGCACGAACACCGTCGGGTCGTAGGCGATGCGGTAATCCATGCCTTCGGGGAAGCTCTTTTTCAGCTCCGCCATTTTGGCGCGCACTTCGTTGGAGATGTCGATGGCGTTGGAGCCAGGGCGCTGGAAGATCGGGATTGCCACGGCCGGCTGGTTGTCGATCAGCGAGCGCAGGGCGTATTGGCTGGAGCCCAGTTCAACCCGTGCGACGTCCTTGAGACGGGTGATCTCGCCGTTGTCACCGGCGCGGATCACGATGTTCTCGAACTCTTCTTCCGTCACCAGGCGACCCTGGGTGTTCACCGACAGCTGGAAGCTGGTGTCGGTGGGCGCAGGCTGCGCGCCCAGGGCACCGGCCGCCACCTGGCGGTTCTGTTCGCGAATCGCCGTCACCACATCGGTGGCGGTCAGGTTGCGCGAGGCGGTCTTGTTCGGGTCCAGCCAGACACGCAGGGAGTAGTCGCCCATGCCGAACAGTTGCACATCGCCGACGCCGCCGAGGCGGGCCAGCTCGTCCTTGATATTGAGGATCGCGTAGTTGGACAGGTAGAGCATGTCGTAGCGCTGATCCGGCGAGGTAACGTGCACCACCATGGTCAGGTCCGGGGAGGCCTTGTCCACGGTGATACCGATGCGCGTCACTTCCTCGGGCAGTTTGGGCTGAGTGCGCGTCACGCGGTTCTGCACCTGCACCTGCGCGTTGTCCAGGTCGGTGCCCAGGGCGAAGGTGATGGTCAGGGTCAGCTTGCCGTCAGCGGTGGATTGCGAGGACATGTACAGCATGTTCTCGACGCCGGTGATTGCCTGCTCCAGCGGCGCGGCCACGGTTTCGCCGATGACCTTGGGGTTGGCGCCGGGGAAGTTGGCGCGTACCACCACGGTGGGTGGCACCACTTCCGGGTACTCGCTGATCGGTAATTGAAACAGCGAGATTGCACCCGCGATCAGGATCAACAGCGACAGTACCGCTGCGAAGATCGGCCGCGAAATGAAGAACTTGGAAAAATTCATCTTGAGTCGTATCCCTTAACCGCGTGGAGTCGCGACAGCGGCGAGCTTGGGCGCGGTTTTTTCCGGCGCCACCTGTTCGAGGTTGCTGGCTTCAAGCGCGTGTCGTTGTTGGGCGAGGGCGGCGAGGGTTTCCTGGCTGGCCATCGGGATGGTCTCCGGGGAAACCGGTGTACCCGGGCGCACGCGCTGCAGACCCTTGACCACAATGGTGTCGTCCTTGCCCAGGCCGTTGCGCACGATGCGCAGGCCTTCGATCTTCGGCCCCAGTTCCACCGCGCGGTAAGCCGGCTTGTCGCCTTCCATCACCAGCACGAACTTCTTGCCAAGGTCGGTGCCCACGGCCTCGTCATTGATCAGCACGGCCGAATAGGTGCCGCTGCCCACCAGCTTGAGGCGGGCATACAGGCCAGGGGTGTATTCGCCCTTGCTGTTATCGAACACGGCACGCCCGCGAATGGTGCCGGTGGCCGGGTTGACCTGGTTGTCGACGAAGTTCATCTGGCCCAGGTGCGGGTTGCCGGTTTCATTGGACAGGCCCAGGTACACCGGGGTGCTCGCGCCACGACGGCCCTGGCGCGCCAGCTCGGTGTACTTGAGGTACACGCGCTCGTCGGCGTCGAAGTAGGCGTACACCTTGTCGGTGGAGACCACGCTGGTCAGTGCGGTGGTATCGGCCGTCACGAGGTTGCCGGCGGTGATCTGCGCGCGGCTGACCCGCCCGCTGATCGGCGAGGTCACGCGGGTAAAGCTCAGGTTCAGTTTGGCCAGGTCCAACTGCGCCTGGATCCCGGCAACGGCGGCGCGGGCTTCCTGGGCGGCAGTGGTGCGCGAGTCGGCCAGTTCGGCGGAAATCGCGTTGCTCTGGCGCAGACGGTCACCGCGCTGGGCTTCGTTATCGCTGCGGGTGGCGGCGGCCTTCGTCTGTTGCAACTGGGCTTCAAGCTGACGCACTTGCGCCTGGAACGGGCGGGGGTCGATCTGGAACAGCAGGTCGCCTTTCTTGACCAAAGCGCCTTCGGTAAAAGCGACTTGATCAATCTGGCCAGAGACCCGGGGACGAATCTGCACGGTTTCCGGGGCTTCGAGACGGCCGGTGAATTCGTCCCACTCATTGACCGGTTGTTCCAGCACCTTGGCCACGCTGACTTTCGCCGGAGGCATGGCGGCGGCCTGATCGGGGGTCTTGCCGCAGGCGCTCATCACCACCACGGCCAATATCGCCAGGGGGAAGCGCAAGTGTTTGAGTGACTGTTCCATGAGGTGCATCCGCCAATGTATTTGAGATGGGCGGATCATGCGCGGGGTGAGGGTATGTCACGAATCGAATGAGGCGAAGGTGACTATCATTCGGAATGATATAAGCAAACAGGCACGCCAGCTCCCACAGAGACGTGGATCGGCGAGTTGCACCTGCCTTTGCTTTGGCTTTTGATCTCAAGCGCCCCGTCAGACACTTCGACCCAGCCCGAAGCATCCCCCCTCAGCCATTCCCTATAGTCACAGGCTCTCTCAGCCCAGCGCTGCCACCCAAGGAAACCGCCATGACCTCGTCCATCGACCCTGGCCTGCTGGATATCTACGAATCCTGGCACACCACCGTCTGTGCCGGCGATCTGGCCGCCACCGCGGCGCTCTATGCCGAAAACGCAGTATTCGAAACGCCGCTGGTGCTGGCCATCTACCCCGATCACGGCAGCGGCGTGCTGCAAGGCCGCGCCACCATCCAGCGCTTCATGGAAGACAGCAAACGCAAGTTCCCCAGCGACCTCGCCGAGTGGTATCGCAGCGACAAGGCTTTTATCAACGGGCGCAACCTGACCTGGGAATACCCGCGCAAGACGCCCAAGGGCGAGCAGGTCGATTTGATGGAAATGATGGAAATCGAAAACGGCCTGATCACCTACCACCGTGTGTACTGGGGCTGGTACGGCGTGCGTTTGCTGGCGCGGGCGTTGTGAGCTTCAGTCGTGCGGTCGCCATCATCGGCGCCTCGGTCACCGGCGTTGCGGCCTTTATTGCGCTGGTGCGCCTGGGTACGGCGCGGCGTATCGACCTGATCGATCCCCAGGGGCTCGCCGATTCGATCGCCTTCACCACCGCCGAGGAGGGGCTGTTGTGCAACACCTCGGTGCAGACGATGTCGGTGCTCGACGATGACCCGCAGGACTTCCAGCGTTACCTGCACGCCCAGGGCATTGCCGCCAGTGAGGACGGTTTTGTGCCCAGGGCCTGGGTGTCGGGCTACCTCAAGCAGCGTTATACACAATACCGCGACCTCGCCGAAGCACGGGGCATCGCACATCGAGTCGTGCGCGCAACCGTGCGGCGTATCAAGCCGGTTGGGCCCGGTTGCTATCACTTGCAGCTGGACGATGGCGACGACCTCATCACCGCTGCGGTGCTGGTGTGCACCGGCAGCGCGGCGCCCTGTGTGCCGCCGCAGGTCGCGGCACATGTGGGCGCGCCGGGCATTTTCACCACGCCTTATCCCACCGGCGCCTGGTTGCAGCACTTGAATGCCCGGTCACGGGTGCTGGTGCTCGGCAGCCGCCTGTCCGCTGTCGACAGCGCATTGCTGCTGTGCGGCGCGGGGCACCAGGTGTTGATGGCGTCACCCTCCGGGCGCTTGCCGGGCGTGCGCACGGCCACGCCACGGCGCAGTGCGGTTGCCCTGGATGAAGCGCGATTTGCCCGGCTAAACCTGGAAAGTCCCAAGCTGTACTGGCATCTGCTGCGCCTGCTCGCCCAGGCGGCCAAGGCCATCAATGGGCGTCCGCTGCGCGAGCAGATTGATCGCAGCCGCGACCCGGCCCAACGCCTGCGCGGTGAAATCGCCCTGGCCAGCCGTGGCGCGACCGATTGGCAAAACCTGCTGGTGCACTGCATGGACCTGGCGGACCTGAAACTGCGCGCCGCGCCCGCGACGGTACGCATGGCCGCGCTGCAAAACTGCTGGGAAGCAGTGGGGCGCTATCTGTTCGCGGTGCCCCTGCAAACCGCCGTCACCCTGTCGCAGTGGATCGACGAGGGTCGCCTGCAACTGGCCGCGCATGTGCCCACCCGGCTTGAGTGGCAGGGCCGGTGGATCGCCCACGACGACCATGGCAACAGCCACGCGGTCGACGCCGTGGTGTGTGCCAGCGGTTTTCACAAACAACCGTTCCATGTCACGCCCCAAGCCCTTGAATTACAGGCGCCGGCCGGCACCCCCTGCATGCCACCGGCGGTCTCTGCGCAATTGCAGGTCAGCCTGCCGGGTGCCGACCGCCCGGACAACATCTGGCTGCTGGGCGTGGCGTCCTACCTGGCGGCGCCGATGGTCAACTCGGTGTACCAGTCGGTGCGCCAGGCTGCCGAGGTGGCACTGATGCTCAGCGAGCACCCGGCCTTCAGCGACGAACAGACAAACGAGGCAGTGGCATGAAAGTGTATGGCGACCGAGGCTCAAGCAACACCCGGCGGGTGCTGACCACCGCTGCTTGCCTGGGGCTGGACGTTGAATTCGTCTTCCTCGACCTGTTCAGCGGCCAGAACCGCACGCCGGAGTACCTGGCCCTCAACCCCAACGGCACCATCCCGACGTTCGTTGACGGCGATGTGGTGCTGTTCGAAGCCTCGGCCATCATGATCTATCTGGCCGAGCAGGCCGGTTCTGCACTGCTGCCCCAGGGCAAGGCGAAGTACGAAACCCTCAAGTGGATGTTCTGGGCCGCCGAGCATTTTCGTCGCGGGCCCACGGTGCTGATCGAGCAGCGGTTTATGGAGCGTCTCAAGGGCAATGCCGAAAACCCCGCACTGGTGGCCGAGGCGCTGCACGCGATCCATCGTTACACGGCGGTGCTGGATGAGCATCTGCGCACCCGGACGTTCATGGTCGGCGACGCCCTGACCCTGGCCGATATCGACCTGGCGGCGCCGCTGAGCCATATTCCGCGCACCCAGGCGCCGTTCCTCGAGTATCCCCATGTGGCGGCCTGGTACGCGCGCATCAACGCCCTGCCAGCCTGGCAGCAGAGCGGGGCGGCGCAGGAGCGGCGGATCGTGGACATTGAAGGGCTGTTCAGTCCTCAGCCCGCTTGAGGATCAGGCCGTGGTCAAGACGCGCAGCGGCGCTTCGAGATGGCGCAGGTGCTCAATCCCCAGGTGGGTCTTGAACGCACGCCAGCCGGCCACGGTGACAAACACGGCACGGCTGCCCGCCTGCCGGCGCAGCCAGCCCAACTGGGTAAAGGTGTCCAGCAGATGGCTGCCGAGCGGGCCGGCGATATGGTGCTCGCGCTCGGTCCAGTCCAGGCAGCGCCACGCTTGCACGTGGTCCTGAAAGCACGGTTCACCGCTTTCCGGGTTCAGCGATTGCAGCCACTCGATGCCGCGCAGGCTCAGCACGTATTCGCGCTCGTTGCGCTCCAGGATATAACCGCGCTCCAGCATGCCCTGGGTCACGGCCACACCGACCTGACCCGCCAGATGGTCGTAGCAGCAGCGCGCGAAGCGCAGATCATGGGCCGCGCGGTTGGGCAGGCTGCGCCAGGAACTGGTTTGCGGGGACACTGCGGCCAGGCTTTCGAGGACATGGGACACGTCGGGGCCGGCCAACTGATAAAAGCGATTGCGGCCCTTGATTTCAACGGTGAGCAGGCCGCCGTCGAGCAATTTGGCCAGGTGCGAGCTGGCGGTCTGCGGTGTCACGCCCGCCGCATCGGCCAGGGCACTGGCCGACAGCGCACTGCCGTCGGCGAGGGTGATCAGGATCACGGCGCGTACCGGTTCGGCGATCAGGTAGGCGATGGATGAAATTTTAGGTTGGGTCATTCCCTTGAACTCCGCGCTGTGCCAGGTGATATCAGGGCGAGAATGACACAAACACTAACACTTCGACACGCCTCGAAGCGTTTATCGGACAAAGCTGCTTATAGTCACGCCGCAATGAGTCACGCCGCAATCTTGTCGTTAAGGAAACACGCAGTCATGGAACTCAGCACGCGCTATCAACGACAGGTACTGATCGCCACCAGCCTCAGTTACGTGGTCGTCATCCTCGACACCTCGATCGTCAACGTGGCGCTGGAATCCATCTCCACCACCTTTGGTTCGGACATCACCGGGCTGCAATGGGTGATCAACGCCTACACCCTCACATTCGCCAGCCTGCTGCTCACCGGCGGCCTGCTCGGCGACCGCTTCGGCGCAAAAAAAATCTATGCCCTGGGCCTTGGCCTGTTTGCCCTGGCGTCCGCGCTGTGCGGCCTGGCCACCGACCTCCCGGAACTGGTCGGCGCCCGCGTGCTGCAAGGGCTGGGCGCGGCGTTACTGGTGCCGTGCTCGTTGATGCTGATCAACAGCGCCTACCCGCAGTCCCATCAGCGCGCCAGTGCCATCGGCGTGTGGGCCGGCTGCGGCGGCATCGCCATGGCCGCCGGGCCTTTGGTGGGCGGGGTGCTGATCGAACTGTTCGGCTGGCGCAGCATTTTCCTGATCAACGTGCCGATTGCGTTGATCGGCGTATGGCTCACCTCACGCATCCCGCACGCCGCGCCACTGGCGCCCAACCGACACCTGGACGTTACCGGGCAAATCGCGGCGATTATCGCGCTGGGCTCGTCGGTGGCCGTGTTGATCGAGGGCGCCAGGCTGGGCTGGAGTTCCGAATGGGTCTATGCGGGCGTGTTCGTCGCGTGCATTGCCTGGTGTGTGTTCCTGGTCACCGAAAGCCGCCACAAGGACCCGATGCTGCCGCTGCAGTATTTCCGTAATCCGACCTTTTCCGGCGCGACCTTCCTGTCGATGGCCTCGGCCCTGGTGTTCTACGGGCTGTTCTTCCTGCTGAGCCTGTATTTCCAGACTCATCGCGGCTGGTCACCGCTGGAAACCGGGCTGGCCTTTCTGCCGCTGACCGCCATGGTCACCCTCGGCAGTTTCACCTGCGGTCGCCTGACCCGTGCCTACGGCCCACGCGCCGTGCTGGTGGCGGGTTTCGGCTTGTACACCCTGGGCTTTATCGGCCTGTTCGCCCTGGCCGGTGACGCGCCGTACTGGCGTATCGCGCTGTGCTACCCGGCGGTGGGTTTTGGCGCGGGAATCATCACCCCGGCTGCCACCGCCGTACTGATGAGCGTGGTCGACCGCGCCAAGGCCGGCGTCGCCGCCGGCACCCTGAACGCCAGCCGGCAAAGCGGCTCGGCCTTTGGCGTGGCGATCTTCGGCGCGTTGCTCACCTCGGTTCAGCCATTGGACGACGCCATTGAGGTCGCGGTCGGCGTCGCGGTCGGCTTGTCGCTGCTGGCCATGCTGCTGTGTGTCCTGATGCTCAAGGCCCCGATTGTGCAGGCCGTGGAAAGTTGATGCGCCACCCGCTGTAACAGCACCACCCGTAACAGCCAGCGCCCGGCGCGCCTTCGTGATCATCGCGAGGCGTTGCTGCATCTGAAACCATCATCAATTAGGGATAGTGATCATGAGTGTGCTCTCTGCAGCCGCAGTGGTAGACATGGCGGGAATCGGCATCGGTCCGGCCAACCTGAGCCTGGCGGCACTGGCCCGGCCCCATGCGGGCATCAGCTCGGCCTTCTTCGAGCGCAGCAGCGAGTTCCAGTGGCATGCGGGCATGATGGTGCCCGAGGCCAGGTTGCAGGTGCACTACCTCAAGGACCTGGTCAGCCTGGTCGACCCCTCCAACCCACTGTCTTTTCTGGCCTACCTGTCGAAGAAAAAACAGCTGCTGAGTTTTATCAACGCCAATTTCGATCAGGTGCTGCGCCGCGAATTCAACCAGTACTACCGCTGGGCGTGCAGCCAGTTGCCCAACCTGCACTTCAATCGTGACGTGCGTTCGGTGACCTTCGACAACGGCCTGTTCATGCTCAAGGGCGATACCTGGATGCAGCCGGCGCGCAACCTGGTGCTGGGCACCGGCCAACAACCATCGGTGCCGGCGTTTGCGCAGGCGCACCTGGGCGAGACGCTGTTTCATGCCTCGCAATACATGACCCGCAAGCGTTCGCTCAAGGACAAACGCGTGGTGGTGATTGGCGGCGGCCAGACCGGCGCCGAGATCATCCAGCACCTGCTGTCCGACACCAGCGCACTGCCGGCCAGCGTGACCTGGGTGTCGCGGCGCTGGAATTTCGCGCCGCTGGACGAATCACCGTTTACCAACGAGCTGTACACCCCGCAGTACAGCGACCATTTCTTCGCCCAGCCCGAGGCCGTGCGCCAACCGCTGCTGGCCGAGCAAAAGCTGGCCAGCGACGGTATCTCGCAATCGCTGTTGCAGTCGATCTATCGGCGTCTGTACGAACTCAAGCATGTGCTGCATCACCCCTGTCACATCCGTCTGCTGCCAGGCCGCGAGCTGACGGCCGTGCAGCCCCGCGCGCAGCACTGGAGCCTGGCGCTGCTGCACGGGCACAGCCAGGCCCGCGAGGAACTGAGCGCCGACATCGCCGTGCTGTGCACCGGCTACGCCTACCAGATGCCGGCGTGCCTGGAGGCGCTCGAACCGCGCATCACGCGGCGCAACGACGAGTACGTGTTCAACCCGGACTACTCGGTGCAATGGGACGGCCCGCAGGGTTCGGCGCTCTATGTGCAAAACGCCGCGCGCAGCCAGAAAGGCATCGCCGACCCCAACCTGGGCCTGATCCCCTGGCGTTGCGCGCACATCATCAACAGTGTCAGCGGCCAGCCCCTCTACGACCTGGACGAGCCTGAAGCCTGCGTCCAGTGGGGCGCCAGCGCTGCCTTCGACGACGTCAGCGATGGGCGCTTCGATCGCCTCGCCGCCGTCGCCAACTAGACCCAGGAGTCCCGTCATGGAACCCATCACACTGCCCCCCAACGGCAACGCCCCGGTGATTCGCGAAACCGAGGAACCCGTTGCGCTGCAAGGCGTGCACCTGTACCTGCACCACTTTTCCGGCCGGCTGACCAATGCGCCGATCCAGTCCTCGCGCTTCACCATCGAGCCCGGCTGCGGTACCGAAGAAGACAAACACGCGGTGAACGAAATCTGGTTTATCAGCGGCGCCGATCTGGAGGTGTATTACGACGGCACCTGGCACGCGGTCAAAAATGGCGGCAGCGTGTATTTCGAGCCGTGGCGCCCGCATTTTGTGCGCAATAACAGCACCACCCAGGCCCAGGTGTTTTCGGTGTGGTGGGCATGAGCCGGCAGGCCGATTTCGACCTGGTGATTGTCGGCGGCGGCATTATCGGTGCCTGGGCCCTGCACCACGCCGTGCAGCGCTACCCGCACTGGCGGATCCTGCTGATCGACCGCTTCCGCATCGGCGACGGCGCCACCGCGCATTCGGCGGGCGTGCTGCTGGCCACCGGCAAGTCCGAGCGCGAGCGGCGCCTGGCCGGGGAGAGCGCCGGGCTGTATCGCGCCTTGCGTGACCGGCTGGGCCTGCGCACCACCCAGGCGCCGGTGTACTGGCTGGCCCATCACGGGTTCACTGCCGATATCCGGCGCGCCGTGGTCGAGGCGCCCGTGCTGCCGGCCGATGTGTCGCTGCAGGCCCTCGGCGAACGCCTGGGTACCGCGCTGCACCTCGGCGCCGACGAACACCTGTCCAGCGGCGGCACGGCGGAAAGCTACGAGCCGCCGCTGGTGGCACGGCTGCTGATCAGCCAGAGCCTGGCCAGTGCGAATGTGCAGTGCATCGAAGGGGTCGGCGTGGAGGCCATCACCCGCACCGGCCTGCGTCTCAGCGACGGCTCCCGCGTGCAGGCGCAGCGCACCCTGATGGCCACCGGGCCGTGGGTCAATGAGTCGCCCTTTGCCGCCGTCGCGGCCGAACACGGCCTGCGTGTGAAGAAGGTGGTGGCCCTGCATATCGACGGCCGGCCGCCGGCGGATGCCGCCGCGCTGTTCCTGCCGCAATCGGACGCCTACCTGATGCCGTTGCCGGCGCGTAACCAGTGGCTGTTCAGCTTTCGCTGCGACGAATGGGACGTGGCGCCGCGCAAACACGCGCTGGAAATCAACGCCCACGACGTGCAGGTCGCCACCCGCACGTTGGCGCGCTACCTGCCCGACCTGGTGGCGCGTTGCCGTGGTGGCCGGGTGTTCTGCGACAGCTACAGCCCCAGCGGTGAGTCGCGGGTCAGCTACCACCCCGAGCAACACCTGGTGTTCGCCGGGGCCGGCAGCGGTGCGGGTTTCCGCCTGGCCCCCGGCATTGCCCGCGAAGCCCTCGACCTGCTCGTGACGCACTGGCCCGACACGGCCGCCGCCACACCTTCCGCCGCCTTGATGGACTGAACCGATGACCGCCCCTCCCGCGCAAACCTTCTTCCTGATGCCGATTCCGCCCACGCCCAACGGCCGCTTGCACCTGGGCCACATCGCCGGACCCTACCTGCGCATGGACATGCTCGCGCGCTACCTGCGCAGCCAGGGTCACCACGTTGACGTGGTGTCGGCGGTGGACGGCTTTGACTCCTACGTGTTGTGGAAGGGCCTGCAGGAGCAGCGCGCGCCCGAAGCCGTGGTGCGCGACTACCACGCCCGGATCGCCAATGACCTGCGCGCCCTCGACGTGCACGTCGATGACTTCCTCGACCTGGTGCAGGGCCCGTATGCCCGCCAGCATGCCGCCAATGCCCAGCGCACGGTGGAGCGGCTGGTGGCGCTGGGCGTCACCGAAAACGTGACCGAGCGCGTGCTGTATTGCCCCGGCACCCGGCGCTATATGGCCGGCGCCTGGCTGGTGGGTCAGTGCCCGTATTGCCAGGCCGGCGCCGGCGGCTACTTTTGTGAAGCCTGTGGCGCGCTGTTCCGCCCGGAAAGCATGCTCAACCCGCAGCCACGCATGGGCGACAGCCCGCTGCAATGGGTCGAGGTCGAGAGCCTGTTCCTCAAGGTGGCCGACCCCGAGCAGTTGCTGCACCGCATGAGTGCCAGCGGCGCGCCGGCATCGATCATCGAGGTGATCGCGCGCTTTTTGCAGCGTGAAAACGGCCGCGTGCGCCTCACCGCGCCCGGTGACTGGGGCGTGGCCTGGAGCGCGGACCGCTTCGGCAACCCACGGGTGCTGTTCGAGTCCGGCTGGGAATACGCGCTGACCTGCGCCGACCGCGCGCTGGAGCAAACCCCTGAGCACGGCCACGCGATGCTGCGCAGCAGCGCAGTGACCACGCTGGTCAGCTTCGGTATCGACAATGCGGTGTTGCTGCTGGCCGGCAGTGCGGCGGTGATGGATGCGTTGCAGGATCACCGGTCGTTCGACTACGTGCTCACCAACTACTTCTACAACCTGCAAGGCGCGAAATTCTCCACCAGCCGCCTGCACGTGGTGTGGGCGGCCGACATCGTCGACCACACCCCGGCCAGCAGCGACGGCGTGCGTTACTTCCTCAGCCGCGAAAGCCCGGAAAACGGCGAAACCAACTTCGCCATCGAAGCATTCATCGAGGTGGTCAACGTGGAGCTTGCGGGCGCACTCGACAGCCGCATCGACCTGGCGCTGGCCCACCTCGATCAGCAGCGGCAGGTTATCGAGCCCGGGCTGCGCGCGAGCCTCGACGCGGCCGTCGAACGCCTCGCCTTCGCGTTCCGCCTGGACGCGGTCTCGGTGCGTGACGCCTGGGGCGTATTGCACCAGTGGATGCAGTGCCCTGAGCTCGACGTGACCGACAGCGCCGATGCCTACCTGTGGCTCAAGGGCCTGGCCTACCTGGCGGCACCGACCATGCCGCGTGTGGCCGCCTACCTGTGGCAGCGGCTGGGGCATGACGGGCTGCCGAGCCTGCAGGGGTTGTACAACGCCTCGACGCCTCGCGAGAACAGTGCGCCGCGCCCGCGTTTCAAGCCGTTGTCGCCCGCCAGCCTCGCACCCTGCCTGCCCGCCAGCGTGGTGCTCGACGGCGCTCCCGCCCATGCATGAGTCCGCCGACGTCATCGTGATCGGCGGCGGCACCACCGGCACCAGCGCGGCCTGGCACCTGGCGCGGGCCGGTGTGTCGGTGCGGCTGCTCGACAAGGGCGCTATCGCCAGCGGCGCGTCCGGCGCGTCGCCTGGGATCGTGCGTGAGTATTACGCCGACCCCGCCCTGAGCCGGTTGGCGGCGCAAGGGGTGCAGGCATATCGCGATTGGGCGCAACGCTATCCGGGCGCCTGCGGCTATCGGCGCACCGGTTTTCTCACCGGCATTGCGCCGCGCGAGCAGGCCGCGACCCAGGCCAATGTGGCGCGCTTGCCCGGCCTGGCATGGCTTTCACCGGCGGCCGCACGTGACCTGATTGCCGACCTGCACAGCGATGCGCTGGCCGGTGCGGTGTATGAACCCGACGCCGGCTATTGCGACCCGCGCCAGACCGCGCAGAGCTTTGCCGCGGGCGCGCGCGACCTCGGTGCGGTCATCGAAGAGGGGCGGGCCGTGCAGCGCATCGTCTGCGATGGCGGGCGGGTGACTGGCGTGCACACCGATCGCGGTTTTATCGCCTGCGCCCGCGTGGTCAACGCCGCCGGGCCCTGGGCTGCGCCACTGGGCGCCGACTGCCAGGCGCCGCTGCCGATCCATGCCACCCGACAAACCGTCGGTATCGTTCAGACGCCCGGCGCGCATCCGCCCATGCCTGGCTACTGCGACCGCGACGCCGGGTTCTACCTGCGCCCCGACACACCGGGCCGCTACTTTATCGGCTCATTGATCGCCAGTGAAAGCCAGCCCATCGACCCGGACGCCTTCGAGTGCAGCCTGAGCGATGCAAGCGTGTTGGCCCACCGCGACCGCGCCGCGCAACGCCTGAGCCGTCTGCTGGACGCGCAACCTGTCGGGCACCGCGTGTCATTCTTCGACAGCACGCCGGACGGTAACCCCATCGTCGGCGCCGACCCGCGCATTGGCGGCCTGCTGATCGCCGCAGGGCTGTGCGGGCATGGCTTCAAGTTCGCGCCGCTGTTTGGCGAGGCGATTGCGCAGTGGGTGGTGCAGGGCACGCTGCCTGCCGTGCTGGCGCCGTTTGCGCTGGAGCGCTTTATCGAGTGACCCGGCCGCCGGTTTCAGGAGCGTTGCAGCAAGGCAATCTGCTCGGCCGGCACCAGGGTGCGCAGGGTTTTGTAGAGCGCGCGGGTTTCCAGGAGGTTCCACACCCGCAGCATGGTTTCCAGCGCGTCCAGCGGTTTGCTGATGAAATCCCGCGCGCCGAGGGCCAGGGCGCGCAGGCGCGTGTCGCGGGTGGCGTCGGCGGTGAGCACCAGGATCGGCAGGTACTCGCCGTGGGGGATGCGCCGGTTGAGCTGTTCGAGCACCGCAAAGCCGTCGAACTGCGGCATATGCAGGTCGAGAATCACCAGGTCCGGCTCGAAGCTGTTGAACAGCTCCAGGGTGCGCAGCGGCTCGGTGCTGCTCAGCACATTGGTCAAGCCTTCGCGCGCCAGCAGTTGCTCCACCAGGTCGAGGTTGGGGCGTTGGTCGTCGATAATCAGAATGCGCAGGTCGAGGTTCACGCGGGCTCCGGAAAATACTGGTCGAGGTGGGCGAGAAACGCAGGCACGTTGATCGGTTTGTTCAGCACGGCGGTGGCGCCGGTGTGCTGCAAGGCTGTGCGGGTGAGGTTGCTGGCATCGGCGGTGAGCATCAGCACCGGCGTGTCGCGGGTCAGCGGCGCGCGGCGCAGGCGTTGCAGCACTTGCAGGCCGTCGATGTCGGGCAGCGATACGTCCAGCAGAATCAGTTGGGGCGCATGCTGCGCGGCCAGGTCCAGCCCGAGCTGGCCCTGCATGCTCGACAGCAGCTTGATGCCCGGCCTGCGCTGCAACAGGGTTTCGATCAGCGCCAGGCTGGCGAGGTTGTCTTCGATACACAGCACCTTGCCGTGGATCGCCTGCGTGCCGGGGGCAGGGCGGGCCAACGGGGCATCGCTGACGGCAGCGCCGGGACGTTGCGTTTCCTGCACCCGTACCAGCGGCAACTCCAGGGTAAAACGCGAACCGATGCCCGGCTGACTGTGCACCTGCAGGGTGCCGCCCATCTTCTCCAGCAGGCTCTTGCTCAGCGCCAGGCCCAGCCCGCTGCCTTCGACGGTGGGGTCGGCGCCCAGACGCTCGAACGGCTTGAACAGTTGCCCAAGGTGCCCGGCCGCAATGCCCTTGCCGGTGTCGCACACCGACACGCCGATGCGTTGGCCGTGCAGCGTCACCTCGATGCTCACATGGCCGGGGCGCAGGTTGTACTTGATCGCATTGGACAGCAGGTTGAGCAGCACCTGGGTAAGGCGTTGGCGGTCGGCGACGATGCCCAGGTCGGGGGCGAGCGCCGGCAGTGGCTGCAACTGGATGCCTGCGTCCGCCGCCATCGGCGACACCAGCGTCAGGCACTCCTGCAGCACTCCGGCCAACGGCAATGGCTCGATGTTGAGCGGCAGGCGCCCGGCCTCGATCTTGGCGATGTCCAGCACTTCATTGATCAGCGTCAGCAGGTGTTGCCCGGCACGCAGGATGTGACCGACGTTGGCTTTCTGCGCGGCCGGTGCGTCCATTTCCAGCAGTTGTGCAAAGCCCAGGATCGAGTTGAGCGGGGTGCGCAGTTCGTGGCTCATGCGCGACAGAAACTCGCTCTTGGCGCGACTGGCGCGTTCGGCCTCTTCGCGCGCGGTGCGCAGGGCGATTTCCGCCGCGCGGCGGTCGGTGATGTCGCGGGTGATCTTCGAGAAGCCGCGCAGCGCACCGGTGCCGTCGTACTGCGCGGTGATCACCACGCTGGCCCAGAAGTGCGTGCCGTCCTGGCGGCAGCGCCAGCCTTCTTCGGTGTAGTCGCCGTTGCGCGTGGCTTCGCGCAATGCCATGGCCGGGTGCTGCGGGCATTCCTCGGGCAGGTAGAACACCGAGAAATGCTGGCCGATGATTTCCTGTTCGGTGTAACCCTTGATGCGCTCGGCGCCGTTGTTCCAACTGGTGACGTGGCCCGCCGTGTCGAGGGCGAAGATCCCGTAGTCCTTGACCCCGTCGATGATCAGCCGCAAGCGCTCTTCGTTGTCGCGCAGCGCGCGCTCGCGCTCCGACAGCAGCAGGCCGGCCTCCACCAGGCGCGTGCCCAACTGGCCGATTTCATCGTGTTCCGGCGGTTGCGGCAGCAGCGGGTGACCCAGCGCCAGGCGCTGCGCGTTGCGTTGCACGTTCTGCACCCGGGCGACGATGCCCTTGGACAGAAACAGCACCGCGACGATGGCGCCGAACAAGCCGCAGACCGCCGCCAGCCAGGTCGACAGCAGCAGGCGCTCGCGGGTTTCGGCCGCGGCCTTGCTGCGTTCGGCCAGCAACGAATCCTCCAGCCTGAGCATGGTGCTGATGTGTTGGCGCAACGCATCGAGGATGTGCTTGTTGCTGATCAGAATCGCGCTGATCGATTCCGCCGTGGCCTCGCGGTCGTTGAGCATGGCTTCCAGGCCGTCGACCTTGTGCGCGATCAGCGGCTTGATTGCGTTGAGCTGCTCGCGCACCCGCGGGTCGCGCACGTTGCTGTCGAGCCTGTGCAGCGCCGATTCGATCTGCGGGCCGGCCGTGCGGTAGCTGGGCAGGAAGTCCTCGCGGCGGGTCAACAGGTAGCCGCGCACGCTGCCCGCCGCTTCGGCCAGCAGGGTGTGCACGGCCTGGATATCGCGCTGCACGCGCAGCACCCGACGCACGTCCTCTTCGGCGTGGGCCGTTTGGCGTTCGGTGATGTAGATCAACACCAGGGACAGCAGCAGCACCACCAGTGGCAGCGAAATCACCAGCAGCGCCTTGCCGCGCAACGGCAGGTCGGCCCAACGCTGCGCCTGCAAGCGCCTCATGCCTGGGTCACCAGGCCCAGGGCGATGCCGCGCACCGCCGCCT
Organism: Pseudomonas trivialis; assembly: GCF_001439805.1. Classification (GTDB taxonomy): domain Bacteria; phylum Pseudomonadota; class Gammaproteobacteria; order Pseudomonadales; family Pseudomonadaceae; genus Aquipseudomonas; species Aquipseudomonas trivialis. The sequence goes on along the minus strand of NZ_JYLK01000010.1, from coordinate 115,986 downwards.
GGGTGCGGTCAGCGGCGCCCAGCTTGCCGATTACCCGCTCGACATGGGCCTTGGCGGTGCCGGTGGTAATCCCCAACTGTGCGCCGATTTCGCGGTTGCTCATGCCCGTGGCGACCAGGCCCAGCACCTGGCGCTCCCGTGGCGTGAGGTGTTCCATGGGCGCCGCGCCGCCGACGTTGCGCTCGGCCATGCGCCGCAGCAGGCGCGTGCTGACCAGGCTGTTGAGCGCTTCGCCACCGGCGGCCACTTGCTGCAGGGCGGCGATCACCTCGTCACGGCTGGCGTCCTTGAGCAGGTAGCCGACGGCACCGGCATTGATCGCCGCTTCCAGGTGGTCGGGGCTGTCGTCCATGGTGAACATCACCACCTTGAGGGCCGGCAGGCGTTGTTGCAGCAGGCGCGCCGCGCCAAGGCCGTTAAGCACCGGCATGCGGATATCGAGGATGACGATGTCCGGCAGCAGTTGCTCGCACAACGCCACGGCCTGTTGGCCATCGCGCGCCTGCCCGACCACCTCGAATTGCGGGTGGCCGGCCAGCAGGGCGACAAAGCCGGTGCGGGTCACTTCGTGATCGTCCGCGAGGACCAGACGCAGTACATCGCTCATGGGCAAGTTCCGTTGAAGTGGGCAGGCACGCTGGCCTGCAAGCGGGTTCCGCCGTCGAGCGCGCTGACGCAACTGAAGCGTCCGCCCAGCAGACTGGCGCGCTCCTGCATGGTGGCAAGGCCCAGGTGCTGCGCGTCATCGCGTGGCTGCCCGGCGGCAAAGCCCCGGCCGTTGTCGTCCACCCGCAGTGCGGCCTCGCCGTCGCGCAGTTCAAGGGCCAGTTGCACCTGGCTGGCCTGCGCGTGCTTGAGCACATTGTTGATCGCCTCCTGGCCGATGCGAAACAGGGCGATCTCCACCTGGCTGGGCAGGCGCGCGTCGCAGTGCACCTGCCAGACCACGCGCACACCGGCATCGCGCAGACGGTCAGCTTCCTTGTCCAGAGCCTTGAACAGGCCGAAGTCGTCGAGCACCACGGGCCGCAGGCCGGCGATCAGTTGCCGGCCTTCACCGACCGAGTGCTGTGCCAGGGTCAGGATAGCCTGCAGGTCGGCGGCCAGGGCGTCGGGCAACGGCGGGCAGCGGCCGGCGAACCCTTGCAGGCGCTGGTGCAGGCCGGCGAGGGTTTGCGCCAGGCCGTCGTGCAAGTCGTAGGCCACGCGTTTGCGCTCATCTTCCTGGGCATGCAGCAACCGGTTGACCAGCTCGGAGAGGTGTTTGTCGCGGCCCTTGAGGGTGGTCAGCAGGCGGTCGTTTTCCAGGTGCGCGGCCAGCAGCGTGGCAAGCAATTGCAGGGATTCAGCGTCTTCATGGTCCGGCGCGCGCAGGCTCACGCTGTTGCCCAGCACCAGCACGCCAAAGGTGCCGCCGTCGCTGCCGCGCAGCGGTACGTGCAGCACGCTGGGCAGCGCCTCGCCGGGCAGTTCCTGCCAGTACGGTGTGCGCCGGCTGCGGTCGGCGAGGGTCGCCAGGCGGGCGAGGTGGGCCGGGTTGCCCTGGCGGGCGCTGGTGTGGGCGACGCCCTTGGTGTCCCATTCCTGCAGCAGCCCGTGGTCCATCGCCAGAAACCCGCAGGCCCGTTCCAGCACGCGTTCGCGCATGGCGGCGGGGGCCAGGTGAGCCAGTTCCTGTCCGGTGTCGACCAGCAGGCGCAGGCGCGCGGTGCGGCTTTGCGACTGCCTGAAGTGCGCACGCATGGCTAGCGCGCTGGCGGGGTCGTGAGGCGTGTTGTGCATGTTGAATGCTCAGGGGCGCGAGGCGGCTATTAGACCGCGTCCGGCACCCTGTGCGCCATCTGCCAGATGGCATAGGCAAATGACTCCGGTTGGCCGATGGCGGGAGGCGGGCGGCTTGGCAAAGTGGGCTCAACGAACACCACCGGAGCATCGCAATGAAATCCAGAACCGCCGCCCTCGCCCTGCTGTTTGCCCTGAGCGCACCGCTTGCCCAGGCCGCCGTCACGGCCCCTTATGTGTACCTGGACGTGGCCCAGGCGCCTGTCAATGTGAAGGACCGCGAGATTGCCGGGCTGTTCGACCGCTGGAACACTGCCTTGCAGACCGGCGATGCCAAATCGGTGGTTGAACTGTACGCGCCGGATGCGGTGTTGCAGCCGACCGTGTCCAACCAGGTGCGCACCACGCCGGATCAGATCAGGGATTACTTCGATCACTTCCTGGCGCTCAAGCCGGTGGGGCAGATCAACTACCGCGAGATCCGCCAGCTGGGCAGCAATGTGGCAATGGACAGTGGGGTGTATACCTTTACGTTGACCGAGGCCAATGGGGGCAAGCGGCAGGTACAGGCGCGGTATACCTTTGTTTATGAGCAGGTCGAGGGGCAGTGGAAGATTCTTAATCACCATTCTTCGGCGATGCCGGAGGTGCAGGTTCGGCATGCCAGGCAGTGAGGGTTGGGGTTTGTTTTTTGTGTACATATCCGTTGGTGCGGTAACGGATATGTACACCAACCCCTAAAAATCCAACGTCACCCCACTCATCAGCGTCCGCCCATCCCCCGGCGAATGCAGCGATGCCCTGGCCCCATCCGGGTCATACCAGGCATATTTGTAATAACGGTTAGTGAGGTTTTTCACCTGCAGATCAACACTGACCGACTCCGTCACTCGGTAAACGGCACCAAGGTTCATCAACACATAACCGCCGTAAGTGCCTTGGGTGTTCTCCCGCTCCAGATAGTAGTGAGTCTGCCCATTCATCCACGCGCTGAGTTGCAGAGCCGGTGTGGCCTGGTAACGAATGCCGGCATTGTACAAATGATGGGGAATGTGGTCGATTTCGCGGCCTTTGCTGACCGGTAGGGTCGCGCTGGGCTGCAGGATTTTCGAGTACTGCCAGGCGTAGGCCAGCCAGACCTCGGTGCGCGCGTTCGGGTGCAGGTTGAGCTGCGCGTCGTAGCCCCAGCGGCGGGTCTGACCGACATTGTCCGACTCGCCGCTGGGGTCGTTGAGCCGGCGGCTGACTTCACCGCTGGCCTGCTGTTGCCAGTAGGCAATGCGCCCGTCGACCCAATCGGCAGGGGTAAACGTGATGCCGGTTTCCCAGCCCTCGTTGATCGACGGTGCAAGGTCGGTGTCACGCGGCGGAATTTTGTAGGCGGCGGCCCCGGTGCCCACCTGGAAGGTGCGGCCCCAGTTGGCGTAGACGCTGGCCACGTCCCAGGGCGCATACACCACGCTGAGCTTGGGTTGCTTGATCAGCCCGTAGTCGTTGATGGCGTAGTCCGTGCCGGTCATTTCATTGGTGAAGTCGCCCTGGATCCGGTCGACGCGGTACGCGGGGATGATCTTCAGTGATTCGAACGGTTGAATCTCGGCCTGCACGTACGCACCCACGGTGTCGAAGTCGAACTGCTGATCCCGGGTCTGCGCCAGGCGCGCGCGGTTCAGGGTGCGGTAGCGCTCGCTGGTGTTCTGCTGGCGCTGGATATCCGCGCCGCCTTCCAGGGCGAAGTGGTACAGCCCGCTGACGGCGGGGCGCCAGGTCAGAGAGGTGAGGGCGCCGTACTGGGTTTCGTAAGCGTCCCGTTCCTGCTGGGCGCTGGTGCGCCAGTACTGGGTCCAGCGTCGGTCATCGAAGGTGTTGAGGTAGGTTTTCGCCGACCACGCCAGCGTCTCGGCCAGCTCGGTATCAAGGTGCAGGCTGAGCTGGTTCATGCGCCGTGTGCCCTTGTCGCTGGCGTTGTAGGCGTTGCTCATGCGGGGATGCTGGTGCGCATCGTCGGCACTCAGATAACCGGGCTCCCGGGCCTCGGTTTCGTAATGGCGGGCGATCAGGCCGATGCGGTAGCGATTGTCGTCCGGGGTGTAGAACCACTTGCCGGACATCGACAATTTGTCCGCCTCGGCGTGATCGCGATAGCCGTCTGCTTTCTGGTAGGCGAAAAAGTAGTTCTGCGTCCAGTTGCTGCCCTCGATGCCCTTGGCGAACTGGGTTTCACGGGTGCCATCGCTGGCGTAACGGATGCGCGCACGGGTGTAGTCATCGCCGGTGCGGGTGAGCATGTTCACGTTGCCGGCGATGTTGTTCAGGCCGTAACGGGCATCGCTGGTGCCGCGCACCACTTCGATGCTGTCCAGTTCCAGTGGGAAAATCATGTCCATGAACGGCATGTTGCCGTCGTTGCTGTTACTGGGAATGCCGTCGATCAGCAGCTTGACCGCGTTCACTTCACCTTCGCCGTTGAAACCGCGAAACGAAATCTTGCCGGAGGTGGTGCCCTGGTTGAATTCGGTCAGCATCACCCCCGGCGCCCGACTGAACAGCTCCCAGCTGTAGTTGACCGGCATTTTTTCCACGACATCGGCGCTGAGGATGTCCACCGAACCGAGCACGCCGTGGGTGCCGAGTGGGCCGCTGTCAGCGCTGGTGCCCTGGATCGCGACCGCGCCAAGGGTGAGGGCGGAGCTTTCGTCCGCCGAGGTCAATGACGAGAAGGCAAGCAGGCTCACCGAGAGCATCGGCCAGAGTGAGCAGGGCACAGCCACACGCTTTGCGCGCGGCAGAGTAGATGGAGCAGGCATAAGGCACGCTTCCTGAAACCTGAAAAACGTCAAGGACGTTCAGCCACGCAACGGCGCGGCTGGAACATGGAGTTCGGGGCAATCAGGCAACAGGGGAGGCGCGCGGACTCAGGCTCGGCCAGCGAATCCTCGGATGCAGCGCCGGCAACAGCGGATCATCAAGGATGATATCCGCTGCATGACGCGGCAGAAAATGGCGGTAATGGTTGGACGGCAACGCCGCCAGACCGGCATGCCCGCAGCAACAGTCACCGTGCTTCATCTCACCGGATGAAGGCGCCGACTTGAATGGCATGACCAGCTTGTCAAAGCCTGGCGGCAGGGCGTTCGACGAACAGAACCCACCCCACAGCATCAACCCGCTATCCGGTGCCTGCATGGCACGGCTGAGCGGCATGGCCAGCATATTCAGCAGCAAGGCCAGGCAGGCAATCCAGGGACTGATGCGTGAAAACATGGGCATCAAGGCAGTCGACACAAAGGGGCCGCTATTTAGCCGCAGTTAACCGCCCAAGTGAAAGCACAAGGCATGCGCCATTTCGCCGCAGCCCGAAGCTCCGCTCTGCTTTTGATCTGGCTCTTTATCTTGATCTCAAGCGCCCCGTCAACCACGCTGGCCGAACCTAAGCGAGGTGCCGAGTGGTGGGGCAAGAGCCCTTTGGTTACTTTGGGGCTTTTCCAAAGTGACCCGCCGTAAGGGCGGAACCAATCTCCGCCGTCCCCCAGCAACGGATATGTACACAATCAAACCGCGTCCCCCCAGCCAAAAAACCAATCCCTCAGAGCATCCGACGCAACACATCATTGCGCGGGTCCTTATCAAAAAACCGATGCTTAAGCGCCCCCAGTACATGCACCACAATCAACCCGAGCAACGTATAAGCGCACACCTTGTGCAACCCCTGAAACACCACAAACCACTCATCATTCTTCGCCAGCAACTCCGGCAGATTCACCCCGAAAAAAAACACCCCATCACTCATCGTGTAAGTGCTCGACATCGAATAACCCATCAACGGCACCACCACGATCAGCACATACATCGCGCGCTGCACCAACCGTGACAAAAACCGCTCATGGGCCGCCAGCGTCGCAGGCGGTGACGGCAGCACCGGCGTTCGCCAGCGCAACACGATCTGCACCAGCACCAGCATGAACGCCAGCACCCCGAAGGATTTGTGCCAGGGGTAATACAGCTCATATTTGCTTGCCACTTCATCGGCCAGCCCGGTCATATGCCAGCCCGCCCACAGCAGCCCGGCGATCAGCACCGCGCGCACCCAGTGCAGAAGGCGCAACGAGGTTGGATAGCGGTCAATCGTTTCGGTGTTCATCGACATCTCTCCATGGATAAAGGGCTGCGCTCAATGGGGCAGCAACACCGTGATGACCTTTTCCTCGGTATAGGCCAGCGCGCCGCCAAACCCGCCTTCACGGCCGATGCCGCTGGTCTTGACGCCGCCCCAGGGCAGGTTGGCATCCAACGGGCTCCAGCAGTTGATGCCCACCGCGCCAGCCTTGACTGCGGCGGCCACGCGATGGGCGCGCACCAGGTCGGCGGTCCACACGGTGGCTGCCAGGCCGTAGGCGGAGTCGTTGGCCAGGGCGACGGCATCCGCTTCGTCGTCGAACGGGATGATTGTGCCCACCGGGCCGAAGATTTCGTCGCGGGCAATCGCCATGTCATTGCGCGCGTCGGCAAAAATGGTCGGGCGCACGAACCAGCCCTGTTCCGGGCTCGACACGCCGCCAGCGAGGAGGGTGGCGCCTTCGTCGATGCCCAGCTGGATATAGCGATTGACCCGCTCCCATTGCGCTTTCTTCGCGACCGGCCCCATCTGTACACCGGGCTGGCGCGGGTCGCCCACCTTGACCGCACGCGCCGCCTCGGCAAGCGCCGCGGCGAAACGATCGGCGATGCCGCGCTGCACCAGAATGCGCGACCCGGCCGCACAAATCTGGCCCTGATTGGCGAACAGGCCAAGGCTGCAGCCGCGCAGCGCGTCCTCGAAGGAGGCGTCGTCAAACACGATCTGCGGGCTTTTGCCGCCCAGTTCCAGGGCGACATGCTTGAACAGCACCCCGGCGGTGCGCTGGATTTCACGCCCGGCTTCGGGGCTGCCGGTGAAGCTGATCTTGGCGATGTGCGGGTGCTCACACAGCGCCCGACCCACCTCATTGCCGTAGCCGGTGACCACGTTGATCACACCGTCCGGAAAACCCGCTTCCTGCGCCAGCACCGCCAGGTGCAGGGCCGACTGCGGAGTCTCTTCCGAAGGCTTGATCACCACCGTGCAACCTGCGGCCAGCAACGCCGCGAGCTTCCACACGGTGATCATCAGCGGCGAATTCCACGGCACAATGGCCCCAACCACACCCACCGGCTCACGCACGGTGTACGACAGGGTTCTGGTGCCGAAATACCCGCCACTGGGAATGGTCCGCCCCTCCAACTGATTGGCCCAACCTGCCGCCGCGCGCAGATTGGCAAGCACATTGGGCAAGTCCATCCGCCGTGGCTCCAGCGGCGAACGCCCGATAGCATCGGCGTCCATATCCGCCAGCAACTCACTGTCGCGTTCCACCAGATCCGCCAGCTTCAACAACACCCGAGCGCGCTGCGCGCCATCAAACCGACTCCACTCGCCACGCTCAAGCTGCTCAAACGCCGCGTTCACCGCCCGATCCACATCCTCGACCGTACCCCGCGCGAAACTGCCATAAACCTGCTCCGTCACCGGATTGACCAGCTCAACCCGCCCACCCTCCGAAGCCTCAGAGGCCAAGCCATTAATAAAGTGATTCAAACGCTGACCCATACCAGCCTCCATAAATAATTCGTTTTCGATCTGCTTTTGATCTGCTTTTGATCTGCTTTTGACTTTGATCTCAAGCGCCCCGTCAACCACGCTGGCCGCACGCAGGCTTGAATCCGTGGGTAACCCGGCAGGACGCCGGGTTAGCCGCACTGGGCCATGGATGGCCCATTGCGGCGGCCCACGGATTCAAGCCTGTGTGCGGGCACACCGAGCCGGAGCGAGGTGCCGAGTGGTGGGGCAAGAGCCCTTTTGGTTACTTTTGGGGCTCTTTTCCAAAAGTGACCCGCCGTAAGGGCGGAACCAATCCAAGCCGTCACCCCAGAAACGGATATATACACAGTCAGACCGCTATCGCAGGCAAGCCAGCTCCCACATCTCAAACCGCGTCACGTCCAAAACCTCACTCCTCAAGCGACCCCAGCGCCTCCCGAAACACATCCAGGGCCCTGAAAAACAACCCCCGCGTAATCGTCAACGAAGGCATCACCCGCATCACATTCCCGTACCGCCCACAAGGAATCATCAACACCCCATGGCTCATCAGAAACCTCATCAGCGCCCCAATCTTTTGCGGTTCCAGCGGCGCCCTGGTCAGCGGATCCTCCACCAACTCAATCCCAATCATCAGCCCACGCCCACGCACCTCACCCACAAACCGGCTGCCAAACCCACGGATGTACTCCTGCGCCTCCAGCCCCAGCGTATGCGCGCGCGCCAGCAGATCCAGCTCCGGGTCCTGCAGAATGGCGATATTGGTCAGCGCCACCGCCGCCGACAGCGAGTTCGCCGCGAAGGTATTGGGCATCGACCCATCCGGAATCTGCGCCGCCAGATCCGAACGCATGATCAACCCCGCCATCGGCAGGTCGCTGCCGATGCCCTTGCCAAAGGTGAGCATGTCGGGCTTGACCGCCGAGTGCTCCACTGCCCACATCTTGCCGGTGCGCCCCGCGCCGGACTGCACTTCGTCGACGATCAACAGCGTGCCGCTGCGGTCGCACGCCTGGCGCAGAATCTGCAAGAACTCCGGCGACGGCGGCACGTAGCCGCCTTCGCCCTGCACCGGCTCGACGATCACCGCCGCCACGTCATCGGCGGCGGTGTAGGGCGTGTTCAGGAGGTAATCAACGTACTCGCCGGCGATCTGTTCGGCGCTCTTGTGCGTGGTGTCGAACGGGAAGCGATAGGCGTAGGGGTAGGGCGCATGAATCACACCGCCCATCTGCGCGCCGAAGCCCTTGCGGTAGGCGGTGCCGGTGGTGAGCGCGCCCGAGGCGTTCCACACGCCGTGGTAACCGCCGTGGAAGGCGATGATCTGGTGGCGACCGGTGATGCGCTTGGCGAACTTGATCGCCGCTTCCAGTGCATCGCTGCCGCTCTGGGTGAAGAAAGTGATGCAGTCGCCACGCAACCCGTCCGGCGCAATCTCGGAGAGCTTGGCCGCCAGTTCGGTGCGGCGGGTGCTGTTGATTTCCAGGGCGTGCATCAGCACTTCGGATTGATCGCGGATCGCCTGCACCACTTTGGGGTGACAGCGGCCGACACTGCTCACGCCGACGCCGGCGGAGAGGTCGATATAGGTGTTGCCGTCCGGGTCCTTGAAGGTGGCGCCAAAAGCACGGTCCATGGCGATCGGCATGCGTCCGCCGCCGCGCGCCATTGACTCGGTGCGCGCCGACAACGCCAGGGCCTCGCAGGTTTTGGGGCCGGGCAGGGCGCCGGAAATGATGCGCGGTGCATCGGAGAAGTGGAGGGCTTCAAGCTGGGCTTCACTCATGATGGGTCTCTGGCAGGTCTATTCAGGTATACCGATCATCGGCGTGACCTGCCCGGGGCGGGTATCCCGAATCGGCACATCGGCGCGCTGCGCAGCGGTTTTTTGTGAGCTCGAAATAATGTTGAAATATTGCAATATTTGGACTTTGTGAGACTATCTGGCACGAAGCTGGCTTTAAAATAAAAAAATTGCGGAGAATATCGCGCATGATGAGAAATCAAAGCATCAGCCATTTTCACGATGTGCACCTGCACGCGGCCAACATTCAGCAGTGGCACCAGGACTACAGCCAGCTCACCGCCGGCTCGGCCGAGAGTTCGCTGATGCAGTTGACCACCGCCGGGTGCCACGTTTTCCTCGAGCAGATCAACCAGCGCGTGGTGCAGCACGGCGTGGCGCCACGCAACAAGATGTGCTTTGCGGTGCCGATCAATGTGCCGGGATCGGTGCGCATGCAGGGGCGGGAGGTCGACGACAGCAGCCTGTTCTTCCTGCACGGCGGCGAGGAGTTCATGTTCCATATGCCGATGGGCATGCAATTGCTGTCCATCACCTTCGAGCGCGAGTTGTTCGAGCAGGCGCTGGCACACACGGCGTCGGCCAGTGACCTCAATCTGTTACTGCGTCAGCCGGTGATCAGGGTTTCCCCCCAGCGCTTCGCCGACGCGCGGCGCCGATTGCTCGCGCTGTTCGCCCAGGCCATGGCCGGCGAGCTGAGCGATTCGCACGCGCGCCTGCTGGAGCAGGCCCTGCTTGACGAGCTGGTGCAACTGATGAGCGATCCGTCCTGCGACAAGCAACAGCGCTCGCCCAGCTCCACGCGCAGTTTTATCGTCGAGAAATGCCATCGCCTGGCGACCACCGGGCAGTTCGACGTGCCCAGCGTCAACGACCTGTGCGAACGCCTGCAGGTGAGCCGGCGCACCGTGCAGAACAGCTTTCGCGCGGTGGCCGAGACCACGCCGTTGAATTATTTGCGGTCCATCAGGCTCAACGGTGTGCGCCGCACCCTGATGTCCACGCCCGCCGCGCAGTTCTCCATTGGCGATGCGGCAGCGCAATGGGGGTTCTACCACCTCAGCCATTTCGCCGCTGAATATCACGCGTTGTTCGCCGAGCTGCCGTCGCACACCTCACGTGCTGCGTCTCCTCAAACACAAAATAGCGTGTTGATTTAACACCCAACGTTTCAGACAGCCACACTCCTGTGGCGAGCGGGCCTTTGGCGAGCGGGCTTGAAGTGGCGAGCGGGCTTGCCCCGCGTTGGGCTGCGCAGCAGCCCCAAAATCAGGCTCTGCGCAGTGTCAGGTACTCCGCGTTTTCTTTGATTGGGGGCGCTTCGCACCCCAACGCGGGGCAAGCCCGCTCGCCACAGGCCCGCTCGCCACAACAAGCCCAACTGCCACAGCCTTCCTCATGGGGGCACCGGTCGCTATACGCGGAACTGGTCCATCAGTTTCATCTGTTGATTGGCCCGGGCGTTGAGTTGGCTGCTGATACCTCAGCCATTTTGCCGCGAAATACAAAATAGCGTGTTGATTTAAAACCCAACGTTTCAGACAGCCACACTCGGCTGCGCAGCAGCCCCAAGATCAGGCTCTGCGCAGTGTCAGGTACTCCGCGTTTTCTTTGATTGGGGGCGCTTCGCACCCCAACGCGGGGCAAGCCCGCTCGCCACAACAAGCCCAACTGCCACAGCCTTCCTCATGGGGGCAGCGGTCGCTATACGCGGAACTGGTCCATCAGTTTCATCTGTTGATTGGCCCGGGCGTTGAGTTGGCTGCTGATCTGCGCTGACTCGGCGGCCTGTTCCGTCAGGGTCTCGGTGACGCCGCGAATGGTTGCGACGTTGCGATTGACCTCCTCGGCCACCGCGCTCTGTTCCTCCGCCGCGCTGGCGATTTGCAGGTTCATGTCACTGATCACCGTCACTGCTTCGCTGATCCTGCCCAGAGCCTGCACGGCCTGATGGATCTGCCCGGCGTTGTCCTGGGCCAGCGTCTGGCTGGCATGCATGGTGGTCACCACGCCCCGCGTCCCGCTCTGGATGCGCTCGATCACCAGGCGGATTTCCTCCACCGAATCCTGGGTACGTTTGGCCAGGTTGCGCACTTCATCGGCCACCACCGCAAACCCACGACCGCTTTCCCCGGCGCGTGCCGCTTCAATGGCGGCGTTCAGGGCCAACAGGTTGGTCTGTTCGGCGATGCTGCGGATCACCTCCAGCACCGAGCCGATCTGCTCGCTGTTGACCGCCAGCGCTTCGACCTCGGTGACGGCCTTGCTGACCTCGCTGGCCAGGGCGGTGATGTCGCGGGTGCTGCGTTCGATCAGCGTGATGCCATCCCTGGACGCCTGGTCAGCCCCGCGTGCCGCCTGGGCCGCGTTCGACGCGCTGTGGGCGACTTCATGGGCGGTGGCGCTCATCTCATTGGACGCGGTCGCCAACTGGTCGATCTCGCGGAACTGCACCTGCATGCCTTCGCTGGTCTGCCGCGCGATGTCGGAAGACTGGTCGGCGGTGCCGCGCGCGTCGGTGATGCTTTGCTTGATCTGCGCGATGGTCGGTTGCAGTTTGTCGAGGAAGCGATTGAACCAGCTCACCAGTTCGCCCAATTCGTCTTTCCTGCGGTAATCCAGGCGCTGGGTCAGGTCGCCGTCGCCGCTGGCAATGGCCTTGAGCATCTGCGCGACGCTGTTGATCGGGCGCGTCACACCGGAGGCGGTGAGCCAGATCAGCAGCAGACCCAGCAGCCCGGCGCCGATGGCCACCAGCGACGCCATGAGGGTGTCGCGGGTCTGCGTCTGGTCGAGCAACGCCTGCAGCGCCACCGAGTCGGCCAGCAATACCTGTTTGGGCAGGTCGATGACCACGCCCCACGGCGCGGCGTCCGGGATCGGCGCGACCGGGTAGACCGCGCGGATCAAGTCATCCTGGGCCAGCACCTGCGGTTGTTTTTGCGCCAATGCCGCGAGCAGCGCCTTGCCCGCATCGCCCAGAGCGGCGGTGACGGGTTTGCCGATCTGGCCGGCGTCCTTGCTGTAGGCGGCAAGCACGCCGCTGTCGGAGACAATCAGCATGCTGCCCGCACCGTTGAACAGCGTGCGCTGGGCCTCGCCGGCGGCCGCTTGCAGCGCGCCGAGGGCGAGGTCCACGCCGAGGGTGCCGATGACCTTGCCGTCGACAATCAACGGCATCGACAGGGTGGTCATCAGTTGCACCTGGCCGGCCTGGGTGTCGGCGTAGGGCGCCATCAGGCAGGTGCGCCGCGTGTCGCGGGGGCAGGTGTACCAACTGTTATAGGGGGCGCCACTGATGCTCAGCTCGGTTTTCTGCAGGTCGGTTTCGGGAATCAGGATGTTCACCGCCGCACCGGCACCGCGGTTCCAGGCGCTGGCGAAGCGTCCGGTTTCGTTGGAGGCGCGCGCGGCGTCGTTGACGAACTCGCTGTCCTCGCCCCCCAGCGCATTCGGCTCGAACACCAGCCACAGCCCCAGCACCTGCGGGTTGTGCTCGAAGGTGGTGTTGAGGCTGCGGTTCAGTTCCTCACGCAAGGCTGCGGCCGGCAACCCGCGCTGCATCGCCAGGCTGCGCAAATGGGTCGTCTGGTCGGCGAGGCCGGTGATCAGCAGCAGGCTGTTGCCGAAGGCCCGCTGCAGGTTGCTCGCCTGCTCGGCGGCCTTGGCCTGCAGCAGGTTTTCACCGCTGTCGGTCAGCATCCTGCCGCTGGAGGTGCTGATCAAGCGGTTGTTCTGGTTGCTCTGGTAGAGGTTCATGCCGACGATCAGGCCGATCACGCCCAAAAGGCACAGGCCGGAGAGCAGGATGATTTTCATGCGGATGGAGAGGGCGTCGAGCATGGGTTGATCTCGCAAGTGAACAGCGTGCCGGTTCGTTATCAGTTGGCCTGGGCCACTGACTTCTTATTGGGTGTGTCATTACATTGGCCGATTCAGCGCCGGCTGAACCTGACCAGCAGCGCCGCCACCAGCAAAAGGGCTGCCAGCACCGCCAGCACGGCAATAAAACCTGTATCGAACGCCGCGCGTGCCAGCCCCGTCAGCAGCGCAGCGTCGTCGCTCGGCAACGTTGCCGCGACCAGCAGCGCATCGTCCAGGCTCTCGAACGTCACCGGGTTCTGGCCCAGCCTGGGTGGAACCGTCAGGCTCGTCGACCAGGCATACATCGCCGACAGCAGGCTGCCCGCCAGTGTCACCCCGGCGGCACCGCCCAGTTCAAACGAGACTTCCTCGATGGACGCAGCCATGCCGGCCTGGTCGGTGGGCACGCTGAGCATGATGGTGCTGGACGCCGCCGTCAGGGCCGCGCCCATGGCCATGCCCAGCAGGGCGAGACTGGCAATCTGCAGCGGCACCGCCGCGTTGCACAGCAACAGATACGCGAGCATCGCGACGGCCGACAGCAGCAGGGTCCAGAACAGCATGCGCCGGCTGCCCAGGCGCGACAGGTAATAGCCGGCCAGCGGCCCGGCAACGAAGGAACCCAGCGGCAACGGCAGGATGAACAGCGCCGACGCCAGCGGCGACATGCCCAGCACCAATTGCAGGCGCTGGCTGAACACCAGCTCCATGCCGATAAACGCCAGGGCCGAGGCGAGCGCCGCGATCACCGCATTTCTGAACAGTGGCTCGGCGAACAGCGACAGCTCAAGCATGGGCTGCGCGGCACGGCGCTGGCGCCGGATGAACAGCACCAGGAACAACGTGCCCAGCAGTATCGCCACCAGCATGGCGGCGAACGAGGGCGAGCGTTTGCCCAGTTCCTTGACGGCATAGGCGATGCTGATCAAGCCGATCATGACCTGCAGCGAACCCAGCCAGTCCCAGTGGCGCCGGGGATTGCCCGGATGCGCGGGAATCAGCGTCACCCCGAGCAGTAAGGCCACCAGCACAATCGGCACGTTGATCAGAAACACCGAGCCCCACCAGAAGTGCTCCAGCAGCAGGCCGCCGACCACCGGCCCCAGCGCCGCGCCGCCGGAGGCCACCGATGCCCAGATGCCAAACGCCATGGCCTGTTCGCGCTCGTCGTTGAACGTCAGGCGGATCAGCGCCAGGGTGGCGGGCATCATCATCGCCGCGCCGACCGCCAGAAAACCCCGGGCGCCGATCAATACGTTGGCCGATGGCGAGAAGGCCGCGATCAGCGAGAACACCCCGAACACGCTCAGCCCGCCGATAAACAGGCGTTTGTGCCCCAGGCGATCGCCCAGCGTGCCCATGCCCAGCAGCAGACCGGCGGCGATCAGTGCGTAGATATTGATGATCCACAGCTTCTGCGAGGCGCTGGCGCCGAGCTCGCGGGTCAGGGTGGGCAGCGCGGTGTATAACACTGTCATGTCGATGACGATCAGCAGCAACGCGCTGGAAATAATTGCCAGGATCAACCAGCGACGCTTAGACGACATGGGGCGGGCTCGATAATTGAATGGCCAACACGGGTAACTCCAGTTCAGGCAGGCAAAGGAGGGCTGACCCTAGCATGCACGGCCCAGGGTTCGCACCGTTATCCCGAATCGGCGGGGAGTGCCGCGCCATGACCTGTTTTGGGGCGCGGGCCGCGATGTTACCGATTTGGGATAGCGAGGTGTTCACGGCCGGGCATAGCATCGAAACCAGCGTGCAACCCAACAATAAAAGCGCTACCCGGCACCGATAGCACCTGGATCGGAGCCACCCCACAGCGACTGCCTCATACAATAAGGTCAACAACATGAGCGTATCTCTCCCGGTCAACAGCTCCACGGAGCTCAAGCGTGGCGCCCTGGGTGTCGGCTTTATCATTTTCTTCGTGATTTCAGCGGCAAGCCCGCTCAGTGTCATCGCCGGTGGCTTTCCCATCGGCATCATGCTGGGCAACGGCGCCGGCACACCGGCCTTGCTGATTCTGGCGCTGCTGGTGCTGCTGGCGTTTTCGGTGGGTTACACCACCATGTCGCGCCACGTCACCAACGCCGGCGGTTTCTATGCCTTCACCTCCCGTGGCCTGGGTGGCCTGGCCGGCGGATCGGCGGCGGTGCTGGCGATGTTTGCCTACAACATTCTGCAGATCGCGCTGTATGGCATGTTCGGCGGCGTGGTCAGCGGCACCATGGAGAGTGTCGCGGGGGTGGTGTTGCCCTGGTGGTCCTATTCGCTGATGGCGATGGCCAGCATTGCGTTTCTCGGCTATCGCAAGATCGACCTGTCGGCCAAGGTGCTGTCGCTGGTGGTGGTTGCCGAGTACCTGGCAATCCTCATCCTCGATTTCGCCATTCTGAAGACCGGCGGTGACAGCGGTGTCAATCTCGACTCGTTCACCCCTCAGCACTTCACCAGCGGTACGCCGTCCATCGGCCTGCTGTTCTGCTTTGCCGCCTTTATCGGTTTCGAGGCCACCACCATCTACGGCGAAGAAGCCAAAGACCCCAAGCGCACCATCCCGATTGCCACCTACTGTTCGGTGCTGCTGATCGGCGCGTTCTACACGCTGTCGGTGTGGTCGATGATAGTGGGCGTGGGCGCCGACAAGATCGTGCCGCTGCTGCAAGCCATGCAGGACCCGACCACCCTGATCTACGGCATGTCCGACCATTTTGTCGGCCCGCACCTGACCCAGGTCATCCGTGTGCTGTTCATCGTCAGCATCTATGCCGGGCTGCTGGCGTTCCATAATGCGGCGGCGCGCTACTTCTATGCCATCGGCCGTGACGGCCTGCTGCACAGCCTGTTGGGCACCACCCACCGCGTGCACCAGAGCCCGCACATGGGCTCGGCCTTGCAGAGCCTGATCGCCGCCGTGGTGGTGCTGATCTTTGCCGCAATGGACGCCGATCCGATCCTGCAACTGTTCGCCTGGTTCTCCAACCTGGCGACCCTGTGCGTGATCCTGCTGATGGCGATTACCTCGGTGGCCATCTGCGTGTATTTCCATCGGCATCCGGAGCTCAAGGTCAATGTGCTGCGCGGGCGCATTTTGCCGGTGTTTTCGTGCGTGGCCTTGCTCTGCGTGCTGGTGCTGGCGGTGGCGCATTTCGATGTGCTCACCGGTGCCAGCCAGCTCCTGTCCTACAGCCTGTGTGCGGTGATTCCCGCTGCGCTGCTGGGCGGCCTTTACCTCGCCGCGCGCCTGCGCAAGGTGGCGCCGCAGCGCTTCCTGGCCCTGGGCAGCCACAAGCTCTAAGGCCGCGCTCGCGCCATCTTCACTGTGAATTGATCGCCTGCCGGTGTCCGGCAGGCCTCATCTGCGTTAAAGGAAATTGCACATGCACGCTTACACGATGCTCATCAACGGTGTTCAGGTTGCCGGTGAAAACGGTCAGTTCGACGTGATCAATCCGGCCACCGGCAGCGCCTTCGCGCAATGCCCGGCCGGCTCGCTGGGCCAACTGGACGAGGCGGTGGCCGCCGCCCAGGCCGCGTTCAAGACCTGGCGCCACAGCGCCCATGAACGGCGTTGCGAGCATTTGAACGCGATTGCCAATGACATCGAACAGGACGCCGACGCACTCGCCCGGCTGATCGTGATGGAGCAGGGCAAACCGCTGGAACTGGCGTTTTCCGAGGTCATGGGCGCCGCCGCCTGGACGCGCTACGCCGCCGGTCAGGAAATCGCCGTGGAACTGGTGGAAGAGACCCCGACCCAGCGCGTCGAGCTGCACCGCAAGCCGCTGGGCGTGGTGGCGTCGATCACGCCGTGGAACTGGCCGTTCATGATTGCTGTGTGGCACATCATGCCGGCGCTGCGCGCGGGCAACTGCGTGATCAGCAAGCCGTCGAGCCTGACGCCGTTGAGCACCCTGCGCCTGGTGGAGATCATCGCGCGGCACGTGCCCCATGGCGTCATCAACTGCGTGACCGGCGAGCAGGGGTTCGGCAGCGCGATCACCGCGCACCCGGGCATCCAGAAGATCGTGTTCACCGGCTCCACCGCCACCGGCCAGAGCGTGATGCGCGGCGCTGCCGCCAACCTCAAGCGGCTGACGCTGGAACTGGGCGGCAACGACGCGGCAATCGTGTTGCCCGGCACGCCCGTGCACGAGGTGGCCGAAGAGGTCTTCCAGGCCGCTTTCCTCAACATGGGCCAGACCTGCGCCGCGCTCAAGCGCCTGTACGTGCATCAGTCCCAGTACCAAGAGTTCGCCGAGGCGCTGACGCAAATTGCCGAGCGCCAGGTGGTCGGTGACGGCCTGGAGCCGGGCGTTAATTTCGGCCCGGTGCAGAATCTTGATCAGTTGGAGCTGGTGCAGGCGCTGGTTGCTGATGCGCGCGCCCAGGGTGCACGGGTGTTGTGTGGCGGCGCACGGCTGGACCGGCCAGGGTTCTTTTACCCGCCGACGCTGGTCGCGGACGTCACCGACGGCCAGCGTCTGGTGGACGAAGAGCAGTTTGGCCCGGTATTGCCGCTGATCGCTTATGAGGATGTGGAAGACGTACTGCGCCGCGCCAATGCCGGCGACATGGGCCTTGGAGGCTCGGTCTGGGGGCCCGACAGCGAGCAGGCGCAGGCCCTGGCCAGCCGCCTGGAAAGCGGCGTGGCGTGGGTCAACTGCCATGCGCGTATCCAGCCGAACACGCCGTTCGGCGGCAGCAAGATGTCCGGCTTCGGCGTCGAGTTCGGCCTTGAGGGACTGCTGGAATTCACCGGCCAGCAATTGTTGTTCGTCAATAAACGCGCTGCTGAATAACCCCAAGGAGCTTCGACCATGCGTCATTCATCCGCTTCATTTCTCTGCGGCACGCTCGCCTGTGGCTTGACGCTCTGCGCCATCAGCCAGGCCCAGGCCTATGAGCTGTACAGCGACGACAGCCGGCACCTGAATGCCGACATGACCGCCGTGTTCGGCCTGTTCAACAGCCGCAAGAACTACGACGGCAGGCCGGGTGGGTCGAGCTGGCGCGAAGGCTATATCAAATATGGCCTGAGCGGCGACCAGGCGCTGGCCGGCAACGGCACCGCCTACGGCGCCTTCGCGCTGGTCAGCTCGGCGACCTGGGGCGAGGGCGACCCGGCCGGCAATACCCTGGGCTCCGAGCGCACCACCAGGATCGAAGACGCTTACCTGGGCTGGCGCTCCGGCGATCTGTTCCCGGCTCTGGGCAAGGACGGCGTGGACCTTTCCGGCGGGCGCCAGGTGGTCAAGCTTGGCAGTGGTTTTCTGGTCAACGACGACGGGCCCAACCTGGGCAAGGGCCCGGCCAATGGCAGCATGAACCGTGGCGGTGCGTATTACCTGGCCGCGCGGCATGCCTTCGATCAGACCGCGTTGCTGCGCCTGGGCGGCAAGGATGGCCTGCATGGCAGCCTGTTGTGGCTCAAGTCCGACAACCGCGCCCAGGCAGAAACCGAAGTGGCCGCCGGCACCCTTGATTACACCGCCAAACCCGGCACCCTGGGCCTGACCTGGGTGCACGGCATCGATGTGAACGAGCGCTGGGCCACTGATCTGCAGCGCCAGCGCAAGGGCATGAATGTGTACAGCGTGCGCGGCGAAGGCGATGCCGGCCTGCCCAACGTCAGCCTGGCGTTCGAATACGCCTGGCAGGACAAGGACAGCGGCCCCGAAAAAGCCTGGTACGGCGAAGCCGGCTATACCTTTGCCGACGTCGCCTGGACGCCGAAGGTCAGCTACCGCTACACGCGCTACTCGCAGAAATGGGATTCGCTGTTCACCGGCGTGAGCGGTGGCTACGGCACCTGGCTGCAGGGTGAAGTCGCCGGCAACTACACGGGGCCGTTCAACAGCAACACCAGCATCCAGCATGTGGCCCTCAAGGCCACGCCCCTGGAAAACCTGACCCTGGGCGCGCTGTACTTCGACTTCGACACCGTACGCAAAAGCAACGCGCTGAACCTCGATGCGCGCGAGCTGGATGTGTATGCCGAATGGGCCGTCAACCCGCACCTGATCATCACGCCGCTGATCGGCCTCTATAAGCCCAAGCAGGACGCCACTACCGGCGGCAATCAGGTCGGGGGCAACGGCACCAACGTGTACAGCCAGTTGACTGTGGCCGTGCCGTTCTGACGAATGGCTCAGGCGTCGGCCGGGCCTAACGGCGGCGGGTTGCGCAGGTTGTCGGCAATGCGTCGCGTGGTGTCCATCACCATTTCAATCACGGTCTCCTGACGCAGCAGCTTGAAGCTCTGGGTGCTGCCCACGGCCGAGAGGCTGCCGATCACCTCGTCGATATCCGGCTGGATGATCGGCGCGGCGATGCCGGTCAGGCCCAGGTTGAGTTCATCGTGGGTCATGCAGTAGCCGTCCTTGCGGATCTTTTTCGTGGCCTTGGCAAAGCTCGCCCAGTCGTAGGGGCTGTCCGGGTCGCCAGCCAGGTGTTCTTCGAACAGGCGTTGCAGGCGGCGGCCTTTCTGGAAGGCGATCAGCACCTTGGATTGCGCACCGCGAAAAAACGGCAGCGGGTGCCCACGGCCGAAGGAGAAGTGATAGGTGTCGGTGGGTTCGGCAATGTAGGTGTTGATGATGCGTCCGTCGTAGAAAACGCTGGCGAACACGGCCAGGCCGGTCTGCGCTGACAGCTCATGCATCAGTTCGCGCCCCGCCAGAAGGATGGGGTCGTACTGGCGCATCATCCAGTCCAGCTCGATCACGCGCGGCCCCAGGCCGTAGTGGCCGGCGTCCACGCGGGTCAGCAGGCCGGCCTCGCACAATTCCTTGACGTAGCGATACGCGGTGGCGCGCGACAGGCCCATGCGTTCGGCAATCGTGTCCGGGTCGATCTTCAACGTCGCCGGACCGAACAGGTCCAGCACACTCAGCAATTTACTCAGGCTGCTCATTTCGTTCCTAGAGAAGGGATGGCTCGCGGGTAAGCACTATAGGCGAAAACGCCAGGGATCCAAGGTGAGGCTCCATGATCATTTCAGTTGCCATCATACGGATTTAATTGGGTGTAAATCTCAATATAAGAGATTAATAGTAAAAATAACTTGTTTGGTGTGTTTTTGTGTGTGATAAATCTCACCAAAGAAAACGCTCAAGCGAGAGGGCTGACAATGAATGGCGCGCAACTGATAGTGAATGCGGCAGCGGCAAGCGGTATTGAGTACTGCTTTGCCAACCCGGGCACCACCGAAATTCCGCTGGTGGCGGCCATGGCCAGTGCACCTGCCCTGAAGCCTGTGCTGTCGCTGTTCGAGGGGGTGTGCACCGGTGCCGCCGATGGCTATGGCCGCATCGCCGGCAAACCGGCGATGACCCTCACGCACCTGGGCCCGGGCTTTGCCAACGGCATTGCCAACCTGCACAACGCACGGCGCGCCAATACGCCCATCGTCAACGTGATCGGTGACCACGCGTCCTGGCACGTCAATTACGATCCGCCGCTGGCCAGCGACATCCAGGCCCTGGCCGGCACGGTGTCCAGCTGGGTGCGCACCTCGCGCACCGCCTCCGGAGTCGGCGAGGACCTGCAGGAAGCCATGCGCGCCGCCTGGCAAGCCAAGGGCCAGATCGCCAGCCTGATCCTGCCGATGGACCTGCAATCCAATCCAGTTAACCACCACGGCCAGTTCAGCCCGCTGCGTGCGCCAGTGCGGCGCTTTGCCGGCGACCGCATCGAAGCGGTGGCCCAGGCCCTGCGCGATGGCCAACGCCTGGTGTTCATCGTCGGCGACCAGGGCCTGTCGGTGGCCGGGCTGGAAGCGGCGGGGCGCCTGGCGCAACTGCCCGGCGTGCGCCTGTTCGCCGAAACCTTCCCGCGCCTGAGCTATCGCGGCGGCGGCTTGCCCGACCTGGACCGCCTGCCGTACTTCCCGGAAGTGGCCATCGAGATTCTCGAGCAGTACGACAAGGTGGTGTGCGCCGGTGTCGTGGAGCCCATCAGTTACTTCGGCTATGAAGGCATTCCGTCGCGGCTGGCCGAGCGTGAGCGTCTGCTGTCGCTGGCCGAGGTAGGCGATGACGTGGCCGGCGCGCTCACTGCGCTGGCCGACGCGCTGAACGCACCGGCCTATGTCCCCACGCCGCAGCACATCGAGCTGCCGCCGGGCGAAGCGGCGTTGAGCGCGCAATCGGTCGGGCAAGTGCTGGCTGCCGCGCTGCCCCACGACTGTATTGTCTCGGTGGAAGGCGGCACCTGCGGCTATCCGTTTTTCACCGCCTCAGCCGGCGCTGCCCGCCACCGCGTGTTGACCAATACCGGCGGCGCCATTGGCCAGGGCATTCCGGTGGGGTTCGGCGCTGCACTGGCCGAACGCGGTAACCGGGTGTTCTGCCTGCAATCGGACGGCAGCGCCCAGTACACCATCCAGACCCTGTGGAGCATCGCCCGCGAGCAACTGCCGGTGGTGATCCTGATCGCTGCCAACCACCGCTACGCGATCCTGCAGAACGAACTGCGCCGCTTCGGCATGACCGAACTCGACCCGCAGGCACTCAAGCTGACCGTGCTCGACAGCCCGCGCATCGACTGGAAGGCCCTGGCCACCGGCTACGGCGTGCCGTCCTGCACCGTGCACACCAATGCCGAACTGCAACGCGCGCTGGCCAACGCCGCCGCCGACGCCGGGCCTTGCCTGATCGAAATGGCGCTGTGAAGGAGCCGACCATGAACACGTTCCACTTGTTACCTGCCGTCCAGGCGTTCCTCGCCCAGCCCGGTCGCCTGTTCATCGGCGGCACCTGGCAGGACGCCGCCAGCGGTCGTCGCTTTGCCGTGGAAAACCCGGCCACCGAGCAGACCCTCACCGAAGTCGCCCAAGGCGATGAGCGTGATGTGAACGCGGCGGTCGCGGCCGCACGCGCTGCCTTTACCGGCACCTGGGCCTTGCAGTCACCGGCGCGGCGCGGCCTGTTGCTGTTGCACCTGGCCGACCTGCTGGACCAGCACCGCGAGGAACTGGCGCAGCTGATCACCCTGGAAAACGGCAAGCCCATCGCCAACGCGCGAGGTGAAGCGGCCAGCGCGGCGAACATCATTCGCTACTTCGCCGGCTGGCCGACCAAGATCGAAGGCAGCACGCTGCCCGTTTCGCCGGCCAGTGGCGCGCCGATGCTCAATTACACCCTGCGCGAGCCGGTGGGCGTGTGTGCGCTGATCGTGCCGTGGAACTTCCCGCTGACCATGTGCGTATGGAAGCTCGGCCCGGCGCTGGCCACCGGCTGCGTGGCAATACTCAAGCCCGCCGAGCAGACGCCGCTGGTGGCGATCCGTCTGGTGCAGTTGATCGAGGCCGCAGGTTTTCCGGCGGGCGTGGTCAACCTGATCACCGGCCTGGGCGCCGACACCGGCGCGCCGCTGGCGCAGCACCCGGACGTGGACAAGATCGCCTTCACCGGCTCCACCCAGGTCGGTCGGCTGATCGCCCAGGCGGCCACCGGCAACATGAAGAAGGTTTCGCTGGAGCTGGGCGGCAAGTCGCCGAACATCATCCTGCCCGACGCCGATATCGTGCGCGCCGCCAAGGGTGCCGCCGACGGCATTTTCTACAACCAGGGCCAGGTGTGCACCGCCGGTTCACGCCTGTATGTGCACGCCAGCGTGCTCGACCAGGTGCTTGAAGAACTGCAACGCCATGCCGCCGCCCATGTATTGGGCAACGGCCTGGACCCGGCCAACAGCATGGGCCCGCTGGTGTCCGGCCGGCAGTTGAGCACGGTCAAGGGCTACCTGCAGCGCGGCCAGGCAGAGGGCGCCGAGCTGATTTGCGGTGGTGGCCGTCCCGAGCACCTGGAACACGGCCACTTCATTGAACCCAGCATCTTCCTCGACCGCGCCGAGCGGGCCTGCGTGGCCCGCGAAGAAATCTTCGGCCCGGTGCTGACGGTGATGAGCTGGAGCGAAATCGACGAGCTGGTGCTGCGCGCCAACGATTCGCCCTATGGCCTCGCCGCCGGCCTGTGGACCCGCGACCTGCGTTCGGCGCACCGCGTGGCCGCGCAGCTCAAGGCCGGCTCGGTGTGGATCAATTGCTGGAACGTGGTCGATCCGGCCTCGCCGTTCGGCGGCTACAAGCAATCCGGCTGGGGCCGGGAGATGGGCAAGCACGTGATCGACGCCTACACCGAGACCAAAAGCGTCTTTGTCGATCTGGCCTGAAACGCATAATCACAAGAGGAAATGGCAATGGATCTGGAATTGAAAGGCCGCGTGGCAATCGTCACCGGCGGCGGCAT
Organism: Pseudomonas trivialis; assembly: GCF_001439805.1. GTDB lineage: Bacteria > Pseudomonadota > Gammaproteobacteria > Pseudomonadales > Pseudomonadaceae > Aquipseudomonas > Aquipseudomonas trivialis. Next base: position 92,663 of record NZ_JYLK01000010.1, on the reverse strand, counting down.
GGGCATCGGCAAGGAAGTCGCGCGGTTTTTGTCCGAAGAAGGCTGCAAGGTGGTGATCTGCGCGCGGCGCATGGCGTTCCTGCAACTGGCTGCCGAAGAGATCACTGCACAGACCGGCAATGAAGTGCTGCCGCTGTTCTGTGACACCAATGACATGAAGGCCGTGTCCGAGATGGTCGATGCTGCGTACAAGCATTTCGGCCGTATCGACATCCTCGTCAATGGTGCCGCCGCGCCCTCGGGCGTGGTGCGCAATGACATCGAACACGCGGGCGACGATGAGTTGCTGTCGGACCTCAACACCAAGGTGATCGGCTACTTCCGTTGCGCCAAGGCCGTGACCCCGCACATGAAGGCGGCAGGCTTCGGTCGCATCATCAACATCGGCGGGCTCACCGGGCGCAGCAGCAAGGTGCTGTCGGGCATGCGCAACCTGGCAATTGCCCACATGACCAAAACCCTGTCCGACCAGCTCGGCCCTTCGGGCATCACGGTCAACCTGATTCACCCTGGCGTGGTGGATACCCCGCATATTCAGGAGCTGTACGAGCGCGAAGCGGTCAAGCAAGGCAAGACCGCGGAACAGGTTGAACAGGCCTACATCGACGCGACACCGATTCGCCGCACCCTGGCACCGATTGAAATGGGCTGGCTGATCGGCTTCCTGGCGTCTCCCAAGGCAGGCGCGGTGACCGGTGAATCCATCGGCATCGACGGTGGTTTGACCCGTGGCATCTATATCTGAGGAGTATCAGAGATGAGTAACGGCACCCTTTTAGTCGCCACCGTCGGCCAGGCGGTGATCCGCAGCGCCGACGATGGCAAGACCTGGCACCGTCTGGGCCTGGGGCAGGACCTGGAATTCGATGCAATTACCCGCTCGTTGAGCGTGCACCCCGGCACGCCCGAAGTGATCTACGCCGGCACCGATATTGGCTTGTGTGTCAGCCATGACACCGGCGGGCGCTGGCAGCAGGTCGATTCACCGTTCAATGGCCAGACCGTGTGGAAAGTGGCGGTGGACCCGCAGGACGCCCAGCGGATTTTCGTCGGCACCGGTGCGCCCTCGCGCGCCGTGCTGTGGCGCACCCTGGACGGCGGCGCGAGCTGGGACCGCGCGCCGGTGGAGATTCCGGAGTTCTGCGACGGCGTCAGTCGCCCGCGCCTGCTGGCCTTCGCCTATGACTCCACCGACCGCAACCAGGTGTGGTTCGGCCTGGAGGAGGGCGGCCTGTTCCACTCCCGCGACGGCGGCGACAGCTGGACCCGCGTCGATGATCGCCTGCTGTGGGACTTCAACTCGGACATCCACAACATCGTGGTGCTGCCCAATCATGGCCACAAGGTCATCGTGGTGGTGTGCGTCAACGCGGTGTACCGCAGCGTCGATGAAGGCCTGACCTGGACCGGCATCGTCGGTCGCGAAGCGTTCGGCCTGTACTACCTGCGCGCCATGAACGCGCCGCCGGGCAGCGAGGACACGCTGTACCTGAGCATTTCCGACGGCACCCCAGGCACCACCAGCAAGGTGCTGATCTCCCGCGATGCCGCCGTCAGTTGGGAAGTGTTGCCGCTGCCGCAGCAACCCAATTCCTGCGTCTGGGCGATTGCCTTCAACCCGGCCAACCCGCGCCAGATCGTGGCGGGCACCAAGTACGGGCACTTGTTCACGTCCGACAACGGCGGTGACGGCTGGCAGAAGCACTGGCGCGAGTTCAGCGAGATCGCCGATGTGCTGTGGACGCCTGCCGTGGCGCAGATCAAGGCCGGGCATCTATCCATCGTCAAGAAGAACTGAGGTTACCGGTGATGAAAGTCAAAATCCTTCGGACCCACTTATCGCTATTTGTGAGTGATCCTGATGTGTCGGCACGCTGGTACGCCGACATCCTGGGCATGCATGAAAGTGCCCGGGGCGAAAGCTGGGTCATGATGGCGTTTGGCACCAAGCATCACGACATCGCCTTGATTCGTGCAGAGCCCGGCGCCCACCAGGGCGGGCTGGGCCTGCAACACTACGGATTGGAAATCGACGGTGACATGACCACCTTGCGCCAGCTCTACGGCATGTTGCTGGAGAAGGGGGTGGAGGTGGTGAAAATTACCGATCATGAAATCGGCAACGGTCTGTATTTCAACGACCCCGATGACAATCGCATGGAATTCTTTCTCGAGACCGAGCATGACGATGCGTGCGGCAAGGCCCGCTTCAAGGCCGCCGGTGCGCCGAGTCGCAATATCACGCTTGACCCCCTTGACCCGATTTGAACCGAGGTTCACCTGATGAAAACCGCAAATTTCGCCAGCTATCACATCCGCAAATGGTACAGCTTCGTCGAAGAAACCCTGGCCAATGAAACCGGCCAGTTGGCCGATGGCGAACCGGTGTTCAAATACGCCGTGGCCGCCGTGATCGCCAACCCGTATGCCGGCCGCTACAGTGAAGACCTTTCGCAATTGATCGAGCCGTCGCCGTTGCTGGGTGAAGAGTTTGGCCGGCGCATCCAGGCCCTGGCCGGTTCCCGCAAGATTGAAAGCTACGGCAAGGCGATCCTGGTCGGCAGCGCCGGCGAGTACGAGCACGGCAACGCGTTTCTGACCAACCCGGCCGCCGATCCGATCCGCGTCGCTCTGGGCGGCGGCAAGTCGTGGGTGCCGTCCACCGGCAAGCGCGGCGGCCCGGGCTCGACCATCGACGTGCCGCTGGCGCACAAGGACGCGCTGTACGTGCGTTCGCACTACGACAGTTTTTCCATCACGTTCGGCGACGGACCTTCGCCGGATGAACTGGTGGTGATCTGGGCCTTCGCCACCCGTGGGCGTCTGCATGCACGGCTGGGCGGCCTGCGCGCCGAAGACGTCAAGGGCGTTGACGGGCTGCACTGATAACGGCGCGGGCGTGAGCGCTGGCGGACCTCAACCACAACAAGAACAGCGGTGAATAGCGATGAAGCAGGAGAAGACCCAGGTTGTCATCGTCGGCGGTGGCCCCAACGGGATCACGGCCGCGCATTACATGGGGGTGTACGGCATCGACTGCGTGGTCCTCGAACTGGCCGACGGCATCCTGCCGTATCCCCGCGCCGTGGGCATGGACGACGAGGCGTTGCGCGTATTGCAGGGCATCGGCATGGCCGACCTGGCGGTGCGCGACATGATCTGCGACGTGCCGCTGCGCTATTACAACGCGCGCGGCGTGTGCTTTGCCGAGGTCAAGCCGAGTACCGCGCATTACGGCTGGCCGATGCGCAACATCTTCATGCAGCAGTTGCTCGAAGGCACCCTGCGTGAACACCTGGGCCGGCACGCCGGCGTCGAGCTGCGCCAGGGCCACGAGCTGCTTGAGCTGGCTCAGGACGGGGAGGGCGTGACCCTGCGGGTGCGCGGTGCCGACGGCGAGGTTTATGCGTTGCAGGCCGACTACGTGATCGGTGCCGACGGCGGGCGCTCCACGGTGCGCAAACAACTGGGCATCGAGCTGCTCGGGCTGACCCACCCGCGCAAATGGGTGGTGGTCGACACCGCCAACGACACCCTCGATGCGCCGTTCACCGCACTGCATGCCGACCCGCAGCGGCCTTTCGTGTGCATCTACCTGCCTTACCAGCAGCGACGCTGGGAATTCATGCTGATGGAGGGCGAGGACGAGGCGAAGATGTGCGAAGAGGCGACCATTCGCCGGCTGATCCACGGGCACATCGGCGATGCGGTCAACGACCTCGATATCATCCGTATTCGTGCCTACACCCACCACTCGCGAGTCGCGGCGCGCTTTGTCGAAGGCCGCGTGGCGCTGGTCGGCGATGCGGCGCATATCTCTCCGCCCTGGGCCGGGCAGGGCCTCAACTCCGGCCTGCGCGACGTGGCCAACGTGGCGTGGAAACTCGCGGCGATCATCCAGGGCCGCGCGGCCCCGTCGATCCTTGGCAGTTACGATCAGGAGCGCCGTGGCCACGCGACCGAACTGGTGGCCCTGGCCGACAACATGGGCGCCGTCCTCGGCTTGACCAACCCGCTGATGGCCGGGGTGCGCGACTGGCTGTTCCAGGCAGTCAACAGCGTCGACAACCTGCGTTCGCACTTGCTGGAGTTCAAGTTCAAACCCAAGGCCACCATCACCAAAGGCCTGGTCCACCACGAGCGCGCCGAGTTGCGCGAGGACGACCTGGTCGGCCAGTTGTTTATCCAGCCGTCCATCGAAGATGCCCAGGGCCAGCGCCGACGCCTCGACGAAATGCTCGGCGATGGCTATGCGGTGCTAGGGTATCGGGTGAACCCGCGTGAACACGTGAGCGCTGCCATGGCCGAGTATTGGACCGGGTGGGGCACGCGTTTCATTCAGGTCAATCGTTCGCGCAGCGGTGTGGGACGCAACCAGCCATTGACCGCCAGCGACGCCCTGAGTGTGGAGGACGTGGATAACCGTCTGGGTGAATGGTTCTCCAGGGTGCGTGATTGCATCGTGGTGGTGCGTCCGGACCGTTTTGTCGCCGCCATCACCACGCCTGAGCGACTCGACGGCGTATTGCGCAAACTGGCGGAGCAACTGTCATGAGCGGCGTTAACGAGGTGCTCGCGCACTTGCAGCAGGCCGCGCGTGTTGTGCAGGCAATTGCGCCGTTACCGGCCGAGGCGCTCGACAAGCAGCAAGGCTACGCGTTGCTGCGCCAGGGCCTGGCACAACGCAGGGCAGGCGGCGAGCGCCTGAGCGGCTGGAAAGTGGCATTTGCCGGCCGCGCCGCGCAGGCGCGCTTTGGCCTCGATGAACCGGTGTATGGCGCGCTTACCCAGGTCATGGCGGTGGCGCCGGGCAGTGCGGTGGCGTGCGGGCGGCTGATCCAGCCCAAGCTGGAGGTGGAACTGGCCCTGGTGTTCGGGCAGACGCTGGCGCCGGGTGACTACAGCGACGCGCAGATTCTGGCGGCGATTGCCGAGGTGGCGCCAGCGTTCGAGATCGCCGACTGCCGCTGGCAAGGCTGGCAGTTCGGGCTTGGTGCGTTTCTGGCCGATAACGCCGCCGCGGGCCTTTACTGTGTGGGCGCGCGCGTGCCGTTCGACGCGACGCGGCATGCCTGCGTGGCCTATCGGCTGGAGCAGGGGGGCGTGTTGCTGGGCAGCGGCGATACCCAGGCGCGGGAGGACAGCCCGCTGTTCAACCTGTGCTGGCTGGTGCGGCGCCTGTTGGCCGACGGTCATCCGGTGGAGGCCGGGCAGGTGGTGTTGTCCGGCGCGTTACTGGCGCCGCTGGCGATAGAACCGGGAGCGTATCGTTTGCACATGCTTGGCACGGAACTGGCTTTGGATTTCCACGCCGGCATCGCGCCTGCGCCAACGTCCGCTGCCGTCATGGATGACTGAGCCCCGCTTCAGGCCAAGAACAATAAAAAGGCCGCCGAGGAATGACATGTATGTTCGCCCAAGTGCGCACTTTCAATGACTCCCAACAGCACGCCGGCTCGATCCAGGGCTGGCAGCAGGTCTACGACCAGCTCGGTCGCGGCTGCCTGAACAGCGAGCTGCGCCAGCTGTCCGGGGATCGTTTTCAGATTTTCCAGGAGGTTCTGGACAAGCGCGTCGTGCAGCATGGCCGCTCGCCCAAGGGCCGCCTGTGTGCGGCGATGTCGCTGGGCAGCCCGCCGGTGGTGCAGGGGCAGCAGGTAAGCGCGCAGAGCGTGGTGCTGTTGCGCGATGCCGAGGAGTTCGTGCTGCATGCCCCCCAGGGCACGCATTTTTTTTCGCTCAACGTCGATGCGGTGCGCTTTGCCAAACTGGCGGCGTTCGAGTTGTCCGCCGAGCAGCTCAGGCGATTGACCAGCGTGTCGGCGCTCAGCGTGGATGAAGCGTTACTGCTGCGCATTCGTCAGCGCATCCACCCACTGTTTCGTCACTTTCTGGAACATGCGCACGCCATCAGCCCGGCCTCGGAGAAGATGCTGGAAGATGAAATGCTCGGGGCGTTTCTTGATCTGTTCAGCCACGCCGGCGATGAAGTGCGCGGCCGACGCGGCAATTTCGCGGTCAGCGCGTACCTGGTCCGGCGCAGCCAGGAGTTAATCATCGCCAGCGGCGATACGCCGTTGAGCATTCTGGATCTGTGCGAGCAACTGCGCGTGAGCCGCCGCACCCTGCAGAACAGTTTCCAGGCGGTCACCGACATGCGCCCGGTCGAGTACCTGCGCAACCTGCGCCTCAACGCAGTGCGGCGGCAGTTGATCGCGACCTCCGCGAGCGAGAAGAACGTCGGCGAGATTGCCGTGACCATGGGCTTTTTTCACCTGAGCCACTTCGCCACGCATTATCGCGAGCTGTTTGGCGAGTCGCCCTCGGAAACGCGCCGTGCCTCGAGCTGAGGTGTTGCCCGGCCATCGGTACCGATCTGATGCACCGCAGTCCAAATGTGGGAGGGGGCTTGCTCCCGATAGCGGGGTGTCAGCCAGAGAAATTCACCTCACCCACCGCTATCGGGAGCAAGCCCCCTCCCACATTTGGATCGGATTCGGCTTGAGTTATTGGTCAGGCGCTCAAGCCAGTCCCGGGTCCACGCGCTTGCCGATGTCCTTGAGGCGCGCCAGTTGGTCGATCATCGACGGCGCCTCATCCAGGCAACTGACGAAGGTCCACAGGTAGGTCATCACCGCGTAGATATGCCCGGCCTTTACCGCAGGCGCCAGCGCCAGTTGGCTGATGGCGACCACGAACAGCAGCGCCGAGACCACGCCGATACACAGGAAGGCCACGGCTTCACGGTCCGACAGCCGAATGCGCAGGCGCGAAAGCACATGGTAGTGACGGTGCAGGGTGTGCTCACCCACGGCTTCGACCAGGCCGATTTCCTTTTCCAGGCGATTGTTCAGGCGCTCGTGCAAACGCTGGTTGCGGCGGGCAAAACCGGGCATGACGGTGAGGCACAGCAGTAACGCCACCAGGCACGCCAGGCCGACCCACGGCTCGATCACCAACAGCATGCCCGCCGCGCCGATGATCGAGACCAGCGCGGTGGCGATAATCGGTACATGCTTTTCGAAGAAATCCACGAAGTCCCGCGCCAGCACCACCCGCGCTGCGGCCTTTGAGGTGCTGTGGCGTTGCAGGCGCTGGTTGAGAATCACCGGCACGGCAAGGTCTGCATAGATGCGCGTAAAGGTGCGCGTGTCCAGTGCCCGGCGCGCCGCGCCCACCACCCAAAACCCGAGCACCACGCCGGCATATAGCAACGCACTGGCGGCATCGCCACGGATGATCGAGTCCACCGCAAAGCCGGCGAACAGCGGGTAGGCCAACAGCAATGCGTTCTCCAGCGCGACCAGCGACAAGGTGGCGAACAACTTGCCGGGGTAGGCCCGGGCAATGGCCTTGAGGGTTTGGCTGGCGGATTGCCGGGCGAGTTTTTCACTGGCTACGATCAGGATCGGCGGTGTGACGGAGGGCATGGGGCACCTGTAGAGCGCATCGGGTATTCCAACGGGTGCCGATGATGCGCGGCAAGCGTGCAGGGTCCGTGAAGGAATTATGGAGAACGCGTGGAGGCCGCAGAGAAAGTGAGGGGGTCAGGCGAAACGGATGCGCTCGTTGTAGGCGCTCTGCAGCATTTTGCGCTGGTACTCGCAGGGCGTGGTGCTGACGAGCTTCTTGAAGTCGCGCAGGAAGTGCGACTGATCGGAAAAGCCCAGGTCCAGCGCCAGGTCCGAGAACGACACGTCGCGCTGGTTGTTCAACGTGTCCAGGGCGGCCTGGCAGCGGATGATGCGGAAGAACGTCTTGGGCGACACGCCGGTGTCCTGGCTGAACTGGCGATGAATCGTACGGCTGGTGTAGCCACTGAGGTCTTCCAGGTGCTGGATGCGCAGGTCGCCACGATGGGCCAGCGCCTGCTGGATAACGATGGCGGTCAGTTTCGAGGTGCGGCCCATCAGGCGCGGCCCCATATAGTCGTTGAACAGCTTGATCTGGTCCTGCAACAGCGGGGCGTTGACGATGTTCTCGAAGATGCTCTGGGCAAATGCCGACACTTGCAGCAGGTCCCATTCCTGTTCGGTCAGGTCCTCGGCCATGACATTGATGAAACCTGGAATGACCCCCGGCGCAAAGCGTACGCCAAAGTAATGATGGCCCTGCAGCAGTTCGACCCGCTGGGCTTGCAGCGGCGTGCCGCAGATCTTCACGCTGGGGCGCGTGGCATCGCAATCGAACACGATGTCCACGCAGCCATCCGGCACCGCCAGCAGGTCGGCCGAGTGGGCGACGTCGAAGGCATAGAAATGCGAAATCGCCGGGTGTTCGCAGGGCACTACCGCATACCGCGATGAGTTGAGTACGAACCAGGGCTGTTCGTAAGCGGTGTGCTGCCGCAGGGGCGGTGAACACGGGTTGAGCATGACCGAACCTTCAAAGGGTGATATGCGTGAAATTCAGCATTTTTCGCGCCAACTCTGAAGGGGCGTTCGGAACGCGATGTCCGAAATTTACAATACCGCCCTCACACGCACGCCGATACTCGACCTCGATAGCGTGGGAGCAGCGCCTACCGCAGCGGTATCTCTTTGAGTCGAGAATAATAATGGCCACTAGTGCAAAAATAGATTTCATCTACTTGTCCGAGCAGGACATGATCCGCGCCGGCGTGACCGACATGCTCGCCTGTGTGAATACCATGGAGGAAATGTTCGGCCTTCTGTACAGCGGCGACTACCGCATGGCCGGGCCGAACAACGATTCCCATGGTGCGATGGTGATTTTCCCGAAGGATTCGCCGTTCCCCAACATGCCCAAACCCACCGCCGACCGCCGCATGATGGCGATGCCGGCCTATCTGGGCGGCAACTTCTGCACCGCAGGCGTGAAATGGTACGGCTCCAACATCGCCAACCGCGAGAAAGGCCTGCCACGCTCGATCCTGATGTTCACCCTCAATGACCCTGACACCGGCGCCCCTTTGGCGCACATGTCCGCCAACCTGTTGTCGGCGTATCGCACCGGTGCGATCCCCGGCGTCGGCGCGCGCCACCTGGCCCGCAAGGACTCCAAAGTGGTCGGCCTGCTCGGCCCGGGCGTGATGGGCAAGACCACGCTCGCCGCGTTCATCGCCGTGTGCCCGCATATCGACACGTTGAAGATCAAGGGTCGTGGCGAAAAAAGCCTGAATGATTTTATGGGTTGGGTGAGGGACACCTACCCGCAGATCACCACGATCACAGTGGTCGACAGCCTTGAAGAGGTGGTCCGTGATTCCGACCTTGTTACTTATTGTAGCTCCGGTGAGACAGGCGACCCCTCGAACTACCCAATCGTGAGGCGCGAGTGGGTCAAGCCGGGATGCTTCATGGCGATGCCCGCCTCCTGCGCGCTGGACGAGGGCATGGAACGCGCCGACGTGCGCAAGGTGCTGGACAATACCGGCCTTTACGAAGCCTGGTTCGATGAGCTGCCCAAGCCTGCGCACCACTGCGTGCCGGTGATTGGCGTGCGGTTCATGGACATGATCGCCGAAGGCACGATGCAGCGCGAAGAGCTGGAAGACATCGGCAAGATCGTCGCCGGCGATGCCCAGGGCCGCCGCAACGATGACGAGATCATCATCATGTCGGTCGGCGGCATGCCGGTCGAAGACGTGGCGTGGGGCACGGTGGTGTACCGCAATGCGATCAAACAGGGCATCGGCGTGAAGCTGAACCTGTGGGAAACCCCGGAGCTGCGCTGAGCCACTTCTTATCCAACTGAAGAGACCTTCGACATGACCAAGATCATCAAACTCAAGACCGGTTCGCCGTTTGAAGACCAGGCCAGCTATTCACGCCTGGTGGTGGTGGACAACTGGATCTACGTCTCCAATACCGCCGGCCGCAATCCGCAGACCAAACTGATCCCCGAAGACGTTCTGGAGCAGACGCACCAGGTGTTTGCCAACATCGAGTCGGCCTTGAAGGCAGTCGATGCCAGCCTGGCCGATGTGGTGTGCTCGCGGGTGTTCATCCAGGACCCCACGGACGTACCGGCGGTGATGGGGCTGATCGGCGAGAAGTTTCGCGGCGTCGACCCGGCCAGTACGGTGACCTGCCCGCCGCTGGGCTCGACGGTCTACAAGGTGGAACTGGAGGTGACGGCTTACCGCAACGCCTCTAAAGCCCAGGTCGAAGTGATTCGCCTGGCGCAGTAATCCGTGACGCGGCCGTGCATTCGCGCGGCCGACCTTTATTGTTTTGCGAGTCTTGATCATGGCCCCGACTATTGCGCCCGTGAACACGTCCACCGAATTCCCCTCCGCGACCGGCGTTGTCATCATCGGCGGCGGGATCATTGGCTTGACCGCCGCACTGGCACTGGCTGAGCGCAATATTGCGGTGGTGGTCCTGGAAAAGGGCCGTATCGCCGGCGAGCAGTCCTCGCGCAACCTGGGCTGGGTACGCAAGACCAGCCGTCACGCCCATGACATCCCGCTGGCCCTGGCCGCCGACCGCCTGTGGGCGCAAATGCCTGGACGGGTCGGCGCGGATGTCGGTTATCGCCAGGAAGGCATCATGTTCGTCGCCCGCAACGAAGCGCAGATGGCGATGCATGAAGGCTGGCTCAAGTCGGTCGAACACCTTTCCCTGGACTCGCAGTTGCTCAGTCATCGCGAAATCGCGCAGCGCGTGCCGGGTGGCCAGGGCGAGTGGGCCGGCGGGATCTACACCGCGTCCGACGCCCGCGCCGAACCGACCCTGGCCAGCAGCGCGATCGCCAGGGCGGCCATGGCCCTGGGCGTCGTGATCATCGAGCAGTGCGCGGTACGCACGCTGCAGATGTCGGCCGGCAAGGTGAGCGGCGTGGTCACGGAAAAAGGCGAAATCCGCTGCGACCAGGTGTTGCTCGCCGGTGGCATGTGGTCGCGGCGCTTTTTGGGCAACCTCGGCGTGTCATTGCCGACCCTGGCCCTGACGTGCTCGGTGCTGCGCACCCACCCGATGCAAGGCCCCACCGAAATCGCCGTGGGCGCGCCGGACTTTTCGTTTCGCAAACACAAGGACGGCGGCTTTATCATCACCCAGCGCGGCAAGCTGGATGCGTTCCTGACCCTCGACCACCTGCTGCTGGCCCGGCAATACATGCCCCAATTTCGTGCGCAGCGCAGCGTGTTGAACGTGTCGTTGGGCAAATACTTCTTTAACGACCTGGCCCTGTCGCGACGCTGGTCGGCCGACAGCATCAGCCCATTCGAACGCGTACGCACCCAGGACCCGGCCGCCAACCCACGCCTGAACAACGACGCGATGAACAACCTCAAAGCCGCCTGGCCGGTGTTCGAACAAGCCCGAATCGCCCAGGCCTGGGCCGGCACCATCGACGTCACCCCGGACTCCAACCCGGTCATCGGCCCCGTCGAAAAAATCCCCGGCCTCACCGTCGCCACCGGCTTCTCCGGCCACGGCTTCGGCACCTCACCGGCCGCCGGCCAACTGGCCGCGGACCTCATCAGCGGCCACCCCCCCATCATCGACCCAAGCCCATACCGCTTCGACCGTTTCTAACCAATCCAGCCGTTGATCTGGCTCTTGATCTGGCTCTTGATCTTGATTTTGATCTCAGGCGCCCCGTCAACCACGCTGGCCGCACGCAGGCTTGAATCTGTGGGTAACCCGGCAGGACGCCGGGTTAGCCGCGCTGGGCCATGGATGGCCCATTGCGGCGGCCCACGGATTCAAGCCTGCGTGCGGGCACACCGAGCCTGAGCGAGGTGCCGAGTGGTGGGGCAAGAGCCTTTTGGTTACTTTTGGGCTCTTTCCAAAAGTGACCCGCCGTAAGGGCGGAACCAATCCAAGCCGTCACTCCAGAAACGGATATGTACACCGTCAACCCGCTATTGCAGGCAAGCCAGCTCCCACATTAAACCCACGGCGGACCCACCCAATGCCCCCAACCAGCAGCTTCTTCACCAACCGCACCGGCCTCAACCTGCACGTCCTGCGCTGGGGCCACCCAAACGGCACGCCCCTGGTCCTGCTCCACGGCCTGCGCGCCTACGCACAAACCTGGGAATCACTGGTCAAGGCGCTCGGCCCCACCTACTGCGTCTACGCCCTGGACCAGCGCGGTCGCGGCCTGAGCGACTGGGCACCGCCCACCAGCTACCACACGCAGTCCTACGTGGACGACCTGCAGGACTTCGTCGCCCACGCAGGCCTGCAGCGCTTCATCCTGCTGGGCCACTCCCTGGGCGGCGCCAACGCCCTCGAATACGCCCGACAAAACCCCGGCCGCCTGACGGGCCTGATCATCGAAGACATCGGCCCCGGCTCCTCAAGCCAGGGTGACGGCGCCGCGCGCATCCGCCGCGAGATGAACCAGACCCCGCTGCAATTCGCCAACTGGGACGCCGCCCGCGCGTTCTGGCAGACCTCACGCCCTGGCCTGTCGGCGCAGGGCCTGGCCTCCCGGTTGGCACACTCGATGAAAGAAAGCGCCGGCGTGATCACTTGGCGCCACGATCAGCAAGGCATTGCCGAGGCACGCCTGAGTATCGAGCCCACCGACCTGTGGCCGGCGGTGCGCGCCCTGGATTGCCCGACGCTGTTCATTCGCGGCGCGCGCTCGGATTTCCTGCCGGCAGCCACGCTGCAAGCCATGCGCGACAGCAACGCGCTGGTGCGCACCGCCGAAGTCGCGGACGCCAGCCATTATGTGCACGACGATCAGGCCGAGACGTTCAACCAGCTGGTCATCGCGTTCCTTGATGGCCTGTTGGACGTCTAGGTCTTTTTTTCCGCTCTGGTCGCCCGGCTGCCAGGAACGGCGCAGCCCTGCGCGCCACAGCGAGCGCTGCCGTCAGGGTGCGGCAGCCAGGCCAGGTGCGGGCGCCAGCGGCAGAACAGGCGATAGCCGATGTTGAGCAGCGGCCGGGCCAGCCGCCATGACAACGGTGCCGCCCAGACACCCAGGCCGGCTGCCCGCCAGCTCCAGAGCGTTGCGTCCAGGCCGGTGACCCAGGTTCCATCGTCGAACCTGGCGTGCAGCGATGAGGCCATGTCCGCCGCAGTGAACCCCAGGGGCGTCGCGTCGAACGTCTCGGCGCTGATGTCCACGAACAGCAGGCGGTCCGGCGTGGCATGGGCGCTGAGCAGCTTGATCTCGCGCGCGCAGAGTGGGCAGTCGCCATCAAAGTAAAGCGTCAAAGGCCATTGGGCTTTCTTGTACAATGCTATTTACCGTGTATAAGTTATTGGCCACGATAGGCGCAAAGAATCGCAGTTGCAACGGGCGCCGACATTCCATCAGCCGCTTTGCGCGGGGCCTCAATAAGCGCTTGACCTTGCCGATAGCATGGGTATGACCCAAGAGGCGCTGCCCCCATGTTCAACTCCAAAATCAAGCAACAGCTCAATGTCCAGGCTGCGGAGCTTACGCAGTTGCGTCAATTACGCGATGGCCTGGACCGCGAAATGCTCACGTTGAGTATCGATCCGACGTTTAAAATCACCGCCTGCAACGACAACTTTGCCCATGCCCTGGGCTATACGCCGGAGCAGCTTCTGGGGCGGGCGATGGCCGATATCGTTCCGCAGTACGTCTCCAGGCTGCCGTGCTACCAGCACTTTCGTGCCGCCGTTGCCGCCGGCAAGTCGATCACGGACGAGTACCGCTACCTGCATGCGGACGGCTCGCTGGTGTGGATTCATGCCCATTGGCAGCCCATCACCGATACCAGTGGCAGTTTGAGCCATGTCACTTGCTACGCGACCAACATCACTTCCCGCCTGGAAAAAGCTTCGGAAAACACCTCTTTCATCGATGCCTTGCTGCGCTCGACGGCGGTGATCGAGTTTGATCTTTCCGGGCATGTCCTCATGGCCAACGAACAGTTCCTCAAGGCGATGGGCTACAACCTGGCTCAGGCCAAAGGCAGTCATCACCGTATTTTCTGCAAGCCGCAAGACGCTGCGTCGCAGCAGTACAAGGATTTCTGGGCCACCTTGAACAAGGGCGAGTTTGTCGGCGGCCGCTTTGAGCGTATCGACAGTCGCGGCCAGACGGTATGGCTGGAAGCGACCTACAACCCGGTGTATGACACCGAGGGCACGCTGTGCAAGGTGGTGAAGTTCGCCACGGTGGTCACCGACCAGGTGGCCCGCGAACAACAGGTCAGCGAAGCGGCCCAGACCGCCTTTGAAATCTCCCGACAGACCGATGTGACGGCCCAGCGCGGCGCCGTGGTGGTCAATGACACGATGCACACCATGCGCAAGGTCTCGGTGGACATGCAGGCGGCGTCCGGTGGCGTCGAAGCCTTGGGCAAGCAGTCGCTGTTGATCAGTTCGATCATCCAGACCATCAGCAGCATCGCCCAGCAAACCAACCTGCTGGCGTTGAACGCGGCCATCGAAGCGGCGCGCGCGGGCGAGCAGGGTCGAGGCTTTGCCGTGGTGGCCGATGAGGTTCGCCAATTGGCCGGACGCACCAGCACGGCGACTGAGGAGATCGCCTCGGTGGTGTTGCAGAACCAGAAACTGGTGGATGAAACGGTCGCCGAGATGGCCAACAGCAAGTCCCAGGCCGAGCAGGGGCTGGAGCTGGCCACGCAGGCGGGCCAGGTGATTGTCGAGATTCAGGACGGCGCCAAGCGGGTGGTGGATGCCGTGGGCAGGTTTGCCACGCAGGTGGGCTAGCGGTCGAGCGACCAGGCACAGGGTCGCACTCCGCGGCGTTTTCATGGTCCATGGAACACGCACCACTGCCCCGGAGGTGAACCTTGGCAAGAAAGAACATGCCTGTGGTCGACAGTGTCGCGGTGGCGACGCTGTCCTCCCACCGCAAAAATCTCTTCCTGGCGGCCATGGAAGCCAGCCACAGCGCGATGATCGTGACCGACCCCGCGCAACCCGACAATCCGATCATCTTCGCCAACCAGGCCTTCGTGAACCTGACTGGCTTTGAACAGGACGAAATCATCGGACGCAACTGCAGGTTCCTGCAGGGCCCCGAAACCGACCAGAGCACCCTTGCGCACGCGCAGCGGGCGATCGAGCGCCACCATGAAGTCTGTGTGGAAGTGCTCAATTACCGTAAGGATGGCTCGACGTTCTGGAATGAAATTTTCATCGCGCCGCTGTTCAACGAAGCCGGGCAACTGGTGTACTTCTTTGCGTCACAGCTGGACGTGAGCCGCCGCCACGATGCCGAGCAGCGCCTGCGTGGCGCCCAGGACATGGAAGCGCTGGGACAACTGACCGGCGGCATCGCCCACGATTTCAACAACCTGTTGCAGGTGATGGTCGGCTATCTCGACTTGATCCAGCAGAGCGCGAAGCGCCCCGACGGCGACCTGCAACGCATCTTCAAGAGCGCCGGTCGTGCCAGGGCAGCGGCTGAAAAAGCACAGACATTGACGCAACAATTGCTGGCGTTTTCGCGCAAACAGCGGCTCGACAGTCGCGTGATCAATCTGAACTGCCTGCTCACCCGGCCCGATTTCATGCGGCGTGCCGTGAGTGATGCCAATGTGCAGATGGACCTCGCGCCGAACCTGTGGAACTGCCGCATCGACCCTGCCCAGGCAGAGCTGGCAGTGCAGCACCTGTTATCGAACGCACAGGATGCGCTGGAGGGGTGCGTCGATCCGACAATCACGATAACGACCTGCAACGTTGAGTCGCCTGAAAACGGGGTACCCGAGGGCCAATACGTCAGCCTCTCGGTGACCGACAATGGCAACGGCATAGAGCCGGGCATACAGGAAAAAATCATCGAGCCGTTCTTTACCACCAAGGAGGAGGGCAAGGGCTCGGGACTGGGGCTGTCGATGGTGTACGGGTTCGTCAAGCAATCGGGCGGGGCTGCGCGGATCCGCTCATCCCCGGGCGCCGGAACGACGATACGGCTCTACTTCCCAGCCGACGACAGCCAGCCCTGGGTCGAACAGCCGCCGTCTGACACCACCTCGTTGCGAGGCAGCGAGCACATCCTGATCGTGGAGGACCGACCCGAAGTGGCCGAGCTGGTCCAAGTGATACTGACTGACTACGGTTACCGGACCGCGACCGCGACCCATGCCGAGCAGGCGTTGGCGATGCTGGAGAACGCCCGCTACGACCTGGTGTTCAGTGACCTGATCATGCCGGGCGCCATGAACGGCGCGGCACTGGCCCGTGAGGTTGCCCGGCTGTACCCGCATACCCGCGTATTGCTCACCACGGGCTACGCGAAAGACTCGCTGGAGCGCGCGGATATACAAGTGCATGAGTTCGAGCTGTTGCCCAAACCCTATCAGCCGCAGGACCTGCCGAGGAAAATCCGCACGATGCTGGATAATTAGCGTGCAGTGGAGGGGCCATATCATGTTCGGTATGGCGGCACGCCTTATGCCCTTCTATGGACACCTGCTACTTCCTTGCACAGAAACAGACCGTCGCTGTGCGATTTTGGTAGCACATCGCTTTTTATTCTCGCTGCATTGATCCGGCGTATAAAGCAAAAATCGAAATCGAATCAGTCAGTTAACCCTGCAACAGGCGTATTGGCACGCCCCATGCTTTATTGCATCCATGGATAATTGGATACAAAAATACAAAGAGGCTGCAAATGCAATTTGTCCCCGCTTACGTTGACCGCCAGCCTCTCACTGCCGAAGAGGAGGCTTACAACTTCCTCCTCGATGCCATCTGCGGCGGTCGTTTGCGCAAGGGCGATCGCCTGATTGCCGAGGATATCGCCGGCGAGATCGGCATGAGCCGCATGCCGGTGCGCGAAGCGTTCCGCCGCCTGGATGCCCAGGGCCTGGTAACGCTGCGGCCCAATCGCGGCGCCATCGTCAGCGGTCTGGACCTCAATGAGCTGCACGAGGTGTTCGAGATGCGCAGCGCACTGGAAGGCCTGGCGGTGCGCGTCGCGGTCGGCCGCATCGGCGAGCGCCAGATGGCGGCTCTGGAGCGGCTGCTGGACGAGATGGATGACTACCGTGACGAGAGCGCCGCGTGGGTCCGTCGCCACCGCGCCTTTCACGAGTACCTGTGCGGGCTCAGCGGCCGGCCGCGCTTGATGAAGCAGATTTCGGCGTTGTATTCGCTGGTGGAGGCGCCCATGCGCTTGTGGCTGCAGCACAGCGAAAAACCCCTCAGCGCGCGCCAGGAACACGCGGTGATCCTCGACGCGATTCGCGCCGGTGACGCCGCCCGCGCCGAAGCCGTGGTGCGCGAACACATCGAAAGCACCGTGCCGCTGCTGATTCAATTTCTGCAACTGGAAAAATAAGAGAGGCGGGTCCGAACCCGTCCAGGTTTAGACGTTGATTCCTGCCCCGTTATTCAACGAAGTGGAGTGTCTGGTCATGCATAAACAACACCGCGCCTTGCTGGTGGCTGTAACCCTGGGTCTCTGCACACAATGGGCCTGCGCCGCAGTCCAGGTGCCTGAGCGCCTGAAGAGCGTCGACAAACTCACCTACTGCTCGGGGATGGATTCACCGCCCCTGGTGTCCTTCGACGAATCCCAGAAACCGCGCGGGCTCACCGTCGACCTGGGCCTGGAAATCGCCAAGCGCCTGGGCAATAAAACCGTGCAATGGCGGGTCATTCCGTTTTCCGGCCTGGTGCCGGCGCTGCTAGCCCGGCAGTGCGACATGATCGTTGACCAACTGTTCGACAAACCCGAGCGCCGCCAGGTGATCGATATCGTCAACTACATGTATTCCAGCCAGTCGGTGGTGGTACCCAAGGGCAATCCCAAGGGCATCAAGACCCTGGATGACCTGTCCACGCACAAGGTGGCGGTGCTCAACGGCTCCACCATCAAGACCCTGCTCGACACCCAGAACGAAAGCCTCGCCAAGGCCGGCAAGCCACCGATGAAACTGGTGGTCTACAACACCGACACCGATGCCTTCCAGGCGCTGCGCATCAGCCAGGTCGACGCCTATGGCACCACCGTGGAAACCGCCGGTTACTACGCGGCGATGGCCCCGGAGCTGTTTCAGGAAGGGGTGCCTGCCTTCAGCCGCATCCTCACCGGCCTGGGCATGCGCAAGGACGACCCGCAACTGACCGCCGCCGTGCAGCAGATCATCAGCGACATGCGCAGCGATGGCAGCTATGTGCAATTGCTCAACAAATGGCATGTCAGCAGCGACACACTCGACTGAGGTTCCACCACGATGAATTTCAATTGGGATGTGTTCTGGCAATACCTGCTGCAGCCCAGTGGGGTCTACCTCACCGGGCTGTGGCTGACGTGCCTGATCAGCGTGCTGGCGATGCTGCTCGGCTGCGCGCTGGGCCTGGCGGCAGCGCTGTTGCGCCTGTCGAAGAACCCGCTGCTGCACCTGCCGGTACGCCTTTACGTGTGGCTGATGCGCGGCACGCCATTGCTGGTGCAGATCGTGTTTCTGTACACCGCACTGGCCGCGGGCGGGATCTTCCGCTTCGAGGACATCGAGCTGTTCGGGCTGATCATCCCCGGCAATATCCAGGCGGCGATCATCGCCCTGGGGCTGAATGAAGGCGCGTACATGGCCGAAATCATCCGCGCCGGCATCGGCGCGGTGGACAAGGGCCAGTACGAAGCCGGGCGTTCCCTGGGCATGGGGTTCGGCAAGCTGATGCGGCGCATCGTGCTGCCCCAGGCGTTTCGAGTGATCGTGCCGCCGCTGGGCAACGAGTTCAATGTGATGCTCAAGAACACCACGCTGGTCAGTGTGATCGGCGTGCAGGAGCTGTTGCTCAGCACGCAGATGGTGACCTCGGCGACGTTTCGCGTCTTCGAGTTGTACCTGGTGGTCGCGATTTACTTCCTGACGTTGACCACCCTGTGGGGCTTTTTCCAACGCTGGCTCGAAAACCGTTTCGGCCAGTCCGATCGACCTTCGGCGCCACCTCCGGCCGCCAGCCGCATGTTCGGTCGCAGCACCCTGAAACTGCTGAGGGGACGTTAACCATGGCGCACCAAAGTGAAGAGCTGATCATTGACGCACAGGATATCCAGAAGTCGTTCGGCGAGTTGCAGATCCTCAAGGGCATCTCCCTGCAAGTGCGGCGCGGCGAAGTGGTGGTGCTGATCGGCGCCTCCGGCTCGGGCAAGACCACCTTTATTCGCTGCATCAACCTGCTTGAAGACATCCAGGGCGGGCGCATTCGCGTCAACGGCCGCGCCATGGGCTATCGCGAATGCGCCGATGGCAGCCTGGTGCGCGATTCGGAGCGCAACATCGCCCGCCAGCGCCGCGACATCGGCATGGTGTTCCAGCGCTTCAACCTATTCCCGCACATGACCGCATTGGAAAACATCATCGAAGCGCCGATCCAGGTGCTTGGCGTACCGCGTGCCCAGGCGCTGGAGCAGGCCCGGGGTTTGCTGGCGCGGGTCGGCCTGGCCGACAAGGCCAGCCACTATCCGTCGATGCTCTCCGGTGGCCAGCAGCAGCGGGTGGCGATTGCCCGTGCACTGGCGATGAAACCCCAGGCGATGCTGTTCGACGAACCCACCAGCGCCCTCGACCCGGAAACCGTCGGCGAGGTCCTGCAGGTGATGAAAGAGCTGGCCGAGGAGGGCATGACCATGGTGGTGGTCACCCACGAAATGGGCTTTGCCCGTGAAGTGGCCGACCGCGTGGTGGTGCTCGATCAGGGTGAATTGATCGAACAAGGGCCGCCGGAGCAGATTTTCAGCCACCCCAGCCATCCGCGGACCCGGGCGTTTCTCAGCCGCGTGTTATGACCTTTTTTGAAGAGCCTTTGCTATGTTGAAATTTTCCGCTCATGAATACCCTTATTCCTCGCAACGCCAGAGCGTGTTCGCGCGTCGGGGCATGGTCGCCGCTTCGCAACCGCTGGCGGCCCAGGCCGGCATCGAAATCATGCAGAAGGGCGGCAATGCCATCGATGCCGCCATCGCCACCGCCGCCGCGCTGACCGTGGTCGAGCCCACCGGTTGTGGCCTGGGCGGCGATGCCTTTGCGCTGGTGTGGTGCAAGGGGCAGTTGCATGGCCTGAACGGCAACGGCCATGCGCCGGCCGCCTTGAGTATCGAGGCGGTCAAGGCGGCGGGGCATCAACAGATGCCGCTGTACGGCTGGACCTCGGTGACGGTGCCCGGTTGCCCGTCGGCGTGGGCCGAGTTGTCCAGGCGCTTCGGTAAATTGCCGTTTGCCGAATTGCTGCAGCCGGCCATCAGCCTGGCGCGCGACGGTTTCCCGCTATCGCCGGTGGTTGCCCATCAATGGCAGATCTCCTTGAACGAATTCAGCCCGCACCGCGATGACGTGCTGCAAGCCTGGTTCGACACCTTCCTGATCGACGGGCGCGCGCCCAAGGCGGGCGAGATTTTCCGCAACCCGGCCCAGGCCCGTACCCTGGAAGAACTCGCCGCCACCGGCTGCGAAAGCCTGTATCGCGGCGCTCTGGCCGAGCGCCTGGATGCGCATTCGCGCGCCAGCGGCGGCTACCTGCGCGCCAGCGACCTCAAGGATTACCGCGCGCAGTGGGTGGAGCCGATCCACATCAATTACCGTGGCGTGGATGTTTGGGAAATCCCGCCGAGCGGCCAGGGCCTGGTCGCACTGATGGCGCTGAAGATCCTCGAAGGCTTCAACTTCGATCACCGCGACAGCCAGCAAACCTGGCATCGCCAGCTGGAAGCCATGAAGCTGGCCTACAGCGACGGCCTGCATTACATCACTGACCCTGCGCACATGCGCGTGGCGGTGGCCGACCTGCTCAGCGACGACTACAGCCGCCGTCGCCGTGGCGAGATCGGCGAGCAGGCCCAGCCGCCCAAGCCCGGTGACCCGCACGCCAGCGGCACGGTGTACCTGGCGACCGCCGACGCCGAAGGCAATATGGTCTCGTTCATCCAGAGCAACTACCACGGTTTCGGCTCCGGCGTGGTGCTGCCCGACAGCGGCATCGCCCTGCAGAACCGCGGGCAGGAGTTCAGCCTCGATGAGTCCCATTCCAATTGCCTGGCACCGGGCAAGAAAACCTTCCACACCATCATCCCGGGGTTCCTCAGCAAGGACGGCGAGGCCCTTGGACCGTTCGGCGTGATGGGCGGCTACATGCAGCCCCAGGGGCATGTGCAGATGGTGATGAACCTGGTGGACTTCGGCCTCAACCCCCAGGCGGCATTGGACGCGCCTCGCTGGCAATGGCTGGGCGACATGAAGGTCGGCATCGAACACGGCGCGTCCCGCGACCTGGTCAATGCGCTGGCGCGGCGCGGGCACAAGGTGCAGACCGACAGCGACCTGACCGACTACGGGCGTGGGCAGATCATCCTGCGTGACCCGGTCACCGGCGTGTTGTGCGGCGGCACTGAGCCACGGGCGGATTCGCATATCGCGGTCTGGTGAGCTGGACGCATCCCACAGGTTCTTGAATTTTATCTTTGGCAGGAGGTTCCATGGCCACTCGAACTGTACTTATCACTGGCGCAGCAGGTGGTGTTGGCCGCGCGTTGGTTGAGCGTTTTTTAAAAGAAGACTTCAAGGTTTTCGCGACAGATCTGGACGCGAAAAAGCTCGCAGACCTACAGGTTGAATATCAGGTGTCAGGCATTTTTTGCGGTGATATCCGTCAACCCGCTGTGTGTGCCGCGGCCGTTGATGCAGCCGTTAGGGCGATGGGCCGGCTGGATGTATTGATCAACGCTGCGGGAGTATGGCGCGAAGGTCCGGTTGAAGCGTTTACCGAAGAGGATTTCGACCTCGTTCTGGACGTGAACCTGAAGGCTACGTTCTTTATGTGCTCAGCCGCCATTCCCCATCTGAAATTATCAGAGGGTTCGATCCTGAATATTTCAAGCGATGCCGGCCGGCAAGGCAATCGAAACGCCGCCGCTTATTGCGCAAGCAAGGGCGGCGTGACCCTGCTGACAAAAACCCTGGCATTGGACCTGGCACCTTTTGGCGTGCGCTGCAACGCTATTTCCCCAGGTGATATCGAAACCCCAATGCTCAAGTTTCAAGCCACTCAATATGGACAGGGAAACCCTCAGGCCTACTATCAGGATCTGTTGGACAAGTACCCCCAAGGTGCCCGCGCCCGATTTATCCAGCCGGAAGAAGTTGCCGAGCTGGCGTTTTTCCTGTGCCAACCCGGTGCGCGATCCATCACTGGCGCGGACATGGCGATTGATTGCGGCGTCTCCGCTGGACACTGACAATGGCCCATTGATGCCTATCCTCAATGTGCACTGTTACTCATCAAATACGACGAGGCTCCCCCTCCGTAATTTCGCGTATCAGGCTCAGGTAACGAAGCGCGCCCAGGCCCAGGGGCCGGTTTTTTACCCAGATGATATCGACCCATAGCCGCATCTGACTCGGCATGTAGTCAAACACCACCTCCGTCAATGCGCCTGAGGTGATGAGAGGGTGTACCAGCGATTTTGGAAGATAGGCCCAACCCAATCCTTGCTGCACCAGGTCCAGCGTGGCCAGATAATTGTCGCTGTGCCAAAGCCGCCGCGACAGCACAACACGTGGGTCAGAGTCCGCAGGTCCTCCTGTGGCGACGATGATCTGCCGCACGTTTACCAGTTGCTCCTCACTTAAAGGGCTTTTCTTGCCGGCGGCCGCAGGGTGATCTGGAGCAGCAACCGCTACTAACAACTGGCTCCCCGCTTCAAGAAATGTTTCCCGCTCGTCAAGCCCTGGTCGTTCAAATCCAAGTGCCAATTGCACACGCCCTTCATGGAGCATGCGCATTGCCTCCGGATGGGACGCGGAGCGAATCTCGATTTCAAGCGTGGGGAACTCCCTGGCGATAATCGACAGCGGACGATTCCATACGCCTGTTTGCAACTCCGGCGCCATCGCAAAGACCAGGCGCTCTTCCAACCCCTGATGCAGCTGGAGGGCATGCGCATCCAACAGGTTTATCTGGCTCGCGACCTGTCGTGCCTGGGGCTCAAGTGCTTTGGCGGCGGCCGTAGGAATGGCTTTGCGAGTTGATCGGTCAAAAAGCAACAAATCCAGCTCTGCTTCAAGCTGCGACACCGCCATGTTGACGGCTGAGGGTACCCGGCCTAATTTTCGCGCCGCCGCCGAAAAGGATCCGCTGTCGATGACCGCGAGGAAAATTTTGAGTGACTCACTGGTAAACGCCATGGGGGTTGTCAGATTTTCTGATGATGATTGTCTTTATGTATCAGATTTATTCGCCTAGTTTCTACTCTCTTTCACATTGAATACGTGGGGCACACCCTGTTGGATACGCAATTGAGAGGGCATGTTGCACTCGTCAGTGGTGCCGGGAGTGAATCCGGGATCGGCATGGCTATTGCTCGCAGGCTAGGTGCATCCGGGGCCAGGTTGATCATCACTGCCAGCAGCCACCGCATTGCGGACCGGGTTAAAGAGTTACGTCTTGAGGGATTTGACGTTGAGGGCCGGCCAGCCGACCTCACTGACGAACGTCAGGTGCGCGAATTGAGCCAGTGGGCGGAGTCCGTCTGGGGACGGATCGATATTCTCGTGAACAATGCCGGCATGGCCATGCAAGGAAGCCCCGAGGTGTTCTCGGAATTGGCAACGATGGAACTGCAGGAGTGGAATCTTTCACTGGGCAGAAACCTGACCACGGCCTTTCTTCTGACGCGAGCCGTTCTGGCCGGTATGAGGGCGCGAAATTACGGGCGCATTGTGAATATCAGCTCCATCACAGGCACCCGCTGCAGCAACCCGGGCGAGGCGGCTTATAGCGCCGCCAAGGCCGCGATGGTGGGCATGAGCATGGGGCTTGCACTTGAAGTCGCCAGGCAAGGGGTCACCGTCAACAACGTTGCGCCTGGCTGGATCACGACGGGGTCAACCTCACCCGTTGAAGCCGAGGCGGGGCGCTTCACCCCGATGGGCCGGGCAGGCAGTCCTCGCGAAGTAGCTGCGGCGGTTGCATTTCTGGCGTCGCCTGAATCCAGTTACATCACCGGTGAAGTCATTGTAGTGGATGGCGGCAACTGCCTGATCGAGAACAAGGCTCCGCGAGCCTGAGGTCAGGAAAGAGGGCAGTTGAGTGTTCCTGTCCGAGCGGCAACGACGTTTAACCGATTTTTGTCATCAACACGGGGTGTTTGATCATGTCGAAAAGTGGAATCAATGAATCAGCGATTGCTGTTTTTACCGCCTCCGAGCGTGAGCGTTTCATGGAAAGCAACCCAACGTCGATGGCGCTGGCCAAGCGTGCCAGGGCGAATCTGTTCAACGGTGTGCCCATGCACTGGATGAGCGACTGGTCGATGCCTTCGCCGCTCTTCGTGCAGCGCGCCAAAGGCGCACGCTTCACCGACGTTGACGATCATGAATACATTGACTTTTGCCTGGGCGACACCGGCACGATGTTCGGCCATTCACCTGATCCTGTTGCCCGTGCCATCGCCGAGCAGGCGAACAATGGCTTGACCACCATGCTGCCCGGCGAGGACGCGGTGGTGTGCGGCGAGTTGCTGGCTCAGCAATTTGGGCTGCCTTACTGGCAGGTGACGGCCAATGCGACTGACGCCAACCGTTATGTGCTGCGCTGGGCGCGCGCCATCACCCGGCGCAATGTCCTGCTGGTGTTCGACGGCTGCTACCACGGCACCGTGGATGACGTGATGGTGCGCTACCGCGACGGCAAGACAGTGCCCCGTCCAGGGCTTGTGGGCCAGGCCTATGACTTGAGCCAATACAGCCGATCCATCCCGTTCAACGATGTCGCCGCACTGGAGGCTGCGTTAGCCCAGGGCGATGTGTGCGCGCTGATGTGCGAGCCAGCGATGACGAACATCGGCATGGTCCTGCCCGATCCCGGGTTCATGCAAAAGTGCCGCGAGTTGACCCGTCAATATGGCAGCCTGCTGGTCATTGATGAGACCCACACGATTTCCACCGGCCTGGGTGGATGCACGCGCCAATGGGTGCTGGAGCCCGACTTTTTCGTGGTGGGCAAGCCCATCGCAGGGGGCGTGCCTTGCGCGGTATTTGGCGTGACCGAGCAGGTGGCCCAGGCCATGCGCGACGTGCAAATGAACGCAGAGGGCGGCGGCCACGGTCACAGCGGCATGGGAACAACACTGTCCGCCAACGCGCTGGCAATGCGTTGCATGCGCGCCAGCCTTGAAGAGGTCATGACGGCGTCTGCCTACCAGCACATGCTGTCTGTCGCCTCAAGACTGGCCCAGGGATTTCGCGCGTTGTTCAAGCGCCATCAACTGAACTGGTCTGTCACCGAGCTGGGTGCCCGTTGTGAATTTCAATTCTGTGCCACACCGCCAAGGACAGGTGCGCAAGCCGAGGCTGCTTTTCATGACAGCCTTCAAATGGCGCTGCATCTCTACCTGATCAATCGCGGCATCCTGATCACGCCTTTTCACAACATGACCCTGTGCTGCCCGCAAACCAGTGAGGCGGATGTCGACAGGCTGCTCGGCGAGCTGGATAACGCGCTGACCAC
Source organism: Pseudomonas trivialis (assembly GCF_001439805.1). Taxonomy (GTDB): domain Bacteria; phylum Pseudomonadota; class Gammaproteobacteria; order Pseudomonadales; family Pseudomonadaceae; genus Aquipseudomonas; species Aquipseudomonas trivialis. The sequence continues at coordinate 67,275 of NZ_JYLK01000010.1, read as the reverse complement.
GCTGCTTGCCCTGCCAGGCGCCCGGGTCATTTCTTCATAACGGTGACGCCGCGTTTTTTTCAAATACTGCCAGGGCGCTCGAATGAACGCCAAGAGGTCTGACATGCAATTTGCTGATAGAAAAGAGGCCGAGGATTATCTGGCCGCACACCCTGAAGTGCTGAGCATCGAGTTGTTCCTGATCGACGCGAATGGCGTGCCACGGGGCAAACTGTTGCACCGTGATGAGCTGCTGGCGATCTACGAAAACGGTCGGCCACTGCCAAGTTCCATTCTCGCCCTGACCGTGCAGGGTGAAGACGTTGACGACACAGGCCTGGTCTGGGATGTCGCTGACGCTGATTGCTGGACCTATCCCTTGCCGGGAAGCCTGACCCTGCAACCCTGGCGCACCCATCCCACCGGGCAAGTGCAGGTCAGCATGCACCCGACCCAAGGTCTTCCCGCCGCACCGGCGGACCCGCGTCATGTGCTGGTGAACACCATCGAGCAGCTCAAAGCCGATGGCTTCCATCCGGTCATGGCCGTTGAGTTGGAGTTCTACCTGCTGGACCAACAGCGCGACGTCAACGGGCGACCGCAGCCGGCGCAGCAAACCAATGGCGTTCGTCCGGTGGCTCCGCAGGTGTATGGCGTATACGAACTCGAACAGGTTCAACCGTTTCTTGATGACCTCTACGCAGCCTGCGCGCTGCAGGGGTTACCGGTACGCACGGCAATCTCCGAGTACGCGCCGGGCCAGCTCGAGTTGACGCTGGAGCACCGTTTCGACGCACTCCAGGCCATTGATGAAGGCGTACGTTACAAACGCCTGGTCAAGGGTGTGGCCAACAAACACGGGCTGCAAGCGTGTTTCATGGCCAAGCCGTTCAGCGATCAGGCCGGCAGCGGTCTGCACCTGCACGTGAGCCTCGCCGACGAGCAGGGCAACAACCTGTATGCGAGCGAAGACCCACAGGGCACGCCGCTGTTGCGTCACTCCATTGGCGGGATGATGGCAACCTTGTTCGACTCGCTGGCGATCTTTTGCCCCCATGCCAACTCCTACCGCCGGTTTCAGACCGGCAGTTACGCGCCGCTGGCCAAAAGCTGGGGCGTCAACAATCGTACGGTGTCGTTCCGCGTGCCCGGCGGCCCCGCGATCAGTCGGCACATCGAACACCGCATTTGCGGGGCCGATGCGAACCCCTATCTCGCCGCTGCCGCCTTACTGGCGGGCATTCACCACGGCATCACGCATCAGAGCGATCCTGGCGCGGCGATTGTGGGCAACGGCTATGAGCAGGCGACCGATTTTCTACCCACCGACTGGCTGACAGCGTTGCAGGCATTGCAGGGTTCAACCTGGGCACGCGAGGCGCTGGGCGCTGAATTCATGAAGGTGTTCCTGGCGATCAAGTGGCGCGAGTTTCGTACCTTCAATGCCGAGGTCGGCGAGCAGGACTGGCGGTGGTACCTTACTCACGCCTGAGTGTTGGCCCGTCAGCGTGTCTTGAAACGGACCGCTGAGGGCACCTGTTTCCGAATTATCCAGAGATAAACCATGAACAATGCGCTCAAGTTTTACATTGATGGCCAGTGGGTCGACACCCAGTCGGGGAACACGCTGGAGGTGATCGACCCCTCCACCGAGCAAGCTTTCATCAGCATCGCGGTGGGCAACGCAACGGACGTGGACAGCGCGGTCAACGCTGCTGCCAGGGCCTTTCCCGCGTTCTCTGTAACCCCCGTCAGCGAACGCCTGGCACTGCTCAAGGAAATCCTGCGGGTCTACAACCTGCGCTACGAAGACCTGGCCAAGGCCGTCAGCCAGGAGATGGGCGCGCCGCTGCATTTCGCCCGTGACTCGCAGGTCTGGAGTGGCCGCGCGCATCTGGAGTCGACCATCAGTGCCCTGGAGACCTTCCCGTTCAGCGAAGTGCACGGCATCACTCAGGTGATGCGTGAAGCCATCGGCGTCTGCGCCCTGATCACACCGTGGAACTGGCCGCTGAACCAGATCGTCTGCAAGGTCGCACCCGCCATTGCCGCCGGTTGCACCGTGGTGCTCAAGCCCAGCGAAATCGCACCGCTGACCGGCATCATCTTTGCCGAGATCATGCATGAAGCGGGTGTGCCCGCCGGCGTGTTCAACCTGCTAAACGGCACCGGGGCGGATGTAGGCCAACATATGGCCAGCCACCCGAAAGTCGATATGGTCTCGTTCACCGGTTCCACCCGCGCAGGCATTCTGGTCGCCAAGGCGGCGGCCGATACGGTTAAACGCGTGGCTCAGGAGCTGGGCGGTAAATCGGCCAATATCCTGCTGGAAGACGCGGACTTTGACGTGGCGGTGGCCAAGGGGGTGCAGCGCTGCTTTGCCAACTCCGGGCAATCCTGCAATGCGCCGACACGCATGCTGGTACCGCGAGCGCAGCTTGCCCGTGTCCTGGAAGTTGCCAAGGCAACCGCCGAGCAGTTGGTGACCGGCAGCCCGCTGGATGCCGGCACGAGTCTCGGTCCGGTGATCAGCGAGGCACAGTTCGCCAAGATTCAGAGCCTGATCGCCATCGGCATCGAGGAGGGCGCCACCCTGGTGAGCGGTGGCCTGGGCCGTCCCGAAGGCCTGGACAAGGGCTACTACGTGCGACCCACCGTGTTCGGCGACGTGACGGCGCAGATGACCATTGCCCGCGAAGAAATCTTCGGCCCCGTGCTGTCGATCATTGCCTATGACAGCGAAGCGCAGGCCATCGAGATGGCCAACGACACCGTGTACGGCCTGGCGGCCTACATACAGTCCGGTAATATCGAGCGTGCCCGCGCCGTTGCCAAACAGATGCGTGCCGGCTCGGTGTACCTGAACTACCCAAGCTGGGACACGTTCGCGCCGTTTGGTGGCTACAAACAATCCGGCAATGGCCGCGAGTACGCGGGGTGGGGCATTCACGACTTCCTGGAAATCAAGGGCGTGGTTGGTTGGAGCGAGTGACCACTGAAGAGGTAATGGTTTCATTTGCGCCGAGAATGCTGTGAACCGCTATTGCTGCCCCTATGACCACGGCAATAAGCCCTGTCGCCTCTATGGGTGTTGGGAACCTCCCAGTAAAGAGCAAGCCGAGAACAGCGGCGAACAAAGATTCCAGCGAAATCAACTGACCGGAAAGCACCATCGGCAGCCGTTTTGTCGCCGCGTTCCAGGCCCAGGCGCCGATCACCGAAGACATAACCGCAATGACCAGAGCCCAGGCATAAAGATGTCCCGCCGAGGTGATACTGAAACCCATACTCGGGAGTTTAAAGAGCCCCAGCATGTGTACAACGGGTATCAGGAACACGGTGCCCATGCCAGCACCCGCCATCATCAAGCTGGTCCAGATGCCCGTTGCAGCACGGGGAATTTTTCCCATGGCGCTTTGATTCAGCAGACTGAAGGCTAGCCACAGGGTCACTGCCAGGACAGAAAAAAATAATCCCGTCAGCCAGGACGTCTTGCCTGCCTGCGCCAGATTCATGCTGCCGATATTTGCAAGGAAGAGCCCAACCATCATGAATGTCAGGGGTAAGGCAAGGCGGTGCCACTGCATCGTTTTCTCTTTTGCATTGCCGAGCAGGGCGAGCAGAACAGGCACGAATCCGACACACGCCGCCGTCAGTACGGGGCCACCGAAGATCACGCCCGCTGCAATACAGCTGCTGTACCCTAGATATCCCATTGCGCCCAGCGCTGCGGCGAGCAACTGCTGGGAACGTTGCAAAGACCGCCGCTGAGTACGACACAGGATCACCCCCAGCGACCCCAAGGCACCCGCGATCAGAAATCTGATGATCGTAAGGTCGTAAATGCTGTAGGCGCCAGTGACGTAAGGCGCTACGAAGTTAAGAGCCCAGGCCAGCGTCGCAAAAACGGCGAGCAGCGTGCCGGTGATGATAGTTGAGCGGGCGGTGATCATTAGCTGAGGTCCGGCAGATGTTCAGCTCATATTGCGTTTTGTCGCAGTGTGTTAAAAACGAGTTCTCGGGTCTGAATGCATAACGACTGATTATGAATAACCTCAGGAAGACATTGCCTGCGCTGACCAGTTTGCTGCCTTTTGAAGCGGCTGCCCGGCTGGAAAGCTTTTCGAGGGCCGCTGATGAGTTGCACATCACCCAAGCCGCCGTCAGCCGGCAAATTCGAGGTCTTGAAGAAGATCTCGGTGTGAAGCTCTTTGTCCGGCGTAATCGGGCGGTCTTTTTGACGGAGGAGGGACGGCAGTTGGGAAGCGTGGTGAGCGAGGCACTGGGAAATATCAGCGACCGTGCTGTTACGCTTCGAGAATCACGGCGCAAAAATCGTGTCGTTTTACTCTGCCAGTTATGTGAAGCCTTTTATTGGCTGATGCCACGCCTCTCCACGTTCCAGGATCAACAGGCGGGAATCGAGGTTCAAGTAGTGACCTCAACACGGCCTATTGCCGAATTCAACGACCGCTTCGATGTTGCCTTGCAAAGCACCGGACGCGCCAGCGGCTTGCATGCTCTGGCCTTTACGGCTGCTGACGAAGTCTTCCCCGTGTGCAGTCCGAGCTACCTTGCCACAGGCACATTGCTTGGCCCTGAAGCACTTTGTCTGCACCATCTTTTACACTATCGCTCTACGTCTCCGGACTTTATGGTCTGGGAGGAGTGGTTGCAGGTGTTTGGAAAGTCGATCGCGAATCATGTGCCTGGTACGGTGTTCGATAGCTACCCGCTGATGCTTCAGGCGGCAGTCGCGGGACATGGCATCGCATTGGGATGGCGTCGAACTGCCGGAAAGCTTATTGAGGAGGGCGCTTTGGTGCGACCTTGTGCAGAATATGTTCCTCTGCCCCATGCCATTTCTGTTTATAAAGAAAATGGCGGGGATGAGCGGATTGAAGTGCAAGCGCTACTGGCGTGGCTCCAGGAACAGTTGAGCACCTAGTTGCGAAGCAATAAATGGGTCAGGTAAACGCCGACCGTTGGTGCATGAAAAAACTTGCGATAAGGGCGATAGCGTCAAATTTTTCTGAATCTTGAGGTTCGCAGCTACGAGCGGGAAGCCCCTCATCACCATCACGAGCATGCTCAATTGGTACTGCCGATTCGTGGCCGAATGGAAATCGATGTAGGGGGCGCGGTGGCTACATCGATCAGTCACTGGCGGCACTTGTGACACCCGGCGCGGTGCACTCGCAGCATAGCGGGCAGGTTTTTCCGATCAGGCATCCCTGACCCGTACCATGCAGCGTATAAGCGCCATAACGCCGGCTGCTTATCGTAAAGCGCAGAAACAGCCTGGGTAAAAAACTCCACAGTTACCGACAATATTTGCCGAATCAGCTGCATCAGACTTCATCCATCAGGCTATGGAGTACGGGGGAAATGTTTGCTGATCGGTCACTGCTCAAGCGCATTGTTTACGGCGTGTGCGCAGGGTTGTGCTGGGGCGTGATCTTCCTTGGCCCCCAGCTGACCCCGGGGTTAAGCGGCCTGGAATTCGCAGTGCTGAGATTTCTTTGCTATGGCGCGGTTTCGATGGTTTTGCTGATGCCGCGCTGGCGGCGGGTATGTGCCCATCTGAGCATGGCTGACTGGAAATCACTGTTCTGGCTCAGTCTGATAGGGAACCTCATCTACTACACGCTGGTGGGCACTGGTGTGCAGCTGGTTGGCATCGCCACAACGTCGCTGATTGTCGGACTCATCCCCGTAATCGTCACCCTGGCAGGTCGTCATGACGCCGACGCCGTTTCATTGCGGGTGCTCAGTCACTGCTTTTGGCGGCACCTGTCCTGGGCTTGCAGGCCGCAACCCATGGCAGCGCCCAATGGCTGCATTTTTTGCTGGTGGCAGGAGGCGTAGCCATCTTGTCTTCAGTGGTGGGTGGCGCCTGCTGGAACCAGGCCAGCCGACTTCTACCGTTGGCACTCAGCGGGCAAGTGCTCGTGATTGAGACATTGGCGGCGCTGGTTTTTGGGTTTCTATGGGAGCAGCGGTTGCCCGACTCCTATGAAATAGCGGCGATTGCACTGCTTGTTACCGGTGTCGTCTGGTGCCTGAATTGTCATCGTGCTCCGCGTTATTCTGCAGCTGTTTAGTGAGCCTTACCTTTAAGGAGTCGAATCATGTTTGCCGGATTTCAGAAAGAACAACGCCAGGTAAACGGCGTGAACATCAGTTACCGCATTGGCGGCAGTGGCCCCGCGCTGCTGCTGTTGCACGGCCATCCGCAGACCCACGTGATCTGGCACAAGGTCGCTGCGCAGCTGGCGGGCGTTTTTACCGTGGTCGCCGCTGATCTGCGCGGCTATGGCGACAGCGACAGGCCGCCAGCCGACGCCGGGCATGCGGGTTATTCCAAGCGTGAAATGGCGCTCGATGCTGTCGAGCTGATGAAGTCGTTGGGCTTTGCGCAGTTCAGGGTGCTGGCCCATGACCGCGGTGCGCGTGTGGCCCATCGCCTGGTCCTCGACCATCCGCACGCGGTGCAGCAGATGGTGCTGCTGGACATCGCGCCAACCCTGTCGATGTACGCGCAAACGAACGAAGCCTTCGCCCGCGCCTATTGGCACTGGTTCTTCCTCATTCGGCCTGCGCCATTGCCGGAGGGGCTTATCGAAGCCGACCCCGAACTCTATCTGCGCAGTGTGATGGGCTCCCGTAGCGCCGGCCTCAAGCCTTTCACCGACGAGGCGTTTGGCGAGTACCTGCGCTGCCTGCAGCGTCCGGGCAGTGCGCGGGGCATTTGTGAGGATTACCGGGCTTCGGCCGGTATCGATCTGGAGCACGACCGCGCCGATATCCTGGCGGGCAATCATCTGACGCTGCCGCTGTTGGTGCTCTGGGGCGAGGAGGGCACGGTGGGGCGCTGTTTCGACCCGCTGGAAGAGTGGCGCAAGGTCGCCCTGAATGTTCGCGGCAAGGCGCTACCTTGCGGCCATTACATCGCCGAAGAAGTGCCTGACGTGCTGCTCGAAGCAGTGCTGGGTTTTTTCGCTGCACCGGCTTAGCGCAGTGGCTTGGCCGACCAACACGCCGCCCCGTCGTTGCTCACTTGAGGGCCGCGAATGGCAAACGCTCTGCCAACGCCTGCGCAAGGTAACGGGCGAAGACCGAGATGCGCTGGGGGATATGCTGCCGATGCTGATACACCGCAAAAATATCAGCCTTCGGCGCCTGGTGATCGGTCAGTACCGCCTGCAGGCGACCACTTTCCAGATGTTGCTGGACATTCCAGCGCGACCGCAGAATCAATCCATGGCCGTCCAGCGCCAGACTCAACGCGACCTCGCCGTCATTGCTCGACAGCGTCCCGCTGACCTTGTGCGCGTAATCCTGGCCATCCTTGCTGAAGCGCCAGATCGCATAGTCGCTGCCGAACTGGCGCAAAACAATGCAGTTATGCCGCGCCAGATCCGCCACACGCGTCAGCTCGGGCATCGCTTCAAGGTAGCCCGCAGACGCGCAGAGAATGCGTGGGTTTTCCAGCAGACGAACGCCGATCAAGCGTGAGTCCGGCGGCTCGCCCATGCACACGCCGATATCGAATTGATCGTCCAGGATGCTCAGTGGCTGGCTGGTCAGCTCGAGGGAAATCTCGAGTTCCGGGTGCAGCCGGGCGAAGCTCGAGACCACGGGGGCAAGGTGCTGCCGGCCGAAACCCAGCGTGCCATTGATGCGCAACCGGCCGTGCAAGGTGGGCTGGCGGCTGCTGAGCGCGCTCTCCAGTTCCTCGAGCTGGCGCAGAATCGGCCGACCTCCCTCCAGGTACAGCACGCCTTCAGGGGTCAGCGACAATCGACGCGTGGTGCGCTGCACCAACTGCACCCCGAGCCTGGCCTCCAGGTGGCTGAGCCGTTTGCTCACGGCAGGCAGCGACAGCCCCAGATGGCGTGCCACTTGCGTGAGGCTGGCGCGCGTAGCCACCTGCTGAAAGAAACTCAGGTCATCGATCATGCTCATGGATTCTTTCCTGAAAACTAAGAATGGCTTTCCAGCAAGGCTAATTATTAATCCCAGGACACTGCATACACTGAGATCCATGCCCCAATCAACCCAGGAGTCGAATCCATGAGCAAAACCCAGTACAAAATTGCAGTGATCCCCGGCGACGGCATTGGCAAGGAAGTGATGCCCGAAGGCGTGCGTGTGCTCGATGCGGTGGCTGCCCGCTTCAACCTCGAGCTGCAATGGGACTGGTTCGACTTCGCCAGTGCCGATTACTACCTGGCGCACGGCAAGATGATGCCGGACGACTGGTTCGACACGCTCAAGGGCTACGATGCGATCTACTTCGGTGCCGTGGGCTGGCCGGACGTGGTGCCTGACCATATTTCCCTGTGGGATTCGCTGCTGCAGTTCCGTCGTGAATTCGACCAGTACGTCAATCTGCGTCCCTGCCGTCTGATGCCCGGCGTGAAGGCGCCACTGGCGAACCGCAAGCCCGGCGACATCGATTTCTGGGTGGTGCGCGAGAATACCGAAGGCGAGTACTCCAGCGTCGGCGGCAAGATGTTCCCCGGGACCGATCGCGAAATCGTGCTGCAGGAAACCGTGATGACCCGCGTCGGCGTCGACCGTATCCTCAAGTTCGCCTACGACCTGGCGCAAAGCCGTCCGAAGAAGCACCTGACCTCGGCCACCAAATCCAACGGTATCGCGATCACCATGCCCTACTGGGATGAGCGCGTGGTGGAAATGGGCAAGAAATATCCGGACGTCAACGTCGACAAGTACCACATCGATATTCTTACGGCGAACTTCGTCCTGCACCCGGACTGGTTCGACGTGGTGGTGGCCAGCAACCTGTTCGGCGACATCCTTTCCGACCTGGGTCCGGCCTGCACCGGCACCATCGGCATCGCGCCCTCGGCCAATATCAACCCGGAACGCAACTTCCCGAGCCTGTTCGAACCGGTGCACGGTTCGGCGCCCGACATCGCCGGAAAGGGCATCGCCAACCCGATCGGACAGATCTGGTGCGGTGCGATGATGCTCGAGCACCTGGGCCATCCAGAAGCGGGCGCCGCCGTGCTGACAGCGATCGAAACCGTGCTTGCGATGGGCCCGGAGCACGCGCCCCTGACCGCCGACATTGGGGGCACCGGCAACACCGAATCGCTGGGCAAGGCCATCGCTGCTGCGGTCTGAAAATGCGAACAGCTCAGCGCCCAATTGCTGCTGGGCTTTTCGATGTACAGCCTGAACGTCACTCGGGCAGCTGTCATGTCTGATGTCGGAAAGGCAACTCCATCAGCATGAGCCCTGAAAATATCTCCATGATTTAAATGATGTTTTTACCGGGATTTTTTCGAAAATAACCTTTTGCGTACTGTTAATTAACCGTTACCCAACTTCTCAATGGCAGTACGTCATGGGCACTATCCATACAGCCAGTTAGAAACAAGCCATCTGACCGGGCCTTCACGGAGAGTAAAAAACGCGAGGCTTTCGATGGGCCTCAAAACAATAAAAAACAATAAATGGCGAGGAATTCACGATGACAATGCATAACGTCTGGGAATCAATTGTCGCTTTCTATGAGCCGACAATTGAAATAATGAGCTTATGGGCCTTTGGGCTTCCTCTTTTCGTAACAGTCATTGCGGTAATGTTCATCTTCTCGCAAAAGTGGCAAGGTCCCCTGACCCTGCGCGCTCTAATCAATGCAGCCTTTCCCAGGGAGCAATACGACCACGCTTCATCGCGCGTCGATAGGTGGAACGGCATTATCCTGCTTATGCTGGGCTTTCCCCTTGTCGGTGTCATCGCCATTAATGGCATCGCTATCGCCGACAACGCAGGCGCTTATCTAAACGCTGAATTCGGCGCCCAGGAGCCTGTGATCACAACGAGCTGGCTAATGGTCTCGGTTCAGTTTCTGGTCTATTTCCTGAGCGTGGACTTCGTGGGGTACTGGGTACACCGTTGGTGCCATACCCATGCACTGCTCTGGCATCTTCACAAGCCTCACCACACCGCTGAAACACTCACGCCCTGGACGCTCTTTCGACAACACCCCATCGAGTTCTTTGGCCTGAATATCATTCCGGCGATTTTTGGTGGGGCCTTCACCGGGGTTGTACTGTATGCAACGGGAAGCCAAATTCATCCGGGCATGGTCGCTGCAGTCACCACAACGGCCTATATCGCGTTCTTTGTGATAGATGTTTTTTCTCACGTCCATATGCCGATCTCCTATGGGTGGCTGAACAGGATCATTTTGGCTCCCGTCATGCACAACCTGCACCATAGTATGGAGCCCCATCACTGGGACAAGAATAACGCGGTCATACTGACACTCTGGGATTGGATGTTCGGCACACTGTACCTGCCCAAACAGGGCGAAACCTGGCGTTGGGGATGCAACGACGAAGAATATGGCGCCAACAATCCACACAAAACCCTGAAGGGGTTCTATATCGATCCTTTCAAGACCTTCTGGCGTCACTTGAAGGAAGGCGAGAGCCCAAATCCATAATGGGTACTGCGCTTGGCAAGCTAAAAGACAAGACCTCAATTCCAGTAAAGGAAATCACCATGGCATTGAAAGACACACTCCATTGGCGCTATGCAACCAAGAGCTACAACGGCGACAAGGTGGCGCAAGAGAAGATCGATCCGATCCTGGAAGCCATACGTCTGGCCCCCAGCAGCTCGGGCATGCAGCCTTTCAAGGTGTTAATCATTACTAACCCTGAGTTGAAGGCGCAGTTGCAGCCGATCTGCGCCAACCAACAGCAAATTACTCAATCGTCCCATTTATTGATTTTTGCTGCCTGGGATGAATATACGCCTGAGCGGGTCAACGGTTTTTTCGAATACAGCAATGCGATACGTAACCTGCCTGCCAGTGTCACCGATGATTACCGGCTATCGTTGCTCGACTCGTTAGGCAGCATGAGCAAAGAGCAGCAGTTTTTTCACGCTTCCAAACAATGCTACATCGCGTTGGGATTTGCGCTGCTGGCGGCTGCTGAACTTGGCGTGGATGCCACGCCCATGGAAGGGTTCGACAGCAGCGCGGTGGACGCGCTTCTGAAGCTTCCCGAACAGGGGTTGAACAGTTCGGTTCTTTTGGCCCTGGGGTACCGGGATACCGAAAGCGATTGGCTGGTAACACTCGAAAAAGTCCGGCGCGACAAGGCGCATATGTTCGTGGAGATTGCCTAGGGTCTACTCCCGTCTCTCGCACGCCACATCTGACTGACGTCAAGCGGGCGTGCGATCAGTAACTCTGCCGATAGGTTCGACGGACCAAACGTACGCACCTCGTACAGCGCTTCGAAGGCCTCGCTATCACCTAGCTGGGCCTTCAAGCGACTCAGTTCGGCACTGTTCGAGGCGATCTTTGCCGCTTCTATCAGGGCAGGATCCATAATGCCGGCCACGACGACGATGTGATTTCCTGCCGGTCCCGGGAAGCTGGCAAGGTACGCATAATCACGGCGCATGATTCTTTCAGTGGTTGGCTCGGCCCAATCGGATTGAAATTGATCCCCGCTCGCTCGATCCACAAGGGTATCGCCGCTGGCCGATAGCGAAAAACCGGAAAGGTCGAAGAACGGTTCATGCAGATCGCCGAGGGTGTCGAGCAAACCGACATAGACAATATCGTGATCGCTCAGCATCTCATTGGTGAAGCGTGATGTTGTCACATCCTTGATCAGGCTTGAATTGCCAGGCCTCGTTGCGGCCACGATTGGCGTCACCGAAACCAGAGCCGATGAGAGCCCACTCGGCAAGTGATGGGCATTCATGTCGACATACCTCTGGCCGGCCCCAGGCATCTGCTGCTTGTACTTATTGAGATCCTCGCTGGAAGCAATGGTGTAATCAGCGACCATGCGAAGAATGGAGCCATCAGCGCCTTGTTCACCGAATACGTAAAAATCACCGGAAACGATCAATAGCTCAGCTGGATTTTTCGTCAGACCACTCCAGAGAATGCTCTCGACACGCGCGTCATTGGGTGATTTCCCCGTCAGCCAGAGCCAGCACATTGCGTTGAACGCAAGGAAAAGCGCCACGCCGGCAAAATACCGCCAATCAAGCAAACGTCGGCGCGCAGGGTTGGAGTGGTTGTCTTGCTCATCGGGAGCAGCGACCACCAGACGGTATTCGCCACGCGGCAGGACAAGACGCTCGCCACGCTCATCGACGGGCGCAGCCTCGAGTTTTTTTCTCAGCCGATGAATATGCACTCGAACCGTGGCATCAGCCGCGAGATCCACGTTGGTGGGGCGACCAAACACAACGAGTGCAATCTCGACCTCCTTCGTTGGGGTCGCCGTGAGTGATCGCTCAAGCAGAAACTCGAAAAGACGAATGATCTGCCGCGATTTACCGAGCGCACCACTCTTTAAAAGTCGTTGAGCGTGCGCCGCGAGTCGATTGTCCTCTTCAACGTCTTGTGACTTATCCATTGCACATCCTCACGACGCCCGTCGCTATTGACGCAGGCCAATATTCTGCAGCCCCTGGACATCATGACGTTGGCGATCAGGTTATTTCATATCCCTGACTTGCACCCACAGCACCGCGTCCTGGGAAAGGGGTTTGCCTTTATAGGTTTTGGTCGCACCGATGTTGAGCGCGGCAATGCCCCACCAGCCGGCACGTGGCAGGCCGATCGTCACCACACCCTGGGCGTCCGAATAGGTACTCAGGGATTTGAACGAGGCTTGGGGGGCCTTGACAGAGTCCTGCTTGCCGAAGGCGTTGTCTTTGATGTCGACAGAATGGTTGACGTATTCGAGTTCTATCTCAGCGAACGGAACGGGCTTGCCGTCAGCCAGGACCACTGCGCGGAACACGCCGCCCGTCCAGTTTGCGTAGGGCTTGTTGAGGGGTTGGATCTCAACCGGCAACCCCTGGGGCTCTGACCCGTTACCGGGGACGCCACCCACGTTGACGACGAGCTTGGTGAACTGCTGGATGTAAACGTCTTCCTCCTTTTCCAGATAGGGCTCAGGCTCGAGCACGAAAATATGGTCGCCCAGTGAGCGCACCAACTCCCGTGGAATCGATGCACGATAGGCGGCCGCTTGATTGTCGCGGCTCTGCCACTGGACGGGCTTGAGGTATTGGCGCAGGTCGGTCTTTTTGCCGCCTTGGGCGCTGATGAGATTGAACGCGCGGGGTTCACCCATATTCATCGTCGGGCCGCCGGAGAACGGGTGCGTGAACACTATGGCGAAGTCCAGATCGGCCGCACGTTGCAACGCCGTTTCGTCGAGGTAGAGCATCTGGAAGTGAGCTTGCGCGGCGCAGGTCATGCAACTGAAGGTCGCGGTGGCAAGGGCTTGAAGCAGTCGTCGTTTGATCGGCATGGTCGGTTTCACTGTGTAATGTCGGAGGACTGAATGGTGGCGCCATGGTTTTCGCCGCCCAGAAACTCAACGGAGTACGCGCCGGCGGGGGCCTGGAACGTGTAGCTGTTGTCCTTGCCGACAGTGCCTTCAAGCAACAGCTTGTTGCTCGTGTCCTGGACATGGATTTTTCGACCCACGGCGGAACTGCCGTCGGTGTAGCCCGCTTCGCACTTGACCCAGTCGTCGTGCTCGATATAACAGTCGAAAACCGGGCCATGGGCCAGGGCGGCCTGGCAGAACAGCAGTGCACTTGCCAGCAGGATCGGGTGGGCAAACATTTGCGCTTTCATAAGGTTCAGCCTCTAGGGTCGAGATGAATCACTGCGGCGCCGCTGCTTGAATGGCAGCCGCAGGGGGACTGGCCGGCGCAAAAGCCGCCAGCAAGGCGTCCAGGTTGGAACTCAACAGCGCCTCGTAGCTGTTGGCCTTGTTGGCGAGCATGCCCGGATTGCCGATATCCAGGATCAGCAGGCGTGCGCCGCCGTCCTCGATGGCTCGTACAATCCTGGCGTCAGGCGCCCATTTGTGGACCACCACGCGGATATCACGCTCGCGAAGGTAGCGAGTCAGGGCGGCGCGGTCGGCGTCAGTCCAGTCGATGTCCTGGCGTACGAACCAACCGTCTACGTACACGCCGAACTCGCCGAGCAAGTAGACCGGCTCGCTGGTCAGCGACAGAACGCGCAGGTCCGGCACTTTCAGCAGCCGGTCACCGTAGTCGGCCTTCAGTTGGCGGATCCGGCCGTCGAGCGCGGCGAGGTTGCGCGCGATTCGTGGCGCGTCGTCCGGGGACAGCCGCGCCAGGTCAGCGGCAATCAGCGCCGACATGCGCATGGCATTCACGGGCCCCAGCCAGGCGTAAGGCGACGGGGGGCCTTCGGCGTTGCGAACGTCAGCCCAGGGCACATCATTGGCGGGCACACGGGTGGTGGCCACACCGGGCTTGAGGTTGTCCCATGAATGCGAAGCATCGATTTCGACGATCCGCAGAGTGTGGCGCCGCGCCGTCGCATACAGCGGGTCAGCGCGCCACAGGCTGCTCAGGGTGACCACGGCGACGGCCGTCTGGAACACGGTGGGGTCCAGGCGCGACAGCGCGTTGGCCTGGCTTTCCATGGGGACGGCGGCGTCCAGCGGAACACGTACGACCTCGAGGTGTGTGCCTTCGCCGAGTGCCGACGTGAGTGCATACACCGCCGGCAGGGCGACCAGCACTTTTTGTTGGTTGACGTCCGCGAAGGCTGACGGCGCGCCGCCCAGCAGCCATGCCAGCAGCACCAGCCAGGGGCGAATGGATGGGTTGAACCGTGTCATACGCTGGCCCCTCTGAACTGCGGCGCGGTGCCGCGGATGATGGTTGTGAACGCAAACACCAGGGCCGCGACGATCACGATGGCGCCGCCCGTGGGCACGGGAATATGGAACTGCATCGGTGCCAGAATGCCGACCACGCAGGAAAAGGTCGCAATCAGCACGGCCCATGTGACCAGGCCAGGCAATGAATGGCTGATGTTGCGGGCGGCCGCTGCCGGTATCAGCAGCAGGGCCTCGACCAGCACGGCACCGATGATCTTCAGGCAGGCGACCGTTACCAGGGTGACCAGCACCACGAACAGGTACTCGACGCTGCGCACCTTTACGCCGCGCGCATGGGCCAGGCTTGGATTGAGGCTGGAAAGCAACATGCCGTTGTAGAGGGGCAGGCCGATCAGCGTGCAAATCACGGTCACGCCCAGCAGTACGTTCATGTCGGTGTGGTCAACGGCCAGGATCGAGCCGAACAGCACACCCTCCATCACATGCGTGTTGATTTTCGCTGACACGAACAGCAGCAATGAGGCACCGACCGCCAGCGAGATGGAGAGGAATACGCCGATCAGCGTGTCATTGGCCAGGGTGGTGCGGTGCTGGGTGTACTTGAGCGTCAGGGCGAACAGCAGGCAGAAGCCGAACATCGAAAAGTAGGGCGAGGTGTACGACTCGCCGATCAGCACGCCAATGGCCACGCCGGTCATCGCCGCATTGCCCACGGACTGGCTGAAGAACGCCATCCGCTTGATCATCACCATCGAGCCCAACACCCCCAGCAACGGACCGATCAGCACTGAGCACATCAACGCATTGATCACGAACTCGTATTCGAAGGGTTGCGGCAACACGTGACTTGCGGCGAGCGCCTGGAGGTGATCGCGAATGAAGTCATACAAGGCATTCATCGAATGACCTCCAGTCGGCTGTCGATCTGCTCGGCGGGGCCGTGAAACAGCACCCGCTGGTTGATAACGGTCACGGACTGCGCGATGCGCTTGACCTGTTCGAGGTCGTGGTTGATCCACAGGATGGTCACCCCACGGGTGTTCAGCTCAGTCACCAGTGCCTCCACCAGGCGCACACCGGCTTCGTCGATCCCTGCGGTCGGCTCATCGAGGATCAGCAGCCACGGCATCGGGCTGATCGCCTGAGCCAGCAGCACACGTTGACGCTGGCCGCCGGACAAGCTGCCAAACGGTTTTTTACCCATTCCCGCCATGCCGGTACGTTCCAGGGCCTGGTCATTGGCTGCCCTGGCCGCGCGGCTTGCGCCCAGGAAGGCGGGCCGGCGTTGACCCAGCAGGGCCATGAGATCGTTGACGGTCATCGGCACATTGCGGTCGAAGTCCGGCAACTGCGGGACATACCCCAGGGGCGTGGTGAATTCACCCTCGAATCGGATCGTCCCCGAGTGCGGCATCTGGCCCAGCAGCGCACGCACCAGCGAGGTCTTGCCGCCGCCGTTGGGGCCTACCAGGCAGTGCAGGGCGCCGGCCTCGATGCGCAGGTTCACCTGATCGAGCACCTGCGTGCCGCCCAGTCGCAGGCAGACGTTGTCGAACACAATGGCGGGCCCGCGCATTGCGTATTCCTCCTTCAGCGCGTTCATTGCTGGGTGTACTCAACGGCTTGCGCCAGGGTTTCGAGGTTTTCGCGCATCGCCACCTCGAACTCGTCCGCGCTGTAGGTATCGCCGGTGATATGGGACAGGGCGAACACCTTCACGCCGGTGGCGGCTTCGATGGGTTTGGCCAGGTCGAGGGAGAAGTTCTTCTCGGCGAACAGCACCTTGACGTTGGCTTTCTTGATCGCCTCGATGGTGTTGGCCAATTGGCGAGCTGTGGGCGCGACGCCGTGGCGCGGCTCGATCACGGCGCTTACGAACAGGCCGAACTCCTGCATCATGTAGTCGTAGCCGGCATGGGTCGTCGCGCAGCGGAACGAAGACAGGTCCAGTGCGGCGAAGCGCGTCATGAAGCCTGCACGCAGCTCGCGGATACGGCCGGCATACGCCAGCGCATTTTTTCTATACGTGGCAGCGTTGTCCGGGTCCAGTTCACCGAGCCGGCGAGCGATCTCGAACACCTGTTGTATCGCCGCCGTGGTGGAGACGAACGTGTGCGGGTTGACCACCTTCACGCCTTCCTGGTCGCCGCCGATGGGAATCAGGGCCACCGTCGCATTCGCCTGGATAATCGGCAGGTTTTCCGTACGGCCGGCGGCCTTGATGATCTGGAAGGCCCATTCATCGTGGCCGATGCCGTTGACCACCAGCACATCGATATTCATCGCGCGGGTGATGTCATCGGGCTGCGGCTGGTAATTGTGCGGGTTGGCCTCTGCCGGGATGAGCGCAACGACTTGCGCCCGATCACCCACGATATTGGCCACGAAGCTGTAATAGGGATGCAGGGTGATACCGATTCTGAGTGGCTTCGCCGAGGCCAAGGCCGGGGCGGCGAGCGCGATGGCGGGTATCAGCACCCACAGCGCGATGCAACGGCGCCACAAGGCGCGGGGTTTCGTGGCAACAGTCATGGCTGGGTTCCTTTTACGCGTTCGATTTCGCTGGCGCCGTCGTACGGGATGACTTGGCGCCAACCCTCGCCGACCAGGGATTCGGGCTTGACGATGGCGGGGTAGGGCGCGTTTGGGTCGCGGTGGACCCAGATCGTCGCCTGGTTGGCCCACATCACACCGGCATGGGCATGCCCGATGATCAGCAGGTAGGCGCTCTGGCCGGGCGCGTGGCCGGCTGAGCCGTAGTAGACCGTCGCGCCCTGGCCCAGGGTGGCTTTAGACACGTCGCTGGCGGTCTGGTCTGCCGCCGTGGCATCGTCGTCGCCGCCCTTATGGGCCAGGTGGGTGCCGGGCAGAATCAATTGCCAGTGCACTTCACCATTGGCCTTCCAGAAGGCATCCCGGTAGAAGGGCGGCAGCAACAGTTCCTGGGCACGCTCCAGAGTGACCCAGCCGCCGGTATCGTTGTTGTTCCAGATGATTTCTTCACCGGCCGGCAGCAATGCGCTGTGGATGGCCTGATCGACCGCACCCAGGCCATCGAAGGAACGTACCTGCCAGCTCAACGGGGTGGGCGGGCCAACGCGTTCGGGGCGCAGCAGCACGTAGCCTGCCACGCTGGCGATGACGGCCAGGGTCGCCAGCACCAGGGCCAGCGACTCCCAGCCGCTGGAGCGTGGGCGCACCCGCGTGACGGCAGCGGCTGAACGCGCCATCAGAGAAATGCAATCCAGCGGCCGAGGAACACCACGCCCGCCCACAGCAGCAACGAGCTGAAGCCGGCGACACGCGCCTGACGGGGAGGCGGCAGTTGGGTGTCCCATTCGGCGATTCGGCGAAAGGCCCCCAGGTGGAACACCGCCATGTTGATGCCTGCCAGCATCAACAGGCCCATTTTGAAAAGGAACGCGGTGTTCTGCACATAGGTCGTGCCATTGGCGCAGAACATCAGCAGACCGGTGATCACACAGGTCACGAACGCAACCCAGGTGTAGGGCAGTAAATCCTGGATCAGCTTGAGCGCGCCGCGCCGGTGGGCGGTCACGCCAAGCAGGCGCAAGTCCACCACGGCGATGGTGCCGTAGACGATTGCAATGCCGATCACATGCACCGATTCGAGCATCGGAAAAGCCGAGCCTGACTCGCGGATGAGCGTCGCGACAGAGGTGTCCTGAACGGCTTGCAGCAGGGGTTGAATATCCATGGCGAATACCTGATAACTTTCGTTGAAAACGCTTAGATCGTGTAGGCGATCCAGCGACCGCAAATGATCACGACGCACCACAAACCGATCGACAGCCACGCAAGTGCCTTCACCGGACGCGATGCGTCGTCGCTGCCTGCATGGCTGGCGGGGCGCATCAACGGGCGGCGCAGCAACCAGGTCATGCTGAACGCTGTCACCACCAGGGCCATCTTCAGCCAGAACGTCGAGTTGACGAGCACCCGGTCGGGCTCGGCGATGATCATCACCAACCCGGTGCACAGCAGCACGATCAGCGCATTGCGCATCCACGGGTAGTAACGGCGTACGACGCCGCGCAAGGGCTCATCGCTGGCGAACACGCCCGCCAGGCGAAGATCGGAAATCAGTGCCGAGCCGAAGAGCACGGTGATGGCGATGATATGAATGCTCTGCACGGTGGGGATCACCCACAGGATGTCGCGGATCGCAGTGCTCAACGGTGACGCGTAGATCCAGGCAATGATGAGTGAAGATGACATCGGCTTTTCTTCCGCAGTGGGTTAGAAATCTTGAGGGGTTGCGATCGGATGCAGGCCCGCCGCATCCTCCGGCAGCAAATAGCCTTCCTTGATCGAAACGGCTTTGGCGTCTTCGAATTTCTGTGCGTAGCGGTTGAAATTTCCATAACGCTGGCCGAGCACTTCCTTCGAGTAAGGCACCTTGGTGTCGTAGATCAACCCGCAGCCGGTCTCTTGATCGGTGAGGTAGGTGGCGCTGGGCACCTGGATCCACGGCGGGCGCACGCCGCCTTGCAGGTTGCCGGTGGCGGGCGCACGGGCAGCGGCCTTGCCGTCACGGACCACCCGGGGCGCGTTGGGCATGGGTTTGCCGTCACGTACCCATTGGTCCATGCCATCGAGCAGCGCCGAGACCACCCGTTCGACCGGTTCGTCATACAGCGTCCGGCACCGCGGGTCGTCGCCCTTGCCGATGTCGGCAGCGAGCCGTTCGGTGTGCTCCGTACCAAGGTCGGCCAGGCGCAGATGGGGCATGCCAGTGACTTCGTAGTAGCGCAGTTGCGGAGTGTCGGTGTCCGGGGGCAGGGGGATGCCTTCGATCACGTCGTGCATCAATTCGGACTGGCTGAAGACCGTCACGAACGGCACGCCTTCGGGCATCTGGCGGGGCACTCGGATCACGTCGCCGCCCACTTCTCCGTAGGCCATGCGGCCGGTCATGTAGGCGTCGATCAGCGGCGTTTCGTCGGGCATGCGCCACTGCTGGTGACGACCCTGGTCGAGATAGTCCATCCAGACTTGTGCGGTGACGGCCCAGCTATTCACATAGACGCGCTGCACGTCGAGGCCGGCCAGTGGGCTCTGTGTCCCCTTGGTTTTAAGCAGCAACGCCAACTGCGCGCCGATGCCCTGGGATTGGGGTGCAAACGGATCGGGCGCTTCGCCACGTGTGAAGTGTGCCGGGTCGTAGTAGGTGCCCAGCGGCGCGTAGCGGGCAAAGTCGAAGCGGCGCATGAACTCGAAGTTCACGATCCGCCCGTACTGGGCGATCTGTTCGGCTTCGGCCGCCGGGGTTTCGGAGATGAACTTGGGGTCCACCGCCGGCTTGTTTACGTTCAGCGTGTACCCGACGTACGCGTAGCCGCGCCGCAGCAAATAGTCGCGGGTCAGGATCCAGCCCGCACCGCGCTCGCCGAACCAACTGAACGGCTCGATCACCACCGTGCCATTGAAACGCGCCGGGTCCGCCGGTTTGCGTACCAGAATGCGCGTGGTGTAAGGCGCTTCCAGCAGGGTTTTGCCGGCGGCAGTGATGGCCGGGGCGACGCCTTGCAGGTAGTACTCCTGCTCGACGTAACCATAGTGATTGAGGTCGCTGTATTCGGTGCCCGGGCGTGTCGCCGACGACAGCGGTGCCTTGTCGGAAGGCGGCACCGCGATAGCCGTGGGCATGCGCGGCACCTCGGCGAACGTGTTCGACGCGACAAGCAGCGACAACACAACGCTGATGCCGATAGGGGTCAGGCGTTCCATTCTTAGCGCTCCAGAGGGGGGGACGGGCGGATTCACTCAAGGCTCAGAGATGCCTTGCCCTCGCTGTCGATCACGATCTGGTTGTTCTCGCACACGTATTCTTGAATGGCGTAGTTGGAGCGCTTGTACTCGAACGTAAAGCGATAGGGGGTGTTGAGTACCTGCGGGTCTTCGATCAGGACCTGGTTTTCCAGGTGATCCGGCCCGCGCAGCCGGATGCGTTCGGTGATCTTCATCGCCGGCCCATGAGGCACGTCGTAAAAGCGCACGTCAGTGCGCACCCGTTGGGTCTCGACCACCAACGTGTCGCCCTCCCAGTACCCGCGCGAATGGCCCTGGTACAGCGGGTCGAGAGTGTCTGTCGGTGGCATGGGCTGGTTCAAAAGAATCCGCCGCACCTGCTGGAGATACTCGCCGAGGATGATCACCTGCTTGTCGTCGCGAATGATCTGGATCGGGAAGAGCGCTGCCATCATGGTCGGCATGCCCTCGGGCAGGCACTTGGAACTGGTGGTGGCAATCGGCGTTCCGGCTTCGTTGGCCACAGCCTCTTTCTTTTTGAGCTCAACGTACTCGGCGGCATAGGGTGCCTTGAGATCCATCGGACCGCCGGGGTGTACCGGGTCGTCCGGGTTTTCGCCGAACCAGTCGTCCGGGGTTCTTTCCCAGGTGCCGCTGATGTCTGGCCGGGTGGCCACGCTGTGCTTGTCGGTTTGCGGTTTTGACGCTGTCGCGGCGCTGCTCATCCCGGCGACAGTCACGAGCACCATTCCCAGGAAGAGCATGGCTGTGCTGCAGGTTCGTGCTGGTTTCATTGAAGTGTCTCCGCGTTGCTGGTTTGCCCAGTTCTGTTGTTGTCGCACTCGGGAGGGGTCGCGTTTAGCCGCCGCCCGAGAGCACCACGTCACCCATCTTGATCTCCACCAGCAGCCCGCCCGGTTCACCGTTTTTCAGCGGTTTGAAGGACACCTCGGCGGTTTCGCCAGCCTTGACCGAATTGGCTGTCCAGCCCGTGCGTTGCAGCGCATTGACGCTGCCGGTCTCGATCTTGAAGCGCTGGGCCGGTGGCCCGGGAACGTCGACATAGATGGTGATGTGCGGGTTGGTCCAGGCGAAGCGCTCGACCACACCTTTGATCGTGAGCGTCTGGGTCTGGTCGAACAGCGCAAAGGAATGGTGGGCACTGGCAACAGGCGCTAATGCACTGCAGGCGATGAGGGTCAAAAGACAAAGCCCCTGACGGAACAGCGGGGAGGGTGACAAAAGGGTCATGACGGGTGCCTCGGGTTTTTATGGTTCTTATGGGCCCAGCATAGGGCGCTCACGGTCAGAAGCCTTAGCCCAAAACGGCAACCAGTGAAGGCGCTGAGGCGTTGTTGCGCGCAAGGGGGCCGCTCGACGACGGATGGGCGATCTGGCCCTTGTACATGCTGATTTGGGTTACCGCATTGCCGAGCCAAGCCGGAACACTCCTGTTTCGCCTCACAACAATAAAAACAGGAGAGACGTTATGCGCATTCCCCCATACGCGCCGTTGCTGTCGCTGGTTGCACTCTGTGCAGTCGGCTCGCAGGCACATGCTTACGCGCTGTACAACGAAGACAACGGAGCAACCGTTTTGAATGCCGACCTGGGCGCCGCATTTGGCTGGTTTGGCGGCACCCATAACTACCTGGGCGATCCGCAGAAAAAATCCGGCGGCATGCATTGGCAGGAGGGTTACGTCAAATACGGCCTGAATGGCTCCACGGGCAAGCTGGTTGCCGGCTCGGTCTATGGTGGCTTCAGCCTGCTCAGCAGCGGGTCGTGGGGTGACGGAGACATGGGGGCGACCACGGCGGGCGATGAGCGACGAACCGCTGTGGAAGACGCGTTCCTGGGCTGGAAATCAGGTGACCTGCTACCCGCCCTGGGCAAGGATGGCGTGGATTTCTCTTTTGGCCGCCAGATTGTCACGGTGGACGGCTTTCTGATCACCGACGATGGCTTCGACGCGGGTAATGCGTTCAGTCCCATTGAGGGCGTGCGTGATGGCCGGTTCAACCGGGGTGGCGCCTTTTACCTGGGCCAACGCCTGGCGTTTGGCAACACGGCGGTGCTGAAACTGGGTGGCAAGGAAGGGCTGCACGGCAGCTTGATATGGTTGAAATCCGACAACGCCGGTCAGTCCAAGACCGAACTGGCAGTGGGCACGATCGACTACACCACCCCCATCGGTTCGATCGGTACGACCTACGTGCATGGCCTGGATGTGGACGAGAAATACGCCTTCGCCGATCGGCTTGAGCGCAAGGGCATGAACGTCTACAGCATCCGAGGGCAGGGCAATGCCGGGATCGAAAACGCCGATTTCGCGTTTGAGGTGGCCCGCCAGGAAAAACGGTCCGGCTCACAGCGAGCGATGTTCTTCGACGCGGGCTACACCTTCGTCGACACCCCATGGCAACCGACTGTCAGCTACCGTTATTCGCGCTACTCCGAAGGCTGGGACTTCCTGTTCCAGGGCGGTTATCGCAAACGACTCCAGGGGGAAATAGGGCTTAATTACGCGGGTTCCGTGACCTCGAACATGCAGATCAACGACATACTCCTGTCGGTCAAACCGACCGAGAAATTGACCCTTAACGCGATGGCGTTCGACTACCACCAGCTTTCCCGCCGTCATGAGCTGGATTTCGCTGCGCAGGAGCTCGATCTGTTTGTGGATTGGGCCGTCACGGATAACATCACGCTTTCGCCGCTGGTGGGCTTCTATAAACCGCAGAAGTGGCTGGGCAACGGCGGCCGACAGAGCGGCGACGCATCAACCAACACGTACATGCAGTTCATTGTGTGGGCGACGTTCTGAGTCGTTATTGAGCTTTGTCGCGGCTCCAGGCAGGCGTTGACGCTTTGCGCCAACGCCTCATACCGTCTGAGTCTGCGGCGCGGTCTCGCCTCTGATGTCCATCGTCTGTTCGTGCAGCGCCTTGATGAGGGTGTCTGCAACGGGCGTTCTCAGCCCGTTACGCAGCAGAATGATACCCACCGGCGGTAATTCGATCGGCACCTCCAGCGGCACGGTGTAACCCAGTCCTACGGACTCGAGGTAGTGCGCGACTTTAGTGGCGACGAAACAGACGCAGCTTCGTTGCCTCATAAACGTCATCATCACCAAAAAGGACGAGGTTTCGATGATGTCGGCGGGTGGTTGCAGGGTGTGTTTGTAGAACATCTGATTGAGCTTGACCCGCGAGGATGCCCACGCTGGGGGAACAACCCAGGGCAGCGTCGCCAGATGCTCCCAGGTGGGGTGGGCCAACGTGGCCAGCGGATGATCGGCGGCGACGACGACGCGCATGGTGTCGGTGTATAACGCCTGCGTTTCAAGGTCAGGAGAGCTGTAGCCCGGCTCCAGCCGACCCACGATCAAATCCAGCTCGCCTGTGCGCAGCCTCGGCAACAGGCGCGTGAGATCACCTTCCTCGATGGACACCGTCGTGTGTGGCGAGCTGAGCTTGAGGCGGCCGACGGCGCCAGCCAGCAAGCCAGGCGTGGCGACGACCATTGCGCCGACACGGATACGGCCGGCGCCGCCGCTGGCGACAGAGGCGATGTCTTCACAGGTGCGGTCAAAATCCACCAGCACCGAACGCGCAAAGCGCACAACCTGCTCGCCATAGGCCGTCGGCCGGGTCCCTCGCGTTGAGCGGATGAATAACTCAAGCCCGAACATTTTTTCGATTTCCGCCAGCGACTTGCTGACTGCCGGCTGGGTGAGCGACAAGAATTCCGCTGACCGCCCCAGATGACGGAATTCATCCAGTGCAACGACGAGCTGCAGATGCTTGAGTTTGAGATTGGAGCGCAAAACTCTATCGATGTCGCTCACCTGTTTTATCCCCGGCAGAAAAGCTTAGATGTCAAAAGGGTTATGAAGTATGTCCGCTTATTCATTGTTCAGCAATGTAGGCGCGAGTCAGTATTGAAGAACAAAAACAAAAACCGGAGACAAGCAATGCGCACTCCAATGCCTACAAAACCGTTAAATGACACCGCAGTGAAGCAAGGCAGGAAATCCAACGCTCGTTGGGTGGTGGCAGGTCTGATGTGGTTTGCCATCGCCATCAACTATATCGATCGCACCGTTCTTTCCGTCGCTGCACCCGAACTCATCAAAGAGTTCAGCCTCACCCCCGAGATGATGGGGATCGTGTTGTCCGCGTTTTTCTGGTCCTACGCGCTGCTACAAATTCCTGCCGGCTGGGTGGCAGACAAATTCGGGCAGAAAATGGGGCTTGGGATAGCCGTAGGCTCATGGTCGCTTGCGACGGCGGCGACAGGACTTGCGACAGGTTTTGCCTCCCTGGTTGGCCTGCGCGTGGCACTGGGCGTCGGTGAAGCCGGCGCTTATCCGGCCAACGCCGGGATCGCGTCAAAATGGTTTCCCGACAAGGAACGGGCAACTATTTCCGGGCTTTTTGACAGTGCCTCGAAATTCGGCGGTGCCGTGGCGATGCCGCTCATCGTGACCTTGATGATGACGTTCGACTGGCGCATGACTTTTGTGATCGTGGGCTTGACCGGTCTGGTCTGGAGCCTGATCTGGTGGTGGTACTTCTCGGACACGCCGGAGACGCACAGAAGCGCAAACGCCGCCGAGGTGCAATACATTCGGGGTGGTCAGGCCCAGCAGCACGGTGTCGATACCACGATTGCGATGAAGTGGTACGAACTGCTCAAGCACCGCAATATCTGGGCGATGTGCCTGGGCTTCTTCACCATCAATTACATCTCGTACTTCTTCATCACCTGGCTGCCCACCTACCTTGTGAAAGAGCAGGGGATGGGCCTGCTCAAGATGGGCATGGTTGCTTCGCTTCCGCTGATCTGCGGCCTCTTCGCCGAGATCGCGGCCGGGTGGCTTTCCGACAGGGTGGTCCACAGTGGACGCCTGTCGCTGACCGCGACACGCAAACTGTTTCTCATCGTGGGCCTTTCAATGGCGCTGTGTATCGGCCTGGCGCCGTTGACCACGTCGGTCGGGCTCACGGTCCTGCTGCTGTGCATCGCAAAGGCCGGAACCACCGTCGCAGCCTCGCAGGTCTGGGCGCTGCCGGGAGACGTCGCGCCGAAGAACATGACGTCCACCGTCGCCGGGTTGCAGAACATGGTGGCGAACTTCGGCGGCGTACTGGGGCCGGTGATTACCGGCTTCATCGTGGCCTCGACCGGATCGTTCAAAATGGCGCTGGTCTTCTCGGCGGTGCTCGGAATGCTGGGCATCCTGAACTACGCCCTGCTGCTGAAGAAGGTCGAGCCCATCGTTGCGTCCACACCAACCGAGCCTCGGCACGCCGCCGCCCCCCCCCCCCCCCCCGCAGGTGTTGAATGAACCCTATAGCCGCTAAGCGCCAATGCCGGGATGACACCGGCGTTGCAACCCCGACGCCGTAATCTGATGCCAGGATTGTTTTATGACCCCTACCTCGACCCATGCCACTCACCGACTGATACGTCTGCATGCCAATGACAACGTCCTTGTCGCCCGTCAATTGATCGGCCTTGGCGACGAGTTACCCGAGCTGGGCGTACGCATCCGCGCGCAAGTGCCGGCCGGGCACAAGGTTGCAGCGCAGGACATCCTGTGCGGCGAACCCGTGCGCAAGTACGACACGGTCATCGGCGTCGCTTCGCGCAATATCCTCAAGGGCGAGCACGTTCACTCCCACAACATCGCCCTCATCGATTTCGACCGAGACCCGGGCTTCTGTGAGGATGTGCGCCCGGTGGACTACGTAGCAGTCGATAAGCGCGCGACCTTCATGGGTATCGTGCGGGCAGACGGCCGTGTCGCCACGCGCAACTTCATCGGGCTGCTGTCGTCGGTGAACTGCTCGTCGACCGTGATCAAGAAGATCGCCGAACACTTCACGGCCGAGCGGCTCGCCGCGTACCCGAATGTGGACGGCGTCGTCGCATTCGCCCAGACAAGCGGATGCGGCATGTCGTCCCCCAGTCATCATTTCGACGTGCTGCAGCGCACCATCGCCGGGTACGCACGCCATCCCAATCTGGCCGCTGTACTGATCGTCGGGCTGGGTTGCGAGCGAAACCAGGTGGCCAGCCTGGTCGATGCTCAGCAACTGGTGCCCGACAGCCATCTGCGCACATTCGTGATGCAGGATACCGGCGGCACACGTGCAACCATCGCTCAAGGCATTGCAGCGATCGAAGCGATGCTGCCCGAAGCCAACGCTGTCAAGCGTGTCCCGGTCAGTGCGGCGCACCTGAAGATCGGCTTGGAATGCGGCGGCTCCGATGGCTTCTCGGGCATCACCGCCAACCCGGCATTGGGGGCTGCGATGGATATTCTGGTGCGTCATGGCGGCACCGCCATTCTGTCCGAGACGCCCGAGATCCACGGTGTGGAGTTCATGCTGACGCGCCGTGCGATCAGTCCCGAGGTGGGCCAGAAGCTACTGGACCGCCTGGCCTGGTGGGAAGAATACACGCGAGGTCAGAATGGGCAGTTCAATGGCGTCGTAGGCCCCGGTAATCAGGCCGGCGGTCTGGCCAATATCTTCGAAAAATCCCTGGGGTCCGCCATGAAAGGCGGCACGACACCGTTGCAGGCGGTGTACGAGTACGCTGAGCCGATTGACAAGGCCGGGTTCGTGTTCATGGATTCACCGGGCTACGACCCTGTCGCGGCAACCGGTC
Organism: Pseudomonas trivialis; assembly: GCF_001439805.1. Taxonomy (GTDB): domain Bacteria; phylum Pseudomonadota; class Gammaproteobacteria; order Pseudomonadales; family Pseudomonadaceae; genus Aquipseudomonas; species Aquipseudomonas trivialis. Next base: position 40,147 of record NZ_JYLK01000010.1, on the reverse strand, counting down.
AAATCGCCAGCGGTGCAAACCTGATTTGCTTCACCACGGGAAGGGGCTCGATGTTCGGCAGCAAGCCGGCGCCTACGATCAAACTCGCCAGCAATACCGCGATGTTCAACCGTCTGGAAGAAGACATGGACATTAATTGCGGCCTCATTCTTGACGGTGAGTTGTCGGTTGAGCAGATGGGCGAACGCATCTTCGAGCACATCTTGCAGGCGGCTTCAGGCGCCTCGACCAAGAGCGAATTGTTGGGGCTTGGGGATCATGAGTTCGTGCCCTGGCACCTGGGCATCGTCAGCTGATCCAACCCGTTTTCACACATATTGAGGAACCTCGGCATGAGCTTGAAACTGACCCGCACTGACCTGATTCGAACGCAGAATTTCATTGGCGGTCGTTGGCGCAGCAGCGATTCGCAGACGCTGCTGACGGTCACCAACCCGGCCGACGACAGCCACCTCGCCCAAGTGCCCGACAGCAACGCGATTGACGCCCGTGACGCCGTCGATGCCGCTCATGCGGCTTTTGCCGCCTGGCGAAATACACCTGCCAAGCAGCGCGCGCAATTGATCAAACGCTGGAACGATCTGATTCTGGAGCACCAGGAAGACCTGGGCAGGCTCATTTCGCTGGAGCAGGGCAAGCCGCTGGCAGAGGGAAGGGGCGAAGTGGCTTACGCCGCCAGCTATGTCGAGTGGTTTGCCGAGGAATCGACGCGCTCCTACGGCGATGTGATCCCGGCGCCGGTTTCGGGTCGCCGCATGACGGCAATCAAGGAACCTGTCGGCGTAGTGGCAGCGATTTCACCCTGGAATTTCCCGGCGGCGATGATTGCCCGCAAGATCGCGCCAGCACTGGCGGCCGGTTGCACCGTCGTCTGCAAGCCCGCCGAAGACACGCCACTGACCTCCCTTGCGCTTGTGCGCCTGGCTGAGGAAGCCGGTTTTCCGGCAGGCATACTGAACATCGTCACCGCTTCGCGCGAGCGTACACCCGAAGTGGTCAACGCTTGGCTGGCTGATTCACGGGTGCGCAAGATCACCTTCACAGGGTCGACCCCAGTGGGCAAAGACCTGGCCCGAATGTCGGCCGACACCTTGAAAAAGTGCTCGCTGGAGCTGGGCGGCAATGCCCCCTTCATTGTGTTTGACGACGCGGACCTCGACGCTGCAGTGGACGGCCTCATGGTTTCCAAATTTCGTAATGGCGGTCAGACCTGCGTGTGCCCCAATCGAATCTACGTGCAGAGCGCCGTTCACGATCAGTTCGTTGAAAAGCTGGTGGCACGCGTCAGTGCGCTGAAGGTTGGGCCGGCCTCCCACGGCGATTCCCAGATCGGTCCGATGATCAACGCGCGCGCCATCGACAAGATCGCCCGCCATGTGGATGACGCGGTTGCAAAAGGCGCAGAAATAGCCACGGGTGGTCGCCGTATCCGCGATGCAGTGGCTGACGGCCCGAACTACTACGCGCCGACCGTGTTGATCAATGCGGCCTCGCACATGGAACTCTGCAATGAAGAGACATTCGGCCCCGTGGCCCCCGTTTTCCGCTTCACGACTGAAGCGCAAGTGATCGAACTGGCCAACGACACGCCATTCGGGTTGGCGGCCTACTTTTACACCCAGGACGTCAAACGCGTATGGCGTGTGGCCGAGGCGCTGGAGTCGGGCATCGTGGGCATCAACGAAGGTGCGCTCGCCGCAGAGGCCGCGCCGTTTGGGGGTGTCAAAGAATCGGGGTATGGCCGAGAGGGTTCACGCTACGGCCTGGAGGACTACATGCACATCAAATACCTGTGTCAGGGCGGCCTGAACTAGTTCCGACAACGACAACAGAGGAGTACAGGCAATCATGGCAAATCCGTTCAAGACCGCGCTTTCGCGAGGCGACAAGGTCATCGGCCTCTGGCTTTCACTGGCCAATGCCTACAGCGCCGAAATTTGCGCCACGGCAGGTTTCCAGTGGGTGCTGATCGACGGTGAACACGCACCCAACGACGTGCGCAGCACACTGGCACAGTTGCAGGCTGTTGCACCTTACCCGGCCCATCCCGTGGCCCGCACGGTGGATGGCAACCCGGCAATGATCAAGCAGTTGCTCGACATTGGTGTGCAAACGTTGCTGGTGCCCATGGTCGATACCGCCGAGCAGGCCATTGCGCTGGCGGCCGCGACCCAATACCCGCCGCAGGGCACCCGAGGCGTGGGTGCAGCGGCCGCGCGTGCTTCGCGTTGGGGAGGGCACGCGGACTACCTGGAGACAGCCAATGACGATGTATGCCTGTTGGTGCAGGCTGAATCCAGGGTCGCGCTTGAGAATCTTGAAGCCATCTGCGCCGTCGACGGCGTGCATGGCATCTTCATCGGGCCGGCTGATCTGGCCGCATCCATGGGGCATCGTGGGCATCCCGAGCACCCTGACGTGCAGCAAGCGATAGAGAACGCTATACGCACCATTGTTGCCAGTGGCAAAGCCGCCGGCACGCTGACAGGCGATGTCACTCTCGCTCGGCACTATCTCGAACTGGGCGCCAGCTTCGTCGCCGTGGGGCTGGATCTGACCCTGCTGGCACGGGCCACCCGCAGACTGGCAAACGATTTCGGTCTCGGTGTGTTTGCGACACCTCACGCAGGCGGGGCTTCGCCTTACTGACGAGTCGTGGATAGCGATTAGCGATTCCATGCCAGGCTATGCTCGACGACCCAACTGGCGGGTTTGATCACGCCCTGCGGTCCGAACACCAGCGGTCGCTGCGCCAGTGGTCCCATCGAAGGGGTAGCACCGGTGCGGTGCGCGGTATCCCATACACCCCAGGTCAAAACGGCGGATACCGTGCCCGTGCCGAGCACGAGGTCCAGGTATCGCTTGTAGGTGCCGGCCACGATGGCGTCGCGTTGATTCGCGTCGCCCGTCACGTGGCTGTCGTCGACGTCGAGTTCGGTAATGTAGACGCTGAGGCCCAGGTCATGCACCTGCCGCAGGAATGCGGCGAGCCCGGGGCCGAAGCCATGCGGGTCCGCTGCGCGCAAATGGGACTGGATGCCCAGCGCATGCACCGGCGCGCCGCGCTGCTTCAGGGTTCGCAGGAGGGCAAGCACGGCGGCGCGCTTGCCCGCGCCAGCGGGTGAGTCGCTTTCCAGTCCGTATTCGTTGTAGCAGAGTGCGGCGTCCGGATCGGCGCGGTGCGCGGCCTCGTAGGCCAGGTCGATATAGCCGGGACCGAGCATCCGGTACCAAAAGGCGTCGCGCAGCCCGCCTGCCTGCCCGTCGTCAACTTGAATGGCCTCGTTGACGACATCCCAGGAGGCAATCCTGCCCCGGTAGCGGCCGACCACCGCGGCAATGTGTTGCGTCAGTACCTCCTTCGCGTTGGCGGGTGTCACCGTGCGGGTGACCCAGTCGGGCAGGGCGCGGTGCCAGCACAGTGTGTGGCCGCGCATGCGCTGATGGTTCGCCTGCGCAAACGCGAGGATAAGGTCCACGGGGGCGAAGGTGTAGCGGTCCGAGGCGGGGTGGACCTGGGCCCACTTCAACGCGTTTTCCGGCACCACGATGCCCGCTTGCCGGGCCACGACGTTCCGATACGACGGGTTGCTATCGAGCAGGGCGGGATCTACCGCGAAGCCGAACGAGAGCCCGTGTTGCGCAGCGACTGCGCGCAATGGCCGAAAGGTGTCGTCGGCAAGCGCGGGGCGAACACGCAAAAGCGGCGTGAGGGCCATGGCCTGCAAAATCGAAGTGAGGAAGCGTCGGCGATTAAATGGCTTCATGCGTGGGCGCTCCGAGCGTGGGAGCTGTGAACTCCATTGGATCGGGATAGATGGCGGTGGACTGAAAGTGCCCATAACTTATTGTTATAAAAATCTTTATGGGGCTCGGTTACAGGCTGTCAGGGTCGCCAAAGAACATTTTGACTGGGCTCTGGGACGGTGGTTTCAGGTCGAGAAATTTTTAGCTGCCCCCCATTTTTGCCCCCAACGCTCACCGGGCTCAGGCGGAAGGCAAACCTTCATCCAAAATACGGTTCTGAGCAGGCCAAAATAGTCCTTCCGGCCCTTTGGCCTTATGGTAGATAAGTCCAGTAAATTGTGGCTAAAGCTAGAAATTAAGCGATAAGGCACAGATTTAGTGAATTAAGTCACTTGATAGGGCTGTGCGTTAATTCTATAATTTTGGGGACTAACTGGCACAGAATGGGCTGGGTACACACTATGTTGGATTTAAGCTTCAGCAAGCCGAGCGAAGTCGTCAAGCGCCTCTGCGATCGCTTGCGCACAGAGCGCTTGGCGCTGGACATGACACAAGCCGACTTGGCCGGACGTGCCGGCATCGGCACAAACACGGTGTCCAACCTTGAAGCAGGGCGCAATGTCGGATTCGAGAACGTCGTTCGTGTGGCGATGGCTCTTGGTCGAACCAAGGAACTTGAAGGCCTGTTCCTGCCAAAGCTGGACAGCATCGAGGATATTCGGCGCTACGAAAACAGCGCCAATCGTCTCCGTTCAAAGAGGAAGTCCGGCAATGCTTGAGCAGGTGAACGTCTTCTACGAGGGCTGGGGTGAGCGATGGCAATGGGGGACGCTGGTCTCCACGACCGCCTTGACCGGTCGCCCGCTGATCGTGTTCGAGTACAGCAATGAAGCCAGGCAAAGGGGCTTGGAACTGTCCTCCTACACGCTCCCGTTGGCGGGGGCTCAGTTGCGCCAAGATTTTCCAGACCACCAACTGTACTTGCCAGGGCCTGTTTACGACTCCTTGCCCGATGGGTGGGGCATGTTACTGATGGACCGTATGTTCAGGCGCCGCGGGCTCACCACGGCGCGCATCGGCTCACTGGAACGGCTAGCCTACATCGGTAGCAATGCAATGGGGGCCATAACGTTTGAGCCCGTGGCACCAGAAGGGCAGGAGTCTGAAGTCCATATCCCGCTGGAGCAGCTTGCCGCCGAAGTGCAGGAAGTGCTCCATGGAGACGGTGGCGAGTTCCTGCAGACGTTGCTGCTGGTGGGTGGCTCGCCTCAAGGTGCAAGGCCTAAGGCCCTCGTCTATCGCGATCCAGAAACTGGCCGTTTTACCACTGCCGTTACGGCGGGCTTTGAAGCTTGGTTGGTCAAGTTCCCGGCGAAAGAAGAGCATGCCGAGGTGTGCGCTATCGAAATGGTCTACGCCGAGTGCCTGCGCATGTGCGGCATCGAGACCCCTGACACGCAGTACTTCAGTCTGCCTAATGGGTTGGCAGCGTTTGCCAGTAAGCGATTTGACCGTCGGAATGGTCTGCGCGTACCCATGCAAAGCCTAGCGGCCTTTACGGGGGCAAATTACCGGTCTCCGGGGGTGTTGGACTACGTCAACTTCTTGCGGGCAACACAGATGTGTACCAACGACGTGCGAGAGATGGCGGTGGCCTTCGAACGTGCCGTCTTCAACGTTGCGTTCAACAACAGAGACGATCATCCCAAGAACTTTGCCTACATCATGTCGCAAGACGGTCAGTGGAGACTGTCGCCGGCTTACGACGTGACCTTCTGCGAGGGGCCAAGTGGATATCACCAGATGGATGTGATGGGCGAAGCCCTGTCGATTTCCCGCACGCAAATGCTTCGGCTTGCCGAGGAAGCCGAGGTGCCCCCGGACGTTGCCGGCAGAATGATTGACGGCATTTGCGATGTGGCGAGCCGGTTTGCAAGCATCGCCGAGAACCTATGCCCACAGGTTATTACTCAAGACACCTTGCGCACGATCCAAGGCCGCATCGATCAGAACGTAGCTCGGTTACACAGCGGTCATGCGGGCAGCGGTCGCCGCTGAAGATCGGGAGGAGCGTGCGACTCTCATAATCAATGCTGTACCAGATTTTTAAGTTAACCCATAAAAATCAGGCGTTGAATGAAAAAATGTTGGCCTTCCAGGATCTGGATGTACGTGAGAATGCGATCAACGAGGCGGCCGAGGCACTGAAAGCGCGGATGACGGCGTTAGGCGTGCGTAAGCCCGATGAGATCATGAGCAAGCTGGTGGACGCATCGAAAGCAACTGCAGAGCTGGATCGCTTGAAAGTACTCATGACCCAAAAAGATCAGGAGCTGACTGCACTCGTGGCAATCGAAAAAGCCTTGATAGAGGTTGCTGGGCAGAAAAAAGGCGCCGACGCCAAACAGCTCATTTTAGAAACGATGATGTCGTTTGAGCAGCTAAAAAAGCTGGTCGTCGATCCTGCTGATGAAGAGGCGTACAGCCTACGGATGTGGTGAAACGCATCGCGGCGCTCAAGGCTCAGGACGACATGCTAGCGGCTGCATTCGGGACAAACGCCGACCAAACGAAGGACCAGCTCCAAGAGGCGATCAAGCACGCCGTTGCCATCGCACAGGCGGAAAAAAGCGGTACGAGTCCAATTGAATTAAAGAAGGCCAATAAAGACTTACGAGGCCAGGTTCAGTTCTTGCATAACCGCTTGAATAAGGGCCGGGGTGGTGACCTTTCGCCGTGTTGGGTGAATGAAGTCACCGGTAAAGCGCAGATGTTTCTCACGGTAAATCGGCGCCGACTTATGGTTGAGAATTTGTTTTACAAGGTTGAAGTCAGGCGATAGGGGCGTGTTGGCGAAGTAAGGGGGTGTGCGTCCGCGCAGGTATCTACGTAGGCGTTACCTGAGCAAACGGTAAATACGCCTACTGAACGCCAGAATTAAGGTCGATGGTGTCCGCCTGTTTTAGACCTGGGGGCATCCTTTTCAAACCATCCATAGCATGTCCCCAGATGCCTCGTGCTCTGGAAATGGGTAGATCTCCATGGCCTATGAAAAGCCGGAAATGATCAGGCTGAACAGCTTCCTGACGACACCTAAAGACTCTCAGGATCCCCAAAAAACATCTGAATCCGCGACCTCAACCACCGCTCCCCCGGATCATTATCCTGTGACCCGCGCCACGCCATGTGCAGTTCAAAGCTGCGCACCGGCAGCGGTGGGTCTTCGGCGCGCAAGCCGCCGGCCGAGGTCAGGGCTTCGGCGGCGTAGTCGGGCACGGTGGCGAGTATGTCGGTGCCCGCCAGCAAGGTGCCCAGGCCGTTGAACTGCGGCACGGCCAGCACCACATGACGCTTGCGACCGAGCTTTTCCAGTTCTTCATCGATAAACCCGCTCAGGTCGCCGGCAAACGACACCAATGCATGGGGGCGGCTGCAGAAGTCGTCCAGGCTCAGGGAGCCGGGCACGCTGTCGGCGCGCAGCAGTTTGGGCAGGCTGCGGCGCAGGACCTTGCGCTTGGCGTTGGCGGGCAGGTCGGCGGTGTAGCTGACGCCGATGGAGATTTCGCCCGAGGCCAGCAGGCCTGGCATCAGGATGTAGTTGACGCGGCGCACCACCAGCACGATGCCGGGGGCTTCGGCGCGCAGGCGTTTGAGCAGTTGGGGCAGCAGGGCGAACTCGACGTCGTCGGACAGGCCGATACGGAACACGGCGGTGCTGGTGGCCGGATTGAATTCGGCGGCGCGGCTGACGGCGGTGGAAATCGAGTCCAGGGCTGGGGAGAGCAGGGCGAAGATCTCGACCGCGCGGGCCGAGGGCTCCATGCTGCGGCCGGTGCGCACGAACAACGGGTCGTCAAACAGCCCGCGCAGGCGCGACAGGGCGGCGCTGATGGCCGGCTGGCCGAGGAATAGTTTCTCGGCAGCGCGGGTCACGCTGCGCTCATGCATCAAGGTTTCGAATACGATCAAGAGGTTAAGGTCGACACGACGCAGGTCGTTACGGTTCATCTTGTGTCCTGGAAGAGTCTGCAAACTTGACGAGAGCGGTCGTGTGTAAACAATGACCGGCATGAATCTTACGGGGAAAGGCTGATACTCTGCACAAGATAATTGAGTTTTCCTACGAAAGCTGAGGTCTGTAGCTTAGTCGCGGAATCAATGACAAGCATGTCGACTATTAATGGCGACCGGTGGCCTTACCCGCAAAGCCCAGATAAAGTTCATGGCATTAGAGGTTACTTTGACGAGGTTTGCGATGTCCCGCACGATCCGTTTTCACAAGTTTGGTCCGGCCGAGGTGCTCAAATGCGAAGAGCATGCAGCCGCGCAGCCCGCACCGGGCGAAGTGCAGGTGCGTGTCGAAGCGATTGGCATCAGCTGGTACGACATCCTGTGGCGCCAGAACCTGGCGTCCTCCCATGCACGTTTGCCGTCCGGCCTTGGTCATGAAATGGCCGGCGTGGTGGTCGCCCTCGGCGAGGGCGTGGATGACCTGGCGGTGGGCGATAAAGTGGCCAGTTTTCCGGCCGAGAGCCCCAATGATTACCCGGTGTATGGCGAACAGATCGTCCTGCCCCGTTCGGCCCTGACCCGTTACCCGGATGTGCTGAGCCCGATTGAAGCCAGCGTGCATTACACGCCGCTGTTGATCGCCTACTTCGCCTACGTGGACCTGGCGCGGGTCAAACCCGGCCAGTTCGCGCTGGTGACCGATGCCAGCCACTGCGCCGGTCCGTCCTTCGTGCAACTGGGCAAGGCGCTGGGCGTGCGGGTGATTGCGGCGACCAAGGACAGCGCCGAGCGTGACTATCTGCTGTCTCTCGGGGCGGAAAAGGTGATCGTCACCGAGGAGCAGGACCTGCTGATGCAAATCAACAAGTTCACTGACAATCGCGGCGTCGACGTGGTGTTCGATGGCCTGGGCGGCCCGCAGATGTCGTTGCTTGGCGATGTGCTGGCGCCGCGTGGCAGTCTGGTGCTCTATGGCCTGCAAGGCGGTAATCAGACACCGTTTCCGGCCTGTGCGGCGTTCCAGAAGAACATTCAGTTCTTTGTGCACTGCATTGGCAATTTCACCGGCAAGCCGGAGCTGGGCATTATCCAGGACCAGGTCGCCATGCAGCGGGCGTTGCGTGATATCAACCAACTGACCGCCGACCGTGTGCTGGTGCCGCTGAAAACCACGGTGTTTGCCTTTGACCAGTTCGTTGAAGCGCACCGTTATATGGATGAATGCCCGTGCCGTGAGCGGGTGGCGCTGCAAGTTTAAGCTGTTTCGTGTGTAGGAACATTCGTAAACGACTGTTCCACGCCCTGGGCGTATGGGACAAAACCGCCATTTGACAGGGCTTACCCCGCGCGCTTTCCACGGTGTGCAATCGCCCCTCAGCCCCGTAAACGATACCTTTGCCCCGGACGCCGCCCTGAATTCCAGCGCGGCGTTGTCGTGTCTGGGTGATCCACCCTGCGCTTGAGCCTGAACTGAACTGGTTTTCGGCCGGCTTCTGTATCTGTTAATCATTATTCCAGCCTTGATAATTGTGTTCTTACTTTCAACTCAAGGACCGAGTAATGATTGACGCATTGATACGGCGGCGAGTATTTCCTGCGGCGTTTAATAATGGCGCATTTGCTGCGGGCCCAAGTGCCGGGCAATTTTATGCTGACGCTCAATCAACTGACATTCATGGAGCACTGCCTGACAAATTTTATTTGTCGGATAGATCTTTTAATTCGGGGTTAAGGGAATGTAGGAGATTGTCTGAATATTCCTAGGAAGGTCGCCAATCCCCACGGGCGGCGTGGATGTCGGCGTTCGAGGCCATGGAGGTCCGGGCAAAACGCTCTGCGCAGTCAATGTCGATGGGTTGCAAGGTGCTAGTGTTCGGTCACTGTCAACACGATACCGCAAACGACTTTCCTGGCAATTCAATAGACCAAGCAACTCGGTTTGATAGTTGTTTGAAAGTTATATTTCAACTCAGGTAGTAGAGCTATGAGCGCTATTCACGAACAGGCTATGACGTATGTTTACCAGCAAGTTCAGCAACGCTTGATCGGGTACTTCAGTCGCGCGGAACGCACGGCGCTTCAATTGTTGATCCAGCGTATTGTCGTGGCGGCAGGGGGGATGGAGTACATCGGCAATTACAAGGTGCTGGTCGCCCACGGTGGCGGTGAGGTCAGCAGTTACACGTTGGCGATGCTGCGCGCCGCGCAATTGAGCATCGCCGGGCGATCACCGACGACGTTCCAGCTGCGGGTAGCGACGTTGCGCCATGCCGGCATGACCCAGCGCACACTCGATACCCTCAACAACGGTTATAGCCGCCTGTTTTTCCATGACGATGATCGCGTGGAACTGCTGATGGTGGAAAACCATGAGGTGCTGCCATTCAATCATCAGCGCCCGGTGTCAACCCAGGGCTGTGAAGCGGCGCAGCGCAACCGGCTGATGGTGGGGCACCTGAGCGGCGGCGATATCTGCGCAACGCTGTGCAACGACACCTACCTTGCCCTGGGGGATTTCTATCAGCGCGTCACCGCGTGGGACGGCGGTGTGCATGTGCTGGTCAGCGGCGACTCTGCGAGTAAACAGAGCCAACTGCTGGCGTGGCTGAAAAAGGCGGCTCAGGCCGGTTCGGACAAGGTCCGGGCAGCCAGGCCCCTGTCCCTCGACCGGCTGTTTGCGCGAATGGACCAATGGAGCGAAGACTTCTATCGCGACCTGTATGGCGAGCACTATCAGCCCAGGGCTGACATCAGCACCGGTGGGTACCGTCCCCTGGCGTATATCGGCTTTGCCGACCTGCTCGAGGACATAGACCCTGCCAGTGCACCTTTGCTGACCGAGTTCATGGCCTATACCCCAGACCCCTTGGGGTTTCATTTCAGCCATCCGGCGTTTGCCAACCCCGTGTTGATGGCGCACCTGCGTGGCCTCAAGGCCGAATGCCTGCGTGAATTGCCGTATGGGGAAGGTGTGGAAGAGTTCCTGCTGCTGGCACAGGAGCAGCTCAAGCATGTGCAGATCCCGCAGGAGCTGTTGGTCCAGGCCGGCAGCGATGAAGGACGCGCAGCGGCCACCGCCTACGCCCGGCAGTTTTTTGGGCTGGATGAAAGCCAGCTGATCTGCCTGATGTTTTCGCCCTTCATCCATCATGGCGAACGGCTGGAAAGCTACCTGCGCCAGTGCCATCCAGGCATGCTCGTGGCACTGCCCGAACTGCACAAGGTGCTGCAGGGCAAGCCGGCTGCCGAGATGCTGCAACAGTGGGTGACTGTCGCCAGCGGTTTGCCGCTGCCCTTGCTCCAGCATCTGTATCGTCAGCGGCCAATGAACCTGCTGCCCGGCAGCAGTGCGCGCAAGCACGACCTTGAGCGCGACCTGACCTGTGACGACATGGCTCGGCAGCTGTCCGCTCGATGACGTTGCGTGGCACGCGACAAGCGGACTTCGCCTACCAGGCGGTGTATCGCTACATGATCAACCTGATCAATGAGGTGAGTACCGATACTCGGGTAAAACTGCCGTCGCTGCGAGAGCTGTCGCAGCGCCTGAACGTCTCGATTTCCACCATCCAGTACGCCTATTCGCTGCTGGAGAAGGAGGGGCGGGTGTACTCGGTGGCCAAGTCCGGGTATTACGCCTGGCCCCTTGCCAACAGCACCGCGACATTTGCCAGCGGCGACTTGCTCGAACGGCTGTACGTGGCCGCCAGGAGCCCCGCCATGGCGGTGCTCAGCGGTGATGAACCGGCGTTGCTGGCCAATCTGGACGATACCTTGCTGCGCCTGGAGCGCGAACTGGTGCGTCAGTATCCGCGCCAGTCGCAGCACAGCTCCCAGTCGTGCGGCGTGTGGGAATTGCGCGCGGCGCTGGCGGCGCGCTACACCTCATCGCCCACGCGCTGCTGGCACGCGGATGATGTGTACGTGGGGGCCGACCTGCGTGGCGTGCTCGACATCCTCATCGAAGTGCTGGGCTTGCGAGGGGCCACTGTGCTGGTCGAGTCGCCCTGTGACTGGTTGATCCTGCGGCTGCTGCAGGATGCCGACGTGCGAGTGATCGAGTTGCCCTGGATGCACGGCGGCCGCCTGAATCTGGTGTCCCTCGAACGGGCGCTGCGCGAGGAGTCCGTGCAACTGTTATTGATGTCATCGTCGCTGAGCCTGCCGGCGGGGGTGGCCGTGCAGCCACAGGACCGTCTGGAATTGGCGCAGTTGCTGGACCATTACGGCTGCTGGCTGCTGGAAAACGACCTGTATGGCGAATTGAGCTTCGTGCCGACTCAAGCGCCATTGCGCGACCTGGTCAACCCCGAGCGGCTGATCGTGTTTTCCTCGTTCGAGAAAACCCTCGGTCCGGAAGCGCCCTACGGTTATCTGCTGTCGCGGCACATGAGCAGCCAGTTGCAGCGCCAGTTCCTGCTGCGCTCGTTTCGGTTATCGGCGATCCGCCAGCGCGCGATTGCGCGGCTGTATCACAGCGGGCGCATTGATCTGCACCTGCGTAGCTTGCGCGCATTATTGCTGGAGCAAGCCAGCGCCATGAGTGAGCTTCTCGATCAGCATCTCGGGGGGCTGGTCACGTACCGGATGCCGGTCGGCGGCGCGACATTCTGGCTGGAGTCCGCCAGAACGGTGGATATGCGCCAGGTGTTCCAGTATTTGCTGGCCCGCGCCGTGGTCGTTGCGCCCGGCGAACTGTTCAGTATCAGCGGCCTGCATCACCAGCACCTGCGCGTGAGCCATACGTTTCAGGGGCTGCCAAATCTTCACACAGCCCTGGCTGCGCTGGGTGAGGCACTGCGCCAGGCACATCAGGGCTAGTTGCGTGAAATTTCTCATCATGAGGTAGGATCGATACCGTCGCGCAGTAGTCCAAGTGCCAGTAAACTGCCTTTTTCCGACTTCTTCTTTTCGAGGTTCATGCATGACAATCAGTCCTTTTGCGGGCAAACCGGCGCCGGCTCAGTTGCTGGTGGATATCCCGCGACTGGTCACGGCCTATTACACCGGCCAGCCTGATGCAGCGATCTCCACCCAGCGCGTGGCGTTTGGTACGTCCGGGCACCGTGGCAGCTCCCTGGAACTGAGCTTCAACGAATGGCATGTGCTCGCCATCAGCCAGGCGATCTGCCTGTACCGCGAAGCCCAGGGCATCGATGGTCCGCTGTTTGTCGGCCTGGACACCCACGCACTGTCGACCCCGGCCGGCGCCAGCGCGCTGGAAGTGCTTGCCGCCAATGGCGTGCACGTGATGCTCGCCGAGGGCGATGAATACACCCCGACGCCGGCGATTTCCCACGCCATCATCTGCTACAACCGCGGCCGTACCCGTGGTCTGGCGGACGGTATCGTCATCACGCCGTCGCACAATCCACCGCAAAGCGGCGGCTACAAATACAACCCGCCCAATGGCGGGCCGGCCGATACCCACGTCACCAAGTGGATCGAAGCCAAGGCCAACGAGCTGCTGGCCAACCAACTGGCCGGGGTCAAGCGTATTACCCACGCCCAGGCGCTCAAGGCCGACACCACCCATCGCCATGACTACCTCAATACCTACGTGGCGGACCTCATCAATGTGATCGACATGGACGCTATTCGCAGCGCCGACCTGCGCCTGGGCGTCGACCCGCTGGGTGGAGCAGGGGTGCGCTACTGGTCGGCGATTGCCGAGCATTACCGCCTGAACCTGGAGGTGGTGAACACCGAAGTCGATTCGACCTTCCGCTTCATGAGCGTCGACTGGGACGGCCAGATCCGCATGGACCCGTCCTCCAGCTACGCCATGCAAGGCCTGATCGGGCTCAAGGAGCGCTTTGACGTGGCGTTTGCCTGCGACCCGGACCACGACCGCCACGGCATCGTGACGCCGTCCGGCGGGTTGCTGGCACCGAACAACTACCTGGCGGTGTCGATTGACTACCTGTTCCAGAACCGTCCCCACTGGCGTGCCGATGCGGCCGTGGGCAAGACCGTGGTCAGCAGCGGCTTGATTGACCGGGTGGCGGCAAACATCGGCCGTCGCCTGTATGAAGTGCCGGTGGGCTTCAAGTGGTTTGCCGATGGCCTGTTCGAAGGCTCGCTGGGCTTTGGCGGTGAAGAAAGTGCCGGTGCGTCGTTCCTGCGCAAGGACGGCACGGTGTGGAGCACCGACAAGGATGGCCTGATCCCGGCTTTGCTGGCGGCCGAAATGACTTCGCGCAAAGGCCAGGACCCGAGCCAGATCTACCGTGGCCTCACCGATGCGCTGGGCGAGCCGTTTGCCATTCGTGTCGACGCCAAGGCCACACCGGCGCAGAAAGCCCTGCTGGGCAAGCTGTCGCCGGAGCAGGTTACGTCCACCCAATTGGCCGGGGAGAGCATCCAGCAGATCCTCAGCCACGCGCCGGGTAACAACCAGGCCATCGGTGGTTTGAAAGTGATGACCGAAAACGGCTGGTTCGCCGCGCGGCCATCGGGCACCGAGGACATCTACAAGATCTACGCCGAGAGCTTTATCGGCGAAGATCACCTCAAGCAGTTGGTGGAGGAAGCGCAAGTGCTGGTTGATGGCGCTATTTCTCAATAACCCCCCCCCTGTAGAGCGGGCCTGTTGTGGCGAGCGGGCTTGCCCCGCGTTGGGGTGCGAAGCGCCCCCAATCCAGCAAAACGCGGTGTACCTGATACGGCTCAGCGCCTGGTTTTGGGGCTGCTGCGCAGCCCAACGCAGGACAAGCCTGCTCGCCACAGGGAATCTGCGCTTAACTGAACGGCATTAGGACAAGCCCGCTCGCCACAGAGACCCCGGTTTGCTGCGCGACAGCGCTAAGTCGAAGACTTGGCGGAGCCTTCCATGTGAATCAGGCCAGGTCGACCAGCACAATCTCGCTGTCTTCAATCGCGGTTACCCGCAGCACTGGCTCATCTTCCACCGCCACACCGTCCCGCGCCTGGGCACGCAGGCCATTGACCTCAATCACCCCCGTGGCCGGCACCAGATAGGCGCGGCGTCCGCCGTCCAGGCGGTACTCGGCACTTTCTCCGGCTTTCAGGTTGGCCGCCACCAGGCGGGCATCGGCGCGTATGCGCAGGCTTTCGCTGTCGCCGCTCTTGCCGCTGGCCAGGGTCACAAAGCCCTCACGACCGTCCTGCGGAAACGGCTTGGCGCCCCACGACGGTGGCAGCCCGGCTTCATTGGGAATAATCCAGATCTGGAAAATCTTCGTCGGCGTGGCTTCCAGGTTGTATTCACTGTGGGCAATCCCGGTGCCTGCGCTCATCACCTGCACGTCACCGGCTTCGGTGCGGCCTTTATTGCCCAGGTTATCGGCATGGCTGATGGCGCCTTCGCGCACATACGTGATGATTTCCATGTCCCGGTGCGCATGCTGCGGAAAACCGGTGCCCGGCGCGATGATGTCGTCGTTCCATACGCGCAGGTTGCCCCAGTGCATGCGTTTGGGGTCGTGATACTCGGCAAACGAAAAGTGATGATGGGCGTCGAGCCAGCCGTGATGGGCGCCGCCCAGGGAAGTGAAAGGTCGAAGTTCAAGCATGATCGTCTCCTCTGAATGCACTCCATCATCCTTGAGCTCTTGATCGGTAAAAAGCGTAAAAACTGCCTGATTCCTATCAATCGATTAGATGGATTAACCGGGTTTTGACTTTCACTTCGTCGCCTAACTGCATGACGGCAAAGCAATTGGCTGGTACTGAGCGGCAATTCCGGCGACCATGGCCCATTCGCCAGAATCACTACCATCGCTGGAGTTCGCGTGCCGCAGCAAAAGCCTGATTTGCCCCCTGATCTGCTTCCGCCTGCAGAAATGCCCTTGTTCAAACGCCTCGCCGCACGCCTGTTTGGCCATGGCCTCACACGGCTGCGTGCCCAGCACCGGTTTTCGTGGTTGCACGGCCAGGCCGATGGGTTTCGCAGCGGGCATGAGGCGGGCGTGGAATACGGCTACCGTGAGGGCATGGCCGAAGGCATCGAGCAAGGCCGGCAAGTCCTGCTGATTCGTGATTTCCGCCCGGATGAGCACCGCGCGCCGGGGGTGGACGACAATCTGTTTGACGATTGGCGCCTGCCGCTCACCGCCGAGATCAAAAAGCGCATCAAGGCCGACGTGGCGCGCCTGCTGCCGGCCCATGCCCAGCCCAGCACCGCGCAGTGGAAGATGATCTTCAGCGATACGCCGTCCACCTCGGTGATTGCCGGGGCCGGTGCCGGCAAATCCACCTCGCTGGTGTTGCGCATTCTGCTGCTCACCCATTACCTGGGCTTTGAACTCAGTTCGATGACGGTGGTGACCTTCACCCGTGAGTCGCGAAAGGACTTCGTCAACAAGTTGATGGACATCCTCGCGCTGTGGGGCCAGCCCCTTGCCTTGAAAGAGGCTCAGGCCGTGGTGCGCACCTTTCACTCACGCATTCTGCCGATGGTGCGCAGCCTGCCGGGGTTTGAGCGTCTGCAGGCCTTCGAAAACCTCAGCGCCGGCGTTAACGACGCCGACAGCAACCCCTTCGACCTGCGCATCAACGACGCCCAGCGCCAGCAGATGAACGCCTGCTACCACCGGCTGCACAGTCGCCACGCGCGATTTCGCGAATTGATCGCGCCGCTGGCCCGCCATGGCCTGCAGCTCAAGGAGCTGGAGCGCGACCACCCGGACGTGCAGAAGCGCATCGCGGTGACGGAGCTGGCGGCCAAGCGCGATGAAGAGCTGTGCGATTTGATCGAAGACCTGTGGTTTCGCGCGGGCGCCTGGCCGATCAAGGGCATCGAGCCCAGCCGTCAGACGTTTGAAATCAACGGCGCGACCTTTCACTGTCACGGCTATATTCCCGAGCTGGACGCCTGGGTGGTGCTGGGCTTCGATGCGCGGGAAAACCCGCAGATCAGCCGACCCAACGCCAAGCTGTCGGTACGCGCCGAGTGGGCGGTAAAGCGCACCCTGTTTCAAGCTTTCTGTCGCAAGCCTTTGATATGGCTGGACAGTTATGAATCATCAAGGCGTCTCATAAGCAGCTTGGCGGGTGACGCTACCGCTGGACCCGGCTTTGATTACAAGGTCAAGGGCGAACTGGCCTCCGCGCCGTTGCTGGACTGTTTTGTCACCGCAGCGGGCTTTATCGAGAACCTTGGCCTGGACGTGCCCACCGCCGTCGGCCAGATGACGTTCGCCAGGGATGATCCCGACCGCTTGTTCTTTGAGGCACTGAGCCTCTTCTGGAAAGCCCTGGAAGAGCATCTGCTCGAACAATCGCCGCCGATCATGACCTATAACCGCATGTTCTCCCTGTTTGGCGAAAACATGCCGGAAAACCTCACGTTGCTCAGCGACCCACTGCTGCGGCCAATGTCGCACTTGATGATCGACGAATTCCAGGATGTGTCGCCGCAGATCGTCTCGTGGATCCGCGCCAGCCTGCGCGAAATCCGCAGCCGCGGCCCGGCCATGCACGTGGGGCGCGGTGCCCAGCGTTCTTCGTTGCTGTGCGTGGGCGATGACTGGCAGTCGATCTATGGCTGGCGCGGCAGTTCGCCCAAGTACTTCATGGACTTCAACACCGAATTCCCGTCCCCCGGCACCACCCGCGTGATGCTGGGTGAGAACTACCGCAGCCATCAGCACATCATCGATGCCGCTGAGCATATCGTGCGCGCCGCGCCAGCGATCCCCGGCAAGAAGGCCAAAGCCAGCGGCGTGCCCAAGGCGCTGGTGCCCGTTCAAGTGCTGACCCGAGACGATGCTGAACTGGGGCGGCAGTTGCAGGCGCACTATCAGCAGGGCGATTCAGTATTGATGCTGTATCGAAAAGGCAGCGATAAGCTATTGATTCAAGAGCATATTCAGGCTGTAGTTAATGCTGATTCGAGCCTGCCGGCGCCAGCGCGCAGATTGAAACAGCTGACCTACCACAGCGCCAAGGGCCTGCAGGCGGATGCGGTATTTCTATTGGGCGATTGCCAGCACGTCACCAGCTCGCCGTACAAGAATCAGGTGTACCGCATGGCGGGCCTGGGCAAGGCTGGCGACAGCGAGCCCTATGACACGGCGCAAAAAGACGAAGTGCTGCGCCTGGCCTATGTCGGCATTACCCGGGCCGTCAGCCATTGCTATTGGTATGTGGAAAAGCCCGAAGGCGCAGCGGTCAATGTGCCGAGGGCGTCCGAGCGGGTAGACGGCAAAAAGGCGTTTTTCGATGATCAACGGATTTGAACGTAAAGTTGGTCAATGTGGGAGGGAGCAAGCCCCTCCCACAGGCTCAGGCCCGTAATGACTGCGGCGGCACAAACGACGCCAGTTCATCCTCAATCGCTTCGATGATGCGCTCCACATCGGCAGCGTTCATCACCGAGGCGCAGGGAATGCCGGCAATCGCAATCAGCGTTTCACCGCTTGTGCGATCGAACAGCCGGGCGACCATGCTGCCGGGCGCGTCCATGCTGCCCTCGAAGCCGGTCGGATGAAAATGCCAGCGCATCAGCTGGCAGGCATTCGGGAACGTCACTTTGTTCATGTTGCCCACCTTGTTCATTGAGCACTTCCTTTAGCTCGCGGCAGGGGCCAGACCCTTGTGTGGTCATGGCGTCGTGAGCTTAAAAATAGCATCCGCTCGCAGAGGCCAGGTGAAAATTTTCGCTCCGTTCGGCGGTTGTTCGCCCGGGCATTGACCTGGGTCATGAAACGTCATCAGACGAGGTCTGGAAGCAGGTCCGCCGTGCAAAACCGACACAAACAACGGGATAAGTTATTTGTCCCGGTAATAGGGGGCAATATTCACCGTAAATAATAAGTAGTGGCTCTTTAATGTTGCCAATGACACCGTGACAATAATTGGATCCATTATTCGGCCGTGCGACGCAAGTTGAACACTGTTGCAGCTATTTAATATTTAAATAACAGCGTCCGTTATTTTGTAGGACAAAAACCACCACCCCCAATAAACATTGCCAACTACTTGCCAACCTGCAATGCCCATCACATGTTGATTGCAGAAATAGAGGTAGACGAAAGATTTCAAGTTGTGTCAGTTTTCTTACGCCTTCAAAAGAGGCGAGTGATAGGACGATCTCGCCCGCGAGGTTCCTGTCGACCCAAGACTGATGCACTTGCAAACAAGGAAGTACGTTTATGTCAAAAGTAAAAGACAACGCTATTGTATCTGCCGCTCAGGCCAGCACCGCCTACTCGCAAATCGATAGCTTCAGCCATTTGTATGACCGTGGCGGCAACCTCACGGTCAATGGCAAACCGTCCTACACCGTGGACCAGGCAGCGACCCAGCTGCTGCGGGACGGCGCGGCGTACCGCGACGCCGATGGCAACGGCAAGATCGACCTCACCTACACCTTCCTGACCTCGGCCACCACCAGCACCCTGAATAAACACGGGATCTCGGGCTTCAGCCAGTTCAGCGCCCAGCAGAAAGCACAGGCAGCGCTCGCCATGCAATCCTGGGCGGACGTGGCCAAGGTCACCTTCACCGAGAAGGCCAGCGGCGGTGACGGCCACATGACCTTCGGCAACTACAGCGGCGGCCAGGACGGCGCGGCGGCCTTCGCCTACCTGCCCGGCACCGGCGCAGGCTATGACGGCACCTCGTGGTACCTGACCAACAACAGCTACACGCAGAACAAGACGCCGGACCTGAACAATTACGGACGGCAGACCCTGACCCACGAGATCGGCCACACCCTCGGCCTGGCGCACCCTGGCGACTACAACGCCGGGAACGGCAACCCATCCTACAAAGACGCGACCTACGGACAGGACACGCGTGGCTACAGCCTGATGAGCTACTGGAGCGAGAGCAACACCAATCAGAACTTCAGCAAAGGCGGGGTTGAAGCCTATGCCTCCGGCCCGCTGATCGACGACATTGCCGCGATCCAGAAGCTCTACGGTGCCAACTTCGCCACCCGCGCCACCGACACGACCTACGGCTTCAACTCCAACACCGGGCGTGATTTCCTCAGCGCGACCTCCAACGCCGACAAGCTGGTGTTCTCGGTGTGGGACGGTGGTGGTAACGATACCCTGGACTTCTCCGGGTTTACCCAGAACCAGAAAATCAACCTCAATGAAACCTCGTTCTCCGACGTGGGCGGCCTGGTGGGCAACGTGTCCATTGCCAAGGGCGTGACCCTCGAGAACGCGTTCGGTGGGGCGGGTAACGACCTGATCATCGGCAACAATGCCGCCAACCTGATCAAGGGCGGGGCCGGCAACGACCTCATCTACGGCGGTGGCGGTGCAGACCAGTTGTGGGGCGGTGCGGGCAATGACACCTTCGTGTTCGGCGCCAGTTCCGACTCCCGTCCTGGGGCTGCGGACAAGATCTTTGACTTCACCAGCGGTGCAGACAAGATCGACCTGTCCGGCATTACCAAAGGCGCGGGCCTGAGCTTCGTCAGTGCCTTTTCCGGGCATGCCGGCGATGCGGTGCTGACCTACGCCTCAGGCACCAACCTGGGCACGTTGGCCGTCGACTTTGCCGGCAAGGGTGTGGCGGATTTCCTCGTCACCACCGTTGGCCATGCAGCCGTCAGCGACATCGTGGCGTGATGCACGGGTGCGGCGCTTCGGCGCCGCGCTTGCAGGCGGGAGCGTGAAGATGCAGTGGTTATCCAAAATGATCGCCTGTGTTGTGCAGGTGGTGTTCGTGTCGGCAGGAGCCCACGCAATGGCGAGCAGTCTGGTTTTACCCACCCCCGCGCAATTGGCGGGGCATTGGGAATTGAAACAGCAGGATCAGGTGTGCAGCCTGGAATTACTGGAGCAGGCCAACGCCCTGGGCGGCGATGTGGCGTGTGTGGCGCAGTGGCTGGGCGACAAGCCCTCGAGTTGGTCACCCACTCCGGACGGAATCTGGCTGATGAACGCCGAAGGCAGCGGTATTACCCACTTGAATCGCCAACACGAAGGCGAGTACGAGGGCCGCACTCGATCCGGCGGTGTTGTGGTATTGCAGCGAAAACCTTAGTTATCGTTATAACCCTATAACTTGATTGATTGGTTGACCGGCCCTGATCAAGGGTTGCGCCAACTAGTGCGCGTAGTTTGCTTCAAGGAAGATAAGAAGATATGGCCAGGCCCCATAACGTTGCACCCTTGTTCAAGGCGCTGGGTGAATACAAGAGCATCTTGATCAGTATTGGTTGTTTCACCGCCTTGATTAACCTGTTGATGCTGGTGCCGTCGATTTACATGCTGCAAGTCTACGACCGCGTGCTGTCCTCCCGGAATGAAACCACCCTGGTGATGTTGACGCTGATGGTGGTCGGCTTCTTTGCGTTTATTGGCCTGCTCGAAGTCATTCGCAGTTTTATCGTGATCCGCATCGGCAGTCACTTGGAGCGGCGTTTCAACTTGCGCGTCTACAAGGCCGCCTTTGAACGCAACCTGCACAGCGGCCAGGGCCATGCCGGGCAATCCCTGGGGGATCTGACCCATATCCGCCAATTCATCACCGGGCCTGCATTGTTCGCGTTTTTCGATGCGCCGTGGTTTCCCCTCTACCTGTTCGTGATTTTCCTGTTCAACGTGTGGCTGGGGGTACTGGCCACGGCCGGGGCGGTGCTGCTGATCGGCCTGGCCTGTCTCAACGAATACCTGACCAAAAAGCCGCTGGGCGAGGCCAGTGGCTACTCCCAGCAGTCGACCCAACTGGCCACCAGCCATTTGCACAACGCCGAGACCATCCAGGCCATGGGCATGCTCGGTGCGTTGCGCGCCCGCTGGTTTGCCGTGCATTCGCAGTTTCTCGGCCTGCAGAACCAGGCCAGCGACACCGGTTCGGTGATCACCTCCCTGAGCAAATCCCTGCGCCTGTGCCTGCAATCGCTGGTGCTGGGCCTGGGCGCGTTGCTGGTGATCAAGGGCGACATGACCGCCGGGATGATGATCGCCGGTTCCATCCTGATGGGCCGCATGCTCAGCCCCATCGACCAGTTGATCGCGGTGTGGAAGCAATGGAGCTCGGCCAAGCTCGCCTATCAGCGCCTGGATGAGCTGCTGCGGGCTTTCCCGCCGGGGGGCGAGCAGATGGCCTTGCCGGCGCCCCACGGTCAGGTGAGTTTTGAAGACGTCAGCGCCGGCCCGCCGGGGCTGCGTCTGGCGACGCTGCACCATGTCAGTTTCAACCTGGGTGCCGGCGAAGTGCTGGGCGTGCTTGGCGCCTCGGGTTCCGGCAAGTCCACCCTGGCGCGGGTGCTGGTGGGCGTGTGGCCGACCCTGGCCGGCACGGTGCGCCTGGATGGCGCGGACATTCACCGCTGGGACCGTGACGACCTCGGCCCGCACATCGGCTACCTGCCTCAGGACATCGAGCTGTTCAGCGGCAGCATTGCCGACAACATCGCGCGTTTTCGCCAAGCCGACCCGGCGTGGGTGGTGAAGGCGGCGCAACAGGCCGGCGTGCATGAGCTGATCCTGCGCCTGCCCCAGGGCTACGACACGTTGCTGGGCGATAACGGCGGTGGCCTGTCCGGCGGCCAGAAACAGCGGGTCGCCCTGGCGCGCGCGCTGTACGGCGGGCCGCGGCTGATTGTGCTGGATGAGCCCAACTCCAACCTCGACACCGTCGGTGAAGCGGCGCTTGCCAGCGCCATCGTGCAAATGAAGGCCCAGGGCAGCAGCGTGATTCTGGTGACGCACCGGTCCTCGGTGCTGGCCCAGGCCGACAAGCTGCTGGTGCTCAACGAAGGACGCCTGCAGGCATTCGGGCCGAGCCAGGACGTGCTGCGGGCGCTCTCCGGCCAGCAGGAAGCGGCGAAGGAAAAAACCGGCGTCAGTTTCAGCCGCCAGTATCAAGCCGCAAGGAATCCAGGCGCATGAACAGTATGACGTTTGAACAACGCGACGCCCGCTACTTCACTCGCATGGGCTGGCTGCTGACCGTGGTCGGTGCCGGTGGGTTTTTCCTTTGGGCGAGTCTGGCGCCACTCGATCAGGGCATTCCGGTGCAGGGCACCGTGGTGGTCTCCGGCAAGCGCAAGGCGGTACAAAGCGTCAGCCCCGGTGTGGTCAGCCGGATCCTGGTGCGCGAAGGCGAGACGGTCAAACAGGGCCAGCCGCTGTTTCGGCTCGACCAGACCCGCAACCAGGCCGACGTGCAGTCGCTGCAGGCCCAGTACCGCATGGCCTGGGCCAGCGTGGCACGCTGGCAGAGCGAGCGCGACAATCAAGCGGCGATCAGCTTTCCCGCTGATCTGAGCGCCGACCCAGACCCGGCGCTGGCCCTGGTGCTGGAAGGCCAGCGCCAACTGTTCAGCAGCCGCCGCGAAGCCTTCGCCCGTGAACAGGCGGGCATTCGCGCCAATATCGAAGGTGCCGGCGCGCAGCTGAACGGCATGCGCCGCGCCCGCACCGACCTGACCGCCCAGGCCCAGTCCCTGCGCGACCAACTGGCCAACCTGCAACCGCTTGCCGACAACGGCTACATCCCGCGCAACCGGCTGATGGACTACCAGCGCCAGCTGTCCCAAGTGCAACAGGACCTGGCGCAGAACAGCGGCGAAAGCGGCCGGGTGGAGCAGGGCATCCTCGAATCCAGGCTCAAACTGCAGCAGCACGGCGAGGAGTACCAGAAGGAGGTGCGCAGCCAACTGGCCGACGCGCAATTGCGCAGCCTCACCCTGGAACAGCAACTGACCTCCGCCGGTTTTGACCTGCAACACAGCGAGATCAACGCGCCGGCCGATGGCATCGCGGTCAACCTCGGCGTGCACACCGAAGGCGCCGTGGTGCGGGCCGGCGAAACCCTGCTGGAAATCGTGCCCCAGGGCACGCGTCTGGAAGTGGAAGGGCACTTGCCGGTGCACCTGGTGGACAAGGTCGGCACCCACCTGCCGGTGGATATTCTGTTCACCGCCTTCAACCAGAGCCGCACCCCGCGCGTACCGGGGGAGGTGAGCCTGATTTCCGCCGACCAGATGCTCGATGAAAAGACCGGCGCGCCGTATTACGTGCTGCGCACCACCGTCAGCGAGGCGGCGCTGGAAAAACTTCACGGCCTGGTGATCAAGCCCGGCATGCCCGCCGAGATGTTCGTGCGCACCGGCGAGCGTTCGTTGCTCAACTACCTGTTCAAGCCGCTGCTGGATCGCGCCGGCTCCGCATTGACCGAGGAATGAGCATGAAGCCCGTATGCCTCGCCTTGCTGTTGAGCTGCGCCAGTGCCCAGGCCGCGATGGGCCCGTTCGATGTGTATGAGCAGGCCCTGCGCAACGATCCGGTATTCCTCGGCGCGATCAAGGAACGCGACGCCGGCCTGGAAAACCGCACCATTGGCCGCGCCGGCCTGCTGCCACGGCTGTCCTACACCTACAACAAGGGCCGCAACAACGCCGAGGCGCACCTGCCTGACGGGCGCGGCGGCAGTTATCGCGACGACCGCAACTACAACAGTTACGGCTCCACCTTCAGCCTGCAACAGCCGCTGTTCGACTACGAAGCCTATGCCAACTACCGCAAGGGCGTGGCCCAGGCGCTGTTTGCCGATGAGAGTTTTCGCGAAAAGAGCCAGGCGCTGTTGGTGCGCGTACTGAGCTATTACACCCAGGCGCTGTTTGCCCAGGACCAGATAGACATTGCCCGTGCCAAGAAAAAAGCCTTCGAGCAGCAGTTCCAGCAGAACCAGCACCTGTTCCAGCAGGGCGAGGGCACCCGCACCGATATTCTCGAAGCCGAATCCCGCTACGAGCTCGCCACCGCCGAAGAAATCCAGGCGCTGGACGAGCAGGATGCGTCCCTGCGCGAGCTGGGCGCGCTGATTGGCGTGCAGAGCGTCAACATCGACGACCTGGCGCCGTTGAACCAGCGTTTCGGCGCCTTCACCCTCACGCCCGCCAACTACGACACCTGGCACGCACTGGCCCTGAGCAACAACCCCACGCTCGCGTCCCAGCGCCAGTCCCTGGAAGTGGCGCGCTACGAGGTGGAGCGCAACCGCGCCGGGCATCTGCCCAAGGTCACCGCGTATGCCAGCTCGCGCCAGCAGGAGTCCGACAGCGGCAACACCTACAACCAGCGCTACGACACCAACACCATCGGCGTCGAAATCAGCGTGCCGCTGTATGCCGGCGGCGGCGTATCGGCCTCAACCCGCCAGGCCAGCCGTGCCATGGAGCAGGCCGAATACGAGCTGGAAGGCAAAACCCGCGAAACCCTGATCGAACTGCGTCGCCAGTTCAGTGCGTGTTTGTCGGGGGTGAGCAAGCTGCGCGCGTATCAAAAGGCCCTGACGTCGGCCGAGGCGCTGGTGGTCTCGACCAAACACAGCATCCTCGGCGGCGAGCGGGTCAACCTCGATGCGCTCAACGCCGAGCAGCAGCTCTACAGCACCCGCCGCGACCTGGCCCAGGCGCGTTACGACTACCTGATGGCCTGGACCAAATTGCATTACTACGCGGGCAATTTGCGCGACACCGACCTTGCGAAAGTGGATGAGGCCTTCGGCCCTGTGAACCAACGCCCCTAACAACACACACAGGATGGCTCTGATGATCACCGATTCGTCGCGTTTCAAACCCTTTACCGCAGGCTCCTTGCTGCTGTTGTCCGTGGCGGCGCAGGCGCAATACACCGAGACCGGCCAACCCGGTAATCCGGCCAGTTGGCGTTCCGCCGAGTTCCAGAGCGACTGGGGCCTGGGACGCCTGAAGGCCGATGAAGCCTACGCCGCCGGCATCAACGGCAGCGGGGTGAAGATTGGCGCGCTGGATTCAGGCTTCGATGCCAGTCATCCAGAGGCTTCCACCGATCGTTTTCACCCGGTCACCGCCACGGGCACTTACCTGGATGGCAGCGCCTTCAGCACCACCGGCGCACTCAACCCCAACAACGATTCCCATGGCACCCACGTCACCGGCACTATGGGCGCCGCCCGTGATGGCGTCGGCATGCACGGCGTGGCCTACAACGCGCAGGTTTATGTGGGCAACACCAACGCCAACGACAGCTTTCTGTTCGGTCCCACACCCGACCCCAAATACTTCAAGGCCGTGTACAGCGCCCTGGTGGACTCGGGCGTGCGCGCCATCAACAACAGTTGGGGCAGCCAGCCCAAGGACGTCAGCTACCAGACACTCGGCGATTTGCACGCCGCCTACGCCCAGCACTACAACCGTGACACCTGGCTGGACGCGGCGGCCGATGTGGCCAGGGCAGGGGTGATCAACGTGTTCAGCGCTGGCAACAGCGGCTACGCAAACGCCAGCGTGCGTGCGGCGCTGCCGTACTTCCAGCCGGATCTGGAAGGGCACTGGCTGGCGGTATCGGGCCTGGATATCGCCAATAACCAGAAGTACAACAAATGCGGAATCGCCAAGTACTGGTGTATTTCCACCCCCGGTGCACTGATCAACAGCACCGTCCCCGGTGGCGGTTACGGGGTGAAATCCGGCACCTCGATGGCGGCGCCCCATGCCACCGGCGCGCTGGCGCTGGTGATGCAGCGCTACCCCTACATGAGCAACGAGCAGGCCCTGCAGGTGCTGCTGACCACCGCCACCCAACTCGACGGTTCGCTCACCCAGGCGCCCAACACCACGGTGGGTTGGGGTGTGCCCGACCTGGGCCGGGCGATGCACGGGCCGGGGCAGTTGCTCGGCGCGATGAACGTGAACCTCGCCGCCGGGCAGGGCGACGTGTGGAGCAATGGCATCTCCGACCAGGCGCTGATCCAGCGCCAGGCCGAGGACCGCGCCGAACAGGCGGCGTGGCAGCAAACCTTGCGCGACAAGGGCTGGCAAAACGGCGTGGGCGCGAACGCCAGCCAGCAGGACCAGACCGATTACGCGGTGGGCACGGCACGCGATCAGGCCGCCGCGCGGCGCAGTTATGAGGGCAGCCTGATCAAGTCCGGCGCGGGCACGCTGGTGCTCAGCGGCGACAGCACCTATCGCGGCGCAACCACCGTCAACGGCGGGCTGCTGGCGGTCAACGGTTCGCTCACCTCGGCGGTCACCGTCAACGACAGCGGCACCCTCGGTGGTTCCGGGCGTATCGCCGCGCTGTCGGTAAACAGCGGCGGGCGCGTGGCGCCGGGCAATTCCGTGGGCACCTTGCAGGTGGCGGGCGACGTCAACCTGGCGGCGGGCTCCACCTATGCAGTGGAGCTGACCCCCAGCAGCAGCGACCGCATCGTCGCCGGCGGCCGCGCGATCCTCGGCGGTGGCAACGTGACCCTGGCCCTGGAAAACAGTCCGGCCCTGCTCAGCGCGGCGCAGGCACACAGCCTGATTGGCCGCCAATACACCATCCTGCAAGCGGCCGGCGGGATTCAGGGGCAGTTTGGCCAGGTGCTGCCCGACTATCTGTTCCTCGGCGGGCGTCTCGATTACGCCGCCACGGGGGTGCAACTGAAGGTGGTGCGCAATGACGCCGCCTTCGCCAGCGTCGCCGCCAATCGCAATCAGCGCGCCGTGGCCACCGCCGCCGAGCAGCTCGGCGCGGGCAACCCGGTGTATGAAAGCGTGCTGCGTTCCGACTCCCTGGCAGAAGCGCAACAAGGCTTGCAGCAGTTGTCCGGTGAAATCTATCCGGCCGTGGGCGCCATGCTGATCAACGACAGCCGTCAGGTGCGCGATGCCGTGGGTGAACGCTTGCGCCATGTGCCGGTTGCCGGCGAGCGCAACCTGTGGCTCAAGGCCCTGGGCGCCTGGGGCAAGAGCGACAACCGCAGCGAAACCGCGGACGCCACCACCTCCCTCGGCGGACTGCTGTTGGGCGTGGACGGCGCGCTCGATGAGCAGACCCGTGTCGGCGTGGTCGCCTGCTACAGCGACAGCTCGCTGAACCTGGGCGGCGGCAACCATGCCTCGGCGTCGGTCGACAGCTACCACTTTGGCGCCTATGCAGGGCGTGAGATGGGTGCCTGGCGCCTGAGCCTGGGCGGTGCCTACAGCTGGCACCGCGGCGATGTGAAGCGCGACCTGCAATACGACGACGTCAGCGGCAAGCAGAAGGCCAGCCTGGACGCGCGCAGTGCGCAACTGTTCAGCGAAGCAGCGTATCGCCTGCAGCTGCAACCGCTGGCACTGGAACCGTTCGCCAACCTGGCCTATGTGCATCTGGACAGCGATTCGTTTCACGAAAAAGGCGACGCAGCCGCGCTGGAACGCGGCAGTGATCGACGTGATGCCGTGCTGGGCACCCTGGGGCTGCGTGCGCTGAAAACCCTCGCGCTCAACGATCACCAGCAGCTCGAGCTGTCCGGGTCGCTGGGCTGGCAACACAGTCTGACCGCCGTCGAATCCGAAGAGCATCTGGCGTTTGTGGCCGGTGGTCCCTCGTTCGCCGTGCGCAGCGCGCCGTTGCTGCGCGATGCGGCGCTGCTGGGCGTGCAGGCCAGCCTGGCGCTGAGCCAGGCGACGCGGGTCAACCTCGATTACAACGGGCAGTTGGGCGGCAGGGCGAAAACCCAGGGCGTAGGCCTGAGCCTGAACTGGCAGTTCTAAGGTGGCAGGGGGCTTGCCCCTCCCACAGGGATCTCTATATCCGTAATAAAAAACTAAGGAAGGTCACCGTGAACACACGCAAGTCAGGGTTAACAACCGCCATCCACAAAGCCTTGCGCCACCCGCGCAGCGCGCCCTGTGGCGCATTGCTGTGCTGCCTGGCCAGCCTGGGCACCGCCCACGCCGCACCCTATGTGGAAACCGGCAAGCCGGGCGATGCCGCCAGTTGGCGCAGCGCCGAGTTCAACGCCGACTGGGGCCTGGGCGCCGTGCATGCCGACACCGCGTACGCCGCCGGCTACACCGGCAAGGGCGTGAAACTGGGCATCTTCGACCAGCCGGTGTACGCCGCGCACCCGGAGTTCGCCAGCCCCGGCAAAGTGGTGACGATTGTCACCGAGGGCATCCGCCAGTACACCGACCCCTATATTCCGGTAAAGGCCGGCGATGCGTTTCGCTATGACGGCACGCCGTCCCTGGGTTCCAACGGCAAGCTGGGCAACCACGGCACCCACGTCGGCGGGATCGCCGCAGGCAACCGCGACGGCGGGCCGATGCACGGCGTGGCCTACGGTGCGCAGATCATCAGCGCCGAGAACGGCGACCCCGGCCCCGAAGACGGCATCATCCTCGGCAACGATGGCGCGGTGTACAAGGCCGGTTGGGACGCCCTGGTGGCCAGCGGCGCGCGCATCATCAACAACAGCTGGGGCATCGGGATCGGTGACCAATATGCCAAGGGCGGCCGGGATCCGGCGTTCCCCAATTTCACCGTGAATGAAGCGCAGGCCCAGTTCAGTAACATCCGCCCGATCCTCGGCACCCTTGCCGGCGGCGCCTACCAGGGCGCAATCGACGCCGCGCGCAGCGGCGTGCTGACCATCTTCGCCGCCGGCAACGACTACAACCGCAACAACCCGGATGCGATCTCGGGCCTGGCGTACTTCGTGCCGGAGATTGCGCCCAACTGGCTGTCGGTGGCCGCCTTGCAGCAAAACCCGGACACCGCGAGCGCCAACCCCTATGTGATCAGCACCTTTTCCTCGCGCTGCGGGTATGCGGCGAGTTTCTGCGTGTCGGCCCCCGGCACGAAGATCTTCAGCTCGGTCATCAACGGCACCAACCTGGACAACCTCACCACCGACTACGCCAACTTCAACGGCACCTCCATGGCCGCGCCCCATGTGGCGGGGAGTGCGGCGGTGTTGATGGAGCGCTTCCCGTACATGAGCGGCGACCAGATCTCCACGCTGCTCAAGACCACCGCCACCGACCTTGGCGCGCCGGGCATCGATTCGCTGTACGGCTGGGGCATGATCAACCTGGGCAAGGCCATCAATGGGCCGGGGATGCTGGTGACTGCCGAGAATATTCCGGCCGAGTTCCGCATCGACGGCGCCTATGGCAGCGGCCAGTTCGTCGCCGACCTGCCGGGCATCGGCGCGGTGGTGGATGCCGGCAAACCGACGCAGCGGGTGTGCACCGATGTGCATTGCGGGCTGGACGTGTGGAGCAATGACATTGCCGGGCACGGCGGCCTGACCAAGCTGGGCATCGGCACCCTGGTGCTGAACGGCACCAACACCTACAGCGGCCCGACCCTGGTCAATCAGGGGCGGCTGGCAATCAACGGCTCGCTGACCTCGGACGTCACCGTCAGCCAGAGCGGCGTGGTCGGCGGCTCCGGGCGCATCGGTTCGCTGCTGGCCAAAAGCGGCGGCACCGTGGCGCCGGGCAACTCCATCGGCACCCTGAACGTGGCCGGGGATGTGACCTTCGACGCAGGTTCCACCTACGCCGTGGAACTGTCGCCCACCCGCAGCGACCGCATCGTGGCCGGCGGCACCGCCACGCTCAACGGCGGCACCGTGACCCTGGCCCTGGAAAACAGCCCGACGTTGCTCAGCACGGCGCAGGCGCAAAGCCTGATCGGGCGCCAGTACAACATCCTGCAAGCGGCCGGCGGCATCAACGGCAGTTTTGCGGCGATACTGCCCGACTACCTGTTCATCGGCGGCAACCTGAACTACACCGCCAACGGCGTGCAACTGGATGTGGCGCGCAACGCCAACAGCTTTGCCAGCGTGGGCGTCACTGATAACCAGCGCGCCGTGGCCGC
The DNA here is from genome assembly GCF_001439805.1 of Pseudomonas trivialis. GTDB lineage: Bacteria > Pseudomonadota > Gammaproteobacteria > Pseudomonadales > Pseudomonadaceae > Aquipseudomonas > Aquipseudomonas trivialis. Next base: position 9,824 of record NZ_JYLK01000010.1, on the reverse strand, counting down.
AGCCGCCGAGCAGTTGGGCGCGGGCAATGCCGTGTACGAAAGCCTGCTGCTGGCGCCGACAGCCGCGTCGGCCCGCAGCGCGTTCCAGCAATTGTCGGGGGAAATCTACCCGGCGCTGGAGACCGCGCTGGTCAATGACAGCCGCTACGTGCGCGAGGCGGTGGGCGAGCGTTTGCGCAACGGTGAGATGGGCGCTGCCAGCGACACCGTCGACAGCCGGGGCAACGTCTGGGTCAAGGCCCTCGGCGCCTGGGGCAAGACCGACAGCCGCAGCGACACGGCGGGCTACACCACCTCCATTGGCGGCATGCTCGCCGGGGTTGACGGGGCAGTGGATGAGTCCACCCGTATCGGCCTGGTGGCGGGCTACAGCGACACTTCACTGAACATGGGCAGCGACACCCATTCGCGCGCGTCGGTCGACAGCTACCACTTCGGTGCCTACGCCGGGCATGAGATCGGTGCCTGGCGCCTGAGCGGCGGGGCGACCTACAGCTGGCACCGCGCCGACGTGAAGCGCGACCTGCAATACGGCGATGTCGCCGGCAAGCAGAAAGCCAAGGTCGATGCCCGCAGCACGCAAGTGTTCACCGAGGCGGCCTACCGCGTAAATCTGCCGGCGCTGGCGCTGGAACCCTTCGCCAACCTGGCCTACGTGCACCTGGACAGCGATGGGTTTACCGAGAAGGGCGATGCCGCCGCGTTGAAAAGCCGTGACGACACCCGCGACCTGGTGCTGAGCACCCTGGGCCTGCGTGCATTGAAGACCTTCACTGTGAATGACCACCAGCAACTGGCGCTGTCCGGCACCCTGGGCTGGCAGCACAACCTGGGCAGCAGCGATTCCGAGCAGCACCTGGCGTTTGCGTCGGGCGGCCCGTCGTTTGCGGTGCAGAGTGCGCCGATGGTGCGTGATGCGGCACTGGTGGGCGCGCGGGTGAGCCTGGCGTTGAGCAAGGATGCGCGGGTGAACGTCGATTACAACGGCCTGTTGGCCAGCAAGGAGAAGGTCCACGGGGTGGGGTTGAGCCTCGACTGGACGTTCTGACGCGTGAAGCGTTCCCGCGCCCGACGCGGGAACGATCGATTGGCTTTCTCGACAACATCAACAAAAGAGAGGCACGAGCGATGGGTATCTTTGACTATAAAAACCTCGGCACCGAGGGCTCCAAAGCATTGTTCGCCGATGCCATGGCGATCACGTTGTACACCTATCACAACCTGGACAACGGCTTTGCCGTGGGCTATCAGCACAATGGGCTGGGCCTCGGCTTGCCCGCCACGCTGGTGGGCGCCTTGCTCGGCAGCACCGATTCCCAGGGGGTGATTCCCGGTGTGCCGTGGAATCCGGACTCGGAAAAAGCGGCCCTTGAAGCGGTGCAAAATGCCGGCTGGACGCCGATCAGCGCCGCCGCCCTGGGCTATGCCGGCAAGGTCGACGCCCGGGGCACGTTCTTTGGCGAAAAGGCTGGCTACACCACGGCGCAGGCCGAGGTGCTGGGCAAGTACGACGATGCCGGCAAGCTGCTGGAAATCGGCATCGGTTTTCGCGGCACCTCCGGCCCTCGTGAAAACCTGATCAGCGACTCCATCGGCGACCTGATCAGCGACCTGCTGGCCGCGCTGGGCCCCAGGGATTATGCAAAAAACTACGCGGGCGAAGCCTTTGGCGGCTTGCTCAAAAACGTCGCCGACTACGCCGGCGCCCATGGCCTGAGCGGTAAGGACGTGCTGGTCAGCGGGCACAGCCTTGGCGGGCTGGCGGTCAACAGTATGGCCGACCTGAGCGGCAATAAATGGTCAGGTTTCTACAAGGACGCCCACTACGTGGCCTATGCTTCGCCGACCCAGAGCGCCGGCGACAAGGTGCTCAATGTCGGCTTTGAGAACGACCCGGTATTCCGTGCGCTGGACGGTTCATCGGTCAACTTCGCGTCCCTGGGCGTGCACGACAAACCCCATGAGTCGACCACCGACAATATCGTCAACTTCAATGACCACTACGCCTCGACGCTGTGGAACGTGCTGCCGTTTTCCATCGCCAACCTGCCCACCTGGTTCGCTCATTTACCCAGCGGCTATGGCGACGGCATGACGCGCATCCTGGAGTCCGGCTTCTACGGGCAGATGACGCGCGACTCCACGGTGATCGTCGCCAACCTGTCGGACCCGGCACGGGCCAGCACCTGGGTGCAGGACCTCAACCGCAATGCCGAGCCGCACAAGGGCAACACCTTCATCCTCGGCAGCGACGACAACGACCTCATCCAGGGCGGCACGGGCGCCGACTTTATCGAGGCGGGTAAAGGCAATGACACGCTCCGCGACAACAGCGGGCACAACACCTTTCTGTTCAGCGGGCAGTTCGGCCATGACCGGGTGATCGGCTATCAGCCCACCGACACGCTGGTGTTCAGCGGGGTGCAGGGCAGCACGGATTACCGCGATCACGCCAGGGTGGTTGGCGCGGATACGGTGCTCAGCTTTGGTGGGGAGTCGGTGACGCTGGTGGGGGTGGCGAGTTTGTCGGGGGAGGGGATTGTCATCAGCTAAGGACTGAATGCGTTCGAAGCGGTGTGAGGGGGCTTTGAACGCACTGCTTGAAACAATGAAGATCAAAGGTGGGAGGGGGCTTGCTCCCGATAGCGGCGGGTCCGCAACAGATGGGCTGTCTGATACACCGCTATCGGGAGCAAGCCCCCTCCCACAGGATCGGTTAGAGGCTAGTCTTCCTTGCGCACCGTGGCCACGTCATCGGCCTTGATGCGAATGCGCTTGCCGGCAATATCGGTGAACTCATAGAAGCCGTCGGCGGTCTTGGCGTTGGGGGCGTCCTTGGTCAAGTATTGCGTGCCGTTTTGCAGCGTGACGACCGTTTGCGTGGCGCAACCGGCCAGCAGCAGAAAAGTGAGTGCAACCAGGGGCAGACCCAAATTCTTCATGTTCATAACCCTTACCTTCACTCTGAAAAGTCCCGCAGCAGCTGGCTGCGGGCCATAAATGGTACGCCATCGATCCTCCTATCTGATCACTTTTATACAAAAAGTTGCGTGCGCCATTTATCTATTACTGATTGCAACAACGCCTGCGCATCGGCACTCTGTATGCATAACCAGTACTTGATTGTTTTGCGCCATGGCCAACCCCCTCGACGATCCCCTGTATTACTTGCACAACTTTCGCCAAGTGCTGCATTGGCTGGGGCAGCGCTATGCCGATTTGCTCGACGCCGACGAAGAGCATTTCATTCAGCAATTTGACAGGTTGCCGCAGCCGTCCCAGGCATTGTTGGTGCGCATGGTGATGCGCAAGGGTGTGCATTTTCGCGCGGGCAAGCTCAACTACCTGGAAATCGGCTGCCCCCATGCGGCGGCGGCGCCGTTGCTCGGGCTGGGCTGGGTGGAGGATCAGAGCCCGCTGGCGTTTGAGGTGCTGTTCGGGGTGCTGCAAAAAAGCGAACTGCTCGCAGCGTTCAAACCCTGGATCGAACACCCCAGAGGCAACAAGGCCGACTGGCTGGAACACCTGGCCGCGCAGTTCCCCGACAGCCGCAGTTTCGCCCAGTGGTGCCCGGCGCTGCCCGACACCCTCTACAGCCTCACCGTGATGCAGTTGTGCGACCGCCTGCGCCTGATGTTCTTCGGCAACCTGCATCAGGACTGGTCCGAATTCGTACTCGCCGACCTGGGCATTCATACCTATGAAAAAGTTGCCTTCTGCGACGAGTCCCGGGGCCTGCGCAGCCGTGATGATGTGCATGGCTATCTGTTTTTGCACCAGTGTCAGCAGGCTTTCGAGACAGGCGAATCAGTGGAGGACGTGCTGGAGCAGATCGCTACGCTGCAAACCGATAACCCCTGGCTGGAAAAACGCCGCGCCAAGCTGCTGTTCCAGATCGGCCAGCTGTGCGAGCGCAGCGCCGAACTGATGCTGGCCGAGCAGATTTACCGGGCGTGCAGCCACCCCGGTGCCCGTGCGCGCCTGATCCGCGTGCTGGAACGCCAGGAGGCCTACGCCCAGGCCATGGCGCTGGCGTGCCTGGCGCAGCAGGCTCCGCACAGCGCGGCCGAGCAGCAACACCTGCTGCGCGTGCTGCCGCGTCTGCGCCGCAAGCTGGGCGAGCCGGCGCTGCCCAAGGCCAGGCCGCGGCCGGTCACGCGGCTGGACCTGGCGCTGGCGGTGCCGACGCCGGTGATGGCGGTGGAGTACTGCGTGCAGGCGCACCTCAGTGAGCCTGATGCGCCGGTGCATTACGTGGAAAACGGGCTGATCAACTCACTGTTCGGCCTGTTGTGCTGGGATGTGATTTTCGCGCCGCTGCCGGGGTCGTTTTTTCATCCGTTCCAGCGCGGGCCCGCGGACCTGCACAGCGAAGACTTCCATCAACGCCGCGCGCCGCTGTTCGCCGCGTGTTTCGAGCAATTGCAGGATGAGCGCTACAAAACCAGTATCCGCCAGCGCTATGTGGAGAAATGGGGCATCCAGTCACCGTTCGTGTTCTGGAACCTGCTCAGCGACGAGTTGCTGGAGCAGGCGCTGACCTGCCTGCCCGCCGAGCACCTGCGTTGCTGGTTCGAACGCCTGCTGCTGGATATTCGCGCCAACCGTGCCGGGATGCCGGACCTGATCCAGTTCTGGCCGGCGCAGAAGACCTACCGCATGATCGAGGTCAAGGGCCCCGGCGACCGCTTGCAGGACAATCAATTGCGCTGGCTGGAATTCTGCGGCGAGTACCAGATGCCGGTCACCGTCTGCTACGTGCGCTGGGCGGAGCAGCCCGCTTGAGCTACAGCGTGGCCGTACGGGCGCTGTGTGAGTTCACGGCCAAGGTCGGCGACCTCGACTTGCGCTTTACCCCGTCGCCCAGTGCCCAGGAAGGCATCATCGGCCACCGCACGGTGGCGTCCCGGCGCAGCGCGCATTACCAGAATGAAGTGGCCCTTGAGGGCGAGTACCAGCAGCTCAAGGTGCGGGGCAGGGCGGATGGCTACGACCCCGAGAGCAATCGCCTGGAAGAGGTGAAAACCTATCGCGGCGACCTCGATGCCCAGCCTGCCAACCATCGGCTGCTGCATTGGGCGCAGGTCAAGGTGTACGGCTGGCTGATGTGCCAGAAGCTTGGGCTGAGCGAGATCAACCTGGCGCTGGTGTATTTCGATATCGTCGGCGAAGGCGAAACCCTGCTCAGTCAGCCCTTCCAGGCGGCGCAACTCGAAGCGTTCTTCAATCATCACTGTGCGCTGTTCCTCGATTGGGCGCGCCTGGAAATGCAGCACCGCGAAGCCCGTAATCAGGCGGCGCAAACCCTGGCCTTCCCCCATGCCGCGTTTCGCCCCGGCCAGCGCGTGCTGGCCGAGACGGTGTACAAGGCGGTGAGCACCGGCCGCTGCCTGATGGCCCAGGCGCCGACCGGCATCGGCAAGACCGTCGGCACGATTTTCCCGCTGCTCAAGGCCCTGGGGCCCCAGCAACTGGACAAGCTGTTCTTCCTTACCGCCAAGACGCCCGGGCGCAAGCTGGCCCTGGATGCGGCGCAGGTCCTGTACGACAGCCACCCGCAGTTACCGCTGCGTGTGCTGGAACTGGTGGCGCGGGACAAGGCCTGCGAGCACCTGGACAAGGCCTGCCACGGCGAATCGTGCCCGTTGGCCAAGGGCTTTTATGATCGCCTGCCCGCCGCCCGTGCCGCCGCGTCCAGGGTGCGCCTGCTCGATCAACGCAGCCTGCGCGAGGTGGCCCTGGCCCATGACGTGTGCCCGTATTACCTGAGCCAGGAAATGGCGCGCTGGAGCGACCTGGTCGTCGCCGACTACAACTACTATTTCGACTTTGGCGCCATGCTCTTTGGCCTGGCCCAGCTCAATCAATGGCGCGTGGCCGTACTGGTCGACGAAGCCCACAACCTGGTCGAACGGGCCCGCGCGATGTACAGCGCGGGCCTCGACCAGTACCGGCTCAAGACCTTGCGCGACACGGCGCCGGAGCCCTTGAAAAAATCCTTGCAGCGCCTCAACCGTGAATGGAATGCGCTGCACAAGGATCAGATCGCGCCGTATCAGGCCTATGGAACGCGGCCGGAAAAGCTGCTGCAGGCACTGAGCCTGTGCGTCGGCGCGATGGGCGACTACTTCAACGAGCGTCCCGAGGCCCTCAGCGGTGACCTGCAGGCCTTCTATTTCGAGGCGCTGCAATTTGCCAAGGTGGCGGAGCTGTTCAACGAACACTTCATCTTCGATATCAGCAAACGTCAGCTCACCGGCAAGCGCAGCAGCTCGACCCTGTGCCTGCGCAATGTGGTGCCCGCCCAATTCATTGGCCCAAGGCTTACCGCCGCGCGCAGCAGCGTGCTGTTTTCCGCGACCCTGAGCCCCCGGCATTACTACGCCGACCTGCTGGGTCTGCCGGCGGACACGGCCTGGGTGGATGTCGAGTCGCCGTTCAAGGCCGAGCAGTTGCAGGTGCACATTGTCGAGCGTATCTCCACGCGTTTTGTGCATCGCCAGGCGTCGCTGGCGCCCATCGTCGAGTTGATCGCTCGGCAGTTCACCGCGCAACCGGGTAACTACCTGGCGTTTTTTTCAAGCTTCGATTACCTGCAACAGGTCGCCCAGCTGCTGGCCGAACGGCATCCGCAGATTGCCCTGTGGCTGCAGTCGCGCGGCATGGCCGAGGCCGAGCGCCAAGGGTTTCTCGAACAGTTCACCCAGCACAGCCAGGGCATTGGCTTTGCCGTGCTGGGCGGGGCGTTCGGCGAAGGCATCGACCTGCCCGGCGCGCGTTTGATCGGCGCGTTTGTGGCGACCCTGGGCCTGCCCCAGTTGAACCCGGTCAATGAGCAGATGAAGCTGCGCATGGGGGCGATCTTCGGCGCCGGGTATGACTACACCTATTTGTATCCCGGGATTCAGAAGGTGGTGCAGGCGGCGGGCAGGGTGATTCGCAGCCAGCAGGACCGGGGCGTGGTGATGCTGATCGACGACCGCTTTGGCGAGGCGCGGGTGCGGCAGTTGTTGCCCAGGTGGTGGGTAGTGCAATCCAAAGAGGTCTGATGGTTTCAGGCAGCCACATTCCCGTGGTGAGTGGGCTTGTTGTGTGGAATGGGCTTGTTGTGGCGAGCGGGCTTGCCCCGCGTTGGGCTGCGCAGCAGCCCCAAAACCACGCGCTGCGCAGCCTCCCTTTCAGACCACTTCCAGGTAGGAGCTTTGGATGGATCGGGCCAGTTCGCGCACGGTGTCGATGAACTCGATCAAGCGGGTGTGCAGGCCGTCTTCCAGAATCTCGTCGATGCCGGTGTAGCGCAGCCGCGCCTCGAACTCCGCCGCCAGGCGTTGCGCGGTGCGGCCGTAGCTGCCGGGCAGGTCGGCGAGGATCTGGCTCAGTTCCTCGATACAGGCGTGCAATGAGCGCGGAACATCGCTGCGCAACAGCAGCAATTCCGACACCGAGCGCGCGTTGAGGGCGTTCGGGTACAGCTCGGTATACGCCTCGAAGGACGACAATGCGCGCAGCAGGGCGCTCCACTGGTAGTAGCCGCGTGCCGACAGGTCGCTGACTTCTTCGGACTCTTCGCCGAACATCTCGTAGCGCGCATCCAGCAGGCGCAGGGTGTTGTCGGCGCGCTCGACAAAGGTGCCCAGGCGAATGAAGCGGTAGGCGTCATTGCGCATGATGGTGCCCGAGGTGGCGCCGCGAAACAGGTGCGAGCGCTGCTTGACCCAGTCGCAGAAGTGGCTGATGCCATGTCGCGCGAGGCCGCCGGCGGCGATGCTGCGCATTTCCAGCCAGGTGGCGTTGAGGTTTTCCCACATGTCGGCGGTGATGCGCCCGCGTACCGCATGGGCATTGCCGCGTGCGGCGCGCAGGCAGTTGTAGATGCTGGCCGGATTTTCTTCGTCGAGGGCGAAGAAGTGCAGCATGCGTTCGGCGTCCAGGGTCTGGTGGCGCTCCAGGTAATCCTCCAGCGTGCCACTGCTGAGCAGCGACATGGCCAGTTCGTCCAGGCCGTCGCTGCGCCCGGCCTGGGGCATCAGTGACAACGAATAACTGACTTCGAGCATGCGCGCCAGGTTTTCGGCGCGCTCCAGGTAACGTGACATCCAGTACAGATCTGCGGCGGTTCTACTCAGCATGTTCAGTCCTCCACCACCCAGGTGTCCTTGGTTCCGCCGCCCTGCGACGAGTTGACGATCAGCGAGCCTTCACGCAGCGCCACCCGCGTGAGACCACCGGGCACCAGACGGGTTTCCTTGCCCGAGAGGACAAAGGGGCGCAAGTCGATATGCCGGGGCGCAATGCCGTTTTCGACGAACGTGGGGCAGGTGGACAGGCTCAGGGTCGGCTGGGCGATGTAGGCATGAGGGCGCGCCTTGATGCGTTGGCGGAAGTCCTCGATCTCGGCGGCCGTGGACGCCGGGCCCACCAGCATGCCGTAGCCGCCGGAACCCTGGGTTTCCTTGACCACCAGATCGCCGAGGTTGGCCAGCACGTGGGACAGTTCATCAGGCTTGCGGCACTGGAAGGTCGGCACGTTCTGCAGGATCGGTTCTTCGTCCAGGTAAAACTTGATCATCGCCGGCACGTAGGGGTAGATCGACTTGTCGTCGGCCACGCCGGTGCCGATGGCGTTGGCCAGCACCACATTGCCGGCGCAGTAGGCGGCCACCAGACCGGGCACGCCGAGCATGGATTCGGCGTTGAACGCCTGCGGGTCGAGGAACGCGTCGTCGATGCGGCGGTAGATCACGTCGACGGGCCTGGGCCCGTCGGTGGTGCGCATGAACACCTTGAGGTCGTGCACGAACAGGTCGGCGCCTTCCACCAGTTCCACGCCCATTTCCCGCGCCAGAAAGGCATGCTCGAAAAACGCACTGTTGAAGCGGCCAGGGGTCAGCACCACCACATTCGGGTTGTCGAGGCGGCTGGAACTCTTGAGGGTCTTGAGCAGCAGGTTGGGGTAGTGGTCCACCGGCGCGATGCGCTGTCTGGCGAACACTTCGGGGAACAGGCGCATCATCATCTTGCGGTCTTCGAGCATGTAGCTCACGCCGCTGGGGGTGCGCAGGTTGTCTTCGAGCACGTAGTAGGTGCCGTCGCCGTCGCGCACCAGGTCGACGCCGGAGATGTGCGAGTAGATGCCGCGGTGCAGGTCCAGCCCGACCATTGCCTTTTGATAGCCTTCGTTGCCCAGCACCTGTTCCGCCGGAATGATGCCGGCCTTGATGATGCGCTGGTCGTGGTAGATGTCGGCGAGGAAGCTGTTCAGCGCATTGACGCGCTGGATACAGCCGCGCTCGATCACGCTCCACTCACTGGCGGGAATGCTGCGCGGGATGATGTCGAAGGGGATCAGGCGCTCGGTGTCCTGTTCATCGCCGTACAGGGTGAACGTGATGCCGGCGCGATGAAACAGCAAGTCAGCCTCACGGCGACGCTGGGCCAGCAGTTCCGGCGGCGTATTGGCCAGCCAGCGGGAGAAATCCTGGTAATGCGCACGGCACTCGCCGTTCGCGTCATTCATTTCGTCAAAGAAAGATCGAGCCATTCCGATACCTTGTCAGTGCCCAGGGGTGCATTGGGTGGCACTGCCGCTTTTAAAAACGCATTTTTTATGAGCCCGTGGCGCAGGGTGCCAACAGGCCTGGTCCTTTCTTTCTTGTGGGGGTGGCTCTGGGTCGGGGGGTAACGCTTGCTCCTGTTTACGGGCAGATGAAAGGGTTAAGCAATGCATGTGCCGAAATGGCCTTCAGGTGCCGATTACTTGTGGCGAGCGGGCTTGCCCCAGAAGCCCGTTCGCCACGATAGGGCGTTCCACATTACATTGCACC